>NZ_SJXB02000001.1:2807500-7233106 GCF_004337435.2 Streptomyces sp. KM273126 | reverse complement strand
GCTGCGCGCAGAGAAGAGAGCGCCCCCGCTGCGCGGAGGCGGGTGACGGAGCGTCACCACCCACGCTGCGCGTGGGTGTTCGGCCACTGCGGGGCCGTGCCCTCTCCGCTTGCGCTCCGAGGGCTCCCCCGGCCTACGGCCGGGGGAGCGGGGGCGCTGCGCTCCCCCGCCAAATGCTGCGCTGCGCTGCGCATTTGGGCCCCGGTCCCCGGGGCCTGGAGGCCCGAGCGCTCCGCGCCCGGACCAGCCCGCTACGCGGGCGGCTGGCTACGAGAGAGGGGCTCGGGGCGGGTGCCCAACTGCGGGTGGGGCTACGGCAAGTGATGCAGCATGTTCTGTTGGCAGAACCAGGCCACCCCCTGCATCACTCTCCAGCCTGTGTAGCGACTGGGACCCCCGGCCACCACCCCCAGAGGGAGCCCGGACCACGCCGGAACGTGGCCCCACCGGTCCTGACCTGCACAGACGTTGCCCCGGGGTGGGGAGCAGCACGAGGCCGGAGCACCTCACGGCCTGAACTGACACACCGTCAGGGAATCTGAGTGAATTCGAAGGGTCGCAACAAAGCACCCTGAGCCGAATCCTGAACCTGCATCAAAAACCACGCCCAGACCAACACTGGAACCAACACACGGCACCACCCCGAAAAGAGCGGAAGGCGCTCCCGTTGAGGCCGGAAAATATCCGGATCGAATCTGACTGACACTCAGGAAATAGTTCGGGAATCCGGGTGGTGCTCGTGATCGAAGTGCAGTATCTTATTCATGTCAGGGGTTAGCGGCCCCGGACACCACGAAAAACACCAACAGGAAGGAACCCACGGGAATGGGAACCGAAATTCAGGTCGAAACGCGCGACCCGAAGTCGTTCGTTTCGCCGGAGGTCTGGGCGAAGGAAATCGCCCTCCTCATGCGCGACTTCCCCTTCGACATCGTCATGGCTGAGCGGATCTTCGGGCAGGCGGTTGCCTACCTGATCACGTCCATGGAGATGCGCGGGCGCGGTCTCGGCATGGGTCCGGGTGAACTGGTGGACCACGGCGTCCACGTTTTCATCCTGGACACCAAGAACTACCGCGAGTTCTGCGCGGAGCACATGGACGGGGGATTCCTCGACCACATCCCGGAAGTGGGGCGCAAGGGCGACGGCTCCGTGTTCAACACGGCCAAGATCATCGAGGCGAACGGCTTCGCGGTCGACTGGCCGCTGTGGGAGAAGGACGCCATGAAGTGCACCCCGTGCCGACCGGGGGAGGACGGCCACTGAGCCGGACCTGGTAACGCACAGTGAGCGCCCCCCGGCCGTCACCCTGAGTGACGGCCGGGGGGTCGTGCGCAGCCGGGGCCGGGGCGCTGCGCGCCCGGTGCCACACCCCCTGCCGTGAAGCGGCAGGGCAAGGGCTACGACAGCGCGGAGCGAGGGAGCCGGGGGCGCGTAGCGCGCCCGGTGACCGACTGTCGTAGCCCGCAGCGCGTGAGGGTGCGGAGCACCCGGCCGGGTGGCGCCGGAGGCGACGTCCGGCACGCGGGGGCGCAGGAGGGCTTGCGGAGCGCAGCGGAGCCCCCACCGGGCGGCATCGGGCGCGCAGCGCCCCGCCCCCGGCTGCGCACGACCCCCCGGGAAATGAAGATCGATTGCCGCGCCCGGCGCTGCGCCCTGCCTCCCTGCCTGCCTGCCCGCGCCACCGGGGTCCACTCAGTGCTGGACGGCCGTCTGGCGGCCCACAGGGTCGGGGCTCGCGCCTTCCCGGCCGTCGGCGAGGGAAGGGGCCGCGCGAGGCGACCGTGCGGCCCGTCTCGGGCCGGTGGGGAGCAGCTGCGCCGTGGGCACTTGCTCGGGGCGCCTGGTGTGACGGCCGGTCCGCCGGTGGTACGGCGGAGGGGTTAGCGGCCCACGGCCGGCCGTCACCGGCGCCTGGTTCCACGCGGCAACACCTTGCCTTGACCGGGCGCCAGTCCTGATCCTAGCTCCCTGAAAACGTCAGAGAGTCAGGGCGTAACAAACGTGCTGCGCATCCAAAGTCCATTCCTTTACGGAAGTCCACCCGTGACGCAGCTCTTCGATCTCATCCGCCGATACTCCAATCCCGTTTCGCTCCGGTGGGAGCTTATCGGAGTGCGGGGTCATTACATAAAAGACCCCACCGGGCGAAATACTCGATTTCACCTTTCGCAAGAATTCAGATTTCTCCTGAATGAATGCGTAGCTGAGGCGGCAGGAAATCAGATCGCGTGCGGGGAATTCCGTCCACGGGTCCGCTTCGGCATTCCAGTGCCGGAAGGACAGACCGGCGGCCGACTGGTGACGAGTGGTGGCCGTGGAAATGGCCGCTCCCGCGTAATCGACACCCACCACCGAGTAGCCTCGCTCGCACAAGAAGGATGCGAATCCACCCGTGCCGCAGCCGATATCCAGAGCCGAACGGCCCTCGCCCGGACCGACGTTCAGGTCGAACGCCACCCCTTCTTCGCTGGTCACAGGCCTGAAGTCACGCCCGGCGGCATAGTGCGCGTCCCATTCGTCCACGGCAACGACCGTGCGCATGGTCACCCCTCCGTCTCCGCGCCGGCGGTGACCAGGACGTCCCGCGCCCCCCGACGCACGGCGGCCGGATACCCGAGCCGGTCCGCGGCCTGGTCGAAGGACAGCGCAGGAGACGTCTCCATGAGCGCCCCGATCCGCTCGCCCCGGAGTTGGGCCAACACCCGTTGCGCCGTGGCCGGCGCGACCCCGAGCGCTCGGCAGGTGTCGGCAATGGTGACGGCCGGCGTCGCATCGAGGAGTACGGCCACCCGGGCACGGAGCTCCCCGCGCGGAACGGCGTCCGCCTTCCCCTTCGGCCGGCCGGACGCGCTCTCCTTGCCGGGCCGGCCGTCGCGGAAGGCGTGCACGGCCTGGCGTGGCCAGTGCTCCACACCGTGGACGTCCATCAGGTGCCGCGAGAGTTGCGGGTCCGTCTTGTACCCGTCCCACGTCCGGGGCGTCACCTTCAGCTCCGCGGCGGCTTCCTGCCGGTCCAGGAGGACTTCCGGGCCGTCCGTGTCCGGGAGTGCCGGGACGGGCTCGCCGGCGAGATAGGCGGCGGTCTGCCCGCCGTCCCACAGCAGCACCCGAGCGCCGTCGGAACTGATCGGCGCAGGGAACCCCTGCGCTGCGTATGGCTTCTTGTTCCGGAGCGTTCCCAAAGTCGTGCCCATGTCCTGGGCCAGCAGCTCCCGCGTTCGTACGAGATGCCTCCGGCTTGGGTGGATCATCGCTGGTCTCTCCTTCGACGCTGGTCGGTGACCCGGCCGACGCACCGCAGCGCCGCCGGCGCGGGAACATGGCGCGCACAGCAGACAGACCCGAGCACGCCACGGTGTCCATCACGACGGGGTCCACCAAAAAAGATACTGCACTTTCGTCTCGGGTGGCGTCAGTCCGCGACAATCAACGCCATGTCAGTGGCAAGCCCCAGCCACGGACCGACGACCAGCAAGAACACGGTTCTCCCGCTCCACCGTGACTGACACGCCCTCACTGACACGAAGCCGACACATCGCACGTCCGCGCCGTACGGCGCGACCCCGGGGTCGCCATCGTGCCGTACGGCGCGCCCCACCCCCTCTTGGCGCGGCGCGCCCTCCGGGCTTCCAGGTCGGGCCACGCTACCCGCATAGGCATTGCGATGCCATGCTTTTCGCAGGTCAGGAGCGGTATCGATTGGTAAGTGTGCTAGCGTGACGAGCGTCAGGCACGTCCCGTCGCTGTGCGCGGTTCGGTCCGCGCGCCCTGGATCCGTGAAGGACCCGTAGGTGCCCTCTCGCCCGACCCGTGAACCGAACGTGATGGTCCTGCTGGGCCTGTTAGCCGTCCTGGTGATACTCATGATCAGCGGCATCGCGATGTACGTGACCTACCAGCACCCCGCCCTCGCGCAGCCGCTCACCGTGGCCGTCGGCGTAGCGGCCGTGCTCCTGACGGCCGTAGGGCTCAGCCTCACCCGCCGCTGACCCCACCGCTCCCCCTCCGGACGCACAGCGGCTGGCCCGGCGCGGAGGCCGCCGCCGACGCGCAACAGGACACGAGAGCGCCCAATCCCCCGAGGCGCTCCCCGCGTCCCGCCCGCTCCCTCCCACCCTTCCTTCTTCCAGGTTGGGGCGGTCGCGGGGTGCTCTGAGGGGGATGTCAGCACCCCGACCACGCCTGTACAGGGGCGGTGACCTGTGTGAATGCCGGAAGATCAGGAAGGCCCGCGCAACACTTGGCGCAACTCCCAGCGCAACCTCCAGCGCAACCCTTGCCGCAACAGATGTTGTCGCCAGGTGGGCAGGGGTCGCCCGTGCGGGTGATGTCAGCGGCCGGCGGCAGCCGGGTTCCCAGCGTGTCTGGCCCTGCGCCGTGCGCGGCCCGGCTGGCCTTCGGTGACCGGTCGGACCACGCACAGCTGTGGCCTGCAGTGGTCGGGCCCGTGGTCGGGGTCGGGGCTCCCCGTTTCCCGGGGGCCCTCCGAAGGGGCGGCACCAGAGGCCAGCACAGAACACTCATGCAGTAGTCGCGACGTCGGCCGACGCCAGACTGCCGGATC
Organism: Streptomyces sp. KM273126; assembly: GCF_004337435.2. Lineage (NCBI taxonomy): Bacteria > Bacillati > Actinomycetota > Actinomycetes > Kitasatosporales > Streptomycetaceae > Streptomyces > Streptomyces sp. KM273126. The sequence continues at coordinate 7,228,539 of NZ_SJXB02000001.1, read as the reverse complement.
TCCGCGCCGCACCACCCGCACAGAGGCTCTCCAGTCGCGTCCCGAGGGGTCTCCTAGGTCATGCACGGGACCGTACGCGGCAGGTCTTGTGGCGCGGCCCGGCTTCCGGCCAGGCCGCTCCTGCCTCCGTCCCGCTCCCCGCCCGGCCCCCGGGCCGCGTCACGTGTCGTCCCCGAAGAGAGCCTTACGGATCACCTCCCCGCCGACGCGGGCGAGCCCCGAGGCGGCCCCACCTATCGCAGCCAGAGCGCCCTTCTTCGCGAACTCGCGGCGGCGGTCCGCCTCCGGCGAGGTCTGCGTCTGGGCCTGCTGCTGGTCGCGCTGCTGGCTGCTCACTGTTCCTCCAAGCTGATCGGAAAAGTCCGCCGTCCCCGGCAGGGGCGCGGCGGTTCTGACGGTGAGGCAGCGGGGGGTTAGCCCCGCAACTCCTCCGCAGCCCTTCTCGGGAGTCGAAAGCCCGAGGACAGGACCGAGGCACGAAGAAGCCCCCCACCGAGGCGGCAAGGGGCTGTTGGCTGGGACAGACGACCAGTTCGGCAGACGGCATTCAATAGCTGCGAACGAACTCCGGGCCATCGGCCAGCACCAGCCCGGCCGCAGTACTTCGAACGGTGGTCGGGCCCGTGGTCAGGGCCGGGGCTCCCCGTTGCCCCGGCCCCGCACGGACTCGCCGGGTTCACCGGGCGAGGATCACGCCGACGATGGCGGCCATAACGGTCACGGCACCGAGCGGCTGGCCCCAGGTCGGGTGGCGGTGCACGACGTAGGCGGCGCCGGCCGCCAGCAGCACCACGACGACGGCCAGGAGCAGCAGCACGAGCAGAGCGAGCGTGGACACGAAGTTCCCCCTCGGGATTCGGGCACGCCCCAGGGCAGGAACGTGCGGTGGTTGGGTGTCGGGGCAGAACGGCCCCGGACAAGGCGGCCCCAGGGTCACGGATGCGGGGGTAAGCCCCGCAACCCCCGCCATGATCAGGCCGTTTACCGGCGCATGCCGTCCTGGCCACAGCTGTTGCGGCAGGCAACGCGACCCGGCACCGACAGCCCGACCATGGCACCTGCGCGGCCCTCATTCGATAGCGCTGGCCTGCGACTTCGTATTGAATGCGCGCGGCCGATCCGGTAGGCGCCCGAGGACCCCACACCTCTTTTCTCTCATAAATCTCTTTCGACCCCAACCGAGACATAGCTGACACATGGCGTGTCAAGTGCTCACCGCTGCTTGGGAGTTCACCGTTTCCGCACAGGCGCTCCCCGCGTCCCGCCCGCTCCCTCCCTTCTTCTTCCAGGCCTCAGGCGGTATCCGGGCCGGGGTGATGGACTGGGTGGCGGCCACGGACGCCGCGGCATGCATGCTCGCCGGTGCGGTGGCCCCTGCGGGGCACTCCGCGGACCATGGGAGGGACTGTCCGCGGTTGCCGTGAGGGTGTCGACCTTGCTCGCCGCTGGGACGGGGCGGGCGCCGGGGTCCGGTGCCGTCGTAACGACGTGCTGTCGTGCTGTCAGCTCGGCCGTGGGCTGCGGGAACTGTGGGGCCGAGGTGCTTCTCTTCGAGGTGCAGACGCCGGGCGTCGAGAGCACGGCGGCCGCGCGGCTATCGCGACGCGCGGCCGCGAAGTGTTGCCCCGTAGAGGACCATACGGCGGCAAATGGGCGATCAGAGGGCGGCCGAACGGTAATGGCTAAGGCCCCTCTACTGTCCCGGTAATTCCGAAGCAGTCCGAAAACGAGCCAGAGATCCTCTTTAATTCCCAGAAAGAAACATAAACTGAAAGCCAGTTTCCATTCAGGCTTGGAAAATATTCTCTGCAAGATCATCGGTCTTCGCGAGAGAGACCGTAGCGATGGTGTCCGCCGCCGGTTCCAGGATGACAGTCACCGGATCGCACAGGAGCGGTTCCGTAACGGGCGGTTCGTCTCTCGGCTTCCTGGTACAGGCTCTCACGCGTGGGGGCGCGCCGGTGATTGCCGTGTACTCGCTGGAGAACGACGCGGCGATACACCAGTTCGGCGGGCGCCTGATGGGTTCCGCGATGCGGATCGGATCCGCGGTCACAGGGTGCAGAACTGGGCGCATCGGGGAACGGGGGTCGCGGTGGATGCTGCGGCTGCGGTGCCAACCGATCCGAAGACGTCGTCGAAATGGTGGGCTTGCTCGGTGCGCACCAGGTGGAAGGCGCCGCTGCGGTGGCGTAAGGCGTGCGCGTTGTAGTGGACGACCTCGGCTGGGGTGAGGACTTTCAGGTCGCCGAAGACGTAGTACAGCGGGGTCGGGGCGTGGGCCGCGGTGAAGAGGAGGCCGGCGTTGGCGGTGTCGGTGCTGATGGCGTAGCGGTCGGTGTCGGTGCTGGGCATGCGGTCTTTGGCGTCGATGGTTACGAGGTCGGCGCCGCGGGCGGCGATCAGGTCGGGGAACTGCCGCAGGGCGGAGCGGGTTCGGCGCAGGGCGTCGCGTACGGCGGGCGGGTAAGTGCCCTGTCCGCAGGGGTGGACGGTCCAGCCGCGTGCGCGCAGGGCGGCTGCCACCCGTCGTTCGTGCGCTTCGCCTATCGCCAGGCGGTCCTGCCACTGCGTCACCCTTGTTCCCCCTTGGGTAAGTTCCGCGACCCGCATTCGTGATACGAAGTGCTCATTGTTCGTACTACCCCCTTGGGGCTATGATTCACCTCATGGCGGCATACGTTGACCCACGCTTTCGTCCCACGCTCTGGCCGGGAACCCCTGTGCCCGCACCGGAGTTGAGGCCCGTGCCCGGGGCGCGCGCCGACGGCGAGTGGCTCGTCTGGGCGCCCCATCTGCGATCCGAGGGAGCGACCGTTCCGCTGCCGGAGGACTTCTACCTGCGTGAATTCATGGAACTCGACCCCGCAGATCTCGACACCGTGGCCGCCCTGATGCGCATCTACGGATACCTGGGCGGCAGCATCAACACCGGCAGCTGGGACGAAGAGGAGTACGAGCGGCTCAAGGAGCTCACAGAGCGCGAACACCCGAGGAGCGGGACGTTCTCCCTTCATGGCGAACTGGCCACGCTGTACGTGACGGAGGCCCAGGCGGCCATCACTACCTGGCTAGCCCTGCGCCGCGAGGGCGGACTCGACGCGCTCATCGAGCCGGAGGTATGCGAGGAACAGCTGGCGCAGTGGCAGTCCGAGAACACGCATCGGGACGAGGTGTGGCCGCGCGACCTGGACCATATGCGCGAGATCGTCCTGGGAATGAGGATCAGCGACCTGGTAGATGAGCTGAACGCCGCGCTCAAGCCGTTCAGCATCGGCATCGGCGGCCTGACGGACCGCTACCCCAGCATCCTTTCGGTTGTCTTTCTCCAGCTGTATAACCACCTCGCCGAAGACGCCACGATCCGCGAGTGCGCTAACGAGACCTGCCGCCGGAACTTCGTACGCCAGCGCGGCCGCGCCGAGTACGGGCAGAACCGCACCAGCGGCATCAAGTACTGCACCCGCGAGTGCGCCCGTGCCCAGGCGCAGCGCGAACTCCGCCGGCGCCGCAAACTGCAGGCCCCGCCACTCCAGCAGCCGCCAACCGACAGCCCGACGCTGCAGGACTGTCCAGAGCCCGTCGGCCAGGCGGGAGACGAGCGATGATCAGTCTGCGAGAACACCAGGCAGAGGCCGTCTCGCAGATCCGCAAGTGGGCGGGATTCCCCCTACGGTCGTCCGCGCCCGCTCGTGGGCTCCGTGGAACGGTGGTCTCCGCGACCGGCTCCGGGAAGACGATCACGGCCGCGTGGGCGGCGCTGGAGTCCTTCAGGGGCGGACGGATCCTCGTCATGGTCCCCACCCTCGACCTGCTCGTGCAGACCGCCCAGGCGTGGCGGAGAGTCGGCCACAACGGGCCGATGGTCGCGGTGTGTTCGCTGGAGAAGGACGAGGTCCTGGGGCGGCTCGGCGTGCGGACCACCACGAACGCGATCCAGCTGGCGCTGTGGGCGGGCAGGGGACCGGTGGTCGTGTTCGCCACGTACGCCTCGCTCGTGGACCGCGAAGATCCCGAGGATGTCACGGGCCTGGCGAAGGTGCGCGGGCCGTTGGAGGCCGCTCTGGCGGGCGGCGAACGGCTGTACGGGCAGACCATGGCCCCGTTCGACCTCTCCGTCGTCGACGAAGCCCACTCAACTGCAGGTGATCTCGGAGGGCCGTGGGCGGCAATCCACGACAACAGCCGGATCCCGGCCGGCTTCCGGCTCTACCTGACCGCGACCCCGCGCATCCTTGCCTCCCCCCGCCCGCAGCGCGGCAAGGACGGCCAGGAACTGGAGATCGCGACGATGACCAGCGACCCCAACGGCCCTTATGGCGAATGGCTGTTCGAGCTCGGGCTGTCGGAGGCCGTCGAGCGAGGCATCCTCGCCGGGTTCGAGATCGACGTGCTGGAGATCCGCGACCCCTCCCCCGTCCCCGGGCTGCCGGAGGAAGCGCTGCGCGGGCGGCGCCTGGCGCTACTGCAGACCGCCCTCCTGGAACACACTGCCCGGCACAACCTCCGCACGGTCATGACGTTCCACCAGCGGGTCGAGGAAGCCGCCGCGTTCGCGGAGAAGATGCCGCAGACGGCAGCCCGGCTGTACGCCGCCGAGGTCTCCGAGGAGGCCCTGGCCGGCGCGGACGCCCTGCCGAAGTCGTCGATCGACGCGGAGTTCTACGAGCTGGAGGCCGGCCGCCATGTGCCCCCGGAGAGGGTGTGGTCGGCGTGGCTGTGCGGCGACCACCTCGTCGCTGAACGCCGGGAGGCCCTGCGCCAGTTCGCCGACGGCATCGACGCCGGCAACAAACGCGTGCACCGGGCGTTCCTCGCCAGCGTGCGGGTCCTGGGCGAGGGCGTCGACATCACCGGCGAGCGCGGCGTGGAGGCGATCTGCTTCGCCGACACCCGCGGCTCCCAGGTCGAGATCGTCCAGAACATCGGCCGGGCGCTGCGCCCGAACCCCGACGGCACGGCCAAGATCGCGCGGATCATCGTGCCCGTCTTCCTCCAGCCCGGCGAAGACCCGACCGACATGGTCGCCTCCGCCTCGTTCGCACCCCTCGTAGCCGTCCTCCAAGGCCTGCGCTCACACTCCGAACGCCTCGTCGAACAGCTCGCCAGCCGGGCGCTGACCAGTGGGCAGCGCAAGGTGCACATCCGGCGCGACGAGGACGGGCGGATCGTCGGGCCCGGCGGCGAGGTGGGCGAGGACCAGGAGCAAGACAGCACCGACGCCGCCGCCGAGTCCGCGCTGCTGCACTTCTCCTCTCCCCGGGACGCCGCCACGATCGCCGCGTTCCTGCGCACCCGGGTCTACCGGCCCGAGTCGCTGGTGTGGCTGGAGGGCTACCAGGCCCTGCTGCACTGGCGGAAAGAGAACGGGATCACCGGCCTGCACGCCATCCCCTACGACACTGAGACCGAGGCAGGCGTCACCAAGGCGTTCCCCCTGGGGCGTTGGGTCCACCAGCAGCGGCGCACCTACCGCGCCGGTGAACTCGACGACCACCGCAAGGAGCTGCTCGACGAGGCCGGGATGGTGTGGGAACCCGGCGACGAAGCCTGGGAGACCAAACTCGCGGTCCTGCGCTCGTACAGGCGGGCGCACGGCCACCTCGCGCCCCGGCGGGACGCCATGTGGGGCAACGCCGACAGTGCACTGGTGCCGGTCGGGGAGCACATGGCCAACCTCCGCCGCCCCCACGGCCTCGGCAAAAACTCCGAACGCGCCGCAACGCGGGCGGCCCAGCTGACCGCGATCGACCCCGACTGGAACTGCCCCTGGCCACTCGACTGGCAACGCCACCACCGCGTCCTCACCGACCTCGCCGCCGACGAACCCGACAGCACCCTCCCCGACATCCAGCCCGGAGTGCTCTTCGAAGGCGACGACCTCGGCAAATGGCTTCGCCGGCAGCGCCACAGCTGGGCGGAACTCACCGAAGAGCAGCAGCTCCGGCTGGCGGCGCTGGGCGTCACACCCGCCGAACAGCCCACACCGGCGGCCACGGGCGGCGAGAAGGCGTCCGGGAGGGCTTCAGCTTTCCAACGCGGCCTGGTAGCCCTCACCCAGTGGATCCAGCGCGAGGGCGCTCAGAAGGCAGTACCGAGGGGACACGTCGAATGCGTCGTCATCGAGGGCGAGGAGCATCAGCACAAGCTGGGCGTATGGATCTCCAACACCAAATCAAGGCGCGACAAGCTCACCCACGACCAACGCGCCGCACTCGCCGAACTCGGAGTTGAGTGGGCGTAGCAGCAGAATCTGTGGGGCTGAAGCGTGGCGTGTCCTGCGGGGCGCCTGGACACGCCCTCAGCGGTTTGTGTTCTCCTCTCGGATCATCCGTCGGAGGCTGGTGCGTGCTGCCGCCAGATCTGTTTCCAGGCTTCTCACCCGGGCGAGGAGCTGGTGGTTGTCGTCGGTGGCCTGCTGGAGGCTGTCTTCGAGTCGTTGGTTGGTCCGGGCAAGTTCCTCGACGCGTGCGGTCAGGTTCCTGGTGTCGAGGGCGTCGAGTTGCTGTCCCAGCTGGTGCTGGACGGCCTGCCGCATACGGTCTCTGTCTTCCCTCAGGGTCCGGATCTCCTGCCTGGCAAGCTCGAGTTCTGTGCGCAATGTGGCGCTGGTGCTGCGGGTGTGGGCTGGCGAAGGGGCGGTGGGGTGCTGGCGTTGCTGAGCGGCCTGAATGTGCTCGCGGATGCCTTCGGCATAGGTGAGCCATGTTGAGACACCGGCTGTGCGGGCGACCGCGGCGTGGGTGATTCTCTTGCCCTGTTGCTCCAGAGCCGTGAGGGCGGTCAGGACGCGCTGACGTTTGTCGAGGCTGACGCGGCGACGAGCCTGGGCAAGGGTGTGCGGGTTGCCGTGGGGGTTCATGCCGGGTCGGTCCTGGAGACAGGTGTGAGCGGCAGCAAGGTATGGGTGTGGCCGGCGCGGGCTTTGCGCAGGATGGTGCTGGCTTCCTCGATCTCCTCTCGCTCTGCGGCGGGGAGGGCGGCGAGGCGGCGGTGCATGCGTTCGGTGACCTGCTCGAATGCGGTGATCTGGGCGGTGAGGGCCGTGATGACGAACTCGGCGGCGTCCATGGCCTGGGCGGTTTCGCGGTCGGCGCGCAGTTCGTTGATGTGCTGTTCGATCGCCGGGAGGTAAGAGGGGTCGGGGCGGTAGAAGCCGCAGCCTGCGCACTGGAAGCGGACGGGGCAGGAGCCGCCTCCGGCTTTGACGTTGCTGGGTTCGGTGCATCCGCCGTAGGGGACGGCGACGGAGCGCAGTTCGTAGGCGGTCTCGGAGCAGGGGCTGGGGCGGCCGTGGTTGTCGACGACGTGGGCGGCCAGCTTCGTGACGGCGTCGCGTTTTCGTTTCAGGGAGACAGTGTAGTAGCGCTGGGTGGTGCTCACCGACTTGTGGTCCATCAGTTCGCGCAGGACGTCGAGGGGTGTCCCGGCGTCGGCGTGGCGTTGCGCGTAGGAATGGCGGAAGGCGTAGGCGTAGATGAGGGTGCGGTCGAAGGGCAGCGGATTGCCCTGTGCGTCCGTGCCTTCTGCGTGCAGGTGGGGGATGGAGCCGACCCAGTGGCGCAGGGTCTCGCTGAGGTAGCTGGTGTGCAGGTAAGGGCGGGTGGCGAGGTGGGTCAGGGCGGGGAAGAGGTAGTCGGTCCCGGCGGGCGGGAGGCTGGGCTGGAGTTCCTCCCGGCGGGTTCTCCAGTCATGGATGGCCTGGGCCGTGGGCGTGGTGATGGGCAGACGCCGGCGGTGGCGGCGGGCCTTGTGGTTGTGCCAGATCAGGGAGATCTGGCCGTTGCGGGTCTCCAGGCACTCACGGGGCAGAGAGAGGACTTCCAGAGGCCGCCGTCCGGTATCTCTGAGCAGGATGTACAGGGTTCGGTACATCAGCTGCAGGTCCGCCGGGTCAAGGGTGCGCTGACCGCGGGCCCGGCCCTGGCCGAGGAGGCGAAGGTGGGCGTCGAGCTGGCGGATCACCGGTTCGGGAATCGCCTTGCCGATCTCGTCCTCGTTGGCTTCTACCTGGGGGATGCGGTGGGCGGCGGGATCGCGGACGAAGACGGCCGAGAGGTTGTCCGCAGTTCCGGAACGGCGGCCGTAGTCGATCAGGGCAAAGAAGTGGCTGGCGAAGGACATGCGGTAGCCCCAGCTGGCCGGCTCGCCATCCAGCTTGGGTGCGGTGCGGAACGCGTCCATCACGGCGGTGACGTCGTCGTAGCGCAGCCGTGCGGGATCGTCCGTTCCCGGGCGTTGTGCGAGAGCCCGGGAGGCAAGCTCGACGCCGCGCAGGGTGCGGGCGAACTCGTCCGCGTCGGGGCGCTGCTGGACGGTCCAGGTGCGCAGCAGGTCGCGCAGCCAGCGCTGCGTAATGCGGCGCAGGTCGACGGTCTTGGGGTGGCGAATGCCTGACGGGGTGCGGGAGCGCTGGCCCAGAGCGCGCAGGTCCAGAACGTCATCGTGTGCAGGTGCGGTGCCGGCGTGCTGCCCGTAGGCCGCCCCGACGGCGATGCGCACGCGGCCGAGCATCCGCAGGACCGGAACGCTGGAACGCGGGCACATCAGCTGGTCCGAGATGTCGCTGACGAGCGTGCGACCTGTACCCGCCAGGTCCCGCACCATGCGGCGGACCTGCGGGGGTTCGAAGATACGCAGCCACGGGTCCACCTGCTGCAGGCCGTAGAGGACCTCCCAGCGCAGCGGCTCGGGCAGCGGCAGAAGGCTGAACTGGTGCGGGGCGAGATACGGGTGCTGCTGCGCCGCCCACGGCGCCACGGCGGCGTCCGGGTGAGTGCGGCGGTGCTCGCGGAAGCGCTGCGCGTGGTGCCGGCACAGGCCACGGGCCTGCACGCTCGGCAGTGGGCAGGCAGGAACCGGGCAGGCAGGGATGTCGGTGTAGGGGACGGCCCTGTCATCCCATTGGCCGGTGAGTTTGCGGGTGGTGTGGGTCTTCCACTGTGTGTGGTGCATGACGCACAGCCCTTTGCAGTGGCGGGGCCGGATGCAGCGCTGCCCGTCTTTCGTGAAGCTGCATTGCTCTGGCACGCCTCCGAAGGGCACCCGGGTACGTACCGGTACGAAGGTCCGCGCGAACTCTGCGTCGGTCAGCGGCGACCGTTTCTGCGCCTGCTTGCAGAAGGGGCAGAAGATGTTGGCCGGTGAGACCACGGTGTCGCACGCCGCCGTACGGCACAGCGCAACCGAGCTGCGCGGCTCGTGGACGCTGCCGGTGAACAGCCAGCAGTCTTGCCGCCACTCACTGGTCCGCCAGGCGGGATCGAGATGGTCCCGCAGCCACGGCACCCATCTTCCGGCGTCGGGATCGTCACCGGTGCGTGGTGCGGGCAGCCGTGAAACAGCGGTGGTGACACTCACGGCTGCTCCCTCAAGGAGTCGATGTGCTCGACGGCTGCCCGTGCTTCGGCATCGTCGACGTGCCGGTACTGCTCCATCGACAGCGGGGAGATGTGGCCAAGCAGCCGCTGCACCACATCGCGGTCGACACCGTCGCGCAGCCAGCGCGTCGCCGCGGAGTGGCGCAGCATGTGCGGGCGGCACACATGCCCCACGGTGCGGGCCAGCCGGTCGAACATCTCCTTGGCGTTCGGGTACGACATCGCCCGGCCCAGCGGCGGCCGGAACAGATTCACGAACACCGTCTCCGACTCCACCGCCTCAGCTACCCGGTCACGTTCGTACTGGTAGTCGGTGTAGAGGACCACGAGGTCGGCGGTGACCGGCACAAAGCGGTGATGCCGGGACTTCGCAAGAGCCTGGTTAGGGTTGTCGGTGCGGCGGCGGACATGCACGTGCGGGCCCTCGACGCCGCAGCCCACAGCGCGGGAGGAAGCCAGCAGGTGCATGTCGCCGCGGTGCAGTCCCAGAGCCTCGCCGATCCGCAGCCCCGTACACGCCAGCAGCACGATCAAGAAACGGTCACGGGCACTCGGCGCCGCATCGATCATCCGGCGGATCTGCTCACCGCTGAGGTCCTCATAGCCCGGCTCGGTGACCTTGAAGCGAAACGCGGCCGCCTCGACCTGGCGCCGCTGGCCCGATTCGCCGGTATCGAAGCCGGGCGGAGTGAAGCGCAGCAACTTCGGCTGGGACAGCAACGCCGTCGTGGCGGCCGGCACCCAACCGTGCACAGCATCGAACCGCAGGAACTCCCCCACCACCGTCATGATCGCGTTCGCCGTCCCCCGGGAGCGGTAGCGGGCCGGACCCGGCCGCACCTGGCCGGCCCGGTGCTGGACAGGGGTCTCGATCAGCCACTGCTGCAGCCTGGCCAGATCCAGGAAGCCGGGAGTCCGCCAGTCCAGCTGCCGCATCCGGCAGTAGTTCATGTACAGGGCGACCCGCCCCGCATAGGCACGCTCGGTGTTCGGCGAACACCCCCGCGCCCGCAACGACGCCAGGAACGCCACCGCCTCGGTGTGCAGGTCGAACGAGGCGGCGTCCACCACCACCCATCGCACCACACCGGTCACCGGAGAAACAGCACGCTCCGCCACAAAGTCGGCATCCACGTGACAAACACAACCACCGCCCGCAGAACCGCGTACGGCACACGCTCACAGGCCATCCCTGCAGGCGACAGGCAGAACAAACATCCCTCACCCCTGGCACGCCCCGAGATAACTCTCGGCGGGGCCAGAGCCAGGGGTTGGTGGGGTCAGCGCTCGTTCTCCAAGGCAGCGGTCAACCCGTAGGCACCTGCCTGCGAGAGCCTGTCGATGATGTCCAGGCAACGGATCCGTTCGGGCTGCGGGCTTTGGCGGTAGAGGCGGAGGACCGCCGAGACCAGGTGGTGGCCGTCCGCTGCTCGGTGGGTTCTCAGGTCGCCGAGGTCTTTGCCCGCGTGCTGGACGATGCGCTCGCAGGCGTCAATAGCCACGGCGGGAAGGGGGCCGGTGTGGTCGTAAAGAGCGAAGGCCAGATGTTCGAGGTGGTCGGGGAACGCGTCGCTGTCGAGGAAAGCACTAACTAGTTCGTCGGCTTGCGCAGGAAGCAGGTCGAATGCCTGCCGCATGCCTTGGGAGGCGTTCTTTCGCACGTCAGTGTCGTCGTCGTTGAACAACGGGACAAGGTGCGGGTAGTGGTCGATGTTGTTGGCGAAGACTGCTGCCGCCCCACGGCGGGCTAGGGCGTTGAGTTCGTACGCGCTGTTCGGGAGGTCCGGGGTGATGCATCCCTGGATGGTGGCAACAGCCCAGGACTGGCCGGCGAGGTCGGCCGTATCTCCCGGCCCTTGGAGGGCCCGGGCGAGGTGGGCAGCGAAACGTGAGGATTCACGGACCAGGGTGTTGATGAGCAGCCGTTGAGTGGTGGAGGCGTTGTAGACGTTGGCGTCCTGGTGGTTCAGGAGTTGTTCAGCGGTGTCTAGCGCAATCTGAGGGTCATGCTTCATCAAGGCCAGCACGGCCTGGGCGGCGCAGACTCGGACAGCGAGCACTGGGTCGTTGGCGAGGCGGGTGACCAGGGGCGTCAAGGCGTGCAGGTGCTCACTGCCGTGGAAGAGCAGGGCGGCAACGGTGAGCGCTGCCTGGCCGCGGGTGGCGTTCATGCCGGCGGTCAGCAGATCCGTTCGAGTTCCGTGGGTGTCGGCGTCGCGGATGTCCTGCTCGGGGTGGGGGTCCGTGGTGTAGCTGTCGAGGGCTGGCAGCAAAGCAGCAGTGAAGTTCTGCGGAGCCGACTGCAGGGCGCGGCAAATTGTGGGCGCGGCGGCGGGGCCGAGGATCTGGTAGGTGTGGAGAGCCAACTGCTCCCAGCGGTCGGCGTCCAGGTGAGGCGTGACCGCCTCCACGATCGCGCACAGGTAGGCGGCCGGTGCGTCGGGGCCAAGCGTGAAGGCGAAGTTGGTAAAGCGCTCGGGTTCCTGTTGCGCGCGGCTGCTCAGCGTCTGGGCCAGTTCGTGAGCGCCCCCTTGAGGAGGCCAGGGTCGTTCGGGTTGGGGCTGGGCGTACTTGTTCAGGGCTCGGTGCCACTGTTCATTGGTCATGTGCCGGGCCGCATGGTCACTGATCGGCGAGCCGACGAAACCCGTCTGGATTGGTGTCGGTGGCGACGGGACCTGGTCAGAGAACTTGCGTTCCCATTCGTCGAGTCGGCGGCGTCCCGCGGCACTACGGCGCGAGGGACAGATCGCCGACAGCAGCTCGTACTGGCTCCAGCCCCAGGCGCTGCGCTGCCCTTTCTGCCGTCGGTGTTCCCACGCCGGGTAGAAGTCGAGCAGCATCGCAGTCAGACGTTCCAACGTTTCGTCACTGCAATGGGGCGTGGTTGCCTCGATGAGTTCACGCGAGGCCCAGCGCGCGCTGCTCAGCCAGCCCAGGCGCAGGTTGCGTTCATCGTTCAGGAGCCAGGCGATCGCCTCGTCTGCCTGGTTCATGACGGCATAGACACGGCAGGCGAGGAAGCGCAGCTCTTGAACCGGTGAGTGAGTCAGTTGTTGCAAGGCGTCCGCAGCAGCAGCCGGGGAGTTGGCAGCCAGGGAGCGCAGTGCTGTGTCGAGGGCGGTCAGCAGTGCAGCGTCGACGCCGTGGCCGCCCACAAGGCGGTGAGCCCAACGGCCGCTGGGCGCGTAGGCGTCGGTGCGCCCCGTGCTGCCTGCCGTAGCCACGTCGATGACAAAGGGCAGGACCTGGCTCACGTAGGCTTCCGGTTCGGCCTCCGCGATGCGGGAGAGGACCGTGTCGGCAACCTGCGAATGCGTTGGCAAGTGCCCGGATTCGAAGGGGTCACCGGAGCCATCGGCGCGCGCTCGGGCAAGGTGACGCCGCAGATAGGCACCTACAAGACGCGCAGCGGGAGCGGGAGCGGTCTCGGCCAAGCCGTAGAGGAGTGACCAGAAGTCACTGTTCACCGCGATGGGTCCACGCGCCTCGTCCGCATGTCCGCTCTCGATCAGGTCGACGGCCAGGTCGATAAGGCCGGGTGTGAGCGCCCACTCGATCAGCCGCAGAAGCCGCTGTCCCCACTGTGGCGTGGTGCCCACATACGGTCGCACAAGCTCCGCAACACGCTCGGGTCGGTGGCGCGCGACGGCCAGCAGTTCAGGGAACGCAGCATCGGCACTCTGCGGCGCGCCCAGCCAGCGTTCCCACCTCTGATCGTGGTCGGCGGCGTCGAACCACTGCGGCAGGGCGAGCAGGCCTCGTACCTTGCCCGCCACAGGAGCCTGACCCCAAGCGACCGGTTCGACGGCCTTCCAGTCAGGCAGAGCGGCATCGAGCTGCCCAAGGACCGCGATGATCACATCATGCAGATGTAGGCGGATCCGGTCGGAGCCCAGGAGCCGGGCCACTGTGGCGCGGAAACGTTCAGGGTCCGTGCCAGCAAGGTGTTCGAGGATCTGCCGGGTCTGAGCGCGACGGAACAGATACTGACCTGAACTGGCCAGAAAATCGTGGATGTCCTCTCCGGCGGAGATGAAGGACCGGGCGAAGAGGAAATCGAAGTACGTCTCGTGGAAGAACCCGATCTGTTCCCCGTCACGCACCAGCACACCGTGCGACTCGAGCACCTTGATGTGCTGGCGGGCGAAACCATCGAGGAGAGCCATAGGCGCCTGGAGCGTCTCACGCTCGCTCATGGACGCGCACAGCGTGCCCGTGATACCCCGCCAGTCCAGCGCGGTGACCTGTCGCTCGATCTCCTCGCGCCGTTCATCGGTGTAGCGCGCGTACAGCTCCTGCAAGGTCCGGTAGGAAGCGGCGCGTGCGGAGGGCGACAGGCGGCTGAAGATCGACAGGTGCAACGGAGTCCGCAACAGCTCCAGCGTCACCGGCCCCAAGCCGTCGGGATCCGTGCCGCTGGCGGACAGGACAGCCCTCACCTGTTCCAGGTCCAGAACGCTGAGGGGGAACCGGACTGTCCGGGCGCGGTCGGCGACCAGCCTGGTCAACCTCCGGTCATTGTCGATGTCGACGGTGCGGGCTACCAGGATCACCTTGACGTTCGGGGCGATGACCAGCTGCGCGAGTACGTCCTCCACAGCCTCGTAAGCGTCGGACATCCTGCCGTTGTAGGTGCTGACCGCATCCAGCTGGTCAATCACCAACAGCGCCGGCGCTTCGTCCGCGACCCCAGCCAGCAGCACCGCCGGTGAGTCCGGCAGGGTCATCCTGGTCCCCAGGTCCCTGGCCGTCTGCACGCTCGCGTCGGCGCCATCCATCCGGACCGCGGCCGTCGGCCATCCCTGCTCGGTCAGCCGGACCAGGACGTCGGTGACGACCGCTGACTTACCCAGGCCAGCGCCGCCCTCGCAGACCACGATCTGCGGGCCGTCCTCAGCTATCAGGTGCTCGTACAGCTGCTCCGCGTGCGGGCGAGCGGCCATCCCGAACACGGGCCTGTCCCGCCGCACACGCCGCACAAAGCGCTCAACGGCCCCGGCCAGCGCCGTGAGCGTTCCGGCGTCACCGGCCAGCAGCCGCGAGCGTACTCCCGGCACGGTCAAAAGGTGGCTGCGGATCTGCGAGCCGGTGAGGCGCTGGTGCAGGTGCTCGTCGAGATAGCCGCTCAGCTGCCTGACGATCACTTCCGGATCGCCGACGAACAGCAGCTCATACTCGGAGACCACCAGGCGGCGCAGTGCCTCCGGTGGGATGTGCTCCACGTGCACGGCCTGCAGATACCGCCAGCCGCCCTCCCGATCGACCGGCACCCCGTTCACGGACCAGTTCCCGAGTACCTGTACGAACTGAGGAAGCTGGGCCTTGGTGATGATGCCCTCGAACTCGGCGAGAGTTTCGGCGGCCCGGGCACGCTTGGCAAGATCATGCAGTTCAGGAGCCCCCGTGGACAGCACGAGGCGCACCTTCTTGCCCTCCGCAAGATGCCCCATGACCGCCTTGAGGATCTTCCCTGCAGCATCTAGGGTCCACGGCCCCTTCGAGGGAACATCCTTCACCTGCTCGCACCATGTGCCGTCGTCCGCCTCGAGCTCGAACTCGATCCCGGCGCCCGTCGGCCCCGGCGGTTCCAGGCGAATCCGCGACGCCCGCCCCCGCAGCAACTCAGCCACCCTCAGCGCGGTCCACCAGTCCTCGTACCGGTTACCCGCCTTATCCGCAGCCCCACCGGCCAGCCCCACCCAGCCTCACTCCCCCGAGAAATCACATCGGCTCCCACCCTTCGGGAACCGCGCCACGCGACCCTACTCCCACCCACTGACAACCACGCAGACCAGCACAACAGAACCCGAATCATGATCTACTACAACTGCAGACTCCAGCAGGCCACACCACAACAAACATGCCTGCCGACCAGCCCTCCCTGAGATAAAGGGCCTGCGCTCGCATGATGAACGACTCGTGGAGCAGCTCGCATCCCGGGCCCTCACCAGCGGGCAGCGCAAGGTGCATCTCCGGCGCGATGAGGACGGGCGGATCGTCGGGGCCGGTGGCAAGGTCGGCGAGGACCAGGAGCAGGACGACACCGACGGTGCGGTCGAGTCGGCGCTGCTGCACTTCTCCTCTCCCCGGGACGCGGCGACCATCGCGGCCTTCCTGCGCACGCGGGTCTACCGGCCGGAGAGCCTGGTGTGGCTGGAGGGCTACCAGGCCCTGCTCTGCTGGCGGAAGGAGAACGAGATCACCGACCTGTATGCCGTTCCCTACGACGTCGAGACCGGGGTTGGCACGACGAAGGCGTTTCCGCTTGGGAGGTGGGTGCACCAGCAGCGGAAGGCGTTGCGGGCGGGTGAACTGGAGCCGCGGCGCAAAGAGCTGCTCGACTTGCCGGAGGCCGGGATGGTCTGGGAACCGGGCGAAGAGGCGTGGGAAACCAAACTCGCCGCGCTCCGCTCCTACCGGCACGCCACCGGGCACCTCGCACCCAGGCAGGACGCCGTGTGGGGCGAGGGCGACGCGATGATGCCCATCGGGCAGCACATGGCCAACCTCCGCCGCACAGGCGGCCTCGGCAAAGACCCCGAGCGCGCCACCGTCCGCGCGAAGCAACTGGCGGCCATCGACCCCGACTGGAACTCCCCCTGGCCACTCGACTGGCAACGCCACTACCGCGTGCTCGCGGACTTGGTCGACGCCGACGGCGTACTACCAGCCATTCACCCGGGCGTGCTCTTCGAGGGCGACGACCTCGGCAAATGGCTGGAGCGGCAGAAACAACCGGGCACCTGGGCGCAGCTGTCCACCGAACAGCAGCAGCGGCTGTCCCAGCTGGGCGTGCAGCCACTTGAGGCCCCGACTCCCGCCCCGGCGGCCAAGCGAGGGTCGAAAGGTCCGAGCAAGGCGGAGCAAGCGTTCCAGCGGGGCCTGGCGGCCCTCGCGCAGTGGGTAGAGCGGGAAGGCTCAGACCGGCCGGTGCCAAGGGGTCACAGCGAAGAAGTCGCGGTCGACAGCGAGGCAGAGCCGGTGGTCGTGAAGCTGGGCGTATGGACTTCGAACACCCGGACGAGGCGGGACAAGCTCACGGCGGAGCAGCTGGACGCACTACGCAAACTGGGCATGAAGTGGGCGTAGGAGGCCCGAGTTTACTTCTCCGCCAAGCCGTGGCTGGTGACCCATAACGAGTGAGGCCGACTGACGGTTATGGGAGTTGCAGATCAACAGACCGGACAGGGCATGGGCGGCAGGAATCGGAAGCTGGCGCCGTTAGGGGCAGGATCGATGCCCCTGGCAGGTGGGGTGTGGCGCATGGCACCGCTGCGGGGTGAGATGACGCAGTCGTTTCTGAGCCGGGTGGCTGCGCGCTATGGCGTAAGGCTCAGGGATCTGCTGGCGGCAATCGCTGAGGTGGGCGGGCTGTCGAACGTCACGGGCCAGACCCGGCTGGACAGTGAGGTGTATCTGAACCGGCAGGCTCGGGATCGGGTGTCCCAGCTGTGCCGAGTTCCGGAGCATCATTTGCGACAGGCACTGCCTGCCTGGGCACAGGAGGAGCCTCGAAAGCGGTTCGCCGCAGGCCCAGCAGCGCAGTTTCATCACACTGCGGAGAAGGTTGTGCCCTGGGGGCCGGCGTGTCCTGAGTGCGCAGCGCGATCAGCCGGGCGCGTCGAGGGCGCGCGCTTGTACCTAAAGCCGCATCAGCGGGTATGCGCGCTGCACCGTCGGTGGCTGATGCAGGTGCCGGGCACGGCCGGCCGGGTGGTGAGGTTGCCGGCGGGGGGCGAGCAGTGGGTGCAGGCCCATCGTCGTCACGCGAGGTTGCTGCGTCATTCCTCGGTGGCTGCGGAGGCGTTCGAGGTGGCTGCAGCGGTGACTGCCTCGTGGTGGTGGCAGGCGTGGCCGCGGGAACACGTGTGGCCTTCTCGGCTGCGGAGCTTGGGCAGCGGACGGATGGATACGGAGGTGTGGCGGGTCCTGGCGCGGGAGCTGGTGACGTACCCGGAGACGGTTGCGCTCGCCACGCTGCTGGCCGATGACGGGTTCCGGCAGTGCCTGATAGCCGACGCCCGGGGACATGTGCCGTTTCGGCTGGCTGATCTGCCGGTGCTGCTTTCGGCGGTTGAGCGCTGCGTGGGGCGCCCCTGGTACGGGGAGCAGCTGGCGGATGAGACGTCAGGGCCTTTGTTCGCGTGGGCGTATCAGTGCGTGCGGCCGCCGCGTCGCACCCGGCACGGAGAGCAGGCGATGTGGGCGGTCGCTCCGGCGCACCGTTTGCGCCCGCTCGTTGACGAGCTCGCCACGCGGATTTCCGCCGGGGCCGGCGAGCAGAAGGTGGAGGGCAAGAGACTGCGGGGGCTTAACCGGCAGTCGGATGAGTCCTTCACGGCCGGCCTGGCGCACGCGGGCCAGTACGTGCGCGAACACGGGAACCTTGCTGTCCAGAAGGACACCATGGTGGGGTCCTTCCGGCTTGGGGAATGGCTGCACAATGTGCAGACCAGGGCCTGGGCGCTGTCGCCGGATCGTGTCCGGGCGCTGACGGTTTTGGACCCGTGGTGGAACGTCCCCTGGTCGGTGCAGTGGCAGCGCTCGTACTACCGGGCGCGCGATCACGCCGCCGTGGACGGTCCGCCGGATGCAGCCGCAGGGTTTGCCGGGACTGCCGTGCTGAATGGTGAGTGGCTGTATCTGCAGTGCACCCAGTACGACGCTCTCCACCTTGAGCAGCAGCGTCTGCTGGCGGACATCGGCGTCACGGCCGAAGCAGCCCGTACCGCTCGACCGCGGCGGGCCAGCATGCGGGCACGTTTCGAAACAGGGTTAGCGCACGCCCGGGCCTATGCCACCGAGCACGGCCACCTGGCGGTCTCCGGTAAGAGGGCGGTGCACGAGGGGTATCCGCTGGGGGCCTGGCTGGGGGCCCAGCGCAGCAAGGCGCACCGGGCTGCAAGGCCCACCGAGCGCTCCCAAGGGCTCCGTCGAGCGGACCTTCGGCAGCATCAACACGCTCTTCGCGCAGCACGTCGCCGGCTACACCGGCCCCCACGTCCTCGCGCGCGGCGAGGCAGTTCAGGACGAAGCCCGGTTCACCGTGGCCCAGTTGCAGGAGCTGCTGGACGAATGGATCACCGCATGCTGGCAGCACCGCCCCCACGACGGGCTGCGCCACCCTCTCCTGCCCAAGAAGGCGCCGGCCCCGAACGAGATGTGGGGCGCGCTCCTGGGCGCGTGCGGATACGTGCCGCTGCCTCTGACCGGAGCCGACTACGTGGAACTGCTGCCGGTGCGCTGGCATCCCGTCACCGGCCGCGGCATCCGCATCAACCACCGCACCTACGACCACACTCTGCTGAACGAGCACCGCGGACGGCCCTCACCCACCGGCGCGGGCGGCAAGTGGGAAGTCCACCTCAACCCGCACGACGTACGCCAGATCTATATCCGGCTGCCCGACGGGCAGCTGCACGAGATCCCGTGGATCCACCGCGACCACGTCCACGCCCCGATGAGCGAGACCACCTGGCGCCACATCCGCGCAGCCCTCAACCGGCGCGGGGACCGCGAGGCGCACGAAGCCGCCCTCGCGGAGGCCGCCGACCAGGTCCTGCGCCGCAGCCGCCCCCTGCCCGGCAGCCCGGCGGCTGCCACCCCGTCGGGGACACTGCCGGCTCAGCATCCCGTCGAGGACGCCGAGGACAGTCTCGCCGCTGTCGACGCCCGCACCCATGACGGTGACGACAGCCAAGCTGGTGGTGAAGAGCCCCCGCCGCCGCCGGCCCGATTCGCGCTGTATGACGCCTTCGAGGAGGCCGAGCACTGGTGACCAGCCCCGACACCACGCCCCCTGTCGAGGAGACGTCCGCACAGGCAGTCACCACCTTCGGCGCCTTCGCCCGGTTCGCCGCCACCGCACCGCCCACGCCGCCGCAGCCGGGCCAGGCACCCCGCTCGTTGGAGGAACGCCTGGCCTACCACTCGCAGTTCGTCACCGTGCGCACCCCGGCCATCGAGAACCTTTCGCGCAGTGTGCGCACCTTGATGATCCTCGGCCGCCACCAGAGCGTCACCGCACGTCCGTCCCTGATCGTCACCGGCCCGGCCACCGCCGGCAAAACGACCGCTCTGCTCGAGGTCGGCCGGACCTGCTACCTGGCCCACACCCGCCGCGCCCACCCCGGCGACGACAGCGTGCCCGTCGCGTATGTGCTCGTGCCGCCGGGCGCCACGGCCAAGACGCTGGCCGGGGAGTTCGCCCGCTACCTCGGCATCCCCGTCACCACACGCATGACCACCGCGCAGATCACCACAGCCGTCTGCCACACCTACACCGCGGCCGGGGTCAAGCTGGTGCTGATCGACGAGATCCACCGGCTCAACCCGCGCACCTCCAGCGGCGCGGAGGCCGCCGACTGGCTCAAAGACCTCACCGAACGCGTGCCCGCGACGTTCGTCTACGCGGGCATCGACGTCACCGCCAGCGCCGTGTTCACCGGGGTGCGCGGGGCGCAGCTGGCCGGACGCGCCTCCTTGATCGACTGCGGGGCGCTGCCCGCCCGCGAAGGCGACCGGGAGCCGTTCCGGGAGCTGATCGCCGCTCTGGAGCAGGCCCTCGACCTGACCGCGCACCGGCCGGGCACCCTGCCCAGGCTGGCGCCGTACCTGCACGAGCGGACCGCCGGACGGATCGGCAGCCTGGCCCGGCTGATCCGCCAGGCCGCCATCGAAGCCATCCTGGACAGCAGCGAACGCATCACCAAGACGCTGCTGGACTCCCTCGCGCTGGACCACCTCGCCGAGGAGCACTACCGGCCCCGCACCCCCGGACGCCGCGCCCGGCCCGGCAGCCGGTGACCGCCCACACCGCACTACGAGCCGGCACCCTGTGGCCCGCCCCGCCCGGCGCACTGCGCGTACGGCCGCTGCCCCGCGAGGCCACCGCCTCCTACCTCGCCCGCCTCGCCGCCGCCTACCACCTGAGTGCCGCCCAGCTCCTCGACGGCCTGCACATCACCGCCACCGGCACCTGGGCGGCCCCGCCCACCACCGAAATCCACCTCAGCAACGAAGCCACCCGCCGCCTGTCCGACTTCACCCGCATCCCACCCGCACACCTCGCCCGCGCCCTGCCCCGCCAGCCCCCGCCCGCCGCCATCGGCACAGCCCACGCCGCCATCACCCGCTGGCAGCCCGTCCAGCCCGCGATGCAGCCACTGCCGGCGTGCACCGCCTGCACCGCTCACCGCAGCCCGCACAAAGCCGTCCCCGCGTGGATCCACCCGGCACCGGACCTGCCCCGGGCCATCATCTGCACCCGCCACCAGCAAGCCTCAAGCGACCCCAGGCACCCCACGCCCCTCGACACCCGCTCACTCCCCGAACTCACCCACGCCCGCCTCACCACCCGCCGCCCACCAACGGCGTCCTCCCTGAGCTGGGCATCGACGATCACCACGCGGTGGTACGACCACCATCAGCACCTGCACGAACGCTGGCACACACGCCTACACCGACTCACCGCCGCCAACCCCCACATACCCCTGCACCCGGCCTCCCCGCCCTGACCTGCCGGAACCTGATCACCTACCCCGAGACCCTCACCCTCGCCACAGCCCTCGACCGCCTGCCCCCACACCCCCTGACACGCACCCAGCAGACCGTCTTCCTCCACCAACTCACCAGCCGCCTCCAACTGCCCCGCCTCGCACCCGCCAACCACGACCTGCTCCGGCAACGCCTGGCCACCCGCTGAAAGACTCATCGCTCCGACGCTGCCCTGGCCCCAGCCCATCGGCCTACAACTCGCCATACCTATAGGCGCACCATTTTCCCTGCACAAAAACCGCCACCTCACTCAGCTCACTGCGCACCACAAACAGCCAGCTCAGCCCACATATCCTCCGGCGCCGGACACTCGGCTTCGCGTAGACCTCACCCACGGAACAGAGCCGCCACTCAATACAGCTGAGCAACAGCAGGTCACAACCAAGATCAATAAGCAGACACGTCAGCTACGCCACAGGAGCCCCTGGCCGCACGAGGCAGAACTCACTGCCCTCGACCCGTGGTGGAACCCACCCTGGCGGGCCAACTGGAACCACAGCTGGCACCAAGCCCACGCCTACCACAGCGCTGGTCAGTCCTTCCCCAACAACACCACAAAGTGGATCCGCACCCAGCAACGAGCATGGGAGCAGCTCCACCCCCACCAACAACACCTCCTGACCACCCTCCGCATCCACGGACCCACACCCCTGTACCGCTACAACAGCCATCCAACGAACCTGACCGAGCAACCAAACAAACTGACCAACAGCCACACCAACGCCCCGAAGCGAGAACACCGCAGCCCACAGACCTGCCCGGCTCCAGCCCGCAAGCAACATCAAGCCCCTCGCCAGCACACAGCACACCGCCAGCCCCAACCAGCCAACTGATCAACCCAGCTCAACACCCCAGACACCGATCAAAAAGAACGAACGGCGACAGCTGCCCTCGCGGAGCTGGGGGTTGAGTGGGCATGACTGCCTTGTGTTTGCGGGGTGCCCAGGCCGCTCAAGGTTGGGGCCCTAACCAGGTGGAGTCCGCAGGTGGTTACGAGGACCAGGGCTGACGGACGGGGGCGGAATGAGCGGCGAGACTCGGAAGCTGGCAGCGGCTGGACCGATCATGCCGCCGAGCGGTGTGCTGCGCGTGGGGCCGCTGCAGGGGGAAATGACGCAGTCGTTCCTGATCCGGCTGGCGGCACGCTACGGCATGGCGTTCAGGGACCTGCTGGCGGCGATCGTCGACGTGGGTGGACTGCCGAACGTGATGGGCAGGGCGCGGCCGGACAGTGAGATCTATCTGGACCAGGAAGCACGGGACCGGGTAGCGCAGCTGTGCCGCGTCCCGCAACGTCACCTGCTGCGGGCGCTGCCCGCCTGGGCGCAGGAGGAGCCTCGTCGGCGGTTCGCCACGGGGCCGGCAGCGCAGTTTCACCACACCGCGGAGAAGGTGCGGCGGTGGGGACCAGCCTGCCCTGCATGCACGGCGCGGCGTACCGGAAGGCAGGAGGCTGCCCGCCTGTATCTGGGCCCTGAGCAGCGGGTGTGCCTGCCTCATCGCCGGTGGCTTATGCAGATCCCGGGCGCGGTCGGCCGAGTGGTGAACCTGGCCGGGAGCGAGCAGATGCTGGAAGCCCGGCACCATCACGTGAGGCTGCTGCGCCGTTCCGCGCGGGCAGCGGATGCTTTCGAGGTGGCGCAGGCAGTGACCGCGTCGTGGTGGTGGCAGACGTGGGCGCGGGAGCATGTGTGGCCAGCGCGGCTACGGAGCCTGGACAGCGACGGCTTGGACCAGGACGCGTGGCAGGTCGTGGCGCGGGAGCTGGTGACCTATCCGGAGACCGTTGCCCTGGCCACGCTGCTGGCCGGTGACGACTTCCGGCGCCGTCTGGTGGCCGAGGCACAGAGCCATGTTCCCTTTCGCCTGGCTGATCTGCCGACGCTCTTGACGGCTGTTGCGGGCTGTATGCGGCGGCCCTGGTACGTGGAACAGCTGGCGCAGGAGACGTCGGGCCCCCTCTTCGCGTGGGCGTATCAGTGCGTGCGGGCGCAGGGCGGGACAAACGGGCCAGGAGATGTGGATGGTGGCTCCGGCCCACCGCCAGCGCCCTCTGGTGGACGAGTTCGCAGTACGGGCACGTGTAGGGACCGGCGGCCAGCGCGTGGAGAGTAAGCGGCGGCGCGGACACAGTCGGCAGGCGGACGAAGCCTTCGCGACTGGCCTGGCACATGCCCGCCGCTACGTGCACAAACACGGCAATCTCGCTGTCCCGAAGGACCACGCGGTCGATTCCTATCGGCTTGGGGAATGGCTGGGCAACGTCCAGGCCAGGGCATGGGCGATGGCGCCGGACCGTGCACAGGCGCTGGCCGCCTTGGACCCATGGTGGAACGTCCCCTGGTCGGTGCAGTGGCAACGCTCGTACTACCGGGCGCGCGATCACGCCGCGGTTGCCGGTCCGCCCGAAGCAGCCGCGGGATTCCCCGGTACGCAGATACTCAACGGCGAGTGGCTGTATCTGCAGTGCACCCGCTACAGCACTCTCCATCCTGAACAGCATCGTCTGCTGGCGGACATCGGCATCACGGCCGAGGCGGCGCGCGCCGCTCTGCCACGGCGGATCAGCATCCAGGCCAGCTTCGAGACGGGGCTGACGCACGCCAGGTCCTATGCCGCCGAGCACGGTTGTCTGGCCGCCGCGGACACAATGTTCCAGGGGTATCCGCTGGGATCGTGGCTCGCACGCCGGCGCCGCAGAGCGCGCCAGAGCCCGGAGCCCACGGAGCGCTCCCGCGCACTCGACGCCATCGATCCCTGGTGGAACCCACCCTGGACGCTGGCCTGGCAGCGCTCCTACGCACAGGCCCGGCGACTGGTGGAGAGCGGAGGCGGGCTCGACGTGAGGGACGGATTTCCCGGGGCCGAAGCAGATCTCGCCCTGTGGCTGTCGCGACAGTGTGCCGCTTATCGGCGTCTGGACCCCGATTAGCAGCGTTTGCTGGCAGATATCGGCATCACAGCCGAGGAAGCCGCGAAAGTGCAGGGCAGGGCCGGGGCACCCCAGGCTGTGAACGAGCAGGCTGCTGCTGCCGGTCTGTGGGCCTTGGACGGCATGACCAGCGCTCGTTCCTTCGCCTCGGCACACGGGCACCTGGCAGTCGCCTCCGAGTACGTGCACGACGGATTTGCCCTGGGCCGCTGGCTGGTGGAGCAGCGCCGCCAGGACCGCCAGCACGCTCAGGCCTCCGAAGGCGCGTGGCCGCGTGGCCGGCTGCTGGCCGAACTCGATCCCTGGTGGAACCCGCCCTGGCCCTACTCCTGGCAGCGGCGCTACCAGCAGGCCCGTAAGCGATGGCAGAGGGGACGGTTGAAGGTGCCCGGCCCGCATCACGGCGGGGACGAGGACGAGGTGACAGTGTGGCTGCGCCGTCAGTGTGCCCGGCACGACGTACTGCAACCCGAGCAGCAGAACCTCCTCGCGGACATCGGCATCAACCCTGCCGTCGCCCGCACCGTGACCGAAGCCGGCCGAAGCCCTGCCCCTGTGGACACAGGGCTCGCCTACGCACGTAGCTATGCCGCCGAACACGGGCACCTGGCCGTGGCCGAACGGACCCGCCACAACGACTACCCCCTGGGCAGCTGGCTCCTACGCCAGCGACACCGCGTCGCTGACGGGCGCACCGACCCTGCCCGGATCGCCGCGCTGAACGCCCTCGACCCGCACTGGAACCCGCCCTGGCCCCTCGCATGGCAGCGCACCTACCATCGGGCACGCGCTGCCACGACCAGCGGCAACCTGACCACGACGCAGCGTCGCTGGATCACCACCCAGACACGGCTGTGGGACAGCCTCCACCCCACCCAGCAAGAACTCCTGGCCGGCATCGGCGCCGCGCCCGCCATCGAACCCGTGCCGACTCCCGCGACGACACGACGCTACCCACCGGGCGAGGGACTCCCCCACGCCCGCGCCTACGCCGCCGCCCACGGGCACCTCGCCGTGTTCAAACAGACCCACCACCACGGCTTCGCCCTGGGGCACTGGCTCATCCAGCAGCGACGCAAGGCCCGCGCAGGCCTCCTGTCCGCCCGCACCCTGCAAGAACTCACCCTCCTCGACCCCTGGTGGAACCCGCCCTGGCCCTTCGCCTGGCAACGCAAATACCACCAGCGCCGCACCCTCCACACCACAGGCCAGCCCCTCCCGCCCGAACTCCAGCGCTGGGCCCACAAACAGACAACCCTCTGGCACCAACTCCACCCCCACCAACAGGCGCTGCTGAGCACCATCGATATCCGCCCTGAGGTCCCAAGTTGGCAAGGCACCCCGTCTGGAGCGTGACGGCAGGACTTCCGAGAGTGATCACGTAGAGCTACTCTTTTCTCCTTGTAGGTGAGGGGGGTATATGCGGTACGAGCAGCGTGCCTATGCACGGGTTAAGTTCCTTGAGCTCATGGCGGAGTTGTACGAGAACGAGTTCGAAGACTTCTTCCACCGGCTCATGTGCTCGAGGTACCCAGACTTCCTGGATGTGCGCACCGCGGGCAGCCTGGGCGATATGTCGGCAGACGGTCTCACCTTGCACTCCCGCAAGCTGTATGCCTGCTACGCCCCGCAGACGGTGAAGCCGAGCAAAGTCCGCAAGAAGTTCAACGGCGACCTGGCCGGTGCGCTCGCCAAACGCAGTGGGCAGTTCGACACGTTCGTTTTCGTGCACAACGACCGACGCGGCGTTCACCCCGAAGTGACAGCAATGCTGTCCGAGGCGGCCACCAGCACGCCGGCCCTGCTGTTTGAGCAGATGGGTAGCCGGCGCTTGTGGCACGAGTGCATGCAACTGGACCAAGTGACGGCGGAAGACGTCCTCCGGTGCGAGATCCCGATCAAGGAGATGACGTTCGGAATCGGGATGGATGATCTTGAGCCTCTCCTGAAACAGCTTCAGGAACTTCGGACTTCCTCTGACCCGCTCATGCCTCTGCCAGACGTGCGCATCGAGAAACTGGACTTCAACCGGCTCGAAGGCGAAGCACGCGAGGACCTGCTCCGCGGGATGCGGCAGGCCCACCTCGTGGACGCCTTCTATGCGGGCAATATGCGGGAGCTGGAACACGATGAGGTCGCGCAGGGCTTCCGCGTGTACTACGAGCAGGTTCGCAGGCACTGGGACGATCCTGAAGACGTGCTGTGGCAGCTCCAGATGTACGTGCTGGGCAACGCACAGCCGCGACCTAAGGTGTTGCGTGCAGCCCTCGTCGTACTCGCGCATTTCTTCGGGCGGTGCGACATTTTCGAAGCGCCTCCCACTGGCTGGCAGCCCGGGATCGAGATATCTGCGTGATCACCCCTACAAAGGGCATTGCACCAGACCGGTGCCTGCTCGCCGTCGGTGCCCAGATCCTGCTGCAGTTGGACGAACCGCGGTCTGTCAGTCAGACGTGGGCCCGGCTGAAGACCTGGCGGGCCGAGCACAGTCACACCTCGCCCGTATCGTTCGGCTGGTTCGTCCTGGCACTGGACGTGCTCTACAGCATGGGAGCCATAGAGCTGGACCAGGACATCCTCGTTGCAAGGAGCATGCATGCTGCGCCGCTTGAGCGCTGACGACGAGCGCTTCAAAGAGGTGTCCTTCGTCGAGGGCCTGAACCTGATCGTCGCGTCCACCACCGCCTCGTCCGCAGACACTGACAGTCGCAACAGCGCTGGCAAGTCGAGCCTGATCGAGCTGATCCACTTCCTGCTCGGATCTCGAGCGACAAACACCTCGCTCGCCATGAACAAGGCGCTGCGGCACATCACGTTCAACCTTGAAATGGACTGGCCGGGGCTGAGGAGTCCGCTTGGTGTCCGCCGCAGCGGACAGCGTGCCGGATTCG
This sequence comes from Streptomyces sp. KM273126, assembly GCF_004337435.2. NCBI lineage: Bacteria > Bacillati > Actinomycetota > Actinomycetes > Kitasatosporales > Streptomycetaceae > Streptomyces > Streptomyces sp. KM273126. Next base: position 7,201,777 of record NZ_SJXB02000001.1, on the reverse strand, counting down.
TGACGCTCAACGAGGACGTGACCGGGACAGACGACGGTGCCATGTTTCCCCTCGCAGGTGCTGTGGAGCTGCCGGTGGAGCGGTGGACACAGCTGATCGAGCGGGATCTCTTCGATCTGCGCGGTGACCACCCGGGCGTCAGCGGAAGGGTGCTGCTCTCCTTCCTCGCCCGGCGCATTTCGTCGCACGGCTTCAACGAGCCGACCCGTACCTTCTCCCGCCAGTCCGCCCCGGAAGCCGCCTCCAACCTCGCCTACCTTCTGGGCCTGGACTGGCAGCTCGTCGACGAGTACAGGCAACTGGCCGCCCGCAAGGCGACGCGTGCCCAGCTGAAGAAAGCGGTCGATGACCCAGTGTGGGGGCGCATCGTGGGGTCTACCGCAGACCTCAGGGGCCAGATCACGCTGGCCGAGGCGCAGGTGGAGCGGCTCCGTGCACAGGTTGCGGCCTTTCAGGTCGTCCCCGAATACGAACGCCTCAAAGACAGAGCGGACCAGATCAGCCGGCGCATCAAGCAACTGGCGCAGGAAGATGTGATCGATCAGCACAACCTCGAAGAGCTCCAGGCAGCCGTCACCGAGACAACCGACGTCGAAGTCGACTACCTCGAGCCCGTCTACCGAGAACTCGGCGTCGTCCTCAACGATCAGGTCCGCCGACGGTTCGAAGATGTGAGGACGTTCCACCACTCAGTGGTCCGCAACCGTCGACGCTTCCTGGAAGAAGAGATCGCCGAACTCACCGAACGGCTCCAGTCACGCCGCTCGGAGCGGGCACGCTTGGGCGAGGACCAAGCCCGCCTCCTTCGAGACCTTGCCGAGGGAGGAGCGTTGGAGGCTCTGACGGCCCTACAGACGGCCCTTGGACGCGATGAGGCCGCGCTCCAGGCGCTGCGTCACCGCTTCGAAGCAGCTCAGACCCTCGAAGCGAGCGCCCGGCAGATCACCGCGAAGAGCGTGGAACTGCAGCAGGCGGTCGACACCGATCTCCAGGAGCGCCGTCGGCAGACCGACGAAGCCATCCTGCTGTTCTCTCACTACGCCCAGCGCCTCTACGGGGAAGGGCGCGAGGCTTACCTCGCCATCGAGGCCGGCCGCAACAGCCTGACCATCACCCCGCGCATCGACAGCGACGGCAGCCGCGGCATCAGCAACATGGTCATCTTCTGTTTCGACCTGACCCTCGCGGTCCTGGCACACCGCCACGGCCGTGGCCCCGACTTCCTCATCCACGACAGCCACCTCTACGACGGCGTCGACGACCGGCAAGTCGCCGCTGCCCTGAAGCTCGCCGCCGAAGTCACCGTGGAGGAGAACCTGCAGTACATCGTCACGATCAACACCGACAGCCTGGGTATGGCCGCACAGCGCGGCTTCGATCCCGAGCCATACATCCGCAGCCCCCGCCTCACCGACGAACACGAAACCGGCGGTCTCTTCGGATTCCGCTTCAAAACGGCGGGCAAGAGGTAGACCGCCGTTGCCCGGTCCCGGCGGAGCCTTGTGACTGACGGGACTCGCTGTTCGGGGTCTACAGGTCGAACTTGAGGTGCTCGATGTCGGTGAAGCGCACCTCCTCCAGCTGGCCGGCGCGGCGGCCGTTGTCCTGGAAGTACACCTCCTTGAGGGCTTCGGCCGCGATCTCCTTGAGCTGCTGCTCGGTGGCGCCCTGCTCCTGGGCCTCGAAGAGGCGGGCGGCGTAGCGGGGCGGCAGGGCGACGGTCAGGTGCCGGATGCGGTCCTGGTGCAAGTCATACCGTTTCCGCAGCAGCGTCTCCCCTGCTGATGTCGCACCAACCGGGGACTGGGTCGGCGGTCCCGTATTCAGCGGCGAGTGCTCGATCCAGTCGTGGCTGGCGGAAGGACTCTGTCAGTCGACTTACGGAGCTATGGGTAATGCAGTGGCGGCCCATCCCCGCGGGCGCGGAGATGGGCCGCCACTTCAACGAGTCGTCCGGCCTTCTCACGTGAAGGCCTCATGGAGGCTGGCCTACAAAGACTCTCCCGTCTGTGGGCGCGTAACGCGCTGTCGTGTCAGCACCGTGGCCCGCCGGTGGTGTGGTCCAGGTGCGCCAGGAAGTCCTCAATCTCACGCACGAGGGCTTGTGTTGCTTCAGACAGCCCGACTCCGGCTTCCCCCAAAGCCCAATCGACCCTGTCTGTAGCTACGCGGATACCGGCTGACCGGCATACAAAGCCACTCACGAATGATCTGAAAGCTTCCTCAGCGTGCTCTTTTCCGTGCCCGCAGCATGCCGATAGTTCTTCTTCGGCATCAAGGATATGAAGATAGTCCCGCGCATCCTCGTCACCCTTGTGTGCTGCCCTTTCCCACCAGCTTCGCGCTACGTTATCCCTGTCCAAGAACTCAAGGATTTCTGCTACGCGCCGTGTTTCCTGTGGTGTCGCGGAATCATCGATTTCCTTTTTCAGGAGAGTGCGTAGTTCACGGACCACGCTGGTTCGGTGGTTTCCGCTTTCGTGGTCTTCCAGGCAGGGGGCGGGGGCCGGGGGCCAGCCCGAAGGCTGGCCCCCCTCCGCCTGGACAGGGTCCTCGCTGATCCGAGAACCCTTGGAGAATGCCTGCTCAGAGCCTTCGAGCAGAAGCCACAGGGCGAGGAGCCGGATCCCCCGCTCCTCGGGCTGGTGTGTCCAAGCGGACAGGTATGTCATGCGGTGGCCTCCTCGCTGTGCTCGTTGATGGACTTCTTCAGGTTGTTGGCGGCGGCTTTGATGTAGCGCTTCACCGACTCCTCCTTTATCTGGAGGCGCTGCGCAACCACGGCAGGGCTGAGGTCCTGCAGAACACACAGGGTGATGACCTCGCGCTGCCGTTCAGGAAGGCTTGCGACGAGTTCGTCGATGCCTTCCTTAATCATTTCGTAGGCGGCCTCGGGGATGCCGATGCCTGATTCCTTTTCGGGCAGGCCGTGAACAGGCACCGTAACCATCCGCTTGTTGCGGCGGAACTGGTCAATGACCGCCCGCTTCACCGCAGTGCGGCCGTAGGAGGTCAGGGAACCGTGGCCAGCAATGAGCTGGTCCCACCGGCGGTACATGTTCAGGTAGACGTCCTGCACCGCGTCCTGGGCGCTGTGCAGGTCGCCTGCCTGGACCTGGGCCAGTCGGGAGAACGCCTCGATGGTCTCGAGGACGAAGGACTCGAAGTCCGCTCCCGGTACGGCCTCGCTCACGCAGCCTCCCGCGTGGCGATGGCCCGGTGGCCTGCCGGGTCGGCTGCGTCCTTGCGGAACAGCCACGCCGGCCGTCCCTCCTCGAAGCGGGCCGCGGCACCGCCGTCGGGCAGGGACTGCGCCATCGCGACCATGGTGGCGCGCTGCTCGCGCTCCGCCCGGGTCTCGATGTACGCCTTCACAAGCACCTCCACGACGCCCTTGGCACGGCGCATCGCGAAAAACAGCAGGAGCAGCAGGGGAACCCCGCCCGCTCCTGCCCAGTACGACCAAGTCATCGACCAGGCCTCCCAGTAGAAACGAACTCGTTGATGAGGGCCCAAGGGCCTTCACTCCCTTACACGCCGCCGGAGGCCAGATCCGGATGCCGATGGCCAAGATCTTTTCCCAACTGCCCCTGCTTCCCGGCCTGTCGCACCGTCTTCGCAGGTCACAGGGATAGCAGGAGGTGACAGGAAAAACGGTCTGAAGGGCCCCGTCGAGTGGGAGTGACGGCCCCGGGGAGGGAGGCGGAGGTCAGGGCGCCCGGCATCCGCTGCAAAAGCGCCCGCCCGGGACAGCGGGCACGAGACCGTGGTGGAGTGACCCATCGCCCTGGTGTACTGCGGACCGCTCCCCTACGGGGAGAGACAACCTCGTCGCTGATCTGCCGCATCGCGAACCACTACGGGCTGGAAGCGAAGGTGTTGCGGTCCTGCTGGCACTGGCGCAACTACCAACCCGGGCACGACGGCGGGGGCGCGCGGGCCGACGCCGAGGTGCTGCTGAACGCAGCCGGACGGCAGCTCCTGGCGGGCCTGTGCGGCGTCGAGGAAGACGTGCTGGCGCGGGCGTTGCCGTCCTGGGCGCGGGAGGACGCCAAGCTGCCTGCCGAAGAAGACGGGGTGCCGGCTGCGGCCTGGCGGATCGGCGGCGCGGTCGCCGGGCCGGTGGCATTCGGCTGCCGCCTGTGCGCCGCCGGGCGTACAGGGACGGTCGTGCGGGTGGTGCGGTACGCGCCGCTCTGGTCGCGGGTGTGTGTCCGTCACGGGCGGTGGCTTCTGGACGCGGACGCCGACCAGCCCCACGAGTACCTGGACGTGCGGCACCTGCCGGAGGTGACCGCTGCACAGCGGCGGTGGAGCGGGGTGGTGCGGCGGGCGGTGCGGTCCGGGGCGGAGCCGGAGCGGATGTTCGCGCTGGCGCACGCGGTGGTGGCGCGGTGGTGGGAGCAGGCCCTTCACTGGGAGCGGGAGACGATCTGGCCACGGCGCCTGCACCAGGTTGCGGGCGGTGACGCCGGAGGCGATCTGGAGCGGTGGCGGATCGTGGGGCGGGACACGGTCGTCTTCCCCGAGGTGGTGGTGGTCGCCGACGCGTTGCTGGATCCGAGCATGGCCGAGCTGGTGTGGGTGGACAGTGGTGCGGGGCGGCCGCGGGCGCTGCCCGCTGACGGGATGTTCTGCCGCCGGCTTGGAGAGCGGGTCGGGCGCACGTGGCTGGGGCCATTGGCAGCGACGGATCACGGCGGTCCGCTGATCGCCTGGATGGGCAGCGTCATCCGCCAGCGCCGCGGAGCCGGCGGCCCGCCCGGGTACGCGAACGATCCCTGGTGGGTACGCCAGGAACACCAACCGGTGACCATGGCCGGGCAGTTGCGGGTGCTCGGCAAGGAGCAACGGGCGCCGGGCTCGGGGACGATGTGGCGGACGGTGGTGCCGCCCGAGCAGCGGTTCCCGGATCGGCAGACTCATCGACAGTGCCGAGGAACAGCTGCTCCAGCTGCGCGGCGTGCAGAGCGGGCCGACCGCCGAGGTCGCCCGAACGCTGCTGCGCGGCCTCGGTCACAGTGCCGGTTTGATCGAGGCGGCCTGGAAGCGGACCGCGGTGGCGGCGGTGAACGGCGGAGTGCCGCTGGAGGAAGTGGCCCGGTGGGCGGACATGCCCACCGAGACACTTAGGAGCATGCTGACGGCGGGCAAGCCGGAAGACGGCGGCTGAGAACGATGGGATGACTTCGTCGATTGTTAGCTGATACGGCACTCGTTTGTGGCAGAAACCCTGAAAACGGCGGCGCCTGCCGACGGGAGCAGCTTGGCTGGCGCAGGTGACCAGCGCAGGAGCGGCCCGGCCCGTGGGCCGGGCAGAGCAGGTGGCCGTGGCTCGTGAAAGCGGATTCGAGGCGGTCTTCCTCGACCCGGTGGGCCAGTCGGTCCAGCAGCGGTGGGCGGATGCCGCCATGACCGTGGCGTTCGAGGAGTTGCCACCGGTGTCGGCGTTCCCGGTGATCCCGGGGCGGCGCTGGGGGCCGGACCTGTGGTGGTCGGCGACCACCGGGCGGCACGTGGCCGCGGGGTCGTACGCGATGCGCATCCAGCTGATGTTGCTGGACCGCGATCCGGACGTGACCGGGCTGGCGGGGCGGCCGGTACGGCTGCTGTGGCGCACCCCCCGCGGGCAAGTCCGCTCCTGGGTGCCGCAGCTCTTCGCCCGCTACACCGACGGCACCGCCCTGCTGGCCGACTGCCCCAGCCACCCGGACGCCGGCGGCGAGCGCGCCCTCAACGCTGCCGAAGCGGTGGCCCAGGCGTGCTCGGACATTGGCTGGACCTACCGGCGCCTTTCCCCGCTCGACGACGTGCTGGCTGCCAATCTGAAATGGCTGGCCGGCTACCGCCACCCCCGCAACGTCGGCCGCTCGGGGCTGACAGCGACAGTGCTCGAGGAATTCGCGCGGCCACGGCCGCTGATCGAAGGTGCCGAAGCGGCCGGCGATCCGATCGAGGCCCTCCCCGCCATCTTCCACGCCCTGTGGCACGGACAGCTGACGACCAACCTGGATACGCCGCTGCACGAACGCCTCCTGGTCGGCCCCCGGGACTGGATCGATCCCAGCAAGACGGGAGCTGCCGGGTGAGTGCCCGACGCAATGCCCGGCCAGCCGTGAAGGTCGGGGCACATGTCCGCTTCCGCGGCGTGAAGTGGCAAGTGGTCGCCCTGTCCGGGCAGGACATCCACCTCGTCGGCCCAGACGGCGGCGGTGAGGCCGTGCTCGCCGGGTACCTGTTCGCCGACCCCGGCTTCACCGTGATCGGAGCCGACGTGCCCCAGGCGGCCCCGCAGTGGGGACTGTTCGAGACCGCCCCCGCCGCGGCGCGCGAGAAGGCACTGGCCTGGCAGCGGCACGTGAGAGAGGTCGAATGCGGGCTGCCCGGCGGGCTCGGCACCGAGGGCACCGTGCGGCCGCAGTACGCCCCCGAGCAGCACACGCTGGCCGAGCGGGAACAGGCCAAGGCCGAGGAGCTGACCAGGCTCGGCTTCGGCCGCGTCTCGCGCACCACGGTGCAGCGCATGCGCCTGGCCTACCGCAAGCAGGGCCTGTGGGGCCTCCTCGACCACCGCACCACCCGCACGTCCAGCCGTCCAGCCCCACCGGGCGGGCCGACGAACGGGTCGTCAGCGCCGTCCGCGAAGCGCTGCGCCGGCGGCGCGGCCGCTCCAAGGGCACCATCAACGGCCTGTTCCCGCTGATCAACCAGATTCTGGAGAACCGGCACGGCCCCGGTACGGTGCCCTCGCCGTCCCAGGCCACGCTGTACCGTCTCGTCACCTCTCTCGCCCGCCCGGGCGAACTGCCCTCCGGACCCGTCCGCCAGACCCCCGCAAGCTTCGACGGCCGGGCCTTCACTCCCGCTACGGCGCTGCGGCCCGGTGAGCAGGTCCAGGTCGACACCACCCGCCTGGACGTCCTCGCCCTCTTCGACGACGGCACCCTGGCCCGCCCCGAACTCACCATCGCCATCGACGTCGCCACCCGCGCCATCCTCGCCGCCGTCCTGTGCCCCAGCGCGACCAAAGCCGTCGACGCCGCCCTGCTGCTCGCGGAGATGGCTGTCCCGTACCCCGCCCGGCCGACCTGGCCGGACATCCTGCGCATGGACCACGCCCCCGCACTCCCCCACCAGCAGCTGACCACGCTGGACGAGCGCTTGGCCGGCGCAGCGGCCCGGCCGGTCGTCCTGCCCGAGACGATCGTCGTCGACCGGGGCAAGGTCTTCGTCTCCCGGGCGTTCACCGCCGCCTGCAAGACCCTCGGCATCAGCGTCCAGCCCGCCCCGCCTCACGCTCCCACCGCCAAAGGCATCGTGGAGCGCGGCTTCGGCACCATCAACGCGCTGTTCTGCCAGCACCTGCCCGGCTACACCGGATCCGACGTCACCCGCCGCGGCCCCGACACCGAACAAGAAGCCTGCTACAGCGTCGCCCAGTTGCAGGACCTCCTCGACGAATGGCTGGTCCACTACCACCACCGGCCCCACGAAGGGCTGCGCCACCCGATGATGCCCCGCAAGGCGCTCACGCCGAACCAGATGTGGGCCGCGCTGATCGCCGTCGCCGGGTACGTGCCCGTCCCGCTGACCGGCCACGACTACCTAGAGCTGCTCCCCGTGCGCTGGCAGGCCATCACCGCCTCCGGCATCCGCATTCACCACCGCACCTACGACCACGACCAGCTCGCCCCCTACCGCGGCCAGCCCTCCCCGGTCGCCGGCCGAGGCGGCAGATGGGAGATCCACTACAACCCCCACGACGTCCGCCAGATCTGGATCCGCCTGCCCGACGGCCACCTCACCGAGATTCCGTGGATCCACCGGAACCACGTCCACCAGCCGTTCAACGACCACACCTGGCAGCGCATCAGAACACTCGCTGTGCACGGCAACCACGGCGACGCCGACAGCCACGAAGCCGACCTCGCCGACGCCCTCGACCAGCTCATGCGCCGCGTCCACAGCGGCCACGCCACCAAGGCCGAGCAGGCCCTCCTGGCCCGCTCCGCCGCAGTCCCGCTCCCCACAGCCCGCCATCCGGAAGACGACACCGGCCAGAGCGCCGACAGGCCGGCGCAGCAGAACGAGGACGACAGCATCGACGACCTCGACGACGAAGACACCGGGCCCGCCGCTTCCACCGGATTCGGGCTCTACGACGCATACGAGGAAGCCGACAAGTGGTGAACGCCCGCCCCCACCCCACCATGCAGAGCGCGAGCAGCACAGCAGCCACCGACGGCGGCGTGGCCGAGCCGTCTTGGCCCCTGACCACCTGGCAGGGCTGGCACCGCTTCGCCACCACCGATCCCGTCGCCCCGCCCCAGCCCGACGAGGCGCCCCGCAGCCGCGATGAGCGCCTCGCCTACCACTCCGCGTTCGTCACCATCCGCACCCCCACCATCAGCCAACTCGCCACCCAGGTCCGCACCCTGATGATCCTCGGCCGCCACCAACAAGCCACCGCACGCCCCTCGCTGATCGTCACCGGACCCGCCGCAGCCGGGAAAACCACCGCACTCCTCCACGTCGGCCGCGCCTGCCACCTCGCCCACACCCGCAAAAACCCGCCCCCGCCCGGATCAGCCCACACCGCGGCACCCGTCGCGTACGTCCTCGTCCCGCCCGGCGCCACCGCGAAAACCCTCATCACCGAATTCGCCCGCTACCTCGGCATCCCCGTAACCACCCGCATGACCCAGACCCAGATCACCGACGCCGTCTGCCACACCTACACCGCCGCTGGTGTCCAACTCGTCCTCATCGACGAAATCCACCGCCTCAACCCCCGCACCACCACCGGCGCCCAAACCGCCGACCCACTCAAAGACCTCACCGAACGCCTCCCCGCGACGTTCGTCTACGCAGGCATCAACGTCACCGACACCCCTCCATTCACCGGCACCCGCGGCGCCCAACTCGCCGGACGCGCCACCCTCGTCAACTGCGGCCCCTCCCCACCCGCCACGGCACCCGCCGCCCCTTCACCGACGTCATCACCGACATCGAAAACGCCCTCGACCTCACCCGCCACAAACCCGGCACCCTCCCCCGCCACCACAGCTACCTCCACCAGCGCACCGCCGGCCGCATCGGAAGCCTCACCCGCCTCACCCGCCTCACCCGCCTCACCCGCCTCATCCGCCAAGCCGCTATCACCGCCATCCACGACGGCACCGAACGCATCACCAAAACCTCGCTCGAGGCCATCCGCCTCGACCACCTCACCGAAACCCACCACCGCCCCACACGAACCCGCTAACCCCACCCGCCAAGCAGGAAGAACAGCCCTGACCAGCGCAAACACACACTGGCCCATTTCGCGCTGACGCTACCTACAACGAGCCCAGACCCTCGCAACACAGAAGACACAACCCCAACTCACGCACCCTGACCTCCCCGCCCGAACCGCTCACCCGGCCACTCAACAAAGCAGCAACACACCAGGTCAGCCACCGCCCCGTACACCAACAAGCCCCCTCCGAGCGTCAAGTGAGACGCTCATATGTTCGCGGCCCGCCACAGTGCGTCGACGCGATCGGCCCGCTCCCACGTAAAGTCGGGCAGCTCTCGGCCGAAATGCCCGTATGTGGCTGTCTGGGCGTAGACGGGGCGGAGCAGGTCGAGGTCGCGGATGATTGCGGCCGGGCGAAGGTCGAAGACTTCGGAGATCGCCTGCTCGATTGTCTCGCTGTCGATCGTGTTGGTTCCGAAGGTTTCCACGAAGAGACCGACGGGCTCGGCCTTGCCGATCGCGTACGCGACCTGTACTTCGCAGCGTGTGGCGAAGCCCGCGGCGACCACGTTCTTGGCGACCCAACGCATCGCGTACGCGGCGGAACGGTCGACCTTGGACGGATCCTTGCCCGAGAAGGCGCCCCCTCCGTGGCGAGCATATCCCCCGTACGTGTCGATGATGATCTTGCGGCCGGTCAGGCCAGCGTCGCCCATCGGGCCGCCGATCTCGAAACGGCCGGTCGGGTTGACCAGCAGACGGTAGCCCTCGGTCTCCAGCTTGATGCCGTCATCCAGGAGCGCCTTCAACTCGGGCTCCACCACGAACTCCCGGATAGCGGGGGCCAGGAGCGAGTCCAGGTCGATGTCCGACGCGTGCTGGGACGAGACCACGACCGTGTCCAGACGGACCGCCTTGGGTCCGTCGAATTCGATAGTGACCTGCGTCTTGCCGTCCGGGCGCAGGTAAGGGATGGTTCCGTTCTTGCGCACCTGCGACAGACGGTGCGCAAGACGGTGAGCCATCGTGATGGGCAGTGGCATCATCTCCGGCGTCTCGTCGCACGCGTAGCCGAACATCAGGCCCTGGTCGCCGGCACCCTGCGCATCGAGCTGGTCCCAGTCGGCAGTCTGTGATGTGCCTTCAACTCGCTTTTCGTACGCCGTGTCGACGCCCTGTGCGATGTCCGGGGACTGCGAGCCGATGGATATGGTGACGCCGCACGAAGAGCCGTCGAAGCCCTTCTTCGACGCGTCGTAGCCGATCTCGAGGATCTTCTCCCGTACGAGCTGCTCGATCGGCGCGAATGCCTTGGTGGTGACCTCGCCAGCAACATGTACCAGACCGGTGGTGATCAGCGTCTCGACGGCGACGCGGGACGTGGGGTCCTCGCGCAGCAGCGCGTCGAGAATGGTGTCGCTGATCTGGTCGGCGATCTTGTCAGGGTGCCCCTCGGTCACGGACTCCGAGGTGAACAGGCGACGGGGCATGGTTCCTCCTAGGGCTGTGGGTGGACGGCGCGGGAGGTGGCGATCAGGTTTCGTTCAGCTCCTTCGCCGCGCGCGCCATCGCCTCGACGACCTTCCTGAGGTCGGCCAGGGTCGATTCGTCCGTGACGCGGCCATCGGAAATCTTGGCGCTGGCGCAGGGAATGGGAAGGCGCTCCGGCAAGATCAGTGCTCCCACGACTTCCAGCGTCTCCTTGACCCAGGCCTGGGTCCGGTCTCCGCCGGTCATGGAGGGAGAAGCGGTGACGGCGGCGACTGGTTTGCCGACGAGTTCACCTCCGCCGACCACCTGCTCAAGTGCGTTCTTCAGGACGCCGGATCTTCCGTGGGCGTACTCGGGGCTGACGATGAGGACAGCGTCGGCAGCCGCAAGCCGGCTGCGGCAGTCGAAGACCTCGTTGGGCGGTTGCTGGCCCTCCACATCCTGGTTGAAAAAGGGGAGCTTGCCGATTCCCTCGTAGACCTCCATCGTCACGTCGGGCGGGCACGGCCGCGATGCGGTGTGCACGCCCGTCCCCCAGCTCTGTTGCGGCTTCACTCGGTGAGGCGAGTCCTGAACGCTTCGGTGAACCCCGACTGGCCGTCCAGATTGAAGAAGTGGTCGCCGGGCAGGACCGTGTGCTCGAATGGGCCGGTGGTGTTGGCTCCCCAGGCCGCCATGGCGGTGGCGGGCAGTTCGGGGTCGGTTTCTCCCGCGTACGCGCTGATGGGGCAGGTGAGGAGAGGCATGGCACGGAAGGCGTAGGTGTCAGTCAGCTCGAAGTCCGCCCTGATGGTGGGCAGGAGCATCTGCCTCATCGAAACGTCGGCAACGATCTCGGGCGGGATGCCCCCCATATCTCCGACCAGTTGCCACAGCTCCGCATCGTTGAGCAGGTGACGGGCATGTCCGGTGGGGGCGTCCTGGGGGGCTTCCATGCCTGAGACAACGAGGTGGCGTGGGGGCATCGCGTAGGCCAGGGTGAAGAGTCGCGCCATCTCGAAGGCGATCAACGCGCCCATGCTGTGCCCGTAGAACACGTAGTTGTTGCCCAGGCGCGGGCGCAGCACAGGGGCGAGCGCTCGGGCCAGGGGGTGGATGTCGGTGAATCGCTGCTCGTCGGTCCGGCTCTCCCGGCCAGGCAGGCGCACGATGAGGGTTCGGGCGAGATCACGCTGTGACTGTGCGAGTCGCCAGTAGGCGGCTGCGCCGGCTCCGGCGTGGGGGAAGAAGACCAGGGTCGGCAACGATGCGGGAGCATCGCTGCCGAGAAACCATTCGTCGGCATCGGCGCTGGGAGTTCGTCCCGGGGAGGCAGAGCGGGTACTGGTGGGGTTCATATCAGCGCTACTTCACCACGAGCGTGCTGGCGCGCACGGCGAGTTGGTTGGTCTCGTACTGGTTTCGGCACTGGCCGCGCTGCCGCTTGCCGGAGGTTGTCTTGGGCAGCGATTTCGGTGAGACCAGTACGACATCGTGGGGTGTGTAGGAGAGCTCCTGGGAGAGGGTCTCTCGCACGGTGTGGGCGAGCTCGGCAGCTGGCGTTCCGACGAGGCTGGTCTCGGCCACGACGATCATGCTCTCGGTAGACGGGAGTGAGAAGGCCATGACGTTACCCAGACGAATGCCGTTGATTTTCTCTGTCGCGAACTCGAAGTCCTCGGGGTATAGGTTTCGCCCCGCCACGATGATCATGTCTTTCTGGCGTCCGCAGACGTAGAGGCGTCCGTCAAGACGGAAGCCGAGGTCTCCCGTGACGAGTCGTCCCGACTCGTCCAGCAGGGGGGTCGGGTGGGGACTGCCGTCGGCTGTCCAGTACTGGTCGACCACGCCCGGCCCCTGGACGCGGATCGAGCCGATGCGGCCGTCAGCGAGCGGCAGGCCCGTGTCGTCGGTGATGGTGACGCTCGTACGGTTGATCGGCGTACCGCAGTCCACGAACGTCCGGCCGGAGGACGTGCCCGGTACTTCGCGTGCTTCTCCCTCTTCGAGGGCGGCCCGGTCGACGGTGACGCTGCGATAGGTCTCGTCGTGGTGGCCCAGGGTGACCGCCAGCGTGGCCTCGGCAAGACCGTAGGAGGGAGCCATCGCCGTGTGCGGCATGCCGTACTTGGACGCGGTCGTGGTGAACTGCCGCAGCGCGTCTGCGTCGATGGGCTCGGCGCCGTTCACGGCATAGCGCAGTGAGGACAGGTCATAGCCGTTGCGGCGCAGGGTGAGATAGCGGTTGGCCAGCCCGTAGGCGAAGTTGGGCGCGACGGTGGCCGCTGCCCGGTACGTCGCGATCGCTTCGAGCCAGGCTCCCGGCCGGGCGCTGAACGTCTGCGTGGCCATCGTGCAGGCGGTGTACCCGTGGGCTATCGCACCGGTCAGGAAGATGATGCCCATGTCGTGGAAGAGCGGCAGCCAGGAGACGAAGACGTCTCCTGGGGTCATGCCTCCGGCGGCAAAACACTCGTGGGAGTTGGCGATGATCTGGCCCTGGGTGACGGCCACCGCCCGCGGGTGGGCGGTCGTGCCGGAGGTGAACTGCAGCAGCGCCGTGTCATCCGCGCTGGGCAGCGGAAGCGGCTTGCCGGGCTTACTCAGGGCCAGGGACGCAAAGTCGGTCACGGGCACCGAGATCTTGCCCTGGAGGGCGTCTGCCACCTGCGGATCGGTCACGACCACCGAGCCCTGCGCCGCCGTCACCCTGCGCTGGGCCAGCTCCTGCAGCTCGGTGGCGTCTCCCCCACGCGGGAACGGCAGGACGGTGACGGCCGCGCCGGCTCGCCAGATCCCGAACAGTGTGGCGATCAAGTCCAGGGACGTGCGGCCGAGCACGCATACGCGATGACCGGGCCCGACGCCGTAGGTGTGGTGCAGTGTGCCTGCGATGATCTCGGCGCGTGCACGCAACTCTCCCAAGGGGAGCACGGCGGGTCGCAGTTCGTCGTCCAGGACGATCAGAGGCCGGTCGTGGGGCTGGGAGGCCAGGCGTTCGGTGATCGACTGGTCTGTCATGGGGTGGTCTACTCCTCTTTCAGTGGGCAAGCCAGTGCCGCAGTACGTCGAGGTCTGCCGGGACCGCCAGGGGCGCGGTGCGGCCGAGGAGCCCGACGGTGATGTCGGAGCCGATCTCGTGGAGCAGGTCGGGTGTCCCGGACAGGCAGGCCAGGATGAGGCGGTCGGAGAAGAAGCCAGCGAGGAACTCCAGGCGACGGCTTTGCGGATCGGGGTTCGGCAGCAGTCCCGGGTGGTCCGGGCTGAGCGACAGGCCCAGGCGTTCCCACAGCGCGTCCGAGTGGCCGAGGTAGTTGAAGAGCACGGGTGCGGGGGCGACGCGGATCTCGGGGGCGTTGCCGAGCGTGGCGAGCAGTTCGTAGTGGTTTCCGGCGGCCGGGACTTGGCGGCGTGCGCTGGCGACGGCGGCGGCCGCCTCGTGGAGGGGCGGGTCGGGCAGCGCCGGGACGTCCAGTGGCCAGCGGGTGGCCAGTCGGCCGACGATACGAGCCGGGTTCAGTGCGTCGGAGGGGATATCGCGGCCGTGGGAGTCGATGTCCATGCGGACCGTCGTGGCGCCGGTACGTCGGGCGATCACACGGGCGACGGCGGCGAGCAGGGTGTCGGGGACGGCTGTTGTCTCGGCGAGTGCGGCACTGGCTTCTGCGTCGAGTGCGATGAGTGCCGGCTCGGCCGGCAGGGGGTCCTCCAGCGGTAGCGGGTCGGGGGCGGGTTCCACGGCCCGCCAGTGGGTGAGTTCGGCCTGGATCTCGGGGTGGTCGGCTCGGGAGCGCACGAGTTCGGCCCATGCGGTCAGGGAGTCCGACGGGGCTAGGACGGCCTCTCCGGTCTCGGTGACCTGGTGGTAGGCGGAGATGAGGTCCTCGCACAGGATCCGGCAGGCGTAGTTGTCGCAGATCAGCTGGTTGATGACCATGAGCAGCCGCTGGCGGTGCTCCTGTTGGAGTGCTGCGACGCGCAGGAGCGGGGCGGCGCCGATGTCGATCGAGGACTGCAGCCGAAGGCTGACGTCGGTGACGGTCTGTGCGACGGTCTCCTCCGAGTCTTCGGCGAGGTCGACCCAGGTGAGCGGGATGTCGAGCTGGTCCATCGCCGTGAGGTGGCCGGTGTGTCCGCACTCCCCCGCGGTGAGCGAGAGGCGGAGCGCTTCGTGGTGCTTCAGCAAGGTGCGCAGCGCCACCCTGAGGGCGGTGCGGTCCAGCGGCTCGGCGATGTCGAAGAGCAGGACGTAGTTGTGCTCTTCGGGGTGCTTCCACTCCTCGAGCAGGATCTGTTGGCGGGGCAGGAGGGCGATGTCGCCCTCGTGGAGCGCTCGGGAGCCGGGCTCGGCCGGCCGTGCGACGGTGGCGAGCAGGGCGATGGTCTGGTTGGCGAAGAAGGTCCGGGGGGAGATCTCGAGTCCGGCGGCCGCGGCCCGGGCGATGACCTGCATGGCCAGCAGGGAGTCGCCGCCGAGTCGGGTGAACTCCGTGGTGGTGGGCACGGTTTCGATGCCCAGCACTTCGCCCCAGATCCGGATGAGGGTCCGTTGTACGGCGTCGGTCGTCGCCGAGGACGGGGAGGTGTCTGTGGCGACGGCCGAGAGGGGAAGGGGGCCGGCCTGCTCAAGGTTGCGGGGTTCGGCGGGGCGCAGGGCTGCGCTCTGCCACGCGGATTCGTCCCCGGCCAGGCGGGTCACCAGGCCGATGTACAGGTGGAACAGCCGGTCCATGTCGTCTGCGTGGAAGAGTTCGTCGATCGAGTCCCAGTTCAGTACGAGCTCTCCGTCGTACTCGAACACCTGGTGGTCGATATGGACCTGCGGGGTGTGCACGATGCTGTCCACCATCGTGCCGAGGCCGCTGACCGCCTGTCCGAAGTCTGCGCCGGCGGAGTCGAGGGCGCTGGTGAAGACCACCGGGATCGTTGCGCGATCGGGGCCGTGCAGCCGTGCGATCTCCCGGAGCACTTTGATCCCGGTGAACTCGTTGTGGTCGAGATCCCTGGCTAGCTGTGCCTGGATCGTTTTGGCGCGGTCGGCGAAGCCTGCCACCGGGTCGGTGGACACCTCCAGCAGGCTGATGGCGGTGAAGTCTCCGATGACGTCGGCGATCTGGTCGTGGACCGGCAGCCGCTTGTTCACGGTGACGTTCAAGGTGAACGGGTCGCCGTCGGACCATGCGTTGAGTGTCTCGGCGTAGGCCGTGGCGAGGGCGGCGGAGGGGGTGACTCCGTGCTGGCTGGCGCGGTCGCGCAGGGCTTGCCAGGTGTCGGTGGGCAGGCGGTGGGTGCGCCGTGTGAAGGTGGGTTCGGCGATGTCTGCCGGGTCGGCGGCCAAGGGAAGGCGGGGGGCCGGCGGCAGGTCGATGGCGCGTGTCGCCCAGTAGTCGCGGGCGCGCTGGTAGCGGGGGCTGTTCTCCGCCTGCTGCACGGCGCCTTGGTAGTCCCGGAACGTCAGCTCGAGTTCCAGCCAGCGGCGGTCGGGTGCTGCGTAGCGTGCTGCGAGTTCGGTGAGGAACACCGCGACGGTCCCGCCGTCTGCGATCAGCAGGTCCAGGCTGATGTGGAGGCGGCTGGATGCGTGGAGTTGGCTGACCCGGACGTCGAACAGCGGGAGCTGTCCGGGGTCGAATATCTTGCCGCTGCACTCGCGGCGGATCGTTGCGAGTTCGGTTTCTGCCTCGGCTGGGGTGTGGTGGCGCAGGTCGGTCACGGGCACGGGGAATGGCGCTGTCTCTGCCTGCACATGCCACTGGCCGTCCTGCCCGATGACGGCACGCAGCATGTCGTGCCGGTGGACCATGCCCTCGAGGGCGGCGGACAGTTGTTCCGGGTCGAACTCGGGCGCGTCCACCTCGACGTAGAAGGAGGCTGCGACGTTGCCCAGGTCGAAGAAGCCGTTGCGCCCCAGCAGGTACGCCTGTTGCAGATCGGTGAGGGGGAACGGGGTGAACCGCTCCTGGGGCGCCGCCACGACCTGGGGAAGCTCGGCCGGTTCCAGGAGTGCGTCGTGGCGGGGCTGGCGTTGGCGTACGAGGCTGGCCAGTTCCGCGATCGTGGGGTGCGCGAACACCTCGGCAACCGTGACGGCGATGCCGGCGTCGCCGACCGCTCGGCTCAGCTGCACGGCGAGCAGGGAGTCGCCGCCGATCTTGAAGAAGTCGTCGTGGACTGACACCCCTGTCAGGCCGAGGATCTGCTGCCAGGCGGTGGCCAGTGTCTGCTCGACGATGTCTGCGGGTTCCGCGGCGTCCAGCGTGTTGGGCTGCTTGCGGTTGCGGGCGGCGGCGTCGTGGAGTCGGGCAACGTCGACCTTGCCGTTCGCGGTGAGGGGCAGCCCGGCCAGCACGAAGACATCGCTGGGCACCATGTAGGAAGGGAGCGTCTTGCGCGTGTGTTGGATGAGCCGGGACGGGAGGGTGGCCACCTGCCGCGCACGGAGCGGGGCGTTGGAGGTGACGTCCGCCTCGGTGGGTGCGGGGAGGGTGAACGCGTAGGCGCAGACTGCGCTTTCGGCATCGTGCGGAGTCAGGGTGAACACTGCGTCGAACGTGCCGGGTGCTGCCTGCGGGCGGTAGAAGAACTCGCAGGCGTAGCCGTGCCGCTGCGCCAGGTTGAGAAGCGTCGCGGGCATGAGACATCGGTTCGCCTCGGCCTCTGGCCACACCATGCTGTCGAATTCGGCGAGCGGCAGGTTGGCCGACGCCGGATCGCGCAGTTGCGCTGCCCAGGCGGCGGCGTGCTGAAGCCGCGCGTTGAGCACGCCTTGCAGACAGACCGACGGAAGCTGGCAACTGAGCGTCTGCTCGAGTTCCGGCATCGTCTGCACGCCGCCATCCCAGACCAGCGTGGCGGCAAGCGGCGCGGTCGCGCGTGCATTGTTGAACACCACGACGTCGTAGCGGTAGTCCGCCATTTCGGTGTTCGGGTTTCCCGGCCGCGGGAGAACCGCGACGGGCCTGCCCAGTTCGGTCCAGAAGAGGTGGGGGGCAACGACCAGTTCGGCCTCGGTCAGCTCGCGCTGTTCCAGGCGCCAGACCAGGTCGCGGACCACGTCCTGCGGGCCAGCCTGTGCGCGCTCGACCGCGAGATGGAAGGGGCGCAGTTGGCGCAGGTCGCGGACGTCGCCGAGGTAGATCATGCCGCCAGGCCGCAGCGTGGACAGGGCGTTGCGCACGGTGTCCAGGAGGTAGTCGGCTGAAGGGAAGTACTGAGCAACGGAGTTGATGACTACGCAGTCGAAGTGCTGGCGTGGCACTCCTTCGAGGTCCGTGGCTTCCCGGTGCAGCAGGGTGGCCTTGTCCGAGGTGCCGTCCTGTTCGAGGCGCTGGGCCAGGTCGTCTAGGGTCCGCGCGGACAGGTCGGTCCCCATGTACTCCACGCACTCGGGCAGAAGACGGGTGGCGATCAGCCCGGCTCCGCACCCGATCTCCAGGACACGGCGCGGGCGGTGCGCGAGGACGCGGCGCGCGGTGATGTCGGCCCAGTCGGCCATGTCCTGCTCGGAGATCATCTGTCCGGTGAAGCTGTCGGCCCATCCGGCGGTTTGTTCTGACGCCTCGCTGCGCAGCGAGTCGAAGATCTGTTGCCAGGCGGCGACCTGCGCCCGTGCTTCGTCGAGCTGGTTGGAGTTTTCAGCCTGTGTCGTGACGAACGCCAGGAGTTTGTTGCCCTCGGTGACGGCGACCGCCTGCTTGACGTCGCGGTGCTCGGTGAGTGTGTGCTCTATCTCCCCGAGCTCGATGCGGTATCCGTTCACCTTGACCTGGCCGTCGTCGCGGCCGAGGAACTCGATGTTCCCGTCGGGGTGGTAGCGGCCGCGGTCGCCGGTGTCGTACAGGCGCTCGCCGGTGTGCGGGTTCACGACGAACCGCTCGCTGGTGCGCTGCGCATCGCGCCAGTAGCCAAGGGCGAGTCCGACACCGCCGATGAAGAGCCGTCCCATCACCCAGTCCGGGCAGGGCCGCATGTGCTCGTCCAGGACGTGGAAGGACTGGTTGGCCAGCGGCTTGCCGTAGGGGACCGACTTCCAGCCGGGGATGGGCGTGGTGATGGGGTGGTAGATGGACCAGATGGATGCTTCCGTCGCGCCGCCCATGCTGATGATCTCGATGGAGGTGGCCTTCTGCGCCCGGATGCGGTCCGCCAGCGAGACCTCGATCCAGTCGCCGGACATGAGGACCAGACGCAGGGGCCCAAGTGCGTCGTAGGAGGGCTGTGCTTCGGCGTAGGTGGTGTACATCTGCATGAGCGCGGGGACGGTGTTCCAGATGGTCACGTCGTGGTGCGTGACCAGTTCCGCCCAACGTTGGGGGTCGCGGCCGGCGTCCGGTTCGGGCAGCACGAGTGCTCCGCCCGCCGCGAGCACTCCGAAGATGTCCCAGACGGACAGATCGAAGCTGAGCGACGACAGCGCCAGCACACGGTCGTTGGGGCCGACGCCGAGCTTGGTGTTGATGTCCCAGCAGGTGTTGGCCGCCCCGCGGTGGTCGATCATGACGCCCTTGGGTTCGCCGGTCGATCCCGAGGTGAAGATGACGTAGGCGAGGTCCGTGGCGCTCTGCACGTCGTCGAGGGGTGCATCCATCTCGTGCCACCAGCGGCTGGGGTCTGAGACATCGAAGACGGTGAGCTCGGAGGGCCAGTCCAGGCGGTCGTGTACCGAGGTCTGGGCGAGGGCGATGTCGACCTCGCCCAGGGCCAGGAGGCGGTGGATGCGGTCGGGGGGAAGGGTCGCGTCGATGGGGAGGTAGGCGGCGCCGGAGTAGAGGATCGCCAGGGCGGCGACGACCTGCTCCCAGCCTTTCTCCATCACGACGGCGACCAGCTGGTTGGGGCCCGCTCCGGCCCTGCGCAGCGCGCGGCCGAGGCGGCAGGCCATGCGGTCCAGGTCGCCGTAGCTGAGGGTGCGGTCCGCGGTGATCACTGCGGGTTCGCTGCCGCGGCGTGTCAGCGCCGTTCCCAGACGATGCAGGAGTGCGTCGGGGGCTGCCGCCGTGGTCGCGTTCGCCCGCTGCCGCGCGGCCAGTTGACGATCGGGGGGGTGCACGGTTGCGTGCTGCTCCCACGCGGCGTCGCTCTGTGCCAGCTGCTGCACGAGGTCTTGGTAGGCCGTGAACATGTCGTCGAGCAGTCCGGGCGCAAATGCGTCATCGACGGAGTCCCAGGTGATGTTCAACTCGCCGCGGAATTCGAGCGTCAGGCACTCAAGAGTGAGCTGTGGTGCCTGGGCCAGCGTGTAGTGGATGCCGCGCAGCCAGTCGGGGTCGAAGTCGTCGCTGAATCCGGAGCCGACGAAGGTCGAGAACACCACGGGGGCGATCGCCGATGCAGGACCGGACCGGCGCGCAAGTTCACGCATGACGCGGATGCCGCTGTACTCGCTGTGGTCCAGGTCTCGCCACAGCTGCGTCTGCAGAGTGCCGACCCGTTCGGCGAACGGCCTGCCGGCGTCGGAGCGGACGTCCAGCAGCGTGAGCGTCGTGAAGTCTCCGATGACCTGCTTGACCTGCTCGTGCACGGGCTTGCGGTTGTTCACGGTCACGTTGATGGTGAAGTCGGGAGACTGCGACCAGCGGGCGAGGACATCGGAATAGGCGGCGGCCAGCGCAGCTGAGGGGGTGAGTCCCCGCGCGGCGGCGCGGGTCTTGAAGCTCTGCCACTGCAGTGCGGACAATGCATGGTGACGGCGGTGGAAGCGGGGGGTGTCGATAGCCGCCAACGGGCCTGCCAGCGGCAGTAAGGGGGCCGCAGGCAGGCTGTCGAGTCGCTCCGCCCAGTAGGCGCGTGCTTCTTCCTCCTTGCCCTCGTGTTCAGGTCCGGTGACAGCGCGCTGGTAGTCCCGGAAGGTCAGGTGGGGCACCGGCCACTGCCGCCCGGGGTTCTCGTAACGGTCGGCGAGTTCTTCGACGAGCACCGCGAACGAAGCGCCGTCGCAGATGAGGAGGTCGATCCCGAAGCGCAGCAGGGTCCTGCGGTCGTCGAGCCGCGTGGCGTGCAGGTCGAAGAGTGGCCACTGGGTGACGTCGCGCCGCTTCGCGGTCGCCTCGGTGCGCAGCGCCTCAAGCGTGGCTTGCTGGTCGTCGGCGGACAGCGATGAGAGATCTTCCCTGCCGATGACGAAGTCGGGCACCTTGGACAGGACCTGCTGGCGGCCGTCCTCGCGGATGACCACGCGAAGCATGTCGTGGCAGGCGATCGCCGCGCGCATCGCCTGCTCGAAATGGTCGATGTCCAGGTCTGCGGTGTCCAGCTCGACGTAGAAGGAGGCGTCCACGTTGCCGAGCTCGTGACCGGAGTCCCGGCCGTGCAGGTATGCCTGCTGGACGTCGGTAAGGTCGAACGGTTCACAGCTGGCCGCGGGGTCGGCCTGAGCCTCCGGCACGCGGTGGCTGTGGTTGTTCGGTGCGGCGGCAAGGAGGAGCTCGGTGAGGTCGGGAACGCAGGCGCCGGCGGTCAGCGTGGACAGGGGCACCTGCACGTCGAAGGCTGCGTCGAGGACGGTGCGGAGCGCGGTCGCCTGGAGCGACTCGACCGTGAGAGGGGCCTCCTCCGGGATGTCAGAGGCAGGCACTCCCGTGATCGTCGACAGCAGGTCGATGAGGCCTACGCAGATGTAGGCGCGGCGGTCCTCCGCTGGCCCGTTCGACTCGACTCCCAGGGCCATCGTCTCGACGGCGCGCTCGATCGAAGACTCCGAAGAATCGTCCATTTCCATTCCCCCTCCGAGGCCAGGCCGAGGAGCCAAACCTGCTGAATGAACGCCGCCCATGAGGTGCGAAACGACTCGTGTGATCGGCGCTGCCGCATACGGCTGGTGCCGGAGGGCTGCTGCCAGGGCGCGAGTCTTGCCGTTGAACTGGGCTTTAAGTCAAGCCCGTTCCGAATGGGTCCTCACGAGCGGCCAGGGCACCTTTCTCTGCAGCGAAATTGGGGGCGCTCAAGGGGTTGACCTTGGACCTGACTCCAAACCTTACGCTCGGCCCGTTAGCTCAGTTCTCCACCAACAGGCAGGTGACCAAGGTGAACGAGTTCGCCGCCTCTACCAGCGGCAACATGACTGTCCCGCCCGAATCCGAAGTCGGAGCGCGCCGCTACCGTGTGATATCCGGCTGCGTCGAATGCGCCAGTGACCTGACAGCGCTGCGCCGTGTTCCCGGCGTACGTGATGTGCGCGTGCTGTCTGCCACGGGAACCCTCGTGGTCGAGGCGTCGAAAACGCTGGATGACGACGTGCTGCTGCGGACAGCGAACGCGTCCGGCCTGGTCCTTGAGCCCGAGCACGCCATCGGCACCGACAAGTCGGCCGCGCAGGCCACCAAGCGCTCCCGCTGGTGGCTGCGCCCAGAAATGATCTTGCTTGAGATCGCGGCCGTGCTCCTCATCTTTGTCGAGTCGTTCGGCTGCTACGCCCAGTACGAGTCGGTCGCTGAGATCTTCGCGTACGCCTGTGTGGCGGTCGGCATCATCTATCCCGCGCGCACCGCCGTGATGATGCTCAAGGCCAAGCGGGTATCCATCAATGTCCTCCTCGTCGTCGCGGTCATCGGCGCGCTGGCACTGGACAGGGCGACCGAAGCCGCCTGCGTTGTGGTGATCTTCTCGCTCGGCGTGGTCCTGGAAAGCTATGTCGCGGACCGGGCCCGCAAGTCCATCCAGAAGCTGATGGACCTCAGCCCTGCGATGGCAGAACGGTTCGCCTCCGACGGCACCGTCGAGCAGGTCGAGGTCGAGCAGCTCAAGGTCGGGGACGTGGTCCTGGTCCGTCCGAGCTCGCGGCTGCCCACCGACGGCACCGTCGTCCAGGGCGCGTCGTGGATCGACGCATCCGCGATCACGGGTGAGTCCATGCCCGTGGAAGTCGAGCCGGGCGCCGAGGTGTACGGCGGCACTCTGAACGGACACGCGGCGCTGCGGATACAGGTCGCCAAGCCGTTCGAGGACACGGTGCTGGCCCGGGTCATCAAGGAGGTGGAGGAGGCCCAGCAGAACCGAGGTCAGGCACAGCGGTTCGCCGACAAGTTCGCCACGATCTACACCCCGATCATGATCGCCCTGGCGGTGCTCATGGCCGCGTTCGGCCCGCAGGTGTTCGACATCTCCTACACCGACGCTCTGTACCGGGCACTGGTCGTGCTCATCGTGTCCTGCTCGTGCTCCCTGGTGCTGTCGGTCCCGGTCAGTGTCGTCTCGGCGGTGGCACGGGCGGCCCGGGACGGCGTGCTGATCAAGGGGGGCGCGTATCTGGAGCAGCTGTCCAAGTTGGAGGCCGTGGCCTTTGACAAGACCGGCACGCTGACGCTCGGCCGGCCCACTCTCCTGCAGGTGCATGCGCTCGATTCTCTCGACGAGAACGAGCTGTTGACGCTGTCGGCCGCT
Source organism: Streptomyces sp. KM273126 (assembly GCF_004337435.2). Lineage (NCBI taxonomy): Bacteria > Bacillati > Actinomycetota > Actinomycetes > Kitasatosporales > Streptomycetaceae > Streptomyces > Streptomyces sp. KM273126. The sequence goes on along the minus strand of NZ_SJXB02000001.1, from coordinate 7,178,691 downwards.
GTGGAGGCCGGAGCCACCCACCCGATCGCCGAGGCGATCGTACGGGCGGCGAGGGACCGCGGGATCACCGTCACCCCGGCCTCCGATGTCGAGGTCATCCCCGGTGTCGGCGCCCAGTCCGTCGTCGACGGTGCGATGGTGGTGGTCGGCAGGGTCGGCGACCTCAGCAGCAACCCCGCCGCGCAGGCGGCGCTGGACGCGGTCGAGGATGCCGGCGGAACTCCCGTCGCCGTCACCGTGGACGGTCACCTTGTCGGGCTGCTGGGCGTCGCCGACGAACTGCGTCCGGAGTCGGTGACCGCGCTGAAGTCCCTGCGACAGGTCGGCATCACCCACACCACGATGCTCACGGGCGACCGTGAGCGGGTCGCTAGGGCGATCGCCAACCGGGTGGGCATCGAGAGCGTGCGGGCCCAGCTGATGCCCGACGAGAAGAGCACGGCGGTCGCCTCGATCAAGCAGTCCGGCATCACGGCCATGGTGGGTGACGGCGTCAACGACGCTCCGGCACTGGCCACAGCTGACGTGGCAATCGTCATGGGCGCGGCCGGCACCGACGTGGCGCTGGAGATGGCCGACGTCGCGCTGATGGCCGACGACCTCAACAAGCTTCCCTACGCTGTCGCGCTGGCGCGCCGGGCGAGCCGGGTCATCGCACAGAACATCGCCTTGTCCCTGGCCGTCATTCTGTTCCTGGTGATCTCGGCGGTCAGCGGAAGGTTCACCCTCACCCAGGGCGTGCTGATCAACGAGGCCTGGGCCCTTGTGATCATCGCGAACGGGCTGCGGCTCCTGCGGCTGCACTCGTCGCTGCGGGCTGCCGGCTCCATCACGTCCTCCGCCTCCAAGGTTTCCTCCGTCGCCACTGCGAAGCCTGCCGCGGCCACGGGGGGATCTGCCGCCGCCGAGGACGACTGCGGCTGCGGCACGCAGAGCTCGGTCCTGCCGCTCTCCCAGATTGAGTCGCTGAAGGTACAGAGCGTCTCCGGATCGGACGGCGGGTGCGGGTGCGGTCCTGGCTGTGGGACGCAGGAGCCTGAGACCGTGCTGCCCGCCCAGGTGACAGTCGAAGCGGACAGTTGCTCCGCCGACGGTGGATGCGGCTGCTCGTCGGTGTCGGTGAACAGCACGGCCACGTCCGACCGGCGGGTGTGAACCCCTCCTGACCAGGAGTCCGGCCGCTATCCCCCGGTGGTCGGGCTCCTACTTAGCCCGCGGCGTTGACTTGAAGCCAGGTTCAACGGCGACACTCCGGTGGACGCCTGCCCGACGAGGAGATAACGAGATGTCAACTGATACGGCTCGTCAAGGGGACGTGACGCGTGACGGGGCCGGCAGTCCCTCACATGTCCGCGGGTGGACCTTGACCGTCGTGTGTGTCACCACGTTCATGCTGTTGCTCGACGTGACCGTCGTCAACGTCGGACTGCCCAGTCTGCGCGAGGCGCTGGGCGCGACCTTCGCTGAGCAGCAGTGGGTGATTGCTGCTTACACCCTGTCCATGGCCGCATTTCTGCTGTCCAGCGGATCGCTCGCGGACCAGGTCGGGCGCAAGCGGATCTTCACGCTCGGGCTGATGGTCTTCACCTTCTCCTCGCTGGCTGCCGGTCTCGCGGTGGATCCGTTGATGCTCAACCTCGCCCGCGGTGTCCAGGGCGTGGGCGCCGCGATGCTGTTCTCCGTCGGACTCGCGCTTATCGGGCAGGAGTTCCGCGGCGCCCGTGCACGCGGGGCCGCCTTTGGTGTGTGGGGTGGAGTCGGTGGCTTGGCGTTCGCGTTCGGACCGCTGATCGGCGGCTCGTTGACCACGTCGCTGAGCTGGCGGTGGATCTTCCTGGTCAATGTCCCAATCGGTGTCCTCGCGCTGCTGCCCACGGTGCGCAAGCTGCGCGAGTCCCGTGATCCTGACTCCCGCGGCATCGACTGGGCCGGCATGACGACCTTCGGGCTGGCGCTGGCTCTGCTGCTGTTCGGGCTCATGGCCGGCAATTCGATGGGCTGGGACTGCCCGCCGATCCTGTTCGCGTTCGGGATCGGCATCGCCCTGCTCGCGCTCTTCGCTGCGATCCAGCAGAACAAGGGCCAGGCGGCCATGCTGGATCTCTCACTGTTCCGGATCCGCTCGTTCAACGGCGTCGCCTGGGGCACCTTCCTCAACAACGCGGCCAGCCTCGCCTCGGTCTTCCTCCTCATCTCCTACATGCAAAACGCCCTGGGCTACTCAGCGTGGGAGACGGGACTGCGCTTCCTGCCTATGACCCTCACCCTGTTCGTGGTGGCCCTTTTGACCGGGCGATTCGGCAGCGCCGTCTCGCCGGGGCTCCTCCTCGGCACGGCCATCGCGCTGATTGCCGTCGGGCTGGGGCTGGTCACCCTCGTGCATCCTTCCAGCGACTGGACCGCCCTGCTCCCCAGCCTGATCGTGACCGGGATGGGCATGGGGATGTTCAATCCGCCCCGCGCGGCGGTCACCGTCGGCATCGTGGGCCCCGCTCGAGGCGGCATGGCTTCCGGGGTGGGCCAGACGTTCCAGCAAGCCGGTGTCGCCCTGGGCGTCTCGGGCTTCGGCGCCCTGTTCCAGCAGTGCGTCGTATCAGCATTCACCAACTCCGCCGTCGGCCAGCAGCTGGGCGACCGAGCTGACTCCGTAGCCAACGAAGTAGCTACCGGAACAGCGAGCGACCTGAGCGGGCTGGTGCCGCAGTCCATGCTCGATGCCGCGAACGCGGCGGCCCGCACCGCCTACGTGGACAGTCTCACCGAAGTGGTCCGCATCTGTGCTCTGGTCGCGGCGGTGGGTGCAGTACTGGTCTTCACTCTCATCCGGCGCAGCGATCTGCACGAGAGCGCGCTGGGAGGCAAGTCCTAACCAGGCTCTGGACACGCGGAGTTGGGGGCGCGGTGGCAGCCGACGGCATTCCAGGCTGGCTGCCACCACGCCTTCAGGCCGACTCGGCCGTTTGTGGCTTCCACACGCCGGGGGCCGGATCCGGGCACTCCTGGCTGGGCAGCTGCTCCACCATCTTCGCCAGCTGGCCGTAGAGAGTGGAGAGCCGTTCAACCTCGGTATGGACCTCGTCCATCCGTTTACGCAGCACCACGGCAGCGTCACCGCAGGGACAGGTGCCGGTGTCCCGGATGCTGAGCAGTTCAGCGATGTCACTCAGCTTCAAGCCGAGCCGCTGGGTGCCCTGGATGAACTTCATGCGGTCGATCGCGTCGCTTCCATAGCGCCGATAGCCGGCACCGTTACGCGGGGCCTTGGGCAGGAGACCCAGCCGCTCGTAGTACCGGATGGTGTCCGTGGTGGTCCCAGCCACACGGGCCAACGCCGCGACAGACAGGCCTTGTTGCCCTCGCGTTGTCGAATTCATGATCTTCAATTCTACGTCCTCCCCCTTGAGTTCATGTATAGGCGAACACCGCTGGACCGGCCTCCGAGCCGACCCAGCTACTCGACGTCCGTCAGTAGCGGTAGAGCTCGGGCTTGAACGGCCCTTGGACCTCCACACCGATGTAGTCGGCCTGTTCCTTCGTGAGCGTGGTGAGCTCGCCGCCGAGTGCCTCGAGGTGGATCGCCGCGACCTTTTCGTCGAGGTGCTTGGCGAGCCGGTAAACGCCTCGTCCGTACTCGGCGTGCCTGGTGAACAGCTCGATTTGAGCGATCACCTGGTTGGAGAAGCTGTTGGACATGACGAAGCTCGGATGCCCTGTGGCATTGCCGAGATTGAGCAGGCGCCCCTCGGACAGCACGATGACCGAGTGCCCGTCCGGGAAGACCCACTCGTCGACCTGGGGCTTGATGTTGATTTTGCGGACCCCTTCGTACTGGGCCAGGCCCGCCATGTCCAGCTCGTTGTCGAAGTGTCCGATGTTGCCGAGGATTGCCTGGTGTTTCATATGCGCCATGTCCTCGGCCATGACGACGTTCTTGTTGCCCGTGGTCGTGATCACGATGTCGGCGCTCGGCAGTACGGACTCGAGCCGGGCCACCTGGTAGCCGTCCATCACGGCCTGCAGGGCGCAGATGGGATCGATCTCGGTCACCACCACGCGGGCGCCTTGGCCGGACAGCGACTCCGCGGCTCCCTTCCCGACGTCGCCGTATCCGCAGACGACGGCGACCTTGCCACCGATCAGGACATCGGTTCCCCGGTTGATGCCGTCGATGAGAGAGTGACGGATGCCGTACTTGTTGTCGAATTTGGACTTGGTCACGGAGTCGTTGACGTTGATGGCCGGCCAGAGCAACTCTCCGTCGGCCGCCATCCGGTCCAGACGCATGACACCTGTGGTGGTCTCTTCCGTCACCCCCAGGATCCGTGACGCGATCGTCGTCCACTTGTCGGGCGCGGCCTTCAACGAGGCCTGGAGCAGGTCCAGGACGACGGCCCACTCCTCGGAGTCCGTCTCCTTTGCGTGGGGGACCCGCCCGAGGAGCTCGTACTCAGCGCCCTTGTGGATCAGCATCGTCGCATCACCGCCGTCGTCGAGAATCAGGTTCGCGCCCTGTCCGTCGGGCCAGGTCAGCATCTTGTCGGTGCACCACCAGTACCGCTGCAGAGACTCGCCCTTCCATGCGAACACCGGTACACCGCTGGGTATTTCGGGCGTCCCGTCGGGGCCGACGACAACGGCCGCCGCGGCGTGGTCCTGCGTGGAGAAGATGTTGCAGGAAGCCCAGCGCACCTCTGCGCCCAGAGCGACCAGGGTCTCTATGAGGACGGCCGTCTGGATGGTCATGTGAAGGGAGCCCGAGATGCGGGCTCCCCTCAGGGGCTGGGAGTCGGCGTACTCGGCGCGCAGGGCCATCAGGCCCGGCATCTCGAACTCGGCGAGCCGGATCTCCTTGCGGCCGAACTCGGCCAGTGCAAGGTCGGCGATCGCGAAGTCGATCCCGTTGAGGGACTGTGCGCGGGGGTCGTCCAGAGCAGGTGTGGTGGACAGGGTCGACACGATGAATCTCCAGTATTCGTCGAGGCCGGCGGCCGCTTGCGGCGCGCAGGTTGGCCAGTTGGGGCGGCCGAAGACCGTCGAGGGCGGACGGACCGACAGCTGGTCTGTATCAAGGCGCAGGAGGGCCGGGGGGTCCGATCGGCCCCGGGGGCGCTCGCTGGGCGGGCACTTGGGCGCTGGGGTCAGCGGCTGTCCGGTCTAAGGAGGGGGCCGAACTCCGTCTTGGCGACGGTGAGGGCCTGGTCCTGGGTCAGGACCAGGCCCTGCTGTAGCGCACTCCCCGTCAGATACTTCTCTGCTTCCTCGTGTGCAGCGTGGAACTCGGTGTGCTGGCAGGCGTAGGCGATCCGCCCGGTGCAGGTGGCGGTGGCAAGCACGACCACAGTGGTGGCCGGCTCCCAGTGCCAGTGGCCGTCGCGCTCTCGGGTCACCTGGATCTGCTGGCCGGTACTGGGAGTGTGGGAGACGATCGTGGCGGCGGCATTGGACATGAGCGGAACGCCCAGCGCGTCGATCGCGCACATGGCGGTCAGCGAGGGGCCGTTGTGGATGTCCACCCGGTGCTGGGAGGGCACGGCAGACAGCGGATAGGCGATCTCGACCTGGTTCCCGGCGGAGTTGAGGTGCACGAGGTCCGCGGCGGCGAGCGCCGTGAGGGAAGCATCGGGGTCGAGGCCGTGCTGTCGGGCGAGGTCTGCGACGGATGCGGCCGTGGGCCCCTCTCCCTGGTTGAGGAATTGACGCAGCAGGCCCTGATGGACGGCGCGCAAGGCCGGGGGCAGGCGTGCCTGGCTGCGGGCGATCCCGCCTCGGGCGACTGCATCGATCCCCTCAGGGAGCAGGGCGCTGAAGGACAAGGTGTGGTCGGGCACAGCAGTCTCCCCTGGACTGTGCGGTCTACGGTCGGGGGACAAGCTCGGCCTCCGGTGATGCGGATGGTGCGGTCTTAGCGCGCCGCCGACGGGTGAAGAAGGAGATCGGCACGATCACGAGGCTGACGCACAGGCCGATAAGCATGACGGAGCCGCCCCACTGCGCTCCGCCGAAGACCAGCAGCACCGCGTTCACGGCGCAGAGGGCCACGGCCAGGGGGCGGGCGTACCTGCCCAGTCGGATGCTGCCGACCCGGCCGGCCGGGTGCTTGCGCAGGACGAGATAGGCGATGGGCATGAGGACGAACACGGCCATGTAGCCGAAGTTCGCGGCGGCCACCACATCCACCACGTGGGTGCCGAAGACGATCAAGAGCAGTCCGATGACCACCGCGTCCCAGGCGATAGAGCCGACCGGCGCTCCGCGCTTGTTGATCTTTCCGAAGGTAGCGGGGAGGTGGCCGTCCTGTGCCATCTGGTAGATGGTCCTGGACGAACCGATGATGAAGGTCTCGGCTCCGAGGATGAGGACAGCCGTCAGACCCAGCTGGACGAAGATTTCGCCTGTGGGGCCCAGGAGCACCTGGCCGGCGTGGGCAAAGACGTCGAAGGGGTCCTCCTGGACGCCCTTGACGCCCGAGAGCGCGAACATCGCGATCGGCACGGCGGCGAAGGCGACGAAGCAGATAATGGCGGAGGTCGACATGACCCGTTTCATGGTGCGCTCGGGCTGCCTGATCTCCGCGCACACCGTGGAGGCCATCTCCGCGGCATAGGAGGACCAGGTGGCGACGAAGCTCCACTTCGCGATGAGTGCCAGGTGTGCTCCCAGGCTGTCGGCTCCGGCGTCATCGGGCAGGACCGAGGGGAACACCTGCGAGAAGTCCGCGGCGTGGGGGCGGGTGACGGGGCTCAGGACGATCACCAGGACGACGGCGACGGCGACGAGGGCCAGCACCGCGTTGATCAAGGTGGACAGCTTCAACCCCAGGGCGGTGACGAAGTAGAGAACCGCGGCGATGGCGAGCGCCAGCACGACGGGAGAGACGCCCGGCAGCCACTGGTCCCTGAGGAAGGTCGCCGCGAGGACGAGGTTGACCGCGATGCCTGGTGTCCAGGCGAACCAGTAACACCAGGCCGACAGGGCTCCCATTGTCGGGGAGCCCTGTGCTCGGACGCGGTAGGCGAACTGCGCGGTGCCGCCTGCCCGTTCAGGAAAGCGAGCCGCGAGTTCGGCGATCAGCAGACACTGTGCGCCTCCCACGGCGGCGGTGGCGATCCATACCCAGATCGACACGTTGCCGAGCTCTGCGGCCATGGCTCCAAGGGACACCACGACCATGAGCGAGCCGCCCGTGGCGACCAGGACCGCGGTCATCCACGAGGAGGTAATGGGCAGGGCGCTGCGGCCCGGAAACATTTGTGTCTCCGTGCTGGCAGCAGGTCCGTCCGGTCGTTTGGGCAGCACTGTTTCAGAGCTGTTTCCGATCAATTCATTGCTCCAGCCGAGATGGACGGCCGCAGGCCGTCAACTGTTGGGCAGCGATGATTCTGGAACAGGCACGGAAGAAAGCAGCGCACTCACTCTGCACGGAAACGGCAATGAGTGATTCGAGTCACCGAACCGTAAGAACGATGACCCTGGCAATCCGTAAATGCTTCACGGGGTGGCAGCGCTCGACGGTGCAGAAGTTAGACCACGGCGACCGGCTGCGCAACCATATTTCCGCCTGGCTGAAAAGTGATGGCCGAAAAGAACATGCATGCACCCAGGGTTGAGAGCGCAAAAGGGACCCTGCATTCCGGTTAACCTAAAAGAAAGGCAAAAACCCCTTCGTGTGGGCATGGCTTAGCAAAGGGAACGCCTTGCGAATCCGGGACAGAAGTGACGCTTCCCGCGGACCCGACACCCCCACCCGCGGGAGCGTCGGGCCGCAGGTGCCGTCACAGCCCTGACATCTGGGAGGGCCAGGACTCCAACTCGCAGCAGGCGTCCGGGCGGGCGCCCCGGTCACCGGCCTGCACATGACCGTCCGGCCTCATGTGCGGGCAGTCGCACAGCGTCCGGCAGTCGCAGTCCAGAGTCTGGTCGATCAGCTGGAGCAGAGCGTTCAGGTCTGCGATCTCGCGTTCGACCTCGGAACGGCGGGCCCTGGCGACGCTGCGCCACACGCTGCCGCCGACCCCTGCACCCTGCAGCAAGTCGGAGATCTCGGCGAGGCTGAACCCGATCCTCTGGCAGATCTTGATCGCCGAGAGTCGGTGCAGGACAGCGGGCGGATAGTGCCGCCTGCCGGCGACCTTCGCGCCCTCCGGGATCAAGCTACATCGCTCGTAGTACCGCAAGGCCGAAGTGGCTATACCCGCCCTTCTCGAAACCTCGCTTATCGACAGCAGCGCGTCGTCCATGACTCCCCCGTGGTGTTGACTTGAAGCTGACTTCAACGGCCACACTACCGTTCGAGAGAGCAGCCATCCAGGCCTCAGCTCCAGACAGAAAGGACAACAGCCGCCTTGCCCCGCTCATGAGTAAAGGGCGTTTCGCGCGGCACGCGAAAGTACCCGCCTTCACGGCGAACAACATATGGACATGACCTCTCGAGGTACTGGCTAGGCCCTCGAAAGTGCGCACGGCAACGCATCGACACGCGCCCGGTTTAAAGGCTTCCCGAATGGGGGAGCAAAAGTAACTGCTCTGAGGGAGAGACGTGGCTAACCTTCTGAAGAAGGCCTACAACGCAACATGGGGCAAGTATGTCTTCGCAGGGATGTACGACAAGTTCCTGTCCCACGTGGAGAAGCACGGTCTGGCGGAGAAGCGCGCCGAGATGCTGGCACCCGCGTACGGCCGTACGATCGAGCTCGGCACCGGAACCGGCCTGAACCTGCCGCACTACCCGGACGCCGTCGAGGAGTTGATCCTCACCGAGCCCTACCCCCCGATGGTGGCCAAGCTTGAGGAGAAGGTCCGCGACAACCCTCGGCGCATCCAGCTGACGGTAGCCGGCGCGGAGCGTCTGCCGTTTCCCGACAACAGCTTCGACACCGTGGCAGCGGCAATGATCCTCTGCACCGTGCCTGCCCCTGACGTCGCCTTGAAGGAGATCGAGCGGGTCCTCAAGCCGGGCGGTCAGTACCTGTTCCTGGAGCACGTCCGCAACCGCGACCCGAAGATCGCACGCCGCCAGGACATAGTGCAGCTCGGCTGGTACTGGTTCGGCAACGAGTGCCACTGCAACCGGCCCACCCTCGACACGCTGGCCGACTCCTCCCTGGAGATCGCCGACCTCAACGAGACCAAGATGCCGGGGGCCTGGCAGTTCATCGAGGCGATGGCCATCGGCCGGGCCGTCAAGCGGGAGGGTGCGCTGGCCAAGGAGAGTGCCCCGGCCAAGGCGGGCGTGAAGGTCAGTGCGGGCAAGGCCGACAGCGAGGACTCCGGCTGCGGCTGCTGAGCGCGGCTTGATGCGCCAGGCAGGCCCCGATGACGACGCCCTTGAAGGCGTGGTCTTGCCTGGCGGCTCGCGACGGTCGCGGGACCAACTCCCGTGCCCAGGCACACAGATGCAGCAGTTCGTGAAGCCAGGCCAGCCTGGCCCCAAGGCCGATGAAACGTTGCGCCCGGCGGACGCGGACATTGATGTCCGCGTCCGCCGCCCTCTTCTGATCGACCAGCCGGTTGCAAAGGACGACCCGTGACTTACATCATCGCTGAGCCCTGTGTCGACGTGAAGGACAGGGCGTGCGTCGAGGAATGCCCCGTGGACTGCATCTACGAGGGCGAGAGGATGCTGTACATCCACCCCGACGAGTGCGTCGACTGCGGGGCGTGCGAGCCCGTCTGCCCGGTTGAAGCCATCTTCTACGAGGACGATGTGCCCGAGGAGTGGAAGGGCTACATCAAGGCGAACGAGGAGTTCTTCGTGACCATCGGCTCGCCCGGTGGAGCCTCCCGGCTGGGTGAGGTCGGTGCGGACCCTCAGTGGATCAAGGACCTTCCTCCCCAAGGTGAGTGAACACAGTCGTGACACACCTCCTGACGGTCGCCGAAGTCGCCGCCCGTTCCGACCTCAGCGCAAGCGCAGTGCGCTACTACCACCGCTTGGGGCTACTCACCGCACACAACAGAGCACGAGGAAGCCATCGCCGCTTCGACGAGGCCGTTCTGGACCGCCTGCGGTTCATCAGGTCGGCTCAACGCCTCGGCCTGAGCCTGGCCGAGATCACCGAACTTCTGTCCGTCCGTGACGGCTCGCCGAGCCCCAGGACCGAGACCGTGCTGCGCCGGCATCTGGGCAAGCTGGAGGCCGAGATGGCACTGCTTCAAGAGCTCCAGCACGAAATGAGCGCACTGCTGGTCCTTCACAAGGAAGCCTCCCCACACGCCGTTCGCGTGCAGGGTCCGGGTTGTCGATCATGAATGAGCCCGCGATCCAGAACCGATACATCGAGAACCTTCCCGGCAGACGAGCCCACCCGAGAACCATCGGCCAAAGGCGAACTATCTTGCCCAAACGCGCCTCTCGCCCCGGCATCGGTATCGGCGTCATCGTCATCCTGCTCCTCGCCACTGCAGGCAGCGCCGCTCTCGCCTGTACTGCGACGAGCGCGGACGATGCTGTCGCTCGCATCCTCTTCACCATCGCCCTTGCCGTACTCTCGGCCTGCCTCGCGATCGTCCGGCACCGGGACAACCGGGAGTACCGGGCACACGGTGATTCCGACTAACACCAGATATCGGCTGATCGCTACCGCGTGCAGCCAGGACCACTGAGCGAGATTCGGTGCAGCCGGATTTGACCTTCAAGGTGACTTGAAGGTCTACGGTTCGTCTCGTGAGCACCATCCTGATCTCCCAGCTTGCCGAGCGCACAGGCGTGCGCCCCAGCACACTGCGGTTCTACGAGAAAATCGGTCTCCTCCCGGCCACCCGGAGCGCCCACGGATACCGGCTCTACGGCGAGGATGCCGTGGAACGGCTTGCCTTCATCGCCACGGCCAAGCAGCTCGGCCTGCCCCTTGAAGAAATCGCCGACCTGCTGACAATCCGAGACGCCGGCGACTGCGTCGACGTCAAGACAGAACTGCGCACGCGCCTGGACACACGCATCGGAGAAGCCCAGCAGCACATCACCGGCTTGGGCACCTTCATCACGACACTGCGCACCGTAGTCGAACGGCTCGATGGACTCCCCTCCCGGACCGGCCCGTGCGACCCCGCATGCGACGCCCTCACCAGTGTGGAACCGGGCCACCCCCAGGACACCGAGGACTCCACGGCTCCCGCCGAGGACACCCCACGATGGCGCGCCTCCCCCGTGGCATGCAGCCTGACCTACTCGTCGCTCGGCGAACGCACGAAGCGCTGGCACGCACTCCTTTCAGGCAGCACAGCCGAACCCATCGACGACGGTCTGCGCCTCACCCTGCCCATCGAACACGCAGCCACTCTCACCGAGCTCGCCGTCGCGGAGCAAGAGTGCTGCCCCTTCTACGACTTCCGCATCCAGCTCGATGGCAGTTCGATGCACCTGGAAGTCCGCTCGCCCGAGGAAGGCGCGGCAATACTGGCTGAGTTGTTCACGCCAACGTCCTGACCTCCCGCTGCCCAGAGAAGAGAACGCCCCCGCCATGCTCGTAGCCCGCTCCGTCGTGTTGTTCGTCCTCGCCGCGCTCTTCGAGATCGGCGGCGCCTGGCTGGTGTGGCAAGGGGTCCGGGAACACAAAGGAGCCGTGTGGGTCGGCATGGGCGTCATCGCCCTGGGCATCTACGGTTTCGTCGCCACGCTGCAGCCCGACGCAGACTTCGGCCGGATCCTCGCCGCGTACGGCGGCGTGTTCGTTGCCGGCTCGCTGGCCTGGGGTGTAATCGCCGACGGGTACCGGCCAGATCGCTGGGACCTCATCGGAGCCGCTGTCTGCCTCATCGGCATGGCCGTCATCATGTACGCACCCCGGGACTAGGGCGTGTATCGAAAGTGGGTCTTGACAGTTCGAGCGGGCACCCGCACCCCTTGTGACCTAGGTCGAAAGTCGCTCTGGTACCCAAGGGCATGCGTGGGAGAAGATCCCGCGCATGATCGACCCTCACCGGCTCCTGGCCTTCTGCACCATGTCCGTTCTCTTGTCCGCCATCCCAGGACCGAGCGTGCTGTTCGTCATCGGTCGGGCCCTGGCCCATGGGCGCCGGACGGCGCTGGCCTCGGTGTTGGGCAATGCACTTGGTGGATATGCGCTGGTCATCGCCGTCGCCCTGGGGGTCGGCACTCTGGTCGAGACCTCGGTCGTCGTCTTCAACGCGATCAAGCTGGCCGGAGCCGCTTACCTCATCTACCTCGGCGTAAAGGCGCTGCGAGCAAGCTGGAAGATCCGGGCACAAGCGGCACGTTTCACCCCGGCACCGTCCAGCAGTAGGGGCTCGGTATGGGCGGGTTTCATAGTCGGAGTGACGAATCCGAAGAGCGTCGTTTTCCTCACCGCGATGCTGCCCCAGTTCGTCGACCGAGAGGCCGGTCACGCCAGCGTCCAGATGCTGCTCCTGGGACTGGTCGGCGCCCTGTTGGCTCTAATTTCTGATGGTCTGTGGGGGTTGACGGCATCTGCCGCACGTACCTGGTTCGGCCGTTCCCCCAGGCGGATGTCGCTGGTCGGTGGCGCTGGAGGGCTGGCCATGATCGGGCTGGGCGCGGCCGTGGCTGTCAATGGCCACGCTGACTAGGAGTAGGCCAACCTCACAGCCACTCGTTGATGGCTGCGATGAGGACGGTCGCCTCGTAGCGGACTGCCAGCTTGTCGTAGCGAGTTGCCACGGCGCGATGCCTTTTGAGGCGATTAATGCCGCACTCGACCGCGTGCCGAGCCTTGTAGTCCTCGGCATCGAACTTAGGCGGCCGACCGCCACGCGAGCCGAGCTTCTGCCGGTTACGGGCCTGGTCGGCCTTGACCGGGATGGTGCAGCGGAATCCGCGTCGCCGCAGGTAGGCACGATTCTTCCGGGACGCGTACGCCTAATAGGCACTGTGGATTGGCAGTTGTCAGTCCTGGCAGAGGCCGGGCGAGACGTCTGGGCTGTATGCAGCGCCTGGGAGTGCTTCGACAAGAGGGACGCGTGCCCGGCCTCTGCCGATTCGAGCTCGGTCGTCATACCGTGCCGTGGTTCGAGCCGTTCCCAGGAACACCTCCCGATCAGCTGGAGCCGTGGAGCTCTTCACGAGAGCGAGGGCCCTGGACACTGCTGGGGCCACGGATGGCTGATGGGGTGGTGCGCCCGTGAGCGCTTCTATTAGGTCGCCGGGTGGCCCTGCCACGGCCCGACACGGACCGGCCGGGAAGCCTGAAAGGAGCGCGCGTTGCATGTGACCTGTGGAATCGACTGGGCTGAAGATCACCACGACATTGCCGTGGTCGACCGGGACGCTCGACTGCTCGGCAAGCTCAGGATCGGCGACGACGCAGCGGGCTTCCAGGACCTGCTTCGGTTGCTCGCCGAGCACGGTGACAGTCCGGACGATCCGATCCCCATCGCGATCGAGACATCTCGCGGACTTCTCGTGGCCTGTCTGCGGGCCTCTGGCCGCCGGGTGTACGCGATCAACCCGATGGCTGTCGCACGCTACCGCGACCGGCACGTCGTCTCCGGCAAGAAATCCGACCATCAGGACGCCGTTGTCCTGGCGAACATCCTGCGGACCGACGCCGAGCTGCATCGGCCGTTGCCGGACGACTCTGACCTGGCCAGGGCGATTGCCGTCCTCGCCAGGGCCCAGCAGGACGCGGTCTGGGACCGGACCCGGGCCCACAACCGGCTCCGGTCGCACCTGCGTGAGTACTACCCGGCGATCCTCGAGGCGTTCGCCGAGAAGCGGGAACGGCTGCTGGCGCGTGAAGCCCGCGCGATCCTGGCGATCGCGCCCACTCCGGCCGAGGCCGCCCGGCTCACCCGAAGCAGGCTCAGAGCCGCCGTCACGCGGTCCGGCCGTCGGCGTCGGATCGAGGCCGAGACCGATCGGCTCCTCCCCGTGCTCCGTCGGACCCGGCTTCGCCAGCCAGCCTTGGTCGAGAGGGCGATGGGGCATCAGACGCGCGCACTGCTCGCCCAGCTCGAGACGGCCTGCCGGGCCTGTGACGAGCTGGCGCACGACACCGAAGAGCTCTTTCTGCAGCATCCCGACGCGGAGATCATCACGAGCTTCCCCGGGCTTGCCGTGCTCACCGGTGCTCGGATATTCGCGGAGATCGGTGACGACCGCACCCGGTTCGACACGGCCCGAGACCTGAAGGCCTACGCCGGAAGCGCCCCGGTGACCAGGGAATCCGGCAAGAGCCGCCGCGTCAGCCACCGCCGGATCAAGAACAGCCGCCTGGCCGCGGCCGGCCGGCACTGGGCGTTCGCCGCACTCACCGCTTCACTCGGGGCCCATTCTCACTACAACCGCAGACGGGAAGCCGGCGACCGCTACCACGCGGCCCTCCGCAACCTGTTCAACCGCATGATCGGCCAGCTCCATCACTGCCTGATCACCCACCAGAAGTTCGACGAAGCAGTCGCCTTCGCCCCGCCGCCACTGCCATCGCTCGCAACAGCTGCTTGACCCCATAGCTGCATGGGGTGTCTTGTCGGCCAGGGCCATATCTGGCCGGGTGCGGGGCCGCCCGCGTGGGCGAGGGACGCGAAGTTGGGCCATCACATCGGTGAAAGCCGGGGCGTCGTCGGCCTGTCCGGCGGTGAGAATGAAGGCCAGGGGCCTGCAGTGGGCGTCGGACGCGAGATGGATCTTTGTGGTCAGTCCTCCGCGGGACCGGCCGATGGCGTGGTCGTGCGGCTCGCCGGCCGGGGCCCCTTTTGCGGCCGCTCGGTCCATGCGGTGTCGGTGTCGAGACCGTCGAGCAGGGTCTTGATCATGTCGGTGGGTGTGCTGGCGGTGGCGGTGGCGTGCCAGGTGCGTTCTCAGGCGGGGGACTGGTAGGAGGCGATGGTCCAGGCGATGTCCTGGCCGCGGGCTTCGTGGTCGAACTCGGCGCGCAGAGTGAGCGTTTCGTGGTTGGCGACAGAGGCTTCGTCGGACCGTGTCCGTTCCCTGTCAAGTTCAGCATGTTGAAGTAGGCCGTGGCCACTGACGAGGGCTGGTTGGCCGCGGGTTTGCGGCGTGAGGTGGTGGCGGGGCGTTTGGGCTGGTGGAGCGTGTGCGGGAGGAGGTTCGAAAGGCCGGTCAGATGATCAACTATCGATGGT
This sequence comes from Streptomyces sp. KM273126, assembly GCF_004337435.2. Taxonomy (NCBI): domain Bacteria; kingdom Bacillati; phylum Actinomycetota; class Actinomycetes; order Kitasatosporales; family Streptomycetaceae; genus Streptomyces; species Streptomyces sp. KM273126. Next base: position 7,163,631 of record NZ_SJXB02000001.1, on the reverse strand, counting down.
GGGAGCGCCCGCCGCGCGGTGGCGCGGGAGAGCGGGTGGGCGGATCGGTGGGTCAGTGGCTGTCGGCGAGTGCCGCGTTGTAATGCTCGTCCCAGCCCGAGCGCGCCGCAGGTTTGGAGCCTGCGCGAGGAACACCCGGGCCCGTCGGTGCACCAAGCCCAGCGCGTCCGCATCCGGACGCCCGGCGTGCTCCAGCCACACGCTGCGATGCTGACGAAAGGGCCAAACATGGCAGCACACGTGAAGATCGCCGACGGCGCGCAAGTCAGAGAAGAGGCGCGGACGTGCTGACACCCCGTCGGAAGTAGCGCCGGAGTGAGTCAGCCGCGTCGGGCTACGCATTGACAGTCTGCAGCTCGGGACGACCAGGATGATCGGAAGCAGCGGAGACCCAGTCTGCCGTCCTGGGGCTCGCTGACGCAAAGTCAGTCGGCGTCGGGCGGCAGCGGCACGTCGTACGCATTGAGGATCGCCGAGATGGCGGCATACTGCGCGACGAGGAAGACGAGCTCAGCCGTTCCGGAGTCGCCGAAGGTACGGACCCCCGCTCGGTAAAGCGCTCCCGGCAAAGGCGCGCCGCTGTGCAGCCGGGATGCCACATCGTGAGCGACCGTTTCCTCGGCGGTCATGCCTGCCGGGCGCTGCCCCGCGACCAGGCCCTCGATGATGTCCTCCGGCAGACCGACGGCGAGCGCAACCCGAGAGTGTGCGTACAGCTCGTAGGCCGCGGCATACCGCGAGCCCGTGGTCAGAATCGCAACCTCGCGCACCCGGGCGGGCAGGACTGAGGCGCCGGTGCCGGCCGTGAACCACTCCAGCAGCGGGCGGGCGAGCCCGGGAAAGCGGAGCATCACCGGGAAAGGGCCGATCAGCGCGCCGTCGGGATCAGTCGAGGTAAACGGCGCGGGCAAGCCGGCCATGAGCTGTCGGACGTGATCGTCGAGCGAGCGCTGCTCGGCTGTCAGTTCGCTGGGCTTGATCGAGGGCATGCGCACAACGCGTCACCGTACCCGCGTGCCGTCGAGCCACACCTGACGGACCCGGCCGCGAAGGTCGTCGAGATCGGACAGACTGCCTGCGATGACGACCACATCCGCGAGCTTGCCGGCTGCCAACTTTCCGGCGGTGTCGAATCGGAGGAGTTCGGCCGGGCTCGACGTCGTGGCGCGCCAGGCATCCAGCGCGGACATCGACGAGGAGTTCACCATCAGAGCGAGTTCTCTGAGGTTGCTCGCTGCCGGGCTCCAGTAGGGCGGGCTGTCGGTCCCCATAGCGATCTTCACCCCCGCCTGGACGGCGAGTGCGAAGCTCGCCTGATGAGCTTCGACGGCCTCACGGGCAAGGTTGGCGTTCTCTTCCGGGATCGGTATGCCGCTGTCAGCGGCGTCAATGATGGCGCGTGTCGCTGACAGCGTGGGAACGAGCCAGGCGCCACGCTCGAGCATGAGGTCGACTGCTTCGTCGTCCAGGTAGTAGCCGTGTTCGATGGAACGGACGCCGGCCCGCAAGGCTGCCTTGATTCCCTCGGTCCCCTGCGCGTGGGCGAATACGTAGGTGTCGGCCGCGGCGGCTTCGGCGACGATCACCGCTAGCTCGTCGGCGCGAAACTGGGCGTGGCGGGGATTATCGCCTGAAGACATGACTCCGCCGGTGGTGGCGATCTTGACTGCGTCGGCTCCCGCGCGCAGGACTTCACGGACTCCTCGCCGCACTCCGTCCGGGCCGTCGACGACCGGGTTGGGCCGTCCGGGGTGTGCCGTCATCATCGGGATCGATCGATGACCTCCCGAGGGGAGATGGACATCGCCGTGCCCGCCCGTTTGGGACAGCATCGAGATCGCGATCTGCAGTCGCGGTCCCTCGATGAGTTCCTGTGCGATCGCTTGCTTCACCCCTAGGTCTGCGCCTGCGGCATCTCGGGCAGAGGTGATGCCTTGGTCGAGCAGGAGTGACAGGTTGCGCTTTGCTTCGTAATACTGCAGGGAGAAGGCTTGTTGTTCGGCGCGTGCGAGGTTGAAGTCTCGGGTCATCACGTGCACGTGGCAGTCGAACAGCCCGGGGAGGACCGACTTTCCAGAGCAGTCCACAACGTGATCACCGTCCAGATCGGTCCCGACATCGACGACGTGGCGGCCTTCGATGACGAGGTCGGCCATGCCTGCTGAGGTTCCGTCGAAGACGGTCCCATTCTTGAAGACTGTGCGGACTGCCATTGCTCCTCATTTCCTGATTGTTCGACTGCGCAGGTTGGGCACGGGGGGCGCCTGACGCGGCTTCAGCACTCGACAACGTTGACGGCCAGCCCGCCCAGGGCCGTCTCCTTGTATTTGTGGTTCATGTCCGCGCCGGTCTCACGCATGGTGGCGATGACCTGGTCCAGCGAGACGTGATGGTTGCCGTCGCCCCAGAGCGCCATTCGCGCGGCGTTGATCGCTTTCACTGCGGCGATCGCGTTGCGTTCGATGCAGGGCACCTGTACAAGGCCGGCAACAGGATCACAGGTCAGGCCGAGATTGTGCTCCAGCGCGATTTCGGCGGCGTTCTCCACCTGGCGCGGTGTACCGCCGAGGATCTCGGTCAGTCCGGCCGCAGCCATCGCCGATGCAGAGCCGACCTCGCCTTGACAACCCACCTCGGCACCGGAGATCGAGGCGTTGGCCTTGCAGAGGCTGCCCACCGCCGTGGCGGTGAGCAGAAACCTCTCGACGATGTCGTTGCGTGAATCGTCGTCGGCGCCCTTGCCGGCAGCCGTGTAGTTCAAAGCGTAAAACAGTACGGCGGGGATGATGCCGGCCGCACCGTTGGTCGGTGCGGTCACGACGCGACCACCGCTGGCGTTCTCCTCATTCACTGCCAACGCGATGAAGTTGACACGCTCCTGCCAGTACTGCTCACTGTGCTCGGGGTCCTCGCGGTCCAGACGCGACGCCCATGCACCGGCTCGCCTACGGACATCGAGGCCGCCAGGGAGCACCCCTGTCCGCGATACAGCCGAGGTGACGCATGTTTGCATCGTGTCCCACAGTTCGCGCAATCCCCGGCTGAGGTCCGCGTGTGAGCGCCCTGCGAGTTCGTTTTCGCGTATCACGTCGCAGATGCGGGAACCTGTCTGGTCACAGACAGCGAGCAGCTCCGCCGCCGTGCGGAACGGGTGTGGAATCGAGGTCCATTGCGCGCCGCCGGGGCGCTCCTCGTCGCCGTCGCGGACAACGAACCCGCCCCCGATGGAGTAGTACGTATCCGATCGAACAGCAGCGCCGGCACGGTCGTATGCGGTGATCGTCAACGCGTTCGGATGGCGCGGACGTACGGTCAACGGTCGCAGTACGAAGTCCTCGATCCGGCAGGGGATTCGTTGCCCTGCGCCCAGGCTCACCGTGCCGGATGCCGTGATGTCCGCCAGCCTTCGCTCAACTTCGCCGGAGTCGATCCTGGCTGATTGCGCACCATCCAGGCCCAGAAGCACCGCGGTGAACGTGCCGTGCCCGTGCCCGGTCGCGGCGAGCGAGCCGAAGATCTCCACTCGCACTGACTCGACGCTGGCCGCCGCGCCCGCTCGTCGCAGGTCCTTCGCAAAGGCGGCGGCTGCCTTCATCGGCCCGACTGTGTGCGAACTCGAGGGCCCAATCCCCATAGTGAACAGGTCGAAGACACCGACAGGAGCTGTCGAAGTGGTCATGAAGCAGGACGGTAGTCCGCGCACCTAATGGTCCCGGCCTGGTGCAGGATTTCACTCGAAACGCGCGTTTGGCTGAGGCATATTGGTCAGCAGAGGGCTGAATTCGCCGGTGGCGTGCCCACGGGCATCGAGGCGGTGTCCTTCCTTCTTGACCGTGCGCAGCACGACGGAACGGTCGGCAATGCTGACGCCGGGAAGTTTCTCCTCCAGGATGACCTCGAGCCGTTGCACATCAGCCAGCGTCGGCAACCACACGGCGAGGATGAGGTTGTACTGTCCGACAGTTGAAACCGCGAGGCGGATCTCGCCGATACGGGTGAGCACAGACCCGACGCGCTGCACGAGCGCGGCAGGGACCCGGAGGAAGTACCACGCATGAACCGGCCGGCCTGACTGCGCCTTTGCCATATCCAGGCGGGTGTCCAGTCGGCCTTGTGCGGTCATGGCGGCAACCGCGTCCCGCACCCGACGCTGGCCCACGCCGAGGGTCCTCGCCAGGAAAGCCACTGTCGCCCTGCCATCCGGTCCCAGCAGGCGAAGGATTTGGTCCTCCAGTTGAGAGTCGACGCGGCTGCTCGGGGATCGCGAGACCTCGACGCTCCGCTCCACCGCAGCGATCTCCTCGGCAGACAGGGAGCGAAGGCGCCACTGTCCTCCGTCCACGAACGGCGACGAGAACAAGTGGGCCCGGGTCGCCCGAATCCCGTCAAGTGCCGGTACCCGCATCATCAAGTATTCCGTCAGCGCATTCATGCTGGATGTGGCCACCAGCACGAGCATCTCGCGTCCCCCGGCCGTGAGGTCCACCGTGAACGCTTCACTGTCCGCCGCGATCTCCTGTGCGAGACCGAGGGTGGCAGCAGGGTGGGCTTCAATCTCCAGTATTGCCGACGGCCCTCTCAGCTCCGGGCCGGGATGTCCGGACACCCATGCGATGCCGGCCTCGACGATGCGGTCCCAGCGCCGGGCGAGGGTGACCGCGTCGACCCCGATAGTCGGCGCCAGCGCAGCCCAGCGTGCTCGCGGGTTGATCTGGAGGGCATGGATGAGCCGCCGATCGAGCTCATCGAGGTCGTAGTCCTGCCGACTCTCGTCCAAATCACTCATAGAAATTGACTCTATGGTACGAGAGAGCTCGTTGTTTCAGCGGGCATGTGGCTGTTCACGTGCCGTGCGCCGAAACATCCTGACGTGGCACCGTGCGGAGATTCCAGACGACGCAACTCACGGTGCCCCTTGAGTGCCAGTGCGGAGCTCGTGACACCTGGCCGAATTGCGGCAGAGGGGCATGCCCGCCTGGCGCAAAACTTCACCGCGGTCGGCCTCTGGGGATTTTTCCTGCGTTGCCGGTCATGCCGCTTCCTCGCGGAGTAATGATCTTCACGTTAGCCAGAGCGTCGGTATCCCGGCGCTGACGAAGGAGGACGACCTTGGCGACCATGTCAGACCCCCGGTGGGAAGGCCACGTTCCACCGACCGCATTTGAGGAGTACTCCGAGAAGTACGCCGCCTTCTTCAAGATGCGCAGGGAGAACGGGATCATCGAGCTTCGGCTCCACACTGACGGCGGTCCGTACATCCACAACTGGGCCGCCCACAACGCGTGGAACCGGGTGTGGCAGGAAGTGGGCAACGACCCCGACAACCACGTCCTCATCCTGACCGGCACCGGCGAGACCTGGTTCCGAGGCGACCCGGAGGAGACGTGGCCGCGGCCCGTCGTCGAGGAGGAGCCCGACTACATCTTCCAGCAGACCATCGATGCGTGGAAGCTGATAGAGAACTTCGTCAACAACCTCGACATCCCGACGATCGCGGCGGTAAACGGTCCCGGGATCCACACCGAGTTCGCGCTACTCTGCGACATCACTCTGGCCGCGGAAGACGCAGACTTCATGGATCCGCACTTCATGGCGGGCACCGCGCCGGGAGATGGGCTCTCGCTCGCCCTGCAGCACCTGATGGGCACGAAGCGGGCGGCCTACGACATCTACAGTGGCCGTTCCATCCCTGCGCGGAAAGCACTCGACTACGGACTCGTCAGCGACGTACTTCCGCGTGAGGAGCTCCTGCCGAAGGCGTGGGCGATCGCGGGCGACATCATGAAGCGCCCGCGGTTCGCCCGCTGGGCAACCCATAACATCGTGTCTCGCCCCTGGCGCAAGCTCGTTGCCGAAGATTTCGGTTTCCACTTCTCGCAACAGATGCTCGCCACCGTCGCTGCCAAGCGGCAGGTTCCCGACCCCGACCTGGTCGTCGAGGCACGCTCACGCAAAGTGTGGTGAGAATCTGAGGGGCGAAGCAGGTTGTCGGCCGCCGTCACGGACGGCGGCCGACGCTTGTCTACTGGTCTCATCGGGGTGTTGTCGGCTGGCGAGTCAGTTCCAGGTGAGCGCCGGTGAGACATCTGTCGATCAGGGCGGGGCGGCGGATCCTTAGATCTGCCGCCCCGCCCTGGCCGCCTTTCGCGGCGCGAAGATGATCGGCGTCGACCCGACGCGGTGGGACGGGTCCCCGACCGCCGAGACGGTCTCGGCGACCAGGCAGACGGTCTCACCCGTTTTGGTCTGAGCTGACCGAGCGCGACTTGGACCTCAACCAGGTACGGTGCCGCGGCACCGGCGAGGACCAGCGCCCTGGCGCCGAGGGTGTACGTGCCGGTGCGACCGCTCCGGATGAGCACCCCGCACGACGCGAGTTCGGCGGCGATGCGCGAGGCTGTCGACTTGCTCAGGCGAGTCTGCTCGGCCAGGTCGGTGACCGCCTGTGGTGTGCCCGACTCGGCGACGCACGTCAACAGAGTGAGCGCGCTGCTCACTCGCCGGGCACGTGACCCTCACGGTCTGCCTGCTGTCCTGGACGCCGGGACGGCCCGGACCGGCTCGGTGAAGTCGTCGCGAGGGACGGCGAGTTCGTTCTCCACCATGGGCACCACGCAACGGGGCCAGCCCCGCGGGCCGGATCCGGTCGAGGTGGCGGTGACGCAGTACGCTGGCCGACCTGCGGTTCTGTGCGCCTGAAAAGGTCTTGGACGAGCGGTCGTGACGGCCCAGCAGTTTTTGATCACGAATTCCCTGGACAGCGCGCCCTCTGCCCGAGCAGGACGGGCCCGCACTTTCGGCGTCCGGCATCGGGTGACGGCAGCCCCGGCCCTGCGCGGCACTTCCGCAGCCTGCTGGCCTCCCACGTGGCCCCGGACCCCACCCCGCAGCAGGTCGAAGCATGCAGGTCACAGGTGTGACGAGCCGGGTGCTCGGACAGGGGTGCCCGCTCGCGCCGAGTCGGCCACAGCCGCCCCCGTGGTCCGTGCGCCCGCATGCCGGGCAGATGTGGCGGGCGGCTGGCGGGGGGGCGGAACTGGTTTATGGGAGTTCTGTGTGAGTCCGCTGACCGTGTGCCACACCCACTTCCGCGCTCCGACCGCTGAGCTGCGCCTTTGCCAGTTCACGGGGTGCGGGGCTCACATACGGCTCACAAGGTGCACAGCTTGTCCCAGAAGCGTTGGCCAAGGTGGATCTCGGACGCCCCGACCACGGTGGCTGTCTTATCGCAACCCTTGTTGGAGGATCTGATGATCGAGGTGAACGGGCTCACCAAGCGTTACGGCGACGTGCTGGCCGTCGACGACCTGAGCTTCACCATTCGCTCTGGAGAGGTCACCGGCTTTCTGGGCCCGAACGGGGCCGGGAAGTCGACGACGATGCGGATGATCCTCGGGTTGGACGCACCCACCTCCGGCACCGCCGCCGTCAACGGCCTGGCGGTGGCGGTACAGCCCGCGCCGCTGAAGGCGGTCGGGGCGCTGCTGGAAGCCGGAGCCGTGCTGCCCAGCCGCAGTGCTTACCACCACCTTTTGGCGCTGGCCGCCAGCAACGGGCTGGGCCGCGATCGTGTCGAGGCGGTCCTCGACGAAGTTGGGCTGTCGGGCGTGGCGCGACGGGCAGCCGGCACCTACTCGCTCGGTATGAAGCAACGGCTCGGCATCGCCGCAGCCCTGTTGGGTGACCCGCCGGTGCTGGTGCTGGACGAGCCGCTCAACGGGCTCGACCCCGAGGGGATCGTCTGGATCCGCAAGCTGATGCGCCGGATGGCCGCCGAAGGCCGGGCCGTGATGATGTCCAGCCATCTGATGAGCGAGATCGAACTCACCGTCGATCACCTCGTCGTGATCGGCCGGGGCCGGCTGATCGCCAACACCAGCATGTCCGCGTTCATCGCTGAGCACTCCCACCAGGAAGTCGTAGTGCGCTCACCGCAGGCCGCCGACCTCGCACAGCGCCTGGCCCGGTCCGGCGCCGCTGCCCGGCTCGAAAGCGAGGACCGGCTGGTCGTCACCGGCATTGGCCCTGCCCGGATCGGCGCACTGGCCGCGGCCGGAGGCATCGAGCTCCACGAGCTGACACTGCGCCAGACCTCGCTTGAGGAGGTCTTCATGGAACTGACCCAGGACAGCATCGAGTACTCCTCCGACAAGGGCGCCGCCTGATGAGCAAGACCCTCACCCCCGTCCGCACCCGCTTCGCGTCGGTCAAGACGCCGCAGCTCCGCTCCACACACGGGAAGCCGGGCGGCAGAGCGCGGTTTCGGCACGTCCTGCACGCCGAGGGGATCAAGATCTGGACGATGCGCTCGACGCTCTACGTCATCCTCGGAACACTACTGCTGGGCGGCGCCCTCGCCGCACTCAACGGCTCTTCCGCGGGCGATGAGTTCGCTGACATGACGGCTGCGGACAAGCTCACGTTCGACTCGCTGGCCACCAGCTTGAAGGGGTACATGCTGGCGCAGGTCACCATTGCGCTGCTGGGCGGCATGGTGATCACCGCCGAGTACGGCAGCCGCACCATCGTCAGCACGCTCAGCGCCGCCCCGCACCGCAGCCGGGTCCTGGCAGCCAAGGCGGCCGTGCTCGCCGCGATAGCCCTGATCACCGGATGGGCGACCACGTTCAGCGGATTCCTCGTGGGCCAGGCGGCACTCAAGGGCGCTGGCGCACCGCACCTGACGCTGTCCGACCCGCAATCCGTGCGCGCCATTCTGGGCGGTGGGCTGTTCCTGGCTCTCGCCGGACTCATGGGCCTGGCTGTGGGCGCGCTGATCCGCAGCACTACCGCCACGGTGACCACCCTGTTCGCCGCCATGCTGATCGTGCCCGCGTTCGGTCCGGCCCTGCCGGGGCCGCTGTCGGAGTGGACCGCGAAGTTCTGGCCGCCATCCGCCGGCGGGCAGATCATGACGAGCTATCAGGATCCGTCGCTGCTCCCGCCGTGGCCCGGGCTCGCGGTGATGGCCGGGAGCGTGGCCGTTCTGCTGGCCGCCGCGTTTCTCACCTTCCGCAAGCGCGACGCGTAGGAAGATCGAACGGGGCAATCATGAATAGGGCGGCCATGACAGAGCAGTTGTTGGTGGTGGAGGACGATGCCACTCTGCGGGAGCTGCTGTCTGCGAGCCTGCAGCTGGCTGGCTTCACCGTGACGTCGGTGACCACCGGAGCGCAGGCGCTGGCCGCGGTGCAGCGTGCGCGCCCCGATCTGATCGTCCTCGATGTCATGCTGCCGGACTTCGACGGGTTCGAGGTCGTACGGCGTCTGCGCCAGGACGGGCCGCCCGCGCTGGGCGGCCCGCCACCGGTGCTGTTCCTCACCGCGCTGGACGCGGCCAAGGACCGGATCAGCGGGCTGAGCGCAGGCGGCGACGACTACGTCACCAAACCGTTCAACCTGGAAGAGCTGATCCTGCGGATCCGGGCCATTTTGCGCCGTAGCAGCGGCCAGGCCCCGGACGGCCGGCTGAGGGTGGGGGATCTCGTGCTGGACCTCGACAGTCACCAGGTGACCCGCGCAGGCGCGATAGTCTCCCTGTCGCCCACGGAGTTCAACTTGCTGCGCGCGCTGATGGAACACGTCGGCCAGGTCTTGTCCAAGGAACAGTTGTTGGACTTGGTGTGGCATTACGACTTCGGCGGCGACGACAGCATCGTCGCCTCCTACATCAGCTACCTGCGCCGCAAACTGGACGCCGGTGACCCCAAGTTGATCCACACGGTGCGCGGCACCGGATACGTGCTGCGCAGGCCGCCGCAGTGAACGGCGCCGACGCCCGCCCCGGCCGGGGCCTGTCGCTGCGCAGCCGACTGCTGGCGATCACTCTCGCGTTGCTGGTCGCGGCGCTGCTCGCCAGCACCGGCCTGGTCATCGATCAGCTTCAGCGTGAACTCGTGCGGCAGCTCGACGAACGCGTCAAAGGCGTCGCCGCCGTGACCGCCCGCCTGCCCGATCTGCCGGACGTGGTCTGCAAGGACGCCCCTCAGGTACGTGAGAGCGTGGAGCAGGTGTGGCTCCCGGACGTGTACGTCATCGCCCTCGGCCCCGACGCTCAGGTCACCCAGGTTATCCGGCAGGCCACCGGCCCGGCCCCGCAGCTGCCCCGTCTGGATGCCGCGGCGGTCGCCAAGCGTGACGGCAAGCCCTTCTCCGCAGAAGCGGCGAGCGGCGGCGAGACCTGGCGAGCCGTCGCCGTACCGAGAGCGTCCGGCGAGAGCGACGTTTCGGTAGGCAGCGTGGTGGTGGCGGGCTCACGCAGCGACGTCGATGACGCCATGAGCCAGCTCACCAAGAAGGTCCTGCTGATCGACGCCGCGGTCCTGGGACTCCTGGGACTTGCCGGATGGTTCGCGGTGCGCGGCGGACTGCGGCCGCTGCGCCGCATCGAGACCACCGCCGCCGCCATCGCCTCCGGAGACCTCTCCCGCCGCGTCCCGCAGCTCGCAGCCCCGCGCACCGAACTCGGCCGGCTGTCCACCTCGCTCAACGGCATGCTCGACCGGATCGAGGCGGGCAACGCAGCCCGCGCCGAGACCGAGCAGCGCATGCGCCGCTTCATCGCCGACGTCAGCCACGAACTGCGCACCCCCCTGGCCGGCATCAAAGGCTTCACCGAGCTCTACCGGATGGGCGGCATGCCCGATCGCTCGGACGTCGACACCTCGATGAACCGCATCGAACGCGAAGCCGGCCGACTGGTCGGCCTGGTGGAAGAACTCCTACTCCTGGCCCGACTCGACGAGGACGCGGCCGCCGCCGCACAGACGCTGCAGCTCACCCCCATGGACCTGCGCACCCTGGCCGCCGACGCGTTGCACGACCTGCGCGCCCTCGACCCGCAACGCCCCATCGCCCTCACCGGCCCTGGCGGCGGACCACCCGCCGCAGCCCCCGTCCTCGGCGATGAGGCCCGGCTTCACCAGGTCACCTCCAACCTGGTCGGCAACGCCATCGCCCACACCCCCGCGGGCACCCCGGTGCGTATCGGCGTCGGCACGCGAGGCGGACTAGCCGTCCTGGAATTCCACGACGCGGGCCCCGGCATGACCGCGGATCAGGCAAGACGGGCCTTCGACCGGTTCTACCGGGGGGACAAAGCCCGCGCCCGCGCCCGCGCCCGCATCGGCGGCGGTGCCGGCCTGGGGCTGGCCATCGCGGACTCCCTCGTACGCGCCCATGGAGGCAGTGTCGAGATCGAGACGGCCCCAGGCGCCGGCGCGAATTTCCGCGTCCTGTTGCCTCTGCACTCCTGAGCGCCGTGCTGCTGGCGCCGAAACATCAAGTGAGCCGACAGTAGACGCGGGCGGTGCTGCGTGGCGGCTACGCGGTGCCTAGCACAAGCCCACTTCCGTGACCGCTGGGCGACGAGCGTGACCGCATGCAGGTCAACCGCCGGTGCTGCCCAGCCGAGGTCTCCGTCCGCCGCTTCCACCAGGAGAACGACCTCCTCGGCCTCGGCGGCCGGGAGAAGTACGCGGCGGCCGTGCGGGAGTCGAACAACGCTCTGCAGCAGTCGGCCCTCGACCTGCTCGCCGGAATTGCCACCGCAGCCCGGCTCCTCGACGGCGGCGTCCTCGTCCTGGCGAACGACGAGGACACCCCGAGGTGGCAGGTGCTCACTTTTCCGGAGTTCGAGGAACTCGGATCCGAAGAGGAGACCTGACCCACTGCGCCGTTTGCCCGCCTCATCGTGGGAGCTTCGCTGTGCGTTCGGGGTGGGCCGCGGTGATGTACCGCATCGCCGTGTGGGAGGAGATGCCGAACAGGCGCATCAGGTGAAGAGGGTCGTCGACCTCGAATGCCTCGTCACGGATCCGGTCCTGCCGTAGCGTCGGCATCGTGAGTCCGGTGGGCCGGAAGAGGGTGCTGAACATGGTGGTGCCGATGGGCGAGTGAGTGGTGTCTACCGCGGTCCATCGGTTGATCAGCAGATGCGGGTTGGTCGTCACCGGCCAGCGGCGGTGACGTTCACGGATCCATGCGGAGGCGCAGCGGTAGGTGAGTTCGTCCAGGTAGATGATGTGTCGTTTTCCGGGGCGCCGTACGACGAGCCGCTCGCGGGACAGGTCAAGGTCGGTGAGTAGTAGGTGGCGGATGTCGGTGCCGCTGAGCGCATGGACGCAGACCAGCACCATCACGAAGCGCTGGAAGTCGTTCTGCGCATGGCTGAGGACGTCGGCCAGCCGGTCCGAGGGCACAGAAGGCGGGGTCTTGTTGATCCCGGCGAAGACGAGGCCACGGGTGGGATCGCGGAAGATCACGCCCTCTTGCCGGAGGGCCCGGAAGACATTCCGCAGGACGATGTGGATCGAGCGGGCCGGCGTCCCCTTGCGGGTGGCGATGGCCTTCTTGATGTCGTCGCGGGTGATCTCGCGGAGGCTCTCGATGCCGTCCGCCAGCCATGTCGTGAGGATCGGGTCGAGGACATGCCAGTAGCGGGCGATGCTCCGGTAGGTTCGGCCGGTGTGCTCCCACTTGCCCTCTCCGCGCACGCTCCCGCTCGGCCTCTTCGGTGCGAGCCTCGATATACAACTGCCGGAGCTGGCGGCGGGCATCGTCGGGCGCCGCCGCTGCCGGTCACTCTGCGGCCTCGGATCTCCGGCACAGGTGTACCGAGAGCGCGGCCAGCAGTGCGGCACCGACGGCGCTCAGCCAGAGGGGCTCGGCATTTTCGGCCGGGGAACAAAAGCCCCAGAATGCGATCTCGCCGACCAACCACACGCGCGCCCCTGGCGCCCCTCGCGTGCGAGACATCTCGGTACCGGCGGCGACAGCGCTCTGGACGGCGCTCAGAGTCCGGAGGTCGAGCACCCGGGACGCCTACGCACGGCAGAAAGGAAGGAGGGCAGCCCCGCAGGCTTTGGGCCCGTGGAAGCCAGCGCAGCCGCGGCGTCACGCGACGCCCGTCCTACCCCGGCCACGGGTATAGCAGGCAAACCACCGCATCGACCAGCGATCCCCCCACTGACGAATCGAGGCCAACTGCACGGTCTATGCCTTTTGTTCCCATATGTCGCTCTGGCATGGAACTCATTATCAAAGAACAGTGGACCCAGGATCAAAGACATGCGGCTGACGAGATGTAACGCTCATGATGAAAGATTCACAGGTGAGAGCGAGAGGCAAGCCAATAGCCCTCGCCGCCGCAACTGCAGCGATGGCCCTGGGGCTTCTTGCCGCACCTGCCGGCGCGGCAGCCCCTCAGCCGCCCAAGGAACTGGGTGACGTCAAGGAATGGGGGATGACCCCCCTCTACTACCAAGGGAAGGTAACCCCGTCGACGCAGACGGTGAAACTCGTCAACAACAACTCGAAATGATGCAAACAAGATCACGAGACACTAGATCAAGGGGGAGTAATGAATCGGCCGCACTTGCTGATGGGCGCACTGATGAGCCCGCTTCTGGTAGGCGGACTCCTTATGGGCGCGCCAGGTGACGCACAGGCAGCACCCGCACCGCAGATCAGTCTGCACGTTGAAGCTGGACCGCAGTCGGTCCGGAGCCCGTACTACCCGTTCGCCGTGATCTTGGACGGCAACTATGCGGGGAGGGTTGTGTGGAGCCGGGACCCCGGTGGTGATCTCAACAACGACGGCGCAACCGACCCGGGTGACTCAGCCATCGCTCACGACCAGACAGCAGACGGTTGGGGGATTGAAGCGAGGCTACCCAACGGAGCCGTGTCGACAACGAGAGGGATGGACTCGCCTGTCTACGGCAAGTGGGCCTCACATCTTGGCGCTGAGGGGACAGGGACGAAGTTGACCGGTTGCGTCGTCCGGGGCAGCGAGAGGTACTGCGACGCGGCCCAGGCGGTCTACCGCTAACAGCAACACAGAGTTCGCCCGTACGGGGAATACGACGGCTGGGGAGAGGCCCCCACGATCCGGTGTCCGGAGTGCCGCCACACCTGGCAGCTCGACGACGCGTGGCAGGGCACCCGGCTGATGATGAAAGCGCTCGTGCAGGCACAGCCCGCCAGCGAATAGCGGTCACCAGAGAGGCGGTCCCGGTTCGGAGGGGCCGCCTCGCGCGCGTCTAGGCAGCCCTTTTTCCCGAAGCTGCCGCGAAGTGACAAGGCTTTGGGCTTCGGTTCTCTGGGTGGGACTGGGGCGTCGGGTTCACGCCGGTCCTGTGGGTTGGCGTGGTCAACGTGGTCTGTCGCGAGGGCCGTTGGGATCTTTAGGCTCTGCTCATGTCGAAGCAGAAGCGGGGCAGGAAGCACCGGACACCACAGCAGCGGGCCCCCGTGCCACCTCGGTACCGCGTCCACCTGCGGCGGTAGAGGTGCTGCCGGGTGGTGGGTTGCCGCTGCGGGGAAGTCTGGACCATACGGCTCGGATGCTGGAGCACGCGAAGCCGGACCAGCTGGTGGAACTGGTGCTGCCGTACCTCTGGGTGGCCCTCGCCGACGGCCGGGTCCCGGCGAACGTGTGCGTGGACGCGTGCCAGACGCTGCGCAACGCCTACGGCCAGCTCGGGGTGCGGGCCGAACTGCTGCCGGTCGACCTGGAGGTCCGCGACAGGGACGGGGGCGGGACCCGCTACGGCTCGCTCACACAGAGCTGGACCGGAACGTCGTGGAACGGGCACTGCGTGCTGGTGCTGCCCGACTCCAAGCGGTTCGTGGACGCCACGGTGGAGCAGTTCGACGAGGTCCGTGAGATCGGGATGGGCCCGATGATCGGCAAAGTGACGTTGTCGACCGACAGTGACGGCTCCCTGATGGAGCCTGGCGGGCAGGTGGTGCTCCAGCGCGGAGACCTGGTGCTGACATACACCATCGCTGGGCCGCAGGCACTGGCCTCCATCGTGGAGCACCCGGAGTCGGTCGCCCATGCCGGCGGTTACCGGCGCACCGGGATGAACGTCGCGTCCTACACTCTGGCCGCGCTGCGCGCGGAGGGGGTGCGCGGCCGGGCGATGCAGACTCCCCACCCGAGGCTGCGCGCCCTGTTGCGGGCGGTCGGGGACGCCCCGTATGAGGCTGACGAGACCGGGGACGTCCGGTTTTTGCTGCCTGATCAGAACGACCAGGAACGGTGGCTGAGGCTGGACGAAATCCCGCTGGCGCCGACCGTCCCGGCTGCCTGGCCCCGCCCGTAGGGGCACCGGTCAGACGTCGATGTCGACGACGGCGGGAATTCGCGCAGGGCGGCGGGAAGGTCGGTGATACA
This sequence comes from Streptomyces sp. KM273126, assembly GCF_004337435.2. Taxonomy (NCBI): domain Bacteria; kingdom Bacillati; phylum Actinomycetota; class Actinomycetes; order Kitasatosporales; family Streptomycetaceae; genus Streptomyces; species Streptomyces sp. KM273126. The sequence continues at coordinate 7,148,450 of NZ_SJXB02000001.1, read as the reverse complement.
GCGCTGGAGGTATCGTCCGCGGGCCCAGCGCAGGACAGCGGCGCGGGCGAGGCGCCATTTGGCCGAAAATACTGACAAACACACCCCCAATCCGCTACAGAGAGCTGCTTGTCACTTCGCGGCAGCTTCGGGAGAACAGGGCCGTCTAGGCGTGTCCGTTAAATGCGAGCCCAGACCAGCACTGCGGCGAGGACCGCAGCCGAGCGGTAGACGATCGCGAGCTTGTCGAACCTCGTGGCCAGGCCCCGCCACTGCTTGAGCAGGGCGAAAGACCGCTCGACCACGTTCCGGTTCTTGTAGGCCACCGGATCGAACTTCGACGGACGCCCGCCTGCTGAACCGCGGCGGCGACGGTGCTCCTGCTGGTCACGCCGTTCAGGGATGACCGCGGTGATCCCGCGGGCCTTGAGCACCGCTCGGATCGCGCGGGAGGAGTAGGCCTTGTCCCCGAGCAGCATGGTCGGCGTCGTGCGCGGGCGGCCTGCTCCGATCCTGGGGACTCGCAGGTCGCCCAGCAGTAACGGCAAGGACTGGCCGTCGTGCGCCTGCCCGGGCGTCACGACGACGGCCAGCGGTCGACCCTGACCGTCCACGGCGTGGTGGATCTTCGTGGTCAGCCCGCCGCGGGAACGGCCGATCGCGTGCCCGGCGGGCTCTCGGTAGGCGTCGAGGCCCTGCCCTCGGGCTGCGGCCCGGCACTTCTCGGGGCGACGGGTGTTGGTGGCGTGCTGGTGGGCCCGGGTGATGGTGGAGTCCACCGCCACCCGCCAGTCGATCAGCCCATCGTCGTCCGCGCGGGCGAGCAGGACGCCGAGCACGCGGTCCCAGGTCCCGTCGGCGGCCCAGCGGCGGTGGCGGGCCCACACGGTCTTCCAGGATCCGAACCTGGCTGGGAGGTCTCGCCAAGGAATACCGGTGCGGTACCGGTAGACGATCGCCTCCACCATGCGGCGGTGATCGGCCCACGGCCTGCCACGACGACCGGTACTGGAGGGCATCAGAGGTCGGATGCGGTCCCACTGCCGGTCGGTCAGCCGGGCATGACGAGGCATCAGGATCAGACCGTAGAGGTGCTGTGCACCCGGCCCGGCAGCGCGGCCGGGCTCAGTCGATTTTCTTGATCACCCGGGCGGGCACTCCCGCGACCACGGTGCCGGCAGGGACATCACGAGTGACCACCGCACCTGCAGCGACCACCGCACCGGCACCGATGGTGACCCCTTGCGTGATCACGGCAGCCGTCCCGATCCAGACGTCGTCTTCGATGGCGATCGGGGCGAAGGAGAGGTACTCGCGGCGCTCGGCCAGGGGCAGTGGATGGCCTCCGGTGATGAGGCTGACCTTCGGAGCGATCATGACGCCATTGCCGATACGGATGCCTCCCTTGTCCATGAAGGTGCATCCCTGGTTGACGAAGACGTTCTCTCCGAACGTCGTGTTCAGCCCATACTCGGTAAAGAACGGCGGGTAGATCATCACCGACTCCGGCAGCGGGCCACCGAACACAACAGAAAGTAGTTTCGCACGGCCTTCGCGGTCGCTGAACGGAAGCACGTTCAGTCGAGACGTCGCATCGGTCACCTCCACGATCCGCTCCGCGTGACGCGCGAACTCAGGCGTCTGGACATACATGACCTGCTCTGTGCGGGTAGACATGCGCTGATCCCACCACCGCGCAGAACACTCGATCAAACAACCCTGCACCACACCAGACACAACCATTGGTTGTGGAAGTAGGGTGAAAGCGTGGATGCTGAAGCGCTGCGGACGTTCCTGGCCGTCGCCGAGACCGGCCAGTTCCAGGCTGCGGCCGACGAGCTGGGGATCAGCCAGCAGGCGGTCTCCAAGCGGATCGCGGCCTTGGAGAGGCACATCGAGGTCACGCTCCTGGTGCGGACCTCCCGAGGCTCCCGGCTGAGCCTGGACGGGCAGGTCCTCGTGCCGCACGCCAAGAAGGTCCTGGCGGCCATCGAGCAGGCCGAGCAGGCTGTGCGCCCCGGCAGCCGGCCCATGCGCGTCGATGTCCTCAATCGGCGCATCGCTCCTGCCCAGGCCGTCTACCGGTTCTACCGCTCCCACCCCGAGACGGACCTGGACGTGGTCACGCTGAGCATGGAGAACGCCGCCCAGGCCGCCCAGGCGGTGCTCGAAGGGACCGTCGACGCGTCCTTCCGCGCCCTGCCGGCAGACCAGGTCCCGGCCGGGATCAGCACCGAACGACTCCTGGACGCACCCCTGGAGCTCCTGGTCGGGCCCGGCCATCCGCTGGCCGGCGCGCCCTGGGTCAGTCCTGCGGACCTGGCCGGCCACCGCCTCTGGATCCCCGGGATCAGGCCGGGCACGGAATGGGCGGCGTTCTATCAGGCGCTGTCCGAGGCCTTCGGCCTGAGCATCGATGCGCTCGGCCCCAACTTCGGTGACGAGGCCCTGATGGACGTGCTGGCCGACTCAGCCTCGCTGGCCACCCTCGTCGGCAGCGGAGACCGGTACCTGTGGCCCCAGACCCACGACCTACGACGCATCCCGTTGCACGACCCGACCCCGGTCTACCCGCACGTGCTGATCTTCCGCAGCGGAGACCAGCACCCCGCGCTGACCGCGCTGACCGCGCTACGCGACCATCTGCGCACCGCAGGCCCGCGAACCCCGCACGACGTGTGGGCGCCGGACTGGGTAGACCGCTGACCAGACGACCGAATTAACAGACACGTCCTAGGTGTTGCGGGTCAGGACGTTGGTGACGGCGCATAGTGGTGGGCAAGGTTGGTGGCGAGGTCGCGGAGGTGAGCCCTGGCTTCGGTGGGGCCGTGCACAGTGATGGCGCTCCCGAACGGCAGTAGTGCTCGCACGTCCTCCAGATGCAGGAAGCGGATCGTTACCTTGCGGCCGGTGGCGGACTCTTCATGGCCGTCCGGGACGAGTCGTAGGCCAAAGATCCGTTGCGCTCGCTCGATCTGGGTCTGGTCGATGGTGGCGCTGACCTCTATCGCGTGGTCGTGTTCCCACTGATCAGTGAGCGCTGCAGCGACGGTGGCAAGGGTCTGGCTCTCGCGGATCCGTCGTGGCTGGTCGACTTCTTTCCACGTCGTGATCCGTTCAAGTCGGTACATCCGTGGCACTCGGGCACAGTCGGCGACGAGGTACCAGATGCCGGCCTTGGCGAACAGCCCGTAGGGATCCACGACCAGGTCGCGTGGGCATGACTCGCGTGGGCTGTCGTACTCGATCCGTAGCCGGCGACCTCGCCGCACTGCGCCGATCAGCGAAGCCGGAGTCGTGCCGGAAGCTCGTGCCTGACGCCAGGGACGGTTGTCCACGTGCACTACGTCGGTGAGCGGCAGGAGCTCATGAACTCGACGTGGCTGTGCAGCGGCGATCTTGGAGAGCGCGCGCCGGCTTGCGGCCGATGCGTTGAGCTCCGCACGTTGCTTCTCATCCAGCCCAGTGAGCGACAGATGATCACGCTCGCCCGGTGTGAGTCGCGTGAGGTCGAGCCCGGACCCGGGCAGCATGGTCACGCCTCCGAGGCGGCCCCGGTGTGCGGTCACCGGCAGACCGGCGTCGCGGAGCCAGTTCAGGTCTCGGGTGATGGTTCGAAGGGACACCCCGAGCGCTGAGGCAAGTTCCTGTGTGGTCACGGCATCCCTCGATGTGAGGAGCAGCATCAGGGTGAAGAAGCGATCTGGGGTCACACACCAATTTTTTCAGGAATTGCGACACGATGCGGCGCATATCCCGGTCAGGCTGGCGGATGCGTACCTACGACCTGTGAGAAGGAACAACCATGACCGCATCCGTCGTGTCCATCGTCTACGTGAACGACGCTCCCGCCGCAGCTCGTTTCTACGGCGACCTCCTCGGCATGAGCCCCTCGTTCGAGACTTCGGGATACATCACCTTCGACCTCGGGCCAGGCGCTGACCTCGCTGTGTGGTCTGGCCAGTTCGAGGATCTGTCACCGGACGTCCCGCGCACCAGTGAGGTTTGCCTGGCCATCGACGGTGGACCCGACGAGCTCAACGCGACCTTTGAGCAGTGGAATTCCAAGGGGGTCACGATCCTGCGCGAGCCTCATGATGCGGGGTTCGGGCTGACCTTCCTCGCAGCCGATCCTGACGGGAACCGTATCCGCGTCGCACCGCGGGACTGAAAGGCCGCAATGCGGCAGGCGCGCACGACAGGTGTCGCGCCTGCCGTCGTCTGACTTCGAGAGGACGACGAGTGCCCCACGCGAGTGCGCCCCTGAGCGTCGAGGGCCGTAGGCGGCTCGTGAAGCGGTGCCAGACACGTCCCATCGCCCACGTCGCCGCTGGGATGGGCATCTCTTGCGCATGCGCCAGCAAGTGGATAAATCGCTGGCGGCTACACGGTGATGCGGGATTGCAAGACCGGCCGTCGAGTCCGCACCGGAGTCCGAACGCAGCCGCGAGAGCGTCACCAACGTCGAGCCCTCATACACCTAGGCTCCCGCAGCCGGTGCTCGGTTGACGACCTGCGTTGACGAGACTCACCTTACGTCCCTCAGCCAGTCACGCTCATCTGACCTGCGAAGACAGGCGCGAGATCTAGATAAGAATCGAGACCATCCCGAAGGCGATGGTGCCCGACCAGGTAGCGGTGGCCCTCATGCCTCCAGCGTCGGCGGCCGTGGCTCCCCTCGCATCCGGGAGGGAGCCACGGCCGCGCGAGGGCACGAGGGGGCTCGGTCAGCGATGGCGGAGTTCCTCAGCCCAGTGCCGAAGCTGGTCTTCCAGGACCAGGTTGTCGCCACGGGCCACCGTCTGGAGCAGCTGGGCGCACACGGTCGCTTCGGCGGCGAGGCCAGCCGGGCTGCCGAGCACAGGGAAGGCGGCACGGACGCGGGCGGCGGTGTCCGGCTGAAGCAGCGAGTAGGCGTAGAGTGTGGCGCCGTCGAACCCCTCTGGGGCGCGCCCCCAGCCCTCCCAGTCCAACACCTTCAGCGGCGCTGTGACGTTCGCCCAGTGCAGGTCTGCATGGGCAGAGGTCCAGCAGGTCACAGCCGGGGCCGGAATCCCGAGGAACTCGGGGATGGCCCGGTCCATGTACTGCTGCCGTACGGCGACGCGCCCGGTGTCGATGGCCGATACCTTCTCCAGCACCCCGGCGAGGTCCTGCCACCAGGAGTCCGGATCCGGCAGCTGGGGGTCGTGCTGGAGGATCGGGTCGTCGGACAGGACCGGCTGGTCGACGCGGGCCGACAGTTCCGCCCGGTAGGCGGTGGTGTCGTCGAAGGCGTCGTGCACGCCCAGGAGCGCGGGCCGGTGCCCGTCGAGGTCGCCGAAGGCGTGCTGTGCGTCGAGGGCGCCGTCCCACAACTTCCCCGACGCCTTGTCCGCCGGGGCGGACACCAGCCGCAGCCATGCCGGGGCGCCGGCGGCGGTGCGGGCCGGGGCTCCCAGGGTGCGCCCCGCCCACCCCCAGAACTCGCCGCCCGGCTCGGTCTGGACTTCCAGGGCCTTCGCGGCGCGGGCGTGGTGGGCGCGCATGCGCTGTTCGGTACCGGGGTCAGGTGGAGGCGAGTACACCAGTGATCTCCCGCAACTGGGCGGTGGTCAGGGAGGGTTGGGCGACGGCGTCGGCCGCCTCCCTCCAGTGTGGCGTACTGGAGGCCGCGATGAGGACGTTCGTCACTCCTGGGCATGACGCGACCGCCAGGACGCACGCCTGTGCGGGGGTCAGGCCCGGCCGGATGAGGTCGGCGAGCTCCTGGTCGACCATGCCGGGGAGTTCGCCGCCGTGCAGCGGAGCGGAGGCCATCACCCGCAGGCCCGCGTCGGCGGCGGCCGGGAGCGGGCCCCGGCCGTGAAGGGCCTGTGTGATCGGCGTCATCATCACCAGGCTGACCGGCATCTGGATGGTGACCAGGTGGTGCCGGCCGCCCGCGGCTTCGGCGGCCAGGGCGAGCAGCTCCTCCACCGTGAACGCCTCCTCTTCCAGGCCAGCCCACGTGGCGATGCCGTACCCGGCCACATGCCCGGCCGCCACGGCTTCCTCCAGGACGACGAACGCGTCCCGCATCGCGCGGTGCAGGGCAGGACGGTCGCCGGGGTGGGCGCGCTCCGGGTTGTGCAGCAGGACCAGGTCCAGCCGGTCGCGCCCGAGCTGGGCGCGGTTACGGCTGGTCTGCCAGCGCACGTAGTCCGGGGCGAGGCTGTGCCCGGTCACCGCTTGGTCCTCGGTGAGGACACCGGCGTTCACGGCGTCGGTGCCGGTGGCCGCGGTGAAGTAGCCGGCCTTCGTCGCGATCCGCAGGAACGGGTGGGCGGCCAGGGCCGGAGCCAGCAAGTCCTGGGCGCGGCCGGTGGCGTAGTTGGGGGCGGTGTCGATCCACTGCGCGCCGGAGGCGGCCGCACGGGCAGCCGCCTCCGGGATCGCCTGGCACCGGTAGGTACCGAGGGCGAGATCCGCTGTCACAGCAGGCTCCCCACCGTCGCGGCCTGCCCAGCAACGAGCTCCTGGACCAGCCCGGCCACGTCCTCCAGGGCGAGGCCGGCCGTATCCGCGAGAGCGGCCAGGTCCACGGTCCGGCCGTCGACCAGCGGGCGCAGCACCGCCTCCGCCTCGGGCGCGAACTCGTACACGGTGCCAGCGGCGGACAGCGTCACCGTGTCCTCGCCGACGTCCAGCACCGCGCGGGCGGTGGTCAGCCGCACTCGCAGGTGCGGGTCGCCGGGGACGGCGTCGATGTACGGCAGGCTCGGCACCATGCGGCCGACGGCCTGGCCGTCCATCGCGGCCCGGTAGCGGGCGATCAGCGCGGGGTCGTCCAGCAGTTCGGCGAGCCGCTTGCGTATCCCGTTCACGGCGTCGGCCTGGACGTCCGGCGAGGCAAGCAGGGGGAGGTCGCACCGCCAGTCCTCGTGCGTGAGTAGCTGTTCGGACACCCACCCCATCAGGTCCGACGCCGTGTGGGTCTGCAGGCCGCAGGTGACGTGCAGGGAGCGGGTGCCCTGGTCGGCGGAGACCGAGTGCCATACGCCACGCGGCACGTACAGGACGTCGCCCGGCCACAGGACCAGGTCCGCCACGGGCTCGGTGGGCGCCTCGCCCGGGTCCTCGATGTCGCGGTACAGCGGGAACGGGCGGGTGGTGCCGTAGATCCGCCACCGCTTCGCGCCGTCCAGCTGGACGATGACAGTGTCGTGGTCGTCCCAGTGGACCCCGAAGCCCTCGGTGCTGGTCCACGAGGCGTAGAGGTTCGCCTGCACGCGGGTTCGCAGCTCGCGCTCGATCGCTTCGGCGAGCCGGGCGATCGGCGGGTGGAGTTCGTCGACGCTGTCGAGGGCGAGGGAGGCGCCCTCCTGGGGGCGGGCGTGCAGTTCGGCGGGGTGGAGGCGGTGCCACACGGTGTGCCGGCGTGTGGCCACCGGCGTGGTGTAGCCGCCGACCAGCAGTGTCTCGCCGTCGCGGGACAGCCTCATGCGCGGCGGTTGAAGCCGATGGTGGGCCAGGATCCGGTTGAGGTCGTCCCAGGTCATCAGCCCGGCGACATCGATCGCGCCGGGTACGTGGCGGTATTCGCGGTGCAGTGCTTGGGCGAGGAAGTCCTCGCCCAGGCATGCCGCGATGGACACGTACGTCATCGCATCGGGCTCCCGGTCGTCAGTCGTTGCCGTCGCTCTTGCCGGTGCCGCCGCCGTCCGAGGGGATGGTGTTGCGGCCCCGGGCGGCGACGATCGACCGGCGGGAGCGGACCAGGCCGCCGGTCGACGGCCCGGACGTGGCGGGCGGGCGCGTGGTGGGACTCTGCATGGAATCCTCCTGCGGGGCTGGTGGCCCGGGCCCTGGACGGCCGCGGCCTCGAACTCCCGCCAGTACAGCCACCCGAACCGCGGGCGATAACCCCATCGTGGGGGCCCCATGGTGGGTATGGTCGTTGGGCTGACGCACTGTCATTCCACGAGATTCAGGGGGACTTGTGGACGACTTACCGCCGTCACCAGCCGAGCTCCCGCACCGTCTGCTGGCCGACCCTGCCTTCGTGCGCGCGCTGCGCGAGCGGGACTTCACCACAGTGTTCGCCATGGCACACGAACCGGGGATCTCCTACAACAGGATCACCGAAGCCTGCACGCTCAAGTCCGAGCGCGTCAGTCAGATCGCCCGGGGCACCACAGCTGTCACCGCCCTGGCGATTGTCGAGCGAATCGCCGGCGGGCTGCGCATTCCCGGTGCCCTCCTGGGACTTGCTGCGCAACCCTGGGAGGACACCCCCGTTCTCAGCACGGAGCCCGACCATGGAGAAGATGATCCGATGAAGCGCCGCAACCTGCTGCGCGGCGCGCTGGCCGCCGGCCTCACCGCACCGGCGCTCGCCGCTCTCACCGCCGCCCGGACCGACGTCGACCAGATTCCTCTCCCCCGACACACCCCAGGACCTCGCCGACCTGGAGGCCGCTGCCGAGAGCTACGGGTACGGCTACCACGGCCAGCAGCCCACCCGCGTCTTGGCCGACCTGGTCACCGACTTCACGACCCTGCGCCCGCTGCTCACCGTCCCGCAACCCGCGCCGGTACGGGCAAGGCTGTGCCGTACGGCCGGGCAGACGGCCGGGATGACCGCGATCGTCTTACACGACCTGGGCAGCCGCCGGGAGTCCCGCTCGTGGTTCGCGACCGCCGCCCGGGCCGCTGCCGAATCCGGCGACGACCAGTTGTACGCCTGGGTCCGGGCGCGCGAGGCGATGGTCCCGCTCAACTACGGGGCCCCCAAGGCTGCGGCCGGCCTCGCTGAACAGGCCCGCCACGCTGCCGGGAACCGGCCGACCGCCGCCGCGGTGCTGACGGCCGCCGTCGCAGCCCGCGCCTACGCCCTCAACCACCAGGACGACCAGGCCCGCGCCGCGCTCGCCGACGCCGACACGCTCATGGAACGGCTCCCCGCGGGTGAACGGTCGGACACCTGGCTGACCTACTCCGAGCAGAAGCACCACGTGCACCTCAGCCACGCCTACACCACGCTCGGAGACACGGCCCGCGCCCACGAGAGCCAGCAGCGGGCACTGGAGCTGTCCGCGCCGACCAGCACCATGACGCGCACCCTGCTGCACATCGACGCCGCCGCCTGCTCCCACCACGACGGCGACAGCGATGAAGCGTGCCGACGTACCATCGCCGCCCTGACCGGACTCCCGGACAGCTACCGCACCGGCCTGGTCCGCCGCCGCGCTCAGGACCTGTACGAAGCGATCCCCACCCAGCACCACCACGAACGCGCCGTTCGGGAGTTGCGGCAGATGCTGGCTGTCTGAGCCCACGGGCAGCCAGCACTGCCTCCGGAAAACCGCCCGTTTGGGGGATAGCCACGAAGCCGGGGGCGCAATGCTGCCCGCGCGGAACGCGCGGGTGAGACCAGCTGGCCGCCTACGGTAGTGCGGTGACACGGCCTTCTGACGCCGATCCCGAGCTTGTGCCTGTGCCGGTGCGGGTCGTGCTGCCCGCCGATCCTGTGCTCGGGACCGACCAGCAGGAAGTCGTCGCACGGCTGTGGAAGCGGCGGCAGACGGAAACGGGCTGGGTCAATCTCGTGGGGCTGCCCGCGTTCCGCACCGGGGAGGACGGCAGCGTGCCCGTGCACCAGCGGCTCGCCGGGAAGCGCGCCGGACGCGGTCAAGTGCCACCGCCGTAGGTGCCCATCTCCGGCGAGGCGAACAGCTCGATGCACACCACACGGTCCGGTGATGAGCGCGGGCCTGGCCCGGGCGGCCTTGCGTCGTGGCGGTCTGTCGGCCGGGTCACTGTCGTGTCCTCCAGGTTGTGAACAGTCCTGCCGTCGCTCCGATGATCACGGAGAAGCCGGGGTCCTTCACGAGGGCGTACACGGTCGCGCACACGCCCAGCAGGAACGTCAGGGCGAGGAGGTCGAGTGCCCGGGTTCCCCTCCGCCCGGAAGGCGACGGGGAGGCCACGTCGGGGTCGGGGGTCTGAGAGTGCATCTCGGTGTCTGCCATGCCATCAGCACACCGGTTGGCCGGGAGAAGGCCCTAGTGATGCGTACGCGCCCGCTCGAACCCGGACGCGCCCCGGGCACCGCCGAACGCCGCTACGACGCCGAAACTGCGGCCCGTTCAGGAACGTTCGGCTATATCCGTGGACGTTCAACTCCTGAACCCCCTAGCGTGCTGCCATGAGCCTGGGGGAGCCGCTTGAGGTGAGTGCGCAGGACGCTGCCGACTTCGACGCGTACGTGGAGGCGCTGAGGGAGTTCTCCGCCGAACTGGTCCGCCTGCACGTCACCCACGGCGCGCCCTCGTACGCCGTCATCGCCGCCGCCTCCTTCAAGCCGAAGCTGACGAAGGCCGGCATCAACGAGGCCCTGTCCGGCAAGCGGCTGCCCTCGCTCGACGCGACGATGGAGTTCGTCCGCGTCGTCAGCAGCCCCCTGCCCTCCGGGCCGGACGCGTCACGCCGCGTCCACCCCGAACTGGCCGCCGCCTGGCGCCAGCGGTGGCAGGACGTCAAACTCCTGCAGAAGCGGGCCCAAGCCCCCCGGAAGAGGATCCACGTCACCGCTCAGGGGATCATCGAGCGGGCCCAGGAGGAAGCCGCCGCGATCCGCGCCGAGGCCCAGAGGGAAGCCGACCGGATCCGCGCCGAGGCCCAGGAGGAAGCCGACCGGATCCGCGCCGAGGCCCACACCACTGCGGAACGCACCCTCGCAGATGCTCAGACCGAGGAGGACCGCCGCAGCGACAACGCCCGGGGGCAGGACAACGCCACAGGGAGGGAGATAACCGCGCGTCTCGCCAAGGCCCTCTCTGATCTCCCGCCGACGCCGCAGGAAACAACGGATCTCCTCGCCGTGGCCTTGGATTACATAGAGGAACTGTCCACGGCGGTGGAGTTCCCTGCGGCCTCCCATGAGAGCGCGAGGGAGCTCTACCGCCTTCACACCTTTGACATGGTGAAAGGCGGTTACGCCGGCGAGCCGGTCATCCAATACGTGGAAACGCCCAAAGAGCAGCGAGACCCGGCCCCGCGCTTCCCCCTCGTCGAGCAAGCGGCAGAGACCTACGGGTTCGACCCCAGCCAAGTCGACTATCGCCTCGGTTCCAGACCTGCTTTCAACGTAGCGCTTCGTGGTTACGACCGAGCCCAGGTGGACGAATATTTCAGCCGCCCCCTGGAGCAACGGGACCCGGTTCCCATCTTCAACGTGGCGATGAGGGGATACGACCGCAGCCAAGTCGACCTGTACCTGCGCTACGCGTCCCGCGATCCACTGCTCGGACCGCGCAACAAAGCTAAGAGGCGCGACGCCGACCCCCGCTAGTGCTGTGACCGCGTAGGTTCGCCGGGTTGGTGGTCGTGACGGTTGGATGTGCGGTGACGTCCATTCGACCGCTGGAGGCGCGGTGGCTGAGCCTGTCCGTGTACGCAGATTGACCGACAAGGAGGGGCAGGAGCTGAAGCAGATCGTGCGCCGGGGCAGCACGAGTTCGGTGCGTTACCGGCGGGCGATGATGCTGCTCGCTTCGGCGGGCGGGAACCGGGTGCCGGTGATCGCCCAGCTGGTCCAAGCCGATGAGGACACCGTGCGCGACGTGATCCAACGCTTCAACGAGATCGGCCTGGCCTGCCTGGACCCTCAGTGGGCGGGAGGCCGTCCCCGCCTGCTCACCCCTGACGACGAGGACTTCGTCATCCGGACGGCCACCACCCGCCCCACCAGGCTCGGCCAGCCCTTCACCCGCTGGTCGATCCGCAAACTCGCCGCCTACCTGCGGGAAGTGCACGGACGTGTCATCCGCATCGGCCGTGAAGCCTTACGGTGCCTGCTCCGGCGCCGCGGCATCACCTTCCAGCGCACCAAGACATGGAAGGAATCACCCGACCCTCATCGCGACGCCAAGCTCGACCGGATCGAGCAGGTTCTGGACCGCTTCCCGGACCGGGTCTTCGCCTTAGACGAGTTCGGGCCGTTGGGGATCCGGCCCACCGCAGGCTCCTGCTGGGCGAAGCAGGGCAAGCCAAACCGGCTGCCGGCGACCTACCGCCGCACCCACGGCGTCACCTACTTCCATGGCTGCTACTCCGTGGGCGACGACCGCCTGTAGGGCGTCAACCGCCGCCGCAAGGGCACCGCCAACACCCTGGCCGCGCTGAAGTCGATCCGCGCCGCCCGACCCGACGGCGCCCCCATCTACATCATCCTGGACAACCTCTCCGCCCACACCGGCGCCGACATCCGCCGCTGGGCGAAGAAGAACAAGGTCGAGCTGTGCTTCACCCCGACCTACGCATCCTGGGCCAACCCGATCGAGGCCCACTTCGGCCCGCTGCGGCAGTGCACCCCGGCCAACTCCCACCACCGCAGCCACCCCACGCAAACCCAGGCACTGCACCGCTACCTGCGCTGGCGCAACGCCAACGCCCGCCCCGACGTACTTGCCGCCCCACGCAAGGAATGCGCCCGCACCCGCGGCGAGAAGGGCATCCGCTGGGGCGGACGCCCCCTCAACGCCGCAGCCTGACCGACCGCGAACCGCAGCCCCGGAGTGCCGAAAGGGACAAGTTCACGAGAAGGACAGCGACAGAAGGACGACTCAGGAGGCGGACGGCTCGATCTCCCCCGCAAAGACGATGACCTGGTCGATGAGGCTCCGCCGCAGATGGACGACGTCCGTTCCCGCCAGGCGGGGGCCACCATCCGGCGTGGTGAAGACCCACTGGTACCGGGCCCACTCGTCAGGCATGTCCACCGCTGAGCAGCGCACCATCGTGCCGGTCCCCGCCGGGTGGCGCCGGATGTCCAGCACGAACCGCTCGACCGCCGCGATTCCTTCGCTGCGACCCAACGGCCCCCAGAAGACCACGTCTGAGGTCAGGGCCTGGGAGAGCAGGGCAGTCACATAGCTGTCGTCCGAGGCGTTGAACGCGGAGATGAACGTGTCGATCGCGGAGCGTGCCGTCTCTTCCTGCATGCCCCAGTAATACCAGCCGTTGCGCGTGCGCTCGTCCCGCGAGCCGCCTTCCGATCACGGTGGACCATCCCGGTCACAGCACTAGTCGCCGGTCGCAGCCCGGCGCGTACAGCGTGGGCGCTCGTTCCGCCTCCGGCCTGCATCACGGTCGCCAGGACTCGTTCGTGCTCATCGGGCTGCCAGTCGTGTGCTTCCAGATCAGTGCGCCGTTCGGTCACCGCCGCCAGCACCGCCTCAAGGGTCGCCATGCTCCGGACACTACTCGGTGGCGCGTTTGACCAGCCGTGGTCGGGCCTGTGGGGACGATCACGCGCATCGCCGCTCATCTGGACGCTGGGCCCTTGACTCCAGCACGCGTCCCGCTCGGATGACGCGTCTGGCCGTCGCTCCGGGCCAGACCGAGTGAATCGCCTTGCGAACCGTCCGCCATGACACGGGCCTTTCGCTCGCTGATCTGGGCCCTGCCGTCTGGGAATTCACAGAGTCAGGAGGAGAGCCAAGGGCATTGCATGATCGGACTCTGTCCGGAATTGCCAGGTGAGGCCGAGGGTTGACAGGGGACGGTGGTAGTCATCGGCGGCCGTCGAGAGGCGAGTCTCGAGGAAGAGGCCGACGGCGCGGTCCATCGCGTCAAGCGGGTAGATCCGGCCGCTACGGCCACGAGGGCCAGGCATCCGGTCCAGGGGGCATCGCAGGTCAAGGGCGTCGACCAGTGGTGCCGGGCCAGGGGCAGAGCGTCGTACTCCGCTTACGCGCGGCGACGGTGCACCGGCTACTGCGTCTGCGTAAGCCCGTGCTGGCCAACCACCGCGCCAGGGGCCTGATTCGCGAGCTGGCCACCACGCCGGGGCGCTGCACGACAGCCTCCCCTTCCCCTGGACAGGTTGGTTACTTACGCTGCCTGGTATGGATGAATCCACCGCGCACCCGTTCCTCGCGAGGCCGGTCACCGGGATCAATGGTGCTGTCGCCACCCTGCGTGCCCTGAAGAGCGGAGATGCCTCCAGTTTCGGGGAATTCCTCGAAGCACTCTCGGCGGAGACCAGGGAGCGCTACAGCCCACACCGCTCGACCGGACCGAAGCGGAGCGGATCTGTGCTGCTCTCGACGACCCGACCGCCCTGCGTTTCGTGCTGGCGGATACCCGTGACGATCGCGTGGTGGCGTATCTGCTAGCCCAGTTCGCAATCCCTGAGGACGAGAAGGTGCGTTACCGGAATCTCGGGTGGACCATCGAGGACGGCGCGGACTGCCGCATCGCCCCCGTCGTCGCCGATCATTTGCAGGGCAACGGTCTCGGAACCGAGCTACTCAAGGGAGCACTCGGCATCCTGCGTCAGCGCGGATGCCGGCACGTCATCCTCTTCGGCGGCACCCGAACCTCCAACGCCCGTGCGATCCGCGCCTACGAAAAGGCGGGATTCAAGCCGGCCGGAGTCTTTCGCGAACGGGAAATCGAGAGCGTCGACATGTGGCTCTCCCTGAAGTAGCGGGCGGGCGGCATCTCAGCGCACGATCCGGCCGGTCAGCTCGTCGGGCCGGAGCTGGATGTGGTTGATGTCGACGCCGACGGGCTGGGTGAGGGCGAACAGGACACTGTCGGCGACCTGTTCGACGGTGAGGCCAGGGCCGTCAGGGGCAGGGGCATTGCATGATCGAAATCTTTCCGGGCTCGTCAGATGAGGCCGAGGGCTTGTAGGGGCCGGTGGTAGTCGCGACCGGTGCGGCGTAGGGCGGCGGCGATGTTGGTCTGGCCGTCCTGGCGGAAGACGCTGATGACGAGGTTGCGCAGGGAGGCCATAGCGCGGGGCAGGGTGCCGGTGCGGATCTTGGAATCGTCCTCGCGGAACGTGCGGTCGCGCACGTGGTGCAGGAGGTTTCCGAAACCCCAGTGGCCCCTGATCCAGGTTGCGAGCTCTGTGCAGGTGGCGTCGAAGACACTCAGGCTGGTGATCGGGTAGACGCGTTCGATGGTCAGCTTGCCGGTGCTCATCTCGCGCCGCCAGCACACGACTTGGATCGCCTGGCGGGCGCCGGGGTAGTCAATGTGGACGAACACGGCGACCTTGAGTCGGCGGATCTCGGGGCGCGGGTGTTTGCGGGGGACCGGCGGCCGGTTGATGTGGTGGTGGGTGATCTGGACACGGGCGCCGGCTTCCCACACGTGGTGGCCGATGGCGTCGGCGATGGCGGGTGCCCTTTTCCGGACCTTTTGAAGCTGTAGGAGCTCGGTGGTGGCCAACCCAGCACCCGCGGTACTGACTCGATCCGTCACCAGCCTGCGATCATTCGGTCATGAGTTATGACCTTGCTGTGTGGGACGGTGAGCGCCCGCTCGATGCCGATGAGGCGGGCTCGGTCTTCGACGAGTTGTACGAGCGCTACCTCGACTCGGAGGATGCGACTGTGTCGCCCTCCCCGCGCATTGAGGCCTACGTCGAAGCCCTGGTCGAGCACTATCCGGACGATGACCATGAAAGTCCCTGGGCATCACCGCCGGTCATCGATGAGGCCTCCGGACCGATCGTGTACCTACTCATGTCCTACAGCAGGGCCGAAGAAGTCTCCGAGTACGCCGCTGCGCTGGCTCGCGAGTACGGGCTGATCTGCTTTGACCCGCAAAGAGAAGCTCTGCGGCCCTGAGTTGCCCAGGTCAGCAGGCGGGGCAGGTGGACGTGGAGGTGCTCGACTACGACCTCGCGGTCCCGGTCCCGCAGCGCTCGGGCCAGAAGTTTGGCAAGTGCGCTGGCCCTTTTTGGGGAGAACCTGAGAGGCGTGTATCGCCACTAAGGTCACCCGCTGCCGGGGCCTCGACGCGGGCCTGGCGATCTCGGCAGAGAATGCAGTTGTCCTCCACGTGGTTTCCATGAACGATCCGGGTGTGACCACGTTGTTTCTTACAGTCGGCCTGCCGGGGGCCGGAAAGACCACAAGGGCTCGGCAGCTGGCCAAGGAACACAACGCGCTTCGGCTGACGCCTGATGAGTGGATGATTCCTCTGTTCGGTGAGCCGGAGGCGGACGGGAAGCGCGATGTTCTGGAAGGACGGCTGCTCTCGCTGGCCCTGGAGGCACTGAGGCTCGGAACCAACGTGGTCCTGGATTTCGGATGCTGGTCTCGTGACGAAAGGTCCGCGATCCGCTGGTTGGTGGAGTCTGTAGGCGCGTCCTGCGACCTCGTGTACGCGCCGGCGGACCCGGAGACCCAACGCGCTCGGATCGCCCATCGCCAGTCGGCCAGTCCAGATCAGACCTTTCCGATGAGCCAGGCGGACCTCTTGCGCTGGAGGACGCTGTTCGAGGAGCCCAACGCCGCGGAAGTCGGCGGGCATGAAATCGGCAGTCCGCCTCCTGGCTGGCCGGGCTGGCCCGAGTGGGCCGCCGATCGGTGGCCGTCTTTCACGTGAATGTCCGGCCGCGCCATGGCCCGGGCCCGTCCAGGAGCGTGGTCGACCGGCTACTCGCCTGCTGAAATCGCTTCTCCTGTCATGTGGTCGAGTCGGATTGATGTGCCGGTGGGCCGGTGAAAAGGGGCATGCCGAGGTCGACCAGTTGAGGGCGGCCGTCGGCGGAGGTCCGGTTGAGGCTGGTGAGCTTGGCCATGGCGGCGTTGAGGCTGACCAGGAGTCCTTCGACCTCGCCGAGCCAGCCGTTGGCACGAGCCTCGGTGATGCGCTCACGGAGGTTGCGGATGATGTCGATGAGGCGGGGCCGCTGCTGCGGATCGAACTGGAGCACGGGACAGGGCTTCGGCGTAGTTGAGAGTCGTCCGGTTCATGACGATCTATCAGCTTGGCGGTCGCCCGGGAACGAGACAGGCACGGACTCCCAAGATCATGGAGCTCTCGCGCCCCGTGATCCGAGTGGAAGACCGTGCCTGCCGACGCATCATCGCCGATCCCGCCTACTCTTGACCAACTCCGCGGCCATCCATGGGCCGTACCCGCAGACGTGCCGGGTCTGCTGGAACGGCTGACCGAAGTACCCGACCCGCGTGATCCGCGCGGAGTACGGCACGCCCTGGTCGTCGTGCTCGCGCTCACCGCGTGCGCGGTACTGGCCGGGGCGAGGTCGCTGCTGGCAGTCGGCGAGTGGATCGCCGACGCCCCCGCCGCAGGTGCTGCAAGCTGTCGGCGCGCGTCCCGATCCTCTGCTTCCCAAGCAGCTCCTGCCTGCGGAATCGACGGTTCGCCGACTGCTGGCGAGGGGCGACGGCGATGCCCTGGACCAGGCCGTGGGCCGCTGGCTCGCCAACCGCCGCTCGCGCACCGCGAGCGGTCCGCGCGCTCTGGCCGTGGACGGCAAGAGCCTGCGTGGAGCAGCCAAGGCCAGAGGTAGGAAGATCCACCTGCCGCGATCCTGAGCTGATGATGGCCTGGAGGCCGGAGCGGCCACCTTGCCGCCTCCAAGGCTGCGCGCAGCGCCACCCGGGCCAGGTCGACGCCGGACACCTCGCCCTCATGCCAGCACCTGGCCAGGGCAACGGCTTCCCTGGAGACCCGGCGAGTCGGCTGGGCTGAGGGTTCTGCCATGATCGCCTGTCGACGAGAGGGGCTGTGATGGCCATTGACGAGCGACCTGACCTGGTGCAGATCATCGCGAGAGTGGGGACGGGCTTCTCCGCGGAGCAGCCCGAACGAGCGATTCAGGTGTGGATGCATCTCGCCGCGAAGGCTGGGTGGGATGTCAGCCGCGTCGACGAGGCTTCCGTCGACCTGGACGCTGCGAGTGCGGGATCGTCGACGTAGAGGGCCTGCGATACCTGGCACGTCGGACTCTGTATGACGACAGCGGGGCGACTGCACAACCTGCTCCAGGCCGGGTAGCCCTCACACGCCGCCTCGAACCTCGGCAACACTGGTGTGACTGAGCACGCAGGTTGGCCACGCTGAGCATCACAGTTGGCCGTAGTGACACCGATCAGCGGCGGCGGCTCGTCTCGATGCAGATCCCGCCTGACGTCACCTGAGCGGCGATCACCCTGTCAGGCCGCGCGGTCCGCCATCGCCGGGACGCTGGCCTGGCCAGGGCGGGGTGCGCACCCGCCGAGGCCCCGGCAGCGGCCGGGCGGCGGGTATCGGCGCTGCTCAGTCCAGTACGAAGGTGCCGCCTGCGGTCGTCGCCAGGTCAGCCCCGAGGGCGGCTGCCGGTGTCCAGGCGCCGGGCATGCCGACGCCACGGGCCAGCAGTTCGGTGACGGCGGCGGTGACGTCGGCCGTGAAGTCCATGCCGTCGCCGGCACGGAGCCATCCCTCGTGCCGGGTGCCGTCCGTCCACTCCACGACGGCGTGCCCCCAGGAGTGCTTGCGCGGGCGGGGTGCGGCCCTCACCGGGGCCCGGCCGAGCCGGTCGACGGCGAGGCGTCGCAGCGCCGGAACGGACAGCAGGCGGCCCAGCAGCGGGAGCAGGGCACGTATCAGCGGAGCGGTCGGCACGAGAGCGGAGGTAGCGGTGACGAACGGTGCTCCGCTCACCGCATGCGCCGCGACGAGCTCGCCGGACGCGACACCTGCCGACTTCGCCGACTCGCTGTCGGGGAAGGTGAGTTGCTGCGGGTCCGCGCCGAGGCGCGACGTCATCAGCCGCCCGTTCTCGTACCGCCGTCCGCCAGCGGTGAGCACGTCCACGATGCTGGCCGCAAGGGCGGCACCGAGCACGCCCGCCTCGACGGCCACCGAGGCCACGGCGTCGACCCGCACCCGGTGCGGCGTGGGCCGGCCTTCGCACAGCTTCGCCACCACCGCCTCCGTCGCCAGCACGCCGAATCCGGCGCCGGTGACCAGGGTGCTGCCCGCCCGCACCGCTTCGTCGTGCAGGGCGAGCAGCCCCTCCACGGCGACCACGTCGTTGGCCTGGTCGACGTAGTGGCCGCCGGGCATGCAGGCACGGGCGATCACCGGTGCCGTGGCGGCGAAGGCGCCCATCGTGTTCACCACCACCCGCGGGCGCTCCCGCACGATCTCGTCCGCGATCCGCTCGGCCGAGTCGGCGACGACGACCTTCGCATCCCCGGGCAGACCGGCTTCGGCCCCGACGGCAACCATCCGCTCCCGGCTGCGCCCGACCGGCACAACCGTCAGCCCCCGCGCGGCCAGTCGCGCGGTCACCCCCCGGCCCACACGGCCGGTCGCCCCGACTATCCATACCTCGTCGTTCGTCCTGCTCTCGCCTGTCGTCCCGCCGGTCCCGCTGGTCTCTCTCATACGAACGTCACCCTGCTTGCTCCGGGCCGCACCAGGGACGGGCGCCCCCAGTGATGACACACTGTGTCGTGAGTGCAGGCTAGCACTGACGACACAGTGGGACATCGCCTGTTACAGTCAACCTATGGCGAGGTGGGATCCGGGTGCCGAGGAGCGCCTGAAGCGGGCTGCTCTGGAGTTGTACCTGGAACGCGGCTACGACAATGTGACGGTGACCCATATCGCCGAGCGGGCCGGACTCACCCGGCGCTCCTACTTCCGCTACTTCCCCGACAAGCGCGAGGTGCTCTTCGCCGGCTCGGAGCGCCTGCCCCCGGCACTGGCGGAGGCAGTCCTGACGGCAGATCCGAACGAGGCTCCGCTCGCCGCCGTCCTCGACGCGCTGGCGCGAGTCGGTACCGAGCTCGTCGAGCACGTGGACGGCGCGACGGAGCGCCGGGCGGTGATCGACGCCAGCCCCGAGTTGCAGGAGCGCGAACGGACCAAGACCGCCGCCATCACCGCTGCGATCCGCGACGCCCTGAAGCAACGTCAGGTGAACGCCCAGACAGCCGAACTGGTCGCGCAGCTCGCCACGGTGGCCTTCCAGAACGCCTTCCGGCACTGGATCGAGGCCGAAGGACGTGCGAGTTTCGGCAGCTGCCTGCACACGGTGACCGACGAACTGCGAGCCACCCTCGCCGGGACGTGAGAAGAACGCCTGCCCAGTGCGTAACCGATCGCTTCAAGGCGGACCGACGTCTCCACCCATACCCACCAGGGCCTGGCCGCAGCCCACGCTCGCGGCCGGGTCCGCGGACGACCCACAGTCGCCACCGAGGAAGGCATCCGCGCCGCCCGCGACCTACTGACCGCCCCAGGCCGCTCCACCACCTCTATCGCGAAACTGCCGGGCGTCTCGCAGGGCACCCTCTACCACCACACCCCGGACCTGAAGGAACTACGCGCGGGCACGCTACCCCGCCAGCTCGGGCCCGCGCAGTAGGCAGACCCTAGCAAGATCAATCTCACCGGGATTTCCTGTACCTCAACTACAAGCGCCGCGAATTGCGTCAGTCCCCCGCGCCGGCCGCCCGTGTCACCTGCTGTCGGCGTACACACGATCGTCCCCGGTCGCGTACGAGTGAAAAGGGACGCTTGATGGTGCGGTGAATCGTGGTGCCCGGCACTCTGCTGCTCGTCCGGTGAAGGGTGGCGGAGGGCGGTGACGCGGTGGTTTTGGACCCGCAGCGCTGGCTGGAACTGCGGCGGTTCCGTGCTCTGGTCGAGTCAGGAGCGGTCAGTCTGACGGAGGTGGCCAAGGAGACTGGGCTGGACCGCAAGACGGTCCGCAAGTATTTGTCGAGCACGGCGGCGTCGGTGCCGCCGAGGCGGACGTCGAACGGTCGGCCCCGGAAGAAGGTGGTCGACGAGGTTGCCCCGTTGATCGACGCGATGCTGCGGGCAGAGATCCTCATCAAGGGCGCCGTGGTGCACGAGCGTCTGGTGAAGGAGTACGGCTCGACGATCAACTATCAGCGGGTCAAGCTGTATCTGCAGGAGGCCCGGCCGCGGATCGCGGGTGAACTGGGCATCGGGCCGCGGGAGTTGGCGGGTATGCACCGCCGCTTCGAGGTGGTTCCCGGGGCCCAGGCTCAGGTCGACTGGGGCGATGAAGGCAAGATCCTCGCTCACCTGGGAATCCCGAAGGTCTACTCGTTCCATATGGTTCTGTCGTACTCGCGCGACCCGTTCTGCTGCTTCACCACGAGCCAGGAGCTGCAGACCTTCTTCGACTGCCACCGGCGGGCATTTGCGCACTTCGGCGGGGTGCCGATGTCGATCGTCTACGACCGGACCAAGACCGTCGTGCGCCGGCACGTCGCCCCGGGCGAGGCGGTGCCGCTGCATCCGGAAGCGGTCGGCTTCGCCGGCCACTACGACTTCGACATCGACGTGCTGGCCGCCTACCGGCCCACCGGGAAGGGCCGGGTCGAACGTCAGGTGTTGATCGTGCGTGATCACGTGCTGGCCGGGCGGGCGTTCTCCTCGCTCGAGGAGCTGGATGCCGCCTTCATGGCGTGGGTGCCGCAGCGACGCGCCCGCACCCACGCCACCCACCACGAGGTCATCGGACACCGGGCCGCACGGGATCACGCCGCCCTCAAGCCGTTGCCGCCCTCGCCCTATCTGGTGGCCGAGCGGCATCTGCGGCCGGTCGGCAAGGACTGCCTGGTCGCGTTCGGCGGAAACCTCTACTCGGTGCCCGCCCGCAAGGTCCGCCCGCGACAGCTGGTGGAGATCAGAGCGACGAAGTCCCAGGTCATGCTGCACCCGACCGCCCCCGATGCCAGCGGCGAGACCCTGCTGTCCAGCCATCCGCGGGCGGTCGGCCGCGGCGTGGTTGTCAAGCAGGACGAGCACTGGGACGGCCTGCCGACCGGCAAGAACCGCCGCACCACGACGGGCGACGAGCCGCCACCACCGCGGAGCGAGTCCTCCGCGTCCGGTCGCATCGGGCCGTTGCAGGCCCTGTTGAACCGGGCCGCTGCAACCCAGATCGAGGTCGGGAGGCGGCCGTTGTCGGTCTATGACGAACTGACCGGCACCCGGCCCTTCACCACCGACTTCCCGACGAAGGAGTCGTCTTGAGCGAGCTGACCGGCAACCGCATCCGCACCACGGCCGGCAAGCTCGGCCTGCCCCACCTGGCAGAGACTATCAACGAGTACACCCGCCGGGCCGACGAGGCGAAGATGGGCTACCTCGACTTCCTCGACCTGGTCCTGTCCGAGGAACTCGCCGTCCGCGACGACCGACGCTTCCGCCAGGGCCTGCGGCTGTCGAAGCTGCCGCACCACAAGACGCTGGACGAATACGACTTCTCGTTCCAGCCCGAGCTCGACCCGCGCAAGGTCAAAGACCTCGCCAGCCTCTCCTTCGTCGAAGGCAAGGCGAACGCCGCGCTGCTGGGGCCGCCCGGGGTGGGCAAGACGCATATCGCCGTCGCTCTCGCTGTCGCGGCCTGCCGGGCCGGTTACTCGATCTACTTCACCAGCCTCGACGACATGGTCCGCAACCTGAAGGCCGCCGAGTCGGCCGGGCGGCTGGTCAACAAACTCGGCACCTACCTGCGGCCGAGCGTCCTTGTGGTCGACGAGGTGGGCTACCAGCCCCTCGAACGAGCCGAGGCGAACCTGGTCTTCCAGGTCATCTCCAAGCGTTACGAGAAAGGCTCCATCATCCTGACCTCGAATAAGACCTTCAGCGAATGGGGCCAGGTCTTCGGCGACGAGGTCCTCGCCACCGCAATCCTCGACCGGCTCCTGCACCACTGCGAAGTGATCGCGATCAACGGCCCGAGCTACCGGCTCAAGAACCGCCTACAGGCCATCGAGCGAGAGACCGACGTGGCCTAACAACTGGGGACGTTCAAACGTACCGGCCCGGCCCGAAGGGAGAGTACGCCGACACCCGCCTGCGCCCGGCCCGCCCGGCCAGGCGCTCGCGGTCCCCGGCGAAGACGGCCGCCACCTCGTCCGCGCCGACCGCATGCTTTGCTCCGACAGCGACACCGAGGCCGCCGATGGCTGTAGCCACCAGCAGCACTGCATGTGGGTCGACACCAGGGACGGCCCTCAGGACTGGACCGGAAGACGCGACGACGGCGAGATCACCTGGGGCTCCGCCGACACCGTATGGACCGTACACCCCACCGGCCCGGGCATCGACCCCGGCACCATCGCCCGCCGCGACCGCTGCCCGGCCGGGCGGTACATGACGCTGCACTGCTGGCCACCCCCGCCCGCCCGCACGGCCTCCATCCGCCGTCTGCGCGCTGCGCTCGTCGGCAGACCGGCGATCTCGCGCGCCCCGGCCGCAGACCGACGTGATGAACTGGATCATCATGGCAACGACGAAACACCCCACCGACGACAGCGACATCCTCGCAAGGATGGAACGCAACCTCGCGGAGCACGCATGCCACCTGCACCGGCACCTGGATCGTGCAGTGGTCACAGAGACGGACGACCTCCTGATCGCCGACAGCGGACTCAACGATGACACCTTCAACATCGTCGCCGCCGCACGCTTCACACCGAGCAACGTCGAGGCACGTATCGCCCAGACTCTCCAGGCAGTGCAGGCCACAGACCGCCCCTTCTCCTGGTGGGTGGGACCCGCCTCGACACCGCCGGACCTCTCTGCACGCCTGGCCGCCGCCGGTCCGCCAGCCTCCGAGCAGGAGACAGCCATGTGGGCCCCGCTCGACAACCTGCCGCCTCAACCACAGATCGCAGAACTGGACATCCAGCAGGTCTCCACGCCCGCACAGCTCGCCGACTACGCCACCGTCCTTGCCGCGAACTGGGACCCGCCGGCTGCCACCGTCCGTCGCTTCTTCAGCCAGGCTGCACCCTGGGCACTCGCTCCCGACTGCCAGGCCCGCTACCTGATCGGCTATCACCGCGACAACCCGGTCTGCTCCGCCGAGGTCTTCCACCACGCAGGAGTCGCGGGCATCTACAACATCAGCACCCTGACCACTCGCCGCAAGCGCGGCTACGGAGGCGCCGTCACCCTCGCCGCGCTGCACACAGCACGCAATCAAGGACAGCAGATCGCCGTCCTGCAAGCGTCATCGGAAGGAGAACCCGTCTACCAGCGCCTGGGCTTCCTCTCCTGCGGTCATTTCACCGAGCACGCCATCAGCTGATAGCTGCAGGGCGCTGTCTTCGACCGCTTCGCCTTGGGCTGGCCCAAGCCGGGCAACGACGGCAAGGAGCAGTCTGCCCAGGGCGCCGGTCTACCGTCACATATCAATGAACGTTAGGATATTGATATGACCGAGGAACGTATCGACTCCTGTGATCTGCTCTGTCTGGATCTTCCCCATGCGGAAGAGATCCGCGGGCGACTGCCGTCGCTGGGCGCACTGGAGCCCGCCGCGTCGGCGGCCAAGGGCCTGGCCGACCCGACCCGCCTGAAGGTGGCCGCCGCGCTGGCGGCCGGGGATGAGCTGTGCGTGTGCGACCTGGCGTGGATCGTCGGGCAGGCACAAAACCTCGTCTCCCACCACGTGCGCCAGCTGCGCACCGCAGGGCTGGCCACCTCCCGCCGGGACGGACGTCTGGTGATGTACACGCTCACCGGGCAGGGCCGGGCCCTGCTGGGCGTGCTCCTCGGCGACGACGTCGCCGCCGAGATCTAGCAAGGACAGAGAGAGGATCTCGATGGGTGCGGAGTGCTGCGGCCCGGCGGAGGCGAACACCACCACCACGGCCGAGGAACACGAGCAGGTGCCCAAGCGGCTGTGGCACGTCAGGGAGTTGCAGTTCGCGGGCCTGGCCGGGGTGCTACTGCTGGCCGGATGGCTGACCGGCCACGCGGGGGCCGAGACCCCGCAGACGGTGCTGGAACTGGCCGCGGTCGCGGTGGGCGCCTGGACCTTCGTCCCGGCGGCCGTACGCAATCTGCTGCGCCACCGGCATGTCGGGGTGGGCACGCTGATGACGATCGCCGCGATCGGCGCGGTGGCGCTCGGCCAGTTCTTCGAAGCCGCCATGCTCGGTGTGCTGTTCTCCATCGCCGAGGGCCTGGAGCACTACGCGGTCGTCCGCACCCGCCAGGGCCTGCGCGCCCTGCTCAACCTGGTCCCCGACACCGCCGCCGTGCTGCGCGGCGGCCGCGAGATGCAGCTCGCCCCCGATCAGCTGGCGCTGGGGGATGTGATGCTGCTGCGCCCGGGGCAGCGGGCCGCCACCGACGGCGTCATCCGCACCGGGCGCACCAGCCTGGACCTGTCCGCCCTCACGGGCGAATCGATGCCCGTGGAAGCCGGCCCCGCGGACGTGGTGTATGCGGGTGCGATCAACGGCGGCGGCGCCGTCGAGGTCGAGGTCACCGCGCTGGCCAAGGACAGCTCCCTGGCCCGCATCGTGCACATCGTCGAAGAGGCCCAGGAGCGCAAGGGCGCCGGCCAGCGGCTGGCCGACCGGCTCGCCCGGCCGCTGGTGCCCGGCATCCTGATCCTCGCCGTCCTGATCGCCTCCCTGGGTGCGGTCCTGGGTGATCCGCTGCTGTGGCTGGAGCGGGCGCTGGTCGTGCTGGTGGCGGCCTCGCCCTGCGCGCTGGCCATCGCCGTCCCCCTCACGGTCGTCGCCGCGGTGGGCGCGGCCAGCCGCACCGGTGCCCTGGTCAAGGGCGGCCTGGCCCTCGAACAGCTGGGCACGGTACGCACCGTGGCGCTGGACAAGACCGGCACCCTGACCCGCAACGAACCCCGCGTCATCGCCACCCTCACCACGAGCGGCGCGAGCCAGGAGCAGGTGCTGCGGCTGGCCGCCGCCCTGGAGGCACGCAGCGAGCACCCACTGGCCGCCGCGATCACCGCCGCCGCCGACCAGATCCCCGACGCCGCCGACGTCACGGCCGTCGTCGGACACGGCCTGCGCGGCGACGTCAACGGGGCGCAGGTGCGGCTGGGTCGGCCCGGCTTCATCGACCCCGCCCACCTGGCCCTGGAGGTCGAGCGGTGGCAGGGCCAGGGCGCGACCGTCGTCCTCGTCGAACGCGACGACATCCTGCTCGGGGCCATCGCCGTGCGCGACGAACTGCGGCCCGAAGCCGCGCAGACCGTCGCCGAACTGCACCACCTCGGCGTCACGGTGGCCATGCTCACCGGCGACAACGCCCGCACCGCCCAGGCCCTTGCCCAAGCAGCCGGGATCGACGACGTCCGCGCCGACCTGCGCCCCGAGGACAAGGCCCGCATCATCACCGAGCTGCGCGCCCAGGACGGGCGGGGCGCAACAGCGATGGTGGGCGACGGCATCAACGACGCCCCGGCACTGGCCACCGCCGATGTCGGCATCGCGATGGGCGCCATGGGTACCGACGTCGCGATCGAGACCGCCGACGCCGCCCTGATGGGCGAGGACCTGCGCCACCTGCCCCAGCTCCTGCGGCACGCCCGCCGCTCACGCACCATCATGCTGCAGAACATCAGCATGTCCCTGGCCATCATCACCACCCTGATCCCGCTGGCCGCCTTCGGCGTCCTGGGCCTGGCCACCGTGGTCTTCATCCACGAACTCGCCGAGGTCCTCGTCATCGCCAACGCCATCCGCGCCGCCAAGGCCACCCCGCTGCCGGGCACCACGGCCCTCGCCCCCACGGCACGTCGGACGATGCCGGCCCGACCCGCACCACAGCCAGCCGCGGTAGCCACCGCAAGCGGTAGCACGGACGGGGGCGATGAGACGTGCTGCGACGGCTGCTCCACGGAGACAGCCACGGCCGACTCGCATCCGGCCGGGCGCCCGCTCCTGACGATCACCTCGCGCACCCCGAGGACATCCGGGTCCGAGAAGGCAGCTACCGCTGATGCCGCCACCGGCTGCTGCGAGGGGTGCGCAACCGACCAGCTCAAGCAGAGTGCCCCGGCCCAAGCTCCCCCGGCCACGAGCCGGCCCGTGACGTCGCTGCCGCTCGCACACGGCTCCAGCCACGACGGCAACGGATGATACGGAGGCCACAGACTCCCCTCGGCCGCTGCAGAGGGCGCCCTGTCAATGACGCAAGCCAGCTGCAGCCAATGACAGCTGACAGCGTCCCGCCCAGCAGAAGTTCAACACGCAGAACTTGACTGGGAACAGACCCGGTCGGTGTACAGCTTGGTGGTCAGCTGAAGGCCGCAGCCTCCGAGCAGCAGCCCGCACCAGAACGTGTCGTGCTCGTGACGGCGGCGGAAGGCATCCAGCACGATCGCCTCCAGCGGCAGCATCAGCGGCTCCTCCGAGTCCGCACCGCCCAGCACTGCCGTCTGAATCTGCCGCCTGTCACCCCGCACGAAACCCCGCCTTTCGTCCCAACTCATCGTGCCACCCACAGCGTTGGCCTCACAGACGATCGACGTGCTCATGCCCTCGTACGCAGCGAGGCCGGCTCGGCAGCAACGGCCGGCGTGCCGGCCTGCCGGACGGCACGCTCCGCCCGGGCCCGTGGCGTGGCGGCGGCGCTGTGCGCGGGCAGCTTCGATAGAGATGGTCCGGTCGCTGGGGCCGGAACGTGAGCCGGCTGAGGCGCGCCTGTTCTCCACAGAGGGGGTCAGCGCAGGCAATGCACGATTCGGTCCGTGACTTGCTCGGCAAATCCCCCCGGCACCATCGGAGACTTCTTGTTGCCGATGCCCCAATGCATCCGCACGATTTCATCCAAGATGGTAGATGGGTGACGATCTGTCTCGGGTGTCTGCCAGAGACGCCAGATCACGCACTTCGCGAAGTGCTCCGTCCACCACCCGGGGACCATCGGAGCACCGCCAGCGCCCCGATTGCTGACAGGAGCCGGATGTGACGTGGGTCACCGAACTGAGACGGGCGGCTGAGCCTCCGACAGGCGGCCCCAGGGCGGATGAGGGCAAAGGGCGCCGCCGTTCAGTCTCCATGAGGCCGGGCCAGGCCGTGGTCATAGGCGAAGATCACCGCCTGGATGCGGTCGCGGGCGCCGATCTTGGCCAGGACGCGGCCGACATGCGTCTTCACCGTGGACTCCGACAGGACGAAGCGGGCGGCGATCTCGCCGTTGCTCCAGCCCTTGCCGATGGCGACGAGGATCTCGTGCTCACGGTCGGTGAGGGAGTTCAAGCGTGGGTCCTCAGCGGAGCCGTCGCCGCCGAGTGGCACGAGGCGGGCGAACTCGTGCAGGAGACGGCGGGTGAGCGCGGGGGCGATCACAGCGTCTCCGACGGCCACGGCCCTGATGCCCGCAAGGAGTTCCTCGGGGCGGGCGTCCTTGAGGAGGAAGCCGCTGGCTCCGGCGCGCAGAGCCGCATACACGTACTCGTCCAGGTCGAACGTGGTCAGCATCAGGACGCGCGAGCGATCGCCGGCGGCGACGATGCGGCGGGTGGCCTCGATGCCGTCCATGCCCGGCATTCGTACGTCCATGAGGACGACGTCGGGCCGGAGTTCGGCGGCCTTGCGCACCGCTTCCGCTCCGTGCGCGGCCACGCCGACCACCTCCGTTTCGGGCACGGAGTCCAGGAGCATGCGGAAGCCGTACCGCTGGAGCGGCTGGTCGTCCACGACGAGCACGGTGGTCACCGCGCACCGCCCTGGGGAATGAGGTCGAGTGCGGCCCGTACCGTCCAGCCGCCGCCCTCGGGACCCGCGCTTACGTGTCCGCCGTAGAGAGCCGCTCGCTCACGCATGCCCACCAGGCCGTGTCCTTCCTCGTTCGCCGTGCTGGGACGGTCGGCCGGGACGAGCGGGCCGGAGTCCTGGACGGTGATGGTCAGCCGCCTGTCCTCCACGGCGATGGCCAGGTTCGCCCGCGCGCCGGCGCCGGCGTGTTTCAGGGTATTCGTCAGGGCCTCCTGCACGATGCGGTAGACCGTGAGCTGGACCCCGCTGTCGAGGGTGTCGACGTCTCCGGCGGTACGGTAGACGACCGCCAAGCCGGCGGCGCGCACCCCTTCGCACAGCGCGTTGATGTCCGCGAGACCGGGCTGCGGGCTCAGCTCGGGCTCGGCCGGCGGGCCGTCCACCTCGCGCAGCACGCCGAGCACCCGGCGCAGTTCGCCCAGGGCCTTGCGACCGGTGTCGCCGATGAGGTGGAGGGCCTCCCTGCCCCGCTCCGGAGCGACCCCGGCGGCATAGGCACCCGCGTCGGCGAGCGTGATGATGACGGACAGGTTGTGGCCGACGACATCGTGCATCTCACGGGCCACCCGTGCTCGTTCGGCCGCGACTGCGAGCCTGCCACGCTGGTCCCGTTCGATCTCCAGCCGGGCCGCAAGGTCCCGAAGCCCGGCCAGCTGAGCCCGCCGGATACGGATCATCAGGCCGAGCGCGAGGGCCGCGGTCGCCGTGCTGAGCAGGAAGAACAGCGCGTCCCAGACCGACACCGCCACCGACACCCGCGCCGCGACCAGGCCCACCGCGCCCGCCGTGGCCGCACAGGCCCACGGCAGCTGCCGCAGCCGCCCGTGCAGGGCCAGGCTGTACAGGGCGACGAAGAGGGCGACGTCCGCACGGAGCGCGGCGCCGAGGGACCACTGAAGGACGAACACGGCCCCGATGGCGCCGAACGTGGCGGCGGGCGCCCGGCGCCGCCACAGCAGCGGCAGCACCAGCCCGGCCTGCAGGGCCAGCATGCCCGCCACGGGCAACCGGGTGAACACCAGGCGGAAGCGGCGCGGGCCGTCGCCTTCCCCGTCGATCGAGCCGACCGCGTGCAGCAGGTCCGGCAGGCAGAACATCAGGAAGACCAGCACCACGACCGAGGTGTCCAGCGCCCACGGACGGGCCCGGTCGGCATGCCGGAGCCGCTGGCCGGCCCGGCCGAGCCGGGCGACCAGCGGCCCCATCCCGCTGAGATCTTCGGTGGTCACGGAGTTCACCAGCCCATGATGCGGGTGGCTGCTCAGACGTCGCTGCGCCGCAGCCGGTACGCCGCTGCGGCCAGCGCCAGTGCCGTCCAGCCGAGGAAAACCCAGAGCCCGGCGCCCGGCGACAGGGTGGTCGAGTCGTGGGTCAGGGCGAAGATCGACTCGCCGGCGTGGCTGGGCAGATAGGGGGCGATGTTCCCGCTCCATGAACTGGGCAGCAGGGAGATCAGTCCGGGTACGAGCATGAGGGCGGCCACCAGGACCGAGATACCGCCCGCCACGGACCGCAGCAGCGCGCCCAGGGCGGCGCCGATCACGCCGACCAGGCCCAGGTAGAGACCGGCGCCCAGCAGACTGCGAAGGACACCGGCGTGGCCGAGGCCCATAGCGGCGGGCGTACCGGAGACGACCTGGCTGCCTACGAGGAAGGCGACGAACGCGCCGACGGTGGCGACCAACAGCGCGACCAGCCCGTACGCAGCCGCCTTCGACCACAGCACGGGCAGCCGGCGCGGCACCGCGGCCATGGTGGAGCGGATCATGCCGGTCGAGTACTCCCCCGCCGTGACCAGCACGCCGAGCACGCCGAGGGCCAGCTGGGCGAAGTTCGTGCCGAAGAGGGACAGACTCACGGCCGTCCCGTCGGCGAAGTCGCCCTGCAGGGGGCGGCCGGAGTCGATCCCGGACTTGTAGCGGCTCGCGGCGATGACTCCGAAGGCGACGAGGAACAGCAGGCCCAGGCCGAGAGTGATCCAGGTGGAGCGCAGAGACCACAGTTTGGCCCACTCCGAGGCCAGCACGTCCCGTCCGGTCACCCGGTAGGCGGGGCGGGCCGGCGCGGCCTGAGCGGTCCCGGGGGACTCCGGGGTTGCCGTGAGGGTGCTCATGCCGCGCTCCCGGAGGTCTCGGTGCCGGTCGTGGAGCCGTGGTACTCCACGGCGTCCCTGGTCAGTTCCATGAATGCCTCCTCCAACGACACCGCCTTCGTGGTCAGCTCGAACAGCGGAATCCTGTGCTCGGCTGCCTTCAGCCCGATCTCGCGGGCGGACAGCCCGGTCACCTGCAGTTCCTCGGAGCCCACGCAGCCGGTGATCTCCACGCCGTATCCGGCCAGTACCTCCCGCAACCGTGCGGGGTCGTCCGTCGCGACCTTCACGGCGTCGCCGCCGGCCTCGCGGACCAGGTCCCGTACGGTCGTGTCGGCCAGCAACCGTCCACGCCCGACGATGATGAGGTGATCAGCCACCAGTGACACCTCGCTCATCAGGTGCGAAGAGACGAACACCGTGCGCCCTTCGCTCGCGAGGGAGGTGAGCAGGTTCCGGATCCAGAGGACGCCCTCGGGGTCCAGCCCGTTGACCGGCTCGTCGAGCATCACGGTCTGCGGATCGCCGAGCAGGGCGGCCGCGATGCCAAGCCGCTGGCCCATGCCAAGGGAGAAGGCACCGGCCCGCTTCTTCGCGACGCTGCCAAGACCGGCAAGGTCGATGACTTCGTCGACCCGGCGGCGCGGGATGCCGTGGGTGAGGGCGAGGGCCCGGAGATGGTTGTAGGCCGAGCGGCCCGGGTGGATCGACTTCGCCTCCAGCAGCGCCCCGACCTCCTGCAGCGGCGCCTGGTGGCGGGCGTAGCGCCTGCCGCTCACCGTGACGGAGCCACTCGTCGGCGCGTCAAGCCCGACGATCATGCGCATCGTCGTGGACTTGCCCGCCCCGTTGGGACCGAGGAAGCCGGTCACCGTGCCCGGCTTCACGGTGAAGTCCAGCCCGGCGACGGCTATCTTCTCCCCGTACCTCTTGGTGAGCTGCTGTGCCTCGATCATTCGCGTTCCCTCTTTCGGACTCCGGCGCGCCCTGTACGCCTGACGCCTCCTCCGTCACGCTAAGCCCGCGATCTACCGGATCCGGTGGTACCGGGGGCTGAACACCGCCAGGCAGGTGGTACCGGGGTACTACAGCCCCGCTGGCGACGGGGCGTGGTTCCGGGATACCAGTGACACGGGCAGCCGTCATCAGCCACGGAAGCCACAGGGGACTCAGCAAGCGGTACACGGCCGAGTCCAAGCGGGACGCGGTCGCGCTGGTCCATTCGTCGGGGAAGACGGTCACCGAGGTCGCCCGTGAGATCGGAGTGAGCCCGGAGGGCCTGCGGAACTGGGTGAACCAGGACAGGGCGGATCGGGGCCAGGGGGCCGCGGGTGCTCTGACCAGCGATGAGAAGGAAGAACTGCGTCGTCTGCGGCGGGAGAACCGGGAACAGCAGCAGACGATTGAGTCCACCGCGGCCTTCTTCGCAAGGGAGTCGACGAAGTAGCCGTGCGCTACGCGTTCATCGACGCGGAGAAGACCCCGAGAAGAACCCCGGTGGTCACAGTGTCGCCCTGATGTGCAGAGTGCTGGGCGTATCTCGCTCGGGCTATTACGCCTACCTCGCCGCCCGTCCGGCAGCCGAGGAACGAGCCCGCCAGGAGGACGGGCTGGTCGACGAGATCCGGCACATCCACCCGATCCGAAGTGGGTGCCCATGCTGCTGAGGGTGCGGTCCTCCCACGTCCGGGCCTGGACCGGGCCTCGGATGGGGATCGCCCTGGCCGCGAGGCTCGGCCCCCGCCGCACGCTCAAGGCGCTTCAGGCGTTGGGGAGGCTGCGTGAGGCGGTAAGGCGTGGCGAGGCGCCCTCCACGTCACCGGACCGGGCCGTGCTGCTCAGTCGTAAGAACTTCCTCTATCTGTGCGGGGGAGCGGTCAGCGCGGCCGGACTGGTCCTCGCGGGCCAGACACCGGCGTTCGCGCGGTCGGAGGCCTCGCACGCCCGGGAGTGGGTCGCGCTCAACCAGAATCGGCTTCCCCACTCCTACAAGGACATCGGTCGTCTGCCCGTCGCGCACCGCAAGGAGGTGCTACGGACCTTCTCACCGCGGGAACAGGCCCGGCTGTGGGTGGAGCACCTGCACCGTTACAAGGCGGCTCACCCGGACCTCACGGCCGTCCAGGCCGAACTCGTCGACGAGGCGGCCGAATTCGTCCCCCGATACTTCGCCGAGAAGCAGGAGCTGGCTCCCCGGCTGAGGGCTCTGGGCGAACGGGCCCAGGAGACCCTCGGCGAGGAGGAGGCCCACAAGCTCCTCGGATTGCTCGGCCCGGAAGAAGCATCCGAAACCCGGGGCTTGACAAGGGCGGAGGCGACCGTGTCGGTTGGGTCCTCGCCGGGCCGGAGGAAGACGGGCACGAGGATCCTGGCGGTCTTGGCCGTACCATCGGGGTTCGGGCGCAGGGACGGGCCGTTGTTCTGCACGATCTCGACCTGGAAGCCGCGGGTGTCGCCGAAACACAGGGCCTCGACGTCCCGCTCGCCGAAGGTGTCAACGCCTTCGCCGAGCACGCGGACGAAGGCAAGGGAGGCCCGGTGTACACGGACGGTCAGTAGTCACTCACCCTGTCCGGTCCTGGCGACATCCCGAGGATGTCAGCCCAGGGCGGGATAGCCGCCGGCATCGAGGTCGTCGATCAGGCTCGGGTGGGTGGGCTGCCAGCCGGACCGTTCCCGGGTCAGTGCACTGGACGACGGCATGTCAAGGGCGAACACGCGACCGATGACGCCGAAGCGCTCAGGCGGCACCGACTCGACCGGCATCGCAAGAACGCCGCCGATAGCCTCGGCCAGTGTCCTCATGGTGTCGCCCTCGTCGGCTACCGCGTGCAGGACTGTGCCCGGCGCGGCGTCCTCGAGTGCGATGCGGAACAGCCCGGCGGCGTCAAGCCGGTTGACCGCTGGCCATCGCTGCGTGCCGTCGCCGACGTACGCTGACACGCCGGTTTTCTGTGCGGCGGCGATGAGCACTGAGCAGAAGCCGTATTGTGCCCCGCGCTGGTGCACGGAGCGCGGCAGCCGCACGACAGAGGACCGGACGCCCTGGTCGGCCAGGGCCAGCACCATCTCGGAGGTGCGGCCGCGGCCACCGACCGGACCGTCGGTGGTATCGGGGTCGTCCTCGGTGGAGGTGTGGCCTGGCATCATCGGCGTGAGGCCGGCATGTACGAACGGCTTGCCACTGCCTGCGAGTGCGGCCGCGAGAGTCTGCACGGCGCGCGCTTCCTCGTCGATGCCCTGTTCCAGGTTGTTCCAGTCGTTGCTGAAGGCGAGGTTGATGACACCGTCGGCCTGCGCGGCGCCGGCGCGGAGGCTGTCCAGGTCGGTGAGGTCGCCGCGGAGCGGCGTCCCGCCGGCGGCGGTGACGGCCTTAGCCGCGGCATCAGAGCGGACGAGGCCGAGGACCTCGTGACCAACGGCGATGAGCTCGGGAACGACAGCTGAGCCGATGCTGCCGCTGGCGCCGGTGACGAACACGCGCATGGGAGGCTCCAGATGACTGCTGCGACGCTGCGTCGCAGGATGGGCATGGTGAGGGTCAGGCGTGGCGGTTGTGGGTGTGCGGATCCACGGGTTGCTTGGACTTGGGAAGCCCGCCGACCACGAGACGGTAGGAGTCGGTCACGAGTTCCTTCACCAGCTTGTCGTCGATGGTGTCTCCGCCTTCCATTGTGATCCAGTGTCTTTTGTTCATGTGGTAGCCGGGGGTGATGTCTGCGTACTGCTCACGCAGGGCTGTGGCGTCGTCCGGGTCGGCTTTCAGGATCACGACGGGACGTCCAGGCATCTCGGTCATGAGCATGAAGACCTTGCCGCCCACCTTGTGGAGCTCCCAGTCGGGGTCGAAACGATGCTCCTGGTCGGTGCCAGGCAGTTCCGCGGTGTGGTCGCTCGCGATCTTCTGCAGTTCCTGTCCGTCCAAGGTGATCAACTCCTCTGTCGGTTCGAATGCCTGGGGTCCCTTTGCGGCGGTCGATGGCCGGCAGTGGACGGCCACCGACCGACCGGCAGGTCATGGTCCTGATCTCCGCCATGGCCATCTACGGCAGGACGCGGATGACTGTCTTGCCGCGGCGTCGCGTGGTTGGGTTGAGGGCGCCGATGGCGTCGTCGAGGCTCGCGATGTCACCGATGTTGGTCCGCAGGCGTCCGTCCCGCACCCGCTGCACGATCTCACCGAGTGCGGCGCGATCGGCTTCGACGACGAAGTCGACGGCCAGGCCGTCAGCGGGCCGTGCTTCGACCGGGCCGACGGCGGACACCAGGGTTCCTCCGGCCTTGATCAGGGCGGCGGACTGCTTTTGAACGTCGCCGCCGATGACATCGAAGACCAGGTCGACGCTGCCGACGTCTTTGAGCGTGTCGTTCTTGAGGTCGACGAACTCGTGTGCGCCGAAGTCGAGTGCCTTCTCGCGGTCGGCGGCGCGTCCGGTGCCGATGACGTAGGCGCCGGTTTCACGTGCGAGCTGGGTGACCATCGTCCCGACTGCTCCGGCTGCGCCGTGGGCGAGGATGGTCTGGCCGGCCTGGAGGCGGCCGTGCTGGAACAGCCCCTGCCACGCGGTCAGGCCTGAGATGGGCAGGGACGCGCCTACCGTGAAGTCGACGTCGCCTGGCAGCGGTGCGAGGTTGCGTGCTTCGATCGCCACGTACTCCGCGAGGGTGCCGTCGCGGTGCCAGTCGGCGAGGCCGAACACCCGCTGTCCGACCGAGAGCCCTGTCGTGCCGTAGCCGAGGGCGGAGACCACTCCGGCCAGCTCGTGGCCGGGGATCGACGGTGTCTTGTCACGGCCGGCGCGATCGGTCCAGGTCGATGGCCAATCCATCTCTGTGGGGACGAAGCCCGATGCATGGATCTGAACGATGACGTCGTTGATCGCTGCGGACGGCTCAGGCCGCTTGGTCAGCGTCATCCCGGCCGTTCCCGCTGCCTGGTCGGTTACCACAATGGCTTTCATTGAAATGGTCCTTTCTCGTATGTGTGGTGGGTTCAGGTTTCCGGGTACCCCGCGGGCGCGGCGGCCGCACCGGTGAGGGGGCCGTCGGGGCTTGGGGGCTGAGTTTCCGCATCGCCCGGTTCTGTCGCTCTACCGCCTGCGCGATGTGCCCGGCTCTGCCCGGCGCGGCGGCGCGGGCTCGCGGTGCGCGGCGGTGGCGGCGATGCCGCTGGCCGGAATGACGGTCGTCGTGACCGGCGCGATGACCGGCCCACTGGAGAAGCTCAGCCGGAACCAGATGAACGAACTCATCGAACGCGCCGGAGGCCGCTCCTCCTCCAGCGTCTCCAAGAAGACCACCCTGGTCGTCGCCGGAGAAAGCTCCGGATCCAAACGCGCCAAGGCCGAAACCCTCGGCATCCGCCTGGCCACCCCCGACGAATTCGCCACCCTCATCGCCGACTTCGTCGACTGAGTGGTCCCCAGAGGTCTGTCCGGAGGAGTTCAACGAATGGGCACAGGGATGCCGGGATAGGGGTGAGATGTCTTCTCCTCCCGTTGATCAATTTGCCGCCGACCCATCCGCCTGGGAGCTGTATTGGAGCCGGTGGAGCTCGGCCCAGTTCACTTGAAGAGGGGCGGTCGTCACGAAGGGCGATTCGGTTCGTTCTCGCTTCGCACGCCCACATCGACCTGTGGGCGTGCGAAGGCTGCTGCTGCAAGGAGATCGCCGAACCGGGGAGGGAGTGGCCGTTCAGCGGCGGACCGAACCAGGGCTCGGCGCACCGGGTCCGGCCCCAGCGCAGTCGGCGTCGGGGCTGCGGCAGACGGCTCCTGCCTTCACTTGACGTGGATGACGTGCTTGGAGATGCGCCAGCCGTCGGCGGTGTGCCGCAGGTCGTCCGTGAAGACGACGCTCACGACCGAGCCGTCGGCCCTGAGGCCCAGGCCCTTGGACTGGACGTGGACCTCTTCGCCCGGGGCCTCCGACACGACGATGTTCGTCGTGTGGTGGGCGCGGGCGTGTCCGTCGGCGCTCAGGACGGAGGCGATCTCGTCCAGTCCGATGGCCGGTTCGAAGCCGAACACGCTTCCGTCCCAGAAGGCGTACTCGGTGAGGCATTCGCCGAGGCGGTCCATCTCGTGATCGTCCATGAGGTGGTTCAGCAGCGACAGGACTCTTGTGATCTCGACGGAGTCGTCGTTCGTGGGTTGCATTCTGTATCCACCGGGTCTTTCCGTACTGAAGGAGTACGAGCTCAGCGCTGGTTGCTGAGGAGGGCCAGGACCTCGTCGTACTTGCCGTTGGCCTCTGCGTCACGGACGAAGCGGGCGTTCCATGACGAGTTCCTTGGCCTCGGGGTTGTCGCGCAGCTGGCCGAGGGTCTCGTCGAGGAAGTCGTCCAGCGGCATGGACGACTCGGCGTCCTCCTGGCCGAACATGGTCGTCCGCACACCCGGCGGGGCCACTTCGATCACCTGGACCCCACGGTCGGCGAGCTGCACGCGCAGGCTGTCGGAGAAGGAGTGCAGCGCGGCCTTGGTCGCGTTGTAGGTCGGGGTGATCGGCAGCGGTACGAACGCCAGTGCGGAGGAGACGTTCATGACGGCCGCGTCGACCTTGCCGATCAGGAGCGGGAGGAAGGCGTACGTCATCCGGAGCGTGCCGAGCAGGTTGACGGTGACGTGGTCCTCGGCGATCTGCAGGTCGGCCGGGTTGAGGACGTCCTCCCGCAGCATGATGCCCGCGTTGTTGACCAGGACGTTCAGTTCCGGGTGGTTCGCCTTGACCGTTTCGGCGGCGTGGGCGATCGACGCGGGGTCCGTGACGTCGAGGGCGAGTGCCTCGATGCCCGGATGCTCGACCACGATCCGGTCGAGCAGCTCCTTGCGCCATCCGGCGACGATCACCTTGTTACCGGCCTCGTGCAGGCGTACGGCGAGGCCGAGGCCGATGCCCGAGGTGCCGCCGGTGATCAGGACCGTGTTGCCCGTCAGGTTCATGGGGGGATTTCTCTCTCTCGCTGGTCGTGGGCCCGTGAGCGGCCCGCGTTGTCGACCGTAGGAGCGCCTTCGCCGGGGCGGGAGAGGACCGGTTGTCCAGGGATCGGCAGTCCCTGCCCGCCCCGTCCGGTCGTGGCGGATCGTGCCCTGCCAGGGTGCCCAGCCATGGATTGCTGGTCCCTGGCTGGGCAGGAGGAAAACGGCGACCATGGGAGCCATGGAGCACATGGACAGGAAAGCGCTGGCGGAGTTCCTGCGTCGGCGGCGCGAGACCCTGCGCCCGCGGGACGTGGGAATGGCCGAGGGGCCGCGCCGGCGTACCCAGGGGCTGCGCCGCGAGGAGGTCGCCGCGCTGGCCGGTATGTCCACGGACCTACTACACCCGGCTGGAACAGCAGCGCGGCCCTCGGTACAGATCGCGGCCGCCCTGGCGCGGGCGATGCGCCTGAGCCCCGGCGGCCGGGAGCTCCCAGGCCCGCTCGGTCGCCAGCGCGCCGATCGCGGCACCGAGGCCCACCGGCTCACGCCCGTCGCGCCAATGCTCCTCTCATGAGAACCATCTGACCCTCTGTCACCACCCCCCGCTTCTCGGGGGAATCTCACCTCGGCACACGATCTGACTGCTGCGCGAAACCACGGCATCATCGCCGCGTTGACCAGCGCTGACGTGATGACCTTCGCGGACAAGGCGTATCAAGGCGCCGACGGTTCCGTGCGTATCCCGTTCAAGCGGCACCGCTACCGGCCGAAGCTGTCGCGTCGGCAGAAGGCCGTGAACAAGGCCCACGCCCGGATCCGCTGCCGCGGCGAACGCTCCGTCGCCACCCTCAAGACCTGGAAAATCCTGAGCAAGCTGCGCTGCAGCCCCTCCCGGACGACCGCAATGGTGCAGGCCATCTTCGTTCTCCACCATGTCGAAAACCCGGCCTACCAAGGATGAGAAACGCTCAGCCATGCCGACCAACCCTGGTGATGAGTTTTCGCGCCCGCAGCCGTCACACCTACAACGGGACACGCCCAGGCGGAAGGATGACGTGATGAGCGCGGACACGCGGCTGGAGGAGCTGGGCGTGAGCGGGCTGAGCGAGGTCGACGAGCCGGTGTTCTCGGGGCTGGCCGAGCGGCACAGGCGGGAGCTGCACGTGCACTGCTACCGGATGCTCGGCTCGTTCGAGGACGCCGAGGACACCGTGCAGGAAACGTTCCTCCGTGCCTGGCGGCGACGGGAGACCTTCGAGGGGCGGTCGACGTTCCGGGCCTGGCTGTACCGGATCGCCACCAACGCCTGCCTGGACGTGCTCGCCAAGTGCCGCCCGGAGCCTGCGACCGGCGGCGAGGTGCTGTGGCTGCAGCCCTACCCGGACCGGCTGCTCGACGAGCTGCCCGCGGGAGACGCGGACGAGCCGGAGACCGTCGCCGTCGCGCGGGAGACGATCGAGCTGGCGTACCTGGTCGCAGTCCAGCACCTCGCGCCGCGCCCGCGGGCCGCGCTGATCCTGCGGGACGTGCTCGGCTGGCCGGCGAAGGACGTCGCAGAGCTCCTCGGGGACTCCGTCAACTCCGTGAACAGCGCGCTGCAGCGGGCCCGCGCCGGCATGCGGGAGCACCTGCCCGCCGAGCGGCAGGACTGGACCGGCGGCGAACAGGACGCCGGGACGCGCGAGCTGGTGCGCCGCTATACCGACGCCAGCGTGGCCACGGACGTCGACGGGCTCGCCGCACTGCTGCGGGACGACGTCCGCTGCTCGATGCCGCCCACGCCGGGCCTGTACGTCGGCCGCGACGCGGTGGTGAACGACTGGGTCGAGAGCGGCTTCGAGGGCATGAAGGGGCTGCGCGCCGTCCTCACCTCGGTGAACCGGCAGCCCGCCGTCGCCTTCTACCTCTGGCGGAAGCGGGAGGGCGCGTACCTGCCGCTGACGATCGACGTCCTGCGCGTCACCGGCGGGGCGATCACCGAGATCGTCACGTTCCACGACGACCAGTTCCCGCGGCTCGGGCTGCCGGAGCGCCTGCCGACGGACGGCACGGAGTAGTCCCGGTGTGGACGCTCACGACGCGCGGTGGCGCGCGTGTCGCGGTGGTCGCGGCGCAATGGCGCGACGCGTTCGGCGTCGTCACCCGCGGGCGGGTGCAGCTGGAGCAGCGCGACGGCGAGCCCGGGCCAGTTCTCGGACGCGGCGCCGGGTTCTGGCTCCGCGGCACCGGCGTCCGCGCCTTGCGGAACCCCGGCCGTCGCACGGCGAGGGTGCGCATCGTCACCCCCAGGGCCAGGACCGTCACATGCCAGTCAACACACCCGTACGCCAGTTACCGAATGATGGAGGAACGACATGAACAGCATGAATGACACCGGGGTCGTCGCAGGCCCGGCATCGGGCCAGCCCAACCACACCCACCGACTCCGCAGGCTCGCCGGCACCGGCTTCATTGCCACGCTCGCAGCGATGGTGGCCATCACCCTCGCCGCGGCGCTTGCCCAGGCCGTTGGCGTCGACTTCGAGGTCCCCGATGGTGGCGAGACGATCCCGTTGTCCGGGTTCGCCGTGGTGACCGGCTTCTTCTCGGTCGTGGGCATCGTCATCGCCGTCACTCTTCTTCGTTGGAGCGCGCGCCCCGCCAAGCGATTCGTGTGGACAGCAGTGTCGCTGACCGCGATCTCGTTGGTCCCGCCCCTCCTCTCCGGGGCAAACACCGCCACCACCACCGCCCTCCTCGGGCTACACCTCGTCCCTGCGACGGTGATGATCCCCACCCTGGCGCGGAGCCTCCGCACCCGGACCGATTGACGATCCCGCAACGGGACAACGCGCGGCGCAAGGGCATGCGCGAGCGCACCGCCTGCAGGAGGCGGCTACGCCGTAGCCGGCGGGGCACCCGGAGCCAGCCGCAGGGCGTCCACGCCGCCACAGTCACCGCACGGCAGATGCGCGAGCTGATCGACCGGCTGATGGCAGCCGGGCAGTGGACGGACAGCGACCCGGACGTGCTGATCGTGGTGGACGCCGGATACGACGTGCCCTGCCTGGCCTTCCTGCTTGAGGATCTGCCGGTGCAGGTGCTGGGCCGGATGCGCTCGGACCGCGTCCTGCGCCGGGCCGCCCTACCGCGCGAGCCCCACACGATGGGCCGTCCACCCCCTCACGGCGGCGAGTTCGTCTTCGGCGACCGGGCCACGGTGGGGCACACCTCATGCCCGGACAGTGACCGAGACCCGTCTGTATGGCACAGCCACCGCCCAGGCATGGGACAGGCTCCACTCGCGACTGACCCACCGCTCCGCCTGGACCGCTCAGCTGGGCATCCTCCCGGTGACGGGCGAGGAACGCACAGCTCTCCTGGTTCTCATCAGCGGCGGCTTCCGCGTTGAACTCCCCGGCCGCAGTGTTCTGCTGGAAGAGCAGGCGATTACGTCGTGTGGGGGCGCGGAGTCGACCACTCATGGTTCGCAGAGGAAGAGTCAGTGGTGCTGACCGTTCGATGGCCGTCCGTGCCCGGCTGTGCAGTGGCAGACAAGGGTCGGGCGCGACTGCAGAGCTGAGCACGAAAAAGCGATGGTCACAGCCATTCGTTGATCGCAGCGACAAGGACGGTCGCCTCGTAGCGGACTGCGAGCTCAGCGACGGAACGGGTCGTACACCCGACCCCACGCCCCATAATGCTCAGGCATGTCCCACCACGGATGCCCGTGCGGACCCGGAACCGTATGCCATCACCAGCCCGCCGTCCACAGGCGGCGTTTGTCGGGGTTGCGCACCGCCCAGATACCCCTCGCCTACCACCCCGACGGCACCCCCCATAGTCCCCGTCGACGACTTCGCCGTCCCGCGCAACGCCACCCCCGACGAAATCGCCAACTTCATCCTCTTCACCGCCTCCGACCAAGCCAGCTTCGCCACCGGCACCAAAATCATCGCCGACGGAGGCTTCACCCTCGGTGCCCTCACCTGACCCCACACACCCCGCAGGGCAGGCCAAAGACAACCCGCCACGAGCCGCAGTCCACGACAGCATGCCGAGCCCATGGACACGCGCCAGCGCAAGCAGGGGCCCAGGCGATAGCGGTGGCCTCGGACCCGGCGGGGATCGGGGGTCCGGCCCAACACCTCAGCCAGGCAGGCGAGCTGCGGCGATTCCGGATCCGGGCAGATGGAGTCGGCGTCCCCGCAGTGGCGCCGCAGAACTCCGATCAGGGTGGATGGCACGCGAACGCGACCCCTGTTCGTGATCAAAGGCTTCGACAACCTTGATCATCAGGGGTCGCCTCTCTCGTTGCCGAACCGGGCAAACCACACACGCAGGCATGTACATGGGCGATCAGCCCATCTCGCAGGCTGAGAACGCATCAGCCCTGGTTCCAGCCCGGGAGTCTCTCAAGTCCGTGGTACTTCGTCGGGGGACTGGCGCAGTTGGCGCGTTGCCCGTCACCGCTGTCACTTCGTGTCGTTGGTGCTCGCGTGGGGTTGTCGTTCAGTTAGGGGCATGGGGACTGCGCTCCAGCAGGTGGTGCTTTCGGAAGTCGGCCGTGTGAGGAGCGTTCTGCGTGGGGGATGCAGTGGTGTTGGCCGGTGAGCCGGTGTTGCGGATTCGGGATGTGTGCAAGGGCTACCGGCACCGTCCTGTGCTGCGGGGGGTGTCGCTGGATCTCCGCGCGGGCCAGTTGGTGGGCATTGTCGGCGAGAACGGGGCCGGCAAGAGCACCCTGCTGCGCATTCTGGTCGGGGATCTCGCCGCGGACAGCGGCCTCGTGGAGCGGGTGGGGGTGCTGGGCAGCTGCCCGCAGGACGTGGTACTCCACCAAGCCTTCTCCGTTGACCAGCATCTGAGGTTCTTCCAGGCCGCTTACGGCCTGGACAACCTGGACAGAGCTTTCGAGCTGCTGGAGCAGTTGAATTTCAGCAGCTACCGGAACGAGCGGGTGGAGGC
This sequence comes from Streptomyces sp. KM273126, assembly GCF_004337435.2. Taxonomy (NCBI): domain Bacteria; kingdom Bacillati; phylum Actinomycetota; class Actinomycetes; order Kitasatosporales; family Streptomycetaceae; genus Streptomyces; species Streptomyces sp. KM273126. The sequence continues at coordinate 7,106,196 of NZ_SJXB02000001.1, read as the reverse complement.
ACTCAGCGGCGGCACGCGCCAGAAGCTCAACCTGGTCCTTGCTTTGATGCACGATCCCCAGGTGCTGCTCCTGGATGAGCCGTATCAGGGCTTCGACTGGGATACCTATTTGCTGTTCTGGGAGCTGGCGGCGGCCTTGCGGGACCGGGGCTGCGCGGTGCTGGTGGTCTCGCACCTCGCCTACGACGCCTCCCGCCTGGACACCCTGTACCGCCTTCACGCGGGAGTGCTGCACGAGACGGAGCAGACCGGATCGGAGGTGGTGCCGGTATGACGCGGTGGTGGTCCTGCTTCCGTACGGCCTTGCGGTTCGCGCTGATCGAGCAGGCCCGTAACAGGCTGGCGCTGCTGATCGTGGTCCTGTTCGTGCCGTTGTGGACCACGTTGGCGTTCACAGTGGTAGCCCGAACGCCCTTGCGGTTCCGGATCCACGCAGTGGGGCGCACGGTGGTCATGGACGGCAACATTCTGGTCCAGATCAACGGCGCTCTCCAGACCCTGTCGCTGGTCATCGCGTTCATGATGTTCGTCGCCACAGCCCGCTCCACGCTGTTCGACCAGCGACTGGTGCGGGCCGGCTATCCCCGCTCGTGCCTCGCCCTGGCGAAGTGCACCTCACTCCTTCTGGTCGCGGCCCTGGTCGCCGTCTACACCACCGCGTGGATGCATCTGTTCTGGCGCCCCGAGCGGCTCCCGGTGCTCGCTGCAGGGATGTTCATCGCTGCTCTGATCTACGGAGGTATCGGCATCGTGCTGGCAGCCGTGCTGCGCAGCGAGCTGGCCGGCATGTTCCTCGCCATCATGATCAGTTCCATCGATCTGGTGCTGCAGAATCCCTTGGTCAACCCGGATGCGGACAGTCCCGTGGTGCGCTTCCTGCCTGCTTACGGGGCGGTGCAGACCTCGGTGGCCGCCAGCGGTCTGAAGGTAGTGCCGACCAGTTGCCTGCTGCTGGGTACGGGGTGGGCAGTGGGCATGACGGCGCTGGGCATGGCTGCCTTCGCCGTCCGTACCCGCACCCACCGCTCGGGCACGGCCCAGGGAACGCCGACTGGCATCGAGCATGCCGTGCGGGTGCCGTGACCGGCCCATTGAGGGCGTCGTTTCGATGATGAACGGCCGCACACGGCAGCAACACCACGTGAAGGGAGGGCTTTCAGAGGTGTCGCAACACAACACTGCGGCTTCGGCTGCTTCACCTGCCGTATCAGCCCCGCCACCCGGCTCTTCCCACCCAGCCGCGGGCGAGGTGGTGCCTCACTCTGCGGCGCGCTGGGCCTGGCTGCTCAGTGACGTCGGTGAGCCCCGGAACTGGATACTGTTCCTGGCTCCGCTTCTGGGCTGGCACGCCAACGGATGGGCCGGCATTGGATGGGGGGTGTTCGCGGCGGTGTTCACCGCGGTGCTGCCCACGCTGATCCTGGGGTTCGGTGAGCGCCGCCAGTACTGGGGCGACCGACATGTGCGGCGGCGGCAGGACCGTATCGTGGCCGCTCCCGGGGTGATGGCCTCGGTCATCACCGGCACCGCGCTGCTGTACGGGCTCAAAGCTCCCGCCGAGGTGACGGCCCTGGTGATGGCGATGCTCGCCGCCCTGCTCACCTTGCTGGTGATCACCTTCTTCTGGAAGGTGTCGGTTCACTCCGCGGTCGCTTCCGGGTCCCTCGCCATCCTCAGCTCGGTCTTCGGCCCCTGGGTGCTTGCGCTGACTCCCTTGGTTCTGCTGATCGGCTGGTCCCGTATCCGGCTGCGTTGCCACACCGCTGGTCAGGTGATCGTCGGGGTGCTGATCGGCGCGGCAGTCAGTGCACCAGTCTTCGACTTTCTGAGGTGATGGTTATGAGCCGGTTCCTGGATCCCAGCCCTGCCGATCTGATCATGGTCAAGGCTGAACGGCTCGCGGACCATCCGGATGCCAACTCGACGGTCGGGGCGGTGCTGCACCTGACCGGAGCCGTGCCCGATCTGGCCGCTCTGCGTGAGCACGTGACCGAGCGCCTTGCCGATCTTCCCTGTTTGACACATGTCCTGACCGGCGACGGTCCGACGGCACGGTGGGTGCCTGCCGTCCCGGACATGGCCCGGCATGTGTGCGATCAGCAGGTGGCCAGTGAGCCGGAGGCTCTTGAGGCAACGGTGCGGCTCCTCCTACGAGAGCCCTGGGCCGAGGGCTCCCCGGCCTGGCGCATGATCCTCCTGCACGGTCACGCGCCCGACGGGTTCGCTGTGCTGTATCTCGCCCACCATGCCGTCCAGGACGGCGCCAACGTCGTCACGGTCATGGAAGCGCTGTTCGGGTCGCGGCTGCTGCCGGAACAGTTCTCAGTACTCACCCGGGACGTCTCCCCGATCCCCAGGCCCCGCCTGCGCCAAGTCCTGCGCAGCACCGTAACCCTGCTGCGCCATGCGCGTCGGCGCCACCTGTGGCAATCCGCCTCGCAGCCGCTGTCCAGCCGCCGTCACACACTGTGGGCCCAGGTGCCCTACGCCAGCCTGCGTACCGCGGCCCACGCCGCCGGAGCCAGCACCAACGACGTCTTCCTCACCGCCGTCGCCCACGCGATCACCCAGTGGGCCGAAGACGCTTGGCCTGGCGCAGCAGGCATGTCGATTCCCGTGATGGTTCCCGTCAATCTGCGCACGCCCGATGAAGTAGGGGCGCCCGGCAACCGGCTGTTCCTGACCCGGATCGACCTGCCCGGCGGCACCATGCCCGTGGTCCGGCGGCTGGCGCGCACGCGAGCAGTCACCCCTGCCCTCAAGTCGGCCGGACACAAGACGGTGCTCCGAGCTGCTCTCACCCGCCTTCCCCGGCGGCTGTTCCAGCGACTCGTGGACGCGAGCACCGTCCCAGGCCGGCTCAGCGTCTGCGCCTCCTATCTCGTGGTGCGCCGGCGTCTGCACTACGGCGAGGCGGCAGTGCACCGCATCGACCCCATCATCTGCTGCCCGCCTGGCACCCCCATGGCCGTTGTGGCGGTCAGCTACGGGGACACGACCAGAGCATGCTTCCGTATCGACCAAGCCCTCCCCGACGCCGACAGCCTTCCCGCACGCTGGCGCCAGGCCCTCGCGGACCTGGCGGCCACAGTCCCGCCGGCCCCGGGTTGCGATCCCGCACCGGGCGGGGCGCACACGGCCGGACGCGCTACGCCTGTCGTGCGGGCGCTGGTCACATGGCTCGCTCAACGCTCCACAGCGGCAGGTGCTCGAAGAAGGTGACCGCCTCCTCACGCCACCGTGACCGCCAGCCGGCGGCCACCATGGAAGCCTGCTCTGCATAGCGCCGCATATCCGCCTGCATCCGGACCGTCACACCACGGTTCTCGCCGATCTCCCGGACCGCGGCAGTGGTTTCCGGCGTGCAGGACGGGTCCCCGAGCGCGGCTTCCACCACCGCTCGCTCGGAGCCGTCGACGGCGGACAACAGAGCACTGACGGTGTAGCTCTGCTTCCCGTCGCGGATGTCGGTGCCGGTGGGCTTGCCCATGGTGGCCTCATCCCCGAACAGGTCCAGATAGTCATCGCGCATCTGCCCGCAGATCCCCACCAGCCGTGCATAGTCGCGCAGCTCCTGCACGTAAAGTGCCGGTTGTTCGCCGGCGGCCAGCAGCCCGAGCTGCACGGGCGCGAGGATCGAGTAGCGGGCGGACTTGAAGTCGGCCACGCAGTGCAGGATCTCCTCGCCGTCGGTGGCGGTGAAGTCGCGTTCCAGGTCGGTGATCTGGCCCACGAAAGTGTCGGCCGCCGCCCGCGTCTGCACCTCGATCATGGCCTGCCGCACCGCGACGGGCAGCTTCGCATCCAGCAGTACCTGCAGGGACAGAGCGAGTGCGAGGTCGCCCGCGAGCAAGGTGAGACCAAGGGCCGTCTGCGGGTGGCCGGGGAACCGTTCACGGTAGGCGTAGTAGGTGGAAGGGCCGCCGCGGCGGGTGGGGCTGTCGTCGATGAGGTCGTCGTGCACCAGGGCGTGGGTCTGCAGTAGCTCGATACTCAGCGCCGCGGCGTCCAGTCCTTCGACCGGTTCGCCGGTCGCCAGACGAGCTGCCTCATGCAGCAGAACGACTCGCATCCGCTTGCCGCCCCGCAAGGACAATTCCCTCAGCAACTGCAGGCAGCCCGGAGTGAAACGGCTGAACGACGGCGCATCGACCCTGGCGCTCAACGTGTCGAAGTACTCCTCGAAGAGCGTGTTGAACCGCTGCTCGTATCCGGCGACACGATCGAGAACCTGCTGGGTCATGACGAGTTCTTCCTGCTCGAGGTTAGGTGACACGGCTGTAGACGCGCGGCGGCGAGGACTGGTGCCCCGGCCACGCGGCACAGTGTCAGGAGGTGTACTGGGTGGCAGTAACCGCCAGGCCGCGCAGAGCACGGTCCGTTGCCGACGGGAAGCCAGCCCCGTCCAGGACCTTCAGTACTTGTTCGTAGCGGGAAGCGATCATCCGCTCGGTGTGCTCCCGTGCCCCGGTGTCCTGCAGAATCGTCCGTGCCTCGGCCGCTTCACGCTCCCCCAGGTCGGACCGGCCCACGAGGTGGCCAAGCCGCTCGCGCTGGACCGGGTCGGCGCACTGCAGACCCAACGCCAGCAGAACAGTCCGCTTGCCTTCCCGCAGATCGCCCAGGCCCGGCGCGCACGCGCCGTCCGGGCTGCCGAACACGTCCAGCAGGTCGTCCCGCAGCTGAAACGCCTCACCCAACGGCAGACCCAGCCGCGTGAAGACATCCATCGTGGCCGCACCGGCCCCGGCCACAGCAGCCCCCAGCTGAAGAGGCCGCTCGATGGTCGCGGTGGCGGTCTTGTAGCGGATGATCCGCAAGGCTGCCTCGACATCGTCAGCGCCACGACCGGTACCCATCACATCCAGGTACTGGCCGTACATCACCTCTTCCAGCATCGCGTCATACAGCCCGTGCACCAGCCGCTGCCGCCCCGGCTCGAACCGGGCGGTATGCAGCAACTCCTGCGCCCACATCAACGCGAGGTTCCCCACCAGCAGCGCGCCGCCCGCACCCAGTCGCTCAGCCCGCTCGTCCTCCCCCAGCCGGGCACGCATCACACGGTGGACCGCGGGGCGGCCCCGGCGACTGACCGAGTCGTCCATGATGTCGTCGTGGATGAGGGCAAAGGCCACGAACAGCTCCAAGGACGCCGCCACACGCAGCGCCGACGTTGCATCCCCGTCACCGCCTGCGGCATGCCAGCCCACCACACACAGCAGCGCCCGGATCCGCTTCCCGCCGGCTGCCAAGAAGTCCCGCACGGTCTGCACCACCTCTGGCGGATGCCCCCGGCCAGCCGCCGCACAGGTCTTTTCGGCAAGGAAATCTTCAAGCACTGCATCGACCTGGCGCTGCACCGCGCGCAGATCGATCGCTTGCGCGTCGACCACACCCGAAGTCACCGATTCACCACTCCCAACCGGGCAGGGTCAAACCCCATCGGGACGGAGGAAGGTGATCGTGGGGGCTGCGCCCTGTGTCAGGGCTCCGGCGACAACCTGGGCTGTTGTCCAACCGCGTCGCCCACATGGTCTGCATGATCCATCCAACGACCCAGACCGCTCAAGAACACGCGCCAAGGCAGCCCCTGCTGTCCACGGACATCAGCCCGTCCGGGTGAGCGGTCATTTCAGGTCCCTGCTGACGGACAGTTGATCTCCCTGTCCGGTATGACTATTCGTCTTCCGTTCGGCTGTATCCGTGCGTGTCTGGGACGGCCGTGCCGTGCGCCACGCCGTCTGTGATGTCAGTGGTGGCTGCGATGCTGGCGGCATGACAACCCCTTGGAACCTGCTTGATCTCGACAAGGCCCTGCGTGCCGGCTGGGCCGCCGACACCTGTTCGCCCGACGACCAGGCCGACTGGCAGCCGGACAACCCGGCCTGGGGGCACTGCGACATCACGGCCTTGATCGTCAACGACGTCTTCGGCGGTGATCTCATGGTCGGCGAGGTGCACCTTGACGGGACCCAGCACGGTTTCCACTGGTGGAACCGGCTGCCCAGTGGGGTGGAACTCGACCTGACACTCGAACAGTTCCAGCGCGGGCAGACCGTCACGGCTGCCCGTGTCGTCGAGCGGCCGCCGGGCCCGCTGCCCCGCCGCTGGGAGGAGTACCTCCTCCTGCGTGAGCGTGTGATCAAGCACCTTGGTCCGCTTCCGGAGCCCGTCTGAGGAGACGGCGGTCAGCCGGCCGGGGCGAGGGGGACGACGCCCTGGCCGCTGGTGGCCTGGGTCAGCCGGAGCGAGGACCCTTCGGTCAGGACGATGTGGGCGTAGTGCAGGAGTCGGTCGACGGCGGCGGTGGCCAGGGTCTTCGGCATGATCGAATCGAATCCTGAGGGGTGGAGGTTCGAGGTCACGATCACGGACCGGCGTTCCTAGGCGGCGTCGATCACGCGGTAGAACGCCTCGGCGGCGGCCTGTCCGGACGGCAGCATGCCGATGTCGTCGACGACGATGAGGTCGCACCTGGTGATCTTCGCGACGGCCTTGGAGACCGTGTTGTCGACGGTCGCCCGCCCGAGGTGGGGGGTCAGCGATTCCAGGGTGAACCAGGCGACCTTCATGCCCTGGTCGATCGCCTTGTTCGCCAGCGCTTCCGCCAGGTGGCTTTTTCCAGTACCGCTTGGTCCCGCGACCGCCAGATTCTCCGCCCGGGTGACCCATTCCAGCGTCATGAGTGCGTGCTGGGTCGGTGTCGGGATCGAGGAGTCGGCCTCCCGCCACGACTCGAAGGTCTTTCCGGACGGCAGCTGGGCCATCTTGCGGTGGTTGCGGCGGGTCGCCTCGTCGCGACCCTTGATCTCGGCTTCCAGCAGGATCCTGACGACCTCGGCCGGGTCCCAGCGTTGCGACCTGGCGGTCGCGAGGACGTCGGGGGCGGCGGCCCGGAGATAGGGGAACCGCATCCGCCGCAGGACGGCACCGAGTTCGGCGGGGATCGGCGGAGCCATCGGCGGTGGAGGAAGCGGGCTCGGAGCGGGTGCGGGAACGACGTCGGCGGGGTCCATCACGGGTGCGGTCATCATCAACTTCCTTCTCTGTGCGGGGTGGTGAAGGTCCCCTCCCGGGCCGCGAAGCGGCCCGGGAGGGGAGATCAGGCGGGCTTGCGGCCGAAGTCGGCCCACGCCGAGGTGCCGGGCTGGACGGAGTGGGATTCGTCGGCGACGACCAGGTCGGCGGGGCGGGAGCCGTGCCGGCGGTGCTGAACGATCGACATCAGGTCGTCCTCGCGAACCGGCCGGCGGTCGCCGCGAGTCCGAGGGCGATGTCGACCTCGCCGACGCCGACCAGGGCGGCGAGTTCGACGGGGGCGGCCATCTTCACCCGCATCCGGGAGGTGCCGGCCGCGGCGGCCTCGATCAGCCACGACTTGGCGCCGGGACCGAGATCGAGGAAGGCTTTTTCCGCGTCGTTGGAGGGCTTCGGCCGGGGCTGGCGGGGGCCGCCGTCCATCTCCTGCGGGTGATCGGGGTAGTGCGAGAGGTCGATCACCGGCCGTCCGGGCAGGGACAGTTGATGGCGGGCGACCTCTGTCAGGCCCGCGGGACCCTGCATCCACTCGGGCCGGCGGACCAGGTGGGACAGGTCGACAACGATGACGAGCTCGTCGCCGTCGGCGCGGACCCAGGCTTCCTGGCCGACCAGACCGGGCGGTGTCGAATACCGCACCGAGCCGAAGCGGACCGTCTCCACCAGGACGTCCGGCCCGATTCCAGGGCGGCGACGAACGAGTACGGCCAGCCGGGCACGAACTGGTCCGAGGACCATCCGCTGCGGCCGTAGACGTGACAGAACAGACGCTCCGCGCTGGTCGGGGCATCGGGGCGGAGCCAGTTACTGACGTCGACCGCCAGGACCAGGCGCCCGTCGGCGGCCTGCGGCATGGGCAGGCCGGCCAGCGCCTGCCGCAGCCGGGGCACGTCCACGCTCCCGCAGTTCAGCGCGTCGTACATGGCGCCGTGCCCGCGCCGGTGCTCGGCCACCAGCGTCAGGTCCACCGGCGCCGTCACCGGCCCGTCCGCACACAGCAACGCGTCGGTGAGGTCGAACAGTTCGTCCCCACGCGCGGTCAGGCAGTCGAATAAGTCCTCCCGGAAGCGTGATGTGACATCGAACGCTTCCCGTTGAGCATCGTGGTCCAGCAAACTCACCTCTGCGGCCTTCGTATGGACGCGTGATCCCGTGGCGGAACGCATGGTCATGCGAAGGCCGTCCGCCTGCCCGACGAATCCCCGGACGAGTGAGCGCGTGCGACGCGACGTTCGAGCTCAGAGGTTAAAAGACAAGGTCAGAAGCTGTGTCGGAACCGACGATCTGTGACGCTCCGTAGTAGATGGGCTGCAGCTGAAGATGCCTGTTGCCGAGCGGCGGGTCCTGGCCTGAGCCGCTGGGTACGCTCCTTCAGTCCTTGATCGAGAGGAGTTGCTGAGTGGCCCGGTTAAGTGGACCCGTTCTGTCTACCCAGAGGCTTGTGATGGAGCCGATCAGCCGACGGGACAGCGAGGATCTCTTCGAAGCTGTGGTCAGTCAGGACAGCGTCATGCGGTGGCTGGCGACCGGCCGGGCGGACAGTCGGTCTGCAGCCGAGGCCATGTGCGACGATCACGTCGCCCACTGGGCCATACACGGCTACGGCGACTTCGCGGTCAGGGACGCCGCAACGCACGCGTTTCTCGGCCGGGTGGGACTGCGAAATCGGCCCCAGTACGGAGTCGACCTCGGTTTCGCCCTGCACCCACGGGCCCAAGGACGCGGGATCGTCGGCGAAGCGGGCCGTGCGTGCCTGAACCTCGCGTTTCGCAGCCTCTCGCTCCCTGCCGTTTTCGCGTTCGTCCTGCCCGACAATGCGGCCTCGATCGCGGTACTACGCCGCCTGGGCGCCCAAGAGGATGGGACTGTCCAGTCCAGTGGCCGGCATTGCCTGCGCTACCGGTTCGACCCCGCCGCCACGGCCGCTGCGGAGCATGTGGTCGACGACGGTTGTACGGACCTCCAGCTGATCCATGCGCCAGGCCCCGGTTCCCCAGATGACGCAGCCGCACTCCGCGATGGCCTGCCCGGCCCCTTCGGGGTGAACGGGCTCAGCTTGGTGTGGGCTGACAAACAACACACCCTCACGGCTGTCTCCGAAGGCCGACCGGTTGCTTCCGCAGGATGGCTGCTGCGGGACATGGCCTTCGACGGATCGCCGCGCCGCACCGCGGGGCTGGGCGGTGTGCTGGTGCACCCCGCCTATCGACACCAGGGCATCGCCCGGACGGTAATCAGCGTTGCGGTCGAACACGCACGAGCAGCTGGTGCCGAGACGATGGTTCTGCTCTGCCGACCGGACCTGGTCCCGTTCTACACGCAGCTGGGATGGAGCAGGGTTTCCGCGCCCGTCGCCTTCCACCAGCCTGGCAGCACCCGGACCTTGCCAGTGACCACCATGATCTACGACCTAGTCGGCCTGCCTCATCCCACCGTCAGTGTGGACCTGCGGGGCCTGCCCTTCTGAACAGGCTCTGATCATTACGGAATCAGCGCAGGGTGGTGGGGGCCAGCCGGATCGTCTGCGTCTGCTTCCGGATGCGTATGGACGTGGGTTTGACGGCCGCTTTCACCGGTTGGACAGGATGTGGTGACGTGCGGGGTGGTCGGGGAGGGCGGGTGAGGCGGCGGACCATGAGGGTGATGAAAGTCCAGGTGATGGGGGCCCTCGCTGTGGGAGATGAACCGCTCATAGTCACGGACGTTTCTCCTGGCTCTCATGATCCATGAGATCGCCCGCTCGACACGCCACCGCTTGGCGAGGACGGCGAAGCCGTCCTGGTCTTTACGGCGGGGCACCGTCTTGAGGGTGATCCCAAGGAAGGAGTGGGACCAGTCGACGAGGGTCCCGCCGTAGGCGGAGTCCGCCCAGGCGACGGCGAGTTCGGGGTGAGTCAGGCGCCGATCGCCTGGCTGGCCGCCCACCACGCCTACGCTGTGGCCGTCGACGAGGCCCACGCCGCCATCGACGCGTGGAAGAAGGAGGCGACCGCCGCCAAGGAGATCGGTTACGTCGTGCATGGCGAGGAGCGGGCCGCCGCATACGCGCAGATCCTCGCCGTCGGCCACCCGCCGGTCGAGCCGCTCGTCATCGCCCCCCGAAACCGTCGCCCAGCAGCTGCACGACAACCTCAACCAGGTGGATGCGCGCAGGAAAGCGCTCGCCGTCCAGACCCTGGGACTCGCCGCAGGCGAGCCCCAGCGACCCCCACCGTGAAGGAGAACAAGGTGACGAACAACGACACTCCCCTGCCCGAGGTGGACGTGGCCCGCTACAAGGCACCGCGGATCAGCGTCACACCAGTGACGGACGTGATCTCATCCAAGCCGCTCAACGAGCGGCGCCGGCCGGGCCACTACCAGAAGGTGCTGCTGGACACGCGGACGGGTGAGCTGCACCTCCACGAGAAGACCGAGCGCCTGGAGCCGTCGGCCGGGCGGTCGAGGGACGAGGTGCCGCCCGGGACGTGGCAGCCGCTGGTTCCTGGGGAAGGGCTTCTCGCCGGTCGGGCCGCACATGTGGTTCGAGCCGGTGCCGCGGTTACGGTCCTGGGTGATCGACTCCGGCGTGAAGGAGCTGCCCTACCTGGACGTCGCGGCCGCTAACGCGCTGCTGCAGGAGCTGACCCCGTACGCGCAGACACTGCTGAACGGCCTGTTCGACGGCGGCGGTGATCTCGACTGGTCCGCCGACTGCCCGTGCCGGCCGCAACATCGAGCGTGTGGTCTCGCGCCACCGTCAGGCCGCCGGGCCCGAGGAGGACGCCGAACTGGTCGACTACGGCGTGATCGTGGCCCGCTTCCCGCAGGTGTACCAGCCGGAGGTGCTGCGCAGGCCACTGGGCGACCTTGCCCGCGAGTGCGAGACGATCACGCGGCACCTCGGCAGCAACGAACGCTGGCACGAGGAGATCAAAAAGGTCTTCGGAGTCCCGTACCAGGACGGCAGCGGCGTGGGCCTCGACGTGCTGGGCGTACGGGCCTGGTACCGGACCGTCCTCATGAACGGAGACCCCCGACCGCTCAAGAAGTTCGCGACCTGGGACGCCGAACACGACCGCCTGGCCGACAGCGAGATCACCTTCACCTCCACGGAGGCCGAACTCGACACCTCGACCGCGAGGAGGAACACGCCGCACGGCAGGGATGGCGCCTGCTGGGAGCACGGGAGGCCGCCTCCAGCCACCGGAAGCAGATGCGCTCCCGGGACTGGGACCGCCTCGCGGTCCTCGGCGCTGACATCGCCTGGATGGAGGACTCGCCGGACACCGCGAGCCAGGAGCTGGGGCCGACGCGCGCCGAGCGCCGTCATCTGATCACCGCTGCGATCGGCTGGGGCCGCACCGACAGCGAGATCGCCAGCCGCGCCAGGGTGCCCCGACGGGCGGTGAGCGAACTCCGCAACGGCGACGCCGCGACGGCGGGCCAGCACACGTAGAGCGTGTCCGGGGGAGCGGTGGAAATCGAACCCTGCAGCACGGGTCTCGACCGCGGCGTGCCGTTCGCACAATCTGGGAGCTGAATCACGTGCTCGAGGCGCCACGGCCAACTGCGCACGAAGTCGTCAGGGCAGAGGAACACGCTCGATGCGAGTCTCCGCAGAACTGAGGTATTGGACGAGCCCTGGCGGCCGGTAGGACTTGTCCTTTTCGAATCGTCGCTTTGCGGTGTCTGAGATGTATTCACATGTGTCTGGGTCACCGCCCGGGTTTGAGGCTGCCCCGATTGGCCGGTGCAGCGGCAGGGCGGTCTTGCGCATTCCGCTTTGCGGGGCATTCACAGGGGCCATAACATCGGGGTTGACCAAGGAGGTATCTGTGTCCTCGGGCATCGCTCCCGGGTCGGGCGTGTTGAGTTTCGTCGCGTCGAACTCCAGCCCGTACCGTGCGGCTTGGGCGGTCATCCACAGCAGGGAGATGTCCGACAACCCAGTCTTGGGGGAGCCACCGCCGACATCGGCGTGTGCCCCCGTGAACCACACCTGCTTCAGCTCCTGTCCGCTGTCGGCGGCCCGGGGCTGCTGGCGCCAAAGCGTCGGCCGGAAGATATCGCGCTCTTCGTCGATGGCCAGCGCGTGGAAGGCCCCCTTCACTGCCATGCTCAGTTCGGTGTCGTGGAACGCCCACCGGCGGTTGAGCCGGGCGATGGTGGCCGAGTAAAGCGACCCCGGCACGGCGGATGGGATACCGAGAGGACCGACGGTGTCCCACACACCGATGAAGTGGATCCCTGCCTGGTGGGCATATGCCTGCCGGAACAGTGTGGGTGCCACAGCGTCAGGGGGATCCGTCCGGCTGCGGTACCAGAACCACGCCTCGTCGATGCGGCTGGCGTTCTCCCGGCGCAGGATGCCGGCGGAGCGCACCAGGCCGACCAGGCTCCGGGCTGTGTACGCGCCCCGGCTGAACCCGAATACGAACAGCTGGTCACTGGGCTCGTATTTGTCAATCAGGAAGCTGTAGGCATCCAGGATGCTGCGGGACAGCCCTACGGATCCACCGCGTAGAGGCTCCCATCGGCGGGTGTCGGCTCCTCCCTTGTGGTATACGAGTTGGTCGTCATTCTCCTGGATGGACCAGGCAACCTTCGCGACATTCGTATCGCTGGACTGGTCGGCGACGCTCCACGTTCCGTCGCAGCAAACGATCAAGCGTTTGGCCATGAGACCCCCTGAAGGAGACAATCCTGCCCGTTGCCCGAACGCTCGACGCGTCCACGGCCTCGCTCAGAACGAGCGCTCGAACCTGTGTCATAAAAAGGAAGTTACGCGCCGTAAGGGTCATTGCTCCCTGGCCTCGCCGGGCATTAGCTTCACAAAGATGCTCGCGAACCTCCTACCGGGTGTACGGGAACTGCGAACCCCCCTGACGGTGGGTTACCTATGGCTGATCTCCATTTGGCTCTGGTTCCACGATGTGCTGCCGCAACGAACCGCTGCCCACGGAGCCATTGGTGATCTCTTCGACCTCGTTGGAGTGCTACCGTCGGCCAGCTTCCTAGCTGCTCTGACGTTCATTGCCTACTTCCTGGGCTCAACTGTCGAGCTCGACCCTGCAACCGCACGGTGGCTTGATGGGATCCGGCCTAACCGTCCGGCCTGGGAGGCGGTCGCTAACCGGGTCCGTTTCCGCCTCGACAACCCAGAGGACATGCCACCCGAGCGGTCCGTGGCGGCGATTGCGGCGTGGCGCCGCGCGGCACCTTCCACCACGGCTAATCGAGTGACCCTGCTCAACGTCGAGCTGGTCCAGGCGGACTGGCAGGCCCCCATTACAGAGGGCGGCACAGGACGAACTGAGGAAGGTAGGCCGAATGAAGAACGCGTGCGGCAGTGGCGGCACGAGGAGACCGGCCCCATCTTCCCATCGGCGTCGTACAAATCCCGGCGACGCCTCTGGAGAAATAACCCTGGAGACGAGACGTCCGGAACGCTTGTGGAATGGCGTGACCCCGATCTGCCCATCAGCGATGCCACCGTACGGCAGATGCCAGTGCTCGCCATTGCCGCACTCCTCACCCTGTCCGATGAGTTGCCTGACCTGGCGACCCGACTTCTGATCCAACGCCCAGAGGTATTCGACAGGTACGACCGGCTGCTTTCGGAAGCGTCCATCCGCATCAACATGTTCCTGCCTACAGTCGCGCTCGTAGCCACCCTCGCAGTGCGCGCGCACGTGCTGTGGTGTCTCGCACTGACCGTTTGCGCGGTCCTGCTCTATCAAGGGCTCACCCAGCGGTCCCGAGCCATCGCGGTGGTACTGGACTCGATCGCAACCCAGTTGATCGAGTCACCCACGATGGTCGCAGTGGCTGCGGCACTGCATGGCGAGGCCGAAGGAAGGGCACCTTACGCAAAGACGGGACGCCAGTCCGAGTCGGAAGCATCCGATGTGTCCCCGCACGAGCCGGTCGATCGCTGATCTGGAGGGAGAACAGCCGCACCGAGTCGTTCGCCCACATCAAGTAGGCCAGTGCCGGTGTAGTCGCTGGGGAGCTGATGTCCTGGTGGATTGAGTACAGGTACTCATGTGGGCGTGGCCCGCAGCCTGCATGGTATGGACATGCGATCGATATTCCTCCCGAAGTCCTTACTGGCGGCCGCGCTCGGCGGCGTCGTCGTCCTGGCTGGCTTCGGCGCGCTGAATGCCACCGCCGATCAGACCTCCATGGTCAGCACCGTCGCGGCAACAGGCGATGACGACGCGGAGGCGCGGTTCCTCGAGATGGCGGGCCTCATCTCGCAGAGTTGTGCCCAGGACGTCTCCAGCGGCTCCGCTGCCGTTACATCGGCCACGGGGGCCGATGCCACGGCAGGGGAGCCGACCCCCGACTCCACCCTGCCCGTCCTGGTCGACCCGGTGCCGCTGACCGTGACAGAGGAGTGTGCGGCCCAGAGGCACCAACTGCGCATCAGCAGGGCGTTTTCGGGGAAGGGCACGGCCACGTACGGGGAGATGCGGGACAAGCTAACGAGTCTGAAGTATCCGGCAGCGCGGATCCACCGCATGCCGGACTTCTCGGGCGAGCCGGTGGCAAGGCTCGATGTGCGCGTGGGGGCCGAGCACTTGGCTCTGGAGGTCACCGGCATCAACAACGGCGTGATGGTTGAGGCGTTCGGCGCTCCGGAGGGCGTGAGCGTAACCGAAGTACGGCTGGAGCTGCAGCCGGATCCGCCCACATCATGAGGCGCCTGCTGGCGCCCTCCGCGGTCAGTTCGGGGGCGTCGGCTCCGGAGGGGTGGTACCGCTGCCGGCGTCACACGGTCACCGGCTTTGGGTCGCGCCAGGTGGGAGTGTTCGCGCCGGTGAGCCGGCGGGCCATGACCTGGATCATCGCCCAGTAGACGCGGGTGGCGGAGGAGGCCGGGCGGCGGTCGGACTTGCCTTTGTCACGGTGTTCGGATGGAGAGGCACAGGTGTAGCCGTCGGGCGGTTTCCCAGGCGCCGAGTGCGACGTCCTGGTACAGGTAGCGGCCGCTTTCCAGTTGCGGCAGTTCCTGTGGGGTGGAGCCGTCAGGTTCCGGGCCGCTGCCCTGAGTGCCGTTCTCGCCGGGCTCGTCGTGTGTCCGGCCGGCGGCCGCGCGTAGCTATTTCAGGGGCAGGCCGGCGGTGGTGAGGGCTTGGTCGAGGGGGAGGAGTGGGGCGGGCGGGGTCGTCGCGGCGCAGGGCGGCGCCGTGGCGGGCGAGGGTGCACAGGGCGGCCCGGGTCCAGTGGTTCGCCGTGTGGAGGAGCTTTTGTACCTGCTCGTCGGGTGAGCCCGGTGGGGTGGCGGTCGTGGTCACAGTGCCCTTGAGGTGACGTAGTGGGCGATCTGACGGAGCACGGCTTTGCCCGTGTTCTCGGGGATGACGTCGAGGTCACGTTCGAAGTTGGCGATGCCGCGGGCGGCGAGGTCGTCGGCCAAGTCGATGGATCCGAAGCGGCGCATGTACTCCAGGACGACCTGGACGTCCTTGGCTTTCTGCTCCTCGCGGGGTCTGAGGATGATCTGGCGGAGAAGTTCGTGTTCCCAGGGATCGGTGGCGGTGCGCAGGAGGTGGATGAGCATGATCGTCCTTTTGCCTTCCCACAGGTCGCCGAGGGCCTCCTTGCCGTAGAGGGCTTCGTCATCGGTGAGGTTGAGGGCGTCGTCCTGGATCTGGAAGGCCATGCCGATCAGCCGGAATGCCTCGTCGAACCGGTCAAGGACGGCCGGGTCGGTGACGCCGGCGTCCTCCAGCCAAGCTTCCGCGTCCGAGACGGCGGCCGCCAGCTGAGCCTGGACCTCCCCTTCAACGCCGGTCAGATCCGCGATGTCACGCAGCACCGGGCTCACCACGAAGGCGGATTCCACCCTGAGGGCATCGGCTAGTTTGCGCAGCAGCACCTGCGCCCGCACACGGGCGTCCGGAAACCTTCTTTGCCTTGGCCACGCCCCACTGGGCGACGGGCCGGCTGCTGCGGGAGCGCACCATCTGCTCCACTGCCGGTGTCGACAGTCCTCGCTCCGTCATTTCGCAGTCGTCCAGCGCGAACCACTCGGTTTCCCGCGCGAATGCCTCGGTGCCGATACGGACCCGGCGGGCGGTGCCTTCGCTGTCCAGCCGGATGCGATGGACATACCAGCGGTCGATCAGCGTGTCCCGGTCCACCGGCACCGACATCCCGAGCACCGGCTCGTGGCCGCCCTGGTCCCACGACGGCTCCACTGCCTGGTCCAAGTGCACGCGCAGCCCGCCATTGCGGAATCGGATGTCCACCACCGAGCCGATCCGCACCCCCTCCGGCTGGACGAACTCGAAGTCGGCATCTTTGCCCCCGCTGCGGAGCCAGTCGGCGGCCGCGGACTTCGCATACAGGTGGTCGGCGCTGCTGACCCCTCGGGCGCGGCGGCCGCACAGGTGAAGGTGCCCATCGGGGCCCGGATGGTCGGCGAAGTGGCAGACCCGGTCGGTGTACAGCTTGGTGGTCAGCTGAAGGCCGCAGCCCGCACCAGAACGTGTCGTGCTCGTGACGGCGGCGGAAGGCATCCAGCTCGATCGCCTCCAGCGGCAGCATCAGCGGCTTCTCCGAGTCCGCACCGCCCGGGACCGCCGTCTGAATCTGCCGCCTGTCACCCCGCACGAAACCCCACCTTTCGTCCCAACTCATCGTGCCACCCACAGCGTTGGCCTCACAGACGATCGACGTGCTCAAGCCGTCGTACGCAGCGAGGCCGGCTCGGCAGCAACAGCCGACGTGCCGGCCTGCCGGGCGGCACGCTCCGCCGACAGTGTTGAGGTCGAATACTTGGAGTTCACTGATCGCAATGGACGAACTTGGCAGCGCGAAGGCGGAGACTTGAAGCCCTGGACGCCGACGGACGGCATCAATGTGGGCGCGGCGGACAGCTACGGAGTCGGAGCGCCTAAGCGTGAGCCTCAGGTGAAACCAGTGGCGTCTTGCGACGACATGGCTGACTGAACAGCGGAGATGACCTAGCGACCGAGGGCCTGTCGCACGGTCAGGTTGTGGTACTTCCGCAGCCGGTACAGTTCCCAGCACGACAACACCGTCACCGACACCGGAGCACCGAGCAGGAACACGATCCGGGCAAGGACGGGAACCTCGGCGTTCTCGTTGTTGATCACGTCGAGAGCGGCCATCACCCACACCAGCAAGGTAGCGAGGATCGGCGGTAGCACCTCGTGGATGTCGGCGGTGCGGAACACGTGCATGAGGCAGAGCGCGATCCCGTACAGGGCGAAGCCCAGCGACCACGCGCAGAGGGTGACGAGAACGACCATGCCGGGGGTGCCGATGGCGTCACGGAAGCCGGCGGTCCCCGGGTCGGGCGCGACGGCGAGGGGGAATGTGGCCATGGACCCCATCAGAGCCGCCACCGCCCCGAAGGACTTCAGGGACCGACGCAGGTAGAGCCCGCGCAGCGCACCCTGCGCGGCGAACGCGAACAGGGCGATCACGAACGGGAAGGCGCACACGAGGACGAGTGTGCTGATCCAGCTCTGGGTGAACTTGTCGCCCGCGGCGGTCTCGACGCCCTTGGCGGTGTCGACCGGCTTGTACGACATGACCAGCACGAGCCAGGCGGCGATGCCGAGCCCGGTCCGCCACATCTGGATCTTGCGCACCGTCAGGTCCTCGACGGCGCCCGGGCGCGAGGGGCGGAAGGCCCGCTGGGCGGCGTAGAACGGGTTGTAGACGCACTTGAGGATCCGCTGCCCGCGCGTCAGCGGCGGCCGGGGCGGGCGCGGGAACGGCGGCTGCGGGCCACCACCGTGCGGCTGTGGCGGGTTCGGGCCCCAGCCCTGCGGATGCCCCGGGTACCCCTGCGGCGGCACGGGCGCGGGCTGCGGCGGGTAGGGCCCCACGCCGGGACCGCCAGGGTACGGGTGGTGTCCGCCCCCGGGGTAAGGCTGATGGCCGGGACCTGGGCCCGGCTGTCCACCGGGGCCGGGTCCCCCCATCGGATCCCAGTAACCATTGCCGTTCGTACTCATGCCGTGCGCCCCCGATGTTTCGCTCTGTGCCGTGCGCGGCGCGGCTCGAACCGCCCGCTCAGCGTGCGGCGTGATCCTACCCATCACGGAGGCAGAACTTTCTCCTGCTACCGTCGCCCCCGCACGCGACCGCCGCGACTCCCCGCTCGACCGCCACAAGCCTCTCCTCTAGGCCCAGTTCGCCGCGGGCAACACCAACGCCACGGAGCTCTACCAGCAACTGCGCGAGCGCGGATACCGGGGCGGCTACTCCACCTTGAGCTGCCCGAAGGGCGTCCTTGATGTTGAGCAAGCCCAGGTGAGGCCCCGGGTTCTGCCTGATGGATGTGGTCGGTGCCGCTGCGCTGTGAGCCGGATCAGTCGCCGGCCCGCTCGAACGTCGGTGTCACGGTCCGCACCAGCCGGTCCGCGTACTCCCGCTCGGCATCTCTGAACTGCGGATACTCGGTGACGAAGTGGTTCCACTCCACATATCCGACCGCCTCGGCCACGTCCTCGAGCAGGATCCTCTCGCGGTACGGATACGGCCACTCGCCGGACAGCCGGAACACCTCGTGCAGAAGCTCGTAGCGGAGCGGGTGCCGCTCGGCCAGCAGGACGGCGTCGTACAGGTCCTTGCCCTGCGCGTGCATGTCGTTGACCAGCCACATCAGCTTCCAGGCCAGGGACAGTTCCGGCGTGGCCGCCTGCACGATCGTGCCGCCCGGCAGCTCGGCCGGCTCGGGCGCCTCGGGCAGCGGCTCGTTAAAGACGAAGTCGAGCTGGACATGGCCGCCGGGCAGCCCGGGCGAGCCCCACGGCAGCACCATGCGGCGGCCCGGCACCCGGTCGTAGGTCCAGATGTCCTCGACCACCGCGCCCCGCGTCGAGATCCCGACCTCGCGTCCGCGCATGTCGGCCAGCGTCTGCGCTGCTTCGGCGATTCCGTGCAGCATACGGTCCGTCTGGCCGTCATCGATCCGCCAGGTGTGAGGGACGACGACGAAGTCCAGGTCACCGGGCTCGCGGGCGGCGTCCGGGAACCATACCGACATCAGCACGCTGCCCCGCAGCACCAGAGCGTCCACCCACTGCGACTCGCCGATCGCTTCCAGTACGAGGTGCAGGGCCTGGCGCCGGGTCGCCCGCCACGCCTCGCCCCGCGCCGGATCGCCGAACCGCGGGTCGGTCGCGCGGTAGGCGTTCTGGTGGTGCTTCAGCGACGGGTCGAAGACGGGACGCTGCACCACGTCGTCTCCTGGCACCCACTGCAGCGTCTTCGGCAGGTTCGCGGCCCTGCGGGTGGCCTCGTCCAGCGGCTCCCGGGGCAGTTCGGTGCTCCGCCAGCCGAACCCCTCCCACGCCGTCCCGCTCATGTCCGTACCCCCACAGGCTCCTCGATCCAACCGTCGTCCACGGACGGGTCACTGTCGTGCAGCACGAACTCCCGCTCCACGCCCAGCATCACGAACCCGCCCAGCTCCGTCAGTAGCCGCTCCAGCGCCCGCCCCGCCCCGTCGGCGCCCACCCCGCGGCACCGCTGCGTCACGAACCACTCATACCGTGCCCCGGCCCGCACCCGCCGGGCGTTCCACGACAGATGGGCGCCGTGCGGCACCACCCGGACCGCGAGCGCGGCCAGGTCCGTGTCCGCGTCGAGCAACAGCTTCACGTGGTGCTCGAAGTACCGCTCGTCGTCCCGGCAGAGCCGAGCCGGTACCTCCGGGGCCCACGGCGTGGACTCGGTCTTCACCCGCACCGGCTCGAAGCCGTCCGTCCGCAGTCCCGCCACGACGTCGCGCACTCGCGCGGCCTGCTCGGCATACGACGAGGAGCCGGACAGCGTGAGCATGGGCTGCTCGCGCATCCGGCCGCAGGCCAGCACGATGTGCGTCAGCTTCAGACCGGCCGCGGCTGCCCACCGGCGCAGCCGCACCCACTCGTCGGGGCCCGCGCAGCGGACCGTCACATGCGATTCGTACAGGGAAGCGGACACCCACGGATCGTGCCAGACCACGGCCGCTCGCGGCATCCGCGTTTCCCGGGCCGGTCACTTGCCGGTCGCGAGAACCGGACGCAGAAGGTGCCGTGCTCTTGGTGCGCCCCGCGCTGCCGTGCACCGCGGATGCCCGCGCCGTCAGCTGGTGTTGACGGACATCCGACAGACGCTCTCCGGGGGCCGGCGTCCCCGAGCCTCCCGCCGTGCGGAGTCGATCCTGAGGGTGCAGTTGGTGCAGAGGGAGGGGTGGCGCCCGGCTCGCTCATGTTCACCCCGCCCTCCCCCCCACGACCGGCGACACCGCGGACGACGACAGTCCGGAGGCCACAGAGGGAGCGGCGATGCCGCTGGCCGGAATGACGGTCGTGGTCACCGGAGCGATGACCGGCCCACTGGAGAAGCTCAGCCGCATCCAGATGAACGAACTCATCGAACGCGCCGGAGGCCGCTCCTCCTCCAGCGTCTCCAAGAAGACCACCCTCGTCGTCGGCGGAGAAGGCGCCGGATCCAAACGCGCCAAGGCCGAAACCCTCGGCATCCGCCTGGCCACCCCCGACGAATTCGCCACCCTCATCGCCGACTTCGTCTGAGCCCCCATCGGAGCCCTGGCAAGTGCCGCGGCCAGGGCCTGGCGGCGCTGCGCAGGCGTCGGAGGATCCTGCGCCAGGCTCGAACGTTGCGGCTGTGGCTGACGACGCCGTCTGACGCACGGGATGCGGCGGCAGCCGCGCTGTCCGCCATCGGCAGGTCCATGCGAATCGCCGCGACTGCGGCGACCCCGCCGAGGCGGCGGCCGGAACCCCGGCCAGCACATCACTGATGTTCCCCGCGGCCACACACCCTCAGCCCCCTTGAACCCTGCGGTGCGCCGCAAAGCCGCAGGTCAAGCCATTCGTCGTAGGGCGCTGAAGCTGGGTCTGGTCCGTTACTACGGGGGAAAGTAACGGACCAGACCTACCTAACGTGCCACACCCGGGCGCCGGCCGGCAGGGAGGCATAGGGACGCCGTACGGCGCACCGTGCCGCCAGCGACAACGCGAAGCCCTCTCCCACGAGCTGTGGGAGAGGGCTTTACTCGAGCGCCGGGCAGGCCTTGCACCTGCATCTCCCCGCAGGAAGCGGGACGTCTTTCCTTGGACCACCAACGCGCAACCAGACGCCGCGAGTTGCGGCAACCAGCGCAAGGTCAAGTCTAGCGCAGGCCCAGCGGCCCCGATCGCCTCGTGAAGCGGATGCCCCGCAGGAGCACCCATGCGCTTCCGGAGGCGCTGCCACATCACTTTGTAGCGGTAGAGCTGGAGGACGTCGGTCTGCCACCGCGCGCGGGCTCCGGGCATCTCCTGCCTGCGGCCGGAGACCGTGGTCCAGAATCAGAGGATGGACGTCCCGACGCTGCTGGAAGCCGCCTCCCTGCTGGTCCCTGAGGAGAGCGCCACCGAGAACGACATCACGGTGAACGACGTCTGGGAGTACCTCACTCGGGACGAGTGGGAAGTGGCCCTCGGACTGTTGGAAGAACTCGGTGACATCCAACCGCTTCCGCTCAGCTTCTGGGAGACCCTGGCTGGCGCGGCGGAGCAGATGCAGTTGGAAAAGAGCGCGGCCTGGTGCCATTGGCGCTGCTGCGAAACTCGCAACGGCATCATCCGAGCCGATCTCACCCTCCTCCCGGCCGCCGAAGCGCGACGGCAGACGCCCATCTCCGGTGCCGGGGTTCTGCGACCGATGTGGAACATCGGAAACCGGACCCCGACCGGCGAACCGGCCCTCAACATCGCCCAACTCTGGGTGGAGTTCACTCCCTTTCTGGAGCCCGGTGGACAAGCCTCGGTACGACTTGCTCCTCTTGACCCCTCGCAGTGGCGGCACCTTCAGGCGGGCCAGGTCATCACCATGCATGAGGACCGATCCGTGGCAGGCACGGCAGTTGTCCTGGATGTTCATCGACCTGCGGCCACGTCCACGACATAGAACCGAGCGTCGTCGACTCGTGTCTTTGGTGCAGAGAAGCTCGAGCAGGGAAGCGTCGGCGGCCGGGAGCTTCCATGCCTGCTCGGTGACGAGTGCGCCCATCGCGGCACCGAGCAACATCGGCTGCCGCCTGTCCCGCCGGACCACCCGCGTCGTGCGCGGCTTCGCCTTCGCCGGACGGCCACCGCCGCCGTTCTTCCGCGCCGTTTCCTTCGCGGACCGCAGCGCGACGCGGGCCAGGTCGACGCCGCTGAGCTGAGGGTCTGGCGATTCAGTGAAAGTGTCTGCGGACGGCGCCTGCATGGCGCAAACTCGCAGGTGAAGAAGCGTGATCCCTGCTCCTGACGGGATGGTCCCAACCCGCGCCAGGCGCGCGAGGCGGTGCGGCTGTGTTCCCCGCCTGCGGGGATGGTCCCCAACCGAGGCTGTTTTCCGGACCTGCCATCCGGTGCTCCCCGCGCCCCCAGGATGGCGGGAAACCGACAAATTGAGGCATGCCGGGTGACGAGAACCGGTCGGCGCTCACGGGAGGGATGGCCAGAGTGGGGGTGATCCAGTTAGCAGCCTCTCCCGTTGGGATCAAGGGACGGCGTTGCCAACGACCTCCGCCAACTCGCCAGCCGACTCGGAGGTCAGACGGTAGAACCCCTGGAGGCTGACCGAGCGCTCAAGACGGCCATCCACCACGTACTTCAAGCCGCGCGTCTGGCCTCGGCGGTTACGCCAGGTAAGCCTCGGTAGAAGATCGCCGGGTACCGGTATATCGAAACGTACGGGCGTCGCGTCCACGTGCACCGCTGCGGCTCCGCAGCCGCTGGCACCGAGCATCGACCAGTCGCCGTGCCCGGGAAACGCCGGGTCCTGCCACGTCGCGGGGGCAGCGCCGCAGCAGTTACGCCGCTCCATGTCGATCACCTGCATCCGGCTCACCACGAACACGACGCACCGATTGACATGCAGCGCATAGACCTCGTCCCCAGCACGGGCACCCGACCAGGTGGGCAGGGAGGAATGGACGCCGCTGAAGGCGACCGGCGGCCGCTTGCCCACGCGACCGGCTTTACGCAAGGCATGGCACGTGTCATGGGTCCACAAGACGGTGAAGGCATCAGACATGCCGCGATCTTATGGACGAGGACTGACAGCCATTCCGCAGGACTGCGCTCCTCTCCTCCAACCTCGCTCGGCGGGAAACCCCACTGGGTATCCCGGGACTTGGGCACACAGATTCATGTCGTCACCGCAGGGTCAGCGAATTTCGCCGGCAGCCCATGGCCCCTTGTGGCAACACGGCGGCAGGAAACTCGTGGCCTGCTCCCCCGCGAGCGGGGATGGCCCCTGGCCCGCACAGCTACACGCACGCGTCAGGGCGTGCTCGCCGCGCCTGCGGGGATACCTCAACCCGTCCGTCTCCAGGGACTGTTCGACTGTCACTCGGGCAATATGCCCGATTCCATGAAAGTACCTGCAGTCGTCGCCAGCAAGGCGCACACTCGCAGGTGAACGAGCGTGCTCCCCGCGTAAGCGGGGATGGGTCCCCTCAAGCCCGCCCGGCTCACCGAGCCCGAATCCGCCCGTTCCTGTCGCCGGGCATACACGCTCCCGATCGCCGTACCGGCAGGCGAGCCCATCCTCGGAGCGAACTGACTTCTGGGCAGGTTCTCGGCCGTTTCTCGGTCAAGAGGCGTTCTTGCGCGGCGGGTTGATGCCGCCGATACTCCCGAGCAGCACTGGTCGGGCCCCGGGCTCCCACAGCGGGCCCCCGATTCCCTCGGGAGGAACGACAAGTGAGGATCAAGCGGACCCAAGTTCGTGGCAGCGCGGGCAGGCGCGCGTCACGTCAGCGTCTGCTCGCCGTCGCCATGGGCCTCGTCGCCGCCGTGGCGCTCGCCGTCCCCGCCGCGACCGCCGATACCGCGGGTGAGTTCGGCGCGAGTCAACTCGCCGCCGTGGGTGACGTGCTGCTGGACGCCGACGTGGCGGGCACAGGCTGGTATGTCGACACCGCGGCCGACGCCGTGGTCGTCACCGCGGACAGCACCGTCTCCGACGCCCAGATCGCCGCTGTCAAGCGAGCCGCGGGCCCCCACGCCGGTGCGCTGCGCATCGAGCGCACCGCAGGCAGACTTTCCCCGCAGCTCTCAGGAGGCGACGGCATCTACTCCCCAGGAGGGCGCTGTTCGGCCGGTTTCAATGTCGTCAGCGGCGGTACGTACTACTTCCTGACCGCAGGGCACTGCACCAGTGGTCACCCGACCTGGTACACGGACGCCACGTACTCGACACAGATCGGACCCACGGTGGGGTCCAGTTTCCCGGGCAACGACTACGGCATCGTGCGGTACGCCAACCCCTCGGTCCCCGTATCCGGCACCGTCGGCACCGTCGACATCACCGGCGTGGCCAACGCCACCGTCGGGATGTCCGTCACCTTCCGCGGCGCCGTCTCCGGCGTCGTCAGCGGTGTTGTCACCGGCCTCAACGCCACGATCAACTACGGTGGCGGCGATATCGTCTACGGCCTGATCTCCACCAATATCTGCACCCAACCCGGCGACAGCGGCGGCGCGCTCTACTCTGGCGACAAGGCCATCGGCATCCTCTCGGGTGGAACCGGCAGCTGCGCCACTGGCGGTACGTCGTTCTTCCAGCCGGTCACAGAGGTTCTGAGCACCTACGGCGTCAGCATCTACTGAGCTCTTTCCAATCCCCGCACCTGCAGGCATGGTCCCTCAGGCCTCAACCCGTCCGCCTCCAGGGACTGTTCGACTGCTCGTTGGGTGGTATGACCGATTCAGTGAAAGTGCCTGCGAACGGCGCCTTCATGGCGCAAACTCGCAGGTGAAGAAATGTGCTCCCCGCGCGAGCGGGGATGGTCCCGGGCGATCGCATGAGTCTGCCGCTCGGCAGCCTCCGCATATTCTCGACGGCGGCCGAACGCTGACCCTCTGACGACTGATCGAAAGTGTGTGTGGCGGTAGCCGTCCCACGCGGTCTCCCGGGCGCACACCAGTCCGGTGGGCGCGGGGGGGGCGTCGGGGCGACGTCGTCCTGCTCGGGGACGGGCACAGAGCTGGGCGCGAGGATCCGCAGCGCGTGGACGACCGTGCGCCCCGCCGACCGGTTGGCGGCGGGTGGCGTCCCACCTGGACATCCCTTCCTGGACCTGCAAGATCCATTGTCAGGGTGTCCACTCCAAAGGATCAGCCTCATCCTTCCCGCTCCCCCGGCTCCGGCGCGTCAGGTGCTCGCCGCGCGTGCCGCTGCCAGGTCTGTCGCCAGTCGCTCTTCGACCGGGACACTCAAGTCGGAGTACTGGCCGGTCAGGCAGACGGGTCCGGTCCAGCCCAGATCGGCCAGTCGGCCGAGGACGGCCGACCAGTTCGAAAGGCCCTCGGCGCCGGGAACGAACCACGGCTTCCAGTGTCCGCCGACCGACTCCCCGGCGGGCTGGACGGGCACATGGACGACGTTCTTGAGGTTGACGATGCCGAGCCGGTCTGCGACCAGCGGCAGCGTCACCGACGGGTCGTCGCCCGCGAGCGCGTCGTGGGCGGCGTCCCACACCACCCGGAAACCCTCCAGCGGCAGTCCGTCGAGGAGGTCCATCACGCCCAGCGCGGAGGAGACGAAGCGTCCGTGGTGCGGCTGCACGCCCACCTGCACGCCGTACCGTTCCACCAGGGGTGCGGCGGCCTCCAGGCGTTGCCGGAAGCGGCGGACAGAGGCGGTGTAGCCGTCGGGGCCGAGTTCGGCCATGACGCGGATCATCGGTACGCCCGCAGCGTGGCAGGCGGCGAAGACGGGCTCGGCCAGGCCGCTTGCGACGCTGATGGCCTCGACGCCCTCGGCTCTCAGCTGTGCGGCGAAGGTGGGCAGCAGCCGCTCGGCCTCGGCGGGGGTGACGTGGGCGGTGTCCCGTACGGGGACCTCGGCACCGGTGAAGCCGAGTCCGGAAACCAGCTTGCCCAGTTCGTCGCCGGGCAGGGCGGACCAGGGCTTGGTGAAGACGGACCACAGGTATGTCATGGGTCAGCGGCCTCCGAGTCCGCTCATGGTGATGCCTTTGACGAACCATCGCTGGGTGAGGAAGAAGAGCAGGATCAGCGGGATGGTGGTGATGGTGGCGGCCATCAGCAGCAGGTTCCACTGGGTTCCGTTGGTGGACTGAAACACCTGCAGACCGACGGAGGCGGTCCTGGTGGCGTCGCTGTTGGAGATCACCAGCGGCCAGAGCAGGTTGTTCCACTGGCTGATGAACTTGAACACGGCCAGGGTGGCGATGGCCGGCACGGCCAGCGGGATGATCACCCGGATGAAGGTCTGCCAGCGGTTCGCCCCGTCGAGGCGGGCCGCCTCCTCGTAGTCCCGGGGGATGCCGAGGAAGAACTGCCGGAGCAGGAAGACCCCGAGCGCGGTGAACGCGTGCGGCAGGATCATCCCCGCCCAGGTGTCGACGCCGTGCAGTTTGGCGACCAGGATGAACTGCGGGACCAGGGTGACCTGCGTCGGGATCATCAAGGTGGCCAGATATACGCCGAACAGCACGTTGCGGCCGCGGAAGTTGAGCCGGGCGAAAGCGTACGCGGCCAGCGCCGCGGTGATCGTCTCCAGGATCGTGGTGCCGCCGGCGAAGATGATGGTGTTCAGCAGATAGCGGCCGAGCGGGACCAGGTCGAAGGCGCGGCCGATGTTCTCCGTGTGCCAGCTGCTCGGCCAGAAGGAGGGCCTGGCCGCCATCGATTCGGTGTCGGACTGGAAGGCGACCAGCACCATCATCACGATCGGGGTCAGGGTGAGGGCCGTGGCCAGGAAGCAGCTGAACACCAGCAGTTTCCGTCGCGCGACGGGCGAACTGTGCCATGGCGCGGGGGCGGGGATGTCAGACGTCATAGTGGACCAGCCTCCGCTGGAGGAGGAACTGCATCGCGGTGATCACTGCGATGAAGGCGAACAGCACGATCGACTGCGCGGCCGCGTAGCCCTGCTCGTAGTTCTGGAATCCGGTTTGGTAGATGTACATGACGAGGGTGGTGGTGCGTGCACCCGGTCCGCCGTCCGTCATCACCAGTGCCTGGTCGAAGACCTGGAACGAGTGGATGATCGAGGTGACGACGACGAAGAACACCGACGGGGAGAGCAGTGGCAGTGTCACGCTGAGGAAGGTCCTCCACGGTGTGGCGCCGTCGACCCTGGCGGCCTCGTAGAGCTGCTGCGGGATGGCCTGCAGTCCGGCGAGGAAGATCACCATGCCGAAGCCGAAGCTCTTCCAGACGCTCATCACGATCAGAGCGGGCATCGCCCAGTCATCCGAGATCAGCCACGCCGGACCGTCGATACCGAAGACGCCGAGCACGGCGTTGACCAGCCCGTCGGTGGGGATGTAGAGCCAGATCCAGACGAAGGCCACGGCGACGGTGATGGTGGCGTAGGGCAGTAGGAGCAGCGACCGGAAGACCGCGATGCGCCGGAGCCCCTGGTTCAGCAGCAGGGCGAGCGCCAGGCTGACCAACAGGGTCAGCGGGACGCTGACGAAGGTGAAGTAGAGGGTGTTGCCGAATGCCGTCCAGAACGTGGGGTCCGGTCCCAGCCGGGTGAAGTTGTCCGGCCCGGCGAAGCCGGGCGGGCTGAAGAGGTTCCAGTCGAGCAGCGAGATCACACCCGCGGCGATGACCGGGCCGGCGGTGAAGACGAGGAACCCGATCAGACTGGGCACCAGGAACAGCCAGGCGGCGAACGTCTCCGAGCGGCGCCACCGAGGGCGCGGGCCGCCGAGGTGCCGGGCCGGGGTCCCGGGCGTGGCGGTGCGGGTCTGGAGGGCCATGGTCATCCTCACTCACTGCGCCGGTCGGCCTGTCGGACGGCGTCCCGGTGCTGACGCATCAGGACGTTCAGTCGCGGGGTGAAGCTGTCGATGGCTTCGGTGGCCGTCAGATCGCCGAGGAAGGCCCGCGGCAGGTCCTGACTCAGCAGCTGTCGCACCCGGTTCCAGTTGGTAGTGACGTCGAAGGGGTGGCCGCCGCCGGCCTGGCCCTTGAGAATCTTCTGGACAAGGCCGAGGTTGGCGGGCGGTGGCTTGAAGGCGCTGCCCGACGAGAGCCTGGCCGGGTTGTTGCGCCCGGCTGTCGCGTAGATGTCGAGCGCGCCGGTGCTGGTCAGGGTCTTCAGCAGCCGCCAGGCCAGATCCAGGTCGGAGCCGTTGACGCCGGAGGGGATGGCGAAGCAGGAGCCGGACACGCGCGGCTTGCTGCCCGCGGGCCCCGCAGGGAAGGGGACGATGTCCCATTCGAAGGGCGCCTTGCGGACGTTGAGCACCTGCCAGGGACCGTTTTGCATGAACGCGACATCGCCTTGGAGAAAGTTGGCCAGGGCCATGCCGCTGGCGTTCGCGCTGACCAGGTTGTTGATCGGTGGGGTCACACGGTCCTTGACGAACAGATCGATGACGAAGTCGATGGCGTGCCGGGCCTCGGGGGCGTCCATGGCGCTGGCGTCGCCCTTGTCGTTGATGACGTTGCCGCCGGCGGAGTAGATCCACGACACGAGGTCGTCGATGGACGGCGCGCAGGTGAACCCGTAACCGTCCTTGGGCCCGCTCAGCTCGATCGCCAGGTCCCGGAAGGTCTGCCAGGTCATGGGCTCGGTGGCGGACGGCGGGTCGATGCCGTGCCTTTCGAGCAGCGTCTTGTTGTAGTAGAGCACGACCGGCGCCACATCGAAGCCGATGCCGTAGGTCTTGCCGGCGAATGACGAGATCGACCGGATCGCGGGGTAGAAGTCGTCGAGGTCGAAGTCCGGGTCCTGGGCGATCAGGTCGTCCAGCGGGCGGTGTGCGCCGCGGGAGGCGTAGGTCGGCAGCAGCCAGCCGTTCATGCCGGTGACCAGGCTGGCTGTTCCGCTGACCAGTTGGAGGTCGAGCTTGGTGGGGTAGCCGTCCGACGGGGTGAGCGTCGAGACCGACTTGACGTTCATCCGCCGCTCGACGTACCTGCCGAAGTCGGCCCAGACCTTGCCTTCCTCCGGGCTGCTGGACCACATGGACCAGGTGCCGGTGCCCGGCGGTGGTCCGGATGAGCAGCCGCTCAGGCCCGCGGCCGCCAGCCCTCCGGCTGCCGTCTTGAGCAGGGTGCGGCGGGACAAGCTGGAAGACATCGTCGTCTCCTCGCTGTTCACAAAGGTGCCGTGGTGAGCACGTACTCTGGTGAGGGCGTGCGGAGTCAGACGAAGGCCAGGTCCGCCGACTCGGCTCGGATGCGCTCCTCGTCGACCTCGATACCGAGGCCGGGAGCGGTGGGGACGGTCGCGACGGCCGAGACGATGTCCAGCCCGTCGGCATACAGGCCGGTCAGTAGCTCGGGGCCGTTCAGCTCGGCCGGAAGAGCCAGTTCCAGCTGGCTGAAGAGGTGCAGAGCCGCAGCGAAGCCGATGCCGCAGTCCGTCAGACCGCTGGCGAGCACCTCCAGGCCGCCGGCCAGGGCGACTTGGGCTGTCTTCAGGGCACCGCGGATGCCGCCGGATTTGCAGAGCTTGACGACCACCAGGTCGGCGGCCTCCAGGCGGATGGCGCGGGCCAGGTCCTGAGCGGTGAAGCTGCCCTCGTCGATGGCGACCGGGAGGTCGATCATGTTCCGCAGCCGTTGCAGGCCGAGGGTGTCGGTGCTCGGCACGGGCTGTTCCACGCAGTGGATTCCCGGCACGTCGTGCAGCGCGCGCAGCAGTTGCTTGAACGCGCTCGGCCGGTAGGACTGGTTGGCGTCCAGCCAGATGGGCTTGCCCGCGGCGACGTCGGCGACCGCCATGACAGCCGCGACGTCGGCGTCGGCGTCCCCGCCGATCTTCACCTTGTACGCCGAGTAGTGGCCGGACTGCCGCGCATGCTCGCGGACCGCCGACGGCTCCCCCACGCCGATGGCCGAGCAGAGGGGAATGGTGTCCCGTACTTTGCCGCCCAGCAGCGCGTGGATCGGCAGCCCGGCCAGTCTGCCCGCCGCGTCGTGCATCGCGATGTCGACCGCGGCCCGGGCGAACGGAAAGCCGTTGGACACCGCGGGACTCAGCCGGCGGTTCGCTCGCGTGTGAAACAACTCCACGTCGAAGGGGGTGAGTTCGAGGAGAATGGGCGCGAGGTGCCGCTTGATGACCACGGCGATCGTCTCGGCCGTCTCATAGCTCCAGCTCGGCAGGGCCCGCTGCTCGCCCCAGCCGACGACCCCGTCCTCCGTGGCCAGCCTGACGAAGATCACCGAACCCGCCTGGTCCGGGGTGCCGACGGTGCCGCTGCCCAGGACGAATCGCCGGGCGAACGGTACGGCCACGGGGAACACGTCCACCGCCGTGATACGCGACATGGGAGGGGTGGGTCCTTTCACGGGAGACCTGAAGGGGGCTGGGCCCAGACGTTGTCGGGGGCGTCCCGCCCGCCCTTCGGGACGGTGGGCTTTCGTACGCTGCAAACTGCCAGGGGCACATGCTCGTACGGCACACGCTCGTACAGCACACGCGTGATGCGGCGTACGCGTTATGCGGCGGTCGGCCATGCGGCGGGATCGACGAAGCTCGGGCCGCGGATGCCCTTGTCCAGCCAGCCCACGGCATCGGCCAGCACATACCCGGCCAGCGCGAGATGCCCCTGTGTGGTGTCCCCGGCGATGTGCGGGGTGAGCAGCAGGTTCGGGCAGCTCAGAACGGATTCACCGAAGCTCGGGGGTTCGGGGTCGTACACGTCCAGCGCGGCGAGGAGCCGGCCGGACTGGACGTGGTCGAGAAGCGCCGTCTGGTCGACGGCGGGGCCGCGCGAGGAGTTGACCACGATCGTGCCGTCGGGCATCGCCTCGATGAGCTTGCGGGTCACCATTCCCCGGGTCGCCGGCAGATCGGGTACGTGAAGGGAGACGAACGCGCAGCCGAGCGTCTCCTCCAGCGAGGCGGTGCGGACGCCGAGCTCGGCTGCCCCCGCCTCGTCCAGGTACGGGTCGTACACCGCCACATCGCACCCGAACGGCTTCAGCAGGCTGATCAGGGCGCGTGCGGTGGAGCTGGCGCCCACGACACCCACCGGGCTGCCGGCGAGTTCACCGCCCCTGAAGTCCTTCTGCTTCCATCCCCCACCGCGCACCGCGGCATCGAACCGCGGCAGACGGCGGGCGAGGGTGAGCATCGCGGCCAGGCAGTACTCCCCCACCGACCAGGCGATCCGGCCCGCGGCGGAGAACACGGTCACGCCCTGGTCGAGCACCTCGCGACCGATGAGCTTCTTCACCGTGCCGGCCGCGTGGGCGACCACCTTGGGACCGCCACCGCCGGCCCACATCGACGCGTCCAGATGCGGGGTGCCCCAACTGGTCAGCAGCACATCACAGTCGGCGGCCAAGCGGGCCACTTCCCGGTCGTCGAGCCGGCCGTCGGCCCAGGTCACCTCGAAACGTTCCTCGATCAGACGCCGTGCATCGGGGCCGCATACATCGGCGGCACGCTCGGGGGTCATGACGACGGCGAGTCTGGGCACCTTCACTCCTCCGGCCGGGTCTTCCAGCGATGACTGTCATGACCGTAGGACCTGCGGCTATGCCCGTCCAAGCCCAAGTTTGCATTGCGCGATACCTTGACGGCATGAACCTTTCCCTGCAACAGCTGCGCAGCTTCGTCGCGGTGGCGGAGGAACAGCACTTCGGCCGCGCCGCGGCACGGCTCAACATGACCCAGCCCCCACTGACCCGTCAGATCCAGGCGCTGGAACGGAGTTTGGACGTTGTGCTGTTCGAACGGACCGGCCGGGGCACCCGGATCACCGCGGCGGGCCAGGCGCTCCTCGACCACTGTCGCCGGATCCTGGCCCTGCTCGACGCCGCGCCGGCCGCCGCCCGCCACGCTGCCGAAGGCCGGACGGGAACCCTGCGGCTGGCGTTCACCGCGATCGGGGCCTACGCGATACTCGCGGACATCCTGGACCTGGTGAACCGCCACATCCCCGATGTCTGCGTGGAACTGACAGAACTCGTCAGTCCGGACCAGTTCGCGGCGCTGGCCGATCTGGACATCGACATGGGCCTTGTCCGGCCGCCGATCCCCGAGCAGTACCAGTCGGTCCTCGTACACTCGGAAGACCTGGTACTCGCCGTTCCCGCCGGACACTCACTGGCCCACGGCGACACTCCCGTCGGCCTCGCGGACATCGCCGACGGCTACATCGGCTACAGCCCCGAAGGCTCCCGCTATCTACACGACATCTGCGCCGCCCTGATCGGCGTGGACCGCTACGCCGTCAGCCAGCTGACCTCACAGGTACCGACCATGCTGGCCCTGGTACGAGCCGGACTCGGATGCGCACTGATACCACGCTCCATCATGACCATGGGCGTCCACGGTGTCCGCTACCGCGAACTCGCTCCCGCCGACGCCCACTCCGTGACACTCCACGCCTGCTGGAGCCCGGACAACCCCAACCCCACCCTCCACCGGCTCGCGGCCGCTCTCACGCGTGAGCCACGACTCCACGGGTGAAGCCCCACCGCCTCACCCCACCTGACACGCTGACCAGTGCCTAGACCTACCTGGAAGAGCCGCGTGAGAGAGGGATGTCTGATTGCCGCCGGCGTGCCGCCAGCTGGCCGACCGTGCCGACGGCATGACCAATCCATTGACGACCGGCTCGGCCGGCGTCCTCACCGGCATGTACAGGGCCGAGGCGCAGTACCTGGCGGCCGGAGGCCCGGCCAGGCTTCGTTCGATCTCCTTGCTCCGTTCTTCACGTTCGATGTCGTACCGCATCAGGCCGACGCTCTGCTCTGCGGCGGCGTCTGACGTGGGCACGCGGGCATGGGGCGGTGCCCGAGTGGATGGGCTCCGCCTGGCCATGCGTCGTCTAGCGGCCCAGGACACGGCACTCGGGTTCGCCCCGATGCGGAAACCCCGGTTCGAATCCGGGCGATGGCCACCCTTGGCCAACTACACCACTTCGCGGGACGCGACCACGCAGGAACTTCCCCGTCTTCCCGGACGCGGCTGAGCAGGCCAGCGAGTTGGGCGACCAGCACCGTTCGAGTACTACTGCACCGACCGCGCTCGGTACTTCCGCTCAGCCGAGGGGGTCCAGCATCGACAAGATCGCCGCTTTCGAGGACCGCCCGCCACATAGAAGCGTCAACGGCCTGCTGCGGCAGTACTTCCCCAAGGGCACCGCCTGTCCGTCCACACCCGGGAGCAGGCACGAGTAGTCGTCAACTCCTTCGAGCGCGTCCTCGGGCAGGGTGCAGGGCTGCCCGCTCAGCCGCTTCGACGGGCCGGGCACCCGCCAGATCTGCACCGATCCCCGCCGGACGACGGTGCGTACGACAGCCTCGGTACGCTCCACGACCTCACGCACCTGCGCCTGATCCTGCCCACCCTCAGCAAACGAACCGCTTGGACGCCCGCGACTACGGCTTGATGTCACCTGTGCCCGACGGTCGACATATCGCACACTGTTCGAAAGATAATTTGTCATGTCCGCGCCTCGATGGGGAGGATGCCCGGTGGAAAGATGCACGCTCACCCGGCGCGCAGTATTGGCTGCGGCGGCAGGGGGGATCTCAGCGCTCGGTTCCGGGGCGCTCACCGGCACCGCCCAGGCGGCGACGGGATCGGCAGAGCGGAGGGCCGCCGACCCGCCGGCCGGGACGGTTCGAGTGTTCTGGCTCAAGCCCTCGGATGTGGCGAACGACTCGCGGTACCCCAACGGCATCACCGGGGTGATGCAGGAGTCACAGCGCTTCTACCGCCAGGAACTCGGCGTGACGTTCAAACTGAACAACCCGGCGGTGGAGGTGGTCCAGGGCAACCACCCGCGCTCCTGGTACGAGAACACGCCGAACGGCAGCGAAGAGTACTGGTGGGTGGTCTTCAACATGCAGCAGGAGCTGATGGCAAGGTACGGTCTCAGATCCCCGGACTCGCGCTGGCTGTGCGTCGGCGAAATCAGCGCAGAGAAGGCGGGTGTCTCCGGCGGCGGTGGAGGTGCCGGCTGGGTCATCCTCAGCGGCCATGACGCCGACGGTGCCGCCGGGACCAACGGCGCAATGAACCGGTGGTACGGCGGCATGGTGCACGAGTTGGGCCATGCCTTCGGTCTGCCCGACTCCTCGCGCACCGACGGCACACCGATGTCCGCCTCGTTCTACGACTATCCGAACTGCCACTTCAACCAGCAGCAGAAGGACGGGATACGGAACGGCCCCTACGGCCGCTTCCTGTCCTGAGCTGCCGGGTGCACGGCCCAGGAACCGGCGACGCCCCCCGAGCAAGGGCGAGTTGCCCTCGACATACATCAGCAGTTGGTCCACAGCCGCGTCGTACACGCCGACAGCTTCCGAGCCTCGTTACGCATCAAACGCGTCCGCTGCGCTGAACCTAGCGGCGTTTCATACGGCGAGAGCTGACAGGAGGGGCTCGCCCCACGTGGCCCAACGCCTCAGTTGGGCTGGTCAATCAGGTGAATGTCGTGCGCGGCGGCTCGATCAACGCGTCCACCCCTGTACACGTGCCCTGCGGCTCCGCCGCAATCACCCGCTGCACGTCCACCGGCGTGATCCCCCGCTAGGGTCAGGGTGTGTCCGGTGTCGAGCGCGCAGCGCAACCACGAAGACGAACGTATCCAGGCGTAGTCATGTGCGGTTACCGAAGTCATGCAGCACACTCTGCCTGCCACCGCTGACACGGGCCCGTGAAGCAGGTTCGGTACTGCCGCAGCTCGTGCGCATCTCGTGTCGGCTGCAGCCTGTGGACGCCGCTCAAACCAGCGCTCACACGCCTCTCTTGCCTGCGCATGCGCCGAGTCCAACAGGAATACCACACGCATGGAACAAATGTGCTGCGCCATTACCGATGCGCACCCAGGGCCGATGCGACGCCTGCGAAATGGGCTTCGAGCCCAGCGCTGACACGGTCATGACCCCGGTGCCGGCCGTACACGGGCCGGCCGCTTGACCGACGAGAATCCGGAAGGAGAACCTGCCCATGACGACTTTCACGGCGCCCTCCGTGATCGACAAGAACCTGGACACTGCCTGCGCCACGGTCGCCGGCGAGATCGAACGCACGGGCGGTGAGGCGTCCTTATTGCTCGCCTTCAACGGCGCCGTCCTTGCCGGTCTCGGGTCCGTCGCCGACAAGGACTGCCGCCTGTGACCGAGTATCCGAACGGAAATGGGTCGGGCTGCTGTCCAGCTTCCAGGGCGGCTTGGCGCTGACGGTCGAACTCGGCCTTGAGATGTGGGTAGGTGCGGTAGACCGTCACCCGCGGTACTCCTGCGAGAGTGCACAAGCTCTGGGGTGCTTGGGGCCGCCACGGGTGTACGGGTGAAGCGGCGCAGGACCTGCTCGGCTCCGTCTGGGGCGGCCGCCGTCTGCAGCAGGTCGTCGCGGCACTCCATCGCCTGGAGGCCCGCCTCTGCCAGAACCCAGAGGCCCGCCTGCCGGACTTCTATGAGGTAGGGGCAACCGTCCGGTTTGCCGGCTGGCGAAGAAGGCAGTCGGTCGCAGGGTCTCGGTGAGCTTGCGCAGGCAACCCCCTGGGCGTCTGCTGATGCGCGACCTGGGCGCAGGGGACTCGGGCTCTAGCTTGATCAGGTGATCGCCGCACTATCGCAGCGCCCTCGCTGCGGCCACGAACATCGGCAGTGCCAGGAAGAGCCGGTCGGCCTCCGCCCGCGCACGTTGCTCAGCAATCCAGCTTTCCGTTTGCTCACGTGTAATGGCGCCGGTGGAGCAGGCTCCTTCGGCCAGCCCGGTGAGCAATGGCAACATCGCCGGTCCGGTGAACACACCGGTATGCACATCGACCGTCACCTCGCCAAAGCTCGCGTCCAGGAGCAGGTTTCGGTACCGGCGGGCGGCGCGCGGGCCAGCGGTCAGGTCCGCGCGAGCGTGGACGATCCTGCGAGTGAGGGCCGCATCATCGGAGTCGATGACGAACGTGTCCCAGTCCTGGCCCACCAGAACGACCCGTCCACCGGGCACGAGAACCCTGCGCGCTTCTGCCAGTGCAAGCTCCGGCTCGCCCAGTTCATGG
Source organism: Streptomyces sp. KM273126 (assembly GCF_004337435.2). Taxonomy (NCBI): domain Bacteria; kingdom Bacillati; phylum Actinomycetota; class Actinomycetes; order Kitasatosporales; family Streptomycetaceae; genus Streptomyces; species Streptomyces sp. KM273126. The sequence goes on along the minus strand of NZ_SJXB02000001.1, from coordinate 7,070,186 downwards.
AACACCTTGTCGGCCCGGTAGCCGTCCATCGAGGAGTCGGCCAACGGCAGTTCGTACGCCCCCGCGTTGTGGAAGTCCGACTCGGGCCATCGGGCGCGGGCGACCGCAATCATCCGCTCGCTCGGGTCTACACCGACAGCCTTCATGCCCCGGTTGGCCAGTTCCGCCACGGCCCGTCCAGCGCCGCAGCCCACATCCACTACGGACTTCCCGGAGTCGGCGCCGAGCAGGTCGTAGGACAGCGAGCGCAGTTCATTGGCACCCGGCAGCCGGTCGGCGGCGTCGAGCAGCGCGATGAGGTCGTCCGTCGACTGCTGTGTCTGATCCGTTTTCTTGGTCATGAGGACCAGGCTGCGACTTAATGTCAGCATGAAGTCAAGCGAGCACAGGATGCCCGTTGACGAGGAGCGCCGGTCGATGACCATCGGCGCCCTCGCCGAACGATTCGGTCTGGCCACGCACGTCCTGCGTCACTGGGAAGCGATGGGGCTGCTCACGCCCGCCCGCGACGCCGCAGGCCGCCGCCGCTACGGGAACGCCGACCTCACACGCGTCGCCGTCATCATGCGCGCCAAGGAGGCAGGACTCCCCCTCGACACCATTCGTTCCCTGGCCGCGACCACCGATCCCGCCACGCGCAGGGACATTCTGCGCGACGAGGCCCAGGCGCTTCGCTCCCGCATCACGGCCGCGCAGACATCCCTCGAACTCATCGAATGCGCCCTCGGCTGCGACCACGAGGACTTCACCCAGTGCGCCCATTTCCACCAGATGGTGGCAGACCGTATCGGCACGGACGCTGCTGTCCACATCCCCGTCTGACACAAACCCACCCGGCACCGGGCCGGCCCGACGGAACCGGCCGCCGCCGGGCCGGCTTCCCGTCGTGCGGGCGCAGCTCACCGACCTGCTGGAGCGGCCCCTGCGCGAGGTGGCGGCCGACGGGCGCGGTCTCGTGCTGACGCTGCGGCCGTTCCAGATCCTGACCGTGCGACTGACCCCGGCATGAGCGGACGTCCCGCCCGGGACCGGTTCAGGGGCGGGGCACGTTCCGCAGGTTGGAGCGGGCCATCTGGACCATCCGGCCGACTCCGCCGTCCAGCACGATCTTGCTGGCGGAGAGCGCGAAGCCGGTCACCATCTCCGCGCTGATCTTCGGCGGGATGGAGAGCGCGTTGGGGTCGGTGACGACGTCGACGAGGGCCGGGCCCTTGTTCTTGAAGGCGTCCTTGAGGGCGCTTTCAAGCTGCTTGGGCTTCTCCACCCGTACGCCGTACGCCCCGGCGGCCCGCGCGATCGCCGCGAAGTCCGGGTTCTTGTTGGTCGTGCCGAACGACGGCAGGCCGGCGACCAGCATCTCCAGCTCCACCATGCCGAGTGAGGAGTTGTTGAACAGTACGACCTTCACCGGCAGGTCGTACTGCACCAGGGTGAGGAAGTCACCCATCAGCATGCTGAATCCGCCGTCGCCGGACATCGACACGACCTGCCGGTTCCGGTCGATGAACTGGGCGCCGACGGCCTGCGGCAGCGCGTTGGCCATCGAGCCGTGGCTGAACGAACCGATGACGCGGCGTCTGCCGTTGGGCGAGAGGTAGCGGGCGGCCCACACATTGCACATACCTGTGTCGACGGTGAAGACGGCGTCGTCGTCCGCCAGCTCGTCCAGCACCGCTGCGACGTACTCCGGGTGGATCGGGATGTGCTTCTCGACATTGCGGGTGTAGGCCTTGACCACGCCCTCCAGCGCGTCGGCATGCTTCTTCAGCATCCGGTCGAGGAACTTGCGGTCGGCCTTGGCCTTGACCCGGGGGGTCAGACAGCGAAGCGTCTCGCGCACATCGCCCCAGACCGCGAGATCGAGCTTGGAGCGGCGGCCGAGGTGCTCGGGGCGCACATCGACCTGGACGATCTTCACATCGGTGGGCAGGAAGGCGTTGTACGGGAAGTCGGTGCCGAGCAGGATGAGGAGATCGCACTCGTGGGTCGCCTCGTAGGCGGCGCCGTAGCCGAGCAGTCCGCTCATGCCGACGTCGTACGGGTTGTCGTACTGGATCCATTCCTTGCCGCGCAACGCGTGTCCGACCGGGGATTTCACCCGCTCGGCGAACTCCATCACCTCGGCGTGGGCCCCCGCCGTGCCGCTGCCGCAGAACAAGGTCACACGTTTCGCCTCGTCGACCATCCGGCAGAGCTTGTCGATCTCATCATCACCTGGACGTACCGTCGGCCGCGAGGTGACCAGGGCGTGTTCGATCGACTTCTCCGGGGCCGGCTGCGATGCGATGTCACCCGGCATCGAGACGACACTGACGCCGCCCTGTCCGATCGCGTGCTGAATGGCCGTCTGGAGCAGCCGAGGCATCTGCCGCGGGTTGGAGATCATCTCGTTGTAATGGCTGCACTCCTGGAAGAGCAGCTCCGGATGGGTCTCCTGGAAGTAGCCGAGACCGATCTCGCTCGAAGGAATGTGCGAGGCGAGCGCGAGAACGGGTGCCATGGAGCGGTGGGCGTCGTAGAGGCCGTTGATGAGGTGCAGGTTGCCGGGCCCGCAGGATCCTGCGCAGGCCGCCAGCGAGCCGGTGACCTGGGCCTCTGCTCCGGCGGCGAACGCGGCGGTCTCCTCGTGCCTGACCTGGATCCAGTCGATCGCCGCATTGCGGCGGATGGCGTCGACGACCGGGTTGAGGCTGTCACCGACGACGCCGTACACACGTTTGACCCCCGCCCGCGCGAGGATGTCGACGAACTGCTCCGACACGTTCTGCTTGGCCATGAGTGCGTACCCTTTCCGCGCTTCGGCTTCCGGACTCCGCATCCATCAACCCACGGCGCGCGCGGTTACGCCTTCCAGACGCCGACACTCGCAGTTGCGCCACCTTCGCCCGGCCGGGGCCGGCCCCAGGCGGCCCCGGCCGGTCGCGGGGGGCCGGGCCGGCGACCGGTGCCGGCGCCCCGCTCGGGCCCAGCAACCGCGGGCCTCATCCGCTCATCGCCGAGGGGGCGGTGGAGGAGGGCCACGACGCGGGCGAGGGTGGATTTGCCGCAGCCGCTGGGGCCAAGAAGGCCGAGGGACTCGCTCGGTGCGACGGTCAGGGAGACGTTGCGCAGCACGGGGGCGCGACGGTCGTATCCGGCGGTGATGTTGCACAGTTCAACGGCGCGCGATGCGGGACCGGTGGTCTTGCGGGTGCCCTGCAAGTTGGCGTCCTCGCGACGGGTGTGGGGATGGTGGCAGGCGGTCCCGTCGGCCACCGGTGGCAGTGCGGTGCAGACGTCGGTGGCCCGGTCGCATCTCACGGCGAAGGCGCAGCCGTCGAGGAGGTCGCCGAGTTCGGGGAGCATGCCGGGATGGGGGCATGGAATCCCCAACTCTCGCTGGGGTCACGCGCGTTACATCGAGAATGGGCGGCTCGGAGCGGGCCCGCAACTTGGCCGGCCGCGCACGGCTTGGAGGACCGGGCGACCTGCCGACCGCCGTATACCGGCAGCCCTACCAGGCGGGGCGGTGATCGCGGCGTTCCGTCGAATAGGCGGAAGGCTCGGCCGTCTCGGTCCGGCACAGCCGGCCCGGGTCGGGCGGGAACTCATCCGTCGCCGGTGCCGGAGGGTACAGGCGCCTGTGGCCGGGGAGTTGCACCTCGGTCAGCACGCCGGCCCGCATCATCCACAGCCCGAAGCAGTCGTCATCCTCGTCATGGATCAGCACCTGCACGCTCGTCGGATCCGGCCACGCCAGGGACTCCAGGTACCGCATCAACCCCTCCCGCGGGCGCATCCGATCGAACTCGATGAGCCACCCGCCCACGAACATGCCTAGCGACTCGAAGCAACCCTGCCAACTGCGCGCGGGATCCGGCCGGGTCAGCGGATCCATCACCTCGTCCGCGTACGGCGCCAATACGATGACCTGGGCAATTCTGCTCATGACCGCAGTATCAGCGCAGACCGGGAGTCGTCGGCAATCGAATTCCAAGCCGAGGGTCAAGCCGAACGTCAGTTGAAGCGGCGCACGCGCATCGACCGAAACCTCCCCTCACCGCATCCCCGACACAGCCCCCGGCGTCAGCAGATCCGCCAAACACGCCAGGTACAGCGCCATCGCCGTCTTCGGGTGGCGGATGTCCTGGCCCGACAGTTCCGTGAGGCGGGCCAGGCGGTGGACGAGGGTGTTGCGGTGGATCTGTAGGCGGTCGGCCGTGCGGACGAGGTGGAAACCGCACTCCGGCCACGCCATCAGCGTCGCCCGCAGGTCGGTCCAGTCGGGGCGGGACCGCAACTCCCCCAGCAGCGCGTCGGCGTAGCGGGTCCGGTCGTGGCGGACCGCCGACGCGACCATGTGCGGGACGCGCAGGTCGTGCGCGGCGAAGACCCGGGAGCCCGGCTCGAGCAAGGGCCCGATCCGCAGGGTGGCCGCCGCGTCCTGGTACGAGGCGTGCATCCCGGCGACACCCGACCCGGGCTCGGCCAGCGCCACGCGGGCCACCAGCCCGTGGCGTTCGCCGACGAGTTCGACCAGCACCTCGCAGCGGGCGGCGAGCCGAGCGCGCCGGCCGTCCGCCGCGCGCAGCACGAGGTAACGGCCCGCCGTGAGTTCCCCGGCCACGTCCTGCCCGCCCGGGAAGACCTCCCGCACCGTACGCAGCAGCGACATCCGCGAGACCGTGACGGCGTCGCCGGAGCCCAGCGGCACATCGAGCAGCACGGCCGTGCGCGGAACGGAGGGATCGAGGCCCAGTTCCCGGGCGCGCCCCTCGACCGTGTCGGCGTCCACGGCCTCCGGGTCGTACAGCGCGATGTCCCGCAGATGGTCGTCGACGGCCCGCTCGTGCAGCATCCGGGAGCGCAGCAACTGCGCCTCGGTGAGCAGGATCTCGGTCTGGCGCCGCACGACGAGTCCGAAGCGTCGTACCTCGTCGGGCTCGCCGGTCAGGCACACCGTGCCGACGGCCTGCGCGCCCACGATGATCGGCAGGCTCATACCGGGCCGCACCCCGGTGAACTCCCGTGCCTGGCGGGCCGTGTGCGTGGCCGACTTACGGGTGCGCAGCACGTCGTAAGACGCCTCGTGGACGGTGCCCAGGCGCTCGCGGTCACCGCATCCGATGACCACTGCCGAGCGGTCGGTGATGAGCACGTTGAAGCCGGTGATCCGCCCGATGTCGCAGGCGATCTCCTGGGCCAGCTCGGGAGTGAGGACGGACGGCGGCGGGTCCTGACGGCGCATGTGCGGAAGGTACAACCAGGAGACGCGGGAGGGAACAGGGTTCGTACGCTTCGTACGGTGACGGGCCGACGGCCGCTCTCTACCTTCGTCCAGCAACGGGGGACCCCGCACCCCGGTCCCGCTCACCGCTTCTGCCCCAGGAGACGGCATGCCCGCATCACTGGAGAACTCACGCCCCAACCGAACACACTGGCTCGTCACGCTCTACGCGGGCGGCGGCGAGTTCTGCGACGGATACATCCTCAGCATCATCGGCGTCGCGCTGCCGCTGGTCATCAGCGACTTCGACCTCGGCGGAGCCATGTCGGGGCTGATCGGGTCCGCGTCGCTCATCGGCATGTTCGTCGGCGGCCTCGTCTTCGGCTACGTCACGGACAAGGTCGGACGGCAGAAGGTCTATCTCGCCGACATCGCCGCGTTCATCCTCCTGTCGGTCGGCCAGTTCTTCGTGTCGGACCCGTGGACCCTGACCGTGCTGCGGTTCGCGATGGGCATCGCGATCGGCGCCGACTTCGCCATCGCGGGCACCATCGCCTCCGAGTTCGCGCCCCGCAGGTCGCGCGGTCCGCTGCTCGTCGTCATGGTGACCATGTGGTCGGTGGGCGCGGCGGCGGCGTACGTCGTCGGCTGGCTGATGATGACCTCCGGCCATGACGACTGGCGCTGGATGCTCGCCAGCAGCGCCGTCCCCGCGGCCCTGATCCTGCTGTTGCGCTTCGGCACCCCCGAGTCCCCCCGCTGGCTGATGAGCAAGGGCCGCACCGACGAGGCCCGCCAGGTGGTCCGCCACATGCTGGGACCGGACGCCGACCTGCACGACCTGGAGGCCGAGGCCGACACCGGGGGCGCCCGCAGGTACACGGACATCTTCCGCGGCGAGTACGGGCGCAGGACCCTGTTCATCGGTGTCTTCTGGGCTTGCCAGCTCCTGCCCATCTACGCGATCACCACCTACGAGCCGACCATCCTCGCCTCCCTCGGCCTTGACCACGGTGACAGCGCCTATCTGGGCTCCGTCGCGCTCCAGATCTTCTTCGTACTCGGCTCCCTGTCCGGGATCCTCTTCATCAACCGGGGCCGCAGGCCGCTGCTGTTGTGGAGCTTCGCGCTCGCGGCGGTGCCCCTGCTGGTGCTCTCGCTCCTCGCCGATCCCTCCCCCGCCGCGGTCCTCGTCCTCTTCGCCCTCTTCGGCCTCGCCTCCTTCTCCAGCCAGTGCCTCCAGGCGATCTATCCGTCCGAGCTGTTCCCGACCTCGATCCGGGCCACCGCCAACGGCTTCGCCACGGGTGCGAGCCGTATCGGCGCCGCGATCGGCACCTGGGGCGCCCCGGTCGTCCTCGGCCACAGCACCCGGCTCGCCATGTTCCTCGGCGCCCTCATCTGCGGCGTCGGCTGGTTCGTCTCGTTCCGGCTCGCGCCCGAGACCAGCGGCAGGAGCCTCGCCGAGACCAGTTCGGACCGGGCGCCGGCCGACCCGTCCGCCACCACCCCGGATTCCGGCACGACCAGCCCCGACGCCCCGGTGAAGGAGCCCTCGTGAGCGTCACGTCCCCCCTGTCGCCGTCCCGCCCCTCGACCGCGCTCGTCGTCGGCGGTGGAGTGATCGGCCTGGCCTGCGCCCACGCGCTCGTCCGGGCCGGGCTCCAGGTCACCGTCCTGGAGCGGGACCGGCTCGGCAGCGGGGCCTCCCGGGGCAACGCCGGTGAGGTCTGCCCCGACATCGTGGAACCGCTCGGCTCCCCGGGACTCGCAGTCAAGGCCGTCGCCGGAATGCTCCGTCCCGCGAGCCCGCTGTGGATCAACCCGGTGCCGAGCGCGCGGCTGTGGGGTTTCCTGGCCCGCCTCGGGCTGCACAGCACCACCCGCCACTACACCGCGGGCGCCGCGTCCCTCGCCGCGCTCGCCGAGGGCACCTTTGCCCTCTTCGAGGAACTGGAAGCCCTCGGCGTGCACGGCGAGGCCGCCAAGAACGGTTTCCTGTTCGCCTACCCGTCGTACGAGGAGGCCGAGCACGGGCTCGCCGCGTTCCGCAGGCTGGGGGCTCCCGTCACCGCCGGACCACCGCTCACCACGCGCGCCCTGGCCGACCTCGAACCCGCGCTCGGGCCCGCCGCCCGAGCCGGTTTCGTCGTCGAACACCAGTGGTCGCTCGACCCCACGCGCTTCGTCGACTCCCTCGCGCGGCGGCTGCGCGCCGACGGGGCCACCCTGGTCGAGGGCGCCCGCGTCACCGCCGTACACCGGGCCGGGGGCGGGACCGAGGTGCGGACCAGCGCGGGGACGTACGGCGCCGATGTCGTCGTCATCGCCGCCGGGGTGTGGTCGCGTGAGCATCTGCGCGGACTCGGCGTGGACGTCGACCTGGTGGCGGGCAAGGGGTACAGCTTCGCGGTCCCGGCCGACGAACCGCCGGCGCGCCTGGTCCACCTGGGCTCGGCCAAGGCCGTGCTCACCCCGCTCGGCAAGGGGGTGCGGGTCGCCGGGACCATGGAGTTCGACCGGGACCCGGACCGGTTCCGGCAGCGCCGGGTCGACGCCATCGCCCGTGCCGCCCGTCCGTATCTGCCCGGCGCGGACTGGGAGCGGCGGGAGCAGGAGTGGATGGGCCCGCGCCCCATGACACCCGACGGGCTGCCCCTGATCGGCCCGGTCCCGGGGCGGCCGGGTGTCTTCGTCGCGACGGGGCACAACATGCTCGGCCTCATGCTGGCCCCCGCCACCGGGCGGCTGATCGCCGGTCTCGTGACGGGGACGGCGGACGCGACGCTGGCCGCCCGCTTCGCCCCCCGGCGGGTCGCCCGGCGGGCACGTGGCGTCCCGCGCTGACCGACGGCTCGCGTCCGTTGTCGGCCGACGGGGTGTGACGTCCCGAATCGCCGGTCCGCCGCCACCGTGCGCACCGGGTGCGGCGGTCTACGCTGACCTCCCGATCGCCTCGCCCCGTCTGGAGGAACTACGCGATGGACGCCGACATCCGGACCAGGGCCGCGATCGAGGAGCACTGGCGGGCGTCCGAGCGCGGGGACACCGAGGCCGAGCACGCCGTCTACGCCCCGGACGCGATCCTCGACTACCCGCAGTCGGGCGAACGCTTCCGGGGGCGCGCGGCGATCGCGGCGCAGCGTGGCGGGCACCCCGCCGACCGGCATTTCACGGTGCGGCGGATCGTCGGCGGCGGGGCTCTGTGGGTGAGCGAGTGCGTCATCAGCTACGACGGCGTGCCCACCTACTCGGTGAGCGTCATGGAGTTCGCCGACGGGCAAGTGGCGCACGAGACGCAGTACTTCGCGGACGCCTTCGGTGCGCCCGCGTGGCGGACAGCACTCGCGGAGCCGATGCCGGGCCGGAAGATCCAGGCCTGACGCAGGGCCGGCTTCGATCGGCAGCAGGCGGGCTGCGGGAGTTCGTGGCAGCCTGTTTCCGATCGCTCGAAGGGGGCGAAGCCTGAATCACCACTGGAGAGAGGACCTGGCATGCAGGCCGTCGTCGTTCGGGACCGCGCCGCCGGTGTCGAGGGAATGTCGCTGACGGAGGTGCCCTACCCCCACCTCGCCGAGAACGACGTCATCGTGCGCGTGCATGCCGCTGGGTTCACCCCGGGGGAACTCGCCTGGCCGGGAACGTGGACAGATCGCGCCGGGCGCGACCGGACGCCGAGCGTGCCTGGACACGAGCTGTCGGGCGTCGTTGCCGAACTCGGGTACGGCACCACCGGTCTCTCGGTGGGCCAGCGGGTGTTCGGGCTGGCCGACTGGACCCGGGACGGCTCGCTGGCCGAGTACACCGCGGTGGAGGCTCGCAATCTGGCTCCGCTTCCGGCGGACGTCGACCACACGGCGGCCGCCGCACTGCCGATCTCGGGGCTGACCGCCTGGCAGGCCCTGTTCGACCACGGCCGGCTTACCGCGGGGCAGACCGTCCTGGTCCACGGGGTCGCGGGCGGTGTGGGGTCGATCGCGGTGCAGCTCGCGCGTGAGGCGGGGGCGCGGGTGATCGGCACGGGCCGGGCCGGCGACCGGGACACCGCTGTCGGGCTGGGTGTGGACGCCTTCGTGGATCTGCAGGCCGATCGGCTGGAGGGCGTCGGGGAGGTCGATCTGGTCCTCGACGTGATCGGCGGCGAGGTCCAGGAGCGCTCGGCCCCACTGGTGCGGGCCGGGGGCACGCTGGTCACCATCGCCTCGCCGCCCGAGGTCCGTCCGCGGGACGGCCGGGCCGTCTTCTTCGTCGTCGAGCCCGACCGTGCCCGGCTCGCGGACCTGGTCCAGCGGCTCAGGGACGGACGGCTCAAGCCGATCGTCGGCGAGGTCAGGGCGCTGGCCGAGGCACCCGCCGCGTTCGTCCCCGGCCGCCACGCCCGTGGCAAGACCATCATCCGGATCATGGACGGCGGATAACCGGCGGCAGAGCGCGCGGACGCCTGGCCCCCCGGGCCGCCTTCACGGCCCGAAGCCCGCGCCGCGCTTGCGCCGCTATGCCCGGTTCGTCATCCGGGCTGCACTTGGCGACCGTCGCGGTCGCCGGCGAGGTCCCGCTCAAGCGACTCAGGCACACCATCGCCTGCTTCCCGACCGTCAGCGAGATCTGGCTCTTTGCCTCGCCGCCTACCGACGCCTCCAGCCGTGGCTACGCGAGCCGGCCAAACGGTTCGTGCGCCGGCGACTGAGCATCGGCCAGGTCGTGTCCGTGAGCCGACTGTCGTCGGTTCGGGGTGCCGGCAGGGGCGGCCGCTTGAGACCGCCCCTGCCGGCGTTGGATCAGGATGCTTCCGCGACCCGGTTGAAGAGGCGGCCGGCGAGGTCGACGCCTGTGACCGCGCCGTTGACGTCGCGGGAGAAGTAGCCGCGCTGCCCCTTGAGGCCGCCTTCAGTGACGATGTACTCGTTGCCGTCGCCGGGAAGGAAGCCGATGTCCGCGGCCTGGTAGTCCGGGGGCATTTCCTCGTCCGATGCCTCGCGGATCTCCGGCTTGATGCCGACCGCGAGGGTGAGCCCGGTGCCGTCGGTGGCGATGTCGAGGTTCATGGCGTCGATCTCGTAGCGGCCGACGACCTGCCGGGCTCGTCCCTCGTCGTACGGGACCGGCTCCGCCGTCTTCTCGACGACGCCGAGGTAGTGCTCAAGCGCCCACCGCACGACGGACTGGTTGAAGGGGTAGCCGTCCGGGCCGACGTTGGCCAGCGAGACCACCGCGAAGTTGCGCTCGGGCACGATGAGCAGCTCGGCGAACTGGCCGTTTCCCGAGCCGCCGTGGCCGATCCCGTGCAGGCCGTCCAGGTCGTGCAGGAACCAGCAAATGCCAAAGCCGTCGCCGAGCGTGCTGGCGCGCAGCCCGACCGTCTGCTCCCGCATACGGTGCAGCTCCGCGGCGGGCAGCACGCCCTCGCCGTCGCCGAGTTGGAACCGTGCCCAGCGCAGCAGATCGCTCACCGAGGAGGCGAGGCCGCCGCCAGGGTTGTCACAGCGCGCGCCCTCCTTGAACGCTGCCCAGGGCCGGGCGGGGCGCAGTTCGCCGTCGTCGCCGCGGTTGTAGCCCACCGCGAACTTGCGGACCATCACCTCCGCCAGGCCGTACACGGTGTCCGCCAGGCCCACCGGCTCCAGGACGAGCGAGGCCGTGGCCTGCTCGAAGGGCAGGCCCGTGACCTTCTCGATGATCCGCCCGGCCAGGTTGTAACCGGCCTGGCTGTACGAGGCGCGGGCCCCGGGCAGTGCGATCAGCGGCAGCCCGGGCAGCTTCGCCACGAGCCCGGCCAGGGAGCGGTCGCCCTCGCCGTCGTCGATCAGGTTCCAGTCCAGGCCCGCGGTGTGGTTGAGCAGGTTCAGGACGGTGATCTGCGCCGCGGCCTGCTCGTCAGCGAGCTTCAGCTCGGGCACGTAGCGCCGCACCGGCGCGTCCAGGTCCACCTTCCCCTCGGCGACCAGGCGCATCAGCGCGGTCGCCGTGAAGGTCTTGGATACCGACGCCAGAGGGAACAGCGTCTTCTCATCGACCGGCAGCGGGTTGCTGACGCTCGTCACGCCGTGCGAGGCGTAGATCTCCTGGCCGTCCAGGAGCACCCCGACGGCGACACCGGGAACGCCGAGCTCCGTGGCCTGCGCCTTGACGAACTCCGACAGCTTCTCCTGCGACATGGCTCCCCCTTCGGGCACTTGAACTAAGTACGAGATAGAGCGTAGGAGGCCACTCGTACTAAGTGCAAGACCTGACTTAACTAAGTTCAAGTATTGTGGTGGCCATGCCGCGAGACACCCTGACCGCAGACCGGATCGTCCGTGCGGCCATCGAGCTGCTCGACGACGAGGGATTGGACGGCCTCAACATGCGGAGCCTGGCGAAACGGCTCGGCTCGGCCGCCACGGCCGTTTACTGGCACATCAAGACCAAGGACGACCTGGTCCGACTCGCCAGTGACGCGATCTGGTCCGAGGTCGAGCCGCCTGATCTCGACGCCACCGACTGGCGCGCGGCCGCCACCGCTCATGCCTCCGGCATGCACGCGATGCTCACCCGGCACCCGTGGCTCGTCCAGGCATTCGGCAGCCACCTCCTGCACGGACCCGGCCAGGCCCGGCACAACGACCTCAGCCTCGGCATCTATGAAAAGGCGGGCTTCGCTGCCGCCGACGCGGACCGGGCGGCCGCCGCCGTGTTCACCTACGTGCTCGGCAGCGCGCTCGGCCCTGCCGCTCAGGTCTCGCTCAACCGCCGGCTGAGCAAGAAGGGCGCAGATGCCGAGCAACTGATGGCCGACACCATGACACGCGCCACCGAGACCGCCACGCAATTCCCGCGCCTGCGCGAACGCCTCGGCACCACAGCCGCCACGGAGTACGCCGCAGCGCCCGACAACACCTTCGCGTTCGGCCTTCAGTCCCTCCTCGACGGCTTCGATGCCCGCCTCATCGCCGACGGCGCCAGCCGGCGCGAGTGACCTGCGCCCGGACAACACCCGCCCGACCAGCCCACGACCCCTTTCTGGTTTGCCTCGACGCACGAGCAGGGCGAGGTGAGACAGAACGGGACATCGGTATGCCCCCGAGCAGCGCACGTGACTCCGTGCTCGGTGGAGCGCTCAGACCGGTACGGGACAGCAGGCATGGGCAATCCCAGGTCGGCAACGATCGGCCCGTGCCGTAAGGATCCCCAGTGACCCCACCCGCTACGGCACGGACAACCACCGCGACGCAAACACACAGGTCAACAGCCTGCCGAGCAGGCGAACTCAAGATAATCCAGGAGCAGGTCGGCCACGAGCATGCCGGCACCACCTCGCTCTACACCTGTGTGCCCTCGGACTTCCGCACCCGCACCCTGCGGCGGCATCTGGACACCCCCATCGCCGCGGCCCTCCAGACCCGGGCCGGGAGGCACGCATGAACCGCAAGGTCGGCTGCACGTGACCGCTGCGCGGCACGGCTCCGACGATGACGATCCGGGCGCCGCAGTCACCGCAGGAGCCGCGCGGCAGGCCTTCCGACTGGCGCTGCGCCGGGACCGGGGCCGGGTTGCGGATCGGATCGTCCAGCAAGCAGTCGGCGCAGCGTCCGGCTGGGCCGGTGCGGGTGCCGTGCTGGGGGCACAGGCCCTGCTCGATACGCCGGGCATGCTGCCGGGCGGCGGCCTTGTCCTGGACGACCTCGGCACACACCCCGCAGTCCCGGCCGGTCGACCACAGCACACCGGCCTCGCAGTCGTGGAAGCCGCAGCCCCAGCGCGGTAGCGCCACACCCAGCAGCCACCGGCCCGGATCGCGGATCTCCGAGATCATCACCTTGGCGAACCGGGCGGTGATCCGGTGGTGAAGGCGTTCGGCGTCGGTGCCCTCGCGCAACTGGCGGCCCACCTCACGGGCGATCTGCCGGACGACGAAGTCGTTGGGACCATCCCCGCGGGTGCGGGGATGGTCCGCTGCCCGTGATCACGGCGCGGTGCCCGGATCGACGCTCCCCCGCACGAGCGGGGAAAGTCCCGGCCAGCATCGGCCAACTGACGAAATGCGACTCCCGAGGTGACGGAATGCGCGGAGCGGGGTCAGTGGGTCGTAGGGCCGCCGCGTGGTCGTTGATCTGTTGCAGCGAAGGTTGAGCGTTCTCATTGAAGTTTGAGCGATGCGGGTCACGATTCTGCGCAACCGGAGGACTCGCGGGCCACCAACGGCCGGACGGTGACAAGGCGTTCGCGATAATGGCGCACATCCGTGCTACAGCGAACTCGCCCCCCACTTGTGAAGGAATATCCATGAAGATCGGTTTCGCGCTCCCGCAGTTCCATCGGCAGGCCTTGGGCATCGCCCGGACCGCCGAGTTCGCCCGGAAGGTCGAGAATGCGGGGGCCGCCAGTCTGTGGGTTGGCGACCGTAACCTCGCCGCTGTCAACCCGAAGGTCGGTTATGGCGGGCAGGGCAACACCATCCCGGCCGAACTGAACCCGGCCGCCGACCCGTTCGTGCTCCTGGGCATCGCCGCAAGTGCCACCGAGCGCGTTCTCCTTGGCGCCCACGTACTCATTGCCCCCTTGTATCCGCCGGTCCAGCTGGCCAGGTCACTGACCAGCATCGACCTGATAAGCGGTGGCCGTCTGCTGCCCGGGTTCGGCATCGGCTGGTCGCCCGAGGAGTACGAGGCCGCGGGCGAGGACTTCACTCGCCGTGGGGCCAGGCTGAACGAACTGCTCGACGCTCTGGAAGCTATCTGGACCACCGACCCGGCCGCATACCAGGGTGAGTTGATTTCGGTGCCTTTGCACCACTCTCCGCTCAAGCCGGCACGGCGCCCACGCCCACCGTTCTACCTGGGCGCACTGTCCGAGCAGGCGCTGCGGCGAGTGGCCGAACGCGGAGACGGTTGGCTGCCGTTGTGCGTGGTGCCGAGCTACCTGGACATCGACGGTCTGGTGGCCCAGCGGGCGGTCATCGACCGGTTGGCCCGGGAGGCCGACCGGGATCCGTCCGCGATCGACGCGGTCCTGCGGGTCAACATCGACCCGGACACCTCCTCACAGCAGGTCGCGGATGCTCTCAAGGCGGTCCATGAGCGCACCGGGATCGACCACTTCATGATCGACTCGATGTACGCCGTCCACAGCGTCGACGGAGCCATCGCCTTCGCCGCCGAGGTGATCGAACTGGCAGCGAAGGGCTGACCGCAGTTCCGGCTGGGGTGAGGGCGCCCGCCGACCCGTGTGCTCAGACATCCGCACGCCGCGGGCCGCGGAAAGGCGGGTCACCACAGCCGGGCCGGCCGCCTCTGGTCGCCCACCGCCCGGGGCCGACCGCTGGGAATGGCCGTGAGCCGGACATTCGGGCTCATGACCCCAGCGGTCGGCTCGGGCGGTCGGGGCCGGACGACCGCCGCGCAGCCGCGATCTCATTCGAGCTCCCTTTGAGCATCAACCCAGCTTCGTGACGATGTCAGCCACCTGGCTGGGCATCGACGAGAACCGCGATTGTGAGGAATCGAGTGCCACCACGGAGGCGGTTGTGTCCGGGATCGCCGTACGCATGTAACGGGAACCGAGCAGTCACCAACCTTCGGTGACAACGCTCAGCCTTCGCTGCGACAGTTCAGCCGTCGGCGTTCGCGCCGGGCTGGTTCCCAGACTGGGAACGCTGGACCTGCTCGGGGATCTTGGGCCGTTCCTGGAAGGTGAACTCGGTGGCGAGCGCCAGGGCGGGGCGGGCCTCCCTGGTTGTGGTGGAGGGCTGATTGCGCTGCCGGGCGTGGCCGTGGACGGCTCGGACAAACCTATCCACCCAGCCTCAGCTGCCTACGGCGGGCTCGGGTCGCCCACCGGACGAGCGAGTCGGCCGTATACCGCCTTTCCCGCTCGTGCCCCGGTCCGGCCTGGAACAAGCCGGGAACCATCCGTCACACGGAGCTCAGCGCCTCCGTAGGGGGCAGCCGGGCCGCGCGCCGCCGGGTAGAGCCCGGCGGCCGTACCGATGAGGGCCCCGCGCCGACGCCAGCCTCACTCGTATGCGCCACAACACGCTTGTACCCAGTCAATCGCCGGCAGTCCGGCGCGCCCCCGTAAGCCGAGCCGCGTGCACTTGTGAAGTGCGGCAGGGGCGCCCACCCCGCGTGCGCCCCTGCCACCCCGTACGCCTGCACCTACTCAGGCCGCACGGGCCTCACTTCGCCACCTTCGCCGACTCGTAGGACACACCTCGGGGCACCGACACCACGAACCAGCTGTCCGGGCAGCCCTGGGTGTCGACTATGCAGCCGCGGCCGCATCACCGCCATCGACACCCACCAAGCCGAAGCGCAGCCCGGTGTGCTGCGAGTGCTCCACCACCGCAATGCACCGAAGCTCCCATCGGGACAACACCGCCTCAAACAACCCGCCCGGCGAGCGGCTACGGGTCTTCCAGGACGACAAGGTCCTCTTCCACCGTCGACGCGACACTCGGCCTGGTACGGATACGGCGCATGCTCGGCGTCCACGACGCGGTGACCGGCCCGAACGGCTGGCACCCTCACCGCCGCCGAACTGGCGCGGACGTCGGCCGTGTCCCTGCACGACGGAGTTCGCACGGGTCGCGACGACCGCGGAACTAATCGCGGCCACCGCCCGGCCTGCACTTATAGACCTTTTCCCTTGCCCATAAGACCATCGTTTCCAGGGATCTCCGTGGAATGACGGGGAACTCGCCCTGGCCGGGGCTAGGTTGACCGACCGGCATGCAATCCCCTTGGAAAGGGACATGAATCGGTATGACCGTCGCCTCACAAGCCCCGGCCCAAGTCCCGGCTCAAGTCCCGGCCCAAGGCGGTGCCGCCCGTTTGGTGGGGCTGGCCCCCGCCGGGGTGCGGCCGTATCTGGAGTTGCTGCGGCTGGACCGGCCGGTGGGGGCCTGGCTGCTGGTGGTGCCCGGATGGATCGCCCTGGGAGCGATCGCCGGGCCCGGGGACGGGGGCCTGCTCGGGCTGCTGCTCCTGGTGTACGGGGTGCTGTCGAGAGGGGCGGCCTGCGGGCTCAACGATGTGCTGGACGCGCGGTTCGACGCGCAGGTGCCGCGTACGGCGGGGCGGCCCGTCGCCTCCGGGCGGCTGGCGGCCGGGCGGGCACTGGTGCTGTGTGTCGTGGTGGGGGCCGTCGCTCCGCTGGTGATGGGGATCTGGAGTGTGGAGGCCGTGGTGTGGGCGGCGGCCGGGGCGCCCCTCGCGGCGGTGTATCCGTATATGAAGCGGGTCACCCACTGGCCGCATGTGTGGCTGGGGATCACCATCAACTGGACGGTGCCGCTGGTGTACGGCCTGCTCACCGGAGGGCTCGGGCTCGGGGGCGGCGTGCTGTACGGGGCGCTGATCTGCTGGGCCGTGGGGACGGACGTGATCTACGCCTGCCAGGACCGGGAGGCCGATGTGCGGGCCGGGGTGCGGTCGGCCGCCGTGCTGCTGGGGCGCCGTAGCCGGGTGCTGGTGGGCGGCGTGTACGCGGGGTGTGTGGTACTGCTCGCCTGGTTCGGGGTCGTGGCCGGACTCGGGCCGCTGTACTGGCCCGGCCTGTGCGTGGTCGCGGGGCAGTTGGGATGGCAGGTATGGCGGGCCGACCCTGCGGATGTCGGAGCCTGCGGTCGGGCGTTCGGCACCAATCCTCTGTGCGGACTACTCATCCTCGTGGCCGTGCTCGCCGGGCGGGTCGATACCCTCGGCTGAGGGACACGGATCCTGGAGGTGCTGGTGGGACTGCGGGAACGGATCGCGGCGGAACTCACGGCGACCATGCACGGCGGGGATCTCAAGCTGGAGCGGTACGCGGGGCCGCCCGGTGATCCCGGGCTGTTCGGGATCGCGCCTGGGGACCCGGTGTGGCGAGTGCACGGGCAGCCCACCGGGATGCTCACCGGCGGGTTCGCCGCGCTCATGCTCCAGTCGCTGCATCCGCTGGCCATGGCGGGGGTCGACCAGCACTCCGACTTCCGCGCCGATCCGGTCGGGCGGCTGAACGGAACCGTACGGTTCATCACCACGACCACCTTCGGCTCCTCGGCCGCCGCCCACGAGGTGATCGACCTCGTCCGGCGGATCCACACCCAGGTGCACGGCACCGCCCCCGACGGCCGGCCGTACCGCGCGGACGACCCCGACCTGCTCACCTGGGTGCACACCGCCGAGGTACGCAGCTTCCTCGCCGGCCACCAGACCTACGCACCCCGGCCGCTCCGACTGACCCCCGCCGAGTGCGACGCCTACTACCGCCAATCCGCCCCCGTGGCCGAGGCGTTGGGCGCACGGAACGTACCGCGCACGTCCCTCGAAGCCGAGCGCTACCTGGCCCGCGTCCGCCCCCAACTCCACGCCACTCCAGCCGCGTTGGACTCGGTGCTGTTCCTCCGCCGCTTCGGACGCACACGACAGGAGCGACTGGTCGTAGGCCTGCTCACGAACGCCTCGGTCGGACTCCTCCCCGACTGGGCCCGCACCGAACTCGGCATCCACCGCCCGGCCTCCATCCGCACCGGCTGGGACCGGCCCCTGGCGACGGCCGTCGGACGCACCCTCCAGTGGGGGCTCGGGCCCTCCCGGATCCAGGCCGCCGCACGGGAGCGGCTGGCGGGGGCGCGGCAGGGATGACGGCGAGATCTTCGAGGCGTCCGGCAGCAGCACGCTTCGGTGGAGGGGAACCAGCGGCTCACCGGGTTTCATGACCGGGCACGGTCGGGCTTCCACCCCCGCCCCTTAGTAGTGCTTGGTCAGGTTCACATGGGGGTGGGTATGTCACGGCGGCAGGTGGGGCAGGCGCCGTCCCAGGTGGCGAGGAGTGTCTGCAGATCGCGGACGGCCTGGTAGAAACTCAGACGCGCGCCGGGTCTTTTGGGTGATGGGCCAGCCGTTGCAGGCTGCAGCAGGCGTGGGCGACGCGGACAAGGGTGACGTGGTAGTGCCAGCCGTTGACGGTGCGGCCCTCGAAGTGCACCAGCCCCAGGGTCTGTTTCACCTCCCGGGAGTCGTGCCCGATGCGCCAGCGCAGCGCAGCTTCGTCAGCCGCACAAGCGTCGCCAGGGTGGCTACGTAAGTGACTGTGGGGCTCTGGTCCAACTTGTGTGATGCAGTCACACCCGGTGACGACTGAGATTGGGGCAGAGGTCTGGCAAGGGCTGGTTGATACCGTTTCTGATCCTGCGCACCTGCCCCAGAGCTTGGCCCAGGTGTTACAGAGCAATCAGACCGGCTGCCGTCTCCTTGAAGCCGCAGGCATCGACATAGAACGAACGCAGGTCCTCATCGAAGTCGACGTGGAGCCATTCGCACTTCGCGGTACGGGCTTCGTGGGCCGCGGCTGCGACCAGCGCGGCTCCAACACCTCTTGCCTGGCGATGCTGTGCGACCACCGTGTCCAGGATGAAGGCGTGAACTCCACCGTCCCAGACAACGTTGACGAAGCCGATCAGAGAGCCGTCCTCCCATGCGCAGACCCAGCCGAGACTGTGGCGCTCAAGCCGTTCCCGCCAGTCAGTCCGAGCGACCGGGTGACCGAAGCCGTCAGCGTGTAGCGCGTTGAGGGCGGCGTTGTCGAAATCGCCCCGCCACTCGTACTTGATCGTCACTTCTCGATCATAATGTCCGTGCCAAGTCCAGCGATTGGATTATGGAGCGAGGAGGACTCGCTTGTGGAGGAATTCGAATCCAGCGCGGCCGAACATCTGGCGTTTGAGCATCTTGATCCTGTTGACGTGGCCCTCAACGACGCCGGAGTTCCACGGGTGTGAGAGGCCGGCGACGACGGTGACGAGGCCGCGTTCGAGGTGCTGGGCGAACCGGCGGAGACTGGGCAGTTCGGTGGTGGCCGTGGTTGCTTCGATCCATGCAGGCAGGTGGTCGCCTTGCAGGTGGGTGAGCATGTGGGCGAAGGAACGCACGTGCTCGGCCAGCATTGTCAATTCGGGGGAGTTCGGGGAAGTTGGCCAGGACGGCCGGCTAACCGGTGCCCCGAAGGCATCAGGCATCCCGGCTCCGGCCCGACCCGCGAGCGCGAGGCCGACCGAAACCAACGTCGACCGCAGCCGCTCAGTCCGCCGACCGAACGGGCGGGCGAGCCCGGGCACCTGCTCAGCGAATGTCCTGCGCCGACGCCGGCAGGGAGAGCACGCCAGGCAGAGTGATGCCGCGGGTCGGGTCGCGGAGGGTACTCTCGCCTCCTCTTACCCTTCAATGCCGCAATCCAGAACTGGAGTTCGCCCCTCATCGGCATGGGGAACTCGTTGATGATCTTCTCGACGGTCTTGGCGTCGCGATAGATTTTCGGGGCGGGATTGGGACAACGCAACAGCATCCCTCCAAAACTCCCCCGGGTACGGAGACTGGCGTCCCACCTGGACATCCCTTCCTGAACCTTCAAGATCCGTTGTCAGGGTGTCCACTCCAAAGGATCAGCCTCAATCTGGCAGCGACCCCGTCGTCAAGGACGTCTTGGGCATCATGGCCAGGGCCCGCGTGCACGTTTCGACCCGCGCGTTCCTCAGGCCCGACCTGACGTCTTCGCCCTTCGCTGACGGTCAGTTGCCCTGAAAGATCGTCGCGCAGAGCAGCGTCTTGCCGTCATCCACCAACCAGGCCAGATATTGCCTCTGGTCGTACGCCCCCTGCACACAATTGCGGGGGCCGGCGCCTGGCGGGGCCTGATAGACGCCGGTGATGTGGATGATCCGGTTGTATGCGGCGGGAATCTGCTGCGCCCTGCAGTCCACAGCCGTCATCGATCCCAGCCGGGTATCGTCGCCGACCTGCTTGCCGAGCACGCAGTAGTACCTATGGTAAATGCGCGTGACACAGAGCTTTGAAGTCTCACCCGAGACGGCAGACGTGTACGCCCAGGACGCCTTCCCCGCACCGCTGGGACAGGTGCTGCCAGCGGTGCTTGTGACTTGCACAAGGCCCGCTCCCTTGCTGTCGCAGGACACTGGGTCAGGCGGAACATCGGCGCTCCAGTCGATGCTGGTGCCCCGAAGGCCGGTGTCGTAGACCGCCAGGCAGTCGCCAACCGAAACAGCCTTGAATGAGTCTTCGGTGGGATCCGGAGTGGGTGACGATGCCTCGGAGTCGGGCTCGTCTGAGCTGCCGCCGAAGTCGTCGTCTGAATCCGGACCGCTGCTGTCCGCATCACCGGCCTCGGGGTCGTCGGGGGTATAGGTAGTCCCCGAAGACCCACGTGGGACTGAGCTGGAACTAGGTGGGGACGACTCAGCCAACAGCTCTTTCATCTCCTGCGCGTTGCTCACACCTAACCAGCCCAGGATCGCCACCACGGACGCGATTCCTCCGAGCCATGCCCATAGCCTGCTGGTGGAATCGTCCTCGGACGCACCTGCCATGACCCCTCCCCCGTCAGTTCCCAGACAATATCGCCTTTAGGCGGGGCGAATACCGGTTTACTGATCCCCCGGCAGGCAGGCGGGGTAGTTGACATAGCCAAGCGAAACGGTCACGGTGCCGGTCGTAGTTGCCGTGCACTTGCCGGTGGTAGGAACTGAGGGTCCTCGCGGTGTCGCGGTGGATGTCCTCGTCTGCGGTGAGCCGGGCGAGTTCCAGCGGCACGCCGGCTGCGGCGGAGGAGGTATTGGCTGATCAGGCCACCGAGGAGGTCGTTGGCAGCTTCCACCGCTTCCTGACGGAAGCAATAGTGCTTGCGTTCGATGAGCAGAACGGCATTGAACGAGTAAGCGACGGCGTGCTCGAGGTCGACGGAGTAGACATTTGCTTTGTTCACGTGAAGCGGATTTGACTCAGGTCCTGTGGGGCGATCACGCAGGGCCCTGATGATCAGCGTGGGTGAACGTGCCGCGCAGTTGGTGAATTCCCGCTCGCCAGGGGCCGGTGCGGTCTGCCTCGTCCCAAAGCTCCATCAGTTCGGATGGCTTGGTGGCCGCTCAGTCAAGTGCCCGGATCGCAAGATCTCGGAGATTGAGTGAGAGCTGCAGCAAGGGATACTTGGGGCCGTAGGCTGCAGTGAGGGGCTCTCCTCCCGGGCATTGGGCGGCGACCAGGGAAGCGGCCGCAACGGCCTCAGCCGCGATGTCGCTGTCCAGGTAAGCTCTGGGTGTTGATCGTGTGGAGGAGGGCGTGGCGCAGGATGCTCTCTCGCTCGGCTTCAGCGGCCTCGTCCAGTGTGTGGGACAAGTCTGCCGCCGTGTCGTTGTCGAAGTGGCCGGTGCCCCATCTCCCCGTAGCGTCTCCTGATCGCCCGCATGTCTAAGAGGTTGTCTCACGTGGCAAGTTTCGCGAGCTTCTTGTAGCAGGTCAGGGCGGCGACCATGGCCAGGCCCTCGGCTCTGCCAGTCGTTGCGGACCACGTACGGGATCTTGAGACCACGAGCAGCCCATGGCAGGCTCATGCCGCATGATCGATGAATTCGCGAAGGACAACCTGCACGGGAGACTGCGGCGGGACCGCAAGGCGCTGCTCTGGAAACTCGACGGCTTGTCCGAATACGACGCCCGCCGACCTTTGACAGCGACCGGGACCAATCTCCTCGGCCTGGTCAAACACGTGGCCACTGTCGAGGCCAGGTACTTCGGCGAGGTCTTCGACCGCCCTTCCCCGGAACCGCTGCCCCGGTGGCAGGACTCCAACGGCAGCGATCTGTGGGCGACCGAGGACGAGACCCGCGATCAGATCATCGGGTTCTACCAGCGCGCGTGGGAACACTCGGACGCGACGATCAACGAGCTTCCCCTCGACGCCCCCGGCCACGTGCCGTGGTGGCCGGAGCCTTATGCCGACACGAACCTGTTCGCCATCATGGTCCATGTCCTCGGCGAGTCCATCCGGCATGCCGGGCACGCCGATATCCTGCGCGAGGGCCTCGACGGCCGGACCGGGTTGCGCGCCGAATACGAGAAGCAAATCGACGAGGAAGCCCGTGCAGCCTGCTGCGCGAAGATCGAGCAGGCCGCCAAGTCGGCCGCACCAATCAAGACTTAAGAGTCACTGAGGCAGGTGCGCTTGATGCTACGCATGGGGCACACGCATCGAGCGTCAGCCCGTTTCGGTCGATTCGGTCCCGTCTGATCCCAAGGCGCCCCCGCTCGACCCCATTTGCGCCCTGGGGGTGCACCGCACCCGACGGTATTACCGAAACATGACGCGACACCGCCGGTATCCCAGCGATCTGTCCGACGCCCGCTGGGAACTGCTGGAGCCCGCTCTGTCTGCCTGGCGGGCCGAACGAAGAGGCAGGGGCCTGGACATCGGCCGCCCGCCCGAGCACGACCTGCGCCGGATCATGGACGCCATCCTGTACGTAGACCGGACCGGGATCCCGTGGCGCTGTCTGCCTCATGACTTCGGACCGTGGGAAACCGTCTACGGCTACTTCGCGAAGTGGCAGAAGGACGACATATTCGACCAACTCAACGGCCTCCTATGCCAGTTGGTCCGCGAGGCCGAAGGCCGAAACGCTGAACCGAGCGCCTGCGTGCTCGACACCCAGAGCGTCAAAACCTCCGCGAACGTGCCGGCCACGGGCCAGGGCATCGACGCAGGCAAGAAGATCGCAGGCCGCAAGCGCCATATCGGAGTCGACACCCTCGGCCTCCTGCTGGCGGTCTGGGGCACCGCAGCCAGCGTCTTTCGACAACGTCGGCGGCATCCACCTGCTCTCCCGGATCGCCGCAGCGAACCCGCACGGCAGCAAGGCCTGGACCGATACCGGCTATCGAACAAAGGCCATCGACCACGGCGCCGGCCTCGGCATCGACGTCGAAGTCGTCCGCCGGGATCCCGCCGCCAAAGGCTTCCAGGTGATCCCGCGACGTTGGGTCGTCGAGCGGACCTTCGGCTGGCTGATGCATCACGGCCGCCTCGCCAGCGACTACGAGACACACCCGCACCGCTCCGAAGTTATGATCCGCCTCGCGATGATCGACCCCATAAGCAGACGACTGACCCGCGAAACCACCCTGAGCTGGCGTGACACCTGAACCTCGAACCAAACAACCTTGCCCGGACAAAACGCTCTTTAACCTCGCGCTTTCACGAGGTGGAGTGTCCGAGGCTTGATCAAATAAGTGGAGAGTGCTCCTGACCTGCAACGATGGGACTTGTCTAGGGTCCTGTTGGCTGCAGGGAAAGAAGCACTCTCCAGGTGAAGAAGCGTATCGGGTCGTACCCGCGTGTCCGCATCGAGGGCGGCGGCCGGGCGGTGGTCTCGCAGGCCGGGGGCGTGCTGCTGGTCGAGACCGTCCGCAAGGCCGGCCTGGACACCGCGATATCAGCGGCGCTGACGCCGTGGCGGAAGGCTCGGGCGGTGCACGACCCGGGCAAGGTCCTGCTGGACGTGGCCCTGGCGGTTGCGCTGGGCGGCGACTGCCTCGCGGATGTCGCCATGCTGCGGGCCGAGCCGGCCGTGTTCGGGCCGGTGGCCTCCGATCCGACGGTCTCCCGCCTCATCGACGCCCTTGCAGCCTCCGGGGAGAAGGCCCTGCGGGCCATCCGTGCCGCGCGGGCTGAAGTCCGCCGACGTGTCTGGCGGTTGGCCGACCGGGAAGCGCCTGATGCGGGCGGGACGGTGACCGTGGACCTCGACGGGGTGCTGGTGATCGCGCACTCGGACAAGGAGGACGCCGCACCCACGTGGAAGCGAACCTACGGCCACCACCCGCTGATGGGGTTCGTCGACCACGGACCGGGCGGCACGGGTGAACCGGTCGCAGCCCTGCTCAGACCGGGCAACGCGGGATCGAACACGGCCACCGATCACATCACCGCCGCTCAACTGGCCTTGGCCCAGCTGCCGAAGAAGTACCGGCGCGGGCGCCGGACCCTGATCCGCACCGACTCCGCGGGCGGCACCCACGACTTCGTCGCCTGGCTCGCTCAGCGGGGACGGTGGCTGTCCTACTCGGTCGGCATGGTGATCACCGAGGCGATCCACCAGCATGTGCTGAAGGTTCCGGCATCGGCCTGGACGGCGGCCGTCGAGGCGGACGGCGGGATCCGCGACGGCGCCTGGATCGCTGAACTCACCGGCGACGTTCTGGACGGCTGGCCGGAGGGTATGCGGCTGATCGTCAGAAAGGAACGACCGCACCCCGGGGCCCAGTTGCGGCTCACGGATGCGGACGGCATGCGGCTGACCTGTTTCGCCACCAACACCTCGGGCCGGCCGATCGCCGGGCTCGAGCTCCGTCACCGGCTGCGGGCCCGGGCCGAGGACCGCATCCGCGCCGCCCGGGCCAGCGGCCTGCGCAACCTGCCCCTGCACCGCACGGCCCAGAACCGGATCTGGCTGGAGATCGTGCAGATCGCTCTCGACCTGCTGGCCTGGATGTCGACGCTCGCCCTGACCGGCAAGGCCAGGCTCTGGGAGCCCCGCCGGCTACGGCTCCGCCTGTTCACCGCGGCCGGACAGCTCGTGACCACCGGCCGTCGGCGAACCCTCCGCCTGGCCCGGCACTGGCCCTGGACCGGTCACATCACCGCAGCCCTCGACCTGCTCACCCAACTGCCCGACCCTGGCTGACCAGCAGATTCCCCGTCCCTTCGACAGCACCCCAACACCCGGAGCAGTGGAATCCGGCGCCATCCCGAGGCGACACTCGGGCCTTCGGCCTGCACCGCCTCAGCCCACGGCACGAAAACGGTCCACCGACTCCGTCGGCGGACCGTCACGAAACTTCGAGGTTAATTGACCCGATCAGCCGTCAGTTCTTCTTCAACTCCTCGGCGAGCATCACAAGGATGCCGCTGGGACCGCGGAGGTACGTGAGCTTGTAGACGTCCTCATAGGTCGCCACACCGCGAAGCGGACGGCATCCGTGCTTTGCGGCTGCCTCAAGGGCTTTGTCGATGTCGTCGACTGAGAAGGCAACGCGATGCATGCCAATCTCGTTGGGACGAGTGGGCTTCGACTCGATCGCTTCGGGGTGGATGTACTCGAAGAGCTCAAGGCGACCGTGACCGTCTGGCGTCTGGAGCATCGCAATTTTGGCGTGATTGCCATCAAGGCCGACGGCGGTGTCGGTCCACTCACCACTGACCGTGTCACGACCGACGACCGTGAGGCCGAGGTCGGTGAAAAAGGAGATCGTTGCTTCGAGATCGCGAACGGCGATGCCGACGTTCTCAAGTTTGATGGCCATGCGTTGCATGCTACCGAGCCGGGCCGATCGGGTGCTTCCGGCAAGGACGCAGCCGAGTACCCGGGCACCGTCGAGGTCGACTGCGCCGGGCACCCGCCCCTCCAGGCCCACGCCGGCGAGTGCTGCACCGCGGGCAAACGCCACCGCGCCGTCGACCGCGACGGAGCCCGCCGGCTCCTGGCATCCGGCCTGCCCGCCTTTCACCTGGCCGAGAAAGGATGAATACGGTTCACTGGCGAGCTCGGTAGCCATCGGTTCCCTTACATAATCCGGTGGCTCGGTCGTGGCCCAGCAGCGTAAGCGTAAGGGCCCGCCCTTCCAACGGTTCGGCGGCGATAAGCCTCCCGACCTCCGTCCGGCTCGCTGGTTGGCCGGCCCGCCCCGCCCAGTGGCTAAAGGCGAAAGCGCGCCGCTGTCGTCGAGTACTCCCCTGCTCGACCAGCACCGATCAAGGCTGCCAGGAAAACGGAAGAAGCATGTCCGCAGCGTCAGTGGTCAGCCTTCAAATGACGATGACAGAGCTATCTCATGCGCAGAGGTTGGTATCGGACCGATCTCGGATGCTCCCGATTCGGCAAAGGGTCTACGAAGGTCTACGAACTACCCCAGGGGAGAACACGCATACTTTCAGGAAGTTGGCCGCTGTAGTTCACGGCAGCAGCGATCGGTAGTGCACTCGCTATTTCGGCTCCCACCGCTGCCGCTCAGTGCGGTTGCGTTGGGAGCGCTGGGAGACGCGCGGATCTCACCGTCCGCTCCTCCTGCCGCCTCAAGGGCACCTTTTATGGCAGCGCAGCCGACGGCAAGTGCTCTCTGGTACGGGCTCGTGACTCGTGACGGCAGGGTCCACCTCTCCGATTGGGCAGCGCTCGACGGGCCATGTAACGCCCCATTCGCGGCAGTTGGGGCCTCCTCCGCCCGCCTGGCCCAACGTAAATTCCATGGAACCTCCATTGCCGTACGCCTGGTCAAGGCTTTACGGTCAGTGGAGCGACAGCAGTGCCATGTCATAGTGCAATATCACATACCACCGGGGCTTCGATGGCATCAGAGCAGTTAAGAACCCATGCGAGGAATCAGGCAGGGGCCGTTCGGACAGCAACAGGCGCAGTTGTCCCAGTTCCCACCGTGCGCATCACCGGCGGTCTACTGCGCCACTGGCAGGACAGAAACCGGCAGTCGACGATCCCGCACACCATCGAGCAACTGCGGTCCGCGGGCAACGTCGACAACCTGAGCCGTCTGCTCCTCGACGATCCCCCGGCCTACCGCGGGCGTTACCCGTTCCTCGACACCGACCTGTACAAGACGCTTGAAGGTCTGGCGTACGAGATCGGCGCGGGCGACGCGGACGACGGCGTTCGGGAGTTCTTCGACGAGGTGGTCGGCCTCCTTGAGCGGGTGCAGGCTGAGGACGGCTACCTGCACTCGTTCTTCCAGGACCCGGCGGCGGCCAAGAAGCCGTGGGAGGAGCTGGCTTGGGGACACGAGCTCTACAACCTCGGCCACCTGATCCAGGCCGCCGTCGCTGCCAGTCGACGGATGGGCGACGGCCGGCTTCTCGACGTGGCCGGGAAATTCGCCGACTTGGCCGTGCGCCGCTTCGGCGAGGGCCGTGATGAGGCCACCTGTGGCCATCCCGAGGTGGAGATGGCCCTGGTCGAGCTGTACCGGGAGACCGGCGAGGGCGACTACCTGACCCAGGCGAGCCTGTTCGTGGACCGACGGGGGCACGGCCACCTCAAGCACCGCATCTTTTCCCCCGAGTACTTCCAGGACCACTTGCCTTTCCGTGACCTGCCGTCAGTCACCGGGCACGCGGTCCGCATGGCGTACCTGGCCGCCGGGGCAACCGACCTCTATCTGGAGACCGGCGACCGGACCCTGCTCGATGCGCTCGACCGGCTCTGGAACGACATGGTCGCCACCAAGCTCTACCTCACGGGCGGGCTGGGCAGCCGGCACTCGGACGAGGCCATCGGCGACCGGTACGAGCTGCCGTCCGAGCGCGCGTACAGCGAAACCTGCGCCGCCATCGCCACTATGCAGTGGGCCTGGCGCATGTTCGTGGCCACAGGTGGCGCGAAGTATCTCGATGTCTTCGAGCGTGTGCTGTTCAACGCCTATGCCGTGGGGCTGTCCGCCGACGGGAAGGCGTTCTTCTACGACAACCCGCTTCAGCGCCGCCCCGACCACGAGCAGCGCAGCGGGGCCGAGACCGGTGGCGAGCCGCTGCGACGGTCATGGTTCACCTGTCCCTGCTGTCCGCCGAACATCGTCCGGTGGATGGCGCAGCTCGGTGACTACGTGGCCGTCGAGCGCCGGGACGCGCTGTGCATCGCCCTGTACGCCGAGAGCCGGATCGAGACGGACGCCCTCACGGTGAACATCGAGACGGCCTACCCGTGGGACGGGGACGTTCGACTGATGGTGGAGCGCGCCCCGGACCGCCCGTACGCGATCGAACTCCGGATTCCCGCCTGGGCGCGCGACGTCACGCTCGACGGCGAGCCCGTCACGGCCGAGGACGGCTGGTTGACCATCGAGAGGAACTGGGCCGAGGGAGACACACTGCGGCTGCACCTGCCGATGCCGGTGCGTGGGCACATGTCCCACCCCCATCTGGACGCGACCCGCGGCGCAGTCGGTGTCGCCCGCGGTCCGCTGGTCTACTGCGTCGAGCAGCAGGATTCCCCTGCCCCGGTGGACGACCTCGTCCTGTCGGCCCACCACATCGCCGCCGCGGACATCTCTTCGCTCATGGCCGACCTGCCCGGTGCTGTCGTCCTTCGGCTGACGGCGGACGTCGTTCCCGCTTCCTCGTTGGAGCTCTACCCGGAGTTCACCGCCGAACATCCCGCCGCCAAAGGAACCGTGACGGTCCCGGTGACTCTCGTGCCCTATTTCCTGTGGGGCAATCGCAGGCCCGAGGCCATGCGCGTGTGGATCAGGGCCCAGTGACCCCACCCGCCCAGTGACCCCACCCATCGAGTTCGTCCACCCGTATCGACCAAGGAGTGCCCCATGAGGAGACCTACGGTTCTTACTGGTACCACGGTGCTCAGCACGCTGATGCTCGCAGCCTGTACCGGCGGTGCGGGCATCACCTCCGACAAGGGCGGAGCCGGATCCTCGCCGACTCCGGCAACCGGCGGCACCGTCCGCATCCTGGCCGATGCGGACTTCTCCCACCTGGACCCAGGGCTCGGCTGGGACGGCGGTGTCAACAACTTCTACCGGCTCATCTACCGCGGCCTGACCACGGTCGGCGCCGGACCCGGCGCCGAGGGCACGAAGATCGTGCCCGATCTGGCCACCGACACCGGCACCCCGTCCGACAACGCGAAGACCTGGACGTACCACCTCAAGGACGGCCTGGCCTTCGAGGACGGGACACCGATCGACAGCGCGGCCGTGAAGTTCGGTATCGAGCGCGCGTGGGACCCCGAGATGGGCGGATCGCCGTACCCGAAGGAACTGATCGAGGCGCCGGCCGACTACAAGGGGCCGTACCAGTCCGGTGGCCTCGACTCGATCGAGACGCCCGATGCCAAGACCGTCGTCTTCCATCTGAAGAAGTCCGTCCCCGACTTCCCCAGCGCCCTGACGATGCCCAACTTCACGCCATTCCCGAAGGGAACCGGCGCGAAGCACGCCTTCGACACCAAGCCCATAGCCTCCGGCCCCTACAAGGTGGCCAGTTACGACCACGGCACCTCGCTCAAGCTGGTCCGCAACCCGAAGTGGAAGGCGTCGACCGACAAGGTCCGGGCGGCCAAGCCGGACGCCTTCGAGTGGACCTTCGGGCTCGACGGCGCCACCATCGACGAGCGTCTGCTGGCCGGTCAGGGCACGGACGTCGACGCCATCGCGGGCAATGCCGGCACCATCCAGCCGGCGACCCTGTCGCGGATCCAGACGCCGCAGTTGAAGGCGCGCACGATGTCCGGGTACGCGGGCTGCACCACGTACATGGGGATGAACACGACCCGCGAGCACCTCTCCGACCCGAGGGTGCGCAAGGCCATCGCGTACGCGATCGACAAGAACACGGTCGTCGCCGCGCTCGGCGGCTCCCGGCTCGCTGCCAAAGCGACCGCGATCCAGCCGCCGACCATCCTCGGCCGTACGGAATACGACCTCTACCCGCACAGCGTGGACAAGGCCAGGAAACTGCTCGCCGAGGCCGGTGTGTCGGGCGGGTTCACCCTCACCCTGGACAACCGTCCGGATCCCAAGAACACGGCGGTTGCGGTGGCGATCCAGGAGGCGCTCAAGCCTCTGAACATCAAGGTGAAGATCAACACCATCGACACCTCGTCGTACTACGAGGTCATCGGCACCACGGCCAAGCAGCACGATCTCGCCGTCACCGGCTGGTGCCCCGACTGGGCGTCCGGTTCGACCTTCCTGCCGCCGCTGTTCGACGGTCGCAGGATCACCCCGACCGCGAACACCAACCTGGCGCAGATCGACAACGAGGCCATCAACAAGCGGATCGACGAGATCGCGGCCATGAAGGACGTGGACGTCGCCAACAAGGCGTACGGCGCGCTGGACAAGCAGATCATGGCCGAGGCCCCGATCATCCCCCTGGCATACGAGAAGGCCCTGCTCATCCCAGGCGCCAACATCGCGGGCGCCTATCTGTCCGCCTCGTTCAGCGGTGGCATCGACCTGGTCTCCGTAGGCCTCAAGGACGCGGGGAAGTAGGCGGCCGATGACGACTGCCTTCACGCACGACGCACAGGCCGGGACGTCGGCGGGCGCACCCGGCGCGTCCATCACCCCCGGCCGCCGGATCCTGGGCGCGCTGCGGCACGACCGTGCCGCGCTGTTGAGCGCCTCCTTCCTCGCCCTGATGGTGCTGATGGCGCTCTGCGCGCCACTCATCAGTGCCCTGACCGGCCAAGGACCGACGCAGTTCGACATGGCGGCCATCGACGTCGACGCGGGCGGCCTTCCGAAGGGTGCGTTCGGCGGTATCAGTGCCGAACACCCCTTCGGTGTCGAGCCGTTGAACGGTCGCGACATACTGGCGCGCATCGCGTACGGCGCACGCGTGTCGTTCCTGATCGCCGCGTCGGCGACGGTGCTGACCACCCTGCTGGGCGTGGTCCTCGGCATGGTCGCCGGCTTCTACGGCGGCTGGGTCGACCAGGTCGTCTCGCGGGTCATGGACTTCCTGATGGCCTTTCCGGCACTGATCTTCATGATCGCCATCCTGTCGTCGCTGCCGACGGGGAACAGGTCGCTGCTGCTGGTCGCCGTGATCAGCCTGTTCGGCTGGCCCTATCTCGCGCGTGTGGTGCGCGGGCAGACGCTGACGCTGCTGAACCGGGACTTCGTCGAGGCGGCCCGCGCCTCGGGGGCTTCCCGGCGCGATCTGGTGTTCAAGGAGATCCTGCCGAACCTGCGGAGTTCGCTCATCGTGATGACGACGCTCGCCGTGCCCGGATACATCGGAACCGAGGCCGGGCTGTCGTTCCTGGGCGTCGGCGTCAGCCCGCCGACGCCGTCCTGGGGCCAGATGATCGCCAGCTCCGTCACCTGGTACGCCGTGGATCCCCTGTACTTCGCGATCCCCGGGCTCTTCCTCTTCCTGACCGTGCTGTCCCTCACCGTGCTCGGGGACCGGGTCCGGGCCGCCACCGACGCGGGGGAGGCCGCCTGATGGCGCGCTACCTCGCCGGCCGGATCACCGGGCTCGTACTGATCCTCTTCCTGGTCTGCCTGTTCACCTACCTCATCTTCTTCAAGCTGTCACCGGACCCCGCGCTGATGATCTGCGGCAAGACCTGCACACCGGAACGGGTCACGCAGATCCGCACCGTCCTCGGCATCGACAAGCCGTTCCTCACCCAGTTCTGGGACTTCCTGAGCGGGCTGTTCGCCGGGCGGGACTACGGCTCCGGCACGAACCTGGTGCACTGCCCGGCCCCCTGCCTCGGCTACTCGTTCCAGACCAACCAATCCGTGTGGCAGATGGTCCTGGACCGGCTCCCCGTCACCGCCACCCTCGCGATCGGCGCGGCCACGCTCTGGCTGCTCGTCGGCATCACCATGGGACTGCTCAGCGCGGTCAAGGAGGGCACCTGGTGGGACCGGTCCGCCATGAATCTGGCCCTGGGCGGTGCCAGCATCCCCAACTACGTGCTCGCGCTCGCCCTGCAGTACGTCCTCGTCGTCAAGCTGCAGATCCTGCCGTTCCCGTCGAGCGTGGCCTTCACTGACGCCCCCTGGCTGTGGTTCCAGTCGTACCTGATGCCGTGGATCGTGCTCGCCACCGGCGCCGCATGCCTGTACGCCAGGCTGACGAGGGCCAACGTCATCGACACACTGGCCGAGAACTTCTTCCGCACCGCCCGTTCCAAGGGCCTGGCACCCGTCCTCACGATGCGGCGGCACGCGCTGCGGCCCGCGCTCACGCCGATCGTCACGATCTTCGGCATGGACTTCGCCGCGCTGCTGGGCGGCGCGCTGATCACCGAGACCGTCTTCGGTCTCAACGGCATCGGGAAAATGGCCGCCGACTCGATCGCCAAGAACGACCAGCCGGTGATCATGGCGGTCACGCTCCTCGCGGCCTTCTTCGTGGTGGTGGGCAACGTCGTGGTCGACCTCGTGTACACCGCCCTCGACCCGAGAGTGAGGATCCGATGAGGGACCGGGGTCCGATGAGCGAGGATCCGATGAGCGCAGCCGCGTCGGGTGAGGACGTGACGAGCGAACTGCTGGTCGTGGAAAACCTCACCGTCACCCTGCCGACCACGCGCGGTCCCGTGGCCGTCGTCAAGGACGTGTCCTTCACGGTCGGCCGGAACGAGACGGTCGGCATCGTCGGCGAATCCGGCTCGGGCAAGTCGATGACCAGCCTGGCCGTCATGGGCCTGCTGCCACGCGGGGCCCTCACGACCGGCAGCGTCCGGCTGGACGGCGTCGAACTGCTCGGCCTGGGCGACGGCGAGATGCGCCGGATACGCGGCGCACAGGCATCCATGATCTTCCAGGATCCGCTGTCCTCGCTGAACCCGTACTACACGGTCGGCGTGCAGATCGAGGAGATGTACCGGGCGCACCTCGATGGTTCGCGTAAGGAGGCCAGGAAGGTCGCCGTCGAGGCGCTGGAGCAGGTCGGCATCCCGGAACCGGAGCGACGGGCCGGACACTACCCCCACCAGTTCTCCGGCGGGCAGCGACAACGCATCATGATCGCGATGGCGCTGGTCTGTTCCCCCGGGCTGCTCATCGCCGACGAGCCGACCACGGCCCTGGACGTGACGGTGCAGGCCCAGATCCTGCGTCTGCTCGCCGACCTGCAGCGGCAGACCCGCACCGGGATGGTCTTCATCACCCATGACCTCGCCGTGATCAGCTCGATCGCGACGCGTGTGCTCGTGATGTGCCGGGGCGAGCAGGTCGAGTACGGCACTGCCGAGCAGGTCTTCTCGGCACCTGAGCACGCCTACACGCGCAGGCTGCTGGAGAGCATCCCGCGCATCACTGATGATCTTTCCGCCGACGAGGTGGTTCTGTGACCGACGTACTGCTCAGCGCCCGCGACCTGACCAAACGGTTCACCACCCGTGGCACGTTCGGCCGCAAGAGCGAGTTCACCGCCGTGGACGGCGTCAGCTTCGCAGTACACCGGGGGGAGACCCTCGCCGTGGTCGGCGAGTCCGGCAGCGGCAAGTCCACCAGCGCGCGGATCGTCGCCAAGTTGATGGAGCCGAGTGCGGGCACCCTGGAGTTCGAGGACGAGGACGTCACCCACGCCACAGGCGCGCAACTCGCCCGCTACCGCGCCGACGTGCAGGTCGTCTTCCAGGATCCGTTCTCCTCGCTCAACCCCCGGCACACCGTCGAGCGCATCCTGATGGCGCCGCTCGACTACCAGGGCATCGCACCCAACGGAGGCCGGCGAGCGTACACCGGGGAGCTGATGGCGCGGGTCGGTCTCAACCCCGACCACTCCCAGCGCTATCCCGCACAGTTCTCCGGCGGCCAGGCCCAGCGGATCGGCATCGCCCGTGCGCTCGCCGTCAATCCGAAACTGGTGATCTGCGACGAGGCGGTCTCCGCGCTGGACGTGTCCGTGCAGGCACAGGTCCTTGAGCTGCTGCTGCGCCTTCAGCGCGAGAGCGGGTTCAGCTACATCTTCATCGCCCACGACTTGGCCGTGGTCCGGCGGATCGCGCACCGAGTGGCGGTCATGAGCAAAGGAAAAATCGTCGAACAAGGGCCGCGCGGCCAGGTCTTCGACGACCCGCGCCACCCGTACACGCGAACGCTGCTGGCTGCCATTCCTCGGATCAACCCGGAGTGGGACCGTCGAAGGAGGGCCGCCACCGCATGACCGGCACCGTCACCTACACGATTCCCGGCATGCACGTGCGGGAGCACCTCGTGGACGTCCCGCTCGACTGGTCCGAACCGGCCCACGGGACGATCCAGCTCTTCGCCCGTGAACTCACCGCTCCCACGCGGAAGGACGAGGACCTGCCCTGCCTGGTCTATCTGCAAGGCGGCCCCGGCGGGAAAGGTCCACGCCCGCTCGACCGGAGCGGATGGATCGGCCAGGCCCTCAGGACGCACCGGGTGGTCATGGTCGACCAGCGCGGCACAGGACGCAGTACCCGGATCGACGCCCGCCGGATGAGCGCGTTCGCGACCGCCCAGGAGGGTGCGGACTTCCTCACGTGTTTCCGGGCCGACTCGATCGTGGCGGACCACGAGTACCTGCGGAGGACCGTCTTCGAGGGCACGCGCTGGTCCACGCTTGGGCAGTCGTACGGCGGCTTCCTCACTCTGACGTACCTGTCCCGGGCCCCCGAGGGGCTGAGTGCCTGCTACGTCACCGGAGGACTGCCCGGTCTCGAACCGTCGGCCGCCGAGGTCTACGGGCGTACGTACCCGCGGGTCGAAGCGAAGAACGAGGCGTTCTACCGGCGATACCCGCATCACGTCGAACACGTCGGCCGGATCGCCGACCGGCTGTCCGAGGGCGATGTGCTGCTCCCCGACGGCGACGTGCTGACCGTCCGGCGGCTGCAGTCGCTCGGCATCGACCTCGGTATGAAGCCGGGCCACGAGCGCCTGCACTGGCTGCTCGACGAGGCGTTCAACGGGAACGAACTGTCGGCCGCGTTCCTGCACCAGGTGCTGACCCGGACCGCGTACAGCGACAACCCGCTGTTCGCGGCGTTGCAGGAGAGTATCTACGGGCACGGCGCCGGCGCGACCGCGTGGGCGGCGCAGACCGAACGGGCCCGGCACCCGCAGTTCGCGGAGGACGCCAGACCGCTGCTCTTCACCGGGGAGATGATCTACCCCTGGATGTTCCGGGAGATCACCGAACTGCGCCCGTTCCAGGGGGCGGTAGAGCTGTTGGCCGCCCGCGAGAAGTGGCCTCCGTTGTACGACCTCGACCGGCTGGCCGCCAACGAGGTTCCGGTCGTCGCCGCCGTCTACCACGACGACATGTACGTGGACGCGGGCCTGCAACTGGACACGGCCTCCCGGGTCGGAAACATCCGGACCTGGGTCACCAACGAGTACGAACACGATGGCATCGGCGACGAGCGGGTCTTCGCCCGGCTGACCGAGCTGATGCAGGACGCAGGAGGAGGAATCACCGGTGCGTGACGGCAAGCCCCCGAAGCTGACCGACATCCCCGCATTCAACACGTACATGGGCACGGGCTGGGACACTCCCGACCGCACGCCACCGGTCGTCCCCGGCGCCGCCGAGGCCGCCGCCGACCACCGGGCGCGGTTGGCTGCCGCGCTTCCCGGCAGGACCGTGGTGCTGAGTGCAGGGGAGGCTCCTGTCCGCAGCAACGACACGGCGTACGACTTCCGCCCGGACAGCGACTTCTACTGGGTGACGGGCTGTGCGATCGAGAACGCCGTAGTGGTGCTGCGGGCCGGCGACGCCACGCTCTACATACCGCCTCCCGCCTACCCCGGCGAGCAGGCTTTCTGGCGGGACGCCAGGTATGGCGAGCTGTGGATCGGGGCCGCACCGGGCCTCGACGACTGGGCACATGCCCTGGGGATCGACGTGCGGACCCTTTCGGAGCTCCGCGAGGACGTGACGGTCGACGAGGAAGTCAGCCGGACCCTGGCCGAGCTGCGCATGTACAAGGACGCGTGGGAGGTCGGACAACTCCGCCGAGCCGTGGACCGCACGATCGAGGGCTTCGCCGCGGTCGTGCGCGAGATCCCGGCCGCCATCGAGGGCCCGGGGGAACGATGGCTGCAGGGCACCTTCGACCGATACGCCCGCGCGTACGGCAACGGCCCGGGCTACGCGTCGATCGTCGGCAGCGGCAAGCACGCGCCGACACTGCACTGGGTCCGCTGCGACGGCCCGGTACTCCCGGACGAACTGCTCCTGCTCGACATGGGCGTGGAGGTGGACAGCCACTACACCGCCGACGTCACCCGTACCTTCCCGGCCTCCGGTCGGTTCTCC
Source organism: Streptomyces sp. KM273126 (assembly GCF_004337435.2). Taxonomy (NCBI): domain Bacteria; kingdom Bacillati; phylum Actinomycetota; class Actinomycetes; order Kitasatosporales; family Streptomycetaceae; genus Streptomyces; species Streptomyces sp. KM273126. The sequence continues at coordinate 7,034,395 of NZ_SJXB02000001.1, read as the reverse complement.
CCCACCCAGCGGAGGGTGCACGACCTGGTGGAGATGGCCCATCGGGCCGGGCTCAAGGCAGTGGGCCCGGGCCGCCGGTTCACCGACTTCCACCACGCCGCCATGGAGGTGATCGCGCACGGCCTTGCCGACTGGGGGCTGCTGCCGGTCTCCGTGGACGAGGCGCTGTCCGACACGGGCCAGCACCATCGTCGCTACCTGGTCTGCGGCATCGGCCACCACCTGGGGCTGGACGTGCACGACTGCGCGCGGGCCGACGACGATGCTTACCAAGGTGGCACGATGACCCCCGGCATGGTGCTCACGGTCGAGCCCGGCCTGTACTTCCATGCGCACGACCTGACCGTGCCGCCGGAGCTGCGCGGCATCGGCGTGCGCATCGAGGACGACATCCTGGTCACCTCTGAAGGCGCGGAGGTGCTGTCCGACGCGCTGCCGTTGGACGCGTCAGGGCTGGAGCGATGGATGACGAGCAGGTAGACGGCGAAGCCGAGGAATGCTTCGTGGATGTCGTCGCGTCTTTCCCAGCGGATGCGCGGGCGGCGAAAGCAGTGCAGGCAGGAGGTGGTGCGCTCGACGGCCCAGTGGAAGATGCCCAGGCCGGATCCGTGTGGTTGGCCTCGCTCGGCGATCACGGGGCGGATGCCGCGCTGCCGGAGCCGTCGACCGTACTTGTCGTGGCCGTAGCCGCGGTCTACCAGCAGTGCGTCCGGCCTGCGCCCGGGTCGGCCGACGAGCCCGACGATGGCCGGGAACTTGTCGAGCAGGAGCAGAAGTTGGGTGACGTCATTGTGGTTGCCGCCGGTCAGGGACACCGCGAGCGAGATGCCCTGGTCGTCAGTGAGGACGAGGTGTTCGCTGCCCGGCCGTGCGCGGTCGACCGGGCTGGGACCGCTTCTGGGACCGCCGTGTGGCCCTCACTCACCTGGTCCAGGCGACCAGGCGCCGCGCAGGTCATGCCTTCCTCGGCCGTGGCTGGAATGGACAGAGGGGCCGCAAAAACGGAGCAGTCCTCGTGTGGGCCAGTCCTGCGAACGGCTCAGGAGTGAGTGGCAACGACCATGTCGATGGCGGCGGTCGGCACGCCTCGGCCGTCGGGGCGTGGCCAGTGCACGGTGAGTTCGTCGAACCCCGCTGCCGCCACGTCCTCGGCAAACTGCCGGTAGGTGTCCGCGTCCCCGAAGGGGCGCGCTTCGTCGAGCGCCACCTGCGCGATGCGGCGGATCTGTTTGCCTGGCGCCACCTCGGCGATCGCCTTGCCCAGACTTTTGTTCTGTTCCGCGATTGCCGCCAGCCACTCCTGCGGCGCCGGTGACTGGCGGTACGGCCCATACGTCACCCAGGCCGAGCCCAGGAGTGCCGCCAGTCGCATACTCCGTGGGCCCGTCGCGGCGACGGTCAGCGGCACCCGGGGCTGCTGCACACAGCCCGGGATCATTCGCGCGTCTTCGGCACTGTAGAAGGACCCACGGAACGTCGTACGGTCCTGCTCCAGCAGAGTGGCGAGCAGCGTCGCCCACTCTTCGAAACGGTTGCTGCGCTCCCTGCGAGTCAGCGGCGCCTGGCCGAGCACGCGTGCGTCCGCGTCTTCCGCGCCCGCTCCCACACCGAGCTCCAGCCGCCCCGCGGCCATGTGGTCGAGGGTCATGACCTCTTTCGCGAACGGCACGGGATGCCGGAAGTTGGGCGTCGCCACCTGCGCACCGAGGCGCACGGTGGATGTTGCCCCGGCCGCTGCCGCGAGCAGCGGCACCGTACTGAACCAGGGGCCGTCGGCCAGGTCACGCCAGGACAAGTGATCGTACATCCAGACCGTACGCGCACCCGCCTGCTCCGCGTCACGGACTCGGGCCAGGAACTCCGCCGGGGCCTGGTCGGGCAGGACCAGGCAGGACAAGTCAGGAACTGTCACTTCGGCACTCCGCCCTGCATCACGGTGCGGCTCCGCTTCTCGTCCCAGAGCAGCGTCTCGTCATCGGTGAGTCGGCCGTCCAGCAGAAGCAGGTCGGCGGTCGCGCCCACCTCGACGCGGCCCAGGTCAGGCCGGTTGATGAGCTCTGCGTTCACTCTGGTTGCCGAGCGCAGGGCCGCCTGCCAGCCGATTGCTTCGGCTTGCAGTTTCAGTCCGCGCAGTTGATCGTCTTCCAGGTCGGCCATCAAGTCGGTCCCGAAACCGACGCGCACCCCGGCCTCTTGGGCGCGTTGTACCGCTCTGACGCCTGAGTCCAGCACCTCGGCGTTCTTGGCGCGTTGCACGGGGCTCAGGGCTACCTCCTGCCAGCGCCGGGCCATCGCGTCGTAGGCCGCCAGCGTCGGTACCAGGAACGCCCCGGCGGCGGCCATCGCTTCGGCCGTGTCCGTGTCCAACAGGTTGCCGTGCTCGATGGAGCGCACCCCGCACGCGATCGAGTGCCGGATCGCCTCGGGTGAGTAGGCGTGGGCGGCGACGTAGCTGCCGCGTCGTCGGGCTTCCTCGGTGACCGCCCGGATCTCCTCGGCCGAGTACTGCGGCACCCGGATCGGGTCGGTGGGCGACACCACGCCGCCGGAGGTCATGATCTTGAGGGCATGTGCGCCGCGACGGAACCGGTCGCGCGCCGCGACCCTCAGGTTGTCCACCCCGTCGACCACCTGGTTCATGGGCCCGGAGTGAAAGCAGATGTCGGTGTCGGCGGCGCGCGGGTCGCCGTGACCGCCTGTCTGGCTCATGGCCGGGCCGGTCCACAGGTAGCGGGGGGACTCGATCAGTCCTGTTGCGATCGCCTGGTCCAGGCCGGCGTCACCACCCGCGACGTCACGGACCGTGGTGAACCCGCGGCGCAGCGCCCGGCTCAGCCTCCGGGCGCCTGCCAGTGCCACGAAGCTGAGCGGTGTGTTCTCCAACTGCCACGCGTCGAGGCTTGTCGCGTAGGCGTGGAAATGCGCGTCGATGAGGCCTGGCAGGAGCGACGCTCCAGCGGCGGCGAGTGTCCGCGACGCCGGGTGGCTTTTGCCCTCACCGGGTCCGACGGCCACGATCCGCCCGTCGTGTACGACCACGTCGGCTTCGACGGGCTCGCCTTCGTGCAGCAGCGCATCGGTGATGACGAGGTCGGCCGTGGTCACAGGGCCGCCCGCAACTGTGCCGTGGCCGACTCGTCGACTGCCCACGGTTGCTCGGTGATCACGACCCCGTAGGCGGACCGGGCCGCCTCGACCGACACGAAGCCGTCGATCACGTCCTCCAGCACCTTCGCCGGCTCGCGTTCGAACGCGGGCCCGTAGCCGCCCCCGCCGCCGGTGACGTTGGCGAGGACGTCTCCCGCCGCAAGCGAGTTGTAGCTGCCACGGGTGACGACCTCGCGCTCGGTGTCCGGGTTGAGCACGATCCGGGCGGGAGTCGCAGGCCGGCCGCCACCGATCGGCCACGGTGCCGACTTGGTGCGGTAGACCAGCGCGATGCCGGTGGACGGTGCGGTGAACCGGTAGACACGCTGGACGCCGACGCCGCCGCGATGCCTGCCCGGACCTGCCGTGTCCGGCACATAGCCATAGTGTTCGATGAACATGGGCGACTTCTGTTCCAGTACCTCGACCGGATTGTTGCGACAGCCCGGCTCGGACATGTGCATGATGCCGTCTTCTCCGTCGCCGTCGGCGTGCCCGCCGAACCCGACGGCCTCGTTGGTCGCTTCCAGCCACGGCTGGCCTGTTCGCGGGTTCGTTCCGAGTCCCATCATCGACGAGACGTCGCCGCCGGAGCAGGCCGGAATACGCTCCGGCATGCCGTGGGCGAGCGCCTTCAGGATCACCTCGCCTGCGAGCAGACCGGTCCACAGAGTGAATGTGGGCATCGGTGGCACGGCGTGCATGACGCTGCCGGGATCGGTGATCACCTTCAGCGGAGCGAAGTTGCCGGCCACCACTGGGGTGTCCGGCGTGGTCAGTGCCTTGAACACGAGACTGGAGAGCGCGATCGTCTGGCCCACCGGCAGGTTGATGGGGCCGCGTACGTCTCGTTCGCTGCCGGTCCAGTCGACGACGAACTCGTCCTCGGTGATCGTGACCGTGGCCTTGAGCAGGATCTCGCGGTCGGTGTCGACGCCGTCGGAGTCAACGATGTCGGTGGCGCTCCAGGTGCCGCGCGGCAGGTCGGCCAGGGCCAGCCGGGCCAGCCGTTCGCCGTGGTCGTTGATCGACCGCATCGTGGCGGCCAGCACGTCGGCGCCGTGTTTGGCAGCCAGTTCCTGGACGCGCCGTACTCCCGTCACGCAGGCCGAGACCTGGGCCTGCAGGTCACCGACGGTGCGCTCGGGCATCCGGGAGTTGAAGCGGATGATGTCGAAGATCTCCTGGTTGGGCTCGCCCGCGCGGTAGAGGCGCGAGCCGGGGAAGAACATGCCTTCCTGATACATGTCGGTCGAGTCGAGCACGTACCCGGGGTTCTTCTGCTTCAGGTCGAGCACGTGGATGCGGCACGAGGCGAAGCCGATCAGTTGCTCGTCGACGTGGATCGGTGCGAAGACGAGGGTGTCCAGTGTGTGCGCCGACGACCAGTACGGGTAGTTCAGCAGGAACACATCGCCGGGCGCCAGGTTGTCGGCGCCGAGGTGCTCGATCGCCCGGTGGATGCCGTGGTCGTTGCCGCGTGTGAAGATCGCGATGCCGGGCGCGTCGGCTACCACGTCGCCGTTCGCGTCGTGCAGGCCGATGCCGTAGTCGTGGATCTCGTAGACCACGGTGTTGTACGCCGTCCGGCACAGGTTGCGGGCCATCTCTTCGGCGGCAGCCAGCAGGGCGTGCCGGATGACCTCAAGGGTGATCGCGTCGGTCACTGGTTCTCCTCCTCCGCGTGGACGCTGATGACGAGTTCACCGTGTTCGGCCACGCGCAGCCGGTCGCCGGTGTGCAATACGGTCGTGGCCGTGTGCTCGGCGACCACCGCGGGGCCGTCGATCATGTCGCCGACCATCAGTGACTCCCGGCTGACCAGGCGGTAGGGAACGCCTGTGTCGGACTGCGTGAAGACCTGGCGCTCACCCAGCACCGGCGGCTCGCCGATGGTCCGCTCGGTGTGCCGGGGCCATGCGGGCTTGTCGACCAGGCCGACCGCGCGCAGTCGCAGCGTCACGATCTCGACCGCGTCGTCCATGACGTGGCCGTACAGCCGTTCATGGAGCGCTCGGAAGCTTTCCGCGAGGTTGTCGGTGACGTTCTCGGCCGGGTAGGGGACGGTCGCCGCGTGCTCCTGGCCGGCGTAGCGGAGGTCGACCGAACGGTGCAGGCTGCGGTGCTCAGGGCCGAAGCCCTCGTCGCCCAGGGCCGTGTTCGCCTCGGCCTCCATCGTGGCGAACGCCTCTTCGAAGTACGCCTGTGGGGTCGAGGCCAGGGGGAGCACGTCGGTGCGTGAATAGTCGTGCTGCACGTCGGCCATGAGCATGCCCAGTGCCGAGAACGCGCCTTGTCCCGGCGGCACGATGACCGTCGGGATACCGAGTTCGCGGGCCACGTCCACGGCGACCAGGCCGCCGCCTCCGCCGAACGAGAGCAGCGCGAAGTCCTTTGGGTCGCGGCCGAGTTCGACGGTGATCGCCCGGACCGCGCCGACGATTTTGATGGTCGAGATGCGGACGATGCCGCGGGCCAGCGTCCGCAGGCTCATCCCGAGTCGGTCGGCGATCGGCTGCAGCGCCTTGGCGGCGAGATCGTCGTCGAGTCGCAGCGAGCCGCCGAGCGGCGAGTCGCTGCCCATGTAGCCGAGGATCAGGGCTGCGTCGGTGAAGGTGGGCTGGGTGCCGCCTCGCCCGTACGCCGCCGGGCCCGGAGAGGCTCCGGCGCTCTGCGGGCCGACCTGCAGGGCGCCGGCCGCGTCCAGCCAGGCGATCGAGCCGCCGCCCGCGCCGATGGTGTGGATGTTGAGCGAGGTGGTGTTGATGGGCAGGCCCTCGAACTCGGCGCCCTGGTGCAGCACTGGCTCACCGTCGAGCACCAGTGAGGCGTCCAGGCTGGTGCCGCCCATGTCGATGGTGATCATGTTGGGGGTGCCGATCACCTTGGCGAGTGAAGCGGCGCCCACGACACCGCCGGCCGGACCGGACAGGATCAGGTTGACCGGCTGCCGGGTTGCCGCGGCGGCGGTCATCGCGCCGCCGCCGGAGCGTGACATCAGGAACCGGCCGGCGAAGCCGCCCTCGTCCAGCCGCTTCGCCAGGGCTTCGAGATACGTCCGCATGATCGGTTTGATGTACGCGTCCAGTACGGCCGTCGAGGTGCGCTCGTACTCGCGGTACTCGCCGGACAGCTCGTGCGACAGGGTCACTTCGACGCCGGGCGCGATCTCGTGGAGTACGTCCCGCATGGCGAGTTCGTGCGCCGGGTTCGCGTACGCGTGGAGGAAGGAGACAGCGACCGCCTGATAGCCGCCGGCTGCGATCTCGGCGGCGACCGAGCGCGCACTGGACTCGTCGAACGGTGTCGCAACGCTGCCGTCGAACAGCGAACGCTCCACCACCTCGAAGGTGTCCCGCCGCTTCAGCAGGGCTTCCGGCTTGCGGTAGGTGAGCGCGTACATCGGTCGCCGGTCGGTTCGCCCGAGCAGGTAGACGTCGCGGAAGCCGGCAGTGGCGACCACGGCCACCTTGGCTCCGGTGCGGGTCAGCAGTGAGTTGAGGCCGAGTGTGGAGCCATGGTTGAAGGTGGTCACCTCGTTCAGCGCGGCCTCGGCGGCGGCGAAGGCCGCGAGCACCCCCTTGGTGGGCTCGGCCGGGGTGGTGGCCACCTTCTCGAACCGCAGCTCCCCGGTCTGCGGGACGAGTTTCACCACATCGGTGAAGGTGCCACCGACGTCGATGGCGACGCGTACTTCAGCCATGTCGAAACCTTTCTGCGCTGGGGGGACGGGTCAGCGCCGACGCCGGTCGGCGGCCGCGAGCGCCACCGCGGCCAGGATGATGACACCCGTGACCAGGTCTTTCATCTGCGGATTGACGTTGAGAATGTCGAAGCCGTTGCCGATCAAGGCGATCAGGTAGACGCCGACCAGCGAGCGCCAGACCGCGCCGATGCCTCCGTAGATGCTGGTGCCGCCGAGGATGATCGCTGCGATGGCCTGCAGTTCGAGGCCGCTGCCGGCCTGCGGCTGGCCTGATGCGAGGCGGGAGACTCCGATCGCGCCGGCGATGCCGACGGCCAGGCCGCTGAGCGCGAACACGGTGACCTTGACCCGGTCCACGCGCACGCCGGAGAGATGAGCCGCGTCGGAGTTGCCTCCGACGGCAAACACGTGCCGGCCGAAGACCGTGCCGTTGAGCAGGAGTGATGCGAGGGCGAAGACGACCAGCAGGATGAGGACCGAGTAGAAGATCCCGGCGACCTGACCGCGCCCGAGATCGGAGAAGCCGCTCGTGGTCACCGTGATCAGCGAGCCCCCGGTGACCAGCACGGCTACCGCCTTGTAGACCAGGCTGGAGGCGAGTGTGGCGAGGAACGAGTGCACGTTCAGGCGGGTCACGGCGAGTCCGTTGAGCGCCCCCATGACGAGGCCCAGCACCGGCGCGGCGAGCAAGGCCGTCCATGTGCTGCCGGTGGACGTGGCGATCGATGCGGCGACCACGCTGACCACCGCGTACATCGCCGCCGTGGAGAGGTCGAACGCTCCTGAGACGATGACGAACGTGCCCGCCACGGCGATGATCGCGAGCGGTGTGCTCTGGTTGAGGATGTTCATGACGTTGGTGAACGACAGGAACGACGACGAGATGATCGACAGCGTCACGAAGATCGCGACCAGCAGGATCAGTGCGGCGTAGTCCCGGGCGAAGGCGATGACGCGGGGGCCGATCGGGGTGCCGCCGTGGAGGGCAACGCCTGCGCCGGCCTCGGGCGCGGTTTCGGTGGCGGTCATGGCATGGACTCCTTTGCCTTTCCTGCTTCGCCTGTTCCGGCCGTGTCCGCGACATCGAACAGCCGCCGGAGGACGTCTTCGACAGCCAGCCCGCGCGGGTCCACCTCGTCGAGCACCTCGCCACGGCTGACCAGGTGGGCGCGGTGGGCGAGGCCGAGCACTTCCTCGTGTTCCGAGGAGATCAGCAGCACTCCGATGCCGCGGGCCGCCAGGTCGGCGATGAGTTCGTAGATGGCGAGTTTGGCGCCGACGTCGACACCGCGGGTCGGCTCGTCGAGAATCACCAGCTTCGGATCGCCGACCAGCCACTTGGCGATCAGCGCCTTCTGCTGGTTGCCACCGGAGAAGCTCTGTACCGGGAGTTCGGGCTTGGCCGGGCGCAGCTCCAGGCGGCGGACCAGCTCGTCCACCTGCCTGCTGACTGCCTGTCGGTCGATGACGCCGAACCGGGAGAAGCGGGCCAGAGAGGCAAGTGTCATGTTCTCGGTGACGCTGCGCTGCAGTACCAGGCCCTGCCCGTGCCGGTCCTCGGGGACCAACACCAGGCCCAGATCGCGACTTTGCCGCGGTGTCATCCGGCCGAGCGTGCGGCCGTCCAGCGTGACGCTTCCGGCGGTGACCCGGTCCGCGCCTATCAGGGCTCGGGCGATTTCCGTGCGTCCGGAGCCGACCAGCCCCAGCAGCCCGACGATCTCGCCCGGCCGTACTTCGAACGAGGCCCGTTCCACTCCCCCGTCGCTGGCCAGCGCCTCCACCTTGAGCAGCGGTTCGACGTCCGGGTGGGGCGCGGGCGGCAGAGACGGGAACGAGACAGCGAGCTCCCGGCCAAGCATCGCCTCCACCAGGGACGACTTGGTCTGGTCCGCCGCGGGCGCGGTGCGGATCTTGCGGCCGTCGCGCATCACCGTGACGGTGTCGCCGACCTCGAGCACGGAGTCGAGGAAGTGCGACACGTAGACGATCGCCCGTCCCTGCGCGGTAAGGAGGCGGATCACATCGTGCAGCCGCTGGGTCTCGTGCGCGGTGAGCGACGAGGTCGGCTCGTCCATCACGATCACCTTGGCCTCCCGGGCCAGGGCGCGCAGGATCTCGACCTTCTGCTGGTCGGCGATGCGCAGATCGCCCACCCGCGCATCCGGGTCGAGGCCGAAGCCTGCGATCTCGTCGAGCTCGGCGAACCGTCGGCCGTGGTTACGGCGCAGGATGCCGAAGCTGCTCTGCTCGATGCCGAGGAACACGTTCTGTGCCACCGTCAGGTCAGGCACGAGCGACAGCTCCTGCGCGATCATCACGATCCCGCGGCGCTGTGCCCGTACGGTGTCCCAGCGCCCGACCGGCTGTCCCTCGACGGCGATGCGCCCCGAATCGGGTGTGTAGACTCCGGCTGCGATCTTGCCGAGGGTTGACTTTCCGGCCCCGTTCTCCCCGACCAGGGCGTGCACGCTGCCCGCGTGCACGACCAGGTCGACGCCCTCCAGGGCCACTGTTCCGCCGAACCGCTTGGTGATGCCGGCTAGCTCGATGACTGGCTGGGCGGTGGCCATCGGTGTCAGCCGTTCCATTCGCCGGTGAAGTCCGGGGTCCTGGCCAGGGTTTCCTTGGTCGCGTACGGCTCGACTCCGCCGATCCCGTCCGAGTCCACCACGGCCTTGGGCGTGCCCCCGTCCATCGCCTTGATCAGCTGCTCCATCGCGGCCTTGCCCATGCTCAGCGGGAAGTTGATGTACGCGGCCTTCCATGCTCCGGAGCGGACGGCCGCCACGGCGTCCTTGGTGCCGCCGGCACCCGTCAGGTAGACGCTGCTCGGCTTGATGCCCGCGTTCTGCAGGGCGATCTGCGCGCCGGCGGCCTCCTGGTCGGCGTTCGACAGGATGACGTTGATGTCCTTGTGGGCCTGGAGCACGTTGCTGATCGCCTTGAGCGAGGTGTCCCGGTCGTACTGGCCCTCGACCGTGCTGACCACCTTGATGTTGGAGTGGGCGCCGAGCACCTTCTTGTAGGCGTTGCGGCGGGCCACGTCGAGCGGCGTCGACAGGTTGCCGACCAGCAGCACGACCTTGCAGGGGTTGATGCGGGCGCAGTAGGTGACCACGCCCTCGGCCTGCTTCTGCGCAGCCGCGGCGGGCGGCACTCCTACGGTGGTGACCACGCCGTCGACCTGCGGCTCCATCTTGTTGATGTCCGGCCCTATGGGGTTGAGCACCGTCGCGACCGGGATCTTCTTGGACAACGGGAATGCCGCGGCCAGGCCGACGCCGTCGTTGGGCACTACGACGACACCGTCGTAGTTGCCGGTGCTGGTGACGTTCTGCAGCTGCGACAACTGCGTGTTCGAGTCGAACTGGCCGTCAAGGAGCTTCAGGGTGATCTTCTTGCCGGATGCGGCCGCGGCCTGCTGGACGCCCTTGTAGACGGCCTGGTTGTAGCCGTTCTGGCTGGAGGCCGCGAGTACGGCGACCTTGCGTGTGCCGCCGCTTGAGCTGACCGAGTCGGCCGCTCCGCAGGCGGTGAGCAGGAGGGCGGTGGTGGTGGTCAGAGCCAGAGTGGCGGTGACCCGGGTGCGGAATCTGTTCATCGGAGTACCTCCGCTTTTGTTCGCTATGGCGCAGTAATATGTCACACCGCACTACGGGGGGAAGAGTGTCACCGGTAAAAAATCTGTTTCGTCCCTGCGTCAGGAGACGGGGTTTCCCCAGTTCACCGACGCTCCGGCAGCCGCACGACGCTGCGGCACCCGCCACGGGTTGTCGTCACGCAGCACAGGGGGGAGCAGCTCCGGTGGGCAGTTCTGGAAGGTTACCGGGCGCAGGAAACGCTGGATCGCGGCCGTACCCACGGACGTCGTCGCCGGGGCGGTGGTGGCCGGGTAGGGGCCACCGTGCTGCATCGCGGGAGTCACCGCGACACCGGTCGGCCAGCCGTTGAAGAGCAAGCGGCCCACGCGTTCACGCAGCAACGCGACGAGCCTTCGCAGCCACTCGTGGTTCTCCCCAGCGGCACTGTGCACCGTGGCCGTCAGCGCACCCGGGAACAGCCTGCCGATCGCATCCATCAGTAGGTCCGGGCGGTCCGGGTCGTAGCGCACGACGATCGACAGCGGACCGAACGCTTCGTCCAGCAGTGCGCTCCGCTGCTTCAGCAGATCGTCCAGTCCCGCCTCGACCAGGGTCGGAGTGGCCCGGCTCCAGCCGTCCGGGGCCGCCTCGACGGATCCCTCGGCCAGCACGGCCACTCCCGGTGCCGCGAGCACGGCGCCGCGGCGCTCGGTGTAGGCGGCGGCTATGCCCTCGTGCAGCAGCGGATGGCCGGGCACCGCGTCCGCTGCTGAGCCGAGCGTCCGGGCCAGGCCGTGGCCGTCCGGCAGAAACAGGAAGCCGGGTTTGGTGCAGAGCTGGCCGGCCGATCCGGAGACGCTGGCGACGAAGCCGGACGCGACCGCGTCGGCCCGTTCGGCCAACGCAGCCGGCGTCACCACGACCGGGTTCACGCTGCCCAGCTCACCGTAGAACGGGATCGGGCGCTCGCGCCCGGCGGCGATCCCGGCGAGCAGCCGGCCGACCTCGAAAGAACCGGTGAACGCGGCCGCGGCGATCCGGTCGTCGCGCAGCAGCCGTACGCCGTCCTCCTGGTCGAAGACCACCTCGAAGGTCTCTGCAGGCAGGCCGACCCTGAGCAGCGCACCCCGTACCTTCTCGGCGGTCAGTGCCGACAGCCGGGGATGTCCGGGGTGCGCCTTGAGAATCACGGGACATCCGGCGGCCAGCGCGGAGGCCGTGTCACCGCCGGCGACCGAGAACGCGAACGGGAAGTTGCTCGCCGCGAACACCAGCACCGGGCCCACCGGCAGGTTGAACCGGCGCAGGTCGGGACGCGGGCCCAGCACGAACCCCGGGTCGGCCTCGTCGATGCGCACGTCGAGGAACTCCCCCTCGGCGCAGACGTCGGCGAACAACCGCAGCTGCACGACCGTGCGCTTCAACTCGCCGCGCAACCGCGCCTCGGCCAGCCCGGTCTCGGCCATCGCCTGCGGTACCAACTCGTCGGCCGCGGCCGTCAGCTCGTCCGCGATCGCATTGAGCAGACCTGCCCGCTGGGTCGGCGAGGTCTCGGTGAGGTCCATGACTCTTCCTCAGAACTCGAAGCCCGCCGGGTACGGGTCGGACGGGTCGAGCATGTACTGCCCCAACCCGGTGACCCAGGCGCGGCCGGTGATGGTCGGCACGACGGCGGGGTGCGGGCCGACCGTCGTCTCGCCGATCAGCCGCCCGGTGAACCGGCTGCCGATGAACGACTCATTGATGAAGTCGGCGCCGATCGCCAGCTCGCCGCGGGCCCACAGCTCGGCCATCCGCGCGGACGTTCCCGTGCCGCACGGTGACCGGTCGAACCAGCCGGGAAAGATCGCCATCGCGTGCCGGGAATGCCGGGCCGTCGAGCCGGGTGCGATGAACTCGACGTGATGGCAGTGGTCGAGGCCGGCGATTTCCGGATGCTTCGGCGGCGCCTGGGTGTTGATCGCGTCCATGATGGCCAACCCCGCGGTGACGATCTCGGTCTTATGGGCCCGGTCGAACGGAAGCCCGACCGCGTCCAGGTCGACCATCGCGTAGAAGTTGCCGCCGAAGGCCAGGCTGTACGGCACCCGCCCGAACCCCGGCACGTCGATCGTCGCGTCCAGCCGGTCGCTGTACGCCGGCACGTTCTCCAGCGTCACCGAGTCGGCGTGCCCGTCGCTGACCTGGACGGTCGCCACCACCAGCCCGGCCGGGGTGTCCAGCCGGATCGTGGTGACCGGCTCGGTGACCGCGACCATGCCGGTCTCGACCAACACCGTGGCCACCCCGATCGTCCCGTGGCCGCACATCGGCAGGCAACCGGAGACCTCGATGAACAGCACGCCGAAATCGGCGTCCGGCCGGGTTGGCGGCTGCAGGATCGCCCCGCTCATCGCGGCGTGCCCGCGTGGCTCGTTCATCAGCAGCCGGCGAACATCGTCCAGATGCTCCATGAAGTGCAGTCGGCGCTCGTTCATCGTCGCGCCGGGAATGACGCCCATCCCGCCGGTGACCACTCGGGTGGGCATTCCCTCGGTGTGCGAGTCGACTGCCGAGAACAGGCGCTTCGCCCGCATGTCAGACCGCCGCCGGGGACAACGCCGCGATCCCGGCGATCGCGCGTTCCATGTCGGCGCGCACCTGCTTCTCGTGCGCGGGGGTGAGCGGGCCGCGCGGCGGGCGGCACGGGCCGCCGAACCGGCCGACCATGTCCATGCCGAGCTTGATGGCCTGTACGAACTCGGTCCGCGAGTCCCACCGGAACACGGCGACGAGTTGCTTGTAGAGCTCACGGGCCTGGTCGTAACGGCCGGCCACCATGTGCTCGTAGATCGCGACGGACTCGGCCGGGAAGGTGTTGGGGAAACCCGCGAACCAGCCGACCGCACCGTCGACCATCAGCTCGAAGAGCACGTCGTCGGCGCCCGCGATGACGTCGATGTCGCACAGCTCGCGGATCTCGAACGCCCGCCGGACGTCCCCGCTGAACTCCTTGATCGCCACTACCTCGTCGATCTCGGCGAGCTCCGCCACCAGCTGCGGCACGAGATCGACCTTGGTGTCGAACGGATTGTTGTAGATCATCATCGGCAGGCCGACCTCAGCGATGTGCTTGTAGTGGTCGACCACCTGCTCGTCGCTGGCCCGGTAAAGGGTCGGCGGCAGGGCCAGCACGCCGTCGGCGCCGTCCTCCTTGGCCAGCTCGGCCCAGTGCCGGGCCTGGTGCCAGCCCGCGCCGTGCACGCCGGCCACCACAAGGCCGCGTCCTGCTACTGCCTCGACGGCGACCTGCACTACGCGGCGCCGCTCCTCGTCGGTCAGCGACGAGTACTCGCCGAGGGAGCCGTTCGGCCCGACGCCACGGCAGCCATTGCTGATCAGCCAGTCGCAGTGCTCGGCGTAGCGGTCGTAGTCGACGGCGAGGCCTGCGGGGGCGGAGCTGTCCGCCTTGTAGGGCAGTGCCGTCGCGACGATGACGCCGCCGAGATCGAATTGCTTGCTGGTCATGGTCATACCTCTCGTTCGACAGGGGGTGCGGCGATTTCGCCGAGCCGGACCGGGACAACGATCGGACGATTCGCCGTTCGTCCGGGATCCAGCGGAGCGTCAGGGAGCAGGTCCTCAACGTTTCGGCCGCAGGTGCGGCCCTGGCAGATGCCGAGACCGGCGCGTGAGCTGAGCTTGAGTGAGCGCAGACCACGCGTCTCGGTCGCGGCGAGCACAGTGCGCAGCTGCCCGGCGGTCACCTCCTCGCAGCGGCAGACGACCGTGTCGTCGCCGACCCAGGTCTTCCAGCCGGGACGAATGCCGTGCGCCCTGTGCATACGGTCGGCGAAGGCGCGGTGTCGGGCCACCTCGGCGGCGCCTCCGGCGCGGCCCGCCGCCGCCCGCCCGGCGGCCTCCCCCTCGGCGAGGGCCAGGTCGGCGCCGCCGATACCGGTGATCTCACCGGCCGCGTAGACGCCCGGCACCGACGTGCGCTGCTCTTCGTCGACGCGCACGCTCCCGTCGGCGGCGAGCGCGCAGCCTGCGGAGATGGCGATCTCCGTACGCGGGACAAAACCGTGGCTGACGCATACCGCGTCGGCTTCGACACGCTGCTCGGTGCCCTGACGAGGCGTCCAGTCGTCGGCGATCCGGGCCACGGTCACCGCGGTCACCCGGCTGTCGCCATGCGCAGCCAGCACTGCCGCGCCCGTTCGGTATGGAACGCGGCGCGTGGCCAGAGCACGTACGTACCCGCCGAGTTCGGCCGACTTGGACATCAGGTCCTTCGGCCTCAACTCGTGGGGGCGCGGCAGCCAGCCCCGGGCGATCCGCCGCCAACTGCTCGCCTCAACGACACCGACCACGGTCGCGCCCACATGCATGAGACTGGCGGCAACGGGAAGCAGGAACGGCCCGGTGCCCGCGACCAGCACCCGCTTGCCCACAGCGACCCCCTCGCTCTTGGCCATCGCCTGCGCAGCGCCGGCCGTATAGACACCCGGCAGGTCCCAGCCCGGGAACGGCAGCGTGCGCTCGTGCGCCCCGGTGGCAAGCACCAGAGCACGTGGCACGAAAACCCGGCGCTGACGGTCCCCGCCGTCGGCCGGGCCGACCAGCGCGTGCACGACCGGCGGCGCGTCGTCACGGCGATCCACCGCCCAGACCTGGGCGCCGGTGACAATCTCGCAATCCGGATCGCCCGTCAGGACCCGCCGCAGCGCGACAAACCGGGCCCACTTGTGCTGCAACGCGCGGATGTCCGCATCAGAGCCCCCGGTGAGCGGCTGCCGCCAGAACTGACCACCCAGCACGTCCGACGAGTCGAGCAGCACGACCCGAGCACCTGCTCGACGGGCAGCTTGGGAAGCGGCCAGCCCGGCCGGCCCGGCTCCGATCACCAGCACGTCAACGCTCATCATCGACCGCCCCCGTCTCGACGACATCACCGTCGGCCACCCGGCGTTGACAGGCACGCACATCGCTGAGCCCGTTCACCGTCACCAGGCAGTCGAAGCAGACGCCGATGCCGCAGAACAGGCCGCGAGGCCGGCCCGTCCTGGAGGTCGTCCGCCAGGAGACGCGGCCACGCGACATCAGCAACCCGGCAACCGTCTGCCCGGCCACGGCGCCCAGCCGCTCGCCGTCCACGGTCACGGAGATCTTCATCCGGTCGTCACCTTCCTCAGCGATTCACGCGTCACGGCGAAGGGAGCGGCCGGGATCTCCGGCTCCACCCCGGTCATGAGCGCACCGATCAACTCCGCCGTACCGGCCGCGAGTCCGATACCCGCGCCCTCGTGCCCGGTCGCGTGCCACAGGCCAGGCAGGCGCGGATCAGGGCCGATGACCGGAAGATGATCGGGCACGTACGGCCGGAACCCGCCGTATGCCCGCATGACCGGCACGTCGGCCAGGAAAGGGAAAAGGATCAACGCCTTGGCAGCCAGTTCGCCGACCACCGCGGCCTCGATCCGCTCGTCGAAACCACGCCGCTCCCGCGACGACCCGATAAGAACGGTTCCAGCTGCCGTCGACTCGACGACGCTGGAAGTCTGCAAGGCGGCCATCTCCGACTCGACGGCGCCGACGTAGTCGGCGTCGTACACCTTGTGTCGGATGCGGCGCGGCATCCGCGTGGTGACCAGCACGGTCCCGCGTCGGGGCAGCACCGGAAGACGGACGCCGAAACTCCCGGCAACCTCAGCCGACCAAGGCCCGGCGGCCACGACTGTGTACTCTGCACCGAATCGCCCGGCAGTGGTGTCCACACCAACGAGCCGCCCCCCGGAAACGACGCCACCGAGAACAGTGACCCCCTGCCGCAGCCGCGCACCGTGCCTGCGAGCCGAAGCAAGCAGAGCCTCGGTCGCGACAGTCGGCTGCACCTGGGCGTCATCGGGATAAAAGACAGCCGCGGCGACGCGCGGCGTGAGGTCGGGCTCCAGTTCGGCGGCCTCGGCGGCGGTCACCGGGCGGGCGTCCACCCCCGCGCTCCGCTGCGTATCGGCGAACGCGAGCAGAGCGTCCGCCCCCGTCGAGGTCGTCGCGACCACCAGGCCGCCCTTGGCTTCGAACTCGATATCGGGGAAGCCGGGGCCCAATTCGGCAGGGAGCTCAGCGGCGAATTCGGCCCACCGACGGCCCGACAGTACCGCGAGGTCCAGTTCGGCGCCGGGACCCTTGTCGGAGACGAGCAGATTCCCCTCACCACTGGAGGACGTTCCGCCGGCGGAAGCACCACGGTCGAGTACGGTGACCCGGAACCCGCCCAGAGCCAACCGCCTGGCCACGGCAGCCCCGACGATGCCGGCCCCCACAATGACGACGTCCGAACTCTCCATTTCAGTACTATGTCACATGCCATGTTTTATTGGCAATGACGTCGCCACTGAACCTTGAGCCCCCGCCCGTCTGACGGAAGCGCCGGCCGGAGGCAACCGCCCGCACATCAACCGTGAGGCTTTACAGTGCCTACCCCTACGCCACGGCGTAACCTTCCAGCGCACCAAAACACGGGTCACCCGGCCCTCCAGCCACGACGTCAAGCTCGACCGCATGGAGCACGTACTGGTACACCGCCCGGACCGTAGACGAGTCCAGGCCCCTGGGGATCCGACCCGCCGCCGACTCCTGCTGGGCGAATCCCAGCCGGCTGCCGACCACCCTCCGCCGCACCCCACGGCGTCGCCGACTTCCACGGCTGCTACTTCATCGGCGACAACACACGCTGGGCATCAACCTCCACCGCAAGGGCACCGCCCACAGCCTGGCCGCGCTGAAGTCGATCCATGCCGCCAAGAAGGCACTTCGCCGGGCGTGATCGGCAGGCTTGATCCACTCCGGAGATGCCGTCCGAGGCCGACCACCGCCGTTCCAGCGAACCTTCACGGTCAGAGCACCAGGCAGCTTCCAGGGGCGAGACGAGCATTGAGGCGTGCCGGTTGGCTCCGGCGGAGCCGATGTCGAGCGGGATGCCGCCGGCCCCGGTGGCCATCGAGCGCTTGGGGCCTTCCCCGCCCCGGCCCACTGGGGAACGACCTGCGGCCTTGCCTCCGCAGGGAGCCTTGGTGATGCAGCCGTCCACGGACAGCTCGTCCGGTTCCCGGCATCATCCGGTTGCACGCCTCCGACGCCGGGGCCTGAAGCTGCGGCTGCCCCTGGCGCGCACAGGCCAGCGATGAGCGGAGGGGCCGGCACCGGGAGCTCGTCCCACAGGGGGCCAGCAGGCATGATGGCTGGACCGGGCGCGAGCCCTCCGGTGATCACCGATCGCAGAGAACGCCATGATCGCTCAGGCTCGTGCCTCTTCTACATCCAAGAACCACTTCACCGCGAGCACACACCCACTGCCAGGCCGTCCAACCCAGCGGAAGCGAGACCCGGAACGCTGGTGGCACGCCGACGCCCGCACGCGGGCGGGGCATACTGGCGCGGCGCACATCAAGGGCGTTACGCCTCCCTGTGGCCGGCCCACCAGCCCAGCACGTGACCAATGTGCCTGACCATCAATCGCTCGCACTCCTCGGCGTCCCCCGCTTCCAGCAGCTCCAGCAGCTCCAGGTGTTCGCGAGCGGACGCCCTCAGTTCCTCCGTTGCCACCAACTCGGCCAAGCCCGTCAGACGAGTCTGTGCACGCAGGTCAGCCACGATGTTATGCAGCCGCATGTTGCCGGCCAGCTTCAACAGCGTGAGGTGGAAGGTCGTGTCGGCCTGCAGGTAACGGGCCAGGTCGGCATCGCGGGCACCGCGTACGATCTCCTCGGCCAAACCCCGCAAACGGCCCAGTTCGTCCTCGGAGAGCACCCCCGCGAGCCGCCCAACAGCCGGGGCTTCCAACAACTGGCGCACGTCGACGATCGCACGCATTTCGTCCTCACTGACCGCGGTAACACGGAAGCCCTTGTTGCGCACGATGTCCACCATGCCGCGCTTGGAGAGGTTGAGCATCGCCTCACGGACCGGCGTGGCCGAGACACCGAAGCGGGCGGCCAGGCTTGGGGCGGAGAACACCTCACCCGGAGGCATCTGACCTGAAACGATGGCAGCGGCGATCGCCTCCTCGGCCTGCTCACGCAGACTGCTGGCAGGCACGACGGACCCCAGAGGCCCGTGGTTCGCGTTCGCCATGAATTTCCCCCTTGTCACCAACGGCCATGTGCACCCTCCTCAGTGCAATAGCACATTCTATAGGTCTGCCGCGGGGACGCCTGCCACCTGGCGAGCTTCGGCACTCTGCGACTCAACGGCCGCCGGTCGGCACCGGTCCCACATCTCAGGAGTCATGGGCAAACCGTAGAGGGAGGGACTGACACAGCGGCCTCGAAGCCGTGGCGGGCGGGCCGCCGAGGAACCTCCTGGCTCCTGAGGGCTGGGTGCGTTGGCGGGCATGGCCGCGTACGGGCCCGGACGAAGCTAGCCGATGAGTGCCTCGGTGATCTGCCGGGTGGTCTGCGTGGCAACCCGGGGATTGACGGCGGCGTAGGAGGTGTAGGCGTTCAGGCCGGTGGCCAGGGCCCAGCCGCGGCCCCGCGTCCAGGTGGCGTCGTCCACGCCGAGCGCGGTGCGGAAGGCATCCCGACTCCGGGCCGACATCAGGGTGAAGGCGATGGTCAGGTCGCAGGCGGGGTCGCCGATGCCGAGCTCGCCGAAGTCGATGACCGCGCTGAGGCGGCCGCCGACGGTCAGCAGGTTGCCGGTGTGGAAGTCGCCGTGGAACCAGACCGGCGGACGATCCCAACCGGGGGTGCTCAGCGCCGTGTCCCACAGCTCGCTCATCGCCGCGGCGTCGAACGCGCCGTCGACCTTCTCGATGGCGGCCCGCGTGGCACGGTCCCGGTCGGCCAGCAGCCCGCCGGTGAGGTCCTCGCGGGCGTCCTCGACCGAGATGCCCTCGGGCGCGAACCGTTGAAGGGCGGTCAGGAACTCCGCCAGTTCGACGGCGGCCTCGGACGAGTCTGCCAGCGCCTCAACGGTCGCCACCTCGCCGTCCAGCCAGCGGGACACCGCCCACGGCCACGGGTATCCGAACGCGGGTTCTCCAACACCCACCGGCACGGGGATGGCCAGGGGCAGGTGCGGGACGAGCCGGGGCAGCCACTCAGACTCCTTCTTGGCCTGCCCGATGGCCCCGGCATGGCGGGGCAGCCGGACGGACAGTTCCTCCCCCAGCCGGTAGATCACATGGTCCGATCCGGCCGGGTCGAGCAGTTCCAGGGGCAGATGGGCCCACTGCGGGAACTGCGCATCGACCAGGCGCCTGACCAGCTCTCCGACACAGCCGAGTTCCGGCACCAGGTCGTCATGCAGCTCCATGCCACACTCGCGCGCTGGGCGCCGTCGAGCAGGCCCATGGCAGGTGCGCTGCCGGCCTCGGCGGCCTGCGGCTGGTGAACAGCGACGATTCCTGCTTCCGCAAGATCGGCTACGAGGATGCGGGCAACTCCCATGGGCACGTTGATGAGCGCCGCGATCTCGGCGACCGACTTGGTCTCCCGGCGCAGGTGGCAGATCCCCTGGTGTTCCGGCAGCATCCCCGCCCCCTGGCGAGTTTCAGCAGCGGTGGAGACGAGCGCCTCGATGGCCAGGTTGTAACGCGGGTCCACCGTGGTGAGGACGGCGTCGGTGAGGTCGAGGCGGAAGGCTTTGCTCCGTGTCCGATGACCTGGTTCTTGAAGCCCTTGGGGGATGGCATCGACCCCTTCTGGGATCCGTTCCGTGAACCCGGCAGTCGTCGAGGCACACACTTCCACAAGGCTCTTGGCACTACCCCAGCAGCCTACCGACGCACCTTTCGACAACTCGCCGTCCAGTCAGCGGATGGCTGTTGGCGTGGAACGTGTCTGGGTGAAGCCGTCACCTTCGGTGAATCTACGAGGACTCAAGGGAAGACAGGAGTGATGCATACGCGACCGTCTTGCGGCAAAGGTTTGACGGTCACGCGTCCGCCATCTCGTCCTTGTGGCGGAACAGGGTCCGGTATTCCTGAGGTGAGGTGCCGACGCGTCGATGGAATGCGGCCCGCAAGGAAGCGGGGGCGCCGAGACCGGTCAGGCGGCCGATCTGCTCGATGGGCACAGTGGTCGTCTCCAGGAGTTCGCGTGCTCGGTCAATGCGTGCGTCGGTCAGCCAGGTTATGGGCGGAGTGCCGGTCTCCTCGCTGAAGCGGCGGATCAGGGTCCGCCGCGACATATGGGCGCGTTCTGCGAGGTGGTCGATGGTCAGGGGCTTCGCAAGATTGTCAAGCATCCACTCCCGCAGAGGTGCAAGTTCATCTGCGCTCGCTTCGGGGCGGAATTGTTCGACGAACTGTGCTTGGCCTCCCCGTCGCCGTGGCGGCGCGACGAGACCGCGTGCGTGTGTGTTCGCTGCTGCGGCGCCCAGGTCGGTGCGGATCAGGTGCAGGCACAAGTCGATTCCCGCAGTCACGCCGGCGGACGTGAGGATATCGCCGTCGTCGACGTAGAGCTGATTTGGCACGACATCGACGTGTGGGTAGCGCTGACGCAATTGCTCGGCGTGCCGCCAGTGTGTGGTCGCGGGGCGCCCGTCGAGCAGCCCGGCCGCGGCAAGGACGAAAGCCGCGGTGCAGATGGAGACGAGTCGGGCGCCTCGGGCGTGAGCTGCTCGTAGCGCCACAAGAAGCTCAGCTGACGGGGTCGCGTCAATGTCGTCATAACCCGGAATGATCACAGTGTCGGCATCGCCCAGCGCCTCGAGGCCGGCCGCGACGGTGATCGCGAAGCCGCACCCCGGCACCAGGCCGGTGTCGGTGTCACCGCACACGGTCATCTCATAGTGGGGGTCCATTGCGAAGATCTGCGTCGCGGTACCGAACTCGAGCGGGAGCACACCGGGCAATACGAGCACTGCAACGTGGTGTCTGTTTGTCATGGTGGCACGACTGTAGCGCTGGTTGGCATCCGTGCCACTTTCGGCAGGAGGGCCGGTCTCATAACGTCGAGACATGACCGACACCCCCGCCCTCTCGGAAGGGCTGCAGAACGAGGTACTCGCTCTTCCTGCTGGGCCGCTGGTCGAGGCAAGCCTCGCCGCGGCACGTGCGGCGGTGCATCCGTCTGTGCTCAACCACAGCATTCGCGGTTTCTACTGGGCCCGTCTGTTCGCCGCCCAAAAAGGCGTCCTGAACGACGCGGACTACGACGAGGAACTCCTCTTCGCCGCCCATGTGATGCACGACCTGGGAACAGGCCCCGACGCACCCGGCCGGCTCCGGTTCGAGATGGAAGGCGCCGATCTTGCCGCCACAGTGCTGACAGATCTCGGCGCTCCCGCCCGGGACGTCGACCGGGTCTGGGAGGCGATCGCTCTTCACAGCACTCCGCAGATCCCCGAACGAATGGGACTGCTGACCTACCTCACCTACGAAGGCATCTGGATAGACTTCGGCAAACATTTCGACCTCGTGGCCAGGGAACAGAGGCAGATCCATGCCGCCTACCCACGGCTCGAGTGGGTCCGCCATTTCGCTGACGAAGTCCTCGCCCACGGAGCCCGCTCCGAGACCGCCGCACCCCCCTATGCGCTCGCCTACCACCTGGCGCGTGAGCGGGAAGCAGATGGAGTCACCTTCATGGAGCGTGGCGTAGCCAATGGTCCGTGGGGGGAGTAGGCGAGAGGCCTTCGCTCAGTCGCTCTCCGTCGACTGGGTCAGCGCCTACCGACTCATAGGCGGAGAAATCCGGCGCCGACCTCATGGTGACCGTTTCGTCCTGCACGGCGCCGACGCCATCCGCGCAGCCCCGGCCGGAATCCTCGATTCTGAGCCCCAGGTAAAGCTCGACCTGCGCAGCATTCACATTGCCGAAGGCGTTGCCGTGGTTACGAACGTTCTGACCATCACTGCACCTGACGGCAACGTCCAGCGGGAGATCGCCACCGAGGTACAACGGCAGCAGGCCGGTGGCCGGCGGCCGTACTTCTCGACGTCGTAGGCGACCTCCAATCCAAGTGACCGTTGGCGCCTCCATCCCCAGTATCCCGGCGTCCACCGGCCGCAATCGTCCGGCGCTGTGTGTCCTGTTTCCAGGAAAGCCCAGCACGCTCGGGTTATAAGTCAGGTCCTGTGGGCGTCGCGTTGAGGAGCGATGCATCGGCATCGCCTGGGCGTCATTGCACACACTTCAGTCGGCATCGCCATCGGAAGGTCACAGAGGCGGTGCTATGCCCCTATCTCATATTTCAAGTATCCCGGGCTTTGCGTGAAAAGCCCGGGACTGTTCCGCAAGAATCGGAGTTAAGCATGTCGGATTTTGTCGAATTCACTTTCCGAGGGCAGCCGGGTTACAGCGAACCGACAGCTCGGGAGATCATCACCAGTTCGATTCCCGTCCGGACGATCGCCATCTACTGCTTTGACCCCCGGGCGGCTGACGCTGCGCAAGCGGTGGCCGATTACTTCGGTGACGAGGTTTACCCTGGTGACCTTGTTCTCGACGAGTCCGGCCGGAAGACAGGTTCTACAGCGACGGTTTTCCCCCTCATCGTCGGGGGTGGACGCGCAGCGGACGCCCTTCGCTCGATCACGGTCTCCCAGCACCTCTTCGGAATCGAGCGGGTTGTCGTCGTACACCACTCCTTCTGCGGCGCCACGTCTTTCACGGCGGAGGGAATCACCGCTGCGTGGAAACATGAGCATCACACCGACATCTCGTCACTGTACGACTGGGACGGCATCTCCATCGCCGACTTCGAAAAATCACTCAACTACGATGTAAGCCTGATCCGCAACAGCCCGGGCACCCCGAAGCACATTGAGATCTACGGCCTTTTCTACGAAATCGGTTCCGGCGAGCTGACCGAGGTCGTTCGCGACGTTCCCGCCGAAGTTGCGTAGTAATCCGTGCGCGGGTGCAGCGGGAGGGTAAACCCGGCATGACGTGATGGAACGCGGCGGCGAGCAGGTGGGCGAGCGCGGCTGGCTCGGCCTCCGGCCGCAGTTCGCCGCGCTCGCGCATCTTGCTCGGGCCGCGTTTGAACAGCTCCTGCCACCGCTCGAAGCCCCCGGCCGCCGCGTCCCGGTGAGGGCTCGGTCTTGACGACCTCAGCGGCCAGGGAGCCGAACGTGCAGCCGCCGTGCAGCATGTCCTGCGAGGCGACGTACGGTCGGCCTGGCCGCCGGTCTGGCCCAGGCGCCGCTGTTCGCCGCCGGTGGCACCCTCGCACCCGAACACGCAACCACCGGCAGCGCCGTGCTCAACATGGGCCGGCTGATCGGCAGCACCGAGGGCGTGGCCCTGCTCGTCTCCCTCACCCCCAGGCCACGACCACCGGATTCGCCCATGCCTGGTCCGTCCAGGCCTGCGCCGGAATCGCCGCTGCCACCGCGCTGTTCGCCCTCCGGCCCCGCCACACACCCTGACCGCAGGGCCGCTGCTGCTCGGGGCGGGCCCGCAACCACAGCCTCCTGCTGGACGGGCATCGCACCGCCTCTCACTCATTTCGTGCGGCACCGACTCGAAGGAGTGACAGTGGAGTTCCCACTGGCTCCCTCTCAAGAAAGGGAGATCACCATCATGGAACGCAACCTCCTCGTGATCGGGGCCACCGGCAAAACCGGCGGCCACACCACCGAACTCCTGCTCCAGCGTGGGCACCGCGTCCGCGCACTCGTCCGCGGCCTCGACGTCCGCGCCGAGCGGCTCGCCGCCCTCGGAGCGGACGTCGTGGAAGGCGACGTCCTCGACCTGGACTCCCTGGCCCAGGCGACCAAGGGGATCGACGCCCTGTACTTCACCTATCCGATCCGCCCCGGCCTGATGGACGCCACCGCGAACGTGGCCCAGGCGGCGGAGGAGAACGGGGTCCAGGCGATCGTGAACATGTCGCAGGTCTCCGCCCGCCGCAAAACCGCCAGCAACGCGGCACGCCAGCACTGGGTCGCCGAACGCGTCCTGGACCACTTCCCGGTCCCCGTCACCCACATCCGCCCGACCTTCTTCGCCCAGTGGCTGATCGACACCTGGGCCGACGGAACCGGCGAACTGCGCCTGCCGTTCGCCGACGGACGCCACGCTCCCATCGCGGAAAGCGACCAGGCGAAGGTGATCGCGGCCATCCTGGAAGACCCCGCCCCGCACGCCGGCCAGATCTGCCCGCTGTACGGAGCCGAGGAGCTCAACCACTACGAGATCGCCGAGAAGATGTCGCGGGCTCTGGACCGTGAAGTCACCTACGTTCCCATCGAATTCGACGAATTCGCCGCCATCCTGCGCGGGCGCGGTGCGCCGGACCACCTGATCCAGCACCTGCTCGCCGTGGCCGTCGACTACCGCAACGGCGTCTTCGCCGGCACCAACGACCTGGTGAAGACGATCGGCGGCAGCGACCCCCTCGACGTCGAGGGCTTCATCGCCCAGAACCGCGCGGCCTTCGATCTGCACACTGCCTGAACGCTGGACAAGACAATGAGCGTTTGGTTCATCGAGTCAGCCCGCAAGGGCCGTGGTCGGACCGTGGACCGGTCGGCACTCGAAGGCTGTCCAGCCGCTCCCCGCCGGGGCCGCGAGCAGGTCGAAGCCGCCGGCAGTGAACAACTCGCCCCATTCCACGGCGGTTCGCTCGCGACCGCCGGTGATCAGCAGCATGTCCAGGTCCACGACGGCCGCGAGATCCGGGGAGGCCGCGCCGACCACCCGCTCCAGGACGAACAGCCGCCGCTCGGGGTCCTGTCCCAATGCCTCCCGCACGGTCCGCAGCACACGCACCGCGTCCGCGTCGGGCAGGTCGTGCAGCACCTGCTTGAGCACGAGGGCCTGCGTGTCCGGGGGCACGGTCGCGGTGTCGTCGGCCACGGTCCCGGAGCAGTGCGGGTGGCGGTCCAGCAGCGCCTGGAGGAACAGGCCGTCCCCGCGCAGTTCGGCCACACGGGAGATGGGGCCCAGGTCGATCAGCGAGGTGAGGTAGTCCAGGTTGCCGCGGTGGGTGCTCGCCACGGCCCGGGCGACGCGTCCGGCGGCGTCGGCGTCGGCCCGCAGATGGTCGTGGTACGGCTGCCCGAAGATCTTCGGGAAGGCCGGTTCGCCGGTCCGCAGGGTGTCGAGGATGTCGCGGTACGGCAGCCAGGTGAGTGGGTCGCCGTACAGCAGCACCTGGTCGCGGCGGGACTCGGGCACGTCCGAGCGCAGCAGTTCCGCGGCCGGGGTGAGGGCGAAGCGGCCGTCCGGCCCCTGGGCGAAAACGCCCAGCGCGGCGGCCGCCCGCAGCGCCCGGGCGAGCGCGTCGGGGTCGGCGCCGACGGCCTCGGCCAGGTCGGCCGCGTCGCGCGGGCCGTCGGCCAGGCGGTCGGCGACGCCGAGCCGGGCCAGCGCCCAGATCGCGCGGCTGACCGCGGCGGCCACCGGGAAGAACATCAGCTGGTGTCCGGGGGTCATGCCGGGCAGGGCACCGGGCGAGAACCGCCGGCCGGCGTCGCGGGGCCCGTCGTGCGTGTCCGTCACGTCCGCTCTCCTGATTCTCGTCTCGTGGGCATCGTGGGCATCGTGGGCATGCGGTCCGCGCGGCCGGTCATTCGACCCGGTTGCCGGTGGCCCGCCCGACCCGGTAGGGCGAGGTCACGTTCTCATACGACAGATGCATCATCATCCCCAGCACGGCGTGGTCGCCGATGTGGCAGTGGTCCATCCAGATGCCGGGGTTGTCGGCCCGGAAGGCGACCTCCCAGACCTCGCCGACGCGGACGTTCACCGTGTCCAGCCACACCGGACTTCCGGTCACCGGGCGGCCGTTGCGGCTCAGCACCAGTACGTGATGGCCGTGCAGATGCATGGGATGGTCGAAGTGGCTGCGGTTGGCGAACCGCAGCCGGACCAGGTCGCCCTCGCGGACGGTGAGGTTCGGGGCATCGGGGAAGGCCATGCCGTTGACCGTCCAGGTGACGCGGAACCGGCCGTCGTAGAAGCCGATCTCGTTGTCGAACACCATCGTCTTGGTGCGGGTGAAGCGGCTGCCGGGGCCGAACGGCGTCGGCGCGGGCGTGCCGTAGGTCGTGGGGTCGAACTCTCGCGAGGGGAGGTCCGGTGTCACCTCGCCGCGCCCGTCCGCGCTGATCAGCAGGCCCCGGTCGCGGGCTCCCACGAAGTCCTGGATCTCGGTGAGACGCACGGGCCGGTCCGGCATGACGAACTCGACGTCGTAGCGGCCGCCCGCGCCGATGGCCAGCTTCCGGTCGCTCACCGGCGTGGGACCACGCACGGCGTTGCCGTCGAGGGCGGTGACCCGGAAGGAGGTGCCGGTGAGGGAGAACTCGTGGGTGAGACGGTCGGAGTTGAGCAGCCGCAGCCGCACCCGCTCGCCCGGCGCTGCCCGGCGGCGCTCCAGGCGGTCGGCGAGGCCGAGCGCGGGCACGGTGGCGCCGTCCTCGGTCTTCCAGGAATGCATGGCGAGGTACCAGTCGTGGTCCACCGGAGCGGGCTTCGGCGGGTCGATGATCAGCGCGCCGAAGAGCCCCTTCATCTGCTGCACGGAGGTCTGCTGGTGGGAGTGGTACCAGTGGGTGCCGGACTCGTCGGGACGGAAGCGGTAGACATGGGTGCCGCCGGGACGGATCGCGTTCTGGGTGACGCCGGGGACGCCGTCCTCGGCGTTCGGCACGTCGACCCCGTGCCAGTGGACGGCAACGTTCGCACGGGGCAGTTCGTTCCGTACGGTGACCTCCACCAGCTCGCCCTGCCGCACCCGCAGGGTCGGCCCCGGGAGCTGGCCGTCGAACGCCCAGGCACGCACGGTTCGGCCGGAGGCGAGTCGTACGGTCTTCTCCGCGGCCACCAGCGTGAAGCGGCGGTCGGGGCGCTCGTCGCGGGGGCCGGTCAGGGCGGTCACGGAGGTCGTGCCGCCCGCGGCGGCGGACTCCCCGCCGCCGTGGTGTCCGCCCGCCGCGCCGTCGGCGGGCGCCATGCTCATGCTGTCCGGCAGCTTGCTGCTCGCGGCGGCCAGGTTCACCGTCGCGGTGCCGGCGACGGCGACCGCGGTCACCGCGGCCACGGCCCGCAACGCCCGCACCGGGCGGGAGGCCCGGCGGCGCGGTCGGGAGCGGGCGGCGAGCCAGCGGCGGGTCTGGCAGAACCAGGCAAGGGCGGCGAACAGCACCACCGCCGAGTGGATCAGCAGCGCGGGCCCCAGCAGGGGCGGGGCCAGGACAGTGAACAGCGCCGTCCACAGCCCGACGAGTGCTCCCAGTGCGGCGGTCTGCAGGGGCACGACGGCCGTCGGCGCGAAGGCCGCGATACGGGTCTCCAGGGACGGTCGCCGGACCCAGGCCACCAGGCGCGGCAGGGTGCCGACAAGGGCCGCGGCGGCCGGCACGGCCAGCGCCGGCAGGGCCACGGCGACCCGGTCGACGGCGAACAGCCAGCTCTCCCGGCCCATCAGCGTGACGGTGGTGATCCTCATCAGGACGACCAGCATGCCGATCCCCACGAGGGCCAGCAGCGTCACGGCCCGCGCCCGGCCACGCCGCCGGGACCGCTCCACCGGCCACCGCCCCGCGCAGAGCGCGGCCGTCGTCCAGATCAGTACGTTGAGCGCCGCGGCCTGCATGTCGGCGTTGAGCAGCATCTCGAACACGGTGGCTTCTCCTGAAGCGGGGCGGAACGGTCGAAGGCTGACCGGACGGGATGGTGGGGCCGACGGTCAAGAGCCGACCTGAACGGGGCGGAAGGAGGACGGTCAAGGGCCGGCCGGACGCCACGGGCGGAAGGGCGGCACGGTCGCGCGCCGGCCGCGCGCGGACGCGGGCCGGTCAGCCACACGCGCGTGCCGGGTGCCGCAACACGCCGTCGTGTCGGCACCGGCGTCACGAACGTGACCCGTACGTTCGCCCCGGCCGCCTGCCGCCCGTCCGTACTCACCTCGACGGCACCGCCGCGTCCGTACCGGTGTCACGGGCAAACCGTGTCCGGGGCGAGCGGTTCCAGGGCGTGGCCCTCGGTCCACAGCTGTCCGGCCGCGGTGAGCAGCGTGCGCCGGTCGCGTTCCGGCGGGCCCGGCCGGGCCGGAAGCAGGGGTACGGCGGTGCTGGCGCCGGAGCGGACCGAGCGGTGCTGGCGGGCGATGGCGGTGAGGCCCTGCCCGGGGCCGGCCTCCAGCAGCAGGTGGCCGCCGGTGGCGAGCAGCGCGTCGAGGGCGGGCCAGAACAGCACGGGGTCCGCGAGCTGCCGGGCCCAGAACTCCGGCCGGACCGCGTGGGCGGCGTCGAGCGGACCGCCGGTGTAGCCCGAGTACAGCGGCCAGGCCGGTGCCCCGGGCCGGACCGCCGCCACCAGGTCGCGGCCCCGCTCTGCGGCCCGTTTCATGACGGGGCTGTGGAACGCCTGCCGCGCGGCTGCCCGACGGCAGGTCAGGCCGTCGGCGCACAGCTTCTCCTCGACCTCCCGCAACTGCGGGTCGGGGCCGGCCAGCAGGGTCTGCCGGGGCGCGTTGACGGCGGCGGCCACCACCTGTCCGCCGGTCGGCAGGTATCCGGCGAGTTCGTCCACGGAGGCGGCGACCGCGAGCATGCCGCCCGGCCCGGTCGCGACCGCCGCGTCGACCCGGTCGCGCAGCACACGGACGGCGTCCGGCAGGGTGAACACGCCCGCGACGGTGGCCGCCACGAGCTCACCGACGCTGTGTCCGAGGAGCGCGGCGGGGGTGACGCCCCAGCCGAGCACCATGCGGCCCAGCGCGTACCCGATGCCGAAGAGCAGCGGCTGGGCGCGGGTCGCGTCGTCGAGCGGCACGTCCGGGTCACCCGAGAGCCATTCGTCGCGCAGCCGGTGTCCCTCGGGTCCGAGTGCGGCGAAGACCCGGTCGAGTGCCTGGGTGAACAGCGGCTCGTAGCCGTACAGCCCGGTGGCCATGCCGAGGTGCTGCGTGCCCTGGCCGGGGAAGAGCAGGACGACGGGGCGGTGCCGCGGCGGGCGGGGCGGTTGACCGCCGCTCAGGGCCCCCACGGCCTCGTCGACGGTGCCAGCGACGGCGGCGCCCCGCACGAGGCCCGTGCCGCGCCGGCCGGCGACGAGCCGGACCGCGCGCGGCAGCCGGTCCGGCGTGTCGTCCAGGGTCAGGTACCGGCGCATCGCGTACCGCCGACGGCTCTCGCGTTTCTCGTCCGGCGCCGACCACAGCAGCAGATACGGGGCCGTTCGCGTGGGTTCCACCGCGCTCACCTCCAGGCTCGACCGGACGAAGCCTGGGCACGGCCTCTCGAATACCCGTGGAGGCGTCCTGAACCCCCGGCTCGGGCGGCCCGGGGGCGCGTCTCTCCAGCGATCCTCCGCACGTGCTCGAGATCGCCCCCCGACGCTGGGCGCCCCAACTCGGCGGCCGTGAGGCCCGGGTGGACGGAGAGTTCTGAGTCATGGACTGGTGGACACACATCCTGGTGCCGGTGGCCGCGGTCGCCGGCGGCATGGCGGCGGGCGGCATGATGATCGCCGTACTCGGCGCGCCCCTTCTGCTGACGCTGCCGCCGCAGCGGTACGTCGCCCTGCACCAGCTGCTGGTGACACGGTTCGACCCCTTCATGCCGGCCTGTCTGCTCACCGCGCTGGCGGCGAACCTGGCGCTGGCGGTGGTGGCCCCCCGGGACGCCGCGCAGGCGCTGTACGCCGTGGCGGTCGTGTTGCTGACCGGTACCGTCCTCGTCTCGCTGACGCGGAACGTCCCGATCAACAAGTGGCTCAAGACGCTCGACCCCGACTCCCTGCCGCCGGACTTCGACCGGTTGGTTCACCGGCGGGTGCGCTGGCGCAACTGGAACCTGGTGCGCGCCTCCTTCACCCTCGTCGCGCTCGGCGTCAACGGCGTGGCGATCGGTGTGCTGGTCTAGGGGGTTTCTGACGGATCTCCGTGGGAGAAGGAGCGGCGTTCGGTGCGGCGAGAGGGCGTGCCGGGCGTCGCGACGCCGCGGAGATCCATCAGAAGCCCCCTAGGCCCGGTCGCCGCGCTCCGGGCCCCGCCACCTCTGCTGCGGGGCTCTTCCCTTTCCGCACTCCGGAGGTGTGCGCAATGACGAGCGAACCACGGGCGGCCCTGCGGCCGTCTGAGACCGTCCCCGAGGCGGACGGCCGTCCCGTCGTCGGCCTGGACATGCCGGCGGCCGGACGGGCGTTGCGGCTGCTGTTCGCGGCCGTCGCCGTGTGGTACCGGGTGGACCGTGACAGCCGGTTCGACGGGGCCTACTTCCTGCGCACGGTGCTGTGCTTCGTCCTGGTCGCCGTCGCCTACACGGTGGCCTACCGGCTGCTGTCGGCACGGCTGCTGGACCGAGTGAGCCCGTGGACGGGCACCGCGCTGTTCCTGCTGCCGGCGCTGCTCTACCCGCTGGACATCGGCCCGGCCGCCCTGCACGACGGGCTGGGCCTGTACACGCTGCTCGGGTTCGTGCTGTGCCCGTTGACCCGGTACGCGGGCGCCGAGGTGACGGCGTTGCCGGCGCTGGTGACCGGGCGGCGCCGGCACCGGTTGTACTCGCCGTTCAACATCGCCGACCGGGCCGACATCGCCTTCCGCACCTCTCCCGGTGGGAAGTGGTGGACGGTTGCCGCCGTGGTGACCGGCTGCTACTTCGTCGCGGTCTGGGTGCTGCCGCTGATGCTGGTGACAACCCCGGTCAAGGACGCGGTGAACGGCTACGAACCGCCCATGTGGTGGTCCCTGGTCCTGCTGCTGCCGGCGGCCTGTCTCGCGCTGCGGGCCCGTCGCGCCGCTCCGGGCCCGGACCGGCGGACCTGGGGGCTGGCCGCGCTGTTCCTGGTGTGCGCGATCCCGGCCGGGACGAACGTGCCGGACATGCTGTGGGGCGGCATCATGCTCATCGGCATCGTCACAGCCGTCGTCCGGGGCGTACGGCGACTGCGGCGCCGTACGCCGGCGGCGGGCTGAGGCGCCCCCTCTCCCGTCGTCGCGGCCCCGGCCGCCGGTTCGTCCGGCGGCCGGGGCCGACGTTCGTCCGCGGGGCTCACTTGCGGCCGTGCGAGGCGCCGTCCTCCCGGGGCAGCAGGAACACCAGACCCAACGTGACCAGGACGACGGCGAGTTGGGCCAGCATGGTCACGACGACGGCGTCCACGTAGTCCCCCGGGCGGGCGGCGGCCGGGTCGCCCACGAGCGCGTAGAACACTCCGCCGGTGACGGCGACGCCGACGGCGGCGCCCGCCTGCCGGAAGGTGGAGAACACCCCGGACGCGGACCCCGCGTCGGCCCGCGCGACACCGCTCAGCGTGACGTTGAGGACGGGTGTGCTGACCAGGCCGACGCCGATCCCGAACAGCAGCAGTCCCGGCACCACCGCAGGCACCGTGAGGGAGCGTCCCGCGGCCGCGACGGTGACCGTCAGCAGCGTCACGCCGGCCACCGCCGCGAGGTTGCCGCCGATCAGCACCCGCCGCCCGTGCCTGCGGGCCAGGGGGATCGCCAGGAAGGAGGAGAGCGCGGTGCCGAGCGCCCACGGCAGCAGGCACTGTCCGGCCCGCTGGGCGTCGAAGCCGAGGCCGTGCTGGAGGAACAGGACGAAGACGAAGAAGAACCCGGTCATCAGCGCGGCGAGGTTGAACGTCACCAGCACGCCGGCCGTGAAGACCCGCCCGCCGAACAGGTGCAGGGCGATCAGCGGGGCACCGCCCGCCCGTTCGCGCCGTCGCTGGTGTGCCACGAGCAGGGCCAGCGCCGGTGCCGAGGCGGCCAGCGCCGCCCACGCCCACCAGGGCCAGCCCAGTTCCCTGCCGTAGGTCAGCGGGCACAGGAACAGCAGCAGCGCCACGGCCGCGAGCCCCACCCCGGCCAGGTCGAGGCGGCGGCCGTCCGGTTCCCGGGACTCCCCCAGGTAGCGGAGTCCGCCGATCACGGCCAGCACGCCGACGGGCAGGTTCACGAGGAACAGGGCGCGCCAGCCCCAGCCGAACAGGTCGGCCTGGACCAGCACCCCGCCCAGGACGGGTCCGGCCACACTGGCCAGGCCGATCACGGCGGCGTACAGGCCCATCGCCGGGCCTCGGCGGGCGGGCGGCACCATCAGCTGGAGCACCGTGAGGACCTGAGGTCCCATCAGGGCGGCCGAGGCCCCCTGCAGGACCCGGGCGAGCACCAGCAGCGGCACGCCGCCGGCCGCCGCGGCCAGCGCCGAGGCGAGGGTGAACCCCACGGTCCCGGCGAGGAAGACACGGCGGCGCCCCACGAGGTCGCCCAGCCGGCCGCCGGTGACCAGCAGCAGGGCGAACGGCAGGGCGTATCCGGCGAGCACCCACTGCGCGGCGGCCTCCCCGGCGCCGAGATCGTGCTGGATCTCGGGTACGGCGACGTTGACGCCCATGACGTCGAACTGGTTCATGAACGCGGCCAGCAGGACCACGGCCAGCGCCCGCATCGGGCGCCGGGTCACGGGTGCGGTCGGCGGGCCCTCCGGGGCCACGGGGGGCCTGGACGTGGCGCTCATGACAGCAGCGCCACGGCCAGGGCGTTGACGGCGAGCGCGGCCAGCGCGAACGCGGTCCGCAGCCGGTGCCAGGAGCGCCAGGGCAGCCGCGGGTCCTGCCAGTCGGCCGGCAGGGCCGCCGGGTCCAGGGCGTGCACCTTCTTGTTGATCGGCACGTTGCCGAACTGGGAGACGACCTGTACTCCGACCATGGCCAGCAGCGCCACGCCGAACAGCGCGCGGGCGGTGCCGCCGTCGGCCACGAACAGCAGGGCGAGGTCGGCGAGGACTCCCACCGTGACCACCAGCGGCATCACCGGGTGGTAGCCCTCGCCGAGTTTGCGGTGGAGTTCCACGTACCGGTCCGCGGGCAGCGTCTGCACCGCGGGCAGCACACTGACCGCCACGGCGAAGAACACTCCCGCCACGATGCCGCTGCCGATGACGGCAGCCGTGCCCAGCAGTTCGATCATGGGCCCCTCACTTCCGCGCCCGCTCCGCGGCGGACGACGACTGATGGCGACGGATGACACGACGTCGCTGGACAGTGCCCGTGCGGCCTCAAGACCCATTCGAGCCGGGCTCGACACCGGCCTCGCGTCCGGGCGGCGCCGGTGGCGCCGGTGGCGCTCCATCGTGGCTCGAGAAACGCCCGAGGGGTGCCGGACAGCCTGTCGGCACCGGTCGCGCCGAGCCGTGTGCGGCCCGCGTGCGCCGTACGCGCCGTACATCGCCTCAGCGCGCGTCCCGCCCTCCGCCGCCGGGCGTGCGGTGCGACTTCGCCGCCCGGCCGACACCCCAACACGAGGAGCGCACATGTCTGGTATCGCCGGATGGGTCGACCACCGTCGTGACCTGACGCGCGAGCGGGCCACCGTCCGCGCGATGACCGCGACCATGGCCTGCCGCGGCCCCGACGGAGAAGGACTGTGGTCCAGCGAGCGCGCGGTGCTCGGCCACCGCCGCCAGATCACCGTGGCCCCGCAGGCGCCGCCCGACCCGGTCGCGTTCCTCTCCGACGGTGAGACGGTGGCGGTGGCCGCGCTCGACGGGGAGATCTACAACGCGGCCGGGTTGCGCCGGGAACTGGAGGCGTCCGGGCACCGCTTCCGCGGCGACGGTCACACCGAGATCGTCCTCGCCGCCTACCTGCGCTGGGGCGCGGACTGCGTACGGCGGCTGGTGGGCGTCTTCGGCATCGCCGTGTGGGACCACCGCGCCCAGGAACTGCTGCTGGCCCGGGACCGGCTCGGCAACAAGCCGATGTTCTACCGCCCCACCGAGCACGGAGTGGTCTTCGGCTCGGAGCGCAAGGCGATCCTTGCCCATCCGCTCGTCGAGCCGGTCGTCGACCTGGACGGCCTGCGGGAGATCCTCTCCTACGCCGGGACGCCCGGGCACGGCGTCTTCCGCGGGATGCACCAGGTCCGCCCCGGCCATCTGGTGCGGGTCAGCCGCGCGGGCCTGCGCGAGGAGACGTACTGGGCGCTCGAGGCCCGGGAGCACACCGACGACCTGGACACCACCGTGCGCACCGTACGGGAGTTGCTGGAGCAGGCGGTGGCCGACCAGCTGGACGCCGACGTGCCGCTGTGCCTGATGCTGTCGGGCGGTCTCGACTCCAGCGGGGTGACCGCGCTCGCCGCCCGGGCGCTGCGCGAGCGGGGCGCGCCGCCGCTCAGGACGTTCACCGCCTCCTTCCGCCAGGAGAAGGAGTTCCAGGCCGACGAGGTGTGGTCGACGCCGGACGCCCCCTACGCACGGGAACTGGTCGAAAAGGTCGGGGCCGAGCACACCGACGTGGTGCTCGGCACAGAGGACTTGCTGGATCCCGTGGTGAAGGCCAACACCCTGCGGGCGAAGGACGTGCCGAGCCCGCTGGGCAACATGAACACCTCGCTGTACGTGCTCTTCCGGGCGATCCGGGAGCACGCCGACGTGGCGGTCCTCGGCGACGCCGCCGACGGGATCTTCGGCGGCACCATGTGGATGTCCATGCCACCGCTGCTCAAGGCGCGGACGTTCCCGTGGACGGCGATGGCGCAGTGGAGCGGCGGCCGCAACGGGATGGGCACCGACCTGCTGGAGGCCGGCCTGCTGGCCAAGCTGGACGTGCCCGGCTACTGCTCCGACCGCTACCAGGAGGCGATGGCGCGCGTCCCACACGTGCCCGGGGCCTCCGACGAGGAGCGCCGGATGCGGGAGATCTGGTACCTCAACGTCACCAGCTGGCTGGAGACCCTGCTGCCGCACAGCGAGTCGGTGGCGCAGTCGCTGGGCCTGGCCCTGCGCCTGCCGTACTGCGACCACCGGCTGGTCGAGTACGTGTTCAACGCGCCGTGGTCGATGAAGGGCTTCGACGGCCGGGAGAAGAGCCTGCTGCGCGCGGCGCTCACCGACGTCCTGCCCGAGTCGATCCTGCAGCGGCGCAAGTCGCCCTACCCGGTGACGCAGGACGTCGCGTACGCGCGCGCCCTGTGCGACGGGCTGCGCCGCCTGGCGGCCGACCGTGACGCGCCGGCCGCCGGACTGATCGACACCGAGGCGGCCCGGGTGTTCACCGAGGACCCCGAGGCCCTGGTCACCGGACCTCGTGCCTGGGTGGCCCGCACCCACGTCGAGATGCTCTTCCAGCTCAACGACTGGCTGGACCGCTACCGGGTCCGCCTGACCCTGTGAGCTTTCAGGCCGCCCGCCGTTCTTCCATCCGCCCACATCCCAGGGAGTTCCGCATGCCCGACACGCACGCCCCCAGCGCGTCCGACGCCACGGACGCCCCCGACGCCGCCGCCCTGCTTGAGCTCGGGCAGAGCTACTGGGCGTCCAAGACCCTGCTCAGCGCCGTCGAACTCGGACTGTTCAGCCTGCTGGCCGAAAACCCGGCGGCGGAGCCGGAGATCCGTGAGCGGCTCTCGCTGCACCCCCGCGCCACCCGCGACTTCCTGGACGCGCTGGTCGGTCTCGGTGCGCTGGAGCGCGAGGGCGACGTCTACCGCAACAGCCCCGCCGCCGACCTCTACCTCGACCAGGCCAAGCTGCCCTACCGAGGCGGCTTCCTGAAGATGCTGAACTGGCAGTTCAACCTGTGGGCGCAGCTGACGGACCTGCTGCGCACCGGCGCGCCGCAGACGAAGGGGCCCACGCATTTCGACGACTTCTACTCCAAGCCGGAGGCGGTCCGCGGCTTCATGATCGCCATGGACGGCGCCAACGCGCTGGTCGGGCCCGCGCTGGCCAAGGAGTTCGACTGGAGCGGCCGCACCTCGTTCATCGACATCGGCGGCGCCCGGGGCAACCTCGCCGCCGCGATCGTGAAGGAGCACCCGCACCTGCGGGGCGGCAGCTTCGACCTGCCGCCGGTGGAGCCGTTCTTCGACGAGCACGTGGCCCGGCTCCGTCTCGCGGACCGGCTCGACTTCCACGCCGGCGACTTCTTCACCGGCCCGCTGCCCTCCGCCGACGTGCTGATCTTCGGCCACGTCCTGCACGACTGGAACGACGAACAGCGCCTGACCCTGCTGCGCAAGGCCTACGACACGCTGCCCGCAGGCGGTGCGGTCCTCATCTACGACGCCCTCATCGACGACGAGCGGCGCGACCCGAAGAACCTGCTGCTCAGCCTGAACATGCAGCTGGTCACCGCGGGCGGCTCCGAGTACTCCGGCGCCGACTGCCGCGACTGGCTCGCGCAGGCGGGCTTCGAGCGCACCGAGACGCTGCCGCTGACGGACGCCGACTCCCTGATCGTCGGCCACAAAGGCGGCACGGCCGCCTAGCCGTACGGCAGCCCCTGCCCCGACTGTCACCCATCGCCGTATGCCCCCACCGCGTAAGGAGACCCGTACCGTGACCTCTCTGCCCCTCAGCACCGACACCGGCCTGTCCAGGCGGCGGATGCTCCTCGGCGCCGGCCTGACCGCGGGCGCCCTGCTGGGCGCGCTGCCCGGCGCCTCCCGGGCGGCCGCGGCCCCGGCCGCGCGGGCCGGCAAGGCCTCCGTGTACGACGTCGTCGTCGCCGCGGGCTCGGTCACCGCGCCGGCCAAGGTGCCCGCCGGCCCCGTGTCGTTCCGGGTCAGCACGCCCACGGAGGGCGGCATGGGGCTGCCGCTCGTCCAGCTGCGGGTCCCCATCGACAAGTACCTCGACGACCTGACCACGATGACGAACGCGCCCACGCCCGACGAGGCCGCCGCGGCCGCCGCCGTGGTCGAGAGCGAGTCGGTGAACCTCGGCGGTGCTGCGGTCCAGCCCGGCACCGACGCGGTGTTCACCCAGATCCTGTGGCCGGGCACGTACTACTTCATCGCCTACGACTTCGACAGCAGCGAGCGTCCGGTCGCGCACCGGCTGACCGTCGAGGGGGTGGGCAAAGGGGAGCCTCCCGTGCCCGTGGACGTGATCCGGCACACCCCGTCCGGGTTCTGGGTGTCCGGCGGCGGACAGCTGCACGCCAACGGCACGCACCTGTGCGTCAACGACTCCGGTGTGCTCAACGAGGCCGTGCTGCTGCCCGTGCGGCCGGGCACGACCGCCGCCGAGGTGGACGCGTTCTTCGCAGCGCTGCGCGACGGCACCACACCGCCGTCGTACCCGCTCATCGGCGGTGCCGCCGGGTCCCCGCCGCTGTCCCCGGGCCGCTCGGCGCGGGTGGGGCTGTCGCTGCGGCCCGGTGGCTATGTGCTCAGCTCGTGGATCACCAGCACCACCACCGGCCGGCCCAGGGTGTTCGACGGCTTCTACAAGCTGGTGACACTGGCATGAGCAGGACGACCGACACCGTCGACGACTGGAAACCGCCGCCGGTCGCGATCGCCCGCGCGGCCAACCGGATCGTGCGGCCGCTGCTGATGTCCCCCCTGCACGTCCTCGTCAGCCGACGGCTGATGCTGCTCGAGTACACCGGCCGCCGCACCGGGACCCGCTACCGGATCCCGGTGGCCTACCGGCCCTGGGGCGACGACTGCGACGAGATCCTCGCGACCAGCGTCGGCACCGGCTGGCCCGTGAACCTGCGCGGAGGCCGGCCGGTGCGGCTGCGCCTGCGGGG
The DNA here is from genome assembly GCF_004337435.2 of Streptomyces sp. KM273126. Taxonomy (NCBI): domain Bacteria; kingdom Bacillati; phylum Actinomycetota; class Actinomycetes; order Kitasatosporales; family Streptomycetaceae; genus Streptomyces; species Streptomyces sp. KM273126. Next base: position 6,996,515 of record NZ_SJXB02000001.1, on the reverse strand, counting down.
CCGCTGGCGGACGGCCGAACCGCGGGTCGTGGAGGACTCGGCACAGGTCGCCGACCTGCTCGGCGACCTCGCCGAGCGGCAGGGCCCGCGCGCGGTCGCCGCCCTGCGGGTCGGGCTGCCCGGCGACCGGCAGCCCACCCGCGACGAGCTGCTGCTGGCCGGCTCGCGGGTGCGGGTCGGGCGGTTCCGGATCACCGGCTGACGGCTTTCAGCCGCCCTTCACACGGGCTCGAGACCCCACCAGCACGATCGACCCACAGGAACGAGGAGGCATCAATGGCGCACAGGACCCTCGTCGTCGCGAAGATGAACCCGGAGGACACCGAGGCGGTGGCCAAGATCTGGGCCGAGTCGGACGCGACCGAACTGCCGTACATGGTCGGCGTCTCGCGCCGCACCCTGTTCCGGTTCCACGGCCTGTACTTCCAGTTGGTCGAGGCCGAGCAGGACATCACCGAGAACCTCTACCGGGCCCGCAGTCACCCCCTCTACCAGGACATCCACACCAAGCTCGCCCGGTTCATGACGCCTTACGACCCCGACTGGCGCGAGCCCAAGGACGCCATGGCCGAGGCCTTCTACACCTGGACGCCCAGCCGGTGAACGCCACCGGTGCAGGCGTCCCCGGCGACGAGGAGAAGAACGTGACTCCCCCACCTGTGGTGCGCAAGGTCAGCCGCGCCGCGGTCGAACCGAACCGGAAGCGCGGCGGTGACGTCCGCATCCTGCTCAGTCCGCGCACCGTCCACTCGACGTCGGGTTTCGGCGGTTCGCTCACGCTGGAGCCCGGAGAGTACGTGTGCGAGCACCTCCACCCGTACTCCGAGGAGTTCGTGTACGTCATCACCGGCCGGCTGCAGATCCGGATCGGCGAGGAGCTGATCGACCTGGCGGCGGACGACTCGGTCATGGTGCCCAAGGGCGTGCGGCACCGCATGGTCAACCAGTGCGGCGAGCCGGCCCGGGTCATCTTCCACCTGGCACCGCTGGCGCCGCGGCCCGAACTGGGCCACGTCGACACGGAGTTCCTGCCGGAGCGGTCGGACGAACCGGCCCCGCCCGTCGGTGGCGCGCGATGAACGCCCCGCGTGTCGCCGTCACCGGCATCGGCGTGGTGGCGCCCGGAGGCGTCGGCCGTGACGCCTTCTGGTCGATGCTCACGGCGGGGCGCACCGCCACCCGGCGCATCACCTTCTTCGATCCGGCCGACTTCCGCTGCCAGGTGGCCGCCGAGGCCGACTTCGACCCGGCCGCGCACGGGCTGAGCCCGCAGGAGATCCGGCGGATGGACCGCGCCGCCCAGCTCGCCGTCGTCGCCACCCGCGAGGCCCTGCTGGACTCCGGGCTGGACCTGGACGCCCGGGAGCCGACCCGCATCGCGGTCACCGTGGGCAACGCGGTGGGCTGCACGATGGGCCTGGAGCAGGAGTACCGGGTGGTCAGCGACGGCGGCCACAAGTGGCTCGTCGACCACGAGTACGCGGTGCCCCATCTGTACGACTACTTCGCGCCCAGTTCGCTGGCGCGGGAGGTGGCCTGGGCGTGCGCGGCCGAAGGACCGACCGCGGTGGTCTCGTCCGGGTGCACCTCGGGCATCGACGCGCTGGGGCACGCGACGGCGCTACTGCGCGACGGCAGCGCCGACGTGGTGATCGCCGGCTCGACCGACGCGCCCATCTCCCCCATCACCCTGGCCTGCTTCGACGCCATCAAGGCCACCTCGACCTACAACGACCAGCCCGACGCGGCCTGCCGCCCCTTCGACGCGGAGCGGCGCGGGCTGGTCCTCGGGGAGGGCGCCGCCTTCTTCGTCCTGGAGTCGCTGGAGGCGGCCCGCCGCCGGGGCGGGCGCGTCTACTGCGAGATCGCCGGCTACGGCGGGCGCGCCAACGGCTACCACATGACGGGGCTCAAGCCGGACGGCCGGGAGATGGCGGAGGCGATCCGGGTGGCCCTCGACGAGGCCCGGCTCGACCCGGACGCCGTCGACTACGTCAACGCCCACGGCTCGGGCACCCGGCAGAACGACCGGCACGAGACCGCGGCGGTGAAGACGACCTTGGGCGAGCACGCCTACCGGGTACCGATGAGCTCGATCAAGTCGATGGTGGGGCACTCGCTCGGGGCGATCGGTTCCATCGAGGTGGCTGCCTGCGCGCTGGCCGTCGCGCACGACGTGGTGCCGCCCACCGCCAACCTGACCCGGCCCGACCCCGAGTGCGACCTGGACTACGTGCCGGTGACGGCGCGTGAGCACCGCACGGACGTCGCGCTGTCCGTCGGCAGCGGGTTCGGCGGTTTCCAGAGCGCCATCGTGGTGGCCGACCCCGAGGCGGTGTCCGCATGACGGCCGTGGTCACGGGGCTGGGCGTGATGGCCCCCAACGGGACGGACACCGAGGCGTACTGGGCGGCGACGCTGGACTGCAAGAGCGGCATCGACCGGATCGAGCGGTTCGACCCCTCGTCGTACCCGGTGACGCTGGCCGGCGAGGTCAGCGGATTCGATCCGGCGGACCACGTGCCGAGCCGGCTGCTGGTGGAGACCTCCACCATGAGTCATCTGGCGCTGGCGGCCGGGCAGATGGCGATCGAGGACGCCGGTGTGGTGCCGGCCGAGCTGCCCGAGTACGAGATGGGCGTGGTCACCGCGAACGCCACCGGCGGCGTGGAGTTCGGCCAGCGGGAGCTGCAGAACCTGTGGAGCGGCTCGCCCTCGGACGTGGGCGCCTACATGTCGATCGCCTGGTTCTTCGCGGCGACCACCGGGCAGTTGTCGATCCGGCACAAGTTGCGCGGGCAGTGCGGTGTCGTGGTCAGCGAGCAGGCCGGCGGCCTCGACGCCATCGGTCAGGGCCGCCGACTGCTGCGGGGCGGGCACCGGATGGTCATGGTGGGCGGGACCGAGTCGGCCATGTCGCCGGCGGGCCTGGTCGCCCAGTTGCCCGGGCACCTCAGCCGGTGCGACGACCCGGCCCGCGCTTATCTGCCCTTCGCCGCCGACGCCTGTGGCTATGTGCCGGGCGAGGGCGGCGCCATTCTGATCGTCGAGGACGCGCGGCTGGCCGCCGAGCGCGGTGCCGCGCACCGCTACGGCGAGATCGCCGGATACGCCGCCACCTTCGACCCGGCTCCCGGGCGCGGGCGGCCGCCGACGCTGCGCGTCGCCATGGAACGGGCCCTGGCGGACGCCGGGGTGGCCCCCGCCGATGTGGACGTGGTGTTCGCGGACGCCTCCGGGGTCCCGCACCTGGACCGCGCGGAGGCCGAGGCGATCTCGGCGGTCTTCGGCCCGCACCGGGTGCCGGTGACCGCGCCCAAGTCGATGACGGGACGGCTGTACGCCGGGGCCGGCGCCCTCGACGTGGTGGCGGCGCTGCTGTCGATCCGCGACGGCGTCGTCCCGCCCACCGCCAACGTCACCGAGCCCGCCCCGGACTACGACATCGATCTGGTGGTCGAACGCCCCCGGCCCGCGCCCGTCTCCACGGCGCTGGTGCTCGCCCGGGGGCACGGCGGCTTCAACTCCGCCCTCGTGGTCCGGGCCGTGCAGGACTGAACCCACCTAGGGGGTGTTTCGAAGGTCCCGCACAGCACCCACGGCGCCCGGCACGCTCCCCCACTGCCTTAAGGGCGTGGGAGGTACCCCCACTCGCCGCACCGGACACCGCGGGCACCGCACAGGACTTTCGAAACACCGCCTGGCACGCCAACTGGAGGAACCCATGCAGGACTTCACCCTGGACGACCTGCGGCGCGTGATGCGCGCGTCGGTGGGCGTCGACGACTCGGTGGACCTGGAGTCGGACATCGCCGGCACCGAGTTCACCGACCTGGGCTACGACTCGCTGGCCCTGCTGGAGATCGTCGCCAAGATCGACAAAGAGTACGGCACGGCCATCCCGGAGGACGCGGTCCAGGACCTGACCACGCCCGGGAAGCTGGCCGAGTACGTCCGCGGCCGGCTGCCCGGGGCGGTGGCCTCGTGACCGCCCGCACCGAGTGCTCGGTGCGCATCGACGCGCCGATGGACCTGGTCTGGGACATGACCAACGACGTGGAGTCGTGGCCGCGGCTGTTCACCGAGTACGCCCGGGTCGACGTCCTGGAGCGCGAGGGCGACACCGTGCGGTTCCGCCTGACGATGTACCCGGACGAGAACGGCGAGGTGAACAGCTGGGTCTCGCTGCGCACGGCCGACCCGGCGACCCGCACGGTGCGGGCGCACCGGGTGGAGACCGGCCCGTTCGAGTTCATGCGCCTGTTCTGGGACTACCGCGAGACCGACGGCGGCGTGGAGATGCGCTGGGTCCAGGAGTTCCACGTCAAGGACGAGATGCCCTTCGACGACCGGGCGATGGCCGCGCACCTGGAGAAGAACAGCGCCGTGCAGATGGCGCACATCAAGGAACGCGTCGAGGCGGCCGCCGCCGCAAGGACTGTGGAGAGGTCATGACGAGCGTGCAGTTGACGGACCGGAACGTGCTGGTGACGGGCGGCACCCGGGGCATCGGGCGGGCGATCGTGCTCACTCTGGCGCGGGCCGGGGCCAACGTCCTGACCTGCCACCGGCAGGAGAACGAGGCGGCCTCCTCGCTCGCTCGCGAGCTGAAGGAGATACCGGGCGACCACCACCTGGTCCGCGCGGACGTCGGGGATCCGGCGCAGGTGCGGCGGCTGCTGGAGGAGGCGCGTTCCCGGTACGGCTCGTTGGACGCCGTGGTCAACAACGCCGGTGTCATCAGCCACATCCCCTTCGAGAAGCTTCCCGAGGACGAGTGGCACCGGGTGCTCGACACCCATCTCACGGCCGCCTACCTGGTGACGCAGCAGGCGCTGCCGCTGCTCGGCGAGGGCGCGTCGGTGGTCAACGTGGGCTCCCGGGTGGCCACGGTCGGTCTCCCGCAGCGGGCGCACTACACGGCTGCCAAGGCCGGCCTGATCGGTCTGACCCGGTCGCTCTGCAAGGAGCTGGGCGGACGCGGAATCCGGGTCAACATGATCGACCCGGGCGTGATCGAGACGGAGGCGGCGGCCGAACTCCCGCCCGAGCAGTACGAGGCGCTGCAGGCCCGGTACCGGGCGCTGACCTCGCTGGGGCGGCTCGGTGCCCCCGACGAGGTCGCGGACGTGGTGCTGTTCCTCGTCGGCGACCTGTCCCGGTACGTGACCGGCGGTGCCATCGCGGTGGACGGGGGGATCTGAGGATGCCGGACAACGACGGCGAGCTCTTCCGGGTCCTGCTGCGGTTCGAGATCAACCCGGGGATGGAGGGGGACTTCGAGCGCACCTGGCTGTCCATCGGCAACGTCATCACCGGGCACCCGGCCAACCTGGGCCAGTGGCTCATGCGCAGCGCCGAGGAGGAGTCGGTGTACTACGTGATCAGCGACTGGGTCGACGAGAGGCGCTTCAGGGAGTTCGAGCACAGCGACGCCCATGTGGAGCACCGTACGAAGCTGCATCCGTACCGGCGCGGCGGTGCCATGCACATCATGAGCGGGGTGCACTTCCTGCCCGCGGCCTCCGCCCCGGCCTCCGCCGGGGGCGCCCGATGACCGCGCGGGCCCGTGTGCTGCTGTGGCACCGGGCCCCCGCGGACGACCCGGGCGCGGTGGAACAGGCGTACGAGCTGATCAGCCGCCATCTCTCGGGCACGCCGGGGCTGTTGGGCAATGAGCTGCTGCGGTCCGCGGACGATCCGGGCAGCCTGGTCGTGATGAGCGAGTGGGAGAGCCTCGCGGCCTTCCGGGCCTGGGAGGAGACCACTCAGCACCGGCCGTCCACCTCGCCACTGCGCCCCTACCAGGACCGTGCGCGGGAGAGGTTCTTCGAGGTGTACGAGGTCGTCGCCGCCTTCGTGGAGGCGCCCACGTGAGCCTCACCGACCTCTACATCGCCGGCGTCGGCCGTCGGCTCCCGCCGGCGATGACCGTGGCCGAGGCCGCCGGGCCGCGCCGACGGCGGGCGCTGTGGCGTACCGAGGTCGAGTCGGTCCGGGTCTCCCGCGGGGAGTCCGGGCCCGAGATGGCGGCACGGGCGGCCCGGGCGGCCCTGGCGCAGTCCGGGTCCGCCCCCGCCGACATCGACCTGGTGCTGCACGCCACCACCTTCCATCAGGGCCACGACATGTGGGCGCCCGCCTCCTACGTGCAACGGACGGCCCTGGGCAACACCTGCCCGGCGATAGAGGTGCGCCAGATGTCCAACGGCGGGATGGCCGCCCTGGACCTGGCGGCCGGCTACCTCGCCGGCGCCCCGGACCGCTCCGGGGCCCTGATCACCACCGGGGACCGGTTCTGCCCGCCGGGCTTCGACCGCTGGCGCAGCGACGCAGGCACCCCGTACGGCGACGGCGGGACGGCCCTGGTGCTGTCGCGGCGGGGCGGTTTCGCGCGGGTGCGGGCCCTGGCGACGCACTCCGATCCGGGGCTGGAGCGGATGCACCGGGGTGACGACCCGTTCAGCGAGGCGCCGTTCGCGGTCCGCCAACCGGTCGACCTGGAGCCGCCGCGCCGCGACTTCGTGGCCGCGACCGGCCTGGACACCGTGCTCGGCCGAATCGACGACGGCCAGCGCGCGGTGCTCAAGCGCTGCCTGGCCGACGCCGGGGTGACGGCGGCGGACCTGGACTGGTTCGTGCTGCCGCACCTGGGCCGTCCCCGTCTGGAGGCCCATTTCCTGGGGCCTCTCGGCATCGACGTGGACAGGACGACGTGGTCGTGGGGCCGCCGCGTGGGACACCTGGGCGCCGGGGACCAGTTCGCGGGCTTCGGGCACCTGGTGGACTCCGGCACGCTGGCACCGGGTCAGCTGTGCCTGCTGGCCGGGGTGGGCGCCGGTTTCTCCTGGTCCTGTGCGGTCGTGGAGCTGCTGCACCGGCCGGAGGCGGCCGGAGGCGGGGAGACGTGGTGAGCGGGCGGGCGCGTACCGGATTCCTGGGACAGCCGCGCTGGTTCGGCACCCTGTTCGTGGTCGACCTGTGGGAGCGGTTCAGCTTCTTCGGGATGCTGGCCATCCTCTACCTCTATCTGGTGGCGGACCCGGACGAGGGCGGCCTCGGTCTGTCGGAGGCCGACGCCGCGGCGCTGTCCGGTCTGTACATGGCCCTCGTCTTCATGTCGGCGCTGCCGGGCGGCTGGCTGGCCGACCGGCTGTTGGGCGCGCGCCGGGCCACGCTGTACGGCGGGCTGCTGATCACCGCGGGACACGGCCTGCTGGCCGTGCCGTCCGAGGGGTGGCTGTATCCGGGGCTCGGGCTGGTGATCGTGGGCAGCGGACTGGTCAAGCCCGGTATGGCGGCGATGGTCGGCCGCCTGTACCAGGGACGCCCGGAGCGCCGGGAGGCGGCGTTCTCCCTCTTCTACATGAGCATCCAGGTCAGCGCGCTCCTCGCGCCCCTGGTGACGGGCTTCCTCGGGGAGACGGTTCACTGGCATCTGGGGTTCGGCGCCGCGGCGCTGGGCATGGTCATCGGCGTGGTCTGCTACGCGGCCGGGTGGTCGCACTTCGGTGACGTGGGCGCACGGCCGGAACGACCGCTGGCCGACGGGGAGTTGCGGCGGGTACTGCGCCGCGCCGGACTGCTCGGCGGGTTGCCCGTGGCGGCGGTGACGGTCGCCGCGGTGAGCGGCGCGCTGCCGCTGGAGCGGGTGCTGATGCTGGTCGGGCTGGTCGTGCTGGCGGTCCCGGTGCTGTACTACCGGGCGCTGCTGCGGGCACCGGCGGTCGGCCCCGTGGAGCGGGTACGGCTGCGGGCGATGGCCTGGATGCTGTCGGCGTCCTCCGTGTTCTGGCTGCTGTTCGCCCAAGGGCCCGCGTTGCTCAACCTGTTCGCGCGGGACGACGTGGACCGCACCCTGGGGCCGTTCGAGGTACCGGCCAGCTGGTTCCAGTCCGTGCAGCCGCTGTTCCTGCTGTTGCTGTCGCCGGTCGCGGCCGCGCTGTGGGTGCTGCTGGGCCGCCGGGCGGGCGCGCCGGCCAAGTTCGCCGCCGGACTGCTGCTGGGCGGCGCGGCTTTCGTGGCGATGGCCGCGGCGGCGTCCGCCGCGGCCCAGGGTCGGGTGTCGCCGCTGTGGCTGGTGGTGGTCTATCTGCTGTTGGTCTGCGGTGAACTGGCCGTCGCACCGATCGGGCTGAGTCTGGCGGCCGAGGTCGCCCCGCCCGGCTACACGGGCCGGGTGCTCGGCCTGTTCTGGCTCTTCGCCGCCGTGGGCGCGGCCGCCGGCGGCCGGCTGGCACAGCTGGTCGACGTCGTCCCGGACGCCGTCTACTACCTGCTGCTGGCCGTGCTGGGGCTGCTGGCGGGCACCGCGCTCGCTGCCGCCTCGGGACCGTTGCGCGCCCGGCTCGCCGTGCACGCCGACGCCGGGGCGCCGGCACCCACCCGGAGCGTGTCCTGAGGACAGTGCCTGGATACGCGACTCCTCATAGGTAGAAGCCCTATATATAGAATGTCTATCGACTCGGGGGCCGGCCGTAGGCACGCGCACAGGCCGGACGCACACCGGCGGCCGCTCCCACCATCAGTGAGGAGCCTGGGATGTCCCTGACCCGTCGGAAGATGCTGCGGCTCGCCGGGGGCGCCGCCGTGGCACTGCCCGTCGCGTCCGCCCTGACCGGTTGCAGCGACGAGGGAGGGAGCACGGGCGCGTTGCGCAAGAGCCGGGCCCGCACCCCCGCCCTCTTCAAGACGCCACTGCCCGTCCCGTCCGTCCTGAAGCCCTCCGGAACGCAGGGAGGCGTGGACTACTACGACATCGTCCAGAAGCCCGCCCAGGTGGAGATCCTGCCCGGCACCAAGACGGAGATCTGGGGCTACAACGGCCAGTTCCCGGGGCCCACGCTCGCCACCCGCAGCGGTCGGCCGATCGTCGTACGCCACACCAACGAACTGGAGGTGCCGGTCGCCGTCCATCTGCACGGCGGCAGGACCCCGCCCGAGCACGACGGCTTCCCGACCGACCTGATCCTGCCGGGCAGCGGCTGGGACGGGCACGACGCCCACGGCGGCGACATCTCCCGTGGCAGCCGGGAGTACCACTACCCGCTGGAGCAGCCGGCCGCGACCCTCTGGTACCACGACCACCGGATGGACTTCACCGGCCCGCAGGTCTACCACGGCCTCGCCGGCTTCCACCTCGTCCACGACGAGGCGGAGGACAACCTCCCGCTGCCCAAGGGCGAGCGCGACATCCCGCTGTTGATATGCGACCGCTCGTTCACGGCGGACGGCGCCTTCGACTACCCGGCCGTCGACCCGAGTCTGAAGGGCGAGCACGGTGTCACCGAGGACTTCATGGAGGGCGTCCTCGGCGACGTCATCCTGGTGAACGGGGCGCCCTGGCCGGTCCTGGAGGTCGACGCCGCCCGCTACCGCTTCCGGCTGCTCAACGCCTCCAACGCCCGCCGCTACCGGCTCGCCCTCGACCCCGGCCCGCAGTCGGGCAGCGCCTTCGTGCAGGTCGGCAGCGACGTGGGGCTGCTGGGCCGGCCCATCGGGCACGACGAGATCCAGATGGCCCCGGCCGAACGCTTCGACGTGGTGGTGGACTTCTCCAAGTTCCCCGTCGGCACCCGGATAGCCATGGTCAACAAGCTGGACGACGGCGACACCGGCAAGGTCATGCAGTTCCACGTGGTACGCAAGGCCGCCGACGACAGCCGGGTGCCCACGAAACTCGTCGACTTCGAACCGCTCAGCCGTTCCTCCGCCACCGTGACCCGCAAGTTCGACTTCAACCAGCGCAGCGACGACGGCTGGGACATCAACGGGAAGGCGTACGACCCCGAGCGGGACGACGCCGCACCGGAACTCGGCGCGACCGAGATCTGGCGCTTCGACGGCGACGCCCACCATCCGGTCCATCTGCACCTCGCCCACTTCCAGGTGCTCAGCCGCAACCAGAACGACCCGGGCCCCTACGATTCGGGCTGGAAGGACACCATCGACCTGGAGTCCGGCAAGGAGATGGAGATCATCGCCCGCTTCACCGGCTACCGCGGCAGGTACGTCTTCCACTGCCACAACCTGGAGCACGAGGACATGGGGATGATGGCCAACTTCCGGGTGCAGTGAAGCCCCCGGGCCCGAGCCCCGGGTCCCGGCGCGCGAGCGCGGTTCGAGCCGTCCTTCACAGGGCGCTGTCAGGCTCGCCGGGACCTGGGACCCCGGCCGGGGCCCGGCACTCGCGGAAGGGGCCTGACGTGCACGAGGACACCACTCCCGTTCTGGTCGTCGGCGGCGGCCTGGTCGGACTGTCCGCGTCGTTGTTCCTGTCCTGGCACGGCGTGCGGCACATCCTGGTCGAGCGGCACGCTGGCACCTCCGTCCATCCCCGCGCGTGGGGGCTGTACCCGCGCACCCTGGAACTGCTCGACGCCGTCGGCGTGAGCGACGATCTGCTGGCCGAGGCGGCCGGGTTCGCCGGACACACCCTCAACGGCAAGGTCGAGTCGCTGACCGGGCGGGAAATCTCGGTGACCCGCATCCCGGAACCCGCGGACGTCGGCGACATCAGCCCCGTGGCCCGCGTCCTCTCGCTGAGCCAGGACCGCATCGAGCCGATCCTGCTGCGCCGCGCCCGCGAGCTCGGCGCCGAGGTGCGCTTCGGCACCGAACTGCGCGAACCGGAGCAGGACGCCGACGGCGTCACCGCCACGCTGCACGACCGGGAGACCGGCGCCGAGCGACGTGTGCGGGCGCGGTACCTGGTCGCGGCCGACGGCGCCCACAGCCCGGTGCGCGAACGCCTCGGCATCGCCCGGCAGGGCCGCGGCACCCTGCGCCACCAGATCAGCATCGTCTTCCGCGCCGACCTGCGCGGCCCGCTGGGCGAACGCCGCTTCGCCGTGTGCCGGATCGCCAACCCGCTGGTGGACGGGGTGCTGGGGCACGACGACACCCTGCGCAGGGGCACACTCATCGTCACCCACGACCCGCGCACCGACCCGTTCGCCTCCTACACTCCCGAGCGCTGCACGGAGTTGGTGCGCGCCGCCGTCGGCGTACCCGACCTGCCCGTGGAGATCGTGAGCACGCTGCCGTGGGAGATGGCCGCCCTGGTCGCCGAGCGCTACACCGAGAGCCGGATCTTCCTCGTCGGGGACGCCGCCCACGTCATACCACCGGTGGGCGGCTACGGCGCCAACACCGGGATCCAGGACGCCCACAACCTCGCCTGGAAGCTGGCCGCCGTGCTGCACGGACAGGCCGGGCAGGCACTGCTCGACACCTACGACACCGAGCGCCTCCCCGTCGGGCGGGCGACCATGCGCCAAGCGGCGCTGCGCCTCGCGGCCCGGGCCGGCAACGGCGGGGCACCGGGGGGCGCGGCCGTCGCGGACACCCTGAGCGTCATGTTCGGATACCGCTACCGGTCGGCTGCGGTGATCGCCGACGAGGGTGAACAGACGGACGCCGCGGCCGACTTCGCCGAGCCCCGCACCCTGTCAGGCGCCCCCGGCACCCGGGCACCGCACCTGTGGCTGGACACGGAGGACGGCCGTACGGTCTCCACGCTCTCCCTGGTGGGCCGCCGGCCGCTGCTCATGGCGGGCGCCAAGGCCGCGCAGTGGTACGACGCCGCGCACGCGGTGGCCCGGCGGACCGGTGTCGCCCTCGACGTCCTGCGCCTGGGCGAGGACGTCACGGAGCGGGAGCGGTCCTGGCACGACGCCATGGGCGTGACGGAGACCGACGCGGTCCTGCTGCGCCCCGACGGCTTCGTCGCCTGGCGTACGACGGCCGCGCTCCCCTCCCCCGAGCACGCCCTGGAGACGGTCCTCACCCGTGTCCTCGCCCGGGACGGCAGCTGAACCACGGCCTGTTCGGGAGGGCGCCGACCACGGGCGCCCGCAGGGCCGGCCGCACCCGTGCACACCAACGATTCTTCAGGCGTCTTCCATGTCCCGCCCCCACGATCGGCTGGCACAGCGACCCGACCCACGAGGGAGCACCCACCATGAGCACCTCCGTGCGTCCCGACCCGATCGCAGTGATCGGCATGGCCTGCCGGCTGCCCGGCGCGCCGAACCCCGGCGCCTTCTGGGAGCTGCTGCGCGAGAGCCGCGACGCCCTCACCGAAGCGCCGCCGGAGCGGTACGGCGGTCCGGGCACGGCGCCGCGCGGCGGCTTCCTGTCCGACGTGGCCGGTTTCGACGCCGACTTCTTCGGGATCTCCCCGCGTGAGGCCGCCGCCATGGACCCCCAGCAGCGGCTGGTGCTGGAGTTGGCCTGGGAGGCCCTGGAGGACGCGTACGTCGTACCCGACAGGCTCCGCGGCACGCACACCGGTGTCTTCGTGGGTGCGATGGCCGACGACTACGCACAGCTGTCCCACGCGCGAGGCGGCGCCGCCGTCACCCCGCACACCCTGCCGGGCCTGCTCCGCGGCCTCATAGCCAACCGGATCAGCCACGTCCTGCGGCTGGGCGGGCCCAGTCTCACCGTGGACACCGGCCAGTCGTCCGGCCTCGCCGCGGTGCACGTGGCCTGCGCGTCCCTGTGGCGCGAGGAGACCGACATCGCGCTCGTGGGGGCCGTGCACCTCAACCTCGCTGCCGGGAGCCTCCTCGCGGCCCGGCGTTCCGGGGCGTTGTCGCCGGACGGCCGCTGCCACACCTTCGACGTCCGGGCCAACGGTTACGCGCGGGGCGAGGGCGGCGTCCTGGTGGTGCTCAAGCCGCTCACCCGGGCCCTCGCCGACGGCGACCGCGTGCACTGCGTCGTCCTCGGTTCGGCCATGACCACCGACGGCGGTCCGGACCCGCTGACGGTGCCCGGCCGCCGGGCCCAGGAGGAGGTGCTGCGTCGCGCCTGCGCGGCGGCCGGCGTCGCCCCCGACCGGGTGCGGTACGTCGAACTGCACGGCACCGGGACGCGGGTCGGCGACCCTGTGGAGGCCGCGGCCCTGGGCGCCGTCCTCGGCACTGGCCGCGAACCCGCCGACGCGCTGCGTGTGGGGTCGGCGAAGACCAACGTGGGGCATCTGGAGGGTGCCGCCGGCATGGTGGGCCTGCTCAAGACGGCCCTGTGCCTGCGCCACGGGCAGCTCGTCCCCAGCCTCCACTTCGGCACCGCGAACCCGGCCATCCCCCTCATCGACCTGGGCCTGCGCGTCCAGACGACCCTCACGGACTGGCCCCGCCCGGACGAACCCCCGCTCGCGGGCGTGTCCTCCTTCGGCATGGGCGGAGCGAACTGCCATGTCGTACTCGGCGCACCGCCACCGGAGGCGGTCACCGGCAGGGGGCCCGTCCAGGCCGCGCCCGGCGCGGTCCAGGAGGGGCTCGTGGCCGAGGAGGGCACAGCCGACGCGCCGCACACGGCCTCGGACACGCCGTCGGAAGAGACACGCCCTCGACCGCACGGCCCCGGCGCGCCGCCCGGCATGCCCTGCCCCGGCCCGACGCCGGTGCCGTGGCTGCTGTCCGCCCGTACCGCATCCGCCCTGCGGGCCCAGGCCCGTGCCCTGGCCGATCACCTGCGCCGCCGCCCTGCGACCGACCCCTCCGCGGCCGCCCGCACGCTGGCCACCGGCCGCGCCCATCACGATCACCGGGCCGTACTGCGGGTGCCCGCCGGGTGGTTGCCCACGGACGCGCTCGACGCGCTCGGCGAGGGGCGCCCCGATCCGTCGGTGCTCCGGGGCCGGGCTCGTGCCGGGGCCGGGCTCGCGGTGCTGTTCACCGGCCAGGGGGTTCACTGGCCGGGCGCGGGCCGCAGCCTGTATACGGCCTTCCCGGCCTTCGCGCGGGCCCTGGACGAGGTCTGCGAGCAGTTCGACCCGCACCTCGACCGGCCACTGCGCGACCTGCTGCTCCACCCTGCGGACACGGACGACCGCGTCCAGCGGACCGACCACGCCCAACCCGCCCTGTTCGCCCTGGAGACGGCGCTGCTGCGGTTGTTGGAGTCCTGGGGTCTGCGACCGGCCGTGCTCGCCGGGCACTCCGTCGGCGAGCTGACCGCCGCGTACGCGGCGGGCGTGTTCTCGCTGCGGGACGCGGCCGCGCTGGTCGCCACCCGGGGCCGACTGATGCACGAGGCCCCGGGCGAGGGAGCGATGCTCGCCGTCCAGGCGACGGAGGAGGAGGCGCGGGCGGCCCTGCCCGCCGGCGCCGTCGACATCGCCGCTGTCAACGCGCCCGGGTCCGTGGTCGTCTCGGGCACGGTCGAGGCGGTCGAGCAGGTCGCCGCGCACTGGACCGCGCGGGGCCGCAGAACCCGGCGGCTGCGCGTCGGGCATGCCTTCCACTCGCCGCTGATGGAGCCCGTCCTGGAGGAGTTCCGGCGGGTGGCCCGCACTGTCGACTACCGGCCGCCGCGGCTCCCGGTCCTGTCGAACGTCACCGGTGCCCTGGCCACCCCCGAGCAGTTGTGTTCGCCGGACTACTGGACCCGGCACGTCAGGGCCACCGTCCGGTTCGCCGACGCGGTGCGCGCGCTCGACGCGCACGGGACCGGCGCCTACGTGGAGCTCGGCCCCGAACCGGCCCTCACCCCCAGGCCGCCCGCTGTCTGCCCCCGCCGACCCGGACGGCCCGCCACCTCCCACCCTCACGGCCACCCTCCGCCCCGGCCACGACGAACCCACGGCCCTGCTCACCGCGATCGCCCAACTGCACGTCGCGGGCCAGGACGTGGACTGGTCCGCGCTGCTGGGCCCGGGCCCCCGCGCCGACCTGCCGACCTACGCCTTCCAGCGCCGCCGCCACTGGCTCCCGCAGCAACCGGCCGACGACGCCGGCATCCGGGCCGCCACGACCGCGGCGGACGGCACCGCGCCCCCACCACGGTGGACCGACGGCCCCGCCCTGCCGGAGACCGGTCCGTCCTCGGAACCCGACGAGCCCTCCGACCAGCCCTACTGGCAGCGCCTGCTGGCGGGCCGTACCGGCCGGGAGCGGTACCGGCTCGCGCTGGAGCTGGTCCGGGCCGAGGCCGCCGCCGTACTCGAACATCCCGGGCCGGACGCGGTCGACCCGCAGCGTTCCTTCCGGGACGCCGGCTTCGACTCGGTCACCGGCATGGAGTACCGGGACCGTCTGCGGGAGCTCACCGGCCTGCCGCTGCCGACCACCCTCGTCTTCGACCGGCCCACTCCCGCGGCCCTCACCGAGCACCTCCTCGCCGAGCTCACGCCCCACCGGCCGGAGGCGGCCTCCGCCGCCCTGTCGGCCCTCGAACGGCTGCGGGCGGCGCTGTCCGACGCACCGTTGGACCCCGTCACGGGCGACCGGCTCGCCGACGGACTGCGCGAGCTGCTGTCCACCCTCGCGGGCGCCCCGGATGCCTCCGCCGGGCCGCACGCCGTGCCCGGCGACGTCACTGACCTCACCGAGAAGATCGGAACCGCCACCGATGACGAAATCTTCGCCCTCCTCGACCACGAGTTCGACGCCTGAGCCGACGCCGGACCCCGCGGCGGAAAACGGGGCAGCCATGACAGAGGCCAGACTGCGGACGTACCTGAAACGGGCCACGACGGAGCTGTACCGGACCCGGCAGGAGCTCGCCGAGCTCCGCGACCAGGACCGCGAACCCATCGCGATCGTCGGCATGGCCTGCCGCTTTCCCGGCGGGGTGCGCGGCCCCGAAGACCTGTGGCGGCTCGTCGCCTCCGGCACCGACGCCATCTCGCCGTTCCCGGCGAACCGGAGCTGGCGGCTCGACGGGCTCGCCGACGCGGCCGGGGACACCGGCACCCCCGTACCCCACGGCGGCTTCCTGCACGACGCCGACGAGTTCGACGCGGAGTTCTTCGGCATCAGCCCGCGCGAGGCCCTGGCCATGGACCCCCAGCAGCGGCTGCTCCTGGAGAGCGCCTGGGAGGCCATGGAGCACGCGTGCATCGACCCGACCGGACTGCGGGAGAGCCGTACCGGCGTGTTCGCCGGAGTCACGGCGCAGGAGTACGCGTCGCTGAGCCGGACCGGGCAGGAGGGCGTGGAGGGCTACCTGCTGTCGGGGACCACCGCGAGCGTCGCCTCCGGACGCGTCGCCTACACCCTCGGGCTGCGCGGCCCCGCCCTCACCGTCGACACCGCCTGCTCGTCCTCGCTGGTAGCGCTGCACCTCGCCTGCCGTTCACTGCGGGCCGGCGAGTGCGATCTCGCGCTCGCGGGCGGGGCCTGTGTGATGGCGACGCCGGGGATGTTCCTGGAGTTCACCCGGCAGCAGGGACTGGCCGCGGACGGTCGCTGCAAGCCGTTCGCGGCCGCCGCCGACGGCACCTCGTGGGCGGAGGGCGTCGGCCTGATCGTGCTGGAACGGCTGTCGGCCGCCCGGCGGCGCGGCCACCGGATCCTGGCCGTCATCCGCGGTTCCGCCGTCAACCAGGACGGCGCCAGCAACGGGCTGACCGCCCCGAGCGGGCCGGCCCAGGAGCGGGTCGTGCGCGACGCGCTGCACTCGGCCGGGCTGCGGCCCGAGGACGTGGACGCCGTGGAGGCGCACGGCACGGGCACCCGGCTCGGCGACCCGATCGAGGCCGGCGCGCTGCTCGCCGTTTACGGCCGGGAGCGGCCCGCGGACCGCCCGCTGTTGCTCGGCTCGCTGAAGTCGAACATCGGGCACGCGCAGGCGGCCGCGGGGATCGGCGGCGTCATCAAGACAGTGCAGGCCCTGCGCCACGAGCAGCTGCCGCGCACCCTGCACGTGGACGCGCCCACCCCGCACGTGGAGTGGCGGGCGGGCGGCGTACGGCTGCTCACCGAGGCCCGTCCGTGGCCGCGCCGCGGCACCCCGCGCCGGGCGGGCGTCTCGTCCTTCGGCATCAGCGGGACCAACGCGCACCTGATCCTCGAGGAGGCACCGGAGCCGGAACCGGTGAGGTCGCCCAGTTCACGGGAGCAGGCACCGGACCAGGCGAAGGCGGCCACCGCACGGGAGCAGGCACCGGATCACGCGACGGCGGCCACCGCACAGGCGCCGAAACCGGACCAGGCGAGGCCGGGCACCGCACATAAGCCGGCACCGGACCAGGCGAGGCCGGGCACCGCACAGGCGCCGAAACCGGACCACGCGACGGCGGCCACCGCACAGGCGCCGGCACCGACCCCGGCCACGTCACCCACCCCACAGGCGCCGGAGCCAACCCCGGCCACGTCACCCACCGCACCGGCGCCGGAGCCGTTCCCCCTCCCGTGGCTCCTGTCCGCGCGCACCGCCCCGGCCCTGGCCCGGCAGGCGGCACGGCTCGCCGAGAGCCTGGGCGAGGCGCCGGCATCGGGTCCGGCCGACGCGCGCCACGCCCCGTACGGCACCCGGTCCACCGCACTCCCGCCCCGACCTGCCGACGTGGCGCACGCCCTGGTCGGCACCCGGGCCGCGCTGGAGCACCGGGCCGTGGTGCTCGCCGAGGATCTGGCCGGGTTCCACGCGCTGTTGTCCCGTCTGGCACGCGGCGAGGACGTGCCGGGCGTGGTGCGAGGCCGGGCGAGGGCCGGGCGCACGGTGTTCGTCTTCCCGGGGCAGGGCTCGCAGTGGGCGGGGATGGCGCGCGAACTGCTCGAGACGTCCCCGGTGTTCCGGGAGCGCGTCCGGCAGTGCGGCGAGGCCCTCGCCCCGTACACCGACTGGTCACTGACCGACGTGCTCACCGAGGCGCCGAAGGCCCCTCCGCTCGACCGGGTCGACGTGGTGCAGCCCGCGCTGTGGGCGGTCATGGTGGCCCTGGCGGAGGTGTGGCGTGCCCACGGTGTGCAGCCCGACGCCGTCGTCGGGCACTCGCAGGGGGAGATCGCCGCCGCGTGCGTGGCGGGCGCCCTGTCGCTGTCGGACGCCGCGCGCGTGGTGGCTCTGCGCAGCCGCGCCCTGGTCCGGCTGGCGGGCACCGGTGGGATGGCGTCGGTGGCCCTGCCCGCCGACCGGGTGCGCGAGCGGCTCGCCGATCCCCACCTGGCCGGCCGGGTGCACCTCGCCGGGGTCAACGGCCCCGCGGCCACGGTGATCGCGGGCCCGGCGGCACTCCTGTCGTCGCTGGTCGCCGAGTGGGACGCGGGAGGTGTGCACGCGCGTGTGGTCCCCGTCGACTACTCCTCGCACAGCCCGGACGTGGAGGCGCTGCGTCCGGAGGTGCTGGACCTGCTGGCCCCGGTCGCCCCGCACCGCCCCGAAACCCCCCTCTACTCGACGCTCACCGGCGGCCTGCTCGACGAGGCCACGCCGATGGACGCCGAGCACTGGTTCCGCGGCCTGCGCGCCCCCGTGCGGTTCCACGACGCGGTGACCGCCCTGATCGACACGGGCCACGACCAGTTCGTCGAGTGCAGTCCGCACCCGGTGCTCACCATCGCCGTCCAGGACGCCCTCGACGCCGCCGGGGTACCCGGCGCCGCCCTGGGCACCCTGAACCGCGGCGCCGGCGGCCGGCGCCGGCTGCTGATCTCGCTCGCCGAGGGGTATGTGCGCGGCGCGCCCGTGGACTGGTCCACGCTGCTGCCCCCGGGACGGCCGGAGGCGGTGGAGCTGCCCACGTACGCCTTCGAGCGCCGCCGCTACTGGTTGGAGCAGCCGTCGTCCGGCACCGATCCCGCCCGGCTCGGTGTGGCGGCGACCGGGCATCCGCTGCTGGGCGCCGCGGTCGAGTCGGCCACCGACGAGGGCCTGTTGCTCACCGGGCGGATCTCGCCGGCCGAGCAGCCCTGGCTCGCCGACCACGTCGTGCACGAGTCGGTGCTCCTGTCGGGGACGACGCTGGTGGACTGCGCGCTGCACGCCGCCGACCGGCTCGGCGGGTCCGTGGACGACCTCGTCCTGGAGGCGCCCCTCGTGCTGCCCGTCGACGGCGCGGTGGACGTGCAGCTCGCCGCGGCCGGCCCCGACGCCGCAAGCCGTCGTACGTTCACCGTGCACTCCCGCCCCGCCGGGCGGGAGGACGCGACGGGAGCCCGGTGGACCCGCCATGCCTCGGGCACCCTCGCCCCGCTCGCCGATCCGGATCCGCCGGAGCCGGAGCAGTGGCCGCCGGCCGGAGCCGAAACGCTCGACGTCACCGACGTCTACGACCGCCTCGCCGCCGTCGGCTACCGGTACGGCCCGGCCTTCCGGAACCTGCGCGCCGCCTGGCGGCGGGAGCGGGAGCTGTACGCCGAGGTCCGGCTCGCCCCGGACACCGACCCGACCGGATTCGCCGTGCACCCGGCGCTGCTGGACGCGGCCTTGCACGCCCTGGTCCTGCACGCGCTGGACGCGGCGGAGGACGCGGAGAGCATCCTGCTGCCGTTCTCCTTCGCCGGAGTACGGCTGCACGCGGTGGATGCGGACGAGGTGCGCGTCCGCGTGACGCCCACCGGGCCGCGACACGCCCGGCTGCTGCTCACCGACCGGTCCGGGGGGCCGGTCGTCACCGTCCAGGAGGTGTCGCTGCGCCCGACCTCGCGTGCCACGCTGCGAGCGCAGGACGCCGTTTCGGCGGACGCCCTCTTCGAGGTGACCTGGCAACCGGTGCCTGCCGATGTGCCCGAGACGGCCGTGCGCTGGGCGGTGCTCGGTGCCGCCCAGCCGCGGCTGCCGCAGGCCCCGGCCCACGCCGATCTGCCGACCCTGCTGTCGGCGCTCGGCGAGCGGGACGCCGTACCCGATGTGCTGGTGGCCTTCTGGCCGCCCGGTCCGGCAGGGGCCGCGTCCGAGGAGGGCCGCGCGGTGGCGGCCGCCCATGAGGCCGCCCGGTCCGCGCTCGCGCTCGTCCAGGAGGTACTGGCCGCGGACCGGCTGCGCTCGGCGCGGCTGCTGGTGGTGACCCGCGGCGCGGTCGCCACCGGTCCCGGGGAGCCCGGCCCGGATCTCGCGGCCGCCACGGTGTGGGGGCTGCTGAAGAGCGCCCAGAGCGAGCATCCCGGCCGGTTCGTGCTCCTCGACTTGGACGCCGAGGGCGCCGACGAGGACGCGGACAGCGGGGCGGACCGGCTGGCCGTCGCCCTCATGACCGGGGAACCGCAACTGGCGTGGCGCCGGGGCGCCTGGCACGCGCCCCGGCTGACCCCGGTACCCGCGCGCCGCACGCTCACGCCGCCCCCGGACGGCAGCTGGCACCTGGACATCCGCACGAAGGGCGCCCTGGACGGCCTCGCACTGGTCCCGGACGACCACGGCTCGCGGCCGCTGGGCGCGGGGGAGGTCCGGCTGGCGATGCGTGCGGCGGGCGTCAACTTCCGTGACGTCGTGGTGGCTCTGGACATGGTTCCGGGTCAGGAGGGCATGGGGCTGGAGGGCGCGGGTGTGGTCCTGGAGACGGGTGCCGGGGTGCGGGACCTGGCTCCCGGCGACCATGTCATGGGCCTGGTGCCGAGGAACGCGTTCGGCCCGGTGGCCGTCACGGACCGGCGGCTGCTGGCGCGGATCCCGCGGGGCTGGTCGTTCACACAGGCGGCCGCGGTGCCGGTGGTGTTCCTGACGGCGTACCACTGCCTGGCCGAGCTGGCCGGGGTCCGTCCCGGCGACCGGGTCCTGGTGCACTCCGGGGCGGGCGGGGTGGGTATCGCGGCGATCCGGCTCGCCCGGTATCTGGGCGCGGAGGTGTTCGCCACCGCCTCGCCCGGCAAGTGGGACGTCCTGCGCGCGGAGGGGCTCGCCGACAACCACATCGCGAGCTCCCGCACCGACGCGTTCGAGGAGACGTTCCGCCGGGCGACGGGCGGCGCGGGCATGGACGTCGTGCTCAACTCGCTCACTGGTCCGCTGCTGGACGCCTCGCTGCGGCTGCTTGGATCTTCGGGGCACCTGGTCGAGATCGGCAAGACCGACATCCGGGACGCCGAGGAGATCGGTCGGCGGCATCCCGGAGTCCGCTACGACGTCTTCGACCTGCTGCGGGCCGAACCCGACCACGTGGCGCGGATGCTGACCGAGGTCCTCGCCCTGTTCGACCGGGGCGTGCCGGGACTGCTGCCGGTGACCACGTGGCCGGTGCACGAGGGCGGGCGGGCCCTGCGTCACATGGCCCAGGCGCGGCACACGGGCAAGGTGGTGCTGACGCCGCCGCCCGGCTTCGACCCTCACGGCACGGTCCTGATCACCGGCGGCACCGGCGTCCTCGGCCGGCTGCTGGCCCGCCACCTGGTGACCCGGCACGGGGTACGGCGCCTGCTGCTGGCCGGTCGCCGGGGCGCGAGCGCCGACGGGGCCGCGGAACTGGCCGAGGAGCTGGCGGCGCAGGGTGCCCGGGTGTCGTTCGCGGCCTGTGACCTCGCGGACCGGGCGGCGGTGGCCCGCCTGCTGCGGGACATCCCGGACACCCGTCCGCTGACCGCGGTCGTGCACGCGGCGGGCGTTCTCGCGGACGGCACCGTCGAGACGCTCACGCCGGACGCTGTGGACCGGGTGCTCGCTCCCAAGGCGGATGCGGCCTGGCACCTGCACGAGCTGACCCGCGAGACCAGACTGTCCGCCTTCGTGTCCTTCTCCTCGGTGGTCGCGACGCTGGGCTCGGCGGGACAGGCGAACTACGCCGCCGCCAACTCCTTCCTGGACGCGCTGGCGCACCGCCGCAGGGCCGAGGGCCTGTCCGGCACATCGCTCGGCTGGGGGCTGTGGGCGCAGGCCGGTGGTATGACGGGGCACATGTCCGAGGCCGACCGGGCCCGCATGAGCCGCGGCGGGGTGGCCGCGCTCTCGGTGCCGGAGGGGCTGGCCCTGTTCGACGCTGCGCTGGCGACGGGCGGCACACAGGTGCTGCCGGTCCGGTGGGACCGGCCGGCGCTGGGCGACCTCGCGGGCCGGGACAGCTTGCCGCCGCTGCTGCGCGGCCTCGGCGGCATCCGTCCGACGGCCCGGCGCACCGCCCGCCGGGACGACACCGGGGACACTCCCGTCTGGTCACGGCAATTGGCGGCGCTGCCCGCCGACCGCCGTCGCGCGGCCCTGTCGGAGCTGCTGATGCGCGTGGTGGCGACCGTGCTGGGGTACGGCGACGACGAGGAGATCGATGTCGACCAGTCCTTCAAGGACATGGGGTTCGACTCGCTGGCCGGGGTCGAGCTGCGCAACCGCCTGACCGCGGCGACCGGTCTGCGGCTGCCCGCGACACTGGTCTTCGACCGCCCCACGGTGCCCGACCTGACCGACCACCTCCTCGACGACGCGGCGCTGCTCTCGCCCGTCGGCGGGGGCTGACCCGGGGCAGAGACGGGGTCCGGGTGGTGTCCGGGCCCCGTTCGGGGGTTCGGGCACCGTGTGCGGGACACCCGTGACGGGCCGCGAGCGGCACTGCTCCACGTACCGCGGCCGGGCGGCGGCCGCGACCCGCCCGCGGGGAGGAGGGCCGGTTCAGGGATGCCTCAGGGATTCCCCTGAACCCCCTCTGCTCTCAACTCCCTATACTCGGCAAGGACCGTACGCGGCGGAGGACTCCAGGGAGACCCGGGTGATTGACCGATACGTCGCCGAACTGGACAAGGCCCTGCGCGGCCCGCGGGCGGTCAAGGCGGACATGCTCGCGGAGGCTCGTGACGGGCTCGTCGATGCCGCCGAGGCGTACGAGGAGAGCGGCCTGGACCGCGCCAGCGCCGAGCAGCGCGCCGTGGCCGACTTCGGCCCCGTCGACATCATCGCTCCCGAGTACCAGCCGGAGCTGGCCCTGGCCGAGGGTCGGCGTACGGCACTGCTGATCTGCGTCGTCCTGACCGTCCAGCCGGTCGCGTGGTGGCTGCTGCTGACCCTCGCCGGACACGGCGCGGACGCCCGCGCCGACACGGATTACGCCCTGGTCGACGACGTGGTGCGCTGGACCGGCGCTGGGGCCATCGGCACAGCGCTCGCGGTGGCGATCGCCACCGGCGCCGGGGTGCGCTATCTGGGCGCGCGCCGCCGTCTGGTCCGCGCGGCCGGTTTCTTCGCGTTCCTCGTCTGCGCGGTCTTCGCCGTCCTCGGCCTGCTGCTGACGCTCTACAGCCCGGCCACGGACTCCCTGCTGGGACTCACGGGCCTGCCGATGACGGCCCTGCTGCTCGGCGTTCCGCTGGCCGGGGTCGCCGTGGCGGGCCGCCGTTGTCTGGCGGCGTCCTGACCGTGTGCTTGTGTGCACGACTCGTCGGCGCCGGGCCGAGGTGACAGGGCCGGGTACCGTCTTCCGGATCGGCCGGGCGTCGTGAGGCCGATTCCGGATCGGCCGGGCGTCGTGAGGCCGGACACGCGCGCCCCCGGGCCGGGAAGCTGACCCGCATCTCCTCGCCGACACTGCACGGAGATGCGTCGTCACACCGTACGAAAGCAGGCCTGTCCCGCCGCCGCACGAGGGCGGGCCTGCCCTGCGGAACCAGGGCAGCCACCCGCATCTCCCTGGTCCCTGACGCCCCCGGCGTCACGGCATACGAAAAGGCCGGCACGGCTCGTGAAGCGTGCCGGTCGTCGCTCTCCTCGTGGCCCTCAGGCCGGTGCGGACCCCGGGCGCAGGACGCCCTCGACCATGGTGGAGAAATCCCGCCATTTCGTCCGCTCGCCGGCCAGCGCCCGGCGGCCCGCGGAGGTGAGCTGGTAGGTGCGGCGCCGCCGGCCACCCACCGTGCTCCACTCACTCTCCACGAGTCCCGCCCGATCGAGGCGCCGCAGCGCGGGGTACAACGACCCGGTCGGCAGGTCCAGCGCCCCGCCGCTGCTGACCTGGAGAGCCTCCATGACCGCGTATCCGTGCAGGGGCTCCGTTTCGAGCACCGCGAGGATCAGCGCGTCCAGATGGCCCCGTAGCGCTTCAGACATCATGTAGGCAATCTACATCATGTGCTAGCGTCGACCACCTACATGTAGCCAATCTATCTATCGTGGCGGGTGACGCCACTGGACCAGGGAGGTCGGACTACGGTGGCCACGCCCAATCGGACCCTTACCGAGGCAGGTGACTCGTCGGGGACGGCGAGGCCGAGCCTCTTCGAACGTCTCGCCCAGGTCTCCTACCGCCGCAAGTGGTGGGCACTGGTGGGCTGGGTCGTCGTCCTGCTGGCCGTGAGCATGGGCTCACAGGCCGTCGGCGACGACTACCACAACGACTTCGGCCTGCCGGGCACCGAGTCCCAGAAGGCGCTCAACGTCCTCCAGGACCGGGCCCCCTCACAGGCGGGCGCCACAGTCACGATCGTGCTGGAGGCCGACGGCGGACTCACCGCCGCGCAGACGCGCGAGCGGGTCGAGTCGATGCTGGCCCAGATCAAGAAGGAACCGCACGTCGTCAGCGTGGTCAGCCCCTACGACAACCGCCAGGCAGTGTCGAAGGACGGGACCATCGGCTACGTCTCGGTCGCGCTGGACAAGCAGTCGGAGGACATCCCCACCGAGGACGCCCAGAAGATCATCGACACCGCGCAGAAGGCCGAGACCACCGGTCTGCGCGCGGAACTGTCGGGTGACCCGGTCCGGGCGGCTCAGGGCGAGGACAGCGGCTCCGCCGAGGGCATCGGCATCCTCGCCGCCCTGGTGATCCTGGTCCTGCTCTTCGGGTCCCTGTTCGCCGCCGTGCTGCCCGTGGCGATCGCCCTGTTCGCCGTCGGCACCACGCTCGGCCTGATCATCCTCGCCTCGCACGTGGCGACCATCGCCAACTTCACCGCGCCGCTGATGATGCTGGTCGGTCTCGGCGTGGGCATCGACTACGCCCTGCTGGTGTTCTCCCGCTACCGCAGCGAGCTGTTCGCCGGCACCGACCGCAAGGCGGCGACGGTCAAGGCCATCGACACCGCCGGCCGTACCGTGTTCTTCGCCGGATGCACGGTCATCGTCGCCCTCCTCGGGCTCGTCGTACTCGGCCTGGGTTCGCTGCAGGGCGTGGCCGTGGCCGTCGCCCTGACCGTGCTGCTCACCATGATCGCGTCGCTGACGCTGTTGCCCGCCCTGCTGGGCATCTTCGGCGGCCGGATCGAGAAGCAGGTGCGCCGCCGCGTCGAGAAGGGCCGCCGGGCCGGCGGCGAGCGCTGGGGCCGCTGGACCGCTGCCGTCCAGCGGCGCGCCTGGGCGGCAGCGCTGGTGCCGACCGCGCTGCTCGCGGCCCTCTCGCTGCCCGCGCTCGACATGCGGCTCGGCTTCGCCGACGCCGGCACCGACGACACCTCCACCACCACCCGCCAGGCGTACGACCTGCTCGCCGAGGGTTTCGGCCCGGGCTTCAACGGACCCCTGATCGTGGTCGCCGAGGGCGACTCGGCAGCCGCCTCGCAGGCCCGTGCGGCGCTCGAGGACACCAAGGGCGTCGCCGTCGCGCTGCCGCCGCAGTCCTCGGGTGACGACCTGTCCACCATCATCGTCTTCCCCACCTCCGCCCCTCAGGACGCGGCCACGAACGACCTCGTGGGCGAGTTGCGGGACGACGTGCTGCCGTCGGTGGCCCGGGAGACGGACGCCACCTTCCTGGTGGGCGGCAGCACCGCCTCCGCCGAGGACTTCTCCGACGCCGTCGCCAACCGGCTGCCCGCCTTCATCGCCGTGGTGGTCGGACTGTCGATGCTGCTGCTCCTGCTGGTGTTCCGCTCGATCCTCATCCCACTGAAGGCCGCGGCGCTCAACCTGCTCAGCGTCGGCGTCGCCATGGGCGCAATGACGCTGGTCTTCCAGAGCGGCGCCCTGGGCATCGAGAAGGGCCCGATCGAGGCGTACGTCCCGGTGATGATCTTCGCGATCGTCTTCGGACTGTCCATGGACTACGAGGTCTTCCTGCTCTCCCGCATGCACGAGGAGTGGGAGCGCAGCAAGGACGCGGCCCTGGCGATCCGTCAGGGGCTGGCCACCACGGGCCAGGTCGTCACGGCCGCCGGCGCGATCATGATCGTGGTGTTCGGCGCCTTCATGTTCAGCGGCGACCGGATGCTCATGCAGTTCGGCTTCGGACTGGCCGTCGCCGTCTTCGTCGACGCCGTCATCATCCGCTGCCTGATCCTGCCCGCGGTGATGCACCTGTTCGGCCGCTACGCCTGGTGGCTTCCCGGAGGGCTGGCCAAGCGCCTGCCCCGGGTGGCCATCGAACACTCCTGACGGGGGGGAATCCCCCGCCTCCCGACAGGGGCCCGCCGGCCTCCACGCCCGACGCGGGTGTGGAGGCCGGACTCTTGCTGTCGGCCCTCCGGCACCCCCGGCACCAGCGCGAGCGTAAGCCGCCGTGTGCCCTCACTGCGCCTCGACCAGAAGTCGAGGTGCCCCACCCAGGATGCGGGGGACCCGATTCCGCGGCGAGGGTGAGGTCGGCGTATGAAGGTACCGAGAGTCCTGCGATGGTGCGGCCGGATGTTGCTGTCGCTCGCGCACGACGTGGGCGCGGGGGCCCAGTTCATGGGCGCTCTCGCCATCGGCATGCCACCACCGCCCCATCTCTTCACGCAGCCCACGCAGCCCACGCAGCTGCGAAACGACCCGGATCCGGAACCCCGGAATGTTCTGGAATCAACAAATCCAGATATCCGCAAGGCCGCCGGAGGACCGGCACCGGGCCACCCTGAACGACTGATTCCGCACATTCCGCCAGAACCGGAGGAACAGGCCCTGTGGTCACAGCTGCACTGACCTCGCCCTCCCACAGATGAAAAACCCCGCTCCACCTGTGCCCGTTCGGCAAGAAAACAACCGGAGCGTCCCGTTCACTTGCCTGTAAATGTTCGGCACGGCATAGTCTGAAACGGAATCTTTACCACCGAGCACCACACCCACAATCCAGAAAATCGGGGGATCTACAGGATGTCTCACGACGCTCGGCCGCGACCCGCCTCCTTCTTCACCGCGCCCGCACGCCCACGCGGGCGAAGTCCGCGCGCCTAGAGGAAGCCGACCGGGGCCTGGACAGCAGCAAAGCTCCACAGGCCACGGGCGCTTGAAATCAGGAACCGCGCACAGGAGACCGGACGACGGTCGACAGCCGCCGGTGAACGGAGCCCCAAGGGCGCGCCGCCACGAGAGGTTCACCCATCACCGCTCGGTATGCCACGCGGGCGAATTCGGCTGCCCTGATTTCACGGCAGTCCACCCCCTGCGGGCCAAGTCGAGAAGCGTCGCTCTGTCGTGCCGACATCCGGCCTCACACCACTGACGTCTGGCGCCACCCGGCCAATTACCGGACTCCATGTCCGACATATGCGTCCAGTGCGGAAAAAAGAAAGTGTTTTGCATTCGCTACGAAGGGTGTGGAGGCAATGCAGATCAGCGTGTTGGGTCCGCTGTCCGTCACGATGAACGGGAGGAACGTCACACCGACGGCGCCGAAACCACGACGGATTCTGGCGCTGCTCGCCATGTCCGCGAACCAGGTGGTACGCAACGAGCAGCTCATCGAGGAAGTCTGGGAGGACCGGCCGCCCAGCAGCGTGGCCACCACCCTGCAGACGTACATCTACCAGCTGCGCAAGTCGCTGCGCCTGGCGGGGGGTTCGAGAGCGGACCGGGACCCCGGGGACGAACTGCGCACCTTCGTCGGGGGCTACATGCTGACGCTGCCGCACGAGGACCTGGACTCGCTGAGGTTCGAGGAGCGGGCGCAGCGGGGCAGGGCCCAGCTGTCGGCCGGTGACGTGGCCGGGGCGGCTCGCACGCTGCGGGAGGCCCTGGACCTGTGGCGCGGGCCGGCGATGGTCGACTTGAACCCCGGCCCGGTACTGGTCTCGGAGGCACTACGACTGGACGAGATACGCAAGAGCGTCCTGGAACTGCGGATCGAGGCGGACCTGCGGCTGGGCTGCCACCACGAGCTGCTCGCCGAACTGATCAAGCTGGTCTCCTCACAGCCGACGCACGAAGGGTTCCAGGTCAAGCTGATGATCGCGCTCTACCGTGCCGGCCGACGCTCCGAGGCCTTGCAGGTCTACCAGCACGCCCGGGAGAGCCTGGTCCGCGAACTGGGCGTGGATCCGTCGGAGACCCTCCAGCAGCTGCACCACGCCATCCTCACCGGTGACCTCGGACCGGGTCCGGCACCGGAGTCGCCGTCGCCGTCGCCGGGGGCATGGGCGATGCACGCCGTCAGATACTGAGGCCGGACGGCGTACCGCCGGAGACAGCGCGTGAGAGCTCTCCGCATCCAGTCGAGGCCGGGCGGCCCCAGGCGTGGGCGATCTGACAGGTTCGGTCCGAAGACCACGTCCGAAGACCGCACGTCCGAAAACCGTTCATACGACGGCCGTTCTCACGAAGTCCGCGACCGGTTCGGCCCGAAGACCCGAAGACCCGCCACAACGAAGCCCGCACCCGTCCACGTCCTCCCCGACTCCCCCGCGGTTGGATCGTACGACGGTCCGGTACTTCCCCGGCCGACGCGCCCCCGGGCCGGGCCCACGGGCCTCCTCCGGCGTCGACGCGCGCGGACGGAGTCCTGAGCCGTGTCCGGCCAGGGCTCCGGGGTACCCGGGAACAACCTGCCAGAGGACCGCGCGCGGCCCGTCCCCGCTGCGCGGACGCCGCGGCCCCGGTTCCGCGGCTGGACGAAACGCGCGTCCCTCAGGCGGACTCCGCGGCCCCGGCGTTCCGCGGAGATCCAAACGCATCACGGCCCCGGCAGCGGCCCCGCTCCCGGCACTCCTCCGGAGCCACCACCGTGCGGACAGGCCCTGCACGCGCAGAGGACGCTGCCGACCTGTCCGGGGCGGGTGACTCCCGTGCGTGCGGGAGAGCTGTCACATGCCCTTCAGGCCATGAGCCGTGGCCAGCGCCACCACGAGCGAGCCGTCAGCCATGGCTCCGGCGGCCCGTGCCTGCTCGACGGCCACCACGGCGGCTGCGCTGCTCGGTTCGAGGGGCAGTCCCGAGCGCCACACGCGGCGGGTCCCCGCGGTCGCGGCGGCGTCGTCCACCACCTCGGCCCGCCCGGCCGAGAGCCGTACGGCCTCCAGCGCCTGCAGGGCCACGCTGTTGCCCGCGAGTGAGGGCATGACCGACGTGCCGCCCGGGAACGAGCCGTGCGGATCCGCGCCGCCCAACACGGCCGAGACCCGCGGGAACGGCTCCACCAGGCACAGGCGCGGCACCGGCCCGCTCCCGCACAGCTCGCGGAAGCCGAGGTACACGCCCCACGCCAGATCCCCGCGGGAGGCGGGGACGACGACCCAGTCGGGCAGACGGCCGTCGAGGTCGGCCCGGATCTCCGCGGCGAGCATCTTGTAGCCCTCGATCCCGAAGGGGCTGCTGCCGACCGGCGGCACCACCACGTTGGTCACCGGCAGCACCGTCCGTGAGTCCAGGTGACCGGCGAGGTGCCGCCAGCGCTGTTCCGCCTCCGGGAAGACGACGACCTCGGCACCGAGGTCGCGCATCAGCCCGACGACGTGTCCGGGCGTGTCGTCCGTGACCGCGATCTCGCAGCCCAGTCCTGCCCGGGCGCAGTACGCGGCCAGCGAGACGCCCGCGTTGCCGGAGGAGGCCGCGGCCACCACCTCGTACCCGGCGTGCAGCGCCCGCGCGACGGCGAGGGCGCTGAACCGGTCCTTGTGCGATCCCGTGGGGTTGGCGCCCTCCCACTTCAGCCGCAGATCGAGGTCACCGGCCGAGTCGAACCGCAGCAGCGGCGTTCCGCCCTCTCCGAGGGTGGGCGCCCCGGCGTAGGGCAGGCGGACGCCGTCGGTGGCGTCCGGTTCCCCGTACACGCAGGCCAGGTTGGCCGGCGTACCGTACATCAGACAGGACGGGCAGCCTCGCGGATGGTCGTCCACCGGCTGATGGTCGCCACAGCGGATGCACCGCAGCGAGCGCAGGGCGGGGTGGCGGGTGACGGTCCGGGCGGTCGGCGCTCCCATCGTCAGCCGATCACCGTCAGACGGCGTTCCAGGGTGGTCAGCAGCCGGTTTCCCCCTGCGGTCACCACGAACGGGTCCTCGATCTGTACCGCGCCGAGCCCGAACTCGTAGTACGGCGTCTCGAAGTTGACCACGGTCCCCTCCTCCAGACGGTCGTCGTTGTCGGGGGTGATGAGGACAGGGTCGTAGATCTCCACCCCGATGCCGTGCCCGACGTGGTGCCGACGGTAGTGCGGCACCCCCGCCTCACGCACCGCCTCCACGGCCAGGTCGAACAGCTCCTTCCCTGTCATGCCGGGGCGGGCCTCGGCCAGTGCCCGGTCCTCCCCGGCGACCATGGCCGCGTGGTACCGGGCGAGCCGGTCGGACGGCTCGCCGAGGCTGTAGAGGCGCGCGATGTCGGACCAGTAGCCGTCGAGGACGCACCCCACGTCGAGCCAGAGCGAGTCGCCGCGCCGCAGCGGCTCCCGGGATACCGCCTGGCCCGCGACCCCGCCCCGGCCGAAGTGGATCAGGGTGAACTTGGGTCGCGCCCCGGCGGCCACGACGGTCGTCTCGAACTCGCGCACGAGCTCCCGCTGGGTCACCCCGGGCCGTGCCGCGGCCGTGACCGCCCGGATGCCCTGCTCGGTGAGAGTGGCCACGGCTTCCAGCCGGCGAATCTCCTCGGGCGTCTTGACCTTGCGGGTCCAGCGCAACACCTCGGCCCCGAGCCGTACGTCTGCTCCGGGCGCCGCCTCGCGCAGCTCGTCGAGGTAACCGTGCGGCACCCCCTCCTCGTCGACGGCGATCCGGGCACGCTCCAGCCCGGCCGCCCGCAGGGTGTGCACGAGGCCGTCGAGGGCGGTGGCGGGCGCCGGCCCGTCGACGGCGATCCGCCACAGCGTCTCCTCGTCGTCGCTGAGTACGGCGTCCTCGCCCTTCTCGCGGTAGAAGGTGCCGTATCCGACCGCCGACGCCACCGGCGGCAGGACGTCCTGCACCTGGTCGGCGTCGCAGCAGGAGGTGACCAGCCGGACCTGTTCGGGCCGGTCGCGGGTGAGAACGGCGTAGAACTGCCCGGAGTGCGGGAAGACCTCCAGGGCGACGCTGGGGACACCGGTGAGGTAGTAGACGTTCTCGTACGTGGTGGCGACCACGGCGTCCAGGCCGAGTTCGTCCATCCGCGCGGTCAGTCGTTCCAGATTGGCCGGCATCTCTGCTCCCTCCGGGCCGTTCACCATGTCGGTGCGGGAAAGTCGTCGGCTCCTGCCCGGGGCTCGGGCACGGCCGGGCTGACCGGGTCGCGGGCGGCTTCGATCAGCGCGTCGAGGGAGGTCAGTCCGGCCTCCTCGATGGTCTGCAGCAGCCCGCGCGACCACAGCCAGTCGTCGTCGAAGGTCTCGCCGAGGTAGTTGGCGCCGTCGTCGGCCGCCACCACGATGATGCGGCTGCCGGGGTGGTGGTGGGCGTGGTGCAGCGCGCCGAACACGGCGAGCCCGGCGGACTCCCCCACCAGGACGCCCTCGGTGCGGGCCAGCAGCCGGCAGGTGGCCAGCCCTTCGTGGTCGGCGACCATGTGGACCCGGTCGATGACCTCCCGGTCCAGGCAGCCGGGGTGCCAGCCGAGGCCGATGCCCCGGGTGGCCCAGGTGCCGTGCGGATAGCCGAAGGTCGCGGAGCCGATCACATCGACGCCGACGGTGACGACCTCGGGCCGGGCGCGTTTGACGGTGGCGGAGATGCCGCTGATGTGCCCGCCGGTGCCGACCACGGTGACCAGGGTGTCGAAGTCGGGGTCGTCCGCGAGCAGTTCGTGCCCGGTGGTCTCGGCGTGGGCGAGCGGGTTGGCGGGGTTGTTGTACTGATCGGGCCAGAAGGAGCCGGGGATCTCGGCGAGCAGTTCCTTGACCCGCTGGATCCGGGCGCCCTGCAGGGAACCCTGGGCATCGGGTTTGTCGACGACCTCGATCTCGGCGCCGAGGGCGGTGGCGTAACTGAGCATCGAGCGGGGCGCCTTGCGGTCGGTCACCAGGACGATCCGGTAGCCGCGGACCACCCCGATCAGCGCCAGCGCCTTGCCGACGTTGCCGGAGGTGGACTCGATGATGGTGCCGCCGGGCGGCAGCAGTCCGTCGTGTTCGGCGTGGTCGACCATCGACAGGGTCGAGCGGTCCTTGATGCTGCGGCCGGGGTTCCAGCCCTCCAGCTTGATCAGGATCTCCGAGCCCGCCACCGACCAGCGCCGCAGCCGGACCACCGGAGTGTGTCCGATGGTGTCGAGGAGGCTGTCTCTGATCACGGTTGGACCTCGCAGAGTTCGGTGTCCGTCACGGGTGTCCTCCGGTCGGCGGGTGGTGGGGCCCGGTCACAGGACGAGCTGCACCCGGTAGTGGTCCAGCCACAGGTTGAGCTGGAGGATGAGCTCGACGCTCGCGCGCGCCAACCGGTCCTTGGCCAACCGGTCCGGCTGGCCGACGAGTTCGGTGGCCGCCGCCAGGTCGGTCAGAGGCCGGGCGGGGGCCTCGGTGTCGGCGAGCATCGCCTTGAACTCCTCCTGCAGTCGCGCCGGGTAACCCGGGTCGTGACTGATCGGGGTGGCGCTGCGGGGCCTGCGGACGACCTCCTGCGGCAGCAGGTCGGCGACGGCCTCGCGCAGCAGGCCCTTCTCGATGCCGCCGTGCCGGTGCATCTCGGCCGGAATGTTGTACGTGTACTGCAGGAGCTCATGGGTGTTGACGGGCGAGCGGACCTGGAGCCCGGTGGCTGAGAAGATCGAGGAGTCGCCGCGGAACTGGGTCAGCACGAGGTAGGCGACCGTGCGCATCTTGCGGGCCCAGTCGTCCTCCTCCGGGAGGTGCTCGACGTCGGCGACGGCGGAGGCGTAGGTGTCCGCGTAGTACGTGGGCAGGTCGAGCCGTGCGAGCAGGTCCTGGTTCACCAGCCCGGTGCCGAAGCCGTTGCGCGCCCCGTGCCGCTGGGCCAGGGCGATCCACGGGAAGGTGCCGGACTCGACGAGCCCGCGGTCGTTGCACCAGGTGGCACCCAGGAAGGCGTTGTCGGCGCCGAGTCCGGTGAAGACCACCTTGTGGCCGTCGGCCGCCACCCGCTGGAGGAAGATCTGCTGCCAGGCGTCCATGTCGTAGATGCGGGTCGGGCAGTCCTTGGCCCGCAGCATCGACAGCCGGACGACGGGGTCGAGAATGTCGGCCGCCTCCAGCTGCACCACATGGTGCCGCGCGTCGACGTGTTCGGCGACCATGCGGGCGTAGGGCGCGTCCTTGCTGGTGCGCATGGCGTCGGAGCGGAATCCGTCGTAGGCGTAGTCGATGGTGTACGCGTGCAGCCGGCCGAGGTCGCGGCGGCGCAGTTCGGCGGCGATCAGCGCGGTGACGGAGGACGAGTCGACGCCGCCGGAGAGGGTGACGGCGGCCAGGTCCGGGCCGAAGGGGGTGGCGGCGCGGGCGCTCTCCTCCAGCATGGCCCGGATGCGGGCCACGGTGGTCTGCAGGTCGTCCTCGTGCGGGCGGGTCTGAAGCTTCCAGTACTGCCTGCGGGTCCAGCCCGAGCGCCCGAACACGGCGATCTCACCGGCCTCCACCTGGGAGAAGCCGGAGAACAGGGGGCCGGTGGGCACAGCGTGGCAGATCACCTCTCGCAGTCCGGCCGTGTGCACGGCCGGCTGCACCTCGGGGTGGGCCAGCAGGGCCTTGCGCTCCGAACCGAAGACCACGCCGGTGGGGGTCTCGGTGAAGAAGAGCGTCTGCCCGCCGAGCTGGTCTCTGGCCAGGACCAGCTCCTCGGTGCGGCCGTCCCAGACTGCGAGGGCGAAGGCCCCGCTCAGCCACGGCACGAAGTCACTGCCCCACCGCAGGTACGCCTGGCTGAGCAGTTCCGCCGCGGGGGCGTCCGGTGACACCGGCCGTCCGGCACCGCGCAGCCGTTCGCGCAGCGCGGTGAGGCCCCCGGGGGCGCCGGTGAGGCACAGCACGACGTCGTTGCCGTCCGCCTCGGTCACGACGGGCTGGCGTCCATCCCCGGGTTCCACCACCAGCGCGCGGTGCCCGAAGGCGGCCCTGGGCGACGTCCACACCCTCTCGCCGTCCGGTCCGCGATGGGCCAGGGAGCCGGTCATGGTGGTGATCACCGGCCGTTGCAGGGCCAGGTTGCGAGAGAAGTCAATCCAGCCGACCAGACCTGACATGTCATCGCCCTCCGACGTCCGTCCACGGGTGCGCACACTGCCCTTGCCGGTGCCGACGGGGGCCGGCACCGGATCGGCCTCTCACGCTTCCGGCGAGGTCTCGAGGTCGGATCGTGGGCCGCTGAAGCGCCCGGTGCCGGATCCGGCGGCCATGACCACGTTGCTTCCCTACATGTAGACTGTCTATATTTCGTAGCGGGGCGGCCGATCAGGACGGGCGCCGGCACGGCGCCTCGACCACGCTCCAGAAAGGGGAACAGACGCATGGCGATCAAGGAGACGACCCTGAGTGATCTGCGCGAACTGCCATGGGCGACGATCATCGCGCTGGGCGCCTTCTCACTCCTGCGCCCGATCCTGAGCATCGTCGGGGCGTACGACGACGGACCCCTCAAGAAACCGGTGGGGCCGCTGATCCTCACCGCGCTGATCATCGTCGTGTGGATCGGCACCGCCGTGGTGCGCCGCTTCCCCCGCCCGGTCGAGTCGCTGGCGTTCGTCGGCGTGGCCTACGGCGTCCTGGCCCTCCTGCTGAACCTCTCACTCCAGCCGTTCCTGGACGACGCCGAGGTGCCCCCCGTACCCGGCATGATCGGCATCCTGGTCTTCAACGCCGCGCAGGGCGCGGTCTGCGGCCTGATCGCCCTGGCCCTGCTGCGTTGGCGGTCCCGCTCCGGCAGGGCGTGACACCAGCCCCTCCGCAGCGCCTCGCGGAAGCCGCTTGCACCGGCACCGCACCTCACGACAGCCGCCGTCCGGTCCCCTGTTGACCGGACGGCGGCTGTCGGCGTCGTACGGGCGGGGTCGTTCTTCCGCCCTGGGGCACGTGGCCTTCTCCGGGGCCGCTGCGGGGCCCTGCCTTGTCGCGGCGGGCCGAGAAGCCGATGCGCCTGTCGGTCAGTAGCCGACGGTGAAGCGCTGCCGGCGGTGGCTGGGCTGCTCGATTTCGTCGAGGAGGGCGACCGCGTAGTCCTCCACGGTGATGGTGCTGTTGCCGTCGTCGTCGGTGATGAGGTCGTCCAGGGCGGTGCGGTAGCTGCCGGTGCGGGTGCCGGGCTCGATCATGGCCGCGGGGCTGATGTTGGTCCAGTCGACGTCGGTGACGGTCCGGTAGTAGTCGAGGGCGTCGCCGTGGGCGTGCATGATCTGCAGCAGGAAGTCGGGCAGCCCCGGGGCGTCCCACACCTGCTTGCCGTCGGGGGTGCGCAGGGAGCCGGCGCCGCCGACGGTGATCAGCCGGGGTGCCTGCCCGCCGAGGGTTCGCAGTCCTTCGGTGAGGGCGACAGCTGCAGGCTTGATGGTGGCGATGTGACCGGGGCCGTCACCGCCGCCGACAGCACTGACGACGACGTCGTGGCCCTTCGCTGCGGCCGCGACCAACTGGGCGTCGAGGATGTCGCCGGTGGTGACGTTCAGGTTCGCGTGACGTTCGGTAACCTTGGCGGGGTCGCGGACGACGGCGGTGACGGTGTGGCCGCGGTCGAGAGCCTCGCGGACGATGGCGGAGCCGATGGTGCCGTTGGCGCCGAAGACAGCAATGTTCGTCATGGCAGTGCTTTCCTTTGTGATCTTTTGTGATCTGTCGTGGTGGTTCTGGGCGGTCAGGCAGAGGTGGGGGCCATGTGCCGGTCGAGGGCCTCGGTGAGCTGGAGGGCGCTCGAGAGCGGTCCGCCGAGCCGGTGGGTGCCGGTGGGGGTGTGCAGGAGCAGAGTCGGGTAGGCGTCGACGCCGAGCTGGCGCAGTTCCCGGAAGTCGCCTTCGGCTTCGGTGCGGGTGGCCAGGTCGAGGAAGGCTTCGGCGACGGCGCTGGCATCGAGGCCGTGACCGGCGGCGATGGACCGGTACACGTCGAGGTCGGAGAGGCTGTGGCCGTCGATGTACCAGGCGCGCTGGAGGGCGCTCGCCAGTTCCAGGATGCGTCCGGGAGCCTGGCGGCGCAGCGCGACCAGGCCGGTGGCGGCGTCGGTGGAGTCCATCACCATGGTCCCCTTGGCCAGGGCGTGCTGATAGCCGTCACCGAAGGTGACCCCGGTGGCGGCGGCGATGCGCTGGTTGGCGGCCGGGATGTGCGGGTACGCCGCCACGGGCAGGGCGCGCGGGCCGGAGAAGAGACCCCCGGACAACACCCGCAGATCGATATCGATACGGTCCGCGTTGTCGTCAGCGAACTGCCGCAGCGCCGGGCCCAAGCCGTAGCACCAGCCGCAGTAGGCGTCGAACGCGTACGTCAGACGGATACGGTCTGTCCGACGGATACGGTCTGTCATTCGGGGCCTCCTGTAATTGGTAGAAGTCAGTCATCGATATCGGCCGGGAGCTGCGACGTCCTTGCCGCCGCATATGCTCTCGGCTGACTTCAAACGTAGGAGCCGCGAAAGGTTCCGCCCAGGTACGGTGAGGTCTCGTCGTGGTGAAAAATGGACACGAAGCGATCCCGGAGATCGAGTACGTCCCGCCGGCGGCCGGCGCGGTCGGTGTCGAAGTGATGCCGATCGCCGAACTGCACCGCCGCATGCATCGGCACGGCGGGGCGGAAGGCGCACTGGACGCCGAGGGAGCCGGCCGCGCACAGCGCCCGGACTTCCACCTGCTCCTCACGGTGGAACAGGGGCTGCTGTGGCACATGGTCGACTTCGCCGACTACGCCGTCACCGACAGCACCTGGCTGTGGGTCCGCCCCGGCCAGGTACAGCGCTTCGGCGACCTCAGCACGGCGACCGGCACTGTGGTGCTGTTCCAGCCCGACTTCCTCGACCCCGCCACCGCCACCGACGTCCGCCTCGACGACCCCTTCGGCCCCACCCTGTGGCAGATCACCGGAGAGGACGCCCCCGCCCTGCACCGGGCCCTCGACCACCTCGTCCACGAATACGGCACCACCCGCATGCCGACCCCCACCCGCTCTGCCGTCCTCCAGCGGCTGCTCGCCGTGCTCCTGCTGCGCCTGACCCACTTGACCGCACCCGTGGGCACCCTGCCCGCCGAGCACACGGAAACCTTCCAGCGCTTCCGCGCCGCCGTCGAAACCGACTTCACCCGGGCCCGTGACGTCGGACACTACGCACGCGCCCTCGGATACTCGCCGCGCACCTTGACCCGGGCAGCGCTCGCCGCCGCCGGCGTCGGCGCCAAGGAGTTCATCGACCGTCGTGTCGTGCTGGAGGCCAAACGCCTCCTCGCCCACAGCGACGAACCCGTCGCGAGCATAGGAGCCCGCCTCGGCTTCCTCGACACCAGCAACTTCGTCAAATACTTCATCCAGCGCGCCGGCAGCACACCAGCCACCTTCCGTAGCCGGTACCGCCCGGCCCGGGCCGCCCGCTGAAGCCGCCGGCCAAAGCCGCCAGACGCTTCCTTCACGCCGGCAGAAGCTGTGCCGTGCCGCGAGACGCCGTCCACCAAGGACGAGGCGCGGTGCGCTCTCTGAGCGCGATCACTCACACGTCACTGAGAATCGCCGGCACACCGGACAGGACGAGGACCACCAACTGGTGCCGATCAACTCGTAGAAGTCATGACCCGATCCTGGCGATGCACGGCACTCGGGCCTCTTCTCGTTCTTGCTCCGCCCTCGTACGTTCGGGGCATGAACGACATACTCGCCCTGCCCACGGGGCCACTGGTCGACGCGAGCCTCGCCCTCGTACAGAAGTCGGAGAGCACGCCGATCGCCGACCACAGCATCCGCAGCTTCCTGTTCGCCCGCCTGGTGGCCGAGCAGGAAGGCTGCCTGAACGACGCGGCTTACGACGAGAACCTGCTCTTCGCCGCCTGCGTGATGCACGATCTGGGGCTGGGCACCCTCGCGGCCGGCCAAGCCCGGTTCGAAGTGGAAGGCGCCGATCTGGCGGCATCCGTGCTGACCGAGCACGGCATCGCCGCGGCAGACGTCGACCGGGTGTGGGAAGCGATTGCCCTGCACTCCTCCCTGGGCATTGCCGACCGGCGCGGACTGCTGACCTACCTGACCCACAAAGGTGTCTTCACCGACGCCGGCCACTTCACCGACCTCGACGCCGCGGTGCTCCAGCCGATCTACGCCACATACCCCCGACCCGCCGACGACCGCTTTGTCCAGGACGCGATCGTCGAGCATGCCGCC
This sequence comes from Streptomyces sp. KM273126, assembly GCF_004337435.2. Classification (NCBI taxonomy): domain Bacteria; kingdom Bacillati; phylum Actinomycetota; class Actinomycetes; order Kitasatosporales; family Streptomycetaceae; genus Streptomyces; species Streptomyces sp. KM273126. Next base: position 6,958,537 of record NZ_SJXB02000001.1, on the reverse strand, counting down.
CGCTCCCAGGCTGCGGCACCGCCATACTCGATCGCAGCCGAGTTGCTGCGCCAGCGACAGGCCGGAGAGTGAATTCTGAGAGGGGGGTCCGGAAAGGTTACGTCCGTTCCGGTGTGAGGGTGAAGAGGCCGGGTTCTGCTCGGTCAGGATCTGGCAGTTGAACGCGGCCTTGGAGCGGCCCTCGACCATGTCCAGCAGCCTGGCTGGGCCGGTGCCGTCGCGGACCGGGGTGAGGTCGATGACCACGGTGACGTACTTGTCGCCACGGCGGGTGTGACGCCACACGCGCTCGTCGACCCCGAGGACCTTGACGCCGTCGAACCGCTTGTCGTCATCGATGAGGACCCGCTTGCCTTCGGCCAGAACGGCGTCGTTGGCGGTGTTCCACGCGCCCCCGAGACCCTCAGCGACACGGGCCACGGTCAGGTGCTGAACCACCATCGCCTCGAGTGCCCACCGCAGGCCGCGGCGCGACAGCTTCGCCCACGGCTCGGCCGCCTTGCTGGTGTCTTGGCGCCACACCCGCCCGCACTCCGCGCACCGGTAGCGACGCGCGACCACCTCCAGCAGGGTCGGCCGCCAACCAAGCGGCTCGTGCGCCAACCGGCGGACCACGGTCACGCGGACTTCCTTCGCAGCCGCACCGTCGGCACCACTGGTCGGGCTCGACGACCCTGCAAGCCAGCACAGCACGGTCGGGTTCGAGGCGCTGGCCGGCGACGACAAGGCCGAGCTCGTCGAGCCGGCAGAACGTGGTCAGGTCAGGGCAAGCGAAGGTAGCGTCAGCATGTCGAGGTCTTCCAGATGGGCAGTGAGAGAACTTCCATCCTCGGGAGACCTCGACTCCTTTCCCGGGACAGCGATGCGCAAACCCAGCCGGAGGTCCGATCTGGTGTCACCGTCCCCAGTGGACTTCTTCGCGTACCCGCTCAGATCGGTCAACGGCGCACCCGATAGCGCAGGTGAAGCACCCGGTTGCCCTGAATCACCACGTCAGGATCCTCCAACAGGTGCTGCGCGTGGACCGACCCGAAGTAGCGCTTGCCGGACCCGAACACGACGGGTACGACGTCCATGCGCACCTCGTCGATCAGGCCCGCGGCAAGCACCTGGCCACCGACCTCGCCAGCGGCGACCTCGACCATGCGGTCACCCGCAAGCTCCTGCGCCTTGGCCACGGCTGCCTCGACGCCGTCGACGAAGTGAAACGGCGCCTCGGGGTTCCAGCCCTCAGGCGCCGGCCGGTGCGTCACGACGACCACGTGGTCGATCCCGCCCGGAGGCTTCCCGTCCCAGCCGTCCGTGATGTCGAAGACGTGGCGGCCGACGAGTGTCGCCCCGATCTGGTCCCAGTACGGCCGGGTGTAGTCGTAGGACGTCTGCGACACCTTCAACTCGCCGCTCTCGTCCAACGGGACGTCACCGCTGGACAACCAGTCGAACAGGGGTCCGGGCTGGTCGTTCTCGTCCGCGACGAACCCGTCCACCGACACCGAGCTGTACATGACCACCTTGCCCACGGGCTCTCCTTTGCTCTAGGGGTGCCCCCAACATTAGAGTTTCGTGAGCTGTCGCTCTTGTAAGAAATCAATCGGTCGGCAGCGGCCAGCTGTCCAGTACGTTGCCGGGATGTTCGCGCAGGAACCGCCGCCGGACTTCGACATATCGTGTCGGCGTGAGCCCGGTGAACTCCCGGAACTCGTGGCCGAAGTGGGCCTGATCGAAGTAGCCCGCGCTACCGGCGAGGTCGGCCCAGTCGATCGGTCCGGCGGGGTCGATCGAGAACACGGTGGCTGCGAAGCGGTAGGTGCGGGCCAACCGCTTCGGCGTGACGCCGATGAGCTCCTTGAATCGCTGTGCCAGATGAGTGCTGCTGACACCGGCTGAAACCCTCAGTTCGTCGATAGCCACCGCCCCGCTGGTCGCAGCGAGGACGCTGCTCGTGTGGCGGACCAGCCCCAGGCCGGCGGTCTCGCACAGCCGTCGCATCAGCTCCTCCTCGAGCAGCGTCAGCATCTCGTGAGGTCCGTCCGCCGTGGCAAGCCGGTCTCTCAGCTCAGCAATGGCAGGCCGGCCCCAAACCTGCTCTATCGTCACCGGCCGGTCACACAGCTCGGCCGCGGGCATCGGCAGGAACGGCGCCAGCCCCCACGGCTTGAAGTGCACGCCGACGGACCGGGTCCGGAGTGGGTAGCCGAACTCCAACGCGCGGGTGGGCATGGTGACCACGCAGCCGTCGGCGTACTCGGCCGTCTCGATGTCGGTGCCGGCGCGGATGCGGAACGGCGCCCCAAGGTTGACGATGAGCAACGCCGCCGGCATCGGCGGCAGCGTCAGCCGGGCGTACGGCGGCGCACCCTCCAGGTAGTAAAGGTCGTCGATCAGCCCGTCCAGCGGCGGTCGCGGCACTCTGGACACGTACTCCACGCCCACAGTATCGCCGACGCCCCGCCTGGCATCGCGCGCCGGGATGGTCCGGCCGCGCTGCCGCCAGCATCGAGCCGGCGCCGATCCCTGACGGGCGCCCGGCAGATTCAGACCCCAACTACATTCCGCTTTGTGAAGAGCCAGGAATCCCGCAGCAGGCGCGTCTGCACATCATGCCGAGCAAAAGGTGGCAGTTGAACGCTCGGCTACGCACCGACAAGCCATGGGACCTTCCTGCTGTTCCCGCGCGTTCAGAGAGCGTTCGTTCTGCACGGGCCGCTACGCGTATCCCATGGCTGGGATAACACCGTCAAGTGTTCGTTCGACGGACTCGCGGGTTCCGCGGTCGAATTGGCCATTGCGATTTTCCAGCCTGTGTGACTGGAACGTCGACCTGGTCGCGAAGTCGTCGACACCGAGCATTTCGAACAGGGCGCGGCGCTGCTCGGGCCAGTTGGCTGCGAGATCCTCGGCCCTCACCTCCACATATCGCTTGCCCGTCAGATCGACCGTGGCCTTCCAGGCGAGCCACCGGTCATAGACCGGTTTGAGCCATGCGAGCGCGCCGTCAACCGTGGGCGGTGCCCATGGCTGGTCGGCATGTGACGCGACCACCGAGACCGGGTGGCGCTTGATGTGGACGATGGTCGCCTCAGGAATGAGCTCCCAGAGGAAGTCCATGCACAGAAGGTTGAACGGTGTCTTCTCGCACCAGGTCGGCTTTCCCGCGTCGGCAGCTGCTCCGCCGAACATCGTGTCGACTGCGCGACGAAGGATCTCGACCAGTTCACGCCGATCGCTGAAGTACCTCGGGACCGCCCGCCGGTAACTCCGAGGCTCGAACGGCCCGGCAGGCCAATCGCCATGCCCGAACCCTGCCGCAGGCACGGACTCGTCGAACGTGATCGCGACAAGCTCCGACCATAGCCATGCCACAGCCTCCCAGTAGTGCCGCTCACCGATGGCCGCGGGAACGGTATAACCACGATCTCTGTCGCGCCTGCCAACCAGTCGCACCGTCAGGATGTCGCTCAGCCTGCGGAGGGCGTCGTCCCCGACGTAAGGGTCGTATCGAATCGTGAGTGCATCCGCCAGGTCTCGCAAGCCACCCGGATCGACAATGAACCGGGTCTCGATCGGAATCCTGTGGATCTGCGGGTGTTCGCCGAGAATGTTCGCGAGCTGCGATGTTCCCGAACGACCCGTACCCGCTACGAAGACCGGCGAGGGGGCAGACATGGCGTTCAGTCAAGTCTCGGCACCGCGCCCGCGCAACGAAAATATCCCGCTCGCCCGATTCCGCTGGCCGGACGCGCTTGCGATGCGCTGATGGGTGCTTGCCGGGCGGTTGCGTCTCGTGTGATCCCCAACCTTACAAACCGTCCTATGAAACTACTCGTCGCCCAGGCCGTCGACTCCGGGCGGTGAGCCAGCCGGAGTCCGCTTCGTAGCCGACGGCCGCGACGTGCCCAGCGAACTCGGAGACGAGGGGCGCCCACCGTTCCCGCAACGTAGCGCCGATGGCCGGGAGTTCCCCGGCCCGCTCGGTCAGCAGCGCGCAACAGCAGACTCTGAACAGGTCCGGTGGCAGGGGTGACCACTGGCTGGGCCCTGGTCAGGAGACCGAGGTGTCCTGTTCGGAAGGTGCACTGCTTTGTTGCTCTACGCCTGCGGGCGGCGTGGCCTTGAGCAAGCCTGCGCCGATGATCAAGGCGGTCAGCGTGAATCCGGCGGAGGCCAGGAAGGCCACGTGGTAGCCGCCGACGAGCGATTCCGCCTCGGTCTTCCCTGCGGCGGTGAGGCTGTTCGTACGCGCACTGACAAAGGCGTTCAGTACGGTCAGGCCAATCGCGCCCCCGATCTGCTGAGTGGTGTTGAACAGTCCGGAGGCGATGCCGGACTCGGCCGGCGTAACGGCGGTCACGCCGAGCCCCATGATGGCTGGCGCGGCCAGGCCGAAGCCCAGCCCCATGAAAAGGCTGGCTGGGAGGAAGTCCACCAGGTAGACGCCATTGACGCGAGCGAACGACAGCATGACGAACGCTCCAAAGATGAGGGTCAGCCCCAGGAGGAGCATCGTGCGATGGCCGAACCTGGTGATGAGCCGGGTCGAGAGGCCGAGGGAGACCGCCGCGATCACCACAGCGATGGGCACGAACGCGATACCGGCCCGCAGCGAGCCGTATCTGAGCACGCGCTGCAGGTAGAGCGTGCCGAAGAACAACAGGCCGAACATGCCGGCGATCGTCAGGAACTGGACGATGTTGGCCGCGGCCAGCCTTCGCGAGCGGAAGAGCCGCAGCGGCGGCAGCGGCTGGGCGGCCGTGGCCTGGCGGACGACAAACCCGATCAGCATCGAGAGGGACAGAGGACCGAGCAGCAGGGTCTGGGGAGTTCCCCAGCCGACCCGCTCCGCGTCCACGATGGTGTACACGAAAAGCATCACGCTGACCGTGCAGCAAGGCTCCCAGGAAGTCGCTGCCCTTGCCTATCCCCTTGCCGCGGTCCTCGGGGAGCGCTCGCACGCCGACCAGAACGAGGGCGGCACCGATCGGTGCGTTGATGAAGAAGATCCAGTGCCAGCTGAGCAGATCGGTGAGGACGCCGCCGAGCAGTGGCCCGACCGCGCCGCCGCCCGCGGAGGCGAAGCTGTAGGCAGCGATGGCCTGGGCCTGCTTGCGACGATCGGAGAACACGGTCGCGACCATGCCGAGGATGCAGGCGGAGGCGACCGCTCCACCGACTCCCTGGAGGAAGCGGGACGCAATCAGCACAGTCTCGCCGGCCGCGACACCGCACAGCACGGAGGCAGCGCTGAAGAGCGCGATTCCCGTGAGGAACACGGCCTTCCGTCCAATCAGATCACCGAGCCGCCCGGCCAGCAGCAGGAGCCCGCCGAACGGAACGACGTAGGCGTTGACCACCCAGACGAGGTTCTCGGAGGAGAATCCAAGGTCGCGCTGCACAGCGGGCAGCGCCACGTTCACGATGTTCTGGTCCAGGACGATCATCATCTGGCCGACACGGCTCCCCCCGGGATCGGTGCGCATGGGCCAGCTAGTGCTGTGACCGGGATGGTCCACCGTGGTCGGAAGGCGGCTCGCGGGACGAGCGCACGCGCAACGGCTGGTATTACTGGGGCATGCAGGAAGAGACGGCACGCTCCGCGATCGACACGTTCATCTCCGCGTTCAACGCCTCGGACGACAGCTATGTGACTGCCCTGCTCTCCCAGGCCCTGACCTCAGACGTGGTCTTCTGGGGGCCGTTGGGTCGCAGCGAAGGAATCGCGGCGGTCGAGCGGTTCGTGCTGGACATCCGGCGCCACCCGGCGGGGACAGGCACGATGGTGCGCTGCTCAGCGGTGGACATGCCTGACGAGTGGGCCCGGTACCAGTGGGTCTTCACCACGCCGGATGGAGGCCCCCGCCTGGCGGGAACGGACGTCGTCCATCTGCGGCGGAGCCTCATCGACCAGGTCATCGTCTTTGCTGGGGAGATCGAGCCGTCCGCCTCCTGAGTCGTCCTTCTGTCGCTGTCCTTCTCGTGAACTTGTCCCTTTCGGCACTCCGGGGCTGCGGTTCGCGGTCGGTCAGGCTGCGGCGTTGAGGGGGCGTCCGCCCCAGCCGATGCCCTTCTCACTGCGGATGCGGGCGCATTCCTTGCGTTGGGCGGCAAGTACGTCGGGGTGGCCGGCGTTGGCATTGCGCCAGCGCAGGTAGCGGTGCAGTGCCTGGGTTTGCGTGGGGTGGCTGCGGTGGTGGGAGTTGGCCAGGGTGAACTGCCGCAGCGGGCCGAAGTGGGCCTCGATCGGGTTGGCCCAGGATGCGTAGGTCGGGGTGAAGCACAGCTCGACCTTGTTCTTCTTCGCCCAGCGGCGGATGTCGGCGCCGGTGTGGGCGGAGAGGTTGTCCAGGATGGTGTAGATCGGGGCGCCGTCGGGTCGGGCGCCGCGGATCGACTTCAGCGCGGCCAGGGTGTTGGCGGTGCCCTTGCGGCGGCGGTTGACGCCCCACAGGCGGTCGTCGCCCACGGAGTAGCAGCCGTGGAAGTAGGTGACGCCGTGGGTGCGGCGGTAGGTCGCCGGCAGCCGGTTTGGCTTGCCCTGCTTCGCCCAGCAGGAGCCTGCGGTGGGCCGGATCCCCAACGGCCCGAACTCGTCGAAGGCGAAGACCCGGTCCGGGAAGCGTCCAGCACCTGCTCGATCCGGTCGAGCTTGGCGTCGCGATGAGGGTCGGGTGATTCCTTCCATGTCTTGGTGCGCTGGAAGGTGATGCCGCGGCGCCGGAGCAGGCACCGTAAGGCTTCACGGCCGATGCGGATGACACGTCCGTGCACTTCCCGCAGGTAGGCGGCGAGTTTGCGGATCGACCAGCGGGTGAAGGGCTGGCCGAGCCTGGTGGGGCGGGTGGTGGCCGTCCGGATGACGAAGTCCTCGTCGTCAGGGGTGAGCAGGCGGGGACGGCCTCCCGCCCACTGAGGGTCCAGGCAGGCCAGGCCGATCTCGTTGAAGCGTTGGATCACGTCGCGCACGGTGTCCTCATCGGCCTGGATCAGCTGGGCGATCACCGGCACCCGGTTCCCGCCCGCCGAAGCGAGCAGCATCATCGCCCGCCGGTAACGCACCGAACTCGTGCTGCCCCGGCGCACGATCTGCTTCAGCTTCTGCCCCTCCTTGTCGGTCAATCTGCGTACACGGACAGGCTCAGCCACCGCGCCTCCAGCGGTCGAATGGACGTCACCGCACATCCAACCGTCACGACCACCAACCCGGCGAACCTACGCGGTCACAGCACCAGCCGTGGCACCGGCCCAGGTGAACAGATCTTCGGGATTGGCGTGGCCGAACGGTCTCTCGAGACTCTGGTGCTCACCGGCACCGAATCCGTCACGCGAGACGGTGAAGTTCATGACTCTCAGCAGTTGATCCACGTGTTTCCTCTTCAGGTCCTGTCGCATCCTCGTGTGGCGAGGCGCCCCACATCATGACGACGAACGGGACGTGGCCGGATCGACAGCGGCCCGTAACTTTTTTCCAAGGCGTGCTGGGCGCGGCAGTTCACGTGCGCCGTTCGGCGGCATCCCGGTACCCAGAGCGCAGCAACGCCCCGGGGTGCTCAGCGACGCACTTCTCGGCAGGACCGGCAGGCCATGGGAGCGTCGCGTCCGTCGCGACGGAAGAATTGGCCACTTCTCTGCACCTCACCCGAACGGGCGGCTGGGGTATTCGGGGGTGCCGAGGCGAGCTGCTAGGAGGCTTCTGGGTGGAGTCCGTATTCGGCCAGCCACCCGAGCAGCTCGTGGCGGGATGCCTCGACAAGGCGCCCTCCTGTGAAGCGAGTGTCGTTGGTGACCTCTGCGACGCACTCGGCAGGGAGGACAAAGGACTGTGCCTCCTCATCTGTAGTGAACTCGGCCTCTGCGAGTACCAAGCCCTGCTAGTGACCGTCGAAGACGTCAACGCCCAAGGGCGGAACGCTGAAACGGGTCTTCGCCAGCAGGGCGGCCGACAGTGAGGCGAGCACGTCGTACTCGGTTGGAGTCAAGTACGTATTCGTGATCAGCCCCTGGATGGCGCCAGGCTGAGAGATGGGGACTTTTGGGGTGAGCTTGAGCTCGCAGCGGCCATCCGAGAAGTCGGCCCGACGCAGCCGCAAGCGCGTTCCTGTCACATACCGGTCGTTGATTACGCGACTGACGGTCACCGCCGACTGCGCTGGCGGCTCGGCCAGCAGGAACCGTCTCTCCCGCTCGACACGTGCGTACTTGCCGGGGTGAACCGCCTGACCTTCAACCCCACCTCTTTTGTCCTCATGAGGACAGCCTCTCAGCGGCGAGGGCGCGGAACCTCAAGGTCAACAGTGGTTCGTCGCCGTGAGCGGATGGCGTCGGCTTGTTTGGTCCGCAGGAACGTCAAAGGGTGCGTCTCACTTCTTCCGGCCCGCAGCCTTCCCCGTAGCGGGTCCCGCCGCTCGGTCCGCGTCCACGTCCTGGTCCGCTGTCGGCAACTCGTTGTGCCCTTCCGACCAGTGATTAGCCCAGCCACAGATCCCACAGGCATAGCGCCCATTCACACCCGAGACCTCCGTGCCGCACCTCCGGCATTCCGTCGTCGTGATCTCCTGCGAGTCCAGAAACGCCACCGGCGGCGTGTGCTGTTCATCGGGCGTCATGACCAGCACCCTATCGACCCGGTCGGCCCGGGGGCGCTCCCGGAGATGGGCCCGCATTGGGGGCAGTACCAGGAGCCGTCCGGAGCTTGCCGTGCTTGGCCTCCGCAGTTCGGGCAGTTCACCGTTGGGCCCCTTTCCCATGGTGCGTTGTCGGCAGGGTTCCAGGATGGCCGAGTTTTTGGGCCGGTAGAAGTGCTTGGGCCCCGCACAGGCCGCCGACCAGTTGGCGGCTGAGATGACGTGGGCCTGCTCCAGTCGGACCTTCGTCGCCAAGCTGCCCACTCCGGACACACCGTGAGTCAGCCGGAATCGGCGTCGTAGCCGAAGGCGACGACGCCCCCGGCCAGTTCGGAGGCGATGGCCGCCCAGAGCTCCCCGCAGCGTGGCGCCGGGGGCCGGGAGCTCGCAGGCCCGCTCGGTCACCAGCGCCCCGATCGCCAACGCGACAGCTCAGCATGCGCGCCGACCACTCCGAGGCCGGACGGGAGCGCTACCCAGGCGTGCCCATCACGGACGCCATCTCCCGCTGACATGCGTTGACGAACTCCTTGTGCATCTCCTCCAGGTCGGCCAGCGTGTCGGCGACCGGCACACCGGAGCGCGCTCGGCGGATGGTGACGCGCGTGGCGGTGAAGTCCACCGGTTCGAGGATCAGGTCAAAGAACTCGCCCTGGTCGCGGGCGAAGGTCGCCCCGAGACTTCGCCCACGCTGGCTTGGTCCGCGAGCAGCGCCCGCATCACCGGCAGCGCGTTCAGCCTCGCCCCTCCTGCCGCCCGGCATTCGACGGCTTCCTCAAGGGCGGTCAGGATTCGTGGACCGTCTGCTCTGCTTTCGTCCGCAAGCACGTGCGCGAGCCCGGTCGCGGCAGCCGCCACGCCGCCAGCGAGCAGGAAGATGTGGTCGACGCCGTTCAGGTCCGCATCGGTGCGCGGCCGCCGACACCACGCGGCCGGCAGGCGAGTCGCGACGGGCCGAGTCCGGCTACTCCGGCAGCCGCAGCCGCTTCTCTGGGGGCTGCGCCTGTACCTGGCGTGCGCGCTCCAGGGACTGCCTGTCGGCTTCGCCCTGACCGAAGCGAAGGCCGACGAGCGTGAGACGCTGCTGAACCTGCTCGACGCCGAACCGGAACTCGTTCCCACCCAGCCGGGACAGATCTTGATTGGCTACAAGAATCACTTCGGCCGCGACTTCGAGTACCAACTGGCCGTGTACGGTCCCGTCTGCTGCGGCCGACCCGCAAGGGTGAACCGGAGCGGGCCGGAGCCGAGCTGTTCAAACCGCTGCGGCAGGTTATCGAGTCGGTCAACGAGACCTTCAAGGGCCGACTCGACCTGCAACGGCACCACGGCCGCACACCCGCCGGCGTCGTCGCCCGCATCATGCAGCGCATGCTCACGCTGACCACCGTCATCCGGCACAACGACCAGCGAGGACAGCCCGTCCTGCGCTCACTGACCGCCTACGACCACTACCCCTTGGGCCCGATCATGTGGTTGGACGGTGCCAGGGTGCGCAGGACGTCGAACTCGTTGCCCTCGGGGTCGGCCATGACCACCCAGCTCCGGCCGGAGCCCTGTCCCACGTCCACTTTGGCGGCGCCGAGGCCGAGCAGCCTGGCCACCTCGTCGTCGGTACTGCCGTCGATCGGGCTGACGTCGAGGTGGAGCCGGTTCTTCACGGTCTTGCCCTCGGGTACCCGGATGAACATCAGGGTGGGCGGCATCTGGCGGGCCCGGACCTCCTCGACGCTCGGCTCCCAGGAGCCGATCTCGACCTTGTCCTCGCTCCCGTCGATCACCTTGAAGTCCAGGACCGCGCACCAGAAGGCCGCGAGCCGCTCCGGATCGTGGCAGTCGACAACCAACTCGGTGAACCTACTCGTCATGGCTCCTCCAGACAGTGCGGACGAGGGCTCAGCCTATGAGGCCGCGCCACCCCGTCCGGCAGACCGCGATTGCCCGGGCTCGTTCTGATTCAGAGGTCCGCCGGCGGGCGTAGAGGAGTTCCTCGGCGAGGATGCGCTGGTATCGCTCGACCTTGCCGTTGTGCCGGGGCGTGTAGGGCTTGGTCCGCTGGTGGCGGGAGGCCCGCGAGATCAGGGAGTACACGAAGGCTGCGGCCCGGTAGTTGGCGCCGTTGTCCGTAACTACGCGAACGGTCCAGTGGATGCCTTGGGCGGTGGAGAACGCGCGGGCGCGGTTGAAGAGGGCCACGGTGGTGGCGGCTTTTCTCGTCGGGGATGTGTTCGCGTAGGCCAGGTGGGAGAACCCCTCGACGGCGGAGTGCAGGTAGACGTACCCGTCCTTGGCCGCCACCCGCCGCCGTCGGGGATGCGTCCGACCTTCTTGACGTCCAGGTGGACCATGTGACCCGGGAAGCGGGCCACGATCCGTTTCGACGGGGGCGGTCGGTGGCCCCATTCGGGTCGAGGAAACGGCGGTGGTTGATGCCCAGGGGCGTCAGCCACCGGCCTGCGGTGCGTTCGCTGATCTGCGCGCCCTGGTCCGCGAGTTCGAGCGCGATCCTGCGGGCGGACCACTTGTTGTCCCGCCGCAGTTGCTCGATCCGTTCGACGAACTCGGGCGGGGTCCGGGTCGGTGAGGAGTACGGGACGCTGGAGCGGTCCCGCAGCCCGACCTCGCCGTACGTGCCAGACCGGTTTTTCCACTTGGACTTGGACAGGCAGGCGCGGGAGACGCCGACCTCGGCGGCGACGTGTGCGATCGGGCGGCTGCGGCAGCGTTCGACGAGCCTTCGGCGTTCCTCGATGTTCAAGGGGGCGTTCGCATGCGTCACTGGAGCACCTCGGTGCTTCGGCCGGCCGCGACCACAGTGCGGAGGGGGAACGCGATGGACAGCGCGACAGCGACCAAGAGCGCGCTCGTCCACAGTGGCCCGAGGTTCCCGACCGCGGTGCTGAGGGTGGTCGCGGCGATAAGGGGGCCGACGGCGGCACCGACGTTGAGCGCGGCGGTCGCATACGAGCCGGCCATTGTGGGGGCTCCTGCCGCCGCATAGAGAACCCGCGTGATCAGCGTGCTGCCCAGCGCGAACGACAGCGTGCCTTGGACGAACACGAGGGCAAACAGAGCGATCGGCTGGTCGGCCAGCACGGCCAGGGCGGGCCAGCCGATGAGCAGCAGCGGACCGCCGACTGCGAGGACCAGGCCGGGGCGCTGGTCGGACAGCCGTCCGGCGACGGTGACACCGGCGAAGGAACCGAAGCCGAAGAGCACCAGCGCGACAGAGATCCACAGCTCGCCCAGCCCGGCGGTGCCGGTCACGACGGGGGCGAGGAAGGTGAAGCTTGCGAAGGTCGCCGCGTTCACCAGCGCGCCGAGCACCATGGCGAGGATCAACCGCGGACTTTTGAGCTGTGCGAGTTCCGCTCGCAAGCTCGGCCCGTCGGCCTCCTCTGCCTTCACCGGACGCACTGGGATTCCCGTGAGGATGCCGATGGCGGCGGGCAGGCAGAGAGCGGCGACGGCCCAGAACGTGGCCCGCCAGCCGAGGAGTGCGCCGAGTACTGATCCGCCTGGGACGCCGGCGATCGTCGCCACGGTGGTGCCTGACAGCAGCACGGCGAGCGCCCGTCCCTTCTTGTCGGCAGGGACCAGCCTGGCGGCAGTCGTCAGAGCGACAGCGAGGAACCCGGCGTTCGCCAGCGCGGCAACTACCCGGGTCGCGAACAGGACCGGGAAGCTCGAAGTGGCAGCGCCCGCGGTGTGGGCTGCCAAGAACACGAGGACGAACCCAAGCAGACTCGACCGTCCAGGCCAGTTGCGGGCAAGTACTGCCATGAGCGGGGCCCCAATGATCATGCCGATCGCGAAGGCCGAGGTGAGTACGCCTGCTGTCCCGACGGTGACGTCGAGGTCTGAGGCGATGTCCGGCAGGAGGCCGGCGAGCATGAACTCCGAGGTGCCCATGGCGAAGACCGCCATGGCAAGCAGGTACAGCGGGAAAGGCATCGAGTGGCTCCGAGGTGAGGAGAGGCACGAGAAGGTCATCTCGTCACCGCGGCCAGCCCCAGGGGCACATTCGTCCGACCGCAGAATGCGGCGCGACGACGGGGCTACGAACTCAGGGGTTCAGGGGGCTGACGGCGTGACCGAAAGCCCCCGCCCTGTCTGACTCAGGACTCGACATGGCCCGCACGCTACCCGACCGATGCTCATCGACGCACCTCGGATTCACCGACGTTGGTCTGTGTCACTAACGTCATGTAGCGCAGCATCTAGTTCGATTTTCGACTCATCGATAGCCTGCGTCACCATGACGCGCGCCTGGATCTTGCCTGTGCTGCTTGTGCTCGTCGGCTCAGCCGTCGCGACTGGGCTGATCTTCGGAGGGAACTCCGGCGCAGCCACAGCACTCCTGCTGATGTTCGTGCTGCTCGCAGGGATGAACTCGCCTCTGATCTTCCCGAGGTCGATCAGTGCGCTGGAGGCACAACGTCGCAGCGCGGTCGACGGCCGGCCGGTCATCTTCTGGCGACCGGGCTGCAAGTACTGCCTGCGACTACGCCTCCGGCTGGGCCGTAGCGCCCGCCAGTTGCATTGGGTGGACATCTGGCGTGACCCGGCTGGAGCCGCAGCGGTGAGGGCAGCCAACGATGGCAACGAGACCGTGCCGACAGTCATCGTGGCGGGCCTACCGCACACCAACCCCGGTCCTGAATGGGTGCGCGAACATCTCTCCCCTTCCCCGTGATCAGAAGCGGGGCCCTATCGGACAGGCGCCCGAAGGCCCCAAAGATCGTCAATCGGTTTGAATGCAGCCAGCGGCCAGACGGAGTACATGGCCCGGTTCAACGGGCTTCCGCGTGACCGCCGGGACCCTGGCGATCGTCGCGATCGTGATTCGGCTCATTCAGCCAGTCGGCGGCTGAAGGGTTTGCAACTGCAGGGCAGAAGGCAAGAGCCGAACTGCACACTGCATCTCTTTCAACCTGAGGAAACAGCTTGGCAGTTGGCCTGACAACTTGGTGAAGTCCCTGGTAGATGGTCCCGCCACAGAACTACTTCGTCCACGACGCCGTCCGACCTATGGGCGCCTGACCAGCTCCTGTTGTGGGGGGACGGAAACCGGCGCGCTGGCCGGCCGCGAACTCAGATCATGCGTCGTAGCGCGGTCTCAACGGCATCGATCAGCGGATCGCCTTCGCTCCGTGGGTGCCGTGCGAGGCCGAGTTCGACGTCCGGCAGGGTGGGCAGGGCGTCCGCGTCGTGGCAGGCCATGGCCGGTTCGAGGTTCGTGGGCAGGAGCGCCGCGACGCCGAGTCCGGCCCGTACCGCGGCGAGCACACCGACCAGGCTGTTGCTTTCGAATGCCACTCGCCAGGGCCGATCGGCACGCTCCAGCGTTTCCAGCACCGACGTGCGCCAGGAGCACGTGTTCGAGAACAACACCACCGGCAGCGGATCGGCAGCCACGTCCACACCCTGGCCGATTGCCCAGACCAGCGGGCGGCGTACCGTCCAGCGCGGCGGTCCGGGAACAGCCGGCACCTCATTGAGCACCAGTTGGACGCGGCCCGCGTCGTAGGCCTCCCGCATCGCGGTGTTGGACATGCTGAGCACCTCCAGGGTTGCGCCTGGGTGCAGCCGGGCAAGGTCGGCGAGGGCCTGCGGAAGCTGGGACGCGGCGAGGTCTTCGAGCAACCCGACGCCGCAGCGGCCGGTAAGCGTCCGCCCGGTTTCGGTGAGTGCCTGTGCGGAGAGCGAGAGGATGCGTTCGGCGTACGGCAGGAGTTCCTCGCCCGCCCGGGTCAGCGAAACACCGGACGGTGATCGGTAAAGCAGCAGACGGCCGATGGCCCTCTCGAGCTTGCGTACCTGCTGGCTGAGCGCGGGCTGGGTTTGTCCGAGCGTGGTCGCGGCGCGGCTGATGCTGCCCGCCTGCACGATGGTGACGAAGGACCGTAGCAATGCGGTTTCAAGATCCCTGGCCATAACGGTTCATTATGTCAGCCCCATCAAATGAACCACTACCTATGGCATGACGGGGGATCTAGCGTCATGCGAGTGACCGGATACCGACAGATACTCGCCGTGCCAGGGATGGCATCGCTGTTGGGTATTTCCTTTCTCGCCCGTACCACGATCACGGCTGTCGTGATGGCGCTGACGATGTATGTCGTGCTGGGCCTGGATATGAGCTACGTGGCAGCCGGCAGTGTCGCGGCGGCTCTGACCGCCGGTCTGGCGCTGGGCGGGCCGTTGCTTGGCCGCATGATCGATCGGCGGGGCCTGCGTACGGTGCTGCTGGTGACTGTCGTAGCGCAGATCGTGTTCTGGCTGAGCGTGCCGATGCTGCCGTACAGGGCCCTACTGGGTGCCGCCTTTGCGGCGGGTCTGCTGATGGTGCCGGCCCAACCGGTGACCAGGCAGGCGATCGCTGCGATGACGACGGCGGAACAGCGCCGGGCCGCGTTCGCGCTGGAGTCGGTGCAGGGCGAGCTGTCGTACATGGTGGGCCCGGCGGTCGTGATCCTCTGCGCCGCGAAGGTGGCCCCCGGTGTGATGGCGTGGGGGCTCGGCGCCGCGATCGTCGCTGGCGGAACCGCGATCGCCTTGCTCAACCCGCCGCTGCGTGCCGAGGACGAGGCCGGTGCGGGCGCGGCCGGACGGCCCCCGCGCCAGGAGTGGCTGGGCGTCGGCATGATTGCCGTACTGACGATGGCGTTCGGTACCACGACGCTGCTCAGCGGCGTCGACCTCGCCATCGTCGCCACGCTCGAAGAGGCAGGTCAGGTGTCCTGGGCCGCCGTGGTCCTAGCCGTGTTCGGCCTGGCCTCCGTCGTCGGCGGGCTGATCTACGGCGCGCTGCCCCGGCCACTGCCCGCGTGGCTGCTGCTCGGCTTTCTCGGGCTCGTGACGATTCCCGCAGGGCTTGCCCACGACTGGCCCTGGTTGTGCGTGGCCGTTGTCGGCACCGGGCTTTTCACCGCACCGACCCTTTCCTCGGTGGCCGACGCGGTGAGCCGACTGGCGCCGGCCAGCGTGCGGGGTGAGGCGACAGGTCTACAATCCTCGGCGCAGAGCGCGGGTTTCGCGCTCGGATCCCCGATCGTCGGGGTGACAATCGACGCCTCCGTGCCTGCGGGCGGCTTCACGGCCGCCGGGCTGGCCGGCCTCACCGCCGCGCTGACTGGATGCCTGCTGTCCCGGCGCCGTCCGTTGCCTCGGCCGCCCACTCCGGTTCGTCGCGAGTCCGCGAGAAGAACAGATGTAACTCATGTTCAGGATACTCGGCGGCAACGACGAAATCACAGCCCTGCTCGCCGAAGAGGCCGGAGGAACCTGGCGTGACTATGCCTCAGGTGACACGGTGACCACGGGCCGTCAGAAGCTGACGGAGTCGCAACTCCCAAATGCGCGAGGTCGCCAGTTTCACACCCCGTCCCCGGCCGCCGGTGGGGCAAGCGCCACGATGGCGCATCGTTCGGCCGGCTCGGGGGGGTTCCGCCTGTCCGGGAACGTACGCAGGGTGGCGGCGCATGCCAGCCGGTGAACGATGTCGGTAAGCCGTGTGCGCGAGAAGCGCCTGCACGGTTTGACGGGCGGTAGCTGGAAACGGAGCCCTCACGGGCCACTGCGCCAGTCCCCGACCCTGCTCAGGGGAACTCGCGGGATGTCGCACATCCGTCAAGGCCACCACTGACCAGTGCGCCCGAAGCGTTCAGGAAACTGAACGCCGTAGCGGTGATCCGTGCTCGGATACTCCTCGGCCCCCCTGCCGTTCAGCCCCGCGCGGCCTGTTCAACGCGACATCCGCGTCGGCCGCATGTCGAGGGACACGCATACCGTCGGATAGGTCTACACCTGCGGGTAGGGTCCTTCGGCATGAGCACAACACCGCCTGACATACGCCGGGCTAGCCCCCGCGCCGCCCTCGGAATCGGGGAGGCCTGCACCGCCGCCGCAGTCGGCGCCGGGTTCACCCCTGCCGCCGGCCAGCGCGGCAGCGCGGACCCGGACAACATCGTCGTCGAGCACTCGGTCGGCCCCCGCCACAGCACCAGGAACCAATCCAGGACCGGAGAGCCATTGCCCCGCGTGTGCACCGGCTGTTCCGCGACCATGGGGAATGAGGCCGCCATGCGGGAGGACTCGCTCTCGACCGCCTGCCCGTTCATCCGCGACAGCCGGGCCAAGCACGCCGCAGCCGCTGTCCAGGCGCTACGGGACGCCGCCCGTGTTCTGGAACGGGGCCGCCGGTGAACACCCCCCGCTGGGTCACCCCGCGCCGCCTCGGCGCCGCCGCCGCGTTCTACAGCGTGTTCGTTGCGGGCTGGTACCTGGGTCAGCCCGTCACCCTCGAATGCCACGTCGACCAGGCCGCCCTCGACCGGATCGCCGAGGAGTACGAAACCGAATCATTCCCCACACCCACTCCGACGCCGACGGCGTACCCGTCACGGTACGACTCGATGTCCCCCCTCCCGCTCGACCCGACACCGGACCCGGCCTACGACCCGCGTGGGGGCGCCACCGCCAGGCTGTCCCAGACGTTCCACTCCTACGCCGTCGACTGCACCAACGACACGAGCGAGCGCCCCCGCATTCGAGCGTGGCTCGAGGGCCACTGGCGGTAGAGAGGTGGTGTGGCGTGGTGTGTCAGCCGACGCGGGCGCCGGCCTCGTGCCGTGCGACACTCCCCGGATGCCTGCCTGGATAACCCTGCGCCGCCTCGGCACCGCCACCACTCTGTACGCCGTGTTCCTGGCCGGGTGGTGGCTGGGCCAGCCCGTGCGCTCCGACGGCTGCCTCGAAGACCGGCTCACCGCCGGGGCGGACGGTCGTCCCGCACCGGTCGAACCGGCCGACCCCAACCGGTACCTCGAAAACCTCAACCTCGACTTCGGTCTCCTCGACTGGGCCGACGACATGGACGGCTACCGCGACGGCGAATACGGCCCCAGCGACTACGGGTACGACCTGCAGGGCGGGTCCGAAACGTACGTCACGTCCGGCGCCGTCTACGCTCCTTGCTCCTACAAGAAGCGCGCCCGCCTGCTCGCGTGGATCAACGGCGACTGGGGCTGACTACACCGTTGCCTGCCTGGGGTATCGAGCTGGCGACCTCGCGTATTTGGGAGTCGCGCCTTCGTCAGCTTGCGACGAAGGCGCGAGGTCGCCAGTTTCATGCCCGTACCACAGCCTGCGGCCACAGGCGTCGAGCTCCTGCACACGGGCCAGCAGAGCAGATCCAGGACAGTTGCGGCTGACAACTGCCAGCGCGCCCCGCTGCGAGGCGTGGACGGCTCAACCTCGACAGGCCGCGTCGTGGAGCCGGTGCAGCAGGCAGAAACGGGCACGGCGGTCGGCGTCGCCGGCCATGGCCGTGCCGAGTCGGCCGAACTGATCGCCGTCGCCGACGACATAGTCCGCCAGCACCCAGAACACGATCGCTTGCTGGAAAGCCACCTGTGAGCGGCGCTCCCACTCAGGCCCGTCGACCGTCGGCCGGACCGTCGACGCCGACGGACAGGGCGGGAACGGCCAGCGGATCCTCTGTGAGGCCTGCCTGGGTGACGGCGAGCGTCATGGCGTACTGCTGCATCTCCGGGAGCAGGTGCGGGCCGAGCCCGGCCAGATAGCGGTCGAATGGCGCCTGCGCCAGCAGCGGCGAGCTTCAAGGCCCTGCGGGGGCACGGCCTGGGGCACCGGTTCAATCTCGAGGACGAGGTGCGGGCCAGCCGCCCAGCTTGCGTCGAGCCTTGCGGTGGTCGCCCGCTCGAGGGCGGTGAGGCCAGCGCCCCAGGTGCGCTCGGGACCGAAACTCAGCCCGTCGAGGTACGGTCGCCACGCGTGGGGAGCGGCACCGTGCGGCTGGTCGGGGCGATACAGGGCGAAGGTGGACTGGACCAGACCGTCCTCGGCCAGGCTGAGTTGCGAATTGGCGTTGACGTTCCAGGAGACGCTCGCGGCCCGACCGAGCCGGGACAGCGGGCGCAGCACTTCCTCGCGCGAGCCCTGGAACTGGTTGCCTTCCACGACCACCACGGTGGTGCCACTGCGCGAGACCGCGATGCGCTGCTTCTCGCCGTCCCAGCCGTCGTTGGTGTCCGACAAGGTGCCGGGGCGGGCCTGGGCGGGATCGCCGCCGAAACATCGGATCACGTCATCTTCGTCGGCCGTGCAGATGGCCGTGAAGGTCGCGGCGATGGACAGGCCGAGGTCGGCGAGGAGGCGGTCATGGCGTGCGGCGGAGTTCATGCCGCCCACTATGACCGTCGGCACTGACACGCCGAGGGAGCCCTGGGCGCCTGCTGCCACGAGGCCCCGGCGGTGTACGCGGCGCGGTTGAGCTTCTTTCGAGAAACCAGCTCAGCGACAGCGGCGCATGCAGCAACATCAGCAAGTACGGCGGCGAGCGTGTGGAGGGCTCGGTCGCGGCCACCATCCGTAGTGATGACGGCCTGCAGCGCATGAAAGGGGACCGCGCGGGGCTGGACCTTCGGAGCGGGAAGGTGCCCTGTTTGCAGCGGCGGCGCTGGGCGCCGATCGCGCGTCACCCCGTACGATCACTCACGATAACCACGAGCCCTCGCCAACCCCGGAATACCCGACTTCGGTGCGGGGGACGGTCAGGACTGCGTCGGCCAGATGGCCTGTCGCATCTGCTCCTCGGTCATCGCCTCGGTCCGCTTTGCAGGGCTGGTCTGGAGGCCGAACGCGGTGAGCAGCACCTTGGCGTAGCGGCGCCAGTTGCCGGGGGCGATCTGCTCGGTGTGGTCGGAAAGACGGTCCCAAGCATGTAGAGGAGGTTGTACGCGTCGGAGCTGGTGAAGTCCGCGCGCACGGCCCCGGCCGCCACCGACCGGTCCACGAGTCCGTCCACGCGGCGGCCGAGCTCGTCCGCCCTCTCCCTGATCTCCGGCTGGTCGAGGCTCGCATGCTCGAGGATCACCTCGAGCGCCGGTCCTCGGCCCGCCGTGCGGCCGCCGCCAGCAGGTAGTGCCACAGCGCCCGGCCGGGATCCTCCTGCTGCGCCGCGTCCGCCCCGAGCGCCGGAAGGGAGTGGACCGCTCGCCGTAGGGGCCGGCGGCCTTCCGGCTGCACCGCGCGAAGGGGCGTCCCGCGCCCGCTGAACGGTGTCGTCAGACGATGGTGAGTCAAGTGGGCAGCGCATCACCGCTGTTCAGGAGGCCAAGCCTTGGACCTTGCGGGGACGGTGGTTGAGCTCGTGGGCGATGTCGTCGAGGTCGGCCCGGCTGAACGTGCGGAGGCCCGCGCCTTTGGGATCTTCCACGGCCGCGCCGGGCAGCTCAACCAGCACTACCAGGACGGCATGGAGGACCGGATCGGCGCGCTCGGCCTGGTGCTGAACGCGCTGGTGTTGTTCAACACCCACTGCATGGACACCGCCGTATCCCAGTTCCGCGAGGACGGCTTCGACGTCCGCGACGAGGACGTCGCCCGCCTCTTCCCGTTCGTCCGCCACCACATCAACATGCTCGGCCAGTACTCCTTCCAGCTCCCCGACCTGCCCGGCGCAATGCGGCCCCTGCGCGACAAGAGCGCACCCGAAGACAAGTAAGGCGGCCCGCTGCCTACTGAGCTGGGGCCCGAGTGCTGTGGGTCAATGCGCCAGAGTGCGGGTCAGGGTTCGATACGAAGGCCCTCGATGAGGCCGTTACTGAGGGTGAAGCGGTAGTGCAGGTCCACGACCCCACCCGGGAAGTTGCCCTCCAGGTGGTGGGTGGCGACGTAGCGGTCCGTGTCGATTCTCTGCGCGCCGGTGAGTTCGATCGTGTACGTGTATTCGCTGGCGGAGTGGGTCAGCCAGGTCTCGATCGTCAGGGCTCCCCGGTGGGTCTTGCCGTCGTCGGTCACGGTGGCGTCCGGGTGGAAGGCGCTGAGTGCCGTGGCGGTGTCATGGGCGCGGTGGGAGTTCAGGAAGCGGGTGATCACCTCGGGCAGAGCTTCGGGAGCGATGTTCTGGGGCTGGTCGGTGTGCATGGCGGTTCCTGAGGGTGGAGGGTTCACACGGTGGGGATGGTGCCGCCGTCGATGACGTGTTCGGCGCCGACGATGGCGGAGGCGCGGTCGGAGGCGAGGAAGGCGACGAGTTCGGCGACTTCTTCGGGGCGGTTGGGGCGGCCCAGCGGGATACCGCCGAGCGAGTCCATGAGCTGTTTCAGTGCCGCTTCGTGGGTGGTGCCGGAGGTCTCGGCGATTCGGGCGACGAGGTGGTCGGCAGCGGTGGTCTGGACGAAGCCGGGAGCGACGGTGTTGACGCGGACGCCGTGTGGGGCAACCTCGTTGGCCAGGCCCTTGCTGTAGGTGGTCAGCGCGGCTTTGGCGGCGGCGTAGGCGAGGGTGCCGTTCCACAGCGGCATGCGGCGCTGGATTGAGGAGACGTGGATGATGACGCCACGTCCGGACTTGATCATGGCGGGGAGCAGGCCGCGGTCCAGGCGGACTGCGGCGAGGAGGTTGACGTTGAGTTCTCTGGCCCAGTCGTCCTCGTCGAGGACCGCGTATCCGCCTGAGGGGGCTTCCGAGCCGCCCAGGTTGTCGACAAGGATGTCGACGCCGTCGAGGCGGCGGAGGGCTTCGTCGACCACGGTGGCGGCCCCCTCAGGGGTGGCCAGGTCCGCGGTGATGATGTCCGAGGCTGCTACGTCGTCGGGTCGGCTGCGCGCGGTGACCAGCACGGTGGCGCCGGCCTGGGCCAGGCGTCGGGCGACGGCCGCACCGACGCCTTTCGTGCCGCCGGTGACCAGGGCGCGTCGGCCCTTCAGGGAGTCGTTGGTTTCGCTGATGGGGGTGGCCATGGCGAGTTCCGTTCCCGGGTGCGGGCAGGAGGGGCACCACACCCGCCGTTACTGCTAAAATAGAAGCTAGTAACTTCGACTTTAGCAGCAACTCCCCGGAGGTGGTCAACCTTGGCAAGCCGCATCAGGGCGGAAGACCTCGAATGCCCGCTGTCCACGACCGTGCAGCACGTCGGCGAATGGTGGACGCTGCTAATCCTCCACGACGCTTTCGACGGCTACACCCGCTTCGACCAGTTCCAGGAGAACCTCAGCATCTCCACCAGCATGCTCACCGCACGCCTCAAGACGCTGGTCGCAGACGGCCTGCTGGAGCGCCGCCCCTACCAGACCAACCCCGTCCGCAACGAGTACGTCCTGACCGACCTGGGCCGCTCCCTGCGCCCCGTCATCATTACTCTGGCGGCCTGGGGCAACTCGCGCCTCACCTCTGAGCAGCGCAGCATGATCCTGATCGACTCCGGAAGCGGCGAAGAAGTCGAACCTGTGGTTGTCGATGCCCAGACTGGCCGCCGCCTCGACGACAGCCATGCATACGTGTTCACCGCCGGCCCCGCCGCCAGCCCCGCCATGCGGGCCCGCTACGCCCGCACCAGGGCGACCACAGCTGATGCCGCCCGCACCGCCTGACGCTCATCTCGCCAACAGGCGTTGGAGAACATCCTGCGCGGGTGGAGCCGTTGCCCGGCTGCCGGTTCCGAAGCAGACCGGCAGAACCGGCCCACGGAGAAGTAGTTGAATAAGGGAGGCGCCGCCACATCGGGGCCTCCCTTGCTCATGCAGACACACAAACGCACAGACCAGGCTTTCGGCTCATCCTCAGTTCGCCACACCAAGGACGTGACCCGGCGCCCCGTCAGCCCCGCTTCTCCCTCACCACCCTCACCCCCAGTTCCGGCCGTGGGGACCATCGGTAAAGCCAATACCTTGGAGTGAAAGGCCGAGCGGAGTGTGAAGCCGCTCCTCAACGTCATCACCGCTTGGGGTCCTCGTGGGCCCGCCATTCCCGGCGGACCTATTCGCGTACAGCGTCACGCTCCGCCTCCGTACAGCCCTCCCGAAGCAGCGGCCGTATGCCGACGGTCCGGCTCGTGCCGTGACGCCGGTCGTGCTCCGCCAGACGGGCGGCGAACGCCGTTCGGAAGTCACCGGCCGCCTGCCCGCGCCGGGGGCAGGCGGCCCTGCTCGGATGCCTGCAGCAGAGGCGTTGTCAGTGGTGGCGTGCAGGATGACCGGTATGACAACAGCTGCTGCAGTGATCGTGGATGCCGACTCCTACGCGCAGGCGGTCGAGGACGCGGTGAAGGCGTCGGCCGCCACTACGCGGGCGGAACGTCGGCGCTGGACGACGACGCCTATGACCGGCTGGTGCGCGGCATCGCGGCGTGGGAGGGCGAGCATCCCGACCAGGTGCTGCCGCACTCCCTCACCGGGAAGGTCGCCGGTGGTGCCGTGGAGGGCGATGTCCCGCACACGGTGGCGATGCTGAGCCTGGACAACGTGTTCTCGCCGGAGGATTCACCGCGTGGACCGCGTCGCTGGCCCGGCGGATCGGCCACGAGGTGGAGCGGTTCAGTGTCGAGCCGAAGCTGGATGGCCTGGCGATAGCGGCCCGCTACACCCGCGGCCGCCTGATCCGGTTGATCACGCGCGGCGACGGGACGGCCGGGGAGGACGTCACGCACGCCATCGGCACGATCGAGGTCTGCCGCAGGAGCTGGCGGAGCCGGTCACCGTGGAGGTGCGCGGTGAAGTCCTGATGACCACCGCCCAGTTCGAGCACGCCAACGTACGTACCGCGCACGGAGGGCAGCCGTTCGCCAACCCGCGCAACGTCGCGGCGGGCACCCTGCGGGCAAAGGACCGCGCCTACACCGTGCCGATGACGTTCTTCGGCTACGGCATGCTGCCGCTCCCGGACACCGAGTCCGTCCTGGCCGAGCGGCTGGGCGAACTTGCCCACAGCGACCTCATGGCGCAGGTCGCCGCGTACGGGGTGAACACCACCGCCACGACCGCCGTGGCCGGCATCACTGCCGATACGGCCGAGCAGGTCCTGGCGCGGGTGAAGGAGATCGCCGCGCTGCGGGCCGAATTGCCGTTCGGGATCGACGGGATCGTTATCAAGGCCGACCTGGCCGCCGACCAGCAGGCCGCCGGATCGGGATCGCGCGCGCCGCGCTGGGCGATCGCCTACAAGCTGCCGGTTCTGCCGCAAATTCAGAGCTGATGCGCTCCGTCGAGCTCACCATGATGACCCAGGTCAGGAGGGCATCAGCTCCGCAGGTGGCAGCAACAGTCCTGTTGCACTTCTCGGGCAGTGGGGGCAATCCACGAAATGCTGATGGCGCTCGTTGAAAGCGGTTCTGGCTGCAGTTCCGGATGCTGTTGGTGATCTCTCACTAAGGCTTGTCCCGCAACGCTGAGCCCGGATCCACCGGCTTGATGCCCGTGGATGGCTCACCCAGAAACGAAGAAGTGCCTTGCGGCCTGCGATGATGGGGTTTCTCTAGGACCGCATCAGGCACGATCGGCAAGGCACTTCCGAGATGCAATCTTCCCATGCCGCGGCGGCGGTCTCATTCGCGTTCGATGATCCGAACCTTATGGTGTACGGCGGCCTGGAGCCGGTGGTGCGGCTGGCCGAGCGGTGCGGTCTGCCCGCGCTGGTCGGGGAGACGGACCCTAGTACGGCTGATGGGGTTGGACTATCCGTTGTGTGCTTCGAGCTCGGTCGCCAGCGTCTGTTGGGTGGCCGCCCACGACGCCAGGAGCGCCAAATTGTCAGCGGTCGGCGTGCCCGCGGGTGCGGTGTAGACGTTGAGGTGCAGGCCGGGTTCGGCGGGCAGTTCCAGGGACTCGACGTCCAAGTCGAGCCGGCCCACGATCGGATGGTGCACCCGCTTGCGTCCGGACCGGTGCAGCCGCACGTCCTGAGATGCCCACCGCTGCCGGAATAGCTCACTGCACGTTGACAGTTCGCCGACCAGGGCGATCAGCTCCTCGTCGTGCGGATTGCGGCCGGCTTCCATGCGTAGCTTCGCGGCCGCGTCACCGGCAACTTGGTCGTAGTCGACAAAGAAATCTCTGGCTGCCGCGGAGTTTAGATAGACGAACCGCGCTGTGTTCGCTGGCCGTCGCGGGGCGGCCAGCACCGGTGAAAACAGCGCGCGGGCGAGTTGATTCATGGCGAGCACGTCATAACGGCCGTTACAGATCCAGGCCGGCGCATCGGAGATCGCGTCGAGCACCTGTTGCAGTGTCGAGCGCACCGTCACGGCAGGCCTACGCCGACGTGGGCCGCTGGGCGCCCTGGATTGGCGCGCGAGGTGGAACAGGTGGTCGCGCTCGGCCTCGTCGAGTTGCAAGGCAGAGGCCAACGCGTCGAGCACGCCGTCGGAGGCACCGCCGAGGCTGCCGCGCTCCATGCGCACGTAGTAGTCGACTGACACCCCCGCCAGTAGCGCTACCTCCTCGCGGCGCAGACCTTTGACCCGACGGTTGCCGCCGTATGCGGGCAGGCCCGCCTGCTCGGGTGCGATGCGGGCGCGACGCGAGCTGAGAAACTCCCGGATCTCGGTGCGTAGATCCATCGTGGCCATCCCCTCACCGTATGCCCGTTCCGCAGTCTAAGGGGTACCCGTTGCGGTCGTCGCGATGCCGCCGTCTACCGGGATAATGGTGCCCGTGAGGTAGGACCCGGCCCGGCTGGCGAGGAACACGGCGATACCCGCCATGTCGTCGTCGCGGCCGAGCCGGCGCAGAGGGGCCGCCGCCGCGATCGTGTCGCCGATGGCATCGAGCGTGGACGCCATCATCTGTGACGGGAACACTCCCGGTGCTACCGCGTTCACCGTGACGTGCTGTGGGCCCAGCTCTCTGGCAAGCACTCGGGTGAGTTGATGGAGTGCCGCTTTGCTGCTGGCGTACGAGTAGTTGGGCGACTGGGCGACGTGGATGGCGGCGATACTGCCGATGTTGATGATCCGCGCGGGATCATCGGCGGTGCCCGCCCTGCGAAGTTCGGGAAGCAGCGCCTGCACCAGCCAGAACGGCGACTTGAGGTTGAGGTCGATCACTGCGTCCCATGCCTCGTCCGGGAACGTCGCCAGCGGCTCGCGCCACATCGCTCCCGCGTTGTTGACAAGGATGTCCAGGCGTTCCGAGTCGACCTTGACAAGATCAGCGAGGCGCTGACACTCGTCGCGCCTGGACAGGTCGGCGGGAATTGCTTGAACGTCGCCGAATTCGGACAGTAGATGCTGTGCCTCCGCGCACGCGTCTGCCTTGCGTGAGCTGATGACAACGCGGGCGCCCGCCTGGAGAAGGCCGCGCGCTATCATCATCCCAATGCCCTTGGTGCCGCCAGTGACAAGGGCATACTTCCCACTCAGATCGAAAAGTTCTGTACGAGTGGTGAATTGGGCGTCCGCCATTGATCTCCGTCCCTTCTGCCGTGGAACAATGCGCCGACACGGTCGCGCATTCGGGGCAGCTGAATTGAACTGATGAGGGTAAAGCCGCAGTGCGTGTCCATGAAGTGTTGTCGGCACTTTCGACTCAACCAGGTTGACAGGCGTTTGGGACGTCTGGGAGACCCGGGTGATACAGGTACTGTCAGAACCCCCTTGCCTGGTGCGCTGAGTCCGGATCACCCGGCTTGATGCCGGTGGATGGTTCTTCCAGAAACGAAGAAGTGCCTTGCGACCTGCGATGATGGGGTCTCTCTAGGACCACATCAGGCACGATCGGCAAGGCACTTCCGAGATGCAATCCTCCCATGCCGCGGCGGCGGTCTCATCCGCGTTCGATGATCCGAACCTGATCGCGTACGGCGGCCTGGAGCCGGTGGTGCGGCTGGCCGAGCGGTGCGGTCTGCCCGCGCTGGTCGGGGAGCACGTCCGGCTGCCCGCCTCGAAGGACGGCACCGGCGCCTTCCCTGCGGCGAAGCTGATGTCGCTGGTGGGCGGCATGGCCGCGGGCGCCGACAGCATCGACGACATGGACCGGCTGCAGCATGGTGCGATGGGCCGCCTGTTCTCCGGAGTGCGGGCCCCGTCCACGCTGGGGTCGTTCCTGCGCTCCTTCACCCACGGGCATATGAAGCAACTGGACGCCGTGGCCCGCCGGTTCCTGCCCGAACTGGCCGGTCACACCCCGCTGCTGCCCGGCGCGGACCAGGCAGCATACGTGGACATCGACGACACCATCCGCCGCACCCACGGCTACGCCAAACAGGGCGCTGGCTACGGATACAGCAAGGTCAAGGGTCTGAATGCGCTGCTCGGCGTCGTCTCCACGCCCCTGTCCGCCCCGTGATCGCCGCCACCAGGCTGCGCAAGGGACCCTCGAACTCCGCGCGCGGGGCGGCAGCGTTCGTCGCTGAGACCATTCGCACCGCACGCGCCTGCGGCGCCAGCGGCCTGCTGGTGCTGCGGGCGGACTCCGCGTTCTACGGCGCCGACGTCATCAACGCCTGCCGGGCCCTGGGTGCCCGCTTCTCCATCACCATGCGGATGAACGCCTCCGTCAAGGCCACCATCGCCCGCATCGACGAGGACGCCTGAATACCGATCAAATATCCCCAAGCGATCTGGGACGAGGAGGGCCAGTGCTGGATCTCCGACGCCGAGATAGCCGAGATCCTCTACACCGCTTTCACTCCCAAGCCGAAGAAACAGCAAGTCACCGCCCGACTGATCGTGCGCCGCGTCAAGCGCCTGAGCGCCGGCACCGTCCCCGCCGGGCAGGGCACGCTCTTCGACACCTGGCGCTACCACGCCGCGTTCACCGACGCCCCGCTCGCCGTGAGGGATGCCGAGCGTGATCACCGCCGGCACGCTGTCGTCGAGCAGGTGATCGCCGATGTCAAGAACAGCGGCTTCGCCCACGCGCCGTCCGGTCATTTCCAGGCCAATGCCGCGTGGCTCGCCCTGGCGGCCCTGGCGCACAACCTGACCCGCGCCGCCGACGCCCTGGCCTCCGCGTTCCATGCCAGGGCGACCACCGCCACCATCCGTGACCGCCTGATCAACGTGCCCGCCCGCCTGGCCCGCTCTGCCCGCCGCCTCACCCTGCACCTGCCCGAACGCTGGCCCTGGAGTGCGGACTTCACCCAGCTGTTCAGCATGGTGCATGCATCGCCGGCCCCCTGACGCCCCCCGACCGACCTGCCCGAAAGGGCCCGAGACCTGTGGACAGAGTGGAAGAGCTGGGCAGACCAGCGGCCACCCCATGCCCGAATCCGTAACTCAGCCCCAACACGGCCTGCACGACCCCGAAACCATTAACCGGGAATCAAGCCGGTGGATCCGGGCTGAGGTGGGCGGCTGATGCGTCGAATGGCAGAGCTTCGGCGTAGTCTGCGGGCGTCCGTTTCGTGACCACTTGCGGTGAAGGGAGCGCGAGCGGACGGTTCCTGTTTCATGTCCATTGCGCGTCGGTGGCCTGCGTCTCCGCGCACCGTCGGGCGGAGCCAGCCGACGGTGCCGGGGGATGACCCCTGCGTGGCTGAAAAGACAGGTGCAGATGCGGACGACGCTCGTGCATGGGATGAGCGGCTGGGCTGGGCGTTCGGGCTGATAGCAGATGATCCGGCTGCGAGGAGTGCGGCACGCGCTGGCCGTCGTCCTCGACCTGACCGCGTGCGCGGTGGCGGACCGACAGCGCACCCCGCGCTATGGCGACCTGGCGCAACCTCGCGGTCGGCGCCCTGCGACTGAACGGCGCGAAGAACATCGCCTCCGGCCGTCGCCGCAATGCGCGTGACGCCCGCCGACCCCTCACGCTCCTCGGCCTCGCCTGAGCACGAAGTGGACGTTACTCAACTACGCCGAAGCTCTGAGGGCTGTCGCAGAATAACTTCCGGCTTTGATCTTGGTCAGGCGGGCCGTCTCGCGAGGTCATCGAGTGGAACGGCGCTTCGGCGTTCGTGAGTTATTTTCCGACGGCTCCCTGGGCCGCTCAGGGGTCGACCGGGTCCGGCGCATGCGTTCTCGGCGTTCTCTCAGGCCGAGACCGAGAGGTAACGCCGCCTCAGATGGTCGGGGTGTCGTCAACAATCGGCCTGTGAATCTCAACGACCGGCTTCCACCCCGCGGAGAACTCGATGAAGTCCGCACGGGTGGGGTAGGTGTCGATCGCGCGACGGTCACGCTTGGGGCTGTCGCTCCCCTTGCGCCCCCGGGGAATCTGCTCCTCGAAGATGTCGACCTTCACGTCGGGTACCTCCTTGAGGCCCTGGCGCCAGATCTGCACGATGTCGGCGCCGAACGCCTGCCGGGCCGCAGCGTAAAGGGCCGTGAGGGCCCCCTTGTCCCCACCAGGGATAAAAAGTGCCAGGTCCAGCACGACACCGGCGGACTGGAGGACCTCGATGATCACCGAGCCGTTCTCGTCGGCCAAGTAGATTCCAGCTTCATTCTCGTCGTCAGGAAGGCAGGAGACCTCTTCCTGGAATACGGTTCTCGCCGTTATCGAGCCGCCCTCGAAATACTCACCGGACTTGGTCAGAAAAGCAGGGACATAGCAGTCGGGAAGCTTGAGTTCTGCCGTGTCGGCGGAAACGAAGAGCCTGTCCGTCATGCCGAGCTTCGTCACCTCTTCCAGCGAGAGGCGGCGAGCAGCGATCTTCTCCGTGTTCACGATTTCCCTTTCAGGTTGCACTGTCCCTCCGAATAAGGACGCTACCACGAAACCCTGAGGTCAACTGCCCAGTAATCTTTGGGTAAATGGTCTCCGGTGACCTGCACGGGAGGATACCGAAGCGAGTGCCACTCGGTCGGGAACGCGCATCCGCCAGGTAGTGTCCCTCGTCATGGCGTTGGGGATCAACTGGCGGTTGCATTTTGGTGCGTTGGGTAGCACGGAGGAACTAAAAGAGAGTTTACGGTAGATATCACCCATATCGCCTTCGGGGAGGTGCGGCGAGGTAAGGCGATCCATTCGTCGTGCATCTCGAAGAGCGCAGCGGAAACCAACCGGACGGTCCGACAACGCAACAACGGAGACCCCCACCGGCAACATCTGGATGGAGCGCGAACCGGAAGTCGCGTACTACCGCGCCCTCCTCGGTCAGGACTTCGGCGTAGTCGGCTGACGCCCAGGCTGCTGACGTCTCGTCATATTGGGCGGGCAGCCATACGCCTTCGGCGGGAAACAGAGAGGGGACGGTTCCGACGTGTCCGCAGAGCGACACTGTGGCATGGACGGGAACCGCGGCCGCGGGGGCCGGTGTTCTGCCGCTCGGGACGTGAGCGCCGGGTCGGACCGCCTGAACTGTCAGACCCGAGGTCTATGTTGACCCCCATGACTAATGACTTGATCGGGCGGCTCAAGCCTTTTCGTGAGGAAGCGCTGCGGCGTGGCATACCTCCCGAGGACGTCGAGCGGTGGATCGCCATGGCCCGCCCGTCCGGGACGCTCACCGCACACGGGACCGGACCGTTCGTCGGCCGGTTCGGCGGCCCACTGATGCTGCCCGCCGACGTTCCCGACCCCGCGTACCCTTTGCTCGCCACCCTCGACTGCGCCGCTCTGCCGGAGGAGTTAACGGGTGTTCCGCTCCCTGTCGACGGCCGTCTGCTGCTCTTCGGATTCCCCGAGATGGCGTACTTCAGCGGTAACGACAGCGCCGGGAGCGTTCTGTACGTCCCCGCCGGGATGCCCGTCGAGAAGCGGGGGTCGAAGTTCTTCCCCGAGCATGGCGACGAGGAGGAGGTCGAGGTCGAGGTCGACGAGGAGATACTCGACATCTGCGAGCAGTACCCCCAGGATGAACTGCGTCTGTCGGCCGACATCTCCCTGCCCTACCACTTCATTGGCCCGTCACCGGAACCCGACCTGAAGATCGCTGAGTTCCCCGGCCACCCCCGCGCCTGGGATCTGGCCCAAGCCTGGTCCGACACGTGCGAGGACATCATCGTCGATGGCGCCCTGCGCATCGGTGGGTACGCCTCCCACGAGAGCACCGAGACGGATCCGATCGCAGCCGCCGCTGAGGAGGCGATTCTGCTGCGGCAGCAAGCCGCGCGCTCAGGCGAACCCTTCGACTCCGAAGAACTGCCCGCCCCCGAGAACTGGGTGCTGCTCGCGCAGTGGGACGTCGATCTCCAAGGTCGTGAGGGCGCCACGCTCCACTGGGTGATCCCGCACCAGGATCTCGCCGAGCGGCGCTTCGACCGCGTCCATGTCTCGTTCTTCTGGAACCCCTGAGCGGCCCGCCTCAACATGTCGCTCCCCGGGCGGCAGCCGGCCCGCCCTCCAACAAGCCGAGGACATTTCGGGCGAACAGTCCGCACCGCTCAGCAAACGAAACTCGATGACAAATCGAAGTCACCTGAAAGGCTGTCAGAAATCTATTGCTGAGCTGGCTGGATTCGTTTTTACTCAGCTGGGTATAGATGAAACCCGGCTATGGCCCCCGGAGCGGGAATCACGTGTTCACCCGAGTTACCGGCCAGTTTCTCGCAGATGGCTCGTCGGTGGTTGGGACAGAACCAAGTGCCCGGCCTGATCAGGCCTGCCAACAGGTCTGATCAGGCCTGTTGGCAGGCGGGAACCGCCGAGAGGCCGCCGCGGCATTCAGCCAACGCACTCTGCCAGGTGCCGCCCACTTATCAACGCGCGTTGATTCCTCAGTAACCTCAAAAAAAGCTCAGGGATCCCCCGAGTAACCTGTAATGGCGGTGTGCGGCTCGCTAATCTCCGATTCGAAGGAAGAGCAGGTCACCGGTTGTCATCAGACGAGAGGTGCGCATGCGAAACCGTCCGCGGCTCGCCGACAGACCCCCCACCGCCCCCACCAGGTGCGTGCCGCGACCCCCAGGGTCGCCCATGACCTCCACCCCCGCTTTCGTCCCCGCTCAACTCGTCGGCCGACAGGCCGTGCTCGACACCCTCGATGGGTTCGTGCGACGGCTGGAGGACGGTGTCTCGGACATCGCTGTCGTCACCGGTCCCGTGGGCTCCGGCCGCAGCGCCGTCCTCGAATGGGCCGTCGACCGGGCCCGCGCCTCAGGTCTCGCCGTCGGTGTCGCCCGCTGTTCACCCCGCGAGTCCCAGCTCCCGTACGGCGCCATCACCCAGCTGCTGGGCACGTTGTGCCGGCCCTCCCGGATCGGTGCCCTCGCCTCCGGCATCGGCCCCACCAGCAGACCCACGGACGCCGTGGCCCGCATGTGCGACACGCTCCTGACGCTGTCGGCCGGCAGACCGGTGCTACTGGCCGTGGACGACCTCCATCTCGCGGACGCCCACTCCCTGCGCCGGCTGGTCGACCTGATCCACCGCGCCCGGCAGGGCGCCGTCCTCGCCGTCGTCACCTCCCCCGTACCGGTCCGTCAGGTCCTGGACGCGGCGGGAGCCCAGCCCGCGGCGCCCTGCCCGGTGCACACCCTGCGCCTCGACGCCCTCACCACCGCCGAGGCGTGCCGCGTGGTCGAGGCCCGCGTCAGCCACCCCATGCAGTGGTCCGTACTCACGGCGGCCGGGGTCGCCGGCTGGTCCCCCGCCGTCCTGCACGCCGTCGCCGACCGGATCACCACGCTCGGGCGCCCCCTGGACACCGAGGCCGTACCGCAGCTCATCGCCGCCGCCCGCACCGCCTGGTCCACCCGCGCCCTCACCACCCTGCACGGCCTGCCCAAGAACGCCGTGGCCCTGCTGCGCGCCACGGCCGTCGGCGGGGACCAGTTGGAGCCATCCCGGCTCGCGGCCCTCGCCGGCCTCGACGCCACCGCCTTCGCCGACGCGGTGGACGCCCTGCGGGCCTGCGGGCTGCTCGCCGACACCGACATCCCCCGGCTGCGGCACCCCTGGTTCGCCGATGACGTCCTGGCGGGCATGACCGGGTCCGAGCTCGACCGGCTGCACCGTCGCGCCGCGTCGCCGCACGGCCAGGAGGCCCTGCGCGTCGGCACCGTCGCCGAACTGCTCGGCGACGTCACCTCGCTCGTGCGCTCGTGGACGGCCTCTGGCCTCGCCTCCTTCGCGCGCCCGCGGCACGCGGCCGACCTCACGACCGCGTCGCTGCGGCACTCGCCGTGCGAGCTGGTGACCGAGGCCGAGCGGGCCCGGCGTCTGATCCGCCTGGCCGCCGCCGAGGCCGTCACCGCCCCGCAGGCCGCGGACGGCCGGCTGCGCCAGGTGATGCTGCGCCACCTCAGCCGCGAGACCTGGCCGGACGTGCTCAACGCCGCCGACCTGCTGCTCAGCCGCGGCGACGCCGAGACCGCGCGCTGGGTGATCGCCGACGTGCACCAGCGGGCTCTGACCAAGATCCCCGACGAGGAGTTACGTCCGCTGCGCGCCCTCGGTCGGCTCGCTCACAAGGAGAAGGGCGGCCTACCGCTCGTGGCCCCGCCCCCCATCCACTCCGACCGGCCCGGGCACCCCGCCCAGTCCGCCGTGCTCGCCTGGACCCTCGCCACCCGCGGCGACGACCGGGCCCAGGTCCTCGAACTCGCCCGCACGGCGCTCGACGAGCCCGGATCCGTGCCGTTCATGTGCCGCATAGCCGCGGCCCGGGCCCAGCTGTGCGCGGACGACGTGCCCGCCGGCCTCGATCGCCTGGACGCCGTCGCCGCGGACGCCCGCCGCTCCGACGCCCTCGCGGCGGCCGCCCAGGCCCTGCTCAGCCGTGCCGAGACACAGATACGCCTCGGCCGCGGCGAGGAGGCGCTGCACGAACTGACCGCCGCCACGCGGGCCCTCCCGCCCGCGTCGTGGCACAGCCTCCTCGCCCCCCGGCTCGCCGCCGCCGAGATCCTCGCGCTGATCCGCTGCGGCCGCGTGGACGAGGCCAGGCGCTCCTCGGAACGCGCCCGGAGCCGGCCCGAGGGCCACAGCGTCAGCACGGCGTTCCTGCTGTACGCCCGCGCCGAACTCGCCCTCATCGACCGGGACGCCGCCCGTGCCCTGCTGCTGCTCGAGGAGTGCGGCCGCATGCTGCGGGCCAAGCGCTGGCGCAACCCCATGCTCATACCGTGGCGCAGCGCCGCGGCCGTCGCCCACCATCACCTCGGCGCCCCCGCCACCGCGGACGACCTGCTCGTCAAGGAGCGCGATGTCGCCGAGTGCTGGGGGACGTTGAGCGCCTTCACGGCGTTGCGCGCCCGCACCCACGAGGCACTGGCGCGCAACGGCGTCGAGGTCCCCTGGGCAACCGCCGAAGCCGACCGGTCCGCCCAGCCCTCACAGTCCTCCCGGTCCGCCCAGGACAGCCTTACGGCGACGCCCGACGGAACCGCCCCGGAGCCGGACCCGCTCACGCCGTCCGAGCGCGACGTGGCCGCCCTCGTGCTGGCCGGTCTGGCCAACCGTGAGATCGCCCGCCAACTGGGCCTGGCCACCCGCACGGTCGAGCTGCGGCTGACGCACACCTACCGCAAGCTCGGCGCGAACGGGCGCGCCGCCCTCGTCGCCCATCTGAGAGCCCGGCAGGAGGGGGACTGATCCATGCTGCTGGAGCGCGAGGAGGAACTGGCCGTACTCAACGAGGCGGTCGCCGAGGCCCGGGCGGGCACCGGCGTCCTCGTCGTCGTCGAGGGCGGCACCGGCACCGGCACCACGGCCCTGCTGAACCGGCTGGCCGAGCGGGCTACGGCGACCGGCGCCCTGGTCCTTCGCTCCGGCGGCATCCCCGCCGAACGCAGCGTCCCCTTCGGTGTGCTGCGACGGCTCGTGCTCCCGCTGGTCGCCGAGCGTGACCTGCCCGCTCCCCTGCTCACCGCGGTGCCGCCCATCGCCGCCGACCCGGGCCACTCCGGGCCGGACGACGAGGCGGGCGCCGCCGTGCGCGCCGACACGCTCCACTGGCTGCACATCCTGTTCGCCGGCCTCAGTGCCGAGCGGACCGTGGTGCTCGCCGTCGACGACCTGGGCTGGGTCGACGACGACTCCCTGGAGGCGCTCGCCCATCTCGCCGCGCGCCTCGACGGCCTGCACATGCTGCTGGCCGTGGTCCGCAAGGACGGCCTCGGTACCCGCGACCCGCTCGTCGGCGAGATCTCCGCGGCCGCCACCCACCGCATCCGGGCCCGCGGCCTGTCCCGCCGGGGCGCGGCGGCGCTGGCGGCCCGGCACTTCGGGGACGGCTGCCCCGACGAGTTCCTCCGGACCTGTCACGACATCACCAGGGGCCGGCCCAAGGATCTGAGGGTGCTGTGCGACCGGGCCCGGCTCCGGCGGCTCGGCGCACCTCACTGGCACACGCAGCGCCTGCGCGGGCTGGGCGAGTCGTTGCACCGCGAGCGGCTGCTGTCGCTGCTGCGGCGCGAACCCGTCCTCGACGCCTTCCTCAAGGCCACCGCCGTGCTCGCCGACCACGCCACGGACGACCTCGTCGCCCGGCTCGCGGGTCTGACCCGGCAGCAGTGCGCGTACGCCCGTGAGGTCCTCACGCACGCGTGGCCGCCCGCGGTCGGCCAGGGCAAGGCCGCCCACACGCGCGCGGCCTGCGCCGTCGTCCTCCAGGCCATGGGGGACGAGGAGAGCTCCCGCCGCCATCGGCAGGCGTCCGCCGCTCTCGACGCGTGCGGCGCCGGTCCGGAGGAGGTCGCGGTGCCGCTGCTGCAGGTCGACCGGATCGGCGACCCGTGGGAGATCCACCAGTTGCGTGCCGCGGCCGCGGCCGCCCGCCGCCGGGGCGCGCCGGAGACGGCCGTGCGCTATCTCGGCCGTGCCCTCGTCGACGTACCCGCCACCAGCCATGTCCGCGCCGAGTTGCTCTACGAACTCGGGGTCACCGAGCTGGACCTCAAGTCTCCGGCGGCGGGCCGACACTTCGTGCAGGCCGCTCGGCTCATGCCTCGGCTCCGGCGCCGTGCCGAGGTCGTCTCCAGCACCCCGATGGACATCGTGCGCAGCGATCCCGAGGTCGCCGCCCTCGTCCGGGAGACCGCCGCCGGTCTCGGGACTCCGCGGGAGGGCGACCGGCAGGGCGGGTACCTCGCGATGCGGCTGGAGGCCCGGGCCCGGTACGCCGGGCTGGAGGACCCCGGCCTGGTGACCTCGGCGACGCGCCGGCTGCTCGACCTCGGCGAGCAGCGCTACGGCGCCTCGGCGGCCGAACGCGAACTGCGCACCGTCCTCGTGTTCTCGGCCGCCGTCGGCGGGCAGGCCGACCACCGCACGGTGGCCCGGATGGCCCGGCAGGTCCTGGAGGAGGAGCCGGCGCACAGCGCTCTGACCGGTCTGGCGCTCGAACTGCTGCCTGCGGTGCTCTACTGCACGGACAGCCCGCACTTCGCCGCGTCCTGGCTGGACGCGGCGCGCCTGCACGCCTCGCAGCGAGGCGACCGTACGACGCTGTCCCTGGTCGAGGCGGTGCACGGTCTCGCGCTGCTGGCGCGGGGCGAGGTCGGTGCGGCCCGGGAGTGCGGCGTGCGTGCCCTCGCGCTGACCGAGGGCGGGACGCCCGGGGACAGGGTGCACGTCACTCTTCTCCTGGGGAGCGTCGCGCTCGAAGTGGGCGACGCCGAACTCGCCGGGCGGCTCCTTGAGCCCGCCGAACCGCCTGCCGACCTGCGGATGTTCGCCCTGTTCGGGGCGCTGAACGGGATGCTCGCGGAGAACCGCGGGAATCTGCCTGTGGCGCTCGCTCACTACCTGGACTGCGGACGCGTCCTGGAACGCGCCGGGTGGGTGAATCCGGCGTTCGCGCACTGGCAGGTGCAGGTCGCCCTGAACCACCACCGCGCGGGCCGGACCGCCGAGGCCCTCGCTGTCGCCCGGTCCCATCACGAACGCGCCATGGCCTGGGGCGCGCCGACCACGCTGAGCCGGGCGCGGCGTCTGCTCGGCTTCGTCACCGAGGGCCCGCCGGGCATCGAGTTGCTGCGACAGGCCGTCGACCTCGTCGAAACGGAGGGCAGCCGGCTGGAGTTGGCCCACGCCCTCACCGAATTGGGCAGACGTCTGCAACGGGAATCCGTCCCGGACGGCGACCGGCTCTTCCGACGCGGCCGTCGACTGGCCGCCGAATTGGTCAACGCTCCGGCCGACACCGGGACCGGCACCGCCGCACGCTCGGCGCGGGCGCTCGCGGCCGGGCTCACCCCGGCCGAGACGAGAGTGGCGGAACGCGCGGCACGCGGTCTGAGCAATAGGGAGATCGCGGAGGAACTCGAAACGAGTCTACGGGCCGTGGAAAGACACCTGACGAGCTCCTACCGCAAATTCTGCATTACTGGCCGGGAACAACTGGCCCACGCGATGGGAACAAAAGAGACCCGATAGCCTGCCCAGGACTGCATTGATCCATGCCGCCGACCTGCGCGGAATTTTGTTCTTTGTGTTCACAGCATCCGGGGAACGCAAATCCACCGATTTCCCCTCGCCTTCGCTCCCGCACACTCCGATGGATCGATCCACGTCCCGGCAATCGCGCTGACGTGCACAACTCCTCACTTTTGCGTCGCCTGTGCGTCACGTTCGCTGGTTACCGACGGTACTCAAAAGGCACCCGCATACGGGACCGCAATGCGTACCGAACCACCGCCGGAGGACACCGCAGTCTTAGTGGTGAATAGGGCCTTACGAACCCTGCACGCCTTGACATGTATTTTCAATCGATGGCAATGTCATGGGTGAAGGAACACTCCCCGCTGCGGGACGCACCACTGGTCATGAGCGCTGAGAGAGAGTGGCCCACCCCCCATGAAGAACGCCGGCCTAGACTCCGTAGAGATCCTCCCCGACGCACCGCGGAACTGGTCCCCGGAACCGTATCGCGAGAATTATTTGGCGCTTTTCGAACAGTCCCTCGTTTGCATCGCGAACCTCGATCTGGAATTCCGGATAATGGAGGCCAACCGGTCCTTCGCCCATCAATTCGACTGGAACCCCGGGCAGGGCACGGGAAGGGACTTCTGTGAACTCCTGCACCCCAGCGTGCAGGGCAAGCTGAAGAACGAATTGATCCGTCTGGCGGACGGTCAGAGCCCCCGGTTTGCCGACCACTTGGTCGCGTTGGGCGCGAAGGACGCCGTATTCCGCGGCGAGATGACCGGAATCGCCGTGCGGAGCGGTGTCGGCCGGGTGGACCGCATTCTGGTACTGGTCGACCCGGAGCAGTCCGAGAACGGTCCGCAGATCGCCAGTGCACGGCGCAAACTGTTCAGCCCGATGCACGCCCGCATTCTGGAGGGAGTGGCATCAGGAGAGTCGACGGTCCAACTCGCCACGAAACTCTTCCTCAGCCGCGGCGGAGTGGAGTATCACGTCTCCTCTCTGCTACGGAAGATGAAGGTGACCAACCGGCCGGCGCTGATATCGAAAAGCTATTCCCTCGGTGTCTTCGCCGTCGGTCAGTGGCCACCGCGGGTACGCCCGGAGTTCGTGTCCGACTGACCACGACCTCTTCATCGCTTCGAAGGCCCCGCCGTTTCCGTCGGCGGGGCCCGGGGCTTGTCAGGCCCCGGCCGCACGGGCGGCGTCGAGCTCCGTGAGGATCTCGGCGTACACCTCGTTCAGGTGACCGGTGAGGAAGAAGTGGCCGCCGGAGAAGACCCGCATACGGAAGGCACCCTCGGTATGGTCACGCCAGGCCTCGGCCTCCGCCGGCGTGGTGCGCGGGTCGGCGTCGCCGGTGAGGACCGTCAGCGCACCGCGCATGCGGCGGCCGGGCGGGCAGGTGTAGGTCTCGATGGCGCGGTAGTCGCCCCGGATCGCGGGCAGCGCCATCCGCAGCAGCTCGTCGTTGCCGAACACGGCCGCGTCGGTGCCGTTGAGGAGCCGCAGCTCGGTGACCACGCCCGCGTCGTCCTGCTGGTGCACGTGCTCGTCCCGGTGGGAGGACGGGGCGCGCCGGCCCGAGGCGACGACGGCGCGCGGCGGATTGGCGCCGAGCTCCTCCAGCCGCAGCGCCGTCTCGAAAGCCAGGACGGCGCCCATGCTGTGGCCGAAGAACACCGTGGGCTTCTCGCTGAGCTCGCGGATCTCCTCGCACAGCAGGTCCGCGAGCTTGCCGATGTCCTCGACGCACGGCTCGGTGCGCCGGTCCTGACGTCCCGGGTACTGGAGCGCGACCACGTCGGCCTCCGGGGTGAAGCGCACCGACACCGGGTGGAAGAAGCTGGCCGAACCGCCCGCGTGCGGAAAGCAGACCAGCCGTACGGCGCTGCCGGCGGAGGGGTGGTAGCGGCGGATCCACGCCGTGGTGGCGTCGTCGGCGATACGCGACATGGGCGTCCCTTTCCAGAGCTTTCGTCGGTGCGGCGGCGGCAACCTGCCCGCCGTCGCCGCCCATTGAACGCGGGCCGCCACCCGTAAAACCCTAAACTTCCGGCGCCACGGGGTTCGGTCGCGACCGGTTCGTGCACGGCCGCGGCCGGTTCCCCGGATGAGCTCTGCGCTATGGCCGCTCAGCCGACGGGTCTGCGCTCGGCGGCGAGGACGGCCGCGAGTTCGCCCCGCCCCCGGATGCCGAGCTTGCGGTAGACGCTCGTGAGATGGAACTCCACGGTGCGCTGGGTGAGGAACAGGGCCTCGGCGATCTCCCGGTTGGTGGCTCCCGCGGCGGCACGCTCGGCGACCTGCCGTTCGCTTCCGCTCAGCGCGTCGGTCGGTGACTCGGTGCCGCGCCGCAGCCGTCCGCCGGCCGCACCGAGGGCGGGCACGGCCTGGTCGAGGAGCTGCCGGTCGCCGCACAGCACGGCGATGTCGATGGCGCGGCGCAGCCGTTCGCGCGCGCCCTCGGAGTCACCGCGCTCCAGCAGCCGCCGGCCGAGCAGATACTCGGCGCGGGCGTGCTCCAGACGGCCGGGACTGCCGTCGAGGAGACGGGAGGCCTCGGTCAGTTCGTCAATGCCGGTGTCGCCGGGCGTGAGCACACCGCGCGCGACGGCGAGCATGCCCTGGACCCGGGGCGTGCCCCAGCGCCGCACCGCCGGCGCCACCCGGTCGACGACGTCCCGTCCCTCGCCGTACCGGCCGAGGTCGGCGAGGACCTGCGCGGCGTCGTACCACCAGGGAGCCAGCACGGGGTTGCCGATGCCCGCCTCGGCGAGGCTGTCGCCGCACCGCACGAGATGGCCGAGCGCTCCCTCCAGGTCACCTAGCGCGGCACGGGCGCGGGCCCGGCTCATCATGTAGGTGTGCGACTCCAGTGCGAACTGGTCCAGGCGGGGCCGGCGCACCAGGTCGAGCAGTTCCTCGGCGCGGCGGGCGTCGCCCCGCAGGACCATGACGTCCGCGAGGGTGCACTGCGGGCCCACGGCGCTCTTCACATGCAGATCGCGGTGGACGAGATCGAAGGCGAGCTGTGCGTCCGTCAGCGCTTGCGCGATGTTGCCGCCCCACAGGTGCACCTGGGCGCGGGTGGTGGAGACGATGGCGCTGTTCCATGCCTGGCCGCGTTTTTGGGCGTGTTCGAGCAGGGTCGTGAGCACGAACTCGACGGGCTTGATCTCGTCGGCGAGGTAGAGGGTGAGGCTGGCGCCCAGGGCACCCCAGCCGCCCAGGGAGACGTCCCCGACCCGCAGGACCCGCTGGGCGGCCGGGACCAGTTCGGCGGCGGGGCGGCCCTCCAGGGTGCCGAGCGCGCACAGCATGCCGAGCAGCAGACGCTCCTCGGCGGTTTCGCCGGGCGGCAGGGTGTGCTCGCGGAACCGTTCGCTGACGCGGCGCACGGTGGACTTCTCGTCGAGCCCGGAGACCAGCGCCATCGCCTCCACGAGGCTGCGCAGTGCCTGTTCGTCCGGGGTGTCGCCGAGTTCGGACTCGACCATGACGAGGGTCTCGCCGACCAACTCGAAGGCCCGCAGCGAGTTCTGCGCGCCGAGGGAGGTGATGACGTACTGAAGGACGAGACGGCACCGCAGGCGCGGGTCCGTGGCGAGGGACAGCGCGTGTTCCAGCCGGCTGAGCGCGGTGGGGTGGTCGGAGTGGGCGAGGACGCGGGCGGAGGCCGACAGCAGCTCGATGTCGTCGAGGTCGTACCGCAGGGCGCGGGAGAGGTACTGGCCCGCGGTGACGGGTGCGCCGCGCTGCTCGGCGCCGAGGGCGGCGGACCGCAGGACCGTGACCATCCAGGGCTCGGGCACCTCGGGCAGGTGCATCAGCTGGACGGCGACCTGGTCGCTGGGGCGCCCGGAGTCGTTGAGCAGGCGTGCGGCGCGTTCGCGCAGTGCGAGGCGTTCCTCGGCCGGCGTCGCGTCCAGGACGGCCTGGCGCATGAGGTCGTGGCGGTAGGCG
Source organism: Streptomyces sp. KM273126 (assembly GCF_004337435.2). NCBI lineage: Bacteria > Bacillati > Actinomycetota > Actinomycetes > Kitasatosporales > Streptomycetaceae > Streptomyces > Streptomyces sp. KM273126. Next base: position 6,917,955 of record NZ_SJXB02000001.1, on the reverse strand, counting down.
AGGGAGTCGGGGCTCAGCAGTCCGGCGGCGCGCAGGGAGTCGACGGCGCCTGCGGCGGGGCCGGGTGTGGTGCCGGCGAGGGCGGCGACGGGTTCGATGTCGTCGGACTCCAGGACCGCGAGCGCCTTCGCCACGGCGAGCCGTTCGGGGGTGAGCCGGTCGAGGTGGAAGCGGGCCACGGTGCCGTGCCCGAGGCCGTCGCGCAACACGTCGGCGTCGAGTGCGGCGTCCGGGGCGCGGTGCCTCAGCTCACGGACGAGGAGCTGGACCAGGAACGGGTTACCGCCGGTGAGCTCCACGCAGCGTGCCACGACGGAGGCGTCGGGCGTGACGGTGAGGGACGCGGCGAGCAGGTCGCACACGGCGTCGTCGGTGAGCGGCTCGACGTCGACGGTGAGGCAGGAGGCGGCGTCGGCCATCTCGTCCAGCACGTCGGGGCGCGCGGGCTCGACCTCGGTGCGCAGGGTGAAGAGCAGGGCGACCGGCAGTCCCTCGGCCCGTCGCAGCAGGAAGCCGAGCCAGCGCAGCGACGCCTCGTCGCACCACTGGAGGTCGTCGACAGCGAGGACGAGGGGGCGCTCGGCGGCGAGCGAAGCGGTGAGCCAGTACAGGCCGTGCATGACGCCGTACATGTCGGCGGGCTGGCCGTCGAGGTCGCCGTCCGTCGTGAGGGCGGGCAGGGCGAGCGCGGCGCTGCCCGCCAGCGCGGCACTTCCGGCCAGCAACGGGGCGGACGTTGCCTGTTGGGGCACTAGAAGCGGATGCCGCGCCGGGTCGTCGGTGAGGCCGAGCGGTGCGAACAGCCCGCGCACGGCCTCGTAGGCGGCGCCGCCGCTCTCCTGGCATTTGACGGTGAGGACTCGGGCGTCCGCGTCCGGTTCGGTGAGGGCGCGCATCAGCCGGGTCTTGCCGATACCGGCGGGTCCGCGCAGCAGGACGGCGCGTCCTTCCCCCGTACCGTGAAGGTGCTCACGGATCAGGGCGAGTTCGAGGTCTCGACCGACGAGCGTGGGCTCGCCTTCCGCCTTCAGGCCGGAGGTTGAAGCCACCACGTCTCCTGTATTGCCCCGCCGCACACAGCAGTTGGCGGGATGGACGAACCGAACGACCCTTTTCTCGTCCGATCATACGCACGAGCAGGGCTGTTGCTCGCCCGCGCGCGATGCGGTCGCGCACCCCCCAAGTCGCGTTCACAGGTTCGCGGTCGCCAACGCGCGACCGGCCTCTCGCGCCCTGTCGCCGGTCAGGGGGTCGACTCGGAGTCAGCCGGTCCGGTTCAGCGGGCGACCGAGGCGCGGAAGATGAGCGGGATTCACATTTGAGTGTGGCGCACTACACATGAGTGGCATGGCGAGCCGGCGCCCCAAGTCTCGGGAAATCGTCAGTGCCGGGACGGCAGGCTCGGTCCCATGCCGCACACACCGCAGTTGCCCGTGCTCGACACCGACTCGCGCCCCGTGTTCGCCCCCAGCCCGCTGCGGGCGCTGCGGGACGAGGCACCCGTCCGCCGTGTGCGGACACCGGCCGGCGACGAGGCCTGGCTCGTCACCCGGCACGCCGAGACGAAGGCACTTCTCCACGACGAGCGGCTGGGTCGCTTCCATCCCACCCCCGCCACCGCGCCCAAGTACGTCGACAGCCCGCTCGTGGAGATGCTGATCATCGACGACGCCGACATGGCTCGGGAGATGCACCGCCGGTCCCGTGCCCTGCTCGGCCCGCAGTTCGCGGCGCGCCGTATGCAGGAGCTGAGACCGCGGGTGGCCGCCGCCGCGCAGGCGATCGCCGCGGACTTCGCGGACCGTGAGCAACCCGCCGATCTGCACCGGCACTTCGCGCTGCCGTACTCGCTGAGCATCCTGCACGAGCTGATCGGCGTGCCCGCCGAGGAGCGGGAGCGCGCCACGCAGCTCCTCGCCGACATCGGCCGGGTCGGGAAGGACGGCGAGGCCGCACCGGGCCCGGGCCCGCTGTTCGCCCTGTTCGGCGCGCTCGCCGAGGCCAAGCGGACCGCACCGCGCGACGATGTCCTGACCCGGCTCGTCACCGCCGGCGTCCCCACCGAGCAGGCCGCCGCACTCGCCGCGACACTGCTGATGGCTGGCCTGGAGAGCGTGGCGAGCTTCATCACCCTGGGCGTCGCACTGCTCACCCGCCCCCCGGAGCGGCTGCGGACGGCGCTCGACGACCCGGAGGCGATGGCCGGGCTCGTGGAGGAAGTCCTGCGCAACGGCAAGCAGTCCGGCTCCGTCCTGCCCCGCTACGCCGCCGGCGACATCAATGTCGCCGGGGTCACCATCCGGGCCGGCGACCTGGTGCTGCTGGACTTCGCGCTGGCCAACCACGACGAGCGCGTCTTCGAGCACGCCGGGGAGTTCGACCCGGGCCGTGCGCCCAACCCGCATCTGTCGTTCGGACACGGCATCTGGCACTGCCTCGGCGCCTCGCTGGCCCGTATCGAACTGGCGGAGGCGTTCACCGCGCTGTTCAGGCACATGCCGGAGCTGCGGCCGACGGTTCCGCACGAGCAGCTCGTGACCAGTGCCGGGCGGCTCGTCGGCGGGCCCGCCGAACTGCCGGTGCGGTGGTAGCGAAGCGGTCCCGGCGCACAGCCCCGAACCGCGTGCCGGAGCTTCGGATCCCGTGCCAGGACTAGGGATTTGCCCGCCGCGAGCGGCCCATCCTTCGTGTCACATCGGGGTCCGGAAGTCCCGGTGCACCTCCCGGTGAGAGGGGACGGCACGTGACAGCGACAGACTCGAAGGACGACGCCGCACGGCAGGTCGACTTCCCGTTCCGCCGGCCCGGCGAGCCCTTCCCCCCGCCCGGCTACGCCGAGTTGCGCGGGCGGGACGGGCTGGCGTGGTCGATGATGCCGGGCGGCCAGCGCGTCTGGCTGCTGACCCGGTTCGAGGACGTGCGGGAGGCCCTCCTCCACCCGCACCTGAGCTCGGACTCCCGCAACGAGGGGTTCCCCACCCCGGGCCGTACCGGCGGACCACCCGCACAGACCCAGATCCCAGGCTGGTTCGCCACCCTCGACCCGCCCGAGCACGACCGCTACCGCAAGATCCTCATGCAGGACTTCACCGCACGGCGGGTGAAGGAGCTGCGCCCCCGCATCCAGAAGGTCGTCGAGGACTGCGTGGAGTCGCTGGCCGCCAAGGGCAGCCCGGCCGATCTGGTCGCGGACTACGCGGTACCCATCCCGTCGCTGGTGATCTGCGAGCTGCTGGGCGTGCCCAACGCCGACCGGGCCTTCTTCGAGTCCCGTGTCTCGGTCCTGGTCACCCTGTCCGCCACCGACGAGGAGCGGGACCAGGCCACCACGGAACTCCTGCGCTACCTGGGCCGGATGGTCACCATCAAACGGCACCGGCCGGGTGACGACCTGATCAGCACGATGCTCGCCGCCGGGGAGCTGGCCCCGATGGAGGTCGGCGGAGCGGCCCTGCTGCTGCTCATCGCCGGCCAGGAGACCACCGCCAACAACATCGCCCTGGGTGCGGTCCCCCTCATGACGCATCCGGAGTGGATCGGCGACCCGGGCATCGTGGACGAACTGCTGCGGTTCTACTCCGTCGCCGATCTCGTGCCACTGCGGGTGGCCGTGGCGGACGTGGAGATCGGCGGCCAGCTCATCAGGGCCGGCGAGGGCGTGGCACCGCTGGTGGCCGCCGCCAACTACGACGACGGCAGGTTCGCCTGCCCGCACGCCTTCGACCCGAGCCGCTCGGCCCAGGGCCATGTCGCCTTCGGCCACGGACGGCACAAGTGCCTGGGCCAGCACCTCGTACGCGTCGAGATGGAACTCGCCTACCGCGTCCTCTTCGAGCGGCTGCCCGGCATCCGGCTCGACTGCGCCGCCCGGGACCTGCGCCACAAGGACAACGGCGTGCTGTACGGGCTCGCCGAACTCCCGGTGCGCTGGTGACCCTCCGGCCGCCGAGCCGCCGCGCGCGACTCGTGCCTTTCGCGGTCGCGCACCTCGGCACCTCGCACCGAGCCGCTTCGCCGACCGAACCGGACAGAACCCGACAGAACCAGGATTTCGCATGCCAGCAGATCTGACCCGGCTTCCCGCCACCGCACCGGTGTCCGACGTCACCGCCGTCCTGGAACGCGACGGCGGTGTGATCGTGGAGAACCTCGTCGACGAGACGACCCTGAAGGGTCTGTGGGACGACCTCGGTCCCGCCCTCGACGGCGTCGGCTACGGGGACAGCTCGTTCACCGGCCAGCGCACCAAGCGGCTCAGCTCCCTGTTCGCCCGCTCCCGGCACATGGAGCGCATCGCGCTCGACCCGGTGTACCTGGGCGCCGCCCGGGACCTGATCGAGCGCCCCTCGACGAACTGGTTCGGCCGACAGCGCACCGATCTCGCCCCGAACGTCCAGGTCAGCATCACCCAGGTGATCCAGATCTGGCCCGGCGAGACCGCGCAGCCGCCGCACCGCGACGACATCGCGCATCTGCTGCCCAGCCCCGGCCCGACGAACCGGGTCCAGATCATGCTGGCGATGAGCGAGTTCACCGAGGAGAACGGCGCCACGATGGTCTACCCGGGCAGCCACCTGTGGGAGGCGGAGCGCGCGCCGCGCCCGGAGGAGGCGGTGCAGGCCGAGATGAATCCGGGGTCCTGCCTGATCTGGGTGGGCGGTCTGTTCCACGGCGGCGGCGCGAACCTCGCCGACGACGCGCGCACGGGCCTCACGCTCGCGCTGGTGCGCGGCAACCTGCGCCAGGAGGAGAACCAGTATCTGGCCGTACCGCGGGAGATCGTCCGCGAGTACCCCGAGGAGCTTCAGCGACTGCTCGGCTGGGGCCTGTGCCCGCCGTTCCTCGGCTGGTACGAGCAGGAGGATCCGATCCGTCTGCTCGACGACTGAGCACCATCGCCGTACGGCGTCACCACGTCGAGGGCCGCCGCGCGGTGTGCGCGGCGGCCCTCGACGTGTTCAGCGCTCCAGCAGCCAGGTGTGTACGGCGCGCGCGGTGGTGTCGGCGTCACCGTCCAGCAGACTGACGTGGGTGCCGGGCACCTCCACCGCCTCGTGCGGCAGCGGCCAGGTGGGCCGGCCGGCGCCCAGGAGCAGGGCCGGGTCGTGTTCGGCGGCGGCCACGAACAGGGTCCGCGGCGCCTCGGCGGCAGGCGCGGGCCGCCACCCGTCGAACAGGCGGCCGTAGTGGGCGGTCGCGGTGAGCTGGTCGGCGTCGACGGGGACGTCGGGGAAGTCCCGCATGAGCCGGCAGGAGGTGGCGACCATGGCGAGCGCGAGGTTCTCGTCGGGCGTCTCCGGCGAGTCGAGCAGCACCAGGGCACGCGGCGGTGCGCCCGCCTCGGCCAGTACGGCGGCCAGGAGGTGGGCCTGCCAGCCGCCGGAGGAGTACCCGACGAGGGTGAGCGGCTTGTCCCCGATGGCGGCGAGGACGGCCTCCGCCTGCCGGGCGGCGGCGGCCTCGGGGCTGTCGGGCAACGCCTCGCCGGGCGCGTATCCCTGCGCGGGCAGCACCCATACGTCGCGGCTGCCGTGCAGGCCGGCGGCGAACCGTGAGTACTGGTAGGCGGTGACGGGTGCGACCAGCGACGGCAGGCACAGCAGGGCCTCGCCCTCGGTGCCGGTGGCGAGCCGGACGGGCCGGGGGTGGGGGCGGTCGTGCCGGGGCGGGCGTCCGGGTGGGTCGCCTCGCCGGGCGCCGTGTCATGCGACGAGTCGGGCAGGCCGAACCCTGGCCTCATCGCGGCCGCGAGGTGCAGCACGTCCAGTCCCTTGTCGTACTGCTCCCGCTCGAAGGCGTACCGCACCAGCGCGGTCACGGAGTCGGTGGGTACGGCCGACTGCCGCTCCCCGTCGGCCAGTTCACCACTGACGTGGGCGGCGAGGGCGCGCGGTGTGGCGTGCTCGTAGAGGGCGGACGTCGGCAGCTCGACTCCACAGGCACGGCTGACACGGTTGCGGAGGTCGGCCAGAGACAGGGAGGTGAAGCCCAGTTCGAGGAACCGCTGCGTGACGCCGACCTCACCGGTGTCGGTGTGCGCGAGGACCTGGGCCACTTGGGCGACGACGAGCTCCAGGGCGGCGCTCTCGCGCTCGGCCATTGGCAGGGACCGGAGACGGTTGGCCGGTGCGGAAGGAGATGACGGCTCGTGGGGAGCGGGGAGAGGCTCGTCGGACGTGGCGAGCTCACGCGGGGCCCGCGGGATATCGAGGAAGCTCATCGCGCCGTTCTCGCCCGCACGGTCGGGCAGCCAGTAACGCCGGCGCCGGAAGGCGTACGTCGGCAGGTCGACCCGGCGCGCGCCGGTCCCGGTGAACACGGCGCCCCAGTTGACGTCCGTGCCGTGGACGAAGACCTCGGCGAGGGCGGTGAGCAGCGCCGCGACCTCCGCCCGGTCGCGACGCAACACGCTCACGGCGACGGCGGTCCCGGCGGGCGCCTGTGCGCTGAGCACCGGGTCGGGGCCGATCTCCAGGAGCCGGCTGGCCCCTTGACCGGCGGTAACGGTGGTGAGGGCGTCGTGGAAGCGCACGGGCTTGACGATCTGGTCCGCCCAGTAGCGCGCGGTGGTCAAGTCGCCGTCCCGCAGCGCCTGTCCCGTGACGGTGCTGACGGCGGGCACGGTCGGCGTGCGGTAGGCGATGCCGTCGGCCACGGCGGCGAAGTCGTCCAGGACCGGCTTCATCAGGGGTGAGTGGAAGGCGTGGCTGACGCGGAGCCGACTCGTACGGCGCCCGCGCTCCCGGAACTCGGCGAGCACGGCCTCTACGGCGCTTTCTGCACCGGACACCACGAGGGACTGCGGCCCGTTCACGGCGGCGATCGCCACGTCCCCGTCCAGCACCCCGGCGACCTCGTCCTCGGTGGCCTCGATCGCGGCCATCGCGCCGCCCTCGGGAAGGGCCTGCATCAGCCGGGCACGCGCCGCCACCAGCCTTACCGCGTCAGGGAGTTCGAAGACACCGGCAGCATACGCCGCCGCGAACTCGCCCACGGAGTGTCCGACGACGCAGTCCGGCTCTGTCCCCCAGGAGCGCAGCAGTTCCACCAGGGACACCTGCACGGCGAACAGCGCGGCCTGCGCATAACCGGTACGGTCCAGCAGCGCGGCTTCCGCAGAGCCCTCGGACGCGAAGACCGCGGCCCGCACGCCCGTGGTGAAGCCGGCGGTGCCGTCGAACTCCCCGTCGAGGTGCGCGCACACCTCGTCGAAGGTCCCGGCGAACACGGGGAACCGTTCGTACAACTCCCGTCCCATTCCTGGGCGTTGGCTGCCCTGCCCGGTGAACAGCCACGCCGTACCGCCCTCGGTGACGGTGCCGCTGACGATGTCCGGGGTCATCGTCCCGGTGCCGAAGGACGCGAGGGCGGTGGCCAGCGTCGGGGTGTCGGGGCCGAGGGCGACGGCGCGGTGGGTCAGGGCGGCACGGGTGGTGGCCAGCGAGTGGCCGATGTCGTGTGCCGCGTGGTCGTCGGTGAGCCCCGCTGCGAGACGAGCGGCCTGCTGGGTCAGCGACTCCGGGCGGTGGGCGGACAGGATCCAGGGAACGAGCGGGAGCGAGGCGTCGAGCACCGGCTGCTCCGGCCGCGCACGCTGTTCCGGCTGTTCCGGTTCCGACTGCTTCGGCTCGGGGGCTTCTTCGAGGATGACGTGGGCGTTGGTGCCGCTGATCCCGAACGCCGAGACACCCGCCCGCCTCGGCCGCTCACCACGCCGCCACGACCGGGACTCCGTCAACAACCGCACCTGCCCCGCCTCCCAATCCACATGCGAGGAAGGCCGATCCACATGCAACGTCGCGGGCAGAGCCTCCCGCTGCATCGCCAGCACCATCTTGATGACCCCCGCCACACCGGCCGCCGCCTGCGTGTGCCCGAGATTCGACTTCACCGAGCCCAGCCACAACGGCCCGCCGGTGCGCCCCTGGCCATAGGTGGAAAGCAGCGCCTGCGCCTCGATCGGATCCCCGAGCGTCGTGCCCGTGCCATGTGCCTCGACCACGTCGACATCGGCAGCCGAAACACCGGCCGACTTCAACGCCTGTCGGATGACGCGTTGCTGCGACGGACCATTCGGCGCGGTCAAACCGTTCGACGCACCATCCTGATTGACCGCACTCCCCCGCACCACCGCCAACACCGGATGATTGTGGCGACGGGCATCCGAAAGCCGCTCCAACACCAGAATCCCGGCACCCTCACCCCACACCGTCCCATCCGCACCCTCACCAAACGCCTTGCACCGCCCATCCACCGCAAGACCCCGCTGCCGCGAGAACTCCACAAACGCAGCAGGCGTCGACATCACCGTCACCCCACCCGCCAACGCCAAACCACACTCACCCGACCGCAACGCACCCACCGCCAGATGAAGCGCCACCAACGCCGACGAACACGCCGTGTCCACCGTCACCGCCGGCCCCTCCAACCCCAACGCATACGCCACCCGCCCCGACATCACACTCGCAGCGGACCCCGTCCCCACAAACCCCTCAACCCCACCAAAACCACCCCGCGACGCCAACAAATAATCCTGACCATTCGTCCCCACAAACACACCCGACACCGACCCCCGCACCGACACCGGATCCACACCAGCCCGCTCCAACGCCTCCCACGACACCTCCAACAACAACCGCTGCTGCGGATCCATCGCCAACGCCTCACGCGGCGAAATCCCAAACAACCCCGCATCAAAATCCGCCACACCCGACACAAACCCACCGGAATTCACATACGAAGTCCCGGAGTGCTCCGGGTCCGGGTGATAGACACGCTCGATGTCCCAGCCGCGGTCGGCCGGAAACGACGTCACACCGTCACGACCGGCCGCGAGCAACTCCCACAGCTCATCCGGAGACGAGACACCACCCGGAAAACGGCACGCCATCCCCACAATCGCGACGGCGTCGTCGTCGAGGGCATCTCCGGTAGCGGTGCCCGCAGTGGTGTCCCGGGCCTCGATGCCGGTGTCGGCGCCCGGGAGTTGGGCGTGGATGTGGGCCGCGAGGGCGGCGGGTGTCGGGTGGTCGTAGACGAGCGTGGCGGGCAGGCGCAGCCCGGTCGCGGCGCCGAGGCGGTTGCGCAGTTCCACCGAGGTGAGAGAGTCGAAGCCCAGGTCGTTGAAAGGGCGGTCGGCGGCGATCGCGGCGGCGGAGCTGTGCCCGAGGACCTCGGCGACGGTGGCTCGTACATGGGCGAGGACGAGGCGTTCCCGCTCCGCGGACGGGCGGCCGTGCAGGGCGGTGGCGAGTTCCCCGCCGCCTGCCGTGGGCCGCTCGGGGCCGTGTGCGGTGCGGGCCTCCTGCAGTGCGGGCGCGGTGAGTTCGCGCAGGAGTGAGCCCTGGCGGGCGTAGGCGGTGGTCTCGGCGAAGCGGGCCCAGTCGGCGTCGAGGACGGTGACGCAGGTGCGGTCGTCTTCGAGGATGCGCCGGAGCGCGTCGAGGGCGGTGTCGGGGGTGAGCGGCCGGACGCCGAGCCGGGCCAGGTGCGTGGTGACGACCGGGTCGGCGGCCATGCCGTCGCCGGCCCAGGGCCCCCAGGCGACAGACGTGGCCGGCAGGCCGGCGGCACGGCGGTACTGGGCGAGCGCGTCGAGGCGCGCGTTGGCGGCGGCATAGGCGGCCTGGCCTGCGTTGCCGGTGACGCCGGCCGTGGACGAGAACAGCACGAAGGCGTCGAGGGCGCGGTCGGCGGTCAGTTCGTGCAGGTGCTGGGCGGCGTCGGCCTTCGTGGCGAGGACGCGGGCCAGCCGTTCGGGGGTGAGGTCGGCGGCGAGGCCGTCGTCGAGGATGCCGGCCGCGTGGACGACGACGGTGGGCGGGTGGGCGTCCAGGAGGCCGGCGAGGGCGGTGCGGTCCGCGACATCGCAGGCGGCGAGCGTGACGTCGGCTCCACGACCGCTCAGCTCGTCACGCAGGTCTCGGGCGCCGGGGGCCTCGACACCGCGCCGCGAGACCAGGACGACATGCTCGATGCCTTGGTCGACGAGCCAGTGGGCGATGTGCCGGCCGAGGGCACCGGTGCCTCCGGTGACGAGGGCTGTGCCGTGGAAGCGGCTGCTCCGCGGCTGTTCGCCCGGGGTGGCGGACTGGCCGCTCGGGCTGGTGTCGCGGACGAGGCGGGCCGCGAGGACTCCGGTGGGGCGCAGGGCGAGTTGGTCCTCGTCACCGGGGGCGGCCAGCAGCCGCGCGAGACGCTGCGGCTCGTCGGGGTCGGGGTGCGCGGGGAGGTCGAGCAGGCCGCCCCAGCGGTCGGGCTGTTCGAGAGCGAGGGTGCGTCCCAGGCCCCACACGGCGGCTTCGTCGGGCCGGGACGGGGTGTCGCCGGCGCCCACCGACTGTGCGGACCGGGTGGCACACCACAGGCGGGCGGCCGGGGCGCTGTCGGAGAGGGCCTGCCACAGGGCGAGCACGGCACCCGGCGACGGCACCAGGGCCAGGGCATGAGTGGGCTCGTGGCCGGTGGCGCGGATACGGTCCGCGAGGTCGGCACGGGCGTCGGTGGCGACGGGGATCAGGTCGACCTCGGCGCCGGTCCGGCGCAAGGCTGCCGCGATGTCCACAACGGCTTGGTCGGCCGGGTCGGCCGCGGCCACCAGCCAGCGGCCCGAGAGGGCGGCCGGGTCGGCGGCGAGACGGGCGGGCCGCCACCGGACGCGGTAACGGCGGGCCGCCTGCTCCAGGTCCCGGCGGCCTTGCCGACGCCAGGCGGACAGCGCGGGCACGAGGGTGTCCAGCGCTTCGTCGCCGGTCACACCCAGCCGCTCGGCGAGCGTGTCGGCCTCGCCCCGCTCCACGAGATCCCAGAAGCGTGCCTCGACACCGTCGGAGCCGGTCCCCGTGCCCCGCTCCGCGACGGCGTGGTCGGGCAGCCAGTACCGCTCGCGGCGGAACGCGTACGTGGGCAGGTCCAGCCTCCGCGCACCCGTGCCCTCGAACAGCGCGGACCAACGGACATCTGCGCCACGGACGTACATCTCGGCGACGGCCGTCAGGACGGCCCCCGACTCCGGCTGTCCGGTGCGCAGGGTCGCCGCGGCGGCGTGTCCAGCCTCCCGGGCGAGCGCGGTGAGGACGGGGTCGGGGCCGATCTCCAGGAGCCGGACGGCCCTCTGGGGGCCGGCGACGGTGGTGAGCGCGTCATGGAACCGTACAGGTCGGCGGACCTGTTCGATCCAGTACGTCGGTGTGGTCCAGTCCCCGTCGCGCAGGGCCTCGCCGGTGAGGGTGCTGACGGCGGGCAGGGTCGGCGGGCGGTAGGTGACACCGGCCGCCACGGTGGTGAACTCGGCCAGCATCGGGTCCATCAGCGGCGAGTGGAAGGCGTGGCTGACCTGCAGTCGCTTAGTACGGCAACCACGCTCGTGGAACTCGGTGAGCACGGCCTCTACGGCACTCTCCGCGCCCGACACCACCACGGACTGCGGCCCGTTCACGGCGGCGATCGCCACGTCCCCGTCCAGCACCCCGGCGACCTCGTCCTCGGTGGCCTCGATCGCGGCCATCGCGCCGCCCTCGGGAAGGGCCTGCATCAGCCGGGCACGCGCCGCCACCAGCCTTACCGCGTCAGGGAGTTCGAAGACACCGGCAGCATACGCCGCCGCGAACTCGCCGACCGAATGGCCCAGGACGCAGTCCGGTCGCATGCCCCAGGAGCGCAGGAGAGCGATAAGGGCCACTTGCAGGGCGAAGAGGGCGGGTTGGGCGTGACCAGTGCGGGCCAGGGTTTCCGGGGCGCCGGTGAACATGATGTCGCGCAGGGGGACGTGGCCGGGGTCCTCCGCGCCGAGTTCGGCATCCAGGAGCTGGCACACCTCGTCCAGGGCACGGCGGAACTCCGGGAACAGATCATGGAGTTCGCGTCCCATGCCGGGGCGCTGGCTGCCCTGCCCGGTGAACACCCATGCCGTACGTCCCTTGAGGGTGTACCCGGTGACGACCGCCGGGTGCTGCTCGCCGTCGGCGAGGGCACGGACGCCCCCGCTCAGCTCGTCGAGGCCGGGCCCGAGGACGACGGCGCGGTGAGTCAGGACGGCACGGGTGGTGGCCAGCGAGTAGCCGAGGTCGGTCGGGGATGCCGAGGTCGCGGTGAGGTGCGCGGCGAGGTGTTCGGCCTGTGCGCGAAGGCTGTCGGCGTCCCTCCCGGCCAAGAGCCAGGGGATGACGGGGAGCTGGACGGCTGAATGGAGGTCGGATTCGGAACGGGAACGCGGCCCGGAATGCGGTCGGGAATCGGGCTTGTCGGGCTTGTCAGAGCGGTTGTCGGTCCTGTCGGCCGGGGCTTCTTCGAGGATGACGTGGGCGTTGGTCCCACTGATCCCGAACGCCGAGACACCCGCCCGCCTCGGCCGCTCACCACGCCGCCACGACCGGGACTCCGTCAACAACCGCACCTGCCCCGCCTCCCAATCCACATGCGAGGAAGGCCGATCCACATGCAACGTCGCGGGCAGAGCCTCCCGCTGCATCGCCAGCACCATCTTGATGACCCCCGCCACACCGGCCGCCGCCTGCGTGTGCCCGAGATTCGACTTCACCGAGCCCAGCCACAACGGCCCGCCGGTGCGCCCCTGGCCATAGGTGGAAAGCAGCGCCTGCGCCTCGATCGGATCCCCGAGCGTCGTGCCCGTGCCATGTGCCTCGACCACGTCGACATCGGCAGCCGAAACACCGGCCGACTTCAACGCCTGTCGGATGACGCGTTGCTGCGACGGACCATTCGGCGCGGTCAAACCGTTCGACGCACCATCCTGATTGACCGCACTCCCCCGCACCACCGCCAACACCGGATGATTGTGGCGACGGGCATCCGAAAGCCGCTCCAACACCAGAATCCCGGCACCCTCACCCCACACCGTCCCATCCGCACCCTCACCAAACGCCTTGCACCGCCCATCCACCGCAAGACCCCGCTGCCGCGAGAACTCCACAAACGCAGCAGGCGTCGACATCACCGTCACCCCACCCGCCAACGCCAAACCACACTCACCCGACCGCAACGCACCCACCGCCAGATGAAGCGCCACCAACGCCGACGAACACGCCGTGTCCACCGTCACCGCCGGCCCCTCCAACCCCAACGCATACGCCACCCGCCCCGACATCACACTCGCAGCGGACCCCGTCCCCACAAACCCCTCAACCCCACCAAAACCACCCCGCGACGCCAACAAATAATCCTGACCATTCGTCCCCACAAACACACCCGACACCGACCCCCGCACCGACACCGGATCCACACCAGCCCGCTCCAACGCCTCCCACGACACCTCCAACAACAACCGCTGCTGCGGATCCATCGCCAACGCCTCACGCGGCGAAATCCCAAACAACCCCGCATCAAAATCCGCCACACCCGACACAAACCCACCGGAATTCACATAAGTACGGCCGGGCTGCCCGGGAACAGGGTCGTAGAGATCGTCCACGTTCCAGCCACGGTCGGCCGGAAACGACGTCACACCGTCACGACCGGCCGCGAGCAACTCCCACAGCTCATCCGGAGACGAGACACCACCCGGAAAACGGCACGCCATCCCCACAATCGCGACGGGTTCGCGGGAGGCCGCGACGAGTTGACGGTTGCGCTTCTTCAACGTCTCGGTCTCCTCCAGGGACTTGCGCAGGGCCTGGACGACCTTTTCGTACGGTGCGCTCATCGATGCCTCTGTCAGTCTCGTGGGTCGGAGTCAAAGCCGAAGCCGTCGTCGGCCGCGGGGGCGGCTGCGTCGGTCGCAGCAGCCGTGTTGGCCTCGTCGGTCATGTCGCCGAGTGCGAGGTTCACCAGGTCGTCGACGGCGAGGTCGGCGATGGCGGTGTCCTCGTCCGGCGTGTCGTCGGACCAGATCGCGCTCTCGTCCTCGGCGCGCCGTTCCGCGTCCTCGGCCTCCGCCAGCAGGGTGCGCAGGCCGGGCAGGAGGCCGGCGTCGTGCAGTCGGCTGAGCGGGACCGCGGCGAGGACGCGGCGCAGACGGGCCTCGTCGACGTCCGTCAGGTCCTGCGGGGAGGTGTCCGCGGTGTCGTCGGGGAAGAGTTCGGTGTGGAGGTGGCGAGCGAGGACGGCCGGGGTGGGGTGGTCGAAGACGAGTGTGGTCGCCAGACGGAGTCCGGTCGCGGCCATCAGCTGGTTGCGCAGGTCGACGGCCGTGAGGGAGTCGAAGCCGAAGTCCTTGAAGGCACGGTCGGCGTCGATCGCGGCGGGCGTCTCGTGGCCGAGCACCGCGGCGACGCGGGACTGGACGAAGTCGCCCAGGGCACGCTCGCGTTCGCCGGCCGGCAGGGCACGCAGCCGCGCGACGAGTTCGCCGGCTGCGGCGGCCGTCGTGCCGGTGCCGCTGCCGGTGGCGGTGGCGGTCGTCGCGTCGGGCAGGTCGGCGAGCAGGGCGCTGGGGCGCGCGAGGGCGAACGCGGTCGCGAACCGGTCCCAGGAGACGTCCACCACGGCGGTGCAGGGGCGGTCGTCGTCGAGCACCTGGTCGAGTGCGGCGAGCGCGCGCTCGGGCGGCAGGGGGCGCAGTCCGGAGCGGCGGATGCGTTCCTCGGCGGCCCGGTCGGCGGCCATGCCGTCGCCGGCCCAGGGCCCCCACGCAACGGACGTGGCCGGCAGGCCGACGGCACGGCGGTGCTGGGCGAGCGCGTCGAGGTGGGCGTTGGCGGCGGCGTAGGCGGCCTGGCCTGCGTTGCCGAGGACGCCGGCCACGGAGGCGAACAGGACGAACAGTCCGAGGTCCCGGTCGGCGGTCAGTTCGTGCAGCAGGTCGGCCGCACGGGCCTTGGCGGCGAGGGCGTCGGCGAGGTGCCGTGGGGTGAGGTCGGCGAGGACGCCGTTGGCGGGCACGCCGGCCGCGTGCACGATGCCGGTGAGCGGGGTGTCCTCGGGGATCCCGGCGATCAGCGCGCGGACCTCGTCGCGGTCGGTGAGGTCGCAGGCGGCCAGGGTGACGCGGGTGCCGAGCGCGGCGAGTTCGTCGCGCAGTTCGGTGGCGCCGGGGGCGTCGGCGCCGCGCCGGGAGACGAGCAGCAGATGCCGGGCGCTCCGCTCGGCGAACCGTCGGGCGAGGTGCCGGCCGAGGGCTCCGGTGCCGCCGGTGATCAGTACGGTGCCGCGCAGGCCGTCCACTGGGGGCTCTTCGGGATGGGCGGTGCCGGGGCCGTCGTCCCGTACGAAGCGCGCGGCGAAGACACCGCCCGCGCGGACGGCGAGCTGGTCCTCGGACCAGGTGGTGGAGCGGCCGTGGGCGAGGAGCTGGGCGAGCCGGTTCAGGTCCCGGTGCCCGGGCCGGACCGGAAGGTCGGCCAACCCTCCCCAGATGTCGGGGTGTTCGAGGGCGAGACTGCGCCCGAGCCCCCACAGCTGCGCCTGGGCGGGGTGCCGGAGCGGATCCCCGGTGCCGACGGACACCGCGGACCGGGTCGCACACCACAGCGGCGCACCGGTCCCACCGGCCGCGTCGGCCCACGCTTGGGCGAGCAGCAGGGTCAGACCGGTCGCGGCGGGCGGTTGTCCGTCGCCGGTGGCATGGTGTCCCTCACTCGTGGCATGGTCTCCGTCGCTCGCGAGCTGGTGCCCGTCCGCTGCGCCCCGGCGCTGCTGTCCGTCCCCGGTGGGCTGCTGTTCCTCCGCCCACGCGAGGAGTGACAGCGCGCCGTCCGGGGCGAGTTCACGTACCCGGGCGGCGAGTGCGGTGCGGCTGTCGTGGCTGCCGATGGTCAGTACGGTGACCTGGGCGCCGGCGTCCCGCAGGGCCTGCGCGCACTGTTCGGCGAAGCCGTCCTGGTCGGCCGTCACCTGTTCGGGGGCGACGACCAGCCAGTTCCCGGTGAGCGTGGCGGCCGGTACGCCGACCGGCTTCCAGGTGACCGTGTAGCGCCAGGCGGCGAGTTCGGACGCCTCGCTCTGCCGCTTGCGCCAGTCGGACAGCACCGGCAGCAGGGAGCCGAGAGGCGCGTCCGCGCTGACGCCGAGCCGGGCGGCGAGCGCGGCGGGGTCGCCGCCGTCCACGAGGCTCCAGAATCCGGCGTCGGTGCCGTACTGCCGTACGGCGGCCGGCCGCTGTGCCCGGCGGTCGCGCAGCCAGTAGCGGCGGCGCTGGAAGGCGTACGTGGGCAGCTCGACGCGTGCACCTGCCCCGAGGCTGGTGGGGTCGGCGGCTGCCGCGACGGCGGGCCAGTCGGTCCGCATGCCGCGGACGAAGAGGTCGGCCACGGCCGTGAGCAGCGTCTCGGCCTCGGGACGGCCGGCCCGCAGGGCGGCGGCCGCGGTGACGCGCCCGTCGGAGACGGAGCGGGCGAGCGCGGTCAGGACCGGGTCGGGGCCGAGTTCCAGGAGCCGGGTCGCGCCGAAATCGCCCGTGGCGGTGGTGAGGGCGTCGTGGAAGCGCACGGGACGACGCACCTGATCCACCCAGTAGGCGGCGGACGCCCATTGCGTCGTGCCCGACTCGCCCGTGGCGGTGCTCACGGCGGGGGTCGTCGGGCGGCGGTAGCGAATCGTCTCGGCGACGGTGGCGAAGTCGGCGAGCATCGGGTCCATCAGCGGTGAGTGGAAGGCGTGGCTGACCCGCAGCCGGGACACCCTGCGTCCCTGTCCGCGTGCCACGTCCACCGCCTCGACGACCAGTTCCTCGTCGCCGGACACCACCACGGACGAGGGCCCGTTGACGACGGCGACGGCGATCTGGCCGCTGCCGGTCAGCTCCTTCAGCAGCTCTGTCACCTCGGCCTCGGCACCCTCCACGGCGGCCATCGCGCCACCCTCGGGCAGCGCCTGCATCAACCGCGCCCGAGCCGCTACCAGCCGTACCGCGTCAGGGAGTTCGAAGACCCCAGCCGCATAAGCAGCCGCCAACTCGCCCACCGAATGGCCGAGCACGAGGTCGGGTCGGACGCCCCAGGACCTGAGCAGTTCGACGAGCGCCACTTGCAGGGCGAAGAGGGCCGTCTGGGCGTAGCCGGTGGCGTTCAGCGGGTTCGCGTCGTCCTGCTGACCGTCGGGTTCGGCGAGCAGCAGGTCCCGCAGCGGATGCGTGAATCCGGCCTCGGGCCCCCCGAGTTCGGCTTCGAGCAGCTCGCACACGGCGTCCAGAGTCTGCGCGAACACCGGGTAGGCGGCGTGGAGTTCCCGTCCCATTCCGGGCCGTTGGCTGCCCTGCCCGGTGAACATCCACGCAGTTCGGCCCTCGCCGACGGTGCCGGTGACGACCGTGGCGTGGCCGGCCGCGGGGGTGCCGTCGGCCGCCAACGCGTCCAGTCCGGCGCGCAGTTGGTCAAGGTCGGTGCCGAGTACGACGGCACGGTGGTCGAGCACGGCGCGAGTCGTGGCCAGCTCGTGCGCCACGTCGCCGGGGAAGGCCGGCTCGTCCGAGGAGGCGAGGAAGCTCGTCAGCCGGGCCGCCTGGGCCCGGGTCGCCCGGTCGGTACGGCCGGACACCACCCAGGGCACGAGCGGGGAACCGGAGTCAGCTTCGCCCGCGCCCGGGATGGCGCCCGGCTCCCGCCCGCTCGCGCTCTCGCCGTCCGAGGCTTCCTCAAGGATGACGTGGGCGTTCGTACCGCTGATGCCGAACGAGGACACACCGGCCCGGCGCGGATGTCCGGATGCCTCCCAGTCCCGGGGCTCGGTGAGCAGCCGTACCGCACCGGACTCCCAGTCGATGTGCTCGGAGGGCCGGTCGGCGTACAGGGTCCGGGGCAGGTGACGCCGCTGGAGCGCCATGACCATCTTGATGACGCTCGCCGCGGCGGCGCCCGCCTGGGCGTGCCCGATGTTCGACTTGATCGAGCCGAGCCACAGCGGCTCGTCGTCGGCGCGCGCCTGTCCGTACGTCGCGAGCAGGGCGTGTGCCTCGATCGGGTCGCCGAGCCGGGTGCCGGTGCCGTGCGCCTCGACCACGTCGACCTCGGCGGGCGAGACGTGGGCCGCCTTCAGCGCCTGACGGATGACGCGTTGCTGGGACGGACCGTGCGGCGCGGTCAGCCCGTTGGAAGCACCGTCCTGATTGACCGCACTGCCCCGCACCAGCGCCAGCACCGGATGGTTGTTGCGGCGGGCGTCGGACAGCCGCTCCAGGACGAGCATGCCCCCGCCCTCGCTCCAGCCGGTCCCGTCGGCGCTGTCGGCAAAGGACTTGCAGCGGCCGTCACCGGCCAGCCCGCCCTGCCGCGCGAACTCCAGGAACATGCCCGGCGTCGCCATCACGGTGGCGCCACCGGCCAGGGCCATGTCGCACTCGCCGGCCCGCAGCGCCTGGGCGGCCAGATGCAGGGCGACCAGCGCCGAGGAGCAGGCGGTGTCCACGGACACGGCCGGCCCCTCCAGCCCGAGCACATACGACAGACGCCCGGACGCCACACTCGGCGTACTGCCCGTCAGCAGATAGCCGTCCGTCTCCGGGGCGGGGTCGTCGTCCTCCTGTCCGCCGGAGTACCCGTTCGCTGACACACCCGCGTACACGCCTGTCGCCGAACCCTGGAGGGACAGCGGGTCGATTCCCGCGCGCTCCAGAGCCTCCCAGGCCGTCTCCAGAAGCAACCGCTGCTGCGGGTCCATGGCGAGGGCCTCACGCGGCGAGATCCCGAACAGCTCGGCGTCGAACTCCGTCGCATCGTCGATGAATCCGCCGACCGCCGCCACCCCCTCCAGCGTCTTCATGTTCCAGCCGCGGTCGAGGGGGAACGGCGTGATGCCGTCGCCGCCTTCAGCCACCAGCGACCAGAGCGCTTCGGGCGAGTCCACGCCGCCGGGGTAGCGGCAGCCCATGCCGATGACGGCGATGGGCTCGTCGGCGAGTACGGCGCTACGCCGGGTCGTCCCCTCCGTCTCTTCGGTCGGGTTGTCGGCCGGCGCGCCGACGAGTTGCTCCCGCAGGGACACGGCCAGCGCGGCCGGCGTCGGGTGGTCGAAGATCACGGTCACGGGCAGCGTGACGCCGGTGACGGAGCCGAGCCGATTGCGCAGGTCGACGGCGGTCAGCGAATCGAATCCGAGGTCCTTGAAGGCGCGGGACGCGTCGACCGTCCCCGCGGACGCATGACCGAGCACCGCCGCCACCTGCGCCTGCACCAGGTCCAGCAGCTCGCGCTCCTGCTCCTCCACGGACAGCTCCCGCAGCCGTCCGGCCAGGGCACCGCCGGTCGCGGTCAGCCCGGCGGCACGACGTCGACGGTCGGTAGCCGGTACGACGCCTTGCAGGATGCCGGGCAGGCTGTCGCGTACGGCTGACAGGGCGGACGTACGCAGGGCGACGGGGACGGCGTTCGGCTCGTCGGCGACGAGCGCCGCGTCGAGGAGGGCCAGGCCCTCGCCCGTCTCCAGTGCTGGGAAGCCCTGCCGCGCGAGCCGCTCCAGCTCCGGTCCGCCGAGAGTGCCGCCCATGCCGTCGGCGTGCGCCCACATGCCCCAGGCCAGCGACACTGCAGGGAGCCCCTGGGCACGACGGGTGGCCGCGAGGGCGTCGAGGATGTTGTTCGCGGCGGAGTAGGCGGCCTGACCGGCGTTGCCCACCACACCCGCGAACGAGGAGAAAAGAACGAAGGCGGACAGGTCACGGTCGGCCGTCAACTCGTGCAGATGCAGAGCCGATTCGGCCTTCGCCGCCATGACACCGGCCAACCGCTCCGGCGTCAGATCAGTGACCAGACCGTCATCGAGAACGCCCGCCGCATGCACCACACCCGACACGTCGACACCGTCGAGCACGGCAGCCAGTGCCGCACGGTCGGAGACATCGCACGCCCGCACCTCGACTCGGCCACCCAACTCTTCGATTTCTGCCGCGAGTTCAGGAGCACCCGGAGCCTCCGGCCCGCGCCGGGAGACGAGGAGCAGGTCCCGTACGCCGTGCTCGGTGACCAGGTGCCGGGCGACCTCCGCACCCAGACCACCCGTCCCACCCGTGATCAGCACCGTGCCCCCGCCACCCCACGGCGACGGCACCCGCAACACAACCTTGCCGACGTGCTTGGCCTGCCCCAGCAGACGCAACGCCTCCGGGGCGCGCGAGATCCCGTAGGCGGTGACCGGGGCGGGACGCAGGGCGCCGGCCTCGAACAGGTTCAGCAGTGCCGCGAACATCTCGGCGATCCGGTCGGGGCCCGCGTCGATGAGGTCGAAGGCTGTGTAGTCGATGCCGTGCTCGGCCCGCACCTCTTCGGCGTCACGGATGTCGGTCTTGCCCATCTCCACGAAGCGGCCACCGGACCGCACCAGCCGCAGCGAGGCGTCCACGAACTCGCCGGCCAGGGAGTCCAGCACGACATCGACGCCGGGCTGGAACCGCGCCTCGAACTCGGTCGTCCGGGACGAGGCGATCCGCTCATCGGGGACCCCCAGGTCGCGCACGACCGGCCACTTCGGCTCGCTCGCCGTCGCGTACACCTCGGCCCCCAGGTGGCGGGCGAGTTGTACGGCCGCCGTGCCCACTCCGCCGGCGGCGGAGTGGATCAGCACCGACTCCCCCGCCTCAAGTCCGGCCAGGTCCACCAAGGCGTAGTACGCGGTGAGGAACACGATCGGCACGGACGCCGCCTGCTCGAACGACCAGCCGTCCGGCACCCGAGCCAACAACCGGGAGTCGGTCACGGCCGTCGGAGCGAACGCCCCGTCCAACAGGCCCATCACCCGGTCGCCGACCATCAGGTCGGTCACCTCCGGGCCAACCTCCAGGACCACACCGGCACCTTCGTGCCCCACCCGACCGGCGTCGCCCGGGTACATGCCGAGGACGTTCAGTACGTCACGGAAGTTGACGCCGGCGGCCCGTACAGCGACCCGTACCTCGCCGGGGCCGAGGACGCGCGGATCCTCGGGAACCAGCCCGACCCCGTCCAGCCGGCCCTGAGCCACCACGTCCATCCGCCAGCGAGCGCCCATACCCACCGGCGGTACCAGCACCCCGCCCGACGCCATCCGTACCATCCGCGGCGTCCAGATCTGGCCTGCGCGGATCGCGACCTGTTGTTCGTCGATGAGGGCGGCGGCCAAGCGGTAGGACGCCGGGTCGTCATCGACATCGATGAGAGCGAAGCGGCCCGGGTGCTCGTTCAAGGCGGAGCGCACCAGTCCCCAGACGCCCGCGCCGCCGACGTCGGGGGTCTCACCGTCCCGGACGGCGACGGCTCCGTTGGTCACGACCACGAGGCGCGCGCCGGCGTAGCGCTCCTCGGCGAGCCATTCCCGGACGGCCACCAGGACCTCGGTCACCGCGTGGGTACCCGCCCCACGGCGGACCGGGAGCAGGACGGTTCCGGTGGCGCGTACGTCGCCGTCGCCATCACCGTCGCCGTCGCCGTCGCAAGGAACGAGGGCGAGTCCCGCCCCGTGCCAGGGCTCGGCTTCGTCCGGCACTCGCAGGACCGTCACCGGGCCGGCCAGGGCAGCGGTGTCGGCGGAGTCGGCCGTGGGCTCGCCGGGTGCCGGGGCCCACTCCACGCGGTAGAGATGCTCCGCGCTCGTGGCGGCAGCGCCGGCGGCGAACTGGGCGGGCGAAGCCGGGCGCAGCAGCAGTGACTCGACGGCGGCGACGGGCGCGCCGGTGGCGTCGGCGACGTACAGGGCGTAGGTGCCGGAGCCGCGCGGGACGATCCGGACGCGGACGAGGGTCGCGCCGACGGCGTGGCAGGAGACGCCCGTCCAGGCGAACGGCAGCAGGGCACCGTGCTGTTCGTCCGCGCGCAGGGCGAGGGCGTGCAGCACCGAGTCCAGCAGTGCCGGGTGCAGTCCGAAGGCGTGCGCCTCGGTGACGCTTCCTTCGGGCAGCGCGGCCTCGACATACAGTTCCTCGCCCCGGGCCCAGACCTGCCGCAGGCCACGGAAGGCGCTGCCGTAGCGCAGGCCGGTCTCGGCCAGCCTTTCGTACAGCCCGGTCGTGTCGATCTGCTGGGCGTCCGTGGGAGGCCACGTCCGCAACTCCGCGGACTGGGCGGGTGTCTTGCCGGCGCTCACCGTTCCCTCGGCGTGCAGGGTCCAGATGGAGTCGTCCTCGGTGTGGTCCGGGCGGGCGTACAGACGCAGCGGGCGGGCGCCCGTGTCGTCGGGGGCGTCGAGGGAGATCTGGATCTGGACGGCGCCCTGCTCGGGGAGGATCAGCGGGGCCTGGAGGGTGAGTTCGTCGACGCGGTCGCACCTGACGCGGTCGGCTGCCGCCAGGGCGAGTTCGGCCAGCGCCGTGCC
Source organism: Streptomyces sp. KM273126 (assembly GCF_004337435.2). Lineage (NCBI taxonomy): Bacteria > Bacillati > Actinomycetota > Actinomycetes > Kitasatosporales > Streptomycetaceae > Streptomyces > Streptomyces sp. KM273126. The sequence goes on along the minus strand of NZ_SJXB02000001.1, from coordinate 6,895,785 downwards.
CGGTACGACGACGGCCTCGCCCACGACATGGTCCGCGAGCCAGGGTGCGACGGCCGTCGACAGCCTCGCGGTCAGCAGAACCGCGTCCGATCCGGCGACGGGGACGGCCGCGCCGAGCAACGGGTGGTCTGCGGACCTGAGCCCGAGGCCGCGCGCGTCCCCGGCCGAGCCCACGTCGCGCAGCCAGTACCGCTCGCGCTGGAACGCGTACGTCGGCAGCGCTGTCCGTACGGCACCGCTGCCCTCGAAAACGGCCGGCCAGTGGACGGCGGTGCCCCGGACGTACAGCTCGGCGACGGCACGGAGTGCGGTCTCCGCCTCGGGCAGGTTCCTTCGCAGCGCGGAGAGCGCGAACGCCGGTTCCACCATGGCGGACAGCACGGGGTCGGGGCCGACTTCGAGGAACCGTACGGCGCCGAGTTCGTCCACGGCCGTGCGCGCCGCGTCGTGGAAGCGGACGGCCTCTCGCACCTGCCGCACCCAGTAGTCGGGGGTGGTCCAGTCGCCGTCGCCGAGCGGGGCGCCGGTCAGGGTGCTGACAGCGGGCAGCGTCGGCCGGTGGTAGGTGACCTGCTCGGCGACGGCGGTGAACTCGTCGAGCATCGGCTCCATGAGCGCGGAATGGAAGGCGTGCGAGACACGTAGACGGGTCACCCGGCGACCGCGTTCACGGACCGCCGCCATGACCCGCTCGACGCCTTCCTCGGTCCCGGAGACGACCACGGCGGTAGGTCCATTGACCGTGGCGATCGTCACGTCGGTGGTGAGCAGCTCGGCGATCTCCGCCTCGTCGGCCTCCACCGCGGCCATCGCGCCACCCTCGGGCAGCGCCTGCATCAGCCGGGCCCGAGCCGCCACCAGCCGTACGACATCCGGGAGTTCGAAGACACCGGCCGTGTACGCGGCCGCGTATTCGCCGATGGAATGGCCCAGCACCAGATCGGGGCGCAGTCCCCAGGAGTCCAGGAGTGCCGCGAGCGCGGTCTCGACTGCGAACAGGGCTGCTTGTGCGTAGCCGGTGCGGTCGAGGAGGGCGGCGGCTTCTGAGCCCTCGTCCGCGAAGAGGACGGCGCGCAGCGGGAGGGGGAAGCCGTCGGCACCGGACAGCTCGGCCTCCAGCATGGCAGCGACCTCGTCGAAGGCGCGGGCGAACTCCGGGTAGGCGGCGATCAGTTCGCGCCCCATGCCGAGGCGCTGACTGCCCTGGCCGGTGAACATCCAGGCGGTGCGGCCCTCGGCGACGACACCGGTCACGGCGGGCATGGCGAGCCCCGACCGCAGCTCGTCGGCGTCCCGGCCCAGCACGACGGCCCGGTGGTCCAGCGCCGCGCGGGACGTGGCCAGGGACAGTCCGATGTCGAGCGGGGACAGCTCGGGCCGCTCGGCCAGGAAGGTGGCGAGCCTGTCCGACTGCGCGTCCATGGCCTGCCGGCTGCGACCGGACAGCGCCCATGGAATGACCGGCACCAGGGTCGGGGACTCCGGCCGGCGAGGGGACGGCACGATCGGAGCCTCTTCGAGGATGACGTGGGCGTTGGTCCCGCTGATGCCGAAGGACGAGACACCCGCCCGACGGGGACGCTCACCGCGCGGCCAGGCCCGCTCCTCCGTCAGCAGCTCCACCGCGCCCGCCGACCAGTCCACGTGGGACGACGGCTCATCGACGTGCAGGGTGCGGGGCAGGGTCTGCTCGCGCAGGGCCATGACCATCTTGACGACGCTCGCGACACCGGCGGCCGCCTGCGCGTGCCCGATGTTCGACTTGATCGAGCCGAGCCAGAGCGGTTCGTCATCGGCATGGGCCTGCCCGTAGGTCGCCAGGAGGGCTTGCGCCTCGATGGGGTCGCCGAGCCGTGTGCCGGTGCCGTGCGCCTCCACGGCATCGACTTCCGACGCCTCAACTCCCGCGGCGGCCAACGCCTGCCGGATCACCCGCTGCTGCGACGGACCGTTCGGCGCGGTGAGCCCGTTCGAGGCGCCGTCCTGATTCACCGCACTGCCGCGCACGACCGCCAGCACCGGATGGTTGTTGCGCCGGGCATCGGACAGCCGCTCCAGGACGAGAATGCCGCCGCCCTCGGCCCAGCCCGTCCCATCGGCGCCGTCGGCGAACGACTTGCACCGCCCGTCACCCGCCAGCCCGCCCTGCCGGGCGAACTCCAGGAAGATGCCCGGCGTCGCCATGACCGTGGCGCCACCGGCCAGAGCGAGATCACACTCACCCGACCGCAACGCCTGGCAGGCCAGATGCAGGGCCACCAGAGCGGATGAGCAGGCCGTGTCCACCGACACCGCCGGACCCTCCAGCCCGAACACATACGACAGACGCCCCGACGCCACACTGGGCGTACTGCCGGTCAGCAGATACCCACCGGTCTCACCCTGCGGGCTCTGCATGTTCCCGCCGTACCCACTCCCGGAGACACCGGCATAGACGCCGGTCGGGGTACCTCGCAACGACGACGGATCGATCCCCGCGTCCTCCAACGCCTCCCACGCAGTCTCCAGCAGAAGTCGCTGCTGCGGATCCATCGCCAGCGCCTCACGCGGCGAGATCCCGAACAACTCGGCGTCGAAGAGAGCCGCATCGCCGAGGAAACCGCCGACGGCGGCCAGACCCTCCAACAGGGCAGGGTCCCAGCCACGATCCGTCGGCAGCGACGACAGCCCGTCCCTGCCCTCCGCGACCAGATCCCACAGCCCCCCAGCGGAATCCGCCCCACCCGGGAAACGGCAGCCCATGCCCACGATCGCAACCGGCTCGTCGACAGCCGTGCGCGGGCCGCCGGCGCCCGTCACGGTGTCGTCCGTGGTGTCCGCCGCGCCCAGCAGCTCGGTCTTGAGGAAGCCGGCGAGGGCGGAGGGCGTCGGGTGGTCGAAGACCAGCGTGGCGGGGAAGGTGATGCCGGTCGCGGAACCGAGGCGGTTGCGCAGGTCGACGGCGGTCAGGGAGTCGAACCCGAGGTCCTTGAAGGCGCGGGAAGTGTCGATCGACCCCGCGGACGCATGCCCGAGCACCGCGGCGACCTGCGCCTGCACCAGGTCCAGCAACTGTCGTTCCTGCTCGGCCGGCTGGAGCCCGGCCAGCTTCCGGGCCAGGCCGGAGGCAGCCGCCGCCCCCACCTGGCCGGCGGCACGACGCCGACGGTCGGCGGCGGGCACGAGACCTTGCAGGATGCCGGGGAGACTGTCTCGTACGGCTGCGAGGGCGGGCGTACGCAGGGCGACGGGGACGGCGATCGGCTCGTTCACGAGCAGAGCCGCGTCGAGGAGGGCGAGCCCCTCACTCGTCTCCAGCGCCGGGAAGCCCTGCCGGGCCATCCGCTCCAGCTCGGCCTCGCCAAGGGTGCCGCCCATGCCGTCGGCGTTCGCCCACATGCCCCAGGCCAGCGAAACGGCAGGCAGGCCTTGGGCCCTGCGGACCAGGGCCAGGGCATCCAGCACATTGTTCGCGGCGGAGTAGGCCGCCTGACCGGCGTTGCCGACCACACCCGCGAAGGAGGAGAAGAGCACGAAGGCAGTCAGGTCACGATCGGCCGTCAACTCATGGAGATTCAGGGCCGATTCAGCCTTCGCGGCCACCACACGGCCCAGGCGCTCGGCCGACAGGTCACCGATCAGACCGTCATCGAGCACGCCCGCCGCATGCACCACACCGGCCAGGTCAACCCCGTCAAGGACAGCGGCGAGCGCGTCGCGATCGGCCACGTCACATGCGCGTACCTCGGCACGGGAGCCCAACTGGGCCAGCTCGGACACGAGTTCACTCGCGCCGGGAGCAGCGGAACCTCGCCGGGACACCAGCAGCAGATCGCGTACTCCGTGTACAGCGGCCAGGTGCCGGGCGACTTCCGCACCCAGGCCACCCGTCCCTCCCGTGATCAGTACCGTGCCCTCGCCGCCCCACGGCGACGGCACCCGCAGCACAACCTTGCCGACGTGTTTGGCCTGCCCGAGCAGGCGTAGCGCCTCCGGGGCGCGGGAGAGGTCGTACGACGTGACCGTGACCGGTCGCAGCGCGCCCTGCTCGAAGAGCTCCAGCAGCGCGGCCCACATCTCGGCGATGCGGTCCGGGCCGGCATCCATCAGGTCGAACGAGCGGTACGACACCCCGTGTTCGGCCCGAACCTCGTCGGCGTCACGGACATCGGTCTTGCCCATCTCCACGAACCGGCCACCGGGCCGCACCAACCGCAGCGAGGCGTCCACGAACTCACCGGCGAGCGAGTCCAGTACGACATCGACACCCGGCTGGAACCGCTCCTCGAAGTCCGTGGTCCGGGACGAGGCGATCTGCTCCTCCGGAACCCCCAACCCTCGTACCACCGGCCACTTCGGCTCGCTCGCCGTTCCGTACACCTCGCCGCCCAGGTGCTGGGCCAGCTGTACGGCAGCCATGCCGACACCACCGGCAGCGGAGTGGATCAGTACCGACTCTCCGGCTCGAAGCTCGGCGAGGTCCATCAGGGCGTAGTAGGCGGTCAGGAACACGATCGGGACGGACGCCGCCTGCTCGAACGACCACCCGGCCGGTATCCGCGTGACCAGCCTGGCGTCGGTGGTGGCCACCGGGCCGAAGGCCCCGTCCAGCAGGCCCATGATCCGGTCGCCGACGGCGAGTCCGGTCACGTCGGGTGCCACCTCTATGACGACGCCGGCGCCCTCGTGCCCGAGCCGTCCGGCATCACCCGGGTACATGCCGAGGACGTTCAGTACGTCACGGAAGTTGACGCCCGCGGCCCTTACCGCGACCCGCACCTCACCGGCTCGCAGCGCACGCGGCTCCTCCGGAACCAGAGCCACGCCGTCGAGCCGCCCCTGGGCGACCACGTCCATCCGCCAGCCGGCACCCGCCCCCACCGGCGGCACGAGCACCCCGCCCGACGCCATCCGCACCATCCGCGGCACCCACACCTGGCCGTCCCGGATGGCTACTTGATCCGTCTCGTCGCCGATGTGGAGGGCGGCGGTCGGCCCGTCGGCGTCGACGAGGGCGAAGCGGCCCGGGTGCTCGTTCATGGCGGAGCGGAGCAGGCCCCGGACTCCGGCGGCGGACGGGGTGGGGGTCTCGTCCGGGGTCACGGCGACGCCGCCCGAGGTCACGACGACCAGGCGGGAATCCGCGAACTTCGGCTCGGCGAGCCAGCGTTGCACCACCCCGAGGGTCTGGGTGAGGACGTCCGCGACGGGGCCGTCGGCGATGGGCAGCAGGACCCGGCGCGGGGTGGCGGCGCCGGCGTCGAGGGCGGTGAGCAGTGCGCCCAGGTCGGGGTGGGTCGGGACGGCGTCGGGAGCGTGCAGCCGCGAGTCGTCCCCGACATCGCCCATGACGACGATGTCAGTCATCTGATGCTCGGTGGGCGGCGCGGTGACGGGCGTCCACTCCACCCGATAGAGGTGCTCGGGGCCCTGCGCCGTTCGCTGCGCGGCGAGGTCCGTGGTCGAGACGGGGCGCAGCAGGAGGGAGTCGATGGTGGCGACCGGTTCGCCGGTCGCGTCGGCGATCCGCAGGTCGATCTCGCCCTCGCCGCGCATGCGCAGCCGGGCCCGGACCGAGGTGGCGCCGATGGCCGCGAGCGTGACGCCGGACCACAGGAAGGGGAGGAGTGCAGTGCGGTCGTCGTCGCCGCGCAGGGCGAGGGCGTGGAGGACGGTGTCGAGGAGGGCGGGGTGGAGGCCGAAGGAGGAGGCGGCGTCGGCGAGGGGTTCGGGGAGGGTGGCCTCGACGTACCAGTCGTCGACGGCCCGCCAGACGCGGGTGATGCCGCGGAAGGCGGGGCCGTACTGGAGGCCGACGTCCGTGAGGCGGTCGTAGAGACCCGTGAGGTCGGCGGGTTCGGCGTCGGCGGGCGGCCAGGCGTGCAGGTTCCAGGAGCCGTCGTCGGTCGTGGCGTGGGCCCTGTCGCTGACCGTGCCGGTGGCGTGCAGCGTCCAGGCCTGTTCGACCTCCGCGTCCTCGGCGCGGGAGTAGACGCGCACGGTGCGGCGGCCGTCGTCGGTGGCGGCGTCGATGACGATCTGGACCTGGGCGGCGCCCTGCTCCGGGAGGATCAGCGGGGCCTGGAGGGTGAGTTCGTCGAGGTGGTCGCAGTCGACGCGCAGGCCTGCCTGGACGGCGAGTTCGACGAGGGCGGTGCCGGGGACGACGGCGAGTCCGCCGACCAGGTGATCGGCCAGCCAGGGCGTGGTGGCGACCGACAGGCGTGCGGTGAGCAGGACGTTGTCCGAGCCGGCCACGGCGACGGCGGCGCCGAGCAGCGGGTGTCCGGCGACACCGAGGCCGAGGCCGCGCGCGTCGGTGGCGGGCCGGGTGGCATCGAGCCAGTAGCGGTTGTGCTGGAAGGCGTAGGTGGGCAGGTCGGTGCGGCGGGCGCCGGTGCCGGTGAATACCGCGGCCCAGTCGGCGGCAGCGCCCCGTACGAACATCTCGGCGAGCGCGGTCAGCACCGAGCCGCACTCGTCGCGGCCCTCGCGCAGGGTGGCCACGGCGGCGGTGTCGGGGGCGGCGGTCTGGACGAGGCCGGTGAGGACGGGGTCGGCGCCGATCTCCAGGAAGCGGGTGACACCGAGCTCGGTGGTGGCGGTGCGGACGGCGGCGTGGAAGCGTACGGCGTCGCGGACCTGTCGTACCCAGTAGTCGGGGCTCGCCCAGTCGTCGCCGTCGGCGGCCCGCCCGGTGAGGGTGCTGACGGCGGGGACGACGGGGCGGCGATGGCCGATACCCGCGATGGTCTCGGCGAACTTGTCCGTCATGGGAGCCATCAGCGGGGAGTGGAAGGCGTGGCTGACCCGCAGACGGGTGACGCGCAGCTCGCGTTCACGGGCCGCTTCCATGACCTGCCCGACGGCCTGTGCGGTGCCGGAGACGACGACGGCGCGCGGACCGTTGACGGCGGCGATGACAGCGCCCTGCGTGAGGAGTGCGGTGGCCTCTGTCTCGTCGGCCTCGATCGCGGCCATCACGCCGCCGTCCGGGAGGGCCTGCATGAGCCGGGCGCGGGCCGCCACCAGCCGTACGGCGTCGGGGAGTTCGAGGGCGCCGGTGGCGTGGGCGGCGACGATCTCACCGATGGAGTGGCCGATGACCACATCGGGTTCGGCGCCCCAGCCGCGCAGCAGGGCGACGAGGGCCGCCTCGACGGCGAATATGGCCGTCTGGGCGTAGCCGGTGCGGTCCAGGAGCGCGGCCCGGGGTGTGCCGGGTTCGGCGAAGCACACCTCGCGCACGGGCACGTCGAAGCCGGGCGCTCCGGCGAGTTCGGCGTCCAGCAGGGCGCAGATCTCGTCGAAGGCGCGGGCGTAGGTGGGATGCGCGGCGTACAGTTCGCGGCCCATGCCGGGGCGCTGACTGCCCTGGCCGGTGAACATCCAGGCGGTACGGCCCTCGGTGACCGTGCCCTTGACGGCGGTCGCGGTGCCGGCGATGCCGGTGACATCGTCGAGGGCGGCGCGCAGGGTGTCGCGGTCAGGGCCGAGAACGACGGCACGGTGGTCGAGGACGGCTCGGCCGGTGGCCAGGCTGTGGCCGATGTCGAGGGCGGAGGCGTCGGATCCGGTGACGTGGGCGGCGAGGCGTTCGGCCTGAGCCTCCAGGGCGGGCGCGCTGCGCGCGGTCAGGACCCAGGGGATGCGAGGCAGGGCGTGGGGCGGGGCAACGGTGTCGGCGGCCGAGAGTTCGGGGTCGAGCGCGGGCGCGGACTCGGATTCCGCATCGGGTGCGGATGCCGGTTCGGGTACCGGTGCCGGTGCCAGTGCCGGTTCGGGTGCTTCTTCGAGGACCACATGGGCGTTGGTGCCGCTGATGCCGAAGGAGGACACGGCGGCCCTGCGGGGGCGTTCGGCGCCGGGCCAGGGGCGGGACTCGGTGAGGAGGCGTACGGCGCCGGCCGACCAGTCGACGTGCGAGCTGGGCCGGTCCGCGTGCAGGGTGGGCGGCAGGTGGCGGGCGCGCAGCGCCATGACCATCTTCATGATCCCGGCCACGCCGGCTGCCGCCTGAGTGTGCCCGATGTTGGACTTCACGGAGCCGAGCCAGACGGGGTTCTTCTCGTCCCGTCCCTTGCCGTAGGTGGCGAGCAGGGCCTGCGCCTCGATGGGGTCGCCGAGCCGGGTGCCGGTGCCGTGCGCCTCGACGGCGTCCACGTCGGCGGTGGTGAGCCGGGCGGACTCCAGGGCGCGGCGGATGACGCGCTGTTGTGCGGGCCCGTTGGGCGCGCTGAGGCCGTTGGACGCGCCGTCCTGGTTGACGGCGCTGCCCCGGATCACGGCGAGGACGGGATGCCCGAGGCGCCGGGCGTCGGAGAGGCGCTCCAGGACGAGGACGCCGGCGCCCTCCGCCCATCCGGTGCCGTCGGCGTCGTCGGCGAACGCCTTGCAGCGACCGTCGCCGGCCAGTCCGCCCTGCCGGGAGAACTCGACGAACGTCGTCGGCGCGGCCATCACCGTCACACCGCCCGCGAGGGCCGTCCCGCACTCGCCGGAGCGCAGGGACTGACAGGCGAGGTGCAGGGCGACGAGGGACGAGGAGCAGGCGGTGTCGATGGTGACGGCGGGGCCCTCGAAGCCGAAGACATAGGCGATGCGCCCGGAGAAGACGCTGCCCGCGTTGCCGTTGGCGAGGAACCCGGCGACGTCCTTCGGCACTTCCTGGAGCCGGGCGGCGTAGTCGTGATACATGAGCCCGGCGAAGACGCCGGTCGCCGTGGACCGCAGGGACAGCGGGTCGATGCCGGCGCGCTCCAGGGCCTCCCACGACGTCTCCAGCAACAGCCGCTGCTGCGGGTCCATCGCCAGGGCCTCGCGGGGGCTGATGCCGAACGCCTCCGCGTCGAACTCGGCGGCCTCGTGCAGGAAGCCGCCCTCCCGGGTGGCCGAGGTGCCGGCCGCCCGCTCCGCGTCGGTCGCGAACAGGGCGTCGAGGTCCCAGCCGCGGTCGGTGGGGAACGACGTGATGCCGTCCCCGCCGCCGCTCACCAGCCCCCACAGGTCCTCCGGCGAGGCGACTCCGCCGGGAAAACGGCAGCCCATACCGACGATGGCGATCGGCTCATGGTCCTTCGCCTCGGCCTCACGCAGACGAAGGTGGGCGTCCTGGGCGTCGGCGATCGCACGCTTGAGGTATTCGCGGAGCTTTTCCTCGTTCGCCATCTGTTCCTTGTCCTTCGAAAGAGCGCGGAAAGCCGAATCAGGGCGCTTGGAGTCGTGCTGGGTCAGGGCACTTGGAGTGGTGCAGGGTCAGGGCACTTGGAGTGGTGCAGGGTCAGTGGGCTCGGCTTCATGGCCGGTCACCGGGGCACGACGGGGCGGGGCGGTCATTCGGCGACCCAGGGCTTGTCGTCGAGCAGTGCGAAGAGTTCGTCGTCGGTGGCGTCGTCGACGGCGACGCGGTTGCCCTGGTCCGCGTCCTGTCCGCCGCCTTCGGTGGCGCCCGCTGACCATGTGGCGAGCAGTTGCTGGAGCCGGTCGCCGATCGCGGCGCGCACGTCGTCGTCCGCGGCCGGGGCGGTCTCGGCGAGGACCGTGCGGAGCTTGTCCAACTCGGCCATGAGGAAGGCGGTGTCACCGTCATCGGCGGGGGCGAGTTCCGCGCTGATGCGGTCGCGGAGGGACAGGATGGTGGGGTGGTCGAAGATCAGGGTGGCGGGCAGCTGCAACCCGGTCACGCTGTTCAGGCGGTTACGGAGATCCACGGCCGTGAGCGAGTCGAAGCCCAGCTCCTTGAACGCCCGTGACGCATCCACCGCCCCGGCCGAGGCATGCCCCAGCACCCCGGCCACCTGGGCCAGCACCGCGTCCAGCAGCACGCGGTCCCGTTCGACCGAACCCAATCCACGCAGCCGCTCCACGAGCCCACCACCGTCGCCGACGGTGCCCGAGGCGGCGACGCCCCAACGCCGCCCCGCCGTCGGCACCAGGTCCCGCAGTACGGACGGCACCCGGCCACCTGAGAGCGCCGAGGTGCGCAGGGCGACGGGGACGGCGTTCGGCTCGTTGACGACGAGCGCGGCATCCATCAGCGCCAACGCCTCGCTCGCGGCCAGCGGCGGCATTCCCCCACGCCGCAACCGCGTGACGTCCGCCTGCGGCAACCGGCTCCCCATACCGGCCTCCCACATGCCCCAGGCCAGCGACACGGCGGGTAGTCCCTGGGCACGGCGGGTGGCCGCGAGGGCGTCGAGGATGTTGTTCGCGGCGGAGTAGGCGGCCTGACCGGCATTGCCCACCACACCCGCGAACGAGGAGAAGAGAACGAAGGCGGACAGGTCACGGCCAGCCGTCAACTCGTGCAGATGCAGAGCCGATTCAGCCTTCGCCGACATGACACCGGCCAACCGCTCCGGCGTCAGATCAGCGACCAGACCGTCATCGAGAACGCCCGCCGCATGCACCACACCCGACACGTCGACACCGTCGAGCACGGCAGACAGTGCCGCACGGTCGGAGACATCGCACGCCCGCGCTTCGACTCGGGCACCCAACTCCTCAAGTTCCGCACGGAGATCAACGGCTCCGACGGCTTCGAGTCCACGCCGGGAGACGAGCAGCAGGTCCCGCACGCCGTGCTCGGTGACCAGGTGCCGGGCGACCTCCGCACCCAGACCACCCGTCCCACCCGTGATGAGCACCGTGCCCCCGCCACCCCACGGCGACGGCACCCGCAACACGACCTTGCCGACGTGCTTGGCCTGCCCCAGCAGACGCAACGCCTCCGGGGCCCTGGACAGGTCGTACGAGGTCACTGTCACCGGCCGCAGCGCACCCTGCTCGAACAGCTCCAGCAGCGCGGCCCACATCCCCGCGATCCGGTCCGGTCCCGCGTCGAACGTGTCGAACGCCCGGTAGCTGACGCCCGGGTGGGCGGCCGCCACCTGCTCCGGGTCGCGTACGTCCGCCTTGCCCATCTCGACGAACCGGCCACCGGGCCGCACCAGCCGCAACGACGCATCCACGAAGTCACCCGTAAGCGCGTCCAGCACGACATCGACGCCCGACTTGAACCGCTGCTCGAACTCGGTCGTCCGGGAGGAGGCGATCCGCTCATCGGGAATGCCAAGCCCCCGCAAGACCGGCCACTTCGGCTCGCTCGCCGTCCCATACACCTCGGCACCCAGATGGTGGGCGAGTTGTACGGCAGCCATGCCGACACCGCCGGCGGCAGCGTGGATCAGCACGGACTCGCCTTCCTTGAGTCCGGCGAGGTCCACCAGGGCGTAGTACGCGGTCAGGAACACAATCGGCACGGACGCCGCCTGCTCGAACGACCAACCATCCGGCACCCGCGCCAGCAACCGGGCGTCCGTGACGGCCGACGGGCCGAACGCCCCGTCCAACAGACCCATCACCCGGTCACCGACCACCAGATCGGTCACCTCCGCGCCGACCTCCATGACCACACCAGCACCCTCGTGCCCCAGCCGCCCCGCATCCCCGGGATAGGTGCCCAGCACGTTCAGCACGTCACGGAAGTTCACACCCGCGGCCCGCACGGCGACCCGCACCTCGCTGGGGCCAAGGGCACGCGGCTCCTCGGTGATCGGTGCGACGCCGTCCAGGCGACCTTGCCGGCCGACCTCCATGCGCCAGGTCATGCCCGGGGCCGCGGTCGGCGGCACAAGGACTCCGCCAGAGGCCATCCGTACCAGTCGCGGTACCCACGCCTCGCCGTCGCGGAGGGCGAGTTGGGGCTCGTCGAGGGGGGCGAGCCGTTCGGCGAGGGTGCGGTACGAGGCTGCGGTGCCGTCGACGTCGGCGACGGCGAGGCGGCCGGGGTGCTCGCTGATCGCCGACCGGACCAGACCCCAGGCACCGGCGCCGGACAGGTCGGGGGTGTCGGTGCCGATGCCGGTGCCGGTGCCGATCCCGGTGCTGGTGCCGGCGGCGTGGTGCAGGGCGACCGCGCCGGTGGTCAGTGCCACCAGGGGCGTGTCAGCCCATCGCTCGAGTGCGAGCCAGGTCCGCATGGCACCCAGGAGATCAGCAACCGGACTTGGGACTTCACCAGAGTTGGCCGCGACGGCCAGTCCGACGGCCGCCGGGGCGGGCTCGCCCGCGTCCACGGCGGCGATCAGGGAGTCCAGGTCGGCGTAGTGCTTGGTCGGCACGCCGGACTCGCGCCATGCGTCCGTGTCGCGGTCGCCGACCACGGCCCAGTGGCCGGTGCGGGCGGTCTCGGGGCGGTCGGTGGTGGGCGCCGGCACCCAGTCGAGGCGGAACAGGTCGTCCGGGCCGGTGGCCGCCCGTGCCAGGTCGGCCGCCGAGACCGGACGCAGCACCAGCGAGTCGACCACGGCGACGGGGGCGCCCGCCGCGTCGGCGACATGCAGCGCGTATGTGTCGGCCCCCCGCGGGGTGAGCCGCGCCCGTACGACGCTCGCGCCGACGGTGTGGAAGGCCGCGCCCGACCACAGGAACGGCAGCAGCGCCCCCTGTCCCTCCCCCGCGCGCAGCGCCAGGGCATGAAGCACGGTGTCGAGGAGCGCGGGGTGGAGCCCGAAGGCCGTCGCCTCACCCATGGCCGGCTCGGGGAGGGCCGCTTCGACAAGCAGGTCGTCGCCGGAGATCCAGGCACGGGCCAGGCCGCGGAAGGTGGAGCCGTAGGAGAGTCCGGACTGGTGGAGGCGCTCGTAGAGGCCGTCGAGGGCGAGTTCACGGGCCCCGGCGGGCGGCCAGGCGCGCAGTTCGGGCGCCGCCGACGGGGCGGCTGCCGCGTCGTCCAGGAGGCCGGTGGCGTGAGGGGTCCAGGGCTGGTCGGCGGCGGCGTCGTCGGGGCGGGCGTACACGTGGAGGGCCCTGGCTTCCCCTCCGTCCGTCGCCGGGGGCTCCACGGTGATCTGGACGATGACGCCTCCGTCGGGCGGCAGGACGAGCGGCGCCTGGAGGGTGAGTTCGGCCAGCCGCCCGCAACCGGCGCGGTCGCCGGCCTGGAGGGCGAGCTCGACGAAGGCCGTGCCCGGTACGACGACAGTGCCGGCCACGACATGGTCGGCGAGCCACGGATGCGTACGAACCGAGAGGCGGGACGTCAACAGCATCGTGTCGGAGCCGGCCACGGTGACGGCCGCACCGAGCAGCGGATGTTCCGCAGCGGCGAGACCGAGGCCACGCGCATCGGCAGCGGCGCGGGCCGGCTCCAGCCAGTACCGCTGCCGTTGGAAGGCGTACGTCGGCAGCGACACCCGGCGCGCGCCGCTGCCCTCGAACAGGGTCGCCCAGTCGACGCGAGTCCCCCGGACGAAGACCTCGGCGAGTGCCGTGAGCAGGGTCTCGGTCTCCGGGCGCCCCTTGCGCAGCACGGAGAAGGACGGCGCGGTCGCCGGGTCGACGAGGCCGCTCAGCACCGGATCGGGGCCGATCTCCAGCAACCGTCCGGCGCCGAGCGACCCGGTGGCGGTGGCCAGGGCGTCGCGGAAGAGGACGGGCCGACGCACCTGCTGGACCCAGTAGGCGGGGGTGGTCCAGTCGGCCTCGCCGACGGTCTCACCGGTGACCGACGAGGCCGCCGCAACCACGGGGCGACGGTAGGTGATCTGTTCGGCGACCGCGGTGAACTCGTCGAGCATCGGCTCCATGAGCGGGGAGTGGAAGGCGTGCGAGACGCGCAGGCGGGTGACCCGGCGACCGCGTTCACGGACGCCCGCCATGAGCCTCTCGACGCCTTCCTCGGTGCCGGAGACGACCACGGCGGTCGGTCCGTTGACGGCGGCGATCGTCACGTCGTCAGCGGTGGTGAGCAGGTCGTTGATCTCCGCCTCGTCTGCCTCGACGGCGGCCATGGCGCCGCCCTCGGGCAGGGCCTGCATGAGACGGGCCCGCGCGGCCACCAGCCTTACCGCGTCCGGGAGTTCGAAGACACCGGCCGTGCAGGCGGCGGCGTACTCACCGATGGAGTGACCCAGCACCACGTCCGGCGTCACACCCCACGAACGCAGCAGCTCCACCGACGCGACCTGGACGGCGAACAGGGCTGCTTGTGCGTAGCCGGTGCGGTCGAGGAGGGCTGCTGCTTCGGAGCCGTCGTCGGCGAAAAGGACATCCCGCAACGGGAGCGGGAAGCCGTCCGCGCCGGACAGCTCGGCCTCCAGCAGGGCCGCGACCTCGTCGAAGGCGCGGGCGAACCGCGGGTAGGCGGCATGCAGTTCACGCCCCATGCCGAGGCGCTGGCTGCCCTGCCCGGTGAACATCCACGCCGTACGGCCCTCAGTGACGAGGCCCGTCACCGCGGGCCCGGCGAGCAACGCGTCACCGTCACGCCCAAGAACAACTGCCCGGTGTTCCAGGGCCGCCCGGGTCGTGGCCAGGGACAACCCGACGTCCGCCGGACCGAGGTCATGGGCTTCGACGTGCGCTACCAGCCGTGCCGTGGCGGCGCGCAGGGCATCAGCTGTGCGAGCCGATACGACCCAGGGAGTCACCGGAAGGCCGGATGCGGAGTCGGGCTTGCGGGGTGCCGGAGTCGCCGGGCCCGGGGCTTCTTCGAGGATCACGTGGGCGTTGGTGCCGCTGATCCCGAAGGACGAGACTCCCGCCCGCCGCGCACGCTCACGTCGCGGCCAGGCACGCTCCTCCGTCAGCAGTTCCACCGCACCCGCCGACCAGTCCACGTGCGAGGACGGCTCATCGACGTGCAGGGTGCGGGGCAATGTCTCCTCCCGCAACGCCATGACCATCTTCACCACGCTCGCGACACCGGCCGCCGCCTGCGCATGACCGATGTTCGACTTGATCGAGCCGAGCCACAACGGCTCATCATCGGCATGAGCCTGGCCGTACGTCGCCAGGAGGGCCTGCGCCTCGATCGGGTCACCGAGCCGAGTGCCCGTGCCATGCGCCTCGACCACGTCCACCTCGGAGGCGTCAACTCCCGCGGCGGCCAACGCCTGCCGGATCACCCGCTGCTGCGACGGACCGTTCGGAGCGGTCAGCCCATTGGAAGCACCGTCCTGATTGACCGCACTGCCCCGCACGACCGCCAGCACCGGATGGTTGTTGCGGCGGGCATCGGACAACCGCTCCAGAACGAGAATGCCGCCGCCCTCGGCCCAGCCCGTCCCATCAGCACCGTCGGCGAACGACTTGCACCGCCCGTCATCCGCCAGCCCACCCTGCCGCGCAAACTCCAGGAAGATCGTCGGCGTCGCCATGACGGTGGCGCCACCGGCCAACGCAAGGTCGCATTCACCCGACCGCAACGCCTGGCAAGCCAGATGCAGGGCAACCAAGGCCGAGGAACAGGCGGTGTCCACGGACATCGCCGGGCCCTCCAGCCCCAGGGCGTAAGCCAGGCGACCGGACGCGACGCTGGGTGTGCTGCCCGTCAGCAGGTACCCCTCAGTGTTGCCCTGCGGATCGTCGACCGTGCCGCTGCCGTAGCCGTTGGCGGAGACGCCGGCGTAGACGCCCGTCGGGGTTCCGCGCAGCGAGGACGGATCAATACCCGCGTCCTCCAGCGCCTCCCACGCCGTCTCCAACAGCAACCGCTGCTGCGGATCCATCGCCAACGCCTCACGCGGCGAGATCCCGAACAGCTCGGCATCGAAGAGGGCCGCCCCCTCGACGAAACCACCGACCGCAGCCAGCCCCTCCAACAGGGCAGGGTCCCAGCCACGATCCGCCGGCAACGCCGACACTCCGTCCCGGCCCTCCGCGACCAGATCCCACAACCCCTCGGCAGAATCCGCACCACCCGGGAAACGACACCCCATCCCCACAATCGCAACCGGCTCATCGAGAGCCGCCGCCACCTGTGCACGCGGTTGCGAGGGAGTCTGCTCAGTGATCTCGCCGAGGAGCTGTTCGAGGAGGTAGTCGGTGAGCGAGTTCGGGTTCGGGTGGTCGAAGACGAGGGTGGCGGGGAGCGTGATGCCGGTTGCGGAGCCGAGGCGATTACGCAGGTCGACGGCAGTGAGCGAGTCGAACCCGAGGTCCTTGAAACTGCGGCTCTCGTCCACGGTCGCCGCCGACGCATGACCGAGCGCCACGGCGACCTGCCGCTGAACCAACTCCAGCAGAACCCTGCGCTGTTCGACCTGCGCCAGCCCGCCGAGACGGCGTGCCAGCTCACCGCCGGCTGCGGTGACAGCGCCGACAGCACGACGACGTGCCCGGAGCGGCACCAGGTCGTGCAGCACCGGGGGCAGGACACTGTGGCCCGCCTCGCCGAGTACCGAGGTACGCAGGGCGACAGGGACGGCGATCGGCTCGTTCACCAACAGAGCCGCATCCAGCAGGGCAAGCCCCTCGCCCGTCTCCAACGCCGGAAAGCCCTGCCGGGCCAACCGCTCCAACTCGGCCTCACCCAGCGTCCCGCCCATGCCCTCGGCGCTCGCCCACATCCCCCACGCCAGCGACACAGCAGGCAGCCCCTGAGCCCGACGTACCACCGCCAGAGAATCCAGGACGTTGTTCGCCGCCGAGTACGCCGCCTGACCGGCATTACCGACCACACCCGCGAACGACGAGAACAGCACGAACGCCGACAGCCCACGATCGGCAGTCAACTCATGCAGATGCAGAGCCGATTCCGCCTTCGCCGCCACCACCCGGCCCACGCGCTCAGCCGACAGATCAGCGATCAGACCGTCATCCAGCACACCCGCCGCATGCACCACACCAGACAGGTCAACCCCATCCAGCACAGCGGCCAGCCCATCACGATCAGCGACATCACACGCCCGAACAACGACCCGAGCACCCAACCCCTCCAGCTCCGCGACGAGTTCGGCAGCACCCGGAGCCCCGGCCCCGCGCCGGGAGACGAGCAACAAGTCCCGTACCCCATGCACGACGACCAGATGCCGGGCGACCTCCGCACCCAGACCACCCGTCCCACCCGTGATCAACACCGTGCCCCCGCCACCCCACGGCGACGGCACCCGCAACACGACCTTCCCCACATGCCTGGCCTGCCCCAGCAGACGCAACGCCTCCGGCGCCCGCCCCATGTCAATCGCCGTCACCGGGTTCGGCCGCAGCGCGCCCTGCTCGAACAGCTCCAGCAGCGCCGCCCACATCGCAGCGATCCGGTCCGGCCCCGCGTCGATGAGGTCGAAGGCGGTGTAGTCGATGCCGTGCTCGGCCCGGACCTCATCCGCGTCACGGACGTCGGTCTTACCCATCTCCACGAACCGGCCGCCCGGCCGCACCAACCGCAGCGAGGCATCCACGAACTCACCCGCAAGCGAGTCCAACACCACATCCACACCCGGCCGGAACCGCTCCTCGAACTCCGTCGTCCGGGACGAGGCGATCCGCTCCTCCGCCACGCCCAGCCCGCGCACGACCGGCCACTTCGGCTCACTCGCCGTCCCGTACACCTCACCGCCCAAGTGCTGGGCCAGCTGCACAGCAGCCATCCCCACACCACCGGCAGCCGAGTGCACCAGCACCGACTCCCCCGCCTCCAGACCGGCAAGATCCACCAAGGCGTAATAAGCGGTCAGGAACACGATCGGCACGGACGCCGCCTGCTCGAACGACCACCCGTCCGGCACCCGGGCAAGCAGCCGCGCATCGGTCACAGCAGTCGGAGCAAACGCACCGTCCAGCAGACCCATCACCCGATCACCGACCACCAGGCCGGTCACCTCAGAGCCCACCTCCACGACCACACCGGCGCCCTCATGCCCCAGCCGCCCCGCATCCCCGGGATACATGCCCAGGACGTTCAGCACGTCACGGAAGTTCACCCCGCCGCCCGCACCGCAACCCGCACCTCACCCGCGCCCAGCCCACGCGGCTCCTCACGAACCAGCGCCACACCATCCAACCGCCCCTGAGCCACCACATCCATCCGCCAACCAGCACCCGCACCCATGCCCGAACCCGCACTCACCGGCGGCAGGAGCACATCCCCACCAGCCATGCGCGCAAGGCGCGGCACACGGGCCGTCCCCCGGCGGATCAGCACTTCGCTCACCGTCTCCGGGACGCCCGCGAGCGTCTCCCAAGAAGCGGAGTCGAGGTCGAGGTCGGCGAGGGCGATGCGGCCCGGGTGTTCGGTCGCGGCCGTGCGGACCAGGCCGCGGACGGCGGCCGCGGCCGGATCGGTGAGGGGCTCCTCGTCGTCGGCCGGGCCCGAGAGGGCGATCAGCAGGCGGGAGTCGCCGAGGCGTACCTCCCGCAGCCACTCCTGGATCGTGCCGAGTGTCTCGGCGACGGTCTCCCGGAGGGAGCCTGCGGCGGCCGTCGTGAGCGGCAGGGTCACCGTGCTCGGCGGTTGCGTGCCGGCGTCGAGTGCCGTGCGCAGTGCGGCCAGGTCGGCGTACGAGGTGCCGTAACGGGCCGTGTGTCCGTTCGGGAGTTCGCCCAGGACGGCCCAGTCGGCGGTCCGGGCATCTCCGATGTCGTTCAGGGCGCGCCAGTCCACGCGGAACAGAGCGTCTCGGACGAAGGAGTCGCCGGTCTCCAGGTCCGTGAGGGTGACGGGGCGCAGCAGGAGGCTGTCGATCCTGACGACGGGTTCGCCGGTCGCGTCGGCGACCCGGAGTTCGACCGTGTCCTCGCCTCGCGGCCTTACGCACACCCGGACCGTGGACGCGCCCACGGCGGACAGTTCCACACCGGACCACAGGAACGGCAACCGGGTGCCGTCGCTCTCCCACAGACCCAGGACGTGCAGCACCGAGTCCAGCAGCGCCGGGTGCACGCCGTATCCCTCGCCGCCACCCGCTGCCGCTTCCGGCAGTGTGGCCTGGACGAACCAGTCCTCCCCGGAGCGCCATACGGCTTCCAGGCCGCGGAAGGCCGGGCCGTACGACAGGCCCGCCGAACCCAACCGCTCGTACAGGCCGTCGAGTTCGACCTGTTCCGCCCCCTGCGGTGGCCACACGCGCAGGTCCCATGTCTCGCCCGCCGACGCGGTCTCCGCGATGGTGCCGGACGCGTGGAGTGTCCAGGGCAGTTCGTCGGCCGTGTCGTGCGGGCGGGCGTGGATGCGCAGGGCTCGGTGTCCGACGGCGTCCGGCGACTCCACGCCCACCTGGAGTTCGACGGCACCCTCCGCCGGGAGGGCGAGCGGGGCGTGGAGGGTGAGGTCGTCGACGTGGTCGCAGCCGGCCCGCTCCCCCGCGGCCAGCGCCAGTTCCAGCAGCGCGGTGCCGGGGACGATCGCTGTGCCCGCCACGACGTGGTCCGCGAGCCAGGGCTGGTCGGCGACGGACAGCCGGGCCGTCAGCAGCAGAGTGTCCGTGTCGGCGACGGACACGGCGGCGCCCAGCAGCGGGTGGCGGACGGGGCGCAGGCCCAGGCCCGCGGCGTCGACGGTGGTGCGCGGCGCTTCGAGCCAGTAGCGGCGGTGCTGGAAGGCGTACGTCGGCAGGGGCACCTCGCGTGCCCCCGTGCCCGTGAAGACGGCGGCCCAGTCGACCGGAGTGCCGCGGACGAAGAGCTCGGCGACGGCCGCGAGGGCGCTCTCGCGTTCGTCGCGGTCACGGCGCAGCACACATGCGGCGGGGGCCGTGTCGACGAACGCGGACAGGACGGGGTCGGGGCCGAGTTCGAGGAAGCGTGCGACGCCCAGTTCGTCCACGGCCGTGCGGGCGGCGGCGTGGAAGCGTACGGCCTCCCGTACCTGCCGCACCCAGTACTCCGGCGTCGTCCAGTCGTCGCCGTCGAGCACGGCGCCGGTGAGGGTGCTCACCGCGTGGAGGGTGGGGCGGTGGTAGGTCACCTGGGCGGCGATGCCCGCGAACTCCGCCAGCATCGGTTCCATGAGCGGGGAGTGGAAGGCGTGCGACACGTGCAGCGGCGTGGCCCGGCGGCCCTGTTGGCGTGCCGCATCGAGCGACTGTCGTACGGCGTCCTCGTGGCCGGAGACGACGACGGACGTGGTGCTGTTCACGGCGGCGATGACGACGCCGTCCGTGAGGAGCGCGGTGACCTCCGCCTCGGTGCCCTCGATCGCGGCCATGGCGCCACCCTGCGGCAGGGCCCGCATGAGCCGGGCGCGGGCCGCCACCAGCCGTACGGCGTCGCGGAGTTCGAGGACTCCGGCCGCGTGGGCGGCGGCGAACTCGCCCACCGAGTGGCCCAGCACGACCTCGGGTTCGGTGCCCCAGGAGCGCAGCAGTCGGATGAGGGCGGCTTGCAGGGCGAAGAGGGCGGACTGGGCGTAGCCGGTGTCCTGGAGGGCCTGTTCCTCGTCGCCGAAGAGGACGGAGCGCAGGGGCCGCCCGAAGCCGAGTTCGGCGTCGAGGAGTTCGCAGATCTCGTCGAGTGCTGTGGCGAACACCGGGAAGGTGGCGGCGAGTTCTCGTCCCATGCCGGGGCGTTGGCTGCCCTGGCCGGTGAACATCCATGCTGTACGGCCCTCGGTCGCCGCGCCCTTGATCGCGGGCTCGGC
This sequence comes from Streptomyces sp. KM273126, assembly GCF_004337435.2. Classification (NCBI taxonomy): domain Bacteria; kingdom Bacillati; phylum Actinomycetota; class Actinomycetes; order Kitasatosporales; family Streptomycetaceae; genus Streptomyces; species Streptomyces sp. KM273126. The sequence goes on along the minus strand of NZ_SJXB02000001.1, from coordinate 6,875,447 downwards.
GAGCTGGGCGCGCAGGTCAGCGAGGTCGTGGCCGAGGACGACGGCGCGGTGGTCGAGCGCGGCGCGGGTGGCCGCGAGGGAGTACCCCATGTCCAGGGGGGTGGCGTCGACCGAGGCGAGTCGTTCGATCTGGGCGCGCAGGGCGTCGGCACCGCGCGCGGAGACGACCCAGGGGATCACGGGCAGATCGACCGTCGTGGCCGAGGTGGCGGGGGCGGCCGGCGTGGCCGGTCCCTCGGCGTCCTCGACAGAGGGTTCGGCAGCGTCCGGGGCCTCCTCGGCGGAAGACGCGGCGGGGGCCGGGGCCTCTTCGATGACGACGTGGGCGTTGGTGCCGCTGATGCCGAACGACGACACACCCGCCCGACGCGGACGCCCGCCCCGCGGCCAGGACCGCTCCTCGGTCAGCAGCCGCACCGCACCCGACTCCCAGTCCACGTGGGAGGACGGCAGCTCCGCGTGCAGGGTACGCGGCAGGCGCTCCGCGCCCAGCGCCATCACCATCTTCATCACACCAGCCGCCCCCGCGGCTGCCTGTGTGTGCCCGAGGTTGGACTTCACGGACCCCAGCCACACCGGCTCACCGCCACCGTCGCGTGCCTGCCCGTAGGTGGCGAGGAGGGCCTGGGCCTCGATGGGATCGCCGAGCCGGGTACCGGTGCCATGCGCCTCGACCACGTCCACCTCGGCCGGTGACACACCGGCGTTCGCGAGAGCCTGACGGATCACCCGCTGCTGGGACGGACCATTGGGCGCGGTCAGACCATTGGACGCACCATCCTGGTTGACCGCCGTACCCCGCACCACCGCCAGCACCGGCCGCCCCCGCCGACGCGCCTCACTCAGCCGCATCAGCACCAGCACACCCGCACCCTCCGACCACCCCGTGCCGTCCGCCGACTCCGCGAACGCCTTGCACCGGCCGTCCGACGCCAGCCCGCCCTGCCGGGAGAACTCCACAAACGTGGCCGGCGAGGCCATGACCGTCACACCGCCCGCCAGTGCCGTATCGCACTCCCCCGACCTGAGCGACTGGCACGCCAGATGCAGCGCCACCAGCGACGACGAACACGCCGTGTCCACCGTCACCGCCGGACCCTCGAACCCGAACACGTAGGAGACACGCCCGGAGAAGACACTGCCCGCGTTACCGTTCGCGAGCAGCCCCTCGACCTCGTCCGGCGTCGCCGGCAGCCGGGAGGCGTAGTCGTGGTACATCAGGCCCGCGAACACACCCGTGCGCGAGCCGCGCAACGACAGCGGATCGACCCCCGCCCGCTCCAACGCCTCCCACGACGTCTCCAGCAGCAGCCGCTGCTGCGGATCCATCGCCAGCGCCTCACGCGGCGAGATCCCGAACAGCTCCGCGTCGAACTCGGCACCGTCGTGCAGGAAGCCACCGTGCCGCGACGACGACTGGCCCGGCCCGTCCCCGAACAGGTCCGTCAGGTCCCAGCCGCGATCCACCGGGAACCCCGACACACCCTCGCCGCCGAACGCCACCAGGTCCCACAGTGTCTCCGGCGAGTCCACCCCACCGGGAAAGCGACACCCCATCCCCACGATCGCGATCGGCTCGCGGTCCCGGGCCTCGACCTCGCGCAGCCGCTGACGGGTCTGGCGAAGGTCGGTGGTCAGCCGCTTGAGATACGTCAGAGTCTTGTCGTCAGTGGGCACGTGAATCCTGTCCCTTTGTCACCTGAGGGGCACGCCAAGGCCCGGCGTCAGCCCTTGAGTTCCCGATCGATGATCGCGAACATCGAGTCCAGCGAGGCGGAGTCGATGTCGTCGTTGTCCTGCTCGGTTCCTGCTGTGCTCGGTTCGTCGTCGAGGCGCGCCGTCATGGCCCGCAGTCGGTCGCGCAGTTCCTTGCGCACCGTTCCGTCCTGTTCGGCCATCGCGAGAACGGCCGCCTCCAGCCGGTCCAGATCGGACAGGCTCGGCGCGGCGCCACGCTCGGCACGGTCGAACTCCGTGCTCAGACGGGCGGCGAGATCTGCCACGGTCGGGTGGTCGAAGATGAGGGTGGCGGGCAGCTGCAACCCGGTCACGGTCTTCAGGCGGTTACGGAGATCGACGGCCGTGAGCGAGTCGAAGCCCAGCTCCTTGAACGCCCGTGACGCATCGACCGATCCGGCCGAGGCATGCCCCAGCACGCCGGCCACCTCGGCCAGCACCGCGTCCAGCACCATGCGGTCCCGTTCGACCGAGCCCAGCCCGCGCAGCCGCTCCACAAGGCCGCCGCTGTCGGCGGCACCGCTCGAAGCGGCCGCCTCCCAACGCCGTCCGGTCGCCGGCACCAGGTCCCGCAGCACGAACGGCACTTGACCGCGCGCCAGCGCAGAGATACGCAAGGCGACGGGGACGGCGTTCGGCTCGTCGACAGCAAGCGCGGCATCCAGCAGGGCCAGCCCCTCACCCGTCTCCAGGGTCTGGAAGCCCTGCCGCGCGAGCCGCTCCACATCGGCCTCACTCAGGGTTCCGCCCATCCCGTCCTCGTGCGCCCACATGCCCCAGGCCAGCGACACGGCGGGTAGTCCCTGGGCACGGCGGGTGGCCGCGAGGGCGTCGAGGATGTTGTTCGCGGCGGAGTAGGCGGCCTGACCGGCATTGCCCACCACACCCGCGAACGAGGAGAACAGAACGAAGGCGGACAGCTCACGGCCAGCCGTCAACTCATGTAGAAGCAGCGCCGATTCCGCCTTCGCCCTCAGCACTCCGGCCAACCGCTCCTCGGTGAGGTCGGCGATCAGACCGTCATCGAGCACGCCCGCCGCATGCACCACACCCGACAGATCGACCCCGTCCAGTACGGCAGCCAGTGCCGCACGGTCGGAGACATCGCACGCCCGCACATGAACACGGGCACCCAACTCCTCAAGTTCCGCAGCGAGTTCGGCAGCACCCGGAGCCCCGGCCCCGCGCCGGGAGACGAGCAACAAGTCCCGTACCCCGTGCCCGGTGACCAGATGCCGGGCGACCTCCGCACCCAGACCACCCGTCCCACCCGTGATCAGCACCGTGCCCTCGCCACTCCACGGCGACGGCACCTGCCCGTCGTTGGCCATCGCTGTCAGGTACGGGAGCCAGATCTTCCCTTCGCAAATGGCGAGTTGGGGTTCCTCGCCGTGGGCGAGGTGGTGGGCGAGGGTTCGGTGGGAGGTGGGGTCGCCGTCCAGGTCGGCCAGGAGGAACCGGTCGGGGTGCTCGCTGATCGCGGACCGGACCAGGCCCCAGGCGCCGGCGCCGGTCAGGTCGGTGTCGTGCGGGCTCGGGGCGGCTCCGGCCGGGACCGCGTCGTGGGTCGTGACGACCAGACGCGTTCCGGTCAGGCGCTCGTCCGCCAGGCAGGTCCGCATGGTCCCCAGGAGACCAGCAATCGGGCTGAGGACATCACCAGAGTTGATGGTGGTCTCCGGCCGGGACGCGGTGCCGTCGCGCTCGATGCCCGATACCGGAACGATCACCACGTCGGGCGCCTCTGCGCCCGTGTCGATGGCGGCGATGAGGGCATCGATGTCGTGGTGCCGGGTGATCGGGACGTCGGCGGCGGTCCACGGTTCCTCGGCGCGTGCGTCCGGTGAGAGCAGCACCAGGCGTTGTCCGAGGGCGAGCTCGTCGAGGTCCGGAGTGTGGGCGACGGGTGCCCAGGCCAGGCGGTACAGGTGATCGCCGTCGGCCGGCGTGCGCAGGTCGGCGGCGGACACCGGGCGCAGCAGCAGGGACCGGACGGCGGCCACGGGGGTGCCGACGGCGTCGGCGACGCGCAGGGCCACTTCACCGTCGCCGGTCGGGTGGAGGTGGGCGCGCAGGGTCGTGGCACCGGCGGCCGTGATGGACACGCCCGACCACAGGAACGGCAGCAGGGCCTCGCCGCCGTCCTCGCCCCCGGCGCGCAGGGCGAGCGCGTGCAGGACGCTGTCCAGCAGCGCCGGGTGCACCGCGTAGGCGGTGGCCTCGGTGGCGCCGGGCTCGGGCAGTACGGCCTCGGCGTAGAGGTCGTCGCCCTGCCGCCAGGCGCGGCTCAGTCCCCGGAAGGTGGGGCCGTAGTCGAGTCCGGCCGTGGCCAGCCGCTCGTGGAGGCCGTCCAACGGCAGCGGTTCGGCGTCGGCCGGCGGCCATGCGCGCAGGTCCCAGTCGGGCTCGGCCTGTTGGGTGGCGAGGGTGGCGGTGGCGTGCAGGGTCCAGGGAGTGTCGGCGGTCGCGTGCTCGGGGCGGGCGTGGATGCGCAGGGCGCGGGTCTCGTCGGCCTCGGGCGATTCCACGGAGATCTGTACCTGTGCGGCGCCGCCTTCGGCGAGGACGAGCGGTGCGTGCAGGGTGAGGTCGGCGACATGGTCGCGGCCGACCCGGTCACCGGCCTGGACGGCGAGTTCGAGCAGAGCCGTGCCGGGGACGACGACACGTCCGGCGACCACGTGCTCGGCCAGCCAGGGGTGGCTGTCGGCGGACAGCCGTGAGGTGAGCAGCAGGGTGTCCGACCCGGCGACGGACAGCGCCGCGCCGAGCAGCGGATGCCCGGGGCTGCCGAGGCCGAGGCTGTCGGCGGCGGCGTTGGAGCGGCTGGGTCGCAGCCAGTACCGCTGCCGCTGGAAGGCGTACGTCGGCAGCGGGACGTTGCGGGCTCCGGATCCGGCGAGGACGGCGGCCCAGTCGACGTCGGCGCCCCGGACGAACAGCTCGGCCACGGCGCCGAGGAACGTCTCGGCCTCGGGCCTGCCCTTGCGTAGCACGGACACCGCCGAGCCCCCGGCCCCGGCTCCGACTCCGGCTCCGGCTCCGGCTCCGGCTCCGGCTCCGGCTCCGACCAGGCTGCTCAGTACCGGATCGGGGCCGATCTCCAGCAGTCGGACGGCGCCTTCAGCCGTGACCGCCTCGGTTGCGGCCTCGTGGAACCGGACCGGCTGCCGGATCTGCCGCACCCAGTACCCGGCGCTCGTCCAGTCGCCGTCGGCGAGCGGCGCACCGCTGACGGTGCTGAGGGCCGTGCATCGCGGGGTGCCGTAGTCGATCTGCTCGGCGATGGCGGCGAACTCGTCGAGCATCGGCTCCATGAGCGGCGAGTGGAAGGCGTGCGACACGCGCAGACGGGTGACCCGGCGACCGCGTTCACGCACCCCCGCCATGACCCGCTCGACGCCTTCCTCGCTCCCCGACACCACCACGGCTGCCGGGCCATTGACGACGGCGACCGACACATCCCCCATGGTCAGCAGCTCGGCGATCTCCGCCTCGTCGGCCTCGACGGCGGCCATCGCGCCGCCCTCGGGCAGCCCCTGCATCAGGCGTGCGCGAGCCGCCACCAACCGCACCGCGTCCGGCAGTTCGAGGACACCGGCCGTGTACGCGGCGGCGAACTCACCGACCGAATGCCCCAACACCACATCCGGCGCCACACCCCACGCACGCAGCAACGCCACCGACGCGACCTGGACCGCGAACAGGGCCGCCTGCGCGTAACCGGTGCGGTCGAGGAGAGCGGCGGCCTCGGAGCCCTCGTCCGCGAACAGCACGTCGCGCAGCGGGAGCGGGAAGCCCTCCGCGCCGGACAGCTCGACCTCCAGCAGCGCGATGGTCTCGTCGAAGGCGCGGGCGAACCGCGGGTAGGCGGCGTGCAGTTCACGTCCCATGCCGAGCCGCTGGCTGCCCTGGCCCGTGAACATCCACGCTGTTCGGCCCTCGGTGACGATGCCCGACACGGTGGGCTCGTCGAGCCCCGACCGCAGCGCGCCGGCGTCACGACCGAGGACCACCGCTCGGTATTCCAGGTCGGCGCGGGTCGTGGCCAGCGACAGCCCGACGTCCACCGGGTCGGGTTCCGTTGCGTCGAGGTCCCGCGAGAGGCGCGCGAGCTGGTCGCGCAGGGCCTGGGCGCCACGGCCGGACACGGGCCACGGGACGACCGGCGGAGACGTCACCGTTCCCTGCTCCGCCTCCTGGACGGCCGGGGCCTCTTCAAGGATGACGTGGGCGTTCGTGCCGCTGATACCGAAGGACGACACGCCCGCCCGACGCCGCCGGTCACCGCGCGGCCAGGCCCGCTCCCGCGTCAGCAGCCGTACGGCCCCGGAAGCCCAGTCGACGTGTGTCGAGGGTTCCTCGGCGTGCAGCGTGCGCGGCAGGGTCTCCTCCCGCAGCGCCATCACCATCTTCACCACGCTCGCCACGCCGGCCGCGGCCTGCGGGTGGCTGATGTTCGACTTGACCGAGCCGAGCCACAGGGGATCCTCGTCGCTCCTGGCCTGTCCGTACGTCGCGAGCAGGGCCTGTGCCTCGATCGGATCGCCGAGTCGAGTGCCGGTGCCGTGCGCCTCGACGGCGTCGACGTCAGCCGGTGACAGTCCGGCGTTCACCAGCGCCTGCCGGATCACCCGCTGCTGCGACGGACCGTTCGGGGCGGTGAGCCCGTTGGACGCGCCGTCCTGATTGATCGCGCTGCCGCGCACCACCGCCAGAACGGGGTGACCGCCCCGGAGCGCGTCGGAGAGGCGTTCGACGACGATGATGCCCGCGCCCTCGGACCAGCCGGTGCCGTCGGCGTCGTCGGCGAAGGACTTGCAGCGCCCGTCGCCGGCGAGGCCGCCCTGGCGGGCGAACTCCAGGAACATGCCCGGGTTGGCCATGACGGTGGCGCCGCCGGCCAGAGCCATGTCGCATTCGCCGGAGCGCAGGGCCTGGCAGGCCAGGTGCAGGGCGACGAGCGCGGAGGAGCAGGCGGTGTCCACGGAGACGGCCGGGCCCTCCAGGCCGAGCAGGTACGACAGTCGGCCGGAGGCGACGCTGGGAGTGCTGCCGGTGAGCAGGTAACCCTCGGTCTCGGCGGTCGTCTCGTGGAGGTGGCCGCCGTAGCCGTTGGCGGAGACACCCGCGTACACACCGGTCGCCGTGCCGCGCAGCGAGGTCGGGTCGATGCCCGCCCGCTCCAGCGCCTCCCACGCGGTCTCCAGCAGCAGCCGCTGCTGCGGATCCATCGCGAGGGCCTCGCGCGGGGAGATGCCGAACAGCTCGGCGTCGAAGTCCCCGGCGTCCGCGACGAAGCCGCCGACGGCCGCGATGCCGTCGAGGGCACGGGTGTCCCAGCCGCGGTCGGACGGGATCGGAGTGATCGCGTCCTTGCCGGTGACAACCAGGTCCCACAGGGCTTCGGGCGAGTCCGTGCCGCCCGGGAAACGGCAGCCGAGGCCCACGATCGCGATGGGGTCGTCGGCGTCGGGGTGCGCGGCGGAACGGATCGTGCCGACCGGCTCGGTCGGGTCGTCGTCGCCCAGCAGGTGGGTCCGGAGGTGCGCGACGAGGGCGCTGGGCGTGGGGTGGTCGAAGACGAGGGTGGCGGGCAGGGCGATGCCGGTGGCGGTGCGCAGCCGGTTGCGCAGGTCGACGGCGGTGAGGGAGTCGAAGCCGAGGTCCTTGAAGGCGCGGTCCGGGTCGATCTGTGCGGGCGAGGCGTGTCCGAGGACCGCCGCGACCTGGGCGCGCACCGCGTCGAGCAGCAGGCGGTCCTGCTCGTCGGGCCGCAACCCGCGCAGCCGGTCGGCGAGTTCGCCGTCTCCGGTGCCGAGCGGGCGGCGGGCATCGCGACGGCGCCGGCCGGCGGGGACCAGATCGTGCAGGACACCGGGCAGGGTGTGGTGACCGGCCTCGGCGAGCGCGGGTACGCGCAGGGCGACGGGGACGGCGGTCGGTTCGTCGAGCAGCAGCGCGGCGTCGAGCAGGGCGAGGCCGTGGCCCGTCTCCAGCGGGGGGTAGCCCTGCCGGGCCATGCGCTCCAGCTCGGCCGTGTCCAGCGTCCCGCCCATGCCGCCGGCGTTCGCCCACATGCCCCACGCCAGCGACACCGCGGGCAGTCCCTCGGCGCGGCGGGCTGCCGCGAGGGCGTCCAGGGCGTTGTTCGCGGCGGCGTAGGCCGCCTGGCCCGGGTTGCCGACCACGCCGGCGAACGACGAGAACAGCACGAACGCGGACAGCCGCCGCCCACGCGTCAGTTCGTGCAGATGCCGGGCCGAGTCCGCCTTGGCGGCCAGGACGCGAGCCAGCCGCTCCGGGGTGAGGTCGGTGACGAGGCCGTCGTCGAGCACGCCGGCCGCGTGCACCACGCCAGTCAGCTCGACCCCGTCGAGAACGGCGGCCAGCGCCTCACGATCAGCCGCATCGCACGCGGCCACCGAGACACGAGCACCCAACTGCTCAAGTTCTGCCTTGAGTTCGGAGGCACCTGGGGCCTCGGGCCCGCGCCGGGACACCAGCAGCAGGTCCCGCACCCCGTGAGCGGTGACCAGATGCCGGGCGACTTCCGCACCCAGACCACCCGTCCCGCCCGTGATCAACACCGCCCCCTCGCCACTCCACGGCGACGGCACCGAAAGGACGACCTTGCCGACGTGCTTGGCCTGCCCCAGCAGGCGCAGTGCCTCCGGCGCCCGGGAGATCCCGTACGCGGTGACCGGGGCGGGCCGCAGGGCGCCCTGCTCGAACAGCTCCAGCAGCGCCGCGAACATCTCGGCGATCCGGTCCGGACCGGCGTCCATCAGATCGAAGGAGCGGTACGACACTCCGTACTCGGCCCGCACCTGCTTCGCATCGCGAACATCGGTCTTGCCCATCTCCACGAAGCGGCCACCGGAACGCACCAGCCGTAGTGAGGCGTCCACGAACTCACCGGCCAGCGAGTCCAACACCACATCCACGCCCGGCTGGAACCGCTCCTCGAACTCCGTCGTACGGGACGAGGCGATCCGCTCCTGCGCCACCCCCAACTCACGCACGACCGGCCACTTCGGCTCGCTCGCCGTCGCGTGGACCTCGCCGCCCAGGTGCTGGGCCAGTTGCACAGCGGCCACGCCGACACCACCGGCCGCGGCGTGAATCAGCACCGACTCCCCCGCCCGCAGCCCGGCCAGGTCCACCAGGGCGTAGTACGCGGTCAGGAACACGATCGGCACGGACGCCGCCTGCTCGAACGACCAGCCATCCGGCACCCGCGCCAACAACCGGGCATCAGTGACGGCCAGCGGGCCGAACGCCCCGTCCAGCAGACCCATCACCCGATCACCGACCGCCAGGCCGGTCACCTCCGCGCCGACCTCGACGACCACACCGGCACCCTCGTGTCCGAGCCGGCCGGGGTCACCCGGATACATCCCGAGGACGTTCAGTACGTCACGGAAGTTCACCCCCGCTGCCCGCACCGCGACCCGTACCTCGCCGGATTCCAGGGGCCGTCGGTCCTCCGGAACGAGTGCGACGCCGTTGAGGCGCCCCTGGGCGACGACGTCCATCCGCCACCCGTCGCTCGATCCGGCGGGCGGCAGCAGCACGTCGTCGGTGACCGCCCGGACGAGGCGCGGGACACGGACAACGCCCTGGCGGACGAGCAGTTCGGGCAGGTCGGGGCAGTCGGCCAGGGCCCGGTAGGACTCAGGCGAACCGTCGAGGTCCGCGAGCCGGAAGCGGCCCGGGTTCTCACCGGACGCCGAGCGGACCAGGCCCCAGACGGTCGCGCCGGCGAGGTCGGTGACATCGTCGCTGACGGCTCGGGAAGTGACGAACACCAGGTGGGAGCCCGCGAGGCGGGGTTCGGCGAGCCAGCCCTGGACGAGCGCGAGGGTGGCGGAGGCCACGTCGGTGAGGGAGCGGTCGTTCGTGGCGACGGGGGCGAAGACCGTGTGCGGCGCCGTGTCCCCGGCGTCGAGTGCCGAGGTGAGGGCGTCGAGGTCGGCGTGGACGCGGGCGGGGGAATCGGGCAGGGGCTCGGGGTCGCCGAGCACCGTCCAGGTCACGGTCGTCGCAGTCGTCGCGGCCGTCCCCGTATTGGGCAGGGGCCGCCAGTCGACGCGGAACAGGCTGTCACGGACGGCACTGTCGGCGGTGGTGAGCGCGCCGGGCGACAGTGGCCGTACGGTCAGGCCTTCGGCGCGGGCGACCGGTTCCCCGGTCGGGTCGGCCACGTGCAGCGTGACGGTGTCGTCGCCGCGGCGTGAGATCCGCACCCGGAGGGCGTCGGCGCCGACGGCCGACAGCTCGACGCCGGACCACAGGAACGGCAGCAGCGCGCCCGCGTCCTCGCGCTCCCAGAGCCCCAGGGTGTGCAGGACGGCATCCAGCAGGGCGGGGTGGACTCCGAATCCGTCGGCGCCACCCGCCACGGATTCGGGCAGCGCGGCCTGGACGAACCAGTCCTCGCCGACGCGCCAGACCTGTTCCAGGCCGCGGAACGCCGGACCGTACGACAGTCCGGCCGTTCCCAACCTCTCGTACAGGCCGTCCAGTTCGACGGGTTCGGCGCCCTCTGGGGGCCAGGCCCGCAGGTCCCACACCTCGTCCGAGGGCTCGCTCGCGGCCAGGACGCCGGAGGCGTGCACCGTCCAGGATGCGTCGGTGGCGGTTTCGGGGCGGCCGTAGACGTACAGCTGTCGGCGGCCGTCGGTGCCGGGGGCCTCGACGCCGAGCTGGATCTGTATCGCGCTCGTGTCGGGGAGGACGAGCGGGGCGTGGAGGGTGAGTTCGTCGACGCGGTCGAGTCCGACGCGCTCTCCGGCGGCCAGCGCCAGTTCGAGCACGGCGGTGCCCGGCAGGATGACCGAGCCCGCCACGGCGTGGTCGGCGAGCCAGGGCTGGTCGGCGGTGGACAGCCGGGCCGTGAGCAGGACGGCGTCCGATCCGGCGACGGGCACGGCTGCGCCGAGCAGCGGGTGTCCGGTGACGCCGAGGCCGAGGTCACCGGCGGCCACAGTGGCGCGCGGCGCGTCGAGCCAGTAGCGGCGGCGCTGGAAGGCGTACGTCGGCAGGGGCACCTCACGCGCGCCCGTCCCGGCGAAGACGGCGGCCCAGTCGACCGGGGTGCCGCGGACGAAGAGCTCGGCGACGGCCCGCAGCAGGGTCTCCGCTTCGGGGCGGTCCCGGCGCAGGGTCGCGGCGGCGGGTACGTCACCGGCGAGCGCGGTCAGGACGGGGTCGGGGCCGATCTCCAGGAAGCGGCCGGCGCCCTGGGCACGGGCCGCGGTGAAGGCGTCGTGGAAGCGCACGGGGCGGACGATCTGGTCGGCCCAGTAGGCGGGAGTCGTCCACTCGTCCTCGGCCAGCGGGGCGCCGGTCACGCTGCTCACCGCGGAGACCTGCGGCGTGCGGTAGGTGATCTCGGCCGCGACCTCGGTGAACTCGGCGAGGACGGGCTCCATCAGCGGTGAGTGGAACGCGTGCGACACACGCAGACGGGTCGCCCGGCGGCCTTCCTCGCGGGCCTGCTCGACCACCGCGTCCACGGCGGGCCCGGTGCCCGAGACGACCACTGCCGTGGGTGCGTTGACGGCCGCGAGCACCGCGCCGTCCGGAAGCCGGCCGGACAGGTCTGCCTCGGTAGCCTCCACGGCGGCCATGGCGCCGCCCTCGGGCAGCGCCTGCATCAGGCGGGCGCGGGCCGCGACCAGCCGTACCGCGTCGGGCAGTTCGAAGACTCCGGCCGTGTACGCGGCGGCGAACTCGCCCACCGAGTGGCCCAGTACGGCCTCCGGGGCCATCCCCCAGGACCGCAGCTGCGCTACGAGCGCCACCTGCAACGCGAACAGCGCCGGCTGCGCGTATCCGGTGCTGTCCAGCAGACCGGCGTCGTCCGCGAACAAGGCGTCCTTGAGGGGCCGGTCGAAGCCGAGCCGTGAGTCCAGCAGCCCGCACACCTCGTCCAGCGCGGCAGCGAACGCGGGGTGGGTGCCGTACAGCTCCCGTCCCATGCCCACCCGTTGGCTGCCCTGGCCGGTGAACATCCATGCCGTACGGCCGTCGGTGACGGACCCGGTAATGCCGGGCTCGGCGAGCTGCGCGCGCAGGGCGTCCAGGTCGGGGCCGAGCAGGACTGCACGGTGTTCCAGCACCGCCCGTGTCGTGGCGAGGGACAGGCCGGTGTCCAGTGGGTCCGTGTCCATGGGGGCCAGTTGGGCGAGTTGGGTGCGCAGTGCCTCGGCCGAGCGGGCCGAGACCACCCACGGCACCGTCGGCAGCGGGTGCTCCGGTCGCGGCGAGGCTGCGGGGCGCGGGGCCGGGGCCTCTTCGATGACGACGTGGGCGTTGGTGCCGCTGATGCCGAACGACGACACACCCGCCCGACGCGGACGCCCGCCCCGCGGCCAGGACCGCTCCTCGGTCAGCAGCCGCACCACACCCGACTCCCAGTCCACGTGGGAGGACGGCAGCTCCGCGTGCAGAGTGCGCGGCAGGCGTTCGGCACGCAGCGCCATCACCATCTTCATCACACCAGCCGCGCCTGCGGCTGCCTGTGTGTGTCCGAGGTTGGACTTCACGGACCCCAGCCACACCGGCTCACCGCCACCGTCGCGTGCCTGCCCGTAGGTGGCGAGGAGGGCCTGGGCCTCGATGGGATCGCCGAGCCGGGTACCGGTGCCATGCGCCTCGACCACGTCCACCTCGGCCGGTGACACACCGGCGTTCGCGAGAGCCTGACGGATCACCCGCTGCTGGGACGGACCATTGGGCGCGGTCAGACCATTGGACGCACCATCCTGGTTGACCGCCGTACCCCGCACCACCGCCAGCACCGGCCGCCCCCGCCGACGCGCCTCACTCAGCCGCATCAGCACCAGCACACCCGCACCCTCCGACCACCCCGTGCCGTCCGCCGACTCCGCGAACGCCTTGCACCGGCCGTCCGACGCCAGCCCGCCCTGCCGGGAGAACTCCACGAAGGTCGTCGGCGAGGCCATGACGGTGACACCGCCCGCCAGTGCCGTGTCGCACTCCCCCGACCTGAGCGACTGGCACGCCAGATGCAGAGCCACCAGCGACGACGAACACGCCGTGTCCACCGTCACCGCCGGGCCCTCGAACCCGAACACGTAGGAGACACGCCCGGAGAAGACACTGCCCGCGTTACCGTTCGCGAGCAGCCCCTCGACCTCGTCCGGCGTCGCCGGCAGCCGGGAGGCGTAGTCGTGGTACATCAGGCCCGCGAACACACCCGTGCGCGAGCCGCGCAACGACAGCGGATCGACCCCCGCCCGCTCCAACGCCTCCCACGACGTCTCCAGCAGCAGCCGCTGCTGCGGATCCATCGCCAGCGCCTCACGCGGCGAGATCCCGAACAGCTCCGCGTCGAACTCGGCCGCGTCGTACAGGAAGCCGCCCTCGCGTGTGGCGGAGCTGCCGGGGCCGTCGCCGTGGAGGGCGGTCAGGTCCCAGCCGCGGTCCGTCGGGAAGCCCGAGACGCCGTCGCCGCCGGACGCCACCAGGTCCCACAGTGTCTCCGGCGAGTCCACCCCGCCGGGAAAGCGACACCCCATTCCCACGATCGCGATCGGCTCGTCGGCGCCGACGGTGGTGCGGGCGGCGGTGGCAGGGAGGTCCGCCGCGCCGAGGAGTTCGGTGCGGAGTTGAGCGGTGAGGGCGAGCGGGCTGGGGTGGTCGAAGACGAGGGTGGCGGGGAGTTGGAGTCCGGTGACGGTCTTGAGGCGGTTGCGCAGGTCGACGGCGGTCAGGGAGTCGAAGCCGAGGTCCTGGAAAGCGCGGGTGGGTTCGACGGCTGCCGTGCCGGTGTGGCCGAGGACTCCGGCGACCGCCGTCCGGACGAGGTCGAGCAGCAGCCGGTGCTGTTCGTCGCCGGGCAGGGTGAGCAGGCGGCGGGCGAGGGCGTTGCCCGTGTCGGTGCCGACGGCGGCCTGGCGGCGGGCGGTGGGCAGCAGGCCGTGCAGGACCGCGGGGGCGGTGTCGCGGTGCGCGGCGAGGGCCGTGGTGTCGAGCGCGAAGGGCAGCGCGAGCGGGTGCCCGGTGCGCAGTGCGGTGTCGAAGAGGGCGAGGGCCTCGTCGGTGGGCAGGGGCGGGAAGCCGTGGCGGCGCAGGCGTGCGACGTCCGCCTCGGCCGTGCGGCCGCCCATGCCGTCAGCCGTCTCCCACATGCCCCATGCCAGGGACAGTGCGGGCAGGCCCTGGGCCCGGCGGGCGGTGGCGAGGGCGTCCAGCACGGTGTTGGCGGCGGCGTAGGCGGCCTGGCCGGGGTTGCCGAAGATGCCGGCGACGGAGGAGAACAGCACGAAGGCGTGCAGGTCCTGATCGGCCGTCAGTTCGTGCAGGTTCAGGGCGGCGGTCGCCTTGGCGGCGAGTACGCGGGTGAGCCGGTCGGAGGTGAGGTCGGTGAGCAGGCCGTCGTCGAGCACTCCGGCCGCGTGGATCACTCCGCTGAGCCGTACGTCGTCCAGGGCGGCGGCGAGCGCGCTCCGGTCGGCGGCGTCGCAGGCCACGACCCGGGCGCGGGCCCCGGCCGCGGTGAGTTCGGCGACGAGGTCCTCGGCTCCCGGCGCTTCGGGGCCACGCCGGGACATGAGCAGCAGGTCGCGCACGCCGTGCTCGGCGACCAGGTGCCGGGTGAGGAGCGCGCCCAGACCGCCGGTGCCTCCGGTGACGAGGACGGTTCCGGTCTCCGGCCAGGGGGTGGGTTCATCGGCCGCGGTGGTGGGCTCGGTGACGGCCGGTCCGGCGGTGCGGGTGACGCGTGGCAGCAGGACCTGCTCGCCACGGACCACGAGTTGGTCGGCGTCGAGGGTGCTCAGTGCGGCGCGGAGGGTGCGCAGGGCCTCGCCGGTGCCGTCGGTGTCCGCGACGGCGAAGCGGCCGGGGTGTTCGCCCGCTGCGGTGCGCAGCAGGCCCCACACGGCGGCGGCCACGGGGTCGGTGGCGTCGTCGCCGGCAGCTCGGGTGGTGACCGGCACCAGGCGGGCGTGCGCGAAGCGGTCGTCGGCGAGCCATGCGTGGACGGCGGCCAGGACGTCGGCGGCAAGGGCGTCGACGTCGGTGGTCATGCCGGAGCCGACCGGGAGGAGGACCGTCGCCGGGTTCGTCTCGGCGAGGGCGTCGAGGGTGGTGCCGTGGACGATCGCCGGGTCGGCGGCGGTCCACGGGGACAGGTCGTCGGTGAGTACGGCCAGGGCGGGTTCGGTGTCCTCCCCGCTGTCGGTCGACGGAAGGGTTTCCGGAGTCCACTCCAGCCGGAAGAGGCTGCCCGCGCGGGGAGTGTCGTCGCTCACGGCGGCCGGCGGGCGCAGGACGAGGCCCTCGACGTCGGCGACGGGCGCGCCGGTCTCGTCGGCGGCGTACAGGGCGACGGTGTCGTCGGTCTGCCGGGTGAGGCGGACGCGAAGGGTGGCGGCGCCGAAGGCGTACAGGTGGACGCCGCTCCACAGGAACGGCAGCCGGGCCCGGTCGGGGGTGTCCCGCGGCAGGGCGAGGGCGTGCAGGGCGGCGTCGAGCAGCGCCGGGTGCAGGCCGAAGGCCGTGGCGTCCCCGGCGCCGTCCGGCAGGGCGGCCTCGACGAGGAGCTCGTCGCCGTCCCGCCAGGCGGCGGTGAGGCCGCGGAACGCGGGGCCGTACGCGAGACCGGCCGCGGCCAGCCGGTCGTACAGGCCCTCCAGCGGGAGTGGTTCGGCTCCGGCGGGGGGCCAGGCCCGCAGGTCCCAGGAAGGGGAGGGACCTGCGGGGGCGAGGGTGCCGGCCGCGTGCAGCGTCCAGGGCGCGTCGGCGGATGCGCCGTCGGGGCGGGCGTGGACGCGCACGGCGCGGGTGCCGTCGGCCGCGGCGGGTTCGACGGCGATCTGGAGGTGTGCGGTGCTGTGCTCGGGCAGGACAAGGGGGGTGTGCAGGGCGAGTTCGGTGAGGGTGCCGCAGCCCGCCTGGTCGCCTGCCTGCACGGCGAGTTCGACGAGGGCGGTGCCGGGAACGACGACCCGTCCGGCGACCGTGTGTTCGGCGAGCCACGGGTGGGCGTCGGCTGACAGGGCTGCGGTGAGCAGGACGGTGTCGGTGCCTGCGGGGCGCAGGGTGGCGCCGAGCAGGGGGTGGCCGACGCTGCCGAGGCCGAGGCGGCCGACGTCGGTGACGGTGCGGGTGGGCCGTAGCCAGAACCGCCGGTGGTGGAAGGCGTAGGTGGGCAGGTCGACGCGGTGTGCGCCGGTGCCTTCGAACAGGGTGGCCCAGCCGACGGCCGCCCCATGGACGTACATCTCGGCCAGCGCGGTGAGCAGCGACTCGGGTTCCGGTGTGCCCTTGCGCAGGACGGACGCGGCGGGGGTGTCGCCGGCCGTGCGGGCGAGGCCGGTGAGGACCGGGTCGGGGCCGATCTCCAGCAGGCGGCTCGCGGCCTGGCGGTCGGTGGCGGTGGTCAGGGCGTCGTGGAAGCGGACGGGGCGGACGATCTGGTCGGCCCAGTAGGCGGGGGTGGCCCAGTCGGTGGCGGTGACGGGGGTCCCGGTGACGGTGCTGACGGCGGCGAGCGTCGGCGGGCGGAAGGTGACGGTCTCGGCGACGCGGGTGAAGTCGGCGACGGCGGGGGCCATGTGGGGTGAGTGGAAGGCGTGCGAGACGCGCAGCCGGGTGACGCGTCGGCCCAGTTCGCGGGCGGCGGCCATGACCTCCTCGACGGCGTCCTCGGTCCCGGAGACGACGACCGCGCGGGGCCCGTTGACGGCGGCGATCGTGGCCGCGGCGTCGTCGAGCAGGTCCGCGATCTCGGCCTCGCCGGCCTCCACGGCGGCCATGGCGCCGCCTTCGGGCAGGGCCTGCATGACGCGGGCGCGGGCGGCGACCAGGCGGGCCGCGTCGGCGAGGTCGAACACGCCGGCGACGTAGGCGGCGGCGTATTCGCCGATGGAGTGGCCCAGGACGATATCGGGCCGGGTGTCCCAGGAGCGCAGCAGTTCGGCGGTGGCGGTCTGGAGGGCGAACAGGGCGGTCTGGGCGTAGCCGGTGCGGTCGAGGAGGGCGGCTTCGGGGGTGCCTTCGGCGGCGAACATGACGTCGCGAACGGGGAGTTCGAAGCCGGGTGCGCCCGCGAGGGCGGCGTCGAGGGTTTCGCAGACGACGTCCAGGACGGCCGCGAACACCGGGTGGGCGTCGTACAACTCCCGCCCCATGCCGGGGCGTTGGCTGCCCTGGCCGGTGAACATCCATGCCGTACGGCCGTCGAGGACCGTACCTCTGAACGTCCCGGGGGACGGGTCGCCGGCGGCGAGGGCCGCGGTGCGCTCGCGCAGGATGTCGGGGCCGGTGCCGAGGACGACGGCGCGGTGGTCGAGGCGGGCGCGGCCGGTGACGAGGGACAGGCCCGTCCCGGTGTGGTCGGCGTCGTGGGCGGCGAGGCGGGCGGCCTGGCCGGTCAGGGCGTCCTGGCTGCGGGCGGACAGCACCCAGGGCACGACCGGCGGGGCGGTTACCGCGCGCGGCTCGGGGTCGGCGTGGGTCGGGGCTTCCTCGACGATGACGTGGGCGTTGGTGCCGCTGATGCCGAAGGCGGAGACTCCGGCCCGGCGAGGGCGCTCGCCGCGTGGCCAGGGGTGGGACTCGGTGAGCAGGCGGATGTCGCCCTCGGTCCAGTCGACCCGGGTGGAGCGGGTATGGGAGTGCAGGGAGCGGGGCAGGAGTTCGGCCCGCAGCGACATGACGGTCTTGATGAGGCCGGCGACGCCCGCGGCGGACTGTGTGTGGCCGATGTTGGACTTCACGGAGCCGAGCCACAGGGGTTCGGTACGGTCCTGCCCGTAGGTGGCCATGAGGGCCTGGGCCTCGATGGGGTCGCCGAGCCGGGTGCCGGTGCCGTGCGCCTCGACGGCGTCGACGTCGGCGGTGGTGAGGGCGGCGGCGTCCAGGGCCTGGCGGATGACGCGTTGCTGGGAGGGGCCGTTGGGGGCGGTGAGCCCGTTGGAGGCGCCGTCCTGGTTGACGGCGGAGCCGCGGATCACGGCGAGGATCGGGTGGCCGAGTCGCTGGGCGTCGGAGAGGCGTTCGAGGACGAGGACGCCGGCGCCCTCGGACCAGCCGGTGCCGTCGGCGTCGTCGGCGAAGGACTTGCAGCGCCCGTCGCCGGCGAGGCCGCCCTGGCGGGCGAACTCCAGGAACATGCCCGGGTTGGCCATGACGGTGGCGCCACCTGCGAGGGCCGTGTCGCATTCGCCGGAGCGCAGGGCCTGGCAGGCCAGGTGCAGGGCGACGAGCGCGGAGGAGCAGGCGGTGTCGACGGTGACGGCGGGGCCTTCCAGGCCGAGGGCGTAGGCGACGCGGCCGGAGGCGACGCTGGGGATGCTGCCGGTGAGCAGATACCCCTCGGTCTCCGGGGTGGCCTCGTGGAGGTGGCCGCCGTAGCCGTTGCCGGAGACGCCGGTGAACACGCCGGTGCGGGAGCCGCGCAGCGAGGTGGGGTCGAGGCCGGCACGTTCCAGCGCTTCCCAGGAGGTCTCCAGCAGCAGGCGCTGCTGCGGGTCCATGGCGAGGGCCTCGCGCGGGCTGATGCCGAAGAGGTCCGGGTCGAACAGGGGCGCGTCGTGGAGGAATCCGCCGGCGGCGGTGTCGCCTAGGGCGCTCAGGTCCCAGCCGCGGTCCTCGGGCACGGGTGTGATGCCGTCCCGTTCGCCGGCGACGAGCTCCCACAGCGCCTCGGGCGTGGTGGCGCCGCCGGGGAAGCGGCAGCCCATGCCGACTACGGCGACGGGTTCGCGGGACGCCGTGACGAGGTCCTGGTAGCGCTGCCAGAGCCGGTCGTTCTCCTTGAGGGACTCGCGCAGGGCTTCGACGAGTTCTTCGGAGGATGCAGTCATGTCCTTCTCCACGGTCGCGGTGAACGAGCTGGGCGTACCGGGCCGCCGGCCGTTGCGGGACCGGCCGGCGTCCCGGGTCACGCCGGTCGCTGCACTCGCTTCAGGGCCAGCTGGACGAGGCTGTCGGCGCCCATCGCGTCCAGGGATGCGGGCTGTCGGGGCTGTTCGGCGGGGGCGGCAGGGGCAGCAGCGGGCCGCGCGTCGTCGGGGCCGGTGGTGTCGGCGGGCCGGTCGGCGAGCCGGCGCAGCAGGTCGAGCACGCCGGACTCACGGAGCCGCACCATCGGGATCGCGGTCAGCAGGTCCCGTACCTGCGGGTCGATGCCGTTGTCGTCCGAGGCGGGCGCTGCGGGCGCTGCCGTGCCGGCGAGGAGCCGGTCGCGCAGGAGCCGTACCAGGTCCTCGGGGGTGGGGTGGTCGAAGACGAGCGTGGCCGGGAGGGTCAGCGCGGTCGCGGCACCGATCCGGTTGCGCAGGTCGACGGCGGTGAGCGAGTCGAAGCCGAGGTCCTTGAAGGCGCGGGTGGGTTCGACGGAGGCGGGCGAGGAGTGGCCGAGTACGGCGGCCACCTGGGCGCGGACCAGGTCCAGCAGGAGCTGGTCCTGTTCGGGGGCGGTCAGGGCGACGAGCCGCGCGGTGAGGTTCTCGGCCCCGCCGGACGCGTCGCGTGCGGCGGCCTTGCGCCTGCGGGCGGCGGGGACGAGGTCGCGCAGTACGCCGGAGAGGCTGTCGGCGTGTTCGGCGAGGGCGGCCGGGCGCAGCGCGACGGGGACCGCGACGGGCTCGTTGACGCGCAGGGCGGCGTCGAGCAGGGTGAGGGCCTCGTCACCGGGCAGGGCGGGGAAGCCCTGGCGGCGCATGCGGGCGAGTTCGGCCCGCGACAGGGTGCCGCCCATGCCCGCCTCGGTCTCCCACATGCCCCAGGCGAGGGACACCGCGGGCAACCCCTGGGCGCGGCGGGCGGTGGCCAGTGCGTCGAGCGCGGCGTTGGCGGCGGCGTACGCGGCCTGGCCCGCGGAGCCGATGACTCCGGCGACGGACGAGTACAGCACGAAGGCGTCGAGGGGGGAACCGGCGGTCAGCTCGTGCAGATGCCGGGCGGCATCTGTCTTCGCGGCCAGGACGTGGGCCAGGCGCTCGCCGGTGAGGCCGGTGAGGATGCCGTCGTCGAGGACGCCGGCCGTGTGCACGACGGCGCTCAGCGGGACGCCGTCGAGGACGTCGGCGAGCTGCTCACGGTCGCTCACGTCGCAGGCGACGATCTCGGCATGGGCTCCCGACTCGGCGAGCGCGGCGCGCAGTTCGGCGGCGCCGGGGGCCTCGGGGCCCCGCCGCGACAGCAGCAGCAGATCGCGGACGCCGTGCCGTTCGACGAGGTGCCGGGCGAGCAGCGCGCCGAGGCCGCCGGTGCCGCCCGTGATCAGCACGGTGCCCGGCCGGGACCAGGGCGCGGGCACGGTCAGGACGACCTTGCCGACGTGCTTGGCCTGTTGGAGCAGCCGCAGCGCCTCGGGAGCGCGGGCGATGTCGAAGGCGGTCACGGGGATCGGTCGCAGCGCACCCTGCTCGAACAGCTCCAGCAGGGCGTCGAGCATCTCGCCGATCCGGTCGGGCCCGGCCTCCACGAGGTCGAAGGCCCGGTACGACACCCCGTGCTCGGCGGCGACCACGCCCGCCTCGCGGATGTCGGTCTTGCCCATCTCGACGAACCGTCCGCCCGGCCGCAGCAACCGCAGCGAGGCGTCCACGAACTCCCCGGCGAGCGAGTCGAGGACGACGTCGACACCATCCGTCCGGAAGTGGTGCTCGAACTCGGTCGTACGGGAGGAGGCGACGCGGTCGACGGGCACGCCGAGCTCCCGCACGGCCGGCCACTTGCCTTCACTCGCCGTCGCGTACACCTCGGCCCCGAGGTGCCGGGCGAGCTGTACGGCAGCCATGCCGACACCGCCGGCGGCGGCATGGATCAGCACGGACTCGCCTTCCTGGAGCCCGGCGAGGTCCACCAGGGCGTAGTAGGCGGTGAGGAACACGATCGGCACGGACGCGGCCTGTTCGTACGTCCAGCCCTTCGGGATCGGCGCGAGCGTGCGGGCGTCCGCCACGGCGGTGGGGCCGAAGGCTGCGTCGAACATGCCCATCACCCGGTCCCCGACGGCCAGGCGGTCCACGCCGGGCCCGGTCTCCACGATGACGCCCGCGCCTTCCAGACCCATCCGGCCGGCGTCCCCGGGGTACATGCCCAGGACGTTCAGCACATCGCGGAAGTTGACGCCGGCCGCGCGCATCGCGACCCGGACCTCGCCGGGGCCGAGCGGGCGCCGCTCCTCGGGGACGAGGGCAATGCCGTCGAGGCGGCCCTGGTCGACGATGTCCAGACGCCATGCGTCACCGGCACCGGCGGGCGGGGAGAGCACCCCGTCGGCGGCCATCCGGACGAGACGCGGCAGCCACACCCGGCCGGCGCGCACCGCGAACTGCGTCTCGTCGGTGGCGCGCAGGACCGCGGCGAGGGCGTCCAGGGAGGCAGGGTCGTCATCGGCGTCGGCGAGGGCGAACCGGCCGGGGTTCTCGCTGATCGCGGTGCGGACCAGCCCCCACACACCGGCCTGGGCGACGTCGGGCGCCCCGTCCGCGGCGCTCTCGACCCGTACGGCTCCCGCGGTCAGCACGACGAGACGCGACGCGGCGAATCGTTCGTCGGCCAGCCACTGCTGGAGCCGGGAGAGGACGAGGGCGACCGTGGCGGCCACGCCCTCTCCGCCGTCCGGGGCGACCGGCAGCAGCACCGTGTCGGGTACGTCGCCGGCCGCGGCCAACGCGTCGAAGTCGGGGTGCGGGACGGCGGGGACCCCGGCCGGGGCACTGCCGACGACCGTCCACACGGTCCGCTCCGGGACGGCTTCCGTCTCGGGGGCCGGGGTCCAGTGCGGCCGGTACAGGTCGTCGGGGCCGGTGGCGGTGAGGTGTCGCGGGGACTGGGCACGCAGGACGAGGGAGTCGATCTCCGCGACAGGTTCGCCCGTCGCGTCCGCGACACGCAGGGCGACGTCCCCGGCGCCGCGCGGGGTGAGCCGGGCCCGGACGGTACCCGCGCCCACGGCGGCCAGGCGGACGCCGGACCACAGGAAGGGCAGCGAGCCGTCGGTGGTCTCCTCGTGCAGACCGAGACCGTGCAGGACGGTGTCCAGCAGGGCCGGGTGCAGGCCGTAGGACGAGGAGTCCCCGGCCACGGGCTCGGGCAGTTCGGCCTCCACGTACAGTCGGCCCTCGTGCCGCCAGACCCGACGCAGGCCGCGGAACGCGGGACCGTAGTCGAGACCGGACGTGGTGAGCCGTTCGTACAGGTCGCCGAACTCCACGGGCTCGGCACCGGCGGGCGGCCAGACCCTCAAGTCCCAGTCCGGGGCGGGCGGTTCGGCCGTGTCCAAGGTGCCCGTGGCGTGCAGCGTCCAGGGCTCGTCGGGTCCGGCCTCATGCGGGCGGGCGTACATGTGGAGCGGGCGGCCACCGTCGGGCGCGTCTTCGCCACCCTCGGCTCCCACGGCGATCTGAAGCTGTACGGCGCCGTGCTCGGGCAGCACGATCGGCGCACGCAGGGCCAGCTCGGCCAACTGCCCGGCGTCCACGCGCTCCCCGGCCTGAAGGGCGAGCTCCAGGAGGACCGTACCCGGCACCACGACGGAACCGGCCACGGCGTGATCGGCCAGCCAGGCGTGCGTCCGCACCGACAGGCTCGACGTGAGCAGCACGGTGTCCGAACCGGCGACCGGCACCGCGGCACCCAGCAGCGGGTGGTCCGTCCGGGCCAGCCCGAGACCGTCGGCGTCCGAGGCGGCGGGCGGCGCGTCGAGCCAGTAACGCTGCCGTTGGAAGGGGTAGGTGGGCAGGTCGACGGGCCGGGCGCCGGTGCCGTCGAAGAGGGCGGACCAGTCGAAGTCGGCGCCCCGGACGAAGAGTTCGGCACACGCGGTGAGCAGGGTCTCCGGCTCGGGACGGTCCTGGCGCAGAGTCGCGGCTGCCGATACGTCGCCTGCCAGCGCGGTGAGCACCGGATCGGGGCCGATCTCAAGGAAGCGTGCGGCGCCCAGAGCGCGGGCTGCGGACAGCGCGTCACGGAACAGGACAGGCTTGACGATCTGCTCGGCCCAGTAGGAGGGGGTCGTCCAGTCGCCGTCGGACAGCGGCTCACCGGTCAAGGTGCTGACAGCCGCCGCGGTCGGCCGGTTGAAGCTCACCTGCTCGGCGACGGCCGTGAATTCGGCCAGCACCGGCTCCATGAACGGGGAGTGGAACGCGTGGGACACCCGCAGTCGCCTCGCGCGCCGTCCCGCGTCCCGCGCCCGCTCGGCGACCGTCTGGACGGCGGCCTCGGTACCCGACACCACCACGGCCGTGGGCGAGTTGACGGCCGCGATCACCGCACCGTCCACCAGCCACTCGGCGACCTCGGCCTCAGACGCCTCCACCGCCACCATCGCACCGCCCTCGGGCAACGCCTGCATCAACCGGGCCCGAGCAGCCACCAGCCGTACGGCGTCAACGAGTTCGAAGACTCCAGCCGCATACGCGGCGGCGAACTCCCCCACCGAATGCCCCAACACCAGCTCCGGCCGCATGCCCCACGACCGCAACAACGCCACCAGAGCCGTCTGCAACGCGAACAACGCCGACTGCGCATACCCGGTCCCGTCCTCCGCCTCCTCGGCGAACAGCACCTCCTTCAGCGGCCGTTCGAAACCGAGCTCGGCATCCAGCAGCGCGCAGACCTCATCGAGCGCCGACGCGAACACCGGGAACACCTCGTACAACCCCCGGCCCATACCAGGACGCTGACTCCCCTGCCCCGTGAACATCCACGCCGTACGACCCTCGACCGCCGCGCCGCTGACGACGGGCTCGGCGAGTGCGGCGTGCAGGGTGGTGGTGTCGGTGCCCAGGACGACGGCCCGGTGTTCGAGCATGGCCCGTGTCGTGGCCAGGGAGAGGCCGATGTCGAGCGGGTCGCCGGTCGCGGACGTCAGGCGCTCGGTCTGGGCGCGCAGGGCGTCAGCTGTGCGGGCGGAGACGATCCAGGGGACGATCGGGAGCCCGGCCGAGGGGGCGGTGTCGGGTGCCCGCTCGGCGAGCGGGGGTTCCTCGACGACGACATGGGCGTTGGTGCCGCTGATGCCGAAGGACGAGACACCGGCCCGGCGCGGGCGTTCGCCACGCGTCCACGGGCGTTCCTCGGTGAGCAGTGCCACGGCGCCGGCCTCCCAGTCGACGTGTGAGGACGGCTCGTCGATGTGCAGGGTGCGGGGCAAGCGCTCGGCATGCAGCGCCATGACCATCTTGATGACGCCGGCGACACCGGCGGCGGCCTGCGTGTGCCCGATGTTCGATTTGACCGACCCGAGGTACAGGGGCTCGTCACGGTCCTGGCCGTAGGTCGCGAGCAGAGCCTGAGCCTCGATCGGGTCGCCCAGACGGGTGCCCGTGCCGTGCGCCTCGACCGCGTCCACGTCGTCGGGGCGCAGACCGGCCACCGCCAGGGCCTGCCGGATCACCCGCTGCTGGGACGGGCCGTTGGGAGCCGTCAAACCGTTCGAGGCGCCGTCCTGGTTGACGGCGGTCCCGCGGATCACGCCGAGCACGCGGTGGCCCCGGCGGCGGGCCTCGGACAGGCGCATGAGCACCAGGACGCCGGCGCCCTCGGCCCAGCCGGTGCCGTCGGCGCCGTCAGCGAACGACTTGCAGCGGCCGTCGGCTGCCAGGCCCCGCTGGCGGGAGAACTCCACGAAGGTCTGCGGGGTGGCCATCACGGTCACACCGCCGGCGAGCGCCGTGTGGCACTCGCCGGAGCGCAGGGCCTGGCAGGCCAGGTGCAGGGCGACGAGGGAGGAGGAGCAGGCGGTGTCGACGGTGACGGCGGGGCCTTCGAAACCGAAGACGTAGGCGATGCGGCCGGAGAAGACGCTGCCCGCGTTGCCGTTGCCGAGGTAGCCCTCGACCTCGTCGGGGACGGTGTGCAGCCGGGCCGCGTAGTCGTGGTACATGAGGCCCGCGTAGACGCCGGTGTCGGTGCCGCGCAGGGACGTCGGGTCGATGCCCGCCCGCTCCAGCGCCTCCCACGCGGTCTCCAGCAGCAGCCGCTGCTGCGGGTCCATCGCGAGAGCTTCGCGCGGGGAGATACCGAACAGTTCGGCGTCGAAGTCGGCGGCGTCGTGCAGGAATCCACCTTCGCGGACGTACGCGGTGCCCGGCCGGTCGGGGTCGGGGTCGTAGAGCCCGTCGAGGTCCCATCCGCGGTCGGCCGGGAAGCCGGTGATGCCGTCGCCGCCGTCGGAGACCAGGCGCCACAGGTCCTCCGGGGAGGTGATGCCGCCGGGGTAGCGGCAGCCCATGCCGACGATCGCGACGGGTTCGTCGGCGTCGGCCGGGCGTGTGGCCGGGGCCGTGGACTCGTGGGCCGGGTCCTCGCCGAGGAGTTCACGGTGCACGAACGCGGCGAGGGCGCTGGGGCTCGGGTGGTCGAAGACGAGGGTCGCCGGGAGGCGCAGCCCGGTCGCGGTGCCGAGGTGGTTGCGCAGGTCGACGGCGGTGAGCGAGTCGAAGCCGATGTCCTTGAAGGCGCGGGAGGGGTCCACGGCGGCGGCGTCGGCATGGCCGAGCACAGCGGCGACCTGTGTCTGCACCATGTCGAGCAGGGCGCGGTCCTGTTCGGCGCGGGGCAGGCCGCGCAGTCGGGCGGCGAGCGGCACGTCCGCGCCGCCCGTGGCGCGGTGGGCCGAGCGCCTGCGGCGGGATGCAGGGACCAGGCCGTGCAGTACGGCGGGCAGGGCGTCGCCGCGTGCGGCCAGCGCTGCGGTGTCGAGGGCAGCGGGCACGAGCGCCGGTTCACCGGTGCGCAGCGCGTCGTCGAGGAGGGCGAGCGCGTCGTCGGTGGCCAGTGCCGGGTAGCCGAGGCGGCGCATGCGGGCCACGTCCGCTTCCGTCAGACGGCCACCCATGCCGGCGGTGTGCTCCCACATGCCCCAGGCCAGGGACGTGGCGGGCAGGCCGCGCGCGTGGCGGCGGGCGGCGAGGGCATCGAGCGCGGCGTTGGCGGCGGCGTAGGCGGCCTGCCCGGCGGAACCGACGACTCCGGCGACGGCGGAGAACAGCACGAACGCGCGCAGGTCACGGTCGGCGGTCAACTCCTCCAGGTGCAGCGCCGATTCGGTCTTGGCTGCGAGGACGCGCGCCAGGCGGTCGTGGGTGAGGTCGGTGAGCACGCCGTCGTCGAGGACACCCGCCGTGTGCACCACGGCGCTCAACGGCACGCCGGACAGGGCCGCTTCGAGCGCGGCGCGGTCGGCGACGTCGCAGGCGGTGACGGCGACTCTGGCCCCGTGGGCGGTGAGCTCGCGGACCAGTTCGTCGGCGCCCGGCGCCTCGGGG
The DNA here is from genome assembly GCF_004337435.2 of Streptomyces sp. KM273126. Classification (NCBI taxonomy): domain Bacteria; kingdom Bacillati; phylum Actinomycetota; class Actinomycetes; order Kitasatosporales; family Streptomycetaceae; genus Streptomyces; species Streptomyces sp. KM273126. The sequence continues at coordinate 6,849,444 of NZ_SJXB02000001.1, read as the reverse complement.
CCGCTGCGCGAGAGCAGCAGCAGATCGCGTACGCCGTGTGCGGTCACGAGATGCCGGGCGACCAGGGCGCCCAGCCCGCCGGTGCCGCCGGTGATCAGTACGGTGCCGTCGCCGGGCCGGCCCGGGTCGCCGGTCGCCGCGTCCGTCACCCGGGCGAGGCGGGGCTGGAGCACCTGGCCGTCGTGGAAGGCGAGTTGGGTCGCTCCGCCGTCGACGAGCGCACTGAGCCGTTCGGTGAGCGCCTGCCACGACTCGGGGGTTCCGTCGGTGTCGGCCAGCGCGAACCGGTCGGGGTGCTCACTGATCGCCGTACGGACGAGACCCCATACGGCGGCGGCCGCCGGATCGGTGCGGACACCGGTGGTGACGACGGCCAAACGGCTGGTGACCAGGCCGGGTTCGGCCAGCCAGCCCTGGAGCGCGCTGAGCACGCCGGACGCCGCCGCGGCCGGGGCCTGCCCCGTAGGAACGGGCAACAGGACGGTCGCGGGGGCAGTCTCGTCGGCAGTGAGAGCCGCGAGGTCGGGGAACGCGGTGACGCCGGACCGCAGGCCGCCCCCGGCCGGGAGGAGCGCGGTTTCGCCGAGCACGGCGAGTTCGGTGACCGACCGTGTCGGCGACGCGGGGGCAGTGATCCACCGCATCCGGTACAGATGCCGGGCGCTGCCGGCTCCGACCTCACCGGCCGCCACCGGCCGCAGCACCAACCGGTCGACGTCGGCGACCGGTTCACCCGCGGCGTCGGCGATCCGCAGAGCGACCTCGCCGGGCGCACGGACGGTCAGCCGGGCCCGCACGGCGGACGCTCCGACGGCCGTCGGGTGAACGCCGGACCACAGGAAGGGCAGCAGTGCCTTCCGACGCCCCTCCCCCGCCTCCGCGTCGGCCTCGGTGTCGTCGATGCCGAGCGCATGCAGCACGGCGTCGAGGAGAGCCGGGTGCAGGGCGAAGCCGGACGCGTCGTCGGCCGTGTGCTCGGGCAGCTCCGCCTCGACGAACAGATCACCGTCCGCACGCCACAGCGAACGCAGCCCCTGGAACGCCGGGCCGTACACCATCCCGGTCTCGGCGAGGCGCGCGTACAGGTCGTCGACCGCGACGGGCTCGGCCCCGGCGGGCGGCCAGACCCGCGGGTCCCACTCGGGCACGGCGGACCGTGCGGCCGCACCGAGGGTGCCGGTGGCGTGCAGAGTCCACGGCTCGTCGTCGGGCGATCCGTCCGGTCGGGCGTGGATGCGCACGGTACGGGTTCCCTCGGCCTCGGCCGGGTCGACCGAAGTCTGCACCTGTACGGCACTGTCGTGCGCCAGCACCAGCGGGGCGCGTAGCGTCAGCTCCTCCACGCCGTGGAGACCGACGTGGTCGGCGGCCTGGACCGCGAGTTCGAGCAGCGCGGTGCCGGGGACGACGACCGTGCCGTCGACCGTGTGATCGCCGAGCCACGGGTGGGTCCGCTCGGACAGCCGCGACGTGAGGACGGCCGTGTCGGAACCGGCCAGCCGTACGGCGGCGCCGAGCATCGGATGCCGGGTCGCACCGAGGCCGAGCCCGCCGGCATCGAGGACGGGGCGGGTGGGTTCGAGCCAGTACCGCTGCCGTTGGAAGGGGTAGGTGGGCAGGTCGACGCGGTGGGCGCCGGTGCCGTCGAAGAGGGCGGACCAGTCGAAGTCGGCGCCCCGGACGAAGAGTTCGGCACACGCGGTGAGCAGGGTCTCCGGCTCGGGACGGTCCTTGCGCAGGGTCCCGGCTGCCGATGCGTCGCCTGCCAGCGCGGTGAGCACCGGGTCCGGGCCGATCTCAAGGAAACGTGTGACACCCTGGGCACGGGCCGAGTCCAACGCGTCCGAGAAACGCACCGGCTTGACGATCTGCTCGGCCCAGTAGGAGGGGGTCGCCCAGTCGCCGTCGGACAGCGGGGCGCCCGTGAGCGTGCTGATCGCCGCGACGGTCGGTCGGCGGTAGGTCACCTGCCCGGCCACCGTTGTGAACTCGGCCAGCACCGGTTCCATCAACGGCGAGTGGAACGCGTGCGAGACCTTCAGACGGGTCGTCCGCCGTCCCGCGTCCCGCGCCCGCTCGGCGACCGTCTGGACGGCGGCCTCGGTACCCGACACCACCACGGCCGTGGGCGAGTTGACGGCCGCGATCACCGCACCGTCCACCAGCCATCCGGCGACCTCGGCCTCGGACGCCTCCACGGCCACCATCGCACCGCCCTCGGGCAACCCCTGCATCAACCGGGCGCGAGCAGCCACCAGCCGTACCGCATCAGGAAGTTCGAAGACCCCGGCGGCGTAGGCAGCCGCGAACTCACCCACCGAGTGACCGAGCACCACACCCGGCGCCGTCCCCCACGACCGCAGCAACGCCACCAGAGCCGTCTGCAACGCGAACAACGCCGACTGCGCATACCCGGTCCCGTCCTCCGCCTCCTCGGCGAACAGCACCTCCATCAACGGCCGCTCGAAACCCAGCTCGGCATCCAGCAGCCCACACACCTCGTCCAGCGCCGACGCGAACTCCGGGAACACCTCGTACAACCCCCGGCCCATACCGGGACGCTGACTCCCCTGCCCCGTGAACATCCACGCCGTACGACCCTCAATGACCGACCCCATGACCGCCGTGTCGGTCACGCCGAGCACCGCGCGGTGTTCGAGCGTGGCGCGGCCGGTGGCGAGTGACAGGCCGATGTGGAGGGGGTCGGCGTCGAGCGGGGTCAGTCGTTCGATCTGGGCCCTCAGGGCGGTGGCCGTCCGTGCGGACGCGACCCAGGGCACCACGGGCGGCGTGCCGTGTCGTTCCTCCGGCTCCGCCGGCGGGGCGGGCGGCGCCTCTTCCAGGATGACGTGGGCGTTCGTACCGCTGATGCCGAACGACGACACACCCGCGCGGCGCGGGCGTTCGCCGCGCGGCCAGTCGTGCTCGTCGGTGAGCAGGCGTACCGCACCGGCCTCCCAGTCGACGTGTGAGGACGGCTCGTCGATGTGCAGGGTGCGGGGCAGGCGCTCGGCATGCAGTGCCATGACCATCTTGATGACGCCGGCGACACCGGCGGCGGCCTGCGTGTGCCCGATGTTCGATTTGACCGACCCGAGGTACAGGGGCTCGTCACGGTCCTGGCCGTAGGTCGCGAGGAGGGCCTGAGCCTCGATCGGGTCGCCCAGACGGGTGCCCGTGCCGTGCGCCTCGACCGCGTCCACGTCGTCGGGGCGCAGACCGGCCACCGCCAGGGCCTGCCGGATCACCCGCTGCTGGGACGGGCCGTTGGGAGCCGTCAGACCGTTCGAGGCGCCGTCCTGGTTGACGGCGGACCCCCGGACGAGGGCGAGCACCCGGTGGCCACGCCGTTCCGCTTCGGATCGGCGCATGAGCACCAGCACGCCGGCGCCCTCGGACCAGCCGGTGCCGTCGGCCGCCTCGGCGAACGGCTTGCAGTGGCCGTCCGGGGCGAGGCCGCGCTGGCGGGAGAACTCCACGAACGCCGTGGGGTTGGCCATGACCGTGGCGCCGCCCGCGAGGGCCGTGTCGCACTCGCCGGAGCGCAGGGCCTGGCAGGCCAGGTGCAGGGCGACCAGCGCGGAGGAGCAGGCGGTGTCCACGGAGACGGCCGGGCCCTCCAGGCCGAGGGCGTAGGAGAGGCGGCCGGAGGCGACGCTCGGGGTGCTTCCGGTGAGCAGGTAGCCGGCGGACTCGCCGTCGGCCTCGTGCACGGCGCCGCCGTAGCCGTTGGCGGAGACACCGGCGTACACACCGGTCGCCGTGCCGCGCAGCGAGGTCGGGTCGATGCCCGCCCGCTCCAGCGCCTCCCACGCGGTCTCCAGCAGCAGCCGCTGCTGCGGGTCCATCGCGAGAGCTTCGCGCGGGGAGATGCCGAACAGCTCGGCGTCGAAGCCCGCGACGCCCGGGATGAAGCCGCCGCGTCCGGCGAACGGGGTACCGAGGGCGGCCGAGGTGGACTCCAGCAGGCCGGGGATGTCCCAGCCGCGGTCGTCCGGGAACGGCGACATGCGGTCCTCGCCGGCGGTCAGGACGCCCCAGAGGTCTTCCGGGGACTGGATGCCGCCGGGGAAGCGGCAGCCCATGCCGATGACGGCGATGGGTTCGTCGTCGGCCAAGGACGTGGCTTCGGGGGCGGCCGCGTCGGGACCGGCGCCCGTGCCGAGGAGGCGGTCGCGCAGGTGGGTGGTGAGGGCGGACGGGGTGGGGTGGTCGAAGACAAGGGTGGTGGGCAGGGCGACTTCGGTGCTCGCGGCGAGCCGGTTGCGCAGGTCGACCGCGGTGAGGGAGTCGAACCCGAGGTCCTTGAAGGCGCGTTCGGGGTCGATGACGGCCGGGGAGGCGTGGCCGAGGACGGCGGCGACCTGGGACTGGACGAGATCCAGCAGGGTGCGGTCCTGTTCGGCCGGGGGCAGTGCGCGCAGGGTTCCGGCGAGTTCGCCCTCGACGGCGTCCGGTGCGTCGCCGACGCCGGCTGTCGCGGCCTGGGCTGCGACGACCTCGGGCAGGTCGGCGATGAGCGAGCTGGGACGGGTGAAGGTGAAGGTGGGGGCGAAGCGTTCCCAGTCCACGTCCGCGACGGTCACGCAGGTGCGTTCCGAGAGGAGCGCCTCCTCCAGTGCGGTGAGGGCGCTGTCCGGTGCGAGCAGGGCGAGGCCCCGTTCGGTGAGGTGCTCGGCGACTCCTTCGTCGGCGGCCATGCCGCCGCCGCTCCACGGGCCCCAGGCGACGGAGGTCGCGGGCAGGCCGAGGGTACGGCGGTGCTGGGCGAGCGCGTCGAGGTAGGCGTTGCCGGCCGCGTAGGCGGCCTGACCGCCGCTGCCCCAGACGGCCGCCACGGACGAGAACAGCACGAACAGGTCGAGGTCGAGGCCGGCGGTCAGTTCGTGGAGGTGCCTCGCCCCGGTCACCTTGGCGGAGACCACCTGGGCGAGGCTGTTCGGGGTGGTGGCGGTGAGCGGGGTGTTCTGGGGGAGCCCGGCCGTGTGGACGACACCGGTCAGGGGCGTCTCGGCCGGGATCGCGGCGATCAGTTCGGCCAGTGCGTCGCGGTCGCCCACGTCGCAGGCGGCGAGAGTGACGCGGGCGCCGCGGGCGGTGAGTTCGTCGCGCAGTGCGTCGGCGCCGACGGCCTGCGGGCCGCTGCGAGAGACCAGCAGCAGGTGTGCGGCGCCTAGGTCGGCGAGGCGTCGGGCGACATGGGCGCCGAGTGCGCCCGTGCCGCCGGTGATCAGTACGGTTCCGCGCGGCGCCGGCAGTGCGGGGGCTCCGGCCACGGTGTCACTCGGCACGTCGTGAGCGAGGCGGGCGGCGTGCACGCCGGAGGCGCGGACGGCCAGTTGGTCCTCCGGACCGGGAGCGGCGAGGACCGCGGCGAGGCGCTGCCAGGCGTCGGGGCCTGCGTCGTCCGGGAGGTCGACGAGACCGCCCCACAGTCGGGGCAGTTCGAGGGCGGCCGTGCGGCCGAAGCCCCAGATCTGCGCCTGGTCGGGGCGAGTGAGGGGTTCCCCGGCCCTGACGGCGACGGCGGACCGGGTGACGGCCCACACCGGGGTCTGAAGTCCGGCCGCGGTCAGCGCCTGGAGGAGGTTCAGGTGGGGTGCGGGGAGGGCTTCGGCGGCGTCCGGAACGACGACGATGCCATCCGGGCCGTACTCGCTGATGTGCGTGGCGAGTTCCCCGGTCCTGGTCGATGCGGGCAGGGTGAGGAGTTCGGCGTCGGCGCCTGCGGCGCGCAGCGCGTCGAGGCAGGCGTCGGTGTCCTGTGCGCCGGCCGGGGCGGCGATCAGCCAGCGGCCGGTGAGGCGAGCCGTGCACGGTGTCGGCACCGGCTTCCACACCACGCGGTAGCGCCGACGGTCCTGCGCGGCGCGTTCCTCGTGCCGGCGTCGCCACCGCATCAGGGCCGGGAGCAGCGCGTCCATGGAGGCGCCCTCGGGCAGGCCCAGTTCATGGGCCACCGTGGCGGGGTCGGCGGTGTCGACCAGCTGCCAGAACTCGTCCTTGGAGCCCCCCTCGGCAGGCTGGTGGGCGGTGCGGTCCGGGAGCCAGAAGCGCTCGCGCTGGAAGGCGTAGGTGGGCAGGTCGATCAGTTGGGCGTCCGTGTCGCGGAAGACCTCCGCCCAGTCGACCCGGGTACCGCGTACGAAGAGTTCACCCACGGCGGTGAGCAGGGTGTCGGGCTCGGCTCGGCCCGAGCGCAGGGCCGCGACCGCGACGGTCAGGTCGGGGGCGGTGCGCTGGGCGAGGGCGGCGAGGACCGGGTCGGGGCCGAGCTCCAGCAGGCGGGTGGCGCCGAGTTCGCCGGTGGCCGTGCGGACGGCATCGTGGAAGAGGACGGGCCGGCGCACCTGGCGTACCCAGTAGTCGGCGCTCGCCCAGTCGTCGTCGCCGAGGGGCAGGCCGGTGACGGTGCTGGCGGCCGGTATGCGGGGCCGCCGGTAGGTGAGCTCGCCCGCGACGGCGGCGAATTCGGCCAGCATCGGCTCCATCAGCGGCGAGTGGAAGGCGTGCGACACCTTGAGCCGGGTGACGCGCCGCCCGTGCTCGCGCGCGATACTCAGCACGGTGTCCACGGCGGCCTCCGTACCGGAGACCACCACGGCGGCCGGCCCGTTGACGGCGGCGACGACCGCGCCGTCGGTCAGCCAGGGCTCGACCTCCTCGGGGTCCGCCTCGACGGCCGCCATCGCGCCGCCCTCGGGCAGCGCCTGCATCAGCCGGGCGCGGGCGGCCACCAGCCGTACGGCGTCGGGAAGTTCGAGGACGCCCGCGGTGTGGGCGGCGGCCAGCTCGCCGATGGAGTGGCCGACCAGTGCGTCGGGGGTGAGGCCCCAGGAGCGCAGCAGTTCGGCGAGGGCGATCTGGAGGGCGAACAGCGCGGCCTGCGCGTGGCCGGTGCGGCCCAGCAGGGCGGCCTCGGGGCTGTCCGGCGTGGCGAACAGCGCGGTGCGCAGCGGTGTGCCGAAGCCGTCGGCGCCGGCGAGTTCGGCGTCGAGCAGCGCGCACGTGTCGTCGAGGGTGCGCGCGAACAGCGGGTGGGCGTCGTACAGTTCGCGGCCCATGCCGGGACGCTGGCTGCCCTGTCCGGTGAAGGCCCACACCGTGCGGCCCTCGCCCGCCACCGAGGTGACCGGCGCGGCCGTGTCGCCGCCGGCGAGGGCGGTGGCGAGGGCGGTCAGGGTGCCGGCGTCATCGCCGACGAGGACAGCGCGGTGGTCGAGGGCGGCACGGGCGGTGGCCAGCGTGCGGCCCACGTCCGCCGGGGCGAGGCCCGGCCGGTCGGCGAGGTGGGCGACGAGTCGGGCGGCCTGCGCGCGCAGGGCCTGGCGGGTCCCGCCGGAGAGGATCCAGGGCACGGTGCCGACGAAGCGGGCCGGGGCCGATACGTCGGTGGCCGGCGTGTGCACCGCGGGGGCGTCGGTGGCCGGCGTGCCCGTCACGAGGGCCTCGGCGACCGGGGCGTCGGCGGCGGGCGGCTCCTCCAGGATGACGTGGGCGTTGGTGCCGCTGATGCCGAACGCGGACACACCGGCCCGGCGCGGGCGTTCCCCGCGCGCCCAGGGCCGCGCCTCGGTGAGCAGCCGCACGGCACCGGAGTCCCAGTCGACCCGGCTGGAGGGAGCGTCGACGTGCAGGGTGGGCGGCAACTGCCCGGCACGCAGGGCCAGCACGATCTTCATGACGCCGGCCGCGCCTGCCGCCGCCTGGGTGTGGCCGATGTTGGACTTCACCGACCCCAGCCACAGGGGCCCGCTGCGGTCCTGGCCGTAGGTCGCGAGCAGGGCCTGCGCCTCGATCGGGTCGCCGAGGCTCGTGCCGGTACCGTGCGCCTCGACCGCGTCCACGTCGCCGGGCCGCAGTCCGGCGGCGGTCAGGGCCTGCCGGATCACCCGCTGCTGGGAGGGCCCGTTGGGAGCCGTCAGACCGTTCGAGGCACCGTCCTGGTTGACGGCGGAGCCGCGCAGCACGGCGAGCACGGGGTGGCCGGCGCGGCGCGCGTCGGAGAGCCGTTCCAGTACGAGGACGGCGGCGCCCTCGGACCAGCCGGTGCCGTCGGCGCCCTCGGCGAAGGCCTTGCAGCGGCCGTCGGCAGACAGGGCGCGCTGACGGGAGAACTCGACGAAGATGCCCGGCGTGGCCATCACGGTCACGCCGCCGGCGAGGGCGGTGCGGCATTCGCCCTGGCGGATCGCCTGCGCGGCGAGGTGGAGCGCGACCAGCGCGGAGGAGCAGGCGGTGTCGACGGTGAGGGCGGGGCCCTCCAGGCCGAGGGTGTAACTGACGCGGCCGGACAGGACGCTGGCGGCCGAGCCGGTGGCGACGTAGCCCTCGACGTCCTCGCCCGCGGCGTGGGCGGTGTCGCGGTAGTCCTGGCCGTTGGTGCCGGCGAAGACACCGGTGGCCGATCCGCGCAGGGACAGCGGGTCGATGCCCGCCCGCTCCAGTGCCTCCCACGTCGTCTCCAGCAGCAGCCGCTGCTGCGGGTCCATGGCGAGGGCCTCACGCGGGCTGATGCCGAACAGTTCGGCGTCGAAGTCGGCGGCGTCGTGCAGGAACCCGCCGGTGCGGGCGTAGGTGGTGCCGGAACGGCCGGGGTCCGGGTGGTAGAGGCGCTCGACGTCCCAGCCGCGGTCCTGGGGGAACGGCGTGAGGCCGTCCTCGCCGGAGGCGAGCAGGTCCCACATCTGGTCGGGGGTGGTCACGCCGCCGGGGAAGCGGCAGCCCATGCCGACGATGACGACCGGGTCGTCGTCGGCGCCGGCGGGGGCGAGGGCCGGGCCGCCGCGCTCGATCTCGTCCGTGGTGACGCCGAGGACCTGTGTGCGCAGGAACGCGGCGAGCGCCGTCGGGGCGGGGTGATCGAAGACGAGGGTGGCGGGCAGGGACAGCCCGGTGGCGGCGGCGAGTCGGTGACGCAGGGCGACGCCGGTCAGCGAGTCGAAGCCGAGGTCCTTGAAGGCGCGGCCGACGTCGACGGCGGTCCGGTCGGCGTGCCCGAGGACGGCGGCGACCTGGTCGAGGACGAGGTCGAGCAGCACCCGGTCCTGTTCCACGGGCGTGCGGCCGGACAGTTCGGCGCCGAGAGCGCCCGCGGCCGGTGCGCTCGGCCCGGCATCGGTGGTGGGCGGCGCGGCCTCGGGGAGGTCGGCGAGCAGCGGGCGCGGGGTGTACGCGGCTGCGGCGAAGCGCTGCCAGTCGATGTCGACGACGGTCGTGCAGGTGGCGTCCTCGTCGAGGGCGCGGCGGAGCGCGTCGAGGGCGCGGGACGGCTCCAGGGGTCGTATGCCCTGGCGGCGGAAGTGTTCGGCGACGGTCTCCTCGGCCGCCATGCCGCCACCGCCCCACGGCCCCCAGGCGATGGACGTCGCGGGCAGCCCGGCGGCGCGGCGGTGCTGGGCGAGCGCGTCGAGACGGGCGTTGGCGGCGGCGTAGGCGGCCTGCCCGGCGTTGCCGAGGACGGCCGTGACGGACGAGAACAGGACGAAGGCGTCCAGCTCCCGCTCCCGCGTCAGCTCGTGCAGATGCCGGGCGCCCTCGGCCTTCACGGCGAGGACGCGGGCCAGACGTTCGGGGGTGAGGTCGGCGGCGAGCCCGTCGTCGAGGATGCCCGCGGCGTGCACGACGGCCGTCGGCGCACAGGTGTCCAGGAGGGACGCGACGGTCTCGCGATCGGCGACGTCGCCCGCGACAAAGGTGACGGCGGTGCCCGACTCGCCCAGTTCCGCGCCGAGTTCGGCGGCACCGGGGGCGTCGGCTCCGCGCCGTGACACGAGGACGAGGTGTTCCGCGCCGCCGGCCGCCAGCCAGCGGGCAAGGTGCCCGCCCAGGGCGCCGGTCGCGCCCGTGACCAGGACGGTGCCGTGCGGCTGCCAGGACCGCGCGGGCCGTGCCGAGCGGTCGCGCACCAGCCGGGCGGCGTGGATGCCCGTGGCGCGCACGGCGAGCTGGTCCTCCCCCGCTCCCTGGGCGGCGAGCACGGCCGCGACCCGCTGCCAGAGCCGGGGGTGCGGTTCGTCCGGCAGATCGATCAGTCCACCCCAGCGGTCGGGCTGCTCCAGCGCCACGACCCGGCCCAACCCCCATACGGCGGCCTGTTCCGGGCGCGCGAGTCCCTCGCGGCCGGACACGGCCACGGCTCCGAAGGTCACACACCACAGCCGGCTCTCCGGGCACGCCTGCATCAGTGCCACCACGTCCGCGGGGTCGGCGAGCAGGGACAGTACGCCCGCGTACGGCGTCTGCGGGTCGGCGGCCGGTCCGGTCACGACCGTCACGTCGGCGCCGGCGGCCCGCAGCGAGCCCGCGGCCGCGTCGACCAGCTCGGCCGGAGTGTCCTCGTCGACCGCGATCAGCCAGGCGCCGTCCAGGCTGCCCGGGGCCGGCGTGCGGACGGGCCGCCAGGTGATCCGGTAGCGCAGCCCGGCAAGCTGCGACTCCTCCCGGCGCTTGCGACGCCAGTCGGCGAGCACCGGCAGGACGGCGTCCAGCGGGGCACCGCTGTCCACACCGAGTTCTCCGGCGAGCGAGTCGGCGTCACCCTGGTCGACGAGCTCCCAGAACCCCCCGTCGGCGACGCCCTCTCCGCTCTCGGCCGGGCGCGCGGGACGGGCGTGGTCGGGCAGCCAGTACCGCTGCCGTTGGAAGGCGTACGTGGGCAGGTCGACACGGCGGGCGCCGGTCCCCGCGAACAGCGCGGGCCAGTCGATCCCGGTGCCCCGGACGTAGAGTTCGGCGGCGGCCGTCAGCACCGTCTCCGCCTCCGGGCGGTCCTTGCGCAGGGTCGCGGCGGCCGACACGTCACCGGCCAGCGCGGTCAGCACGGGATCCGGGCCGATCTCCAGGAAGCGTCCCGCGCCCTGGGCACGGGCGGCGGTCAGCGCGTCATGGAAACGCACCGGCCTGACGATCTGCTCGGCCCAGTAGGCAGCGCTCGTCCAGTCGCCGTCGGACAGCGCGGCACCCGTCAGCGTGCTGACAGCCGCCACCGCCGGCCGGTTGAAGCTCACCTGCTCGGCCACCGTCGTGAACTCGGCGAGCACCGGCTCCATCAGCGGCGAGTGAAACGCGTGCGAGACCTTCAGCCGGGTCGTCCGCCGTCCCGACTCCCGCGCCCGTTCGGCGAAGGCCTCGACCGACGTCCGGGCGCCGGAGACCACCACGGCCGACGGCCCGTTGACGGCGGCGATCACCGCACCGTCCACCAGCCACTCGGCGACCTCGGCCTCAGACGCCTCCACGGCCACCATCGCACCGCCCTCGGGCAACGCCTGCATCAGGCGGGCACGAGCAGCCACCAGCCGTACAGCGTCCGCGAGTTCGAAAACCCCGGCCGCATACGCAGCGGCGAACTCCCCCACCGAATGCCCCAGCACCAGCTCCGGCCGCACGCCCCACGACCGCAACAACGCCACCAGCGCCACCTGCAACGCGAACAACGCCGACTGCGCATACCCGGTCCCGTCCTCCGCCTCCTCGGCGAACAGCACCTCCTTCAGCGGCCGTTCGAAACCGAGCTCGGCATCCAGCAGCGCGCAGACCTCATCGAGCGCCGACGCGAACACCGGGAACACCTCGTACAACCCCCGGCCCATACCAGGACGCTGACTCCCCTGCCCCGTGAACATCCACGCCGTACGGCCCTCCGAGACCGTCCCGGAGATGACGGCTCCGGGGCGCAGGGCGACGGTGCGGTGTTGCAGGGCCGCACGGGTGGTGGCCAGTGACCAGGCCACGTCGAGCGGGTCCGCGTCGAGTGCCGTCAGACGGTCCAGCTGGTCCCGCAGGGCCCGCTCGCTGCGGGCCGACACGACCCACGGGACCACGGGCAGTCGCGTGAGCGGTTCCTCGGCCGGGTCCGGCTCCTCCGCGACGGGGGCCTCTTCGAGGACGAGGTGCGCGTTCGTGCCGCTGATGCCGAACGACGAGACACCCGCCCGGCGCGGACGGTCCCCGCGCGCCCAGGGGCGTTCCTCCTGGAGCAGTCGCAGCGTGCCGTGCGACCAGTCGATGTGGGAGGACGGCTCGTCGGCGTGCAAGGTACGCGGGAGGCGTTCCTCGCGCAGGGCCATGACCATCTTGATGACGCCGGCGACGCCCGCGGCGGCCTGGGTGTGGCCGATGTTGGACTTGACCGAACCGAGCCACAGGGGCTCCGCACGGTCGCGGCCGTAGGCGGCGGCGAGGGCGTGTGCCTCGATGGGGTCGCCGAGCGGGGTGCCCGTGCCGTGCGCCTCGACGGCGTCGACGTCGGCGGGGCGCAGTCCGGCGCCTGCGAGGGCCTGGCGGACGACGCGCTGCTGGGCGGGGCCGCTGGGGGCCGTCAGGCCGTTGGAGGCGCCGTCCTGGTTGATGGCGCTGCCGCGGATCACGGCGAGGACCTCGCGGCCCTGGCGCCGGGCCTCGGACAGCGGCATCAGGACAAGCATGCCGGCGCCCTCGCTGAGCGAGAATCCGTCGGCCTGCGCGGAGAACGCCTTGCAGCGGCCGTCGGGTGCGAGGGCCCGCTGGCGGGAGAACTCGGCGAACATCTCCAGGCTCGGGAGGACCGTCGCGCCGCCTGCGAGGGCGGTGGTCGCGGCGCCGCCGCGCAGGGCCTCGCAGGCGAGGTGGAGGGCGACCAGGGAGGAGGAGCAGGCGGTGTCGACGGTGAGGGCGGGGCCCTCCAGGCCGAGGGTGTAGGAGATACGGCCGGAGGCGACGCTGACGGCGTTGCCGGTCAGGACGTGGCCGGCGACGTCGGTGGAGGCGGTGGCGGCGGCACGGTCGTAGTCGACCGTCATGAGGCCGAGGTAGACGCCGGTCGCCGTGCCGCGCAGGGTCGTCGGGTCGATACCCGCCCGCTCCAGCGCCTCCCACGTCGTCTCCAGCAGCAGCCGCTGCTGCGGGTCCATGGCGAGGGCCTCGCGGGGGCTGATGCCGAAGAAGGCGGCGTCGAAGTCGGCGGCGGCGCGCAGGAATCCGCCTTCGCGCTGGAGGAAGCCGCCGGGCGCGGTGCCGCTGGGGTCGTAGCGTCCCTCGACGTCCCAGCCCCGGTCGTCGGGCAGCGGGGTGACGGCGTCGGTGCCGTCCAGGAGGAGCTGCCACAGGGCCTCGGGCGAGTCGGCGTCGCCGGGGAAGCGGCAGGCCATGCCGACGACGGCGATGGGCTCGTCGGAGTGCGCGTGACCGGCGGTGGTGCCGGGGTCGGCGGCGGTGGTGCCGTAGAGCTGTTCGTAGAGGTGGTGGCCGAGGGCCGCGGGAGTCGGGTAGTCGAAGGCGGCGGTCGGGGCGAGGGGCAGTCCGGTCGCGGCGCGCAGACGGTCCCGGAGGGCGACGGCGGTGGCCGATTCGACGCCCTGGTCGCGGAAGGACACGTGCGTGGGCGCGCCGCCGGGCAGCTCCAGCAGGTCGGCCACCTGGTCGCGGACGAGGTCGACGAGGGCGCGGCGCCGGTCGGGCTCGGGCAGGTCGCCGAGGCGGTCGTGCAGGGCGGCCGCCTGGACGCCGAGGGGTGTGCCGATGGTGTCGGGGTCCTCGACGGCGGCGGCGTCGGCGAGTTCGGCGGGCAGGTCGGCCGGGTCGGTGGCGGGGTCGTGCAGGGCGGCCCAGTCGGGGTCGCCGCCGGTCGTCCAGTACTCGGCCATGGCGCGCTGGAAGCGGTCGGTGTCTCCCGCGTCCCGGCGCAGGGTGGTGTGGACTGTGCCGGTGACGCCCGCCCGGGTGAGGACGGTCTCCAGACCGGGGGTGAGCAGCGGGTGCGGGCTGATCTCCAGGAAGTGCCGGTGGCCGGCGTCGAGTGCGGTGCCGACGGCGGTGACGAACTCGACGGTGTCGCGCAGGGCGGCGGCCCAGTGGTCCGCGTCGAGGGTCACTCCGTCGAGGGCCGTGCCGGCCGAGGCGGCGTACAGGGGGATGCGGGCCGCGCGCGGGGTGAGGGTGGCGAGGTCGGCGCGGATGCGGTCGGTGATCTCGTCGATGTGCGGTGAGTGCGCGGCGACGCCGTAGTCGACGGTACGGGCGCGGACGCCTTCGGCGGTCAGCTCGGCGAGGAGTTCGGCCGCGGCGTCGGCGTCACCGGCGACGACTCCGTTGTCGGGGCCGTTGACGGCCGCGAGGTGGAGCCTGCCGTGCCAGGGCGCGAGTCGTTCCCGCAGCCGTTCGACGGGCATCAGGGCGGACACCATGTCGCCGCGCCCGTGCAGGCTGAGCTGGGCGGTGCCCCAGCTCGCGACGACGCGGGCCGCGTCGTCGAGGGTGAGGGCTCCCGCGACGCAGGCGGCGGCGATCTCGCCGAGGCTGTGGCCGACGACCGCCGCGGGCCGTACCCCGACGCTCTCCCAGAGGGCGGCCAGCGACACCATGACGGCGAAGAGGGCGGGCTGGGTGACGTCGGGTGTGGTGAGCGCGTGCGTGCCGCGCAGGACGTCGAGGGGGTTGTGATCCAGGTGCGGGGTGAGGGCGTCGGCGCACTCTTCCATGCGGCGGGCGAACACCGGTGAGGTGTCGAGGAGTTCGCGGGCCATGCCGGGCCACTGTGAGCCGTGGCCGGGGAAGACGAAGACGGGTCCGCCGTCGCGGGCGGTGGGCCGGCCCTCGGTGACGTGGTCGGTGGGGGTGCCGTCGGCCAGGGCGTCCAGGGCCGCGGCGAGGTCGTCGGGGTCGGTCGCGGTGACGGCCGCGCGACAGGGGTGGGCCGGGTCGACGCCGTGCAGCAGGGCCGCCGCGATGCGGTCCGGCGCTCCGGCGCGTACGAGGGTCCGCAGGATGCGGGCCTGTTCCCGTACGGCTCGGGTGCCCTGCCCGGTGAGGAGCCAGGGGCGTGGGGTGCCCGCGAACGGGCGGGTGGCCGAGGTGGAGCGAGCTTGTTCGGACACGTTCTCTCCCGCGGATGACTCGTCGCCACGTCTTCGGATACTGGACCGGGGCCTGTGGGGGGCGTCGGCGTGCGGCGGCCGGGAACGTGGGGGTGGCCTGATCCGTTCGCCCAACTGGTTCGATTATTCGGACGGACGACTGGTGGAAACACAAGGAGATGGAGCGCGCGCCGGGATCATGACGGCGCCGACGGGCCCAGGGCCTGTTCTGAGTTCCCCGGTAGCAGCAGCCCGTGGCCCAGGTCGTCCGTGACGGGCACGCCCTGGCGGGCGAGCAGGTCACGGACGGCGCGCCGCGCCTGCGGCACCCCGGGGAACTCAGAACAGGCCCCTATGGGCCGCGTCGGCGTCGGTGCGGGTGTGCGGGAGGGACCGTCAGTTCGTGGACAGGCGTTCCAGGTGGGTGACGGCGGCGTCGATGGCGGGCAGGGCGAGCATCTCCTTCTGGGCGCTCCGGGCCTCGTCCAGGACGCCCGCGTCGGCCAGCAGACGGCGGCAGGCCTGAAGCATGGGTTCGGCGCCGCGGGTCGCGATGTGTTCGCCGAGGCCGAGGTCGGCGACGCGCAGCGCGTTGTACTGCTGGTCGCCGAACATGGGCCGCACCGCCATGGGGACGCCGGCGCGCACGGCCTCGCGGATGCTGTTGTAGCCGCCGTGAGTGAGGAACAACGCGGCGTGTTCGAGGAGGAGTTGCTGCGGGAAGCGGTCGACGACGCGGACGTGGGGCGCGGCCTTGGCGGTGTCCACGGGCATGCCGAGCGTGGAGACGACGGCGGCGCAGTCCAGCGCGGAGAGGGCCTCGACGACCGTGTCGAGGGGTTCGGCGGGGTCGTAGACGGGGATGGGGGCGCCGAACTCGCGGGCCTTGTCGAGGAATTCGAGCACCGTGCCGGGCAGTCCGGTGCCGAGTGAGGCGAGCACGAGGGGCCGGTCTGTGGGCAGTTCGGCGAACCAGTCGGGCAGGCGCTCACCGCGGGTGACGGTGCGGGGCTGGCGGTAGGCGACGGCGTCGGGGGCGAGGGGGCGGGCGAAGGAGTAGGGGGCGGGCATGCAGTCGAGGCGTCCGTGCCGGTAGACGGCGGCCGGGTCGTCGGTCTCGGGCAGGCCGAGTGCGCGGCGGTGGTCGTTCAGCAGCGGGAGCAGCAGTTCCGGGTCGAGGAACTGGCCCGAGCCGGAGGGCGCGGGCACATGGGGCACGCCGAGGGTCTCGGCGACGAGGAGCGCGGCGAACTCGTAGCCGTCGCGCAGGATCACGTGGGGGCGGAACTCGCGGGCGAGCGGCAGCAGTACGTCGTAGGCGTCAACGAGTTGAGGGCCGGCGCCGAGGGTGGCCCACAGGTCGTGGGCGAAGCGGCTGAACTCCTTGGGGATGGGCAGCTTGCCCTCGAACAGCAGCCGCATGCCCTGGGCGGTGATGTCGGTGTAGACGCCCTCGACACGGGCCCGCTCGCCGGCGAGGACGGGGGCGAGTTTGTCGGCGGTGACGACGAGGACGTCGTGTCCGGCCTCGCCGAGGGCCCGCACGAGCGGCAGGCAGGCGCGCGCGTGGGAGGGCGAGCCGGTGATGCTGCACAGCACCCGCATGGTGACGGACCTTTCCTTGTGGCTCTCTTTGTGTATGCGTCTATACGGCGGTGGGGGCGGGCTCCACCGGGCTGGTGCCGGTGCCGTGCCAGCTGAGGCCCGCGGCGCTGAGGGCGGCCGGGTCGAGGTGGTTGCGGGTGTCGACGACGACCGGGTGGTGCAGGTCGGCGGCGATCCGGGCCCAGTCGAGGCCGCGGTAGTGCGGCCACTCGGTGCACAGAACCAGCGCGGAGGCGCCCTTGGCGGCCTGGTGGGGGTCGTCGACGACGTTGATGTCGGCGGGGAGTTCGGTGTGCCGGGTGGCGGGGACGGCCGGGTCGTGGGCGGTGAGTTCGGCGCCGCGGCGGGCGAGTTCGGCGGCGAGGGCGAGGGCGGGCGAGTCGCGCAGGTCGTCGGTGCCGGCCGTGAAGGTGAGGCCGAGCAGCCCGATCCGGACTCCGGCGAGGGAGCCGTCGGTGTCGCCGCACAGGCGGGCGATCCTGTCGGCGATCCGGGTCCGCTGGTGGTCGTTGGTGCCGATGGCCGCCCGCACGAGCGGGAAGTCGACGCCGAGCGCGTCGGCCGTGCCGAGCAGGGCGCGGGTGTCCTTGGGCAGGCAGGAGCCGCCCCAGCCGGGTCCGGGGCGCAGGAACGCGCTGCCGATGCGGTGGTCCTGGCCGAGGGCGGTGGTGACCCGGCCGATGTCGGCTCCGACCTCCTCGCACAGCTCGGCGAGGGTGTTGACGTAGGACAGCTTGACGGCGAGGAAGCAGTTCGCGGCGTACTTGACGACCTCGGCGCTGGCGGCGTCGGCGATGACGACGGGCGCGTCCACGCCGGCGTACAGTTCGGCGACCTGGGCGGCGGCCCAGGGGCTGTCGGAGCCGATCACGACCCGGTCGGGCTGGAGGAAGTCGCTGACGGAGGTGCCCTCGCGCAGGAACTCCGGGTTGCTGACGACGCCGACGTCGGGTCGGCCGAGGGCGGCGGTGACGCGGGCGGCGGTGCCGACCGGCACGGTCGACTTGGTGACCAGGACGCTGTCGGGTTCCAGCAGGGTCCGGATCTCCTCGACGACCGCGTCGACGGCGGTGAGGTCGGCGCGCCCGTCGGGCCCGGTGGGGGTGCCGACGCAGATGAACACGGTGCGGGCGCCGCGGACGGCGTCGGCGGCGCCGACGACGAAACGCAGCCGGCCCGCGTCGAGCCCGGCCTGCACCAGCTCGGGCAGGCCCTCCTCCAG
Source organism: Streptomyces sp. KM273126 (assembly GCF_004337435.2). Classification (NCBI taxonomy): domain Bacteria; kingdom Bacillati; phylum Actinomycetota; class Actinomycetes; order Kitasatosporales; family Streptomycetaceae; genus Streptomyces; species Streptomyces sp. KM273126. Next base: position 6,831,783 of record NZ_SJXB02000001.1, on the reverse strand, counting down.
GATGCGTACGTCGCCGCGGCCCAGCTCCGCGACCTTGACCGGGTCCAGATCGGCGCAGACCACCCGGTGTCCGAGCGACGCCAGGCAGGCCCCGGCGGTGAGTCCGACATAGCCGGTGCCGATGACGGCGATGGTGTGGCGGTGCACGACGGCCACCTCGATTCTCGGTAACTTCGCTGCGGTCAGACGCCGATGAGCCGCGCGCTGATGGACGCCGCGGCACGGACGGCCAGGGCGACGCTGTACAGCGTCGGGTTGACGGCGGTGGCGGTCGGGATGACTCCGTTGCCGCCGACGTAGAGGTTGTCGAAGCCCCAGACGCGGCTGTCGGTGTCGCACACCGAGGTGCCGTCGTCGACGGGGCCCATGCGCACGGTGCCCTGGTAGTGCTTGGAGCTGCCGGCGGGGAACAGCTCGGGCCGTTCCAGGAACTCGCCGCTGAGGGCCTCGGCGACGGCCTCCTGGTCCGCGCGGGCCTGTTCGGCGCCCGCGAGGTCGCGTGGGGTGAGGTCGTAGTGGACGGTCATGTCGGGCATGTCGTAGGCGTCGGCCTCGCTGGTGGAGAACTCGATGCGGTCCTCGGCACGGATCTCCTTGGCGCCGTACCAGACCATGCCGACGAACAGCGCCGGGTCGACGCCTTCCAGGGGCGAGGTGTCGATGGTCATGACCTGGCCGTGGTTGCGGCGGCCGGGGTCGGCGAACGGCACCCAGAAGCGGCCGGTCTCCAGGTCGCGGATGTCGCCGCCGAACTCGACGGTGCCGCGCGCGGCGAGCCCCGCGGTGGGGCCGTCCTTGACGTGGACGGAACTGACGGTCTTGGGCTGGTCGTTGAGGTAGCGGCCGAGGGCGTCGGGGCGGATGCCGGAGGCCCACAGCAGCTGCGGGGTGCGCAGCGCGTCGGCGCAGACGGCTACGGCGGAGGCGCGCACGGCGAACTCGGTGCCCGTCGGGAGGTGTTCGAGGAGGGCGCCGGTGACCGTGCGCCCGCTGAACAGCAGGCGCCGGCACATGGTTTCGTCGGCGATGCGGAAGCGTCCGTCGCCCGCGGTGGCGCCGGCGTGGGCGAGCGGGCCGAGGACGGTGTCGGGGCCGGCCCACAGCGGCCGGCGGCCCGGGCGGGGGGTGCAGGCGAGCGGCATGGTGCCGACGCCGCGGCCGACCGGGTAGTCGCCGTCGAAGAGCCGGCCGAGCGTCTTGAGGACGAGGTCGCCGGCCTCGGTGGCCGGGTAGGCGTCGCGGGTGACACTCAGCAGGTGTTCGGCGACGGACAGGGCGGCGTCGAGGTCGTCGCCGGGCAGGAACGGCAGCCGTTCGCTGTCCAGCGGACGGGGGGCGGTGCAGGCCCAGTGCACGCCCATCCCGCCGATGTTGCTGGACATGACCGCGGCCGGCATGGCGAACTGCTCGGGCTCGTCGTCGCGGCGGGGCCGCAGCAGATGCGTGCCGCGGTCCGCGTACTTCTTCACCAGCGCGCCGTCCTCACCGGGCGCGGTCTCGGGATCGCGCCCCTGGGAACGGGCCTGGGCCGCGGCCCGTTCCGGTGCGGGCAGGTTGCCGAGGTGCAGCCCGGCCCGCCCGGTCAGGCGCGGCCCGAGGTCGGCCATCAGGATCCGTGCGTGCGGTACGGCGTCGTACACGCGGCGGGCGACGGCCGACCCCACCGGGCCGCTTCCGACGACGAGCAGGTCGACCGTCGGCGGAAGTTCGGGACAGCTCATGGTGACGCGACTCTCCTTCTGTACGGCGCATGGGGGGGGTGGCGGCGCCAAGCAGGGCGGACGGATCAGGCTGCGGTCCGGCAGCGCGCCCCGTAAGGTGCGCCGGGCCGTATCGATATGCGGCTACCGCCGCGTGGGCGCGACCAGCCACGACGCTGCCGCAGACGAACGGCGGCACGACGCGGCACTTTCCAGCGGAGCGCTCAGTGCGCCGCGCGGCTCGCGGCGTAGTACTGGCGGACCTGCTGGGCGAAGGCCGGGTTCATCTGGGCCTTGGCGAGGATCTCGGCGGGCGGGGTGTAGTCGTCGTCGAGTGCGTCGGCGAACTTGGCGAATCCGGCGCGCAGTTGGGCCTCGATGACGGCGGGCCAGGCGTTGGGGATCTTCCACTCGTCCTCGTAGCCGGTGGCGAGCAGGTGGGTGACGGCGGTCTCGACGACGTCGGTGCGGCTGTGGGCCTGGGTGGGCTTGCGGACGGGCTGGAACACGGACAGGTCGTGGCGGGTGTCATCGCCGAGGATGCGGCGGGCCATCTCGTCGGCGAGCAGCGGCGACAGGTGCAGGCCGTCGCGGTAGGTGCCGGTCATCATCCACAGGCCGTCGAGGCCGGCGCTGCCGACGAGCGGGAAGCCGTCGAAGGCGACGGGCCGGTTGCCGACCTGGATCTTCTCGATGCCGGCGGTGTCGAGGTCGCGACGCAGCTGGCGCAGGGCGCAGCCGAGCAGGAAGGTGGCGTCGCGGATGGAGGGCACGTCGGCGGGCTCGGGCTCGATGGCGTTGGTGGCGCCGAGGTAGACGTGGCCCTGGCCACGCGGCACGAGGTGCAGGCCGCAGGCGAAGGCGCGGTTGGGGGTGCGCAGCACGCTGGTGGGGCCGGGCACATCGGGGTTGACGCGCGCGACGACGGACACGCCGACCCCGGCGCACAGCCGCGGAATGGTGCCGCCCAGGGCGGGCACGGTGTCGAGGAGGGTCTGGGAGGCGGCGCCGGCGGCGAGGACGACCTGGCCGGCGGTGAGGGTGTCGCCGCTGGTGAGCCTGACGCCGGTGATGCGCTCGCCCTGGGTGGTCAGGCTCTCGCCGAAGCCGTCGAGGAGGGTGCCGCCGGCCTTCAGGAGCGCGCTCTGGAGACGGTCCAGCAGGCGGCCGGAGTCGACGGCGTGCTCGCCGGGGATGAACATGCCCATCAGGGGCCGGGCCAGCGGGTCGGGGTCGAGCCAGCCGAGCTCGGCCGGGTCGATGTCCTCGTACGGCTCCTTGTACTCGTCGAGGGTCTTGCGGATGGCGGTGTAGTTGGCGGAGTCGATGCCGGGTACGCCCACCGAGTTCAGCAGCATCACGGTGCCGTCGGCGCAGCGCAGGTCGTCGTGCTCGCCGGTCTCCTCGGACAGCTGGTCCAGCCAGTCGTCCCACAGTCGGGTGGCCCGGACTCCGAGGTCGAACTTGGCGCGGCCCTGCTCGCTGGCAACGAGGGTGGAGGTGACCTCGCCGAAGGTGCCGAGCATGGCGCCGGCTGCGGTGGAGGCGGCCCAGGGCCGGTCGGTGCGGCCGAGGACGGCCACCTTGGTGCCACGGCGGGCGAGGGTCAGGCCCAGGGACAGGCCGAGCACACCATTGCCGACGACGAGGACCTCGAAGGTCCGGCCGGCCGGGTTGTCGCTGGTCATCGCTTTCGTTCCCATCCTGTGAACCGCCGCGCCGGGCGCGGGGCGTGCGAAGTCGGTGTCGGGTGCGGTGTCGGGGTCGTCGGGTTCCGGGGGCGTCAGACAGCCGGAGGGGCGCCGTTGCGCGGCAGTTCGGCCAGGACCTTGGCGACCGCGGTCGCGACGTCGTCGACGTCCTGGCGGGTGCCGAGCAGGGCTTGGTGCGGAATGAGCACGCCGTCGCGGCCGACGCGTTCGGCGTTGGGGCAGCGGTCGGCGAGTTCCTCGGGCCGGACGCCGCCGGTGGCGCCGGTCCAGAAGGCGTCGGTGCGGTGCAGGGGCTGGTGGCTGCCGAAGGCGGGGATGCCCTCCATCAGCAGCGCGAGGGCGACGGTGTCGCGGTCGAGCCCGCCGAGCTCGTCCTGGTCGAGGACGAACGTCGTCATGTAGTGCGGGGTGCCGGTGCAGCGGGGGTCGCGGCCCTGGAGGCGGATGCCGGGGATCTCGCCGAGCACGGCGGCCAGTTCGGTGTGGCGGGCGGCGCGGCGGGCGTTCTGGTCGGCGAACCGGGCGAGTTGGGCGCGCAGCAGGGCGGCGGTAAGTTCGGAGATACGGAAGTTGGAGGAGGCGGTGGCGAGATGGAGTTCACGGGTGCGGCCGCAGTTGTGCCGTACCCAGGCGTCCTCGTAGGTGTCGTCGTCGGGCAGCAGCAGGGCGCCGCCCTCGCCCGCGGTGATCACCTTGGTGCTCTGGAAGGAGAAGGTGGCGATCGAGCCGAGAGCGCCGAGGCCCTTGCCGCGCCAGGTGGCGCCATGGGCCTGGGCCGCGTCCTGGATGACGGCGACACCGCGGGCCCCGGCCCAGGCGGTGATGGCGTCCATGTCGGCGACATGGCCGCCGACATGGACGGGGATCACCGCGCGGGTGCGGTCGGTGGCGGCGGCGTCGAGGCCGGCGGGGTCGAGACAGAAGGTGTCCGGGGTGACGTCGACGGGCACCGGGACACCGCCGCGCCGCTGGACGGCGGTGGAGGTCGCGACGAAGGTGTACGCGGGGACGATCACCTCGTCACCGGGCTCGATCCCGGCGAGTTCCAGGGCGAGTTCGAGGGCGTGGGAGCCGTTGGTGACGGCGAGCGCTGCGGGCGCCTGGCCGAACTCGGCGAACTCGCGCTCGAACGCCTGGACCTCCTTGCCGCCGTGCCGCCCCCATTCGCCCTGCTGGAGGGCGCGGGCGAGGGCGAGGTTCTCGGTCTCGTCGTACTCGGGCCAGCGCGGGAAGGGTTGTGTCCGCACCTTGGGCCCGCCGTTCAGGGCCAGCATGGGCCTCTCCTTCCGGGGGTGTTCGCCGCGGGGCTCGGCTTCGGCTGGGTGGGTACCGCGGGTCAGGCGGGGAAGTTGCCGAACGCGGTGCGGGTGCCGTAGGGGTCGAGCTGCATGGTGAGGCCGCACTCGTCCTCCCAGCGCTTGGTGATCTCCACGCCCTCGGAGCGGTTGACGTCGTCGAGCATCACGGTGGCTCCGGGCGCCAGGTGCTCCTTCAGGGCGGGTACGGCCGGGTAGCGGGCCAGCTTGCGGCCCTGCTCCCAGCCGGGCGGGCCGTCGACGAGCAGCAGGTCGATCTTGCCGTGCTTGTCGGTGAAGGCGCCGACCTCGTCCTCGACGGTCCCGGGCTCGTACCACTCGACGCGCTTGACGGCGGCCGGGTGCTCGGCGAGCGGGGCGTGCACGACGCGGGCGACCTCGCTCAGACCCTCCTGCGCCAGCTGGTCGTTCACCCACCGGGCCCACTTCTCGTCGTGCTCCAGGGAGAGCACGTTGCCGTGGCCGCGCTGGGCGAGATAGCGGGCGAAGACGATCGTGGAGGTGCCGCTGCCGCACTCGACGAGGACCTTGCGGTCGCCGAGGGCGATGTCGTCGAGCAGCTTGATCAGGGCGCCGGGGCGCAGCGACCACGCGGAGAACGGCAGGTAGGGGCCGTTCAGCAGCGGGGAGAGCCGGATCCACGAGGCCAGGTCGTAGAACGCCCGGAGGAACTGCGTGTCCATCTTCCTGCTCCTGTCTGGATTCCCGTTCAGTGCCCGGCGAGGGCGACGAGGTGGTCGACGGCGGCGGTGACCTGGGGCAGCGCGAGCATGTGGCGCTGAGCGGTGCGGGCCGCGTGGGTGTGACCGGGGTCGGCGAGCAGCCGGTCGACGGTCCCGGCGACGTCGTCGGCGCCCGCGCTGGGTACGCGCAGCCCGAGCCCGAGCTCCGTGACCCGGCTCGCGTTGTGCGCCTGGTCGCTCAGTTCGGGCAGGACGGCCATGGGGACGCCGGCGCGGACGGCCTCGCGGACGCTGTTGTAGCCGCCGTGGGTGAAGAGCAGCTGGGCGGTCTCCAGCAGCAGCGGCTGCGGGATGCTGTCGAAGAGGTGCACGTTGTCGCCGACTGCGGCCGGGTCGACGGGCATGCCGCGGGTGGCGACGACGGCGGTGCAGTCCACCTGGGACAGGCCCTTGACGATGGTGGTGAGCGGGTTGGCGTCACCGGGCATCAACGCGCCCACGACCAGCGCCGGGTCGGCCTCGATGTCCAGGCCCTCGAAGAGGTGTCCGGCGACCACGCCGTCGAAGAACAGGTCGAGGATGCGCGGGAAGACGGAGTGGTGCATCAGCGAGGCGAACACGTTGGTGCTGGAGACCACCACGAGCGGCTTGTCGCCGGGGACGTCGCGCAGCCACTCGGGACCGGTCTCGCTGCGCACGATGGCGGACGGCTGCTGGTAGGCGAAGGTGCCGCCCATCTCGTGCGCGGTGAAGGCGTACTCGGGCGGCATGCAGTCGAAGCGGCCGTGCGCGTGGATCGCCTCGGCCGAGTCGCTCTCGGGCAGGCCCAGTTCGGCGCGGCGCAGGTTCAGCTCGGTCAGGGCCAGTTTCGCGTCGAGGTACTGGCCGCCGCCGGAGGGCGCCGTGACGTGCGGGACGCCGAGGGTCTCGGCGACCAGGTAGCCGGCGAACTCGACGCCGCTGCGCAGGATCACGTCCGGCTTGAACTCCTGTGCCACGTCCAGGAGTTGACGGTATGCGTCGGTGACGTGCGGGCCGCAGGCGGTGGCGAGGAGGGTCCCCGGTGAGAACGGGTCGGAGGGGGCGAAGTCGATGCGCTTCTGCTGGAGCAGGCTGAGCACGATCTCGGCCATGTCGGTGAACAGCGGCAGGACGCGGATGTCCTCGCCCTCGAAGACACCGGCCATCTCCGGCGGGGATACCACGGTGACCTCATGGCCGGCCTCCGCCGCGGCGCGGGCCAGCGGCAGCAGGGCACGTGCGTTGGAGGGCGACAGCGCGAGACTGCAGAGAATGCGCACAACCATTCCTTTCCGTGCGGAAGCGACGTTCGGCCATGTCATGATGCGCCGCCGTTCTCGGTGTTTTCCCGAGTCTTCGGCACGCTTTCCGCGCCGCTCGGCACCGAACTTATGCGATGGGCGCACAAGGACCCAGTTGGGTGTTTCCATCGGCGGGTAATCCGTGGAATGGGCACACGAATTCCACGGCACTGTCGGTCGATTCGGATAATGACGTGCCGCGTATCACGGTCGGGCGGTCAGCTGGGCAGCCGTGCTTTCGGTCCAGGCCTCGGCGCGGCGCCTGCGGTCCTCGCGGACCGTGCGCGGCACCAGCGCGTCGACGGCCTCGCGGGTGGCCGGGTGCCGGAAGGCGTAGCGCAGGGCGCCGGTGGCGGAGGGGTGCCGGGAGCGGCGCAGGAAGTCCCGGCGTTCCAGGTGGTCGAGCCAGTGCGCGGCCTCGGCGCGGTCCACGCCACCGACCGCCGCGACACCGTCGGCGCAGCACACGCCGCCCAGGGCGGAGGCGCACACCAGGACAGCCTTGGCGAGCGGCGGCAGCGTGTCGAGGTGGGCGGCGACGACCTGACGCACATGGCGGGGCATCGCCGGCGGGCCCGCCGGGCGCCCGGGCCCTGCGACGGACAACTCCCGTGCGTACTCCACGGCGTAGAGGGGGTTGCCGCCGACGCGGGCGAGGACGTCGCGCCGCAGGTCGGCCGGCAACGCGCCGCCGCTGTCCGGGAGAAGGGCGTCGAGCAGTGCGGCCGAGGAGGGCTCGTCGAGCGGGTCGAGGGTGAGGGCGAGGGCGTCACGTCGGCCGCCGCCCCAGGTGGGCCTGCGATCGAGGAGTTCGGGGCGCGCGGTGACGGCGAGGAGCAGCGGTACGGGTCCGGCGGCGTCGGCGAGTTCGGTGACGAGGTCCAGGACCGGGTCGGGCGCGGTGTGCAGGTCCTCCAGGACGAGAAGCAGGGGGCGTTCGGCGGCGAGGCCGGTGAGCAGGAGCCGCCAGGCGGCGGCGAGGTCGGGCCAGTCGGCGGGGGCGGGCGGATCGTCGCGCAGCAGGGGGCCGAGCCGGTCGAGCAGCCAGGCTCCGCGGTCGCCGGTGCCGAAGAGGGCGTGGACCGTGCGGGCGAGGGCGTCGTGGGCACGGTCGTCCGTGCCGGTGGCCGAGGCGAGGGTGCGGTCCAGCAGGGCGAGCGGCCGGTCGCGGTCGCACCACGAGCTGTGCCCGGTCAAGACCCGGTACCCGTGCGGGGAACGTCGGGCGAGCCGTGCGAGTTCGGCCATGAGCCGGGTTTTCCCGGCGCCGGGTTCGCCCAGCACGGTGAGCAGGCAGGGGCGCTGCCGGCGCGGCACGTCACCGAGCGCTCCGCCCAGCTGCTCCACTTCACGGTCCCGGCCCACCAGGGCGGGCGGGGTGTCCGTGCGGGCCGTGCGGGCGCCGAGCGGCTCGGACGCGCCGTCGGGTCCCGCGGGACCGTAGACGAGGGAACGTTCGGTGCCGGAGCGGGTCGTGGCGCATACCCTGATGCCGCCGGGCGGCACGGTCTCCAGCAGGTCGGCACAGCTCTTCGGTACGGCGCCGTTCACGATCGGCACGGCACCGGTGCCGTCGGCGGAGCAGGTGACGACGACGACACCGGTGGCCACGGCCACGCGGGGTGCGGAGCCGCCGTGCACGGGGACGGGGCCGCCCGCGCCGTACTGGCGGAGTCTGCGCAGGATCGCTCGGCCGGCACTGACCGCGCGTTCGGCGTCGTCCTCTCGGGTGCGGACGACGCCGAACAGGGCGAAGGTGACCGGTCCGAGCACGCCGGAGACCTTTCCGCCGTGCCGGGCGACCTCGTCGCGGATGGCGACGGCCAGTTCGCCGGAGAGCCGGGCGGCGTCCTCCGGGTCGCCGCCGAGGCCCTTTCCGAGGGTGGTCCGCACGAGCAGCATCGACAGCTGCTTGTGCTGCTCGGTGAGGACGCCTGCCGGCGCGGCCGGATACGGGAAGGCTGCGGCGTGCGGCGGTGCGGGGAGCGCCGGTGGGGCCGGGGCCCCGGGCGCGGGGCGGGTGTCGAAGCCGACCAGGGCGGCCGGGGCGGCGAGGGTGGCCTGGGCGACGGCGGCCGGGCGGGGCGTGACCGGCGTACCGGCTGCGGGCCGGGGCCGGCGGGGTTCGCCGTCGAGGGCCATGATGGCGAGCGCGTCGGGCTGGCCGAGGACCGGGTCGTGGTCGAGGACGGCGCGTTCGACGGCACGCAGTACGCGGCCCGGTTCCAGGCCGAGCCGGGAGGCGAGCGCGGTCCTGGTGCGGCGGTAGGCGTCCAGGGCGTCGGCCTGACCGCCCCGGCGGTAGAGGGCGAGCATCAGCTGGGCGCACAGCCGCTCGCGTTCCGGTTCGCGCTGGGCGTGGGTCCGGAGTTCCTCCAGCACGTCCTGGTGCCGTCCGCAGGCGAGTTCGGCCTCGTACAGGTCCTCGCGGGTGGCCGAGCGGGCCTGGGCGAGGGTGCGCAGTTCGGGCCAGTCGGTTCCTGATTCGGCGAGGTCGGCGAGGACGGGACCGTGCCACAGGTCGAGGGCGGCGCGCAGTGTACGGGCGGCTGAGGACCAGGCGCCGGCGGCGAGGTCGGCGCGGCCACGGTCGGCGAGGGCCCGGTAGGTGGTGAGGTCGAGGTCGTCGCCGTCGACGCGCAGCAGATAGCCGGGGGCGTGGGTGAGGAGGACGGGGCCGCCGCGGGTGTCCTCGGTGTCCTCGGCGGCGAGGAGTCCACGCAGGGCGGAGACCGCGTTCTGGAGCATCTTGCGGGCGGTCGGCGGCGGTTCGCCCGCCCACAGGGCCCGCATCAGGGCGCTGGTCGCGACGACTTCGTTGGCGTGCAGCAGCAGATGGCCGAGTGTGGCGCGCTGTTTGACGCCGCTCAGCGCGACCGGGCCGCTGTCGCCGAGGACCGTCAGCGGGCCCAGCACCTGGAATTTCATGCCGGTGTCGCTCCCGTTCGCTCCGGCCCGGAAACAGACGGAGGACCCGAATGAGACGAAAGAGACGACGAAAAGGGACGGCTCCCTCTCCCGGTTTTCCCGTCCGGTTTCCCGAATGCGCCGAGCCGATTGTCCGGTGCCGTTCTTGCCGTTCTTGCCGTTCTCCGAGATGTTTCCGAGGGACCCGTCCGGCCGTTCTCCGGGTCTCGCACCAGGCCCGGAGAACGGCCGTCGGACATTCACCCTCTCGATCCGGAAAGAATGCTATCGGCGTCCCGATGGGGCGGTCACTGGGGAAAACACTGGTCCTGCGCCGGCGTCAGGATGCGCGCCAGCGCAGCGCCCGGTCGGCGATCCACAGCGACGCCACCGACGCCACGGCGAGGACGGCCACGTCGAGGGCGAACGTGCCGTCGACGTCCCCGGTGACGCTGTGCCGAATGGCGTCGGCGCCGTAGCTGGTCGGCATGACGTAGCTGATGACGCGCAGCACGATCGGCAGGGACTCCAGCGGAATGAGCAGAGGGGCGCCCAGCAGCAGAAGGAAGTTGAGCATGTAGGTGACGATGGAGATGAGCTCGATCTTGTCGATGAGGCTGCCGATGACGAGGCCGAGCGCGGCGAGCGGCAGGGCGGTCAGCGGATACACGAACAGCAGCGTCGGCGACAGTGTGAGTTCGATGTCGTAGAGCACCTCCACGGCGAGCAGGGAGGTGACCAGGCCGGGCGCGATGAGCAGCAGCCGGGCGGCGACGAACGCCGTCACGAAGGCCACCTTGCTGATGGGCAGCGAGGCGTAGTACATCATCGATCCCTCGGCCTTGATGGCTCCGATGCGCTGGGCGATGGCCGTGGTGCCGAGCGCGGCGATGGAGAACACGCCGGAGCCGCTGGCGATGTACAGCAGGCTGGACTGGTCGGTGAGCCCGCTGCCGATGCGGGAGAAGCCGAACACCATCGTCAGCGGCATGAAGATGCCGAAGACCATGTGGACGTGCCAGGACGTGCGCACGATCAGCATGTGTTCGAACCACAGGTACTTGAAGGACGTGCCGAAGGTGGCCAGGCGTGACCCGAGGGTACGCCGGGGGACCCGGGCGGGGGCCGGGGCGGGAGGGGGCGTCGGCCGGGGGTGCGGGCGGCGGGCAGCGGTGTGCGCCGGGCGCGGGCGGGAGGCGTGGCCGCGGGTGCCGTGGTCCCGGGCGGGGTGGCGTCGGGGGCGGCTTCGGGTTCGGCGCCGGCGGCACCGACCGTGGCGAGTTCCTTGACCGGGGGCGGCTGTTCGGGCGAGTCGGTGGTCTCGGGGGCCGCCCCGCTCCCGGACGCCGACTCGGGCTCGGGTGCCGGCTCGGCCCCGGCCGGTTTCCCCGGTTCGCCTACGGGTGCGGGCTTGAGGCTGAGGTAGACGTCCTCCAGCGTGGGCCGGGCGAAGCGGAAGTCGTCGACGCGGGTCACGCCGACGTCGGTGACCAGGACCTCCAGCAGGGGCTGGATCCGGTCGGGCGGCGCGGTCACGAGGTAGCTGCCGCTGCGGTCGCCGGGCGTGACGACGCCGATCCGGCCGAGCCGGGCGGCCTCCGCCTCGGTGAGGCTGCCGCCGTCGCGGACGAACAGCTCCAACCGCGCCTGGGCGCCGGTCTGTTCCTTGAGTTCGCCCGGGGTGCCCATGGCGGTGATACGGCCGCCGTGCATGACGGCGACGCGGTGGACCGCCTTCTCCGCCTCCAGCACGTTGTGGGTGACGAGGACGATCGTCGTGCCGTCCTCGGCGGCCCGACGCTGCACGATGTCCCAGATCAACCGCCGGTTGTGCGGGTCGAGTTCGTTGGTGGGCTCGTCCAGCACGATGAGCTCGGGCCGGCCCATCAGGGTCATGCCGAAGTTCACCAGCCGCATCAGGCCGCCGCTGAGCCGCTCCACCTGCCGGTCCGCGTACGGCCCGAGACCCAGTTCCTCGATCAGTTCGTCGGTCTGACGGCGGGCGTCCGCCTCGCTCTGGCCACGCAGCCGCCCCGTGTAGTGCAGGGCCCGGCGAGCCTCGATCAGCCGCATCGACAGACCGCGCTGCGGCAGGAAGCCGACGGTGGACTTCACCAGCTCGGGGTGGCGCACCACGTCGAAGCCGTTGACGGTGATGGAGCCGGACGTGGGGCGCACCAGCCCCAGCATCTGAAGGACGAGTGTCGTCTTTCCGGCGCCGTTGGCACCGAACAGGCCGAACACCTGCCCGCGCGGCACGCTGAGCGTCAACCCGTCGTTGGCTCTGATGAGTTCACCGCCCCGGCCGCGATAGGCGCGTACCAGATCACGCACCTCGATGGCCGGACCGTCGTCCGTCTTGACCATGCCCACGTCTCATCGCCTCTTCGGCTCAGGGACCCGGCCGTGCCGCTGGTCCGCCGTTCGTGTACCGGTTCGCCCACGCTAGGCGGGGCGCGGCTTGGGACATCAGTGGAAGCTCTCCACCCCTCGGTCACCCATCGCCGAGTTCGTCGTCGAGGAAGGCGAACATCTCGTCGTCCGACAGGTTGCCCATGTCGAACTCCGCCGCCTTCTCGGGGTCGTTCACGTCCACGTCCAGTGCGGCGGTCGCCGCCGTGGCGAGCGCCGACCAGCGTGTACGCAGGACGTCGAGCCGTCCCGCGATCTGCCGGTGCGCGGCGCCGTCGGCGGCCGGCTCCGGCAGTGCCGCGATCATCTGCTCGACGCGTTCCAGGGCGGCCAGCAGGCCGTCGGCCCCGGTCCGCTCGGTCTCGGGTGCGAGCAGCGTGTACAGGTGCCCGGCGACCGCCTCCGGCGTCGGGTGGTCCAGGGCCAGCGTGGCGGGCAGCCGCAGACCGGTGACGGTGCTCAGCGCGTTGCGCAGCTCCACCGACATCAGCGAGTCGAATCCGAGGTCACGGAAGGCCCGGGCCGCTCCCACCTCGGTCGTGCCGCCGGGCCGGTGGCCGAGGACGCGGGCGGCCTGCTCCCGCACCAACTCCATTACGGCCGCGTGTCCTTCGGCCTCGTCCAGCGTCGCGAGCCGTGCGACGAGTCCCGGGTCGGTGGACCGGGCCGCCGACCGGCGTACCGGGACGAGGCCGTGCAGGAGCGCGGGTACGTCGTCGCGGGCGCGCAGCGCGGCCACGTCGATCCGTACCGGCAGCAGGACGGGGTCGGCGGCGGAGGCCGCCCGGTCGAAGAGCGCCAGGCCCTCGTCGGTGCGCAGCGGCGGGAACCCGGCCGCACGCATCCGCTCGACGTCACGTGCGCTCAGCGCGCCGGCCATGCCGTCCGACTGCTGCCAGGGCCCCCAGGCCAGGGACCGGCCCGGTAGACCGGCGCGGTGACGGTGCCGTACGAGGGCGTCGAGGAAGGCGTTGGCCGCGGCGTACGCACCCTGACCGGCGTTGCCGAAAGTGCCGGCCGCGGAGGAGAACACCATGAACGAGCGTACGTCCGGCAGCAGTTCGTGCAGATGCCGGGCGGCGTCGGCCTTGGGCCGCAGGACGGCGGCGACGCGCTCGGGCGTCAGCTGCATGGCGGTGGCGTCGTCGAGTACGCCGGCCGCGTGCACGACATGGCCGACGTGGTGCCCGACGAGGGCGGCGCCGAGGGCGTCCCGGTCCGCGACATCGCAGGCCACAGCCTCGACGCGGGCGCCCTGCCCGGTGAGTTCCGCGACGAGATCCGCGGCGCCGGGCGCGTCGGCCCCGCGCCGGGACAGCAGAAGCAGGTCGCGCACGCCGTGCCGGGCGACGAGATGGCGGGCGAGGAGAGCACCGAGGCCTCCGGTGCCGCCGGTGACGAGTACGGCCCCCCCGTCGGCGAAGTGGGGGCCGACGTCCGACCGGCCATCGCTGACGTCGAGGGGCACGCGCTCCAGCCGTGGCACCAGCACCTCGCCGTCCACCACGGCCACTTCCGGCTCCATGACATTCAACGCACGGGCCAGGCCGGACGGATTCCCGGGCACGTCGAGCAGGCTGATCCGACCGGGATGCTCGCTCTGCGCCGACCGCAGCAGCCCCCATGCCGCGGCGGCACCCGGCTCCGCCCCGGTGGTGGCCCCGCGTGTCAGGACGACGAGCCGTGCCCCGGCGAGGCGTTCGTCGGCCGGCCAGCTCTGGGCGAGGGACAACGCCGCACACGCGTGGGCATGGGCGGAGTCGGCCGGATCGGCGCCGGTCTCCCGTACCGGAGCGAGCACCAGGCTGTGCTGCGTGGCTACGGCGGCGAGTTCGTCGTACGCCACCGCCTTGACGCCGGACGCGGCCAGTTCCCCGGCGAGATCCGCGGGCAGCTCTCCGAGTACGGCGATCTCGGCGGGCGCGTCGGCAGCGTACTCGCCGACCGGAGTCCACGCCGTCCGCAGCAGCGCGTCCGGAGCGGCGGCCGACCCGGCACCAGCCATCTGGTCGGCGTCGACGGGCCGTACGGTCAGCCCGCCGACGCTGAGGACGGCCCCGCCCTCGGTGTCGGCGACCGCGATACGCACGGTGCGCTCCCCCGTCCGCTCCAGCCGGGCGCGCACGGTCCTGGCACCCGACGCGAAGAGGGCCACGTCCTCCCACGAGAAGGGGAGCGCCGTGCCGTCGTCGCCGCCCGCGCCCGTGAAGCCGGCCGCGTGCAGTACGGCGTCGAGGAGGGCCGGGTGGACGCCGTATCCGTCGGTGTTCGTGGCCGTCTCCGTGTCGGCGTCCACGTTCACGCCCGTGTCCGCGTCCAAGGACACCTCCGCGAACACCTCGTCGCCCCGCCGCCAGGCTTGGCGCAGTGCGCGGAAGGACGGCCCGTAGTTGAAACCGGCGTCTGCCAACGTGTCGTAGTGCGCGGCGAGTTCAATGCTCTCAGCGCCCTTCGGAGGCCACGCGTCCGTGCCCGGAACCGCCCCCTCGGCAGGAGCGTGGGTGAGCATGCCGTGCGCGTACACCGTCCAGGAGCCATCGGTGCCGCGCTCGGGGCGTCCGTGCAGCGCGAAGGTGCGCCGCCCGTCATCGTCGGCGCCGCCGATCCGTACCTGCAGTCCGACGGGTGCGCCGTCGTCGGGCAGTACGAGCGGGGCGACCGTCGTCAGTTCCTCGATACGCCCGGCGCCGACTTCGTCACCGGCCCGGATCACCAGCTCGACCAGGGCCGCACCGGGCACCAAGGTGCGGCCGAGCACGGTGTGGTCGGCGAGCCAGGGCTGCGCCTGCGACGACAGGAGGCCGGTGAACACCGCGCCGCCGCCGTCCGCGAGCACCATCGCCGCACCCAGCACGGGATGCCCGGCCGGCACGAGACCGACGGAACGCACGTCACCGCTGCCCAGGCCGGTACGGGGCTCCGGCCAGAAGCGCTGGCGCTGGAAGGGGTAGGTGGGCAGGGCGTCGGTGAGCCGGGCACCGGTCCCGGCGAAGTACTCCGCCCAGTCGACTGGCGCACCCTGCACGAAGAGCCGGCCCAGCGCGACGGCCAGCGCCTCTTCTTCGGGACGGTTCTTACGGAGGGTGGGGACCGTGACGGACGCGTCCGCGGCCACCTGCTCGATGAGGGCGGTCAGGGTGCCGTCGGGGCCGAGTTCCAGGAAGCGCGTGACGCCGTGGTCGGTGAGGGTGCGGATGGCGTCGGCGAAGCGGACTGTGCCGCGGACGTGCTGGACCCAGTAGTCGGTCGTGTCCGGGGTGGTGAGGGCGCCGGTGAGGGTCGAGACAACAGGGATGTGGGGCTCGGCGAAGCGGAGACCGGAGATCGCGGCGCGGAAGTCGTCCAGCATCGGGGCCATGAGCGGGGAGTGGAAGGCGTGGGAGACGCGAAGGCGGGTGGTGCGGCGGCCGGGCAGGGCGCGGGCTACTGCGAGAACGGCCTCTTCCACGCCGGAGAGCACCAGGGACGTGGGGCCGTTGATCGCTGCGATGCTCACGTCGTCGGTGAGGTGCGGGGTGACTTCGGCTTCCGTGGCCTCGACCGCGAGCATCAGGCCGCCCTCGGGCAGGGCCTGCATCAACCGGGCGCGTGCCGACACCAGCGCACACGCGTCCGGCAGCGAGAGCACACTCGCGACATGGGCGGCGGCGATCTCCCCGACGGAGTGACCGGCCACGAAGTCCGGCCGTACGCCCAGGGATTCCGCCAACCGATACAGCGCCACCTCGACGGCGAACAGCCCGGGCTGAGTGAACTCCGTACGGCTCAGGTCGGTTTCGTCGTCGCCCCAGATGACGTCGCGTAGGCGCGGGTCCAGTTCGGTCAGGGTCTCGTCGAGGGCCTGGGCGAACACCGGGAAGCGGTCGTACAGTTCCCGGCCCATGCCGAGGCGTTGGGCGCCCTGGCCGGAGAACACGAATGCCGTCGGGCCCTCGGCCGCCACTCCCCTGGCCACCTCCGTCACCCCTTCCGCGGACGCCAGCAGCACCGCGCGGCGAGCGAAGGAAGCCCGGCCGGTCGCCGCCGTGAAACCGACGTGGACCGACGGCTCGCACGGCTGGAGTTGCCGTATTCGCGCGTCCAGTGCCGCTTCCGAACGTGCCGTGACGACCAGGGGGGCTGTGCGCTCGCTGTCGTCGCCGGCGGGCTCTTGTCCAGGGCCGGCTTCGAGGATGACGTGGGCGTTGGTGCCGCTGAGGCCGAAGGAGGAGACGGCGGCCCTGCGGGGGCGGTCACTGTCCGACCAAAGAACCGGTTCCCGCACCAGCTCCACCGCACCCGCCGACCAGTCCACATGCGACGACGGGGCATCCACGTGCAGCGTGCGCGGGACGACGCCATGCCGCATCGCCAGCACGCTCTTGATCACACCGGCAACACCGGCAGCAGCCTGGGTGTGACCGAGGTTGGATTTCACCGACCCCAGCAGCAGGGGCCGTTCACGATCCTGACCATAGGTGGCGAGAAGCGCCTGCGCCTCGATCGGATCGCCAAGCGTGGTGCCGGTGCCATGGGCCTCCACGACATCGACGTCCCCAGCGCTCAGCCCCGCGGACGCCAGCGCCTGCCGGATCACCCGCTGCTGGGACGGGCCGTTCGGTGCGGTCAGCCCATTGGAAGCACCGTCCTGATTGACGGCACTGCCGCGGACGACCGCCAGGACCCGATGCCCGTTCCGTACCGCATCCGACTGCCGCTCCAGCAGCAGCACACCCACACCCTCAGCCCAGCCGACACCGTCAGCGGAGTCGGAGAACGCCTTGCACCTTCCATCGGCTGAGAGTCCACCCTGTCGGGAGAACTCCACGAACGTCGTCGGCGTCGACATGACCGTCACACCACCGGCCACCGCCAACGAACACTCACCACCACGCAACGCCTGAGCAGCCAAATGCAGAGCCACCAACGACGACGAACACGCCGTATCGATCGTCACCGTCGGACCCTCAAGGCCCAGCGCATAAGCGACCCGGCCCGAAGCGATGCTCGGCGCACTGCCGTTGCCCCGGAAAGCCTCGAACTCCTCCCCCGGCAACAACTCCCGGTAGTCGTTGTACATCACCCCCGCGAAGACACCCGTCCGGCTGCCCCGCAACGACGACGGATCGATACCCGCCCGCTCGATCGCCTCCCACACCGACTCCAGCAACAACCGCTGCTGCGCATCCGTCGCCAACGCCTCCCGCGGACTCATCCCGAAGAAGTCCGCGTCGAAGTCGCCGGCGTCGTACAGGAATCCTCCTTGGCGGGTGGAGGAGGTGCCCGGGTTCTCGGGGTCGGGGTGGTAGAGGCGCTCCAGGTCCCAGCCACGGTCGGACGGGAACTCCCCCACCGCGTCCACACCTTCAGACACCAGCCGCCACAGGTCCTCCGGCGACTCCACGCCACCGGGGTAACGGCAGGCCATGCCCACAATCACCACCGGATCGTCAGCGAGGGGCATAGCGGCCGACGCCACCTCGGGCGCCGACTCGGGGTCTGTCAGCTGCTCACGCAGGTGGGAGGCCAGTTTCTCGGCCGACGGGTGGTCGAAGACCAGGGTGGCGGGCAGGCGAAGCCCCGTCGCCGCGGCGAGTGCGTTGCGCAGTTCCACCGCGGTCAGGGAGTCGAAGCCCAGGTCTCGGAAGGGGCGTCGGGGCTCAATGGAGCCGGAGCCGACGTCGTCGTGACCGAGTACGGCTGCGGCGCGGGCGCGCACCACGTCGAGGAGCAGGGCCCGCTGTTCCTCCATCGTCTTCCCGGCGAGGCGGCGGGCAAGGTCACCTGCGCCGGCAGGGGTCGTACGGCTCCGGAACAGGCCGCGGAGCAACGGTGGGACGTCGGCACGCCGCCGCGGCGCCGTGTGGTCGAGCCGTAGAGGCAGAAGGACCGGGTCCGTACCGGTCGTTGCCGCGTCGAACAGGGCCAGGCCCTCCTCGACCGTGAGGGGGCGGAAGCCGGAGCGTGCGAGGCGTTCACGGTCGGAGTGGTCGAGTTCACCGGTCATACCGTCGGTCATCGCCCACGGCCCGTAGGCGAGGGAGGTGGCGGGCAGGCCGAGGGCACGGCGGTGTGCGGCGAGGCCGTCCAGGTAGGCGTTGGCGGCGGCGTAGTTGGCCTGGCCCGTACCTCCGAAGGTGCCGGCTGCCGAGGAGAGCAGGACGAACGCCCGGACGTCCGGGAGGAGTGCGTGCAGGTGTCGGGCGGCGTCGGCCTTGGGATGGAGAACCGCGGAGAGCCGTTCGGGGGTGAGAGCGGTGAGGACGCCGTCGTCGAGGACGCCGGCCGCGTGGACGACGGCGCCGATGGTGCGGCCGGTGAGCAGGTCCGCCAGTGCGTCGCGGTCGGCCACGTCGCAGGCGGCGAATTCCACGTGGGCGCCGAACTCCGTGAGTTCCGTTCGCAGTTCGGCGGCCCCGGGGGCGCCCGTGCCTCGTCGGGACACGAGCAGCAGGTCTCGGACACCGTGGCGGGTGACGAGATGGCGTGCCACGGCCCTGCCGATGCCGCCCGTGCCACCCGTGATGAGCACGCTGCCCGGGCCCGTCCAGATGTCTCGGGCGTGCTCGTCCGGCGTGCCGGGCTCGTGGCGTGTCAGACGGGGTGCGAGCAGGTCCGCACCGCGTACGGCGACCTCCGTCTCGCCGTCTGTCTCGTAGGCGCTGAGGAGTCGGGCCGGGGAGGGAAGTGGGGACTCGCTCTCGTCGCGGGTGAGCAGGGCCAGGCGGCCGGGGTGTTCGTTCGCCGCCGAGCGGATCAGGCCCCGGACGGCTTCGAGCACCGGGGACTCCTCGCCGGCGGTCACGATGACCAGGCGCGACGTCGCGTACGGCATAGCGGTGAGCCACATGTGGAGGAGCTCCAGGGTGTGGCGGAGTGCGGTGTGCAGTTCCCCGGCGGTGATCTCGGTGAGGACGAGATCCGGTGCCGCCGTGGTGCCGTCGAGGGCGTCGTCCAGGCCGGGCAGGATCTCGGCGTCCTGTGGCGCCCAGGCCGGGACGGAACCTGTGCCGAGTACCGCGAGACGAGGAGTCGGCGACGCTTCGGAGTACGCCACCGGCGCCCAGGTGCGCCGGAACAGCGCGTTGGGGACCGTCGTACTGCTGGCAGGGGACGGCGGCCTGGTGACGAGGGACCCCACGGCGGCCACCGGTGTGCCCGAGGGGTCAGTGACCGTGAGGCGCACAGCGTTCGTATCCGCGTCCACGTCCGCGTCCGTGTCCGTGTCCGTGTCCGTGTCCGTGTCCGTGTCCGTGTCGCGGACGATGTGAGCGCGCAGCACGCGTGCGCCCGTGCTGCCGTGCAGGTCCACGTCACGCCAGGCGAACGGCAGCCCCGGAGTGCCGCCCGTGAAGGCGGCGGCGTGCAGCAGGGAGTCGAACAGGGCGGGGTGCAGGCCGAAGCCGTCGAGGTCCGTGTCGTCGGGGAGGGCGGCCTCGGCGAATACCTCGGCGCCGCGCCGCCAGACGGCGGTGAGCGCCCCGAACGGCGGGCCGTAGGTGAGGCCCGTGTGGGCCAGTTCGGCGTAGAAGGCGTCGAGGTCGACCGGCTCCACGTCGGCCGGTGGCCAGGAGACGGCCGCCGCTGCGGATCCCGACTCCGCTGCGGGTCCCGACTCGAAGCCGGGTGCG
This sequence comes from Streptomyces sp. KM273126, assembly GCF_004337435.2. Lineage (NCBI taxonomy): Bacteria > Bacillati > Actinomycetota > Actinomycetes > Kitasatosporales > Streptomycetaceae > Streptomyces > Streptomyces sp. KM273126. The sequence goes on along the minus strand of NZ_SJXB02000001.1, from coordinate 6,812,121 downwards.
GCGGTGTCGGCGGCGAGCCTGCCGACGGCATGGCGCAGCCAGGACGCGTCGGGGTCACCGTCGTTCCGGGAGGAGACGGTGACGGGGCGGAGGCCGGTGTCGTCGGGCTCCGCGACGGACACCTGAAGGGTCAGGGCGTCGCTGTCGGGCAGGACCAGCGGCTGTGCGAGTGTGAGTTCGGTGATGTGTCCGTGGCCGAGTTCGGCGCCGGCTCGGGCGACGAGTTCGGTGAGCGCGGTGCCGGGCAGGACGACCTGGCCGGCGACCCGATGCCCCGTCGTCCAGGGATGGGTCGCCGTCGAGACGCGACCGGAGAACAGGACGGCGTCGGTGTCGGCGAGACGCACCGCCGCTCCCAGCAGCGGATGGTGCACGGCCGTCAGTCCGGTGCCGCGGACGTCACCGCGCGGGACTCCGGCGGCCGGCCAGTAGTGGCGGTGCTGGAAGGGGTAGCCGGGCAGCCGCGTACGGAGGGCGCCGGTCCCGGCGAAGAGCGCGGGCCAGTCGACGGGTACACCGGCCGTGAACACCCGGGCCAGCGCGGTGACCAGCGTGCTCTCCTCGGGGCGGCCGGACCGCAGCACCGGCACGGCGACAGCGTCCAGGTCGCCCTCGGGGCCCGGCCCCGTGCCCGTGCCCGTGCCCGTGTCCGTGTCCGAGTCGGCGTCCTCGGACAGAATCGACTCGACGAGTGCCGAGAGCGCGGCGGTGGGGCCGACCTCCACGTAGGTCCGTACCCCGGTGTCGGCCATGGCGCGGACGGCGTCCCCGAAGCGGACGGTCTCGCGCACCTGCCGTACCCAGTGGCCGGGGTCGGTCAACTCGCCCTCCCCTGCGACCGCTCCGGTCAAGGTCGACACGACCGGCAGGCTCGGCGCCTGGAACACCAGGGTGTCCAGTACGGCGCGGAAGTCCGACAGCATCGGGTCCATGTGCGGCGAGTGGAAGGCGTGGCTGACCGGAAGGCGGGTGGTGCGCCGGCCGGGGAGCGCGGCGAGGGTGGCCTCGACGGCGGCCGGGTCGCCGGAGACGACCACGGCTGCGGGCCCGTTGACGGCGGCGAGGGACGCTCCGGCGGCGAGGTGGGGCCGTACGTCGACCTCGTCGGCCTCGACGGCGACCATGACACCGCCCTCCGGCAGGGCGTCCATCAGGGTTGCCCGGGCCGTGACCAGGCGGCATGCGTCGGGCAGGGTCAGAACTCCGGCGACGTGCGCGGCGGCGATCTCGCCGACGGAGTGCCCGGCCACGACGTCGGGGCGCAGTCCGAGGGACTCCAGCAGCCGGTACAAAGCGACCTCTACGGCGAAGAGGGCGGGCTGGGCGGCGCCGGTCCGGTTGAGCGCCGCCTCGTCGGTGCCCCACAGCACGTCGCGCAGACCAGGGTCGAGCAGCGCCAGCGTCTCGTCGAGAGCGGCACGGAAGACCGGGAAGCGGTCGTACAACTCGCTTCCCGAGCCCAGACGTTGAGCACCCTGGCCCGAGAAGAGGAAGCCCGTCGGGCCGGGTTCGGAGGCGATTCCCCGGGCGAGCTCGACGGAGCTGCCGGTGCTCGTTGCGAGGGCCACGGCTCGGTGGGCGAAGGCGGTGCCGGCGGTGGCCGCCAGGGTGAAGCCGACGTCCAGGATGTCGTCGCGGTGCGCGAGTCGGGCCGTACGAGCGTCCAGGGCGGCGGCGGTGCGGGCCGACATCACCCACGGAACCACGGCCGGTGTCACGGCGGCGGGCTCCCGTTCGGGCTCCTGCCGCTGGGGCGGGGCGGCTTCCAGGATGAGGTGGGCGTTGGTGCCGCTGACGCCGAAGGAGGAGACGGCGGCCCGGCGCGGCCGGTCCGTGTCCGGCCACACGGTGTCCGCACGCACCGGGCGCACGGCACCCGACTCCCAGTCCACGTGCGTGGACGGCATGTCGGCATGCAGGGTGCGCGGCACGATCCCGTGGTGCAGGGCCAGCACCGTCTTGATGACGCCGGCGACTCCGGCGGCGGCCTGGGTGTGCCCGATGTTGGACTTCACCGAGCCCAGCAGCAGCGGGTGCGCGCGGTCCTGTCCGTACGTCGCGAGCAGGGCCTGCGCCTCGATGGGGTCGCCGAGCCGGGTACCGGTGCCGTGGCCCTCGACGGCGTCCACGTCGGCCGGTGAGAGCCCGGCGGCGGCCAGCGCCTGGCGGATGACGCGCTGTTGAGCGGGTCCGTTGGGCGCGGTGAGGCCGTTCGAGGCGCCGTCCTGGTTGACGGCGGAGCCGCGCAGGACCGCCAGCACACGGTGCCCGCCCCGGCGGGCGTCGGACAGCCGCTCCAGCACGACCAGGCCGACGCCCTCGCCCCAGCCGACGCCGTCGGCCGTGTCGGAGTACGCCTTGCAGCGGCCGTCGGCGGCGAGGCCGCCCTGGCGGTCGAACTCGACATAGGTCGAGGGGGTCGCCATCACGGTCACACCGCCGGCCAGCGCGAGGGAGCACTCGCCGCCGCGCAGCGCCTGGGCGGCCAGGTGCAGGGCCACGAGCGAGGAGGAGCACGCGGTGTCGACGGTGACGGCCGGTCCTTCCAGGCCGAGGGAGTACGCCACCCGGCCGGAGGCCACGCTGTGCGCGCTGCCGGCGCCGCGCAGGCCCGCGTACCGCTCGTCGCTGAGGAGCGTGCCGTAGTCGCCGTACATGACGCCGGCGAAGACTCCGGTACGGCTGCCGCGCAGCGTCACCGGGTCGATCCCCGCGTCCTCGACGGCCTGCCAGGAGACCTCCAGGAGCAGCCGCTGCTGCGCGTCCGTAGCGAGTGCCTCGCGCGGGCTCATCCCGAAGAAGTCGGCGTCGAAGTCGCCCGCGCGGCTGAGGAATCCGCCGCGCCTGGCCTCCTCCCAGCCGCGCTCCGCGGGAACGTCGCCGATCGCGTCGACGCCGTCGGTCACCAGCCGCCACAGGTCGTCCGGGGACGCGACGTCGCCGGGGAAACGGCAGGCCATGCCCACGATCGCCACGAGGTCGTCGTCGGTGGCGGTCCGCCGGGCGTCCGCTTCGGCCGCGTCCACGGCCGGGACCGGGCCGCCGGTGAGCCGCTCGTGCAGATGCGCGGCGAGGTCGGCGGCGGTCGGGTGGTCGAAGACAAGGGTCGCGGACAGCCGCAGACCGGTGGCGGTGGCGAGGCCGTTGCGCAGCTCGATGGCCGTGAGTGAGTCGAATCCCAGCTCGCGGAAGGGCCGTCGGGGGTCCACGGCGTCGGCGCGGCGGTGCCCGAGGACGCGGGCGATCTGCCCGCGCACCAGGCCGAGCAGCTCGCGCCGCTGTTCCTCGGGCCTGAGCGGCCCCAGTGTCGCGGCGAGCCCGGCATCGCCGGACGCGGACGGCGCGGCGGTACGGCGCCGGTCGCGATCACGATCGAGGGCACGGGCACTGTCTTTGACGAGTCCGCGCAGCACGGCCGGTGCGGCGGGCCCGGCGGCGACGAGCGCCCGGGTGTCGAGGCTCAGGGGCAGCACGACGGGTTCGTCGTGGGCCAGGGCGGCGTCGAAGAGGGCGAGCGCGGTCGCTGTGGAGAGGGGCAGCAGCCCGGTGCGTGTCATGCGGGCCCGGTCGATGTCGGTGAGCTGCCGAGTCATTCCGGCTGCGGCCTCCCACGGGCCCCAGGCCAGCGACAGCCCCGGCAGCCCCGCGCCACGCCGCTCGCGCATCAGCGCGTCCAGGGCGGCGTTGGCGGCGGCGTAGTTGCCCTGACCGGCGCTTGAGAGCACCCCGGCCGCCGACGAGAACACCACGAACGGCACATCGGCATCGACGAGTTCGTGCAGATGGCGGGCTGCGTCAACCTTCGGCCGCAGTACGGCCGCCACGCGCTCCTCGGTCAGCGCGGTGACCACACCGTCGTCGAGGATCCCGGCCGTGTGCACCAGACCACCGACGGTCCGCCCGACGAGTAGCCCTGCCAAGGCGTCACGGTCGCTCACGTCACAGGCCACGACCTCGGCTCGGGCACCGGCCTCCGACAGTTCGGCGACGAGATCGGCGGCCCCCGGCGCGTCCGGACCTCGACGCGAGACCAGTAGCAGATCCCGCACACCGTGCCGCGCGACGAGATGCCGTGCGACGGCAGCACCGAGCCCTCCGGTGCCACCGGTGACCAGGACACTGCCCCGGCCCCATGCCGGTGACTGCCCTTCACCGACTGGCGCCGGCAACCGCCCCAGCCGGGGCACCAGAACCTCCCCGCCCCGCACGGCGGCCTCGGGCTCGGCCCCGTCCAGGAGCAACCCGAGTGCGCCGCGCAGCGCCAGCGGTTCCGGCTCGGTGAGGGTGAGCACGGCCAGTCGACCGGGATGCTCGGCGGCGGCCGATCTCAACAGCCCGCGCACGGCGGCCCCGGCGGGATCGTCACCGTCCCGGGTGACCAGGACCATGCGGCGCTCGGACTCCTCAGCCAGGACTCCCTGCAACAGCGCCAGGGCATCCGCGACGGCGGACCGCACCTCCGGCACGGGCGTCGGCAGCACCAGGACATCCGCCTCCGCGCCGTCCTCGCGCACGACGAGGCCGGCCTCCCGCATCACCGCGGTGTGCGTGCCGTCACCGTCCCCGGAGACACACAGCGTGCCGGGGTCTCGGGCCACATCTGCGGCCGGCACCACCCACTCGACCCGGTAGAGCGGTCCGGCCGCGCCCCCCGCAGCCAACTGCCCCGCCGTGACGGCACGGACAGCCAGCGCGTCGGCACCGGCCACGGGCCGTCCCGTCGAGTCTGCGAGCGTCACCCGGACACGGTCCGGCGCGACGAGGGACAACCGGGCCCGGACCGCCGGGACCCCTTCGGCATGGAGCGCGACGCCCTCCCACGAGAACGGCACGACACCGTCCCCCACCAGCAGCGAAGTACCCTGCAGAGCGGCGTCGAACAGGGCCGGGTGCAGCACGAAGCCACCCGGCTCCGTACCGTCCGGCAGCTCGGCCTCGGCAAAGACCTCATCACCACGCAGCCAGGCGGCACGCAGCCCCTGGAAGGCAGGCCCGTACCCGAATCCCGTCAACGCCCGGTCGGCATAGAAGGTGTCGAGTGCGACCGGCTCGGCATCGGCCGGCGGCCACACCGCCAACTCCAGGTCGGGCTCCGGTACTTCCTCGCCACCAACCTCCAGCAGCCCGGAGGCGTTGACGGTCCAGGACGCTTCCGGATCACCTTCCGGACGGGACTGCACGGTCACCGGCCGACGCCCGTCGGCGCCCACGGGGCCGACGGTGACCTGAAGGCGTACGGCACCCCCGTCGGGGGTGACCAGTGGCGTGCCCAGCGTCAGTTCGGCGAGGCGTCGGCAGGCGTACTCCTCACCCGCGCGCAGGGCGAGTTCGGCCAGTGCGGCTCCGGGCAGCAGGGAGCGACCGTGCACCGTGTGGTCGGCGAGCCAGGGATGCGAGGCGAGCGACAGCCGACCGGTCAGCACGAGGCCATCCGAACCGGCCAGGGGCACGGCCGCGCCGAGCAGCGGATGTCCAACGGGCTCCACGCCCAGGGCGGTGGCGTCCTTCACCGACAGGGAGGGCTCCGGCCAGAAGCGCTGGCGCTGGAAGGGGTAGGTGGGCAGGGCGTCGGTGAGCCGGGCGCCGGTCCCGGCGAAGTACGCCGCCCAGTCCACGGGCGCACCCTGCACGAAGAGCCGGCCCAGCGCGACGGCCAGCGCCTCTTCTTCGGGACGGTTCTTACGGAGGGCGGAGACCGTGACGGCCGCGTCCGCGGCCACCTGCTCGATGAGGGCGGTCAGGGTGCCGTCGGGGCCGAGTTCCAGGAAGCGCGTGACGCCGTGGTCGGTGAGAGTGCGGACGGCGTCGGCGAAGCGGACTGTGCCGCGGACGTGCTGGACCCAGTAGTCGGTCGTGTCCGGGGTGGTGAGAGCGCCGGTGAGGGTCGAGACGAGAGAGGTGTGAGGCTCGGTGAAGTGGAGGTCCGAGATCGCGGCGCGGAAGTCGTCCAGCATCGGGGCCATGAGCGGGGAGTGGAAGGCGTGGGAGACGCGAAGGCGGGTGGTGCGGCGGCCGGGGAGCGTGGCGGCCACTGCGAGAACGGCCTCCTCCGTGCCGGAGAGCACCAGGGACGTGGGGCCGTTGATCGCTGCGATGCTCACGTCGTCGGTGAGGTGCGGGGTGACTTCGGCTTCCGTGGCCTCGACCGCGAGCATCAGGCCGCCCTCTGGCAGGGCCTGCATCAACCGGGCGCGTGCCGACACCAGCGCACACGCGTCCGGCAGCGAGAGCACACCCGCGACATGGGCGGCGGCGATCTCCCCGACGGAGTGACCGGCCACGAAGTCCGGCCGTACGCCCAGAGATTCCGCCAACCGATACAGCGCCACCTCGACGGCGAACAGCCCGGGCTGAGTGAACTCCGTACGGCTCAGAGCCTGCTCGTCATCACCCCACATAACGTCACGCAAACACGGATCGAGCTCGGCCAAGACCTCGTCCAGAGCCTGGGCGAACACCGGGAAGCGTGCACACAACTCCCGTCCCATGCCAAGACGTTGAGCGCCCTGCCCCGAGAACACGAACGCCAACGGCCCCTCGTCCGCCACTCCCCTGGCCACCTCGGTGACGCCCTCCGCGGACGCCAGCAACACTGCCCGGTGCGAGAACCGGGTCCGGCCGGTCGCGAGTACACGGCCGAGGTCGTGGGCGGAGCCCTCGATACCCGAGCGCAGAAGATCGAGTTGCGCATCGAGCGCTGACCCCGTCTTGCCGGACACGACCCAAGGGACGATCCCGGACGGGTCCGGGGCGCCCTCGGCCTGCGTCTCCACGGGACCCTGTTCAAGGATCAGGTGGGCATTGGTTCCGCTCACGCCGAAGGAGGACACGCCGATGCGGCGCGGGCGATCGATCTCCGGCCACGGAACCGGCTCCCGCACCAGCTCCACCGCACCCGCCGACCAGTCCACGTGCGACGACGGGGCATCCACGTGCAGCGTGCGCGGGACGACGCCATGCCGCATCGCCAGCACGCTCTTGATCACACCGGCAACACCGGCAGCGGCCTGCGTGTGACCGAGGTTCGACTTCACTGACCCCAACAGCAGCGGCCGTTCACGATCCTGACCATAGGTGGCGAGAAGCGCCTGCGCCTCGATCGGATCGCCCAGAGTCGTGCCCGTACCGTGCGCCTCGACTACATCCACCTCAGCAGCCGACAACCCGCCCGACGCCAGCGCCTGCCGGATCACCCGCTGCTGCGAAGGACCATTCGGCGCCGTCAACCCATTCGACGCACCATCCTGGTTCACCGCACTACCGCGAACGACCGCCAGAACCCGATGCCCGTTCCGCACCGCATCCGACTGCCGCTCCAACAGCAGCACACCCACACCCTCAGCCCAGCCAACCCCATCGGCCGCATCCGAGAACGCCTTGCACCGGCCATCCGGAGCCAGCCCACCCTGCCGCGAGAACTCCACAAACGTCGTCGGCGTCGACATCACCGTCACACCACCGGCCACCGCCAACGAACACTCACCACCACGCAACGCCTGCGCAGCCAAATGCACCGCCACCAACGACGACGAACACGCCGTGTCCACGGACACAGCAGGCCCCTCGAAGCCCAGCGCATAAGCGACCCGGCCCGAAGCGATGCTCGGCGCACTGCCGTTGCCCCGGAAAGCCTCGAACTCCTCCCCCGGCAACAACTCCCGGTAGTCGTTGTACATCACCCCCGCGAAGACACCCGTCCGGCTGCCGCGCAGCGAGGTCGGATCGATACCCGCCCGCTCGATCGCCTCCCACACCGACTCCAGCAACAACCGCTGCTGCGCATCCGTCGCCAACGCCTCCCGCGGACTCATCCCGAAGAAGTCCGCGTCGAAGTCGCCGGCGTCGTACAGGAATCCTCCTTGGCGGGTGGAGGAGGTGCCCGGGTTCTCGGGGTCGGGGTGGTAGAGGCGTCCCAGGTCCCAGCCACGGTCGGACGGGAACTCGCCCACCGCGTCCACGCCCTCCGACACCAGCCGCCACAAGTCCTCCGGCGACCGGACGCCACCTGGGTAGCGGCACGCCATCCCGACGACCACCACCGGGTCGTCTGGATGAGTCGTCGTGGATGGCGCTACCTGTGCCGTCGTTCCCGTGGCGGTGTCCGGGAACAGGTTCGGCAGCAGGTGCTCGGCCAGCGCCCGGGGTGTGGGGTGGTCGAAGATCAGGGTGGCGGGCAGGCGCAGGCCCGTCGCCGTGCCGAGGGCGTTGCGCAGCTCGACCGCCGTCAGGGAGTCGAAGCCCAGGTCCCGGAAGGCCCGGCTGGGCTCGACGCGTTGGGCGTCCTGGTGGCCGAGAACGGCGGCCACCTGCTCGCGGACCAGGTCGAGGAGCGCGGTCCTGCGGTCGGCGGGGTCGAGCGGGGCGAGCCGTCGCGCGAGGCCGTCCGTGGGAGCCGTGGCGGACGCGGCCGTGGGCAGCGTCGTGCGGCCTGGCGTGGGGCGGTGGGAGACCAGGCCGCTGAGGAGCGCGGGTACGTCGTCCCGGCGCGCAGCGCGGCGAGGTCGATCCGGATGGGGAGGACGGTGGTGTGTCCGGTGGCGGGGGCGGCGTCGAGGAGGGCCAGGCCGTCCTCGGGCGTGAGGAAGGGGAAACCGGAGCGGGCGAGGCGCGCCCGGTCGACGTCGGTGAGGTCGCCGGTCATGGCGCTGCCCGCGACGTCCCAGGGGCCCCAGGCGAGGGAGAGCGCGGGCAGGCCGAGGGCGTGGCGGTGTGCGGCGAGGGCGTCGAGGAAGGCGTTGGCGGCGGCGTAGTTGGCCTGGCCGGCGCCGCCCAGGGTGCCGGCGGCGGAGGAGAACAGGACGAACGTGCCGACGTCGGGGGCGAGTTCGTGGAGGTGCCAGGCGGCGTCGGCCTTGGGTCGCAACACGGTGTCGAGGCGTTCGGCGGTGAGGGCGCCGACCACGCCGTCGTCGACGGTGCCGGCGATGTGGACGACGGCCGTGAGGTGCTCGCCGTCGAGGAGTCGGGCGAGGGCGTCGCGGTCGCCGATGTCGCAGGCGGTGACGCGGACCCGGGCGCCGAGTTCGGTGAGGTCGGCGGTGAGCCCGTCGGCGCCGGGCGCGTCGGGGCCTCGGCGGGAGACGAGCAGGAGGTCGCGGGCGCCGTGCCGGGTAACGAGGTGGCGGGCGACGAGGGCGCCGAGGCCGCCGGTTCCGCCGGTGACGAGGACGGTGCCGGAGACGTCCCAGGCAGGCGGCTGTTCGGCGGCGCGCGGGGCTCGGACGAGCCTGGGGACGCGCAGGCCCCCGGCGTCGGCGCGTACTTCGGGCTCGGCCGTGGTCAGGGCACGGCGCAGCAGGTCGCCGTCGACGCGGCCGTCGAGGTGGAGGACGGTGATGCGGCCGGGGTTCTCGGTCTGTGCGGTGCGCAGGAGGCCGCGTGCGGCGGCGGCCGGGAGGTCACCGGTGGCCGGGGTGGCCACGACGAGGCGGGAGTCGGCGAAGCGGGGGTCCGCCAGCCACGACCGGACGAGGCCGAGGACGTGTTCGGTGGTGCCTCGCAGGGCGTTGGGGAGGGGCGCGTCGTCGGTCTCGCAGGTGATGCTGGTGAGGACTACGGGGGGTGCCGCTTCGAGCGTGGCGAGGTCGGGAGCGGCGGTGACGGTGATGTCGGTGGCGCGCAGGATGTCGGCCAGGTCGTCGGCGTCGGTGCCGATGACGGCGAGCTGGAGGTCCCTGGCCGTGACCTCGCCGAGGACGGACGGCCAGTCGATGGTGAACAGGGCGTCGGGGACGTTGGGGGAGGTCGCTGTCGCGGGGCGCGTGACCAGGGCGTCCACCGTGAGGACCGGGTTGCCCGCGGGGTCCGTGGCCGTCACGGTGACGGTGTCGTCGTCCAGGCGGGCGATGCGGGTGCGCAGGGCGGTGGCGCCGGTGGCGTGCAGGCGGACGCCCTCCCAGGAGAAGGGCAGGCCGCCCTCGCTGAGGGTGCCGAGGTCGCCGTGGGTGGCGGCGTGCTGGGCGGCGTCGGCCAGGGCCGGGTGGAGCAGGAAGGCCGTGGCGTCGCTGTGCGCAGGGCTCGGCAGGGTGGCCTCGGTGAAGAGTTCGGTGCCGCGTCGCCAGGCGGCGGTCAGGCCGCGGAAGACCGGCCCGAAGTCGAAGCCGAGCTCGGCCAGGTGGTCGTAGCAGTCGGTGAGATCGATGGGCTCGGCACCGGGCGGTGGCCACGCGGTGTCGGGGGACGGGTGGGCCGGGCTGTCCGACGCGGTGTCGAGTCGGCCGGAGGCGTGGACGGTCCACTCGGCCCGCGGTTCGGCGGTGTCGGGGCGGGAGTGGACACTGACGGGGCGGCGGCCGTCGGCGGCGGGTGGGCCGACGCGTACCTGGAGTTGGACGGCCTCGCGTTCCGCGATGTCGAGCGGGGCCGTGAGGGTGAGGTCGTGGACGCGGTCGCAGCCCGCCTCGTCGCCGGCCCGCAGGGCGAGTTCCAGGAAGGCGGTGCCGGGGAGCAGGACGCGGCCGTGGACGACATGGTCGGCGAGCCATGGTTGCCGGGCGGGGGTCAGCCGGCCGGTGAGGACGACGCCCTCGCCGTCGGCCAGGTCGACGGTGGCGGCCAGCAGCGGGTGGCCGGACGCGCCGAGGCCGAGTCCGGTGGCGTCTCGGGCGCGGCCGGTGCCGGTGGGCCAGTAGGGCTGCCGTTCGAAGGCGGTGGTGGGCAGGTCGACGCGGCGGGCACCGGTGTCCTGGTAGAGCGCGGCCCAGTCGACGGTTCCGGCAGCGCTGGCGGTGTGCAGCCGGGCCAGGCCGGTGACCAGGGACAGTTCCTCGCTGCGGTCGGCGCGCAGGAGCGGTACGGCGACCGTCTCGGGGTCGGCGAGGGTCTCCTCGACGAGGGCGCTCAGCACGCCGTCGGGGCCGAGTTCGAGGTGGGCGCGCACGCCTTGGGCGGCGAGGGTCCGTACGGCGTCGGCGAACCGCACGGTGGCGACGGTGTGCCGGGTCCAGTGGTCGGGGTCGCGCAGTTCGCGGGCGGTGGCGGTGCGGCCGGTGACGGTCGAGACGACGGGCAGCCGCGGGTCGTGGAAGGTGAGCCCGGCGACCACGGCGCGGAAGTCGTCGAGGACGGGCGTCATCAGCGGTGAGTGGAAGGCGTGCGAGACGGCGAGCCGGTGGGTGCGGTGCCCGGCGTCACGGAGCCGGTCGGCAGCCGCGAGTACGGCGCCCTCGGCACCGGACAGGACCAGGGAGGCCGGGCCGTTGACGGCGGCGAGCGCGACGTCGCCCCCGAGCAGCGGGCGCACCGCGTCCTCGGACGCCGCCACGGCGACCATGGCGCCGCCCTCGGGCAGCACCTGCATGAGGCGGCCGCGGGCGGTGACGAGGGCACAGGCGTCCTCGACGGACAGCACACCGGCGACATGCGCGGCGGTGATCTCGCCGATGGAGTGCCCGGCGACGAAGCCGGGGCGCACACCCAGCGATTCGGTGAGCCGGTACAGGGCGGTCTCGACGGCGAAGAGTGCGGGCTGGGCGTGTTCGGTGCGGTTGAGCGCGGCCTCGTCGCCGCCCCACATGACGTCCCGCAGGGCGGGGTCGAGGTGGCCGAGCAGCTCGTCGAGTGCTTCGGCGAACGCGGGGAAGCGGTCGTGCAACTCGCCTCCCATGCCGGGACGTTGGCTGCCCTGACCGGTGAAGAGGATCGCGAGGCCGCCCTCTGTGGCGGTGCCGCGGGCCAGTTCGCGCGGTCCGTCCTCGTGCGGCAGGAGTACGGCGCGGTGTTCCAGGTGGCCGCGTCCTGTGGCGAGGGAGTGACCGACGTCCGGTGCGGCCAGGCCGGAGGCGGCGGCCGTGACCCGGTGGAGCTGGGTGTCGAGGCCGGTGGCGGTGCGGGCGGACACCGGCCATGGCGTCAGGGCCGGGGTGGGTGTGACGTCGGGTTCCTCGGCGGGCGGGGCCTGTTCGAGGACGACGTGGGCGTTGGTGCCGCTGATGCCGAAGGAGGAGACGCCGGCGCGGCGTGGGGCGTCGGTGTGCGGCCAGGGCGTGTTGGCGGTGAGGAGCCGTACGGAGCCGGCGGTCCAGTCCACGTCGGGCGTGGGCTCCTGGGCGTGCAGGCTGCGTGGGAGCAGGCCGGCCCGCAGGGCCATGACGGTCTTGATGACGCCGGCGACTCCGGCGGCGCCCTGGGTGTGGCCGATGTTGGACTTCACCGAGCCCAGCAGCAGGGGTCGTTCGCGGTTCTGGCCGTATGCGGCGAGGAGGGCCTGGGCCTCGATGGGGTCGCCCAGTGTCGTGCCCGTGCCGTGTGCCTCGACGGCGTCGATCTGGTCGGGGGTGAGGCCGGCGTTGTCGAGGGCGGCGCGGATGACGCGTTGCTGTGCGGGCCCGTTGGGGGCGCTGATGCCGTTGGAGGCGCCGTCCTGGTTGAGGGCGGTACCGCGGACCACGGCGAGCACGGGGTGGCCGGCTCGCCGGGCGTCGCTGAGGCGTTCCAGTACGAGGACGCCGGCGCCCTCGCTCCAGCCGACCCCGTCGGCGGCGGCGGAGAAGGGCTTGCAGCGGCCGTCGGAGGCGAGGCCGCCCTGGGCGGTGAAGGACACGAAGGTGCCAGGGGTGCACATGACGGTGGCGCCGCAGGCGAGGGCGAGGGCGGACTCGCCGGTGCGCAGCGACTGCACGGCCCAGTGCAGGGCGACGAGGGAGGAGGAACAGCCGGTGTCGACGGTGACGGCGGGCCCCTCCAGGCCGAGGACGTACGAGATGCGCCCGGAGATCACGCCGGCGGCGTGGCCGGTGGTGGCGTAGACGTCCATGTTCTCGCGGGCTGCGGCGACGACCTTGCCGTAGTCCTGGATGGTGGTGCCGGCGAAGACGCCGGTGCGGCTGCCGCGCAGTGCGGTGGGGGCGATGCCGGCGCGTTCGAGGGCCTCCCAGGCGGTCTCCAGCAGGAGCCGCTGCTGGGGGTCCATGGCGAGGGCCTCGCGGGGGGCGATGCCGAAGAACGCCGGGTCGAACTCGGTCATCGCGTCGAGGAAGCCGCCTTCGCGCGCGCGGCTGCGGCCGGGTCCGTCGCCGGTGAGGCGGGCCAGGTCCCAGCCGCGGTCGGTGGGGAACGGGCCGATGGCGTCCCGTCCGTCGACGACGAGCTCCCACAGGTCCTCCGGGGAGGCGACGCCGCCGGGGTAGCGGCAGCCCATGCCGACGACGGCGATCGGTTCGACGGCCGCCGAGATGAGCTGCTGGTTGTGCCGCCGCAGCCGCTCGTTCTCCTTCAGGGAGGTCCGCAGCGCCTCGACGTAGGGGTTGGGTGTGTTCAATGCGGGCTCTCTCAAGTCGGGCGGGACGTCAGTCCGAGGTGGTCTCGGCCGCGAGCCGCAGCAGGCTCTCGCCGTCGAGGGCGTCCAGGTCATGAGGTTCGTGTAGGCCGGTGCCGCCGGCCGGGGTGCCGGTGGTCGCGGGGTCGCCGGCGGCGAGTTGCAGGATCAGGTCCAGCAGCCCGGCCTTGCGCAGCCGGGCGGGCGGGATGGCGGCGAGGGCGGCGCGGACCGTGGCGTCCGGGTCGTCGCCGACGGCGGCGGCCGGGGCGTCGGGGAAGAGTTCGGTGCGCAGGTGGGCGGCGACGGCCGTGGCGTTGGGGTGGTCGAAGACGAGGGAGGCGGGCAGGGCGAGGCCGGTGACGGCCCTGAGCCGGTTGCGCAGTTCGACGGCGCTGACGGAGTCGAAGCCGAGGTCGCGCAGGGCGCGTTCGGCGGGAACGGCGTCGGCGCCGGAGTGTCCGAGGGTGGCGGCGGCCTCGGTGCGGACGAGGTCGAGGAGCAGACGGGTGCGTTCGACGTCGGGCATTTCTGCGAGCCGGTCGCGCAGGCCGGGGCCGTCCTCGGGTTCGGGGGCGTCGGCGGACCCGGGTTCGGTGGCAGGCGCCAGTTCGGACAGCAGCGGGCTGGGCCGGGCCGCGGTGAAGGCGGGAAGGAACGCCGCCCAGTCGGTGGCCGTGACGGTCAGGCCTGTCACGTCCTCGTCGAGGGCGCGTTGCAGGGCGGCGAGCGCGGTGTCGGGGTCCATGGGGTGGACGCCGCGGCGCGCGAGTTCGGCGGCGAGGCCGGGTTCGGTGGCCATGCCGGTCTCGCCCCACGCGCCCCAGGCGATGGAGGTGGCGGGCAGGCCGGCGGCGCGGCGGTGCCGGGCGAGTGCGTCGAGGTAGGCGTTGGCGGCGGCGTAGGCGGGCTGGCCTCCGCTGCCCCAGGAGGCGGCGCCGGAGGAGAACAGCACGAACGCGTCGAGGTCGCGGTCCGCGGTGAGTTCGTGGAGGTGGCGGGCGCCCAGCAGTTTGGCGCTGAGCAGCGCCTGCAGGCTGTCCGGGGTGAGGGCGGTGGTGTCGCTGTCGCCGTCGGAGACGCCCGCGGCGTGGATGACGGTGGTCAGCGGCTGGTCGGCGGGCAGAGCGTCGAGGTGGGCGGCGAGGGCGGCCCGGTCGGCGACGTCGCAGGCGGCGACGGTGACCCGGGCGCCGAGTTCGGTGAGCTGTTTGATGAGGGTGTCGGCGCCGGGGGCGTCGGGGCCGCGTCGGCTGAGGAGCAGGACGTGGGCGGCGCCCCGGGCGACGGCCCAGTGGGCGAGGCGGCTGCCGAGGGCGCCGGTGCCGCCGGTGACGAGGGCGGTGCCGCCGGTACGCCAGGGCTGTGCCGCGGTGGGTTCCCCGGCGGGGACGAGACGGCGGGCGTGGGCGCCCGAGGGGCGCAGGGCCAGCTGGTCCTCGGTGGCGTCGGCGGTGAGCAGCGCGGCGAGCAGGGCGCCGGAGCGGGTGTCGACGGTGTCCGGCAGGTCGGCCAGGCCGCCCCACAGTGCGGGGTGTTCCAGGGCGGCGACCCGGCCGAGTCCCCACAGGGTGCCTTGGGCCGGGTGGCGGACGAGGTCGCCGGGTACGGCGGCGACGGCTTCCCGGGTGAGGCACCACAGCCGGGCTCCGGTGGGCCGGTCGGCGAGTGCCTGGAGCAGGGCGACGGTCGCGGCGAGCCCGGCGGGCACCGCCGGGTGACGGGTGTCGGTGGCGTCCTCGGCGAGGCCCAGCAGGGAGACCACGACCGTGAGGTGTGCGGGCAGCGCCGCGGCGAGGGTGGTGCGGTCGGCGGTTGCGGGGTCGATGTCCACGCGGGCGGTGCCGGGTCCGAGGGCGGCGACGACGGCGGCCACCCACGGGTCGGCGGTGTGCGTGTCCGGGACGACGACGAGGCGGTCGGCGGGCGGGGCCGTGGCCGTGATGGCCGTCGGGTGCCAGGTCTCCCGGTAGCTCCAGGACGCGGCGAGCGTCCGGCGCCGGGACCGCCGCCGCCAGTCGGCGAGGGCGGGCAGGACGGCGGCGAGCTCGGGCTCGGCGGCTCCGGTCTCGGCGGCGAGGCGGGCGGTGTCGGCGTCGTCGACGAGGTCCCAGAACGCGCTGTCCTCGCCGGCGCCGGCCTGCGCGGGGGCCGTGTCGGGGGTGGGCCAGTAACGGCGGCGCTGGAAGGGGTAGGTGGGCAGCTCGACGGCCGGCTCGGAGCGGGCGGCGGAGGGGAAGCAGGGCCGCCAGTCGACGGGCAGGCCCACCGTCCAGCCGGCCGCCGCCGACAGCAGGAAGGCGCGGGCGTCGGGGGCCTGACGGCGCACGGATCCGAGGACGACGGCGTCCTCGGCGCCCGCCGCTTCACAGGTCTCACCGATCGCGCCGGCCAGGACGGGGTGCGGGCTGCTCTCGACGAAGACCCGGTGGCCGGCGGCGAGCAGGGCGCGGGTGGCCGCCTCCATGCGCACGGTCTGCCGCAGGTTGCGGTACCAGTAGCCGGCGTCGAGGGCGGTGGTGTCGAGGCGTCCGCCGGTCACCGTGGAGTAGAACGGGACAGTGGCCGGGCGTGGGTTCAACTTCCCCAGGGCGGCCAGGAGTTGTTCCTTCACGGCCTCGGTCTGGGGGCCGTGCCCGGCGATGTCGGACTTGACGTCCTTGGTGCGCAGGTTCCTGCCCGCGCACATGTCGCGAAGTTCGTCGAGGGCGCCGTTCTCTCCGGAGACGACGACCATGGAGGGCCCGTTGAGGACGGCCACGCCGACCCGTCCGGGCCACGCCTGAAGAAGGGGTTCGACCTGGTCGACGGGCGCGAACACCGTCATCAGGCCGCCCAGTCCACCGAGTTCGAGCATGGTCCGGCCGCGCAGCGCCACCAGCCGGGCCGCCTCCTGAAGCGTGAAGGCGCCCGCCACATGGGCGGCGGCGATCTCACCCTGCGAGTGGCCGACGACGGCACCGGGTTCGATGCCGAGAGAGCGCCAGAGGGCGGCGAGCGCGACCATGGTGGAGAACAGCGCGGGCTGCACGACGTCGGCCCTGTGCAGTACGTCGGGGTCGTCGCCCTCGCCGCGCAGCAGGTCGACGGGCGAGAAGTCGACGTAGGGGGCGAGGGCGTCGGCGCAGTCGTCGACGGTGCTACGGAACACCTGTGAGGTGTCGTACAGTTCGCGGCCCATGCCCCACCACTGGGAGCCCTGGCCGGGGAAGACGAACACCGGGCCGGTGGCGGTGCCGGCGGTCGTGCCGCGGATGACGGCGGGGTCGGCAGTGCCGGTGGCCAGGGCGTCCAGCGAGTCGAGGAGCCGGGCGCGGTCGTGGCCGAGGACGACGGCACGGTGCTGGTGGGCGGCGCGGGTGGTGGCGAGCGACCAGCCGGCCGCCGCGGGCGCGGTCCCGGGCCGGGAGCGCAGGAAGGCACCTGCGCGGGCGGCCTGTTCGGCCAGCGCGGGAGCGGTCCGGGCGGACAGGAGCAGGGGCACGTCGGGGGTGTCGACCGGTGGCGTCACCTCCACGGTGGGCTCCGCCGCGGGCTGCGGGGGTGCTTGCTCCAGCACGAGATGGGCGTTGGTGCCGCTGATGCCGAACGCGGACACGGCGGCGCGGCGGGGCCTTCCGGTGTCGGGCCACTCCTCGGCGGACCGCAGCAGACGTACGGCGCCCGTGGTCCAGTCGACGCGAGTGGAGGGCGTGTCGGCGTGCAGGGTGCGCGGCGCGGTGCCGTGTTCGAGGGCCAGCACCGTCTTGATGACACCGACCGCGCCGGCCGCCGCCTGCGTGTGGCCGATGTTGGACTTCACCGACCCCAGCAGCAGCGGGTACGTGCGGTTGTGCCCGTAGGCAGCGAGGAGGGCCTCGGCCTCGATGGGGTCTCCGAGCCGGGTGCCGGTCCCGTGGGCCTCGACGACGTCCACGTCGGCCGGGCCGAGCCGGGCGGCGGCCAGGGCCTCGCGGATGACACGCTGCTGGGCGGGCCCGTTGGGCGCGGTGAGCCCGTTGGAGGCGCCGTCCTGGTTCACGGCCGAACCGCGGATCACGGCCCGTACCCGATGGCCCCGGCGTCGGGCCTCGCTGAGGCGTTCGACGACGAGGAGGGCGACGCCCTCGGAGTAGCCGGTGCCGTCGGCATCCTCGGAGAACGCCTTGGAGCGGCCGTCGCGGGCGATGGCTCCCAGCCGCTGGATACGGGCGAAGCTCGCCGAGTCGGTCATCACGGTGACGCCGCCGGCGAGGGCGAGAGCGCACTCACCCGCGCGGACGGCGCGCACCGCCTGGTGCAGGGCGACCAGCGAGGAGGAGCAGGCGGTGTCGACGGTGACCGCGGGGCCGTTCAGGCCGAGGGTGTAGGAGACGCGCCCGGACAGGGCGCTGGCGGCGAGGCCGGTGGCGGCGTGGCTCTCGGTGCGCTCGGCGGAGCCGCTGACCACATGGGCGTAGTCCTGTCCGTTGCTGCCGACGAAGACGCCGGTGCGGGTGGAGCGCAGGGTGTGCGGGTCGATGCCGGCCCGTTCCACGGCCTCCCAGGCGGTCTCCAGCAGGAGCCGCTGCTGCGGGTCCATGGTGACCGCCTCGCGCGGGGAGATCCCGAAGAAGGCCGCGTCGAAGTCGTGGGCGTCGTAGAGGAATCCGCCTTCGAGGCGCCCGCCGTCCGCGAACTCCGTCAGGTCCCAGCCGCGGTCGCCGGGGAAGGGCCCGATGGCGTCGCGTTCCTCGGCGAGCAGGTCCCACAGGAGCTGCGGGGAGTCGGCGCCGCCGGGCAGCCGGCAGGCCATGCCGACGATCACGACCGGGTCGTCCGCGTCATCGGCGTCGTCGCGGGATCCGGGCGGGCCGGCGGGTGCGGCTTCCACGGGGTCCTCGCCGGTGCCGGTCAGGGCGGCCAGCAGATGTTCGGCGAGTTCGCGCGGGGTGGGGTGGTCGAAGACGACTCCGGCGGCGAGTGACAGTCCCGTCGCGGCGACGAGCCGGTTGCGCAACTCCACGGCGCTCAGCGAGTCGAACCCGGAGGCCCGGAACGCCCGGTCGGGCGGTACGTCGGCGGACCGCCGGTGACCGAGGGCGCCGGCGGCCGCGGTGCGCACCGCGTCCAGGACGAGCATGGTGTGTTCGGCGGGCGGTGCCGTGCGCAGCCGGTCGGCCAGGGGCGTCGTGGCGGCGTCCGGTGTGTGGGAGGCGTCCGGGGTCGGTACGGCGGGGTGGTCGTCGAGGACCGGGCTGCGGCGCGGGCCGCCGCGCAGTGCGGCGGCGAGGGGGCGAGGTCGGCGACCAGGAGGGCGGGGTGGGGCTCGGTGGTGGCTTCCAGCAGGGCGGTCAGGGCCAGTTCGGGGTCGAGGCCGCCCAGGCCGGACCGTCGGCCCTGCGCGTCGTCGAGCACGGCGGCCATGCCGGCGCCGCGCCAGGCCGCCCAGGCGATCGACACCGCGGGCAGCCCCTCGGCACGGCGGCGGGCGGCGAGGGTGTCGAGGACGGTGTTGGCCGCCGCGTAGTTGGCCTGGCCGGGGTTGCCGAGGGCGCCGGACACCGATGAGAACAGCACGAACGCCGACAGGTCCTGGTTTCTGGTCAGTTCGTCGAGGTGGAGCGCGGCGGTGGTCTTGGCGCGGAACACGTCGGTGAACCGGTCCGGGGTGAGCCGGTCCAGCACGCCGTCGTCGAGGACTCCGGCGGCGTGCACGACGGCGGTCAGCGGCTGCTCGGCGGGGATCGCGGCGAGCAGGGCGGCGAGCGCGTCCCGGTCGGCGACGTCGCAGGCGGCGATGTCCACCTCGCAGCCGGCCTCGGCCAGTTCATGTCTCAGGTCGCCCGCGCCCGGCGCGTCCGGGCCGCGGCGCGAGACCAGCAACAGGCGCTCGGCACCCTCCTCGGCCAGCCGACGCGCGACCTGTGCGCCGAGGCCGCCGGTGCCGCCCGTGACGAGGGTGGTACCGGCGGGACGCCATCCGGTGGGCGTGCCGCCGGGCACTCCCCCGGGCGCCTCGGGCTCCCGTCGAGGCGCCGGCACGAGCCGCCGGACGAGGGCTCCGGTGGCACGTACGGCCACCTCGTCCTCGCCGCGCGAGGCCGTGAGGGCGGCCAGCGCGAGGGCGACGGTGTGCGCGGTGGGGTCGTCGGCCGGCAGGTCCAGCAGGCCGCCCCAGCGGTCGGGGATCTCACGGGCGGCGACCCGGCCGAGCCCCCGGAGAGCGGCCCCGGCGAGGCCACGGGCCCGGTCGCCCTCGGCGGCGGCCACGGCGTCACGCGTCGCACACCACAGGGGTGCCCGCAGCCCGGCGTCGCCGGTCGCCTGAACGGCGGTCAGCGCTGCGAGGAGCCCGGCCGGCACGTCCGCCACGTCGGAGTCTTCCAGTGCCCCGGCAGGCAACGTTCGCCCGTCAAGGAGCGGCGTCGTGGGGGTACCTCCCGCCCGAGGCGTGCGAAGCGCGGTTCGAGGGTGGGGGTGCGTGCTCTCGGCGTGCCGGCCGGAAGACCCCGTTGGTGGACCGGACGTACTTGGGCTTTCGGCCGGTGCGGCGAAGGGGTTCCCCCCGTCCGAGCCGTGCGAAGCCGGTTCGAGGAGGGGGGCGCGTGCCGGACGTCGCGACGAGGCGAACGTTGCCTGTTGGGGCACTAGCGCGGTGAGGCACAGGATGCCCGCCGGCTCGCTGTCGCCCGCCGCGTCCCGCAGCAGTGCGGCGAGCGTGGCGCGGTCGGCGCCGGCGGGGCAGCGGACCGGCACGGCCGCCGTACCGAGGGCGTGGGCCAGCGCGCCTGCCCAGGGGTCGTCGTGCTCGGGCAGGAGGAGCAGCCAGGGGCCGGTCGTCCCACCGGGCGACGGAAGGGTGTACGGCTGCCAGTGCTCGCGGTGGCGCAGGGCGTCCAGGACGGCCCGGCCGCGGTGCCGGGACCGCCAGGACAGCAGGGCGGGCACCACGGATCGGACGGCGTCCTCCGGGACGCCGAGCCGGCCCGCGAGCGCGGCGGGTTCGGTGCGGCCGAGCGCCGACCACAGGTCCGTGCCGTCCGCCTCCCGGTTGGCGTGGCGGAAGGGGAAACGGCTGCGGCGGAACGGGTAGGTGGGCAACGCGACCCGCTCGGCCCCGGTCCCGGCGAACAGGGCCGTGAAGTCGACCGGGACACCGTGGACGTACAGCCTGGCCAGGGCCGTGACGGCGGAGTGCTCCTCGTCCGGACCGCCGTGCAGCAGCGGTGTGACGACGGCGCCGGGCGGCAGGGTCTCCTGTGCGAGGGCCGCGAGGACGCCGCCGGGGCCCACCTCCAGCCAGGCGCCGACGCCGTGCTCGGCCAGGGTGCGCACACCGTCGGCGAAGCGGACGGTCTCGCGCAGCTGGCGTACCCAGTAGTCGGGGGTGGTCAGTTCGCCGGGCCCGGCGAGCCGTCCCGTGACGTTGGATACGACGGGCAGGGTGGGTTCGGCGAAGGACAGCTCCGCGACGGCCGCACGGAACGGGTCGAGGGCGGGCTCCATCAGCGGTGAGTGGAAGGCGTGCGACACCCGCAGCCGCGCGGTGCGGTACCCGGCCCCGGCCAGGCGGGTCGCGACCGCGTCCACGGCCTCGTCGGGGCCGGAGAGGACCACGGAACGCGGCCCGTTGACGGCGCCCAGGACGACGCCGTCGGTGAGCAGCGGGCGGACCTCGTCCTCACCGGCGGCCACGGCGACCATCGCGCCGCCGGCCGGCAGGTCCTGCATCAGGCGGGCCCGCGCGGACACCAGGCGGCAGGCGTCGGCCAGGGACAGCACTCCGGCGACGTGGGCGGCGGCGATCTCGCCGACGGAGTGGCCCATGACGTACTCGGGCCGTACGCCCCAGGAGACCACGAGCCGGTACAGGGCGACCTCGACGGCGAACAGCGCGGGCTGTGCGAACTCCGTGCGGTGCAGCGTCCCTTCGTCCTCGCCCCACATCGCCGACCGCACGCGGGGGTCGAGCCCGGCGAGGACCTCGTCCAGGGCTGCGGCGAACACGGGGAAGCGGGCGGCGAGTTCATGTCCCATGGCGAGGCGCTGGCTGCCCTGCCCGGAGAACAGGACGGCGACGGACGGCTCGTCGCCCGCCACGGCTTCGGCGAGCGGCGGGGCGTCCTCGGCGGAGCCGAGCAGCACGGCCCGGTGCTCGAAGGAGGACCGTCCGGCGGCCAGCGAGTGGCCGATGTCGAGCGGGTCGTGCCCGGTGGCCCGCTCGCGTACGCGGGCCATGTGGTCGGCGAGGGCCTCGGCGCTGCGGGCGGACAGCGGCCAGGGCACCGCGCGTATGGGCGACGGGGCCGGTTCGGGGGCCGGCCTCGACTCGGCTGCCGGTTGCGGGTCGGGGGCCGCCTCCAGGATGACGTGTGCGTTGGTGCCGCTGATGCCGAACGCGGACACGGCGGCCCGCCGGGGTCGGCCGGCGCGCGGCCAGTCGGTGGGCTGCCGCAGTAGTTCGACGCGGCCCGCCGCCCATTCGACGGCGCCCGTCGGCTCTTCCGCGTGCAGGGTGCGCGGCAGCCTGCCGTGCCGCATCGCCAGCACCGTCTTGATCACGCCGGCGACGCCCGCGGCGGCCTGGGTGTGTCCGATGTTGGACTTCAACGAACCCAGCAGCAGCGGCCGTTCGCGGTCCTGGCCGTAGGTGGCGAGCAGCGCGGACGCCTCGACGGGGTCGCCGAGCGTCGTGCCGGTGCCGTGCGCCTCGACGGCGTCCACGTCGGCGGGGCCGAGTCCGGCGGTGGCCAGGGCCTGCCGGATGACCTGCTGCTGGGCGCGACCGCTGGGGGCGGTCAGGCCGTTGGAGGCGCCGTCCGAGTTGACGGCGGTGCCGCGTACGAGCGCCAGGACGGGGTGCCCGTGGCGGCGGGCGTCGGACAGACGCTCCACGACGAGGACGGCGACGCCCTCGGACCAGCCGGTGCCGTCGGCATCCGCGGAGAACGCCTTGCAGCGGCCGTCGGGGGCGAGGCCGCCCTGCCGGCTGAACTCGGTGAGGACGGCAGGGTCGGACATCACCGTGACGCCGCCGACAACGGCCAGTTC
The DNA here is from genome assembly GCF_004337435.2 of Streptomyces sp. KM273126. Lineage (NCBI taxonomy): Bacteria > Bacillati > Actinomycetota > Actinomycetes > Kitasatosporales > Streptomycetaceae > Streptomyces > Streptomyces sp. KM273126. Next base: position 6,789,854 of record NZ_SJXB02000001.1, on the reverse strand, counting down.
GGTCTCTGAGGTCCGCAGGGCCCGGACGGCGGTGTGCAGGGCGACCAGCGAGGAGGAGCAGGCGGTGTCGACGGTCAGGGCCGGGCCTTCGAGGCCGAGGACGTAGGCGAGCCGGCCCGACAGGACGCTGGCGGCGGTGCCGGTCATGGCGTGTCCGGCGCCGTCGCCGGGGCCGGGCCGACCGGAGTCCCACTGGTAGGTGCCCGCGTACACGCCGGTGCGGCTGCCGCGCAGGGACTGCGGGTCGATACCGGCGTTCTCCAGGGCCTCCCAGGCGACTTCGAGGAACAGTCGCTGCTGCGGGTCCATCGTGGCCGCCTCGCGGGGCGAGATGCCGAAGAACTCCGCGTCGAAGGCGTCGGCGCCGCCGAGGAACCCACCGCCGCGCGCGGCGCTCTCGGCGAGCAGCGCGGTCAGGTCCCAGCCGCGGTCGGCGGGAAAGTCGGTGACGGCGTCCTCTCCGGTGTCGACGAGCCGCCACAGGTCGTCGGGCGAGGTCACGTTCCCGGGCAGGCGGCAGCCCATGCCGACGACGGCGACGGGGTCGTCGCCGGATGCTCCGGGGGCGCGGTCCGTCTCAAGTTCCTCGATGCGCCGGTGGGCACGGCGCAGCTCCGCGGTGACCCGTCGGAGGTAGTCGACGACTGTGTCCTGCTGCTCTTCCTGCACGGGATGTCCCATCGCGTCGGCGGAGGCGTACGTGGCCTGCGGGTGGGGGTTGGCCCGCTGGGGTCACTGGCTTCGAGAGGTGGGGGGTGCCGCCCTGGAGCGCCGGTCAGCGGACCGGGAACTCCTTGTCGATCGGGAACTCCTGGTCTATGAGGTCCAGGAGCCGGTCGACGGGGGCGGCGGCGATGTCGGCTGCGTCCGCCGTGGCGCGGCCTCCATGGCCTGCGCCGCCGTTGCTGCCGTGGCCGCCGTCGACGCGGCCTCCCGGCGCGGGCTGCGGGGCGCGTCGGCCGAGGTCGGCCAGCAGGTCTTCGAGGCGGTGTACGGCGCGGCGGCGTGCGGGGTGGTCCCCGGGCAGGTCGCGCAGGGCCTGTTCGAAGCCGGCGGGCCAGTCGGGCAGGGTGTGCGGCTGCTCGTCGAGGTGCTCGGCGAGCCGGGCGGCGAGCGCGGCCGGGGTGGGCTGGTCGTAGAACAGGGTGGCCGGAAGGTCGAGACCGGTGGCCTTGCCGAGGCGCACCCGCAGCTCGGTCTCGGCGTAGGAGTCGAGACCCAGGGAGCGCAGGGCGAGACGGGGTTCGACACGGCCGGGGTCGGCGTGCCCGAGGGCGGCGGCGGCCTCGGCGCGCACCAGGGTGAGCAGCGCGCGGACCCGGCGCGGGCCGGTGAGGGCCCGTAGTGCGTCGGGGTCGGCGGCGGGCAGGTCGTCGGTCCGGCCCAGGGCCTGTGCCGGAAGTGGCGTCGTCCGCCCGGAGGGCGGGCCGGGCGGCGGCGATGGGGGTGCCCCCGCGCGAGCCCGGGTTCGAGCGTGGGGGAGCGTGCTCTCGGCGTGCCGGGCGGAAGACCCCGTTGATGGACCGGACGTACTTGGGCTTTCGCCCGGTGCGGCGAGTGGGGGTACCTCCCACGCCCTTGAGGCAGAGGCGGAGCGTGCCAGGCGTCGCCCGGCAGGCGTCGCTTCCGGCACAGGCCCCAGGGCGGGCACGGGCAATGCGGCCGGGTCTGACGGAGTGGGCCAGTGGCGTTCGCGTTGGAAGGGGTACGTCGGCAGTTCGGTGCGGCGGGCGCCGGTGCCGGTGAACAGGGCGGGCCAGTGCACGTCGCTGCCGGTGACGTGCAACCGGGCGAGCGCGATGAGCAGCGCCGTCTCGGGGTCGGTGCCGGCGCGCTGGGCGGCGACGGTCACCACGCCGCTCCACGCGAGCAGTTCGACGGTGCTCGCGGTGAGGGTGGCGTCCGTGCCCACTTCGAGGAAGGTGTGGACGCCCGCGTCACGCAGGGCGGTGACGGCGTCGGCGAACCGTACGGTGCCGCTCACCTGGCCGCTCCAGTGGGCGGGCGAGGCGAGGTCGGTGCCGGTGACACGGGTGCCGGTCAGGGTGGACACGACCGGGATGCGAGGCGTGCGCGGTTCGAGGCCCGTCAGATCACGGCGGAACTCGTCGAGGGCGTCGGCCACGAGCGGGGAGTGCAGTCCGTGCGGGGCGGGGAGGGCGGTGGTGGCGCGTCCCTCGGCCGCGAGGGCGTCGGCGATACGGGCGACTTCCCGCGCCGCGCCGGAGAGCACGAGCCGGTCGGGGCCGTCGACGGCGGCGACGGCGACGTCCGGGGTGAGCAGCGGTGCCACCTCGGCCTCGGTGACGCGTACGGCCACGGTGGCGGCGGACGCGAGCCGCTCGGCCAGCCGGACCCGGGCGGCGACGACACGGCAGGCGTCGATGAGGGACAACGCGCCGGCGGCATGGGCGGCGGCTATCTCGCCGAGCCCGTGTCCCGCGAGGTGGGTGGGCGTCCGGCCGAGGGACTCCAGGAGCCGGTACAGGGCGATCTCGTAGGCGAACAGGAGGGGTTCGGCGGTACGGGAGGCGCTGGGCGTGCCAGCCGTACCGGACGGGGCGGTGCCAGCCGTACCGGACGGGGCGGTGCCAGCCGTACCGGACGGGGCGGGTGTTCCGTGCGTGCCCGGTGTGCCGGGTTCGTGGGTGGCGCCGCCCACGACGTCGGGCAGCGGTTCGGGCAGCAGCCCGTCGAACGCCTCGCGTACGGCGGCGAAGGCACGCGCGAACACCGGGAACCGTTCGGCGAGGGCACGGGTCTGTGCGGCGTGCGGGCCGCTGCGGCCGGCGAACAGCACGGCGGAGGGGCCGGGTTCGGCAACGCAGCGGGCCGCGGTGGGCGTGCCGTCGGCGGACGCCAGCAGCACGGTACGGTGCGGCAGCGCGGTGGCCCGTCCGGTGGCCAGCGAGTGGGCGATGTCGACGCGGGCCCGGTCGTCGGCGGGGTCCAGCCGGCGCAGCCGGGCGACCGCCGCGTCCAGGGCGTTCGCCGACCGCGCGGAGACGACCCAGGGCACGATGTGCGGGCTGCCGCCGGGCTCCTCGGCCGGGACGGGTGCGGGCGGTGCCTGTTCGAGGACGACATGGGCGTTGCTGCCGCCGATGCCGAAGGAGGAGACAGCGGCGCGGCGCGGCCTTCCGGTGGCGGGCCAGTCGGTGGACTCGCTCAGCAGCCGCGCCGAGCCGGCGGACCAGTCGACGGCCGGGGTCGGCTCGGACAGGTGCGGGGTGGCGGGCAGGATGCCGTGCCGCAGCGCGAGCACGGTCTTGATGAGGCCGGCGATGCCCGCGGCGGCCTGGGCGTGGCCGAGGTTGGCTTTCACGGAGCCGATGAGCAGCGGGTGTTCGCGCTCACGCCCGTAGGTGGCAAGGAGGGCCTCGGCCTCGACGGGGTCGCCGACGCGGGTTCCGGTGCCGTGCGCCTCCACGGCGTCGACGTCGCCGGTGCCGAGCCCGGCGTCGTCCAGGGCCAGGGCGATCAGCTCGCGCTGGGCGGAGCCGCTCGGCGCGGTCAGCCGGTCGGTGGCGCCGTCGGCGTTGACGGCTGTGCCGCGGATCAGGGCGAGGACGGGGTGGCCGTTCAGCCGGGCGTCGGAGAGGCGCTCCAGGACGAGGACGCCGACGCCCTCGGCCCAGGCGGTGCCGTCGGCGTCGGCGGAGAACGGCTTGCAGCGGCCGTCGGGGGCGAGTCCTCCCTGCCGGGCGTAACCGACGAGGCTGCGGGGCGTGGACAGCACGTTGGCCCCGCCGGCCAGGGCGAGCGTGCACTCCCCGGCGCGCAGGGCACGGACGGCACAGTGCAGTGCGGTCAGCGAGGAGGAGGACGCGGTGTCCAGGGTGAGCGCGGGGCCGCGCAGCCCGAGGACGTGGGCGAGGCGGCCGGAGGCGACGCCGGGCGCGGTGCCGGTGACGGCGCCCGCGGCGGCGTCACCGGCGGCGCGCGCGGTGACCAGGGCGTAGTCCTCGCCGCTGACGCCGACGTAGACGCCGGTGCGGGTGCCGTGCAGCGACAGCGGGTCGATGCCGGCCCGCTCCACGGCCTCCCAGGCGGTCTCCAGCAGCAGCCGCTGCTGGGGGTCGGTGGCGACGGCCTCACGGGGCGAGAGCCCGAAGAAGCCGGCGTCGAAGTCGGCGACGCCGTCGAGGAATCCGCCGCGCCGGGGCACGGCGGCCCGGTCCGGACCGTCGAGGGCGTCCGGATCCCAGCCCCGGTCGGCGGGCAGCGGGCCGATGGCGTCGCCGACCCCGAGGAGCAGCTCCCACAGCCCCTCGGGGTCGGTGATCCCGCCGGGCAGTCGGCAGGCCATGGCGACGACCGCGACCGGCTCGGCGGCGACCGGGTCGTGCAGGTCGAAGAACTCCAGTCCGGACAGGATGGTCATGCCGCACCGCCTCCGATGGTTCAAGCACTCAACGAGACTGCTGTGGACGGTAGGTCGGGGCGGTCTCGGTTTTCCTTAGACCTGCCGGGCCGCCGCTCGGGCCTGCGCGGCCTTGGCACGCCGCGCGTCCGCGCACGGCACGTGTCGTGCCGTGCGCGGGTGTGGATGCGGATCAGTGCCCCTCGGACTCCAGTGTCCGCAGCCACTCCTCCATCAGCCGGGCGGTCTCGTGGGACTTCTCGGCGATGAGGGTCTGGTGGGTGGCGTCGATCATGCGGGTGGTGTGGGCCGGCACGGGAGGGGCCTCGTCGCCGCGGTCGACCGCGGGCATGGAGGTGGTGCAGCGGATCAGGAGGCTCGGCACGCCGGTCTTGTAGCGTTCCGCGCCGCCCGTGGTCATCCGCAGGAACCACTGGGCCATCGCCGACAGCCGGGCGCTGTCGAGCTTCACCGCCGGCTTGTCCATGTCGGCGAGGTAGTTCTCGTGGAAGAGGTCCCAGTCGACGCCCTCTCCCGACTTGTACTCAAGGCTGAGCGTGTCGAGCATGATCACGCCCTCGGGCCGGATGCCCCAGGTCTCCTCCAGTACGCCCGCCGCGCGGTAGGCGAAGGTGCCGCCCATGGAGTAGCCGGCGAGGACGAACGGCTCGCCCTCGCTGGCCAGCAGGGCGCTCTCGGCGATGAGCCGTACCGCGGCCTCGCTGTCGGCGGGCAGGGCCTCGCCCTCCGCGAAGCCGAGCAGCGGTAGCGCGCTGACGTGCCGGCGGCCGCGGAACGGGGCCGCCATACGGGCGTACTGGTGCACGCCGCCGGTGGCGCCGGGCGCGCTGACGCAGATCAGTCGGGGCAGCACGGGTCCCTCGGCCAGGGCGACGGGCTGCGGCAGTTCCGGTACCTCGGCGGTCAGTCCGACCTGGGGACGGGTCGCCGCGACCGCCATCAGCAGCCTCATGGCCTCAAGGGTCTTTCCGTTCCTGACGGTGTCGAAGAACAGGTTGACCACCGAGTCGGGGGCACTGTCCCGGGCGTTCGCGGTGAGTGTTCCGGGTCCGGCCGCCGCGCGGTTCCCGAGGGCGGCCAACTGGCCCTGGAGCCACTGGGCGAGCCGGGCGGGGGTGCGGTGGTCGAAGACCGCGGACGTCGGCACCCGCAGGCCGAGGGCCTCGCCGAGCTGATTGCGCAGCTCCAGAGCGATGAGCGAGTCGAAGCCCAGGGTGAGGAATTCGCGGTTCGGGTCCAGGGGCCCTTCCTCGCGTCGGCCGAGCAGCACCGCGGAGGTCTCCACGACGAGGTCGGTGAGCGCCTTGAGCTGCTCGGCGGCGTCGAGCCGGGCGAGCCGGTCGCGGAGCGTGGCGAAGGACCGGGTGGCGGTGGCGGCGGTGCGCCTGGCACCGCCGAGCAGGCCGCGCAGCAGGGGCGGTACATCGCCGCCGGCGCGTGTCCGGTCGATCCGCAGCGGCACGAGGTGGGCCTCGTCGCGGGTGAGCGCGGCGTCGAACAGGGCGAGCCCGAAATCGAGGCCGAGCGGCGGGGTCCCGGAGCGTTCCATGCGCTGCACGTCTGTCTCGGTGAGCTGCGCGGTCATGCCGGTACGGCGGGCCCAGAACCCCCAGGACAGGGAGGTGGCGGGCAGCCCCTGTGCGCGGCGGTGGACGGCGAGGGCGTCGAGGTAGGCGTTGGCGGCGGAGTAGCCGGCCTGGGCCTGGCTGCCGAGGACACCGGACACCGAGGAGTACAGGACGAACGCGGCGAGGTCCGACTCGCGGGTGGCGCGGTGCAGATGCCAGGCGCCGTCGGCCTTGGGGCGCAGCACGGCGGAGACCCGCTCGGGGGTGAGCGAGGGCAGCACGCCGTCGTCCAGGGCACCCGCGGTGTGCACGACGGCGGTCAGCGGGTGTTCCGCGGGCACCGCGGCGAGCAGCGCATCGACGCTGTCGGCGTCGGCGACGTCGCAGGCGGCGACGGTCACCGAGGCGCCGGCGTCGGTGAGTTCGGCCCGCAGGGCGTCGGCACCGGGCGCGCCCTCACCGCTCCGGGACGCCAGCAGCAGGTGGCGTACGCCGTGCCGGGTGACCAGGTGCCGGGCGAGTTCGCCGCCCAGGCCGCCGGTGCCGCCGGTGACGAGGACGGTGCCGTCCGGGTTCCAGTCGGCGACGCCTCCGGTGCTCTCGGCCGGCTTCCGCGCGGTGGCCCGGGCGAGCCTGGGCACGCGCGGGCGGCCGTCGCGCACCGCCCACTGTTCCTCCTCGGCCACGAGCACGGCGGGCAGGGCCGTGGCGGAGGTCTCCGCCCCGTCGAGGTCGACCAGGACGAAGCGGCCCGGGTTCTCCGACTGGGCAGAGCGGACGAGGCCCCATACGGCGGCCGCGGCCGGGTCGGTCACGTCACCACCGTCGGACATGTCACCGCCGTCGGGGGCGACTGCGCCGCGCGTGACCAGGAGGAGCCGTGAGCGGTCGAGCCGTTCGTCGCCGAGCCAGTCCTGAAGCAGCGTCAGGGTCCGGGTGACGGTGTCGTGCACGGCGTCGGGGCCTTCGCCGCCCGTGATGGAGACGAGGAAGCCGTGCGGGACGGGGCCGTTGTCGCCGTCCTCGCCGATGGCGGCGGCGAAGGTCTCGGCGTAGGCGACCACGCTCTCCCCCGCCAGCGCCAGGGCCTGGCCGAGGCCGTGGGCGTCGTCGCCGACGACGGCCCAGCGGGCGCCCGCGGGTGCGGGCAGGTCGGCCGGCGCGGGTTCCCATGTGAGGTGCAGCAGGGCGTCGCCCGGGTCGTCGGCCGGGGTCGCGGTGGGCCGGTCGGTGCCCGCGCGCAGGGTGAGGGTGCCGACGGTGACGACGGGGTCGCCCTCGACGTCCGTCGCGGCGATCGTGAGGGTGTCGGGTCCGGTGCGGACGATGCGGGCGCGCAGCACGGTGGCGCCGGAGGCGTGCAGGGTGACGTCCTGCCAGCCGAACGGCAGCATCCGCTCGTGGTTCTCCTCGCCCGCGTGGACACCGGCGTGCAGTACGGCGTCCAGGAGCGCCGGGTGCAGTCCGAGGCCCTGGGTGGTGCCGGCCGGTTCGGGCAGGACGACCTCGGCGTAGGCGTCGTCGTCGAGCCGCCACACGCCGCGCAGCCCCTGGAAGGCGGGCCCGTAGTCGAGTCCGGCGCGGGCGTAGCGCTGGTAGATGTCGCTCACGTCGACCTCGGTGGCGCCGGCGGGCGGCCACTCGGTGGTGTCGGGCGGGGCCGGGGTGGCGGGGCCGCGGGAGAGGACGCCGGTGGCGTGCAGTTGCCAGGGAGCGTCGCCGCGGGCCGGCCGGGAGTGGAACCGTATGCCGCGCCGGCCCTCCTCGTCGGCCGCGTCGACCCGGACCTGCACCTGGACGGCACCGCGTTCGGGCAGGACGAGCGGGGCGGCGATGGTGAGTTCGTCGACCCGGCCGCAGCCGGCGGCGTCACCCGCGCGGACGGCGAGTTCGAGGAATCCGGTGCCGGGGAAGAACACGGCGCCGGACACACGGTGTTGTCCGAGCCAGGGCTGTGCGGACAGGGACAGTGTGCCGGTGAGGACCAGGTCGCCGGAGTCGGCGACGGTGACGGCGGCGCCGAGCAGCGGGTGCCCGGTCGCGTCGAGGCCGGCACCGGACACGTCGGTGGTCACGGCCCCGGCGGTGGGCCAGTACCGCTGCCGCTGGAAGGCGTACGTGGGCAGATCGACGACCCCGGAACGACCGGGGCCGGCCGCTGCCGCCCAGTCCACGGGGACGCCGCGGACGAAGGCTTCGGCGAGGGAGGTGAGCACCCGGTCCGTGCCGTCCTCGCCGCGCCGCAGCGTGCCGACGGCGACGGCGTCGGTGCCGGCCGCCTCGGCGCACGACTGGACGGCGCCGGTGAGCACGGGGTGCGGTCCGGACTCGACGAATCGTGTGCAGCCCTGTTCGAGCAGCGCGTGCACCGCGTCCGCGAACCGCACCGTCCGGCGCAGGTTGCGGTACCAGTACTCGGCGTCCATCGCGGCGGTGTCGAGGCGTTCGCCGGTGACCGTGGACAGCAGCGGGATCCGCGGGGCGCGGGGGGTGAGGGGCGCGAGGTCGGTGAGCAGGTCGGCGTGCAGGTCCGCGACGTGGGCGGAGTGGGAGGCGTAGTCGACGGCGATGCGCTTGACGCGGACGCCGTCGTCGGAGAGCCGGCCGAAGAACTCGTCGAGCGAGGCGGCGTCGCCGCTGACGACGACGGCGTCGGGGGCGTTGACCGCGGCGAGGGACAGCCGCCCGTCCCAGGCGGCGATGAGGGGTTCGACGTCGGCGGCGGGCAGCGGGACCGCGATCATGCCGCCGCGTCCTGCGAGCCGGCGGGCGATGGCCCGGCTGCGCAGGGCCACGACGCGGGCGCCGTCGGTCAGGGACAGCGCACCGGCGACGACGGCTGCGGCGATCTCGCCCTGGGAGTGTCCGACGACCGCGTCCGGGGTGACGCCGTGCGCCTCCCAGACCGCGGCGAGCGCGACCATGACCGCCCAGGTGGCCGGTTGGACGACGTCCACGCGCTCCAGCGCGGGGGCGCCGTCGGCGCCGCGCAGGACGTCGGTGAGGGACCAGTCGGTGAATTCGGCGAGCGCGGCGGCGCATTCGGCGATGCGCGCGGCGAACACCGGGGACTCCTCCAGCAGCCGGGCACCCATACCGGCCCACTGCGCGCCCTGCCCGGGGAAGACGAGCACGGTACGGCCCTCGCCGTCGGCGGTACCGCGCACGACGCCGGCAGTCACCGCGTCGCCCGCGGTGAGCACGTCCAGTCCGGCGAGGAGGGCGTCGCGGCCGCTGCCGACGACGACCGCGCGGTGCTCGAAGACGGCCCGGTCGGTGGCGAGGGCGTGGGCCACGTCCGCGAGGTCCAGGGCGGGGTCGTGGGTGATGCCGTCGGCGAGCGCGGCGGCCTGGCCGCGCAGTGCGGCGGGGGTGCGGGCGGACAGCACCCACGGCAGCGCACGCCCGACCGACGTCGCGGCGCCCCCGTCGTCATCCGATGCCGACGGGACGGACTGGGCAGCCTGTTCGAGGACGACATGCGCGTTGGTACCGCTGATGCCGAACGAGGACACGCCTGCCCGGCGGGGCCGCCCCGTGACCGGCCAGGGCCGGGCGCGGTCGAGCAGTTCCACCGGGCCCGTCGACCAGTCGACGTGCGACGACGGCGTCTCGACGTGCAGGGTGGGCGGCAGGGTGCCGTGGCGCAGGGCCATGACGGTCTTGATGACGCCGGCGACTCCGGCGGCTGCCTGCGTGTGCCCGATGTTGGACTTCACGGAGCCGAGGAGCAGGGGCCGGGCACGCTCGGGCCCTCCGAACACCGCCATCAGGGCCTCTGCCTCGATGGGGTCGCCGAGCGTCGTGCCGGTGCCGTGCGCCTCGACGGCGTCGATGTCCGCGGGCGTGAGTCCGGCGGCGCCGAGGGCCTGGCGGATGACGCGCTGCTGGGAAGGTCCGTTGGGGGCACTGAGCCCGTTGGAGGCGCCGTCCTGGTTGACGGCGGAGCCACGGACGACGGCGAGGACGCGGTGCCTGTGCCGTTCGGCGTCGGACAGCCGCTCCACGACGAGGACTCCGACGCCCTCGGACCAGCCGGTGCCGTCGGCCGCGTCGGAGAACGCCTTGCAGCGGCCGTCCCCGGCGAGGCCGCCCATGGCGGTGAAGCCGGAGAAGCTGGAGGAGCTGGTCATCACGGTGACGCCGCCGGCGAGGGCGAGTTCGCACTCGCCGCCGCGCAGCGCTTGGGCGGCCAGGTGCAGGGAGACCAGGGAGGAGGAACAGGCCGTGTCGACGGTGGCCGCGGGCCCCTCCAAGCCGAACACGTAGGCGATACGGCCGGAGATGACGCTCGCCGCGAGGCCGGTGCCGAGGTGGGTCGCCAAGTTCTCGGCGGTCCCGGCGGAGCGGGAGACGAGTTCGGCGTAGTCCTGCCCGTTGGTGCCGACGAAAACGCCGGTGCGGCTGCCGCGCAGGGTGTGCGGGTCGATGCCGGCCCGCTCGAACGCCTCCCAGGCCGTCTCCAGCAGGACGCGCTGCTGCGGGTCCATCGCAAGGGCCTCGCGCGGGCTGATGCCGAAGAACTCCGGGTCGAAGTCGGCGACGTCGCCGAGGAAACCGCCCTCCGCGGTGGCGCTGTGCCCGCGGCCCGCCCCGGCGAGGACGTCGAGGTCCCAGCCGCGGTCGGTGGGGAACGGGCCGATGGCGTCCCGGCCGCCCGCGACCAGCTCCCACAGGTCCTCCGGGGACCGGACGTCGCCGGGGAAGCGGCAGGCCATGCCGACGATCGCGAGGGGTTCGTCGGGGGCGGCCCGACCGGCCGGCGGCGGCGCGGCCGCGGCGACCGGCTCGCCGAGGAGCGTGTCGAGGAGATGCTCGGCGAGGGTGCGGGGCCGTGGATGGTCGAAGAGCAGACCGGCGGGCAGCGGCAGGCCGGTGACCCGGGCCAGCCGGGTGCGCAGCTCCATCGACGTCAGCGAGTCGAACCCGAGGTCCTGGAAGGGCTTGTCCGGCCGGATCGCGGCGGGGTCGGGGTGGGCGAGGACGGCGGCGGCCTGGGTGCGCACCAGGTCGAGCAGCAGGGGCAGCCGCTCACCGGGGGCCGTGGCGTGCAGCCGGTCCCGCAGCGCGCGGCGGGCTTCCTCACCGGCGGAGCGTGAGGTGCGGGCGGTGCGCAGGGCCTCCCGGCCGGCCGGGAGGGCGGCCAGGGCGGGCGACGGGCGGAGGCTGAACAGCGCCTGGAGGAACGGCGGATGCTGGAGGTCGGCGACAACGGTGACGGGGTGCGGTTCGGCGACCAGTTCGGCGAGCGCGGTGAGCGCCGCGACCGGATCGAGCAGTGCGGCGCCGGAAGGCCGCTCAGCGTCCTGGACTCCGGCGGCCATGCCTGCGCCGTCCCAGGCACCCCAGGCGACGGACGTGGCGGGCAGGCCCTCGGCCCGACGGCGCTGGGCGAGCGCGTCCAGCACCGTGTTGGCCGCGGCGTAGTTGCCCTGCCCCGGGTTGCCCACCGCGCCGGCCACCGACGAGAACAGCACGAAGGCCGACAGATCATGCTCGCGGGTCAACTCGTCCAGCAGAAGCGCGGGCCGGACCTTGGCGTGGAAGACGTCTGTGAACCTGTCGGGCGTCAGCCCGTCCAGCACGGCGTCGTCGAGGACGCCGGCGGCGTGAATGACGGCGGTGAGTGGCGCGTCGGCAGGGATCGCCTCCAGCGCGGCGGAGAGCTCCGCGCGGTCGGCCGAGTCGCACGCGGCGATGGTCACGCGTACCCCGAGCTCTGCCTCCAACTCCTGTGCGCCGGGCGCCTGTCGGCCACGCCGACTGAGCAGCAGCAGATGCTCGGCACCGTGCTCGGCGGCCCACCGGGCCACATGCCCGCCCAGCGCACCCGTGCCACCCGTGATCAACACCGTCCCGGACGGCTCCCACACCGGAGCCTCCTCCGCACCCGGCGCCGGCACGAAACGGCGACCGAAGACACCGGCGCCGCGCACGGCGGCCTCGTCCTCGTCACCGGGAGCGGCGAGGAAGGCGGTGAACCGGCGCAGTGCGGCGTCATCCGGCTGCACCGGCAGGTCGATCAACCCGCCCCACCGGTCCGGGTACTCCAGAGCGGCGACCCGCCCGAGCCCCCACAGGGCAGCCTGCGACGGATCGACGGGTCCCTCACCGGAACCGGCGGTGGTGACGGCGCCACTGGTCACCGACCACACGGGCGCGTTCAGACCGGCGTCGTCAAGGGCCTGGAGGAGCAGAACCGTCGCGGGCAGGCCGGCGGGCACGTCGCCGGAGAGCGTGACGGTGTCGGCGGCCAGCAGGGATACGACGCGGGTGACGCGGTCAGCCGTCGCGAACTGCCTTAGCTGCGCGGCGAGTTCGTCACGATCGGTGGTGTCCGCGACAAGCAGCGCGGTGTCCGGGCCGAGCGCGTCGGTGACGGCGCGGGCCCAGGGCGCGGCGGCGTGGTCGGCGGGCAGGACCGCGAGCCAGGTGCCTTCGCGGCGACCGGCTGCCGTGGCGGTCAGCGGCTGCCAGGTCTCGCGGTGACGCCAGGAGTCGACGGTCGTCCGTACTCGGCTGCGGCTTCGCCAGGAGGACAGCGCGGGGACGATCGCGTCGAGCGCGTCGGGAGCCACATCGAGGCGCCCGGCGAGGGCGGTGATGTCCGCGCGCTCCACGGCGGCCCAGAACTCGGCGTCCGCGCCGGAGCCCTGCGGTACCGGTTCGGCGGCCTCGGGCCAGTAACGGGCCCGCTGGAAGGCGTACGTGGGCAGGTCGACGCGGCGCGCACCGGTGCCGGTGAAGCAGGCGGGCCAGTCCACGGGAACGCCGGTGGTGTGGAGCCGGGCCAGCGCGGTCACGGCGGCCGTCTCCTCGTCCTGGTCCCGGCGCAGCAACGGCACGGCCTCGATGGCGTCCGGCACGCTCTCCGCAACCTGCGGGGTGAGAACGGCGTCCGGACCGATCTCCAGGTAGTGCCGCACACCCGCGTCCCCGAGCGCCCGCAGCCCGTCACCGAACCGCACGGTCTCACGAACGTGACGGACCCAGTGCTCGACGGAACGCGCGTCACCGCCGGCCAGGTGGGAGACCAGGCGCAGGGTGGGCTCGCCGAAGGTCAGCCCGGCGAGGGCGGTACGGAAGTCGTCGAGCATCGGGTCCATCAACGGCGAGTGGAAGGCGTGGCTGACCGAGAGACGCGTGTGCCGCCGCTCCCCCAGCGCCGCCAACGCCCGCTCTACGCCCTCCTCGGTACCCGAAAGCACCACGGAACGCGGCCCGTTGACCGCAGCCAACGCCACTTGCTCCGTCAGATACGGGAGCGCCTCGGCCTCCGTCGCCTCCACGGCGACCATCGCGCCGCCCTCCGGCAACGCCTCCATCAACCGCGCCCGCGCCGACACCAGCGCGCACGCGTCCGGCAGCGACAGCACCCCAGCAACGTGTGCGGCCGTGATCTCACCGACCGAATGTCCGGCAACGTACTTGGGCACGACACCCAGCGACTCGGCCAGCCGATACAGCGCCACCTCGACCGCGAACAACGCGGGCTGAGCCACACCCGTACGCTCCAACGCCTCCGGGCTCGAACCCCACATGGCCTCCCGCACCCCAGTCGGCAGCTGCCCCAACACCTCATCGAGGGCCTGCGCGAACACCGGGAACCGGCCGTACAACTCCCGTCCCATCCCCAGCCGTTGAGCACCCTGACCGGAGAAGAGGACGGCGACCGGGCCGGGTTCAGCAACCGCCCTCGCGGCCTCGGTGAGTCCGTCGGGGGTGGCGAGCAGGACGGCCCGGTGGGGGAAGGCGGAGCGGCCGACGGCCAGGGAGCGGCCGACGGCCAGGGAGTGGCCGACGTCCACGGGGGCGTGGTCGCCCGCATGGGCGCGGATCCGGGTGATCTGGGCGTCCAACGCGGCCTCGCTGACGGCGGTGACGGGCCACGGCACCGCGCTCGGGGTGACGGCGACCGTCTCCTGCTCCTCCGCCGCGGCCTGCGGGGCCTGCTCCAGCAGGACGTGGGCATTGGTGCCGCTGATGCCGAACGAAGACACGCCCATGCGGCGCGGGCGGCCGGTGTCGGGCCAGTCGGTGTTGGCCGTGGCGATCTCGACGGCCCCCACGGACCAGTCGACGTGGGACGAGGGCACATCGGCGTGCAGCGTGCGCGGGACCACGGCGTGGCGCAGGGCCATGACGGCCTTGATGAGTCCGGCGGCGCCGGCCGCGGCCTGGGTGTGCCCGATGTTGGACTTCACCGATCCCAGCAGCAGCGGCCGTTCACGATCCTGACCGTACGTCGCCAGCAGGGCCTGCGCCTCGATCGGGTCACCCAGCCGGGTGCCCGTACCATGCGCCTCGACGGCGTCCACCTCGGCCGGCCTCAACCCCGCCGACGCCAGCGCCTGCCGGATCACCCGCTGCTGTGACGGACCGTTCGGCGCCGTCAGCCCGTTCGACGCACCGTCCTGATTGACCGCCGAACCGCGCACGGTGGCGAGGACGGGGTGCCCGTGGCGCACAGCGTCCGACAGTCGTTCGAGTACGACCATGCCGACGCCCTCGGACCAGCCGGTGCCGTCGGCGTCGTCGCCGAAGGCCTTGCAGCGGCCGTCCTCGGCGAGGCCGCCGTGGTGACGGAAGCCCATGAAGGCGGCGGAGGTGGTCATGACCGTGACGCCGCCGGCCAGGGCGAGGGAGCACTCGCCGCTGCGCAGCGCCTGCGCCGCCAGATGCAGCGACACCAGCGACGACGAGCACGCCGTGTCCACGGTGACCGCCGGGCCCTCCAGGCCGAAGACATAGGAGAGCCGGCCGGAGATGACGCTGGCCGACAGCATGACGCCGCGGCCCTCCATGTCCTTGGCGCGGGCGATGAGGTGGTGGTAGTCGACGCCGTTGCTGCCGACGAAGACGCCGGTGCGGCTGCCGCGCAGGCTCTGCGGGTCGATGCCGGACCGCTCGAACGCCTCCCAGCCGGTCTCCAGCAGCAGCCGCTGCTGCGGATCCATGGCGACCGCCTCGCGCGGGCTGATGCCGAAGAACTCGGGGTCGAAGTCGGCGGCGTCGTGCAGGAAGCCGCCCTGGCCCTGGATCTCCCAGCCGCGGTCGGTGGGGAAGGCGGTGATGGCGTCGGTGCCGGAGGCGACCAGCTCCCACAGCTGCTCCGGCGTCCGCACCCCGCCGGGGAAACGGCAGGCCATGCCGACCACGACGACCGGGTCCTCGGTGGTGTCGGCCGGCTCGGCGGCGAGCAGCGGGCCGTCCGACTCGTCCTGGCTGCCGAGAAGTTCAGCGACAAGATGCTCGGCAAGGGTGCGCGGCCGGGTGAAGTCGAAGAGCAGGCTGGCGGGCAGGGCGAGGCCCGTGGCGCGGGCGAGCTGGTTGCGCAGTTCCATCGACGTCAGCGAGTCGAAGCCGATGTCGTGGAAGGCACGTTCGGCGTCCACGGCCTCCGGTCCGGCGTGGCCGAGGACACCGCCGGCGTGGGTGCGCACCAGTTCGAGCAGGAGCGGGACGCGCTCGTCCTCGGGGGCGGCGTACACCTTGCGACGCAGCACGGATGCGGCGGAGCGTGTGTCGTCGCGGAGCCTGCGGGCCGCGCTGCGGGCCTCCTCGGCGGTGGGCAGGGCGCTGAGGGCGGCGCACGGGCGGATACTGAACAGCATCCGCAGGGTGTCCTGCTGCTGGAGGTCGGCGACGACGGTCACTGGGGCGGCGTCGACGGAGAGTTCGGCGAGCACGCCGAGGGCGAGCCCGGGTTCGAGGGCGGTGGCGCCGGTTTCGCGCAGCGCATCGGTCAGCGCTGCGGCCATGCCTCCGCCGTCCCAGGCACCCCAGGCGACGGACGTGGCGGGCAGACCCTCGGCCCGACGGCGCTGGGCGAGCGCGTCCAACACCGTGTTGGCCGCCGCGTAGTTGCCCTGCCCCGGGTTGCCCACCGCGCCGGCCACCGACGAGAACAGCACGAAGGCCGACAGATCATGCTCGCGGGTGAGCTCGTCCAGCAGCAGCGCGGGGCTGACCTTGGCGCGGAACACGGCGCCGAAGCGCTGCGGGGTGAGGCCGTTGAGCACGGCGTCGTCGAGGACACCGGCGGCGTGGACGACGGCGGTGAGTGGCGCGTCGGCCGGGATCGCCTCCAGCGCGGCGGAGAGCTCGGCGCGGATCGCCGTGTCGCACGCGGCGATGGTCACCCGCGCGCCGAGCGCGGTCAGCTCGGCCTCCAGCTCCTCGGCCCCGGGCGTCTGTCGGCCACGGCGGCTGAGAAGCAGCAGATGCTCCGCACCGTGCTGTGCCGCCCAGCGGGCCACATGCCCGCCCAGCGCACCCGTACCCCCCGTGATCAACACGGTGCCCGACGGCTCCCACACCGGGGCCTCGTCGGCACCCGGCGCCGGAACGAGGCGACGCCCGAAGACACCACCGCCGCGCACGGCGACCTCGTCCTCCTCGCCTCCACCGGCGAGGTGAGTGGTGAACCGGCGCAGTGCGGCGTCGTCCAGGTGTCCGGGCAGATCGATCAATCCACCCCACCGGTCGGGGTACTCCAGAGCGGCGACCCTCCCCAGACCCCACAGTGCGGCTTGCAGCGGCTGCACGGTGTCGTCCGGCGAGGCGGCGACCGCGCCGCGGGTGGCGGCCCAGATCCGGGTGCGGATCCCGGCGTCGTCCATGGCCTGGAGCAGTACGGCGGTGTCGACGAGGCCGACCGGGACGCTGGTCCAGCGGGTGGCGTCGGTGCCGGCGAGCAGGGAGACCACGCCGGTGAAGCGGGTGCCGTCGGCGGTGAGCCGGGACAGTTCCTCGGCGAGTTCACCACGCGCGGGCCGCTTGCCGAGCCGGACGGACACGGTATCGGGGCCGAGCGCACCGGTCACGGCGTCGAGCCAGGCGCTGTCCGTGTCGGGCCCGTCGGCGGGCAGCACGACCAGCCAGGTGCCCGATGGTCCGGCAGCGGGTGCCGTGGGCAGCGGCTGCCAGGTCTCGCGGAAGCGCAGGGCGTCGGACAGCGACCGGGCGCGGCGTCTGCTGCGCCAGGCGGACAGCGCGGGGACCACGCCGCCGAGCGCCTCGGCGCCGATGTCCAGCCGGGCGGCGAGCGCCGCCAGGTCCTCGCGCTCCACGGCGGCCCAGAACTCGGCGTCCACGCCCGCACCGTCACCGGACACCACCATGGCATCGGCGGGCTCGGGCCAGTAACGCTCGTGCTGGAAGGGGTAGGTGGGCAGGTCGACGGTGCGGGCGCCGGTGCCGGCGAAGAGCGCCGGCCAGTCCACGGGGACGCCATGGGCGTGGAGTCGGGCGAGGGCCGTCACGGCGGCCGTCTCCTCGTCGCGGTCCCGGCGCAGCAGCGGTACCGCGGTCTCGACCAGGGGCGTGAGGACTGCGTCCGGGCCGATCTCCAGGAAGTGCCGCACACCCGCGTCCGCGAGCGCACGGACGCCGTCGGCGAATCGCACGGTCTGACGGGCATGCCGCACCCAGTGGTCGGGCGAGGCGAGGTCGGCCGGACGAACCGGCGCTCCGGTGACGGTGGAGACGACATCGATGTGCGCCTCGTGGGCGGTGAGCCCGGTGAGGGCGGTGCGGAAGTCGTCGAGCATCGGGTCCATCAGCGGCGAGTGGAAGGCGTGGCTGACCGAGAGACGCGTGTGCCCCCGCTCCCCCAGGGCCGCCAACACCCGCTCGACATCATCCTCGGAACCCGAAAGCACCACCGAACGCGTCCCGTTGACCGCAGCCAACGCCACGTCCTCCGTCAGATACCCCCGCACCTCCTCCTCGGCCGCCTCCACCGCGACCATCGCGCCGCCCTCCGGCAACGCCTCCATCAACCGCGCCCGCGCCGACACCAACACACACGCGTCCCGCAGCGACAACACCCCCGCCACATGCGCGGCCGTGATCTCACCCACCGAATGACCCGCAACGTACTTGGGCACGACTCCCAGCGACTCCACCAGGCGATACAGCGCGACCTCCACCGCGAACAACGCGGGCTGCGCCACACCCGTACGCTCCAACGCGTCCCGGCCCTCACCCCACATCGCCTCCCGCACACCAGAAGGCAACTGGGCCAACACCTCATCGAGAGCCCGCGCGAACACCGGGAAACGGCCGTACAACTCCCGCCCCATACCCAACCGCTGCGCACCCTGACCGGAGAACAGCACAGCGAGCGGACCGCCCTGGGCCTCGCCCCGGGCCACCTCGGCCGGCCGGTCCCCCGCGGCGACCAGCACCGCGCGGTGCTCGAAGGCCGAGCGGGCGGTGGCGAGTGAGTAGCCGACGTCCAGTGCCGGGTGCCCCTCCGCCTGCGCGCGGATCCGGTCGAGCTGTTCGTCCAGCGCGACCTCGGTGCGGGCGGAGACCGGCCAGGCGACGATGCCGGGGGTGATGGTGACCTGCTGCGGCTCGGGGGTGGCGGCCGGGGTGTGCTGCTCGACGATGACGTGGGCGTTGGTGCCGCTGATGCCGAAGGACGACACGCCGACGCGACGCGGGTGCCCGGTGTCGGGCCAGTCGGTGGTGGAGGTGAGGAGTTCGACGGCGCCCTCGGTCCAGTCGACATGGCCGGAGGGGCGGGCGACGTGCAGAGTGGGCGGCAGGACGCCGTGGCGCAGGGCCATGACGGCCTTGATGAGTCCGGCGGCACCGGCCGCGGCCTGCGTGTGCCCGATGTTGGACTTCACCGATCCCAGCAGCAGCGGCCGTTCACGGTCCTGACCGTACGTCGCGAGCAACGCCTGCGCCTCGATCGGGTCACCCAGCCGGGTGCCCGTACCATGCGCCTCGACGGCGTCCACCTCGGCCGGCCTCAACCCCGCCGACGCCAGCGCCTGCCGGATCACCCGCTGCTGCGACGGACCGTTCGGCGCCGTCAGCCCGTTCGACGCACCGTCCTGATTGACCGCGGAGCCCCTCACCACGGCGAGGATGCGGCGGCCGGCCCGCACCGCGTCCGAGAGTTTCTCCAGTACGACGACACCGATGCCCTCCGACCAGGTGGTGCCGTCGGCGTCGTCGGAGAACGCCTTGCAGCGCCCGTCGGACGCGAGGCCGCCCTGAACGTCGAAGCCGGCGAAGGCGGCCGGGGTGGTCATCACGGTGACGCCGCCGGCCAGGGCGAGGGAGCACTCGCCGCTGCGCAGCGCCTGCGCCGCCAGATGCAGCGACACCAGCGACGACGAGCACGCCGTGTCCACGGTGACCGCCGGGCCGACCAGGCCGAGGACGTAGGCGACGCGCCCGGATATCACGCTGGCGGCGAGGCCGGTGCCGGCGTGCCCGGACAGGTCCTCCTTCGCGGTGTGCACGAGGCGGACGTAGTCCTGGCCGTTGGTGCCGACGAAGACGCCGGTCTGGCTGCCGCGCAGGCTCTGCGGGTCAATGCCGGACCGCTCGAACGCCTCCCAGCCGGTCTCCAGCAGCAGCCGCTGCTGGGGGTCCATCGCGAGGGCCTCGCGGGGGCTGATGCCGAAGAAGCCCGCGTCGAAGCCGCCGGCGTCGTCCAGGAAGCCGCCGCGGCCCTGGAGGTCCCAGCCGCGGTCCGCGGGGAACGCGGTGATGGCGTCGGTGCCGGAGGCGACCAGCTCCCACAGCTGCTCCGGCGTCCGCACCCCGCCGGGGAAACGGCAGGCCATGCCGACCACCGCGACCGGCTCGTGGCGCCCCGACTCGGCCTCGTCGAGACGTCGCCGGGTCTCGTGCAGGTCAGCGGTGACGTACTTGAGGTACTCGACGAGTTTTGCTTCGTCCGGCATCGTCAATGCCCTTTCCTCGGTGGGAGACCGGTGGGGAGATGTGACCGGTTCAGCGGTCGGTGGGTCGGCCGATCTCGCTGTCGATGAAGGCGATGAGGTCTTCGGCCCCGGCGGCGTCGAGGCGCTTGCGCACGTCGTCGTCCGCCCCCCGCCGTTCGCCGCCGTCGTCGGTGATCCGGGCGAGCAGGGCCCGCAGACGGGCGGCGGCGCCGGTGCGGACGGCGGGGTCGAGGCTGTCGGCGTCGAGCACGCCGGCCAGGGCCGTGTCCAGGCGGTCGAGTTCGGCGTGCAGTGCGTCGGCGGGTGCCGTCGTACCGCGGCCGAGCCGCCGCGCGAGGTGCTCGGCGACGGCCAGCGGGGTGGGGTGGTCGAAGACGAGGGTGGCGGGGATACGCAGGCCGGTGACGGTGCCGAGCCGGTTGCGCATCTCCACGGAGGTCAGGGAGTCGAAGCCGAGTGCGGCGAACTCGTCCTCGGCGCCGATCTGTTCGGGTGTGTCGTGGCCGAGCACGGTCGCGGCCTCGGCGCGCACCAGGTCGGTGAGGTGCCGGGTGCGATCCTGCGGACGCAGTCCATCGAGGCGGGCGGCGAGTTCGGCGGCGCGGTTGCGGCCCGCGGCCGTGCGGCGTCCGCCGATCAGCCCGCGCAGGACGGGGGGCACCGGTCCGGCGAACGGCAGCGCCGCGCCGGTGCGGGCGGCCGTGCGCATCAGTACGGGCCGGGCGTCGTCGCGGGCGGTGGCCGCGTCGAACAGGGCGAGACCCAGTTCGGGTTCGAGGGGCGGAGTGCCGGAGCGGTTCATGCGCCGGATGTGGTCCTCGCTCAGTCCGCTGGTCATACCGGAGCTGTGCGCCCAGGGGCCCCAGGCCAGCGAGTGGCCGGGACGTCCCGTCGCGGCGCGGTGCTGGGCGAGGGCGTCGAGGAAGGCGTTGGCGGCGGCGTAGTTGGCCTGGCCGGCGCTGCCGACGACACCGGCGGTGGACGAGTACGTGACGAACGCGTCCAGGTCCAGATGGCCGGTGGCCCGGTGCAGATGCCAGGCGGCGTCGGCCTTGGGCCGCAGGACGGTGTCGAACCGGTCGGGGGTGAGAGCGTCCAGGACGCCGTCGTCGAGGATGCCGGCGGTGTGCACGACGGCGGTCAGCGGGTGCTCGGCGGGGACGCTCGCGACGAGGGCGGCCACGTCGTCCGGGTCGGCGACATCGGCGGCGGCCACGGTGACCCGGGCGCCGTGGGCTTCGAGTTCGTCGCGCAGTTCCGCGGCGCCGGGGGCGTCGGGGCCGCGCCGGCCGGCCAGTAGGAGGTGGCGCATTCCATGGGCGGTGACCAGGTGCCGGGCGAGGATGCGGGCCAGGCCACCGGTGCCGCCGGTGATGAGTACGGTGCCGTCGGTGCGCCAGCCGGCCGGACCGGCGGCGGATGTGGCGGCGACGTCGGGCACGCGGGCGAGCCGCGCCACGCGCAGGCAACCGTCGCGCACCATGAACTGCTCCTCATCCGTGTCCGGCAGGGCGGGCAGCACAGCCGCGGTGGACGCGCCGCCGTCGACGTCGACGAGGAGGAACCGGCCTGGGTGTTCCATCTGGGCGGACCGCACCAGGCCCCAGACCGCCGCCGCGGCCGGGTCGGTGACGTCCTCGCCGTCCGGTGCGACCGCGCCGCGGGTGAGGAACACCATGCGGGTACGGGCGAACCGGTCCTCGGCGAGGAACTCCTGCGTCAACGTCAGTGCGCGGTGCGTCAGTTCGTGGACGGCTCCGGCGGTGTCGTCGGGGCGGCCCGTGAGCGGGACGGCGAGCAGCCGCACCGGCGCGTCGTCACCTTCTCGTAGTTCGGCCAGGGACTTCACTGGTTCCGCGAGCGACCCGAGGGCGTGTTCCGGAACCCGCCCCAGGTCCGGGTCGGTGTCGTTGGTCGTGAGGGCGTACCAGGGGGCCGGCTCGGCGGGGGCGGCCGGGACGGGCCTCTCCTCCCAGTCCAGGCGGAACAGCGAGGTGCGCAGATCGGGTCCGGCGGCGGGGGCGTCGGCGCGGCGCTGCGCCGGGCGCAGGACGACGGCGCGGGCCGTGAGCACAGGCGCACCCGAGGGGTCGGCGGCGACGAGGTCACGTGTGTCGCCGCTGCCGGTCAGCCGTATGCGCAGTTCGGTGGCTGATACGGCGTGCAGGGACACCTCGCGCCACTGGACGGCGAGCAGCCGCTCGGGGTCGGTCTGCTCGGTCTCGGTGACGAGGTGCGCGGCATGCAGGGCGGCGTCGAGGAGCACCGGGTGCAGTCCGAACCCGGCGTGTTCGCCGGTCTCCTTGGGCAGGGCGAGTTCGGCGTACAGGTGGTCGCCGTGCCGCCAGGCGGCGCGCAGGGCGCGGGCGGCGGGGCCGTGCTCGACACCGGCGTCGGCGAGCCGGTCGTAGAGGTCGTCCAGGGCGAGTTCGGTGGCGTCGGGCGGGGGCCACTGGCCGGCGGCGTACCGGGTGGTGTCGGGTGCGGGGGCCGGTGGCTCGGGGGTGAGCCGGCCGTGGGCGTGCTCGGTCCAGTCGGCGTCCGGCTCCTGGGCGGGCCGGGTGTGGCACCACACGGGCCGGCCGCCGTCGTCGCCGGGGGCGCCGATACGGAGCTGGAGTTGGAGGGCGCCCTGGTCGGGCACGGTCACCGGCTCGGTCAGGGCGAGTTCGGCGACGTGCGGTGTGCCGGCCTGGTCGCCGGCGCGTACGGAGGCCTCCACCAGGGCGGCGCCGGGCAGTCGGCCCGCTCCGTCCACGGCCGACCCCTCCAGCCAGGGGTGGAGGGGTCGCGACAGGGTGCCGGTGAGCACCAGGTCCCCTGCCCCGGCGACGGGCAGTGCGGCGCCGAGCAGGGGGTGGTCGGTGGCGGCGAGGCCGAGTCCGGTCGCGTCGGCGGAGCGCAGGGAGGCGGTGGGCCACAGCCGGCGCCGCTGGAACGGATAGGTCGGCAGTTCGGGCAGGTGCCGGGCGCCCGTGCCGGCGTACAGGCCGGTCCAGTCGACCGTGACGCCCTCGACGTGCAGGGTGGCGAGCGCGGTCACCGCCGACGCCTCCTCGGGGCGGTCGCGGCGCAGCAGCGGTACGGCGACGGCAACATCGGGCGCGAGGCCGGCGACGAGGGAGGTGAGACCGCCGTCGGGGCCGATCTCAAGGAAGGCGTCGACGCCGGTGCCGGCGAGCGTGCGGACGGCGTCGGCGAAGCGGACCGGCTCGCGCAGGTGCCGCACCCAGTACTCGGGCGAGGCGAGGTCGTCACCGGCCGGGGCGCCCGTCGCGGCGGACACGAACGGGATGCGGGGCCGGTGGTGGGTCAGGGTGGCGGTGAAGTTCCGGAAGTCGTCGAGCATCGGGTCCATCAACGGGGAGTGGAAGGCGTGGGACACCCCCAGCCGGCGGGTGCGCCGGTCGCCGAGGCGGGCGAGGACGGCCTCGACGGCGGGCTCGGTGCCGGACAGCACCAGCGCTGAGGGGCCGTTGACGGCACCGATGGCGACCTTGCCGGTGAGGAGGGGCACCACCTCGTCCTCGGTGGCGGCGACGGCCACCATGACGCCGCCGGGCGGCAGTTCGCCCATCAGCCGGGCGCGAGCGCTGACCAGGGCGCAGGCTTCTTCGAGGGTGAGGATGCCCGCGACATGGGCGGCGGCGATCTCTCCGACGGAGTGCCCGGTGACGTACTCCGGCGTGACGCCGAGGGACGCGACGAGGCGGTGCAGGGCGATCTGGAGGGCGAACAGGGCGGGCTGTGCGTGCTCGGTGCGGCGCAGGGTGTCGGGGTCGTCGCCCCAGACGATGTCTCGCAGGCCGGGCGGGAGGTGGGTGAGCACCTCGTCGAAGGCGTCGGCGAACACCGGGAAGCGGTCGTGCAACTCCCGCCCCATGCCCGGCCGTTGTGTGCCCTGCCCGGAGAACACCAGGGCCGGGCTGCGCTCGGCGGCGGTGCCGCGCACGCTCTCGCCGTCGGCGAGGAGCACGGCGCGGTGGGCGAAGTGGGAGCGGGCGGCGAGGGAGCGGCCCACGTCGTGCGGGTCGCGGCCGCGCGCCCAGTCGGTCAGCGCGGCGATCCGGGCGTCGAGGGCCTCCTCGGTGCGGGCGGACACCGGCCACGGCGCTAGGGCCTGTGTCGAAAGTGGGGTCGTCCGCCCGAAGGGCGGGCCGGGCGGCGGCGATGGGGGTGCCCCCGCGCGAGCTCGGGTTCGAGCATGGGGGAGCGTGCTCTCGGCGTGCCGGGCGGAAGACCCCGTTGACGGACCGGACGTACTTGGGCTTTCGCCCGGTGCGGCGAGAGGGCGTGCCGGGCGTCGCCCGGCAGGCGCCACTTTCGACACAGGCCCTAGGGCGGCTGTCACGACGGACGTCGCCTGCTCCGGCTCGGGAGCGCCCTCGATGATGACGTGCGCGTTGGTGCCGCTGATCCCGAACGCGGACACGGCGATCCGCGGCGGCCTGCCCGTCTCGGGCCACTCGGTGGTGTCGGTGAGCAGGGACAGCGCGCCGGAGGACCAGTCGATACGGCTGGAGGGTGTGTCGGCGTGGAGGGTGCGGGGCAGTCGGCCGTGGCGCAGCGCGAGCACCGACTTGATGACGCCGGCGACTCCGGCGGCGGCCTGGGTGTGGCCGATGTTCGTCTTCACCGACCCGAGCAGCAGGGGCCGTTCGCGGTCGCGGCCGTAGGTGGCGAGCAGCGCCTGCGCCTCGATGGGGTCGCCGAGCCGCGTTCCGGTGCCGTGTGCCTCGACGGCGTCCACGTCGGCCGGGGTGAGGCGGGCGCTCGCGAGGGCCTGGTGGATGACGCGCTGCTGGGAGGGGCCGTTGGGGGCGCTGAGCCCGTTGGAGGCACCGTCCTGGTTGACGGCCGAGCCCCGCACGACGGCCAGCACGTCGTGCCCGTTGCGCACGGCGTCCGACAGCCGTTCCACGACCAGCATGCCGATGCCCTCGGACCACACCGTGCCGTCGGCGTCGTCGGAGAACGCCTTGCAGCGGCCGTCCGCCGCCAGGCCGCCCTGGATGCTGAAGCCGACGAAGCTGACCGAGGTGGTCATCACGGTGACGCCGCCGACCAGGGCGAGTTCGCACTCGCCGCCCCGCAGTGCCTGGGCGGCGAGGTGCAGCGAGACGAGGGACGAGGAGCAGGCCGTGTCGACGGTCATGGCCGGCCCTTCCAGGCCGAACACATACGCCAGCCGGCCGGAGATCACGCTGGCGGCGAGACCGGTGCCGAGGTGGCCACCGATGTCCTCGCGGGCGCGGGTGGCGAGGTGGACGTAGTCCTGGCCGTTGGTGCCGACGAACACGCCGGTGCGGCTGCCGCGCAGCGCCTCGGGGTCGAGTCCGGCACGTTCGAACGCCTCCCACGACGTCTCCAGCAGCAGCCTCTGCTGCGGGTCCATCGCGAGGGCCTCGCGGGGGCTGATGCCGAAGAAGCCCGGGTCGAAGTCGGCGACGTCGTACAGGAATCCGCCGCGGGTGGTGGCGCTGCTGCCGGGGCCGGTGCCGTGCAGGGTGTCGAGGTCCCAGCCGCGGTCGTCCGGGAAGGGTCCGGTGCCCTCGCGGCCGGCGAGCATCAGCTCCCAGAACTCCTCGGGGGTGCTGACGTCGCCGGGGAAGCGGCAGGCCATGCCGACGATGGCCAGCGGCTCGTCCTGGGCCACGGGCGCGGGGCGCTGGGTGCTCCGGTCGGCGGTGGCGGAGTCGTCGAGCAGTTCGGCGAGAAGGTGGGCGGCGAGGCGGCGCGGGCTCGGGTAGTCGTAGACCAAGGTCGCAGGAAGCTTGAGCCCGATGCCGGAAGAAAGACGTCTGCACAGCTCCACGGCGGTGAGCGAGTCCATGCCCAGCCTGCCGAACTCGTGGTCGGGGTCGATCCCGTCGCGGCCCCGGTGGCCGAGCACGACGGCCGTCTCGGTGCGCACCAGCCCCAGCAGGTGCCGCTTGCGCTCCTCGGGGCCGAGGGCGGTGAGCCGCGCGACGAGTTCGTCGCGGGAGGCGGAGCCGTCCGTGGCCGGTTCGGTGCGGGGAGCGGGCGGGGCGACGGGGCCGCCGTCGGGCCAGTACCGCTCCCGCTGGAAGGGGTACGTCGGCAACTCCACGCGGCGTGCTCCGGTGCCCGCGCCGACGGCACGCCAGTCGACGGAGACGCCCGCGACATGGAGCGTGGCCAGCGCGCCGATCACGGTTTCCTCCTCGCCCCGGTCGCGGCGCAGCATCGGGGTGGCGACGCCGTCGAAAGGGCCCACGGCGAGAACGATGCCGCTGAGCACACCGGCCGGGCCGGCCTCCAGGAAAGCCCCGGCTCCCGCCGTACGCAGGGCGTCCACCGCGTCGGCGAACCGTACGGTCTCCCGGGCGTGCCGCACCCAGTACTCCGCCGAACACAGCTCCTCCGGCTCGGCGATGCGCCCGGTGAGGGCCGACGCCACCGTGATCCGTGGCGGGCGGAACTCCAGCCCGGCCAGGGCCTGCCGGAAGTCGTCCAGCATCGGCTCCATGAGCGGCGAGTGGAAGGCGTGGCTCACGGCGAGGCGCGTGTGCCGCCGCTCGCCGAGGGCGGCCACGACGGCGGTCACCTGGTCCTCGGCGCCGGAGACGACCAGCGCGGTGGGGCCGTTGGCCGCGGCCAGGGACACACCGTCGGTGAGCAGCGGCCGTACCTCGTCCTCGGTCGCCTCGACCGCGACCATCACGCCGCCCGGCGGCAGCGCGGCCATCAGCCGGCCCCGGGCAGCCACCAGCGCGCAGGCGTCCGCGAGCGAGAGGACACCCGCGGCATGGGCGGCGGCCACCTCGCCGACGGAGTGCCCGGTGACGTGTCCGGCGGTGACGCCCCACGACTCCAGCAGCCGGAACAGCGCGACCTCCACGGCGAACACGGCGCACTGCGCGTGGTCGGTGCGGCCCAGCAGTGCCTCGTCCGTGCCCCACATCGCGTCCCGGACGCCGGCGTCGAAGTGGCCGAGTACCTCGTCGAGGGCTGAGGCGAACTCCGGGAAACGGGTGTGCAGTTCGCGGCCCATACCGAGCCGTTGGCTGCCCTGGCCGGGGAAGACGACGGCGAGGGGACGGTCGGCGCCGAGGCCACGGGCGAGTTCGGTCGTGCCGTCGGAGTGCAGGACGGCACGGTGTTCGAGGGCGGCACGACCGGCCAGCGTCCAGGCCACGTCCCGTGCGTCAAGCCCTTCGGCGGCCGACCTGATCCGGGCGATCTGGGCGTCGAGGGCGGCTTCGGTGCGGGCGGAGATCACCCACGGCAGCAGGGGGGTGGCGGGGGCGGCGCGGTCCGGATCGGGTGTCGTGGCCGAAGCGCGGCCCGACTCCGGCACGGTGGCCCGGGTGCGCTCCGATCCCGGGGCCTCGGCCGACGCGTGATCCGGCCCCGGCGCGGTGGCCGACGCGCGGTCCGGTTGCGTTGCGTTGGGCGGCGTCCGGTTCGGTTCCGGTGCGCCGAGGGGCGGCGGCCCTTCCAACCCGGTAGCGCTGGGCGGCTGTTCGAGCAGGACGTGTGCGTTGGTGCCGCTGATGCCGAAGGAGGACACGCCGGCGCGGCGGGGGCGGCCGGTGTCCGGCCACGGGTGGTTCTCGGTGAGCAGCCGTACGGCCCCGCTCGACCAGTCGACGTGCCGGGACGGCGGGTCGGCGTGCAGGGTGCGGGGCAGGACGCCGTGCCGCATCGCCATCACGGTCTTGATGAGCCCGGCGGCACCGGCGGCGGCCTGGGTGTGGCCGAGGTTGGACTTCACCGACCCGAGCAGCAGGGGCCGTTCGCGGTCCTGGCCGTAGGTGGCGAGCAGGGCCTGCGCCTCGATCGGGTCGCCGAGGCTGGTGCCGGTGCCGTGCGCCTCGACGGCGTCCACGTCGGCCGGGGTGAGCCCGGCATTGGCGAGGGCCTGGCGGATGACCTGCTGCTGGGAGGGGCCGTTGGGCGCGGTGAGCCCGTTGGAGGCACCGTCCTGGTTGACGGCCGAGCCCCGCACCACGGCGAGGACCTCGTGCCCGTTGCGCACGGCGTCCGACAGCCGCTCCACGACGAGGACGGCGACGCCCTCGGACCACCCGGTCCCGTCGGCGCCGTCCCCGAAAGCCTTGCAGCGGCCGTCGGTGGCGAGGCCGCCCATGCGGGAGAACCCGGCGAAGCCCACCGGAGTGGACATCACGGTGACCGCTCCGACGAGGGCGAGACCGCACTCACCGCCGCGCAGCGCCTGCCCGGCGAGGTGGAGGGCGACGAGGGAGGAGGAGCAGGCGGTGTCGACGGTCAGGGCCGGGCCCTCCAGGCCGAACACATACGCCAGCCGCCCGGAGGCGACGCTGGTGTTCAGGCCGGTGGTGGCGTGGGCCTCGACGTCGACGGAGGACTGCATGACGAGGCTGCCGTAGTCCTGGCCGCTGAGGCCGACGAAGACGCCGGTGCGGCTGCCGCGCAGGCTGTGCGGGTCGAGGTCGGCCCGTTCGAGCGCCTCCCAGGCTGTCTCCAGCAGGAGCCGCTGCTGCGGGTCGGTCGCCACCGCCTCGCGCGGGGAGATCTCGAAGAACGCGGCGTCGAACTCGCTCGCGCCGCGCAGGAATCCGCCGGCGACTCCGTCGGCCGAGGCGACGCCGGTGTGCTTCTCCCAGCCCCGGTCGTCGGGCATGCCGGAGATGGCGTCACCGCCGGCCGCCACGAACTCCCACAGCTCTTCGGGCGAGGTGATGCCGCCGGGGTAGCGGCAGGCCATGCCGACGACGGCGAGCGGTTCGTCCGCAAGGCCGGTGCCAGTGCCGGCTCGTGTGCCGGAGGCGGTCCGCGTCACGGGGCCGTCGCCGACGACACCCTCCTCGATGAGTTCGCCGAGCAGATGGATGGCGAGACGGCGTGGCGTGGGGTAGTCGAAGACCAGCGTGGCGGGCAGTTGGAGGCCGGTGGCGGTGGCCAGCCGGTTGCGCAGTTCGATCGCGGTCAGCGAGTCGACTCCGAGCCGGCGGAACTCGCTGTCGGCGTCGATCGCCTCGCTCGTGCCGTGGCCCAGCACACCGGCCGCCTCGGCCCGCACCAGCTCGACGAGGTGGCGGCGCCGTTCATCGGGCCGCTGTCCCGCGAGCCGGTCCACGAGCGTGCCGCGCGTGACGGTCCCGCTGCCGGCGGTGCGTCTCCCGGGGCGGACCAGGCCGCGCAGCAGCGCGGGGACGGGGACGCCCGGGGGGAGGAGCGTGCCGCCGACGGGCAGCGGGGCGAGGACGGCCGCGTCGGTGACGAGCGCGGCGTCGAAGAGGGCGAGGCCCTGCTCGGGGGTCAGCGGCGGGAGTCCGAGAGCCGAGATGCGCCGCTGGTCTCGGTCGGACAGCGCCGCGGTCATGCCGCCGCCGTCCTGCTCCCAGCCGGGCCAGCGCAGCGACAGCGCGGGCAGCCCGTGCGCGCGGCGGTGCTCGGCGAGCGCGTCGAGGAAGGCGTTGGCGGCGGCGTAGTTGGCCTGGCCGGGGCTGCCCATCAGACCCGCGGTGGACGAGTAGAGCACGAACGCGGCCAGGTCCAGGTCGCGGGTCTGCTCGTGCAGTTGCCAGGCCACATCGGCCTTGGGCCGCAGCACGGTGTCGAGCCGGTCCGGGGTGAGTGCGTCCAGCACGCCGTCGTCGAGGACGCCCGCCGTGTGGACGACGGCGGTGAGCGGGTGCGCGGCGGGGACGGCGTCCAGCACGGCGCCCACGGCGCCGGGCGCGGTGAGGTCGCAGGCGACAAGGCCGACCTCGGCGCCGTGCGCCGCGAGTTCCTGCTTGAGTTCGTGGGCGCCGGGCGCGTCGGGTCCGCGGCGGCCGGCGAGCAGCAGGTGCCGTACGCCGTGCCGGGTGACGAGGTGGCGGGCGAGGAGGCTGCCGAGGCCGCCGGTACCGCCGGTGATCAGGACCGTGCCGTCGGGGTCCAGGGCGGGCGGCAGGGTGAGGGCGAGTTTGCCGGTGTGCCGGGCGAGGCTCATGAAGCGGAACGCCTCGGCGGCCCGCCGCATGTCCCAGGAGCTCACCGGCAGGGGCCGCAGGGCGCCGTCGGCGAACAGCGCGTCGAGTGCCGTCAGCATCCGCCGGATGCCGTCGGGTTCCACCCAGCCCAGGTCGAAGGGCTCGTAGCGGATGCCGTCGGGGATGGTGTCCGCGGTGCGCAGATCGGTCTTGCCCATCTCCAGGAACCGGCCGCCGGGTCCGAGCAGTCGCAGTGAGGCGTCGACGAACTCGCCGGACAGCGCGTTGAGGACGACGTCGAAGTCCTCATCTGCCGCGGCGGCGAACCGGTCGGCGAAGCCGGTGTCGCGGGACGAGGCGATGTGGTCGTCCGCGACGCCGAGTTCGCGCAGCACGGGCCACTTGGTCTCACTGGCGGTGGCGAAGACCTCCGCGCCCAGGTGGCGTGCGAGTTGGATCGCGGCCATGCCGACACCGCCCGCGCCCGCGTGCACGAGGACCTTCTCGCCGGGCCTGACGTCAGCGAGTTCGACGAGCGCCCGGTAGGCGGTGAGGAACACCAGCGGCACCGAACCGGCCGTCTCCCAGGACCAGTCGGCGGGTACGGCGGTCAGCTGCCGTTCGTCCACGACGACGCTCGGCGCGAAGCCGCCGGCGACCATGCCCATGACTCGGTCGCCCGGCCGCCACAGCTCGGCCTCGGGACCCGCCTCGACGACGACACCGGCGGCCTCGGAGCCCAGCAGCCCGGCCTCACCCGGGTACATGCCGAGCGCGCTCAGCACATCGCGGAAGTTGATACCGGCAGCCCGCACCGCGATGCGCACCTGCCGCCCTGTCAGCTCTTCGTGCTCGCAGGGTGTCAGGGCGAGCCCGTCCAGGCTCCCGCGGTCGGTCACGTCCAGCCGCCACGGCCCGGTCACCGGTGGCACGAGCGCGGCACCCGCACCCCGCGCCAGCCGCCCGACCCGCAGTTCCCCGTCGCGCAGGACGGCCTGCGGTTCGGCGTCGTCGAGCAGGGCCGGCAGGGTCGGCAGCAGCGCGGCGGACGCGTCGTCGGCGTCCACCAGCAGCAGACGGCCGGGGTGTTCGGCCTGTGCGGACCGGGCGAGTCCCCATACGGCGGCGGCGCCCGGGTCGGGCACGTCCTCGGCGTCCGTCGCGGCGACGGCGCCCCGCGTCACCAGCAGCAGACGGGAGCGGCGGAAGCGGTCGTCGGTGAGGAAGTCCCGCAGCAGGGAGAGGACTTGGCGGGTGGCGGCACGGGCCGCCTCGGCGCCCCCGCCCGACCCGGCGACGGACACCACGAGGTGGCGCGGTGCCCGCTCGCCCGGCAGCGCGGCCGGCGTCGACACGTGCGCGGCGCCCTTCAGATGCGCCGCGAGCCCGAACGGGTCCTCGCCGACCAGGGCCCAGCCGCCCCGCGCGGCGGCCGGTACCTCGTGGTTGTGCCACTCCAGGCGGAACAGCGACCCGGCCGGGTCGGGCAGGGCAGTCGTGGCGGCGGCGTCGGGTGCGGCCCGCAGGGTGAGGCCGGCGATGGAGAGGACCGGGGCGCCCTGCGTGTCGGCGGCGTCGACCACGACGGTGTCCGGTCCGGTGCGCAGCAGCCGGGCGCGCAGCAGTGCGGGTCCCGAGGCGTGCAGGGTCACATCACGCCACTCGAACGGCAGCAGGCGCTCGGCGTCGTGGTCCAGGGCGGCCGCGTGCAGGACGGAGTCCAGCAGGCCGGGGTGCACGCCGTACTCGCCGGTGTCGCGGACCGAGGCGTCCAGGGCGATCTCCGCGAACAGTTCCTCACCGCGCCGCCACAGGGCGCGCAGTCCGCGGAAGGCGGGGCCGTACACCAGGCCGGCGGCGGCGTAGCGGTCGTAGCGGTCGGTGATGTCGACGGGCTGCGCGTCGCGCGGCGGCCACTCGGCGGCGTCGAACCGAGCCGGCTCGGCGGCGTCCGGGGCGAGCCGGCCGGTGGCGTGCAGGGTCCAGGGTGCCTCGGGCCGGTCGGCGGGCCGGGAGTGGAACCACAGCTCCCGGCGCCCCGTCCCGTCCGGTCCGCCGACCTTCAGCTGTACCTGTACGGCGCCCTCCTCGGGCAGCACGAGCGGTACGGCGAGGGTCAGTTCGGCGACGCGGGCGCAGCCCACCTGGTCCCCGGCGCGGATCGCCAGTTCCAGGAAGCCAGTGCCGGGGAAGAACAGCATGCCGCCGACGCGGTGGTGGGCCAGCCAGGGCTGCACGGCGGTGGAGAGGACGCCGGTGAGCACGAGGTCGTCGGAGCCGGCCACGACCATCGCGGCGCCGAGCAGCGGATGCCCGACCGCTTCGAGCCCGGCGCCGGTCACCTCCAGGGTGCGGGCGCCACCGGCGGGCCAGTACCGCTCGCGCTGGAAGGCGTACGTCGGCAGGTCCACGCGGCGTGCGCCGGTGCCGGCGAAGAACGCGGCCCAGTCGACGGCGACGCCGTGGACGTGCAACGCGGCGAGGCCGGTGACGAGCGCGGCCTCCTCGGCCCGGTCCCGGCGCAACAGCGGCTGCACGACGGCCCGTTCCGGCAGGCAGACACGGGCGGCGGCAGCGAGTACGGAGTCCGGGCCGACCTCCAGGAAGGTGGTGGTCCCGGCCTCCGCGAGGGCTGTCACACCGTCGGCGAAGCGCACGGTCTCGCGGACGTGCCGTACCCAGTACTCCGCCGAGCACAGCTCCTCCGGCTCGGCGATGAGGCCGGTCAGCCCGGAGACGACGGCGAGCTGCGGGGCGTGCCAGGTCAGTCCTTCGGCGACCTCGCGGAAGTCGTCCAGGATCGGGTCCATCAGCGGTGAGTGGAAGGCATGGCTCACCGCGAGCCGGGTGTGCCGCCGCTCCCCCAGCGCCGCGAGCAGATCCGCCACGTCCCCCTCGGCGCCCGAAAGCACCAGGGAGCGCGGCCCGTTGACGGCCGCCACCGCCACGCCGGGCGTCAGCAGCGGCCGTACCTCGGCCTCGGTCGCCTCGACGGCGGCCATCACGCCGCCCGGCGGAAGGGCGGTCATCAGCCGGCCGCGCGCCGCCACCAGCGTGCAGGCGTCCGCGAGGGACAGCACCCCCGCCACATGCGCCGCGGCGATCTCGCCGACCGAGTGCCCGGCGACGAACTCGGCTCGCACGCCCCAGGACTCCAGCAGCCGGTACAGCGCGACCTCCACGGCGAACAGCGCGGCCTGGGTGTGGTCCGTACGGTTCAGCAGCGCGTCGTCCGTGCCCCACATCACCGCGCGGAGCCCGGGGTCGAAACAGGCCAGCGCCTCGTCGAGCGCGTCGGCGAACACCGGGAACCGGGCGTGCAGTTCACGGCCCATGCCGAGCCGCTGGCTGCCCTGCCCGGAGAACAGCAGGGCGAGCTTGGGCCGGCCGGTGACCTGGCCGTGGACGGTGCCGGGGCCGGTGGGGTCGGTGAGGGCGGCCAGGCAGGGCGTGTGGTCGTCCGCGGCGGTGACCACGGCGGTGCGGTGGTCGAGGGCGGCGCGGGTGACGGCGAGGGAATAGGCGACGTCGAGGGGCCGCGGCCTCTCGTCACCGACGAGGAGGTCGCGCAGCCGCTCGGCCTGGTCGCGCAGGGCGGCCGGGGTGGCGGCGGACAGCAGCCAGGGCAGGGCGCCGGGCGTGCGGTCGGGGGCCGTCGGCTCGGGCTCCGATGAGGCGGGCGGGGCCTGTTCGAGGATGACATGGGTGTTGGTGCCGGTCACGCCGAAGGAGGAGACGCCGGCGCGGCGCGGGCGGCCGGTGTCGGGCCAGGGCCGCTCGGTGCCGAGGACCTCGACCGCGCCGGACGTCCAGTCGACGAGGCGGGTGGGTGTGTCGGCGTGC
The DNA here is from genome assembly GCF_004337435.2 of Streptomyces sp. KM273126. Lineage (NCBI taxonomy): Bacteria > Bacillati > Actinomycetota > Actinomycetes > Kitasatosporales > Streptomycetaceae > Streptomyces > Streptomyces sp. KM273126. The sequence continues at coordinate 6,756,421 of NZ_SJXB02000001.1, read as the reverse complement.
AGGGTGCGCGGCGCGATGCCGTGCCGGATCGCCATGACGGTCTTGATGACGCCGGCGACACCGGAGGCGGCCTGCGCATGGCCGAAGTTGGACTTCACCGACCCCAGCAGCAGAGGCCGGGCACGGTCCTGGCCGTAGGTCGCGAGCAGGCTCTGTGCCTCGATGGGATCGCCGAGCGGGGTGCCGGTGCCGTGTGCCTCGACGACGTCGATGTCGGCGGGGGTGAGCCGGCCGGCGGCGAGGGCGGCGCGGATGACGCGCTGCTGGGAGGGCCCGTTGGGGGCGGTGAAGCCGTTGGAGGCGCCGTCCTGGTTGACGGCGGAGCCCCGGACGACGGCCAGCACCTCGTGGCCGCGCCGTTCGGCGTCGGAGAGCCGCTCCAGCAGCAGCACTCCGGCGCCCTCGGCCCATCCGGTGCCGTCGGCGCCGTCTCCGAAGGCCTTGCACCGGCCGTCCCGGGCGAGTCCGCCCTGCCGGCTGAACTCGACGAGGGGTCCGGGCGTCGCCATCACGTTGACGCCGCCGGCCAGGGCCAGGGCGCTCTCGCCGCCCCGCAGCGACTGGCAGGCCAGATGCAGCGCGACGAGGGACGAGGAACACGCCGTGTCGACGGTCAGCGCGGGCCCCTCCAGACCCAGCGTGTAGGAGAGCCGCCCGGACAGGGCGCCGGCGCCGATGCCGCTGCCGACCTCGCCGTCGGCGTCGGCCAGAGAGCGCAGCACCAGGTGGGCGTAGTCCTGTCCGTTGGTGCCCATGAAGACGCCGGTGCGGCTGCCGCGCAGGGTGGTGGCGTCGAGGCCGGCGCGTTCGATCGCCTCCCAGGAGATCTCCAGCAGCAGGCGCTGCTGGGGGTCCATGCGCTGTGCCTCGCGCGGGGAGATGCCGAAGAAGGCGGCGTCGAAGTCGGTGACGCCGTCGAGGAAGCCGCCGCGGGTGCTGAGTTCGTGTCCGTGCTCGTCGACTCCGGCGGTGCTGAGCGCGGTGAGGTCCCAGCCGCGGTCGGCGGGCAGCGCGGACATCGCGTCGGTGCCATCGGCGACGAGCCGCCACAGGTCCTCCGGGGAGCGCACGCCGCCGGGGTACCGGCAGCCGATGCCGACGACGGCGATCGGCTCCGCGGCGGCGGCGGCCAGCTGCCGGTTCTTCCTGCGCAGACGGTCGACGTCCTTCACGGCGGCCCGCAGGGCCTGGACGACCTGCTCGCTGGGCATCGTGGTCATGGCTGGCTCCGTCGCTCGGCGGACTCGTCGGTCAGGCCGTACGGGTCATCGGGTTCGGTGGGGTCGTCGGGGCCGGCTTCGTGTCCCTGGAGTGCGGCGCGAACGAGGTCGTCGAGCGCCATGGCGTCGATGTCGGCGTCGGGTTCGGGATCCGCCGAGGTTTCGGGGGTGTCCGCGGTGCCGGCGGCGAGGGCGAGGAGTTCGTCGAGCAGTCCGGTGTCGCGTAGCCGGTCCAGGGGCAGTCGGGCGAGCGCCGAGCGGATCCTGGCGTCGTCGGGCGGCACGGTGGGTGTGGTGGCCGCCGCGGGTGTGGGTGACTCGGGGACGAGGCGTTCGGTCAGGTGCCGGGCGAGCGCCACTGGGGTGGGGTGGTCGAAGACGAGGGTGGCGGCCAGCGGCAGACCGGTGGCGGCGGTGAGCTGGTTGCGCAGCTCGACCGCGCCGAGGGAGTCGACGCCCAGGTCGCGGAAGAGTCGTTCGGCGCCGATGACGGCCGGGTCGCGGTGGCCGAGGGTGGCCGCGGAACGGGCCAGCACCAGGTCGAGGACGGCCTCGGCGCGGCGTGCGGGGGGCAGCTTGGCGAGCCGTTCCCGCAGCCCGGTGGCCGGTTCGGCCGTCCGCTCGGCGGCGCCCTGCGGCCGGTCGTGGCCGGGCAGGCCGCGCAGCAGGGCGCGGGGTCGTCCGGCGGCAGGTCCGGCGAACGCGCCCGGAGCCAGGCCCGCTACCAGAGCGGTCGGGTGGGGTTCCGTGACGAGCCGGCACAGCATCTCGGCGGCGAGCTCGGAGTCCATGGGCTCGATGCCGACGCGCCGCATGGCCTCCTCGGCGGCGGCACCCCCGGCCATGCCGCCGCCTCCCCAGACGCCCCAGGCGATGGACGTGGCGGGCAGGCCGTCGGCCCGGCGTCGTTCGGCGAGCGCGTCCAGGACGGCGTTGGCGGCGGCGTAGTTGGCCTGACCGGGGTTGCCGACGAGGGCGGTCGCCGAGGAGAACAGGGCGAAGACCTTCAGATCGCCGTCGCGGGTGAGTTCGTCGAGCAGCAGTGCGGAGGCCGCCTTGGCGCGGAAGACCGTGCCGAACCGCTCGGGGGTGAGCCGGTCCAGCACGCCGTCGTCGACGACGCCGGCGGTGTGCACGACGGCCGTCAGCGGCAGGTCGTCCGGTATCCGGGCGAGCAGGTCGGTGAGCTGCCCCCGGTCGGCGACGTCGCACGCGGCGAGCGTGACACGCGTGCCGAGGCCGGTCAGCTCGTCGCGCAGCGCGGCGGCTCCCGGCGCGTCGGGGCCGCGCCGTCCGGCGAGTACGAGGTGCGGGGCACCGGCCTTGGCGAGGCGCCGCGCCACATGGGCGGCCAGGGCTCCGGTGCCGCCGGTGATCAGTGTGGTGCCGGAGGGCTGCCAGACGGCGTCGGCGTCGGCGTCACGGTCGTCGGCGGGTGCCGGGACGATCCGGCCGGCGAAGACGGTGCCGCCGCGGACGGCGGCTTGGTCCTCACCGTACTCGCCGTTGTGCCCGGCGAGCACGGCGGCGAGGGCGTCGAGTTCGCGGCCGCCGGGCACGGCGGCCGGAAGGTCGACCAGGCCGCCCCAGCGGTCGGGGTACTCCAGCGCGGCGACCCGGCCCAGGCCCCAGACGGCGGCCTGCCGCGGGGCAGGCGCCGCATCCGCCGACCCGACCGCCACCGCACCGCGCGTGACGCACCACAGGGGCGCGGTCAGACCCGCGTCGCCGAGCGCCTGGACGAGGGCCGCGGTGCCGACGGTGCCCGAGGGCGCCCCGTCGCGGTCCGCACGGTCGTCCAGGGCGAGCAGCGACAGCACGCCGGCGAATCCGTTGCCGAACGTCCTTATGCGGGCGGCGAGTTCGGCCCTTTCCGTGCTGTCGACGCGCATCCGCACGACGCTCGTCCCTATCCCGTCGAGGATCGTGTCCGCCCACGTGTCGCCGTCCGTCCGGGCGTCGTCGGCGCGGGACGCGGGCAGCACCGCGAGCCAGGTTCCGGTGGGACGGCGGGCCGGGAGGCCGGACAGCGGCTGCCACGCGACGCGGTACCGCCAGCCGTCCATGCGGGCCTCGGTGTCACGGCCACGCCGCCAGTCGAGCAGCGCGGGCAGCACCTTGGCCAGGGCGTCGTCATCGACGTCGAGACGGGCGCCGAGCTCGGCGAAGTCCTCCTTCTCGACAGCCGTCCAGAAGTCACCGTCCCCGCCCTGCGCGGCCCGTCGGGGGGTGTGCTCGGGCCAGAACCGCTCGTGCTGGAACGGATACGTCGGCACGTCGACGCGGCGCGCCCCGGTGCCGGCGAAGTACGCGTCCCAGTCCACGCCCAGTCCGGCGAGCCGCAGCCGGGCCATCGCAGTGCTCAGCGACTCGACCTCGGCGTGGTCCCGGCGCAGCAGGGGCACGGCGAGCGCGGACGCGGCCTCACCGGCGCCGGCCAGGCCGAGCAGCACACCGCCCGGTCCGACCTCCACCAGCACCGACACCTGACGCTTGCTCAGGGTGCGGACACCGTCGGCGAACCGGACCGCCTCGCGCACGTGCCGGACCCAGTACTCGGGCGTCCCGAAGCCGTCGTCGGCTCCGGCGAGGCGTCCGGTCAGGTTGGAGACGACCGGGATCGCGGGCGCCATGACGGTGAGACCGGTGAGCTCGGCGCGGAAGTCGTCCAGCATCGGCTCCATGTGCGGGGAGTGGAAGGCGTGGCTGACACGGAGGCGGCCCGTGCGGCGGCCCAGGACGGCGAAGTGGGCGGCGATACGGAGCACTTCGTCCTCGTCGCCGGAGACGACGACCGCGTCGGGGCCGTTGACGGCCGCGAGCGACACCCGGTCGGTGAGCAGCGGCCGGACCTCGTCCTCGGTGGCCTGCACCGCGCTCATCGCGCCGCCCTCGGGCAGCCGGTCCATGAGGCGGGCCCGGGCGGCGACGAGCCGGCAGGCGTCGGCGAGCGGGAGCACGCCCGCGACATGGGCGGCGGCGATCTCGCCGACGGAGTGGCCGACGACGTAGTCCGGGGTGATCCCCCAGTGCTCCAGCAGCCGGAACAGCGCGACCTCGACGGCGAACAGCGCGGGCTGCGCCGTACGGGTGCGATCGAGGGCGGTCTCGTCGTCGCCCCACATCACGTCCCGCACCGCCGGGCCGAAGTGCCCGAGCACCTCGTCGAGGGCGGCGCGGAAGGCCGGGTGGGTGTCGTACAGCTCCCGGCCCGTGCCGAGGCGCTGGCTGCCCTGGCCGGGGAAGAGGAAGGCGACCCGGCCGGGGCGGGGTGCGTCCGCGCGCAGCACGCCGGGGGCGTCGGCGGTGCCGGACGGATCGGCGAGGGCGGTGAGGCCCGCCGTGAGGTCGTCGTGGCCGGTGACGGTGAGCGCGGCGCGGTGCTCGAACAGGGCTCGGCCGGCGGCCAGCGCGTACGCCAGGTCGGCGACGGCCGGGCGCGGCTCGGCGGTGACCCGGTGGAGCAGTCGGCGGGCCTGGTCACGCAGGGCGGCGGGGGTGCGGGCGGAGAGCACGACCGGCAGCGGGTGCGGGCCACCGAGGACGAGGTCCGGCGCGGGCTCCTCACTCGGCGCCGCGGGTGCCTGCTCCAGGACGACGTGGGCGTTGGTGCCGCTCGCGCCGAAGGAGGACACGCCGGCGCGGCGCGGTCGGCCTGTCTCCGGCCAGTCGGTGGCCTCGGTCAGCAGTTGTACGGCGCCGGATGCCCAGTCGATGTGCGGGGACGGTGTGTCGGCGTGCAGGGTGCGCGGCAGCAGTCCGTTGTGCATCGCCTGCACCATCTTGATCACGCCGGCGACACCGGATGCGGCCTGGGTGTGGCCGATGTTGGACTTCACCGAGCCGAGCAGCAGCGGCCGTTCGCGGTCCTGGCCGTAGGTGGCGAGCAGGGCCTGGGCCTCGATCGGGTCGCCGAGGCCGGTGCCGGTGCCGTGCGCCTCGACGGCGTCGACGCCGTCCGGGGTCAGTCCGGCGTTGGCCAGGGCCCGGCGGATGACGCGTTGCTGTGCGGGCCCGTTGGGCGCGGTGAGCCCGTTGGAGGCGCCGTCCTGGTTGATGGCCGTGCCGCGGACGACGGCGAGCACGGGGTGCCCGAGCCGTTCGGCGTCCGAGAGCCGTTCCACGACGAGCATGCCGACGCCCTCCGCCCAGCCGGTGCCGTCCGCGTCGGCGGAGAACGCCTTGCAGCGGCCGTCGGCGGACAGCGCACCCTGCGCGGTGAACTCGACGAAGCCGACCGGCGTCGACATCACGGTCACACCCCCGGCCAGCGCCACGGTGCACTCCCCCGCACGCAGCGCCTGCACGGCGAGGTGCAGCGCCGTCAGGGAGGAGGAGCAGGCGGTGTCGACGGAAACCGTGGGGCCCTGCAGCCCCAGCGTGTAGGCGACGCGGCCGGAGAGCAGGCTGCCGGACTGCGCGGTCTCCCAGCGGCCGAGGTCGTCCGGGAGCCGGTAGTCGCCGCTGGTGCCGCCGATGAACACGCCCGCGTCGCCGCCGCGCAGCCCGGTCGGGTCGATTCCGGCCCGCTCCAGCGCCTCCCAGGCGGCCTCCAGGACGAGCCGCTGCTGCGGGTCCATCACGAGGGCCTCGTTGGGCGAGATACCGAAGAAGCCCGGGTCGAAGTCGGCCGCGTCGGCGAGGAATCCACCGCGCCGGGTGATGCTGCCGCCCGGGCCGCCGGACAGCAGCCGGTCGAAGTCCCAACCACGGTCGAGCGGCATGTCACCGGTGGCGTCGACCCCGGCGACGACGAGCTGCCACAGGTCCTCCGGGGAGCGTACGCCGCCGGGGTAGCGGCAGCTCATACCGACGATGACGATCGGGTCGTCGGTCACCGGAACAGGGACCACGGGGGTGTCCGTCCGCTCGGACTGCCCGGTGCCGCCGAGGAGTTCGGTGAGCAGGTGGCGGGCGAGTTCGTCCGGGGTCGGGTGGTCGAACACGGCCGTGGCGGGCACCGTGAGGCCGGTGGCGCGGGCCAGCTGGTCGCGCAGGTCGACGGCGGCGAGCGAGTCGAAGCCGAGGTCGCGGAAGGGGCGGTCGGGTTCGATGGCATCGGCTGCCGCCGTGTCGCGGCCGTGCCCCAGGACCAGGGCACTCTTCTCCCGTACGAGGCACAGGAGTTGGTCGGCGCGTTCGGTCCCGGGAAGGGCGCGGAGTTCTTCGCGCAGGCGCGCGGCCGGGTCGTCGCCGGGTTCACTGCCGGCCGCGGCGGCCAGCGCGTCGCGGGCCTCGGGCAGGGCCGCGAACAGGGCGGTGGAGGGGCCGCTCGCGGTGTGCGCGGGGGCGAACGCCGCCCAGTCGACGTCGGCGACGGTCACGACGGGCAGGCCGAGGCCGACGGCCCGGTCGAGGGCGGCGAGCGCGGTGTCCGGGGTGAGGACGGGCAGCCCGCTGAGCCGCAGATGCCCGGCGAGGGAGGGCTCCACGGCGCCGGCCCAGGCGTTCCAGGCCACGGCCACGACGGCCCGGCCCCGCTCCCGGCCACGCTCGGCCACGGCCTCCAGAGCGGCACAGGCGGCGGCCTCGGCGGCACGGCCCCGGGCGCCCCAGGTGGCGGCGATCGAGCCGAACAGTACGAAGGCGTCCAGGTCGCGGTCGGCGAGGTGCTCGTCCAGGGCGAGCACACCGGCGAGCGCGTCGTCGAGGGTGGCCCCGGCGGGTTCCTCCGCGTGGACGACGGCGGTGAGCGCGGCGGCGTCCGGGCTGTCGAGGAGTGCGGTCAGGGCGGTGCGGTCGGCGATGTCGCAGGCGTGGACGGTGAGACGCGCCGTTTCCGTGGTGATGTCGGCGAGGACGCGTTCGGCGGTGTCCGGGGCGGGCGCGCGCCCGACGAGCAGTACGTGGTCGGCGCCGCCGAGCACGGCGCGGCGGGCGACGGCCACACCCATCGGGCCGGTGCCGACGACGAGCACGGTGCCGCGCTGCGTCCAGTCGACGCCGTGCGCGTCCGGGCGTACGCGGACGACGCGGCGAGCCCGCAAGCCGTCGGCGCGCAGGGTCAGTTCGCGTTCGCCTGACGCCTGTCCGGCCGCGTCCGCGGCGAGGGTGAGCAGCGCCCCCAGCCGTGCGTCGGGCGCGGTGTCCAGATCGAGCAGTCCGCCCCAGCGGCCGGCGTGCTCCAGGGCGGCGACGCGTCCGGCACCCCAGGCCGCGGCGGAGGCCACGTCCGGCGCGGGGTCGGTGACGTCGGCCTTGACGCCCTGGTGGGTCGCACACCACAGCGGTGCCGTGACGCCCGCCTCCTCCAGGAGGAGCAGGAGTCCGTCCGGGCCGTGGGCGCGCACCGCACCCGGCAGGGCGAGGACACCGGTCGCTTCGGCAGTGACGTCGGCGAGCGCGTCGATGTCGGCCCACTGAAGACGATGGGCACCCAGTGCCACCACGGCGGCGTCGGCCCATGCCTCGTCCCCTGCGCCGGCCAGCAGGAGCCAGCGCCCGGTACCGGAGTCGTCGGGCACCGGAATCGGCACCCACTCGGCGCGGTAGAGAAAGTCGTCCGCGGCGGCCCGGGCGCGGCGCCTGCGACGCCACGTCGCCAGGGCGGCCGTCGCTTCGGAGCCGAGGTCGGCACCCAGGGTGGCGGCGAGCGCCGCGGGGTCGGACGCCTCGACTGCTTGCCAGAACTCCGCCTCCACGGCGTCGGCCCGGGTCACGGGCGCGGTCTCGGGCCAGTAGCGGCGGTGCTGGAAGGCGTAGGTGGGCAGGTCGACGAGGCGGGCGCCGCTTCCGGCGAAGAAGCTCGCCCAGTCCACCGGGACACCGTCGGCGTGCAGCCGGGCGAGGGCGGTCAGCGCGGCGGTCGGTTCGTCGCCGTCCCGGCGCAGCAGCGGCACCACGTGCGTGGCGTCGTCGAGTTGGGAACGTACGGCGCCGGAGAGCGCTGCGTCCGGGCCCGCCTCGACGATCGCGCCGACGCCGGCGTCCCGCAGTGCGGCGACGCAGTCGGCGAACCGCACGGTCTCCCGGACGTGCCGCACCCAGTAGTCGGGGCTGCCCAGTTCGCCTCCCGTGGCGGCGCGGCCGGTGAGGTTGGAGACGACGGTGAGCGTCGGCGGGTGGAACTCCAGCCGGTCGAGCGCGGCCCGGAACTCGTCGAGCATCGGCTCCATCAGCGGCGAGTGGAAGGCGTGGCTGACGCGCAGGCGGGTGACCTGCGCGGCGTCGAGCCGGTCGAGGACGGCGTTCAGCGCGCTCTCCTCGCCGGACAGCACCACCGCGTCGGGCGCGTTGACGGCGGCGACCGCGACACCGTCGGCATCGGCTTCGCCGAGCAGCGGGCGTACGTCCTCCTCGCGGGCCCGTACGGCGGCCATGGCGCCGCCGGGCGGCAGGGCGTCCATGAGCCGGGCCCGGGCCGCGACCAGGGCGCAGGCGTCGTCGAGGGTGAGGACGCCCGCGACATGGGCGGCCGCGATCTCGCCGACGGAGTGGCCGGCGACGTACTCGGGTGTGACGCCCCAGGACTCCAGCAGCCTGAACAGCGCGACCTCGACTGCGAACAGGGCGGGCTGCGCCATGCCGGTGCGGTCGAGGGCGGCCGCGTCGTCACCCCACATCAGCGGGCGCAGCGGCCGGCCGAGTTCCAGGTCGAGGCGGGCCAGTACGGCGTCGAGGGCGTCGGCGAAAACCGGGAAGCGGGCGTGCAGTTCGCGGCCCATGCCGAGGCGCTGGCTGCCCTGGCCGGAGAACAGGACGGCGAGCGGGCCGCGGCTGCCCCGGGCCCGGCCGCGTGCGGCCTCGGTCGTGCCGTCGGGGCCGGCGAGCAGTACGGCACGGTGCGGGAGGGCGGCGCGAGCCGTGGCCAGGGTGAGGGCGACGTCGGCGGTGGTGGTCCCGTTCAGGTCCGCGGTCCGCAGCCGGTCGAGCTGGGCGTCGAGGGCGGCGGCCGTGCGGGCGGAGACGACCCACGGCCACGGGGCCGCGGACTCGGGGGCGCTCTCGCGCCTCTCCGCGACGCCCTCGCGCCCGCCCTCGGCACCGTCGGGCCCGCCCTCGGTCGGCGCGGCGCCCTCCGGCTCTTCGGGCGCCTGCTCCACGACGACGTGCGCGTTGGTGCCGCTCATGCCGAACGCGGAGACGCCGGCGCGGCGCGGGCCGTGGTCGGCGGGCCATGCGGTCGGCTCGGTGAGCAGGGTGAGGCCGCCGGGTGTCCAGCCGATGTGCGGGGAGGGCTCCTCGGCGTGCAGGGTGCGCGGCAGGACGCCGTGGCGCATGGCGAGGAGCATCTTGATGACGCCGGCGACACCGGCGGCGGCCTGGGTGTGGCCGAGATTGGACTTCACCGTGCCGAGCAGCAGGGGCCGTTCACGCTCTCGTCCGTAGGCGGCGAGCAGGGCCTCGGCCTCGATCGGGTCGCCGAGGGTCGTGCCGGTGCCGTGTGCCTCGACGGCCTGGACGTCGGTGGGCCGCAGTCCGGCATCCGCGAGGGCGTGCCGGATGACGCGCTGCTGGGAGGGGCCGTTGGGGGCGGTGAGCCCGTTGGAGGCTCCGTCCTGGTTGACGGCGGAGCCACGGATGAGGCCGAGGACGTGGTGTCCATGGCGGCGGGCGTCGGAGAGCCGTTCGAGGACGAGGACGCCAACGCCCTCGGACCAGGAGGTGCCATCGGCCGCGGCCGAGAACGCTTTGCAGCGGCCGTCGGAGGCGAGTCCGCCCTGGGTGCTGAACTCGACGAACGCGTCCGGTGCCGACATGACCGACACGCCACCGGCCAGGGCGAGGCCGCAGTCGCCGTCGCGCAGCGCCCGCACGGCCCAGTGCAGGGCGACGAGCGAGGCGGAGCAGGCGGTGTCGACGGTGACGGCCGGTCCTTCAAGGCCGAGGACGTAGGCCAGCCGGCCGGAGAGCACGCTGGCCGTGTTGCCGGTGGCGGCGTAGCCCTGGACGTCGGCGGTGCCGCGCCGCAGGACGGTGGCGTAGTCCTGGCCGTTGGTGCCGACGAACACGCCGGTGGGGGTGGCGCGCAGGCCGGTCGGGTCGATGCCGGCGCGCTCCAGGGCCTCCCAGGACGTTTCGAGCAGGAGCCGCTGTTGCGGGTCCATGGCGAGGGCCTCGCGCGGGCTGATGCCGAAGAAGTCGGCGTCGAAGTCGGCGACTTTGTCGAGGAATCCGCCCTCGCGGGTGGCGGAGGCGCCGTCGGCGAGCGCGGCGAGGTCCCAGCCGCGGTCGTCCGGGAACGGGCCGATGGCGTCGCGGCCGTCGGCGAGCAGCCGCCACAGGTCGTCGGGTCCGGTGACGCCGCCGGGGAAGCGGCAGCCGATGCCGACGACGGCGATCGGGTCGTCGGCGACCGCCCGCGCCTGCGGCACCGGGTCCCCGGGGGTGGACTCGGCGGTGCCGTCGAGGAGTTCGCGGAGCAGGAAGTCGGCGAGGTGCTGCGGGGTGGGGTGGTCGTAGACCAGGGAGGCGGGCAGTGTGAGGCCGGTGGCGGCGGCGATGCCGTTGCGCAGTTCGAGGGTGGTCAGCGAGTCGAAGCCGAGGTCGCGGAAGGTCCAGTCGGCCTCGACGGTCGCCGGGTCGGCGTGGCCGAGGACGGCGGCGACGCGGGCGCGCAGCAGGTCGAGCATTGTCCGGCCGCGTTCGGCGGGCGGCAGGGCGGCCAGTCGGGACCGCGGATCGTCCTCGCCCGGCTCACCCGGTCGTTCGTCGGCCGGTGCGGGCCCGGCGAGTTCGGTGAGCAGAGCAGCCGAGGCGGGCTGAAGGGCCGCGAGGCGGGGCCAGTCGACGTCGGCGACGGTGACGGCGGTGTCGCCCTGGGCGACGGCGTCCAGCAGGGCGTCGACGCCGGCTTCGGGGTCGAGTGGGGTGAGTCCGGCACGGCGCAGCCGGCGGTCGATGTCCTCCCCGGCCGCCATGCCGGATCCGGCCCACGGTCCCCAGGCGATGGACGTGGCGGGCAGTCCGTCGGCGCGACGGCGGGCGGCGAGGGCGTCGAGCCGGGCGTTGGCGGCGGCGTAGTTGCCCTGCCCGGCGGCGCCGAGGACACCGGCAGTCGAGGAGTACAGCACGAACGCGGTCAGCGGCAGATCGCGGGTCAGCGCGTCGAGGTTCTCCGCGGCGGTGACCTTGGCACTCAGTACGGCCGTGAAGTCGTCCGGCGTGAGGGTGTCCAGGACACGGTCCTCGACGACTCCGGCGGCGTGCAGTACGGCGGTCAGCGGCGCGTCGGCGGGCAGATCGGCCAGGACGGCGGCGAGCGCGTCGCGGTCGGCCGCGTCGCAGGCGGCCAGGGTGACGCGGGCGCCCAGTGCGGTCAGTTCGTCCCGCAACTCGACCGCACCGCGCGCGTCGGGGCCGCGACGGCTGAGCAGCAGCAGGTGCCCGGCTCCCTCGCGGGCGAGGCGGCGCGCGGCGTGGGCACCGAGGGCGCCGGTGCCGCCCGTGATGAGGACGGTGCCGTGCGGGTCGGCGAGACCATGGTCCGATGTCGCCGACGTCTCATGGTGCGGGGCCCGCACGAGCCTGCGGACGTACACGCCGGAGTCCCGTACGGCGGTTTCGGTGTCGCCGCCGGCCAGCACGGCCCGCAGTCGGCGCCCGGCAGCGGCGTCGACCTGATCTGGCAGGTCCACCAACCCGCCCAGGCGGCCGGGGTGTTCGAGGGCGACGACCCGGCCCAGTCCCCACACCCCGGCCTGGGCTGGGTCGCGCACGGGCTCGCCGGCACCGAGGACGGAGACGGCGCCCCGGGTCACGCACCACAAGGGGGCGCCGAGTTCGGCGTCGCCCAGGGCCTGGCAGGCGGTGGCGGTGAGCGCGGCGGCGTCCTCGCCCGCGAGCGCGAGCAGGGACAGTACGCCGCTGAACGGGCCGTCGAGAGAACGGAGTTGCACGGCCGCCTGCTCGCGCTCGCCCCTGACGGTGACGCGTACGACATCCGTGCCCAGCGCGGCGAGGATGCCCTCGGTCCACTCGGAGTCGCCCATGTCCTCGGGCAGCAGCGCCAGCCAGGTGCCGGTGAGGCCGGCCGTGGTGGGCTGGGCCGGCCGCCAGACGACGTGGTGGCGCAGGGCGTCGAGGCGGGCCCGGTCGTGGCGGCGGCGGCGCCAGGCGGCGAGGGCGGGTGTGAACGACCGGGCGGCGTCCGCGTCGAGGCCGAGTTGTACGGCGAGGGCGGTGGTGTCCTCGCGTTCGACGGCGGACCAGAAGGCGGCGTCGGCGGGGTCGGCGGTGACCGCCGGTGCGCCGGTGCCGGGTTCGGGCCAGTAGCGCTGCCGCTGGAAGGCGTAGGTGGGCAGGTCGAGGTGATGGCCGGTCACGTCCGCGGCGGCGAGGAAGGCCGCCCAGTCCACGGTCACGCCGTGCACATGGGCGCCCGCGACGGCGGTGGTGAGCTGCGGGACCTCGGCGCGGTCGCGGCGCAGCAGCGGTACGACGGCGGCGGACTCACCCGTGGCGGGATCGTCGTCGAGGACGGCGCGGGCCATGCCGCTGAGGACGGCGTCGGGCCCGATCTCCAGGAAGGTCCGCACACCACGTCCGGTCAGGGTCGTCACGGCGTCGGCGAACCGCACGGTGTCGCGGAGGTGCCGCACCCAGTGGTCGGGGGTGGCGAGTTCGCCGTCGGTGATGACGTCGCCGGTGCGGGTGGACACGAGCGGGAGCACGGCAGGTGCCGACCCGATCCCGGCGACGGCCTCGGCGAACGCGTCGAGTACGGCGTCCATGCGGGGCGAGTGGAAGGCGTGGCTGACGCGCAGCCGGCGGGTGCGACGGCCGCGGGCGGCGAGCGCGGCGGCGACGGCATCGACGGCGTCCTCGTCGCCGGACAGGACCAGCGAGGCGGGCCCGTTGACGGCGGCGACGGACACACGCTCGTCGAGCAGCGGGGTCACTTCGTCCTCGGTCGCCGCCACGGACACCATCGCGCCGCCCTCGGGCAGCCGGGCCATGAGGCGGGCGCGGGCGGCCACCAGGGCGCAGGCGTCGGCCAGTTCGAGGACTCCGGCCGTGTGGGCGGCGGCGATCTCGCCGACGGAGTGCCCGGCGACGTAGTCGGGCGTGACGCCCCAGGACTCGACGAGGCGGTACAGCGCGACCTCGAAGGCGAACAGGGCGGGCTGGGTGTATCCGGTGTGGTCCAGCAGCGCGGCCTCGGGAGTGCCCTCGGACGCGAACATCACGTCCCGCAGCGGCACGTCGAGCCCGGTGTCGAGGTGGGCGAGGGCGGCGTCGAGCGCGTCGGCGAACACCGGGTGGCGGTCGTACAGTTCACGTCCCATGCCCAGGCGCTGGCCGCCCTGCCCGGTGAAGAGGAAGGCGACCCGTCCGCGTCCGGCGCCGGGTGTGGCCGGGCGGACCACGGCGGGGTCGGGCTGCCCGGCGACGAGCGCGCGCAGGCCGCGCAGCAGGTCGTGCCGGTCGTGGGCGACCACGGCGGCGCGGCGCTCGAACGCCGAGCGGTGCAGGGCGAGGGCGGCGGCGAGGCGGCCGACGGGCAGGTCGGGCCGCTCCTCGGCGAAGGCGAGGAGGCGGGTGGCCTGGGCGCGCAGGGCGTCGTCACCGCGGGCGGAGAGCAGCACGGGCAGCGGACCGGCCGGCTCCAGATCCTCGGGGGCGCCAAGCTGTTCGGCATCGGGCGTGCCCGGACCCGGCTGCTCGTCCTGGAGCACGCCGGTTTGCTCCGGGGCCTGTTCCAGGACCATGTGGACGTTGGTGCCGCTGATGCCGAACGACGACACGGCGGCGCGCCGCGGTCGTCCCGTCTCCGGCCAGTCGGTGGCCTCGGTGAGGAGGCGCACGTCACCCGCGGACCAGTCGACGTGCGTGGACGGTGTGTCGGCGTGCAGGGTCGGCGGAAGGACGCCGTGCCGCAGCGCGGTGACCATCTTGATGACTCCGGCGACGCCGGAGGCGGCCTGGCTGTGCCCGATGTTGGACTTCACCGAGCCGAGCAGCAACGGCCGTTCGCGGTGCTGGCCGTAGGTGGCGAGCAGGGCCTGCGCCTCGATCGGGTCGCCGAGGGCGGTGCCGGTGCCGTGGCCCTCGACGGCGTCCACGTCGGCCGGCTCCAGGCGGGCGGTGGCGAGGGCGGCGCGGATGACGCGCTGCTGGGCGGGGCCGTTGGGCGCGGTGAGGCCGTTGGAGGCGCCGTCCTGGTTGACGGCGGAGCCGCGGACGACGGCGAGCACGGGGTGGCCGCTTCGGACGGCGTCGGAGAGCCGTTCCACGAGGACCATGCCGACGCCCTCGGCGAGCGCCATGCCGTCGGCGCCGTCGCCGTACGCCTTGCAGCGTCCGTCGGGGGCGAGGGCGCGCTGGCTGCTGAAACCGATGAAGGTGTTCGGGGTGGCCATGAGGCTGACGCCGCCCGCGAGGGCGAGGTCGCTCTCGCCGTTGCGCAGCGACTGGCAGGCCAGGTGCAGCGCGGTGAGGGAGGAGGAGCAGGCGGTGTCGAGGGTGACGGCCGGGCCCTCCAGGCCGAGCAGGTAGGAGACGCGGCCGGACAGGACGCTGGTGAGCGAGCCGGTCACGGCGTGGCCGTCGGCGCCCTCACCGTGGGCGGCGGGGTAGTCGTGGTAGCTGGCGCCGATGAACGCGCCGGTGCGGCTGCCGCGGATCGTCTCGGGCACGATTCCGGCGCGCTCGAAGGCCTCCCAGGATGTCTCCAGCAGCAGGCGCTGCTGCGGGTCCATGGCGAGGGCTTCACGGGGCGAGATGCCGAAGAACACCGGGTCGAAGCCGGCGGCGTCGCGCAGGAATCCGCCCTGGACGGCGTAGGTGCTGCCGGGGGTGTCGGGGTCGGGGTCGTACAGCGCGTCGACGGGCCAGCCTCGGTCGGCGGGGAAGCCGCTGATGGCGTCGGTGCCGGACATCACGAGGTCCCACAGGGCCTCGGGCGAGTCGACGCCGCCGGGGTAGCGGCAGCTCATGCCGATGACAGCGATCGGTTCGTCGGCGGTGACGGCGACGGGTGCGGCGGGTCCGGCCATTCCGGTGCGGGTGCCGGAGTCGTCGAGGAGGGTGCGCAGGAACGCCGCGAGGGCCGCGGGCGTCGGGTGGTCGAAGACGAGGGTGGCGGGCAGCGTGAGTCCGGTGGCGGAGGCGATCCGGTTGCGCAGGTCGACGGCGGTGATCGAGTCGAAGCCGATGTCGCGGAAGGCGCGCCGCTCGGACAGGTCGTCGGGGCCGGCGAGGCCGAGGACGGCGGCGGCCTGCCCGCGCACGGTGTCCAGCAGCAGCCGGTCGCGTTCGGCGGCCGGCAGCGCGGCGAGCCGGGCGGCGAACTCGCCGTCGGCGGAGCCCTGTTGCCGCTCGACGCTCTCGACGGCCCGCCGGGTCTCGGGCACCTCGTCGAAGAGCCGGGTCTCGCGAACGGAGGTGAAGACGGGGTAGTAGCGGTCCCAGTCGACGTCGGCGACGGCGAGGACGGCCTCGTCGCCGTCCAGGGCGCGGCGCATCCCGGCGAGCGCGAGGTCGGCGTTCATGAACACCAGGCCGCTGCGGCGTACCTGGTCCGGGGCGACACGGCCGACGCCGAGTTCGTTGGCCCAGATCCCCCAGTGCACGGAGGTCGCCTTCAGACCCCGGGCGCGGCGCTCGGCGGCGAGCGCGCCGAGGTGGGCGTTGCCGGCGACGTACGCGGCGTGCTGTCCGCTGCCCCACAGTCCGGCGACGGAGGAGAAGAACACGAATGCGTCGAGGTCGTCGTCGGCGAGCAGCGCGTCGAGGTTGCGGGCGCCGTCGACCTTGGCGTGCAGGACCCGGGAGACGGCGGCGAGGTCGGTGCCGGCGAGAGTGTGCAGCTCGATGACGGCGGCAGCGTGGATCACCGTGCGCAGGGTGTGCCCGTCGGCGCGCAGCCGGTCCAGGAGTGCGCCGAGGGCGGCACGGTCGGTGATGTCGCAGGCGGCGACGGTGACCTGGGTGCCCGACTCGGCCAGTTCGGCGACGAGTTCGCCGGCGCCGGGCGCCTCGGGGCCTCGCCGGCTGACGAGCACGATCCGCTCGGCGCCCTGGGCGGACAGCCAGCGGGCCACGTGCGGGCCGAGGGTGCCGGTGCCGCCGGTGACGAGGACGGTGCCGCGCGGGGTCCAGCCGTTCGCCGGGCGGTCACCGGTACGGTCGCCGGTGCGCTCACCGACGCGGTCGCGGACGACACGGCGGGCGAAGACGCCGGAGGCGCGCAGGGCGAGCTGGTCCTCGGCGCTGTGCGCGCCGCCCGCGAGCAGGGCGGCGAGCCTGCGCGCGGCCCGCTCGTCGAGGGTGTCGGGCAGGTCGACGGTGCCGCCCCAGAAACGGGGGTGCTCCAGCGCCGCGGTCCAGCCGATGCCCACCGACTGCGCCTGCGCGGGCCGGGTGACCCGGTCGGCGCGGCCAGTGGTGACGGCGCCCCGGGTCAGCAGCCACAGCGGACAGTCCGCGTCGAGGTCGCCGAGCACCTGGACGAGGACGACGTTGAGGGCGGTGCCGAGTACGGCACCCGGGTGGCCCGGGCAGTCCTCTTCGGCTGCGGCCAGCAGGGAGACGATGCCCGAGACACGGGTCGTATCGCCGTCGGACTCCCCCTCGGACTCTTCGTCGGCCGAAAGGCCCGCGTCCCGCAGCGACGCGGCGACGGCCTCGCGGTCCAGGTGAGTGTCGTCGAGTACGAGCCGCACGGGTTCGGCTCCCTGCGCGGCAAGGGCTTCGATGACGTCCGTGCCGTCGTTGCCGTCGTCCCCGGCGGCGGTGACGACGAGCCAGCGTCCGGTGACCGTACCGCTCGCCACGGACAGCGGCACCCAACGCACCTTGTACCGCCAGTCGTCCAGCGTGGACTGCTCGCTGCGGCGCCTGCGCCAGGCGGTGAGGCCGGGCAGTACGGCGGCCAGCGCGTCCTCGGCGACGTCGAGGTCCCGGGCGAGCCCCGGCAGGTCGGCCTCCTCCACGGCGCTCCAGAAAGCGACGTCCTCCGTGCCGGCCACCCCCTCACCCGCACCGGGCGTCACGGGCGGCACCCAGAGCCGCTGGTGCTGGAAGCGGTAGGTGGGCAGGTCCACCCGGCGCCGGGCGCCGTCGCCGTACGCGGCGGTCCAGTCGACGCGCACGCCGCGCACGAACGCCCCGGCGACAGAGGTCAGCACGCGTCGCGCGTCGTCCTCGCCACGCCGCAGCGTGCCGCCGGCGTACGCGGCGACGCCCGCCTCGTCGACGGCGCCCTGGATGCCCGGAGTGAGCACGGGGTGGGCGCTGATCTCGATGAACGCCCGGTGCTGTCCGGCGAGGAGTCGTTCGACGGCCGGTCCGAAGCGGACCGTCTGCCGCAGGTTGCGGTACCAGTACGCGGCGTTTGTGCCGCCACCGTCCTTGGCCGGGTCGCCCAGCCACTCCCCCGTCACCGTGGACAGCATCGGAATGCGCGGTTCGCGCGGGGTCACGGGGGCGAGCGCATCGAGGAGTTCGTCGTGCAGGTCCGTCACGTGCGCGGAGTGCGAGGCGTAGTCCACGGGGATCTTGCGGGCCCGCACGCCGTCGGCGGTGAGCACGTCGTGCAGGGCGTCCAGGGCCTCGGGGTCACCACAGACCACGACCGCGCCGGGCCCGTTGACGGCGGCGACGGTCAGCCGGTCGTCCCACGGCTCCAGGCGGGCGGTGGCCTCGGCGACGGGCAGCGGCACCGACATCATGCCGCCGCGCCCGGCGAGGGTGCGGCCGATGGCCTGGCTGCGCAGCGCCACGACCCTGGCGCCGTCCTCCAGGGAGAGCGCCCCCGCGACGACGGCTGCGGCGATCTCGCCCTGCGAGTGACCGATCACGGCGTCGGCGCGGACGCCGTACGCCTCCCACACGGCGGCCAGGGACACCATCACGGCCCAGGTGACGGGCTGGACGACGTCCACCCGGTCGAGTCCGGGCGCGCCGGACTCCTGGCGGAGCACGGCGGTCAGCGACCAGTCGACGAACGGATCGAGGGCGAGAGCGCAGGCGGCGATGCGTTCCGCGAACACGGGCGACTGTGCGAGCAGGCGCGCGCCCATGCCGTCCCACTGGGTGCCCTGGCCGGGGAAGACGAACACGGTGCGCCCGTCGACGTCGGCTTCGCCGTGCACGACGGGCGCGGCGGGCTCCTGCGCTGCGAACGCATCGAGCCCGGCGACGAGTTGGGCGGCATCGCCGCCGAGGACGACCGCGCGGTGGTCGAGCAGGGAGCGGGTGGTGACGAGGGCGTGCCCGGTGTCGGCCGGGTCGTCGCCGGGCCGCGCCGTGGCGTGGGCGGCGAGCGCGGTGGCCTGGTCCCGCAGGGCGGCCCGGGTACGGGCGGACAGCACCCAGGGCAGGGCACCGGTTACGGGGGGCGCGGTGATGACCGCGGGCACGGTGGTTACCGGGGCGGGCGCGGTAGTCACCGATGGCACGCCGGTCACCGGGGGCGCGGTGCCCGGCTCGACGGCCGTGGGCAGTTCCTCCGGCGCCTCCTCCAGGACCGCGTGCGCGTTGGTGCCGCTGATGCCGAAGGAGGACACGGCGCACCGGCGCGGACGCCCGTTCGCGGGCCACTGCCGCTCCTCGTCGAGCAGCCGGAGCACTCCCGAGGACCAGTCGATGTGCCGTGACGGCGTGTCGACGTGCAGGGTGGGCGGCAGGATACCGTGCCGCAGGGCCAGCACCATCTTGATGACGCCGGCGACACCGGCGGCGGACTGGGCGTGCCCGATGTTGGACTTCACCGAGCCGAGCCACACCGGACGCTCCGGGTCCCGGTCCCTCCCGTATGTCGCGACCAGTGCCTGCGCCTCGATGGGGTCGCCGAGCGCGGTGCCGGTGCCGTGTGCCTCGACGGCGTCGATGTCGTCCGGGGTGACGTGGGCGCTCGCGAGGGCCTGCCGGATGACGCGCTGCTGGGAGGGTCCGTTGGGGGCGGTCAGACCGTTGGAGGCGCCGTCCTGGTTGACGGCGGAGCCGCGGATCACGGCGAGCACGGGGTGGCCGCCCCGGACGGCGTCGGAGAGCCGTTCCACGAGCAGCAGCCCGACGCCCTCGCCGAGGGTCATGCCGTCGGCGCCGTCGCCGAACGCCTTGCAGCGGCCGTCGGCGGCGAGCGCCCGCTGCCGGCTGAACGCCACGAACGAGTCCGGCGTCGTCATGACCGTCGCACCACCGGCCAGCGCCAGGGTGCTCTCGCCGGCCCGCAGCGACTGGCAGGCCAGATGCAGGGCGACCAGGGAGGAGGAGCAGGCGGTGTCGACGGTGACGGCGGGCCCTTCGAGACCGAGGACGTACGACAGCCGGCCCGACAGCACACTGGGGCTGGACCCGGTGACCATGTGCCCCTCGGTGCCCTCCCCGGCACCACGCCCGTAGTCCTGGTAGCTGGAGCCGATGAACGCACCCGTGCGGCTGGCGCGCAGCGTGCCCGGGTCGATGCCGGCGCGCTCGACGGCCTCCCACGCGGTCTCCAGCAGCAACCGCTGCTGCGGATCCATGACGAGCGCCTCACGCGGGGAGATCCCGAAGAACCCGGGGTCGAAATCGCCCGCCCCGTCGAGGAATCCACCGTGCGTGGAGTACGTGGTCCCGCTGCGGTCGGCGTCCGGGTCGTACAGCCCGGACGCGTCCCACCCGCGATCGGCGGGGAACTCCCCGATGGCGTCCGTACCGGAGGCGATCAGCTCCCAGAAGGCCTCCGGGGAGTCGACGCCGCCTGGGAAGCGGCAGCTCATGCCGATGATGGCGATCGGTTCGTCGGACACGTCGGCGGCGGTGGCCACGACGTCGGCCCCGTCGTCCTCGGCGAGGATCTCCCCGAGCAGGTGACGGGCCAGGGCGAGCGGCGTCGGATGGTCGAAGACCATGGTGGCCGGCAGCGGCAGACCCACGGCCGCGGTGAGCCGCTTGCGCAGCTCGACGGCCATGAGCGAGTCGAACCCGTGTTCCTGGAAGGCCCGCTCGGGCTTGACGGCGTCCGGCCCGGGGTGCGCGAGCACGGCCGCCGCCTGTGTGCGGACCACATCGAGGACGAACGGCAACCGGTCGTCCGCACGGGCCGCCAGCAGGCGCGTACGCAACTCGGCCGCGGCACCGGCGCGTTCCTGCCGCGCCTGCTGGGCGGCGGCCGCGATCTGGCGGGCGCCCGGCAGTGAGGTGAGGGAGGCGGTGTGCCGGAGCGCGAACATGCCGTCGAGCAGTTCTGCGTCGGCGAGGTCCGCGACGACCGTGTCCGGCGCGCTCTCGGCGACCAGTTCGGCCATGGCCGTCAGCGCGAGCTCCGGTTCCAGGGAACGTCCGGAGGCGTGCCGGCCTAGCCGCCCCTCGGCAGCCATACCGGCTCCGCTCCACGCGCCCCAGGCGAGCGAGGTGGCGGGCAGCCCCGCCGCTACCCGCCGACGGGCCAGCGCATCCAACGCGGCGTTCGCGGCGGCGTAGTTGGCCTGGCCGGGGTTGCCGACGGCGCCGGCGAGCGACGAGAACAGCACGAAGGCGTCCAGGTCCGGGACCAGGTCCCGGGTCAGCTCGTCGAGGACCTGGGCGGCGGCCACCTTGGCCCGGAACACCGCGTCGAACCGCTCCGGCGTCAGACTGTGCAGCACGCCGTCGTCCAGGACACCGGCCGTGTGGACCACGGCCGTCAGCGGCGTCTCGTCCGGGACCGCGGCCATCAGTTCGCCGAGCCCGTCCCGGTCGGCGATGTCACAAGCCGCGACGGTGACGTCGACTCCAAGCGCCGTCAGCTCCGCCTCCAATGCCGCCGCACCGGGCGCCGCCGGCCCACGCCGGCTCACCAGCAGCAGCCGCTCGGCACCGTTTTCGGCGAGCCAGCGCGCGACGTGGGTGCCGAGGGCGCCGGTACCGCCGGTGACGAGTACGGTCCCGGAGGGGCGCCAGGGGACGCGGTGGGGTGCGTCGGGGTGGTTGCCGGTGGGGTGGGCGGCTGTGACGTCCTTGCCTGTGGCTGTGGCGTCCTTGCCCGTGGCCGCGACGTGCTGATCGGCGGGGTGCCCGTCAGAGGGGGCGACAACGAGCCGTCGCCCGTAGGTACCCGCTTCCCGTACGGCGACCTGGTCCTCGCCGTCGGTACGCGCAAGCACACCCAGGAACCGTCCCAGGGTCCGCTCGTCCAGCTCCTCGGGCAGATCGACGAGCCCGCCCCAGCGCTCCGGATGCTCCAGCGCGACCACCCGGCCGAGTCCCCACACGGCGGCGGCACGCGGCTCGGGCAGCCCGCGCACGGCGTCGTCCGCGACCGGCACACTCACCGCACCGCACGTCACCGCCCACACCCGGGCGTCGAGCCCGGCCTCCTCAAGGGCCTGGACCAGCGCTGCCGTGCCGGTCACGGCCACCGGAACTCCCGAGTCCCGTACGTCGGTTCCGGCGGCGAGCAGCGACACCACACCGGCGATCCCGGCACCGTCGTCGAGCCCGGCCAGGGTGTCCCGCAGACGCGGCGCGATGGCGCCCGGATCATCCTCAGCCCTGACCTCCAACGTCAGGGTCTGCGCGCCGAGCGCTGTCACAACGGACCGCACCCAGGCGTCCTCGCCCCACCCGGACGGAACCACGGCCAGCCACGGCCCGGCCTCACGGGCCCCGACCGCGACTCCGTCCCCGAGCGCCTGCCACGTCTCCCTGAACCGCAGTGCGTCCACGGCCGACCGCATCCGCCGCCGCCGGCGCCACGCCGACAGCGCGGGCACCACGTCGTTCAACGCCGCGCTGTCGACGTGCAGTTGGACCGCGAGACCGTCCACATCGGCGTCATCGACGGCCGCCCAGAACTCGGTCTCGGCGGGATCGGAGACTCGGCTGTCAGATGCCGACAGCGCGGCGATCGCGCCGGACTCGGGCCAGTAGTGCCGACGTTGGAAGGGGTAGGTGGGGGCGTCGGTGAGGCGGGCGCCGGTGCCAGCGAAGAGGGCAGACCAGTCCACCGGGACGCCGTGCGCGAAGAGCTGCGACAGGGCGGTGAGGGCGACTGCCTCTTCGGGACGGTTCTTGCGAAGTACCGGCGCGACGACCGCGTCTTCAGCTGTGTTGTGCTCGATCAGCGCGGTGAGAGTGCTGTCCGGGCCGAGTTCCAGGAAGCGGGTGACGCCTTGGTCGGTGAGGGTGCGGATGCCGTCGGCGAAGCGGACGGTCTCGCGGACGTGGCGGGTCCAGTAGGCGGGGTCGCTCAGGTCGTCGGGGGTGGCGAGGGTGCCGGTGAGGTTCGAGACGAGCGGGATGCGTGGGGGTGGAAGTCGATGCCGGACAGGGCCTGGGCGAAATCGGCCAGCATCGGGTCCATGAGCGGGGAGTGGAAGGCGTGGGAGACCCGTAGGCGGGTGGTGCGGCGGCCGGGCAGGGCGGCGGCTACCGCGAGAACGGCTTCCTCCACGCCCGAGAGCACGATCGACGTGGGGCCGTTGACCGCTGCGACGCTCACCTCGTCGGTGAGGTGCGGGACGACCTCGTCCTCGGTGGCCTCGACCGCCAGCATCAGGCCGCCCTCGGGCAGGGCCTGCATCAACCGTGCGCGCGCCGACACCAGCGCGCACGCGTCCGCGAGCGAGAGCACGCCCGCGACATGGGCGGCAGCGATCTCCCCGACGGAATGACCCGCGAGGTACTTCGGAGTGACCCCGAGGGAGGTGACCAGCCGGAACAGCGCGACCTCGATCGCGAAGAGGGCCGGCTGGGTGAACTCCGTACGGTTCAGAGCCTCCTCGTCCTCACCCCACATGACGTCACACAGAGCGGGGTCGAGCCCGGCAAGCACCTCGTCCAGGGCCTGGGCGAACACCGGGAAACGGCCGTACAGCTCCCGACCCATGCCCAGACGCTGGGCACCCTGACCCGAGAACACGAACGCCAACGGCCCCTCGACCACCACTCCCCTGGCAGCCTCAACGATGCCCTCCGCCGACGCCAGCAACACAGCCCGGTGCGCGAACCGCGCACGACCACCCGCCAGCGTGTAAGCGACATCCACCGACGGCTCAGCCGCCCGCACCACCTCGATCTGCGCATCCAGCGCCCGCCCCGACCGCGCCGACACCACAAGCGGCACCACCGACGGAACGGGAGAGTCGGCCGCCGGCTCGCTGTCGGCGTCCCGCCACTGCTCCAGGATGATGTGGGCGTTGGTGCCACTGAGCCCGAATGAGGACACACCGACGCGGCGCGGGCGGTCACTGTCCGGCCACGGAATCGACTCCCGGACCAGCTCCACCGCACCCGCCGACCAGTCCACGTGGGACGACGGAGCATCTATATGCAGGGTCGGCGCGACAGTGCCGTGCCGCATCGCCAGGATCGACTTGATCAGACCAGCGGCACCGGCGGCGGCCTGGGTGTGACCGAGGTTGGATTTCACCGACCCCAGCAGCAGGGGCCGTTCACGGTCCTGACCATAGGTGGCGAGAAGCGCCTGCGCCTCGATCGGATCGCCAAGCGTGGTGCCGGTGCCATGCGCCTCCACGACATCGACATCCCCAGCGCTCAGCCCCGCGGACGCCAGCGCCTGACGGATCACCCGCTGCTGGGACGGGCCGTTCGGTGCGGTCAGCCCATTGGAAGCACCGTCCTGATTGACCGCACTGCCGCGGACGACCGCCAGAACCCGATGCCCGTTCCGTACCGCATCCGACTGCCGCTCCAGCAGCAGCACACCCACACCCTCAGCCCAGCCGACACCGTCAGCCGAGTCGGAGAACGCCTTGCACCGCCCATCCGGAGCCAGCCCACCCTGCCGCGAGAACTCCACGAACGTGGTCGGCGTCGACATCACCGTCACACCACCGGCCACCGCCAACGAACACTCACCACCACGCAACGCCTGCGCAGCCAAATGCACCGCCACCAACGACGACGAGCAGGCCGTATCGATGGAGACGGAAGGGCCTTCCAGGCCGAGGGTGTACGCGACGCGGCCGGAAACGACGCTCTGGGAGCTGGCGTTGCCGCGGAAGCCCTCGAATTCGGGACCCGCCAGCAGGTTGGCGTAGTCGCTGTACATGACGCCCGCAAAGACGCCGGTCTGGCTGCCGCGCAGGGAGGTCGGATCGATGCCGGCCCGTTCGATGGCTTCCCACACCGACTCCAGCAGCAATCGCTGCTGGGCGTCCGTCGCCAACGCCTCCCGCGGACTCATCCCGAAGAACTCGGGATCGAAGCCGCCGACGCCGGTGAGGAAGCCGCCCTCGCGCGCGGATGAGGTGCCCGTGTGCTCGGGGTCGGGGTGGTAGAGCCGCTCCAGGTCCCAGCCACGGTCCTCCGGGAATCCCGACACGGCGTCCCCGCCCTGGGACACCAGCCGCCACAGATCCTCCGGCGACGCCACGTCACCCGGGAAGCGGCAGGCCATGCCCACGACGACCACCGGGTCGTCGGCCACCGCCGTCAACGGGGTCACCGGAGCGGCCGTACGCGAACCGAGCACCTCGTCCAGCAGGAATCCTGCGAGCGCGCTCACCGTCGGATAGTCGAACACCAACGTCGCCGGCAACCGCAGCCCGGTCACCGACTGCAAGCCGTTGCGCAGTTCGACGGCGAGCAGTGAGTCGAAACCCAGATCGCGGAAGGACCGCGAGTCGTCGAGGCCGACCGGGCTGTCGTGGCCCAGGACCAGCGCCACCTGCCCGCGCACGAGGTCAAGCAGCACCTCGCTCCGCTCCACCTCGTCCAGACTGGTGAGCCGCTGGAGCAGACCGCCCGCCGCGACAACCCGACGACGCGAGCGCACCAGCCCCCGCAGCACCGCGGGCACGTCACCGCGGTCACGGATCGTGCGCAGGTCGAGCGGGATGGGAAGGACGACGGGCGTGTCGTGGACCAGTGCGGTGTCGAACAGTGTGAGCCCTTGCTCCGGGGTCACGGCGGGGAAGCCGGTGCGTGCGAGGCGTTCGCGTTCGGTGGGGGTGAGGTCGCCGGTCATGCCGGTGCCGTCGAGGTCCCACGGTCCCCATACGAGGGACGTGGCGGGCAGGCCGAGGGTACGGCGGTGCTCCGCGAGGGCGTCGAGGAAGGCGTTGGCGGCGGCGTAGTTGGCCTGTCCGGTGCCGCCGAAGGTGCCGGCGGCGGAGGAGACAAGGACGAAGGCCCGGACGTCGGGGAGGAGTTCGTGGAGGTGCCAGGCTGCGTCTGCCTTGGGGCGCAGGACGGAGTGCAGGCGCTCGGGGGTCAGGCTGCCGACAAGCCCGTCGTCCAGGACGCCCGCGGCGTGGACGACGGCCGAGATGTGTCGCCCTGCCAGTGCGACGGTGAGGGCGTCGGCCAGCGCGTCACGATCGGAGACGTCGCAGGCCGTCACGTCCACCCGGTTCGCCCCCAACTCCGTCAGCTCGGAGATGAGTTCACCAGCGCCCGGTGCGTCCGTGCCCCGCCGCGACAGCAGCACCAGTTCGCGCACACCGTGAGAGCGCACGAGATGCCGGGCCAGGACCGCGCCGAGGCCGCCGGTACCGCCGGTCACGAGGACAGGGCCCGGGCCGGTCCAGGAGTTTGCCGCCGAGTCTGCGGGTGTGGTGGCCCGCACGACCCTCGGGGCTTCCAACCGGCCTTCGCGCACGGCGGTTTCGGGCTCGTCGAGGGCCAGGACCCGGCGCAGCAGGTCGGGGGCGACCTCGTCTCCCGCCGGCCAGGACAGCAGGCCGACGCGCCCGGGGTGTTCGTTCTGCACCGTGCGGAGCAGGCCGCGTACGGCACCGAGGACCGGCTCGGGCATGCCAACGGTGGTCACGACGAGGCGGGCATCGGGGTGCCTCTCCTGGTCGAGCCACTCCTGAACGAGCTGCAGTACGTGAGCTGTTGCGTCATGCAGGGCTGTGACGAGGTCATCAGCGGTGGGGTTGCCGTCGATGCGGGCGAGGACGACGCCGGGAGAGGTGTCGGTGAGGGACGCGAGATCGGGGTATGCGGTGGCGCCCCATGCCTGGGCCGACCGGGTGATGTCCTCGCCGACGACGGCGAGCGGGCCGCCGTAGGGCTCCGTGGCGGTGACCTGCGTCCACGCCATGCGGTAGAGGTCGCTGCCCGCGCGGCTCGCCCAGAGACGGTCGTCGGCCGGGCGGACGACGAGACGGTTCACCGATGCGATCGGGTTCCCGTCCTGGTCGGTCACGGTCACAGCGATGCTGCCGGTTCCGATTCCGGTGCCCGTGGCGGTGGCGGTACGCACCAGCTTGGCCCTCACCGTGGAGGCGCCGGTCGCGTGCAGGGACACGCCCTCCCAGGCGAACGGCAGCAGTCCGCCCGACTCCTCGGCCTCCTCACCGGAGAATGCGGCCGCGTGGAGCACGGCGTCGAGAAGAGCCGGGTGCAGACCGAATCCGCTGGTCGGAACGTGCTCGGGCAGCTCGGCCTCGACGAACACCTCGTCGCCGCGCCGCCAGGCAGCGCGCAAGCCCCGGAACACCGGGCCGTACGCGAATCCGTCCTCCGCCCGTCCCTCGTAGAAACCGTCGAGGTCCAGGGGCAGTGCCTCGGCGGGCGGCCACGTCGTGACGTCGAACGTCTGCGGAGAGCCGTCCTGCGCGGCGAGGGTGCCGGAGGCGTGCTGCGTCCAGGGCAGATCCTGGTCCGACGTGTCCGGGCGGGAGTGGACGCCGACGGAACGGCGGCCGTCTTCGTCCGGAGCGCCGACGGCGATCTGGATCCGCACGGCCTCACGCGGGCCGAGGATCAAGGGCACGCCGAGGGACAGCTCCTCGACCCGGCCGCATCCGACCTCGTCCCCCGCACACAGCACCAGTTCCAGGAACGCGGTCGCCGGCAGCAGCACATGGCCATGCACCGCGTGATCGGCGAGCCAGGTCTGCGTACCTGCCGAGAGGCGCCCGGCGAGAACCACCCCGTCGGACTCCACCAACGGCACGGCCGCGCCGAGCAGCGGGTGCTCGACGGGTTCCAGGCCCAGGGCCACGGCGTCCTGAAGGGAAGCGGTGACGGCGGGCCAGTAGTGCCGGCGTTGGAAGGGGTAGGTGGGGGCGTCGGTGAGGCGGGCACCAGTGCCGGCGAAGAGCGCCGGCCAGTCCACCGGGACGCCGTGCGTGAAGAGCCGGGACAGGGCCGTGAGGCAGCGGCTGCTTCCTCGGGCCGGTTCTTGCGCAACGTCGGGACGATGACCGCGCCTCGTCGGGCGCCACACTGCTCGATCAGCGCGGACAGCACGCCGTCCGGGCCGATCTCCAGGAAGCGCGTCACTCCCTGGTCGGTGAGAGTGCGAAGTCCGTCGGCGAAACGCACTGTGCCCCGCACATGCCGGACCCAGTAGTCGGATCGCTCAGGTCGTCGGGGTGGTGAGAGCGCCGGTGAGGTTCGAGACGAGCAGGATGCGTGGCTCGGTGGAAGTCGAGGCCGGACAGGGCCTGCGGCGAAATCGTCCAGCATCGGTTCCATCAGCGGCGAGTGGAAAGCGTGCGAGACCCGTAGGCGGGTGGTGCGGCGGCCGGGCAGCGCGGCGGCCACCGCGAGAACGGCCTCCTCCGTGCCCGAGAGCACCATGGGACGTGGGGCCGTTGACCGCTGCGATGCTCACCTCGTCGGTGAGGTGCGGAGCGATCTCGGCTTCCGTGGCCTCGACCGCGAGCATCAGGCCGCCCTCGGGCAGGGCCTGCATCAACCGGGCGCGCGCCGACACCAGCGCACACGCGTCCGCGCAGCGAGAGCACACCCGCGACATGGGCGGCAGCGATCTCCCCGACGGAATGACCGGCCACGAAGTCCGGCCGTACGCCCAGGAATTCGGCGAGGCGGAACAGCGCCACCTCGACGGCGAACAGCGCGGGCTGGGTGAACTCCGTACGGTTCAGAGCCTCCTCGTCCTCACCCCACATGACGTCACGCAGAGCGGGGTCGAGCTCGGCAAGCACCTCGTCCAGCGCCTGAGCGAACACAGGGAACCGGGCGTACAACTCCCGTCCCATCCCTACGCGTTGGGCACCCTGTCCGGAGAACACGAACGCCAGCGGCTCCTCGGCCGCCGTTCCTCTGGATACCTCGGCGACGCCGCCCTCGGACGCCAGCAACACAGCCCGGTGCCCGAACGAGGCCCGTCCCGCCGCCAGCGTGTACGCGACGTCCGCCGACGGCTCGACCGCCCGCAGCACCTCGATCTGCGCGTCCAGCGCCTGACCCCGACCGTGCCGGACACCACCCAACGGCACGATCACGGACGGGTCCGAGCGCGCCGCTCGGCTCTGCGTCGTCCACGGGCCCCTGCTCCAGAATGACGTGCGCGTTGGTACCGCTCAGCCCGAAGGAGGACACGCCGACACGACGCGGCCGCCCCGTCCGCGGCCACGCCACCCGCTCCCGCACCAGCTCCACCGCACCGGCCGACCAGTCCACGTGCGAGGACGGTGCGTCGACATGCAGGGTGCGCGGGACGACACCGTGCCGCATCGCCATGATCGACTTGATGACCCCGGCGACACCGGCAGCGGCCTGGGTGTGGCCGAGGTTGGACTTTACCGAGCCGAGCAGCAGGGGCCGTTCGCGATCCTGACCGTAGGTCGCCAGCAGCGCCTGTGCCTCGATCGGGTCACCCAAGGTCGTACCCGTTCCGTGCGCCTCGACCGCATCCACCTCACCGGCGGACAACCCAGCCGATGCCAGCGCCTGCCGGATCACCCGCTGCTGCGAAGGACCATTCGGCGCCGTCAGCCCATTCGACGCACCGTCCTGATTGACGGCACTGCCGCGGACGACCGCCAGAATCCGATGCCCGTTCCGCACGGCATCCGACTGCCGCTCCAGCAGCAGCACACCCACACCCTCGGCCCAGCCGACACCATCAGCCGAGTCGGAGAACGCCTTGCACCTTCCATCGGCTGAGAGCCCACCCTGCCGGGAGAACTCCACGAACGTCGTCGGCGTCGACATCACCGTCACACCACCGGCCACCGCCAACGAACACTCACCACCACGCAACGCCTGCGCAGCCAAATGCACCGCCACCAACGACGACGAACACGCCGTGTCGATCGTCACCGCCGGCCCCTCAAGGCCCAGCGCATAGGCGACTCGACCGGACGCGATGCTCGGTGAGCTGCCGCTCCCCCGGAAGCCCTCGAACTCGTCGCCGGACAGCAGCACTCCGTAGTCGTTGTACATGACACCGGCGAAGACACCGGTCTGGCTGCCGCGCAGCGAGGTCGGATCGATACCCGCCCGCTCGATCGCCTCCCACACCGACTCCAGCAACAACCGCTGCTGCGCATCCGTCGCCAACGCCTCCCGCGGACTCATCCCGAAGAAGTCCGCGTCGAAGCCACCGGTCTCCTGGAGGAAGCCACCGGACCGGGTGGAGGAGGTGCCCAGGTGCTCCGGGTCCGGGTGGTAGAGCCCCTCCAGGTCCCAGCCACGGTCGGACGGGAACTCCCCCACCGCGTCCACGCCCTCCGACACCAGCCGCCACAGGTCCTCCGGCGACCGGACGCCACCTGGGTAGCGGCACGCCATCCCGACGACCACCACCGGGTCGTCTGGATGAGTCGTCGTGGATGGCGCTACCTGTGCCGTCGTTCCCGTGGCGGTGTCCGGGAACAGGTTCGGCAGCAGGTGCTCGGCCAGCGCCCGGGGTGTGGGGTGGTCGAAGATCAGGGTGGCGGGCAGGCGCAGGCCCGTCGCCGTGCCGAGGGCGTTGCGCAGCTCGACCGCCGTCAGGGAGTCGAAGCCCAGGTCCCGGAAGGCCCGGCTGGGCTCGACGCGTTGGGCGTCCTGGTGGCCGAGAACGGCGGCCACCTGCTCGCGGACCAGGTCGAGGAGCGCGGTCCTGCGGTCGGCGGGGTCGAGCGGGGCGAGCCGTCGCGCGAGGCCGTCCGTGGGAGCCGTGGCGGACGCGGCCGTGGGCAGCGTCGTGCGGCCTGGCGTGGGGCGGTGGGAGACCAGGCCGCTGAGGAGCGCGGGTACGTCGTCCCGGGCGCGCAGCGCGGCGAGGTCGATCCGGATGGGGAGGACGGTGGTGTGTCCGGTGGCGGGGGCGGCGTCGAGGAGGGCCAGGCCGTCCTCGGGCGTGAGGAAGGGGAAACCGGAGCGGGCGAGGCGCGCCCGGTCGACGTCGGTGAGGTCGCCGGTCATGGCGCTGCCCGCGACGTCCCAGGGGCCCCAGGCGAGGGAGAGCGCGGGCAGGCCGAGGGCGTGGCGGTGTGCGGCGAGGGCGTCGAGGAAGGCGTTGGCGGCGGCGTAGTTGGCCTGGCCGGCGCCGCCCAGGGTGCCGGCGGCGGAGGAGAACAGGACGAACGTGCCGACGTCGGGGGCGAGTTCGTGGAGGTGCCAGGCGGCGTCGGCCTTGGGTCGCAACACGGTGTCGAGGCGTTCGGCGGTGAGGGCGCCGACCACGCCGTCGTCGACGGTGCCGGCGATGTGGACGACGGCCGTGAGGTGCTCGCCGTCGAGGAGTCGGGCGAGGGCGTCGCGGTCGCCGATGTCGCAGGCGGTGACGCGGACCCGGGCGCCGAGTTCGGTGAGGTCGGCGGTGAGCCCGTCGGCGCCGGGCGCGTCGGGGCCTCGGCGGGAGACGAGCAGGAGGTCGCGGGCGCCGTGCCGGGTAACGAGGTGGCGGGCGACGAGGGCGCCGAGGCCGCCGGTTCCGCCGGTGACGAGGACGGTGCCGGAGACGTCCCAGGCAGGCGGCTGTTCGGCGGCGCGCGGGGCTCGGACGAGCCTGGGGACGCGCAGGCCCCCGGCGTCGGCGCGTACTTCGGGCTCGGCCGTGGTCAGGGCACGGCGCAGCAGGTCGCCGTCGACGCGGCCGTCGAGGTGGAGGACGGTGATGCGGCCGGGGTTCTCGGTCTGTGCGGTGCGCAGGAGGCCGCGTGCGGCGGCGGCCGGGAGGTCACCGGTGGCCGGGGTGGCCACGACGAGGCGGGAGTCGGCGAAGCGGGGGTCCGCCAGCCACGACCGGACGAGGCCGAGGACGTGTTCGGTGGTGCCTCGCAGGGCGTTGGGGAGGGGCGCGTCGTCGGTCTCGCAGGTGATGCTGGTGAGGACTACGGGGGGTGCCGCTTCGAGCGTGGCGAGGTCGGGAGCGGCGGTGACGGTGATGTCGGTGGCGCGCAGGATGTCGGCCAGGTCGTCGGCGTCGGTGCCGATGACGGCGAGCTGGAGGTCCCTGGCCGTGACCTCGCCGAGGACGGACGGCCAGTCGATGGTGAACAGGGCGTCGGGGACGTTGGGGGAGGTCGCTGTCGCGGGGCGCGTGACCAGGGCGTCCACCGTGAGGACCGGGTTGCCCGCGGGGTCCGTGGCCGTCACGGTGACGGTGTCGTCGTCCAGGCGGGCGATGCGGGTGCGCAGGGCGGTGGCGCCGGTGGCGTGCAGGCGGACGCCCTCCCAGGAGAAGGGCAGGCCGCCCTCGCTGAGGGTGCCGAGGTCGCCGTGGGTGGCGGCGTGCTGGGCGGCGTCGGCCAGGGCCGGGTGGAGCAGGAAGGCCGTGGCGTCGCTGTGCGCAGGGCTCGGCAGGGTGGCCTCGGTGAAGAGTTCGGTGCCGCGTCGCCAGGCGGCGGTCAGGCCGCGGAAGACCGGCCCGAAGTCGAAGCCGAGCTCGGCCAGGTGGTCGTAGCAGTCGGTGAGATCGATGGGCTCGGCACCGGGCGGTGGCCACGCGGTGTCGGGGGACGGGTGGGCCGGGCTGTCCGACGCGGTGTCGAGTCGGCCGGAGGCGTGGACGGTCCACTCGGCCCGCGGTTCGGCGGTGTCGGGGCGGGAGTGGACACTGACGGGGCGGCGGCCGTCGGCGGCGGGTGGGCCGACGCGTACCTGGAGTTGGACGGCCTCGCGTTCCGCGATGTCGAGCGGGGCCGTGAGGGTGAGGTCGTGGACGCGGTCGCAGCCCGCCTCGTCGCCGGCCCGCAGGGCGAGTTCCAGGAAGGCGGTGCCGGGGAGCAGGACGCGGCCGTGGACGACATGGTCGGCGAGCCATGGTTGCCGGGCGGGGGTCAGCCGGCCGGTGAGGACGACGCCCTCGCCGTCGGCCAGGTCGACGGTGGCGGCCAGCAGCGGGTGGCCGGACGCGCCGAGGCCGAGTCCGGTGGCGTCTCGGGCGCGGCCGGTGCCGGTGGGCCAGTAGGGCTGCCGTTCGAAGGCGGTGGTGGGCAGGTCGACGCGGCGGGCACCGGTGTCCTGGTAGAGCGCGGCCCAGTCGACGGTTCCGGCAGCGCTGGCGGTGTGCAGCCGGGCCAGGCCGGTGACCAGGGACAGTTCCTCGCTGCGGTCGGCGCGCAGGAGCGGTACGGCGACCGTCTCGGGGTCGGCGAGGGTCTCCTCGACGAGGGCGCTCAGCACGCCGTCGGGGCCGAGTTCGAGGTGGGCGCGCACGCCTTGGGCGGCGAGGGTCCGTACGGCGTCGGCGAACCGCACGGTGGCGACGGTGTGCCGGGTCCAGTGGTCGGGGTCGCGCAGTTCGCGGGCGGTGGCGGTGCGGCCGGTGACGGTCGAGACGACGGGCAGCCGCGGGTCGTGGAAGGTGAGCCCGGCGACCACGGCGCGGAAGTCGTCGAGGACGGGCGTCATCAGCGGTGAGTGGAAGGCGTGCGAGACGGCGAGCCGGTGGGTGCGGTGCCCGGCGTCACGGAGCCGGTCGGCAGCCGCGAGTACGGCGCCCTCGGCACCGGACAGGACCAGGGAGGCCGGGCCGTTGACGGCGGCGAGCGCGACGTCGCCCCCGAGCAGCGGGCGCACCGCGTCCTCGGACGCCGCCACGGCGACCATGGCGCCGCCCTCGGGCAGCACCTGCATGAGGCGGCCGCGGGCGGTGACGAGGGCACAGGCGTCCTCGACGGACAGCACACCGGCGACATGCGCGGCGGTGATCTCGCCGATGGAGTGCCCGGCGACGAAGCCGGGGCGCACACCCAGCGATTCGGTGAGCCGGTACAGGGCGGTCTCGACGGCGAAGAGTGCGGGCTGGGCGTGTTCGGTGCGGTTGAGCGCGGCCTCGTCGCCGCCCCACATGACGTCCCGCAGGGCGGGGTCGAGGTGGCCGAGCAGCTCGTCGAGTGCTTCGGCGAACGCGGGGAAGCGGTCGTGCAACTCGCCTCCCATGCCGGGACGTTGGCTGCCCTGACCGGTGAAGAGGATCGCGAGGCCGCCCTCTGTGGCGGTGCCGCGGGCCAGTTCGCGCGGTCCGTCCTCGTGCGGCAGGAGTACGGCGCGGTGTTCCAGGTGGCCGCGTCCTGTGGCGAGGGAGTGACCGACGTCCGGTGCGGCCAGGCCGGAGGCGGCGGCCGTGACCCGGTGGAGCTGGGTGTCGAGGCCGGTGGCGGTGCGGGCGGACACCGGCCATGGCGTCAGGGCCGGGGTGGGTGTGACGTCGGGTTCCTCGGCGGGCGGGGCCTGTTCGAGGACGACGTGGGCGTTGGTGCCGCTGATGCCGAAGGAGGAGACGCCGGCGCGGCGTGGGGCGTCGGTGTGCGGCCAGGGCGTGTTGGCGGTGAGGAGCCGTACGGAGCCGGCGGTCCAGTCCACGTCGGGCGTGGGCTCCTGGGCGTGCAGGCTGCGTGGGAGCAGGCCGGCCCGCAGGGCCATGCACGGTCTTGATGACGCCGGCGACTCCGGCGGCGCCCTGGGTGTGGCCGATGTTGGACTTCACCGAGCCCAGCAGCAGGGGTCGTTCGCGGTTCTGGCCGTATGCGGCGAGGAGGGCCTGGGCCTCGATGGGGTCGCCCAGTGTCGTGCCCGTGCCGTGTGCCTCGACGGCGTCGATCTGGTCGGGGGTGAGGCCGGCGTTGTCGAGGGCGGCGCGGATGACGCGTTGCTGTGCGGGCCCGTTGGGGGCGCTGATGCCGTTGGAGGCGCCGTCCTGGTTGAGGGCGGTACCGCGGACCACGGCGAGCACGGGGTGGCCGGCTCGCCGGGCGTCGCTGAGGCGTTCCAGTACGAGGACGCCGGCGCCCTCGCTCCAGCCGACCCCGTCGGCGGCGGCGGAGAAGGGCTTGCAGCGGCCGTCGGAGGCGAGGCCGCCCTGGGCGGTGAAGGACACGAAGGTGCCAGGGGTGCACATGACGGTGGCGCCGCAGGCGAGGGCGAGGGCGGACTCGCCGGTGCGCAGCGACTGCACGGCCCAGTGCAGGGCGACGAGGAGGAGGAACAGCCGGTGTCGACGGTGACGGCGGGCCCCTCCAGGCCGAGGACGTACGAGATGCGCCCGGAGATCACGCCGGCGGCGTGGCCGGTGGTGGCGTAGACGTCCATGTTCTCGCGGGCTGCGGCGACGACCTTGCCGTAGTCCTGGATGGTGGTGCCGGCGAAGACGCCGGTGCGGCTGCCGCGCAGTGCGGTGGGGGCGATGCCGGCGCGTTCGAGGGCCTCCCAGGCGGATCTCCAGCAGGAGCCGCTGCTGGGGGTCCATGGCGAGGGCCTCGCGGGGGCGATGCCGAAGAACGCCGGCGTCGAACTCGGTCATCGCGTCGAGGAAGCCGCCTGCGCGCGCGGCTGCGGCCGGGTCCGTCGCCGGTGAGGCGGGCCAGGTCCCAGCCGCGGTCGTCGGGGAAGGGTCCGATGCCGTGTCTGCCGTCGATGAGCAGGTCCCACAGGCCGTCGGGGTCGGTCACCCCGCCCGGGTAGTGGCAGGCCATCCCGATGATGGCGATGGGCTCATGGGCGGCGGCCTCCAGTTCCTGGACGCGCTGCCGGCTGTGCCGCAGGTCGGCGGTGGCCCGCTTCAGGTAGTCCCTGAGCTTGTGTTCGTTGTCCATCTCACGTCACCTCGACAGCGGTTACCGATGCGGGTTGTGCTCGGCCGGGCCCGGGCCGGGGTGGTCACGGACCGAGCGTCTGCCCGGTGCGGAGGCACGGCGCGGCCACGCGAGTGCACGCAGAGGGCGGCCGCCCCGGGGGATGGGCGGCCGCCCCGTCGGAATGACCTGGGCCTGGACCCGGGTCGGGACGCGGGGCGTCGGCTCGGGTCAGACAGCGTGTTCTGCGGGTTCTCTCGGATGCGGCACGGTGAGAGTCTCGGTCGGCAAGGACGGGAAAAACCCTAGTAACGCCGCCGGAGCACACCGCGAGTCACGAGCCACCTCGGCCGGCTTCTCCAGCACCATCCAGTGAACAACTCCGTGTCATACGGGGTTGTGCAGGGTTGTGCGGGCATCGGCGCCGGAACGCCGCCATCGGCCGCAGGCGGCCCCGGGCGCTCAGCCATGTGCTCCGAGCGGGATGCCGTCGGCGTACCGGGGACACAACAGCAGCCCTGGGCAACCTGTCCAGGCCCTCATCCCCCTCCAGCCTCCTGCACCCTTCCCCGATCATACCCGGCCCGCCCCCACCCGCC
Source organism: Streptomyces sp. KM273126 (assembly GCF_004337435.2). Lineage (NCBI taxonomy): Bacteria > Bacillati > Actinomycetota > Actinomycetes > Kitasatosporales > Streptomycetaceae > Streptomyces > Streptomyces sp. KM273126. Next base: position 6,721,024 of record NZ_SJXB02000001.1, on the reverse strand, counting down.
CGAGGAGAAGAACCCTTACCCCTGAGACAGCGTCACCCACCATCAGATGACGCCCCACGACAGCGCCCCACCCACCGATGCCTCCATGCCAGTGCCCCCTCACCCCGCCACCCACTCCGACCTGCCCGGAGAACCCCTCGCCAGGCCGAGCCACCCACCGGACCGAACCCGACAAGCCGCAACCGGGTCACGTCGCGGCGGTGCCCGGCGCGGTGATCGCGCCGGGCGGCTGTCCGTCGTTTCGTCGCTGTCCGGGGGTCTACGACCAGGGCAGGACCAGGGCACCCCAGGCGACGACGGGGCCGAGGGCGACGATTCCGCCGGTGTAGCTGATGACCTGGCGGTAGAAGCGGCGGGCGTCGACGCCGCGCGCGTTGGCCAGGACGAGGGCACCGTTCGTGGAGAAGGGGGAGGTGTCGACGATCGTGGTGGACACCGCCAGGGCGGCGATCAGTCCGGCGGCGCTGAGGTGGCTGGAGAGCAGCAACGGCACGGCGATGGGGATGATCGCTGTGAGGATCGCGGTGGAGGAGGCGAAGGCAGAGGTGATGGCCACGGTGAAGCACAGCAGAAGGGCTACGACGATCGGGGCGCCCAGGCCCGCGGCGTGCTCGGAGATCGTCTCGATGATCCCGGCCTTCTCCAGCATCGCGATGTACGTCATCATGCCCGCGACCAGCAGCAGGGTGGACCAGCTGATACCGTCGGCCGCCTTCTCCTGTCGCTTCATGTCCACCAGGGCGAGCAGGGTACCCGCGCCCAGGGCGAGGAAGCCGATCTCCAGCTGGAAACCGAGCGCCCCGACGACGAGGGCGAGCAGGCAGGCGAGGGTCAGCCACTGCCGCCAGTCGGGCCTGCCGGAGACGGCGAGGTCTTCGTTGTCTCTCGTCGCGTCCTCTTGCTCCGCCAGCGGAACAGGACGCTTCGCCAGCAGTACGTAGGTGAGCAGCGACAGCACCAGATTGATCACGAAGCTGGCCGTGAACAGCGCCACGGGAGAGACATGCAGCTCGGTCTTGTCGACCAGGCCCAGCACCAGCGCACCGGAGACGGCGAGCGGCGAGAACGCGCCCGCGTGGCCGCCGCTGATCACCATCATGCCGACCACCAGCGGGTTCAGCTTGTAGCGGTGGGCGAAGTTCATGCCGATCGGTACGAGGATCGCGACGGCGGCGGGGGTAAAGGTTCCGAACGCCGTCAGCAGGGCGGCGACGAGGAAGAGCACCCAGGGGATGAGCGCGACCTTCCCCCGCACCAGCCGCACCCCCGCGGCGACGAGCAGGTCGATGGTGCCGTTGCGGCGGGCGACGGAGAACAGGTACGTGACTCCCACGATCGTCACGAACAGCTTCACCGGAAAGCCTTCGAAGATCTCGTCCTCGGTGAGGCCGAGCGAGGCAGTGCCGACCGCGAAGGTCGCTACGAAGGCAAGAATGCCCAGGTTGATCGGCAGCACGGTGCCGATCACGAACATCACCAGCAGCGCGCCTATGGAGATCACTTCAGGAGACATCTTTGTTCCTTGGTGCAGGAGGGGACAGGAGTGCGCGCCCCGAGGGCGCGAGGCCACCCCGGGGGCGGACGGCTGGGGACCGGCCGCCCGAGGTGAGATTCGTCCCGGTCAGGAAGCCTTGCGCGCTCCCGGATCCGGTACGTAGATGCGTGCGTCGGCGAGCAGCCGGGCGGCCCGCTGCACGGTGACCCGCTCGGGGACGCCTTGGTGGATGTCCGAGCAGCAGACCGCCACGACGCCTGCGGGGGTGCCGAGGCGCAGCCACTCGCCGCGCGGTCCGGCGGCGGCCCGGGAGACCACGGAGTCCTCCAGCAGCCCCGCAGCCGCGACGGCGACAGCGGAGGTGAGACCGATCGCCGGGTGGGGGGCGTTCATGGTGAGCATGCGGACCGAGACGTCGTAATCGCCGGCGGCGATCGGCTCGCCCAGAGTGGTGGTGTACGGCACCGGAGGGCCGATCAGGCCCACCTTGGGCACCGCGTCACCGGGGGTCTCACCCGGCCTGAGGAGTCCCATCAGCGGCGCGGCCGTATGACGGACCGCGCGCAGCCACGGCACGTCGGCACGCATCTGGTCCAGGGTCTCGGCGCCGGTGCGGTCGGCGTCGAGCGCGTCCACGAGAACAACGGGGGCACCCGCGTCCACCATGCTCACCCGCTGCGGCCTTGCTGCGGTACCGAGCCGCAACTCGTCGGCCGCCCGCCCGGTGGGCAGCAGCGAGCCCGTGGTGCCGCCGGCCGGGCGGAGGAAGGTGAGACCGACCGCCACCCCGCCGGCCCGGGTGCCCGGTACGGTCTGGTCGCCGAACTCGTGAACCCTGCCGCCCGTGGTGTCCACCACGCCTTCCAGCAGCGCACCGGTGTTGCTGTTCCGCATCACCACGCGGGTGCGGTCACCGGTGATGGGCACGAGCCCCTTTGCCACCGCGTACAGGGCGATGCCGGTGGCGCAGTTACCGCAGTTGCTGGTCCACTCCACCGTGCCGGTGCCGATACCGACCTGCCCGAACAGGTAGTCGACGTCCACACCGGGTTCGGGTGAGGCGCCGACGACGGCGGCCTTGGAGGTGGTCGGTGTCGCTCCGCCCACCCCGTCCAGCTCCACCGGATCGGTGGAGCCATAGGCGGCAACCAGCAGTTTCTCCAACTCACTGCGGTCGACGGGGACATGGACCTGACTGAACAACCAGCACTTGCTGGTGCCGCCACGTACCAGAGTCGCGGGAGTGTGCACAGCTTCAAGCTCTTCCTGGGTCGCATGGGGAAGGAGAGCGCCGGGCGGACGGTTACGGGCGTGTTGCGATCCGGTGAACCACTCGGCGAATGCGAAGACCTTCGCAGAAGCACGACTTGGGCACAATGACAGATTTCTTCAGGATGGTTTAGGTCAGCTAAACTCTCCTGCATGCTGAACGTGCGCCGTCTGCTGTTGCTCACCGAGGCCACCGAGCGCGGCTCGCTCACCGCCGCCGCGGATGCGATGGGAATGACCACCTCCGCAGCCTCCCAGCAGATGTCCCTGCTGGAACGGGAGGCCGGGCAGCCCTTGATCGAACGGCTGCCGCGCGGCATCCGCACCACCCCCGCGGGCGCCGCACTGGCCGAGCGCGGCCGGGTCATCCGCCGCGAACTGCGCGCCGCCGAGGCCGACTTGGAGGCCTACGCCGACCTCAACCAGGGCACCCTCAGGCTCGGCTCCTTCCCCACCGCCAGCGCCTCGCTGCTGCCGCTCGCCCTCACCCGGTTCAGCCACCGTCACCCCGGCGTGCAGATCGTGGTACGCGCCGGAGTCCTTGGCCATCTGCGCGAGATGCTGCACACGGGCGAGGTCGAGCAGGCGCTGCTGTGGGACTACGAATGGAACCGCGTCGACGACGGTGCCCTGACCCTCACACACCTCCTCGACGACCCGACCGTGCTGGTCGTCCCCACCGACTCCCCGCTGCGCACCCTTCCCGCCCTGCGCCTCGGCGACCTCGCCGATCAGGAATGGATCATCCGCGCCGACAACCATCCGGTCGCCGACGTCCTGCGCCGCAGCTGCCGCCAGGCCGGGTTCGAGCCGCGTATCGCCTATGCCTCGCACGACTACCAGGAGGCACAGGCCATGGTCGCCGCCGGTCTCGGCATCGCCCTCGCTCCCCGGCTCGCCCTCACCAGCCGCCGCAGCGACGTCCGTCTGCTGCCCTTCGGCTCCGACGTACCCGCCCCCACCCGCCGCATCCTGCTCGCCCGCGCCACGTCCCGCACCCCCACCCCACCCGCCCGTACCATGGCCCGCGTACTGCGCGCGGTGGCCCAGAAGTTCACCGATGCCGGCCTGGACCGCACACAGCTCGGTGCTGTGCGTAGAGGCGGGCAGGGGCGCACCTGAGGTTGATCCCTGGGAGTGGGCGGAAGACTTGGTCGCGTCTGGACTTTCGAAGTCCAGCGCCTTCCGTGGAGCAACTCCCGCTTGAGGCCCTGGAAGAACGACTCGGCCAGGGCATCGATACCCCCATGGAGCAGATCCCTTGGCCAGCTTGAACAGCCGCGGCATCTCCACCGGACCGTCGCTCGACTTTGCCGCTGCGGCAGCACGCCCCGACAGCACGGCTCGAGCGGCGGTTTCGGCGTCGAACGAGCGGGCCCAGGAGACGAGTTGGCGATAGCCTTCTGCAGTCGCCGGCAAGCTCCGGCCGTCCAAGGCGCGCTGAGCACGGTGATGACGGCCACGGTGTGGACATTCTTGTGGGTGTCCACACCGAGCAGGATCTCCTCGGCGACGCCTGCCGCCGCTCCGCAGTCACTGCCGCGCACGTGCACTTCCCACCGGCGGCTCGGTACTACGCGACGGCGTCCTTCCGAAACTCCTCCGGGTACGGAGACTGGCGTCCCACCTGGGTATCCCTTCCTGGACCTTCAAGATCCATTGTCAGGGCGTCCACTCCAAAGCCAGCCTCAACGCAACACCCGCCGCGCCCAGCTCACCGAGCCCCAGCGGGCACGCTCGCTGAGCTGGGCGTCGCATGGGCATAGAAGTCACGACCAGCTGGCCGATGAACCCGCCGGACACACCAGTACACAGACAGGCCCCGGGCTGTGACAGTGCTCGGCGTCTCGGGCTGCGTCCGGCTGCGCCCCTGGCCGGGTGGGCTCTTCATCCACTCCGGGAGCCGAGATCGATTGTCAGTGGTGGGTGAGACGGTAGGAGCATCGATTCGGGAAGAGGGGGAGCCGTCATGTCGGGAAACCAGAACTACATCAATCACGTTGCTCTTGTGCTGGATGCCAGTTCGTCCATGTCGCATCTGAGTCGCAAGGTCGTCGAAGTCGCCGATCAGCAGATTGCCTATCTTGCCCGCCGGTCGAGGGAGCTGGACCAGGAGACCCGTGTCACGGTGTACGTCTTCGCGGACAAGGTGGAGTGCGTCATCTACGACAAGGACGTGCTGCGGATGCCGTCGCTGAAGCAGCTGTACCGGGCGGGCGGAATGACGGCTCTGCTGGCGGCCGCGCTGAAGTCACAGCGGGAGCTGGCGCAGACAGCTCAACTGTACGGCGACCACAGTTTCCTGACGTTCGTACTCACCGACGGGCAGGAGAACGCGAGTCATCGCTGCCCGGATGCCCCGACCAGGAATCCGCGTGAACTGGTCGAGGCCGTGGCCAAGATGATCGAGACACAGAAGGACAACTGGACGCTGGCCGTCCTCGTGCCGGACCAGATGGGCAAGCGCGAGGCCATGCAGTGCGGGTTCCCGAAAGACAACATCGCCATATGGGACGCCACGAGCACACAGGGTCTGGAGGATGCCGGACAGGTCATCCAACAGGCCACCGAGAAATTCATGGTGGGCCGCACCCAGGGCATCCGCGGATCGCGGGCGGTGTTCTCCACGGGTGCGGAGACGGTCAACAAGGACACCATCAAGGCGGCCGGCCTCACCCCGGTGAATCCGTCGGAGTACCAGCTGATCCCGGTGGCTCGTGCTGCGGCGATCCGGGACTGGGTCATCGAATCCGGGCACACCTACCGTACCGGTGGTGCGTTCTACCAACTGAGCAAGTCGGAGAAGGTCCAGGCACAGAAGCAGATCGCGGTGCTGGAGAAGAAGACGGACCGGGTGTACACGGGGCCCGAGGCCCGAGCCCTGCTCGGCCTGCCGGACGTGGAAGTCCGCGTCAGGCCGGACCACAACGACGACTTCACGATCTTCGTGCAGAGCACCAGCGTGAACCGGAAGCTCGTACCGAACACGCGGCTACTGCTGATGCACTGACGCCCTGACAAACCCGCCGGGTCCCCGGACACTTCGTCGTTTCCTGTGGTCGCGGCCCGGCGGGGCCGACCCACATGGGCGAGCAGACCGAACAGGGCTGGGGCGTGCGGCTCGCCTTCCCCACCGTCAATGGCCTCAGCGAGGCCGAGACCGCACGCCTCGTGACCGGCCGGCCCTGCACCGGCCTGCAGACGTGTGGCAGCGGGCCCGCCCCTCTCTGCCCCTCGCGCAGCCCCTGGTCCGCATCGGCACGCTCGGTCCTCTCGCGGGCGACCTGACGCGACGGGACGTGTTGGTGCAGGCTGCTGAGCTCCACCGGCAGTCCCGCGCCCGAGCGGCCACCAACAGACAACTGCCGCCCGGTGGCGAGCTGGTGACCGCCAGCCCGAGCGGTCCGCCCGAGATGACCAGGTGGGACAAGCTCAGCGCGGATCTGGACACCCTCCAGATCGACGTCACTCACCATGTAGTGAAGCACCATTTCCGGCTGCTCACCGAGCTCGGCGCTGAGCGCGACTCCGGCCTGTGGGGTCCTGCGTCCGCCTCACACCTTGTCCACGCCCGCGGCACGGGAGCACCGGCTTGCCGAAGCCCAGGCGTGTCATGGGGGTTGACGTCCCGCGCCCGCCGTTGCTTTAAACGTATAAATGCAGCAACGGAGCCGCCCGACGGTGCGTGAAGTGGCGACCCGCGCCGGGGTGTCGGTGGCGACGGTCAGCTACGTGGTCAACGGACGTGACGGCCTGGTCGGCGCCGAGACCCGGGAGCGGGTGCCGGCCGCCGGTGCGGGAACTCGGATACGTCCACAGCAGCTCAGCACGGGGCCTGCGCACGCAGCGCACCTGGGGGCACCTCCCAGGCCCTTTAGGCACTGGGGGGAGGGTCTGCCTGGTCGTCGGCTCCATCGGCGGGCCGACGTACGACGAGGTGGCACGGGAACTGCACGCCGCGGCCGACAGGACCGGACACGGCGTGATCGTGCTCGTCGCCGATTCCCCCGCCCGTGCGGCTCACGCACACGCACTGCTGCGGCGGGGCATCGCCGACGGGGCGTTGATCTGGGCGGAGCGGTTCCTGCCCGCACTCGACCTGGACTCGCTGGTGCGCGGCCGCCAAGCGATGACCGTCATGGACAACAGCGTGGTCCCGAGGGGCTTCGACGTGGTACGCATACCGGCGCGACAGGCCTGCGGCGAGGCACTGGATCACATGATCACGAGCGGGCGGCGACGCGTGGCGTTCGTCGGCCACCGCACCGGCCGGGAGCCGGACGGCGAGGCGCACGAGCGGTACGTGGCCTGCCTGGATGCCCTGGCGCGGCACGGCCTCGCGCGCGACGAGGCGCTCATCGTCGCCGACGCGGACGACACCGTCGCCGGCTACCGCGCCGTCGAGGCCCTGTTGCGGTTGCCGGAGCCGCCGGACGCTGTCTTCGCCACCTCCGACCGGGCCGCGATCATCGCCATGTGGGCGATACGCGACTCCGGTCGCAGCGTGCCCGGCGACGCGGCCGTGGTCGGCGTGGGCAATCTGCCCGAGGGCCGGGTCGTCAAGCCCGCGCTGAGCACGGCCGGCCAGCCGCACCTGGACTACTCGGGCGTGGTCCAGGTGCTCTTCGACCGTCTGACGGCCGATCACCCGCCTACCGAGCGGGAGTTGGTCCTGTCCTGGTCATTCATCCCGCCGCGAGTCGGCATGAGTCACGAGACCGGCGGGAGAGGCGTCACGACCGCACGTTCCCCGTAACCCCCGAGAGGAGCACCACATGTCTGCCAGCAACGCTCCAGGAATCAGCCGCCGCCGTGTGCTCGGTCTGGCCGGGGCCGCTGCCGCGGCCACCGGGCTGACCGCCTGCGGTTCGGGCGCGCCCGAGTCGGACTCCGAGCAGGGCGGTGGCAAAAGCGGCACGTTCACCGCCTACTGGAACCCGGGCCACAACTACGAGGCGTACCAGAAGGTCATCAAGGAGTTCGAGAACGACCACGACGTCACCGTCCGGCTGCAGATGTACCAGTGGGAGGAGCTGGAGACCCGGCTGCTCGCCGATCTGCAGGCGGGCCGGGCACCGGACGTGCTGGAGGAGCCGGGCGGCTGGGCCCAGAGGTACGCGCTGAGCGGGGACGCGCTGTCGCTGCAGAAGTACCTCGACGAGGACGGGAAGGCGATGGGTTTCCCGGACGACTGGCAGCCGGCGGCGGTGAAGCACAACACGCACTCCGGCGAGGTGTACGGCATCCAACTGCACATGACCTGCCAACTTCTCGTCTACAACAAGGAGATGTTCGCTGACGCCGGTGTCCAGCCGCCGACGACCTGGGAGGAGGTGGTTGACGTGGCCACGGAGTTGACCCACGACGGCGTGTACGGACTGCAGCTCAACCAGGACCAGGCGTACGGCTGGCCGTGGATGCTGCAGAACGGGGTGCTGGAGTACGACAACAGGACCAAGAAGGTGATGCAGCCCCAGGACGCCGCGATCGAGGCGCTGCAGTTCCAGGCCGACCTGGTGCACAGGCACAAGGTGTCCCCGGTCCCCGTGCCCAGCAAGGACTACTCCGCTCCGCAGAAGGCGTTCTCGGCCGAGCGGGCCGCCATGATCGTCACCGGGCCGTGGGACCTGCCGGTGATCGAACAGAGCTCGCCGGACCTGCAATTCGGCATCGCGCAGATGCCCACCGGACGCCGTCGGGCCACCCTCCTCGCGGGCACCAGTCTCTTCATCCCGAAGAAAGCGCCCAGGCCGGATCTGTCCTGGGACTTCATCAGGCGCATGACCACCCTGGAAACCGAGTTGGCGGCCACGAAGGAGACCGGCATGCTGATGCCGCGCAAGTCCTGGAGCGGCAATCCCGAGGTGAAGCAGGACGCGGACATCGCCGCGTTCGCCCAGGGCCTGACCTACGCGCAGGACGCCCATCCCCAGACGTACCTCAGCGGCAAGGGCACCGAACTGGACCAGGCGTGGAAGACCCTCTACCAGAGCGTGCTCATGACGGGGAAAGCCGTGCCGACGGCGTACCGGGAATACGCCGAAGCCGCCCGCAAGCTCATCACGGACTGACGGGGGACGGCAGCGTATGCGATCCCGTGCGCCGCGAACCCCGATCACGCACCGGAAGGCCGGAAAGGCCCCGATCACCCACCGCGGGGCCCGGAAAACCTCCATCGCCCGCCGCGAGGCCCGGACCGCCTATCTGTTCCTGGCGCCCGCCCTCGTGTTCTTCGCGGTCTTCTTCTACACACCCATCGCCGACATCCTCAACACCAGCACCCTCACCGGTCCGCACGCCGACCGGTTCGACGGCCTCGGCAACTACGCCGACGCGTTCCGCGACCCGGACGCCCGCAACTCGTTCAAGATCACCCTGATCTTCGCCGCGGCCACCACCATCGGCGCGATCGTGCTCGGCCTGGCCCTCGCCCTGCTGGCCAACCGCCGGCTGCGCGGCCGCGCGCTCTTCCGGCTGGCGCTCCTCGTGCCCTACCTCACCTCGATCGCAGTCATCGGGCTGCTGTGGCAGAACATCCTCGACCCGCAGACCGGCATCCTGAACCGGGTCCTCACCGAACTCGGCCTGCCCACCCAGCAGTGGCTCATCACCCATCCGCTGGCGACCATCGTCGCGGTCACCCTCTGGATGATCACCGGCTACACGATGATGCTCTTCCTGGCCGGTCTCCAGGGCATCCCACAGGAGTACTACGAGGCCGCGACGGTGGACGGCGCCGGGGCGTGGCGCCGGTTCCGCTGCATCACCCTGCCACTGCTCGCGCCGACCACGCTGTTCGTCTCGGTCATGGCCGTCATCTCCGGGCTGCAGGCCTTCGGGCAGGCGTACATCATCACCGGCGGCGGCCCGGCGAAACAGACGGACCTGTACGTCTACCACGTCTACGAAACCGCCTTCCGGGACCGTGACTTCGGCTACTCCTCCGCCCTGTCCGTGCTCCTGATGCTCGTCATCGTGGCCTTCACTCTCGTCCAACTGCGGACCGGACGGCGCGGGGAGGTGCAGTACTGATGGCCCCGGTCACCGACAGGAGCCGGCCGTCCCGCGCGGCCGCCTACGTGCTGCTCACGCTGGCCTGCCTGCTCACCGTCACCCCGCTGCTGTACATGGTGTCGCTGTCGCTGCAGACCCAGGGCGAGACGTTGTCCGGCGGTGCCGTGCTGTGGCCGGACTCCCCGCAGTTCCAGAACTACACGCAGCTGTTCGAGCAGGCACCGTTCGGTCGCTTCATCGTCAACAGTGTGGTCGTGGCCGGCGCCATCACGCTGGCCCATCTGGCCTTCGACCCGCTGGTCGGCTACGTGTTCGCGAAGTTCCGCTTCCCGTTCCGCAACACCCTGTTCCTGGCGATCCTGGCCACCCTCATGATCCCGTTCTTCGTACGGATGATTCCGCTGTACGTGATGATGTCCGACCTCGGCTGGCTGGACAGTTACCAGGCACTCATCCTGCCGTTCCTGATGGACGGCTTCGGAATCTTCCTGATGCGCCAGTTCATCCAGCCGATCCCGGACGACCTCATCCAGGCGGCCCGGGTGGACGGTGCCGGGGAGTTCACCATCTACTGGCGGATCATCCTCCCGCAGACCAAGCCGGCGCTGGCGGTCCTCGGGCTGTTCACCTTCGTCTTCCAGTGGAACGAGTTCCTCTGGCCGCTCGTCACCACCAGCGACGAGGAAATGCGGACCATCCCGGTCGGACTGACGCGGTTCAGTGAAGAGCACTTCCAGCTCTGGCATCTCACCGCCGCCGGCTCGGTCATCGCCTTCCTCCCCACGGCCCTGCTGCTCATCCTCAGCCAGCGCTACTTCGTCCGCGGCATCACACTGACCGGTCTCAAATAACCGGATCACACACGGCACAACGCCCCGCGCCCCGCGTTTCTGCTGGGCGGGCTGCCCGTCGAGACCTTCGGTCGTCTGCGCTCGACCGCGTGACGCACCGGCCGGCACCACCGCGTGCCCACGATCCCCAAGGGCGGCCAACCGCCCAGGCACGGCAGCGAGTTCGGCTTCGACTCCCCGTCCACCGGTGGCGACAAGCAGGCCGTGACGGTCACTGACACCCGTCTCCATGGCAAGGGCCATCTCGCGGGCGTGGGACCGGGTTTCCGCGTCGCATCCCTTGACCACGGCCCGTGTGCTCCCTAAAGTCCTCGCACCTCACGAGGTACATCGATTAACCAATCGTTAACCGCTTGGTTGGAGACCACCGCTGTGCGCTCATCGCTGACCCGGCGCGGCCTGCTCGCCGCCGGCTCCGGTCTGGCTGCGGCCGCTGCCCTGCCTGCTGTGTCCGGCTGCTCGTCGTTGGCCGCGGCGGCCTCCGATCCGGACACCCTCGTCGTCCACACCCAGCTCGGCACCACCGCCCCGGGCTCGGCCACCTATCTGTCCGCCCTGGACCGCTTCCGCGCGCAGAACCCGGGGCTGAAGGTGAAGAACCTCATCAACGGCGACGACCTCGGGCAGGTCTACGAGACCTCGCGGCTGGCCCGCAAGGAGGCCGACGTCGTGATGGTCAACCTCTACGACAAGACCCTCGCGTGGACCGACGTGGACGCCACCGTCGACGTCGGCGGCTACCTCGACGACTGGGGGCTGCGTGAACGCGTCCTGCCCGCCGCGCTGTCGGCGTGGAAGGACGGCAAGGGCAGACTGCGTGCCTTTCCGTACTTCGCCACCAACTGGCCGGTCGCCTACAACCGGGCGCTGCTGGACCGGGCGGGCGTGGACGCGATACCCACCACGGGCGACCAGCTGATCGCCGCCGCCCGCAAGCTGCGCGCCAAGGGGATCGCCCCGGTGACGGTCGGCGGCAACGACTGGACGGGACAGAAGCTGCTGGCGCAGATCATCCAGACCTTCCTCACCCCGGACGAGGCCCGGCACGCCTACTCCACCGGCGACTTCGGCAGCCGGGGCGCCCGCGAGGGCATCGAGTACTTCACCACCCTGCGCGACGCCGGCGTCTTCGCCGACAAGGCACAGGGGCTCACCTCCGACACCATGAACACGCAGTTCAACACCCAGGCGGCGGCCGCGCAGTCGGCCATGTCCTCCGCGCTGGCCAAGGTGCCGGAGAACGTGGCCCGCCACACCGAGGTCGGCGGCTGGCCGCTGGCCGACGGCGCGGCGCACGACAAGCCGACGGTCATCCGCGCGTTCACGCTCATCGGCTTCTGGATCAGCCCGAACGGCGTCCGCAAGATCGAACACGTCGAGAAGTTCATCCGCTTCATGTACGGGCCGGACACCGTGGCGCGGTTCGTCCAGGAGAGCGGCCGTGACATGGCGTTGCACACCGACGCCGTGAGCGCGGACTTTCCGCTGGTCGCCGCCGCACAGCGGCTCGGCTCCGGCGTGAGCGAGGTCCTGCTGCCCGATGTGTACGTGCCACCGGCCGCCACCCAGCCGCTGATCACCGCCACCAGTACCTCGTTCACCCGCGGCACGAGTGCGGCCCGGGTCCGCGCGGCGCTCGAGTCCGCGTACCGGTCCGTATGAACCGGCCGTCCCTTCCCCCTCCCGCCGACTCGATTCCCGAAAGTCACCGCATGACGACGCTGACGACGACACCGGACGGCACCGCGGCCCGCCGGCCCAGTCCGCCCTCCTCCCCCGCCGGGGCGCGCCGCACGCCGCGGCAGGGCGACACCGTACTGGCCGTACCGGCCCTGGTCTGGTATCTGATCTTCATGGTCGGGCCGCTGCTCGCCATCTTCGTGATCGCCGCGCTGCACTGGCCGGGCATGCTCCAGCCGGTGTCGTTCGCCGGCCTCGGCAATATCCGAACGGTTCTGGACGACCCGGTGTTCTGGGACGCCGTACGCAACACGGCCGTCCAACTGTCCGTCGCGCTGCCGGTGATGATCGTGTGCGCGTACATGGTGGGCTACTACGTCGCCCAGCGGCCGCCGGGGCACCGGGTGATCCGCTATCTGCTGTTCATTCCCGGACTGATTTCCACGCCGGCGAAGGCGATGGTGTTCTATGCCGCGCTCTCGCCCGACGGGCTGGTCAACGGAGCACTGCAGAGCGCGGGTTGGGGCGCGTTGACCGATGCCTGGCTGGCGTCCCCGTCGACGGCGCTGGCCTGTCTGATCGCGCTGGACCTCTGGAGCGGCATCGGGTTCACCGCCGTGCTGTTCGCGGCGCGGCTGAGCAGTGTCCCGGACGAACTGGGCGAGGCCGCCCAACTGGACGGGGCCGGGCACTGGCGGACCATGTGGACGGTGCACTTCCCGGTGATCCGCGACTACGTGGGCGTGGTGACGATGCTGCAGTTCCTGTGGACGCTGTTCGGCTCCGCCCAGAACGTGCTGCTCCTGACCCAGGGCGGTCCCGGCACGTCGTCGACGACACTGTCGTTCCTCGTGTACCAGAAGGCGTTCATCGCCGCGGACCTCGGCTACAGCCAGACCGTCGGGGTGTTCCTCTTCCTGACCGGGCTCGCCGGTCTGCTGGTCATCCGCCGTGTCTTCCGCCAGACCTACTGATCGGACACCCTCACCATGAAGCTCGGCAGGCGCTGGCTCCCGGCGCACATCCTGGTGTGGACGTACGCGGTGCTGCTCGTCGTCCCCCTTTACTATTTCCTCGCCTCGGCCTTCAAGACCAACGACGAGATCTTCGCGCATCCCTTCGCGCCGCCCTCCTCGCTCGGTCTGCACAACTTCCGCACCGCGTTCGAGGGTGCCGACCTCGGTCTGGCCGTCGTCAACTCGGCGCTGGTGACGGTGTTCTCGCTGGCGCTGACCCTGCTGCTGGCGGTGCCCGCCGCGTTCGCCCTGGCGCGGTCCACCGGGCGTACCGCGGCCGTCGTCGAGAAGGTGTTCTCGCTGGGGTTCCTCATCCCCACCTTCGCCGCCCTGTTCCCGACGTTTCTGCTGGCGGCCGCCACCGGCCTGTTCCACACCCGCCTCTTCATGGTGCTGTTCCTGCCCGCGACCGCGCTGCCGCTGTCGGTGGTGATCCTCGTGCAGTTCATGCGCACCATCCCGGCCGAGATGGAGGAGGCGGCACGGCTGGACGGCGCCTCGACGTTCGCCGTGCTGCGGCATGTGTACACCCCGATGTGCCTGCCGGGCATCGCGACCGTGCTCCTGCTCAACTTCCTGACGTTCTGGAACGAGTACCTGTACTCCCTGGTGATCATCGGCCCCGACCCCGAGCAGCGCACCGTCCAGGTCGCCCTGCCCACCCTGAAGGCGATCACGGGCACGGACTACGGCGTCCTGACCGCGGGCACCGTGCTGACCCTGGTGCCGGTGTGGGTCGTGTACACCGTCCTGCAGAAACGCATGCAGCAGGCACTGGTCAGTGGCGCGGTGAAGATGTGAGCGCGGCCGCCGAGCGGGCGGGCCGCCGCCCGACCATCAAGGCCGTCGCCACGGCCGCCGGGGTGTCGACCGCCGCGGTCTCCCAGGCCTTCAACCACAAGGGCCGGCTGTCCGAGGCGACCCGTCGCCGGATCCTGGACGCGGCGGCCGACCTGGGCTGGTCGCCCAGCGCGCCGGCGGCGGCGCTGCGCCACGCCCGCACTCGCACCCTGGCCCTGGTGGTACGCCGCCCGACCGATGTGCTGGGTGCCGACCCGCACTTCAGCGAGCTGATCACCGGTATCGAGGGCGAACTGGCGCCGCGTGGCTACGGCCTGCTGCTGCACCTGGTCACCGGGATGCGCGAGGAGAACGCCCTGTACGAGCGGCTCGCCGCCGAGGGCCGCGTGGACGGCGCCGTGCTGACCGACGCCCGCGACGACGACGCCCGCCCTGCCCTGCTGGCCCGGCTCGGGCTGCCCGCCGTGCTGCTCGGCTCCCCCGACGGCAGGGCCGTCGTCCCGCGCGTCGGACTCGGCGACCAGGGCGCCGGCGTCGCGGAGGCCGTGACGCATCTGCTGGACCTGGGACACCGGCGCATCGCCTACATCGCAGGACCGCCCGAGCTCCAGCACACGCGGCTACGCCGAGGGGCCTTCGAGGAGGCCCTGCGAGCGGCCGGGCTGCGTCCGTTCGCGGTGTTGCACACCGACTTCAGCGAGCGCATGGCCGTCGGCGCCACCGAGGCCCTGCTGGCCGCGCCCGGCCGGCCGACCGCCCTCGTCTACGCCAACGACTCGATGGCCGTGTGCGGCATCGGCACCGTCCAGCGCGCCGGACACCGCGTGCCGCGGGACGTGTCCGTCGTCGGCTACGACAACCTCCCCCTCGGCAGCTGGCTGCACCCCCGCCTGACCACCGTCGACCAGCGTGTGCAGCAGGTCGGCGCGGCCGCCGCCCGGCTGTTGCTCGACCTGTGCGGCGAGGAGGTCGAGGACCTCCCGCTGACCGGACGGCCGCGGCTGGTCGTCCGCGAGTCCACCGGCCCGGCCCCGAACTGATCCCGAGCACCCTGCGCACCGCCCGTACCCGACCCCCACGAGAAGGACCATGCGACGCCACAGCGCCCAGCTCACCCACCAGCCCGACGTCCTGCCCTGGCTCGGCGCCAACTTCTGGTCCCGCGCCGGTGGTCCGCTGATGTGGCGGACCTACGAACCCAAGACCGTGCGCGACGAACTGCGCGTGCTGGCCGAGCACGGGCTGACCATGACCCGGTCGTTCTTCTACTGGCCGGACTTCCACCCCGAGCCGCACCGCGTCGACGACGAACTGTGCGACCGCTTCGAGGACTTCCTCGACGCACACACCGAGACCGGCATGGCAACCGTGCCCACGTTCATCGTCGGCCACATGTCCGGGGAGAACTGGGACCCCGCCTGGCGGGGCGGCCGTGACCTGTACGAGGACGTGTGGATGGTGGGCCGTCAGGCCTGGTTCGTGTCCCGGATGGCCCGGCGCTTCAAGGACCATCCGGCGGTCACCGGCTGGCTGGTCACCAACGAGATGCCCGGCTACGGCCGGATCCACCAGATCGACCCGCCCTCGTCCGACGTGGTGACGGCGTGGGCACAGGCCATGTGCAACGCGGTGCGCGCCACCGGCGCCAGCCAGCCGGTGTCGCTCGGCGACGGTGCCTGGGGCATCGAGGTGACCGGCCGCGACAACGGCTTCTCGCTGCGGGAGACGGCCGAGTACGTCGACTTCGTCGGCCCGCACGTCTACCGCTCGGACACCGACCGGCCCCGGCAGCACTACCGCGCCGCGTTCGAGTGCGAACTGGCCGCGGTGACCGGGCAGGCGGTTGTCCTGGAGGAGTTCGGCCTGTCCACCGACACCGTCTCCGCGGCGAACGCGGGTGTCTACTACCGCCAGACCCTGCACAACTCGCTGCTCGGCGGGGCGACCGGCTGGATCGCCTGGAACAACACCGACTACGACGACCTGTGGGACCGGTCGCCCTACGACCACCACCCGTTCGAGATGCACTTCGGCATCACCGACTCCACCGGGGCGCCGAAGGAACCGCTGCGCGAACTCGCCGCGTTCGCCGAGGTGCTGAAGGCGGTGGACTTCGCCCGCTGCCGGCGCGCGGACGCCGACGCCGCCTTCGTGGTGCCCGCCTTCCTCGAACGCGGCTACCCCTACAGCCGGCCGGCCGACCGGCCGCTCATCTTCACGTCCCTGCACCAGGGTTACGTCTCCGCGCGCGCCGCCGACCTCCCGGTGGGCTTCCTCCGCGAGGCCGACCTGCTCCCCGGGCAGGCCGCTCTGTACCTGCTGCCGGCCACCCGGCAGCTCACCACCCGCACCCGCCGGGAACTGGCCCGCCGGGCCGAGTCCGGCTCCACCGTGTACCTGTCGTTCTGCTCCGGCGAGCACCCCGGCACCCGCGGCCCCTGGTTCGACGACCTCGACGGGTTGTTCGGCGTCGAGTCGCAGTTGTCGTACGGCGTCGCCGAACCGATCGAGGACGACGTCCTGGAGATGACCTTCACCGAGGACTTCGGCGGACTCCTGGCCGGCGAGGTCCTGCGGTTCCCGGTCGCCGGGAACGAGGACAGCCGCGCCTATCTGCCCGTGGTGCCACGGGATGCCCGGGTGGTGGCCGTGGACGCGCACGGCCGGCCCGCGCTGACGGTCCGCGAGACGGGCTCGGGACGTACCGTCCTGGCCACCTATCCGCTGGAACACATGGCGGCCCGCACCCCACACGTCAACCCCGACGCCACGCACCGCCTGTACGCGGCGCTGGCCGAGGCCGCGGGGGTACGGCGCCCGGTCACCGTCGACGACCCGCACGTGGGCGCCGACGTCCTGATCCACAGCGACGGCCGCCGTTTCGTATGGCTGGTCAGCCAGAGCCCCGCACCGCTCACCGTCCGCCCCACCGCCGACGGCACCCTGCGCACCCTGCGCGACGGCGCTCCGGTGACCGAGGTGACGCTCGACGCGTATGCCGTCGCCGTACTGGAGCTGCGATGACCGCGACCGCCCTCCCGCGCTACCTCGACCCGGCCGCGCCCGTGCCCGAACGCGTCCGCGACCTGCTGGACAGGATGACCCTCGCCGAGAAGACCGGACAGGTCAACCAGCGCCTGTACGGCTGGCACGCCTACCAGCGCACCGCCGACGGCCACCGCCTGACCGACAGGTTCACGGACGAGGTCGCCGTGTTCGGCGGCATGGGCGCCCTGTACGGGCTGCAGCGCGCCGACGCCTGGTCCGGCGTCGGCTTCGACGACGGACTGAACGCCCACGACGGTGCCCGCATGGCCGCCCAGGTGCAACGACACGTCATGGAGAACACCCGGCTCGGCATCCCCGTCCTGCTGGTCGAGGAGATGCCCCACGGCCACCAGGCCCTGGACGGCACCGTACTGCCGGTCAACCTGTCGGTGGGCGCCACCTGGGATCCGGCGCTGTACACCGAGGCGGCGGCCGCGGCCGGCGCCGAACTGCGCGCCAGAGGAGCACACCTGGCCCTGGTGTCCGCCCTCGACCTGGTGCGCGATCCCCGCTGGGGGCGCGCCGAGGAGTGCTTCGGCGAGGATCCCTACCTGGCGGCCCGGCTCACCGAAGCCCTCGTCGCCGGAACCCGTCAGGCCGGGATGGGCGTCGTACTGAAGCACTTCGCGGGACAGGGCGCCACGGTCGGCGGCCGCAACAGCGCGGCGACCGACCTCGGGGCGCGTGAGCTGCACGAGATCCATCTCGTGGCGGCGCGGGCCGGGGTCGCTGCCGGGGCGAGCGGGGTGATGGCCGCCTACAACGAGTTCGACGGACTGCCCTGTGTCGCGAACCGTCATCTGCTCACGGAAGTGCTGCGCGAAAGGTGGGGGTTCGAAGGTCTCGTCATGGCCGACGGTGGCGCCATCGACCGTCTGACACGGCTGACCGGGGACCCGGTGGCGGCCGGGGCGCTGGCCCTGCGCGCCGGGTGCGATCTGAGCCTGTGGGACGACTGCTTCCCCAGGCTGGCCGAGGCCGTGGCCCGGGAGCCCTCCCTCGAAGCGGAACTCGACACGGCGGTGGCCCGGGTACTCGCCCTGAAGTTCCGCCTCGGGCTCTTCGACCAGGCCCCCGCGGCGGCCGGTGACGGGCGGTCCGGCCGCCGGGACACGGCCTCACTCGCGGAGACGGCCGAACTCGCGGAGCGTGTCGCCCGGGCGTCCGTCACCCTGCTCTCGCACGACGGCGAGGTGCTGCCACTGTCCCCGGCACTGCGCCGGATCGCCGTGATCGGCCCCAACGCCGACTCCGTCGAGCAGCAGACCGGCGACTACACCGCGCCCCAGCGGCCGGGCAGCGGCGTCACCGTCCTCCAAGGGGTGCGTGCGTCCATCCCGCCGGGCACCGAGGTCGTGCACGCGCGCGGCTGCGAGCTGGTCGGTGACGATCTCACGGGCGTGCCCGAGGCCGTCGCGGCGGCCTCCGGCGCCGACGTGGCGCTGCTGGTGCTGGGCGGCTCCAGCGCCCGTCGCCCCGACACCGTCTTCGACGCCAACGGAGCGGCGGTGGCCGGCACGGGCGCCTCCCCCGGCATGACCTGCGGCGAGGGCGTCGATCTGGCGGACATCGCCCTGCCGGCCGGCCAACGGGCCCTGCTCGACGCGGTGACGGCGACCGGCACACCGGTCGTCGTGGTCCTCGTCCAGGGCCGCCCGCATGCCCTGCCCGACCTGCACGGCACGGCGGCCGCGGTGCTGACCGCCTGGTACCCGGGGCCCAGCGGCGGCCGCGCGGTCGCCGAGGTACTGTTCGGCGTCCATGAACCCCGTGGCCGTCTCCCGGTGTCGGTACCGCGCTCGGCGGCCCAACTGCCCGTCTTCTACAACCGCAAGGACCACCGCTACCGGGGATACGTCGACCAGAGCCACCACCCACGTCACGCCTTCGGGCACGGCCTGTCGTACACCACCGTCGAGTACGGCCCGCCACGGCTGTCGCATGACAGCGTCAGCACGCGAGACCCCCGCCTGACCTGCCGGGTCACCGTCCGCAACACCGGAAGCCGGCCCGCCCACGAAACGGTCCAGCTCTACGTACGCCGCGTCTCGGGCACCACCTCATGGCCTCGCGTCCGCGAACTGCGCGGGTTCACCCACCTCCTCGTCGCCCCGGGCGCGCAGGCCGAGGCAGTCTTCAGCATCGACGGCGACACCCTGGCCTCACTGGACCGCGACCTGGCCTGGGCGGTGGAGCCAGGGGTGCTCGCCGTGGAAACGGGTCCCTCGTCGGACCGCACACAGCACGCCCACCTCGACATCACCATCCCAGAGTGAACAACCCCGCCACACAGCCCCGGCCGACCGTGGTCGTCGCCGCCGGACAGCCCGGCGCCGGGAAGACCCAGGTCGCCGACCTCGTGCAGGTAGTGCTGGACCGGCGTGGCGGCGCCGTACGGCTCGGCCGGGCCCTGTACGAGTCGGCACACCGGCACTACGCGGGCGCCCTGGCCGCCGACGTCCGGACAGCCGGAGTGCTGGTCCGTCCCGACACCGCCCGCCGGCAGACCGCCGTCGAAATCCGGGAGCGCATGACACAGCGGGCGGGTTTGGCCGGGCCGTCAGCAGCCCGGCAGCCCGCGGCTGTCGGCGGCCTCCCTGCGTTCAGGGGGCCGCCGACGGCGCTACGTTCTCAGCGGTTGGTCCACAGGTTCCACCGCCAGGGCCAGGTACCGTCGGCGCACTGGTAGGCGTCCCAGTGTCCGCGATCGATGCCCTGCTGGCCGGCCGTCTGGCAGCCGCTCAGGGTGAGGTACTTGCCCCGGTGGACGTTGAGGCCGTCGGCCGCCTGAACGGCCATCACGTGCGAGGAGGCCGCGGCAGGCGCCGCGACTGCGGGCGCCGCTGCGCTCAGGCCGAGCCCCGTCACAGCGATCGCTGCGAGGGCGGCGAACATGGTACGTACACGCATGGTGAAGCTTCCTTTCGGTAGGGGGTTCACAGTCGGCTCATGCGGCTTGTGCCGACACGGCCATGGCCACCGGCCCGCTCACCCTCGGGGGTGATCTGCGCAGCCGGTACGCCGAGTTTGCGGTGATAGATCGCCCTTCACCAGCGGGTCCCGTTTGCTTCACCGATGTCGGGATCAATACATTCCTGACCTGCTGGGACGTATCCGTCCCGGGACATGAAGCAGCCCATGGGACACGGTTGCGGCGCCTGCAGGGAGACCCTTGTCAATGAGTGGCCAACGTCCGCAGGACGCAGCGGCAGCACGGAGGCTGGGCGAGGCGCTGCGGGGACTGCAGCGAAGCTCGGGCCGCACGCTTCGCGCCCTGGAATCCCAGGTCCGCATCAGCGACTCGTCCCTCTCCCGCTACTTCCGCGGCGAGACCGTGCCTCCATGGCCCGTCGTCCGGGACCTGTGCCGGGCGCTGGGAGCAGACCCCAGCGTGTACCGGGCCTTATGGGAGGCCGCCGACCGCAGCCGGCCCGAGGAACCAGCCCCCGCCGCCCCGCCGCCCAAACCCTCCCCCACCAGGCGACGCCGTCTGCGCAAACACCTGTCCGGCCGATGGGGCTTCGCCGCGGCCGGCACCGCCATCGGCCTTGCGGCCGGTCTGACGCTGTTCGGCCTGCGGCACTCACCCACCGCGCCCCCCGCACAGGGCGCCGCCGGGGCGGAGGACACCAGGACCGGCTACGGGGACGCCGGCGTGCTCGTCCACAACGCCGAAGAGAAATGCCAGAAACCCCGTACGCACGAATGCGCGCTGCACCTGGCCTGGGACCCCTACCGTCCCTACACAACGGCCAACTCCGCCGACCGCGTCTGGCACCATGACCTGCTGCACGCCCGCTGCCGGATCGCCGACGGCGTCAGCGTCACCGACGAGAACGAGAAACACAGCAGCATCTGGATCCAGGTCGCACGGAACGGGCAGCGCCTATGGCTCCCCGGTATCCGCGTCGATCCCGACAGGCTGGTCCAGTTGAGCACCGTACTGCCCAAGTGCCCGCCATAAGCGAGCGGTGGCCCTGGATCACCGCTGGCATGGTGCGGAACCGGCCTGAGAGCGGAGGCGGACTCCCCCGCGAAGCCCGGCAGGCACAGGTTGGACTTCCAGTGATCATCTGATCGGGGTGGACGTGGCCGGCCGTGACCTGAGGGCCCTGTTCAGTACGAACGACCGCAGTCCGGAGACTGACGAGGCGTTCACGAACGGGTCCTCGCAATGAGAAACGGTCGCGGCCGCGCTCACCGGGCACCTGGAGCACATCAGCGCTCCCGGCGTCGATCCGGAGGACTTGAGGCGCCCCGTCACCACCTGCTCGTCTTCCACGGTATGGACGGGATCGGCAAAACGCCCCTGTCCCGGATGTTGGAGGCGGCGCTCGCCGACGCCGGACGGCGGCCCTCGCAGTGGGGCGAGCCCGGCTGGCCGACCGACCGGATCCTGCGCACGCATCGCGCTGTGCCGCTACTGGGAGGCCAACCAGCCCGGCGAGTCGCTGGAGCGGTACCTGCGCCGCCACGGGCTCGCCTCCCGGTTCAGGCAGGCACTGCCACAGCAGACGCAGTCCGCCCTCGCCGACATCGCCGAGACGCTCCTGCTGCCCGGCACCATCGGCTCAGCCATCGGCCAGGCCACCGGCGCCCTCATCAGTGCGCCACACGAACGCCGCCAGACCGTACGCGCCCTGGCCGGGTGCGCCGGGCTCGCGAACCTGCTGGAGGCCGAACCCGACCTGGACGTCCTGTCCGCGACCTCTCACCCGACGACTGCGACGACTGCCTCGCCCACCGCCTCAGCCGCGACGGCCAGCCCCTCATCAGCGAACCCATCCGGCAGGTCATCACCGCCCGCTCGCACGGACTGCCCCTCTACCTCGATCTGCCCGGTGCCCGGTTCCCGGAGCTGCGCCGCGCCGGCCGCAACCAGGCGACTCGACCACGGTTTCCCCGCCCTGATCGCCCGCACCCTGTCCGACCTCCCCCCCCTGACGAACGCCGCACTGCAGTACAGGACACAACTTGTCCTCTACCTCCGCCATGGTGGCGTACGAGCCGTTCGGGAGGCATCGCTCCTGGACACGGCAGCCGCCACCAGGACTTGGACGGTCGGCGGCGTATTCGTCACATCAAGGCAAGGAACAGGGCATGTCCATCACGACCACCACCCACCTGAACTTCCGGGGCACCGCACGTGAGGCGCTGGACTTCTACCGGTCCGTCTTCGGCGGACGTACTGTCGCGGTCACCTACAAGGACGCGGGCGCCGTGCAGAACGAGAGCGAGGCGGACTGGGTGATGTGGGGCGAGGTGGCCGGCGACAACGGCTTCCACGTCATGGCCTACGACGTGCCCTCGCAGCTGCCCTGGAACCAGGGAGAGAACCCGTTCTTCGTCTCCGTACGCGGTGACGACGCCGAGGAGATCAGCGTCCTGTGGGACAAGCTCGCCGACGGCTCGACCATCGTGCGTCCGCTGGAACCCGCGCAGTGGGCGCCGCTGTACGGCATGCTCACCGACCGCTTCGGTGTCACCTGGGTCCTGGACGTCACCGCCCCCTACAACGGCTGAACCGGCCGAACCGACATGCCTGCGCCGTCCGGGCCGCCGCAACCACACGGGCGGCCCGGACGGCACGGGCACCGACCACGCACAGCACCGAAAGGAAACGGATCACCGTGCGGATGCGGAAGCTGGGACGGACCGGCATCGAAGTCAGCGCCTACTGCCTGGGCACCATGGTGTTCGGCAAGATGGGCAATCCGGATCACGACGACTGCGTGCGCATGATCCACCGGGCGCTCGACGCGGGCATCAATTTCGTCGACACCGCCGACGTCTACGGCTACAGCGAGACCGAGGAGATCGTAGGAAAGGCCCTCAAAGGACGCCGCGACGAGGTCGTACTGGCGACCAAGTTCAACGGACCGATGGGCAAGAGCCCCAACCGCAGCGGCAGTTCCCGGCGCTGGATCGTCCAGGCGGTCGAAGGCTCGCTGAGGCGCCTACGGACCGACTACATCGACCTCTACCAGATCCACCACCCCGACCCCCACACCGACATCGAGGAGACCCTCTCCGCGCTCACCGACCTCGTGCGTGCCGGCAAGGTCCGCGCGATCGGCTCCTCCAACCTGCCGGCCTCGGAAATCGTCGAAGCCCAGTGGGTGTCCCAGCAGCGCGGCCTGCACCGCCTGCGAACCGAGCAGCCCACCTACTCCATGCTCAACCGCGGCATCGAGCGCGAGGTCCTGCCCACCTGCCGCCGCTACGGCCTGGGAGTTCTGGTGTGGAGCCCACTGGCCATGGGCCTGCTCACCAGCCGCTACCGCAAGAACACCCCGCAGCCCACAGGCGCCCGCATGCAGTGGGTCCCCGGGCACCTCACCGACGAACGCAAACTTGATGCCGTCGAGCAGCTGCTCACCCTCGCCGACGAAGCCGGCCACAGCCTCACCCACCTGGCCATGGCCTTCGCCACCGGCCACCCCGACGTCACCGCCGCCATCATCGGCCCACGCACCATGGACCAGCTCGACAACCTGCTCGCCGGCGCCACCCTCACCCTGGGCGACGACACCCTCGACAAGATCGACGCAATCGTCCCGCCCGGCACCGACATCAGCCCCCTGGACGTCTCCCACACGCCCTTCTCCCTCGCCCGCACGGACCTACGCCGACGCCCGCCCCACGAGCGGGCCGCAGCCTGAGAACGCCATGACCGTCCTCGACAGCCGCTCCCTCAACCGCGCCACCCTCGCCCGCCAGCACCTGCTCACCCGCACCGACACATCTGTGCCCGAGGCGGTGGCCCACCTGTGCGGCCTGCAGGCGCAAGAGCCCCAGGAACCGTTCATCGGGCTGTGGTCCCGCCTTGCCGACTTCAGGCCCGAGCAACTGGACGATGCTCTGACCGGCCGCACCATGGTGCGTACCCACCTGATGCGCCGCACCGTCCACCTCGTCACCTCCGACGACGCGCTCGCCTGGCGAGCCCGCCATGACGCCATGCTGCGCCAGCGAGTGCTGGGCACCTACCGGCGCGAACTGGCCGGCATCGACCTGGACCAGGTCGCCGCCGCCGGCCGCGCGGCCATGGCCGACCAGCAGCCCCGTACCATGCGCGAGCTCGTACAAGCCCTCGAAGACCGCTGGCCCGGCCCACCACGCCGTGTCCTGGGCGAATTGCTCGTCGCAGCCCTCATCCCCATGGCCCAACTCCCGCCCCGCGGCCTCTGGCACCAGAGGGCCGGCGTACGCAACCTGCCGTTGGCCACCTGGCTGGAACGGGACATCGACCCCCTGCCCGCCGGGGACAGCGATCCCGTCGGGCAGCAACTGCTGCGCCGCTACCTCGCCTCCTACGGGCCCGCCGCCAGCGCGGACCTACGCGCCTGGTGCGGCCTCGCCGGACTTCCCACCGCTGTCAGAGCCGCCCGGGAAGAACTCGTCGTCTTCCGCGACGAACGCGGCCGCGAACTGCTCGACCTGCCCGACGCACCCCGCCCCCACCCCGACACCCCGGCCCCCGTCCGGTTCCTACCGGCCTTCGACAATGCCATCCTCGGCTACCACGACCGCAGCCGTATCATCGACGCCCCCCACCTCGGTCTGTCCGTCGCAGGCCACCGCACGGTCCTTGTCGACGGACGCGTCACCGCCACCTGGACCGTGCGCAGCCACCACCTTCACATCAGTCCCCTCCGTCCCCTCACCCCCCTGGAACAAGAAGCCGTCCGCGCCGAAGCCCAGCACCTGACCACCTTCCTGGACGAAGACATCGATCAGGTCCAACTTGACACCGAAAACTGACGAGCACGCCCTCAGTTCCCGACTTGACAGGCTCGTGGTCCGAAGCGGCTGGACGCTCTCCCACGACACCGCAGCATCGCTGCCCACGCTGACTCTCGCCGCCGTCGGATGGATGGCGGCACGCGAGGTCCCACTGTGTGCCGGTGACTTCGTCGACGACCCACCCATCCGGCCCGGCGGATCCGTCATCGTGCACAGGGCGCGCCGATCGCTTCCGGCAAGGTCCAGCGGCTCGCGCCCATCACGGCGTACCGCACGCAGGGTCCGCGGCTCCTGCGCTCTTACGGGCTTCGCACGTTCCCCTGCAACGCCACCACGTTCCAGAGCTGGTACCGCACCTACGGCTGACGCGGCCGGGCCTGCCAAAAGGGAGCAGGCCCGCCGCGCACTCCTGTGCCTCGTGCACCTTTGAATCCTCGGAGAGGAGAAGGGCCCGGCCAGTGCCGGGCCCTCCTTGCTGCTCAGATCGCGACGCCGACGGATACGGAAATACGGGCCGCAGCCGAGTCCTCACAGCCTCACCCTCACACAACTCATCCCGCTCACCTGGGGAAACGGATCGTGAGGCTCACAAGTTCCGCGTCGTCAGGGGAGGGCCAGGCGCTGCTTGCGCGTGCGGGCTGCAGCCCGCACTGGCGGAGGACCTGGGCGCGGTCACCGCACCAAGGAGTGGTGGCGCGGACCGTCCCCTGTCGCGCACCTGGCCCGGGCTCATACAATCCGGTGCCTGGATACGTCCAACTCCCGTGCTCAGCAGGGGGATTTGTGATCGAGGGAAACGCCGCAGCCGCGCCGGGCGCCGGTACGGGCGGCGACCCGCGGCTGCACGCGCTGCGCGCCGAAGTCGAGAAGATCATCGCCGAGGCACAGATCGGCGCCCGCCGGGCGCAGCGCCGGGCCAAGCTCTGGCACGCCATGTACCTCAGCCTCGGTTTTCCAGCCGCCGTCCTGGCCGGCATCTCCGGCGCCGCCGGCCTTGCCTCCGCGGGGGCCCGCGTCCCCGCAGCCATCCTCGCCCTGCTGTCGGCGGGCTTCTCCGCCGGTTCGACTTTCCTGCGCTCCGACGCCCGCCACATGACCAACCTCCGCCGCTGCTACGCCTGGCAGAACCTCGAGACCCGCGCCCGCCTCGTCCTCGCGTACGACGCCTATGAAGGCCCGGAACGACTGCACACCGCCCTTCTCGTCCTGCACGAACTGCGCACCACAGTGCCCTCAAGCGCGCTGATCCTCTCCGAGCAGCAAGGGCCGTACCAGCTACCGACGGCTGGCCAGACCCCACCGGCCATCCAACCGACGACGCCGCCCCCGGGGCCGGGCGCATGAGAGGTGCCGAGCCTGGGTGATGAAATGCTCCGCTGCACCACGACGACCACCAGCGGGACCAGGAGCCCGAGCAGCACCACGGCGGCGAACAGCAGGACCAGGCGCTGCTCGCGCGGTCCAGGGAGCAGCGGGCGCGAGCCGCCGGGCAGCGGTCCGCGGCGGCGGAGGACCTGGGCACATCGCGGCCCCAGGCCTGCCTACAAGCAGCGTGAACAAGGGGATCAGGCCCAGGTGCTCAGGGTCTGTCTGGTGGGTGTGTGACCGCACGTCAACATGCGACTGCGGGAGACACCGATGAGTACGCGGATCGCGAACCTGAAACGCGGGCGACTGCAGAACAACGCGGTGGAGTTCATGCCCGGCACCCGGGACGTCTTCGTGTCGGTGGCCTACTGTCGTCTGCCGGTACGCGCGCCCCTCAAAGGTACAGCTGGACCTGCGTCACTGAAGGCGAACTCGAGTTCGCGCCCTGCCCACCACACATCGCGCACGACCCTGAACTCCGCACCGTCTGGAGCCGACAGAGGCACGGCCTCTGACACTGGCTCAAGCAGCCTGACACACGGGACGGCCTCCCCTACTACCGGGCCCTCAAGCCGCTACTCGACGCCCACGCCGAGCAGCTGGCCAAGGCGATCGACCGCAGCCCTTCGAGGTCGTTGACACCTGATCTTGGTGGTTGACACCACTCTGAGACACGCCGAAGCCATACCGGATTTCTGCTGTGCCTGTTCCCGCGACTCGCACGACGCTAACGTCGAGCTCATGATCGTATGGCTCAACGGCACCCATGGCGCAGGCAAAACGACGACCAGTGCGCTCGTGCAGCAGATGATCCCGGACTCACGGGTGTTCGACGCCGAGAAGGTCGGCGAGACACTCATGGACATCACGCCGGGGCTGCCCGCGACGGACAACTTCCAGCACTGGCCGCCGTGGCGGCCGCTCGTAGTCGAGACCGCCCGACGCGTCCTCGACTACACCGGCGGAACCCTGGTGATGCCCATGACGGTCCTGGTCGAGCAGTACTGGCGCGAGATCAGCTCGGGCCTTGCCCAGCATGCCATTCCGGTCCGGCACTTCGTCCTCCACGCCGACCAGGACACCCTCCGCGGGCGTATCGCGGGCGACACCGTTCTTGGCCCCAACTCCCCGTTCCGTCTCCAATACCTTGAGCCCTATGCCGAGGCTGCCCGCACGTGGTTGCACGCCGAGGCCGAGGTCGTCGACACCACGCACCTCACACCCGCCCAGGTCGCTCTACAGATCGCAGAGGCCGTCAAGACTTGAGAAAAACGGCCTGCCGGCGTCAAGCCTCGCAGGTGACAACGAACCTGCCTATGTACAACTAGCGGGCTTCGGCCCACCAATGCGCCCAGCTGGAATGCCAGGACAGAGCGCTTGCGGGTGCGCGCCTGGAGCTGAATCTCGATGTGCTCCACGTCGGTGAACCGCACGCCCAGGCACTGAGCGAGGGTGTTGTTGGCGCGGAAGTACGTCTCTGCCAGACCCTCCGCTGCGATGCGTTGCGTCGAGGGTCACGAGGTGTACACCGGGCAGCTCTACCTCCCGGAGGAGTACAACGAGGCCATCGAGGCATTCCCGCCCTGCAACCAGCACACCACGCTGCAAACGGCTCCCCAACAAGGACGACCTGGTCTACCGATCCGCCGGGGGGCGGACCTGCTCCTGGACGTGAGCCCGGTGGATTCCGACCGGCTGGAACGCGGACTCACTACATCATTCACCCTGACCGTCGCCCTCCCCTGATACCTGCCGTGCCGCCGCCGGGCGGGCCACATAGCGCATCAGGGGTCGTCCCACCCGTTGGGGCCTGCGGGACCGGCCCTGCCCCCAAGCGCCTGTGCTATCGGGCTGTCGTTCCCGATCCCGGCGAAGGTCCGGGCGGTGTGCTGGATGCCGGGCCCTGTGCGGACGTCGCAGTGAGCGCTGCGGTCGTCACAGCCGGGGCTTGTGCGCGAACATCCACCGGTTCCCCTCCAACGCGTCGTTCGGCTCGGGAAGGGGGCCGCGTCCGTGCTGGTGGGTGAAGTCGAAGGGGGTGTGTACCGAGGTGGACCAGCCCTTGGCCCTCAGGTCGCCCGCGGAGTCGGGGCGTGGTCCCTTGTCGAAGAGGTGGAGCAGGTCGATGCCGATCTGTTCTCGTGTCGCTGTGTAGATCGCGCTGTCGCGGTACTCCAGCAAGTCCTTCTCCAGCTTGGCTTCGAAGGCCAGTGCGCTGCCTTCGGTGGTCAGCCGGTCCACCGTGTCGATGAGGTACGTCTCTGCGGGGCTCGGCAGGTAGAAGAGCAGTCCCTCGGCCAGCCAGACGCTCGGTGCGACCGGGTCGAAGCTGGCGGTGGTCAGCGCCGTGACCCAGTCGCCGCGAAGGTCGACCGGTATGGGGACACGCCTCACCTTCGGGGTGGCCGGCAGGTCCGTGAGCACCTGGTGCTTGAACGCCAGCACTCCCACCCTGTCGATCTCGAAGACCACGCAGTCGGACGGCCAGTCCAGCCGGAAGGCACGGGTGTCCAAGCCCGCGCCCAGCAGGACCACTTGGCGGGCGCTCGTACGGACCGACCGGAGGAGGAAGTCGTCGAGGACCCTGGTCCGCAGGCCGAAGTAGCGGGCGAACCGCCCCCACAGCGGGTTGCCGTCCCCGTCCGGTACCTGCTGGATGCGCACCGGCCAGTCCGCGCACGCAGGGGCGGCGCGCACGAAGTGTTCCGCGTAGACGTCCTGGGCCAGGCTGTCGTGGCGGTGGGTCTCGATCGCCCGTGCCGCGGCGACCAGGAGGGCGGTCAGACCCACACCTCCGTCCACGCCTTCCACGTCCGTGTGCTGCGGCGCCGTGCCGACCATGTTTCCTCCGTTGGCGGGGAGTGGGGACTGCGGGGTGCCTGCTTGTCGGATGCGGTGAGTCTGCGGTAGCGCAGGCGTCGCTATCGGCTTCTTCCCTCCGGGAGCAGGACGGGTTTGACCACGCGGCCCGCGTCGCAGTCGCGTTCGGCCTCGTTGATGTCGGCCAGCGGGTAGGTGCGGATCAGTTGGTCGAAGGGGAAGCGTCCGGCCTGCCACAGCCCGGTCAGCCGGGGTATCAGCAGTCCAGGTACGGCGTCGCCTTCGCAGATGTGGCGGATGCTGCGGCCTCGGTCCAGCGTGCCCGGTTCGAGCGGCAGCGCGGTGTGGAGCCGTGCCACCAGGCCGAGGCTGCCGGTGGGGCGCAGTGCCCGGAGCGCGTCGTTGATGAGCGGGGACGAGGCCGTCGTGTCCAGCGCGTACTGCGCGCCGCCGTCGGTCAGCCGCCGGATCTGCTCGGGCAGCCCGGCCGTTCTTGCGGGCAGCGGGATCGCGCCGAACCGTTCGGCCAGGGCCAGCCGTTGGGGCTGCCGGTCGACGGCCACGGTCAGCGTGCCGGCGGCGGTGGCCGCCATCACCGCGGCCAGGCCCACCGCTCCCGCGCCGAAGACCACGAGGGTGTCGCCGGGGCCGGCGCCGAAGGCGTTCAGCACGGCTCCGGCGCCGGTGAGGAAGCCGCAGCCGAGCGGCCCGAGCAGTTCGACGGGCAGTGCGGGGTCGACCCGGACGGCGTTGCGGGCCGGGACGAGCGCGTACTCGGCGAACGAGGACTGGCCGAACCACCGGGGGGCCAGCGCTTCCCCGGTCGCGTCGGTGTGCCGCGGCGCGTCCTCCTTGCGGCCTCCGAAGAGGTTGAGGGAGGCGAAGGAGTCGCAGTAGGCGGGGGCCGCGCCGCGGCAGTTCCGGCAGTGTCCGCAGGAGTCGAAGCTCAGCACGACGTGGTCACCGACGCCGATCGCGGTGCCCGGGCCGCCGCCCGTACGCACCACGACCCCGGCCCCCTCGTGGCCGAGCACCGCCGGCAGCGGGCTGCGGCCGGCCGATCGCCGGACCGCGAGATCGGTCCGGCACATCCCGCAGCCCGCGATCTCGACCAGGATCTCGCCGTCGGCGGGTTCCGTGCGCAGGGTCACCTCCTCGACCCCGAACGGGGCCTCGTACGAGCGCAGTACGGCCGCCTGGAACCTCATCGTCATGCCTCCTGGGGACGGTGGACGACGAACGGCCGGAGGTTGCCGTAGAGCCCCCACGGTCCGCCCGCGACGCCGACACCGCTGTTCTTGACGCCTGCGAAGGGCTGGGCGAGGGACAGTTCGGCATGGTGGTTGATCCAGGCCGTGCCGCATTCGAGCCGGTCGGCCACCTCCTCGGCCCGGTCGAGATCGGTGCCCCATACGGAGCCACCCAGTCCGAAGCCGGTGCCGTTGGCCGCGTCGACGGCTTCGTCGAGGCTCCGGTACGGCAGCACCGGCAGGACCGGTCCGAACTGTTCCTCGGTCACCACCGGGCTGCCGGGCGGGACATCGGTGAGGATCGTGGGAGCGAAGAAGTAGCCCGGCCCGTCCAGCCGGTGGCCGCCTGCCGCCGCCCGGGCCCCGTCCGCCAGGGCCTGCTTCGCGACCTGCTCGACCCGGGCCAACTGGGGGGCGTTGTTGACCGGGCCCAGCCGGGTGTCCGGGTCGAGGCCGGCCCCGACGACGACGGTCTTCGCGCGCTGGGCGAGGGCTTCGACGACCTCGGCGTGTAGCCGGGCCGGGGCGTAGACGCGTTTGACCGCCATGCAGACCTGCCCGCAGTTGCGGAACGCGGCCCAGAACAGCCGGTCCGCGATCCGGTCCACCTCGATGTCGTCCAGCAGGACGGCGGCGTCGTTGCCGCCCAGTTCCAGGGTGACCCGGGCGAGCGAGGCCGCCGCCGCTTCGGCGACGGCCCGCCCGGTGGGCACCGAGCCGGTGAAGGTGACGTGGCGGATGCCCGGGTGAGAGGCGAGGCGGGCGCCGAGGGGTTCGCGGCCGGTGACGACGGTCAGTACGTCCTCGGGCAGGGCGGTGGCGAGGACGGAGCCGAGCAGTCGGGTGGTGAGGGGGGTGAACGGGGACGGTTTGAGGACCATGGTGTTGCCCGCCGCGAGCGCGGGCGCGAACTTCGCCGCCGCGAGTTGGAGGGGAAAGTTCCACGGCACGATCGCGGCGACGGGTCCGAGGGGTCGCCAGCGGATCTCGCTGCGCACGGGCCGGCCGTCGCTGATCCGCCGGGTTCTGGGGGCCAGGTCGGCAAAGTAGCGCAGGCGGGCCGCCGTACGGGCGATCTCCGCGTACGACTCGGCCAGGGGCTTACCCTGTTCCCGGGTGAGCAACCGGGCGAGGTCGTCGCCGGCCGTCTCCACGGCGTCGGCCGCCAAGCGCAACGCGGTGGTGCGGGCGGCGGGGTCGGCGCGCCAGCCGTGCCAGGCCCGGTGGGCCCGGTCGACCACGGCGTCCAACTCGTCCGGCTGCTGGTCGGGGGCCTCGTCGAAGGTCTCCCCGGTGGCCGGGTCGACGACGGCGAAACGCGCGGCCCGGCCACCGGGGCCGCGGTCGGGCTCACATATCGGCATGCCGGTGGTCAGTTCACGGCGGGGACGCCGGCCGCGTGCTCCCGGGCCTGCCGGTCCATCTCCGCCCGGAAGGCGGCCACCAGATGCGGCTGAATCCTTCCGGCATTGCGGTCGCCGCCCTCGCAGACCGCTCCGCGCACGCCCACAATGTCCGTGCCGATGCGGGTCAGCGGACCCAGGTCGGTCTGTTTGACACTGCCCGCGAGGGCGGCGAGCCGACCGGACGCGTGGGCCAACCGGACGAACTCGGCACAGACGTCAGGCGGAACATGGTCGAACAGCCGCGTCCCGTCCTTGATGGCGGTGTCGAGCATGGCAGCGTCGGCGCCGGAGCGGGCGGCGATGTCGGGCACGGCCAGCGGGTTGACGCAGCCGATGCGCTGGGCGTCGGCGTAACCGGAGGCGACGACGAGCGCTTCGGGGCGGTGGTCCTTCACCGCCCGGACGACGGCGCGCATGACCTCGATGCCCTGATCGGGCGTCGTGCATCCGTAGAGGCCGACCTTGATGTACGTGGCGCCGGAGACGACCGCGCCGAGCGCGGCCTGGGCCACCGTGCCGGGCTTGTACGGGACGTCTCCCACGGTGGCGGACACCGGTTTGTCCGCCGGGACCGCGTCGCGGATCTCTTTGATGACCCAGGGGAAGTTGGCGCCGAGCGAGCCCTCGTCGGGCTTCTTGACATCGACGATGTCGAGGTGCTCCGCCGCCTTCGCACAGTCGAGGGCCTCCTCGACACTGTCCGGGGAGATGAGAAGCAACACCATGGGCCCCTTCCGCCGCATGTCCGCCTGACCGAGGGACAGGGGTGCGGATCACCTGGTTCATGTGCGGTGTGCTCATCATTTCCGCCGCCCGCGGGCACCGGTAGAGCGTGCGGGGTTCCCAGGGGGCGCTCGTACCCACGCGCAGTGCGCCGCGTGCACCGGCCTTTCTGATCATTCCAACATGAGTTCGCCTCAGGCCCTCGGCGGTTGGGCCGGCCGGTCAGGTGGGTGGGTAAGGACAGGTCAGGGCGGTGAGGTCGACGGCGTCCGCCATCGCCTGCATGCCCTTGTCGTTGGGGTGGATGTGGTCGCCGCCGTCGAAGACGGGGAGGATGCGTTCGCGGTCGTAGGGGCTGCGCAGGATGCGGTCGAAGTCGGTCACCGCGTCGAACTCGCCGCCGGTCCGGACGAATTCGTTGACGTCCTGGCGTACGGCCTCGGCCGCGGGGTTCCATTCGGACCAGCCCTTGAACGGGGCGATCGTGGCGCCGACGACGCACTTGCCGGCCGCGTGGGCCCGGGCGATGACCTGCCGGTATCCGGCTATGAGGTCGTCGGCGGTGACGCCCGTGTGGGCCTTGAGGTCGTTGACGCCCTCGAAGAGGAACACGGTGCGCACGCCCGGCAGCGACAGCACGTCCCGGTCGAGCCGGTTCAGGGCGCTCTGCCCGGCGCCGTCGGCGAGGACCTTGTTGCCGGAGATCCCCTCGTTGGCGACTCCTTGGATGTCGGAGCCGGCTCGCTGGAGGCGGCGGGCGAGGTAGTCGGGCCAGCGGCGGTTCAGGTCGCCGCTGGACTGCCAGCCGTCGGTGATGGAGTCGCCGAGCGCGGCCACCGCACCGGTCCGGGCGGCGGTGCGGACCGTGACGGCGTCCAGGTAGAACCAGGAGCCGGTCCGGTCGGTCCAGTTGTCGGCGCGCTCCTCGGCGGTGTGGTCGCCCTGGGTGGTGTACGACGTCTGCATCGCCATGCCGTGGCCGGTGGCCGGGCCGACAGCGTCACGGCTGTGCAGGCTGACGACGAGGTTCGCCCCGGCGGGCCACTTACCGGGCAGCGCGTCGCTGAACACCGTCTGCCCGGCCGGGACGGTCACGGACCGGGCGCCGTCGAAGGTCAGGCGCCGGTTGCTGCCGGACACGAGCCGTGCGCCCGTGTCCTGTGTGCCGGCCCAGACGCTGTCGAGGGTCAGCGGCCGGTCGCCGAAGGCGTTGGAGAGACGGACCCGCAGATCGCTGCCGCCGACGCTGGTGCGCACGACCAGCCGGTAGGCGCGGTCGGGCACGCCGTCGCCGACCCGGTCGGCGCTTGCGGCCCAGGTGACGACGGAGTGTCTGCCGGTCGTGGCGGGGTGTGCGGGCGCGGCGGGTGTCAGGAGGACGGCGGTCAGGACGGCGGTGCTCGCCAGTTGGACCCTCATCACCCGAAGTCCTTCAGCGTGACGGACTCGCCCTGCTTCAGCGAGACCTTGCGGGAGGTCCCGGCGAAGGCGACCGTGGTGGTCCGGCCGCCGGTGGAGCGGACCCGGACCGATGTCGGGGCGCCGTCCTTCCAGGCCAGGTCGACGAGGAAGCCGCCGCGTGCCGCGAGGCCGGTGATCGAGCCGGAGGCCGCCCAGGCGGCGGGCAGGGCGGGGAGGAGTTCGAGGTGGCCGGGGCGGGAGTACAGCAGCATCTCGCTCATGGCGGCCGGGGTGCCGAAGTTGGCGTCGATCTGGAAGATGCCGCGGCCCGGCTCGGTCTGGTAGATGTCGAACAGGTTGAAGGCGGTGCCGTTCGCGCCGCCGGTCGAGGGGCGCAGGTTGTTGACGATGAGCTGGTAGGCGTTGTCGGCGTTCTTCAGGCGGGCCCAGCACAGGGCGCGCCAGGCGTTGGCCCAGCCGAAGCTCTCCATGCCGCGGGCGGTCAGCAGGGCAGTGGCACCCTCGACGGTCTCCTTCGAGGTGGAGCCGTCGGGGCGGATGCGGTCGCCGGGGAAGAGGCCGACCAGCGGGGACAAATGGCGGTGGGTGGTCTCGCCGAGGTTGTCGGGTGACATCCACTCCTGGAGCCAGCCGGTCTTCGGGCTGACCTCGGGCAGGTACAGCTTGTCGCGCAGCGCGGTGATCCGGGCGGCATGGGCACGGTCGCGGTTCAACTCGGCCGCCGCGGAAGCGTAGTTGCCGAACAGCGTCCAGACGAGTTCCTGGGCGTAGGTGATTCCCTTGGCGTCCAGCGGGCCGTGTTCGGGCGACCAGTCGCTGTCGGCGACGAGCACCTCCTTCGTGCCGCCGGGCGCGGTCGTGGTGACCAGTCGCGCCTCCCAGAACTCGCAGGCTCCCTTCAGCAGCGGGTGGATGCGTTCCAGGTGGGTGCGGGAGAGGGTGTACTCGTAGTGCTCGAAGAGGGTGTTGCACAGCCAGGCGTTGCCCGCCGGGTGCCACCACCAGCCGTTTCCGCCGTGGGGGTTGGTGGAGATGGCGACGGTCCAGCCGGCGGTCCTGCCGGAGGAGTTGCGGTAGCGGTTGCGAGGGTCGCCGAACAGCTGGTGGGTGAGGCTGGTCCAGTCGGGGAGCTGGGCGAGGCAGTAGTCGGTGAGGGCGTCGAAGCACGGGGACAGACCGGTGCGGTCGGCCATCCAGTAGTTCATCTGGATGTTGATGTCGGTGTGGTAGTCGCCCATCCAGTCCGGGTCGTTGCCGTCCAGCCACAGCCCTTGCAGGCCCATCGGGAGGCTGCCGCGGGAGCCGGAGATCATCAGGTAGCGGCCGAAGTGGAGGTAGGCGGCCTCCAGTTCCGGGTCGGGGTCGCCGCTGGTGTGGCGGAGGTTGACGCGCTCCCAGGTGTCCAGGTCGCGCTGCCGGTCCGTGGAGGCGCCCAGGTCGAGGTCGAACCGGCGGTAGAGGGCCTGGTGGTCGGCGATGTGTGTACGGCGGAGCACGGACGCGGAGTGGGCGCCCGCGGCCCGGACCTTGGTGCGGGCGAGCTCGGCGGGGTCGAGGGACGGGTCGCGGTACCCGGCCTCGGCGTCGGGCGCGTAGTTCGTGCCGCCGCTGACCACCACCGTGAGGTCCCGGCAGCCCGCGAAGTCGATCCGGTCGTCGTGCACGCTCACCCGGCCGCCGCTGCCGTACGCGGTCACGGCGGCACCGTAGCGCAGGCCGTTGGGGAAGGAGGCGCCGAAGGACACCGCCGGGTCCTCGCCGTGCGTGCCCTCCAGGGTGATCGTGCCGGTGTGGCGGCCCGGCCCGCTCTGCGTGAAGTGCACGACGATCACGTCGTCGGTGCGGCTGGCGAAGATCTCCCGCCGGTAGGTCACCCCGGAGCGGACGTAGGTGGTGGTGACGACGCCCCGGTCGAGGTCGAGGGTGCGGCGGTAGCCGGAGACGGAGCCCAGGTCGTGGTCGGGCAGGTCGACGGTGAGGCGGGCGAGGAGCGTGAGGGAGCCGAAGTCGTCGCGGCCGTAGGGGAACTGGCCGTCGGCGTCGAGGGTGTCGTTGAGGCCGCCGGTCCACATGGTGGCGTCGGTGATCAGGAGCAGTTCGCGGCCGGGGTCGTTGCCGGTGAGGGCGCCGAGGCGGCCGTTGCCGACGGGCAGGCCCTGTTCGATCATCGAGTGGGCGTCGCCGGGGGCCTGCCACCACAGCACGTGGCGGGCGTCGGCGCGCCGACCGGGGCCTCGGCGGGGCGTGCGGGGGCGGCGGAGGCGGTGAAGGCGGGCAGGCCGCCGAGGGCGCCGGCGAGTCCGGCGGTCGCGGCCAGGGAGAGCAGGGTTCTTCTGCTGGGTTCGGGGGCGGGGGTGGTCATGGCGACTCCTGGGCTCGGGGAAGAGGGGGCCCGGCGGGGAGGGGCCGGGCCCCGGAAAGGAGGGTCAGGACGTCTTGGGTACGTCGATCCGGTCGATGTCCGGTGCGTAGTCGGAGCCGCTGTCGATGGTGAGGGTGTTGGAGCCCGCCTTCAGCTGGACCGGGACGGTCGCGGTCGACACGGTCCCCCAGTCACCGGTGGAGGCGAAGGTGTGACGGACCGCGCCGCCGTTGTTCGCGGAGATGGACGCCGTCCGGGCGTCGCCGCTGATGTAGGAGATCCGCACCTGGTAGGTGCCCGCCTTGGGGACGACGACGTCGTTGAAGGTGAGCTTGCCACCCTGGTAGAGGTTGCCGACCTTCTTGCCGTCGGAGCAGGCCGAGCAGTCGCCGACGGAGGCGCTGCCGCCGAGGGTGTTGTCCCCGGACTCGGCCTCGTAGCCGGTCAGGGACACGGCGGCACCCTTCGGGGTGACGGTGAACAGGCGGGAGCCGTGGGCGGGCAGCGCCTGCGTGATCCTGCCGCTGTGGGTGCCGAGGTTCTCGTGGTTCCACAGGTCACGGACAGCCGCCTTGCCCGTGAAGCCGAGGGCCGAGAAGTCGGCGGTGACGGCGGCGGAGGTGTCGGCAAGGTTGAACAGCGCGACCGTGTAGGTGCCGTCGGGGTTCTTCGCGGCCCACACCTGCTGCGGGTCGGAGGCGGTGACCAGGTGTGCGGGCGGGGTGTCGCCCTGGTTGACCGCGATCACCTCCTTGTTCGTCAGCAGGGACATGCCGTAGGAGTCAAGGCGGGTGAGGTCGTCACCCGTGTACAGCGGGGACTTGGCGATGGCCCACAGGGTGGCGTAGCTCTGCCGTTCGGCCTTGGTGAGGCCGTCCATCTTCCCGTTGCCGACGTTCAGGGCGTCCAGGTCGTTCCAGCCGCCGGGGCCGGCGTGCCGGGTCCAGGCGGGGGTGTCGGCCCAGCGGTCGTCGACCGAGTTCTCCCAGCTGACGAGGGTGTTGCAGTAGCACTCGACGTCGGTGTCGATGCGCCAGCCCTGGGAGTACTTCTTCCAGTCGGCAGCATGTCCGATGTCCAGGGACCAGGACAGTTCGAGGTGGATCGGGCGTCCGGTGGCGGCGATGGCCTTCTGCCAGGCGGCGACGTCAGCGACGTTGTCGTAGTTCTCGCCGCTCTTGAAGGAGCCGGGGCCGACGCCGTCGAGCTTGAGGAAGTCGTAGCCCCAGTCGGCGAACATCCGTGCCTGGGAGTCGATGTACTTCTGCGCGCAGGGATCCGAGAAGTCGATCTTGTAGGCGCTGTCCCAGCCGTTGGTGGTGCGCAGGTCGTCGTAGACGATGTCGGCGGTGGTGCAGCCCTCGGCGTTCCAGATGGGCGACTTGCCGTCGTTGTACGCCTCCTTCTCCAGGCCGACGGGGAGGTAGATGCCGGCCTTGAGGCCCTTGGCATGGATGTCGTCGGCGACGGGCTTCATGCCGCGGGGGAAGCGGACCGGGTCGGCCTTCTGCCGGGCGTACTGGTCGAACTCCGGTTTCCAGGCTTGGTCGCGCCACCAGCCGGCGTCGATGTTGACGTACTCGTAGCCGTACTTCTTCAGCTTCGCGGCCAGGGCGTTCGTCTGCTTGAGGACGTTGGCCTCGGTGAGGTAGCTGTAGTCGCCGTCCGGGTTGAGGCCGGGGTACTTCGACGACTGCATGCTCCAGCTGGACCAGCCCATGTAGGGCTTGGCGGCCAGGGCCGGTGCGGCAGTGCTGGCGCTGGTGCTGGTGCTGGTGCTGGTGCCGGCACGCGCGGCCGGGGCGGCCGTCGCGAGGCCGGCGACGAGGGCCAGGACGACCGCGGCTCTCAGAGAGCGTGCGGGCAGGACGGAGTACGAGGATGACCGCATGGGCCGTGCCTCCTGGGGGTGGGTTTCCGGCGGGGAGGGGCGGCTCAGCCCCTCCCCGAGCCGAGGGTGAGTCCGCTGATGAACCGGCGCCGGAGCGCGAAGTGCACCAGCAGCGTGGGGATCGCGGTCATCAGGACGCCGACCGCGATCAGGTTGGAGTTGGTGAAGTACTGGCCCTGGAGGTTGGCCAGGGCGGAGGTGATGGGCTGTTTGTCACTGGTCTCGATGAGAGTGAGCGGCCAGAAGATGTCGTTGTAGATCCAGATCGATTCGAGGGTGGCGAGCGCGGCGAAGGCCGGCCGGCACAGCGGCAGGACGATCTGGAAGAACTGCCGCCACACGGGGGCGCCGTCGTCCGGGTGGCCGAGCCACTCGGTCAGGCCGGGCAGGAAGACGGTGGAGATGAAGCCGGGGTCGCTGTCGCGGTCGGCGCGGATCTCCTCGTCGGTGACCTGCCGGCCGAGGAAGAGCCCGATGACCGCCATGCCGGTCTTCTTGTCCAGCAGCGACCGGGCGGCGTCCTGCCGGGACCGGCCGTCGCCGCTCCTCTGGCAGCGGGGGGTCAGCTCGCGCCACGGGTCCAGGACCCGGGCGGTGCGCTTGTCGGTCCAGGAGGTCTCGCCGCGCAACATCGACGTGCGGAAGTCGTAGCCGTTGGCGCGCAGGTTCAGGTAGCCGAAGGCGCCGAGGACGGACCACCTGTCGCCGCCGCCGTAGCCGGAGGAGACCGGAGAGAGGCAGTCCTTCCGCATCCGCCGGGCCAGGCCGACGAACTCGTCCCAGGTTCTCGGAACTTGATAACCACGCTCGACAAAGAGCCCCTTGCGGTAGAAGACGGCCAACGGGTACTCGTACAGCGGCACGAAGCAGTACTTGCCGTCCTCGCCGCGGGAGAGCTGCTTGGCGGCGTCGTTGAAGCCGTCGCCCATGGTCTCCCACACCTCGTCGACCAGGCTGGCGAGGCCCTTCTTGGCGAAGTACCGGCGAAGTACCGGCGAGGGGTGGCTCTGCAGCGTCATGGCTGCTCCTCGTACGTGCGGGTTCGGTCCGGACACGGGTGTCGGGGCGCTCACTGGTTCGACCCCGAGCCGATGAAGGACTGGATGGCGGTGGCCGCGGCCCCGCGTGCCCACTCCTCGAAGGGCAGCGGGCGGGTCTGTACGTCGCACTGGGCGGCGGAGCCGAACGCCGCCGCCGCGAAGGAGTTGCGGATCTGCTCCGCGAACAGGTCGTAGGCGGCCAGGCCCTCACCGGAGATGATCACGCGTTCGGGTCCGAGGAGGTTGGCCACGGTGGCGATGCCCCGGCCGATTGCCTCGCCCGCCCTGGCGTACGCCTCCTGTGCCCCGGCGACACCCTCGTGGGCCAGTGCGGCGGCCTCGGCGGCGTCGGTGACCTCGGCGCCGGTGGCCGCGCGGACCCGGTCGACGAGTGCGGCGTCGCCCGCGATGGCCTCGACGCAGCCGCGGTTGCCGCAGTGGCACAGGGGACCGGCGGGGTCGACGGTGACGTGTCCGATCTCGCCGGCCACGCCGTGCGCCCCGGCGACCACCCGGCCGTGCACGACCAGGCCGCAGCCGATGCCGGCGCCGACGGTGACGAGGGCGAAGTCGGACAGGCCCACGCCTGCGCCGAACCACTGCTCGGCGACGGTCAGGGCACGGACATCGTTGTCGATGGTGACCGGAAGGCCCGTGATCATGGCGGCCAGTTCGGCGAGCGGCACCTCGCGCCACTCCAGGAACGGCGAGTACCGCACCATGCCCTCCGCGCGGTCCACATCACCGGAGACGGCGACGCCCGCGCCCACGACGTGGACGCCCAGTCCGTCCGCCTCGGCCAGCAGTTCCTGCGTCAGGCCGGCCAGCGTGGCCAGCACCGCCTGAGGTGCGCGGTCGGCCAGCGGCAGGCGCCGGGCGAGCAGCACCCGGCAGCACAGGTCGGTGAGGACCCCGATGACCTCGTCGCCGGTGACCTTGATCCCGACGAACAGGGCCCGTCCACTGTCGACGCGCACCAGGCTGGCGGGCCTGCCCAGCGCCGGGCGGGCGTCGTCGTCGGCGCTCTCCACCAGGTATCCGGCCTCGATGAGGGGCCGTACGGCCTTGGTGACGGCGGCCGGGGACAGCCCGGCCCGCCGGGCCAACTCAAGCCGGGTGAGCGGGCCCTGGGACAGGGCCGTGACGAAGATCTGCGAGACGGCCGGCGTGTTGGCCGGGAACGTCTCTACACGAGGGGGCGAGGACATGGCCGGGAACCTAGGCGGCTTATTTTCCGCTGTCAATGAAAGAAGCAAGATCCCCTTGATGGTTGACTCCGAGCCCGGCTCTACTTTCAAATGACGTGCATAGTCGGACTGTTGTCATGCAATCAAAGGCCGTACCTGATCTGCGACTTCTACACGTGAGGCACGATGCCGATGGTGGGTCAGCGGGGATCGGTGTCCCAGGCGATGTGGAGTTCGTGGGTGGTGTTGACGGGACCGGATGCCATGCGGGGGGGGGCGCCGGGCTTGATGGTGAAGTCCGGGATACGGGCGAGCCGTTCCTGGAGGAAGACCGTGAGTTCGAGCTTGGCGAGGAAGGAGCCGGGACGCCGGTGGGGGCCGTTGCCGAAGGCCGCGTAGTGCCGCTCGGGGTGGGGCCGGGTGAAGTCGGCGGCGAGCGGGTTGTCCACCTGCCGTTCGTGGAGTCCGTAGAGGTGGTTGGGGACGAGGATCTGCTCCCCCTGCTTGAGCCGCATGCCCTGGAACTCGGTGTCCTGGGTGATCAGCCGCGCGGTGTTGATGAGCCCGTGGCGGCGGATGAGTTCCCTGGCGGCGTTGGTCACGAGGGAGGGGTCGTCGATCAGCTGCTGCCGGTCGGGTTCAGTGACCTGGGCGCCACTTCGCCCAGGACCTCGCACGGGCGTACGACCACTGGGTGCATCGTGGGTGCGCCCGCGCGGGGTCCGCTCCTGGTCGGTCAGGGTCGTACATAGCGTCGGAACATGGTTCCTGAAGCGAGGGAACGGTGCTCGACCAGGCGCAGCCGCAGTTTGTCTCTCACGGGCAGGTACGGCTTGCCGCCCCCGACGATCACGGGGAATGCGTACACCCAGAACTCGTCGATCAGGTCCAGCAGGGAGACAGCCAGCTCGGGGCCGCCGAGTTGGAGGGTGCCGTCGATCTCCTGCTTGAGGCGCGTCACCACGGACACGGCGTCCTTGCGACGGACGATCGTAACCCCCTCGGGGACGGTCTGGAGGGTGTCGGAGAAGACGTACCGCGGCGTCTCCTTGTAGAACTGGGCGAACTCCCGCTCGACGGCCGGGGCGCCTTCCTTGCCGAGGTCCTGCGTCCAGGGCTTTTCCATCGCCTCATACAGCCGCCGCCCGAACAGGAACGCCGCGGTCCGGCGAACATGGTCGTTCGCCGTCTGGTGAAAGTCCTCGGCCGGGTCCATAAAGTCCATGCCACCGTCGGGGTCCTCGATGTAGCCATCGATCGAGGTGTTCATCCAGTAGATGACCTTGCCCATAAACTCCTCCTTGGTCGTAGAGGTCGTCCGGAGTGGAGACCCGATGGAACGCCGGAACTCATCGCAGGCAGGGCGGCCAAACGTCGCCATTCTGGATGGACCGGGGCCGTTGGGATACCGGACGGCCAGGCCGGTCAGTGCGGATTCCAGGCCGAGGTGAAGCGGCCTTCCAGGACGTCGGTGTCGTGGCCGGTGAAGTCCGCGTGAGCCAGGACGGTGATGAACACGGCAGTGATCAACGTCACCGGTGCCGGGGCCAACACGCGGCCCGCAAGCGGAGATCGCATCATGATCCTATTTCGTTCTGGTCGAGTAGGCGGCCCTCATGGACATGGTCGGGGGAGCGCAGTATCCGGGCGGGAGGCCGCAGGCGTCCAGGACATGGCTGACATAGGCGCTGGAGGCCGGGGATCGGCCGGCCTTGGTGCCTGGTGACCATCACGTGCGGGTTGCTGGTGCGCTGGGTTTCGCGATGAGCCAGGCACCGCTGCACGGCAGTCCAGCTGATCGGATCCAGGGGCACCGGGTGGAGGCGTTGCCCGGGGCGGACGGTGCGGCTGGTCGGCTGGTGCGGCTGATCGGCTGGTGCGGCTGATCGGATCAGCCGCAGGTGGCGGACCTCTCTGCCGGAGGCGCCGTGCAGGGAGAGAATGCCCAGCAATGCCTCGTGCGGGTGGACGGCGGGACCGCTGGCCCGCCGTCGGAAGAGGCGTCGCTGCTGGTCGAGGGTGAGGGTCTGGCCGATGAAACCCTTGAGCGCCTTCGCCGACAGTCCGCTGGTGGGGTCGATGAGGATCATCTTGTGGCTCTTGGCGAAGCGGAAGAACTGCCGGGCGATGTGCAGCCGCCGCGGCCGGTGCTTGGGCTGAGCGGCCCGGAACGTCTCGATGTCGTGCACGTCGACTAGCTGCGGACCACTTTCGCGACGCAGGCAGCTGGATGTGTTGCATTCCGATACCGCCAATGTGATGCGGACCACTCTCCGGGTGCTTCGGGTCAGGCATGCGCGATCATGATCGGAATGGACGCTGGTTTCCTTGGCATCGCTGAGCTGGTCGAAGCCCCATCCGTGGCGGTCGTAGTCGACGTTATGCGTGCTTTCACCGTGGCTGCCTGGGCCTTTGCCCAGGGGGCGGAAAAGATCGTTCTTGCTGAGTCCCTGGACGAAGCCCTCGCGCTCACGGCTCGCCACCCGGATTGGGTGGCGATCAAAGACGGTCCGCCCGCGCCCGGGTTCGACATGGTCAACTCGCCGGGCCTGCTGCGGTCTGTTGACCTTGGCGGACGGACCGTTGTGCAGAAGACCACGGCAGGGACGGTCGGCGCCCTCGCGGTCAAGGAGGCATCGCTGGTGCTGTGCGCCAGCTTCGTGGTGGCGAAGGCAACGGCTCGGCTCTTGCGGACACGCGAGTGTGACAGTGTCACGTTCGTGGTCACTGGCGACGACGGGCGCGCCGATGAAGATCTGGCGTGCGCTCAATACATCGCTCGGAGGGCCACCGAGGCTGGGACGGATGCAGCTGAATTCCTCCGCCGCGCCGGCGAGTCGCGCGCCGCCGCCGAGCTGAGGGAGGGGGTGCGTCAAGGAGTCCATCCTGATGACGTCGCGCTCTGTCTTGAGCTCGACCGGTTCCCCTTTGCCATGTGGGCGGCCTTGGAAGACTCGCTCATGGTCCTCCGTCCGTGCGCCGTGCCTTCGCTGACCGACGAGGCTTCGACCTGATCGCTGGTGAGGTCCAGCTCTCGCCATGCGAGAGCTGACCTTGCCGACGGCGGCTTCGGTACTGGGCGGCGAGGCGGGCCAGGGCCTAGGGGCAAAGCCCTGACGTCCACGCCGGGGGTTGGCGTCAGGACCGAAGCCCGCATCCTGGTCGAGGTCGGCGACGGCGGCACCTTTCCCACCGTCGGCCACCTCGCCGCCTACGTCGGCCTCGCCCCGGCGAGGCGCAGCTCGGGCTCCTCGAGCCGCGGCGAACAGCCCTCCAGGAGAGGAAAC
The DNA here is from genome assembly GCF_004337435.2 of Streptomyces sp. KM273126. Classification (NCBI taxonomy): domain Bacteria; kingdom Bacillati; phylum Actinomycetota; class Actinomycetes; order Kitasatosporales; family Streptomycetaceae; genus Streptomyces; species Streptomyces sp. KM273126. Next base: position 6,677,348 of record NZ_SJXB02000001.1, on the reverse strand, counting down.
AACAGGAGAGGAAACAAGCAGCTCAAACGCTCCTTCTTCCACTCCGCGTTCGCCGCACTCGCCGCCCCGGACTCCCGTGCTTGCTACGACAAGAAGATCGCCCAGGGCAAACACCGCACCCAGGCACGGCTCTGCCTCGCCAGGCGCCGGGCCGACGTCCTCCTCGTCATGCTCCGAGACGGAACCTTCTACGAATCCCGGCCAGTGGCAGTCACGTGAGTTCCGGTTCGGCGAGCAGCACCACTCGGTCGGCCGCGACATCAAAGCCGAGAACCGGGTGAAGCGGATCCGACTCCGGGGTCACCAGCACCGGCTTGCCCAGCCGTCGCCCGATCGCCCGCAGCAGACGGCACAGCACATCGACTCCCATCTGGTCTTGCAACTCCCGCAGATCCACATCGAAGTCGATCCAGCCGCCCTCATAGGCCCGAAAGATCACCAGGAATCCGGGGACCGGCCGGACCCGCAGCAACGCGTCGGCGCCCTCGCTGCGGGCCAGCATGTCCGCAGCTCGCGGCAGCCGGACCGCGACGCCGTCCTCGGAGTACTCATACGACCACCCCTGCGACCGCACCAGATCAAGCACCGCCTGCCAGTCCTCCACCGAAGTGTCCGGGACACGCACGTCCGGCAGCGAACCCATCAGATCGGGTTCGAAGAAGTTCTTGACGTCATCCCACAACAGGTCAGGCATCAAGCCATGCTGCCCTGCACCTCGCCCGAACGCAGCCCGATTCCCTTGACGGAACCCATAGGGGCACCCCCGCTTCAGGTCCCAGAGCAGTCACTCGGCATCCGTCAGACAACACGTCACGTTCAACGCTCGCCCCGGCTCCCACGGGTAGCCCCGCGCGCTGCTTCCGTCCTCGGATACCGGACCCAGCTCATACGTCACCTGCCGCATCCTGGCCTTCACCCCGACATCCGGGTCCTCCGGCAACTCCCTCGCCAGATGCACCCGCGCCGGGAAGTCCTGGTCTCGCGTCGAGGAATAACCGCGGGCCCAAACCGTGTTGGCGCAAACATGACGACGAATGCGCCGCGGCCCGAGGTACTGCGATACACCGCCTTCTCCAGTGCCCCCGACGGCGGAAACCCCGCCGGCGTCGTTCTGGATGCCACCGCCCTCGACGACAGCGACATGCTGGCCATCGCCGCCGAGCTCGGATACTCCGAGTCCGCGTTCCTGACCGCGCCTCCGGAGGGTCTCGGCGGGCAGGAGGGACGGGCGTACAGCATCCGTTACTTCAGCCCCAAGGCCGAGGTGCCGTTCTGTGGGCACGCCACCGTTGCGACCGCCGTCGCGCTCGCCGAGCGGATGGGCCCCGGGGAGCTGGTATTCGCGACGCGCGCCGGCACCGTACCGGTGGAGGTGGCAGAGGAGGACGGGACGGTCCGGGCCACCCTCACCAGTGTCGAGCCGCACGTCAAGGAGATCGCCGAAGCCGGCCTCACGGAGGCGCTCGCCGCGCTCGGCTGGCCGATCACGGATCTCGACCCGGCCTTCCCGCCCCGTATCGCGTTCGCCGGTGCCCGCCATCTCGTTATCGGTGCTGCGACACGCGCGCGCCTCGCAGATCTCGCGTACGACTTCGCGCGCCTCGAAGCCCTGATGCACCGCCTGGACCTGACCACGGTCCAGTTGGTGTGGCGGGAGTCGGCCACCGTCTTCCATGTCCGTGACCCATTCCCCGTCGGCGGCGTCGTCGAGGACCCGGCAACCGGCGCCGCGGCGGCCGCGTTCGGTGCGTACGCCCGTGAGCTCGGCCTGGTCCCCGAGGACGCCGTCCTCACCCTGCATCAGGGCGAGGACCTGGGCCGCCCTGGCGAGCTCACGGTGACGCTGCGCGCGGGCGACCCGCGCGTCCGTGTCAGCGGCACGGGAACGCGCATCAGCTAAAGCTCCAGCCATGACGGCAGGGCAGACACAGGTCTCCCCGGTGATCACAGAGCGTCGCAACTCCGTGATCACCAGGACCGTGCCCGTCCTGCCGCCGAGGTAGCTAACCTCGCGCTTTCACGAGGTGGAGTGTCCGAGGCTTGATCAAATAAGTGGAGAGTGCCCCTGACCTGCAACGATGGGACTTGTCTAGGGTCCTGTTGGCTGCAGGGAAAGAAGCACTCTCCAGGTGAAGAAGCGTATCGGGTCGTACCCGCGTGTCCGCATCGAGGGCGGCGGCCGGGCGGTGGTCTCGCAGGCCGGGGGCGTGCTGCTGGTCGAGACCGTCCGCAAGGCCGGCCTGGACACCGCGATATCAGCGGCGCTGACGCCGTGGCGGAAGGCTCGGGCGGTGCACGACCCGGGCAAGGTCCTGCTGGACGTGGCCCTGGCGGTTGCGCTGGGCGGCGACTGCCTCGCGGATGTCGCCATGCTGCGGGCCGAGCCGGCCGTGTTCGGGCCGGTGGCCTCCGATCCGACGGTCTCCCGCCTCATCGACGCCCTTGCAGCCTCCGGGGAGAAGGCCCTGCGGGCCATCCGTGCCGCGCGGGCTGAAGTCCGCCGACGTGTCTGGCGGTTGGCCGACCGGGAAGCGCCTGATGCGGGCGGGACGGTGACCGTGGACCTCGACGGGGTGCTGGTGATCGCGCACTCGGACAAGGAGGACGCCGCACCCACGTGGAAGCGAACCTACGGCCACCACCCGCTGATGGGGTTCGTCGACCACGGACCGGGCGGCACGGGTGAACCGGTCGCAGCCCTGCTCAGACCGGGCAACGCGGGATCGAACACGGCCACCGATCACATCACCGCCGCTCAACTGGCCTTGGCCCAGCTGCCGAAGAAGTACCGGCGCGGGCGCCGGACCCTGATCCGCACCGACTCCGCGGGCGGCACCCACGACTTCGTCGCCTGGCTCGCTCAGCGGGGACGGTGGCTGTCCTACTCGGTCGGCATGGTGATCACCGAGGCGATCCACCAGCATGTGCTGAAGGTTCCGGCATCGGCCTGGACGGCGGCCGTCGAGGCGGACGGCGGGATCCGCGACGGCGCCTGGATCGCTGAACTCACCGGCGACGTTCTGGACGGCTGGCCGGAGGGTATGCGGCTGATCGTCAGAAAGGAACGACCGCACCCCGGGGCCCAGTTGCGGCTCACGGATGCGGACGGCATGCGGCTGACCTGTTTCGCCACCAACACCTCGGGCCGGCCGATCGCCGGGCTCGAGCTCCGTCACCGGCTGCGGGCCCGGGCCGAGGACCGCATCCGCGCCGCCCGGGCCAGCGGCCTGCGCAACCTGCCCCTGCACCGCACGGCCCAGAACCGGATCTGGCTGGAGATCGTGCAGATCGCTCTCGACCTGCTGGCCTGGATGTCGACGCTCGCCCTGACCGGCAAGGCCAGGCTCTGGGAGCCCCGCCGGCTACGGCTCCGCCTGTTCACCGCGGCCGGACAGCTCGTGACCACCGGCCGTCGGCGAACCCTCCGCCTGGCCCGGCACTGGCCCTGGACCGGTCACATCACCGCAGCCCTCGACCTGCTCACCCAACTGCCCGACCCTGGCTGACCAGCAGATTCCCCGTCCCTTCGACAGCACCCCAACACCCGGAGCAGTGGAATCCGGCGCCATCCCGAGGCGACACTCGGGCCTTCGGCCTGCACCGCCTCAGCCCACGGCACGAAAACGGTCCACCGACTCCGTCGGCGGACCGTCACGAAACTTCGAGGCTAACCGCGCCTGTCTAAGCGGCGTCTTATCCAGGAACGCTCCGATGCCGTGATCACACCAGTCACAGCGTGATCATTCCATTGCTTCAGGCTCTCCCGCAGCCAGTCGTTTTCCTGAACTGCGTTTCCGGAAGATGGCAGATTCGACTACCGCTTGGCGATGTCGCCGAGCGCGGCCAGAGTTGCCCCCGAGGGGCGGGCGCGGGAGATGGAGCTTCCGGCAGAGGAGCTGTCAACCGAGATCACCCCGTTCCCCCTGAGCGTCGCGTGCTTGTCCACTTCTGTTTGAGGGGTGTCGATGCGGTGGGTTCCGACGGGCGAGTGTGCGCGCACAGTATGAACAGAACTGAGTGATCCATGGTGCTCCGACAAGTGCATTCCTAGCATCGCCTCACTCGGCGTGATGCTGCGCCACTGAGTTCTGGAGCGTTGCCTTGCACAGCTCAAGCAGGAACATGCCTTCCCCTCCACGCCCCCAGTCCCGCATGCGACGGAGGGGGACACTGGTCGCCGGCATCGCCGGCATCGTCGCTGGGTCCTTGAGCGGCATCAGTCCGGTTCAAGCTGCCCAACCGCAGCCTGCATTGACGGCATGCCCCTCAAACGTGGAGAGCAAGGCCACCTGCTACAGGGGCCAGGACGCCAACGGAGCTTTCTACGCAATCGCCGTGCCCAAGCACTGGAACGGCTCACTGATCGTTCACGCTCACGGCGGCCCCGACTTGGGTGAAGGATCAGATCCGGAGAGGAGCACCAGCGACCTGGATCGTTGGTCTGTGATGGTGGACGAGGGCTATGCCTGGGCAGGTTCCTCCTACCGGCGCGGTGGTTATGGAACCCGAATGGCTGCTGCGGACACGGAGAATCTGCGTCGGCTGTTCGTGGACGAATTCGGCAAGCCGGAACGCACATACGTGCACGGTCAGTCCTGGGGCGGGAACGTCGCTGCCAAGGTCGTGGAGATGTACGGCAAGAAGCAGGGTCCCTACGACGGCGCCCTGCTCACCAACGGCGTGCTGGCCGGCGGCTCCCGCGGCTACGACTACCGCGTCGATCTTCGGGCGGTCTATCAGTACTACTGCCAAAACCTTCCCCTCCCCAGCGAGCCTCAGTACCCGCTGTGGCAGGGACTGCGTCCCACGTCGACCCTGACAACTACAGGCCTGCGGGCTCGCCTGCAGGAGTGCACCGGATATGCCTCAGCTCCACAGGAGCGCACCCCGCTGCAGCAACGCAACCTTGACGACATCCTCGCCGTCACAAACATCCCGGAGCGGACGCTGGAATCGCACCTGCGCTTTTCCGTGTTCACCTTCCGCGACATCGTGCACAATCGGCTTGGCGACCGAAACCCTTTCAGCAACGACGGCGTGTGGTACTCCGGTTCACATGACGACAAGGCACTGAACGCGGGGGTCGAGCGTTTTTCCGCCGACCCCGATGCCCAGCGCGATCTGTCCTATGACAGCGATCTCACCGGGCAGGTTTCGATCCCGGTGCTCACCATGCATGCCATCAACGACCCCACCGCATTCGTCGAGCATGAGGCTGCATACCGGGCGACTCTCAAGAACGCACATCGTGACAAGAACCTCGTGCAGACCTTTACCAACGAGAGCGAGCACAGCGAGCTGAGTAACGCTGAGTACGCCAACTCCGTTGCCGCACTGGCTGCCTGGGTACGCACGGGTAAAAAGCCGACGCCGCAGTCCATTGCGTCATCATGTGCCTCCTTCGATCGCACCTACGGCACGGGGTGCTTCTACGATGCAGACTTCCGACCTCTCCCGTACGACTCCCGGGTCCGACCTCGGCCAGGAGGACTGTCATGGCCGGCCATGACAGCCTCTCAGGAAAAGTCCTGGAGCCGGCTCGACGGTGTGGGCATCGTCCCGTAGTACGGGCGATCAGCACGGGCAGTGGTGAGATCGGTGCTCCGAGAAGATCGAGCAATGCTCAGTACCTGTGGATCACTCCTCACGGAAGGAGGCGTACCTTCCCGACGGATCGATCGATAGGTCATCGAGCAAGGCCGGCGTTGTCGCGTCGGCCGGGGAAGGCACGCCCGGGCTTACGGCAGTCAACGGGGGCGGCACCACGCCAAGCGGCAGTTCGCTGCTGGACGAGATTGTCCGGTACGGCGCGCGACGGATGTTGGGCGCCGCACCGGAGGACGAAGTTAACGCCTTAATGGCCGAGTTGGCCGATGAACGCGACGACAAGGGGCGCCGCTTGGTGGTCTGCAACGGCTATCACCAGCCCCGGCAGGTCACCACCGCGGCCGGCATGATCGAAGTGAAGTGCGCCCCGCGAGTGAACGACAAACGCGTCGACGAGGCCACGGGTGAGCGCAAGCGGTTCTCCTCCACCATCCTGCGCCCGTGGTGCCGCAAGTCGCCGAAGATCAGCGAGGTGCTGCCACTGCTCTACCTGCACGGCTTGTCATCTGGCGACTTCGTAGCCGCCCTGGAGCCGTTCCTCGGCTCCTCCACCGGGCTCTCGGCGGCGACGGTCACCCAATCTTCAACGCCGAGGACCTCGAACACTCGGCACAGGCGATCAAAACGTTCGCCAAGCTCTGTGGCGCGAAATTCCCCCAGGCCATCAAGAAGATCACCGGCGACCAGGACCAGCTGCTGGCGCTCTACGACTTCCCGGCCGAGCACTGGACCCACCTGCGGACGACGAATCCTATGCGCACTGGGCAAGGTGGGTTTAACGCATCACCCCGCATGGGAGCGCCGAGTCGGACGGGAGTGCCAAGGGTGGAAACCGCGGAACATGCCCGCTCTGCAGGACCGGGCGGTGACACTCTGCTGACGGGCGATCGGATCACTGCTGAGGTGACCGGATCAGCGCACTGAGCTGCGCTGATCCGGTGTGTTGCCCAGGTCGCTCAGGCGAAGACGTCACAGCGGGGGTTGAGGGGGAAGACGTGACAGCTGAGCAGGCCATCGGCGGTTCTGGCTCCTCCCCTGCCCCTCGTCTCCCAGATGCCCGGGGACCGCGCAGAGTGCCACGTCACGTGGCATGCGTGATGGACGGAAACGGCCGGTGGGCAGCACAGCGATCGCTGCCGCGTACGTCAGGTCACCGCGCTGCGGAGACGACGGTGATCGACATCATCGAGGCGGCGAGGGCGGCTGGAGTCGAATGGTTGAGCCTGTACGCGTTCTCCACCGAGAACTGGCGCCGGCCGAGCGCCGAGGTCGATTTCCTCATGCAGCTGGTGCGCCGCGTGGTACGCAAGCACGCCCCGCTCCTGCACGCGCGCGGGATCCGCTGCCGCTTCCTCGGCGCGACGAACCCACGGATTCCCCCGTCACTGGCCCGGGACTTCGCCGACCTGATGACGCTGACCAGCAACAGCCGGGGCATGACGCTGACCGTCGCGTTCGATCACGGGGGACGCAGGGACATCGTCGAGGCCGCACGGTCACTGATCCACAGCGGAATACCAGCCGACGCCGTAACCGAGGAGAGTTTCGCCGCCCACCTGCCCTTCCCTGACACGCCCGACGTCGACCTGGTCATCCGAACCTCGGGTGAACAGCGCATCTCCAACTTCATGCTCTGGCAGGTCGCCTACGCCGAATGGGTGTTCCCGCCGGTGCTCTGGCCCGACTTCCGCGCGCCGCACTTCCTTCAGTGCCTGCACGCCTATCAGCAACGCGAACGCCGCTTCGGCGGCGTGCTGCCGAAGCAGAACGGAGAACCCTGATCGTGAGCAACGCAGACGGTGGCCACCCCAGCAGCACCGGCGCCGGCGCCACTGATCGCGGCGGCAGCTCTCAACGGCCGGACATTTCTGAAGGAGCGAGGCCCATGTTCGGCCCCGGCTCGCAATTCGACGAACTCTTCAACGACCCGCGCTGGGCCCTGGCCATGATCCGGGCGACCGTACTGGAGGCCGCCTACCCGCAGATCGGCGCCGCCCTGATCGACAACTCCACATTCGTCGCCCATCCCTGGCGACGGCTGCGCAACACCCTCCTGAGCCTGCAGCGCATGTTCGGCGCCGACGACCACGTGCGGCTCAGGGAAGCGGCACGGCTCAACCGCCTGCACGCACGGCTGAACGGAACCGACGCACGAAACCGGCCGTACGACGCGATGGACCCGGGTGCGCGGGCCTGGGTGGTCGCGACGCTGTTCGAGAGCACCGTCACCATGTGCCGGCTGAGCGGACAGCCTCTCGAACAGGCCGTCATGGAGCGGCTGTACCTCGAATTCCAGGCGTTCCTCACCGCCTTGGGAGACGAACCCGGCCACCTGCCGTACACCCTCAACGAGTTCTGGGCCTACTACGACCGCGTGGTCGAGGAGGAGCTGGAGAACACGGAGGCCATGCGCATCATCCTCTACAAGCTCTTCGACCACCTCCCGGCTCCGCCTCTACTGAACGGCCTGCCCACCCTGTGGGCGACCGGCCGCGCCGTAGCCGGCCCGGTCATCGGAGCGATCACCGTGGCTTCCCTCCCGGAGCCCTTCCGCCGACGGGCCGGACTGCCGGAAGTGCCCGGCGCCCAAACTCTGATGCAAGGTGCCTACCTGGCCGTCGGCCTGACCCGCTTCCTCCCCGACAACTGGACCCGGGCAGAAGGCATCGCCGATCTGCTGGCCCTCTCCCCTGAAAGTGACGACCCGCGAGCAAGGACGGTCACTGCCCTGGCCGACCAGATGAAGCGAGCCGGAGCCCTGCTCAGGCTCATCACGCCCCTCCCCTCGTCACTGCAGCCCACAGCACAAACCGCGACGCATCGCAGCGCGCAGGAGTTCTTCCACGAGGTCCTGGACCAGACCGGCGACGGCTATCTGGACTGGCCGGACCTCGCCGCCATGGCCCGCGAGTTGTCCAGCCGCCTCGACCTGGACGAGCCCGAGGAAACCAGGCTCTACAACGCCTACGCCCACTGGTGGCGCGAACTCCAGGCAGACCTCGACACCGACGGCGACGGCCGCATCAGCGCGCAGGAGTACTCCACGGCTGTTCCGTCCCTGGCCGGACCCGCACTGATCAGAGTCGCCGAGGTCCTCTTCGACGTCACTGACAAAGACAGCAACCAGCGCATCGACGCAGACGAATACCGGGCGCTTTTCCGGACCGCGTTCCACCGCGACACCACCGGCGCCGACGGAACGTACACCCGCAGCGCATTCGTCAAAGACTTTCTGTCCTTCATGTCCGGCCGAAAGCGTTCGACTCCCTACGACCCACTGTTGACCGAAGCCTGACCACCCCCGTAGGCCCGCGGCGCTATGACCCACGGACAGTCCAGCAACGCATAACAGAGGTGGGACGGCTACCGCGCCCAGCTCACCGTGCACACGGACGGGGCGGGTACTGCTGCGCTCCCGGCAAGGGACGGACATGACCGGCTCTTTCCCCGAGATCCGGGCGGCGGCCCTCGCGCAACTGCCGGCGGACACCGGGCTGGACGGAAGTTGGTGGTGTGGGAGCGGGAACGGCTGGCGTTCGAGTCAACGTGACCAGCAGTTTCCCATAGCCATAGCCGTCAGCCCGTGGGCGTCGGCGGGTGACTGGCAGCTCGCAGGAGGCGGAGTTGGCCGATCTCCGCAGTGTTCTTCATCAGTTCGGCGTTCACCCAGGCGGTCATGTGTGCGACGGTGTGTCGGGGGTCGTTCTGCCACGGGAACAGGGCGGTTGAGTCCAGGTCAGCATCGGTGAACCGGTCCAGTGCCTCCAGCCAGTCCGCACGCAGACCGCGTAGCCACTCGACAGCCGGCTTGCCCGCGCCTGGCCAGGTGATGTCGCTCCGCTCCCGAGGTGCTCTGCCGTGAGCGTGGTCGATGGCCACGCTCCACCACCAGCCGATGTGCCAGCTCAGCCAGCCGATAGTCGGTACAGGAACGGGGTCGGGCTCACTCTCCGCCCAGTCCGGCACCCATGTCCCGTCGTCGGCCCGGTGTACTGTCCAGCAGTTTGCGGCGGGCTCCCACAGGAAGTCGTCGGGTTCGAGCCTCTCCAGGTGGTACTCGAACAGCGACCAGGTCAGGTCGAACTGCCAGCGCTGCAGGTCGAGTGCGTACCGTGGGGCGGATTCGTTTCGGGAGGCAGTCACTGGCCGACCCTCGCACACCATCGATGCGTTGGGAATCGAGTATCCGGCGGCACGACTGGTCGGGCGGTGTTTGCCTCGTGGCGGTGCCGGCTGTTCGTCAGCTCGTTACCCACCGCAGGGAGTGAGCGCCCACAATCAAGATCTACTTTCGCAACAGGCTCCAGCCGCAGGGCTCATCGACACCAACTTCGCCGTCGGCACCGGGCTCGGTATCGCCATCTGTTCAAGCGTCGCCGCCGCTGGAACGACCGGTGCAGATCCGCGGACATCCGCTCTCATCCCCGGGCAGCAGTCCGCGTTCACCACGGTCAACACCTGCGCCGCTCTCGGCCTGGTCATCGCGCTGACACTCCTCCGGAGGCGATCCCGCAACGCCCCAGCAGCCCTGCGTCCCCTCCGGTCCAGTCAGGACTGGCCTTACGTCCCTTGGCCAGGCGCCTTCCTCTGACCTGGGCAGACAGGCGCGGCAACCTGTTCCTGGTCCGGCATCTCACGGATAGGGGCGCACAGCTGCCAGCCCTCGTCACCCCGCTCGCAGCTCAGAGTGCGATCGGCCGGTATCTCAGGGCTTCGTCGATGATCTCCTCCGCGGAGGCATGCTGGAGGCCTTCCGGGGGACAGAAGATCAGGCCACTGACCCCAGGATGCGGCACATTCGTTTCGAGGAGCAGCAGGTAGTAGTCGCTCTCCGGAGAGGCGGCGAGGACTCTGCGCACGATCTCGACGAGCTCGTCCCGCGTGATGTCCGCAACCCGAGGGCGAGCCGGTCGGGCCGCCTCCCTGGCAAAGTCCTCCACGCTTCGGCTTCCGCCGTAATGGGCGAAATCGAAGGCTACGTAATCGTGGCCGGTCACTTCGTTGAAGGCCCGAATCGCTTCGTCTGCGCGCTCGGAACCGCCGGTCACCAGGTCAGCAATCCGATCGATCGCGCAGCTCAACTCATCCACCCGTTGCCGGCTGACGGGCGGGGGCAGCAACTCCGGTCTCAAGTCCACAGACCGAATTATGTCCACCAGCGCCGACACGCCGGAGCAAAGCCGCATCTGTGCTACCAGCTCTCATCAGAGCGAACGTGGCAGCCGACGGGCAGGCGCGGTGCCACCTTCAGCTGGAGGCCGCAAGGGTCGGTGTCGGGGTGGGCGCAGGAGACGATGACCTACCACTCCCCCACACAATCGAACAAAAGTGCCATCCGGGCAGTTGTCCTGCGGAAGAGGTTACGGGTGCTCGTCGCCCGGAACAGGACACCGATGCCTCGGAGCACCACGGTGCCCAGAGCTGTCAGTGAGGTCGAGCGGACCGGCCTTGCCCTCGTACCCTGTTTCCCGTGCCGTCCTCCCGCCTGCGTCGCGTCGCCGTCCTGGTGCTCGAAGGTGCAAAGCCGCTTGATGTCGGCATCCCCGCACAGGTGTTCACGACCCGGGCGAGTATGCCGTACGAGGTACGGGTGTGCGGCGCGGCACCCGGGCTTGTAACCGGCGGCGATGGCCTGGCCTACCACGTCGCCCACGGTCTCGCCGCGCTTGCGTGGGCCGACATTGTCTTCGTCCCCGGCTATCGGTTCCCGGACCGCGACGACCCGCCACAGGCCGTCGTCGATGCCCTGATCGCCGCACACGACCGAGGTGCACGGCTTGCCGCCATCTCGACGGGCGCCTTCGCTCTCGCCGCCACGGGCCTGCTCGACGGCAAGCGCGCCACGACGCACTGGCACTACACGCGGGCACTCGCGCAGAAGCATCCGCTCGTGCGGGTCGACGAGAACGTCCTGTTCGTCGATGAGGGAAGTGTGCTGACGTCGGCCGGCGCCGCCTCGGGCCTCGACCTGTGCCTGCACATCCTGCGCGGCGATCTCGGGGTGGCCGCGTCGAACCACGCGGCCCGGCGCCTGGTCGCGGCCCCCTACCGCAGCGGCGGCCAGGCACAGTACGTGCCGCGCAGTGTGCCTGAGCCGCTCGGTGAACGGTTCGCCGCCACCCGCGAATGGGCCCTGCACCGGCTCGACGAACAGCTCAGCCTCGAATCCCTCGCTCAGCACGCGGCGGTCTCGCCGCGCACGTTCTCGCGGCGCTTCGTCGAGGACACCGGGTACACGCCGATGCAGTGGGTCATGCGCGCCCGCATCGACCTGGCCCGTGAACTGCTGGAGCGTTCGAAGCGCAGCATCGAGCAGATCGCGAACGACGTCGGTCTCGGCACCGGCGCGAATCTGCGGATGCACTTCCAGCGCATCCTCGGCACCACCCCCAGCGAGTACCGGCGTACCTTCACCCGGGGCGAGTAGTCGACCGCCCGGCGTCTGGCGTCTGGCGTCTGGCGTCTGGCGTCTGGCGTCTGGCGTCTGGCGTCTGGCGCGATCCTTTCGAACCATGGCGCTGACGCCACGGCCGTGGTCGGATCGCGCACGCGAGGCTGGTGACGAACCGAAGGGACACCACACATGACTCGCATCGCCATCAACGGATTCGGCCGCATCGGACGCAACGTGCTGCGCGCCCTGCTGGAACGCGGCAGCGACTTCGAGGTCGTCGCCGTCAACGACCTCACCGAGCCCGTCACCCTCGCCCGGCTCCTCGCCTACGACAGCACAGCCGGACGGCTCGGCCGTCCCGTGACCGTCGAGGGGGACGCCCTTGTCGTCGACGGCCGACGCATCACGGTGCTCGCCGAGCGGGAGCCGGCACGGCTGCCGTGGGCCGAGCTCGGCGTCGACATCGTGCTGGAGGCGACGGGCCGCTTCACGTCGGCCAAGGCCGCCCGCGCCCACCTGGACGCGGGAGCGAAGAAGGTCCTCGTCAGTGCTCCGTCGGACGGCGCCGACGTCACGCTCGCGTACGGGGTCAACACGGCGGCGTACGACCCGGTCGTCCACACGATCGTCTCGAACGCCTCGTGCACGACCAACGCGCTGGCGCCGCTGGCCGCGGTGCTCGACGAACTCGCGGGCATCGAGCACGGTTTCATGACCACGGTGCACGCCTATACGCAGGAGCAGAACCTGCAGGACGGTCCGCACCGCGATGCCCGCCGCGCCCGCGCCGCCGCTGTCAACATCGTGCCGACCACCACGGGCGCCGCCAAGGCGATCGGCCTCGTGCTGCCCAACCTCGACGGCAAGCTGTCGGGCGACTCGATCCGCGTGCCGGTGCCGGTCGGCTCGATCGTCGAGCTCAACACCACCGTCACCCGCGATGTGACCCGCGACGACGTGCTGGCCGCGTACCGCGCCGCCGCGCAGGGCCCGCTCGCCGGCATCCTCGAGTACTCCGACGAACCACTCGTGTCGTCCGACATCGTCGGCAACCCCGCCTCGTCGATCTTCGACGCGGCCCTCACCCGCGTCGACGGCCGCCACGTCAAGGTGGTCGCCTGGTACGACAACGAGTGGGGCTTCTCCAACCGCGTGATCGACACGCTGGAACTCCTCGCCGCACGCTGACCGGTCCCCGATCGTGACCGGGTCTCGCGTGAGCCGGTTCGCTCGATTCAGTGATGGCACCACTCCTGATGCCTTTGTAACGACTCCGGTGGGGCCGGCTGGCCCTGCCAGGCGTTGTTCGAGTGGTGAGGTCTGTTGCATCCTCTACGGTCGGAGCTCCCGGCGTTGAGCTGCGTCAACTCGTCGCGCTTCGTCTCGCACAGCACTCTTCACCCAGAGAAGTGAAGACAGCCGGATCGCAGAGCCTTCGCGGGCGCCGGCGCGTGCTGCCGAACAGGAGGCTGATCGACGAAACGCATGTGGCGGAGCCGGGGCCGACCGTAGTGGAGATCGCGGCGTGCGACGACCACACCGCCTTCGCCGTACAGGAGTTGCGCGCCGCGCGGTGAGCGACCGCGACGCTGGACGTGCGTGCGCCAGGAAGCCACCCATAGGGCCACATCCTGGGGGGACGGCCTTACCTGAACGCGGGTCCGCTGCGGGATCTGCTTCATCGAGCTATTGGGTTCACCGTTCGGATCTGAAATGACGCTCTGCTGCCCGACATGCCGATGGCAGCGGCGACCACCGCCAGGTTCTGCGGCAAGAGGATCTTGCCGCTACGGTCACCCGGCGCCGGTCAGGCGCACGTTGGCCGGATGCATATGACAACACCCCGGGCCGGCCGGTCAGTTGTGGGGGCGGCTGACGGTTTCCTGCCGGGTCGGTCGATGGTGTCGACACATCCTCACCTCAGGAATTCCACATTCCATGAGCGGATTGTTTTTCAATTGCACCCGCCTCCCCCTTCCGCCCCTCAGGGATCTTCCGCCTTTCGTTCGAAAATTCGAGCAAGTTGAAATCGAGTCGCCCAGCCCTCTCGGCACTTTTTGGACTTTGTTCTCCAGGGTGCGCCGCAAAACCGTTTCGGCATATCTACGATCGCAGGCTATGACCGACATTCCACGGGACAACTCCGCCACCCGTGCCCGCTGGCAGACCTGTCTCAGGCTCGCCCGTGAACTTCTCCTCGTCGGACCGGACGGCAAGGACCTCAAGCTCGAATATCTGCACACCCTGATAGACACGGGCCATCTCGGGCCCACTCGTCACCCGCGCAAGAAGGTCCTCGTCATCGGCGCCGGCATCACCGGCCTCGTCGCGGGCCGGCTGCTCAAGGACGCCGGGCACGACGTCACCATCCTTGAGGCAAACGCCAACCGTGTCGGCGGACGCATCAAGACGTTCCGCACCACCAAGCACCACCGGCCCTTCGCCGACCCGGCCCAGTACGCCGAGGCCGGGGCCATGCGGCTGCCCGACTTCCACCCGCTCGTCCTCGCCCTGGTCGACAAACTGGGGCTCGGCCGGCGCCAGTTCTACAACGTGGACATCGACCCCCGCACCGGCAGCGGTCCCGACGTGCCCGTCCCTCCGGTGACGTACACCTCCTTCACCGGCCGGACGTGGACGTACGGCGACGACAGCCCGGACTTCCGCGAGCCCGACAAGCGCGGCAACTCCTGGATCCGCTCCAACCGCGTCCAGGTGCGGCGCGCCGAGTACGCCACCGGTCCCGAGCGGATCAACGAGGGCTTCCACCTCACCGACGACGAGGTCCGGGCCCCCGCCGTGAAGATGGTGGACGAGGCGCTGGAGAGCCTGCGCGACTACTACTCCGACGTCGTCGACGGCAAGCGCGTCAACAAACCCTTCGACGAGTGGGTCGAGGGCTGGGCACGGGTGATCCGCGACTTCGACGGCTACTCGATGGGCGCCTTCCTGCGCGACCACGCCGGGCTCAGCGACGAGGCGATCGAGGCGGTCGGCACCCTGGAGAACATGTCCTCGCGGCTCCACCTCTCCTTCTTCCACAGCTTCCTGAGCCGCAGCGACATCAACCCCGCCGTGCGCTACTGGGAGATACCCGGTGGCAGTTGGCGCCTCCCGCACGCCCTGTATCAGGGCCTGCGTGACGAGGTGCAGCTCGGCCGGCGCATGATCCGCCTCGAGTACCACGACCCCAGCCGCGACACCGACCCCGAGGGCACCGGGGCGGTCGGACCCGACGGGTGGGGCGTGGCCGTACAGACCGTCGACGAGGACGATCCGAAGGAGCTGCCGCGTCTGTGGACGGCGGACCTGGCGATCGTCACCATCCCGTTCTCCGCCCTGCGCTTCGTGGAGATCGTTCCCTCGATGTCGTACAAGAAGCGCCGCGCCGTCATGGAGACCCACTACGACCAGGCCACCAAGGTACTGCTCGAATTCAGCCACCGCTGGTGGGAGTTCACCGAGGACGACTGGCGCGACGCGCTGGAGGGCATCGCGCCCGGCCTGTACGAGTACTACCGGCGGGGGCTCGAAGCGGACGCCGAATCCGTGTCCGTGCCCACGCTGCCCGAGCCGGAGGCCGGGCTGCTCGGCGCCGCCGTCAAGGACAGTGGTGTCACCGAGGAGATGCGGCAGATCGACAGCAGCCTGCCGCTGCGCGGACCAGCCCTCCGGCCCGCCACCCACTGCTTCGGCGGGGGCTCCGCCACCGACAACCCCAACCGGTTCATGTACTACCCCTCGCACCCGATCGGGGACAGCACGGGCGGCGGCGTCGTCCTCGCCTCGTATTCCTGGTCCGACGACGCTGCACGCTGGGACTCCATGCCGAAGACGGAGCGCTACCTCTACGCCCTGCGCAACCTCCAGGCCCTGCACGGCCGGCGCATCGAGGTGTTCTTCACCGGCCGGGGCGCCACCCAGAGCTGGGCCCGCGACCCGTACGCCTTCGGCGAGGCCGCCATCTACGCCGCGCACCAGATGACCAGCTTCCATCTGGACGTCTCCCGGCCGGAGGGCCCGGTGCACTTCGCCGGCGAGCACACCTCCCTCAAGCACGCCTGGATCGAGGGCGCCCTGGAGAGCGCCGTTCGCGCCGCCCTCGCCGTCCACCAGGCCCCGCCGGTCACCGACAGGGAAGGCCCGGGCCCGGACCAGGACGCCTCGGGCGCGGACCGGAAGTGGGAGTCCTCGTGAGCGCGATCACCCCCACCTGCACGGTCGCCCGCTATCTCGCCCTGCGACTGGCCGAGTTGGGTATCACCCATCTGTTCGGCGTGCCCGGCAACCACCTCGGCCCGTTCCTGACCACCCTTCGGGCAGAAGGTGACATCGAGTGGGTCGGTACTCCGACCGAGGGCGGCGCGGGCCAGGCCGCCGACGCCTACGCCCGCATCCACGGCGTGGGCGCGGCGGCGGTGACGTACAGCGTCGGCGCGTTCAATCTGCTCAACTCCTGCGGCGGCGCGTACGTCGAGCAGATCCCGCTCATCGCGGTCAACGCCTGCCCGCCGTACGAACAGTGGCAGAACTTCCGCGCCGTCGGCCTGCTCACCTCGCACATGAGCCCCCGCGCGGAGAGCAACCTGGACGTCTACCGGCAGGTCACCGTGGACGCGCAGGTCATCTCCCACCCGGGCCTGGCACCCGCCCAGATCGACGCCGCGCTCACCGCGTGCATCTCGGAGCGTCGGCCGGTCTACCTGGAGGTCATGGAAGACCTGTGGGACGAGCCCTGCCCCGAGCCGACGGAGCCGATCGTCCGCCGCGAACGGCCGTTCAGCGCGCGCAACCAGGCCATGCTGGAAGACGCCGTGCACGCGATCCTGGCCCTGATCGAGGAGCACCCCGGCCCGTACGGCATGCCCCGCCCGATCGTGTGGGCCGGCGAGGAGATCGACCGGTACCGGCTCGGCGGGGAGCTCACCGATCTGGTGGAGGCCACCGGCGTGCCGTTCTGCACGACCGTCGGCGCCAAGGCCGTTGTGGACGAGGACCTGCCACAATTCCACGGCGTCTACAACGGCAAGGCCAGTCACCCGGACGTGTACGGCGTCTTCAAGGAGTGGGCCACCTGCCGTATCGGGCTCGGGGCCTGGTCCACGTCGAAGAACCTCGGCGGCGAGCAGAGCGTCGGCACGGACTGGGTGATGGCGGCGCACGGCGGCGTCAGCGTCGGCACCTCCTACTTCCCCGACGTCCAGCTCGCCCACCTCCTGCCCGCCCTCCAGGACGCGCTGGTGAAGGCCTACGGCTCCGGGGGCCTGTCCGCCGACTACTACGCCGAGTCCTACAGCCACCGGGGAGCGCCGGCCGACCGCCCCGCCGGCCTCGCGCAGTACCGCGCCTCGCTGAGTGTCAGCGGCGCGCGGTCCGGGCACGCCGAACGGCTCACGTACGACAGCGTGTTCGACCGACTCAACCACTTCCTGGGGCAGGAGAGCGAGGAGAAGTGGACGGTCGTCTCCGACGCCGCGTTCTCCCTCATCGGCTCGATGAACCTGTCCCTGTCCGCAGGCGGCTTCCTGTCCCAGATCAGCTGGCTGTCCATCGGCTGGTCGGTCGGCGCGGCCACCGGCGCCGCACTCGCCCCCGAACGCGCGAACGCCCGCCCGATGGTGTTCGTCGGCGACGGCGCCTTCCAGGAGACCTGCCAGGAGATCTCCACCCACACCCGGCTCGGGCTGCGCTCGGTGGTGTTCGTCATGGACAACGGGCACCTCTACGGCATCGAGCAGATGCTGGTACACCCGGCCTACTACGCAGGGCAGAACTCCGCCGACCCGGACTTCTACAACGTCCTCCACCCCTGGCAGTACCACCGCCTCGCGGAGGTCTTCGCCGGCGAGGACACTCCGGCGAACGGGGTGAGCATCGCGCACCCCTCGGAGCTGGACGGCCTGCTGTCACGCCTTACCAACCCGCACGACCCGCTCAACGCCGGACCACTCCTGGTCCGCGTCCGCCTGTCCCGGCACGACTACCCGCGAGCGATGGCATACAAGGTGCCGAGGGCCTCGTAACCGAAGCTCTCGTGATCGAAGGGGGAAAGAAATGGCAGATCTGAACGTAATGATCGCGTTCGACGCGGCCACGATCGTCGAGCAGAATCCCAACGCGTCGAGGAACCCGGACGCGCCGACCTACGTCGACCAGAGCCTCATCTACATGACGACGCGGCACGACCACATCATCGGCACATCGGGCGCGGAGCTGAACCTGCGGGCCGAGCCCGGGGACACCATCCGGTGGCGGGAGACGACGCTGTCGCTGGGCAGCGACTACAAGGCGCTGCTGTACCGGTACGTGAGCAGCGACCGCGACCACACGCTGATCAGGACGCCCGAGATCGAGGTGGTCGACGGCGTCTATCCGCTACCGAAGGAGGGAAGCGAGGGCAGTCCGGATTTCGTGACGCAGAAGTACGAGGACCACTACTGGCGCACAACGGTGAAAAGCGCCGGCAGCGTCGTGTACCACTTCTACTTCCAGATCCTGGACCGGCATCGGCAGTTGAAGGGGTACTTCCAGTGGGACCCCTTCATCACCATCGAGGACTCCTGACGGCCCGGCCGTGACGGGCGGCGGCGGTCACCACGGCCGCCGCCCCTCGCGGTGCCGGAGACCGCTCCGCTGACAGACCTCACCGGTACCGACGGATCACGGCTCACCGGGCTGGCCGTGGGCGGCTGTCTGCGGAGTGGATCGTCCGTCAGCGGTTGACTTCGAGGTTCGTCAGGCCGAGCAGGGCGCGCAGGAGGTGGGGACGCGGGCGGGGTCGGTGCGGAGTTTGGTAAGGGTCCGCTGGTTCTTGAGGTGGGCGCAGCCGCGTTCGACTCGCGCGCGTCCGGTGGCGAGTACGCGGTTTCGTCACCGAGTAGATGGACAGCGGCATCTATGGGCAGGTCCTGCGCTCCAAGGGATTCTTCGATCGACGGACACCTGCGCCCACGAACACCCCGAACTCGCGACGCGGCCCTGAGACTCCCGGCCGGGCGGTGGACGCAGCCACGGCACCGCTCGGCCCGGATCATCTCCCACGAGATCACCGGCGAGTTCATCAAGGAAGCCAAGGACGACCGGCGCCCCCTGCCCACCGAGACCTTCAGCGGCCGTCACAAGGAAATGGACATCGACGGGGTCAGGTTCGTCCTCGACTACACGGGAGACTGGCACCACGTCGGCAACCTGTTCATCCACCTCCTGGACCAGAAACTCATGGGGGCGATGGACAGCTTCACACCCGAGAGCGCACCGTTCTTCCACCTGTACTTCTCCGCGCACGTGCCCGCGTACGACACCATCGTGACCGGGCACATGGCCCTGCCCGGCACACCCGAGGACGTCGCGACGAACCGCGAGTACATACGCGACCTGCGCACCGCTGCCGCCGAGGCACTGCGGACAGTCGACCTGAAGGGTGAAACCCGCACACGAGGCCGACGCCCCACCGCCTGAGGTTCGACGTCAATGTCATCGGTGCAGTGCGTGTGATGACCGCGTTCCTGCCGTTGCTGCGCCGGTCGCCGGATCCGGTCATCGTCAACGTCAGCAGCGGTATGGGCTCAGTCGCCTACACCCACGACCCTTCGCGGTCTGAATCCAAGGTCATCGCACCGTTGTACACCGCCTCGAAGGCGGCCCTGACGATGCTGACCACCCAATACGCCAAGGCTCTGCCGGACGTCCGGATCAATGCCGCTGACCCCGGCTACACCGCCACCGACCTCACCGGCCACAGTGGCCAGCAGACCATCACCCAGGGCACCGACGCGATCGTCGCCCTCGCCACCGAGAAGCCCGGCGCCGGCTCCGGACGCTTCGTCGACCGGCACGGCGAGATCGCCTGGTCGTAGCAGCCCGGCCGCCAGCCACTGCTGCTACTCGTTCATCTCACCCAGCACCTGCATAGACCCTCGCCACAACAGATCCAACGTGATCACCGCAAAGCCAGCAGCGGCCTCGCCCGATCCACGACGCTTGTGTCCTCCCCTGCCCTGCCCTCACCGGTCCGTGTCCCGTCGGCGAAGGCCGTCGAGGATGACGTTCATCAGAGGCCGTGCCGTTGGTTCCCACTCATCCCGGTCCAGCCGGCCGAGGTAGGCGATGAGCAGGAGGACCCCGTGGGCGTCGACGTCCGTGCGGATGGAACCGGCCGCTTTCCCCGCGTCCAGCAGGTGACCGAGGGCGCCTTCGATGGGGTTCTGGCTGTGGGCCACAAGGTCCTGCCACGCCGCCGGCTCCAGCGCTGCCAGGACGCCGCGCTTGATCTCGGCGTAGTCGATCACCCGGTCGAGCCAGTGACGCAAGGCTTCCACGGGCTCGTGTTCCGCCAGCAGAGCGGAGGCGGCGGTCACGAGTTCTTCGACGTCGCGACGGTAGACCTCGGCGAGGAGCGCTTCGCGGTTGGGAAAGTTCCGGTAGAGCGTTCCCTGTCCTACACCGGCGCGCTTGGCGATCTCGTTGAGGTGGACGTGGTGGGACTCTGCGAGGGCTGCGCGGGCGGCCTCCACGATGCGGGTCCGGTTCTGCACCGCATCCGGACGACGTGCTGACGCGCTCATAGACCTCTCCCGATGGTCGCCTCCAACAAGTGGACACGTGTCCGGTAGGGTGAAACCATGCACCGGACACGTGTCCACTTTACTTGGAGGCAGCAGTGCTCTCTCTTCACAGCAAGATCGTCGCTATCACCGGAGCGAGTGGCGGCATCGGCGAAGCCACAGCCCGTCTGCTCGCCGAGCGCGGCGCCGCGGTCGTCCTCGCAGCGCGCCGCAGCGAGCGCATCGACGCCATAGCGCAGGACATCCGGGAGGAGGGAGGCCGTGCTGCCGCGTGCGTCGTCGACGTCACCAAGGCCGAGGACCTGCAGCGCCTGGTCTCCACCACCATCGAGCGGTACGGCCGTATCGACGTACTGGTGAACAACGCCGGCATCGCCCCGATCAGCCCGCTGGCCGACCTCGACACCGAAGGCTGGTCGGCCATGATCGATGTCAACCTTCGCGGCATGCTCAACGGCGTCGCCGCCACGCTGCCCGTCTTCCGCGAGCAAGGGTCGGGCCACCTGGTGAGCATCGTCTCCGTGGCCGGCCTGTCCGTGGTGTCCCCCTCGATGGCTGTCTACGCCGCGACCAAGAACGCGGTGCGCACCGTCCACGAGGGGCTGCGCTCGGAGTCCACCGACGGGGTGGTGCGCACGACAGCCATCTCGCCGGGATACGTCCGCACCGACCTCGCGGACTCCATGACAGACCCGCACATCCGCGAGCAGACCCGCAAGAACATGGACGCGGTAGGCATCCCCCCGGCGGCGGTCGCCCGAGCGGTGGCCTTCGCCATCGAGCAGCCCAGCGACGTCGAGATCGGCGAGATCAACGTCCGCCCCACTGCCCAGGCATGACACCCGCTGCCACCCGTCAAGCGAGACAGCCGCTCGCGCAACGCCACTGTCCGGGCCCCACATACCGACGAGCACAACACAGCACCGGGTCGCGGAGCTGGGCGGCGGTCACGGCGGTGGCGTCGCCAACCGAACCGAGCCGGACCGGACCGAGCCAAGCCGAGCCAGCCCGCGTCCAGGATCTGCGTCCAGACGGGCAGTCAATGCCCAGGTCAGTGACCCGGCTCGCATGAACATTTCGGCAACGGATGACCCTCGTGACACAGGCGCCGGACCAATGCCACTGGAGTTGAACTGAGCAAGGGCCAGTAGGGTAGTGCTCTTCGGGCTGCTCAACTCCCGGAGTCCCAGAGGCGACTAACAATGAATCTGCGCCCCATGACTGCTGGTTCCGATGCCGCGATACACGACGTGTGCCGGCTTCCGGCTGCTGATGCCGTGCGGGGGCACCGAGCCGGTGGAGCGTCGGGCCCACCGGGGAGCTTGCGGTCCTGTTGGTCCATCGGAGATACCTTGATCACACCCGCTACGTCAAAGGGTGGATCGGGTGGAGGCCGGAAGTCCCGTTCACGAGCGAGCTGGTCACCGTCACGGGACACGAGGAGCGACGCATGCTGGTGAAGGACATTCGGATTCGGCCCAGTCACTTGGCCCTGCTCCCGGATTCCCGATTCCTGCTGGTGAGTGGCCGTACGTTCCGGAAGGAGACCGAGGGCCCTTGGGCGCCCAACGCTGTGGTGTTCTCCTCATCAGGTACGTCTGAGGCCGAGTTCTGCGTCGGTGATGGCATTCCCGCCCTGGTCACCGACGTCCACGGAGGTATCTGGACGGCTTACGGCGACGAGGGCATCTACGGCGACCATACCGAGTCAGGAGCGGGCCTCGCGGGCTGGGACACCCAGGGCCAGACTTCCTGGACTCCCAAGGGGAGGCTGCCCGACCACCCACTGGAAGGTTGCACCGCCGCGACCGAGAACGAACAAGTATGGCTCGTCTGGTACTCCGGAAGCAGCAGCGGCGGCACCTTCCTGACACGGATCACTCCGTCCACCGGCGACGTTGCCAGCTTTCGCAGCCCCGTCCCCGCCCCGGACGGATTCGCGGTCCGCGGCAACAGGGCAGTACTCACCCGCCGACACCACAACAAGCGGTCCGTTGAGGTCATTCGTGCCGAGCTCAACGGCACCACCTGGGCAGTGACCAGCCGCCGTCGGCTGCGGGTACCCGGCCGAGTCGTCATGCACTGCGGCCAAGGCCGTGACGGTTCCCTCTGGCTCCGCACAGGCAACACCTGGGTGCGCATAGCAGCGTGAGCGCCCCGGCAACATCTCGGGCGGTCCAACTGCGATGGCCGTCACAGAGCACCGGAGGTTGAAGAACAAGCTCAGTCTCCGCCAGGTGTCAGATGTTCGCGGAAGAAGGCGGTGGTCGCGGCCGAGGCTTGAGCGAACTCGGTGGTGTACGGGGCGAAGTGTCCACCGGGGATCGTCACCAGCTGCTTCGGTTCCAGCGCTCGGTTGTACGCGGCGAGTCCGGTGTCAGTGAGGGTGACGGTGTCCTGCTCACCGACGATCATCAGCAGCGGCGTGGGAGAGACACGGTCGATGAGGACGCCCGGCTCGTACATGCGTGCCTTGTGGGTGGAGCGGACGGTGACGATGTTGCCCAGCGCGTTCCTTCGGGGAGTTCCTGCAGGTAGAAGTCGACGGCATCCTGGGCGCGGTAGGAGGCGGTGACGGCCGGGTCGGTGCTGGCCAGGGCCTGGGTGCGCGGTGCTTCGCCCGCCAGTTGGGCACGCTCGTCGGTGTCGAGGGCGGCCTCCAGGGCGGCGATGTTGTCGGGGGGGGCGACGCGGCGCCTGGACTGCTCGAAGTCGCTGATGGTGGGCACTTGAGCGACGACGGCCTTCAGGCGGCGCTCGGTGGCCCCGAGCACGATGGCGTGTCCGCCGGCATAGCTGGAGCCCCACAGGCCGATCCGGTCTGCGTCGACTTCGGGTCGCGATTCCAGGTAGGTGATGGCGCGCCGCCAGTCCTCGATCTGTTTCCAGGGGTCGATGTCCTGGCGTGGGGTGCCGTCGCTGGCGCCGAAGGTGCGGTGGTCGTGGACCAGGGCGGCGAAACCGGCCTCGGCGAACGTGCCGGCGAGGCGGAGGAGTGCCATTTCCTTCACCGCGCCGTACCCATGGGCCATGGTGATCGCCGGGTGCCGGCCGGGCCGGTCGGGAACGTACAGCGTCCCGCGCAAGGTCACGCCGTCGGGCGCCGCGAACTCGATGTCGAGGTGAGTGGACTGGCTCATAGCTGCTGCCTCCGGACTGCGCGTCGGCTCCTGGAAAGATCATCCGAGTATCAGCTAATGCCGCCCCGTGTCAGACCGTGCCGGAAAAGTAGAGGTCGCAGCCCTGATCACAGTACTCCGGCTCCAGCTTGGGACTTCTTGAAAATGCCATCGCGCTTCCGTGATGGCTACGCAGTAGGAGGGGAACCTCACTGCAAGCACCCCCCGCCGCTACTACGACAAGCGACGAGCCCGTGACGTCGACTACAACCCCGCCCTGCGGCAAGCCGGCAACCGCCTGGTCGGCATCCTCCACTGCTGCCTCAAAACACCAACCCGCTATGACGAAGCGACCGCATCATCACACCACGCCCAACCCCACGCCGCTTGACGTTCAACGCCATGGGGTGTCTGACACGTCGCCCGTCGGCTCGGTCTCGTCCCGGCACCGTCTTCGCCAAATGCCAGAGCCCTCTGATCCAGGCACTTTTTCCTTCCGCCGCACAACGGTCCGCCACGCCAGGGAGATGACGTGCATTCCACGACGGCCACGAATGCGTCCCGTTCGAACGCCTGCGGTTTCCGGTCGCGTGGGAGGCCGCCGGCGCGGGCTGGCAGATTCAGGCGGAAAGTGCGTGCAGCGGAGCGCCTTCCCAACGCGCCAAAGCCTCGCCCTGGATGACCCGGGGAGCCTCCGCGGCCGTTTTGACAGGCGGGGATGGCGGAGGGCGTTGGTCGACGGCGGAAAAAGGGACTGCCGAACGCGACGAGCTGGGCCGCCGGGTCATTCCCCGGGCCGCCCTCGCGGCCTACGCCCGCGAGACGCACCGGAGGGAGCGGCCCGTGTTCCTCCTGCTCGTCGCCCTGCCGGTCAGGTCCCACGTCGAGTTGCCGCTTCGGCGCACCCTGCTGCAGCCATGACTTAGGATCGGTCCGGCATTCGAAACATTCGTAACTCAGACGCCTGATTCTTCCCGAAAAGTTCCCTAGTCCGGATGGCCAGAACACATTTATTACGCCCTTGAAGCCATCGAAACGTTTCGTAACAGATACCGAAACTATTGACGCTTGACGCGGACGGGTCAACACTGCGGGCCATATCCCGGCCTCAGATGAGGAGGAACCCGCGCATGACCGCTGTACCCGCACACCCGACGTCCCGCAGGGCCGCCTGCGCCATGCTGCTGGGCGCCGCGTCGACGCTGGCCCTGCCCGGTACCGCCCGCGCCGCCACCGTCATCACCACGAACCAGACCGGCACCAACAACGGCTTCTACTACTCGTTCTGGACCGACTCGCAGGGAACGGTCTCCATGACCCTGGACTCCGGCGGCAACTACAGCACGAGCTGGAGAAACACAGGGAACTTCGTCGCCGGCAAGGGCTGGAGCAACGGCTCACGCAGGACCGTGAGGTACTCGGGCACCTTCAACCCGTCCGGCAACAGCTACCTGTGCCTCTACGGGTGGACGTCAAACCCTCTTGTCGAGTACTACGTCGTCGACAACTGGGGCACCTACCGGCCGACGGGCACGTACAAGGGCACCGTCACCAGCGACGGCGGCACGTACGACATCTACCAGACGACGCGGTACAACGCGCCGTCCGTCGAAGGCACCAAGACCTTCAACCAATACTGGAGCGTGCGGCAGTCGAAGCGGACGGGCGGCACCATCACCACCGGCAACCACTTCGACGCCTGGGCCCGCGCGGGAATGACACTCGGCAGCTTCAGCTACTACATGATCCTCGCGACCGAGGGTTACCAGAGCAGCGGGAGCTCCAACATCACGGTGGCGGCATGAGAACCACCGGACCACCTCGGACCGCACGCCCCCTGACGACGACCCTGGCCGCGCTGGCGCTGGCCGCCACCGGCACCCTGACCGCCCACACGGCCCCGGCCCAGGCCGCCGCCTGCAACGGATACGTCGGACTCACCTTCGACGACGGCCCGTCCGGGAACACGCCCGCTCTGCTGGGCGCGCTGCAACGGAACGGGCTGCGGGCGACCATGTTCAACGAGGGGCGGTACGCCGACGCCTACCCGGCCCAGGTCAAGGCCCAGGTCGCGGCCGGCATGTGGGTCGGCAACCACAGCTACACGCACCCGCATCTGCCCCAGCTCGGCCAGTCGCAGATCGACTCGGAGATCTCCCGCACCCAGCAGGCCATCGCGGTCGCGGGCGGCGGCACGCCGAAACTGTTGCGGCCGCCGTACGGCGAGACCAACTCGACGGTCAAGACGGTGGAGGCCAAGTACGGCCTAACCGAGATCATCTGGGACGTGGACTCGCAGGACTGGAACGGCGCCAGTACGGACGCGATCGTGCAGGCCGCCGGGCGACTCACCAACGGTCAGATCATCCTGATGCATGACTGGGCCGCCAACACGCTCGCCGCGATCCCGCGCATCGCACAAGGGCTGGCCGCCCACGGCCTGTGCGCCGGCGCGATCTCCCCTCAGACAGGCCGCGCGGTGGCACCCTGAGCGGACAGAGGGTGGTGGTGCCGCGCCGGGACCAGAGCCTGTCAGGGGCAAGAGCCGGATCAACACGATGCTGACCGCGGTCCGGATTCACCGCAGCCAGCACCGGGCCAGCCAGCTCCCGTTGGAGGAGTTCCTCCGCAGCCCGCGCGTCCGGCCGCTGCCCAGCTTCGACCCATGCGGAGCAGCGGCTTGCTCGAGAGCCCGGACCGGACCAGTTGGCCCTCACCGTCCCGAGTCCGGGAATGCCAGGCCCCCGAAAACGTCATACCCTTCCCCACCGCCAAGATGCTGACCTGAGTCACATTCACATCGGACGTCCACGTGATCCATGTAGATCGCGGTAAACCACCGTAAATCTAAAGCGTGTTGCACAAGGCCGTGAACCGGCAGGTGAATGGCGGCGTCGGCTCCGTTCTGGTCATGCGGCCAGGGCAAGGTTGTGCATGTGGGCGACGGCTTGGACCGCGTGGTGGAGGCCGTCGCCGTGCTGCCGGCCGTCGCGGAGGATCTTGTAGTTCTTCAGTCGACCGATGGCATGCTCGACCCGCGCGCGGACCCGGCGGTGCTCCGCATTGTCGGCTTCTTCTCCGGCCAGCAGGGGCCGGCCGGGTCGTTTGCGGTGAGGGACGACCAGGCCGGTGTTGATGTAGGCGCCGTCGCCGAGCGCGGTGACGCCCTGGCACCGGTCCGGCAGGCCGGAGTTGCGCCACACATGGCCGTCGGCCCTGTTGCCCGGTGCCGGGCGCGCGCTGGCCACGACCAGGCAGGTGTCGGCATCGATGATGACCTGCACGTCTGCGGAGAACCGGTAGTTGCGGCTCGAGGCACCGACCTTGCGGTCGCGGACCGGGACCAGCGTGCCGTCCACGATCCACAGCCGGTCCGCGGCGTCGACGGGATGTGAGGCCGGCTCGAGCGCGAGGAGGGGGCGTAGCCGCTGGATGACCCTGCACACCGTCGCCGGCGACACCCCGAACAACGGCGCGAGCTGTCGCATGGTGAGGTTCGTCCGGTAGTAGACCGCTACCACCAGCACCCGATCGGCAAGCGGCAGGCACCATGGACGGCCGATCCGCGGCCCGTTGCCACCCCGCTCCCGCACCACCTTCAACAACCGCTCGCACTGCTTCATCCGCAGCCCGGTGAACGTCTCCACCCACAACGGATCAGCCCTCAACACCCCACGCAGGCATGGGAGATGCCCAGATCACGGCCTTCTGCAACACGCTTTAGCCGCGATCGTCCGCGAGCGCCTGGGACAACCGGCCAATGCGGAAGCCGCGTCGTACAGGGCTCTTGCCGCCCTGCCCGAGGAGTACCGGCGCAACCGGGCGATGACCACGGTCCACCTTGCCGTCGCCCAGCTCCACCAGGGCGACGCCGAGCAAGCATGTGCGTCCACCGAGGGCGTCTTCGACCTGATGTCCGGCAGCCCGCTACCCGGCCGCCTCCGGGTCCTGCTCGGCGATTACTACCGTGAACTTCTCACCCATGCGCCATCTGCCAAGGTGGCGCGGGAGTGGGCCGACCGTTACCGATCCGAATGGAGCGCCCGTTGAGCACGGCAGTTCAGCTACGCCACTACGGCCATGCCGACTTTCCCGACATCCGGCAAACGCTGCTCGAAGTTCACGCCGACGCCTACGCCGACAGGCGCCATGAGGAGTTCGTACAGCGGTTCCCCTGGTTCGTGGACCACTGGGGCGGCCGGGAAGGGTTCGCATGCGTGGTTGCCTACGAGGACGGCGAACCCGTCGGGTTCACCTACGGGGCGCCGGGCGAGCCTCGCCGCGAATGGTGGCGTGAGTACCTGGACGAGGAACCGGCCGATACGTCCACGTTCTCCGTCTCGGAACTGATGCTCAGGCCGAAGTGGCGCAAGCAGGGTCTCGGGGAGCAGCTGCATGCCGCACTGCTCGCCGACCGGCCAGAGGCCCTTGCCGTGCTCACCGTCGACACCAAACGGCCACGCTTGCAGGCACTGTACGAGAGTTGGGAGTACCGGAAAGTCGGCGAGCGTCAGCCGTTCCCTGATTCCCCGCTGTACGCCGTGATGCTCAAGGAGCTCAAGGCCTCCTGACCACCAACACGACGGCCCGCGCCCCAGGGGTAAGCCGGCCGTCGGCATCCCGGCAACGATCACCACATGGCCGCCCCATGACGGCGCCCAAGCGACCTCCACAGCGCTCAGGCCTTGTAGCCGTTCTGCTTCACGACCGGCCCCCACTTCGCGGCCACCTCGGCGAAGCAGTGCCGCTAGGCAACTATGCAGCTGAGTCGGAAGTCGAGGTCCGAGTCCCAGCCTATGGAGCCTCGGACTCGCACTTGGCCGTCTTCTGGGACGACGTCGTCGACTGACAAGCTGGCGGCACCCTGGAACGGCGTCACAACGCCATTGATGTCACCGACTTCAGTGACCGACGCGACCACGACACTGAAGGGACCAACCGGAACGTTGGGGATCACCCTCTCGTACCCCCCGTGGCCACGGAAGTCTTGGGTGAACGAATCCATCACTACCTCCTGATAATGAGCGGCAGTAGAAAGTTCGGAGACCTCCAGTATCACATTTATGGTCAACTTCCGCATTTGGGGCGAGGAGTGGGCGCGTGCCGGCGGTGCGCGGGCGGCGCACCGCAACTTTGGGCATTCACGAACTCCTTCATTGCCCGCGCTGGAGCACTTGGCGCACACGCCTGCCTCGGCCTCCGTCCGGATCGGCGACGGGCACCGCGCAACTCGATCGCCGTAGATGGGGCTACGGACGGAATTCACTGGCCTGTGGAAACGCGGCCCGCGTTATGTGGATCTCCCCGCGCTGGGCTGTGAAGGCTCCCGGATGGACAGGCATCCGCTGGCGTCGTCGGCATTGACCGCATGTCGTCGGCAGCTCCGCCCGGGGCGCCGTTGTGTCCAGAAGTCACACGGCCGAGAGCGCCCGCTCCCCAACGGGGAACCGACCGCGCCGCGAACACCGCCGAACCCGAGCCGGGCCGCCCGGCTCGCTGGTCCCCCTCCAGACATTCGGTCAACTCACAAGCCGCATTTCGTCGGGAAGGCCGGGGTAGCAAAGTAGTCCGCTGCTGCCCGTGCGGGCAGCCCCCCAAGAGGTTTCTCCTCCTGGGGGGGCCTGGTACTACCTGCCCCGCCTCCGGCGAATCGTGAGCGGGTGCTGGGCCAGGAATCTGGCGGCATCCGCTCGGCGCTTCTCATCGTGGTGAAGCAAGTTGACAAGGACGCCCAACAGGTAGGCGATGGCGTAGATGGGCACGATGCTGATCACCATCAGCATCGGAGCTCGCACCACCATCTCGGAAAACACGGCGCTGGTCACGATCTCTCCTTCTTGACCAGACGCAGTCGGTGTGACCGGGCTGGAAGGCCGCCTAACCACCTGAGGCCCAGCGCAGACGTCGAGCAGGAGGTGGGTGGCGGACTCCACCCGGGCGCGGAAGTCGGGGTCCACCCACCAGAACCCGTTCAGCTCCGCGGTCAGCGGGTGCCCGGTCAGGGTCGGTTGCTTCGCTGCTGTCTTCGGCGAGGGTGCCGGCGGGGTGGGGAACCATAGGGTGAGGCGGCAGTGCTGGCGCGACGCAGCTTAGTGGCCACGGCTTGCCAAACCGTCCTCGTGACGCGGGAAGCGTCAGCGGTGGCTCAGGACGTTGACCACGCGGCCGTTGGGGTCGCGGACGAAGAATCGCCGTACTCCCCATTCCTCGTCCTGCAGGGGGTGAACGATCTCCGCGCCGCTGTCTTGCATGACCGCGTAAGCCGCCTCCACGTCATCGACTTCGACGCTCATGTCGGGGGTGACTGGGGCGGTTTTGTCGCTGGTCATAACGCTGACCTGCGCCGCCGGACTGGACGGCGAGGCCAGCGTCATGATCCAGCCGAGATTCATGACTTCCTCAAAGCCCAGCAGTCCGTAGAACTCCCGGCTCTCCTTCGCAGCCTCTGACTGGATGATGGGCATGACACGGCGAACGGCCATCGACGACTCCGGATGAGAACAGACACGGATCCAGGACTATCCAGGGGTACTACGGCCCGTCCGTCGCCGCACGCAATCTCGCAGCACACCCTTGGGCCGGTCGTCGCCCCTCGCATGTTGCCGTCCGTTCGCCGACGCCGTTCACGGGGTGCGTACAGGGCTGGCTGCGCGGGCGGCAGGCGTGGCGAAGGACGCGGCCACCACGAGTATCAGGACCAGGAACAGTGCGTTGCGGAGTCCGAACTGCTCGCCGAGATGGCCGAGTGAGGGCGGTCCCACGAGGAAGGCGACGTAGCCGACGGTGGCGGCGAGGGAGACCCTTGCGGCGGAGTTGTCGCCGGAGTCGCCGGCTGCGGAGAGTGCGACGGGGAAGCCCAGGGACGCGCCGATGCCCCACAGGACAGCGGCTGCCGCCGCGACGGCCTGGTTGTCCACCAGGATCACGAGTGCGATGCCGACGGCGCCGATGACCGCGCTGGCGCACAGGGCGGCCGCGCGTCCGTAGCGGTCGATGAACCGGCCGCCCGCGAAGCGGCCTACGGTCATCGAGGCCGCGAAGGCCGCGTACACGGCCGATCCGAGGGCGGGGTCGAAGCCATGGCCGTCCACCATGACCAGCGGCAGCCAGTCGTTCGCCGTTCCCTCGGCCATGGCAAGGGCGAGGATGATGCCGCCGATGAGAAGCAGTCTCGGCTCCCTCCACACCGCGGGGCGCGGGGAGGCCTGGGCGTGCATGTCGCTGCCGTTGCCGGTTCGTCGGCCCACCCCGGAAGGGACGTATCGGATCATCGGCACCAGTACGGCCAGTACCACGGCGGCGACGACGGCGAGATGCCACATGACGGGGAACGCGATGGCGGTCAGAATCATGCCGCCGACCGCGCCGACCACCGTGCCGAGACTGTAGAAGCCGTGCATCGCGGGGAGGGCGGAACGGCCGAGCAGCCGTTCCACCTCCGCTCCCTCGACGTTGAGGGCCACCTCGCCGCCGCCCATCCCGAGGCCGATGAGCCCGAGCCCGAGTGCCACCACCGCATCCGTACCCGCCGCAGCCCCCAGACCGATGACGCCGGAACCCGCGGCGGTCGCCAGCGTTCCGGCCGCGATGACAGGCCGGGCGCCCCAGCGGGCCACCAGCGGCCCCGAGCACAGGATGCCCGCCATGGACCCGACCGAGAGCCCGAACAGGACCAGGCCCATGCGTCCGGTGGAGGCTCCGAGCAGGTCGCGCACGTCGGGAGTGCGCGTCACCCAGGACGCCATGGCGAGGCCGGGCAGAAAGAACAGGGCGAACGCGGCGATCCGACGCTGGCCGAGGGTGACAGTCACAGGGAATGCCTCCAGTAGGTGACCGAACACAGAAGTCTGTACAAGCGTACACACTCGGGTGGAGTCGCCCCGTGACACATTGGGTGCGTGAGCGGCACACGGCGCGAGATCCCGAACGACCCCGGACGCAGAGACCGGATTCTCGATGCGGCCCTCGACGTCATCGCCGAGGGCGGCGTTCACAGGACGACCCATCGCAAGATCGCTGCACAGGCCGGCGTCCCTCTGGGCTCGCTGACCTACTACTTCGACGGCATGGACGATCTGCTGGCGCTGGCGTTCGCCCGTCTCTCCGACACGATGTCCCAGCTCTACCGCCGCACCCTGCACAGCGCCGGGTCGACCGCCGAGGCCGAGGCAGCCGTGGTCGAGCTGATCTGCGGGCCGGCCTACGCCACTGACCGCGACATGACGCTCATCTTCGAGATGTACGCCTACGCCAACCACAACACCGCGGTAGCCGCAACCACCCGCTCCTGGCTCGCCCGCAGCCGGGAGAGCCTCGCCCTGCACTTCACTCCCGGAGTGGCCCGAGCCCTCGATGCCCTGATCGAGGGCTGGCCCATGCACCGCCGCTTCGACGCCGCCCCCCTCAACCGGCAACTCGTCGCCGGAGTCGTGCACGCCGTCGTCAACGCCGCGCCTCACCTCCCCGACGAAGAGCTCTGATCTCTCCACCTTCCCCGCCGCATGCGGCTCCGCTCCGACGCCGGCACCCCTCTGGTCGACCAGGTGGCCGCCGCACGACGGGGCCACATCGCCGTACCTCATTTGTCGCGTCCCCGGCCGGGCAAAGCGCCCTGTGAGCGGAGTCATCCGGTCGTTACGGAGGCGCAGGGCACCGGCCTAGCGTCGTTGCTCGCCGCGCGTTTCGGCCGGCCCGCACAGCGAGGGACGATATGAGCTACACGGTCAG
Source organism: Streptomyces sp. KM273126 (assembly GCF_004337435.2). Classification (NCBI taxonomy): domain Bacteria; kingdom Bacillati; phylum Actinomycetota; class Actinomycetes; order Kitasatosporales; family Streptomycetaceae; genus Streptomyces; species Streptomyces sp. KM273126. The sequence continues at coordinate 6,644,937 of NZ_SJXB02000001.1, read as the reverse complement.
CAGCATGCGCACGCCTCCGGAGAGGTACGCCTGGAGCCGGTTCGGTCAGCCCGCCTACATCGCCGGCTCCTACGACGGCGCCGTGATCAGCGACTACTACCGGAGCCCCGTCGAGCGGCTTCATGTGGGCGGACAAGGTCTCAGCCGGCGGCGACCTCGTCGGCGTCGCCACCTCCCGCGGCTACAGCTACTACTACCGGCGGATGCTGTCGCTGTGCACCGTCGACGTCCGGCACAGCGAGCCGGGGACCGAGGTGACCGTCGACTGGGGAGAGCCCGGCGGGCCGCAGAAGGCGATCCGGGCGACCGTCGCCCCCGCGCCCTACAAGCCCGACCGGCGCCGCACCGACCTGCACCAGGCGTGACCACCCCGAAGAAGGACGGCAATCCCATGTCCCGTACGTTCACCCTGAAATTCGCCTGCGAGGACCGCCCCGGCATCGTCAGCCGGGTCACCACGGGTCTCGTCAGGATCGGCGGCAACATCCAGGAAGCCAGCCACTTCAACGACCCGCTTCCCGGCCGCTTCTTCTGCCGCCTCGCCTTCGCGGTCCCGGCCGGAGTGAACGAGACCGTCGTGCGGGAGAACGTGTCCGCCAGTCTCACCCCGCTGGACGCCTCATGGACCGTGACCGGGGACGACGCACGGATGCGGGTTCTCATCATGGCCTCGAAGCTCGACCACTGCCTCGCGGACCTGCTCTACCGCTGGCGCATCGGCGAACTTGCCATGGAGGTGGTCGGCATCGTGTCCAACCACCCGCGCGAGGTGTACCAGCACATCGACCTCGCCGGCATCCCCTTGCACCACCTGCCGGTCACCAGGGACAACAAGCCCGAGCAGGAGGCCAAGCTGCTCGCGCTCGTCGACGAGTACCAGGTCGACCTGGTCGTCCTCGCCCGGTACATGCAGATCCTGTCGAACGAGCTCTCCGCCAAGTTGGAGGGCCGCTGCATCAACATCCACCACTCGTTCCTGCCCGGATTCAAGGGCGCGAAGCCCTACCACCAGGCGTACGAGCGCGGGGTGAAGCTGATCGGCGCCACGGCGCACTACGTGACCGGCGACCTCGACGAGGGGCCGATCATCGCCCAGGACGTCGAGCCCGTCACGCACCGGGACACGCCTCAGCAGTTGGTCCGCAAGGGACGTGACATCGAGCGACGCGTGCTGGCGAGGGCCGTACGCCACCACCTGGAGAGCCGTGTGCTCCTCAACGGGCGCACCACCGTGGTCTTCGCGGACTGACAACCGCCTGTACGGCCGCCCCGGACACGTCCCCGGGGCGGCCCCACAGTCAGGCGGTTCTGCGGACGATCAGCAGGAGGCCAGGGACCGCTCGGCGGCCTCGACGACATTGGTCATGAGCATCGCCCGGGTCATGGGCCCCACCCCGCCGGGCATGGGAGCGAGCATACGGGCGGTACCCGCCACGTCGGCGGCCACGTCACCGACGATGCCGGCCTCGGTCCGCGTGATTCCGACGTCGAGGACGATCGCACCGGGTCTGACGTCGTCGGCGCGCACCAGTTCCGCGGCGCCGGCCGCCGCGACGACGATGTCGGCACCCCGGATGTGCGTTGACAAGTCACGCGTCTCCTCGTGGCACATCGTCACTGTCGCGCTCTCCGTGTGCCGGGTCAGCAACAGCGCGAGAGGACGGCCGACCGTCACCCCGCAGCCCACGATCACGACGTGGGCGCCGGTCAGCGGAACGCAGTACTGGCGCAGGATTTCCACGATGCCCCGCGGTGTGCACGGCAGCGGTCCGGGCGAGCCGATGACGAGTCGGCCGAGGTTTGTCGGGTGCAACCCGTCGGCGTCCTTCCCGGGGTCGATGCTCTCCAGGACCGCTCCGCGGTCGATCCCGACGGGCAACGGCAGTTGGACGATCAGCCCGGTGCACTGCGGATCGGCGTTCAGATCGGCGACCGCGGCGAGCACGTCGGCCCGGGTCGCGGACTCCGGCAGCTCGACACGCAGCGACCGGATGCCGATCTGCTCGCAGTCCCGGTGCTTGCCGGCCACGTACGCCGCACTGCCCGGGTCGCTGCCGACCAGCACTGTCCCGAGGCCGGGCCACACGCCCCGGGAGGCGAGTCGGGCCACCCGTTCCTTGAGTTCCGCCCTGATGGTGCGTGCGGTGGCCCGGCCGTCCAGGAGATGGGCAGTGGCCGGCCGCCCTGCTTGAATCGTCATCGCGCCCATGAGGGCCACCTTTCTGCAGGTGAAGAGGGGTCCGGGTACGGGTACGGGTACGGTGATGAACCGCCGGGAACACGTCGTCGCAGCAGCACGCGCCGCCACTCTCGTCCGTCGCTTTTTTCGTCGCTGCGGCGACGCACCGCGAGCGCCGTCTGTCCGACGGTTTCGACCGTAGAGAAGCGCCCTGGCCTGGTCATCGGGCGTACGACGCGAGGAGCCCGCTGATCGCGGTCTGCCCAGTGAGGACAAATGACGTATGCGTCCGGCGACCGCTAAGGAGCTGCGATGACGGCCAACGGATGGGAATCCGCGCTCGGCGGCGTACCGACGGGCGTGGCTCTGGTGGGCGGCGACGGGACGATCCAGTGGGTCAACCAGGGCGGCCATCCTGGGCGGCACCCGCGAGGAGGTGAACGCCGTCAGGGCTACTTCCGGCTGGAGGACGGTGCCGAGCCGGACGAGAGGATATGCACCTGGTCGGCCGACCCGAAGGCGCCGCGGTGGCTCGCCTGCACGCAAGGGGCGCGGGTCAGGCTCGGTGCCGATGGCACGCGGGTCGGGTTCCGGGACGTCACCGCTCAGCGGCAACAGCACCGGCACACCGCGGCACTGACCAGAGCCGCCGCCAACATGGCCTCGAACAGCTCACTCGAAGAGGTTCCTTCTTCGACCTGTTGATGGCGTCGCGGGACCGGGGCGCCGGCCTGGCCACGCTCCGCAGCATGGGCGAGCGGCGGCAGTGCGTCCTCCCCCACCGCCAGGCGCAGATGCGGCTACGCGACACTGATCCACGAGGAACGCGATGCTGTCCGCCGCGAGGAACGCAAACGGCTCGCCCGGGACCTGCACGACTCGGTGGTGCAGCATGTGTTCTCCGTCGGCATGCAGGCCAAGGCGCTCGGCGGGATGGCACCCCGGCTGACCGACCTGCTCGCGCCTCGCGTGGAGGCGGCCGCCACGGAGGTGACGGAACAGCGAACGGCACGCTGATCTGGGCGAGCGGCGGCCATGGGGTGGACGTGCCGACATGGGAGCCTTGGAAGATGGCCGCAGCGTCAGTGTGGGCGTCGATGCTTTCGTCGCACTGCCGCATCTCTCGCCGGGAAACGCCGAGTGCATCCAGTGCCCTGTCCCAGACGCGGCGGCCGCCGACCCGGCGTTTGCACAGAACGCCCATGGTGGTGTCGGTGCGACCCGAGAAGCCCTACGCAGCCTTCACCCGGCACCAAAGAGGATCTTGATGGGCCATAAGGTCGGATTGATACGGTCTCCAGCATGGCTATGTCGGGGGACACCAAACAGCCGAGCTTCCACCAACTGCAATTGTTTCTGCACCTGGCCGAGGAGTTGCACTTCGGCCGTGCTGCGCGCCGCGCCTTCATCTCCCAGCCCGCCCTCTCGCGCCAGATCTTCGCCCTGGAACGCAACCTCGGCGTGAAGCTGATCGACCGCGGCACCCGCACCGTCGCCCTCGCCCCTGCCGGGCAGGCTCTTCTGGATCAGATACGGCACGTCGTGGACGCCGCCCACGAACTGCGCCAGCAGGCCCGCTGTGCGGCGGAGACCGGGGTCGGCCGCATGGTCATCGGCTCGTTCGAAGCGATCACGTCGATTGACCCGATACCGGAGGTTCTGGATGAACTACGCCGGCGAACGCCCGGCGTGGACATACAGATTCGGCGTGTCGCGTTCGACGCCGCAACTTCTCTGCTCGAAGGGCCGGCGGACGCGACGTTCTGCCCCTGCCGGTCCCCGATGGCATCCAGTACCTGAAACTGGCCAGCGGGCCGCGGTGCGCTGCGATGTGCGCCTCGGACCCACTCGCCCAGCGCGGCAGGATCACCTTGGCCGATCTGTCCGATGGATTGCATCTGGGCTGGTCCCCACGGGTTCCGAAGGTGTTCCAGGACTTCTGGGCGTGTGATCCCCTCCCCGATGGCACCCCTGTCCAGTACAGCAATCATGCCGTCGCCGACTACGAGAGCGCTCTGCTGGCGATCGCGATGGGAGAGGGCATCCAGCTTCCTCCATCCGTGGCCCAGGTTCTCTACCCACGGCTGGGAGTCGCCTACGTCGAGGTGGAGGACGTACCGCCCTGGACGATTGCACTGGCGTGGCTGCCGTCAAAGCGCGACCATCCATTCGTCGAAGCATTGCGGGACACCACACTTCGCGTACTCGCAAGAGATGACGTGATGCCTGTCAGCAGCGGTTTGAGGGCGGCGTGGTCCCGGGCGAGGTAGCGGCAACTCCAGCAGGTGCGAGTGCCTACGCGCGGCCAGCCGTCGTCGATGTGCAGGACGAGGGGTGCCGGCTCTGCCTCGGCAACAACGGCTCCAGCCAAGCCCACTGGCCATTCGTCAGATCACCCACGCCCCTCAAGGCATGATCACCTGGGAGCCCGGCCCCGCAGCGGGCACGCTGAACACGGGGACCATCGGCGTGGCTGCCAGTCCTCGCCAAGTGATCACGAGACCCGTCTGACGAGTCCCGGTTCGGCTCTCGATGTCGCCGACTTCATCCCTGCCGCGGCGGCCGTGGCCCGGTTCTGATCAGTGCGCCCGCTGCCCTGCCCACCGCCGCCGATGCGAGGAACTGTCGAGCTGCGCGGCGGCGTCATTCGTCATGCGGCGCCGGATCAGGTCTGTTCGCTCTCGGTCCACGCCCAGAGCTTCTCCGGGTTGCGAACCGCCCAGATGCGGGTGATGCGGTCGTGGGCGAGCGCGAAGGCGGCCACGGTCACGGTGGTGCCGGTGTGCTGGGCGATCAGGCCGGGCCGGCCGTTGACCGTCCGTTCCCAGAGGGTCAGTCCGGAGGCCTTGTCGGCGATGTGAATCAGGTACTGGGCGATGTTCCGGCTGCCTTCGACCGGGCGCAGGACGGTGCCCACCAAGCCGCCTCCGTCGGCGACCATCACGGCGTCGGGATCGAGGAGGCGGACAAGGGCCTCGATGTCCTTGACCTCCCACGCCTCCTTGAAACGCCGCACCAGAGCGGCCTGCCCGGCCGCCGGAACCGCGGGAGCCTGCGTGGCGCGGATGCGCCGACGGGCCGAGGACGCCAGCTGCCGACAGGCCGCGGGCGTGCGGCAGACGATTTCGGCGATCTCGGTGAAGGGGTAGCGGAAGACGTCATGCAGGATGAACGTCACGCGTTCGGCAGGTGTCAGCGACTCCAGGACAACGAGGAAGGCCATGTTCACCGACTCGTCGAGGGTGATCTGGTCGGCGGGATCGGCCGGTTCGGCGCTGCCGCCGGCCCTCCCGCTGAGCCACTCCGTACGGTTGGGCAACGGCTCGGGTAGCCATGTGCCGACGTAGCGTTCCCGCCGGGCCCGCGCCGAGCCGAGCGTGTCCAGGCAGATGCGGCCGACCACCGTCGTCAGCCAGGCGCCGGGAGACTCGATGGTCTCCTGCTGCTGCCGTGACATCGCGTACCAGCGGGCGTAGGTCTCCTGCACGGCGTCCTCGGCCTCGGCCAGCGAACCGAGCAGCCGGTAGGCGAGATTGATCAGTTGGCGACGCTCGCCGACGATCGCGCTCAGTCCTGTCTTGGACTGATCGTGCGTCGACCCGGACGGTGACAGTGTGCTCATGACCGCGGCCGCCCCCCCCTGGCTCCCCCTGGTTCCCCTCGTCCGCTTTCGCCCTCCGAGCTACGGCGAAACTCCGTACCAGAAGGTGAGGTTGACGCCTCGCCTCACATTTCGCGGGCCTGCGTCGTCGGACTGCCGAGAGAGTACCGAGCACCGCCGCGAGGCAGAAGAGAGGACCACATCATGGCCGTTCAGACGACGACAGCACCGGGCAGATTCACGTTCCTGCACATCGCGATCGCCTTGCAGACCTTGGCCCTCTTCTTCCAGGCAGCCACCGCCGGCCTGCTGCTTTCCTCCTCTCACGGCGAGGTACTGCACAGCGTCGGAGCACGCGTGATGTACGGCGCGTCGATGCTGTACGTGCTCGCCGCGACCCTGGCGTGGCGTCCGGGCGGTGGATCACTCCGCCCCGTCCTGTACGCCTGCGGGTTCCTCGTACTCGCCTCGGTACAGGTGGTCCTGGGTATCGCACACATGCCGGCCCTCCATGTCCCCCTGGGCACCCTGATGTTCGGCCTGAGCGTTCTGGCACTGGTCCAGGTGCTGTCCACCGCCCCTGGCGTCAGCCCACTGCGACGCAGCCGGTGACGCTCACCGGGCATCGAGGCCCGCTGACCCTACAGTCGGCGGGCCCAACACCGACTTCCGCTCGACGTGCCGGCAGATCATCACGCCCGGGGCCGCGATAGCGCTGGTGCCACTCGGTCATCAGGTTCGAGGACCGGGAGCCGAACTTGCCGCTGCGCCTGAACCCTTGGCACAGGCATTCACCCTAGCCTGCGCGTTTCGCTCGTCACGATGTCCGGATCTTGATCAGAAACGCGAAAGTGCCTTCTGCGCTGGGAAGATGAGGCTTGTCGAAGGTCTCTGTCATCCCGGCAGGAAGGCACTTTCTACGTGCACACCACCGGGTCACGCCCCAGGCTCGTTGTCTCGGCCGACGGTCGTGGGGTGGTCAGCCACGCCGGATCCCGCCTGCTGGCCGATCTCGCCGATGCCACCGGCTGCACCGGCGCCTTCACCGACGCGTTGCACCGGCTTCGGTCCCGCGGAATCGGGCACGGCCCGGGACGGATCGCGATCGATCTGGCAGTGATGCTCGCCGACGGCGGCGAGAGCATCACCGACCTGGCGCTGCTGCGCGACCAGCGTGAGGTGTTCGGCCCGGTGGCCTCGACCCCGACCCCCTGGCGGCTGCTGGCCGGCATCGACCCCACCGCACTGGCGGCATGAGCTGACCAGCGCATTCGCCCGCCTCACAGCCCTGCCGCGACCGGCCACCTGAACCGCCGCACCGTCCCTGCCCACCCACGACAACCCCGGAGCACTCGACCCCCCGCTCTTGCGCCCGGGCCCCGCCCGGTTGTCAGGCCGACGCGGGCCGGGCGCTGAGCCGGGCCACGACATCGGCCGTGAAGCTCGCCGTGGTCGCGGTCCCCGCCAGGTCCGGAGTGGCGACGCCGTCGCGCAGCGCCGACTCGAATGCCGTGGTGAGCTGGTGCGCCGCCGCGTCCTCGCCGAGGTGTTCGAGCATCATGGACGCCGCCCAGAGCGCACCGACCGGGTTCGCGATGCCCTTCCCTGCGATGTCCGGCGCCGATCCGTGGACGGGTTCGAACATCGACGGGTGGGTGCGCGGGGGGTTGAGGTTCGCGCTCGGGGCGATCCCGATCGATCCGGCGATCCCCGCGACGAGATCGGAGAGGATGTCGCCGAACAGGTTGGAGGCGACGACGGTCCGCACGCTGAGCGGCTTCATGACGAGGCGTGCGGCGAGCGCGTCGATGAGCACCTTGTCGACGGCGACCTCGGGATGGTGCCGACGCACCGTCCGGGCGACCACCTCGTCCCAGAACGGCATGGTGTGGATGATGCCGTTCGACTTGGTCGCGGAGACGAGTCCTCCTCCCCGTGCCGCCGCGAGTCCGGCGGCGTAGCGGGCGACGCGTTCGATCCCGGGACGGGTGAACACGGCTTCCTGCACCGCAGTCTCGCCCGGAGTTCCCTGGCCAAAGCGACCGCCGATCTGCGAGTACTCCCCTTCGACGTTCTCCCGGACCACGACGATGTCCAGGTCGTCCAGGCCGGGCATCGACCCGGTGACCCCGGGCAGGAGGCGCATGGGGCGCAGAGGCGGCGAAGGTCCTCACCGCCGCCGAACACACCGAGAGGACCTGGTCCGAGTTCGAGGGCAGCACCCTCTCCGTCCTCACCCGGTCGCACCGCGAGGCGGCGGAGATCGTCACGGGCGTCCTCGGACCGCTCGCGGAATCGTCGCCCCGCACGGACGTCCTCCGGAGCACCCTGTTCGCGTATCTGAGGAACGACCGCCGCTGGACCGAGACGGCGGACGAGCTGGACATCCACCGGCAGACACTTTCCTACCGACTGAAGCGGATCGCCGCGGAGACGGGCGTCGACCTGAACCGGACCGCCGACCTCTCGGCACTGTGGATCGCGTCGCAGGCATGGGACTCCCTGCACCCGGACGCCCCGCGCTGATCACCCCGTCACGGGGAGCCTTGACCCGTTCATCAGCCTGATGAGGCTTGTCGAACGTCTCTGTCATCCCGGCAGGAAGGCACTTTCTGCGTGCACATCGCTCCGGAACACCGTCTCGAGCAGCATGTCCCTCCTCGCCGTTTGCGAGCCCTTGAACGGCTGTACATTTGGTGAATGCCCTGGCGGGTGCGGTCCGCCCCATTCGCCGGTTCGTATCTGACCGACCGGGGACACAACCAGGGTGCAGCCAAGCTCCAGGGTTCAAAACAAGCTCTTTACCTTGTCGCTGCCCCGTCGGCCGCGAGGAGGCTGTCCTGTGCCATCGACGTTTCGAGCGGGCAGCGCCGGTGCGTCCGTTCCGCTGGTCAAGGGCGGGGAACTTCAGCTGATCGCGACCGAGTGGTAGCGCAGGCTCATGGCCGCCGAGTGATCGTCGCCATTGAGCAGCCCAAGCCGGACCCGGCCGCGAAGCTGAGAGCCCGTATCAGCACTCGGACGGGTAGACAGCCTCAAGTCCGCACAGATCTGGGCAGTCGGACCTCCGTGCTCTCTCAGCCGGCGTGGAGGATCCGAAAGCGATCGGGTCCCGCCGGATCTCGATCAACGACTTGGATTGGTGTCCAAGCCCATTGCCAAACGCTGATGCCTGGCGTGCGGGAGAACTGGATCTGCCCGCGGGTGCCTTCGACCGCAACGCGCGGCCAGGATTCGGCGGTGCGCGCCCGGTCCGCGCCGTGAGAACGCAGCACATCGGCGAGGACGGCGACTGTGTCATAGCCCTCGAAGGCGACGAAGGAAGGCGCTTCGCCCAGCCGCTCACGGAGGGCCGTCTCGACGCGTGCACCGAGTGGGCTGAGGCGCTCGGGCAGGTAGCGCAAGAACGGGATCGCGGCGCCGTCGTCGCCCAGCAACCTCGCCCATTCGGCGAACTCCGGTTGCCCGGCCGGAGCACCCATCATGATCTCGGCGAGGCGCTGGTCGCGGCGGACCGACTTGACGATCGACACTGCCGGCTCCGGGTGGCCGACCAGAAGAAGGAGGGCTGTCGCGCGATTGCCGACGAGTTCGTCGCACACGGCCGTGGGGGTGAGCGCTCGCATGTCGAGTTCGATGACCGTGCCGCCGCGTGGAGCGAGGTAGTCCCGCAGAATGCGGGCCCCGGATGCCCAGTAGACACTCGACTCGGCCGCTACGGCGATTCGACTGTGGCCCGCGCTGAGGAGGAAGTCCGCGTAGATCTGCCAGCCGTGGGACTGCGCCGGGGCGAGGCGCGCGACCCATTCCGTTGGCTGTTCGGTGAGGGCGTCGAGAACCGCTGACGAGCAGAGGAACGGCAGGCCGAGGGCGTCGGCCCTGGCGGCAGCGGCGCGAGCGACGACGCTGTGATACTCCCCCGCCAAGGCAGCCACGCCCAGGCGAGCCAATTCATCTACGGCCGCCGCGGCCGTCTGCGGATCAGCGGCGGTGTCTCGGACCACCAACTCCAATGGCCTTCCGACGATCCCGCCGGCGTCGTTGACCTCACGAACGGCCAGCTCAAGTCCGGCAAGCAAGTGCTGGCCTGCCTCGACCCAGCCAGGCCGAGTCAGCGGAACGAGAGCGCCGATCTGAACCGATGATCCGTCAGTCCGCTCCGCTCCAGATGGCGATGGCGACGTATTCATGCGCCGCCGTCCCCCGAGCGACGATTCGGTTGCCGTTCGCCCGGATCGCAGAGTGGCAAGGCCCGCCGGTAGTAGGCGTTCATCTCAGCTCATCTCGCCGTGGCGGGCGCACCTGGTGATCATGCCGGACATTGCATCCACCACCATCGCCAACAAGCAACCGATTATTTGTTCGCTGAGCGTCCAGGCCGCCGCCGAACCCCTCGCCCGCACCGAAATCAAGATCGCATACGCCAGGGTCTCGACCGGCGGCCAGAAGCTCGAACGACAGATCGGCGCACTCACCACCGCCGGGTGCCGGAAGACCTTCGACTCCGTATGCACGCATCAAGGCCGGGTACGACGTCTGTCCGGGCATCACGGCGGATCGCCGCGTACAAGTCGACCTTGGATTTCGGCGGCGCCATCGCTGCCTCATCCCGCAGAGCGTTTCGTCCAACTCGGGTATGGCCTGCCTGGTTCTGACGACACCCCGGCACTCGCCAGGAGAGCCTGATCGTGTTCTTGGCGAGAGGTCGCACAACTCATGGAGTATATGTACTTTTCAGTAGCTTTTGATCCAAGTTCCTCCGTGAACGGGATGAGGTTGGGGCTGTGGCGTTCGCGGGGTCGGCCGGTGGCGGTGAGTCCATGCCGTCTCCTGAGGCGGCCCCGGAATCCGAGCGACGGTCCTGGGCACCACTGCTGGCGGTGTGCGCCGGGTATTTCATGGTGATCCTCGATGTGACGGTCATCAACGTCGCCGTGCCGGTGATCGGCCGGGAACTGTCGGCCTCGCTCACTGGCATCCAGTGGATCACCGACGGATACACCCTGGTCTTCGCCGGGTTTCTGCTGACCGGTGGCGCGCTGGGCGACCGGCTGGGCAACCGTCGGATCTTCTGCTCGGGCGTGGCCGTGTTCACTGCGTCCTCGGCCGCGTGCGCGCTCGCGCCGAACGCTCCTTTCCTCGTTGCGGCCCGGCTGGTCGAGGGGCTCGGTGCAGCGCTGATCGTGCCCGGTTCCCTGGCCCTGCTCCAGCAGGCCTACCCGTCGTCGGCCGTACGCTCGCGGGCCTTCGGGCTGTGGGGTTCGATGGCGGGCATCGCGGCCTCCGTCGGCCCGTTGCTGGGCGGGCTGCTCGTCTCCACGGTGGGTTGGCGCTGGGTGTTCCTCATCAACCTGCCCGTCGGTGCGGCCTGCCTGTGGCTGACGTTGCGGCATGTGGCGCGCTCCCCCCGGCGCACCACCCGGGCCCTGGACTGGCCGGCGCAGTGTGCGGTCGTGGCAGCGGTGGCGCTGCTGACCGCGGCACTCAACGAGGCCGGACGGCGGGGCTGGTCCGATCCGGTGTTTCTCGCCGGGGTGGGCCTGGCCGTGCTGGCCGCCGCGGCGTTCGCGGTGCGCGAGCGGCTGGCCCAGTCCCCTGTCCTTCCGCTGAGCCTGCTGGGCTCTCGTGCGATGAGCGGCGGATCCGTCATCGGCCTGCTGTTCAACTTCGCCTTCTACGGCATGCTGTTCACCGCCAGCGTGGAATTCCAGCACCAGCGCGGCTTCAGCGCTCTCGCCACCGGGCTGGCACTGTTCCCGGCGGTGGCGACGACCATGTTCGCCTCCGTCCTGTCCGGGCGGCTGACCCGCCGCACCGGCGATCGTCCGCTGGTGATCTCCGGCATGCTCCTGGCCGCTGTGGGGCTGGCCGGCTGGGCTGCGGCGGGAGCCGACCCCGCCTACCCGCTGCTGGTGGCCCCGATGATGGCGGCGGGATTCGGTACCTCTTTCGCCCTCACCGGTTCAACGGCCACCGTGATGGGTGCCGCACCCCCCGGTTACTCAGGGACAGCCTCAGCCCTGTTCAACACCACCCGCCAGATCGGCAGCGCCACCGGCGTTGCGCTCGGCGGCAGCCTGCTCGCCACAGCCACCGACTACAACACCGGGCTGCGCACCAGCATGGCCATCGGCGCGCTCGCCTACCTGACCGCCGCAGGCCTCGCGTGGCTGTGCGTACCGGCCAAGCCCGAATCAACCGCGCGGTGCCTTTGGGCTCCGGGAAGGCGTCTGCGAACTTCACTGCAGGCCATTCGCGACCTTTGGCCTTGTGAGCGCTGGAGACGGTGACGTCGGCGGTCGACTCGTCAGTCAGTTCATCGACGGCCACGAGGGCGGCGTCGGCCCCGTGAGTGTCGACGAGATCGACGAATGGCTGGACGTCACGGCCAGCCGGGTCGTAGGCAGCGCAGTCCTGCAGTTCGCCCCAGGAAGCGAACAGCACCTGCTCCCGGAGGTTTGTGCAGAGGCCGTCCTCCGGGTCGCGGGCGGCCGTGGCCAATGCGGCCGGTCGTTGTCCTCCCCGGTCAGGGCGACGCGTCGGCCGTCGGCGAGTAGTCGCATGGCTCCGCCACGGCGCCGATGTTGGTGCGGCACAGTACCGCGTCCGGGTACAACCACTCCCCGCACCTGACGACGAAACGGTGTCGGCGCGTCGCGGCCCGGAGGGAGGCGAACAATGTGGAGATCGCCTCCCCTCCCCCGCCCGACCAACAGCTCCTGGCCGACCGCTGCATCATCTGGCGGAACATGCACGCCCAGGACAATCGCCTACGAAAAGTCGTCACCAGGGCCCACGTTGCCTGATGCGGCTCAGGTGGCAGAGGTACGGCGGCCGCCTCGGCGGTCGGAACCACGGCCTCGGGTCCCGGCAGCGCCACCGGTGGCTCCGCCCGCCGCTACCCGTCGGCCGGATCCGCGGGCAGCCTTGCCGGAGGCAGCGCCGGTCGCCGCACCGGCCGCGGCCCGGCGGTCGGGACTGCGGCCGTCCGCGCCGACGGCACCGCCGGATCCCGTCCGGCGGGCAGAACCGCGCCCGCCGGTTGCGGAGGTGCCGCCAGACGGTGTCGCCTCGGCTGCGGCCCGGCGGTCGGAGCCCCGGCGCTGTGTCCTGGTGGTGGCGGCACCTGTCGCTGTTTTGGCCTCGGCGCCGTTTTGGCGTCGGCGGCCGGATCGCCTGCCGGGCTTGGTACCGGTCTTCCCGTCCAGGCGGGAGGCCGTCGGTGTCGCCGGCTGGGGGACCTCGATGGTGACGGCAATGCCGGAAGGCTCGCGGGCGCCGGTGATGGTGGCCAGTTCCGCGTCGCTCGACGTGACGCGGGCCGTACGGGGGCGGATGCCCGCGTCCGACATGAGGCGGGTGACGTCCCGTTTCTGGGCGGGCAGGACCAGCGTGACCACACTGCCGGAGCCGCCGGCGCGGGCCGTGCGGCCGCCCCGGTGGAGGTAGTCCTTGTGGTCGGCAGGGGGATCGACGTTCACGACGAGGTCGAGGTCGTCGACGTGTATGCCCCGGGCCGCGACGTTCGTCGCCACCAATGCGGTGACCTGGCCGTTCTTGAACTGTTCCAGGGTGCGGTTGCGCTGTGGCTGGGAGCGGCCTCCGTGCAGCGCCGCCGCGCGGACACCGACGGCCAGGAGCCGCTTGGCGAGCCGGTCGGCGGATCTCTTGGTGTCGAGGAAGAGGATGACCCGGCCGTCACGGGCCGCGATGCGCGTGGTGACGGCCTTCTTGTCGGTCTCGTCCAGGACGTGGAGCACATGGTGCTCCATGGTGGTCACCGCTCCCGCGGACGGGTCCACGGAGTGCACCACGGGGTCGCTCAGGAACCGCTGCACCAGGCGGTCGATGTTGCCGTCCAGGGTGGCCGAGAAGAGCATGCGCTGTCCGTCGGGCCGTACTTGTTGGATCAGCTTGGTGATCTGCGGCAGGAAGCCCATGTCGGTCATCTGGTCGGCTTCGTCCAGCACCGTGATGCGTACCTGGTCGAGCACGCAGTCCCCGCGTTCCACGAGGTCGTTGAGCCTGCCGGGACTCGCCACAACCACCTCGGCGCCGCGCCGGAGCACACCGGCCTGCTTGGTGATGGACAGCCCGCCGACCACGGTGGCCAGTCGGAGGTTCACTGCCGTCGCGTAGGGGGTCAGCGCGTCCGTGACCTGCTGGGCGAGTTCACGGGTGGGCACCAGCACGAGGGCAAGGGGTGCCTTGGGCTCCGCGCGCAGTCCGGCCGTACGGGCCAGGAGCGCCAGCCCGAACGCGAGGGTCTTGCCGGAGCCGGTGCGTCCCCGGCCCAGCAGATCACGGCCGGCGAGCGAGTTGGGCAGCGTGGCGGCCTGGATGGGGAAGGGGGTGGTCACGCCTTGCGCGGTGAGGGTCTTCAGCAGCCCCGCGGGCATGTCCAGACTGGCGAAGTCCTCGACGGCGGGGAGTGCGGGTGTCGTGCTTTCCGGCAGCCGGAACTCACGCGGTGACGACGCGGACGGCGGGGGTGACGAGGCGCGCCTGTTCGGCTTCTGGGGCCTGCGGGACATGCGGGACATGCAGTGATCTGCCTTCCTGGAAACAGCACAAACCGGGGTCCGCACCATGACGGTGCGGACCCCGGTAAGCGGATACGCGTCCGGCGATCAGGCGGGGACGATGTTCTCCGCCTGCGGGCCCTTCTGGCCCTGCGTGACGTCGAAGGAGACCCGCTGGCCCTCCTGCAGCTCACGGAAGCCCTGGGTCGCGATGTTCGAGTAGTGGGCGAAGACGTCGGGACCGCCGCCGTCCTGCTGGATGAAGCCGAAACCCTTTTCGGCGTTGAACCACTTCACGGTTCCCTGTGCCATGACCTTCTCCTTCTGTAGGCAGAGGCCCCATCCGGAGATGCCGGAAAACAAATAATGCGCCTGAAGGAGTTTCCCGTCAGGCGCACATAGTTTCATGGGTACCACAACTGCAACTACGGAAACCCTAGCACGGCTCGGCGGCCGAAGTGGATCAGCAAGGCGGGCGCCGGGGGTTCCTCATCAGAGCCTCTCGGTGATCGTCACGTTCGCCTGGCCGCCGCCTTCGTCCACAGCCTGGAGCCCGAACCGGCCGCCGGCGGCCCGCAACGGGTGGCCGAGGGCGATCGCTCCGCTGTTGACAACTGCATATGGATGCGACGTGCGGATGCAACGTGCGGGGTGAGGGCGAGCCCATGGTCAGGTCGTCCCGGCGAACGGAGTTCTTGATGGCCTGTCAGGTGATTGTTCCGTCGCGGTCGCCTTCGCCCGCTCCGGGCGGACGACGAGAGACGAAGATCCCCCATGGCACGACTCACCGCGCACGACTACGGTCGGACCGCGAAGCGCCTGCGCGTCCCTGATGCCGCCTTCCGATGGGCACGGCACACGGGCCTCGTCCCGGCTCCCGACTTGTCCTCCGGGCGGTGCCCGCAGGCCGCCGTGGAGGCGATGCACGCGGACGGGATCCAGGCCTCACTCCCCCACGAGCCGATCGCCGTTTCGCGTAGATCACGCCCGATGCCACGGGCAGCCGCACTGCTGCATGGCCGGTTCATGTGCGTGGCCGGTTCATGCGACGTCTGGCGTGGATGCGGTCCGCGAGACGCCGGTCAGCCGCTGTGGCCGAGGATGGCGGTGACGCGGATCTCGACGCGCATCCCGGGGGCACCGAGCGCCGACACCCCGACCTCCGTCCAGATGGGCGCGCGGTCGCCCATGCGTCGGCGGAACTGCTCGACCATGACCCGGTTGTGATCCTCGCCGATGGAGTCCGCGGCACTCGGGATGTGATACGAGTTCACGGCGATGACGTCGCGCCACGTGGCGCCGGCCAGCGCGAGGGTCCGCTCGACATTGTCGAACGCCTGGATGATCTCGCCCTCCAGGGCCTCAGGGAAGTTCCAGTCGTCGTCCCATCCGCCCTGCCCTGAGGTCTCGATACGGTCTCCGGTCCGCACCGCCTGGCTGTAGTGCATGGCGCCCAGTTGTGTCTCGCCGTAGCCGGGGGTGACGAAGAACTCCGGCGTGCTCGTGGCGGCGGCAGACATGGAAATTCCTCTCGATTGACTTCACGTGTGAAGTCAAAATATCACGGCTGCACTTCACGCGTGAAGTCAATCCCGCTTGGTAAGGTGTCCTCATGACCAGCCCCTCACCCCCGGACACCGGCGGTGGCACAGCGGACGAGCCACTGTGGCTCACCGCGGCCGAGAAGGAAGCCTGGACCGGGCTGGTCTCACTCGTCCTGCTGCTGCCGGGGCGACTGGAGTCGCCGCTGCAGCGTGAGGTCGGCCTGACGCTTTTCGAGTACCTGACGCTCAGTCATATCTCCGAGACCCCGGAGCGCCGTCTGCGGATGAGTGAACTGGCGTACCTCGCGAACGGCTCGCTCTCCCGCCTGTCCAACGTCGTCAAGCGCTTCGAGCAGCGGGGATGGGTGGAGCGCTTCCCCGATCCCGACGACGGCCGCTTCACCATCGCCGCTCTGACCGACACCGGCTACGAGGTGGTCGTCGCCGCGGCGCCGACGCATGTGCGCGCGGTGCGTCAGCTGGTGCTCGACCCGCTGACCGCCGCCGACCAGCGGACCCTGGCCCGCATCGCGGCCAAACTACGTACCCGCCCCGTCGACTTGGCATAGGGTCCCGCGGATCACGGCCGACGATACGAGCGGATCGCTTCGTGGCGAGTGCGCCATAAAGGATCGACCAGTCCGGCTGGCAGGGCACCGCTTGTCTCGTATGCGGCCGGCGGAATGTACCGCCTCGAAGGATTCGAACGCGTCGAGCCCAGCGTCGAGACCGGCACCGGAACCTACGCCCAGGAACAGTCCACCGGCCCGGGCAGCACCGCCCACAGCCGCCCCGACGGGCAGCGCGTCAACGTGATCAGCGCCCTCACGCCGCGGTCGGACGCCCTCCAGAGCCTGGTCGAGCAGGCGCGCGGTACACCCGCACCGGCCCGAGCCCCTGCCGCAGCCGCGCCTGCCCGAGGCATCACGGAGCCCCGGAAGAGTGCGGAATGCAGTTGGTGGGCTCGAAGTCGAGTACGCACAGCTTCCCTCCATCGAGCAGGGGTGGTCTGTCTGATCCGCGGCGATGACGAGTTGGCCCATCAGGCGTCCCCAAGGCACGGGCGTCGTCTCTGGCTGCCGGGACAGCTTCCACGCCAAGCTGGATCACCCGGACCGGCCTGGGCTGTGCGGTCTTGGTCGGGGCCGACGGTCAACTGGTACAAGGAACTGCCCGTGCCGTTGGGCTTCAAGGCCGTCCAGCCGATCGTCGGCTACCGGGTTCACCAATTGGTACCGCGGTCGGCGGCCGCGCGCAGGCTTGCCTCCAAGGTGGCGATCAGGTCCTCGGCCGGTTTCGGCTCCACGGGCTGGGTGAGGTCTTCCCCGGCCTGTTTCGCCGCCACCAGTTGTTCGAGGGCGGCGGTGTACTCGTCGTGCACAGTAGCGAGGTCGGGTTCGGGCAGCTGGGACAGCAGCAGGGAGGCGAGTTCCAGTTCCTCCCCGGTCACCGGGACAGCCTGTACCGGGCCGTGGGGTTCGCGTACTTCCTCCGGCCACAGCAGCGTCTGAACCACCAGCGTCTCCCGCCGCGGCCACACTGCCGCCAGACGCTCCCGGGTGCCCAGCGTCACCTTGGCCAGGGCAGCCCGCTCGGCCCGGGCCAGTGCCGCCACCAACAGCGCGTACGGCCGACGGGCCACCTCCTGCGCCGGGGCGGCATAGTAAGCGCGGGAGAACAAGATCGGATCCAGGCCGTCGACCGGCACGAACCCGATCACGTCGATCACCTGCCTGCTGGGCAGGGGCAGCCGCGCGAGGTCCTCCTCGCGCAGCACGACGGTGCGCCCGCCCGATGTCTGGTATCCCTTGACGACTTCCGCCCAGTCGACCTCACGGCCCTCGGCTTCGCACACCCCGCGGTGCCTGATACGGGAGCCATCCACAGCATGAACCTCGCGCAGCTCGACCCCGTGTTCCCTGGTCGCCGGGAACAGCCGCACCGGCATGCTGACCAGGCCGAAGGAGATCCAGCCCCTCCATACCGCCTGCACCGGCTCCTCCATACCTCCAGCGTCCTCCCCCAAGGACACCCGCGCACCATCTACGGCCGCACGCTCCGGCCGGTCGCCGATTCGTAGTACCGCGATGTGTTCACCCGACCGAGAAGTCATCTCATGTGGAAGGGCGACTTCTGCCGCGTCGACGCCCGAGCGTTTCCTCGATGGCCTGCTCAATGAGGCGGGTCTTCTGTGCCGGAGGGCTTCTCTTGATCAGGGCGCTCATCCGCTGGGCTTCTTCGATGGTCGGCAGGAGACCCACCAGGAGGTGTGGCAGCACAAGGCGGCGCCCAAGGATCTCGTTTTCGGAGGTGACCTGCGGCCGACGCACGACCGAGACGTTGACCCGGATGGCGTGTTCGTTGCCCGGCGGGACACCCGGCCGATCCGTCTCGATCGCGGCATAGCGGAAGCCGTGCGCAAGATCGCATGCCGAGCAGCCGACAGGACCGCGGCTGAGCCGGTCACCGCATTCGGAGCAGGCCAGCCTGTCGAGCGCGCCGTCCACCACCCGCCAGTCGTGACGGTCGGGTTCGGCCGCCACCATCTCACCAAGCACCGCAGCTTCTTGAGGGCTGCGAGCGCCCCACTGGTACACAAAGGACGACCACTCGTCTTCAACGATGCTGTCCACCAGCTCGCGGCAGGCAGTACAGGCAGGTGCACCGCTGTACTCGTATCCACCGCATTCGGCACAGCGGCGTAAAGCCGCCCCAACTGCGGGTCTTCCCATGGCCCTCCTCCCGTCGGCGCCGGTGCGTCATGGGAGACGACTGGCGAGCGAGTTGCTCAATGTCCTGGGCCAGTTTCTCCTACCGCGCCTGACGGGAGAAACGGTTGGCCCCCGACCGCCACTGGCCACCGACCACCGACACCACCGACCACGAGGAACAACACATGTGCGGAGGCGGGCGAGTTCTTCGTCGCGCATCAGCGTAAGCCTCGACAACGTCGCCGAACGGCCGGGGCAGGCAGCCGTCCTAATGGCGCGGGTCGTCGCCGAGTTCGCCGCCACCACGAGCAGTTCGAGAGAAAGGGAGATCCGTGCCAGGGGATGTCCGGGAATGTTCGACAGGGCGCCCGGGGCTCCGATCATGCGGAACCCTTCAGCGACTCCGCTGAGGTGCTCGAAGAACGGGGCGGGTCGGCCGTTCTCGGTGGACCGTCGGGTGACGCACGACGCTTCCAGGTTCGGGTCGATCAGGCGCGAGACGCGCTGGAGGTCTCCCAGCCCTTCGAGTGCGGCGATATTGGATCGCAAGTCACTGATTTCGGACATCAGTTGCTTACGTCTTTCACATTCGGATGGGCGCGACGCCCCGCCCCGGCGCTACGCCGATGGCACCTGGATGTCTGAAGTCCGCGGCTGCCGGGCGTCAGATGTCCGGGAAGGGGTCGGTGAGAGACGTGAGCACGTGATCGGCCTCGGCGGCACTCAACTCCTCGACGGTGTAGTGGCCGCTGGCAACGCCGACCGCGGTCGCCCGTGCCGCGTGCGCTGCCTGGATGTCACGAGGGGTGTCCCCGACCACGTAGACCTCGGCTCGGGTCAGATCGCGGCCGTGCAGACGAGCGGCCTTGGCCATCGCCAGGCGGGTGATCTCCGCCCTGTCCGGGGAGTCGGAGCCATAGGCACCGAAAACGAAGTAGCGGCCGAGCTTGCCCGGCTCCATTTTGATCCTGGCCGCGCCCTCCATCGCACCGGACAGCAACCCGAGGATGACCCCGGCGTCCGCAATCCGCTGCAGCGTTTCTTCGACGCCGTCCAGGACCCGGTACCCCTCAGAGGTCCAGATGTCCTCCGACAGGTGCCACAGATACGCGGCGTACAGGCGGGACATCTCGTCGTGACTGGGTTCGCGGCCGAGCACGGCGCGAAATGTTTCCCGGCCGACCTGGGGATCCGTTTCTCCGGATGATGTGTGCTTTCCGATATCGGCGGCTACACCGTGCAACCGATCGAATGCCCAGGCCCAACTGCGTCTTCCCGAGTCTCCCGTGTGGACCAGGGTTTCGTCGATATCGAACAGCACGGCTATCGGTGCGGCCATGACGCGTTCTCCTCCGGTTCGACAGTGATCGCCCGGGTATTGTTCGACGGGGCAGCGACTGTGCCCGCGATTGCGCGTTCCCACTCCCAGAGTGCGCGATGGCTCGCCCCTCGTCTCCTGCAAAACGCCACCCCGGCCGGGCGGAGCGGTCCCTCCACTGCTCGCATACGGGTGGCCAGTTGCGATGGCACGGTGTTGGTGGTGCTGTGGAGAATACGCACGTGGCAGACCCACACCTATGAACATTTGCAAACATCTGTTCGATGAGAATCGCTTGTCTGGTGACCCCTTTCATCTGGTTCATTCACCAGCTATTTCGAAGTGGGAGCGAATATGGGCACCACGGACCGAGACTTTCATGCCGATCTGCTCGTGATCGGATTCGGCAAGGGCGGGAAGACGGTGGCCGCGACGATGGGCCGGCTCGGCAAACGCGTCGTGCTGGTCGAACGGTCGGAGAGGATGTACGGCGGCACCTGCCCGAACGTCGGCTGTGTGCCGACCAAGGCCCTTGTCCACCATTCCCGCAAGCGCAGGCCGGAGGACGTGCCACAGGAGTGGTACGAGCGCTCCATCGGCGAGGTGCAGGCGCTGACCAAGCTGTTCCGCGGCAGCAACTACGACGACCTGAACGGCATGGACACCGTCACGGTGATCACCGGTACGGCCATGTTCACCGACCCGCACACCGTGAACATCGAGACCGGCGACGGCCGCCTGACGGTCACCGCCGAGACGATCTTGATCAACACCGGGTCCGAGCCGATCGTCCTGGACATCCCCGGTCTGCGGGCCAGCCAGTACACCGTGACCAGCACCGAGCTGATCGACACGACCATCCTGCCGGGACGGCTGGCGATCGTCGGAGGCGGGTATCTCGGCCTGGAATTCGCCTCGATCTACGGGCAGTTCGGATCCCGGATCACCGTGCTCGAAGCGGCCCCGAAGGTCTTCGGGCTCGTGGACGACGACGTTGCCGCCGTCGCCGAGAGAATCCTGGTGGACGAAGGCATCGAGATCGTCGTCGCAGCGCACGTCACGGAAGTCCGTGACGGCGAGACCTCCGCGACCGTCGTCTACGAGAAGGACGGCCGACAGCACACCCTGGAAGCCGACGCGATCCTGGCCGCCACCGGTCGCGCACCGGCCACCGGCGGCCTGGCGCTGGAGGCCGCCGGAGTGCGCACCACCGAGCGCGGGGCGGTCGAGGTCGATGAGCACCTGCGATCCAGCCAGCCGCACGTCTTCGCCCTCGGCGACGTCAACGGCGGGCCGCAGTTCACCTACATCTCCCTGGACGACAGCCGTATCGTCCTCGACCAGCTCATCGGCGAGGGCAAGCGCTCCACCGCCGACCGGGTCGCCATCCCCCACACCGTGTTCATCACCCCGCCACTGGCGACCGTCGGGCTCACCGAGGCCCAGGCCCGGGCGGCCGGGTATCGGGTGAAGATCGCCAGCCAGCCGGTCGCCGAGATCGTCGCCATGCCGCGTGCGTACATCGTCGAGGACACCCGCGGGGTGATGAAGTTCGTGATCGACGCCGAGACCGACGAGATCCTGGGCGCCGCCCTGCTCAGCGTCGACGCGCAGGAACTGATCAACACCGTCGCGCTGGCCATGCGATACGGCATCAGGGCGGCCGAGCTCCGCGACGCCGTCTACACCCACCCCACCTCCACCGAAGCCTTCAACGACGTTCTCGCCACGATCGTCCGAGCCGACACGTAACGCCGACACGTAACAAGGCCGCCGACGTACAGCCGTACCGCAGGCGTGCCGCCCGGAAAGTTGGAGGCCCGCGGAGATGCGTGTCTTCCAGCGGCTCCGCGATCACGACGGCGAACGCTCGGCACTGCGACGAGCGGGCCGGGCAGGAATCGTCGTGCCCGCAGTGGTCGCCATCGCCCTGGAGCTCATCGGGAACCCCGAGCTCACTCTCTTCGCGGCGTTCGGCGGATTCGCGACACTGCTGCTCGTCGACTTCTCCGGTCCCATGCGCGCACGGCTCTCGGCGCAGGTCGGCCTGATCCTGGCCGGAGCCGTCCTGATCTGTCTGGGAACCCTGGCGTCCCGGACGCTTTGGGCCGCTACGGCCGCCACCTTCGTCATCGCTTTCTGCGTGTTGTTCGCCGGCGTCGTCAGCTCCGTGCTGGCCAGTGCGACCACTGCGCTGCTGGTCAGTTTCATCCTGCCGGTCACCATGCCCGGCTCGGTGGGTTCGATCCCTGAACGACTGGGGGGCTGGCTGCTGGCCGGCGCGGCATCACTGCCGGCGATCAGCGCCCTGTGGCCCGCGCCTGTTCGAGAACCATTGCGGCTGTCGGCGGCTCGGGCCTGCGCGTTGCAGGCACGGCGCCTCCATGCGGAAGTCGGCTGCGTGCGCACCGACTTCGCATCGGCGAGCGGAACAACCCTCGACGCATCGGCCGACGACGCCACGGCGGCGGTGAAGGCCTTGCGTGCGTCGTTCTTCGGCATGTCCTACCGGCCCACTGGGCTCACCACGGCTGCGCGCGCCCTCGTCCGTCTGATCGACCAGGTGGTATGGCTTGACGTGATCCTGCGGCGAACGCCGCTGACGCCGCAGCCGAGATCGATCGCACTCGCGGTCTGTGACGTCAAAACGCAAGCCGCGACGCTGCTCGAACACGGCGCCGCGCTGCTGGAGGAGTCCGCTGCCGTCGATCCCCGCCTGCTGGACTCCGATCTGGTGCGGCTGCTCCAGGCACGGGAGCACATGGAGCACGCAGTCACCTCCGGGCTTCCGAAGCACCTCACCCGGGTACCGCGAGGGGTGTCCGACGGCGCGGTGACGGAGTTCGCGGGCTCGCTCGAACCGGGCTTTCGCGCGCAGGAGATGACCTGCGCGGTCTCCGCCATGGCGCGCCATATCGGACTCGTTGTCGCCGCCCGCCGACGCAGTTGGTGGCAGCAACTTCTGGGCCACCGCCCCGACGGAACGAGGTCCCCGCTCTCCTCTGCGTGGGAAGACCTCGGCGCACATGCCGAGCGGCATGCGGTGTGGCTCCACAACAGTGTGCGCGGGGCGGCCGCATTGGGCCTGGCCGTGCTCGTCGCGCAACTGACCGGCGTGCAGCATTCCTTCTGGGTTGTCTTCGGAGCCCTGGCCGTACTGCGCTCCACCGCGTTGAACACTGGCCAGAACGCCGTGCGCGGCCTCCTGGGAACCGGCATCGGGTTCCTCATCGGTGGCGGGCTCATCTTCGCTCTCGGCACCGACACCACCGTCTACTGGCTGCTGCTCCCGGTGGCCGTGGCCTGTGCCGGCCTGGCACCCGACACCGTTTCGTTCACCGTCGGCCAAGCCGGTTTCACCACGGCGCTGCTGATCCTTTACAACCTCAACAGTCCGGGAGGTTGGGAAATCGGTCTCGTCCGCGTCGAGGACGTGGCCATCGGCTGTGCGGTGAGCGTCCTGGTCGGGGCTCTGTTCTGGCCACGTGGGGCGAGCTCGGCACTGGGTGAGGCACTGGCCGAGGCCTTCAGCTGCAGCGCCCGCTATCTGCACAGCGCGATCGACTCCGTCCTGACCCGCGGGGACGCGCTCGTGCGGCCGGCTCCCGCTCCGCGCGACGACCGTCAACGGGCGGCCTCGGCGGCCAGCCGCCTCGACGACGCCTTCCGCGGCTTCCTCGCCGAGCGCGGGACGAAGCAGGTCCCCCTGGCAGGCGTGACCGCACTGGTCAACGCGGTCGTGGTGGTCCAGTTCACCGCAGACTCCGTCCTCTGGCTCTGGAAGGGTGCCGATCGTGCGCCTGCGGCGGATCACACCGCGGCGGGCGCGGAGATCCTCCACGCCGGCGGGCCGCTGCTGGAGTGGTACGAGAAGACCGCGCGGGCGCTTGAGGGGAAAGGCGCGGTTCCCGACCCACTCGGCAAGCCACTCGCAGCCGGCCGCCTCGTCGAAGCAGTGTGCCGCGACCTCACCGCGGCGGACGGACACGGAGCCGCGACGGCGGTCAGAACGATCTGGACAGCGGACCACATCGATGTCGTACGACGCCTCCAAGCACTGATCGTGAAGCCCGCACGAGCGGCCTCGGAGCAGTGCCGGCCCTGGTCATGGCTCACCGGGCGCCCACGCAGCACCGGGGCTCGCCGAGTTGAGGGGGATTCCGGGCGAACCTAGGCTGGTGAGTGTGGGTGAGTGGGATGACACGCTCGGCCGAGCGCCCCACACCTTGCCTGCCGAGGCGGCTCTTTCAGACACGGTGACCTGCCTCGTCACATGGTCGCGGCTCCACTTCACTCTTCTCGGCCAGGCTCCTCGACGCGGCGCACACGGTGCAGACATCCATCGAGAGCATGGAGGGCGGCGTAGCGATGACCGACCTGGACACACTGTCGGTGAACACGATTCGCGGTCTCTGCATGGACGCGGTCCAGAAGGCGAATTCGGGACACCCTGGAACACCCATGGGCATGGCGCCCGTGGCGTACACGCTGTGGCAGCGGTTCCTGCGCTTCGATCCCGCCAATCCCATCTGGCCGAACCGCGACCGTTTCGTGCTCTCCGAGGGCCACGCCTCCACCCTGCTGTGGTCGCTGCTGCACCTGACCGGTGTCCGCTCGGTCGACCCCGAGTACGAGGTGCTGGGCCGTCCGGCGGTGACTCTCGACGATCTCAAGTCCTTCCGGCAGCTCGATTCGCACTGCCCCGGCCACCCCGAGTACCGGTGGACGAGTGGCGTCGAGGCGACCACCGGCCCGCTCGGCCAGGGGGTCGCCACCTCCGTCGGCATGGCGATCGCCGGCCAGTGGCTGGCGGCGAGGTTCAACCGTGCGGACCTCACCCTCTTCGACTTCGACGTGTACGCGCTCGCCGGGGACGGCTGCATGATGGAGGGCATCTCCTCCGAGGCGGCCTCGCTGGCCGGGCACCTGCAGCTGTCCAACCTGTGCTGGATCTACGACTCCAACCGGGTCACCATCGAGGGCCACACCGACATCACCTTCACCGAGGACCCCGCCGCCCGTTTCCTGGCTTACGGCTGGAACGTGACCACCGTTGCCGATGCCAACGACCTCGACCAGGTCAGCCGCGCCTTCCACACCTTCCGGGCCGAGACCGAGCGTCCCACCCTGGTTCTCGTCCACAGCCACATCGGCTACGGCTCGCCGCTGGAGGACTCACCGCAAGCGCATGGAGCGCCGTTCGGGCCGGAGGGGGTCAGGGCCACCAAGCGCGTGCTCGGCATTCCGCCGGACGCCGACTTCCACATACCCGACGGTGTGCCCGACTGGTTCGCCCGGGGCATCGGTGCGCGGGGAGCCGAGTTGCGCACCGACTGGGAGAAGACGTTCGACGCCTACCGCGGCGCACACCCCGATCTCGCCGATGAGGTGGAGCGGATCCAGCGCCGGGAGCTCCCGGACGGCTGGGACGCTGCGCTGCCCGACTTCCCCGCCGATCCGAAAGGCCTGGCGACCCGCGATTCGTCGGGCCAGGTACTGGAGGCCGTGGCCAAGGCGGTGCCCTGGGTCCTTGGCGGGTCCGCCGACCTGGCACCGTCGACCAGGACCCGGCTCACATTCGGCGGAGCGGGCGACTTCCAGCCCGGCGACCGGTCCGGGCGCAATCTGCACCTCGGCATCCGGGAGCATGCGGCTGCCGCCGTCGCCAACGGACTGGCGCTGGCGAAGCTCCGCCCGTACTGGTCGGGGTTCCTGATCTTCTCCGACTACGCCAAGGCGGCCATACGCCTCTCGGCGTTGATGGAGATCCCCACCGTGCACATCTTCACCCACGACTCCATCGGAGTCGGCGAGGACGGACCCACTCACCAGCCCGTCGAGCAGCTCGCAGGGCTCCGCGCGACGCCCGGGTTGCTGGTCTTCCGCCCCGCCGACGCGAACGAGGTCGTCGAAACGTGGCGGGTGGTCACCGCCCTCCGCCGGGAACCCGCAGCGCTGGTCCTCTCCCGCCAGGCGCTTCCCACCCTCGACCGCAGCCGGCTCGCGCCGGCCGGCGGAGTCGCACGGGGCGCCTACGTGCTCGCGGACGCGCCCGGGGGCGAGCCCGACGTGATCCTGCTCGCCACCGGCTCCGAAGTGTCGTTGGCCTTGTCCGCGCATGACGAGCTCAGCGCCGAGGGGATCGCGTCGCGGGTGGTGAGCATGCCGTGCTGGGAGCTGTTCGACCGCCAGCCACGGGAGTACCGCGATCAGGTGCTGCCGCCGGCGGTGACGGCCAGGGTCGCGGTGGAAGAGGCGTCCACGTTCGGCTGGGACCGGTATGTCGGTGGCGGCGGGGCCGTCGTCGGTATGCACACCTTCGGCGCTTCCGCACCCCTCAAACAGCTGCTCACCAAGTTCGGATTCACCCCCGAGCGCGTTTCGGAGGTGGCACACGAACTGGTGGCCGCCGGCTGAGGGCGACGACATGAAAGCGACCCGGACCCGCTCTGCGAGCACAGCGTGTTCGCGTACGAAGCGATCCGCCCACAGCGCCGAACCGGACCTCTCGCACAACTGGTCGACCAACGCCCTCATCCGTCACCGCGCCCTGAGACCCCAGGGCCCCGTCCCCCAGGAGAGCAGCCATGGCCACCGACACTCCCATGCAGCTAGGCATGATCGGGCTCGGCCGGATGGGCGCGAACCTCGTGCGCCGGCTCATGCGCGACGGCCACCGCTGTGTGGTCTACGACGTCAACGAGAGCGCGGTGAGGGAGCTGGAGTCCGAGGGCGCCGTCGCCGCCGGCTCGCTCCGTGACCTGGTGGCGAAGCTGGAGCGGCCACGGGTCGTCTGGCTGATGCTGCCCGCCGCCGTCGTACAGCCCACCCTCGACCAGCTGACCGACCTCCTCGCCCCGGACGACGCGATCATCGACGGTGGCAACTCCTACTACCGCGACGACATCACGCGTGCGGCGCAGCTCGCCCCTCGCCGCATTCACTATCTGGACTGCGGAACATCGGGCGGTGTCTGGGGACTTGAGCGCGGCTACTGCCTCATGATCGGCGGCGAGCCCGAGTCCGTCGCCCGGCTCGATCCCCTCTTCCGGACCATCGCGCCCGGCGCCGGATCCGCCGAGCCGACACCGAGCAGACACGCCGACGGGACAGCGCCAGACGGGTATCTGCACTGCGGTCCGAGTGGGGCCGGGCACTTCGTGAAGATGGTCCACAACGGGGTCGAGTACGGGATGATGGCCGCGATCGCCGAGGGACTCAGCATCATCGAGCACGCGGACGCCGGGCTTCGCAAGCGCACCGCCGACGCGGAGACCGCCCCGCTGCGCGAGCCGGAGGCCTACCAGTACGAGATCGATGCCGGCGAGGTCGCCGAAGTATGGCGTCGCGGCTCGGTCGTGGGCTCCTGGCTCGTCGACCTCACCGCGGACGCACTGGCCCGGTCACCGAAGCTGGAGGAGTTCACCGGGCGCGTCTCGGACTCCGGCGAAGGCCGATGGACGGTACTGGCGGCAGTCGAGGAAGGCGTACCCGCCGCTGTGATCAGCACGGCGCTCACCGACCGGTTCCAGTCCCGGGGCCTTGGGGAGTTCGCCGACAGGGTGCTGTCCGCCATGCGCAGTGAGTTCGGCGGACACGCGGAGAAGAGGAGTCGGCCGTGACACGCCCGGACAACCATGTGATCGTGCTCTTCGGCGCCACCGGTGACCTCGCCAAGCGCAAGCTGCTCCCTGGGCTGTTCCACCTCGCCAGGGCAGGCCTCCTCCCGGACGGCTACCGCATCGTGGGCTCGTCCCGCAGTCGGCCCTCGCTGAGCGACGACGCGTTCCGCAAACACGCACAGGACGCGGTCGCCACCTTCGGGCGGTGCGAGCCGTCCGGGCCGGCGTGGCAGACCTTCGAGGAATCCCTGTCCTTCGGCGCGGCGGACGCCCAGGATCCCGGCCCGTTGCTCGCGGCCGTACGGTCGGCCGAGGACTCCCTCGGCGGGCGGCCACGCAGACTGTTCCATCTGGCCATTCCGCCCTCGGCGTTCGCATCCTTCATCGGAATGCTCGGCGACACGGGCCTGGCGGAGAACTCGAAGGTGATCGTGGAGAAACCCTTCGGCACCGATCTCGCTTCAGCACAAGCGCTCAACGAGACGATCCACACCGTCTTCGACGAGTCCCGGATCTTCCGCATCGATCACTTCCTCGGCAAGGAGTCGGTGGACAACATCCTCGCCCTCCGCTTCGCCAACGGCTTGCTCGAACCCATCTGGAACCGGGACCACATCAGCCATGTGCAGATCGACGTGCCCGAGACACTCGGTCTCGAAGGCCGCGGCCACTTCTACGAAGGCACCGGAGCCTTCCGGGACATGATCGTCACGCATCTGGTCCAGGTACTCGGCATCGTGGCGATGGAACCACCGGTCTCGCTCGCCGCCCAGCCGCTGCGCGACGAAAAGGCCAAGCTCTTCGAGGCTCTGCGCCCCATCGAACCCGGGCACGTCGTACGCGGCCAGTACGAGGGCTACCGCGACGAACCGGGTGTCGCGCCCGATTCACCGACCGAGACGTTCGTCGCGCTGCGGCTGGAGGTGGACAACTGGCGGTGGGCGGGAGTGCCGTTCTACCTGCGCTCCGGCAAGAACCTCGCACAGCAGCGCGAGGTCATCACCCTCGGCCTGCGCGAGCCGCCGCTGAGGATGTTCCGTACCGATCTCGGCCGGCAGGAGAAGGACCAGGGCAACAAGCTGGTGATCGACTTCGGGGATCCCGGTTGGATCGCCGCCCGGTTCCTCGCGAAGGAGCCCGGCCCCGCCATGCAGCTCACACCGGCATCGATGACCTTCCGCTACGCCCGCTCCTTCTGCCAGGACAACGGACTCGAAGGCTACGAACGACTGATTCTCGACGCCCTGCTGGGCGACCAGGCACTGTTCACCGGGGCGGACGGCATCGAGCGCATCTGGCAGGCCTCGACCCCTCTCCTGGAGAACCCACCTCCGCTACATCCGTACGCCCCCGGCACGTGGGGCCCCGACCCGGCCGTCAACGAACTCATCGCGCCCCACCAGTGGTATCTGCCGGCCGTTGGCGAAGATGCCATCGATCGGCTGCCCGCCGGTGGGTCGCCTCATGGGTGACCCCCGCTGCCCCTGGGCACTGGGCTCCGACCTGATGGCCGCTTACCACGACAGGGAGTGGGGTCGTCCCGCGCACGATGATCAGTACCTGTTCGAGATGCTGCTCCTGGAAGGCGCGCAAGCGGGGCTGTCCTGGTCGACCGTGCTGAACAAGCGCGAGAACTACCGGCGCGCCCTCGACGGGTTCGATCCCAGGAAAATCGCGTCCTACGACCAGTCAAAGCTCGACGAACTCCTGGCGGACGGCGGAATCATCCGCAATCGTCTGAAGATCGCATCAGCCGTGAGCAACGCCCACGCCTTCCTTCAGGCAAAGGAGGCCTTCGGTTCCTTCGACACCTACCTGTGGAACTGGGTGGAGGGGAAACCAGTCGTGCATCACCCGACGCCCGGTGACCCGCCGCCCGCGAGCACCGACCTCTCCGACCGCATCAGCAAGGACCTCAAGCGCCGTGGTTTCACCTTCGTGGGCACCTCGATCGTCTACGCCTACCTACAAGCAGTGGGAGTTGTCGACGACCACGTCGACGGCTGCCCCGCGAAGTCGAGTTGATACGCACGCGACGACCGGCGACGGCTTGGTGCGTTGCGGTGTGGCGGAGCCGGGGCGGTCCCGCTCTCACCCAAGGGCGGCAACGATGCGAGCCCGGGCTTCGTCAAGCTCCGATGCCGGCACGTCGCTGTGCGCACGGCGGAAGTCGAAGTCGTCCAGTCCCCACGCCGGAAAGACATGCAAGTGGCAGTGCGGGACTTCAAAACCGGCCACCACGAGACCGGCGCGTGGCGCGTCGAAGGCGCGCCGGACCGCGGCGCCGATCCTGGCGCCGACGGTCATCAGGTGGCCCATCAGGTCGGGGTCGATCGTTGTCCAGTCGTCGACCTCTTCGCGCGGAACCACGAGAGTGTGCCCCGTGGTGACGGGAGCGAGGGTCAGGAAGGCGACCGCCTGGTCATCGGTCCAGACGAACCGGCCGGGCAGCTCGCCGTTTATGATCTTGGTGAAGAGCGTGGGCATGATGACATTGTGGCGCGTGCCGGGCCATGTGGATCACAGGGTTCAACTGAGCCAGCAGTGGCTCAGTGGCGTGGTACGGGTTGTCTGCCCGGCGGTTGTGCGGGCTCGGGGAGAGCGGTCGGCCACTCGACGGGACGGGTCTGCGGCGCTCCTTTGGAGAGGCCGATCACTTCGCCGCCGTGGCTGATCTGTACGGGCTCGCCCTCCACCACCGTGTAGGTGACGTGTGAATGGGTGACGTCGATCCGCAGGCAGCGTTGCCGGAACCGCAGGGAGAACGCCAGCCGGCTGAGCTGTTCGGGAAGCCTGGGGGCGAAGTACGGGATGTCGCCGTGGTCGCGCATGCCGCCGAAGCCGGCGACCAGTCCGAACCAGGTCCCTGCGAGGGAGGCGATGTGCAGGCCGTCGCGGGTGTTCCTCTCCAGGTCCTCCAGGTCCATCAGCGCGGCCTCCCCCAGGTAGTCGTAGGCCAGACGCAGATGGCCCACGTCGGCGGCCAGAACGCACTGGACGCAGGCCGACAGCGAGGAGTCCCGGACGGTCAGCGGTTCGTAGTAGGCGAAGTTCCGCGCCTTCTGGTCCTCTTCGAAGGCATCACTGCACAGGAGCATCGCCAGGACCAGGTCCGCTTGTTTGACCACCTGCTTCCGGTACAGGTCGAAATAGGGGAAGTGCAGCATCAGGGGGTACTGCTCGGGCTGTGTGCCCTTGAAATCCCACATGTCGAGACGGGTGTAACCCGCGGACTGCTCGTGGACTCCCAGGGCTCGGTTGTAGGGCACGGACATCGACTTGGCCGCTTCACGCCAGGCCGCGGTCTCCGCCTCGTCGACGCCGAGCTCCGCGGCCCGCGCCGCGTGGCGCCCGGCCGCGTCGGCGGCGGCCCACAGATTCACCCGGGCCATGAGGTTGGTGTAGGCGTTGTCGTTGGCGAGCGCGCTGTACTCGTCGGGGCCGGTGACGCCGTCGATGTGGAAGCGGCCCCCTGAGTCGTGGTGGCCGAGGGAGTGCCACAGCCGGGCGGTCTCCACCAGGAGTTCCAGACCGGTCCGCCGTTCGAAGTCCTGGTCGCCGGTGCCCCGGACGTAGCGCACGACGGCTGCGGCGATGTCGGCGTTGATGTGGAACGCCGCGGTGCCGGCCGGCCAGTACCCGGAGCATTCCGCTCCCTCGATCGTCCGCCACGGGAAGGCCGCGCCCCGCAGTCCGAGCTGGCGGGCGCGGTCACGCGCCGCCGGCAGGGTGGTCTGCCGCCAGCCCAGGGCCTCGGCGACGCAGTTCGGCGAGGTGTATGTGAGTACCGGCAGGACGAACGTCTCTGTGTCCCAGAAGGCGTGTCCGTCGTATCCGGAGCCGGTGAGGCCCTTGGCCGGGATGGCACGGTGCTCGGCCCGGGCACCGGCCTGCAGGACGTGGAAGACGGCGAAGCGGACGGCTTGCTGGATCTCGGCGTCGCCTTCGACCTCGATGTCGGCATACCGCCAGAAGCCGTCGAGAAACTCTCGGTGCTGGTCGACCAGGCCCTGCCAGCCGGTGCTGCGGGCACCGGCGAGCGCGGCCTCGACCTGGTCCCGGACCGCCGGCAGCGATCGCTCCGCCGACCAGCCGTAAGAGACGAACTTCTCGATGCGCAGTGTCTCGCCGGGGTCCAGGACAGCGGTGACGGTGACACGGCCCACGTCGTGCGCGCTCTCGCCGGACGTCTGGGTGGATCCGGGGCCACGCACCACGTGGTCGGCCGCGGCCGCGACACGCTGATGACTGCGTTCCGTGTGGTGCACCAGGCGCAACCGCGTGTCGTGCGCGTAGTGCTCCTCGGGCCGCAGGGGCGACTCCAGGGCAGCGGCCGTCCGGGGATCGCCGGTGAGCGGGGGCAGTTGCTCGTTGGCGACGAGTTCCGACTGGACCACCACGTTCGTCCGGGCGTCCAGTGGCTCCACTTCGTAGGCGATCGCCGCGATGGCCCGATGGGTGAAGGAGACCAGCCGGGTGGAGCGCACACGTACCGTCCTGCCGACCGGCGATGTCCACTCGCACACGCGGTGGAGCAGTCCGCTGCGCAGGTCGAGCACGCGCTCATGGGAACGCAACTGTCCGTAGCGCAGATCGAACGGTTCGTCGTCGACCAGCAGCCGGATGACCTTGCCGTTGGTCACGTTGATCACCGTCTGGTCGGATTCCGGGAATCCGTAGCCCGCTTCCGCGTACGGCATCGGATGCTGCTCGTACACGCCGTTGAGGTAGCTGCCGGGCAGGCCGTGCGGCTCGCCCTCGTCGAGGTTGCCGCGCCAGCCGACATGCCCGTTGGACAGGGAGAAGACGGATTCGCTCTGGGCCAGCACGTCCAGGTTCAGCTCGGTCTCACGCAGGCACCATGGCTCGACTGCGTAGGCGGGGTGGCTGATCACGTCCCGCTCCCCAACAGTTCGGAGAGGTCCGACACCACGATGTCGGCGCCGTGCCGGCGCAGCGCGTCCGCCTGGCCGACGCGGTCGACGCCCACCACGGCCCCGAAGCCACCGGACCGTCCTGCGTCCATACCGGCCAGGGCGTCCTCGAACACGGCCGCAGCCCCGGGTTCGGCCCCCAGGTCGTGCGCGGCTTCCAGGAAGGTGTCCGGGTGCGGCTTGCCGGGGAGCCCGCGCTCGACTGCGACCCGGCCGTCGATCCGCACGTCGAAACGGTCTTCCATGCCGGCGGAGATCAGGATTTCACGGCAGTTGGCGCTGGAGGAGACGACGGCCGTGCCGAGCCCGGCTGCCCGTACGGCATCGACATAGCGGACCGACCCCGGATACGGCTCGACACCTTGCGTGCGGATCTTCTCCAGAAACAACGCGTTCTTGCGGTTGCCGAGCCCGCGCACCGTTTCCGCCTCCGGTGGATCGTCATCCTTTCCCTCCGGCAGCTCGATTCCGCGGGAGGCCAGGAAGACACGTACCCCGTCAACGCGGGGACGCCCGTCGACGTACCGCTCATAGTCGGCCGTCGCGTCGAAGGGACGGAAGTCGGGCCCCTCCCGCCGCCGCAGGAAGCCGTCGAAGGCTTCCTTCCACGCGGCGGCATGCACGACTGCGGTCTCGGTCAGTACGCCGTCGAGATCGAACAGGCACACTCGGACTTTGCCCGGAAGGCCCAGCTTTGTCATATTTGACCGACTACCCCCGCCGCTCTTCCCCATTCACGCCGACGCCGAGGGGAGGCGCGGGGTCGACTCTGGTCGCACCGGGTGCCGGGGCTACTGCTCCGTTCGGCCGACCGCACGAGCTGCTTGGCAGGAGCGTCTGGAGCACGCTGATACGAAGCACCGTGCAACTCGGTGTATCACCCGGCGAGCCGCCGTGCCGGAGCGGCGAGGACGGCGACCCCGTCATGGCGAGCACATCATGGGGACCGCGCAGCAAGGCCGAGCCCGGGCTTCGAGATGTCGATCTCGTCAGCAACGAAAGGATCCGGCCATGACATCTTCACCTGCACCCGCATCTGCATCTGCATCTGCATCTGCCTCCATGCAGGGAAAGGTCGCGCTCGTGACCGGGGCAACCAGCGGCATTGGCGCGGCCGTAGCAGAGGCCCTCGGCAGGCGCGGCGCGCATGTGCTGGTGGCCGGCCGCGACGCCGCTCGCGGTGACGCCGTCGTGGGGGCGATCAGGGAGCGCGGCGGGGAGGCGGACTTCGTGGGCGCCGAGCTGGGTGATGTCCAGGCAGTGCGACGGCTCGCCCATGACGCCCTGGAACTGGGCGGCGGCCGGGTCGACGTTGTGGTCAACAACGCCGGGATCTACCCCTTCGGACCGACGGACGACACGGAGGAGGGCCTCTTCGACGCGGTGTACGCGCTCAACGTCAAGGCCCCGTTCTACCTGGTGGCCGAACTCGCCCCGAGGATGGCCGACCGCGGCAGCGGAGTGATCGTGAACGTGAGCACCATCGCGGCAGCGCTCGGGTTCCCCGGCATGGCGCTGTACGGGTCGAGCAAGGCGGCGCTGAACCTGCTGACGAAGGCGTGGGCAGCCGAGTACGGCCCACGGGGAGTACGGGTCAACGCCGTACAGGTCGGTCCCACGCTGACCGAGACCACCGCTCAGGCCGAGGAGGACCTGCAGAGCCTGGCCGCCAAGGCGCCTGCCGGACGGCCGGCATCCGTGGCGGAGATCGCGGCGGCGATCGCGTACCTGGCCGACGACGAGGCGAGCTTCGTGCAGGGCGCGGTCCTGCCCGTCGACGGCGGTCGCACCGCCGTCTGACGGCACGCCTCAGCCCGCAAGCTTCGACCGTGACGTCGGCCAGACGTCCTCGGTCATGACGGCCGCCCGCCGAACTGCCAGTTGCGCACCTCAAGATCGGCGTACCGGTCCGGGGTCAGGATGGCGCGTGCCGTGTCCGGGTCCGGCGCCCGGACCAACGCCGCCGTGCCCAGCCAGGTGGCACCGTCGTCGGACAGCAGCGGCCCGTAGGCGATCAGCTCGTCCCGGTCGGGCGGCACCTCAAGGTCGGCGGCCTGCCCCGCGCCGAGGCCGAGCACCAGGTACCGGTTGCCGCCGGTCCGGCCGCCGGGGAAGTCCCACATGGTGCGCCCCAGTGTGTTGCGCCACCGTCGCAGCAGCACGTCCCGGTAGACGCCGGCCTGATAGTTCGGCTCATCGAAGGCGAAGGTGCGGGCAGCGGCGGGATCGGGCAGGTCGACGATGTGCACGCTTCCGGTGGGTGTCTCGCCGTCGGCGGCGAGAGTCGGACCCCGGGCGATCATCTCCTTCGCGTACCGGTCCATGTAGGCCCAATGCTCTGCGAGCAGCTCGTAGCGCTGTGGCAGGGAGTCGGTCCGGTCGCGGTGGTAACAGAGGAACTCCATACCCAAGGATCTCTTCACGGGGGTAACGAGGTCGAGCGGGTTTCACAGCGATGACTGCTCGACGGCATGCTTCAGCAGGACAGGGGCAGAGTGCGCGCGTAGCGCATCGCGCGCTGTTCGTCGAGCCCGAAAGCCTCGCGGGTGGGCGCGCGCGTCCACCATGGGCGGTCGACCGGTGAGCGTCCGGCGGCCTCGACGTCTGCTGGGGCCTCGGCGCCTCCGGCGGCCTTGGTGTCGGCAGTGCGAGTGCCCGGTCATGCAGGTCGGGCGGTAATCGGCCCGGTCGCTCCTCGGAGCGTTCCGGGCCGTTTACGCGCTTTGCCGGGCCTCGTGGTGACTCGATGTGCCCCTCCGCGGTGGGTGGATCGGCCCAATCACCCTCTCAGCAGGAGGCTCTGAGAGGACCAGCGCTGGTGCCAGGCCGGGACGTGTGGGAGCCGCCGTCCGCAGCCGCTGGTGCGAGGCGTCGTCACCGTACCTGGATGGTGACCTTGGCCGTGCTGGTCGCGGCCGGCAGCTTGGTGGTGTCCACGGCCAGGAACGCGCCGTCGTCCTGTCGGCCGTCGGGCAGGGTCTTGCGGTGCAGGGTGTAGGGCGCCGTGTCATTGGTGACGCCGTCGATGCCGAAGTCGTTGTCGTTGCTGATGATGACCGTGCGGCCACCGTCGGTGGTGGCGACGCCCTCGATCTTGTCGTGGCCGAAGAAACCGCCGGCCGGGTCGAGACCGGTGACCAGGGCTCCCAGGTCCAGGTACGTGGTCTTGGTGACCGGGGTGATGCCGGCCGTCTTCAGGGCAGCCTGGGCCGTGGCCGTGTCGCCCTCGCCGACGTACGCCTCGATCGTCCGGCGGTCCTGGCCGATGAGCAGCCCGCCCTCGGCTCCGTCGTACGCGCTCCCTTGTACGTTGGCCGAGGGCCCCACGTCGGTCGCGCCGCTGATGTCGATCTTGAACAGCTTCTTGTACCCGCCGGGCTGCATGTTGCCGTCCCGCTCGTCGACCAGGAAGGTCGTGTTGCTGAGCGCGGTGATCTCGCTGACCGCCCCGACGTTCGTCTTGGGGTTGTCGAGCAGGTAGACGTACTCGTGCGTGGCGCGGGTGCGCAGGTTGTACGTCACTATGCGCAGCGCGGTGACGTTCTTGGCCTTGACGCCGGTGGGCAGGCTGGGCTGCTGG
This sequence comes from Streptomyces sp. KM273126, assembly GCF_004337435.2. NCBI lineage: Bacteria > Bacillati > Actinomycetota > Actinomycetes > Kitasatosporales > Streptomycetaceae > Streptomyces > Streptomyces sp. KM273126. The sequence continues at coordinate 6,608,926 of NZ_SJXB02000001.1, read as the reverse complement.
AGCGCGGACTGCATCATGCCGACGAGCGTGCTGCCGTCGGGGGTGATGGTCAGGCCCTCCATGCCCCTGTTCGGCATCCGGTTGGCCAGTTCGGCCGGCAGCGAGCCGTCGAAGGGCGACAGGCGCTCGATCGCCCGGCCGTCGGCGGCGAAGTGCGTGATGTACGGCCCGTACTCGTCGGACACCCAGAAGGTGCCGTCGCGCAGGGCGACCAGGCCCTCCGGGTCGTAGCCGTACGGCGACGCCGGCAGCGCATTGCCGGCGAGGCCGATCAGGGATTCGCCGGTGTTCGCCTCGGTGCTGACATGCCCGTTGTACGGGGTGCCGTCGGCGGCGCGCAGCGGGATCGTCTTCACGACCTCCGCCTTGGTGCCGACCATGCGGATCCTGGCGATCGTGGGGGTGAAGTCCGGCAACGGCAGGACCTTCTTGCCGTCGGGGCTGTCCACGTTGGGGCCGCGGTCGGTGAGCCCGTAGAACTCGTTCTTCGAGCCGGGCACCGGGTAGAGCGACGATCCGTACGCCCCGCCCGCTACCTTCACCCCGTCGATCGTGGCGAGCGGCGGAAGATGGGTCTGGTACAGCCGGACGGCGTCACTGACCGTGTAGTCGAAGCTGTCGGTGCCCTTGAAACCGGTGTCCGGGGTGTAGCTGAACGAACCGTCCTGATGCACGGTCAGGGAACCGTGCGCGGTCCTCGTGTGCGAGACGAGGATCGCCGGCTTGCCGCTGTCGTTGCCCAGGAAACCCTGCCCGCGCACGGTCAGGGTCCGGCCCGCGTGGGCAGCGTAGGTGTCGGCGCGTGCCACGAGCGTGTGTTCTCCGCCGTGGTGGGCCGTCTCCACGGCACCCGCCAAGTTGCTGCCGACCATCGACAGCACCACAGCGGTGGCCGCGGCAGTCGCCATTCTCAGACGAGACATGTGTTCCTCCTGGTCCGTGCGTCTGTCCGTGCGTCTGTGCGTCTGTGCGTCTCCTTGCGGGACGCACGACTGGCGAGTTTCGCGAGCCCACATGTCCTTTGCGGCAAAGGGGACTTGCGGGCACCCGCTGATCAAGTGACGCAGAGTTGACCAACGGGTGGAACCCTTGTCATGCGGGACTGAACTGGCATCAGTTGTGTGCGAGCGGTGTCCGGCGCTGCGGGGGCGGTCGGCGGCGGTGAGACGGGCGCCGCGTTCTCACCCCGACATCCCGGGTTCAGGATGTCCTTTCCAGCCGCTCGCCTGATGACCACTCACCGAGCACACGATCTTGGCATGAACATAACCGCTTCGCGGGCCCGTCGCCTGCACGCCTCGTCGGCGATCGCCCTGGCCGCTTCCTTCACCGTCGCTGTCACCGTGCTCGCCCCCGCGCCGACGGCGTTCGCCGCGTCCAACGCTGTGCCGACGTACGAAGTCAAGATCAACCTGACCACTGCCGCGCTCGACTCGTCGCACAACCCGACGTCGGCCGTGAAATCGGCCTTCGGCATCACTGGCTCTGCCAAGGTGCGGTCGTACGAATACTTCGACACCGACGCGCTCGACCTCGACTCCGAGGGCTGGAGCGTCCGCCTCCGCCACAAGTCGGGCTCCTCCTTCGAGGAGACCTACAAGAAGCGGTTCCCCGTGGTCAACGGCGACATCAACGCCGCCCTGGACGAGGCGAACGACGCGGGCTTCGACAGCAGCGACACCAACTACGACGCCGAGGTGGACTGGGGTTACGCCAAGCAGACCCTCAGCTTCTCCAACGAGAAGAGCCACAGCGCCAGCGGCTACTCCGGCACCTCGATGCCACCGAGCAGCACCGGCCGCAACTGGCTGGTCAACGACACCCCCGGCAAGCTCGACGACTGGCTCTACAACAACTGGGGTTCGGACACGCTCAACGCCTCACGCGCCCATGGCCCGGTGACCTCGCAGGTCTGGTCGGGCGCGTGGAAGTCCTCGGACGATGCGAGCATCGAGGTACTTCCTGTCGTGAACGCGAGCGGGACCGGCACCGAGTACGTCATCGAGTTGTCCTTCAAGACCGACAAATACTCTGACGCCGCCCAACTGCACAGCGACGCCATCGCGGTCGCCGAGGCACGCGGCTGGCTGTACCGCGGCGACATCCTCAAGACCCAGCTGATCCTGGACCGTTACTGATCCGCTGTGCCGGCTGCCTTCACCCTGGCACAGCAGTAGCGGGCGTGCGTCCGCAGTAGGGGTCCTGTGTCCGATTGACTGGCGTGCGGCCCAGGGGTTCGGCCGCACGCCGGCCGGTCAGCCCCGCTGCGGGCAGCGGGAATGGGTGACGTCGACGGTCGGCTGACGTTGCCTCAACGCCCGCAAGTGAAGCAGGAAGGGGCCAGTCCGCGAGGACTGGCCCCCCTTCTCGTGTGGCCGGCCGGTCAGAGGCTGCCACCGGTCTTCCCGCGCGGGGTCGATGCCGCTGAGCCACACAGCGTCCCTCCGATCAGGCCGGGCTTGTCCCGTGTGGCCAGGGCCGGGGCGTCGAGCACGGTCGGCTTCCACACGGTGATCCGCTCGTCTTCGGGGCGGTCGACGTTAGGGTGTCCTGGTTGGTCTGGGCCTGGGAGTTCATCTTTCGGCCGGTAGGCGGCTGCCACGGCGTCCAGGGTCATCAGAGCCCGGTTCCCGGGCAGGCATCCCCAGCCGTTGGCCCTGTCGTCGCCGCTGTCCTGGTGCGGCCCGGTGCCCGACCGGCGACTCCGTGTACCGCTGCGCCGGACCGTGCCGTCGATGTGCCCATCCAGGCGGCGCGCTGCTGTGCGCCATCGGACGTGCGGACCATCACAGCCTTGTGGAGCGGGGTGTACGACTGGGCCCGCTTGCCCGGCCTCGCGGCCATGGTCTTTGTTGTTTGTCGCGACTCCGCTCCGCGTTCACGCCGCATTCGGTTCCTCGTTCGAGGCTCAACGACGGTAGTCCCACCCCAGTTGACTGAAGGGCCTAAGGCTGATGGACAAGGGTTTCGAAGGTTCCGAAGGCGCGGCGATCTCGCGCCGCCGGTTGGTCAAGTTCGCCGGCGTCGGGGCGACGCTGGCAGCAGCAAGCCCGTTGGTGGGCGGTGGCCCCGCGGCGGCGGCCGACGATGCCGAGCGCACGAACGGCAGCTCCAGCTCTCGTGGCAGGGTGTGGCGCGCCGGCGACCACCATGTGCACTCGGAATACAGCGGCACGTTCGACACGACGACGAATCCGCCGACGTTCCAGAAGGGCGGGGACGCCGTCTACCCGATCGTCACCAATGCGATCATGGCCAAGCACTTCGGTCTGACCTGGGTGATGTGCACCGACCACGGCGGACCGACGCACTCCAAGGTGAACCTTGAGCAGGCGTACCCCGACCTCCTGCGCTCACGCGTCCTGGTACCGGAGGTCCTTCAGTTCTGGGGAATGGAGTTCGACGCGCCCGCCCTGGACCACCACACGCTGATGATCCCTCACCACCGTGACGAGGCCCAGCAGCTCTTCGAGCTGGAGAGCCGCTTCGCCAAGCGCGACGCCTTCCCCAACGATCCGGGCCGTGACACCGAGGCCAAGATGATCGAGTTCCTGAAGGCCGCGAAGGACATGGGACGCCAGCCGCTGGTCATCGCACACCATGCCTCGCGTTCCGCGACGGGGCTGGGCGTGTACGGGCAGGACACTCCCCGGGAGTTCCGCAACGGCAACAATGTCGCACCGGACATCTACGTCGGTTTCGAGGGGGCTCCCGGTCACCAGGCGGGCCCGCTCATCGGCGAGGCACGCGGGGGTTACGGCAGCTACCCCACCCACGGTGGCTTCGACCAGATGACGGCTCGCGTCGGCGGCCTGTGGGACGCGCTGCTCGGCGAGGGGCGGCGCTGGTGGATCACCGCGACCTCGGATTCGCACGTGCACTGGACGCGCGGCGGCTCCGACTTCTGGCCCGGTGAGTACAGCAAGACCCATGTGCTGGCCCGGCAGGACTACGCCGACATCATGGACGGGCTCCGCAACGGGCGCGTGTGGGTCGGTACAGGGGATCTGATCACCAGCCTCGACCTCACGGCGAGCAACCAGGACCGGGAAGCAGCCATGGGCGAGACGCTCACCGTCAGTGCCCGCAACCGCACCGATGTCGACATAGAGATCAAGTTCCGGCCGCTGGACGGCAAGAACGCCAACGGAGACCGTCCGGAAGTCACGCGCGTCGACCTGATCGTCGGCGGCATCACCGGCCCGAGCGCCGACCTCGACGCGGACACCAACCCCACTACGAAGGTGGTCGCGAGGTTCGGCCCGCGCGACTGGCGCAAGCAGGGCAAGGACTACGTGATCCGCCACACCCTGCGCAATGTGGAAGGCGACCTCTACGCGCGCGTGCGTGGCACGAGCACCGACGAGATCGAGCCGCTCGCCGACGGGCTGGAAAGCCCCTGGGACGATCTGTGGTTCTACTCCAACCCCGTCTTCGTCCACGTCCGCTAGTCAGGATCGGGAACGGGAACAGGGGGGCTGGACACGGAGCGACAGCCATCACGCCAGTCCCCCCTGTTCAGCGGGTGCTTTCGCCGCATGCTCGAAGAGACCGCCATGAGCTATGTCCTGGCCGTCCCGAAGTCCCAGCAGGTGCCTCGCGCGGCCGCATTGACCATCTCTTCACGCAGGCGCCGAATGAGGCATGGGAGAAGCGCTCATGCGGCGGCGACGCCAAAGCCCCGCGCGTCTACCACTGGGCAGCCGTCCAGCTCTCCGTGATCGAGGAGTTCGACGGCGACCAGCCCACACATCAGCGCTGGGCGCTGGCCCGCCGCAGCGTCACCAGGCCCGATGAGATCGCCTACTACCTCGGATACGCGCCGGTGGGCACCGACGTGGACCGGCTCATGCGTGTCGCCGAGCGCCGGTGGGCCATTGAGGAGTGCTTCCAGGCCGCGAAGTACGAATGCGGCCTGGACCAGTACGAGGTCCGCCGATACGTCGGCTGGATGCGGCACGTCACCCTGGCCATGCTCGCCCACGCTTTTCTTGCGGCCACGGCGCCCAGGCGGCCACTTGGCAACTCGCCCAGCACCCCGCACCCGCCCACCACTTCGCATCCACACAGTGAGCTGGTCGCAATGGCGGCGCAGGCGCCAAGCCGTCGCCCGCCATTGCCACTACCGGCGGCGAGCCCACTCGTTGGTTGGGGATCTGGCAAGACCGCCCTGACCCGACATCAGCCAACTACACTCCGGCGTTGGCTCTGACCATGCCACACAGCGAACCGCTGCTGGAGTGGTAGGTAGTGTCTTCAAAGTCCCGTCTGCCTGGCGCTGTGTGGTGCGCACGCTCCCTAGGGCATTCCGGGAGGGACGGCCTCCGCGGTACCGCGCCGCGCCACGAACACAAACTCCCTGCCCGGCCGGTCGGGTGCGTCGCGTACGTCCTCGACGACGAAGCCGTGCTCGTGCAAGTCCCGCTCGATCTCCGGACGTTCGCGAAAGCGAAGTGTCGATTCCGAGGTCAGTACCTCCCCGTCCGCAGCGAACACGTGCGTACCCCGGAAGCTCACCAGCGGCAGGCTCACGTCCGTCAGCTCGGCCCAGGCCTCGACGTGGCCGACGCCCGGGATGTCCGTCATGCGGTAACTGGTCTCGCGCGTCCACTCCGCCCATTCCTCCCACTCGCGCCGCGCCGGATCGCGCGTCTCGAAGACAAGCCGCCCGTCGGGCCGCAGCGCCTCGTACGCGCCGCGCAGCGTCGTACGCCACGCCTGCGGATCGGCGATCGCCTGGGCGACGTTCCCGGTCATCGTCACCAGGTCGATCTGCATGGGCGGCAGGTCCCCCGCGTCGCCGTCGAGCCAGCGCACCCGCTCCGCGCCCGGCTTGCCACGCGCGACGTCGACGGACGCCCGCGCGGGATCGATCCCGGTGACCGTAATCCCGCGCTCGGCGAGCAGCAGCGCGAACACGCCCGTACCGCACCCGATGTCCAGCACGGACCGCGCGGCGAACTCCTGCGCCATCGCGAGATACGCGTCGAGATCGCTGCGGTCCGGATTGAGTGGGTCGTAGATGGCGGCAAGGCGCGGATGCCCGAAAGTTGCGTCAACCATGGAGGCGAACGTATGCGGCCCCGAGCCCGCGCGGCCACTGCTTTTTCGGGTTACGGCGCCAAGCGGGCGCGGCGAAGTGCGCCACTGATCCCGACGCCCCTGTCGGGCGCGGCCGTACCGAAGCGAACCTCGGCCAGGCCGCTCAGGAGTTGGCTTCAAATGTCACGCCCACATCAGGAGCGAGGTAAGGGTGACGGTCGCTTGGTAGGACCCGGCGGTCTTGTCGTAGCGGGTCGCGATGCCACGTCACGCTGAGCCGCATGGCGACTTCGTGGCGTAGCCCCGTGTGCGCGGACATCCCCGCTCGCGCAGGCTCGATTCGGGGGGCGTGATCCGGCCACTGCCCAGACCACTGCCTGGACCAGACATCCGTGTGGCATGCCGGTTCCTGATCGGGTATCGGCAGTCGGAGAGCAATAGAAGGAACGATTGTGAAAGCCGAAGGGGGCGGCTCCTGTCCTGCCGCGAATGCGCCCCCACTCCTGGGCGCCCAGGGATCTGGCGGAGAAACGTTCGCGTGTTGCGCCCCCGAGTGAGGCGAACCCTGATGGCCGGGAATCGCTGATTCGCGCTCTGAAGTCCGGCTCCTGTCGCTCTCGTCGAAGTGTTCGCCCCGCCGTCCGTCCGAGGTGAAAGGGATGGTTCGGTGCCGACGCACCGATTCGGCCCAGGACGATCGACTGCGGCGCAGCGTGGTTCGGCTTTGGGATCCGGTGGGCCCGCTCCGCGCCGTCGACATACGTTCGTCGCTGGATCCGAGAAGGGCACCATGCATTTCAGTCCCCATGAGCAGGAGCGCCTGCTGGTCCATGTGGCGGCCGGTGTGGCGCGGCAGCGCAGGGAGCAGGGAATCAAGCTGAACTACCCGGAGGCGGTGGCGCTGCTCACTGCCTACGTCTACGACCAGGCGCGGATCGGCCGGAGTGTCGGCGAGATCATGGACTCGGGTCGGGGGGTCCTGACCCGGGACGACGTCATGGACGGTGTCCCGGAGATGATCGACAACGTCCAGGTCGAGACGACGTTCCCGGACGGCACGAAGCTGGTGACGATCCACGACCCGTTCGACGCACCGCGCGGTGAGGTCGAACTCCACCCCGGCAAAGTCGACTTCGTCGACGAGTCGGTGCCTTTGAACCCGGAGTCGGGCGTCAGTGAGATCGAGGTGCACAACCCGACCGACCGGCCGGTGCAGGTCGGGTCGCACTACCACTTCTTTGAGGTCAACGAAGGGCTTGAGTTCGACCGGAAACAGGCGTACGGCAAGCGGCTCAACGTCGCGGCCGGCACGTCCGAACGGTTCGAGCCGGGTGATCGCCGCACGGTGGAGCTGGTCCGCATCGAGGGCGAGCGGAAGGTGCTGGGCCTGCGCGGGCAGGTCGGCGGGCCGCTGAAGAAGCGGAGCCCTGGACGAGTCGGACGGTGACGGAGCTGATGACCGTGGTTGAGCGGAAGAACACCAGGACGACCAGGCGCGAGGTGTACGTCGACCTCTTCGGCCCGACGACCGGGGACGAGATCCGGTTGGCGGACACCGCGCTGCGTATCAAGGTCACCGACGACTGGTCCGGCGGTCTGTCCGGAGACCGGCGGGCAGGCCTTCCCGTCGTTCCCGAGCCCGACGGCAAGGACACGCCCGACGGCAAGGACAACTGCCAGGGCGAGAACGAGGAAAAGGTCAGCCCGCTGGTGAGCAGAAGCGGGAACGAGATGGTCTTCGGCGGCGGCAAGGTGATCCGTGAGTCGATGGGCCAGTCGGCTACGCCACGCGGCGACGGGAAGGACGGCCCTCCGGACACGGTGATCACTGGCGTGGTGATCCTGGATCACTGGGGTGTGGTCAAGGCGGACGTCGCTATCCGCGAGGGGAGGATCATCTCCCTCGGCAAGGCGTACAACCCGGAGACCATGGACAAGATCCATGAGGGTCGGACGGACTGGCCGACGCGGGTCCGGCCGACGGACTTCGTGATCGGCCCGGAGACCGAGGTGATCTCTGGGAAAGGCCGCATCCTGACCGCGGGCGGGGTGGACACCCATGTCCATTTCATCTGCCCGGAGCAGGTCGTCGAGGCCCTCGCGTCCGGGGTGACGACCCTGATCGGCGGTGGCACCGGACCGGCCGAGGGGTCCACCGCGACCACGGTCACCCCGGGCAAATGGCACGTCGAGCGTCTCTTCAAGGCCCTCGACGGCTTCCCGGTGAACGTCGGGGTGCTGGGCAAGGGCAGCACCATGTCCCGCACGTCCATGCTCGACCAGGTGAAGGCCGGCGTGATCGGCTTCAAGATCCACGAGGACTGGGGCGCCACCCCGCAGGTCATCGACGCCTGCCTGAAGGTGTGCGAGTCCACCAACGTGCAACTGGCGCTGCACGCGGACTCGCTGAACGAGGCGGGCTTCGTGCAGAGCACCAAGGCGGCGTTCAAGGACCGTCCCCTGCACATCTTCCATATCGAGGGTGCGGGCGGCGGCCACGCCCCGGACATGATCACCCTGTGCGGGGAGAAGAACGTCCTGCCCGCGTCGACCAATCCGACGCGTCCCCTGACGGTCAACACCGTCAAGGAACACATCGACATGATGATGGTCTGCCACCATCTCAATCCGGAGCTGGAGGCCGACCGGGCGTTCGCCGACTCCCGGGTGCGGCCCTCGACGATGGCGGCCGAGGATCTGCTGCACGACATGGGCGCGATCTCGATCATGTCGTCCGACGCCCAGGCCATGGGCCGCATCGGTGAGATGATCATGCGGACCTGGCAGACCGCCCATGTGATGAGGACACGTTACGGCCAGCTGCGCGAAGGCCTCGACGCGCAGCAGAAGCAGCAGCGGGAAGAGGCGGACAACTTCCGCGCCCGCCGCTACGTCGCCAAGTACACGATCAACCCGGCCATCGCCCACGGCGTGGACGACCTGATCGGCTCCGTGGAGACAGGCAAGCTGGCGGATCTGGTGCTGTGGGAGCCGAAGTTCTTCGGCGTGAAGCCGCACCTCGTTCTCAAGGGCGGGCAGATCGCCTACGCGCAGGTCGGTGACGCCAACGCCTCCATCCCCACGCCGCAACCCGTCCTGCCCCGCCCGGTGTGGGGCGCGACGGGGAACGCGCCGGGTGCCAACTCGTTCAATTTCGTCAGCCCACAGGCCACGGTCACCGCGCGGAAACTCGGCATCAACAAGTCCCTGTACGAGATCAAGGACACCCGCCAAGTGTTCAAAGAGCACATGATCCTCAACAGCGCCACCCCGAACATCCGGGTCGACCCGGACACCTACGAGGTGTTCATCGAGGACACCTGCATCACCGAACTGCGCCGACGCAAGGTCAAACAGGCGCAGGCCGAGGAGGCGCGCTGCCCCCAGCGGCCGGCCCCCACGCACTACGCGTCGGAACTTCCCCTGGCCCAGCGCTACTTCATCTTCTGACCGCCTGGCGAGCGACGAGGCGGGCGGCCCGAGCAGGCCGGACGCCGCCCGCCCCGTCCCATCCGCCGCGCCCTCGAAAGGCATGGCCAGTCGTCCATGAGCCGTACCGCTCTCCTCGTCCTCGCCGACGGCCGCTTCCCCGCAGGAGGCCACGCGCATTCCGGCGGCGTCGAGGCCGCCGTCGCCGCCCAAGCTGTCCGTGATCCCGTCACCCTCGACTCGTTCTGCCGTGGCCGCCTGCGCACCGCGGGCCTCACCGCCGCCTCATTGGCCGCCGCGGCCGCCACCGGATGCGACCCGCTCGTCCTGGACGAGGCCGCCGACGCCCGTACTCCCGCCCCGGCGCTGCGGGCCACGTCCCGCAAGCTGGGCCGGCAGATGCTGCGGGCGGCCCGCGCGGCCTGGCCGTGCCCAGCGCTTGAGCGGCTCGCACGCGACCTGCCCGGCGGCGCCCACCAGCCCGTCGTGCTGGGCATCGCCGCCCACGCCGCAGGCCTCACCGCGCTGGACGCCGCACACGCCGCGGCCTTCGACAGCGTCACAACCCCCGCGACCGCGGCCGTACGGCTGCTCGGACTCGACCCGTTCGACGCCACCGCGGTCATCGCCCGTCTCTGCGACGACATCGACGCCGTTGCCTGCCAGGCCGCCGACGCCGCCGCTCGTGTCGCCGACGAGGGAGTCGGCGTCCTGCCGGCCGCCTCGTCTCCACTGCTCGACATCACCGCCGAACAGCACGCCGCCTGGCCGATGCGTCTCTTCGCCTCCTGAGCCTTTCCGTCCCAACATCACAAGGAACCAAGGAACTCACGCCCATGCACCTCGACCACACGCACGACGCCCCCGGCGCCGTCTCCGCCGACGCCCGCCGCGCCGACGGCACCCGCCGCGCCCTCAGGATCGGCCTCGGCGGTCCGGTCGGCTCCGGCAAGACCGCCACCGTCGCCGCACTGTGCCGCACCCTGCGCGACCGGTTTGCGCTGGCCGTCGTCACGAACGACATCTACACCTCTGAAGACGCCGAGTTCCTGCTCCGCGAAGCTGTCCTGCCGCCCGAACGAATTACCGCCGTGGAGACCGGAGCCTGCCCGCACACCGCGATCCGCGACGACATCTCCGCCAACCTGGAAGCCGTGGAAGCGCTCGAAGACCGCCTTGGCGCCGTCGACCTGATCCTCGTCGAGTCCGGAGGCGACAACCTCACCGCCACCTTCTCCAAGGGGCTGGTCGACACGCAGATCTTCGTCATCGACGTCTCCAGCGGCGACGACATCCCCCGCAAGGGCGGCCCCGGTATCACCACCGCCGACCTCCTCGTCGTCAACAAGACCGACCTCGCTCCGTACGTCGGCGCCGACCTGGGCACCATGGCCTCCGACGCGGCCCAGCGACGCGGCGCCCTCCCCGTCGTCTTCACCTCCCTCACCGCCGACGACGGTGTCCGGCCGGTCACCGACTGGGTACTCGAACGCCTCACCGCCTGGCGCGAGCCGACCGCACGGCCCGAACCCGCCGTCACCGCACACTGACCCACCCGGCAGGAGACATGAGCACGCTCGCCGAAGACCGCCCATCCCTCCCGGACACATCCGGCGTCGTGGCAACCGCCCGGGTGCGTGCCGACCACAACGGCCGCACCACCACCCTCCCGCTGCTCAGCAGCGACGGCCCCTTCCACCTTCAAAAGCTCCGCCCCCGCGGCGACCTGGCTCGCGTAGACGTCATCGGCGCCATGAGCGGCCCCCTCGGCGGCGACCAACTCGCCCTCCACGCCGACGTCGGCCCGCACGCCCGCCTCGAAATCACCGCAGCCACTTCCACCATCGCCCTGCGTGGCCCCAGCGATGACGCCGCCACCTACGACATCCGCCTCACCGTCGGCGACGACGCCGCCCTGCACTGGCTACCGCAGCCCCTGATCAGCACCGCCGGCAGCATCCTCCGCCAGACCTGCACCGTCGACCTCGCTCCCACCGCCCGCCTCGTCCTGAGAGACGAACAGGTCCTCGGCCGCACCGGTGAGACCTGCGGCCACCTGACCACCCGCCTCACCGTGCTCCGCGCCGGCCGCCCCCTTCTCGACCAGCACACCTCCTACGGTCATCCCCACCCCGCCTGGAACGGCCCGGCCGTCGTAGGCTCGCACCGCGCCTGCGGCCAACTCCTCGTCGTCGACCCGTCCCTCACCCCGGCCGCCAACCCACCGGTCCTCCTCGGCAATCCCGACACCCCGGCCCACGGTGCGCTGGTCCCCCTCGCCGGACCGGCTCTCCTCGCCACGGTGGTGGCCGACACCGCCACCCGGCTGCGGCACCTCCTGGACCAGGCACTGCACCGAGCGCTCACCCCGTAGGCGAGAGCCCTTGAGGCCATCAGCCCGTCAGCGGCCGCAACCCGCTGTCCGGAGATGAAGGGGTGGCAAGGAGTAACAGGTGGCAATGGATTCCACGGAATGAAGGGACGAACCGCCTGCGTGCCGGGATCGGCGGGGCGAGAAAGCACTCGCCGGCGTGGCTACGAAAGTGAAGCTGCAGGATCAGACGTTCTTCTGGGCTGCGGCGCGGCGCTGCCGTTTGCCCAGTGGCGCCTGGGAGAGGTCCTCGGCCTGGGACCTGAGGTTCTTGTAGCCGTAGCCACGCTCGGTCAGCCACGTCTTCGCCGCCTCCTCAGCGCGTTCGGAGGCCTCCAGGATGTCCTCCTCTTCCTCCCCGGAATCCTGGAAACGGAAGGTGAAGGCGGATCGCGCTGCCAGGTCGTAGCTGAGATGCCCCTCAGGTGTGAAGGCCGCGCGCAGGACATCGTGCTCTGCGGCGCGGGCCAGGAGTTCGGCCCGCTGATCGGCGCTGAGTCCGTCGAAGACACCGCGGACGGTGATACGGAAGGTACGAGTACTCATCCCACGACACTAACCAGCGAGATCGGTAGCGCTCCACCTGGTTTCCGGCGACGGACACGAGGGGACCACCTGTCCGTCGAGGCTCGTGATCGCAACCGGATCACAGCGCATGCAGCGTGGGCGGGCAGGGTCCGAACGGCCCGGCCATAGGTGGTGCCTTGAGTTCTGGGGGCCCTGCTGCCCTGCTGCCTTGCTGCCTTGCTGCCTTGCTGCCTACAGCCCAGCGGAGCCGGAGCCGGGAGCAGAGCGAAGGCCGGACGTGCGCAGGTGCTAGGTGGATGTGAGAGGTGGAACGCGGCTCAGCGCCCGGTGGTGCCGTCGATGAGTTCGCGGAGGATGTCTGCGTGACCTGCGTGGCGACCGGTTTCTTCGATCATGTGGGTGAGTGCCCAGCGAATGCTCGGCGACGGGCCTGAACGCCCGGGTCGGGGCAGAGGTGCGCCGAGATCGGTGCATTCGTCGAGGACCTTGTTCGCGCGGTCGACGGTGGCCTGGTAGCGAGCGACGACATCGGAGACGCTGTCCTGAGGGACAGGCTGGAGTGTCGCTTGCCAGTCAGTGACCTTTTCGCCGAGGAAGGTCGCGCTCTCGACGGCGATCAGATGGTTGAGCAGGCCGAGCAGGCTCGTGCCCGAGGGCACCGCCGGTGTTCGGACTTGAGGTTCCGCGGCTCCTTCGACTTTCGTGGCGATCGAGGCGCGCAGGTAGTCGAGGAATCCGCGCAGGACGTCGGCTTCGCTGTTCGCGGTGCGGGGCGGAGGGGTGTCATGGCGACGGGAGGCGGTGGGCACGGCGTTCTCCTCGGGGGGTGCTTGTTGGGCCGGTATCACTGAGTCCGGCGGATGAGCAGGACGTGGTCGACGACCTCGGCGGTGCGGCCGTCGGGGCCGACCGCAATCCGGTGTGGCGCATCCGCGCGTTCGACCGTCCACCCCGCAGGGGAAAGGCGCATCAGGGCTGCGACCTCTTGAGGACTCGGATACCTCACGTCCGGGTCCTGATTCCATGACCACGGCGCTGTTGATCCGTGATCGACAACCAGGATTCGTCCGCCCCGACGCAGCAGGTGGGCGGCGGAGCGGAGGATGGCTGTCCTGTCCTGCGCGTAGGGGGTGTGGAAGTAGTGGGCGGTAACCAGATCGAATTGCCGTTCGGGCAACGAGTCGCGTACGTCGTGCTGCTGGGCGGTGACCCGGTCGCTCAGGCCGCGTGAGCGGGCCAGCTGGGCGAGTCGTTTGGTCGCCACGGCCGAGACGTCGAGTGCTGTGACCTGCCAGCCGCGCCGCGCGAGCCACAGTGCGTCGCCGCCACCACCACATCCGAGGTCCAGCGCATCCCCTGGGGGCAATGCGGTGGCCGTCTCGACGAGGCGGTCGTTCGGCTGCGGATCAGCGGGCGCGGGCCGCTCCGCATACACCTTGTCCCAGTACCTCACCGCGTCAGCGCGCTCCATCGGGTTCCTTCCCTCGGTTTCGGTGTGGCCAGTCTCAGCCGAGGGGCACAAGGTGGCGAGGAATCTTGCGCTTTCGGCAAGCCGGCCCACATGGACCCTGCGATGGAAGACGTGCTTGGTGGTGCGGTCGGGCCGCGACTGCGTGCACGAGTACCGCCACTGCGCCCCGACCCGCCTCGGTGTGCAGGGCGCCTCGCAGCTGTTGCTCATGGCGAAGTCCCGGCACAAGAAGCCCTACTCGGGCCCGGCGGCAGCACCCGGTGACAACGCTCAATGCGTTTGGGTGAACTGCACCACGGCGTCACCACGTCCCAGGCTCACCGGCGCGTAGTAGTAGCCGAAGCGGAACCGCTTGGGCTGCTTGCCCCTGAGCACCCGGTCGATCGACAGCGCGGCGTGCACCCCGGTCGGCATTCCGCCCTGGCAGGTGCCGTGCATGACGCCGTAGCCCTGGCGGATCGCGGCCGCGTCGCCGATCGCGTCGGCGGCGATGCTCTCCCCGCCTGCCAGTTCGACCGCGTCGGGCCGCACCTTCACCACCTCGACCCCGGCGCGCACCTTCACGCCCAGCCGGTCGAGCGCGGCGTGCACGTACGCCTTGGCCTTGGGGTTCATGGCCGCACCGGGCTCGGCCCGGCCCAGCAGCACGACGTTCAACTCCGGGTGCCGCTCGGCGATCTCCGCGGCCGACTCGATGCCGGTCAGCCCGCTGCCGCCGACCACCACCGTGCCGGTGCCGAGCCGCCCCAGCCGGTCGGCCAACAGTTCGGCGTCCTGGGCACTGCTGAGGGTGTACGCGTGGTCCTCGACCCCCGGCACCGCCGACGTGTCGGCCACAGTGCCCAACTCGTACACCAACGTGTCGCAGGGCAGCACCCGGTCGTCGTCGATCCGCTTTGGCGTCCGCGTCCACCGCCGTCACCCAGCGTACCCAGCCCCCAGAACCACCACACGGTGCGCGGTCGCCGTGCCGTTCTCCTCGGCTCGCTTGCTGACACCCACCAGATGGGAGCAGGTGGCCTGGACGTGACACAGGCAGGATGCGATGCGCGCCACAGCCCGAATCGACGAACGCCGGACCGCAGCCGAAGGGGGCAGCGCGGATCTCGTCGTGGGCTACCCGCTGACGGAGTTGTGTCGGCTGTTCCGGCGACAGAAACCGTCACACAGACGGGACCGGAGTCTCCGGCGGGGCGGGAAGCGTCTGTCCCAGGCGGGCAAGTGGGGACAGGGCCATCAGCGCCGGCGACAGCAGCATGCCTGCGGCTGTTACCAGGAGGCTGGTGCGCGTCCCCCACACTTCCGCGAGAAAACCGCCGAGCAGCGAGCCGAGCGGGGTCAGCCCCATGCCGACAAAGTTGATCGTCGCGGCCACGCGGCCTTGCATCCCGTCCGGAGTAACGGTCTGCCGGACTGCCATGACCGTGACATTCACCAGCTGGCTGAAGATCCCGAAGACGAAGTTGACCGTAAGGAGCGCGGGAACCGTCACCACAGAGGAGCCGTGCAGCGCAGGCACAAACAGGAACACGCCGTCGCCGAGTGCTGCCGCGGACACGAGCACAACGCCATGTCCGAAGCGGCTCGGTAGGCGTGCGGCCAGCAACGAGCCCAGGAGCGCCCCCGGCCCCGTCGCCGCGAGTGCCAGCCCAACCGCGGTGCCCGACAGATGCAGGTCCCGTGGCAGGAACAGCAGATAGACGGTCATCACAGCCGCGAAGAAGAACTGGAAGGCGGCTGATGCGAGGCACACAGTCCGCAGGGAGGTGTCGCCGGCGACAAAGCGGAGGCCCTCATGGATCCGCCGCCAGACCCGAGGAGGACGTTCCGAGCGTTCCGGGATGGATTCGCGGCGACCGATCCGTCGGATCGACAGGAACGAGAGCGCGAAAAACACTGCGCTGGAGGCGGCAGCGATCGGCGCCGACAGCACAGACACCAACGCACCGCCGAGGGCGGGACCGCCGATCTGCGCAGCGGACCGACTGCCCTCGAGCGCGCTGTTGCCCCGCACCAACTGATCGCGTTTCACCAGCCGTACCAAAGACGCCTGGTATGCCACGTCGAAGAACACGGACAAAGCCCCGACGGCAAAGGCGACCACGAACAGCGCGGGCAGGCCCAGCCAACCGAGGAAGCCGGCCACGGCGGCAGCGCCCAGTGCCAGGGTCCGGCCGACGTCCGTCAGCACCATCACCGTGCCGGCCCGCCACCTGTCAACCCACGCGCCGACCAAGAGCGAGAGCAGCAGGATCGGCGCCTGCCCCACCGCGCGGAGGACGCCCAACTGGCCGGCACCGGCGTTGAGCGTCAGGACGGCGAAGAGCGGCAGAACCACCAGACTTGCATGTTCGCCCAGTTGGGAAGCCGTCTGACCCACCCAGAGCCTGCGGAAGTCGCCGTCCCGCCACAGGTTTGACGGAACAGGTCGACCGGAATCGGATACAGCGGAGGAAGAAGACGGCACAGGGACCCCTCGGATGGCCGAAGACGAGACCCGCCAACCGGCGCACGACAGGTGCGCCGACCGTTTCAGTCAGCGGGAAGGGAAGGCTCGCTGTGCCGCGCATCAAGGGCAGCACGCGATGACGGGCCGCTCACGGCCTCAAACGTCAACGCGTGCTCGAACGACCGACCATGTCTTCGCTCCTCGTGGTTCACTCGCTGAGCGAACGCTAGCTCCCGTTCGCCAGGGCACGAAAGGCAATTAAGGGCCGGGCAGACGGCGGGAGGAGTCCGGCTGTGCGCGCCGGGTCACGAGGGTGGGGCGGCTCAACTGGTCGAACAGGTTGCGGGCCTGACCGAGCCGCGGCGCCGTCCGCTACGTGGCGAACATACGCCGTCGAAGGCCACGTCAGCAGAATCAAGACGATCAAAAGGCAGATGTGCGGCCGAGCCTCGTTCGCCCTGCTCAGTGCCCGCATCCTCCTCCAGCCGGCGGCCCGTTGCCGGATCACCCGGGGGCGGGAGCACGGCGACCGGGCTGTCTGGGATAGCGTCCCTCTCACTCCGGACAAGTGAGAGGGACGTCGTGAAGGTTCAGGTACGTGGGCAGGGCGCTCGCCGGTGGATCACGATCGGGACGATCGCGTTCGGGGCGCTGTTCTTCGCCATCGGGCTGATCCTTGCCGGGGTGTCGGTCTCGTTCCTGACGGATGCGGAGCGCGCCCGGGGCGCGGTGGTGGCCCTGGAGTGGCGGAACGACGACTACAACGGCGCATCTCGCAAGACGCGGGGGAACGACAAGCCCTCGGCGTACCCGGTGGTCGAGTTCACGTCGGCGGATGGCACGCCGAGGGAGTTCCGGGACTCCACGGGTTCCAATCCACCGTCGTACGAGGTGGGTGAGCAGGTCGAGGTGCTCTACCGCGCAGACTCCCCCGAGGACGCGCGGATCAACGGGTTCGCCTCACTGTGGCTGCTGCCGCTGATCTTCGGTGGGCTCGGGCTGTTGATCGCGGGGATCGGGACAGGCGTTGCGTTGGCGATGCGAGGACGTTCCTAGGGACTGTCCGGCGGCCAGGCCGCGGGTTCCATGCAGGTGATGGCCACATCAGCGGATGTGGTCGGCCGTCATGGCACGGCGGACGCTCTCATGGAGCAGGGTTCGACGCTGCTCGTGCAGTTCGGGAAGCTCCTGCGCGGTCGCCGCGTAGACGTTGCTGACCGGTGACCACGCCATGGACATGGCGATCACCATGGCCATCACGTCGAACGGGTCTCCTTCGCGCACCAGACCGGCGGCCTGCGCCTCGGCGATGGCGCGCAGCTTGCGGTCGTCGAGGCGGTCGGAGTCGTCGACCAGGTGACCGGCCGGGCGTCGCTCCAGACGCGCCCAGGTGGCCAGTCGGATGAGGTCGGGGCGGCGGAGATACTCGTCGTAGAGGCGTACGGCCCAGTCCGCGAGGTCGGTGGCGTCGATCGGGACGACATTCACGATCCGCTCCAGCGAGCCGAAGAAGATGGCGTCGAAGAGCCCTTCCTTGCTGCCGAAGTAGGCGTAGAGCTGCGCCTTGTTCGTGCGCGCCGCGGCCACGATCCGCTCGACGCGCGCACCGGCGATCCCATGCTCGGCGAACTCCTGGGTCGCCACATCGAGGATGCGTTGGTACGTCGCGGCTCCACGCGAGGTCAGGGGCTGATCAGCCATGCCCCGACGCTATCAGACAGAACAGTCAGTTTGCCTGTACGGGCCGGATGCACTTACGGTCAATAGACCGAACAGTCTGTCTACGAGGAGGCGTCATGAGGAGCACGATTGGCTGGCAGGTGGAAGGTTCGTCGTCGACACTGCGGCGGACGCCACTGGAACGGCGCGACCTGCGCCCCGACGACATCGCGGTCCGGGTCGACTACTGCGGTGTCTGCCACACCGATGTCCACGCCGTCGGCGCCCGGGACGGCGAAGGAGGCCGGCCCCTGGTGCCGGGGCACGAGTTCACGGGCGTGGTGACCGAGGCCGGACCTGCGGTCACCCGCTTCACCGTCGGCGACCCGGTCGCGGTGGGCAACATCGTCGATTCGTGCGGCGAGTGCGCCATGTGCCGGGCCGGTCAGGAGAACTTCTGCCACGCGTTCCCGACCCTGACCTACGACGGCATCGACCGGCACGACGGATCGACCACCCTGGGGGGTTACTCCCGCGAGTACGTCGTCCGCGACCGCTTCGCCTACCCTCTTCCCGCCGGTCTGGATCCGGCCGCCGCCGCTCCTCTCCTCTGTGCCGGGATCACCGTCTGGGAACCGATGCACGCCCTCGGAGTGGGGCCGGGGACCCGCGTCGCCGTGGCGGGACTGGGCGGCCTGGGCCATCTCGCGGTCAAGATCGCCGTGGCGCTCGGCGCCGACACCTCGGTTGTCAGCCGCTCACCGGACAAGGTCGACGACGCTCGTCGTCTCGGCGCCCACGGTCTCATCATCTCCACGGACCCGGAACAGATGGCTGACGCCCGCGACCGGTTCGACGTCGTCATCGACACCATCTCCGCCCCGCACGACCTCGGCCCCTACCTGCGTCTGGTCGCCATGGACGGAACGCTCAGCCACCTCGGGCACCTCGGATCCATCACCGTGGAGACCACCGACCTGCTCGTGGGACGCAAGAAACTCAGCTCCGGAGGCAGCGGCGGCAGGCCCGCGACCGCCGCCATGCTCGACTTCTGCGCCGAACACGGCATCACCGCCGACATCGAGGTGCTCCCCTCGACGCAGGTGAACGAGGCCCTCGCCCGTCTCCGGCGCAACGAGGTCCGCTACCGCTTCGTACTCGACATGTCCGACCTGGACTGAACGGCGAGGACCAGAAACCGCGGCGCGTCCGGGGCTCCCACTGCCCCTCGGCGCGCTTGCGGTCGTCAAACGTCCGGAAGTTGGGTCGTAGCGAACGCTCATGAGGGCGGACATATAGAAGACACGCTCATATAGAAGACACACTGGAGACCCCGGCGGTGGCGACAGGGGAGGTGCAGGTCGCCGAGGTCGACCGCAGTGACTGCAAGGGGACACAGGGAGCGCGTGGCCGCCGCGGCCGCGCCCGTTGCGCGGACCTGTTTGTGCCGCCTAATCGGGGACGATGATGTCGATCCCGTACGCCGCCACCGCCAGGCACGCGGCAAAGCAGAGCACCGCGGCCACCCGCGCCGGTCCGCCACCCGCCGAGTCGTCGCTCGGGCCGCCGGCGCGGCTCCAGGCCGCGATACCGAGCGAGAACAGCACCACCACCACGATCGTGATGCCGAAGCTGGCGAGGGACACATCCACGAGGTCGCCCCATTTGATGCCCATCTCGCGCTCCTTCTGCGACTGCGGTGATCACACGGTGGACGGGCCGGCGAGCTCGCGCTCCCGGGACGGCACCTCGTTGACGTTGTCCGGGGTGACCGGCCGGCGCCGGGACAGGGCGTAGAAGCCGACCGCCGCGGCCACGGCCACGCCCGCCACTATGGCCACCCCCAGGTCGCCCTGGTCGGCCACCCAGGCCGAGACCGCGCCTGCCGCGGCGGCGGCCGGCAGTGTCAGAACCCAGGACACCGCGATCCGCCCGGCGATGCCCCACCGCACCTTGGCCAGCTTGCGGCCGAGCCCCGATCCCAGGATGCCGCCGGTGCAGACCTGCGTGGTGGACAGTGCGAACCCCAGGTGCGACGAGGCAAGGATGACCGCCGTCGCCGTCGTCTCCGCGGCGAATCCCTGCGGGGCCTGGATGTCGGTCAGGCCCTTGCCCATGGTCCGGATGATCCGCCATCCGCCGACGTAGGTACCCAGGGAGATCGCCAGCCCGGCGCTGAGCACCACCCACCACGGCGGTTGCGAGCCGTGGGCCAGCATGCCGGTGGAGATCAGCGCGAGGGTGATGACACCCATGGTCTTCTGCGCGTCGTTGGTGCCGTGGGCCAGGGCCACCAGGGAGGCCGATCCGACCTGGCCCGCACGGAAACCCTTGTTGACCTTGCGTTCGGCGGTGCGCTGGGTGATCTTGTAAGCCAGGTACGTCGCGACCAGGGCCACCCCACACGCCAGGATCGGTGAGGCGATCGCCGGGATCACGATCTTCTCCACCAACTGAGTGAAGCGGATCGCTGATCCGCCCGCTCCCACCCACACCGCACCGATCAGTCCGCCGAACAGCGCGTGCGACGAACTGGACGGCAATCCGAAGAGCCAGGTCGTGAGGTTCCACAGGATCGCGCCGACCAGACCGGCGAAAATCATCACCAGGGAGACCTTGGAGTCGTTGACGAGCCCGTTCGAGATCGTGGCGGCCACTTTTGTGGAGAGAAAGGCGCCGGCGAGGTTCAGTACGCCGGCGACGGCGACGGCCACCCGTGGTTTCAGTGCCCCGGTCGCGATGGAGGTCGCCATGGAATTGGCGGTGTCGTGGAAACCATTGGTGAAATCGAAGGCCAATGCCGTCAGAATGACCGCGATCAGGAGAAAGGAAATACTTTCCACCGCCGACGCCCTCCCGCTTGGCGCGTCGTGCGAATCGTGCGAATCGATGAACGTCCTTCGCCCGTCCCCACGCTGACGCCCGGCCAGAGCTGCCCTGGTACACGACGTGCTGGCCGCAGGGGAATCCGCACATGCGACAACGCCCCGCACGGCAACCTGTGACGAAATCTCTTTCGCTTTCCATCCTGACGGGGCCACCGCGATACGCAACCCGAGCGCCCGGGCCCTGCCTGAACAGGCCCCGGTGAGGCGGAACATGACACCCAGCTGTAGTCGCGCCAGCTCGTGATCTTGTTGGGCCGCCCCGGCGCGCGGTTCGGTGCGCATGTTGGTGGTGGGCTGCTCGTCGGACGAGCGGGGCTCAGGCGAGCGGGTTGAGGACGAGGTATCCGTCCAGGCGGGTGACCTGGCTGCTCTCCGGGTCGGGCGGAAGAACGTGACCGAGAGCCTCTGAGCGGACTTCCCCGATCCACTGGTCGTGCTGGTATTCGTGGTTGATCAGGGCGACCAGCAGGTGAGTCGCGACGACGCTGAGCTGGTCAGGGACCTTGACCCGTCCGCCGGCGATGTCGCCGATGCGTGCGTGGACGCGTTCGGCGACGGTGTCGCGGAAGGCGGTGAGCCGTTCGATGGTGGGTAGTCCTCCCCGGAACTGCTCGGGCTGTGCGGAGTCCATGATGGTGTCCAGCGCGGGGTCGGGGCTGGGCTCCGCCGCGGTCAGGTTGCGGATCATGAAGTGTGCGACGTGCGCCTGGTGGCCCAGGTGCCAGCCGATGGCGCTGGAGTTCTCGTGCGGGCGCCAGACGACCTCGTCCGGGCTGAGGTCCTTCCAGAGTTGGTCTGTGTAGGCGCGGGCTCGGTCGTACTCCCGCAGGAGTGCTTCTACTTCGTACATGGAGGTCACCTGTGTGTGATCGGAGTGGGAGTCTGGCGGGGGACGGTGGATTCGGAGGTGGCCGCGTTCAGGACGGCACGGGCCGCGCGCTCGCCGGCGGCCAGGGCACCTTCGATGTGACCGGCGTGTTCGGCGGCCGCGGTCTCTGTCGACGCCCAGTGCAAGCGTCCTCCGAGAGCCGGCTGCCGGTACAGCACATGCCCGAAGAGGCTGCAGTCGTTGAGGGGTTCCACCCCAGGCGGTGACCGTCCACTGCTCGGCGCTCCAGTCCGGGACGTACAACGCGTCGGGGTGCGACGCTGTCGGGCCGAACAACTCGGTGAGCTGGTCGGTCACGGCCAGGCGGAAGCCGGGGCCGCCGGCGCTCGCAGGGGCGAACCCGAACAGAGCCGCCGGCCTGCCATGCGGCCCCGACATGTCGTGCACCTCCTGCAGCGGTCCGGTCCGTGAGAACGCCGCACCGGCAACACCCTGAGCGCGCCAGAACGCCTCGCGATACACCGCGACGACCGACGACCTTGATCACAGCAATCACGGCACCCATCCATACGGGTGGCACGGGCAAGACCGACGAGCTCGGAGGGAAGCGCGCCACCGAAGTCGATGCGGGCACGGGTCAGAGCGAGCGGCACGGCGAGCACGACGTGCAGGCTGGGTGACCGGCGCGGTCTGGGACGTCGACGGCGGAGTCATGGCCGGCCGCAACTGACCCTCTCCTTCTCCTGGGCGACGGCTGTGCGCACCCATGGGGGCAGCCTGCGGCCCAAACAGCTGCGGCGGATGCCGACTGGCGTTGCCCTGAGGCACGAGTGGCGCTGCCGTGGCAGAGCAGTATCGTGGAGGGGACTCTTCGGCGCGCGCACCCCCACGGCAGGGGCTTCCACAACAACGCTGCTCCGGTGCTCCCGCAACCCCCACCAGGTGCTTCGTAGGCGCACCCTCACGCCCCGGAGCTCGGGACTCGTGGCCACAGGCGACGTGCACAACTGCCAGAAGGCACCGTGACCTGAACTGACCGCCCGCCGCCCTGGTACGCGCCATTCCATGAGGCACAGGCAGCTGAAGGGCACTGAGCGGTGATGGGAGGGATACGCATGACCGCGACTGTGGATCCGGACCGCTCAACGTGGGATGTCATCGTTCTGGGTGGTGCCGCCGCCGGTGAGAATGCCGCTCAGTACGCAAGCCAGTTCTCCGGCCTGTCCTCGGTGATTGTTGAGAACAGCCTGCTTGGGGGCGAATGCTCTTACTGGGCCTGCATGCCCAGCAAGGCACTGCTGCGGCCGGTCGAGATCGTGGACTCGGCTGAGCATCTGCCGGGGTTGTCAGCCCGCCTGGAGGCCGCCGGGGTTCTCGCACGGCGTGACCGTGTGATCAATCAACTGGACGACAGCTCGCAGATATCCTGGGCCCTTTCCACAGGTATCGACGTCGTCCGCGGTTACGGACGGCTGGCGGGCGAGCGCACCGTGGTTGTGGTCCGCCCGGACGGTTCAACCACGACGCTGACGGCCAACCATGCCGTGGTCATCGACACGGGCTCCCGCCCAGCCGTGCCCGACGTTCCCGGGTTACGTGCAGCTCTGCCATGGACGTCGCGCGACGTGACCACGATGCGGGAGGTGCCACGTCGGGTGATCGTCCAGGGCGGCGGCGTGGTCGCCTGTGAGTCGGCAACCTGGCTGCGCGGGCTGGGAGCGAGCGAGGTGTCGATCGTGTATCGCGACGACCGGCTGCTGGCCCGGCAGGAACCCTTCGCAGGCACACTCGTCGGCCAGGCCCTGCAGGACAGTGGCGTGCAGTTGTACCCGAGGCTCAACCTGTCTCAGGTCAAGCGGGCCGATCCCCGTGACACCGGGCACGGTCGCATTCATGGCGGGGAAGTCAGCGTGACGCTCGACGACGGCACGATCATGGTCGCCGACGAGGTCGTCGTAGCCACCGGGCGCATTCCGAACACCGACGACATCGGTCTCGACACCGTGGGCCTACACCCCGGCGGATATCTCGCTGTCGACGACCATCAGTGCCTGCGGCAGGTGAACGGCAGCTGGCTGTACGCCATCGGCGACGCGTGCGGCCGCGCACTGCTGACGCACATGGGCAAGTACCAGGCCCGTATCGCCGGAGAGGTGATCGCCGCACGCGCACAAGGCTCCGCCGAACTGCCCTCTTCCGCCGTCGGACACATCGGGCTTCCCCAAGTCGTCTTCACCAACCCTGAGGTCGGCAGCGCCGGAATGACCGAACAGCAGGCACGAGACGCCGGTATGGACGTGGAAACCGTCGAGTACGACCTCGCCGCACTCGCCGGAACCTACGTCATGCGCGCGGACTACCGAGGTCTTGCCAAGCTTGTCGTCGACCGCAACGACGACGTGGTGGTGGGAGCCACCTTCGTCGGCGCCGGCATCGCCGAACTCGTGCACTCGGCGACCACAGCGATCGTGGGCCGGATTCCTGTTTCCACTCTGTGGCACGTCGTTCCCAGCTATCCGACGGCCAGCGAGATCTGGCTCCGGCTTCTGGAGACCCTCCGCTCGAAGCGGCGTACGGGCGGCGGGAGATGAGTCGGCCCCCGAGCCCAGCATGAGCCGCGAGAGCCGTAGCACTTCTCACCACACAGGCCGGCCCACGCCTCACCCAGGGCACGAGGCCTAAGCGGAGCGCGGGGTGAGGCGGATGACGGGCAGCTCGCGGTCGGTCTTGTTCTGGTACGCGGCGAAGCGTGCCGACGAGTCGGCGATCTTCTGCCAGGCGCGTGCGCGTTCTTCGCCATGGAGTTGTTCGGCGGTGACGGGCACGGTTTGGCCGTCGATGGTGATCTGCGCCTTGTCGGGGTGGGCGGCCAGGTTGTAGTACCAGGCGGGGTTCTTCGGGGCTCCGTTGGCCGAGGCCACGATGAGCCAGCTTCCGTTGTCGCCGGGGAACCAGCACACCGGGGAGACACGTGGCTCTCCGCTCTTCTTCCCCAGGGTCGTCAGGACGAGAGCGTCCAGGCCTCCGAGCATCTTCCCCCCGCCCTTGCGGAGGATGCGCCGCATGGTCAGCTTGTTCAGCCAGCGCACTGCGGTTCCAGGCTGTCGGGCTCCGTAGGTGCCGGGTCGAGAGGTGAAGGTCATGGTGGCTCCGGATGTCACGCCGAGGGATTTACTTGTTCGGACAATTATGCGGGCCGCCTGCCGCGTAGAAGTGCGACGACGGGTCGGCACGGCGGGCTGCGGGGATGCCTGCGCGAGGGTGCACCACGGGTGCGGGTGCCCTTGTCCTGGGCACCCGCACCGGGTTGACCTCAGCGGAGGATGCGGTCAGCCGAGGGTCGGGTAGTCGGTGTAGCCGCGGTGATCGCCACCGAAGGAGGTGGCGCGGTCCGGGGTGTTGAAGGGGCCGCCGACGGCGAGGCGGGCGGGGAGGTCGGGGTTGGCCAGGAAGAGGGCCCCGTAGGCGATCAGGTCGGCGGTGCCGTCGTTGATGAGCGACAGGGCATCGGGGCCCGTGGGCTCCGTCCCCGTGAAGGGGTTGAGGACGAAGGTGCCCGGCCACGCCTTGCGCAGCCGCAGGACCAGGTCGCGAACGCCGGGGGCCTCCATCTGGTGCAGGTAGGCCAGAGAGAGCGGGGCGAGGTCCTCCACGAGGGCGGTGTAGGTGGCCTCGACGTCCGTCGGGTCACTCTCGTCGATGTCGTTGTAGGGGTTGCCGGGCGAGATGCGGAAGCCGACCTTGTCGGCACCGATGGCCTCGGCCACCGCCTTCGCGGTCTCGACGGCGAAGCGGATCCTCCGCTGGGGGCTGCCGCCCCAGGCGTCGGTGCGCTGGTTGGAGTTCGGGGCGAGGAACTGGTGGATGAGGTAGCCGTTCGCGCCGTGCAGTTCCACACCGTCGAAGCCGGCCTCGACTGCGTTGCGCGCCGCGGCGGCGAAGTCCGCGATCGTCTCCGTGATCTCCGCATCGGTCAGTTCGTACGGCGTGACGAAGTCCTGCGGCCCGTCCTGTGTGTACACCTGGCCCGCGGCCTTGACCGTGGAGGGGCCGACCGGCGTGAGGCCCATCAGGCTCGGGTGGCCGACGCGTCCGGTGTGCATCAACTGGAGGAAGATCTTGCCGCCTTCGGCGTGCACGCCGTCGGTGACCTTGCGCCAGGCCGCGACCTGCTCGGCGGAGTGGATACCGGGGGTGTCCGGGTAGCCCTGGCCGACAACAGACGGCTGCGTGCCCTCGGTGACGATCAGCCCGGCGCTCGCGCGCTGCGCATAGTAGGTGGCCATCAGATCGGTGGGGCTCTGCCCGGGGCCGTACGCGCGACTGCGGGTCATGGGAGCCATCACGATGCGGTTGGCCAGCCGGAGGCCGCCGAGGTCGTGGGGGTCGAAGACCGTGGTCATGATCGAGTCCTGTTCGAATCGGTTACGCGGCATCACACAATGCCATTACTTGCTCGAACAGGTAAATCGCTTCGACGATTCCCGAGCGAGTGTGAGCTGCGTCACTTCCGCACTCGTCGTTCCTGGTGAACGCGAACGAAAACGGCAAGAGGGTCGGCGGTAGAATCCACCTGTTCAGGCAGTGACTCCGGGAAGGGCGTGAGGCCACATGGCGAAGGCTTCGGGAGTCGAATCGGCCGCCGAGTCCCATACGGACCTCGCGTGCCCTCCGATGCCGCCCTCGGTTCAGGCCGGGGCCATGACCCACGCCATCTTCCGCGTGGCCCGCCTCCACCGGCTGCTCGCCGCACAGCTTCTGCGGCGCGTGGGACTGCATCCGGGACAGGAACTCGTGATGATGCAGTTGTGGGACCTCGGCCCACAACGGCAGACGGACCTCGTGCGTCTGCTCGGCTCGGACGCCGCCACCATGACCCGTACGGTCAAGCGGCTGGAGAACGCCGGCTTCGTCCGCCGCCGTCCCAGCGAGACCGACAAGCGCGCCACCATCATCGAACCGACCACCGCCAGCCTCGCCCTGCGTAAAGAAGTCGAGCGTGTGTGGGCGGAACTCGAAAACAGCGTCGCCGCCGGCCTGGCCGCAGAGGAACAGGGCTACATGATCCGCGTACTGGACCGGATCGAGGACAAGCTCAGCCAGGCGGTCGGACGCCAAACGCCCCTGGCGTAACACCGCGGCCCGCCAGGCGGGTTGGCATGCAGGTATGCCGCCGTCACGCCGTCGCAGCCCTCCGCGCCGGGGCAGACGAGCACGCGGAGGAAGAAAACGGTGGGTGCCCCGGCCGACGGCTGAGGATCTACGGACCGAGAACGAGGCTCCGCGAGGAGGCTACGAGCTCGCGGACGGTGCACCGCGGCGCTGGGACGGGTGCGCCGCCCCTTGGCGGCCATTGCCGTAGTGCGTTCGTGACGGCCCGAGGACTTTCCGGAGGCTCCGGCGAGGCGTCCGCTCAGTGATCACGCATCCCAGGCTGGGCGGCCTGGTGCATGTGCGTGCGGGGGGGGTTCTGTCAGTACCTGTAACGGCAGACCCTTCTCCACCTTATTGACCTGCGGTTTCCTCGACAGCGGCAGCAGCTGAGGCCATCGGGTGCCACTGGACTCGGGGCTGCGGCTGCCGCAAGCCCGGCTTGGCCACACAGTAGGCCTTACCGGTTCGTACCGTTTTGATCGAGGAGTTCCCATGCCCCAGCAATCCGCACCCCAGGAACTTGCCGAGATCGCGCCGAAGCTGGTCGAGGTAACCAACAACGTCCTCTTCGCCGATGTCTGGGAGCGCCCCGGGCTGTCCCCGCGGGACCGCAGCCTGGTCACGGTGAGCGTGCTGTCGGCCCTGTACCGCAGCGAGCAACTCGGCTACCACCTGGGTGTGGCCCTGGACAACGGCCTGAGTGTCGAGGAGCTGTCCGAGGCGATCACGCACCTGGCCTTCTATGCGGGCTGGCCCAACGCCATGACGGCGATCAACCAGCTCAAGAAGATCACCGACGAGCGCACCGCAGCCTGAACCCCTCTCCCCAGTTGCCTCACGGATCTCCCCAGTACCTCCGGCCAGTACCTCATGGAGCGATACCCCTCATGAGCAAGGTCTTCTTCATCACCGGCGCCGGGCACGGACTCGGCGTGGACATCGCCCGCCGGGCCCTCCAAGCAGGCGACCAGGTCGTGGCCACCGGCCGCCGCCCCCAGAAGGTCGTGGAAACCCTCGGTGGTGACCAGGACAGCCTCCTGGTCACCACCCTGGACATCACCGACCCGGACGCCGCCAAGAGCGCCGTCCAAGCCGCCGTGGACCGCTTCCGCCGTATCGACGTCCTGATCAACAACGCGGCCAAGTTCTACGCGGCTTCTTCGAAGAGCTCTCCGAGGCGCAGATTGGGGCCCAGAACGAACCGAACCTGTTCGGACCCATGAACATCACCCGCGCTGTCCTGCCCGTCATGCGCGCCCAGCGTTCCGAGCACGTCATCACCGTGTCCTCTCTGGCAGGAGCGGTCGGTGTCGCCTTCTGCGTTGCCCACTCGGCGGCCAAGTTCGGCGTGGAGGGCTTCATGGAGTCCCTGGACCACGATGTCGAACCGTTCGGCATCCACACCACGATCATCGAGCCGGGCTTCTTCCGCACCGAGCTGCTGGAGGATGCCTCCACCACCTACGCGGAGCTGAGCATCGACGACTACGCAGCAGCCGCCGCAGCGGTTCGTCGCCGACGACGACTGCCTCGAAGCCGTCGAGGCCAAGGCCAGGCAACTCCTCGCACAGGTTGATGCCTCACGCGAGCTGGGCTCGGACCTCGCCCACGCGAACGCCTCCTGACGCCGGTCCCGCCGTCCTCCGCCGGCCCACCGCCGCCGGCCCACCGCCGCCCACCGTCATCCAGCCCGTTCAAGGAAAAGAGCCATGGAACACATCACCGACACCCCCACCCTCAAGGCCCCGGCCGAACGCTTCACCGGCGATGTCTACCTCAACATGATCGAGGCACCCGCAGAGCCGTCCCGCCTGGCCGCCGGCCTGGTGCGCTTCACACCCGGCGCCCGCACCAACTGGCACTCCCACGCCCTGGGTCAGGTTCTGTACATCACCGACGGCGTCGGCCTGGTCGGCACCCGCGACGGCAAGGCCATCCGGGTCACCGCCGGTGAGATCGTCAAGTGCCCGGCGGGAGAAGAGCACTGGCACGGCGCCACCGACACCAACCTCATGGCCCACATCGCCCTCGTGGTCGGTGACGGCACCGGCGACGGCACCACCTGGCTGGAGCCGGTCACCGACGAGCAGTACAGCACCG
This sequence comes from Streptomyces sp. KM273126, assembly GCF_004337435.2. NCBI lineage: Bacteria > Bacillati > Actinomycetota > Actinomycetes > Kitasatosporales > Streptomycetaceae > Streptomyces > Streptomyces sp. KM273126. The sequence continues at coordinate 6,580,006 of NZ_SJXB02000001.1, read as the reverse complement.
CCCTCGCCACCACCGACGACTGACCACTACAGCGCAACGGCTCCCCGACCGAAGGGAGCCGCATCAGCCGGGCTTCGGCATGAACCAGCCTGAGCCCGACGCCTGGCTCCACACCGAAGGAACTGGGACGCCACCGGGCCCGACCCCTGTCAGGCAGTTGTCGTTGGGGCAGGCCCGGTCGAGCTGCGCACCTTCCGGGGACAGGCCTGCCGGGACCGAGAGGCCGAGCTCTACGGCGACGGAGAACGCGCCGACACGGGCCGGGTCGTTGGCGACGAACACCGCCGTCGGGCGAGGCCGCGAGCGGCCCAACAGGCGTACGGCGGGGAGGTATCCGCCGTTCTCGATGGTGTCGCGGGTCTCGACGAGGATGTCGTCCTCATGGCCGTGCTCGCACATGCTCGTCTGGTAGACCCGGTGGCGGATGTCGAAGACGGCTGCGTGGTTGCCGACGATGTGGGCGATCCGGCGGTGGCCGCCGCAGACGGCTTCTCCCCCCAGTATCATGCGCCGCGCGATGCGCGTAGCCAGTCCGCCAGTAGCGCGGCGAGCCCCAGCACCGCGGCGCAGCTACTGCTCACCGCTGGAGTGGCTGATGCATCGACCAGGAGATGGGCCCCCACCGATGCGCCCAGCCAGCCTGTGGCCGCACCCAGGCTGAGCAGAGACAGTTGATCGAACCAAGTCGCTTGGCGATTCCCGCCGTCGGCCCGTCTCCAGCGGAGCAATTGCACAGGCAGCAACAGGGCCAGTACAGAGAGCCAGGTGATCAGCGGCGCGTGCAGGGAACCGGGCAGCGGCAGACGGTAGTCCAGGGTCTGAACCGCGGCAAGCGCCATGAGCAGGGAGCCGAGCACCGCGCCCTGGATGACGGTCGTACGCTGCTGATGGAGGTGCAGACGCTGCTGCACGATCACTGCCGCGGTGCGGGTGATTTCGTCTGCTTCCTGCTTGACCGATTCCCCGTGGGAGATGTCGTCGTCGAGTAGGGCGATGAGGCCGCGGCCCAACTCTGGGTCGCCGCTCGTGTCGTTGACAGGATGAGGTGGGAGAAGGTCGGCCATCGTGTCGACTGTGATCCGTACCGAGTGCCGCATTTCGCGGAGGTCCCGCAGCGCCTGGTTGAGCCCTTGGTCGCCCACGTACAGCGCGCTGATGGCGGCTTCAGCGGTGAGCAGGTCGTCCGGTCCCGCCTCGTTGGCCAGTACTTCGCCGCACAGTTCCGCCAACCGCTGAGAGGCAGCTGACAGGTGCTGACACACGGCATGGAAGCTGTGTTGGTGTGCACGGTGTACCGAAGCCTGGTGGCGTAGGCGTGCCGCACCCTCCAGATAGCGGGTGAACGGAGCCGGAGCCCCGGTGCGGTGAACGTGCCAGGTCCAGGCGTCGAAGGCGTCCTCCCGTGCGGCGGGCCCCACCGCGACTGCCTCCCACACGAAGGGTGCCGGCCCGGGAGGGTCGGAGCAGAGGATCAGGTAGCTGTCGGAGGTCCGTCGCCATGTCCCGTCCAGCGATGCCGCCGGTGAGGGCACCGTGGAAAGGAGCCTCCTCAGACCGCCGGTGCCGTGCCCGGCGCGCCGACCGTCGAGGGCTCGGTAAATGTAGGCGGTCCCGAGGACCGTCTGTTCGGGAAGGGCCGGCGCTGCGGCTTCCCAACGGGAGCGCAGATCGCGCCAGGAGACGTTGGGGGTGGGGAACAGCACCACCGTGATGCCGATGACGTCATGGCGTACGTAGGCGAAAGCCTGCGCCGGACGCGACCCCGTGCACTGGCGGGCCGCGAGCAGTCGGCACCCGTTGGCAGGAAGCGACTGGGCGAGGGGCGCCAGTGCGGGCAGGTCGGCGGAGCCGTAGTGGGGTACCGGGTCACTCATGCCGAGCCGGTCGCACATCCGTGACCACATCTGCCCAACGGAGTTGATGCCACTCTCCTCATCCTCGGCGACACGGGCCAGGGATGCGAAGGTGTGGACGATCAGGGCTTGGCCTTCGAAGCGGTTACGTCGCATCGTCGTCCGCGGAGCCGGTCGAATCGGCAAGGGCGTTCGAGCCGGGTGAGGCGGAGGCACCTTCATCCCTCGCCCCGGGTACTCGGATCCGGTGGACCAGCCGGTCCAGCCGGTCTGCCAGCAGGGGCGGAGGCGGTGTCCGGGTGTCCGGCCCGCCGAGCATCCGCATCCTGTCACCCGCGAGCGAATCCTCCAGCGTGTACAGGGCGAGCCGGAGTCGGTCCGCATCCGCGTCGTCCAGAGCACTCTCCAGATCTGCGAGCGTCACCTCCAGCCGAGCCCAGACCGCAGGTTCCGCGAGGGCTGTCCCGGACAGCGTGCCCAGCAGGAAACGTGCGTCTCGCAGGGCGTCCGACCAGTCGCTCACGTGGGCACTCCTCACGCCTCCGGTTGCCGTGAACCGCGTGCAATCATAGGGAAATTACGCCAGACCGTGCACTTGAGTACCGGTGACAGGGGCTGTTGATGGCACACCCGCAGGGCGACCGGGCGACGGCACAACAGATGGTCAAGGAGGCGGTGGCGAGCTTTGAGAAATGGCAGAGACTGGGCGACCCCGACTCCCTGCGCACCTCCTTACGGCTGTGGTCCGTCCTCGTCGAGGCACTTCCGCCCGCCTCCCCCTTTCGGCCGGTCTGCCTCACGGAGCTGGGCCGGGCTCTGCGTGGATGGTTCCAGCTGACCGGAGACCACGCCGCGCTCGACCAGGCGGTCGAGGCGAGCGCGACCGCGGTGAGGGAGACCGAGGCGCTCGGCGACAAGTTCCTTGACGAGCAGCTGTCCAATCTCGCGCTGGCTCACTGGGAGCGCTTCCGGACAAGCCACCGGCTGCCCGACCTGGAAGCGGGTATCGCCGCGGGGCGCCGCAGCATCGCCGCCACTCCCCCAGGGCACGAACGCCGTCCCCTCCGCCGTAACAACCTCTCCCAGATGCTCATGCAGAGGCACGAGCGTACGGGCGATCCCGCGCACCTCAAGGAGGCCCTCGACGTCACGCGCGAAGCCGTGGCGGACACGCCCCCGGGCCATCCGAGCGGAGCCCTCACCCGCTTTCACCTCGGGGAGCTCCTGCGGGGGACGTACCTGGAAACGCACGCCTTCACCCTTCTCGACGAGTCGATCGACATGGCCCGCAGCGCCGTCGCATTGTCCCGGCCGGGGGATCCGTTGCGCGCCATGGCCTGGGGAGGGTTGGCCAAGGGGCTGTGGCACAGGGTCCAGTCGGCGGAGGAGAGCACCGTGGTCAGCGCCGACCTCGATGACCTGATCGAGTCGGCGCGGCACGCCATGGAACAGGGCGACCGGAACGACCCGGAGCGCGCCGACCATCTCCTCCGCCTCGCCGCTGGATTGCGCCGACGCGGTGAACTCACGGACGATCAGGCGAACCTCGACGAGGCGATCGCCTGCTACGAGAGCTTCCTCACGGAGTACCCCGAGCACGACCACCACAACTCCACGCACGAGGACCTCGCCATCTGCCTCATGCTCCGCCACCAGCGGTCGAACGACGCCCGCGACCTCCACACCGTCGTGGACCTGCTGCGTCTCGCAGCCCGCGACCTGCCGGACTCGTCACCGGCCCTCCCCAGGATGCTGCTCACCCAGGGGATGGCCCTTTACGCGCTCTACGACGAACACACCGCGCAAGCAACGGACCTGGACGAGGCGGCAGACGTCGTTCGCCGAGGCATCTCCCTCTCCACCGAGGGCAGTGAAACGATCTCCCTCCTGCGGTCGGCCCTCAGCGAGATCCTGCGCTGCCGCTTCGAGGACCGCAGTGTTGCCGCTGATCTGGAGGCCGCGGTGGCGGCGGCTCTGCGGGCGGAGCGGGACACCCCCGCCGGCGCGCCGTACCGCCCGCTGGTCGTCAACGCGGTCGGTGGCGTACTGCGGGTTCGTGCCGGACACACCGGAGCCGGGGCCGACTTCACCGCCGCGGTCGACTTCGCACGCGAAAGCGCGCGGGGCACCGGGCTGGGCCGACGTGACAGGGCCATCGCGCTGAACAACCTGGGCAGCGCCCTCCAGGCGCGCTACGAGCATGGCGGCGCGCTCGACGATCTGCACGCGGCCATCGACACCAAACGCGCGGCGACGCGATCCGGCGGGCTCTCCGCCACGCAACGGGCAATGCACCTCAGCGGACTCGGCAACTCGCTGAGAACCCGCTTCGAACACACCGGAGACGCGGCGGACCTGACGGCCGCGATCGACGTCTGCGCGGAGGCCGTACGAACCGTGCGCGCCGGTGACCCGCACCACGATCGGTACCTCGCGAACCTCAGCCTCTCCCTGGGGACCTCCTACCGCCGCCACGGGCAGCGCGATGATCTCCACAAGGCCGTCGAGACCGCGCGGCTCGCGGTCGAAGCGACACCGCGACGGTCTCATCGGCGACCGATGAACCTGTGCAATCTCGCGATCGTCACCCTCGGCCGCTTCTCGGAATCGCAGGACCATGACGATCTGGAAGGCGCGATCCGGGCCATCCGCGAAGCCATCGACGAGGCCTCCGACGACCACCCCGACCAGGCCAAGTTCCTCTCCAACCTCAGCGGGATGCTGCATCGGAGGTACCAACACGGGGCTCAGGACAGCGATCTCGACGAGGCCGTACGCGTGGGCCGGCTCTCCGTCGCACAATGCCCTGCCGATCACGAGAGCCGTGCCAGGTGTCTGGTGATCCTAGGGGATGTCCTCCACGACGCGCGGCGCGTCACTGAGACGATCGACGCCTTCCGGGAGGCCGCCCAGCTCCCCACGGGCCAGCTGAGCGTACGACTCCGTGCGGCACGGAGTTGGGGCGAGGTGGCCTCGGCGGACGAGCGGTGGGAGGAGGCGCAGCGCGGCTACGAGTACGCCATCGAGCTGCTGCCCCAGGCGGCCTGGCACGGTCTGGAACGCGACGACCGCGAGCACTTCCTGTCCATGGCCAACGGCCTCGCATCGGACGCCGCCGCTGTCGCCATCGAGCGTGGGGACCTCACACGGGCCGTGGAGCTCCTGGAGCAGGGACGTGGTGTCCTGCTGGCGCAGGCTTTCGATGCTCGCACGGACCTGGACGAACTCCGAGGCCTGGACGGTGACCTGGCACGGGCCATGGACGGCGTCCGGCGCCGACTCGACTCGGTGGGTGCCGCCGGAGCCGGTGGAGAGGCGCGTGACGTCTCGGCGGGCCAGGCGGCAGTGGAGTCCCAGCGTCGTCGGGAAGCGGCGGCCGAATGGGACCGCCTCCTTGAGCGGGCCAGGACCCTGGTGCCGGACTTCCTCCGTCCGCGCCCCTTTGCCCGCCTCCGTGAAGCAGCGCGCAACGGTCCGGTCGTCATCGTCAACATCGCTCGTTACCGCTGCGACGCCCTGCTGGTGACCGCCGACGCGGAAGAGTCCCCTCTCCTCGTCCGCTTGGAGCGGATCTCCCGCCCTGTGGTCAACGGCCGGGCCCGAGAGCTGATCGCCGCGTTGCGTGGTCCCGAGGTGACGGCCCCACAAGAGCGGAATAACATCCTCCGATCCATTCTCGCCTGGCTCTGGAACGACATCGCAGCCCCGGTCCTGAACAAGCTGGACCTGCCTGCTCAGCCGGCCGAGGGCCAGGAACCTCGCCTGTGGTGGTGCCCCACCGGCGCCCTGACTCTGCTCCCCCTGCACGCCGCAGGTCTCTACGCCGCACCGGACGACGGGCCAGACACACCGTCCCCTACCCCGAACAACAACCTGCTCGACCGCGCCATCTGCTCCTACGCGCCCACGCTTCGCGCGCTCTTGGAGGCCGACAGTCGCCCAACCTCCGTCACGACTGAACTGTTGGGTGTCGCCGTGCCCAGCGCTCCAGGAATGGCCGAGCTGCGTCACGCGGTATCGGAAATCGGTTCCCTGCGCGAGGAGTTCCCCACGATGACAGCCGTCCTCGGTCCTGAGGCGACTCGTGACACCGTTCTGGAACAGTTGCTTTCCCACAGCTGGCTGCACTTCGCCGGTCATGGATCGCAGTACTCCCTCGTCGGTGCCGCATTGCACTGCACGGACCACGTGATCAGCTTGCGTGAGGTGACCGCACTCCGACTGACCACGGCGGAACTCGCCTTCCTCTCCGCATGCGAAACAGCCAGCGGAGTCGCCCACCTGGCGGACGAGTTCGCCCACCTGGCCGGCGGGCTCCACATCGCCGGCTTCCGGCATGTGATCGCGACACAGTGGTCCATCAGCGATCTGCGGGCCCCTCAGGTCGCAAGGGACTTCTATCGAGCACTTCAGGCAACCCCGCGCACCACCGATGAAACACTCCACGCGGCCTCTGCCCTCCGCAAGGCGGTCCGCAGGCTCCGAGACGCCCGCCCCGAGGCTCCCACTCTGTGGGCGCCATACCTTCACACCGGTCCCTGACCAGCGCGCGGGCCAGCAGCCCGGGTGGTACGACGGGGATGTGGGTGAGAGACCGGCCGGACGGGCTGTGATGCGACGAGGATTTCGCCGACTGGCACCCGCGCGACGGACGCCCCAACCTCTCGCCATGGCCGGCGCGCCGGGGCGCGGATTTCGGCGCAGCTTTCGGTGCTCCGGCGGGACCCCACCCCGGCCAGGAGCCTGACGCTGCGGCCCGCCCCTTCTCGCGCGGCGCACTCCTGAACGGCAGCCGAGCGTGCTGCCACCTGCTAGGCGCTACTGAGTGCCTCCATGCGCCGGTTCACCACCTACGTAACCAACCAACGCATCCTTGAACTTCTGCCAGATGCCTTGCAGCGTCAATCAGCTGCCTCTACGCTCACGCGGTCTTTCTCATGAACTCCGTTCACATAGATGATTGGAGAGCTTGATGAGTGCAAGACCTCGATTGGTCGCGCTGCTGGTGGCGGTGGCCACCTTCACGGCGGTCCTCCTCCCCACCGCCTCGGCCCACCCGGCGCCGAGGGTCCCGAAGACGACGGTCCTCGACGGCGTGCGGCTCCAGCAGACGAAGCTCCGGCTCGACCGCGGCGACCACCGACTACGACGTACGCTCCAGCAGTTGACGACGCGCGCCGACACCTGGCTCGACAAGGGCCCCTGGACCGTCGTCGACAAGCCGCGGCCCGCGCCCAGCGGTGACGTCCACGACTACCTCAGCCAGGCCCCGTACTGGTGGCCCTCACAGCCCGGGACCACCGACAACCCCTGGGGCTGCCCGTACGTCCAGCGCGACGGCGAGCGCAACCCGGAGGTCGACACCGGAACCGACCGTCAGGACGTGGAGAAGGTCTTCGACTCCACGTACGACCTCTCCCTCGCCTGGTACTACACCGGGGAACGGAAGTACTCGGAGAAGGCCGCATCGGTGCTGCGCACCTGGTTCCTCGACCCGGCCACCCGGATGAACCCCAACCTGAACCACGCCCAGTTCATCCCCTGCAAGTACGACGGCCGGGCAATCGGCATCATCGACTTCTCGCAGTCCTTCACCAGCGTCCTCGACGCGATCGCGATCCTCAACACGGGGGCGCCGGGCTGGAGCCGTCGGGACCGTTCAGCGATGCACGCGTGGAACGTCGACTTCCGCGACTGGCTGGCGTACAGCGCCTTCGGCAAGGAGGAAGGCGCCGCGAAGAACAACCACGGCACCTTCTACGACATGCAACTCGCCGCCCTCGCCCATGCGACGGGCGACAAGGCGCTGACGCGCCGGATCGTCCTCGACGCCCGCGCCAAACGCATCGACGCGCAGATCGCCGCGGACGGCAGCCAGCCGCAGGAGCTCACCCGGACGCGGAGCTGGCACTACTCGACGTTCGCCCTGGTGGCGTACGTACGCTTGGCCGCCGTCGGACGGCACGTGGGAGTGGACCTGTGGTCGTACGAGGGGCCCGACGGGCAGAGCCTGTTCCAGGCAGTCGACTACCTGCTGCCCGCCGCCTCCGGGGCGGCGCCATGGCCGCATCCGGACCTGGAGTTCCGCCGGTACGCGGCCACCGACGTGGTGCACGCGGCAGCGGACGCCGGGGACCCCGAAGCGCGGGCAGTCGTGGCCCGATTGGAGCCGCCGCCCGGCGGTGACCTCTGGGAGCTGAGGCCCGCGGCGGAGCAGTTGGACTCGATCGCGGGGTGAGCGACCGCGTCGGTGACAGGTGAACGGGTATGTCGGTCGCGCGGCGGCGCTCTCCGAGCACCACCGAGCGACCGGGATACCGGCATACCGGCACATCGGAGGAACACCCGCGACCAAGATCAGCGCTGTCCATCACCAGCAGGACACCGCGCGCTTCGGGAGGAACGGGTCACTGGCTCGCCACAGATCCGCAGCCCTTGAGTGCCAGCGAGCGTGCGACGAGGGCGGCGCAGTGCGCCGGGTAGTGCGCGGCGGCCGCGGGTTCGAGGACCTTGGCGTGGTGGATGCCGCCTACATCGCGCGGCGCCGACCTGGCACCTCCGCACTGAGCAGGGGATTCAAGGTATGCCGCAGGTTTCCGCAAGGTCGACGCAGCAGGGTGGTCGGCATGGACGACGCAAGCACCGGGGGTGCGAAGGCTCAGCAACAGAGGGGCTGCCCCACCCGACCGATGTTCAAAGGAGTCAGCATGCCGAAAGTCACGCGACGCGTAGTGCAGATCCTCGGAGCCTCAGTGCTGGCGCTCGGCGGATCGGCCGCCGTAACGCAGCCCGCCTCGGCCGCAGCCCACACGTGCAACGGGTCGGAGGAATTCGTCTCCTCCACCTCCGGCTCACGGGTCTGCTTCTACGGTGACACGTGGTCATTCAAGATCTGCGACACGGCCTCCGGCAACCACCCGGCGGCCAGGGTCTACATGAGCGGGTCGGCCACGGTGTACCACGAGTACCCCGGCTACAACTCGTGCAGCGCGGAGATCGATCTTCCTTATGGGGTGCCCTTGAACTTCCAGGCCCGCACGTACAGCGGAAGTACACTCGTCAGCTCGGGCAACACCGTCTACGTCATCTAACGGGGCTTGCACGAAACGGCCGGCCTGTCCGACACGTCGCCTCCGCTGAGCCCGGCGAACCAGGCGTACAGCTGCGCTGTTTCCTGGACCTGTGCCAGGAGCGCTACGGGTGCGGGCCGGCCTTCCTGTGACCGGTCCGGGACAGGATTCGGACAACACGCCGAGTAGGCCGGACAAGCAAGGGGTGTCCGGGACAGCCGACTTGTATTGGTCTCCGTGGTCTGCGTCTCCACGCTCTGTGCATCCGCGCCCCTGTGCCCAGCTCGCTCCATGTCTGTGGTTCCCGAGCATCGACGTCCCGTTCAGCATCTCGGTTGGCCGGGAGTCGAGGCCGGCGCGCCTCGCACGGTCCAGACCACGGAACTGCGTCTGACTCAGAATGAAAGGCTCCCACTGTCATGGTTATCTCAAGAAGATCACTCCTGGGCGCAGGAGTCTCCGCACCGCTGGCGGCCACTGTGGGTGGACTTGCCTTACCGGCCCCGGCCGTCGCCCAGGTTCCTGAGGACTACCACCTCACGAAGCGGCTCACCACCAACATCCGCGGCAACCGCGCGCCGTACGCGGCCACGGTGAACGCCCTCACTTCCGTGCTGGGAACGGTCTCCATCGACGCCGTTCTGGCCGACGCGAACCGCTACGGGAGCAGGGTCGAGACCGCCGAGGGCCGGAATATCGCCGAGCAGTACGCTTTCGGCTTCCACTGGGACGTGTCCAGGGACCAACTGGTCCGCGACTGGCGCCCGCAGGGAGTCAGCACCACCTACGACTCCCTCGGCGCGCCGGTCAGCACCGTCATGGTGAGCTGGTACGACCTCCGCAGGCCCCGCGTCAACCAAGGGATGCGCCTGTCCCTTGTGGACTGGAGCTCCCCGCGCCCGGAGTACCGGCACGTCCTGATGGTGGAGCCGTACCGCACCGGTGGCGGCTTCCCCACCTTCGCCCCCATCCGCCGGCATGCGGGCGGTATCGCTTGGTACGGCAACACGCTCTACGTCGCCGACACCTACGCGGGCCTTCGCGTCTTCGACCTCACCCGCATCCTTCGAGTGCGCGACGACCGCCCGAACGTGATCGGTCTCATCGAGAACGGCAACGGCGACGCAGGCGACTACTACGGCTACGACTACAAGTACGTACTGCCGCAGATCGCTGCCTACGACAACACGGGACTGCGGTTCCGCTACTCGGCCGTCTCCGTCGACCGCACCAGTTCCCCGCACACCATGCTGGCCAGCGAGTACACCGCCAGCGAGCGCGCCCGCCCCAAAGTGCTGCGCCTTCCCCTGACGGGTCTGGGCAACGCCCCGAACAAGTTGGTCGGCAAAGACGTCAGGCCGATCACCCGCCGTCGCGGCGGCAGGACCGTGGGCCAGCGGAGCATTCAGGGCGCGGTCAGCGTCAACAACACGTACTACCTTTCGGTCAGCGCGGGCAACGCCCGAGGAAGGCTGTACTCCTGGACACCGGGCGCCGCCCGCCCGACTCCGCGAAGCACTCTGTCCGTCGGGCCCGAGGACCTCAGCTACGACAGGACTGAGAACGTCCTCTGGACCTGCGGTGAGTACGAGTCGTTCCGCTACGTCTACGCGGTGGACCCGACGTCAACACGCTGAGCCCGCATGTCCCGGCAGCGGGCTGACAAAGCGGGCCGTGATACGCACGTACCGTCGGCGTCGGCGTCGGCTGCGTCACCGCGCAGAACGGCTTGGAGTCGCCTGGCCCCCTACAAGCCGGTGAACAACCAGATACTGCGGCCAGGCCTCAGCGTTCGAGAGAGGTCTCCTTGGTGTCGAGGGCCGGCGAGCGGCGGCCCGGGGGCAGGGGCAGAGGTTGGCTCCCGGTCACCAGAAGCGTTCGGCCCACAGGAAAGCGAGTCCGATCAGGCCGGTGCCGATGGCGTAGCAGGCGCCGTGCAGGATCTGGTTGAGCGCCGCGCTCCTACGGCGGGAGCTCTTCGTGCGGCAGTCGGCGAGGCGGTTCGGGCCCCTGCGCGATGGTCGACGGCTAGGGTGCATGGAGGACGTTTCCTTCTGATGGCGTCGTGTTGGGGAGCCCTGTCCGGCCCATGGCCTCGGAACCGGTGGCTGGACACGGCTCCCCTCTCTGTCACTGCGTGTGGTGGGTGCCGTCTCAGCGGCCTGCGGCGAACTCCTGCAGACGAGCGACCAGTTGGCGGTCGGGCCGGGCGACTATCACGGAACAGCCCGGTGTGCGCGCGGCGAGCCGGTCGACCTCGCACTCCAGCAGGCCGGTCGGGGCTATCGCGCGGGAACCGTTGGTACGCACGTACCGGGCGAAGAGCTCCAGGCCCTCGATGAACGCGGCGTCCGGCGGGGCGGTGTCGGCCATGGAGTGGGTGAGCTGGTGGAACCAGTGCCACGCCCGCCGCGACTCGCCCATGGAGAGGTGGTACAGGTGCAGGCAGTAGGCGGCGGCCCGGCTGCCCGCGCCTGCGGCGAGCTGCCACCAGAACTGCGCGGACTCCGGATGCCCCGTCAGATACAGCAGGCAGGCGAAGACCAGGGCCCCCTCGACATCCATTTCCTCTCCGGTCAGCGGCCCGCGGTCCGGCCCTTCGGCGATCCTGTCGACGTGTTCGGCAGCGTCGGGCTCGTTCAGCACCCAGCGGCACACCACGCCCAGGCGCTGCCCGGCCTGCGCCGCGCGGGCGATCTCCACGGTGGGCGTACGGCGGGATGCGTCCGCGGCAAGACGGCGCAGCGCGGCGGCGACATCGAAGCGCCGCGGAGTGGAGACGGGAATCTGCGCGTCGGTCAGCAGGGCCTCGATGGTGGCAGTCACGTTCCTTCTCCCTTCTTCTTCGGCTTCTTTCGGTCGTCGGGCAGACCCAGCTTGATCCGCAGACGTTCCTTGCCGCGCCGCAGATGGTGGCCGACGGTGCGCTCGTCAATGCCCACGAACCAGGCGACTTTGGTGGTGGGGTAGCCCAGCAGGTAGCGCAGCACGATCACCTCGAACTGGCGGTTCGGCAGCTCCGCGATCGCCTCGTACAAGCCGCTGGTGGACTCCATCTTCTGCAGCTTGTCCCGGGTGGCGGCCAGGGCCTGGGCGATGGGGCCGTTGATGACGAACGCCGGTGCCCGCCCCTCCAGCTCCAGGCGGTCGTGCACGGCCCGCCGCACGATCGCCCACGCGCCCTGTTCGAGGTTGCCCGCGCTCAGCAGCTCCGTCCAGCCGGCGTGGATCTCCAGGAACACCTCGTGTATGACCTCTTCCGCGGCCGCGCGGGTGCCGAAGTGGACCTCCGCGTAAGCGTGGAAGGCCGTCTGGTGGCCGAGGTAGAAGGCCTCGAAGTCCAGCGGCAGATCCAGCGGCACGAACATCGACTGGGACAGCCCCAGGCCGTAATCCGAAGGCGGGTCGCCTTCCAGGGCGTCGTCGTGGCTCACGCCGGCCTCCCGTCGACAGGGGACATGGGCAGAGATCCTCTCCATTGAGGGTCAGCAGGGAACCGGCACCAACTCGCTTGCGCCGATGGCCCGTTGGGTCTGCCCACTACCTAAGTGATTCACGAGGCCGATCACTCATCCCTCCCTCAGAAAAATCACCGAGCGTCCCCAGTCGACAGCACTGTGCAATCTTCAACAAGCGCTGCTAGTGACCCTCCGTATCCCTCTGGCCAGGCGTAATCCGGCCGAGGGATGTGGCGAACAGCTCTCCACAACCCCGCCGTGTTCTGCGTCACACCCCCTGTACCCCCGGCGCACTTCCCTCACATACCAGCGCGCTCGCCACGCCACGCGCCCCCCTATCACGCCAATCCACCGAGTCAGCTGCATCTGGGCCCTGCCCGTACCTGGAGTTGTGGCCGTGATCAAGGCCAGTGGGAGGCCGGTGACAGGATGACCGTGTGATTGAGGATCTGGACGACGTACTCGCCAACCCTGTACGGCTGTTGACCGCTGATCGCGCGGCGGTGCGCGATCACATCGCCGCTGCGAACGGCGCGCAGAGTGTGGGGCCCGAAGTCTTCCTGCAAGCCGAAGCGATCTTCGGCGGCGCGGATGTGACGCGGGCCGAGTTCGCCTCCTGGCTGCACTTCGCGGCCAAGGCAACCGGCCATGAGGAGTACGCCGAGCGGATCGCGACGGCCGAACCGGGGATGCCGTGGCGAACCGTGTGGGCGTGGTGGCGGCCGGCCAACTGGTTCATGGCCCACCCGAGCCTGAACGGCGACTACTACCAGGTCCACCGTCGCCTGTACGAGGGGCGGGAGCTCGTCGAGGTGGTCGACCAGCGCGGCCCGCTCTGGCTCGACGCGGAGACGGGCCAGAGGGTGAAGGTCCGGGACGAAGGAGCGCTGGCTGAAGCGTCCACGCCGCCCGAGGCACTTGATGCGCCCGAGCTCTACGACTGGGAGCTGACCGCCCCGGAGAGCTGGGAAGGCGCCGTCGCATTCGCCGCCGAGGGTGGCAGGACCCGCTACCTCGTCGAGGACATGCACGGCATAGCGGTGCTTGAGACGGACGCGGAGGTGCTGCGGGACTGGCCGCGCGGCGAAGGGATCGACCCCACGTCGTCCGAAGATCCACCGCCGGGCTCCGAACCGGCGCGGCGGCGGCCGACGGGGCCGCTCAGCGCGGCCCGGGTCGACGACGCCTTCGGGGAGCGGCACGTCGTGCGCATACCCGGGAGCGCACTGCCAGAAGGGCTTGAACACCCGGGAAGCAGAGGGCACTTGCGGGACATCGGCCTGCCCGCGTGGTGGGTGTGCCACGGGGCCGAGTACCAGGCCTATTCGGCCGACGCCATGCGCCCCCCGGCCGACGGCGCCCTGTCCGAGCGCGGCCTGCCCAGCGGTGTGGCCGCCGAGGACCTGATCGCCTTCGCCGCGTGCGACCATGGCGAGCTGTATCTGCACCGCCACGACGGGACCGTGCACATCTGGAGCCGGCTGGACGGTCCGGCCAACCAGGTGCTGGTGCCGCTCGCGCCGGACCTCGATGTCTTCACTCGTGTCCTTGAGGCCGTCTACCGCTACAGCAATGCCTGCTGGCACCCCTATCCGGTCGAGGAGGACCAGGAGGCAGTGTCGCGAGTGTTCTGTGATGAGATCGACGAACTGGCCCCGGGCCTAATCGACCCGACCACGCCCGGCGGCATGGTGTGGAGCTGGCTCTACGCAGGCATCACCGAACTGGGCGTAGATGGCTTCTGACGCCTTCCACGCGTGACCCCACTGGTTCCCGGGCGCCGACGGCGCCGTACTCCTCTGGCGGAACGACCCCCGGCCCGTACTCCATCCCGCGTACTCCATCCCGCGTACTCCATCCCGAGCAAGCGATGCCCCTATCCAGGTGGCCGGTGCCGCTCCCGGCATGTGATTCCGGCGTCGTCCGGATACGGATGGTGTGCCCCTGCTGGTTCCGCCGGAGACAACCGTCTCCGCTGAGCCAGTCCGGATCGAAGCGCGATGCGAGCGCGGCTGCCGAGTGCGGTACAGGCACTCCACCGGCGGCTCGTTCGAAGCCTGTCAGCACCGAGGAGATGACGATGAGTGAACAGCACAGGGTGCTGGTGGGGAGCGCCCGCCCGGCCAAGGCCGACGCGACCCGGGTGAGGGACGCTGACCCTGAGGCACCGGTGAAAGTGACCGTCTCCCTGCGCGGGAAGGTGGCCACCGAGGGGGTCCCGAAGGAGCGGCGCGAGGACGCCGAGAAGACGAGGACGGTACTCGAGCGGTACGGCCTCACCGTCGACGACGTCAGGCTCCAGCCGGGCAGCATCGAGGCGAGCGGCCCGGTGTCCGCCATGAATGCTGCCTTCCACGCGGACCTCGGCATCTACCGCAGTGCCGAACAGGGCGAGTTCCGCGGCCGCGAGGGCGAGCTGAAGATCCCGACCGAGCTCGACGGAATCGTGACCGGTGTCTTCGGGCTGGATCAGCGGCGGGTGGCCCGGCGCGCCGTCACCAAGGGCTCGGGCTTCATGGGAACGTTCACACCGGACGATCTCGAAAAGCAGTACAACTTCCCGGCCGGCCACGGGAAGGGGCAGAAGATCGGCATCGCCGAGTTTCCCGGCGGCTACTTCGACGACGATCTGCGGGCCTTCTGCACCGGGCACAACCTGCCGACGCCCCAGGTCACCGTGGTGCCTCTGGACTACAACCCGCCGCGAAGCCTTCAGGCCCTCAGGCAGTTGCCGGCCCAGCAGATGCGGGACGCGGCAGAGGGCCTGCCCGAAGTGATGATGGATGTGCAGATCGTCGCCGGCCTCTGCCCGGAGGCCCAGATCTCGGTCTACTTCGCCCCGTTCAGCCAGAAGGGGTGGATCGATCTGCTCGACCAGGTCATCGCGGACAGGCCGGTGTGCCTCTCGGTCAGCTGGGGCTTCCCGGAGGACGACCCCGACTGGGCGCAGATCGGCCCGGCCGAGATCGACAAGCGCCTTGAAGGTGCGGCGAACCTCGGCATCACGGTCTGTGTCGCCTCCGGCGACGACGGATGCGGGGACGGGCTGGCGGACGGGCGGGCGCATGCCGACTTCCCAAGCGTCAGCGCGTTCGTACTGGGTGTCGGCGGCACGATGATCGACACGTCCGGCCAGGAGGTGGCCTGGTGGCAGGCGCCCGGTCACCGGACCAACACGGTCGGCGGCACCGGCGCGAGTGGAGGAGGCGTCAGCGCCCTGGTCCAACGCCCAGAGTGGCAACAGCAGATCCAGGTGGACTCCCTGAACCCGGACGGCATCAGAGGGCGGGTCGTGCCGGACGTGGCCGCCCTCGCCGGCCCACCCGGGTACGACCTGACGCTGCTGGGCAAGCCCGCCCCCAACGGCGGAACCAGCGCAGCCGCCCC
Source organism: Streptomyces sp. KM273126 (assembly GCF_004337435.2). Taxonomy (NCBI): domain Bacteria; kingdom Bacillati; phylum Actinomycetota; class Actinomycetes; order Kitasatosporales; family Streptomycetaceae; genus Streptomyces; species Streptomyces sp. KM273126. Next base: position 6,564,238 of record NZ_SJXB02000001.1, on the reverse strand, counting down.
AGTGTGGGCTTCCATGATCGCCCGCGTCAACGCCTCACTGCCGGCGGGCAAGCAGCAGCGTTTCCTCACCCCGTTGCTCTACCAGAGCGGCTCCAACGGCCGTCCTCTCGCCCTGGCCGCCTGTCGCGACATCGCGACCGGCCATGACAACCGCTCCCATCCGCCGGCGGTGGGCTACCCGGTGACAGCCGGGTACGACGCCGTCACCGGCTGGGGCGTACCCGACGGCGTGGCCCTGCTGAAGGCACTGCAGAACTCCTAGTACTCCAGTTGAAGTTGGCCGTCTGCGCTCGTCAGGATCCTGTTCCCGGGTGCCGGGAGCTGATGGGCCGTCATGGGGCGGGGACTTGTGTTCGTCGGCGCGCCGCTTGTAGCTGCGGCGTGCCGCGGTGGCGTGCCGCTGTGGCCTGTGACGGTGGCGTGTGGCGTTGGCCTGGTAGCGACGGGGCCCGCGCGGCACCGCCGCCGGGCTCCCCCAGACTCAGACGAACCCCTCGGTCACGCTGCGGGGCGCGGCGTCGTTGACCGTTGCGAGGAGCGGGCGCGCGTCATCGTGTACAACCCTTCGACCGCCCCACGGGTCTCATCACATGTCCGAAGCATTCCCGGTCATCCGGAAAGTGCCATTTCGCGCAACTTGGAACTGCGCCGACCACGCACGACGTCTTCGCGTGTCTCCCGCTACGGACGTTGTGCCTTGGTCAACACCACACCAGGGGGATCACACCATGCGTTACCTGAAGACCGCCGCCGTAGCCTTGAGCTGCGCCTTCGCGCTCATCCCGGCCGGAATCGCCTCCGCCGGGACCGGCCCCGCGCCCGCTCCGGGCGCACCCACCACCACAGCGGCCACGTCCACCGCGCCGTCCCCGGCCGGGAACCCGGCAAGCACGCGGGCGCAGACCGCCGGGGTGTGCGCGGACGCTTACCAGATCGGCACCACCGGCTACATCACGCGCAGCGGCAAAACCATCGCTTCCGTCAAGCAGTTCTACTCGCCGTCCTGCGCCGAGAACTACGGCTACGTCTGGGTCTGGCAGAGCTTCCGCGACATCGCCGGAGACTACGACGTCACCGCCGCCGTCTACAGCTACTCGCGGGACGAAATCCTGGGCAAGCGCTCCTGGACCAACACCACCGCCCAGGAGTTCTGGTCCAACGGCGCCAGCACAGTCACCGAGTGCACGGCCGCGACGGGCTCCGTACGGGCCGCCGGCGACCCCGCACCCGTCGCGGGCCACTCCGACAAGCGCTGCTGAGCCCACCCGGTGACAGCGGCGGCACGGCCCACGGGACCCGCACCGGCCCCCTCCCGCCGCCGCTGTTCACCGCCCACGACCCTCGTGGCCGTTGTTCTTCCAGGGTCCGGCCACGCGGCGCAGGGGCTGCGGAATCCAGGCACGCCCGGGCAGTGACCGCCCCGAGGCAGGCTGTCACCACATGTGGCTACTCCCGTACAGTCCGTGGTGCCAGCACTCCGTTACGGCCGAGCCCAGCGGTTGACCAGGAGAGAGCATGAACCCCGAAGCCACTCCCGACTCCTTTCGTGATGTTCCCGGAACAGAGCGGCCGGTCCCCGAAGCCGAGCCGGGGCTCGTGGAGCGGTGGCGTTCACAGGGAGGCGAACTGGTCGAGTTGCTGTCCCAGGTGCGCGAGCGGTTCGGCGGCGTCGTCTCGTTCCGCCTCGGGCCGGCCCCCACCGTTCTCGTCACCGAGCCGCAGGCGGTCCAGCATGTACTCGCCCGTCACCCGGAGCGGTACGTCAAGCGTTCCCACCGTGCCCGTCTGCTGATCGGCGACGGTGTCCTCGCTGCCAGCGGTGCGGCCTGGAAGCGGCAACGCCGCCTGTTGCAGTCCCAGTTCACCGGTACCGGGATGCGCCGCTACGAACAGCGGATCACCGAGGCTGCCCGGACCGCCGCCGGACGCTGGGGCGAGTACGCCCGTACCGGGGAGACCTTCGATGTCGGGCGGGAGATGCGCCGCTTCGCCCTGGACGCCATCTGGCGCGCTCTGACCGGGCACCCTCTCGACGACGAAACCGAGCGCGACGTGAGCGCCGTGGCAGCGGTGGCGGCGGCCCTTCCCACTCTGCCCGCTGATGTCACCGGCGCCCAGGACGCCGTCGCCGCCGATCTCGCCCGGATCGATGCGGTCGCCCGGCACGCCATCGAGGCCGCCCGCAGCGGGGCGGTCGGCCCCGACGGCCCCGGTCTGCTGCACATCCTGATCGACGCCGCCGACGAACGCCCCGAGTACACCGACCGGTTGATCCGTGATGAGCTGGTCACCCTGCTCGTGGCCGGGCACGAGACCACCGCCACCACCCTGACCTGGCTCTACCTGCTCATCGACCGGCACCCCGCCGCCCGCGAACACGCTCTCACCGCCGGTGACGAAGGCTCGGCGCAACGCCGCCAGGCGATCCAGGCCCTGGTCCACGAGACGCTCCGGCTCTATCCGTCCGCCTGGATCCTGCCCCGACACGCCACCGAGGACGACATCCTCGCCGGCGGCTACGCGGTCGAGGCGGGCACCGACATCCTGATCAGCCCGTACCTCACGCACCGCGATCCCGAACTGTGGCCAGACCCGGAGCACTTCGACCCCCGGCGCTTCATCGCCCCGGACGGCCGGCCCACCCAGCCGGACAGCCGACCCACCCACCCGGGCGCCTACTACCCCTTCGGCCTCGGTCCCCGCGCCTGCCTCGGTCTGCAATTCGCGCTCCGCGAATCGACCGTCCTGCTCGAACACCTGCTGCCGCTGCACACGGTGGCGTTCCGCTCCACGCCCACGAAAACGCTGTACGGCATCACCGTCCGCCCCGACGGCCCCACCCCCGCAACCCTGGAACCGCCACGCACCTGAACGGGCCGTGCCAGGCACGGCCCGGGGACGCCGGCGGCGCATACCCCAGGACAGGGTGCAGGGCCGGGGACTGAGCAGACGGCCGAGCCGCGGATGTTTTCGTGCACGGAGCCTGATGGGACCTCAAGCCCGCTGAGCCTGCTGATCCTGTTCGGCCCCGAATCCCATCGTCACCTCGCCGACGACTGCAACGGCGCCCGCTTCCGGTGGCGCTTCCCCGCCGAGCCCACCACTTGCGCACCCGACTCCCGCGCCACCTCACCTCCCTGCGCGGCAGCAGCCGTCCGGTAGCCGTACAACCCCTGGGCCATGTCGCCCGTCTTCACCACCGAAGGGAAGAATCCGACCTTCCATCCCAACTCACACCAACGGGGGACCACATGAGCTTGCCTCGCACACACGCCCGCCGCGGCGCGGCCGCAGCGCTCACCGTCCTGATGGCTGCTGTCCTCGGAGGCACCGGTGCCGGCGCCTCGAACGCGAACGCGAACACGGACGCGGACGCGCGGCAGACACGTCAGATCGCCTCTTCTGTCCTCGGAACCGACTACAAGATCACCCTGACCGCGCAGCGTTCGGCGGAGGACGAGTACGCCGCCTCTGTGCTCCTGCAGGTCTACACACGGGCCGGTGGCGCCTGGAAGGAGTCGGACCGCGTGACCGTGGGCGACGTGAACGGCTGGTTCTGGTATCCGCTCACGGGCACCGGTGCCGTCTGCCAGTTCTCGACCGCCGGCACCGAGCCCGCCCCGCTCACCGTGAGCCTGCTGCTCACACCGTCCCTCGGCTGCTCACAGCCGACAGACTTCGTCGTGAAGCAGGGCAGGGTGTACGCCGCCTGAGTCACCCGCCACGCAGCTCACCCCGAGGCCCCGGCCCCAGGCGGAGGGCCATGGCGATGCCCCTCCGCCTGGGCCGTGACTCAGCGGGATGCCCCCTTTGCAGGGCGAGCGTCACCGGCTGAAGGCGCCCATCACCACCGCCGCGCCGGGAGCGATCAGCGGAACAGGTGCAGCGGTACCGCCCGGGCCATCGCGGCCATGCCCGCGTCGTTCGGGTGGAGGTGGTCGCCGCTGTCGTACGCCGGGAGCAGTCGGCCGGGGTGCTCCGGGTCGCGTACCGCGGCGTCGAAGTCGACGACACCGTCGTAGGCGCCGCTGGTGCGGATCCACTGGTTCACGGTCTGCCGGGCCGCCTCCCGCTCGGGCGTGTAGAAGTTCAGGGTGTCGCCCTCGAAGGGGAGGATCGTGGCTCCGAAGATCTTCAGACCGTGGGCGTGGGCGCGCTGGATGAGCTTCCGGTACCCGGCGATGAGGTCCGCGGCCGTGACTTCCTCATCGGCGGGGGCGATGTTCCCCGGGTGGCCGAGGTCGTTGACGCCGATCAGGACGATCGCGTAGCGGGCGCCCGGCTGGGAGGTGACGTCGCGGTCGAAGCGCTTGAGACCGGCCTCGCCGAAGTACGCGGCGAACGTCTCGGCCGGATTGCCCGCGGGCGGGTTCGGGTCGTGCAGCAGGCGGTTGCCCCCGATGCCGGTGTTCAGGACGCCGATCCGGGCCAGTGCGGGGTCCTGGCGAAGGCGCTCGGCCAGCAGGTCCGGCCAGCGGTGGTTGGCGCCGGTCTCCGTGACGGCTCCGTCGGTGATCGAGTCCCCGAAGGCGACCAGGGAGGAGCGTGCGGCGCCGCCGGTCACGCTCACCCCGGACAGGAAGTACCAACTCGCCGTGGTCGCGGTCGGCTCCACGCTCGGCTTGCTCGTGACGTTGCCCGCGGCGACGTACGTTCGCTCGAAGGCGCTGGAGTGGACGGTCGTGGCGCGCGTCCGGTGCGGGAGGTGGAAGCTGACGACCAGATCCGCGACGGCTGGGGTGCGCAGGGCGACCGGGTCGCTCCAGCGCCGCTCGCCCGGTGCGAGGGTGACGGACGGGCGGCCGCCGAAGCGCAGGACGCGGTCGCTGTCCGGCACGATCTCGGTGCCCGTCGGTCCGTCGGCGCCGAGCGCGAGGCGTGCCTCGCCGACGACCAGAGGCTTCGTGCCGTACTCGTTGGTCAGTCGGACCCGGACCCTGTGTCCGGGGACGCTCGTGTGCACGATCTGACGGACGGTCTGGTCCGTGAAGACGGTGTCGGCACTGGCCGGAACTCCGCTCACCCCGGACGCCCAGGTGCCGGTCCAGGCCCCGCCCGAGCCCGGCGGCGCGGCGGTCGAGGGGTGCGTGGCCAACAGGGCGAGCAGTCCGGTGAGCAGAGCGGCGGTGAGGGCGAACAGAGTGCCTGGAGTGCGGCGGGGCATGCGTGCGAACACGGGCCGTCGTTCCTTCCGTGTGCGGGACGGGACTCGGAAACCAGGTACCAGGTGTGAGCATGTCAGCTTTGGTCGGCGCAAGGTGCCCGAACGTATGCTCTCGACCGTCGCCGTGGCCGGTTCTCGCACCGCTCCCGAGGCAGCCAGGCCGCCTCGGGAAAGATCGCCGGCTGACAGGATGAAGCCATGGCTCAAAGTCAATCGATCAACTACGTACGGGTTGCTGAAGTCCTCACCGAGCTTGGCATGATCACCCAGGAGAAAGCTCAAAGCGTCGTGGACCGTTTCGGTGACCTCGCACTCGAAGCACTGAGGCCGCGCCCTCATATAGCCGGCGCCCTCGAATCCTTCGGCGTGGCCGTCAAAATCCACGCCGATGACGTCGACCTCGCCGACGAGGAGTACGAATCGCTCCTGCGAGAAGCCGCATCCCTCACGGGAGGGAAGGTCATCGTCGAGAACTTCCGCTTCGAGAAGGACGACGAAGACGACGAGGATGACGAGGATGACGAGGATGACGACGACGATGGCGAGGAGAATGACGAGGACGACGGCTGCGGGACGCTGTACTTTGAGCGCAACGGCAAAGAGCTCTCCTTCGTCGTAGAGCAGATGTCGAACGACTACCTCGACATGTGCGCGGCCCAGGCCGCCATCGAAGCACTCAGCCCCGACGACGATCCCCGGTCCTTCCGCTGCGTCGACCACGGCCCCGATTACCGCCCCAAGTCCATCGACGATGTCATGATCCTGGCCACGGCCGAGCAGCGCGAAGGCCTCCTCCAGCACCTCGGCATCACCTTCGAAGAACCGTGGTGAGCGGTACCCTCCCTCGGTACTTCAAGCGGTCGATCGGTCAGTGCACCAGCAGGTCGATCACGCCCGTCAGGCCCTCCTCGCCGCTGCCTTCGGACAAGCGGCGGCGCATCAGCTCGAAGTAGGGGCTGAGCAGTTCCGGGCTCACACCCTGCTCCCGGGCAGTGCTCACGAAGGTCGGCATACCGGCCACCTGCATCGCGAGATGGGAGACGACGCCCTTGGTGTAGTCGCCGCTTCGCAGTTGGCCGGCGGTCTGGTGAACCGACGGGGCCATCGCGACGAGCCAATCGGCGAGCAGCGGAGCGAGCGAGGCGGGGTCGATGTCCTCCTTTCGGATCAGGGCGAAGGCGTGTGCGGCCCCGGCGAACATCCCGTACATGGCGCTGAGCAGGGCCACGTCGTACAGGGCCGCAAAGCCCGCGTCCTCGCCGACGTACCTGGTGCCGACCGGGACGCCCAGAGTGTCCTGGTGCCGCTCGAACAGCTCCCGAGATCCGCTGCAGAAGACGTACCCGCCGGCTTCAGGGACGCCGATCATCGGAGGGACCGCCATGATCCCGCCGTCCAGGTAGCGGGCGCCGCGCTCGCGGGCCCACTCTGCGCGGGCGCGGGCCTGAGCGGGGGTGCTGGTGGTCAGGTTGACCAGGTCCCTGCCGGCCAGGTCGGTGTCGGCCAGTGCCTCTGCGACCGAGGCGTCGTCCAGCAGGCAGGCGACGACGAGGCTGTTCGCTGCGACGGCTTCGGCGGCGCTGTCCGCGACCCTGGCGCCTTCGGCGGCGAGCGCCGCGGCGCGGGCCGGGGTGCGGTTCCAGACGGTGAGCGGATGGCCGGCGGCAAGCCAGGTACGGGCCAGCGCGGTGCCCATCGCGCCGAGGCCGAGGATCGTGACGGAGGTCCTGGTCTTCTCAACAGTGTTCTGTGTCATGCCGATCAGGCTGGTCACAGGCCCGGAGACGATCAAGTACGTACTTCGGAGTGGGTGGTTACCCTGGGGTTAGCGAGCACGTCGGAAGGCTGCCGAAGGATGCGGAAGGGTGGGGTATGACGACGCTGAACCGGCCGGGCGCACCGGACGGACACGTCTGCGGGATCGACATGGCGATGGAGGTCATCGGCGGCAAGTGGAAGGTGCTGATCCTCTGGGCGCTCCACGAGCAGCCTTTCCGCCGCTTCGGCGAGCTGCGTCGGCTGCTTCCCGGGATCACCGAGAAGGTGCTGGCCTCGCACCTGCGCGAGTTGGAGGCGGACGGAATCGTGCACCGCGTCTCCTACGACGAGGTGCCGCCCCGCGTCGAGTACTCGCTGACCGACGAGGGCAGGCGTCTCAACGACGCACTCCAGCCCCTGGCCACCTGGGGCCGTGAGCGGTCGATCGCTCACGGCATGGAGGAGAGGGCAGGCTAGGGCCTGTTGGGAACGTGCTGGTCACAGCCATTTGTTGAGGACTGAGGCTGATGCTGAGGCTGCGACCGGGAACGGTCGGCCCGGAGAGCCGTTGCCTCACTCACGACAGTATCGCCGCCGGTTCACCCTCCTGGGTGTCCGTCCCTGTCCTTCCTGCCGTCGCAGCGCCTGACGCCGGTGACAAGAGGGAAGACTGGTCGCTGAACACCGAACCAGGCACGCCGGAATGGCAGGGAAGCACCATGACCGCGACGACATCGGCACACAGGCGGCGAGGAGAGCGTTCGTATCAGTGGGGAACGGGCATCGTGGTCGCGGCACTGTTCGCCCTGACGATGACCGGCTGCAGCTCGGGCGAGGGAGACAAGGCGTCCTCACCCAGTTGGTGGACCTCCAAGTCCCCTTCCGGGCAGCCCTCTTCGGGGGAGCCGCCGGTGTCGGCGGGGGACGGGCCTGACGTCGGCACCTGTACGGATGGCAACTGCGAGATCGCGGTATCCGAGCCGGTGACGATCCGTTTCCAGGGCCCGACCGGTCCGGCGACGCTGTCCGTGACCGAGGTCGGCGCGAACAAGGTCGAATACACGGTGCGATCGGGCCACAGCCAGTCCAAGGGTGGAGCGACCGGACCGGGGCAAGGGTGCATCACGGTCCTCCGCAGCAACGGGGGCCGCCATTCCTGCGGTGGACTGGTGAACGCCACCCGGCCGAGCCCCCAGCCCGACGCGGTCGTGATCCAGGCGACGACCGGCGAGGACGGCACGGCGATCCTCCACGTTGTCTCCGACTGACGGCACGGGTGCTCGACACCAGGACGGGCCAGACGGCAGGACGGGCCAGACGGCAGGACGGGCCAGACGGCAGGACGGGCCAGACGGCAGGAAGGTCCAACGTCCGGGCTCGCCGGCGCGGCCCGAGGGTGGGTCCAGTACGTGACTCAGGACGACTGCGGTCGCTGTAGTCCTTGAAGGAGCAGTTCGACCAATCGGCGGGGGTCGTAGCGGGGATCACTGTCACGTCCGATACAGAGGTTGCCGATACCGCGCATCAGTTCGTAGGCGTGCGTTCCGGGCCTGACTTCACCGGCGTCGACCGCGGCGTCGAGCAACTGCTCACAGACGGGCACCAGGCGGTCGAGGAAGTAGGCGTGCAGCGCCTCGAAGCCGCTGCTGTCCGATTGCAGCGCGTTGGCGAGTCCGTGCTTCGTGACCAGGAAATCCACGAAGAGGTCGACCCACTGACGGAGTGCCGCGAGCGGGGAGCCGGCACTGTCCAGCAGGTTCGGGCCGGCCTCGGCGCATGCCTCGACCTGGTGGCGGTAGACGGCGACGACGAGATCAGCCCGAGTCGGGAAGTGGCGGTAGATCGTCCCCATCCCGACTCCCGCCCTGGCCGCGATCTCACGGATCGGCGCATCGACGCCGGAGGTGACGAACACCTCAGCGGCAGCGGCGAGCAGCGTCTGCTGGTTGCGCACCGCGTCGGCCCGCTTGCTTCGGGCCGGCACCTCCCCGGACTGGCTTTCAGGGGACACAGCGCTCTCCTTCCAACGGCCATTGACGAAACGGAACACCGTTCCGTATATTAATCGGAACAACGCTCCGGTTCAGCCTAGCTGAAGCCGGACGCTCCTGACCGCCTCCCCCACCGCCGGCCGAATGAGACCGACAGCTGAGGCAGAGGCCCTCGAAAAGGACACACGCACCATGACTGAACCGGCTTACACAGCCGACCCCTTCAGCTCGCCCACTCCCGTCCTCTCGGTCGGTCCGGTAGTGCTGCCGACCCCCGGCCGGGCCGTGGACCTGGAGCTACGAGTCTCCGCGCCCGTGACCGGGAACGATCTGCCGGTCATCCTCCTCTCACACGGCCAGGGCTACTCGAACCACCTCTCCTCACTGAACGGCTACACCCCCCTCGCCAACTTCTGGGCGGCGCACGGCTTCGTCGTGATCCAGCCCACCCATCTGAGCTCCAGGACCCTGAGCCTGGATCCCGATACCCCCGGAGCGCCTCTGTACTGGCGATCACGGGCCGAGGACATGCAGCACATCCTCGACCGCCTCGACGAGATCGAGGCCGCCGTCCCGCAACTCCCCGGGCGCCTGGACCCCAGCAGGGTCGCCGTGGCCGGGCACTCGATGGGCGGCCACACCGCGAGCCTGCTGCTGGGCGCCCGGCTCACCGATCCCGACGACGGAACGGAAGTGAACCTGGCCGACCCCCGGATCAAGGCGGGTGTACTGCTTGCAGCGCCCGGCCGGGGCGGCGATGCCGTCACCGAGTTCGTGGCCGAGAACTATTCGTTCTTCCTGACCACGGACTTCTCCACGATGACAACGCCCGCGCTCGTGGTCGCCGGCGACAAGGACAGCTCGGCCCACCTGACGGTCCGCGGCCCGGACTGGCACACCGACCCGTACTTCCTCTCCCCCGGCCCCAAGTCGCTGCTCACCCTGTTCGACGCGGAGCATGGACTCGGCGGGGTCGCGGGATACGACGTCGCCGAGACCACGGACGAGAACCCCGAACGAGTGTCCGCGGTCCAGCGGCTCACCTGCGCCTACCTCCGCTCCGAGCTCTACCCCGGGGATTCCGCCTGGCAGGCGGCGTGTGACGCGCTGATGGCCGACCCCAACCCGCTCGGACAAGTCGAGTCCAGGTAACCCGCAAGCCGCAAAAGCACCGTCTCGTGATCCCGGGTACCCCGGAAGGTTTCACGTTCGACGGAGACATGGAAACGCTCGCCAACTCCCCCGGCCTGCGCATGTGCCTGCGCCCGGATGCTGGAACCCTACGGCGGAGTGCCAGGAGCCGAGTGGGCTGCTGAGGCGCCGTCAGGCTCACAGGTTGTGCTCGTCCATCAGACGCATCAGGTTCCGCTTGCGTTTCTGGGCGGTGCGCAGGATGGTGACATACCCGGTGAAATCGTCCGGTGTGCCCAGGCGGCGGTGGCAGTCCCGAATGCTCAGCAGCAGGCCGACAAGCTGCTCGTAGACCGTGTTGCCGGTCTCCCTGGTCAGCGGCTCGGCCAGGCGCAGGTAGACGCCGAGCGCGTCGGCTGGACGAGTGACCCGGGCCTGGTCGGCGAGGGCGAGCCACTGCCGGTCGTGGGCGCCGGTGTCGGTGGCGGCCTGCCAGGCGGCATCGACGTCCTCGTCGTCGAGCAGGGCGTCCACCAGGACCGACCTGCCGTACGGGCCCTGTTGCCACCGCCCCGTGTCGGTCCGCAGCAGGGTCAGTGCGCCCTCGCGCTCGGCCGGCCAGCAGTCTGCGGCACGCGCGGCGGCGCGCAGTTGCTGGTACGTGAGCAGGGAGCGGCGGGCGCTGAAGTGGTCACGGCGCAGGGCGACGGCGTCGGGGTGCCGGGCCGCCTGTGCGTAGCGGTCGCAGAGATAGTCGATGAGCGCGGTGTCGACGGAGGAGAGTTCCCGGGCGCCCCTGGCCTCCCCGGTGCCGCGTTCCGCCCAGCTCAGGGCCTCGTCGGGGCGCCGGGCGGTGTCCAGCTCGCGGGCGATGAGCAGGTGCGTATGGCCGTTCGGCGAGAGGTCGGCCGCGTGCACCGCGATCACCGTGTCGACATCACCCCCCGCCTTGGCCAGACGCTCCATCAGGTACTTCTCCGCCCAGCCGCGGCGGTTGCCCTTCCATGCCTCGACCGCGAGCTTCCGCAGAACGGCCATTCCCTCTTCACCAAGGATGTCCTCGTAGTCGAGCGGATCGAGGTCGGTGAGGCCGTCGTCCATGTCGCCGAGCGCGTGGCCGACCAGCCAGCGGGCCAGTTCCTCCGGGTCGGGGCGCGCCGCGCGACACGCGTCGAGGTGTGCGACGACGAGGTCAGCGCCCACCTCGCCGAGCCGGCCGTCGGAGTCGTCGACGCTCTCGACCGCCTCGGCCAGCAGCCGCATCGCCTCACGCGCCAGAGTGATCGCGTCCGCGGCACGGCCGGAACCGGTGAACCCGCGGATCGCGGAAACCGCCTGCCCTGCCTGGTCGGCATAGGCGCGGGCATCGGCGTACTCGACGTACCCGTACTGTGCAAAGGGGCCGATGTCGAGCAGATCACGGATACGGGCCCGGACTGTGGCGAGATCCCCGCGGGCGCTCGCGACCCGCAGTTCCATACGGCGCCGCAACTGCCGGTCCTCGCCGATCTGTTCCCGCACCAGAGCGAGCAGTTCGTCCTTGGACAGCGCGGACAGCCACCCATCGAGGTCCTGTGCACGGTCCCGGGCCGCCTTCCGCTGCCGCGGCAGACTCTCCCGTTGGGCGAGCACGGTCAGGCCGAGGGCGACCAGATGCTTGCAGAAGTTGCCCTCCATGCCGTACGGGCAGTCGCACTCTCCGGACAACCCGCCGGCCCCCTCCAGCGTCAGCTCCACCTCGTACCGTTCCGAACCGTGGACGCTCGCGGTGACCCAGCCGTCGCCGACCTCGACCCCGGAGACAGCGTCGACGTATCCACGCCCACGCTCGAAGGAACGGGCACCGGCCAGCGTCTTGAGGTTCGCCTCGCTGAGGCCGCGCATATCTCCTATTCCGCCCTGATGTGGTTGTGCACCTGATGGTCCGCCAGCTTAGGGGAAAGCCACGCACCGGCGGCGTGGTACCTGACGGTGGTGCTCCAAGCCATCGAGGACCGTCTCCCGAACGCCGTCGTCGACCACGCATCTGGAGTGGACCCGATCAACCCCAGCGCCCAGGGCCCCGGTTACCGGTGATTGCCCTCGGGCGCCCTGACCGCCGCAGCACCGCGTCCGCCGACGTGGTGACGGTCGAGGTGACCGACGCAGCGGACGGCGGTCCCGCAGGTCCGACGAGCGCTGTCCTGATCGGTGAGGTCGAGTGCGCCTCTCCTGATCTCCCCGTCCGGGTGGCCGAACGCCATCTCAGCGTCCATCGTCTGAAGTGGGCTGCATATAGGACTAGTTGCCGCTGCGTGGCACGGAGCTGTGCAGCTCCCGAGCCCTCTGGTACGGTCCACAGCCTCGCCGACGGCCCGCGCGACCCCGCCCCACCCTCCCGTACAAGCTCCTCCCTCACACCGGCTCGACACCTCTCCGCGGGGCTGACGCCCCGATGCGCACGCCGAGACCACGCAAGGAGGCCGATGATGGACAGGACGCACCGGGTGTGCCGCCGCGTCGCGGCGATGGCCTGGGCCGTCGCGCTCGTGCTGCCGCTCACCGCCTGTGACGCCCTGACCCCCGGCAGCGCGGCCGTGGTGCCGGGGCCCCGCAGCGTGCCGTCCTCGACCGCCGTGCCGGACGGGGACATCACCTTGCGTCTGCAGTTCGCCGACGCTCCGGTGATGGTCGACGCGCTGATCGCCGCGTTCGAGAAGGACCATCCCTCCATCAGTGTCGAGCCGCACTACAAGACGTTCCCGGACTATGTGCAGAACCTGAAGCTCACCATGACCTCGGACACCGCGCCCGACATCGCGCAGTACGCGGTCGGGATGAACGACCTCGCGGCGGACGGCCAGATTCTCGATCTTGCGCCCTATCGGGAGGCGTACGGCTGGGACGACGCCATTCCCCCGGTCAGTCTCGACCAGCTCACCGCCGGGCGGAGGAGTGAGGCCACTGGCGGGCGTGCCCTGTTCGGCGTCCCGGCGGGCCTGTCGATAACGGGCATCTACTACAACAAGAAACTGGCCGAGCGGGCCGGGATCGGCTCTCCGCCCAGAACACTCGCGGAGTTCGAGGACCAGCTCGCCGCGGCCAGGGAAGCGGGCCTGACACCGCTCGGCGTCGGCGCGCTCGACTCCGGCGGCATTCACCTGTGGGCCGCGCTCCTCAACCAGACCATGCCCACGGACGACTACTGGGACTGGGTCAACGGCACCAAGGGCGCCACCATCGAGACACCCGCCGGGATCACCGCCAGCGAACTCGTCGTCGAGTGGGGCCGCAAGGGCTACTACGACGAGTCCGCCAACGGCACCGCGCAGATCGACTCCACCGCCCGGTTCACCGAGGGCGACAGCGTCTTCCTCATCAACGGCAACTGGGCGGCGGGGCAGTTGGCGACCGTCATGGGTGACAACGTCGGCTTCTTCCCGATGCCGGGCGTACAGGCCTCCGACCCCACGGTGGCCTCGGGCTTCAGCGTCTCCTACGCCGTCTCGTCCCGGACCGAACACCCTGAGGCGGCAGGCGCGTTCCTCGACTTCCTGACCTCGCCCGAGGCCGGGCAGATCATCAGCGACAACGGCTTCCTGCCGCCCAACCCCGAGGCCGTGGCGAAGCCGGACGGCGTTCTCGCCGACATCGCGGAGGGCCACCGGCAGGCCGTCGCCGACGACGGGATCACGACGTTTCCCGACTTCGCCGCCCCCGCCATGCTCGACCGGCTGCGCTCCGGCATCCAGAAGCTCATCGCGGACCGCGTGGAGCCGGCGGACTACCTCGACTCGCTTCAGGACCAGTGGGAGGAACACCATGCGCGGTAGGCCGCCGGTCCAGCCCGTGAGCTCCCGCAGGCGCAGTCCCTACCGCGGCTACGTGTACGTGCTGCCCGCCTTCGCCGTCTACCTTGCGTTCGCGGTGCTGCCCGCCCTGCACACGGCGTACCTGTCGCTCTTCGACTGGGACGGCGTCACGCTGGGCGACTGGGTCGGCCTCGGCAACTACCGGGAGATTCTCCAGGACTCCGTCTTGCGTCGCTCCGTGTTCAACGCTCTCGTGCTGGTGGTGTTCTTCTCCTTCGTGCCCATCGTGCTCGGGCTGACGATGACCGGCCTGCTGGGCCGTTACCGGCGGCCCGGTATGGGGGCGTACCGGTTCCTGTTCATGCTGCCGCAGGTCGTTCCGCTCGTCGCGGTGGGAGTGACCTGGCGCTGGCTGTACGGGGACGACGGGCTGGTGAACCAGGCGTTCCGCGTGGTCGGCCTCGACGGCGTGACGCGGGCGTGGCTGGGCGACTTCGGCGCCGCGCTGACCGCCGTGGGCCTCGTGGGTACGTGGGTGCTCAGCGGGCTGTGCATGATGCTCTTCCTGAGCGGTGTGCACAAGGTCGATCCCAGCCTGTACGAGGCGGCCCGGATCGACGGGGCGGGTCCCGTCCGGGAGTTCGTCTCCGTCACCCTGCCCCACCTGCGCGGTGAAATCGCCGTCGCCCTGACCGTGACCACGGTGGCCGCGCTCGCCAGCTTCGACATCGTGTACGTGACCACCAACGGCGGCCCCGGCGAGCAGACCACGGTTCCCGGCCTGCTCGTGTACCGGCTGGCGTTCTCCGAGGGCGAGGTCGGGCTCGCCGCGGCACTGGCGGTCGTCCTCGGCTGCGTGATACTCGCGATCGTCTTCCTCGTGAACCGTCTGTCGAGGTCGCAGTCATGAACACCACGACGAGATCGGAACGCTGGTCGGGTTACGCGCTTCTGACGGTCATGGCGATCGCCGTCGTGATCCCGTTCCTCAGCGTCTTCCTCGCTTCCCTGCAGCCCGCGGGCACACCGGTGGTGGGTCTGACCTGGCCGGAGCGGTGGAGCTGGGAGAACTATGAACAGGCGTGGTCGGTGGCCGGTTTCTCCGCCCTCATCCGCCACAGCCTCACCATCGCGGCCGGTGTCGTCCCCGCCTCCCTGGTCCTCGCCGCACTGGCCGGTTACGCGCTGGGGACCATGAGGCTCCCGGGCGGCAACGCGGTCGCGGCGTTCTTCATCGCCGGTCTGACCATCCCGGTCGAACTGATTGTGGTTCCCCTCTACTTCGACCTGCGGGGGTTCGGTCTGACCAACTCGTACCTGGGCGTGATCCTGGTGGAGATCGCGCTGTTCATGCCGTTCAGCGTGTTCTGGATGCGCACCCACTTCCGGTCCACGCCCGCGTCGCTGGTGGAGGCGGCGCGTATCGACGGCGCCTCGTCGGCCACGATCCTGCTGAGGATCCTGCTCCCGCTGGCCCGCCCGTCCCTGATGACGCTCGGTCTGCTGGTGTTCATGTGGTCGTGGAACCAGTTCCTGCTGGTGCTGGTCCTCATCCAGGACACCACCAAGCACACGGCACCCGCCGGGCTGGGCTTCTTCGTCGGTCAGAACAGCACGGACATCCCCACGCTGGCGGCGGGGACGATCATCGTGATGCTCCCCATCCTGATCCTCTTCGTGATCTTCCAGCGCAGCTTCATCGCGGGACTGCTCCAGGGGGCGATGAAGGGCTGACCCGCACGACGGCGTGCACGCCCGGCGGTGCGCCTGGATGTGCTCCTGGAGGTGGGCGGTGCTCACTTTTCGGTGGGGTTCCAGGGGCCGGTGAACTCGGCGAGGGCCCGGTTCAGGATCTCTGGGCGTCCGGAGGTGTGAGCCAGTTCGCGGAGGCCGTCGACGAGGCCGACGGGTGGTGTGAATCCGAGGTCCCGTCCGGCGGCGGTGATGTCGAACCAGTGCGGGTGCGTGAGTTCGTTCACCAGGAAGCGGCTGAGCATGTGCGTGCGGGTGGAACCGGTGAGACGGGCGGCCGTCTCCTGGACGGTGGCGGCGCCGTGCGCGAGGGCCGGCGGGACGGAGCGCCATGCGGCGCGGATTCCGGTCGCCGCCAGATAGAGGGTGGCCATGCCGGCGAGCGGGCAGGGCTCGCCCTGGGCGATGAAGTAGGCGCGCCCGTTGACGGGCTCTCTCCGGTGGAGGCGGTCGAGGGCGAGCAGGTGGGCGTGGGCGGCCGTGCGCAGGTGGGTGGTGTCGACGAGGTTCATTCCCCTCCCCGGCATGATCAGGTGGCGGCCGCGGGCCGCACGGGTCAGAGCGGGCAGGAAGTGGGGGTCGTCGGGCCCCCAGATGAGGTGGGGGCGAAGGGAGACGGTGGCCAGGTCGGAGCTGTCCGCCCGCAGGACGAGCGCTTCGGCGCGCGCTTTGCTCAGCGGATAGGCGGCCAGGTACCGCTCGGGGTAGGGGGTGCGTTCGTCGGCGTTCTCCAGGCCGCCGGTGCGGAAGACGACGCTGGCGGTCGAGGTGTACACAAGGCTGCGGACACCGTGGGCGCGGCACTGGTCGAGGACGTTGCGTGTGCCGTCCACGTTGGTCGCCCAGTACGGTCGCAGAGGGCCGCTGACCCCGGCGAGGGCGGCGTTGTGGATGACGGCGTCACAGCCGGTGACCGCCTTGCCGACCGCGTCCGCGTCGGCGAGGTCGCCCAGGTGCTGGCGGACGCCGAGCCGGTCCAGGGCGGTGCTGGGGCGGCGGCTGAGGGAGGTGGTCTCGGTGCCGCGCCCGACGAGTTGACGGCAGATCTCCGCGCCGAGGAACCCGCTGCCACCTGTGACGAGAACCCTTTGCGGTCGGGCTCCTTGTGGCCCACATCCTTGTGGGCCGGCTCCTTGTGGTCCAACTGGTCCGGTCATCGCACCCGCTTCAGTCGTCCGGCGGCCCACGCGGCGAGCCGCTCCCGGTTGATCTTGGAGTTGTGCCGGATGTCGGTCGGGAAGCCCGGGTGGACGAGTACGACTCCGACGTGGTGTCCGTCCGGATGCCGCCGCAGTGTCAGGTGCAGTTCGCGCAGAACGTCCTGTGGGTCGCCGCCGTCGCGCTCCAGTTCTACGCACAGTACGGCCTGTTGGTGCCCGGGGGCTCCGACACCCACCAGTGCCGTGCGCCGGACGCCCGGCGTGCTGTCGGTCGTCGTCTCGACGCCCTCGGTCGGCAAGGCGAATCCGGCGCCGGTCACCTGCTGGGACTTACGGCCGTGGAACCACAGCCGACCGTCCTCGTCGAGCCGGCCCAGATCTCCGGTGCGGTGCAGCAGAACCTCAGGGTCCTGGACCTTGGCTGCGGCGGTCGCCTCGGGGCGGGCGTGGTACGCGGGGCTGACGTTGGGGCCGGCGACGGCGATCTCGCCCACGCCGGAGTGATCCTCGTCCAGGATGCGCACCTGAACCGCGGGCAGCGGGTGGCCGAGGCAGGTCCCGGCTCGTACCGGCCGGCCGCCGGCGCCCGCCGCGCACCGCAGTTCGGGGGCGCTGATCGCGCTGACCGGCAGGCACTCCGTGGCTCCGTACACGCTGAGCACCTCGGCGTCCGGCCGCAGTACCGTGTGGAGGGCGTCGGCGAGCCCGGCGCGCAGTGGCGCTCCGAAGGAGACGACACGGTCGACCGAGGGCAGGGTCAGTCGACGGCGGACACAGTGCTGGGCGAGAAGCCCCAGTACGGCCGGCGACGCCGCGACCACCGAGGCGTGGTGCTCCAGCAGAGGGCTCAGCAGGCGTTCGGGCGGTGTGCTCGCCGGGGCACGGTGGCTGACGGCGGGCGCGAGTGTCGTCAGGCCCAGCGCCGGGCCGAGGAGGACGAAGGGCAGGAAGCCGGCGAGCAGTACGTCGCCCGGTCGTGGTGCGAGGACCGGGCCGAGGGCGTCGAGCTGGCCGGTCAGGGTGCTGTAGTGGTACTCCGCCCCCTTGGGCACCCCGGTGGAGCCGGAAGTGAAGGCGATCATCGCCAGGTCCCCCGGGGGCGGTTCCTCCAGCTCCCAGGCCGGTCCGTCCGTGTCCGGCACCGTCACGGGCAGCCCGCGTCCGAGCCCGGGAACAGCCCGGCCGGTGACCAGGGGAAGGCGTACGTGCCCACGGGCCCAGCCCAGCGCGCGGCGTGCCAGATGCGCGAGGGGCTCACCGACGAACGCCTCCGGCGCCACCTCGTCGAGGCATGCGCGCAGCTGGGGCCGGGGCAGCCCAGGATCCACCAGGACCGGCACGGCGCCGACGGCGAACAGCCCGTAGACGAGGGTGAGGAGCTCGTACGGGTCCCGCGTCATCGTCACGGCCTTGTGGCCGCGGCGCAGCCCGGCGTCATGGAACGCCTCGGCCGTGCGGCGGCAGCCTTCGTGGAGCTGAGCGAAGCTGATGACGTGGCCGGATCCGTCGCTACGGCCCCGCACCAGCGCCGTTTCTCGCGGCCGTTGCTCGACCAGGCGCGCCATGCGCGCGTAGAGGCCAGGACTGTCCACGGTGTCACGCCCGAAGCAGGAAGTCGCGGACGTGCCGGTCGAGTTCCCCGGCGGCGTCCTCCATCACGAAGTGGCCGGCGTTCCGGTAGCGGTGTACCCGGGCCTGTGGGAACCGGCGGGTCCATTCGTCCAGCACGGGGGGCGTGAACACGGGGTCACGCATACCCCAGCCGATGAACATCGGCAGACCGGTGAGGCCGCTGGCGACGAGGCCGCTGCCGACGTCAGCAGGTCCGGCGTCAGCGGGCCCGGCCTCGACGGGCCCGGCCTCGACAGGTTCGAGCAGTCGCCATGCCGGGTCGTCGTCGCCCCGTGGAATGCACCGGATGAACTCCACGACGGTGCGGCGGTTCTGTGCGTCGGCGAAGGGCAGCAGGTACGCCAGCCGCTCGGCCGCGCCGAGCCGTCGTACGACTCCGAACCGTACGGCGGCGCGAGGAAAGACGTTGGTGGCCTGCGCGAGGGCGGCGACAGGGGCACTGTCCCTGATCCACCTCAGATACACCGGTAGTCGGTAGCCGGCGGGCCACGGGAAGGCCACGCTGTTGAGGACGACCAGCCGTGCCACCACGCCGGGGTGGCGCAGCGCCCACGCGATGCCGATCGGGCCGCCCCAGTCGTGCACCACCAGGGTCCATCGGCGGGTGGGCGCGCCCTGGCTTCCGGTGAGGTGGTGGAAAAGGTGGTCCAGACACGCGATGTGCCGTTCAAGGCGGTCCACGGGCCCCCGCGCTCCCGGAGAGCCGGTCCCCTGCCGTACCCCCGAGCGGGGGGACAGTCCGAGTCCCGCGAGGTCGGGGGCGATACAGCGGAAGTCCGGTGACAGGGTGCCCAGCAGGCTCCGCCAGATGTAGCTCCAGGACGGGTTGCCGTGCAGGAACAGCACCGGGTCGCCGCTGCCGGTATCGACGTAGTGCTGGTCCGTGACGGGAACCTGGCACCAGTGGCGCGGCCCCGGGTAACCGGGAAGGGCTCGCGCCGGCCGCGTCGGCGGTGCGGCGCCGTGGCGGTGGGTTCCCCTGTCCCGTGTGCTCACAGCCGGATCACCGCCAGCCCCACGCTGAACCCGCTGGCCATGCCGATCAGCGCGACGGTGTCGCCCGGCTCGACGCGGTCGCTCTCCAGCGCGGTGACCAGTTGCAACGGCAGGGACGCGGACGCCGCGTTGCCGTGCTCGGCCACGGTCGGCAGACAGCGGTCGGGAGGCAGCCCGAGTTGCTCGATCGTCTCGTGGAACTGCGGCATGGAGATCTGGTGGAAGGCGACGAACGCGCTCCGGCGCACCAACTCCAGCTCCGCGGCGGCGCGTTCGAGCACCAGAGGCAGGATGCCGATGGCGGCGTCGCGCAACCGGTCGTCGTTGAGGCGCACATAGGTGGGTTCCGGGCTGGTGGGGCGGTAGTGCATGGTGCCGCCCGCCTCCACGACACAGCGGTCCCAAGCGGTGGAATCGGCGGTGAAGGCCGTGGTGAGCACCCCCGGCCCCTCGTCGGTGGCGGGGACCGCCGTCAGCAGTACGGCGGCGCCCGCGTCGGAGAGCGTGTATCCGGGCAGGGCCCGCAGGAAGGCGTCGTGATCGGGCACGGTCCAGCGGGTGGTCATGGTGGGCGCTTCACCGGAGGTGATCAGTACGGTTCGGTAGCGGCCGGATTCGATGAACGCGGCGGCGACCTCCAAGCCGTTGAGCACGCTGTTGCAGGCGTTCTTCACATCGAACACCGGGCAGCCGGCGCCCAGTTTGGCGGCGACGATGTGCGCGGTGGCCGGTTCGATGAGGTCCTGGGTGCAGGACGTGAACAGCACGAGATCGATGTCGTCAATGCCCAGCCCTGCGGCGGCCAGGGCTTTCGCGGCCGCCGCGACGGCGAGGTCGGAGGCCTGTTCCCGGTCACCTCTCTCGTGGACCCCGCGCACCCCGGTGAGGTCCTCCAGCAGGCCGGGCGGTGGCACATAAGGACTCCCCAGGGCGGCGATGCGCGCACGCGCGTCCTCCATGGTGCGGTACGCGGGGGGTAGATGGACGGCGGTGGTCACCAACTGGGCACGTACGGCGGAAAGCACGCGGATCACGGTAGGGCCGATGGTGCCAACTCGCCCCTCTTGCACGGCTTTTCACCTCAACGACGGAAGAGGTGATCAAAGAGGCGAATAGCTGCTTGCCTCCTGCTTGGGCACGCTTGGGGGGACCGGGCTTTTGACGAGGCATCTGACGGGCCTTCGACGGGGCTGTTGACCGGGCCTTTGAGGGGACTTTCACCTGGGGTTCGCGCCCGGTCGACCACTGCGTACGTGATCGAGCAAGAGGGGGAGTGTCCATGGGGCAGGGTGACGAGGCCGTCGCAATTGTCGGCGTGGGTTGTCGGCTGCCGGGCGGGCTGACGGACCTGGCCGGGCTGTGGGACGTGTTGTCGCGCGGCGAGGACATGATCGGCGAGATGCCGGAGGACCGTATGCAGCGGGCGCGCGTCGTGGACCCGGGACCCACGCGCGCCAACCGGAGTTACACGGCGGCCGGAGGGTTTCTCCCGGATGTCGCGGGCTTCGACGCGGGGTACTTCGGCATCGCGCCGGCGGAGGCCATCCGTATGGACCCACAGCAGCGGCTGCTGCTGGAGATGGCCGTCGAGGCGCTGGACGACGCCGGTCTTCCCGCACAGGCGCTGGCCGGTTCGTCGGCCTCGGTGTTCGTCGGCGTCTCCGAGGCTTCCTATCTGCGGCTCCAGGCCCAGGCGACGGCCGAGCTGAGCCCGTACGTGGTGAGCGGCGGCACCCTGTCGGTCATCGCCAACCGGCTGTCGTACTGTCTGGATCTGCGCGGACCGAGCATGGTGGTCGACACCGCCTGCTCGTCCGCGCTGGTGGCGCTGGACCGTGCCTGCCGGTCCCTGCTGGACGGCAGCAGCCGCCTCGCGTTCGCCGGCGGCGTGCACGTGCTCAGCGGGCCGGAGGGCTTCTACGGGTTCTCGGCCGCGTCGATGCTGTCGCGGCGCGGCCGGTGCGCGGCCTTCTCCGCCGACGCGGACGGTTTCGTGCGGGCCGAGGGCGGGGGCGTCGTGGTCCTCAAACGGCTGGCCGACGCGGTGGCCGACGGTGACCGTATCCACGCGGTGATCGCCGGCAGCGGCACCAACAGCGACGGCCGCACCATGGGCCTGGCGCTGCCCAACTCCCAGGCGCAGGAAGCGCTGCTGCGCGATGTGTACGAGCGCGCCGGGGTGGTCCCCGACGACCTGGTGTACTTCGAGGCGCACGGCACCGGGACCCCTGCCGGGGACCCGGCCGAGGCCCGGTCCGTAGGCCGGGCGCTGGGGCAGCGCCGCACCACCGGTCCGCTGCCGATCGGCTCGGTGAAGTCGAACCTCGGGCATCTGGAGCCGGCCTCCGGGATGGCGGGACTGTTCAAGGCACTGCTCGTGCTGCGGCACGGCACGGCCCCGGCGACCCTGCACGCCCTCCCCCTGAATCCGCAGATCGACTTCGGTGGGCTGGGGCTGGCCCCGACGGTCGAGCCCGTCAAACTCCCCCTGCGGCCCGGAGCCGCCGTCGGCATCAACTCCTTCGGCTTCGGCGGCGCGAACGCCCATGTGGTGCTGACCGCGCCGCCCACCCCGCCACTCGCCGGGCCGACACCCACCGGCAGGCTGCCCGTGCTGATCTCCGCGCGTTCGGCGAACGCGCTCAGGGAACTGGCGACGCGGATGTCCGCACGTCTCAGGGAAGCCGCCCCCGACGAGTTCTACGACCTGGCGCACACCTCCACCCGGCGCCGCAGCGCCCACCCGCACCGCGCCGCCGTCCTGGCCGACAGCCCGGACCGGGCGGCCGACGAACTGGACGCGCTGTTCACCGGTACACCGGCGGCCGGAGCGAGCGGCTCGGCAGCGGAACGCGGCGCCGTGGTGTACGCGTTCACCGGCAACGGCTCCCAGTGGCCCGGCATGGCCGCGGATCTGCCGGCCGCCGAACCCGCTTTCCGTGCCGCCGTCGAGGAGGCGGACGCCGCGCTCGCCCCGCACCTGGGCTGGTCGGTGGCCGGGGAACTCGCCCACCCCGATCCGGCTCGCTTCAGCCGTACCGAGGTCGCCCAGCCCGCCCTCTTCGCCGTCCAGGTGGGACTCGCCGCCCTGCTCCGCGCGAACGGGGTGCGTCCGGCGGCGGTCCTCGGACACAGTGTCGGTGAGGTCGCGGCCGCGTACGTCGCCGGAGCTCTCACTCTCGCGCAGGCCGCGCACGTGATCGCCGAGCGCAGCTCGGCCCAGGCCGCCACCGCGGGTACCGGCCGGATGGCGGCCGTCGGACTGCCCGAGCAGGCGGCCCGCGACGTACTGGCTCCCTACGACGGCGCCCTGGAGCTGGCGGCCGTCAACAGCGACCGGGACGTCACCGTCGCCGGGGACCCACGAGCGCTCGCCGCTCTCGGAGCCGAACTGAGCGCCAGGGACGTCTTCTTCCGCGAGTTGGACCTCGACCACGCCTTCCACAGCCGCGCGATGGATCCCCTCGCCGGGCCCCTGCGAACGGCCCTGGCCGGCCTCACGCCCTCGGCTGCCCGTATCCCCTTCGTCTCGACCGTCACCGGCGCCCCGCTCCCCGGCGAGCAACTGACGGCCGACTACTGGTGGCGCAACGTGCGCGAGCCGGTCCGCTTCGCCGAAGCGGCGGCCCATGCCCTCGGCGGGACACCCGGCGTGGTGGTGGAGATCGGCCCCCACCCGGTGCTCCG
Organism: Streptomyces sp. KM273126; assembly: GCF_004337435.2. Lineage (NCBI taxonomy): Bacteria > Bacillati > Actinomycetota > Actinomycetes > Kitasatosporales > Streptomycetaceae > Streptomyces > Streptomyces sp. KM273126. Next base: position 6,541,176 of record NZ_SJXB02000001.1, on the reverse strand, counting down.
CCCGTACCTGCGCCGTACCGGCGCCGCTCATGTGCCCACCCTGCAGCGGGACTCCACCGGTCCCCGGGACATGGCCGCGGCCGTGACGGCGGTGATCTCGGCGGGCGCCGAGCTCGACTGGGCCACCCACTTCCCCCACCCCGCCCGGGTGGCCGACCTGCCCTCGTATCCCTGGCAGCGCCGACGGTACTGGTACGGCGAGGCCTGCGACTGGGAGCGGACCAGCGGCACCGGCCGGACGGAACACCCGCTGCTCGGCGAGCGGTTGCCCGGCCCGCATCCGACGTGGGAGAACACGGTCGAACCCCAGCTGGTGTCCTGGCTCGGCGACCATCACGTCGACGGGGCGGTGGTGATGCCCGCGGCCGGTTACGTCGAGATGGCCCTGGCCGCCGGGCGGCGGGCCCTGCACTCGCCCGTCGAGGTGCGCCATCTGGAGATCACCCGGCCACTGCCCCTGTCCTGGCCCGACCCCGGCGACACACGAGTACAGACCAGCGTCCAGCCGGACAGCGGCGCTCTGGCCATCAGTACCAGCGAGCGGCGAGGCGAGGAGTGCCACCCGGTCGCCCGCGCCCAGGTGCGTACCCTGCTCGGCCGTCCTCCGGCACGGGTCGACCTGGGCGCGGCCCGCCGTCGCTGTCCCGACCCTGTCGACGGCGCGGCCCACTACGAGGCGTGCCGACGAGCCGGGCTCGCCTACGGTCCGGCCTTCCAGCTCCTGCGGAATCTGCACGTCGGCGACGGTGAAGTGCTCGCCATGTACACCTACGACGACCCGGACGCGGCCTACGAGGTGTGGCCGGCAGTGCTGGACGCCGCCTTCCAGGCAGGCGCTCCCCTGCTGCGTAACCGGATCGCCACAGGTGATTCCTACTTGCCCTGCGGCCTGGGAAGCGTGCGCGTCTGGCGGGCGCCGGGCTCCTCGGGGGTCATCCGGGTGCGCCAGGGCGTCGTGATCGATCCCGAGGTCTGCTGGGACATCGTGATCACCGACGAGGACGGCACCGTCGTCGTCGAGATCGACCGCCTCCGCATGCGGCGGATGCCCGGCGGCCGTACGCCTCTCTGCGTCCAGCAGACCGTTCTGCGAGCCGCCCCCGGCCCCGGTGACCACGGCGACGCCGCCGCCGTTCCCGTACCCGCCGATCTCGTCGAAGCGGCGCGCGGTCGGATCGCACAGCTGCGACAGGCGTGGCAGGAATCCGGCTGCGACCACTTCGCCGCGGACGCCGACCGCACGATCGCGCACCACTGGGCAACGGCCCTGTCCGGCCTGCTGGGGGAGCCCGCCCGGCCGTTCACCACCGGGGATCTCGTCGAGGCGGGAATGCTGCACCGGCACCGCCGCCTGCTCAAGGTCATGCTTCCCCTGCTTGAGCAGCAGGGCCTGGTCAGCGGCCTTCCCGACGGAAGGTGGGAGTTGACCGGGACACCGCGACGCGACGCGGAACTGTCGGCCGCGCTGATCAACGATCACCCGGCCTTCGCGGCCGACGCGAGCCTGCTCACCCGCCAGCTGCACCACCTGCCCGGCCTACTGACGGGGGGCACAGGCCCCCTCCAGCTGCCGTCGGCCGACCCGACACGCCATCAGCAGTTCTACGACCTCAGCCCCCGGAGCCGCTTCGGCAACCTGATGGTCCGGTGCGTACTGGAGGAGATCATCCGGCACTGGCCGGCCGACCGACCGTTGCGTGTACTGGAGATCGGCGCGGGCACGGGTGGTCTCACCGCCGCCGTCCTCCCGGTGCTGCCGGCCGACCGTACCCGCTACACCTTCACCGACGTCTCGGCCGCCGTCCTCGGCTCCGCCGAACACCGGTTCAGCGCCTACGACTTCGTCGACTACCGCACGTTCGGCCTGGACACCGGGACCGACGGGAAGGAGCTGGCCGAGGCCGGGTTCGACGTCGTCCTGGCCGCAGGCGCCCTGCACACCGCCGCCGATCTGACCGAGGGCCTCCGCCGTGTCAGGCGGCTGCTGGCTCCCGGCGGCCGGCTGCTCGCCGTGGAGTCGCACGATCTGGCCCGCCTCGCCGCGGTCTTCGGGAGCCTCGACGGCTTCTGGCGCCGCAGCGACCACGCACTGCGCCCCGACGGTCTCCTGCTGCGGCGCGATCAGTGGCCGCCGCTACTGGAACGGTGCGGATTCACCGATGTGGTCCGTACCGGGCCCGACACCGATGCCGGGGCGGCCGACCTGTCCGTCCTGGTGGCCGGCGTGGACGACCATACGGCGCCGCCGCCCCCGGCCCTCGCGGCACCGGCCCCCGGAACCGTGTGGAGGGTCGGTGCCGAGGCCCCGTCCGAAGAGCCGCTGGCCCAAGCTCTGGCCGAACTGCTGGGCGGCGCCACGGTCACCGATCTGGAGGGGCTCAGCGGACCGGCCGAACCCGGAGCGGAGGAAGTAGCCACGGTGCTGGTGCTCGGGGAACCCGAGGAGCACCCCGACCGCATCGTCGGGCAGAGCACCCGCAGAGCTGCCGCACTGCGTGCTCTCGCCGCGAGCAGCGCACGTCTGCAGGGCGGTACACGCGCCTCCGTCTGGCTGGTCACCCGTCCCAGCGGTCTGCTGCCCGCCCCCGAGCGCCCGGCCCACCCCGGCGACGCTCCCGTCTGGGGCGCCGCCCGCACTCTGGCGAACGAATGGCCCGACCTGACGGTGCGCCGGATCAGCCTCGACCGCTGTGACGACCCGTCCGCCGACGCCCGGCGCCTCGCGCAGGAACTGCTCAGCCCCTGCGACGAGGACGAGATCGTGCTCACCCGCGGCGGCCGTTTCGTCGCCCGCGAAACCGGCCGCCCCGCGCACGAACCGGCAGCCACGGCCCAGGCGGTTCTTGCCCCGGCAGTCACTGCCCCGGCCTGCTCCTTCGCGTTGACAGTCCGGGACCCCGGACTGTCCTACCGGCTCCTCTGGCAGGAGCGCCCCGCTCCCCGCCCCGGTCCGGGACAGATCGTCATCGAGGTCAAGGCCGCGGCCCTGAACTACCGCGACACCATGCGGGCCAACGGCCTGCTGCCCGCCGAGGCCGTCGAGGGCACCCCCACCGAACATGGGCTGGGCATGGAGTGCGCGGGCGTCGTCACCGACATCGGACCGGGGACCACCACGTGGGCACCCGGCGACCGGGTCTTCGGCCTGGCGGCCGCGGCGCTCGCCTCGCACGCCGTCGCCGACGCGGGGGCGGTCGGCCGTGTCCCGGACGGCATGAGCTTCACGGAGGCGGCCACTCTGCCCGTCGTCTTCGCCACCGTCCACTACAGCCTCGCCCAGTTGGCGCGGCTCGCCCCCGGAGAGACCCTCCTGGTGCACGGCGGTGCCGGCGGTGTCGGCCTGGCCGCCCTGCAGTACGCCGGCCGGCACGGAGCCCACGTGATCGCCACGGCGGGCAGTGACGCCAAGCGTGATCTGCTGGCCGCTCTCGGCGTCGAACACGTCCTGGACTCCCGCTCCCTGGACTTCGTGCCCCGCGTACGCGAACTGACCGGCGGCCGGGGCGTCCACGTCGTGGTGAACTCGCTCAGCGGTGAAGCGGGCGACCGCAGTCTGGAACTGCTGCGCCCCGGCGGACGCTTCATCGAGCTCGGCAAGCGGGACATGTTCGAGAACCGGCCTCTGCCCCGGCGTCCCTTCCTGGACCACATCGCCTACTTCGGCGTCGACATCACCAGGCCCCTGGCCGACCCCGACGCCGCGAAGGAACTCCTGAGGGAGATCGTCGGCCTCGTACACGCCGAGGACTACCGGCCGTTGCCGCACGTCGTCCATCCCGCGGCCCGCGTGGAGGAGGCGTTCCGGCTGCTTCAGCACTCCCATCACACCGGCAAAGTCGTCGTCGCCTTCGATCCGTTGGACGAACCCGTCCCCGTGCGTCACACACCGGTACCCGCGGCACTGGACCCCGACGGTACGTATCTGGTCACCGGTGGTCTGGGCGGCTTCGGTGCGGCCACCGCCGACTGGCTGGCCGACCAAGGTGCCCGCCACCTGGCTCTGGTCGGCCGCCGCGGCGCCGAAGCTCCCGAAGCGGCCGCGGTCGTCGACCGGCTCACGCGGCGCGGCATCACCGCCACCCCCTACGCCGCCGACGTCACCGACGAGGCCGCCGTGCGCCGGGTGTTCGCTGCCGTGGACGCCACCGGGCATCCCCTGCGCGGGGTGGTCCACGGCGCCATGCACCTCGACGACGCCCCCCTCAGTGACCTGACCGACGACCGTTTCGCGGCCGTACTCGCCCCGAAGGCAGCCGGTGCCGCCGTCCTGCACCGGCTCACCGCCGATCGCGATCTGGACCTGTTCCTGCTCCACTCCTCCGTCACGGCGTGCGTGGGCAACGTGTACCAAGCCCCCTACGTCGCGGGCAACAGCTACCTGGAGGCCCTGGCCCGCGCCCGCCGGCACGCGGACCGCCCGGGCACGGCCATCGCCTGGGGTGCCATCGACGGAACCGGCTACGTCGCGCGCAACGATCTGGGCGATGCCGTGTCGGCCCTCGGAATCGACCCGGTGGCCCCCGATGTGCTGCTTCCCGCCGCTGCCGGCGTCCTGGCCGAGGGTGCCGCCGTCGCCGCGATCGGGCGCTTCCGCTGGAGCCGGGCCCGCCATTTGCTCCCCGCGATGGCCGCGCCACGCTTCACGCATCTCGTCCCCGCCCGGTCCGACGCCTCGGCCGACACCCCGGGCGATGTGCTGCGCGCGCTGAGCGCCTTGCCTCCTGACGAGGCCGCACACGCCATCACCGGCATCCTCGCCGGGTTCCTTGCCACGGTCCTGCGCACCGAAGTCGCCGAACTCACTCCGGACCGCCCACTGGCAGAGTTCGGCATCGACTCCCTCATGGGCGCCGAGTTCCTGGTGCGCGCCCGCGAGTACTTCGACGTCCGCCTCTCGCCGGCCGAACTCCTCGGCAACTCGGGCAACCTCACCCAGCTCGCCCGCCTCATCCGGCAGCGTCTGGAGCAGGCCGTACCGGCGCCACGGACGACGACAGAGACGCCGGAGCAGGGCGGCCGGCCGACGGCCGGTCTCACGACATCAGCCACCGCGTAAGCCGACGAGACCGAAGCCGAACACAGTCGCGTGCGGCCCTGGGCAGGGCATCCACCCGCCCAGGGCCGACAGACCGGCTTCCGTCGGCTCGCTCGGGGGTGGCTCATCCCGCCAGGACGACCGACAGGGCCGCGGCGACGATCGTGACGGCGGTCAGAGCGACCATGACCGTCCTCACCGCCCTCACCTGTCGGCCTGCGCAAGACGCCGGAACAGTCCCAGTGGCACCGTCCAGGGCACGGGCAGACGTTTCGCGACGGTCGGCACCTGTCGGGCCACGGCGTCGGCGTCCCGCAGTTGCACGCACCACGCGCAGGGGTCCTCATCGAGACCGGCAAGCCAGTGAGCGGGGCCCGTGTCGGGGCTGTCGCCGAAGAAGTCCATGACCGTTCAACGACCCAACCGCGGCCAGGCTGTCACAGGTCACCCGTTCGCCACACCGCTCGGACGTCACCGCGCTCCGGCACGGGGTTGTGGCCCACCCGAACGGCCCGCCCGTGGATGCCGCTCCCGGCCGTGCCGGTGACGATGACCGGTACGTGATCACGATGGGCCGGGCCGACCGGACGGGAGGTGCGGAACATGCCGGCAACCACGTCGAGGGCACGTCTCATGGGTGAACTCTCGGCCGAGTTCGCCGGCACCATGATCCTCATTCTCTTCGGATGCGGTGCCGTCGCGCAGGTCATCGCCGGCGGCGCACTGACCCACGGTGCACTGGGTGGCCACGACAGCATCGCCTGGGGCTGGGGACTCGGCGTCGTCATGGGCATCTATGTGGCGGCCCGGCTCAGCGGCGCCCACCTCAATCCCGCGGTCACCCTCGCGCTCGCGGCCTTCAAGGGCTTCCCCTGGTACAAGGTCCTGCCGTACTCCCTGGCCCAGACAGCGGGCGCTTTCGTGGCCGCCCTGCTGGTGCGCTGGAACTACACCGAGGTACTGGCGAAGGCCGACCCCCACCACACCGACAAGACACAGATCGTGTTCTCCACACTGCCGGGCAACGGTGTCCTCCCCATCAGCCAACTGGGCGCCCTGCGCGACCAGATCATCGGCACCGCCGTGCTGGTGCTGTTGATCTTCGCGGTCACCGATCTGCTGAACACGCCGCCGCAGGCGAATCTCGCCCCGTTCATCATCGGCCTGATCGTCGTCGTCATCGGCATGGGGTGGGGGACCGACGCCGGTTACGCGATCAACCCGGCCCGTGACCTCGGGCCCCGGCTGGCGTCGTTCCTGACGGGCTATGGAGGTGCCTGGCGTGACCAGTACGGCGACCTCTACTTCTGGGTGCCGATTGTCGGGCCCCTCATCGGGGGCCTGGTCGGTGCGCTGCTCTACCGCTTGCTGATCAGCCGTTACCTGCCGGTCACCGAGCAGGAACCGGGCCAAGTGCCCGCGCCGGACGAGTGAAAGGAAAGGGGCCGCCATGCCCGAGTTCGTCGGTGCGGTGGACCAAGGCACCACCAGCACCCGTTTCATGATCTTCGATCACGACGGCCGGGAGGTCGCACACCACCAACTCGAACACAAACAGATCTTCCCGCGCTCCGGCTGGGTCGAGCACGACCCCGTGGAGATCTGGGAACGCACGAACTCCACGATGCAGAACGCCGTCCGCCTGGGCGGCCTGTCCGCCGCCGACCTGGCGGCCGTCGGGATCACCAACCAGCGCGAGACCACGGTCATCTGGGATCCCACAACCGGTCAGCCGTACTACAACGCGATCGTCTGGCAGGACACCCGCACCGACTCCATAGCGGCCGCGCTGGAGCGGGAGCACGGCGACCTCATCCGGCGCAGGACGGGGCTCCCGCCGGCGACGTACTTCTCCGGCGGCAAGATCAAGTGGATCCTGGAGAACGTCGACGGTGTCCGGGAGGCCGCCGAGAGGGGGCGGGCCGTCTTCGGGAACACCGACGCCTGGGTCCTGTGGAACCTCACCGGCGGTCCGAACGGCGGCGTCCACGCCACGGACGTCACCAACGCCAGCCGCACCATGCTGATGAATCTCGAAACCCTCGACTGGGACGACGAACTGCTCGACGTCTTCGGCATTCCGCGCGCCATGCTCCCGGCCATCAACCCGTCCTCGCACCCGGAGGCGTTCGGGACCACCCGCACCAGCCGTCCGCTGCGCACCGCGGTACCCATCACCGGGGTCCTCGGGGACCAGCAGGCGGCCACGGTCGGCCAGGTCTGCTTCCGCCCGGGCGAGGCCAAGAACACCTACGGCACCGGCAACTTCCTGGTCCTCAACACGGGCACGGAGATCGTCCGGTCCACAAGCGGCCTGCTGACCACACTGGCGTACCAGTTCGCGGGCGCCCCCGCGGTGTACGCACTGGAGGGGTCGATGGCGGTAACCGGGTCCGCCGTGCAGTGGCTCCGTGACCAGTTGCGGATCATCTCCTCCGCCTCCGATGTCGAGGCTCTGGCCCGGCAGGTGGAGGACACCGGGGGCATCTACTTCGTACCGGCCTTCTCGGGTCTGTTCGCGCCGTACTGGCGCTCCGACGCCCGGGGCGCGATCGTCGGCCTTGCCCGGTACCACACCAACGCACACCTCGCCCGGGCGACCCTGGAGGCCATCTGCTACCAGAGCCGCGACGTCGCCGAAGCGATGGAGCGGGACTCCGGGGTGGCCCTCGACGTGCTGCACGTCGACGGCGGCGTCACCGCCAACGACCTGTGCATGCAGCTCCAGGCCGACATCCTCGGCGTACCGGTCAGCCGCCCGGTCGTCGCCGAGACCACCGCGCTCGGCGCCGCGTACGCGGCCGGACTCGCCACCGGTTTCTGGGAGGACACCGACGAACTCCGCTTGCACTGGCACGAGTCGAAGCGGTGGGAACCGCAATGGAACGACGATGAGCGGGAGAAGGGCTACGCGGGCTGGAAGAAGGCCGTGGAGCGCAGCCTCGACTGGGTTGACGTCGAGTAGCCCTCATGCGACCGGCCCACCGACGCTCGCAAGGGGCGTCGGTGGGCCGTGTGGGTGGGACCCGGCTCGAAGGACGACACTCAGCCCGCGGTGTCCCGTTCCCAGCGGTAGAAGCAGCGTGCCATCGCGTCCTTGGGGCTCCGCCACGTCTCCGGGTCGTAGGCGGAGACGAACGGGGCGAGCCGCTCGCTGACGCCGCGGAACTCCGGATGGCCGGCCAGCTTGGCGATGGTGGGTGCGGGGTCGCGCTCGCTCTCGATGAGGTGCAGGTACACGTCACCGAACTCGAAGAGGCTGCGTCGGGTGACTCCCACGAGGTGGGGCAGTTCGCCGCTGTCCGACTCGGAGAAGACCTCGGCGATGTCCGGTGCCGCGCCGGGCGCCATGCGGGCGACGATCAGGGTGTGGTGCATCGGGGTCCCCTTCAGTCGGTGAGGACCGCGGCGCTGCGGCGTTCGTCCGCGGCCCGTTCGATCCGGTCGCGGATGAGGGCCATCTGTTCGCGGGAGTTGCGGTTGATGATCTCTGTCATCCCGGTGTCGTCGACGGGTGCGTCCGGCTTCATCGTGAAGTCCTGGATCCAGTCCATCCGGGTGCCGTGGGGTGTCTCGGTGTACTCCCAGCGGATCTTCATGTACTCGAAGGGGCCGGTCTCGACGCGATGGGCCCAGACGGTCCGCGTCATACGGTCCGCGACGCGTTCGGACACCCAGCTCCACACCCGGCCCTGGTCGTCGGGGAACATGGTGAGCCGGAAGGTGGTGCGGTGGCCGTCGCGGCTGAGCACCTCGACGGAGGCGTACTCGCTGAACAGCCGCGGCCAGTTCTGGATGTCGTTGGTCATGTCCCAGACCAGGTCCAGGGGTGCCGCGATGGTGATCTCGTTCTCGGTGTGGGCTGCCATGTCATGCTCCCTTCATCAGGACGCCGTTCACCACGGCGAGGAAGTCCGCGGGCGTCTTGCAACGCTCCATCTGCTCGGGCAGGCCCATGCCGTGGCGCTTCTCCAGCTCGGCCACGATGCCCAGCAGGCCGAGGGAGTCCAGGCCGAAGGTGTCCCAGCCGGAGCCGGACTCCTCTTCGAGAATGAGGGGGTCGACGCTCACTCCGGCGGTGCGCTTCATCAGCTCGGCCAGATCGTCGATGGTCACCTGGTGGTCCACTTGGTCGGTCATACGGATGCACTCCTTCATTCGGGGGGCGGAACGGAGCCCTGGCGCAGGACGAGCGCCGAGTTGAAGCCCATGAGTCCGCGGCTGAGAACCAGTGCCGTGCGCAGCTCGGCAGGGCGTGCACGGCCGACCACGAGGTCCACGTGGTGGCAGATGTCGAAGACGTTGGGTGTGGGCGGGATCGTCCCGTGCTCCATGGCGAGCACCGCGGTCGCCACGTCGAGCACCGGTGCCGCGCAGTAGGCGCGCCCCATTCCCGTCTTGGGCGCGGTGACCGGCACGCGCCGTGCGTGCGGGCCGAGTGCGTCGGTGAGGGCCAGCGCCTCGGCCTCGTCGGCCTCGGGCACTCCGAGGGCGTCCGCGAACACGACGTCCACGTCCTCCGGGCGGCAGTCGGCCTCCGTCAGTGCGGTGCTGATCGCCCGGGCCAGCCCGGACCGGGAGTCCTCCCAGCGGGAGGCGCCGGTGAACGTCGCCGCGTGGCCGGCCAGTGTCGCTCGTGGGTCGGCCCCGCGTTCGCGCGCCGCCCGCTCCTCCTCCACCACGAGCATCGCTCCGCCCTCGGCGGGCACGAACCCGCAGGCGGCAGTGGTGAAGGGCCGGTAGGCGCGTTGCGGGTCGTCGTTCCGGCTCAGCTCTGGGTAACCCAGCTGGCAGACGATCGAGTACGGGGCCAGTGGGGCCTCGGTGGCCCCGACGACGATCGCGTCGGTGCCGCGCCGTACGGCCTGGGCGGCGTGTGCCAGGGCGTCCAGGCCGCCGGCCTCGTCGCCGGCCACGACACCGCAGGGGCCCTTGAAGCCGTTGCGGATCGAGATCTGACCGGTGCTGGCCGCGTAGAACCAGGCGATCGACTGGTAGGGGCCGACGTGGCGCGGTCCCTGCCCCCACAGTTTCTGGAGTTCGCGCTGGCCGAACTCGCCGCCGCCGGAGCCCGCGGCCGTGAACACGCCCACGGAGTACGGCGAGTCCATGTCGGCACGCCCGAAACCGGCGTCGTTCAGGGCGAGTTGGGTCGCGGCCATCGCGAAGTGCGTGAACCGGTCGGTCTGGACGAGGAAGGTCCCCTCGATCAGGGCGTCCGCGTCGAAGTCGCGCACCTCGCCCGCGATCCGCAGGGGGAGGTGTTCGCAGCCTTCCTTGCCGAGGGGCGCGAGGCTGCTTCCGCCTTCCTTGACCGTCTTCCAGAAGACGTCGGTACCGATTCCGTGCGGTGTCACCACACCGAGGCCGGTGACGACCGCTTGCCTGGGGCGTTGCCTGTTCACTGCCGCCTCCCCTCAGGCCCGGTCAGGACGACCGCGGACTGGAACCCGCCGAAGCCGCTGCCCACCGACAGCACATGGCGCAGCTTCCGCTCGCGTGCCACGCGGGGCACGTAGTCCAGGTCGCATTCGGGGTCCGGGGTCTCGTAGTTGGCCGTTGGCGGTACCACCTGGTGGGACAGGGCGAGTACGCAGGCCGCGACCTCGATGGAGCCGATCGCACCGAGCGAGTGGCCCACCATGGATTTGATCGAGCTCATGGGGATCGCGTAGGCGTGGTCGCCCAGTGACCGCTTGACCGCCGCGGTCTCGTGGCGGTCGTTCTGCTTGGTGCCCGAGCCGTGCGCGTTGACGTAATCGATGTCGGTGCCGTTGATGCCGGCCTGGGCGAGGGCGCCGTCGATCGCCCGCGACATCTCCAGGCCCTCCTTGGTGAGCCCGGTCATGTGGTAGGCGTTGCCGTACGTCGCGTAGCCGGCGATCTCGCAGTACACCTCCGCTCCTCGGGCACGCGCGTGTCCGAGTTCCTCCAGGACGAGTACGGCGCCGCCTTCCCCCATGACGAATCCGTCCCGGTGGGCGTCGAAGGGGCGGGAGGCGTGCGCGGCGTCGTCGTTGTTCGGAGAGGTCGCCTTGATGGCGTCGAAACACGCCATCGTGATCGGCGAGATCGGTGAGTCCGAGGCGCCCGCGAGGCATACGTCGGCACGGCCCTCGGCGATGGCGTGGTACGCGTATCCCACCGCGTCGAGTCCGGATGTGCACCCCGTGGAGACGGTCTGCACCGGGCCGTGGACGCCGAACTCCTCGGCGACGGCGGAGGCGAGGGTGCTCGGGGTGAAGGCCCGGTGCAGTGACGGCTCCGCCCGCCGGTCGTCGACGTCCCATCGCGCGCCGTTCGCGCTGACGAGGACGTAGTCGTGTTCGAGTCGCGTGGTGCCCCCCACCGCGCTCCCCAAGCTGGCTCCCATCCGCCAGGGGTCCGTCTGCTGGAGGTCGAGGCCCGCGTCGCGGACCGCCTCTCTGGCGGCGACCAGCGCGAACTGTATGTACCTGTCGCAGCGCCCGGTGGTCTCGTCGTCCAGTCCGTGTGCCGCCGGGTCGAAATCGCACTCGGCCGCGATCTGTGAGCGCAGACCCACCGGGTCGAAGAGGGAGATCCGGCGCGTCGCCGTACGCCCGTTGGAGAGCAGGTCCCAGAACTGGGATATGCCGATTCCGCCCGGGGCGACGACACCTACGCCGGTGACGGCGACCCGCCGGTTCATGACACCACCTCGGCCTGCGCGGTCCCTTCCGTCTCCTCCGTGTCGACATGACCGAGTTCCGGCCGAGGGGCCAGCGGGCCCAGGTGGAAGACCATGCGCGCCTCGCTGTCGCCGACGTTGCGGAAGCGGTGCCGCGTGTTCAGCGGGATCAGCAGCCCTTGGCCGGGCCGGAGGGCGTGGGGCTCGCCCTCCAGGTCCACTTCGAAGGTGCCGTGGGTGACGTACACGAACTCCTCGGAGTACGGGTGGTAGTGCTCGGCGATGCGTTCCCCGGGCTGCACGATGGCCACGCCCATGAATCCACTGGTCGACCCCACCGTGGTGGGTGTGAGGAGGGCGCGGATGTCGCCGCCGCGCCGGCGGTTGGGCGCGATGCCGCTGAGGTCGACGATGCGTGCGTGCTGTTCTGCCATGTCGGTCTCCGGAGCAGGATGCGAAGGTGGGGGCGAAGGTGGGGGACGGGATGCGGCGTTGGGACGGCAGCCGGGTCAGGAAGCCGACGCCCGGCGGTCGGTGACGTGCTTCATCCGGGCGTGCGTGAGGAGCCGCGGCAGCATCCGGTCGTCCGCCAGGGGCTCGTCGATACCGAGTGCTCCCGCATCCAGCATTCGCCCTGCCTCGGCGATGACGGCGGACGTGCGCAGAGCCAGCGCGGCGCCGGGCGCGTCCTCCGGTTCGCCTTCCATGTCGACGAGCCGGACGACGAGGTCGTCGCGGTGGAAGACGGTGCAGGCGAGGACCGGACCGGCCGGGTCGCCCGTGGCGGCCACGTCCTGCTGCGACAGGAGCAGGGCCAGTGCCTGGCCGGTCCCGGGCCTCGCCGGGTAGTAGAACGCGCACCGCTGCACGTCCGGGCCCACCCGGCGACCGGACTCCACGTGATGGACGGCCGGGACCGCGGCCCGGGTGAAGAACAGCCGGGCGGACTGCGGGTCGCGGAGGTCCCGTTCCTGTTCCAGATACGGGTCGAGGGCCTCCTCGACGGCGCGTACTTCGGGCTGCCGGGCGACGTGCCGCAGCGCGGCCTGCAGCTCGCCCTGTACCTCGACCGCTCTGACGACACGGTTGCCGTGCATGAACAGTGAGGTACGGAGAAGCCTGGTGGTCTCGTCCACCCGGGCCTCGGGCGACGCATAACCGGACAGGATCTCCGCGACCTTGGACTCACTGCCGGGTTTGACGGTGAAGGTCAGCGCCTGCCGGACCGTGTTGCCGCCCACACGCGGCGCGGACTGCAGCCGTTTCCGGGCCACCGCACGCGACTTGTGCTTCTTGCCGAAGGTCTCACGCAGGACGGTGTAACGCATCGACCGGGTGTCGCGGACACAGCCCTGCAGGGGCTTGACCATCTCCAGATGGCCCTCACTGTTGACCCACGCGAGGAAGGGCGGTGCGCTCTCCCACTCGCTGGTGATGAGCCACTGGGTGGGGTTCTCCAGTGACTGGCAGAGCTGGTCGCTGATGTGCCCGGGCACCGCGGCGACCTGCTCGCACATGTGCTCGTAGGCGTCGAGGAACTCCTGCTGTGTTCCGTCATGGATGTCCAGCATCAGCACGACCCGCACTCGGGACCCGTCGAACGCGGTGGTGGACACACCGTCCGGGATCATCGACACGGCTGGGGAGACTGCCATCCGGAGCACCTCTTCCTGTGGAACGGGGCGGACCGTCGCACCACGTGGGGGCGCGTATCGGCCGCATGGCAACGATCGTGTGTCGTGCCGTGCGGCACCGCGAACCAGGCGGGCCATGCGGGTGAACGTCCAGCCCCTCCGTCTCATGCGGCGCGGGTATGCCCCGGGCATCGCCCCCTACAGCCTGTCAGCCCACAGCCCGTCAGCCCCCAGCCCATCGGTCGATGCGCGTGGCGGCGCCGAACAGGTCCGCGCTACGCCACCACAGCCTGTTCTTCCCCTTGCCCGGTGATCGCCGCTGCCGCCTGCTGCTGACAGGGCTGTGGCGCAGGTTGCGGCTTGGGCTACCCTCGCGGGCCCGGACATGCTCAGCGGGCGCATATGCCGCGTCGAGCAGCGAGACGCGAACAAACCTGGCATCTCCGATCGCACGGCGACGGCCCTGGCATACCCTGCCGGGGCCGTCCCCTCATCCCCTGCCGAGGCCGTCACCGGTACCTAGCGGCCCAGGACGGCCATCCGGCACCCTCGCCGGCGAACATCCCTCGCATGCTGGCCGAGCGGCTGCCGAAGCAGGTGCGGGGCTGGCCCACCCACTTCCAGGAGAGGGACGAATCGCTGGATCCGGTCGGCCGCATGCAGTTGACCGATGGCCCGGTCAACCACCGCGTGGACGTGTACGACGTAAACGAATGGCTGGCCGAGCAGCTCGGACTGCGTACCGCCGAGTCGGATTTGACCGTTCGTGAATGGCTGGCCATGCCGCAGCAGCGGCTCGCCGAGACCACCGGTGGCGCGGTGTTCCACGATGAGCTCGGTACGCTCACCGACTGCCGGCGCAGGCTGGAGTGGTACCCGGAGCAGGTGTGGCGGTACCTGTTGGCGTGTCAGTGGCAGCGTGTTTCGCAGGAAGAGGCGTTCGTGGGGCGCTGCGCGGAAGTCGGTGACGACATCGGTTCGGCCCTCGTGGCCGCCCGCCTGGTGCGGGACATGATGCGCCTTTGCCTGCTGCTTGAGCGCCGCTACGCCCCTTACAGCAAGTGGCTCGGCAGCGCGTTCGGCCGACTGCCGGTGGCGGCGTCGCTCACCCCGGCGCTGCGCGGTGTGCTGACGGCGACGGACTACCCGACCCGGGAAGCGCACCTGTGCGATGCCTACGAGGCCGTCGCTTCGCTGCAGAACGCATCCGGACTGATCACACCGATGGACCCGAAACGTCGCCGCTACCACTCGCGCCCTTTCCTGGTCCTGCATGCCGAGCGCTTCGCACAGGCGCTCGCGCGCACCGTCACCGACCCGGACCTTTGCACGCTGCCGCTGGTGGGAAGCGTGGATCAGTGGGCGGACAGTACCGACCTGCTCGCCTTCGTGAGTGAGAAAGGGCAAGGGGCGCGTCATGGGGCTGTCCGGGATTGGTGGAGCGACCGTGGCTGAGGATTCCGGTGCGCGGGGCGGGTGTCTGGCGTGTGACCTCACGATGGGGAATGTTCCGCTGCCGGGCGGAAACGTGCTGCGGACCGAGTCCTGGGTTGTCGAGCACTGCGTCGGACCGCTCGGTCCGGGGACCATTGTGGTCAAGCCGACTCGGCATGTCGTGCACGTCGCCGAGTTGACGGCGCAGGAGTCCAGCGAGCTGGGGCCTCTGCTGCAGAGGGTGAGCGCTGCCGTCACCGAGGTGATGGCCCCGGAGCAGGTGTACGTGTGCCTGTGGTCGCATGCCGGCGGGGTTCCCGGCCACATCCACTTCGTCGTGCAGCCCGTCGGAAAGGACGACCTGGCCCGGTTCAACGCCTTCGGTCCCGCATTGCAGGTGGCGATGGGTGAAGCGGAGTATTTCCCCGGGGCGGCGGAGGTCGAGCGGGTGTGTGAACGGCTGAGGGAAGCCCTCGACTGAACAGGTCCCGCCGGGTCGTCCCTCGCGGCCGTCAACCCCTGTGCGAAGCCCGGTGGGTGAGTACCGGGGGCGGCCCGCGTGTGCGGCGACGCCGGTGGTGCCTCGTTGTCCCAGCCCTGCTCACGGCGGTGTCGGTTCGGTGGGATCAGCTGCCGTCTGCTTGCCGGTGGCCTGCTCCCCGGGGAGCCAGTGGAGGGCGAACCAGAGCTCCATCCGGACATCGAGGTCCTGAAGATCGGCGTCGAGCAGTTCGGCTGACTTGGCGATGCGTCGGCGCACGGTGTTGCGATGGAGTTGGAGAGCGGTGGCTGTGCGGTCCCAGTTGCCGTGGTGGGCAAGCCAGGTGCGCAGGGTTTCCAGCAGGACGGCGGGGCCGGGCGCGGGGGCTTCCGCGAAGGGGGCGAAGCGGGCCTGCGCGAGTGCCGCGGCGTCGCCCGGGCTGACCAGGGAGTGCATGGTCAGGTCCTGGGTGCGGTGCTGTGCCGAGGACGTGCCGGTGGCCACGGCATGGCGCAACATGCGATCGGCCTGTCTGTCGGCGATCGCCAGATCGGCGGCGGCGACGGGCGAGCTGATGCCGAGGGTCCAGCCGAGGCGTGCGACCGAGGCGAGGTCGGGCAGCGGGGAACCGGGGCTGCTGGGTACGAGTGCGCGCAGGCTGGTGCCGTCGATGTCGAGGTAGGGCGTGGTCAGGACCGTGCCGAGGGCGGCCAGTTGGACAGGGTCGCCGCCGAGGCGCGCCGTTGCCCCGGGGCCCGGTCTGGTGAGGCGACCGTGGACCACGACCCAGTTGTCCGCAGCCCGTGCGGCCGGCGACAGGAGCCGGGCCACGTCAACGGGGTGCTGGCCGAGCATCAGGCGGACCAGGGCCGCGGCGCTACGGGTGTCGGTACCCAGGGCGTGCCGGGGGGTGGTGAGCAGCGACAACAGGACCAGCGCGGTGCCGATCACGGAGCGGTGCACGGCGGTGGGCGTGGAGGCGGCTGCGACGCCGAGGACGAACGGGCCGTCGGCGATCTCTGCGGGGAGGCTGTGCACCGTGAGGTGGAACTCGGCGTGATGCTCGGCCGCCGCTGTCGGCGGCTGCGGCCGTCCATCGGCGGAGCGGGATCGCACGCGGGCCGTGGTACGCGCGGCGAGGGCGCGCAGTTGCACTGCGGCGGGCGCCTCCGGCCGGGTGCCGGCGGCGAGGAGTTCGCTGCCGAGCGGGTTCAGGAGGACGACCCAGGCACCGAGACGCGTGGCGAGCTGCTGCAGGACCGCCTTCAGTGCGTCGGGACGGGCCGCGGCCGTGGCGAGGGCGGCCTGCGCCTCGGCGATCTGGCGCAGTTCCTGGTGCCGTGCCTCGGCCATGGCCGCGTGGGCGGCATGGTTGACGGCGACGAACGGCGTCCCGGGCGGGATCCGCAGCAAGGGAAGCCCGTGCCGGTCGCAGGCCGTGACCAGGGCGGACGGGACCTCGTCGTGCACCGGGGCGACACCGAAGCCGAGCGCCGCGATGCCCGCCCGGACGACGCGCTGTACGTAGGTGTCGACGCCCTCGGTGGTCTCCGGGAGGCGGACGCCGGCGATGAGCAGGAGTTCGCCGCCGCGCAGGTAGGGGGCCGGGTCTTCCAGCTCCGTGGTGCCGATCGTGCCGACGAGGCGGTCTTCCGTGGGCCCTGCGACCTGCTGCAGGCCCAGGGCGGCGTCGGCGAGGAGGGTGCTCAGTGGGACGGCGGGGGTGTCTGACGGGGGTGGAGTGGGGCTGGTCGGCGCTGGGGGCGCGCTGGTCGGCGGCATGAGCGATTCCTCGGATCGACGCGTTCCACAGGCGGGATGATTCATCCCTTGGCGGTCACGATATGAGACAGATCCGACAGTGTGGTGTCAAGGCCCGGCGGCCTACGGTGGTCGAACCCCACCGGGCACCGGACACCGGTCACAAACCTTCCGCACCGGCACCAGCGTCACCACTCGTCCCCACCGTGGCCAAGCCCGCCTGTCACCCCCGAGTAGCAAGCCGCCGCCTTACCCGGTCCTGCGCGCAGCCGCTCCCCTCACACGAGTCACAGAGCACACGAGCATCCCGGTACCGCGTTCCCCGGCGCGGGCCGCCAAGGACCTAGGACCGGAGAACGTCATGAGCGTCGACTACGCGGTAATCATCGGATATCTGCTCGGTATCGCCGCCGTCGGATGGTGGGGCAAGAGACGCGCCCGTTCCACCAGCGACTTCCTCGTCGCCGGACGGCGCCTCGGCCCCGGCATGTACACCGGCACCATGGCCGCCGTGGTCATCGGCGGTGCCTCCACCATCGGCGGTGTGCGCCTCGGCTACACCTACGGGCTGTCCGGCGCCTGGATGGTCTTCGCCATCGGCTTCGGACTGCTGGCACTGAGCATCGGCTTCTCCGCGCGCATCGCCCGTCTGCGGGTCTACACCGTCGCCGACATGCTGTCCCTTCGCTACGGCGACTCGGCCAGCATCATCTCCGGCCTGGTGATGTGGATCTACACCCTGATGCTCGCCGTCACCTCCACCATCGCCTACGCCACCGTGTTCGACGTCCTCTTCGACGTGCCCCGCTGGGCCGCCGTCATCATCGGCGGCACCATCGTGGTCGGGTACTCCGCCCTCGGCGGCATGTGGTCGATCACCCTCACCGACATGGTGCAGTTCGTGGTCAAGAGCATCGGCGTGCTCGTGGTCCTGCTGCCGGCAGCGGTCGTCAAGGCGGGCGGCTTCGCGCAGCTCTCCGCCCAACTGCCCGACAGCTACCTGTCGTTCGGCTCCATCGGCGGCGAGAGCATCTTCACCTACGTACTGATCTACACGTTCGGCATGCTGATCGGTCAGGACATCTGGCAGCGCGTCTTCACTGCCCGCAGCGACAAGGTCGCTTCATGGGGCGGCACCGTCGCCGGCCTGTACTGCCTGGTCTACGCACTGGCCGGCGCCGTGATCGGCATGGCCACCAAAATCCTCCACCCCGACCTCGCCGACGCGGACAGCGCCTTCGCGACCATCGTCAAGAGCACCCTGCCCACCGGCGTCAAAGGCCTGGTGCTGGCCGCCGCCCTGTCCGCGATGATGTCCACCGCCAGCGGCGCCCTGATCGCCTCCGCCACGGTCGCCAACAACGACATCTGGCACCGACTGCGCGCCCTCGGCGGACTCACCGCACACCCGCGGACCGGTGACGGCCACGACGAGGTCGCCTCCAACCGGGTCGCCATCATCATCCTCGGCGTGGTGTCCATCGCTCTCGCCTGCCTGCTCGACGACGTTCTCGCAGCGCTCACCGTCGCCTACAACCTGTTGGTCGGCGGCCTGTTGGTGCCCATCCTCGGCGGCCTGCTCTGGAAGCGCGGCAACCTGCCCGGGGCGCTCGCGGCGATGACCGCCGGCAGCGTCACCGTCATCGCCCTGATGGCCGCCGAGGGCATGCTCGCCAACGAACCCATCTACTACGGCCTCGCCGTCAGCCTGGTCGCCTACGTCGCGGTCAGCCTCACCACCCGGCCCACCGAAACACATGTCCTGGGGCAGTGGCGTCGCCGCCTCGCCGGGCAGGCGACCACCGATCTCGACGACAGTCCGACCACGCAACCCAAGACAGCAGTCACCTCCCTCTGACACACCGACAGGAGCCGAGTTCCATGGCCACCAGCGCCACGACCGCTGACAACGCCCCAGCCCCCACCATCGCCGCGGCCAGGCCCGTCCCGGCCGAGCCCGCCCCGGCCGGACTACAGCACCACGGCGACGAAGAGCAACGCCTACGGCGCGAACTGGCAGCCGTCTACCGGCTCGTGGCGCACTTCCGTATGACCGATCTGATCTTCACCCACATCTCGCTGCGGCTGCCCGGCCCCGACCACCACTTCCTCATCAACCCCTACGGGCTGCTCTTCGAGGAAATCACCGCCTCGAAGCTCGTCAAGATCGACCTGAACGGCAACCCCGTCGAGCCGACCCCGTACCCGGTCAATCCCGCCGGGTTCGTCATCCACAGCGCGATCCACGCCGCCCGGTCCGATGCCCACTGCGTGCTGCACACCCACACCAAGGCCGGCTGTGCCGTCGCCGCCCAGCGGGACGGGCTCCTGCCGGTCAACCAGATGTCCATGGAGTTCCACAACCGAGTCGGCTACCACGACTACGAGGGCGTCGCCCTCAACCTCGACGAACAGCAGCGCCTCGTCGCCGACATCGGTGACCACCCCGCGCTCATCCTGCGCAACCACGGCCTGCTCACCGTCGGCGAGACCGCCGCCCAGGCCTTCCTGCGCATGTACTACCTGGAGAAGGCTTGCGAGATCCAGCTCGCCGCACAAGCCGGCGGTACCCCACTCACGCTGCCGCCCGGCGACGTGTGCGAGCTCACGGCTCGCCAACTGCGCGGCGAGGAACACGGATCCGACCTCCAGGACGACCAGGCATACGGCCTGGCCTGGCGGGCCCTGCTCCGTCTGGTGGAACGCATCGCCCCCGACTACGCAGACTGATCGAGGCGGGGTGACGGCGGGAACGTCCCGCACAACTGTCGGTCGCGAGGCCCCGTCCAGCCGAGGTCGAGACTCGTGGGTCGGGTCAGCCCGACGGCCACGGGATTGGATACTGGCCGTGTATACCGGTACGGATCAGGAGCACGGCCAGTGACCAGCGACAATCGCATAGGGCCACCCAGTTTTGGAAGCGAACGCGAGATGCTGCGGGCATTCCTCGACTTCCACCGAGCGACCCTCGCAATGAAGTGCGAAGGGCTGACCGACGAGGAGTTGCGGCAGCAGTCGATGCCACCGTCCACGCTTTCGCTGCTCGGGCTCGTGCGGCACATGGCGGAGGTGGAACGTGCCTGGTTCCGCCGGGTGTTCGAGGACAACGACGCGCCCATGGTCTGGTCCGAGGAGATCGACTTCCAGGCGGCGTACGACGCGAGCGCATCGACCAGGGCCGAGGCGTTCACGGCCTGGGAGGCCGAGGTGGCGTACTCGCGCCGTATCGAGCGGGAGGCCGAGTCCCTGGATCTGGCCGGGTATCAGCCGAGGTGGGCCGAGGAGGTGTCGCTGCGGATGGTCATGGTGCACGTGCTTCTGGAGTACGGCCGCCACAACGGGCACGCGGACTTTCTGCGTGAAGGGGTCGACGGGACCGTGGGCGCCTGATCCGCAGGGTCGTCCACCTCTCTCCTGAAGCGGGTGTCGCAGGTTCGAATCCTGCCGGGGGCGCTGTGCCTTGACCAGGCGCGGAGCATCGAACAGACCCCTCGGAGTGATCTCCGAAGGGCCTGCTTTCGTATCTGCCGGGACAGAACGGGGACACGCCGCTACACAGCCGAGTCGTCTGTCAGCCTGCTCCCCCTGACGCGCCGCCTTGCGCGGAACGAGCGTCACGGGTGCGTCCGCAGCCTCCAGTTCGAGCTGCGAAAGCAAGCTGGTGTACGTGTCGAAGGTGAGCTTGTACGAGGAGCGCTCGATCATGGTCTGGATGGTCTTCATGTGAATGCCGACGGCAAGGGACAGCGTCGCAGCGCAGTGACGCAGGTCGTGGAGTCGGATAGACGGCAGACCGAGCTTCTGGACGAGCCGCGCGCACCGCCGTTCCACACAACGCTCTGCAGGACGTCGACCTCGCTCTCGCTCGGTGGCGGAAGAGCTCGTACAGCGGGGGTGCGAACGACTGTGTGGAGATCGCCGAGTGGGGAGCGTCGGTGGCGGTGCGTGATTCCAAGGACGTGAGGCGTCAGCCGCTGGTGTTCTCGCGCGCGGCGATGCGTGCGCTGGTGAAAGAGCTCACAGGTCGGGCGATTTGAGACCAGCCACCTCATGGGGGTCATCTACGGCCCTCAGCGGCCCGGAAACCAGCCAATGCACTTTCGGGAGGACCGACTTACGATCACGGTGATGACCAGTCGTTTGTCACGCCAAAGGGGCTCTTATGGCCGAGCTTGTCCGGCAGCAACATCTTGATGCGGATGTGGAGTATCACGGCTTCGGGTTCCAGGAGTCCGATGACGGTGATCTGCCCGTCCCGTTCCCTGACGACTTCGCGGGCGGCGTGTTCCTGAACGCCTTCCCGGGTCGTCTCGACATCTACAGTGCCGGCCACACTCACACCGCTGCGGTCACCGTGGAGGTGTGGGACGGGGAGCCGCCCGTACAGGATCCTTCGCGGTGGGACGAACAGGCTGAGGCCGGCTTCGAGTCGACCAGCGGTGAAGTGGCGGTGTGGTCCATGGGCCTGGGGCGGGCCGATGACGTGATCACGCTAGCCGAGTCGGAGGGCTCTTGGCGGGTGCGGGTGAACTGCGCCGGGCGCAGCGAGGCCGCGGCACTCTCCGAGCAGGAAGGTACTGGCGAAGGCGTGGAGAAGTACCTCGTGCAGTTCTGGCCCGCAACGGCCTGAACACGGCAGGGCGGGGGCGCCGACAGCGCGGCACCCCCGCCCTGGGCGGCGTCAGGAGACGATCTTCACGATGAAGCCGTCCTCCATTCCGTCGATGACGCGATTCTTGGAATAGAAGCTGAGCAGCAGATTGCCGCCCGCACCGTTGTCTTCCTTTGCGATCGGTTTCACGGAGAAGTTGAACTTCTTCGCGTCGGCGTCGTAGTCGTGCTCCGCGGCGCCCTCATAGGTGGTGGCGAAGGGGTACTCGTCGCACTCCCGAGTGCCACCCTGTGTGTAGTTGGCGCCCCAGTATCGCTTGCACTGCTTGACCGCCGCCTTGCGGTTGTCGTCCTTGCGAGTCTTGTTGACCGTCCGGTGCAGCGGTTCGTCGGGCGTCCGACCGGGCACCTTCTTCGCCGACATGAACGGCTTCGTGTCCTCCGGCTTGGTGAACGCCGTCTTGATGTGCTGGGCCACCGCACGCTCCTCCGCACCGGTCTTCGTGCTGTAGCTCAGCATTCCGATGTAGGCGAATGAGGCCGCACCCCTCTTGTCGGGGTTGCCGCCGCCGGTGGAGTTCGCCAGGTATGTCGCGGCGTCCCAGCGCGGCGGCAGGAAGAACAGGTCACCCTTGAGATCGCCGCTGATCGTGGCGTTGGGCGGCGGTGTGATGGTGATGGAGGGCTGGTAGGTCGCGGCGATCAGGTCCGTGCTGCCGCCGCTGCCTTGGCCGGGCTTGGCGTTGACGGTTTCCTTGAACGTGCGCAGCGCCTTGAGCTCGGCGTAGGTCTTCGTTCCAGGCATGTCGCCGCCCCGGGTGTAGCGAACCGTGGACGGCCAACTGTGGGGAATCTTGCCCTTGGTGCCGATCTTCATCGCGGCTGCCTCGGTGGTGCCCTGCGATTCCATCTCGGTGAAGTAGTACTTGAAGTTGATCGTGCGGCTGTTCTTGGCAATCGTCCCCACGACTCGGACGTTGAACATGCTCACGCCTGAGGGCCTGCCGTTGACGAGCCAGGTCTGTACGAACGAAGCACCCGAACAGGCCGCGAACCGGGACGTGAAGAAGAACCTGTTGGTGGTACCCAGCCCCTTCTTGCACTCGTCGAGTGTCATCGTGCGGGCCGGTTCCGGTGCCGCGATCATTGGCGTTGGTGCGGCGGGTGAATCGACAGGCGCGGTCTGGGACGGCTGGCGTGCCAGCGGCGCGTACGATGCCGCAGGCCCCACCGTCTCGTACGGCAACTGCGCGATCGGCTCCGCGTTCCGGGCAATGTCCCGCAACCGTTCCATGCCATGCTCGCTCTGCAACTCCTCGAGCGATGGCGTCGCCGAGCCGAGCGGCAGGACGTACGACTCGACCTCGAGATCAGCCGACGCGTCTGCCTGCGCCATGGACGGCACCGACGACAGCAGAGCGACCGCGGTCGCCATGGTGAGCGCCTGTCTGCTGGCGCGCCTGAGCCACGGTATGTGCATCGAAAACCCCCGAACTCATGCGATTCGAATCGATGATCCGAACATTTGGTCGAGAAAAGTTCTACCGATCGAATGGTCGTGGGTATGGGCGACACGCCGCACATGGCGTGTTCATGACTGCTCGTTGGCCGAGATCGTCCGACTGCTCACGTATGCATGAGGGGTTCGGGCAGTCGAAGTTCACCGCCCATCAGGCTCCGCCGATGACGAGACCGAACCGTTTCCAACTGCGCTTCGACGGCTGTTCGTACGCAGTCCCCGTCAATGGACGAGATGTGAGTGAGCAACTCGCCGCCGAGCACCTCGCCGCTATGGAAGTGCACGCATCACCTCACGATCTTCCCCATGTCGTACTGCACTTGCGTCCGACCGGTTCGTGGCCGACTGAACTCGATCTCCGCGGACGGGTGGAAGTCGGGGTGGCTCCCGAGCCCGGCCCCTCGGCCACTGGCTTCCTGGAGGCTCTGGACCCGTTGAAGGTGGAGCGCGCGGCTCTTGGACGCACGGATCTGGAGAACGTGCCGGGTGGTGGCACAGCGGCCGTGCTGCGGCACCCCTGCCGGGTACCGGACTTACGGCCTACCTACCACCACCCCACTACACCTCTTGATGTAACAGGCGCTACATTTAATGATGTGTCGAACACAGAACAGAGCCGCTGGCTCGTCCTCGTGATCAAACTGCCGGCGGAGCCGTCCCGGCACCGGGTCGCGGTCTGGCGCGAGCTGCGCAAGACCGGGGCGCTCTCACTCGGCCAGGGCGTGTGGGCCGTACCGGACGTACCGGTCTTCGCCGACGGCGTCGCTCGGGCGATCACCCTGACCGAACAGGCCGAAGGTCAGGCCGTAGCCCTGAACGCCGCCGGGCGCAGCTCCGAGGACGCCGCCCGATTCCAGGCGCTGTTCACCGCCGCCCGTACCGCGGACTGGACGGAGTTCCTGGCCGACTGCGGCAAGTTCGAGGAGGAACTGGCCAAGGAGATCCGCATCGCCAAGTTCACCCTGGCCGAATTGGAGGAAGAGGAGCAGTCGCTGGAGCGGCTGCGACGCTGGCACCGCGACCTGACCGCGCGCGATGTGTTCGGTGCTCCGGAGGCGGCCGAAGCCGCACAGCGCCTCAAGCAGTGCACCGCCGCCTGCGAGGACTACGCCGAACGCGTCTTCCGCGCCCTGCACCAGGCCCCGGAGGGGGAGTAGTGAGCGCGCACACGGCACCGGCCCGGCAGATGTGGCCGCTGTACGCGGCCGGGTTCACCACCGCCTTCGGCGCCCACGGCATCGCCGCGAACCTCGGCGGCTTCTCCGAAGACGCCGTCACTTCCCTGCTCGTCCTCGGCGGACTGCTCGCCCTGTACGACGGGGCCGAGGTGATCCTCAAGCCGGTCTTCGGCACCCTCGCCGACAAGATCGGCGCCCGCCCGTTGCTGTTGGGCGGGCTGGCCGCCTTCGCCGCCGCCTCCGCCGTGTACGCCGTCGCGGACAGTCCCGGCTGGCTGTGGGCAGCCCGCCTCGGCCAGGGCGCCGCGGCCTCCGCCTTCTCCCCCTCGGCCTCCGCACTCGTCGCCCGGCTCAACCCAGCGGCCAAGCACGGCCGCGCGTTCGGCTCCTACGGCTTCTACAAATCCATCGGCTACACCCTCGGCCCGCTGCTCGGCGGAGTCCTGGTGTGGGCCGGTGGCCTGCGCCTGCTCTTCGCGGTCCTGGCCATGCTCGGTGCGGCGGTCGCCATCTGGGCCGCGCTCGCCGTCCCCGCCGTACCGCCACTGCCCAAAGCCCGGCAGACGGTGCTCGACCTGGCCCGGCGTCTGGCCGACCCGGCCTTCCTGGCCCCCACCGCCGCCCTGGCCGCGGCGACCGCCGCCCTGTCGGTCGGTGTCGGCTTCCTGCCCGTCTCCGGGCGGGCCACCGGACTGGGCACGGTAGCCACCGGGGCCGCCGTCTCGGTGCTCGCCGCCTGCGCGGCCCTCGTCCAGCCTCGGGCCGGACGCGCGCTGGACGACGGACGCCTCACCGCCCGCGGCGGCATCGCGGCGGGCCTGCTGCTCACCACCGCCGGGCTGGGGTGCGCCATGCTGCCCGGCCTCACCGGGGTGCTCCTGGGCGCCGCCCTGATCGGCGCCGGAACCGGCCTGATCACCCCGCTCGGCTTCGCCGCCCTCGCGGCCACCACCCCCCAAGAACGCCTCGGCCAGACCATGGGCGCCGCCGAACTCGGACGCGAACTCGGTGACGCGGGCGGCCCGCTGCTCGTGGCCGGCGTCGCCGCGTCGACCACCCTCACCCACGGCTACGCGGCGCTCGCCGTCCTCCTCGCGTCGGGCGCGGCACTCGCACTCGCCCACCGCCGCACCGCGCCTGCGACGCCCGAGACGGAGACGTGACCGGAAGAGAAACCGCGACGGCCGCTCCCCCGCCCCCCCTGCTTCCCTGCGTCCTGGCCGACATCGCCCCACTGCTGGACCACCGGGGCTACCTGGCCGTCGCCGCCCTGGTGTTCGCCGAGGATTTCGGGTCCCCGTCCCCGGCCAAACCGTCATGATCGCCGCCGCCGTCTTCGCGGGCGCCGGCCGTGAATATCGTCGCGGTGGGCCGCGATCGCCATCGTCTCCGCCGTCTCGGGCGGCAACGTCGGGGACGCCGCCGCCCTGGTCGACATCGACCAGGTGCAGCCAGGCAGACCCTGGAGATCATCGCTCGCCAGGGCCCTGCCCGCTCTCCCTGGCGATGTGCGCAGTTCCGGTCCGGGTAGAGACTCCCGCGCCCCGGCTCATTCCGGTTCGGCCGCCGTCAGGTCGCGTTGCAACAGCAGTGTGTCGATCCACCGTCCGTGCTTGCGACCGACGGCGGTCAGGCGACCTGCCTCCGTGAAGCCGCAGCGACGGTGCAGTGCGGCTGAGGCGTCGCTGCCCGTGTCGGCTATGACGGCGATCATCTGCCGCACTCCGGCCCGGGCGGCTCCGGCGATCACCTCGCGCAGTAGAGCTCTGCCCAGGCCTCGGCCGGTGGCACTCGGGGCGAGATAGATCGTGTCCTCCGCCGTGTGGCAGTAGGCGGGTTTGGGACGCCAGGGAGCCGCGTACGCGAAACCGGCCACCTGGCCGGAGAGTTCGACGACGACGAACGGCAGACCGCGGCCGGTGAGGTCGTCCAGTCGACGCTCCCAGTCGGCGACACCCGGAACGGTTGTCTCGAATGTCGCGACGGTGTGGAGAACGTAGTGCGCGTAGATGTCGGCCACTGCCTCCTGGTCCCGAGGAGTTGCCGGGCGGATGACCGCCTCGGCATCTGCCATATCTGCCACGACCAGCTCATTTCTCTATAGTGGAAGAAGATGCCATTATAGAGTAATGCTTGATCTGTTGGCGCTGGGCAGGCGCATCCAGGGACTGCGGCACGACCGGGGTCTGACCCTCCAGCAACTGGCGGACACCGCCGATGTGAGTGTGAGCATGCTGTCCTCGGTCGAGCGCGGGCAGAAGGCCCCGACGATCACGGTCCTCGCCCGCATCGCCGAAGGACTCCGAGTTCCTCTCCCCGAACTCGTCGCCCAGTCCGCAGACAGCCGCGCCATCGTGCGACGAGCGGCCGACCAGGACACGGTCCACGAGCCTGGCGGGTGGCACCGGACGGTCCTCTCCCCCGTCGTCCCCGGAGTGAACTTCGAATGGATCCGCACCACTCTGCCGCCCGGCTGCGACGCCGGCGCGTTCCCCGCCTACGCCCCGGGCTCCCACGAGTTCATCGCCGTGGAGTCCGGGACACTCCGGCTCACCCTCGGAGACGAGGCACTCGTTCTCGACGCGGGTGACTCCGCCTACTTCGCCGCCGACGTCACGCACGGTTACGCCAACCCTGGCCCGGAGCCGTGCACTTACCACGTTGCCGCGCTCATCATGCGGCCTCGCTCACCACAGCAGCGCAACCGCCAGTCACCGTGATGCCGGGTGCATGTCGTACGACCCGGTTACAGCTCGAACTCCAGGTGCTCCAGGTCGCTGAACTCCACCTCCAGGCCTTGGGCGCGGCGGCCGCTGTCGCGGAAGTACACCTCGCCCAGCGCCTCGGCGGCGATGTCGCGCAGCGCCTGCTCGCCGGCCCCGGCTTCCTGGGCCTCGAAGAGGCGGGCGGCGTGCTGCGGGGGCAGTGCCACGGTGAGGTGGCGGAGCCGGGGGTCGTCGGTGGTGCCCGGGGCGGCGGTGTAGCCGAAACGGGCGCGGGTGTCGATGACGATGCCGCCGGTCGTGGCCGCGGTCTGCTTGGCTTGCGCGCGGATCTGCGGCTGCCACCGCTTGTACACCTCGCGCTCCAGGCGCTCGGCGAGGTCCCGGCGCGGCTTTTTGATCTGGTCCTTCACATACCGCTCCACGGTCCGCTGGGAGACACGCAACAACTGGGCCACCTGCTTGGTGCCCTTGAGCTGTCTGACCAGGTACCGCATCCTGGCACCGGCCGACTTCGGAGCGGGGCGCGTGAACGCCGCCTGCACCGCCTTGTCGAGCCCATCCCCGACCGTGACCATCGGCTTTTCTCCCCTACTCCCCGTCGTCCTTGGCGGTGACCTCGCCCGTCTTGACGTAGCGCGCGAGGTTCAGGGCCCGGTCGTACTTCTCCCGTACTTCCTCGGCCCACAGGGTGGTCCGGGTGCCCTCGTGCTTGACCATCCCCGGCGACACCCCCAGGCGGAAGCTTCCGGGCACCGTCTTGCCGTCGGCGTCGTACGGGAGGACGTCCAGCGGGGAGGGCCCGTCGGCGGCGTACACGGCGCAGTCCGACAGGACCGCCACCGGATACCGGCCGGTGGCCGCGGCCAGGTTGAGCATCTTGCGGTGCATGTTGATCCGGGCCCGCGAGATGACGGCCGCGCGGATGTCGGGCCGCCACGTCGGCCTGGAGAGGGCCGGCCACGCCTGCCCGGGCTTCCAGCCGCCGCCGCGCGCCCGCTCCCGCAGCTTGCCGATACCGCCCTTCACGGTCGCCTTGATCGCGTCCAGGACGATCGCCATCTCCGGGTCGCGCTGCTTGTAGTCGTCCATCACCCGCAGGAACTCCGCCGGAGGCAGCTTCTCGCCCACGCCCAGGTCGCCCATGGTGTCGACGTAGGCGTTGCGCAGCCGCTTGTACCAGCCGTCCAGGAACTTGCCCTTGTCCTGGCGCACCCAGGCCTCGACCGGGGCGACGTCGTAGCCGAGTTCCACCGCGTACGCCACGGTCGGTGTCGCGTACCAGGCCGGCCCCTCCGGCCGCTCGCCGGTCGGTGTGAACGGACTGGGCAGCAGGTCCCCTTCGAGCTGCCTCCACTGTTTGCCGACCAGTACCCGGGAGAGGTCGACGTGTGAAAGGTCGACCAACCACGCCCCGGGCAGTGTCGGATCGAACGGCGGGTCGGTCACGTGAACCGGCGGCTGCGCGAGGCCCACGACAGCGCCGTTCGCCGCCGCGCCGAAGGCGAGGTTGACGTCGATGCCGACCACGAAGCGCATCATGCACTCGGTGTCGGTGAGCTCCCGCGCCCAGTCGTACGCCTCCTCGAACAGCATCTCCGCCGGGCCCCGCTGGTGGAACCGCGGCAGATCGCTCAGCAGCGGGTGCCCGTCCGGGGCCTCGCACGGCGCGCAGTCCATCGCCCGCTCGCCCAGCGATCCGGGACGGGTTTCCTTGTGCCGCCTTCCGTCCTCGTCGGGCCGGCTTGCCCGGGTGGGCGGGTTCAGCGCGGTCATCAGCTCCAGGCCGGTCACGGCGGTGGAGCCGCGCGGCGTCATCACCCGGGCCGCGTACGTGCCGAGCAGCCGGGCGAGCTCGGCCGGCGCAAGCTTCGCCGCGTCGCCCCAGGTCCGTGTGTCCAGCGCGGACCACGACGGGACGCACAGCTGCACGCAACTCCGCTCGCGTCCCTGCGCGGGCCGGTAGATCCGCGCCCACGGCCCCAGCCCTCGCTTCGTCAGCTGCCAGTCCGCGCGATCGAGCTGCTTGATGACCTTATGTCCGTCCGGGAGGCGCCCGGCGAGCCGCTCGGACTCCGACAGCGTGACTGGCAGCCCGTAGCGCTCCAACGCGGCCTCGGTGAGGACGAGGAGTGGGTCGCCGTCCTTCCCGGAGCCGTTCAGCCTCTCCGCCCCCAGCTGCGCCTCCGTCAGCGTCCACTCCACCAGTGCGGGAAGGGACTTGGCGGGCACGTCCAGGATCAGGCCGCCTACGCAGTACGCCACCACCTGGCGGTCGGCGTCGGCGTCGATGACGGCGAGCGGACCATTGGCGAACCGCGTGTCGAGGGCGGCCGCCGCGGTGGTCTGCTGAGGGGCGGCGCTCCTCGCCCGGGGGCGGCGCGATGTCGATGACGGCCTCGGCCCCGCCTCGGCACGCGACGCACTGTGCGGCACCGAGGCGGGGACGGAGACCGGGACCGGGTGCATGGCGCTGCAATGGGGATCGGACTTGACCGCGGCCTCATGTGCCCGGCCGGCGGACGGAGTTGGCGCTTCTGACGACGCCTCCGCAGACGGGGTGGGGCCGCTGACCGTCTCAGGCACCGGCGCCGTGTCCTGCGCGGAAGGGGTCGTGTCGGTGTCAGCGGGGTAGAGCGCCGCGAGTTGCTTCAACAAGCGCGCGTACGCGTCGCGC
This sequence comes from Streptomyces sp. KM273126, assembly GCF_004337435.2. Classification (NCBI taxonomy): domain Bacteria; kingdom Bacillati; phylum Actinomycetota; class Actinomycetes; order Kitasatosporales; family Streptomycetaceae; genus Streptomyces; species Streptomyces sp. KM273126. The sequence continues at coordinate 6,511,474 of NZ_SJXB02000001.1, read as the reverse complement.
TCCGGGGGCCTCGGCTCGGTCCTGCCCGCCTCCCAGCCGCTGACGGTCGCTCGCCGTACCTTCAGGGCGGTGGCCACCTCGTCCAGCGTCAGCCCGTGTGCCTGACGCAGCCGTTTGCGCTCGGCCGGCGTCGGCAACGGGGATCGGGACGCGACCAGGGCGTCGACCGCGTCGAACAACTCGGACATGGAGCACCTCCTGGCTCACAGCCTACTCCATGAACCGTCCGGATTCCGTACGGTGGAACATTCATTCTGCGTACGAAACGCGGTCGTAACCGTCGCGGAGTCCGGGAGGACGAGGTCGCGATATGTGATGTACGAGCCGCTCGTCCGTTGCCGATCGACGTGCGGCAGGATGGGTTTATGAGCGTCGTCAAGATCAACGTACTCACCGTCCCCGCCGAGCAGCGGGAGACGCTGGAGAAGCGGTTCGCGTCCCGTGCCCACGCCGTGGAGAGCTCCGACGGCTTCGAGTGGTTCGAGCTCCTCCGTCCCGTCGAGGGCACCGACAATTACCTCGTCTACACACGGTGGCGTGACGAGGCATCCTTCCAGGCCTGGCTGGAGGGTCCGATGAAGGCGGCCCACCAGGGCGGTGACGCCGAGGCCGGCGAGCGGCCCAAGCCGGCGGCGAGCGGGTCCACCCTGTGGTCCTTCGAGGTCGTGCAGCAGGCGACTCCGACCAGCTCGTAGACAGGTCGTCGCGGGCGACAGGGCCAGAGGCCCTGTCGGCTCCGCGGGGACGGCACACGTTCGATCAGTTGGTCCGGTGGAAAACCACTTCCGGATACTCCGACGACGGCCCGTCCAGCAGGGGCCGGCTGCCGCCCTTGAGGTGAAGGTCGAAGAAGGCCGCCACATAACGCCGGGTGATCTGCTGCGACCTGTCGCCCGACAGGGGCTCCTCCGGCGGAAGGAGCCCCAACTGGTCGGCGAGGACCGGAATGTCGGTGAACGTGAAGTGCCCCGAACCGGCCACGGCCAGCCAGCGCTTCCAGCCGTCGAGGTTCGGCCAGTCACGTACCCAGGAGGTGTCCTCGACCCCGGTGCCCAGCACCATGAAGGGTCGGCCGCCGAGACCGCCCGCCGGCACCGGGTCGAAGAAGGAGCCGTCCAGGTTGGCCCCGGCACGCATCCGCTGGTCGCCCATCATGGCGGACGCGGCGGAGGCACCGCCGATGGAGTGGCCCGCCATGCCGATCCGCGCGGGGTCGATCATGCGGGCGTGCCGCCAGGCCGGGGAACGGTCGGTCAGCCGGTCGAGCACGAAGGAGACATCCCGAGCACGGCCGCGGGCGACGGCCCCGTACCCGAGTTCGGGAACCTTGTCGCAGGCGACGCAGGTGAGAAGCCGGTTGCCCGGGAATGTCGTGCCCACCGACTCGTAGGCGTGGTCCACGGCGGCCACCACGTACCCTCGGCCGGCCAGTTCCTCGGCGAGCGAGGTGAGTGTCGAGCGGTTGACGGTGAATCCGGGCGACAGCACGACCAGCGGAAACTTCCCCCGTAGAGGGTTGGCGCCGGGGCGGGCGTGGGTGCGAGTGCCGCTGAGGGTCTCGGCCGGCACCACCTCGGCCACATCCCGGTCCTCCAGGAAGGCGCGGGCCTCGCCAGTGGTCATGTACGGCGCCGTCGGGCCGCGGCCGGAGCGGGCGGGGTAGTACAGCGACACCATCAGCTCGCGAGCGCCGGCCTCGGGCACCCACGGGTCGGGGCGGTCGGTATCGACCAGATGCAGGGTGTCCCGCCCCACCGGCAGCGGCCCTGTGGGGCGCGGCAGTTCGAGGCGGACGCGGTCGCTCTCACTGGCAGTGGACACGTCGGCCGGCGCCGGTACGGGGTGGGCCGTCCCCGTACCGAGAAGCGCGAGGGACAGACCGAGTAACGCGGCGGTGGCGCCGCGGGGCAAACGATTCATGCAGGTGAGGCTAGGCAACAGGAACCCCAGTCACGTCCTGCGGCGAGCTGATCCATGATCAGCCCACGGGCCGATCCGGGGGGCGTGATGTCATGCGGTGGACTGACGGACTCCACGCGACGACGCCCACGCCGGCCGTCAGGAAACACGCCTGCAGCAGCCCAGCCCCCGAGGATGCGGGGACGTCCTGGTCTTCTTCGCGTCCGAGTGCGCGGTCGCCCACGCCTGCGGGCCTCGCGGCTCGTGCGTCACACGGTGCAGTCGACGTACAGGGCGTGCGGGATCTTGCGGTAGTTGGTCCAGTGGGCCTCGCCGTACGCGGCGACGCCCTCGGCGGAGACCCGGGGGTGGACCCAGGTGACGGTGGTGAAGCCCGCCTCGTGCAGGGCGTCCTCGTAGGCTCGCCGCGACCAGCGGTAAGGGAGGAGAGGGAACTCCTCGAATCCGGGCACTTTCATCACTGCCGGGGCCTCGTCGCCGTCCCGGGTGGCCGGGCCGATGGTGAAGTCGATTCCGTAGTGCGTGTACCAGCCGGGTTCGACGGCGACGTCGGGGTTGAGTGTGGCGAAGACGAACCGGCCGCCGTCCGGGCGGAGTGAACGGCGCGCGGTGCGGCAGAAGCCGGCCAGCGCCTGCCGGGTGGGTGCGTAGCACAGTACGTACACGGAGGACACCAGGTCGAAGCGGCCGTCGAGCTGGGGGTCACCCTCGGCGGGTGGGGCGGTGGCTTCCCGTGACAGGTAGGTGATGTCGAGGTCCGCCGCGGCCGCGCGGCGCCGGGCGAAGTCGAGCATGCCGTCGGAGCTGTCGATGCCGGTGACCGTCGAGGCACCGAGTTCTCGCAGCCTGCGGGTGTAGAGGCCGCTGCCGCAGCCCAGGTCCAGAACGGCCCTGCCCGTGATGTCGCCGAGGAGGGTGAACAGGGTGTGGGATTCGATGTGTTCGCGGAAGGGCAGGGCGGTGGCCATACGTTCGTAGGCCTCGGCGAGGCTGTCGAAGTCCGTGCCGTGGTCCTCGTCCATGGTGTGGTCCTCCTGCTCGCGGCCGACGGTCCGCCCCCAGGGGGCGTTGGGCAGGGTCATGGTAGCGCCGGAGGCCCGCCAACTTCCCTTGCAGGCAGGACAGTTGTCTGATGACCCGGAACCCGCTTCCGGGTCAGAGTGGGGCGCCGCCGAACTGGATCTCGTTCCCGTCGGGATCGACGTACGCGGCCTTGCGCACGCCGTTCGGGTAGGTCTCCCGCTTCGTGGGCTCCAGGCCACGATCGGCCGCCTGGGCGACGAAGGTGTCCAAGTCGTCGACGAATACGGTGTGCATGGCGTGGCCGGCGTGTTCCGGTCGTTGTTCGATGAACACCGACCGGTGTTCCGCGAGTTCCCACACGGCTTCCGTGTCGCTCGCGACGAACGTGGGCGGGGAGCCGAGCAGGACTTCGTACCACGCCAGCGCGGCCGCGTAGTCGGCGACGGGGATGCCTGCGTACAGGTCGAGGGCCATGCCGCCACGTTAGTCCCGCGGAGAGCGCGCCCGAGGTCCCGCGGACAGCGCGTCCGGCAGGAGAACGTCGATCAGTCGATGACCGCGGTGACTTCGACCTCGACCAGATGGTCGGGGATGTCCAGTGCCGCGACGCCCAGCAGCGTGGCCGGCGGGACCGGGGTACTCCCCAGCTTCTCGGCCGCCCGGGAGATCCCCTCCAGGAGGGCGGGCATCTTGTCGGGGGTCCAGTCGACGACGTAGGCGGTCAGTTTCGCCACGTCGTCGAAGGAGCCGCCGACCTCGGCCAGGGCGGTGGCAATGTTGAGGTAGCACTGCTCGACCTGAGCGGCAAGGTCACCTTCGCCGACCGTGACCCCTTCGGCATCCCAGGCGACCTGCCCGGCGACGAAGACCAGCTTCGAACCGGTCGCGATCGACACCTGCCGGTACACGTCGATCTTCGGCAGCCCGTCGGGGTTTACGAGGGTGATGGCCATGTTGCTCGCCTTCTTTCCAGGAGAGTCCATGGGCTCGTTTCCAGCGAACCAGGACTCCCGTGCTCTCTTGTAGTTACTGGGAAACCGTAGGAGAGTGAGCGCTGACATGGAAGAACGCACTTTTCAGTGACTGAGGAACCTTATGGTGACCAAGCAGTTCAGCGGCTCGCCCGAAGACGCGGACCTGAGGCGCGCGGACTCTCTGGCGCGGGAGATCTTCTCGGACGTCGCCAACAAGTGGGCGCTGCTGATCATCGAAGCCGTGGGGGAAGACACCCTGCGTTTCAGCGAGCTGCGCAATGAGATCGAGGGCATCAGCCACAAGATGCTCACCCAGAACCTGCGCATGCTGGAGCGCAACGGCCTGGTCGACCGGACCGTGCACCCCACCGTGCCGCCGCGGGTCGAGTACGCCCTCACCGAGGCGGGCCGAGGCCTGCGCCGGACGGTCGACAGCATGTGCGACTGGACCCACCAGTACCTCGGTGACATCGAGGACTCCCGCCGCCGTTTCGACACCTGACAGGGCCTGGCAGGACCTCACGGGGCCCAGGGAGGGAGCGCCACGGGCGGGCGGTGGGGGCGCGCTGCACGCCCACCGGATCGCCGGGCAACGCACGAGGGCCCGCCCCGCGCAATGCGGAGCGGGCCCTTGAATCGGAGCGCCGGGCAGGCCTTGCACCTGCATTTCCCCGCAGGAAGCGGGGCGTCTTTCCTTGGACCACCAACGCACGACCAGACACCGGGAGTTCCGGCGACCAGCTCATGATCCAGTCTAGCCCACGCCCGACAGTGCACCGCCCACGCCCGACAGTGCACCGCCCACGCCCGGCAGCGCCGAGGCCACCTCCCGTATGATCGATTGATCGGTATCATGAACGCATCGCGCGCAACCGATCGCGCGAGCCGCCGCGGGTGGCGCGGCAGGGGCGGACGAGAGCGGTGGGGACATGCGGGAGACGGCGCAGAAGCGACAGGCCCGGATCGCGGAAGTGGTGCGGGACAGGGGCGTCGCACGCATCACCGATCTCGCCGACGAACTCGGCGTCTCCATCGTGACCGTGCGCCGGGACGTCGAGGACCTGGCCCGGCGCGGGGAGGTGCGCCGCGGGCACGGGGTGGCCCGTTCGCTGCGGCCGGTGGCCGAGGAGGTCGCCGCCGGGGGTGACGCCGTCGCCATGATCGTTCGCGAGACCAACACCTACCTCACCGAGGCCGTGCAGGGCGCGCGGGAGGCCGCGGAGAAGGCCGGCCTGCGGCTGGCACTGCACATCGCTCCAGGTGACGACGGGGCCGAGCGCGAGGCGGTGCGCCAGGCACTGGACGCCGGGGCGCGCGGGCTGCTGCTGTCGCCGCACTGGCGCACCCGGGCCGAGGCCGAGGCGGACCACTCGTGGATGGCCGCCCTGGACGTCCCCACGGTGCTGGTGGAGCGGCGTCCCGCACGGACCAGCGGGATCTACTCGCTGGACTGTGTGCGCTCGGACCACGCGTACGGCGTGCATCTGGCGCTCGGACACCTGGTCGGGCTCGGGCACCGGCGGATCGTTCTGGCGGCGCGCGACGACAGCCCCACCGCGCGGGTCATCCGAGCCGAGTTCGCCGAGCAGACCGCCGCCCGGGGACTCTCCGACGGGTGCCGCACGATTCTCAGCTCGCGCACCGCGGGCCCCGACCCGCGCGTCCCCGACCCGCGGGCGGTCGACCTGGCAGAGGCCGTCGAGGAAAGCGGGGCCACGGCGGTGCTGATCCACAGCGACGTGGACGCACTGGTGCTCGTGCAACGGCTGCAGGCGGCGGGCATCGACGTGCCGGGACGCTGCTCCGTGGTCGCGTACAACGACGTGGTCGCCGACATGGGGCCGGTCCCTCTGACGGCCGTCGCCCCGCCCAAGGCTGAGCTCGGCCGGAGCGGGGTCGAGCTGCTGCTGCGCCGGCTCGACATGGGGCGTGGTGGACTGCGGCCCGGCCCCACCCGGCACATGGAGCTGCTGCCCGACCTCGTGATCAGGGAGTCCACGGTCCAGGCGGCCGTCTGATCCGTTGCGGCAGGGGTTCCAGGGGCTCAAGGGAATCCAAGGGCCTCGCAGAGTTTTGTTCGTTTGACCGCTTCAGTTTCTTCTGTTCGATCTATTGACGCTTTTTTCTGAGCCGCTCAGGATGCCCGTAACCCAGCAACGACGCGGGAGGGGCTCATGCGAAGTAGTCGCAAGGCCGGAGCGGCACTGTTCACGATTCTCGCCGTCCTGATGACGGGCTGCTCCGCCTCGGACAGCAGCACTAGCGCCAGGAACGGCCCGGTACATCTCACGTTCTGGTCGGCGCTGCGCGGCACCCAGGAGGTCGTCGACGAGTACAACCGCAGCCAGAACAAGGTGAGGGTCGACTACCAGCAGGTCCCCTCGGGTCCTCAGGGCGGCTGGGCCAAGCTCAGCAACGCCGCCCGCGCCGGCAACGCGCCCGACGTCGCCACCATGGAGTACCCCCAGCTGCCCGGCTACGCCATCGACGGCGTGCCCCGCGACATCACCGATCTCCTGCCCGACTCGGCACGCCGGAAGATCCTCCCTCAGGCGCTGGACCTCACCACCCTCGACGGACGCACGTACGCCGTGCCCGTGGACATCGAGCCGATGATGTTCTTCTACCGCAAGGACGTGTTCACCAAGTACGACATCCCGGTCCCGAAGACCTGGACCGAGTTCGAGAGCGCGGCGCGCCAGCTCAAGAAGGCCCAGCCCCGTTCCCGTATCGCCAGCTTCTTCACCAACGGCTCACAGCACATGGCCGGGTTCTCCTGGCAGGCCGGCGGCCAGTGGTTCAGGACCTCCGGCGACGCCTGGCAGATCTCCCTGGCCGACGCCCCGACCCGCAAGGTCGCCGCGTACTGGCAGGGCCTGGTCGACCAGGACCTGGTGCGGGTGGAGCCGGTGGACAGCCAGCAGTGGCGGGCGCATCTGCAGAGCGGAGAGACCGTCGGCTACATGGCGGGCGCCTGGGCGGCGGGCTCGCTGATGAACTCCACCCCCAGCGGCAAGGGCAAGTGGGCCATCGCGCCCCTCCCCCAGTGGGACCCGGCCAAGCCGTCCCTCGGTACCCAGGGCGGATCGACCTTCGCCGTCACCAAGGACAGCAACCATCCCAAGGAGGCGCTGGAGTTCATCACGTGGATGGTCACCAGCCCGGACGCCCTGCGCGCCAAGCTCTCCAGCGGCATCAGCAGCGCGTTCCCCGTGGTGCCCGAGCTGGTTCCCGTCGCCCGCCAGGAGATGGACACCAGCTACTACTCGGGCCAGGACATCTTCGGCCTCTTCCAGCAGTCCGCCCAGCTGATCTCCCCCCGGTGGAAGTGGGGGCCGCGCATGACCTCCACCATCACCTCCGTCGAGGACGGCTTCGCGAAGGCCGGAGCAGGCCGCGGCAGCATCGTCGAGGCGCTCCGTGAAGGGGAACGCAGGACGCTGCCCGACCTCAAGAGCCTCGGCCTGTCGGTCACTACCAACTGAGGTGCACCCGTGAGCACAGTGATCTCGCCAGGGCGACGCACGGCCACGACGGCGTCGTCCGCGAAACCCGCCCGTCCCCGTAGAGCCGGACGCCGACAGCAGGTACTCGCCTGCGTCACGCTCTTGGCCCCGTTCACGGCACTGCTCATCGCCGTGTTCCTCGTACCCGTCGGCTACGCCATCGGCCTCAGTCTCTTCGGTGAGGACCACAAGGGGCTGGGCTTCGGCGGCGGCACCACCGTCTTCACCGGGCTGCGCAGCTACCTCGCCGTGCTGCAAGACCCCAGCTTCGTGTCCGGGTTCGGCGCCATCGCCCTCTACTGCGTGATCTTCGTACCGGTCGTCGTGATCGGTGCGCTCGCGCTCGCCCTGCTCCTCGACTCCGGACTCGTCCGGCTGCGACGCACCGCGCAGATGTTGCTGTACCTGCCGCACGCCGTGCCCGGCATCATCGCCGCCGTCATCTGGCTGTACCTCTACACCCCCGGCCTCAGCCCGGTGATCAAGCTCCTCGCCCAGGGTGACATCACCGTCGACTTCCTGGGGATGAACACCGTGCTGCCGTCGATCGTCAACATCGCCCTGTGGAGCGGCCTCGGATACAACATGGTGATCTTCTACGCCGCACTCCAGGCAGTGCCGCGCGAGGTGATCGAGGCGGCACGGATCGACGGCGCCGGCGGCTTCCGCACCGCGCTCATGGTCAAGGTGCCCATCATCAAGGGATCCGTTCTGATGGTGTGCATGTTCGCCCTGATCGGCGCGCTCCAGCTGTTCACCGAGCCCATGCTGATGAACCAGGCCACGCCGATGGTCAACTCCCGCTTCACCCCGAACATGTACATCTACGACGCGGCCTTCCGCCGCAACAACTACGGACTGGCCTCCGCGGCCTCCGTCATCCTCCTCATCGTCACCTGCGCTCTGTCGTACGCCGTGACTCGCTGGACCGGCCGCAAGGAACGGAGCGCGCGATGACCACACACCAGCTGATGCCCACGAAGGGGCTGACGGCCACCAACAGATCGACGTTCGCGAGCAGGCTCACAAGCCGTGCCGCCGCCAACACCATCGTCCTCATCGCGGCGCTCTACACGCTGCTGCCCGGTCTGTGGCTGCTGCTGGCCGCCACCAAGAACTCCGACGCGCTCTTCAGCAGCGACATCCTGTCCTTCGGGGACTTCTCGCTCTGGCGCAACCTCACCGACCTGTTCGCCATGGAGGAGGGCATCTACGGGCGGTGGTACGTCAACAGCCTGCTGTACGCGGTCGTCGGCGCCCTCGTCGGCTCGCTGATCAGCGTCTCCGCCGGGTACGCCTTCGACAAGTACGAGTTCCGGCACAAGGAGAAGCTGTTCGGGCTCGTCCTCACCGGCGTCATGGTCCCGCAAACCGTGCTGGCCCTCCCGCTCTACCTGGTGGCCTCCGGGGTCGGCATGGTCAATACGTTCTGGGCGGTTTTCATCCCGGTCCTGTTCAACCCCTTCGGCGTGTACCTCGCCCGACTTCTCAGCAGCGGCTACGTGCCCAACGAGGTGCTGGAGGCCTCCCGGGTGGACGGCGCGGGCGAACTGCAGACGTATATCCGTGTCAGCCTGCGCATGCTCGGCCCCGGATTCGTCACCGTCTTCCTCTTCCAGCTCACCGCCATCTGGAACAACTTCTTCCTGCCCATGGTGATGCTCTCCGACCAGGACCTCTATCCGCTCAGCCTCGGGCTCTACACCTGGAACAGTTCCGCCACCGTCTCACCCGAGTACTACCCGCTCGTCGTCATCGGCTCACTGCTCGCCGTGGTGCCGCTGATCGTCGCGTTCATCACTCTGCAGCGCTACTGGAAGTCAGGTCTCACCGCAGGGAGCGTCAAGTGACCCACCCCGACCTCCGGCCCCACACACGCCCGCGCGCCGTGCTCGCCATGGCGCAGAAGACCGCGCACCAGGTCCTCGACACGGACGTACGGGCCCGGCTGGCCGCCCTCACCGACATCGACCCGAACCTCGTCCTGGACGATCTCACCACCCCCACCGCACACCGCGCGCTCGCCGACGCCGAACTGCTCATCACCGGCTGGGGCTGCCCGCCCATCGACGCGGCGGCACTGGACGCCGCGCCCCGGCTGCGCGCGGTCGTGCACACCGCCGGGACCGTACGCCACCACATCACCGCCGCGTGCTGGGATCGCGGACTCACAGTGTCCTCCGCGGCCGTGGCCAACGCCGTACCGGTCGCCGAGTACACCCTCGCCATGATCCTGCTCGCCAACAAACGGGTCCTCGACACCGCCCGTCTCTACCGCCTCGAACGCCGACGCACCGACTGGAACGAACGGCACCCGGACGCGGGCAACTACCGCAGGACCGTGGGCATTCTGAGCGCCTCGATCATCGGACGCCGCGTCATCGACCTGCTCCGCCCGCACGACCTGACGGTGCTGCTCCACGACCCCTACGTCAGTGACACCGAGGCACGTGACCTCGGGGCGCAGCCGGTTTCCCTTCCGGAGCTGTTCACGGCCGGCGACGTCGTGAGCGTCCACACACCGCTGCTGCCCGAGACGCGAGGCCTGGTCAGCCGCGAGTTCCTGGGCAAAATGCGTACGGGCAGCACGCTGATCAACACAGCGCGCGGGGCCGTCGTCGACCAGGCCGCACTCACCGACGAGGTGGTGTCCGGGCGGCTCCACGCGATCCTGGACGTCACCGAGCCGGAGGTACTGCCCGCCGACTCACCGCTGTGGGACTGCCCGGGTGCCCTCATCACCCCGCACATCGCCGGCTCGAAGGGCGGGGAACTGCGCCGCCTGGCCGACCTGGCGCTGGCCGAGGTCGAGTCGTACGCCCTCGGCCGCCCCTTCGCCCACCCCGTCCGGCCCGAACACCTGGCCCGCCTCGCCTGAGCCCCGACGAAACGAACAGGAGACGTGGCCCCACCCATGCTTGAACACCCCTCCCCACAGCCCCCGAGGAAGACCGCACCCTCAGCCCGCACACCGGATACACCCGCGCCCACTGGGAAGCCACCGCCGACCAGCTGCTGACCGCCGCCCTCCGCTACGCCACCCCCGGCCACGCCCTGATCGACCTGCCCGGACCGCCCTCGAAGTCGGGGGTGCGCTCCGACGGCCTGGAAGGGTTCGCGCGTACGTTCCTGCTCGCCGCGTTCCGCACGGCCGGTGCGTCCGGCAAGGACCCGCACGGCTTCCTGGAGCGCTACACCGCCGGCCTGGTGCGCGGCACCCGCTCCCCGGGCCGGGACGACGCCGAGTCCTGGCCGGAGATCGGGCACCACGGCATCCAGGGCCAGCCGATGGTGGAGTCCGCCTCCGTGGCACTGGCGCTGCGGCTGACCGCGCCCTGGACCTGGGACACCCTGCCCGCCGCCGACCAGGACCGTGTGGAACGGTGGCTGCGCGGCGCGCTCAGGCACACGCCCGCCCCCAACAACTGGTACCTCTTCCCGTTGACCGTCGCGGGCTTCCTGGAATCCGCCGGGCGCGGCGACGCCGAGACACGGCACGCGATCGAGCGCGGGCTCGACCTGCTGGACGGCTGGTACCAGGGGCAGGGCTGGTACTCCGACGGCGACGGCCGGTCCTTCGACCACTACAACGGCTGGGCCCTGCACTTCTACCCGCTGCTCCACGCCCACCTCGTGGGGGACCAGGCGCTGCTCGACCGGCTCGGCCCGCGGCTGCGGGAGTTCCTCGACGGCTTCGCGTTGCTCTTCGACGCGAACGGCGCCCCCATCCACCACGGGCGCTCGCTGACGTACCGCTTCGCCGCCGTCACCGCCGTGGCCCTCGGCGCCCTCACCGGCCAGAGCCCGCTCGCCCCCGGCGCCACGCGGCGCATCCTCAGCGGGGCGCTGCGCCACTTCCTCGACCGCGGGGCGCTGACCTCGGACGGCGTGCTCAGCCTCGGCTGGTACGGCCCGCACGAGGCGACCCTCCAGCGCTACTCCGGGCCCGGCTCCCCGTACTGGGCCTCCAAGGGCTTCCTCGCCCTGCTCCTCCCGCCCGAGGACCCGCTGTGGACCGCGACCGAGGAGAACGCACCCGTCGAGGGGCCCGACAGCACGCTCGCCCTCCCCGCTCCCGGGCTGCTGATCCAGACCACGGGCCGGGACGGCCTGGCGCGCCTGCACAACCACGGCAGCTTCAAGGTGGACCTCCGGGAACCGGAGCGCGCCCCCGGGAACCCGCTCTACTCCCGTCTCGCGTACTCCACGCGCACCGGCCCGACCAGCGCCGCCAACACCCCGGACAACGACATCGCGCTCCAGGCGCGTGGAACCCGCAGTGCCCGGCTGCGCATCAGTCCCCTCGCCGCCGGCCCCGACTGGCTCGCCTCATGGCACAGGCCGGTCTTCCCCGAGGGCGGTCCCGCCCTTCCCTCGGCCCGGATCGAGAGCCTCACACTGGCCCGCGGCCGTCTCGAACTGCGTGTGCACCGCACCGTGGGCGTACCGGCCGGAACGCCGATCCACCACAGCGGTTGGGCCGTCGCCCTCGCGCCGGGCGCGGCCGCCGAAACCGAACAGACCGCGGAGGTACGGCTCGACGGACCGGAGGTGACCAGTCAACTGCTCGGCCTGTACGGCTGGCAGACGCGGCGCGCGGTCCGCGCACCTCAGGGCACGGCCTACGGCCCCTGGGCCCTCGTTCCCGAACTCACCGGAACCGTGGGGGCGGACCCGGCCGGCACGGTGTTCGCCGCGCTGGCCTCCCTCACCGGCGAACCCGGCGCGTCCCCGCTCGCCGGGCAGGCCACCGCCGAGGTGAGCGGCCTCACCGTCGTCGTCCGCTGGGCCGACGGAGCCCGTACGGTCGTGGACTTCGGCACCGAGGTGCCCTCGGTCACCGAGGAGGCGGCGTGAGCGGCGTGATGCCACGCCTCGGCCTGTGCTCCGTCACGCTCCGTCACCTGGACGTGGCCGGGGTCCTCGCGGCGGCGGTCGAGGCGGGCCTGGACTGTGTCGAGTGGGGCGCCGACATCCACGTACCGGCGGGGGACGAGGCCGCCGCCTCCCGGGTCCGGGCCGCCACCGAGGAGGCGGGCCTCGCGGTCGCCTCATACGGTTCGTACTACCGGGCCGGGAGCACCGCCCCCGCGTCGTTCGACGGCGTCCTCCGTTCCGCCGTGCTCCTGGGGGCGCCCCGGATACGGATCTGGGCGGGGACGACGGGCACCGACGAGACGTCACCGGAGGGGCGGACGGCGGTCATCGAGGACACTCGCCGTGCGGCGAAACTCGCGGCCGAAGCGGGCGTCCAGCTCGCCTACGAGTTCCACCGCAACACCCTCACCGACGGAGCCGACCGCACCCTGCGGCTGCTCAACGCGGTGGACCACCCCGACGTCCGCACCTACTGGCAGCCACCGCTCGACCTGCCCGACGCGGAGGCCATCGCCGGTCTCGACACCGTGATCGACCGAGTGGCCGCCGTGCACGCCTTCTCCTGGTGGCCCGGCACCACCCGCCACCCGCTCTCCACCCGCGCCGAACTGTGGCGTACGGTTCTCGCCCGCCTGCGGGCGCGGCGCCGGCCGCTGGACGTCCTTCTGGAGTTCGTCCCCGAGAACGACGAGAAGGTCCTCGCCCGCGAGGCCCGGACCCTGAGGTCCCTCGCGGCCGGAGGCGGAGCGAGCGAGGGCTAGGCCCTGTCGTCAGACGCCGCGCGGCCCGCCCTCCGGGCGGACGACGGAAGTCCGACGACAGGACCTAGGGCGGAACGGGTGACGGAGCTTTCCGGCTCCGTCACCCGCACCGGCTACTCTCCGGCGCGCGGCACGTCCCAGCGGGCGAGGTCTCGCAGCCAGGCCTTCGCCGTACCGTCCGACGGTGCGCGCCAGTCGCCGCGGGGCGACAGGGAACCACCGGCCAGGACCTTCGGCCCGTTCGGCATGGCCGAGCGCTTGAACTGCGCGAACCCGAAGAAGCGGCGGCAGAAGTACTCCAGCCAGTGCCAGATCTCCGGCAGGTCGTACGCCACGCGCTCGGCCTCGGGGAACCCGGGCGGCCAGGCGCCGGCGTCCCGGTCGTGCCAGGCGTGCCAGGCCAGGAAGGCGATCTTCGACGGCCGCAGTCCGTGGCGCAGTACGTGGAAGAGGGTGAAGTCGTGCAGCGCGTACGGGCCGATCTTGGACTCGGTGGACTGCAGTTCCTCGCCCGGTACGAGCTCCGGGCTGATCTCGGTGTCGAGGATCGCGGCCAGTGTCTCGTTGGTCTCCTCGTCGAACTGGCCGCTGCTGATGACCCATCGGATGAGGTGCTGGATGAGCGTCTTCGGCACGCCGGAGTTGACGTTGTAGTGGCTCATCTGGTCGCCGACGCCGTAGGTGCACCAGCCGAGCGCCAGCTCGGACAGGTCACCGGTGCCGAGCACGATGCCCCCGCGCTGGTTGGCCAGCCGGAACAGGTAGTCGGTGCGCAGCCCGGCCTGCACGTTCTCGAAGGTCACGTCGTACACCGGCTCGCCGGACGAGAACGGGTGCTCCATCTCCTGGAGCATGAGCCGGGCGGTCGGCGTGATGTCCAGTTCGGCCGCGGTGACACCGAGCGCGCGCATCAGCTTGTGGGCGTTGCCCTTGGTGTGCTCGCCGGTCGCGAAACCGGGCAGCGTGAAGGCCAGGATGTCGCTGCGGGGGCGGCCCGCACGGTCCATGGCACGGGCGGCGACGATCAGCGCGTGCGTGGAGTCGAGGCCGCCCGACACTCCGATGACGATCTTCGGGCCGCCGATCGCCGCCAGGCGCTGCTGCAGGCCCGCGACCTGGATGTTGTAGGCCTCGTAGCAGTCCTGGGCGAGACGGGCGGGGTCGGCCGGCACGAACGGGAACCGCTCGATGCGGCGGCGCAGTCCGAGGTCGGTCGCGGGCGGGTCGAGCCGGAACGGCACCTGCCGGAAGCCGCTGGTGCGGGCGGCGTGGGCGCGGCGGTTGTCGTCGAAGGTTCCCATCCGCTGGCGGGCCTGCCGCAGCAGGTCGAGGTCGATGTCGGCCACGGCGTACTGATCGCCCTGCGGGAACCTGTCGGTCTCGGCCAGCAGGACGCCGTTCTCGTAGATCATGGTCTGGCCGTCCCAGGACAGGTCGGTGGTCGACTCGCCCAGACCGGCCGCCGCGTACACGTAGGCGCCGAGGTAGCGTGCGGACGCCGAGCGGCACAGCAGCCGCCGGTCCTCGGCCCGCCCGACCGTGATCGGGCTGCCCGAGAGGTTGGCGAGTACGGTCGCTCCGGCCAGCGCCGCCTCCGCGCTCGGGGGCACCGGCACCCACATGTCCTCGCAGATCTCCGCGTGCAGCACCAGGCCGGGGACGTCCTCGGCCGCGAAGAGCAGGTCTGTGCCGAACGGCACGGTCGCGCCGCCGACGCGGATCGTCCCGCCGCGCTCGTCGTCGCCTGCGGCGATCTGCCGCCGTTCGTAGAACTCGCGGTAGTTCGGCAGGTAGGACTTGGGCGCGACGCCGAGGATCCGCCCGCGGTGCACGATCACCGCACAGTTGTAGATGCGGTTGCGGTGGCGCAGCGGGGCGCCGACGACGAGTACCGGCAGCAGCTCGGCCGACCCGGCCACCACGGCCTGGACCGCCGCCTCGACCTCGTCGAGCAGCGCGTCCTGCAGCAGCAGGTCCTCGATCGAGTAGCCGGACAGGCAGAGCTCGGGGAACACCGCGACAGCGACCCCCTCCTGTGCGCACTGGCGCCCCTGCCTCAGGACCGCCTCCGCGTTGGCGGGCGCGTCAGCGATGGCCGCATGGCCTGTGCACGCGGCGATCCGCGCGAAGCCGTGCTGATAGATCGACCAGAAGTTCACGATGCGAAGTGCCCCTTCCCGGCAGCTCCATGTGGCTGAGCATGTCACTCAGCAACGTCAGTCGGCGCGGACCGGCCTTTCGAAGAAGGTCTCCAGTACGACCGTCGCCTGCGTCCCGCTCACGCCCTCGATCAGGTAGAGCCGCCGCAGGACGTCCTGCAACTGCTCCGTGGTGGCCGTGCGCACCTTCACGAGGACGGAGGCGGTGCCCGCGATGATGTGGGCTTCCTGAATCTCGGGGATGGCGGCGAAGGATTCGGTCGCGTCCCCCATCCAGGCCGATGAGTCGACCATGACGAAGGCGAGCACACCGCGCCCGAGGGCGGTCGGGTCGACGTCCACGGTCGTGCGGCGGATGACACCGCGTTCACGGAGCTTGCGTACGCGATCATGAGCCGCGCCGGCTGACAGGCCGACCACTTTTCCGAGCGTCGCGTAGGCCTGTGTGGCGTCACGCTGAAGCTCTGCGATCAGTGCTCTGTCGACGTCGTCCACGATCCCGTTGACCATCCCCATGCCTTCACGATATCCGGTTCGGACACACTAAGATCACACCGAATGAAATTCAGCTGCCCCGAGGGAGGGATAGTCCATGTCCGGCGATCTGGTCAAAAATCTGTACGAGGTTCTGGACGAGCGGTTTCTTACCGGGAGATGCGCCAACGGCGACGCACGGCTGGAGCGGCTGCACTCCGACTGCCGCTGGGCCGAGGGGCCGCTCTATCTGCCCGCCTGGCGGCAGCTGATCTGGAGCGACATTCCCAACGACCGCCTGCTGCGCTGGGACGAGACAACGGGCGTGATCGGGGTCTTCCGCTCCCCGGCCGGGCACGTCAACGGCAACACCCTCGACCGTGAGGGCCGGCTGGTGAGCTGCGAGCAGGGCAACCGCCGGGTCACCCGCACCGAGCACGACGGCCGCCTCACCGTGCTCGCCGACCGCTTCGAGGGCAGGCGTCTCAACAGCCCGAACGACGCCGCCGTACGCTCCGACGGGTCGGTCTGGTTCACGGACCCGGACTTCGGGATCACCAGCGACTACGAGGGGCACCGTGCCGAGAGTGAGATCGGCAGCTGTGACGTCTATCGGATCGACCCCGTGACGCGCGGGGTCGATCGGGTCGCGGACGGTTTCGGCGGACCGAACGGCCTGGTCTTCTCACCGGACGAGAAGCTGTTGTACGTCGCCGACACGAAAGCCGGACAGATCCGGGTCTTCGACGTGCAGGACGATCGCGCCCTCTCGCAGGGCAGGGTTTTCGCCGAGCGCGCCGACGACGGTTTCGACAACATCCGCTGCGACGACCAGGGGCGGCTGTGGGCCGCCGCGTTCGACGACGGGGTGCACTGCTACCACCCCGACGGCACCCTCATCGGAAAGCTGCATGTGCCCGAGCCGGTGTCCAACATCGCGTTCGGCGGCCCGAAGAACAACCGGCTGTTCATCACGGCGACGACCTCGCTGTACTCACTCATGATGTCCGTGACGGGCCTGCCCCGGGTGCTGTGACAGCCCTACGACCGTGCCGCCGGCGCCGTCCCGTCAGTGGGGGATCGAGTCGATCAACTCGCGGGCGCCCTGGCGCAGGAGGGTGACGGCGACCGCGGTGCCCAGGGTGGCCGGGTCGAGACGGCCGGCCCATTCGTGGGCGTTGAGGACGGTCTTGCCGTCGGGGGTGAACACGCAGGCGCGCAGGGACAGTTCGCCGCCCTGCCCGACCTTGGCGAAACCGGCGATCGGCGAGTTGCAGTGCCCCTGGAGGACGTGGAGGAACATGCGCTCGGCGGTGGCCTCGCGATGGGTGTCGGGATGGCCGAGGGCGCTGACGGTGTCAATGAGGCCGGTGTCGTCCTCGCGGCACTGGAGGGCGAGGATTCCGGCACCGATCGGGGGCATCATCACGTCGGCCGGCAGGACCTCGCTGATGACGTCCGGGCGGTTGATGCGTTCGAGGCCGGAGACGGCCAGCAGAAGGGCGTCGGCGTCACCGGCGGCGAGTTTGTCGAGGCGCCGGTTGGCATTGCCGCGCATGGGGACGCAACTCAAGTGGGGGTGGGAAGCGGCCAGTTGGGCGATGCGGCGCACGGAGGAGGTGCCGATGCGAGTGCCGTCCGGCAGCTCGTCGAGGGTGAGCCCGCCGGGGTGGACGAGGGCGTCGCGGATGTCGTCGCGTTTCAGGAACGCGGCGAAGACGGTTCCGGCGGGGAGCGGGCGGTCGGCGGGGATGTCCTTGACGCAGTGCACCGCGAGGTCCGCCTGCCCGGCGAGAAGGGCGGCGTCGACCTCCTTGGTGAACGCCCCCTTGCCCTCGACCTTGGCGAGGTCGCCCATCCACTTGTCGCCGGTCGTCTTCACCGGCACGACCTCGGTGCGGATGCCTGGGTGAAGCGCGGCCAGCTCGGCACGGACGCGCTCCACCTGGGCGAGCGCCATGGGCGAGTCACGGGAGACGATGCGGATCAGCTCGGAGGCGGTCATGCCGTCCACGTTAGGCCCTCACCCGCGGGCCCCGAGGAGCAATCCGGTGGTCCGGCTCGGGTGTGACCCAGAAGTCGGAGTTCTCGATCGGGTGTGCGCTCGACCTCGGAGGCACCCGGCTACTCCGCACCCTCCGTGTCGGCGCCGGCGCGACTGGCCAGTCGTTCGTACCGCTGCCTTGCGGCCTGCGGAGTGCCGAGCCCGAGCCCGAAGGCGATCTCCTGCCAGGTCATGCCGCGGCCGCGCGCCATCTGGAGCAGTCCGGCTTCCAGTTCGTCCATCTCTCCGCGAACCAGCGGGACGAGGCTCAACGCCGCGGTGATATCGGCCTGATCCACCTCCGGTTCGTCGTCATCCGGCTGTGCGGCCCCACTGAGCAGGAACGACACGAGCCGGACGGCTTCATGCGGTCCGAGGACCGAAGGGTGGACCTGGCGGCGGCGTTGCTCGTCTGTGGCCGCGTGCCGTTCGGCGATGCGGAACAGGGACGCGTACACGCGTTGCGCGCGCGCCTGCTCAGGCTGTGGCGGCGTGAAGGGGTCGGTGGGCGGATCAGGGGTGACGGTCATGACCTCAGGATGCGGCAACGAACGTACCGATGTCAACTGAACGTTGTGAACAACTTGTTCAATCGATGGCTGTTTCGCGACCGAGCGGCGCCCGTCCCTCCCAGGACGGACGCCGCTCGGTGATGTGGGGCTAACTGGCCATTGAGGGTGTGTAGGGGGACAGAGCCGGAGCGAGTTGCACTCCCGGGGCCAGGCCGAGGGCGACGAGGGCGTCGGGCATGCCGCGTCCCACGCGGGCCGCCTCCGTGGTTCCCGGGGTGGCCAGCCTGCGGCAACTGGCGGCGACGAGTTCGAACAGATGGTTGACCCGGCCCGGTCCACGGGGGAGCAGCTGCCCGTGGAGATCCTCGTGGTGGGCGAGCACGAGGGCAGCGAGGCCGGCGACATGGGCCGAGGCCGTGCCGGTGCCGTCGAGGGCCGCGTAGCCGCCCTGTGGGGAACACGACAGGACCGCCACGCCGGGGGCGGCCGCGTCGACTCCGGGGCCGTAGCAGCTGAACGGCGCGGCGAACAGTCCTTCCGGTGTCAGCTGCGAGCCCGAATGGGTGGCCTGTGACGTATCCGGCGGGTAGGAGCCGAAGACTCCGAGCGCACCCACGGCGAACACGGTGGGCAGCGAAGCGGGGAAGGCGACCGGCCCGCCCGTGTCGCCCGCCGGGGCGACGCAGGCGATACCCGCTGCATTGGCGTCGGCGAGTTTGCGTGAGACCAGGGCCGACGAGTACGAGGTGGCCAGCGCGATGTGGGCGATATCGATCTCGCGCTCGATGCAGTAGTCCAGGGCGGCGATCAGATCACTGAAACAGCCGTCCGGCAGCAGTTGGCACACCTCGATCTCGGCGTCGACCGCGATGCCGACCAGACCCGTGCCGGTGTCCGCTCCGGCGATGATGCCCGCCGCGTGCGTACCCGTACCCACCCGGTCGCGGGCCCAGCTCGGCTCCTTGCCCGGGCCGAGACCGATCCCGGAGCGCACCCGTTCCTTCAGATCGGGGTGGTCGGCGGCGACACCCGAACCGATGAGCGCGATCTTGACTCCGAAGGCGCGGAACGTGGGAGGCAGCCGGTCCAGCCGCATGGCCTTCTGGCCCCAGCCGTACTGCTGCCTCTCCTCCAGCCCCGGTGCCACCTTGCCCAGCGGTGTGAGGGTGACCAGGTTCTCCTGGCTCACCGACAGTTCCGGGCGATGGATCCAGCGGTCCAGGTAACCGCCCGTGGGCCGGACGTACAGGGACTGGATGGACTCCGGGGTCTCCGTGGCCAGTGCGACGGTGACCTTCCCGTCGGCCCCGGTGATCCCCTGCCCCGGCCATGTCGCTCCGATCAGGAACACCCCCGCTCCGGCCAGCGGTTCACCCTCCGGCCCGCACACCCGCAACGAGATCTCCACGGGTTCGTCCATCGGCATGACCAGCCCCGGGTCGCGAAGCGGCAGGATGCCCGCGGTCGCCGCGGCCGTGGGCCCGGTTCCGGACAGCGGCAGGTCCGGCTCGATGTGTACGTGCAGCGATCGCATCGCCGGCACCTGGGACTCGGCTGCCTCCACCACCGCGATGTCCGGGCAGGAGGGGTGCAGCCCGGCCGCCCGGAGCTTCTCCGACGGCTGGAGCTTGCGGATCACCTTGACCTCGGGCATCCGCTCCAGCCGGTCGCACACCTCGTCCACGCTGAGCTCGGACACTCCGGGTGGGAGCAGATGCTGGGGCAGCGGTGTCACCATGTACCGCTCCCGGCGCGGCTGCACGGAGACCGGTGACCGCGCGCCTTTCTCCCGTGGTTCCGCTTGTCTGCCCTCGGGTTCGCGCCCTCCCCCGGCGCCCCCCTCGGACCCGCTTGCGCGGCTGTTTCCGGGCCTTTCCTTGACCATCACGTCCACCTTCACCACGCTTACGTCGTACCTGGGCGTAACTGACCTTCTGATCGGGCGACGGGGCGGCTCGCGCTCACACGCTGATGCGGTGTGCCCGGTAACTCCGGGCACACCGCATCGCGCCGCCCTCAGGTCAGCCGATACCGAACGGCTGGCCCATCTGGCCGATGCCGAAGCCTGGCTGCTGGTACTGCCCGAACGGCTGCTGCTGGTGCTGCTGGCCCATCTGGCCGAACCCACCGCCCCACTGCTGCTGCCCCTGCTGCCCTTGCTGGCCCTGCTGGCTCTGCTGGAGCAGCGCCACGATCGCGTTCGGCAGCGCCTGCTGCACGGACTGCTCCACCGCGTGCCGCACGCCCGAGGCCAGCGAGCGGTGCAGCGCCAGGGCCAGGTACGGGTGCGCCTGCTGGGCCATGCCCTGCTGCTGGAGCTGCTGCTGGACCTGCTGGATCTGCTGGAACGTCTGCTGCACCTGCTGAGCGACCTGCTGGGCCGTCTGCTGGCACGCCTGCTGGATGGTCTGGTGGACCAGCTGGGCGATCTGCTGTCCCCCGGCCTGCTGCATGGGTTGGGTACCGGTCATGACCGACATGAATGCTCCGTTCAATGCCACCACGCGGAAAGCCGACATCGCATATATCGGCTTTGTCGTATACGACGACTTTCATGAAGCTAAGTCGGCCGCGACACAGCCGCAATCCGAGGACTGCGCTTGGAGGACCGTGCTTGGAGGGCTGCGCCTGCGCGCCCCCCGACCGCAGCGCCGTGACTCAACGGCTGCCGCGGGCGGCATAGGTGATCAGGCCTCCGACAGCCAGAACCGCGGCGACCACGGAGGCGGTCGTGCTGTCCGATGGCTGCATGGGCCAGGTGAGCACCCTCAGGAACGCCGGTTCCGTGAGAGGGGGAACGACCGCGGCGGCTCCCGCCCCTGCGGTCGGCAGGGTCCAGGCGAGTTGGTGGCCCAGCGCGGCAGCCGCCAGGGCGGTGAGTCCGACGAGGCCGGCCGTGGCACGCAGGACGATGGCCGTCGGTGCGTCACTCGAAGCGGCCGCGACCGCGAACACCACGAGGGCGACGGCCACGACATGAGCTGTGCGCCAGTAGGCCCAGCGGGTCGCCGCCGTACGTTCCAGCGCGGCGGCGGCACCGCCGAGGCCGTTGCCGAGCACGCCCAGACCGAGGCCCAGGGCCAGTACGGCGAAGACGCGTGTCTGGAGCGGGCGTTCGGGGGCGTTTCCGAGCAGGGCCACCACGGCGACTGCGACCGCCGCCACGCCCAAGGCGACGGGAACCTGACGTGACCTCAGGTACAGCGTGAGAAGGCGCATCAGGAAGCGTCCTCGGCCAGCGCCGCGGCGAGGTCTCCCCGGCAGGTCAGCCCTGCCTCGCGTACGGCGGTGATCCGGCGCGCCTGCTCCTGGGCGGGCAGCGCCCTCAACTCCCGCCACGCCGTGGCCCGGGCGTCCGCTTCCTCGCCGGGGAGAACGGTCTGGCCCGGCGCCGGATAGCGGCCGTACAGCCACGCGCCTGCGACAGCGCGCGCACCGCAGGCGACGGGTTCGCAGGGGCGGGTGCCCGCACCGGCGAGGATGCTCACGACCAGGGCGTCCTCGCTGTCGGCGGCCCAGCCGCGGCCGAGTACGTAGTTGTCGGAGTGCAGCCACACCTCGCGGGCAGGCTGTGGGCCGGGGCGGTCGCCGGTGACCTCGTGCACCGAGGTGGGTGCGTCGGGCAGCTTCGCCAGCAGTGTCAGCGCGCGGCGGGCCGGTCCGACCAGCTCGGGCAGGCCCCGCTCGTGCGCCTTGGTCACACAGACCGTGGGGCCGCCGTCGTGGGTGCAGACCTTGGCCGTCGCGCCCTCGTCGCGCTGCAGGCCGGCGGCCGGCGCGGCACCCAGCAGCGGCATCGCCAGGACGAGGCCGAGCAGCGCGGGCACCGGCGCGACGGCAGCAGCCGTGCGGCCCCGGGCGGCCATGAGCAGGAGCAGCCCGCTGCCCGCCAGGCCGGTGAACCAGAGCGACTGCGCCAGGCTCACCGAGCCGACGATCGTGGTGAACTCGTCGAAGTTCGTGGTGAGGTTGGGCGCCAGCAGGGAGACGGAGCCGGGCTCCGAGGACTTGGACAGCTGGACCGGAAGGAGCAGCGCCAGGAAGCCCGCCACCACCAGTACCGGAGGGGTGTAGACCGACGGGAGGAGCCGTCCGACACCCATGCCCAGCCATCCGGCCGCGACCAGGGTCAGTGCTCCCACGGCCGTGATGGGCAGCCAGTCACCGGACAGGTAGTCGGTTCGGCCGGCGACCCGGACCGCGCCCGCGGCGAGCGTCAGCAGGTAGCCGAGGATCAGGCAGAGCGCCAGTGCGACGGCGCCGGGCAGCGTTCGCCGCCAGGCCGGCAGCGCCGTGGTGCCGAGCAACTCCTCCATGCCGCAGCGCCGGTCACGCCGGGCCTGCCAGGCACCTGAGCCGAGGGCCAGCGGCCAGAGCAGGACCAGCATGATCCGTTGGAAGGCGGCCAGCATCGTCCACTGCGCGTCCCACAACTCCCCCTGGCTGGACAGGACCAGTGACCACAGTCCGGCGGCCCCGAGTGCGGCGATGAGCGCGCCGCTGACGGGCGCGGCGGAGCGGCGCAGCTCCGTGCCCAGGATCCGCATCGTCATCGGCCCGCCTCCCGCCGTGTACGGGGGCGAGCGAGGAGGGCGGTGTAGCCGCGCTCGATCGGGCTGTCCCCGACGTCCCGCGCGTCGCCGAGGGCGGCCACCTCCTCGGGTGTCCCCTGGAACACCATCCGGCCCTCGTCGACGAGCACGACGTTGGTGCAGGACGCGGCGACGTCCTCGACCAGATGGGTGGACACCAGCACACACGCCTGCTCGCCGAGATCACGCAGGAGCGTGCGGAACTCCAGGCGTTGCGCCGGATCCAGGCCCACGGTCGGCTCGTCCAGCAGCAGCACGTCCGGATCGTTCACGATCGCCTGCGCGATACCGGCACGGCGCAGCATGCCTCCGGACAGCGTCTTCATCCGGTCATGGGCGCGATCGGCGAGTCCGACGCGCTCGATCGCCCGCTGCACCGCGTCGGGAACCTGACGTGCGTCCATCTTCTTCAGCCAGGCCATGTACTCCACGAACTCGCGCAGGGTGAACCGCGGGTAGTAGCCGAACTCCTGCGGCAGGTACCCGATCCTCTTCCGCAGCGGACGCAGGTCGGTCCGGCCACCGATGCGCCGGCCCAGCAACTCCAGTTCGCCGCCTGTCGGTTGCAGCACGGTCGCCAGCGAGCGGATGAGTGTCGTCTTGCCGGCGCCGTTGGGGCCGAGCAGTCCGTGCACGCCTTGGCCCAGCCGTAGGTCGAGGCCGTCGACCGCCGTGCGGCGTCCGGCCCGCACGCGTAGGTCCCGGGCGTGTATGTGCCAGGCGTATGTGGTGGGCGCCAGGTCGGCGGAGGTCACCGCACGCACCATCGTGTCTCCTGTTCGTCGGTTGGTCGGGGGTCTCGTGTGTCTCAGGGCAGTTCGGTGCCGGGCAGGGTCGTGAAGGCACGGGCTCGTACGGTGATCGCGAGCGCGGACACCGTCAGCGCCAGTGCCCAGACAGGCAGGCTCTGCGGTGCCAGCAGCACGGACAGACGGGCGGTGAACAGACTGGGGATGATCGCCACGAACACCCACGCCGTGCCCAGCAGTTCCGCCGCGCGCCGCACGCCGGTCACCGTGCCCAGCGCGAGGGTGCCGACGGTGAAGGCGAGACAGGGCAGCAGGCACAGGGCCGGTGACACTCCGACGACGCCCCCGGCCACGGCCAGCACCGGGATCACCGCCCCCAGCACCACGGCCGTGCGCCGCAGCACCAGTCGCAGCCCCGCACGTGGTGTGGTCACGGTCAACTCGCTCATCGGGTCCAGCCGCTGTGTCCAGGCGGCCGCGACGCCGAGCAGCGGAACCACCGGAGAGAGCAGAAGGACCAGTGAGGGTACGGTCTTGCCTCGGGCGAGCATGTCGATGCCGAGCGCGGAGAGGATCACCAGCACGCTCATCAGCAGCCAGGGCAGCTGCGAGGGCGGCGCCCAGCGGCGTACCTTGTGCAGCAGTGGGGAACGCACCGGTGCGGGCCGGTCGAGTGCCGTCGCGTCCACTTCGACCCACACGTCGTCCAGGAGTGTGTTCACCGCGGGCGTGTGCGTCGTGACCGCCTCGGCCACGTGGCGTCTGCACCGGCCGCAGTTCTCCAGGTGCGCTTCCAGCGCCCACTCCGTGTCCGCGGACAGCGTGGTGTCCCCGGTGACGTAGGCGGTGATCAGGTCGCGCGCGGCGTGTGGTCCCGTGGTCCCGGTCATGACATCGCCTTCCGCATGGCCAACCGCGCGCGCCGGGCCCGCGTCTTGACTGTTCCTTCTGGTATGCCGAGCAGCGCCGACGTCTCCCGGACGCTCAGTCCGTCCAGGACCAACGCCTGGAGTACTTGGCGGAGTTCGGGTGCCAGGGCGGCGAGGGCGTCGCCGACGTCACCGGACAGGGTCGACTCCAGCAGCGTCTCTTCGGCGCTGGGGGTGTCCGCTTCGGCGGAGTCGGCGGAGGCTGCCGCCCGGACGCTGGTCCGGTGTCGCCCCTCGGAGCGGAAGGCGTCGACGAGTCGCCGGGCGGACACCGTCCACAGCCAGCCCAGCGCACTGCCGCCGGCCGCGCCACCGACGAACGAGCCCGCCGCTCGCCACACCACCAGATAGGTCTCCTGCAGCACCTCGCCCACGATCTGTTCGTCGGCGCAACGGCGGCGCAGCCGCACCGCGAGCCACGGTGAGGTACGGCGGTAGAACTCCTCGAACGCGGCGCGGTCGCCCCTGGCCACCCGGCGCAGCAGGCCTTCCTCGTCCAACCGCCCCATGACGGCCGTTCTTTTCCACACATCAGGGCGGTCGTTCAGCACGTCCCCGCGGGTTCACTCCTTGACTGTGATGCCCCTCACAGCGATTCCCCGGGGGCCAGATACCGGTAGCCGTGGTCGGTCTCCTGAGCGAGCCAGCCGTTGACGCTGCTGAGGCCGCGGTCGTTGATCTGGGCGTCGTGTATCGCGAACGCCCGCCGGGGTGCGACCGCCTTGACGAAGTCGATCGACTCGGCGGTCCTCATCCACGACCCCTGGGCCGGAACCAGGAGCGTCTCGATCGGCTGCTCGGGGACGTGCAGCGAGTCACCGGGGTGGTAGACCGCCTCGTCGATGACATAGCCGAGGTTCGGACAGTCCGGTTGGCCGCCGTAGATGAACGCGTGGCGCCCACCGACCGCCCGTACGCGGAAACCGGCGGCGGTGAACTCCTCGCCGGAGGACACCCCGGTGACCCGCAGTCCGGCGATGTCCGCGTCGGCCGGGGCGTGGACGGGCACGCCGAGCCCGGCCAGGCGAAGGACATCGATGTGATCGGCGTGTTCGTGCGTCACCAGTACGGCGTCCGCGCCGGTCAGGGCGCGTGGCTCGCTCCATGTGCCGGGATCGATGACCAGAACCCGGCCCTCGTGTTCGAGCCGTACGCATGCGTGGGTGTACTTCGTGATCCGCATGGCGTCCCAACGTACGCCCAGCGAACGGTATGCGGCCGTACCCTGGTGGCCGTGCGCAGCGAGAACCCGGGGTCAGCGGCGGAGCGGCTCACCGGGCGCCCGGTGAGGGGTGAGCGCCCGCTGTCGGCGACGCTCAGCGAAGTCACCCTCGACGGCGGCCAGGTCGTGATGGTCAAGTACGGGGACGGGCCCGGTGCGGTGCGTGCCGAGGCGGCGGGGTTGCGCTGGCTGGGCGACGCCGGGACGGTCCGTGTCCCGGCCGTGTACGGCCACGACGCCCACTGGCTGGTGACCGAGCGCGTCCCGCACGGCCGGCCCGACCGGCGGACGGCGGTCCGGTTCGGCGGTGATCTGGCCGCCCTGCACTCCGCCGGCGCGGCGGCGTTCGGTGCCGCGCCGCCGGACGGCCCCGGCGAGGCGTACATCGGGCTCGCTCCGATGCGGAACACTCCCGGAGACGACTGGCCCCGCTGGTACGCCGAGCACCGGGTGCTGCCCTACCTGCGCCGCGCGGTGGACGACGGCATCATGCGTGCCGGCGAGGCCGCCGTGGTGGAGCGTGTCTGCGAACGGCTGCCGGAGCTGGCCGGTCCCGCCGAGCCGCCCGCCCGGCTGCACGGCGACCTGTGGAACGGCAACCTGCTGTGGGGCGCCGACGGACATGCCTGGCTGATCGATCCGGCCGCCCACGGCGGACACCGCGAGACCGACCTGGCGATGCTCCACCTCTTCGGCTGTCCCCACCTGGACCTGATCCTGGAGGGCTACCAGGACGCGGCGCCGCTCGCCGACGGCTGGACCGACCGCATCCCACTGCACCAGTTGTTCCCCTTGCTGGTCCACACCGTGCTGTTCGGCCGCGGCTACGCCGAGCAGTCCCTGGCGGCGGCCCGAGCGACCCTGACCCGCTGACGCCGTCACGGCGGATGACAGACTGATCGCATGGATCAGCGTGTAATCGGCAGGTTGGGTCAGCAGGTGTCGGTCGTGGGGCTCGGCACCTGGCAGTTGGGGGCCGACTGGGGGGACATCGACGACAAGGACGCCCTGACGGTGCTGGAGGCGGCGGCCGAGGCGGGGGTGACCTTCTTCGACACGGCTGACGTGTACGGGGACGGGCGCAGCGAGCAGACCATCGCCGCGTTCCTGCGCGCCCGGCCCGATCTGCAGGTGCTGGTCGCGACGAAGATGGGCCGTCGCGTGGAGCAGATCCCGCAGAACTACGTCCTGGACAACTTCCGTGCCTGGAACGACCGGTCCCGGCGCAATCTCGGCGTCGACCGCATCGATCTGGTGCAGTTGCACTGCCCTCCGACGCCCGTCTACTCGTCGGACGAGGTGTTCGACGCCCTGGACACTCTCGTCGACGAGGGGCGCGTCGCCGCGTACGGCGTCAGCGTGGAGACCACCGCCGAGGCGCTGACAGCGATCGCGCGACCGAACGTGGCGAGCGTGCAGATCATATTCAACCCGTTCCGGATGAAGCCGCTGCGGGAGGTTCTCCCGGCGGCCGAGAAGGCGGGGGTGGGCATCATCGCCCGGGTGCCGCTCGCCTCCGGCCTGTTGTCGGGCAAGTACACGAAGGACACGGTCTTCGCCGCCGACGACCACCGGACGTTCAACCGGCACGGGGAGGCCTTCGACCAGGGCGAGACCTTCTCCGGCGTCGACTTCGAGGCGGGCGTCGAGGCGGCGGCCGAGTTCTCCGCCCTCGCGCCGGAGGGGTACACCCCGGCCCAGTCGGCGCTGCGCTGGATCATCCAGCAGCCGGGCGTCAGCACCGTGATCCCCGGGGCCCGTTCGCCCGAGCAGGTCCGGGCCAACGCGGCCGCCGCCGAGCTGGCGCCGCTCTCCGACGCAACGCTCACCGCGATCCAGGACCTGTACGACCGCAGGATCAAGGATCAGGTGGAAGGCCGCTGGTAGGCCACACAAGGGTTGACTCCGTCCGCCCGTGGAAAGGGCTGCTTCGGCCACTTCCGCGGGCGGACGACGTATCTCCGTGTTATCTCCGTGTTTCCCGAGCGCGGCAACAACCCCGCCACATCGACGAGATGACGTCGCGCCCTCTACTCCGAGGCCAGTACGCGCGGTTACTCCCGCCGTCAGACGTCCTCGGCGCTCCCGCCCGGCACCGTGAGCCGGGTGAAACTGAACCGACCCGCACGCCGGGCTCTCCTCGTTGTCCATGTGGCCGCCTCCGCCGGCTGGCTCGGGCTCACGCTCGGGCTGCTCGCGCTCGGGATCGCCGCGGCCACCACCGGGTCCGAGGTGACCGTGGAGTCCTCCGTCCGCGCCATGAAGCTCTTCGCCGACTGGCTCCTGCTCCCCGTCGCGTTCCTGACACTCCTCAGTGGTCTGGTGCTGTCCCTGGGCACCGTGTGGGGACTGGCCAGGCACCGGTGGGTCTACACGAAGTTCTGGCTGACCCTGGCCACGACCACCGCAACGGTCTTCGCGCTGCGCCCCGGGGTGAACTCCGCGGTCGCCGCCGTCGCCGCGGGCCGGCCCCTGCCCGACGCCGGCGACGTCCTGTACGGGCCGATCGTGTCCCTGTCCGCGTACGTCTTCATGACCGTGATCTCCGTCCTCAAACCCTGGGGGCTGACGCGAAGGGGCCGCAGGCTGCGCACGCCCGCCCGCAGGCAGAAAAACATAACAGCACTTATATAAGCACTGTTACGATCCCTTCATGACCGAACCCCAGGCAGCCGACCCCACCCAGCAGAGCCTCTGGCGGCCGTTGCGCCTCCTCCAGGCATCGATGGACGCGGACATCGCCCGGATCTACTCCGAAGGGCAGATCGAAGGGCTCAAGCCGAGCTTCGTGATGGAGTTGCTCCGACTCCATGCCTACGGGCCG
The DNA here is from genome assembly GCF_004337435.2 of Streptomyces sp. KM273126. NCBI lineage: Bacteria > Bacillati > Actinomycetota > Actinomycetes > Kitasatosporales > Streptomycetaceae > Streptomyces > Streptomyces sp. KM273126. The sequence goes on along the minus strand of NZ_SJXB02000001.1, from coordinate 6,482,907 downwards.
ATGTCCATCAGGGAACTGGCCGAGTCGGTCGACCGGACACACTCGGCACTCAGTCAGAAGGTGGCCGCGATGCGCGCGGCCGGCTGGGTTCAGACCGTCGCCGGTGACGACGCGCGCAGCAAGAAGGTGACGCTCACAGAGAAGGCCCGTAGTGTCGTCGGCCGACTGGCGGCGGAGTGGCGGGCCACCGAGGCCGCCCTCGCCGAGATCGAGGCGGAGATCCCTTATCCGCTCAGCCGGGTGGTCACCGACATCGAGCAAGCCCTGGAGCGCAAGAGCTTTCACGACCGGATCGCCGAGAAGCTGGCCCAGGACTCCGCGTGGCGCTGAGACACATATGGCTCGATGTGACACCGCTGCGGTCGTCGCCGCCGTTCCGGCGGCTGTGGATCGGTCAGACCCTTTCCGGGCTCGGCAGCCAGATGACGGCCGTCGCCGTGATGTTCCAGATCTGGCAGACGACCGGGAGCACCGCGTGGACCGGCGCGGTGGGCCTGGCACAGGCGATCCCGCTCGTCACGCTCGGCCTCTTCGCCGGATCGGTCGTCGACCGGGTCGACCGGCGGAAGTTCTACCTGTTCACGACCGGCGGGCAAGCCGTCTGCTCGCTTCTGCTCGCGCTTCAGGGCTTCCTCGGAAACGTGCCGGTCGGCGGAGTGCTGTTGCTGGTGGCGGCTCAGTCCTGCTTCACCGCCGGCGGCGGCCCGGCATCCCGTACCTTCATCCCGCACCTTCTGCCCGAGCACCAGCTGGCTGCCGGACTGGCCCTGCGGCGGATCGCCTTCCAGGGGGCCATGCTGGCGGGGCCCGCCCTGGGCGGGCTGATCACGGGTGGGCTGGGAGTCGGTACCTGCTATGTGATCGACGCGGTCACCTTTGCCGCGGCGTTCTACGGTGCGTTCGGTCTGCCACGGATGAAGCCCGGAGGCGAGCCCGCCCGGCCGGGCCTCCGCGGAGTCCTGGACGGCCTGGCCTTCCTGGTCAGGACTCCCGTCATCCGCGGCGCCCTGGTCACCGATCTGGCCACCACCGTGCTGTCCATGCCGATCAGCCTGTTCCCGCTCATCAACTCGGAACGGTTCGGCGGCAATCCGCGGACTCTCGGGCTCTACCTCACCGCCATAGCCGTCGGCGGCACCATCGCTTCCCTCCTCTCCGGAACCTTCACCCGGCTCCCCCGCCCCGGCCTGGTCATGCTCGGCGGCTCCGCCGCATGGGGCGCGGCACTCACGCTGTTCGGCATGTCACCGGATCCATGGACCGGGTTGGCCTTCCTCGTCCTGGCCGGCGCCGCCGACACCGTCTCCGTGGTGTCCCGCAGCACGATCGTCCAGATGCACACGCCGAACGAACTGCTCGGACGTGTCAGTGCCGCTGAGCAGGTCGTCGGGCAGGCCGGCCCCGACATCGGCAACCTGCGCGGCGGCCTCGTCGCGGACGCCACGACGGGAACAACTGCCCTCATCAGCGGCGGCCTGCTCTGCCTCGGCGCTGTCGCCATGGTGGGAGCCACCACCCCGGGGCTGCGCCGGACGCCTGCGACGCCCGCGCCCAGGTGATCGTCCATCGAGCGTCCGACACGCCGTCCTCGGAAACGGTCACCGGTCCGGGACTACCCTGAGGCATCCTCCGGTTGGCACGACTGGATCAGATGGATCAGCTGGGTCAGTTGTTACGACGCAGCATCGAGCGCGGAGGGATCGGAATCGATGTCGGAATCGATCGGGAACGTCACCGCTGTGGATCACGGCAGCGCGGCGAAGGAGGCCGTCGGGCGGTACGGCATCTGGAGCATGGGGCTGCGGGCTGAGGAGCCCGCACGGCGTGGTGAGCTCGCGGAGGCGGTGGCCGAGATCGAGGAGCTCGGCTTCGGGGCCGTGTGGCTGGGCGGCAGCCCCGGGGTGCGGCACGCCGTGCCGCTCGTCGAGGCGACCGAGCGGGTGACCGTCGCCACCGGCATCCAGAGCATCTGGGACTACGAGGCGGCCGACTCCGCCCGGCAGTTCGCCGATCTGGAGGCCGCCCACCCCGGCCGTTTCCTGCTCGGCCTCGGAGTGAGTCACGCGCGGCTGAGCGACCAGTACCGTCGCCCCTACTCCTCCATGGTGGGTTACCTGGACGCGCTGGACGCCGCCGGTGTGCCGGCCGGGCGACGGGTGCTGGCGGCGCTCGGGCCGAAGATGCTGAAGCTGTCCCGCGACCGGGCCGCCGGTTCGCACCCGTACCTGGTCACGCCCGAGCACACCGCGCAGGCCCGCGAGATCCTGGGGGACGGCCCGCTGCTGGCGCCGGAACTGAAGGTGGTCCTGGAGACGGACCCGGGCCGCGCCCGTGCGATCGCCCGCGACTACCTCGCCCTCTACCTGGGACTGCCGAACTACACCAACAGCTTCCTGCGGCTCGGATTCACCGAGGACGACTTCACGGGCGGCGGCAGCGACCGGCTCGTCGACGCCGTGTACGCCTGGGGCGACCAGGACCGTGTGAGGGCGAGCATCGACGCCCTCCACGCGGCGGGAGCCGACCACGTGGCCCTCCAGGTCGTCGACGACCAGCCGCGCGACGCCCTCCCCCGCGCTGCCTGGCGCCGCCTGGCGGATCTGCTGAACTAGACCGGTCCGGTCCCACGACCACGGAAGACCGATCCGGCGACCACGGACGAAGCAGCCGGGGCATGGACGTGATGCTCGCGTTCCGGGTCGCCGGTCACTCGTTCAGAGGACCGCACCGGCTCCTGTCACCCGCACGACCAGACGCCACCCGGATGAGCACACTGGTCCGGACCGGTTGACGCCGGGCCCGCTCCAGCGTCCGTTTCGTTGGCATTCCCGGGGTACTCGGCAGGCGCCGGTACCGAGTCAGGCCGGACACTGGTGTCCTGCCGGTGCGGGCCGGTCCACGAGACCAGGACGCTACTGCCATGAATCACGACACGACATGTACCAGCGGGGCAGCGGACGCCGTCTCCTCCCATTCCGTGTTCGGAGCTCCCTGCTGGGTGAGCCTGACCAGCCGGGACATGCGGGCCACGGAGGACTTCTACCACGCGGTACTCGGGTGGGAGTGGCGGACGGCGAAGCTCGGGGACCGGTTCCGCATCGCGCTGCAGGACGGTGCGCCGGTCGCGGGAATCGCCGGGGTGGCGACGATGTGGCAGGTGGCTGTCGCGTGGACGCCGTACTTCGCCGTGCCCAGTGCGGACGATGCCGTGTCCCGGGCGAGGGAGCGCGGGGGCACCGTGGCGGTCGGGCCGCTCTCCTTCCCACCGGGTCGGGCGGCTCTGCTGGCCGACCGCGACGGGGCCACCTTCGGGATCTGGGAGGGCGACCTCTTCACCGACTGGGAGGCCTGGCGCCGGGTCGCTCCGGCCTTCATCAAGCTGCACACCCGGGACGCCTTCGACGCCGCGATCTTCTACGGCCAGGTCCTGGACTGGGCCACGGAACGGCCGGGCTGCTGCGAGGTCCACTACGAGGGCAACGAGGTCGTGCTGCGCAGCCGGGGCACGGTCGTGGCCCGGATCAGCTCCGGGGCGCTGGAGGCGGCGCCCGACCCCACGATCCGGCCCCACTGGCAGGTCCACTTCGCGGTCTCCGACGTGGCGGCCTGCGCCAAGGCGGTGGAGAAGAACGGCGGCACCGTACTCCGGCAGAGCGAGGCCGAGGCCGTCCTCCGTGACCCGGACGGCGCCCAGTTCACGGTGACCGGGCAGATGGATCAGGACGACTGACCGCCCGCCCACGTTCCGCCCCGCTCCGGCACCCCTCGGTACTCCCCCGTCGTCGCGGCGCTGCTCACCGTCCCCGTACTGTCCTGGACGGCCGGGACAGCAGCACCAGGCCCCGGGCCTCGACGAGGATCTCCGTGTCCGCCTTGCGTTCCGTCTCGTCCGGGGTGCCCTGCGGGGCGGCGGTGTCGATCCGGGTCCTCCAGCGTTCGCCGTACGTGACGTCCGGCAGGCGGAAGGTCATGGGCTCCCAGTAGCCGTTCAGCAGGAGCAGGAAGGAGTCGTCCAGCACACGCCGACCGTACGGGTCGCGTTCCGCGATGGCGTCGCCGTTGAGGAAGACGGCGACGGAGTGGGCGTCGGAGCGCTGCCAGTCCGCGTCGGTCATCTCGCGGGAGTCCGGCAGCAGCCACACCAGGTCGGGCAGCGGCCGGCCGACACGGGTGGAGGTGTCGCCGTGGAAGAAGCGGCGGCGGCGCAGGACGGGGTGGGCCGCGCGCAGGGCGATGAGACCGCGGGTGAAGTCGACCAGCTCGCGCTGTTCGCCGGTCAGCCGCCAGTCGATCCAGGAGACCTCGTTGTCCTGGCAGTAGGCGTTGTTGTTGCCGCGCTGGGTGCGGCCCAGTTCGTCGCCGTGGGAGAGCATCGGGATGCCCTGGGACAGGAACAGGGTGGCGAGGAAGTTGCGTTGCTGGCGGGCGCGCAGGGTGAGGACACGGGGGTTGTTCGTGGGGCCCTCGGCTCCGCAGTTCCAGGAGCGGTTGGTGCTCTCGCCGTCCCGGTTGTTCTCGCCGTTGGCCTCGTTGTGTTTGTCGTTGTACGAGACGAGGTCACGCAGGGTGAACCCGTCGTGCGCGGTCACGAAGTTGATGCTGGCGCGCGGGCAGCGCCTGCTGTGCTCGTACAGGTCCGCCGAGCCGGTCAGACGGGAGGCGAACTCGCCGAGCGTGTGCTCCTCGCCGCGCCAGAAGTCCCGTACGGCGTCACGGTACTTGCCGTTCCACTCCGACCACAGGGGCGGGAAGTTCCCCACCTGATATCCGCCCTCGCCCACGTCCCAGGGCTCGGCGATGAGCTTGACCCTGCTGATCACCGGGTCCTGCTGGATCAGGTCGAAGAACGCCGACAGCCGGTCCACCTCGTGGAACTGGCGGGCCAGGGTCGCCGCGAGGTCGAATCGGAAGCCGTCGACGTGCATCTCGGTGACCCAGTACCGCAGCGAGTCCATGATCAGCTGGAGGACGTACGGGTGGCGCATGAGCAGGCTGTTGCCGGTGCCGGTGGTGTCGTAGTAGTGGGCCCAGTCGCCGTCCACCAGTCGGTAGTACGAGGCGTTGTCGATGCCGCGGAAGGAGAGCGTGGGGCCCTTCTCGTTGCCCTCGGCGGTGTGGTTGTAGACCACGTCGAGGATCACTTCGAGGCCGGCCGCGTGCAGGTCCTTGATCATGGACTTGAACTCTGTGACCTGTTCGCCGCGGGTGCCGTGGGCCGCGTAGGCGTTGTGCGGGGCGAAGAAGCCGATCGTGTTGTAGCCCCAGTGGTTCGACAGGCCGCGGCCCTGCAGGACGCCGTCCTGGACGTACTGGTGCACCGGCATCAGCTCGATCGCGGTCACGCCCAGTGAGGTCAGGTGGTCGAGGATCGCGGGGTGCGCGAGGCCCGCGTAGGTCCCGCGGAGTTCGGCGGGGACCTCCGGATGCGTGCGGGTCAGGCCCCGGACATGGGCCTCGTAGATCACCGTTTCGGCGTAACTCCGCCGGGGAGGCCGATCGTCGCCCCAGTCGAAGGCCGGGTCGGTCACCACACCCAGCATGGTGTGCCCGGCGCTGTCGCCGGGGGCGGGTCCGGCCGGGGCTCGCTCGTAGAGCGAGGGGTGGTCGTCGACCTGCCCGTCCACCGCTGTGGCGTACGGGTCGAGGAGCAGTTTCGCCGGATTGCAGCGGTGGCCCGCGGACGGGTGCCAGGGGCCGTGCACCCGGTAGCCGTAGCGTTGCCCGGGTCCGACGCCGGGCAGGTAGCAGTGCCACACGAAACCGTCGGCCTCGGTGACCGGGACGGAACGGGAGGTGCCGTCGTCGCCGACGAGGACGAGGTCGACCCCTTCGGCGACCTCACTGAACAGGGCGAAGTTGGTGCCCGCACCGTCGAAGGCGGCGCCCAGCGGGTAGGGGTGTCCGCTCCAGACGGGCACCCCTTTCCGGCCTGGTCGCACGGTCACCGCGCCTCGTCCCACTCGTCCGGCACAGCACCCTCGTGGCCGGTCAGGGCCGGAACCGGCACCCCGCCCTCCGGGCCGACGAGCACGGGGACCGGCATCTCGCGAGGCACCCGGAGGGCCTCGCGCTCCGTCGGGGTGGGTGCCGTCGGGACCAGAGGCGCCCGTTCGCCGGCGCGGGCCCGTTGCGAGAACCAGATGACCTTGCTGCCGGCGGCTGTGGCACAGCAGCCCCAGCCGTCGCTCAGCGCGGCGATGCCCACCAGGCACGCCCGCAGGTCCTGGTCGGGCCACAGCTCCCGGTCGTTCTGGCCGAAGGCGGTGATGACGTACTGGCGGTTCCACCACATCTCGATCGACGTGTTCTTGTCCGTGGCGTGCTCGTCGATGGCGCGCAGCAGCAGCTCCGCGCCCTGGCAGACGGGCTCGACGAGGGTTTCCAGATCCCAGTACCGGAGGTGGGCGGCCATGATGCGCCTCACCTGTCCGACCCGTTCCGGGCTCACTTCCACGTCGAGGTGGTAGTAGCAGGGCACTGCGGTCTTCATCGTCGTTGGCTCCTCACCTGCGCAGCTCTCGCCCGTCCTCGCCCTTGCGGACCGAACCCCGACACGGGGCGTGAGCGCCGATCGCTTCTGAGTTACTCCAGAGTGGGAGTGCTACGCCATTCGTGCAACACGAGCGACGAATGGGGTAGTTGAAGCTCCAACAAGACGCTGAGTCGTCAACCATGCACCATGAGTGAAGGTCTCGGCCCCCGTGACGGGCCGGCACCCCTGCCTGCACGGCCTCGGCCCGGTCATCCGGGAGACCGTGCCCGTCGAGAGCGTGGAAAGGTGACCGGCGCCATGCTGCTGCCCGCCAAAGCCGAGGTCGCCCGGCACCTGGAGCGGTACCGGGCGTGGGAACGCGTGATGCTCGCGGCCCCGACCGACCGGACGGCGAGGGCGAGTTTCGAGGACGCGGGCTACACCTTGTGCGTCCTGATGGGCAAGCGCTGCGCCCGGGAGGCCGTTGATGCCGCCGAGCTCTATCTGCGGTCCAACCTGGTCGCGTATCTGCGGGAGAACGGCCAGTCGCAGCAGCGGCACGTGGGCAGACGCGGCCCTCCTCCAGGCCGCCGTTCCCGGCCGGGAGGCAGCACATCAGGGAGGTAGGAACCGTCGGGCACGGCTTTCGGCTCAGAGCCCGGCTCGAACACGGCGGAGGTGAAACGCATGAGGTCGACTCCGGCCATCGGCCGCATCCCGGTACGGGGTGTCCGGCCGGCCGTCGAGTGCGGCAGACGCCCGGCGAAGGCCGTCGAGGGGGAGACCTTCCAGGTCTCGGCGACGGTGTTCCGTGAGGGTCATGACGCCGTCGCCGCCAATGTCGTCCTGAGGGACCCGAACGGCCGTACGGGCCCGTGGACGCCGATGCGTGAGCTGGCGCCCGGCACCGACCGCTGGGGCGCGGATGTCACGCCGCGTGAGGCCGGTCTGTGGACGTACCGCGTGGAGGCCTGGAGCGACCCGGTGACCACCTGGCGCCGAACCGCGGACATCAAGATTCCGGCCGGCATCGACACCGGCCTGGTACTCGAAGAAGGCGCCGAGCTGTACGAGCGGGCCGCCGCCCGAGTACCGAAGGGCGCGGCACGTGACGCGGTCCTGACCGCCGTGGACGTTCTGCGGGACGAGACGCGTCAGGCGGCTGTGCGTCTCGCGGGCGCGTTGACGCCCGAGGTCGATGAGGTCCTCGCGCGGCATCCGTTGCGGGAACTGGTCACCGCTTCGGAGGAGTTGACGCTGCTGGTGGAGCGGGAACGCGCCCTGTACGGGTCGTGGTACGAGTTCTTCCCGCGCTCCGAGGGCACGCCCGAGTGCCCGCACGGCACGTTCCGTACCGCCGCCCGGCGGCTGCCCGCGATCGCCGCCATGGGCTTCGACGTCGTCTACCTGCCCCCGATCCACCCCATCGGGCGCACCTTCCGCAAGGGCCGCAACAACACCCTCTCCCCCGAGCCCGGCGATGTCGGCGTGCCCTGGGCCATCGGCTCCCCCGAGGGCGGCCACGACACCGTCCACCCCGACCTGGGCACCCTCGACGACTTCGTCGACTTCGTGGAGGAGGCCCGGTCGCTGGGGATGGAGATCGCGCTGGACTTCGCCCTGCAGTGCTCCCCGGACCATCCCTGGGTGGACAAGCACCCCGAGTGGTTCCACCACCGCCCCGACGGCACCATCGCCCACGCCGAGAACCCGCCGAAGAAGTACCAGGACATCTACCCCATCGCCTTCGACGCCGACATGGACGGCCTGGTCACCGAGACGGTGCGCGTCCTGCGGCACTGGATGGCCCACGGGGTGCGGATCTTCCGCGTGGACAACCCCCACACCAAACCGGTCGTCTTCTGGGAACGCGTCATCGCCGACGTCAACCGCACCGACCCGGACGTGATCTTCCTGGCCGAGGCGTTCACCCGCCCCGCGATGATGCACACCCTGGCCCAGACCGGCTTCCAGCAGTCCTACACCTACTTCACCTGGCGCAACACCAAGCAGGAACTGACCGAGTACCTCACGGAACTGTCCGGGGACGCGGCCTCCTACATGCGGCCGAACTTCTTCGTCAACACCCCCGACATCCTCCACGCCTACCTCCAGCAGGGCGGCCGCCCCGCCTTCGAGGTACGCGCCGTACTGGCCGCCACACTGTCACCGGCCTGGGGCGTCTACAGCGGCTACGAACTGTGCGAGAACACCCCCCTCCGCCAGGGCAGCGAGGAATACCTCGACTCCGAGAAGTACCAACTCACGCCCCGCGACTGGGAAACCGCCGAACGCGAGGGACGCAGCATCGCACCCCTCATCACGTCCCTGAACCGCATCCGGCGACGCCACCCCGCCCTGCGCCGGCTCAGGAACCTGCGCTTCCACCGCACCGACAACGACGCCCTGATCGCGTACAGCAAGCGCACCGGCTCGGACACGGTCCTCGTGGTCACCAACCTCGACCCCCACCACACCCACGAGGCCACGGTCTCGTTGGACATGCCGCAACTCGGCCTGGACTGGCACGAGCCCATGCTGGTCCACGACGAGCTCACCGGCGAGATCCACCACTGGGGCAGAAACAACTACGTGCGCCTCGAACCCGGCCTGGCACCCGCACACGTCTTCCACGTGCGGCGGTCGTCATCGGCGCAGAGCGGAGGGTCAGGAACTCCATGACCGTGAACAAGCCAGTCCCGGACACTTTCGAGGACACTCCAGCCAAGGACCGGGACCCGGAGTGGTTCAAACGCGCCGTCTTCTACGAGGTCCTTGTCCGCTCCTTCCAGGACAGCAACGGCGACGGCGTCGGCGACCTCAAAGGACTGACCGCCAAACTCGACTACCTGCAATGGCTGGGCGTGGACTGCCTCTGGCTGCCCCCCTTCTTCAAATCCCCCCTCCGCGACGGCGGCTACGACGTCTCCGACTACACCGCCGTCCTCCCCGAATTCGGCGACCTCGCCGACTTCGTGGAATTCGTCGACGCCGCCCACCAACGCGGCATGCGCGTCATCATCGACTTCGTCATGAACCACACCAGCGACCAGCACCCCTGGTTCCAGGAATCAAGAAAAGACCCCACCGGACCCTACGGCGACTACTACGTATGGGCCGACGACGACAAACAGTTCCAGGACGCCCGCATCATCTTCGTCGACACCGAAGCCTCCAACTGGACCTTCGACCCCGTCCGCAAGCAGTACTACTGGCACCGCTTCTTCTCCCACCAACCCGACCTCAACTACGAAAACCCCGCCGTACAGCAGGAAATGCTCGCCGGACTCCGCTTCTGGCTGGACCTCGGCATCGACGGCTTCCGCCTCGACGCCGTCCCCTACCTCTACCAGGCAGAAGGCACCAACTGCGAAAACCTCCCAGCCACCCACGAATTCCTCAAACGAGTCCGCAAAGAAATCGACGCACACTACCCCGACACCGTCCTGCTCGCCGAAGCCAACCAATGGCCCGAAGACGTCGTCGACTACTTCGGCGACTACCAGACCGGCGGCGACGAATGCCACATGGCCTTCCACTTCCCCGTCATGCCCCGCATCTTCATGGCCGTCCGCCGCGAATCCCGCTACCCCGTCTCAGAAATCCTCGCCAAAACCCCCGCCATCCCCACCCACTGCCAATGGGGCATCTTCCTCCGCAACCACGACGAACTCACCCTCGAAATGGTCACCGACGAAGAACGCGACTACATGTGGGCCGAATACGCCAAAGACCCCCGCATGCGCGCCAACATCGGCATCCGCCGCCGCCTCGCCCCCCTCCTCGACAACGACCGCAACCAGATCGAACTCTTCACCGCCCTGCTCCTCTCCCTCCCCGGCAGCCCGATCCTCTACTACGGCGACGAAATCGGCATGGGCGACAACATCTGGCTCGGCGACCGCGACGCCGTCCGCACCCCCATGCAATGGACACCCGACCGCAACGCCGGCTTCTCCTCCTGCGACCCCGGCCGCCTCTACCTGCCCACCATCATGGACCCCGTCTACGGCTACCAGGTCACCAACGTCGAAGCCTCCATGTCCTCCCCCTCGTCACTGCTGCACTGGACCCGCCGCATGATCGAGATCCGCAAACAGAACCCCGCCTTCGGCCTCGGCTCCTACACCGAACTCCCCTCCACCAACCCCGCCGTCATCGCCTTCCTCCGCGAAGCCCCCGCCACCGACGACACCACCGACGACACCACCGACGACCTCGTCCTGTGCGTCCACAACTTCTCCCGCTTCGCCCAACCCACCGAACTCGACCTCAGCACCTACACCGGCCGCCACCCCGTCGAACTCATCGGAGGAGTCCGCTTCCCCGCCATCGGAGAACTCCCCTACCTCCTCACCCTCGCAGGCCACGGCTTCTACTGGTTCCGGCTCTCCCGAGTCGCTCCCCGCGCCCGCCAAGAAGTTTGAGCGAGCTCGCGAAAGGACGCGTCATCATGGCGAAGACCGAGACCGTTTCGCTCCTCCCGAGGGGCCCCGACCGCCTCCACCCGATGGCTTCGCTCAGCGGGTTGCTGCGGGAGTGGCTGCCCCGGCAGCGCTGGTTCGCGGGGAAGGACCGGCCGGTCACCGATGTGACGCTGCTGTCGATGACGGAGCTGTATCCGGGCTGTCTGCATCTGCTGGTCCACGCCGAGCACGCGGGGCCGCGCGCACCGGGTGACACCTCCCCCTCCGGCGACTGTTACCAACTGCTGCTGGGCGTACGCGAGTACCTGCCTCCCCGGCTCGCCGGTGCCTTCATCGGACGGGCGCAGGACGGTCCGCTGACGGGTCTGGCCGTGTACGACGCGTTCCATGACCCGCGCTCGGCGGCACTGCTCCTGGAGCGGCTGCGGCACCCGGGGACAGCGGGTCCGCTGGCCTTCGAGAGGGACCCGTCCGTGCCCCTGCCGGCCGCGCTCGCTCCGCGTCTGCTGGACGCGGAGCAGTCCAACTCCTCGATCGTCTACGGCGACGTGTTCATCCTGAAGGTGTTCCGCCGCATCCAGCCAGGCATCAACCCGGATCTGGAGGTGCCGGGGGCACTGGCCCGGCAGGGCTGCTCCCGTGTGCCCGCACCCGTGGCGTGGATCCGCACCACACGGCCGGACGCCACCCTCGGCGTGCTCCAGCCGTTCCTGCCCGGCGCGTCCGACGGCTGGGCCCTGGCGCTGCGCGCACTCGCCGAGGGCCGGGACTTCACGGCGGAGTCGTACGAGTTGGGGCAGGCCACGGCCGAGGTGCACCTGGCGCTGGCGACCTCCTTCCCCACCGACACCCGGAGCGAGAACGGGCCCCTCGCGGCCGCGATGGCCGAGCGGCTGGGCGAGGCCGCCCACTGTGTGCCCGCCCTCCAGCCGTACGTTCCCGGGCTGCGGACCGCCTTCGACACGTTCGGCGCCTGCGGTGCCGGTCGTACCGTGCAGCGGATCCACGGCGATCTGCACCTCGGTCAGGTGCTGCGGGCGGACCGTGAGTGGTTCGTCATCGACTTCGAGGGCGAACCGTCCCGCCCGCTCGCCGAACGCCGCAGCGCCCAGTCGCCGGTGCGCGACGTCGCCGGGATGCTCCGCTCCTTCGACTACGCGGCCCGCACACGGCGGCCGTGGCATCCCGAGTGGGCGGAACGCTGCCGCGAGGCCTACTGCGCGGGCTACGCGGACGGGGCGGGCTGGGACCCGCGGGCCGAGCCCCAGCTGTTGCGCGCCTACGAAACCGACCGAGCGGTGTACGAGGTCGTCTACGAGGCCCGGAACCGCCCCAGCTGGCTCCCTGTACCGATGGCGGCGATCCGTCGACTCGCCGCCCGAGGAGGCTGACATCGTGGCCCTGCGTGATCCCTCCCGCTCCCCACACGCCCAACGGGCCGAAGCCCTGCGGCCGGCCGGCAGGCCGAGCCCCGACCGCCGCAGGACGGCCGACAGGCACGGCTCCCCCGACCGCCGGGGGTCCACCGGCCGGTCCGACCCCGGCAGCCGGGGGCCGGCCGGGGCCGCTCCCCTGGACGAGGCCGACCGGGCGCGTCTGCTGTCGGGATCGCACCACGACCCGCACGCGCTGCTCGGCGCGCATCCCGGCCCGGACGGCGTGACGTTCCGGGCCCTGCGCCCGTTCGCGCACAAGGTGAGCGTCGTGGTCGACGGGTGTCACACACCGCTCGACAGCGAGGGTGACGGCCTGTTCTCCGCCGTCCTGCCGCTGGACACGGTCCCGGAGTACACGCTGCTGGTGTCGTACGATGACGCCGAGTACGAGGTCCACGACCCGTACCGCTTCCTGCCCGCGCTCGGTGAGTTCGACCTGCACCTCATCGGTGAGGGGCGGCACGAGGAACTGTGGAGGGCTCTGGGCGCGGAGCCGATGGTGCACCAGGGCGTGACCGGCACCCGCTTCACGGTGTGGGCACCGAACGCGCAGGGGGTCAGGGTCGCCGGGGACTTCACGTACTGGGACGGCACGGCGTTCCCGATGCGGTCGCTCGGCTCATCCGGGGTGTGGGAACTGTTCCTGCCCGGGATCGGCGAGGGCCGGCGGTACAAGTTCGAGATCACGACCCGGTACGGCGCCCGGTTCCTCAAGTCCGACCCGATGGCCCGGCGTACCGAGGCACCGCCGGCGACGGCGTCCGTCGTGACTGCGTCCCATCATGAGTGGAGCGACGCGGAGTGGATGACGCACCGGGCCGACCGCCCGGCCCATGAGGCGCCGTTCTCGGTGTACGAGGTCCACCTGCCCTCCTGGCGGCCCGGCCTGACGTACCGGGAGTTGGCGGAGCAACTGCCCGCGTACGTGAAGGACCTGGGCTTCACGCACGTGGAGCTGATGCCGGTCGCCGAGCACCCGTTCGGCGGCTCGTGGGGCTACCAGGTCACCGGCTACTACGCGCCCACGGCCCGGCTCGGCACCCCCGACGACTTCAAGTACCTCGTCGACCGGCTCCACCAGGCCGGCATCGGCGTGATCATGGACTGGGTGCCGGCGCACTTCCCGCGGGACGACTGGGCGCTGGCCCGGTTCGACGGCTACCCGCTGTACGAGCCCGGCGACACCCGCCGCGCCGAACACCCGGACTGGGGGACGTTCGAGTTCGACCTCGGGCGGACGGAGGTGCGGAACTTCCTGGTGGCCAACGCGGTGTACTGGTGCGAGGAGTTCCACATCGACGGGCTGCGCGTGGACGCGGTCGCCTCGATGCTGTACCTCGACTACTCGCGCGAGCCCGGGCAGTGGACGCCGAACGAGCACGGCGGGCGGGAGGACCTCGACGCGGTGCGGTTCCTGCAGGAGATGAACGCGACGCTGTACCGGCGGGTGCCGGGCGTGGTGACGATCGCGGAGGAGTCGACCGACTGGGGCGGGGTGACCTCGCCCACCGACCGGGGTGGTCTGGGGTTCGGGCTGAAGTGGAACATGGGCTGGATGCACGACTCGCTCGGCTACATGTCCAAGGACCCGGTGCACCGCAGGTACCACCACAACGAGATGACGTTCTCGATGGTGTACGCCTACAGCGAGAACTACGTACTCCCGATCTCCCACGACGAGGTCGTCCACGGCAAGGGATCACTGGTGTCGAAGATGCCGGGCGACTGGTGGCAGCAGCGTGCCAACCACCGCGCGTACCTCGGCTTCATGTGGGCCCACCCCGGCAAGCAACTGCTCTTCATGGGGCAGGAGTTCGCCCAGGGAGCGGAGTGGTCGGAAGGACACGGCCCGGACTGGTGGCTGCTGGACCCGGCATACGGGGCGGAGGCGGACCACCGGGGCGTACGGGACCTGGTCCGCGACCTCAACTCCGTCTACCGCGAGGCTCCGGCCCTGTGGGAACGGGACAGCGACCCCGGCGGGTTTCGGTGGGTGGCTGTGGATGCCGCCGAGGACAACGTGTTCGCGTTCCTGCGGTTCGCGGCGGACGGGGCGCCGCTGCTTTCGGTGTCGAACTTCTCGCCCGTGGTGCGGCACGACTACGGGCTCCGGGTGCCCGAGGGGTTCCCGGCCTGGGAGGAGGTGCTCAACACGGATGCCGCGCGTTATGGGGGCAGCGGTGTGCTCGGTCCCGGTCCGGTGCGGGTCGGTGCCGACGGTGCGTGTGCGCGGCTGACCGTGCCGCCGCTGGCTACGGTGTGGCTGCGGCCGGTGTAGGGGGCGATGTTCTCGCCCCCGCCGCACCTACCCGTCCCATCCCAGGGGCTCCGCCCCTTCGACCCCGCCGAGAGGGCTGCGCCCCCTGGAACCCCAGTCCGGGGCTGCGCCCCGGCCCAGTCCTTCGGGGCTCCGCCCCGGACCCCGTTCGGGGGCCAGCCCCCGGACCCCCGCTCCTCAAACGCCGGAGGGGCTGATTGCGAGCCAGTCCGTCGTTTTGAGGACGAGGCCGTCCCCTCAGGCCGGCCCCTGCTCGGCCTCCCGTTGCAGAAAGCTGCTGACCTGGCAGGCCAGGCCCTCTCCCGTCCCGTCCAGGGCGGAGTCACGGCCGAGAACGTCCCCGTGCGCTCCGATACCGCCCGCCCACAGATAGCGGTCGGCCCATTCCTCGTCCGTCCTCAGCTGGATCTGGATGTCCACACGTGCGAGGGAGGAATCGGCGGCCGCGGCATAGACGACGGCCGTGGCTCGCCGCAGGGGATAAAGATCGAAGCCTTCGATGAATTGCGAATTGCGCCAGTCGAGGAATGCGCTCTCGCCATCGGGCCCGGTCCGCACGTCGAACTGTCCGTCCTCCACATGGATACCGAAGGGCGTGCCGGCGCGGTTCTCCACCGTCACCCGGAACCGGAAATAGACGAGTCCTTCGGCGGCGTCGTCACGCCCCCGCGGAGGCTCCGCCCGCTCCACACCGTGGACGCGTACCCGCAGGCCCGCGTGCCCACCGTCGCACTCCTGCCAGTCCCCGATCACATTGGGCACGCGCACTCTCCACCTCCCGACCTCAGCGAAACGCTTCTTATCCACGCGCCGGACACACTGTCAAATGAGCCAGAGATCCCTTTGCCCGGGTAATTCCGCCGAGTGATCAGCGATCAAGCCGTGCCCAGCCACGATTCACGGCGCCAGGACTTCGGCCCCGCTTCCCCACGTGCCACACATCACACTCCGGAAGTAACCCCGGCAGCACCACGGCACTCCGTGCGCACACTGTTCCTGCGTGATCAGGTACGGAGAAACCGGTTGCTGGCAGACTGCACCGCATGGCTTCCATCGCTCCCGCACGCGCCCTGCTCCTGCTCACCACGGGACTGATCTGCCTCATGACCGCCACCGGGGCGATCGTCGGCGCCCTCCTCGGCGGCGCGTTCCTCGCGCTGATCGCGGCGACGAGCGCGGGGGCGGCCGGTCTCGTCGGCTCGGTCCTCGTCCGGAGGCGGGCGCTCACCGGTTTCGCCCTGGCACAGCGGGAGGCCGGACTGCGGGGATACGGGGAGGGGATCGCGCACGGGGTGCTGTTGCACATCAGCGTGTACGAGGCCGCCGTCTTCCCCCGGTCCGGACCTGTGGGCGTCACCCCTGAGGAGCGCCTCGCGCGGCGCACGATCGCCTACCGCATGGCGGCGCTGGAGGAGGTGCCCCGCAGGGTCAGGGAGGCCGCGGCCGACGCGCTCGCCGCGCTCGACGAGGCCGACCGCACACGCTCGGAGGAGACACTGGCCCAGCTCGCCGGCGTCGTGCGCCAGGAGTACGCCCGGCCCTGACGGTCGGCTCCTTGCCCATTCGCCCCACGGGCGGCAACCACATGCGCTACGTTTCGATCACTGCCAGTTCACCACCGGCGACACGCAGGAACGACACATGAAGGGCGCATGCAGACCATCCGGACCGCCGCCCCACCGGTCGCGCCCCTTCTGACGGGAGGGCTCGCCGACAGTCTCTTCGAGACAGCGAGCCGTGATCCCGGCCTCCCGCTGATCGCGCGCCGCCCCGACGGGGCCACCGACACATGGACCCAGGTCAGCGCGAGCGAGTTACGGGACGAAGTGACCGGTCTGGCCAAGGGGTTCGTCGCGAGCGGGATACAGCCGGGCAACCGGGTGGCCATCATGGCGCGCACCCGGTACGAGTGGACCGCGCTCAGCCTCGCCCTGTGGTCGGTGGGTGCCGAGGTCGTACCGATCTATCCGACGTCGTCGCGCGAGCAGGTGCGATGGATCCTCAGTGACGCGGACTGTGCCGGGGTCGTGGTCGAGGACGGGCAGGGGGCGATGACGGTCGGCTCGGTGTGCGCCGGGCTGCCCCGGCTGCGGCACGTCTGGCAGCTGGACGACGGAGGGCTGGAGCAGCTGGCCGAGCAGGGCTCGTCGGTGCCGGAGGCGACCGTCGACTCGTTGCGCCGGATCGTTCTGCCGGACTCGACCGCGGTCATCGCCTACACGTCCGGTACGAGCGGGCGTCCCCGGGGGTGCGCCCTGTCGCACCACGGTCTGGCGAGCCCCTGCGACACGCTGCTGGCCGGCTGGGCGCACACCACCGCGCCCGAGGGTGTCCAGCCCGCGGTTCTCGTCTTCCTGCCCTTCTCCCATGTGTACGGCCTGATGATCCAGGGCCTGTGTCTGCGGGGCGGGATGCTGATGGCGCACGAACCCGAGCTGCGGGAGGAGATTCTCGGCGACGATTTCCTGTCGTTCCGGCCGACGTTTCTCTACGGTGTCCCGTCCGTCTTCGAGAAGATCTACAAGAACTTCCTGATCCGCGCCCAGGAGGCGGGCCAGGGCGCTCTGTTCGAGCGTGCGGTGCGTACGGCTCGGGAGTACGCCCTGGCGGTCGAGCGGCACCGCCTGGAGCGGGGTCACGGCCCGGGAGTGGATCTGCGGCTGCGGCACGCCTTCTTCGAGAAGGCCGTGTACCGGAAACTGCGGGCCTCGCTGGGTGGCCGGGTGTGCGGGGCGGTGTCCGGCGGTTCTCCGCTGCATCGTGACCTCGCCCTTTTCTATGCGGGAATCGGAATTCTCGTCCACGACGGGTACGGGCTCACGGAGACCGGTGGCGGCATCACGGCACAGCCCGTGGGGCGGGAGAAGTCCGGCACCGTGGGGCGTCCGCTGCCGGGTGTGGACGTACGGGTCGCGGACGACGGGGAGATCCTGGTGCGCGGTCCGTCGGTGTTCCAGGGGTACGTCAACGACGAGCTCGGCACACGGACGGCTCTGCGCGACGGCTGGCTGGCCACCGGCGACATCGGGCGGCTCGACACCGAGGGCTATCTGTGGATCACGGGCCGCAGGAACGAAATCTTCGTCACCAACGGCGGGAAGATCGTCGCCCCGGCAGCGCTCGAGGAACTCCTGCGAGTGCATCCGCTGATCCAGCAGGCGGTGGTCGTCGGCGACAACCGGCCCTGCGTCGGGGTTCTGATCACGCTCGACCCCGACTTCGTGCGGCACTGGCGCCGGGGCCGGTTCGACCAGGGTGACGCGTCAGACCTGAGCGCGCGGGAGGAGAACGCCCTACGGGAGGAGGTGCAGCGCGCCATCGCCGCGGCCAACAGCAGGCTGTCACGCCCGGAGTCGATCCGGGTGTTCCGCATCCTGCCGGAGCCGTTCACCGTGGCGGGCGGACTGCTGACCCCGTCGATGAAGCTGCGCAGGGACGCCATCGCACAGCGGTACGAGGTCGAGATCGACGCCATGTACCAGTCGGCGCGCGCCGTCCGCAGGGGCCTTCCCGCGGTGGACACATCGATGAGCTGGGACGACGCGGACGACGTGTTCCGCCGCGTGCGGTGACGTTGCCGGGGCGCTACCGGAGAGGTGGCCGGCGTTGTTCTCGCGGCTGCGGGATGTGTCCGGATGCGCCGACGGGCCGCGGTGGCGCATTCTTGCTGTGTGGGTGGGCCTGTGTGGGTGGGCCGACGGCACGGGGACGAAGGCAGAGCGATGCATGGGAGCTCGGAGCGTGACGCACCGGCGCCCGGAAGGCCGCAGGCCGTGC
This sequence comes from Streptomyces sp. KM273126, assembly GCF_004337435.2. NCBI lineage: Bacteria > Bacillati > Actinomycetota > Actinomycetes > Kitasatosporales > Streptomycetaceae > Streptomyces > Streptomyces sp. KM273126. The sequence continues at coordinate 6,464,517 of NZ_SJXB02000001.1, read as the reverse complement.
TCATCGCTGCCGTGGTGGAGGCGATGCGTGCGCTGAGCGGCTGTGCGGGCGGCGTCTACCTGCGGTCGGGCGCGCCCGGACTGCTGCGGCTCGCCGTGCTCGCCGGAGTGCCCGGACTGCTGTTCCGCCCGTGGTGGCAGTTGCACGTGGACCGGCAGTTCCCCGCCGCCGACGCCTACAAGAGCGGCACTCACGTGGTGCTGCCCGACGCCACCGAGACGATGCGCCGTTACCCCCAGTTCGCGGCGGGCCTGCCGTTCCGGTTCGGGTCGGTGTACGTACCCGTGTCGGCGGGCTCGACGACGTACGGGGTGCTGACGGTGCTGCGGCCGGCGGCCCCGGACACCGCGGCCGTGCTGTCCGACGACGCCGTGGTCACCGGGATCGCGGACCGGCTGGGCGCCGGGCTGCGCTCGCTGGAGGTGGAGGGGGCCGAGATCGTCTGGGACGGGGATCCGCTGTGCGTGCGGCCCCCGGCCACAGGTTCGCCGGTCGGCCATGTCGGCCACTTCACCTGGGACGCGGCTGCCGGAACCGTCACGATGGACGACGCCCTGCGGGTGCTGGCGGGCTGCGCTCCTGAGGATCTCCCCGGGACCCCCGAGGCGTTCGCGGAGGCGGTGGCGCCCGACGACGCGCCGCTGGTGCTGGACGCCCTGCACGCCGTGGCCGCCGGACATCCGGCGGGCGGGCCGCTGAGGGTGCGGTCCGCGGACGGGGCGCTGCGCCTGCTGGAGTGCTGGATGCCCCAGGCGCCGCCCGTGGTGCGGGGGCTCGTCGTCGATCCGGGGCCGGGGCCCGCGGCGGACGGTGCAGCCGATCTGCTCCCGGACGGTGTGTTCGCGTTCGACCGGCTCGGCCTGATCACATACGTCAATCCGCGGGGTGCCGAGCTCCTCGGCCGGCCGAGGACGGAACTCGTCGGCCAGCCCCTGTCGCAGGCGGTGCCCTGGCTGCGGCGGCCGTCGTACGAGGACCATCTGCGCGGGGCGCTGCTGTCGCCTGACCCCGTGAACTTCCACGTCCGGCGTCCCCACCCGGTCGCTCCGGGGCCGGGGCGGCACGGGCACGACGGTGACTGGCTGACGCTCTCGGTGCATCCCGGCCCGGACCTCATGACGTGCCGGCTGGTTCCGCTGGGGCAGATCGCGGACGCCGCGGAGGCCGCCCCGGTGGACGAGGCACCACCGACGACGGCGGGGGTCGCCTCGATGGCACCGGTGTACCGGCCGATCTTCCTGGCCATCGCGCTGACCGAGGCTGTGACCGCCCAGCAGGTCTCCGAGGTCGTGATGCGCGAGCTGCTGCCCGCGTTCGGCGGTCGCCGGCTGGCCATCCACCTGCTGCACGAGCGGCACCTGTACCTGGCGTGGGAGACGGGCTACGCGCAGGGGTTCCTCTCCGAGTTCGAGGGGATGGGGCTGGACGCGCGGCTGCCGGCCGTGGATGCGCTCACCACCGGCAAGCCCCTGTTCTTCGAGTCGCTGGGGCAGCTGGAGGCCGTTTATCCCGGCATCCGGCTGGACGGCACCGAGGGCGCCCGGGCTTTCCTGCCGCTGATCGCGTCCGGGCGGCCGGTGGGCTCCTGCGTCCTCGGCTTCGACCGGCCGCGTGGCTTCAGCGGGCAGGAGCGCACGGTGCTCACGGCGCTGGCCGGGCTGATCGCCCAGGCACTGGAGAGGGCGCGGCGCTACGACACGGAGGCCACGATCGCGCGGGCGCTGCAGGAGGCACTGCTGCCGCGCCGGCTGTCGGCGCATCCGCGGCTGGAGACGGCAGGGTGCTATCTGCCGGGTACGCAGGGCATCGACGTCGGTGGTGACTGGTACGACGTGGTGGAGACCGGCGACGGGCTGGCCCTGGTCATCGGCGATGTGCAGGGCCGCGGGGTGCAGGCCGCGGCCACGATGGGCCAGCTGCGCAGTGCGGTACGGGCGTTCGCGGTCGGCGACCATCCGCCGGACGAGGTGATGCGCGGGACGAACCGGCTGCTCATCGATCTCGATCCGGGTCAGTTCGCCAGCTGTTGCTACATCCGGCTCGATCCGGTCACCGGAGTCGTCCGGGCCGCGCGCGCCGGACACCCGCAGCCCCTCCTGCGGCGCCCCGGTGGCCGTACCGACGTGCTGGACCTGCCCGGCGGTGTGGTGCTCGGCGTGGACCCGGAGGCCCGTTACCCGGTGACGGAGCTGTGTCTGGAACCGGGCGCCGTCCTGGCGCTGTACACCGACGGCCTCGTCGAGCGGCCGGGCAGGGACATCGACGAGGGCATCGAGGCGCTCCGTACGGCGCTGTCGCTCACGGCCGTGCCCGCCGAGAAACCGGACGGTGCCTCCCTGGGCGGAGTCGCCGAAGAGCTCACCGACGAGGCGCGCCACACCACCGACCGCCCCGACGACATCGCGCTCCTGCTCGCGACGCTCCACCAGGACGACGAGCGGCACCCGTAGGCCTGCCTGTGCGGCGGGTGAAGTCCACCCCCAGGTTGACGGGACGGGCGTCGAAGTGCGGAGATGCTCTGGGACACGGCACCGCGCCGTGCCCGGCCGGCACACGACCGTGAGGCGAGGGCAGGACACCGATGGCATTGCAGATCAGCGCCACGAACCCGGAGCACCCCGCGCTGCTGCTGGACCTGCCGTGGCACCTGCCCCTGGAGGAGTGGCCCGAGAACCGTCTCGTGCCGTTGCCGCGCGGTATCTCGCGGCACGTGGTGCGCTACGCCCGAGCCGGCTCGGAGGTCGTGGCCGTGAAGGAGCTCGCCGAGCGGCCCGCGGTGCGGGAGTTCGAGCTGCTGCGGGACCTGGACCGGCTGGGCATCCCCGCGGTGGACGCGCTGGCCGTCGTCACGGGCCGCACCGACGCGGAAGGTGACGACCTGGAGCCCGTACTGATCACGCGTCACCTGCGTGGCTCGATGCCGTACCGGTCGCTGTTCGAGACGACGATGCGGCCCGCGACCATGCACCGCCTCATGGACGCGCTGGCCGTGCTGCTGGTGCGGCTGCACCTGGCCGGGTTCGCGTGGGGGGACTGCTCGCTGTCCAACACCCTGTTCCGGCGGGACGCCGGTGCCTACGCCGCGTACCTGGTCGACGCCGAGACCGGCGAGCTGCATCCGAGGCTCAGCGACGGGCAGCGCGACTACGACCTCGACCTGGCGCGGGTGAACATCAGCGGGGAACTGCTCGACCTGGAGGCGTCGGGGGCGCTGCACCCGTCCGTGGACCCCATCGAGTTCGGTACGGAGATCTGCGCGCGGTACCAGGGCCTGTGGGGTGAGCTGACCCGCACGACGGTGTACCCGGCGGGCAAGCACCACTACATCGAGCACCGCATACGCCGTCTCAACGAGCTCGGTTTCGACGTGGCCGAGATGCAGATCACCCACTCGTCCAACGGGGACAGCGTCACGTTCGTGCCGAAGGTCGTCGACGCCGGTCACCACCAGCGGCAGCTGCTGCGGCTGACCGGCCTCGACACCGAGGAGAACCAGGCGCGCAGACTGCTCACGGACCTGGAGAGCTGGGTGGCCACCCAGGACGACTATGCGCCCGGCGATCCCCTCGCGGCCCGCCCGGAGGTGCTGGCCCACCGCTGGGTCCGCGACGTGTTCCGGCCGACCGTGCGAGGGATACCGCTACAGCTGCGCGGTTCCATGGACCCGGCCGAGCTGTACCACGAGTTGCTGGAACACCGCTGGTACCTGTCGGAGCGGGCCCAGCACGACATCGGTCTGGACACGGCCGTGAAGGACTACATCGAGAACGTCCTCCCCAAGGTCCGTGCGACGCTCCCCGAGGCCGCCGTGGCCGGGGCGGTTCAGGAGGGCGGTACGACGGCCACCGGGCAGGGCGCGTGATGCACGAGGGCGTGGGCGACCGAACCGATGCGTGAGCCGACCGCGCGGCGGTGGGCGCGCCGTCCGGCCACCATCAGCTGGGCCCGCCCGGCCACCGACAGCAGGACCTGGGCCGCGCTGCCGATCTCCACGTGCTCGGTCACGGGCACATCGGGGAACCGTTCGCGCCAGGGCCGCAGTGCCTCGCCGAGCGCCTCCTTCTCGTACGGCTCCAGACCCCCGGCCTGGTCCGCGAGCCTCAGCGAGCCGGGGCTGTAGGCGAACACCGGGGGCAGGTTCCAGGCCCGTACGGCGCGTAGTCCGGCGCCGCGGGCGGCGGCCGTCTCGAAGGCGAAGCCGAGGGCGGCGGAGCTGTCGTCGGGGCCGCCGTGCTGGCCGACGACGATCTCCCGGCCGCCCGCCTCGGCCTCGGGGTGGTCGTCGGAGCGGACGAGGACGACGGGCCGCTCGGCCTCGGCGAGGACCTGCTGGCCGACGGACCCGAGCAGGAAGCCGACGATCGCACCGTGCCCGCGCGTGCCCAGCACCAGCGTCTCGGCCTCCGCCGCCGCGGCCACCAGTGACTCGACCGCTCCCCCGTCGAGGATCTCGGCGGTCACGGTCAGGCCCGGGTGCCGTTCGGTGGCGGTCCGCCCGGCCTCCCGCACCAGGTCGCGGGCCCAGCCCGCCTGGGTGTCCTGGTCCGCGGCGACGGCGACGTCGGTCGGCTGCCACTGCCAGGCGTGCACGATCCGCAGGGGCAGGCCGCGGCGGACGGCCTCCCGTCCCGCCCAGGCCGCGGCGGCCCTGCTCTCGGGTGTTCCGTCCACTCCCACGGTGATCGGGCGGATCATTCGGCAGTCTCTCCCTCGACGGGTCGCTTGTCGTGCGCCTTCCTACGGGGCGTTCCTTCCCCGGCCCCCTGGGCGCATCCCCCTTCCGAAGCGAAAACGGGACGACCGACCTTACGATGGCCGAAGGGGAGCACCGGCACTCAGGGTGGGAGACAGATGGCACAGGCCGCAGGTCCGGCACGGAACGTCATTCTGACCGTGGACGACGATCCGGGGGTCTCGCGCGCCGTGGCCCGCGATCTGCGCCGCCGGTACGGCGAGTCGTACCGGATCGTGCGGGCCGAGTCCGGCGAGAGTGCCCTGGAGGCGCTGCGGGAGCTGAAGCTGCGCGGTGACCAGGTGGCGGTGCTGCTGGCCGACTACCGGATGCCGGAGATGAACGGGATCGAGTTCCTGGAGCAGGCGCTCGACATCTACCCCCGGGCCCGGCGGGTGCTGCTGACGGCGTACGCCGACACGAGCGCGGCGATCGACGCGATCAATGTGATCGACCTCGACCACTATCTGCTCAAGCCGTGGGACCCGCCCGAGGAGAAGCTGTACCCGGTCCTGGACGACCTGCTGGAGGCCTGGCGGGCCGCCGACCGGGCGTGCGTGGGCGTGACGAAGGTGGTCGGGCACCGCTGGTCGGCGAGATCGTCGGGCGTACGCGAGTTCCTCGCCCGCAACCAGGTGCCGTACCGCTGGTTCTCGTCCGACGAGCCGGAGGGACGCCGGCTGCTGGCGGCGGCCGGAGCCGACGGTGAGCGGCTGCCGCTGGTGGTCACGCCGGACGGTACGCCGCTGGTGGCGCCCGAGGACGCGGAGCTCGCGGACCGGGTCGGGCTCGCGACGACGCCGGAGGCCGAGTTCTACGACCTGGTCGTCATCGGCGGTGGGCCGGCCGGGCTCGGGGCCGCCGTGTACGGGGCCTCGGAGGGGCTGCGGACCGTGCTCGTGGAGCGGTCCGCGACCGGTGGACAGGCCGGGCAGAGCTCACGGATCGAGAACTACCTGGGGTTCCCCGACGGCGTGTCCGGCACACAGCTCACCGGGCGGGCGCGGCGGCAGGCCGCGAAGTTCGGTGCCGAGATCCTCACCGCGCGCGAGGTGACCGGTCTTGAGGTCGGCGGGGCGTCGCGCACGGTCCGGTTCTCCGACGGTTCCTCGATCGCCGCGCACAGCGTGATCCTGGCGACCGGCGTGTCGTACCGGCAGCTCGAGGCGCCGGGCTGCGGGGACCTGACGGGGTGCGGGGTGTTCTACGGCTCGGCGCTGACCGAGGCCACCGCCTGCCAGGGGCACGACGTGTACATCGTGGGCGGGGCGAACTCGGCGGGTCAGGCCGCGGTGTATCTGGCGCGCCACGCCAAGTCGGTGACGCTGCTGGTGCGCGGGGAGTCGCTGGAGGCGTCCATGTCGCACTACCTGATCCAGCAGATCGACGCGATACCCAACATCTCCGTGCGCACGGGCGCCGTCGTGGACGCCGCCCACGGCACCGAGCACCTGGAGCAGCTCACCCTGCGGGACCTGGCGAGCGGGCGCAGCGAACTCGTCGACGCGCAGTGGCTGTTCGTGTTCATCGGCGCCGCGCCGCTGACGGGCTGGCTGGAGGGCACCCTGCTGCGGGACGAGCGCGGGTTCGTCCTGGCCGGGCCCGATCTGACCGATGACGGGGGGCCGCCCCCAGGCTGGGAGCTGGACCGGCCGCCGTACCACCTGGAGACCAATGTGCCCGGCGTGTTCGTCGCCGGGGACGCGCGGGCGGAGTCCGCCAAGCGGGTCGCGTCCGCGGTCGGAGAGGGAGCGATGGCCGTGATGCTCGTGCACCGGTATCTGGAGCAGTCATGACCGGGCAGCCGCTGCCGTGCGACGCGGCGGAACTCGGCACGCTCTTCCTGTTCGAGAAGCTGAACGAGGAGCAGCTCGCGCGGCTGTGCCGGGAGGGCCGAGTGGAGAGGTTCGCCCCCGGCTACGTCTATCGGGAGGGCGAGCCGGCCACCTGCTTCTACGTCCTCCTCGAAGGCACCCTCGTGATGTCGCGGCGTGTCGGGAACGACGACGTGGAGACCAACCGCACCTCTCAGCGCGGGGTGTACGCGGGCGCCATGCAGGCCTACGTGACCGGTCCGGGCAAGACCACCAGCTACAAGGGTTCCGTACGCGTCACCGAGCCCTCACGGTTCTTCGTGCTGCCGGCCGAGACGTTCGCCGCGGTCCTGCGCGAGTGGTTCCCCATGGCCGTACACCTGCTGGAAGGGCTCTTCTTCGGCACCCAGACCACCCAGCGGACGATCGGGGAGCGCGAACGGCTGCTGGCGCTCGGTTCCCTGTCGGCGGGACTCACGCACGAGCTGAACAACCCGGCCGCGGCGGCGGTCCGGGCCACCTCGGCGCTGCGGGAACGCGTGGCGGGGATGCGGAACAAGCTCGGGGTCATCGCCTCGGGGTCGTACCGGCGCGAGACGCTGGCGACGCTCGTCGAGATCCAGGAGCGTACGGCCGAGCAGGTGTCCAAGGCGACGCCGCTCAGCCCGCTGGAGGCGTCCGACCGGGAGGACGCGCTGGAGGAGTGGCTCGACGACCACGGCATCGCGGGCGGCTGGCAGCTCGCGCCGACGTTCGTGCAGGCGGGCCTCGACACCGACTGGCTGGACCGGGTCGCGGCGGCCGTGGACGAGCAGACGCTCGAAGGCGCCGTGCGGTGGCTCAACTACACGGTGGAGACCGAACTCCTGATGAACGAGATCGAGGACTCCACCACCCGGGTCTCCACCCTCGTCGACGCGGCCAAGCAGTACTCGCAGCTCGACCGGGCGCCGTACCAGGTCGCGGACGTGCACGAACTCCTCGACAGCACGCTGCTGATGCTGTCGGGGAAGATCGGCTCGCGGATCGAGGTGGTCAAGGACTACGACCGCTCCCTGCCGCGCGTCCCGGCCTACCCGGGCGAGCTGAACCAGGTGTGGACCAACCTGATCGACAACGCCGTCGGAGCCATCAACAACGCGGGCGGGGAGGGCAAGCTGACCGTGCGCACGGCGCTCGACCGGGATCAGTTGCTGGTCGAGTTCCGCGACACGGGGCCCGGGATCGCGCCGGACATCCGCGGTCGCATCTTCGACCCGTTCTTCACCACCAAGCCGGTCGGACAGGGGACGGGGCTCGGGCTGGACATCTCGTGGCGCATCGTCGTCAACAAGCACCACGGGAGCCTCGAGGTGCAGTCCGTGCCGGGCGACACGCGGTTCCAGGTGCGGCTTCCGCTGACGGCGACGGAGTCCGACACGCCCGGGACACCCGGAACACCCGAGCCATCCACGGCCCCCGAGGAGGCGTCATGACCCTGCCCGCCGGAATCGACCCGAGCGTCCCGCCGAGCGGACCGGGCTGTACGGAGTGCGACGCAGCAGGCGGATGGTGGTTCCATCTGCGGCGCTGTGCCCAGTGCGGGCACGTCGGCTGCTGCGACAGCTCGCCCGCCCAGCACGCGAGCGCCCACGCCCGCGACGCCCACCATCCGTTCATCCGCAGCTACGAGCCCGGCGAGGCCTGGTTCTGGAACTACGACACCTCGCAGATGTACGAGTCCGGCCCCGACCTCGCTCCCCCGCTGGCCCACCCCGCCGACCAGCCGGTACCGGGACCGGAGGGGCGCGTGCCGCCGAACTGGCTGGAGTCGCTGAATCGGTGACCGGGGCGCCGGGAGGTCACCGCCCCCGCCGTTCCCAGGCATCGTGGACATGGCGCCCCAGCAAGGCGCCGCCGAACACCACGAACCCGACGCCGATGAGCCAGGACTGCACGACCAGAACGGTGCCGACGGCGCCGTAGGTGACCGCGTTGTTCACGATCAGCGGCGAGAACACCAGGTACGAGAACCAGCGCAGGCCCACCAGGCCCACCACGGTGGCCAGGGCGCCCGGCAGCAGCGCCCACCACGACTTCCGCTCACCGAGAAGGAAGTGCTGCCCCCACCAGAAGAACAGCAGGCCGAAGAACAGGGTGAGCGTGATACGGAGAGCGGACCCCACCAGTCCGGCCCGCAGCAGCGCGCCGCTCTGCGCCTCGGCGAACAGGTATCCCGTCAGCGCGGCGAGCCACACCACCTGGCGCCAGACGGCGTGCCACGGGCCCGCGGCGACTTCCCAGATCCTCTCGTAGCCGTTCTGGACGCTGGCCGCGAAGGCCACGCCGAACAGCGCCAGGACCAGCACACTGAACGCGCTGGTGGCGCTCAGGACGATCCGCGGAGCGGAGAACACCTCCCGCACGGCCTCCGCCGGGCGCCCCGACAGGCTCATCCCGTCGATCACCCACAGGGCGAATCCCCGTTCCTGGAAAGGGGCGGCCGCCGCGACGACGATCAGCAGCGGAGCCAGGGTGACCAGGCCGAGCGCCGCGAAACCCATGGACCGGTGCAGGAGTTCCAGGTCGCTGCCGTGCTGCCAGAGCCGTCCGGCGGCCGAGTCGTGCCAGCGGGCCCGCCGGCTTCGATGAGCCACCACACACGCACGGTAAGCAGACCCGGCGCCCGCCCCGGGCATGCCCGCACACCCGCCGCGACAGGCCACCCGACCGGAGTACCGCGGTACCGGGCCACTGGAGTGCGACGGCGAGTACAGCGTTCAGGGCATGGCCCCGTCAGCGCTGTCGCGGATCTCGGCGGCCAGATGAGAGGCGAGCGCGCGGGCCCGGGGCATGAGGGCGTGCCAGTCGTCCGGCTGCTCACCGCGGTAGGCCCCCTGGGGCCAGAGCCGGGCGGTGTTGGGGCGGGAGGAGGCCGAGCGCCCAAGCGGCCGCCGCGTCCTTGGACTTGATGGTGCCGGTCGCGAGGGTCGTCCAGATTCGGGCGAGGGTCAGGAGGACGTTGCGGGTGTCGGACTCCAGGTCGGCCAGGAGGTCCGGGACGCCCGCGACGATCGCGCGGCGCAGGTCCTCGTGCGGGACGGGCGCGAGGACCTCGGCCGCCGGCGGGCCGAGGAGTGCCGTGTCGCCGTTCAGCGTCATCGTGATGAGCGGCGCGAGATCGGGGGTGGCGGCGGGACCTGGCACCACGCCCCGCTCGAAGTCCTCGCGCAGCCATTCCCCGTACAGGAACTCACAGCGCGGCGGGTAGCGCCACGGGCTGATGTCGTCCCGGGCGACGACGGTCAGCTCCACGGGACGGGCCGGGCCGTCCACCGCCTGGGGGCCGGAGAGGCGCATGAGTCCGGCGGTCAGGGCCCGTCGCTCGTCCTCCGTCGTCCGGCGGCTCGTCACGACCAGCACATCCAGGTCGCTGCTCGGGCGCAGGCCGTCCAGCACGGCGGAACCGTGCAGATAGGCGCCGGTGAGGTCGTCGCCGAGTACGCGGCGCACCAGGTGCAGGACGTCGTCGAGCTGTGTCACGGGCGGGATGGTAGGCGGGCGGGGAGCGGACGGGCCACCGGATTTCCGCCGTGCGCGTACCGCCCTTCGGCCTTCGCGTGACCGCGACGTTCGGGATCAGACCACCGAGGTGCCGTACATCTCACCGAGCGGGTCGGCGATCAGTTCGAGGCGGGCGCCGTCGGGGTCGCGGAAGTAGATCGAGGTGCCGCTCTCCTCCTGGTGGTCCACGCCCGCCGCGACGATCTTGTCGCGCAGGCGGTGCCAGGTGGCGGGTTCGACGGAGATGGCGACGTGGTGGAGTCCGCCGAGGACCTCCGCGTAGGGGCCGAGGTCGAGTCCGGGGAAGTCGAAGAAGGCGAGCAGGTTGCCGTTGCCGAGGTCGAAGAAGAAGTGCGTGGAACCCTTGTAGTCGCGGTTCTCGATCATCTCGGTGAGGGGGAACTCCAGCAGGTCCTGGTAGAACCGCACCGTCCGCTCCACATCGGAGGAGAGCAGCGCCACGTGGTGCACTCCGCGGGCGCTGCTCGCCGGCCGGTCCGCCGTCAGGTGGCGGTCCCGGATGCGGGCGCGTTCCGCCTCGATCGCCGCGAGGTCCGCAGGTTCCACGTGAAACTCCTCAGCACAGGCAGTTTGGTTTTCAAGCAGTCGGCGCTCGTTCACTCTAGGGCCGCGCGGCGCGCGGTCAACCAGGCGCGCGGAGGCACACCGGGCAGTACGGGGGTCGTATCCCGGCCTGTTTGGTACAACGGCCCTGATAGTCACGGGACTTGAGGTCGCGGTCCGAGGGACGCCCGCATAATGGCCGGGTGACGACCCCCTCCTCCGTGCCGGTGCAGCATGTTCCCGTCGTGATCGTCGGTGCCGGGCCCGCCGGGCTGACCGTCGCCAACCTCCTGCGGGCCGCCTCCGTCGACTGTGTCGTCCTGGAGATCGAGAGCCGGGAGTTCATCGAGCAGCGACCACGCGCGGGCTTCCTGGAGGAGTGGGCGGTGCGCGCCCTGGAACGGCGCGGCCTGGCCGACCGCATCGTGGAACGGGCGCCCACACACACCGAGTTCGAGTTCCGTTTCGAGCGCATGCGGCAGCGCTTCCCGTACACGGAACTCACCGGCCACCACCACTACGTCTATCCGCAGCCGCTGCTGGTCACCGACCTGGTGCGTGAGTACGCCGACGTGCGGGGCGGCGACATCCGGTTCGGCGTACGCGACGTCGAGCTCCACGGCATCGACGGCGACGAGCCCGCCGTGTCGTACACCGACCCCGAGACCGGTGAGCGGCGGCGACTGCGCTGTGAGTTCGTCGCGGGCTGCGACGGTGCGCGCGGGGTGACACGCACCGCGATGCCGGACGCGTCCACGACCGTCGCCCGGCACGACCACGGCGTGGGCTGGCTGGCGCTGCTCGCCGAGGCACCGCCGTCCTCCGACTGCGTGATCCTCGGTATGCATCCGCGGGGCTTCGTCGGCCACATGGCGCGCAGCCCCGAAATAACCCGCTACTACCTGGAGTGCCCGCCCGGCGACGTCCCGGAGAACTGGCCGGACGACAGGGTCTGGTCCGAGCTGCACACCCGCCTGGCGGTGGACGGCGCGCCGCCGCTCACCGAGGGCCGGCTCATCGAGAAGCACGTGCTCGACATGCACGGCTACGTCACCGAACCGATGGCGTACGGACGGCTGTACCTCGCGGGTGACGCCGCCCACCTGGTGGCGCCGATCGCGGCGAAGGGCATGAACCTCGCACTGCACGACGCGCTGATCCTCGCCGACGCGCTCGCCGCGTACTGCGGCAAGGGCGACGACAGCGGGCTGCGCGACTACTCGGCGGCCTGCCTGCGCCGGGTGTGGCACTACCAGGAGTTCTCGCAGTGGCTGTCCGAGCTGCTGCACGGGCCGTCCTCGGGCGACCCCTTCCGCGCGGGCGCGGCATCCGCGCGCATGCGCCGGATCCTCGGCTCCCCCGCCGCCGCGACCAGCTTCGCGGAGCTGTACCTGGGCAAGGGGACGGATCACTAGGGGGCTTCTGATGGGTCTCCGCGGAGACCCATCAGAAGCCCCCTAGCTGCGTGAGCCGGTGTGCAGGACGGCGAACAGCCCGCGGGCGCGGGTGCCGTCCGGCAGCTGCCAGGTGCCGCCGACGTGACCCGTGGCTCCCTCGGGAAGGAGCGGTGAGCCGTCCGGGGCGGGCCGCAGGACCCGGTGCAGGCGGAGCGTCGTGCCCTGCGGTGCGGGCAGCTCGGTGCCCTCCTGGTCGTCGATGGCGGTGGTCGCGACATCCCAGCGACACCCCCGACCTGGAGGTCACCCGTTCCTACGCCGGTGCGGGCCTCACCTCGCCGGTCGACGCGGGCCCACGCCTCGCCGGGCACCCGGAGCGGTGGTGGCGCGAACTCGCCCGTGTCCTCACCGACGAGGGGCGCGCGGTTGCGCTACTGCCCGAGGCACGCGGACTGGGTCAGGCCCTGGCGCTCGGCCTGGCACCCGTCCACGTGCAGCAACTGAGCCTGTTCGGCAGCCGTCCGCTGCTGGTCCGCCTCGAACGCCCACGCACCCGCAGACGCTCCCCGGGCCGACGGGAGGCGGAGGCCGGCTAGACGCCCGTCCGTACCCGTGAGGGTCGGCCCGTCCGTACCCGTGAGGGTCCGCCCGTCAGTACCCGTGGGGGTCGCAGCAGCCGTCCCTGCGCATCCGCCGCGCCACCCCGAGCCAGTCGTCCTCCGCCGCCGTGGTCCGCCGGGCCGACGGTTCGAAGGCGGTGACCAACTCCTCGGTGGTGTACGGCACTCCGCCCCGCAGGACCGAGACGGTGCGGACGAGCGTGGCGAAGTCCGTGAACGGGTCGCCGTCGACGACGGTCAGGTCGGCGAGCCGGCCCTCCTCGACGGTGCCCAGGTCACGGTCGACGCCGAAGAGGCGGGCGGGCAGCACGGTCGCGGTGCGCAGTGCCTCGGCCGGGGACATGCCGCCCCGGTGGAGGGCGCGCAGGCCCAGGTGGAGGGCTAGGCCGACGGGGACGAGCGGCTGGTCCGTGCCTAGGGCGACAAGGCCGCCGGCGGCGAGGATCCGCCGGTAGATGTCGGTCTCCGTGCGCAGCGTGGCGAGTTGGGCGTCGGTGGGCGGGACGCCGGCCCCCTGCTGGACGGCGGCGGCGTCCCAGGGAGGCATCACGACGGTGACGCGGGGGTCGTCGGCGAGGGCGGGGTCCGCGCCGAGCAGAGGCGAGGACGTGAAGGGGGTGGCGATCAGGGAGAATCCGATCCCGCGTGCGCTGTAGACCTCGACGACGTCCTGATAGGCGCGGCCCGTGGCAGTGATGGCTCGGCCGAACTCGCCACGCTGGGTGGCCTGCAGATGGGTCGTCACATCCTGGCCGACCTGGACGCCCGGCGAGAGCATATGGCCTCCGCTCCGCACGCCGAGGCGCTCGTGTGCGAAGCGGGCGGCCTCCTCCATGACCCACGTGGGCGCCCGCACATAAGTCTTGACGAAGTCCCAGTCCAACGCGGCGGCCCGCTCCAGTGAGCGGCGCAGTCCCTCCCGGGTCCGGTGGGCGCGGCCCATGCTGTAGGCGACGCGTGCCCCGTCGAGGAGTTCGCCCGTGGTCAGCAGCCGGGGTCCGGCGAGCTGTCCGGCGGCCACGGCCTCGCGGATGCGGGCCTGTTCGTGGGCGAAGCCGCCGAGGGAGACGGCCGTGGTGATGCCGTAGGTGAGCTGGCCGGCACTCTGGCGTCCGCCGTAGGTGGTCTGCCAGGGGTGGGTGTGCGTGTCCCACAGTCCGGGGACGACGGTGCGTGTCGAGGCGTCGATCCGCCGGAGGGCGGCGCGCCGGCGGTGGGGCTCCACCGCGGCGATGCGTCCACCGCGTACGACGATGTCGACGTCGTCCCGGACGTCCTCGCCCGTGCCGTCCCACAGGCGTCCTGCGTGCACCACCGTGTCGGCGGGAGTGGGCCGGGAGCCGTCCAGGGGCACGCGGACGGTGCGGGCGGGGCCGCCGTCGACGTCGACGAGCCGCAGTCGGGAGCCTGACAGGTACAGCAGGGTGCGGGAGTCGCCGGACCAGGAGGGGTGGTCGGCCGGTTCGGTGGTGAGGGTGCGCAGGTCGCCTCGTGGGGTGCCGTCGGGTCCGACGGGCAGCAGGCACAGCGCGGACTCCACGATCACCGCCATCCAGCGGCCGTCGGGCGACCAGACGGGCCCGGAGTCGTATCGGTCGGCGATGGACGTGTGGGGCGCGACCGTGTGGAGGCGGTCGGTGCCGGTGGTGCTGTCCACGAGCCGGATGACGTTGTAGCCCTCCCGGAAGCGGGCGTTGAGCCGGTTGCGGTCGCACAGGGCGAGGTGGCGGCCGTCGGGCGACCAACTGGGGCGGCCGGGCACTCCCCCGCCGCCGAGGGGGGCGGCCAGGACGCGTTCCTCGCCGGACGCCAGGTCGCGGACGACGAGTTGCCCGGTGAGGTCGAGGGAGGCGAGGCGCTGCCCGTCGGGTGACAGCGCCGGAAACACCCGGCCGCCGGTCGCGAGGGCCGTCTCCTCGCCGGTGTCGAGATCGTGCCGGTACACGCCGAGGAGCCCGTCACGGTCGTCGGCGTAGACGAGCGACTGCCCGTCGGGTGCCCAGGACGGGGCGAGCAGATACCGCGTGGGCGCCGACCGCCGCAGCCGCCGGGGCGAACGACCGCCCGAACTGCCCGCGAGCCACAGCGAGTTCAGGGCCGCGAAGGCGATCTGCCGGCCGTCGGGCGACAACGCGGGCAGGTGGACGCCCCGCACGGGACGGACCCGGCCCTCCCCCAGGTCGTACTCCTTGGTGCGGTACCGCGGCCGCCGCACGGGGAGCACGCCCTCGAAGGGCACGGTCTCCGGCTCCCCGGGTCTGTCGGGTCGTACGAGGGTGAAGGTGCCGTCGACCGTGAGGAGCAGTTCGCCCTTCGGTGTCCAGCGCGGGGGCACCGGAGCGATGTCCCCGTCGACCGGGACGGGGCGGCCGTCGACGACGAGGGTGCAGGAGCCGTCCGGGGACGCCGTGGTGCGCAGATGGGCGAGACGGCCGTCGGAGGCGAGGGCGGGCGTCATGACCTGGGCGGCTTCGGTCTCGGTGTGCCGGACGGTGACCGGGCCGGTGCCGTCGGCGGGGACGGCGGCGATCGTACGGGCCTGAAGGCTCACGCCCTGGGCGGTGGTGAGCGTCCTCGCGCGGACGAACAGGATGCGGGTGCCGTCGGACGACCAGGTGGGGTCGAAGTCCTCCCACGGGCCGTCCTGCAGGGGCCCGTCCTGGCCGGGCAGTCCGGTGACGCGGGTGATCCGGCCGGTGCGCAGGTGGAGGACGTGGACGCGGTACGGGCTGCCGTCCACCGGGTCGCCGCCGCGCTCGGAGGCGAAGGCGATCCGGGTGCCGTCGGGTGACCAGGACGGGCCGCGGTCGTCCCAGGGGCCGTCCGTGCGCTGCCGCAAGGCGGAGCCGTCGGGGCGGACCGTCCAGATGTGGAATCCGCCGTCCCGGTAGGCGCAGAACGCGATGAGCGTGCCGTCCGGGGCGTGTGTGGGCCGGTTGGG
This sequence comes from Streptomyces sp. KM273126, assembly GCF_004337435.2. Classification (NCBI taxonomy): domain Bacteria; kingdom Bacillati; phylum Actinomycetota; class Actinomycetes; order Kitasatosporales; family Streptomycetaceae; genus Streptomyces; species Streptomyces sp. KM273126. Next base: position 6,448,906 of record NZ_SJXB02000001.1, on the reverse strand, counting down.
TTCGAGGTCCGAGGGGGTCAGGGCGCGGGCCGTGCCGCCGGAGCGCGGCAGGGACCACAGGACGCTCTGGGCCTCGGCGACCAGGTGGTCGCCGGCGGGTGAGAGGGTCGCCGAGCCGTTGGTGGCGTGGGTGAAGGTCAGGGAGAGGCCGGTGCGCGGTCGTGCCGCCGCCGGGGCGGGGGCCGCGCCCACGAGGGGGACGGCACCTGCGGCGGCGAGGAGTTGACGGCGCGTCGGACGGAAGGCGGCGGTGCTCCGATCACGGTCCATGACAGTGCACGCTGGCGCATCACCCGGCCCACGAGCAACCGGGCTATTCACGCCATCCGGTGAGGCGTCAGTCGGTGGTGTGCCGCTGGCGCACCCACAGGGGCAGGACGAACCAGCACAGCAGATACCAGGCGACAACCCCCACCACCACCCACGGTACGTAGTCGCCGTGGGTGGCCACGCGCAGGATCAGCAGCAGCGCCGAAGTCATCGTGGCCAGCAGGAGCAGAAGGCCGGCCAGGGTCAGCCGGGAGGCCCAGGTCACCGCCTGGGGCTTGATCCGCCGTCCGGAGACGAGCCGGTGGAAGGAGACCGGGCCGATCAGGGCACCGGTGGCGGAGGCCCCGAGAACCACCGTCACGATGTAGATGGTCCGGTCCGTCTGCGACAGCTGCGGGTAGCGGGCCGTGAAGACGACGGTGAGCAGGAAGCCGAAGAGGATCTGCACGCCCGTCTGGGCCACGCGGACCTCCTGGATGAGCTCGCTCCACATGCGGTCGGCCCGCTCGTCCTGCGTCTCGTCGCGGCCCCGGGCCTGGCCCCTGCCCCTGCCCCTGCCCTGCCCCTGCCCTGCCCCTGGCCATGTCGTCTGCGCTGTCGGACACCGTGTCCCTCCCGGCTGCGTCGGTCTCCCTGTGTTGGATGGCGACGGGGTGTGCGTTGTGAAGCGCGTGTAGGGATCAGTTCACTCACACGAGTGAGGCCTTTTGACGGTACGGCTGGGCCTGTCCCTCCGCGCCCAGCGTGGCCGATGTGAACGAGCCTTCGAAGAGTGACGCTCGTGCCGCCTGGTCGCGTCGGGGATTCCTGCGGACGGCGGCGTCCCTGGCCGCCGGCCCGCCGTGCGTACTCCCGGACCGGGCCGCAGCGGCGGCCGGGCTCCCCGGGTTCCCCGAGGGGGTCGAGGTCTACCGGTCCGCCTACCGCAACTGGGACGGCGAGATCACATCGGACGGGCCGCTGTGGGCCTGCGCTCCCGCCGACAGCGACGAGGCCGTCGCCGTGGTCAACTGGGCCCGCGGGCAGGGCTGGACGGTCCGCGCGCGGGGCGCGTCCCACGGCTGGTCCCCGCTGACCGTCCCGGCCGGCACCGAGTCCGGCGCCCCGGTGCTGCTGGTCGACACGGCCAGGCATCTCACCGGTCTCAGGCTTGAGTCCACTGAGTCCACTGAGTCCACTGAGTCCACTGAGTCCACCGGCCCCGCCGCGGTCCGCTCGGGCGCCGGCGTGACGCTCGAAGCGCTGCTGGCCTTCCTGGAGAGCCATGGGCTCGGCGTCACGGCCGCCCCTGCCGTCGGCGTCCTCACCGTCGGCGGTGCCCTGGCGGTCGACGCGCACGGCACCGCCGTACCGGCCCGTGGGGAGCGGCGGCTGCCCGGGCACACGTACGGCTCGCTCAGCAACCTCGTGCTGTCGCTGACGGCAGTGGTGTGGGACGCCGGCAGTGACTCGTACGTCCTGCGCACGTACCGGCGCGACGACGCGGACGGCGCCGCCCTGCTCACCCATCTGGGCCGGGCGCTGGTCACCGAGGTGGTGCTGCGGGTGGGCACCGGCACGAACCTGCGGTGCGTCAGCCGGACCGACGTCTCCGCGGCCGAACTGTTCGCTGCACCCGGCGGCGAGGGGCGGACGTTCGCCAGCTTCCTGGACGAGTCCGGGCGGGCCGAGGCGCTCTGGTTCCCGTTCACCGAGTTCCCCTGGCTGAAGGTGTGGAGCGTCGCGCCCCGGCGTCCGCCCGCCTCGCGACGGGTGACGTCGCCGTACGACTATCCGTTCTCCGACAGCCTGCCGGCTCCCGTGGCGGATCTCGTCGGGCGGATGATGACGGAGGGCGCCTGGTATCTGGCGCCGGTGCTGGGCGAGGCACAGTTCGGGGTGGCCGTGCTCGGGCTGGCGGCGACGCGGACGGCCGACGTCTGGGGGCCGTCGAAGAACACGCTGCTCTATCTCAGGCCGACCACCCTGCGGATCACGACCACGGGTACGCCGTGCTCACGTCGCGGGGCCAGGTGCAGCGCGTCATCGCCGAGTTCACCGCCTTCTACCGGGAGCGGCTCGACGCGTACGCCACGCGCGGGAGCTTTCCCGTCAACGGCATGGTCGAGATCCGGGTGTGCGGGCTCGACGACCCTGCGGACACCGGAGTGGAGGGTGCGCGGGCGCCCCTGCTGTCCGCGCTGCGGCCGCGCGCCGACCGGCCCGAGTGGGACACGGCCGTGTGGCTGAACGTGCTGACCCTGCCGGGGACGCCGGACGCGGAGGCGTTCTACCAGGAGCTGGAGCGGTTCGCGCTCGACACGTACGACGGCGGGCACGCCCTCACACGTGTCGAGTGGTCCAAGGGCTGGGGCTACACGGACGCGGCCGCCTGGAGCGACGAGGACGTCCTGGGCAGGACCGTGCCCGCCTCCTTCGACGAAGGCGACGGTGGCGGTGGCGGTGGCGGTGGCGGTGGCGGTGAGGGGCGGTCGGCCTGGGAGGAGGCAGCGGCCATCCTGGAGCGGCTGGATCCGCATCGGCTGTACGCGAACGCCTTGCTCAGCCGGTTGTTCTCATGAAGGGAGTACGGGCGGCCCGGCCTTCCAGCACGAGCTGCACCTGGACCTCCTGGTCACCGGGGATGGCGCCGACCTCCTGGACGGTGAACGACTCCTCCAGGGCCTCCCGCAGATGCCGCACCGCGAGCGGGCTGCCCTGGACGTCGGCGAGCACGGGGCCGGACAGCGGCACGGGGTGCGGCTCGTGGGGGTGGCCGGTCGGGTGCGCGGGGTCGTCGAGCAGATCGAAGGTGCCCGTCCACACGGTCGGGCGGTCGCGGTCCGCCTCGTGCGGTTCCTCACCGACGCAGCGGTCCGAGGAGAAACAGGTGCACAGGGTGTCGAACAGGAGGCCGGCGTCGTGCGCGGAGCAGTCGCTGAGCACCACCTGGACCTGTGACACGGGCATGGGGGTCAGGTTCACGGGGGTCCTCCCTGGCGTGGGCGGGGCACCGAGCGAGTACCCCCAGCGTGCGACCGAAACGGGATCCCCGCATGTCACACGGCCCGGCGGTCCCCGGACCTCCGGTCGTCGGACCCTGGCCGGGACATCCGGTGAGCCATTTCGCTGCGTTATGTTGAGTGTTCGTGGGAGACGAAGGAGGCACACGGGTGCCATCGCCGCAGCAGGCACGGGCTCAGGCATCGGCGATCACCTCGGGCCGGGCGGCTCCCGAGGCGGAGACGGCCGCCCCCACGGTCCGGCTCCGGGAGCTCTTCGACGGGCCCCGTCTGTCGCCCGGGCAGCGGCGCATCGCCCAGTACCTGATCGAGCACATCACCGAGGCCGCGTTCCTGTCGATCACGGACCTCGCGGAACGCGTCGGCGTCAGCCAGCCCTCGGTGACCCGGTTCGCGGCGGCCGTGGGCTTCAGTGGGTACCCGGCGCTGCGTGAGAAGCTCCAGGCCATCGCGCTCAGCGCGCTCGGCAGCACTCCCGCCACCACCGCCGAGAAGCGCAGCAACGAACTCCAGGCCGCCGTGGACGCCGAGATCGCGAACCTGGAGAACATGCGGCGCGACTTCGCCGACCCGGACCAGGTGATCGAGGTCGGCAGGGCCCTGTCCCGGTCGACGCCGCTCACGGTCCTCGGCCTCAGGATCTCCGGGTCGCTCGCCGAGTACTTCGCGTACGCGGCCCGCCGGATCCACCCCGACGTACGGCTGGTGACCCGGGGCGGCAGCGTCGCGTACGACGCGCTGCTGCAGTCGCGCGAGGCCGGCGGCACCTGGCTGCTGGCGTTCTCGATGCCGCGGCACGGGCAGGAGACGCTCACCGCCCTGCGGGTCGCGCACAGCGCCGGTCTGAAGGTTGCCCTGATCACCGACCTGGCGCTGGGGCCGGTGGCCGACGAGGCCGACGCCGTGTTCACCACGGGGACGGGATCACGCCTGGTCTTCGACTCGTACGCGGCCCCCGTGCTGATGTCCGCGGCACTGCTGCAGGCCATGACCGACGCGGATCCCGAGCGGACGCAGGCCCGGCTGGAGGAGTACGAACAGATCGCGGAACAGCACCAGTTCTTCCTCAAGGACTGAGCGTGCCCAGGCCCGCGGGGGCCGTTCCGCACATCTCCCGCCACTTTCACCACATGGGACTATTCAGCCATATCCTGGTATGAATTTTTTCATGCCCTTGCAAACTCATCGGTATATATAAATACTGCTCGCGGATCGTGATCCGGCCGGGACGCCGGGCCACGTCCTCCGCCCGGGACCGTCCGCTCGTACCCGCCACGGTGCCCGGGTGCGGCGGCCCCGGTCATCCCCTAGCCGGGGCCGCCGAGCGTTCCCCCTTCTGGCGTCGACGTAAGACCGGAGCGATGATCATGGCCCTCGCCTACTCTCCGATCAGCTCGGACTGGCCGTGTCAGGTGAAGACACCGGGCAGTTACGACTGGGAGCGCTCGGCCGCCAGGTGGCTGCGCGAGCTGGTGCCGGCCCGCTACGGCAGCTACCCGACGATGCTCCGCCACCCGGTCCTGCTGGCCCGCCACGCCCAGATCCAGGTACAGCACGAGATACGGGTCGCGCGCACCGCCCTGCAGACCGCGCGGACCGAACTGCCCCGCCTCGGGCTCACCGAGTCGGTCATCGAGCACACGATCAAGATGTACGCCGCCGAGGTCACACAGCTGAACCACATGGCCCGCAGCATCCGTGCCGTCAGCCAGGCCCTCGCGGACAGCAGCCTGGCGCGCACCTCCCACTGACCGGTCCTCTCCCCGTCCTCTCCCGGTCCGCCTCCTGTTGCCCCCTGTGCCTTGCATGTGCCTCCCATATGCTTCCCTGGTGATTCCTCCTGGCGGACGCAACGGCGATACGACCCGCCGTCGCGGGAAGAGGAACAGGAGGAGCAGACCGGCATGGCGAGCGAGGGGCAGGGTTCATGGATACCTGGACGTGGGTGATCGTGGTCGCCGCGGTGCTCGCGGTCGCCGTACTCGCGGCGGCGGTGGCGCTGTTGGTCCGGCTCGTGCGGGCACGGCGTGACCTGACCCGTGCCGGACTGCCGACCGGCCCGCGCTGGGTCTTCTGGGGTGCGGTGCTGTATCTCGTCCTGCCGGCCGATCTGCTGCCCGACCCCGTCTACCTGGACGACGTCGGGGTCCTGCTGCTGGCGCTCAGGTCCCTGCGGACTGCGGGGGCGCAGGCACCGGAGAGCGAGGCGGGAACTCCCCTGCGCAAGTGAGACGTTGCCCCGCTGAAGGTCACTCCGACAGGCGGCGGCAATGAGCGAGCTGGTTCCCGGGGGCAATGTGCCCCTCCCCGGCGGCACCCTGGTTCTCCGGGTACCGGGCCCCTTCGACGTGTCCGCGCTCGTCACCGACGACGGCGGGAAGGTGCGCGGGGACGCCGACTTCGTGTTCTACAACCAGCGGACGGCGCCCGGAGTCCACCTCACGGGCGAGGAGCTCACCGTCGATCCGGCGACACTGCGGGCAGGGGCGAGCCGCGTCACGGTGGTCATCAGCCCCACCGATCCCGGAACACCCCTCGGGCAGCTGCCCGCGCCCTCCCTGCACGTCACCGGTCCCGGCGGACGCGCCGTCGCCCGCTTCACCCCACCGCGCCCGCAGATAGAGACGGTGCTGCTGCTCGCCGAGATCTACCGGCGTGGCCCCGCGTGGAAGCTGCGGGCCCTGGGGCAGGGATACGCGGACGGACTGGCCGGTGTCGCACGGGACTTCGGGGTCGATGTCGCCGAGGACGCGACTCCGACGACGGAAGTCGTGGCCGGTGCCGGGAGCGGGAGCGCTGCCGGTGCGCCGCCGCGACCGGGCGCCGGCCCGGGGCCGGGAGGCCTCCGGACACCGGGAATCGGCAGCGGTCGGGACGGCGAGTTCCGGATACCGGGAGCAGAGACCGGGCGGGGTGGTGGGTTCCGGATGCCGGGAGCCGGGGCCGGGCAGGGCGGTGGGATCCCGCTGACGAGAACCGGGGCCGGACGTGGGGGCGGCCTGCGGATACCGGGCATGTCGTTCTCCTCGCGCGCAAGTGCCCCCGACCCGGACGGTTTCCTGCCTCTGGTGAACTCGGCGCGGGCGAGGGCGGGTTCGCCCGGCGTGGTGCTGGACGCGCGACTCGTGGCGGCGGCCCGTGAGCACGCGGCGGGGATGGCGGCGCAGGGGCGCCTCGCCTCCGAGGGGCCGGACGGGCGGTCCGTGTTCCAGCGGGTCACGGCGGGCGGCTACACGTATCTCACGGTCGGCGAGCATCTGGTGTCCGGCCCGCGCACACCGGCCGAGTTCGTGGAGTACTGCCTTTCCGGCGGGCGAACCCGTGACACGCTGTGCGAGCCGTCGTTCACCGAGGCCGGTCTGGCCTGCGTCTCCGACGGGCGCTCCGGCGACGTGTACTGGACGGCCCTGTGGGCGCGGCCCTTCACTCCGGCCGGGCTCACACAGACGGCGGCCGAGGTCATCGCGCTCACCAACGCCGAGCGGGTATCGGCCGGGCTGCGGCCACTGGCCGACGATCCGCTGCTCGCCAGCGCCGCCCAGGCGCACAGCGCCGACATGGTGGCCCGCGCCTTCTACTCGCACACCTGCCCCGACGGCGGCGAGCCCTGGCACCGGGCCGCCACTGCGGGCTCCACACGACGCACGATCGGCGAGAACATCGCCTGCGGGCAGCGCTCACCCGCCGAGGTCGTCCGCGGCTGGATGGACAGCCCTGGCCATCGCGCCAACGTCCTCAAGCCGGGCTTCACCCACATAGGTATCGGTTTCGTCGGGGGTGGCGCGGCGGGCACGTACTGGACGCAGTTGTTCGGCGGCTGACGGCGCTCACGCCTGGTCGAGTTCCCGTGGTCCGTACAGCGCGCTGTCGGCTCCGGAGGCGAGGGCCCAGTAGCGGTCGCCGTAGGACCAGTGCCACCACTCCGTGGGGTAGTTGACGAGGCCTGCGGCGGTGAGGGCGTCACTGAGGACGCGGCGGTTGGCGCGGGCGTCCTCGCCGATGTTGGCGGCGTGCGTGTAGCAGGCGCCGTCGCTGTCCTCGGGGCTCGCGTTCACGGGGGTGCCCATGTCGAGTTCCCGCCCGTCGGTGGAGACGAGGGTGAGGTCGACGGCGGCGCCGGCGCTGTGCGGGGCGATCTCCGGCGGTGATACGTAGCGGCTCGTGGCGTGGTGCACCCGTGTCGGGGTCCAGTCCGGGTTGGCGGCACGCAGTTCGCCGGCGTAGTCCTCGAAGTAGCGGCGCTGGAGTGCCGGCGGGCGGTATCCCTCGACGAACAGCAGCCGCATGCCGTCCGGAAGCGTGTTCTGGGCTTTGAGGAGACGCGTCAGGACCTGCTCCCGCAGGTGTGCGAAGGCGCCCGAGGGTTCCTCTCTCCGGGTGTCGACGGCGAGGGGCTCCTGGAGCCGGAGGTCGACGAGTGGTTCTCCGCAGTCGGCCACAGGTATCGCCGCGACCCTGGGGTCCGACATCAGTACGATCTCGTTCGTCATACCTGTGATCCTCGCCCAGGGCCGGTCCGGCGGTGCTCGTTCCGCCGATCCTGGCCGGAAGCCTTCACGACGGCGCCCGCCGCGGAACCGGTCCACGAAGGACGGCGAGCGCGGTGTCACCGCGCTCGCCACAACGTCCGACGACGGCATCATGCTCACCGCCACGGCGAGCACGCTGGAACCGGTGTGTATCAGTCGCTCGTCAGGCTGATCCCCAGCACGTCCAGGACGCCGTAGACGCCGAGGAACACGATGGCCGCGCTACTGAGGACGAGGGCCGCGGTGAGCCAGGCGTTGGCGCGGAAGCGGCGTTCGACACCCGTGGCGCGCAGCCGCCAGACCGCGACGACCACGGCCAGCAGGAAGACACCGCCGCCGATGCCGCCGATCTGGACCATGAGGACGGGTGACTGGACGTACAGGAAGGAGGCGGCCCACACGGGCGGCAGGCAGTAGGTGAGGATCTGGATGGTGCGGCGGCGGACCTGGACGTTCTGCCAGTCGATGACGCGGAGCAGGCCCAGCGTGTTGGTCCACAGCCGGGGCACGCTGGCGGTCGAGCCGATGAGGGTGGAGAAGAGGACGGCGATGGCGCCCGCCAGGAACAGGTACTCGGCCCAGGGGCCCATCGTGTCGGTGTAGATGCGGGACAGGGTGGTGATCATCGAGTTGCCCTCGGGCACCAGGTTCTGCGGGTGCAGCACGGCGGCGCCGATGACGTAGAACGAGAGCGTGCACAGGGTGCACACCAGCCAGCCGGCGGCGACGTCCAGGCGCATCACCTTGAGCCAGCCCTCGGCGCGGCGCGCCCGCGCCTCGGTGCCGTCGTCGGGGCCGGTCCAGCGGGCGTAGCCCTTCTCGATGCACCAGTAGGTGTACGTCGTCATCTCGTCGGCACCCACGCCGGTGATACCGAACATGGCGAGCGCGATGCCGACGGTGCCCGCCGGGATGAGGAAGCTGAGGCCCTCGCCCAACTCGCTTCCGCCGTAGCCGAATTCGGTGGCCGGCAGGCCGAGGGCGAGGCCGACCGTGGCGATGGTGAAGACGATGACGCAGGCGACGCAGATCTTCTCGACGACGCCGTACTTGCCGGTGCGCAGCATGAGGACGGCCGAGCCGGTGACGATGACGGTCCATACGGCGAGGGAGCGGAAGCTCAGTGCCTCACCGGTGATCGGCCACAGGATGGAACAGGCTGCCGCGGTGCCGCCGATGATGCCGCCGCGCTGGAACATCTTGGCGAAGTCCATGCCGATCCAGAGCCAGTTGATCCAGCCGATGCGGCCGATGCGAGGAGATACCTCGCTGTAACCCTCCAGTGCGGTACGGCCGTTGAGGATGGTCCAACGGGCCAGCTCCATCTGCACCCACACCTTCACGGCGGTGCTGACGATCACCAGCCAGAGGAGGGCGAATCCCGCTCTGGCGCCGAGCGAGGTGGTGACGATGAGCTCGCCGGAGCCCACCACCGCCGCCGACAGCACGAAGCCGGGGCCCAGGTGGCGCAGCCGCCCGGTGAACGCGGTGGGTGCCTCTCGGACGTCCTCGGCGCGCAGGGCGTACGGGTCGTCGGGGACGCCGGGAGGTGCCGTGGAGCCGGGTGTCGTCCGGGCCGTCGACGGCGTCGTCTTAGACATGACTGGTCCTCGGGATCGGCCCGGCGTCATCGCCGGGCACAAGGGAACGCTTCCGTAGTGGGGGGTGGCTGCGTTCGGGCCGGTCGGTCAGGTGGCTGGGCGGAGCGGGGGTTCGCCCGCGAGGACGCGTACGACGTCCTCGGCGACCAGGACCCCCATGGCGCGGTTGGCCTCGGGGGTGCAGGCCGCCATGTGCGAGGTCAGCAGGACGCGCGGCGCGGTGCGCAACGGGCTGTCCGCGGGCAGCGGTTCGTGGGCGAAGGCGTCGAGTGCGGCGCCGCCCAGGTGCCCGTCCGTCAGCAGCGCGGCGAGCGCCTCCTCGTCGACGAGTCCGCCGCGCGCCGCGTTGACGAGCAGGGCGCCCGGCTTCATGGCGGCGAGGCGCTCACGGGAGAGCAGGGGGCCTGCCTCGGGGTCGGCGGGCAGGTGGAGGCTCACCACGTCGGCGCGGGCGAGCAGCTCGTCCAGACCGACGCTCTCCGCGCCCGGGGTGTCCGTCACGAACGGGTCGTGGGCGAGGACGGTCATGCCGAACGCGGCTCCGTAACCGGCGAGAAGCCGTCCGATGCGGCCGAAGCCGACGACGCCCAGGGTGCGCCCGGCGAGTTCGGGGCCGAACAGCTTGGGCCACTCCCCCGCCACGACCCCGCCGTGGGAGGCCGTGATGCCGCGGGACGCGGACAGGAGGAGTCCGAAGGTGTACTCGGCCACCGCGCGGGAGTTGCTGCCGGGGGCGCACACCACGCGGATGCCCCGGGCCTGGGCCGCGGCGAGGTCGATGGTGTCGACGCCGACACCGTGCTTGGCGATGACCTTGAGGCGGTCGGCCGCCTCGATGACCTCCGCCGTGATGGCGTCCATGCCGACGATGAGCGCGTCCACCGTGCCGATGTGCGCGAGGAGTTCGGCATGAGGCAGTGCGCTGTCCTCGTACGGGCGGAGCGGTCCCGCGCCCGCCGACGCGAGGATCTCCCAGGGGTCGGGCGAGTGGCGGGCGAAGGTGGGGGTGGTGATGAGGGTGGTCGAGGAGGCGGTGGAGGCCGTGGAGGCCGTCTCGGTCATGCAGGGAACTCCCTGTCCGTCCACTGCGGGCTCAGTCGGACGTACTGGATGGTGCGGCGGTGGTGTGTGTACGCGATGTGCAGGGTGCCGTCCGGCGTCTGGGTGATCGACGGGTACGACAGCTCGCGGTTCAGGCCGTCGCGGGAGTTGTTGGTGAGGCAGTGGCCGTCGCCGGTCTCCAGGTCGTGGCGCTGGGGCCAGGTCCGGCCGCCGTCGGAGGAGACGGCGAGACTGAGCGGGGCGCGGGGGGCGCCCCAGAAGGCGTCACCGGAAGGCTCGGCCGCCTCCTTCTGCTCACCCTTCTGCTCGCCCTGCTGCTCATCCGTTCCCTCGTCCTCGATGTCGTCGTACAGCGACACCCTGCGCGCCACGGCGTCCGCCGCGCTGCTGTGGTTGTACGTGAGGGCGAGGCGGCCGTCGGAGAGGACGGCGTACTGGATCGAGGAGTTGTTGTTCGGCAGGGCCAGCGGCTCGGGCTCGCTCCAGGTCTCTCCGTCGTCGTACGACACGCTGCGGTGCACCGCGTCGGCGCGGCGGCTGCGGAAGAGGGCGAGGAGTGAACCGTCGGGCAGGGGGCGGATGTTCATGTGGACGAGCCCGGTGGAACCGGGCACCGGGCGCTCCTGCCATGTGGTGCCGCCGTCGTCGCTGATCATCACCGAGCTGGTGTCGCGGTCGCCCGTCCAGGGGGCGTCGGGTGGTGCGACACAGCGGAAGACGGGCAGCAACAGCCTTCCCGTCTCCGGGAGTTCGGTGACGGGTTGGCGGACGAAGACGCCTCCCTCGATGAGTGTGCGCGTGGGTCCCCAGGTGACGCCCGCGTCGGTGCTGACACGCAGCCGTACCTCCGCGGTCTCCTGCCGGCCGCCGAGCTGGGCGGTGTGCAGGAGCCACAGGTCGCCGGAGGGGGCGGGGAAGAGGAGCGGGTTCTGTTCCGAGCGGCCCGGGTCCTCGGAGAGCTGGACCGGCTCGGACCAGGCGTCCGCGCCCGGGGCCAGCCGGGAGAACCACACCGAGATGTCGGAGACCCCCTCCAGGGTCCCCGCGAACCAGACGCACCCCAGAGCGCCGCCGGGCAGCACGGTGAGGTTGGCGGCGTGGTTCTGCACGGCGGGGGCGGCGAGGTGGGCTTCGGCGCGGCCGGGCCGGCCGGGGTGGGGGCGGAGGACTCCGTCGGCGACGACCGGTGCGGGTGCGTCCGTCTCCGTGCCGGACCCCGTGCTCGCCTCCGTGCCCGCCCCGGTGACCGCTTCCGTGCCCGTCATCGTGCTTCCCCCTTCGCGCGCGCCGCCTCCAGATGCCCGGCGGCCACCTGCTCCAGATGCACCAGGTCGCAGGCGACCGTGGCGAACGTGAAGCCCTCGGCGAGTCGCTTGGCCGCGGCGGCGCCGTCCGGGTTGTGGATGCCCGCCGCGATACCGGCCGCGGCCGCCGCCGTCCGCACCCTGACGAGTGCGGCCTCGAACTCGGCGGCGACCGCGGGGTCTGTGGAGGTCGCCCCGCCGAGCGCGATGCGCAGGTCGGAGGGGCCGACGTAGACGCCGTCGAGGCCGTCGGTGGCGCAGATCTCCTCGACGTTGGCGAGCCCTTCCGCCGTCTCGATCATCGCGAGGACGACGGTCTCCCGGTGGGCGTCGGCCGGGTTGGGGCCGATGCGGAGCCCCGAGCGCATCGGCCCGTACGAACGGATTCCCAGCGGGGGGTAGCGCACGGCGGCCACTGCCGCGAAGGCGTCCTGGGCGTTGTCGATCAGCGGAACGATCACACCGGCGGCGCCCGCGTCGAGGGCCTTGCCGATCGGCATGGGGTCGTTGGCCTCGACGCGGACCAGGCCGACGGCGGTGGAGCCCTTGGTGTCGATCGCCGTCAGCGAGGCCAGCACGCCCGCGTACTCGATGAGGCCGTGCTGGGCGTCGAGGGCGACGTAGTCGTAGCCGAGGCGGGCGATGCGTTCGGTCGAGACCGGGGAGTCGAGGACGCACCAGTAGCCGACGAGCGGTTCACGGGCCCGCAGGAGGGCGGCGAAGGCGGCGGCGGTGCCCGGGGCGGGGGTGCCGGGGACGGCGTTCATGAAGTGCAGGCTCCTTGGAACGAAGAGGCGACAGGGGTGTGGGACGGTGGAGGGCCGGGGTGCTCCCGACGCCGACCGGCTGACGAACCGGTCGGCGGGCCGCTCGGCGAACCGGTCGGCGATCCCGGCGAGGCGTCAGCGGTTGTATGCCGGCATCGGGCCTCTCAGCCGCGCGCCGACCTCGTCGCAGGCGGCGGTCACATCGGCGGGCAGGGGGCCGGCCTGGGCGGCGGCGACGTTGGCGAGGAGGTGTTCGGTCCGGGAGCCGCCGAGGAGCAGGGCGTCCGTGGAGGGGCGGTCGAGGAGCCAGCGCAGGGCGAGCTCGGTGAGCGGGATGCCCGCCCCCTCGGCGATCTCGGTGAGCTGCGCGACGGCGGTGAAGAGGCGCTCGTTCCAGTACCGTTCCCGGTACATCCCGGCGAGCCGGGAGTCGCCGAAGCGGCCCGACCCGGGCGCACTGTCGAACTGGTGACGCCCCGTCAGCAGACCACCGCCGAGCGGGTTGTAGACCATGGTGGCGAGGCCGGTGACGGCCGCGTACTCCACGTACTCCTCCTCGATGCGGCGCGCGAGGAGGTTGTGCAGCTGCTGGGCGACGACGGGGCGCGGGGCGCCGACCTCGTCGGCGGTGCGCACCAGCAGGGCGATCTGCCAGGCCGCGTAGTTGGAGACGCCGAGCGCGCGGATCTTGCCCTCGGCGGCGAACTCGGCGACGGTGGCGAGGGTGTCGGAGATCGGGGTTCCGCGGTCCGGCTGGTGGAGGTAGAAGAGGTCGACGTGGTCGGTGCCAAGGCGCTTGAGGCTGCCCTCCAGGGCGGCACGCAGTCCGGCGGGTGACAGAGGGGCGTGGTCGCCCTGGTCGGGGTGCGGGATGCCCGCCTTGGTGGCGAGGACGATCCGGTCGCGGCGGCCCGGCAGCAGCTCGCCGAGGAGGCGCTCGCTCTCGCCGCCCGCGTAGCCGTTGGCGGTGTCGACGCCGGTGATGCCCGCGTCGAGGGCCGCGTCCAGCATGGCGGCGGCGCCCGCGCGGTCGACCGTGTCGCCGAAGGTCATGGTGCCGAGGACCAGGCGGGAGAGGGGGACGGGTCGGTCCGGCAGGGAAATGGCGATGGGGACGCCGGTGGTCACGTGCGGTTTCCTTCCAGTACGCGGCGCGGTTTCACGCCGTGGATCGCGGTCGGGTCGAGAGCGGCGCGGCGCAGGGCCCGGGTGTAGGGGTCGGCGGGCGAGGCGAGGACGTCCGCGGTGGGGCCGGTCTCGACGACGCGGCCGGAGCGCATCACCACCACGTCGGTGCTGATCTCGCGCACGACGCCCAGGTTGTGCGCGATGACGAGGTAGGCGATGCCGGTCTCCTCCTGCAGCTCCCGCAGCAGACCGAGGACCTGGGCCTGTACGGAGACGTCGAGCGCGGAGGTCGCCTCGTCGCACACCAGCAGGTCGGGGCGGGAGGCGAGGGCGCGGGCGATGCCGATGCGCTGGCGCTGTCCGCCGGAGAAGTCGGCGGGCCGGCGGTCGAGCGCGGACTTCGGCAGGCCGACCTGGTCGAGCAGCTCGGCGGCGCGCCGGGCCCGTTCGGTCCGGTCGGACACGCCCGCCAGGCGCAGCGGCTCGGCGACGATCTGCTGGGCGGTGAGGTGCGGGTCGAGGGAGCCGTACGGGTCCTGGAACACCATCTGGACGCGTCGGCGCAGCGGGCGCAGCCGGCGTTCGGGCAGGGTCGCGATGTCCGTGCCGTCGAGCACGATGCGGCCGGCCGTCGGCTTCAGCAGCCGTACCAGTGCCCGTGCGAGCGTCGACTTGCCGCAGCCGGACTCGCCGACGACGGCGAGGGAACCGCCGCGCGCCAGCCGGAACCCGACCTGGTCCACGGCGCGGAAGGGGCCTTGCCGGGTCGGATACTCGATGACGAGGTCCTCCACGGCGAGCAAGGTGTCGGTCATGAGGCTGCTCCCTCCACGAGGGGTTCGTCCTCGTCCCAGGCGCCCAGGCGGGGCACGGCGGCGAGGAGGTCGCGGGTATAGGGGGCGGCGGGCCGTGCGACGATCTGCTCGGCCGGGCCGGACTCGACGAAGCGGCCGTCCTTCATGACGTGGATGCGGTCGGAGACGAGCCGGGCCACGCCCAGGTCGTGGGTGATCATCAGCATGCCGATGCCGGTGCGCTCCTGCAGTTCCATCAGCAGGTCGAGGACCCCTGCCTGCACGGTGGCGTCCAGCGCGGACGTCGGTTCGTCGGCGACCAGCAGGTCGGGCTCCCCGGCCAGTGCGATCGCGATGAGGATGCGCTGGAGCATGCCACCGGAGAACTGGTGCGGGTACGCCTTCCAGCGGGTCTCCGGCTTGGTGATGCGCACCCGGCCGAGCAGTTCCACGCCCTTGTCGCGGACCTGGGCGCGGGTGAGCTCGGGGTGGCGCAGCCGGATCGCGTCGCCGAGCTGGCGTCCGACGGTGTGCACCGGGCTGAGCGCGGTCATCGGGTCCTGCGGGATCAGCGACACCGTGCGCCCGCGTACGGCACGGGCGGCGTCCGGGTCGGCGAGGACGTCCCGCCCGGCGATCCGCACGCTGCCCGACAGCACGGCGAGCCCTTCGGGCAGCAGCCGCAGGACGCCCATCGCGGTGGTGGACTTCCCCGACCCCGACTCTCCGATGAGGGTGACGGTCTCACCGTGGCCGACGGTGAAGCTCACGCCGTCGACGGCTCGGACGACCCCGTTCGCGGTGACGAGCTCGATCTGAAGGTCGGTGACGTCCAGCAGCGGCTGGCCGTCGTGCCGATCGGTCGTTCTCTGTGTCATGCTCCGGCTCCCTTCCTCCGTCGTGTGCGGTCGCGCAGCCCGTCGCCCAGCAGGTTCACCCCGACGACCAGCAGTGCGATCACCAGTCCTGGCAGTGTGACGAGCCACCACGAGGTGGTGATGTACGCCTGGCCGTCGGAGATGATCCGCCCCCAGGTCGCGAAGGGCCGCTGCGGTCCCGCGCCGAGGAAACTGAGCGCGCTCTCCAGCAGCACGGCCTGCGCCAGCAGCAGCAGTACGACGAGGCTGGCGGGCCGCACGACGTTGGGGATGACGTGGCGCAGCAGTACCTGCCAGGCGCGCAGGCCGAGGACGCGGGCGGCGGCGACGTACGGTTTCTCCCGCTCGACCAGGACGAGCGATCGGGTCAGGCGGGCGACCTCCGGCCACTGGGCCACGGCGATCACACAGGTGATGACGGTGACGGACGGCCCGAACAGCGCGACGACCAGGAGCAGCATCATCAGCAGCGGCAGTGCGAGCTGGGCCTCCAGGAAGCGGGAGACGAGCGCGTCGACCCAGCCGCCGAAGAACCCGGCCGCCGCCCCGGCCGCGATGCCGATGAGCCCGGAGACGAGCACGGCGAGGACGCCGACCGTCAGGGACACCTGGCCACCGTGCAGGATGCGGGACAGCAGGTCGCGGCCGAGCTGGTCGGTGCCCAGCAGATGGCCCTCGCTCAGCGGAGGCAGCCGGCGTCGTGACAGGTCCTGGGCGTTGGCGCCCGGCAGGGGCAGCACGTTCGCCAGCGCCACGGGCACCACGACGAGCGCGGTGCAGACCGCTCCGGCCCACAGCTTCACATGAGCGCTGCGCCGGGTGCGCGTGGCGGTGGCGCGGGCGAGGTCGCGTGCGGTGACGGCGCTCGGCCGTTCGGTTCCTATGGCCGTACTGCTCATGGCTCAGGCCGCCTTTCCGAGGCGTACCCGCGGGTCGAGCAGCGGGTAGGCGAGGTCGACGAGGAGTTGGACGAGGATCGCGAGGGTGGCCGTGACCAGCACGGTCGCCTGGATCAGCGGGTAGTCGCGGGTTTCCAGGGCGCGCACGACGAGCGAGCCGACGCCGGGCCAGCCGAAGACGACCTCGACGACCACGACACCGTTGAGGAGCGCCGCGAAGCGCGTACCGAGCGCGGTGACCAGGGGCACCGCGGAGTTCCCGAGGGCGTAGCGCCAGGTCAGTGCCTGCTCGGAGACTCCGCGCGAGCGGGCGACGGTGACGTACGGGGAGGCCAGCGCGGAGACCATCTCGCGCCTCATCAGCCGTGAGACCAGGGCGAGCTGGAGCACGGCGACGGTGATGGTGGGCAGGACGAGTCCGCTCCAGGTGGTGAAACCGGAGGCGGGCAGCACCGGGAACAGCACGGCGAACACCGTCAGCAGCATCACTCCGGTCCAGAAGTCCGGCATCGACTGCCCCGCGATCGTCATCACGTTGGCGCCCAGCTCCCGCTTGGTGTCGGCGCGGCGCGCCATCCACACACCCAGCGGGACGGCGACGAGGGTCGTGACCGTGAGGGCCGCGACGGCGAGGGTGACGGTGTAGGGCATGCGGTCCATGACCACGTCGAAGGCCGGGGCGTGGAAGGAGTAGCTCGTCCCCAGGTTCCCGGTGAACAGGTCGCGCAGGAAGATCCCGTACTGGGTGAACA
This sequence comes from Streptomyces sp. KM273126, assembly GCF_004337435.2. NCBI lineage: Bacteria > Bacillati > Actinomycetota > Actinomycetes > Kitasatosporales > Streptomycetaceae > Streptomyces > Streptomyces sp. KM273126. The sequence goes on along the minus strand of NZ_SJXB02000001.1, from coordinate 6,431,920 downwards.
GCGGGTCGTCCAGGCCGAACTCCGCCCGGATACGGGCCAGATCGGCGCTGGAGGCGAAGGGGGGCGCGTACGCGGCGGCCGGGTCACCGGGGGCGAGCCGCACCAGCAGGAACACGGTGGTCAGGGTGAGGAAGACGGTCAGCAGGCTCTGCCCGAGGCGTCTGGCGAGGTAGGTCGGCACGGGTCAGCCCTCCAGCCGCACGGCGGACAGGTCGTACGAGTTGAGCGTCAGCAGGTCCAGGTCGCGCACGCGGTCGCGGCGGGCGAGGAGGGTCTTCGGCGCGAACGCCCACAGACAGGGCCAGGTGTCCCAGATGGCCTGCTGCACGGCGGCGAGCTTCTTGTTCCGCTCCGGGGCGTCGACCTCGGTGGCCGCGTCGGAGATCTGCTGCTCGATGCGCGGGACGACGTAGCCCATGTAGGTGTCGCGGGTGCGTTCCTTCTCAGCCGTGCCGGCGTACATGCCCTGGAGGGTGGTGAGGGCCTGGCCGGTGGGGCTGCCGAAGCCGTTGCCGATGACGTCCCAGTCGCCGGCGCGTCCCTGACGCCACTTCAGGATGTCGCCGCCGGGCTGGAACTGCTGGAGCCGGGCACGGACGCCGATGTCCTGGAACATGTTGACCACGGCCTCCATGACGGAGGTGTCGGCGGCGAACTCACCCGATTCCCAGATGATTTTGATCCGTATGTCGTCCGCGCCCAGCGACTTCAACAAGGACTTCGCCTTCGCGGGGTCGTAGGCGTACGAACCGGTACGGGCCGCGCCTTCGAGGGCGAGGGGGACCACTCCGTCGACCTGTTCGGCGGAGTCGGTGAGGACGTCGCGGATGAGGGACTCGCCGTCGATGGCGTACGTCAGGGCGCGGCGGACGCGGGGGTCGGCGAGCGGATGCCCCTTGGGTTTGCGGAAGTTGAAGAAGAGCTGGCAGATGCGGACGCCGGAGGTCTCCTGGACGGTGACGCCGGGCAGGCCCGTGAGCTGTTCGGCCGAGTCGGGAGTGAGGGTGTCGACGACGTCCAGCTCGCCGCTGCGCAGGGCGATGACCCGGCCGGCCTCCTCGGGTACGAAGCGGACGCGGACGGTGTCGACGTGCGGCCGGGGTCCCCAGTACTTGGTGTTGCGGGCGAGGGTGTACTCGCCGGCGCCGCTGTTGGCCTTCACCACCCGGTACGGGCCGGAGCCGAGGCCGCTCTGGAGTTCCTCGGGGCGGTTGGCGGCGGCCGGGGTGATGTGGATGTTGGCCATCAGGCGGTCGAGGATGGGCACGGGGCGTTCGGTGCGCAGCCGGAAGGTGCGTTCGCCGGTCGGCTCGACCGTGGGCAGTTCGGGGAACAGGCCGAGGAGGAAGGAGCCGTTGACCTTGGCGTACATGCGCAGGGCGGTCGCGACGTCCTCGACGGTGACGGGGCTGCCGTCGGAGTAGTGGACGCCCTCGCGCAGACGGACCGTCCACGCGGTGGGCTCCGTCATCTCGAAGCGGTCGGCGAGGACGCGCTGCACCTTCATGCGAGGGCCGATACGGGTGAGGCCCTGGCGGACGGCGCGCTGCACGGTGACCGCCGCGTCGAACTGGTTGAGCTTGTTGTCCAGGCTCACCAGCGAGCGGTTCAGGCCCAGGGTGAGGGTGCCGGGGCCGGCGGCTCCGGTGGGTCCGGCGCACGCGGTGAGGGGGCCTAGGGCGAGCCCGGCTCCGCCGAGCGCGCCCCAGCGCAACAGGGTGCGGCGGCTCGGCGGCTCGTGCTCGGGGGGTGCGCTCTGGGGAGATGGGGTCATCGTCGACCTTCTTGCTTTCCGTGGGCGACCGGCTCCGGCTGTTCCCACCCGGTCCGGCACGTGGTGTGCCGTTCCGGCCAGGGTGATCCGGTTCCGGCGGGCGACCAACAGGTGTCGCGCCGGAAAAGGTGGCACGGCTGCGCGAAGTGCGCAAGGGGTCTCGCGCGAATCGCGCAACTCGTGTCATCATCGGTGCCCGAGAGGCCGTCCCGGTCGTCCGAGGAGGTTCCCGTGTCCCATCATCGTGTGCTCGCGCTCGCCGACGATCTGTCGGGTGCCGCGGAGACCGCGATGGCGCTGCGTCTGCCGAGCCGGATCGTGCTGGGGGCGCCCGCCCGTGGCCTCCGTGCCGAGGACGGGTCCGCCGCGCTCCCCACCCCGGGTGAGTGCGTCGTGGTCGACCTCGACAGCCGGCAGCTGCCCGCCGACCGCGCCGCGCGCTCGGTGCAGGACGCCCTCACCGCGGGCGCCTCGCCTGACGGAGTGCTGTTCAAGAAGGTGGACTCGCTGCTGCGCGGCAATCTCGCCGCCGAGACCGCCGCGTACGCGGCCGGGGCCCGGGGTGTGGTGATCGCGCCCGCGCTGCCGGTCGCGGGACGTACCGTGCGCGGAGGGGTCGTGCACCTGCGGGGTGTCCCGCTGCACACGACGGACGCCTGGCGGGCCGAGGGCCGTCCCCCGCCCCGATCCGTCTCCGACGCGCTGGACGGCGTACCGACGGCACTCGTCCCGCTGTCCGTCGTACGCGGTGGTGCGCTGGCCGATCAACTGCGTGCGTGTTTCGCGCAAGGTCAACACCCGGTGTGCGACGCGGAGACGGACGAGGACCTGAACCTGATCGCCGGGGCGGCCCACGAACTCGGGCCGGACGTAAGAATGTTGGGTACGGGAGGCCTCGCCGCAGCCCTGGGCCGACAGCTCGCGCCTGTCCCGGAGACGACGCCCCGCCCCAACGGCACAGCGGAGCGGCCGCTGTTGGTCGTGGTCGGTACCGCCGAGCCCACCGCCGCCGAGCAGATTGCACGGCTCACCGCCGTGGGTGCCCGGCACGTGCCCCTCGCCGCCGGCGAGCTCACGAGCTCCTCGACCCGCCGTCTGGACATCACACCGAACGGCATCACCGTCGTCAGCCTCACCGGCCCCGTTTCCCCCGCCTCCTCCCGCGAGCTCGTCACCGCGCTCGCCTCGGCCGTGGCAGGCGTGGCGGGCGACAGCGACCTCGTTCTCACCGGGGGCGAGACCGCCCGCCGCGTCCTGGACGCCCTGCGCATCACACAGCTGCGACCCGTCGCCCAGATCCACCACGGCGCCGTCCACTCCCACGCCCCGGACGGCCGTTCCGTCGTCACCCGCCCCGGCAGCTTCGGCGAGGCCGACTCGCTGTCACGCATCGCTCGGGCCCTGCGCCCCGAGCCCCCGCACCCGCCCCCGTGCACCTCGTACCATCCAGTCTTCAAGGAGAAGCCCCGTGAACGCAGCTCCCACCGCCGCCACCGCCGACCGGACCGGCGCCACCCCACGTGCGCTCCCGGTCATCGCGGTGACCATGGGCGACGGCGCCGGTATCGGACCGGAGGTCGTGGTCCCGGCGCTGCTGCACCCCAACACGCTCCGCGACTGCCGTCCGGTGGTCGTCGGTGACGCCGAACGGCTGCGCCAGGCCGCCCGCCTCGTCGGAGTCGACTGCACGATCGTGCCCGTGGAGAGCCCGGCGCAGGCCGAGTTCACACCGGGCCGCGTCAATGTCATCGACCTCGCCCTGCTCCCGGCCGACCTGCCGTGGGGGAAGCTGTCCCCGAAGGCCGGTGACGCCGCGTACCACTACGTGCGGGTCGCCGCCGAGCTGGCGATGCGCGGTGACGTGCAGGGCATCTGCACGGCGCCCCTCAACAAGGAGGCGCTGCACGCGGCGGGCCACCTCTACCCCGGGCACACCGAACTCCTCGCCCACCTCACCGGGGTGGAGGAGGTGTCGATGATGCTGTCCACCCCGAAGGTGAAGGTCATCCACGTCACCACCCACATCGGCCTGATCGACGCCGTCAACCGCATCGAGCCCGGACTCGTCGAGCGCACGGTGCGGAGGGGCCACGAGGCGATGGTGCGCGCGGGAGTTCCGCAGCCCCGGATCGGTGTCTGCGGTATCAACCCGCACGCGGGCGAGAACGGGCTGTTCGGGTACGGCGAGGAGGACGAGAAGATCGTCCCGGCGCTGGAGGTGCTGCGCGCCGACGGCATCGACGCCCGGGGACCGCTCCCGGCCGACACCGCGTTCTTCCTCGCCTCGCGCGGGGACTACGACCTGATCGTGGCGATGTACCACGACCAGGGCCACGGTCCGGTCAAGGTGCTCGGCATCGAGGCCGGGGTCAACCTGACGGTCGGACTGCCCGTGATCCGGACGTCCGTTGACCACGGCACGGCGTTCGACATCGCGGGGACGGGGCGTGCCGACGCCGGTAGCATGGTCGAGGCCCTGCGCCAGGCCGCCGAGATGTCGACCGCTCCCGCTGCCCGCTGACCACCCGGTCGTCCACTCAATCCGTGGCACCACGAGGCACCAGAGGACGTAAGGACTGATGTCTGCGATCGGATCGAAGGCGCGGCGCGACCAGATCGTCCACCTCGCCACCACCACCGGTCTGGCGAGCGTCGACGAGCTCTCGCAGCTGTTCGGAGTGACGGCCTCCACCATCCGCCGTGACCTGGCGAAACTCACCACCGACGGGCGGCTCGCACGGACCTACGGCGGTGCGATGGCGCTGTCGGCCCACCCCGAGGCGTCGCTGCGGCAGCGGACCGGTGAGGCGTTCGAGGCGAAGCAGGCCATCGCACGGTGGGCCGCCGAGCAGGTGCGGCCCGGTGAGACGCTGCTGCTGGACGCGGGCTCGACGGTCGGCGCGCTCGCGCACGAGTTGCGCACCGCGGAGGACGTCACGGTGGCGACGACCGGGCTGACCGCGCTGCAGGCGCTCGCCGATGTGGAGACCGTCCACGTCGAGTGCCTCGGCGGTACGCTCCGCCCGCTCAGCCAGGGCTTCGTGGGTCCGCTGACGGAGGCGGCCCTGGAGCGGATGACGTTCGACCGGGTGTTCCTCGGCACGGACGGTATCTCGCCCGAACTCGGCATCTGCGAGGCGGATCTGCGGCAGACCCGTCTCAAGGAGCTGATGGCCGCGCGCGCCGACCATGTGTATGTCCTCGCACACGCGGCGAAGTTGGGGCGCCGGCCCTTCCACACCTGGACGCCGTTGGGCGAGGGCTGGACCCTGGTGACCGACGTCGACGCCGAACCGGGCGTTCTGGAGGCGTTGCGTGCCAGGGGTGTGATCACGGTCGTGACCGAACCGCAGTGGCACTCCGTCACTCCGGTGTGACCGACCACTCCGGTGTGACCGCCCCCCTCGCCGGGCACGGCGCACACGGCGCGACGGCATCACGTCACCGTCACCGGATGCCGCACCACCGCGTCGAACAGATAGCCCTGTGTGTTGGGCACGGCGGTGACCGGCTGGGTGACGCCCGCCGTGTCGGTGGCGCGGGCCAGCAGGTGCGTCGCGCCCGGCGTTTCGGGCGTCCACGGGAGGGACCAGCGCGTCCAGGTGCCGGCACGCGGCCGGTCGCGGAGGCGGGCGGGCCGCCAGCTCGCCCCGTCGTCGGTGCTGACCTCGACCTGCGCGACGGCTCCAGCGCCCGACCAGGACCGGCCGTGCAGCACCTGCCCGTCGCCCACCGTGAACCGCGCGCCGCTCGCCAGCTCGAAGGCGCTCTTGGGTGTCTGCCGGGTCAGCGGTGCACTGCCCTCCTCCGGGTAGGCGGGGCCGAACAGCCGGTAGAACGTGGTGTTCCACGGCGAGTACAGCGGCTGCGCGGACACCTCGATGTCACCGACCCACTTGATCGACGCGACCCCCACCCACGACGGCACCAGCACCCGCACCGGATACCCGTGGTCGTACGGCAGCGGCTCACCGTTCATCTCGTACGCGAGCAGCACGTCGTCCAGCGCCTTGGCCAACGGCAGCGGCCGGCGCACCCGGCCGAGGTTCTCGCCATCACTGACGTACTCGGCGTCCAGGCCACGCGGCTGCACGTCCACCGCGTGCGGGGACAGCCCGGCCTTGCGCAGCACGTCGGCCAGGCGCACCCCGCGCCAGCGCGCCACGCCGACCGCGCCGAGCGTCCAGGCGGTGCCGGTGACCGTCTCGCCCTGCTGCGTCGAGTAGTAGCTGCGCCCGTTTCCGGCGCACTCGACGGACACGGTACGGGTGACGGCGGGCAGGGAGCGCAGGTCGTCGTACCCGAACTCCACCGGCTTGTCCTCGCCGGGCGCGCCCCGCAGCCCGTCACCCCACAGCCTCAGCCGCCAGTCGTCGGCGTCCAGGACGGGGGTGGCGGTGTGGTTGCGGACGAAGAACAGCTCGTTGGGAGTGCGGTGGCCGGTGCCGCGCAGCGCCTCCCAGCGGGTCTCGGCGTTCGTGCCGCGCTGAATGAACCACTCGGGAGGCAACGGCTTGACGATCGGTGAGTCGGCGGCGCCGGCCGGGGACGTCGTACGGAGCGTGGTGGCAGCGGTCGCGGCGAGCAGGGTGAGCAGCCTGCGGCGCGTGACCCCGTCCGCTCTGGCCTCCCCGGCGAGCCACTGGCGCAGCCTGCGGCGGTCGTAGGCGGTTTCGTGGTGGGCGGTGGAGTCGGCAGCAGACATGGCAGGTCCTCCTCACCTACAGCCTAGGGATACCTGGCTGTGGCAGGGGGCATCCCTGGCCGGCTGCCCGCGACGCGACCAGCGGGACCCGGACGGGGAGGCGGACCGGAGGCCGCGGGGGGCGGGGCACATCACTGCCCCGCGCCGCTTCAGGCGGGCAGCCGCGGCACGCTGTCGATCAGGCGGCGCGTGTACGGGTGCGCGGGGTCGCCGAGCACCTGGGCGGTGTCGCCCTGTTCGACGACGACACCGCGTTCGAGGACGGCGGTGCGCTCGCACAGGGAGGCGACGACCGACAGGTCGTGGGAGACCATGACGAGGGTGAGTCCGCGCTCCTGCTTCAGCTCGGCCAGCAGGTCGACCACCTTGATCCGGGTGGTGACGTCAAGCGCGCTGACAGGCTCGTCGGCGAGCAGCACCCTCGGGTGGCACACGGTGGCGCGGGCGATCGCGATGCGCTGGCGCTGACCGCCGGAGAACTCGTGCGGATAGCGTTCGGCGGCATCGGCCGGCAGCCCGACCCGCTCCAGGGCCTCGGCCACCTTGGGCGCCGCCGTACGCCGCGTGTCGAGGCCGAGGGAGCGCAGCGGCTCGGCGACGATGCCGCCCACGCGCCGGCGCGGGTCGAGCGAGGAGTACGGGTCCTGGAAGACACACTGCACGCTGCGCCGGAAGCGGCGCATCTGCTCGCGGTCCCGCAGGCTCAGCACGTCACCGTCGAAGCGCACGGTGCCGGAGGTGGGCCGGGCCAGGCCGAGCAGCAGCCGCAGCAGCGTCGTCTTGCCCGCACCCGACTCACCGACGAGGGCGAGGCTCCGGCCGGACTCGACGGCGAGCGAGACGTCCCTGACGACCGGGGCGCCACTCCCCCGGTACCGCAGCGAGGTGTCGCTCAGCTCCAGCACGGGCGTCTGCACTTCGGGCGTCACCGCGGGCTCCTCAGGTCCTGCTACGGATGTCATCGGGCGCGCCTCGCGTCCAGGGCGGACTCCAGGCGCCGGGCGCTCCCCACCAGTGCTCTGGTGTACTCCTCGCGCGGTCGCCGCACGATCTCGCGGACGTCGCCCTCCTCGACCGCCCGGCCGTCCTTCATGACCAGGACGCGGTCGGTGACCCGGGCGACGACCGCGAGGTCATGGCTGACGAAGAGGACGGCCATGTCCCGTTCGCGTACGAGCGTGTCGATCAGGTCGAGCATCTCCGCCTGCACGGACACGTCGAGCGCGGTGGTCGGCTCGTCGGCGATGAGCAGCTTCGGCTCGCAGGCCAGCGCCATGGCGAGCGCGACGCGCTGGCGCTGACCGCCGGAGATCTCGTGCGGGTAGGCGCGGGCGATGCGGTCGGGCTCGGGCAGACGCACCCGCTCCAGTGCCCGGGCGACCGCCCGCTGGAGCTCGGCGCCCTTCAGGCCCTGCCGCCGGGCGAGGGGTTCCGCGATCTGCCGGCCCACGCGCATCAGCGGGTCGAGCGCGGTCAGCGGCTCCTGGAAGACGATGGCGGCATCCCGGCCACGCACCCGCGTGAGGTGTTTCTCGCAAGCGCCCACGATCTGGGTGCCCGCGAGTCCGATGCTGCCGGTGACGGTCATGCCGTCGGGGAGCAGTCCGAGCACGGCGAGTGTGGTCAGCGACTTGCCGGAGCCCGACTCGCCGATCAGTCCGAGCCGTTCGCCGCCCGCGACGGTCAGCGAAAGGTCGTCGACCAGGGTGTGCCCGTCCGCCGTGCGGATGGTCAGGCCGCGTATGTCGAGGAGGGTCATGACCGCCTCCGCCTGGTCGCCGGGTCGAGGGTGTCGCGCAGGCCGTCGGCGACGAGGTTCACGCCGATCACGAGCAGGACGAGCAGCACGCCGGGGGCGAGTGCGCCCGCGGGAGCCGTGGTGAAGGTGGCCTGGGCCTCCTGGAGCATGCGGCCCCACGAGGCGTTGGGCGGCGGCGCGCCCAGACCCAGATAGGACAGACCCGCCTCGGCGAGCACGGCCAGCCCGAACTGGAGCGCGAGGTTCACCACGAGGGTGGGCCAGATGTTGGGCAGCACGTGACCGGCCACGATCCACGGCCAGGAAGTGCCCGACGTCCGGGCGGCCGTGATGTAGTCCTGCGCCAGCACGCGCTTGACGAGGATGCGGACGACCCGTGCCACCACGGCGCTCTGGGCGAGGCCGATGGCGAGCACGGCGGATCCCAGTGTGGCCGAGCGTGCGGCGACGATGAGCATCGCGAGCAGCAGCGTCGGGAAGGCGATCAGGATGTCGAGGAACGCGGAGAGCGTGTCGTCGAGCCAGCCGTGTGCGAACGCGGCGAGCACGCCCAGCGTGACCCCTGCGACGGCCGCGATGAGTACCGACCCCAGGCCGGCCTCGACGGCGATCCGGGAGCCGGTCATCAGCTGTGTGAACAGGTCGCGGCCCAGCTTGTCCGTGCCGAGGAGATGGCCTGCGCCGGGCCCGGTGAGCCGCCCGCCGGAGGTGTCGTCGGAGGCGTACGGGGTCCAGAAGAGCGAGACCAGCGCCAACAGGACGATCAGGCCCGACAGGACGCACCCGGTGATCAGCGTGACCGAGCGGCGCCTGCCCGGCCGCTTGGCGGGCGCTGCCTGCGGTGCTTCGGACGAGGTCCGGAGGGTCTGCGTCATGGGGCGCCTCCCGAGAGCCTGCCGCGCAGCCGCGGGTCGATGATCCGCTGCACCAGGTCGGCGGCGAAGCCGATCAGCAGGACGGCGAGCGTGGACACGAACAACACGCCCTGGATGACGGGGTAGTCGTGCTGGGCGATGCCGGTCGCGAGCATCGAGCCGAGACCCGGCAGCGCGTACACCGACTCCACGACGACGGCGCCGAGCAGTGTCGAGGCGAGCTCGATACCGAGGACGGACACCACCGGCACGGAGGCGTTGCGCAGCCCGTGCCGCCACATGGCCCGCCCGAACGACGAGCCCAGGGCCCGCGCCGTGCGCAGATGGTCGCTGCCCAGGACGTCGAGCGTCGCGGACCGTACGTACCGGATCAGCGAAGCGCTCATGACCAGCGCGATCGTCACGACCGGCAGGACCAGGGAGCGGACGGCCTCGCCCGGCTGGTCCCAGCCGTCCGGCGGGAAACCGCCGGCAGGGAGCCAGCCCGCGTTCAGCGCGAACACGGCGACGAGGATCATCCCCAGCCAGAACACCGGTACGGCGATGCCCAGCTGGGACGCCCCGCTGAGCAGCGCGCCGTACCAGGTGTGCCGCTTGTACGCGGCGACGAATCCCGCCGGCACGGCGATGAGGACCGCCAGCAGGAACGCGGCGAGCGTGAGGGGGACCGTCACGTTCAGCCGCGAGCCGACCTCGGGCCCGACCGGCAGCGAGCTGACGAACGAGGTGCCGAGGTCGCCGGTCGCCAACTGGCCGATCCAGTGCGTGAACTGCTCGGGCAGCGGCCTGTCGGAGCCGATGGAGTGCCGTGCCGCCGCGATCTGCTCGGGACTCGCGCCCACCGAGGTGAGCGCGTTGGCGGGGTCGCCGGGCAGCATGCGCAGCAGCACGAACAGCACCACGCTCGCCAGCACCAGCGACACCAGCAGGAAGGCGAAGCGGCGCAGGAGGTAGGGCGCCATCAGCCCTTCTTCTTGATGTCGTATGCGAAGAACTGCGAGTTCAGGCCGTTGAGCGGGTAGCCGGACAGCTTGCTGTTCGCGACGACGATCTGCGGGTACAGGTACAGCCAGTCGCTGGCCGCGTCCTCCGCCGTCCTGCGGTTGACCTTCTTCAGCAGTTCGGTCTGCTCAGCCGTGCTGGATGCCTGCTCGGCCTGCTCGACCCACTTCGTGACCTGCTTGTTGTCGTAGCCCCAGTAGAAGTCGGGGTTGCCGTACCAGACCAGGTCGCGGTCGTTGACGTGCTCCTGGAGCGTGGCCGTGAAGTCGCGGTTCTTGTAGACCTTCGTGTACCACTCGTCGGCCGTGATCGTGTTGATCTTGACGGTGATGCCGACCTTCGCGAGCTGCGACTTGATGAAGGTCGCCGCGGTCGGGTGCGGGTCGTAGTTCGGGGTGTCGAGGGTGAAGGTGAAGCCGTCCTCGTAGCCGGCCTCCTTCAGCAGCTTCTTGGCGCGCGTGACGTCGTACGCGTTGACGCCGGTGAGGTCCTCGTACCAGGGGTCGGTGGGCGGCACCATGGAGCCGATGAGCTTGCCGTAGCCGCCCCAGACCGACTCGAGGAGCTTCTTGTCATCGATGGCGGAGGACACGGCCTGGCGGACCTTGACGTCCGTGAAGGGCTTGGCCCTGTCGTTGAAGGCGAGCAGCAGCTTGGTCGTCGAGTCGCCGTCGTTGACCTTGTAGTTCTGGTTGTTCTTGAACTGGTCGAGGGCGTCGGGCGACTGCTCGCTGGTGACGATGTCGACGGCGTTGGTCAGCAGCGCGTTGTTCAGCGCCGTGGCGTCCTTGTAGTAGTGGAAGACGACCTGCTTGTTGGCCGCCGCGTCGCCCCAGTAACCGGAGAACCGGTCGAGGCTGAGGGCGGAGCCGCGGGTCCACTTGTTCAGTTCGTACGGGCCGGTGCCGTCCTCGGTCGTCTTCAGGTTCTTCGCCTCGGAGTTGATGATCCAGACGTAGGAGAGGTTGTAGACGAACGAGATCGACTTCTGCGACAGCGTGACCTTCACGGTCCTGGCGTCGGGGGTGGCGATGTCCTTGACGACCTCGAGGTTGCTCTTGCGCGCGGACTGCGAGTCCTCGGCGAGCACCTTCTCCAGGCTGTACTTGACGTCCTCGCTGGTCAGCGTCTTACCGCTGTGGAACTTCACGCCGTCGCGCAGGGTGAAGGTGTACGTGAGGCCGTCGCCGCTGACCTTGTAGTCCTGGGCGAGCAGCTTCTCGACCTCGCCGTCGTCCGTGAGCCTGAACAGACCTTCGTAGACATTGCCGTTGAGGGCCTCGGTGACGCCCTGGCCGCCCCCCGCGGTGTTGTCGAGGTTCTGGGGCTCGTAGAGCGAGCCGATGTTGACCGTGGCGTCCTTGTCGTACGAGCCCCCGGAGGCGCCGGTGCCGCCCGCGCCTCCGCCGCAGGCGGTGAGGGTCACGGCCAGGACGGCCGTCGTGGCGGTGCCGAACAGGGACGTTTTCTTGATGCTCATGGGGATACACGCTTTCGTGCTGCCGTGCCGGAAGGCTGCGGGAGGCCCAGGGGAGGTGAAGAGCGGGGGGTGAGCGCGGTGATCGGTCGGGGCAGAGCCCGGTGGATCAGTGCTGCGCGGGGAAGCCGTCGCGGAAGACGGGGCGCGTCTCGCCTGCCTCGACGGGCAGGTGGAAACGGTTCTGCCGCGGCGGCATGGGACAGTTGTACTGGTCGGAGAAGCCGCAGGGCGGAACGAAGGCGCGGTTGAAGTCGAGGACGACGCGGCCTTCGTCGGCGGTCCGCTCGACGAAGAGGAAGCGCCCGGCGCCGTAGGTGGACTCGCCGTTGGTGGGGTCACCGAAGACGAGCAGCAGGGTCCCGTCGTCGTCGAAGGCACTCAGCGTGTAGGCGCGGCCGTCCACGGTGAGCGCTATGTCGCCGGGCACGACGAGGTCGCGGGTGCCGCCGTTGTCCCTGATGTGCTCGAAGGCGACGCGTCGGGCGTCCGTCACCGGGGTGTACGCGGCCTGAAGGACCCACGCCGGGTCGTACCGGAAGGCATCCGTGCGCTCGAAATGCCGGATCGCCGGCGACTGGGCGTCCCAGAACCGCAGGCCGTACTCGGGCTCGCCGGTGACGAGGTCCGTGCGCTCGACCGTGGTGACGCTCACGGTCTCCGGTTGTCCGGCACGGGCCGCGTCGAGGTCGGGGCGCTCACCGGAGGGAAGCCAGCGGGTTTCGACGAGGGCGAGGTTCCCGGTGGGTGAGGTGACCGACCTGTGCCGCTCGGCTCGCCACGCCTGCCAGGCGTCTGCGGGGTCCGGAGCCTGCTGGTCCGGAACGGCGATGTGGGACACGCTGCACTCACTCAGGTAGGACGTTCATCGGCTGTCACGCCACGAAGGTCACGCTGCGTGAATTAATGCCCAAAGCACATTCTTTATCGCCCATAAGGCAAGCTAATGTCAAGTCACGCTGTATCGGTGAAAACGTGGCCTCGCTCACGCCGACACGGCACGACATCACCTCACCCGCTGCCACCGGGTCGTACCCCGCCATCAACCGATCGGATGATGCTCCTTCGAGCGCGATGGCCGATGTCCGCTCCTGCCCCGCCCCGGCACGCTGGTCCGCATGGCAGTCATCGAAGTCAGCGGCCTGCACAAGGCCTACGGGGATAGGAAGGCCGTCGACGGTGTGTCCTTCGGCGTCGAGGAGGGCGAGATCTTCGGGATCCTCGGCCCCAACGGCGCCGGCAAGACCACCACCGTCGAGTGTGTGGAGGGGCTGCGGCGCCCCGACGCCGGCCGCATCCGCGTAGCCGGACACGACCCGGTCGCCGACCGCGGCCCCGTCACCCGCGTCCTCGGCGCACAGCTCCAGGAGAGCGAACTCCAGCCCAAGATCACGGTCCGCGAGGCGCTGGAGCTGTACGCCGCCTGCTATCCGGACCCCGCCGACTGGCGTGCCCTCGCCGAACGCCTCGGGCTCACCGAGCAGCTCGGCAAACGGTTCGCGAAGCTGTCCGGCGGCCAGAAGCAGCGCCTGTTCATCGCCCTCGCCCTGGTCGGCAACCCCCGCGTCGTCGTCCTGGACGAACTGACCACCGGGCTCGATCCACGCGCCCGTCGCGACACCTGGCGGATCGTCGAGGACATACGCGCGAACGGTGTCACCGTGCTGCTGGTCACACACTTCATGGAGGAGGCACAGCGCCTGTGCGACCGGATCGCCCTGATCGACCGGGGAAGGATCACCGCACTGGACACCCCGTCCGGACTGATCGAGCGCACGGCGAGCGGTACGGAGATCTCGTTCCGGCCGTCCGCCGAGCCGGACATGGAGCAACTGGCCGCCCTGCCGTCGGTCGTGTCCGTCACGCACAAGGACGGCCGGGTCGTGGTGGGCGGCACCGACGAGACCGTCAACGCCCTGCTCTCGCTGCTCGCCGCCCAGGGCATCACCGCGCACCAGCTCCGTGTCACCGAGGCCACCTTGGACGACGCCTACCTCGACCTGACGGGAACGGACACATGACCGCCATCACCCACGCCCGCCCCGCCGCCGTCAAGGGCAGCGCCACCGCCGTCCTCAAGGCCGAGGCACGTCTCTTCCTGCGGGAGCCCGGTGCCCTCTTCTGGATCCTCGCCTTCCCCACGGTCCTGCTCTGCGTCCTGGGCTCCATCCCCTCCTTCCGGGAGCCCTCGGCCGATCTCAACGGGCTGCGGGTGGTGGACCTTTACGTCCCCGTCGCCGTCCTGCTCGCCGTGATCATGTCCGGCCTCCAGGCCATGCCGCCCGTCCTCACCGGCTACCGCGAGCGGGGCATCCTGCGCCGTATGTCCGTCACCCCGATGCGGCCGAGCGCCCTCATCGGTGCGCAGATCGCGCTGCACGGCGCCGCCGTCGCGGTCTCGGCTGCGCTCGCCCTCGCCGTGGGCCGGATCGTGTTCGACGTGGCCCTGCCGCGCCAGTTGTCCGGGTACCTGGTGGCCTTCACGCTCGCCGCCCTCGCCGCTCTGGCGCTCGGCAGCACCATCTCCGCCGTCAGCCGTACGACGAAGATCACCCAGGCGGTAGGGTCGGTGGTGTTCTTCCCGGCGATGTTCACGGCCGGTGTCTATCTGCCGGTCTCGACCATGCCCGAAGTCCTCCAGCGCATCGTGGACCTCACGCCGTTCGGCGCCGCCGCGCAGGCCCTCGACGCGGCCGCCGCGGGAGACTGGCCGAGTGGGACGCACCTCGGGGTCACGGCGCTGTGGTCGGTACTGCTGATCGCCGCGGCCCGACGCTGGTTCAGGTGGGAGTAGCGCGTATATGGCGATGACGCTCGAAGAGCGCTGGGCGCAGTTCCTGCGGTACGGCCCGTACGCCATGCTGGGCCTCGCCACGCTCATCGGCGCCGTGACCGCCCAACTGTTCATGTCCCGACGGGAGATGTACGCGGCTGGGGTCCTGTTCCTCGCCTCGCTGGCTCTCCAGGTGTGGTGGACCCGGGCCGTTCCCCGGCTGCTGGCGAAGGAGTCGGCCGACGGCCGCTCCGAGGCCGGGCAGTGCGTCGATGCGGCCGGCGCCGGTGTCGCCGTCGGCGACCGGGTGCTGCCCGAGGGGACCACCGCGGGGCGCGTGTACTTCGTGGTGCGTACCGCCCTCGCCTTCGCCCTCACCTGGCTGAACCCCTTCTTCTCGATCTACGCGTCCGTCGGCTACTTCGAAGCCGGGCGGCTGTTGCCGCCGCGCGCCGCGCGGGCCGGGCTCCTGGTCACCGCGGTCACCCTGGCCGGCTCACAGTCCGGCGGACTGCCGCCCACCTCACTGATGCAATGGGCCGCCTTCGGCGTGCTGCTCGCCGTGAACGTGGTGTGTGTGATCTCCATGATGCACCTGGAGGAGAAGGAGGCCGAGAAGACCGCCGAGCGGGCCGAGAAGACCGCCGCCCTGGAGAAGGCTCTCGCCGAGAACGCCGTCCTGCACGCCCAACTCGTCGTCCAGGCACGGGAGGCGGGCGTCGCCGACGAGCGCCGCCGGCTCGCCGCGGAGATCCACGACACCATCGCCCAGGGCCTGACCGGCATCATCGCCCAGCTTCAGGTGGTCGCCTCCACCACCAACCCGGAGCTGGCCCGCGAGCACCTGGACCGTGCCCAGGCGCTTGCCCGCCAGTCCCTGGGCGAGGCCCGGCGCTCCGTGCACAACCTCTCCCCCGCCGCCCTGGAGCAGGACACGCTCCCCGAGGCACTGAAGACGACGGTCGCCGAGTGGTCCGAACGTACCGGGGCTGCCGCCCAGTTCACCGTGACCGGCACCGAGGAGCCCCTGCACGACGAGGTCGCCGCGACGCTCCTGAGGATCGCGCAGGAAGCCCTCGCCAACACGGCCAAGCACGCCCGCGCCGCCCGCGTGGGCGTCACCCTCTCCTTCATGGGGGATGAAGTCACCTTGGATGTACGGGACGACGGGCACGGCTTCGACCCGCTGGCCGTGGCGCCGCGCAACGGCACCGGTGGCTTCGGCCTCGACGGGATGCGGGCCCGCGCCGAACGCGTCGCGGGCGCCGTCGCCGTCGAGTCGGAGCCCGGCCAGGGTACCGCGATCAGTGCCCGCGTACCGTTGGTGCGCCATGACTGACCGGATCATCACCCTGCTGATCGTCGACGACCATCCCGTCGTACGGGACGGTCTGCGCGGCATGTTCGCCTCCGATCCCGGCTTCGACGTCCTCGGCGAGGCCGGCGGCGGGGTCGAGGGGGTCGAACTCGCCCTGCGCCTCGACCCGGACGTCGTCCTCATGGACCTGCGCATGCCCGCCGGTGGCGGGGTCGAGGCCATTGCCGCACTCACCGGGCGCGGTGCCCGGGCGAAGGTCCTCGTCCTCACCACGTACGACACGGACTCCGACACGATCCCCGCGATCGAGGCGGGCGCCACCGGCTATCTGCTCAAGGACGCGCCCCGCGAGGAGTTGTTCACGGCGGTCCGGGCCGCCGCCGAAGGGCGCACCGTCCTTTCCCCCGCCATCGCCTCCCGCCTGGTCTCCGCCGTCCGCAAGCCCGCCGTGCCCGCGGACGGGGTGCTGTCGGCCCGCGAGCGGGAGGTGCTCGAACTGGTCGCCAAAGGCACGTCGAACCGTGAGATCGCCCGGGAACTCTTCATCAGTGAGGCGACGGTCAAGACCCATCTGACGCATCTGTACGCCAAGTTGGGGGTGAAGGACCGGGCGTCCGCGGTGGCGGCGGCCTACGATCGCGGCATTCTGGGCTGAGCCCCCGATCCGTGCTCCTTCATTCTCTTTCTTGCTCTTTCATTGCCACGGACACCTTGACAGCGTGCGTACTGTTTCGCGAAGTTTGAGCCCGCCGGACAGTTCGGCAGTCCAGGCAGGGGTGGGACGCGGGACATCGCGTCGCGGGGGGAGACCGGGGGGTCGCCATGTGTTCCATGTGTTCTGTGAGCAATGATCCAAACGCCTTGAGAGCCCGCGCCGCGACCGACAGGTCCCGCGCTGAGCGCGCGGAAGGGCGGTTGGCCTGACGTGGAGTTCACCAACCACCGGCCCGAGGAGCTGAACGCCTCGCTGCGCCGGACCTGGCACCGGCTGATGGATGAGTCACCCGACTACGGCAACCCCTTCCTGGGACCGGAGTTCGCGGCCGGGATCGGCGCGCACCGGGGTGGGGCGCACGTGGCGGTCCTGCACGAGGGCGGGGAGCCCGTGGGCTTCTTCCCGTACGAACGCAACGCCTTCGGCGTGGGCCGGGCCATCGGCCTCGGCCTCTCCGACTGCCAGGCCCTCGTCCACCGGCCGGGCGTCACCTGGGACGCCGGGGAACTGCTGCGGGCCTGCGGTCTGTCCGTCTTCGAGTTCGACCACCTCGTCGAGGAGCAGAAACCGTTCGGCAGACATGTCACGGGAACGTTCGCCTCACCGGTGGTCGACCTGAAGGACAGTGGCGACGGCAGTTACGCGGAGTGGCTGCGCGGCACGTACCCGGGGCTGGCCAAGACGACGCTGAAGAAGGAGCGCCGCCTGGGGCGGGACCTGGGCGAGATGCGCTTCGTGTTCGACGAGCGCGACCCGCGGGTGCTGCGCACGCTCATGCGGTGGAAGTCCGCCCAGTACCGCAGGACGGGACGGATGGACCGCTTCGCGCGGCCGTGGATCGTGGACCTGGTGGACCATCTGTTCCAGGTGCGCAAGGAGCACTTCACCGGAGTGCTGTCCGTGGTGTACGCAGGCGACCGTCCGGTGGCCGCGCACTTCGGGCCGAGATCGCGCACCGTCCTCGCGGCCTGGTTCACGGCGTACGACCCCGGGCTCCGCTACTACTCGCCCGGGCTGATCATGCACCTCCGGATGGCCGAGGCCGCGGGCCGGGACGGGGTGCGGGTCATGGATCTGGGGCGCGGCGAAAAGGAGTACAAGGACTGGCTCAAGACCCGCGAACTACGCGTGGGGGAGGGGTTCGCGACCCGCCCCCACCCGGTGGCGGCGGCACTGCGGATGTGGCGCAGACCGGTACGCGGCCTGCGGAACACGGTCCTGGCCCACCCCGCGCTGAGAGAACCGGCCGACCGCCTGCTGAAGACGGTCGGCACGCTCCGCACATCGGGCGGGGCGGAGGCCGGCGGAGCGGGGGCTCGCACACGCTGAACACCACAAGTCACCGTACGAGGCGCACACCTGGGACGGGGGAAACGGGCACGATGAACGTCGAGGGGTTCACCGCGGACGGGTACGGGGAGGTGCGCCGGGTCTTCCAGCAGTTGGTGGACGAGGGAAGTGAAACGGGCGCGGGGCTGTCGGTCTGGCGTGAGGGGCGTGAGGTCGTCCGGCTCAACGCCGGGTGGGCCGATGTCGGGCGGAGCCGTCCGTGGCGGGCCGACACCCTGGTCATGCCGTACTCCCTGTCGAAGACGTTCGTCACGCTCGCGGCCCTGGTCGCGGTGCGCGATGGGGCACTGACGCTGGACGAGCCGGTCGCCGAGCACTGGAGGGAGTACGGAGTCCGGGGCAAGGAGCGGACGACCCTCCGCCACGTGCTCACCCACCAGGCCGGCCAGCCGCGTTTCCCGGCCGAAGCCGCGGGCCTCGATCTGCTGGACGACGCGGGGCTGCGGGACAGCCTGGCGCGGGCGGCGCCGGAGTACGTGCCGGGAACGGCCCTCGGAGAGCACGCCCTGACGTACGGTCACCTGGTCGACGGCGTCCTGCGCTCGGCCGCGGGGACGACGCTGGGGGCGATGTTCAACGACGTCGTACGCCCCGCGCTGGATCTCGATGCCTGGTTCGGGTTGCCGGACCCCGCCCTGGACCGCGTCGCCGACCTCGAACACGCGCACCCCGACTGGCCGCGACAACTCCATGCCGCGCCCTGGCTCGGCATACCCCACGGTGCCCTGGAAACGGAGCGGACGAACTCCCGGACCTGGCGGCAGTCGGTGTTCGGCGCGGTCAACCTGCACACGACGGCCACCACGATGGCGGCCTTCTTCTCCCGCCTCACCAGCGAGCACGGACCCGTGTGCCGACTGCTGGGGCCGGAGCTGCACAGTGAGCTGCTCGCCTCCCAGATCACGGGCCACGACGAGGTGTTCGGCACCCGGATCACATGGACTCTCGGCCTGGTCCGCGACAAGGGAAAGATCGCCAAGGGGGGCATCGGCGGCTCCGCGGCATGGTGGTCACTGCGGCACCACCACGCCTGCGCCTACCTCACCCGCCGTCTGGACGACCACTCCCGCGCCGCCCGGATCGCCACGGCTCTGGGTGACGACCTGACCGTGGTGGGCGAGGACTGAGCAGAGCGCTCGTTTCCCGCGCCGCCCTCCTCCATTGCCAAGTCCTAGGCGCATTCCGCACGTTCGCTGAGCGATCCCTCGACCCGCCACGTACTAAGAGTCCTAGCAGTCAAGGAACCCCCGAGTGCCCAGCGGGACGAACGAGGAAGGGCGAAGATGGGAACTCTGGCTCTGAGCTGGTCCATTGCGACGGTGGCCGCTCTGGTCGCGGCAGTCAGCGCGGTCCGGGTGATGACGACGAGCGGCGACACCCGGTTCGCGGCGGGCGGTGACCTGCTGATGGGGCTGTGCATGGCAGCGATGGCCCTGCCCGCGACGGCGGCCTGGTACGGAGGATCCGGCATGTGGTGGGCGGTCGCGTTCGCTCTCCTCGGGCTCGGCGCCGTCGCGATGGCCGTCAAGCACACCCGGGAACGCGGCTGGAAGCAGGGCCGCCACTGGGTGCACCTCATCGTCGGCAGCGCCGGCATGGTGATCATGACGTTGGCGATGACCACCACGCCGTCAGGTCCGGTGCTCGCACTGGGCCACGGCGCCATGGCCGGCATGCCGGGGATGGCGGGCATGCCGGAGATGGCGGAGACGGCCGGCACGGAGCACGCTGCCGGAAAGGGCGGCATGGCCGACATGGAGTCCATGCCGGGAATGGAGTCCATGCCGGGGATGGACATGGCGGGTATGGGCGCCCGTGGCTCGGCTGTCGGGGCCGAGGCATCGTCGTCATCCTCCGTCTGGCGCTTCCTGATTGCCGCCCTGGCCGCCTACTTCCTGCTGTCGATCGCCGCGTCCGTATGGGCACGCGTCCGCGGTACCTCGGGGAACGGTCTCCCCGGAGGCCGCGAGAGCGGTCGGCGCCGCGGCTGGGGCCGTTGGCTGCTCGCCATGCCTGACACGGTCGTCGTGTTCCTGGTGTCGCTGACGGTCTCCGTGTGGGACAAGGCCCGCACGGAGGAACGAGGCCGCCATGGGGGCCGTCGTCGCAGGGCCGGCGCCGCGCCGGAGGCAGCTCTCGCCGCGCACATCGGCATGGGCGGAACCATGTCCGCCATGCTGCTGATGATGGTGATGTAGCGGCCGCACCCGGCCACCGTGGTGTCATTCCGCCAACTCCGCTAATTCATTTAGCGTTACGCTGCTCCTGGCACCTCGCCAACCGGGAGCCCTCCGCTCGTTGCGGCGGCCCCCCGGCGCACAGGAAGAACGAGCCGGGGCTCCCGGGAGGAGAGGTGCAGCCTGCGGGGGCCTTTCGCGGATCAGAGCCCGCAGGCCACCAGCAGGGGAAGAAACGGCGCGGTGGCAGTGGCCGCCAGGATGCCCAGCCGTGTCGCGCGGCGCGGGCGGGGCTGCGGGGTGAGAACTCGCCGGAGCCGGATCAGCGCGCCGGTCCCTCCGGCCCCCAGAGCCGCCTGCGGCACCCGGCCGGCCGCCACCTCGCACATCGCGGCGGCCAGCACCTCCCGCCGATGGAAGCGCAGGGCGCGGTCGTCCGCGATCATCTCCACCAACAGCGCCGTCTGCTCCTTGGCGTGGCGGGCGAGCGGCAGACCGGGGAAAGCTCGGGAGAACGCGTCCGTCACCAGGTGGAGCAGATAGTGCCTGCCCTGGATGTGCGCGCGCTCGTGTTCCAGAACGGCCTGCAGCTGGTCCTCGGACAGGGCGTCCAGGGCACCCCGGGTGACGACGACCCGACGGAAGCGGCCGGGCAGGCAGTAGACGGCCGGGACTTCGTGGTCGACGACGGTGGCGCCGTACTCGGGCGCCGGCTCTCCGACGAGAGTGAGGAGGTCGACGTGGCGCTGCCGTGCCCGGTGCGCCCGCCAGGAACAGCGTACGAACCAGCCGGCAGGCAGCAGCACGACCACGGCGGGGGCGGCGAGCGCCAGGACGTCGGCCAGGGTGGGCGCGGACCCGCTCGCCGGGGCGCCGGTGACCAGGCCGCAGACGGTGAGCAGCCCGACGATGCCGTTGTGCGCGTGCTGCTCGGCAATGGCCAGGTGGTACACCGCGAGAGTGGTGGCGACGACGAACGTCGCCACCAGGCCCTGCCAGGCGGCGACCGCGAGAGCCGGGGCGCGGTGGGCCCAGCGCGCCCGGGACAGCAGGGCGGGCACCGCGACGCCGACCAGCACGGCGTATCCGGCCAGCGCGACGACTGTGGTCATGCTTCGCTCCGCCTCCTGACCGTTCGCAGGGCCGAGCGCAGGGCGTCCGTCTCCTCCGGCGTCATCTGTTCCAGGAAACTGACGAGGGTCCCGGCCGGGTCCGGGTTGCTGCCGAGGGCCTCCTGCATCAGGGCCGCCGTGTACTGCTGGCGCGTGCACGTGGGCTCGTACACCCAGGCTCTGCCCTCCTTGTGCCGCTTGAGCATGCCCTTGCCGTGGAGGATGTCGGCCACGGTCTTGACGGTGCTGTAGGCGAGGGGCCGCTGTTTGTTGATGTCCGTCAGCACGTCGCGTGCGGTGGCCGGACGTCCCCACGCCCACAGGCGGTGCATGATCTCCGCCTCCAGCTCCCCCAGCCGACGCACGGCCGCTCCTCTCGTCTGCGGAGAACGACAAACCCTCCGGCACCAGTGAGGGTTCATCGTAGGTCGCCGGGTGCGCCCGTCCATCCCCCCGCACCGACAATGCCAAACGGCTTAGTAGTATGGCGGAGTCAGAGAACGACCAGTGACGGGATTCCGGTGAAGGCGAGCACGTACGTACGCGCAGGAGGCGCCCTCGGGCACCTGCTGCTCGTCGTGGTGCTCGCCCTGGGTGTCTTCGCGATGCACAGCATGGGGCATCCTCAGGACTCGTCCGGCTCCGCGACGAGCACCGCGTCCCACGCGACGACGATGGATCCGGCCGCCAAGGCCCACGCCCCCAGGAGTGCTCCCCCGGCTCCGGGCACGGGCGCGGACCGGCATGTGACAGATCCGGCGGATCCGTCACATGCGCCGACGACGCAGACCACGCACCAGCCGGCCATGGCGATGGACATGCTCTCGCTGTGTGTGGCGGTCCTGTTCGGCGCGTGGGTGCTCGCCGCGCTCCTCAGGTCGGCGTTCGCCCGCGACCAGGACCGGCCGGCGGAGCTGCTCGCCCAGGTCGCCGCCGCCATCCGGCCCAGTCCCCCGCCACGCAGACCCGATCTCGCCCGTTTGTCAGTTCTGCGGCTGTAGGCCGAACCGCTCTCGCGGGCGCGCACCAGGCGCGGCCCCGCGGATGCGCGTACGCCTGCACAGCCCACCAGAACCGATACTTGAGGTGAATCGACCATGACTTCCTTCATTCGCGCCCTGCGCCACAGCTCCTCCCGCCGTATCGCCGCCGTGGGCGCCGTCACCGCCGGCGCCCTGCTTCTCACCGCCTGCGGGGGTGACGACATGAGTGACATGGACCACGGCAGCGGCAGCAGCTCGGCGTCGGAGTCGGCGCCCGCCGGGAACGGCGCCGGGGCCGCGAGCTTCAACGACACCGACGTCACCTTCGCGCAGATGATGATCCCGCACCACGAGCAGGCCCTGGAGATGGCCCAGCTCGCCGACGGACGCGCCTCCGACACGGAGATCAAGGACATCGTCGGGAAGATCGAGAAGGCCCAGGACCCCGAGATCGCGACGATGAAGGGCTGGCTCGGCTCCTGGAAGCAGCCCACCGCGATGGAGTCGATGCCCGGCATGGACCACGGCGGTGACGGCATGATGTCCGACACGGACATGAAGGACCTCAAGGCCATGAAGGGAACCGAGTTCGACAAGATGTTCGCCCAGATGATGATCGACCACCACAACGGCGCGATCACCATGGCCAAGGACGAGCAGAAGAAGGGCAAGAACTCGGACGCCGTGAAGATGGCCGGTGACATCGTCAAGGGCCAGTCCGCCGAGGTCAAGCAGCTCCAGAGCGTCCTCGACCGCCTCTGAGGCTCCCGGCGCGCCCATGCTCGGGCGCGCCGCCACACCGTTCGCCCGGGCTCCGCCGCGCACGCGCCCCGCGGAGCCCGGGCGACCCCCTGCCCCTCTGCCTGTGCGCGGGTGCCGTAGCCGGTGCGCCCACTGCCATCCCTCCGAGGAGCCATGCACCAGCACCTCACCACGCCCCATATACCCGTACGGGGTATAGTGACCGCCCAGGCTCACCCACAGTTCGGACGCTCGCGATGACGGTACGAGAGTCGACCTGGTCGCGGACCGGCACCGCCGGCCGTCGGCTGAGCGGCATGCTCCTCACGCTGTGCGCCGTGCTCGCCGTCCTGCTGCACCACGAGCTGCCCGGGACGCCCGTCACCACAGCGTCGGCACCCGCGGTGCACCACGCCATGTCCGGACCCGCCTCGGCCTCTTCCGCCCACACCCGGGCAGGCCCACCCGGACCAGACACTTCCGCGCAGCACACGGCGGCACACGGCGGCGACGGTGCCGTCTGCCCCTCCATGGCCATGGAGTGCTCCGCCGCAGGCGTCAGCGCCGTACAGCTCGCGGCGCCGCCCGAGTCGCCGGTCCCGGCCGTCCCTGCCGAGTACGCGACGGTCGCGGGCGTGGACATCGCGCGGTCCGTGAACCGTGGGCCACCCGATCTGTCCGTCCTCTCCCAACTGCGCATCTAGGCCGTATCCCCCGGCTTCCCGCGTCCCCGGACGCGTGCGAGCCGTGCCCGGACACAGCCCGAACGCCTTTCGCGCATCGACTCGCGCATCGAGAAGAGGACCTCATCGTGAACAGCAGCAACATCAACCGCCGCTCCGTCCTGCTCGCAGGACTGGCCGCGGCAGGCACCGGCATGCTCGCCGCGTGCAGCAGCGACAGCTCCGGCAGCCCTGCGCTCCTCAGCCCGTCCGGTTCCCGCGTCGACCGTGCCGAGAAGAAGCGGGGCGGCACCGGCAGGGTTCACCGCGTCAACCTGACCGCCGCCCCCGGCAGGCTCGATCTGGGCGGCGGCACCACGGTCACGTCCTGGGCCTTCAGCGGCCGGGCCCCCGGCAAGGAGATCCGGATCACGGCCGGTGACACCCTCGCCGCCGAGCTCTCCAACCAGCTGCCCGGCAGGACCACGACGTCCGTCCACTGGCACGGCCTCGCCCTGCGCAGCGACATGGACGGCGTACCGCCGGTCACGCAGACCCCGGTGCGGGCCGGGGCCGGCTTCACGTACCGGTTCATCGCCGACGCGCCCGGCACGTACTTCTTCCACCCTCACGTCGGTGTCCAGCTGGACCGTGGACTGTATGCCCCGCTGATCGTCGAGGACCCCAAAGAGCCCCTGTCCTACGACGACGAGTGGGTCGTCGTCCTCGACGACTGGCTGGACGGAGTGACCGGGACACCGGACGACGCCTTCGCCGAACTCAGCAAGGGCATGGGCGGCATGGACATGGGCGGCATGGACATGGGCGGTTCAGGCGGCTCGTCAGGGCACGACATGGGGAACATGGGAGCGAAGGGCGCCTCGCCGTCGGCGTCCGCGTCCTCCGGTCAGGGCGCGTCCGACGGCGTTCCCGGCGACATGTCGATGAAGTTCATGCTCATGGGCGCCACCAGCGATCTGCTCGGCGGCGACGCCGGAGACGTCAAGTACCCGCACCACCTGGTCAACGGACGCATACCGGCCGACCCGGCCGTCCACACCGGCAGGCCCGGCAGTCGTGTCCGCCTGCGCATCATCAACGCCGGCGGCGACACCGCGTACCGCGTGGCGCTCGGCGGCCACAAGCTGACCATCACCCACACCGACGGCTTCCCCGTGGAGCACCGGCAGGTCGACGCCCTGCTGATCGGCATGGGCGAGCGGTACGACGTCCTGGTCACGCTCGACGACGGCGTCTTCCCGCTGGTCGCGCTCGCCGAGGGCAAGGACGCGAGCGGCATGGCCCTGGTGCGCACCGGATCGGGACGGGCCCCCGGGCCGACCGTGCGGCCGAAGGAACTCGACGGCGAGATCGTCACCGCCTCGCAGTTGCGCGCGGCCGACGACGTACGGCTGGAGGAGAGGAAGCCCGACCGGGTCCACCGCGTCGAGCTGACCGGCAGCATGGCCGGGTACGACTGGGCCATCAACGGCAAACGGTTCGACATGGCCGACCCGACCGCACATCCGCTCCTGGTCGAGGAGGGGCAACGTGTCCGCCTCGACTTCGTCAACACGACCGACATGTGGCACCCCATGCACCTGCACGGCCACACGTACCAACTCGGCGGCACCGGCCCGCGCAAGGACACCACCATCGTGCTGCCCGGGAAGAAGGTGTCCGTCGTCTTCGACGCGGACAACCCCGGCCAGTGGATGCTGCACTGCCACAACGCGTACCACGGCGAGGCCGGAATGATGGCGCTCGTGGCCTACCGGGCCTGAGCCCTCACGGTACGGACCGCCGGACCGTCCAACGCGAAAGTGGTGATCACCGCCGCGTGGTCCGAGGGCCAGTCGTTGCCGGTGACGTCGGGCCACGGCTGCGGGGAGCCGCTGACGCAGGTCGTGGAGGCGAGGACCCGCAGGCCCCTTCCGTTGTGGAGGACGTAGTCGATCCGGTCCTGAGGTTCGGGGCGTCCGCTGCCGTCCTCGTGCTCGACGTGGATCGGGGACCAGGTGCGGCCCGGGTGCTCGGCAGGATCGGGGTGTGCCTCCCGGTAGGAGTCGCGCAGGCCCGCCTCCTCGGCCGCCTGCGTCACCGGCCACGGCACGTCCGTCCGGTCCAGGTGCGAGGGGCAGTTGAAGTCGCCGACGAGGACGACCGGCACGCTGTCGCCCGCCGTCTCGGCGATCCGCCGGAGGGTGTCCCGCATCCCGGCGAGCCGCCGCTCCTCGTGGGCGATGACGTCGGCCGCGGGAAGTCCGCCGAAGGTGAGCTCGTAGGGGCCGTACGGATAGGCGTCGAGGTGGGCCGTCCAGATGTCGATGTGCCGCCGTCCGATCGCGATCCGGACCCCGGCGGCTCCGTAGAAGCCGACGTCCGGGTCGCCGAAGCGGGCCGTGATCGGGTGGCGGCTGATGATGCCGAGGTTCTCGCCGGCCCGGTGGTGGTGCCAGCCGAGCGCCTCGGCCAGTTCACGGGCCGCGGCGCCGCCCGCCTCCTGGAGGCCGACGACGTCCGCTCCCGTCTCCAGGATGGCCTTGATCTGCTTGGACCGGTGATCGTCGACCTTTGTGCCACCGAGCCACAGGTTCCAGGTCATCACCCGGAGTTCGTACGTCAGCAGACCGGCCAGCCGCTGCGGTGTCACCCCCACCAGGCTCGACCGCACGGTCCGCCGGGGGGCTGCGTCGATCGGTGCGAGGGAGGGCACCGCGAGCACCGCGCACCCGGCCGCCTCCGCCGAGGCGACGCCGGTCGCGGTGTCCTCGACGGCCACGCACGCGGCCGGGTCGACGCCGAGGGCCCGGCAGGCGGCGAGGTAGGGGTCGGGGGCCGGTTTGGTGCGCTCGGTGTCGTCGGCCGTGACGGAGACCTCGAAGCGGTGGGCGCCCAGTGCGGCCAGCACGGTGTCGGCGACGGTCCGCGGCGAGGCGGTGACCAGGGCGGTGGGCACTCCTGCCGCGGCCAGCGCGTCGAGCAGGTCGAGGGCGCCGGGGCGGGGCACGATGCCGGAGCGAACACGGTCGGCGAACTCGCGGTGCAGCGCTACGGCGAGGTCCGCGACCGGTCTGCCCATGGCCGTGCCCAGCCAGGCGGCCGTGTGCTCGACGGGCCGGCCGAGCACCTCCGGCTGGTCGGCCTCGGTCAGGGCCCGCCCGGCGACGTGCTCCACCGCCTCCCACCACAGGCGCTCGGTGTCGACGAGCGTGCCGTCCATGTCGAACAGGACGGCCTGGAGCGGGAGTCGGGGTTGGGGGGACACAGTTCTGCTCTTCCTCACTTCTTGTCGCGTTCCGCCACCAGCACCGGCCGTTCCGGCAGTGACACCCGTACGGCCGCCCCCGCGCCGAGTCCGGCCGCCTCGTGGGTGGCCAGGTCGGCCTTCACCTCGGTACCGTCGCCGAGCCGGACGGTGACACGGACGACGGCGCCCAGGAACGCGGTGGCGACGACCCGTGCGGTCCCCGACTCGTCGGGCTGTACCTCGACCGCCTCGGGCCGTACCAGTACGTCCACCTCGGTGGCGGCCGGTGCCTGCCCGTCGGCGGGCAGCCGCTGTCCGAGCACGTCGACGGTGCCGCCCGACAGCCGTCCCGGAATCCGACTCATCGTGCCGACGAACTCGGCGACGAAGGCGGTGGCGGGCCGTCCGTACAACGCGGCGGGTTCGGCGCACTGTTCGAGCTTCCCGGCGCGCATCACCGCCACCCGGTCGGCGATCGACAGCGCCTCCTCCTGATCGTGTGTCACGAACAGTGTGGTGATGCCGAGTTCCCGCTGAAGCCGTCGTATCTCCTCACGCAGCGTCAGCCGCACCTTGGCGTCGAGCGCGGACAGCGGCTCGTCGAGGAGCAGGACGCGGGGGCTCAGGGCGAGCGCCCGGGCCAGCGCGATGCGCTGCTGCTGCCCGCCGGACAGCTGGTGCGGGAACCGCTCCCCCTTGTCCGCGAGACCGACCAGCTCCAGCAACTCGGCGGCGCGGGCGCGCCGTTCGCGTGCGCCCACCTTGCGCATCCGCAGCCCGAAGGCCACGTTGTCGAGGGCGTTCAGATGCGGGAAGAGGCTGTACGACTGGAAGACCATCCCGGCGTCGCGGCGGTGGGCCGGTACGCGGGTGACGTCCTCGCCGTCCACCAGCACCGCGCCGGAGTCGGGGTGTTCGAACCCGGCGAGCATGCGCAGCGCGGTGGTCTTGCCGCAGCCGGACGGGCCGAGCAGGGCCAGGAACTCCCCCGGCCGCACGGTCAGGTCGAGTCCGTCGAGGGCCACGGTCGCTCCGAACTCCCGGCGCAGTCCCCGGAATTCGATGGTTGCGGCCTTGTTGTCAGTGGCTTTCTTCGCAGTGGCTTTCTCAGGCGTGGTCGCGGTCATGTTTCATCCCCGGGAGGCAGCGGTTCGGTTGCGCCCGCCGACACCGGCGAGCGCGAGGAGCAGGGCCCATGTGACGAAGAGGCTGAGCACGGACACGGCGACGGACAGCTGGGCCTGCGATCCGGCGACGCTGTAGATCCACACGGCGAACGGCCGGAAGCCGAGCAGCTGGGCCACGGTGAACTCGCCCAGCACCAGGGCCAGCGTGAGGAAGGCCGAGTTCAGCAGCGCCCCGCGCAGATTGGGCAGTACGGCTCTGACCAGGGCCTGCGGCCAGGACGCACCGCAGCTGCGGGCGGCCTCGACGAGGGTGGGCACGTCGATGGCGCGCAGTCCGGTGTCCAGGGCCCGGTGGACGAACGGCAGCGCCATCACGACGTACGCGAGGACGAGCACGAACGGGAAGTCCGGGTTCTGGAGGGCCACGAACGTCTGGAACAGCGGGGTGCGGGACAGATGCTCGGGTCCCCACTTGAGCACGGTCGAGATCCCGGCGACGAAGGCGATCGGCGGGACCACCAGCGGCAGCGCGCACACCACCTCGACGACCGGCCGCAGCCGGGGCGCACCGAGCCGCAGCGCGACCATGGCGGGCACCATCAGCAGCAGGACGACAGCGATCGTCGCGCCGGCCAGCTCCAGCGACAGCAGCAGGCTGGAGACGAACCCCTCGGTGGAGACGATCTGTGTGTAGGCGTCGAAGGTGACGCCCTGACCGGGCACGTCGACCGTGAAGATCACGGACGCGGCCAGGGGGACGAGGAAGTACAGCGCGGCGAGTGAGAGCACGACCCACCGCCACGGGTTCAGGCGAGCCATCGTGCGCTCCTCCGTTGCAGGGGCAGGTACACCGCCATGACCAGACCGGCCACGAGGACCATGTCGAGGCTGAGGGCGAGGGCCACGTTCTCCTGGCCGACCAGGACGTTGCCGGAGATGGCGTCGGCGATCTGCAGGGTGACCAGCGGTACCGAACTGCCCACCATGGCCGCGGCGGTGGCGTAGGCGGCGAAGGCGCTGCCGAAGAGCAGTACGAGTCCGCCGAGGAGGGACGGCAGCAGCACGGGCAGGGCGACGTGCCGCCAGTACTGCGCGGCCGTCGCGCCGTTGTTCTGCGCGGCCTCGCGCCACTGGGAGCGCAGGCCCTCCAGGGCCGGGGTGATGGTGAGAACCATCAGCGGGATCAGGAAGCACAGGTAGACGAGCACCAGTCCCCAGAAGCTGTAGAGGTCCCAGCCCTTGTCCGTGAGGCCCAGGTGCCGGGTCAGCACACCGGCGTTGCCGAGGGTGGCGACGAAGGCGAAGGCCAGGGGGACGCCGCCGAAGTTGGCGAGGACTCCGGATGCGGTGAGGACGGCCTCCCGCAGCGCACGGGAACGGGACGTCACCACGGCCTGTGCGAGAGGCAGTCCGAGGGCCGCCGCGATGACGGCCGACACGGCGGACAGCTTGACGCTGCCGAGCAGCGCGGTCAGATAGGCACCCTGCAGCGAGGTGGTGACGTTCTCGGCGGTGTAGGACGGGGCGCCGGTGGCCGGGTCCTTCACGGTGAAGGCGCCGTCGAGCATGGCCAGGGCGGGTATCCCGAAGGCGATCGCTGTGAAGGCGAGCAGCGGTACGACGGCGAGCCAGCCGGGGGCGCGGCGCCGCCGCTTCGGGGAAGCGGCGGTCACCACGTCGACGCCTGTGAGGGTCGTGGTCATCCGGAGACGGCCTTCGCCCAGCCCTGCGCGAGCACGGTCTTGGCCTTGTTCTGCTGCTCCTCGGTCGGGAAGGAGGGCGTGCCCGAGACCTTCGGCAGCTTGTCCGCCGCGGCCGTGTCGAGCGTGCCGGCCTTCTCCATCGCGGTCATCAGCGCCGGGCGGGCGTACCCCTTGAGCCACAGGTTCTGGCCGTCGGCGCTGTAGAGGTACTCCTGCCACAGGCGGGCGGCCGCCGGGTGCGGGGCGTCCTTGTTGATGGCCTGGGAGTAGTACTGGGAGAACTTGCCGTCGCTCGGCACCGACACCGTCCAGTCGACGCCCTTCGACTTGAACTCGTCGGCGTATCCGGCGTTGAGGTAGTCCCAGTCGATGCTGATCGGCGTCTCGCCCTTCTCGACGGTGGCCGGGGTCGACTCGACGGGCGTGTAGTTGCCGTTCTTCTTCAGCTCGGCGAAGAAGTCGAGGCCGGGCTGGATGTCGTCGAAGGATCCGCCGTTCGCGAGCGCGGCCGCGTACACCCCGCCGAAGGCAGCACCGGCCTTGGTGGGGTTGCCGTTGAGCGCGACCTGACCCTTGTACTGCGGCGTGAGCAGGTCCGCGAAGGACGTCGGGCAGGCCTTGACCCGCTTGGCGTCACAGCCGATGGAGATGTAGCCGCCGTAGTCGTTGTACCAGCGGCCCTGCGCGTCCTTCTGCCCCTCGGGAATGTCGGCGAAGTCCGTCACCTTGTACGGCGCGAGCAGCCCCTGCTGTGCGGCGCTGAGCGCGAAGGAGCTGCCCAGGTCGAGGACGTCCGGCGCCCGGTCCTGCCCCTTGCGCGAGGTCACGGCGTTGATCTCGTCCTGGCTGGAGCCGTCCGGGTTCTCCACCTCGATCTTGATGCCGTACTTCTTCTCGAAGCCGTCGATGAGGGCGCCGTAGTTGGCCCAGTCGCGGGGCAGCGCGATGGCGTTGAGCGTGCCCTCCTTCTTCGCCGCCTTCACCAGGGCGTCCATGCCGCCGAAGTCGGCGGCGGAGGTGGCGGTGGCGGCGTTCTTGCCGTCGGCGGTGGTCGACGCGTCGTCAGGGGCGGCGCCGCAGGCGCTCAGGGCGAGCGCGGCGACGACGGCGAGGGCGCCGCTGAGGACGGCAGTTCTCGGCAGGGACACGGTCACGGTCTCTCCAGGGGTGCGCACGAAACTTCATGGCGGAGCACTTGTCTGAACAAGTTGGCCTCAGTAGGACCGCCGATGATGTCGCGCCCGTAAACTCTGCTGAAACCCTGACCTCGCTGTTCCTGGAACTTATGGATCCGTTCCGACCACATCCGGAACTCGATTACGCTGCTCACACTGTGCACACGTGCGAGGCAGAGGGGAAACATGGCGGCGCGACACGAGGAGATCGCCGACGAGCTGCGGCGGGCGATCGACCGCGAGGAGTACGCCGTCGGCAGCCTGCTGCCCCCGGAGACCGACCTCGCCGCCCACTACGGCGTCTCGCGCGGCACGGTCCGCCAGGCCGTCGCGGCCCTGACCGCCGAGGGGCTCATCGGCTCCCGGCAGGGCGCGCGCCGCGTGGTCCTGGCCAGCCGCCGCAGCCAGAGCTTCACCGAACTGCGCAGCTTCGCCCAGTGGGCCCGCGCGATGGGGCGCGAGGCGACCGGGGACGTGGTGGCCCAGGAGTACCGTCCGGCGACCAAGGAGGACGCCGGACGCCTCCACCTGCGCGCCGGCACGCCCGTGTTGCACGTCCTGCGCCTTCGCGGACTCGACGGAGAACCGGTACTCCTGGAGCGCACGGTGTACGCGGACTGGATCTCCCCCGCCGTCGAGGCCATCGAGCCGGCCTGCCCGTCGGTCACCCAGCGGCTCTACGACGACACCGGCCTCGTCTTCGCCCATGGCGAGCACCTCATCGACGCGGTGGCGGCCGGGGCCCGGGACGCCGAACTGCTCGGCGTCCGCCGCACCAGCCCGCTGCTGCGGGTCCGTCGGGTCACCACGACGCACGAAGGGCGCCCGGTGGAGTGGTCGGACGACCGCTACCGCCCGGACGCCGTGAGCTTCAGCGTGCACAACTCCATAGGGAACAACGCCCTGGCGCGCACGACATCGGATCGACCGATCGACCAGCGGACGAGCGGCGACTGACCGGCCCCGCCGGCGTGCCGCTCCGTGAGCCTGGAGTCGAGCGGACCTCGGACCAGGGCGCGGGGGGAACCTAGGGGGCTTCTGATGGATCTCCGTGGAAGAAGTGGAAGAAGGAGCGGCGTTCGGTGCGTGCTCTCGGCGTGCGGCGTGGAGGGCGTGCCGGGCGTCGCGACGCCGCGGAGATCCATCAGAAGCCCCCTAGGGCCTGTGTCGAAAGTGGCGCCTGCCGGGCGGCGTCTGGCACGCACTCTCGCCGCACCGGGCGAAAGCCCAAGTACATCCAGTACGAGGGCTTCCGCCCGGCACGCCGAGAGCACGCACCAGACGCCGCCCGGCCCGCCCTTCGGGCGGACGACCCCACTTTCGACACAGGCCCTAGACCAGGGCGACGACGAACAGCGCGAAGGCGAGCACGATGACGCCCACGCGGACGTGGTGGAACCGGTCCCAACGCCCCACCTGCTGCTTCCAGTCCGCGGGCACGCCCTCGGTCGACCAGGTCGCGACACGTGAGTTGATCGGCACGAGCAGCAGGATCGACATCACCACGCTGAGCACGAGCAGGGCGGTGCCCGCGGCGACCAGCGAAGCGCCGTCCCCGCCCCACGCCACTGCGGCCCACACCACGCCGAGCACGACCGAGCCGATGTACCAGAACGGCATGACGCGGCCGAGGACTCGGGCCCCGTCGCTGCGAGCGCCGAGTCCGCCGTCGTTCGGGAGCCGGTCGAGGATCGGGTTGACGAACGCCGCCACCGCGAACTCCACCCCCACCATCACCCCGACCACGACGACCGTGACGACGGCCAGTACATCCTGCATGTCCCCTCCTCAGAACTACCCCAAGACCATTCCTAGCGACGCTAGGTTCTGTGGCGATGCTAGGCATGTCGTCGCTCCATTGTCTAGCGGTGCTAGCATCAAGGCATGTCGGTACGTGAACGCAAGGAACGCGAGCGGGCCAACCGCCACAGGCTGATCATCGCCACAGCCCGCGAACTCGCCGAGAACCACGGTTGGGACGCCGTCACCACGCGCCGGCTCGCCGAGCAGATCGAGTACAGCCAGCCCGTGCTCTACAGCCACTTCCGCGGCAAGAACGAGATCGTGGGGGCGGTCGCGCTGGAGGGGTTCGCCGAGCTCACGACCGCACTGCGCGCCGTGGTGCCGGAAGGACCCGCCGACCGGGAGGCCGTGGCAGCAGTGGCCCGCGCCTACACCGACTTCGCCGCGCGCAATCCCGCCCTGTACGACGCGATGTTCAGCCTCGACAACGGCCTCCCCTTCGCCGACGAGGCCACACCCGCTCCCCTGCGTGAGGGGTTCCAGGCCCTGCTGGACCCGCTCGTCGACCACGCACACCCCGACGAACCGGGGCTGTTCGTCGAGACGTTCTGGGCCGCGCTGCACGGACTGGTCACCCTCACCCGCGCCGGACGTCTGCCCACCGACCGCGTCCCCGACCGCCTCACGCTCCTGGTCGACCGGTTCGCACCGGGCTAGGGCCCGCGTCGAAGTGGCGTCGTCCGCTCTGCCGGAGTCATCCCTCGAA
Organism: Streptomyces sp. KM273126; assembly: GCF_004337435.2. NCBI lineage: Bacteria > Bacillati > Actinomycetota > Actinomycetes > Kitasatosporales > Streptomycetaceae > Streptomyces > Streptomyces sp. KM273126. The sequence goes on along the minus strand of NZ_SJXB02000001.1, from coordinate 6,398,733 downwards.
GCGGTGGCCCATCCCTGACTCGGCAGGGAGAGGCCACCATGGTGGCCTCGGGTCTACGCAGGTTCCTGCAGTACGGACAACACGTTCCCGGCAGGATCGGTGAACCATGCGATCAGCGGGCCGCCACCGCGGAAGATCCCCTTGTCGTCCGCCTTGATGTGGTCGTAGCGCTCGAAACGCACGCCTCGCCTGCTCAGCTCGTCAACCGCCGTCTCGATGTCGTCGACGGGAAAGTTGAGAATCGTGTAGGCCGCCGGGGTGTGATCGGGCTTGGGGTAGACCAGGGTGTCCCGGTCGCCCGCGATGTGCAGGGTCAGCAGACCGTTGTGCTCGGACACCCGCAGGCCGAGTGTCTCGCCGTAGAACTTCCTGGCCGCATCGATGTCGTCCACCGAGAAGCCGCTGAACGCCTTGGTCGTGCCGAACATGATCGCCTCATCTCCTGAGATGGTTCCTCAGCCCATGGACCGGCGGGCGGCCGGAAACTCATCGGTCAGGGCCGTCCGCGTCTGCTCAGCGACGCCAGCGCCACCAGCGTGACGCAGCCCACGGCTTCCACGGCGAGGGCCGGCTTGACCAGGTTCGCGTCGATGTACTCCCGGAACCCGAACAGACCCGAGGTCAGGCTGACGATCAGGGCCGCGAGTGTGCCGGCCGTGAAAAGCGCTCCCAGGGGCGCGAGCACGGGAAGGAGGCGGGTGGGTGTGATCAGCAGCGACAGCACGAGCAGTCCGGCCCCGATCGCGTTGAGCAGGAACAACGGGCCGATGACGTGCAGATGCCGGTAACCGCCGTACCAGAGGTAGAGGTGGATCGCCCCCATGGCCGCAGCCGTCCCCGCCGCGGCCAGCCGCAGGGCGACGAGCGCGACCGTGCGCTCAGTGGCCATGGCCGTCGGCCGTGTTGGTGCCGCCGCCCTGTGAGGAGGTGCCACTCACGGTGAGCACGGTCTTCATGCCCAGCTCCTTGTGCGAGTCGATGGGGCAGTAGGCCTCGTACTTGCCGTCCTTCAGCTTGACGGTGAGATTCGCCGACTCGCCGGGGGCCAGCGTCTTCGTGCGCCTGTCCAATCCGTGGCCCTCGATCTCCAGGGCGTGGTCCTGATTGGCGGCGTTCCTGGCGACGAAGGTGTAGACACCGGCCTTCAACGTCGACCGGGACGGCTCCACCTTGTAGTCGACCAGCTTCACGTCCACCCGGATGGTCCCCGGGTCGCCGCTCCGTTCCGGGGCCGACAACGCCGAAGCACCACCGCTGCCGGTTCCGCCTCCGCACGCCACGAGGATGCCCGCCAGTGCCCCGGCGGCCAGCCCGGTCCCGACGTCCCTGCGCATGAACGTCCTGAGCGTCGTCGCCATGTCTCGGCCCTCCGTGAGAAATCGTTCCTGACCAGAGAGATACGGGCGGACGCCGTCAGAGGATTTCCGGCGGGCACAGGCAGGAGAATGGGAGCGTGATCCCGCGTGGAACCGGGGGAATCCGTTCGGCGCGGTCCGCCGTATCCACTGGTATGCGGAGATTGGGCCTACCGGTCGGGCGGGTCCCCGACGAGGCGCTGCTGGCGGGAATGGCGACGGGCGACCCGGAGATCGCCCTCGCGTTCGTCCGCCGGTTCCAGCGCATGGTCTTCGGTATCGCCATCGCCGTCGTCGACGATCCCCAGCTCGCCGAGGACATCGCCCAGCAGACCTTCGAACGGGCCTGGCGTCATGCGCAGGTCTACGACACCCGGCGCGGATCGGTACGGACCTGGCTGAGGACCATCGCGCACAACCTGGCGATAGACGCCGTCCGAGCGCGCAGGGCGACCCCGGTCTCCCCCGAGGACCTCGACGCTCTGCTCGGCATCGTGAACCGGACGCCCGAACAGTGGGCCCTGGCCGACGAGGCGGCGGCCCGGACGCGGGCCGCGGTGGCGGAGCTGCCACGTGAGCAGGCGCGTGCCGTGGTCATGGCCGGGATCTACGGGATGACCGCACGGCAGATCTCCGAGTTCGAAGGGATACCCCTGGGCACGGCGAAGACACGGATCAGGGCGGCGATGGGGAAGCTGCGGACGGTTCTGGGACCCGAGCGAGCCGATCATGACTGACAGGGAATGCGAGCGGCTGAGGGCCATCGCCGAGGAGCTGGCGCTGGGCATCCTCCCCGGTCAGGAGCGCGCCGAGGCCATCGCCCACCTGGACCGCTGTCCCGCCTGCCGGGAGCACGTCGAGCGACTGACACTCGTCGGCGACGAACTGCTCGCCCTCCTGCCGGGCAGCGAGCCGCCGGTCGGCTTCGAGACACGGGTGACGGACGTGCTGGGCCTGAACCGGTCGGCACGCCGGTGGCAACCGCGGGCCGTCGTCTCGGTCACGGCCGCCGCCGTGATCGCCCTCGGGTTCGGCTTCGGTGGCTGGGCCATCCGCACGGCCGTCGAGGGACCGTCGGCTCCCTCCTCGCGGAGTTACGAGGCCACCGGCTCGGAGCACGGCCTGCTCGAAGCAACGTTGCTCGCCCCCGACCGCCACCCGGTGGGCCGGATCTTCGCCTACCCCGGGTCTCCCGGCTGGGTCTACATGTCGGTCGACCTCGGCCACGACGCGCCCGGATACGGCTCCCGGAGCGGGGACGGATATCCGGGGGCCGGGAAGGTCAGCTGTCGGCTGGAGCGTACGGACGGCACGTCGATCCACGTCGGGAACTTCTCCCTCGACGACGGCGGCCGGGGGCACTGGGGAGCTCCCGCGCGGGTCGCCCCGGACAGGGTGTCCGGGGCGAGGCTGCTTGCCGCGGACGGCTCCGTCCTGGCCACGGCCCACTTCGCCGCACCGCGGAACCAGTGACCACGCCCTGTCCGGTTCGGCCGGAGGCTCCCGACGCCGCGCCCCGTCGCTGACGCGTCCTCCGGTCCTCAGCCGCGCAGCGTCAGGACCGGCTCGCCCCGGGCGTCGCCCGCCGGGTCGCCGATGACGGCGGTGAACGCCTCGGTGCGTACGGCCAACCCGTCCAGAACACGCTCGAAGAGGGGGGCGAAGGTGTCGCCGGGGCCGTAGCGGACGGCGAAGACGTCCAGGTCGTCCGGGGTACCAGGGGCCGGGTCCGCCTCGAAGGCCGTGGAGGCCACGAGATGGCTCCAGCCCTCGTCGGGGTTGCCGTAGCCGCGCGGGTCGGCGGCCAGGACGAACGCCGCCTGTTCCTGGGTCGTCTCCGAGCGGGCGTCGAAGAAGTCCGGGCCCTGTATGGGCGGATGGGTCAGCCGTAGCGGGCCCGCCGAGGTCACCTCGGCTTCGGCGGCCCGGCGCAGGTGGTCGCCGTCGTCCGCGGCGTACGGGAGTCCGGCGAGCAAGTACGGTGTGCCGCCGAGGCGTTCGACGGCGACTGTCATCCACAGCCGGGTGCCGTCCGTGACGTACAGGGACTGGACGTGGCGCAGGACGTGGTCGCGGGTGACGACCGGTTTCGTGACCAGCTTGGCGCTCAGGGTTCCCGTGCGCAGGTCGCGGACCCGTACCTCGCCCATGGGGCGGCACAGCAGGAAGCCGTCGATGACCGGTCCGAAGCCGTGCTGGCGGTTGACGGCGGCGGGCAGGAGGTAGCTGCCCGCCGCCTCGATGAGCGACGGGGTCAGCCTGTCGTCGAAGGCCACCGAGACCGAGCCCGCGCGCAGTTGGTGGCGGGCGGGTTCCGGTGACGGGGTGCGGTGCCAGGGCGTCGTGTCCTGGATCTGCCAGACCAGCATGAAGGCGAAGTGGCCGTCGATCCCGCCGTCCGCCTGAACCGCGTGCCTGCCCCAGGGGGTGTCGCCCCGGTAGCGGCCGAGGTCGGCGCTCACTCGGTGGCCGAAGTAGCGCAGGCCGAGGACGGACTCGAAGGCGGAGTGCTGTTCGCTGTAGCGCGGGCCGCCGATGTCGAAGCCGCCGCCGGACAGCCGTGCGTCGAGGTAGCGGGCCAGTGCCTCCCCGTCCTCGGCGAAGACCTCCTCGCCGCTGACCCGGTGGGCCTGGGCGAGGAAGGAGAGGGAGATCGGGCCGTAGTTGTTGTCGTACGCGCCGCGGTGCTCCGGGGGCAGCAGCGCACCCCGGTCGCGGACCCGGTGGGCGCGGATCTCGTCCAGGTACAGGCCCATGGCGCGCGAGCGGACCGTCCCGGCCTCGGCGGGCCGCAGATGCCGGGCCAGCATCAGGCCGCCGACCACGCAGCCGATGGCCTGGTTGCCGGCCTCCTGCGGGTTGAAGAAGGTCGCCTCGGTCAGCCAGCCCCAGTAGCCGCGCGCCAACTCCAGCAGTTCGACGCGCTGTTCGCCGGTGAGGAGTCCCTCCGCCGCGTCGAGGACGTTCACCGTCTGGAGCAGTGCCCACACCGTGCTCGGCCAGTCGCCGATGGGGTGGGCGCCGTCCTCCAGTACGTAACGGGCGTACGCCAGGCCCGAGTCGCGTACCCGGAGGTTCGGGTAGCCCGGGTTGTCCTCGGTGTAGACCCGCTGCCGGAGGTGGAACTCCGTGCTGCGCCGTACCGCCTCCGTCAGGCGCGGGTCCCGGGTGCGCTGCCAGGCGAGCGCCAGCAGCGAGGTGATGCCGAGCGAGGTGTCGCCGATGTCGTCGTGGGCGTCGGGGTGTTCGAGGTTGCCCTCCGGCGTGATGCGCGCGAGGGCCTCCTCGGTGACGGAGGCGAGGACCGTGTCGTATGCCGCGGGGTCGGACGGCAGATCGTGCAGCCGACCGTGCTGGCGGGGAAGACGCATCTGCTCAACCCTTCATGCCGGAGGTCGCCATGCCTTCCACCAGTCTCTTCTGGAAGACGAGGAAGCAGATGAGCGTCGGTGCGAGGGCGAGTGTCGACATGGCGAACATCGCGCCGTAGGAGGAGCCGCTGGTCTGGTCCATGAACAGGGTCAGGCCGAGGGGGACGGTGAAGCGGTCGTTCTGCTGGAGGTAGACGAGCTGGTGGAGGAAGTCGTCGTACGTCCAGATGAAGGTGAAGATCGTGGTGGTGATCAGGGCGGGCTTCATCAGCGGCAGGATGATCTTCCAGTAGATCTTCCAGGGGTTGGCGCCGTCCACCATGGCCGCCTGGTCCAGCTCGCGCGGGATGGAGCGGATGAACTGGACCATCAGGAAGATGAAGAAGGCGTCCACCGCGAGGAACTTCGGCACGATCAGCGGCAGGAACGTGTTGATCCAGGTCAGGTTGTAGAAGATCGTGTACTGCGGGATCAGGACGGCCTGCGTGGGCAGCATCAGCGTGCCGAGCATCAGCCCGAACCAGATCTTCTTGCCGCGGAACTCGAAGCGCGCGAAGGCGTAGGCGGCCAGCGAGCAGGAGATCACGTTGCCGATCACGGCTCCGATCGTGACGATCAGCGAGTTGGTGATGTAGAGGGAGAAGGAGTTGCCGGAGCCGCTCCAGCCCTCGGAGTAGTTCTCGGGACGCAGCGTGTTAGGGATGAGCCCGGGTTGGGTGAAGATCTCGGTGTCGGGCTTGAGGGAGCTGCTCAGCATCCACAGCAGCGGGTACAGCATGACGACTGCCACGCCGATGAGCAGGGTGTGGACGAAGATGCGACGGGAGCCGGTGAGTGAGCGGAGCTTGTGCAGCGGCGACGCGTTCGGGGTGATGGCGGACATGGGGTGAAGGACTCCTCGCTCAGGCGGCGGATCGGACTCGGCACGACGTCAGTCGTCGTAATGGACCCAGTAGCGGCTGGCGATGAAGTTGACCGCCGTGAAGCCGGCGATGACCAGGAACAGCACCCAGGCCAGCGCCGAGGCGTACCCCATCTGGAGGTCCGTGAAGCCCTTCTTGTACAGGTAGAGGGAGTACAGCATGGTCGAGTTCAGTGGTCCGCCGGTGCCGTTGCTGACGACGAAGGCGGGGGTGAACGTCTTGAACGCGTCGATGATCTGCAGGACCACGTTGAAGAAGACGATCGGGGTGAGCAGTGGCAGGGTGATCTTGAAGAACCGGGTGATGTTGCCGGCGCCGTCGATCGCGGCGGCCTCGTAGACGTCCTTCGGCAGCTGCTTCAGACCGGCGAGGAAGATGACCATCGGCGTGCCGAACTGCCAGACGGCCAGCAGCACCAGCGTGTAGATCGCGGTGTCGGGGCTGGAGATCCAGTCCTGGCCCTTGATGCCGAACCAGGCCAGGAAGTCGTTGAACAGGCCCTCGCCGCCGAAGACCTGACGCCACACGATGGCGATGGCCACCGCCCCGCCGAGCAGGGACGGCAGGTAGAAGGCGGCCCGGTAGAGGCCGATGCCCCTCAGGTCGCGGTTGAGCAGCATGGCCACCGCGAGGGCGAGTGCCAGTTTCAGCGGCACGGAGACCAGGACGTAGAGGAGGGTGGCGTGCACCGAGTCCCAGAAGACCGGGTCGTCGGTGAACATCTTGTCGTAGTTGTCCAGGCCGACCCACTGCGCCGGTGTCAGCAGGTCGAAGTTGGTGAAGGACAGGTACAGCGAGTCGAGCATCGGGTAGATCGTCAGGCCGAACAGGCCTACGAACCAGGGGGCCAGGAAGAGGTAAGGCCACCAGCCGCCGCCTCGCCGTCTGGCGAGGCGGCGCCGCATACGGTCGCGCTCCCGCTGGTCGGACGGGGTCGCCTGAGCGGGCGGCTCCTTCATGACCTCGTCGGTCGTCGCGGTGGTCATACTCATCTCTCCCTGGCCCTCTCCCTGACTTGCAGTGGTACGGCGCCACCGGCGCCCCCCAAGGGGCGCGGGGCTGTAGCCATATGCGGCTCCGCCGCGTGGGCGCGACCAGCCACAACGATGCGCGCAGACGAACGACGGCACCTCGCGGCCATTCCAGCGAAGCGCTCCGCGGCTAGCCGCCCAGAATGCCTTCCGCCTGGTCGAAGAACTCGCCGATCTGGGCCTTGATCGACTTCTTGCCGAAGGCGATGGCGAGGTTCGCCTGGAACAGCAGGTCCCAGATCTGGTCGGCGCCCTGCGGCGGCGGCTGGGGGGCGTCGAGGACGTCGGTCGCCTTCCCGACGCGCTGGGAGATGTAGTCGGCGTTCTCCATGTTCAGCTTGTCCGTCTCGGTCAGGCCCGAGGCGATCAGGTTGCGGGCCTTCTCCGTCGGCGGGATGCCGCGCAGCAGCTGCATGTCCTTGATCGCCGTCTCGTCCTGAGCGAAGAACGTCATGATCTTCACGGAGTCGGCGACCTTCTTGCTGGCCTTGGTGGCGCTCAGCAGCACACCGCCGTTGACGAAGTTGCCCTCGCGGGCGCCGGAGAAATCGCCCTGCGGGGTGGGCAGGAAGTCCAGCTGCGCGTCGGTGATGGAGCCGCCCGCGCCGTAGACGCCGGAGTCGAAGGTGAACAGGGCCTTGCCGATGACGACCGCGTTCTTGGTGAGGTCGTTGTGCGCGGCCGAGGTGATCGCCGGCGGCGGGGAGGCGTTGGCCTTGCGCATCTCGGCCCAGTACTCCCACCACTCCTGGAGGGTGTCCGCGGTGAAGCCGACCTTCTTGCCGTCGTCGGAGAAGAACTGCTGGCCCTTCTCCCGGGCGAAGATCTCGAAGCACTGGAGGGTGGAGCCGCCGCCGTCGTCGACGCCGTAGATCTTGCCGCCGCTCTTCTTGTGGACGTCGCTGGCTGTCTTCCTCAGGTCGGCCCAGGTCCATTCGCGGTCGGGCAGTTTCAGGCCGAGCTGCTCAAGGCCGCTGCGGTTGACGGTGAGCTGGTTGACTCCGATGCCGGACGGGACGCCGTAGAGCTTGCCGTCGACGGTGCCGGCCGCGAGGAGCGTCTTGGAGAAGCCGGTGAGGTCCAGGGTCTTGCCGACGTAGGAGTCGAGCGGGGCGAGGACACCCTTGCGCGCGTACTGGGCGACCAGGGCGGTGTCCATCTGGAGCAGGTCGGGGGCGCTGCCGCCGGCGACGTTGGTGTTGAACTTGTCGAAGTACCCCTCGTAGCCCGAGTAGGTCTCCCGGATCTTGATCTTCGGGTTCTTCTCCTGGAAGTACTTCAGCGTCTTCTTGTAGGCGTTGTGGCGGTCGTCGCTGCCCCACCAGGTCATGGTCAGGTCGCTGCTGGTGCTGCCGGCGCCGGTTCCTCCGCTGCAGGCGCTGAGCGAGCTGCCCAGGGCGCCCGCGACGGCGAGGCCGCTCGCGGTGCGGAAGAGGGTTCTGCGCGAGATCTGGTGACCCACCGGGTCCTCCCTGGATGTGCGTGACGGATCCCGCGGCCGGTCAGCGGCTCGGGTATCTGTATGGGTTGCGCTCTTCGGCATGCGACCTCGCCCGGTCGCGCCGCCCTGGCGGCAAGGGGTCCGTGGCCGTCGTCCTGGCCCGGCCCGTACGAGCACGCCCTCGTACGGCTCGCCGTACACCGTACGGTCGAGTACCTCGCCCGGGGCCGGGTCCCGCCGGCCCTAGAAAGCGCTTGTCCGGACATTGACAGACGCCGATGGAGTCCGTCAATGCTTCACTGGCACCCCATCGGTCACGGTTTGGATTCCGCGGGCGACCGCCAGTTCGGTGGCTCCTACAACGGTGCCGCTGTCACCGAGGGCGCTGCTCAGGACCTCGGTGGGCCAGCTCAGCCGGGCCAGTTCCGCCCGGACACCGGGCAGGAGCTGCGGGTTCGAGCCGACGTCGCCACCGAGGATGATCAGGCCGGGGTCGAGGACGGCCGTCGCCGCGGCGGCGAGCCGGCCCACGTCGGCGGCATGACGGCCGACGACGTCGCACGCTCTGGCGTGTCCCGTGTCGGCGAGCGCGAAGAGCCGCTCAGTGGTACGGGGGCACGGGCCGTCGGCCTCCTGCCAGGCGTCGGCCGCCCGGCGCAGCAGGGAGCGCGCTCCCAGGTGCTCCTCCAGTCCCTCGTGGCGTGGCTCGCGGTTCTCGTCCCACGGGTACGGCAGCCGGGCCACCTCTCCGGCGGCGTGGTTCGCTCCGCGCAGCACCCGGCCGCCGATGACGACCCCGAGGCCGATGCCCACGCCGATCCGCAGATAGCCGAAGGTGTCGCGGCCGCGGGCGGCGCCCTCGTGCAGTTCGGCGAGCGCGGCGCAGTTGACGTTGTTCTCCAGGTGGACGGGCACTCCGGGCGGCAGGGCGACGGCCATGGCGTCGAAGGCGGGGCCGGCCTTGGCGGTCGCCGGGCGCTCTCCGGTGCCCTCCCGGTCCTGCGTGGTGACGTCGCCGACGGCGACGACGACGGCGCGCAGCGGGGCGTAGGCCGGGAGTTCCGAGAGGACCTTGGAGACGACGCCGGCGGCGTCCGGCCGGGAGCCGGTGCCCTGGGCGAGCAGGGTGCCGTCCAGGGCACAGCCGCGTACCTGGGTACGGCTGGGCCCGAGGTCGACGGCGAGCACGGCGCCGGCGGCCGACCCGAGACCGTAGACGGCGGCGGAACGGCCGGTGCCGCCGGAGGCGGTACCTGAGCAGGCGGCGAGTCCGGCGGCCTCGAGCTCGGCCACGGCGGAGGAGACGGTCGGTTTGGAAAGGCCCGCCCCGGAAGCCAGTTGGGGTCGGGTGGCCGTGCCCGCCGCGGCCAGTACGGCGAATACGGCGCGGGCGCTCTCGCTCAGGTGCATGGTCTCCCCAGTCGTACCACGGCGTTCGGGCCGCACGGGTTCGTTCGGCATTCGGGTCCGAACGCTTGACGCACCCTAATTGGTTAGTTAATTTCCTAACGAAGTCAAGCGGTACTCGCCTGCCGCACCCAGCAGAGGCCCGTCCCGGGGCTTCCCGAGCACCCCTCAGTCCTGTGTGTCCAGGCACGGTTCGCCCACCGTCGCAGGCCAACGCAACGACGAAAGAGGCTCCGTGCAGGATTCCACGCCCCTCGCGGTCGGTATCGACGTGGGCGGCACCAAGACTCATCTCCGCGCCCGCGCGGGGACGGGTTCCGTCGCCGACCACGTCCGCACGAGCAGCGGATGGCGGCCGCACGACCCGGTGGCCGCCGCCGCGTGGCTGACCGCGCTGGTCCACGACGCCCTGCCCTCCGGCACGCGTCCGTCCGCCGTCGCGGTGGGCGGCCACGCCTGCGAGACACCACGGCAGTGCGAGGCCGTCCGCGTCGCACTCCAGGAGCGGCTCCAGGTGCCCTGTCTGGTCGTCGGAGACGCCGAACTCCTCGTGCCCGCCGCCGGCTTGGACAACGGCGTCGGTCTCGTCGCCGGAACCGGTTCGGTGGCGGTCGGCCGGCTCGCCGACGGCAGCCCGGTGCAGGTCGGCGGCTGGGGTGCCGTGCTCGGCGACGAGGGCGGCGGCGCCGGACTCGTCCGTGAGGCGGTACGCGCCGTCTGGGCGGCGCATGATCGTGGGGAGGCTCCCGACGCGCTGGCCGACCGGCTCGTCGCCGCCTTCGGAGTGAGCGAAGTACCGGCTCTGGGCGCGGCGTTGGAGAGCGCCACGGACGTGTCGGCCGAGTGGGGGCGGCACGCTCCGGCCGTGTTCGCGGCGGCCGAGGACGGTTCCCTGATCGCCCGCGAGGTGATCGCCGACGGGGGCCGCGCACTTGCCGCGCTCGTGGTCCGGCTCGCCGAACGCGGTGTCTTCGTCGGCGACGTCGTGATCGCGGGCAGCACGGTCCTGGCCCAGCCCACCCTCTACGAGGCGTTCGCCTCCGCCCTCGCCGCGGCCCTGCCGTCGGCGCGGCCCCGCCCGCTCGACCTGGCGCCGGTCGAGGGAGCGGTGGCACTCGCGCAGTCCCTCCTTCGACCGGTCACCCGCTGAACACCACCGCGTCGGCGAGCGGCCATGGGCCGGTCAGGCGTCGCCCCCAGTCTCTGCCCGAAGTTCGTTCACCGTGAAAGGAGCGGCACTCGTATGCCGTCATCTGCCGGGCACCACACCGTCGACCGGCGTGGCTTCCTGAGGAACTCACTCGGCGCCTCGGCGGGTCTCCTCGCCGCTCCCACCGTCGCCACCTGGTGGAAGGCCCCCGGAGCCCGGGCCGCCACGGCCCCCGCGGCCTTCGTCGACGACTACACCACCAACGTCGTCTCGAATCAGACCCCCGAGACCAACGCGGTGGTCCGCGCGCTCGGTGGTTTCGCCGAGGTGTGGAAGACCGGCGCCGAGTGGAACACGGGCACCCCGCTCCTGCCCGAGGTGCTGCGCGCCAACATGCGGTACTGCGAGCGTGTCACCCAACGCCGCACGGACGCGCAGGCCCGCGAGGCGTTCGTCTTCGACCGGCAGCACCAGAGCTACGCGATGATCGCCGGCCTGGGCCCGCTCGCCGAGCTGTACAGGTCGGGCGCCAGGGCCGTCACCTCGATCACGAGTGCCCCGGACGCCACCCCCTCGGGCAAGATCAACGATGCGGTGCCCGCCGACGCGCCCGCCGGTTCCGCGCTCGGCGCCGGTTCGTACGACTCCGCGCTCGGCACCGTGGCCCAGCTGGTCGACACCGTGCGCGGCCCGTTCGCCTCGGGCAACCCGGCCAAGTTCGCCTTCCAGTACCCGCGTCCGTGGCGGATGAACGAGGACAGCGAGGTCGTCGACACCGGAGAGAAGGACACGCTCGGTTTCCCGGTGTACGACTCCGCCGTGTTCGTCGCTCCGCAGCTGCTGCGGCAGCGCGGCACGAGCGGCGAGGAGGACGGCGGCTTCCCCAGCGGCCACACCAATGCCTTCCACCTGGCGGCGCTGGCGTTCGCGTACGCCGTGCCGGAGCGCTTCCAGGAGCTGGTGACCCGGGCCTTCGAGCTGAGCCACACCCGCATCGTGTCGGGCATGCACTCCGCGGTCGACGTCGTGGGCGGCCGCGTCATGGCCACGGCCCTGGCCGCCGCCGCGCTCGCCGACCCGAAGAACGCCGAACTGAAGGCCGCCGCGCGGGAGCAGGCCGCCGCCTACTTCCAGCAGCGGACGGGCACGACGGCGGACACCCTGTACGCGTACGCGCACGCGGCGGGCGCGGACAGCGACCCGTACGCCGACCGGGCCGCCAACGCCCGCGCGGTCGCGCCCCGGCTGACGTACGTCCTCACCCGGAACGGCCGCTCCACGCCGCTGACCGTGCCGAAGGGCGCGGAGGTGCTGCTGGAGACGCGGCTGCCGTACCTGGACGCGGCGCAGCGGCGCGAGGTGCTGCGGACGACGGCTCTGCCGTCGGGGTACGTGCTGCTGGACGGCTGGGAGCAGTGGGGCCGGCTGAACCTGTTCGCGGCGGCCGACGGGTACGGCGTCTTCGAGGCGGACGTGCACGTGACGATGGACGCGGCGGACGGCGGCTTCAGCGCGGCCGACACCTGGCACAACGACATCTCCGGGCCCGGCGGCCTGGTCAAGAGCGGCAGCGGCTCGCTGACGCTGTCCGGTGCCAACCGGTACACGGGCGGCACCACGGTGGAGGCGGGCGTGCTGGCGGCGGCCTCGAAGGAGGCGTTCGGCCGCGGTGATGTCAGGGTGGCGGGCGGCACACTGGCGACGGGCGACAACACCGTCCGGGTGCACGGCGGTTACACGCAGTCCGGCACGCTGGATGTCACCCTCGGCCGGGGCACCGACCCCGCCCTCGTCGTGGACGGCCGCGCGGTCCTGGAGCGGGGCAGTGCCCTGGTGGTCCGGTTCGGCCCTCGTCGGTCGCCGCGCCCCGGCAGCACGGTGGCGGTCATCGGGGCGCGGTCCCTTCAGGGCCGGTTCGCCGAGGTCACCGTCGCCGCCGAGGGCTGGCGGGCCGAACAGGTCTTCACGGCGAACGGTCTGTCGGTGCGGCTGACCAGGAGCTGACGCTCCTCCGTCAGGCTTGTGTGCGGGACTCCAGGTCGAGACGGGTGTCGTTGCCGTAGACACCCGTCTCGTCGCCCCGGATGCCGTACCAGAGCTGGAAGCGGGCGACGGCTTCGGTGAGCGTGGCGTCGTACGTGCCGCTGGTCGAGCCGTTGTCGTACACGTTCGGGATCTTGCGCAGCCGCTGCTGGAGTTCGGTGACCTCCGGGCCGGTGTCGCCCTCGCGCAGGGTGCCGGGCCCGTCGGGGTCGACCGCCTGCTGGGGTGGTGGTGCGGCGCTGGGTGTCGTCGCCGTCGGGGCAGGAGTCGGGGTGCCGGTGCCCGCCTCGTCGCTCACGTCGCCGCCGGGCACCAGCAGGGCGACGCCGAAGCCGATCAGGGCTGCCGCGGCCACACCTACGACGACCGCGGCGCGGCGCAGATCCACGCCGCCCGCCCGGCGTGTGGAGGGGCGCTCACGCGCCGGTCCGGGACCTGAGCCCGCGCTGAAGTTCTCCCCCATCTGGACGGGCGGGAGTTCCTCGGTCGCGGACTCCTCCAGTCGGGGCGGGGCGGGTTCCGCCGCCGGCGCCGGTGCGACGGGTACCGCCTCGTAGGCCTCGTCCGGATCGGGGCCCGGGCGGCCCTCCAGTTCGGCCTTCGCGCGGTCCTGCTCCATCTCCCGCAGCAGTTCCGCCAACGCCTCCGTCCGGCGGCGGCGCATGACATACGTGGGCTCGATCGGGCGACGCCTCACCGTCTGTCCCGGTTCGGGCGGTGTCGACACACTGCTCTCCTTCCGTGCACGCGGTCTCCCGCCATCCCCGTGGAGTGATACGAGGCCGCCGACCCGAGAGTTCAAACCGGGCTCGGGTTCCGTCCGTACAATGTGATCCCGAACGAGCGAACAGCACCGGACAGCGTGGAACGGCCGTCTGGACCGGGCGACGAGGGCAGAAGAGCGCCCGTGGCCGGCCGGCGGTCCATCACCGAAGCCGAGCCCGGACGGCGCCGGTCCGAGACCGTGGCGCAGCGGTCGCCGCCCCGGCTCCTGACCCGCGCGAGGGCCGTCATGCGGGCCGACGATCTCGTACCACTGGGCCGGACGGGACTACGGGTCAGCCGTCTCGGTCTGGGCCTGGCGTCACTGGGCGGTCTCTTCGCACCCGTCCCGGAGGACCAGGCCGCCGCCACGCTCGACCGCGCCTGGCAGCTGGGCATACGGCTCTACGACACGGCACCCGTGTACGGCTACGGCCGTTCGGAGACCCGCACCGGCGCGGCCCTCGCGACCCGGCCGCGTGACGCGTACGTGCTCTGCACGAAGGCCGGCCGGATCATCGAGCCGGGAGGCACCGACACCCAATCCATCTGGGCGGATCCGCCGCCCGGCGTGGGGCCCCGCCTCGACTACTCGTACGCCGGGGTGATGCGCAGCGTCGAGGAGAGCCTGGACCGGCTGGGGCTCGACCGCGTCGACGTGCTCCACGTCCACGACCCGGACGAGGACTTCACCACCGCCGTCTCCGAGGCCTACCGGGCTCTGGCGGACCTGCGGGCGCGGGGCGTCATCGGCGCGGTGTCGATCGGCGTCAACCACGCGCCGGTCGCCGCGGCGTTCCTGCGTGCGGCCGCTCCTCCGGGGCCCGACTGCGTCCTGCTGGCCGGGCGGTACAACCTGCTCGACCAGTCGGGGCTCGACGAGCTGCTGCCGCTGTGCGCCGAGCGCGGTGTCGCCGTGATGGCAGCGGGCGTCTACCAGTCGGGGCTGCTCGCCGACCCCCGTCCGGGCGCACCTCACGGGTACGGCACGGTTCCCGCCGAACTGGCGGCGAAGGTGCAGGCGTTGCTGACCGTGTGCGCGGACTTCGGGGTGCCACCGCTGGCGGCGGCCGTGCAGTTCCCCTTCGGGCACCCCGCGGTCACGAGCGTGGTGGTCGGCGCCCGCTCGCCGGAGGAGGTCGCCGACAGCGTCGAATACCTGAACCACCCGCTCCCGGCGGGCTTCTGGCAGGCCGTCAAGGCAAGAGGGCTGCTCCCCGGAAGGACCCCGACACCCCTCTGACGGCGGACACGGGGGCGTGGCGCGGGCGGGTTTCCCCGGGGTCGGCGATAGCGTCGCCACGCCGCTCCCGGGCCCGGTGGCCGCCGGTTTCCTTCCGAAGGGTCACGGCACTCGCGGCCCCGGCGCGGGCCGCGTGGAGGAGAACGATGACCGAACTGTCAGAGCGCGTCGGCGCAGCCCGCCGCCGGACCGCCCCGACCACCCCTCTCGGCCACACGCTCCTGCGCCTGGCCACCACGACCGATCACAAGGTGATCGCCCGCCTCTACATGGTCACGGCCTTCTGCTTCTTCCTGTTCGCCGGACTGCTGGCCATCGCGATGCGGGCCGAACTCATGAGCCCCGGGCTGCAGTTCATGAACGAGCAGACGTACAACCAGCTGTTCACGATTCACGGCACGATCATGATGCTGCTCTTCGCGACACCGATGTTCGCCGGGTTCGCGAACGCGGTGATGCCGCTGCAGATCGGCGCTCCGGACGTCGCGTTCCCCCGCCTCAACGCCCTGTCGTACTGGCTGTACCTCTTCGGCGGGCTGATGGTCGTCGCGGGCTTCCTGGTACCGGGTGGTGCCGCGGCGTTCGGCTGGTTCGCGTACGCGCCGCTGAACAGCGCCTACCGCTCCCCGGGGGCGGGCGGTGATCTGTGGGTGATGGGCCTGGTGGTGACGGGTGTGTCGACGACGCTCGGCGCGGTCAACTTCATCACCACGATCCTGTGTCTGCGGGCTCCCGGTATGACGATGTTCCGGATGCCCATCTTCACCTGGAACATCCTCTTCACATCGATCCTGGTACTGCCGGCGTTCCCGGTGCTGACGGCCACACTGCTCGTGCTGGAGGCGGACCGCAAGTTCGGGGCGCACGTCTTCGACGCGGCGAACGGCGGGGCCATCCTGTGGCAGCACCTGTTCTGGTTCTTCGGTCACCCGGAGGTGTACATCGTCGCGCTGCCGTTCTTCGGGGTCATCTCGGAGATCCTGCCGGTGTTCTCGCGCAAGCCGCTGTTCGGGTATCTGCCGCTGATCGGTGCGACCATCGCGATCACCATGCTGTCGGCGGTCGTGTGGGCGCACCATATGTTCGCCACCGGTGCGGTGTTGCTGCCGTTCTTCTCCGTCATGTCGTTCCTGATCGCGGTGCCCACCGGGATCAAGTTCTTCGCGTGGATCGGCACCCTTCACAAGGGGTCGCTGTCGTTCGAGACGCCGATGCTGTGGTCTCTGGGCTTCCTGGTGACGTTCCTGCTCGGGGGCCTGAACGGGGTGCTGATCGCGTCGCCTCCGCTGGACTTCCATCTCACCGACTCGTACTTCATCGTCGCCCATCTGCACTACGTGCTGTTCGGCACGGTCGTCTTCGCGATGTTCGCCGGGTTCTACTTCTGGTGGCCGAAGATCACGGGGAAGATGCTCGACGAGCGGCTCGGCAAGGTGCACTACTGGCTGCTGTTCCCCGGCTTCCAGCTGACCTTCCTGGTGCAGCACTGGCTGGGCGAGCAGGGCATGCCGCGCAGGTACGCGGACTATCTGCCGGCCGACGGTTTCACGCTCCTCAACACACTGTCGTCCCTGGGCGCCTTCCTGCTCGGCATCTCCACGCTGCCGTTCCTGTACAACGTCTGGCGCACCTCCCGGTACGGCGAGCCCGTGACCGAGGACGACCCGTGGGGGTACGGGCGCGCCCTGGAGTGGGCGACGTCGTGTCCGCCGCCCCGCCACAACTTCGTCGCGCTGCCCCGCGTACGGTCGGAGTCGCCCGCGTTCGACCTGCACCATCCCGAGATCGTCAGGCAGGCGCAGGAGGAGGGGCTGCGATGAAGGTCGAGGCGTTCCTCTTCGGTGGCGTCGCCGCGTTCTTCGCGGTCACCGCCGGACTGTACGGCTGGTGGTCGGGCGATCCGACCGGGACGGCGGCACTGGTGATCGCCTTTCTGATGGGCGGCGTGGTGAGTTTCTTCTGCACGGTGCAGTACCGGCGCAAGGGGCGGCGCCCGCAGGACCGCCGTGACGCGGAGGTCGCCGATGCCAGCGGCCCGCTGGAGTTCTTCCCACCGAAGAGCGCCTGGCCGCTGGTCACGGCTGTCGGAGCCGCGATCGCGGCCACGGGTGTGGTCTACGGGCTGTGGCTGTTCCTCATTGGTTTCGGCGTGCTGGCTCGGGGTGTTCTCGGGATGGTGTTCCAGTACGTCCATCGCCAGGAGTGAGCGGAAAGCTGGGCGCCCCGGGGCGGAACGTGTCGACGGGCCGGTGCCCGCTCTCGTACCCGCCCTCCAGGGTCTGCCGCACCTCGCCGGTCTCGTCCCCCTTCTCCAAGCGCTCGCGTTCGGCGTCCAGCAGGCCGTGGCAGAGCCGCCGCGCGATCAGGAAGGCGAGGATGGGCGCCACCACGAGGGCGATGCGCAGCACCCAGGTCAGCGTGTTGATCGAGATACGGAACGTCGCCGCCGCGATGTCATTGCCGCCGGCCAGCAGCAGGACGCCGTAGAAGGTGACGCCGGCGGCGCCGAGGCCGGTGCGGACGGGACGTTCCCTCGGCCGGTCGCACAGGTGGTGCTCCTGGTGCCACTCCCCGGTCAGCCACTGCTCGGCGAACGGGTACAGGTACAGGACGAGGAAGAGCAGTCCGGGCAGGACGATCGCCGGAAGGAGCACGTTCCACATGAGGGTGTGTCCGGCGAGGTTGGTCTCCCAGGGCGGCACGAGCCGCAGAGCGCCCTCCAGGAACCCCACGTACCAGTCGGGCTGGGAACCGGTCGACGCGATGTCCGGCCGGTAGGGCCCGTACACCCACACCGGGTTGATCTGGGCGAGCCCGCCGAGCAGCGTGAGCACGCCGAAGGCGGTGAAGAACAGGCCGCCGGAGGAGGCCATGAACTGCGGGAAGAAGGGTTTGCCGACGGCGTTACGATTCGACCTGCCGGGGCCCAGCCACTGGGTGTGCTTCAGGTGGACCACCAGGATCAGGTGCACCGTGACCAGGCCGATCAGGGCCCCGGGCAGCAGCAGGATGTGCAGACTGTAGAGCCTGGGGACGATCTCCTCGCCGGGGAACTGGCCGCCGAACGCGAACATGCTCACGTAGGTGCCCACGACCGGGATCGACAGCATGATGCCCTGCGCGATGCGGAGCCCCGTGCCGGACAGCAGGTCGTCGGGGAGTGAGTAGCCCGCGAAGCCCTCGGCGAGGGAGAGCATGAACAGGGTGACGCCGATGACCCAGTTCGCCTCCCGGGGCCGGCGGAAGGCGCCGGTGAAGAAGATCCGCAGCAGATGCAGACCGATCGCGGCGACGAAGACGAGTGCCGCCCAGTGATGCGTCTGCCGGATGAGGAGGCCACCGCGGATGTCGAAGCTGATGGACAGGGTCGAGTCGAAGGCCTCCGACATCGGCACGCCGCGCAGGGGCGCATAGCTGCCGTCGTAGATCACCTGCCCCATGCTCGGCTTGAAGAAGAACGTCAGATAGACGCCCGTGAGCACCAGGACGACCAGGCTGTAGAGCGCGATCTCGCCCAGGAAGAACGACCAGTGATGGGGGAAGGCCTTGCGCAGCAGCCCGCCGGCGCCGTCGAGCACCGGCAGCCGGGCGTCGACGGAGTCGGCGAGACGCTCACCGGGACGCGTGGCGTCGGCCGATGCCGGCTGCGGGGCCGGGGACCGGGGTTCCGCCGTCACGTCGGGTCCAGGACTCGGCGTGCGGACTCCTCATAGTGCTCGCGCTCCACGGATCGCCTCCTCCTGCCCGTCGTGACCGGCTCGGCACACGTCATGCCTTGCCGTGGAGAGGTGGGGCGAGTGCCCCGGCTCCGGGAAACACTCGCGCGGCCCGGGGACGGCACCCGTTCGGGTGCCGTCCCCGGGCCGCGGGTCCAGGGTGGGGGCGTCGTCCTCAGGGTTTGCGGGCGACGCCGCCCAGGGCGATCACCTCGCCCTGGGCGGGGGCGGTTCCGGGGTCGGGGCGCCAGTCGGTGATGGGGACGACGCCGGGGGCCAGCAGGTCCAGGCCGTCGAAGAAGCCGGCGAGCTGCTGCGGGCTGCGCAGGTAGTAGGCGGCCGCGCCGGTCTCGTTGTAGAGCCGGGTCGCCTCGGCGTTCCCCTCATTGGTGTCGACGCTGTCGTTGAACGCGAAGTAGCTGCCCGACGGCAGTGCGCCCATCAGCGTGCCGACGATGGCGCGTGCCTGGTCGTAGTCGGCGATGTGTCCGCTGACCTGCATCAGGGTGAGGGCGACCGGCTGGGAGAGGTCCAGCGTCTTGGCGGCTTCCCGCAGCACCGTGTCGGGGTCGTGCAGATCGGCATCGATGTAGTCGGTCACGCCCTCGGGCGTGCTGGTGAGCAGTGCGTGGGCGTGGGCGAGCACCAAGGGGTCGTTGTCGACGTAGACGACGCGGGCGGTGGGTGCCACCTGCTGGGCTATGTCATGGGTGTTGTCCGCCGTCGGCAGCCCGGTGCCGATGTCGAGGAACTGGCGGATGCCGGCCCCGCCGGCCAGGTGGCGGACGGCGCGGCCGAGGAACGCTCGTGAGTCGCGGGCCAGGTCGGTGATGCCGGGGAACATCTTGATGAAGGCGTCGCCCGCTTCGTGGTCGACGGGGTAGTTGTCCTTGCCGCCCAGCCAGTAGTTCCAGATCCGGGCCGAATGCGGCACCGTCGAGTCGATCTTCGCTAACGCTGCTGTGTCAGGGGCGGACCAATCCTGCGACACCCGACAACCTCCTTGGAGCGAGCCGTTGTTGACGTTGGAAGTACCAGTGGCATACTCCCAAGCGCGGCCGCTCACCGTCCAGTTGCGGGAACCTCAGGGCGTCAGCGAGACACGCAGCCCGACCGTGCCCTCCTTGCCGCGGCGCACACGGCTGCCCAGGAGGACGAGGCGGCCGACGAGTCCGTACTTGCGGGCGAGTAGCCGGCGGTAGTGCTCGGCCGTGGGCGAGTCGACGATCTCGGCCCGGCCGGGAACCTGTTCGCCGGTCGGGTTGCCCCGCAGGTCGCAGGGGCCCACGAGGATGTCGGCACGGTTGCGGATCCGCTTGACCTTCCAGGAGTCCTCGACCGTCCAGACGCCGAGCGTCTCTCCGTCCCGCACCACCCACACCGGTGTCGCGACGGGCGTTCCGTTCTTTCGGTAGCTGGTGATCAGCACGTACTTGCCCGCGCCCAGCGCGTCCAGCGTTGTCTCGTCCATGACGGGAGTGTAGGCGGGCCGGGAGATCACCCGGCCCGTCCGGTCGTGTCGGCCGTCAGGACAACTGGCCGCCGGCGCGCTTGCTGGTCTTGTAGGCGCTGACCTCTTCGAACAGGTCAGGGAGATCGCGCGCGTAGAGACCGGAGACGGGGTAGCCGACGGTCTTGAGGTTCCACTCGGTGAGGCTCTCGATGATGCCCGGCCGGGCGGTACCAGGGGTGGAAGTCGGTCTCCAGCGTGGTGTTGTCGGTGTCGAGGACGACGGCGCGTTTCTTTCCCTCGGTGTCCTGGGTGTGCTGCTGGATGTAGGGCCTGATCTGGCCGATGACGGCCTTGACGTCGCGCTGCCAGGTGTCGTGGTCGGCCTCGGCGGCGGCCTGGGCCGCGGCCACGCTCGCCGTGGCTTCGGCAGGGGCCGCGGCGGCGGATCCCGTGGCGCCGATGGTTCTCGGGGGTGAAGCGGCGGCGGGGGTCCCACCGTCGCCGCGATCGTCATGGTCATGTCCATCGGCGGCGCGGAGCCGACGCGAAAGTTACCGATTGGTAGACGGCGCCTTGTGCATCAGACGGAGAAGGCGTCCCCCGGCCGGGCGGGGACGGTAATTGCCTCGCCAGGCTTCAACTGGTGCGCGATGATGTTTTCGGCGGACAGGCAGGGGGCAGAGCCGTGGCTCATGTGCGCACGGACCCGGTGCGGGCCGTTCCCGGCGGGCGACCCCTCGAAATCGCCTGCGACGAATCGGGATCGGACGGCGAGAACCTCACCAGTGGAAACACGGATGTGTTCGCGCACGCGAGCGTGCATCTGCCCGTCGAATTCGCCGCACATTCCGTCCAGGTGATACGCGACCGGATTCGGTCCCCCGCCGAGGAGTACAAGGCGAACCATCTGCTGCGGGAGAAACACCGGGCGGTTCTGGAGTGGCTGCTCGACACCGACGGCCCGCTGTACGGACATGCCCATGTGCACCTGACGGAGAAGCCGTTCTTCGTGGTGGACCGCATGGTCGACCTGCTCCTCGGGGAGGCGGGAACGGCGGCCGTCACCCTCTACCGGGAGGGCCGGAACGCGTTCGGCGACGAGCAGTGGCGGGCCTTTCTGGAATCCTCGAACAGCCTGCTGCGGGTGCGGAACAGCGGAGAGGCGGGCGCCCCGGTCGATGCCTTCTTCCACCTGGTCGGCGCGCTGTCCTGGACGTATTCCGGTGACGGGAGCGGAAACGGGCTGGGGGACATTCTGGCCGCTCTCCTCGCGGCCCGTTCCCGTGCCGACGCCTATCGGGCGCGGATCGCCGAAACACCCGCCGTTTTCCCCGTGCTCAATCCTCTGCTTCCGGCCATTGTGCGTACGGCGGCCCACTGGACCGGTGAGGGCCGGCCCGTCTCGCTCGTGCACGACCGGCAGAACATGCTCACCGAGGAGCGCATCGCCTGGCTGAAGAAGACGGCCGACCTCGCCGGGCTGCGGCTCGTCGCCGCGCGTTCGGATCCACGGGTACAGCTCGCCGACTTCCTCGCCGGCATCGCACGCAAGATCGCCTCCGACGAGCGGGGCGGCCACGACGACGCCCGGCTCACCACGCTCCTGCGCCCGTACGTCGACCCGTACTCCGTGTGGGGCGACGACCGCAGCTGGGCCGTGCTCGCCCCGGCCGCCGGCAGCGGCCGGACCCCGGCTCAAGCACCTGTGAAGATCCCCGGAGTGCCTCCGGATCCCAACGCGCCCCTCTACATTGCGCGTTGACATCCGCAGTACACAGGAACCACAGGAGCCCAGCCCGTGACGCAGACCCCCGACATCTCCCAGCGCCCCTCCCAGTCGACGACAGCGATCGCGTGGGCGAAGCTCCAACTGGACGTCGACGCCTTCGACCTGGCGCGCTTCCAGCCGTACGTCGACACGTGCCGCACCTCCGGTATCCGGCTGACCACGCTGTCCGAGCTCGGCGACACCCCGGAGCACCGGCGCGCCCTGTACGAGCTCAACAAGGAGTGCTCGGCGGACATCCCGCAGCGCGGCGAGTTCCACACCTACGACGAGTACCACCGGCGGCGCTTCGAGGCGCCCGGCTTCGATCCGCGCGGTGTCGTGCTCGCCCTCGACGGCGAAGCCTGGATCGGGATGGCCGCGTCGTCGGACCAGCGGGCCTCGGGGTTCGTCTTCAACGAGATGACCGGGGTGCGGGCCCCCTACCGCGGGCGGGGCATCTCGGTGGCGATGAAGACGTACGGCATCGGGTTCCCCGGGATCTGCGGGGTGAGCACGGTCCGTACGGTCCACCATCCGCTGAACGTGAGCGCGATCGCCATGAACCGGTCGATGGGATACGTCGACGCCGCGTGGTGAACACACGGGCCATGCTGCACGTATGAGGGAAGGGCGCTCAACGACGGGGGTCCTGGCGGTGGTTGACGCCGTGCGGTTCGGTGTTCGGGAGCCATGGAATGAGGCACGCACGACGACGGGTCGTCCGGCGAGTGGCACGGCTGGCGGCAGTCGGCGGACTGCTCTGCGGAGGACTGATGGTCACGCAGGCCATGGCGAGCGAACCACCGGCCACCGCGACCTCTCCCCCGACGAGCACAGCCCGCACCGTGGCCGACACCGGCTCGGGACTGGTGTCCGAACTCGGCGACTCCCGCACGGCGGGCTCGTGGATCGGGTCCGACGGAGAGCCGGTCGTCGCGGTCACCGACGAGGAGGCGGCGGCCGAGGTGAAGGCCGCGGGGGCGCGCCCGAAGAAGGTGCGTTACAGCATGGAAGACCTCAACTCCGCGACGAAGGAGCTGCGTTCGGCGCCACGGGTGGCAGGCACCTCGTGGGCCATCGACCCCTCGTCCAACGAGGTCGTGGTGCGCGCCGACAAGACGGTCTCCAAGGACGCCTGGTCGCGTATGACCCGCATGGCCGAGAAGATCGGCGGCTCGGTGCGGATGGAGCGCACCGAGGGCACGTTCACCACCCGGCTCAACGGCGCCCAGCCGATCTTCTCGACCAGCGGGCGCTGCTCGGTGGGCTTCAACGTGACGAACGGGCAGAGCAGGTTCATGCTCACGGCCGGGCACTGCGGGCCGGCGGGTTCCGTGTGGTTCGGCGACACTCAGGGCAACCGGCAGGTCGGCCGGACCATCACGTCGAACTTCCCGGGTGCCGACTTCTCCCTCGTGCAGTACGACAACGAGGACGAGAGTGAGGACTCCAACGTGGTGGCCATCGGCGAGGGGCGCGGTGTGCGCATCACGTCGGTGGCCGATGCCACGGTCGGCCAGAAGGTGTTCCGCAGCGGCAGCACCAGCGGGCTGGCCGAGGGCGAGGTGACCGCGCTCAACGCGACGGTGAACTACCCGGAGGGCACGGTCACCGGGCTGATCGAGACCACGGTGTGCGCCGAGCCGGGCGACAGCGGCGGCCCGCTCTTCTCCGAGAGTGTCGCTCTGGGAGTGACGTCCGGCGGCAACGGGGACTGCAAGTCCGGCGGCACGACGTTCTTCCAGCCGCTCACCAAGGCGCTCACCGCACTGAACGTGACGTTGGCCGGGGTGTCCGACACTCCCGCGGATCAGGCCTCGCCGTCGGCGGGGGCGGCAGACGGGGCCGTGGAGCCCGGGGCGGCGCAGCCGGGTGCGGTGCAGCCCGTGGAGCCGTCGGAAGCGGTGACCTCACTGGTGGAGCAGCTCACGAACCCGCGGAACGTGGGGCCGGGGTTGCTGGTCATCGCGGGGAGTCTGGTGGCGCTGGTCGCCACGAGGTACATCCGTACGGAACAGGAGAGGAACGCTTACCGTCGGCAGTATGCGCGTAGCTGGGGATGACTTGCTGTGCTTTCGGGCCTCGTCTGCCGAGCGGGGTCCGCTGCCGTCTGCGGGTCCTCTGTGGCTGGTCGCACCCACGCGGCGGAGCCCAAATGTCACAGCCCCGCGCCCCTACGGTTCGCGCTCAGGCAGCCGACCCAGGAGAAGCCGCGGCCCACTCCCTCACCAGGCGCTGGTAGTCGCGCCGCTGTTCCCCGTTGAGTGTGCCGCCGCTCCGGGACCACAGGGCCCGGATCTCCTCGTTGACCTGGGATGCGGTTCTTTCCGGTCTTTCCAGGACTACTTCAGCACTGGTGGACATGGCGTGAACCATACGTGGTCACACGTGAAGCCGATGTGAGTAAAGCCGACGCTTCGGGCATTACGGAACGTGAAGCTCCTCACTCTGCGTTCGCACCGCCGCCCTGGTCCGTGCCGAGCACCAGCACCTGGATCGCCAGCACCGCGGCCCCGCGCGCCCAGTCGTGGAAGTCCGACACCTTGGTCTCCAGGGGGACCGGTTCGGCGAGCGGATGACGGTGGGCACGGATGGTCTCCCACACCGCGTCGCCGGCGACGTCGATCAGGCCGACGCCCTCGCCGGCGAGCACGATCTTCTGCGGCATGACGAAGTTGGAGATCTGGGCGACCAGTGTGCCCAGGGCGCGCGCCGCCTCGTCGATGACGCGTGCGGGCATGGGCTCGCCCGCGGCGGCCGCGTCGAGGATCTCCTCGTACGTCAGGTCACGGCCGGTGGCGGCCCGGATCTGGTAGCGGATGCTGGGGATGGTCAGCAGGGAGACCGCGCTGCCGCGTACACCTTCGGGGGTGAGCGGGCCGTTGGGGTTGACGATCCAGTGGCGGCCGAACTCGCGGTCCTCCTCGGCGCAGGGCACCCGCCTGCCACCGAGGACGAGTCCGTAGCCGATGCCCGCGCCGATGGTGAGGACGACGAAGCGCTCCAGTCCGCGCCCGCCGCCGAACCAGATCTCGGACTCGACCAGCCCGCCGACGTCGTTCTCGACGACGACCGGCAGCCCGGTCCGCTCCTCGACGAGTTCGGCCAGGCGTACGTCGCGCCACGACAGGAACGGGGACTCCCCGACCACGGCGCTGTCCCGGACCAGGCCGCCCACCCCGATGCCGACACCGGCGAGACCGTGGTGCGCGCGTGCCAGCTCGGCGATCATCTCGCCCAGTTGGTCGGCGACGCGGTCCGGGTCGTGCGTGGTGAGCGGGCGGTCGTAGCGGGCGACGATCTCGCTCCGGAGTGTGGTGACGACGCCGTAGACCATGTCCTCGGTGATCTTGAAGCCCACGAAGGTGCGGGACTCGGCGACGATGTCGAGCGGCTGGGAGGGGCGCCCTTGCCGTACCCCGGCGAGCGCGGCGCCCTCGGGAACCTCGACGAGGAGGCCCGATTCGAGCAGTGGCTTGGTCAGCCGGGTGAGGCTTCCCGCCGAGAGGCTGAGCCGCCGGGCGATCTCGGCGCGGGACAGCGGGCCGTGTACGAGCACCTCGAGCGCCACCGCGCGTTCACCCGTACTGAGCGGCAGCCAACTGGCGGTCCGTGTGGTCATGGACGTCGGACTCCCCCCAACCCAAGATTTCTTTCACTGCGGAAGTAACGGCCACAGTCTATGTCTGGATCTCTCCCATCGAAAAGATGCCTGCAGGCCTCTTGACGCCACAATTATTCCGCCTCAAAAGTAAATGGCCTGAGGACGAGCCGCCGATGAGGGAGTCCCCCCGATGACCGTCGCCTCCAGCAGTCCACCATCACGCCTACCACTGAGCGGTGCCGAGGCCGTGGCGCCCTCCCGGAAGGCGAGGGCCCGCCCCGGCGGTGACGGGGCCCTCGCGGCCGTCTTCATCGCTCCGGCGTTGCTGGGCTTCCTGGTGTTCCTGCTCTGGCCGACGCTCCGCGGCATCTATCTGAGCTTCACCCGCTTCAACCTGCTGACCCCGGCGGAGTGGGTGGGGCTCGACAACTACGTCCGCATGGTCAACGACCCGATCTTCTGGGACTCGTTGAAGGTCACCGTCGAGTACGTCGTCATCAACATCGGCATCCAGACGGTGTCGGCGCTCGCCATCGCCGTCCTGCTCCAGCGGCTGACCCAGTCGGCCGTGCTGCGGGGCATCGTCCTCACCCCGTATCTGATGTCGAACGTCGTCGCCGGCCTGGTCTGGCTGTGGATCCTCGACACCCAGCTCGGCATCGGCAACGAGATCATCGGCGCCATCGGACTCGACCGCATCCCCTTCCTCGCCGACGAGACCTGGGCGATCCCCACCATCGCCCTGATCAACGTGTGGCGTCACGTCGGCTACACCGCCCTCCTGCTCTTCGCGGGTCTCCAGGCGATCCCGAACGGCATGTACGAGGCGGCCAAGGTCGACGGCGCGAGCGAGTGGCGGATGTTCTGGCGGATCACCATGCCGTTGCTGCGGCCGGTGCTCGCCGTCGTGCTGATCATGACCGTGATCGGGTCGTTCCAGGTGTTCGACACCGTCGCGGTCACCACCGCGGGCGGTCCCGCGAACGCGACCAACGTCCTCCAGTACTACATCTACGGATCCGCCTTCGGCCGCTTCCAGTTCGGCTACGCCTCGGCGATGTCCGTCGCGCTGCTGGTCGTACTCAGCGCGATCACCGTCCTGCAGTACCGGCTCACCCGGGCCGGCCAGTCCGACCTCGGCTGACGGAAGGGAGACACCGACATGGCTGCCATGACCGCCGCGACGACAACACCGCCGGCCGTACGACCCGTCAGGCGCAGGTTCTCCCCCGGGCGGGCCGCCGCCTGGGCCGTGATGGGGCTCATCGTCCTCATCACCCTGCTGCCGTTCTACTGGATCCTGCGCACCGCGCTCTCCACCAACGCGGGCCTGAGCGCCGACCCCACCAGCCCCCTCCCGGTCGACGTCACCGGCAGTGGCTTCGAGCGGGCCCTCGGGCTGCAGTCGACGAAGGAAGCCATCGCGGAGGGCGGCGCGGGCGGCGGGCTCGACTTCTGGCGCTATCTGCTGAACTCGGTGATCGTCTCGACCCTGATCACCGGCTGCCAGATCTTCTTCTCCGCGATGGCCGCCTACGCCTTCGCACGACTCAACTGGCGCGGCCGGGACACGGTGTTCGGCATGTTCCTGGCCGGACTGATGGTGCCGACCATCTTCACCCTGCTGCCGAACTTCGTGCTCATCAAGCAACTCCACCTGGTGGACACGCTGTTGGGTATCGCGCTGCCCACCCTCTTCATGACGCCGTTCGCGGTGTTCTTCCTGCGGCAGTTCTTCATGAACATCCCCCGGGAGGTCGAGGAGGCCGCTCTGCTCGACGGAGCGGGGAAGGTCAAGATCTTCTTCCGGGTGATCCTGCCGATGGCGTCGACGCCGATCATCACGCTGTCCGTACTGACGTACATCACCTCCTGGAACGACTACTTCTGGCCGCTGATGGTCTCGTACAGCGACAGTTCGCGCGTGCTGACCGTGGCACTGGCGATCTTCCGGGCACAGACCCCGGCGACCGGCGTGGACTGGTCGGGGCTCACGGCGGCGACGCTGATCGCCGCGCTGCCGATGCTGGTGCTCTTCGCCTGCTTCGCCCGCCGCATCGTCAGCTCCATCGGCTTCACCGGGATCAAGTGAGGGAACCCTGATGCGACTTCGTACGCTGACCGCGCTGGCCGGAGCGCTGACACTGTCCCTGCTGACCGGCTGCGCGAAGGGCGACTCCACGGGGGCGTCCGCGAGCACGGTGACGTACTGGCTGTGGGACGCCAACCAGCTGCCCGCCTACCAGGCCTGCGCCAAGGGGTTCGAGAAGGAGAACCCCGGGCTGAAGGTCAGGATCACCCAGCTGGGCTGGAGCGACTACTGGACCAAGCTCACCGCGGGTTTCATCGCGGGCACCCAGCCTGACGTGTTCACCGACCACATTCAGAAGTTCGGCCAGTTCGCCGATCTGAAGGTGCTGGAACCGCTCGACGACCTGGACATCAAGGAGTCCGACTACCAGCCGGGCCTCGCCGCCAACTGGATCGGCCAGGACGGCCACCGCTACGGCGCCCCCAAGGACTGGGACACCGTCGCGCTCTTCTACAACGACAAGATGGCGAAGGCGGCCGGTCTCACCGCCGAGCAGTTGGGCAGCCTTTCCTGGAACCCCGAGGACGGCGGAACCTTCGAGAAGGCCATCGCCCACCTCACCGTCGACCGTAACGGAAAGCGGGGCGACGAGCCGGGCTTCGACAAGAACAACGTCAAGGTGTACGGGCTGGCCACCAATGGCGGAGGCTTCGCCGACGGCCAGACGCAGTGGAGCCCTTTCACCGGCTCCGCCGGGTGGAGCTACACGGACAAGGCACGCTGGGGCACGAAGTACCAGTACGACAGCAACACCTTCCAGTCCGTCATCAAGTGGTACTTCGGCCTGGCGAAGAAGGGCTACATGGCGCCGTTCTCCGACTACAACATCCAGTCCAACCAGGCCAACACCCAGGTCGCCGCGGGCAGGGCCGCCGCCGCCTTCGACGGTGCCTGGATGATCTCGTCGTACGACGGCTTCAAGGGCAGGGCCATCAAGTCCGCCCCCACCCCCATCGGCCCGAGCGGCAAGCGCGCCACGATGATGAACGGCCTCGCCGACTCCATCACGAAGGCCTCCAGGAACAAGGCCGGCGCCCGGAAGTGGGTGGCCTACCTGGCCTCCGACGAGTGCCAGAAGGCCGTCGGCGACTACGGGGTCGTCTTCCCGGCCACTCCGGCCGGCACCGAGGCCGCCGTCGCCGCCTACGAGAAGAAGGGCATCGACGTCTCCGCCTTCACCCAACCCGTGGCCGACAAGAAGGACTTCCGGACCTTCTCCTACCCGATCACGGATTACGCGGCGGACGTGACGGCGCTGATGCAGCCCGAGATGGAGGCCATCTACGGCACCGGCAAGCCGGTGAGCAGCCTCGACGAGACCAACGACCAGATCAATCTCATCCTCGACCAGTGACTCGATCAGTGATCCACCAGTGACTCGACCAGTGAAGGGCACGCCTTACATGACGTTCTCCCTCGGCATCGTCGGCGCCGGACAGTTCTCGGGCCAGTTCGCCAAACTGTTCCTGGCCCACCCCGGCGTCAGCGACCTGTACGTCACCGATCTGCTCCCCGACCGGGCCGAGCAACTCGCCGCCGCCGAAGGCCTCACGGGCACCTTCCCGTCGTACGAGGCCATGCTGGAGTCGAACGCGGTGGACGCGGTCGCGATCTTCACCCAGCGGTGGACGCACGGCCCGCTGGTACTCCAGGGGCTGAACGCGGGCAAGCACGTGTACTCCGCCGTCCCCATGGCCGTCACCACGCAGGAGATCGCGGCGATCATCGACGCGGTGAGGGCGACCGGGCTGACGTACATGATGGGCGAGACCAGCCAGTACAACCCGGCGACCGTCCACGCCCGAAACCAGATCGCCAAGGGCGCCTTCGGCCGGATCTTCTACGCCGAGGGCGACTACGTGCACGACATGGACCTCGGGTTCTACGAGGCGTACCAGTACAGCGGCGGCGAGAACTGGAAGGCGACCGCCAGCTATCCGCCGCTGCTGTACCCGACGCACGCGGTGGGAGGGGTGCTCGGGGCCTGGCAGACGCACGCGGTGAGCGTGTCCGCGATCGGTGTGGTCGACGGGCGCGGCGACGGTGTCTTCGACAAGGACGTCAGCCAGTTCGGGAACGACTTCTCCAACGCCACCGCGCTGTTCGAGGTGGCGGGCGGCGGCTCGTTCCGTACGAACGAGTTCCGGCGCGTCGGCTATCCCTCGCACATACGGGAGTCGCGTTTCCGGTTCTTCGGGACCGACGCCAGCATGGAGCAGCTTGCCACGGTGGCCCTGTGGCAGGACAAGAAGGGGGTGAAGGACATCAGCGAACTGCTGGAGCCCAAGCCCACCCTGTCACCTGACGACCCGTCACTCCAGCACATAGCGCCGGACCTCCGGGCCGCCTTCACCTCCGGGTCGGCTCCCGTGCACGACCGCTCGCGCCTGCCGCGGGAGTTCGACAACCTGCACAACGGGCACGAGGGCAGCCATCACTTCCTGGTCGACGACTTCGTCACCGCGGTCAACACACGGACACTGCCGTCCGTGAACGCCTGGGTGGCCGCCCGCTACACCCTGCCGGGCATCATCGCCCACGAGTCAGCCCTGCAGGGCGGTGCGAGGCTGGACATCCCCGACTTCGGGGACGCCCCGGAGGCGTAACGGCCACGCGAGCCGGGCGCCCGCACTGCGTCAGGTGCCCGGCTTGCGGCCGTACACGTAGACGTCGTCGCCCTTCTTCAGCAGCGACCAGTACTTCTTGGCGTCGGTCTTGGTCATGTTGACGCAGCCGTGCGAGCCGGGCGGGTTCCACATGCTCACGCCGGCCGAGTGGAAGGCCGGGCCACCGTCGAAGAACTGGCTGTAGGGCATGGGCACGTCGTAGATGGACGAGACGTGGTCGATGTGCCGCCAGTAGATCTTCTTCAGTCCGGTGCGGGTCTCGTAGCCGTCACGGCCGGTGCGCACCGGCACCGGTCCGTACACGAGCTTGTCGCCGTCCTGGATCCAGCTGAGCTGGAGCGTGAGGTTGACGCAGGCGATGCGGCCCTTGTTGACGGGGCACTTGCCGTCCTTGTTGGGTTTGTCGCCCACGGCCTTCTGCTTGCCCATGAGGTCCATGACGCCCCAGGTCACGGGGCCCGCGTAGCCGATGTTCGGTGTGATGCCGTGTTTGGTCTGGAACGCCTTGATCGCCGAGCAGTCGGCGGCGGACTGCCTGCCGTCGACGGGCCGCCCGAGGAACTTCTCGACCTGCTTCTGATACGGGCCGGTCGACGTGGTGCAACTCGCCGCCTGCGCGGGCGCGGTGCCCAGTGCGAGAGTGAGCGGTGCCACCAGTCCGGTGATCCCGAGTGCGACGGCGCCCCGTCTGCGTATGTCCCCCATGGTCGGCCTCTCTGTGTGCCTGGTCGCTGCTTCTGCTTGCTGGACACTCGGTCGGGGCAGAGGGTTGTACGAAGGGGCACGCCGAGACGAAGCGATTGCACGGTCATGTGGATCACACTGCGGGAATTCGCTGGATTTCTCGTTCGGGAACCGCATTGCGGAGATAGAGTCTCCCTATGACCAACAGTGATTCCGTGTCCCGTGTGGCCCTCAAGAAAATCACCCCCGCCGTGTCCGGAGCGATGGGCTCCCTGCATGCTGCCGCTGTTTCCGCGGCCCAGGACGCGAAGGTCGAGTCGGAGATCCTGGAACTGATCAGGATTCGCGCGTCGCAGATCAACGGCTGCGCGTTCTGCCTGGACATGCACACCAAGGACGCGCGCGCCAAGGGCGAGACCGAGCAGCGGATCTACGCCCTGAGCGCCTGGCGGGAGACTCCGTTCTTCAACGCGCGGGAGCGTGCCGCACTGGCGTTGACCGAGGCAGTGACACTGGTGCACGACGGACACGTCCCGGACGCCGTGTACGCGGAGGCCACCGAGGTGTTCGACGACGAGCAGATCGCGGCGCTGATCTGGGCGGCCACCGTCATCAACGCGTACAACCGGATCGCGATCGCCACGCGGATGGTGCCGGGCGCCTACCAGCCCGTCCCGAAGAAGGACTGATCTTCGAAGACCGATCTCCGGAGACTGGTCTTCGGAAGAGCGACAGGATTTCCAGCGACTGATTTTCGAAGAAGAAATATCCGGTCAGGGAATTCCCCCAATATTCGGGAACGTTTGATCGCGCCGGGCCGTATCACTTTCGGCCCGGCGCGTCCTTGTGCCGTGTGTGCCCGTGAATTCAGTTGTCCGGCAGTGGCTCCATGAGGTCGTCCAGCCACTGCCGCCATTCCGGGGCGTGCACGGCGGGCCCCGCGGTCAGCGGGCGGCCGGTCCAGGCGCGCACGGGACGGATTCCGTGAAGGGCGTTGACGAGCCACACCTCACGGCCGTCCAGTTCCGCCAGGGTCCGCTCGTGGTGGGCGACCCGGATGCCGGTGCGCGTCGCCCGTTCCTGGACGAGCGCCATGGTGACCCCGGCGAGGACGGGCAGGCGCGGCGGCGGCAGGCAGAGAGTGTCGTCCTCCCACCACAGCAGGCTGGAGTTCGCCGCCTCCAGCACCACCCCGGAGGGCGCGATCAGCACCGCCTCGTCCGCGTCCGCCCCGGCGGCCCGGCCCCGGACCCGGGCCAGCGCGTCCAGGTCCGGCCCCTTGCGGCGCGGCACAGTGCGCGGGTCGGGCTGCCCCGCCGCCCACACCCGTACGTCCGTGCCGAGCGGTGGCGCGTGCCGCAGCAGCAGGCGCAACTCCAGGGAGCCGGCCACGAGTTCGACGCGGGGGAACCACTCCCCCGTGCGCGGCAGCGCGGCGGTCATGTCGTGCCAGAACTCGATGAGCCGCCGCAGGGGAGGCGCGCCGCACTCGCCGCAGGCCCGCAGGAAGCGTTCACGGTGCCGGTCGAAGCCACGCACCCGCCCGTCCCGCAGCAGCCAGGAGTCCGCGACGAGCAGCCGCCCGCCCTGCGCCGGTGCGGGGGTGAGACCGCGGTCGGGAGACCACGCCGACAGTCCCTCCGCGATGGCCGGTTGTGTCAATGCGGTTCCTCTCAGTACTTCTGGCCGGCGGCGGCCGGAGAGCCGTGCCGGGGACCGTAGGGCGCGTGCTCCAGCCAGGCGCCGCACCGCGGCACGACGGGGGAGAGGGCCGCAGCCGCGCGCTGTTTGACGCGTACGATGCGCCGATGGGGCCGCAGGTGGTCCAGGGCCGTGCCCGCGGCCGCGCTGTTGAACAGGCCTGCCTGGCGCCGGAGTTCGGCGAAGGAGGCGACCGCCTCGGGGGTGCCTGCGGCGACGGCATGCGCGGCGGCGGCCGCGTCCGCGATGCCGCTGTTCATGCCGCGCGCCCCGAACGGCGGGAAGAGGTGGGCTGCCTCGCCGACGAGCAGCACCCGGCGGCCCGGGTCGGTGTAGGAGGCGGCGACCTTGCGCAGGAAGCGGTACGTCGACACCCACAGGATCCGCTCGTCGTAGCCGTCGCCCACCACCGCGGGCAGCCAGCGCCGTACGGCCTCCTCGGTGCCGTACTCCTCCTGCCGGTCGTCGTCGCGGCACTGCAGGTCCACCTGGAAGCCGCCGGTGAACGGTACGCGCATCACGCTGCGGCCGCCGAGTTCCGGATGCTCGTAGTGGAAGACCCGTTCGAGCGGCAGCTCGGCCCCCGGGATGTCGGCCACGTCCACGACGACGTGGAAGCCGTCCCCGTGGGTGCCCTCCATGGCGATGCCGAGCTCGCGCCGTACGGCCGAGCGGGCGCCGTCGGCGGCGGCGGCGTGCGTGCCGGTCCACACACGGCCGTCCTCGTCGGTGAGGGCGACCTCGTCCGGCGTGACGCGCACGCCCGCGATCCGGGCGCCCCACACGAACTCCACTCCGGCGTCCTCGCAGGCGGCGAGCAGGAACCGCTCGGTGTCCACCTGGCGCAGGCTGGTGAAGGGCGGGATGCCCGTGGGTGGCGGGAAGGTGCGCGCGTACACCTCGCGGCCCCTGTAGAGGGTGCGTTTGGTGTGCCAGGTCTGCCCGTAGCCGGTGATCTCGTCGGCGAGTCCCGGGCGCATGCCGTCAAGGAGTTCGAGGGTCTCGCGGTGGACGAACAGGGCGCGGCTGCCGGGCCGTTCGCGGCCCTCGGGGTCGGCCTCCAGGAGTGTCACCTTCAGGTCCTGGGCGCGCAGGGCGAGGGCCGCCGACAGCCCCACGGGTCCGGCGCCGACGACCAGGACCCGGCTCATCCAACCCTGCTCTCGGTGAGCATGCGGGTGATCTCCACCCGCTTCACCTTCCACGTGGACGTCATCGGCAGGTCCTCGAACTTCCACTGGCGCGGCTCGGCCATCGCGGGCAGGTCCGCCGTGGCCTCCTGCCAGCGGCCCATGTCCAGGGGCTGCTCGCCGCGGACGCACACCACGGGTACGGGTTCGCGGTCCGCGCCCCGCACGATGACGACCTCGCGCAGTTCCTCCAGTCGGGACATCAGCGTGTCCTCGACCTCCAGATTGCTGTGCACGGAGTCGATCTGGTCGATCTCACGGTCGATCAGGTACAGGGCACCCCAGCGGCTCTGGTAGCCCATGTCGCCCATCTCCCACCAGCCGTCGTTGAGCTGGCGCAGATAGCGGTCCCGGGCGCCGAGGTAAGTGAGAATGCGGCCACGGGTGCGGGCCTCGATGCGTCCGGCCGTACCCGGCCCGACCCGACGGCCGGAGCCGTCCGCGACCCGTACCCGGGTGAAGCCGGGGATGCCGATGCCGACCCGGCGGCCGTCGGCGCGGGCCGCGCTGCGGCGGGTGAACCACTGGAAGGCGACCGGGCCCGTCTCGCTCTGCCCGTACAGCTGGATGAGCCACGGCGAGCGCCGCTGCGAGGCGTCCAGGAGCCGCTGCACGGTGCGGGGGTGGATCGCGTCGAAGGTGGAGCCGTAGCTGCGGACGCGGGACAGCGGCGCTCCGGGCGCGTCCACCAACTCCTCCCACAGGACGAAGGTGTTGGGGTGGGTCTCGACGATGCCGGGTCGGTGCCGGGCGAGGATCGGGCCCACGGAGGACGGGGCCGGGTCGGTGATCAGCACCAGTGGGCTGCCGAAGTGCAGCAGGACGCCGAGGAGATGGTAGAAGCGCGAGTGCACGAACGACATGTGCAGGGCGGCGGTCTCGCCGCGGGTGGGCCAGCCCATGGCCTTCTGTGGGACGAGCCGGTTCCACATGGTGTTCGGACAGTGCACGGCGAGCTTGGGGACGCCGGTGGTGCCCGAGCTGTGGGTGATGAGGGAGGCCTCCCTGGGGTGGAGCCGGACTGGGGCGGGGGTCGCGGCACCCGTGTACTTCTCCAGTGGCTCGGCGCCGGGCGCGTCGTCCACGGACAGCGTCCGCCGTACGACGTCGGTGAGCTCGACGTCCTTGAGGGGGCCCTCCAGTTTGGCTCTGTCGGTGATCAGCCAGGGGCGGCGGAGCCGTTCGAGGAGCTGACGGACCACCGGGCCCGCGAGCCCCGGCGACAGGAGGACGGGGACGGCGCCGATGCGGGAGACGGCGCAGGTCAGCAGGACGATGTCGACGTTGTCCGTCTTGTGGACGACCACTTCCTCCGAGGGCCGTACCCCGGCCTCCCAGAGGCGGCCGGAAAGTTCGTCGACCACGTCGGCCAGCACCGTGTAGCTGAGGTCGACGCCGAGGTCGGGGTTGACGTCGAGCGGGTGGTCGAGGGTGACGAAGACGCCGCCGTGGCGGTCGGCCGCCTCCCGGAGCATCGAACCGAGGTAGAAGCCACGGTCGGCGGGGAGCAGGGGCTGCGACTGTCGCATGTGCCCAATCCTTTCTGCGGGAGGCCGGGTCACCACGCGCCCTCGCGGACGAGGTGGCGGCGGAGCTTGCCGGTGGGGGTGCGGGGCAGGGACGGGACGAAGCTGACGCTGCGGGGGACCTTGAAGGCGGCGAGCTTCTCGCGGGCCAGGCAGATGAGTTCGGCCTCCAGGCCCGCCGGGATTGGGGTGGCGGGGACGACGAAGGCCCGCAGCCGGCTGGCGCCACGCTCGTC
The DNA here is from genome assembly GCF_004337435.2 of Streptomyces sp. KM273126. NCBI lineage: Bacteria > Bacillati > Actinomycetota > Actinomycetes > Kitasatosporales > Streptomycetaceae > Streptomyces > Streptomyces sp. KM273126. The sequence goes on along the minus strand of NZ_SJXB02000001.1, from coordinate 6,363,410 downwards.
GGCGACAGCGGCCACCGCCACTTCCCGGACCGCCGGATGTCTGCGCAGGAGGGCCTCCACCTCCAGTGGGGAGACGGTGATGCCGCCGACCATCTCCATGTCGTCGGCCCGGCCCAGGTGCCGGAAGGTGCCGTCGGTCTCGCGGCGGGCCCGGTCCCGGGTGTTCAGCCAGCCGCCGACCAGGGTGCGCTCGGACTCCTCGGGGCGGTTCAGATAGCCGGGGGTCAGCGTCGGTCCCCGTACCCAGAGTTCTCCCTCCTCGCCGTCCGGAACCTTGTTGCCCGCGGGATCGCGCAGCTCCACCTCGAAGCCGGGGACGGGGCGGCCGACGGTGCCGGGATGGTTGTGCTCGAAGCTGTTGGCGCAGAAGGCGTGCCCGGCCTCGGTCGAGCCGATCTGCTCCAGCACAGGTGCGCCGAGCAGCTCGGTGACCTGCGTGCCCAGACCGGCGGGCATGCCCTCGCCGGCCGACACGGCGGCCCGCACCGAGGCGAAGCACGTCTCGTGCCCGTTGCCCCGGTCGGCGACGAGCGCGGCGTACGCGGAGGGCACGGAGTACAGCATGGTCACGCGGTGCCGGGCGACGATCTCGTCCACGGCGGCGGGGGTGGGCCGGCGGTCCACCAGGACGGCGGAGGAGCCGGAGAAGAGCGGGAAGACGAAGGCGTTGCCGAAGCCGTAGGCGAAGTACAGCTTGGACACCGACAGGGTGACGTCGTCCTCGGTGATGCGCAGCAACCGCCTGCCGATGAGGTCGTGGTACGTCTTCGGGTCGCCGTGGCAGTGGACGACTCCCTTGGGGTGGCCCGTGGTGCCGGAGGTGTACTGGATGTAGAGCGGGGTGTGTGCGTCGACCGGGTGGGCGTCGGTGGCCGGTTCGGCGGTCGTCGTGAGGGCGATGAGCTGGTCGGCGCCGAGGCGGGTCCGGCGGGGGAAGTTGTCGTCGAGTCCGGGTCCGGTCACGCAGAGCGCGGCTTCGGTGTCCTCCGCCATGAACTGGTGCTCGGGCGGGGTGAGTTCGGGGTTGACCAGGACGGCGACGGCACCGAGCCGGGCGCTGGCGAGGAAGGCCGCCACCCAGGCCACGGAGTCGGGCAGGGCGAGCAGCACCCGGTCGCCGGGTCGCACTCCGTGGTCGGCGAGCACGGTGGCCGCGCGGGCCGCGAGGTCGTGCACCTCGCCGTGGGTGAAGGCGCGGTGGCCCTGGTGGAAGGCGATGCGGTGGGTCCACTCGCGGCGTTCGGCGAGCGCGGCGAGATGGGCGGCGAGGTTGCCGGGGGCCGCCATGTCGGCGGGGACGAGGGTGGACTGCGGTGTCGTCATCGGGCGTGCTCCTCAGCGGTGGCCGGGAGGCCGAAGCGCTCGGTGTGCTGGTGGGCCCGCATCTGGGCCGCGGTCTTCAGCAGCATCTCGTCGTACTCGGCGGCCGGGTCGGAGTCCAGGACGATCGCGCCGCCGGCACCGAGGTGCATACGGCCGCCGGTGAACACGGCGGTGCGGATGACGATGTTGAGGTCGGCGCCGCCGCTGCACCCGAAGTATCCGAGGGCTCCGGAGTACACGCCGCGGGCCTCGGTCTCCAGTTCGTCGATGATCTCCAGGGTGCGCAGCTTGGGAGCGCCAGTCATCGATCCGCCGGGGAAGCAGGCTCGTACGCAGTCCACGGCACCGGTGCCGTCGCGCAGCCGTCCCTCGACGGTGGAGACCAACTGGTGCACGGTGGCGTACGTCTCGGTGGCCATCAGGCGGGAGACGCGGACGCTGCCGGTGGCGCAGACGCGGCCGAGATCGTTGCGGAGCAGGTCGACGATCATGAGGTTCTCGGCGCGTGTCTTGGCGTCCGCGGCCAGTTCGTCCCTCAGTCGCAGGTCCTCGTCCGGTGTCTCACCGCGCGGCGCGGTCCCCTTGATGGGCTTGGCCTCGGCGATGCCGTCCCGGGTGATCCGCAGGAAGCGCTCGGGTGACGAGCCGGCCACATCGAGGTCCCCGAACCTCAGGAAGGCCGCGTACGGTGCCGGGTTGAGTCGGCGCAGCACCCGGTAGTAGTCGTACGGGTCGTACGGCACGGGCAACCGGGCGGCGTTGGTGAGGCAGATCTCATAGCTGGTGCCCGCCCTGAGTTCGCGCCGGCAGGCCTCGATGTCCGCGAGGTAGGTCGCCCGGTCGCGGACCAGCCAGGGTTCGGCGGCGGGCTTCGGCCCGGTGGGTGTGGTCGTGGGCGGGGCCGGGGTCGGATCGGCGGACGCCACGAAGGTGAGCTGGGCGGTGGCGGTGTCGAGCCAGTCGGCGGCCTCGCGGGCGGCCTGGGGGGTGTCCTCGGCGACGCAGACGGCGTAGGTGCAGCCCTCCTCGTGGTCGACCGCGATCAGCCGGTCCGCGAACAGCCAGCAGGCGTCGGGGGTTTCGGCCCGGTGGCGGTTCGGGGAGCCGCAGTCGGCCTTGGTCTCGTAGCCGAAGTAGCCGACGTAGCCGCCGGTGAAGTCGAAGGGCAGTCCGGTCCCGTCGACGCGGCGGGTCGTCAGCTGCCGCTTCAGGTAGTCGAAGATGCTCGCCCGGACCTTGCGCGGGGGCAGTCCGGGCCGCTCGACCTCGCAGACCCCGGCGGTGGCGTCGTAACGGACGAACTCGGCGAGGGGGCCGCTGCCGTCGCCGAAGAACGAGAAGCGGGCGCGGCCCTCCTCCACCTGGGAGCTGTCGAGCCAGAACGCGCGGGGCGCGTCGGCGCACATGCGGGTGAAGGCGGCCTCGGCGTCGATCGCCGTGGCGATACGGCGGGTGTGCAGCCGGTAGGCCGGGCTGGGGGACCGTCGCTGACGGGGGATAGCGGCCGCGGAGGGGGTGACGGCGGTGTTCTTCGTACGCGGCCTTGAGGCCCGTTCCGCTGTCATGTTGCGGAAGTTGACGAGCATCCGGTGGCCGTAGTCGGTGAGGACGGACTCGGGGTGGAACTGGACTCCCCACAGGGGCCGGGTGCGGTGCCGCAGTCCCATGACCACCCCGTCCTCGGACCACGCGGTGGCCTCCAGGGTCTCGGGCAGTGGTTCGCTCACCGCCAGCGAGTGGTAGCGGACCGCGGTGAAGTTCTGCGGCAGCCCCTGGAACAGGTCCCGGTCGTCGTGCCGGACGGTGGAGAGGTACCCGTGGCGGGGCTCGGGTGCGGGAGCCACGTTCCCCCGCTCCCCCACGGCGATGCCCTGGTGGCCCAGGCAGACACCGAGGACGGGGACCGTGGACCGGGCGATGACCCGTGCGGCGATGCCGAAGTCCCGCGGCTCCGCGGGGTGTCCGGGTCCCGGCGACACCACGACGTTGTCGAATTCCCCAAGGTCCGGGATGCCGTCGGGCGGGGTGTCGTTGAGGACGACCACCGGTTCCTCACCGTTGACCTCGGCGATCAACTGGAACAGGTTGTACGTGTACGAGTCGTAATTGTCGATGAGCAGGGTCTTCACCCGCCCACCCCCCTTTGATCGTTCGCGGACCTAGGCGGCCCGTCGCTTGTGCCGTCCGCGAAGCGCCTGGAGCGGCGGGTACAGCCATTTCTTGAAGAAACGCTGCAGTCGCGGCATGAGAATCCACGTGACAATGGCTGTCACGCACAGGCACAGCAGCAGAGTGCGGAAAAGAGGATTAACGCTTTCGAGGTAAGGGAGTACGGTCAGATTGAAAAGGAGTACGGGCGGGAAGACCGCACTCATGTTGACGAACCAAAGTTTCCATTTCGGTGGCGGACGGGGTGCGGCCGGAGTCACGGCCTGGGAGTCGAACCACGCCTTGGAGCCGTTCATGGTCCGCCGGCCGGTCTCCCGTCCGAGGCCCTCCAGCCGGGCGGCCCACTCCACCCAGGTGACCGAGTTCTCCCAGGCACGGATCGAACCATCGCTGTCGAAGCGGTAGACCACATGCCAGTCAGCCTCTCCGTCGACCAGTACGCCACCACCGAGGAAACCCTGCTGCTGCGCACTCTCGCGCAGCACGGCCCACCCCCAGGAATGGAAGTCGGCCTCACGGCCCGGCACCACGTGATACGCCACGGTGACGGTAACGGGATTCCTGCTCACCCCGTCGAGTACGGATAACAACCACGTCACGTTCAAAGATTCAACGAAGAATTTTCAGCTGTCCGAAACGGAACCCTATGTCATCCTTTCATCCGGCTTGACGCCATCTGCCGAACCATACCGCTGGTAACTTCCTCGGAATTCCCGAAAGCGGTTGCCGGGCCAGGAAAGGAAGGAGCACGATCACCATCCGGCTCGGCAAGAAAGCAAAGGAGAGCCATGTCCCGCTACGACTGGAACATGAACCACGAGGGAATTGATCGGGCCCGCGCGGCGATCGAACCCACCCGAAAGGAAGTGACCGCGCACCCGATCTACCAGCGAATGAACAGCCGTGCGGACATGGCGACGTTCCTGGAACACCATGTGTTCGCGGTGTGGGACTTCATGTCGCTTTTGAAGTCCCTCCAGCGGGAACTGACCTGCGTGGACGTCCCCTGGGTGCCGCTCGGGTCGGAAGTGAGCCGGCGGCTCATCAACGACATCGTGCTGGTCGAGGAGAGCGACGAACTGAACGGCGGCTTCACCAGCCACTTCGAGCTGTACCGCGCGGGCATGGCGGAGGCGGACGCGGACACCACGCGCATCGACACCTTCCTCGACCTGGTCAAGGAGGGCCACGACGTACCCGCGGCGCTGCGCGTCGCCCAGGTCCCGGCCCCGGCCGCCGAATTCGTCCGCACCACCTTCGAGATCATCTCCGAGCGGCCGCTGCACTGCCGGGCCGCCGCGTTCGCCTTCTCCCGGGAGGACCTCATCCCGGACATGTTCGACCAGGTGATCAAGAAGGAGGGCACCGACCGCTTCCCCCTCTTCTGCGACTACCTCGCCCGCCACATCGAGGTCGACGGCGAGGAACACACCCCGATGGCCATGCAGATGGTCGCCGACCTCTGCGGCGAGGCCGACACGCGCTGGCAGGAGGCGGCGGAGACGGCGAAACTCGCCCTGGAGGCGCGGATCCGGCTGTGGGACGGCATCGTCGAGGCCCTGGGATGACCTCGTCGGGCTGACGGCCCGGGAATGACCTCCTCGGAGTGACGGCCGAGGACTGACCTCCTCGGACCGACGGCCGTGGGACCGGCCGCGGTCCGAGGACCGTGGGGAGCCGCCCGCGCTGGGGTTGCGGGCGGCCCCCACGAAATCGCTACTGCCCTACGCGGAACGCGAGTTGAGCGGCTGTACCGTGACCGGCGTACTGGAAAGGGAGGGCAACCGCCCCACCATGCCCTGCCCCGCCGGAGGTACCCGATTCCGTGACCGTGACCAGGGCAGCGCCGCCCCGCGCCGACCGCCACGACGAGGACGAGCAGCAGAGCCGACAACACAACTCGCCCCTCGCCCTGACCATGCTGCTGCTCCTGGTGGTCGTCCTGCAGGGGCCGCTCCGCGGGGCGCTCGCCGCTCCGGTGATGCAGAGCTGGATGACCGTGTTCGTGGCGGTGGTGGTGCAGGCCCTGCCGTTCCTCGTGCTCGGTGTGCTGCTGTCGGCGGCGCTCGCGGTGTTCGTACCGCCGTCGTTCTTCGCCCGCGCCCTGCCGAAGAAGCCCGCGCTCGCGGTGCCGGTCGCCGGAATGGCCGGGGCGGTGCTGCCCGGCTGCGAGTGCGCGTCCGTGCCGGTGGCCGGGGCACTGGTGCGGCGGGGCGTCACCCCGGCGGCGGCGCTGGCGTTCCTGCTGTCCGCGCCGGCGATCAACCCGATCGTGCTGACCGCCACCGCCGTCGCGTTCCCCGGCGACCCGGAGATGGTCCTCGCCCGGTTCGTGGCCGGTCTGCTGGTGGCCTGCGCGATGGGCTGGCTGTGGCACCGGCTGGGCCGCAGCGACTGGCTGCGGCCTCCGGCCCGCCCGGCGACGGAGGGCCTCGGCAAGGGGGCCGCGTTCTGGGGGTCCGTACGGCACGACGTGATGCACGCCGGCGGTTTCCTCGTCGTGGGAGCGATGGCCGCGGCCACGCTCAAGGCTGTCGTACCGGAGCACTGGCTGCGCAGCGCGGCCGACAACCCCGTGCTGGCGGTGCTCGCCCTGGCGATCCTCGCCGTGGTGCTGTCGATCTGCTCCGAGGCGGACGCGTTCGTGGCCGCGTCCCTGTCGCAGTTCTCGCTGACCGCCCGGCTCGCGTTCCTCGTCGTGGGGCCGATGATCGACCTGAAGCTGTTCGCGATGCAGGCGGGCACGTTCGGCCGCGGTTTCGCACTGCGCTTCGCCCCCGCCACGTTCGTTCTGGCCGTGCTGGTGTCGGTCCTGGTGGGGGCGGTGCTGCTGTGAACCGCCAGGCCCAGGCACTCATCCTGTTCCTCGTCGGCGTGGCCGTGCTGCGCGCCGGCTTCACCGACCTCTATCTCCGGTACGTCAAGGCCGGCTTGCAGCCGCTGCTGCTCCTGGCCGGCGTCGTCCTGATCGCCGCGGCCGCCGCGACGATCTGGTACGGCCGGCGGCGCCCCCGCCCGGCCGACGGCGACGAGCCCGAGCCGCACGAGGGCCATGAGGGCCACGAGGGCGGCCACGTCCACCACGAACCGCACGTTTCCTGGCTGCTCGTCCTGCCGCTTGTCGCCCTCATCCTGGTCGCCCCGCCCGCCCTGGGCTCCTACAGCGCGATGCGCGCGGGCACCGCGCTTCAGGAAGCCCCCTGGGGCTACCCGAAGCTCCCCGCCGGCGACCCGCTCCGCCTCGAACTGGCCGACTACGCCGGACGCGCGGTCTACGACCACGGACGCTCCCTCGGGGACCGTCACGTCAAGCTCACCGGCTTCCTCGCCCTCGACGAGAACGGCAGCGCCTACCTCGTCCGCATGACCCTCAACTGCTGTGCCGCCGACGCCCAGCCGGTCAAGGTCGGCCTGTCCGGGGAACTCCCGCCCGTGCTGCGGCCGGACACCTGGCTGGAGGTCACCGGCACCTACACCGGCAAACAGGTCAAGGACCCCGTCAACGACGGCGTCATCCCCTTCCTCAAGGCCACCGAGGCCAGACCGGTCAAGGCCCCGCGCGACCCGTACGACGAGAGCTTGAACGGCTGACCCCCGCACCGGGGCGAGTGCCCGGCAGGGGCGAGTGCCCGGCAGGGGCAAGTGCCCAGCAGGGGCGGGTGCCCCGTACGGCGCCCGCCCCCTCTCCTCACCGCTGCCGCATCACACAGCCGCGGGCTGCGGCACCGGAGTCGCCAGCCGGCCCGTACGGTGCAGGCCGTACAGGGCGGCCGCGCAGGCGGCGCCCAGCGCGCACAGCGAGATCCAGGGCAGCGCGGGCATCCCCGCCTCGCGGGCGGCGTCGAGTGCCGCGCCGGTCAGCAGGTTCCCGAGCGTGATGCCGATCCCGCAGATCGTGTTGTAGAGCCCGTAGTGCGTGGCGACGAGACGGTCACCGGAGAGCCGGACGATCGTGTCCATCTCGAAGGGGTACGCGATCATCGTGCCGACCGCCAGCAGCAGCGCGGCGAGCGTGGGCGGCCCCGCGGCCAGCAGCCACAGCCCCACGCCGGACTCCGGGACGGGCACGGCGGTGGCCGCCAGCAGCGGCACGAACGCCAGGCCCATCACGGCCAGCCCCAGAGTCAGCGACTGACCCGGCTCGTACCGGGCCTTGCACCAGGCCGTCACCCTCGTCTGGCCGAGGATCGTGCTCAGCCCGGAGACCGCGAACAGCACCGCCACCGCAGCCGTACCGAACTCGCCGTCGCCGCCGAGCCGGCGCACCTCCAGCGGCAGCGACAGATAGACCTGGAACGTGAGGACGTACGAGCCGATCATGGCGCCGGAGAAGAGCAGGAACGGCCGGTTGGCGAGGATGCCCCGCCACTGGGCGAGCACGCTCTCGCGGCCCTCCTCGGCCGGCTCCTCGCGGTCCTGAGCCCTGCGGGTCGGCAGGGCACGGATCTGCACGACCGACAGCAGCGCGAAGATCCCGGCCGACACCAGACAGGTGATCCGGAAGTCCACCCCGGTCAGCACCATGCCCACGAGGGGGCCGAGCAGGATGCCCGCCTGATAGAAGACGTTGAACAGGGCGAACGCCTCGACCCTGCGCTCCCCCGCGTCCGCCGCGAGATAGGCGCGTACCGCCGGGTTGAACAGCGCGCCCGCGAGACCGGTCGCGGCCGACGCGACGATCAGCGCGGCCAGCGAGTCCACCAGCCCGAGCGTCGCGAAGCCCACCGTGCGCAGCACGCATCCGGCGACGATCAGCGGCTTGTAGCCGAACCGGTCGGCCAGTGTCCCGCCGACGAGGAACATGCCCTGCTGGCTGAAGTTCCGTACGCCCAGGACGAGTCCGACGAGCCAGCCGGCCAGACCGAGCGTTCCGGACAGGTGGGCGGCCAGGTACGGCATCAGCATGTAGAAGCCGAGGTTGATGGTGAACTGGTTCACCATCAGCAGCTGGACGCTGCGCTCGTACGACCGCAGCTGTGCGAAAGTCCCCTTCACTTGCCCTCCTCCTCCGAGGGCGTGCGCAGGACGAGCGGGTCGACGACGTCGGTGCACCGGGTCCAGCGGGCGACCTCCCTCTCGTCGGCGCGGCCGATGAGCTCCGGCTCCGGGGGCGGCGGCACATCGAGGAGCCCGTGCCGGGCGCAGTACTCGTCGTCGTACACCGTCCCGAGATAGCGCTGCGGCCCGTCGGGGAAGATCGCCGCGATCCGCGCGTCGGCGGGCATGGTGCGGGCCAGCCAGCCGGCCACGAGGGCAACGGCACCCACGCTCCAGCCGCCGGTGGCGTAGTGCGAGGCCGCCAGCTTCCGGCAGGCCCACACCGCCTCGTGCGGGGCGACCCAGTGGATCTCGCTGAAGTAGTCGTACGCCACGTTGCGCGGATAGATGCTGGAGCCGAGGCCACGCATCACCCGGGTCCGGGCCGGCTGGCCGAAGATGGTCGAGCCGATGGTGTCGACGCCGACGATCGTGATCTCCGGGTAGAGCTGCCGCAGCACCCGGCCGATGCCCGCGGAGTGCCCGCCGGTGCCCACGCTGCACACGAGGACGTCGATGTGCCCCAGTTCGGAGGCGAGTTCGAGGGCCAGCGGGGTGTACGCGGCGGTGTTGTCAGGGTTGTTGTACTGGTCGGGGCACCAGGAACCCGGGTGCTCCTTCAGCAGTTCCACGACCCGGTCACGCCTGGCCTGCTGCCAGCCGCCCGTGGGGTGGGGCTCGTCGACGATGTCGACATGGGCGCCGTAGACACTGAGCAGCCGGGTCATGGACGGCTCCAGACCGGGGTCGGTGACCAGGGTGACGGGGTGGCCGTGCACCAGTCCGGCCAGGGCGAGGCCCAGGCCGAGGGTGCCGCTGGTGGACTCGATGATCCGTCCGCCGGGGCGCAGGTCCCCGCGGGCGCGGGCCCGTTCGACCATGTACAGACCGGGCCGGTCCTTGATGCCGCCGGGGTTGAAGCCCTCCAGCTTCGCCCAGAAGCCGCGGCCCGCCGGGGCCAGGGGCTCCGACACGCGCAGCAGCGGGGTGTCCCCGACCAGCGCCGACAGGGCGGAACGGCTGGGCGTGACAGGGGTGTTCGTGTTCGTGGCCGTGGTTGCGGCGGTGTTCGTGTCGCTGGTCGTGCTGGTCTTCATGGTCGTGCTGTTGTTCATGGTCGTGCCGTTGTTCATGGTCGTGCTTGCGTTCGTCAGTGACTGCATGTCCGTTCGCTCTCGCTCGATGAATGCGTGCGCGTGCTCATCTCGCGCCACGGCCTCGGGGCGGCAGGTCGGTCGGTCCTGCCCGCCGGCCGGTGGGCGCGGCAGCCGGTGCGGTCGGCTGCGGGCGAGAGGTCTAGATCCGCCAGCGTGAGGTGCGAACCAGCACCGTCCGTCCCGTACGTGCTCTTCGGCGTCCGCAGAGCCGACACCGCCGACGCCTCACGGTCGTGAGAACACCGGCGAGCGGCACCGCCCCCGCGGCGGCGGGTGGTTGCTCGGCCGCGGCGGCGGTGGTGGTTGTACGGAGGGTTCCGTCCGCCGTGCACTTGTCGACGCCGTGATGGCGATGGGGACCATGGGGTGCCTCATCGCCCGCCACGGTGACGGTGGTTGGGGGGACGACGGGCGTGGACGTCGGCACGGCGGCACGCGCCGGCGCCTGCGTGTCGTCGGACGGGCCGTGCACGAGGGCGCACAGGCCGATCACCGCGAGCAGGCTGCCACGCACGAGAGCCATCAGCCGGCACAGCCGGCGCGATGCGGTGGGGGTTCCGCGGGTGGTGCGTGCGGGCATGCGGGTGAGGGTCGGCAACAGATCCTCCGGGCGCCCGCGCTCTCGGGCACCACGGCGGGAGCCATGGCGCGCGGAGGCAGCGGGCATGAGTCGGGGGTGTGGGGGCGAACGGTCCTGCTGTCCGTCGGACGCCGGCTCGGACCAGAGCTCGGGCTCGGACCGGGGTCAAACCCGGGAGTCGGCCCCGGACACTGGCCCCGAAGGCGGGACGGAACAGCCGGAGAGGATGAGTTCGCCGGGCTCTAGACCTGCTGAACGACCGCTGCTCTGAGGCTTCCTGACGACGAGACGGAGAGCTCCGGCTCGTTGGGGCTGCGGTGTGCCACGGCCCGCCGAGGGCTGATCAGTTCGCCAACCGACACTGCAAAGCACGGCTGTGTGAGGGCCGGACCCTGGTACGCCTGTCCGGCGGCGCAGTGCTCGACCGGATGCGATGGAGCGTGGTCGCGGTGGCGTTCGTCCTTCGCGGTGGGAGGCATGGAGCCGTGTGCGTCCGTCGCGCCGTGGCCCTTCTCTGCCGCACCGGCGGAAGGCGCCGCCACGCTGGTCACCAGCTGCCCCGCGACGCCGTCGGGGCTCGCTCCGTGTGTGAGGACGACACCCAACAGCAGTGCGGCGAGAGCCAGCAGACGCAACAGCGGACCCGCACCGGAGCAGGCCCGCGCCATGCGCAGGGGTAACCAAGCCGTAACCACGCCGTGATCCTAACCGGCCCACGGATGCAGATCCGCCCACGCCTGGAGAGATCGCGGCAACAAGCCACGCACATGACCGATTTGCTTCGGCGAGCACTCGTGCGCGGCTGGGTGGCGTCGTTCTGGGCGCACATGTGACAGGCGAGGACCGGCCCGGCCGGGGCTCCGCGGTTCGGCACGCGGATCGGGCGCGATCGGGCGCTTGGATCGGCGCCGATCGACGTCACCCCGTCGTCCGCCCCCACCGGGTGTCCATGCGGCGCCACTCCTCGTCCCACTGCGCCATGCGCCGCCGGTCCAGCCGCTCGCGTACGCCGTACGCACAGGCCCATACCGCCCCACCCGAGAAGGCCCCGGCCATCGTGCCCAGCATGGCCGCCTCCACCTGCGCCTCGGCGGGTGCGAGCGGCCGCGCCGTCAGGAATCCGTGCCGGTCGGTCCATACGGTGACGTGGGTCCCGGGCCGGGTGTCGGGCGCCATCTGGGTGCGACCCGTGTGCTCCACGCCGCCCGTCGCCCTCCAGCGGACGGTGACCCAGGCGAGGTCGTCGTCCGCCACGCGCCGGGACGCCGCGCCCTTGGCGTCGACGGCGCTCCTGGCATTCTCGACGACCGTGGCCGCCACCGCGTGGCGTTCGGCCCGCTGCCCTTCGAAGGCCTGGCCCGCGGCCTCAGCAGCCGTCACCCCGACCAGGGCACCGCCGAACACGCCCAGCACCCAGGCCACCAGCAGCACCCACGCCTCCACGAGGTCGCTGCCCCGTCTCAGCGGGCTGCGGCGCCATCGCCACAGTCCCGCACGGGTGAGGGTTCTCTTTCCCTGCGTCTGCGACATCGGCCGACACCCCCTACGAGCACCAACCACGACCCACTTTCCCGCCACCCGCCTTCCAGTGTGCGCCGCCCGCGGCCACCGCGCTTCCGAGCCCCGACACCGACTCCGCGCCGCGACGGCCCGGTCACCGTGAGCGGCCGATTCGAGCGGCCCGCACGCCCGTTGAAGGCCGTGCGGGCCGTGCGGGCCGTGCGGGCCGGCAAGGTCGCGGTCCGATGTGTGTCCTATGTGTGTCCGATGTGTCTACGGCCTCAGAAGTGCTGGCGAGCGTAGGCGAGCGCGGCGCTGACGTTGATCAGCCCGGGCCCGGTGGCCGCGTCGAAACCGGGTCCGGCCTGGTTACCGAACCGAGGGTGTCCGTGGCCGACGGTGACGTCGGTGGAAGTGGCGGCCAGTGCCTCGGCCACCTGCCCGGGCGTCAGACGGGGCTGGGCGCCCAGAAGGACCGCTGCCGCCCCGGCGACCTGTGGGGCAGCCGCCGATGTCCCGGAGAACAGCGCCCACCCGTCGTCCGGCCGGGTACCGTCGCCGGGGTCCGGCACCAAGCCGTCACCTGCCTGGCTCTCCTCGATGTCGATCTCGCAGCCGGGCGGAACGGGCAGCATCAGGTACTGCGCCCGCGGCAGTTTCCCGACCAGTCCGCAGACCGTGGGCACCGTGACGTTCTGGAACCAGGGGCTGACGTAGCCGCTGGCGTAGTCCGAAGCCTGAAGGTCGAGGCCGGGACCGGCGAAGACGCCGCCGGCCGCGATGACGCCCGGCACCTGCGCCTCGATGCTGAACTGGCCGTTGCCTGCGGAGAAGACGACCGTGATGTTCCGCTCGACGGCGTCGCGGATCTCCAGGGCCCATACGCGGGCAGCCGCAGGCGGCGGTCCGGGCGGCGGGTACGGATCGTCGCCGCCCCAGGAGTTGGTCATCACCCCGGGGCTGTCGCTGTCGGCCAGCAGGTCGCTCTTGGCCCTGACGAAGGCGGCGACGGCGCTGGTCAGCAGCCCGTTGCTGTTGCTGGCGCGGTAGGGCCGCAAGGTCGCGCCGGGCGCCACGGCGAAGATGTTCGCCGACTCACCGGTGCCGTGGCCGACGGGGTCCTCAGCCGGATTGGTGCCCGGTTCGAGTACGACGGCAGGCCGGATGTCATAGCCGTGCAGGGTGAAGTAGGGGTGTGCGAACTGACCGGTGTCGGTCATGGCGACCGGCACACCACTGCCCACCTGACCGTCGTGGTGCGCGGCGGTCGCCCCGACCAGCATGGCCACGTCCCCGGGCAGTCGCAGGTGGAACTTGGCCACGCTGGGCGGCTGCGGGGGCGGGAACAAGCGGTGCGGTGCGCGCGGTTGCTCCAGGACCACCGCGTCGATGGCGTCGGCCCCCGGTACGGCGCCCACGGCGCGGTCCTCGGGCTGGCCCTCGCCGACGATGTCCAGGTGGGTGACGTAGCGGACCCTGCCGGACTCGACCTGCTGCAGGGCGTCGTAGGACTCGATCCGGCCGCCCGTCAGCTCCTCGAACGCCTGGGGCGGTCCGCTGACGGTCAGGCCCATCTCGCTCTCGGCCGTCACGGTCAGCCCGGCCGCCTCCGCGATCCCGCGGGCGGAGTTCCGGGTGCTCTGGTCTGCCCGGAAGGGGACGGCGGACTCGAAGGTGCCGGCTTCGGCCATCGGCGCCCCCTCGCGGGAACGGGCCGATACATAGCCGAAGACCGTCGACGGAGGCGGCTGATTGTTCTGCGCGAAGGGTGGCAGGGTCATACTTCCTCCCGATGGCGGCCGGGCGGGCGGCCGCCCGGTTGATCAACGGATCAGTGGCCGGGAGAGTGCAGGGAAGGCGGCGCGACGACCGTGACGCTCCGCACGACGGTGCGCAGCTCCGGCGGCACGGGCAGTGTCTGCGGCCTGGACCAGTCGGACGCACGGGCGCCGAACGCGTCCAGCAGCCGCTGCCACTCAGCTGTGAGCAGTGCCCCCGCCGCCATGGGCAGCACGCGAATGCCGCGCTCGGCACACCACCCGGTCAGGAGGTCGGCCGATGCGTCGTCCCGCAACTCGGCCACGGCCTCGACGACCTCATCTCCTGGCCTCTGACCAGGCACATCGCTTGAGTGGCACATGCGTGGACCTCCCCGCGGTCTCCCACACCCGAGCCTCCCATTCGGGTGACGGGCACCGCGACGGCGACTACTCCAAACGGGTGACCCTCAGGTCGGCGAGCCGCCCCCACTGGCCCCGGCGGCTTCGGCGCCCCGCAGCATGATCGTCCGGGACACCGCGAACGTCACCGGAATCGCCGCTCCGGAGGCGAGCAGCGGGGCGAGCCGACTGCCGGCGTGCAGGACGCCGACGATCACGTACATGCCTGCCGTCGTGATCAGGAAGCTGGTGGCGTTGGTCAGGGGGAACAGCAGGAATTTCCGCCAGGTCGGGCGCGTGCGGTAGGTGAACCGCGCGTTCAGGAAAAACGATCCCGTCATGCTCAGGGCGAAGGCGAGAAGGTGGGCCGCGAGATACGGCAGGCGCATCAGGAACAGCAGATAAAGGCCGTAATAGGTCGCGGTGTTGACCACACCGACCAGGGCGAAGGCAAGGATCTGGCCCGAGATGGGGCGAGCCGGTACGGGGCGAGCCGATGCGTGGCGAGCCGGTGCTTGGCGGGCTTCGGGAGGTTCTGCCGTGTGTGTGACCGTGCGCGTCTGCGCATGAGACTCCTCGTCGTGCTGCACGCCCTGCGGCCCTCCGTTTGTTCCCCGTTGGTCGCCTTCACCAGGAAGTGCGGGCGCCCCCTCACCTCGTAGCAGATCCGGCCGGTGTACTCCCCGATGCTAACGACCTCGCCCTCCGAGTCGAACACGTCCGAAGACCGGTACTCGACAAGGTCGTTAGCATCGGGACATGCGCTTTCGTCGTAGCCATGACAACCCCGACAACCTGCCCGACTTACCTCGCGATGCGCGAGCCGACCAGTACCCGATGCCGTCCGTCCCATACGGCTGGTACGCCGTGCTCCGCAGCACCGAGTTACGGCCGGGCCGGGTCGTCAGCCTGCACTACTTCGGACGTGCCCTCATCGCCTTCCGAGGGGCGGACGGCCGGCCCGCGGTACGGGACGCGCACTGCCCGCACTACGGCGCGCACCTGGGAGCCGGCGGGAAGGTCGTGGACGGCACCGTGGAGTGCCCGTTCCACGGGTGGCGCTTCGGTGCGGACGGCCGGTGCGTGGAGGCACCGTTCGCGGTCCGGACCCCCAAGGTGTCCATCGGCGGCTTCCCGGTCCGTGAGCACAGCGGGCTCGTGTTCGTCTACACCGGCCCGGGTGAGCCGCCGTGGGAAGTACCCGACATCCCCGAGACCTCATCCAGGGACTTCACCGAACCCATCGACGACACCTGCCGGGCGCGCATCCACATCCAGGAGATGCGCGAGAACATCGTGGACGAGTCCCACTTCCACTTCATCCACGGTCAGAGCGAGCCGCCCGTCCAGGACCTGCGCACGGACGGCCCCTTCGCCGAGGTCCGCGGCCGGATCCGCCGGCGCGTGTTCGGCCGGGACATCGACAACACCTTCGACGCGTTCATGTACGGGCCGGGCGTCATGGTGGTCCGTGCCCACGGTCCCGTCCTGTCGGTGACCGCCGTCGCCCTCACCACCCCCGTCGACGACCGCACGAGCGAGATGCGGATGCTGTACTACGTCCGCAAGCCGTCCCGCCTCCCGTTCCTGGCGCCCGCGCTCAAGCTGGTCTTCCGCATGGAAGCCCTGGACGAGGTGCGCGAGGAGGTCCGGATCTGGGACCACAAGATCCACCAGGCTCGCCCCGTCCTGCTTCCGCACGAGAAGGGAATCAAGGCGCTGCGCCGCTGGTACGCACAGTTCTATCCGGCCGGTTGCCCCGCCCCGACCGACGTGCCGCCCGGCAGTCCGTCCGGGCCGTCGCACGACCTCACCGCGGTCCGTCACGGCAGTGGTCGTATCGCCTGATGGAACGCGGTGTTGACCGCCAGCAGACCGCCGTCCACACACAGGGTCGTCCCCGTGATCCAGGCCGCGTCCCGTGAGGCGAGGAACGCGACCGCCGCCGCGATGTCCTCCGGCTCCCCGACCCGCCCCAGCGGGTACGCCGGGGCCACCGCGTCGAGTGCGGTGTCGCGGCCTTCCCACGCCGAGGTGCGGACCGTGCCCGGCGCCACCAGGTTGACGCGGACCCCGCGCGGCGCCGCGTGCCCGGCGAGGGTGCGGGTCAGCGACATCAGCCCGGCCTTCGCGGCGCTGTAGGCGTGGTTGCCGAAGTCCTGGATGCCGTTCACGGAACCGATGGTGACGATCGCGCCGCGCCCCGAGGCCACCAGGTGCGGGAGCGCCGCGCGACAGCAGCGGTAGGCGCCGGTCAGGGTGAGGTCGATGTCGCGCGCCCACACCTCGTCGGGCCCGTCCTCGAAGAGCGGGACGTCGGGCGTGCAGCAGGCCGCGCTGTTGACCAGAACATCGAGCGAGCCGAAGGCGTCCACGGCGTACGCGACGGCCGCCTCCACCGACGACCGGTCGCCCACGTCGCACCTGTACGCCTCGGCCGTGAGCCCGCGCTCGCGCAGGTCCGCGGCCGTCTTCTCCGCCGCGTCCAGGTCCACGTCGGTGACGAGCACGCGGGCGCCCTCCTCCCCCAGCCGCCGGGCGGTGGCCGCGCCGATACCACGGGCCGCGCCCGTGATGAGGACCCCGTACCCGTCGAAGCGCTTCATCGGGCTGTCCGAATGCGTCTGATGCTTCTGATGCTTCTTCGGATGCGCCGGGTTCATGGACCGATTCATGGACCGATTCATCGGATTCATGCGCCGAACGTACTTGCTCGGCCGTCCGCCTGACGGTTGTCAGCGGTACCCCGTCGCGTCCGCCGGCTTGTTCGCGTCCTGGACCTCGACGATGTAGCGCCAGGCGTCGGGGCGGCTGCCGTCGAGGTCGGTGAAGCCGTACACCTGGGCGAGGCCACCGCTGGAGAGCGACTCGCCGTTCCAGCGCGCGACGTCGGGGTCCGCGGCCAGGGCGGTGACGGCCCGGCCGACATAGTGCGGGGTCTCGGAGATACAGAAGTGGGGGACCTGCTCCAGGGCGTCCCGCCAGGTGTCCTCGGTGACGCCGAAGGTCTCCAGCATCATCTCCGAGCGGAGCCAGCCGGGGGTGAGGGCCACGGCGGTGGCGCCGCGCGGGCCGACTTCGTGCCCCAGGGAGAAGCCCATGCGCAGGACGGACGACTTGGCGAGGTCGTAGAAGAAGGAGTTGCGGTAGGTGTCGCGGTTGTACTCGGCGGTGCCGTCGGTCATCTCCACCACCAGGCCGCCGGGCCTGCGCAGCAACAGGGGCAGGGCATGGTGGAGGGTGATCGCGTGCGTCTCGACGGCAAGCCTCAGCAGCCGCAGGCCCTTGTCGAGGTCGTGCTCCCAGACCGGGGTGTCCCATGCGAAGAGCAGTTCGCCTCCCCAGATGTCGTTGACGAGGACGTCCAGGCGCCCCTGCTCGTCGTCGATACGGTCCACGAGCGCACGGACGCGGTCCGGGTCCAGGTGGTCGGTGGGTACGGCGATCCCGTGCCCGCCCGCCGCGGTGACGAGGTCGGCGGTGTCCTCGATGGTCTCCGGCCGGTCGTACTCCGAGCGCCGTGCGCGGGTGCTGCGGCCGGTGACGTACACGGTGGCCCCGGCGGCCCCCAGTTCCACGGCGATCCCGCGCCCCGCCCCGCGCGTCGCCCCCGCGACCAGTGCGACCTTGCTCTCCAACGGCCTTGCCATGTCCGACCTCCCGTGCCTCTGAACCGCCACCCTGACGAACACCGGCTCCGGAACCGGTGTCTCTTCGAGGGTGTCGTGGAAACCGGACATCTTCTGTCGGGTTTCCCGACGACGACTTCGGAGTTTCCCGATGACGTCGAAGTTTCCTGACGGCTTCGGAGTTTCCTGGCGCCATGCCGGTGGTCGGGGAATCCCGTACCGGCGGCCCGGAGAACTCCGCGGCTCTGCCAGGATGCGTGACCGATGAGCGAGAGTGCGGACTGTGTCGAGTGCGGTGGAACGGTCGCCCCGGACGGGCAGTGCTGGAACTGCGGTGCCGCCCAGCCGGGGTTCCGGGCGCATGTGGAGATCACGGCGGAGGGCGGTGCGGCGGGCATCAGCGACCGGGGCCTGCGACGGGGCGTCAACGCGGACGCGATGGCGCTGGTCGCGACCGGGGCGTGGACGGTGGGGGTTGTCTGCGACGGGGTGACTCTGTCTCCCAGGTCAGAGCGAGCCGCCCGGGTGGCGGCCGACGTGGGAAGCAACTTCCTTGTCGAGCAACTGAGTTCGGGTGTGCTGCCTGAGGTCGCGCTCGTCGGGGCCGCGGTGCGTGCGCACCGAGCGGTCGCGGCCCTCGCGGGGGTCGCCGGTGCCGCTGCGGACCGCCGGGACGTCACAGCCGCCGTCGCACCGGCCTGTACCTATGTCGCCGGCGTCGTCGGACCGGAAGGCATCTGGAGTGCCTCCGTCGGCGACAGCCGCGCCTACTGGCTGCCGGACGAGGGTCCCGGGGCGGCGCTCACCGAGGACGACACGGGCGGCCTCGAAGCCCTGACCGCGTGGCTGGGCGCCGACGCGGACGAGCCGGCGCCGCACGTCCGGAGCTACCGGCCGCCGTGTCCCGGCCGGCTGCTGCTGTGCACGGACGGGCTGTGGCGGTACCTGCCGGACGCGGAGGGGCTGAGGGCGGTGGTCCGGCGCGCGGGGGCGGGCGGCGAGGGTCCGCGGGTCGAGGCACGGGCCCTCGTCGGGTACGCCCTGGAGGCCGGCGGGCACGACAACGTCACGGCCCTGCTGCTGCCGGTCGCGTCGAGCGTGACGGCCAGGTGAGGCGTACGTCAAGGACGAGTGGGGCGTACGTAAGGGACGAGTGGGGCGTCCGTCCGGGATGAGCGAGGCGTCCTCCGGGCCGGGGCCGGGCCGCCATGCCTTCGCGGCGGACCGGCCCCTGCCCCGGGTCGTACGGCTCGGCTCGTACGCGGGTCGGTCAGTGCCCGCGGGCGATCCACTCCTCGAGGTGGGGTGCCTCGGCGCCGATCGTCGTGGACTCGCCGTGTCCGGTACGGACGACCGTGTCGGGCGGGAGCACGAGCAGCCGGTCACGGATCGAGTCGATGATCGTCGGGAAGTGGGAGTACGAGCGCCCGGTGGCGCCCGGACCGCCCTGGAAAAGGGTGTCACCGGTGAAGACGGTACCCAGGCCGGGGTCGTGGAGGCAGACCGCGCCCGGGGCGTGGCCCGGGGTGTGCAGGACGGTGAGCTCGGTGCCGGCCACCTCGATGACATGGCCGTCGGCCAGCCGGTTGTCGGGGAGGCGGTCGGGGTGGGTCTGCTTCCACAGCGGCAGGTCGTCGGGGTGGAGCCAGATCTTGGCGCCGGTGCGCTCGGCCAGGGCGGGCGCGGCGTCGATGTGGTCGTTGTGGGCGTGGGTGCACACGATGGCCAGCAGCCGCCGGTCCCCCAACGCCTCGGCGATGGCGTCCGCGTCGTGGGCGGCGTCGATGACGATCGCCTCGCGGTCGTCGCCGACGATCCACACGTTGTTGTCGACGTCCCACGTGCCGCCGTCGAGCGTGAACTGGCCGGACGTGACGAGGTGTTCGATGCGCGCGTCGGTCACAGCGTCACCACCGAGCGCAGGACGTCACCGGCGTGCATCCGCTCGAACGCCTTCTCCACCTCGTCGAGCTGGATGGTCTCGGTCACGAACGCCTCCAGGTCCAGTCGGCCCTGGAGGTACAGGTTGATCAGCATCGGGAAGTCGCGGTCCGGCAGGCAGTCGCCGTACCAGGACGACTTCAGGGCGCCACCGCGGCCGAAGACGTCCAGCAGCGGCAGCTCCAGCTTCATCTCCGGCGTCGGCACGCCGACCAGGACGACCGTGCCGGCCAGGTCGCGGGCGTAGAACGCCTGCTGGTACGTCTCCGGGCGGCCGACCGCCTCGATGACGACATCGGCGCCGAAGCCGCCGGTCAGCTCACGGATGGCCTCGACGGGGTCGGTCTCGCGGGAGTTGACGGTGTGCGTGGCGCCGATGCTCTTGGCGGTGGCCAGCTTCCGGTCGTCGATGTCGACGGCGATGATCTTCTCGGCGCCGGCCAGCCGGGACCCGGCGATGGCCGCGTCGCCGACACCGCCGCAGCCGATGACGGCGACACTGTCGCCCCGGCCCACGTTGCCGGTGTTGATGGCGGCGCCGATGCCGGCCATCACGCCGCAGCCGAGCAGTCCGGCCACGGCCGGGGAGGCGGCCGGGTCGACCTTGGTGCACTGTCCGGCCGCGACGAGCGTCTTCTCGGCGAAGGCGCCGATACCCAGGGCCGGGGAGAGTTCCTGGCCGGTCGAGGCGAGGGTCATCTTCTGCTCGGCGTTGTGCGTGGCGAAGCAGTACCAGGGCCTTCCGCGCCGGCACGCCCGGCAGTTGCCGCACACGGCACGCCAGTTGAGGATCACGAAGTCTCCGGGCGCGACATCGGTGACGCCCTCGCCGACCGACTCCACGACGCCGGCCGCCTCATGGCCGAGCAGGAAGGGGAAGTCGTCGTTGATGCCGCCCTGCTTGTAGTGCAGGTCGGTGTGACACACGCCGCACGCCTGCACCTTCACCACGGCCTCGCCGGGTCCGGGATCCGGTACGAGGATCGTCTCGATCCGCACCGGCTCGTTCTTGCCCGGTGCGATCACCCCGCGTACTTCCTGCGCCATGGTGGGCCCTTCCGTCGGTCGGTAGTTCGCTACCGACCCTACGTGTGACTGATCGGTAGGGGATGTGGATCACTGCGGAGGGCCGGGAACGGCGGCCCGAGAGGCCGCGAAGAGACGGTTCCGTTCACAAAACCACTTCGGCCGCGCCCCGTACCCCACGTAGCCTGAACGCTCCGCCCCACTCCCTCGCGAGGAGCGACGTGAGCGCACAGGAGACAGAGACCGAGCAGCAGCCCGCGTGGCGGCTGCTGCTCGGGTACATACGACCGCACCGGTGGACGCTGCTGCTGGGCGCGCTGCTGGCACTGGCCACCGGCGCCAGCGGACTCGCGCTGCCGCTGGTGGCGCGGGAGTTGATCGACGACCTGTCGCACGACCGGCCCATCACCGGGGCGCTGCTCCTCATGTCGGGACTGGTGATCGCCAACGCGGCCATCGGCGCGCTGGGGGCATACGTACTGCGGCGCACCGCCGAGTCCGTGGTGCTCGGGGCGCGGCGCACCCTGTCGTCGTATCTGCTGCGGCTGCGGATAGCCGCCGTGGACCGGAGCGAGCCGGGCGATCTCATGGCCCGCATCACCTCGGACACCACGCTGCTGCGCGAGGTCACGACGGACTCGTTGGTGGGCCTCGGCACCGGCGGGCTCACGCTCGTCGCGACCGTGGTGCTGATGGGCCTGGTCGATCCGGTGCTGCTGGCCGTCACCGTCGGTGTGATCCTGGTCGCGGGCACCGTGCTCGGTGTGATCGTGCCGCGCATCAACCGTGCCAGCCGTGAGGCGCAGAACGCGGTCGGCGCGATGGGCGCCTCTCTGGAGCGGATTCTCGGCTCGCTGCGCACCATCAAGGCGTCCGGTGCCGAGCACCGCGAGGAGGAGAGGATCCACGAGGCGGCCGAGGAGTCGTGGCGGCAGAGCGTGCGGGCCGCCAAGTGGTCGGCGGCGGCGGGCAACACGGCCGGGCTGTCGATGCAGATCGCCTTCATCACGGTGCTCGCGGTGGGCGGGGGCCGGGTCGCGACGGGCGCGATCGACGTGGGCACCCTGGTCGCGTTCCTGCTGTTCGTCTTCTATCTGATGTCGCCGATCCAGCAGGTCGTCGGCGCCCTCACCCAGTACCAGACCGGGGCGGCCGCGCTCGCCCGCATCCAGGAGGCGCAGCGGCTGCCCGCCGAACCGGTGTCCCGGCCCGCGCCGTTGCCCTCCCCCGGCGCCGAGCCCGCCGCGCTCGCCTTCGAGGACGTCCGCTTCCGGTACGCCGAGGACCTTCCGTACGTCCACCACGGTGTGACCTTCGCGGTGCCGGCGCAGGGCATGACCGCGTTCGTGGGTCCGTCCGGCGCGGGCAAGACGACGGTGTTCTCCCTCATCGAGCGGTTCTACGACCCCGAGGCGGGCGTCATCACGCTGGACGGCCGTGATGTCACCGACTGGGAGCTGTCCCGCCTGCGGTCCGCGATCGGTTATGTGGAGCAGGACGCGCCCGTGCTGTCGGGTTCGCTGCGGGACAACCTGCTGCTGGGCAACCCGGAGGCGGCCGAGGCCGAGCTCACCCGCGTACTGAAGACGACGCGCCTGGACGGACTGGTCGCGAAGCTGCCTCAGGGGCTGGAGACCCTCGTTGGGCATCGCGGCACCAAGCTCTCCGGCGGCGAGCGCCAGCGCGTCGCCATCGCCCGCGCCCTGCTGCGCCGCCCGCGTCTGCTGCTCCTCGACGAGGCGACCTCGCAGCTCGACGCGGTCAACGAGGCGGCACTGCGCGACACGGTCGCCGATGTCGCCCGGACGACCACGGTCCTCGTCGTCGCGCACCGGCTGTCCACGGTGACGATGGCCGACCGCATCGTCGTCATGGACGCGGGCCGGGTACGGGCGGTCGGCACCCACCGGGAACTCGTGACCGCCGACCCGCTGTACGCCGAACTGGCCGCCACCCAGTTCCTCGCCACCGCCTGAACCGACGGGGCGCGAGCTCTTCGCTCATGTCCCGAAGCTCATGTCCCGACCCGTTTCGGAAACCCGAAGCACTCTTTCGGACGTGCCGCCCGTCGAGCCGGACACGGTCGCACGTACGCCGCCATACTGACCGGTGTGCGGATAGCGATCATGACGGCCGGTTCACGGGGTGACGTGGCCCCGTACACCGGGCTGGGGCACGGGCTGGCGCGGGCCGGACACGACGTCACCCTGGTGACGCACGGGCGTTTCGAGCCGCTGGTGGAGGGGTCGGGGGTGCGGTTCCACGCGCTGCCCGTCGATCCGCGGGCCGAGTTGGAGTCGGAGCGCGGACGCGGGCTGCACCACAGCACCACGGGCGCCGGAAAACTGGTCCGCGTGGTGGAGATGGCCCGCAGGCTCGCCGGGCAGATGGCCGACGACGTCCTGGCCGCCGCCCGCGCCAGTGACGTGCTGCTGCTGTCCGGAGCCCTGGTGCCGCTCGGGCACACCGTCGCCGAGGGGCTGTCCCTGCCGAGCATGGGTGTGTACCTGCAACCACTGGCCCCGACCAGCGAGTTCGCCCCGCCGATGACCGGCACCCGCTCCTGGGGACCGGTGCTGAACCGGGCGGCCGGGCACGGCGTGACCCTGGCCGTGGAGCGGGTCTTCGCCGAGACGGTACGGGATCTGCGGGCTCGGCTCGCTCTGCCCCGGGCCGGTCTCGGGGCCGTCCGCAAGGCCCATGAACGGCGGGGCTGGCCCGTGCTCCACGGTTTCAGCCCCCTGGTGGTGTCCCGGCCCCGCGACTGGCGGGCCGGGCTGGACGTCGTCGGCTACTGGTGGCCGTACGACCGGGAAAGTCAACTGCCGCCGGAGCTGCGGGACTTCCTGGACGCCGGCCCTCCCCCGGTCTTCGTGGGCCTGGGCAGCGCCACCGTGCCCGACGCCGAGCGGCTGAGCGGTCAGGTCGTACGGGCGCTGCGGGCGGCCGGGCTGCGCGGGGTGATCCAGCGGGGCTGGGGCGAACTGCGCGGTGACGGTGACGACATGCTCACCATCGGTGAGGTGCCCCACTCGCTGCTGTTCCCGCACATGGCGGCGGTGGTCCATCACGGAGGCGCGGGCACGACCGCGGCGGGCCTGCGCGCGGGCGTGCCGGCGGTGCCCGTACCGATCCAGTTCGACGAGGGCTTCTGGGCCGCCCGGCTCGTGGCGCTCGGAGTGGCACCCCAGGCCCTGCCGCTGCGGGGCCTCACGGCCGGGGCGCTGACCGGGGCGTTGCGGGAGGCGACGGCCGACTCCTCGTACCGGCAGCGCGCACGGAGTCTCGCCGAGCGCGTCCGCGGCGAGGACGCGGTGGCGCCGGTTCTCGCAGCGGTGCAGCGCGTCGCCGCCTCCGCCTGACCGTCGCGCGCCGGTGAGTTCGTCCGTGTGTCAGGGACCGGAGTCCGCAGGCCCGTCGCACACCTTCCACCCCGGCGGCCGGAGTATCCCCAGGAGCAGCCGTACGAGTTCCTCGACCACCTCGTCGAGGCTCGCGTTCACCCAGCCCGCCTGCCAGTCGTGCAGCAGGCCGTTGACGCTGCCGATGAAGGCGGCGGCCGCGATGCGGTAGTCCCGCTGGGCCGCCTCGCCCCGTTCGGCCGCCGCGGCCGCCTCCCCGCAGATGAAGTCGACCCAGCGGGCACGGCGCTCCAGGCGCTGATGTTCCAGGCGCGGGCTGACGCCGTTGATCTCGATGAAGGTGATGCGCAGCCGGCGCGGGTCACCGGTGACGTTGGCGGCGTACGCGCGGAAGGCCGCCGTGGCACGCACGGTGATCGACTGCCCGTCCGCGGCGGCGAGCCCGGCCAGCGCGGCCTCCTCCGCCCAGTCGTTGACCTGGAGGTGGAGCGCGGCCAGGACGTCCTCCAGGGTGCGGAACTCCTCGTAGAACTGACGGGTCGACAGGCCCGCCGCCTCACTCAGCCCCGCCACGGTCGTGCCACGGAACCCCGGGCTGTCGCCGAAGAGCTGGAGAGCGGCGTCGAGGAAGCGGCGACGTCTCTCTGCCTGGCGCTCCTCGGCGGACCTGCCCCCGTAACGACCGGTCGGCTGTTTGAGCCTGCCCGCCACCCCGTTCCCCTCTCACGCACGACGGCCATCGGATCCGGTTCGGCCGTCGCTCAATTTTGTCGTGTCCGCGGTCTTGTGTTGACGGCCACCCCTTCCTTACTTTCCAGTAAGTTCATTCTGAACGGTGGCGTGTTCAGACTTCGCGCCACCAAGAGCCGCCTTGCCGTACCCCCACCGAGCAGGAGGAACGACCCATGCCCGCCTCCGGAACGCGTCGTATGAGAACCCGTCACCTGTGCGCGGTTGCCGCCGCCCTCGCCCTCACCGCGGGAGCCACGGCATCCGCGTCGGCCGCCCCGGCCGCCTCCGCCGATCTCCGGGAGGTGATGTTCGTGGGCAACAACTGGGACGGCACCGCCGACGTCATCAAGTCCTCGGGCGACTTCGCCAAGATCGGCCGGATCAACGTGATTCCGGACAAGGACGAGCGGATGGCGGAGATCAACGCCGATCCGATCAAGTGGATCGCCTTCATGACCATCCGCAACAGCGTGGGCGAGGGCCACGACCAGTTCGTCGACGACATGTACTCCACCCCCGACGGCACGTCGATGGTGGTCTCCCGCCCGAGCTTCGCCGATGTGGTCTCGATCGACGTGGCCTCGGGCGACATCAACTGGCGCTTCCCCGTGTCGGGTTTCCGCGCCGACCACATGGCGGTCTCCCCCGACGGAAAGCGGGTCGCCGTCTCGGCGTCCACCTCCAACACCGTGCACGTGCTGGACATCAACACGGGCAAGCAGGTGGGTTCGTTCGGCACGGGCGACAAGCCGCACGAGAACATCTTCACGAGCGACGGCAAGTACATCTGGAACATGGGGATCGGCGACGTGACCACCGCGCTCGACGAGCCCTGGCTGGACTGGACGAAGGGCGACCGCAAGATCACGGTCGTCGACGCGGCCACCTTCAAGCAGGTCAAGGTCATCGACATGCGGGAGCGGCTCGACGCGATCGGCCTCACCGACTACTCCGACGCGGTCCGCCCGGCCACGTTCAGCCCGGACGAGTCGAAGCTGTACTTCCAGGTGTCGTTCTTCAACGGCTTCTTCGAGTACGACATCGCCACGGACAAGATCACCCGTACCAAGGAGCTGCCGAAGAACCCGGCGACCAGCACGGACCGCACCACCTGGGTCAACGACTCACGCCACCACGGCATATCGATGAAGCCCGACGGCAAGAAGCTGTGCGTCGCGGGCACGATGGACGACTACGCGGTCGTCGTCGACCGCGCCACCCTCCAGGAGGGCCCGCTCGTCACCGCCTCCAAGCCGTACTGGGCGACCGTCAGCGGTGACGGCAAGTCCTGTGTGATCTCCGAGAGCGGTGCCGACCAGGTCACGGCGATCGACTTCGCCACCGGCAAGAAGACCGTGTCCGTGGCTGTCGGCGACCACCCCCAGCGTGTCCGTCTGGCACACGTGCCTGCCAACTGGACGGGGCCGGCCGCCGACTGATCCACCTTCACCTTCAGCGGCCTACTGGTTGAACTCCGAGGCCGTCCACGACGACAGCTCCGTCCGCGCCGCGCTCAGCAGCGACGCGGACGGGGCTGTCGCGCCGTTGGTGACCAGGGCGTAGTGCAGCGTGCCCGAGTCGGCGGCGGTGAGCAGCAGCCGGCGGCTGCCGGTGCCGCCGGGCTCGGCCGCGGTGGCGATCGGAGTGGTGCGGGTGTACGCGGGCGGGCTCGCCGTCGTGCCGAGGTCGGAGACCACGGTGGTCGACGCGTTCGGGAAGGACGCCGGGAGGTGCAGTTCCGTCGGCTCGGAGCTGCCGTCGGAGCGCCACACCAGCAGGGCGTACTGGCCCGAGCCCACGAGCTGCCTGACGTTCGGCAGAGAGCTCGGCACCGGGTTCCAGGTCAGTGTCGTGGAGCCGTCCCGTGACCGGTCCTCGTAGGTGAAAGCGACCGAGCGGCCCGCGGTGGCGCTCGGGTAGACGCGGTCCAGCAGCCGCGCGTCCTGGCGCAGCACGGCCTTGCCCGAGTCGTCGAGGCGTACCGCGGACAGGTCCTCGCCGTTCCAGGCGTCGCCCTCGGTCTGCGCCTTGTCCGGGTTGTCGTTCATCAGCTCGCGGTGGCGGCCGTTGTAGATGTCCCACTGCCACTGGGAACCGGACAGGACGGGGCCGGAGCCCGCCGGGTCCGACCACCAGTTCGCTCCCTTCACCCGGGAGTCGAGGGCTTGGTACATCGCCTTGTAGACGGTCGGCGCCTTGTCGGAGACGGATCCGGTGAGCGGGTGCCCGAACTCGCTGATGATCCCGGTCGTCCCGGCGGCGGAGGCCCGGTCGCGCACCGTACCGAAGTCGCCGGCGTACTGGCCGTCCTCCGCCTTGCCCCACATGAAGACGCCGGAGATGGCCTTCTGGTCGTAGAAGTGGGTGTTGAAGACGAAGCGCGGGCCCATCGTGCCCGCGTCGAGCAGTCCGCCCTCCTGCTTCTGGAAGTCGAGGTTGGCGTTCCAGAAGAGGTTCGGCTCGACGAAGGCCGGCTTGGTCTGCCAGCCCGCCGCGTCCATACGGGCGCGGAACTTGACGTAGAACGGCCACAGGACGTCCTTCTCCCACGCCCGGCTGGTCTGGCCCGTGTCGTAGGTGCCCGCGTGCGGCTCGTTCCACGGGTCGAAGCCGACGACGCCCGCGAACTGGGTCGCCGTGAGGTTCTGCTTCACGTACGCCATGGTCTTCTGGGCGGTGTCGAGGAAGGCGTCCTGGAGGCCGTACTCGTTGTGCCAGAAGTCGTACGTCGCCTGCTTCACGGCCTCGTTCGAGGTGATGTTCTGACCCCAGAACGGGCAGATGCCGCAGTATTCGTCGGGGTAGTCGCCGAGGTCGACCGCCCACTTGGGGGCGCCGTCGCCGGTGTACCAGCTGTCCGGGTCGAACAGCCAGCGGGAGTAGAGGTCCTGGTGGAAGTCGGGGTACACACGGATGCCCGCGTCCAGGAACGCGCGCATCTGGTCGGTCGCGGCGGCCAGATAGGCCGTGTCCACCTGGCCGCGCACGGGCTCCGCGTACGCCCAGGAGAGCAGGAAGCGGACCGAGTTGCCGCCGCCGAGCGCCCTCAGCGCGGTCGCGGACTTCCTGGCGTCCGCGACCGAGGCGAAGGGCAGGCCGTTGTTCTCCTTCAGTTTCGTCTCGCCGGAGACGTTGTAGCCGCGCAGGACGACCTCGCGGCCGAGACCGTCGGTGAAACGGCCGTTCTCGACGGTGAGGGTGGCCGCGGCCGGGGCGTCGAACCAGAGTTCGTCGGGGAGAGCGGTGGCGGGCTGGGAGCCCGCCGTGGTCAGGAAGCCGGTGACGAGGACGAGGACACCGAGCCAACGCGTTCGCAGTCTTGACATGGCCACCACATTCGACATGTTCACTACCGTCGCAACGACCACGCGAAGCGTCAATAGTACCTGACTCTTGAGTAAGTTTCTTATTACTCAAGAGAGTTACTCGCCTTCCGCCCCACCCGGTCAGGTAACCACCCGCCTGCTCAAGTTCAGCAGGTACTCCCTCCGGTCGAGCGGGTTGTGGTCGGTACGAGCCCGCTCCGGTACGGCACCGGGAGCGACGGGGGCGTAGTGGTCGAAGACGGACTCCAGCTCGCCCTCACCGCGAGTGAGCCCCGGCAGCCGCTGCTCCAGCCGGTGCACCTGTGCCGCCGGCACCCATCCCTCCAGCACGGTCACCGGGCCACGCGTGTTGGTGGACCGCGGTACGGCGCGCAGCTTCGCCAGCACGGGCAGGATCGCGCCGAGCGTGTCCGCCGGGACGTCCAGCCGGAAGCGGTGCAGCGGCTCGTGCACACGGGTGCCGGCCCGCAGCAGCGCGGCCGTCAGCACCAGCGGCGTCACCCCGCGGAAGTCCGCGCCCGTGCTCGACATGCTCTTGTCGAACCTCTGGTGGGCGTGGCTCTGCCGGGGCGAGTACCCGGAGTGCGTCATGGTGACCGTGCAGTCGGGGATCTGCCAGCCATGGATGCCCTGGGTCAGCACCTCCCGCACGGTGTCCTCCACGGCCTTGAAGAACGCGTACGGCATCGAGCCGAGTTCGACCTCCAGCCGGAATTCCACGCCGGAACCGACGGGCGCCGGATCGACGCGCAGTCCGACCGTCGCGAGAAAGGGATTCCCGTCCTTCTTGTTGAACTCGACGGCCGCACCGGTGCCGGTCAGCCGCTCGACGCAGAGGGGTGTGGTCTCACGGAAGGTGACGTCGAGGCCGAACGCGTCGGCCAGGGTGGCCTGGATGACCTCCTTCTGCACTTCGCCGTAGAGCGACACGGAGATCTCCTGGCGGATTCCGTCGTGCCGCAGATTGATCAGCGGGTCCTGTTCGGCGAGTTGGGTGAGCGCGGTGTGCAGGGCGCCCTTGTCGCGGGATCGCACGGGCACGACGACCGTTTCGAGGGTCGGTGGCGCGAAATGGTGCTCGTCGGCTCCCTTCCGGGGTACGCCGACGGCGTCCCCGATCCGGACGTCGGCAAGCCCCCGCAGTCGCGCGATCCGCCCCGCCGCCACGGCCGCCGCCCGGACGGCCGAGCCGCGCTCGAAGACGTCGATCGCGGTGACCTTGCTCTCCGGCTCGCCGTCCCGGAAGGTGAGGCGGTCCCGCGTCCGCAGGATGCCGGAGAACATCCGTACGTACGCGATCTTCTCCCCCGCCACCCCGCGCTCGACCTTGAAGACGGTGCCGGAGAGCGGTCCGTCCGCGTCGCCCTCGGCGCACGGCAGCAACTGGCGGACGCCCGCGATGAGTTCGCCGATACCCGCGCCTGTGACGGCCGAGCCGAAGAACACCGGGTGGACCAGGGCCCGCCCGGTCTGCGCGGCCAGCTCGGTGCGCAGGCGGTCGTGCGGGACGGCCGCCTCGTCGTCGACGTACGCGGCGAGCAGTCCGTCGTCGTGCTCGGCGAGCAGTTCAAGGAGCCGGGGCGGGTGGCCGTCGTACGGCGTGAAGCGGGCGACTCGGGACCCCGCCTCGTCCACCTCACCCATGGGGACGATCGCCCGGGTCAGCCGCGCGGAGATGTTCTGAAGGACTTCCTCGGGCCGCGCTCCACGGCGGTCGATCTTGTTGACGAAGATCAGCGTGGGGATGCGCAGCCGCTGCAACGTCCGCATCAGGACGCGGGTCTGCGCCTGGACGCCCTCAACGGCCGAGACGACGAGTACGGCGCCGTCGAGCACGCCGAGCACCCGCTCCACCTCGGCGATGAAATCCGGATGGCCGGGCGTGTCGATCAGATTGACCGTCACATCGTCGATCTCGAAGGAGACGACGGCGGACTTGATCGTGATACCGCGCTGCTGTTCCAGCGCGAGGGAATCTGTCTGGGTGCTCCCGTCATCGACGCTGCCGATCTCGTCGATGACTCCGACGGCGTGCAGCAGCCGTTCGGTGAGGCTGGTCTTACCTGCGTCGATGTGCGCGAGAATTCCCAGGTTGAGCATCTGCACCGAGCGTCATGTCCTTTGAAGTGAGTGTGGTTTCTTCCCGGGTGGACATGAACGCAGGACGCATAGCGGCTCCTCACTCTCTGGGATCGCCAGGATCTCTGGGATCTCCGCGACCTCTGGGGTCTCGTCCCGTGCAGTGGATCAGAGCGCTTCGCGTGGCCGCAACGGAATAACACTCAACGTTGTTACGTGAAACCCCGGTGACGGAAGCGTTGACGTGGTCATGCACAGGTCCTATCTTCTGGCCGAGCTTACGAACCACGTTCGAAATACCGGCAGCTGTCGGTGAACTCTGCACCCTCCACAGGGAGAAGCCCGTGAGACCTGCGCTCACCCGTCGAACGGTCCTCGGCATGATCGCCGGCTCGGCCGCCGCCACCGCCGTCACCGGTGTCTCGGCCGGTACGGCCCGCGCCGCCGTCCCCGCCTCACCCGGAGTGACGTACACGAACTCGATCGCCGAGCAGCGGGCCGATCCGCACATCTGGAAGCACACCGACGGCTACTACTACTTCACGGCCACGGTGCCCGCGTACGACCGGATCGTGCTGCGCCGCGCCACCACGATCCAGGGCCTCTCCTCTGCCACCGAGACCACCATCTGGACCAAGCACGCGACCGGTGAGATGGGCGCCCACATCTGGGCCCCGGAGATCCACTTCATCGACGGCAAGTGGTACGTCTACTTCGCCGCGGGCGCCGCGAACGACGTCTGGAAGATCCGGCCGTACGTGCTGGAGTGCACCGCCGCCAACCCGCTCACCGGTGCCTGGACCGAGAAGGGCCGTATCGCGCTGCCGCTCGACACCTTCTCCCTGGACGCGACGACGTTCGTCGTGAGCGGGTCGCGCTACCTGTGCTGGGCGCAGAACGACCCGGCCGTCGGCAGCGGTACCAACCTCTACCTGGCGAAGCTGTCGAACCCCTGGACCATCACGGGCACTCCGGTCAGGATCAGCACGCCGACCGCCTCGTGGGAGACCATCGGCCACCGGGTCAACGAGGGCCCGGCCGTGATCCAGCGGAACGGCAAGGTCTTCATGACCTTCTCGGCGAGCGCCACCGACGCCAACTACTGCATGGGCCTGCTGACGGCGTCCGCCTCCACGGACCTGCTGAACGCCTCGTCGTGGACCAAGACCGCGGGCCCGGTCTTCGCGAGCAACGCCGCCACCAGCCAGTACGGTCCCGGGCACAACTCGTTCACGGTGTCCGAGGACGGCGAGTCGGACGTCCTCGTGTATCACGACCGCAGTTACAAGGACATCAGCGGCGACCCGCTCAACGACCCCAACCGCCGTACCCGCGTCCAGAAGCTGTACTGGAAGGCCGACGGCACGCCCGACTTCGGCATCCCGGTCGCCGACGGTCTCACGCCGGTCCGGCTGTCGTCGTACAACTTCCCCGACCGGTTCATCCGGCACTGGGAGTACCGCGCCAGGGTCGAGGCGAGCGTCTCCCCGCTGGCCGACTCGCAGTTCCGTGTGGTCACCGGTCTCGCCGGCAGCGGCACCGTCTCGCTGGAGTCGGCGAACTTCCCCGGCTACTACCTGCGGCACAAGAACTTCGAGGTGTGGGTGGAGAAGGACGACGGGACGACGCAGTTCCGCGGCGACGCCTCGTTCACCGCGCGGGCCGGCCTCGCGGACTCCGCCGGCGTCTCGTACGAGTCGTCCAACTACCCGGGCCGCTACATCCGCCACTACGACTACCTGCTGGGCGTCCAGGCCCTGAGCACGGCCACCGACCGGGCCGACGCCACCTTCTACACACAGTGAGCCGGGCCCCAGCCGCACCGAGGAGAGCCGCGACATGACCACCGCCGACCGCGACAGACCCGACCGTCCCTTCACGCCGTCCCGCCGCACCCTGCTGCGCGCCATGGCCGCGCTGCCCGCCTCGGCGCTCGTCCTGGGTGAACTGCCGGGCATGCACGGCACCGCCCTGGCCGCCGCGCCACCGAACGGGTCCGCCACCCGCTACACGATCGTGCCGTTCCTCAACAGCAACGACGGCACCGTGAACGTCTACCAGTCCGACGACGCGACCGATTTCAGGCTCGTCCAGTCCTCCGCGTACACGCCGCCCAGCAACCGCATCCGCGACGCCAGCGTCCTCAAGCACACGGACGGCTACTACTACATCACCTACACCACGCACACCTGGCAGGACCCCAGCACGACGATCGGCTTCGCGCGCAGCTCCAACCGGGTCAACTGGACGTTCCTGTACGACTACACGGTCCCGATCGCGAACCTCTCGCGGGCGTGGGCGCCCGAATGGTTCGTCGACAGCGACGGCAGTGTGAACGTCATCGTGTCGTGCTCGACCACGAACGACGAGTGGATCTTCACCCCGTACCGCCTGCGCGCCACCAACTCCGCACTCACCGCGTGGAGTTCACCGGTCGCCCTGTCCGGGATCGGGGCCAACCACATCGACACGTTCATCGTGCGGATCGGCTCGACGTACCACGCGTTCCCGAAGAACGAGACGACGAAGTACATCGAGTACGCCACCGCCTCCAGCCTGAACGGCCCGTACACGATCCACAGGACGGGCAACTGGGCGGGCTGGGGCGGCACCCGTGAGGGGCCGGCGCTGATCCAACTCGACAACGGCGGCTGGCGGATCTTCTTCGACGGCTACGGCGACAGCAGTTACTACTACAGCGACAGCTACGACACGTTCGCCACCTGGACGGCGCCGAAGAAACTGCCGGGGATCTCGGGCACGGCCCGGCACTTCACAGTGATCAGGGAAACGGTGTCGGGCGGCCCGAGCCTGCCCACCGGGGTCACCCGCTCCTTCCGTTCCGCCAACTTCTCCACCCGCCACTGGCAGGAGCAGTCATCCCTGCTCAACCTGGCCGTGGTGAGCTCCTCCAGTTCCGCGGCGGAGAGGCAGGCGTCGACGTTCACGGTGGTTCCGGGTCTCGCCGACTCGAACGGCTTCTCGTTCCGGAACGCGGCCGGAAACTATCTGCGGCACTGGGACTTCCGGGCCCGCTTCGACCCGAACGACGGCTCGTCGGTGTTCGCCGAGGACGCCACGTACATCGCCCGGACGGGCACGGCCTCCGGCTCCGTCCGCTTCGAGTCGTACAACTACCCGGGCCACTACTTGCGGCACTACGACTACGAGCTGCGGGTGGACCCGTCGGACGGCACGGACATCTTCCGCCAGGACAGTTCGTTCGTGCCTGTGACGGCGCTCTGACCTGCGCCACCTGCGGGCGAGTTACCGCTGCCCCCATCAGAGATACTTTTCCTCATGCTGATCGCAATCGCTGCCGTGGGCATCACGGTCTTCTGCCTCACGCTCTGGTGCTCGCTCACGGTTGCCCGGATGCGGGACCTTCCCCCTTGGCGTAGATACCTCCCGCTGTCCCTCTTCCTGATCGCGCTCGCCGCCAGTCTCCTGCGCGCCTTCGACATCCCTCAGTTGGCCAACGCCATCGCCTTCCCTCTCAACCTCGCGGCCGTCGTCATGTCTCTGCGTGAGATCCGCACTCGACAGCGCGGAAACCGAGACACGGGACAGGAACACTCACGAGGTGTCCCTCTCGTGCGGTAAGGGGAGAAATGCGTCTATGACGATGGAGCCGACTCCGTGGTAGGTCTGAAGGGCTCCGCCGTCCGACGTCGTGGGGCCGCGGCCAGTGCGTTGACGCGAGGGGAGTCCGATATGCCGGTGAAGAATGGTCGTCTGACAGTGCTGTCGGTGCTGCCCTTCGCCATGATGGCCTTAGTCACCGCTGTCGACATCGGCACCGGCCCTGGGGTGGGCTTTCTGCCGCTGGTGTCGCTGGGGCCCGCTTTCGCCCCGCTCGTGGGCGGCTGGCGGCGCACCGCCTGCATCGGCGTCATCGCCCTGCTGCTGTGCGCCGGACTCGGGTGGTACAACGACCTGCTCGACGCACGGCGCGGCTACATGACCTTCGCTTCCGTCGTAGGCGTCACCGCGGCCGGACTTGTCGCCGTGTCCATGCGCCAGAAACGGGAGGTCGAACTCGCCAACGTCCGCTCGATCGCCGAAGCAGCCCAGCGGGTCCTGCTCAAACCGGTTCCGCTGCTGGCCGGGCAGATCCGAGCGGCCGTCTCCTACATGTCCGCCGTCGCCGAGGCACGCATCGGCGGCGACCTGTACGAGGTCGTCGCCTCACCCCACGGCGTACGGGTCATGGTGGGCGACGTACAGGGCAAGGGGCTGGAGGCGGTGGAGACCGCTGCCGTGGTGCTGGGAGCCTTCCGCGAAGCCGCCCCGGAGGAAGCCGACTTGGCCGCTGTGGGGCGCAGGCTGGAGCGGTCCATAGAGCGGCAGATCGAAGGGGAGAAATTCGTCACCGCCGTCCTCGCCGAGGTGAGGGCCGAGGAGGTCACCTTCCTCAACTTCGGCCATCCAGCACCCCTGTTGGTCCGCGCCGACGGTTCGGTCACCTGGCCCGAACCGACCGTCTACGCACTGCCGCTCGGCCTGCACGCGCACGGTACGGCGCCGCCGGAGGCGTACCGCACCGACTTCCGTCCCGGCGACCAGCTCCTCCTCTACACCGACGGAGTCACCGAGGCACGCGACGCCGACGGCCGCTTCTATCCCTTGGCCGAGCGCGCCCACCTCCTGAAGGAACACGACGCCGAGGCCGCGCTGGAAGCCGTGCGCCAGGACCTTCTGCTGCACGTGAACGGCCCCCTGCACGACGATGCCGCCATGCTGCTCCTGCGCTACCGGTGAAGCCCCGGCACCGGGTAGACAGCCAGCCCCGCCTGCTCAGGCCCGGGAGCGGCCCGGAACCTGGTCACCCGGGCGTCGGCCTCACCGCTGCCCGCGGCCTGGACCAGTGCGAGGTGCGCGAGGGGTAGCCCCTCGGCCTGATCGGCGACTCCGGCACCGCCGTGGCGCGAGTTCCTCGTCTCCGGCCGGTGCGGTCCTTGGGGGCCGCACCGGCTCGGTTCATCGCGTCCGGCTACTTACCGCACACCACGGATCGGAGCCGTGGCCAGTGCGCCGAGCAGGGCGAAAACGGTTCCCGCCACGAACGCGGCCGGGTAGTTCTGGTCTCCGCCGCCGATGGAGAGGAACAGTGGGGCGATCAGCGGGGCGAGCGACTGCGGCAGGGAGTTGGCGATCTGGAACACGCCGAGGTCCTTCGCCGCGTTGTCGGGGTTGGGCAGGACTCGGGCGACCAGTGCCATGTCCACGGCCAGATAGGTGCCCATGCCGAGGCCGACGACGGTGCCTCCCACGAGGAAGTGGGCGTACGACGCGGACAGGCCGATGATCAGCAGGCCCACTCCCATGACCGCGGCCGAGACGCCGACGAAGATCTTGCGGCGCTGGAGGTGGTCCGACAGGCGTCCACCGAGAATCGCGGTGAACAGGCCTCCGGCGGTCGCGGCGAGAGTGCCGTAGAAGATGAGGTCGGGGGCCTCGCTGTCGCTGTAGCCGAGGTGGTCGGTGATCACATAGGCCTGGAAGGTGAGGAAGAACGCGTAGCCGACGTAGAGCAGGAAGCGCCCGGCCCAGGCCCAGCCGAAGTCCCGATGAGCGAAGGGGTTGACCCAAAGGCTGCGTGCGATGTCAGTGAGACGGAAGGGGGCGAGGCGGCCCGGGTCGGCGGGGCGGTCGGGCATGACGGCCACCAGGATGCCGATCATGATGATGCCGAAGAGGGCCGGCAGCAGGAGCATCGGCGCGACTCCGGAGCCGGCGAGAGCGACCAGGCCGGTGCCGATGAGGGTGCCGACCTTCGAGGTGAAGCCGACCATGCCGGAGACTCGGCCGCGTTGTTCCTCGGGCACGTTGTCGGGCAGCAGTGCGTTGAGCGCGGCCTGGGAGGCGTTGAATCCCATCTGGGCGATGCCCCATCCGACGGCGACGAGCGTCACGTTGCCTGCCAGCGCGATAACGGCCAGGCCTGCTGTGCCGGCGAGTACGCCGCCTGCGAGCCAGGGCCTGCGGCGCCCGAATCGGCTGGTGGTGCGGTCGGAGAGGTTGCCCCAGATCGGAGTGGTGATCATCGACAGCAGTGCGCCGATGCTGAGGACGGCGCTCAGGCTGCCGGCCTTGGTGTCCGGGGCGATCTGGCTGATCTTCAGGGAGATCGACACCGTGACGGGCGTCAGGAGCGCGGCCCACAGGCCGAGCTGGCCCAGCATGTAGGCGGCGATGAATCGTCGGCTGACCGGTGCCGATGGCGAGCCGGCGGGGGCGCTGGTCGCCTCCGTGGGGGAAGACAGGGGTGTGGTCACGAGGACCTCCAGGGTAGCTACGCATCAGCGTCGGTGATGATGGCGTCACACCTGTGGGGCTGCGGGGACGTCCGCAGAGGCGTGGGCGCTCACCCGGCGGGTGAGCGGGTCCGGGGGCACGTCCGGTTCGCGGAGTGCGTCCGGTTCGCGCAGTGCGTCAATACGGGGGGGCGGCGCCGACGGGCGGTGTTAAGGGCACCGGGAGGGCGTCGCCCCCCTTGGCGTCAGGCGGAGAGCGCCTCGACGGGGAAGAGGGCCAGGTCGGCCGCGAGGTGGTGCAAGGTGCTGGGGGCGGCGGTGCCCGAGGTCGCGGCGGCGTGGGTGTGCCGCCACGCCGCCCGGTGTGCGGTCTCGTACCGTGTGGGGAGCAGGTGCTCGCCATCCGCGTCGATGCGTACGATGGTGGCCGGGCGGGCACTGGAGGGGGCGGCGAAGTCCAGCCGCCACTGTTCGCCGGCCCCGCGCAGCACGAGGCGGGTGTCGTTGGTGCCGATGCCGGAGCGGCAGCCGCTGAAGCTCACCGGAACGCTCCCGCACTGGGCCGAGCCGCCGTGGCCCCGCGCGTCCAGGCGGGTGACCCGCAGCGAGTCGAGTGCGCCCGCCGTGGCGCGCACCAGCGCCAGCTGATCGAGAAAGGCGTGCGCGGGGGAAACGTCCGCTGCGGTGAACACCTCGATCAGCGCCGCCTGCGCCGCGGCCGCTCGGAGGGCCGGGACGACATCCGTGGTCGCGGGATGCAGGGCCCAGGGGGTGTCGACGACGACCGGTACCTGCGCGGCGTCGGCCAGTGCGGCGAGTTCCTTCACCGTCTCGGGGGGCGCCGGCGTCGGCCGGCTCAGCAGGACGGCGCGTGGTCGCAGAGCCAGGGCCCTGTGCAGCCGGCCGGTCCACGCGGGTCCGCCGATGGCCCGGATGTCCGCGGCGCCGGTGTCGTCGGCGCGCAGCCACTCGGGCAGCGACGCGAGCGTGCCGTGGGTGAACGGGGTGTCCAGTGCCTTGTCGAGCGCCACGGTGAGCGGCCGGGAAGCGGGCGTCGTGCGGGTCGTGCCGGGGGTCATGCCGCCACTCCTTGCTGTTGCAGTACTGCGCCCGCGAGAGCGGCCAGGTCGGTGGCGTATCGGAGGTCGGCGACCAGTTCGTCGGGGGTGTGGCGAGGGGGCGCCGTGCCGTCGGCGAGGTCGGCCAGGTGGAGCCACTCGGCGTCGTAGCCGTTGTGCCGGTAGGGGCCGAAACGCAGGGTGCGGTCCGGGGTGCGCACGGTCGCCTCGGCGGATCCGGCGCGCACGTAGGACGGAGTGAAGTCCAGGCGCAGTTCGCTGTGGGCGCCCCAGACCTCGAAGGTCCACTCCGGGCGCCAGGCGGTGCCGATGTGGCCGATGAGTTCCACGGTGCGTCCGTCGGGGCCGTGCAGGGTGACGCGGTAGCCGAAGGGGCGCAGCAGCAGCGCGGTGTCGACGGCCTCGACGTGCGGGAGGAAGCGGCGGACGAGGGGGAGGTTGTGGATGGCGAGGCCGAGCAGCGAGCCGCTGATCGCCGCGGCACGGGCCGCGGGATCACCGAGGTCGCGCTGTGGCGGCGGCTGCGGCAGGGAGTGCAGTTGCGTGGCGAGAGCCTCGTAGCGGGCGTTCGGGGGCAGTTGGATGACCGAGCGGATGTGGCGCGCGGTGTCCGGGAGGTCGCCCCAGTGTTCCTCGGCGGCCAGGTAGGCGGGGTCGTACGTGTGCATCGCGCCGACGATCACCGGGACCCCGGTTTCCACTGACGCTTCGGCAATCCGTTCGGCGTCCGCGGCGGACGTCGCGAATGGCTTCTCCACGAGGACGGCCTTCTTCCCCGCGCGGGCGCACGCCACGGCCTGCTCGGCGTGGAAGGCGTGGGGGCTGCAGATGGCGACCACATCGACACCGTCATCGGCGAGCAGATCCTCCACCGACGACGAGTGCCGGGCGCCGCAGCGGGCCGCGACCGCTGCGGCGGTGCCCGGGTCGACGTCCATGACATGGGCGATGTGCAGGCGGTCGGACAGGCCCGCCAGGTGAGGCAGGTGGATGGCCTGGGTGACGGGGCCGGCTCCGATGAAGCCCACTCCGAGGGTGCTCATCGGGCAGCCTCCGCGACCGCGAGGTGGTCGGTGACCCAGCGCCGCGACAGCAGCGCACTGCCCTTGGCGTCGCCGCCCTGGTCGGGGACGTCGACCTCGACGACGAGCCAGCCCTCGTAGCCGGACGGCAGGCAGTCGAGAACTCCCATGAGGTCGACGTCGCCCTGGCCGGGCTCCGTCCACACGTGCCGGTCGTAGGTCGCCTCCGCGTAGTCGCCTTCGGTGACCCGGGCGGCGGCGGTGTGCACGTCCTTGAGGTGGACGGCACCGACCCGGTCGGCGTACGCCGCGACGAGCTCGACAGGGTCGGCGCCCGCCCAGTGCAGGTGACCGGTGTCGGGGCCGAAGGCGAGCAGGGCGGGGTCGATCGCGTCGAGGACCGTTCGGATCTCCTGCTCGGTCTCGATCCAGGTGCCGACATGGGGGTGCAGACAGGGGCGCAGCCCCTCCGCGGTGATCGCCTCACAGGCCCGGCCGAGGTGCTCGATGACGGTGGCGAGCCGGCCGGCGTCGAAGGCGTGGCCGACTGCGGGGTGTGCCCGTCGCTCCGGGGCGAAGAAGGGGGCGATGAAGACTTCGGTGAGGCCGAGTTGTGCCTGCTGTGCGGCGTGAACGCGGGCCTGTTCCACGGCCGGCTCCTCGAAGCCGGCGCTGAAGTAACCGGGCGCGGCACGCAGTCCGTGGTCGTCGAGAAGGGCGCGGAACTCGTTGACCGTGGTTCCGGCCGGGATGTCGGCCTGCACGGCGTCGAAGCCCGCTTCCCGGACTTCCCGGTAGACGGTGGGCAGGATGTCCCGGCTGAGCCGGATGCCGTCCGGCGTGAGGTACCACGGCAGCGGGTTGATACCAATGGGGGGCATGATGCTGAACTCCCTTGGATTCAGGGGCGGGTGCTGAAGGCCGCGTCGAAGGCCGCGTCGGGCGGCTCGATCGCGGTGAGGGCGCGGACCCGGGCAAGCGCGTCCGGGGCTCCGACGAACCGGTCCATCCCGGCGTCCTCCCACTCCACGGAGAGCGGGCCTTCGTAGCCGATCGCGTTGAGGACGCGGACGCAGCCCTCGAAGTCGATGTCGCCGTGGCCCACCGAGACGAAGTCCCAGCCGCGTCGCGGATCGGCCCAGGGCAGGTGGGAACCGAGCCGGCCGTTGCGTCCGTTGAGGTTCTTCTTGGCGTCCTTGAAGTCGACGTGGTAGATCCGGTCGGCGAAGTCGGCCGCGAAGCCCAGGTAGTCGAGGTCCTGCCAGACGAAATGGGAGGGGTCGAAGTTCAGGCCGAAGGCCGGGCGGTGCTCGATCGCGCCGAGGGTGCGCTGCGTCGTCCAGTAGTCGTAGGCGATCTCGCTGGGATGCACCTCGTGGGCGAAGCGCACGCCCTCGGCGTCGAAGACGTCGAGGATGGGATGGAAGCGCTCGGCG
Organism: Streptomyces sp. KM273126; assembly: GCF_004337435.2. NCBI lineage: Bacteria > Bacillati > Actinomycetota > Actinomycetes > Kitasatosporales > Streptomycetaceae > Streptomyces > Streptomyces sp. KM273126. The sequence goes on along the minus strand of NZ_SJXB02000001.1, from coordinate 6,323,596 downwards.
AAGTCCCGGTAACCGCGCTCGATCACCTCGGCGGGTACCGGGGGGAACATGGCAACGGTGTGCCAGATCGACGAGCCGGTGAAGCCGGTCACCACCCCGGCGCCGAGTGCGGCCGCCACGCGGGCAGTGTCCTTGAGTTCGGCAGCCGCCCGCTGCCGCACACCCTCGGCGGCTCCGTCGCCCCAGATCCGCTCGGGCAGGATCGCACGGTGCCGTTCGTCGATGGGGTGGTCGCACACGGCCTGCCCGACGAGGTGCTGGGAGATCGCGTGGACAGCGAGGCCGTGCTTCTGCAGGAGCTTTCGCTTGGCCGGCAGATAGTCGGGCTCTGCAAGGGCCCGCGCGACGTCCAGGTGGTCGCCGGAGCAGGCGATCTCCAGACCGTCGTAGCCCCACTGGGAGGCATGGCGGCATACCTCCTCGAAGGGGAGGTCGGCCCACTGGCCGGTGAACAGGGTGACGGGGCGAGGCATCTCCGGCTCGTTTCTCAGCTGGTCGCGATGGGGGTGTAGACGCCGGCGTTCGCGGCGCTGGCCTCGACGGCCTCGATGACCTGCTGCACGTACAGGCCCTGTTCGAAGCCGGGCGCGGGGTCAGTACCGTCGCGGATGGCGGTCAGCAGGTCGTGGGCCTGGTGGGTGAACGCGTGCTCGTAGCCCAGGCCATGGCCCGCGGGCCACCAGGCCCGCAGGTAGGGATGGTCGGGCTCGGTGACGAGGATGCGGCGGAAGCCGGCGGTGCCGGACGGCTCGGTGGCGTCGTAGAACGACAGCTCGTTCATCGACTCGAAGTCGAAGGACAGTGCGCCCTTGGTGCCGCTGATCTCGAGCTGGATGGCGTTCTTGCGGCCGGCCGCGAAGCGGGAGGCCTCGAACGTGGCCAGCGTCCCGCCACCGAAGCGGGCGATGAAGACAGCGGCGGCGTCGACGGTGACCTGGGCCGGGGTGCCGTCCGGCGCGTGGCGGCGGTCGACAAAGGTGGCCAGTTGGGCGGAGACGCCGTCGAGCGTGTCACCGAGGAGGTACTGCCCGAGGTCGATGAGGTGTGAGCCGGTGTCGCCGAGTGCGCCGGCGCCCGCCCGGGCCCGGTCCAGCCGCCAGGAGAAGGGAGCGTCGGGGTCGTGCAGCCAGTCCTGCAGATAGCGGGCCCGGAACTGCAGGACGCGTCCGAGACGGTCCTCCTGGATCAGCTGACGGGCCAGGGTGAGAGCCGGGACCCGTCGGTAGGTGAAGCCGGCCATGGACCGTACCCCGCGCTCGCGGGCTCGCCTCGCGGCCACCGCCATCGCCCCGGCCTCCGCGACGGTGGTCGCCAGGGGCTTCTCGCACAGCACGTGCTTGCCCGCCTCCAGGGCGGCGATCGCGATGTCGGCATGGCTGTCGCCGGGCGTGCAGATGTCGACGATGTGCACGTCGTCGCGAAGGACGGCCTCCTTCCAGTTGTCGGTGGCATCGCGCCAGCCGAGCTCGTCCGCGGCTCGGCGTGCCCGGGCCGCGTCGACACCCGCGAGGACGGTCCGTTCCACGGGCCGCTCCTGCGGGAAGACCCGGCCGACCGTGCGCCAGGCCTGGGAGTGCACGCGCCCCATGAAGGCGTGTCCGACGAGTGCGACACCGAGAGGTTGCATGTGAGGAGTCCGTCCTGAAGCAGGAACGCGGGTGCGGGGGCCGGGCATACGTGTGCCGGGGCGCCGCGTCATCGACCCGAAATGAAAAGTGATCAGGTGTTAACGTTTGGCCAAACGTAAGCGGCTGATAGCTTTTGACGCAAGAGGTCAACTCGAACTTTCTTTCCACCGGGAGGCTGATCGGTGACGGGCACGACAAGCGGTCCCCGCGGGCCGTACCGCAGCGGAATCAAACGGCGGGAGCAGATCGTCACCGCAGCCGCCAAGGCCTTCACCGAACACGGCTACAACGGAGCGTCGATGCGGCAGATCGCCGCGGATGTCGGGGTCTCCCCCGCCGCCCTGCTCCGGCACTTCGCGAACAAGGAGGACCTGCTCTCGGCCGTCCTGCAGTGGTGGGCGGGCGAGACCGCCAGCCTCACTCGCACGGCGAACACCGGCCTGGCCTCCTTCGACCAGCTACGAGCGGTGATGCGCTACCACACCGAACACCGCGGCCTGCTGGAACTGTTCATCCGGCTCACCGGCGAGTCCTCCGACGAGAAGCACCCCGCACGGCCGTTCATCCAGCAGCGCTACGCCGAACTGCTGAAGACCCTCATCCAGCGCCTTCTCGACGCCGCCGCCGACGGGGAAATCCCGCCGACGACCGCCGAGCAGGCCGAACGGGAGATCCGCACACTCTTCGCCACGATGGACGGCCTGGAGATCCAGTGGCTGCTGGATCCGGCGGTGGATCTCGCCGGCCTCTTCGACTGCCATCTGGACCAGACACTGCGACGGTGGCGGAGCGGCGACTTCCTGTAGGCGGCTGCCCGCTTCACCTCCCTCGCCAGGCCTTGTCCGGCCCGCTGGTCCCTGGTGAGCTGCAGGCCACCCGGGGGCCGCAACTTTCACCCGCGTGGAAGGGGCACCGTCAGGTGCACGCTCCAGCCGTCGCCCGGCCGCGGGCCGGCGGTGATCCGTCCACCCCATCGCTCGGTCCGCTCGCGCATCGACTCCAGGCCCAGACGGTTCCGGTCCACGGAGTCGGATGACGGTGCCGCGTCGGATGACGGTGCCGCGCCCAGGCCGTCGTCGGATACGTCCACGATCAGATCGTCGCCGTCGACCACGATCCCGATCTCGGCCACCGCCGCCTCGGCATGCTTCACCACGTTGTGCACCGCCTCCGAGATGATCCGGTACACGTCCTCCTGCAGCTCAAGGGGGGCCTCGATCCGATCACGGTCGGCCCGCACCTCGACCACGAGGCCGGTCCGGGCCTGGACGCCGACCGCCTGGCGACGGACAGCCTCGACGAGCCCCTGCTCAGCCAGTTCGAGGGGACGCAGCTCGAAGACGAGTTGCCGCAGGTCCGCGAGCGCGGTGGAGGACAGCGAGGCGAGCTCCTCGGCCGAGAGACGGAGCCGATCGGGGTCGACGCGGCGGTCCAGCTGGCTGCGCAGCACCATCGCCTGCATCCGCATGGAGAACAGCTGCTGGACGACCGAGTCGTGCAGGTCCCGCGCCAGCCGCCGACGCTCGTCATGGCGGGTCTGCGACCTCGTCTGAGCCAGCAGGGCCGCGGTGTCGATCGCGATCGCGGCGTGATCCGCCATGGCCTCGAGGAACGCGATCGGGCCGGGCTCCTCCCCGGAAACGTAGTACGCGTTCACCACACCGAGCGTCCGGCCCCTGACGACCATCGGCATCGATACGAAGCCGTCCCAGTCCGGCCGGCCCATGATCTCGTGGAGCGGCGCCCAGAGGGGGTCGGCCAGGATCGAGGCTTTCCGGTGCGGCACCACCACGTGGCGGCTGCGCACGAACGCGTCGAGGAAACGGATGTCCGCCCCGAGGCGGCGGCACGCGCCGAGCCGCTCGACGAACTCAGGCGCCTCCCCGAACCCGGCCATGCCAAGGATGCGCAGTTCGGCGTCCGGATCGTCGATCGCGAGGATCTGCACCGCCGCGATGTTCGACGTCATGACGATCTCGGCCGCGACCGCTTGCAGGATCGTCTCCAGCGACGCGGACTCGGTCACGCTCGACGCGACCCGGGCGATCGCGGTGAGGCGCTCCTGCTGCCGTCTGACGTCGGTGACGTCCCGGAACCAGACGACATGGCTGTCGTCGGCGCCAGCGGCGATTCGGTATTCCAGCTCGCGGGGGCGCCCACCCACCGGGGCCCAGCGCACTGTCAGTGCCCCGACGGTCGATTCGCTGTCGGGGCTCGCGAAGGGGCTGGAACAGCCGAGGAGTTCAGCGGTCGGGACGCCGAGCAGGTGGCCGGCCGCGGGGTTGAGGAAGGAGAATCGCCCCGTTCCGTCGATGACGGCCAGCCCGTCCGCGGACACGTCAACGAGGGCGCGGGCGACATCGCCCACCGGTGCCTGCTCGGTCACAGGTCGCATGCTCCTTCGAACGCGTGGATCCGGCCCCTGGGACGCACCGGAGCCAGCACATCCGTCTGCCTGATTGAAGCAGCTCGGTGCGATGAGTGCACGGCCGCACCGACCCGGCCCTCCTACGTCAATTGTCGCGGATCTCCGGTCCTTCGCGAACGAGGGATGCGCCGGGGGAAGGGCACCCGATTCGACCGCTTTCCCCTGCTCTCCACTGCTCTCCCTACGGGTTCGCGACGAATGACGTAGTCGCGGTGTGACAAGCCTCCGCGCCAGCCCGGTCATTAGCGCGTTACCTGCGTTCCCGCGGCTCTTTAGCGTCGGTCCCATCGCCATCGCGGTGGACGCGTGATGGCCATGAGCGACGCTGCGAGGAGATGATCGACGTGGCAGGACCGTCCACGGGGGTGCGGCCGGGGCGCCGCCGAGTTCGGGGGCGAGGCCGTCGTCCGGTCCCGGCGGACCGTGTCCGAGGCCGTGATCTCGTGATCTCACTCAAGCTCTTCGGGAGCCGGAGAGCCGTGGTGGCTGCCGGCGGATCCACGACCATGCCCGCGTGTGTGGGCGGATCCGCGTCCCAGGCTCCCGTAACCACTTCCCCGTGCTGAACTCCTCGCCTCGTGTCCGGCCGGTCCTGAACCTCTGAGTCCCGCCTCACCTCCCCACCGGCGGCAGGGTCGCCGAGAAAGGTCACGACAGCTGCAATGACTGACGACAAGCGTTCCTCGGTGCTGGTGATCAGCGCCCACTCCGGGGACTTCGTGTGGCGCGCCGGCGGCGCGCTGGCCCTCTACGCCGAACGCGGCCACGACGTGCGGATCGTGTGCCTGAGCTACGGCGAGCGCGGCGAGTCCCAAGGCCTCTGGAAGCAGGAGGGCATGACCCTGGAGAAGGCCAAGGAGGCCCGGCGCGCGGAGGCCGAGGCAGCCGCCGAGGCACTCGGGGCGTCGATCACCTTCCTCGACCTGGGCGACTACCCGCTGCGGATCGACGACGCCGGACTGGACCGGATCGTCGCCGAGATGCGCGCGGCGCAGCCGGAGGCGCTGCTCACGCACGTCGCCTCCGACCCCTACAACCGCGACCACAACGCCGCGCACGAGGCCACGCTTCTCGCCCGGCAGGTCGCGCAGGCCGCAGGGCACGACCGCACCACCACCCCGATCGGCGCGCCACAGGTGCTGCAGTTCGAGCCGCACCAGCCCGAACAGTGCCGCTTCGCACCGAACCTGCTGCTGGACATCACCTCGGTCTTCGACCGCAAGCGCAAGGCCATGGAGTGTATGGGCGCCCAGTCGCACCTCGTGCAGTACTACACCGACCTCTCCCTGCGCCGGGGTGTGCAGGCGGTCCGTAACGGCGGCGCGAAGTCGATCGTGCAGGCCGAGGCCTACCAGCGCCTTTTCCCCATTGTCGGAGATGAGCTCCGGTGAGCCGGGGCAACGACAGACACGTCATCGTCCGCACGAGCCGTGGCCCTTCGCAAGAGGTCGTGACCGCACTGGCGAAGAGCGGCGTCGCGACCGCCCACGAGGCGTACGGCCGACGCGGGTTGCTCGGACCGGAGTTGCGGCCGATCTACCCCGGGGCACGCATCGCGGGCCGCGCCGTGACCGTGCTGTCGCACCCCGGCGACAACCTGATGATTCACGCCGCCATTGAGCAGTGCCGCGCCGGAGATGTCCTGGTGGTCGCGACCACCTCCCGGTCGACCGACGGTATGTTCGGGGAGCTGTTCGCGACCCAGCTGCGCCACCGCGGAGTGCTCGGCCTGGTCACCGACGCCGGCGTCCGCGACGTGGCCGACCTCACCGCCATGGGCTTCCCCGTCTGGTCCCGTGCGGTTCACGCACAGGGCACCGCGAAGGCCGTCCCGGGCTCGGTGAACGTTCCCGTAGTGGCTGCCGGGCAGTTGGTCAACGCCGGCGACATCATCGTCGCCGACGACGACGGCGTACTCTGCGTCCCCCTCGACCAAGGCGAGGCCGTAGTCGAGGCAAGTGCCCGCCGCGAGGCGAACGAGGAGGCCAAGCGCCGCCGCTTCCTCCAGGGCGAGGTCGGACTCGACATCTACGACATGCGACCGCTCCTCGAACGGCTCGGTGTGCGCTATCTCGACGCCGACGACGCGACGGACCCCGACACCGCCCCTGCGGAGGAATCCCCATGAGCACGTTCGTCCTCATACCTGGCGCCTGGCACGGCGGCTGGGCCTGGCAGCGAGTGGCCCCCGCGCTGCGCGCCGCCGGCCACGAGGTGCACACCCCCACTCTGACCGGTGTCTCCGACCGCGCCCACCTGCTCAACCCACAGGTCGGACTGTCCACCCACGTCCAGGACGTCGTCGCCCTTCTCGATGCGTACGACGCCCGCGACGTCGTCCTGGTCGGGCACAGCTACGCCGGCCAAGTGGTCACCGGAGTGGCCGACCGCGTCCCCGAGCGGCTGGTCAAGCGCATCCACCTCGACGCCTTCGTCGGCGACGACGGCGACGCCGCCATCGATCTGCTGCCCACGACGGTCGCCGACCACTACCGCGAGTCCGCCGCGGGCCCGGGGTACGGCTGGCTGGTTCCCGTCCGCCCGCTGGAGAAACTCGGCGTCACCGACGAGGCGGACGTCGACTGGCTCACCCCGCGGCTGACACCGCACCCGTGGCTGACCTACACCGAGCCGCTGCGGCTGACCGGGAAGGGCGAGCAGGTCCCGGCCGCGTTCATCGAGTGCGTGGACTGGATGCGTGTCTTCAGGCCGCAGGCGGAGAAGGCCGCCGCCCGCGGCTGGCCGACCCACGAGATCGCGACCGGCCACGAGGCCATGGTCACCGCCCCCGACGAGCTGGCTGCTCTGCTGCTCGACGTCGCCGCCGCCTGATCCGAGAGGAAAGAACACCATGGAGTTCCTGGTCCGCGCGGAGAACCTGCTCCCGCACGGCACCCCGGACGAGGTCCGCGACCAGCTCAGGAGGGACGAGCGGGCGCGGGCGATGGAGCTGCGTGCGGCGGGCGTCCTCAAGCGGCTCTGGCGGGTGCCCGGCCGCAACGCCACCGTCGGGCTCTACGAGGCCGACGACCCGGCCGCCCTGCACGACGCGCTCGTCTCGCTGCCCATGTGGAAGTGGATGGACGTGTCCGTCGAGGCTCTGGCCACCCATCCCCAGGAGAAGCAGTAGTGAGCGCGCGGCTCGCCGGCGTGGTCGCGATCGTGACCGGCGCGGCGGGCGGGCTGGGCCGCGCGATCGTGCGGCGGCTCGCCGCCGAGGGCGGGACCGTCGCCGCCCTCGACCTGGTGCAGGAGTCCGGGTGGTCGTACGGGGACGACGGATCGGGGTCCATCGCGAGCTGGACCTGCGACGTCACCGACCGCAGCGCGGTGGGCAGGGCCGTCGAGGACATCGTGGGCCGCTTCGGCGGGGTCGACGTCCTGGTGAACAACGCGGGCCTGCTCTCCGGGCGGGAGAGTCTGCTCGACGCCACGCCGGAGGAGTTGCACCGCTACTACGACGTCAACGCCGTCGGGCCGCTGCTGATGGTCCAGGCCTGTTTTCCGTACCTGCGTGACAGCGAACACCGCGGCCGCGTCGTCAACGTCGCGTCGCGGACCTTCTTCACCGGCGCGCCGGGGCAGATCGGCTACATCGCCAGCAAGGGCGCACTGCTGGGTATGACGCGGGTGATGGCCCGCGAGCTGGGTGAACACCGCATCACCGTCAACGCGGCGATGCCCGCCCAGGTCGCGACGCCGGGCACGCGTGCGCACTCCGGCGACGAGGTCTTCGCGAAGACCATGTCCCAACAGGCCATTCGGGAGTTCGTGACACCCGAGGACTTCGCCGGGCTTGTGGCCTTCCTGGCCTCACCGGACGCTCGCCTGGTCACCGGCCAGTCGATCGTCTGCGACGGCGGCGGCCTGCTGCACTGACCGACAGCTGCCGGCGCCGCTGCACCATCTCTAAGATGCCCTCTAAGCGGGGGACGATCGGGGTCACAGCAGCCCCGAGAACCCAGGTGCGAGGACCGACCTCGGCCCGTCCGTCGGCCAACTCCTTCAGCACGGCGCTCAGGTGTGTACGGAGTGCATGCGCCGCCCCGGCCTCGTCGCGGTCACGAACGGCGCGGAGGATCGCCAGGTGCTCCTCGAGGGATGAGGCGAGCCTGCCCGGATTCAGGATCAGCTTGAACCGGTGCCGAGCGGTCCGCCCTTCCAACCGGTCGACGACTGCCCGTGCCGTCGCATGTCCGCCGAGGCCACGGACGAGTCCGTGCAGCTCGGCGTCGAGTCGCGCGTAGGCCAGCAGATCACGCGCTTGGACGCCCCCTGCAGCGCGTCGCCGAGCCTGTCGAGTGGCTCGGCGTCCTCTTCGGAACGAACTCGCCGGTGACGATGGCCTCGCGGACAGCAGCCCGGAGGTCGACCTTGGTTTCGATGCAGTCGACGCCGAACCCGGCGCTGGAGGCCGCGGTCGCCTCGGGCCGGCAACCCCGTCGCAGCGCCGCAGCCTGTGCCGCGTGCAGGGCCGCGGTGGCCCCGCCGCCCGGGGCAGGGACCCGGACGGCGAGATCGTCGAGATACTGTCCGATCGGCTGTCGGGCCAGGTCGCCGGCCGCTGCGTCTTGGGTGTTCACCGGAAGACGACTGTTCGGTTCCCGAGGACCGCGATCCGGTTCTCGCTGTGCCAGCGCACGGCGCGGGCCAGCGCGCGGCTCTCCGCCTCCCGGCCGCAGGCCGCGAGTTGGGCGGGACCGAGCGAGTGGTCGACGCGGATGACCTCCTGCTCGATGATCGGGCCCTCGTCGAGGTCGGCGGTCACGTAGTGCGCGGTGGCCCCGATGTACTTGACCCCTCGCGCATGGGCTTGGTGGTAGGGCTTGGCGCCCTTGAAGCTCGGCAGCATGGAGTGGTGGATGTTGATGGCCCGGCCCTCGAACTGCTCGCACAGGTCGTCGGAGAGGATCTGCATGTAGCGGGCCAGGACGACGAGGTCGACACGCTCCTCACGGACCAGGTCCAGTAGTGCGGCCTCGGCCTGCGGCTTGGTGTCCTTCGTCAGCGGGATGTGCCGGAACGGCACGCCGAAGCCGTCGGCGATGCGGCCGAGGTCGGGGTGATTGGACACGACCGCGACGACATCGAGGTTCAGCTCGCCGATGGAGTTGCGGAACAGCAGGTCGTTGAGGCAGTGGGCGAACTTGCTCACCATGATGACCACGCGCGGACGTTGTGCGGCGTCGGCCAGTTTCCAGGTCATGCCGAACCTGTCGGCGAGGACTCGCATCTCTTGGCCGAGGGCGTCGAGGCCCAGCGGGGAGCCGTCGACGTGCGCGAACTCCACACGCATGAAAAAGGCGCCGCTGTCCGCGCTGCCGAACTGCTGGCTCTGCACGATCGTGCACTTCTCCCGCGCCAACAGCCCGGTGACCGCGTGCACGATGCCCGGGGAGTCCGGGCAGGACAGCAGCAGGACGCCGTGCTGGGTGCCGGCGGGCGGGGTCATGACGCCTCCAGGAGCGAGTCGGGCGGGTCGGGAAGGGCGAGCGTGGCCTCGGGAAGACGCCGGGCACCGGCGCGATCGGTCAGGACAGACGGGCGAGCCAGGCCTTGCGCCAGGCCTCGGTGCTCTCCAGGTCGTTGAAGGTGAACACGTGGAAGCCCTGGAGGTTGTTGTCCTCCTGCGCGAACGCGGGCGTCAGTTTCTCGATCAGCTTGTTCGGGCTGTAGCCGCCGGGCAGGAAGAACCGCCAGAACATGTTCTGCTGCTTCTTCAGAAACCGCGCGGACTGTCCGAGCCCGAGACCGGCCGACACCCGGATCAGCTTCTGCCGACTGATGGCTCCGGGTATGCCGACCCGGATCGGCAGCGTGACACCGCGGGCCCGCACCGTACGAGCCCACCGGATCGTGGTGGCGGCGTCGAAGCAGAGCTGGGTGATGATCTGCGTGGCGTACGGCGCCTTCGCCTCCAGAGCCTGCTCGATCAGCTCGTCGTCGATCAGACCGTGTCCCTCGGGGTAGCCGCCGATTCCGACCGACGTGAAGGAGTGGCCGATCGTTTGCAGACCCTGGAACAGGCTCAACGCGTCCGGGAAGTCCCCGGCAGGCTCGGCTGCGTCGCCGCCGATGCAGAACAGACGGTCGATACCGCTGTCACGCAGCTGCTCCACGATGTCGGCCAGGTGCGCCTGGTCGCGCACCAGCCGCGCGGCGATGTGCGGCGCGGCCCGGTAGCCGTGTCCGGTCAGCGAGGCGGCCAGGGCGATCGTGGGGCCGATCCCCTTCGCCTCGGTCGTGGTCACGGTGAGCGCCACGTCCGTGGGGACGTGCGCGAGAACCTTCTCCTCGGCGCTCTTGAACGGCAGGATCTCGTAGGTCGCGTCGCGCAACGCATCGGCCACGGCCGCCTTCGCGGTGCGCGGGACCGGGCGGCTGAGCGGCGGGGTGGAACCCCTCGGGTCCGTCACCGACGTCACGTCACTTGCTCCTTCAGTTGGTGCGGGCGAACTGGACGCGGGGAGCGGGCTCGGCGTGCTCCGTGGCGGTCGTGGCCGCGGGGATCAGGGCCCATGGCCCGCTCATCGTCGTTGTCCCGGACGGGGATGACCTTCGTGCGCGTAGTCGAACCCGACGTCGCGACTGAGGAGCTTCGGCAGGGCTCCCGACGCGAGCCGTGGCCGCCGCCGGACTCTCGAAAGTCATGATCGCCGAAGAACCTTTCCACTGGGCCGCCCGTTTCGGTGCGCCGTCGGCGAAGCCACCGCGGCAGCACCGCCGGACCGGCGATCCGGGCTTGCTACGACGCTAAGAAACACCCCCGTCACCAGGGATCACGCGGATGACCGGACCTCCCCTTGGCGAGCGTCGCGTCCCAAGCAGGACAAGTGACGTAGACGCGCGCATCGCCCCCGGGCAGCGACGGATGACTCTGTCGGACGCGGACGGAAGGCATGCCCGCCCTGCGCGATACGCCGATCCGGCGGAACCCGGATCGCGGGCAGGATCGAGTACGCGGCAACGCGGAGTCCGGCCTTCGGAAAAGGCACATCCCGACGGCGGAAGGCAACCAACCCGATGCACCCTGTTCCCGGCCCGTGCGCCCGGTTCGACGACCTCGTCTCGGGCACTGCGAGTTGCTGACGAAGGCGCAGATCCTCCAAGGGCTTCCTGCCGACAACGAGCCCGTGGACGCGACGCGGAGACAGGTCCTTGCACGGGTGGCCGTTCGCGACGGTCCTGCCCGGCTCTGCCTGCCTCCCCGACTCCCCACACGGCTGACGTAGAGGCCGAGGCCCGCCTCGTACGCGACCGCCGTCAACGAGGCGCTGCGGATTGTGGCCCGCCTCCCGGAGGCCGGGCGGCTGTGCTGATCATGGGCAGCATCGTGACCGCCGGCCAGGCCGGCGGTGCACGCTCACTGTCGGCCGGTCGAGCATGACCGAGGGCCGATACCACGCGGACCGCGTCCGCCGATGCGGCCACGTCGTGCACGCGGACGCCCCACGCCCCGGCCCGTGCGGCAATCACGGTCGTCGCGAGCGTGGCGGCATCCCGGCCCGTCGCAGGACGGTGGATGCCGTCGCCGAAGAGGGCGTCGCCCAGGAAGTGCTTGCGTGAGGCTCCCACGAGAACGGGAAAGCCCAGGTCGACCAGTTCGCCGAGATCCGCCAGCAGACTCCAGTTCTGCCCGCCCCGCTTGGCGAATCCCAGTCCCGGGTCGAGGATCAGCTGGTCGGGGCGGACGCCGGCTTCCACTGCAGCGTGCACCCGCATCATCAGCTCGACCGAGACCTCGCGCACGACATCGTCGTACACGGCGGCGGCGTACATGTCCCGGCTCGCGCCTCGGGAGTGGTTGAGCACCCACGTCACTCCGGCGGCCGCTACGACGCGTGCCATGGCGGGGTCGGCCAGGCCTCCGCTGACGTCGTTGACCAGGAGGGCCCCCGCGGCCACAGCGGCGTCGGCCACCGCGGCCCGTGTGGTGTCGATGCTGACCGGGACACCGGCCGTCGCCAGTTCACGCACGACGGGGACGACACGCTTCAGTTCGTCGGCGAGATCCACGCGGTCGGCGCCCGGGCGGGTGGACTCCCCGCCGACGTCGACATAGTCGGCGCCGGCACTTCGGAGGGCGAGTCCGTGCGTCACCGCCGCGTCCGTCGTGACGTACAGGCCACCGTCGGAGAAGGAGTCCGGGGTGACGTTGACGACTCCCATCACCCGGCAGCGCTCGGCGAAGGCGGGGACATCGCCCTCATCGGTGGCGGACCGCGACCGCCCCGGATTGTGGACCGACACCGACAGGGCTCCTCCGTGAATGCGGGGTGACAACGTCGCGGCACCGATCAGCGGGCGGGGCGCGTGGTCGTGTTCTCGAACAGCGCCAGACCGGCCGCGGTGTTGGAGGCAGGCACGTGATACGCCGAGTGGACCTTGCGGACCTCGGCGTTCATCGCTCCGCGCATGACCAGCCACATGATCAGCTCGATGCCTTCGGAGCCCGCCTGGCGGATGTAGTCCTCCCGGCTCAGCGCCGCGAGTTTCTCCGGGTCCTTCTCGATCGCTTCGAGGAACATGTGGTCGAAGCTGGGGTTGATGAACCCCGCTCGTTTGCCGGCGAGTTGGTGCGACATCCCGCCGGTGCCGAGAATCCCGACGCTCCTCGCCCCACCGTAGCCGGCGATGGCCCGCCCGAGGGCCTGGCCGAGCGCGTAGCAGCGCGCCGCGGTCGGCTGCGGGTAGCGGATGACGTTGACCATGATCGGGACGACCGGGCAGGGCCAGGCGTCGCCGGGCTCCGGCGTCCAGACGGACAACGGCACGGTGAAGCCGTGGTCGACGTCGAGTTCGGAGAACACCGTCAGGTCGAAGCCGTCGTCCATCAGCTGGTGCAGAAGGTGGAAGGAGAAGTCGGGGTCCCCCACGACGTCCGGGACCGGGCGACGGCCGAAGCCCTCGTCGGCGACCTGGTACTTCTCCGCGGTACCGATGGCGAACGTCGGGACGATGTCGAGGTCGACCCCGTTGGCGTGGTCGTTGTAGACGAGGATCGCGACATCCGGCGTGTGCTCCGCGAGCCACTCCCGCGCCGGCCGGTATCCCTCGAACAGCGGCGCCCACACCGGCTCCCCGGTCATGCCGCGGTCCATCGCCGCTCCGATCGACGGCACGTGCGACGTGGCCAGTCCCCAGATCACCTCAGACATCGGTACGCCCTCCCGCCAACATCGCGGCCTTGAAGTCCGCCTCGGACATCCCGGTGAACACACCGCCGAGGTACTGCATGGACAGCCCGTCCATCAACGCGAGCTTGTAGATGTAGAAGATGCTGCCGCCGAGATCGAGCATCGCCTGCCAGTCACGACCGAGAACCGCGGCCGTCTGCTCCTCGGAGAGGCCGAAGCGCCGGCAGTAGCCGGCCTGGTCGGCGAGGAACTCCGCGCGGGCGTCTTCCTTGCGCAGCGACATGAACAGCTTGTTCATATGGTGCCCGCGGCGGCTCGTCGGACCGTCGAAGACATAGGTCCCGGGCAGGTCCGGCCTGCTCTGGCTGGTCATGTGGTGCTCCCTGGCTAGGGCCGCGCGATGCGCCGCCAGTGGTTTGCTCCGACCGTAGAGCGCGAGATTCCGCCCGCCATCACACAGTTGTCGCGACCGCCGGGCGACGACCTGTCGAGTGCGGTGCACGACAAATGACGTACCGGCGGCCGGCTACGTCAAATGACCTGGAGGCACCGGCCGCCCCGGTCGTTCCGCTTCCGCCATTCCTCACTGCCGCCGCGCCGGGTCGGTCCCTAGCGTCGGACGGAGGATTCGCGACTTCAGAACGGGTGGCACCTATGAGCGCCAAGAACCTGCAGGACCTGCTGGACCAGGCGGGCAACACCGTCGATCTGCTTCGAAACTCCCAGCTCGGGGCCTACATCTACCCGGTTGTGCCGGCCGAGTTCACCAATTTCCGCCGCGAGGTGACGGCCTGGCAGAAGACGGCCGTGCTGTTCGATCAGTCGCACCACATGGTCAACTTGTGGGTGTCCGGCCCGGACGCGCTGAAGCTGTTCACCGACACCGGCATCAACAGCACCGCGAAGTTCCCGGTCGACTCGGCCAAGCAGTTCGTGCCGGTGTCCCCCGAGGGCGGTGTGATCGGCGACGGCATCCTGTTCCGGCTCGCCGAGGAGGAGTTCGTCTTCGTGGGACGCGCCCCGGTCGCCAACTGGCTGATGTTCAAGGGCGGGCAGGGCTACAACCTCGACATCCGGTTCGACGACCGCTCCCCGTCGCGCCCCTACGGCAAGCAGGTCAACCGTGACGTCTGGCGCTTCCAGATCCAGGGCCCGCGCGCCTGGGAGGTGATCGAGAAGGTCAACGGCGGTTCCGTCGAACAGGTCAAGTTCTTCAAGATGGGCTACATGAACATCGCGGGGGAAACGATCCGCACCCTGCGCCACGGCATGGCCGGCGCACCCGGGCTGGAGATCTGGGGATCGTACGAGACCTACGACAAGGTCCGCGACGCCATCCTCGAAGCCGGACGGGAGTTCGGCCTCGAACCGGCCGGAGCCCGCGCCTACTCCTGCAACACGCTCGAATCGGGCTGGATCCCGTCGCCGCTGCCCGCGATCTACACCTCGGAGGAGCTGCGCCCGTACCGCGAGTGGCTCGGTGCCAACAGCTACGAGGCGATCAACGCGCTGGCGGGCAGCTTCGTCTCCGACAGCATCGAGGACTACTACCTCAACCCGTGGGAGCTCGGCTACGGCGGGTTCGTCAAGTTCGACCACGACTTCGTGGGCCGCAGCGCGCTGGAGGCCATCGACCCGGCCACCCAGCGCCGCAAGGTCACCCTCGCCTGGAACGCCGAGGACGTCGCCGAGCTCCTCGCCTCCCCGCTCGCCACCGAGGGCCCCCGCTACCAGTTCTTCGACCTGCCCAACGCCAACTACGGCTCGTCGAACTTCGACGCGGTGCAGGACGCCGACGGCAACACCGTCGGGCTGTCGCTGTTCACGGGCTACAGCGCCAACGAGCGCAAGGCCCTGTCGCTGGCCACGGTCAACCCCGACGTTCCGCTGGGCGCCGAGGTCAAGGTCATCTGGGGTGAGCCGAACGGCGGCTCGAAGAAGAAAACCGTCGAGCCCCATGAGCAGTTCGCCGTGCGCGCCATCGTGAGCCCTGCCCCGTACGCCGCCATGGCCCGCGATGCCTACCAGCCGGGGTGGCGGACCGCCGTCTCCGTCTGAGCCCCACGACCAGCCAGGGTGCCGGTCTCCCCGAGGGGTCCGGTCTCCCTGAGAGGGCCGGTCTCCCTGAGAGGGCCGGCATCGTCCGTCTCCGCACCCCGGTTCTCCTCACGGGCACGGAATTCGAGTCAGCCCTGCGGTGGCACGAGCCCTTTGCGTACCGCGACGAGGGCGGCCTGGGTGCGGGAAGTGAGCTGGAGTTTGCGCAGGACGTTGCTGACGTGCGTCCGTGCGGTGCGCTCGCTGATGACGAGCTCGTCGGCGATCTCCTGATTGGAACGTCCCTGGGCGACGAGGATGAGGACGTCGCGTTCACGGCTGGTCAGCGCACCGATACCGGTCGGCGGCGACACGATCTCCCGGGTGAGCTGGCGGGCGATCGCGGGGTCGAGGAACACCTCGCCGGTCGCCGCCGCGCGAATCGCGGCGACGACCTCGTCCGGTTCGGCGTCCTTGAGCAGATAGCCCGACGCACCGTTGGCCAGCGCGGCGTGCACCCGCTCCATCTCTCCGAAGCTCGTCAGGACCACGACCTTCACACTCGGATACTGCTGGGTGATCCGCGCCGTCACCGCCACGCCGTCCATCTTGGGCATCAGCAGGTCGACCACGGCGACGTCCGGCAGTTCCTCGTAGGGGGCCATGGCCGCCAGCCGGTCCAGGGCCTCCTGGCCGTTGCCGGCCTCGGCGGCCACCTGTAGGTCGTCGAGCAGCTCAAGGTAGGCGCGGATACCACGGCGGACGACGGCGTGGTCGTCGACGATCAGGATCCGGATCGCTGTCCTGTTCGGAGCCGGCTCGGTCGGGGCGTTCACGGTGTCGGGTCCTCCGTCGGTTCGTCGAGCTGGTCGGGCTGCGAGAGCGAGGCATGGGGTACGAGCACCGGTAGCGGGACCATCGCACACGCCCTGCGGATGCCCCTGCCGGCGTCGGCCATGGTCACGGCGAAGGCGTGGTCCGGTACGCCCTTGCGGATGGTGACCCGGATCGCCTCAGCGCGCCCACCTGACGACGGCGTGGATGGTCACCGCCGCCCCAGCTGGTTCGATGCCGTCGGCCGGAGCTCGTCACTTCGAACACTTCGACCTCGTCGGCGAAGAGTGGCACACTTTCGGCCGGTGCGCTATCGGCACGGCTTCCCAGCATGACCGTCGACTCGGCCTGCATCCCGATGGAGAACACCTGCCGCACGATCGAGTCGCGGAGGTCAAGGCGACGACGGTCATCGACCGGTCATCCGGAAGCGGACGGGGCCGATGGTCGAACTCGCGGCGCCGCGCGGGCCTGAAAGGTGCGGCCATTCCCACCAAGCCAGCACATCCAGCACGTCGGCGCCGACGACGATGAGGTTGAGATCCGGCTTCGGCACAACTGCTGGACGCATGACGCAGACCTGGCCGATGTGTACCCGTGGTGCGGCGGCAATCCTGGACTTCATCGTCTCGCCCCTCTCCCTTGGCTGACGGGCCACGTCGTCTGCTCAGGATCAGGCTGTTCGCATGACACCCGCACCAGCAAGAGAGACCGCCTTATGGAACGACGCGCCTTCGCCGCCGCACTGTCCGCTGCCGCCGCAGCTCCCCTGCTGATCGGCGCCGCGCCGGGCCGTTCCGGGCACCAGGTGAGCCCCCAGGCAGACGCGCACCTTCAGCGCGAGATGCTGAAGGTGCTGGCGGCGGTGCTCCAGGACACCGACACGGCCCGGACCGTGGTCCCCTGGATCCTTGACATCGGATTCGACTGGGCCCCGGCCACCGCGCCGGTGGACCAACTGGACTTCATCGTCGCCTACTCCTTCGGCAACCGGCCGCCGGCCAACGGCGGCGACCCGACCAGGGTGCTTGCCGAACCGGGGCCGATGAACGAGCAACTCGCGGACGTCGTCGCCGAGATCAGGGCGGTGCGCACTCTGCCGGTCTACGCCCAGTGGGAGATCGCGCACTTCCTCACCACCAAGCACGGGCTGGACCAGGTGACCGCGATCGAGCCGGTGATCGCTGCCGACGGCACGATCACCTATCTGAGTACCGATGGCGTCGCCGCCCAGGTGGCCGAGCTGCGCAAGGCCGCGTCTGGCGGGATCGGGACGGCCGGCGTGGTCGGCTGGCGGGACCACATCAAGCGTTGCGTGCTCACCACCAAGGGCCGGGGCATGACCGCCTTCGCTCCGGAAGGCTTCACCATGCCGGACACCTACGACCCCGAGTCCGGGCAGCCTTGGACCCGGCGCCGCGATCTGTACCTGGTGCACGACATGTCGGCGCAGTGGACCATGAAGCGGACGCAGCTGATCGCCGAGCTGTATCCCAACGGCTGAGCCCGTCTGGCGCGAGGAAGGAAAGGAAGAGACCGGCCTCGCGGGGCGGTGTGGTCTCTTCCTCTCCGGTGGTCCGCAGCCGCGCGCCGGACCATTCCCGGGCCAATCGCTGTCGGCAGGACCGCAAGCAGCCATCGTCGCCGCCACCGTTCTGCGCTTGACGCACCAGAGTGACCAGCCGTCTCGACTGCTGAGCACCAACATGCAGTTCCCTCGGCAGTGTTTCCACGGATACCGGTCGTGTCAGCCGGCGCTCATGCGTCAGGGGCACAGGTCGGTCTTCGTCTCGCCGGTTTCCGGGTCGTAGGGGTAGGAGACATGCTGGTGGATCATTTGCCATTCGCCGCCGCGCCGCTGGAGTACCCGGGTGCCCCGTGACCAGGTGCTGTCGGTTGTCCCGTCGTCCATCTCGCCGGTCATGTGGTTCAGACCCCAGACAACCGCGAGATCGTCGCGGATCAGCACCTTCATCTCGGGCACGTCCCAGGTCACGCCACCTGGCGCCGAGTCCAGTCCCGCGCGGCAGACCTCACGCACCCGGTCCCGGCCGATGTACTGCAGGGGCGCGTCGTGCTCGTAGGAGACGATGTCCTCAGCGATATGGGCCATCAGCCCGTCCAGGTCCTTCGCGGCGGTGCGGTCGAACCAGTGCCGGTGCACCGCACGCACCTCGTGCTCGGCCTGGGCCTGTTCGTCCGGGCCGTGGAGGTCGGGGAAGGAGTGGTGCTCGTGCGCCACCACCCAGCGTCCCCCCTCCTTGCGCAGTCCCAACGTGAGCCGCATCCGGAGCTCCGGCTGATCGGCAAGTTCCTCCTCGGTGCCGCAGCGCAGCAGTGCGTAGGCGAAGGCGACGTCCTCGCCCGCCGTGACCTCAAGCTCCTCGATCTCGAAGCAGGCGCCTTGCGCCTGCCAGGTGAAGAACGGCGGCCAGACCTCCCGATACGCATCAAGGCCCCGCACGCCCTCGTACGGCGGCGGCACATCGAACATCACGATGTCGTCGGCGTGGTCGGCCGCGACCACGTTCAGGGCGCCCTGATGCACGGCCGCCGCCCACCGCTCGATCAGGTCGCGGATCTGCTCAGTGTCGTCGGACATACCGATCGCGGTTCCTTTCACTGCCCTTGTCGCGCCGGAACGCGAGGGACGAGCCTGTGCTGCTCGCCTCCCTACACGTAGACCGGCGCCGGGCAGGAAACTCATCGCGGGCACCGTGTCGCCAGCGCCTCACCGCTTCGGATCTGACCTCACCTCGTCGCGCGCGGGGCCCGCTTCGTTCGGTTCGGGTGCGGTGGCCGTTCGCTCGGCGTGGGGAGCGCCATCGACCGCTTCTACGGCGGCTGACGAGGTGGCTGATGAAGTGGCTGACGAGGTGGCTTCGGAAGTGTCGAGACTCGTTCGCAGGACGACCGGCCTCAGCAGGACCGCCGCGACGATGCCGAGGGCGGCCACGGAGGCGGCGATCAGGAAAATGTTGCCGGTGGCTGCGCCGTAGGCGACGCCGGCGCTCTCGTGATCCTGCGACATCCGCTCGGTGACCTGACGAGTCAGCACGGCGCCGAGAACGGTGACCCCACACGTACCGCCCAGGGAGCGGAAGAAGGTGACCGTGGAACTGGCCGTGCCGATGTCCTTCAGTGGGACGGAGTTCTGCACGACGAGGATGAAGTTCTGGAGTGTCATACCGACGCCGGTGCCGATGCACAACATCGCGACGCTCATGAAGACCAGGGACGTCCTGTGGTCGATGGTGCCGAGTCCGGCGAATCCGGCCGTGAGCAGGATGGTGCCGGCGGTGACGAAGGGCTTGAGCTTCCCGGTCCTGCTGAGCAGCCGGCCCGCCAGAATGGAGGAGACCAGCAGGCCGCCCATCATCGGAATGGTCAGCAGCCCCGCCTGGGTGGCCGAGTAACCGCGGCTGACCTGGAAGTACTGGCTGAGATAGACCGAGGCCGAGAACATGGCCGTACCGGCGGCGAGGCTTCCGAGGATCGCCAGCACAGTCGTTCGCTGCTTGATGATGTGCAGCGGCACTATGGGCTCGGCGGCGCGCGTCTCGACCCACAGGGCGACGGACAGCAGGACCACTGCGGCGCCGACCATGGCGGCGGTCTGCCAGGACGCCCAGGCGAACGAACCGTCGACGAACGAGATCCAGACGAGCAGGATGCTGATTCCCGAGGTGATCAGGGTCGCGCCCAGGTAGTCGATCTTCACGTTGTCGCGGCGGACTACCGGGAGGCGCAGCGTCCGCTGGAGCAGGATCAGCGCGGCGACGGCGACCGGGATGCTGATGAGGAAGCACCACCGCCAGCCCAGCCATGAGGTGTCGACGATGAACCCGCCGAGCAGCGGACCCCCGATGGTGGACAGGGCGGTGACGCTGCTGAGGTAGCCGCTGTACCGGCCGCGTTCGCGCGGCGGGATCATCGCCGCGATGGCGATCTGGACCAGGGACTGCGCGCCGCCCACGCCTATGCCCTGGACGGCGCGCGCGGCGATGAGCTGCCCCGGGGACTGGCTGAGCCCCGCAGCCACCGAGCCCAGGATGAAGACGGTGATGGCGATCTGCACGAGCGTCTTCTTGCTGAACAGGTCGGCCAGCTTGCCCCAGATCGGGGTGGTGGCGGTCGTGCTGAGCAGGGTCGCGGTGACGATCCAGGTGTACTGCGTCTGCGAGCCGTTCAGCGCGCCCACCATCTTCGGAAGTGCGCTGGAGACCACGGTGCTGCTGAGCGTCGAGACGAAGAGCGCGATGAGCAAGCCGCTGAGGGCCACGAGCACCTGGCGCTTGGCTTTGGACGGTGTGTCTGCCGTGCCGGACTCGTTCACTGCGGCTGTGCTCATCGCGTGGGCTCCAGTAACTGTCGGAGGGGAGGGCTGACTTGTCGGACCGGCGGCGGCCCGTGCCTACACGATCACCGTGCGGACGCCCTCCCCCCCCTCGCTCAAGCGACTCGATGCCCTCGTTGACCTCGTCGAGGGTGATGCGCCGGGAAACCATCGCGTCGAGGTCCAGTTGCCCGGTCTCCGCCAGCCGGATGTAGCGGGGGAAGTCCCGCAGGATCTGGGACCCACCCACGACGGAGCCCTGGATGCGCTTGCCGGTGAAGATGGCGGACACCGCCGGGAGGGTGAGCATGGCGTCCCGCGCAGGGGGCATCCCGATGAAGGTCACCGTGCCCTCCAGCCGGGCCATGTCGAAGGCCTGCACCAGGAGTTGGGGCAGTCCGACCGCCTCGAAGGAGTGGTCGGCGCCGCGCCCGCCGGTGAGGGCGCGGACCTGCCCGACCGGGTCACCCTCTGCCGGGTCGACGGCGTGGGTGGCGCCCACCCGCAGGCTCGCCTCGCGGCGGCCGGGCGACAGGTCGACGGCGATGATGGTGGACGCGCCGGCAATGCGTGCCCCCTGGATGACGGACTGGCCCACGCCGCCGCAGCCGATGACGGCCACGCTCGATCCGGGCTGGACCGCGGCGGTGTTGAGGGCGGCGCCGAGGCCGGTCGTCACGCCGCAGCCCAGCAGGGCGAGTTGTTCGTCGGGCAGGTCGGTCCGTACGGCGACGACGGTCGCCTCATCCACGACCATGGCCTCGGCGAACGATCCGCAGCCGCAGAGCGCCGACGCCTTCTTCCTGTTGGGCAGGTCGAACCGGGGTAGGAACCGGTTCGCCTTTCGCTCGCAGTGCTGGGACATCGTGTTGACGCACCACCACCGTTGCCGAGCGGCAGGCCGGAGCCGGTCAGCCAGTCCGTCGCCGGTGTGGACCCCACGGCGACCACGACCGCGTCCGCGTCGAGCTTGGTGCCGTCGGCCAGTTCGACGGCGACCACTCGGCCGGCGGACTCCTCGAACCGGGCCACACCTGTCCCAAGGCGCAGTGCGACCCCGTGATCGCTGTGCATCTGCCTGACCAGTTCCCCGATGCTTTCTCCGACCTGGCGTTGCATGGGCACCGGCAGCGGGTCGACCAGCGTGACCTCCAGTCCCATGGTCCGGGCCACCGCTGCCACTTCGGCCCCGAGGAATCCGGCGCCGACCACCACGACCTTCGGCCCGCCCAGCAGATGGGCGCGCAGGACCAGGGCGTCATCGAGCGTGCGCAGGACATGCACGCCTGCGAGGTCGTCGCCGGGCAGCCGGCGCGGAGTGACGCCCGTGGCGATGACCAGGGCGTCGAAGCCGACCGGGTCGCCGCCGTCCAGCCGTACCCGGCGCTCGGCCAGGTCCAGCCCGACCGCTGTGCGGCCGAGTCGGAGGTTCGCGCAGAGCTTGCCGATGGACTCTTCGTCGCGCAGGCGTCCCCGCTCCGGCTCCCAGGCGCCGGACAGGATCTGCTTCGACAGCGGCGGCCAGTCGTACGGAAGGTGCAGTTCGTCTCCGACCAGGGTCAGTGCCCCGTCATATCCCTTGTTGCGAAGAGCCTCGGCCGTGGCCAGTCCCGCCGCCGAGGCGCCTACGATCACCACATCACTGGGCATGGCGTTCCTCACCAGGTGACCGGCAGTTCGTAGGCGCCGTAGACGAACCCGTCGTGCTTGAACGGGATCTCCGCCAGATCCGCGGCGAGCGCCAGGGTGGGGATCCGCCGCAGGAGGGCGGGATAGACGACCTGCAGCTCCATACGGGCCAGCGGCTGCCCCAGGCACTGGTGAATCCCGTAGCCGAAGGTCACATGACGGCGTGCGTCACGCATGAGGTCCAGCCGGTCGGGGTCGGGGAAGACGGAGGGGTCCCGGTTGGCGGTTTCGTTCACCGGGATGATGCCTTCTCCGGCGCGGATGACCTGGCCGGCGATCTCGATGTCCTCCAGCGCCACCCGGCGCAGTCCGCCGTGGGTGATCGTGATCCAGCGCAGCAGCTCGTCGACCGCGGAGGCGACCAGCTTGGGGTCGTCGCTGTCGCGCAGGAGCGCCAGTTGGTCGGGATGCTGGAGGAGGGTCAGCGTACCCAGCGTGATCATGTTCGCGGTGGTCTCGTGCCCGGCGAACAGCATCAGCACGCCCATCTCGGTGGCTTCCTGCCGGGTCAGCTCACCGGCCTTGACCCGCTCGGCGAGCCCGGAGAGCAGGTCCTCGGCGGGATGGGTGAGCTTCTCGCCCAGGAGGCCGTCCAGGTAGGTGAGCAGTTCCTGACGTGCTGCGAGCCGGTCCTCGCCGGGTGTGTCCCGGTTGATGATGGCCTTGCTGTTGTTCTGGAAGAACTCGTGGTCGTCGTAGGGGACGCCGAGCAGCTCGGAGATCACCAGCGAAGGCAGTGGCAGCGCGAGCGCCTCGACGAGATCGGCCGGTTTGGGGCCGTCGAGCATCTTGTCGATCAGGTCGTCGACGGCCCGCTGGGTGGGCGGACGGATCGCCTCGACGCGCTTGATGGTGAACGCGGACGTCGCCATCCGGCGCAGTCGGGCGTGTTCGGGATCGTCCATCATGATGAAGCTCATGCCGATCGAGGTCTTGCCCTGCTTCCGCAAGGCATCGGCCATCGCCTTCTCCCCGAGGGAGAGCTTCGGAGCACCAGGACGCATGGGATCGACGCTGACCCTCTGGTCGGACAGCACCGCCCTGTGTTCCTCCCAACCGGTCACCAGCCATGCGACGGTTCCGTCCCACAGCCGGACCCGCACGAGCGGGCCCTCCGCCTGGCGTGCCCTCATCGCGGGTGCCGGATCGAGCGGACACCGCGCGGACCTGGTGATGTCGTACTCCGGAGCGTCCGCGGAGGGCTCGCCGGTCGGCTTGCCTACTGCACTGATCACTGCTTGCTCCTCGCTTGTGGGGGGATCTTCCAGTGGGAGATCGTCGAGTCGGTTGTGGTGCGTGGCCATGGCGGCGCGCAGACCGAAACAGGTCGGCTCATTGGGCGTGACAGGAATCCGTTCGCACCCGGGGCGCATCGGATCTGCCGGGGAGAGCACCTTTGCGGGGCACCCGGGAATGGCACGGCGTTCCTGCACGTCGATGGGTCCCGACGATCCGGTCGTGGCGTGACCGCTCTGCTCGGCAGATCGCCGTTCCACCGACCGGTGACCGCTCGCTCACCACGACTGTGGCGCACGGCAACGGCGCGGTCGGCGTCGGCGTGGACGTGGGTTCCACGCCCGCCCGTTCGGCATGTTCCGGCGCGTGCGCCGGGGGCATACGGCTGCCCGGCAGAGGTCGGCACAAGCCCGGTGCGTCGCCGCTGCGGGCCACTCGATCTCCTCCGCCTCGACGTCTCCGTAGGCCCAGGCAACCACCAGCCCACAACTTAAGTCAACCCGTTGATTTAAGTTTTCGCCAGAAACAACCCGCCGGGCACACAGAAGCGCGCCGGGCGGGCCGGCGGTCAGCCCTCGCGCGTGACCGGCGCCTGCCACAGGGCAACAACGGCATCAATCAGACCGCTCGCCGTATCACGCCAACTGGCCCTGGACGTCGGCGTGTTGTCCGCAAGGGCGCGCTCCCGTTCCGCGACCATCTGTGTGATCAAGTGACGCGTCATAGCGGAACGCTCGGCGTGCACTTCCGCCGGCAGGTCGGGCAGACAACGGTTCATGCCGTCCTGCAGCTTCTGCATCGACGGGGACGCGGCCGCGAACTCCTCACTCGTGACCGCCCGCAGGGCCGGATCGGCCGTGACCTGGGCAATGAACCGGCCGTACCAGCTGGAGGCGCCCAGGGCCTCCACATGTTCGGTGACGGGGCGCACCGCACAGGCCACCCAGTCCCGCAGGTCGGCGGAGTCACCGATGTCGGTCAGCATGCGCAGACGGCCGGCCTCTATCCCCTCGGCATGCCGGCGAGCGAGGGCACGCACCAAGTCGATCTTGGTACCGAAGTGATAACTGACCGCGGCATTGTTGCCCTGTCCGGCGGCCTCGCTGATCTGGCGGTTGGCGACCGCATGCACCCCGTGCTCGGCGAACAGCCGCTCCGCCGCACTCAGGAGCGCCTCCCGCGTCGCACTGACCTGCTCGTCCCGCCTCGTCCTGCCGGCCATCACCACCACCACTTCGGGACATTGGATCAGCCCGCGGGGGCCCGTCCCCCAGGCCTCCGCAGACCCTCGACCAGGTCGGCGAGGTCAAACGACGAAAGCGTACGCAATGACATCGCCCGGCTCAGGCCATCCTCCTCCGCCACACCTCGACGTGGATTCCCGTGGGTTCCGTCGGCCCGACTTGAACACGGCCACCCGCCGGGGCTACATTTTAAATCAACCCGTTGATTTAACGCTAGCGGGCTGCCCATCTCTACCTGCTCAAACGGAGACCAGCCATGTCCCACACCTCCACCCGACCCGCGGACACGAGAAAGTCCGCGCCCCCGAATCCGAATATGATCGTGGCAGTGCTGGCCTTCGCCGGGATCGTGGTCTCACTGATGCAGACCCTGGTGATCCCGATCGTGCCGAAGCTGCCCACGCTGCTGAACGCCCCGCCCTCGGACACCGCCTGGACCGTCACGGCGACGCTGCTCGCCGCCGCCGTCGCCACCCCCATCGCCGGACGGCTCGGCGACATGTACGGCAAGCGCCGCATGCTCCTGACCAGTCTCGCCATGCTGACGATCGGCTCGGTCATCGTCGCCCTCAGCGACTCCCTCACCCCGATGATCGTCGGACGCCTCCTACAGGGCCTGTCCGCCGGCGTCATCCCCCTGGGGCTCAGCATCATGCGCGACGAGCTGCCCACCGACCGGCTCGGTGCGTCCACCGCACTGATGAGCGCCTCCCTCGGCATCGGCGCCGCCCTCGGCCTGCCCATCGCCGCCTTCGTCGCCGACAACTTCGACTGGCACGTCCTGTTCTGGGCCTCAGCCGTCATGGGCGCCCTCGCTCTCGTCACCGTGGTCACCCTCGTGCCCGAGTCCAAGGTGCGCACCGGCGGCCGCTTCGACCTGATCGGCGGCCTCGGTCTGGCGGGCGCCCTGGTCTGCCTGCTGCTGGCCATCTCCAAGGGCGGCGACTGGGGCTGGACCAGCGGCACCACCCTCGGCCTCTTCACCGCCGCCGCCGTCGCCTTCGTCGTCTGGGGCTTCCTCGAACTGCGCACCAGCCAGCCGCTGGTCGACCTGCGCACCACCGCACGCCCTCAGGTCCTCTTCACCAACCTCGCGGGGCTGGCCTTCGGCTTCTCCCTCTTCGCGATGCAGCTGATCGTCCCTCAGATCCTCCAACTGCCCCGGCAGACCGGCTACGGCCTGGGCAAGGACCTGCTCACCGTCGGCCTGGTCCTGGCACCCCAGGGCCTCATCGTGATGGTCGCGGCTCCCCTGTCCTCGAAGATCTCCCAGACCAGGGGCCCCAAGCTCACGCTCATGATCGGCGCTCTCATCGTCGCCGCCGGCTACGCCCTCAACATCGTCATGATGAGCGAGATCTGGCAGCTGGTCCTCGTCTCCTGCATCATCGGCGCGGGCATCGGCTTCGCCTACGGCGCCCTGCCCATGCTCATCATGGGTGCGGTCCCGGTGTCCGAGACCGCCGCCGCCAACGCCTTCAACACCCTCATGCGGTCCATCGGCACCTCCATCGCCAGCGCCGCCTCCGGCGTCATCCTCGCCCAGATGACCACCGACTTCGCCGGCCACGCCCTGCCCTCCGAGGGCTCCTTCAAGGTGATCATGGCCATCGGCTGCGGCGCCGCCCTCGTCGCCCTGCTCCTCGCCTCCTTCCTCCCGCGGCAGCGTGAAGGCGCCACCGCGCTCCGAGCCCCCGCGGAAATGGCTGCCGGGACGCCTGTCCAGAAGGCGTAGACACAACGTCCACGTCCCGCCCCTGACCGGAGTCGGCCGGCGGTCCCACCTGCCCAGCGGTTCGGCCCGTGACCCGGCGGCTCCTTGTCGGCCCACTGACCGGGAGCTCTCGATTTCCCGAACAGGGCTCCCTTCCCCCCACCATGAGGAGTGACATGAACCACGCCCTTGCCAGTGCCCCGGACAAGACCGTGCCGGACTTCCCGATGCCGAGGGAGGCCGGGTGTCCGTTCGCCCCGCCGCCCGGACTGCGGCAGCTGCACGAGGAGCAACTGCGTGCCGATCAGCCGCTGACGAAGGTCCGGATCTGGGACGGGTCCACGCCCTGGCTCGTCACGCGGTACGACGACCAGCGAGCCCTGCTGGCCGACCCGCGCTGCAGTGTCGACCAGAGGCGCTCCGGATTCCCCTACATGAACCCCGCCTTCCGCGAGGTCGCCGAGCGCGGCAGTGAGCCCTCCTTCCTCACCTTGGACGATCCCGAGCACGCGCGGATCCGCCGA
This sequence comes from Streptomyces sp. KM273126, assembly GCF_004337435.2. NCBI lineage: Bacteria > Bacillati > Actinomycetota > Actinomycetes > Kitasatosporales > Streptomycetaceae > Streptomyces > Streptomyces sp. KM273126. The sequence goes on along the minus strand of NZ_SJXB02000001.1, from coordinate 6,296,789 downwards.
ATGATCTCCGGCGCCTTCACCGTCAAGCGGGTCGAGGCCATGCGGCCCGCCGTCCAGCGCATGACCGACGACTTCATCGACGCCATGCTGGCCGGCCCGAAGCCCGCCGACCTCGTCCGTACCCTGGCCCTGCCGCTGCCCTCCCTGGTCGTCTGCGAACTGCTCGGAATCCCTTACGACGACCACGAGTTCTTCCAGAGCAAGAGCGAAGTGGGCATGCGCCACGACGCCGACCAGGAAGAGGTGGCGGCCGCCCACCACGCGCTGCTGGAGTACCTCGACCAGCAGATCGAGACGAGGCTCAGCAACCCCACCGAGGATCTGCTCTCCGAACTCGCTGCCCGCTACCGCGAGGGCGAACTCACTCGCCGCCAGGCCGTCTCCATGGGGCTACTGCTGCTCGGAGCCGGCCACGAGACCGCCGCCAACATGATCGCGCTGGGCACCGTCGCCCTGCTCGAACACCCCGACCAACTCGCGATCATCCGCGACACCGACGACCCGCAAGTCGTCGCACGCGCAGTGGACGAGCTCCTGCGCTACCTGACCATCATCCACCTCGGCAACCGCCGCATCGCCCTGGAGGACATCGAGATCGGCGGGCAGACCGTCCGTGCCGGAGAAGGCCTCGTCCTGCCCAGCAACACCGCCAACCGGGAAGAGGGCCACTTCCCCGACCCCGACCGGCTCGACCTCCACCGCGACGCCCGCCGCCACCAGGCCTTCGGCTACGGCATCCACCAGTGCCTCGGCCAGCCCGTGGCACGCCTGGAACTCCAGGTCGTCTTCGGCACGCTCTTCCACCGGGTTCCCACCCTGCGCCTGGCCACCGACCTGCAGAAGCTCCCCTTCAAGGACGACGGCCTCGTCTACGGCGTCTACGAACTGCCGGTGACCTGGTAACACCCCGCGAACGAACCCAAAGCACGTACAAACCCAAAGCACGTACGAACACAAGCACCAACGAACACAGGAGACAGACATGCGTGTGGAACTGGACGAACCGAAGTGCGTCGCGTCGGGGCAGTGCGTCATCGCCTCCCCCGACGTGTTCGACCAGCGGGACGAGGACGGCATCGCCATCCTGCTCAACGACCACCCTGGCGACGATCTGCTCGACGACGTACGCCACGCCGTGGCCGTCTGCCCCGCCGCCGCGATCCGGCTGACGGAGCGGTAATGGCACCGTGCCGGACCACGCCCTGATCCTGAGGGACCACGGCAGCGGCATGGGCAGGTAGGGACGGAGGCCACCGCCCAGGTGAAGTCTGCGAGCGTGCGCATCGGCCGCTTCTGAGCGGGCGGGACGAGCCGGGCCGGGGCGGGCGGCGGCCTCCGTGGGTCACTTGTTGACCGAGTAGGAGTGGGCGCCTGTTCCGGCCAGGGCTCCCCCGTCGACGATGAGGTACTCGTCGCGTATCGGACGCCCGGTCAGCCAGGACTCCAGGATCTCGCGGGTGCCGGCCGCGTAGCGGGCCTGGGCGGACAGGGACGAGCCGGAGATGTGCGGGGTCATGCCGTGGTGCGGCATGGTGCGCCAGGGGTGGTCGGCGGGGGCCGGTTGCGGGTACCAGACATCACCGGCGTAGCCCGCCAGCTGACCGCTGCGCAGGGCGCGGTCCACGGCGTCCCGGTCGACGATCTTCGCTCGTGCGGTGTTGATGAGGTAGGCGCCGCGCCTCATCGTGGCCAGCAGCTCGTCGCCGAACAGTCCCTCGGTCTCGGGGTGCAGCGGCGCATTGATCGTGACGACGTCGCAGTGCGGCACCATGTCGGCCGCGCTCTCGTGGAAGACGAGCCCCAGCTCGCGCTCGACGTCCTCGGGAAGCCGGTACCGGTCGGTGTAGTGCAGCTTGACGTCGAAGGGGGCGAGGCGGCGCAGTACGGCCAACCCGATCCGCCCGGCGGCGACCGTGCCGACGTGCATGCCCTCCAGGTCGTACGAGCGGGCCACACAGTCCGCGATGTTCCAGCCGCCGCCCAGGACCACCTGGTGGGAGGGCAGGTAGTTCCGCACGAGGGACAGCGTCATCATCACCACGTGCTCGGCGACGCTGATGCTGTTGCAGTACGTCACCTCCGCGACCGTCACCCCGTGCGCGATCGCGGCGTCGAGGTCGACGTGGTCGGAGCCGATGCCCGCGGTGACGGCCAGTTTGAGGTTCTTCGCGGCGGCGAGACGGTCCGCGGTGAGGTAGGCCGGCCAGAACGGCTGCGAGATCACGACGTCCGCGTCGGGCAGTTCGCGGTCGAACACCGACCCGTCGCCGTCCTTGTCGGAGGTGACGACGAGGGTGTGGCCCGCCTTCTCCAGGAAGCCGCGCAGACCGAGTTCGCCGGAGACGCTGCCGAGCAGGTGGCCCGGGGTGAAGTCGATCGCCTCGGGGGTGGGGGTGGTCTGGCCGCCGGGGTAGTGGTCGATCGTGGGGAGGTCGTCGCGGGCGTACGTGGTCGGGTATCCGTCGGTGGGGTCGTCGTACAGGACGCAGAGCACCTTGGCCATGTCGCGGCTCCTCAACTGGCGTTGCGGGAAGGTGCAGTTCACGATCCACGGCATCGTTCGCGCTGGTCAAAGCGATCCTTGCTATGCCCTCATAGCCCGCTTCTATCAGCTGCGTCCGCCCAGGTAGGAGTGCAGCAGCTCGTCCAGCGCGTCCCGGACGCCGGCCTCCCGCGCCACCGTCACCAGTGCCTCGGCGAGCACCGACTCGGGTTCGCTGCGCGCCACGACCAGCCCGACGCGCGGCCCGTGCGCCGCCCCCGTCAGCGGCACCACCCGCATGCCTTCCGGCACCCCGAACATGTGGAGCCACGCGTGCGAGATGACGCTGGACCAGCGGCCACCGGGCAGATGGGCGTAGAGCCCGGCGACGCTGTCCGTCTCGATCGCGGGGGCGGCGGTGGCGCCGTCGGCGGCGAAGCACTCGTCGATGATCCGCCGGTTGCGCATCCTCGGGGAGAGAAGGCACAGGGGCAGGGCAGCGGCCTGCGACCACCGGGCCGTGTCGGACGTGCCCAGCGGGCCGTCGACCGGAGTGAGGAGCATGTACCGCTCCTCGTAGAGCGGGAAGCGCCTGACCTGGCGCAGTGTGTCGTCGTCCAGGTAGGTCATCGCCGCGTCCAGTTCGAACTCGGCCAGTCCGTGCGTGATCTGTGCCGACGACAGCGACTCCAGGGTCACTCCGGCGCGCGGATGGCGTTCGCAGAACGGAGTGGTCAGCAGGGAGGCCACCGGCAGCGCCGTCGGTACGACGCCGAGTCGCAGCGTACCGGTCAGCCCTCCGCGCAGTGCCGACAGTTCCTGCCGTAGCGCGTCCCGTTCGGCCAGGATCCGGTGCGCCCACGCCAGCACCACCTCACCTTCGGGCGTCAGCCCTTCGTAGCGTCTGCCCCGCCGCACGATCGGCACGTCGAGTTCGTGTTCGAGCCGGCGTATCGCGGCGGACAGCGACGGCTGCGAGACGTAGCAGGCGGCTGCGGCGCGGGCGAAGTGGCGTTCGCGGGCGAGTGCGACGAGGTACTCCAGCTGGCGCAGCAGCATGCACGGCCTCCGTGGGACGAGGGACGGCTGGGGTTCGAGGGTGCCGACGTACAGCATCGGTCAGGCCGCGCGCAGGTGAGGGTGAGTGCGAGGACCGTCGGCCGCCGGGCGGACGCACATCAGGAGCCGGGCGGCGGGCCGGGGCGCTGCCCGTCCCGCAGTCCGGCGAGGTCGGCGCCGCGGCGCAGTACGTCGCGGAGCATGGTGGGGGTGAGGGTGCGGGTGAACAGGTTGCGCTGGCTGGGGTGGTAGCAGCCCAGCAGGTGCAATTGCCGCTCGTCACCGGGACCGACAATCACTACGTGCGCACCGTGCCCGAAGACCGGGCGCGGACGGGGCACTTGCCATCCCGCTTCCGCCAGCACCGGCAACAGCGCGTGCCACGCGAAGGCGCCGAGCACCAGGACCGTCCGCAAGGTGGGCCGCAACAACTCCAGTTCACGGGCGAGCCAGGGGCGGCAGGTGTCCCGCTCGGTGGTGGTCGGCTGGTTGGCGGGCGGCGCGCAGTGCACGGGCACGGTGATCCGCACCCCGTACAGCTCCATCCCGTCGCCGCGGTGCGTGGCGGTCGGCTGGGAGGCCAGCCCGATGTCGTACAGCGCGGCATACAGCGCGTCACCGGCCGGGTCGCCGGTGAAGATGCGCCCGGTGCGGTTGCCGCCGTGCGCGGCCGGCGCAAGCCCGATGATCGCAAGGGGAGCGTCCGGCGGGCCGAAGCTGGGCACCGGCCTGGCCCAGTACTCCCAGTCCCTGAAGGTCCGGCGCTTGACGCGCGCGATCTCCTCCCGCCAGGCCACCAGCCGCGGGCAGGCCCGGCATGCGGTCACCGCCGCGTCCAGATCCCGGACCGCGTTCATCGCGGGAAAGTCGCGTGACTCCGGCGGGGGACGTCTGCCGGGCATGCCGTCGCACCTCCTCGACACCGCAAGGGGTCGTTGTCGATGCCGCCCGTAACGGGCACTCGTGGAGGCCACTCCGGGAGCGGTCGGCTCGCCCGAGAAGTCCCCGATAAACTGGTTGAGTCCGATTCCGTTTCGCGGCGGAGGGCCGAGCCGTCCAGCAGCTCAGGCCGAGCCGACCGATCGATCTGGAAGGGCATTCTCATGGCCAAACAGATCACGTATCGCAGAGTCTACGAGGAGACCTCGCCTCAGGACGGTAAACGTGTGCTCGTCGACCGGGTCTGGCCACGCGGCATGCGCAAGGAAGACGCGCATCTGGACGAGTGGCTCCGTGACGTCGCCCCGTCGACCGAACTACGCAAATGGTACAGCCATGAACCGAGCCGCTTCACCGAGTTCCGCCGCCGCTACTTTGCCGAACTGCGGGATTCCGGGCATCGGCAGGCCGCGGAGCATCTGCGTGATCTCGCCGCGCAGGACAAGCTCCTGCTGCTGACCGCCACCAAGGACGTGGACCACAGCCAGGCCGCCGTACTCGCCGAGTGGCTGACCAGGAAGCGGTGACGACCACTCATCCATGCGCCCTGACCAGTAACCCGTCGCTCGCCCATGTCGCCGCCGGAGTGGAACAGGAGGCCGCCGACCGGGGCAGGCTGAGTCTGGTGTGCGCCACGCATGACGACCGGGCCCGCGAGGACGACCTGGTCCAGCTCATGCGGGAGCAGCACGCGGCCGCCGTCCTCCTCGTCGGCAGTGTGGTGCCGGACGAGGCGTACGACCGGCGGATGATCGGATACGCCGAGGCGTTGAACGCCGCGGGATCGCGCCTGGTACTGGTCGGCCGTCCGGCGCCGGCGCCCGACCTGCCGGTGACCGTCGTGGACTACGACAACCGGGGTGGTGCCTTCCAGGCCACCTCGCACCTGCTCGCGTCCGGGCACCGGCGGGTGCTGTTCCTCGGCGGGGAGACCGGGCTGAGCAGCGGGGACGAGCGCAGGGCGGGGCACCGGGACGCGCTGCGCGCGCACGGCGTCGACCATGTCGAGGAGCTGGACACCGCGGGGACGTACACCCGTGCCTCGGGTTATGTCCGCACGCGGGACGCGTTGCGGGCCGGGCTGGAGTTCACCGCGGTGTTCGCCGCCTCCGACGTGGTCGCGCTGGGCGCACTCGCCGCGCTGCGCGAGACCGGCCTCGACGTACCGGGCGACGTGTCCGTGGTGGGCTTCGACGACGTGCCCTTCGCCACTGACCTGACACCGCCGCTCACCACGGTCCGGGTGCCCTACGAGGAACTCGGCCGCACCGCCGTACGCATGGCCCTGTCGCGCACGCAGGCCCCCGCCGACGACCACGTCGTACTCGGCACACAGCTGGTCATCCGCCGGTCGGTGCGCCGACTGGACTGGTAGGCACGCTCGTTCGCGGACCTGCCGTCCGGCCTCTCCCCCGTACCCCGATCGCCGCCCTGGTGCGTGGCGCGCCGGCGGGCTACCGCCGGAGCGCCGACGCCAGCCGTGCCGCTGACGGATCCTGGCCGAGGAAGTCGAGCAGCTCGGCGAGCGTCGGTGCGGTGGCGGGGCCGTGGCGGGTGACCGCGAAGGCCGCCGCGGCGTTGGCGCCCTGTGCGGCGGCGGCCGGGTCCAGCCCGTGGCCGAGGAGGGCCAGGAAGGCTCCCATGTGGGCGTCGCCGGCGCCGTTGCTGTCGACCGCGGTCACCCGGCGGCCCGGGAGGTGCTGGGCCTCGCCGCGGGGCGGGACCAGCCAGCAGCCGTCCGCGTCGGCCCGCAGCAGCACCCCGGTGCCGGAACCCAGCCGGGCGGCGAGCGCGACCGCCGCTTCACGGGCGTCGGCCAGTCCGGTGAGCAACCGTCCTTCACGCTGGTTGCAGCTGATCCAGTCGCAGCGCGCCAGGACGGGTTCCAGCACCTCCTCGGGGATCTCGGCGACCAGCGGACCCGGATCGAGGAAGACCTGGATGTGCTCCGGCAGCCGCTCCACGAGTGAGGCCAGGACCGGGCCGTTGACCGGGTAGGCGAGCCCGTATCCGGAGATCTGCACCATGTCGCCGGGTCGCAGCGCGGCGAGTACGGCCTTGGCGTCGGCCTCGGTCAGCCGGGCCTCCGCCCCGAGGCTGGTGGCGAAGGTGCGCTCGCCACCGTCGTCGACGAGGGCGACGCAGAATCCGGTGTCCGTCTCCGTGACCGGAGACAGCACCAGCTCGACGCCTTCCCGGGCGAGGTCCGTCCGTACCCGGTCACCGAACGGCCCTGTGCCATGGGCGCCCGCGTAGACGGCCGGCATGCCCAGACGGCGGGCGGCGGTAAGGACGTTGAAGCCGCCGCCCGTGGTGAGGGCGGTGTCGCTGGAGATGATGTCGCCGCCGCGTTCGGGCAGTGCGGCCACCCGCATCACCAGATCGACGATGGCGTTGCCGGCCAGGACCAGCCGGGCGCCCGTGACGTCGCCGACGACGCCGTTCTGACCGTTCACGTTCTGACCGCTCACGTTCCAACTGCCTGCGTTCCGACTGCTCATGAGGTCTCCTGCGCGGCCGCAGTGGGAAGTACCTGCTGCTGGGGACGTTGTTCGGACGCCTCCTGGCGGACGGTGCCGTCCAGCCTGCGCAACAGCGCGTAGACGCCGGCCGCGAGCGTCAGGGTCACGACCCATCCGAGCCCGTTGGACCCGATCCAGCTGTGGGCGAGCGGTCCGGAGAACCACACGTCGGTCGCGCTGGTGCTCGCCTCGGTGAACAGCAGGCCCACCACGATGGCCACCGCCCAGGCGATCATCGCGGCCCAGGCGAAACCGCCGCGGAACCAGTAGCGGCTGGAACGTCCGACGTTCATCAGGGCTTCGCTGTCGTAGGACCGGCGAACCATGAGGTCCACCGCGAAGACGCCCACCCAGGCGGTGATCGGCACGGCGAGGAGGGTGAGGAAGGTGATGAACGGGCCGTAGAAGTCCTGGGCGATCAGGATGAAGTAGATCCCGCCCGCGAAGGTGACGACGACGTCCAGGCCGACGGCGAGGGTACGCCGGACCCGTATGCCCAGGGTGATCATGGTGAGTCCGGCCGAGTAGACGGACAGGTGGTTGGAGAGCAGCAGCCCGCCGAAGGCGGCGATGAGGTACGGGATGGACATCCATGAGGGCAGCATCGCGTTGATCGCCGACACCGGGTCGGAGGCGGAGGCGAGGTCCGGCTCACCCGCCGCGAGCAGCGAGCCCAGGGAGATCAGCACGACCAGCGGAATACCGGCGCCGAAGGCCGAGGCGGCCACCAGCCTTCCGCCGGGGACCTTCCGGGGCAGGTAACGGGCGTAGTCGGCGCCCGCGTTGGCCCAGCCGATGCCGGTCCCCGCGGCGATCATGCCGATTCCCACGACCATCGAACTCGCCGGTCCCACCGGCGCGCTGAAGACCTTGTTCCAGTCCACCGTGGCCGCGAGGAAGGCGATCACGATCAGGTTGAGCACGCCGAAGACGTAGGTCGCCCACTTGTTGATCCACATGATGGTGGCGTGCCCGAGACCGCTGATCAGCAGGGTGCAGCCGATGAAGACCAGCAGACACACCACGGTGAGCACGGTGTTCCGCTTGATACCGAAGGCGACGTCGAGCAGCGCCAGCAGGGCGAACGCGGCCGTGGTGGTGTTGATGGTCTCCCAGCCGAGCCGGCTCAGCCAGGTGACCAGCGTGGGGCCCGCGTTGCCCCGCACCCCGAACACCGCCCGGGAGAGGGTGAGCGCGGGCGCTCCGCCCCGCTTGCCGCCGATGCTGAGTGCGCCCACCAGGGCGAAGGAGCCGAAGGAGCCGAGCACGGCCACGATGGCCGCCTGCCAGAAGTTCAGGCCGCGGAAGCTGACGAGCGCCGCGCCGAGCGGCAGGCCGAGGATGCTGATGTTCGCGGCGAACCAGGTCCAGAACATCTGTCCGGCGTGGCCGTGGCGTTCGGTGTCCGGGACCGGCTCGATGCCTCTGGTCTCCACGGTGCCGACGCGGTCGTTCTCTGAAACCGCCATGGTCGTACCTGTCTTTCTCTCCGGTCTCTCCGGTGTCTCAAGTCGATCCGGTCGATCCAGTCGATCCGGTCGATCCAGTCGATCCGGTTGATCCGGTCGATCCGGTTGATCCGGTCTCTTCGGCCGGGAGTGCTCCGGTGCGGGTTGGTGTGCGGGCGTGTGTTCACTCGGCCGGATCGGCGCGCAGTGCGAGCAGAGCGGTGACCATCGGTTCCAGGTCGAGACCGTTGACCGAGCGCAGGGTGGCCAGTGCCTCGGCGGGCAGGCCGGAGGCGCCGCTGATGGCACCGGCGATGGCACCGGCGATGGCACCGATGGTGTCGCAGTCGCCGCCTAGGTTCGCCGCCAGCAGACAGGCCCGCCACGGGTCGCCGTCGGCGAGGGCCAGTACGGCGAAGGCCGCGGGGACCGACTCCTGGCTGGCGACGCTGGTGCCGACCAGATCGCATACGCGGTCCAGGGCCTGCTGCTCGGGCAGACCGCGGACCAGGTCCACGGCCCAGCCGATACGGGCGGCGATATCGGCGCCGGCGACCCAGTGGCCGCGCTCCGCACCGGCCGCGGCCGCCGTGATCGCCGCGTCGAAGGCGTCCTCCAGGTCACCGCCGTCGACGCCCCGGCTCACCGCCGCGGCCACGGCGGCGGCGGAGGCTATGCCGATGGTGGTGTCGTGGGTGACCTGGCACGCCGCCGCGACCTCGTCGAGGAAGTGCTCCAGCGATGTGTGGGAGAAGGCGATGCCGACAGGGGTGATCCGCATGGCCGCGCCGTTGGTGGCGCCGGACTTGCCCGCCTCCTCCGGCGGTACACCGCGGGACACCGCCTCCAAGGCGGCCTTGGTGGAGGGGCCGAGCAGATCGAAGGAGCCCTTGGCCTTCATGTCGCGCTCCCACTCCAGGAGCTCGTGTGCGAACCGCAGCGGGTCGATACGGCCGCCGGACTCGGTGAGCAGCCGGCCGACGATGATGGCTTGGTCGGTGTCGTCCGTGACCGAACCGGCGGGCATTCCGGCACTCACCGGATTGTCCGACGGGCCGGGCTCGAAGCCGGTCACGGTGCCGAACCGGGCGACGATCGACCGCCGGGACATGATCTGGGTGGGCATCCCCAGTGCGTCGCCCATGGCCAGGCCGTACAGGGCGCCAAGGGCGCGGTCATGCTGGTGGTTCATTCGGGCTTCCTGTGAGTGTGAGTGTGCGCGTGTACGTCGGATATGAGCCGGGTCATTCCGGCTGCGGCTGCTCGCCGAAGCCGAGGTGCAACTGGAACCGGGCGGGGTCGAGAAGGCTGGTCACCTGCTCCACGACCCGGCCGTCCGCTCCGCGGCTCACCCGGCGGGTCCTGAGCCAGGTCTCGCCCTCCGGACGGCGGAGCAGCGCCGCCTCGTCGGCGGCAAGCGGCTGTACGCTCGCCCACTCGTCTCCGTGGGTGGCGCGCAGCCCGGCCGCGGCCAGGGTCTTGGTCAGCGAGTCGTCCAGCAGCCCGCGGAGCGGGACGTCGGCCAGAGCCGGGGCCAGCGGAACCCTGCTGCGCTCCAGTGCGACGGGTGTCCCCTCCGGCAGCACGCGCATCCGGTCGAGCACCATGAACTCGGTTTCCTCGACGCCGAGTTCCTCGGCCAGCCGGGCATCGCGCACCGCCTCGAGACGGAGGATCTCGGTGGTGATCCGGGCACCCTGGTCGGCCAGCGCCCTGGTCCATCCAAGCGTGTTGTCCAGCAGGCTGCCGTCGAAGGTGACGAACGAGCCGACACCGGCGTGCGTGGAAATCAGTCCTTGCCTGCTGAGCTCGTCCAGCGCCTGGCGGACGGTGGTCCGGCTGACCTCGAAGCGCCGGGTGAGCGCGTGTTCGCCGGGCAGCCTGCTGCCCGGCTCCAGGGTGCCGCTCTGGATCTCGCGGGCCAGGACACGGGCGATGCGCTGATGCTTGAGGACCTGTTTAGGCATGGCTGGAAGCTAGCCATACATGTCCAGTCTTGTCTAGAGTCAGATGTCTGCAAGGTTCAGCGCCCGCCGGTCGAGGCGCAGTGCACCCTGAGCCCGCTGCGCGTGATGCGTCAACCGGGCCTTCTGCACCATCCCCAGGGCGGGGCGCAGCCCTTGTGCCGCTGCTTGCCGCACAAGGCAATGAAGGCTGTACTCCCCATTAATAAATGGCGGTGATTCTGCGAGGGCAGGCGCAGTGGCCGTGGCGGGAAATCGTCTCTGCCGACGCAAGAGCGTAATGAACAGGGCTAGCCTGTCAGCGACCCACGCCAGAGGGAGACCAATTTTGCACACGTTCGTTCTATTCGACCTGGAATTCACGTCATGGCCGGGGGCACTTGAGCAGGACTGGGGGGCGTCAGGGCAGCTTCGCGAGATTGTGCAGATCGGCGCGCTCCGCCTGCGTGAGGACTTTTCCATCGTCGAGGAGTACGAAGCGCTGGTCCGGCCCACGGCCAATCCACAACTGTCCTCGTACTTCACCGAGCTCACTGGAATCGACCAGGAGACCGTGGACCGTGAAGGGCTCTCCCCGGCAGCCGCACTTGGCGAATTCCTGGGCTTCTGCCGTGGTCAGTCCGTACTCTCTTACGGCAACGACATGGTCGTTCTCGGAGAGAACGTGGGTTGGGTGCGAGCCCGTGGTGAAGAAGTCAAGAACAGCTACCTCGCTGCCCATTTCCTGAATATCCGCCCTTGGCTGAACGCCATCGCACCGACAACGGCGACAGTCAACGTGGGTCGCCTGTGGCAGGTTCTGGGTCTCCCCCGGCCCGCAGCCGGGAAAGAGCATTCGGCACTTTTCGACTGCTATTCCTTCGCGGCGGCCATCAAGCACTTGTGCAGCATCGGGGCCACCTTGCCGGAAGGGTGCCTGCAGCGTTCTTGAGGGTGGCTGTCTACCGGCGATCCGGAATCTGCATCCCACACACCACACCCTGCACCACAACCCCTGTCGTGCGAATTACCGACAGAGCGCACCCTGATCCGGCGACGCCTCCGCTGTCACTCTTGGGCGGCCAACAGATGGACAGACACTTCGGCACCCCTGTCTGTCACCCCCCCCAGGGAGGCTCCATGCGTTCCAGACGCTCACTACGTTCCATGCGGATCCGAGGGCCGAGATCCGCTGCCCACCCCACTGCCCAGCCCGCTGACGGCGCCCGACGCGGCGCACGCCCGGGGCGGCTCGCCCTGGTGCTGACCGCGGCGGTGGCGGCGCTCGCCGCCCTCCTCTCTGTGCCCGCCGCGTCCGCCGCACCGGCCGCGCCGTCGGCGATCGCCGGCTGCGTGGACTGGCCGACCAGCAAGTTCCTGCAGACCCCGCTGACCTCCAAGGCCAACGGCGGCGCGGGCTACGCCTGGCAGAACGGCAGTTACTACGGCGAGGGCTACCACGTCAACTGCAACGCCGCCGGCAACATGAACCAGTACTACGCGCTCGACCTCGGCATGGCCCAGGGCGACGAGGTGCTTGCCCCCGGCGGCCCCGGCACCGTGCTCTACGCCGGTTGGGCCCCGGCCGGCTGGGAGACCTGCGGGCAGTACATCGTCGTGGACCACGGCGGCGGCTACTGGAGCGTGGTGTGCCACCTGAGCAGGATCCTGGTCAGCAAGGGCCAGCAGATCACCGACGCCACCGTCATCGGCCTGGTGGGCGGCACAGGCGGCTTCGCCCCGCATCTGCACTTCTCGCTCATGTACAACGCCAAGCTCACGGCGGCCGGCGGCGTCTACGGCGGCCAGAGCGCCCAGCCGCGCCGTCTGTGGCACCTCGGCTGCGGACAGGGCTACTACGAGTACATCACCAAGGGCCAGAAGGTCTGCTACTGACGAACTGACCACTTCGGGCACCGGCCACCGGGCCGGACTCCGCCACCAAGCCGGTAAGGCTCCGCGCAGCACGGGAAAGACGCCGCGCGGACACCGGGGGCGGAGTCCGGCCCGGCTCTCTGTGCCTCTCCACTTTTCTGCGGCGGGAGGAAGGTAAACAATGACCGCCGATGACCATGACCGTGCCCATGACCCTGCCCATGACCCTGCCCCTGAACATGCCACTGTCGCCCTGGCACCGCCCTCCCGCGTTGGCCCGGCCGCCGAGGACGCCGGCTTGATCACCGTCGCAGTGGTGGACGACCACCCCCTCGCCCGGCACGGCGTCGCCCACATCCTCGGCGCCCCGCCGGGCTCGGGCACGTCGACAGACACCTCCGGAGCCACATCCGGGGCCGTATCCGTCTGCGTGTCCGTGGGATCGCTCGCCGAACTGGAGGACGCGCTGGCGGCCGGTGCGGCCCCCGACGTGATCGTCATGGACCTCTACCTCGACGCGGACACCCCCGCCCTGGACGGGGTCGCGGCGCTCGCCGCCACCACCCGGGTCATGGTGATGTCCGCCTCGGGGCGCCCGGCGGACGTGCTCGGCGCGATTCGGGCCGGTGCCTGCGGCTACGTCACCAAGCACTGCAGCGCGGAGCTGTTCGTGTCGGCGGTGGAGACGGTGGCCGCGGGCGGCTTCTCGCTCTCGGCCGAGCTGGCCGACATCCTCCAGGCCGAGCTGACCCGGGTGGGCGGCGGCCCCGCGGACCCCGGGAGCCCCCGGCTCTCGGCCCGTGAGGAAGAGACGCTGAGCTATGTGGCACGCGGCTTCACCCACGCACAGATCGCTACGCGGCTCGGGGTGCGCAAGACCACCGTGGACACGTACGTCGAGCGGATCCGGGCGAAGCTCCAGGTCGGCAACAAGGCCGAGCTGACCAGGGCCGCGCTGGCCAGGATGCGCCGCGACACCACGGGGCCCGCGCCACTGTGACGACGGCGGAGGAGGGAGCGGACCCCGGGTGTGGCGGGGCCCTGCGCAACGAGCGGATCGTGCTGCGGGCGTATGTCCTTTTCCGGCTCGGCGGGCTGCTCCAGGTGGCCATCGGCGCGGTCGCGACCCACCCGCACTACCGCCCGCTCTGGGCCGGTCTGGCGCTGTGCGCGGCGGTGTTCGCCGAGAGTCTTGCGCTGGTGGCCGTGGCGTTACGGCGCCGCCGGGTGCCACCGCCCGCGCTCGCGGTCGCGGACTCCGCCGTACTGGCCGTAGTCCTGGTGGTGGGTGGCGGGCTGGCCGACCACACGCACGGCTCCACCTGGGCGTACTTCGCGTATCCGTTCAGCTTGCTGGCCAGCATCGGCTTCGGGCTCGTGGTCGAACGGCTGGCGGCCGTGCTCGTACTGGCCGCCGTGCCGGCGAGCGCGTACGCCGCCACCGCCGTGCTCCGGCTCGGCGAACCCATGTGGAACGCGGTCCCCAACGGTGTCCCCTACCTGGCCAACGCGGGCATCGCCTGGGCCGTGGCCCGCGCCCTGCGGCGCACCGGACGGGAGCTGGACGCGGCCACCTCCACCGCGGCCGCCCGAGAAGCGGAACTCGCCGCCGAACGGGAGCGTGTCCGGCACGCCCGCCTGCTGCACGACCGGGTGCTGCAGACCCTGGAGACGCTGGCTCGTACCCCCTGGATCACGGATCCGGGGTTACGGGCCCATGTGCGGGCGGAGGCGGTGTGGCTGCGCGGGTTCGTGCGCGGCGAGCACCCGGCGCCGGGCAGGGCAGGCCCGGACGGCCGACACGGCCCGGACGGCCAGGACGGTACGACGCACCTGGTGCACGGGCTGTCGTCCCTCGCGGAGGACATGGCGCGCGTCGGCCTCGCCGTGGAGCTGAACACCGCCCAACTGCGCAGCGCGGGCCGCCGGGAGGGAGCCGGGGCAGCCGTCCCGGCCCTGGTCGCCGAGGCCCTGGTCGACGCCACCCGGGAGGCCCTGGCCAACGTCCTCCGGCATGCCGGAACCGAACGGGCGGTGGTACGGGCGGAACTGTCCGGGAACGCGGTCCTGGTCAGCGTCCTCGACAACGGCACCGGCTTCGACCCGTCCGCGATGCCGGGCGGCGGCCTGGGCCTGCGCAGCTCCGTACGGGACCGGGTGACGGGTGTCGGCGGCCGGGTACAGGTGGAGTCGGCTCCCGGCACCGGGACGTACGTGGAGATGCGAGTACCGCTGTCCGCTACGGGGTGACAGCGACCGAACTGCTCGAACGCGTCGAGGCAGCGGGCACGTCCTACGCCGCGGCGCAGAGGTTGGTTGCCGCGTTTCTGTACCCGTCCGTCGGACGAAGAGCGAGGATGCGGGCATGGCGTTGTCGACGGCGTTCACAGAGATGTTCGGCGTGCGGTACCCGATCGCGCTCGCTCCGATGGGCGGGTCGGCCGGCGGCGCGCTGACCGCGGCTGTCTCCCGGGCTGGAGGGCTTGGACTGCTCGGCGGCGGATACGGGGATGCGCAGTGGCTCGACCGCGAGCTGCCGATCGTCAGCGAGGGCACCGACAAGCCGTGGGGTGTCGGCTTTCTCACCTGGGCGATCGATGTCGGCGCGGTGGAGCGTGCGCTGGGGCACGGCCCGCGTGCGGTGATGCTGTCCTTCGGCGACCCGAGCCCGTTCGTGGACCTCGTCCGGCAGGCCGGAGTGGCGCTGATCCTCCAGGTCACCGACTTGGAGGAGGCCAGACGTGCGGTGGATCTGGGCGCCGACGTCATCGTGGCCCAGGGCACCGAGGCCGGTGGGCACGGAGCCCGGCGCGGGCGGTCCACCTTGCCGTTCGTGCCCGCCGTGGTGGATCTGGCGGCACCCGTGCCGGTACTGGCGGCCGGTGGGATCGCCGACGGCCGGGGCGTGGCCGCGGCCCTGGTGCTGGGCGCTGCCGGAGCGGTCATCGGCACCCGCTTCCAGGCCACCACCGAGGCCCTGGTCGACCCCTCGATCACCAAGGCGATCCTCGAAGGCGGTGGGCAGGACACCGAGCGCAGCCGCGTGCTGGACATCGCCCGCAGCGCCCGCTGGCCGGAGCAGTACACCGCCCGCACCCTCGGCCATCCCCACCTCGACCGATGGCGCGGCCGGGAGGCCGAACTCGCCGCCGATCCCCAGGCCCATCAGGACTACCAGCACGACGTGGCCCGCGGTGCCGTACCCCCACTGCCGGTCTGGGCCGGCGAGGGCGTCGACCTCATCACCGACCTGGCCCCGGCAGCCGACCTCGTCGCCGCTCTGGCCACTCAGACCGAGGAGGCACTGACCCGGGCGGGACGCCACTGACCCACCCACGCCGGCGCGGTTCCCGCTCCTGTGCCACGCGCCGCGGGTGAAGCCACCGAGCCACGGGTTGTCACTCACAGTCACGCCCATGAGCTCCGCCCTTGCAGCCGTGCGCATGACACCTCACTCTCCCCCACAACCAAACTCGCGACATTTGCGACACTTAACCCGATTGCGTCGATTAAGCAGTTTATGATCAAGGGTGAGGTTTGGTGTCAGACAGGGGGCAGGCCGAGGGGCTGCCGTTCCACGAGCGCGCTGTGACCGGTGTCGGCCTCGTGGCTCAGGGTGCGGCTCTGGTGGCCGCACTGTTCGGCGTGGCGGGCCTGTTCGGCTGGGTCCTCGGCATCGATGTCCTGAGGGGCGTGCTGCCCGGCGTTGCCGGATCCATGAAGCCGAACACCGCCCTGGCGCTGCTGGCGCTGGGACTCTCCCTGGTCATCGCGGCCCGCAGATCCGTGACCGCGCGAATGACCACGGTGGCCCGTACGGCCGCAGTCCTTGCGGCCTTGATCGGTGTGCTCACCATTGTGGAATACGTCACCCAGGCGGACCTGGGCTTCGATCAGCTCCTCTTCCACGACGACACCGTCCAGGTGGCGACAGGGGCGCCCGGACGCATGGCACCGAACACGGCCGTGGCACTGATGCTCGCAGGCGTGGCGTCACTGTGCGCGACCACATTCCGGCTGCCCGCCTGGACGAGTCAGATCCCGGGCCTGGCCGTCCTCGCCCTGGGCATGCTGCGGCTCTACGGCTTCGCCTACGAAGTGCCTGAGCTGGAACGGTTCGGCGGCTACACGGCCATGGCCCTGCACACCGCGCTCGCCCTGGTGCTGGTGGGCCTCGCGGCCTTCCTGACCCGGCCGAACGAAGGCCCTGCGGGACTACTGATGAACGCGGGCACCACGGGAGCACTGGGCCGCAGGCTGCTCGTCACCACCCTGGTCGCTCCGCTGCTGTTGGGCTGGATCGTCCTGGCCGGTGAGGACATCGGTCTG
The DNA here is from genome assembly GCF_004337435.2 of Streptomyces sp. KM273126. Taxonomy (NCBI): domain Bacteria; kingdom Bacillati; phylum Actinomycetota; class Actinomycetes; order Kitasatosporales; family Streptomycetaceae; genus Streptomyces; species Streptomyces sp. KM273126. The sequence goes on along the minus strand of NZ_SJXB02000001.1, from coordinate 6,280,192 downwards.
TACGAGACACGTCTGGGCACCGCGCTGCTGGTGTGTGGCCACGTGACCGTGTTCACCGCGGTCATCTTCACGACCTTGAACGTGGGCCGCCGTATCGAGGTGGCGCACGCCCGTGCCGAATGGCAGGTGCGGCAGAACGAACTGGTGCAGGCGTTCATGGACCACACGCCCGCGGTGATGTTCATCAAGGACCTGGACGGTCGCTTCCTTGCAGTGAACACGAGGTTCGAGGAGAGCATGGGCCTGCCCCGGGAACAGATACTGGGGCGCCCGGACCAGGACGTTCTGCCGCCGGACGTGGCGCGTCAGGCGCGGGCCGCCGACCTCGACATGCTGGCACGGGGCACCCCCGTCCAACGGCACGAGCATCTCGACCTGCCGGCGGGCCCGCAGGACTTCCTCGCCGCATTGTTCCCGCTCAACGATCCGTCCGGCGTGCCCTACGCCGTATGCGGTGTGTTCGTCGACATCACCGAACGGGTCGCGGCCCAGCGCGAGGTCCAGCAGGCCAACCAGCGCTTCCTCGCGCTGCTGGAATCCGGACCCGACGCCACCCTCATCACGGACGGCGACGGCACCATCGTCATGGCCAACGCGCAAGTGGAACCACTGTTCGGTCATGCGCCGGCCGGCCTCATCGGCACCAAGGTCGACAATCTGGTACCCGGCCCGCTGCGTCCGCGGCACAACGCGCTTCTGCGCCGGTACCTGCAGCTGCCCGACCCGAAGCCGACGGTGGTGGACAAGGACCTGTACGGGCTGCACAGCGACGGCGCCGAGTTCCCCGTCGAGGCGAGCGTCAGCACCCTCCAGGCCGAACAGGGAACGCTGGTGTTCCTGACCGTGCGGGACATCACCGAACGCAAGAAGGCCGAGGCCGAACGCGCCGAGCGCTACGAGCAGCAACGACGCATCGCCTACACCCTGCAGCACAGCCTCATGGGCGAACCGCCCCTCCTGCCGCACCTGCCCAGCGCCCACCGGTACTTCGCATCCGTCCAGGACCCCGGGGTCGGCGGCGACTGGTTCGACATCATTCCCCTGGACAAGGACCGTACCGGCATCGTCATCGGAGACGTGATGGGCCGGGGCCTCGACGCGGCGGCCGTCATGGGCCAGCTGCGCGCCGCCGCCCACGCACTGGCCCGCACGGGCGTACCACCCGGCCAGCTCATGACCGGGCTGGACGCGTTCGTCAGCGACCTGGCGGACCAGCTCGTCACCTGCTGCTACCTGGTGATCGACCAGGGCACCCGCGAGGTCACCCTGTGCTCGGCCGGACACCCCCCGGTCATCGCACTGAACCCCGAAGGCCCTGCCAGCCGGCTGCAGGCACCGGTCAGCGTGCCGCTGGGCGTCAACGATGCGTCCGGCGGCGAGCCGTACGAGCAGACGACCCATCGGCTGCCGCCGGGCAGCACACTCGCCCTCTACACCGACGGACTGGTCGAGCGACCAGGCACCGACATCGACGTCCAGATCGACGTCCTCGCCCACACCCTCGACGTCACGCTGAAGGGCGCCCCCGCGAACCCGGAGCACCTGGATCACGCCGCAGCCCAGCTCATCGGGACCCTCCTTCCCGACTCGGCCGCCCATGACGACGACGTGACACTGCTCCTGATCGGCGTACCCGAGTGATCCGCGTACCCGAGTGACCGGCGCACCCGAGCGATTGGCGTACCCGAGCGATTGGCGCGGCCGAACTCCGGCAACAACCCCCGGGACCGTCTACTGCGGCCGTACCGGATGCTTGCTCATGATCGAGACGCGGTTGAACGCGTTGATGGTGACCGCCACCCAGATCACGGCGGAGATCTGGTCGTCGGTGAGCACTTCGCGGGCCGTGCTGTAGGCGGTCTCCTGCAGTGCCGCGTCACCGGGGTCGGTGGTCGCCTCCGCGAGTGCGAGCGCCGCGCGTTCGTCCGGGGTGAACAGTTCGGTGTCCCGCCAGGCTGCCAGCACGCCGAGCCGCTGCGCGGTCTCACCCGCGCGCACGGCCGCCCTGGTGTGTACGTTGAGGCAGTAGGCGCAGCCGTTGATCTGCGACACACGCAGATTGACCAGTTCCACGAGCGTCCGGTCGAGCCCCGCCTCGGAGGCGACCGCGCGGACCGCTTCCGAGGTCTGCACCAGTGCGTGGTAGGCGGTGGGGCTCTGCTTGTCGATGAAGATCCGCTGAACCGCGGACCCGGTCGCGTGGGTGCTCAACCTGGGACTCCTCCGGGGCCTGTCCGGCTCCCTCGTCGTGTGGTGTACACCTGTTGGTGCCACTGCCTGTCACACGGCATGATAGTTGAATGTATAACAATTTTCGGGTGGGAGGCGGTCCCCAGTGAGCAATGTCGAAACGAAACCCGTGGAACTGCGGTGCGGCGCAGCGGTGGACGGCGAGCGGCCGGCCGAGGCTGCGCGGGTCGACGTACTGACCCCGCGTGATGTGCCCCTAGGCGGCCCCCGGGCGATGACCGTGCGACGGACTCTGCCGCAGCGGGCCCGGACCCTGATCGGCGCCTGGTGCTTCGCCGATCACTACGGCCCCGACGACGTCTCGGTGACCGGCGGCATGGATGTCGCCCCGCACCCGCACACCGGGCTGCAGACGGTGAGCTGGCTGTTCAGCGGAGAGATCGAGCACCGTGACAGCCTCGGCAGCCACGCCTACGTGCGGCCCGGCGAGCTGAACCTCATGACGGGCGGCTACGGCATCTGCCACTCGGAGGTCTCCACCCCGCGGACCACCATCCTGCACGGCGTCCAGTTGTGGGTGGCCCTGCCGGAGGAACACCGCAACACCGAACGGGACTTCCAGCACTACGCACCCGAGTCCGTACGGATCGACGGGGCCGAGGTCAGGGTCTTCCTCGGCTCCCTCAACGGCCACGTCTCCCCGGTGCGGACCTTCACGCCCCTGCTCGGCGCCGAGATCGTCCTCCAGCCGCGCGCGGCCCTCACGCTCGCCGTGGACCCCGGCTTCGAGCACGGCCTCCTGGTCGACCAGGGAGCGGTACGCCTGGCCGACACCCTGGTCGGCCGCGCGGAGTTGGGCTACGCCCACCCCGGCATCGACACGCTCACGCTGACGAACGAGTCGGACGACGTCGCACGGACGGTCCTGCTCGGCGGAACCCCGTTCGAGGAGGAAATCGTCATGTGGTGGAACTTCATCGGGCGCAGCCATGAGGAAATCGCCAAAGCCCGCGACGACTGGCAGAACTCCTCCGATCGCTTCGGCGCCGTCGAGGGCTATCCGGGCGACCGTCTTCCCGCCCCCGCCCTGCCGAACGCCGTCATCACGCCACGCAGGAACCCACCGCGCGACTGATTCCGACGCGTCATCAACCCCATCTGAAAGGCACCCCATGAGCCAGCATTCCGCCGCTCCGACCGTCGAGCGGGCAGACTCCAGGAACCGCTACGAAATCCTGGTCGACGGCCAGCGCGCCGGACTGACCGCCTACCGCGACCGCGGTGAACAGCGCGTCTTCTTCCACACCGAGGTCGATGACGCCTACGCCGGACAAGGCCTGGCCTCCCGGCTGGTCCAGGAGGCGCTCACCGACGTGCGTGACTCGGGAAAGCGGATCGTGCCCGTCTGCCCATACGTGGCCAAGTTCCTGAAGAAGCACGATGAGTTCGCGGACATCACCGACCCCGTGACACCCGACGTCCTGCAGTGGCTGGAGACGGAACTGGGCTGACCGCTCGCGCACGCCGAGGCCGAGCCGTTGAGATGGTGTCGATGTCGGTATCGATGTCGGTGTCGGTGTCGGTATCGATGTCGGTTCACTGAGGTCAGGCGGTTGTCCCGGTCAGGGTGTCTCCCGTCCTGGTGACGTAATAGGTCACCAGGACGCCGCTCCAGAAGTGGAAGGTGAGCGTGACCCGGGAGCCGTCCCTCAGCGAGTTGGCGAAGTCGGGGGTCAGCTTGATGGAGTCGCCGGTGTACGCCGAGAACGCGGTGTCCCACTGCTGATAGGGAGTCCAGCTCGCTGGGCCCGCGTTGCTTCCGTCGTCGTACCTGGCCTCCATCGTCGCCAGCATGTCGCCCCGGAACCGGGTGGGGATGGTCATGCCGCCGCTGGTGGTCCCGGAGGCGTTCGACAGGACCGGTGTGTCATATGTGATCACGTCGATCCGCCATGGCACACCGCGGGAGAACCCGGCCTCCAGCGTCGCGTTGACTCCGTACGTCCGGTCGCCGGCCAGCTCGGTGAGGGCGGTGGCCGTCAGGGTGAGCTGGTTGCCGGAGACGGTGTAGTCCCTGCCCTGCACGAGGTTGCGGGAGCCGTGCCGCAGTCCCTGGAAGTCGGTGCCGTTCGGGTTGAGCGTGAGCGTCTGGTTTGTGACGGCGCCCGACTTCGGCAGGAACAGCAGGTCGCTGGCGGCGGTGCCCGAACGCGTGGTCCAGCTCGACTTGATCTGGGCGAAGAGCTCCGGATCCCGCCATTGCAGGGTGTTGCGGTTCAGGAACTGACCGGCGTCCCACAGCATGGTGGTGAGCTGCCGCTCACGGGCGTAGTTGCCCAGGAACTCGAAGTACTTGCGCTGCTCGCCCCGCTCGATGATGCCGGGGCGGTTGTGGTCGTAGGCGAGCAGGGCGTACTCACCGATGACGACCGGGATGCCGTGCGCGACGAAGGTGTTGTAGACGCGGTCGAACGTCTCGGTGAGGTCCTTCTCCGAGGTGGCGTCGAACCGGGTGTATCCGGCGATGTTCACGCTGAACGGCCACCATCCGTAGAAGTGGACGGTCGTGACCACCATGGGATCACGCAGAGCGGTGAGGTGGGCGGCCAGCGCATCGAGCCGCCCTTGGTCGGCATTCGTGTAGAGGGTGGGCAGGACCAGCAGCCGGTCGCTGTTGCCGCCTCCGGAGGCGCGGACGATCCGGTGGAAGGCGGCGTTGAGCTCGTCCAGCAGCCGGTAGTTCTGGTCGTCTCCGGAAGTGCCACTGAATGTTGGTTCGTTGATGCTCTCGAACACCAGCTTCGACGGCTTGTCCCGGAACTCCGCCGCGATCTGGGTCCAGGTGGCGGTGTACCGGGCGAGGACGGCGTCGTGATCCGCCGAGAGGTTGTTGACCCACATCCACGAGTCGTGATGCATGTTGATCATCACGTACAGGTCTTCGTCCAGCGCCCAGTCGACGACCTGCCGCACCTTCCCCATCCAGGCCGGGTCGATCGCGTAGTCGGGTGCGGCACCCTGGTGGACGCCCCAGGTGACGGGCAGTCGGATGCTCCTGAACCCCTCCGACTTGACCTTCCTGAGGAGTTCCCTGGTCACGGGTGGGTTGCCCCAGGACGTCTCGTCGGGGATGGCGTCATAGGTATTGCCCAGATTCCAGCCTGGCTGCATGGCCGCCACCGCGGCGCGGGCGGCAGGGGCACTGGGCGGGGGCGGGTCGGCTGCCCGGGCAGTGGCCGGCAGCAGCGGAAGCAGGCATACCGCCAGGAGCAGTGCCGTGAGTCCCGGCACGAACCGCGGTAACCAGCGTCCGCGGCGAAAGAAGCTTGACCGTCTCCTCGTCATCACGTGCACCTTCCGGCTCGTGGGCGGCACGGACCCGGCAGGGCCCTGCCAGACACTTCGACACGTGGCCGGCCTCAAGTCGGCCATGAATCCGCTGAGAACCCGATGAAAACCCGTTGAAAAACCCGATGAAGATGGAAACTTTCTCTGCTCGCGGTCGGAGAAAGTAACATGACGATATGTCAGACACCACAGGTTCGTCAGCACGAGATGCGAGACTTGCCGTCGGGCACACCCACGCGGCACTGTTCAACGAGCTCTCGCCCTCACGGCTGTTGGGCAGGCTGTTCGATGACCGGGAAGGCGACCTTGGCGGACAACGCAGCTGACGGACCGGCGAACCACGAGAGCGACCGAAGCGACTCGTCCAGGCCGGTGACCATCGCGTACATCGCCGAGTCGGCGGGGGTGTCGGTCCCGACCGTGTCCAAGGTGATCAACGGCAAGTCGGGGGTTTCCGCGGACACCCGCGCCAAAGTCGAGGAACTGGTCAACCGATACGGCTATCGCAAGCCCAGCGGTGCCAACCGGAGCAACGTCGTGGAGCTGGTGTTCCGCGAGCTCAAGGACATGTGGGCCGTGGAGATCATCCGGGGTGTGGAGCGGGTGGCCCGCCGGCACCGCGTGGGCCTCATGGTGTCCGAGTTCGGCCTGCACGACGCCACTCCGACCTGGGACGACACCGTCTCCCGGCGCCCCAACTGCGTTCTGTCCGTGGCCCAGCTCTCCGCGGGCGAGCGGGAGCAACTCAGGGCGAAGGGCATCCCGTTCGTCGTCTTCGACCCGACCACGGAGCTGCCGGACGACGTCCCGTTCGTGGGCGCCACGAACTGGTCCGGCGGCCGGGCCGCGACCCGCCACCTCACCGAGCTCGGGCACCGCCGCATCGCGATGATCAGCGGACCTCAGGACGTGCTCTGCTGCTGCGCCCGGCTGGACGGGTACCGCTCCGCTGTGCGGGCCGCGGGCCTGCCGGTCGATCCCGAACTCGTCGCGCACACGGAACTCACCCGCGAGGACGGCTGTGCGGCGGCGCGTTCCCTGCTCGCCCTGCCCGAGCGTCCAACAGCGATCTTCACCGCCAACGACCTCCAGGCGCTCGGCGTGTACCAGGCGGCACGCGAGGCCGGCCTGCGCATCCCCGATGATCTCAGTGTGGTCGGTTTCGACGACCTGCCGGTCGTGGCCTGGGTGGACCCGCCGCTGACCACCGTCCACCAGCCCTTGACCGAGATGGCCGTGGCGGCCACGGAGTTGGCGCTCACCCTCGGTCGGGGCGAGGCGGCGCCCCAGGTCGGCTTGGAGATCGCGACGACTCTGACGGTCCGGGCCAGCACGGCACCCCTCAAGGACTGAGATCGCAAGGCAGGTCTCCCTGTCTTACCGGCTACAGCCGGGGTGCGTCCGCGTCGGCCCGCGCCGGGAGGGGGACCTGTGCGGCCATTGACCCCATGCATGGCCATGGCTACCCTCCGCCAGAGAAACTATCTGATACATCGTTCGAAAGTTTCGAGTTCCCGTCAGGTCAGGTGCTTGCCCCCGATTGCTCGTGGCCCCTGGTCACAGTGCCCCAGCCTTGTGGTCGAACCAGCGAAAGGACTCGACAGAGTGCCGAGCACGTCCGAGACCGGCAACACCTTCAACAACCCCGTGATCCCCGGCTTCCACCCCGATCCGAGCATCTGCCGGGCAGGCGCGGACTACTACCTGGCGTGCTCCAGCTTCGAATACTTCCCCGGCGTGCCCGTCTTCCACAGCCGGGATCTGGTGCACTGGACCCAGATCGGCAACGCGCTGGACCGGCCGAGCCAACTGCGCCTGCCGCCCGGCACGCCCTCCTCGGGAGGGATCTACGCACCCACACTGCGCCACCACGAAGGGCGGTTCTGGCTGATCGTCACCAACGTGAGCGGCGACGGCAATCTGCTGCTCACGGCCACCGACCCGGCCGGCCCCTGGTCCGACCCGGTCCGGCTGCCCGGAGTCCACGGCATCGACCCGGATCTCGCCTGGGACGACGACGGCAACTGCTGGTGCACCTACGCCGGAGTCGGACAGGTCCGCATCGACCCCCACACCGGGGAGACACTCGGTCCGCCACGCCGGCTCTGGTCGGGTGCCCCCGGCGCCAAGGCCCCTGAAGCACCGCATCTGCATCGGATCGGCGACTACTGGTACCTGCTCATCGCCGAGGGCGGTACCGAGCGGGGTCACGCCGTCTCGATCGCCCGCGGCCGGACACCCACCGGCCCCTTCGAGCCGTGCCCGGCCAATCCGATCCTGACCCACCGCGGCACCGACCACCCCATCCAGAACACCGGCCACGCCGACCTGGTCCAGGCACCCGACGGTTCATGGTGGATGGTGCTGCTCGGTGTACGGCCGCAGGGTGGGACTCCCGGCTGGCACGTACTCGGCCGGGAGACGTTCCTGGTGCCGGTCGACTGGGTCGACGGCTGGCCGGTCGTCGGCGAACTGTCCCCCGTCATGCCCGCTCCCCCTTGGCCGTTGCAGCACCCCGCAGAGACGCCGGGCCGGGACGACTTCGACCTGAGCGAGCTGGCCCCGTACTGGATCTCGCCGCGTCACCGCTCCGCGCAGGACTGCACCACGAAGGAACAGCCCGGCCGACTGACCCTGCGCGCCCGCGGCGGATCGCTCGACGAGACCGACGTGACGTTCGTCGGCCGACGGCAGCAACATCTGTCCTGCCGGGTACGAGCCCTGGTCGACACGGCGGAAGGACAGGGCGGCCTGGCCGTCCGCCTGGACGAGCAGCACCACTACGACATCGAGGCCTCGCCCACGGAAGTACGGGTACGCGCCCGTGTCGGCCCCTTGAACACGGTCGTGGCGTCCCGGCCCGCAGCCTCCGGACCCGTGATCCTCCGTGTCGACCTGACCGCCGCAGGCACGGTGAAGGACGCACGCACCGGTCCCGACACCATCGCGATCGGCGTCGAGGAGCCGGACGGCACATTCGTCGAGCTCACGTCGCTGGACGGTCGGTACCTGTCGACGGAGGTCGCCGGTGGGTTCACCGGCCGGGTCATCGGCATGTTCGCCTCGGCCGGGTCCGTTCACTTCGACTGGTTCCACTACGAGCCGCTCGACGACTGAGCCGGCGGAGACGCACACGGCTGTGTCCGCTCGTCAGGGCACCGCCGTGCCTCGGTAGCCACGCGGGGGCGAGAGACCGGGCAGCACCGTGGGCGGGGCCTGCGGCCGTGTGTCGGCGGGTTCCCTCTGCGCCGGACGACCGGCGAGGGCCGCGACGATGTCGGCTGCGGTCAGCACCCCGGCGAGACGCCCGTCCTCCTTCAGCACCGGGAGGGCGTCGGCTTCGGTGTAGCTCATGATGTCGGCCGCGTGGCGTACGGTCTGCTCCACGTGGACGTGCGCCGGTCTGTGGCCGGGCAGGAGTTGGTCCACGCGCAGCCCGGACAGCGAAGCGGCCGGTGTCGCGCAGGCCACCGCCACCTCGGCACGGTCCAGCAGGCCGGCACAGCGGCCGTCCTGACGCACGACCGGGAGGTGACGGGAGCCGGAACGCTCCAGCAGCTCCCAGGCCACGAGCACGGTTTCGTCGACTGCGATCGTGACCACAGCGGTGCGCATCACGACGGCGACCGTCCGCGCCAGGACCTCCTGCTCGTCGGGAACCGTCCCTGGCTGCTGTTCCATGGTCGCCTCCAGCCTCACTCCTGTTCGGGGGCGTCACCGCGCGTCACGGGGAGGGAGTCGGTTTCCCTGCCGCGGCGGGGTAGTGGCCGCCGGGCCGCTGTTGCTGCTGTTGCCGTTGCTCTTGGTGTTGCTGTTGTCGGAGTACGTCGAGGACCACGGACCCGTCGACGGTCTCGCGGACGGTGAGCAGTTCGGCCAGGGCATCCAGGGCCTTGCGGTGGTCGCGCAGCAGGGCCACGGCGCGTTCCTCGGCCTGGCGCACCAGGCGGGCCGTCTCCTCGTCGACGATGCGCTGGGTCTGCTCCGAGTAGGGCCGCCGCAGCGGGTCCTCGGTGCTCTCGCCGCCGAGGTAGCGGGGGGCGCCGGAGCCGTACCCGATGGGGCCGAGGGTCGGGGACAGGCCGAACTCACGGACCATGCGGCTGGCGATCTGGGTGGCGCCGGCGAGATCGTCGGCGGCGCCGGTCGAGCCTTCGCCGAAGACGACCAGCTCGGCGGCCCGTCCGCCGAGCCGGACGGTGAGCAGGTCGGTCAGATAGCTCTCGCTGTACAGGTGCCGTTCGACTTCGGGGAGTTGCTCGGTGGCGCCCAGCGCGGGCCCGGAGGGAAGGATGGTGACCTTGGCGACCGGGTCGGCGTGCTCGCACAGGGCCGCCATGAGCGCGTGTCCTGATTCGTGGACGGCGACGGAGTGGCGTTCCTCGGGGAGCAGGGCGTTGGTGGACTCCCGCCGGCCCAGCAGGAGCCGGTCGCGGGCGTCGTCGAGGTTCTGGGCGTCGATGACGGCACCGCCGGCCCGGACGGCGTTGATGGCCGCTTCGTTGACCAGGTTGGCGAGGTCGGCGCCGGAGAAGCCGGGTGTGGCCCGGGCGACGGTGTCCCAGTCGACATCGGGTGCCAGGGTCTTGCCGCGGGCGTGGACGGTCAGGATCGCCGCCCGCTCCGTCTGGTTGGGCAGCGGTACCGTCACGTGCCGGTCGAAGCGGCCGGGGCGCAGCAGGGCGGGGTCGAGGCTCTCGGGCTGGTTGGTCGCGGCCAGCACCACGATGCCGCTGGCCTGGTCGAAGCCGTCCATCTCGGCAAGGAGCTGGTTGAGGGTCTGCTCGCGCTCGTCATTGCCGCCCAGCCGGGCGGCCCCGCCGCGTCGGCTGCCGACGGCGTCGATCTCGTCGATGAAGATGATCGAGGGGGCCCGTTTGCGCGCCTCGGCGAACAGGTCGCGCACCCGGGAGGCCCCCACCCCGACGAACATCTCCACGAACCCGGAGCCGGTCACCGACAGGAACGGCACCTGTGCCTCGCCGGCCACCGCACGGGCGATGAGCGTCTTGCCGGTGCCGGGCGGCCCCACCATGATCACGCCACGGGGGCCTTTGGCTCCCGCGACCGCATAGCGCTCGGGGTTGCGCAGGAAGTCGACGATCTCGCTGATCTCCTGTTTGACGCCCTGATAGCCGGCGACGTCGTCGAAGCGGTTGGTCGGCCGTTCGGTCTCGATGATCTTGGCGCGGGACCGCCCGATGGCGCTGAGCCCCCCGCTCATCGTCTGGGCCGCGCGGCGCCCGGCCCAGACGAAGAAGCCGACGATGAGCAGCAGCGGCAGGAACAGCACCAGCAGTGCCCCGAGGGGGCTGCCGTTGCTGTTCTGGGAGGCGGTGATCTGCACGTGCTTGGACTCCAGCTGCTGTTCGAGGCGGCTGTTGTCCAGGGCGGTGGGTATCCGCGTGGTGAACTTCGTACCGTTCTTGAGATCTCCCTTGATGGCGCCCTTGTCGTTGATGTCGACGGCCTTGACCTGGCCGCTGGTCACCTTGCCGACGAAGGTGCTGTACGGGAGCGATGTGCCCTGCCGGGGTGAGGGGGCCTGCATCAGGATCGCGAGCAGCAGGGCCAGCGTGGCCAGGGGCAGCAGCCAGCGCCTCCAGGAGGGCGACGAGGCGGGCGCCGACGGCTTCGGTGGCTCGCGGGGAGGCCCCGCTTTGGCCGAGCGTGACAGGTGGCGGCCCGGCAGAAGGACTGATGTGATCACGGACGGCTCCCTCTGCGGAAGGACGGACCTCGGGCGAGGCCGTTCCCGGAATGCGAAGGGACGCGGATCGCGGGTGGGCTCCTGCTTCAGGGATCAACACCCCTCCACCACTGTCCATTTTTACTTGTTTGACATGAAACGATCCACCTTTCAGGAGCCCCGGTCGGGAGGCCCGCAAGGGCCGGAGGCCGGTCCGCGCGGCAGGCTCGTCGCACGGCGCGGATTGCGGCGTTGGATTACGATTTGTCTAGCACTGACTTCTGATACATCTGATGAAGGAGTGCCCTACGGTGAGGTAGGTGTCTGACGATGGCCCTGATCTCTTCGTTCATCGCCGCCGTAGACCGTCCGGGCCGCTCCGTGCGGGCGGCGGCGGGTTATCTCCACGACTTGCTCTCCGCCACACAGCCGGGGCCCGGGAGCGGGTGTCCGCACGACAACGGAGAGGTTGCCGCCCCCCGGAGAGCGGCCTCGTTCGTGAAGGGATCCGCTCCGGGTCTGGGGGCGGTGACAGTGGCGTACGAGCAGCAGGGCACCGGGGAGCCGCTGGTCCTGCTGCACGGTGTCGGGCATCATCGGCAGGCCTGGGACGAGATCGTGCCGCTGCTGGCCGGGCAGCGGGAGACGATCGCCATTGACCTGCCCGGGTTCGGAGAGTCTCCCGACTTGGATCCGACCGTGCCGCGCGATCTGCCGACGGCCGTGCTCTGGCTGGGTGCCGTGTTCGCCGAGCTGGGCGTGGAGCGGCCGCATGTGGTCGGGCATTCGCTGGGCGGACTGATCGCGCTGAACCTGGGCCAGGCCGGTCTCGCGCGCAGCGTGACGGCCGTGGCGCCGGCGGGGTTCTGGACCGATGCCGAGCGACGGCACACCTACAGCATGCTGGCCGCGGCGCGACAGAGCGTGCGGCTGCTGCCGGACACGGCCATGGTCCGCCTGGCGCACACGCCGGCCGCCCGGGCCGCGCTGGCCGGCACCCTCTACGGCCGGCCGGACAGGTGCCCGCCCGAGACGCTGATCTCCGATCTGCGGGCGCTGCGGGACGCCACCGCCTTCAACGCGACCTTGCGGGCCGGGCGGGCGCCGGACCTGTTCACCGGAGACATCCCCGGCGTGCCGGTCACCATCGTCTGGGGCGCCCGTGACCGCATCCTGCCGCCCCGGCAGGCCGTTCGCGTCCAGGCCATGATCCCCCGGGCCCGGCTCGTACAACTGCCCGACTGCGGCCACATTCCGATGAACGACGCGCCCGACCTCCTCGCCCACATCATCCTTGAGGCAACCCCGTCGGCCCCTGTGGAGCAGTAGGCGGCCTCGTGTGAGAACGCCGCGGTTTCCACGCTCCGCCGCGCAGCCCGCATGACGCTCACCTCCAGGGGTACCCGCGCCAAGCGGGCCGGGCGACGCCCACCCGCCACCGAGGACACCAGGCCCTCAACAGGGCCGCTCCTCCGGGCGAACGTGGTCCGGGGCCGGCAGGTGTGTCCCGTGGATCAGTTGCCGTCACCGGACTCCCGCACCGCGCGGATTCTCGAAGGTGACGAGCCATGCCACAGCCGGGGGCCGAGTCCGAGAACCCCAGGGTGGCGCACGGCCCCTTCGCGCGGCTGCCGGGCTGGGTGTGGTGGCTGGGTGCCGTACTCGTCGTGGTTGCCGCGGTGGTGGTGGCGATCTCCCGGCGGCGCGAGCTGGTGGAGGCGTACCACCTGATCACCCGGGTGCGCCTGCCCGGCCTGACGGTCGCCGTGGTGTTCGAGGCGATGTCCATCATGTGCTTCGCGGCCGTGTCGCGCTGGCTGCTGCGGGCGGGTGGTGTGCGGTGGAGCATGTTCCGGATGACGGCCTTCGCCATGGCCGCCAACGCCATGGCCGGTGCGCTGCCGGGCGGGGCGGTCTTTTCCGCCGCCTGGGTGTACCGGCAGCTGTCACGCAGAGACGTGGGGCATGTGCTCGCGGCGGCCGTGCTGGTGATCGCGGGTGCGTTGTCGACGCTCAGTCTGATCGTCCTCCTCCTGGTCGGTGCGCTCGTGACCGGCCCGAGCGGCCTCGGCTCCTTCGTTCGCCCAGTGATCGGCGTGCTGGTGCTCGCCCTCACGCTCGGTCTGGTGGCCCTTGGTCTGTCCCGCTTCGCGAGCTTCCGCCGTGTGCTGCGGCGCGTCTGGGGGCACGTCGGTGAGCGTTCCAGGCGGGTCCGGCAGGCAGAGGTGGCCCTGGTCAACCTGGCCGACCAGGCCCGCAGCGTGCAGCCCGGGTTCCTGCCGTGGCTGCGGCCGTTCATGTTCGCCCTGCTCAACTGGATCCTTGATGCCGCATGTCTGGCCGCCGGGATGTGGGCGCTCGGCATCGGTGTGCCGTGGCACGGACTGCTGCTCGCCTACGGGCTCACCCAGATCGCGGGCTCTCTGCGTCTGACCCCCGGCGGCCTGGGCATCGTCGAGGCGAGCCTGTCCGCGCTGCTCGTCGCCTACGGTCTGCACCCCGGGCAGGCGATCGCTGCCACGTTCCTCTACCGGATCATCAGCTACTGGGCGTTGCAGCCGATCGGCTGGGCGTGCTGGATCGCCGTGACCCTCAGCCCCGCTCCGTCCTCGCGAAGCCGCAAGGCGGAGGGCGGGCGGTGATCCCTCGGACCGGCCCGACACCGGCGCAACGGGTACCACCGGCTCATCCTTCGCCTGGTCGTGGTGCCTGCCGAGCCGCGTGCCGGGCGGTCGGATGCGCGGCGGTGCGGCCGGCGTCGGCGGCACGGTTGATCGCGGTCTCGACGGCCGCGAGCCGGTCGGCGAGCAGTCCGAGCGTGGCGACCGCGCGGGCGAGCGCAGCAAGATGAGGGTCTCCCTGGCCGAAGGCTGGGGGATGGTCGGCCTCCGGTCCGCCGAGGGTGTGGGTGCGGACGTACGCCGCTTTCAGCTCGCCCCAGCGCTGGGCCTGTTCGGTGGTGAGCGTGCCGCGGAGTTCGGCCAGTTTCAGCAGGTTGGCCTCGGCGCCGGTGGTGAGGGTCTGGGCCTCGGCCCTGTAGTGGTCGTCGATCAGCGCGGCCAGTTCGGCGTCGTCCATGACCGGCTGGACGCGCTGGGCGATCTTGTTCATGGTGCGGTAGGAACCCTGCAGCCGAAAGGCCGGTTCCGTGCGGGTGGCGTCGGACTGGGCGGCCGAGGCGATGTACGCGGCGTTCACGGCCAGGACCGTCTCGCGGGCGGTCCGCAGGTGGCGCAGGACGGCCAGGATGCCCTCCAGCTCGGCGGGCGCGTACGGGTGGGCCAGCCGGTCCGCGTGAGCCGTGGAGTCGCCCTCGGCCAGGCGGACCAGGAGGTCGAGGTCGGTGCGGTCCCGGCCGGCGAGCGGCGCGAGGACCGGGTTCGCGGTGAGCGCGTTCTCGATGAAGCTGAAGGCGAAGGCGTCCTCCTTGCCGGTCAGGACGTCGCCGAGGTTCCATACGTCGGCGCGGTTGGCCAGCATGTCAGGCACGCTGAAGCGGCTGCCGGACTCGGTGTAGGGGTTGCCGGCCATGCAGACGGCGAAGCGCTTGCCGCGCAGGTCGTAGGTGCGGGGCTCGCCGTCCCGCACGCCCTCGATACGGCGCGTGGCGTCGCACAGCGGGATGAACCGCTGCAGCAGCTCGGGCGAGGTGTGCTGGATGTCGTCCAGGTACAGCAGGGTGTTGTTGCCCGCCTCCAACGCGAAGTTGATCTTCTCGACCTCCTGGCGGGCCGTGGCGTCCGGGGCCTCGGCCGGATCGAGCGAGGTGACGGCGTGCCCGAGCGCGGGGCCGTTGACTTTCACCAGCATGAGACCGAGACGGTCGGCCACGTACTCCATGAGTGTGGTCTTGCCGTAGCCCGGCGGGGAGATGAGCAGAAGCAGGCCTCCCGTGTCGGTACGCCGGGACTCGCCGGTGGTGCCGAGCTGCTTGGCGAGACTGTCGCCGACCAGGGGGAGGTAGACCTCGTCGATCAGTGTGCCGCGGACGAACGCGGACATCACCCGCGGCCGGTGCTCGTCCAGGCGGATACGTGATCGCTCGGCGGCCACCAGTGCCGTACGGCGACGCTGGTAGGCGCGGTGCGCGGGGACCTGGTGGGTGCGGAACGCCCTGGCGCGGGCGAGGAGTTCGTCGACCCGGACCGTGAGCGCACGGCCGCTGATGCGGGGGTGGGTGCCGAGCAGTCCCTCAACGGTCTTCGCGAGCGGCGCGTCGGACTCGTAGCGGGGCAGGCCGGGGCAGAGCTCGGCGGCCACCGCTTCGGCCAGGTCGCCGGGGGCCGGGTCGGTGCCGGTGGCAGCGGTGTACGACGACAGCCACGCCTCGACCAGCTGCTTGCGGGCGGTGAGGTCGCCGACCGCGGCGAGGTCGTCGTCGTACGCCGACGTGCCCACCGTGCGGCGGAACTTGTCGAGCAGCGTGCGGGCGCCGGCGCTGAGGACGAAGCCGTCGGGGCCGGCCGTCAGCTCCTCGAACAGGTACGCGGCCGCGGCGGCCCTGACCGGTCCGCTGATCGCCTCCGCCAGTTCCTCCCCCAGGTCGGCGATCGCGGGCGCCGGCCCGAAGGTGTCCCGGGCCCGGGCAAGTGACACCGAGCGCCGTGTCCAGCTCGCGCGTGCCTCGGGTGTCGTGCCGTGCGCCCAGAACAGCTGGGCGGCGGCGCGGGCGGCGGGCTCGTGCCGCAGCAGGCCGGCATCTTGGTGCAGGTGCAGGAGTGCGGTGAGGATCAGCACCGTGTCGTGGTCGTGGATTCCGCGCTCGTAGCCCTCGTCATAGGCCTTCTCCGCCGCCTGCCGGACAAGGGCGGGCAGGTCGGCCTCCGCCAGCGCCTGCGGACCGTGCTCGTCCAGGAGTCGGGCGGCGAGGTGTTCGGCGCGGTAGACCTCGGGCGACTCCGACGGCAGCGGACGGTCCCAGTACGGACGGGTGGCGGCGAAGTCGGGGTCCGTGACGGGAGAGCGGTAGTCCGTGCCGGTCAGGGCGAAGGCCACGCCGTCGCCGTGCGGAACCAGGGCGAGGTCGAGGGGCTGGGTGTTGACGGCGAAGCGGTGGGCGCCCAGGCGCAGGGTGCGGCCGTCGTCGGCGTACAGGTCAAAGC
Organism: Streptomyces sp. KM273126; assembly: GCF_004337435.2. Lineage (NCBI taxonomy): Bacteria > Bacillati > Actinomycetota > Actinomycetes > Kitasatosporales > Streptomycetaceae > Streptomyces > Streptomyces sp. KM273126. The sequence continues at coordinate 6,263,863 of NZ_SJXB02000001.1, read as the reverse complement.
GGTCGCGCAGGGTGCGCAGGGCCTCCTGGCGGGCGGACTTGAGTCGGCCGTCGAGTTCCTCCGCTCTCCCCTGGTCGCCGAGTTCGCGCAGTTCGCCGGCGATACGGCGGACCTTGGCGGGCATCGGGTCGGAGGTGAAGTACGTGGCGACGGCGTCCCCGTCGGTGAGGGCGACGGCGCGGCGGGTGACCGTGCGCAGGACCCTGGTCGCCGAGTCGGCGAGGCGTTCGGCACGGCGGGAGCGGGCGTCGGCGAGGGTCTGCCTGCGGGCGGAGAACGCTTCGTGGACCTCGTCGCGCTTGTCCGTCAGCTCGCCGAGGAAGTCGTCGGACTCGGCGAACCGGGACTCCAGGTTCTCCACCTGCACGAGCATCCGGGTGAGGTGTTCGTCGCACGCTTCGGGGCTGTCGGAGGCCGCGAGCGCGCCCACGACCGCCTGGCCGAGCAGCGCGAACTCGGCGGCGAACACGGCATGTCCCTCCCGGTCCAGGAGGTCGCGGCGGCGGGCGTCGAGGACGGACCGGGCGCGGTTGACGCCGCCGAGGACCTCGGCGATGTGTTCCAGGACGCAGGTGCGGACGGTGGCGTCGCCGATGTCGAGTCCGGCGACGATCTCGGTCACCGTGCGCAGTTCGTCGGCGAGTTCACCTAGACGGGCGGCGAGAGGCGCGGCCTCGGCGACGGTGCTGAGCGCCTCGGCGTCCGCGACGATCCGTTCGATGTCGGCCTGGTGGTCGGCGAAGGCGTCCTCGCGGGCGAGGTGGGCGACGGCCCGCTGCCCGAAGGCGGCGAGGTCCGCCTGGATGTCGGCGTCGAGTTCGTCGATGCGGGCGGTGTCCGCGTACCGCGTGTCCTTGAGGGTGAGCAGATGGCCCTGGGCATGGCGGAGTTCGGTCAGTCCGGCCACCCAGGCGGCGGCACTGCGGGGCGCCTCGCCGCGCAGGCGTCGTACGACTCCGGCGGCCCGGGCGGTGGCGTCGGCGAGCGCGTCCGCGGCCTGCCGGGTCAGTGCCTGGACGGTCTCGAACTCGGACAGCACTTGCTCGGCGGTGGCGCGTACCTGATCCAACGGGCCGCGCAGGTCGCCGAGTTCGGCCTCGCCCAGCCAGTGGTAGGAGTCGGCGGCCCGCACGCAGGCGGCGGCGAGTGCCTCGTACACCTCGCTCGTCGGCGTGGTCTCCGCGACGGCGCGAGTGAGGGACAGGCAGTCGGAGATGCCGCGTACGAGGTCGGCGTTGCCGACGCGGGCCAGTGTGCCGGTGCCGGCCGGCTGGGCGGAGGCGTGGGTGTCGGAGACGTAGGGGGAGTTCCACAGCTGGACGCTGTGCACGCGCTGCGGCTCGGCGTCGGCTCCCGCGGGGTCCCCGCGCAGCACCGTCAGCGTGCCGTCGTCGTGGAGAGCCCAGCCGTGGCCGGACAAGGGGGTGGCGGCCTCCTTGCGGATCAGGTTGTACGGCAGCAGCAGACTGCGGCCTTCCACGCGCGCGTGGAAGGCGTACAGGACGTCCTCCCCGTTGGGTGAGCGGATCTCACGCTCGAACTCCAGGTCCGCGGTGCCGATGCCGTCGAAGGTCTTGTGCGCGCCGGTGGCGAGGCAGTAGCCGCCGGGGAAGACGATGCCCTGGTTCTCGGGCAGGCGGCGGCAGGCCCGGCCGATGCCGTCAAGACGGACGACGGTCCTGGTGAAGGTGTTGAACACCAGGTAGCGGTGAACGTCCTCGTTGTACGGAAGGACGTCCAGCAGGATGAGGGCGCCCACGCGCGCGTACGCGATGTCCGCGTCGGCGAGGGACTGCAGCGGCTCGGCGACGGGCTCGGCGTAAATACCTTCATCCGTCTCGGTGTTGTCCTCGACTTTGACGGTGAGAGTGCCGCCGACCGTGTCCACGAAGACCTCGTCCTCGATGGAGACGTGCGGGTGACGGCCGAGGACGTGGTCCTCGCGGGTCGTCCTCGTCCACTCGACATCGTGCGAGGGCGGGAAGACGTGGTCGCGGTCTCCGCGCGCGTCCAGGAACGTCACCTGTCCCTCGTCGGACACGGCCCAGCGCAGGACGCGGATGTCGCCCGCCTTCTCACCGGTCTGGAAGACGGCCAGCAACCTGCCATCGACGCGGCGGAGTCGGCGAAGGCGGGCCCCCCGGTAGTAGCGGTGGAGGGCGGTGAACTCGCGTACGAAGGCCGGGTCGTCGAGCAGGCCGGGCACGGCGTCGTCGGGCAGCCTGTTCAGATCGCGGTCATGCAGCGTGAAGACGTCGCTGAGAGTCGTCTCCGGCTCCAGTCCGAGAGGGACGTGGTGGCCGAAGAGCAGGGTGCCGCCCACGGAGACGATGTCGCGGGGCACGCAGTTGTGCTCGGTGCGCAGCCGGCCGGTGCTCATCAGCTCCAGCCGGGTGGAGCCGAACTCCTCGGTGCGACGGGCGTTGAGCGCCTCGGCGCGGCGGGCGAGTTCGGCGGCCTGCGCGGTGAGGCGGTCGCGCAGCACCTCGTAGCTGCCGGTGTCCGGGCCGGTGGTCATGGGTCCCTCTCAGGAAGTCGGGAACTAGGGCCTGTTCTGAGTTCCCCGTCGTCCGCGCGGAGCGCGGGCGCAGCGCCCGCGGCGGAGCCGCTGGTGTACGCAGCCGGTACGTGCGATCGGCGTGCGGTGTCTTAGGCCATGTGGCGGAGCCACCTGTCCTACGGCGCCGTGCGGCATGGGGGTCCCCCGCTCATAGGGGAGAAGCCGAGAGTGGGGGGAGTGCGTGCCGGGCGTCGGGGCACAGGCGGGGAACTCAGAACAGGCCCTAGGGCCGGGAGCTGCCGTCCCCTGTGCGGCAGCTCCCGGCCATGGGCTGTCAGAGCTTGGCGCTGCCGTTGACCGCGGCGAGCGGAGTGTCCGCGAGGCCCAGCTCGCCGGCCCTGTCCAGCAGTTGCTGAAGCCGTCCGGCATGCGTGCCGCCGCTGTGCATGAGCTTCATCAGCAGGGCGGACACGGTCAGGTTCTGCACATCGCCCGTGGAGACCGAGCCGAGGACACGGCTCAAGTCGTCGGCGAAGCTCGCCGTGCCATCCAGCCAGGGCCCCGCCAGCGCCTGTGCGGTCTCGGAGTGCTGGACGAATCCGTCGATGCCCTTGCCGAGCGCGATCGAGGACACCAGCCGGTCGAAGAAGACCGACTCGCCGCCGACGATGTCGATGTCGGCGTTCTCCAGCCCGGTGGCGAGCACGGTGGCCTGTGCCTCGGCGACCTGCCGCTGCACGTCGAGTCCGGCCAGGCGGATGTCCTTCTCGGCCTCCAGCCGCAGCCGGTACTCCTCGTGGCCGCGGGACGCCTCGTCGAGCGCGGCCATCGCCGCCGCCTTCTCGGTGAGACCGGCCGCCTCCGCCTTGAGCTTCTCCCCGATGGCCTCCGCCTCGGCGAGCGCCCTGGCACGGGCTCCCTCGGCCTCCGCACGCATGCGCGCCTCGGTGGCCTCGGCCTCCGCGCGGCCGGCCTTCTCGATGACCTCGGCCTCCTTGTCACGGACCTGGACGGCCGCCAGCCCCTCGGCGGCGCGTTCGGCCTGGATGCCCTCGGCCAGCCGCAGCTTGGCCCGCGCGTCGAGGTCGGCGCTCTTCAACCGCGCCTCGGCCAGGGCGAGTTCCTCGGCGGCGCGGTGCACGGCCGCCTGCTCGGCGGCCTCCGCGGCCTTGATGTCCTTGACCAGCTTCTCCTGCGCCTCGGCCTCGGCGGCGATGACGACCGCCTGCCGCTGCCGCTCCGCCTCCTCCACGGCACGCAGCCTCTTGATGGACTCCTCCTGCTCGGCGACCGTACGGTCCACCGCGACCCGCTCACGGATGACCTCGGCGATCTCCCGCTTCTCCGCCTCGACCTCCTTGGAGGCGGCGATCCGGGTCAGCTCGGTCTCCCGCTCCCGGGCGATGACTTCGAGCTGCCGGTCCTTCTCGATGCGCTCGTTCTCGACGGCGATGACCCGCTCGCGGTTCTTCGCGGCCACGGCGACCTCGCGGCCCTGGTTCTCCCGCTGAACGCCGAGCTGTTCCTCGGTGCGCAGGAACGCGCCCTGCGCCCGCAGCCGCTCCTCCTCCACCACGCGCGCCGTCTCGGCCTCCTCACGGGCCCGTACGGTCTCGATCTCCCTCTTCTGCTTGATCTCGGCGTCCGCCTGGCGCCGCTCCAGCTCCAGGATCGTCTCGCGGGCGTCGACGTTCTGCCGGGTGATCTCCATCTCCTCGGTGCGCTGGGCCTCGTTGGTGCGCACGTGCTCCACGGCCGTCAGCTCGGTGATCTTGCGGATGCCCTGGGCGTCCAGCACGTTGGCCGGGTCGAGCTGGGTCAGCGGCGTCTGCTCCAGGTAGTCGATCGCCGCGTCCTCCAGGTGGTAGCCGTTGAGGTCGACACCGATGACCTCGATGATCCGGTACCGCAGCTCCTCGCGCTTGGTGTAAAGGTCGGTGAAGTCCAGTTGCTTGCCGACGGTTTTCAGCGCCTCGGAGAACTTCGCGTGGAACAGCTCCTGCAGCGTCTTCTGGTCGCTCGCACGGGCGGTGCCGACGGCCTGAGCGACCTTGATGACGTCCTCGACGGTCTTGTTGACCTTCACGAAGAACGAGATGCGGATGTCGGCGCGGATGTTGTCCCGGCAGATCAGCCCGTCCCGTCCGGCCCGGGTGATCTCGATGGCCTTCACCGAGATGTCCATCACCTCGGCCTTGTGCAGCACCGGGAGCACGACCTGCCCCGTGAAGGTCACGTCGACCTTCCGCAGCTTGGACACGATCAGTGCCTTGCCCTGCTCCACCTTGCGGAACAGCAGCGAGACGACGAGTACGGCGAGCAGGCAGACGGCGACGAACACGCCGAGGCCCACGGTCATGGCATTCATGGCATACGTCCTTGAGGCGTAAGGGAGTTGGAGCGGGGAGAAGGAGGAGCCGGGGTGGGCGCGGTGGCGTCGCGACTCAGGCGGCGTGGCTAGGCGGCGCGGTCGCGCGGCCGGACCGCGTCACTCGATGCGTCCCGGCAGGGGTCGCGGTCGCCGGCATCCGGGATCCCGTTGCCGTCGCCCGTGCGGGCCTCCCTCGGCACGGGCAGCCCGGGTTCGTCCGGGAAGAGGCGGTGCAACGGCCGTACGATCAGGCAGGTCGTGGCCCAGGCGACGAGCAGCGCTCCTACGGATGCGACCAGGCGCAGCAGCCCGTCGGCGGGTCCCGGGGGCACGAACACGGCGATCAGAAGCGCGGCTCCCACGCTCAGGGACCAGGCGAGCACCGTCAGCACGGACAGGGCGACCGTCACGGGTACGCCGCTCATCCGCCACGCCCGCAGGTCCACGTCCGTGTCGAAGCTGTCGACGGCGGCGACACCGAGGGCGGACAGGAGCCAGAAGCAGACGACCACGACGAGGGCAGCGGTCAGCAGGATCGTGGGCAGACCGGTGGCGGCCGTCAGAAATGTCCGCATCTCCCCGTGCCCCCTCCGCTCGCAGCGCGCGCCACTTGTCTGACACGGCCGTTCCGGATTCCGGTGCCGGACACCTGCCGGTGCCCGGCACCGGAATCATCCGTTGTGCTCCCCGCGAGCCATGCTGCACGACCGGGCCTCGGCCGCGCATTGCCGGTTCCCGGCAGTGTTCCTTGGGGTCTGCATGCCGGTGACCGTTAAGAAACCGTCAGCGAGGCGTCAAGGATGCGGGGGGACGACGTGACGGACCGGAGGGTTCCGGAGCACACTCCGGACGGTTGTGACCGCATCCTGGCGAAGGTCTCGGCCGCCGGTCGACGCCTGCCCCGGGACGAGATCGCCTCGCGACGCGCCCTGGGCGAGGAGGCCGCCGAGGCCGACCTCGTCCTCGGCACCCTGGGCCCGCTCACCACGGCCCGCGGCGGGGTCCAGTCCCCGTGGCCGCCGCCCCGTCCCTGACGGCCCTCTCCGCGCAGATCCCGGGGGTTGATACTGGTGGGCTCGCGTATTCAACTGTCGCCAGTTGCCCGGGGAGTCCACCCCGTCGGTGACCGTGCGTGGCCGGCGGCGTATCGGCTCCAGGCTCCTCTGGCCTTGGCGACGAGCCAGGTTGTGGTGACCTGGTGGTAGCAGAGGGGCCTTGGCGACGACGGGGGCGGTAGTTCGTCGGCCTGGAGAACGGCGAAGTAGGCGTGTGCCTGGGCGATACGGCTTCCGGGTACGCTCAGCGCTTGGCGTCCTCGGCGAGGCCCGGGTGGGATTATCCGAATCGGCTTCTACGGAACCGTGATTGCTCGTAGCGTGTCCATCCTGTTGAGCATGCACGTGCGGAGGGTTATGCGGGTGGATCCGGTATCGGTGGGAGAAACTTCTCAGGGATCTCCTTCACCACCATGCCCCCGCCGCCAGCCGAGCCCCTCCGCGCAGGGCTGACCGACATGGCTGACACAGACCGGAGCGGCGAGGACAGCGCGGGCGGGCCGGTGTCGAACCGGATCAGCGGCGGTACGTTCTCCGGACCGGTGTTCCAAGGCCGAGATCTCAACGTGCAGCTGCCACTGGTCGAGCAGCACGAGCCCATGGCGCCAGGGGAATCAGAGGATCATGAGGCAGGGGGGACGACCCGCAACGTCGTCCAAGGCGGTGCTCGAATCCGCGGCTTCCTCGTGCAGGCAGACACGATCGAAGGAGGCGTGCACGTCCACCCTCCCCAGGTGTCGCCCGTCGCGCCGTCGGTCGAGACTCGCTCCGGGATGGTGATCCGTGTCGAACGCAACGGCGAGGCCATCGAGTTCTTCGACGCGGAGTTGGCACGCCTGTGGGTCACCGCGACTCTCGGCCCACCTCCAACTCCCGCCCCGCCAGGGTCGGCACGCCGCGACGATGTCCCCGTGACCGAGCGCGCGGCCTCAACACGGCGGGCCCTCGACCTCACCGTCACGGTCTTGAGCGGGCACACTGGCAACGTCACAGCGGTGGCCTTCGAGCTCGAGGGGCGCCTGTTGGCGACCGCCTCCAACGACGGCACGGCGCGACTGTGGGAGGTAGCCGCCGGTTCCCCAACGGGCGCACCGCTTGCCGGGCACCGTGACGGCGTACGGGCTGTGGCCTTCTCTCCTGACGGGCAACTGCTGGCGAGTGCGGGCCAGGACCGCACGGTGCGGTTGTGGGACCCGGCCACGGGCGAGCAGATCGGGCAACCGCTCACGGGGCACACCTGCGCCGTGTGGGACCTCGCGTTCGCGCCCGACGGCACACTGCTCGCGAGCGCCGGTCTGGACCGCACAATATGCCTGTGGGACCCGACCACCCGCGCCCTTGTCGGATCTCCGCTCACGGGCCACACCGGCGGGGTCGACACCGTGACGTTCTCCCCAGACGGACGGCTCCTGGTAAGCGGCGGGGAGGATACCGTCGTGCGTCTGTGGGATCCCTTGAGCGGCCAGCCCGTCGGCGCACCGCTGACGGGTCATCGCGGTGCGGTACGCGCGGTGGCCTTCTCCCCCGATGGCCGCCTTCTCGCGACCGGCAGCTGGGACGGGACCGTGCGGCTGTGGGACCCCGTCACCTTCCGGCCCACCGGCACCCCCTTGGTGGGTCACCGCAACGCGGTCCGGGCCGTGGCCTTCTCCAACGATGGCTCACTGCTCGCGAGCGCGAGCATGGACCGCACGGTACGCCTATGGGATCCGGCCACCGGCCTCTCCGTCGGGTCTCCACTCATGGGTTACGTCAACGGCCTCAAAGCGGCGGTGTTCGCCCCGAATGAGCCATTGCTGGCGAGTGCCGATGGAAACACGGTCCTGCTCTGGCGCGCGCCGACCCGAACGAACGTAGGCATCTATGACCCTTGATTTACTGGTGAGCTCGCCTATTCAACTGTCGTCAGTTCGCCATGGCCATCCAGTCGGATGGTGACTTCAGGTAGTCACCCGGCTCACGTTGGCTGGACCCTAGCGGGCGCTCGCGAGAACGATGTAGGCGACCACCGCCACAGCGACGACGTACAGCACGTTCCGCTCCTGCGGCGGACAGTAGGTCAGCTTGCCATCTGAGGTCAGCGTGCGACCTGTTCGCGGGTTGAACATGTCGTAGTGGCCAGCAAGGGCGAACGGATAGCCCACAAGCAGGAGGACCGACAGGCCGAAGGCCTTCAGGGCGACGGCCGCACCGCTGATCCCAAGGATGGGGAGTGATGAACACACCAAGCATGGTCACGGCGAGCGACGCAAGGTTGAGGGCGTCCGCGAGGGGCAGCCACGTAAGTTCGCCCTTTCCACCGACCGCGATCTCCCTGTTGATCCGCAGAGCGAACCCGGTGACCTGGAGGCCACCAAGGACTCCAGCCGCGGTCCACAACTTTTCCAAATCAAGGTGCATGGCGGTAGTTTCTCGGGCGGCTCGTCTCCATGTGATGCGGCGCGCGGACCTCGGCATAGGTGGGCGTTTGCCGATCAGACGTCCTGGACCTGGATGACCACGGAGGCGACACGGGTGAGCTCGCGAATCAACTCTCGCCAGTTCTCTTTGGGGACCAGCCGGATGGTGACCGTAGGTGTTCTCCGGCGGCGTATCGGCTCCAGGTGCCACCGGCCTCTTTGAGGAGGCGGCTGGTGGTCTTGCCGTGGTAGCCGAGAGCGTCCGCGACGACGGGGGCGGGCAGTTCGAGGAGTTGTTGTCGGATGGCGGCGCCGCGGGCGGCGGCGACCGGGATGCCGATCTCGCCCAGGAGCGCGGACAGGTGGTCGGGGCGAGCCGGCTGGTCTCCCCGGCGTCCGGGAAAGAGCCACCGGGATGCCTGGTTGGTGGCAGTGTTCATGTTGTCGCGATCCGCGATGTACGCCAGCAGCAGGGATGCGACTGGTGCGGGGACGGGCGAGGCGGGTTCCCCGAGCCGCAGAAGCGTGGTCTCCCCGTCGTGGAGCACGTCGTCGACCGTCAACTGGACGATCCGAGTCAGGGGTTGCGCATAGAGGAGGACGATCACGCCGGCGACGCGGAAGCGCATCGGTGTGTCTGCGTCGGTCAGCAGCCGGCCGAGGGCGTCCAAGCGCTCGTCCTCGCTCAGCGCGGGTCGCCGGGAGTCCCTCAGCGCGGGAATTGAGAGGGAACGTCGGCATCGTCGGCTCTGCATGGCCCAGTTGAGGAAGGCCCTCAGGCAGGTGCGGCCGTGTTCAGTGTTCTCTGCCCACCAGGCCTCGATGTCGATCTGGCCGCAGGAAGCGAGGCTGCTGTCCCGGGCGCCGAGCCACTGGAGGAAAGCCGTCGCGTACTTGATCTGCTCGGCCGCGAAGCGGCGCACGCTCGGTGTGATGTGGCTCCGGTCAGCCCGTTCCCGCAGTCGGGGAAGGACGTGCCAGGTCGCGAAGAGCTTGATCGTCTTGACGTGCTCGGGATCGGCGATGTGGGCCAGGTGACCGGGCAGCCATCGCTGGAATGAGCAGATGTACTTCTCGACGGCGGGTAGGACTCCGCTGGCCATCAGGAGTTCTTCCAGATGAGCCGCTGCCCGCCAGGGCTGGAGTTCGTGAAAGGCATCGTGGGTCAGGGGTATCTGTCCGAGGCCGAGCCGCCGCAGCACCTGGGAGGCGTTTCCCGGCTGGTCGCGGCGCATATCGAGCCAGGACAGGCCGCTTCCGGGCTTGTCCATCGCCACCAACAGGTTGAACAGGGGCGTCAGCGCGGGACGGATGCGGCCCGTGCCGTCGTCCAGGAGGGCGGTCAGCCGGTCGGTGAGCGTGCAGCGTTCGCAGAGCCGTCCGCCCAGCAGTTTGCCCTCGAAACCGCAGCGCGAGCAGTCGAAGGTCTGGGAGAAGCCGGCACAGGTCGTGCAGATCGCGGCGCCGTCGACGGGGTGCAGCCCGGGAAGGGCACGGTCCTGGCCGCATCCTGGGCAGATGCCTCGTGTCCGCACCGCACGGTCCGAACAGGTCCGGCAGACATATCCGTCCGGCCAGGTCCCGGCCTTGTGTCTGCGCTGGCCACAGCGGCAGCACTCGGCCATGAACCAGCGTTCGTACTGCTCGTCGGTGGCGTAGGAGCGGCTCATGCGTCGGGCAGGATGCGGGCCGCGCGGGGCCGCAGCTTCGCGACGTTCACGGGCGGGGCAGGCAGGTCGCCGGTGGCGGTCTTGCGGACACCGGCGTTCTCCGCGGTGGTGGCCACCAGGTCGGCTGGGGTGCAGGACAGGATGTCGCAGAGCGCGGACAGGACCTGCAACGACAGTCGCTCGGGCGTCCCGGAGACCAGGCGGTGGACCTGGGAGGCGGAGAGGTCGATGCCGCGGTCGCGTAGCAGCGGGATCAGTTCGGTGGCGGTGTAGACGCGGTGTTGGGCCATCACCTCACGCAGCCGCCAGGTGTAGCCGACCTTGCGCTTCATGCCCGCCCCCCGTTCTGGGCATGGAGGGCGGCGGCGACGGTGGCGTCCAGGTGTCGGCGCAGGGTGCGGGTGCGGAAGTCCGAGGAGACGCAGGTGTAAATGGAGGTGGTGCTGGCGTGCTCGTGACCGACCTGTTGCTGAATTATCTTTAGTTTGCTGAGCTGGCAGGCTGTTGACCTGTGCGTCTGTGTTGCGGTCGTTGTCCGTGACGTAGCTGGTGAGGGCAGTGGGGGGCCTTTCAGCACGGGCCGATCGTTACCGACCTGGGATTGCTTGTCGACGGTCTCTTGGAGGGTCTCCCGGGCGTCGGCCATTCGTCGGCCGTCGGAGGCTGCGGAGGAGGTATCCAGTGGCACGCGCGGCGGCCTCTTCAGTAGGTTCTGCGGATGCGGCAATTCGCGGACATCGAAGACCTGTCGGGGCTCGTGCGTGACGCACTGGGAGCGGGATGCCACGTTGTCGCGGTGGACCGGTTGCGCGGGGGAAGCAAGAAAGGGGTGTACCGGGTCCGCCTCGGTGGAAGCCACCCGGCGAGTGTGATCATCTACAGCTGGGCCGAAACTGAGAACTTCTGGCCAGGCGCGCACGAAGCCGACCCGGCTGACCCGTTCGCGCCCGCCTCCGGGCTGGTCCCGTTCCTCACCGCGCAGCGGAGCTTGAACAGCCTCGGGGTGCGGGTTCCGCAGGTGCTTCTGGCGGAAGACAGCCGTCGCCAGTATCCGGCGGACGTCGCCGTGGTCGAGGATGCCTCCGGCGGCACGCTCGAAGCACTCTTCGAAACCGATCCCACGCGCGCCGCGGGAGCCCTGGGCGACCTCGCCGAGATGCTTGAGGTGATGCACCGGCACCAGGCCCAGCACTACGGCAGGGTGGACCTGTTGGAGCGGGGCGGCTCCGCATCCGAGATCTCGTGCGAGCGACGGGTCCTCGACCGCGCCATGCGGGACCTTGAGGAGGCGGCGGGGCGTGACGGCAGGATCGCGGCAGCCGGCACGGCATTGTGCGACCGTCTGCAGGAACTGGCTGATCGAGTGAGCCCTCGCGCGCAATACGGACTGATCCACGGTGAACTCGGACCCGACCACGTCCTGGTCGACGCCGAAGGTCACCCTGTCCTGATCGACATCGAGGGCCTGATGTACTTCGACGTCGAGTGGGAGCACGTCTTCCTCCAGCTCCGCTTCGGCGAGTGGTATCCCGCACTGGCCCGGCCCGGTCTCGATCCGCAGCGCCTCGACCTCTATATGCTCGCGATGCGTCTGTCGCTGGTAGCCGGTCCACTGCGTCTCCTCGACGGTGACTTCCCCGACCGGGCGTTCATGCAGGGGATCGCTGAGCACAACCTGAAAGAGGCGCTGGCGCTCCTGCCGTTGGTGTAGCCGGATACACAGGGCCGCGCCGAGCACTCGCCTACTCGACACGATCAGCTCGAACGGGTGGGCGGGGAAGCTGACGCTCGCCGTGGGGAACTGGGTGACCGTCGACAGGGTTGCTTGCGCCTGCCCGTGGTGAGTTGGTACGGGTCGCCGCGGCGCGTTGTTCGCCGAGGGCACGGGCGAGTTGCTCGCGGAGTTGCTGGTTCTCTTCGGTGAGCCGCCGGATGCGCGCGTTGGCGGCTTCGAGCCGTCGCAGCAGCGAAGCATCGGAAGTGCGCTGACGTGCGGGAACCGGCGATCTGGGTTCCTGGCGGTGTGCTGCCCGTAGTCGCTCGATCTCTGCTCGCAGGTCCGGCTGGGCATAGAGCCAGGACCGGGAGACTCCGGCCTGCTTCGCGACGGTCTCGAATGTGACCGGCTCGCCTGCAGCGTCGAGGGTGCGGAGGGCCTGGATGGCTTTGGCGCGGGTGTACTCGCTGCGGCGGCGGGCGGCGTCGACGATGTGCCGACTGTTGTCAGCTCGCATCGGCGATCGCCTCCGGCTGTCCGGGGTCGTCTTCCAGACCGGTGATGATTTTCTCCAGGTTGCCGAGGACCTGGCGGTTCATCTCGGCCACGCGTGCTTGGCCACGGGCTTCGGCGGCGGAGACGATCTGCAGCAGTTGCTGCCGTTGCTCACGGTGCTGGGGCAGGAACTCGGGGGTCGTGACGAACATCGGGCATGTCAGGCAAGCGTTGGCATGCGGACAGGTCTTCTGTACTGGCAGACCGCAGTAGCCGTTGGGCAGGGCCTGGGTCACACGGCCGAGCCGCTGCTTGGCCCAGGTGGCCTCGGCCAGCGGGCCTTCGGGATCGACGGTGACGCTTTCGCCCTGGATGTTGACCTTGCGGGCCTTCTCCCAGTGCCGGCGGACCGTGGTGTCGTGCAGCCGGGCATAGTGGGCGGTCATCTCGCCGGAAGAGTGATCGAGAAGGACGCGTACAACTTCTTGCGGGACGTCCCGGTTGATCAGTCTGGTTCCAAAAGTGTGGCGCCATTGATGGGGCGTCAGATGGACAGCCCGGCCATGTTCGTCGCGGACGTCGCACCGCTCCAGCCAGAGGTCAAGCTGCCCGCGGTAGGAGTGCGTGGTCAGTGACCGAGTGCCGTCGGGGTTCATCCGCGGTGCCGGGAACAGCCACCGGCTGCCACCGGGCCAGCGGTCCAGGACGCGCTGCTGCTGCGTGGTGATCTCGTTCTCGACTTCCTCGTCGATCGGAACCAGGGCTTCGCGTTTCATCTTCCGGTTGAGGTAGCGCACGTAGGCAGCGCCGTCGGCGTCCCGGATGATGCAGTCGAAGGCCAGGTTGCAGGCGTCGCCGACCCGCAGTCCGCAGCGCATGAGGATCAAGGTCAGCACGCGGCCGTCGGGGTTGTGCCAGCGGTCGAGGTTGGCGGGCTGCTCGACCTGGGCCATCACGTGCTCGGCCAGCGCCCGGGGCAGCCGCTTGTCGGGGCGGGGGAAGTCGTCGGGGTAGAAGGTCGCATTCGCCGGGAGACTCTGGTCCCAGCCGTGCCGGCGCACGGCGTTGAAGAAGGCGTTGAGCGAGCCGATGTCCCGGCTACGGGAATGGGTCGAGCGCGGGTCCAGGGCCAGGTCGGCGAGATAGCGTTCCAGCACCATCCGGTCCACGCGGGCGAGCTTGTCGGCGGCGACGCGGGGATCGGCCAGGAAGCCGGAGAAGCGGTTGAGGGCAAGGATGTCGACGACGGCCTGGTTGATGCTGCGGCCGATACTCAACCGCCAGCGCACGAATCGCTTGGCCGGCTCGCGCAGCCACGGCTGGGTGATGCGGTCGAACCGCAGCCGTGCCCGGGTGCCCTCGATGCCGAGCCGGCGCAGTTCCCATACGTCGCGCGGGAACTCGCTCTCCCAGCCATTGCCGTGGACGAGGTCTTCCAGATGCATGTACGCATAGCGCAGGAAGGCCAGTTGCCCGTTCTGGCTGTGGCTGGCACCTCGCATCGCCGCGTAGTACTCGCTCCACCGCTCCATCGGCCACTCCAGCAACGACGCGGTGCCGCTGACGGCGGCCAGTCGGATCACCGGGGCGACAGCCGAGCTGTGGGTGTTGACCTGCCGGTCGTCGTGACGGCACTGGAGTGCGTACTGCAGCTCCAGTCGCAGCTGCCGCTCTCCGTCCAACGGTCGGAAGTCGAACCGGTCGTCGCCCGCTGCCTCGCAGCGGCGTACGAACTCCTCGATCTCGGGGCGGCCGACAGCCTGCCAGCGGGAGTTGTGGTTGTGGCAGAACGGCGACTTCCCCTGAGCCCACAGGCTGCAGAACAACAGCCGGCAGACCCGGCGGCCGTCGTCTTCGACCACCCGGAGACCCGGGGTCCAGATCTTCTTGTCGGGTTTGCCCGCCCGCTCCCAGAAGCCGTTGTGGCTCACGCACAGGCCCTGACGGGCCGCTCCGAAGCGGCATCCGGCGATGGCGCAGGCGGTCAGCTCGGACCGCCCGACCGGATCGGCTCCGGGATCGGCGATGAACGCTTCAACGTCCGGTTTCCCGCGCCGTTGCCAGCGGTAGTAGTGGCCACGGCAGAGCTGGCGGGTGCGGGGCTGGCGCGGGCAGCCGGGAACCCGGCAGGCGCCCAGACCGAAGATCAGTTCCCCGGGTTCGGGGATGAACACATCCACCCGGAACGCCGGCCGGACGGCAGCCATCAACTTGCCCAGCAGTCCGGCGCCGGGAGACGGAACGGCGAAAGTCTCCTGGCTCACCAGCGCACCTCCCGGCCGGTCAGGAATCCTGCGGCCTCCAGAGCACGGCGGGCGTCCTCCACCGACAGGTGGCCGTAGATGTCGTGCGTGGTGGCGATCGAGGAATGTCCTAGCAAAGTGCTGACCACTTCGATCGGCACCCCCTGCCGCAGGAGCAAGGTCGCTCGGGTATGCCGGAGCCAGTGGGGGTCGAAGTCGATGCCGGTGCCGCGGCGCAGTCGCAGGACGAGATCGTAGACGGACGCGTAGGTCAGCGGGCGCCCGTAGGAGCCACCCCATAGATTGACGAACATGTAGTCGCTGTCGAGGTCGCCGTACTCACCGTGGAGGTAGTCGGCGTAGAGCCGTACGATCTCGGGGCCGACGGGAACGGTGCGGGGCGATGCGGACTTGGCCCTCGCCCGGTTGTCGTTGACGCGCGGCATGACGGTCAACTCGCCTTCTGCCGCAGCCAGATCCTCGTGCCGCAAGCCCAGAGCTTCGCCGATCCGGACCCCGGTCTCCCACAGCAGTGCGAACAGGAACCGGTCCCGCAGCCGGGTGCAGGCGTCCAGGATCGCCTGGACCTGGGCGGCCGTCAGGATCGTCGGATGCGTGCGAGGCGTCTTCAGCTTGATCGTGCGACGCCGCTCCGGCTGGCCGCCGGCCAGGTGGTAGAGGAATGGCTTCCAGCCCGTGCGGCGGGCGCGGACCGGCTGCAGCTCGGTGACAAGGTCGCCGAGGTCCACTCCATGGCGTGCGTGGAAGACGTACAGACCGCTGACGGCGGAGAGCTTCCGGTTGACCGTGGTGACCCCGCAGTGATGCTCCGCCGAGGGCAGCAACGTCACACCGCCATGCCGTCCCGCAGGCGGCAGCCGGAGCCAGGCAACGAACTCGCCCAAGTCCTCCAGCCGGACCTCACGCCAGTCCAGACCGCGTCGGTCGAGGAAGACAAACCAGTCCTTCAGATCATGGGCGTATGCCTTGATCGTGTTCGGCGACCGCTCGATGTCGGTCAGGTAGGCGAGGTAACGCTCGATCGGCTCGACTATCCCGCCTTCATTGCCGAGGACCGTCCATGACTCAAGCGCTGAGTCGGGCATCAGCACCCGTTGCACCAGCATCAAACCTCCCGGGGAACTGCCTGGTGGACGGCGGTAGATAACCACCTCCACCACACAGATCGCCGCCCGTCCCAGGTTCGTGCTGCACGTCATGGACATACTGCTGAGGACTCAAGAGAACCTGGACGAAGCGGGGATCCCAGCCGTCCTCGATGAGGTGGGTGACGTAGGACCTTCGGAAGGAGTGGTAGTCCAGCCCCTCGTTCAGGCCCAGGGCCTTGCGGTAGGTGATGAAGCGGGAGTTGATGCGCTGGCAGCCGATCCGCATCCCGCGTTCGGAGGGCCAGGCTGCCGGGTTGCCGTCGGTGCCCAGCAGCGGGCGGACCTCGGTGAACCACTCGTCCAGGATGTCGGGGGTCCAGCCGAACACGATCAGCACGCCGCGGCGCTTGGGCGGTGAGCCCTTCTTGGCCTTGCCGAACCGGACCTGGCAGCGGCCGAACTCGCCGTACTCGGCGCCGTGCGGGTTGCGGCCGAAGTCGGCGGCGTCGAGCATCCGCGTCTCGTTGCGCCGGAGCCCGTAGGCGGAGGCGGTCTTGAACAGGGTGGCGTCACGGAATGCCGGCAGCCAGCCCTTGCGGCCGAAGGCCCGGATCCGGGCGACCTCGTCGTCGCAGTGCTCGAAGAACGCGTGCAGCTCGGCCTTGGTGAACGCCCGCTTCTTCGCGTCGGCCTCGTTGTCCTGGACGTGCACCGCGGTGTTCCACTGATGCACGACCTGGACCGGGTGGGTGCCGAACCGCTCCTCGCACGTGGCCACCCAGTCGTAGAGCGGGTCGGTGACGAAGTGGCAGAACGCTCGGACCGCCTCCGAGTAGGACCGGATCGTGGAACGGCGCAGGTCCCTCAGCGAGCGCAGGTCACCGAGCCACTCGTCGACCATCGCCGGTGTCCAGTGCCACGGGTAGGTGTTCACGTACGCGGCGAACGCCTTGACCGTGTTCCCCCGGCCCTCCACCGTCGTCTGGGCCAGATTCCGCGCGAGCTGCTGGTTGGCGAACCCGATCAGCATCGCGGTGAAGACCTGTTCCTCCGGCCGCAGCAGCGCGACTCCGTCCACCAGGTGCAGCCGTGCCGCGCCTGGGATCGATCCGTTGAACCCCACCGGTCCACCACCCTCCGTCACTCGCGTCGTATGCGAGAAAACCGCATCTGATGCGAGTCGGCGGACAAACCGTAGGTCAGTCAGCCGGACGAGTGACACCAGCTGGCGTCATCGTCACGTCCGTCGCTACCGTCGCCACCAGTAGGCCGGGCCAACCTCAGTGGTCAGCGTGCTGGTTGGCGCCGTTGCCCACGACGATTCGCGAACCGTCGCGATTTCGCATCGGATGCAATTGGCGGCGCTTGGAACATCGGAACGAAAACCGGCGCTAAGCCTCCCGTGCACCTGAGAGTGCTTTGACCTGGACTTCTTCGAGGGCGGAGCCTTCAGCAGTCGTGTTGATCATTGACTGTGTGGAGGTCCGGGGTGCCGGTCGAGTTTCTGACGGACGCACAAGCCGCCGCGTACGCGGCGTATGACGGGACGCCGTCCCGTACGGAGTTGGAGCGGTTCTTCTTCCTGGACGACGCGGACCGGGAGCTGATCGAGGGCAAGCGGCGGTCCCACAACCGGCTGGGCTTCGCGGCCCAGCTCACGACCGTGCGTTACCTCGGGGTGTTCCTGGACGACCCGACCGAAGTGCCGGTCGAAGTCGTCGACTACCTCGCCGAGCAGCTGGGCATCGCGGACGCGTCGGCACTGGAGGCGTATGGGGAACGGGAGAACACCCGGCTGGCCCACGTCCGTGAGCTGCGGAAGCTCCTGGAGTACACGGAGTTCGCCGAGGCGGAAGCCGAGTTGCGGGTGTGGGTGGACGCGCGGGCGTGGACAACCGGGGAGGGCCCGAAGGCGTTGTTCGACGCGGCGGTGGGGTGGCTGCGTGAGCGGCGGGTGCTGCTGCCCGGCGTGACGACGCTCGCCCGGCTGGTGGCTTTGGTGCGGGAGGCGGCGAACCAGCGGCTGTGGGACAGCCTCTACGGGCTGCTGAGCGCCGGTCAGCGGACGGTGCTCGACTCCCTGCTGACCGTGCCGCCCGGTGCGCGGGTGTCGGACCTGGACCGGCTGCGGCGCGGCCCGGTGCGGATCTCCGGGTCCCAGATGAAGTGGGCGCTTGAGCGGGCGGCGGAGATCGACGCGTTCGGGATGGGTGAGCTGGACGTGTCCGGGATACCGCAGCGGCGGCTGGCGGAGCTGTCGCGGTACGGCGTGGACGGCAAGGCGTCCTTGCTGCGACGTCACGGCGACTCCCGGCGCCTGGCCACGCTGCTGGCCACCGCGGTCTACTTGACGAGCAGGGCGGTCGACGACGCGCTGGATCTGCTGGAGGTGCTGATCGCGACGAAGCTGCTCGCGCGGGCGGAGCGGGAGACGGCAAAACAGAAGCTGAAGACGCTGCCGAGGATGGAGCGGGCCGGGATCAGGCTGGCGACCGCGTTCCGGGTCGTGTTCGACACCACGAGCGAGCAGGTCGACACCGAGTCCGGGGAGATCAGTCCGCCTCAGGTGGCGACTCTGACGGCGATGTGGGAGCGGATCGAGGAGGTGGTGCCGCGCGAGGAGCTGGCCGCCGCGATCGCCGCGCTGTTCGAGCTGGCGCCGCCGATCGACTCGGACGCGGACGCGGACGCGGCATGGCGCACCATGCTGGTCACCCGGTTCCCCACCGTACGGCCGTTCCTGGCGCTCCTGGTCCAGGTCGTTGACTTCGGCGCGACCCCGGAGGGCCTGACGGTCCTAAAGGCACTGAAGTCCCTTCCCGACCTGATGGGGCGCAAGAAGGTCGGACCCGACGAGATCGACACGTCGCTGCTGGTCGGCTCGTGGCGGCGCCTCGTGCTGGCGGCGCCGCACCTGGAGGCGGGCACGGTGGACTGGAAGGCGTACGTGTTCTGCGTGCTGGAATCTTTCCACCGGATGCTGCGCCGGCGGGAGGTGTTCGCCAAGAACTCCTCGAAGTGGGGCGACCCGCGGGCGAAGCTGCTGGACGGTGAGTCGTGGGAGCGGGTCCGCCCGACCGTGCTGGCCTCTTTGAACCTGCCCGGCGAGGCGGATGAGCACCTGGCGGCGCGGGCCGCGCTGCTGGACGGCACGTACCGGGAGGTCGCCGGGCGAGTGCCGGCGACCTCCCAGATCGTGTTCGACGACGACGGCCGCCTCCATTTCGCCGCCCTGGAGCCGGAGCCCGAACCCGCCTCCCTGCTCGAACTGCGGAAGGCGGTGGAGGCGATGATGCCCCGCGTCGACCTGCCGGAGGTCCTGCTGGAGGTGTTCTCGTGGACTGGCGCCGACCAGGCGTTCACCTCGATCACCGGCGGCGAGGCCAGGCTGAAGGACCTGCACGTGACGGTCGCCGCGCTGCTGGTCGCGCACGGCTGCAACGTCGGCTACACGCCAGCCATCGGCGGGATCGATGAGCTGAAGTACGGCAGGTTGTCCCACGTTGACCAGACGTATCTGCGGCTGGCCACCTACCGGGCCGCGAACGCCACCCTCATCGAGCACCAGGCGTCCATCGGCCTCGCGCAGGTGTGGGGCGGCGGGCTGGTCGCCTCCGTGGACGGCATGCGGTTCGTCGTCCCCGTCCCCTCCGTCTACGCCCGGCCGAACCCGAAGTACTTCGGGCGCCGGGGCGGCGCGACGTGGCTGAACATGATCAACGACCAGGCGGCGGGGCTCGGCGGGAAGGTGGTGGCTGGCACCCCGCGCGACTCCCTGTACGTGCTCGATGTCCTGTACGACCGGGACGGCGGCAAGCGCCCGGAGACGATCGTCACGGACACCTCCTCGTACTCGGACATCGTCTTCGGACTCCTCACCCTGGCCGGGTTCGCGTACGCGCCGCAGCTCGCGGACCTGCCGGACCAGAAGATGTGGCGCATCGACCGCACCGCCGACTACGGCGCCTTCCAGGAAGCGGCCCGCGGCCGGGTCGACCTCACTCGGATCGAACGCCACTGGGAGGACATCCTGCGCATCATCGGCTCCATCCACACCGGCGCCGTGCGCGCGTACGACGTGATCCGGATGCTGTCGCGGGACGGGCGGCCGACCCCGCTGGGAGACGCGATCGCGCACTACGGGCGGATCGCCAAGAGCCTGCACATCCTGCGCCTGGCCGACGAGCCCGGCTACCGCCGCCAGATCAAGGCGCAGGCCAACCTCCAGGAGGGCCGCCACTCCCTCGCCCGGAAGATCTTCCACGGCCGTTCCGGGCAGCTCTACCAGCGCTACCAGGACGGCATGGAGGACCAGATCGGCGCGCTGGGCCTGGTCCTGAACGCCGTCGTGCTCTTCAACACCCGGTACATGGACGCCGCTGTGAACCAGCTGCGCACGGACGGGTTCGACGTACGCGACGAGGACGTTGCCCGCCTTTCCCCGTTCGTGCGGCAGCACATCAACATGCTCGGCCGGTACTCGTTCAAGCTGCCCGAGCTGCCCGGCGGGATGCGCCCGCTGCGTGACAAGGACGCCATCGACGACGAGTGACGTCATACGATGGCTCGTCGTGGTCGCCACCATCTTGACCTAGGCGTCTGCGCTGGCCAGGCCCCGGAGAGGGGTACGAGAGCCGTCAACCGGCCGGAGCTGTTACGGCTTCGCGGATCCACTCGGCCGCCCGGCGTGCCCGGTACGCCTTCTGTCGGCTGGCGGGCCGGTCGTAGACGGCGTCCCGGCGGTGACCGCGGCCCAGGGCGAACCGGTCCGGCTTCTCGTCGTTGGCCAGGTTCCCGTTCATCAGGGTGAGCGCCCGACGGCGAGCCGGCCCGGTGCGTGGGCGCGGGGCCGGCTCCTGGTACCAGTGCGGCGTGACGTTGCCTGCTGGCTGATCACTTCGCCTGGGAGAGCGAGACCGCGTCGGGGCCGGCGGGGAATCGCAGCTGGCCGGTCGTGTCGTGCACGGCTCGCCACACTGTCTCGGCGACGTCGCTCTCCTTGGTGAACAGGTCCTGGCTCGTGAAGTCGCCCATGACCTTCTTCGCCCATGGTGCGTAGGGCGCCGGGACCAGCTCGTCCACCGAGGCGCCCTTCGTCGCGTTGGCCGCGAAGTTCGTCGTCAGGCAGGCGCCCGGCTGGACCGTCTTCGCCTGTACACCGAAGGGCGCGAGCTCGAGCGCAAGGGATGCGGTGAACCCCTCGATGGCCATCTTGCTCGCCTTGTAGAGGGCCGAGAGCGGCATGTGGCCCAGCACCACGCTGGATGTCACGTTGACCACCACGCCGGAGCCGCGCTCGCGGAACTGGGGCAGCACCGCCTGCGTCGTCGCCATCACGCCGAACGTGTTGGTCTCGAAGACCTCCCGCACTCGGGCCATGGGGGTGCCCTCGAACACGCTGATCGATGGGACGCCCGCGTTGTTGACCAGGACGTCGATGGGCCCGGCTGCCTCGAACGCCTCGGTGATGCTCTCGGGCCTGGTCACGTCGAGCTCGATGACGCGGAGCCGGTCCGACTCAGGAAGGACGCCTGGACGCGGCGTCCGCATCGTGGCGATGACGTTCCACCCCTGCGAGTGGAAGTAGAGGGCGGTCTCCCGCCCGTACCCGGATGAGGTACCAGTGATCAGAACGGTCTTCATGGTGTGCCCCTTTGCGATGTGGTGGGATCCATACGGGTGGGCAGGCATTTTCCTGCTCCACGGGAGGACCGGTGATCCCATTGAATCGCCCTGACCTGCGGAGATAGTAGAACTATCCTCGCTACTCCTTGCACGATCCTCCAATAAAGCCCACCCGGCTCAGGGCAGGAGACCTGCCGGGGCACGCACGGCCTGACGCAGGCGGGCGGCGTCCTGGCTGGGGGGCGCGCCGAACTGGCGGCGGTACTCCCGGCTGAACTGCGACGGGTTGTCGTAGCCGACGCGGTGGCCGACTCCGGTGACGTCTCCGGGGTGGGTGGCGAGCAGCAGCCGGGCCTCCTGCAGCCGGATCTGCTTCTGGAACTGGATGGGGCTCATCGCGGTCACCGCTTGGAAGTTGCGGTAGAAGGCGGAGACGCCCATGCCGGACTGCCGCGCCACGTCCTCGACCCGGAAGGGCTGCGCGTAGTGCTCGCGGATCCAGCGCACGGCCCGCGAGATGTGGCTGAGGCTGCTGTCGGCCAGGCCGAGCTGGCGAACCGTCGCACCCTGCTCGCCGGTGATCAGACGCCACAGGATCTCGCGCTTGACCAACGGGGCCAGTACGGCCCTGTCGCGGGGCTCGTCGAGCAGGCGCAGCAGCCGGACCACCGCGTCCAGCAGCGCGGCCGGAGCGTCACTGACGGCGATCCCCGACGGCGCGCCCCCGCTGCTCCGGGGGGCGTCTCCGGGCCCGGCCTCAAGCAGCAGCTCGGCAACGGCGGACGGTTCCAGGACGAGACCGAACCCCAGCGCCGGCTGCTCGGGGTCGGCCTGGGTGAACTGCCCTGTGACAGGCAGATCGACGGATGCAACCAGGTACTGCCCGGGCCCGTACTCGAACACCCTCTCACCCAGGGCGAGGCGTTTGGCGCCCTGCGCGATGACCGCCAGGAGCGTGCCGGACATCGAAGGTGCCGGCGGATCAGGGCGGTCGACCTTCGAGATGAGGACGCCGTCGACGGCGGTGGTCCAGTCGGGCCGCGCATGGCGCGCCAGCAGGGTGCGGAGTTCTTCGAGGTACATGCGTCCATTGCAGCACCATTCCGCGCCGCGGTTCCCAAAGTCGCGAGGATCGTGCAAGGACGAACGAGCATCGGTCTAACGTTTGCGCAGGTCAACCCGCTTGAATGGAATCACCGCACTCCACCATCGAAGAGGAAGAGAAGGAATCCATGATTGCCAACTACGGCTTCAGCGCCACCCTGACCGCCAGGCCCGGTATGGGCGACCAGCTCGTCGACCTGCTGCTGACCGGACTGAACGAGGGCAGCCCCGGCGCCAGCGAATACTGCCTCGTCTACCTCGTCTCCCGCTCCGCGTCCGACCCCGACGTCGTTCACGTCGCCGAAGGCTGGACCAGCGAGGAGGACCACCACCGCTGCTTCGCCGGCCAGACCGCCCAGGCCATCGTGGCGCAGATCGACCCGCTGCTCGCCAAGGACTCCGAGTACACCGACTACGTTCCGGTCCGCGGCAAATCCGCCCTCTGACTCGCCGAACACCCCACGCCCCTGCCTCTGCCGCCTCGGTGCCCACCGAGGTGGCCCCTTCCCTCGCCCGACCGTCCCGCCACCACCCACGAAAGGCAATGACCATGACCACAGCACGTCCCTCCCTCGACCCCGAACTGCATGAACTCCTGGCCGACATGCCGCTGATGTCCCAGCTCAGCCCGGAAGTGCTGGCGCAGGTACGCCCCTTCTCCTCGATACCCGTCGAACCCCTTCTCGAAGGTCGCGCTATCGACCGGCGCGAGGTCACCATTGCGAGTCCGGACGGCACCCCGATCCCCTTGTCCGTCTTCAGCCCCGCGAACAGCGATCGCACCGCTGCCGCACCCTGCGTCTACTGGATGCACGGCGGCGGGATGATCATGGGCGACCGCTTCTCACAAATCGACATCCCGCTGGAGTGGCTCGACGAGTTCGGCGCCGTCGTGGTCTCCGTCGACTACCGGCTCGCGCCCGAGTCCACCGGCACCATCCCGGTCGACGACTGCTACCAGGGACTGCTCTGGATCGCCGACCACGCCGCCGAACTGGGCATCGACCCCGCCCGGATCATCGTCGCAGGCGCCAGCGCGGGCGGCGGCCTCGCCGCCGGCGTCACCCTGCTGGCCCGCGACCTCGGCGCCCCGACGATCGCCGCCCAAGTCCTGATCGGCCCCATGCTCGACCACCGCAACACCACCACCTCCAGCCTCCAGTACTCGAACGGGCCCGGCGTCTGGACCCGCGAGATGAACGGATTCGGATGGCGCTGCCTCCTCGGCGACCTCACCGACGACGAGGTACCCGCATACGTCTCACCTGCCCTGGCCGACGACCTCGCGGGCCTACCGACCACCTACATCGACACCGGCTCCGCCGAGGTCTTCCGCGACGAGGACACCGACTACGCCACCCGCATCTGGGCGGCCGGCGGCCAAGCCGAACTCCACGTCTGGGCAGGCGGCTTCCACGGATTCGACGCCCTGTACCCGCAGGCACACATCTCGAACACAGCCCGCCGAACCCGCACCGACTGGCTCGCCCGGCTCCTGCCCACGAACCCCGCCGCATAGGTGAAGTCGACGAGTTTCGGTCGTACGCTTCAGCCTTGGCCAAGACCTCAGCGTCTGCTGTCTCCGGGCGCGAGCAGGCTGGTGACCTCGGCGATCGCCTCCGCCGAGGGGTGGAAGTAGCGCCGTACGTTCTCCGCCTTCTTGTGCCGGGACTTCGCCATCAGCATGGGCAGGCTGGCCCCGGCCTCGCCGAGGTGGGTGAGACCAGAATGGCGATATTCGTGCAGGTCCCAGCCTGTGCCCGGCACTCCGCCGACTGCGGTGTGGGCGTCGAGCAGGGCGCGGGCCTGGCCGTACGACAGCCGGACCAGCCCGGTGTCCGGGCACACGTCACGCGGCGCGAGGACCTTGCTGGGACCCGGCTTGCGGTGGGTGACGAAAACCGGCCCGCGCGTGCGGCCCTTGATCAGCCGGGGCAGCAGGCGGGCGGTGCCGGCGTCCCAGTACACGGGCTCCATGACGTAGTCCTCGCGCGGGGCACCGCGGCGGCGGGTACGCGGCTTCGTTAACGACTGTACCGATGGTCCAATACCAAGGCCGGTTCAGGGCTTCAAGATCATCCCGTGGCCCCTTCTGGGATTATCTCGGCGATCCCCCTATCCGCGCTCGACACACCAGCCCAGCCACGACAGCACCGCCGCCCGCCGGGCGTTCCACGTGTTAACCGCGGCCTCGCCCCACAGTTGTTCGAGGGCGCCGCCGATCTCGTCGTCCGCGACAGTGGCGAGCGGGCGGGCATCACCGAGGTGCTCGGCGGTCTTGCCGACGCCAATTCCGTACGACCGGAGCGTGTTCGCGTTGTCGAGCGAGTCGAGGAACACGTCGGCCGCCGCGCGGACGGTCAACGCCTTCCCGACGGGCAGTCGTACGACGGCGGGCACCGCTCCCCCCTTGCCACAGATAACGGGGCCGCTTCGTGCACAGGCCCGAGAACGTCGCCGCATGTCGTGATCAGCGATGCCGCAGATAATAGGGCGTTATCTGCGGAAGACTTCACACGGGTCCCACCGCCGACCATCCGTCAGCAGCCCACCAGGGCCGATCGGGGCTTAGCGCCGGTTTTCGTTCCGATGTTCCTCAACCCCCATCCCCGCCAAGTCCCTGTCGCTCACCGAGGCGTCATCGCCGCCCCTCAGAGCAGCCGGGCCCTCTGGCCGGCAACCCCGACACGCGCTCGTTCCGCCCGTCCGCCACGGTATCCAGGGCCCGCAGGACAGTCCGCCGCAGCCGCTGCCCGGACACATCGACATCTCCTCACACCATTGACACTCACCTGTCCCAACCCGAGACTCATGTCCGCCAGTGAATCAGATTTCACCAGGCGAACAACCCATGTTCCAGAGCCCGCTCATCGCCTTCCCGTCCCCCTCTCTCCCCCACTCATCTCCAATCTCTCCCCTCCGCTCATCTCCAAGGACGAAGATGAACCAATCCCCCGCGTCCGCCACGCTCCGTCCCCCACACACGTTCCGCTCCGTGTTCCCGGTCCTGGCCCTGTGCTGGCTGGCCGTGTTCTTCGACGGCATGGACGTCAACATCTACGGCGCCGTCATGCCGCACATGCTCGACGACCCAGGGCTCGGCCTGGCCCCGGCGAGTGCGGGCACGATCGGCAGCTGGACCACGTTCGGCATGCTCATCGGCGCGCTCACGGCCGGAAACCTCACCGACTGGCTCGGCCGGAGGCTGATGCTGGTGGCGAGCGTGACGTTGTTCTCCGTCGGCTCGGCGATCTGTGCCGTGGCAGGCGGCGTCGGCCTGTTCGGTTTCGGCCGGTTCTTCTCCGGCCTCGGCCTCGGCGGGCTCATGCCGCTGTGCCTGGCCATGGTCATGGAGTTCGCCCCGCCGCGCCGGGCGGCTCTGACCACCGGCCTGCTCATGACGTCGTACCACTTCGGGGGCATGGCGGCGACCGGGCTCGGTCTGACGCTGGCCCCGGCCGCAGGCTGGCGCTGGGTGTTCTGGGCGGGTGTGCTGCCGGCCCTGATCGCGGTGCCGCTGCTACTGGCCCTGCTGCCCGAGTCGCCGGGTGTCCTGCTGGCGCGGGGCGAGCGCGACAAGGCCGATGCCGTCGCGGACCGCTACGGGCTTCCCCGGCCCACCGCTGTCGCCGCCCCGGCGGCCGGCGCCAAGGGTCGGCTCGCCGCCGTACGGGCGTTGTTCCGCCCCGAGTCCCGCTGGGCGACTCCGCTGCTGTGGCTGGCCTCGTTCTGCGGTCTGCTGCTGGTGTACGGCGTGAGCACCTGGCTGCCGCAGATGATGCGCGCCGAGGGTTACGGCCTGAGCTCCTCCGTCAGCTTCCTCATGGTGATCAACGCGGGCGGCATCGTCGGCCTGCTCATCGCGGGCCGCACCGCCGACAAGTTCGGCGCCGTGCGCGTGTCGGCGATCTGGTTCGTGCTGACCGCCGCCGGGGCCCTCCTGCTCAAGGCCCATCTCCCGCTGGGCGTGACGTACGCCGTCGTCGCCGTCACCGGTGTGTGGCTGTTCAGCGCACAGGTCATGGTCTACGCCGCCACCAACTCCGTCTACCGCGACAGCGAGCGCGCAGCCGGCCTCGGCTGGGTCACCGGAATCGGCCGCACCGGAGCCGTCGTCGGCCCGTGGCTGATCGGCTCGCTCGCGAGCGACGGCAACCAGAGCTGGGGCTTCACCACCTTCGCCCTGGCCGGGCTCGTGGGCGCGGTCGCGATCGCCCTCGTCCCTCTCGCCCGGCGGATCGGCCGGAGCGACACCCAGGCGCCGATACCCGTCGCGGCCACGACGGGCGCGAGCACCTCGGACGCCTGACGCTCCGTCCCTCGCCGCGTTCACGGTGACCCGTACGACGACTGCGCTCAGAGCGCGTTCCGCGCACACTGGCGGCGGCGGCCGCGGCGGTGGCTCTCATCACTGCTGCGGGAGCCGCCGCCGCCCTTCCCCGCACGCCGAGGGCCACGGGCCCGAAGGGCCTCGTGCGCTTGGCGCGGCGCCGAAAACCGAATGATGCGAGGGGTATTGACGCGTGCACTGAGGCTCGTATTCTCCATCACGCCCGAAGTGTCGGCCGACGTTCGAGACTCCGAACCCCGGCTTGGTTGAAGCGGCTCGCGCTCTCTGCGCGAGCCAGGCACGACAGCACCCGCATCATCCGTACCGGTAAGGCTCTCCCCCACGCGCCACCGTGCCGGAACTCCAAGGGCGCACAGGTGTGTCCGTGCGGCGGGCCCCGACCGCTTCCTGGAGCCTTGTATGCCCGCATCCGTACGACGACGGCCTCACCCGCGCCTCCGCCGGACGGCGGCGGCCTTCGTGTCAGGCCTGGCGCTGGCGCTCGCCCTCCCCGCGCAGGCCTCCTCCGCTCAGCCCGGGCCGGAGCGGGCAGCCACCAGAGCAGCGGCAGAGCTGCCGAGCAGTTTCCGGTGGTCGTCCAGTGGCCCGCTGATCGCCCCCAAGCCCGACGCGAGTCACCCGGTGGTCTCGGTCAAGGACCCGACGGTGGTCCAGGCGAACGGGAAGTGGCACGTCTTCATGACGACCGCGAACACCTCCGGCGCCTGGAGCCTGGCCCACACGAGTTTCACCGACTGGTCGCAGGCCGCCTCGACCCCGCTGACCTACCTGGACACCAACCCCGACATCGGCACCCGGTACGCCGCGGCTCCCCAGGTGTTCTACTTCGCACCGAAGGGCGTGTGGTACCTCGTGTACCAGACCGGGCCGCCCTCGTACTCCACCAGCACGGACCCCGGCAACCCGCAGAGCTGGTCCGCACCCCGGACCTTCCAGAACGCCGCTCCGTCGGGGACGCTCGACTACTGGGTGATCTGCGACAGCGCCAAGTGCTATCTGTTCTCCGCGGACGACAACGGCCACGTGTACCGGTCGGAGACCACCGTCGGCGAGTTCCCGGGCGGCTTCCGGAACACGCAACTCGTCCTCCAGGACTCCAAGTTCGCCCTGTTCGAGGGCGGAGCCGTCTACCGCGTCCAGGGCACCGACACCTATCTGCTGCTGTGGGAGGCCATCGGCAGCGACGGCAGGCGGCACTACCGCTCCTTCACCGCCCAGGGGCTCACCGGCCAATGGCAGCCACTGGCCGCGACCGAGGCCAACCCGTTCGCCCGCAGCAACAACGTCACCTTCCCCTCCGGCGCCTGGACAGCGGACATCAGCCACGGCGAACTCATCCGCAGCGGCAACGACCAGACCATGGCCATCGACCCGTGCCGCCTGCGGTTCCTCTACCAGGGCATGAACCCTTCGGCCGGCGGGGACTACTCCCAGCTCCCCTGGCGCCTGGGGCTGCTCACCCAGACGAACAGTTCCTGCTGATCCCCCATCCGCCCGCATCTGTTCGGTCCGTCACACCAGGAGGCGGGCACATTGTCATGACTCGAACAATCGCACTGATCACGGAAGCCCCCCTTCCCGGCGCCACCCCGACGCACAAACCGCACCACCCGCACCCGCACCCGCACCCGCACCCGCACCCGCACCCAACCGTACGAGGAGAATCATGAGACTTCTTCAGCGAACACATCGGCGCCGGCTCACGGCATTAGGCATGGTGGCCGCCGGCGTACTGGCGACGTTGACCGGAACCGCGACGGCCGCTGCCGCTCCCGACGCCGTCCAGGCCTCCACCCTGGGAGCCCAAGCGGCGCAGTCCGGACGGTACTTCGGAACCGCCGTGGCCGCCGGCAAGCTGGGCGACGGCACGTACACCACGATCCTGGACCGCGAGTTCAACTCGGTCACGCCTGAGAACGAGATGAAGTGGGACACCATCGAGCGGTCCCGCGGCTCGTTCAACTTCGCCCCTGCGGACCAGATCGTCAACCGCTCCACGGCACGCGGGCAGCGCGTACGAGGCCACACCCTGGTCTGGCACTCCCAACTGCCCAGCTGGGTCAGCTCCATCACGGACGCGAACACGCTGCGCAGCGTGATGAACAACCACATCAGCACGGTGATGAACCACTACAAGGGCAAGGTCTTCGCCTGGGACGTGGTCAACGAGGCCTTCGCCGACGGCGGCAGCGGCCAGCACCGCCCCTCGGTGTTCCAGAACCTGCTCGGTGACGGCTTCATCGAGGAGGCCTTCCGCACCGCGCGGGCGGCCGACTCGGGGGCCAAGCTCTGTTACAACGACTACAACATCGAGGACTGGAACGCCGCGAAGACCCAGGGCGTCTACCGCATGGTGCGCGACTTCAAGGCTCGCGGCGTGCCCATCGACTGCGTCGGGTTCCAGGCCCACTTCGGCACCGGCGGGCCGCCGGCCGGCTTCCAGACCACGCTGTCGAACTTCGCCGCCCTCGGCGTGGACGTCCAGATCACCGAGCTGGACATCGCGCAGGCGCCGACGACCGCGTACACGAACTCCGTACGGGCCTGTATCAACGTCGCGCGCTGCACCGGCATCACGGTGTGGGGCATCCGTGACAGCGACTCCTGGCGGGCCGGGGAGAACCCGTTGCTGTTCGACCGCAACGGAGCCAAGAAGCCGGCGTACAACGCGGCTCTGACCGCGATGGGCGGAACGCCCGCAGCCGCGCCCGCTACCGCCGCGCCCACGCCCGCTGCCGCCGCGACCACGAGCACCGCCGCCAGGGCCGCAGCCGCCCTGCCCGGCAGCTACAACTGGAGCTCCAGCGGTGTGCTGATGTCCCCGAAGCCGGACTCGACGCACAACATCGCGGGCCTCAAGGACCCCTCGGTCGTCTACCACAACGGCAAGTGGCACGTCTTCGCCAGCGTCGCCGGCTCCTCCGGCTACAGCCTGGTGTACCTGAACTTCACCGACTGGTCCCAGGCGGCCTCCGCCACCCACCACTACCTCGACCGCAGCGCCATCGGCACCGGATACCGGGCCGCGCCCCAGGTGTTCTACTACGCGCCGCAGGGTCTGTGGTACCTCGTCTACCAGACCGGCAACGCCTCGTACTCCACGAACCCCGACATCAGCAACCCCAATGGCTGGAGCGCGCCCCGCAACTTCTACTCGTCGATGCCCGACATCATCCGGCAGAACATCGGCAACGGCTACTGGGTCGACATGTGGGTGATCTGCG
The DNA here is from genome assembly GCF_004337435.2 of Streptomyces sp. KM273126. Taxonomy (NCBI): domain Bacteria; kingdom Bacillati; phylum Actinomycetota; class Actinomycetes; order Kitasatosporales; family Streptomycetaceae; genus Streptomyces; species Streptomyces sp. KM273126. The sequence continues at coordinate 6,234,000 of NZ_SJXB02000001.1, read as the reverse complement.
ACAGCACCAACTGCTACCTGTTCTCCTCCGACGACAACGGGCACCTCTACCGCTCGCAGACGACGCTGGGCCAGTTCCCGGGCGGCTTCACCAACACCGTCATCGCGGCCCAGGACTCCAACAAATACGCCCTGTTCGAGGCGAGCAACGTGTACAAGGTGCAGGGCAGCAACCAGTACCTGCTGCTCGTCGAGGCGATCGGCTCGGACGGACGGCGCTACTTCCGCTCCTGGACGTCCGGCAGCCTGGCCGGCTCGTGGACGCCGCTGGCCGCCTCCGAGAGCAACCCGTTCGCCCGGGCCAACAACGTCTCCTTCCCCGCGGGCACCTGGACGAGGGACATCAGCCACGGGGAGATGATCCGCGCCGGCAACGACCAGACGCTGACCATCCCCTCCTGTCGGCTCCAGTACCTGTACCAGGGCAAGGACCCGAACGCCGGCGGCGACTACAACAGCCTGCCGTGGCGGCTCAGCCTCCTCACGCAGACCAACTCCACCTGCTGACGAGCCGCGGGCAGCAGCATCCACCGCTCCTCCAGGACCGCGAGACGGCGTGGTGTCTTACGGAGGTGTGACGTGGTGGGCGTGGCCCCACGGTGGGACGGGTGCGCCGCCCTACCGTGGGCCCATGCGTGTACTGGTCACCGGCGGTGCCGGGTTCATCGGTTCCCATGTGGTGGAGGCGCTGGCGGCGCGCGGGCACGAACCCGTCGTGTTCGACGTGCGCGAGGACGCGGAATCGGACGTACGGGATCCGGAGGCGGTCGCCCGTGCCCTGTCCGGGGTGGACGCCGTGTGCCACCAGGCGGCGATGGTCGGCCTCGGCAGCGGATTCACCGACGCGGCGGAGTACGTCTCCCGCAACGACCTCGGCACCGCCGTGCTGCTCACCGCCATGGCGGACGCGGGCGTGCGGCACCTCGTGCTGGCCGGGTCGATGGTGGTGTACGGGGAGGGGCGGTACCTCTGTGCGCGGCACGGGGTGGTGCGGCCGGGACCGCGGGCCGTCACCGACCTGGCGGCCGGCCGCTTCGAGCCGCGGTGTCCGGTCTGCGGGGAGGAGTTGTCGCCGGGACTGGTCGGGGAGGACGCCCCGGCCGATCCGCGCAACGTGTACGCCACCACCAAGCTCGCCCAGGAGCATCTGGCCGCCGCGTGGGCGCGGGCGACGGGCGGATCGGCGGTGTCGTTGCGCTACCACAACGTGTACGGGCCCCGGATGCCGCGCGACACCCCGTACGCCGGGGTCGCGTCCTTCTTCCGGTCGGCGCTCGCCCGCGGTGAGGCGCCGCGCGTGTACGAGGACGGCCGCCAGCGGCGGGACTTCGTGCACGTACGCGATGTGGCGGCGGCCAACGCGGCGGCGCTGGAGGCGGATTCGGCCCTCGGTGCGCTGACCGCGTACAACACCGGCAGCGGCGAACCGCACACCGTCGGGGAGATGGCACGGGCGCTGGCGGCCGCGTACGGCGGTCCCGAGCCGGTCGTCACCGGGGAGTACCGCCTCGGGGACGTACGGCACATCACGGCGGACTCGTCGCGGCTGCGGACCGGGCTGGGCTGGAAGCCGGAGGTCGGATTCGCCGAGGGGATGCGGGAGTTCGCGCGGGCCCGGCTGCGGGGTGAGTGAACCGGTCAGTGTTCGGCTGCCGGCAGGGTCACCTCGAAGCGGCAGCCGCCGGGAATGTTGCGTACGACCGCGCGGCCCTGGTGGGCCTCCACGATCCCGCGGACGATGGCGAGCCCCAGTCCCGCACCGGCCGGAGGGGTCCGTGCGTGCGTACCGCGCCAGCCGGTGTCGAACACGCGCGGCAGATCCTCCTCGGGGATGCCGCCGCAGCCGTCCGTCACCGACAGCACGACGCCCTCGGCGGAGCGTTCGGCGGCGACCGCGACCGTCCCGTCCTCGGGTGTCCGGCGGATCGCGTTGACGAGGAGGTTGCCCAGCACCCGGTTCATCTCCTTGCTGTCCACCTCGACGGGCACCTCCTCGATGCGGTCGCCCACCAGTTTCACCCCGTGTTCCCGGGCGAGCGGGTCGGCTCCGGAGAGGGCGTCGCCCACCAGGTCGTACAGCGAGATCCGGGACGGCGTGAGGGCGAGGGTGCCGGCGTGGATACGGGACAGCTCGAAGAGGTCGCCCACCATGTCGTTGAGGCGTTCGACCTCGGTGCGTATCTGCCGCAGATAGCGGTCGGGGTCGGCGGCGACACCGTCCTCCAGCGCCTCGGACATGGCACGCAGTCCGGCGAGGGGGGTGCGCAGGTCGTGCGAGATCCAGGCGACGAGTTCCCGCCGGGAGGACTCCAGCATGCGTTCCCGCTCCCGGGACTCCGCGAGCCTGACACTGGTGGCCGCCAACTCCCGGCTTAGCGCGGCGAGTTCGGCGGTCGCGGGCCGGGACGGGGCCGCGAAGTCGCCGCCCTCGCCGAAGGAGCGGGCGGCGAGCTGGAGTTCCCGGCTGCGGGCCACCACCCAGCGACCCAGCAGCAGCGCGGTGGCCAGGGAGACCACGGCCGCCATCGCGACCACCGTCGTGACGACGGTCAGGTCGTGCGCGGACAGGAACATCGCCTGCGCCACGGCCAGCGTGCCCGCGAACATCGCGGCCACGGCCACCGCGGCGACCACCGCCAGCGAGGCGGTCAGCGAACGGCGGCGCAGCTGCCACAGCGCCGCGGCACCCAGTAGCCCGGCCGCACCGGCGCCGAGGAAGGCGAACAGGGCGATGAGGAGGGTGTCTTTCATGATCACTCCTCGCCGGAGGCCGTGGGGGCGGGATCGAAGCGGTAGCCCACACCCCAGACCGTACGGATCAGGCGGGGCCGGCCGGGATCGTCCTCGACCTTGCCCCGCAGGCGCCGGACGTGGACGGTGACGGTCGACAGGTCGCCGAAGTCCCAGCCCCACACCTCCCGCATCAGATCCTCGCGGCTGTACGCCCGGCCCGGATGGCGCAGGAGGAACGCGAGCAGGTCGAACTCGCGGAGGGTGAGGGCGAGGTCCGCGCCGTTCCTGGTGGCGCGGCGGGCGGCCGGGTCGACGGTGAGTCCGGCCGCGCTCAGCGGACGCGTCGCCGCGGGAGGCCGGGTCCGGCGCAGCACCGACTCCACCCGCAGCACCAGCTCCCGGGGGCTGAACGGCTTGGTGACGTAGTCGTCGGCGCCGACCTCCAGGCCCAGGATCCGGTCGTCCTCGTCACCGCGGGCGGTGAGCATGATGACCGGGACGGGGGCGCGTCCGCGCATCCGGCGGCACACCTCCAGTCCGTCCATCCCGGGCAGCATCAGGTCCAGGACCACCAGGTCCGGCCAGTGCGCGGCGGCCCGGTCGAGTGCCGCCGGACCGTCTCCGGCCCGGTCCACCACGTATCCGGCACGGTCCAGATAGCCCGAGACGACCTCGGCGACCGTGGGGTCGTCGTCGACGACGAGGACGCGGGCGCCCCCGGCGCCGCGGCCGACGGTCCCGCCCGCCGTCGGATCGTAAGACTGCTGCTCCTTGGCCATGGGGCCAGCCTGGCACCGCCTGCCCTTGCCCGTCCCCCTCCGAGCCGCCCAGAGCCCCGACGTCCGTGTTTCGTAAGGAGCGGCAGTCCGATATGCACCATTCGCATTCGTAAGGTGAGACCCGTGATGACCTCTTCCACGCCTGAGGACGTCGATGTCGTCCTCCCCTGCCTGAACGAGGCCGGCGCCCTGCCCTGGGTTCTTGCCCGGATCCCTCCTGGCTGGCGCGCCCTCGTGGTGGACAACGGCTCCACCGACGGCTCGGCGGACCTCGCACGCGAACTCGGCGCGACCGTCGTCCGGGAACCGCGCCGTGGCTTCGGCGCGGCCTGTCACGCGGGGCTGACCGCCGCGACGGCCGAGATCGTGTGCTTCTGCGACTGCGACGCCTCACTGGACCCGGGCCTGCTCGTGCCCTTCGTACATGAAGTGCGGGACGGCCAGGCGGACCTGGTGCTCGGGCGGCGCCGGCCACAGGGCCGGGGCGCCTGGCCCGCGCACGCCCGGGCCGGCAATCTCGCGCTGGCCCTGATGCTGCGCCGCCGCACCGGCCTGCGCCTGCACGACCTCGGCCCGCTGCGCGCCGCCCGCCGCGAGGCGCTGCTCGCCCTGGACCTGACCGACCGCCGCAGCGGCTATCCGCTGCAGATGGTCGTGCGCGCCGCCGACGCGGGATGGCGTGTCACCGAGCACGACGTCCCGTACCGGCCGCGCACCGGCGCCTCGAAGGTGACCGGGACCTGGCGCGGCACCTGGCAGGCGGTACGGGACATGAGCCGCGTCCTGGCCGACGCGCCCGCCGCGCCACCGGCTGCCGCACCCCAGGCGCAAGGAAGGCCCCGCCCTTGACCACCCTCCTCGTCATCGCGAAAGAGCCCCGGCCCGGAAGGGTGAAGACCCGGCTCACGCCACCGTTCACTCCCGTGGAGGCGGCGGCGCTCGCCGCGGCGGCCCTCACGGACACCCTGCGTACGGTGGCCGCGACGCCCGCCCGGCGCCGGGTCCTGGTCCTCGACGGGAGGGCCGGTCGCTGGCTGCCGCCCGGCTTCGACGTCGTACCGCAGTGCGCGGGCGCCCTCGACGAACGGCTGGCCGCGGCCTTCGCCGACTGTGCCGGCCCCACCCTGCTGATCGGGATGGACACCCCGCAGGTGACACCGGAGCTGCTCACCGTGGACCTCGACGAAGGCGACGCCTGCCTCGGTCCCGCCGAGGACGGCGGCTTCTGGGCCCTGGGGCTGGCCGATCCGGACCCGGAGCTGCTGCGCGGAGTCCCGATGTCGACGCCCACCACCGGCGCCGCCCAGCGCGACCGGCTCGTCGCCGCCGGTCTGCGCGTCCACGATCTGCCCCGCCTGCGGGACGTCGACACGGCCGCCGACGCCGAGGCTGTCGCCGCCGAGGCACCGCACACCCACTTCGCCGCGGAGCTGGCCCGGCTGCGAGCGGTCGGCGGCCGATGAGCACGGCGCACGAAGCGACGGCGCGGGACAGCGCGAAGCGCCCCTGGTCCGCCGACCCCTACGCCGACGCCCTGCGGACCGGTCGCGGACCCCTCTTCCTGCGCCGCAGCGACGGGTGGCTGCTGCCCCTGGACGTGGAACGGTGGTGTGCCCGCGCCGACACCGTGGACCTGGCGGTCCTGGACCGGTGCGAGGGTGCCGTGCTCGACGTGGGATGCGGGCCGGGACGGCTGGTCGTGGAGCTCGCCGCCCGGGGCCGGTCCGCGCTCGGCATCGACGTCAGCGAGGCGGCGGTCGCCCACACCGCGGCGCTCGGGGGGAGGGCCCTGTGGCGCTCGGTCTTCGAACCGCTGCCCGGCGAGGGCCGTTGGAACACGGCCCTGCTCCTGGACGGCAACCTCGGCATCGGCGGCGACCCGCGGGCCCTGCTCCGCAGGCTGGCCGAGCTGTTGCGGCCCGGCGGCCTGCTGATCGCCGAGACGGCCCCGGCGGACGTGGACGAGCGCGTCGAGGTCCGCCTCGTGTACGGCACCGACGCCCGGGGCTCCGCCGACGCCCTGTTCCCCTGGGCCAGGCTCGGCACCCCGGCACTGCTTCGGTACGCCGGCCCGCTGGGCTGGAGTGCCGACGATCAGTGGACGGCCGGGGGCCGCTGCTTCGTCGCCCTGCGCAGCCGAAGCACCAGCAGCAGCGCCGAGCCGCCGAAGAGCACCGCCGTGATCAGCAGCCAGCGGGTGAAGAAGCCCTCCGCGGACAGTCCGGTGACGGGCTCGTAGCTTTCCGCCACGCGACCGCTGATCAGCGGGAACCACACGAGCAGGAGAAGCCCGGACAGGGTGGCCGGAACGCGGACGTACATCGTCCGCTCCCGGTGGCCGACGGCGCCGAACACACCGGCGACGGCCCGGTCCACGGCCGCGTACAGCGGCAGAAACACGAGGTCGTGCAGCACCGCCGCGCCCACGAACCAGAGCGTCACCGCCAGCGCGTCACCGGCCAGCAGGCGCACGCCCGCGTATCCCGCAAGCGCGAACGAACAGGCCAGGAGCAGGATCTGCAAGGGGCTTCCCAGCGTAGGAAGTCTTCTCATCACGGGGTTCTCCTCACCGCACGGCTCTTCTCGTCCCGAGGGCTCTTGTCGTCACAGGTCCCCCCGCAGGCCCGGTCACAGGTCGCCGAAGGTCATCCGGGCCACCCACTTGGTGTTGAGCACGCCGGGCGCCGCGGGCACGATGATCCGGGCCGGGTGGCCGTGGTCGGGGGTCAGCGGCTCACCGTTGACGTCCAGGGCCAGCAGTGAGCGCGCATCACGCACCTGGTTGGCGCGCAGGGCGGCCCTGCGGAAGGCGCCGTGCCGTTGGAGGGACTCCACCAGGACGTCGGGGGCCGCATCCGCCTCGTATCCGACCAGCGCGGCGAGGTCCCGCAGCCGTACGCCCCGCCACCACTGGTCGGAGGTCGACCAGCCCTCCACACAGGCGATGGGGAGCGCCGAGCTGTGCAGGGGGAGGCCCAGCAGTTCGGCCCGGCTCAACCGGACCGTGCCCGAGGGCCCGGTGACGGCCAGTCGCCACACCTCGTCACTGGTCTCCCGCGCGCTGATCCCCCGGTACGCGGCCGTCTTGTTGATCTGGAAGCCGCCCGGGCCGCTGCCGGGATCGGCGAAGCCGTGTGGTGCGAGGAGGGCCGTGCGCCGCAGCGGACCGTCGAAGCTCTGTCCCGCCGTCGTCACGAACAGCGCCAGCGAACCGCCTCCGACCAGCCACAGCGATCCGCGCCGGGACACCGTGGGCGCCGCGGGCCGCGGGGTGACCAGCGGGAAGTCCGGCTCCCCGCCGGCCTCCTCCTCAGGACCCTTCCCCGCCCGCATGCGACGCAGGTTGCGTACGGCGGCGGGCGCGCGGAGCAGCGCGTGCACGACGAACGCGGCGAAGAACACCCACGCCCCGTAGAAGTGCAGCGGATAGAAGGAGCCGGGGAAGACGTAGTCCAGCTGGACGTTGAGCACACCCGTCACGAACTCGAAGAGCGCTCCGCCGACCAGCAGGAGCAGCGAGATCCGCTCCAGGGCGTGGGCGAGCGACCGGACCGGCGGCAGGGCGAAAAGTTTCGGCACCACCGACCACAGTTTGGCCAGCAGGACGGGGACGATCGTGATGCCCAGGGTGACGTGGACGCCCTGGGTGAGCCGGTACAGCCAGTACGGACCGGTCGGCCAGGCGAAGAGGTAGAAGCCGAGGATCCCCTTTTCCGGGGTCTTGTCGTTCACCGGCGACAGATCCGGGTTGTACGCCGCGTACGACAGCAGCCCCGTCACGAACAGCACGGTGATGCCCACCAGCAGCACGACACCGAGCACGGAGGTGAACCAGGGGCCGCGCACCGGACTGCGCCAGAAGCCGGGCGATGAAGGAGGAAGCGGTTGGTCGCGCATGTCCCGACGGTAGGCCGGAACCGGCCCCCGAAAGGGTGCGCAACCCATGACGAAACGCTGACGTCAGCGGTGCGGGCGACGGTGTTCGCCCCTTTCCGCCCTAGCGTTCCTTCTGTGACCCGCTCCCCGCTCGGTTTCTCCCTCCGTCCGTTTCCGCGCACCCCCCGTCGCTCCGGCCACGACCCCCTTCGCGCGTCGCTGCGCACCGCTCTTCCCGACCTGGCCGCCGCACTGGCCGCCGTCCTCCTCGTCGTGGCAGCCGCACTGGTCGGCCGACACCTTCAGGACAACTACGGGAATCTGCACGTCGGCTGGCCCCCGCTGTACGCGAACTGGGGCCCGCACGCCGGGCCGGGCACCCCGGCCGCCCTGGCGGTGGCGGCCGCGGTCGTCGCCTATGGTCCCGTCGTCGCCGCGCGGCTGCCGTGGCGCGCCCTGCTGGCCGCGGCCTGGGGCACGGCCATGGCGTGGACCTGGTCCCTGGCGCTGATCGACGGCTGGCACCGGGGCATCGCGGTCCGGCTCACCACCCGCTACGAGTACCTCCAGGTCATCGACCGCTTCCACGACATCCCCGCCACCCTGCGGGACTTCACCCACCACATCCTGCTCCACTCCCCCGACCACTGGCCGCCTCATGTGGCCGGACACCCTCCGGCGGCCACCCTCACCTTCGTCCTCCTCGACCGGATCGGCCTGGGAGGCGGAGGCTGGGCCGGGGTGTGGTGCATCACCGTCGGCGCCGCAGCCGGCGTGGCGGTGCTGGTGACGGTGCGGGCACTGGCCGGAGAGGAACTGGCGCGGCGGGCGGCGCCGTTCCTGGTGATGGCGCCGGCCGCGGTGTGGATGGGCACGTCGGCCGACGGGTACTTCGCCGCCGTCGCCGCATGGTCCGTGGCACTGCTCGCGCTCGCGGTGACCGGGCGGCCGGGGCCCCGTATGCGGGCCGCCGCGTTCGCCTCCGGGCTGCTGTTCGGCCTGACCTGCTACCTCTCCTACGGGCTGACTCTGTTCGTGCTGGTCGCGGCGGGTGTTCTGCTCCTCGGACGGCACCGGGCACGTCCGCTCCCCTTCGTTCTCGCCGGAGCCGCCGTCGTGCCTCTCGCGTTCACGCTCGCCGGCTTCGACTGGTGGGAGGGGTACCGCCTCCTGACCGAGCGCTACTACCAGGGGGCCGGCGGCATCCGGCCCTATGGGTACTGGGTGTGGGCGAACCTCGCCTGCACCGTGTTCCTGGTGGGCCTGGCGACGGCCGCGGGACTACGGCACACCGTCGCCGCCCTCGCCCACCGGCGCGGCAGCGTCCTCACCCGGCCGGACAGCCCGGGTCCCCTCGCTGCCGGGGCCCGCCTCGCGCTCCTCGTGTCCGCCGCCGTGATCGCCGTCCTCGCGGCCGACCTGTCCGGGATGAGCAAGGCGGAGACGGAACGCATCTGGCTGCCGTTCGCGATGTGGCTGCTCCCCGCGTGTGCCTTCCTGAGCCGGCCCCGCGTCTGGCTGACGGCCCAGGCCTCCCTCGCCCTCCTGACCAACCATCTGCTCATGACCGGATGGTGACAGCGGCGACGGCCGGAAGGCGCCCCACTCAGTAGCTCCGGACCGGCCTTGTAGCGGTGCCTGCCATCCTTGGCTGCCGAAGTCAAGACGCCGTGCGTTCGGCAACTCGAAGATCGCGCACAGGACAGCCCCCTAGGATGGGCTGACCGCATCGCTTGTCCGCGTGCGGAGTTGTGTCCACCGCAGGGAGAATGTCCATGGGCGTCCAAGAGGCCACATGTACACCGTCCGGCAGCGGGGTCCTGTACGGCCAGTCGGCCGGCCCCATGGTTCCGCGACTGGCACTGGGGGCACACCTGCGCAGACTGCGGGAGGGGCGGCTCATCTCCCGTGAGGCCGCGGGTCGGGCCATCCGCGCCTCCCGGTCCAAGATCAGCCGACTGGAGGCCGGCCGTCACGGGGTCAAACTGCGTGACGTGGCCGATCTGCTCACCCTCTACGGAGTCACGGACGAGGCCGAACGCGCCACCTTGCTGGCGTTGGCCGAGCAGGCCAACGCCCCCGCCTGGTGGCAGCACTACAACGACGTGGTGCCTGCCTGGATGCAGGCGTACCTCGGGGTCGAACAGGCAGCGAGTCTCATCCGCTGTTTCGAGGTCCAGCGTGTTCCCAGCCTGCTGCAGACCCGCGCCTATGCACGTGCCTCCATCCGGTCCGTCCATCCAGGCGCTTCGGCGGAGGAGATCGAGCGGCGGGTCACCCTGCGGACGACACGCCAGCGGATCCTTCACCGGCAGCAGGCGACCCAGCTCTGGGCCGTGATCGACGAGGCGGCGCTTCGCCGCCCGGTGGGCGGAGTCAGCGTGATGCGCGCCCAGCTCCAGCACCTCATCGAGATCTGCCGACTCCCTCAGGTCACGGTGCAGGTCCTGCCGTTCCTCGCCGGTGGCCACGCCGCGGAAAGCGGCCCGGTCACCATCCTGCGCCTGCCCGGAGGTCAGTTGACCGACGTGGTCTACCTCGAACAGCTCGCCACTGCCCTCTACCCGGGCAAGCCGTCCGAGATCGAGTGCTACTGGGATGCCATGAACCGCCTGGTGGTCCAGGCCGAGTCACCGGACGAGACGCCCACGATCCTCCACCGCATCCTCCAGGAGACGTGACCGGGGGATGTGGTCGAGGACGTGGGCGGTTCGTCGGCCGGGGTTCACCTCTTGAGGGCGACACCACCGTACTGATGTACCTCCGCGGGGAGACCCCAGGCGCCCGCGTCCGGACGCCAGCGCGAGCACGACGCCACGCCCGGTTCGAGCAGTTCCAGGCCGTCGAAGAAGCGCGCGATCTGGTCGGGGCTGCGGAGGATGTACGGGACCGATCCGCCGTCGTTGTACTGCTGGATGGCCTTGACGTACGCCTTGCTGGTGTTGGTGCTGTCGTACTGCACGAGGTAGCTGCCGGAGGGCAGCGCCTCCACCAGCTCCCGCACGATCGAGCGCGCCTCGTCGAAGTCCTCGATGTGGCCCAGGATGCCCATCAGCATGAGCGCGACGGGCTTGTCGAAGTCCAGCGTCTTGGCGGCTTCCCGCAGGATCGTGCTCGGCTCGCGCAGGTCGGCGTCGACATAGTTGGTGACGCCTTCCGGTGTGCTGGTCAGCAGCGCGCGGGCGTGCGCCAGCACCAACGGGTCGTTGTCGACATAGACAATCCGGGATTCGGGGACGACCCGCTGGGCGATCTGATGGGTGTTGTCCACGTTGGGCAGCCCGGTGCCGATGTCCAGGAACTGCCGGATGCCCTCCTCGGCGGCCAGATGACGAACAGCGCGGGCGAGGAAGTACCGCGCGGCACGGGCTCCGGTCTCGATGGCGGGGAAGATCGTGCGGAAGGCGTCACCGGCCACACGGTCGACTTCGTAGTTGTCCTTGCCGCCCAGCCAGTAGTTCCAGATCCGAGCCGACTGCGGCACGGAGGTATCGATCTTGGGGAAGCCCTCCTGCGCGGAGTTCGCTGCCTCATCAGTCATGGACACTCCCTGCGTGTACGTGGTGCGAGAACCACGAAACCGTCGAACACCAGTTGTGGACGCCCACGTTATTCCACCCCGCTCCCCTCAACTAAATCAGCGGTCCCAACCCACTTGTCCAGCTGGGTGGTTGGCCGGCTTGCTCCCCCCCCCAACCGGGGGGAGCGCCCAAAGTCAGCCGACTGCCGACGGGTGCCGGGCCAGCGGCGTCACCGTGATCTCCATGTAGGGAAAGAGCGGCAGGCCCCAGAGGAGTTCGTTGAGGCGGTCGTTGTCGCTCACGTCGAAGACGCTGAGGTTCGCGTACTGACCGGCACAGCGCCACAAGTGCAGCCACTCGCCGCTGTGTTGCAGCTTCCGCGCGTACTCCTTCTCCGCCGCGAGGAGCGACGTGCGGAGTTCGGGGTCCATGTCGGGCGGCAGTGCGACTGTCATCCGGACGGCGAAGAGCACGGGCACGCCTCCTTTCGTTCGGTCAGGACACCGGGTCGAGGACGATGTCGTACACGACCTCGTTTCCGCCCCCGGAGGCAGGCCGCGGGTCGAGGACGAGTTCGGGCTTGACCGCGGAGGCCACGTCGTCCTGGATGTGTTCGCCGCCCTTGAAGTACAGCTGTGTGGTGAGCGGCTCGTAACCGGGCGCGGACACCTTCAGGTGCAGGTGGGCGGGGCGCCAGGCATGCCAGCCCGCGGCGGCGATGAGCCGGCCGCAGGAGCCGTCGGTGGGGATCTGGTACGGGGCGGGCTCGACGGTCGTCACCGCGAACCGGCCCTCGGCGTCGGCGACGACGCTGCCGCGCAGGTTCCACTCCGGAAGGCCGGGCGCGAACTGTGCGTACAGCCCGTCGTCGTCGGCCTGCCACATCTCCAGCAGGGCGCCGCCGAGCGGCTCGCCCGACACGCCGGTGACCTGCCCCTGGAAGAGGAGCGGGGTGCCCGGCTCGTCCTCGCGCATCGGCAGGACGGCGGTACTGGGGAGGGCGGGAGCACCCGGTACGTAGTACGGGCCCTCGATGGTGCCCTTGCTGCCCTCGCGAGCGGCACTCGCGACCTCCTCGACGACGTGCTCGATCCACACGTCCAGGAACAGCGGCCACTCTCCGTCCTGGCCGACCGCGATCAGCCACGCCTTGAGAGCGTTGTACTCGTCGTAGGTGACCCGGTGGCGGCGGATCACGTCGTGCACGGCAGTGAGGACCTCCGTGGCCAGCGTGTTGACGCGGGCGGCGTCGGTACCTTCGGTGGGCAGGGAGGTCTTGTCGGTGAGGAAGCGTTCGGTCGCCGAAGCACCGGATGCGGCGGCCGTGGCGGTGAGGGCGGTGTCGGACATGGTGGTGCGGCTCCTTCGTGGGTGGAGGGGTCAGTGGTCCTGGCGGTAGCGGGCGAGCTTGTCCTCGTCGATCGCGACGCCCAGTCCGGGCCGGTCGCGGACGGCGAGCGTGCCACCGGTGATGGTGAGTGGTTCGGTGAGCAGGTCGTCGCTCATGTCCAGGAAGTTGGACAGTTCGCCGGCACGGCGTGACGTGGCGACGTGGGCGGCGCCGAAGGCCACCGTGCAGACGGTGCCCAGCTGGCCGTCGATCTGGTTGCCCATCACCACTTCGGCACCGAGCCCCTCGCACTGGAACAGCACGCGCTGGGAACCGGTGAAGCCGGTGCGGGCGGTCTTGATGCTGATGGCGGTGGCGTCGCCGTCGAGCAGGGAGCGGGTCACCTCGGCCGGTGTGGTGGCGGACTCGTCGGCGACGAACGGGACACGGCAGTCCCTGACGAGCCGGCGGCGGCCGAGTACGTCGTCGGCGGGGCACAGCTCCTCGGCGAGCGTCAGGCCGAGGCCGTCCAGTTCACGCAGGGCGAAGGCGGCCTCGGAGGCGGTCCAGCCGCGATTGCCGTCGACGTACAACTCGGCGTCGTCGCCCAGGGTTTCGCGTAGGGCACGGCACACGTCGAGGTCGAGGCGGACCGGGCGGCGGCCGACCTTCACCTTGAAGACGGTGATGCCGTGGGTGTCGCGGATGCGTTCCGCCTCCGCGGTCACGCGCCGCGGTGTGTCGAAGCCGAGCATGTGGCTGACGCGCATACGGTCGGTGCTGCCGCCGAGCAGTTGGGTGACGGGCCGCCCGCAGGCCTGGCCCGCGATGTCCCACAGCGCCATGTCGAGGGCGGACTTCGCGGCCGGGTTGCCGACCGTGCGGTGCAGGAGGGCGTGGACACGCTCGCGGGCGAAGACCTCCGCCCCCAGCAGTTGCGGGGCGAAGACCTTCTCGATCACTCCGGTCACGGATGCCTGCGTCTCGCCGTAGGTGAACGGACGCGGTGGCGCGTCGGCGACTCCGACCAGCCCCTCATCGGTGTGTACCCGGACCAGGACGTGCTCGGCGGTGTGCACCTCGCCGCTCGCGAACCTGAGTGGCTTGGTGTAGGGGATGGCGTACGGGATGGCCTCGATCCCGGTGATCTTCATCGGGGGCTCCCTGTGATGTCCCGGACGAGGGTTTCCGTGTGCCGGGCGATGCCGAGCAGACGGCCCGCGCGGTCGGGGTGGCCGATGAGCTGGAGGCCGAGGGGCATGCCGTGCGGGTCGCGGTGCCCCGCGATGGTGACGACGGGCAGGCCGAGCAGTTGCCAGGGGCGGCTGAGGACCGGGGTGCCGGTGGCGCCGAGGCCGTGCGGGGCGGGGCCCGGAGCGGCGGGGCCGAGGATTACGTCGGCACGGTCGAGCAGGCCGAGGATCCGGGTGCGGGCGCCGTCCCTGACGGCGAGCGCCGCCTCGTAGGCGGCCACAGGGGTGTCGCGTCCCCGTTGCAGAAGTTCGCAGAGGTGTGCGCTCAGTGCCTCGGGGTGCCGTGCCTCGGCTTCGAGCGCGCGGGCGGCCTCGTACGCCATGACAGTGGCGTGCGTCTCGGCGAGTACCGGTGTGCCGGTCCGGTCCCCGAGATCGGCCGTTTCCGCGCCGAAGGCTTCCAGGGCCCGCCGGGTGTGCTCCAGCGCGTCCAGCATCGCGGGGTCGATGTCCGCCAGTTCGGTGCCGGACCACAGCAACACCTTCGGGGACTGGGGCTCCTCGGTCAGGGTGCCGTCGACGGCCTCCACGGCCGTGGCCAGGAAGCCGACGTCCGCCGCGAGCAGTCCGGGCGCGTCCAGGGTCCGGCTGAGGCCGGTGAAGCCCGTTGTCGGCCACGCGCCCGCCGGGGCGACATATCCGGCGACACCGCAGAAGGACGCCGGCCGGGTCAGGGAGCCCGCGGTCTGCGAACCCAGTGCGAGCGGTACGACGCCGGAGGCGACCGAGGCGGCCGAGCCGCTGGAGGAACCCCCCGGTGTATGGGCGGGGTTGTACGGATTGCGGGTGGGACCGGGCTGGAAGTACGCGAACTCGGTGGTCACGGTCTTGCCGAGGGGTACGGCCCCGGCTGAGCGCAGCCGGTCCACCAGCCAGGCATCGGCCGTGGCGATCCGCCCCCGGCGCAGCGGGGAGCCGCACTCGGTGGGCAGTCCGGCGACGTCGATGATGTCCTTCACGCCGAACGGCACACCGCGCAACGGGCCGGACGACGCGCTCTCGGCAGCCGCACGGGCGCCGTCCGCGTCGACCCGGACCCAGGCACGGATTCCGGGCTCGGTCTGCTCCAGGCGGCGCAGTGCCTCCTCGACCGCGGCCGTCCTCTCGGTGGTCATGACCCGGCGCCTTCCGTTATCAGGGGCGTGGCGTCGAGGCGGTGGAACGCCCGGTTGAAGTAGACGAGGCTCTGCCCGCCCGAACGGGTGCGGATCTGCTCGACGTCGACGAAGAGGACGCTGTGGGAGCCCATGGGGACGGTGTGGCTGACGGTGCCGACCGCGGTCACCAGGGCGTCCTTGAGGACCGGCACGTCCTGGGTGCGGTCCCAGACGTCCCAGGTGAAGCGCTCGGCCATGGGCACCTTGGTGGCGCCGGCGAAGTGCAGTGCCAGTTCCTGCTGGTCGCCGCCGAGGACGTTGACGCAGACGTGACCGTTGGTGCGGAAGACGTCGTGCATGGCACTGGAGCGGTTGACGCAGACCAGGAGGGTCGGCGGTGCGTCGGTGACCGAGCAGACCGCGCTGACGGTGAGGCCGCAGCGGCCGCTCGGGCCGTTTGTCGTCAGGATGTTGACGGCTGCCGGGAGATGCGCCATGGCCTCCCGGAACTCGCGCTGATCGGGGGCCACGGCGGTGCCGCTCCTCTCCTGCTCGGATCGGTTCTCGCTCACCACAGCTCGACCACCAGCCGCGGCGACTTCGCACGTGACACACAGGCGGCTATCTGGTCGCCGGCCGCCTTCTCCTTCGCGGACAGGCAGTGGTCGCGGTGGTCTGGTTCGCCCTGGACGACCCGCAGGACGCAGGTCCCGCAGATGCCTTCCCGGCACGAGGTTTCGAGGGGGACGCCGCCCGCCTCCAGTACGTCGGCGATGCTCTTGTCCGGCGGCACGGTGTACACCTCGCCGGTGTCCAGTTCGACTTCGAAGCCGGTGGCGGGTTCGGCTTTCGGAAGGTCACCTGCCTGGAACAGCTCACGGTGGACACGGTCCTCGGGCAGAGTGCGGGCCGCGAGCGCGCCGACCCGGTCCATGAAGCCCTGGGGGCCGCAGGTGTAGACGTGTGCGTCCGGCCCGGCCCCGGCGAGTTCGCCGGCCAGGGCCCTGACCGTCGCCTCGCGTCCGAGGCCGAAGTGGAAGACGACGCGGTCGGCGAAGGCGCTGCGTTCGAGCAGGTCGGCGAAGGCCGCCTCGGCCCGGCGGCGTGCCACGTAGTGCAGCCGGAACTCGGCGCCGGTGGTGTGGAGTTCGTACGCCATCGCCAGCAGCGGGGTGATACCGATCCCGGCGGCCATCAGGTGGTGCTGCCCGGCGTCCGCGGCGAGCCCGAACAGCCGGCGGGGCTGCCCCACGGTCAGTTCGGTGCCCCGGTCGGCCTTGTCGTGCAGGGCCTGGGAGCCGCCGCGCGAGTTCTCCTCGCGTTTGACCGCGATGGTGTAGGCGCCGGTGTCGTCGGGTGGCCCGCACAGGGAGTAGGGGCGGGTGATCCCGGTGGGTCCGGTCACGTCGATGTGTGCGCCCGCCGGATACGGAGGGAGGGCGTTGCCGTCGGAGCGGACGAGCCTCAGGGCCTTGATCGTGTCGGTTTCGTCAGCGGTCTCGGTGACGGTGACAGTGAACATCCGTCTGCCTTCGCGTTCGCGGGTGGTGCTGATGTGGTGCTGACGGCGCTGTCAGCGCATGTACAGGCCGCCGTTGGCGTCCCAGCAGGCTCCGGTGACCGCGTCCGCGTGCTCGGCGGCGAGCAGGACGGCCATGTCGGCGATGAACCGGGGCCGGCCGAGGCGGCCGACCGGGATCGACGCCTCGATCTGGGCGAGCCGGTCCGGGGCGACGGTCTCGCGGACCACCGGGAGGTCCTGCGGTCCCGGGGAGATGGCGTTGACCGTCACCCCGTGCGGTCCGAGTTCGCGGGCGAACACCTTGGTCAGTGTCGCCACACCCCCCTTGGCCGCCGCGTAGTGCGCGCCCGTCGCCGTACCGCCGTTCTGGCCGGCGAGGGAGGCGATGTTGACGATGCGTCCGTAGCCGCGCTCGGCGAAGTAGGCGCCGAAGACCTGGCAGCCGAAGAAGGTGCCGTTGAGGTTGGTGGTCACCACGGCGTCGAAGCTCTCCGGGCTGATCCGCATCAGGGGCTCGACCTTGGACTGCCCGGCGTTGTTGACCAGGACGTGCACGGCGCCCCAGCGTTCGGTCAGCCGGTCCCGCACCCGGACGAAGGCGTCCTTGTCCCGCACGTCCAGGGCGAGACCCACGGCGTTGCGGCCGGAGGGGTCGAGCTCCGCGGCGGCCTCGGCGGCGGCCTCCGCGTCGAGGTCGGTCAGGGCGACGCGGTAGCCCCGGTCGTACAGCCGCGCGGCGATACAGCCGCCGAGGCCGCGGGCCGCGCCGGTCACCAGCGCGACACGGTGGGCGTCGTCCTCCCAGCTCTCGCCGGTTCCCTGCGGGCTCACAGCAGGAATCCCGATGCCGTGACGGTGTCGTCCGAGTTGACCAGCCGGACGACCTTCCGGGAGATCCGGGGGCCGTCGGCGTCCCACACGATCCGGTGGGTGAGGTCGGCTGCGAGGACGAAGGTCTCCTCGCGCTTGTAGCCGACGAGGACCTGCGCCGAGCAGATCTCGATCGCGTCCGGCTCGCGGCCGGTGACGACGAAGCGCGAGACGGTGCGGACCGTGCGCGCCGCCGCGGCCGCGGAGATGGAGAATCCGCCGGTGAGGCGCTCGATGCGCATACGGCGCATCCGGTCGTCGTCGAAGACGAGGTTGAGGGTGGAGGCGAAGTCGGTGGTCTCACGGTCGATGGGGACGACGTACTCTCCCCCCTCGGCCCACAGGCCGTCCCAGTCCTCGTACCGCCGGGCGTCCAGCAGGTGTGCCTCGCGCCAGATGAGGGACACGGCGGCCAGGGCACGGGGGTCGTCGAAAGGGAGTGCCGTGGCCGGGGCGGCCGTGCTCGGGGCGTCACTCGCCATCCGTCATCATCCTCTTCCACATCGCGTAGGCCTCGCGCATCCCGGTCTCGTCAGTCGCGTGCGAGGTGGGCTGCCCCAGGTCGTTGGGCTTCTCGCGGCCGAGGCCGCGGTTGACCAGGATCGGCATGTCGACGCCGCCGGTCACCCCGCGCTGGACGCGGTTCCACGCCTCGGCGTCGTCGGGGCTGCCGAAGCCGAACGGGCCCTGGAAGTGCTCGTGGATGCGCAGCCGTTCACGGTTGACGATCTCCGGACCGCCGTCCAGGCCGAGGGCCACGTGCCGGATCTCCGTCTCGGCGACCGAGATCGGACGCAGGACGCGGAAGAAGGACATCGACATGGCCACGTTCGGGAACAGGTTGAGGTTGAACCCGGCGCCGTGCAGCGAGCGGACGATGCGCCGCACCTTCTCCGGCGGCATGTCCTTCGACAGTTCCTCGACGATGTGGCTGAAGCGGTCCTGGAGTTTCTCGGTGCCGTCGTCGACGTCGAGGTCGGCGTGCTCGGCAACTGATATGGACACGCTGTGGCCGTTGCCGAGGGCGTGGGTGACCGCGCTCTCGTCGGTCATGATCGACAGCATGCTCGCGGTCTCGGCGTCGACCGACGACATCCAGGAGCGGTGCACGATCGGGAAGTGGTACCAGTCGGTGGTGTTCTCCAGCTGGATCTTCCAGTTGCCCCGGAAGCGGAACCGGTGCTCGCCCTGCACCTTGACCGGGTAGCCGGCGCCCTGCTTCATGAAGCGGTCGATCCACAGGCGGGCCCCGCCGAGGAAGTCCTCCAGCGGCTCGATGTCGTGGTCGAAGCTGGCGAAGATCATGCCCGCGTAGCTGCCGACCTTCAGCCGCTGCAGCGGCAGGTCCTTCTTCTCGACGACGTCCTCGTAGCCGTCGGGGTAGGGAATGCCGCGCAGTGTGCCGTCCAGGGCGTACGACCAGGCGTGGTAGGGGCACGTGAAGCCGTTGCCGTTGCCCTTGGGGGTTTCGCAGACGCTGGCGCCGCGGTGGCGGCAGCGGTTGAGCAGGACATTGATGCCGCCGCGGCGGTCTCGGCTGACGATGACCGGCCTGCGGCCGATCCAGGCCGTCTTGAAGTCGCCGGGCTTGGCGACTTCGCTCTCGTGCGCCACCCACACCCAGGTGCGGTGGAAGATGCGGTCCATCTCCCGCTCGAACAGGTCCGGGTCGGTGTAGAGGGTGCCGGCGACCCGGTCGGACTCGACCAGGGAGGAGATGTCGGGGCTCATCGGACCGCCTCCGGTTCGGGCAGCGGGCGGCCGAGGCGGGCCTCGATCTTCATGTAGCGCCACAGGCCGTGCTCGCCGACCTGCACGGTGCGGAAGAGGTTGCAGGCGGCGGCGACTGTCGGCTGGTCGACGACATCGGCGAGGACGTAACAGGTCCACGGCCAGGAGTCGGACGGGCCGACCATGTGCCGGTCGTCGTCGATGGTGCCGAGGACGGTCACCCCGGGCAGCTCGAACAGCTGGGTGAGCATGGTGGTGAAGCCGTCCCAGACCGTCTTGCCCTGGCCGGTGGGCAGGTCGAAGAAGTTCTGGTTGACGCCGATACAGAAGAGCACCCTCAGCGGGGAGTTGTCGGGCATGGCGATTCCTGCCTCTCAGAGGTAGCCGGTCAGAGGTAGCCGGGGAAGGGCTGGACGCCCATGAGCACAGCGCCGGCGCCGTCGTACATGCCCTCCTGGAGGAAGGCGTGCTGCGGGACGACCGACGCGTCGCGCAGGTGGCGCTGGAGGGGGCTGCCGTCGGCGATGGCACCGATGCCGCCGAGCTGGTAGGCGGCCCGGACGACCTCGAAGGTGGTCCTGGCCAGGTGGGCGGAGGCGAGCCGCAGCAGGCTGGCCTGCTCGGGGGTGGCCGGGTCTCCCGCCTCGACGGTGGCCCAGACCTCTTCGGTGGTCTCGTAGAAGAAGGCGCGCACGGACCGGAGTTGGGCCTCGGCCTGCGCCACCGCGATGCGGTAGGTGGCGCGTTCGGCCGGTTTCGGGGCGCCGGTGTAGCCGGAGCGGCCGCCCTGGGCGATGACGTGGTCGAGGGCCGCACGAGCCACTCCGAGGCCGACGACGGCCAGGACCTGGGCCGCGTACGGGACCGTCGGGTAGCGGTACAGCGGTTCGTCGACAGCGGGCTCACCGCCGCGGACGAACGTCCACTCCTCCGGTACGACAGCTCCGTCGACCACCAGGTCGTGGCTGCCGGTGCCGCGCATGCCGATGACGTCCCAGTTGTCGGTGATCTCCACCTGGTCGGGCCGCAGGACGGCGGTCAGCGGCCGGCCGGAGTGGTCCGCGCCGGACTTGATGCCCACGCCCAGCACGTCGGCCCCCTTGCAGCCGCTGGCGAACCTCCATCGGCCGGAGACGCGGTAGCCGTTCTCGACGCGCTGCGCGGGCTGCACCGGGAACAGCCCGCCAGCGAAGGCCACGTCGGGGCCGTCCGCGTACAGCAGGGCCTGCGTCTGTAGTGGCAGTGCGGTGAGATAGATGGCCGACGAGCCGAAGCTCGCGACCCAGCCGGCCGAGCCGTCGACCACGGATATCCGCTCGACGAGGTGAAGGAATTCAGCGGGCGGCAGTGCATCTCCACCGAAACGCTTCGGGACGCCGGCCCGGTAGATTCCGGCCTTCTTGAATTCGGCGATCACATCACGCGGGACGTGCCGTTTCTCCTCGAATTCGGCCCGCCGTCCCCTCACTGTCTCCAGCAGTCGGTCGAACGCCGCCCCGGCTTGCGAACGGCCTTCGGCCGCGGTCGGGGAATCCAGCGTCTGCGTCATGAGAAATTCTCCTCGCATTGCCGGGGCGGTTCTCTCTTCCGCCTCCCTTTCACGCTACGGGCATCAACCATGTGTCCACCATTGGGACTTGGCCGCGTCCGCATAGGGGAATTCCCCTACACTCGGGCCCGCTCTCATCGGGCCGTCATGAGGTCTTTATGAGGTCTTTTCGTACGGTTCCCGACTGCGCGACCAGCACGATGGCATCGGGCCGGCCCAGTACGCCGATGTCGGCCAGCGGATCTCCGTCGACAACCACGAAGTCCGCGGTCTTTCCTGTTTCGAGGGAGCCCAGCGTCTTGTCGAGACCGAGAAGGCGTGCCGCGTTCAGGGTTCCGGCCGTGATCGCGTCGAGCGGTTCCATGCCCAGTTCGACGAGGTACGACAGTTCCAGCAGATTACGGGCGTGCGGGACGACGCCCGAATCCGTGCCGAGGGCGATGGGGACTCCGCGGCTGATCGCGTGCGCGATGTTCTCCTTGCTGATCCGGGCCCAGCGGCTCTTCTTGCGGAAGTGGTGCTCGGCCATCGCCTCGCGGTCGAGCGGGGCGAAGACGGTGGACAGGGTGGGGACGAGGAACGTGCCGTGTTCCAGGGCCAGATCGCACAGTTCGTCGGTCATGCCGTAGCCGTGCTCGATGCTGGTGACCCGGGCGCGCAGGGCGTTGCGGATGCCGGCGCTGCCCTGGGCGTGCGCCGCGACGCGTTTCCCGCGGTGCCGTGCCGCCTCGTCGACGACGGCTGTCAGCTCGTCGTAGGTCAGGCCCTCGTCGTCGGGGTCGTCGTGCGGGCTGCCCATGCCGCCGGTGGCGCAGACCTTGACGAGGTCCGCTCCGGCTCGCAGCACCTTGCGTGCCGCGAGCCGTGCCTCGTCGGCGGTGTCGGCGATCTCGCCCAGATGCGGTGCGGCGTCGACCCCTCCGGGCAGCGAGCAGTCGGCGTGCCCGCCGGTGTGGCTGATCACTTTCACGGCGACCTGGAGCCGAGGGCCTTCGATCAGGCCCCGCTCGATCGCGGTGCGGTAGCCCGCGGGCACACCGCCGAGGTCGCGCAGTGTGGTCACGCCCGCGTCCAGGGTGGCGCGCAGCCGCCGGGCGATCTCGAAGGTCTCCACCGTCGCGTCGGCGGCCAGCCCTGCGAGCAGCCCGCGTTCCGGGGTCATGCACAGGTGCACGTGGCAGTCGATGAAGCCGGGCAGCAGTGTCCGGCCGCCCAGGTCGACCGTCGTCGCGGTGGGTGTCGGTGGTGCGCCCGCAGCCGGACCCGCGTAGGCGATGAGTCCGTCGTCCACGACGAGAACCGCGTCGGGCACGGGGGTGGCTCCGGTTCCCTGGATGAGGGTGGCGTGCTGGTATCGGATGGTCATGAGCTTTCTGTCTCCGCTTGCGATGGGGCCGGCGGCAGCGTGAAGCGGAAGACCGCGCCGCGCGGCTCGTTGGGGTGGACTTCGATGTGGCCGCCGTGCCGGGTGACGATGCGGTGGCTGAGGGCGAGGCCGATGCCGCTGCCGTTCTCCTTGGAGGTGAAGACTCCGTCGAAGATCCGGTTGTCGGGGGGCGGTCCGTGGCCCTGGTCGCGGACGGCGAGTTCGGCGCGACCGCCCTCACCGCGCCGGGTGGTGACCTGTACGCCTACGCCGCGTTCCTTCCCGGGCCATCTGGCCATCTCCTCGACCGCGTTGAAGGCGAGGTTCATCACGACCTGGCCGATGAGGACGTTCTCGCAGCGCACCGGCAGCGGCTCGCCGGTGAGGTCGAACTCGACGGTCACCGCGTGCTCCTGGGCCCGCAGCTCGATGAAGTACGCGCAGTCACGCACGATCGCGTTGAGGTCGGTCAGTTGCTCGGACTGCTCCAGGCGTCCGACATAACTCCGCAGGCTCCCCAGGATGCGACGCGCCCGGTCGATCTGCCGCACGGCGTTGTCCAGCCCCCAGGCCACCGACGCGTCACCGGCACCGTGGCCGAGCCGGCCGCGCGCTCCCTCGACGAAGTTGTACGCGGCGGCGAGCGGCTGGCTGACCTCGTGGGCGATGGCCATCGCCATGTCACCCATGGCGTTGTAGCGGGCGAGGTGGTCGAGGTGCTGGGTGTCGCGGCGGTGCCGCTCCTCCGCGCGGACCCGGTCGGTGATGTCGTAGAACAGGAGCATCCGGCCGCGCAGATCGCTCTCGATCTCGATGTGCTGGCACGTCGCGGCGTACCAGCGGGGCGCCTGGCCGGGCCCGGCGAACCGGTAGCGGCCCTCACGTTCGGGTACGGGTCCGTCGCAGCAGTAGGCGGTGAAGTCGGCGCCGTCGAGGTCGCCGCCGAGCAGCCGGAGGGCGGACTCACTCGCGAACACCACGCTGTCGGCGTCGTCGAGGACGACGATCCCCTCGGCCAGCCCGCCGAGGAAGGCGCGCAGTCTGTTCTCGGTGCGGAACAGGTCCCGCCGGACCGCCTTCTCCTCGGCGATGTCCCGGAACTGGACCATCACCGCCGTCCGCGCCGCCAGTTCGACACGGATCGCGATCGCCTCGGTGAGGATCTCCTCGCCGCTCTTGGAGCGATAGCACCACTCGGTGGCGCTGACGCCCTGCTCGACGGCGCGGCCGAGCCAGCGGTGCCCCAGTTCGCGGCTGTACTGGCGGGCGTTCTTGCTCATGTCGGGCGCCTTGAGCGGCTTCAGCTCGTCGACACTCCAGCCGAGCAGTTCGCAGGCGGCCCGGTTGGCCCACAGGATGTCGAAGGTGCGGGCGTCATGAAGCAGGACGCAGTACTTCAGGGCCTGGGTCAGCTCGCGGAAGTCGTCCGGGGCCAGGGCCTGTGTCGAAAGTGGAGTCGTCCGCCCGAAGGGCGGGCCGGGCGGCGGCGATGGGGGTGCCCCCGCGCGAGCTCGGGTTCGAGCGTGGGGGAGCGTGCTCTCGGTATGCCGGGCGGAAGACCCCGTTGACGGACCGGACGTACTTGGGCTTTCGCCCGGTGCGGCGAGGGGGCGTGCCAGGCGTCGGCCGGCAGGCGCCACTTTCGACACAGGCCCTGGGTCGTCCATGTGTTTGCTCCCGGTCACTGTGCGTCGAGCCGGAGTACGTCGCGGACCAGGGCGGCCATGCTCTCGGCACCGGTCTTCTCCCGGATGCGGGCCCGGTGCACGTCGACGGTCTTGGCGCTGATGCCGAGCCGCCCCGCGATCTGCTTGCTGGGCACGCCCTCGACGGATAGCGCGAGCACTTGCCGTTCCCGTACCGTCAGGCTGTCCAACCTGGCGCGCAGTTCGCCTTGTTGGGCCCTTCGTGCGAACCGGTCCCGGGCCGTGCGCTGGGCGGCCTGCACGACGTCGAGCAGGTGCTGGGGGTCGTACGGCTTCTCCAGGAAGTCGACTGCGCCGTTCTGCAGGGCGCGCACGGACATGCGGATGTCGCCGTGCGCGGAGACGAAGACGACGGGCAGTGGGGACCCCGTCTCATTGAGGAGTTCCTGGACGCCGAAGCCGCTGAGCTCGGGCATGCGGACGTCCAGGACCAGGCAGGCGGGCCGGGCGCGGTCGTAGGAGGCGAGGAAGGTCCGGGCGTCCCGGAAACGCTCCGAACGGATGCCGACCGATTCCAGGAGCCAGGCGAGTGACTCGCTCAGCTCCTCGTCGTCGTCCAGGATGTAGACGAGGCACATCGCAGCCGTCCCGTGTCCTCAGCCGTCCCAGACGGCCTGGGCGGTCCAGTAGTCGCCGCCGTCGGCGCTGACGCCGTGCCGCCACTCGGTCGTGCGGCGCAGCGCGGGTTCGACGCGGGCGGTGGCCTCGTCGGCGCCGACGGGGCCGTCCTCGTCGACCGTCCAGTGGACCCAGTTGACCTCTCTGCCGGTGCTGTCGTGCGTGAACAGGTCGACGTGGTGCCAGCCGTAGTTGTGGGTGTCGGCGTAGCAGGTCAGAAGCATCGTGCGGGTGTTCATCGCTCTCCCGACAGCGGTTCGCTGAAGAGTCGTTCGGTGCGGAAGGCGGAGATACGGGGCCGGTCGGCGTCGAGGCGGAACGTCACGTCGAGCCGGGCGACCATGACCTCCGAGGCACCGGACGCGTAGCGGGAGAGCTGCTGCATCGACCAGCTCCCTCGCGCTGTCGCCCCGTCGGTGTCCACCGTGCCGGGGAACAGCAGATGGACGTTCGTGTGGAAGTGCGGGTTGGGCGGCAGATAGGCCGAGAGCATCCGGACGATCGCCTCACGGCCTTCGCTGCGCCCGAACTTCTCGGCGTACGCACTGCCGCCGCCCTCCCACACGGCGTCCTCGGTGAAGAGGTCGCCCAGATCGCCCTCGACGCGCGCGGGCACGTCGCACAGGGCGAGGTAGCGGGTCAGGGTGTCCGTCACGTCGGTCATGACGCCCTCAGCTTCAGCCGCTCCGAGCGGCGTTGCGCCTGCCGCTCCGGGTCCGGTACCGGCGCGGCGAGCAACAGCCCCTTCGTGTAGGGGTGTTCCGGGCGCTCGGTGACCTGGACCGCGTCGCCGGTCTCCACGATGTCGCCCCGGTAGAGCACGGCCACGCGGTGGCTGATGTGCCGTACGACGGACAGGTCGTGGGTGACGAAGAGGTACGCCACGCCGGTCGCCTCCTGGATCTCGATGAACAGGTCCAGCACCCGGGCCTGGGTCGTCAGGTCGAGGGCGCTGACCGGTTCGTCACAGACGATCAGCTTGGGGTCCCGGCACAGGGCCCGCGCGATGGCGATCCGCTGACGCTGTCCGCCGGAGAACTCGCGGGGCAGCCGGCGGGCCGCGTCCTGCGGCAGGTACACGTGGTCGAGCAGCTTCTGGACCCTGCGTTCGGCGTCGGCACGGGCGACGCCGGTGACGAGCAGCGGCTCGGTGAGGATGTCCATGACGGTCATGGCCGGGTTCAGCGAGGTGTACGGGTCCTGGAAGACGACCTGGATGTCCTTGCTGAGTGCCCTCCGTTCCCGCTTGCCGAGGCCGGAGACGGTCCGTCCCTCGAACCGGACGGTGCCCCCGGTGACGGGCGCGAGGCCGAGTACGGCCCGGCCCAGGGTCGTCTTGCCCGAGCCGGACTCGCCCACCAGGCCGAGGGTCTCACCGGGCGCGACGGAGAGGGACACGCCGTGCAGGACCCGGAAGGGCTTCCTGCCGCGGCCCTTGCCCGGGTACTCCACCACGACGTCGTCGAGTTCGAGGAGCGGTGGCGTCTGTGACGTCATGACGTCACCTCCTTGACGGGCTTCGAGGGGACGTGCAGCGCGCCCCGTGCGGGCCCGCCTTCGAGCGTGGAGTCCAGCAGCATGCGGGTGTACGCGTGGTCGGGCGCCGCGAAGATCCGCCGTGCTGGCGCGGTCTCCACGATGCGGCCCTTCTGCATCACCGCGACCCGGTCGCAGATGTCGGCGACGACGCCGAAGTCGTGGGTCACGAGGATCATGCCCATGTGGCGCTCCTGCTGGAGCGAGCGCATCAGGTCGAGGACCTCGGCCTGGACGGTGACGTCGAGTGCGGTGGTCGGCTCGTCGGCGATGAGGAGCTGCGGGTCGCAGGAGACGGCGCCGGCGATGAGGACGCGCTGGGCCATGCCGCCGGAGATCTGGTGCGGGTACGACCGGAACACGCGCTCGGGGTCCGGGATGCCGACCCTCTCCAGGAGGTCGAGGGCCTTGGTGCGGGCCTCGGCCCGGGACAGGCCCAGGTGCTTCCGCATGGGTTCCACCAGTTGGGAGCCGATGCGGAAGCAGGGGTCCAGGTTGGACATGGGCTCCTGGGGGATGTAGCCGATGCCCCGGCCGCGCAGGGCGTTGAGCGCGGCGAGGTCCAGGGCCAGCAGCTCCTTGCCGTCGAAGACGAGGTGGTCGGCCGTCACCCCGGCCTCGTACGGCAGCAGCCCGAGGACGGAGAACGCCGTCTGGCTCTTGCCGGACCCCGACTCGCCGACCAGGCCCAGGACTTCGCCGCGTGCCACGGTCAGGTCCACTCCGTCGACGACCGTCTTCTCGCCGTAGGCGACGCGCAGACCCTCCACCGTCAGGAGACGGTCCGCGGGCATCTCGGCCACGGCTGCCGCGGCCTTCCGCGCGACGAGTTCGCGCCGCCTGACCACCCGGGGCTCCGCCGTGCCCAGTGCGTCCCGCACCGCGTTGCCCAGCATGCTGGACGCCAGGATGGTCAGGCCCATCGCGGCGCCCGGCCAGACCAGCAGCACGGGTGCGTTGTACACGTTGGTGAAGGCGTCGCCCAGCATCGCGCCCCAGCTGGCCTGGGACGCCTTGCCCAGACCCAGGAAGGCGAGGCCCGCCTGGATGCCGATCGCCACGGCGAACACCTGGGTCGCCTGGATGACGGACGGCGCGATCACCACGGGCAGGACGTGACGGCGGATGATGCGGGCGTCGCCGAGCCCGGAGACGCGGGCGGCGTCGACGTACAGCTCCTCACGCACCGCGAGCACCGAGGCGCGGATGAGGCGGAAGACCATCGGTGCCATGATCACACCGAGGACGATCATCGCGACGTTGAGATCCTGGGACACGGCCGCCATGACCACGAGCATCACGATGATCGCGGGCACGGCCATGATCACGTTGACGGTCCAGCCGGCCACGGCGTCGAACCAGCCCCGGTAGAAACCGCTGACCAGGCCGAGCGGTGCGCCGACCGCGAAGGCCACGAGCACGGCGAGAGTTCCGCCCAGGAGGCTGGTGCGTCCGCCGTACATCAGCCGGGACAGGACGTCGCGGCCCACGCCGTCGCCGCCGAGGGGATGGGTGCCCGACATGGGCGCGAGGGTGTCCGCCAGGACACTGCGGTCCGGCGCGTGGTCCGTGAGCAGCGGCGCCGCGAGACTCACGGCGATCACCAGGGCCAGGACGAGGAGACAGACGACGGCGACCGGGTCACGCAGGGACCGGCGCAGCAGCCGGTCCCGTTCGGGAGCCGCGGCGGACGCCGCAGGCGCCACGGAGTCCACGGAGGTCATGAGACACGCACCTTCGGGTTGAGCCAGCCGTACGCGACGTCCAGCAGCAGGTTGACGGCGACGACGATGACGACGGTGACCACGACCGTGCCGAGCAGCACGGGCGCGTCGCCGCGCACGGCGGCCGAGTTGGCGAGGGTGCCGATGCCCGGCAGCCCGAACACCTTCTCCACGACGACCGCGCCGCCGATCAGACCGATGAACTGGAGGGCGAGCACGGTCAGGGCGGGCGGCGCCGCGTTGCGCAGCGCGTGCCGGTACACGACGCTGCGGGTGGTCAGGCCCCGGCTGCGCAGGGTGCGGACGAAGTCGGCGCGCAGGATGTCGATCAGGGCGCCGCGTACCTGCATCGCGGTGGCCGCGGTCGCGGCGACGGCGAGGGACAGGGCGGGCAGGGTGATCGAGCGGAGCCAGCCGCCGGGCGAGGTGCCGAGGGCGACGTATCCGGTGGCCGGCAGCCAGCCGAGCCGGACGGCCAGGGTGACGGCGAGGACCAGGGCGATCAGGAAACTGGGCACCGCGGTGCCGAGCACCGCGGCGAACTGCACCGCACGGTCCACCCAGCCGCCGCGCAGCGCCGCCGCGGTGCCCAGCGCCACGCTGAGCACCGCCGCGATCACCATGCCGGCGAGCACGATGGACAGGGTGACCGGCAGCGTGTCCGTCAGGGACTGGCTCACCGAATCGCCGGTGAACCACGAGCTGCCCAGGTTTCCCTGTACTGCCTGTTCGGCCCAGTGCCAGTAGCGCTCCACCAGGGGCTGGTCCAGGCCCAGTTCACGGCTCTTGGCGGCCACAGCGGACCGCGAGGCCGTCTCGCCCAGGATGTTGCGGGCGACATCGGTGCCCGTGAGGCTGAGCAGCAGGAACGTCGCGGTGGCCACGACGACCACCAGGGCGGCGCCGGCGGCGATGCGCCGGAGCAAGAAGGCAAGCACGACAGAGTTCCTCCTTCCGGACGTCGGAGCGGGCCGAAGCTACTTCGCGGCCGGCGCGTAGTTGTAGATCGGCGGGTACTGGGAGCCCGGCTGGGGCGTCACCCTGACATCCTTCGCGGTCGCGTACGCGTTGGCGATGACGCTCCAGGGGGCGTTCCATGCCTGGTCGACGACGTAGGTGTTGAGTTCCTCGAACAGCGCCTCGCGCTCGGCCCCGGTCGACTTGCCGATGCGGTCGATGAGGTCGTCGGCCTTGGGGTCGCTGTACTTGAAGGGGTTCCAGGTCGACTTCTTCGTCAGCTCCAGCTGGACCTTGTCCCAGGCCGTGGGAGCGCCGAGCTTGAAGTACGACATCGCGTACTCGCCCGACAGCATGGCGCTGAAGATCTGGTCGCCGGGCAGGTTGTCCAGCTTCACCTTGATGCCGATGTCCCTGAGGGACTGGGTGAGGGCGGCCTGCTCCTGCGGGAAGTTCGCGGAGAGGTCCGGGATGGTGACGGCGAAACCGTTGGGGTAACCGGCCTCCGCGAGCAGTTTCCTGGCCTTCTTCGGGTCGTACGAGTAGGTCTCGTCGAGCGCGGCCTTGTGGCCGTCCTCGCCCTTGGCGAAGATCTGCGTGGTGGGCGTGCCGAGTCCGGTCTTGGCCGACTTGATGATCGCCTCCTTGTCGAAGGCGTGGTTGAGGGCCTGGCGGACCTTCAGCTTGCCGAGGGCGGGCACCTTCCTGCCGGCGCGGTCCCAGATGTACAGACCCTCGATGTCGCCGGGCTGGTAGGTGACGACGTTCAGGCCACGGCCCTTGACGGTCGCCACCCGGTTGAGGTTGAGGGTGGCGCCGTCGAGCTGGCCGGACAGCAACGCGTTGGTGCGGGCCGTCGGGTCGGCCAGGTACTTGATGACGATCTTGTCGTAGGGGAACGCCTTGGTGTTCCAGTAGTCGGCGTTACGCGTGTACGTGTACGTCTGCCCGGCCGTGGTCGCGCCCGTGTCCAGCTTGTACGGGCCCGAGCCGACGGGCGTCCGGGGGCTCTTCAGCGCCTTCGGGCTGACGATCATGCCGGAGACCTGGCCCAGCGCGGGCAACAGGGCCGCGGTGGGGTGGCTCAGCCTGATCGCCACGGTGTGGGAGTCGACGATGTCGACGCCGGTGATGTCCTGGATCTCGCCGGCCGCGGAGGCCGTGCCGCTCTTGGTGTGCAGCAGGCTCTTGCGCACGGCGTCCGCGTCGAGGACGGTGCCGTCGGTGAACTTCACTCCCTCGCGCAGTTTCAGCGTCAGGATGGTCTGGGTCTTGTCGTACGACCACGAGGTGGCCAGGTTGGGGGTGGGCTCCCCCTTGGTGTTCAGCCGGATCAGGGTGTCGTACACCGGCTGGTAGTACTGGGACTCGGGGCCCATGCTCGCCTTGGCCAGGTCCCACGGCGTGGCCGTGACCGACTCGGCGAGTGTCAGGGTCCTGTCCCCGCCCGCGGCCTGTGTGCCGCCGCCGCAGGCTGTCACCGTCGCTGTCAGAATTCCCGCGCCGATGAACGCCACTGTCTTGCGCATGTTCTCTCCACCTGTCTCAATCCTTCGGCTCCTGGTCGCCCCGTCTGCGGCCGTGCCCGGCCGGTACTGCTCGTGGTCCGCGTGTCCCGGTCATGGCTACGCGTGCTTGGCGGCCCACTCCCCGCAGAGCCGCACGCTCTCCTCCGGTGTGGGCCTGGCCCCGCGGTCGACCTCGACGATCAGCCAGCCGTCGAAGTCGTCCGGGAGCGCGCCGACGAAGCCCTCGATGTCGGCGTTGCCGTGGCCCGGCTCCGACCACAGCCCCGCCAGGACGGTCCTGCGGTAGTCCCAGCCCGCTTCCCTGGCCTCGGCGGCGAGGTCGAGGTCCAGGTCCTTGATGTGGACGGCCGCCACCCGGTCCGCGTAGTCGCGTACGAGCCCTGCGGCGTCGGCACCCGCCCAGGCCAGGTGGCCCATGTCGGGTCCGAAGCCGAGGACGGAGGCGTCGACCGTGTCGAGGATGAAGCGGGTCTCCTCCTCGGTCTCCGCCCAGGTACCGACATGCGGGTGGAAGGCGGGGGTGATGCCCTGGGCCCGGACGATCCCGGCGATCTCGGCCAGCAGGTCCCGTACGCGCTCCAGCCGTCCCTGGTCGGCGAGGTGGCCGACGGCGGGGTGGGCGACGCGCTCGGCGTCCTTCGCCATCCCCATGGCGAGGAAAACCGTCGGGACGCCAAGTGCGGCGTGCTGTTCCGCGACGCGGGCCGCGGTGTCCCGGAAGGTCCCCCGCTCGGACTCGTCGTCCGTCAGGCGGACAGGGATGTAGCCGGGAGCGGGGCTGATCCCGTACTCGGCGAGTCTGGCGGCGTACGCCTCCGGTGCCATGTCGCCGGGGACCGCACTGTGCAGGGCCGTGATACCCGCGTCGCGGATGACCGCCAGTTGCGCGTCGAGCGAAGGGGCCAGGGAGGGGTCGATCCAGCCGTCGGCGCTCGCGACCCACTGCAGGGGGTTGATGGCGAGGCGGTCCTGCCTGATCTTCATGGGGTTCGGTCCTCTCAGTGGACGGGGCGCGGTTCGGGGCGCTCGCAGCTGCTCTCCGGCGTGACGAAACGTTTCTCTCGTTGCGAGGTCTCGAAGCTCGCCAGGACGTCCAGGACGTGGAAGGCGAACTGCGGGGTCGCGCGGTGCGGTCCGCCGCCGATCGCGCCGGCCAGGTCACGGACGCCGAGTCCGCGCCGGTGCTGCTCGGGGGTGTCGACGGCGCCGAACAACTCGGTGACCGGGGTGAGAACCCGCCACTCCTCGTCCCCGTGCCGCTTGAGGCGTACGTCGCCGTCGAAGAAGTTCGGGTTGGGCAGCGCGAGCGTGCCCTCGGTGCCGTAGATCTCGATGCGCGGGAGCTCGGTGTCCCAGACGTCGAAGCTCATGAGGGTGGTGCCGATGACGCCGGAGGCGAAGGTCAGGGTAGCCGAGGCATGGGTGGTCACCTCGACGGTCACCTCGTCGACGACGCGCCCGGGGCTGGTGACCTTGCGGGTCGGTGCGCCGATACGGGTGGCGGCGGACACCTGGACGACCGGGCCGAGGCAGTTGATGAGGGCGGCCAGGTAGTAGGGGCCCATGTCGAGGACGGGGCCGCCTCCGGGGCCGTAGAAGGCGCGCGGGTCCGGATGCCAGGTCTCGCTGCGGCTGGAGCGTACGAAGGCGGTGGCGCCGACGGCCTCGCCGATCAGGCCGGTGTCGATCGCGTGCCGGGCCGTCTGCACGGCGCTGCCCAGGAAGGTGTCCGGGGCCGACCCCAGCAGCGCCGCACTCCGGCCGGCGGCGTCGAGAACCTCGCGGGCCTCCTCGACCGTGGCCGCGAGCGGCTTCTCGACATAGACGTGCTTGCCCGCCTCCAGCGCCGAGATGACGGTCTTGGCGTGGAACTGCGGCGGGGTGATGTTGACGACGATCTCGACGGAGTCGTCGTCGAGGAGCTGGTCGCCGTCGCCCCAGGCCGGAATGCCGTACTCGTCCGCGGCCTGCTTGGCGCGGGCCGTGTCGACGTCGGCCACACGGACCACCTCCAGCTCCGGGAAGGTCCGCAGGCCCTCGACGTAGCGGCCGAAGATGTTGCCGGCACCCAGGATCCCGATGCGGTGCCGTGCTTGGTTCTGAACCATGAATCTCCTGCAATCGGTCAGTGATTGACGGGTGTCAGGCGACGATGAGAGGCCGCAGGGTCCTGTGGGCGATCTCCAGGCCGGTCTTCACCTTCTCCTCGGTCCCGCTCCAGACGGGGTCCTCGTGCTCGACGGAGAGGGTGCCGGTGAAACCGTGCTCGTACAGCGCGTCGACGACGGCGTTCCAGTCGACCTGGCCGCGGCCCGGGACGCGGTAGCGCCACCAGCCGGTGTCCCAGGGGTCCTCGCGCCGGACCGCCTTGCCGAAGAAGCCGTAGCGGTCGGCCTTGCCCGGCAGGATCTGCAGGTCCTTGGCCTGGGCGTGCACGATCCGGTCCGCGTACGGCGCGATGGTGGTCACCGGGTCGATGCCGATCCAGGTCAGGTGGGACGGGTCCCAGTTGAGGTACAGGCCCAGGGAGAACATCCACTCCCACAGTTCCGGCGAGTAGGCGAGGTTGCCCGGGTAGCCGTCCGGATGCCAGCCCTCCATCACGCAGTTCTCGATGAGGAGCCGTACGCCCCGCTCCCCCGCGTACTCGACGAGCCCGGGAAAGACCTTCTCCGCCTCGGCCAGGTTCTCCGCCACCGGCCGGGTCCAGTCACGGCCCACGAAGGTGCCCGCGAACGGGACGTTCAACGCCGATGCCGCGTCGATGACGTGCTTGAGGTGGGCGTGGATCTCCGCCCGCCGGGCGGGATCGGGGTGGAGGTTGTTCTCGTAGTAGGCGAGGGCGGAGATGTCGAGTCCGTGGCGCGCCATGAGCGCCCTGGTCTCGTCGGCCGACCGGGAGTCGAAGCCGGCCACCGGCAGATGGGCGGCCTCGAAGTCACGGCCGCCGGTGTCCGGCCAGGCGGCGACCTCCAGCGCCTCGTATCCCGCCTCACCCGCCCAGGCGGCGATCTCGGCGAGGGAGAGCTGGGGCAGGCAGGCGGTGAGCATGCCGAGTTTCATGCAACGGTCTCCAGGGTTTCGGGGGTGTCCACGCCGGTCCAGGTGAGCGATGCTGCGGACTTCAGGACGGCCTCGACGATGCGGGCCGAGCGGACCCCGTCCGCACCGGTCGGCAGGCCTTCCGGCGTCTCGCCCCGTACTGCCGCGTAGGCGTCGGCCACGAAGGAGTGGAAGCAGTCGGCGTAGCCCTGCGCATGTCCGGCGGGCAGCCGGGACAGACGGCGCTGCTCGGCCGAGCCGTGGCCCGGGTCCCGGACCAGCACACGGGCTCCGTCCGGTGCGCCGAGCCAGACGGTCTCGGCGTTCTCCTGGTCGAAGACCGCGCTGGCGGCCGCGCCGTCGAGCTCGAACCACAGACGGTTCTTGCGGCCGGCCGACACCTGGGACACTGTCAGCGTGCCGAGCACGCCCTCTCCGGTGCGCATCATCACGGTCGCCACGTCCTCCGTACGAACCTGAACGCGCGGTCCGCCGCCGGAAGCGGTGAAGCTCGCGCCGGTACCGGCCGGCCGGGTGGCGACGGTGGTGCCGAGACGCGCGGTCACTTCGCTGAACCGGACTCCGGCAACCCATTCGACGAGGTCGCACCAGTGGGAGCCGATGTCCGCGAACGCCCGTGACGGCCCGCCCTCGGACGGGTCGACCCGCCACGACATGGCGTCCTCGGACAGCATCCAGTCCTGCAGATAACTGCCGTGGATCACCTGCCACGCCCCGAACTCGCCGCGCAGCCGGCGCTCACGGATCTCCCGGACGAGCGGGTGGTAGCGGTACACGAAGGGCACCGCCAGCACGAGGCCCTCCTCCCGCGCCAGCCGCGTCAGACGTTCCGCGTCGGCGGCCGCCGTGGCGAGCGGCTTTTCGCAGATCACGTGCTTCCCCGCGGCCAGAGCCGCCTCCGCCTGCCGCATATGGAGCGCGTTCGGTGTGCACACGTGGACGACGGAGACGCTGTCGTCGGCGAGCACGGCTTCGAAGTCCGGGTAACGGGCGGGCACTTGCCAGGCATCCGCGACCCGGGCGCTGCGCTCGGGGCTGGAGGCCACCACCCCGGCCAGTTCTCCGCCGGCGGCGCGAATGGCGGCGGCGTGCACGGCACCGATCATCCCGGCCCCCACCACCACTGCCCGAATCGAGACACCCACCGCTGCACCTCCGCCTTCCGGTACTCGACCGCGGTCTGAGCTCCGCGTTGCGCATCACCTTCGTTTAGTTCGCGCATCGCGCACAAGACGCTGCATTTAATTTTTTCCAAGGCCTAAAAGTGGCTGAAATTCAGGCAACATGTCCGCTTAGATCCCCATCGAACAGCACACGGGCACGAGCTATTGACGGGCATAACGAGGCGACATTACGTTCGCTCGAATGCATAAAGATGACGCCCACATCGCGGAAGCGCTTGGCCCCACGTCGGTTCCCCTGGCGCTGCGCCGGGTCCTGGGGCTCGTCGTTTCCGGGCAGGCTACCAACCGGGCGGAGATCGCCCGTCGCAGCGGCCTGGCGCGCTCGACCGTGGGCCAGCAGGTCGACCATCTCGTCGGCACCGGCATCCTGGAGGAGGTCGAGTCCAGACGGTCCGTCCGGGGGCGGCCGCCTCGCGTGCTGACGATCAGCCCGCAGGCCGGGACCGTCGTCGTCGCCGACGTCGATTCCGCGGAATCCCAGGTCGCCATCGCCGACCTCACCCGGCGGGTGATCGCACAGGAGACCGTGGCGGTCCGGATCGGTGCGGGCCCCCGGGCGGTGCTGGACGCGGTCACCGAACGGCTGCAGGAGCTGCTGGAGAAGCACGGGCGCGATCCCGGTCGCGTCCGCCAGGTGGTCGTCGGGCTGCCCGGTCCGGTGGACTTCGAACAGGGGTGCGCGGTGCAACCGACCGGCATGCCCGGCTGGGACGGCTACTCCGTCGCCGCACACCTCCGGGAGCGCCTGCACGCCCCCGTCGTGGTGGACAACGACGTCAATCTGATGGCTCTCGGCGAAGCCGTGCAGGCCCGTATGGAAACCCCGCTCCTGTGCATCAGGATCGGGAGCGGCATCGGCGCGGGGCTCGTCACCGCGGGCGGTGACGTGTACCGCGGCGCAGACGGAGCCGCGGGCGACATCGGCCACATCAGAGCCGTGGGCGGTGGCAACGTGCTGTGCGCGTGCGGCAACGTCGGCTGCGTCGGGGCGCTGGCCTCCCACCGGGCGGTCCTCCGCGGCCTCGGCATCCCCGAGTCGACCGACGACGACCCACTGCACGGTGCCCGCGAACTCGCCCGGCGCATCGCCGACAGCGAGCCGACCGCCCTGCACGCCGTACGACAGGCCGCCACGGAGATCGGCGAGGTGGTGGCCATGCTGGTTCACATGTTCAATCCGCGCACCGTGGTGCTGGCCGGACCGCTCAGCGAACTCCGCGACGACCTCGTCTCGGCCGTACGCGCGGCGGTGTACCAGCGGGCCCTCCCACTGGCCACCCGCAAACTGACCATCACGGCAACCCAGCTCAAACGCAGCTCCGGCCTGCACGGCGGCATCGCCCTCGCCACACAGGACGTCTTCAGTCCGGCGGGCATCGCCCGACTGCTCGCCGACGAGGGGCCGCCGCAGGAGTAACGCGCTCCCGGAGCCGGTGGCGTCGGCCGGCCACAGAAGGCCGCAGCAGGTCGCGGGGGTCGGCGGCACAGAGGCCGGCTGGGCTCGCCGGTTCAGTCGTGAAGCGTGCTGGAGTCCGACGCCGTTGCGCCCCCTTGCTCGGGATGGCGTGCCGCCGCGTGCCGGCCCTGCGGGGGGATGCGATGGTTCCGGTGCTCCAGAAGGGCGGCCCTGGCTTCCAGGGGGCCGGCCATATAGGCGAGGACGCAGGCCGAGGCGATGAAGGCCATGTGGATGATCGTGCCCATGAGCAGCTCCGCGCGTGGGGTGCGGTGGATGTCCACGAACATCTGCAGCAGATGGATCGAGGAGATACCGACGATCGCCATGGCGAGCTTGACCTTGAGCACGTGCGAGAGCCACTCCGGCTGATCACGGTGTCCCTGCAGACCGATGCGGGACACGAACGTCTCGCCTCCGACGATCACCATGACCAGCAGGTTGGCGATCATGACGACGTCCACCAGTTTCAGGACGGTGAGCATCACCAGGTTCTCGTCCGAAGTCCCGGTGACCACCGCACGGATGAGGTTGCCCAGCTCGCCGAAGAACTCGTAGACGTAGACGGCCTGGGCGACCACAAGCCCGAAGTACAACGGGGCTTGCAGCCAGCGGCTGGCGAACAGCGCGTGGCCCAGCGACGGCACGCGCCCGCTCGCCGGGTCCGACACGGCGGACGTGTACCGACCGAAAGTGCGCACTGGTTGTCTCCCGTCCTCGCTCTCCCCCCGGTCAGGGATCAGAACTGCCCAGATGCGCAGCGCTTAGGGATGACACGCGTAGACTTCCTCAATGTGGGTGAAACGCCCCGGGTCAGCGTCGGGTGGCCTCGTCGAGGAGTTCGAGCAGGTGCCGGTAGGGGTGCCCGGTGGCGCGGGTCATGCCGAGTTCGCAGGTGCGGTTGACCGAGGCGTAGGCGGTTGCCGGGTGGTTCCGGACAGCGCGCGACTCGGCCGCGGTGGCGGACGACGTCAGTTCCGGGTGGAGCAGTCCGCGGTCGCCGGCGAAGGCACAGCAGCTCCAGTCCTCCGGCTGCACGACGTCCTCGGCGATGGCGTCGGCCACGCGCAGGAGCGCCGGGTCGATGCCGAGTTGGGTGGAGGAACAGGTGGGGTGCACGACGACGGAGGGGATACGGCGGGCCGCGGGCAGCCGTGGCAGCACCGTTGAGTCGACGAACGCCACCGCGTCCACAACCTGGATGCCCTCTTCGCCGAGCATGCGCGCCAGGCCTTCAGTGCAGGATGCCGCGTCGACGACGACAGGCAGCGCGCCCTCCTCGGTCGCCGAACGCAGCACGGGAACGACCTGCTCGCGCATGACCGCATGGCCGGCGGTGAGGCCCTTGGACTTCCACGGTGTGCCGCAGCACAGGGAGGCGATTCCCTCCGGCACCCGAACCTCGACTCCGGCACGCTCGCACAGGGCCAGGAAGGAGTCCCGGACTCCGGGGCCCGCGTCCGGGTCGGCGGGCCCGAACATCGTCGAGACGCAGGCGGGGAAGTAGACCGCCCGCGGTGTTCCGGCTGCGCGGGCACGTCGTCTCGTGCCGCCGCGCGGAAGCTCCGGGGACCAGGCGGGCACCACGTCCGTGCCGAGCAGTTTCCGCCCTGTGGCCGTGGCTCCGGCAGGCACGGCGTCGGGGGTGGCCCGGGCGAGCGTGAGCGCTCCGGACGCCGCTCTGGTGAAGCCGTCCCAGTGCCGGGCGGCCGAGGCCCACGCCTTCTGTTCGGTCCGGCCTCGTCGTTCGGCGCGCAGTCGCCGGGTGAGGTCCCCGGTGTCGATGAGCACGGGGCAGGCCGTCCGGCACATGCCGTCGACCGCGCAGGTGTCGACGGCGTCGTACTGGTACTCGCGCTCCAACCGGTCGAGCAGGTCGGTGTCCCCGGCTGCCCGGGCGCGGGCGATCTCGCGGCGCAGCACGATCCGCCGGCGTGGTGTCGTGGTCAGGTCCTGGCTGGGGCAGACCGGTTCGCAGTAGCCGCACTCGACACAGCGGTCCACCTCCTCCTCGACGGTGGGTGTGGACTTCAGATGGCTGATGTGGACGGTGGGGTCGTCGGTGAGCAGGACCCCGGGGTTGAGCAGTCCGTGCGGGTCGAGGAGGTGTTTGACCTCCCGCATGACGTCGTGGAGCTCGTCGCCGTACTGGCGGCGGACGTACGGTGCCATGATGCGGCCGGTGCCGTGCTCGGCCTTGAGGGTGCCGCCGTGGCCGAGGACGAGGTCGGCCATGTCGTCGGTGAACGCCAGGTAGCGCTCGACGAGTCGGGGGTCGTCGAAGTCCTCGTTGAGCAGGAAGTGGACGTTGCCGTCTTTGGCGTGGCCGAAGATGACGCTGCCGGTGTAGCCGTGGCGGTCGAACAGTTCGGTGAGGTCCGCGCAGGTGGGCAGCAGCCGGGCGACGGGGACGGCGATGTCCTCCAGCAGGGCCGTCGTGCCGGAGGGGCGTGCCCCGGCGACCGCGGCGTAGAGGCCCTTGCGGATGTGCCAGAGGGCGGCCCGTGTGTCCGGTTCGGCGCTCAGCTCTCCGGGGGCGGTCAGGGGGAGGCCGCGCAGGACGTGCCTGGCGTCCGCGATCCGGTCGTCCAGGGCCTCGGCGGTCGGCTCCTGGTACTCGACGAGGAGTGCCGTGTGGTCCCGGACGGTCAGGTCCCGGAGTGCTTCGGTGGCCCCCGGGTCGCGTTGGGCGACCCGCAGGCTCGTGGCGTCGAGGAGTTCGACGGTCGCGAACCCGGCGGCGACCAGCTCGGGCAGGGCGCCGGTCGCCGCCGCGAGATCGGGGAAGAGGAGCAGTCCGGTGGCCGCGTGCGGGTGGGCCGGAACGGTGCGGAAGGTCGCCTCGGCGACGAAGGCGAGGGTGCCTTCGCTGCCGATGACCAGGTGGGTGAGGATGTCGACCGGGCGGGTGTGGTCGACGAAGGAGTTCACGCCGTAGCCCATGGTGTTCTTGATGGCGTAGAGGCGGCGGATCGTCCCTACGGACGCGGGGTTGCCGCGCACACGGTCCCGCAGTCGCACGAGTCCGTCGTGGATGCGCGGTTCGAGCGTGCGCAGGCGGTCGTCGGCGTCGGGGGCGCCGGTGTCGACGACCGTGCCGCTCGGCAGCACGAGGACGGCCGACTCCAGCGTGCGGTAGGTGTTGAGTTCGGTGCCGCAGGCCATGCCACTGGAGTTGTTGGCGACGACACCGCCGATGGTGCAGGCGGTCTCGCTGGCCGGGTCGGGGCCGAGCTTGCGGCCGTACCGGGCGAGGCGGGTGTTCACCGCCCTTACGGTGGCGCCGGGTTGGACCCGTACGCGGGCGCCGTCGTCGAGGATCTCGATGCCGCGGAAGCCTCGGCGGGTGTCCACGAGGATCCCGCCGCCCGTGGCCTGACCCGAGAGGCTGGTGCCGCCGGAGCGGAACGTCATCGACAGCCCGTGGGCGGCACTCGTGCGCAGCAGCTCGGACACCTGGGCCGCGTCCTTCGGGGTGACCACGGCCTGCGGCACGAGCAGGTAGTGCGAGGCGTCGTGGGCGAAGGCGAGCCGGTCGGAGGCGCGCGCGGTGACCGCGCCCGGTACCGCCGCTTCCAGGCGCGCGAGGAGCACGGCGTCGGCGGTGAGGAGCCCGCCGTCACGGTCAGTGCGACTCACGTGTCACCTCGGAGCCGCTGGAGCCGACGAGGAAGTCGAGGTCGGCGCCGGTGTCGGCCTGCTGGACGTGGTCGACGTAGAGCCGTTCCCAGCCGCGGCGGGGGTTGGCGAAGCCGGTGGTGGTGGCCTCGCCCGGGGTCCTGCGGGCGAGTTCATCGGCGGGTACGTCGACGTCGATGCGGCGGGCCTCGACGTCGAGGGTGATGAAGTCCCCGGTCCGTACGAGGGCGAGGGGGCCGCCGGCCGCGGCCTCGGGGGCCACGTGCAGGACGACCGTGCCGTACGCGGTGCCGCTCATCCGGCCGTCGCAGACCCGGACCATGTCGCGGACGCCCTGCTCCAGCAGCTTCCTCGGCAGCGGCATGTTCGAGACCTCGGGCATGCCCGGGTAGCCCTTGGGGCCGCAGCCGCGCAGGACGAGGACGGACGTCTCGTCCACGTCGAGTGCGGGGTCGTCGATGCGGGCGTGGAAGTCCTCTATGGAGTCGAAGACGACGGCCCGGCCGCGAGCCTTGAGCAGGTGCGGGGAGGCGGCGGCCGGTTTGATGAGGGCGCCGTCGGGGGCGAGGTTGCCGCGCAGGACGGCGATGCCGCCCTCGGCGACCAGCGGTTCGGCGCGGGTGCGGATGACCTCGCCGTCCCAGATCGGGGCGTCGTCGAGGAAGTCGGCCAAGGGGGTGCCGGTGACGGTCAGCGCGTCGGGGTCGAGCAGGTCGCGCACCTCGCGCAGGACGGCGAGCAGGCCTCCGGCGCGGTGGAAGTCCTCCATGAGGAAGCGGCCGGCCGGCTGGAGGTCGACCAGGACCGGCACGCGGGAGCCGATGCGGTCGAAGTCGTCGAGGGACAGGTCGATGCCCAGTCGGCCCGCGATGGCCAAGAGGTGGACGACGGCGTTGGTGGAACCGCCGATGGCGGCCAGCGCGACGATCGCGTTGTGGAAGGACGCCTTGGTCAGGAACGTCCCGGGGCGGCGGTCGGCACCGACCATGTCCACCGCGAGCCGGCCGGTGTGGTGCGCGGCCTCCAGCAGACGGCTGTCGGGGGCGGGGGTTCCGGCCGTACCGGGCACGATCGTGCCCAGTGCCTCGGCGACGAGAGCCATCGTCGAGGCGGTGCCCATGGTGTTGCAGTGCCCGCGGCTGCGGATCATCGCCGACTCG
This sequence comes from Streptomyces sp. KM273126, assembly GCF_004337435.2. Lineage (NCBI taxonomy): Bacteria > Bacillati > Actinomycetota > Actinomycetes > Kitasatosporales > Streptomycetaceae > Streptomyces > Streptomyces sp. KM273126. The sequence goes on along the minus strand of NZ_SJXB02000001.1, from coordinate 6,193,802 downwards.
GACCGGGTGAACTCCCCCTGGGAGAGGGTCCCGGCCCGGACCTCCTCCGACAGCTGCCACACTCCGGTGCCGCAGCCCAGCAGGCCCCCGCGGAAGGTGCCGTTGAGCATCGGGCCACCGGGTACGACGACGGCGGGCAGGTCCACGGAGGCGGCGGCCATCAGCAGCGACGGGATCGTCTTGTCGCAGCCGCCCAACAGGACGACGCCGTCGATGGGGTTGGCGCGCAGCATCTCCTCCGTGGCCATCGCGGCCATGTTGCGCCAGAGCATGGCCGTGGGACGCACGTTCGTCTCGCCGAGCGACACCACAGGCAGGTCCAGCGGGATGCCACCCGCCTCGTACACGCCGTTGCGCACCGAGGCCGCGACCTCGTTCAGATGCGCGTTGCAGGGAGTCAGGTCCGATGCCGTGTTGGCGATGGCGATCTGCGGCCGGCCGGTGAAGGCGTCACCCGGCACACCGCGTCGCATCCACGCGCGGTGGATATAGGCGTTGCGGTCCTGCCCCTCGTACCAGTGCGCGCTGCGGAGCGTCACCCTTGAGCCCCTTCCAATAAACGGTACAGCGGTCTAAAGTCTGGAACGCCATGGAGCATACGCAGACGTACGACGATTCGACAGCCCCCGGCGAGGACGGCGTGGCAGGCGCCGAGGGCGGCCGCCTCGTCGGCTCGGACCGGGTGCTCGCCGTCCTCAAGGAGCTCGCTCGCCATCCCGACGGCGTGGGGCTGGAGGAGCTGACGCGTGCGATGGGCAGCCCCAAGCCGACCGTGCACCGGGCACTCGGCGCACTGCGCCGGGCAGGGCTGGCCTGCCAGGACGCCCGCGGCCGCTACGTACTCGGCGACGAGTTCCTGCGCATGGCCTTCGCCCACCACGAGGCGCGGCCCGAGCACGTCCGCGTCCGCCCCGTGCTCGCGGCGCTGGCGCACCGGTTCGGCGAGACCGCGCACTACGCGGTCCTCGACGGGCACGAGGTCGTCTACCGCGCCAAGGTCGACCCGCCCTCCGGTGCCGTCCGGCTGACGTCGACGATCGGCGGACGCAATCCCGCCCACACCACCGCCGTCGGCAAACTGCTGCTCACCCGGCAGTTGAACTCCCTGAAGGAGGTCGAGGCGTGGACCGGCGGCTCCCCCCTGGAGCGTCGCACGCCACGGACCCTGTGCGCGGCGGCCGACCTGCACCGTGAGCTGGAGGCCACCCGCGAACGGGGCTACGGCGTCGACGACCAGGAGAACGAGACCGGCGTCAACTGCCTCGCCCTGCCCGTGTACCTCACCTCACCGACGACCCCCTCCGGAGCCGTGAGCGTCAGCGCGCTGGCGTACCGGACGCCCCTGGACACCCTGGTCGACTCGCTCGACGAGATCCGGGCGCTGCTCGGCCCCCTCGGCGAGCCCCACCGCTGAAGACGGCGCGGTCGAGCCGCCGCCGCATGCCCCGCCGGGACCACCCCGCCGGGCGCCCCCGGTCATCCACCACACCGCCCCGCACCCTGGAGTCAGACCCGTGTACCTCATGCGCATCGGCGCCCCCGGCGCAGAGAAGCCCGTCGCCCGTATCGACGACGAGACGTACGTCGACCTCTCCGACGTCGTCACGGACTTCGACGAGGCGTTCTTCGAGTCGGGCGGCATCGACCGCCTCCGCCCCGTCGTGACCGAGCGGACGCAGGCGGGCCGGGTGTCCCGCTTCGCCGGGGAACGCGTCGGCGCCCCCATCGCCCGTCCGCACCAGATCCTGTGCATCGGCCTCAACTACCGTGACCACGCCGCCGAGAGCGGCATGCCCGTCCCCGACGAGCCGATCCTGTTCACCAAGTCACCCAACACCCTCATCGGCCCGGGCGACGACGTGCGCATCCCCCGCGGCTCCACCAAGACCGACTGGGAGGTGGAGCTCGGCATCGTGATCGGCCGCCGCACCAGCTACCTGGACTCGGTGGAGGAAGCACGCGACGCCATCGCCGGCTATGTGGTCGTCAACGACGTCAGCGAGCGCTCCTTCCAGTTGGAACGCGGCGGGCAGTGGGCCAAGGGCAAGTCCGCCGAGACGTTCAACCCCGCGGGCCCCTGGCTCGCCACGACCGACGAGATCGACGACGTCCTCGCCCTGGACATGTGGCTGGACGTCAACGGCGTGCGCCGGCAGACCGGCAGCACCAAGACGATGATCTTCGACCCGTACTTCATCGTGCACTACCTCAGCCAGTTCCTCGTCCTGGAGCCCGGCGACCTGATCAACACCGGCACCCCGCCCGGCGTCGGCATGGGCCTCACCCCGCCCGTCTACCTCCAGGAGGGCGACGTGATGGAGCTGGGCATCAAGCATCTCGGCACCCAGCGCCAGCACGTCCTCGGTCCCCGGTGAGCCGTCGGCTGATGCGCGCGTTCGTCCTGACCGCCCCCGGCGCCTACGAGGTCCAGGACCTCCCGGCGCCCGTGGCGGGCCCCGGTGAGGTCGTCGTCGACGTCGAGCGGGTCGGCGTGTGCGGCACCGACGTGGAGTTCTTCAGCGGCGCCATGGCCTACCTCCACCAGGGACACTCCTCCTACCCGATGCGGCCGGGCCACGAGTGGGCCGGCCGGGTGACGGCGGTCGGCGACGGCGTCGACCCGGGCTGGCTCGGCCGCCGCGTCATGGGCGACACGATGCTCGGCTGCGGCATCTGCCGCCGCTGCCGACGTGGCCACCAGCACGTGTGCGAGAAACGGCAGGAGGTCGGCATCCGAGGGGGCCGGGCCGGTGCCCTGGCGGAGCAACTCGCCGTTCCCGCCTCCTCGTTGCATGCCCTGCCCGACTCCGTCGACGCCGTGCTCGGCGCGCTCGTGGAGCCGGGCGGCAACGCCCTGCGCGCCGCGCAGGCCGCCGCGCAGGCCCCCGGGGACCGCGCCCTGGTCCTGGGTCCGGGGACGATCGGGCTGCTGGTCGCGATGTTCCTCCGTGCCACCGGTACGGAAGTCCATCTCATGGGCCGCACCGACAGTTCCCTCGCCTTCGCCCGCGATCTGGGCTTCGACCACGTATGGACGGAGGACTCCGTGCCGGACCTGCCGTTCGACGCGGTCGTCGACGCGTCCAACGCCGCCCATCTTCCGGACAGAGCCCTGGAGTTGGTCGAGCCGGCCGGCCGCCTCGTGTACGTCGGGCTGGCCGGCGAACCCAGCAGGATCGACACCCGCAGGCTCGCCCTGAAGGACGTGACCGCGGTGGGCGTCCTGTCCGCCTCCCCCGGACTCGACGCCACCATCCAGGCGTACGCCGCCGGTTCGGTCGACCCCAGGCCGCTCGTCGCCGCCACGCTGAGCCTCGACGAGGTCGGCCCCGTGCTCGCCGGTGAGCGACCGGCCGGCGCCGGGCCCGGACCCAAGATCCACGTCAACCCCCGACTCGGCCCAGCGAGGACAGCTTCATGAACGACTTCCACGGCGTCGGCGCGATCGTCACCGGGGGCACCGGCGGCATCGGCGGCGCCACGGCCACCCTCCTGCGCGAGCGCGGCGCGCGAGTGGCCGTCCTGGACCTGCGAATCGACGACGCGCCGGACGGAGTGCACGCCGTACGCTGCGACATCACCGATCCCGTGGCGGTCGACGAAGCCGTCGCCACCGCCGTCGACCGCCTGGGCTCGCTCGACGTCCTGGTCAACAACGCCGGTATCGGAGCGGTCGGCGACATCGCGCAGAACGACGACGCCGAGTGGGCCCGGGTCCTCGACGTCAACGTCACCGGCATCGCCAGAGTCACCCGGGCGGCCCTCCCTCATCTGCTCCGCTCGCCGCACCCGGCGATCGTCAACACCTGCTCGGCCGTCGCGTACGTCGGCGTACGCCAACGCGCCCTCTACAGCGCCAGCAAAGGCGCCGTGCACGCGCTGACCCTCGCCATGGCCGCCGACCACGCCGCCGACGGCATCCGCGTCAACGCCGTCGCCCCCGGCACCGCCGACACTCCGTGGGTGGCACGCCTGCTGGAGGGCACCGACGACCCCGACACGGCGGCCCGCGACCTGCGGGCACGCCAGCCACTGGGCCGGCTGGTGACCGCCGAGGAGGTGGCCGACGCCATCGTGTCACTCGCCTCCCCCACCGCCGGTGCCACCACCGGCACGATCCTGCGCGTAGACGGAGGCATGACCAGCCTGCGCCTGTGACCGCCCGGTCCCGGTTCGAGTTCCTCAGTAGCTCCTGAACAACAGCTGATTCACCTGGCTGAGGCGCGTCACCCCGGAGTGTGATTCCGGCGGCCCTGCGCGCCGGGCGCTGAGAGAGGGCGGGTGGACGTGGGCATCGTTGCGGATTCGTACGGGGCTGCGGAGCGGTGGTCCCGCAGAGCCGTTGGAGGGCGCATGCTCGGCACAGACTTCACGCATGGATCACCCTGCTGGATCGACCTCGGCAGTCCGGACACCGAGCGGGCGACCGCCTTCTACGGCGGCGTCTTCGGCTGGCGGTTCGTCTCCGCCGGGCCCGAGGCCGGCGGGTACGGGTTCTTCCAGAAGGACGGAAGCACCGTCGCCGCACTGGGCCGGCTCACCGAGGAGGGCGCGAGCACGGCCTGGACGGTGTACTTCCGCACCGACGACGCCCGGGCCACGGCCGAGGCCGTCGAGCGGGGCGGCGGCACAGTCCGGGTCGCGCCCATGAACATGGGAGAGGCGCGGATGGCTCAGTTCACCGACCCCCAGGGGGCCCGGTTCGCGGTGTTGCAGCCGGGCGGGACGCCAGGCGGGCTGGAGAGGACGTCCGAGGACGACACCCTGCTGTGGGTGGAGCTCCACGTACCCGACCCGGTGGCCGGGATCGGCTTCTACCGCGGCCTCTTCGGCTGGCGCTCGGAGGAGATGCAGGCGCCCGGGATGACGTACCGAGTGCTCAGCCTGCGGGACGGGGACCAGCAGGCCACATCCTTCGGCGGGGTCGCCCCGCTCCAGGACGGCGGCCTCGGGGCGCGCTGGGTGCCGTACTTCGCCGTGGCGGACGCCGACGACGTCGTGCGGAAGACGCAGGAGAACGGTGGCTCGGTGCTGATGCCGGCGTCGGACGTGCCGGACGTCGGCAGGATCGCGTGGCTGGCGGACACCTCGGGCGCGGTGTTCGCGGTGCTCAAGCCGAACCCCCGGCAGGCGTAGCCGAGCGCGCCTCCGGACGATCGCCGCGCAGGCGGGAGCGGTGCTTTCGGCCTACGGTGGTCCGAGAGGACCGACGAGAACCGACGAGAGCCGAACCGATGTCGCGGAGGAGGGTGCGGTGGAGGAACACTTCGTCTGGGTGACGACACGCCGTCTTCAGCCGAGCTCGCTGGAGGAGTTCGAGCGTGCCTGGCGGCCGGACCCCTACCCGCAGAGTCTGCGCCGCGCCTACGCGTACTGGTCCGAGGACGGGGAGGAGATCACCGGCGTGTCGTTCTGGGAGTCGAAAGAGGCGTGCGACACCTGGCGGGCTTCCGAGCCGGAGACGCAGCGGCGTGCGGCCATGGCCCCTTACGTCGTCGAGGAGTGGGAAGGCTTCTACCGGGGCCGTGAACTCACGGTCCCCCGGCGGTAGTCGAGGCGATCAGGGGCGGCCCCGGACTTCCGTGCGGAGTGCCGCCGGTCGCCTCACGGAGACGGCAGGGACGACGGGGACGACGGGGACGCAAAACGGTCCGGCCCTCCCGCCGGAGGGCCGGACCGTTGCACTGCCCGGTCCGGAACCGCTGGATACGGCCGGGTCAGCGGCTCTTGAGTCCGAGAGACAGCTCAGGGAATGGTGACGCTGATCCCGCCGCCGTCCTCCACTTCCACTTCCTGGCCGGCCTGCTCGTTGCCGACGCCCTGCTGCCCGTCGCCGACACCCTGCTCCTGACCGGCACCGACGTCCTGGCCCGCACCGGCCTCTTCGCCCGCACCGGCACCCTGACCGGCACCGGCGTCGCCGCCCGCGCCAGCCTCGCCACCGGCGCCCGCTTCCTCACCGGCGCCCGCTTCTCCGCCGGCACCCGCTTCCTCACCAGCGCCCGCTTCTCCGCCGGCGCCCCCTTCCTCACCGGCACCGGCCTCGCCGCCGCCGGCCGCGCCGCCGTCACCGAGGGTCGCACCGGTCGCCTCCAGGGCGGTCGTGACCGGCTGGAAGAACGTCTCACCGCCGACGGTGCAGTCCCCGCTGCCACCGGAGGTCAGGCCGATGGCGCTGCCGTCCGCGGTGAACAGGGAGCCGCCGCTGTCGCCCGGCTCGGCGCAGACGTTCGTCTGGATGAGCCCGGTGACCGTGCCCTCGGGGTAGTTGACCGTGGCGTTGAGGCCCGTGACCTCGCCGTCGCTGAGGCCGGTGGTGGAGCCCATGCGGATGACCGGCTGGCCGACGGTCGCCTCGGCGGCCTGGGTTATCTCCACGAGCTGGCCGTCGCCGGTGTTCACGGCGCTGCCCGCCTGGGTGGCCGGGTCGTCGTAGTTGACCAGCGCGAAGTCGCCCGCGCCGGGGAAGGTGGCCGTCTGCGCGTCGACCGTGCCGATCGGCGCGCCGTTCTCCTCCTCCGACCACTCGGCGGCCGCGACACCGCAGTGACCCGCGGTCAGGAAGGCGGGGTCGCCCTCGGAGTTGGTCACGTTGAAGCCGAGCGAGCAGCGCGCGCCGCCGCCGAAGATGGCGTCACCGCCGTCGGCGAAGATCTTGAAGGTACCCTCGGACTTCTTGACCGTCGCAACACCGTCGCCGAGCGCCTGCACCGTCGACTGCAGTCTGTTCCACGTGTCACCGGTGACGGTGGAGTCCGCGGTGACCCGGACCTCGTTGGTCTTCGGGTCGACGGCCCAGGCGGTGCCCGGGATCGTCGCGTCCGCCTTCAGCGTCTTCTCGGCCGCGTCGATCGCGGCGAGGCTGTTCTGCACCTCGTTCGGGACGGCGCCGGCATCCTTGATCTGCTGGATCACCTGACTGTTGTCGCCGACCACATTGATGATGATCTGCTTCTGGTCACCGTCGTAGTACGAGCCGGCGAACGCCTCACCGAGCAGTTCGGAGAGCTGCGCTGCCACGTCCGGGACGTCGGCCGCCGTGAACGTCTTGGGGGTGGCGGCCTCACTGTCGTCCGACTGACCCGCCATGGCGTTCGGGATGATCAGTGCCGCCGCTCCGAGCGCCACCACGCTTCCTGCCGCGATGACAGCCTTGCGCTTGGGTGTGCGTTTGTGACTCAACTCTGAACCTCCTGGGGACGGGGCCAGGGCCACCGTCCGGAAGTGACTGGGGCGCCTGGATGCCTGTTGATACGCACATGCCGCGTGGGGTGTTCAACGCTCGTAAGAATCAGTTCAGGGCACTGGCCCCCTCCAGGACAGAGAAGATCATTTCCGCGAACTTCCCCCATGAAGCGGTGAACTGCCGGTTTTCGTACAGGAGTTGAGTGAGCGTCGGACAGTGCCACGCCTCCGGCCGGGGAAGGTGGCGCCCCCTCGGGCGGGACGCCGACGACCGCGGTCGGCACGGCGACCGCGATCGCAGCGATCCGGGGCGCGCGGCACCCACACCCCCTTTTACGACCGTTCCGCGGTCCACCGACTTCCAGCACCCCGTCACGGAAGCGAACACCGCCGCCGACGGCGTACCTCACCGAGCTCCCCTTGAGTCCGCCCCCGCTTGCCATCACTCCGGTCACGACAGCCCCCCGAGTGCACCCCAAGTGCGCTTCGAATACACCCGACACGGTCTGTTGTCGATCAGTAGCGATCCGTTCACGACAGGGAGCGGAATCCTGGCTTCCGTGAATCTCCACATCGACTGCGCAACCAAGTCACGCCACGCGGTGAATCGGCACACCCTTCCAGTGCGTGCCGTGCCATTGAGGCGGGAGTGTCCTGTTCGTTTTCCGGGTGGCAACGAAGGGAACGCGACGATGCCGCGCACCCTGTGAAGAAGTGGAAACCGAGCCGTGCGCGGGACTGCACGGTTGGCCCCTGAGCGGGCCCAAGTCCTCTGGTGAGGGCCGTCGTTGATTGGAAGCGCGGAGCGCGACCGTGCTTTGATCCATCGCATCGCGGGGGTCGCCGCGGGTTCTCCGGGGAACCAGCGACCGACACCCGCGGCCGCGGCCGACCGTCTGTTCCAGAAGCCGTCTGTTCCAGGAGGGGGCCGCTCTCCCCCTTATGAATATCCATTACGAAGGGAAGTTCCAACATGAACTCCACCCCCCAGGTTGAGACCGTCGAGATCTCGGACGCCGACCTCGACAACGTCTCCGGCGGTCTGTCCGTGAACGCGGTCAACACCCTCACCGGCGCCGTTGACGGCATCGTCCCGCTGTCCGCCACCGTGGACACGGTTGTCGGCACCGTCGAGGGCGCGACCGGCCTGAGCACGGCCCCGGTCACCAACCTGGTCGCCGGTCTCTGATCGCACCTTGTTGCCGCTGAGCCCCGGAACCGTTATCCGGTTCCGGGGCTCTCGGTTGTCGTCACACCCGTCCGCCGCGGGGGCTTGGTACGTCCCGCTCCGTCGCGCGCGGACGCCGTACTCCTTTCCTAGCAGGTGAGGGAAGTCCCGTGCAGTTCCGCCAACAGGCCCTCGCCAAGCTGCAGTCGCCCGAGGAGCTCGATCTCCCGGTGCGCTTCGCTCGTCCCCAGGGCTGGCTGGTGCTGTCGGTGACGGTGGTCGTCATGGCCGCCGCGTCCGTATGGGCCGCGACCGGTTCGGTGGCCTCCACGGTCAGCGCGCCCGCCATTCTGACCCACGGGCAGGGCAGTTACGTTCTGCAGAGCCCTGTCGCCGGCCAGGTCACCGCCGTACTCGCCAAGCAGGGCCAGCGGCTCGACGCCAAAGCGCCCGTCCTCAAGGTCCGTACCGAGCAGGGCGAGACGGTCGTACGCACCGTCGCCCCGGGCCGGGTCACCACGCTCGCCGCACAGATCGGCCAGATCATCTCGACCGGCGCCAATGTCGCGGCCGTGGAGAAGGTCGCCAAGGCCGACGACCCGCTGTACGCGACCGTGTACGTGCCGGCCGAGAACGCCGCCACGATCCTCAAGGACGCGTCGGTGGACCTCACCGTGCAGTCCGTGCCCACACAGCAGTACGGCGTGCTGCGCGGCCATGTGAAGTCCGTGGACCGTACCCCCCAGACCCCGCAGTCGATCACCGCGTTCCTCGGCGACAGCCAGCTGGGCGAGCAGTTCACGAAAGAGGGTCGGCCGGTGGCCGTACTGGTGCGCCTGGACAGCAGGTCCGCCACCAAGTCCGGCTACGAGTGGTCCTCGCAGGACGGACCGCCGTTCAGGCTCACCTCCATGACCATGGCCACAGGTTCGATCCGCATGGCCGATCAGCGTCCGATCGATTGGCTGCTGCCGTGAGTTCGCCCAGCACGTCCCAGGAGACCGCACCACCGCCCGTACGGGGACGGCGGAAGGCCGCGCCGAAGCGCCCCGTGCCCAAACCGAAGCGGCGGCAGAAGGGCGTCCGCACCCCGACCGTCCTCCAGATGGAGGCCGTGGAGTGCGGTGCCGCGTCCCTCGCCATGGTGCTCGGCCACTACGGGCGGCACATCCCGCTGGAGGAGCTGCGCATCGCGTGCGGCGTCTCCCGCGACGGCTCGCGTGCGAGCAACCTCCTCAAGGCCGCCCGGAGTTACGGGCTCACGGCCAAGGGCATGCAGATGGACCTGGCCGCGCTCGCCGAGGTCAAGGCGCCGGCCATCCTGTTCTGGGAGTTCAACCACTACGTCGTCTACGACGGCATGGGGCGCCGCTTCGGCCGCCGTGGCGTGCTCATCAACGACCCCGGCAAGGGCCGCCGGTTCGTGCCCCTGGAGGACTTCGACGCCAGTTTCACCGGGGTCGTCCTCGTCATGGAGCCCGGCGAGGACTTCGAGCGCGGCGGACGCAGGCCGGGCGTGCTGGGCGCCATGCCGGCCCGGCTGCGCGGCACCTCGGGCACCCTGCCCGCCGCCGTGCTGGCGAGCCTGCTGCTGGTGGCGGTCGGCGCGGCGGTGCCCGCGCTGAGCCGCACGTACATCGACATGTTCCTGATCGGCGGCCAGACCTCTCTGCTGGGTGTGCTGTTCGCGTCGATGGGCGCGTCGGTGGCGCTGACGGTGGTGCTGACCTGGCTCCAGCAGGCCAACCTGCTGCGCGGCCGCATCATCTCCTCGACCCTCTCCAGCGCCCGCTTCCTGCGCCATCTGCTGCGGCTGCCGGTCACGTTCTTCTCCCAGCGCAGCCCCGCCGACCTGGTGCAGCGGCTCCAGTCGAACGACGCGGTGGCGGAGACCCTGGCACGTGACCTCGCGGCGGCGGGTGTGGACGCGATCGTGGTCGTGCTCTACGCGGCCCTGCTGTACACCTACGATCCGCAGCTCACCTTCGTCGGCATCGGCGTGGCCCTGCTCAACGTGGTCGCGATGCGGGTGGTCATAAAACTGCGCGCGACCCGTACGGCGAAGCTGCGCGCCGACAGCGCCCGGCTCACCAACACGTCCTACACCGGCCTGCAGTTGATCGAGACGATGAAGGCGACCGGCGGCGAGGACGGCTACTTCCGCAAGTGGGCCGGGCAGCACGCCACCACCCTGGAGGAGCAGCAGCGCCTCGGGGTGCCGAGCGCCTGGCTGGGCGTGGTCGCGCCGACGCTGGCCACCCTGAACAGCGCGCTGATCCTGTGGATCGGCGGCATGCGGGCGATCGAGGGCCATATCTCGGTCGGTCTGCTGGTCGCGTTCCAGGCGCTGGTGACCCGCTTCACCGCGCCGATCACCCGGCTGAACGGCGTCGCGGGCCGTATCCAGGACTTCGCTGCCGACGTGGCCCGGCTGAAGGACGTCGAGAACTTCCAGGCCGACCCGCTGTACGCCCGCCGCGAGGGGGCCGAGTCCACGCGCCGACTGCACGGGCACGTCGAGCTGCAGAACATCACGTTCGGCTACAGCCCGCTGGACAAGCCGCTGCTGTCCGGCTTCGACCTGACGGTGGGACCGGGGCAGCAGGTGGCGCTGGTCGGCGGCTCGGGCAGCGGCAAGTCCACCGTGTCCCGGCTGATCTCGGGCCTCTACACACCGTGGGAGGGCGTGATCCGCATCGACGGCCAGCGCTTGGACGACATCCCGCGCGGCGCGCTGGCCGCCTCGGTGTCCTTCGTCGACCAGGACGTGTTCCTCTTCGAGGGCACGGTCCGCGACAACGTGGCGCTGTGGGACCCGTCGGTGCCGGACGACGCGGTCGTGGCGGCGCTTGAGGACGCGGCGCTGTACGACGTGGTGACGCGCCGGCCTGGCGGCATCCACAGCCGGGTCGAGCAGGACGGACGGAACTTCTCCGGCGGGCAGCGCCAGCGGCTGGAGATCGCCCGCGCGCTGGTGCGCAGGCCCAGCATCCTGGTCCTGGACGAGGTGACGAGCGCCCTGGACGCGGAGACCGAGCTCATCGTGATGGACAACCTGCGCAAGCGCGGCTGTGCCTGTGTGGTGATCGCGCACCGGCTCAGCACGGTCCGCGACAGCGACGAGATCGTCGTGCTCCAGCACGGCACGATCGTGGAACGCGGCCGGCACGAGGAGCTCGTGGCGCGCGGCGGTGCGTACGCCCAGCTGGTCAAGGAGCGGTGAGATGACGACCGTTCACGAAGGACACGAAGGAGACCTCGTCCTCGGTGCGCTCGGCGCCATGGGCACGCCGATGGACTGCACCGGTCACAGCCGCCTCGACCTGGAAGGTCCGCAGGTCCTGTGGCTGGTGGCGTCGGGCGCGCTCGACCTGTTCGCGGTCGACGCCGTGCAGCAGGGCCACTGGCACCACCTGGGCCGCCTGGAGGCGGGCTCGCTGCTGCTCGGCCCGGTGGCGGGACCCCAGCACACCCTGGTGGCACGCCCGCTCAGGGACTGCGTGGTGCGCCGCATCGGACTGCGCGAGCTCTACCAGCAGGCCGACACCGCGAGCTGGTCGTACGACGAGTACGGCAACCCGCAGTACGTGCCGCCCACGACGAGCCCGCTGGAGTACGCCCTCGCCCTCGGCGTCGGCCGGGGCCTGTCGATCCTCTTCCAGGCGCCGATGGCCACCGAGAACGCCGCCGCGCTCACCGACGACGACGTCTTCTGGATGCAGGTGCCGCCGGGCAGCGTGCAGTACGGCTCCCTGTACGGGGCGGAGGCGGCGGCCGATCTGCTGATGGACCCCGGGGTCTGGCAGGGCATGGTCGACCAGCAGTACCGGCTGCTGGCCACCCTTGACCGGTGGATCGAGCAGCTGGAGCGCACCCACGAGGACCGTACGGCCGCCGGGATCAAGGCGGGCGAGGCCGTGCGCGCCCAGGCCGACCGGACGCTGCTGGCCTCGATGGGCAAGCCGTCGGCGCGGCGCACCACCTCCGCCGACGCCGACGCCACGTACGCGGCCTGCGAACTCGCCGCCCGCGCGGCGGGGATCAGCCTCTCCGAGCCCGCGCAGAGCGGCACGGAGAGCGACCGCATCGACCCCGTGGAACGCATCGCGATCGCCTCCCGCGTCCGCACCCGTGCCGTACGCCTCACCGGCCGCTGGTGGCGGGAGAACGTCGGCCCGCTGGTGGGGCACCGGGCCCTGTCGGGCGCACCGGTCGCGCTGCTGTGGCGGCGCGGCGGATACGTGGCCGTGCAGCCCTCCTCCGGACGCGAGACACCGATCGAGAAGGCGAACGCGGCGGAGTTCGAGCCCCGTGCGGTGATGTTCTACCGACCGCTGCCCGAACGGACGCTGAGCCCTCTCCGCCTCGTGCGCTTCAGCCTCCAGGGCACGCGCGGCGACCTCGGCAACCTGGCGGTCAGCGGGCTGGTGACGGTCGCGCTGGGCGCGCTGGTGCCGATCGCGACGGGCAAGGTGCTCGGTGAGTATGTGCCGAAGGCGCAGGAGAACCTGATCGTCCAGGTCTGCCTGGCCATCATCATCGCGAGCGTGGTGTCGGCGGCGTTCATGCTGCTGCAGAACCTCACGATCCTGCGGCTGGAGGGAAGGATCGAGGCGACGCTGCAACCGGCCGTCTGGGACCGGCTGCTGCGCCTGCCGACGAAGTTCTTCGCCTCCCGCTCCACGGGCGAACTCGCCAGCGCCGCCATGGGCATCAGCTCGATCCGCCGGCTGCTGGCGGGCGTCGGCCCGGTGATCGCCCAGTCGGTCACGGTCGGCGCGATGAACCTGGGGCTGCTGCTCTGGTACAGCGTGCCCATGGCGATGGCCGCGATCGGCATGCTCGTCGTCATCGCCGCCGTGTTCCTCGCGCTGGGCCTGTGGCAGGTGCGCTGGCAGCGCCGCCTGGTGGTACTGAACAACAAGCTCAACAACCAGGCGTTCCAGACCCTGCGCGGACTGCCGAAACTGCGGGTCGCGGCGGCCGAGAACTACGCGTACGCGGCCTGGGCGGGCGAGTTCGCACGCGGCCGGGAGCTCCAGCAGCGGGTGGGCCGCATCAAGAACCTCACCACGGTGCTCGGCGCGGTCTACCTGCCGCTGTGCACGCTGGTGATGTTCATGCTGCTGGCCGGACCGGCCCGCGGCTCGATGTCGGCCGGCGCGTTCCTCACCTTCAACACCTCGGTGACCATGCTGCTGACCTCGGTCACACAGCTCACCGGAGCGTTCGTGTCGGCGGTGTCCGCGCTGCCGCTGTTCGAGGAGATCAAGCCGGTACTGGAGGCCACGCCCGAGGTGCGCACGGCGAGCACCCGGCCGGGTGTGCTGTCCGGCGCAATGGAGGCCCGGAAGCTGTCGTTCCGGTACGCCGACGACGGTCCCCTCGTCCTCGACGACGTGTCCTTCAGGATCGAGCCGGGTGAGTTCGTGGCGATCGTCGGCCCGAGCGGCTGCGGCAAGTCCACACTGCTGCGGCTCCTCATCGGCTTCGACAAGCCCGTCTCGGGCAGCGTCCTGTACGACGGCCAGGACCTCGCCGCCCTCGACCAGTCTGCCGTACGCCGCCAGTGCGGTGTGGTCCTCCAGCACGCACAGCCGTTCACCGGCTCCATCCTGGACGTCATCTGCGGCACCGAGCCGTACACGCCCGAGGAGGCGATGGCGGCGGCCGAGATGGCGGGGCTCGCCGAGGACATCAAGCGCATGCCGATGGGCCTGCACACCATCGTCCAGGGCAGCGGCGCCGTCTCGGGCGGCCAGCGTCAGCGCCTGATGATCGCCCAGGCGCTGATCCGGCGCCCGCGCATCCTCTTCTTCGACGAGGCGACCAGCGCCCTCGACAACGAGACGCAGCGCAGGGTCATCGAGAGCACGCGCGCCCTCAACGCCACCCGGGTCGTCATCGCGCACCGTCTGTCCACGGTGATGGACGCGGACCGCGTCATCGTGATGGAGGACGGCAAGGTGGCCCAGCAGGGCCCGCCCGCGCAGCTGCTCGCGGACACGGGCGGGCGACTGCACGAACTGGTGCGGCGGCAGATGGCGTGAGGAGTCACTCCTGTCCGGGGATGGGGGCGCCGGAGGGTACCCCGGCGTCGACGTAGCCGCGGTAGATCTCCTGCCAGGGCGCGTTGAGACCGGCGTGCGGTCCCCCGAAATCCTCGCCGCGGGCCCATGCGTCCAAGGCGGCCAGGCACACCTCCCAGCCCGCGCCGTTGCGTGCCGCCGTGTCGGTGGCCACCAGGACGTTGGTGAGCGTGAACCGGGTGCGCTTGTCGTCCAGCGCCTCCAGGTCGAAGTGCAGTTCGTCCCCCTCCCAGCTGAAGGAGAGGTGCCGGGGCGGGTCGACGGCGAGCACCGTGCCCGTGGAGTCCTCCATGTTGGGGTCACCGCTGAAGGTGATCGTGCCGCCGACGCGCAGCTCGATCTCGGCGCGGCACGGGAACCAGTGGGTCAGCTCGTCGGCGTCGGTGACGAACTGCCACACGCGCTCGACAGGGTGGTCGTAGGTACGGCTGAAGCGGACCGCGGGGCGGCCGTCGTCGAGGATGAGGTAGGTGCCGGTGAGTTCGGCGGCCATGGTGGATCAGTCCTTCGGTGGGGGTCGTTCCTTGGCGTCGGTGTCGGTGCCGACGCCGGTACCGGTGCCGTCCGACGTCTGGTCGAGGCGCCGGCCGAGGGCGTCGAGGCGCTCGTTCCAGAGTCGGCGGTAGGGGGCCAGCCAGGCGTCGAGGTCGGCGATGGGGGCGGGGTCGAGCGCGTAGACGCGGCGCTGTGCTTCCTGGTCCACGTGCACGAGACCCGCCTCTCGCAGCACCTTGAGATGCTTCGAGGTACTCGGCTGACTGAGCCCGCACGCCTCCACGATCTCTCCGACGGGCCGCGGTCGCTCCAGCAGCAGGCCGATGATCCTGCGCCGGTGCGGGTCCGCCAGCGCGGTCCAGAAAGAGTCGTGGGGCATGGGTTCAATATGCCTCGGCGGTTATATTCCCGTCAAGGAATACATACGGGGCCTCGTCCGCCGGGCTGGGCGGGCGCCCGGGTGCGGGTTCGTTGCGGCTGGTCGCTCCCCCACTCTCGGCTGCGCTCGAGCGGGGGAACCCCCATCGCGGCGGAGCCGCACATCCAACACAGCCCCGCGCCCCTGGAAGCACGGGCCACGCGCCGCGAGCTCCGTACACATCGCCGCACCAAAGGCAACGCGTGCGACACCCGCCCCCACGCACCGGCAGCCGCGTACGGACGTAAGGGGGTGTGCCGGGAGGTGTCCGCCCGCAGCGGCCGGCGTCCGCCACCGAGAACCTCTCACCCCCACACACACCCGCCGGACCGAGGACGGAGACCTCCCGGCGCGCACCCGACCCACGACGAAACCGCGGGCGACGCGAACCCCCACGCGCCCGCAGTACCGATACGAACTGTCCGCGGCTCACCGCGCCGGCGTCGCGATCCGCAGCGGCACCGCGTCCCCCGACGCCGCGCCGCACCACGACATCTCCTCGCCGAACTGGACGATGTCCTCCCACCACGACGGCCCGTCCTCGATGTGCCGCAGCAACACCCCCTCCCGCAGCGCCCACGGACAGATCGTGACCACCTTCAGCCCGGTCAGCTTCATCGTGGTGTGGCCGATCACCGCCCCCGCCAGACTCTGCGTGGCCCGCGGCGCCGAGATCCCGGGCAACCGAGCCCGCTCGGCCGCGGGCAGCGCCGCCAGCCGCTCCAGCGACCTGCGCAGCTCCGTCCGGTGCAACCGCCGCTCCATGAACGGCCCGTGACGCCCGGGCGCGGCCCCGCACAGCCGTCCGAGCTGCTGGAAGGTACGCGAGGTCGCCACGGCGGTGCGCGGCCCCTCCCACCGGATCCGGGCGGCCACGTCCCGGAGCTCATGGCGGACCTTCCGCCGCAGCGCCTTCACACTCCGCGCCGACGGCGGGTCCTCCCCCTGGAAGAACTCGTGCGTCAGCCGAGCGGCCCCCAGCGGCAGTGAGGCCGCGAAGTCGGGCAACCGCCCCCGCCCGAAGGCCACTTCCAGCGAACCCCCGCCGATGTCGAGCATCGCCAGCGGACCCGACCTCCACCCCATCCACCGCCGCGCAGCGAGGAACGTGAGCTCCGCCTCCACCTCACCCGGGAGCGTGCACAGCCCTATCCCGGTCTCCCCACGAACGGCCCGCAGCACCTCCGAACGGTTCGGCGCACTGCGCACCACGGCCGTGGCGAACGCCAACGGTTCCGCCGCGCCCCACCGTTCGGCCGTCCGGCCCGCCGCCGCGACCGCCTCGCACAACTGCTGCACGGACTCGTCGGGGATACGGCCCCCGTGCGCCACGTGCTGGGAGAGCCGTAACCGCCACTTCGCGGTGTGCACCGGCAGCGGGACACCCCCCTCGGCATCCGCCACCACGAGCCGGACGGTGTTCGACCCCACATCCACCACGCTGATCCGCATGGCTGCGACGTACCCGAAAGTGGTCCCGGCACGCGTGCGGCGCGCACGAACATGCAGCACGAGAGTGCCTACGAGTCACGCACGCCCAGAGCACAGGACGCACGCCCCCGATCAGACGGCGCACATCTCCGATCCCCTCCGCCCCCGATCCATCTCCCCGGTCCCCCGATCCCCCGATCATCAAGCGCAATCCTTAATGCATATGATGCGCAGGTGCAGATAGAGAGCATCAATGGCCGGGGCCACAGCATCAGGGAAGCAGCCCCCGACGACCTCGACGGCGCCCGAGCGGTGATGCTCGACACCGTCTACCGGGACTTCGGCACCGGCTACGTGCCCCGGTGGCACGGCGACATCATCGACCTCCACGGCGCGTACGTCGCTCCCGCGCGCCACACCCTGCTGGTGGCCGTCGACGACCAGCACGAAGAGGTCGTGGCCACCGCCGCACTCGACTCACGGGGCCCGGCTCATCCCCCCAACCCCCGTCGATTGGCGGAGCGTTACCCGCCAGGCACCACCGCACAGCTGCGGCGCGTCTACGTGCGCCCCGACCACCGCAGACGCGGCCTGGCCCGTCGACTGGTGGCCGCGCTGCTGGACTTCGCGGCGGCGGACGGCGGTTACCGCTCCGTCTATCTGCACACCGACCCGGACGTGCCCGGCGCCGAGGCGTTCTGGCGGTCGCTGGGCGAGGTGGTGTGCGACGAACGGCAGGAGACCGGACAGCGGGTGGTGCACTTCGAGATCTCCTCCTTCCAGCCCGCCGTGGAGATCCCCGAAGGGGCCACCCGCGACCGGCGGACCGAGCCCCAGCCCTCCGCATGAGCACCATCCCCACGCCGACCCACCCCACGCCAACCACCCCATGAGGACCCACCCCATGAGGACCACGCGCCCCGTCCCCCGGCGCCGACTGCTCGTCGGCCTGCTGCTCACCCCCGTACTGACGACCGGCTGCTTCGCGTCCGGAGGCGAAGCAGCCGGAGAAGACGCCGCGGGCGGCTCCCGCCTCCGCGTCGCCCTCGCGTTCCCGCCCGCCGAGAACCTCTCCCCGTACGGCGCCGACGCCACCCTCCTCAGCCGCCTCGGCGTCACCGAGGGCCTCACCGAACTGGACGCCAACGGTTCGGCGGCCCCCGCGCTCGCCGCGTCGTGGACCCGGGAGAACGACCGGACCTGGCTGTTCACGCTGCGCGAGGCGACCTTCCAGGACGGCACCGCCGTCACCCCGGCCGCCGTCGCCGCCGCCCTCACCCACGCGACAGAGGCGAAGCCCGTACCGGCCGCGCTCGCCGGTGTCACCCTCAAGGCAGCCGAGGCCGACGGCGGTCGGGTGCGCATCACCACCGGGAACGCCGACCCCGCCCTGCCCCTGCGCCTGTCGAGCCCGGGCCTCGCGATCCTCTCGCCCAAGGCGTACGGCAGCGGCCAAAGCGGGGGCGGTGGCGACAAGGGCAGGAGGCCCGACCCCACCGGCACCGCCACCGGCCCCTTCGAGCTCACCAAGGTCTCCGGCACCACCGCAGCCACCCTCGACCGGTACGACGACTACTGGGGCGGCCGCGCCCAGGCCTCCGGCATCGACGCCAGGTTCATATCCGACGGCACGGCCCGCACGAACGCCCTGCGCACCGGCCAGGCCGACATCGCCGAGGCCGTCCCCGTCTCCCAGGCGGCCGCGCTGGACGAGGGCACCCGCCACGAGACGGCCACCACCCGCACCACGAGCCTCCACCTCAACACGAAGAAAGGTCCCTTCAAGGACCCGGCGCTCCGGGCCGCCGCCCGTGGGGCCGTCGACACGTCCGTGTTCGCGAAGGACGTGTACGAGGGGTACGCCGACCCGGGCGCCGGAGTGTTCGGACCCGCCGTCACCTGGGCCGCCGACAAGCGCGTCAAGCCGGCCGGGCGAGCCGGGGCCGCCGAGCCGGACGGCACATCGGTGACCGTGGCCACGTACAACAACCGGCCCGAACTGCCCGAGGTCGCCCAGGTGCTCGGGCAGCAGCTGGAGAAGGCCGGATTCAAGGTCAAGCTGGAGGTGCGCGAGTACTCGCGGCTCGAAAGCGACGCCCTGGCAGGGAAGTTCGACGCGTTCGTCGCCGCCCGCAACACCCTCCTCGACACCGGTGACCCGGTGTCCGTCCTCGCCAGTGACTACACCTGCGACGGCGGCTACAACCTCTCGCTGCTCTGCGACAAGGAGGTCGACGGGGCCGTAGCCGAGGCCGAGGGGCTGTCCGACAGCGCGAAGCGGCAGCAGGCGGTGATGGACGCGGAGGCCGCGATCCTCGGCACGGACGCCGTGGTTCCCCTGGTCCACCAGCAGATCATCACCGGGGTCCGCACCTCCGTGCAGGGAGTGGTCTTCGACCCGTACGAGCGCACGCTCATGGACACGGGGACGCGACGCTGAGCCGGATACTCTGGCGGGCCCTGCTCGCCGCCTCCCTCCTGTGCGCCATCGGCCTGCTGCCGTGGCTGTCGCGCACCGACCCGGCGCTCACCGTCCTCAAGGCCCGCTCGGCGGAACGCATCCCGGACCCCGAGGTGCTGGCCGCCGTACGGGAGCAGTTGGGCCTGGACGTAGACCCCTCGCACCTTCTGTGGCAGTGGCTCGCCGGGCTGGCGCGCGGTGACGCGGGACAGTCGTGGATCTCCGGGGACGAGGTGGGCCCCGCGGTCCTCCAGGCCCTCGGCGTCTCGCTCCTGCTGATGACCGTCGCGCTCGTCGTCGCGGCGGCCACGGCGGCGGCGATCACCGCGCGCACCCTGTGGCTCGGCTCGCGCCGCCGGCTCGACGAACGCGGGGGAGGCGGCGGCACGTCGGCGGTACTGGCCGCACTGCCCGAGTTCCTGACCGCGTCCGTACTGGCCGCCGTGGTCGGGGTGCACCTCGGCTGGCTGCCCGCCCTCGGCTGGTACGGGCCGCGCTGGACGCTGCTTCCCGCCATCGCTCTCGGTCTGCCCGCTGGTGCGTTGCTCGGCCGGATGCTCGACGACATGCTGCCCGGCGCCTTCGCCGAGCCCTGGGCGCTGGCCGCCGCGGCACGGGGCGTACCCGGCCGGTCCGTCGCCCGGCAGGCGCTGCGCCGCTGTGTGCCCGGACTCCTGCCGAACACCGGCCTGTTCGTCGTCGGTCTCACGGGGGGCGCGGTCGCCGTGGAGCAGATCTTCGACATCCCCGGACTCGGCCGCACCACCCTCCAGGCCGCGATCGCCCAGGACCTGCCCGTCCTCCAGGCCGGGACGCTCGCCCTGGTCCTGCTGGCCGCCGGAGCCGCAGCCCTCGCCCGGCTCACCGCTCGCATGCTCGTCGGCCCGGCCCTGCGCGACGGTGCCCTCCTGTCCCTGCACCGGCCCACGCGGCCCGTCCCGAGGGCGACCCCACTGCTGTACGGGGCCGTCCTGCTCGGTGTCATCGCGGTCGGCCTGGCGCGCGACCCGCTCGCCCTGGACACCGGTGCCCGGCTCCAACCCCCGTCCTGGGGCCACCCGTTCGGCACCGACGCGCTCGGCCGCGACGTCCTCGCCCGCATCGGGCACGGTGCGTTCGGCACGCTCACCCTCGCGTCGGCGATCAGCGCCGCCGCGCTGCTCACCGGCGTCGTGCTCGGCCTTCTGCCGCGGCTGTCCGGTCCGCTCGTGGACACCGTCAACGCCGTACCGCCCGTCCTCGTGGCCCTGTTGACAGCGGCGGTCGCCGGAAGCGGCGCCGCGACACCCGCCCTCGCGGTCGCCGCGGTCGCCTGGGCCCCGCTCGCCGCGCACACCACCGCCCTGCTGGAACAGGAGCGGGCCACCACACACGTGACGGCCACGAAGGGACTCGGCGCGGACCGGTGGTACCTGCTCCGCCACGAACTCCTGCCCGCCGTCCTCCCGCCGGTCACCCGGCACGCCCTGCTCCGCCTGCCCTCCGTGGCCCTCGCCCTCACGGCCCTCGGCTTCCTCGGCCTCGGCACCCAGCCGCCCGCCCCCGAGTGGGGCCTCCTCCTCGCCGAGAACCAGCCGTACGTCGAGCGCGCCCCCTGGGCGGTCCTCGCGCCCGCCGCGGTCCTCGCCCTCCTCGGTGTCCTGGCGGTCGAGATGGCACGTGGCGTACGACTGCCACGCCGGCGTGCCGTGACCGTACGACAGCCGAAGCCCGCCACGGCCGTCGGCCCCGGCGCCGGCGCCGGCGCCAGGGAGTCCGGATGACCGAGCGAACGACACGGGCGACGGGGCGCGGCCTGCACACCTGGAGGGGGCTCAGCCCCCTGCTGCGTCTGCTGATCCTCACCCAACTCGCCTTCAACATCGGCTTCTTCGCCGTGCTGCCCTTCCTGGCAGAGCACCTCGGCACCGCGATCGGCCTGGCGGGCTGGATGGTCGGCCTCGTCCTGGGGCTGCGCACCTTCAGCCAGCAGGGCCTGTTCGTGGTGGGCGGTGCGCTGGCCGACCGGTACGGCGTACGGCCCGTCGTCCTCGCGGGCTGTGTGCTGCGGATCGCCGGGTTCGTGTGGCTCGGGTACGCGGCGCAGTCCTGGGCGGTCATCGGCGCTGTCCTGCTGATCGGCTTCGCCGCGGCCCTCTTCTCCCCCGCCGTCGAGTCCGAGGTGGCCCGGCAGGCGGTGCTCCGGGAGGAGTCCGGCGGCGGCTCCCGTACGAACGTGCTGGCCCTGTTCACGGTGGCGGGACAGGCCGGAGCCTTCGTCGGCCCCCTCCTCGGCGCGGCTCTGCTGGCGGTGGACTTCCGTGCGGTGTGCCTCGCGGGCGCCGGAGTCTTCGTCCTCGTCCTGGCCGGGCACTTCCGGCTCCTGCCGCAGCACATACCCGGCCGGGTGCGTGTGCGGGGCAGGGCGCTTCTGATGGATCTCCGTGGAGGAAGGAGCGGCGTCCGGTGCGTGCGATCGGCGTGCGGTGTGGAGGGTCATGTGGCGGAGCCACCTGTCCCTTCGCGGCGTGCGGCGAGCATGCGTGCTGGACGCCGCGACGCCGCGGAGATCCATCAGAAGCGCTCTGGGGGCGGCCTGCGCTCGCTCAGCCGCAACGGCCGCTTTCTGGCGCTGTGCTGCGCGTACGGCGCCTATCTGCTCGCGTACAACCAGCTGTATCTGATCCTCCCCGACGAGGTGGAGCGCACGTCGGGCTCGCAGGCGCCGCTGGCGTGGCTGTTCGCGCTGTCGTCGCTGCTGGTGGTGACCACCCAGTTGCCGGTCACCCGCTGGACCGCGCACCGTCTCGACCTGCGCCGCTCGATGGGGGCGGGGCTGCTGCTGATCGCCGCCGGTTTCGGGGTGGTCGCTGCGGCGCGGCCCGCCGGGTGGACGGGGACCGTGGGCCTGCTGCCCGCCGCCGGCTTCGTCGTCCTGCTCACCCTCGGCCAGATGCTCGTCGCGCCCGCCGCCCGCGCCTGGGTGCCGGACCTGGCCGAGGAGGGACGCCTGGGCCTCTACACGGGCGCGATGTCGTCGGTGTCCGGGCTGATCGTCCTGGTGGGCAGCTCGGCCACGGGCTCCCTGCTCGACACCGAACTCCCGCCGGCCGTGCCGTGGCTCGTCCTCGCCGCGATCCCCGTCGCGTCCGTGGCACTCCTCCCTCGTCGCCGGTAATCCGCGCCGTTGTGGCTTGGGCGCCTGCGGTTTCGTCGTGGGTCGGGTGCGCGCCGGGAGGTCTCCGTCCTCGGTCCGGCGGGTCTGTGGGGTGTCGTATGTGCTCGGCGGCGGACGCCGGCCGCTGCGGGCGGACACCTCCCGGCACACCCCCTTACGTCCGTAGGCGGCTGCCTGTGCGTGGGGGCGGGTGCCGCCCACGTTGCCTTTGGTGCGGCGATGTGTACGGAGCTCGCGGTGCGTTGTGGCGGCGGGCGCGCCTGTGGCTTTCAGGGGCGCAGGGAACTGCGCGACCAGCCACAACGAACCCGCAGCCGCCTCCCGACAGAACCCGGCAGACGAAACGCCCCCTGGAATGCGCCATGAGCGGGGTGTCAACTTCCGCTGGATCAGGGCGCCTTGCGGCAGCACCTCCTTGCAAAAGTCAATACTTTGGCTCGAAGTTCACCTTGTCGAGTGAACTAGATCTTGCGGTCGGCGCGGCAGGGATGGTGCCGCCCCGGCCGGGGTAGCTACCGAGATCGAATGCGCCCTACCGTCCCGAGGTGGAGCCGAGATGCCGCCGGAAGACCACGACCGTGCCGCCGACCCGCCCGAGGACACGGCCGCCATGTCACGGCCCGTTCCGAAAAGCGCCTGTGCGCGGCCCCTGCCGGCGAACCCCTACGCCCACAGCCGGTGGACCGGGTCGTTCACCGTGGTCGAGGTCCTGGGCGAGATCGACATGGCGACCGCGGACTTCGTGGCCGAGCACCTCGACGCCGCCACTGCGCCGGCCGAACCGGATGTTCTGGTCGACCTGCGCGGGGTGACGTTCTTCGACTGCTCGGGCCTGCGGCTGCTGTGCCGGGCCGAGGCCAGGGCGAGGGAGCGCGGGGGCCGACTGCGGATCGTCTCCGACCTGCCCCGTATGCGCCGGCTGCTGCGCGCCGCCGGACTGCTCAATCGCTTTCCCCCACTGGCGGAACTTCCTCCTCCACGCCGTCTGGAAAGCGAATCACCACAGCCCCCTCCCCAGTGACCCGCGCGCTCGCTCCGCGCGCCCCCTCCGGATCGGCGCCCAGCACTACCAGGGTGACCAGCAGGTGCACTCCTCCGGGGTGAACGGGCAGCACGAGGTGAGGAGTCGCCGAGTGCACCCCGTACGCGTTGGCCTCCTGCGCGTGCGTGACCGCCCCGTGCGTCTCGGTGTCCCAGCCGTGCAGGGCGACGACGGTGCTGGCGAGTCCGTCCGTGCGCCGCGCCCACGCCCACCCGGGCCCCGTCGCCGCCTCGGGCGGCCGGAGGTCGTCGGCCAGTGCCCAACCGCCCTCGCACACGGCCACCCCGTACGGTCCCCCGACGCGATGCACCCGCACCTCCCACGGGCCGTGCACCACGCTGGTGGTCTCGATCCGGTGCTCCTCCCCCGCCAGTGACGCCGTGTGCCAGGAGGCCGCCCGGCGTCCGGTCATCCCGAGCGCGTGGATGCGCCCGCGCCGGGAGGCGGTTCCGTCGGGGGCGACCAGGGCGATGTGGTTGTCGATGGCCGGGCCCGCGGTGTCGGGGGCCGCCGCGCTCGCGTAGGCGAACCGCGTGTAGTGCGGGTTGTCCTCGGACTCGGCGGGCGGTGGCGGCAGTCGGTCGGTGCCGTGGTTGACCAGTCGTACGATCCCGTCGGCGGCTGTGGAGTGCAGCAGCCAGCCCGGGGCGGGCAGCGGCAGGCAGGTGTCGTCGGTGTCGACCGGGGCCGGTTCCTCGGGGGCCGTCCATACGGGGTGGTCGGCGGGCAGCAGCAGACCGAGGAACGCCTTGCTCGCCCAGTACGGGGAGGCCGGGCCCGAGTACCGCTGGGTGACCGGGAGGAACGGCCGGTACCAGCCCAGGCTCAACAGGCCGTGTTCGTCCGGGACTCCGTGATCGGCGAAGTGCTTGAGGGCGCCGGAGGCGAGGCGGCGGGTGCGGCCCGGAGGAAGGGGGGTCGCGTCCGCCAGAGCCCCCGCCCACAGCGGGGCCGTGGCTGCGAAGCGGTACGTGAGCGAGCGGCCCTGGTGGACGGGGGCGCCGTCGGAGCCGAAGAAGTGCTGGTGCGCGGCGAGGAACTCACGCAGTCGCGCACGGTGCCGGTCCACCAGGGCGGGGTTGGCGCGCGGTCCGGCGATGCGCGCCCACAGGGCCGGATACAGGTGCAGCGCCCAGGCGTTGTAGTAGTCGAACTTGCGTCCGTCGCCGTCGGTGTACCAGCCGCCGCCCCGGTACCAGTCCTCCAGCCGGGTGAGTCCGCCGTCGATCTCGGCGCGGCTGTGCGCAGCGCCCACCGAGGCCAGGAACTCCTCGGTGACGACCTGGAACAGGCGCCAGTTGGAGTCGTTGGCCCGCGCGCCGACGAAGCCGCCCAGCCACTCGGCGACCCGTTCCCGGACGTGGTCGTCGAGGTGGTCCCACAGCCACCGCCGGGACTCGTGCAGGGCGATCGCGAGAGAAGCGGCCTCGACCATGGGCTGGCCGCGGTCCGTGATCGGCGGCCAGCGTTCCTCGCCGTACGGGTCCGTCCCGGCGGCGAGCCCGGCCGCGTACCGTTCGATCAGTTCCGGACCGACCCGCCCCTGGGAGCCCGCGATACGGAAGGCCGCCAGCAGGAAGGAGCGGGCGTAGCCCTCCAGTCCGTCGGACCAAGGGCCGGAGTAGCTTGCGCGGCCGGGCAGTCGGTACTGGGCGAACCCGGGTGAGGCGTACGGCAGGAGTCCTTCCAGGAGGCGGTCGGCCGTCGCCTCCCAGTGGGCGCGGGTCCAGCCGGTGACGGGTGAGCGGGCGGGGTCGAGGGGCGGCAGGCCGGTGAGCGACACGTGCGGCGCGGTCATACGGGGGTTGGTCCTCCGTCAGTCGGGGGTGGCTTGACGCTGTCGCGGACGACGATGTGGGTACCGAGCAGGTGGTGGGTGCCCGCGGTGTGGTCGGGGTCGCGCAGAGCGATGCGGACGGCGGCCCGGCCGAGTTCCTCGGCGGGGGTACGGACCGTGGTGAGCGGGGGGTTGAAGTCCTCGGCGAGCGGGATGTCGTTGTAGCCGACGACGGAGATGTCGTGCGGCACGCGCAGCCCCGCGTCGGCGATGGCCCGCAGGGCGCCGGCGGCCACCATGTCGTCCCCCGCGAAGACAGCGGTGAACTCCCTTGTGGCTTTGAGGAGTTCGGACATGGCTCGGTGTCCTGCCGCTCGGCCGAGGCCACAGTCGATGACGTGGGCGGCATCGGTCGGCAGGCCGTGTTCGGCGAGCGCGGCCCGGTAGCCGGCGACGCGGGCGTCGAGGGCCGTGTTGCCGGGCAGTCCGCCGAGGAAGACGATACGGCGATGGCCTGCCGAGAGCAGGTGGCCGGTGATGGCGCGGGCGCCTGCCTCGTTGTCGAACTCCACGACGAGGGCGGGGATGCCGGGGTCGGGGGCGGGCCGTCCGCACAGCACGAGGCGGGCGCCGGAGGCGTCGAGGGCCTGCGCGTAGCGGGCGACGCGCTCGCGGTAGGCGTCGTCCTCGACGACCCCGCCGACGAGGATCACCAGCCGGGCGCCCTCCTCCCGCATCAGCTGCACGAACTCCAGCTCGCGCCCGGGGTCGCCGCCGGTCGTGCCGACCAGGCAGAGCCAGCCACGGGCGGCGGCCTCCGCCTCGACGCCCTCGGCGACCTGGGCGTAGAAGGGGCTGGTGACCTGGCGCAGGACGACGGCGACCATCTTGCGGCCGCCGCCGACCAGGGCGCGGGCGTGCGCGTTGGCGACGTAGTCGAGGTCGCGGGCCGCGCGCAGCACCCGGGTCCTCGTCGCGGGCGGGACCGGGTAGTTGCCGCTGAGCACCCGCGAGACGGTGGCCACGGACACGCCCGCCCGCTCGGCGACCTCGCGGATCGTGACCCGCCCCTTCGACGCCGTCATGTCGCTTCCCATCCCCCGCGTCTCCCTCCGGCCGTCCGTCGCCGCACGTCAGCTGTTGGCCGCGTGGTCCTCGGCGAATTCCTCGGCCATTCTGTCGCCGCCGCGGTCCCGCCACTTCTTCACGGCCGCGTCGTACTCCGAGAGCGGGACACGGCCCGCGATGATGCCGGTCGCGGTGTCGTCCATCAGGGCCTTCAGCGTGGTGCCCTGGGCGGTGTAGGTGCGGGACTGCAGGCCGTAGGAGGCGTTGCGGATCGCGTACGGCACGGTTTTCTGCTGCCAGGCGTGCAGAGCGCGTACGGCGTCGGGCATGCCCGGTACGAAGAGCACCTGCGGGCCCTCGGCAAGGTACTTCAGCGGGAGGTTGGTGTTGTTCTCGACCTTGCCCAGTTCGTTGGGTTCGGGTGAGCCGTCCTTGGCACGGGTGAAGTGGGTGCCCTCGACACCGTAGTGGACGA
The DNA here is from genome assembly GCF_004337435.2 of Streptomyces sp. KM273126. Lineage (NCBI taxonomy): Bacteria > Bacillati > Actinomycetota > Actinomycetes > Kitasatosporales > Streptomycetaceae > Streptomyces > Streptomyces sp. KM273126. The sequence goes on along the minus strand of NZ_SJXB02000001.1, from coordinate 6,167,036 downwards.
GCTCCCACTCCTTAGAACCGAAGGGCGCCGCAAGGTAGTTGAGGACGCGCAGCAGCAGCTCGATCCGTTCCTTCTTCGCCTGCTTGAGGATGGTGTAGCCGAAGGAACGGCGGGCCGCGACGATGCCGCCCGTTTCGCCGCCGACGCTGTACGGCAGCGCCGCCGCCGGGGTGAGCAGTCCCTTGGAGTCGAGGAACTTGGGCAGATAGGCGCCGAACCCGTCCTGCATGGAGCCGACGGTCCCGTTCAGCCAGAGGGTGACCAGGTCCGGCTGGGAGAGCGAGGTGGCGTCGGGGTGATAGGAGCCGTCCTTGCGCAGCTGGGCCTGGTAGGCGACGGCGGCCTTGTAGCGTTCGTCGGTGAAGTTGGACTGGAAGGTGCCGTCCTTGTCCACGGCCCAGCCCTGCGGGGCGTTGTGCGCGGCGGAGTGGTAGCCGTTGCCGAAAACGGATCCGGTGGCGGCGCCGAGGGCGTACTTCTTGCCGCCCGTGCCCTTCTTGGCGACGGCGGCGAAGTCCTCGGAGGTCCAGTCCTCCTTCATGCCCGCGTCGGTGAAGAAGCCCTGGTTGACCCAGAGGGTGGAGCCGGGCAGCGGTCGTTCCAGCGGGATGCCGTAGACCCGGCCGCCGATGCGGCCCATGTCGCGCCAGGCGTGGGTGGGGATGCCCGCCAGGTTCGGATACGCCTTGACGCCGTCCCCGGACAGGAACGGGGTGAGGTCCTCGGCGCGGCGCTGGACGAACTGGGCCTCGCGGGGCAGGACGAACCCGGAGAAGACGTTGATGATGTCGGGCAGATCGCCGGCGTCACCGGCCATCACGGTCCCCATCTTCTTCTGGTAGTCGGTCTGCGAGATGATCGTGTACTCGATCTTCACGCCGAGCGCCTTCTCTACTGCCGCCCAGAACTGGTTGGCCGACGCCGGCTTGGGTGGCACGCCGAAGGACACCGACATGACCCTGATCGTCGAGCCGTCTCCCGGCTTGTCGGGGACGGCCGTCACCAGGTCGGAGGGGTACGCGGTGTAGCCGGCCTGGACGCCCTCCTCGGTGGGCGCGAGGTCGGGCTTCGGGCCGGAGAACGGGACGTAGGCGGGCCAAGAGGCCAGTTTCTTGCCCGCGTTGGAGACGTCACCGTCGTCGGAGCCCGAGGAGCAGGCGGTGAGCGTGCCGGGGACGGCGAGTGCGGCTCCGCCGACGGCGATCGAGCGCAGCAGGGTGCGCCGGGACATAGAGGGCTTCGATGGCTGCGGGGACATGGGCAAGCGACCTTTCGTAGCACGGCTCTTGACGTCGCGTCAGCTGTACGGGTGGGTCTGCTCAGCTCTTGATGGCGCCGGTGAGCACGCCCTTGGTGAAGTACTTCTGGAGGAAGGGGTAGACGAGCAGGATCGGCACGGTGGCGATCACGAGGACGGCCATCTGCACGGTCTGCGGGGCGTTGACGGTGGCCTCGCCGGTGGTGGTGTCGGTGATCCCGGAACCGGCCACCACATAGGTGCGCAGCACCTGTTGCAGCGGCCAGTGGTCGCTCTCCAGATAGAGGGAGGCGTAGAACCAGGAGTTCCAGTACGCCACCGCGTAGAAGAGGCCGACGACGGCGAGGGCCGCCTTCGACAGGGGCAGGACCACCGACCACAGCACGCGCCAGTCCCCTGCGCCATCGAGCCGGGCCGCCTCGTACAGCTCTTCCGGGATGCCCTGGAAGAAGCCGCGCAGGACGACCAGGTTGAAGACGTTGACGAGGACGGGCAGCACCAGTGAGGTGTACGAGTCGAGCAGTCCGAGCTCCTTGACCAGCAGGAAGCTCGGGATCATGCCCGGTGGGAAGAGGAACGTGAACAGGACGAGCAGCAGGACGGGTTTGCCGCCGAAGACGCCGGGGCGGGACAGGGCGTAGGCGAGGGTCACGGTGCAGGCGAGGCTGAGCAGGGTGCCCATGACGGTGACTCCCGCGCTGACACCGAGGGCCTGGGTGACGATGCCGCCGTCGAGGATGTCCTCGTACGCCCCCAGCGTGGGGTTCTGCGGCCACAGCACCCAGCCGCCGTTCGCGATCACCTCGCGCTGGGAGGCGAGCGAGGTGGACAGGATGACCAGGAACGGCACGCAGACCAGCAGGACGACCGCGGCGAGCGCGAGGATCTTGGCCGCCTGGGTGACGGGCTTCGGCTTCTCCATCCAGCCGGGCCGGGTGTGCGCGCTCACTTGTAGACCCCCTGTTCGCCGAGGCGGTGGGCGACCTTGTTGGCCGCGTAGACGAGCAGGGCGCCGACCACGCCCTTGAACAGGCCCGCGGCCGCGGCGAATCCGTAGTCGCCGCCGACGATGCCCTGGTAGTAGACGAAGGTGTCGATGATCTCGGCGGCCTCGGGGCCGACCGCGTCGCGCTGGAGCAGCATCTGCTCGAAGCCGACGGAGAGGATGTCGCCGAGCCGCATGATCAGCAGCAGGACGATGACCGGGCGGATCGCGGGCAGGGTGACGTGCCAGAAGCGCCGCCAGGGTCCGGCGCCGTCGATGGCGGCGGCCTCGTACTGCTGCTCGTCGACCTGGGAGAGCGCGGCGAGGAAGATGATCGTGCCCCAGCCGGCGTCCTTCCAGATCACCTGGGCGACGACGAGCGGCTGGAAGGCGTCGGGGTTGCCGATGATGTCGACGGTGCTGAGGCCGGCGTCACCGAGGTAGCCGTTCACCAGGCCCGTGTCGCCGAGGACCTGCTGGAAGAGGGCGACGACGATCACCCACGAGATGAAGTGCGGCAGGTATGCCACCGACTGCACGAAACGGCGGACCGTGCTCCAGGTGAGCGTGTGCAGCAGCAGGGCGAGGGCGAGCGGGACCGGGAAGTAGAAGACGATCTGGAGGAGCGCGATCCAGACGGTGTTGAGGGTCGCGTCCCAGAACGCGTCGTCCTCGAACATCCGCTGGAAGTTGCCGAGGCCGACCCAGGGGCTGCCCCAGATGCCGTCGAACGGCACATAGTCCTTGAAGGCGATGAGGTTGCCGACGAGCGCGCCGTAGTGGAACACGAGGAAGTACGCGAGCCCGGGCAGCATGAGCAGGAACAGCGTCCGGCTCCTACGGCCGTGAAAACCTTTTCGCTTGGTACGAGCGCGGGTGGGGCGGTGTCGTGAAGGAGTCACCGACGTCCTACCTGTGCGCTCCCGTAGCAACGCCGCCACGGAGCCTCCTCACCTCGGGGTGTCGAGTGAGGGGAAGTTAAAACGTTTTCAGATCCCGGTCAACACTTCTGACAGGACTCGCGACTGACGGTGCGACAGCGTGTTCCTGGCCTGTGGCGTCACGGGCGAAGCCTCAAGAGGTACTTCAATGAAACGATTGAAGGAGGTGCCGGAAGGCGCCGGACGACGGAGAGGGAGGCGCGTACGTGAAATTCGTTCTCGAAGTCGAGCTGGACGGTGCGGACTGGAACGAGGGCACCACCGTGCAGGAGTTGAGCCGGATCCTGCGGTACTGGGGCGGCAACCTCCACCACTACGACCTCAGGCCCGGGGACGGCTCCGCCGTGTACGACTCGGGCTACCGCGAGGTCGGGCACTGGACCGTCGCGCCCGAGTGATCCAGGGGCCGGCCGACGGCCCCACTCCGTCGGCCGGCCCCCGGTGCGGAGACCGCACGGTTCCCGTGGTGGGCTCGCACTCCCCATCCGCGAGCCCGGTAGCCGCTCACGGGAACCCCGCGACCCCGGCCTTCGGAACGTGATGACAACGCTCGGAGCGCGAGTCTGCCGACTCCGGGCGGGAAAGGCACGTCGACCCCATGGGTTTCAGTAACTTTGAGTGTTGAAGTAGTGGCGTGATGTCACGGACCTTGATCGAGTGAAGCCCGGAACTGAGCGCCTGGTGATCGTCTGAGGTGTCCGCCTGGCTGGATTCGTGCGGTTCAGTAATCGGCCTGAAACATTCAGTGAGGAGCTGTCCACTCCCGGGGGCTGAAGGAATCGAGCGTCCCGCGAACGGACGCGAGCACAGTGGTTTTGCGACGAGAGGCGGGACGTACCGATGGCGAAGCACTGGGCCGACTTCCAGTACGAGATCTATCTGAACGGTCTGGGGGGTGCCGTGCCACGGCTGCCCACCGATCTGACACGGCTGGAGGAGCTCACCGAGCAGCGGCTCGGCCCCGGTCCGGCCGGCTACGTGGCGGGCAGCGCGGGTGACGGCAGCACCGCCCGCGCCAACCGGGCAGCGCTGGAGCGGCGCAGGATCGTGCCGCGGATGCTGCGCGACGTGCACGAACGGGACCTGTCCGCCGAGGTGTTGGGCCGCGCGCTGCCCGCGCCCCTGGCGCTGGCACCGGTGGGTGTGCTGTCGATCATGCACCCGGAGGCGGAGTCCGCGGCCGCCCGGGCCGCCGCCGCGCAGGGCGTGCCGTACGTGCTGTCGTCGGCCTCCAGCACGCCCATGGAGCAGGTCGCGGAGGCGATGGGTGATGCGGAACGCTGGTTCCAGCTGTACTGGCCGAAGGACCCGGAGGTGGCACGCAGTTTCCTCGGCCGGGCGAGGGCGGCCGGGTACTCCGTCCTGGTCGTCACCCTCGACACGCCGTTGCTCGCCTGGCGGCCGCGTGACCTCGACCAGGCGTACCTGCCGTTCCTGCACGGCGTGGGCACCGCCAACTACTTCTCCGACCCGGCGTTCCAGGCGGGCCTGGCCAAGCCCGTCCACGAGGACCCGAACGCGGCCGTGCTGCACTTCGTGAACCTGTTCTCGGACCCCGGCAAGACCTGGTCGGACCTGGCGTTCCTGCGGGAGAACTGGGACGGCCCGATCGCCCTGAAGGGCATCCTCCACCCGGACGACGCCCGGCTCGCCCTCGATGCCGGGGTGGACGGCGTGATCGTCTCCAACCACGGCGGCCGCCAGGTGGCCGGATCGATCGCGGCGGCCGACGCGTTGCCCCGAGTGGCCGGCGCCGTGGGCGACCGGATGACCGTGCTCTTCGACAGCGGCGTCCGAACGGGCGGCGACATCTTCAAGGCGCTCGCTCTGGGCGCCGAGGCCGTCCTCGTGGGGCGTCCGTACGTGTACGGGCTCGCCCTCGACGGCCAGGCGGGCGTGGAGCACGTGATCCGCTGTCTGCTCGCGGAGTTCGACCTGACACTCGCGCTGTCGGGGCACGCCGGGCCGGGCACGGTCGGCGCCGACGACATCGAGGAGGCCTGAAGTCCGAGGGCGCGTCATATCTCTCCGGCCCGCCCGCGCCGACGGCCGTACGGAGTGGGGCACCCTGCACTGCCAGGGTGCCCCGCCCGCCCGTCAGGTCACCAGGTCGCTGCCCGCGGCGGGCCGGCGCGCCGCCGGCGGCAGGGCAGGCGCGTTGCTCGTGTCATCGGCGGCGGAGGCCGCGTCGTCGGCCGAAACCGTGCTGTCGCCGACGGACATGATCGTGCCGTCCTCCAGGTGCTCCAGCGCACCGGTCAGGTCCGGGTCGCCCACCGGTTCCGGGGCCCGTACCCGGCTCCCGAGCTCGGCGAGGGGCGTTCCCGTGGCGCTGGCTTCGGCCCGCGGGGCGTCGGAGCCGGCGATCGACAGGGACTCGGGGGTGGCCGACGCGCCGTCGGTCGCCCAGCGCTGCGTGTCCGAGCCGTCGCGGACCTTCACCACGATGTCGGCCTTCGGGTCCGAGTTGGTGGGGGCGACGGCGAGCTCCTCCTCCCAGCGGGGCAGTAACTCGCCCTGCACGGTGAGGTCGTAGCGCACGTCCTCGGCACGGTCGGACTTCTCTGAGGTGCACTCACCCAGGACGACCACCCCGGCGTCCACGTGGGAGTCCAGGCACAGTTCGGGGCTGGCGACACTGCGCAGCTGGCCGTCGTCCTCGTACGACCACTTCTGTGTCCAGGCGGACGAGCACACGGCGAGTTCGGTCGCGGCGCCCTCCTTCGCCTTGCCGCCGCGTATGTCGAGACACAGGTCGGCGTCGACGTTGCGCAGCCGGGTCTGGTCGGGGGTGGTCGACATGCCTGCCGAGTCGGGGGGCGGGGACGACGTGGGCGCGGGCGTGGTCCCGGGGTCGGGTGCCGTGCTGCGTCCGCCGCTGGCGCTGGTCGACGCGGCGGGATCGGCTCCGCTGCCGTCGTCCGAGAGCATCGCGATGGACAGGACGAGCGCGATCAGGGCTCCCGAGGCGGCACCGACACCGGTGAGCAGGGCCCTGCCGTTGACGCGCGGTGCGGCCGTGCCGCGGGCACGGCGCTGGGGAGGGATGCGGGACAGCAGACGGTGCCGGCCGTTGTTCGCGGCGCGTCGGCCACCACCCTGGCGCAAACCGCTCTGCGAGCCGCGGTCGGGCCGCGAGTCGAGGTAGCGGCGCGCGCCCCAGCCGAGCACGGCCTCGGCCAGCAGACCTGCCAGGGATCCCTCGAAATGGCTGAGTTGCTCGGCGGCGTAACGGCAGTAGCGGCACTCCAGCAGATGTTGCTGCACATCGGGGAGCAGAGCGCCGCCGCGCCGAATCGGCACATCCAGCAGCCGGTTGTAGAAGCGGCAGTCCTTGCCCGGCGCGAGTTCCCGATGGGCGCGGACACAGCCCTGGCGGAATTGTTCGCGGGCCTGCTCCAGTGCCGTCGCCGCGGTGTCGGGGTCCATGCCCAGCAGCCCGGCGGGAATGGTGATCGGTTCCGCTTCCACCTCGGTGTGCCACAGCAGACACTGGGCGAGTCCGGGCAGGGCCTGAAAAGAACGCTCGGCGAGCTTGCGATTGTCCGGCGTCATGGACTTCGCGGCGCGCATGCCGCGGCCCCCGGCGGGTTTTCTCAGGTCCGGCAGAACGGTGGAGAGCTCGTCCTGTGCGGACCACTCCTTGACCATGTCCCGCACGGTCACGAGGAGGCGGGGGCGCAGGGCGACGCCCGACTCCCCCCGTATCAGCCCCTCCAGCACCCGGTGGAAGGAGGCGGCCGTGACCATCGAGGCTGCGTTCGCCGAAGAAGCGAGGCAGATGACCGCGTAGTCGTGCGTCGATTGCCAGTGCCGTGCCATCAGCACCGCGACGGGGTCGCCGGCCTCGCTCTCCGGCCGGCCTCTCAGCTGGGCGGCGAGGTTCTCGTCCGATACCCCGGGAATCACGCCGGGGCGCGGCGGATAGGACGGGCGTGGGGGTTGGGGGGTGTGCACAGAGCGGTTTCCTTCCGAGGCGCAAAGGCGGCACACAGAGGTGGTTACCGAAAAAGAGCGCCTGATTGGTGCGGACCTTTTTTCGGCGGTGCGCCGGGAAAACGGCCCGAGGGGACTGACAGAGCCGCACGGTGGCCGCCGGCCGAGGACCTTTTGGGCCCGTCGACGAACCGAGAAGCCGAGCGGCGTTTCAGACCTGGCCAATGCCCGTACGCAGGGAAGTTCACCCTTGCACAAGTAACTCGCGGCTAACAAGGCACTTGGGCAACATCCGGCCTGCTGAAGGAAAGTCAAAACGTGTCCTGCTCGACACATGAATGGCGAGAGCCCTCTTCGGCGCTGGTGACCGATGCCTCCCGTATGTCTCCGATCATGGCCTTGCCGCGCCTGTCGAGACGTCAACTCGTCCGGCTCGTACGGGTATTCGCGTGTGCTGCGCGCCGGGCGAAGGGGACACGCACCCGGACGGAGCGCACACGCTTCCGAGGAACACGCATTCCGTGGTCGGCTGGGATCGACCGCTCGAAGGCCTGATCCTCCCGCCCGAGGGCTTGTGCGGGAACGCTCAGATCTGCCAGGACCGCAGCCGGTCCGCGGCGCCGTACACATCGACCTTGTCGGAGATCAGATCGCGCGCGAGGTCCACGAGAGCGCCGTACGGCGGATCGATCCCGGCACCGCTCACGAACATGTACGACACGGCGGTCGCACAGGCGAAGCGGGCGTTGGCGGACGGCAGGGGCCTGAGCAGGGCCAGTGTGTGCAGCAGTGCCGCGGCACGCCAGGCCGGGTCGGAGTCCACGCCGAGGCGCGGCGGGTCGACGCGGTGGCGGGCCACGGCGGCGACGAGGGCGGAGAAGTCGTCGACCGTCGGCTGGTCGGGCAGGAGCTCTTCGTGGCGCTGAAGCAGCCAGGGCACGTCGATATGGATGACGGGAGGAGCCATCGGTCAGACGGCCCGCCCCTCGTCCTTGTCGACCGGTTCGTCCTCCGGGAACGCGGCGGCGAACTCATCCGCGTGCGCCGTGAAGAACTGCCGGAACGCCTCGGCGCCCTCCTTCAGCGCCCGGTGGCGCACGATGTCGGCCGCGGCGGCCTCGCGCACGAGGGCCTTCATCGACGTACCGCGCTCCTTGGCCATCTGCCGCAGGTCCTCTAGCTCGCGGTCGCTGAACTCCACATTCAGAGCTGGCATGCCCCTCACGGTACCGCGTGGGTACTGACTCGTAAATACCCGCAGGTCAGGACCTGTTGCACGCGGTACCGACAGAAGGGCCCTAGGTCTGGTCCGCCACGAATGACGCCATCCGTGCCAGCGCGGCGTTCCAGTTGATCGTGTGCTCGTTCGTCGACCAGGACTGGATGTCGTCGATGTAGCAGAACTGACCGACACAGCCCTGGAGTTTGCTCTGTGCGTACGGGTCCTGGATGCTCGAGTTCGGGCCTCCGGCGAGCGTGCCCCGCGGCGGGTTCGGAAGGCCGGGATCGAGCTGGCGGGCGTACCAGCGGCTGTGCTGGTTGTGCGCGTTGGCCTCGCCGTAGCCCGTCACATAGGACATGTTCAGCGCGTTGCGGCCGAAGATGTAGTCCATGCTCTGGATCGCCCCGTCACGGTACTTCGACGCGCCCGTGATGTCGTAGGCGGTGGCGATGACCACCGCGTTGTTGAGGACCTGGTGGCTGGAGCCCCAGTCGTACAGATTGTTGTCGGGTGCGTACGGCATGCCGTACGCCTGTGTTTTCAGCGTGGCGAGGTAGCGGTCGGCGCCCTTGACCACGGACTGGCGCACCTTGTCCCGGCCGGGCAGCGCGCTCGGGACCGTCGCGAGGTCGAGGCGGCCCGCGGCGGCCGTCCTGGACCAGTCGAAGCCGAGGCTGCCGAAGAGGTCGGCCGTGTGGACCGGGGAGCCGAGGACGAAGTCGGCGAACTCCTTCTCGCCGGTGGTGAGATAGAGCTCGGCGGCCGCCCAGTAGAACTCGTCGGTGGCGTTGTCGTCGGCGTAGGTACCGCCGCCGGTGCCGTCGTTCGGGTCGGGGTAGGTGTCGGGGTGTGCTAGGGCCGCCGCCCAGGCCGTCCTCGCCGCCGCGAGCGTCTTCGCCGCGAAGGTCTGGTCGTACGGCTTGTACAGGCGCGCCGCCTGTGCGGCGGTGGCCGCGAGGTTCAGGGTCGCCGTCGTGGTCGCCGGGTGCAGTTCGCGCTTCTGCGGGTCGGCGTCCGGCATCAGGGGCAGTCCGGTCCACTGCTCGTCGTGGATCTTGTGGTGCGCCATGCCCGCGAGCGGCTGTCCTGCCGGCACCTGCATCTTCAGCAGGAACTCCAGCTCCCAGCGGGCCTCGTCCAGCACGTCCGGCACCTTGTTGCCGCTCTCCGGGAGGGCGAGCGTGCCGTCGCCGAGCTTCTCGGCCCGCCCGGTGCGGGCCAGCAGGGACCGCTCGTACGTGGACAGCAGCTCCCAGGTGGAGATGCCTCCGTTGACGACGTACTTGCCGTGGTCTCCGGCGTCGTACCAGCCGCCGGTGACGTCGAGCGTGTAGTCGCAGACGCCCGGTTGGCAGGGCACGTCCTTGTCGCCGCGGTTGGGCGCGGCGTTCAGGTGACCGGCCGGTCGGCCGTAGCCGGGGCGCAGGTCGTCGCGGATCTCGATGCCGCTGCGCTGGGTGTAGTAGTACTTCAGCGAGTCGAGCCGCAGCTGTTCGTAGGCTCCCGGGTCGATGTCGAACGGGCGGCTCGTCTCGCCGTCGGCGACCAGCGTGAGGTCCCTGGCCCGGGTGCGGTAGGAGCCGAAGTCGATCGAGTGGACGTTCTGCCCGGAGGAGGCGTCGAGGCCGCGCGGCACGGTCCAGCCCTGGGCGACCGTGGTACCGGAGGCGTTCTTCAGCTGCCAGGGCAGCTTCGCGGTGGCGTCGGTGACGAGGGTGGCGTTCTTCGGCCCGGCGGGCAGATAGGCGACCTGGTTGACGCGTACCCGCGGCCCGGTGTCGGGCTCGTACACCTCGGGCGGCACCCCGCCGAGCAGCGACACGTCGTCCATGCAGAAGCGGAACGGGTCGGTGCCACCGCCGAGTTGGAAGCCGACCTGCCCCTGGGTGGTGTCGACGGGTGAGGTGAACGTGTAGGAGTACGCGTCGCCCGAGACGCTCAGGCGCGGGCTGACCTCGAAGTAGGTGTCGTACGGCGCCACCGACAGCCCGACGATCGCCCGCAGCACGTTTCCCTCGGGCGCGCCGGACGCGGTGAAGCTGAACCGGTAGGACTCCCCCTTCACGAGGGTGATGTCGTTCTGGCCGACGGCGGCGTCCCAGCGGTTGGCGGTGCCGCCCGGGATGCCGGCGCAGAGTCTGCCCTCGGACAGGCCCGCGGTGACGTTGCTCGTCGTCCACCAGGGGGCGGTGGTGGTGTCGAAGGTGCCGTTCTTGACCTGTTCGACCTCCTCGGCCTGGGCCGGTCCGGACGGCAACGCGGTGAGCGCCGCCGCGAGGAGGGTCGTCACGGAGAGCAGGGTGGTTCTGCGTCGTTTCACGTCTGGGCTCCTCGGGGAGATGGGGGGCGCGCAGAGGTGGCGCATGGGCGTGGGAGCGCTCCCAGATGCGGTCGCAGGTCATGCTGTTCGAGACATGACAGCGCGTCAACGGTCCGGACAGGACTCGTTCCCGTCCGGACCGTTACGGCATCGCATTTCGCTTGGCTTCGGTGCTTCGGTGCTTCGGTCAGCCGGTCGTCGGCACCTCCAGGCGGCTGATCCGCACCGCTCCCTTGGCATCGCCCGGGTGAGCGCTGGTCAGGAGGAGACGGAGCCGGGTGCCGCGCACCGGATCGAAGGTGATCACCGTGGGGGCGTCGGACTCCGTGGCCCAGTCGGTCTTCACACCCCGGGCGGGCACGTACCGCCTGCCGTCCCAGACGGACACCTCGACCGAGGCGGGCAGGGAGTGCGTGGCGCCGACGGTGAAGGAGACCTCCGCCCGGTCGACCGTACGGGTTCGGCCCCAGTCGACCGAGACCCAGTCCTGCGCGCGGGCGCCGTCGAACGCGGGCAGCAGGGCCGTGGCCGCCTTGCTGAACGCGTTGGACCAGCCGGTGGCCGGGTCGCCGTCGAGCATGGCGGCCGGGAGGGTGTCTGGGCGGCCCGAGTAACTGGCGTCGGCCAACGGGAAGTTCGGGGCAGGCGGGTGCTCGGCCTCGAACACGGCCGGTGGTGTGGTGGACTTCGACCGTGCCGGGGTGACGCGGACGGTCACCGTGCCCTTCCGCAGACCGTCCGCGCGTGCCGTCACCTTCAGGGAGCCGGCCTCGACGCCGGACCGTACGATCGCGAGTGCCCTGCCGTGGAAGGCGGTTCGGGTGCTCGCCTGGTAGCGCTCGGCGCTCTCCTCGCGCCCGTTGTCGAGGCCCGCCAGCGAGCCGCCGTCGGCGTCGAAGGTGATCAGGTGCTCGGCGCCGGGCACGATCACGCCCCGGGCGTCGACCACCTCGGCGGTGACGAAGCACAGCGAACGGCCGTCGGCGGCCAGGGACGTGCGGTCGGAGGTGAGGCGGATCGCGTACGGCCGGCCCGCCGTGCGCAGAACGTCCGTGGCGACCGTGCGGCCGTCGCGGCGCGCCACCGCCTTCAGCTCACCGGGCTCGTACGGGACCTTCCAGGTGAGGTGGAGCTTGCCCGCGCTGCCGTTCGGGCTGGTGTAACTGCCCGGGTAGGGGCCCGAGGTGACGGTCTTGTCGTCGCCGGTGGTCTCGGTGGTCTCCAGGTAGGGGCGTCCGTCGACGGTCTTCTTGCGGTCGAACTTCCGGACGCCCAGGGACGTCCCGTTGAGGTACAGCTCGACGGTGTCGACGTTGGAGTAGGCCCACACCTCGACGGTGTCGCCCTCCTCGTGGTTCCAGCTCATGGGCAGCAGGTGGACCATGGGCTCGTCCGTCCACTGGCTCCTGAACAGGTGGTACGTGTCCTTGGGGAACCCGGCCGTGTCGACCGCCCCGAAGAAGGACGCCTTCACGGGGAACACGTCGTACGGCGTGGGCTCACCGATGTAGTCGATGCCGGACCACAGGAACTCCCCGGTGAACCACTTCCGGTCCCGGTCCTTCTTCAGGCCGTACTCACCGCTGTACGTCCACGTGGCGAGGTTGTTGTCGTACGAGGAGGTGGCGCGCCTGCCCGGGGTCTGGTTCTCGCCGGTGTTGAGGCGCTCGGGCTCCTGGTAGGTGCCGCGGGTCGACGTCTCGGACGAGGACTCCGACTCGAACAGGAACAGCCTGGGGTAGCGGGCGTGCAGGGCGTCGACGGAGGCGGCCGTGTTGTAGTTGACGCCCAGGCCGTCGACCTTGGCGAGGATCAGGTCGGCCGGGGAGCCCTCGGCGGGCACGCTGCGGTGCCGGTGGGAGCCGATCACGATCGGGCGGGTGCTGTCGTACGTCTTCACTCCGGCGATCAGCCGGTCCGCGATGGTGAGGCCTGCGGTGGAGGTGAACTCGGAGATCTCGTTGCCGATGGACCACATGATGACGGCGGGCGAGTTGCGGTTCGCGAGCACCATCTCCGCGAGGTCCCGGTCGGACCACTCGTCGAAGAAGCGGCCGTAGTCGTACCGGGTCTTGCTGCTGCGCCAGCAGTCGAAGGCCTCCACGATCATGACGATGCCGAGTCGCTCGCAGGCCGCGAGCACCTCGGGTGCGGGCGGGTTGTGGGAGGTGCGCAGGGCGTTGACGCCCATGCTCTTCATGATGACGAGCTGCCGCTCCACGGCGTCGGCGTGGACGGCCGAGCCGAGGGCGCCGAGGTCGTGGTGGAGGTTGACGCCGCGGAGTTTGACGTAACGGCCGTTCAGGGTGAGGCCGTTGTCGGCGTCGATGGTGAAGTGGCGGATGCCGAAGGGAGTTTCGTAGGTGTCGACGGTGCGGCCGTCGACACGGAGCTCGGTCCGCAGGGTGTAGAGCCGGGGGGTTTCGATGTCCCACACCCTCGGGTCCGGTACGGCGAGTTCGTGGGCGACGGTCTCGGGGTCCGCCGCGGCCGTCACGGCGGACTCCGTGCGGGCGACCGTGCGTCCGTCGGGGTCGGCGACGCGGGATCTCACGGTGACCTCCGTGGCGGTTCCCGACGCGTTGACGATGGTGGTCCGGGCCCGTAGGAGGGCGCGCTCGCCGCTCAGCTCCTCGGTCGTCACGTACGTGCCCCAACGCTGGACGTGCACGGGGTCGGTGACGACCAGGCGGGCCGTGCGGTAGATGCCACTGCCCGAGTACCAGCGGCTGCTGGGAAGCCGGTTCTGGACCTTGACCGCGATCACGTTGGGGGTGGTGCCGTCGGTGTGCAGCAGGTCGGTGAGGTCGAGGGCGAACCCGGTGTACCCGTACGGGTGACGGCCGACCTCGGTGCCGTTGCAGTAGACGTACGAGTCCATGTAGACGCCGTCGAACTCCACCGAGACGCGTCTACCGGCGAGGGCGGGTGGGAGGGTGAAGGTGAGGCGGTACCAGCCGAGGCCTCCGGGGAGGAAACCGGTGCCGCTGGTGGTGCCGAAGTCGGTGGTGGGCGTCTGCGCGATGCTCCAGTCGTGGGGCACGGCCACCTGACGCCAGGCCGAGTCGTCGTAGGCCGGGTTCATCGCGTCGGAGTACTCGCCGGTGGGGTCGGTGATGCCGCCGGGGTTGACCAGCGCGAAACGCCAGCCGTCGCGGAGGTCGATCGTGCGCCCCGAGGTGGCGTCGGCCGGGCGGGCCAGGGGCTCGGCGGCGGACGCGGTGCCCGCGAGCGCGCCTGCCATCGGCGCGGCGGAGCCCGCGATCAGTAACGACCTGCGCGTGACCGTCATGGTCATCCCTTCGTCGGACGTGCGGGTGAACGATTCCGTGGCACACAGGCAGGGCAGGAGCCCTCCAGCACAAGGGCCCACAAGCGCAAGCGATCACACACAAGTGCTCGTGAACAAACAGATTCTGACGTTGTGACGCGCAGACGCGTCAAGGGTCCGTCCGGCCACTTGCGCCCGCCCTGCCCTGGCAGCTGCACCGATCGGCCCACCTCACTCGCGCCACACCCCGGGTGCGGGGAACAACGACGCACTAGGCTGGATTTCGCCCGCATGCGCGTTCGGTCCGGCGAAATGGAATCTGGCCACGATGAGGAGCCGCAAGGTCACAGAAGGTGACGCCGTGGCGTATCCCTTCGACGGCACCGTCACGGCGCGGGCGGTGGTGGCCGCCGACGGTTCGGTCGTCGAGTGGAACGAGGGAGCGCGGCTGCTGCTGGGCTGGGCGGCGCCGGACGTCCTGGGCCGGTCCGCCGCGCGACTGCTGGCCGCGCACGGTTCCTTCCGGCTGCCTCCGCCGGGCAGCCTCGTCTGGAGCGGCACGGTACCGCTGCGTCACCAGGACGGCCGGACGGTGTCGGTGTGGCTGCTCGCCCACCTCCTTCGGCCGACGGCCGGGGACGAGAGCGGCGGCTGGCTGGTTCTCTGCCCCCTGGAGGACCCCGGTCCGCTCAGTCTCGACGAGCCCCTCTCCGCGGCGCTCATGACCCAGTCGCCGTGCGCGGCGGCCGTGTTCGACGGGCAGCTGCGGCTGCGCGGCATCAACAACGCGATGGCGGACGCGGTCGGCATCCCGGAGGAGAACCTCCGGGGGCTCCACATGTCCGAGATAGTGGGCGGCCGACAGGGCGAGAAGCTGGAGGAGCACCTGCGCGAGGTGCTCGACAGCGGCCGGAGCAAGGAAGTGCAGACCTTTCTGCGGGCCGCCGACGAGGCCGACGCGCACGCCTGGTCCGCGCGGATCGCCCCCCTGACCGACAGCGACGGGCGGGCGATCGGCGTCTGTGTGACCGGCCACGACATCACCGAGCAGTACCAGGCCCGCCAGCGGCTGCAGCTCGTGAACGAGGCCAGCGTCCGGATCGGCAGCACCCTCGACGTGACGCGCACGGCCCAGGAGCTGGCCGATGTGTGCGTGCCCACGCTCGCCGACTTCGTCAGTGTCGACCTCATGGAGTCCCTGGCGTACGGGGACGAGCCGGCGGTGGGATCGCTGTCCGCCCCGTTCACTCTGCGCCGCGCCGCCCACCAGTCGGTGAACCCGGGCTGCCCCGAGGCCGTGGTCGAGCTGGGGGGCCTCGACGTCTACCCCGCCTCCTCACCGCAGGGCGCCTCGCTGGCCGTCGGGCGGACGGTCGTGGCGACGGACTCCGGCGGCGCCCTCGGCGAGTGGCTGGACTGGGACCCGGTGCGCAGTGCGCGGATAAAGGAGTACGGCATCCACGCCACGATGGCGGTCCCGATCCGGGCCCGCGGCTCGACCCTCGGCGTGGCGGTGCTCACCCGATTCCGGCACAAGGACCCGTTCACTCCCGACGACGAGCTGCTGGCCGAGGAGGTCACGGCCCGCGCCGCCGTCTGTATCGACAACGCCCGCCGCTTCTCGCGCGAGCGAGAGACGGCACTGGCGCTCCAGCGCAGCCTGCTCCCACTGACGCTGCCCCGCATGCCCGCGCTGGAGGCGGCGTCGCGGTACCTGCCGGCGGCGCGGGCCGGAGTGGGCGGCGACTGGTTCGACGTGATCCCGCTGTCCGGCCTGCGGGTCGCCATGGTGGTCGGCGATGTCGTCGGCCACGGCATCCAGGCGTCGGCGACGATGGGCCGGCTCCGTACGGCTGTCCGTACGCTCGCGGACGTCGACCTGGCTCCGGACGAGCTGCTGACCCACGTCGACGACCTCGTCGTACGGCTGTCGAAGGAGGCCGGTGCCGAAGGGGTGACCGAGGTGGGGGCCACCTGTCTGTACTCGGTGTACGACCCGGTCACCCGCCGGTGCAGTTTCGCGCGGGCCGGGCATCCGCCGCCGGTGGTGCTCACGCCGGACGGCCGAACGCTCGATGTGCAGGTGCCGGCGGGCCCGCCGCTGGGCCTGGGCGGGTTGCCCTTCGAGTCCACCGAGCTGGAACTCCCCGAGGGCACACTCCTCGCCCTCTACACCGACGGGCTGATCGAGAGCCGCGACCGCGACATCGACGCCGGGCACGAACTGCTGCGCCAGACACTCGCCCGCTCGACCGGTTCCCTGGACGAGGTCTGCCAGGACGTCATCCGCTCGATGCTGCCGGCGGCCGGAGCCACCGACGACGTGGCGCTGCTGCTGGCCCGGACCCGCGGGCTGAAGCCCTCGCAGGTCGCGACCTGGGCGCTGCCGGCCAATCCCGCGGTCGTCTCCCGCACCCGCCAGTACGTCCTGGACCAGCTGGCGGCGTGGGGGCTGGCCGAGATGGCGTTCACCGTCGAACTCGTGGTGAGCGAGCTGGTCACCAACGCGATCCGGCACGGCGCGCCCCCGATCCAGCTGCGGCTCATCCACGAGGACTCCAGCCTGATCTGTGAGGTGTCCGACTCCAGCGGTACGGCTCCGCATCTGCGCCGGGCCAAGACGTTCGACGAGGGCGGCCGCGGCCTGCTGCTGGTGGCCCAGCTCACCCAGCGCTGGGGCAGCCGCCACACGGACAACGGCAAGACGATCTGGGCGGAGCTGACGCTGTCGGACTGAGCGAGGCAGCTCAGAGCGGACGTGCCACGGCGAACGCCCCGTCAGGCGCCCCGGAGACCGTTGCGGTAACCCCCCGGAGGGACCCCGTACCGCTGCCGGAACACCCGGCTGAAGTGGAACGGGCTGGTGAAGCCCGAGGCCGCGGCGACCCGCTCGACCGGCAGGTCGGTCGCTTCGAGGAGCCGCGCCGCGTGCAGCAGCCGAGCGTCGAGGAGCGCCCGCATCGGGGACCGGCCGAGTTGCTGGGTGAAGAGATGCGCGAACCGCGACGGCGACAGCGAGACGCGCTCGGCGAGGGAGCGGACCGTGTGCCGGGCACCCGGGTCGGCGGCGATCAGCCCTTCCGCCCGCCGGATGCGCGGGTCGACCCCCGACCGGCGCGGCTCCGAGCGGGCCGCGGCGAGCAGCACGACCTCCTCCAGCGAGCACAGGGCCAGCTCACGGGCCGCGGTGCCGTGCGCCACGGCCACCTCACCGGCTCCCGGCACACCCTCGGCCCCCGGCACATCCTCGGCCGGTGGTGCGCCCTCCCCCGCCCAGCGCGCGTCGGCGATCATCCGGCCGAACGCGGCGTCGACACGGTCCCGGACACCGGTATCGGTGCGCGTCACCGCGTAGAGGCGGTCCCCGATCTCGTACGGCCGCAACCAGCCGGTCCAGGAGGTCCTGGCCTGGCAGTGCGCCCACCAGAACGCCCAGTGGTCCGCGCCGGGCCGGAGGGCGTACCGGTGGGGCACGCCGGGACCCAGGACGACGAGGTCGCCCGGGCCCGCGACCGTCTCGGCCGCACCCTGGCGCAGCAGTCCCCCGCCGCCCGTGGTCCACGTGAACAGCCAACTGTCCGATCCGCCCGGACGGTTGATCCGGTAGCCCGTTCCCTGGTCGAAGTGTCCGACGGTCACCAGGCCCGGCGGCGGGGACGGGACGGCAGTCTCGGACAGGTCGTCAGCACGCACAGGCATCCTCCCGATGGTTGCTCCGACCTAGCGTGAGGCACGAAGGACATCGGCGAGAAGGGACACTCGGATGACAGCCACGGTCAGGGCGGACTTCAGGACGGACTTCGAGGAGAACGGCTGTCTGGTGGTGCGCGGGCTGTTCTCCGCCGCCGAGATCGACGGCCTGTGCGCGGAGTTCGCGCGGCTGCACGCGGGCGGCCCGGTCCCCGGGCACTTCGAACCCCGGGCGACCGCGGCCGACACCGCCGCGGACCCGCTGCACGTCTACCCCCGGTTCATGCACCCGCACCGCGTCAACGAGCTGTCCCGGCGCGTCCTCCTCGACGCCCGGCTGCGGGAGATCCTCGAAGTGCTGCTGGGCGAGGAGGTGCTGGCCGCGCAGAGCATGTTCTACTTCAAGCCGCCGGGCGCCCGCGGTCAGGCGCTGCACCAGGACAACTTCTATCTCCGGGTGGAGCCGGGCACGTGTGTGGCCGCGTGGATCGCCTGCGACGTGATCGACCAGGAGAACGGCGGTCTGGAGGTCGTGCCGGGCACGCACCGCATGGACCTGTTCTGCCCGGAGGAGGCGGACGCCGAGCTGTCCTTCGTCCGGGAATACGTGCCGCCGCCGCCCGGCCTGGCCGCCGTACCCGTCGACTTGAATCCCGGTGATGTCCTGTTCTTCAACGGCAGCCTGGTGCACGGCTCCCAGCCCAACCGCACCGACGACCGCTTCCGCCGCTCGTTCATCGGCCACTACGTCGGCCGCTCCACCGAGCGCATCGGCCGCTTCTACCACTCCCTCACGATGAGCGGCGAGCCCGTCGCCCTGCCGGAGAGCGAGGGCGCGGGGCCGTGCGGCACGGAGTTCGAGGCGGCGGGCGCGCACTGAGGCGGTGCGCCCCGGAACGCGCTCTCATCCCCGTTTTCGAAAAGACCCTTTCCTGCCTTTCCGTTCCACGCGCTTGACATTTGGCGGTTGAATGTGGGCAATAAAAGGCACCGGAAAACAGGCCATAACGATTCGATAACCCCACGCTTCCCTGCGCGTTAGGGTCGGTGGCGTGAGAGACCGCATCGTCATCAAGGGCGCTCGTCAGCACAATCTCCGTGACATCTCTGTTGAGCTGCCCCGGGAGGCGCTCATCGTTTTCTCGGGTGTTTCCGGTTCGGGAAAGTCGAGCCTCGCTTTCGACACGATTTTCGCCGAGGGACAGCGCCGCTATGTGGAGTCACTTTCGGCGTACGCGCGGCAGTTCCTGGGGCAGCTGGACAAGCCGGACGTCGACGTCATCGAGGGGCTGTCGCCGGCCATCGCGATCGACCAGAAGACGACCGGCCGCAATCCGCGCTCCACCGTCGGCACGATCACCGAGGTGTACGACCATCTGCGGCTGCTGTACGCCCGTGTCGGCCGCCCCCACTGCCCCGAGTGCGACGAGCCGGTCAGCCGTCAGACGCCCCAGCGGATCGTGGACCGGCTCCTGGCCGAGGAGGAGGGCGTCCGTGTGCAGGTGCTGGCCCCGGTCGTGCGGGACCGCAAGGGTGAACACGCCGAGGTGTTCCGCCAGTTGCAGACGGACGGCTTCAGCCGGGTGCGGGTGGACGGGGTCGTCCTTCCCCTGAGCGCACCGCCGGCGCTCGACAGGGGCACGAAGCACTCCGTCGAGGTCGTGGTGGACCGGATCGCCCTCAAGGCAGGCGCCCGGCAGCGGCTGACCGAGTCGGTCGAGACCGCGCTGGGCCTCACGGGCGGTGTCGTCTGCGTCGACTTCGTGGACCTGGACGCCGCCGATCCCGCACGCGAGCTGCGGTTCTCGGAGAAGATGGCGTGCCCGCGCGGCCACGACCTCGGCCTGGAGACGCTGGAACCCCGGCTGTTCTCGTTCAACGCCCCCTGGGGTGCCTGCCCCGAGTGCACCGGCCTCGGCTCACGGACCGAGGTCGACCCCGGACTCCTCGTCCCGGACGAGGAGAAGTCCCTGGCCGAGGGCGCCATCGCGCCCTGGACCAACACCAGCGGCGCCGACTACTTCGCCCGGCTGCTCGACGCACTCGCCGCCGAGATCGGCTTCAGCACCGCGACTGCGTGGCGCGAACTGCCGGACGAGGTACGGCACATCGTGCTGTACGGCACGCCGCGGCAGCTGCACCTGACGTACCAGAACCGGTTCGGCCGCGACCGTTCCCACCTGACCCGGTACGAGGGGGTCGTCCCGCACGTCCAGCGGCGGTACGCGGAGGCCGAGGGCGAGGGCGCCCCGACGCGGTTCGCGGGCTATATGCGCGAGGTGCCCTGCTCGGCCTGCGGTGGTGCGCGGCTCAGGCCCGGGGTGCTCGCCGTGCGGGTGGGCGGGCGCGGCATAGCCGAGCTGACCGCGCTCCCCCTCGACCAACTCGGACAATTCATAAGCGACTTGGAGCTCCGGGGATGGGAGCGCCGGGTCGCGGAGGCCGTGCTCGCCGAGATCGACGAGCGGCTGCGGTTCCTCCTGGACGTCGGACTCCACTACCTGTCCCTGGACCGGCCCGCCGCGAGCCTGTCGGGCGGGGAGGCGCAGCGCATCCGGCTGGCCACACAGATCGGCGCCGGCCTGGTCGGGGTGCTGTACGTGCTGGACGAGCCGAGCATCGGGCTGCACCAGCGGGACAACCGGCGGCTGATCGAGACCCTGCTGCGGCTGCGCGACCGGGGCAACACCGTGATCGTGGTCGAACACGACGAGGACACCATGAAGGTGGCCGACTGGGTGGTGGACATCGGGCCGGGCGCCGGGGAGCACGGCGGGCACGTGGTGCACTCCGGAACGGTACGCGAACTCCTGGAGCACCCCACCTCGCTCACCGGGGCGTATCTGTCGGGCCGCCAGGGGATACCGCTGCCCCGGCAGCGCAGGCCGCGCACGGAGGGCCGGGAGCTCACGGTGCACGACGCGGCCGAGCACAACCTGAAGGACGTCACAGTGTCGTTCCCGCTCGGGCAGTTCGTCGCGGTCACCGGTGTCTCCGGCTCGGGCAAGTCGACGCTGGTGAACGACATCCTCCACACGGCGCTCGCCCAGCGGCTGCACCGCGCCCACAAGGTGCCGGGGCGGCATCGCACGATCACCGGTGTCGACGAGATCGACAAGGTGGTCCAGGTCGACCAGTCCCCCATCGGCCGCAGCCCGCGCTCCAACCCGGCGACGTACACGGGGGTCTTCGATCATCTGCGCAAGCTGTTCGCGGGGACCCCGGAGGCGAAGGTGCGCGGTTACCAGCCCGGCCGGTTCTCCTTCAACCTCAAGGGCGGCCGCTGCGACCACTGTTACGGCGACGGCACCATCAAGGTGGAGATGAACTTCCTGCCGGACGTGTACGTGCCGTGCGAGGTGTGCCACGGCGCCCAGTACAACCGGGAGACCCTGGAGGTCCACTACAAGGGCCGGTCCATCGCCGACGTCCTCGCCATGACCGTCGCGGAGAGCCTGGACTTCTTCGACGGGCACCAGATCATCTCCCGGCATCTTCGCACCCTGCACGACGTCGGGCTCGGCTACGTCAGGATCGGCCAGCCGGCGACGACCCTGTCCGGCGGCGAGGCGCAGCGCGTCAAAGTCGCCTCCGAACTCCAGCGCCGTACGCACGGACGCACCCTCTACGTACTCGACGAACCGACCACCGGACTGCACATCGACGATGTGCGCAGGCTGCTGGACGTGCTCCACCGGCTCGTCGACTCGGGCAACACGGTCGTCGTGATCGAGCACAACCTCGACGTCGTCAAGACGGCGGACTGGCTGATCGACATGGGCCCGGAGGGCGGCCACGGCGGCGGCACGGTCATCGCCGAGGGAACCCCCGAGCTGGTGGCGGCTCAACCGCACTCGTACACGGGGCAGTTCCTGCGTCCGCTGCTGGAGGTGGGGTGACGTGAGCGTGGTGGACAGCGTGATGGACACGGGCGCCCCGGTGGAGGAGCGGGAGGAGTTCCTGCTCGGGGACGACGAGAATGACGCGGCCGCCCCTCGGCCGGCCGCCGCGAGCGGGTCGGTGGACCCGGTGCGGGACTACCTCAGGCTCATCGCGCGGGTGCGCCTCCTCAGCGCCGAGCAGGAGGTGGAGCTGGCGAAACGCATCGAGGCGGGCCTGTACGCGGAGAAGCGGAGGGAGGAGGAGCCGGAGCTGGCGCCCTCGTTCCGGCGGGAACTCGCCCTGCTCGCCGAGGACGGGTGCCGCGCCAAGGCCCACCTCATCGAGGCGAACCTCCGGCTGGTCGTCTCGGTGGCGAAGCGGTACACGGGCCGCGGGCTGCTGTTCCTGGACCTGATCCAGGAGGGCAACACCGGTCTGATCCGCGCCGTCGAGAAGTTCGACTACGCCAAGGGATTCAAGTTCTCGACATACGCGACCTGGTGGATCCGGCAGGCCATCACGCGCGCGCTGGCCGACCAGGGGCGGACCATCCGTATTCCGGTCCACTTGGTGGAGGTCATCAACCGGGTGGCCAGGACGCGGCGCGAACTGCTCCATGAGCACGGCACGGAACCCTCGCCCCAGGAGCTGGCCGACAAGGCGGGCGTCTCCCTGGACAAGCTCACCGAACTCGACGGCTACACCCGGGAACCCGTCTCCCTGCACACCGCGCTGGGCGAGGAGGGCGACACCGAGTTCGGCGACCTGATCGAGGACGCCGACAGCGTGTCCCCCTGGGAGACGGTCACCTTCGTCCTGCTCCAGGAGACCATCCAGTCCCTCCTCGCGGACATGACGCCGCGGGAGGCCGGCATCATCTCCCTGCGGTTCGGGCTCTTCGGCGGCCGGGCCCGGACGCTGGAGGAGATCGGCCAGGTGTACGGCGTGACCCGTGAACGCATCCGCCAGATCGAGTCGAAGACGATGTCCAAGCTGCGTCATCCCTCGCGCTCGCAGGCGCTGCGGGACTATCTCGACGTCCTGTGACGCCGGTCGGTCACCCCGCGTCGAGAGCGAGCAGGTCGAGGGCCGGCTCCCAGGCGAACTCCGCTCGCCCGCCTTCCTGTTGGGGTTCACCGGAGTAGGGGTCGCCGATGCGGACGCCCATCTCGCGCAGCCGGACGAGGCTCGCCCGGTACGCGGGGTGGGCCGCCAGGGCGTCCGCCACACAGGGCAGGACGGCGATCGGGACGCCGAGCCCGTAGGCCTCGCAGAGGGTGCCGAGGGCGAGGGTGTCGGCGATGCCGGCCGCCCATTTATTGATCGTGTTGAACGTGGCGGGCGCGACGGCCACGGCGTCGGGCGCGGGAAAGGGGCGCGGGTCGCCCGGGGACCGCCAGGCGGAGCGTATGGGGCGGCCCGTCTGTGTCTCGACGGCGGCGGTGTCGAAGAAGCCGCGCACGGCGACCGGGGTGGCGATCACGCCGACGTCCCAGTTCCGTTCCTGCGCCGCCGTGATCAGCTTGCTGACGTCCGCGGCGATCCCGGCGGCGCAGACGACGACGTAGAGGAAGGGCTTCTCGGCCTGTTCGGTCATCCGGGAACCCTACTGAACCCGGGAACCCTACTGAACGGGGAACGACCGCCCGTGCTCCGCCTCCGGCCGCGGCCCGAAGATGCGCCGCTCCGTCGCCTCGATCGGGAGGTCGTTGATGCTGGCCTCGCGCCGGGTCATCAGCCCGTGTTCGTCGAACTCCCAGAGCTCGTTGCCGTAGGAACGCCACCACTGTCCGTCGGCGTCACGGCACTCGTACTGGAAGCGGACGGCGATGCGGTTGCCGTCGAAGGCCCACAGGTCCTTGCGCAGCGCGTACTCCCGCTCGCGCTCCCACTTCGCGGTGAGGAACGCGACGATCTCCGCGCGGCCGGTGAGGAAGGTGTCGCGGTTGCGCCAGACCGAGTCCTCCGAGTAGGCGAGCGCGACCTTCTGGGGGTCGCGGGTGTTCCAGGCGTCCTCGGCGGCCTGGACCTTCCGCGCGGCCGTCTCACGGGTGAACGGCGGCAGGGGCGGGCGGTCGGTCATGCTCACGTCCTTCCGGAGGCAACGGTGGCGACAGCGAGGGAGGCGACGGCAAGGGAAACGTACATGGACAGCGCGACAGCCCGCGAGCGGGCGCTGGACGCCGCCGGAGGAGCAGGCGTTCGGGGACTGCCTCGGTGCTGCCGGCCGGATGTGCGGTCCCCGGCAGCGCTCAGCGGGGCGCGGGAGCGGGGGCCGTGCTGTCGCGGACGACGAGCCGCACGGGGACGACGGGGTCGGTCCGTGGCCCGTCCGTGCCGTCGAGCCGGTCGAGGAGGAGCCGCAGGGAGCGGGTGCCGAGCTCGGTGAAGTCCGTGCGCACCGTGGTCAGCGGGGGCAGCAGATGGGCGGCCTCGGGGATGTCGTCGTACCCGACGACGCTCACCTCCTCGGGGACTCGGCGGCCCGCCTCGTGACAGGCGCGCAGGACGCCGAGTGCCATCTGGTCGTTGGACGCGAACACGGCTGTGACCTCGGGGCGCCGTGCCAGCCCCCGGCCCAGGGCGTAGCCGGAGTCGGCGCTCCAGTCGCCCAGGAGGGGCTCGGGGACCTCGGCTCGGGCCGCTGCGAGGGTCGCGTGCCAGCTCGCGAGCCTCTGCTCGGCCGACGTCCAGCCCGTGGGACCGGCGATGTGCCAGACAGTCGCGTGTCCGAGCCCGAGGAGGTGTGCGGTGGCGGCGCGCGCCCCGGCCCGGGAGTCCGCGCTGACCATGGGGGTGCCGTCCCCGAGGGCGTTGTCGAGTGTCACCAGAGGGGTGTCGAGCCGGGCCTCGGTCAGTGCCCGGCCCACCCGGCGCTGCGGGGCGATGGCGATCACGCCGTCCGCGCCCTCGGCGGACAGCCGGTCCACGGCACGGACCACGGTGTCCTTGTCGGCCGTGTCGAGGGCGATGGAGCTGACCAGGTAACCCGCCTCCTGGGCCGCCGTGTTGATGGCGGTCAGGGTGGAGGCCGGCCCGTAGCGGGCCGCGTCGAAGGAGATCACACCGAGCATGCGGGTCCTGCCGCTGGCCAGGGACCGGGCGCTGCGGCTGGGCCGGTAGCCGAGCGACCGCATGGCGTCGAGCACGGCCTCGCGGGTCTCGGCGCGGACCGCGGGATTGTCGTTGAGTACCCGGGAGACGGTCTGCTTGGAGACACCGGCCAGCCGCGCCACGTCGTCCATCACGGGCCGCGATCCGGCGAAGTTGCGCCTGCTGCGGCCCCTGGGGGCGGCGCCGTCCGTGGCGCTTCGGGTCATGGCGGCTGCTTCCTTCGGCTGCTTCCTTCGGCCTCGTGGCGACGGCCCGGCGGTTCCGTCCCGCCCGGCAGGCCCACAGGATAGGGCGGGCGGGCCGGGGCGGCGCCCAGGGCCTCACCCCGCACCCACCGACCAGGACCGTACGGTGATCCACTCGGCCCGCTCGACCGCGGCCACTGCCCCGTCGCCCGCCCCCTCGGGCACGTACACCCTGGCGTCGGCGTGCCGGGGCAGCACCCTCAGCCGCAGCCCTTCGGCACGCGGGGCCCCGGCGGGCAGCCGGTCGAGGCCGATGTCCCAGACGTGCCCGGCGTGGAACTGGTCGGCGACCAGCGTGTCCCCCACGTACGCGCGCGCCACGTCACCCGTCCAGTGGACGCGGAGCAGGGTTCCCGCCGGAAGGTCCTCCGCTACGTCGACGCGGTACTCGGCCGCAGTCGTCTCGAAGTACTTGTCGGCCGGCGCGCTCGCCCTGCCCATCACTCCCGTGACGGGCTCGGGTGCCTGCCCCGCGGGCCGGAGTCGCGTGACCCGTGCGGCGGTGACGTAGGGTCCATCGGTGGCATCGGACCCGTGGCCGGCCGGCACCGTGTAGCGGGTGAACACCCCGTCCTCCGTGGCCTGTACGTCCGCCCCGGCCACCACCGGTGCACGGGCCGGCGCGGGCAAGACGGCGAACGACAGCTCCGGGGACGGGCCGTGCACCCGTACCTCGTCGGCCACCTCGTCGAAGACGACCCCGTCGGCACACAGCACGAGCCGCTCGGCGCCCCATGCCACGCCCCGGTAGAGGGTGCGTGCCGTCGCCGCGTCGAGCACCAGCAGGCCGACGCGCCCGCCGTCCACGGTGTCCACCTCGACCAGGGCGTCGGTGCCGGGCCGCAGCCCGGTGATCAGGGTGCGGTCACCGAGCTGCGCGATGTCGCCGGAGGGGGTGCTGACCGATGTGAACGTGCCGGTGTCCAGGGCTAGTTCGGGGATGATGCCGTCGGTGGCGGCCAGCACCAGGACGGTTCGGCCCTCGTCGTCGACGGTGCACACGGGCTGCGCGGTGGCCCAGTCGAGCCGCAGACCGGCGACGTCGAGGCGCAGCGGCCAGCAGAAGTAGGCGCCCGAGGGCACGGTGACGGGTGTGCTGGGCAGAGCCAGCGGGGCAGCGGTGCCCGGGAGTTCGATGGTGAAGGTGGTCTCCGGATGGTCCGGCAGCGGCTCGTGCGGCTGGTGGTTGGTGACGAACAGGAAGCCCGAGCTGTCGTCGCCGCGCACGGCCCAGCGCAGCGTGTCCCGGTCGTGCTGGCCCGTCGGCACCCGCTCGGGGAGGACCGACTCCATGAACGCCATGCGATGGCCGAAGTCCGCCAGCAGCAGGTGCTGGAGGCGCAGTTCGTGGTACGAGGGCCGGTACTGGCCGTACTCGCCGAGCGGTGCCTGGAAGTCGTACGTGAGGACGGGCAGGTCGTTGGGGTAGCCGGTGGCGTGGGACTCCTGCAGGGGCGTCAGCTCCCCGGCGGGGTTGGTGCCGCCGTGGAACATGTAGTAGCCCTGCCACACCGATCCGCAGCCGATCTTGGTGAGGGCGAGCGCGCCGATGTCGGCGGCGTCGACGCGCGGCCGGCGGTGGTACGCGACAGCCATACCGCCGCCCAGCTCGCAGGTGGCCCAAGGGAAGCGCTCCGCGAGGGCCGCCGGGTCGGTGTCGCGCACGGATGTCGGGCGCAGGTCGGCACCGATGCCCTCGTCGTCGCGGTGGTGGGTGAAGAAGAAGTGCTTGCGGCAGGTGTCGGGCCAGCCGCCGTCGGCCTCGGTCCAGAACGCCTCCGGGTAGCCGCCGTACAGCGGGAACAGCTCGTCCGGCGGAAGTTGTACTCCGCCCCAGGCGGTCGACGTCCACAGCGGGGCACTCAGGCCGAGCTCCTGGGCCATGCGCCTCAGGGTGAGCAGATGGCCGGGCTGGTCGTAGAGCTCGTTCTCGATCTGGATCGCCACGACGGGCCCGCCGTGGGCGCGGTCGAGGCCGCGCAGCTGCTCCGCGACGGCCGCGTACCAGTGACGTACGGGCTCCAGGTAGGCCGGGTCGTCGGTGCGCGGCGTGCAGGGGCGGGCGAGGAGCCAGTCGGGCAGGCCGCCGCCCCGGACCTCAGCGTGGACCCAGGGCCCGATGCGGGGGACGAAGTCCAGTCCGTGGCGGGCGCACAACTCGGCGAAGCGGCGCAGGTCCAGATTCCCGTCGAAGCGGACGCGGCCCTCCACCTCCTCGTGGTGGATCCAGATGACGTAACTGGCGACCGCCGTCACCCCTCCCGCCTTCATCTTCAGCAACTCCTCCTCCCACTCCCCGGCGGGACAGCGGGAGTAGTGGAACTCGCCGGAGACGGGGAACCAGGGGCGGCCACCGCGGGTGAGCCAGCGGCTGGTCACCTCGATCGGGTCGGTTACTCCGGGCGCGTCGGCGAAGGGCAGGTGGCCGATGAGCGGGGGTGCGGAGGGCGCGGGGACACGGAGGCGGTGCGGGGGTGTCATCAGGGCTTCTCCTGGCCGGGATCGGGGAGCGGGCACGCGAAGCCCACCGATGTTACCGGTAACATTCAGCCGGTCAAGATCTCCTGCGCCGCCTTCCGGCCCTCGGGATGGCCGGGACCACAGCGGCGACTACTCGGAAGTGACGGTCGGTGCGAAGGCCCGGGCCACCGCGAGGCTGTCCTCGTACACGTGATGCCGTACGACCAGCCCGTCCTCGACGGTCAGGTGCAGGGCGAACGGGGCGCTGTAACGGCGCCCGGTGCCCTTGGCCGTCTGGCGGATCACGCCGAGGACGACCGCGTCGGCGCCGTCGACGAGGATCCGCTCGATCTCGGTGTCCGCCTCGCCGGGAACGTGGTTCTGGGCGAGTTCGCGGTAGTGGGCGGCGGCGTCGGCCCGCGTCGAGCGATGGCGGATCCACGGGGTCTCCGCGCGGCCGTGCTCGCTCTCGGGCCAGCTCAGACGCCAGTCGCCGCGCTCGGCGTACAGCTCGGCGACCCGCTCGGGGTCACCCTCCCCCATCCGGCGCAGCAACTCCTCGACCACGGCACGGGTGGACATGGGACGGCCTCCTGGTCTTCCGGTTCTCTCGGGTTCTTCGGATTCTTCGGGTTCTTCGGGTTCTTCGGGTTCTCTGCTGGTTCTTCCAGCCGTCGGCCCCAGCCCTCCGGGGCGGTCACCACCTTGCCGGAGCCGTTCGCGTTACGTCGATTACGCGAGAGGTAAGACTCGGCGCGGGACCGGGATGAATGATTCCCGGTGCGACTGTTGGTACTACTGAGAAGAACCAAGCAGCGACGATGGGACGGAAGTCATGCCACTTGAGGGCGAGTACGTGCCCAGCCCGACGGACTGGGTGCGCAAGCAGGTCGAGTTGTACGAGAGCACGGGCGGAACCGAGGGAACGACATTGCTGGACACGGGCATGCCCGTCATCATCCTCACCACGCGCGGCGCGAAGTCCGGCAAGATCCGCAAGACCCCGCTGATGCGCGTGGAGCACGAGGGCCGGTACGCGGTCGTGGCCTCTCTGGGCGGCGCGCCCCAGCATCCGGTCTGGTACCACAATGTCGTATCCGATCCTCACGTGGAGCTGCAGGACGGGCCCGTACGCCAGGACATGGCGGCGCGTGAGGTCACCGGGGACGAGAAGGCCCTGTGGTGGGAACGCGCCGTCGCCGCGTATCCGCCGTACGCGGACTACCAGAAGAAGACCGATCGGGTGATCCCCGTCTTCGTGCTGGAGCCGGTGGCCGGAGGCTGAGGAAAAGAGCACGAGAAAATCTTCGGTTCGGGAGGCATGGACCGACTCCCGCCGGGCATCCGTGCCTAAGGCCCCGCCGCGCTCCCCCGTCGCGGCGGGGCTTTCTGCTGCCCCAAGGCGTCCCGAGCGTGCCTCTGACGCGGAGGCGGGGTTGCAGAGGCCGGGCCGCGTACGCCTCGCGGTCCCGTGGCAACTCTCCGCACCCTCCACTCTCCGTCGGACCTCGGTTTGTGTGTTCCTCGTTCTGTTCGCTCCGGCCGGACTGCCCCGGTCGGCCTCGATCACGCCGAGGTACTGACCACGCTCACCAGGGGTACCCGTATCCGGACACACCAGGCGGTCGAAGGAGAGATCCAGGTGGCCAAGAAGAAGAAACTCCCGCTCGCCTACCAGCCCATCGGGTTCGCGCTCGGCTGGCTGAGCGGCGCCCTGGCCGGGATGGCGTTCCGCACGGCGTGGAAGGCGATCCGTCACGAGGACGACACGCCCGACGCGCTGGACGAGGACCGCGACTGGGGCGAGGTGCTGCTGGCCGCGGCCGTTCAGGGCGCCATCTTCGCGGTGGTCCGCAGCGCGTTGGACCGCGCGGGTGCGACGGTCATCGCGCACCGGACGGGGGTGTGGCCGTCGTCCGACAAGGAGGACCGGGACTGAGGAGAGCCGGGGTTGAGGAGGGCTGGGGTTGAGGGGGGCCGGGATTCAGGAGACCCGGCTCGGGGCCTCAGCCCTGTTTCGGTGCCGTGGGCCGTACGCGGCGCAGGGTGAAGGAGTGGCCGGCCGGGTCGGCGTAACCGCGCTCCTCGAACGGCCCCGCCGGCTCCTTGGTGTCCACGGGGCGCCCACCGAGGCCGACGATCTTGCGTTCGGCCTCGTCGAGGTCCTCGACGAGGAAGTCCAGGTGGACCTGGAGGGAGTGCTCCGGGCGCGGCCAGCTCGGCGGGGTGGCGTTCACGTCGCGGCGGAACGCCATGCGGGTGTCGGCGGCACCCTTGATCTCGACGCGGTTGGCGGTCGTGTCCGTCTCCTCGGCGTCGAGCAGTTCCTTGTAGAAGGCGGCGAGTTTCTCGGGCTCGGCGCAGTCCAGTACCACTACGCCTGCCTGTACCAGTGCCATCGTTCCTCCGTCGGTGTCCCGGGCGCGGGCGGCGGTCCGCCGTCGCCTGTGTGGTGCCGGGTACCCCGTTCCGGAGAATCAGTCGGCCAGCGGCCGCGCGAAAGGAGGGATGCGGAAGTACAGGTAGAGAGTGGCCGGTTGACGGATCGATGCCGGTCTTCGCGGCGAACCGTTCGTCGCCGTCCAACGCCCGTACGCCCTCTTCTGGCTCCGGCGCGCGCCCGGTCGTAGATCAGGCACGCAAGTTGCCGGACGACTCACCCCTCAAATCGAAGACATATGTCAATCGAACATGCTGAAATTCACTCCAACGAGGGTAACTTGCAGAGCAAGGAACGGTTTTGCCATCGCGGAGACCCCGGTGACACGTCAACGCCCACGTGACGTCGTCGTCCCGGCCCCCGGTGAGACTTGAGAGCCCTGCCATGAGGGAGCCGGATGGAGGCAATGTCGGTGCACGACGGTTCCGCGCAGCCGCTCCGGCATCTGCGCGTCCGCAAGGAGTACGGGCACACCGTGCTGGAGTTCCACGGCGAGATCGACATCCTCGCCTCGCTGGAGATCATCCCGTACCTGGACTCCGCGACCGCCCGCCCAGAGCCGCACATCGTGATCGACCTGCGGCCCGTCGAGTTCTTCGACTGCTCGGGGCTGCGTCTGCTGTACCGGGCCCGGCGCCGGGTCCTCGCCCGCGGCGGGCAGCTGCACCTGCTGTGCACCCACGAGCTGACCCTGCGCGTCCTCAAGGTGACCGGCCTCGCTCGCCTGCTGCCGCCGGCGGCCTCCCTGGAGGAGGCGCTGGCCCGTCCGGAAGCCGCCTCGGGCACCTTGTGAGCGGGCCCCCGGAACCGCTCACCGCGACAGCGTGTGCCGACCGCCCCCGGTCCGCCCGCCCCCGGTCCGCCTGACGCCGGGACGGATGCGGGTCCGCAGGTTCCCGTGCGGCGGGCGGACGGGACGCGTTCCCTGCCTACGCCGAACAGCGGTCGTGGTGGGCGTCCATCCGTACCAGTCACACCCCGGTGTATCCGCCCACCGGCCGGGGTCAGGATGTCGGCGGCCGCGCCCGGGCACCCGTGCGTGCCCCGAACAGGTGTCGACAAACCGCCAACTGGGCGTTCTGTCAAGGGATTTGGCGGGCAGTTGTGGAGACAGGAAGGAGGACTGTCGACATGACGACGTCCATCAAGCGCGCCCGTCACCTGCCCCGCTGGGCGAAGCTCCTGACTGTCCTCGTGGTGCTCGTCGCGGTCGTGCTCGCCGCGGTTCCACTGCTTGTCCTCGGAGGGCTGAAGGATGTGTTCGGCGAGGAGACGCACGACCGGTCCGGACCCGCGCTCCTCAAGTCCATCCAGGACATCAGCCGTTACGACGCCGCCACGGGCAACTTCCAGGTGGTGGTGGACCTGGAGAAGGACGCCAAGTACCTGCCCGACGCGATCCGCGGCACCCGCACCCTGTACGTGGGCGCGGGCACCGTCGACGCCTACGTCGACCTGGGGAAGGTGGGCGAGAACGACGTGACGGTGAACGAGGAACGCACCGCGGCCACGCTCCACCTGCCGCACGCCGCGCTCGGCAAGCCCGCACTCGACCCCGACCGCTCCTACGCCGTCTCCAAGCAGCGCGGGCTGCTCGACCGGATCGGCGACCTCTTCTCCGACAACCCCAACAGCGAACAGGCCGTCCAGAAGCTCGCGTCCCAGCACATCGGCGAGGCCGCCAGGGAGAGCCGCCTCACCGCCCGCGCCGAGTCCAACACCACCGGCATGCTCGAAGGGCTGCTCCGCTCACTCGGCTTCGAGGACGTGAAGGTGACGTACGGCGACGCCTGAGCCCGCCCAGGGCATCAGGGCGAGCGGCATCGGCGCACTCTTCGGGGGTAACCACCTTCAGTACAAGGGAAGTTGAAACTGGGAGGGTTGCATGGCCCGTACCACGTCACGTTCCCCCACATCCACAGCCCGCCGTCGGTCCAAGGCAGCCCCGCGCGGGCGGCGGGCGCTCTCCTTCCCCTTGCGTCTCCTGGCGATGGCGACGGCCTTCGCCGCCATGGTCGCGTTCGCGGCGGTGCTGGCCCGGCTCACGCTCCAGCCGTCACCGGCCTCGGAGGCGCTGACCCACAGCAACCTGCACCCCGGCCGCTCCCTGGAGGCCTATCTGAACCAGCCCGCGCTGCGTGACGCCGTCAAGCAGATCGGCGGGAACATCCTGCTCGGCGTGCCGTTCGGCGTGCTGCTGCCCATGCTGGCGCCCGGGACGCGGGGCATCCTGCGCGTGCCGGTGCTGACCGCCATGGTCATGCTTCTGGTGGAACTGGTGCAGGGGGCGATGATCACGGGGCGCGCCTTCGACATCGACGACGTCATCCTCAACACCACGGGCGCACTGCTGGGGTACGTCCTGCTGGGTCGACGGCTGGGCCACGCCGTGCATCCGCCCGAGCAGAGCAAGCCCTCGGGCAGGAAGAGCCGCAGGCGCCCTCGCTTCCGCATCCTGCGTCGCAAGGCTCATAAGCGCCCTAGTGCGGCAGCCAGGTGAACTTGTCGCCGCCGACCCAGCGGACCACATCGGGGTCGTCGAGGTCGTGGACTCTGATGCCGGCCGCCGAAGCGGCGGCCAGGACGTCGGTGATGGCCGTGGCCTCGCCGACGACCTGGCCGTCGATCTCCACGATCCGGAACGGGGGTGTGCCGGGCTGCACCCCGAGCACCAGGATCCGCGGGTGAGGTACGCGGGGGCTCGCGATTTCGGTCATACAAGAGAGCCTAGATCGCATCGGGTCAATAGGACCCAAAGCGGACCCCATCTCCTCGGCGAGTGGGTCACGGACAGTGCGGCCCCGTGTGCGGTCCGGGCGCGGTTGGGCAACGCTGGACGAGGAGGTGCCCATGGAACCCGTCGAGGCCCTGGACAGGATCGCGTTCCTGCTGGAGCGGTCCCGGGCGCCGGACTATCGCGTACGGGCGTTCCGTACCGCGGCCGGCGTGCTGGGCGCGCTGCCCCCGGACGAGGTGGCCGAGCGCGCGGCCGGCGGCTCGCTGGAGTCGCTGCGCGGGGTCGGCCCGAAGACCGCACAGGTGGTGCGTGAGGCGCTGGCCGGCGAGGTGCCCGATTACCTCCGGAAGCTGGAGGACGAGGCCGGGGGGCCGGTCGCGTCGGGCGGCGAACGGTTGCGGGCGCTGTTGCGCGGCGACTGCCACGTGCACTCCGACTGGTCGGACGGCGGGAGCCCGATCGAGGAGATGGGGCGGACGGCTGCCCGCCTCGGGCACGAGTGGGCGGCGCTCACGGACCACTCGCCCAGGCTGACGGTGGCCCGGGGGCTGTCCCCGGACCGGTTGCGCGAGCAGCTCGACGTGGTGGCCGGGCTCAACGAGCGGTGGGCTCCGTTCCGGCTGCTCACCGGCATCGAGTGCGACATCCTCGACGACGGGTCGCTCGACCAGGAGCCCGAGCTGCTGGAGCGGCTCGACGTCGTGGTGGTGTCCGTGCACTCGAAGCTGCGCATGGACGCGCGGGCGATGACCCGCCGTATGGTCACCGCCGTCCGCGATCCGCACGCCGACATCCTCGGGCACTGCACCGGACGGCGGCTGTCCGGGCAGGAACGGCCGGAGTCGGAGTTCGACGCGGACGAGGTCTTCGCGGCCTGCGCCGAGTCCGGCACGGCCGTGGAGATCAACTGCCGCCCCGATCGGCTCGACCCGCCCAGACGGCTGCTGCGCCGGGCGCTCGACGCGGGCGTGCTGTTCTCGATCGACACCGACGCGCACGCCCCCGGCCAGCTGGACTGGCAGCTCCACGGCTGCGCCAGGGCCGAGGAGTGCGGGGTGCCCGCCGAGCGCGTGATCACGACGTGGACCGCGGACGAAGTGCTGGCCTGGACACGGGAGGGCCTGGTGCCGTCGCGCGTGGGGAGCGCCTGACGCAGTACCCGGGACCTGACGCGGTACCCGGGACGCACAGGACCTGCGACGCCGGATTCGGGCCGTCCGCCGTGAGAAAGGAGGACACGTACATGGGCCGAGCAGCCGTGTTCGACGTCGACGGCACGCTCGTCGACACCAACCATCTCCACGTGACGACCTGGTGGGAGGCGTTCCGGCAGGCCGGTCACGACGTGGAGATGCACGCGATCCACCGGGCTGTGGGGCTCGCTCCGGGCGATCTGATCACACATGTTCTGGGCGAGAACCCGGACTCGGACGAGGTGTCCGCGCTCAGCGCCGCTCACAGGGCCCTGTACGGCACGTACTTCGACCGGCTGCCCGCGCTGCGGGGCGCCGGGCGGCTGTTGCGGCGCCTGGACCGCGAGGGCTGGAGCGTGGTTCTCGCCACCTCGGCCGGCGGTTCGGAACTGTCCGCGCTGCGCCGGGCGATCGACGCCGACGACGCGATCACGGCCACGGCGAGCACCAACGACGTGGTCGCCGGGAAGCCCGCCCCCGAGCCGGTCTCGTACGCCCTGGAGCTGGCCGGGGTGCCCGCCGGGCGCGCGGTCTTCGTCGGCGACACGGTGTGGGACATGCGCGCGGGCACCCGCGCCGGAGTGCGCTGCGTAGGCGTACTGAGTGGCGGTATCCCGCGCGCCGACCTGGAGGCGGCGGGCGCCGAGGCGGTCTACCGGGACCCGGCGCATCTGCTGGCGTCCCTGGAGGAGAGTCCGCTGGCGGCGGACGTGTGACCGGGCGCGGCCTCGCGTTCCCGGGCCGCACCCGCACGGACCACGTGACGGTGCCGCCCACGGACGACACGGTGCCGATCCGTGGGCGGCGGCAGGTCGATGTACCGAAACCCGTCCGGCTTCAGTCGCCGGACTTCCCTCGGTGGACTGCGGTTGGTGGACTCAGTCGGTGGACTCGTACGGCACGGGTTGCTCGGGGTGGATGCTTCCCCGCTTCGGGACGCCTCGTCTGCCCGAGCCCGCCTCGTCCGTGTCCGGTACGTCGGTGGCGGGTGTGGCCTCGCCGTTCGGGTCGCCGTCCTCGGGGACGACGTCCCAGGGGTCGTCGCCGCCATGGGCCTGCTGGTCGGGCATGTCTCGCGGTACGGGCTCCCCGTTCGCGCCGGGACCCCCCTGACGGTGATCGGTCACGGCGTACTCCCTTCGTCTCGGCCCGGCGCGAGTACCTCGGGTGGGACGGCCGAAACCAGGTGCGTCGGCCGGGACCCGTGTCAACCGCCGAGCTCGTCCAGGGCCGCCGTGAGCTGAGGTGCCACCACCTCGCGCACCCAGCCGACGTGCTCGTCACCCGCAGCGCGCGGCACCGTCTCGGTGAGCATGATCAGATAGAGGTAACTGCGGTAGAGGGCGAGACGCTGACGGGCAGTCGACGTGAACTCGACCTGTCCACCAGCCTCTTGATACCCAGTCAGGAACTCCGGGTCGTCCTCGATGTTCCCGAGCAGCGCGAGCGACACGAAGTCCGCCAGCGGGTCGCCCCAGAACATGCGCTCGCCGTCGATCAGTCCGCCGACGCGCGGAGCGCCGTCGCGCTCCACGAGGATGTTGCCCTGCCACAGGTCGAAGTGGACGAGATGCGGGACGGTGACCTCGTCGAGTGCGTCGTACGCGGTCTTCGCCGTGCGCGCCACCTCGTCCACGGTGCGCGGCAGCCAGGCCCGGAAGCGGCGTGCGTCGGCGAGTACGGCGTCGTACATGGCGGTGAAGGCGGTGCGCCAGTCGGGGGCGAGCGGACCGAGGGCACCGGACGGGTACCCGAAGCCGGGGCCGGTCACGCGGTGGAGGCGGGCCACCAGGCCGCCCAGCTCCTGGCGCAGCGTCCGCTGTTCGGCCTCCTCCAGGGAGGCGAGGTGCCAGGGCGTGCCGGGGCATGCGGTCATCAGGAGGCGGCCGTGCGCCAGGACGACCACGTGCGGAGCGGGTGCGCCGACGGTGGCGGCTCCCCGGTAGAACTCGGCCTCTGCCCCGAGGAGTTCGTGTTCGTGGCGCAGGGCGGGGGCCTGAGGCGGCGGTGGCGTCTTCAGGATCAGACGCCGGCCGTCGGTGAGCACGAGTTCCTCGACCGTGTTGTAGGTACCGCCGTCGAGTGGCCGGACCGTCACGAGGTCGTCCTGGCCGAGCCCAGCCGCGGACAGGATCCGCCGTGCCCGTTCCACCGCGTCCGTCACCGTGCGCTTCCCCCTCGTCCGTACCGCCGCCGACCCACACTCTCGCAGGTCGGCAGTGCGCCCGTACACCGGTTGCCCGGTGCGAAATCCATTGGCTTTCCTCGATCTGCCTACATAACCTGTCTCACAGCCTAGTGCCCCTAGGTTTTGGATCTGTCTGGCTTCGCTCCCCCCTTCCCCAGGAGGCTCCCCCATGAGGTCACTCACCGAGCAGGACATCCGCACCTCGTTCGTCAACTGCACCAAGGGAGAGGCGAAACGACTCGCGCTACCCCGTGATCTCGACCGGCGCCCCTGGGACGACCTGGACTTCCTCGGCTGGCGTGACCCCGGCGCGCCCGACCGGAGCTATCTCGTGGCCGAGCACGGCGGCGATCTGGTCGGCGTCGCGTTGCGTTTTCCGTCCGTCCGGCGCGGTCTCCTGCACCGGAGCCTGTGTTCGGTGTGCCTGACCACGCACCCGGGCAGCGGTGTCTCCCTGATGACGGCACGCAAGGCGGGCGCGGCCGGGCGGGAGGGCAACTCGGTCGGGGTGTACATGTGCGCCGACCTCGCCTGCTCCCTCTACGTACGCGGTAAGAAGGTCCCCCGAGTCAGGGGGCCGTTTCGAGGAGACCCTCACGCAGGAAGAACAGATCGCACGGACGGTGGGCAACCTGTCCTCGTTCCTGCGGAAGTTGCACGAGTGAGCCGGCCCCGGCGACCACCGGGCCCCGCTCCCTCCTCATCTCACCCCTTGGCGTCTCCGCTCATGACCGGCGGGTACGGCCTACGCTCCCAAGCGGACGATCAACGTCCGCGGAGAAACGTTCCGGGCAGCGGCAGAACGGGAAAAGCCCAAGGATGCGAGACGTACGTGGTGCGTGGGCCGTGGTCGGCCCACAGATGACGAAGTGGCGCCAGGACCCCATTGTCGTGCAATCGGTGAGGTCGTCGGCGGCCGCGACGCTGGCGTATGTGGTCGCGCTGCGGCTCAGCCCCGAGGCGGCGCCCCTCACGGCCCCGCTGACCGCGCTCCTCGTCGTGCAGGTCACCCTCTACGCCACGCTCAAGACCGGCATCCGCCGTGTGAACGCGGTGGTGGCCGGCGTCGTCATCGCCATCCTGTTCAGCCTTCTGGTGGGGCTCACCTGGTGGAGCCTCGCCCTGATCATCCTCGCCTCGCTCGCCGTCGGGCATCTCGTGCGGGTCAGCGAGTTCGTGCCCGAGGTGGCGATCAGCGCCATGCTCGTGCTCGGCGTCACCCAGGTCGGGGGCACGGCCTGGACGCGGGTGCTGGAGACGCTGATCGGTGCCGCCGTGGGACTCGTCTTCAACCTCGTCCTCGCTCCCCCGGTGTGGGTGAAGACGGCCGGTGAGTCCATCGAGGACATGGCGCGCCGGATGCGGCAGTTGATGCTGCGCGTCGGCGAGGAGGCCGCCGGCCGCACTCCCTTCGTGCAGGCCGCCGCCCAGCTCCACGAGGCCCGTCAGCTCGACCACGACATCGTCGAGGTGGACGCGTCCCTCCGGCAGGCCGAGGACAGCCTGAAGCTCAACCCGCGAGTGCGGGAGGGGCTGCTGCACCGGGTCGTGCTGCGCACGGGCCTGGACACGCTGGAGATCTGCACGGTGGTCCTGCGGGTCATCGCCCGCACCCTCACCGACCTCGCCCGGGAGCGGGAGCCCCAGCCGCTGTTCGAGCCCGCGACGGGAGCGGTCCTCGAACAGCTCCTCGCGGAGATCGCGGACGCCGTCGTCAGCTTCGCGGTGCTGGTCACCACCGACGTCAGCAGCAACGCCGAGTCCGCCGAGTCCCGGCTCGCCGCCGAGCTGGCCACGGCGGCCGCGACCCGCGACAAGCTGGCCCAGCTGCTGCTGGAGGACGTGCAGCGGGACGCCCGCCAGTGGCAGCTGCGCGGGGCCGTCCTCACCGAGGTCAACCGCATCCTGGACGAGCTCGACACCGAGCACCGCTCCCGCCGCCTGCTGGAGGAACTCGACCGCGTCTCCCGCGAGGAACGCGAGCGCAGCCCCCGCCTGACCCGCCTGCGCGACCGGCTGCACCACGTCCGCACGCGCCTGCGGAACCAGGTGGTGCTCGTCCGGCGTTCCAAGTGACGACCGGGCGTCGTACACGGCGACGACGCGACACGGCACCACAGCGAGGGGGCGTACGGAATGGCCGACGGCACCGTGCGGATCGACGGCACCACACTGCACCTGCCGGGAGGTGTCCAGGTGCGGTTCAAACGGACCCTGCGGCTGCCCGAGACGGGCACGCACCCGCTGCCTCCGGGGCTCGGCGACTTCCCGGTCCGCCGCGTCGAGGACTACCCGGACACGGCACCCGAGCGGATGCGGGCGCGTGGCGGGGTGATGCTGCCGGTGTACCTGCGCGAGGCGATGTGGCTGCACTTCGGGGGCACGACGGAGCCGGCCGCGCTCCAGGTGGGCGTCGGCAAGGTGTGCGCGGTCTCCGGCGAACCGTGGAGCGACCGGCTCGGTCGTGATCCGCAGAACTACGTGGTGTTGCCCCGGCAGCCGTGGCTGGACGGCATCAACTCGGGGAAGGGCACGGTCCGCCAGTTCGTGGCCGTCCCGCTGGGCCTGGGTGCCACGGTCGAGGGCCAGGTCACCGGCGAGGAGGTGTGGGGTGGCGTACAGCTGCGGTCGTTCCCGCTGAACGGCGAGCGGCTGGCCGAGTGGCGCGAGGCGCAGCGGCGGATCGCCGAGGACCGGGCCGTCGTGCGGTCGGCGAAGCCGACTGGAGGCTACGGCGCGGCGTTTCCCATGGCGGCCCCGCCCGCGCCGGGTGCCGCGCAGGGCGGTGCTCCCGCCGGCCCGCCCCGCGCTCCCGCCGCGATGGGGCTCGGTGTCGGCGGCTCGATGCGTCAGGAGGTCCACCGGGACGTGTGGCCGCGCGGCAGCTGGGCCGAGGAGCCTGCCGGGCGCGTCTTCGTGCACCTGGTGACGCCGCCGGAGTGGCGCCGTATCACCGGCGAGGCGCCCCCGCCGTCGCCCGTGGACCGCGCGGCGTACACCCGGGCCGGGCTGCCGTGGTTCGACTACTACGACCAGGACGCCCTCGACCTCGCGCCCAGCGACGCACTGGGCACCGTGCGGCCGGTCGGCGACTGGCTCGGCGACGACCACGAGCCCTGGCAGCAGCCCGCGCCCCACCAGGTGAAACCGCTGGGGGACGCGCCGGGCAAGGCGGTCGGGGACGGCGACTGGTAGACGGGCCACGGGTGGGAGACCGACGGGCGGTGGGTGTCGCGTCAGGCGCGCGCCCACCGCTGTGTTTTGCGCTTCGGAGGTCTCGCGGGTGAAAGTGGATCACGGACAGGACGACGACCGAGGGACCGAGGTGCGGCCAGTGACGAGTGAACCGGCGCGGGACCGACGCGAATGGACCAGGCGCCGTTTGCTGACGGCGGTCACAGCGTCCGCCGTCCCGGTGTCGCTGGCGGGATGCTCCGGGTCCACCACCGCGACCGACGGCGCCGCGCCTGCCACGCCGGGAGCCTCCGCGTCCCCTTCCGCGCAGAGCACCGCTCCCTCCCCGCGCCCCACGGGCCCGCACCCGCTCTACATCGGCACGTACACCTCGGCCGAGGGGGGCGGCGACGGTATCCGCGTGGCGACGTACGACGCGCAGACCGGCGGCATCAAGGGCGGGCAGACCATCACCGGTGTCGCCGATCCGTCGTACCTCGCGGCGCATCCGGACGGCCGCACGCTGTACGCCGTCAATGAGCGGACCGAGGGCACTGTGACCGCCGTACGGCTCTCCGACCACCGTGTCCTCGGCACCCGGAGCACCGGTGGCGCGGCCCCCTGCCATCTGTCGGTGCACCCGAGCGGGCGCTGGCTGCTCAGCGCCGACTACGGCTCGGGCAGTGTGGCCGTGCACCCCATCGACGGTTCGGGTGCGCTCGGCGAGCGCACGGACCGCGTCGTGCACGACAGTCCGGCGCCCGGGCCGGGGCAGGAGGGCCCGCACGCGCACCAGATCGTCACCAGCCCCGACGGAGGCCATGTCCTCGCCGTGGACCTCGGCACGGACACCGTGTACACGTACCGGCT
The DNA here is from genome assembly GCF_004337435.2 of Streptomyces sp. KM273126. Taxonomy (NCBI): domain Bacteria; kingdom Bacillati; phylum Actinomycetota; class Actinomycetes; order Kitasatosporales; family Streptomycetaceae; genus Streptomyces; species Streptomyces sp. KM273126. The sequence goes on along the minus strand of NZ_SJXB02000001.1, from coordinate 6,127,110 downwards.
CGACGAGGCGAAGGGCACGCTCACGGAGGTCTCGCGGGCGCGGACGCGGCCGGGCGCCGGGCCCCGGCATCTGACGTTCCACCCGGGGGGCCGCCACGCGTACCTCGCGGGCGAGCTCGACAACACGGTCGTGGTGTGCGGCTACGACCCGGGCAGCGGCCGGCTGACCCCGGGTGAGCCGCAGTCCACGGGGACGGGTTCCGGCACGAACTATCCCGCACAGCTCCTGGTGACGGCGGACGGGTCGTACGCCTATCTCGCCAATCGCGGCCACGACAGCCTGACGCGCTACGCGGTCGAGGCGGGCGGGGCGCGGCTGAAACTGATGGACACGGTGCCGGTGGGCGGGGACTTCCCGCGTCAGATCGCGTTCTCGCCCGACGGGACGCTGCTGTTCGCCTCGCTCCAGCGGTCGAACGCGGTCAGTGTCTTCCACGTGGACCGCGAGAGCGGTGGGCTCCGGCGCGCGGGAGAGCCGTTCGCGTCACCCGTCGCCGTCTGTGCGCTGCCGCTGTAGTGCCCGGGGGCGGCGAGCGGCACCGGCCTGGGCGAGCAGCGTGTGCATGCGCTCGGTGAGCTGCGCCAGGTCGTCGGCGGGCCGGTGGAAGGTCAGGCGCACGTCGCCGTTGTCGCGGGCCCGCTCGATGCGCAGGGTGATGCCGTGCCGGTCGACGGCCAGCGGCTGGACGCGGACGGCGCCCTGCAGGCTGTCGGGGTCGACGAGGCGGGTGAGCCGTTCGACCGCGTCGGGGTGGGCTTCGGCGAGGTGGGTGAGCAGGTGGAACTCGGCCGTGGCGAGCGGGTCGGGCGTGGCGGCGGCGTACTCGTCGAGGTCGACGACGACCGCGCCGGTCGACAGGCGCAGCACGACCCGCGTGGGCCGGAACGCGAGCCGCCCGTCCTCGGGGGCGAACCAGCCGGCCATCCAGAGCCGGGTACGGATACGGTCCCGCATGGCCACGGGTGCCACGTCGGCGAACTCCAGCACCGCGGAGGGCTCGCCGCGCGGGGCGCAGACGGCGGCCGCGGCGAGCCTGCTGTCCTCCGGCACGTGCAGCAGCACACGGCCGTCCTCTGCCGCGGTGTGCGCGCCGACGAACTCCTCGCGTCCGCCTTCCGCGGTCACCGCGCAGGACCACGCCGCGGCGAGCACCGAGCGGGCGCGCTCGGCCGCGGTGGGTGCGGCCGTCCAGGTCTGACCGTCAGCCATCCCAACCTCCCTTAGGTAAGCCTTGCCTAACCTATCGGAGATCGGGGTGTACGCCAACCATCTCCCGGCACACCGTGAGCGATCCGCTCCACGCGGCCGACACCCGTGTCAGGACCCCGCTGTCCAGTGAGCGGGGCGGGTGACCGTCACCGGCAGCCTCGTCCCGACGCTCCCCCGGGCCGAGTCGAGCTGGGGCTGGGTGAGGAAGAAGGCGCCGGTCAGGTCGGCGCCGGTGAGGTCGGCGTCCCTCAGATCGGCGCCGATCAGGTCCGCACCCCGCAGGTCGGCCCCCGTCAGGTCGGCGGCGATGAGGTACGCGCCGCGCAGGTCGGCCTTGCGGAGGTCGGCACCCCTCAGGCGGGCTCCGATCAGATCGGCACCCCGGCGCTGCTTCCGGCGGCCCGCACCCGCCCTCGTCAGCTCGCTCGCACGCAGCAGCAGGACGTTGGCGCGCTGCCGGTGCGCGGGGACGTCCAACTCCCCCAGCTCCTGCGGGGTTCCGAGGGTGAGCCGTTCGGTCTCGTCGAGCAGGGCGCGTATGTCCGCGTGGACTTCACTGGCGGCGGTCAGAGTCAGAGCCTCCGCCAAGTACCGGAGCAGCTCGTGGAGTTGGCGTACGACAGGGAACACGTCGAACATCCGCCGCGCGTCCGCACGCGATCCCGTCCTCCAGTCCTGCCCGCCGAAGGTGACCTGGGAGACCTTCTGTCCGGCGCCGAAGCAGTCGTAGACCGTGCAGCCGGTGAAGCCCTTCTGCCGCAACTCGGTGTGGATGCCGCAGCGGAAGTCCTCCCGGAGGTTGGCGCACGGCTCGCCGGCCGCCTTGTCGACGGCGAAGTCCGCCGAGGCGGCGAAGGCCAGGGCCACACAGCACAGCCCGAAGCACCGGGAGCAGTCGGCTCGCAGGTCCAGGGGGCGGTCGGCGCTTGTCTGTTCCATGCGGTTCAGCCTAACGACGACGCGTTCTCATCCCTCCGACCCGGGGCTGTCCCCGGTGGAGGACGCGGGCCGGTCGGCGGCCGGCGCCACGAGACCGAGCCCTGCGAGTCGCTCCGGGTCCGACAGGATGTGCATCGCGGTGATCTTCCCGTCCACCACCGTGAAGCTCGCGACCGACACGGGTGTGCCGTCGACGACCGTGAGCAGGCCCACCGATCCGTTGACGAGCACCGGCCGCGCGTACTGCGACAACTGCCGGAACATGAAGGCCCCTTCGGCCACCGACTGCCTGCCCCGCACCTGCTTGGACGCCGCCGCGCCCACGGCCAGGGCTCCGGCGTCGGCGCGCAGCACCACCTCGGGGTCGAGCACCGACAGCAGCGCTTCGAAGTCCCCGCCGCGCGAGGCGGCGAGGAAGGCGTCGACCACCTGTCTCTGCCGTGCCAGATCGGGGTCCGAGGCGGGTACGGAACCCTGCACGCGGCGCCGGGCGCGGCTGGCGAGCTGCCGGGTCGCGGCCGTGGAACGGTCCACGACCGGCGCGATGTCGTCGAAGGGCACCGCGAACATGTCGTGGAGCACGAACGCGAGCCGCTCGGCGGGCTCCAGCGTCTCCATCACCACCAGCAGCGCGAGTCCGACGGCGTCCGCCTGCAGCACCTCCTGCTCGGGGTCCACCCGGTCCAGGGAGCGGACGACCGGATCGGGCACGAACGTCTCGTACGCGTCCATGGACTCCTCGCGCCGGGTGCGGCGCGAGCGCAGCATGTCCAGGCACACCCGTCCGGTCACGGTCGTCAGCCAGCCCCCGAGGTTGTGCACATCGCTCGTGTCGGAGCGGCTGAGCCGCAGCCACGCCTCCTGCACGGCGTCCTCGGCCTCGCTGAGCGAGCCGAGCATCCGGTAGGCCACCGCGCGGAGATGACCTCGGTGCTCCTCGAACCGTTCGGCGAGCAGTTCCTCCTCGGCCATCGGTCGCTCTCCCCTCGGTTCCGCAGCGTCGGTCATCGGGTGAACAGTTCGAACGCCACGGCCGGTTTCCCGCCGAAGCGCTCACCCGCGGCCCGGGCCTCCCCGGCCAGGAACTCTCGGGCGTACGCCTCGGGTTCCTGGTCGGTCAACGCCTCGATGTAGGTGCGGTGTTCGAGCAGAGAACGCACCGCGTGATCGAGTCCCCGAGTGGCGTCCGCCGCGTGGGTGGGCGTCGCGGAGGCGGCGACGGCGACCCAGCGGACGCCGTTCCAGGGCTCCAGGCCCTGCTCGGTGAGCTCGGGGAAGATCCAGCGGTTGCCGGCGTCGGCCGCCGCGTCCAGGGTGGCGCGGCCCACGGCCACATGGTCGGGGGTGTTCCAGGCGGTGCCGTCCCAGGTGTCGCGGTGGTTGAGGGTGATGACCAGCTCGGGCCGGTGTCTGCGGATGGCGGCCGCGATGTCCCGGCGCAGCGCGGGGCCGTACTCGATGACGCCGTCCCTGTGGTCGAGGAACTCCACCTCGGTCACGCCCACGGCCGCCGCGCCGGCCCGCTGCTCCCGCTCGCGCAGCGGGCCGCACTCGTGGGGCTCCAGCGTGTCGATGCCGGCCTCGCCGCGGGTGGCGAGGACGTAGGTGACCTCGCGGCCCCCCTCGGTCCACGCGGCGATGGCCGCCGAGCCGCCGTATTCGAGGTCGTCCGGGTGGGCCACGACGGCGAGGGCGCGCTGCCAGTCCTCCGGCATGGGCTCCAGCTGGTCGTTCGTCGGCTCCGTCATGACCGCACAGTAACCCGCGGCACTGACAACGGTCAGACCTCGTCCCGCGTCAGCGCCAGCAGCCGGTCCAGGACGCGGGGCCCGGAGGCCCGTACCCCGTCGTGCTCGTACTCGTCGGTGACCCAGGTGCGCAGGCCGCGGATCACGCGGGCCGTCTGCAGCGAGTGTGCGGTGTCGACGTACATGTCGTCGTGGTAGACGGCTGCCGCGACCGGCACCTCGTTGACGGCGAGCCGGGCCGGGTCGTACAGGGGCTTCCAGTCGGTGCGGGCGGCCAGCTCCTCCGCGGTCTCACGCAGGGGGCGCAGGGCCGGGTCGGTGTCGAAGTTCCAGGGGTGGACGGACTCGCCGGTGAACAGCAGCGGGCCGTCCCCGGTAAGCGTCTTGGCCGCGTCGAACTGCGGGAACTCGGCGCGCACCCGCTCCGCGGACCAGGCGGTGGGCCGCTCGCCCTGCCCGTAGCAGGCCTCGTGGACGAGCGCGTACAGCGGGTGGCCCGCGAACGACAGCAGCCCCAGGATCTCCTCCTGGAAGGCGTCGGACAGTGCGGGGCCCTGCCCGGTGCGGACGAAGGCGTCCTCCAGGAGGTAGTGCAGACGCGCACTGCCGTCGCTCCTGCCGAGGGCGATGCCGAGGGACTGGAAGGCCTCGACGGTGAGCCCGTAGCCGTTCGGCAGGACGACCTCGTGCGCGAGCAGGTGCTCGGCGATCCGGCGGGCCCGCTCGACGTCCTGAGGGTAGCGGGCGTAGTGGGCGGCGACCTTGCGTTCGATGCGCGGGTAGGCGGCGCGGTAGACGTCGTCCGCGTGTGCGTCGAGGGAGGGCAGACCTCCGGTGATGACGGCGGCGCTCAGTCCCTCGGGTGCGGTGGACAGGTAGCTGACCGTGCAGAAGCCGCCGAAGCTCTGGCCGAGTACGGTCCAGGGGGCGCCACCGGTGACCTCGGGGCGGACGGCCTCACAGTCGCGGACGATGGAGTCGGCGCGGAAGTGCGCCAGGTAGTCGGCCTGCTCGCGGGGGCCGCCGCGCAGCGGGAGGGTCTGCCGGTTGGCGGGCGTGGAGGCGCCGGTGCCACGCTGGTCGAGCAGCAGAACGCGGAACTCCTCAAGGGCGCGGCCGAGCCAGGCCTGTGTGCCGACGAACCGGTTCGCGCCGAAGCCGGGCCCGCCCTGGAGGTAGACCAGCCAGGGCAGGTCCTGGTCCGTCTTGTCGCTCGCTACGACTTCACGCGCGTAGAGCTCGATCCGTTCCCCTGCCGGGTCGTCGTGGTCGAGGGGCACGGTGAAGCGGCGGTCGGTGAGGACGACACCGGGCTGGCGGTAGCTGGCGGTCAACGGGGCTCCCGAGACGTACGGTTTCCAGGGCGCCCACCAGTCCACCACAGATTCTTCGCGTGGCCGACCCCGTGGATCAAGAAAATCCACGAAACGGGCGGTCAGCGCGCCGACAGGCTGGAGCTGCGCACCACCAGTTCAGGCTGGAGGACGACCCGCTTGTGCTCGTGCACCGCCGGTGCCGTCTCCGCCTCGGTCTCCTCCAGGAGCAGCTCCGCGGCCATGGCGCCCAGGGTCACGGCGGGTTGCCGTACGGAGGTGAGGGGGACGGCCGCGGCGGCGGCGAACTCGATGTCGTCGTAGCCGACGATCGCGAGGTCGTCCGGCACGCTGACCCCAGCCGCGAACACGGCCTGCAGCACGCCGAGGGCGAGGAGGTCGTTGGCGCAGAACACGGCGGTCGGGCGGTCGGCGAGGCCGAGGAGCCGGGCGCCGGCGTCGCGGCCCGCGGCCACGTCGAGCCGCTCGGTGGGCAGCTCGCGCAGGGAGTCGGGGCCCAGCCCGGCCTCGGCCAGCGCGTTCAGGGCGCCGGTGCGGCGGTCGCGGACCTGGTTGAGGCCGGGCGGGCCGCTGACGTACGCGATGGAGCGGTGTCCGGCGTCCACCAGATGCCGTACGGCGAGCGCGCCGCCCGCGACGTCGTCGACGGACACCGAGCACTCGGTGGTGCCCTCGGCCACCCGGTCGACGAGGACGAAGGGGATGCCGTGGCGGCGGAACGTCTTGATGTTGCGGCCGGTCGCGTCGGCGGGGGTCAGCAGGACGCCCCGGACCCGCTGCTCCGCGAAGAGGGACAGGTACTCGGCCTCCTCGCTCGCGCTCTGCGCGCTGTTGCAGACCATCACGCCGAGCCCGGCCTCGCGTGCGGCCCGCTCGGCGCCGCGCGCCACGTCCACGAAGAAGGGGTTGCCCATGTCGAGCACGAGCAGGCCCATGATGCGGCTGCGCCCGGCCCTCAGCTGGCGTGCCGACTCGCTGCGGACATAGCCGAGGCGCTCTATCGCCGACAGCACACGGGCACGGGTCTCGGACGCGACCGTGTCCGGGCGGTTGATCACGTTCGACACCGTGCCCACGGAGACTCCGGCGGCACGGGCGACGTCCTTGATACCCACCGACTGGGCCATCGGTCGAGGACCTCCAGGGGAGTTACGGAGCGGCGGGTGCGCGTTCACATTACCTTCGTGGCGCCGTGACCAGCGCACCCGCCACAGCGGCGCCGGTCACGGTCTCCCGGTCACGGCGCCATGGATCAGACGGGCAGGCGGAAGTCGAGGGTGCGCAGCGCCGAGGGCGTCGTACCGCTGGACCTCACCTGGTACATGATCGACAGGACGTTGTCCTGGGCGACCCGCGTCTCGTCGATCACGACCTCGCCGAAGGCGTTCAGTCCGGCGCCGACGCCGTCGTACAGGATCGTCCAGTCCGTGTACCCGGACGCCTTGGAGGCCCCGGCGACACGGCAGAAGGGGAGGATCGCGTACGCGTTGTCGTACCTGTCGAGGATCAGTTTGGTGCGCTGGCTGGAGTTCAGCGGGACCGGTATCTCGGTCTTCTGCCACGTGCCGGAGGAGTTCTTGCGGACGTGGAAGGCGCGGCCGTTGTTCGTGCGGTCGGTGACGTAGTTCGTGGTGCACTGGCCGAAGCGGCCGGGCACGTAGCTGATGACGGCGTGCGGCAGACCGGCCGAGTCCGTGAACTGGCTCTCCTGGTTCATCAGCGAGTGGTCCGGATTGAGCGGGTCCACGACCAGCCCGGGGTCGGTGACGGAGACCTTGTCGGAGCCGCCGGTGGTGCCGACGACGGTGCCCGCGTTGTTGCGCCAGGTACGGCCGCGGTCGTCGGAGTAGACGTAGCCGGTGTCGTGGTTGGTGATGCCGCCGCCGCTGCACATCACCGCGCTGTTCTGCTCGCGCCAGGTGAAGAACGCGTGCAGGCGCCCGTTCCTGTCGTAGTCGATGCCGTGCAGGTACATGTTGCGGGCCGTGCTGGAGCCGTGCTCGCTGGTGTACGTGCCGGTGGAGCTGGTCCACTCGCCGAGTGCGGTCCAGGACGTGCCGTCGTACTCGGCCAGCGCGTTGCGGCCGTTGCCGGAGACGGCGACGCGGTAGCTCAGCTGGAGCTTCCCCTCGGGCGTGGAGACGAACTGCGGGTACGTGAACTGCGAGGTGAGCGCGAGCCCGTCGAGCGTGGACTGCGGGACGCCGAAACGGCTGGCGGTCCAGCTCAGCCCGGACGGGTTGTCCATGAGCCCGGCCACGGACTTGACGTAGGTGAAGCCGTCGCTGTGGGAGTCCATGTTGAGGTGCAGCCGGCCGTCGGCCCTGGAGACACCCATGGAGATGACGTTGTGCGAGTCGTCGTACCTGAGGGTGTGACCGACCTTGACGGTCTCCCAGGTGCTCGCCCCGAGGACGCGGCCGCCCACGACGGCGTTGCGGTCGGCGGTGTACCAGGCGGCGTACTGGTGGCCCTTGTAGGTCAGCAGCCCGTTCTTCTGGAACGAGTTGTTGTTGACCAGGCCGTCGTACGACACGAAGTAGATGGCCCTCGTGTCGAGGGTGGTGCTGCCGGCCGGGGTGAGCGAGGGGCCGGGGGCGGCGGCTCGGGCGACACCGTTGAGGCTGGGGGTGGCCGCGGTGCTCAGCAGGGCGGTCGCCAGCAGAGTGCGTCTTCTCATGTCCGGGGGCTCCTGTGTGGGGACTCCTGTGCGGAGGGAGGCGAACGAGCGGTGGGACGAGCCGGCGGGGTCAGGGCAGGTGGAACACCTCGGTGAGGGGTTTCATGGCTTCGTCGGGCCTGGCGCCGTCCAGCGACTCGAAGAACGGCGCCATCTCCGCCTGCCAGCGGGCGTTGACGCCGGTGGCCTCCATGCCGGCCCGGGCGGCCTCGAAGTCCTCGGTCTCCAGGTAGCCGACCAGCAGACCGTCCTCGCGCAGGAAGAGCGAGTAGTTGTGCCAGCCGGTGGCCGAGAGCGCCTCACGCATCTCGGGCCACACGGCGGCGTGCCGCTCGCGGTACTCGTCGAGGCGGTCCGCCCGCACCTTCAGCAGGAAGCACACGCGCTTCATCAACGACCCTCCGGGGATCAGAAGTCGAACTGGTCGATGTTCTTCTCGTCGAACACGGTCGGCTTGCCGAGGCTGATCACGCCGTCCTTGCCGATGGTGTACTCGCCCATGTCACCGGCCGTGAACGTCTCGCCCTCCTTGCCGGTGATCTGACCGGAGACCAGCGCCACGGCCGTACGGGCGGCCAGCTCGCCGAGCTTCGCCGGGTCCCACAGCTCGAACGCGTCGACCGTGCCGTTCTTGATGTACTTGCGCATGTCGTTCGGGGTGCCGAGACCCGTCAGCTTGACCTTGCCCTTGTACTTGGAGCCCGACAGGTACTGGGCGGCCGCCTTGATGCCGACGGTGGTCGGGGAGATGATCCCCTTCAGGTCCGGGTACTCTTGGAGCAGGCCCTGGGTCTGCTGGAAGGACTTCTGGGCGTCGTCGTCACCGTAGGCGACCTTGACGAGCTTCATGTCCTTGTACTTGGGGTCCTTGAGCTCGTCCTTCATGAAGTCGATCCAGGTGTTCTGGTTCGTCGCGGTCTGCGCGGCGGACAGGATCGCGAACTCACCCTTGTAGCCGATCTGTTCGGCGAGCAGCTGGACCTCGGTGCGGCCGAGGTCCTCGGCGCTGGCCTGCGAGACGAAGGCGTTGCGGCAGTCGGCCTTGGTGTCGGAGTCGTAGGTGACGACCTTGATGTCGTTCTTCATGGCCTGCTTGAGCGCGGTGCACAGGGCGCCCGGGTCCTGCGCGGACACGGCCATCGCGTCGACCTGCTGCTGGGTGAGGGTGTTGACGTAGTTCACCTGGCCGGCGGTGTCGGTGGCGCTGGACGGGCCGACCTCCTTGTAGCTGGAGCCCAGCTCCTTCACGGCCGCCTCGCCGCCCTTGTCGGCGGAGGTGAAGTACGGGTTGTTGACCTGCTTCGGCAGGAAGCCGACGGTCAGGCCCTTCTTCAGCTCGGCGTCGGGGTTGGCCTTGGCGTCCGAGGCGGCGGAGGCGTTCTCCTCGCTGACGTCCTTCTTGGTGGTGCCGCCGCAGGCGGTGGCCGCGAGGGTGAGGGAGGTGACGGCGGCGAGGGCCGCACAGGCACGGCGGATGGATGACTTGCGCATGGTGTGGGTCCTTTGGACGGAGGGGAGCGGGTGGCGCCCCGTGTGGGGAACGGTGCTGTTTCGGTGTGCGGCTCCGCCGCGTGGGGGCGGGCCTATCCGGTGGAGCGCGCGGCCCTCGCTGCCGAGATCTGCCGTGCGACCCGGGGGCCCAGCACGGAGAGAACGAGCAGGACGCCGGTGACGACGATCTGCGACTGCGCGGAGACGTCCGACAGGCTCATGACGTTCTGCAGCGCCCCCAGCAGGAACACACCGGCGATCGCGCCGCCCAGCGTGCCCTTGCCGCCGTCGAAGTCGATGCCGCCGAGCAGCACCGCCGCCACGACGGAGAGTTCGAGGCCCGTGGCGTTGTCGTAGCGGGCGCTGGCGTAGTGCAGCGCCCAGAAGATGCCGGTGAGGGAGGCCATCAGGCCGGTCACCGTGAACAGGATGAGCTTCTGCCGCCTGACGCGGATGCCCGCGAACCGTGCGGCCTCCTCGCTCGCGCCGATCGCGAACAGCGACCGCCCGAACGGGGTGGCGTGCAGCGCGACCACGGCGATCGCGAGCAGCACCAGGAAGGGCAGGAAGGCGTACGGGACGAAGGTGTCCCCGATGCGTCCGGCCGCGAAGTCCAGGTACTGGGTGGGGAAGTCGGTCACCGCGTCGGAGCCGAGCACGATCTGCGCGATGCCCCGGTAGGCGGCGAGGGTGCCGATGGTGACGGCGAGGGAGGGCAGCCCGAGCCGGGTGACGAGGAGGCCGTTGACGAGGCCGCACACCACGCCGAGCAGCAAGCAGACCGGGATGATCGTCTCGATGGCCATGCCCTGGTTCCACAGGGCGCCCATCACCGCGCCGGACAGACCGGCCGTCGAGGCCACCGAGAGGTCGATCTCGCCCGAGACCACGAGCAGGGTCATCGGCAGGGCGATCAGCGCGATCGGCAGGGTGTTGCCGATCAGGAACGACAGGTTGAGGGCGTTGCCGAAACCGTCGACGGTGCCGAAGGACAGCAGCAGGACCACGATGAGGAGGGCGCCGACGGCCCCGTCCCACCTCAGGGAGGCGGACCAGCGGCCGGCGCGCGGATGCGTCGAGTCAGCCATGGCGGGCGTTCCTCTTCTTCAGGGCGGAGGCCACGCGCAGGGCGACGATCCGGTCGACCGCGATGGCGAGGATGAGCAGGATGCCGTTGATCGCGAGCACCCACACCGAGCTGACGCCGAGGGCGGGCAGCACGCTGTTGATGGAGGTCAGCAGCAGGGCGCCGAGCGCGGCACCGTAGACGCTGCCGGAGCCGCCGGTGAAGACGACGCCACCGACCACGACGGCGCTGACGACGGTGAGTTCGTAGCCGTTGCCGGTGCCGGAGTCGACGTTGCCGAAGCGCGCCAGGTACAGGGCGCCCGCGAGTCCGGCGAGGGCGCCGCAGAAGGTGTAGGCGGCGAGGATCCGCTTGCGGACCGGGATGCCGGCGAGCCGGGCGGCCTCCGGGTTCGACCCGAGCGCGTACAGCTCGCGGCCACCGCCGAAGTGCTTGAGGTAGTACGCCGTCGCCACGAGCACCGCGAGCGCGATCAGCGCCAGCCACGGCACCGCGGAGATGCCGCCGGAGCCGAAGTTCACAAATCCGTCCGGGAGGTCGGCCGCCGTGATCTGGCGGGAGCCGACCCAGATCGAGTCGATGCCGCGGATGATGTACAGCGTGCCGAGTGTGACGACGAGCGCGGGTACCTGGCCGAGGCTGACGAGGAGCCCGTTGAGCAGGCCGAAGCCGACGCCCATCAGGACCGCCAGGACCACGGCCACGAGCGTGTTCCCGCCGCCCTGGAGGTATGTGCCGGCGGCGAAGGCGCTGATGCCGAGCGTGGAGCCGACCGACAGGTCGACGTTCCGGGTGATGACGACCAGCGACTGACCGGTGGCGACCAGCACGAGGATGGTCGCGTTGAGCAGCAGGTCCTTGATGCCCTGCTCGGTGAGGAACTCGCTGTTGCCCAGCTGGGTGATGACGATCATCACCAGGAAGACGAGCAGGATGGCGAGTTCGCGCATCTTGAAGACGCGGTCCACGAGCCGGGTGCCGCTGGACTTGGGCACCTGGGCGGCGGGGGCTGGGTTCGGGGCGGTCACCGTCATGCGGCGGCCCTCCCCGTGGCTGCGGCCATCACGGATTCCTCGGTGGCGTCGGAGCGGGGGATCTCGGCGGTGAGGCGGCCCTCGTGCATCACGAGCACACGGTCGGCCATGCCGAGGATCTCGGGCAGGTCGGAGGAGATCATCAGGACGGCCACCCCGTCGGCGGCCAACTCGCTGAGCAGTCGGTGCACTTCGGCCTTCGTGCCGACGTCGATGCCACGGGTGGGCTCGTCGACGATCAGTACCTTGGGGCCGGTGGCCAGCCACTTGGCGAGAACGACCTTCTGCTGGTTGCCGCCGGACAGTGTGGAGACGGTGTCAGCGATCCGCGCGTACTTGACCTGGAGCTTCACGGCCCAGTCGAGGGAGCGGCTGCGTTCGGCGCCACGGTCCATCAGGCCGGCCTTCACGGTGGTGCGCAGGCCGGTGAGGCCGATGTTGCGCTCGATGGACATGTCCATCACCAGGCCCTGGGCACGGCGGTCCTCGGGGACGAGCGCGAGCCCGGCGGCCATGGCGGTGGAGGGGGCGCCGTTCGTCAGCGCCTTCCCGTCGACCTCGACCTCGCCCGCGTCCCAGCGGTCGACGCCGAACACGGCACGGGCGACCTCCGTGCGCCCGGCGCCGACGAGTCCGGCCAGGCCGACGATCTCGCCGCGCCGCACATCGAAGGAGACGTCGGTGAAGACGCCCTCCCGGGTCAGCCGGCGCACGCTCAGCGCCACCTCGCCCGCCTCGACCTCCTGCTTCGGGTAGAGCTCTTCGAGGTCGCGGCCGACCATACGGCGCACGAGGTCGTCCTCGGTCATACCGTCGACCGGCTCGCTGGAGATCCAGGCGCCGTCGCGCAGGGTCGTGACCCGCCCGCAGATCTGGAAGATCTCCTCAAGGCGGTGCGAGATGAACAGCACGGCGGCGCCCTGCTCGCGCAGCGTGCGGACGACACCGAAGAGACGGGCTACCTCGCTGCCGGTGAGGGCCGCGGTGGGCTCGTCCATGATCAGGACCCGGGCGTCGAAGGAGAGCGCCTTGGCGATCTCGACGATCTGCTGGTCCGCGATGGACAGTCCGCGGGCCGGGCGGTCGGGGTCGAGCTCGACGCCGAGGCGCCGCATCAGGGCGAGGGTGGCGGCGTGTGTGGCCTTGTGGTCGATACGGCCGAGGGCGCGCTTGGGCTGGCGGCCCATGAAGATGTTCTCGGCGATCGACAGGTCGGGGAAGAGCGTGGGCTCCTGGTAGATCACGGCGATGCCGGCGTCACGGGCGTCGGCCGGGCCGTGGAAGACGGTCGGCTCACCGTCCAGCAGCACCTGGCCGGCGTCCGGACGGTGCACCCCGGCGAGCGTCTTGATGAGGGTCGACTTGCCCGCGCCGTTCTCACCCGCGAGGGCGTGCACCTCTCCGGGGAACAGCTCCAGGGACACGTCGCGCAGGGCGCGCACCGCTCCGAAGGACTTCGAGATGTCCCTGAGCGCCAGCACCGGGGCCGGACCCGTGTCGGACGGGAGGGTCATGGGGGCTCCTCGACGACGCCCGCAGGTCGGGCCTCACGGCGTCGTGAAAGGTTTCAACTGGGTTGCCGGGACGTTAGGCACGACGTGCACGTCGCGTCAATGGGTTCGTATCGAAATTCTTTCGATAGCCAGAGGTCACATCCTGGTCACGACGGACACTCTGCGCGTGAGGGGTTGACAGCCCCTCCGGGGCCTCCTAGCTTCACTTTCTGAATCGTTTCAGACGGACGTCCTTCCAGACGGCCGTCACCCGTTGTCCGGACCCGATGTCACAGGAGCCCTGAAGTGACCGAGCTCGCCGCGGTGAAGGCCGCGCTCAAGACCCAGGCCGTCGAGACGCCGTCGTGGGCGTACGGGAACTCGGGGACCCGCTTCAAGGTGTTCGCGCAGGCGGGAGTCCCCCGCACTCCACGGGAGAAACTGGACGACGCCGCGAAGGTGCACGAGTACACCGGTGTCGCGCCGACCGTGGCGCTGCACATCCCGTGGGACACGGTGGACGACTATGCGGCGCTTGCGGAGTACGCCGAGGACCGCGGTGTGAAGCTGGGCGCGATCAACTCCAACACCTTCCAGGACGACGACTACAAGCTGGGGAGCATCTGCCACCCCGACGCGGCGGTGCGGCGCAAGGCCGTTGATCATCTGCTGGAGTGCGTCGGCATCATGGACGCGACGGGTTCGAGGGATCTGAAGCTGTGGTTCGCCGACGGTACGAACTACCCCGGTCAGGATGATGTGCGGGAGCGCCAGGACCGGCTCGCCGAAGGTCTCGCCGAGGTGTACGAGCGGCTCGGCGAGGGGCAGCGGATGCTGCTGGAGTACAAGTTCTTCGAGCCCGCCTTCTACTCGACGGACGTCCCTGACTGGGGCACGGCCTACGCCCACTGCCTGAAGCTCGGGCCGAAGGCGCAGGTCGTCGTCGACACGGGGCACCACGCGCCGGGCACGAACATCGAGTTCATCGTCGCCACGCTGCTGCGGGAGGGCAAGCTCGGCGGGTTCGACTTCAACTCGCGGTTCTACGCGGACGACGACCTGATGGTGGGGGCCGCGGACCCCTTCCAGCTGTTCCGGATCATGTACGAGGTGGTGCGCGGTGGCGGGTTCACGCCCGAGGTCGCGTTCATGCTCGACCAGTGCCACAACATCGAGGCAAAGATCCCGGCGATCATCCGGTCGGTGATGAACGTGCAGGAGGCCACGGCGAAGGCGCTGCTGGTGGACCGCGAGGCGTTGCGCTCCGCGCAGGTGGCCGGGGATGTGCTGGGGGCCAACGCCGTGCTCATGGACGCCTACAACACCGATGTGCGGCCGTTGCTTCGTGAGGTGCGGGAGGAGATGGGGTTGGACCCCGACCCCATGGCGGCGTACGCCGCGTCCGGGTGGGCCGCGAAGGTCGTGGAGGAGCGGGTTGGTGGGCAGCAAGCGGGGTGGGGAGCGTGAACTCTCCGCCAGGTGAGCCAGACGGGACTCGTCTGCCAAACGAGGTCAGTCGCCGTCTGCGGGCCATGCTGTGGCTGGTCGCGCAGTTCCCCGCGCCCCTCAGGGGCGCGCACGTACGCACCCTTCATTGAAAAGGACTGAGAGCACATGGCACCCAACCCCGAAGCCGCCGCCCTCCTCGCCCGTTCGCACCGGCTCGGTGCCGATCCCCGTAACACCAACTACGCCGGCGGCAACGCCTCCGCGAAGGGCGCCGAGACCGATCCGGTGACCGGCGGGGATGTCGAACTGATGTGGGTGAAGGGGTCCGGGGGCGACCTCGGCACGCTCACCGAAGCGGGGCTCGCCGTGCTGCGCCTCGACCGGCTGCGGGCGCTCACCGAGGTGTATCCCGGTGTGGAGCGCGAGGACGAGATGGTGGCCGCGTTCGACTACTGCCTGCACGGGAAGGGCGGTGCGGCTCCCTCCATCGACACGGCCATGCACGGGCTCGTGGACGCGGCCCACGTGGACCACCTGCACCCCGACTCCGGTATCGCACTCGCCTGTGCGGCCGACGGGGAGAAGCTGACCGCCGAGTGCTTCGGGGACAGCGTGGTGTGGGTGCCGTGGCGTCGGCCCGGGTTCCAGCTCGGGCTGGACATCGCCGCCGTGAAGGCCGGCAACCCGGGGGCCATCGGGTGCGTCCTCGGCGGGCACGGGATCACGGCGTGGGGTGACACCGCCGAGGAGTGCGAGCGGAACTCGCTGCACATCATCCGGACCGCCGAGGCCTTCCTCGCCGAGCGGGGCGGGCCCGAGCCCTTCGGGCCCGTCATCGAGGGGTACGACGCGCTGCCCGAGGCCGAGCGGCGGGAGCGCGCCGCCGCGCTCGCGCCGTACGTCCGGGCGATCGCCTCGCAGGACCGGCCGCAGGTGGGGCACTTCGACGACTCCGAGGTCGTCCTCGACTTCGTGGCCCGCGCCGAGCACCCGCGGCTGGCGGCGCTGGGGACGTCCTGCCCCGATCACTTCCTGCGCACCAAGGTGCGGCCGCTGGTGCTGGACCTGCCGCCCACGGCTCCGCCGGCCGAGGCGGTCGCCCGGCTGGGCGAGCTGCACGCCGAGTACCGCGAGGAATACGCCGCCTACTACCAGCGGCACGCCGAGCCCGACTCCCCCGCCATGCGCGGCGCCGACCCGGCCATCGTCCTGATCCCCGGCGTGGGCATGTTCTCCTTCGGCAAGGACAAGCAGACCGCCCGGGTGGCCGGTGAGTTCTACGTCAACGCGATCAACGTGATGCGCGGAGCCGAGGCCGTGTCGACGTACGCGCCGATCGAGGAGTCGGAGAAGTTCCGTATCGAGTACTGGGCCCTGGAGGAGGCCAAGCTCCAGCGGATGCCGAAGCCCAAGCCGCTCGCGACACGGGTCGCGCTGGTGACAGGGGCGGGCAGCGGGATCGGGAAGGCCATCGCGCAGCGGCTCGTGGCCGAGGGGGCGTGTGTCGTCGTCGCCGATGTGAACGCCGAGGGCGCCGCCGCCGTCGCCGAGGAGCTGGGCGGGCCCGACAAGGCCGTCTCCGTCACCGTGGACGTCACGGACGAGGAGCAGATCGTCGCGGCCTTCAAGGCGGCGGTGCTCGCCTTCGGCGGGGTCGACCTCGTCGTCAACAACGCCGGTATCTCCATCTCCAAGCCGCTGCTGGAGACGACCACGAAGGACTGGGACCTCCAGCACGACATCATGGCCCGCGGCTCGTTCCTCGTCTCGCGCGAGGCGGCCCGGGTGATGATCCGGCAGAAGCTCGGCGGCGACATCGTCTACATCGCCTCGAAGAACGCCGTCTTCGCCGGGCCCAACAACATCGCGTACTCCGCCACCAAGGCCGACCAGGCGCACCAGGTGCGGCTGCTGGCCGCCGAGCTGGGCGAGCACGGCATCCGCGTCAACGGGATCAACCCGGACGGGGTCGTGCGCGGCTCCGGGATCTTCGCCGGCGGGTGGGGAGCGAAGCGCGCCGCGGTGTACGGGGTGCAGGAGGAGAAACTGGGCGAGTTCTACGCCCAGCGGACCATCCTCAAGCGGGAGGTGCTGCCGGAGCACGTCGCGAACGCGGTGTTCGCGCTGACGGGCGGCGACCTGACGCACACCACCGGGCTGCATGTCCCGGTCGACGCCGGTGTCGCCGCCGCCTTCCTGCGATGACTGGGGAGATGACTACGGACATGGGCACGGGCACGGGGGTGAAGGCCTTCGCCGCGGTCGACCTCGGCGCGTCCAGCGGGCGCGTCATGGTCGGCCGGGTAGGGGCCGGCTCCCTGGAGCTGACCGAGGCCCACCGCTTCCCGAACCGGCCGGTGCGCGTGCCGGAGGGGCTGCGGTGGGACGTCCTCGCGCTGTACGGGGGTGTGCTGGACGGGCTGCGGGCCGCCGGTGCCCGCTGCGGTGGCCGTCTCGACTCCGTCGGCATCGACAGCTGGGCCGTGGACTACGGCCTGCTCGACGCCGACGGTGCCCTGCTCGGCAACCCGGTCCACTACCGGGACCCGCGCACCGAGGGCGTCGCCGAGAAGGTGTGGGCCACGCTGCCCGCCGTCGAGCTGTACGCGGCGACCGGGCTGCAGTACGCGCCCTTCAACACCCTGTACCAGCTGGCGGCCGCCCGCGAGTCGGCACAACTGGCTTACGCCAAGCGGCTGTTGCTCATCCCCGACCTGCTGACGTACTGGCTCACGGGCGAGCCAGGCACCGAGCTCACCAACGCCTCGACCACCCAGCTGATCGACCCGCGCACCCGTGACTGGGCGTACGGCGTGGCGGCGCGCCTCGACATCGATCTGGAGCTGTTCGCGCCGCTGCGGCAGCCCGGGGACCCGGCGGGGCTGCTGCGGGAGCGGGTGCTGGAGGAGACGGGGCTGACCGGCCCGGTGCCGGTGACGACGGTCGGCTCGCACGACACGGCGTCCGCGGTGGCCGCCGTCCCGGCTGCCGGTGAGCGCTTCGCGTACATCTGTACCGGCACCTGGTCCCTGGCGGGCCTGGAGCTGGAGGCCCCCGTCCTCACCGAGGCGAGCCGGGCCGCCAACTTCACCAACGAGCTGGGCCTGGACGGCACGGTCCGCTACCTGCGGAACATCATGGGGCTGTGGCTGCTCCAGGAGTGCCTGCGGGAGTGGGGCGAACCGGATCTCGGTGAACTGCTGCGGGCTGCGGGCGAGTTGCCAGCGCTGCGGTCGGTGGTGGACGCGGGAGACGCGGCGTTCCTGGCGCCCGGACGGATGCCCGAGCGGATCGCCGAGGCGTGCCGACAGTCGGGGCAGCCCGTGCCGGACACTCCCGCCGGGATCACCCGCTGCATCCTCGACTCGCTCGCCCTCGCCCACCGCCAGGCCGTCACCGAGGCCCAGGAGCTCGCCGATCACCCGGTCGACGTGGTCCACGTGGTCGGCGGCGGCACCCGCAACGCGCTGCTGTGCCAGCTCACCGCCGACGCCTGCGGGCTCCCGGTGGTGGCGGGCCCGGCGGAGGCGGCCGCGCTCGGCAACGTCCTCGTCCAGGCGCGGACCCAGGGGCTGGTCGGCGACCGTGCGGCGATGCGACGGCTTCTCGCCCGTACGCAGCCGCTGGAGCGATACGAGCCGCGCGGCGACACGGCGGCGTGGCGCGCGGCTCAGGCCCGGCTCACCACTCAGTGAGCGGGCCGGCCCACCACTCGCTGAGCGGGCCCCCTCCCCGTCCGCGCGCCCACGCCGTAACCTGCACTCATCCGATGATCGACCCCAAGGAGCCGCGATGCGTGTCGCCCTGTTCCTGACCTGCGTCAACGACACGCTCTATCCGGACACCGGCCGTGCCGTGGTGAAACTACTGACCAGGCTGGGCGTCGACGTCGACTTCCCGATGGGGCAGACCTGCTGCGGGCAGGCCCACTACAACACCGGATATCGGCATGAGGCGGAGCCACTGGCCCGGCAGTTCTCCGATGTCTTCCGGGACTACGAGGCGATCGTGACGCCGTCCGGGTCGTGCGGCGCGATGGTGCGGGAGCTGTATCCACGCATGGGTGAGCGGGCACGGGCGGAGGGGCGCGGGGACACGCTCGCACGCACGCTGGCGCCGGTCGTGCCGAAGACGTACGAGCTCACCGAGTTCCTGGTGGACGTGCTGGGCGTGACGGACGTGGGCGCGTACTACCCGCACACGGTGACCTACCACCCGACCTGCCACGGGCTGCGCAGCCTGGGCCTGGGAGACCGTCCCCGCCGGCTCCTGAAGGCGGTCAAGGGACTCGAACTGCGCGAACTGCCCGGCGCCGACGAGTGCTGTGGCTTCGGTGGCACCTTCGCGGTGAAGAACTCCGATGTCTCGGCGGCCATGGGGACGGACAAGGTACGCAACGCCGAGTCCACCGGAGCCGAGGTGCTGTGCGCGGCCGACAACTCCTGTCTGATGCACATCGGCGGCACGATGACCCGGATGCGGACCGGGATGCGTCCGGTCCACATCGCCGAGATCCTGGCGAGTACGGAAGAGGAGCCCCTGGGATGAGCGAGACGTTCGTCGGGATGCCTGCGTTTCCCCCACCCACCTTTCCTGCGTTCCCCAAGGCCGCACACGAGGCCGTCAACAACCCGACCCTGCGCGGCAATCTCCGCCACGCCACCCACACCATCCGCGCCAAGCGCGCCAGGGCGGTGGCCGAGGTCTCCGACTGGGCGGCGCTGCGCGAGGCGGGCAAGCAGATCAAGGACCACACGCTCCGTCATCTCGACCGCTACCTCGTGCAGTTGGAGGAGTCGGTCACACGGGCGGGCGGCACGGTCCACTGGGCGGCCGACGCCGACGAGGCCAACCGGATCGTGGCGGACCTGGTGAAGGCGACCGGCGAGAGCGAGGTCGTCAAGGTCAAGTCGATGGCCACGCAGGAGATCGGGCTGAACGAGGCCCTGGAGGCCGAGGGCATCCACGCCTACGAGACCGATCTCGCCGAGCTCATCGTGCAGTTGGGCAAGGACCGGCCCTCCCACATCCTCGTCCCGGCGATCCACCGCAACCGCGGCGAGATCCGGGACATCTTCGCCCGCGAGATGAGCGCGTGGGGCCGCCCGGCGCCCGAGGGTCTCACTGACACGCCCGCCGAACTCGCCGAGGCCGCCCGTCTCCATCTGCGCGAGAAGTTCCTGCGCGCCAAGGTCGGTATCTCCGGCGCCAACTTCATGGTCGCCGAGACCGGCACGCTGGTCGTCGTGGAGTCCGAGGGCAACGGCCGCATGTGCCTGACCCTGCCCGAGACGCTGATCTCGGTCGTCGGCATCGAGAAGATCGTGCCCACCTGGCAGGACCTGGAGGTGTTCCTCCAGACCCTCCCCCGTTCCTCGACGGCCGAGCGCATGAACCCGTACACGTCGATGTGGACGGGCCCGTCGGACGCGGAGACGGCGGACGGTCCGCGCACCTTCCATCTGGTCCTGCTGGACAACGGCCGCACCGACACCCTCGCCGACCAGGTCGGACGCCAGGCCCTGCGCTGCATCCGCTGCTCGGCGTGCCTCAACGTCTGCCCCGTGTACGAGCGGGCGGGCGGCCACGCGTACGGCTCGGTCTACCCGGGCCCGATCGGCGCCATCCTCAGCCCCCAACTCCGGGGCACGGCAAGCGAGATCGATGCCTCCCTGCCGTACGCATCGTCCCTGTGCGGCGCCTGCTACGAGGTGTGCCCGGTCGCCATCGACATCCCCGAGGTGCTGGTGCACCTGCGGGAGCGGGTCGCGCAGGGCGGCCAGGTCACCCAGCGCGGCAACAAGGTCGTCCTCAAACCGGCCAAGGGCCACGCCGCCGAGCGCGCGGCGATGCGTGCGGCCCGCTGGGCGCTCAGCCACCCCGGCGCCCTGCGCACCGGTCAGCGGCTCGCGTCCCGCACCCGCCGCCTCCACCCGCGCGCCCTGCGGGGGCCGGGGAAGGCGTGGACCGGGAGCCGCGACCTCCCCGCCGTCCCCGCGGAGCCGTTCCGCGACTGGTGGCAGCGCACACACGGCGGAAAGGACAGCGGAAAGTGAGCAGCAGGGACGCGATCCTGGGCCGCGTACGGCGCGCGCTCGCGGACGTACGACAGGACGACACTCCCCCAGTGCCTGAACGGCCTGGGAGGTACCCCCAGTACGACGAGGCCATCGACCGGAGTTATCTGCGCGAGCACGGAGACCGGAGCGTCGAGGAGACGGTGGATCTCCTCGCCGAGAACCTGGCGGACTACCGGGCGCTCGTGCACCGCTGCACGGAGGAGGAGTTGCCGGAGGTGCTCATGCGGCTCCTCGCCGAGCGGGGGTCGACGAGCGTGCTTGTCCCGCCGGAGCTGCCGCCCTCCTGGTTGAAGGCGGTGGACGCGACCCGTGTCCACGACCGCGCGGCGAGTACCCCGCATGAACTGGACCGTGTCGACAGCGTCGTGACGGGCTGCGCGGTCGCGATCGCCGAGACCGGCTCCATCGTCCTGGACGGGTCGCCCGACCAGGGCCGCCGCCGCATCACCCTCGTCCCCGACCACCACGTCTGCGTCGTACGCGTCCCCGGCCAGGTCGTCTCCTCGGTCCCGCAGGGCCTCGAACGCCTCGACCCGGCACGCCCGTTGACCTGGGTCTCCGGTCCGTCGGCGACCAGTGACATCGAGCTGGACCGCGTCGAGGGGGTGCACGGCCCACGCACCCTGGAGGTGGTGCTCGTGAGCGGTACGCCGCCCGAAGCCGAGGTCACCTCGTAGCGCCTGGTTGCCTGAGGGACCGCGGGGGGTGTCACTGGGTACACCCCCCGATACGGGTTCTGCGCCCAGTGTGGCCCCGCTCCGTTCTCCGTAGCTTCGTCGGCGAGGCACAAGGCGTGCCAGGACGGGGAGGGACGAGATGTTCCGGCGAAACAGGCGGGGCACGGTCGAAGCGGGGCCCGCCCCGGAGGCGCTCCGGCTGGTCAAGGTCAGCAGGACGTACGGCAGTGACGACAGTGCCGTGACGGCGCTGGACAGGGTGACGCTCAGTCTGGCGCGGGGCACGTTCACCGCGGTGATGGGGCCTTCGGGGTCCGGCAAGTCCACGCTGTTGCAGTGCGCGGCGGGGCTGGACCGGCCCGACCGCGGCATCGTGGTGGTCGACGGCACGGAGATGACGGGTGACGGCGAGGCCGCGCTGACCCGGTTCCGGCGGGAGCGGATCGGGTTCGTGTTCCAGCAGTACAACCTGCTGCCGACGCTGACGGTGGCCCAGAACACGATCCTGCCGCTGAAGCTCGCCGGGCGGCGGGTCGACCGCCGCCGCGTGAAGGAGGTGCTGACGGCGGTCGGTCTCGGTGACCGGCTCGGGCACCGGCCGGACCAGCTGTCCGGCGGGCAGCGGCAGCGGGTGGCTATCGCGCGGGCGCTGGTCACCGAACCGCGGGTGATCTTCGCGGACGAGCCGACGGGCGCGCTCGACACACGCAGCGCGCGCGAGGTGCTGGAGCTGCTGCGGGATGCCGTACGGACGCACGGCCGGACCGTGGTGATGGTGACGCACGACCCGGTGGCCGCCTCGTACGCGGACTCCGTGGTGTTCCTCGCCGACGGACGGCTCGCGGGCGAGATGCCGGCACCCACGGTGGACGCGGTCGCGGAGCGGCTGGCGCACCTGGGCGACGGCGTGACGGCGGGGGTGTGAGTGATGTTCGTGCTGGCGATGCGTTCGATCCGGCGGCGGCCGGGGCGCTTCATGGCGACGCTGCTGTCCGTGTTCCTGGGCGCGGCGATCATCATGACGTTCAACTCGATGCACGACACGGCCGGGCAGCGGGGCGTCGACTCCGTGAGCGCGGAGACGCTGTCCACGACGGCGGCTGTCGTCGGCGGGTACGGCACCCTGCTGGTGTTGTTCGCTGTGGCGTCCACGCTGACCGTGAACATCCGTCAACGGACCGCTGAAATGGAGCTGTTGCGATGCTCCGGGGCGACTCCGGGACAGATCAGGCGGATGGTCGTGGGTGAGTCGGTGGCGATCGCCCTGTTCGGGGCGGTCCTCGCGATCGGGCCCGCGATGCTGGGCGGGCGGCTGTTGCTGGAGATGTTCCAGGACACCGGTCAGGTCGCCGACTCGGTGTCGTACTCCTTCGGTCCCGTCGCCCTGCTGACGGGCATCGACATCACGCTGCTCGCGACGGTGGGCGCGGCCTTCCTCGCCGTGCGGCGGGCGACACGGCGCCGGCCACCGCGGGGCGGTGCGCGGACGCTGCTCGCGTACGCCGCGCTGGTCCTCGGTGCTCTGGGGGTGTGCTCCACGTTCGCGTTCTCCGCCACGGACGCCGCGCTGATGGCGCCTCCCGTGTACGGGGCGGTCCTGCTGTCGGTCGGGTTCGCGCTTCTCACGCCGCGGCTGCTGTCGGGCGTGCTCGGCCGGCTGCCGCTGACCGGGGCGAGCGGCTGGGTGGCCGTGCGGACGCTGAGGGAGCGCGCGAGTCAGCTCTCCGGTGTGCTCATGCCGTTGATCCTCTTCACCTGCTTGGCGACGGCGACGCTGTACATGCAGGCGGTCGAGAACGACGCCATCGACGCGTCCGGTGTGCCGAAGTCGGTCGACGCGAAGAACCTGGAGACCCTCAACCTCACGGTCGTCGGCATCATCGTGGTCTTCGCCTGCATCATGCTGGTCAACTCCCTGTACGCGGCGACGACGTACCGCCGCCGTGAGTTCGGCCAGCAGCGGCTGGCGGGCGCGACTCCGGGGCAGGTGCTGGGGGCGGTCGGCGTGGAGGGGCTGGTGCTGACGGCGACCGGTGTCTTCTTCGGTTCGGTGGCCGGGCTCGCCGGGATCCTGCCCTTCACGATCGTCCGTACGGACTCGGTGTGGCCGGAACAGGGCCTGGGCGTGTGGTTGGGCATCGTCGCGGTCGCGGCGGTGGCGACGCTGGGCACCAGCCTCGCCACGGCCCGGCGAACACTGCGGACGCCGGCGGTGGAGGCGGTGGCGTTGGCCGCGTGAGCTCGTGGTCCCGCACGGCAACGGGCGGCTGCTTCGGGCGGCCGCCCGAGGCGTATGCCGCGACGACGACGGCGGCGGTCGATTCCGACGGTCTCGGCCTGCTGGAGCCCGGCCTGCTCTCCGTCGCCCAGTGGCGCCCGGAGCAGGCCGATGCGCAGCCGCCGGCCGAGGTGGACAGCTTCGCCGGTGTGGCCCGCAAGCCGTAGGGCGAGCGGTCCGCGTGTGGCTGGTCAGGCCGTTGGCTCGCACTCCGCCAGAGCCTTCGCCGCCACGCCCAGGTCGGACACCAGCCCCGCGTACGCGGCCTCCCGGTCCTTGTCGGAGGCGCGCAGGATCGCCGACGGGTGCAGCGTCGCCACGACGTACGCGCCCTGCTCCTCGCCCGGCATCCGGAGCAGGGCACCGCGGTCCTTCGTGACCCGGAACGAGCTGCCCATCAGGGCCTTGCCAGCGGTCGCGCCCAGGGCCACCACGACGTCCGGACGCGTCAGGTGCAGTTCGGCCAGCAGCCAGGGGCGGCACGCGGAGATCTCGCGCAGGTCCGGCGCCTTGTGGATGCGGCGTTTGCCGCCCGGGGCCACGGTGAACTTGAAGTGCTTGACGGCGTTGGTCACGTACGCCTCGCCCCGGTCGATGCCGGCCTCCTCCAGCGCCTTGCCCAGGAGCCGCCCGGCCGGCCCGACGAAGGGTTCGCCCCGCCTGTCCTCCTGGTCCCCCGGCTGTTCGCCGACCAGCATGATGCGGGCGGACTCGGGGCCCTTGCCGAAGACGGTACGGGTGGCGTTCTCGTACAGGGGGCAGCCCTGGCAGCGCGCGGCGGCCCGCCGGTACGCGTCGAGGCCACCGCTGCGGGGCAGATACGGCCCGGCGTCGTGGGCCTGGCTGCCGCTCGTGTTCTCCCGCGTGGTCTTCGAGGGGCACATGTGCGCTCACCTCCAGCGAGTCCGAGTACCCCCTCGGGTCCCGCGAACGCGTCGGAACCGCGCCTCAAGATGCGAAGAGACGCTCACCGCAGTGCCATGGAGACAAGAGACGGCTCGCGTCACGCGGGAGGGACGATGCCCTCACAGACCCATCCGGAAGGCAGCGACCTCCCGGAGACGGCGACGGACGCCACCGCACGGATCTTTGAGCTCGAAGAAGAGGTCCACCAGCTCAAGGAGGCCGTCACCTCGCATGCCGTCGTGGACCAGGCGATCGGCATGATCGTCGCCTGGGCCCGGGTCACGCCCGACCAGGGCTGGTCGGTCCTGCGGGAGGTCTCGCAGCACACGAACATCAAGCTGCGCAACATAGCCGAGATGATCATCATCTGGGGCCGCAACGGGGAACTGCCGCCGGAGATCCGGGCCGAGCTGGAGAACACCCTCGACCGCTACGGGCCCACCCAGTTCCCGGAGGAGCAGGCCGCACCCTAGGGTCTGTGCCGGACACGTCGGAGTGGCGCCCGGGCGCCTCCGGCGTGTTTCAGCGGCTTCATCCTGGTTAGTTCGGAGCGTTGAGGCACGGTTCTGACGAACCCGTCCCGGGAGGGTTCGACAGTGAGCTCACCGTCCGGCCGCCCGGTCGAGGATTCTCGACCGGGCGGCTGGATCGACTGGGCGGCTGGGGGGGCTGGGCGGCTGGGCGGCTGGATTGAGGGCACCAGACGCTTCTCGTGGGTCACACCGGCTCGGTCAGCATCTCGTCGCGCAGGCGGGCGCAGCAGCCGCTGATCAGCCGGGAGACGTGCATCTGGGAGATGCCGAGCTGCTGTGCGATGTGGCTCTGGGTCATACCGCGGAAGAACCGCAGGTAGAGAATGGTCCGCTCCCGTTCCGGAAGCGCGCGCAGGCACGGCTTGACGGACTCGCGGTCGACGACGAGGTCGAAGCCGCCGTCCGGTCCGCCGAGGGCGTCCCCCAGCGAGAAGCCGTCGTCGCTGCCCTGGAGCTCGGCGTCCAGCGACAGCGTGCTGAAGCAGTCCAGGGCCTCCATGCCGACGAGCACGTCCTCCTCGCTCAGATGGGCGTACTCGGCGATCTCGCCGACGGTCGGACTGCGTCCCGAGACCTCCTGTGACAGGTCCTTCGATGCCGAGCGCACCCGGTTGCGCAGGTCCTGGACGCGGCGCGGCACGTGCAGGACCCACATGTGGTCCCGGAAGTGCCGCTTGATCTCGCCGGTGATGGTGGGGACGGCGTAGCTCTCGAAGGCGTTGCCCCGCACCGGATCGTAGCGGTCGACGGCCTTGACGAGGCCGAGCGCCGCCACCTGGCAGAGGTCTTCGAGGGACTCGCCGCGCCCCCGGAACCGGACGGCGATCCGCTCGGCCATGGGCAGCCACGCCTGGACGATCTCGTCACGCAACGTCTGGCGCTCCGGCCCGTCCGGCAGCGCCCGGAGCCTGTCGAACGCGTCGGCCGTGTCGGGGGCGTCGTCGTGCGGGTGTTGCCTCGTTCTCACGGTGATGCGCATGTGCGTCGCATCTCCCTCCACGAGTGACCGGGCAGTCACCATGGGAGGGCGCGCGCTCGGACCGTACGGGGAGACAATCGGGGCCTGGCGCACCAGCTCCCACGGACGTGCCTCCTATCCGAAGCACTAAACGCTCATTTCCCGCCATTCAGACCAAAGAAACAATTCGGATGGCCTGATTTCCGGTTCAGCGGGTTCGGTGGTGGCGCCGATCGCGCAGGTGACCTGCGGCCACGCGTCGGCGCCGGAACGGTGTCCGGCGCCGACGGGTCGCGTCTCAGCGGCCGGTGCTCTCGCCACTCTCACCGCTCTCGGTGATGTGGATGTGCCGGGGCTTGTCGACCTCCGCCTTGGGGACGGTGATCGAGACCACACCGTCCGACATGTCCGCCTTGATCTTCTCGGTGTCCACGTTTCCCGGGTATCCCGGCACCCGCAACCGGTACTCGAAGGCGCCGGTCCGGCGGGTGCTTCGGCGCAGGACGCCCTCGCGCTCCTTCTCCTCGATCGCTCCGGTGACGACCAGTTCCTGGCCACCGGCCTCGATGTCGACGTCCTTGCTCTTGACGCCGGGGAGTTCGATCTCGACGTGGAACGCGTCGTCGGTTTCCCGGACGTCCGCGAGGGGTGTCCACGCGACCGCTGGGGCCGTGCCGCCCACCGTGGATTCGATCAGCCCGCTCATCTGGTTGAGGAGTTCGTCGAATTCCAGCAGCGGATTGCGTGCCCACCCGACGGGACGCTCCGTCGTCGCTCCGCCACTCCGGTGGCGCCGTACGGGCAAGGTCATCGCCCATCACCTGCCCTTCTTTCCCGGGTCCGTTCCGGGATTCGTTCGTGGACGGCGGCATTCCTCGCCCACGGGACGACCCTGGTGGAGAAGTTCGGCCACCGGCTCAACCTGCCGGTGGCGACGAGGGTCTGGAAGATCATGACGGGCGGTCCCGGCTGAGGCGCTCGCGGGCTGGGGCGCTCGCGCACCACGACGACCAGGGCCGCCCTGCGCGCATCGCCGCGCTGGTCGGCCGGCCTTTTGACGACACACCATCCTTTCGGCGACTTCGTGCGGGTCGTCGGCCTAACCCTGTGACTTGGCGTAGTCCTTCGCCATGCCACCCGCGAAGTCGTAAATCACGCACTGTTCGTCACCCACGACCCAGGCGTCGTGCCCGGGCGGGACGACGAAGGCCTCGCCTGCTTCGAGCTCGGCTTCCTCACCGTCCTCCATACGGATACGCATACGTCCCTGGACGACATAGCCGTTGTGGTGGACCTGGCAGTGCTCCGTGCCCATGATCGGGGCCACGGACTCCGTCCAGCGCCAGCCGGGATCGAAGGTGGCCACGGCGAAGTCCAGTCCTGTCAGGTGGACTGCCTCCAGGTGTCCGCGCGGGAAATCGCGCCGTTCGTCGGGCTTGCCGACCATTTTCGCCTCAATCATGACGGCTCCCTGTGTTCCGGCAATTCCGCTCCCCCCAGTCCATCGTCCGTCTGTCAAGCCGGGACTGCCATCGGAGGGACAGCGGTGACGGGCTCCGCTGGTGCCGTCCCGTCCCGACCCGACCCGCTGAAGTCCACTCCCCCGGCGGTCTTCGGCGTGGGCCGCCCAGGGGAAAACACAGTTCATCAGCAACCGGGTGCCGGGCCTGGGCCCGGGCCGTGCTTACCGTGGCGGACCATGCACGAGCTGTCGATCGCCGCGCGGTCGTGGAGAGCGCCGAGGGCGTCGCCCGCGCACACGGGGCGGACGCGGTGGCGGGCGTGACGCCGCGCGTCGGCGAGCCGGCGGGGTGTGGTCCCGGACGTGCTGCGCTGCTCGTTCTCGCTCGTCGCCGAGGGCACCGCGCCGGACCGCGCCGAACTGGTCGTCGAGGAGGTACCGGCGCGGGGCCCGCTGCGACGACTGCGACACGCGTTTCGCGGTCGGTTCGCCGCCCGCGCTGTGGTGCCCGCACTGCGACACCCCGGCGGCCGAACTGCTGACCGGGCGGGAACTGGAACTGGCGGAGGTACGAATGGCAGGGAGCCCGTGATGTGCCGCAGCGTCGACGTACGGACGGCCGTGCCGGCCAGGAACGACGGTCTGGCCGCGGAACTCCGCGCCGATCTGGCCCAGCGGCGGGTGACCGCCGTCAATCTGCTCTCCAGCCCCGGCAGCGGCAAGACCGCGCTGCTGGAACTGGTCCTGCGCCGTGCCCGCGAGCGGGGACTGGCCGTCGCCGCGCTCACCGCGGGCCCGGCCACGGAGAACGACGCCCGCCGCCTCGCCCGCTCCGGAGCGCCCGTGAAGCAGGTGCTGACCGGCGGCCAGTGCCACTTGGAGGCCGCGCAGGTGTCCGGCCTCATCGACGGCTGGCTCCCGGACGGAACCCGCCTGCTGTTCGTGGAGAACGTCGGGAACCTGGTCTGTCCCGCCTCCTACGACCTGGGCGAGACGCTGCGCGTGACACTGATGTCGGTGACGGAGGGCGAGGACAGGCCGCTGAAGTACCCGACCGCCTTTGGCGCGGCCCATCTCGTGGTGCTGACGAAGACGGATCTCGCGGACGCCACCGGCTTCGACGACGCCGCCTTCGCGACGGCCGTGGAACGCGTCAATCCCGGAGTGGAGATCCTGCGCACCTCGTCCCGTGACGGGCGGGGCGTCGACATCCTGCTCGACCGCGTCCACGCCGTCGCGGACGGAGCGGCACCGCACGCCCCGCTGCTCGCGATGGATCACCTGCGCCGCCAGGGCCACGACAACAACCCCGCCGAGGCCCACGACGCTCACGGCCAGGGGCGGGTGTCCCGGGCCGCTGTCACGTGACCTCCGCGACGACGGCCCCGAGTACGGCCGCTCCGAGCACGGCCGCGCCGTCCGCGGAACGGCGGCGGGTGACCGTGCGCGGTACCGTGCAGGGCGTGGGGTTCCGGCCCTTCGTGCACCGTCTGGCCGCGGAGCTGGGCCTCGCGGGGCACGTACGCAACGGCATCGATGGCGTGGTCGCCGAGGTGGAGGGCGCCCCGGACTCGGTGGCGGAGTTCTGCCGGGCACTGGCCGAGAGGCCACCGCCGCTGGCGGACGTGCAGGAGGTGGCGTACGAGACCGTCCCGGCTCTCGGCGCGTGCGGTTTCGTCATCCACACGTCCGAGGACGGCGGCACGGGCCGGACGCTCATTCCGCCGGACACCGCGACCTGCGAGGACTGTCTGCGGGAGCTGGCGGACCCGGCGGACCGCCGCCACCGGCACCCGTTCATCACGTGCACGCACTGCGGCCCCCGCTTCACCATCTCCACCGGTGTGCCCTACGACCGGGCGACGACCACCATGTCCGTGTTCCCCCTGTGCCGGGACTGCGCCACCGAGTACGCGGACCCGGCCGACCGCCGGTTCCACGCCCAGCCGGTGGCGTGCCACGACTGCGGGCCCAGGCTGCGGCTCACCGTCCCCGGCACACGCCCCCACGAGGGCGGGCAGGCTCTCGCCGAGGCCCGGCTGCTGCTGGCGCGGGGTGCTGTGCTGGCCCTCAAGGGGCTCGGCGGCTACCACCTGGCCTGCGACGCCGCCGACGAGCGGGCCGTCGCCGCCCTGCGCACACGCAAGGAGCGCGGCGGCAAACCGTTCGCGGTCATGTGCGCCGACCTGGCGGCGGCCGAGCGGCTGGCCCACGTCGCCCCGGAGGAACAGTCGGTTCTGACGGGCCGTCGGCGCCCGATCGTGCTGCTGCGCCGTAGGGCGGAGGCCGCCGGGCTGGCGGAGGCGGCGTGCCCGGGCAGCCCGGACGTCGGGGTGATGCTCCCGTACACCCCCCTGCACCGGCTGCTGTTCGGCCTGCCGGGCGATCCTCCGGGTCCCCGGGTACTGGTGATGACCAGCGGCAACCGTGCCGGGGAGCCGATCGTCACCGACGACGCCGAGGCGCTGGAGCGGCTCGCCGGGATCGCTGACGCCTGGCTGTGGCACGACCAGGTCATCGAGGCGCCCTGCGACGACTCCGTGGTGCGTGTCCGGGCCGACGGGGGCGGCGAGGTCGTACTGCGCCGGTCACGCGGCCATGTCCCGGAGCCGGTCGCGCTGCCGGTGCCCGTCGCCCCGGCGCTGGCCGTGGGCGGTGATCTGAAGAACGCCCTGTGTCTCGGGGCGGACGGCGTCGCCTGGTTCTCCCCGCACATCGGCGACCTGGCCGACCTGACCGCCGTACGGACCTTCGAGCGGGCCGAGGGCCGCCTGCGGGCGCTGACCGGGGTCACCCCGGAGCTGCTGGCGGCCGACCGGCATCCGGGGTACCACTCGTCCCGCTGGGCGCGGCGTACGGCGGAGGCGCGCGGCATCGACCTGCACCCGGTGCAGCATCACCACGCCCACATCGCGTCCGTGATGGCCGAGCACGGTCTGGACGGCGGTGCGCGGGTCATCGGCGTCGCCTTCGACGGCACGGGGTACGGCGACGACGGGGCGATCTGGGGCGGTGAGGTGCTGATCGCCGGCTACGACGGCTACCGCCGCTTCGCCCGGCTGCCGTACGCGCAGCTGCCCGGCGGTGACGCGGGCGTGGCCGATCCGTGCCGTGTGGCGCTGGCGCGGCTACGGGCCGCCTGCCTGCCCTGGGACGCGGACATGCCCTGCGTCGCCGCCTGCACGCCCGCCGAACTACGTCTGCTGGAACGGCAGTTGGACCTCGGCATCGGTTGCGTGCCGACCTCCAGCATGGGCCGGCTCTTCGATGTGGTCGCCTCCCTGGCCGGGGTCTGCCACCGCGCACGCTACGAGGCGCAGGCCACGATCGAGTTGGAGGCGGCGGCGGTCCTCGCCTGGCCGGAGAAGACCGGGGCGTACCGCTTCGCCGGCGGCCTGGACCCCGGGCCGGTACTGGCCGCGATCGTGGCCGACCTGCGGCACGGGGTGCCCGTTCCTGTGATCGCCGCCCGCTTCCACCGCGCGGTCGCGGCGGCGGTGGCGAAGGTCTGCCGGGCCGCCCGCCGGGAGACGGGAGCTGCCGTGGCCGCGCTGTCGGGCGGAGTGTTCGCCAACGCGCTGCTCGACTCCGCCTGCGCAGCGCTGCTGGCGGAGGACGGTTTCACGGTGCTCCGCCACCGGCGGGTGCCGCCGGGCGACGGCGGTCTCGCGCTCGGCCAGTTGGTCGCCGCAGCTCACGGGGACGACACGTAGGACGCTGAAGAAAGGCGATGAAGAAGGACGCTGAAGTAAAACGCCGGCGACGGCGGGACGCCGGGTGGGGGTGGGTGTCGTCGGAGCGACGCCCACCCCCGTGGACGGTCAACTGCACTTACGTCCGGTGTTGATGCACTGGGTCATCTTCTTCATCAGCCGCTCGTCGAAGACGTTGATGAAGTCGTCGTGGTCGGTGACCGGCTTGTGGGCCTGCTCGGGGAAGCCGTCCACGGCGAAGAACGGCCGGGTCTTTCCGTTGTCCTTCAGGCTGGGCGCGTCCACGTCGTAGACCAGACGGTGCACCAGTTGCGGAATGGCCTTGAAGCCGCTCGGGCACTTGCCGCTCGCGTCGGCGAAGGCAACGTGCGTACGGTGGTTGGCGCTGTCGATGTTGCTGCCGTCCCAGCAGCTCTGGTACTTGAACGTACGCACCACGTCGCTGCCCGACGGGCAGAGGGGGTACTTGTCCTTCAGCTGCACCTTGTTCTCGAAGCCGGTGCAGCTCCAGGAGGCGTTGGCGTTGGCCGTGCCGTTGGTGAACGCCTTGGCGTCACCGGTGATGATGCGCAGGAACTTCGGCATCGCCACCACCTTGCCGCGGGGGCTGCCGACGAAGGTCAGGGTGGACTGCTTGGCCGTCAGGATCTTGCCGATGTTGCCCTCGGCGCCGCCGCCCTGCTGGTCCGCGTCGAACTCCTTGCTGCCGTCCTGCAGACGCAGCACCGGCCAGTAGTAGGAGGACTTGTCGCTGCGGTTCTGGCAACTGGTCTTGGCCTTGGCGAAGTCCTGGTCGGTCGCGAAGGCGTCGTTGGACTGGTTGCCGACGTAGTCGTGCGTGTGGTGTGCGCCGTTGGTGACACCGGGCGCGACGATGACGTTGTCGGTGTTGTACAGCTTGTTGGCGTTCACGCCGCACTTGGTGACGAACGTGCCCCTCGAAGCCTTCCCCGACTTGCGCTGTGCGCTCACATTGGGGCGAACCTTCTTGATGTCCACGTAGTCGGCGGCGACGGGGCCGCCGACGGCCGGCTGTCCGGCATTGCCGTTGCCGCCACCCTGGTTGCCACCCTGGTTGTTGTTGCCGCCTTGGTTGTTGCCCTGACCGGCATTGGTCTGGTTGCCACCGGTGGACAGCAGCTTGCAGGCGGCCAGAGCCTCAAGGCCCTGCGGCTTGGCGGCCGAGCGGCCGATGGCGATGACGATCCGGTCGATCGTGGCCGCCCGCTTGTCCTTCAGCGGACTCACGATCGCGTTCTGTGCGAAGTCGGCGTCCTGCTGAATCGCCCGCTGGGAAGTGGCAAGACGCTGGTAGGCCTCGGATATCTGCTTGTCGAGGAGCGCCAGTTCCTTGTCCACCTGAGACCGCGCCTGGTCGGGAACCGCCTTCAACTGCTGGCCGACGTCGGGGCAGTCGATGGTGGAGGTCGCCGTCGCCGCCAACTGATTCTGGGCGGAACGCTGCGCCGTGTTGGTCTCACCGGCTGAGGCGTAGATGTTGGCCGCCACGATTCCACCGGCTCCCATGGCCAGTGCTGCCACCGCGCCCACCGCTCGAACGGTGGTCTTCGATCTCTTTCGCGTGTTGCGTCTCATCAGGCCTCTCTGAAACTTCCTCTGAGCCGGCGATTACGTCCGGTGTGTGTGAAGCTCCCTTGGATACGGATCTGAGTGCCGATTGTTCAGCGAATTCTCAGATTCATGGTTTCCTCCATGCACGAAACCGGCATTGAGCCCCGAATCCGGCGCGAGGCGGCAGAGTCGGACCATCAGGGCATGACCCTCCCCCCACCCTGACCATCGCGGGGGTCAGCCCTCAGCGGCGAAAAGGATTCCGGGTACACCTATTTCAAGCCATCAGCGCAGTACAGAGCAGGTGACTCGCGTCACGACCAGAACGACCACAACACACACTATGAGCTCTGATGGCTGAAGGATTTACCCGCCTGACCTGGGTCTCTAACCTCCCGGCAACAGCTGCCAGAGGGCACGTGTTCAAAGGAGAACCATGGCCAGATCCAGCCACCTCGGCTCACGACACTTCGCCGCCTCGGGCGCCGCCCCCGGGCTCGCTCACCCCGGCCGTCTCCGGTCCGCGACCGCGATCGGCGTGGTTCTCGCACTCGGACTGCTGACCGCCTGCGGGGGCAGCGACAAGCCCGCGGTGGCGGAGAACAAGATCAACGCGGGGAAGGTGCCCGTCTACTACCCCAAGGACTACAACAACCTGATCGCGGAGGCGAAGAAGGAGGGCGGCAAGCTCACCGTCTACTCCAACCTCGGCGACGAGAACATGGCCCCCATCGTCCGGGACTTCAAGAAGAAGTACGACTTCATCAAGACCGTCTCGGTCAACGAGCTCGACAGCGACGAGCTGTTCCAGAAGGTCCTCTCGGAGAACGCGGCCGGCAGTTCGCCCGCTGACGTGATGATCTCCAGCGCGGCGAGCGCCTGGGCGAACTTCGCTCAGCGCAAGGACGCGGTGCTGGAGTACAAGACCCCGGAGCTTGCCGCACTCGGCGACGAAGCCCAACTCCTGCCCAGCGTCTACTCGTTGTCGCAGGACCCGATGACGATCGCCTACAACACCAGCCTGATGGAGAAGCCGCCGACCGGCATGGCCGACCTGGCCAGGATCGTGAGTGCCGACGAGGGCAAGTTCAAGAACAAGGTGACGGTCCGCGACCCGGAGGGCTCGTTCGGCTTCTCGGTGACCCGCGCCCTGACCGAGGGCAACCCCGGAGCGTGGGACGCGCTGAAGACGATCCTCCCGCTGACCCGCCCGGAGACCTCCTCCGGGACGCAGCTGGAGAAGATCGTCTCCGGTGAGTACACGGCCGGCTTCCTGATCAGCGCCTCCCCCGCGTACCCGGTCGTCGACGACAGCGCCGGGCTGGTGAAGATCGTCTTCCCCGAGGACGGCACCGTGGTCCTCCCCCGTGGCATGGGCATCTCCTCCGAGGCACCGCACCCGGCGACCTCGAAGCTGTTCATGGACTTCGCGCTCTCCACGGAGGGCCAGCGCGCGGTCGCCGAGGGTGGACTGGCCTCGTACCGCGAGGGCGTCAAGGGCCGGGGCCTGCACACCTACCAGGAGGTCGTGGACAAGGTCGGCGAGGACAAGATCATCCACGTCGACTACTCCGCTGTCGCGAAGAACGACGCCGACGCCTGGCTCGAACGCTTCAACAGCCTCCTCAAGAAGTAGGCATCCTCGGGACGATCGGAGTCAGAGCAGATGTCAACCCTCACCCCACCGGTCCGCACGTCGGCCGACGAGCACCAAGAGACGTTCAAACCGCCGCGTTACCGCCGCCCCCTCGGCATCGGACGGGACCAGGTCGTCCAGTACGCGGTCCTCGCGTTCCTCGCCGTCCTCGTACTGGCCCCGATCGTCCCGACCCTCTACCAGAGCGTGCGCAACCGCCCGCTCTACGAAGCCGGAGGAGCCTTCACGGTCCGCGGCTATGTCGACCTGTTCACGGACGCGGGCTTCGGCGAAGTGGCGCTCAACACGCTGCTGTTCGCCGGTCTGACCACGCTGCTGAGCCTGGCCATCGCCATCCCGATGGCGATCGTGGTGGTCCGTACGAAGCTGCCCGGCGGCCGGCTGATCGCGCTGGCGATGCAGTGGCCGTTCTTCATCTCCTCGCTGATCCTGGGCTTCGGCTGGATCATCATGTACGGCCCGGCCGGGTTCGTCAGCATCAAGGTCCAGCAGGTCTTCGGCGGCGTGCCGTGGAACCTGTACTCGATTCCCGGGATGGCCCTCACGGAGGCCGTGGCGCTCGCGCCCATCGCCTATGTGTTCTGCGCCAACGCGCTGCGGCAGTCCGACGCGTCCCTGGAGTCCGCGGCGCAGGTCTGTGGTGCCGGGCCGCTCAGGATCCTGGGGCAGGTGGTCGTCCCGATGCTGCGGCCGCCCATCGTCTACAGCGCCATCCTGGTGTTCTCCGTCTCCATCGAGACCCTGAGCGTGCCGCTGCTGTACGGCCAGCCGGTGAAGATCGACGTGTTCTCGACGTTCCTGTACCACAACGGCCTGCAGTCGGTGGACCCCGACTACACGATGCTGGGCGCCGCCTCGACGATCATCCTGCTCGTCACGCTGACCCTGGTGGCCGTACAGGCCAAGCTGCTCAAGGACGCCGCACGGTTCGTCTCCGTGCGCGGCAAGGTGACCCGCCCCCGCAAGCTCGACCTGGGCTGGCTGAAGTGGGTGAGCATCGCGTTCATCTGGCTCTACGTCATCGTCGGTGCCCTGGTCCCGATCCTCGGCCTGGTGCTCCGCTCGTTCACGCTGGTCTTCACCCCGCTCCAGTCGCCGCTGAAGACGATCACCACGCAGAACTACGAGATCGTGTTCGACTCGGACAACTACGTCCAGTCCCTCTGGAACAGCCTCATCGTGGCCGGCGTCGGCTCGGTGCTGGTCAGTGCCCTCGCGGTGGTCGCGGTGATGGTCGCCCGCCGCTCCACCTTCCGCTTCGGCCGGGCCGTCGAGTACCTCGCGCTGATCCCGCAGTCGCTGCCCGGCATCATCATCGGTATCGGTTTCTTCTGGGCCTTCGCCCTCGCCCCGTTCGGTATGGGCTCGGTGCTGCAGGGCACGGTCTACGCCGTCATCATCGCCTTCGGCATGCGCGCCCTGCCCAGTGCGTTCGGCTCGGTCGCCCCGGCAGTCATGCAGATCGGCGGCGAGCTCGACAACGCGGCCCGGGTGTCCGGCGCCGACTGGCTGATGACGTTCTTCCGGGTCCTGCGGGCCCTCGTCACCCCCGCGTTCGCCGGAGCCCTCGTGCTCACCTTCGTGATCATGCTCAAGGAGTACTCGCCGGCCGTGTTCCTGAGCTCCGCGGACAACAACATCCTGGGCACCACCATGCTCAGCCTCTGGACCCAGGGCCGGGCCGGATCCGTCGCCGCACTGGCAACCCTCCAGATCGCCATCACCGCGGTCTTCGTCGCACTCGCAGGACTGCTCATGAAGGGAAAGCACCATGCCTGAGGTGACCGTGAAGAACCTGGCCAAGACGTTCGGGGACAACTCCGTCCTCCGCGACGTCACCTTCACCATCAAGGACGGCGAGTTCTTCACCCTCCTGGGAGCCAGCGGCTGCGGCAAGTCCACCACGCTCAACTGCATCGCCGGTCTGGAACAGCCCACCGAGGGCTCCATCACCGTCGGAGGAAGACCCTTCGTCGACGCCTCGGCCGGGGTGTTCCTGCCCCCTGAAGAGCGCAACCTCGGCATGGTGTTCCAGTCCTACGCGCTCTGGCCGCACATGACCATCGCGAAGAACCTCGCCCTGCCCCTCAACATCCGCAAGGTCCCCAAGGAGAAGCAGAGGACCCTCATCCACGACGCGCTCGACAAGGTCGGTCTCGCCGACCTGAGCGGCCGCTACCCGCACCAGTTGTCCGGAGGCCAGCAGCAGCGGGTCGCGCTCGCCCGTGCCCTGGTCTACTCCCCGACGGTGCTGCTGCTCGACGAGCCGCTGTCCAACCTCGACGCCAAACTCCGGGAGCAGGCGCGCGCCTGGCTGAAGCGGCTGCAGGAGGAGCTGGGCATCACCACCGTCTACGTCACACACGACCAGGAGGAGGCCCTCGCCCTCAGCGACCGCATCGCGGTCATGGAGGGCGGCAACATGATCCAGATCGGCACGCCGCACGAGATCTACGAGCGGCCCGCCGCCCCGGAGGTGGCCGCCTTCGTGGGCCGCTGCAACTTCCTCACCGGCCGGGTGATCGGACAGGAGGGCACGCGGTACCGGATCCTCCTCGACTGCAGCGACGACGTGGTGCAGGTCGACAGCGACGAGCGCGTCCCGGCCGGCCACTCCGTCACCGTGGCGATCCGGCCCGAGCGGCTTGAGGTCGTCCCGCAGTCCGGTACGCCGTCCCATGTCAACCAGTTGAGGACCGAGGTCCTCACCAGCTCCTACGTCGGCTCCCGCTACGAGTACGACGTCCGCCTCGGCGACCAGGCCGTGCAGGTCCTCAGCGGCAACGGCGGCCTGGCGGGCGAAGTGGTGCTCGTCTTCGACCCGGCTCAGGCGCTCCTGTACCAGGACAAGGTCGAACTCCCCGAGGAACAGCGCGACCTGCTGACCGTCACCTCGTGACCTGGTCGGTGTAGGACACAGCCACGACACGCCGGGGCCCGGAGAGTCCGTCATGACTCTCCGGGCCCCGGCGTACGGCGTTCCCACGGCGTCCCGCTGCTGCTCGGGAGCCCTCGTCCGGCACCGGTCCCTCTGGCCCGGCCCGGCCCGGCGTGCGGCGATCTCTGTCGGTGCTCGGTCGTAGCGAGAGGTGCGAACGGGTCCCGATCCGCCCGGAGAAGAAACTCGTCCGGGCCCAGCTCTCCTGGCTCGACCGCCGGATCCGGCTCGACCCGGCGCGCGCGGCACGACTCCTGGCCGATGTCGCGCCGGCCTTCGCGGAGCCGTGGTGGACACCGGACCGCTCCGGAGTGGTCCTCGACCCGCCGCTGCCGCCGGCCGCCGCGGCCCTGGTCGGGCCGTACCGGGGGCAGGAAGACCTCCTTCGGAAAGCCGACCGCACCACTTCTGGGTGGCGCAACTGCCGCACTACCGCGAGGAGATGCCGGCACGTGACTACTTCGGAGAGGGCTGTTCGGGGGGCCGCGTGTACCGCGGCCTGTACCGGCGCCCCTGCCACCGTGTGGTCCGTACTCGACGCCGCCCTGCCGGGCCTGCTGCGCGACCTGTTGTGCTGAGAGGGCCTGTCCCGACGACAAGCCCATGGCGAAGCCGAGTTCACCGCGCGCGCCGGCAACCGCGGGCGCGTGCAGTGCGCGAGGGGAGGGAGAAAGCGGGGACCGAACGCCGACTACGGTGGCTGCGTTGCCGTGTGAGTCCCGGAAATCGCCGGGACCGGGAGTTTCAGGAGGCCGAACTGTGGGACTGTGGTGGGGCAAGGCGCTGGACGCCGCCCGGATCGACGGGGCGGGGTTGCGCGCCGACTACACACGGCAGCGCCGGATCGTCGCGCGCTACCGCCCCAGCGCCTATCTGGCCACCCGCCTCCTGGTGCGCCCCGAGCAGCTCCCGCATCTCCTGGCCGTCACCGCTTTCATGCACCTCTCCGACAATCTCCTCGACAGCGGCCCGCGAGCCGAACGCGCCGCCGCCTTCGCGCGCTGGGCGACACAGGTCCGCGAGGGAATGGCCGGCGGTACCGTCGAGCACCCCGATCTCCGGGCCCTGGTGCACACCATGAGCGTCCACCCCCCGTTGCGCACCTATGTGACGGACTTCCTCGCCGCCGCCCCCGCCGACCTCGACTTCGCGGGCTTCGCCACCGAGGCGGACTACCAGTCATACATCGACGCCTACGTTCTTCCCGCGTTCCTGCTGATCGCCGGCCTCCTGACGGGTGAGGACACCCCGGCCGGCTACCGCGAGGCCTGCCGTACGTACATCGACGGCAGCCAGCGCCTCGACTTCGCCAACGACATCGCTGAGGATCTCGCAGAGGGCCGCCTCAACCTCCCCCAGGAGACCCTGGACGCGTTCGCGGTCACCCGCGCCGACCTCGAATCCGCCCATGACACCCCCGGCACCCGCGCCCTGCTGGCCCACGTCCTCGGTCAGGCGCGCGAGTCGCTGGCCGCCGGGCGGCCCCTGGCCGACCTCGTACCGCCCGATGGCCGCCCGCTGTTCCGCGCCATGATCGGCGTCGAGGACCTGACGGCCGAGGCGGCGCTGGCCAAGGGCGCGGCGCTGCTGCGGGGTCCCGCCCGGCCACCGCTCCCCAGCACTCTGAAGCTGCTCTTCAGGGAGCGTGCTCGGGCGAAGCGGAGTGCGGTGAAGACCGAGAACGAGACCGGGACAGAGAACGAGACCGAGACCGAGTCCGGGACCGGGACCGAGACCGGGACAGTCGGAAGTCGTGGCGGCGCGAGGCCCTGAGATCTCAAGGCTCTGAGCAGGAGAGCAACAGCGGCGCGCAGGGGGCTCGGAACGGCATGGTGCCGCCCCCTGCCCGCCGTAACGTGTTTCACCTGATCTCTAATTGCCCAGTTTGGGGTAGATATGATGCGTTTCGTGCCTACCTTGAGGCGACTACGGCGCCGTCGGCAACGCGGCGGCCGAAGGGACGCTGTCCGGCTGTCACCGGTGTTCCTCACCTTCCTCATCACCGCGCTGGCGTTCGCGACACCGAGGGAGATCGCCATCAGCCGCCTCCTGCCCGCCGCGCCCGCCCTGGCCGCCTCGATGTGGCCCGTGCTCCCCACGATCCTGCTGGGCACGGGCTGTCTGCTGGCCATGCTCGGCCTGAGCCTCGTCTACACCGACCTGGGGACGCCCTACACATCGGCTGCGATCGTCGCGGTCACCCTGGCGGCCGCGTACGCGAGCCATGTCCGGCTGCGACGGGAGGAGGCCCTCATCCAGATCCGGCTCGTCGCCGACACGGCCCAGAAGGTGCTGATGCGTCCCCTGCCGAGCCGCCTGGAGGACATCGAGATCGAGTCGCTGTATGTAGCGGCCCAGGCGCAGGCCCGGATCGGCGGCGACTTCTACGAGGCGGCCGCCACACCGTACGGGGTCCGGCTGCTCCTCGGCGACGTACGCGGCAAGGGCCTCTCCGCCGTGGGAGCGGCCTCGGCGCTGATCAGCTGCTTCAGAGAGGCCGCGCACGACGAGCCCGACCTGAGGGGCGTCATCCATCGTCTGGAGACCAGCATCATCCGCCACAGTGCCGCGTTCCCCGCCCAGGACCTGCCGGAGCGATTCGCCACCGCTCTTCTCGCCGAGATCCCGCGGGGAGGCGGCAACGTCAGACTGCTCAACTGCGGGCACCCCCCGCCACTGCTCGTGCGCCACGGGGAAATGCGCGTTCTGGAGCCCACCGCCCCCTCTCCGCCGCTCAACCTCGCGAAGCTCATCGGAGACCGCTACTGCATCGACACCCTGGCCTTCGCCCCGGGCGACCAGTTACTGCTCTACACCGACGGTGTCACGGAGACCCGGGACCGCAGCGGCGACTTCTTCCCGCTGCAGGACTGGATGCGCGGGCAAGGTCCGGCGTCGCCCCCGGGGCTGCTCAACCGACTTCACAGGGACCTGCTCCGTTTCAGCGGCGGACGGCTCGACGACGACATCGCCGCGCTCGCCGTACGACGCCCGGATGCCGTTCGACGCCCGGAGCACCGGGCGCTGGAGCACCCGGCGTAGCCGCGGACCGCTCAGGCGATCACCCCCGTTGCGGCACGACCGCCACGGGACAGGGGGCATGGTGCAACAGCGTGTGGGTCACCCGGCCGAGTTGGAGCCCGAAGTGGTCCTGTCTGCGCTGTGCTCCGACGATCACCAGGTCGGCTGCGTCCGCGCGGCGCAGGAGTACCTTGCGGGCCGGTCCTTCGACCGTGTCGGGGCGTACCCGGACACCCGGATGGTCCGCCACCGCGTCGTGCAACAGGGCGTCGAGCAGGGCGGACGCCCGCTCCCTGGGGTAGCGCGCCGGCTCGCCTGCCGACCGAGGGGGGTGGGTGGTCTGGTGCGCGGGGGAACGCCACGCACGTACGACGTCGAGGGGGCACCGGCGTGCCTCGGCCTCACGGAAGGCGAACCGCACGGCCTCACCGCTCGTGACGGGGTTCCCCGCGCCGAGCAGGATGCGTTCGTGGGTGCCGGCCAGTGCGGCCTGGTTGCCGCGGACCACGATCACCGGGCAGTGCGCACGGGCCGCCACCACCAGGCCGACCGATCCGAGGAGCATCCCCTTCAGCTCACCACGGCCACGTGAGCCCGTCACCACGGCGGAGGCATGGAGACCTTCGCGCAGCAGGGCGTCCACCGCCTCCTCGGGGACCACCTCGGCCGAGACCGTCACATCCCGGTTGCGCCGCCGGGCACGCTCCGTCGCGGACCGGACGATGTTCTCCGCCATCACCTGTTCGGACGGGCGCTCACGGTCGCCCGTCATCACGGCGCCTTCGTAGTGCGCCCACAACGAGGCGTAGACGAGCCGCAGGGGCAGACCGTGCCGGGCCGCCTCGTCCACGGCCCAGTCGACCGCCGTGAGGGCGGCAGCCGATCCGTCGACCCCCACGACCAGGGGAAGTTCCATCCTTCCCACCGCCTTTCGCTTCCCTCTCCGTCAGTCCTGCGGGCGGGTCACGGCTGGATGTCGAGTACCTGCGACACCGGGCGGCGCGGTGCGCCGGGGCCCTGGGGGCCGTATCCCAGGCGGATGATCATCTGCGTGTAGCCCGTACCGGACACCGGGTCGCGCAGGGGCCAGCGCAGGTCGGTCCACTCGAGGGGCTGGGTGGCGAAGGAGCTGGACAGACCCTCGACCGTGGCCAGCAGGAGGACGCGTTCCAGGGCCTGGCCGGCGCGCAGCCAGTCCTCCGGGCGGTCGTAGAGCGTGCTGACGAGGGCCAGCTGAGGAGTCCGCTCGAAATCGGCGGAGTCGCGGCCCGCCACCTGCCGAGGACCGGCGAAGTCGCGCACCGGGGCCTTGCCGCCACGCTTGCGTGGCCCGAAGGCGTAGTCCGGGACTCCGTCGTCGGTCGTGTGAGCCGACGGGGTGCCGGCCCGGGTCCACTGGGCCAGGTCCTGGTCACTGCCGCGGTCGGTGATGTTGCGCGCCTCGGCCTGACGGACCAGTTCCAGGACTTCCTGCAGATGCCATGACGTGGGGAACGTCAGCATCGCTCCCTCAAGGCGAGCGGCATCGGCGAGCGCTCTGCGGACGGCTTCGGGGATCTCCGTCTCCTCGAACGGGAAGCGGCTGCTGTGCCGCCGGTGGATCGCCGGATACAGCGCGCCGAGGTCGCTCTCGCGGCTCCCGGAGGCGGTCAGTCGCACGCCGGCGAGCAGCGCCCGGTCGCTGAGGTCGGGCAGCAGCCGGGTTTCCGGGCACCAGCCCTCGTGGACCACGGCGACCCTCAGGTTCAACAGGGCGGCGCCGCAGCCGAGATGAAGGCCGCGGGTGTCGGGGTCGGAGTGCGGCATGACACGCTCGAAATCGGCGCGCACTTCGATGGTGCGACTGCGCCGCAGGTAGCGGAAGCGCCAAGGCTGCGCGTTGTGCATCGACGGGGCGGCGGCCGCGTCGTGCACCAGGGCCGTCACGCGTTCGTCGGACGGTGCTTGCCGGTTCACCGGAACCTCCCTCACGGGTCGGCGGCCGGGACGGGACCGCTCTCCGATTGGTCTTGGGATACGCGACGGGAGGGCCGGGGCCCTCGGCCGCTCACTCGTCGGCCGGAGTGATGCGGCGGCCCGTCAGGTGCATGGGCCGGATCGGCACCCGCATCTCGCGTTCGCCGCCCGGGGGTTCGCAGTGGGCGCGCTCGGCCACCGAGCGGGGTCCGGCTCCGCGACGACCGGGTGCAGCAGCGCCTGCCCTGGCCGCACGGCAGACCGGCGCCGCCGCCGCTCGGCCGCCGCGCGCCGGCGGATGTCGCCGGGGCTGGCGGCTCCGCCGACGGGGGCCTGCCGGGGACGCCTTCCGCCTCATCCGTGCCCGGCCGCCGGGACGGCTCCTGAGCTCGCATGATCGCCGCCCCTTCCTCACAATGGTGCTGTATCCAACGTGCCACGCCCGGCACACCGCCGCACGGGACGAACACCCCCCACGTACCGCCCCGAGTCGACCGGCCGTCACGTCCCGTGAGGGAGAGGCGACATGCACCACCGAACCGTCGCGGAACTCATGACCCGAGACGTGGTCCGGGCACGGCGGGAACCTGACCTTCAAGGAGATCGTCAAGCTCCTCACGGACCACGACGTCACCGCCGTACCCGTCGTCGACGAACTGGACCGCCCCCTGGGCGTGGTGTCCGAGGTCGACCTGCTGCGCAAGTCGGCCGACCAGGCCGACCCCTCCGGCCTGGCCCCGATCCCGCACCTTCAGGCGTGGGAACGGGCCAAGGCCGAGGGCGCCCGCGCCGAGGAACTGATGTCCGCGCCCGCGGTGTGCGCCCGCCCCGACTGGACCGTGGTCGAGGCCGCCCGTCTGATGGAGGTCCAGAAGGTGAAACGGCTGCCAGTGGTCGACGAGGCGGACCGGCTCCTGGGCATCGTCAGCCGCTCCGACCTGCTGCGGGTCTTCCTGCGCCGCGACGACGCCATCCACGACGAGATCACCCAGGACGTACTGCGGCGCACCATGGGACTCGACCCCGCACAGCTGACGGTCCAGGTACGGGACGGCCGGGTCGACCTCCACGGCTCCGTCGAGTTCAGAAGCCTGATCCCCATCATCGAACAGCTCTGCAGGAGCGTCGACGGCGTCGTCTCCGTCACCGGGCACCTCACCTACCCGACCGACGACACCCACCACTCCCCCACCGGCACCTGAGGCGCGAGAGCGGCACGGCGGCGCGGCGGAGGCTCATGTTGCCCAGGAGTCCCTCAGGCGCGACCGTGGAGGTGAGGTAGCGAGGGAGTGAGTATCGTGCGAGCGCTCGTCTACCACGGCCCCGAACAGAGCTCCTGGGACACCGCCACGGACCCCGCGATCGAGGAGGCGACCGACGCGATCGTGCGCGTCGACGCCACCACCGTCTGCGGAAGCGATCTGCACATCCTGCGGGGAGACCTCCCCGACGTGAAGCCGGGGACGATCCTCGGTCACGAGGCCGTGGGCGAGGTCATGGAGGTCGGCGGCGGCATCCACGACCTGCGCCCCGGGGACCAGGTGATCGTGTCCTCCGTCTCGGCCTGCGGTCACTGTCAGCCGTGCCGTGACGGCATGTACGGGCAGTGCCGCGGCGGCGGCGGGTGGATCCTGGGGAGCCTGATCAACGGCACCCAGGCCGAGTTCGTACGGGTGCCGTTCGCCGACCACTCCACCCACCGAC
This sequence comes from Streptomyces sp. KM273126, assembly GCF_004337435.2. Classification (NCBI taxonomy): domain Bacteria; kingdom Bacillati; phylum Actinomycetota; class Actinomycetes; order Kitasatosporales; family Streptomycetaceae; genus Streptomyces; species Streptomyces sp. KM273126. The sequence continues at coordinate 6,083,190 of NZ_SJXB02000001.1, read as the reverse complement.
GGCCCTTCGACCTCCCGCTCGACGACGCGGTCCTGCTCTCCGAGGTCCTTCCCACCGCCTACGAGGTCGGAGTGCGCAACGGACATGTGGGCCCGGGAGACACCGTCGTCGTGGTGGGCGCGGGTCCCGTCGGTCTCGCCGCGGTCGTCATCGCGCGGCTCTACTCACCCCGCCGGATCGTCGTGACGGACCTGTCCGCCGCGCGGCTGGAAGCCGCCGCCCGTGTGGGTACCGATGCCGCCGAGCTGCCCGGACGGATGATCGCCGAGTTGTCCGAGGGCCCGGGTGCCGACGTGGTCATCGAGGCCACGGGGGAACCGGAGGGCTTCGTACTGTGCACGCGTGCCGTCCGCGCGGGAGGGCACATCGCCAACATCGGCACGCACGGCAAGCCGGCCACGCTGCATCTCGAGTCGCTGTGGCGCAAGAACGTGACGATCAGTACCGGCCAGGTGGACACGTCCTCCACACCGTGGCTGCTGGAGCTGGTGGGGTTCGGGCGCCTGCCCGTCTCCCGGCTCGTGAGCCACACCTTCGGCCTCAACAGGATGGAGGACGCCTACGAGGCGTTCGCCCATGGCACCACGACCGGCGCCCTCAAGGTCGTACTGCACCGCGAGTGAGAGGCCCTGGCCGGCAGGGAGTCGCTCATGCCGGGACCGTGATGACGGGACAGCGGGCGTGGTGCAGTACTCCCTGACTCACCGAGCCCAGCAGCATGCCCGTGAATCCTCCGTGCCCCCGGGTTCCCACGACCAGGCCCAGGGCGCGTTCCGAGGCTTCGGTCAGGGCCTTCACCGGGTGGCCGCGGACGACTTCGTGGTGCAGTTCCACATCCGGGTGCGTCGCGCTGCGGCCCGCGACCGTCTCGGACAGCACACGGCGGCACTCCAGCACCGCGGCGTCCTCGTCCAGGGCACCGAGGCGCGGCGGATGCCACACGTACAGGGCCCGCAGGAGCGCCCCGCGCAGGGCCGCCTCCTCGAACGCCACGTCCACCGCCGCGGCCGAATGCGGGCTGCCGTCGACGCCGACCACGAAGTACGCGGGCTGCTGGGTGTTGGGCTCCGGCTCCGGCTCCGGTACGGCCACGACCGGGCAGGGGGCGTGGGCGGTGAGCGGGAGCGCCACGGAGGCGGAGGTGAACATTCCGTGCCGTCTGGTCAGGTGCCAGGAGCCCACCACGACCAGGGCGGCGCGTCGCGCCTCCTCGTGCAGGACCCACGCCGGCTCTCCCTCCGCCAGCAGAGTCGACACCTCCACCGCCGGCCACCGGGACTCGACGAACGCGACCGCCTCCTTGAGTACCTGGTCACCGACTCCGTGCAGCGCCCGGTTCCACTCCTCCCAGGACGGTCGCGCCTCCCCCGACCGGTATCCGCCGGTCGGCGTGCCCTGGGCGTGGACCAGCCGCAGCGGCAGGCGACGTCGATCCGCTTCGTCGGCGGCCCAGGCGAGCGCCAGTCGCTTGGCGGTGTCGGGGTCGACGCCCACCACGATCGGCCGACGCCCGTCTGCACCTGTCATGGCCGCCTCCAGGAGAGAGTTCCCCGCTCCGCCGTCCGTCCGTTCGCTGCCCTTCCACCCTCGCCCCTGTTGTCGAGCGCCGCCTTGCCACGGCCTCGCGGGCACCTGTCGGGGCTCCGGGCCTGGCCACGGTCACCGACGACCGCGCCGCCCGGGGGCGGTGCTCATCAGCCATGTCACCATGCGGCTGACGTCCGAGGGCGAGACGATGCCGACGAGCATGCCGCGATCCACGACCAGGACCCGGTGTTCGGCGCCCGGCTCCATGCGCGGCATCAGGTCCGCCACCGGGCTCTCCGGCCCCACCACGATGACCTTGGACAACGGCACCATCACCGCCCTCACCGACAGGGCCTGGGCCTCGGTCTGCGACACCCGTCTGGCGCTGTCCAGGGTCACCAGCCCGACCGGGGCCCCGTCGTCGGTCACGGGGAACGCCGAGTGCCGGTAGCGGTAGCGCACTCCGGTGAGGAACTCCGCGATCGTGGTGTCCTCGGGAACCGTGAGAGGTTCCGGCGTCATGACGTCCCGCACCGGAACCCCGGCAAGCACGCCCCGCAGCTGGGCCTGCCGTCCCTCGGTGGTCGCGGCCGCGATGAGGAACCAGCCGATCAGTGCCAGCCAGAAGCCGCCGAACGTGCCGGTCCTCAGGAACAGGACCAGCCCGAACACCACGAGCAGCCACCCGAAGACCCGCCCCGCCATGGTCGCGTTGGCTGTCGCCCGCAGCCGGTCTCCCGTGCGCCACCACAGGAACGCGCGCAACAGCCTGCCGCCGTCGAGCGGGGCGGCGGGCACCGCGTTGAAGACCGCGAGCAGCACATTGATGACGGCCAGCCACGCCACCATCTCCACCACGATCCCGGACGCGGACACCAGGGTGAGCAGCCAGGCGCCGAGTGCGAAGAACCCGCCCAGGAGAAGGCTGACGAGCGGGCCGACGCCGGCGATCCTCAGTTCCGCGCCGGGGCTGGACGCCTCGGTCTTGAGCCGGGCCGCCCCGCCCAGCAGCCACAGCACGATGTCGTCCACCTCGACCCCGTTGCGCCGGGCCACGACGGCGTGCGCCAGCTCATGCGCGAGGAGGGAGGCGAAGAAGACCACGGCGGTGCACAGGCCGGCCGCCCAGTACACCGCCCAGGCACGCCCTGGATACGCGTGGGGAAGGCGGCCCTGCGACAGGCCGAACGCGATGATGCCGAAGATGAACAGGACGCTCCAGTGCACGCCGACCCGGACCCCCGCGATCCGTCCCAGAACGAACGTCGCCCGCACAGCTTTCTCCCTGCCCGGACCCACGGGCCATGGAGAGGATGACGCCTTCGGCCTCTCGCCCCGCGGATCCTCCTGACTTCCAGTACACCCTCGTGGCCACGGCTTCGCGCGCCGGAGGCCTGGCACGCCGGACAGGTCGGTTCCTAGACTGTGAGACGTGGTCCGGCCCAACGAGGAGGTCGAGGCACTCCTTCAGGAGTACGCGGACCTCATCGCCATCACTGGAGGCGACGCGTTCAAGGCGCGCGCCTACGAGAAGGCCGCCCGCGCGATCGGCGGTCATCCCGCCGATGTCTCCCGCCTCGACGTCGCGGGTCTGAGGGAGATCCCGGGCGTGGGCAGGTCGATCGCCGAGAAGGTCGTCGAGTACTTCCGCACCGGCCGTGTCACGGTGGTCGAGGAGACGCGGGCCAGGATTCCCGCGGGGGTAAGGCAGCTCATCACCATCCCCACTCTCGGCCCCCGGAAGGCGATGACCGTCTACGAGGATCTGCACATCTCCTCGGTGGGCGAGCTCGCCGACGCCATCAGGGCGGAGAAGCTGCGCGACCTGAAGGGCTTCGGGGAGAAGACCGAGGCGAACATCCTGCACGGCATCGCCCTCATGCAGCAGGCAGGAGGGCGGATCCCGCTGAGCACGGCCATGGAGTCCGCCGAGGAGATCGTCGCCGAGCTCTCCCGGATCACGGGCTGTGAAGACTGCGCCTACGCCGGTTCGCTGCGCCGTATGAGGGAGACCATCGGCGACATCGACATCCTCGTCGCCGCTGGCCGGTCGGCCCCCTTCATGGACGCGCTCACCGAACTGCCCTCCACCTCCGAGGTCATCGCCCACGGCGAGAAGAAGACCTCGATCCGTACCGTCAAGGGCGTCCAGGTCGACCTGCGCGTGGTGCGACCGGACTCGTGGGGCGCCGGGATGCAGTACTTCACCGGCTCGAAGGCACACAACATCCGTACCCGCACGATCGCCGTCCACCTGGGGCTGAAGCTCTCCGAGTACGGCCTGTTCGAGACCGAGGGCGGAGAGCGGGTCGCCTCCCGGTCAGAGGACGAGGTGTACTCCCGACTCGGCCTGCCGTGGATCCCGCCCACACTGCGCGAGGACCGGGGGGAGATCGAAGCAGGCCTGCGGGGCGAACTGCCCGAGGTGGTGACCGAGAGCGACATCAGAGGTGACCTGCACACCCACACCGACCTCACCGACGGCCTCGCCCCGCTGGAGGAGATGGTGGCAGCGGCCGCCGAGCGGGGTTACGCGTACTACGCGGTCACCGACCACGCACCGAACCTGTACATGCAGCGCATGACCGACGAGAAGATCCTCGCCCAGCGCGAGCTCGTGCGCTCACTGGACGGCAAACACCACCGGATGCGACTGCTGCACGGCACCGAGCTCAACATCGACCCGGACGGGGCGGTGGACTGGCCCGACGAGTTCCTCCAGGGCTTCGACATCTGCGTGGCCTCGGTGCACTCCCACTTCAACGTCGATCGCGAGGCGATGACCCGGCGGATCGTGCGTGCCTGCGAGAACCCCCACATCAACGTCATCGGCCACCCCACGACCCGTCTGATCGGCAAACGACCGGGCGTCGAAGCCGATCTCGACGAGGTGTTCGCGGCCTGCGCCCGCACCGGCACGGCCCTGGAGATCAACGCCCAGCCCGACCGCCTCGACCTGGGCGACGAGGACATCCTCCGCGCCCGGAGTCACGGGGCGAAGTTCGCCGTCAGCACCGACGCCCACTCCCTCCTCCACCTCGCGTACCTCCGCTACGGGATCGGCATGGCCCAACGCGGATGGCTCACTCCGGAAGACGTGATCAACACATGGCCGCTGGGTCGACTGCGCCGGTTCCTGCGCAAGGGGAAGCGCCCCGAGTGAGACATTCTCCATTACTGTTGAATGTCCCGGTTTGATACTGAAAGGATAAATTTCAACTCATGCAGGCGCGGCTGGCGTTGCTCAGCGCGGTGCGTCCCGGTCTTCCGGAAAGCGAAATCTTCCGGTTGGGGCTGCTCCACGCCACGGCGGAGTTGTGCGCTCTGGGGGGCATGGTCCACCTCTGCGGCCCCACCTCCGCGCTGTGCCTGGCGTCCACGGTCGGCCTGCCTCCGGCCCTTCCACGCTCCTGGGAGGTCATCGACCAGGAGAGTCAGGTGGCCCCCGCGCGTGCCCTGCGCCGGGGCAGCGCCGTATGGCTGCCGCCGCCCCCTGCCGAACCGGCCGCAGCGACACAGGCGGCAGAGGCTGCAGATACGGCAGAAACCGCAGACATGGCAGATGCGCCATGGCCCGGCATGCGCACGGGCCTGGCCGTCCTGCCGGTGTCCGCCGGGGGCCGCATCATGGGCACGCTCACCGTGCTGACGGGCGACCGGGGCGAGCCCACCCCGGAAGAGTGGGACTTCCTCCGGTCCGTCGTCGCCTGGACCGAGGAGCGCATGGTCCAGGCGCCGAAGGTGACCGCACCCGCGGCGTCGGAACCAGACGGTGAGCGGCCACAGCAGACCGCCGTGCAGGACCTCATGGTCGGATGGTGGGACTGGAACCTCCAGACCGACGAGCTGATCTGGGACGCGCTGGTCATGGAGTTCTACGGCACCAAACCGGCCGACTACATTGGCAGAATCCAGGACTGGATCCAGATCCTCCACCCCGACGACCTGGCACCGACGCTGCGGGAGGCGCAGCGCGCGATCCGCGAGCACTCGATATACGAGGCCACGTATCGGGTACGGCACCTTGACGGCACGTACGTCTGGTCGCGGGCCCGCGGCAAGCCGACGTACGACGATCAGGGTGCCCCCCTCCGGATGGCCGGCGTCCGGTGGGAGAGCAGCGAGTCGCCTTCCGCCCGCGACGCGCTCAGCCGGGCCCTTCGCCATATGAGCGACGGCTTCCTGGCGGTGGACGCCGAGTGGCACATCATCTTCGCCAACCTGGAAGCGGAACGCCTGCTGGGACACTCCCAGGAGGAACTGTTCGGGCGTGTGCTGTGGGACCTGCCCGCCGCGCAGCGGATCCCGGGCCTGGAGCGCCGCTGCCGGAGAGCCGCCGCCGAGGAGATACCCGCCAGCTTCGATGTGGACATGCCGGACACCGGGCGTCGTTACCAGCTACGGCTGGTCCCGGGCCCCGTCGGCCGGGCGATCTACCTGGCGGACGTCACAGAGAAACGGCGTATGCAGGAGGAGCGCGAGGCGGCCGAGCGCGCCGCGTCCGAGCGGGCGGCCCAGATCGCGGAGCTGACCGCGGCCCTCGCCAAGGCGACGACCACACAGGACGTGGTGGACGCGGTCGCACAGCGGGTGCTGCCGCCGTTCGACGCCGTCGGACTCGTGGTGCAGGCCATCGAAGGGAACCAACTCCTCGCTATCGGGGCCGTCGGCTACGCGGACGACTTCCTCGACCTCTTGAACAGCCGCTCCACAGCGGCCACGCTGCCGGGCTGGAGTGTGATCGCGTCCGGAGCACCGGTGTTCCTCTCCTCGACCCAGGAGTACGCCGCGTACGCGCCCGACCACGCCGACCTCCCCGGAATCGCCCACAAGCAGGCCTGGGCGTTCATGCCACTGACGGTGTCCGACCACACATTCGGGGTGTGCGTCGTGTCCTGGGAACGTCCGCGTCGGCTCACCACCGACGAGCGCTCGCTGCTGACCACGATCAGCGCCCTCGTCGCACAGGCCCTGGAGCGGGCCCGGCTCTACGACGCCGAGCACACCCGGTCCCGCGAACTCCAGCGCAGCCTGCTCCCCACCGGCCTCCCCGACCTGCCCGCATGCTCCGCCGCCGCCCGCTACCTCCCCGCCGGGCAGGGCATGGACGTGGGCGGCGACTGGTACGACGTCATCCCGCTCTCCAGCGGCCAGGTCGCCCTCGTCGTCGGCGACGTCATGGGCCACGGCCTGCCCGAGGCCGCCACCATGGGCCGCCTGCGCACCGCCGTCCACACCCTGGCCGACCTCGAACTGCCGCCCGACGAAATCATGGGGCACCTCAACGACATCGTCGGCGGCATGAGCGAGGACTCGTACGTCACCTGCCTGTACGCGCTCTACGACTCCACCACCCAGAACTGCTCCATCGCCCGCGCCGGACACCCTCCCCCGGCCCTGGTGCACCCCGACGGCACCGTGCACTTCCCCGAGCCGGCCGCGGATCCACCGCTCGGCGCGGCGAAGCCGCCGTTCGAGACGGTCGAGCTGACGGTGCCCGACGGAAGTCTGCTCGTGCTCTACACCGACGGCCTCGTCGAGTCGTCGAAACGGGAGGTCGACGAGGGGATGTCGGGCCTTGCTCGACTCCTGCGCACCGCCCACGACGAGGGCATCGACGCGGACCTGGAAACCCTGTGCGACACCCTGACGGCCGGACTGCTCTCCGGCGAGCACCAGGCGGCCGACGACGCGGCGCTCCTCGTCGCCCGCCTCCACGCCCTGACCGAGGACAGGATGGCCTCCTGGCCGCTGCCCGAGGACCCGAAGGCGGCCGGCCTGGCCCGCCGCCACGTCCGCGAGCAGCTCTCCGTCTGGGGCCTGGACGAACTGACCCCCACCACAGAACTCCTGGCCAGCGAAATGGTCGGCAACGTCGTACGCCACGCCAAGGGCCCGATGCGCCTACGTCTGCTGCACGACACCAGGCTGATCTGCGAGGTCTTCGACGGCAGCCTCACGATGCCCCGCATCCGCCACGCGACGGAGACCGACGAGGGAGGCCGCGGGCTGCAGTTGATCACGGCGCTCTCCCAGCGTTGGGGTGCCCGGTACACGCCGAACGGAAAGTGCATCTGGACCGAACAGACACTGCTCGGCCCGGACGGCCGCCTGGACCGGCCGTCCGATACGCAGGACCTGCTGTTCCTGAACCCCGAGGGCTTCGCGGGAGATCTGGACGCACTGTCCTTCGAGAGCCAGGAGCAGTAGAGCGAGCTCAACGCCGCACAGCCGTGGGCCCGGACGACACCGCGAGCACCCGGGGCAAGTAGTGGAATTTTCAACTGCCCCGTAGGGTTGTACGCCGCGAAGGAGGTCACGAGTGGACACGACGTACTACGACCACGGGACGGCCGCGGAGCGCTGGGAGCGGGCGCGGTTGTTCTTCGAGGCCAAGGACTACGCCGCGGCGGCGCGGACCCTCGGCGCGCTGGTCGAGGAGGTGCCGGAGCAGACCGGCCCGCGGCTGCTGCTGGCGCGCGCGTACTACCACTCGGCCCAGCTGCGCCGCGCGGAGGCCGAGTTGCGCGTGATCGTCGAGCGCGATCCGGTGGAGCACTACGCCCGGCTGATGCTGGGGCGCACGCTGGAGCGGCAGGGGCGGCACGAGGAGGCGGAGTCGCACCTGCGGATCGCCTCCGCCCTCGCCGGCGACTTCGAGGAGCTCTGAGGACGGACCTGACAGGCCGAGAACGGACCTGACGGGCCGATAGCGGAGTTGACGAAACCTGGACGGCGGGCTCACCCCTGAGGGGAGCCCGCCGTCGCGCATGCGCACATCGCCCTACTGCGCGTACGTCCGCCTGCCCCGCCGGTACGCGATCTCGCCGAGCACGATGTCCACCACGATGAAGGCCGCGAGCGGGATACCCAGGAGCGGGACGAAGTAGCCGAGGACGGCGACGGCCGCCATCGCGGGGACCAGGATCTGTGGGGGCACCTGCTGCCAGGCGCCGCGCGGGATGGGGCGGCCGAAGGCCGAGTCGCGGCCGCGCTGCCACCACATGCGGTAGCCCCAGAGGATGAGGAGGATCAGCGAGAGCGCCAGGGCCATCAGGACGAGCTGGTTGACCAGGCCGAACAGGACGCCGGTGTGGGCGTCGATGCCCCAGCGGCTGAGCTTGGCGAGCACGGGGAAGTCCGCGAACCGGACGGTGTCCGTGACCTCGTTGGTCGCCGGGTCCACGGCCACCGCGTCCTGCTTCGTCGGCCAGCTGCGCTGGATCTGCTGCACGACGTACCCGGAGGACGCGTCGGCGGGCGGCACGATCTCGACCGGGTCGCCGAGGCCCTCGGCGCGCGCGGCGGCGAGGATCTTGTCGAGATCGCCCTCGGCCGCCTTGCCGGACGAGGCGCCGCCGCCTCCGTGGGCCGCGTGGTCGCCCAGGGTCGCCGATATCGCCGGGGTCGCCTGCCCCAGCGAGGTGCGCAGGGTTTCGACGTTGGCCCCGGCGTACGTGGACCAGGTCAGGCCCGTCGCGGAGAGGAAGAAGAGCCCGGCGGCCGCCCAGGCGCCGACGGTGCCGTGCAGGCCGAGGGTGCGGCGCCGGCCGCTGGTGCCGCGCAACTTGCGCTGCGTCCGTCGGCGGCCGAACCACAGCGCGAGCCCGCCGCCCGCGATCACCCACAGCCAGCTGGCCGCGAGTTCGCTGTAGAGACGGCCGTTCTCCCCGAGGCGCAGATCGCGGTGGAACTCGTCGATCCACGTCCGCAGGGGCAGTGCGCCCGTCGATCCGTACTGTTCGAGAGCCCCGCGCACCTCGGCGGTGTACGGGTCGACGAACACCGCGAGTGTGTGGGTGTCGTCGACACCGGGGACGCCGGACAGCAGCACCCGGGTCGTGGCGTCGTCCTCCGGCGACACCCGTACGGCGGAGATCGTGCCGTCGGGGTGGGCCTTGCGGGCGGCGGCCACCTGCTCGGAGACCGGCAGCTTGCGATCACCGACGGGGACGGTCAGCTCGTCCGCGTACACGATCTTCTCGGCCTGGAACGAGGCCGCGTACAGGAAGCCGGTCAGAGCGGCGACCAGCAGGAACGGGGCGACGAGGAGACCGGCGTAGAAGTGCAGCCGCAGCACGAGCGGTCTGAGCGTGACGGCCGGGCGGGGTCTCGGGGCGGTGACGGGTTCCTGGGACTCGCCCGTCTCGGTCGAGGGAGCAGTGGACATCGGCGGGCTACTCCGGGGAGGAAGGGGACGGCGTTGTGGTCCAGTAGTCGGGGCGAGGGGGTGCCGAGTTCCCGGACGTGCGAGTGGCATGGATCACATCGAGGCGAGGACTCCCGCCGTGCGCTCTGTACGCGGTGCCTGTACCGCCGTGTGGCCTGTACCGGAGTGTGGCCCGTACCGCAGTGTGGTCTGTACCTCTTCCGGCCGATCCGCCCCGCATCGAGCGACGCGTCTTGGCATGCTGGCGCGATGGCATCAGAGAGCGACCGTCCGACCTCCCGCCGGATCCGTGACCGGGTCGAGGAACTCCTCTCCCACGAGGGCCCGTTGCCGATCGTCGCCGCGGGCGACCCGGTGCTGCGGCGGCCCGCCGAACCCTTCGACGGCCAGCTGGACCCGGCGCTCCTGGTCCGCTTCATCGTCGCCCTGCGCGCGACCATGCATGCCGCGCCCGGTGTCGGGCTCGCCGCGCCGCAGGTCGGGGTGGGACTGCGGATCGCCGTCATCGAGGACCCGGCGCCAGTGCCCGAGGAGGTGCGGCTCGCTCGCCGCCGGGTGCCGCAGCCCTTCCGTGTGCTGGTCAACCCGGAGTACGAGGCCGTGGGCACCGAGCGCGCCGCGTTCTTCGAGGGCTGTCTGAGCGTGCCGGGCTGGCAGGCCGTGGTGGCCCGGCACGCCCGTGTACGGCTCACCGGCCTGGACGAACACGGCCGTGCGGTGGACGAGGAGTTCTCCGGCTGGCCCGCCCGCATCGTCCAGCACGAGACGGACCACCTGGACGGCACGCTCTACCTCGACCGCGCCGAACTGCGCTCCCTGTCCTCGAACCAGGCCATGGCCGACCTCTGGAACGAGCCGGTACCGCACCGGGCGGCGGAATCCCTCGGTTTCCCGCTGCCCGGCTGACGGTCGGCGACTGGTCGGTGCGAGCGGGCCGTCCTCGTCACCGGATCGGCTCAGGAGTCCCGGAACGCCTCCAGCAGCCGCAGCCAGACCTCGCTGATCGTCGGGTACGACGGGACCGCGTGCCAGAGGCGGCTGACCGGGACCCGTCCGGCGACCGCGATCGACGCCGAGTGGATCAGTTCGCCGACGCCGGGGCCGACGAAGGTGACACCGCGCAGGATGTCCTCGTCCAGGTCGACGACCATGCGGGCGCGGCCACGGTAGCCGTCGGCGTAGAGGCCGGCTCCTGCGGCCGAGGCGATGTCGACGTCCACGGCGCGGACACGGTGGCCTGCCTGCTCGGCCTCGGCGAGCGAGAGGCCCACGGCCGCGGCCTCCGGGTCGGTGAACACCACCTGGGGTACGGCGGCGTGGTCCGCGGTGGCGGCGTGGGCGCCCCAGGGGTCGGTCTCCAGGAGCGGTACACCGGCCGCGCGGGCGGCGATGGCGGCGCCCGCGATTCGGGCCTGGTACTTGCCCTGGTGGGTGAGGAGCGCACGGTGGTTGACGTCGCCGACCGCGTACAGCCATTCGCTTCCCGTGACGCGGAGGCTGTCGTCGACCGCCAGCCAGGAGCCCGGCTCCATGCCGACCGTGTCGAGGCCGATGTCCTCCGTGCGCGGAGCGCGCCCGGTGGCGAAGAGGATCTCGTCGGCCTCGAAACGGTCCCCGGCGTCGGTGCGCACCACGACGGTTCCGTTCTCGCGGGTGACCGACTCCGCCGACGTACCGGTGCGCACCTCGACACCGGCCTCCGTCAGCGCCTCGGCGACCAGTTCCCCCGCGAAGGGCTCCATGCGGGGCAGCAGGCCCTTGCCGCGGACGAGGACGGTGACCCGGGAGCCGAGGGCCTGCCAGGCCGTGGCCATCTCCACGGCCACGACGCCGCCGCCGATCACGACCAGACGGCCGGGTACGGCCTGCGCGCTGGTGGCCTCACGGCTCGTCCACGGCCGTACCCGGTCCAGCCCCGGCAGGCCGGGCAGGAGGGCGCGGCTGCCGGTGCACACGGCGACGGCGTGCCGGGCGGTCAGCACCTGGCGCGTGCCGTCCGGGCCGTCGACGACGACCCGGCGGGGGCCGTCGAGGCGTCCGTGGCCCCGGTGGAGATCGGCGCCGATGCTCTCCAGCCACCGGACCTGGCCGTCGTCCTTCCAGTGCGAGGTCTCGTAGTCGCGGTGGGCCAGTACCTCGGCCGCGTCGAGGGGGCCCTGCACCAGGTGCCGCAGGCCGGGTACGCGGCGGGCGTCGGCGCGCGCGATGACCGGGCGCAGCAGGGCCTTGCTGGGCATGCACGCCCAGTACGAGCACTCGCCGCCGACGAGTTCGTTCTCGACGACCGCGGTGGAGAGGCCGGCCGCGCGGGTGCGGTCGGCGACGTTCTCGCCCACCGGCCCGGCGCCGAGCACCACGACGTCGTATGTGAGAGGTGCAGAGTCTTCTGCGGATTGCGTGTCCGTCATGGGGTCAGTCTGGTTGGTGGTGTGCGCGGAGGCCACACGGGTACGCGCGCGGAATACGCCACCGCAGGACGGCGTTACCGACAGCGGCTTGCCCCAGAGCCCCGATTTCCAGGAGAGGGATACACGCGATGAGCAGCACCGTGGAGCTCACCAAGGAGAACTTCGACCAGACGGTCACGGACAACGACTTCGTCCTGATCGACTTCTGGGCGTCCTGGTGCGGGCCGTGCCGTCAGTTCGCGCCGGTCTACGAGAAGGCGGCGGAGGAGAACCCGGATCTGGTGTTCGGGAAGGTGGACACCGAGGCGCAGCCGGAGCTGGCCCAGGCCTTCGGCATCCAGTCGATCCCGACGCTGATGATCGTCCGTGACCGGGTCGCCGTGTTCGCGCAGCCGGGCGCCCTGCCCGAGGCCGCCCTGACGGACGTCATCGGCCAGGCCCGGAAACTGGACATGGACGAGGTCCGCAAGTCGGTCGCCGAGCAGCAGGCCAAGGCCGAGGGCGACGGCCAGGTGCGGTAGGTCCCGGCGGCCATGTGGGCCAGTAGTCCCCGGCCGCCGGGTGGTCCCCCGAAGGGGGCCCAAGAAGGGATCCCAATAAAGGGGTCCCTAGAAGGGGTACGCCGCCACGTCCCCGCGCACCGTCGTCCAGCGCAGTTCGGTGAAGGCCTCCAGATTGGCCTCGCCGCCGAAGCGGGCGCCGGTGCCGGAGGCGGCGATCCCGCCGAACGGCGCGACGGCCTCGTCGTTGACGGTCTGGTCGTTGATGTGGGCGATACCGGTCGGGATGCGCTCGGCCAGGTCGAGGCCGCGCGCGGTGTCGCGGGTGACGATGCCCAGCGACAGTCCGTAGGGGCCGTCGGCGGCGAGAGCGGCGGCGTCGTCGGCGTCCTTGAAGGGCCGTACGGGCGCGACGGGACCGAAGACCTCCTCGGCGTAGGCGGGGGTGGAGTCGTCGACGCCGGCGAGGACGGTCGGCCGGTAGAACAGCCGCTCGTGCGTGCCGCCCGCCGCGAGCCTGGCGCCGCCTGCCGTGCTGGACTCCACCAGGCCCCTGATCTTGGCCAGCTGGGAGTCGTCGATGACGGGACCGAGGTGCACCTGCTCGCGGTAGGGGTCTCCGACGGCGAGCGAGTCGGCCTTCGCCGCGAGCCGCTCGACGTACTCCTCGTACAGGGACGCGTGGACGAGATGGCGGCCCGTCGTCATGCAGATCTGGCCCTGGTGGAAGAACGATCCCCACGCGGCCGTGGAGATCACCGCGTCGATGTCGGCGTCCTCCAGCACGACGAGCGCCGAGTTCCCGCCCAGTTCCAGGTGCGCCCGCTTGAGATGACGTCCCGCGGCCTCACCGACCGCGCGTCCGGCGGCCGTCGACCCGGTGAAGGAGATGACGGGCACGAGCGGGTCGGCGACCAGCGCCTGGCCCGCCTGAGGACCGCCGGGCAGCACGTGCAGGAGCCCCTCGGGGAGTCCGGCCTCCGCGAGGACGGCGGCCAGGGAGAGCCCGCCGCAGACGGCGGTGCGCGGATCCGGCTTCAGGACGACGCCGTTGCCGAGGGCGAGGGCCGGGGCGACGGAGCGGATGGACAGGATCAGCGGGGCGTTGAACGGGGAGATCACACCGACGACACCGACCGGCACCCGCCGCGTGTACGACAGCCGGGGTGCCTCGGAGGGCAGTGTCTGACCGGTCGGGCGTGAGGCCAGCGCGGCCGCCTCGTAGCACTCCTGGGCCGCGACGTGCAGTTCGAACTCCGCCTTGCCCGGGACGGAGCCGGACTCCCGCACGATCCAGTCGCGCAGTTCCTCGGCGTGCGCGGTGAACAGGTCGCCCGCCCTGCGCAGCACCCCGGCGCGGACGAAGTGCGGGCTGCGGGCCCACTCGGCCTGTGCGGCCCTGGCCTGCCCGGTGGCCGTCGCCACGTCGTCGGCGGTGGCCGACGTGACGGTGGCGAGCGTCTCGCCGGTCGCGGGCTCGGTGACGGCGTACTCACCGCCCGACAGGGTGCGGGACTGCCAGGTCTTCGGGTCGAGCAGCGGCATGACGGCGCTCCGATCGTTCGCTGATCACCGGTGGGAAGAAGACGTACCCGTCTTGTGCCCCCTCTGGTTGAGCGCGCAACATCCTAGTCACGTCACGGGAGAAACGTGTCGCCTGCCACACCCGACCGACACACAACTCCGATAATCCTCCCAGGAGTTGCGCGAAACCTGCGCTCCGGCCCGCGGTACGGGTCAGGTGCCCCGGCGGGTCAGCTCGATTCCCGGTGCACCACCCGGAACCCGAGTACCTGGTTCGTCTCGGGTATCCCGCCGGGCTCGCGGACGGCCCGGTCCACCAGCTCCGCGAGATCGCGCCCGGCGGGCAGTTCCATGTGGACGGTGCTCAGGCGGGGCCGCAGCAGCCTGCCGAGCATCAGGTCGTCGGCCCCGATCACGGCCGTCTCCCCGGGGACGGCGATGCCCTGGTCCTGGAGGGCGCGCATCAGCAGCATCGCGTACTCGTCGTTGTACGCGAACACGGCGTCCAGGCCGAGGGAGCGCCAGCGCGCCGCGAGCTCGGCCGCGGCCTCCTCCTGGTACGCGAGCGGCAGTTCGGTCACCGTGGCGTCGGTGCCCTGGGCCGCCTGCCGCACGCCGGCGAGTCTGGGGCCGGAGAAGATGCTCAGGCCGCGCTCTGCGGGCACCACCACACCGATGCGGCGGCGGCCCTCGGCCACGAGGTGGGCTCCGGCGCTGCGCCCGAGCTCGGAGTGGTCCAGGAGCATTCCGTGCGCGCCCTCGACGGGCTCGGGTCCCATGGTGACGACGGCCCGGGCGCCGGACCGCTTGAGGACGGCGACGCCCTTCGGGCCGATTCCGGCGCCGGGCACGATCACCGCGACCGGGCGCAGTTCGGCCCAGGCGCGGGCGGCCTCGTCGCCGTGGAGGCCGATGCTGCCGTACTGGACGACGGTGTAGTCGAGGCGGCTGAGCGCCCACTGGATCTCATTGATGAACTGGCTGTACAGCGGGTTCGCCGGGACGTGGGGAGCGGGCATGAGGACCATGCGGCTGTGGCCGGCGCGCAGGCTGCGGGCGGCCGCGTGCGGCACGTATCCGAGTTCCCTGGCGGCCTCGTGGACACGGCGGCGCGTGGGCTCGCTGATCCGGACGGCAGTGGTGTTGTTGAGGACGTAGCTGACGGTCGCGCGTGAGACACCCGCAAGGCGCGCCACATCGGCACTCGTCGGCACGGATCGCTGTGCGGGCGACGGCGGAGCGGGCTGGTTCGGTATGTGGACCATGAGGTACGCATCTTTACAGAAGCTGTGACGGGCGTTCGGGCAGAGGGAGTCGCGGCGGCAACCGGGCAGCGGGCAGGTTCGTACGGACCCACCCCGCACCGGGTGTTCACGCGACCGCTGTGGGGGCCACCTTACGCAATTCCCGCAACGCCGCTGCCACAGCCGGGCGTTGGGCACCGCCGCCACGCGTGCAGGTGAGCAGTGTGCGGTGCGGGTTGCCGTTGCAGCCGACGCGGGTGATGGGCAGGTGAGGGGTCAGCTGGGCGAGCCGCGGGATGAGGGCGACGCCGAGCCGGTGGGCGACGAGGTGGGCCGAGACGTTCCAGTCCAGCGCGTGGTGCACGACGTTGGGGCTGAAGCCGGCACCGCCGCACGCCGACATCACGTGGGGGCGGCAGGGGCTCTCCGGCACCGGGGCGATCCAGTCCTCGTGCGCCGCCTGTGCGAGGTCGACGCGCTCGTGTCCCGCGAGGGGATGGTCCGCGGGGACGACCAGGTCGAACGGGTCGTCCAGAAGCGGCTGTTGGTCGAAGCGCGCGTCGGCGAGGGGCGGGTTCTGCGGGGTCGCCTCGACGACCGCCAGGTCGATCTCCCCCTCGAAGAGCAGGTCGAAGCTCTTCGGCACTTCCGTCTCCTGGATCCGTACGGACAGACGCGGGTGCAGGGCACGCAGGCGGGCCGCCGTCGGCGCCAGGAGCACGGAGACGGCGACGGGGAATCCGCTCGTGCGCAGGATGCCGGACGGGGCCTCGTGGTCCGCGCGCAGGTCCAGTTCGGCCTGCTCCCAACGGGCCTGGATGGCGTCCGCGTGCGCGAGCAGGCTCTGTGCCGCCGGGGTGAGCCGGACCCCGCGGCCCTGCGGTTCCAGCAGGTCGACGCCCAGGTCGCGGGCGAGCTGACGGATCTGTTGCGAGGCGGCGGACGGTGTGAAGTGCAGGGCGCGGGCGGCCGCGGTGACCGTGCCGTAGTGGGCGACCGCCCTCAGGACGTGCAGTCGGCGCAGATCAATCATGAAGTCCACGCTTCACAGTGGAATCCGGAAAGTCAACCTGGACGTACACGGCGGCTTCGGTTCACTCTGGCTGTGTCGCGACGGTCAACCCTTCCCGCCGTACTGAGGAGTCGCCATGACCAGCACGACAGCCGGTGCCTGCCCGCACTGCGGCTGGCCGGACCGCGCCGAGCCCTTCCAGGTCGTGTCCCGGCACGCCACGGCCACGGGTCACACCGTGTGGATCCGCTGCGGGTGCGGCTCGGTCCAGGTCCGGGTCGTCGACGAACGCGGTATGCGCGTCGTCTCCCGCAGCCGGCCCGCCGCTCCGGACGCGGTGCGCGGAGTGTGCGGCCCGGCGGGTCGCTGACCGCCCTGGCCGCCCCGGCCGCCTCGGCCGCCGAGGGACGCTCGGTGTGAAATCGTTCAAGCGCGCAACCGATTCGCGCCGTCTCTGCGAGGGTGGGCGGATGGAGACGATTTACAGAAGATTGCTCAGGGCGATACCCCGGCTGGGCGTGCGGGTGACCGATCTCGGCCCGGGCACCGCGGTGGTCTCCCGGCGCGGCACACCCGCCCGTATTCCGCTGCAGCCGGGCGCGGACCTGCTGGCCAGGGGCGCCGACCGGTACTCCGTGGCCCCCGCGGGCAAGGGCGTGTGGGTGGTCCTGGACAAGAAGGCCCGCAACACCCCGGAGTCGCCCGGCAAGTGGACCGACGTCCCGCTCGGCGACACCGGGGCGCACCTGCTGATGACCGAGAACGCGGGGGCGGACGAGCGCAGGTTCCAGCTGGCGGCCGGGGCGTACCTGTGCGCGCAGCACGTGGCCGGGATGCTGGCGGCCTACGGGGTGAACTGCGTGTTCGACGTGGGGGCCAACGCCGGCCAGTACGCCAAGCGGCTGCGCCGGTTCGGCTACACCGGCCGGATCGTCTCCTTCGAGCCCACCGCGGACGCCTTCGCCCGCCTGGAACGGGCCGCGCAGGACGACCCCGAGTGGCGGGTGCACCACTTCGCCCTGGGGCGCGAGGAGACCTCGCGGTCCATCCACACCGGCTGGAACTCGATGAACTCGCTGCTGCCGCCGAGCGACTACGGCCGTGGCCGCTACAAGCGGTTCGCGAAGACGCAGACCGAGGAGATCGGGATCCGGCGGCTGGACGCGGTGATCGAGCAGTCCCTGGAGGGCATCGCCGACCCCCGGCCCTACCTCAAGATGGACACGCAGGGCTACGACCTGGAGGTCTTCGCGGGCGCCGGGGAGCGGATCGCGGACTTCGTGGGCCTGCAGTCGGAGGTCGCCGCGCTGCGGTTGTACGAGGGCAGCCCGGAGATGGGCGAGGCGATCGCCGCGTACGAGGCCGGCGGGTTCGGGATCACCGGCATGTATCCGGTCACGCGGGAGGAGTCCACGGGGCGTGTGGTCGAGTTCGACTGCGTGATGATGCGCGCGGACGCGGCTCCGGCCAAGAGCTGACGAGGCCTCCGGCGCCGGTCCCCTGGAGGGCCACCCGCCGGTTGGCGGGCAGGTACCGCCGTGCGGCGGGCTGCGGGGCCGGGGCCGGGGTGCGGACCATGAGGGCCGTACGCGCCGCCGGCACGGACATCCCCGTGTGAGGAGAACGCCATGACCCTGCCCCCGCCCCCGTTCGACCCCGAGCTCGCCGCCGCCCTGGAGGTGGTCGCCGAGACACTGCCCTCGTCCTTCGGCCTCGACGGGATCGCCGAGAGGCGCCAGGGGCTGGCCTTCCTGGACACTTCCGACGAGCAGCTGAGCCGTGACGGGTTGTTCGAGGTCGAGGACCGGGCGGTGCCGGGACCGCAGGGGGCGCCCGGCATCTCGCTGCTGATCTGCCGGCCGTCCGGGTCCGTCGGCGGGCGGCCGGTGATCTACCACACCCACGGCGGCGGGATGATCGTCGGCAACAACAGGCTGGGCGTCGACATGGCCCTGGACTGGGCGCGGGAGCTGGACGCGGTCGTGGTGTCCGTGGAGTACCGGCTGGCGCCGGAGCACCCGCACCCGGCGCCCGTGGAGGACGTCTACGCCGGTCTGCTGTGGACTGCGGAGCACGCCGATGAGATCGGCGGCGATCCCGAGCGGATCGTCATCGCGGGTGCCAGCGCGGGTGGTGGTCTGACGGCGGCGCTGGCCCTGCTGACGCGCGACCGCGGGGGCCCGCGGCCGCTCGGGCAGATGCTGATGTGCCCGATGCTCGACGATCGCAACGACACCCCGTCCGCCCACCAGATGGCGGGCCTCGGCGTCTGGGACCAGAAGTCCAACGAGACCGGGTGGACCGCACTGCTCGGCGACCGGCGGGGCGGTGCGGACGTGTCCCCGTACGCGGCGCCGGCCCGGGCCGAGGACCTGTCCGGCCTTCCGCCCGCCTTCCTCGACGTCGGCTCCGCGGAGACCTTCCGGGACGAGACCACCGCCTACGCCTCGCGGATCTGGCAGGCCGGCGGGGTCGCCGAACTGCACGTGTGGCCCGGCGGCTTCCACGGCTACGACGGCTTCGCCCCGCAGGCCGCCCTCTCCCAGGCCACGGTGGCGGCGCGGCTGGCGTGGCTGCGGAGGCTCGTCGGCGAATGACCTCTGCCAAGAGGGCTCCGCCCCGGCCCCGCGCCGGGGGCCGGGGCCCTGACCCCCCGCTCCTCACACGCCGCAGAGGGCTGGGATGTGGCATGCCTCCGGAACCGGAGCACGTCCGGGCCGTGTGGCGTGCGGGCCGTACGGCGCACCATGGCGTAGGAAAATGGGCGCATGAAAGAGCTGGCCGGGCGTCTGACCGCGCTCGACCCGGACGCCGGTGCCGCCGTACGGGTCATCGCCTACTTCGACCGACTGGCCGAGTCGCGGGCCGGTCTGGAGGCGCTGGTGCGTGGGGCGGCCGTGCTGTCCGGCTGTCCGGCACGGCTCGTCGACGCCGGGCGGCGGGTGCGCGTACGGGTCGAGCCCGACGGCAGCCGCCGGGACACGGATCTGCCGCCGGATCCGCGGTGGCCGTCGGAGTCGCTGACGCCGGACGGCGCCGCGGCGTTGTGGCTGGAGCGCGCCGGGGCCGGGCCGAGCGTGGTCGACGCGGTGATCCTGGAGCGGGCCGCGGGCGCGATCCGGCTGGTCCTGGACCGTACCCGCGGCCGGGCGCCCGTCTCCCCGGCCGACGATCCGGCACTCGTCGAGACTCTTCTCGACCCCACCGCGCCCGAACGGGCCAGGCTGCTCGCCGCCCGGCACCTGGGCCTCGACACCGCCGACCCCGCCACGCGGGCACGCGCCCTCGCGTCCCTCGACGGCCCGCCGCGGATTCTGTCCGCGCACCTGGGTGAACGCCCGGCCGACACGGCGCTGCCCGCCGGCCGCCTCGGTGTCGGCCCTGCCGTTCCCGTGCTCGACCTGCCCTGCTCCTGGGCCGCCGCCCGTACCGCCCTGCGGTTCACCGCCGAGGGCACCGCGCGCGATCCGGGCCCCGGAGTCGTGCACGCCGACGACCTCGGCGGCATCAGCCTCCTCGCGGACCTAGTCGTTCCGGGCGCCGAACCGCCGCCCGACGTCCACGCTCTGGAGTGTGCCGTGGCGGACACTCCCTGGATGCTGGTCACCCTGCACGCCGTCGCCGCCACGGCGAGCCTGCGCGCGGCTGCCGCCGAGATCACCGTCCATCACTCCACACTCCAGGACCGGCTGACCCACGCCGAATCGCTCCTCGGCTGGCCGGTCCAGACACCTCAGGGCCGTCTGCGACTGCAATTGGCCCTGACTGTACGGAAGTTGGCGCAAGAGACGGGATAGCGGCCACGATCCGGCCGCAGCGTGAGGGCATGGGCGGGAGCGTCGGCCCGTACCGTCGCGGGGACTTCGGCCCGTACCGCGGCGGCGACTTCGGCCGCAGGCCACGAAGGCGAGGGGTGCCGCCGCCGCGACCGCGACACGGGCCACCGGTGAGGCGGAGGCCGCGGCCCAGCAGGCGAAGGGCCTGGCGGCCGCCGAGGCCGCGCGGGCCAAGGGTCTCGCCGAGGCCGAGGCCATCAAGGCGCGCGCCGCCGCCCTCGCGGAGAACCAGGAGGCCGTGGTCGCCCAGCAACTCGCCGAGAAGTGGCCGGAGATCGTGCAGGCGTGCGCGAGCGCCTTCGGCAACGTCGACAACATGGTGCTGCTCAACGGCGCCGACGGCATGGCGGACCTGTTCGCGAAGGCACTCACCATGGGCGGTACGGGACTGAGGCTCGCCAGAAGTGACGTACGGACGGTGGACGTACGGAGGGTAACGGAGGGTGGACGTACGGAGGGTAGGGGGACCTGGCGCGTACCGGACTCGGCCGGAGGCCTAACGTGGCCCACGTGACTGCGTTTACCTCTGAAGACGTCCCCGGCCGCCACGGCGCCTCCGCCACCACCGAGGCCGACCCCCGCGGGGTGGGCCGCGTACGCACCGAGTACTCGCCCGCGCACGACGGCGACCCGGACCCCGGGGAGATCGTGTGGACGTGGGTGCCGTACGAGGAGAACGACGGGCGGGGCAAGGACCGGCCCGTGCTGGTGGTCGCCCGCGAGCCCTCGGGCACCCTGCTCGCCGTACAGCTGTCCAGCAAGCGGCACGACGGCGATCGCGAGTGGGTGCCGATCGGGAGCGGGCCGTGGGACCGGTCGGGGCGGGACTCGTGGGTGGACGTGGACCGGGTGCTGCGGCTGCATGAGGCGGGGATGCGGAGGGAGGCGTGTGCCTTGGACCGGATGCGGTTCAACTCCGTGGTGCACAGGTTGCGGGAGCGGTACGGATGGGTTTAGGGCCGTTTGGAATGTGCGGGGCCGCTGGACGTGCCCGCGCGGCGGAGCCGCATGTGTCGCGGCCCCGCGCCGGTCAGTAGCGCGTGAACGCCCGCTCGAAGGCGCTCCGGATCACTGCTCCCTGCGTGCGGTCCAGCACCCCGAACACCACGTGCTCGAAGTGCCCCTGGAAACGGCCCCCGACCAACAGCGCACGAAACGCCTCCGCCACCTGCCCCGGATCGTTCCCGAACACCCCGCACCCCCACGCCCCCAGCACCAGCCGGCGGTAGCCGCACGCCGCGGCCGTCTCCAGAACCCGTTCGGCGCGGGCGGCGAGGGCCCGGGGCAGCTCGGGGGCCCGATCCGGCGCCGTACGTCGTACCACCGACGCGTTCGGCGCGGCGGCGGTCAGGAATCCGGCGGTGTACGGCTCGTCCAGGAGCCGTCCCCGGTCGTCGCGGAAGACGGGCACGGCCGGTGAGTGGATGACGCGGTCCGTGTAGAACGGGTCGCGGTGGGCGCGGTGGTGGTCGTAGAACGCGCGCGCCTCACGGACGCATGCGTACAGCGCGGAGGCCCGGCACAGGGCCTCCTCCTGGGCCTGCGCGCCGTTCAGGAAACCGCCGCCGGGGTTTCGCGCGGAGGCGAAGTTCAGGACGGCGACCGGCGGGGCGTCGTCCAGGACCAGCCGTCGCGCGGCCTCCAGGCTGCTCTCCCCGGTGACCTCGATCCGCGTGGGGGCGGGGGCGACCCGCGGCGTCTCCACCGGGTCCGGGCCGAACAGCCGCGTTCCGGCACGCGCCGCCGCGACGGCCCCGGCGATGGACACCTCACGCCCGTCGGCCGTGCGGTACACCCCCTTGGCGACGATCTCCTCCGTGTCCCGCGCCATCCCGCGCAGGCGCGCGCTCATGGCGCCTCCCCCGTGCGCGCCATGAGCGTGCCCCGAGTCGTCTCCCCCGCCGTGCTCATGCACGCATCCTGAGCGATGCTGGTCCTACGCCGCAACGGAGTTTCCTGGTCCGGAACAGGCCGTGAAGGCTGCGGAAACGCGTCGCCGAGTCCCCTGGAGAAGGGGTTTTCGAATTCGGTTCGAATACGGAAAGACACGATGTGCACCCTTGTGCGAACCGGCGTGAGGGTCTTGGGTGAGACGAACCCTGCCGTTCCGGGCCTGTCCGGTACCGGACCGACGGCAGGGTGAAACCTCAGGAGGATCCCGACATGTCCGATTCACCTGGTGACTGTGCGAGGCGACGCCCCACCGTCACCGAGGCCGAGGTCGAGGCGCTGGTCCGTGGCATCTGCTTCAAGACCGGCCCGCCCCGCACCCTCGGTGTCGAACTGGAATGGCTCGTCCACGAGCTGCGCGACCCGCGGCTCCCTGCATCACCCGAACGTCTCGAAGCGGCCTACGCCGCACTGCGGACCCTGCCCCTCTCCTCGGCGCTCACCGTCGAACCCGGCGGCCAGCTGGAGCTCAGCTCGGCGCCCGCCACCTCCCTGACGGAAGTCATCGGGTCCGTCTCCTCCGACCTGGCCGCCGTCCGCGCCGTACTGCGCGAGGCGGACCTCGCTCTGAGCGGCTTCGGCCACGATCCCTGGAACCCTCCCCTCCGCTACCTTCACGAGCCCCGCTACGACGCGATGGAGCAGTGCCTCGACCGCTACGGACCCGAGGGCCGGGCCATGATGTGCTCCACCGCGTCCGTCCAGGTGTGCCTGGACGCCGGGTACGAGGAGCCGGGCCCGCTGGGCTACGGGCGGCGCTGGTGGCTGGCGCACCAGCTGGGCGCGGTGCTGCTGGCGGCGTTCGCCCACTCCCCGGTCGCCGGTGGCCGCGCCACCGGCTGGCGTTCCACGCGGCAGTCCATGTGGGCGGGGATGGACCCCGGCCGGACCAGCGCTCCCCCGCTCAACGGCGATCCGCGGGCGGCCTGGGCGCGGCACGTGCTGGACGCGCCGGTGATGTGCGTCCGGGCCGACGAGGGCCCCTGGGGGGTCCCGGAGGGCATGAGTTTCCGGGACTGGACCCGGGCCCAGGATCCGCCCGGTCGTGGGGATCTCGACTATCACCTGACGACCCTCTTCCCACCCGTTCGGCCCCGCGGTCACCTCGAACTGCGCATGATCGACGCCCAGCCCGGCGAGGACGGGTGGATCGTGCCGCTCGCGGTGACGGCCGCCCTGTTCGAGGACCCGGGGGCGGCGGAGGTCGCCTACCGGACCGTCAAACCCCTCGCCGAGCGGGCGGGGGCGCTGCCGGCTCCGTGCAATCCGCTGTGGATCGCGGCCGCCCGGTCGGGTCTTGCCGACCCCGAGCTGCACGAGGCGGCGGTCGTCTGCTTCGAGGCGGCCGCCGGGGCGCTGCCCCGGCTGGGCGCGAGCACGGAGGTCTGCGCGGCCGTCGCCGCGTTCACCGACCGCTATGTGGCCCGGGGCCGCTGCCCCGCCGACGATCTGCTCAGCCAGCTCCACGGGAAGGACATCCGCACATGACCGTCCCCGAGACCACCGACACGATTGATCCGGAGTCACTTCGCGAGCGCGCACTTCAGGCGCTGACCACGGCCCGCGCCCGTACCGCGCTGCTCACCTCCTGCGTCGAGGACCCCGAGCTGACCGCCCAGCACTCGCCGCTGATGTCCCCGCTGGTGTGGGACCTGGCGCACATCGGCAACCAGGAGGAGTTGTGGCTGCTGCGGAACGTTGCGGGGCGTGAGGCGATGCGGCCCGAGATCGACGCGATCTACGACGCGTTCGAGCACCCGCGGGCCGAGCGGCCCTCGCTGCCGCTGCTGCCGCCCGCCGAGGCCCGTCGGTACGCGGCCGAGGTGCGGGGCCGGGCGCTGGACGTGCTGGAGAGCACCGCGTTCCATGGCACCCGGCTCACCGAGGCGGGTTTCGCGTTCGGGATGATCGCCCAGCACGAGCAGCAGCACGACGAGACGATGCTGATCACCCACCAGCTCCGCAAGGGCGGCGCGGCCCTGACGGCGCCGGATCCGGAGCCGGTGCCGCTGTTCACGGGACCCTCCGAGGTCCTCGTGCCCGGCGGCCCGTTCATGATGGGCACGTCGACCGAACCCTGGGCGCTGGACAACGAGCGGCCCGCGCACCGGCGGCTGGTCCCGCCCTTCCACATCGACACCACGCCGGTGACGAACGGCGCCTACCGGGCGTTCATCGAGGACGGCGGCTACGACGACGAGCGCTGGTGGGCCCCTCAGGGCTGGAACCACATCAAGGCGCACGGCATTTCGGCGCCCCTGTTCTGGCGTCGCGACGGCGGGCAGTGGCTGCGGCGGCACTTCGGCGTCACCGAGGTCATACCGCCGGACGAGCCCGTCCTGCACGTGTCCTGGTACGAGGCCGACGCGTACGCCCGCTGGGCGGGGCGTCGGCTGCCCACGGAGGCCGAGTGGGAGAAGGCGGCCCGCCACGACCCGGCCACCGGCCGCTCGACACGCTACCCGTGGGGCGACGCCGACCCCACGCCGGTCCACGCCAACCTCGGCCAGCGCCATCTGCGCCCGGCACCGGCGGGCAGCTGTCCGGCGGGCGCGTCACCGCTCGGGGTACGGCAGCTGATCGGGGACGTGTGGGAGTGGACGTCGAGCGACTTCCTGCCCTATCCCGGGTTCACGGCGTTCCCGTACAAGGAGTACTCGGAGGTGTTCTTCGGTCCCGAGTACAAGGTGCTGCGCGGTGGTTCGTTCGCCGTGGACGCGGTGGCGTGCCGGGGGACGTTCCGCAACTGGGACTATCCGGTCCGGCGGCAGATCTTCTCCGGTTTCCGCACGGCGCGGGATGCCTCCCCGGAGCTCGGCTGATGTGCCGCCATCTGGCGTTCCTGGGTCCCGAGGAGCCGCTCGGCGGGCTCCTCGTGGACCCGCCGCACAGCCTGTACCGGCAGTCGTGGGCGCCGCGGCGGCAGCGGTACGGGACGGTCAACGCCGACGGTTTCGGCGTCGGCTGGTACGCGGAAGGCGACCCGGTACCTGCGCGCTACCGGCGGGCCGGGCCGATCTGGGGCGACCAGAGCTTCGCGGACCTGGCCCGGGTCGTGCGGACCACCGGGCTGCTGGCCGCCGTGCGGGACGCGACCGTGGCGGGGGCGGACGGGGAGGCCGCGGCGGCGCCATTCGCCGCGGGGACCTGGCTGTTCAGCCACAACGGTGCCGTCGCCGGCTGGCCGCACTCCCTCGCGTCCCTCACACCGTCCCTGCCCCCGGTGGAGCTGCTGTCGCTGGAGGCCCGCTCCGACTCCGCGTTCGTCTGGGCGCTGGTGCTGAACCGGCTGCGTGGCGGCGACGGTGAGGGGCAGGCGCTTGCCGACACCGTCCTGGAGGTTGCCCGGGCGGCCCCCGGTTCCCGCCTCAATCTGCTGCTCACCAACGGCGAGATGATCGCCGCCACGGCCTGGGGCGATACCGTCTGGTACCTGTCCGAGCCCGGCCGCCGCACGGTCGTCGCGTCCGAGCCGTACGACGACGACCCGCACTGGCAGGAGGTACCCGACCGCACGCTGCTCGTGGCGAGCCGTACGGACATCCTGCTCACCCCGCTGAAGGAACCCGACGACAAGGCGACGGACACCGCTGACACCACTAACACGCCTGTTCACCACACGGCATCCGACGACAAGGCATCCGCACCACCCAAGGAGCCCATCGCGTGAGCCCGTTCCAGCTGACCCGCACCCTGCCCGAGGACGCCACGGACGCGGCCCTGCGCTCCGACGTCCTGCGCGGCCTCACCGGCAACCCCAAGGCACTACCCCCGAAGTGGTTCTACGACGCGCACGGCAGCGACCTCTTCGAGCAGATCACCGAACTGCCCGAGTACTACCCCACGCGGGCCGAGCGCGAGATCCTGCTGGCCCGCGCCCCGGAGATCGCCGCCGCGACCGGCGCCCGCACCCTCGTCGAGCTGGGCTCCGGCTCCTCGGACAAGACCCGGCATCTCCTCGACGCCATGCCCGGCCTGCACACGTACGTGCCCGTCGACGTCAGCGAGAGCGCGCTGCGACAGGCGGGCGAGGCGCTGATCGCCGAGCGGCCCGGCCTCCATGTGCACGCGCTGATCGCCGACTTCACCGCCGCGCTCACGCTGCCGGACACGCCCGAACCGCGGCTCGTGGCGTTCCTGGGCGGCACCGTCGGCAATCTGCTGCCCGCCGAACGCGCCGCCTTCCTGGCCTCCGTACGTGCCCTGATGTCGCCCGGTGACGCGCTGCTGCTCGGCACGGACCTGGTCAAGGACGCGTCGGTGCTCGTGGCCGCGTACGACGACGCGGCCGGGGTGACCGCCGAGTTCAACAAGAACGTGCTGACGGTCGTGAACCGCGAGCTCGACGCGGACTTCGACCTCGACGCCTTCGACCACGTCGCCCTGTGGGACACGGAGAACGAGTGGATCGAGATGCGGCTGCGGTCGCGGCGGGCACAGACCGTGAAGATCCCGGCGGTCGACCTCGCCGTGCACTTCGCGGCCGGGGAGGATCTGCGCACCGAGGTCTCGGCGAAGTTCCGCGAGGACGGAGTGCGGGGTGAACTGGCCGCCGCCGGGCTTAAGTCGACCCACTGGTGGACGGACCAGGAGGCCAGGTTCGCACTGTCGTTGAGCATGGCGCGGTGACAACGGGGCGTCGGGTTCGGGTCCGAGCGGGGCCCGGACCCGGCGCCGCTGGGCCGGTTGCCGCCGACGCCTCGCGGGCCGCCGCGCTCTGCGGCACCGTGGAGTGACGCGTGGCACACCGGCCACAGCGGAGAGGAGCACCGTATGTCCGACCACACCTACCGCGTCACCGAGATCGTCGGCAGCTCCGCGGAGGGCGTCGACCAGGCCGTCCGCAACGCCATCTCGCGCGCCTCACAGACCCTGCGCCTGCTGGACTGGTTCGAGGTCACACAGATCAGGGGCCACATCGAGAACGGCGAGATCGAGCACTTCCAGGTCGGCCTGAAGGTCGGCTTCCGGCTGGAGGACACGCGCGCCGGGGGCGGCGTGAGCGGGCGCCACCCCGGGGCACGGGCAAGGGGTCAGGCCAGGTTCGCCGAGGCGGCCTTCTCCTGCTCGATGAGCTCTTCGCCGTGGCGCAGGAAGTCGTCGACCATGCGGTGGAAGAGGGAGGCGAGCTGGCGCAGCTCCTCGGGCGACCAGTTGTCCAGGGCCAGTTGCATACCGCGGGCACCGGCGCCGCGGATGCGGTCGACGGCCTCCTGGCCGGTCTTGGTGAGCTTGATGCGCTGGGCGCGGCGGTCGTCGGGGTCGGGGATGCGGTCCACATAGCCGGACTTCTGCAGTTGCTGCACCTGGCGGGTGACGTGCGAGGCCTCCACGCCCAGCCGGTTGGCGAGCTCCCCCGGGCGCAGCGGCTCGGAGTCGGCCATCTGCCGCAGCAACGCCACGGCGGCCCGGTCGAGCGGTACTCCGGCCAGGGCCATCAGGCGTTCATGCTGCCGGGTACGGGTGCTCAGATAGGTGATGCGAGTGAGAGCGCGCTCGATCTCGATCACTTCCGGCGAGGCGGGGACGCTGGGGAGCGGTGGTGTGGCCATACGGCAACTTTACCATCTTGTTGCCTTACTCAAGTAAATTCTCGGGCCGCTGTTCACGCGCGCGTGGGCAGCCTGAGGGTGAAGGTCGTCGCGCCGGGCCCGCTGCTCAGCTCGATCGTGCCGCCGTGCGCCGCGACGAGGGAGCGGGCGACCGAAAGGCCGAGGCCGCTGCCGCCGCGGTCGCGGCTGCGGGCCTTGTCGACCCGGTAGAAGCGGTCGAAGACCCGGTCCCGGTCGGCGGCCGGGATGCCCGGCCCGGAGTCGGTGACCCTGACCACGGCCGCCGGTCCGGCGGGACCGGACTCCTCCACGGCCACTTCCACGGCCACCTTCGTTCCGGCCGGGGTGTGCACGGCCGCGTTGGTGAGCAGGTTGTCCAGCACCTGCCGGATCCGCAGGGGGTCGATACGGAGCCGTAGGGGACCGGGGCCCGTCGTCACGGTCAGCGGGTGGTCCGGGCGGCCCGCGCGGAACGCGTCCGCGGCCTGGCGGACCAGTTCGACCAGGTCGGCGTCCTGCGGCCGCAGGGGCGTCTCGACCTCGGCGGCGTCAAGCCGGGCGAGCAGCAGCAGGTCGTCCAGCAGGACACCCATCCGGGCGGCCTCGGCGCGCAGCCGGGCCAGGTGCCTGTCCCGCTCCTCGGGGGCGTTGGCCGCCGCGTACTGGAACAGGTCGGCGTAGCCGCGCACCGACATCAGGGGTGTGCGCAGTTCGTGCGAGGCGTCCGCGACGAAGCGGCGCAGGCGCTGCTCGGCCTCGGTGCGCACGGCGAGCGCGTCGTCGATGTGCTCCAGCATCGTGTTGAACGCGGTGCGCAGTTCCTCGACCTCGGGGCCGCCCTTCCCGCCGTCGGCGCGCACCGGCAGACGCGCCGAGTCCGTCGTCAGGTCGTGCGAGGTGATGCCGCGGGCCGTGCGCGCCATGTCGCCGATCGGCTTCAGACCGCGCCGCAGCAGCGACCGCCCCAACACCACGAGCGCCAGCAGCGCCAGCGCGAAGGTGATCACCTGCACCGTGATCAGCCGTCCGACGGTGTCCTCGATGTCCTTCATGGGCGCGGCGCTGACGAGGACCACCCCGGGTTCCACCTCGCAGGCCCGCAGCCGGTACAGGCCGTCGCCCTTGAGGGACTCGGTGCGGATGACCTCCGTGTCGGCGGCGATCTGGGCCCGGGCCACCGTGGTGAGGTCGTCGAGGTCCCCGGGTATGTCGGCGGGGTCCTCGGGCCTGCGCAGCGTGGGTGTGCCTCCTGACACGTCGTACACCGCGTAGTACCAGCGGTAGTACTTCTTTCCCTGGAGCGTGCCGCTGTCCGCGATGCTCTTGGACTGGGCGATCTGAGCGAGCTTCAGCTGCTCGTTGAGCTGGGCCGACAGATAGTCCCGCATGTACGTCGTGAGGGCCGTGCCGACGACGGCGAACACGGCCAGCGAGAGCACCCCCAGGCCCAGTGCCAGGCGGGTGCCGAGGGGCATCCTGCGGTAGGTCCGCTTCAGCCGGTCGATCACTCGGTGACCCGCCGCACCACGTAGCCCACACCGCGGACGGTGTGGATGAGCGGCGCCCCGTCGTCAGCAGTGTCGTCGGTGTAGTCGAGCTTGCGGCGCAGCCGGCTGACCACCAGCTCCACCACGTTGGAGCGCCCTCCGAAGCCGTACTCCCAGACATGGTCGAGGATCTGCGCCTTGGTGAGCACGGTGGGCGACCTGCGCATCAGATAGCGGAGCACCTCGTACTCGGTGGGGGTGAGGGTGAGCAGCCTGTCGCCGCGCCGGACCTCGCGGGTGTCCTCGTCCATCGTCAGGTCGGCGACCTGGAGCAGGGACCGCTGGAAGCCGGGGCCGGCGCTGCGGCGCAGCACGGTGCGCAGCCGGGCCATGAGTTCCTCCACCGCGAACGGCTTCACCAGGTAGTCGTCGCCGCCGCGGGTGAGGCCCGCGACCCGGTCGGCGACACCGTCCCGCGCGGTCAGGAACACCACGGGCACCATGGTCCCGGAGGCCCGCAGCCGGTCGAGCACGCCGAAGCCGTCCAGGTCGGGGAGCATCAGGTCGAGCACCACGATGTCCGGATCGAACTCGGCGGCGTGACGCAGCGCCTCCTCGCCGGAGTTCGCCGTGACCGCGTCCCAGCCCTCGTAGCGGGCGACGGTCGCCACCAGGTCGGCGATGGGCGGGTCGTCGTCCACCACGAGGAGTCGCACTCTTTCCACGTGCTCATACTGCTTCACGTCCTCCATGAGGCCATGGCTGCCCCCCGGTTGGACCGGCCGGGAGCACATCGCTAAGAACTTGAAAGTTGACCGACAGCGAAACGACAGCTCCCACCAGGCAGGCTCGGTGTTCCAGGAGCCGAGCGAGGAGTTTGTGTCCGTGACGACTGTCCACAGCGTCCAGCCGCCGCCGACGGCGATACGCCCCAGGGTGGTGGCCCGGACGGGCCTGTACGCCGTGCTGGCCGCCAACGCGGCCGTGGTGGCCTACTTCTTCGCCCGGGCCGGGTTCGCCTCGAACGCCCTCATCGTGCTGGGCCGGCTGACCGGCCTGTACGGCGCGCTCCTGATGGCCTTCCAGCTGCTGCTGGTGGCCCGGCTGCCGTGGCTCGACCGCCGCATCGGCATGGACCGGCTGACGTCATGGCACCGCCGGGTCGGCTTCGGCATCCTGTGGACGCTGCTCGCGCACGCCGTGTTCCTCACCCTCGGCTACGCCGAGTCGTCCGCCCTGGACCCGGTGAACCAGCTGGTCGACCTCGCCGAGACCGTCGAGGGCGTGCTGCGCGCGGTGGTAGCGCTGGGCATCATCTTCGTCGTGGGCGCCGTCTCGGGCCGCCTCGCCCGGCGCCGACTGGCCTACGAGACATGGCACTTCATCCACCTCTACACGTACGTCGCCGTGGTGCTGGCCTTCACGCACCAAGTCGCGGCCGGTACGACCTTCACGTCGTCGTCCGCGGCCAGGACGTACTGGTACGCCGTGTGGGGCGTGGCCCTCGCCTCGGTGTTCGTGGGCCGACTGGCGCTCCCGCTGTGGCGGAACTGGCGCCACCAGCTGCGTGTCACGGCCGTGGTGCCCGAGTCGGACAACGTCGTCTCGGTCTACATGACCGGCCGTGATCTCGACCGGCTGCCCGCGCGGGCCGGCCAGTTCTTCCTGTGGCGTTTCCTGACCCGCGACCGCTGGTGGCAGGCCAACCCGTTCTCTCTGTCGGCCGCGCCCGACGGCCGCACGCTGCGGCTCACCGCCAAGGCGGCCGGCGACGGCAGCGCCGCCCTGCGGCACGTGAAGGTCGGCACGCGCGTCTTCGCCGAGGGCCCCTACGGCGCCTTCACCGCGATGCACCGCATCCGGCCGGAGGCCCTGCTCATCGCCGGCGGCGTGGGCGTCACCCCCATCCGCGCGCTGCTGGAGGAG
The DNA here is from genome assembly GCF_004337435.2 of Streptomyces sp. KM273126. Lineage (NCBI taxonomy): Bacteria > Bacillati > Actinomycetota > Actinomycetes > Kitasatosporales > Streptomycetaceae > Streptomyces > Streptomyces sp. KM273126. The sequence goes on along the minus strand of NZ_SJXB02000001.1, from coordinate 6,052,054 downwards.
CTGCACGGACATGCCGTGGTCATCTACCGGGTGGCCTCGGACCGGGACGCCGTCCTCTACGACGAGCTGCGGGAACTCGCCCACGCCAAGGGCGCCGAGCTGCACCTGGTCACCGGGCCGGCCAGCCCCGACAAGCTGGCTCCGGGCGAACTCCTGAAGCTCGTGCCGGACGTCACGGAGCGGGACGTCTTCCTGTGCGGACCGCCCCCGATGATGAACGCCGTCCTCGGCAGCCTGCGCGAGCTGGACGTGCCCAAACCGCAGATCCACTTCGAGCGCTTCAGCCTGGCGGGATGAGGGAGACGAGGAGAACACCCTGAAGCGAGCACTGCCTGTCCTGGCCCTGACCATCGCGGGCCTCGTCCCCGTGTGGCGTTACGCGCCCGCGGACAGCACGACGACCACGGAGTCCGCCGCCCCCGCCGCGACACCCTCCGCGTCCACCGACACCTCGGACTCCTCGGCCCAGGTGGTCGCGGGTTCCACCGTGGACACCGAGAAGGGCGCCGTACAGGTCGAGGTGACCTTCGCGGGTGACGAGATCAGTTCGGTGCGCATGCTGAAGCAGCCGAACCACCCGCAGACCACGGGCGCGGTGCCGAAGCTGATCGAGGAGACCCTGGAAGCGCAGAGCGCCGACATCGACACGGTCTCGGGCGCCACCGTCACCAGCGACGGCTACAAGGAGTCGCTCCAGGCCGCGATCGACGCGAAAGGCGCCTGACGTGCGGCACGTCGAACACGTCATGGGATTCCCGGTGTCGCTGCGGGTCGACGACGCGGACGTCCCCGAGGCGGCGGTGGACGCGGTGTTTGCCCGGCTCACGAATTCTTGACGCTGCCAATCATCGGACAACAGAATGATTGACAATGGCAAGAAGGCCGGGTGTGCGGATCGGGCGACGCCGTGCGGCCGCGAAGTCAGCCCGCTCAAAGGAGTCGTATGTCCCTCCTGGCCCGGCCGGCGGTGGCCTCCTTCGCCGCCAGGATGATGCAGCGTGCCTTTTCGCTGGCCGGCCGGCGGGCCGACGGGCCCGGCTCCACGGCCTCCTGGCTCCAACGCCTCCCCGAGTTCCCACGCCACACCCGCGAGCTGACGATCCCGACCTCCGTCGCCCCGGCCCCGGCCGTGGTCCACATGCCGGGCTCCCCCGAGGGCGCGCCCCCACCCGTCCACGTCAACTTCCACGGCGGCGGGTACGTCATGCCGGGGGCCGAGATGGACGACGCACTGTGCCGCTGCCTCGCCGCGGAAGCGGGCGTGGCCGTGATCAACGTGGACTACGCCGTCGCCCCGCAGCATCCGTTCCCCGCCCCGCCCCGCCAGGCGTACGAGGTCGTCCGCTGGGTCGCCGAGCACGGCGCCGAGCAGGGCTGGGACGGCAGCCGGCTCACCGTCGGCGGCCAGAGCGCCGGAGGCGGCCTCGCGGCAGCGGTGGCCCGTCAGGCCTTCGAGGAGGGCGGACCCTCGATCGCGCTCCAGGTGCTGCACTATCCCCCGCTCGACCTCGCCACCGACGCCCGTGACAAACGCGCCGCCATCGCCAGGCCCATGCTGCGCCCGTGGATGGCGGACGTCTTCGACAGCGCGTACGTGCCGGATCGACGGCGGCGTCCCGATCGCCTGGTCTCCCCGGCGGGCGCCGCGGACACCGTCGACCTCACGGGTATCGCCCCGGCGTTCGTCATCACGGCGGAGTACGACCTCCTCCGCGCGGAGGGCGGGCGCTACGCCGAGCGGCTCGACCGGGCCGGGGCCCTGGTCGCGCACCACGACGTCCCCAGGGCCGACCACGGCTACGACCTCAAGGACGCCGAGGCCGCCCGTCAGGTCTACGCCCTGATCGCGGACCACGTGCGGCGGGCCACCGACGCGGACGGCTGAGGCGGCGGCGAGCCGGCGTTCTGGTGGTGCTCGCGTGCTTGTGCGGGCCCGTCTCGATGAACACACCGGTGTCCAGGGCGAGATCGGCGGCGCACAGGATGTCCTCTCGGGTGTCGGTGGCGAACGCGATGTGGTGCAGCCTGCCGTGTGAGCCGGTCCAGTCCTCGGTGTGGACGACGTCGTACGACTTGTTGCTGAACGTCAGCCACTTCGCGGCGATCCTGCCCGTGTCGAGCCCGATCTGCTCGGTCGGGCGGGCGCACAGCGGTCGGTGGTGACGTACAGCGGGCCGAGACCGGGCTCGTCCTCGGTCCAGTGGCCCTGGTGGCCCGCGGACTCCAGTTCCTCGACCCTGCGGTGCAGCGCCTCCTCGCTGGAAGCCCGGAACGCGGTGCGGCGGATGCCGGAGCTCCCGTGCGCGGTGAGGACCAGGCTGTGGTGCTCGTAGTCGTCCCAGGTCCGCAGACGGACCGAGTCGCCGTTCTGCCCGTTGACCGTGAGGCCGAGGTAGTCGGTGAAGAAGGCCAGACTGCGCTCCGGGTCCGGGGTGAGCTGTTCAGGAGCGCGCTGCCAGGACGCTGACCGCGTTCGCGGTGACGATCGCCGCGATGCTCGCCCACTCCGGGCCGCCCAGGCCCTGCCCGAGGACCACCCAGCCGACGGCGGCCGCGAGGACGGGGTTGACGCTCATGAAGAGACCGAAGGCACGGGCCGGTACGCGGCGCAGGGTGAACAGGTCCGCGAGATACGGCACGGCGGAGGAGAGGACACCGGCGGCGACGGCGTACACGACGGACCCGGCCGTGGGCGGGTGCTGGACCACGACGACGGCGCCGACCGGCAGGAACATCAGCGCGGAGACTCCGGCGGCGGCAGCCGGTCCCTGCGCCCCGGGGATCCTCCGGCCGACGGTGCGGTTGAGCAGGATGTACGACGCCCAGCAGACGGCGGCCAGCAGGCCGAGCCCCATCCCCAGGTAGTCGGTCGAGGGCTGGGGCCTCATCAGGGTGACCGCTCCCGCGCCCGCGACCACCGCGCAGCACGCGTCCAGTCGGCGCCGGGCCCCGGCGAGGGCGATGGTGAGCGGTCCCAGGAACTCCAGGGTCACCGCCAGGCCCAGGCCGACGCGGTCGATGGCGCTGTACAGGGACAGGTTCATCGTGCCGAACACCAGGGCCAGCAGCAGCACCGGACGCCACTGCCACCAGGTGAAGGCGCGCAGCCGGGGGCGGCCGACGGCCACCAGGACGACGGCGGCGACGTACTGGCGTACCGCGACCACGCCGACCGGGCCGAGCACGGGGAAGGCGAGGGCCCCCGTCGCGGCGCCGACCTGGTTGGACAGACCGCTGGCGACCATGGTCGCCACCCCGGCGAGTCGCTGCCGGTCGCGTTCCGGTTCCTGGGCCACGCCGGCGGTTGTGTGCGTGGGAGTCACCGGGCCTGCCGCTTCTGCATGCATGTCCCGAATCGTGGCCACCCTCACCGCTTGCGCAAAATGCATCCACCGCTCCATCCATACGCTGGAGTCATGGATGCTGAAGTGATGGATGTGGACCTGCGACAGCTGCGCTGTCTCGTCGCGATCGTCGAGGAGGGCACCTTCACGGACGCGGCCATCGCGCTCGGCGTCTCCCAGGCCGCCGTCTCCCGCACCCTGGCCTCGCTCGAACGGGCCCTCGGGGTACGGCTGCTGAGGCGGACCTCCCGCGAGGTGAACCCGACGGCGACCGGACTGCGCGTGCTGGCGCACGCCCGGCGGGTGCTCGGTGAGGTGGACGATCTGGTGCGGGAGGCCACGTCGGGCCACACCCGGCTGCGGATCGGGTACGCGTGGTCGGCCGTCGGCCGGCACACCCTGGCGTTCCAGCGCCGCTGGCGTGCCGCGCACCCGGAGACGGACCTCCAGCTCGTACGCGTCAACTCCGCGACGGCCGGGCTGGCGGAGGGGGCCTGCGACCTCGCCGTGGTCCGCAGGCCGCTGGACGGGCGCCGGTTCGACTCGGTCATCGTGGGGCTGGAGCGGCGGCTGTGCGCGATGGCCGCCGACGACCCGCTGGCCCGCCGCCGCGCCGTCCGGCTCGGCGATCTCGGCGGGCACACCCTGCTCGTCGACCGCAGGACCGGCACGACCACCGAGGAACTGTGGCCGCCCGACGCGCGCCCGGCGACCGAGGAGTCGCACGACGTCGACGACTGGCTCACCGTCATCTCCACCGGCCGCTGCTTCGGGGTCACCGCGGAGTCGACCGCCCACCAGTACCCCCGGCCCGGCGTCGTCTACCGGCCGGTGCGCGACGCCGAGCCGATCCCCGTGCTGCTCGGCTGGTGGCGGGACGACCCGCATCCCGCCACCCAGTCCGCGATCGAACTGCTCACGGACCTCTATCGCTCCGCGTGAGCCCCGGCCCGCGGGTTGCTCACCGTGTCAGGGCCTGTCGTCTGCCCCGCGACGCCTGACGTCCGGTCCGTCAACGGGGTCTTCCGCCCGGCACGCCGAGAGCACGCACCAGACGCCGCGGGGCCGCCCTTCGGGCGACGACGGGAATTTGACGACAGGCTGTAGCGGCTGAGCGCTCAGGTCGCCGTCGCGGTCTCGGTCCTGGTCAGCCGCAGCACCGTGCCCTCGCCGTTGGCCGAGAGCAGCAGCGCTCCGTCCGGTGTGGCGGCGAGGCCGGCGAAGCGGACGGCCACGCCGGGCATGCCGTCGGCGAACAGCGCGGGCTCGGTGCGGGGTACGACGCCCGGGGGCGGTCCGACCGGCAGGTCCTCCGCCTCGGTCCGGCTCTCCCCCGTGGTCAGGGAGATCGCCCGGAGGCTGCGGTGCCCGGTCTCCACCGTGAACAGTTCGTCGCCCAGGACCGCGAGGCCCTGCGGTGCGCCGAGGCCGTCGGCGACGACCGCGGTCGTGCCGTCCTCCTCAATCCTCAGCACCGCCCCGAGCCGGTCCTCACTCACATAACAGCGCCCCGCCCCGTCGAAGGCCACGTCCACGGGGTGGTCGAGCCCCTCGGCGAGCACGGTGACGGTGTCGCTGTCGTCGACGGCCACGACCCGGCCCGCGTCCGTCTCGGCGACGACGAGCGAACCGTCCGGTGCCACCGCGATGCCCAGGGGCCGCTGAAGCCCGGCCGCCCGTTCCCGTGTGGTCCCGCTCTCGGGGTCGTAGGTCTGGACGTTGCCGTACTGCGAGGTGAAGTGCAGCAGTTCGCCGTCGGCGGTGAGACCGTGGTGGAAGTGCAGCAGGTTGTGCGTGGTCACACCGCCCGGCCCGGTGCCGTCCGGGCCGTCGTCCGGCTCGCCCTCGTGGGTGACCGCGGGGGTCGCCAGCCGGTAGTGGTCGGCCGCGTAGACCGTGCCGCCGAGGTCGATCGTCACCCCGTAGGGGCCGTCGAGCCCGCGGGGCACGATCTCGCGTATCCGGCCGTCGGGGTGCATCTCGGTGACGCCGCCGCTGGAGTAGCTGGAGACGAACATCCGGTTCTCCGCGTCGAACGCCGCGTTGTCCAGCCCCACCACACCACTGGTGACGAGGGTGCGGGACCCGCTGCCGTGCAGGTCGATGCGGGTCACGATGCCTTCCACGCCGCGCGACAGCACATGCAGGACACCGCCCTGGTCGAAGCGGACCGCGACCGGCTGGTGCACGTCGTCCGCGACCAGTTCGGGTGCGCCGCCGTCCGGAGGTATCCGCCAGACCTGGCCGGTCAGCAACGGGTTCTGCCCGCTCATCATGTGCGGGTAGTACAGGTGGCCGTCCGGGCCGAGCTGCATCGCGTTGCCGAGGGCCAGTCCCTCGGTGAGGACCACCGGGTCGCCGCCGTCCGGGAACAGCTCCAGCAGCCGGCCGCCGGGCTTCATCTCGTTGACGAAGAGCCGGTCGCCGACGCACGTGATGCCGTTCGGGTTCGCCACCTCGCCGGAGACGAGCGTGTACTCACCGCGCGGGCTGCGCCGCCACACCCGGCCGGGCACCAGGTCGGAGATGTACATCGAACCGTCCGCCCCGAAGGCCAGGTCGTCCGGCGACTGGACCGGGCTGTCCATCGGTACGACCACCTCGACGTCCCCGGTGGCGGGCTCCACGGCGCTGATCTGTCCGGCGAGGAACTGGGCGACGTACAGCCGCCCGTCGGGGCCGAACGCGACACCGTTGGAACCCCAGAGCCGGTTGGGCGGGTTGAGCCGCATCGCCTCCCAATGGGTGCTGACCGGCCGGCTGCCGCCGGTCTCGTCGAACCGGCTGGGGTGCGCTGCCGTTGTCTCTGTCATCGTCTCGTGTCCCTGCCGCCTCACTCGGCATCGACCAGGACATCGCGCATGCCGCCCTCGGCACGCCAGCGCCGCAGCAGTTCGTGGAAGGCGACCGGGCCGTCACCGAACGACTCGCTGCGCTCCCTCGGCATGCCCTCGTTGTTGTAATAGCCGGGGGTGCACTCGGCCTGGAACTTGTGCAGGTCGGCGGCCTTCTCACGGATCGTGGCCACCCAGGCGTCCTCGGCCTCGGCGGTCGGCTCGACGTAGCGGACCCGGCGCTTGCGCGCCTCGGCGACGACCTCGGCGACGTGCGTGGCCTGCTCGTCGAGGATGTGCACGTAGTTCACGGCGGAGGCGTTCTGCAGCGGGCCGAGCTGGAACAGGTTGGGGAAGCCGTGGCTGAAGAACCCGTGCAGCGTCTTCGGGCCGCCGTTCATCCAGGAGTGCAGCAGGTTGACGCCGCCCCGGCCGTGCACCGGCAGCCGCCCGGACAGGATCCCGGAGACCCCGACCTCGAAGCCGGTCGCGAAGATGACGCAGTCGACCTCGTACTCCGCCCCGCCGACCACGACGGCGTTCTCGGTGATCTCCTCGACACCGTGGCTGTCGGTCGTGTCGACCAGGGTGACGTTCGGCCGGTTGAAGGTCTGCAGATAGGTGTCGCTGAACGTGGGCCGCTTGCACATGTAGCGGTACCAGGGCTTGAGGAGCTCGGCGGTCCCAGGGTCCTCGACCATCGCGTCCACGCGGTCGCGGATCTCGTTCATCTTCTGGAAGTCGGCGATCTCGTACAGCCGCTCCCGCTCCTCGGACGGGACGTCCGTGTACGCGTTGGTCGGGATCAGCTTCTCCTGCAGCCGGGCGCTGCTGGTCCACGAGTCGTCCACCAGGTCCTCGTCCACCCGGACACCGGTGACGACCTTGAGGAAGTTCTCCATCCGCCGTTTCTGCCAGCCCGGCTCCAGCGACTTCGCCCACTGAGGGTCCGTGGGGCGCTGGCCGCGTACGTCGACCGAGGACGGCGTGCGCTGGAACACGTACACCTGCTGCGCGTCGGCCCCGAGGTGCGGCACGACCTGGATGGCGGTGGCGCCGGTGCCGATGAGGGCGACGCGCTTGTCGGCGAGCCCCGTCAGGCCGCCGCCCGAGTCACCGCCGGTGTAGTCGTAGTCCCAGCGGCTGGTGTGGAACGTGTGCCCCTTGAAGTTCTCGATGCCGGGGATGCCGGGGAGTTTCGGCTGGCTGAGCGTGCCGCTGGAGATCACCACGTGGCGCGCCCGCATCACGTCGCCGCGGTCGGTGGTGACGGTCCACTCCAACTCGGTGTCGTCCCAGCGCAGTTCGGTCACCTGGGTCTGGAAGCAGGCGTCCCGGTAGAGGCCGAAGTGCCGGCCGATCGCCCTCGCGTGCTGCCGGATCTCCTCGCCGGGCGCGTACTTCCACTTCGGGACGTAGCCGACTTCTTCGAGCAGCGGCAGGTAGACGTACGACTCGATGTCGCAGTGGATGCCCGGATACCGGTTCCAGTACCAGGTGCCGCCGAAGTCCCCGGCCTGTTCGATGACCCGGATCGACTCGACTCCGGCCTGGCGCAGCCGCGCGCCGGCGAGGAGGCCGCCGAAGCCGCCCCCGATGACGATCACCTCGACGCGGTCGTGCAGCGGCTCCCGCTCGGCGAACTCGGTGTACGGGTCGTCGGCGTAGGAGACGAACTCGCCGCCGGTGGTGCGCTGGTACTGCCGGTTGCCGTCGGGGCGGATCCGGCGGTCGCGCTCGGCGCGGTACTTCGCGCGCAGGGCATCCGGGTCGAAGCCCAGTTCCTCGGGGGTGAGGGGGGTGTCGGCGGACGGAGTGCGGGGGGTGGACATGCTGTCCTCTTCTCTGTGTCCTGTGTCCTCGGCTGATCAGTGATCACGGGAATACGGCTGACCGGACGCCGGGCCAGGGCACCGGCGCGGCGTCCGGTCGGCGTGATGGTTCAGCGCCGCATGTGCCGGCGTACCCAGGCGGCCTGCCCGCCGTCGACGAGGAGATCGGTGCCGGTGACGAACCGCGCCTGCGGACCGGTGAGGTACGCGACGGCCTCGGCGATCTCCCCGGGTGTGCCGGTGCGGCCGGCGCCGCAGTCGTCGAGCATCCTGAGCATGTGTTCGCCGCTGGACGACTCGGCCTCGGCCTGCGACATCGCGGTGGAGATCACTCCGGGGCTGACGGTGTTGACCGTCGCCCCGCGCTGGTTCCAGGCGAGCGCGGCCGCTTCCACCCGTACGTGGTTGGCGCGCTTGGACACCATGTAGGCGGTGCCCGCGTCGTCTCCGACGACGGCGACGGCGTCGAGCCCGAGGAGGTCCTCGGGCGGAGCCGTGGCGAGCGCGGCCTCGTCCTCCCGGCTCAGCGAGGCGTAGTGGCCCGCCATGCTGGAGATCACCACGAGCGAGGTGCCGCGCGTGGCCACCTTCTCGAACGCGTCGATCACATGGACCGTGCCGAGGAGGTTGACCTCAAGGATCGTCCTCGCCGGCGCGGTTGCCGGGGAGACGCCCGCGGTGTGCACGACGGCGGAGAGGCGGCCCTCGCCGGCGACCTCCTCCGCGAGCTTCTCGACCGACGCGCGGTCGGACACGTCGGTCAGTACCCCGTGCACGGCGTAGCCCTCGGAGGTGAGCGCGGCCACGGCCAGGTCGAGCTGTGCGCGCGAGGCCTCGGCGAGGAACAGGGGCCGTCCGCTCCCCAGGCGTCGTGCGATGGCCGTGCCCATGCCTCCCGCGCCCGTGACCACGACCACGTCGCCGCGCTCGCCAGTGGGACGATCCGCCATGGCGGCCTCCTTGATGTCAGTGGTCATCGCCGGTGTCTCCTGCGGGTACGGCCTCACGCCAGGTCGCGCCGGTCGCGATGGCCTGGCGCCATGACCGGATCGCCTTGGGCGGCATACCGACGGCGAGGGTGCCGGTGAGCCGGTCGCCGGTGCGGTAGGCGGCCACGAACCGGCGCTCCTCCAAGTCCCCTTCCACGACGGCTACTTCGTCGTGGCCGCGCAGGTAGCCGTACGCCTGGATCTTCATGTCGTACTGGTCGGACCAGAAGTACGGCACCGGCGCGAACGGCTTACGGGCCTCGGGCCGCAGGAGGTTGCGGGCGGCGGCCATGCCCTGTTCGGCGGCGTTGGTGCGGTGCTCGATCCGCATGGGCACCCCGAACAGCGGGTTGTACCAGCGGGCGACGTCACCGGCGGCGTACACGTTCCGGGCGGCCTCGCAGTACTCGTCGCAGTTCAGCCCGTCGCCGATGGACAGGCCGCTGTCGGCGAGCCACTCGGTGTTGGGCAGCGAGCCGATGGCGACCAGCACCTCGTCGGCGTCGACGAGTTCACCGTCGGCGAGCCGTACCCCGTCCTCGGTCACCGCGGTCACGGTGACTCCGGTGCGCAGGTTCACCCCGTGGTCCAGATGGGCCCGCGACAGCACCTGCCCGACCTCGTCGCCGATCGCGTGGGCGAGCGGCACCGGCGCCGGTTCCAGCAGGGTCACCTCGGCGCCGAGCCGCGACGCCACGGCGGCGGCCTCCGCCCCGAGGAACCCGGCCCCGACGACGACCACCCGCGCTCCGGGCTCCAGCCGGTCCCGCAGGGCGACGGCGTCGTCGAGGGTGCGCAGCACATGGGCGCCTTCACCGGGCAGCCGGCGCGGGCGCACCCCGGTGGCGACCACGAGACCGTCGTACGGCACCGTCGAACCGTCCGCCAGACGCAACCTTCGGCCCGGCACGTCCAGCCCGGTCGCGGCGACGCCGAGACGCAGGTCGAGATCGAGGGCGTCGAGGTCGGCCGAGTGGCGCAGCGCCAGCCGCTCGGGGCTCCACTCACCGGCCAGGAGCTGCTTGGACAGCGGCGGGCGGTCGTACGGGGCGTGCGGTTCGTCGCCGACGAGGGTGAGCGTGCCGTCGTAGCCTTCGCGGCGCAGCGTCTCGACCGCCGCGAGTCCGGCGGCCGAGGCGCCCACGACGACGATGCGCCTCACTCCTCCACCAGCCGGATCGCCGCCGCCGGGCAGATGGCCACGGCCTCCCGGACACCGTCGAGGAGTTCCTCGCCGGGCCTCTCCTGAAGCAGGATCGCGACGCCGTCGTCGTCCCGCTGGTCGAACACCTCAGGGGATGCCATGACGCACTGCCCCGACGCCACGCATTTCGGCTCGTCCAGTTCCACACGCATGGTCTGCTCCTCGGTCGTCTGTGGGGGGTTGGTTTCGTTCCGGGGGTACGTCACCAGCGGACGGGAAGGCACTTGACGCCGTAGGTGGTACCCGTGTGGTTGAACGGCAGTTGTTCTATCGGAGCGGCCAGGCTCAGCGTGGGAACGCGCTTGTAGAGCGTGCCGTAGACGACCTGGAGCTCCAGGCGGGCCAGGTTCTGGCCGAGGCACTGGTGGGGTCCGTAGCCGAACGCGTTGTGCTGACGCGCGGGACGGCTCAGGTCCAGTCGCTCGCTCTCGGGGAACGCCTGGGGGTCCCAGTTGGCGGCGTGCAGGTCGAAGAGGATGCCGTCGCCCTCGCGGATGACCTGGTCGCCGATCTCGATGTCCTCCTTGGCGACCCGGCGCAGTCCCGAGTGGACGATGGACAGGTAGCGCAGCAGTTCCTCCACGGCGCCCGCGATGAACTTCGGGTCGTCGCTCTCGCGCAGCAGCGCCAGCTGGTCGGGGTGCTGCAGCAGGGCGAGGGTGCCGAGACTGATCATCGTGGCGGTGGTCTCGTGACCGGCGATCAGCATGGCGACGCCCATGTTGACGGCCTCCTGCTGGGCCATCTCGCCGGCCTTGACCCGGCCGGCCATCTCGGACAGCACGTCGTCGCCCGGGTTCTGGAGCTTCTCCCGGAACAGGGTGTCCATGTACTGGCCCAGCGCCCGGCTCGCGGCCGACGCCTCCTCCGCGGTGAGGGAGCTGTCGAGGGCGCGGTTGCTGTTCTCCTGGAAGAACCCGTGGTCCTTGTACGGCACGCCGAGCAGGTCGGCGATGACCAGGGAGGGCAGGGGCAGCGCCAACGCCGTGAGCAGGTCGGCGGGGTTGGGCCCGGCGAGCATGGTGTCGATCAGGTCGTCGACGGTCTTCTGGATGGCGGGCCGCATGGCCTCGATCCGCTTGACTAGGAACGGGGCGTTGACCGACCGGCGCAGCCGGGTGTGTTCCGGGGCGTCGGTGTTGGTGATGAGCTTCGGCGTGTGCGGCGCGATCGCGGCCCGGTGGGCGTTGACGTGGGGGAAGTCGGGTTCGTGGTCGTCGTTGCTGACGCGGGGGTCGGTGAGCAGGGCCCGCTGGTCGGCGTGACGGGTGATCAGCCAGGGCGTACTGCCGTTCCAGATGCGGACCTTGGCGATGGGTTGTTCGTCCCGCAGGGGTTCCAGGGCCGGGGGCGGGGCGAGCGGGCAGCGCAAGTCCCGGGGCATCGGATACTCGGGAACCGCCGGGGCCGCGTCGGGCGTGGCGCCGGCCAGGGTGTCGGCCATGTCTCTCCTCGGTGGTGGGGGCTCCGCTCCAAGCGGAGCGCCGGGTGAAGTCGAGGCCTCGATGAGCACATGCAAACAGAGTTGTCTGACGCCCCCCGGACCGTTTCCTGACAGAAAGCTGACGTGACCCGGATCACGTCCGGCCGCCTCGCCGCCGCACCAGCAGAACGGGACGGAAGTACCCAACCAGCGATCCTGACAGGGCAGTTCATACGGCACCACCGCACACCCGAGCAGGCACCGAGGACCGTACGAAGGACCGCCACGAGACCACCCCCGCCACCCGCCCCAGGACACCGAAGGGCGTACCGCAGACCACCCCGGCACTGACGCGTTTGCTTCTTGATTAACTTCACACAAGGCTCACTTCACGCCTTGCCTCCCGGGCGGCCAAGCCAGTAGCCGAAACCACGGCGAGTGTGGATCAGCGCCGGCCCGTCCTGGTTCACCTTGCGCCGCAGCCGGGAGACGAGCTGCTCGATCGCGTTGTCCCCGCGGTACTCGCCCCAGACGTACCGGGCGATCTGCTCCTTCGACAGCACCTTGTGGGCGTTGCCCAGCAGATGGCGCAACAGCCGGAACTCCGCGGGCGTGAGGTCCAGCACCCGCTGTCCGCGCCGTGCCTGACAGGTGACGTCGTCCAGCACCAGATCGCCGTACTCCAGCACGCCCTCCCGCCGTGAGAGCACCCTGCCGCGCAGTAACACCTGGACGCGCGCCAGGACTTCGGCGATCCGGAGGGGTTTGGTGACGTAGTCCAGCTCCCCCAGCCCGAGTTCCGGAAGGATCCTGCCCAGTTCGTCGTAGGCGGTCAGGAGGAGCACCGGCGGGCGGTGGGCGACCACGGGGCGGCGCCCTCCGTCGAACCCCTCCAGGTCCGGCAACGTCGTGTCGACGATCACGAGGTCGACCGATTCCTCGGCGAGCTGTGCCACCACCTCACCGACCGTCGTCGTCGTGCCGGGCCGATAGCCCGCCAGTTCCAGCGTCGTCGAGAGCAGTTCGGACGTACCCGGATCGTCGGCGAGGATCAGAACGTGCTGACCCTCTCCACGAGCGACCGAGGGTTTCTCACTGCTGCTGCCGTACATGGAAAGACCATTCATCCAGGGCTCGTGCCACACACCGGGACGGCGGCGGCCGGCACACACGGGCGTCACTGAAGGGCCCCATGGGGGCGCGAGAGGGCGGAAGAGCGAGGGACGCGGCGGCGGTCTCGGAGAGGACGCGGCACGCACCGCGCCGGAGCGGGGACCCTGACCCCGAAAGCCCGGACCACGACGGCCGTACCAGCCGTCACCGCCCCTCAGAAGCGGCGGCACAGCACCGCGCGCGTCCGGACGCCAACGGGCAACGGTCAGCCGCTCACATGGTGCGGCACCCCGGCCGTCAGGCGCGAGGCGTACCCAGGGCCGGCGCTTCACCCGCGGTCGATTCGACGTGGTCCAGGAAGTCGTCGACCAGGCGGTGGACGAGGGCCGCGAGGTCCCGGAGCTCTTCGGGCGACCAGTCGGCCAGCGACATCTGCATGCCACGCCTGCACACCTCCTGTATGCGGTCGACGGCGTACCGCCCCCTCGGAGTGAGCTCGATGCGCCGGGCACGGCGGTCGTCGCGGTCGGCGACGCGCGTGACGTAGCCGGCTTTCTGGAGCTGCTGCACCTGCCGGGTGACATGGGACGCCTCGACCACCAGCCGGTCGGCCAACTCCCCCGGCCGCAGCGGCTCGGAGTCGGCGATCTGCCGCAGCACCGTCACGGCGGCCCGGTCCAGCGACACCCCGGCCGAGGCCATGAGGCGCTCGTGCTGGCGGACCCGGCTGGTCAGATAGGCGGCGCGGGTCAGGGCGCGCTCGATCTCGACCACTTCCGGTACGGGGGCATCTGCCAGCGGTGGTGTGGGCATGGACCTCACCCTACTAACATTTGCCTAAGTCAAGCAACCTGCTTGCGATTGCTTGACTCAAGTAACTCTCATATGCTTGCCTGACGCAATTAAGAAGCCGGTCGGTCGGCACCGGCACGCGGCGCGGTGCGGCCCCGTCCGCCCGTACCCCGAAATGACCCGTACACCGAAATGAGGAGACAGCATGAACACCACCGGGCTTCAGGACCGCAGTGTCGTCGTCACCGGCGCCGGAGGCGGCATCGGCCGGGCCGCGGCTCTGAGGTTCGCCGAGGAGGGCGCGAAGGTCCTCGTCGCGGACCTGAACCCGGAGGGCGCCCAGGAGACCGTCAAGTCGATCGAGAGCGCCGGGGGCACCGCTCTCGCCGTCATAGGCGACCTGAGCGACCAGACGGTGGTGGACACGGTCGTCGAGCGGGCCGTCGAGGCCTTCGGCGGGCTGGACGTCCTGGTGAACAACGCCGGGGTCATGGACCGCATGTCCGCCCTCGCGGACGTCGACGACGCCGAGTGGGAGCGCGTCCTCAGGGTCAACCTGACCGCCCCCTTCCTGCTGACCCGGGCCGCCCTGCCGCACATGCTGGCCGCGGAGCGCGGCTGCATCGTCTTCACCGCCTCCGAGGCGGGTCTGCGGGGCAGCGCCGCCGGTGCCGCGTACACCGCCTCCAAGCACGGTGTGATCGGCCTGGTGAAGAACCTCGCCGTCATGTACCGCAAGCAGGGCATCCGCGCCAACGCCATCGCCCCCGGCCCCACCATGACCGGCATCCAGGTCGACGCCGACAACGAGGCCCACGGGCCCGCGGTCGTGGGGCAGTTCATCGGCGCCAACATCGGCAGGCTCGGCAGCGCCGAGGAGCAGGCCGCCGCGATCGTCTTTCTCGCCTCCGACGCCGCCGCGTTCATCAACGGCGCGGTCCTGCCCGTCGACGACGGCTGGGCCGCCGTCTGACGCGCTCCCCTGCCCCGGACACTCCGTCGATGCCGCCGTCGGCTGCGCGGCCACGGCAGTGAGGGTCCCGCCGCCGGCCCAGGCCCGCGGCGGGACCCTCCTCATGGAGCGGTCACCAGGCCACCGGCAGTTCGTAGACGCCGTAGACCGCACCGTCGTGCTTGTAGGGCAGCTTCTCCGCCTCTGTGGCCAGCCGCAGCGTGGGGACGCGCCGGTAGAGGGTGCTGTAGACGACCTGGAGCTCCAGCCGGGCCAGCGGCTGGCCGAGGCACTGGTGCACCCCGAAGCCGAAGGCCACGTGACGGCGGGCGTCGCGTCCCAGGTCGAGGTGGTCCGGGTCGGTGAAGACCTCGGGGTCCCGGTTGGCGATCTCGTTGGGGAAGACGATCCCTTCGCCCGCGCGGATCACCTCCCCGGCCACCTCGATGTCCTCCAGCGCGACCCGGCGCCGCCCGCTGTGCGTGACGTTGAGGTAGCGCAGCAGTTCCTCCACGGCCGCGGCGATCGCCTTCGGATCGTCCGCGTCGCGCAGTTGCGCGAGCTGGTCGGGGTGTTCCAGCAGGGCGACCGTGCCGAGGGCGATCATGTTGGCCGTGGTCTCGTGTCCGGCGAGGAGCAGGAGCACGCCCATCTGGGCCGCCTCGTTGCGGGACAGTTCACCGTCCTTGACCCGGGTCACCAGGCTGGACAGCAGATCGTCGGCGGGGTGGGCCAGCTTCTCGCCCATCAGGTCGTCGAGGTAGGTGAGGAGTGCGCCGTGGGCGGCCGTTCGCTCTTCGACGGACAGGCTCTGTTTGACCAGGGCGCTGCTGTTGCGCTGGAAGAAGTCGTGGTCGTCGTACGGCACTCCGAGCAGTTCGCAGATGACCAGTGAGGGCACGGGCAGCGCGAACGCCTGGACCAGGTCGACCGGGTTGGGGCCGGCCAGCATGTCGTCGATCAGATCGTCCACGATCTTCTGCACGGCCGGGCGCATCGCCTGCACCCGCTTGACGGCGAACGACCCCGTCACCATCCGGCGGAGCCGGGCGTGTTCGGGATCGTCCATGAGGATGAAGCTGATGTTGTTCCGGCCGTTGCTGGGGGCCGACCTCGGGTAGCCGGGCCGCATGGCGTCGGCGCTGACCCGGGGGTCGCCCAGCAGGGCGCGCTGATCGGCGTGCCGGGTGACGAACCAGGGCGTGCTGCCGTCCCAGATGCGGACCCTGGAGAGCGGCTCCTCCTGCTGTTGGGCCTGGAGCCGGGGCGGCGGATCGAACGGGCAGCCCGCCGCCCGGTCCATCGGAAACGACAGGATCCCGGAGTCGGCCGAGCGGTCTTCCGCCGGGTTCGACGTGATGGTCATCGGTTCACCCATTCCTTGGAGCCCCTGCGGGCTCGTGACGTGTGGTGGGGGGCATGGGATACGGAGGGGTCGAAGAGCGTCGAGAGGGGTCGGAGCATGCGCCCGGGACGGCTCAGATGTCCTCGTGCACGGCGATCGCACTGGCTGGGCACATGTCGGAGGCCTCACGGAGCGCCGCCCGCAGGTGCTCCGGGGGTTCCTCTTCGAGGAGGACGACGATGCCGTCCTCCTCCTGCTGATCGAACACTTCGGGTACGAGCAGCACGCAATTGCCGGCACCGCAGCATTTGTTCTGGTCGGCGGTTACTTTCATGGTCGCTTCTCCCTGTCCGCGGGATTCCGCGGGCTTTCTTCGGGGCCGCAACGGGTCGAGTCGCGTGTGAGGAAGTGTGAGGAAATCGGTTCAGGGATGGGGCCGGGTCCGGTCGGGACTCCGGGACCGCGGAGCCCCGGACGTCGTCACGGGCGGTGCGTCACCGGGGCCAGCCACAGTCCCAGGATGGCGTCGACGAGGCCGGTGGCGGTGTCCTGCCAGCTGGCCCGGGGCGTGGGGGTGCCCTCGGCGAGGGCCCGTTCGCGTTCGGCGCACATGTGCACTATGAGCTGGCGGGCCGTGGCGCCGCGCTCGGCGTGAACCTCGGGAGGCAGGTCGGGGAGCCGCCGGTTCACCTCGTCGACGATCTGCCGCAGGGACGCGGAGGCGAGGGACTCCTCGACGAGGATCCGGTGGAGCGCCGGGTCGGTCATCACCTGGGCGCAGAACCGCGCGTACCACGTGGGGCTGCCGAGGGCCGCCAGGTGCTCGGGGATCGGCCGCACCAGACAGTCCACCCAGTCCCGTACGTCGCTGGAGTCGCGGGTCGCGGTCAGCAGCCGCGCGCGGATCTCCTGGATCTGCTCGGCATGTCTTCGGGCGACGGCGCGGACCAGGTCGGCCTTGGTGCCGAAGTGGTAGCCGACCGCGGCGTTGTTGCCCTGGCCGGCGGCCTCGCTGACCTGACGGTTCGACACGGCGTACACACCGTGCTCGGCGAACAGCCGCTCCGCCGCGGTGAGGATGAGCTCCCGCGTGACACCGGCCCGCTCCGCCCGTACCGTCCTGTCCGCCATGGTCACCACCGCACCGCGACTTCGCTCAACCCGCCGACGGCCAGCCCTTCAAGCCGCCGCAGGTCCTCGGCCGGGACGGCGAGGTCCAGCGAGGGAAGCCTGCGCAAAAGCACGTCGAGGGTGCCCTGCAGTTCCGTGCGGGCGAGGGCCTGACCGAGGCAGGAGTGCGGGCCGACGCCGAACGCCAGATGGGGGTTCGGGCTGCGGCCGAGCGTCATCTCCTCGGCGCCGTCGAAGGCGGTCTCGTCCCGGTTGGCGGCGGCCATGCTGCACACCACGGTCGTGCCGGCCGGCAGGACCGTGCCGGAGACCTCGATGTCCTCGCCGATGTACCGGGGCATGCCGACGCCGGCGTTGGCGTCGAAGCGCAGGGCCTCCTCCACCGCGGACCGGACCAGTGACGGGTCGGCCAGCAGGCTCTCCCAACGCTGCCGGTCGGAGAGCAGCATGGCCACCATCTTCCCGATCATGTTCGCGGTGGTCTCGTGCCCGGCGACCAGCAGGCCCTGGCCGGTGGCCACGAGTTCGCGGTCGCTGAGCCGGTAGCCGTCGGGCGCGGTGGCGGTGGTGAGTTCGCCGAGCAGATCGTCGCTCGGGACCTTCCGCTTCGCGGCCACGTGGGTGGCCATGTAGTCGGTGAACTCCGCCTGGGCCGCGTCGACTTCGTCCTGCCGGTAGCGGGTCAGGTTGAGCATGGTGTCGGACCAGTACGAGAACCGGTCGCGGTCGGAGTCCGGGACGCCGAGCAAGTCGCAGATCACCCACACCGGCAGCGGGAAGGCCAGGTGCGCCTTGAGGTCCGCGGGATGGCCGTGCTCCAGCATGCCGTCGATGAGCTGGTCGGCCATGGTCTCGATCCTGGGGCGCAGGGCGGCCATGCGCTTGGCGGTGAACCACCTGCTCACCATCCGGCGCCACCGCTGGTGTTCCTCACCGCTCTGCGGGAGCGCCGTGGACAGCTCGCTGTTGAACACGCCGCCCGAGTCGGTGTCCGAGAACCTCGCCGCGCCCTCTGCGTTCAACTGCCGGCTGAAGCGGGCGTCGGCCAGCACCTGTCTGACGTCCTCGTAGCGCGTCAGCAGCGAGGCCTCGTCCCCGCTGGGCAGTGTCACCCGCGCGACGGGGTACTGCCGGCGCAGTTCGGCCCATTCCGCGGGGGCGGCCAGGGCCGTCGCCCCGGTCATGGGATAGCTGGGCGGCTGGTCGCCGGCGCTCGGGCTCATCGCGTCCTCCTGTGATCCGGTGGTCGCTGCGAGCCCAGGCAATCCCACCCGCCTCAGCCAAGTCAAGCAACTGATTTAAAACGCGCCGAGTTCCAGCCACGGGGGCGCGGTACGGCGGCCAGTCGCAGTGCGCGCTGTTCAGACACGTCCCCACCGCCGACGCAGATCGCCTACGGCAGACGCCGAGATCCCGCAGTACACCGAATCAACCGGAACAGAACTCGCCGGAAGCGTTGACGTGATCGCACTCCAAACCTATCTTCTGGTCGACCTTCCGTACGTCGTTCGGCATTTCGAACGAGCTGCGACCCTGCCCGGCAACGCCCGTCCCCACCCCGCGCAGAGACGAGGAACGCATGGCACCGGCCCTCCCCAGACGAACCCTCCTCCAGGCCGCGCTGCTCGGCACGACGGCCCCGGCGATGACGTACGCCGCCACCGGCCGGGCAGCCGCGGCCACGGTGCCGGCACCGTCCGCCTGGACCCTGCGGCCGTTCGAGCTGAAGGACGTCGAGCTGGGCCCGGGCGTCTTCGCCGCCAAGCGTCGGCTGATGCTCGACCACGGGCGTGGTTACGACGTGAACCGGCTGCTCCAGGTCTTCCGCGCGGGCGCCGGGCTCTCCACGGGCGGCGCCGTGGCCCCCGGCGGCTGGGAGGGGCTGGACGGCGAGGCCAACGGCAATCTGCGCGGCCACTACACCGGCCATTTCCTCACCATGCTGTCGCAGTCCTACGCGTCCACCGGGGACCAGGCGTACGCCGACAAGATCCGGACCATGGTCGGTGCCCTGACCGAGGTACGAGACGCGCTGCGCCGCGACCCGCGCGTGCTCAGCGTGACCGGACGGTTCGGTACCGCCCACGAGAACGTCCGGGGCTCGTACCAGTACGTCGACCTGCCCGCCGCGGTGCTCGGCGGTGCCCCGGCGATCACCCTGTCGGCCTGGGTGAAGCCCACTCACGACGCCAACTGGACCCGGGTCTTCGACTTCGGCGACAACACCACCCGCTACCTGTACCTGGCCGCCCGCAACGGCAGTGGCGTACCGCGCTTCGCCGTCACGACCGGCGGACCGGGCGGCGAGCAGGCACTCAACGGCACCGCCGCACTCCCCCTCGACCGGTGGAGCCACCTGGCGGTGACGATCAGCGGCAGCACCGGCACGCTGTACGTCAACGGCACGGCCGTCGCCCGGAACACGTCGATGACCCTCAACCCGGCGGCACTGGGCACCCTGAGAAACAACTGGCTGGGCCGCTCCAACTTCTCGGCCGACCCGGCGTTCGCGGGCGCCCTCGACGAGTTCAACATCTGGTCACGAGCCCTGACCGCCGCCGAGATCACGGCACTGCAGAACGACCCGGCCGCCGCGACCCCGGCCGGCCGGGGCGACCTGGCGTCGTACGACTTCTCGGAGACCACCGGCGGCACCTTCGCGGACGCCTCCGGCCGAGGCCTCACCGCCACCCTGCGCCGTACCTGGGGCGGGCCGAGCCATCCCGGGTTCCTCGCCGCGTACCCGGAGACCCAGTTCATCGAGCTGGAGTCGATGACCAGCGGCGACTACACCAAGGTGTGGGCGCCGTACTACACCGCGCACAAGATCCTCAAGGGCCTGCTGGACGCCTACCTCGCCACGGACGACGACCGGGCGCTCGACCTCGCGTCCGGCATGTGCGACTGGATGCACTCCCGGCTGTCCAAGCTGCCCGACGCCACCCTGCAGCGGATGTGGGGCATCTTCTCCAGCGGCGAGTTCGGCGGCATCGTCGAGACGATCGTCGACCTGCACTCGATCACCGGCAGGGCCGAACACCTCGCGCTGGCCAAGCTGTTCGACCTCGACAGGCTCATCGACGCCTGCGCCGCGAACACCGACACGCTCGACGGCCTGCACGCCAACCAGCACATCCCGATCTTCACCGGCTACGTCCGGTTGTACGACGCGACGGGCGAGACCCGATACCTCACCGCCGCGAAGAACTTCTGGGGCATGGTCGTCCCGCACCGGATGTACGGCATCGGCGGGACGAGCACGGCCGAGTTCTGGAAGGCCCGCGGGGTCATCGCGGGCACGATCAGCGACACCAACGCCGAGTCCTGCTGCACCTACAACCTGCTCAAGCTGAGCCGGATGCTGTTCCTCCACGACCAGGACCCGACGTACATGGACTACTACGAGCGGGGCCTCTACAACCAGGTCCTCGGCTCCAAGCAGGACAAGGCGGACGCGGAGAAGCCGCTCGTCACGTACTTCATCGGCCTCAGGCCCGGGCACGTGCGCGACTACACCCCCAAGCAGGGCACGACCTGCTGCGAGGGCACCGGCATGGAGAGCGCCACGAAGTACCAGGACTCGGTGTACTTCAAGAAGGCCGACAGCAGCACGCTGTACGTCAACCTGTACAGCCCCTCCACCCTGACCTGGTCCGAGAAGGGCGTCACCGTCACACAGACCACGGACTACCCGAGGGAACAGGGCTCCACGCTCACCGTCGGCGGCGGCAGCGCGGCCTTCGAGCTGAAGCTGCGCGTGCCGTCGTGGGCGACGAACGGCTTCCGGGTGACCGTCAACGGCAGTGCGGTCAGCGGCACTCCGGCCGCGGGCAGCTACTTCACCGTCCCCTCCCGGACCTGGCGCAGCGGCGACACCGTGCGCATCACCATCCCGTTCCGGCTACGGGTCGAGAAGGCGCTCGACGACCCGTCCCTGCAGACGCTGTTCTACGGCCCGGTCAACCTGGTCGGCCGCGACACCAGCACCGGCTATCTCCAGGTCGGGCTGTACGGCAACGCGGCGCTCTCCGGCGACCTGTTGCCCTCGCTGGCCCCCGTGCCGGGCAGGCCGCTCCACTACACGCTGAACGGTGTCGAGTTCGCCCCCTTCCACGAGGGCACCGAGGACCCGACGCACGCGTACGTCCGGCGCTCCGAGCCCAGGGTCGTCTTCGGGAACACCGACTCCCAGGTCGTCAACCCGGCGAAACCCGACGGTACGACGCTCCTGGACGAGATCTGGGCGGGGGCGCCGTTCGCCAACAAGGGGGCGCTGGTGACACGGGTGCGGTCGACGGTGAACTCGTGGGTGTCGGCGGGCCTGCTCTCCCAGGCCGACGGACAGAAGGTGGTCACCACGGCGCAGAACGCGAGGTACGTGGACTGACGGCGGCTCGTGGGTGATCGGGCGCGCGTGCTGCTCCGGAGGGTCGGTGCACTCGGCGCCCGTGACTCCCTGTAATGATTCGCCTGCTCATTCCATTCACCCTGCTGGGCGAGGGGTGCTTCCGGCAGCTCAGGCAGCGGAAAGGGCCGCGATGACGGGTACTGACAGGACCCCCCACCTTCGGCGCACGGCTCCTAGCCTGGAGAGATGGACACCGCCCACGACATCCGTGAGTTTCTCGCATCCCGGCGCGCCAAGATCACGCCGCAGCAGGCGGGCCTGCCCGCCTTCGGCGGGAACCGCCGCGTTCCGGGACTGCGCCGCGAGGAAGTCGCGCTGCTGGCCGGTGTGAGCATCGACTACTACGTGCGCCTGGAGCGCGGCCACCTCGCGGGCGCCTCCGACGAGGTCCTGGACGCCGTCGCCAGTGCCCTCCAGCTCGACGACGCCGAACGCGCCCACCTCTACGACCTGGCCGCCGCCCAGCGCACCCGGCCCGCCCGCCGCACCAGAAAGGCCCGCGGCACCGTCCCCGCCAGCATCCAGCGTGTGCTGGACTCGATGACCCACAGCCCCGCCTTCGTGCGCAACGGGCGCCTGGACGTCCTCGCCGTCAACCGGCTCTGCCGCGCCCTGTACGCGCCCCTGTTCGCACCGGACGTCCCCCGCCCCGTCAACATCGCCCGCTTCCAGTTCCTGAATCCGGCAGGCCGCGACTTCTTCCCCGACTGGGAGGCCTCGCTCGACACCACCGTCTCCCTGCTGCGCACCGAGGCCGGACGCGCCCCCCACGACACGGATCTGACCGGGCTGATCGGTGAACTGGTCACCCGCAGCGACGAGTTCCGCACGGCCTGGGCCAAGCACAATGTGCGCCTGCACCTCACCGGCAGCAAGTCCTTCCGCCACCCGGAAGTCGGTGACATCACCCTCGACTTCGACGCGATGGCGCTGCCCGCGCATCCGGGGCTGACCCTCACCGCCTACAGCGCGGAACCCGGCACACCCGCCCACGACGCCCTTCAGCTGCTGTCCGCGTGGGCCGCCACCGAGGACGCCGGGACGGCGACCGTCACTGAGGGCCACCGCTGAAGCATGCGTCGCCACCCCGCGAGCGCGAGAACGACCGTGCGACCGTGCGACCGTGCGACCGGAAGTACGATGACCCATGCCCATCCGTGTCCTGCTCGCCGACGACCAGGCCCTCCTGCGGGCCACCTTCCGCATCCTGATCGACTCCTGCGACGACATGGAGGTGGTCGACGAGGCCACGGACGGCGCCGAAGCCGTCGACCTGGCGCGCGTGCACCGTCCCGACGTCGTCCTCATGGACATCCGGATGCCGGGCACCGACGGTCTGTCCGCCACGACCACGATCTGCGCCGACCCGGAGCTGTCGGGCACCCGGGTCCTCATCCTGACCACGTTCGAGATCGACGAGTACGTCGCCCGGGCGCTGCGCGCGGGTGCGAGCGGTTTCCTCGGCAAGGACGTCAGCGCCGACGCGCTCCTGGACGGCATCCGCACCGTGGCGTCCGGCGAATCACTCCTCTCCCCCGTCGCCACCCGCACCCTCATCACCCGCTTCCTCAGCACCCCCGCGCCCAGCACCCGGCTGGGCCCGCCCGACGCCCTCTCCGCCCTCACCACCCGCGAGCGTGAGGTCATGGCGCTGGCCGCCGAGGGGCACTCCAACGACGAGATCGCCGGCAAGCTGGCCGTCAGCCCGCTGACCGTACGCACCCACATCCACCGCGCCATGACGAAACTGGGCGCCCGCGACCGCGCCCAACTGGTCGTCATCGCCTACCAGTCGGGCCTCGTCCGGGCGGCACCGCCGGACTGACCGCCGGACTAGGGGGCTTCTGATGGATCTCCGTGGAAGAAGGAGCGGCGTTCGGTGCGTGCTCTCGGCGTGCCGGGCGGAAGTCCTCGATGGGGGCGCCCCCGGGCATGGGGGTCCCCCCGCTCGAGCGGAGCCGAGAGTGGGGGAGGAGTTGAGACTGGGGGAGGAGCTACTAGGGCTTTCGTCCGGTGCGGCGAGTGGGGGCACCTCCCACGCCCTTAAGGCAGTGGGGGAGCGTGCCGGGCGTCGCGACGCCGCGGAGATCCATCAGAAGCCCCCTAGCCGTTCCGCGGGCCCGCCGTGGTGCTGCGTATGACGAGGTGAGGTGCGATCACCGTCTCCTTGCCGGAGGTCGCGCCGTCGGCGGTCGCCTCGCCCTCCAAACGTGCGACGGCCCGGCCCACCGCCAGGTCGGCGAGGCGGCGGACGTCCTGGCCGACGGTGGTGAGGTCGATGTGCGCGAGACGGGCGAGGTGGCTGTCGTCGAAGCCGACCACGGAGATCTCGTCGGGCACGGGGACGCGGGCCCGCAGGCACGCGTCGAGGACTCCGGTGGCACAGCGGTCGTTGAAGGCGACGACGGCGGTGGGCCGGGGGTGGTCGCCGAGCAGGGTACGCGCGGCCGCGGCGCCGTCCTCCTCGGTCAGGCCGCCGGGCAGGACGCGGGCACGGTCGGCGAGGCCGTGACGGTTCATGGCAGTGCGGTAGCCGCGGCGCCGGTCGGCGGCACCGGGGGCCCTGCCGCCGTCGATGTGGACGATGTCGCGGTGCCCGAGGGATACGAGGTGGTCGACGGCCTGGCGGGCGCCCTCGTCGTCGGCGGTGCGGACCACGTCCACGCCGGGCACGGCCGGACGCAGCCGCCGGGCCACGGACACCACCGGCAACTGGGCCGCCAGTTCCGTGAGGCGTGCGGCGGGGGCCTGCGGGCCGAGCAGGATCAGCGCCTCGCAGCGGTCGCCGAGCAGGGTCTCCACGGCGTGACGCTCACCGCGGCTGGGGGCGACGGCGCTGAGGGCGATCTGGTAGCCGGCGGGCTCGGCGGCGGCGTAGACGCCCTCCACCAGGTCGGTATGGAAGGGCTGTTGCAGGCCGAACTGCACGCCGAGCAGCCGTGAGCGGTTGCTGCGCAGCAGCCGCGCGCGGGCGTCGGGCCGGTAGCCGATCTCCCGCGCCGCCTCCAGGACCCGCTCCCGGGTGGCGGCGCCGGCGCCCTTGGCCCCGCGCATCACGATGGAGACCAGCGCGACGGACACGCCGGCCCGCGCCGCCACGTCGGCGAGCGTGGGGCGCTTCCCCTCCGGGACCCCTGGGGTCGGTGGCACCGCCTGCCTCCCTGCTCGGTCCTGCTCGGTCCACTCCTCCAGCCGTCGATCGTAGACGAGACGGGAGGCGGAGAACACGCTGGCCGGAACTACTGCAACGTTCTAGCCATCAGGCTCCACGAAGCCTTGACAGGACGCCCGGCGAGTGGCGTACTGCTGCTCAGGCTCTAGAACGTTCTAGTCATTTCCAGTCCGGGTCAATCCCCGGGTGTAGCCCGGAGAGAGGGAACGTCGTGACGTACACACTGGCGGTCTGCGCCGAGATGGTCTTCCGGGACCTGCCCGTGGAGGAGCGGGCCCGACGCATCCACGACGCCGGTTTCCAGGTCGAGATCTGGGACTGGACCCGGCACGACCTGACCGCGCTGGAGCGCTCCGGGGCGACCTTCTCCTCCATGACCGGCTACATCCGCGGCAGCCTCACCGACGAGGACGGCGCGGCCGAACTCCTGCGCACCGCCGAGGAGTCGGTGAAGGCCGCCCAGCGGATCGGCTGCCCCCGGCTGAACCTGCACGGCACCGGTCTGGACGGCGAGGGTCTGCCGGTGGTGCCGGTGACCGGCGAGCCCACCGGCCCGATGTGGATCGCGGCCCACCGGACGCTCACCCGTGTCGCCGAGCTGGGTGAGAGCGCCGGCGTCACCTTCACTCTGGAGAACCTGAACACGGCCGTGGACCACCCCGGGGTGCCGTTCGCGAAGGCCGCCGACACGCTGGCCCTGGTCGCCGCCGTGGACCGCCCCGGCCTGCGCATGAACCTGGACCTGTACCACGCCCAGATCGGCGAGGGGAACCTGATCGAACTGGTCCGCCGGGCCCACGGGCTGGGTCTGATCGGAGAGATCCAGGTGGCCGACGTACCCGGCCGCTGCGAGCCGGGCACCGGCGAGATCAACTACCCGGCCGTCGCCCGCGCCCTCACCGACCTCGGCTACGACGGCACGGTCGCCATGGAGGCATGGGCCTCCGAGGACAGCGAAAGCGCCCTGGAGCGCTTCCGCACCGCGTTCACCCCCGCCTGACCCTCAGCGACAATCCACCGGCTTCCCACCCACGTACGGAGAACCCGCATGACCACCCACCAGCCCCTCGCC
Source organism: Streptomyces sp. KM273126 (assembly GCF_004337435.2). Lineage (NCBI taxonomy): Bacteria > Bacillati > Actinomycetota > Actinomycetes > Kitasatosporales > Streptomycetaceae > Streptomyces > Streptomyces sp. KM273126. Next base: position 6,026,443 of record NZ_SJXB02000001.1, on the reverse strand, counting down.
GTCGGTCTCATCGGCGCCGGACGGATGGGCTCCTTCCACGCCGAGACCCTCGCCCACCGCCTCCCCGGCGTACGGCTCGCCGCCCTGGCCGACCCGGCTCCGGGTGCGGCGCAGCGCCTCGGTGACCGGCTCGGCTGCCCGACGGCGTACACCGAGATCGGGGACCTGTGCGCCGATCCGCAGGTGGACGCCGTGGTGATCGCCACCCCGGCCCGTACCCACGCCGGTCTCGTGGAGGCGGCGGCCCGGGCGGGCAAGGCGGTGTACTGCGAGAAGCCCATGGCGGTCACCCTGGCGGAGGCCGACCGCGCCATCGCCGCGGCCCGCGAGGCGGGTGTTCCGCTCCAGGTGGGCTTCAACCGCCGCTACGACACCGGTTTCCGGGCCGCCCACGACAAGATCGCCGCCGGCGGGATCGGCACCCCGCAGCTGCTGCGCTCGCTCACCCGTGACCCTAAGCTGCACGACCCGGCGCCGATCCCGCCGTGGACGATCTTCCTGGAGACCTTGATCCACGACTTCGACACCCTGCGCTTCCTCAACCCGGGCGCCGAACCGGTCGAGGTCTTCGCCTGGGCCGACGCCCTGGTCCGTCCCGACTTCAAGGAGCGCGGCCTGCTCGACACCGCCGTGGTCACCATCCGCTTCGACAACGGCGCCCTCGCCACCGCCGAGGCCAACTTCCAGGCCGTGTACGGCTACGACGTGCGCGGCGAGGTCTTCGGCTCGGCCGGCATGCTCACCATGGGCGACATCCGGCGCAGCCACCTCACCTCGTACGGCGCGGACGGTGTCGCCGCCGACTGTGTCACCTACGACCAGGATCTGTTCCACGACGCGTACGTCGCCGAACTGGCCGACTTCGCCGACAGTGTGCGCACCGGCCGCGCCCCGGCCGTCACCGGTGAGGACGCCCGCGCCGCCCTGTCGATCGCCCTCGCCGCCATCCAGTCGGTCACGACGGGCGGCCCCGTCCGCGTGGACGAGCTCAAGAGCGAGTGACGCGACGCGTGACGCGGCACCCGGCCCGCCCGGGAATCCCGGTGCGCTCCAGGCGTTGAACTCCATGTGAGCTCAAGCATCGCGCAGACCCGGTTCTCGGTCCTCGACCGCTCCCGCACCCGTGAGGGGCACAAGGCCGCCGAGGCGTTGCGGGACACGGTCGGGCTGGCGCGGGAGCTGGAGGAGCTGGGGTATCACCGGATCTGGGTGTCGGAGCACCACGGTGTGCCCGGAGTCGCCGGTTCCGCGCCCACCGTACTGGCGGCGGCCGTCGCGGCGGCCACGCGACGTATCCGGGTGGGCACCGGGGGTGTGATGCTGCCCAACCATCAGCCGTTCGTGGTGGCCGAGCAGTTCGGAGTCCTGGAGTCCCTCTTCCCGGGGCGGATCGACATGGGCCTGGGCCGGTCCGTCGGCTTCACCGACGGGGTGCGCAGGGCCCTGGGGAGGGACAAGTCCGACGCGGACGACTTCGCCGGGCAGCTCGACGAACTGCTCGGCTGGTTCCGCGGCACGTCTCCCACCCGTGCGCACGCGCGCCCGGCGGAGGGCCTGGCCGTGCCGCCCTTCGTGCTCGCGATGGGCGAGGGTGCCGACATCGCCGCCCGTGCGGGCCTGCCGATGGTCATCGGCGATCTGAGGAACCGCGAGAAGATGCAGCGCGGCATCGACCACTACCGCGCGGCCTTCCGGCCCTCCCCCTGGGCGCGGGAGCCGTACGTCGTGATCTCCGGCACGGTCGCGGTGGCCGCCACGCCCGAGGAGGCCCGGCGTCTGCTGCTCCCGGAGGCCTGGTCGATGGCGTACGCGCGCACGCACGGCACGTTCCCTCCCCTCCCGCCGGCCGGGGAGGTCGAGAACCGCACGATGACCGACAGGGAACGCGGCTTCTACGAGTCCGGCCTCACCGGCCATATCGCGGGTACTGAGGAGCAGGTCGCCCACGAACTGGAGACGGTGCTGAAGGAGACGGGCGCGCAGGAACTCCTCGTCACCACGAGCACGTACGACCGTGAGGCCCTGCTGGACTCCTACCGGCGACTTGCCCGCATCATCGCGGCCGGCTGACGGCCACGGACGCGGGCGCCGTCCGGAGCGGGTGCAACGGACTCAGGCGAGCCAGTCCGCGTAGTGGGTCGGGGCGATGCGGGCGTCACCGTGGGCGATCAGGAAGTCACCCGGGACGGCCGCGAACATCCCGGCGGTGTCATCGGTGACGACCGAGCGCCCGTCGCCCTTGGCCGTGACGGTGATCCGGGCCAGATCGTCGAGGGTGTAGACGTCGGGGCCGGCGATGTTGAGGATGCCGTTCAGCGGCGCGCCCACGGCGACTTCGGCGACGGTGGCGGCGACCTCCGCGGCGGCGATCGGCTGGATCGGCGTGCGCGGCAGGCGGACCGTGTTGCCCTCGGTCGTCATCGACATGGTCGCGTCCATGAACTCCATGAACTGCGTGGCGCGGACGATGGAGTACGGGACCGGGCCGGCGGTGAGGATCTCCTCCTGGAGCGCCTTGGCCCGGTAGTAGTCCAGTTGGGGCACCTGGTCCACACCGACGATGGAGAGCACGACGAAGTGGCCGACGCCGGCCCTCTCGGCCGCGGCCAGGAGGTTGTTCATGGACGTGCGGAAGAAATCGATCGAGGCCTCGTCGAACGTCGGGGAGTTGCTCAGGTTGACGACGACGTCGGCACCTGCGACGGCCTCCTCCAAGCCCTGGCCCGTGATGATGTCGAGGCCGGTGGACAGCGAGTGCGGCACGGCCTGGTGCCCGGCTGCCTTCAGGTTCTTCACGACCTGCGACCCGATCAGTCCGGTTCCTCCGACAACTGCGATCTTCATGACTTCTCCCTGATTTTCAGCCACTCTTGTGGATTTTCAACAACTCTTGCCCGATATGCACCCCATAGGCGCTACGTACACTTCGGGCACCATGAATCCCGGTGTACCCCGGAATCAAACTCGGACATCATCTATCCGGGATAGTACTCGGACAACGCATGTCCGAGTCAAGCGGGGCGTTGTTAGGATGACGGCGTGAAGATGTCCGGCGGCGTGGAGTGGGCACTGCACTGCTGCGTCGTGCTGACATCCGTGCAAGTGCCTGTACCTGCCGCACGGCTCGCGGAGTTGCACGACATTTCGCCCACATACCTCGCCAAACAGCTCCAGGCCCTCTCACGGGCCGGGCTCGTGCGATCAGTACAGGGAAAGTCGGGCGGCTACGTCCTCACCCGATCCCCCGCGCAGATCACGGTGCTGGACGTCGTCGAAGCCGTGGACGGGCCCGGCGACTCATTCGTGTGCACGGAGATACGCCGGCGCGGCCCGCTGGCGACCCCGTCCGAGTCGTGCACCGCGCCCTGCGCGATCGCCCGCGCCATGGCCGCCGCGGAGTCGGCACGCAGGGAGGCCCTGCGGGCTGTCACCATCGCCGACCTGGCCGCCGACGTGGAGTCCGACTCCGGGGACGGCACCTTGGCCGGTGTCGGCACGTGGTTGACCGCAGCCGACAGCTGACGCAGAAGGCGCGCTGCCTGTCGCAAAAGCCTAGGATTGATGGACAGGGTCACCGCCGAACGAGAGGCCGGCACCGGCCCGGAAAGCGGTGGCCGACACGAGATCGTCCGTTCCGGGCAAGCCGACGGAGGTGTGGCGCAGTGTCGGAGAAGGACTCAGTGGACGTGCCGGCCGAGCAGGAGAGCCCGGCGACGTTCGGACCCAGGATGCTGGCGGACGTCAAGCCGCCCTTCTTTCCCGAGGGTGCGTCGGGGATGACCGTCCTCGTCGAGTGGCCCCCCGGTCACCCCGGGGCGGCTCCGCACCGCCACTCGGGGCCGGCTTTCGGTTATGTGATCGAGGGGGCGGTCCGGTTCGAGCTCGAGGGTGAATCGGAGCGTGTGGTCCAGGCCGGTGAGACGTTCTGGGAGCCGGGCGGCGACGTGATCCACTACCAGGACGGCAACGCCCTGCCGGACACGCCGAGCAAGTTCGTCGTGTTCATGCTGTGCGCGCCGGGCCAGGAGATGTTCACGTTCGTCGACGAGGCGGAGCTGAAGGAGCGGGCGCACCTGCGTGCCCCGCGCCCCTCCGCGGGCTGACCCGCCAGTTCGACACGGGAAGCCGGGGACCGGGCCGTGGGTCGGGGCCGTCGTAGGGCCCCGACCCAGCGGACCGGGCCCCTCGTTCACGTGCGGTGGGGCTCCTGGTGCGCACCCAGCCCCGCCGACAGCTCGGCGGCACGGGCCAGTGCGCGGCGGTCGGGGCGGCTGCCCGGCGGGATCGCGTCCCGTACCTCGACCTCGGCCACCAGACCGCGGGCCGTCGCCACCCGCCACAGGGAGGCGAGCAGGGTGTCCTCGCCGACGAAGGCGGGCACCGTACTGGCGGCGCCGTCGCTGCGGCGGTAGTGGATGCGCACGGGCTGAACGGGCACGCCGGCGTCGAGGGCGGCCTGGAAGACGGCCCGGCGGAAGGTGCCCCGGGCGCGTCCGCACCAGGTGCTGCCCTCGGGGAAGGCCGTGACCGCGGCACCGGCGCGCAGGGCACCGGCGATGCGGGCGACCGTCTCCGGGAGCGCCCGCAGCCGGTCCCGTTCGATGAACAGGACACCGCTCCGCGCCACCAGCGGACCCGCCACGGGCCACTGCCGGATCTCGGTCTTGGCGAGCATCCTGGCCGGACGCACGGCGGCGAGCAGCGGGATGTCCAGCCAGGAGATGTGGTTGGCGACGAGGAGCACTCCGCCGGCGGGCGCGGTGGCGCCGACGACGCGGACCCGGACACCCGCGGCCCGCACGATCGCCCGGCACCACCACCGCACCGGTCCGGCCGGAATCCGCCGGCCGAACGGCAACAGCACGATCCCCCCGAGCACAAGGACCGCCACCGTTGTCAGCCGCAGCACTGCCCGGGGCACGGCCGCGGCGGGTCCCGTCGGCTCCACACACGCCCCCGGAGTGCACGGCGCGCTGGGCAGCCAGACGCTCATCAGGCCGGTACGAGCGACAGGAAGTGCCGCAGATAGCGCGAGTTGACCCGGCTCATCGGCAGCAGCACGTACAGGTCGGCGACGCCGAAGTCCGGGTCGTGCGCGGGCTCGCCGCACACCCAGGCGCCGAGGCGGAGGTAGCCGCGCAGGAGGGGGGTAGTTCAGGGCGGGTGGGCGGGAGCGACCCAGTGCGCTGCTCGGGCCTGGCCACGCCGTCCGAGTCCCACGGCAGCAGGGGCCGCACCCGGTACTCCTGGGGAGCGAGGTGCTTGGCCCGCACCCGGTCCCACGTGGCCGCGGCGAGCGTGCCGCCGTCGGCGAGCGGGAGGGAGCAGCAGCCGGCCAGCCACTCATGGCCGCCGTCGACCATGTATCGCGCGATCCCGGCCCAGATCAGGCCTATGACCGCGCCGTCGCGGTGGTCGGGGTGCACGCAGGAGCGGCCGACCTCGACGAGCCCGGGGCGGATCGCGCCCAGCGGCGTGAGGTCGAACTCGCCCTCCGAGTACAGCCTCCCCGCGACCGCGGCCCGCTCGGGCGGCAGCAGCCGGTAGGTGCCGACGACCTGGTCGGTGAGGGTGTCGCGGACGAGCAGGTGGTCGCAGTACGCGTCGAAGGCGTCGACGTCGAGGCCGGGCTGCGGGGTGGACAGCAGCGCGCCCATCTCGCCCGCGAAGACGTCGTGACGCAGCCGCTGCGCGGCCCGGACGTCGGCCTCGGTGCGGGCGAGGGTGACGGTGTAGCGGGTGGGCGCGACCGCCTGCGACGGGCTGTCGAGCGTGGATACGCCGGTCATGGCTGGCTCTCTCCTGGGGACGGGGCCGGATTGCGGCGGGAGCTGAGCGGGCCGCCGGTTGGCTACGGCGTGCTCGCTCCTGTTTTCCCGACGCCAACTGACCGGCGCGTAACCTTCGCAGAGAGGCGGGGTGTGGGGTTGTTGAATGCCAGGGGGCGGCTGCGCGAAAGAGCTTGGCGGGGCCGGGGAGCACCACCCCGGCCCCGCCCGTCCGCACCTGGCCGGCGAACGTCCTTAGGGGGCGCTCGCGCCCCTGCCAGGGGCGCGAGGAACTGCGCGACCAGCCGCGACGGACCCGCAGCCCGAAAACTACAACGCCCCTACGGCGCTACCGCTTCGCCGCCTTCCGGGCCGCCCGCAGCCACTCCTTGTTCATGCTGGTGATGGAGACCAAGGGAATCCCCTTGGGACAAGCCGTGGCGCACTCCCCCGTCAACGTGCACCCTCCGAACCCCTCGTCATCCATCTGCGCCACCATGTCCAGCACCCGCGTCTCCCGCTCGGGAGCACCCTGCGGCAACACGTTCAGATGGTTGACCTTGGCCGAGGTGAAGAGCATGGCCGCCCCGTTCGGGCAGGCGGCCACACACGCCCCGCACCCGATGCACTCGGCGTGCTCGAACGCGAAGTCCGCGTCCGGCTTCGGCACCGGCGTCGCATGGGCCTCGGGTGCGGCACCGGTCGGCGCGGTGATGTAGCCGCCGGACTGGATGATCCGGTCGAAGGCCGACCGGTCGACCACCAGATCCTTGATCACCGGGAACGCCGACGCCCGCCAGGGCTCGATGTCGATCGTGTCGCCGTCCTGGAAGGACCGCATGTGCAGCTGGCAGGTCGTCGTGCGCTCGGGCCCGTGCGCCTCACCGTTGATCACCAGACTGCACGCGCCGCAGATGCCCTCGCGGCAGTCGTGGTCGAAGGCGACGGGGTCCTCGCCCTTGAGGGTGAGTTCCTCGTTGAGGGTGTCCAGCATCTCCAGGAAGGACATGTCGGACGAGATGCCGTCCACCTCGTACGTGGACATCGCTCCGTCGGCGTCGGCGTTCTTCTGCCGCCAGACGCGCAGGATGAGCTTCATGCGTAGCTCCGCTGGGTGGGGTGGACGTACTCGAAGACGAGGTCTTCCTTGTGCAGGGTGGGCGCCGTGCCCGTGTCGGTGAACTCCCAGGCGGCCGCGTACGTGAACTCGTCGTCCTTGCGGGCCGCCTCGCCGTCGGCCGTCTGGGACTCCTCGCGGAAGTGGCCGCCGCAGGACTCGGTGCGGTGCAGCGCGTCGAGGCACATCAGCTCGGCGAGTTCGAGGTAGTCGACGACGCGGTTGGCCTTCTCCAGCGACTGGTTGAACTCCTCGCCGGTGCCGGGCACCTTGATGCGCCGCCAGAACTCCTCACGGATCTGCGGGATGCGTTCGAGCGCCTTGCGCAGCCCCGTGTCGGTACGGGCCATGCCGCAGAACTCCCACATCAGCTCGCCGAGCTCGCGGTGGAAGGAGTCGGGGGTGCGGTCGCCGTCGACGGTCAGCAGCAGGCTGAGGCGGTCCTCCGTCTCGGCCAGTACCTCCTGGACGTCGGGGTGGTCGACCGTGACCGCGCAGTCGTCGTGATGCGGATTGCGCGCCAGGTAGTCGTTGATGGTCGACGGGAGCACGAAGTAGCCGTCGGCGAGCCCCTGCATCAGGGCGGAGGCGCCGAGTCGGTTCGCGCCGTGGTCGGAGAAGTTGGCCTCGCCGATCGCGAACAGGCCGGGGATGGTGGTCTGCAGGTCGTAGTCCACCCACAGTCCACCCATCGTGTAGTGCACGGCGGGGTAGATCCGCATCGGTACCTCGTACGGATCCTCGTCGGTGATCCGCTGGTACATGTCGAAGAGGTTGCCGTACTTGGCCTCCACGGCGTTACGGCCCATGCGCTCGATGGCGTCGGCGAAGTCCAGGTACACGCCCTGGCCGCCGGGACCGACCCCCCTCCCCTCGTCGCAGACGTTCTTCGCGGCGCGGGAGGCGATGTCGCGGGGGACGAGGTTGCCGAACGACGGGTAGATGCGCTCCAGGTAGTAGTCGCGCTCGTCCTCGGGGATCTCGTTCGGGAGGCGCCGGTCGCCCTTCGCCTTCGGCACCCAGATGCGTCCGTCGTTGCGCAGCGACTCGCTCATCAGCGTCAGCTTGGACTGGTGGTCGCCGGTGCGCGGGATGCAGGTGGGGTGGATCTGGGTGAAGCACGGGTTGGCGAAGTACGCGCCGCGCCGGTGCGCCCGCCAGATCGCGGTGGCGTTGGAGTTCATGGCGTTCGTCGACAGGTAGAAGACGTTGCCGTAGCCGCCGCTCGCCAGGACGACGGCGTCCGCGAAGTACGTGTCGATCTTCCCGGTGACGAGATCGCGGGCCACGATGCCGCGCGCCCGCCCGTCGATCACGATCAGGTCGAGCATCTCGGTGCGCGGATGCATCTCCACGTTCCCGGCGGCGATCTGCCTGCTCAGCGCCTGGTAGGCGCCCAGCAGCAGTTGCTGTCCCGTCTGGCCGCGGGCGTAGAAGGTCCGCGACACCTGGACACCGCCGAAGGAACGGGTGTCGAGCAGGCCGCCGTACTCACGCGCGAACGGCACGCCCTGCGCCACACCCTGGTCGATGATCTCGACGGAGATCTGTGCCAGCCGGTGGACGTTGGACTCACGGGCCCGGAAGTCGCCGCCCTTGACGGTGTCGTAGAAGAGCCGGTGGATGGAGTCACCGTCGTTGCGGTAGTTCTTCGCCGCGTTGATGCCGCCCTGCGCGGCGATCGAGTGGGCGCGGCGCGGGGAGTCCTGGTAGCAGAACTGCACGACGTGGTAGCCCTGTTCGGCGAGTGTGGCGCCCGCGGAGCCTCCGGCGAGGCCGGTGCCGACGACGATCACCGTGTGCTTGCGGCGGTTGGCCGGGTTGACCAGCTTGGCCTCGAAACGGCGCTTGTCCCAGCGCTCGCCCACGGGCCCGGACGGGGCCTTGGCGTCGACGACCGGCTCACCGGTCGCGTAATCCACGTACTCAGCAGTCATGTTCAGCTCACCACTCCGGTCATGACGCCCACAGGCACGGAGATGAAACCGACCGTGAGCAGTAGCGCGAGGACGTTGGCGACGGTCTTGAGGGCGCGGTCGCGGGTGCGGCTGCCCGCACCGAGGGTCTGGGCCGCGCTCCAGAAGCCGTGCCGGATGTGCAGGCCGAGCACGAGCATCGCGACGATGTAGATGACGTTGCCGTACCAGGTGGAGAAGGTGTCCACGACGTTCTGGTAGGGGCGGCCCTCCTGGAAGCCGCCCGGGTGCACGGTGCCGGTCGTCAGGTCCAGGACGTGCCAGACGATGAACAGGCCGAGGATCACCCCGCCCCAGCGCATGGTGCGCGTGGCGTAGCTCGCCCGCGGCTTCTTGTGCACGTACTTGTCGGGGCGCGCCTTGATGTCGCGGCGGCTGAGCTGGTACGCGGAGACGGCGTGGGCGACGACCGCGACGACCAGCACGACGCGGATGAGCCACAGCGTCCACTCGTAGTGCATGAAGGGTTCGCCGACGGTCCGCAGCCAGTGCGCGTAGCGGTTGAACTCGCCCGCCCCGAAGAAGATCTTCAGATTGCCGATCATGTGGGCGACCAGGTACAGCAGCATGATCAGGCCGCTGACTGCCATGACGGTCTTCTTGCCGACGGAGCTGTCCCACACCGTGCGCGCCATGGACGGCCGTCGGTCCGTCCGCGTTGCGAGAGCCATGAGCACGACGCTAGAGCGGGAACAGGCGATCGGTCCAAGACATGGTGCGGCTTGATTCGATAGGGCTGGCCTATCGTGAAGGGATGCAGTTCCAACAGCTCCAGTACTTCGTGGCCGTCGCCGAGACCCGGCACTTCACCCGGGCCGCGGAGTTCGTCCATGTCGCCCAGCCCTCACTGTCCCAGCAGATCCGGGCGCTGGAGCGGGAGCTGGGGGCCGACCTGTTCCGGCGGGCGCGCGGCAACATCACGCTGACCGACGCGGGCGAAGCGCTGCTGCCGCTGGCCCGGCGGATCCTGGCGGACGCGGACACCGCCCGGCAGGAGGTGGCCGAGCTGGCCCAGCTGCGACGCGGGCGGGTGCGGCTCGGCGCGACCCCGAGCCTGTGCACGGGCCTGCTCCCGGACGTGCTGCGCGCCTTCCACGACCTCTATCCCGGGATCCGGCTGCTGATCGAGGAGAGCGGCTCGCACGATCTGGTACGGGAACTCGCGCGAGGTGAGCTGGATCTGGCGCTGGTCGTCCTTCCTCTGCCCACCCCTTCGCCCGCGCTGACCACGGTGGAGGTACTGCGTGAGGACCTGGTGGTGGTGTCGTCGCCGGAGGCCCGGACGCCCGGGCGAGGGAGACGTACGGTGCGGATCTCCGACCTGGAGGGTGAGCGGCTGGTGATGTTCCGGCACGGGTACGACCTGCGCGAGCTGACTGTCGCCGCGTGCCGCGCGGAGGGCTTCGAGCCCGACTTCGCGGTCGAGGGCGGTGAGATGGACGCGGTGCTGGGGTTCGTGCGGGCCGGGCTGGGGGTGGCCGTGGTGCCGCGGATGGTGGCCACGCGGTCGGGGCGGGGGCTGAGGGTGACGCCGTTGGCGCGGCCGGGGCTGCATCGGACGATTGCGCTGGCCCATCGGAGCGATGTGGCTCCGCCTCGGGCCGCGCGGGAGTTGCAGCGGATGTTGCTCTCGACGACGTCCGTGCCGTGAGGAGGACGGTCCATTCCCGTCCGCTGAGGGCTGGTGCGTGTCAGTCAGATGCGGGTGGGTGGGTGGGTGGTTCATCGGCCTGACGGCCTCGTCCTCAAACGGGCGGAGCCCCTGGGATGGGACGGGTAGGGGCGGCGGGGGCGAAGGCACCCCCCGCCCCCGGCCGTCAGCCCGTCGCGTCCACCAGGGCCAGGTCGTGCAGGCGCTCCGGCGGGCCCGGACGGGCGTAGTACCAGCCCTGGGCCGTGTCGCAGCCGAGTAGGCGGAGCTGTTCGGCCTGGGCACCCGTTTCCACGCCCTCCACCGTGACCGTGAGGTCGAGGCTGTGGGCGAGGGACACGATGCCCTCGACGATCCTCAGGTCGACCGGATCCGCCGGGAACTGCTGCATGCCCTGCGTGAAGGAACGATCCAGCTTGAGGACGCTCACCGGGAGGCGACGCAGGTTGGCCAGGTTCGAGTAGCCCGTGCCGAAGTCGTCCAGTGCGATGTCGACACCCATCTCGGCCAGCCGGCGCAGGGGTTTGAGGACCTCGTCGTCGGCACCGATCAACGCCGACTCCGTCACCTCCAGGCAGAGGGCGTCCGGTTCGAGGCCCGCGCACTCCAGGATGTCCACCGTGTCCTGGACGAGGCCGGGGTGAGTCAGCTGGCAGGGCGAGAGATTGACGTTGATACGGAGGGGGCCCGCGCCCAGCTTGTCCCTGTGCCGTTCCTGCCACTCACGGGCCTGGCGGACCGACTGCTCCAGCACCCAGCGGCCCAGCGGCACGATCAGCCCGGTGCGCTCGGCGAGCGGGATGAAACGATCCGGCCCGAGGACACCGTGCTGCGGATGCAGCCAGCGGACGAGGGCCTCGGCGCCGCGTACCGAACCGTCCCCGAGATGGACCAGGGGCTGGTACTCGATGAAGAACTCGCTGCGGTCGAGGGCCGCGGGCAGGGCGGTGGTCAGACCGTGGCGGGTGATGGCACGGGCATCGGCCTCCGCGTCGGCCACCTCGTACCGGTTGCCGCCCGCCGACTTGGCCCGGTACATCGTGATGTCCGCGCTGCGCAGCACCTCCGCCGGGCCGCGCTCCCCCGCCGGGCCCTCGACGATGCCGATACTGCCGCGTACCAGGAGTTCGCGGCCGTCGATCCGGACCGGGGTGACGAGGGCGTTCATGATGCGGTCGGCGAGTTCGTCGACCTCGCGCTGGGTCTCGGGCCCGGTGGTCAGCGCCACGAACTCGTCGCCGCCGAGCCGGGCGACCATCTCGCCGGGCGCGGTCGCGCAGGACTGCAGCCGGTCGGCGACCTCGACGAGGAGCCGGTCGCCGGCCGCGTGCCCGAGGCTGTCGTTGATGGTCTTGAAGCCGTCGAGGTCGAGGTAGCAGAGGCCGAAGCGCTGGCCGTCGCCCGCCGAGAGCGCCTTCTCCAGGCGTTCGAAGAACAGCGTCCTGTTGGGCAGTCCGGTCAGTGCGTCATGCGTGGCCTCGTAGCGCAGGCGGAGGTTGAGCAGACGGCGCTCCGTGGTGTCCTCCATGAGCGCCAGCTGGAAGCGGGGATGACCGTCCGCGTCACGGAGGAGGGAGACCGTGAGATTGGTCCACAGAACCGTTCCGTCAGGCCGGTAGAACGCCTTCTCGGTGTGGTAGTGCTCGCGCTCTCCCCGGACCAGTTCCTCGTAGAGCCGGCAGACCTGGGGCGCGTCATCGGGGTGGGTCCAGTCCCGGGCGTTGCGTTCGCGCACCGTGTGCTCGGAGCCGCCGTACATGCGCAGCAGCGCGCCGTTGACCTGGAGGATATTGCCCTCCAGGTCGGAGATGGCGATACCGATGGCGGCACCCTCGAAGACGGCGCGGAAGCGTGCCTCGCTCTCGTGCAGAGCCTGGGCGACCGCTCCCTGGGCGTTGAGGGCGGCCTGGGCGATGGCCTCCTGCTCGGCCAGTGTCCGCTCCCGCAGCGCCTGCGCGTAGCCGGCGGCCATGGCGTGCTGCAGCCGGGAGGAACGGGCGCGCAAGTCCTCCTGGGGGCCGTCCTCGCCGCAGTACAGCACGAGATAGGCGTCCACGCAGTGGAGCGCATGGCTGAGGGCCTCGGGGTCGGTGCAGTGCGCGTCCACGAGCGCGGCACCGACCTCCTTGCCGGTGTCCACGTCGAAGTCCCTGGCCCGCAACGCCTCGCTCAACCGTCGTGCGAGGGGCAGGAGCCGCTCCTCGAACTCCACCCGGGTGAGCGACGTGGAGGTCGCCGGGAAGACCGCGCGGCTCCATATCGTCGCGAACCGGCGCAGTCTGTCCTCCGGCCCGTCCGGCTCCGCGGTCACGCCGTACGCCCCACGCCGGCGAATCCGGAGAAGGAATATGGATCCTCGTCCTCGGGTGCCGTGTCGGGCCTCCAGTTCGCCATCGGCTCCAGTCCGGGTTCCACCATGTCGTACCCCTCGAAGAACCGCGCGACCTCGTCGCGCGAGCGCATGATCAGCGGGCTGCGGATGTCCTTGTACACGTCGACCACTCCCCCGGCCTGCTCGGGCGGCAGCGGGACGCCCTCGAACGCGGCGTGCGACAGCACGAGCAGGCTGCCCGGCGCGAGCGCGTCGCGCAGCTCGGCCACCGCTCCGTACGGGTCGTCCGCGTCCTCCACGAAGTGCAGTATGGCAACGAGAAGCAGCGCGACTGGCCGGTTCAGGTCGATAAGGCGCCCCACCTGAGGGCTTTCGAGGATGTCCCGGGGGTTGCGGAGGTCGGCCGCGACCACGTCGGCGTCCTTGTCGCCCCCCAGGACGGCCTGGCTGTGCGCGACGGCCACCGGGTCGTGGTCGACGTACACGACGCGCGCACCGGGGTGAGCCGCCCGGGCGACCTCGTGGACGCTGCCGAAGGTGGGGATGCCTGAACCGATGTCCAGGAACTGGGTGATGCCCTCGCCGACCGCGTACCGCACGGCGCGGCGCATGAACGCCCGGTTGGCCTGCATGATCTTGGGCAGCCCCGGCATGGACTCCATGGCCTTGCGGGCCGCTTCCCGGTCGACCTCGAAGTTGTGCGAACCGCCCAGGTAGTAGTCGTAGACGCGGGCAACGGACGGCACCGTGATGTCGATGCTCCGCGGAGCCCAGGCGGGACACTCCATCTATCACTCCAACGCGTCAGGGGTGGCGTAGGCGATCCAGTGTTCGAGTTGAGGCTACTGATCGCCCGCCAAAGGAGCGAGCCCAAACGGAAATTGACCGTCCGTTCCGGGGGACTGCCTCCGGCAAGTGCCGAATTGTCACCCCGCGAAGGAGCCACCGGAACGAGCGCGTATCGATCCGGAGCGTGCCCGGGAGGCGCGCGGAGTCACGGCCCGACGAGCGGGACGCCGCGGATTTCGGCCACCGCCTCTGGGCCGTCCGGGCACGGACATCCCGGGAAAATGCCAAATGGTCCGCCCCCTCCGTGCGGTGCGGAGGGGGCGGACCGGGGATTGAGCCCTGGCTCTGTGCATCCGGCAGTTCTGACTCTCGAACACCTCCCTTCGGCCGACTACGGTGAGGGGATCATTCCTGGAGAGCCGGCTCGGCCGCGCTGGACCTGGGGACCTGATCTACCTGGACTACCCGATCGTCTACTTCGGCTTGCCGAGCGCCTTGCCCTCCGGCGAGATGGCGTACCAGGTGCCGCCGACACCCTGGCCGTTCGTGTCACCCGGCTTCTTGTCACCCGAGAAGGTGTAGAGCGGCCAGCAGTCGATGCTCTGCTGCTTGAGTCCGTCCGGGCGGTTCAGGACGACGTAGCCCCGGCGGCCGTCGTTCTTGTTGTCGATGCCCTTGGTGTCGGCGGCGTCGACCGGCTCGACGACCGGCCACTTCTCAAGGCACGCTCCGGTGCAGGCCGACTTCATCGGCCACGGTGTGTCCTTCTCGAAGCGGTAGACCGTCATGCCGTTCTTGTCGACGACGACCTCGCCGAGCTCGGGGTCGTTGCGGGTCGAGAGACCGGGCAGGTCCCCGATCGCCTCGGCGGAGCCGGAGCCCTTGCCGCCGGCGCCGCCGGCCGCCTTCTTGCCGTCGGGGGCCGAGGCGAACCAGGCGCCGCCCACGCCCTCGCCCTTGACGTCACCGGCCTTGGTGTCCTGGGCGTACCGGTACATGGGCCAGCCGCCGATCGTCAGCTGCTTGGTGCCGTCGGGGCGGGACACCTCGCCGATCAGCGACTTGTCGACGCCCTCGGCCGCCGTGGCGCCGGAGGCCGGGACGGGCGGCCAGGTGGTGGCGCAGTCGCCCTCGCAGGTCGTCTTCGGCGGTTCGGCCGTGTCCTTGTCGAAGCGGTAGAGGGCGAAGCCGGCGCTGTCGGTGAGGACCTCGCCGTACTTGTCGCTGTCGAGCACAGCCAGTCGGCCCGCCGCGCCCTGCGGCGCGGCGCCTTCCGGTTGCTTCGCACCGGCGCCGGCACCGGAGCCGGTGGCGGAACCACCGGCTCCCAGGTCGATACCGCCGGCCGGCTGGGTGGCGCCCACGTTCTGGCTCGACGCGCTGCCGTTTTCCTGACCGCACGCCGTCGTGAGCGCCAGCACGAACGCAGCTGTCGCTACGAGTGAGGCGTTCCGCCAGGAGGTCTTCATCGTCAACTCCCCGTGATCTTTGGGTGTTGCAGCGCGCTGCCGCGCCGCTCGCTGGCCCTAGGTACGGAGGGAAGTGGCATGTGTGTTCAACCACTTCTCAAATTTCTTTCCGGAATCCGTGACGAGGCTCCGAAGGACGGGTTTTCGTACGGCCGATCCAGTCCGTCGCGCCTGCTTGTCCCCCGTTCGGGGCAATCACCCGGCGCTCGGGCGTGCGCGGGCGCATCAGCGCCGATGATCTCCGTCGTGCACGGACCCCAGCGGACCCGATCCGCCCTCGCCATACGGTTGTTGGCCCTGCTCACACTGACCTGGCTCGTCGTCGGAGTGCCGAGCGGAACAGCGGCCGCCACCGCCTGCGCGTACGCTTCCGCCGGCCCGGACGGCGGCGGGCTGATCGCCGTGGCGGTCGCGGGCGGCGGCACACGCGGCGGGAGCCCGGCGAAGACGACGCCCATCCCGACACCGTCGTGTCCCCCCACGCCTACGCCAACCCCCACACCCACTCCCACGCCGACACCGCCCCCGCCGAAGCCCACCCCGACTCCGAGACCCACTCCGACGCCACCCACGCCGGCGAAGCCGCGGCCCACTCCGCCCCCACGCTGGCGCCCAGGCCCGTACCGCCCCCGCCGTCACCGGCCCCGCCTCCCGCCCCGGCGGCACCGAAGCCCCCGGAACCCACACGGAAGGCGCGGCCCAAGCCGTCGCCGTCCCCGGTGAGCTATCCGCCCTACCGGCCGTCTTCGCGCGGGCAGGAGAAGCGCGAAGGTCCGTCCCTGGTCTCGCTCGCCCTGCTCGTCACCGTGCCCGCGCTGTTCGCCGCCGCCGCGCTGCGTCCGCGCTGACCTCTGGAGGAACCACTTGTCGGAATGGCTTGTTCTCACCCTCGCGATGGCGGCCGCCTGCGTCGTCGTGCTCATCGTGACCGTCGTACGGCATCACACGGCGCCCGAGGACGACGACCCGTCGGAGACCCCCGACGTGATCGAGTACATCACGATGATGATCGGCGTCGTGTACGCCATCGTGCTGGGTCTGGCCATGGCCGGTGTCTGGGAGGCCCGCAGCGTCGCCGAGGACCACGTGCAGGCGGAGGCACAGGCCCTGCACGAGATCACGGAACGGGTACGCGTCTACCCGGTGGACGTGCGCGACCGCATCCGGGACGACGTCAACACCTATGTGGACCATGTCGTGACCAAGGAGTGGAAGTCGATGGCCGACAACGGTGAGATGACCGAGCGCGGCGCCCGACTCTTCGACCGCATCCGCCACGACGTCACCGACTACGAGCCCCGTTCGGACTTCGAGGCGCAGGCGTACCAGCCGCTCGTGGACGAGGTGGCAGCCGCCGACGCCGCGCGCAACGCCCGCGCGGACTCGACGGGCGCGACCATGCCGGGCGTCGTGTGGTTCGGGCTCATCACCGGCGCCGTCGTCACCATCGGCATGGTGTTCGCCCTGCAGATCCGGCGCACCCCGCGCGAGCTGATCCTCGCCGGTCTGTTCTCCGCGCTCATCGCCTTCCTGCTGTTCCTGGTCTGGGACTTCGACGCGCCGTACGCCCGGGGGCTCGCGGCGTCGACGGAGCCGTTGCTCAAGCTGTTCCCCCACGCACGCGGCTGACGTTCCAGGCGGCGACGAGACCGGTCACGCGGGCCTCACCGTCGCCGCACAGCCTTCGCCCCGGTGCCCGAGAGGATCCGGGGCGAAAGGCTGTCGACGTGCGATCCGGTCTCCGAGGGCGATCCGCTCTCCGGGGGGGGAGCGTTGTCCGGGGGAAGCGGCGCTCAGACCAACATGTCGCTCTCCGCCGGTCTCCGCACGTCTCCGTCTGCCCGCGCTCGCGCTCGTGGCTCAGATCTTGTTCTCGGACCGGCGACGCATCCAGAACACCCCACCTCCGATCAGCGCGACGGCGACCAGTCCGCCGCCGATCGCGATGTCGGCCGGGGTCGCCCCGGTGGTGCTGCTGCCGCCGATACCGCCGCGGACCCCGCCGAGGACGGTGAAGACGTTGTTGAACATTTTTTGCCGTCCGGCGCAGTTGGTGGTGACGCTCTGCGCACCGGGGGAGGCGTTCGAACTGACGGTCACGGTGGCTGTCGACGTGTCGCCACCCATCGACCTCAGTCTCGTCGTCGGGAAGGCGTTTGAGCTCACCGTGCTGTTCTGCACCGTGCAGGCATCACCCTTGACGGTAATGACCAGTTGGCCGCCCGGGGAGATGACGCTGGGCTGGGCCGTGACCGAGGTCGGGTCGTTCCACGCGGCGGCCGTAGGCGCGGCGAGCCCGAGGACGGCCACCGCGGCGGCGGACGCCGCCAGGGCACGAGTAGTACGCATGTGATCCTCCGGGGAAGGCGCCCCGGGACCCGTTCCCCGGTCGATCGGCTGGAAAGCGCCTCCTAGTCAGACCCTCAGTTGCCGTGCGGTGGGCCGCATTTCGGGATGGTCCGTCCTGGTGAAAGGAGGCGCCGGGAAATGACCGGCAGCCGGAAATCGCCGCAGGTCATTGACCGTCAGATAATTCGTGAGGTCGGCGACCCGGATGGCGCACGCCCCGCGGGTGCCCGCCACCCGTTCGTACCTGCCCCGTCGCCGAGTTCCCATATTGCGCTTAGCGTTGTGTCATGCGTGACGGACGCGACAACGGCCGGGGCGAGAGGGGATGGCGAATGTCTTCGTCCGAACTGGCCGAAGAGGAGGAGCGGCGGAGGAAGCGCGCCCCGTGGGGCGTGATAGCGCTTGTTCTGCTGACCGGCCTCGCCCTCATGCGGAATGGCTCCGGGGAGTTCGACGAGGGTCCGCCGCAGCCGGCGTCGGCAGCGGCCGCGGACGCGGGCGCCACCCCCCAGGGGCTGTTCGCCAACGCGCCGCCGGCGCTGCCGTACTCCGCGGTCAGCCGGATCAGGATCCCAGGGATCCAGGTCGACGCCCCCGTGATGCCCGTCGGCCTGGACCTGCAGGGCTGGGTCGACGCGCCACCGCCCGACGACCCGAACCTCGCCGGCTGGTTCACCGGTGCGGTGTCCCCGGGTGAGAACGGCACGGCCGTCCTCGTGGGCCACGTCGACAACCAGCAGGGCCCTGCCGTGTTCTACGGACTCGGGGCGCTCCGGAAGGGGTACCGGATCGAGGTCCTGCGCAACGACGGGAAGACGGCCGTCTTCGAGATCTACGGTGTCGAGGTGTTCGCGAAGAACAACTTCCCCGGGGACCGTGTCTACGGGAACAGCGGCGTTCCGGAAATCCGGGTCATCACATGCGGCGGCGGTTTCTCCAAGCAGAACGGTTACGACGGGAACGTCGTGGTGTTCGCCCGTATGATCGAGGTCCGCTGAGCGTCCCGACCGTGCGACGCGGCCTCGTCCCGGGCGGGTTTCCGCGGGTCCTGGATTTCTGGAATTCTTCGCTCAGCCCTGGAGAAGCGCGTGGGCGAGAATTCCTGAAATCCTGGAGCGTCCGGCGTACCACCACAGGACCCGCCCTCCGGGCGGAGGGCGGGACTCCCGGGCAGAGGGCGGGGGCTCCGGTGGCAGGGCCTGCCTAGGCCGACTTCCGTCGCGGCACGGTGATGCGATAGCCCGCGTCCAGCAGCTCGGGCAGATAGGTGCGCAGCGCCCGTACGCTCTGGGAGCGGTTGCCGCCCGCGTCGTGGGAGAGGACCACGACACCCGAGCCGGCCTGGCGCTCGACCCGTCGGGCGATGGTGCTGCTGCCCGGGCGCGTCCAGTCGAGCGTGTCCAGCGTCCAGCCCAGCGGTTCCATACCCAGCTCGGCGCCGATCCGGAAGACCGTGCTGTTCCAGGCGCCGTAGGGTGCGCGGAACCACCGGGGCGCCTCGCCGTTCGCCTCTTCGACGACCTCGCTGGTGCGTTCCATCTGGGAGCGGATCGCGGAGCGCGACATGCCGGGCAGCAGCGGGTGGGACCAGGTGTGGTTGCCCACGATGTGCCCTTCGTCGGTCATCTGCCGCAGCAGGTCCTTGTTGCCCGCGGCCATCACCCCGCAGACGAAGAACATGGCGCGGACGTCGTACTTGCGCAGGGTGCGCAGGATATCGGGGGTGTAGCGGCGGTCGGGGCCGTCGTCGAAGGTCAGCACCATGGCGCGGCCCATGCCGGACACGCGCAGGAAGGGTTCACGCCGGACGAGGGTCCGGCTACGGGCGCGCGGCGGCGGCCCGTACCCCGTGATGGGCTGCAGCCGGTAAGCGGAGGGCTTGACCCTGCCTCGTGTCTGCGAACCCGCGGCCGGGCTCCGTCCGGGTGCGGGGGTGGTGGGGCCGGGGCCGGGGCCCGGGGTCGTCTCCCCGCCGAGCAGAGCGGCCACACCGGCGGCACCGGACGCGCCCACGACGGCGGCCCCTGCCATCAGCATGCGGCGTCGCGTAAACATGTGATCGTTCGTCATGACTTATCAGTCGCCGGTTTCCCGGCCGACTCACCCCAAGGACACCGGTATGGCTGTATGAAAACACCCGGTGGGAGCAGCGTGTTCGGGGTTCGCGCAGCCGTTCGGGCGATGCCCTGCCCGATCCGAACCACCGGATTCGATAGCCTCGCAACTGTGACAGAGCAGCACCAGTTCGAACGGGGCACGGATGGGCCCCGGGTGATCCTCGTCGGGGTGGACGGCTCCGACTCGTCGTTCCGCGCGGCGGCCTACGCGGCCGGTCTGGCCCGACGGCAGCACGCCCTGCTCGCCGTGGTGTACGTCCAGCCGGTGATGGCGGCTGGGGCCGCGCTCGGCGTGCCGGCCGCGCAGACGACCGACGAGATCGCCGAGGGCCTCATCGCGGAGATCCGTCAGGCCACGGAGCGGGTCAGGGGCCTGTTCGACCTGCGCTGGGAGTTCCACACCTTCCGTGGCGACCCGTACAACGGGCTCGTGAAGGCGGCGGACGACCTGAAGGCGGACGCCGTCGTGGTGGGCGCGTCCGAGCAGGCGGGGCACCGGATCATCGGTTCCGTAGCGATCCGGCTGGTGAAGGCGGGGCGCTGGCCGGTCACGGTCGTGCCATAGACGTAGCGCGCCGCCCATGCGCACCTGCCCGGTCACTGCCCCATGACCAGCCCGCCCTCGGCGGCGCCCCGGCTCATGACCACCTGGCGAATACGGTCGCGTACGGAGGTGCCGTCCGCTCCCTGTGCGATGGCCTCGTTGAGATTGACGACGCGGCCGGGTCCCACGTCGAACCACTGCGGGATGTACTCGGCCTTCTTCACCTCCCAGCGGGCACCCTTGCGGGCCGGTGGGGCGAAGGTGAAGCGTGCGATGGAGCTCTCGTTGCCGCGCGGGTCCTGGGCACCCTGGTGGTTGACCATGGCGCCGGCGATCTGGTCGCCCATGCCGTAGACGACCCAGGTGCCGTTGACCTTCTCGTACGCCTGCGGGACGTGGGCGTGGGTGCCGATGATGAGGTCGATGTCGGGGCGGCCGCCGGTGCGGGCCGCGGTGAGCCGCTGGGCCAGGTCGATCTGCTGCGCGTCGGGGGCGTCCTGCCATTCGGAGCCCCAGTGCAGGGAGACGACGACCACGTCGGCGCCCTTGCTGCGGGCGGTCCGTGCGTCGGCGAGGATCCGGTCGGGATCGATGAGGTTGACGGCCCAGGGCTGCCCCTCCGGGAGCGGGACGCCGTTCGTGCCGTAGGTGTACGCGAGGTGGCCGACCTGGGCCCCGCCCGGGGCGCGCAGCAGGGTGATGCCGCCCGCCTCTTGTGCCGTCCGGGCCGAGCCCGCGTGCTGTACTCCCACGCGGTCGAGCGCGTCGAGGGTGCGCTGGACGCCTGCGGCGCCGGCGTCGAGCGTGTGGTTGGAGGCGGTGGAGCAGCCGTCGTAGCCGGCGTCGGCCAGGGCTTCGGCCACCTCCGGCGGGGACTTGAAGGTGGGATAGCCGGTGTAGTCGCCGTTCGCGCCGTAGACGGTCTCCATGTGGCAGATCGCGAGGTCCGCCCTGGACACGACGGGCTTGACGCCCGCGAGCATGGGGCGGAAGTCGTAGCCCGTGCCGCGGGCGTCCGCGCCGGCCTGGCGAATGATCGAGGCGTGCGGCAGGACGTCTCCGGAGGCGACGAGCGTGAAGCCGCGGGCCTTTCCCGCGGAGGCGGAGGCCGTGCCATGGCCCGGTGTCCGCGTCGACGAGTCCTGGTCGGTCTGGCATGCGGTGAGGCCCGCCAGAAGGATGAACGCGAGGGCAAGAGTCGTCTGCCGCGTGCGTGTCGTCATCAATTCACCCCGTTTCTGTCGTATTGACTTATAAAGCAACACGAATCCGCATACGGGACCACTCGATCCTGGCCACCCTTAGCCCGTCCGGCGTGCCCGGCGGGGTCCTGGCATGTGCCGGAACGGACCGTTCGTCGCACCGTTCGTCGACAGGTTCGACCGCCCGTCGCACACTGGTGACCGCCCCCTGTCCCCGCGGGGCGTCCCGCGTTCCCATACGGCCATGACGGCCGGAACCACGATCACGAACGGGACGACCGCCGAGCACGAGCTGGCCGCATTGCAGCGGGAGCACGGCCGGCCCCTCTTCGCCCTCATGCTGCGACTGTCCGACGGGGACCGGCAGCGCGCCGAGGACCTGGTGCAGGAGACGTTCGTACGCGCCTGGCAGCACCCCGAAGCGCTCCGCGCGGACGACTTCACCTCCGTGCGCCCCTGGTTGCTCACGGTCGGGCGCCGGCTCGCCATCGACGCGCGCCGGGCTCGCCAGGCCAGGCCCGCCGAGGTGGGGGACGCCGTGCTGGAGAACGCGCGCGTGAGCGCCGATCACGCCGAGCGGTCGGCCGCCGCCCTCGACGTACGGCAGGCTGTGAAGACACTCACTCCCGAGCACCGTGAAGTCCTGGTGCAGGTGTATTTCCAAGGGGCGAGTGTGGCGGAGGCCGCCGAAGCCCTCGGCATTCCGCCCGGTACCGTGAAGTCCCGCGCTTACTACGCGCTACGGGCCCTGCGCCGGGTGCTTCCGGGGTACGCGACTGAACTGCGTTGAAACCGATCCCCGAGCAAAGCCTCCGTAAAGCGCCTTGCTGAGGACCCCGGTTGAGCAATCAGCTGTCTTCATCCGTGTTCCGGATGGGGCCCTGGGTCCCAGGACCCGGGTTCGGGCGACGCGCACGCACCGGAGGAAGGCAGGAAGGGATGCTGCACAGAGGGCAGGAGAGCACGGGCGGCACCGGTGGCGGTGAACTGGCCGTCCCCATGGCGTGGTTGTACGCCGAGTACATCGCGGACGAACTGCTGAGGACCGGCGACCTGATGCCGCCGACGTCCTTCGAGTTCCGCGCCGGCCGGGACGCCCTGGCGCTCACCATCTTCCTCGCGGACACCGGTGGTGAGCTCTCCGGGATCCGGGTCGTCTCCCAGCTGGAGAACTGGCTGTCGCTGACCGCGTACGACCAACCGTGGCAGGACTGGGTGCGCGAGCGCATGGCGCGGCTGGCCGGCGAGGCGATCGAGTCGGGCGGGCCGTCCCCGGACCTGGACCTGGCCGCCGCGGCCTGGCGCTGGCTGGAGGAGACGGAGTTGCTCGCCCCCGATCTGGACGCGGTGCCGGGCGGCGGTCCGGTCATCGGTGAGGACGACGGTCCGAAGGTGTGGACACCGGCCTGGCGGCTCGGTCTGCCCCTCGGGCACCTGGCGATCCATCTTTTTTAGGTTCGTTCAGTCTTCGACCAATCCGCGGGCTTGTCGGCTCCGAAAGTCTCGGTTGCCATTCCGTGACCCAGCACTTGAGTGATTCGTCGGTCCGGTGCGTACCGGTGGTAGCAAGAAGCAACCCCCACCGCATCACCGGCTCAAGGAATTTGCCATGTGGTCCCAGGATCGTCATCAAGACGTCGGCGCCTATGCGTTGGGCGTGCTCGACGAGATGGATGCCTTCCAGTTCGAGGACCATCTCCGCGAGTGCCCCCGGTGCGCGGTGCAGGTCACCGAGTTCAGGCCCGCCGCCCGACAGCTGATGCTGTACCGGCAGGCGACACCGCGAGCGGTGCACCCCTTCGCGGGTCCCGGCCCGCGCCTGATCGACCGGCTGCTGGAGGAGGTGGCCGCCCGGCAGCGGGCCGGGCGCCGGCGCTGGCTGTTCGCGGTCGCCGCCTGTGTGGTGTTCGCCGTGGGCGGGCCCGCCGTCGCGGTCTTCGCGGGGCCCGGCAAGCAGGTGAACACCGTCGCGGCGACCGACGCGGAGACGGGGGTGTGGGCCGAGGTACGGGCCGAGGACAAGCTCTGGGGCAGCCAGATCGACGTGCAGGTCAAGGACCCGTCCGGGGGCCGCGCCTGTCAGCTCGTGGCGATCAGTGAGGACGGCTCCGAGGAGACGATCGCCAGCTGGATGGCGCCCAAGGACACCGCCGAGCCCTCCGACATGCATGGCGGCGCCGCCATGCCGCGCAAGGACATCATCCGGTTCGAGGTGCGCACGGCGAAGGGCGAGCGGCTGGTGGCGCTGGCATCGCCGTGGCGCTGAGGGGTCTCTCAGCCGAGCCGCTGCTCCAGGAGTCGCCTGTTTGAGCAGCCGCGACTTGAGCAGCCGCTATTTGAGCAGCCGCGACAGCCGCCGGTCCGCCAGCGGTTTGCCGCCCGTCTGACAGGTCGGGCAGTACTGCAGCGAGGAGTCGCTGAAGGAGACCTCGCGGATCGTGTCGCCGCAGACCGGGCAGGGTTCGCCGGTGCGGCCGTGGACCCGCAGCGCTGTCTTCTTCTCGGCCTTCAGCCGGCCCGCGGCCAGCCCGCGGGAACGCTCGACGGCCTCGGTGAGCGTGGTACGCAGCGCCTCGTACAGGTGAGTGATCTCCTCGGGTCCGAGTGAGGAGGCCAGCTTGAACGGGGACATCTTCGCGGCGTGCAGGATCTCGTCGCTGTACGCGTTCCCCACACCCGCGATCACGCTCTGGTCGCGCAGCACGCCCTTGATCTGCCGCCGCTCCCCCGCGAGCAGTTCCGTGAAGCGCGCCTCGTCGAAGTCGGTCGCCAGCGGGTCCGGGCCGAGGCGGGCCACGCCCGGGACCTCCCGCGGGTCCCGTACGACGTACACCGCGAGCCGTTTCTGAGTGCCTGCCTCCGTGAGGTCGAACCCCTCGCCGGTCTCCAGGGCGACCCGGAGCGCGAGGGGGCCCTTGCCCTGGCGGGGCGGGCCGTCGGGGAGGCGGTCCCGCCACTGGAGCCAACCCGCGCGGGCCAGGTGGGTCACGAAGTGCAGGCCGTCCGCCTCGATGCCGAGGAACTTGCCGTAGCGGTGCACGGACGTCACCTCGCGGCCCTCGAAGGCGCTGACGGGAGGGTCGTACGTCTTGAGGACGCTGATCGCGACGGGCAGCACCCTGACGACCTCGTGGCCGACCACATGCTCGGCCAGGAAGTCCCGCAGCGCCTCGACCTCGGGCAGTTCCGGCATACGTCCAGAGTGCCATCCGGGCCGGGCGTCGCCATACGGGACGGAAGAGGCGAATGTGGGGTGTGGGCGCCGATGCAAAGGGTTCAGTGCTGTTCGGGCCCCGAACCCCGGTCGTCCCCGTGACCCCGGTCCGGCACCACGAACTCGCACCACACGCACTTGCCGCCGCCGCGTGCCTCCACGCCCCACACGTCCGAGAGCAGATCCACGAGGAGCAGACCACGACCGGAGACGCCCGAATCCCCCGCGTCGCGGCGGCGCGGCAGGGCGCTGGAGGAGTCCTCGACCTCGACGCGCAGCCGCCGGTCGGAGCCGGTGGGGACGCGGACGCTGAGGATCGCGGCTCCTTCCGTGTGCATCAGCGCGTTGGTGATCAGCTCGTCGGCGACGAGTTCGATCTCGTCGGTGCGTTCGTGGGCGCCCCACCCGGACGCGGCGATCCTGATCATGTGCCGGGCCTCGGTGAGAGCCTCCGGTTCGCCGGACGCGATGTGCCGTTGGAGCGGCGCGGCGACCTGCTGCGCGGACGGGGCCCGGCGGCGCAGGAGGAGCAGCGCCACGTCGTCGTCACCGCCGCGCTCGTCGGCGGCGTCGATGAGCCGGTCGGCGAGGTCGCGCACGTCGTCCGGTGCGGAGGCCACCATCGCCACCAGCGCCCGGATGCCGTCGTCGAGGTCGGCGCCGGGCTGCTCGACGAGGCCGTCGGTGCACAGCAGCAGGGTCTGGCCGGGTTCCAGTTCGACGGTGGAGACGGGGTACTCCAGGCGCCCGAACTCGGCGGACAGGCCGAGCGGCAGGCCGCCGTCCACGTCGATCCGCCGGCAGGTGCCGTCGGTGTGCCGGACCAGCGGGTCGATGTGGCCGGCCCGGACCACCTGGACCACGCCCGTCGACAGGTCGGCCTCGGCGTACAGGCAGGTCGCGAAGCGGTCGGTGTCGAGTTCGTGCAGGAACCCCGAGGCACGGGCGATCACGGCGGCCGGGGTGTGGCCCTCGGCGGCGTACGCGCGGAGCACGATCCGCAGCTGGCCCATGACGGCCGCCGCGTGCGTGTCATGTCCCTGGACATCGCCGATGACGGCGCCGACACGGCCCCCGGGCAGCGGGATCAGGTCGTACCAGTCGCCGCCGATGTCCCGGCCGAGGAAGGCCGACCGGTAGCGTACGGCGACGTCCGCGCCCGGGACGCTGGGGATGGAGCGCGGCAGCATGGCCTGCTGGAGGGCCTGGGCCACGTCCTTCTCCTGCTCGTAGAACATGGCCCGCTGCAGGCTCTGCGCGATGCCGCTGCCGAGTGCGACGAGGACGTTGCGTTCCTCCTGGGGGAAGCCGCGCCTGTCCCTGTAGAGCAGGCCCATCGCGCCGATGGGCCTCGCCTGGGCGATGAGCGGCAGATACGCGGCCGAGGTGATCTTCAGGTCGGTGAGGTGCGGCCACAGCAGGGGGTAGCACTCGGCGAACTCCTCCGGCGACTCGATGAAGTGCGGTGTGAGGGTCCGTACCACCTCGTTCATCGGGTACTGCGCGTCGAGGCGGGTGATCCGGGTGCCGGGCACATGGCCGTCGCTGGGACCCGTGGCCACCACACGGATGCGTCCGCCCTCCACCAGGCCCATGACCAGGCTCATCGCTCCGAGGTGGGTGGGGCCGTGGGGGTCGGCGAGGACGTCGATCACGTCCTGGACGGTGCGGGCGTGAGCGAGGGCGGCCGTGGTCAGCTGCACGACGTTCGTCTGCCGGCGGCGGGCCTCGTCCTCGGCGGTCCGCTCGTAGCGGGCCTCGGCGTCGCCGAGTTCCTGGGTGGCGTCCCGGACGATGCCGATGATCCGGTGCGGCCGGCCCGTCCCGTCCCGCAGGATGCGCCCCTGGGCGTGCGTCCAGCGCAGCGAGCCGTCGCGGCGGCGGATGCGGAAGTACGCCCCGTAGTTCTCGCTGCCGTCCTTCAGTGCCTGGGAGACGAGGGTGTCGAGCCGCTGCCCTTCCATGGGCGGCACGCGCGTCGACAGCGTCATCGGTCTGCCGTCGAATTCGTCGGGGCGCACGTCGAGGACCTCGTGGGCCCGGGCGTCCATGCGCATGATGCCCGCGTTCAGGTCCCAGTCGAAGCCGCCCATGCGGTTGAGCGCCAGGATCGGATCCGGGTGGACCGGCCAGTCGTCCGGGAGTGACCGGGCGCTCGCTCCCCGATCAGCCATGGGGACACCATGCCAGGATTTGTCCGAATAATCGAGTGGGGGTGTCCGGTTTCCGACCAGCTTTCGTTCACTATTGTCAGTAGTGCACCTGTCTGGCCAGCACCCCAGGAGCACCGAGCCGGGAGCAGCGCGCGTGGAGTGGTTCACCGTCCCCGACTACTGGATGAGCCGGTTGGTCTTCCAACGGGCTCTGGCTGTCATGTATCTGGCCGGCTTCCTCACCGCGGCCCTCCAGTTCCGCGCGCTGATCGGCGAGCGCGGGATGCTGCCGGTGCCCGTGTTCCTGCGGCGGGTCACGTTCCGTCAGGCACCCGGCGTGTTCCACGTCCACTACTCGGACCGCTTCTTCGCGGCCTGGGCCTGGACGGGCTGCGCGGTGTCCGTGGCACTGATCGCGGGGCTGGACTCGCTGCTGCCGCTGTGGGGCGCGATGGTGCTGTGGCTCGTGCCATGGGTGATGTACCTGTCGATCGTCAACGTCGGCCAGACCTGGTACTCGTTCGGCTGGGAGTCGCTGCTGCTGGAGGTGGGCTTCCTCGCCGTCTTCCTCGGCAACGACGAGGTCGCCCCGCCGGTCCTCGTGCTCTTCCTGCTGCGCTGGGTGCTGTTCCGCCTGGAGTTCGGCGCCGGGCTGATCAAGCTGCGCGGCGACGCGTGCTGGCGGAAGCTGACGTGCCTGTACTACCACCACGAGACGCAGCCGATGCCGGGCCCGCTGAGCTGGTTCTTCCACCACCTCCCGAGGCCGCTGCACCGGGTGGAGGTGGCCGCCAACCACTTCACCCAACTCGTCGTGCCCGTCCTGCTGTTCACCCCGCAGCCGATCGCGACGGCCGCCGCGTCGCTGATGATCCTCACCCAACTGTGGCTGGTCCTGTCGGGCAACTTCTCCTGGCTGAACTGGATCACCATCGTGCTCGCCCTGTCCGCAGTGGACTACGGCGGCACCGCACCGGCGGGCGTGCCCGGAGCACCACTCTGGTACGAGGTCGTCGTGATCGCCGCGACCGCGCTGGTGGTGGGCCTGAGCTACCACCCGGTCCGCAACATGATCTCCCGCGGCCAGGTCATGAACCGCTCCTTCGACCCGTTCCACCTGGTCAACACGTACGGCGCGTTCGGCAGCGTGAGCCGCGTCCGGTACGAGGTCGTGGTCGAGGGCACGGCGGACGAGTTGGCGCGAGAGAGTTCCGAGTGGCGGGAGTACGAGTTCAGGGGCAAGCCCGGCGATCCACGGCACTGGCCGCGCCAGTTCGCGCCGTACCACCTCCGGCTCGACTGGCTGATGTGGTTCGCCGCGCTCTCCCCCATGTACGCCGGTGCCTGGTTCGGCGGACTGGTGGAGCGGCTGCTGGAGAACGACCGCGACACGCTGAAACTGCTGCGCCGCTCCCCGTTCCCGCCGGACGCCCCGCCCCGCTATGTCCGCGCCCGGCTCTTCCGCTACCGCTTCACGACGTGGCGGGAGCTGCGGGAGACGGGCGCGTGCTGGCACCGGACGTACGTACGGGAGTACCTGCCGCCGACCCGGCTGGCCGGTGCGGACGTCGTACGCGGTCAGAGGCCGTAGACGCGCGTGGCGGTGCCCTCGAAGATGTCCTTCTTGTCGTCCGGGCTCAGCCCGAGCACCAACACGCCCGTGCCAAGGGCGACTTCGGCGTACGTCACTGCCAGGGTGCACACGGGCCAGTCGGAGCCGAACATCAGCCTGCCGGGGCCGAAGGCGTCCAGCACTGTGTCGGCGTACGGACGCAGCTCCCCCGTCGGCCAGCCCGAACGCCACCTCCCCGGGTCCGTCTCCGTCACCATCCCGGACAGCTTGCACACGGTGTTGGGGAGTTCCGCGAGCGCCCTGACGTCGGATGCCCAGGGCTGGAGTTCTCCGGAGGCGATGGGTGGTTTGCCCAGATGGTCGAGGACGAAGGTGAGGCCGGGCAGGGCGGCGGCGGCCCTGACGCAGGCGGGGAGCTGATGAGGCAGCACCACCAGGTCGTACACGAGGCCCGCCGCGGCGACCGCTTCGAGTCCCCGGCGTACGTCCGGGCGGAGCAGCCACTCGGGGTCGGGCTCGCCCTGGACCTGGTGGCGGATGCCCTTCAGATACGGTCCGCCGGGGAGTTCGCGCAGCCGGGCCAGTTCGTCGGCGACGCCGGGGCTCGTCAGGTCCGTCCAGCCGACCACTCCCGCGATCAGCTCGTGCCGCTGGGCGAGTGCCAGGAACTCCGGGGTCTCCTCGGCGACGGTGATCGTCTGCACGAGGACGCTGCGGTCGATGTGCAGGGCGCGGGCCTCGGGTTCAAAGTCCGCCATGGTGAAGTCACGGCGCAGCGGCTGGAGTTCGGGACCGGTGATCCAGTCCTGGTCGCGTACGGAGAGGTCCCACACATGGTGGTGGGCGTCGACGGTCACGGCAGCTCCCACACGACGGGCAGTCCGGCGTCCGCGCCCTCGCCGGAGTAGTCGTGGACGACGTCGAGCAGCTCGGCCATCCGGCCCTGCCAGGCGATGTTGACCGGCAGCTTCTCCAGTTCGGCGAGCAGACGGGCGTAGTCCTCGCACTCCAGGACGTGGAAGAGGTCGGTGCCGCTGCGCCAGATGGTCCAGGAGGCGGCTCCGGCGGCGCGGATCGCGTCGGTGAGCTCCTTCGGGACCTCGCGGTGCGCGGCCTCGTACTCCTCGACGCGGTCGGCGCGGACCTTCGTGTGCAGGGCGACTCTCACGGCGTCTCCTCTCCGGACACGGGTACGGGTGCGTCCTTCGGCAGCAGTCCCTCGGCGACCAGTTCCCGCCAGAAGTCCGCGGGCACGACGGCCGCGAACTGCTCGGCGCCGTCACGGGCCTCGTCCGCCGAACGGGCGCCGACGAGAACGCTCGCGACGGCCGGATGCGCACCGGGGAAGGCGAGCGCGGCGGCACGCAGCGTCGTGTCGTACCGTTCGGCGATGTCCTTCAGCTTCAGGGCCCGCGCCACCAACTCCTCAGGAGCAGATGCGTAGTTGTAGGTGGCTCCGGGCTTCGGGCCCGCCAGCAGGCCGGAGTTGAAGGCACCGCCGACGACCACGGAGGTCCCGCGTTCCTCGGCCGCGGGCAACAGGTCGTCCAGCGCGCCCTGTTCGAGGAGGGTGTACCGGCCCGCGCAGAGCACCACGTCGACGTCGGTGTCCTTCACGAAGCGGGTGAGCATGGCCGACTGGTTCATGCCCGCGCCGATCGCGCCGACGAGGCCCTCGGCGCGCAGTCGTTCCAGCGCGGGGTAGCCGTCACGGAAGGCCTGTTCGGCGTGATCGTCCGGGTCGTGGAGGTAGACGACATCCACGCGGTCGAGGCCGAGCCGCTCCAGGCTGTCCTCCAGACTGCGGCGTACGCCGTCGGCGCTGAAGTCCCACACGCGGCGGTGGGTGGCGGGTACGGCGAAGCCGTGGGCCAGGTCGTCACCGTGCCCGTCGGCGGGTTCCAGGCGGCGGCCCACCTTGGTGGAGATGACGTACGTGTCGCGCGGCCGCTCCCGCAGGAACGCGCCCACGCGCCGCTCCGACAGGCCGAGGCCGTAGTGCGGCGCGGTGTCGAAGTACCGGATGCCGGCCGACCAGGCGGCGCTCAGGGCCGCGTCCGCCTGCTCGTCGCCGACCTCCGTGTACAGGTTGCCGATGCCGGCGGCGCCGAAGGACAGCGCGCTGACGTCGACGCCGCTCCTGCCGAGCGTGCTCACTGGCCCACCGGCCGCAGCCGCAGCCCCTGCATGCCGCCGTCCACCGCGAGCGCCATCCCGGTGGTGGCGCCGGACAGCGGGCTCGCCAGGTAGGCGACGGCGCCCGCGACCTCGGGTGCCGAGACGAGACGGCCCGTGGGCTGGCGGGCTTCGAGGGCGGCCCGTTCGGCGGCGGGGTCGGCGGCGGCGCCCAGCAGGCGGCCGACCCACGGGGTGTCCACCGTGCCGGGGTTCACGCAGTTCACACGGATGCCCTCGCGGACGTGGTCGGCGGCCATGGCGAGGGTGAGGGAGAGGACGGCGCCCTTCGACGCGGAGTACAGCGCGCGCTGCGGCAGACCGGCGGTGGCGGCGATGGAGCAGGTGTTCACGATGGCGGCGTGCGCCGACTCGCGAAGGTGGGGCAGGGCGGCGCGGGTCACGCGGGCCATGCCGACGACGTTGACGTCGAGGACGCGGTGCCACTGCTCGTCGTCGTTGTCCTCGACCGTGCCCTGGGCGCCGATGCCCGCGTTGTTGATCAGCACGTCGAGTCCGCCGAGGTCGGCGACCGCCGCGGCGACGGCCTCGCGTACGGAGGTGTCGTCGGTGACGTCGGCCCGGTAACCGAGCAGGGGCTTCTCGACCGGGGAGGGATCGAGGTCCAGGACGGCGACCCGGGCGCCGCGGGCGGCGAGGAGTTCGGCGGTCGCCCGGCCGATGCCGGAGGCGCCGCCCGTCACCAGCGCCTTGAGACCCTCGAAGTCGCTCATGCCGCGTGTCCCTTCTTCTGCGTCTCAAGGTCGGCGGCCCAGAAGGTGCCGCCCGGGAACGTGTACTCCGCGATGGACTCCGGCCGCATGGTGGCGGAGAAGCCCGGCGCGGTGGGTGCCGTGTAGTGACCCTCGCGGATCACCACCGGGTCGAGGAAGTGCTCGTGCAGATGGTCGACGTACTCGATGACCCGGTTCTCGATGGTGCCGGACAGGGCCACGTAGTCGAACATCGCCAGGTGCTGGACGAGTTCACACAGCCCGACTCCGCCCGCGTGCGGGCAGACGGGTACCCCGAACTTGGCCGCGAGCAGCAGGATCGCCAGGTTCTCGTTGACGCCGCCGACACGGGCCGCGTCGATCTGGAGGACGTCGAGGGAGCCCGCCTGAAGGAGCTGTTTGAAGACGATGCGGTTCTGGACGTGTTCGCCGGTGGCGACCTTGACGGGGGCGACGGCCTTGCGGATCGCCGCGTGGGCGAGCACGTCGTCGGGGCTGGTCGGCTCCTCGATCCAGTAGGGCTCGAACTCGGCGAGCGCCGTGACCCACTGGATCGCCTCGTCGACGTTCCACCGCTGGTTGGCGTCGATGGCCATGCGGATGTCCGGGCCGACGACGGAACGGGCGACGCGGCAGCGCCGTACGTCGTCGGCGAGGTCCGCGCCCACCTTCAGCTTGATCTGCCGGAACCCGTCGGCGACGGCCTGGGCGGCCAGCCGGGTGAGCTTCTCGTCGCTGTAGCCGAGCCAGCCCGGGGAGGTGGTGTAGCCGGGGTAGCCCTGGGCGAGCAGCTGGGTCTTCCGGCCCTCGGCGCCTTCCTTCCCCCGTCGCAGCAGCTCCAGCGCCTCGTCCGGGGTGAGCGCGTCCGTGATGTAGCGGAAGTCGATCTGGCGGACCAGCCACTCGGGTTCGGCGTCGGCGAGCAGCTGCCACAGGGGCTTGTGGGCGCGCTTGGCGGCCAGGTCCCACACCGCGTTGACGACCGCGCCGATGGCCATGTGCATCACGCCCTTCTCGGGACCGAGCCAGCGCAGCTGGCTGTCGCCGATCAGGTCCCGGAACAGGGAGCCCGGGTCGTCGCACAGCTCGTCGACGGACCGTCCGACCACATGGCTCCGCAGGGCGTCGATCGCGGCGACCTGGACATCGTTGCCCCGCCCGATGGTGAAGGTGAAGCCGTGCCCCTCCAGACCGGCGGACGCGTCGGTCGCGTCGGTGCGCAGCACGACGTACGCGGCCGAGTAGTCGGGGTCCGGGTTCATCGCGTCGGAGCCGTCGAGCTCGCGCGAGGTCGGGAAGCGGATGTCGTAGGTGTCGACCGCGGTTACGCAGGAGGGGGTGCCGGGGGTCGGGGACACGGAAGGCCTTTCGGTCGGTGACTCGGTGACTCGGTGACTCGGTGACGAGAAGTCGGCTGGTCAGTCCTGGGCGCGGCCCGTGGTCACGCGGGCGATCATGAGAGCGAACAGGATGATGCCTCCGTAGATGGCCTGGATCCAGAACGACGGCACCTGCGCGAGAGTGAGCAGGTTCTGCACGACACCCAGCAGGAGTACGCCGGTGAGGGCGCCGAACATGGTGCCCTTGCCGCCGTCGAGGCTGATGCCGCCGATGACCGCCGCCGCGAACACGGTGAAGATCATGTTGTTGCCCTGGTTGGCGCTGATCGCCCCCACGTACCCGGTCTGCATGATCCCGCCGACGGCGGCGAGGGTGCCCGCGACGACGAACACGCCGAGCATGACCCGTTCGACGCGGATGCCGGCCGCGCGGGCCGCGTCCGCGTTGCCGCCGATCGCGTACAGCGCGCGGCCGACACGGTGGTAGCGCAGGACGAGACCGGCGACACCGAAGGCGACCGCCGCCAGCCACACCGACATGGGCACGCGCAGGAAGGTGGTGGTCGCCAGCGAGAAGAACGCGTCGGGCATGCCGAACAGCGTCTTGCCCTTGGTCGCGCCGACCAGCAGTCCGCGCAGCACGATCAGCATCGCGAGGGTGACGATGAAAGCGTTGAGCTTGAACTTCACCACGAGGAGGCCGTTGAACCCGCCGATGGCCGCGCCCACGACGAGGACCGCAAGGAGCGCGAGGGCCGCCGGGAGTTCCGTGCCCCAGCCGGCCGTCGCGGCGGGCAGCACGAGCAGGGCACCCACGGCGGGGGCGATACCGACGACCGACTCCAGCGACAGGTCGAACTTGCCGGTGATCAGCACGAGCGACTCGGCCAGCACCACCATCGCGAGGGCGGCGGACGCGCCCAGGATGGAGATCAGGTTGCGTTCGGTGAGGAACGAGTCGTTGACGAACGCGCCGAACACCAGGAGCAGCAACAGGGCCGGTACGAGGGCGAGTTCGCGGGCCCGGCGCAGCAGCACGGCTCTGGCCGCCCGGGGGTCGGGCGCCGTGACCGGGGTGGTGGTCGAGGCCGACGGAGCCTTGATGTCAGCCATGGTGGTCCACTCCTTCGATGGAGGCGATCAGCTCGTGGTCGTGCCAGCCCGCCCGGTGCTCGGCGACGACCCGGCCGTGGAAGAGGACGAGGACGCGGTCGCAGCGGCGCAGGTCGTCGAGTTCGTCGGAGACGACGAGCACGGCGGTGCCGTCCTCGCGGGCGCTGTCCACCCGCGAGAGCAGGGACTCCTTGGACTTCACGTCCACGCCCGCGGTGGGGTTGATGAGCACCAGCAGACGAGGGTCCGAGGCGAGTGCGCGGGCCATCACGACCTTCTGGGCGTTGCCGCCGGAGAGATCGGACACGGGCTGGTCGGGACCTTCGGCATGGATGTCGAGGCGCTCGATCAGCTCGGTGGCGACACCGCGCTTGCGGGCGGTGCCGACGAGCCCGTACCGCCCGAGCCGGTCCAGGACGCTCATCGTGGCGTTGTCGCCGATGGTCATGCCGAAGACGAGCCCCTGACCGTGCCGGTCGCGGGGTACGCAGCCGACGCCGGCCTTCAGGGCGGCCCGGACGTCGCCGAACGGGAGCGGTGTGCCGTCCAGCAGGGCGGTTCCGGACGTCGGTGTGTGGAGTCCGGCGAAGGTCTCGGCGAGCGCGATCTTTCCGCTGCCGCTGGAGCCGGCGAGTCCGACGACCTCACCGCGGCGGACGGTCAGGGCGACGTCCTGGTACGTGTCCGAGGTCAGGCCCCGCACGTCCAGGACGACGGGTGCGTCGACGCCGTCCTGTTCCACCACGGCCTCCGCCGCGGCCGCCTGCCGTTCGGCGACCGCCTCCCCCGCCATCGCCTCCACCAGCGCGGCGCGCGGGAGTTCGGCCACGGGTGCGGTGGTGATCCAGCGGGCGTCCCGCAGCACGGTCACCGCCTGGCAGACCTCGTACACCTCCTGGAGGTGGTGGGAGATGAACAGGAAGGTGACGCCGGACTCCTGGAGTGCGCGCATCCGGTCGAAGAGGCGCTCGATCTCGCGGTTGTCGAGCTGGGCGGTGGGTTCGTCGAGGATGATGAAGCGGGCGCCCTGGCTCAGGGCCCGGGCGATCTCCACCATCTGCCGGTCCTCGACCTTGAGGTCGGCGGTGCGGGCGCCGGGGTCGACGTGCACGTCCCAGGTGTCGAGGACCTCGGTGGCCTCCGTGTGCAGCCGGCGCCAGCTGAAGAAGCCGCGCCGGCTGTCGGGCTGGCGGTTGAGGAAGAGGTTCTCGGCGACCGTCAGCTCGGGCACCACGGTGGGCTTCTGGTAGACGCAGGCCACCTTGGAGCGCCATGCGACACGGTCGCCGAGCGGGGGTGCCGGCCGGCCGTCGAAGCGGACGGTGCCCGCGTCGGGCGCCTGGAGTCCGGTGAGGACGGTGACGAGGGTGGACTTGCCCGCTCCGTTGCGGCCGACCAGGGCGTGGGACTCACCGGGCAGCACGGTCAGCCGGCCGTCCTGCAGTGCGACGGTGGGCCCGTACCGTTTGACGATTCCCGTGGCCTCTACCAGGGGGGTGGCGGTGGCAGCGCTCATTTGACCGTGTTGCCCCAGAGCTCGGGGTCGTCGACGTTGTCCTTGGTCACCAGCGGGGCGGGCAGCTGGTCCTCAAGGATGCCGCTGGGCAGCTTGACGATCGTGGAGTCGTGGTCGGTCGGGCCGGGCTTGAACGTCTTGCCCTCCATCGCGGCCTTGACGTAGTACATGCCGTACTTCGCGTAGGCGTCGGCGGGCTGCGAGACGGTGGCGTCGATCTCGCCCTTGCGGATGGCGTCGAACTCCTGCGGGATGCCGTCGTTCGAGACGATCGTGATGTGGCCGTCCTGGCCGGCCGTCTTCAGCATCCCCTTGGACTTCAGGGTCTGCAGGGTCGGCGCGAGGTACACACCGCCGGCCTGCATGTAGATGCCCTTGATGTCGGGGTTGGCGTTGAGGAGGGTGTCCAGCTTGGAAGCGGCGGTGTCGGACTCCCACTTGGCGGGGATCTCCAGCACCTTCAGCTTGGGGAAGTTCTTCTTCACACAGGCCCGGAAGGCCTCGGAGCGGTCGCGGCCGTTGACCGAGGCGAGGTCGCCCATGATCTGCACGACCTTGCCGGACGGTATCTGCTCGCCGAGGTACTCGCAGGCCTTCTCGCCGTACGCGACGTTGTTGGCGCGGACGACCATCGCGACCTTGCCCTTGTCGGGCGCCACGTCCACGGCGACCACCGGTACGCCCTTGCGCTCGGCCTGGTCGAGCCCCGCGATGATCGCGGCGCTGTCGAGGGGCGCGACAACGAGGCCCTTGGCCCCTTGGTTGAGGGCGTTGTTGATGTCGGTGATCTGCTGGGACGGGTCGCTGTTGGAGTTGACCGTCTTGAGCGCGTCGACGCCCTCGGTCTTGGCCATCTTGGGCACGTAGTCGTTGTACGACTGCCAGAACGGCGAGGTCAGCAGGGGCAGGATCACCCCGACCTTGCCGTCGCCGCCGCCCTCCCCGCCGGAGGAGACGTTGTCCTTGGTGCTGCCGCACGCCGCGAGCACTAGGGCGGCACAGGACGCGGCGACCACCGCGCGTACCCTCCGTGCCCCTGTCTGCCCGTTCCGTGGGTTTGTGCCGGCCATCTGTCAGCTCCTCGTCGAGCGGTTTCAAGCAGGTGCCCGCATATTTATCAGACCACTTCCCCTTCACAACACCCTCCTACACCAGATTTTCCCGGTTCCTGGACGTAGTGGTCCGACCACCTGGCTGGTTAGACTGCGGCGCACCGACAACAGGAGGAGTGGCGTGAACGAGACCCAGAGCGAGGCCGCTCCGCAGAAGGCCACGGTGACGCAGCGCGCCATCGAGCGGATCAAGGCGATGATCGCCGAGGGCCGCCTGGAGCCGGGGCAGCGGCTGCCCACCGAGCGGGACCTCGCGGCCCAGCTGGGCATGTCGCGCAGCTCGATGCGGGAGGCGATCCGGGCGCTCACGGTCCTCGGGGTGCTGGAGGCACGGCACGGGTCCGGCATCTACGTCACCCAGCTGGAGGCCGGGGACCTGCTGGAGACCTTCGGTGTCGTCGCCGACCTGTCCCGTGGTCCCCGGCTGGTCGAGCTGCTGGAGGTGCGCCGCATCCTGGAGTCGACCGCGACCGCGCTGGCCGCCGCGCGCATCACCGAGGCCCAGCTCGCGGAGGTCGAGAAGCACCTGACCGCGATGAACGGCACGGACGACCCCGAGGAGATCATCGCCCACGACCTCGCCTTCCACCGCGAGATCGCGGCCGCCGCGGGCAACGAGACCATGGCCGCGATCCTGGAGGGCCTGTCCTCCCGCACCTTCCGTGCCCGTGTCTGGCGTGGCTACCAGGAGGAGGGCGCCTTCGCCCGCACCCGCCGTGAGCACGCCGCCATCCACCGCGCCCTGCTCGCCCACGACCCGGAGGCGGCACGAGCGGCCGCCGCCGCGCACGTGGGCGAGGTGGAGCAATGGCTGCGCACCCAACTCAGTGAATAGCGTGCCGAGTCGACCCACGCAGCCGGCCGTACAGTGATCCGGCCGCCGCGGGGGGGGGCGGGCCCGCCAGTCGCCTCCTAAAGGCGCGAACGGTACAGCCCGAACTCCCCGATCGTTGCGGCCTGTCGGGACCGTGTCACCCGCACGCGCCACCGGCGGGCCCGTACGGGCCCGCTGAGCAGCAGGATCCGGCTGGCCCCGATCGTCCCGGCCCCGGCGACCCGCGTCCAGGCGCCGCCGCGTTCGGCCTCGACGACGAAGTCCTCGACCTGTTGCCCGTACCGGATGTCCTCCGCGAGCCGGACACGGTCCACCTCACGTGCCGCGCCGAGGTCGACGGTGACCGTGCCCGGGGAGCTGGTGACCCGCGCCCCGAGGGCCAGGTCCTCCGGCAGCTCCCGGTCGATCCGCTCACGGAACTCCCGCAGCCGGGTGACGTCGGAGGCCGGAAGGAGACCGTCCTTGTCCGGCGGCACGTTCAGCAGCAGCACGGCGTTGCGGCCGACCGAGCCGAAGTAGATGTCCGTCAACTGCTGGACGGACTTGGGCTGTTGGTCGGCGTGGTAGAACCAGCCGTCCCGGATGGACACATCGGCCTCGGCCGGCCACCACTGCAGGTGGTCGGCCACGGGCCGCGCGGCGACCAGGGCGTCCCGGCCGCCCATGTCGGGCGCGTCGTACGAGAGCGCGAAGTCCATGCGCCCGTTGGCCTTCTCCTGCACGGGTACGACACTCCACTCGTTCTCCCGCGCGAATCCGCCCTCGTTGCCGACCCAGCGCACATCGGGACCGGACACGGCGATGGTGGCGTCCGGCGCGAGGGTCCGGATCAGCGTGTACCAGCTGTCCCAGTCGTATGTCTCGACCTTGTCCGGCGGGATGCGCCCCTGGGCGCCGTCGAACCACACCTCGTCGATGGTCCCGTACTCGGTGAGGACCTCGTAGAGCTGGTCGAGCATGTGGGCGCCGTAGTCGGTGGCGGGGAGCGTGAAGGTGGGCCCGTCCGGGCGGTCGTCCCCCGGGACCGGGGTGGGGATGGTGCGCTCGGAGCGGGCGCTGCCGTTGGCGTACACGCCGTGCAGGTACTGGTTCTCGTCGGCCGGCGAGATGTACACGCCGACCTTGATGCCGTGGCGGCGCATCGAGTCGGCGAACGAGCGCAGCACGTCGCCCTGTCCGCCCCGCCAACTGCTCGACGCCACCGTGTGGCCGGTGTAGCGGGAGGGGTAGAGCACGAAACCGTCGTGGTGCTTGACCGTGAGGATGGCGAGCTTGAAGCCGCCGTCGCGCAGGGCGCGCGCCCACTGGTCGGTGTCGAGCCCGGCAGGCTGGAAGACATCGGGGTCCTCGTCTCCGGTGCCCCATTCGAGACCGGTGAAGGTGTTCACACCGAAGTGCAGGAAGGCGGTGCGCTCCAGCCGCTGCCAGGCGATCTGCCGTGCGGTGGGCCGGACCTCGGACGCCTTGAGGACCAGCTCGTCCGGCGTGTCGTCGGGGCTGACGGGGATGCGGTACGGGGGCCCTTCGGCGAGTGTGGCCGCCTCGGCCGCCGCCGCGGGTGCTGTGAGGGCGAGGGATGTTCCGGTGGAGGCGACGAGCGTCGCGGCCGCCGTGACGAAGGCTCTTCGGGAGATGGCCATACGCGTGTGCTCCTCGGGTCGGGCGGGATGCTCCTCGGGGCGTACGGGTCACTCGGGCCGGCCCCGGTGGGGCCGGTCCCTCAGCGGGAGGTCGCCTGCCACACGGCGGGCGCGCGCTGGTCCGGCGGGTACTGGACGAGGCGTCCGTCGTCCGTGACGTGCACGGCCATGCGTGTGATCGCGTTGACGAGCCGGTGGCCTCCGGGAGCGGGCACGGGCACCCAGCGCTGCAGGGTGTTCGAGGCGGCGCAGGTCTCCTCGGTGACCGAACTGCCCGGTTCCAGTGGCACGTTGAGGGTGAGCTTCCCGCTGCGCGTCTCCAGGCACCTGCCGCTCGTGACGGACTTCAGGGTCACATAGCCGTCGGGGGTGCGTGCGACCTGAAGATCGCGTGTCACGCCGCCGCTGCGGAAGGTGTACGTCCCGTCGGCGAGTGGTACACGGGTCAGGTCACGCCATCCGGGGGCGTGGCCCACGGCTCGCGCACGGTCGGTGAACTCGGCGTAGGTGGCGTCCGGGCGGGGCGCTCCCCAGGTGGCCTGGGCGATGTGCCGCAGCGCCGGGTCCAGGGCGACGGCGACCTCGTTCTCGGTCTCACCACGCCCGTTGTCCGGCCACAGGCTGATCTTCGCCCCGGTGATGCCGGTGCGCGAGGCGAGCTTCTCGCCCTCGAAGCTGCGCGGGTCCCAGCCCTGGTCGTACAGCCCCTTGGTGTCGGTGTGGAAGCCCCCGCGCACGAGGTACAGGGCGTACGAGGCGTTCATCAACGGGTAGCCCTGCGCGATGATCCGGCTCGGCTTCACCGCCACGTTCAGCCAGTGCTCGACGGTCGTGCCCGCCGTGACCGGCACGGTGTTGGCGCCGGTGAGACCGTCGTTCCAGATGCGGAGCTTCTTGCCCTGGGCGGCGGCATAGGCGTGGACGCGGTTGACGAAGTCGATGAACGCGTCCTGCGGGGTGGCGTTCGCTCCGTACTTCTGGCGCGCGTAGGCCAGGACCTGCGGGTACTTGGCGAAGTCGGAGCCCAGCATGTACTCGTCGGCGCCCATGTGCCAGGAGGTGGCCGGGAACACCTCGGCGTACTCGTCCATCAGGCTCGTGTAGTAGTCGAAGGCGGCCTGCTGGGTGACGTCGAGCCGGGAGGGCTGCTTCACGCCGTCGGAGTCGGTGAGTTGCAGGTCGGGACGGTTCTCGATCCAGGGGTCCATGTGGCCCGGGGAGTTGATCTCCGGGATGATCTCCACGTGGTACTTCTCGCCGAGGGCGACGAGGCGGCGGATCTCGTCCTTGGTGTAGTAGCCCCAGGTGTTGGCCTCGGGGTGGGCGTCGCTCTTCACCTTCAGTTCGAGGAGGAGCTGGTTGAGCTTCTGGTACGCCATGTCGCGCACCAGGTTCTCCAGCCACTCGGTGGAGATGTTGATGTAGCAGGCGCAGACGCCGACGCCGCGTTCCTCGTACTCGGGCACGTCGACGGTGCTTCCGGCGGGCACGCGGTCGCCCTGGGCGAGGAGCTGGAGCAGGGTGCGGGTGCCGTAGAAGGCTCCGGTGTCCGTCCTGCCGGTGATCTGCAGGCTGGCGCCCGCGCGCAGTTCGTACCCCTCGGTGCCGAGCCGGACCGCGGAGGGGTCGACGTCGACAACGATGTCGCCGCTCCGTGGCGTGACGTCAGGGACGACGGCTACGGTGCCGCGGCCGGCCGCGCGCAGATCGTCGGCGAGGGTGTCGGCGACCTCGCGTGACTCCTGGTCACGGGCGACGATGCGGGTACTTCGCCCGAACGCGTAACTTCCCTCTCCCGGCGCCCAGTTGGACAGTGCGGGCACCGTGACGGGTGGCGGCCCCGCCTTCTGCGTCTGAGCCATCGCCGGAACGGGCGCCACGAGCAGCACCAGCCCCGCCACGGCACCGGCCAATCTGGACCACGCCATACCGCACCACCTCACAGGCAGTTCGCAGTCATCGGATGTCTGATCCTTGGAGCGTGATCCCTCCGCTGTCAATGGGGCGTGCCTATACGGGAGTTGAAACACTCATCGGCAGAGGTCGAAGAACTCATCGGATGAGGCGCTGAAGACGGTCAACGGACTCGTGAAACGGACTCTCGACGTGGCGCCTCGGGCAAGGCACAGTGCTCCTCGTACCCGTCGGCTACCGGCGAGTACCTCCATGCCTCACGCACAGGGAGCGCCCGTGACCAGCTGGGCCGGCCGGACCGCCGCCGAGATCGCCGCCGCCGTACGGGAGCGGCGGATCACACCCCGCGAGGTGGTGGCGGAGCACCTCGCGCGGATCGAGCTGCTCGACGCCCGCGTCGGCGCGTTCCGTATGGTGCGGGGGAAGGCGGCCCTGGCCGAGGCGGACGAGGTGGGCGCCCGTGCCGACCTGTCCGAACTGCCCCTCGCGGGCGTGCCCGTGGCGGTCAAGGACAACCTCGCCGTACGGGGTGAGTCGACCCGCGTCGGCACCGCCGCGACCCCGGACACACCGGCCGGACAGGACCATGCCACGGTGGCCCGGCTGCGGGCGGCGGGCGCCGTGGTCGTGGGCCTCACGAACGTGCCCGAGCTGTGCGTCTTCGGCACCTCGGAGGGTGTGTACAGCATCGTGCGCAACCCGTGGGACATCACGCGCACGGCGGGCGGTTCGTCGGGCGGCAGCGCGGCGGCGGTCGCCGCCGGGATGGTGCCGGTCGCGCTGGGCAACGACGG
The DNA here is from genome assembly GCF_004337435.2 of Streptomyces sp. KM273126. Classification (NCBI taxonomy): domain Bacteria; kingdom Bacillati; phylum Actinomycetota; class Actinomycetes; order Kitasatosporales; family Streptomycetaceae; genus Streptomyces; species Streptomyces sp. KM273126. The sequence goes on along the minus strand of NZ_SJXB02000001.1, from coordinate 5,985,016 downwards.
GATGGGCTCGCTGCGCATCCCGGCCGCCAACTGCGGGCTGATCACCCTCAAGCCGGGTCTCGGGGTGGTCCCGGCGGGCATCAGCGACGGCGACTGGTTCGGCATGTCCGAGAACGGGCCGCTCGCGACCACGGCCGAGGACACCCGGCTGATGTTCTCGGTGCTGGCCGACACGCCCGACGCGGCACGTCCGTCCGAGCCCGCACCCTGTCGGATCGCGGTCTCCGTACGCAGCCCGCTGCCCGGCGTGACCGTCAGCCGCCCGTACACGACCGCGGCCCGCGAGGCGGCGAAGCTGCTGGCCGGGGCGGGCCACCAGGTACGACGTGCCGACCCGCCCTACCCGCTGTGGCTGGGCACGACGTCCCTGGCGCACTGGACGGCGGGAACGTCCGTCGACGCGCGGGCGCTCGATCCACGGCACCTCGCCCGCCGCACCCGCGTCCACGCGGCTGTGGGCCGCCGCTTCGTCCCGAGCGTCCGTGAGGGCGACCGCCGCGACCAACTGCGCCGCCGTATGGAGCCGTTCTTCGCCGAGCACGACGTCCTGCTCACCCCGACGCTGGCCCGGCGCGGCCCCGCCGCCGCGCCCTGGCACGAGCGCGGCTGGCTGCGCAACCTGCTGACCAACACCACCTACTCGCCACTGACGCCACCGTGGAACCTGACCGGCTGGCCGGCGATGTCCGTGCCGTGCGGCACACTGCCGGGCGGTGCGCCGTGCGCGGTCCAGCTCGTGGGCCGCCCCGGCAGCGAGCTCGATCTCCTGGCCGTGGCGGGCCAGTTGGAGGAACTGCGTCCGTGGCAGCGGACGGCACCGCTCGCCTGAGGACGCCCGTCAGCTGTGGCCGAGAAGGCGAGGAGACGGTCGGTGGGCACCATGGGGCTCGTGCACGCACGGCGGGGACACCCGTCCCAGTGATTTCCCGGCGTCCGGCCACACGGCTCGCATCTCGGGTCACAGGGCCCGGTACATGACGTGCAGTCCCACCCGCCCGTGCCGGGGGTGCTCGTACGCGTCCGGCACGGTGCCGAGAACGGTGAAGCCGAGCGACGTCCACAGCCGCACGGCGGGATTGGTCTCGACTACGGCGTTGAACACCATGCCCCGGTACCCCTCGGCCTTGGCCGCGGCGAGGACGTGCTCGGCGAGGGCGCGGCCGAAGCCGCGCCCGCCGTGGTCGGGGTCGACCATGAAGCCCGCGTTGGCGACGCCGGCCGCGGGGCCGCCGTAGTTCGCAGTGAGGTAGGCGGAGCCGACGACGGCTCCGGTGGTGTCCTCGGCGACGTACACACGCTTGGCGGGCGCCATCCACAGGGCGCGAGCGGCTTCTTCGGAGGTGTCCGGATCCCAGGTGTAGGTCTCACCGGCGGCGACGATGCGGTGCCAGAAGGGCCAGATGCGCGGCCAGTCCTCGGCCGTGGCTTCTCTGATCGGCATGGGCGCGAGTCTGGCACGCCCGTGCCGCCGGCGATCGCGGCGGGTCCTGCCCTGATCAGTCCACGCTGGGGAGGATGTGGGGCTCCGCGAGGTCGTCCTCGTACCCCGCGAGGCGGATCGGGGCGGACCTGGCCCACACGTCGAGGCTGCCGAGCTGCTTCTTGGGCCGACGGCCCGCGCGCTCCGCACGATCCTTGGTCCGCTGATCGCTATTGCTCTTCTCCGGTGTCACCGCGCACTCCTTATGTGTCGGGTCACCCTCGGGACGGGCCGGCTCACCGTACTGCCGTGCACTAGACGCCCGCTTGGGTCGGTTTCAGAAATGGTTCGGACGCGGTGGCGCCTGTCGAGTTGTGGTGAGAACATGCCGTTGTGACCGGCTTGTCCCGGGACGGACTGGGTGTGGGTGGAACCCATATAAGACTGTCCGTCCGCTACAGGGTAACCATTTGAGCGGGTGCCCGCTCGATGGGGCTGGAAACACGAGGGAACTGCCCTGAATCGTTCCGTGTTCGACCGACGACGGAAGGGCACGGGCACGGCCCACAGGCGCGGTTACCGGCCGGGCGGCGCCCACTCCTCCCCGAACAGGCGAACGATGAGCGCCGCCACACGCAGAGCGGCCCAGAATGGCCCGGAACGGCCCGGAACGGGATGCGGATTCAGCCATCGCCCCGGCAGGCGCCTTCACCACCGGCCTGTGAACTGACGGTCCGTCATGAGACGGTACGCGGATGACCTCACCCCACGGACTCCAGGGCCGGGCCGCGATCGTCACCGGGGCCTCGCGCGGGATCGGGCTGGCCGTCGCCGAGGCACTGGTGGCGGCCGGTGCGCGTGTGTGCGTCACGGCACGTGATCCGGAGAGTGTGGCGCCGGCCGCCGCCGCGCTCGGCGGCATCGGGCTCGCGGGATCGGTGGCCGACCCGGCGCATCTTCGGGCGCTGACCGAGCTGACGCTGCGGGAGTTCGGCCGGATCGACCTCGTCGTCAACAACGCGGGCACGAACGAACCGTACGGTCCGCTCCTGGACGTCGATCCCGACCGCCTGCGCGACACCTTCGCCGTCAACGTCGAGGCGCCGCTGCGGCTGGTGCAGCATGCGTGGCGGGCCTGGATGGGCGAGCACGGAGGTGCCGTGGTGAACATCTGCACCGAGGGCGCCGGGCACGTCGGGCCCCACGTCGGCGCCTACGGCACCAGCAAGGCGGCCCTGCTGCACCTCACCCGGCAGCTCGCCGGGGAGCTGGCCCCCACGGTGCGGGTCAATTCCGTTTCCCCCGGCCTCGTCCGCACGGAGATGGCGCGGTTCGTGTGGGAGGGCGCGGAGAGGGAGCTCGCCGCGGGACTCCCGCTGGGCCGCCTGGGCGCGCCCGAGGACATAGCGCGAGCCGTCGTGTGGCTGGCCTCGGACGCGGCGGAGTGGGTCACGGGGGCGGATCTGCTGGTGGACGGCGGAACCCGGGTCAGGACGGCGCACACCTCATCCGGGTACGCCGTCCACGACCGCCTGCGGTCACAGGCGCCACCTCGATCGTGACGACGGCCGTTCCCCTCACGGGAACAGAGCGATCCCCGCGAGGACCAACACGACGACGCAGACGACGAACAGGATCGTGCCCCAGGTCCAGGGGTGCCGCACCGATTCCGTGGGGCGGCCACCGCGGGGCCGGTCCTCCTCCAGTTCGGGGTTGGCCGGACGGCCGCTGGCGTAGAACTCCTCGTCGGTCCGGTACACGTTGCGCGGATCGTCGAAGCTCCGCGGATCGACTCCGTGTGAACTGTCCATGGCTACTCCCGCGCGGTCCTCACCAGGGCCGGGTACCCCGGCGGACGCCGGGGCGCGTCAGGAGCGGCGGCTCACCACTTCCCGGGCGCGTAGTCCTTGAGGAAGACGCCGTACAGGTCCTCGCCCTGTTCGCCGCGCACAATTGGATCGTAGACCCGGGCCGCGCCGTCCACCAGGTCGAGCGGGGCGTGGAAGCCGGCCTCGGCGAGGCGGACCTTGTCCGGGTGGGGGCGCTCGTCCGTGATCCAGCCGGTGTCGACGGCGGTCATCAGGATGCGGTCGTTCTCGAACATCTCCTGCGCGCTGGTGCGGGTGAGCATGTTGAGGGCGGCCTTGGCCATGTTGGTGTGCGGGTGGCCCGCCCCCTTGTAGCCGCGGCTGAAGACGCCCTCCATGGCGGAGACGTTCACGACGTACGTCCGGCGGGCCGTCGACGCGGCCATCGCCGCGCGCAGCCGGCTGATCAGGATGAAGGGCGCCGTGGAGTTGCAGAGCTGCACCTCCAGCAGCTCCACCGGTGTGACCTCCTCCACCGACTGGATCCAGCTGTTGGTGTCGTGCAGGTCGGGCACGAGGCCGCCCGCGTCGATCGCCGTACCGGCCGCGATCCGCTCCAGGGAGGCCGATCCTGAGACCAGGGCCAGGTCGGTGACGTCCTGGGCCGTGAGCGCGCCGCCTCCGGCCACCGGCAGCGCGGCCACGGCACCGGAGCCGAAGGTGCCGATGACCTCCGCCGCGGGCAGTTCTCCGGCCGGCAGCGGGGCGGACTCCGCGGTGACCAGCTCGCCGTACGCCTGAGGGGAGCGCCGTACGGTCTGGGCGGCGTTGTTGATCAGGATGTCCAACGGGCCTTCGGCGGCGACCGACTCGGCGAGGGCGACGACCTGGGCCGGGTCACGCAGGTCGATGCCGACGATCTTCAGCCGGTGGATCCACTCGTCGCTGTCGGGCTGGGCCTTGAAACGGCGGATCGCGTCGTTCGGGAAGCGCGTGGTGATGGTGGTGTGCGCGCCGTCGCGCAGCAGCCTGAGCGCGATGTACATGCCGATCTTGGCGCGGCCGCCGGTGAGCAGGGCGCGCTTGCCGGTGAGGTCGGCGCGGGCGTCGCGGCGGTCCCGGTTCTCGGCGGCGCACTTCTGGCAGAGCTGGTGGTAGAAGTAGTCGACCTCGACGTACCGGGCCTTGCAGACGTAGCAGCTGCGGGGCCGCTGGAGTATCCCCGCGATCTGCCCTGCCTCGGTGACGGATGACGGCAGGATGCCCTCGGTCTCGTCGTCGATGCGCTCGGCGGAGCCGGTGGCGGTGGCCTCGGTGACCGCCTTGTCGTGGGCGGTCTTGGCGGCCCGTCGCTCCTGGCGGCGGCGCTGCTTGACCGTGCGGTAGACACCCGCGGTGGCCCGTCGCACGGCGATCGCGTCCGGGTGGTCGATCTCCAGCTTGTCGAGCTCCTCCAGCACGCCGAGGCACACGGCCAGCCGCTCCGGATCAATGCCGGGGCCGTACGACGACACCTCGTCCACCATCGCCGGGCCGTCTTCTGTCACCGTCATCGCCGCTGCCGTTCCCTGGTCACCCGTCGCGGCGCTCCTTCCGCGCTCGCTGTCGAACGCGGAATTCTACGGAGCGCCGGGCCGGGTGACCAAACCCGTTCCGGTCATGGCAAGCGGAGGCCGGTCACGGAGCGCAGGCGTCGAGCAGTGTCTCCACCTCCGCGGAGACGGCCTCGGCGAACCGGTCGAGGTCGGGCACGGCCTCGCCGTCGGCCACGAGCCCGTAGTGGACGCGCCCGCGGTAGGTCGAGACCGCGACCGCCAGGGACTGGCCGCGGGCCAGCGGCGCGAACGGGTAGACCTCGGTGAGCGGGTGCCCGCCGAGCCTCAGGCCGAGGCTGGGCAGCGGCACGCTGGTGACGAGGATGTCGAACCAGAGCCGGGCCGCCTGGCTGACCAGCGGCCCGCCGAGCCGGTGGCCGAGCGGCGGCACGTGGTCGGCGAGCAGCGCGACGGCGCCCGCGCCGCGGTTGGGGCCCGCGTCCTTGTTGCGGTCCATGGCGGTACGGACCGTGCCCAGGCGGCCGAGCGGATCCGGTTCGTCCACGGGGAGCCGTATCAGGTAGCCCGAGAGCCGGTTGCCCTGTGGGTGCGCGGTGCGCGGGCGGCGGTTGGAGACGGGGATCAGTGCGCGGGGCGCCACGCCCGCACTGCCGTCGCCGCGCTCGTCGAGCCAGCGGCGCAGGGCGCCCGCGACGATCGCGATCAGGACGTCGTTGACGGTGCCGCCGACCGCCTTGCGCACGGTGTGCACCTCGTCGAGGTCCAGCACCACACCGGCGGTGCGGCGGGTGCCGCTGGACCGCGAGGCGAGCGCGGGGCAGGGGCGTACCTCCAGGGTGGAGCGGGCGACGGAGGCTCCGATGTCGAGCGCGCGGCCCACGTCGGACAGGACGCCGCGGACGAGCCCCGGCAGTCTGCGCACGTCGGGGAGGAGACCGCGCGGGGGCGGGGCGGGCCGGGGGCGGGGCGCGGGCATGTCCATCGGGTCCATGACGGCGGCGGCGAGCGTCAGGGCGCGCAGGCCGTCGGCCAGGGCGTGGTGGAACTTGAACAGCACGGCGAACGAGGTGCCGTCCTCACCGGGCAGCACATGGGCCTCCCACGGCGGCTTCCCACGCTCCAGCGGGCGCTGCATCAGGCTGCCCGCCACCGCGTGGAAGTCCGCGGTCGGGGCGTGCAGCCTGACGTGGTCCAGGGGGTCGAAGTCCCGGGTGGGCTCGCGGACGGCCCCGCCGAAGGCGGTCGGGAAGGAGGGTGCGAACGCGAGCGGCCGCCATACGTCCCGGATTCGCATACGCAGCCCCGGCACGGCGGCGGCACGGGCCGCGAGCAGGTCGGCCGCGTGGACGCCGGCGGTGGGCGAGTGGGCCGCGAAGACCCCGAGGGCACCGAGGTGCATCGGGTGCTGTGCGGACTCGATGTTCCAGAAAGCCAGGTCGAGTGGTGCGAGCACGTCGGAAGTCAATGGCTTGCCTCGCGTCGACGAAGTGTGGAAGTCAGCAGTCAATCGCCGACAAGCGATTACGGTCAAGTACGATCAAGCTACGCACAGTTAACAGCAGATTAAGTCCCGCCCCTCCGAAAGGGGCGGGACTCAGGAGGCGCCTGTGGTCACGCGACGACAGGTGACGTCACCCTTGCAAACACACCCCACCCGTACGGGCGCGGGCCAACCGGGCGGGGGCGCGTGTCACTCGCCGGCCTCACTGCGCCGGGCATCCCTCCGGAGCGGCACGGGACGCGTCGCGGATCAGGGCCTCGTGCGCGGCCCTCAATCGCCCGACATCCGGCTTCATGACCGCACGGTCGTACGTCAGGAAGCCGTTCAGCTCGCCCTCGACGTCCGTGATCTGGGTGTAGACGGCACCGTTGCTGCCCCGGCAGGCCAGCGCGCGCACCTCGTCGAGCTTGGTGAGGTAGTCGTCGGTGTAGGTCGCCGGGTCGACGTCGACGTACGACTGCTGGACGGACCAGGCGTGCCCGGGGACCGCCAGGCCGAGGCCGCCGTACTCGCCGCTGACGAGTGCCCGTTCCCCGTCGGGGCGGGGCGGGAGCGCCGGGCTCGGGTAGCCGTGCTCGTCCATGATGTCGCCGGTGCCCCCGTCGGCCCCGAGGTTGAGGCCCGACTGGCCGTTGACCAGCCGTGTCGGGTCCCAGGCCTTCGCCTGTTCGGCGATGCGGCCCACGTCGTACTGGCCCCAGCCCTCGTTGAAGGTGACCCACATGACGACCGACGGGCTGCTGATGTGCTCGTCGATCATCTCCTTCATCTCGCGCTCGTACTCGGCACGGGCCGCGGGGCCCGGATTCACCCCCGCCGTCATCGCGGGCATGTCCTGCCAGACCAGCAGGCCCAACCGGTCGGCCCAGTAGAACCAGCGGTCGGGCTCGACCTTGATGTGCTTGCGCACGGCATTGAAGCCGAGCTCCTTGTGCGCCTTCAGGTCGTACGCGAGCGCCTCGTCGGTCGGGGCGGTGTGCAGACCGTCGGGCCAGAAGCCCTGGTCGAGCGTGGCCATCATGAAGACGGGTTCGCCGTTGAGCAGGGTGCGCGGGGTGCCGTTCACCTTCTCGACGGCGACGGACCGCATGCCGAAGTAGCTGCCGACCCGGTCGGCGCCCACGCTCACCTTCAGGTCGTACAGGAACGGGTCGTCGGGCGACCACAGGTGCGGGTCACGGATCGTCAGGGTCAGCGGAGTGCCGGTGCGGCCACTCGCCGTGGCGACCTTTCGCCCGCGGTCGTACGCTGTCGCCGTGACGGGCACGCCGTCGCGCACCCCCTTGGCCTCGACGGTGAGCCGGCCGCTCTCCGCGTCCGGCACGAGCCCCAGCGAGTCGACGTGGTCGGCTGCGACCGGCTCCATCCACACCGTCTGCCAGATGCCGGACGACGGCGTGTACCAGATGCCGCTCGGGTCCAGGCGCTGCTTGCCGAGCGGCGGGTTCTCGCCGTTCGCGGCGTCGGTCGGGTCGTACACGCCGACGATGAGCTCCTGGGTGCGGCCGGGCTTCAGCGCGTCCGTGACGTCGGCGCTGAACTTGTCGTAACCGCCCTTGTGTTCGGCGACCTTGGTGCCGTTGACGTACACCTCGGACTGCCAGTCCACGGCGCCGAAGTTCAGCCGCAGCCGCTTGCCGGAGCCGATGTGCCAGTCACGGGGAACCGTGAAGGTGCGGCGGTACCACATGCGGTCCTCGTGCCGCTGGATACCGGAGAGCTGGGACTCCACCGGGTACGGGACGAGAATCCGCTCCTGGAGGGTCTTGCCGACGGGCGGCTGCTCGCCCGCCTCGGCCGCCGCGAACTGCCAGCGCCCGTTGAGGTTCTGCCAGGCGTCGCGGGTCAGCTGGGGCCGGGGGTACTCCGGGAGGGCGTTGTCCGGTCCCACTTCGTCGGCCCAGCGGGTGCGCAGCTCGTATGTGGAGCGGTTGGGGCCGCTGCTCCAGAACTCCTTGACAACGTTGCCGTCGGTGCCTGTGAGCCCGCCCCGGCCGTCGTAGTGGAGGTCGGTGGCCCCGCGTGCGGTGCCGGTCTTGTTGCCGACCACGGGCTCCTTGAGGGCGACGAGCAGCGCCTTCGGGTCGGCGGGGTCCGGCGCGGCGGCGCCCAGGGGCCACTCGGCTCCGCCGATCACCGCGGTGAGGTGGTCGGTGAACCCGGCCGGAGGTGCGGCGAGGTCCTGTGCGAAGTCCAGCTTCATCGTGCGGCCGTCGCTCAGGACCGTGGCCGCGACGGCGCCGTCGTAGTCGAAGCCGTCGGGCAGGCGGAACGCGGACTGCGGGACGGGTCCCTTGCTGCCGCCCGGCGGGGTCCAGCGCAGGTGGAAGTTGGAGCCGCCGTAGTGCTCGAAGTACTCGACCTTGATGTCGTAGGCCTGGCCGGCGGTCAGCTCGATGGGCTGGGCGGTCTGTTCGCGGTCCCAGTCGTCGACCCAGTGGTCGATGGCGATCTTTCCGTCGATCCAGAGCCGGAAGCCGTTGTCAGCGATGATCGAGAAGGTATGGGGTCCGGTCTTCTCCGGAACGATCTTTCCGGTCCAGCGGACGCTGACGTCGTCCGACTGTCCCGCGGTGGCCGCCAGGCGCGGCTCCAGGTTGTCGAAGTCGAGGTTCGGTTCGAAGCGGGTGGCCTTCAGCTCGTCGAAGTCGAAGACACCCGGGGCGGAGTGCGTGTAGTACTCGCCCTTCAGACCCTGGACCTCGGCGGAGTCGTCGGCGGCGGTCGCGGTCGGTGCGGCGGTGAGTCCCGCGATACCGAGTGCGACCGCGAGGAGTAACACGAGCGGTGACGCGAGTCGGTTTCTGAGTCGTCTGATGCGCACGGATCCCCCCTAGGGGTGAGGATGGGTGGCGGCTCGGTGCTCAGTTCTCAGCGGTACAACGTTGTCACGTACAGCAGTTGGCATGACAACACGGATTCCGCTTCCCGTCCAGGAACTACGACACCATCTGGCCCTTGCCCAGCGCGATCACACCGCCCTTGGAGACCGTGTACAACTCGGCGTCCCGCTCGGGGTTGACGCCGATCGTCGCGCCCGGCGGCACCTGGACGCCCTTGTCGAGGACAGCGCCGCGCACGACCGCGCCCCGCCCGACGTGGACGTTGTCGTGCAGCACCGAGCCCTGTACGACCGCGCCGGGATCGACCACCACACCGGGCGAGAGCACCGACCGCGTCACCTGACCGCGGATCAGGCAGCCGGCGCTGATGATCGACTCGCCGGCCATGCCGCCCGCGTTGAAGCGGGCCGGGGACAGCTGGCCCGAGTGGGTGTAGATGGGCCAGCTGCGGTTGTAGAGGTTGAAGGCGGGGCGCTCGGCGATGAGGTCCATGTGGGCGTCGTAGTACGCGTCGAGGGTGCCGACGTCGCGCCAGTAGCCCCGGTCGCGGCTGGTCTCGCCGGGCACGTGGTTGGCGCTGAAGTCGTACAGCTGGGCCTCGCCACGGCCGGTGAGTTGGGGCAGGATCGAACCACCCATGTCGTGCACGGAGTTCTGGTCCTCGGCGTCCCGCTGGAGGGACTCCACGAGGGCCTTGGTGGTGAAGATGTAGTTCCCCATCGAGGCGAACACGCGCTCGGGGTCGTCCGCCAGGCCCGGCGGGTCGGCGGGCTTCTCCAGGAAGCGTTCGACGGTCTGCCCGTCGGAGCCGGGCGTGATCACGCCGAACGACGACGACTCGGCGCGCGGCACCCGTATCCCCGCGACCGTGACGCCCGCGCCGCCCTCGATGTGCTGCGCCAGCATCTGCCGGGGGTCCATGCGGTAGACGTGGTCGGCGCCGAACACCGCGACGTAGTCGGGCTGTTCGTCATGGACCAGGTTCAGGGACTGCAGGATGGCGTCCGCGCTGCCGAGGTACCAGCGCGGGCCGAGCCGCTGCTGCGCCGGGACCGGTGTGACGTAGTTGCCGAGCAGGCTCGACATCCGCCACGTCGTGGTGATGTGCCGGTCCAGCGAGTGCGACTTGTACTGCGTCAGCACACAGATCCGCAGGATGTCCGCGTTGACCAGGTTGGACAGGACGAAGTCGACGAGCCGATATGTGCCGCCGAAGGTCACCGCGGGTTTCGCACGGTCGGCGGTCAGGGGCATCAGCCGTTTGCCCTCGCCGCCCGCCAGTACGATTCCCAGCACCGAAGGTCCACCGCGTCGCATGCCGCCCGCCCCTCTACGCCCGGTTGTGCCGCTGTGCTGTGCTCTCTGCCTGGCCCTGTCGCTCTGTCCCTGTCACCCGTGTTTGAGGACTTCCTCGTACAGGTGGACCGTGCGCCGGGCCACCGCGTCCCAGCCGAACTCCCGTACCGCGCGCTCCCGTCCGGCCGCGCCCAGACGCGCGGCGGTCTCCGGGTCGGCCAGCAACGAGTCGAGGGCGCGCGTGAGACGGGCCTCGAAGTCGTCGCCCGTCGGCACGAGCAGCCCCGTGACGCCGTCCTCGACGACCTCGGGGATGCCCCCGACGCGGGAGGCGACCACGGCGGTCCCGCACGCCATCGCCTCCAGGTTGACGATGCCCAGCGGCTCGTACACCGAGGGGCACACGAACACCGAGGCGTGCGTGAGGAGTTGGATGACCTCGGTGCGCGGCAGCATCCGCGGGATCCAGTGCAGGCCCTCGCGCACGGCGCTGAGCTCCTGGAAGAGCGCGCGGAACTCCTGGTCGATCTCCGGGGTGTCGGGGGCGCCCGCGCACAGCACCACCTGCGCGGCGGGGTCGATGTCCCGCACCGCGCGCAGCAGATGGGGCACGCCCTTCTGACGGGTGATCCGGCCGACGAACAGGACGTAGGGGCGGCCGGTGTCGAGTCCGATCCGGTCGAGGACTTCGCGGCCGTGGTCGGGCTGGTAGAGGGTGGTGTCGATGCCGTTGTGCACGACGCGAACCCGGTCCGGGTGCAGGGTCGGGTAGCTGCCGAGGATGTCCTCGCGCATGGCGCCGGACACGGCGATCACGGCGTCGGCGGCTTCGATGGCGGTGCGCTCGGCCCAGCTGGACAGCGCGTATCCGCCACCGAGTTGCTCGGCCTTCCAGGGGCGCAGCGGCTCCAGCGAGTGGGCGGTCATCACGTGCGGGATGCCGTACAGCAGCTTGCCGAGGTGGCCGGCGAGGTTCGCGTACCACGTGTGCGAGTGGACGAGTTCTCGGCCTTCGAGCGCGGCCGCGACGGACAGGTCCACGGAGAAGGTGCGCAGCGCGTCATTGGCGCCGTCGAGTGCGGGCCAGGGGCGGTGGCGGACGACTCCGCCCGCGGCGCCCTCGCCCCAGCAGTGCACGTCCAGGTCGGTGAGCGACCTCAACTCCCGGGCGAGGAACTCGACATGGACCCCCGCTCCGCCGTACACGTCCGGCGGGTACTCCCGGGTCAGCAGGCCGACTCGCACCCGGAACCCCCTGTCGCAGCGGTTGGTTCCCACATGGTCACCCAGATGTGGCGGCTGGGGAAGACCGCGTTACTCCTCGGGTGGCCGGCGTTCAGTGGCGGGACGGCGGGCGGTCGAAGCAGCAGTCGCCGCACAGTCCGCCGCCGGGCACACGGTAGTAGAGGCAGCAGCTGCGGCGCCGCAGGGTGGTGGGGTCGAGGGTGTCCGACAGTCCGGGGTGTGCGAAGAGGTCCGCGGCGAGTCCGCGGGCCCGGTCCCGTACGTCCGGGCGCCCGCCCGCGGCCGCCCAGCGTTCGAGCTGGCGCAGGGCGCCCATGAGCGCGGAGCCCGCGTTGCCCCGCAGCAGCCGCTCCGGCATACGGAACCGCTCGCGCAGGGCGGCCGACAGCGGGGCGAGATGGCCCTCCCGGACGACCTCGCCGATCGCGTCGGCCGGCAGGGCGCGCACCTCGGTCAGCCACAGCTCGTCCGGGGCGGCGCCGTCCGGGTCCCAGCGCAGCAGTGCTGGATCGAGGTCGGGCACGTGGTCGTACAGGGCGGCGGAGCCCAGCGCGACCGCCCACAGCCGGGCGACGAGTCCCTGGTGTGCGAGGGAGGCCGCGACGCGTGTCTCGGGCGTACGCACACTGTCCGCGACCTTGCGGACGCGGAAGCCCACGGGGTCCGCGCGAGCCCCGAAACGCTCCTCGTCTCCCCCGGTGTGCCGTGCCGTGTACGCCTGGGCGAGGGTGGGCAGCGGGCCGTTCGGCGGCTCTCCGGTGCGCAGTGCGAAGAAGCCGCCGAGGGCCCGGAGCGCGGTGAGGTCGGTGTCGAGAGCCACGAGGAGCAGTGGTACCAGGGCCCCCGAAGGGGTTCGCCGGGAGGGGTGTTCTTCGTCAGGACGGAGCAGGGGGCCACCCGTCTGGGGGATGACGATCAGGCCGTCCTACTCCATCGGCAGTAGGACGCAATGAGTGCTCAGGTACGACGACGCGAACGTCTTCGCGAGGCATCGTTGTAACCATGGAAGCCGACCGTTCGCCGCGCCGGGCCGAGAGCCCCCGCCGCTCGCCGAGGAGCAGCTCATGAGCGCCCTCGCGTTGTCCGTGCTGCTGTCGTTCGTCTCCGCCGTGGCCTACGCGGGCGGGGCGATCGTGCAGGAGCGGGTCGCGGTGTCCTCCCCCGACGAGTCCTACGCGCCGCTGCGCAGGCCGGGTTGGTGGGCGGCCGTCGCGCTGAACGGCCTCGGTGGACTGCTGCACGTGATCGCGTTGGCCTACGGCCCGCTGAGCCTGGTGCAGCCGCTGGGCGCGCTGACGATCGTGTTCGCGCTGCCGATGGCCGCGCTCTTCGTGGGCCGCAGGGCCGGGGCGACGGCATGGCGGGGCGCGCTCATGTCCACGGTCGGTCTCGCGGGCCTGCTGGCGCTGGTCGGCGCGTCGGATGCGCAGTCCCTGGACGGCACCCAGCGTGTGGTGGTGGCCCTGGCCACGGGCGGCGCGGTGGTGACGCTGATGGTCGCGGCGCGTACCGCGCACCGGCACCCGGCGGTGCGCGGCATCCTCCTCGCGGTCGCGGCGGGTGCCGCGTTCGGCATGGCGTCGGTCTTCACGAAGACGGTCGCGGTCGACTGGACCGGCGGTGTATCCCTCGCCGACGTGCCGTCACTTGCGGTGATAGGCGTCCTCGCGACGGCCGGCATGCTGCTGTCGCAGGCCTCCTACCGGGGCGCCGGCCTCGCGGCGCCGCTCGCCACGCTGACCGTGGTGAACCCGGTGGTGGCGGCCGCGGTCGGCATCACGATGTTCGGCGAGACCTTCCGCCACGGCACGACGGGTACCGTGCTGGCGCTGGGCTGCGGTGTCGTCGCCGCCGGTGGCCTGATCCTGCTGACCACGGAGCGCATCGCGAACACGCGGTCCGAGCCGGTGGACGCCACGGCACCAGCCGGAACCGACGTGGCGCGGGTCGGTGTTCCGGCCGGTCCGGACCCCGTCGAGGAGCTGCTGGCCACGGCGCTGCCCGAGCAGCCCGGCGCCCCGGTGCACGACGAGGTGCGGGAGGTCCTCATACCGGCCCCCACGCGGGTGCCCCAGGAGGAGGCCTACGACGGACAGGGCCGGTCGTCCGACGACCCGCCGCACTCGTACGGCCCCTTCTACGGCGGCCCGTACGTGCCGATGCCGCTCCTCGACCGGCGGCCCCGCACCCGGGTCACCTCCTGAGCCGTCCCCCGGCTGTCCGTCGGCCGGGGGGCGGAGGGTCAGACCCGGACCCCGCCGGCCCTCAGATAGGCGACCGGATCGACATCGCTGCCGAAGCCGGGCCCCGTCCGCACCTCGAAGTGCAGGTGCGGACCCGTGCTGTTGCCGGTGGACCCGGAGCGGCCGATCCGCTGGCCTGCGCTCACGTTCTGTCCGGACTTCACGGAGATGGCCGACAGATGGGCGTACTGGGTGTAGCGGCCGTCACTGTGCCGGATGACCACCTGGTAGCCGAACGAGCCGCCCCAGCCCGAGCTGACGACCTCACCCGCGGCCACCGACTTCACGGTGGTACCGGTGGGCACGGGGAAGTCGAGGCCCGTGTGGTAGCCCTTCGACCAGGAGGAGCCCGCGGCGCGGTAGGGGGTGCCCGACGAGGCGTCCACGGGGGCGGCGAAGGAGACGGACGCCTTCTTCTCGGGCTTCTCGCGCTTCTCCGCCTTCTTGTCCTCGGTCTTCTCGGGCCTCTTGTCCTGCGTCTTCTCCGGGGCCTTCTCCGGCCTCTTGTCCTCGGTGGCCTTGCTGTGGCCGGAAGAGGCCCTCTGGTGCGAGGAGTTGCCTGCGGGCGCGTCGGCACGCAGGTTCAGCCGCTGGCCCGGAACGATCAGGTCCGGGTCGGTGCCGATGGTCTTGCGGTTGCCCGCGTACAGCTTCTGCCAGCCGCCGCGGACCTCGCGGGAGTCGGCGATCTCCGAGAGCGTGTCGCCGCGTACGACGGTGTACATCTCCGTGCTGCCCGCCCGGGACTGGGGCGTGGTCTGCGGGGTGACGTCGCGGATCGTGCGCTTCTGCTGCTTGGCGGTCGAGGTCGAGGCGCTCGCGGGGTTGATGTCCGGCGTGTCGCCGCCCCTGGTGAGGCCCGCGCGCGTCGAGCACACCGGCCAGGCTCCGGGCCCCTGGCCCCCCAGGACCTTCTCGGCGATGGCGATCTGCTGGTCCTTGGTGGCCAGGTCCGCGCGGGCCGCGTAGGCCGTGCCGCCGTACGCCTCCCAGGTCGACTGGCTGAACTGAAGCCCACCGTAGTAGCCGTTGCCGGTGTTGATGCTCCAGTTGTTGGTGGACTCGCAGGCCGCGACCTTGTTCCAGGTGCTCACGTCGGCGGCGTCCGCGACGCCGGTGCCGATGAGGGGGATCGCCATGCCCGCGCCACCGGCTGTGACGGTGAGCGAGGCCCGGTTGATCCTGTTCGGCTGATACCGGCGGTGCCGACCGCGTACGGCCATCGAGATGCCCCCTCACATATGCCAGAGGCCGCAAAAGTAAGGGCTGGGAACAGGCCATGACAAGACGGCAATCAGCCGCCATGTCGCGCCAACTGGCGGGTAAGTGACACGGGTTCGGAGGGCCGTTGAGGAAGGTGGGGCCTTCCCTGCGTAATCATGCGCGTCAGGCCGCGCAGTGCGATCGGCGCCACAGCACGTCAGGATGGCAAAAGGGACGGTCCGGCAGGCGATACTGACGGGCACGAACGGCACACCGATATCAGGACCTACCAGCACCACCGATACCAGGATCCATTAGGAGCCAACGGAATGAGCACAACAGCCCAGATCGGCGTCACGGGTCTCGCGGTCATGGGGAGCAACCTCGCCCGCAACTTCGCGCGCAACGGTTACACGGTCGCCGTGCACAACCGCACCGCGTCGCGCACCCAGGCGCTGGTGAAGGAACACGGGCACGAGGGCGACTTCATCGCGGCCGAGACCGCCAAGGACTTCGTGGCGGCGCTGGAGCGTCCGCGACGCCTGGTCGTGATGGTGAAGGCGGGCGGCCCGACCGACGCGGTGATCGAGGAGTTCGCCCCGCTCCTGGAACCCGGCGACATGATCATCGACGGGGGCAACGCCCACTTCGCCGACACCCGCCGCCGCGAGGCCGCGCTGCGCGAACAGGGCATCCACTTCGTGGGCGCGGGCATCTCCGGCGGCGAGGAGGGCGCGCTGAACGGGCCGAGCATCATGCCGGGCGGCCCGGCCGAGTCGTACGACTCGCTCGGTCCGATGCTGGAGAAGATCTCCGCGAAGGCGGCGGACGGGGCGCCCTGTGTGACGCACGTGGGCCCGGACGGCGCCGGTCACTTCGTGAAGATGGTGCACAACGGCATCGAGTACGCGGACATGCAGCTGATCGGCGAGGCGTACCAGCTGCTGCGCGACGTGGCGGGCTACACCCCCGCGCAGATCGCTGAGATCTTCCGCACCTGGAACACCGGCCGTCTGGACTCGTACCTGATCGAGATCACGGCCGAGGTACTGGCCCACGTGGACGCGGCGACGGGCAAGCCGTTCGTGGACGTCGTCCAGGACCAGGCCGAGCAGAAGGGCACGGGCCGCTGGACCGTGCAGATCGCGCTGGACCTGGGCGTGCCGGTGTCCGGGATCGCGGAGGCGGTGTTCGCGCGCTCGCTCTCGGGCCACACCACGCTGCGCGAGGCCTCCCGCGGACTCGCCGGTCCGAAGCCGGCGGCGCTGAGCGCGGCCGAGGCGGCCGCCTTCGCGGACCGGGTGGAGCAGGCGCTGTACGCGTCGAAGATCGTGTCGTACACGCAGGGCTTCCACGAGATCACCGCGGCCACCGAGGAGTACGACTGGAACATCGACCTCGGCAAGGTCGCCTCCATCTGGCGCGGCGGCTGCATCATCCGCGCGGCCTTCCTGGACCGTATCCGTGCCGCGTACGACACCCGGCCGGATCTGCCGAGTCTGCTGTCGGACCAGACGTTCGCACAGGAGATCGCGGCCGCGCAGGACGACTGGCGTGAGGTGCTCGTCGCGGCGACCCGGCAGGGCGTGCCGACGCCGGGCTTCGCGGCGGCGCTCGCGTACTACGACGCGCTGCGCGCTGAGCGGCTGCCCGCCGCGCTGACCCAGGGGCAGCGGGACTTCTTCGGGGCGCACACGTATCGCAGGACGGACCGGGCGGGGTCGTTCCACACGCTGTGGAGCGGCGACCGGTCAGAGGTCGAGGCGTAGGCGCTCCGCTGAGGTCGCCGTTCGAAGAGCGCGGGTCGTAAGGGCGCGGGTCATGAGGACGATGACAGTGCCCCGTGCCCGTTCGAGGGCTTGAGATGGCCCGGCGTGGTGTGTGCCTCGCCGGGCCATCAGGCTGTTCAGGGGATGATCGTTCGGCTGGGTCGTCGCGATCCCCGCATGCGGTCGGGCAAGCGGTTCAGGAAAGCGGTGGACCCGGTTCGGGCTCCGGTACCGGCTCCGGGCCCGGGGGCTTCGGGATGGGCGACGGGGAAGGCTCCGGGGAGGGGCGCGGTTCCGGGTTGGGGTCGGGCGGGCTGGGCTTGGGCCCCGGTTCCGGGAACGGCTCTGGATGGTCGGGCCCCGGTCCGGGAGTCGGCCCAGGCCTCGCCGGGTCGGGGTACGGGTGCGTCATGGCGTCCTCCAGCCATGCGATGCGTCGGCTCTGGACTCACCTCTCGGGTACCCGACTGGTGGACGGACAGTCACCGCGCCGGCCCGCCGGTACGGCGGTCCGGGCGGGGCTCCCTTCGTACGGCGCGGGCGCGGCACGCTCGGTTCAGACGGTGACGGCCTGCGGGCTGCGCTCCTGGTCGGAGCCCGGAACCGGTTCGGACGGGTCCGCACCCAGGGCCACGATGCGATTGCCGCGGTCCACGTGCACGACCCGGGGCTTCAGGGTCCGTGCCTCGGCATCGGAGACCTGCGCGTAGCTGATGATGATCACCAGGTCTCCGGGGTGGACGAGGTGGGCCGCGGCCCCGTTGATACCGACGACTCCCGAGCCGCGCTCACCCTCGATGACATACGTCTCCAGGCGGGCGCCGTTGGTGATGTCGACGATGTGCACGAGCTCGCCCGGGAGGAGATCGGCGGCGTCGAGGAGATCGGCGTCGATCGTCACGGATCCCACGTAGTGCAGGTCGGCCTGTGTGACGGTGGCTCGGTGGATCTTGGACTTGAACATGGTACGCAACATCGGTGCACTCCCACAGGTAGGCTCCCTGCCTGCGTTTTTGCAGGTCAAGGGCTGTTTCCACACCGTACAGCGAGTCGCATGTCCGGGCAGCCTTCCCTAGGTTTTTCAGGACTCATGCTGACCAAATGCCAACTTCTCTGACGGTGTGTCAGGCATGGGGAAGGCTGCTCGGGGTCATCCTCGCTCCCCCCGGGCTGCCCCTCACGAACGCCCGCGATCAGCGTACGCAACGACCACCGAAGGCTCTCGTGACGATCGCCACAGCATGCCTCGACTGCCCGACCGTCAGGCCGAACAAGATCCGTGGTCTGATCCGGCGGCGCGCCGGCCAGCCGAGCATCGCCGGTTAGCCAAACCGGCGAGCCCTCTGGTCATTGTTTCGCTCTGTTCGCCGCGTAAAGCCTCAGGAGAGAACATGGCTGACCGGGACACAGGGTTGGCGAACGAGCGCACCGCTCTCGCGTGGCAGCGTACGGCGCCCTCGCCCACCTGGGGCGAGCCTGGGCACGGCGATGCAGCTCAGCCTATGGGTCTTACGGTCCTGGAGGTCACGGAGGGGGTCTTGCTCCCCCTGACCTGCCGACCCGAGAAGGAAGGAAACGCCCCGGTCAGGGCGCGAGCCGTCCACCGAAACCGGCATTCTGCTCCAATCAGATTAAAGTAGCGAGTTATGGGATTCTTTCGCTCTTCAGCGGACCGAGGAGCCAGCGGTCCCAGCCGCAGCGTCTTCACCGTCGCGCGGTGCCTGCCCTTCGTGGTCTTGGCGGCTGTGGTCACGATCGAGTTCTCACCGGCGCACGTGGTCTACACCGGCGCTCTGCTGTCCCCGACGCCGGCGCTGGCCGCGGTGACCATGGGACCGCGCGGCACGGCCACCGTGGCCGCGCTCGCCTTCCTGGTGAGTTCGGCCACCGCGACCAAGAACCAAGCCTGGGGCACTCAGCAGGTCTACACCAATCTGGCGGCGCTGCTGGTGGTGACGACGGCGAGCATGGTGAGCAGCGCCGTGCGGGTCCGCAGGACACGTGAGCTGACGCAGGTGCGGCGGATCGCCGAGGTGTCCCAGAACGTGGTATTGCGGCCGCTGCCCACCCGGATGGGCATGGTGAAGGCCGCCAGCTTCTACCTGGCGGCGGAGCGGGGAGCACAGATCGGCGGCGACCTTTACGAGGCCACGACCACCCGGTTCGGGGTGCGCCTGATCGTCGGGGACGTCCGGGGCAAGGGGCTGGCGGCCGTGCGGTCGGCCGCCGCGGTGCTGGGCGCCTTCCGCGAGGCCGTGCACTACGAGCACGACCTGGCGGAGGTCATGCACCGCTGCGCGGCCGCACTGCAGCGGGAGTCCGCGCTGATGGACCCGACCGACCCGCGGAACTGGGAGGAGCCGGACGAGCAGTTCGTCACCGTGCTGCTGGCGCAGGTGCCGGACGACAAGACGATCCAGCTGATCAACCGCGGCCATCCACCGCCGCTGATCGTCCGCCACGGCGCCGTACGGACCCTTTCCCCCGCCCGTCCGCTGCCCCCGCTCGGCCTGGAGGAGTTCCTCACCGGCCCGCCCATCTCCACGGAGACCTTTCCGTTCGCCACGGGTGAGCGGCTGCTGCTGCACACCGACGGCGTGCTGGAGGCGCGCAATCGCTCCCATGAGTTCTTCCCGCTGCTGGAGACCCTGGAGATACTGGACGGAGCCACCCCGGCGGAGTATCTGGACCGGCTGCGCCTGGCGCTGATCCGGCACACCGACGGACATCTGGCCGACGACGCGGCGATGATCCTGATCGAGCGGGTCGCCGCGGCCCCCGACGTCATGCAGCCCGGGACGCCTTAGAGGGCGTTTGAAGTAGGCAGATTGCCCTTGATGCCCTTAGGGCCTTTCTGATGGATCTCCGTGGAGCGGTCAGACTGTCGGTCCTCTTCCCCGAGCCCTCGGCATGCCTTCGGCTCTTCGGTGAAGGGACAGCCTTGGAAGCAGCCGCCCCGACGTCGCCGCCGACTCGGAGAAGAGCCTGGGAGTGACACCCTGACACGTGGAGATCACAAACGGTCCGCCTGGGGTGGGCCGAGCGACGAGCCCCGGAGACCCTCGTTCGACCACGCTGCCGCACGCCGACTGCGCGAGGCACTCGGTATGACCCATTCCGATGTCGGGTACGGCATGTGGGCCGCGTACGGCGTACAGGTGGCGGCTGCGACCCTCGCCGCCCGGGAGAACGGTGACGATTTACCCACCGAGCTCCAACTGCAGGCGCTCGCGGGAGCGTTGTGGTGTGCGCCGGGAGATCTGCTGGATGCACCGGCCACGCTCCGCGAGTACCGCGCCGCCCGCGGGATGGCACCCATGGACCTCGCCTTGCGGATCGGCATGTCCCCCGAAGCGTACGAGCAGATGGAGCTCTCCGGGCGGTGGACGGGAACCGAGCGCCAGACGGCGGAACTCGTCAAAGCGCTGGCGCTACCGCTGCCCACGTACGTCGAGGTGACCGGCCGCAGCGAAAAGCTGACCGAACTGCTGCGGCTGGCCGTCGAAACGCGCTGGCAGATGTACGTGCGCCCGGTCACCGGGCTCGTGCCGATGCCGCGCCCGCACATCGAGCGGCTGCTCAAGCAGTTGCAGGCGGACTACCATGCGCGGCTGCCCGCACCCCACAGCGGGGCGTCGACGGGAGGTTCGATCGGACCTGACGCGAAGGCGTTCCTGAATGACATCGTGGACCACTTCTGGCGCAGGGCGGACAGATCCTGCTAGTGCCGCGTCAGCCAAGGTTTGCCCGTCAAGGAGCGGCGTCCGGTGCGTGCTCTCGGCGTGCCGGCCGGAAGCCCTCGTACTGGATGTACTTGGGCTTTCGGCCGGTGCGGCGAGAGTGCGTGCCGGCCGTCGCGACGGGGCGAACCTTGGCTGACGCGGCACTAGAAGCAAGGCACCCGCGGTGAGGTCCGTCAGGGTTTCCTCTGCGACGGCGCTCGCGACCACGGCCGCCCGTGCCAACGGCGTGGTTCCGACGCCGCCGAACCGTCAGCAGCCGCATCAAGGAGTACCGCAGGCTCCGTCGGCCACATTAGGCGAGGATGCTACAAATGAGGACATGAGCAGATATGCTCACATCACTTGGCGCGGCCGCCGTGCGCGGTCCTGCGTGTCTGAAGCTCCCTCTCGCTCGTCCTGGACACGGCTGGGGCTGCTCTTGCGGGTGCCCAGCGTCGCCGGGCAGGTTTTCATTCTGCAACTTCTGCTGGTGTTGGTACTGGTCGTCGGCGCAACGACGGCCCTCGTGCTCCAGGCCCGGAGCCAAGCCGCCACGGAGGCCGGCGGTCGGTCCCTGGCCGTGGCAGAGACGTTCGCGCACTCGCCTGGCCTGCCCCAGGCCATGAGCAGCGACAACCCGACCGCGCTGCTGCAGCCCCGCGCGGAAGCCGCGAGGAAAGGCTCAGGCGTCGACAGCATCGTGGTGTTCGACACGCATGGCATCCGCCTCACCCACCCCGATACGGCACTGATCGGCAAGCGGATCGTCGGCCCCGCCCCGCTGGTGCGGGAGGAACTCGCCGGCAGGACCATCACCCGCACCTTCCGCGCAAGCCAGGGAACCTCCGTGGTTTCGGCGGTTCCCGTCACACGAGCCGACGGCACCCTGATCGGCGGGGTGTCGGTCGGTATCAAGGTCACGAGCGTGAACAGTGCGGTGAACCACCGACTACTTCTGCTGCTCGGTCCCGCCACCGGGGCGCTGGCCTTGTCCGCGTGCGGGACCGCGCTGGTCAGTCGGCGGCTGCGGCGGCAGACCCACGGCCTGGGCCCTGCGGAGATGACACGGATGTACGAACACCACGACGCGGTGTTGCACTCGGTTCGTGAAGGCGTACTCATCGTCGATGGAGACGGGCGGCTACTGCTGGCCAACGACGAGGCGCGCCGGCTCCTGGATCTGCCGCAGAACGCGGAGCAGCGCCGGATCACCGACCTCGGCCTGCCCCGGGGCGCCGCCGAACTGCTTGCTCCGGGGCGCACGGCCACCGACGAGCTCCATGTGGCCGGGGACCGGCTGCTGGCCGTCAACGCGCGACCTGTCGAGCCCGGCGAAGGCCCGGCGGGCAGCGTAGTCACCCTGCGCGACTCCACGGAGTTGCGCGCGCTCGCCGGCCGGGCCAGGGTGGCGCGCGAGCGCCTGCAACTGCTCTACGACGCAGGCATACGGATCGGCACCACGCTGGATGTGGTGCGCACCGCCGAGGAACTGGCCGAGATTGCGGTCCCCCGACTCGCCGACTTCGTCACCGTGGAGCTACTGGACCCGGTCCTGCACGGCGAGGAACCGGACGGCGCGAGTCCAGAAATGCGCCGCACCGCCATGCGCGGCGTCCGGGACGACCCGCCCCTCTATCCGGTGGGAGAACTGATCCGATACATCCCCACCAGCCCCGTGGCCGTCAGCGCGGCAGACGGGCACGCCGTCCTCGTGGCCGACCTGACCGCCTCCGAGGGCTGGCGCGCCCAGGATCCGGAACGTGCCCAGAAAATCCTGGACTACGGCATCCACTCCCTGATTTCGGTGCCGCTGCAGGCCCGCGGCGTCCTTCTGGGGATGGCCGACTTCTGGCGCCTGGACCATGCACCCTTCGAGCACGACGACCTGTCCTTTGCCGAAGAACTGGCCGCCCGGGCGGCGTTGGCGATCGACAACGCCCGCCGCTATACCCGCGAGCACACCATGGCTGCGACGCTGCAGCGCCGCCTGCTGCCCCGCGGCCTGCCTGAACAGTCCGCCCTGGATGTGGCCTACCGCTATCTGCCGGCGCAGGCCGGGGTGGGCGGCGACTGGTTCGACGTCATCCCGCTGCCCGGCGCCCGGGTGGCACTCGTGGTCGGTGATGTCGTCGGACACGGCCTGCACGCTGCGGCGACCATGGGCCAGCTGCGCACCGCGGTGCACAACTTCTCCGCCCTCGACCTGTCCCCCGACGAGCTGCTGAGCCACCTGGACGAGCTGGTCACCCACATCGACAACGACCAGGCGAGCGAGGGCAACGATGGCGGCATCACCGGTGCCACTTGCCTGTACGCCATCTACGACCCGGTGGCCGGGCGGGCCGTTCTGGCCCGATCCGGGCACCCGGGCCCCGCCCTCATCCACCCCGACGGCACCGTCGCCTTCCCCGAGGTGCCCGTCTCCCCGCCGCTGGGCCTGGGCGGCGGATTGCCGTTCGAGACCGCCGAGCTGGAGCTGCCCGCTGACTCCCGGCTGGTCCTCTACACCGATGGTCTCGTCGAGGGCCGCGACCACGACCTCGACGCCGGCCTGGACCTGCTGCGCGGCGCCCTGACAGGCCCCCCGGGACGGGCCCCGGAGGAGATCTGCACCACCATGCTGGAGACGCTGCAACCCGAGCACCCCCGCGACGACATCGCCCTGCTGGTGGCCCGCACCCGGCTGCTGAACCCGGACCAGGTGGCAGACTGGGACGTGCCCTCCGACCGGGCGGCCGTCTCCCGCGTCCGTGCCGAGGTCACCCGCCGACTGGAAGCCTGGGGCCTGGACAAGGTCACCTTCACCACCGAACTGATCGTCAGCGAGCTGGTCACCAACGCCATCCGGTACGGCACCCCGCACATCCGGCTCCGCCTGCTGTACGACCGCAACAGCCTGATCTGCGAGGTCGCCGACGGCTCCAGCACCTCCCCGCACCTGCGCCGGGCGGCCGCCACGGACGAGGGCGGTCGCGGGCTGTTCCTGGTCGCCCAGTTCGCCCAGCGCTGGGGTACCCGATACAGCGCCCGCGGCAAAGTCATCTGGAGCGAACAAACCCTCACCAACACCGCAGCCGAACCCGGCGCCGGCCTCGGGGACAACCCGTTGGACCTATGGGCCGACACAGAACTGTGACGGCGATCCGGCCGAGGAGTTCGCCGCACACCTCCCGCAGTCCCGTGGACGAGACGGGCTGGGATTCCGTTGGCCATTCGATGTTCCGCACGGACCTCCGGCGCGCCGTCAGGGCCTGTTGGAAAGTGCTGGTCACAGCCACTCATTGAGGACTGCGACCAGCACGGTCGCCTCGCAGTGGTATGGGGACTCCTGCCAGATGTGGGCCACCACCCTGCTCCTGCCCTCACCCTCCACGGGTCCTGACCGACGGCCTCTCCGTCATAGACACCGTCACGGGCCCCGGGGACCGGCTCACGTGCCGGCAAGCCACACGAGGACGTCCGCTACGGCTTCGCGCCCGACCCGTCGACCAGTACCGGAACGGGCCGGGCGTCGGAGAGACGGGTGCGCAGCCGGGCGGCGTCCTGGGCGGGAGGCAGGCCGTAGGCGCGGCGGTATTCGCGGTTGAACTGGGTGGCACTGACGTATCCGACGGCCTGGGCCACCTGGGCCGCCGTGATGTCCCCCGCGAACAGCCGACGTCGCGCTTCCTGCAGCCGCAGGTGTTTCTGGAACTTCAGCGGGCTCATGCCCGTGGCCGCCTTGAAGTGCCGGTGCAGCGTGGCCGGGCTCATGCGGGCCACCTCGGCGATCTCGTCGATGCCGAGCGGTTCGGTGTAGTGGTCGCGGATCCAGCGGGCCGCGGTACGGATCCGGGAGGCGGCGGAGTCGGCCAGGGACCAGTGCCGCAGGACGGGACCCAGCGGGCTGCGCAGCAGCCGGTAGAGGATCTCGCCCTCGATGCGCCCGGCGAGGGGTCCTATGTCCTCCGGCGTGTCGAGGAGGAGGATCCACCGGGTGACCGCATCGACGAGCTCCGGCGCCATCGGTGCGGTGACCGCTGCCGTGACGGCCGGTGGTGATGGCGGGCCTGCTTCCGCCAGCTCCATCTGCACGGCGGCGAGTGCCTGGCTGTCGAGCCGCATCACCGCGGCGCGGTAGGGAACCTTCTCGAAGGCCGCGGTCACCGGCACATCGAGGGTGATCATCGCCATCTCGCCGCAGGGCGTGATCCAGCTGTGCTCGCCCGCCGCGGTGCGCTTGGCGCCGTCGGCGATGAAGCAGATCATCGGCTCGTACATGACCTCCATCGGTTCGAGGAGTTCGTCGAGCGCGACCAGTGACAGCCTGGGTACGGCGGTCTCCGACCACATCCCCTGGCAGTGCCGCTCAATGGCCCGGGCGAGACGGTTCAGCATGAGGCGCGCCCTTCGCTTGAGTTTCGCTTGAGAGGATCAGGCAATCCTATGCGACCGGTGCCCCATGACGGCCCCGCGCCGTGTTCCTAGCGTGGAAGGCATGACACAGCACGACATCAAACTCCCCCACCGCAGGCTCGGCACCCAGGGCCTGGAGGTCGGCGCCGTCGGCCTGGGCACGATGGGCATGACGATGGCCTACGGCGCCTCGGACGAACAGTCCGGCATCACCACCATCCACCGCGCCTACGAACTCGGCGTCACCCTCTTCGACACCGCCGAGCTGTACGGCATGGGCACCGGCAGCAACGAACAGCTCCTCGGCCGGGCGGTGAAGGACTTCCGCGACGACATCGTCCTCGCCACCAAGTTCGGTTTCGACCTGAGCGACCCGAAGAGGATCGGCGCCGCCCTCGACAGCCGTCCGGAACACATCCGGGAGGTGGCCGAGAACAGCCTGCGCCACCTCGGCACCGACCACATCGACGTGCTCTACCAGCACCGCGTCGACCCCGACGTGCCCATCGAGGACGTAGCCGGAACGGTCGGTGAGCTGATCGCCGAAGGCAAGGTGCGCTACTTCGGGCTGAGCGAGGCCGGCCCCGAGGTCATCCGGCGTGCCCACGCCGTGCACCCGGTGTCCGTGCTGCAGACGGAGTACTCCGTGTTCGAACGGGCCGTGGAGGCCGAGGTGCTGCCGGTGGTGCGCGAGCTGGGCATCGGCTTCGTGCCCTACTCGCCGCTGGGCCGCGGCTTCCTCACCGGTGCGGTGAAGCCGGCGGCGGAGTATCCCGCGGACGACATGCGCAGCTTCGACGACCGCTGGCAGCCCGGCAACTACGAGAAGAACCTGGCCGCCGTCCGTGAGTTGACGGCTCTCGCGGAGGCCAAGGGCATCGCGGTCACCCAGCTGGCCCTGGCCTGGCTGCTGGCCCAGGGCGACGACATCGTGCCCATCCCCGGCACCCGCAGCCCTCGCCGTCTGGAGGAGAACGCCGCCGCCGCGCACGTCACCCTCTCCGCCGAGGACCTCACCCGCATCCAGGAGATCCTCCCGGACGGCGCGGCGGGCGCCCGCTACCCCGAGTACGCGATGCCGACCTGGTAGTCGCCCCGGCCACACGTTGAAGCGGTGTGCACCCGCCCGGGTGTGCACCCGCCCGGGTCCGGTAGACCTTGCGGGCAAGCCCCGCCGGAGGCGTGGCGTCGTCGCGTAGCGACCGCCCCAACAGTCCTCCTCGGATTCATCAACACCCGGGTACGTGAGCCGGCCGGCACCGACCATCTCGACTGGATCCCCGCCGCCCATGTCGGCACGCACATCGCCGAGCTGGTCATCACATCTCCATCAACGACGGCGGCGCGGCACGGTCATCGACCTGGCGGCTCTCAACTCGATCGAGCGGCTCGATCCGGACGGCAACCTGGTCCGCATCGGACCGGGCAAGCCGCTGGGGCGACGTGGCCGCGGCGCTGTATCCCTGGGAGCTGTCCATCAGCTCGGGCGATTCGGGAAACGTGGGAGTCGGCGGCCTGGCGGCGACCGCCGGTATCGGTCTGATGGGCCGCGCTCACGGCCTGACGATCGACCATCTCGTCACGGCCGGGACCGTCACCGCCGACGGCGTGTTCCACACCGTGGACGCGGAACGCGATCCCGGCCTGTTCTGGGCCGTGCGCCGCGCCGGCGCCAACGTCGGCATCGTCACCTCGATCGATGGACTTCTCCGCCGCGCCGGCACCGGTTGTCGCGCACACCGCCATTCAGTTCCGTGTCGACCGGATCGCGCCGTTTCTGCGCGCCTGGGGCGAGACCGTCGAGTCCGCTCCCCGCGAGATCAGCGCGTGCCTGTATCTGTCGGGCGGAGGGTTCGCCCTCGCCACCGTGGTCTTCGCCGCCGACGACACGGACGCGGCCGAGCGGGCGCTCGTCCCCTCCTGCGGGTCGGCCCCGTCCTCGGCCGGCGGGCCACGTCGGTGCCCTACGCGGCCGTGGTGACGCGGACCGCTCACCGAGGCATTCCCTCAACGACGCTGAGCCGCCTGCGCGAGATCAAGCGGGAAGTGGACCCGGACAACGTCTTCGACCAGAACTTCCCTGTCGCATGAACAGCAGGCACCGTCGCATGAACAGCGGGCACCGTCTCGCGCACCCGCCGTCCCTGCAGAACGGGCCGAGGCTCAGGTGACGGTGACGGCCCCGGTGATGACGGCGAAGGCGATGTAGGCGAGGGAGACGGGGATGCCCCAGCGCAGGGCGTGTTTCTGGAAGTCGCCCAGCTCGGCCTTGACGAGTCCGAGGAGGACCCACAGGGGCGCGCTGGTGGGGCCCATCATGTGGAGGATCTGGCCGATGGCGCCGGCTCGGGCGATCTGGTTGGCGTCGATGCCGTAGTGGGCGGCGGATTCGGCGAGCACCGGGATGACGCCGAACCAGTAGCCGTCGTTGGACATGAAGAAGCCGAGCGGCAGGGCAAGAATGGCCGTGAACAGCGGGATGAGGTTGCCCATGGAGTCGGGGACGACGGCGAGGGCGGCGTCGGCCATGGCCTTGATCATGCCGGAGTCGGTCATGATGCCGGTGAACACACCTGCCGCCAGGACGAGGATCATCACGGGGACGGCGTTGGCGGCCTGGCGCTTGATGAGGTCCTGCTGGTCGCCGATGCTGCGGATGTTGACGAGCAGGGCGATCACGAACGCGACCATGAACAGCACCAGAAGGTCGGCGACCTCCAGGATGAGCAGCACCATCAGCAGCAGGGTGAGGGCGGCGTTGAACCACATGCGCCAGTCCGGCTTCACCGGTTCGAAGGCTTCGCCCGAGGCGATCTCAAGCTTGTAGGCGGCGAGCGCCTCGGGGTCGATCTTGTGACGTTCGCGCAGGCCGAGCCAGTAGGCCACGGCGATGATGGCCAGGCTGGTGAGGGCCATGGGGCCGATCATGTGGACGAAGTAGTCGGTCGCGTTCAGGTGCAGGACGCTGATGCCGCGAGTGGCGGCGCCGCCCCAGGGTGTGGTGCCGGAGATGGTGCCCAGCGACATCGCGGCGATCGTGGCGACGATGAGGGGATTCATGCCCAGGCGCCGGTAGATGGGCAGGAACGCCGAGCAGATGATCATGTAGCTGGTGGTGCCGTCACCGTCGAGGGCGACGAGCAGAGCCAGGACCGCGGTGCCGACGGTGATGCGGACCGGGTCGCCCTTGGAGGCGCGGACGATGGCCTGACAGACGGGCTCGAAGAGTTTGACCTCCATCATCAGGCCGAAGTAGAGGACGGCGAACAGCAGCAGCGCGGCGGTGGGCGCGACGGTGTCCAGACCGTTCATGATCATGTCGCCGAGTTTGGCGCCCTTGCCGGCGATGAGGGCGGCGGCGATCGGGGTGAGCATGATGGCGGTGAAGGCGGAGAGGTGGTTCCGCATCACGAGCAGCATGAAGCTGCCCAGAGTGGCGAAGCCGAGGACGGCGAGCATCGTTGCTCCTTGAGGCAGGGCTGAAGGGCCGCTGGCAGGCAGCGGTGAGGTTCTGCGCGGGTCAGCGCATGCGGGGGCGATGACAGGGCCCGGCGCGGTGGACGGTGAAGAGGTGCGCCTGGCAGGGCAGGGGCTTCCCGTGCGGCTCGCACGATGCCAGGAGACTCGTCACCGACGTCGGCCAACCGGTTTACCGGATTGCCGGTAGGTAACTAGAATCCAGCCAACACGTCAATACCGAAGTGAGGAATTCGATGGCCGAACTCGCCAAGATCGCGGTCGAGCCACGGGAGCCGCTGGCCTCCGAGGTCTCCCGCCGCCTGATCGACTATCTGATGTCCGGCGAGGTGCAGCCCGGCGACCGCATCCCCTCCGAGCGGCAGCTGACCGAGATGCTCGGAGTGAACCGGCCCACCGTGCGCGAGGCGATCAAGTCGCTGGGCTTCCTCGGCCTGCTGGAGATCCGCCAGTCCAGCGGGACGTACTTCCGCGGCGCCGACTCCGACGTGCTCTACCGCCTGTTCGAACTGGGCCTGGTGTTCGGCGGCCGGGTCGCCCGGGACATGGTGCAGGCCCGCGCGGAGCTTGAGGTCACCATCGCCGGACTGGCCGCACAGGCCCGCGACGAGGCGGGTATCGAACTGCTGCGCGCCCGGCTGACCGCCATGCGGGAGTGCCCGGACGAGGACTTCCCCGAGGCGGACACGGCCTTCCACGCGGCACTGGGAGAGCTGGCCGGCAACACGGTCCTGCGGGACATGCTCAAGGGCATGCGGGCGACGATCCAGCGCGGCTGGGTACAGCGCACAGGCGCTGTCCGGTCTCGTGAGGTGGCCTACGCCGACCACGTGCCCATCTTCGAAGCGGTCGAGAAGGGGGACGCGGAGGCCGCCCGCGCGGCGATGACCCGGCACATGGACGGTGCGTCCCGGCGACTGATGGAGGCCCTCGAACAGCGCCAGGCGTAGCCGGCGCGACGGGCGCAGCCGACCCCCGGGCCGCCCGGCACGCACCGGCGACCCTCACACACCCCATGAGGTAAACCGGTTGACCGGTTGATGTGATGCTTCTACAGTGGCGGCGCGGCAACGCAACGAAAGGTTGCCGCAACCCCTCCCGTGCTTGCTCCGTGTCTTTGGCGTTCTTGGCGCGCTCGACGTTCTTGGCGCTCTGGCGCTCTGGCGTTCTTGGCGCTCCCGCGCCGACCGGAGCCGGCCCGACGCAGGGACCCCTCCCGGTCCCCGCCTATCGGAAGAGGAAAGAAGCCCGGTGATCGAAGCCCACCCCCTGGTCGCCATGATCCATGCCGTGCCGACCGGAGCCCGCGTCGCCCAGGAGGCGTTCGCGCGAGAGTTCCCGCAGGCCACGGTGTGGAACGTGCTGGACGACCGTCTCCTGGACGACGCCCGCGATGCCGGCGGTCTCACCGACGTACTGCGTCGGCGCATGCTCCGCCTGATCGGTCACGTGATGGACGGCGGTGCCCACGGCCTGCTGCTGACCTGCTCTTCCTACGGGGATGTGGTGGACACGGCCCGCACTCTGTGGGGCGTGCCCGTCCTGAAGTCCGACGAAGCCCTGTTCAGGGCCGCCCTGGCCGGCCCGTTCGAGCGCATTGCCGTCGTCGCCTCCACCGGGCCCGCCGTTCCGGCGGCCGTGGCCCAGCTCGAAGCACTCGTCCCGGCGGTCAGACCCGACCGGCCGGTCGACATCGTGACCGCACTGAGCGAGGCCGCGGCCGACGCGGGTACACCGGAAGCGACCGCCCGCCACCTGGCCGACGCCCTGACAACCGTCGGTGCCGCCGACGCCGACGCGGTGCTGCTGGCGCAGTACTCCCTGGCCCCGGCGCGAGACGCGCTGGCCGAACTGCTGGACGTCCCCGTGCTGGACGGTGCCGGTGCTGCCGCCCGTGAACTGCGCGGGCTGCTCCTCCCCGACGCGGGGCAGACGGTCCCCGTACCGGCGGTCGCGCCATGACCGCGCCGGTGCCCTGGCCGCTGGCCTACACCGTCTCCAGTGGCGACTGCCGCACGCCCATGCCGCTCGGCTTCGACGCACCGTTCGCCGAAGCCGTCCGTGGACTGGCCGAACTCGGCTACGACGGTGTCGAAGTCCAGGTCCGTGAGACCACCGCGCGCGACGCCGACGCCATGCTCCGGACCGCCGAGAGCAGCGGGATGGAGATCCTCGGGGTCGGTACCGGTCCGGTCGCCGCGCAGGACCATCTGACGCTGACCGACCCGTCACCGGACGTACGGCGCCACGCATTCGACCGGCTTCGGGGCGCGGCACGCCTCGCCGGGGCTCTGGGTGTTCCGCTCACCCTCGGCCAGAGCCGCGGCACCTTCCTGCCGGGGCTGGAGGATGTGCAGCGAGCCTGGGCCGAACGCGCCGTGCGGCAGCTGGCGGAGGAAGTGGTCTCCGTCGGCAGCCGCCTGTTGATCGAGCCGCAGTCACGCGGCAACACATCCCTGTGGCACACCCCCGGCCAAGCCCTCGCCGTCATGACCGCGCTCGGCGTACCGGCCGGACTGGTGCTGGACACCCACCACCTGGAAGCCGAAGGCGTCGATTCCGTCCAGGCCGTCACGGACCACACCCTGCTGACCGGCTGTCTCCAGCTCGCGGCGCCCGGCACCAGGGGCCCACTGGTCGTCGGCGACCACCGGCTGCCCGATCTGCTGCAGGCCCTGCGCAGGGGCGGCTTCACCGGGTGGCTGACGCTGGAACACACCCAGGACGGCGACAGCTTCAGGGCAGCCGCCCGGTCCTGGACCGCCCTGGCCGATGCCGCCGCCACCCTGGCACAGCGCTCGTCGGCCCCCTGACCACCCCACACGCGGACCACCCCACACGCGACCGACTGTTCTCCAGAACCGATTGTTCTCCAGAGAGGAACCCGCACCATGAGCACCACCACGTACCGCCTCGGCGTCCTGGAGGGCGACGGCATCGGCCCCGAGATCGTCCCTTCCTCCGTCGAGATCGCCACCGCCGCTGCCCGGGCCGCCGGTGTCTCCGTCGACTGGGTGTCCCTGCCGCTGGGCGCCACCGCGATCGACTCGCACGGCACCCCGGTTCCCGAGGAGACCAAGGAGGCCCTGGCCGGCCTTGACGGCTGGTACCTCGGCCCACACGACTCCGTCAGCTACCCCGAGCCGCACAAGTCCGCCCTCAACCCCTCGGGCACCCTGCGCAAGCACTTCAAGCTGTTCGCCAACATCCGCCCCGCCAAGAGCTTTCCCGGGGCGAAGGCCGTCTGCGACAGCGCCGACCTGGTCATCGTGCGCGAGAACACCGAGGGCTTCTACGCCGACCGCAACACCTTCGCCGGTACGGGCGAGTTCATGCCCACCCCCAATACGGCGATCATGATGGGCATCATCACCCGCGAGGCCACCGAACGCGTGGCCCGCGTCGCCTTCGACCTGGCTCGCTCGCGCCGCAAGAAGCTCACCATCGTCCACAAGGCCAACGTCCTCAAGCTCACCACCGGCCTGTTCCGCACCGTGTGCCAGGAAGTCGCCCAGGACTACCCGGACGTCACGCTGGACGACTTCCACATCGACGCCATGACCGTCCACCTGGTGCGCCGCGCCCAGGACTTCGACGTCATCGTCACCGAGAACATGTTCGGCGACATCCTCTCCGACCTCGCGGGCGAGATCTCCGGCTCGCTGGGCACCGCGCCCTCGATCAACGCCTCCGCCACCACCGCGATGGCCCAGGCGTCCCACGGTTCCGCCCCCGACATCGCCGGGCAGAACATCGCCAACCCGGTCGCCATGATCCTCTCCGGCGCGATGCTGTTCGAGTGGCTCGGGGCCAAGCACGGCGACGAGGCGCTGGCCGCCACCGCGAAGATCATCGAGACGGGTGTGGCCGACGCCATCGCCGGCGGCACCTCCACCCGCGACCTCGGAGGCAGCGCCTCCACCACCGAGTTCACCGCCGCCGTCATCGAGGCCATCACCGCCGCCGGCCAGAACTGACCCACCGGCTCCGGGGCGGGCCCTCCCCCGCGGCACTCCGAGCTTCGCCCAAGTACGGCACCCCCGTGAGCCGGGGGACCCCGCCCCCGCCCGCCCCGGACCCCGTCCTCCACCCGCACGCCCGAGGAGAGACCACGACCATGACCCTGCGCATCGGCTGCATAGCCGACGACTTCACCGGCGGCACCGATGTCGCCGCCGCCTTCCGGCGCGCCGGCCTGCGCACCGCCCTGGTCTTCGGCACCCCGGACGCCGACACCGCGCTGCCCGCCGAGTGCGACGCCGCCGTCGTCGCCCTCAAGTCCCGCTCCACCCCGGCCGACGAGGCCGTCGCCGACTCCGTCACCGCCCAGCGCTGGCTGTGGGCGAAGGGCGCGGCACAGATCTACTTCAAGTACTGCTCCACCTTCGACTCCACTCCCCAGGGCAACATCGGCCCGGTCACCGACGCCCTCGTGCACGCCGCCGGAGGGGCCGCCACCCTGCACTGCCCGGCCTCCCCGCCCAACGGCCGCACCGTGTACCAGGGCCACCTGTTCGTCCATGACCAACTGCTGTCGGACTCACCCCTGCGTCACCATCCCCTCAACCCCATGACGGACTCCGCCCTGGTGCGCCTGCTGTCCGCGCAGACCCCTCACCGGGTCGCCCTGATCGACTGGCCGACCGTGCGCCGCGGCGTCCATGCCGTCCGCGACGCCTTCACCGCGCACCAGCAGGCCGGTGCCCGGCACATCATCGCTGACGCCCTCACCGACGACGATCTGGCCGTCCTGGGCGCCGCCGCCCTCGAACTCCCCGTCGTGGCGGGGGCCGCCGGGCTGGCAGAAGGGCTCGGCCACGCCTACCCCACCGCGGGCCCCGCCGCCGACGTCCCCTTGCCGCGGCAGGGCCGCGCCGCTGTGCTGGCGGGCAGTTGCTCCGCCCGCACCCTGGAACAGATCGCCCACTTCTACGCCGCCGGCCTGCCCTCCCTCCACCTCGACGTGCTGGCCGCGGCAGCCGGCCGCGACGTCACCGGCGAGGCCCTCACCTGGTACGACGCCCAGGACCCCGGCCTGCCCGTCCTGATCCACGCCTCCGCCGCACCGGAAGAACTCGCCGCCGTCCAGGCCCAGCTGGGCGTCGCCGAAGCCGCCGCCCGGGTCGAGGAACTCCTCGGCACCCTCGCCTCCCACCTCGTCGAACGCGGAGTACGACGCCTTCTGGTCGCGGGCGGGGAAACCTCCGGCGCCGTCACCACCGCCCTGGGCATCCGCGCGGTACTGGTCGGCGACGAAGCCGATCCCGGAGTGCCGTGGACCCACGCCACACCCGCGGCGGGCGATCTGGCCCTCATGCTCAAGTCCGGCAACTTCGGCGCCCCTGACCTGTTCACCCGCGCCCTCAGCACCACTGGCACGGACATGGGCAAGGACACCGACAAGGAGCAGGCGTGACCGCCTACAACACCGCCTACAACGACGAGAAGGCCGCCCGCGCGCTGCTCGTGCGCACCGCCCGCTCCCTGTTCACCCGCGGCCTGACCCACGGTTCCACCGGCAACCTGTCCGTCCGTCTCGCGGACGGGAGCCTTCTGCTCACTCCCACCGGGTCCAGCCTCGGCACCGTCGAAGAAGCCGACCTGTCCCGCACCGACCTCACCGGCCGGCACCTGGACGGGCCCCGGCCGACCAAGGAGGCGTTCCTGCACGCCGCCTTCTACCGCTCCCGGCCCTCCGCCCACGCGGTGGTTCACCTGCACTCCACCCACGCCACCGCTGTCTCCTGCCTGGACGGCGTCGATACCGCCAACGCCCTGCCCCCGCTGACCGCGTACTACGCCATGCGCGTGGGCACCCTGCCCCTGCTGCCCTACCACGCCCCCGGCGACAGCAGCCTGGAACCGCTCGCCGAGCGGACCGCCCGCACCCATCACGCGATCCTCCTCGCCAACCACGGCCCCGTCGTCGCCGATGCCACCCTGGAGAAGGCCTCCGACGCGATCGAGGAACTCGAGGAAACCGCCAAACTGCACCTTCTCCTGCGGGGACACACCACTCGTCCCCTCACCCCCGAGCAGGCTGCCGCGCTCGCGACCGGTCCATCCTGACGACGGCCGGATCCGGCCCGAACGCGGCAGCCCTCCAGCGAAAGGCACCCTCCCGTGACCGCATCAGTCAGCCCTGTCCCCACCGCCGACCTCGTCGACCTGCACGGCACCGAACTGCGCGTCTGCGACCTGCAGTTCCGCCAGTTCGGCGCACACCGCGGCTTCGCCGGGCCGGTCCGCACCGTCTCCTGCCACGAGGACAACGGCCTGCTCCGCGACCTGCTGCGCACCCCCGGAAACGGCAGCGTCCTCGTGGTGGACGGACAGGGCTCCCTGCGCACCGCCCTGGTCGGCGACCTCATCGCCACGGCCGCTCAGGACAACGGCTGGGCCGGCCTCGTCCTGCACGGGGCCGTGCGCGACAGCGCCGCCCTCGCCGGCCTCCGGCTCGGCATCAAGGCCCTCGGCACCATCCCCCGCAAGAGCGCCAAGAACGCCACCGGCGCCCTCGACGTCCCCGTCACCTTCGGCGGCATCACCTTCAGCACGGGTGACCTGCTCCACGCCGACGACGACGGCATCGCGCTCCTCCCGCCGCACACCCAGCTCGCCTGATCACTGAGTACGCCCGCTGACACGACACCCCCAGCGCAGACCTACCGCTCCCCCACCGGTACCCGCCACACCACCCTGCCGCCCCCACCGGCAGGGCTGGTCAGCTCCAGCCGGCCCCCCAGTTGCGCGGCCCGTTCGGCCATGTTGTGCAGGCCGCTGCGCCGGCCGTCGGGCGGGATGCCCACACCGTTGTCGGAGACCGTCAGCCGCAGCTCCCGGCCGTCGGTCTCCAGCACGACCTCGGTCCGGTCGGCGTGGGCGTGGCGGGCGACGTTGGTCAGCGCCTCGGAGAGCACCGCGACCACGTGGTCGGCGGTCTCCTTCGGGACCTGGGTGTCCAGCAGGCCTTCCATCCGGAGGCTGGGCGCGAAACCCAGTACGGGTGCGGCCTCGCCGACCACACGCACCACGCGCGCCCGCAGACCCGGTCCGGCGGCGCCCTCGCGCGCCCGCAGACCGAAGATCGTCGACCTGATGATCTTGATGGTCTCGTCCAGGTCGTCCACCGCTCGCGCGACGCGCCCCGACGCCTCCGAGTGTTCGATGAGACGGCCCGCGCTCTGCAGCGTCATGCCGGCGGCGAACAGCCGCTGGATCGCCAGGTCGTGGAGGTCCCGGGCGATTCGGTCACGGTCCTGGAGTACGGCGATCTCCTCGGCGTCCTTGCGGTGTTCGGCCAGCTCCATCGCCACCGCGGCCTGCGCGGCGAAGCCCTGCAGCGGCTCGGTCTCCTTCTCGGTGAACTCCGTCTGGCCCGCCTCGCGGACGAGCAGGACGATCCCTCGTACGCCGTCGCCCGTGCCGATGGGGACGGCCACGGCCGGGCCGAGGCCGGTGAAGCGCTGCGCCCCGGACGAGGCGCGTTCGTCCCGGGCGATGTCGGAGCTGATGACGGGGGCGGCCCCGGCGAAGGCCCGGCCCAACAGGCCGTCGTCCACGGGCAGGACGAGCCCTCGATGTGCCGTGGCCCCCTCCCCGATGGCCAGTTCCACCGTGAGCGCGTCGGTGTTCTCCATCGGCACCACGACCACGGCGAGTTCGGCGGCGGTGATCTCCCTGGCGCGCTCGGCGATCAGCCGCAGCACCTCGCCGCTGCCGCTGCCGGACAACAGACGGTGAGTGATCTCCGCGCTCGCCCGCAGCCAGCGCTCGCGCAGCCGGGACTCCTCGTACAGCCGGGCGTTGTCGATCGCCACACCGGCCGCCACGGCCAGGGTCGACAGCACCGACTCGTCCTCCTCGTCGAACTGCGCCCCGCCGCGCTTCTCGGTCAGGTACAGGTTGCCGAAGACCTGGTCACGCACGCGGATGGGCACACCGAGGAAGGTGTCCATCGGCGGGTGGTGGGGCGGGAAGCCGTACGAGGAGGAGTGCTCGGAGAGTTTCACGAGCCGCAGCGGCTCCGGATGCCGGATCAGCTCCCCCAGGATGCCGTGGCCCTCCGGGAAGTGGCCGATCCTGGCGATCTGCTCCTGGTCGACACCGACCGTGTGGAAGGCCGACAGCCGTCTGCCGTCCGGTCCGATCACGCCCAGGGCGGCGTACTCGGCGTCCACCAGCACGGCCGCGGCCTCCACGATGCTGTGCAGCGCCTGTTCCAGGTCCAGCTCCCGGCCGACCGAGAGGACCGCCTCCAGCAGGCTGTGCACCCGGTCCCGGGTGCCGCGGGCCGCGTCGAGGCGGGCCTGCAACTCCTCCAGCAGCTCGTCCAGCTTCAGCTGGGGCAGCCGCACGCGGGCCTCACGGGACTCCTCAGAGCCTCCCACCGGTGATCCTCCAGGACCTTCGAACACCGACGACGACCGGCCGCCGCGGTCAAGTGCCACGGTAACGGTCCAGCGCGGGGGACGATACGCGAGCACGTGCGGCAGCCGGGGGTTCCGAGAGCGGGGCGACGCTTCAGTGCCGTTCGTGCCGCAGGCGGTCCTGGGCCTGGGTGGCGATGACGGCTGCCTGGATGCGCCGCTCCACGCCGAGTTTGGCCAGCAGCCGGGAGATGTGGTTCTTGACGGTCTTCTCGGCGAGGTAGAGGCGCCCGCCGATCTGGCGGTTGGTCAGACCCTCACCGATCAGGGCGAGGATCTCCCGCTCGCGCGCCGTCAGACCGGGCAGGCCGTCGGGTTCCGGTTCCTTGCTCTGTTCGCCGCGCAACCGCGCCATCAGCCTGGTGGTGGCGCTGGGGTCCAGCAGGGACTGGCCGGCGGCCACCGTGCGCACGGCGGACACCAGGTCCGAGCCCCGGATCTGTTTCAGGACGTACCCGGAGGCCCCCGCCATGATCGAGTCCAGCAGGGCCTCCTCGTCGTCGAACGAGGTCAGCATCAGACAGGCCAGGTCGGGCATGCGGGAACGCAGCTCCCGGCACACGGTGACACCGTCGCCGTCGGGCAGGCGCACGTCGAGCACCGCCACGTCGGGACGCAGCGCGGGAACACGCACCAGGGCCTGCTCGACGGTGGCGGCCTCGCCGATCACGGTGATGTCCGGCTCGTCGTTCAGCAGGTCGTGCACCCCGCGCCGTACCACCTCGTGGTCGTCCAGCAGGAAGACCCGGATCGGGTGGTCGCCGCCGGACCGCTCGCCGTCCGCCATCGGATGCTCCTTGTCGTGCGCGGTGTCGATCTTTCTCGATCCTTGTCGCTCGGGGGCCGGACGGCCAGGGCCGTTCGGCCCCTCCTTGCCCGCACCGGCCCATGTACCTCGGCGCGGTCGGGCGGGACGCTGGAGGTGCTCGGGGCGGAGCTGTCCGTGCCCGTGAAGGAGGAAAGCGCCGTGAAGACCCACACCATCGGCGAAGTGATGACCAGCGAGGTCGTCCAGGCGCAGCGCGAGACACCGTTCAAGGACGTGGTGCGGCTGCTGGACCGTCACCGGATCAGCGGTCTGCCGGTCGTCGATCACGACGACAAGGTGGTGGGGGTGATCTCCGGGACCGAGCTCGTGCGCGGACAGGTGGCCCGGGCCGACACGGGCCGGGGCACGGGGGGCAAGGGCGACGCGGGCCGGGGCGGCCGGCTCCGGCTGCCGCGCCTGCGGCGGTCGGGGCAGGCCACCGCCGCACGGGCGCGCGCCACCACCGCGGCGCAACTGATGTCGGCGCCCGCGATCACCGTGCATCCGGAGCAGCTCGTCCCGGACGCCGCGCGGATGATGGAGCATCACGGCATCGAGCTGCTTCCCGTCGTGGACGAGGAGGACCGCCTCATCGGCATCGCCACCCGCCGTGACCTGCTGCGCGTCTTCCTCCGCACCGACGAGGAGATCCGGCGGCAGGTGACCGAAGACGTCATGGCCTGGCCCCCGAACCTGCCGCCCCCGCCCGTCGTCGTCCACGTCCGGGACGGCATGGTCACGTTGGAAGGGCGCCTGGAGCGCCGTAGCGACATCCCTGTCGCGGTCCGGTCGACGTGGCGGATCGAAGGCGTCGTCGGCGTGGTCAACAGCCTGACCTACCGCATCGACGACGTTCACCCGCCCGAGAAGCACCACTCGCACAGGATCGGCCACTACTGGCTGCCCGAGCGGTGACGGCCCGCCGTTCACCCGACGCACGGTCCACGGGGCCGCCCGGGCACGGGCCAGGGCCGAACGGCCCTGGTGCGAGGAGTATCGGTGCCGTTCCAATGGCCTGAGGCGCACGGCGCCGGGCCGTGCGACGGCGCCGGCGTTCCGGCCGGTGACACCAGACCGTGAGCGACGAACCCCCGCGGAAGCCCGCCATGACCATCGACAACGCCCCGCCCGTCGCCGCCGGGCCGCGCCAGAGCATCGAGCTCGGCAGCGACGAGGCCCTGCGGCTGCTGGGCAGCGTGTCCCTGGGCAGGGTCGTCTTCACCCTGCACGCGCTGCCGACCATCCGCCCGGTCAACCACGTCCTCGACAGCGGCGACATCGTCATCCGCACCCACGAGGGCGCCGCCCTGACCTCGTACGCACGGGGGACCGACGGCCCGGGTGTGGTCGTGGCGTACGAGGCAGACGCCATCGACCCGGACACCCACCTCGGCTGGAGCGTCGTCGTCACCGGCTACGCCCATCTGGTGACCGACCCTCAGGAGCTGGCCCGCTACCAGGACCTGCTCCACCCCTGGGTGATGCAGACCATGGACTACGCCGTCCGCATCCGCCCCGACCTCATCACCGGCATCCGGCTGACCGCGACCGATCGGCCCGCCGACGCTTCCCGGTAGGCCGCCGGCGCTTCCCGGTAGCGGTCAGGCCGCCCGGACGGCGACGACATCGTGCTGCGGCTCGCCGAGCACCACCTTGAGTGCACCGGTGTCGGCGGCGCGGGCGAAGACGTCGTACGCCTCCTCCATCTGGTCGAGCGGGAAGGTGTGGGTGACCAGCGCCGAGGTGGGCAGCCGGCCGGCGGCCGCCATCCGCAGCAGGGTGGGCGTGGAGTAGGTGTCGACCAGGCCCGTGGTGATGGTCACGTTCTTGATCCACAGGTCTTCGAGGTGCAGGGTCGCGGGCCTGCCGTGTACACCGACGTTGGCCACGTGTCCGCCGGGCCGCACCATACGTGTGCACAGCTCGAAGGTCTCCGGCGCGCCGACGGCCTCGATGACCACGTCAGCGCCCAGCCCGTCGGTGAGGTCGGCGACCAGCTGCTCCGGGGCCTCGCGGGCGTCGGCCACGGCGTCGGCGCCGAGCCGCTTGGCCGCTTCCAGCCGGCCGGGGTCCAGATCCACGGCGATGATGCGTTCCGGCGCGTACAGCTGGCCCGTGGCGATGGCCGCGAGCCCGATGGGGCCGACCCCGACGACGGCG
This sequence comes from Streptomyces sp. KM273126, assembly GCF_004337435.2. Classification (NCBI taxonomy): domain Bacteria; kingdom Bacillati; phylum Actinomycetota; class Actinomycetes; order Kitasatosporales; family Streptomycetaceae; genus Streptomyces; species Streptomyces sp. KM273126. The sequence continues at coordinate 5,945,141 of NZ_SJXB02000001.1, read as the reverse complement.
ACGGTGTCTCCGGGGTGCACCCGCCCGTTGAGCACGCCCACCTCGTAGCCGGTGGGGAAGATGTCCGCCAGCAGCACGGCGTCCTTGCTGTCCACCGCACCGGGCAGTGCGTGAACGGACAGGTCCGCATAGGGGACGCGGACGTACTCGGCCTGTGTCCCGTCGATCGCGTGGCCGAGGATCCAGCCGCCGCCACCGCGGCACTGGCCGTACGTCCGCTCCCAGCAGAAGCGGCAGCGACCGCAGGCGGTGATGCAGGAGACCAGGACCCGGTCCCCCGGTTGGACGGTGTGCACATCGCGGCCCGTCTCGACGATCTCGCCGACCGCCTCGTGCCCCAGCACCGTGCCGGGGCGGACCTCGGGCACGTCGCCCTTGAGGATGTGCAGGTCCGTCCCGCAGATGGTGACGACGTCGACGCGCACGATCGCGTCGGTGGCCTCCTTGATGGCGGGATCCGGAACGTCCTGCCAGGCGGACTGCCCCGGACCGTGGAAGACGAAGCCCTTCATGACCCTTCCCACCTTCCTCGGTCGGCGCGATGAGTGGGGCTCCCCCCCCTCCATAGTGCCCAGGTCCCGGGCTGTCCGCCTGGGGCCGGTCGGTCCCGGGCGCCCGGGCAGAGGGGACCGACCGGCCCTTCCGCGTTCCCCGCCGCGCTGGATTTCCTGTCCCCATGGCCGAAGACCACACCGGGCACGCGCCGTGCCACAGGGAGCGCACCGTCGGCGGTACGACCGTCGTGGAGTTGCACGGCGAGATCGACATCCTCACTGCGCCGGCCGTCACGGCACGCCTCGACGCCCTGACCGCGAGGCCGCACCCCGACCTGGTGCTCGACCTGCGCCCCGTGACCTTCATCGACTGCACGGGAGTGGGTCTCCTGTGCCGGACCCGGAACCGCACCGTGGCCCAGGACGGCCAACTGCGGCTGGTCTCCGACAGCTCCTGCTTCCGGCGCATCCTGCACGGCACGCTCCTGAGCGGTGTCTTCGAGGTGTACGGCCATCTGTCCGACGCCCTGGGCGGACGGACCGAAAGGGCCGCCCTCCCCACCTGACGTACAGGTGTTCAGACTGACGTGCAGGTGTTCAGGCATGCGGTACGACCGCCACCGGGCAGGCGGCATGGTGCAGTACCGCCTGCGTGACGGGCCCGATGCGCATGCCGAGTCGACCGTCCCGAGTCCGGCGTCCCACGACCACGAGCGAGGCTCCCGACGACGCGCGGACCAGTGCGGTGGCCGCCCGGCCTTCACAGACGATCTCGGTGACGGGGACCCCGGGGAACTTCTCGCGCCATGGGCGCAGCAGATCCGTACGCGGGCCGGCTCCCTCGGCGGAGGGAACGCCGAAGGCGCGGACCACGCGCAGTCCGGCAGCACGGAGCCGGGCGGCCTCGAAGGCGAACTCGATCAGCTCGTCGCGGGGGCGCCGGGTGTCCAGGCCGAGGACGACATCGCGGTACGGGGTCTCGGGTATCTCCTCGGGCGAGACACCGTCGGACACCGGGAGGTGTTCGTCGGCGGACGTCGCGCCCGCGCGGACGAGCACCACGGGGTGCGGTGACCCGGCGACGACCCGCTGGGACACGGAGCCGACCGCGACCCCCGCGACACCGCTGAGCCCGCTGAGCCCGCTGGATCCGAGCACCAGCAGCTCCGCCTCCGCGGCCGCGGTGAGCAGGGCGTCGACCGCCGAGCCGGGCACCAGCCCGGCGACGATCCGCAGCCCGGAATGTGCGGCACGGACGCTGCCGACCGCCCGGTCGAGGGTCTGCTCGGCCCAGTCGCGCTCGCTGGTGCCCGCAGGTACGGAGGGGGCCGGGCGGGGGTGCCACGTCCACGCGTGCACGAGCCTCAGCGCGGCCCCCCGGCGCAGGGCCTCCCGGGCCGCCCAGTGCGCGGCGGCCAGGCTGTCGGCGGAACCGTCGACTCCCGCGGTGACCTGCCGAAGCATGCGGTGTGCCTCCTCCGTCCGGCCTCGTTCGCTCCTCTGATACGAGCATCGCTCCTCTGGTACGAACATCGTGCCTTTGGTACGAGCATCGTGAAGGAACGGGTTTCCCGCTGGGGCCGTTCAGACCCTTCCCCGGGACCTTGTGGCCCGGCTCCGGCCCCGCACGAGAGCACCGTGCGCCCGGACGGTTGCTCCGTGGTACCGGGCGGCCCCGTCATGGGGCCGGGTGGCCCTTGGGCCCGGCACCGGGCAGGGCAGACGCTGGACGTATCAGGTTCGTCCGCCCTTACTGGAGGCACGCCATGAACCCTCCCGCAACCCCAGGCATGCTGCAGGCGCTGCCGGCCGACCACCGGCACCGGCTGATGCGCATCGCCCGGGAGGTGTCGTTCCCCATGGAAGTCCGCCTCTTCGAGGAAGGGGGGCGGGCCGACCGGTTCTGGATCATTCGTACGGGCACCGTCGCCCTCGACATGCGGGTGCCCGGTCGTCGCGCGGTGGTCATCGAGAACCTCGGGCACAACGAACTCGTCGGCTGGTCCTGGCTGTTCGGGCCGCACACCTGGCACCTGGGCGCCGAGGCGACCAGCCCGGTGCGCGCCCACGAGTTCGACGCCACCGCGGTGCGCCTGATGTGCGAGGAGGACCCCGCGCTCGGCGCGAGCGTCGCCCGGTGGGTGGGCGACATCCTCGCCCACCGCCTGCGCTCCGCGCGCACCCGGCTCCTGGACCTGTACGCCCCCTACGGCAGCGGAAGCCTCATGTGACCACCCGGCGAGCCGAAACGACAGGCACACGAGGAGGCGTGATGCACGACACCCCGCACATCGTCAGCGATGTGATGACCCACACCGTCGCCGCCATCGGCCGTGAGGCCACCTTCAAGGAGATCGTGCAGATGATGCGGGACTGGAGGGTCAGTGCCCTGCCCGTCCTGGAGGGCGAGGGCCGCGTCGTCGGGGTCGTCTCCGAGGCCGACCTGCTGCCCAAGGAGGAGTTCCGCGACAGCGACCTCGACCTCCCCCGGTACCGGCCCCGCCCGGCCGGGCAGACCCCGGCCGGGCGGCTGCGGCGCCCGGCCGACCTGGAGAAGGCCGGTGCGGTGACCGCCGGGGAGCTGATGACCTCGCCCGCCCTCACCGTCCACGCGGACGCGACGCTCGCCCAGGCCGCACGGACCATGGCGCACGCCGGGGTCAAACGGCTTCCCGTGGTCGACGACGTGGGCATGCTGCAGGGCGTGGTCAGTCGCGGCGACCTGCTCAAGGTGTTCCTGCGCGACGGCGAGGAGATCGCCGAGGAGGTCCGCCGGGAGGTGGTGGCCTACCTGTTCCCCGCGCCGGCGTCGGCCGTTCGCGTCACGGTGGAGGACGGCGTCGTCAGGCTCAGCGGACGGGTGCGTGACCCGTCCCTCGTCCCGGTGGCCGCACGTCTGGTCCGGGCCGTCGAGGGCGTCGTGGACGTGGAGTTCGACTTCTCGGAGCACGACACCTCCGCCCGTTGGGGCTGAGCGGGCCGGTGCCCGCCTCAGGCCTGCGGGGACGGGACGAGGGTGTTGTCGCCGGTGCGGCCGGCGAAGTAGTCCTCGACGTTGCGGGCGGTGGTCTCGACGATCTGCTCGACGGCGTCCCGGGTGAAGTACCCCTGGTGGGAGGTGACCAGCACGTTGTTGAAGGTCATCAGCCGTGCGAGGCGTTCGTCGGTCATCACCTCCAGGGACTTGTCGAGGAAGAACAGTCCCGCCTCCTCCTCGTACACGTCCAGGCCGACGCCTCCGAGACGCCCCGCGCGCAGCGTCTCCAGCAGGGCGTCGGTGTCGACCAGGCCGCCGCGGCTGGTGTTGATCAGGATGGCGTCGTCCTTCATCAGCGCCAGGGCTTCGGCGTCGACCAGGTGGTGGGTGTTCGACAGGAGCGGGACGTGCAGGCTGACCAGGTCCGCCTCGGCGAGCAGCCACTCGTGTTCGACGTACTCCATACCGAGGGCCAGGCAGTCGGCGTTCTCGGTGATGTCCCAGCCCAGCAGCCGCATGCCGAAGCCATGGGCGATCCGGGCGAACGCGGTCCCGATCTTGCCGGTGCCGACCACCCCCGCGGTCCGGCCGTACAGGTCGCGGCCCATCAGTCCGTCGAGCCGGAAGTCGAACTCGCGGGTCCGCCCGGCGGCCCGGGCGATCCGGCGGTCGACGGCGAGCGCCAGGGCCCATGCGAACTCGGCGACCGAGTGCGGCGAGTAGGACGCCACCCGGGCCACCGTCAGCCCCAGCGCCTCGGCCGACGTCAGGTCGATGTTGTTGAAGCCGGTGGCCCGCTGGGCGAGCATCCGCGTGCCGCCTCCGGCCAGGGTGCGCAGGACGTCCGCGTCCAGCGTGTCGTTGGCACCGCACAGCACGACCTCGTGCCCGACGGCGGTCGGTGCGGTGTCCCGGTTCAGGAACAGCCCCAGGCAGCGCAGCTCATGACGGCCCCGGAACGCCCGGTCGAACGCCGCCCGCAACAGTGGTTCCTCGTCCTTGAGGACGCCGTACGCGACGATCTCCACGCGCGCTCTCCTCCCTCGGGGCGGGTGATCACCTCTCCACCGTAGGACGACACGGACAAGGCGACAGCGGCGACGGGGCCCACCATTAGGCCCTCTGGGGCACACCACGACCAGGGCTGGAACAGTCTCGGTGGCAATGACGCGCCAGGCCTACCGGGGGCGGTCCGGACATCCTGCGGCCGTGGGCGCCGAGTGTCGGTGCGCCTGCCGGAGGCTCCTCCTCGTGTCTGGTGCGGCGCGGGTCCCTCCTGGGAGGAACGAACTCGGCGCCACCGGACGGCCATCGCTCTCAGTGAAGGCTGACGCGCTGACCGCTGCCGCGGGACCCACGGCAGGGCGTGTTCAGGCAAATTCTGCGCGTTCTGCGTGTTCTGCGCGCCCTGCCACGGTGGGTGTCAGCCGACGGCCCGGACCGCCGCGCCTCGGTGGTCGGCCGGGTCCACCCACCTGCTCAGGAGTTCGCGCCGGCGCCGCGGCACCTCGGCGGCGTCAACGGGTCCGGCCGCCCCGGAGAGCCATCGCCACCGTTCCCGCGCTCCTGAGCACCGGCACCGCCTCCAGTACCAGTACGGCGAGGTCGTCGTCGATCGGCTCGGTGCTGAAGTCATGAGCGGCTCGGCGGACCCGTTCCGCCACGGCCTTCGCGCCGAGACCCACGCATCCCCGCAGCACGTCCGCCAAGCCGTCGTCGTCGTCCAACTGCCGTGTGCCTCTGCGGCGTTCGGTCACACCGTCGGTGACACACAGCAGTGTCTCGCCCGGCGCCAAGGTGAAGGAGTTGGCGTGGAACTCCGCGTCCTCCTCGATGCCGAGCAGCATCTGCGGGTCCGCGGCCGGTGTCACCGAGCCGTCCGTCGCCAGCCGCAACGGCGGCGGATGCCCCGCGCTGGCTATCGTGCATCGTGCGCCGCCGGCGACCGGATCGGGTTCCAACTCCCCGTACAGCAGGCTCAGGAAGCGGGAGCCCTCCCGCTCGCCGCGGAACGTCATGGCCTCTGCGGCCTCCTCCGCCATGGCGAGGTTCAGCCGGTTGAGCAGGGACTCGACGCCGTGGCCCTCACGTGCCAGCAGCCGTACGAGGTGCCGGGCCAGGCCGGTGACGGACATCGCCTCCACGTCGTGGCCGCACACGTCGCCGAGCAGGAAGCACCACCGGCGGTCTCCTATCGGGAACAGGTCGTAGAAGTCCCCGCCGACGGTCTGGCCCTCGCCCCAGGGCTCGTAGACGATTGCTGTGTCGACGCCCGGAATGGCGGCGAGGGACGTGGGGAGCTGCCTGCGCTGGAGCGTCCGGCTGATGCTCTCCTGTCGCGTGTAGTGGCGGGCGGTGACCACCGCCTGAGCCATGCGCCGGGCCACGTCCTCCGCGAGCCGTACGACGGCGTCGGTCAGCTGGGGCAGTCCCGCCTGGCCGATCAGGAGTGTGCCGTGGCACCGGCCGCCCGCGACAAGCGGGAACGCCAGTGCCGAGCCGCCCGTGTTCCCGGCGTCTCCACACTCGGGCCAGGGCCATGAAACACCCGTTGTGCTCAGCCTGGCGGCTGGACGGTCCTTCTCCAGTTCCAGACGGAGTGGGCGGATCCGCTGCTCGTCCACGTGCCAGACATGGGAGAGCCGCATCTCGGCAGTGTCCGTGGCCAGCCATACGCCGCACCAGTCGGCGAGCCTGGGGACCAGGAGCTGTCCGGCGAGCGCTGCGACCATGTCCTCGTCCAACTGTCCAGCGAGGAGCTCTCCGGCCTCGGCGAGGAACGACTGCCCTTCGCGCTCGGCCCACTCGGTACTGCGGCCCGGCCGGTCGCGCGGCAGGACGGGCTCGGGAGCAGGGGGTCCGCGGCGGACGGCCTCGGTGGGAGAGCCGACGGAGCCCTCCGTGGTGGCGAGCGGGGTCGCCATCGCGCACTCCAGACGGAACCACACGGTCTTCCCGGTGCGCCGGTAGGTCGCACCCCAGGACTCAGCCAGGGAGCACATCAGCTGCCGGCCGAAGCCGCGCAGGTGGCTCCGTACACCCTTTCCGCCATCGGGGCGGCCGGAGGGGCCGCGTTCCAGCACCTCGACCACGACACCCACAGACCAGGCCTCAGCCTGCGCGGAATCGGCCGGAGAACCAGGGCCGGCCTCAAGGCGGCAGGCCACCTCGACCTCGAACCCGGCGTGCCCGACAGCGCTGGTGACCAGCTCACTGACGAGGAGCACGGCGTCATCGACGGACCGGTCACTGATCGTCGGCGCCCCGGGGAAGCGCAGTGCGGTCCGATCGGCGAGCACGGCACGCAGGAACTTGCGCGCCGCCGAGGCCGCGAGCTCGTTGGCGGGTACATGCATCCGCGCTGCAGCTCCACGCGGTTCAAGGGACGAGCCCACTGGCCACCCCCTGCCAAGCCCGCTGCCGACACATACAGATTGAATGTAGCCTAAATGGGAAGTAACTGTACTTTTATCCCGAGAAATGTATTGCCATGAAATCTGCCACTCAGCCCGAACTCGCTTCTCCTGGGCCCGAGCTGCGGGAGCGGGGGCCCGCTGCCAGGCCTGAGGCCGCAGGCCGGCCTGCCCTCTCCCCGGACGGCGAGTGGGTGCGCGTGGCCGAATTGCGTCCGCTGCTCGCAGCCATGAATTCCCTTTGTGACGGCGACTTCACCGTACGCATGGGCAATCTGCCCGAAGGAGTCCTCGCCGAGATGGCGGGGGTGTTCAACCAGATCATCACGCGGAATGCGCACCTTGCTTCGGAGCTCGACCGGGTGCGCCGTGAGGTGGTCCGGCAGGGGCGACTGGACGAGCGACTCGCGGCGAGTCCCGGGCAGGGAGGGTGGACGACGAGCGTGGAAGCGGCCAACACGCTGCTGGAAGCACTGGCCGTCCCGATCGTGAATGCCACACGCGTGCTGGATGCCGTCGCGGACGGTGATCTGACGCAGCGCGCCGAGTTGCACGACGGCAGGCGCCAGCTCCGCGGCGATCTACGGCGCCTGGGGCGCGGGGTGAACCGCATGGTGGAGCAGCTGTCGCTGTTCACCGGCGAGCTGACCCGCGTCGCCCGGGAGGTCGGCACCGAGGGCCGTCTCGGCGGGCGCGCCACGGTGCAGGGGCTGGCCGGCGACTGGCGCTACGTGACCGAGGCCGTCAACACGATGGCCTCCCGGCTGACCGCGCAGGTGCGCGACATCGCGGTGGTGACCACGGCGGTTGCACGCGGCGATCTGACCCAGCAGGTCACGGTCGAGGCGACCGGCGAGCTGCTGGAGCTGAAGCTCACCGTGAACACGATGGTCGACCAGCTGCGTGCGTTCGCCGACGAGGTCACCCGGGTGTCCCGCGAGGTCGGCACGGAAGGGCAACTGGGCGGCCGGGCGCAGGTACCGGGCGTCTCCGGGGTGTGGAAGGACCTAACCGACAACGTCAACTTCATGGCGTCCAACCTGACCTCGCAGGTCCGCAACATCGCCCAGGTGACCACAGCGGTCGCCACCGGCGACCTGAGCCAGAAGATCACGGTGGACGCCCGGGGCGAGATCCTTCAGCTCAAGAGCACCGTGAACACGATGGTCGACCAGTTGTCGGCGTTCGCGGGCGAGGTCACCCGCGTCGCCCGCGAGGTCGGTACCGAGGGGCAGCTCGGCGGCCGGGCGCAGGTCCGCGGGGTCTCCGGGGTGTGGAAGGACCTCACGGAGAACGTCAACTTCATGGCCGACAACCTCACCTCACAGGTCCGCAACATCGCCCAGGTCGCCACGGCCGTCGCCCAGGGCGACCTCGGAAAGACGATCACGGTGGAGGCGAAGGGCGAGATCCTGGAGCTGAAGTCGACGATCAACACGATGGTCGACCAGCTGTCGGCGTTCGCCGACGAGGTCACCCGGGTCGCGCGCGAGGTCGGCACCGAGGGCAACCTGGGCGGACAGGCGCAGGTCCGCGGGGTCTCGGGCGTGTGGAAGGAGCTGACGGACAACGTCAACTTCATGGCGTCCAACCTGACCTCGCAGGTCCGCAACATCGCCCAGGTGACCACGTCGGTCGCCAACGGCGACCTCTCGAAGAAGATCACGGTCGATGCGCGCGGCGAGATCCTGCAGCTGAAGGAGACCGTGAACACGATGGTCGAGCAACTGCGCGCGTTCGCCGACGAGGTCACCCGGGTCGCGCGCGAGGTCGGCACGGAGGGATCGCTGGGCGGCCGGGCCCAGGTCCGCGGGGTCTCCGGAGTGTGGAAGGACCTCACGGACAACGTCAACTTCATGGCCGACAACCTCACCTCACAGGTCCGCAACATCGCCCAGGTCGCCACGGCCGTCGCCCAGGGCGACCTGTCGAAGAAGATCGACGTGGACGCGCGCGGCGAGATCCTGGAGCTGAAGACGACCATCAACACGATGGTCGACACGCTCTCCTCGTTCGCGTCCGAGGTCACCCGCGTCGCCCGGGAGGTCGGGAGTGAGGGGCAGCTGGGCGGTCAGGCCCGTGTCGAGGGCGTCTACGGAACGTGGAAGCGGCTGACCACCAACGTCAACGAACTGGCCCTGAACCTCACCACCCAGGTCCGGGCGATCGCGGAGGTGGCCAGCGCGGTCACCCAGGGCGACATGTCCCGCGCCATCACGGTCGAGGCACAGGGTGAGGTCGCCGAGCTGAAGAACAACATCAATCTCATGGTCTCCAACCTTCGCGAGACCACCCGTGCCAAGGACTGGCTGGAGTCCAACCTCACCCGTATGGCCGCGCTCATGCAGGGCCACCGCGACCTGGTGGAGGTCGCCGACCTGATCCTGCGCGAGCTGACCCCGTTGGTGAACGCACAGTTCGGTGCGTTCTTCCTGGCCGAGACAGGGGCACCTCCCGGCGAGGGTCTCCAGTTCATCGCCGGGTACGGCACCGACCAGGCCGGCGGGGGCAGCCCACTCCCCGGCACCGGCACCCCGGGCCGCGGGCTGATCGCACAGGCCGCGCAGGAGAAGCAGCGCATCCTCATCATGGACGCCCCGCCCGACTACATCACCATCAACTCGGGGCTCGGCACGGCCCGTCCGGCCAGCATCGTCATCCGGCCCGTCCTCTTCGAGGACCAGGTGCTCGGAGTGATCGAGCTGGCTTCGCTGAGCAAGTTCAGCGATGTGCACCTGGCGTTCATCGACCAGTTCGCCAACACCATCGGGGTCTCGATCAACACGATCATCGCCAACTCGCGTACGGAGTCGCTGCTGTCGGAGTCCCAGCGGCTCACCTCCGAGTTGCGTGAACGGTCGGACGAACTCCAGCGCTCCAACGCCGAGCTGGAGGAGAAGGCCGCCCTGCTCGCGACCGCCTCGCAGTACAAGTCGGAGTTCCTCGCGAACATGTCGCACGAGCTGCGCACACCGCTCAACTCGCTGCTGATCCTGGCCCGGCTGCTCGCCGACAACCCCGACGAACACCTGACCGAACAGGAAGTACAGTTCGCGACCACCATCCACCGCTCGGGTTCGGATCTGCTCCAGCTGATCAGCGACATCCTCGACCTGTCGAAGATCGAGGCCGGGCGGATGGACGTGCGTCCGAAGATGCTCCCGCTGATCAAACTGCTCGACTACGTCCACGCGACCTTCCGGCCGCTCACCATCGATCGCGGTCTGGGCTTCGAGATCGCGGTCGAGAAGGACGTACCGGCCGAGCTGTACTCCGACGAGCAGCGCCTCCAGCAGGTGCTGCGCAACCTGCTGTCCAACGCGGTGAAGTTCACCCACTCCGGCAGCGTGGAGCTGCGCGTCAACCGGGTGCCGGGGAAGCGGTTCGCTGAGGAGACACTCAAGAACGCGGAAGCCGTCATCGCGTTCTCCGTGAAGGACACCGGGATCGGTATCGCCCCCGAAAAGCTTCCGATGATCTTCGAAGCGTTCCAGCAGTCCGAGGGCACCACCAACCGCAAGTACGGCGGCACCGGCCTCGGCCTGTCCATCAGCCGGGAGATCGCCGGGATGCTCGGCGGCAAGATCGTCGCCGAGAGCGAGCCGGGGGTGGGCTCCCGGTTCACCCTCTACATTCCCTCGCACCACCCCGGCGTCACCGCTGCGTCTGCGCAGGGCCGGGCGGACCTGCGGAGCGTCGGCGTCGCGCCCGCGCTTCCCGCAGAGACCCGGGTGCCGGCGGCGGCCGCCACCGAGGAGGCGTCACCTGAGCGTGTGCTCGACAACGCGGGGAACCTCAGCGCCGACGCCCTGGCTCCGGACCCCCTCGCCAACGACCCGTTGGGCCGGGGAACCACCGGGACCGCCAACGGCCGAGAGGACACATGGCCGGAGACGACGCGGCTCAAGGAATGGCTCAGCGGGCGCCCCGGCCGGGTCCTGGCGGGCCGCCGCATCCTCATCGTCGACGACGACATCCGCAATGTCTTCGCCCTCACGCATGCACTGGGCCGTGTCGGTATCACCGTGAGGTACGCGGAAAACGGCCGGGAGGGCCTCGAGGTCCTGGAGCGGTCCCCTGACGTGTCCCTGGTCCTGATGGACATCATGATGCCCGAGATGGACGGATACGAGACCATCCGCACCATCCGGGGCACCCCCCGTCTCGCTCACCTGCCGATCATCGCCCTCACCGCCAAGGCGATGCCCGGAGACCGTGACAAGGCGATCGACAGCGGAGCCACCGACTACGTGCCCAAGCCGGTGAACGTCGACCGGCTGCTGTCGGTCATGTGTGATCTGCTCGACCCGCAGAGCGACTCCGCGGCTCCGGCTCAGGACCCCGGCGTCGCCGATGAACTGCCGGGCGCGGACGACAGTGCCGACGATCCACCCGGGGACACGCCGTGAGCGCCCACCTGGCCGACCAGTGCAGCATCCTCATCGTCGACGACATGGAGGAGAACCTCATCGCGTTCGAGGCCGTACTCGGCCCGCTGCACCAGCACGTGGTCCGCGCGCACTCGGGCGAGCAAGCGCTGAAGGCGATGCTGCGCCAGGAGTTCGCGGTCGTCCTCCTGGACGTCCGGATGCCCGGCATGGACGGCTTCGAGACCGCCGCCAACATCAAGCGCCTCGACCAGACCAAGGACGTGCCCATCATTCTGGTGACCGGGACCGAGGGCGATGCGGACTACGCCTACAGGGGATACGCGATCGGCGCCGCCGACTTCATCGCCAAACCCGTCGACCCGTGGGTGCTGCGCACCAAGGTCAACGTCTTTCTCGATCTGCACCGCAAGAACCGCCAGCTGGCGATGCGCGCGATGGAGGGAGACGCGGACCGGCTCACGGAGATCACCGAGCAGCTAGCCCAGATCGAGCTGCTTCTGCGCAACAGACAGGAAACCGACACGGCCGGGCTCGCCGACCGCATCGCGGAGGTGGAGCACGCTGTGGGGACCCTCCTGCCAGATGGCACCGGCACTGAGTAGAAGCACTCGGCCGGGGCTGAGCGTCCGCCTCGGCGCCTCGCTGTTCGTCGCCTCGTCGGCGCCGCCGTGCGGGGGAGGCTCGTCGGGACGGAGGTGCGAGTCGTCCAGTCAGCGGGTGAGCCTGTCGATGACCGCCACCACGCCGTCGATCTGACGTGTCATGGAAACGGCGATCTCCGCCTCACTCTCGCGCTCCATGTGGCCGTCCAGGGCGATCACGAACTCGACCACGAAGACATCGATACTCCGGGGCGCCAGGCGCAGCGCACGGACGAGCACCTCCTCGATCACCTCCTGGCGGATGTCCCCGTCCGGCCGCAGGAAGACCTGGAGCAGATCGCACCGGGTGACGATGCCGACGAGCCGGTCTTCGTCGTCGAGGACGGGCAGCCGCTCCACGCGCCGCTGCGCCATGGTGCGTGCGGCCTCGACGATGGTGTCGTCGGCCCACACGCTGACGGGCGGCGCGGTCATCAGCCGGCCTGCGGTGCGGGCATCCGCCTTCGCCGCCTGCCCGCGGGCGCAGCGTGGCCCCCTGGCGAACCGGAAGCGACGCTTTCGGCTCGACCGGGCCGGGAGTGTCCGTCTGCCGGACCACCAGGTCCGATTCGGAGATGATGCCGATGACCTTCTCGTCCTCGTCGACCACCGGCAGTCCGCTGATCCGGTGGTCGGCCAGCAGCCGGGGCCTCTCCAAGCGGTGCGGAGAACCGCCCCGTGGGCTGTCCGGGGCCGACCCGGGGGCCAGTCGGCCAGCCCTGAGTGCCCTGTTCACGCGAGGTCAGGGACGCGCTGCCACGGTGCGCGGGCCGGCACCTGTCAGTACGGTGCTGTTCTGGCGTTCGACCTTGGAGGCGGCATGGCCGGCAAGGACGCGGCGAAAGTGCCGCGCGAGGTGTACGAGCGGGAACTGCGGCGCCTGCAGACGGAGTTGGCCAAGCTGCAGGGGTGGGTACGGGCGGAGGGCGCCCGGCTCGTCGTCGTCTTCGAGGGACGGGACGCGGCGGGCAAGGGCGGCACCATCAAGCGGGTCTCCGAGTACCTCAACCCGCGGGTGGCCCGGACCGTGGCCCTGCCGAAACCGACCGAGCGCGAACGCACCCAGTGGTACTTCCAGCGGTACGTCGAGCAACTGCCCGCCGGCGGAGAGATCGTGCTGTTCGACCGCAGCTGGTACAACCGCGCCGGGGTCGAGCACGTGATGGGCTTCTGCACCAAGGAGGAGCACCAGTTGTTCCTGCGCCAGTGCCCGATCTTCGAGCGGATGCTGGTGGAGGACGGGATCCTGCTGCGGAAGTACTGGTTCTCCGTGAGCGACGACGTGCAGGAGGAGCGGTTCCGGCGGCGGCTGGAGGATCCGACGAAGCGCTGGAAGCTCTCGGCCATGGACCTGGAGTCGATCAGCCGCTGGGAGGCGTACTCCCGTGCCAAGGACGAGATGATGGTGCACACCGACATCGCGGAGGCACCGTGGTACGTCGTCGAGAGCGACGACAAGCGGCGGGCCCGGCTGAACATGATCGCGCACCTGCTGAGCACCGTGCCCTACCACGAGGTGCCGCCGACGGTGCTCGACCTGCCGCCGCGCCCGCCGTCGACCGGCTACGAGCGGACGCCGCGCGATCTGCAGACGTACGTCCCCGATCACGCGGCGACACTCTGATCCGGTCGGCGATCCGGTCGACCCGGTCGGCCCGGTCATCGTGGGCGGCCCGGTCATCGTGGGCGGAACGGTCATCGTGGGCGGAACGGTCATCGTGGGCGGAACGGCCGAGCCGGAGGTCCCTGTCTACGCCGCCGTCTCGTCGGCAGGAGCGATCCCTGTCACGCCCGCCGCGGCCTCCATCGCGTGCTTCTCGAACTGTGTGCGGTACAACTCCGCGTAGCGTCCGTCCGTGGCCAGGAGTTCGTCGTGCGTCCCGCGCTCCACGATCAGGCCGGCCTCGATCACCAGGATCAGGTCGGCGGCCCGTACCGTCGACAGGCGGTGGGCGATGACCACGGCCGTCCGGCCCTCCAGGGCTTCGGTGAGGGCTTCCTGGACGGCCGCTTCGGAGGTGTTGTCCAGGTGGGCGGTCGCCTCGTCGAGGATGACGACACGCTGGCGGGCGAGCAGCAGGCGGGCGATGGTCATGCGCTGGCGTTCGCCTCCGGAGAGCCGGTAGCCGCGTTCACCGACCACCGTGTCCAGGCCGTCGGGCAGGGAGCGCACGAGGTCGTCGAGGCGGGCGCGGCGGAGGACGTCCCACACGTCCTCATCCGTGGCGTCGGGCCGGGCGAGCAGCAGGTTGGCGCGTACCGAGTCGTGGAACAGATGGCCGTCCTGGGTGACCATGCCGAGGGTCTGGCGCAGCGATGCGGCGGTCAGGTCGCGGACGTCCACGCCGCCGATACGGACGGTGCCGCCGTCGGTGTCGTACAGCCGGGGCAGGAGCCCCGCGATGGTCGACTTGCCCGCGCCGGACGAGCCGACGAGTGCGACGGTCCGGCCGGGTTCGGCGCGGAAGGAGACGCCGTGCAGGACCTCCGCGCCGCCGCGGGTGTCGAGGGAGGCGACCTCCTCCAGCGAGGCGAGGGAGACCTTGTCCGCGGACGGGTAGCCGAAGCGGACGTTCTCGAACTCCACGGCCACCGGACCGTCCGGCACCGCCCGCGCATCCGGCTTCTCCTCGATGAGCGGCTTCAGATCCAGCACTTCGAAGACGCGCTCGAAGCTCACCAGGGCGCTCATGATCTCCACGCGCGCCCCGGCGAGCGCGGTGAGCGGCGCGTAGAGGCGGGTCAGCAGGAGGGCGAGGGAGACCACTGCGCCCGCTTCCAGGCTGCCGCGCAGGGCGAGCCAGCCGCCGAGGCCGTACACCAGCGCGAGTGCCAGGGCCGACACCAGAGTGAGGGCCGTGATGAACGCCGACTGGGCCATCGCGGTCCGGACCCCGATGTCCCGCACCCGCCGGGCCCGCGCCGCGAACTCCGCCGACTCGTCGCCGGGGCGCCCGAAGAGCTTGACGAGGGTGGCGCCGGGTGCCGAGAAGCGCTCGGTCATCCGGGTGCCCATGGCCGCGTTGAGGTTCGCCGCCTCCCGCTGGAGCCCGGCCATGCGACGGCCCATGCGACGGGCGGGCACCACGAACACCGGCAGCAGGACCAGGGAGAGCAGCGTGACCTGCCAGGACAGGGTGAGCATCACGGCGAGGGTGAGCAGGAGCGTCACGAGGTTGCTCACCACTCCGGACAGGGTGTTGCTGAACGCCCGCTGCGCACCGATGACATCGTTGTTGAGACGACTGACGAGCGCGCCCGTACGGGTGCGTGTGAAGAACGCGACGGGCATGCGCTGCACATGATCGAACACAGCCGTCCGCAGATCGAGGATGAGGCTTTCGCCGAGGTTCGCCGACAACCAGCGGCCGAGCAGGCCGAAGGCCGCCTCGGCGAGCGCGATCAGGGCGATGAGCACGGCCAGACGTACGACGACGCCCTCGTCGTGGCCGGACACGATGGCGTCCACGACGCGCCCCGCGAGCACCGGTGTGGCGACGGCGAGAAACGCTGTCACCACGCTCAGCAGGACGAACTGGGCGATGCGGTTGCGGTGCGGGCGGGCGAAGGCTGCGATGCGGCGCAGCGTCGCGCGGGCGACGGGTCTGCGCTCCTGCGCGTTCATGACGCTGTGCAGTTGGGTCCAGGCGGTGGTCTCCATGCTCATGGACCAGAGGTTAGAACCTCAAGCATTCTTGAGGTCAACCAGGTTGCGTCTGCCGTCTCCCCTTGTCCGGAGCGTCAGCCGCCGTCCCCGCGCCCGCAACCGCCCGTTGGTGCGCGGCGGGAAACCTCTGCGAACGTGACAGCGGTACGACTCCCCCAGGGCCGTTCCGGACTTTCCGGCCGTGCCTCGCGTATCCCTATCCGCCAGATCCTGTGCCTGGTCCCGCTCGCGCTCGTTCTGGTGGTCGCGGTGCGCCACCACGAAGTGCTCCTGGCGGGATTCGGGCACCTGGCGAAGGCCCAGTGGCCATGGCTCGTGGCGGCCGTAGGCGTGACCTGCCTCACCTGGGTCGCGGCGGCGGTCACCCGGCAGGGAGCGCTCGTCGAACGGCTGCCCGTGCGCCGCCTGCTCGCGACACAGTTCGCGGCGGGCGCGGCCAACCACCTGCTGCCCACCGGTCTGGGCGCGTCGGCCGTCAACCTGCGCTTCATGACGGTGTGCGGGGTGCCCCTCGCCCGCTCCTCCGCCGCGCTGGCGCTGTACCTGCTGGCCGAGTCGATCGCCCGCGTGGGTCTGCTGCTCGCCCTGCTGGTCGCGTTCCCCGGCGCACTCCGGCTCGGCGCCCTGCTCCCCGACACGGCGGCCGGACCCCTGATGCTGGCGGCCGGAGCGGTGCTGTGCGTGGCGGCGGTGGTCCTGGCCGCCGTACGGCGGGTGCGTACGGCCGTACTGTCCTTCCTGCGTACGGCGCTCACCGAGGCCCGTTCGGTGCACACCCGCCCGGCCCGTGTGCTCGCCCTCTGGGGCGGCTCGCTCTCGTTTCCCCTGCTCCAGGCGGCCGGACTGACCACCGTGGGGCTGGCGTTGGGCCTCGACGTGCCCGTGGCCCACATGGTCGTCGCGTATCTCGCCGCCACGGTCGCGGTCGCGCTGATCCCGACGCCGGGCGGCATCGGCTCGGTGGAGGCGGCGCTGGTGATCGCGCTGGTGGCGGCCGGTGGCCCGGTGGCCGTGGCGACCGCGGTGGTGCTGGCGTTCCGGATCATCACGGTGTGGCTGCCGCTACTGCCGGGGGCGCTGACGTTGGGGGCGCTGGTCCGGCTGAAGGTGATCTGAGCAGCCGCATGTACGACGTCAGTGGCCAGTTCATACAGGCATGGTGACGGGTGGCCACCCGCATGCGGCAGGATGAGCGGTCTTGCCCGGCGTCGTACTCACGTCCGGGCGCGATCGTGCAGACCGCAATTCGAGCAGGTGGCAAGGTGACGACACATCACATCCGGCCCGCGGGCCGTTCGCCGCGTCCTTCGGGAGGCGACCGATGAACCGGGAACTCACGCTCGACGATCTCGTGATGGCCGGCGTGGCCCTGGGCGCGGGCCTCTTGCTGGCGTTCCTGCTGCGCATGCTGCTGCGCTGGCTGGGCAAGCACGCGACACGCACGCGCTGGAGCGGTGACGACGTCATCGTCGACGCGCTGCGGACGCTGGTGCCCTGGGCCGCGATCGTCGGAGGCGTGGCGGCCGGGGCGGCACTGCTGCCGCTGACCCGCACGGTCGGACACAACGTCAACCAGGCCCTGACCGTGCTGCTGATCTTCGTGGTGACGATCACCTCGGGTCGCCTGATCGCCGGGCTGGTGCGGACGGTCACCCAGTCCCGTACCGGCGTCGCGGGATCGGCCACGATCTTCGTCAACATCACGCGGGTCGTGGTCCTCGCGATCGGCTTCCTCGTGATTCTCCAGACGCTGGGCATTCCCATAGCCCCGCTGGTCACCGCGCTGGGTGTCGGCGGTCTCGCGGTGGCGCTGGCGCTGCAGGACACCCTCGCCAACCTGTTCGCGGGTATCCACATCCTGGCCTCGAAGACGGTGCAGCCCGGTGACTACATCCGGCTGAGCAGCGGCGAGGAGGGCTATGTCACCGACATCAACTGGCGCCAGACGACGATCAGGGAGCTCTCCAACAACCTGGTCATCATCCCCAACGGCCAGCTGGCCGGGACGAACATGACCAACTTCAACCGGCCCGAGCAGCAGATGACGCTCCTCGTCCAGGTGGGTGTCGGGTACGACAGCGACCTGGAGCACGTGGAGCGGGTGACCGAGGAGGTCGTGGCCGAGGTGATGGCGGAGATCACGGGGGCCGTGCCCGAACACGAGCCCGCGGTCCGCTTCCACACCTTCGGGGACTCGCGCATCGGCATGACGGTCATCCTGGGCGTGGGTGAGTTCAGCGACCAGTACCGGATCAAGCACGAGTTCATCAAGCGACTGCACAAGCGGTACCAGACGGAGGGCATCCGCATCCCGTCACCGCGGCGCACGGTCATGTTCCCGCAGGGCGCGGCGGGAATCCCCCACCAGCGGGAGGCGATGACGGCCGAGGTGACCGAGGTGGCGCCGTAGGGGTACGTCCGGGGGTTGTTCGCCCCCGCCGCCCCTACCCGTCCCATCCCTTCCCTGGGGGCTGCCGCCCCCAGACCCCCGCTGTCGGCCTGAACGGCCTCGCCCTCAAACGCCGGACGGGCTGGGGGTGTCTGGCCTCGGCCGGAAACCCCAGCCGGAGGCTTTCAGCCCCGGCCGGCAAAAGCCCGGCCCCACCCTGCGCATTCCAGCCCGCCTGCGCATTCCAGCGCCGCCCGCACATTCAGCCCCTCCGGCGTTTGAGGAGCGGGGGTCCGGGGGCCGGCCCCCGAAGCAGGGTCCGGGGCGCAGCCCCGAAGGCGAGGCCGGGGGCGGGGCAACGCCCCGAAGGCCGGGGACACGAGGGCGGAGCCCCCTCGGGCGGGGTTCCAAGGGGACGCAGCCCCCTGGTCGGGGTCGAAGGGGCGGAGCCCCTGGGGGATGGGACGGGTAGGGGCGGCGGGGGCAAAACCTCCCGGCCGGTGCCCGCACCCCAGGGCCACCCGCCCCACCACCGACACCCACACCCCACAGCCCCCGCCCGTCCGCCCACACGTACCCAACCGATACCGCGACCCCTGTCGAGCCCCGGTCGGTCACGAGATATCTTGATGTCGAGCAATGTTGCAGACGTGGAGCGGAGCACCCGGTGACTGACTCGACCATCATCTACACCCACACTGACGAGGCGCCCGCCCTGGCGACCCATTCCTTCCTGCCGGTGATCCAGGCGTACGCCGCACAGGCCGGGGTCACCGTCGAGACCCGTGACATCTCGCTGGCCGGACGCATCATCGCCGGATTCCCGGAGTACCTGGAGGAGGGCCAGCGCATCCCGGACGCCCTCGCGGAGCTGGGCGAACTCGCCAAGACCCCTGAGGCGAACATCATCAAGCTGCCGAACATCTCGGCCTCGATCCCGCAGCTGAAGGCCGCGGTCGCCGAGCTGCAGGGCCAGGGCTACGCGCTGCCGGACTACCCGGACGACCCGAAGACCGACGAGGAGCGCGAGATCCGCGCACGCTACGACAAGGTCAAGGGCTCCGCCGTGAACCCGGTCCTGCGCGAGGGCAACTCCGACCGCCGTGCCCCGGCCTCGGTGAAGAACTACGCCAAGACCCACCCGCACCGCATGGGCGCCTGGTCCGCCGAGTCCAAGACCGACGTCGCCACCATGGGCGTCGACGACTTCCGCTCCACGGAGAAGTCCGTGGTGATCTCCGAGGCCGGCACCCTCCGCATCGAGCTCAAGGGCGACGACGGCTCCACCACGGTCCTGCGCGAGTCCGTACCCGTGCTGGCCGGCGAGGTCGTCGACGCCTCCGTGATGCGCGTCGCCTCGCTGCGCGAGTTCCTGACCGCGCAGGTCGCCCGGGCGAAGGCCGACGGCGTGCTGTTCTCCGTGCACCTCAAGGCCACGATGATGAAGGTCTCCGACCCGATCGTCTTCGGTCACGTGGTGCGCGCCTTCTTCCCGAAGACGTTCGCGAAGTACGGTGGGGCGCTCGCCGCGGCCGGCCTGACTCCCAACGACGGCCTCGGCGGCATCTTCAAGGGCCTGGAGTCCCTCCCCGAGGGCGCCGAGATCAAGGCCTCCTTCGACGCCGAGCTCGCCGAGGGCCCGGAGCTCGCGATGGTCGACTCGGACAAGGGCATCACCAACCTGCACGTCCCGTCCGACGTCATCGTCGACGCGTCCATGCCGGCCATGATCCGCACCTCCGGCCACATGTGGGGCCCGGACGGACAGGAGCACGACACCCTCGCGGTCCTGCCGGACAGCAGCTACGCCGGTGTCTACCAGGCCGTGATCGACGACTGCCGTGAGAACGGCGCCTACGACCCGTCCACCATGGGCTCGGTGCCGAACGTCGGCCTGATGGCGCAGAAGGCCGAGGAGTACGGCAGCCACGACAAGACCTTCGAGATCCCCGTCACGGGTACGGTCCGTCTGGTCGACCAGTCCGGCAACGCCGTCATCGAGCAGACCGTCTCCGCCGGTGACATCTTCCGCGCCTGCCAGACCAAGGACGCCCCGATCAAGGACTGGGTGAAGCTGGCCGTCACCCGCGCCCGCGCCACCGGCGACCCGGCGGTGTTCTGGCTGGACAAGACCCGCGCCCACGACGCCAACCTGATCGCCAAGGTCAACCAGTACCTGGCGGAGCACGACACCGAGGGCCTGGAGATCAAGATCCTCTCCCCGGTCGAGGCGACCCAGCTGTCCGTGGAGCGCATCCGCCGCGGCGAGAACACCATCTCCGTCACGGGCAACGTGCTGCGCGACTACCTGACCGACCTGTTCCCGATCCTGGAGCTGGGCACCAGCGCCAAGATGCTGTCGGTCGTCCCGCTGATGGCGGGCGGCGGCCTCTTCGAGACGGGCGCCGGCGGCTCCGCCCCGAAGCACGTCCAGCAGCTGGTCAAGGAGAACTACCTGCGCTGGGACTCGCTGGGTGAGTTCTTCGCCCTGGTGCCGTCCTTCGAGCAGTACGCCAAGCTCACCGGCAACGGCCGCGCCCAGGTCCTCGCCGACACCCTCGACCGCGCCACGGCGACCTTCCTCAACGAGGACAAGTCCCCGACCCGTCGCGTCGGTGGCATCGACAACCGCGGCAGCCACTTCTACCTGTCCCTGTACTGGGCCCAGGAGCTGGCCAGGCAGACCGAGGACGCGGACCTGGCCAAGGCCTTCGCCCCGTTCGCCGAGTCGCTCTTCGCGAACGAGCAGAAGATCGTCGACGAGCTGATCGCCGCCCAGGGCCGGCCGGCCGACATCGGCGGCTACTACCAGCCCGACCCGGCCAAGGCCTCCGCCATCATGCGCCCGTCGGCCACCTGGAACGAGACGCTGACCTCGCTCGCCTGACCCACCACCGGCACCACCAGCATCACCAGCGGACCGAGGGGCCGCACCCCCGCCGCCCCGACCGGAAGCATTTCCGGCCGGGGCGGCGTCTGCGTTGGGTGACCGGCTTACGGCAAGCCGAGGAATCGGAACACCAACTCGACCCCGACATAACTCAATCAAATTCAGCAACGTTATTGGACACAACACGTACCGGCAACCACAAGAAACGACGCCATAACACCCCGGTCGCGGCTCACCAGTATCCTGGTCGGGCACAGTTCCGGCACTCCTCGGGCATTCCGGACCCGCACGGCACGGCCGAGGATGTTGCCAATGAGAGACGGGGGATTTTCTGTTGACGGACGTATTCCGAACTTCAAAGGTTTCCAAATTATCTCACGGTCACCCGAGGAAACCTGTGGGACTCGGGGAACTCGACCGTAAAGTCGGTCGAGGAGCGGCGGCCACCGTATCCACGAGCACCGTCCGGGTGATCGTGTACGACCCCAACTTCCTGACCCTGGCAGGACTCGCCTCACTCTTCCGCAACGAGCCGAGCATCCAGTTGGTGGGGCAGTTCTTCGACCGGCAGGAATGTGTGAGGACCGTCCAGACCTGCGCGGCGGACGTCATCACCGTGTGCATCGACCACCTCTCGGCACCGGAGACCTCGGCACTCGTCGGCGATCTGATCGCGGCCGCAGCGGACGTCTCTCCGTATGTGGTGGCGATGTCCATGGCCGACACGGGCGCCTCCGCATACGAGGCGCTGCGGGCCGGTGCTCGGGGCGTGATCCTCAAGAACTGCCCCACACGCCGTCTGGTGAACGAGATCATGACCGTCGCGGACGGGGGAACCGCACTGCCGGAGAGCATGATGCAGGCCTTGCTCGACAGCAGCGCACCGAGCGATGCGGCATGGTTCTCCGCCAGGACGGAAGGGCAGACGGGGCTGACCTCCCGTCAGCGGGAGGTACTGGCGCTGGTGGCCCGCGGGTTGTCCAACTCCGAGATCGCCGGTTCTCTGGGCGTGAGCAGGTCCACGGTGAAGAGTCACGTCTCCGCCATGCTGCGCGTCCTGGACCTGCGGGACCGGACACAACTCATCGTCTACGCGCACCGTGTCCTGACGCCGATCTGACATCGACTGACATCGACTGACGGCGCGCGGGGCGGCCTGGCCGAGGGCCGACGGGATCACACCGTCGGCCCGTGCCATCCGCCCCTCACCCGTGTCGTGGCCGCTTATGATTCCCGGACCACGACCCGGAGACGGCCGAAGGACACCGATGAATGTCGCGTTGACCGTGCTCGCCCCGGCACTCGGCCTCCTGTTCCTGTCGACCGGCGGCGTCAAGGTGCTGGGAATCCGGCAGTCGTTGGAGGTCCGCGACCAGCTGGGCCTCGTGCCCGCCCTGTGGCCCGTCATCGGTGGTCTGGAACTGGCCGGTGGCAGCGGCCTGATGCTCGGGCTGCTGGCCCCGCCGCTCGGGCTGGCGTCGTCGATCGGCCTTCTGGCGTTGATGATCGGCGCGCTCACCACTCGGCTGAGGGCTCGTGCGCCGTTCCCCACACTGCTCGTCGACGCGGCGGTACTGGTCTCCGTCGCGTCGACGGCAGCGCTGTTCGTGGCGGCCTGACGAGGGACTCGTCGTCGCTCAGACCGTGGTCGTCTCGGACGCCGTGGCGGCCCGGCCCCGTGCCGCCGGGACTTCGGCACTCTCCCTGATCCCGTACGTGGCGTAGAAGCGGCGCAACGGGCGCGGCGCCCACCAGTTGGCGTCACCGAGAATCCTCATCGTGGCCGGCACCAGGACCATCCGGACGAGTGTGGCGTCCACGAAGATGGCGACGGTCATTCCGATGCCGATGAGTTTGAGGAAGCTCACGCCTCCGGTGGTGAACGTCGCGACCACCACGATCAGCAGGAGCGCGGCGGCCGTGATGATCCCGCCGGTGCGCTGCATTCCGACCATGACGGACCTGGTGTTGTCACCGCTCACGTCCCACTCCTCCCGCACCCGGGAGAGCAGGAACACCTCGTAGTCGGTGGCCAGCCCGAAGAGCAGCACCAGGATCAGGACGAGATTGCTGGCTTCGACGGGCCGCGCGGTGAATCCCAGGATTCCCGCCAGGTGGCCGTCCTGGAAGCTCCACACCACCGCGCCGAATGCCGCACCGATCGACACCAGATTCATCAGGACGGCCTTGATGGGCATCAGGACCGATCCGAAGGCGAAGAAGAGCATCACCAGCGTCACGCCGACGACCGTCAGCGCCAGCCAGGGGAGCCCGTCGGCGATGGCGTCCATCTGGTCGTTGACCTGGGCGGCCAGGCCGGACACGTGCAGTGTGGCGCCCTCGGGTGGTGCGAGTCCGTCAAGTTCCCGGGCCAGTGCGCGGGTTCCTGGCCCCTGTTCCCCGTCCGCTGCCTTCACCTGGAGCAGGGTCGCTCCGCCCTCGGTGGCGATCGGGGTCACCGAGGCCACATGGTCCATGCGCTTGACTGCACCACCGACGGTTTCCGCCGCGGTACGCCCGCCTCCGTCGACCATCAGCAGGAGCGTCCCGTCGGCGCCGCCGGGGAACTCCGACTTCAGCGTCTCCGCGACCACACGGCTCTCCGTGCCCGCGGGCAGGA
The DNA here is from genome assembly GCF_004337435.2 of Streptomyces sp. KM273126. Lineage (NCBI taxonomy): Bacteria > Bacillati > Actinomycetota > Actinomycetes > Kitasatosporales > Streptomycetaceae > Streptomyces > Streptomyces sp. KM273126. Next base: position 5,921,659 of record NZ_SJXB02000001.1, on the reverse strand, counting down.
CCCGCTCGTCCACGGTCTCGAAGGTGGCGTGGAGGAACGGGGTGGCCGCGACGATCAGGACGGCCAGGACTCCGACCAGCCAGGCGGCGGGCCTGCGCATCACGGCGGAGCCCACCCTCGCCCACATGCCGAGGCCATCGTCTCCGCTCGTGCCACCGCTCGCATCCCCGTTCGTGTCCTCGCTCGTGTCCCGGCGGCGGGGTCCGCGGCGGCCGCGGATGCTCAGGGCGTCGATGCGCCTGCCGAGGACGACCAGGACGGCCGGCAGCACCACCAGCGCGCTGACGATCGCCACCCCGATCGCGGCGCCGCCGCCCAGGGCGATGCCGTGCAGGAACGGCAACGGCACGATCAGCAGTCCGGCGAGGGCCAGGAGCACCGTCGCACCGGACACGACCACGGTCCGTCCCGCCGTGGCCATGGTGCGTACGACGGCTGTCCGTTCGTCGGCCCCGGCCGCGAGCTCTTCGCGGAATCTGCTGACGATGAACAGCGAGTAGTCGATGGCCAGGCCCAGCCCGATGATGGTGATCACATTGATGGCGAAGACCGAGATGTCGGTGACGTAGGTCAGCAGCCTGGTGATGGTGAAACCGCCGAGAACCGCGAGCACGCCCACGACGAGCGGCATGGAGGCCGCGACGACACCCCCGAAGATGATCAGCATGAGCACCGTGAGGATCGGCGTCGCGATGATCTCCGCGGTGAGGATTCCCTCTTCGGTCTTCTTGTTGAAGTCCGCGAGCGCCGCCTCCCGGCCGCCGACGAGCGTCGTCGTTCCGGGGACGGGGAGCAGTTCCCTGACCATCTCGAACTGGTCGGCACGTGTCTCCTCGTCCGTGCCGACCAGGCTGATCACCGCGAAGGTGGAGTGTTCGTCCCGGGAGACGAATGCCGGAGAACGGGTGCCGAAGTAGGATCGTACGTCGGCGACCTCGCCGCGCTCCGCGATGGCGGAGAGCTTGTCCCGCACGGGGTCGGTGAAGGACGCGTCGTCGATCGTGGACCGGTCGGACGTGTAGACCACCACGACGTCGGCGTTCTGCCTGCCGAATTCCTTCTCGATACGCCGGTCCGCCTCGGCGCTCGGACCGTGCTCCGGGTAGAACCCGCCGTCGCTCAGCGAATCGACGACGCGTGTGCCCCAGACTCCTCCGACAGCGAGGACCCCGACGGCCAACGCGATGACCAGCCAGCGCGCTCGGACGACCAGGCCGCCCAGCCGTGCGAACATCAGACCGCACCTTTCACATGAGGACTACGGCGGTGGGGACGGGAAACGCGGTCCGTCAAGGCCGGCTCAGCAGCGCGTCGAGCTGTCGGTCCTCTCCGGCCAGGCTCTGCTGGACATCCCCGATCTCCGTCGCGTACTCGGCGATCCGCTCGGAGAGGAAGGCGGCGTCGAGCACCTCGAACTGCCGCTTCGCGTCCCCCGCTTGCTGAACACGGTCATGGAGCTGCCGGCCGGCCCAGAACGCGGTGTACCGGTCGAGTTCGGTACCGGTGCGGTGCGCGGTGTACTCCGTCATGGCGGACAACAGTCCCCAGCAGGCCAGCTCGCCCGTGATGCTGGCGAGAATGTGCTTGTCACGGAGAGCGGCCCGCAGTCCCCGGTCCGCTGCGGGCAGTCCGGCCACCAGACGGTCGTAGGTCTTTCCGAGCAGTTCCATGGTCCCCACGGCACGGTATCGGCCGGAAACGAGCTCGATGAGATTCCGTGGTTCCTTGGAGATGACGGATCCCATGTACACGGTGAGTGTCTCCGTGGCGCCCTCGAAGATGCGCAGCAGCCTGATGTCCCGGAAAAGCTGTCCGATGACATTCGTGTCGAGGTATCCGCGCCCGCCGAGAAGTTGCACGGACCAGTCCGCGACCCGGAACGCCAGCTCGGTGGCCAGGATCTTGCAGGCCGAATAGAGCTCCGGCGAGACCTCACAACCCGAGTCGAGGTCATGGGCGACCTGTTGGACGAGGATCTCGACCGCGCGGGTCGCCGCCACGCACTCGCTGAGGATCTGCTGGACACGGCCGTTGTGGAGCAGCGTGCCCGTGGCCACGTGCCTGCGCGCGGCAAACCGGCCGGTGAGCTGCAGACAGCGCTTCATGACACCGACGCACGCACCGCCCAGCATGCCGCGCCCGCCGTAGAACGCGCTCTGGGCCACGGCCATCCCCTGGCCTTCGGCGCCGAGCAGCGCCTCGGACGGCAGCCGCAGGTTCGTGATGTCGATGCGGTTCTGCGGGAACGCCTTCATGCCGAGGGTGACGGCTTCCGGACCGGGCACGAACCCGTCGCTGTGTCCCTCCACGAGGAACGCCGACAGTCCCGTGGGCCGCCCCTGCTGGTCCGTGGTCTTCGCCAGCAGGTTCACATGGCCGGCCCAGGCGCCCAGGCTGATCCAGCACTTCCGCCCGTTCACCACGTAGCCGCCGGGCACCGCGGTGGCCGTCGTCGTGATGCCCTGCACATTCGATCCGGCGCCGGGTTCGCTGACCGCGAGGGTCGCCAGGCTCCTGCCCCGGGCGATCTCCGGCAGGACCATCGCCTTGGTCCTGTCGTCACCGAACACGCGGATCGGCGTCACTCCGATCGCGTTGTGCACGCCCGCGATGAGCGCGAGATTGGTGTCCATGACCGCCGCCTGGGCTATCACGCGGTAGGCGTCGGCATGGGAGAGTTCCAGGCCTCCATACTTCTGAGCGACCTGGAGTCCGAACAGTCCGGCCTTTCCCAGATCGAGAATCGCGGCCGGTGTCACACTGCGCCGGTCGTCCATCAGCGCCGAATTGACGCGTCCCTCCGCGTATTGACGCAGAAATGACATCAGCCGTTCCGCACGTGCGGCGCTGCCCGTGTCCGCGACGGCGGGCAGCGAATCATGCTCTCCTTTCAGAGGAGACGGGGGCAACACCTGTTCGACGGTCATTCGTTCTCCACCGGTAGTTTCTCCTGAAGCGACTTCGCAGCTTTACGGAAAAGCTACCGGCGCGGGCAAAGGGGAATCTTCCGCCGCCGGACGGAAATTCACGTAGTCCAGGCCACCGGGGAGTCGTTCGCGCGACCTCGTCCCAGAGGACAATGCGTGAGAGCGGACGGGACTCCGGGCCATGGTCGGCCACAGGGATACCCCGTCTCGTCCCCGCGAACGACGAAGAGGCTGTTCCTGATTACTCAGAAACAGCCTCTGCCGTGCATGTTCTTAAGTCGGGACGACAGGATTTGAACCTGCGACCCCTTGACCCCCAGTCAAGTGCGCTACCAAGCTGCGCCACGTCCCGATGCGCCACCGCGGGATTCCCGCGCGATCACGTACGACGAGCGTACCTCACATGAACAGGAACTCTCGCCTCCGTCCCCGCACGGGGGCACCCCCCACCAGTTGTCCGCGCCCTGGCGCTTCCGGCCGGTGAGGGGTGCCGTGTCCGACCCGGCTGTCAGGCGTTGGGGTCGAACGAGATGCCCGACGGCTTGGCCGCCGCGAGGTGGGAGTTGAAGCTGCCGTCCTTCAGGCCGAAGTTGGCGCTGCCGAAGTTGTACGCGCTCAACTTGTCGCGCAGCCCGGCGGGGTAACCGTTCCAGCCGACCAACGGCGGGTACTGCCAGGTGCCCTTGTGGTTCTCCGGCGGTTCGTCGTTCGAGTTCGCGGGGCGGAAGGCGTGCGTGCTGATGCCGTCCTTGTGGTAAACGATCTTCGGGTGGTTGCCGTCCCAGCGGATCTGGTCGCGGGTGTAGATGTTGAAGCTGCCGTGGGCCGACGTGGCGACGTACTGGGCCTGGTTGTTCTGCACCCACACCACGACGTGCTCCCAGTCGTGGCGGTGGCCGCCGAGGCTGCTGCCGGCCACGGCCTGGTCCTTCTCGAAGTACAGGCCGTACATGACGGCGCACCAGCCGTTGTTGCACTTGTAGCGGGAGTAGCCGTTGGTGTTGTCGAGGTCCGAGGCGTCGCGGCACTGGCCGTTGAGGGCGCCCGTCGGGTTGAGGCCTCCGTTGACGGTTCCGTCGGGCCCGATGGCGGGCGTGGAGTAGCAGCCGTCGGTGTCGTAGTCGTACGCCGGCTGCCATGTCTGCTCGGTGGTGTCCGCGTTGGCCGGCAGGGCCGGGGGCGGGGCTGCGAGCGCGCTGCCGGGGAAGGCGATCACCAGTGCAACAGCGCTGCCGGAAACGAGGGATGCTCTGCGGAGCCTCCGCGCACGCGTCTTCAATGCGTCCTCCTGGTCAATCCGTGGGGGTGGGGGCATTCAGGCAGGATTGACATGCCCAGAACAGTGTCAGGCAACCTCGTTGACGCATCGAAGATCTACGGGTGTCACGGCGATGAAGCGTCAACCAATAGGCCGGGAAGAGAAGTTGGAGGCAGTGCCCGGAGTTCGCCCGGTGAGGGAATGGGCTGCGGCCTGCCCCGCCGATGACAGCACCCGTGGAGAAGGGGCGGCCGCACCTGGTCCGGTGGCGTGCTCGCACTGGCGTGCCGACTCGGGCTCCCCCGTCGTGGTACCGCGGTTCGGGGCGGTGGCCGTGAAACCCTGAGCGGAGCACCGAGCACGCGAGGAGGACGTATGACGACCCTGGCCGATCCAGTCCCCGGCGGTCGCCCGAAAGACGTCGGGCGGGCCAGGGCCCAGGCCAAGGACCTGTCCACGAAGGGTGTGCACGGTGTCGTCCTCGCCTATGTCGACACCGCGGGCATCTGCCGGGTGAAGACGATCCCGGTGTCGCGGCTCGCCTCGGCGTCGGCCTGGGGCGTCGGGATGTCGCCGGTGTTCGACACGTTCCTCGCGGACGACTCGATCGTGTCCACGGACGTGCTCGGCTCCCCTGACGGCGATCTGCGCCTCTACCCCGACCTCGACCAGGTCGTGGCCCTGTCCGCGCAGCCCGGCTGGGCGTGGGCCCCGGTCGACCGGATCACTCAGGAGGGGGCGCGGCACCCGGCGTGCAGCCGTACCTTCCTGCGCCGGATCGTCGCGGACGCGGCCGTGCGTCACGGCATCGAGTTCAAGGCGGCTGTCGAGGTCGAGTGGGCCGTCGGGCAGGCCACGGCGCCCGGTGACACGTTCGTCCCCGGCGTCAGCGGCCCGGCCTACAGCGCCACCCGGCAGGTCGAACTCAGCGACTACACCCTGGAGTTGCTGACGGCGCTCGCGGCGCAGGGTGTGGAGGTCTACCAGATCCACCCCGAGTACGCGGCCGGTCAGTTCGAGATCTCGGTGGGTGCGCTGGACCCGGTGGCCGCCGCGGACCGCAGTGTGCTGGTGCGGCAGACCATCCGGGCGGTGTCGCGGCGCCACGGGCTCAGGGCGTCGTTCTCGCCGGCCGTCCTCGCCGAGGGGGTCGGCAACGGCGGGCACATCCACCTCTCCGCATGGCGCGGCGGGGTGAACCTGCATGCCGGGGGCGACCGGCGGTACGGCATGACGGCCGAGGCCGAGTCTTTCGTGGCCGGTCTGCTCACGCATCTCCCGGCGCTGACGGCCGTCACCGCCCCGTCCCCGGCCAGCCATCTGCGGCTCAGGCCCTCGCAGTGGGCGGGGGTGTTCGCCGCCTGGGGCCGCGAGACCCGTGAGACCGCGGTGCGCGTCATCACCGGTATGACGGGCCGCCAGAGCCAGGAGGCGAATCTGGAGGTCAAGCCCGTCGACCTGGCCGCCAATCCCTACCTCGCCCTCGGTTGTCTGATCGCCGCCGGGCTCGACGGCCTGGAGTCGGCCGCGCCCCTGCCCGAGGAGATCAGCGGGGACCCGGCGCGCCTGAGTACCGATGAAGCGGCGGCCCGGGGCGTGCACCGCCTGCCGACATCGTTGGAGGCTTCCGTCGAGGAGTTCCGCCGGGACGAGGTGCTGCGCGCCGCGCTGGAGCCGGTCCTCGCCGACGCCGTGATCGCCGTGCGTCAGGGGGAGACCGCGGCCGTGGCCGAACAGGACGACGAACTCGTGGCAGCCGCGTACCGGTGGAAGTACTGACCGGCGTGAGTCCCGTATCCCCGGCCACCGGACCGGTCCACGAGGCCCTCGCCGGGCTGCCTCTCGTGGACCACCACTGCCACGGTGTGGTCATCGCCGATCCGGACGCGGAGAGGTTCGAGTCGCTGATCACCGAGGGCGCCGCGTGGCCGGGCCGCGGAATCTCACCCTTCGACACCCCTGTCGGCGTGGCGATCCGCCGGCACTGCGCTCCGGTACTGGACCTGCCACGGCACGCGCCCGCCGCGGAGTACCTGGCACGCCGGGTCGAACTGGGCTGGCGCGAGGTGAACCGGAGGTTCGTCACGGCCGCCGGAACCGACGTGTTCTGCGTCGACACCGGGTACGCCCCGGACCGCGTCACGACACCGGCGGAACTCGTGGCGGCGGCCGGTGCCTCCGTCGCGTACGAGGTCGTACGGCTGGAGAGCGTCGCCGAGGGCCTGGCGGCGGAGGGTGTGGAGCCGGGCGAGTACGCCACCGCGTTCCGCGCGGCCGTACGGGACGCCGTCGAGCGGCGGGGCGCGGTGGCGGTGAAGTCGGTGGCCGCCTACCGCACGGGGTTCGACCTGGACCCGAACCGCCCGTCGGACGCGGACGTCACGGCGGCGGCCGCACGGTGGCTGGGCCCTGGGGGAACAGACGGCAGGCGCACAGATGACAGGAGAACGGACGGCAGAGGAACAGGCGGCAGAGGAACAGGCGGCAGGGGGCCCGACCCGCGCCCCCGGCTGGACGACCCGGTGCTCGTGCGCCACCTGCTGTGGACCGCCGTCGACCTGGGGCTGCCCCTCCAACTGCACGTCGGCTTCGGGGACAACGACATCCGGATGCACCGGGTGGACCCCACCCGTCTGACCGACTGGCTGCACCTGACCTCCGGCACCGTCCCGGTGCTGCTGCTGCACTGCTGGCCCTACCAGCGGCAGGCCGCCTACCTGGCGGCGGTCTTCGAGCGGGTGTACCTCGATGTCGGGCTCACCCTGCACCACGTCGGCCCGGCCCGCGCGCGTGCGGTGCTGGAGGAGGCACTGGAGATCACCCCGTTCCGCAAGCTGCTGCACAGCTCGGACGCCTACGGGGTCGCGGAGTTCTTCCACCTCGGTGCGCTGGCCTTCCGGCGAGGGCTGGCCGATCTGCTCCAGTCCCGGGTGGACTCCGACGAACTGAGCCTGCCCGACGCGCTCCGCATCGCCACGTGGACGGGCCGCGACAACGCGTACCGCGTCTACGGGCTCCCCCGGGACGGCCTCGCCTAGGACCGGCCCGTCTCCGCGTCGAGCGGGATCAGTCCGTGCCGAGGCCGTCGATCAGGCGGTTGAGGAAGCGGCTGAACGTGGCGTCCGGGGTGAGGGGGCGGCCGGGTGCGGAGAGCACTTCGGCGAGTTCCGGGTGGTGGCCGTCGGCGGCGACAGCGGCCAGGTAGCGGGCTTCGCCCGCCGATCGGTCGGGTGACCGTGCGACGGATGCCTGCGCGATCTCGTGGGCGACGTGTCCGGCCACGAACGCGGTGAGCTGGGCGAACGCCTCCAGTCTCGCTGTGCCGTCGAGACCGGTGGGGCGCAGCGCGGCCAGTGCGCGCTCCAGGAAGGCAAGGGTGTTGGGGCCGGGGACGCGGCGGGTGGTCAGTGCGGCGGGCAGCCACGGGTGTCGCAGCATGAGGTCACGCTGGACCTGGGCGATGGCCCTCAGGTCGGCGCGCCAGTCGCCGGTGTGGGCGGACGTCGTCGGGAGTTCGCCGCTGACGTGGTCGACCATCAGCTCCAGCAGCGTCTCCTTGTCGGGGGCGTAGCTGTAGAGCGACATCACGCCCGCTCCGACCCGTTCGGCGACCCGTCGCATGGTGACCGCTTCGAGCCCCTCCGCGTCCGCCAGGGCGACGGCCGCCGCCGTGATCGCCTCACGGCTGAAGGCGGGCCTGCGGCCCCTGCGCGGCTGGGCCGGGCCGAGCCAGAGCTGTTGGGGGTCGACGCCCGTGGCGCCGGTCCCGCCGTCACGGGTCACGGTCTTCGTGTCCTCTCCTCGCCACTGCGCCCCTTGTCGACGTCATCCAAGCATGCTCTATTCTCGTACAACGTACGAGAATAGAGGAGGGGCCATGACATCACGCACCCATGACGCCGCTGACGCCGCGTCCAGGCCGGCCTGGACACCGCCCGCCGGTAAACCGCCACTGTCCTCACGGCTGTTGCGGGCGACCTGGCGCGGTCTCCCGGCCAGGCGGTACGAAGTCGGCTGGGAGCCGGGCTTGACGGTCCCCGGCGCCGACGGCAGCCCGCTCGTCACGGACCACTACTTCCCGCGCGCCGAGGGCGACTTCCCCACTCTTCTGGTGCGTTCGCCCTACGGCAGGGGCCTGCCGTGGTCCCCGATGTACGGCGTGCTCTTCGCCGAGCAGGGCTTCCACGTGGTACTGCAGAGCTGCCGCGGCACCGGCGGCTCGGGCGGTACGTTCGACCTGTGGCGCAACGAGGCCGCCGACGGCCGGGCCACGGTCTCCTGGCTGCGCTCCCAGCCCTGGTTCACCGGCACCCTGGGCACGATAGGCCCCAGCTATCTGGGATATGTGCAGTGGGCGCTGGCCCTGGACCCGCCACCGGAGCTCAAGGCGATGGTCGTGCAGGTGGGTCTGCACGATCCCTACGCCCTGTTCCACACGAACGGTGTGCTCCAGCTGGAGAACGCCCTCGCCGTCGCCGCGGGTATGACGTACCAGCACCGGGGTTTCGTACCGTTCGTGAGAGCGACGCTGCGTCTGAGGCGCCGACTGCGCGAGATCACCACGGCACGGCCGCTGCGCGGGGCGCACGCATCAGCCCTTGGCGGTGAAGTGCCCTGGCTGGACGATGTGATGGCGCATGCGGACGCCGAACACCCCTACTGGCACGGCGCGTCGCTGGGGGCAGCGGCAGAGGGGCTGAGCGTGCCCACCGGTCTGATCACGGGGTGGAGCGACGCGCTGGTCGACCAGACCTTCGAGCAGTACGGCCGACTGCGCAAGGCCGGATGCGAGACCGCCCTGCTCGTCGGCCCCTGGACCCACACCTCCGCCCTGCAACAGGGCTGGCCCGACGTCTTCGCCGAGAGCCTCGCCTGGCTGCGTGCGCACCTGTGCGGCGACCACTCAGGTCTGCGCCCCACCCGTGTGCGCGTGCACGTCGGCGGCGACGACACCTGGAGGGACCTCGACGACTGGCCGCAGTCCCCGGGTGCCACCACGGCATGGTTCCCTGCTCCGGACAGACACCTCATCCCGCAGGCCCCCACGGACCACGGTCCCGTGGCCTCCGTCCGCTACGACCCGGCCGACCCCACCCCGTCCCTGGGAGGCCCCCTGCTCTCCCCCGCCGCCGGACACCGCGACAACGGCACCCTGGAGGCCCGGGCGGACGTCCTGACGTTCACCGGCCCTCCGCTGACGGAGCCCGTCGACATCATCGGCCCGGTCTCCGCGCGGCTGAGCATCTCCACCGACACCGGACACGCCGACGTCTTCACCCGCCTCTGCGACGTGGACGCACAGGGCCGTTCCCTCAACGTCTGCGACGGGATGGCCCCAGTACGGACGGACGGCCAGACCTCCTCCGAAGTCACCGTGCCGATGAGCGCCACCGCCCACCGGTTCGCCGCCGGTCACCGCATCCGCTGGCAGATCAGCGGAGGCGCCCATCCGCGCTACGCGCGCAACCCCGGCACCGGGGAGTCGCGGGTGGACGCCGTCGACTTCACACCGGTACACATCACGGTGCACGGGGACTCGGCCCTGACGCTGCCGCACCCGTGAGGACCCGGTCAGGGCCTATGTAGTCGTCACGGGGGGCGGTGGGGAGACCGCGTGCCGGTACTCACCCGCCGCCTCACACGGGCCCTCGCCTACTCCGGCGGCGTCGGTGTGTCGTGGGTGCGGTACATCGCCTGGACGTCCAGCTCCAGTTGGACCGTCGGGCCGACCACCGCGATGCCGCGCGCCAGCATCGTGCGCCAGTTGAGGGTGTAGTCCTCGCGGTGCAGCTCCGCCTTGGCCAGGGCCGCGCAGCGCAGCTCCTCGCCGTAGCCGCCGTTGACCATGCCCAGGTACGACGTGTCCAGCGCGACGGAGCGGCTCACGCCGTGCATGGTCAGGGTGCCGTGCAGCGTCCACTTGCTGCCGCCGCGGTAGGCGAAGCGGGTGCTGTTGAACTCGATGTACGGGTAGCGTTCGACGTCGAGGAAGTCGGCGGAGCGCAGGTGCGTGTCCCGGGTGTTGTTGCCCGTGGTGATGCTCGACGCGTCGATGCGCACGTGGACGCGGGACTCGGACACGTCTTGCATGACCTGTATGCCGCCGTCGAAGCGTTCGAAACGGCCGTGCACATGTGCCATGCCGACGTGCTTGGCGATGAAGCGGATCGCCGTGTGCGGCGGGTCGAAGAGCCAGGTGCCGGGGACCGGGAGTTCGAGCTGCCGGGCAGTCTGGAGCCACACGCGCACCGGCGTCAGACTGCTGTCCGCGACGACCTCGACGGTCTCGCGGTGCGGCTCCAGGCCCTCCGCCACGATCAGCAGGCTGTAGCTGCCCGGCGGCAGGACCGCCGTGAAGAAGCCGTACGGGTCGGTGGCGCCGCGTGCCGCGACCCGGTGGCTGCGCAGTTCCGTCACCGTCACATCGGCGGCGCCCATGGGCTGGTTCACGGGGTCGAGGACCTCGCGGACAATGGCACCCGCGCCGGCCGGGACCGGAAGCGTGCGGCCTGCGGCGCCTGCGGAGGCACCCATGAGTCGCCGCCGGAGCAGTCCGAGGGCCATGGAGTTCACCTTTCAGTTTTCATCTTTCAGGTCTCGCCAGGATGTCGGCGGGACCTCGGGGGAAGGTTCAGACTAGGTGGTCGGAGCGTCGGTGAGACGTCCCGGTCTCAGGGGGAGTGGGCTCCGGCGGCCGGCCGCGGAAGCGGCGGTCACGACGGCTCCGGCGCCCGCCCCTCGTACGCCGCTCTCAGCAGGTCCAGTACGCCGTCCACGGTGACCTTGCGGGGATTGGGGTACGTCTGACCCGCCGCCTGACCCGCCGCCACCGCCAAGTCGGGCTCGGTCAGGCCGAGTTCGGCGAGGGAGCGGGGTGCGCCGAACCGGATGGAGAGGTTCCGCAGGGCGAGCGCGGGGTCCTCGGTGCCCAGGGCACGGGCCAGGGCGGCCATGGCCTCGGGGGCGGCGGACGCGTTGTGGGCCAGGACGTACGGCAGGACCACGGTGTGCGTCTCGGCGTGCGGCAGACCGAACGTACCGCCGAGGACATGGCACAGCTTGTGGTGCAGGCCCATGGTGGTGGCGCCCAGCGTGGCACCGCACAGCCAGGCCCCGTACAGGGCTCGCCCGCGCGCCTGAAGGTCCCCGGGGTCGGCCGCCAGCCCGGGAAGGGCATGGGTCATCGCCCGTGCGCCCTCCTCGGCCATCAGCGCCACCAGCGGCGAGGCGTCCGGCGCGTACAGCGCCTCGGCGGCGTGCGCCACCGCGTTGATGCCGCTCGTGACGGACAGACCCACCGGCAGCGACAGGGTGAGCTCGGGGTCGTACACCACACTGCGCGGCAGCACGGCCGGATCACGGCCCGTCCGCTTGACGCCCTGTTCGGTCAGGCCCCAGACCGGAGTCATCTCGGAGCCGGAGTACGTCGACGGCACGGCGATCAGGGGCAGTCCGGTGCGCAGTGCGATGGCCTTGCCGAGGCCGGTCGCGGAGCCGCCGCCGACCGCCACGCAGCCGTCGGCGCCCGCGGCACGCGCCACCTCGACGGCCCGGTCGGCCACCTCCACGGGCACATGCATACGGGCCTGAGCGTGCAGCCCGGCGCAGGTGTCACCGAGGGAGTCCGCCACCGCCCGTGCCGTGGCCGCGCCCCGGGGACCGCACACGACCAGCACCCGCCGCAGCCCGAGTCGGCGCGCCTCGTCCGGCACCGCGGTCACCGAGGCTCCGGGCCGGAAGACGACCCGCATCGGCCGGGCCTCGTGGACGAACTCCATTACGACCGCTCCGGGTTCAGGACGAGATCGAAGCGTGCCTGCCGGAACGGGTTCGGAACGCCGAACTCCCGTGCCAGGGACGGGTCGTCGGTCTCGTCGAAGTCCTGGACGAGGCTCTTCTTGACCGCGAACACCGCGTCCGAGTCGAGGTGGTCGCTGCCCGCCACGAAGATGTGCGTGGTGACCGGCGCATGCCCCTCGGCCGAGACGATGAAGTGGATGTGAGCGGGACGGTAGGGGTGCCGTCCGGTCGCGCGGAGCAGGTCGCCCACGGGTCCGTCGATGGGGATCGGGTACGGGCTCGGCACGCACGTACGGAACCAGAAGCGGCCCTCGGCGTCCGCCGTGAACAGCCCCCGCCCGTTGCCCGGCGGCTGGACGCCGGGCTGCTGCACGTCGTAGTAGCCCTCGGCGCTCGCCTGCCAGACGTCGAGGACGGCGCCCGGCACTGGGGTGCCGTCCGCGGACCGTACCCGGCCGCTGACCACGCACGGCTCGCCGCTGCCGACCAGGTCGATGTCGGCGCCGAGCTCCCGGACCGGTGACTCGGTCAGGTGGAACGGGCCGAGAACCGTCGACTCCGTCGCCTCTGTCCCCCCGCGGTCGGCGTTCAGCGTCTCGACGAGCATCGAGACACCCAGCACGTCCGACAGGAGAATGAACTCCTGCCGGGTGTCCGTGCAGGTCTGCCCGGTCGCCGTCAGGAAGGCGATGGCGCTCTCCCACTCCGCCATGGTGGGCTCGGTCTCGCGGACGAAGTCGTGGAGATGGCGGACGAGGGCGCCGAGCACCTCGCGCAGCCGGGGGTCGGCCGTGCCCTCCAGGCTGTCGACGACCGCCCCGGTGATGTCGCTGGTGAATGCGGTGCTCATACGGCTCCCCTGGTCCCGCGGCTCATCCCGCCCGTTCCCGTCAGGCATGTCCGAGGATCCGCCGCACCGCCCCCGTAAGCAACCGCTCCGCGTCCTCGGGGGATGCGGCCGCCGTCGCGTGCCGGAAGGCGACGTAGCCGTCCGGGCGTACGAGCAGGGCTCCCCCGTCGGACACCTCGCTGAGTCGCGCCCAGTCCCCGTACGGGTCCTCGTACTCCTGCCCGGGCCCGATGACGACGGTGGCGATCTCCGGATCCTGGGCGGCGGCCGCCCGCGCCCAGTCCCCGCCGCCGATGCCGGTGATCAGGGTGAAGCGGCCCTGTCCGACGGTGTCGAGCGTCGACAGGGTGCGCGTGCCCGAGGTGATCCAGACGTGCGGGAGTTTGGCGCCGGGGCGGGAGGTGGGCTGGTGGTACAGCTCGGGGTCGCGGTCGAAGCCGGGGTCGGGGGTACCGTCGGGGACGATCGCGGCGGACGCGTACCGCTGGTTGAGGTCGACGCCGTGTGCGTTGAACTCGTACACCTTGAACGCTATGGCCTCGCGCAGCCTCGCCCGCTGCTTCTCCGCGGCCTGCGTGTCCTCCTTGCGGGCTGCGATGTTGGCCCACAGCTGCTCGGGGGTCTGCGGGGAGAGCCCGTCGAGCGCCTCGAAGACGGGGGCCGTCTCACCGATGGACTTGTTGGCGCGGGTGACGATCTGCTTGCCGATCGGGGCTCGCTCGGCGGTGTAGGAGTCCAGCAGCTTCGGGGACGCCGTGCCGTCGAGGACGAGCCTGAGCTTCCAGGCCAGGTTGTAGGCGTCCTGGATGGAGGTGTTGGAGCCCAGGCCGTTGGACGGCGGGTGGCGGTGTGTGGCGTCCCCGGCGCAGAAGACGCGGCCGTTCGAGTACGTCTCCGCGTACATCTCATTGACGGTCCATGCCGAGGACGACTTGATGGTCACCGGGATCTCGTCGTCGCCGACGAGCCCCCGGACGACGGACTCGGCGTACTCGGAGGTCAGGTCGGGGGCGCCCGCGGTGACGTCGTACCCCCATACGATCAGCCACTCGTTCCAGGGCCGGACGCAGCGCACCAGGCCCGCGCCGATGCCGCCGACGGTGGCGCCCGGGGCGAGCACCCAGTAGAGGGTGGACGGCCGGTGGGCGGTGTACTTCGACAGGTCCGCGTCGAAGACGATGTTGATGCTGCCGGCCACGCCCATCTGGCCGCCCATCGGCAGCCCGGCGTCCTCGGCGACCTGCGAGCGGCCGCCGTCGGCGCCGATGAGGTACTTGGCGCGGATGGTGTACTCGTCGCCGCGCAGCCGGTCCTCGACGGTGACCGTCACACCGTCGGCGTCCTGGACGAAGGACTTGTACACCGTGCTGAAGCGCAGCCGCGTGCCGCGGGCGACGGCCGCGTCCATGAGCACCGGCTCCATGAGGTGCTGGGGCATGTCACACATGCGGGTGGGGCTGGCGAGCTCGTGCGCGGCCTGGACGAGCGGGTCGTTGCCCCAGGAGCGGACCCGGCCGAGTTCCTCGCCCGCGAGGCTGGTGCAGAAGGTCGTGTTGCCCATCAGGTGCTGCGGCGTGGCCTTCGCGACGACCTCCTGCTCGACGCCGAGGTCACGCAGCACTTCCATGGTGCGCTGGTTGGTGATGTGGGCCCGGGGCGTGTCGGCGAGGCTCGCGTAACGGGTGACGACGATGTTCGGTACGCCGTACGTGCTCAGGGCGAGCGCGGCGGAGGCACCCGCGGGGCCACTGCCGACGATCAGTACGTCGGTCACGACATCGGGCTCGACGGTGTGCACGGGAAACGCTCCAGGGACAGAGAACAGGCGCCGATCGTTCAAGATCATGGAGGGGGGCGCCGGAGCGTGGGTGTCTCATTTAGAGACAGTGCGGCGCTGGAGACGGCACGGTGCACACGTACCCAGTGGGTACGGGACGGTGGGCGCGCTTGTTCAAGGCGGTGCGTACGGGCGCGGACCGGGAAACCGCAGACGGTGGGTACGGGACGCGAACAGGAAACCGCCCGCGGTGGGTGCGGCGTGCGGACCGGGAAACCGCAGACGGAGCGTGTGGGGCGCGAACGGGAAACCGAAGGCGGTTGTTGCTCCTTCAACCGCGCCCGGTACGGTGAGTGTCGTTGTGACCAGCACAGAACGCTCCTCCGTCCGCCCCTCCCTCGCTTCACTGCGCAGGGCCCGCGAGCTGTTCCTGACGGGACATCAACTGCCGGACGACGTGCCGGACGACGTCGCCGCCGCGTGGAAGCGCGCCCGGTTCTTCGGCGTGCGGCACGATGTGACCGACTCGGCGCCCGAGGCGTCACGGCATCCCGCACGACCGGCCGAATCCACCCTGCTCACCGCGGCCCTGCCCGTGCTCGAACGGCTCGCCCCGGCGCTCGGCACCGGGCAGGCGGCGCTCGTACTCACCGACGAGCGGCTGCGGGTGCTGTGGGCGGCCGGCTGCGCTCCGGACGCCGCGTGCTGCCGTGACCTCTCCGAGCAGGAGGTCGGTCACAACAGCGCGGCCCTCGCGCTGCACACCCGCCGCCGCGCCGAGGTGCACGGCCCCGAGCACTTCCTCGACCTGTGGCAGGACATCTCCGCGGTCAGTGTGCCGGTGCTGGCGCCGGAGACCGGTCGGACGCTGGGCACGGTGACGGTGACCTCCGGACTCAGCGCCGAGTACATGCCGCACCCGGGGGCCCCGCTCGCCGAGGCAGCGGCGAGCGCCGTCGAGGCGGAACTCCTCGCACGGTCGCGGGCGGCGGAACGTGTGCTGCTGGACGCGTTTCTGCGGGCCACACGGGAGCAAGGACGTGCGGTCGTCGCCCTCGACGGACGCAACCGGCTCGTCAACGAGGCCGCGGGGCAACTCCTTTCACCGGAAGGACTGGAAGCCCTGGAGCGGAACACGGTCGCACTGCTGCGGGCAGCGGGCAGCGGCGCACAGCCGGAGTTCGAGGGCGACTCGGACACGGCTACGGAATCCGGAGACGAGGCAGAGACACAGGCGGCAACCGGAACCGGTCCTGCCGCCGGACCCGGAGCGGCAGCCGACTCGGCACCCTCGACCCCGTACCGCATCCGGCTCCCGGACGGCACAGACTGTTCCGCGACCGTCACCCCGGTACCGCACCTGGGCTCGGTCATCGGTGCGGTCGCCGTGCTTGAGCGGGTGGGGCGTGCGCCTGTGGCCTCGGCCGGGCGGACCGTCGTTTCGCTGGCCGGGCGGTCGGTGCCCTGGCGCCACGCGGTCGGCCGCGCGATGGAGTTGGCCCTGACCCCGGAGCCCCTGCTCCTCGTCGGCGAACGCGGCACCGGAAAGACCTCGCTCGCACGGGAGTTGGTCGCGAGGCCGTTGATCGTGGACGCGGCGGAAGGCGGGCTCCGCGGCGGGATCGGCGAACTGACGGACGGCCGTCCACTCCTCATCCGTCACATCGAGCGTCTCGCGCAGCCCGACTCGGCGGCCCTCAACTCGCTGCTCGACGCCCGTCCGGGCGCACCCCTACTCGCCACCTACACCCCCGGAGCGCCTCCGGGCCCGTGTCTCCAGCGGCTCCTGGACACCCTGGCCGCACGCTCGGTGACGCTGCCCGCGCTGCACGAACGACCGGAAGACATAAGGGAGTTGCTTCCGGCCCTGTCCCCCAGGCCTGCACCGGGACGACCCCCGCTCACCTGGACCCTGGACGCGCTGCGCGCCCTGGAGCAGTACCCGTGGCCCGGCAATGTCACCGAACTCGCCCATCTTGTACGGGCGTTGGCTGAGAACCGTCGCGCAACGGGCCCCGTCAGGCGTGCCGAGTTGCCGGACCCCGTACGTGAGGGACCCGCCACCCGGCAGCTCAGCCCGATGGAGCATGCCGAGCGCACCGCCATCCTGGAGGCCCTCCGCCGCAACGGCGGCAACAAGGCCCGCGCGGCGGCGGCCCTGGGCATCGCCCGCGCCACGCTGTACCGGAAGCTGCGGGGCTATCGGGACTGAACCCGGCGGAAGCGGCTGACGGCGGCACCCCCGCAGCACCGAGTTTGGCTCCTCCGGCGTTGATACGACTCATCCAACCTCTCCCCCCATGGCCCGAAACGACACATCCGGTCCACCGCGTCCGGGCGGGGCACAGCGCCCTGGCCCGGACAGGCAGAGCGGAGTCGACCGAGCGACCGTCCCGCCTCGGCATTTCCCAGTACAGCGACGCTCTCCGCGATCGGGGTGAGCCCCCGCACGGGAGGATGGAGCGGGCGCGCCCGGACCGGTCCGCCGTGGGAAAGTTTCGAAAGTCGCCCCCACCGTCGACAGGAGACATCCCATGAGTCGACGCTATTGCCATGGATCGCAGACATTTCCTCGCAGTGTCCACCACCGCCGGAGCGAGCGTGGCAAGCCTCGCGTCGTCCGGGGCCGCGTCGCATGCCGCCGACAGGGCGGACGCCGACTTGACGGTGCCGGAGGGTTCGTCCGGGGCCGCCGCGGAACCCGGCGAGTTCGCTCTCTGGTACCCCCGACCGGCCTCCACATGGCTGGAGGCACTGCCGATCGGCAACGGACGGCTGGGCGCCATGGTCTTCGGCGGCACCGACAGCGAACAACTCCAGTTGAACGAGGACACGGTTTGGGCGGGCGGGCCGTACGAGCCTGCCAACCCGAGCGCACTGGCCGCTCTCCCCGAGATCCGCAGACTGGTGTTCGCCGGTGAGTGGGCCGCCGCGCAGTCCCTGATCGACTCGGACTTCCTCGGCATCCCCAAGGGCGAGTTGATGTACCAGACGGTCGGCAACCTGCGTCTGGCCTTCGCCGCCGAAGGCGAGGTCCACGACTACCGGCGCACGCTCGACCTCGACTCCGCCGTCACGTCCGTCCGCTGCACACAGGGCGGGGTGACGTACCGCCGGGAGGCCTTCGCCAGCCATCCCGACCAGGTGATTGTCATGCACCTGTCTTCGGATGCGCCGGGGGCCGTCTCCTTCACCGCGGCCTTCGACAGCCCACAGACCGTGACCGCGTCATCGCCCGACCGGATCACCGTCGCGATCGACGGAACGTCACAGACCCGTGAGGGCATCACGGGGCAGGTACGGTTCCGGGCCATGGCCCGTGCCCGGGCCGACGGCGGAACGGTCAGCAGCGAGAACGGGACCCTCACGGTCACCGGTGCCGACTCCGTCACCCTGCTGGTCTCCATCGGCACCAGCTACACGGACTACCGGAACCCGACCGGCGACCACGCCCACCGCGCCGCCGCTCCGCTCAACGCCGCCTCGGACGTCCCGTACGCGCGGCTCCGGAAACGCCATGTCGCCGACTACCAGCGCCTGTTCCGGCTGGTGGAACTCGACCTCGGCACGACCGACGCGGCGGCGCTGCCCACCGACGAACGCGTCGCGAACTTCGCCTCCGCCGCCGATCCCCACCTGGTCGCCCTGCACTTCCAGTACGGGCGCTATCTGCTGATCTCCTCGTCACGGCCCGGGACCCAGCCCGCCAACCTCCAGGGCATCTGGAACGAGTCGCTCAGCCCGCCCTGGGACTCGAAGTACACGATCAACATCAACACGGAGATGAACTACTGGCCGGCCGCCCTCACCAACCTCCTGGAGTGCTGGGAACCGGTCTTCGAGATGCTCGCGGATCTGTCGGTCACCGGGGCGCGAACCGCCGAGGTGCAGTACGGGGCGGGCGGCTGGGTCACCCACCACAACACCGACGCCTGGCGCGGCACGGCGCCGGTGGACGGGGCGTTCTGGGGCATGTGGCAGACCGGCGGAGCCTGGCTGTCGACCGGTATCTGGGAGCACTATCTCTTCACGGGTGACAAGGAGGCTCTGCGCCGGCGCTATCCGGTGCTCCGGGGCGCCGTGAGGTTCTTCCTCGACACCCTCGTCACCGATCCGGCGAGCGGACACCTCGTCACCTGTCCCGCGGTCTCGCCGGAGAACGCCCACCACACGGACGTGTCCGTCTGCGCCGGGCCGACCATGGACAACCAGATCCTGCGTGATCTTCTCGACGGCTTCGTCAAGGCGTCCGAACTGCTGGGCGAGGACGGAGACACGGACGGAGACGCGGCCGGAGAGGGACACGGAGACCGGCAAGGCGGCATGCGCGCCGAGGCGCGGGCCGCGCGCGGGAAGCTGCCGCCCATGAAGATCGGCGCCCAGGGCCAGTTGCAGGAGTGGCAGGAGGACTGGGACGCGATCGCTCCCGAGCAGAACCATCGGCATGTCTCCCATCTGTACGGTCTGCACCCCAGCAACCAGATCACCAGGCGCGGCACCCCCGAACTGTTCGCCGCGGCGCTCAAGACGCTGGAGCAGCGTGGTGACGCGGGCACCGGCTGGTCCCTCGCCTGGAAGATCAACTTCTGGGCGCGGCTGGAGGACGGCGCACGCTCCTACAAGCTGCTGACCGACCTGCTCACCCCCGAGCGCACCGCGCCGAACCTCTTCGATCTGCATCCGCCCTTCCAGATCGACGGCAACTTCGGGGCGACGGCGGGGGTTTCGGAGTGGCTGCTCCAGTCCCACGCGGGTGAGCTGCATCTGTTGCCCGCGCTGCCTCCAACGCTGCCGGACGGCCGCGTACGCGGTCTGCTGGCGCGCGGTGGCTTCGAAGTGGACCTGGAGTGGGGCGGGGGCGCCTTGCTGACCGGCAGTCTGCGGTCCCGCTCCGGCAACCGGGCGGTCGTGCGGTCCGCGACCGACCTGAAGGTGACCGCCCACGGCCACCCCGTCGGGATACGGCGCCCGGAGCCGGGGCTGATCGTGTTCGGTACGGAGGCCGGGACGACGTACCGCCTGAGCACCGCCCGCTCGGCACATCCTGAGTGACCCGGCGTGATGTGACTGCTTGCGGTCGACTCCGGCGACACCGTCGCCCCAGGGCCCGGCAACGGCCCGGGGCGACGGCGGTGAGCACGAAGGGGTGCTCGGAGGGGTGCTCGGGAGAACTGCTCGTACATTCCGCGGTCACACGGTGAAGCGGTGGCTTCCCGAGTCGACCTCGAACACCGCGCAGCCGTCCTCCGCGCGCACGAACGTCCCCCGTGTGTGCTTGACGCGCTCGGGGTCGTCCGTGGGAATCCACACCTCGGCGCTGGTGTTGGGCGGCACGACACAGGACAGCACGAAGCGTCCGGACCGCTGCTGCCACCGGGTGGACACCGGACCGTAGAGGGAGGCGAACGTGGCGTTGGCGGAGGTGACGTCGCCGCCCGGGCGGGGGTGGATGACGATCCGTCGGTAGCCCGCCCGGGCCGGGGCGAGACCGGCGATGTTGGTGTACATCCACTCGCCCACCGAGCCGTAGGCGTAGTGGTTGAAGGAGTTCATCGCCGGGCTCTGGAAGCCGCCGTCCGGCTGTATGGAGTCCCAGCGCTCCCACATGGTGGTCGCTCCCCGGTCGATCTGGTAGCCCCAGCTGGGGAAGGTGCGCTGGTGCAGCAGCCGGTAGGCGACATCGGTGTGACCGGTGTCGGTGAGGACGGGCAGCAGCCTCGGGGTGCCGAGGAAGCCGGTCGACAGGTGCCAGTCCTTCGCCTCGATGAGGGCGACGAGGCGGTCGGCTGCCGCCTTGCGCAGCTCGTCCGGCAGCAGATCCATGGACAGCGCGAGTACGTAGGCCGTCTGTGTGTCGCCCTTCACCCTGCCGTCGGACGCGACGTAAGCCGTCCGGAACGCCGTGCGTATGCGTGCCCGGAGGTCGGCGTAGGGCGCGGGATCCTCGCCCAACTCTGTTGCGATGCGTACGGCGAGCTCGGCGCTGTGCGCGAAGTAGGCGGTCGCGATCACGTCCTTGGGTGTCTCGTCCGACACGTTGAGCCAGTCGCCGTAGCCGGCGGCCGGCCGCAGCAGCCCGTCGCTGTTCTTCTCCAGGTAGCTCAGCCAGGCCCGGACGGACGGCCAGGCGTCGTTGAGCACCTGTCGGTCGCCGTACGACTGGTACAGGGCCCAGGGGACCGTGACACCCGCGTCCCCCCAGCCCGCCGCGCCGCTGCCGAGGGGGCCGACGGTGGGCGCCACGTCGGTGAACGCGCCGTCCGGGGTCTGCGCGTCACGGAGATCGACCAGCCACTTACTGAGGAAGCGGGCCGACTCCATCGTGTACACGGC
The DNA here is from genome assembly GCF_004337435.2 of Streptomyces sp. KM273126. Taxonomy (NCBI): domain Bacteria; kingdom Bacillati; phylum Actinomycetota; class Actinomycetes; order Kitasatosporales; family Streptomycetaceae; genus Streptomyces; species Streptomyces sp. KM273126. Next base: position 5,900,714 of record NZ_SJXB02000001.1, on the reverse strand, counting down.
GGTGGGCGCGAAGACGTTGATGTCGCCCGTCCAGCCGAGCCGTTCGTCGCGGGCCGGGGTGTCCGTCGGGACGGAGAGGAAGTTGCCGCGCTGCCCCCAGACGATGTTGCTGTGCAACTGGTTGAGCATCGGTACGTCGGTCTCGAACTCGAACGTGAACGGCGCGGAGGTGTGCATGACCCGCCCGGTCACGGACCCCGCCGACGGCTTCCCGGGGAACCCCGTCACTTCGACGTAGCGGAACCCGTGGAAGGTGAAACGCGGCTCGTAGATCTCCTCACCGCCCCCCTTGAGGATGTACGTGTCCGTAGCGGCGGCCGACCGGAGGTTCGCGGTGTAGACCGTTCCGTCGGGATTGAGGACCTCCGCGTGCCGCAACCGCACCGTGGTTCCGGCGTCGCCCGATACGCGCAGCCGTACCGACCCGACCATGTTCCGGCCCAGGTCGACGACGAAGACGCCCGGCTCGGGCTCGGTGACCTCCTGGGCACGGAGCTCCTGCGCTATACGCACAGGACCGTCGACCTGCGCGACGATCTTCTCCGGGACATCGTTGTCAGCGCCGCGCACCGCGAGCCAGGACCGGTCGTCGAAGCCGGGCGAGGTCCACCCGGCCGTCTCCTTCCGCGCGTCATAGGTCTCGCCCGACAACAGGTCGGCGGAGACGATCGGTCCCGCCGTGGCCCGCCACCGGGGCCCCGACGTGATGCGTTCACTCGTCCCGTCGGCGTACTCGACCTCCAACTGGACCAGGAGCGCCGGGCGTTCGCCGTACTGGTGCGGACCGAAACTGGCGATGTTGCCCGCGTACCAGCCGGGGGCCAGGAAGACGCCGAACGCGTTGACGCCCGGGCGGACGGAGCCGGTGACGTCGTAGGTCTGGTACTGCACACGCTTGCGGTAGTCGGTCCAGCCCGGGGCGAGTCGATCGCGTCCCACGCGCCGGCCGTTGAGGTGCGCCTCGTACACGCCGAGCGCCGTGGCGTAGAGACGGGCGCGGCTCACCTTCTTGCTCGGCAGGCGGAACTCGTGGCGCAGTTGGTGCGCGGCGAACGAGACCGGTACGACTCGGCCCCACGGCCCCGCTCCCCATGCGGCGGCCACCTTCGCCGCCTGCCAGGCGCTGTCGTCGAAGTCCGGTGCGCGCCAGTTGCCGGCCGGTTCCTGGTTCGCGGCCTTCCAGGTGGCGTCGGTGTGGATCCTCTGCTCGCCGGAGGACGTGGTCAGGGCCAGCACGCAGATCAGTCCGGCGGGCCCGGCCGTGGCGTTGGCCGCGGAGACCGCCAGGGTGTTCCGGCCGGAACGTACCTGGTCGAGGACGTCGATGACGGCCGGGCGACGCCAGCCCTCGTTGTCCGTGTCCAGGTCGGTGTGTGCCAGCTCGGTGCCGTTGAGGGAGACGGCGTAGACGTTGTCCGCGCTGATGACCAGCGTGGCCGCGGTGATGCCGTCGGGAAGGCCGACGGTACGGCGGAACCATCGGGTGGCCGCCGGAGCGCTGCTCGCCGGGTCGCCCTCCGGGTACCAGATCCACGAGCTGCCCTCCAGGGACGGGACGTCCGTGAGGGCCGCCGGAGCGGAGATCCACTCCGCCGACCACTGCGACTCGTCCACCAGGCCGGTCTCCCACCACGACGGCGCACTCCACTCCGAGACACCGCCGTCGGCATCCCACACCCGCACCGCCCAGAAGTAGCGCGTACGGGGCTGGAGTCGGGGACCGTCGTACGGGACGAGGACGGACTCACCCGAGACGACCTTGCCGCTGTCCCACACGTCCGGGTGGGACAGACCGGCGGCGCTGGAGGCGACACGCACCTGGTAGGCGCTCTGCCGCTGCCCCGGTCTGGCCGATGCCAGCGGCCAGCTCAGCCGCGGACGGGCCGCGTCGAGGCCCAGCGGTCGCTGCACGTACTCGACGGTCGGTGAGGCGACCCGTAAAGCACTCTTTCCGGCAGGCCCTGCGGCAGGCTCTGCGGACTGTCCTGCGGCAGGCGTGGGTGCGGCCACGGCCGGGCCGGTTCCGGCGGCCACAGCGCCCACCGTGGCTGCGGTGCCCGCGAGAATGTTCCTTCTACTGATCACAGCGGCCCCTGAGGTAGGTAGAAGTTGAATCGATTCATCGCGGTGAACGTAGGGGCCTATGGGGCGCGCGTCAATGACACGCGCAGGTTCTTCTCGGCCATGGTCGACAGCCGCCTTCCCCGGCTGGCCTGGTCGGCGCGGACAGCTCGCGGTGCGGGGAAGCGGCGGTCGTACGGGCCGGCATGACGCCGACAGAAGCAGGTCAATACCGCGGCCCGGCGGCGGGCCGCCACCCCTCGTGGTCCCGAAGGCGAATCCGGTGGCGGCCAGAGGTGCGGCGCAGCCGGCGTCGCCCCATGCCGCTCAACGACCAGCACGAGGCCCCTGACAAGCTTCCGGGCGGGGCTTCCTGCCTGGCGGGGAGGCAGGAAGCCCCGCCCGGCCGGCCGAACCGCCCTCGCGTCACCAGTTCGCGGGTTCGGCCAGGCTGTACGAGTTCGCGATGCGTGCCTGGTCATGGAAGACGGAGAGCTCCCAAGGGCCGTCAGGCAGGCTGTCACGCCAGCCGGTGCAGTAGATGCCGGACGACCAGCGGACCGTGTTCGATGTCTTGGGCAGCACGGGGACTCCGGTCCTGCTGTACTTCTTCACGCCGTTGACCCAGATCTCGAAGGCGCCGTCGGTCCCGCTGAACTTCAGGCGCGTGACGATCCGGATCCAAGTGCCGCGCAGATTGGTCACCTTGGCGACGTTCGCGCTTATGCCGCCGGATCCGCCGATGCGCAGCTCGTCGTTCTGGATGAACATCAGCTCCCACGGCCCCTCGGGATCTTCGGGGGACCACTGTTGGAAGGTGACGTTCTGGTCGTGGAACTGCCAGTTGGGGGCAATGTAGATGGCCTGGCCGTAGTAACGGTCCTGGCCTACGGCCTGGGTCGAGTCCTGCACAGTCTCGGAGTGGTAACCGCCGCCCTCGTTGATGTAGGTCTGCTTGGCCTCAATGGCGTTGCCACCCTTGTAGGCGGGGGTGGTGACGTTGCGTATGACGCCTTGCTTCTGGGGCTTCTGCGGGTAGTTGGACCACCCTTGGACGGTGCCCTCGTTCTGGAAGTAGACCCCGGCGGGCAAGGCCCGGGCCACCGCGTCGCCCGGCGAGCCTGCCTCTGCGGAGCCACCGGTCAGGGAGAGACCGGCGATCAGAGCGCCGGTGAGGCAGAACATGCGGATTCTTCTTCGGGCCCATTTCCTCGACATCCGATCAATCCTCCATGGGAAGCCTGGACGCAGGTCTGAACCTTTCGAAAGCTACCGCTCAAGCGATGACGCGTCCACATCAACTAAAGAGAGATCCGATGTTAAGAGGCTCCGGCACGATGAAGCGCGGCCCGGTCGAGGAACGGATCTGCCGGAACTGCCCTGGCTGCTGCATTCCTGCGGCACAGCCACACCCGGCCACCACCGAAACAGAGTCGACCGAAACCTGGCCGCCATGGGCCGCGAGTCGACTCAGGCCCGATGAACCACCTGCGCCGCCCAGCACGTGATGCCCACGACTGGTTGGTGACGCCGTTGAACACAATCGTGGCCCCGGCTTCGGCCGGCGGACAGGCAAGCCCAATGCCGCGGCTCGATCCGGCGACCGGGGCCACCCGGCCGGTGTGATCGAAAGCGGAAGTCACCTGCACCTGCGTGGTGGCCTTCCTGATCAGTAGAACTCGACGGTGTTCACACGGTTGAGGAGGTCGTGCCCGTCGAGGAGCCGCGTGGCGTTCGCTGCGAAGAGTTCGGCGATACGGCGGTCCTCGCCCGGATCCAGCGCGGCCGTGTGCGGGCTCACCAGGACCCGGTCGTGATCCCACAGAGGGCTGTGGGCCGGCAGCGGTTCGGTCTCGAAGACGTCCAGTACGGCCAGACCGACACGCCCTGCGTCGAGGGCGTCGACCAAGGCGGACTCGTCGACAACCGTTCCACGGCCCACGTTGACGAGAGTGGCGCCGGGCCGTAGGGCGTCGAAGAAGCGCTTGCCGAGCAGGTGCTCGGTGGTGGCCGTGCCGGGGAGCGTGTTCACGACGGCGTCGAGGAGGGGGGCCGCCACGACGATGCGGTCGGGGTGGATCACGGCGGAGACTCCGGGCACGGTGATGTCCCGTCTGCTCGTGCCGATCACCTTCGCGCCCAGCGCGTGCAGCGCCGCGGCGACGACCCGGCCGATTCCTCCGAGGCCCAGCACGAGGACGGTCTGCTGGTTCACCTGCCCCATCGGCCAACGGCCGCTCCACTCTCGGTCGCGCTGCTGCCGGGTGAGACGGGGCAGGTCCTTGGCCCCCGCGAGCACGCCGAAGACGGCGAACTCTGCGAGCGGACGTCCGTGCACGCCGGCCGAGGTGGTGAACACGACCCGGTCGAGTTCCTCGTCACTCAGTCCGGCGGCCTTGACCTGGCCTCCTCCGCCCGCGGCCATCGTGTGCACCCAGCGCAGCCGCGGGTTGGCCCGCACCGCCCGGGTCAGGGCCTTCGGGTCCACGTCGGGAATGCCGTACAGGGCGTCGGCCGAGTCGAGCGCCTCCTCATAGGCGCGCTGCTGCGCGGGGTTACGCCGCCAGGCCGGGTCCCCCGCGAAGTCGGCGGGCCAGCGCATGGGCGGAAGCAGAGAGGGGTCCACGACGAGGTCGATGCGCGGTTCCAACTCCTGGAGGCGGGCGCGGTTCTCGTCGGAGAGCGGGGCGGCCACCGCGACACGGAGGCGGCCGGACTCGCGGATCCGGTCGTTCATCGGGCCGCCGCGTTGCGCAGTGCCTCGGCCTCGGCGTCCAGCGCGGCCTCGCGGGCGACGATCTCCTCGACCGAGGTGAGCGCCTCCTGGGCGCGGTGGGGCGGGATGACGATGACGCCGTCGCCGTCGGCGGCGACGATGTCACCGGGGTTCACCACGACACCGCCGATGGCCACCGGTTCGCCGATGGCGCCCGGCCCGTTCTTGAAGGGGCCCGCTGGGGTGAGCCCGCGGGCGAAGACCGGAACGCCGAGTTCTGCGATGATCGCGGCGTCGCGTACGTACCCGTCGACGACCGCGCCGACGGCCCCGTACGCGGCGAAGCGCTGGGCGAGGTTGTCGCCGATGACGGCGCGTCCGTCGTAGCCGAAGGCGTTGATGACGACGATGTCACCGGGGCGGATGTGCTCCAGCGCGGCGATCACCGCCTTGTTGTCGCCCGCCACGGTCATGACCGGAAGCGCGGTGCCGACGGCCTTGGCCCCGTGCCAGATGGGCGCGATGCCGCCGTCGACGATGTTGAGGCGATCCAGCGCATCACCGAGGTTGGCCACGGAGTGGCGGCGGAACCGGTCGAGCACCTGCCCGTCGGCGCGTTCCCACGCGCCGGTCACGCGCACGTTGTCCTGGGTCATCGCAGGCTCCTTCGATTGCTGTGGTTGGGGGGAGCGGGGGCACGGCGGACAGCGCCCGCGCCGCGCGCACCCCCGACGTCCGCGGGTGGCCGGGTTTCCCCGCGTCCTCGGCCTTCTCTTGCTGGGCCGCAGGCTCGGGCCCGGCCGGGTGTTCGGCCTCCGCCCGGTCCGCCGGCCCCGGCGACCGCCGGTGGCCGCCCGGCACCGCGACGGTGCGTCCGTGTCCGTTGGATGCTCCGATCGGGTGACACGGGCCCCGTGGTGCCGAGGCCGCGGCAATGGGGGGCATGGGTTGATCGCCTTCCGATCAGAAAATGCGAAACGTTTCGCGTTTCGCGAGAGTCAGTGTGCATCCATCCGCGGCGCAAAACAAGAGGCGTTGGGCAAGACCGCGGCAGGATGGGGGGTGACGGGGGTGACGGGGGCGACCCACCGGATAGGCGCTCGCGAAGAGAGGGTGACCGCATCGACCTGGGCATCGGGGGTTTCACCCAGGACTGAAAGCGACCGCCCGAGACGCCCGCAGGCCATGGAATCCCACGCCATCCGCGCTGCACAAGGACGGAGCCGAAGGCCGAATCGCGATGGAAGCGCAAGGTTAACGTGAGGGCAACACACATCCTTGACCACCCCAGAATGCGAATCTATTCTCATTCGCGATTCAAGCCTCGCCTCGGCTCCGCAATGGTTCCGCGGCTTCCACCGCGCCGCCCACCCCCGGCCGGACACAGCGAGCCGAGCAGGCGGTGAGCCCGGCCGGGCCACCACAAGCCCTCGACGGACGGGGTCCTGAAGAGCACCCATGCCGCCCCCTCCCTCGTGTTCCGCCACCACCCCTTCCGGAACACGCGACGAACGGAGCGCGGCTCGGAACAGGAACAGCCGTTGGCAGCAGCCACGTTGAGCACACGTTTCTCAGGACACCGTTCCGGAGTCCGCGACACCGAAAGTGAACGCGTATGACAACGTCAGACCGGCTCGACACCACACCAGATCGCCATGACGCGGAGTCGGAGCGCCCCGACGCCCCAGCGGCCGGCGTGGTCACCGCCGACGAGAAGGTCGTCCGCAAGGCCACGGTCGCGGGCGCGATCGGGTCCTTCGTCGAGTGGTACGACTACGGCATCTACGGCCTGCTCGTCACCTATCTCGCGATCAACATCATGGGCGACGCCGACTCCGGCGGCCTCTTCCTCACCAACGTCGGCTTCCTGGTCAGCTTCGTCGCCCGCCCGTTCGGCAGCGTCATCTGCGGGTACCTCGGGGACAAGATCGGGCGCAAGTCGCTTCTGGCCACGCTGCTCGTCCTCATCTCCGTCGCCACCGCGGCCATCGGCCTGATCCCCTCCTCCTCGGTCATCGGCGTCGCCGCACCCGGCCTCCTTCTCCTTCTGCGGATCCTGCAAGGCTTCTCCGCGGGCGGCGAGGTGGCCGGCGCCATGTCCTTCGTCGGCGAGTACGCCCCGGACGCGCGCCGCAACTACATGATGAGCTTCATCGCCGTCGGCTCGTTCATCGCCCTGATGTTCGGCAGCGCCTTCTCCGCCATCCTCATCACGGTGCTCGGCGACGACACGATGACCTCGTGGGCCTGGCGCCTGCCGTTCCTCCTGGCCGTCCCGCTCGGATACGTCGGCTTCTACATCCGCCGACGGCTGGAGGAGACCCCCCACTTCGAGGCCCTGCGCGAGCAGAACACCGTGGCGCGCAATCCCCTGCGGGAGGCCTTGACCTCTCCTCGCCACCTGAAGGCGATCGCCCTCACGATCTTCCTTCCCGCGCTCAACGGCCCCGGCTACTACCTGCTCTTCGTCTACATGCCGACCTATCTGAAGACCTCGCTCGGAGAGCACAACTTCTCGATGCTGAGGGCGCTCACCGTCACGGCGTTCAGTCTGGTCGCGATCGCCGTCTGCATCCCGCTCATGGCCCGCCTCTCGGACCGTATCGGCCGCAAACCGGTACTCGCGGGCTCCGCCGTCGCGATGGCGGCGGTCTCCTACCCGATGTTCCGGCTCATCACCACGGGCGAGTTCGGGCTGGCCTGTATCGGCACCATCGTGCTGGCCATCGCCTTCTCGGGTCACGCAGCGGTCGTCCACACCGTGCTCGCCGAGATGTTCCCGACGACCGTGCGGTACTCCGCCTACAGCATCGGCTTCAGCATCTCGACGGTCATCTTCGGCGGCAGCGCCCCGCTCTTGATGACCGAGCTGATCAAGTCGACCGGCTCCAACCTGATTCCGGCGTACGCCTCGATCCTCACCGCCCTGATCACGCTGGTCACCGTCGCCTTCCTGCGCGAGACCAAGGGCCGTCCTCTCGCCGCCAGGTGAACCACTCCTTCACGCCGGGAGCCGTCATGGGCGCACGTCCTGACGCAGTCACCGATCCCGGCCGAAGGACCGACGAACGCTTCGGCGGCACGGTCCCGCTCGTTCTCGTCACCTCATCGAACATCACCCACGGCTACCACGTCGGTGACCCGCGCATCATGGACCGCACCGTCGCCGACTACGCGGAGCGCGGCATCGACCTCGGGGCCCACCCCGTCACCCTGGTCACGGCAGCCTTCCTGCACGGAATCGAAAGTGTCGCTGTCCGTTGAGTCATCCTCCCCACCTCAGGAGCACATCATGGGAATCAACTCCGTAGCCGTCGTCGCCGATCTCGGTGAGAGCTTCGGCAACTACACGATCGGCGACGACGCGGCCCTGCTCGGCCTCGTCACCTCCTCGAACATCGCCTGCGGCTTCCACGCCGGTGACCCACGCATCATGGACCGCACCGTCGCCGACTGCGTGGAGCGCGGCATCGAACTCGGGGCCCACCCCGGCTACCCCGACCTGGTCGGCTTCGGCCGTCGCCTGATCGAGGCGACCGAGGAGGAGATCCGCACCGACGTCCTCTACCAGCTCGGCGCCCTCGACGCCTTCGCGCGGGTGCACGGCGGCACCATCAGCCATGTCGCGCCGCACGGCCGGATGGGCTCGATCGCGCAGACCGACGCCAAGCACGCCCGGGCCATCACCGACGCGATCGCCGCCTACAACACCGACTACATCGTGATCTGTCAGCGCGGTCTGCTCGCCGAGGAGTCCCGCAAGCGCGGCCTTGAGGTCGGCTACGTCTTCCTGGCCGACCGCGGCTACGGCGACGACGGGATGCCGGTCCCCCGCTCGCACGAGGGCGGCCTGATCCACGACCCCGAGCTGATCGGCCGGCGCTGCGTCCAGGTCGTGCAGGAGGGAACCGTGCGCTCGGTGAACAGCAACGTGGTACCGCTCGGCCACGACGCCGACATCCTTCTCCTGCACGGCGACCACCCGTCCGTCCTCGCGAACGGAACCGCACTGCGGGCCGAGCTCGACAAGGCGGACATCCGCGTCGCCGGACTGCGCGACGTCCTGGCGGAGAAGGCTCGGAAGACGGAGGCCGCGCTCGCCCGCTGAGGGACCGGACGCGGGATCAGCAGATGACCACAGCACAGTACGGCGTCATCACCGTCGAGCCCTTCGGGGACTCGGCGGTGATGGTGACCATCCCCCACACCGACCAGGCGATCCGCAGAGCCGGCATCGTCGCCTTCCGCGACCGGTTCCTGGCTCACCGCCCGCACGGCGTGCTCGACGTCGTCTCCGGTCTCGAATCCCTGCTCATCGAGTTCGACCCGTTGCAGACCGCGCTCCCGCACGTGGAGTACGCGGCCCGCCTGGTGGCGCAGTGGGCACCATCGCCCCGGGACGACGGAGCCGGCGCGCGGGCGGTGCGGACGTTCGCCATCCCCGTCGTCTTCGACGACGAGCACGGTCCCGACCTGGCGTCCGTGGCCGGGGAACTGGGGATGGCTTCCTCCGAGGTCGTCGAGGCCATCGCCGGGTCCACCTTCACGATCTGCCTTCTCGGTGCGGCGATGGCGCCGATGATGGACGGTCTCAAGGTTCCCCGGCCGGTGCGCCGGCGCGCCGAGCCCCGGACGGACGTCGTCCCCGGGTCGATCATGATCGCAGGGACCAACGCGATCATCCAGCCGTTCCCCGGCCCGACCGGATGGCGGGTGGTCGGACGCACCCCGCACACCATCGTCGACATCTCCCGCCCCGACCCCGTCTCGTTCGCCGCCGGCGACATCGTGCGCTTCGTCCCCGTCGCACCGGACGAGGCCGGAGCAGTGGACGGCCGTTTCCTGCTGCCGGTGGAGGAACCCGCATGACGACCGTGGCACTCGACATCACGAGCACCGGATGGGTCACCACGTTCCAGGACCTCGGACGGCGCGACACGGAACAGCGCGGTGTGCCCACCGGCGGGGCGGCCGACCAGCACTCGGCGGCCGTCGCGAACCTCCTCGTGGGCAACCCCCGGGGCGCGACGCTGATCGAGAACCTCGGCGGCGAACTGGCCCTGGTGCCCGACGCCGATGTCCTGCTGGCCGTGACCGGTGCCCCCGCCGAGGTCACCGTCGGCGGCGGGACCGTCGACGGCTGGACCCCTCTGGTGGTGCCGGCGGGCGAGGAGATCCGGGTCCGCGCGGACATGAGCCGCGGGACGCGCACCTACCTGGCCGTGAACGGCATGCTCACCGCGCCGACTCTGCTGGGGAGCGCGGCCCCGGACGCCAGAATGGGTTTCGGGCAGATCCTCGCGCCGGGTGCGCGCGTCCTGGTGGAGACGGAGTTCCGGGGGTTCGGCCGCCGTGTCTTCGAACCGCCGCTGTTCCGGCTGGCCGTGCCCGTGCCGCGCTTCGAAGAGGGCCCCTGGGTCGTCGACGTGGTCGCGAGCCACGGCATCCACACGATTCCCGGCATCCGCGAGCTGATCGAGGACTCGGTGTACGTCGTCACCCCGCGGTCCAACCATGTGGGACTGCGGCTCGCGGGGCCGGTCATGCACCCGGACAGCGACGCCGAGATCGTGTCGCACGGGGTGCCCATCGGAGCCCTGCAGATCCCGCACGCGGACGAGCTGATCGTGCTCGGTCGCTACCGGAGCCTGACTGCTGGCTATCCGATCGTCGGCGTCGCCTCACGGGCCGCCCTCCCCTTGCTCGGACAGGCCGGTCCTGGACGGGAACTGCGGTTCCGCTGGACCGAGCGCGAGACCTCGCTCCGGCGGTTCGCGCGGCGCGAGGCGCAGGTGCGCGCCCTGGGACACGCGGCGGCCGAGGTGTTCGGAGCCCTCGGCTTCACTGCACCCTTGTCGCACACAATCTGAGAATATATTCTCAGTTGCAATTGAATTCTCGAATCTGTCCAGAAAGGATGGTCCTCCCATGAGCACGTCGCCCGGCAGAACCGCGCTGATCACGGGAGCGGGCAGCGGGATGGGACTCGAGATCGCGCGCCTGCTCGCCCTGGACGGTTTCTCCGTCGTCCTGGTCGGCCGCAGGCAGGAGGCGCTCGACAAGGCCGCGGCGACGATCCGCGCCGAGGGCGGCACCGCCCTCGCCCTCGCGGCCGACATCACCCGCGTCGACGACATGACCCGTGTCCTCGACCGGGTCCGCACCGGACTCGGCCCCGTCGACGTGCTGGTCAACAACGCGGGCAGCTCGTCGTCGGTGCTCAACCCCCAGTGGCTCCCGCACGACGAGTGGCGCCAGGTCCTGGAAGTGAACCTCACGGCGGTCTTCCAGCTCACCCAGGCCGTGCTGCCCGACATGCTCGACCGCGGCACGGGCACGATCGTCACCGTCTCCTCGCTCGCCGCCGTCAACCCCAACCTGCTCGGCGGCGCCGCCTACGGCGCGGCCAAGGCCGGGGTCCGGAACTTCATGACGTTCCTGCACAACACGTTCCGCAACCAGGGGCTGCGCGCGATCACCGTGCTGCCCGGCGAGGCGGACACCCCCATCCTCGACCACCGCGCCCGCCCGCCGGCCCCGGAGGAGCGCGCCGGCATGGTGCAGCCCGAGGACGTGGCCGAAGCGGTCCGTCTCGCCGTGACGCTCCCCCAGCGCGTGGTCCTCCAGGAGATCGTCGTCGCTCCCACCCGACAGCGCGACACCTCCACCGACCTTGAGGTCAGCCGCTGGGCGGGCGCGCCCGCCGGCACCGCACCGCAGGCCTGACCACCCCCACTGACAGGAGAAGCAGCGCATGCCGCCCACCATCACCTCGCAGCCGCCCCGGTTCGCCACCGCCGAGGCGGTCGCCCGGATCGCGGCCGCCTCGCGCCGGACGCAGCAGCCGCAGTCCCGGGGCGACCTCGTCTCCCTGGCCATGGGTGAGCCAGACTTCGACACCCCGGAGCCGGTCACCGAGGCGGCCTTCGCCTCGCTGCGCGCCGGACGCACCCACTACTCGCCTCTGCTCGGCGAACCGCCTCTGCGCGAGGCACTCGCCGAGAAGCTCACCGTCACCGCGGCGACAGCGGTCTCCGCGGCCGACATCCTGATCACCCAGGGCGGAACCGCCGGCCTGTCCGCCTCGATCCTCGGCATCGTGAACCCCGGCGACAAGGTGGTCGTCCCCGACCCCACCTACTCCCTGTACGCCGACCTGGTGGCCATGGCGGGAGGCGTCGTCGTGCCCGTTCCCCTCGCACCGGACCTGCACTGGGACCTCGACCGCCTTGCCGACGCCCTCACGGACGCCAGGCTCTTCGTCTTCTGCAACCCCGTGAACCCGACCGGCATCGTCCACAGCCGTGAGGAACTGGGGGCGCTCGCCGACCTGTTGGACGGCACCTCGACGATCGTGATCTCCGACGAGGCGTACTCCGACCTCGACTTCACCGGCCGCCCGTTCACCTCGGCGATCTCGGTCGAGGGCCTGCGCGACCGTACGGTCTACTGCCAGACCTTCTCCAAGAGCTATGCGATGACCGGCTGGCGCGTCGGCTACCTCTGGGGACCTTCGGCGCTCATCGAGGCCGCGGCCCGCGTCCACAACACGTTCAACGGCTCGGTCAACACCTTCATCCAGGATGCCGCACTGGTGGCGGTGCAGAGCTGCGCCGACGACGTCACCCGGATGCGCGCCGCCTACGAGGAGCGGGGCGAGCTCATGCGCAAGGAACTGGCCGCGATCCCCGGCCTCACCCTCAGCGCGCCCGAGGGCGCCTTCTACCAGTTCCCGCGCTACGACATCGACTTGCCCTCCGTCGACGTCGTGGCGGCGCTGCGCGCGCAGGGCGTGGCGGTCCGGCCGGGAAGCGAATTCGGGTCGCGGGGCGAGGGACACCTGCGGCTGTCGTACGCTGCGAGCCCGCAGTCCATCATCGAGGGCGTCCGCCGGCTCGCCGACGGCCTGCTGACACTGCGATGAGCGCCGCCCCGTACACAGCGAGGAGTCGACCCATGCGCAGTGACACCGAGCGCAACCGCAGGCAGCTGATCAAGGCCGCCGCGCGACTGTTCGAGAACTCGCCCACACCGGTCAGCCTGGCCGAGATCGCCAGGCACGCCGAGGTGTCCACCGCGACGGCCTACCGCCACTTCTCCTCCGTCCAGGAGGTCCTGCACGCCTTCCGCGCCCAAGTCGGTTCCGAACTACGGGACTTCAGCGAACAGCAGACCACGCGCGGTATGGCACGACTCGACGCGGTGTCGCGGTACTGGGTGTCACTCGTCCTCGAACACGGCGGTGCGATGGCACAGATGCGCTCGCACCGCGGCTACCTGGAACGACTCCGCGAGGACACCGGCTATCTCATGCCACAGGCCGAGGCACTGGCCGAACCGCTGCGGCAGGCAGCCGAGGATCTCGGCCTCGGGGATCTCGGGGACGAAGCCCTCTACCTGTGGAACGCTCTGTTCGACCCTCGGGACATCCTCGACCTCATCAAGAGCGGCCATACCGAGGACGACGCCGCCACACACCTCATCGCGGCACTGCGGGGCGCCCTGATCGGCTGGTCCACGGCTGACCGGCATCAAGCAGGATGAGCCGGACAGCGCCTCCGCGCCCGTTCCCGCCGCCGGTGCCGACGCGCCGCGCTCTCCACGGCCGCCCGGCGGCTCGGTGACAACCGGGCTCGGGCGGACCTCGTCATACCTCACCTCATTCCTTCCGGCCCGTTCCCGCTTCGCCACCGCCCGGACGTACCGGCGGCCGGTACGGCCGGGCGGCCAGGTACCCGAACAGAAAGACAGCGCACATGGACGTCAGCGCCCACATCGAGGCCGTCTACGCGGACATCTGCCGACGGGACCCCGGGGAGGTGGAGTTCCACCAGGCGGCGCAGGAGGTCCTGCACGCGATGGTCCCCGTACTCCGGGCTCACCCGGAGTACGTCGAGGCCCGGATCCTGGAGCGGCTGTGTGAGCCCGAGCGGCAGATCCTGTTCCGTGTCCCGTGGGTGGACGACCGGGGAACGGTGCGGGTCAACCGCGGGTTCCGGGTGGAGTTCAACGGCGCCCTCGGCCCGTACAAGGGCGGTCTGCGGTTCCACCCCAGCGTCAACCTCGGCATCGTCAAGTTTCTCGGCTTCGAGCAGATCTTCAAGAACGCGCTGACCGGCATGGCGATCGGCGGTGGCAAGGGTGGAGCGGACTTCGACCCGAAGGGCCGCTCGGACGCCGAGGTCATGCGCTTCTGCCAGGCCTTCATGACGGAGCTGTACAGGCATCTCGGCGAGCACACCGACGTGCCCGCCGGGGACATCGGGGTGGGTGGCCGGGAGATCGGCTACCTTTTCGGCCAGTACAAGCGGATCACCAACCGTTACGAGTCCGGCGTCCTCACCGGCAAGCCGGTCGGCTGGGGCGGCTCGCACGCCCGTACCGAGGCCACCGGCTACGGTGCGGTGTACTTCGCCCAGGAGATGCTCGCCACGCGTGGCCTCGACCTCGGCGAACGGCGGGTCGTGGTCTCCGGATCGGGCAACGTCGCCGTCTACGCCGTCGAGAAGGTCCACGCCCTCGGCGGACGCGTGGTGGCCTGCTCCGACTCCTCCGGCTACCTGGTCGACGAGGACGGCATCGACCTCGGCCTGCTCAAGGACGTCAAGGAGGTGCGCCGCGAGCGGATCTCCGCCTACGCCGACGCGAAGCCGACCGCCCGGTTCTCCGCGCGGGGGTCGGTGTTCGACGTGCCGTGCGAGATCGCCCTGCCGTGCGCGACCCAGAACGAGTTGCGGCAGCAGGACGCTGTGGCGCTGGTGAAGAACGGTGTACTCGCCGTCGCCGAGGGCGCGAACATGCCCTGCACACCCGAGGCGGTAGAGGTGTTCCGGGGTGCGCGGGTGCTCTTCGGCCCCGGTAAGGCGGCCAACGCCGGCGGTGTCGCGACCTCCGCGCTGGAGATGCGTCAGAACGCCTCCCGCGACAGTTGGACCTTCGAGCGGACGGAGGACCAACTCGCCGCGATCATGCGCCAGGTCCACGCCCAATGCCGTACCACCGCCGAGGCCTACGGCGCTGACGCCGACGACTACGTGCTCGGCGCCAACGCGGCGGGGTTCCTGCGCGTCGCCGAGGCGATGACGGCCCAGGGCGTCGTCTGAGGGGCATGGTGGGGGGCGGGCGCGCTCGCTCAATATCGGGGCGGCTTCGCCACCCAGCGTCCCGGTTGCCAGCCGGTGCCGTCGATCGAGGAGTACGCCCGTCTGATCTGTGTGCCCATCCTCTCGGCGGTCGAAGAGACGGGCATCGCAACGCCCGCACTGATCTGTGAACCGCGGAGGTGTCGACGATCGTGGTGGACACCGCCAAGGCGGCGATCAGTCCGGCGGCGCTGAGGTCCCGCAGCCTCCCAGCAGATGTCCCTGCTGGAACGGGAGGCCGGACCATCCTGGAGGAATCTGTCAGACGACATCCAGCCGGCGCAGAGACTCGGCAGCGACAGGCAGAGCGCCCAGACGCTTCTCCGCCACGAAGGTCACCCGCCACTTCACAACGCTGGCGCTGAGACCGTGGCCGCGGGAACCCGGAAGTCATCGACACGCCCCACCCAAGGCCACACCACCGGCCCAGGACACCCCCTGACCGGTCACACCATACGAATCAGCGACCCGCGAAGTACGCGTCTAGCTGTTGCTCACGCGCGAGAAAACCAAGGGGGGATAAAAATCTCCCTGCCACCGGTGCGGCTGGTGGTGCAAGACTTCCAGCGCGACCCGCCGCCGAGGCGCGAGGTCGCCGGTCCTGCGCGGTGACGACGATCCCGCCTGCCGGCCCACTGCCCTGTACGACTGATCCGTATGTGATGCGAGGCGTACGTATGTCTGTTGACCTGCCTGAATCCGCTGTTCCTCCTCCCACCGAAGCCGGCGAGTCGTCCTCGGCGCCCAGCCGCCGCACCTTCATCGCCACCACGGCCGCGGTAGGCGGCACCGTTGTGGCCGGAGGGTCGTTCCTCGTCGGCGCTGAAGAGGCGAGTGCGGCGGGGGCGTCGCCCGCGAGCCGTGTGTCGTTGACGGTCAACGGCACCCGCAGGACCGTGACGGTCGACAACCGCACCTCGCTGCTGGACCTGCTGCGCGAGCACTTCGGCCTGACCGGTTCCAAGAAGGGCTGCGATGCCGGGGCCTGCGGGGCGTGCACGGTGCTGGTCGACGGGCGACGGGTCAACTCCTGTCTGACGCTCGCCGTCCGTCTCGAAGGCGCCGAGGTCACGACCGTGGAAGGTCTGGCCGACGGCGACCGACTCCACCCACTGCAGCAGGCGTTCATCGACCAGGACGCCTTCCAGTGCGGCTACTGCACCCCCGGCCAGATCCTCTCCGGTGTCGGTTGCATTCGGGAGGGCCACACCGGTTCGCCGGAGGAGATCCGGGAGTGGATGAGCGGCAACATCTGCCGCTGCGGCTGCTACGTGAAGATCGTGCGCGCGGTCGAGCAGACCGCGGGCCGGAAGTAAGGGGGCGATGACCCGTGCATCCCTTCGCCTATACCCGTGTCTCCGACACCCGTGAGGCCCTCGACGCCGGCCGGCGTGGCGGGCGTTACATCGCCGGGGGCACCACGCTCGTCGACCTGATGCGCGAGACCGTCGAGCGCCCCGAGACCCTGGTCGACATCTCCGGCCTGCCGCTCGGCGAGGTGCTGGTCACCAAGGAGGGCGGTTTGCGTATCGGTGCGCTGGTGCGGATGGCCGAGGCCGCCGCCCACCCAGCGGTGCGCGCCGGATACTTGGTCGTCTCCCAGGCGCTGGAGCTGAGCGCCTCGGCCCAGCTGCGCAACATGGCCACCATCGGCGGCAACATCATGCAGCGCACCCGGTGCACGTACTTCCGTGACGTGACCGCCGACTGCAACAAGCGTGAATCCGGCTCGGGTTGTGCGGCCCGGGAGGGCTTCAACCGGATGCACGCGATCCTCGGCACCTCGGACCACTGCGTCGCCACCCACCCCTCCGACGTCGCGGTCGCCTTCGCCGCGCTGGAGGCCACAGTGCACCTCGTCGGGCCGGAGGGCGCGCGCATCGTACCGTTCGCCGATTTCCTGCTGCGGCCGGGCGACACTCCGGACCACGAACAGGCCGTCCGGCAGGGCGAGTTGATCACGGCGGTCGAGATCCCCGCTCTTCCGCGTCCGCTCACATCGGGCTATCTGAAGGTACGTGACCGGCAGTCGTACGAGTTCGCGCTGACCTCGGCAGCCGTCGCACTGCACGTACGCGGCGGGGTGATCCGCAAGGCGTGGGTCGCGGCCGGCGGAGTGGGCACGGTGCCGTGGAAACTGCCCGCGGTCGAGCGGCACCTCGTCGGCGAGCGTCCTTCGCAATCGCTGTGGAAGGCCGCCGCCGAGCGGGCCTCCGAAGGAGCCCGCCCTCTGCAACACAACCGATTCAAGGTCGAGTTGCTCAAGCGGACCGTCGAACGCCAGCTGCGCGTCGTAGGAGGTACGAAGTGAGCCCCCAACCGCGGGCAGCCGTGGGCGCGCCGCTGTCCCGGGTGGACGGCCGACTGAAGGTCACCGGCCAAGCGCTGTACGCCGCCGAGCTCCCCCACGCTCGAACAACCTCGCGCGGGGGGACCCCCACCGTCGAGGGAGCCGTGCACGCCGTCATCGTCGACGCGAGCATCGGACGCGGCCGTATCACGTCCGTCGACACCCGCGCGGCAGAGAAGCAGCAGGGCGTGCTGCGGGTGATCCATCACGGCAACGCGCCGACCCTGCCCTACCGGGACAACCCCGGCTCCAACAACCCGCCCGGCCGCAGGCTCCGCGTCTTCCAGGACGACCGGGTGCTCTTCCACGGCCAGCCGGTCGCCGTCGTGGTGGCCACCACCCTGGAGGCCGCCCAGCACGGGGCGAGCCTGGTCAGGATCCGCTACGACGCCGAGCAGCCCTCGACCGATCTGCACGAGGCCGAGCCGGGAGAGCCGACGAACTACGCGCGCGGCGACGCGGAAGCCGGGCTGCGCTCCTCGGCCGTACGACTGGATGTGACGTACCAGCTGGCGCGCAATCACCACAACCCGATGGAGCCGCACGCCACCATCGCCCGCTGGGACGGCGACAGGCTGACCGTGTGGGACAAGACGCAGTGGGTGATGGGCACCCATGACGAACTCGCCGCTGTGTTCGACCTGCCCGCGGAGTCGGTGCGCGTCATCAACCCGTTCGTCGGCGGTGGTTTCGGCAGCGGGCTGCGCTGCTGGCCGCACACCATCATCGCCGCCCTGGCCGCGCGGGAGACGGGCCGTCCGGTCAAGCTGGTGCTCAGCCGCCGGCAGATGTACTTCGGAACAGGATTCCGGCCGTCGTACGCGTACCGGCTGCGGCTTGGCAGCGACCGGCGCGGCCGACTGAACGCCGCGGTCCACGACATCGACGCCGAGACCTCCTCGTACGAGACGTTCACCGAGGCCGTCATGGGCGCGGGACAGATGCTCTACAGCATGCCCCATGTGAGCCAGACGTATCGGACGGTCCCCCTCAACGTGAACACTCCGATCTGGATGCGCGGCCCCGGCTTCGCCTCTGCGTCGTTCGTGATCGAGTCGGCCATGGACGAGCTCGCGCACGAACTCGGCATCGATCCCGTGGAGCTGCGTCGGCGCAACGAACCGCACGAGGACGAGGCGAAGAACCTGCCGTTCTCCACCCGCCGACTGCGCGAGTGCTACACCGTGGGCGCCCGCGAGTTCGGCTGGCACCGTCGCTCGTCCCGGCCGCGTGCGCGGCGCGAGGATGACTGGCTGATCGGCCTGGGCATGGCCGCCGGTGTCTACGACCCCGGGCGTTATCCGGCGCAGGCCCGGGCCCGCCTGGACGCCGACGGCACCGCCGTGGTCGAAGCGGCCACCAGCGACATGGGGCCGGGCACCTACACCTCCCAGACCCAGGTCGCCGCCGATGCCCTCGGGCTGACCATGCGTACGGTCACCTTCCGGCTCGGCGACTCCCTCTACCCGCCGACCTCGCCGCACGGCGGCTCGGCGACCATGTCCAGCGTCGGCTCCGCCGTCGTCGACGCCTGCGACCAGGTACGGCAGCAGGCGATCCGGCTCGCCGTCGAGGACCAGCGGTCGCCGCTGTACGGGGTGGACGCCGATGACGTGGTGGTCCGGGGCGGTCGGCTGCATGTGCGGGGCAACCCGGCGCGCGGGGAGACGTACCGGAGCCTGCTGGCCCGCAATGACCGCTCCCACCTGGAAGCACTCGGCTCCTACACCGGGCCGCCGAGTCCCGAGCGAGAGTCGTACTACGCCTACAACGCCACCTTCGCCGAGGTCGCCGTCGACGCGACGCTCGGGCTGGTGCGGGTGCGGCGGATGCTCGGCGTGTACGACGCGGGCCGCATCATCAGCCCGAAGCTCGCCGAGAGCCAGGCGATCGGCGGCATCGTGGGCGGCATCGGCACGGCCCTGCTCGAACACACGGTCACCGATCACCGCGACGGGCGGATCGTCAACGCCAGCCTGGCCGACTACCTCGTGCCGGTCAACGCGGACGTCCCCGAGGTCAGAGCCATCTACCTGGACGGCGAGGACAACGCGGGCAACGCGCTCGGCGTCAAGGGGCTCGGCGAGGTCGTCCAGGTCGGAGTGGCGGCCGCGATCGGCAACGCCGTGTTCAACGCGACCGGCCGCCGGGTCCGCGAACTGCCGATCACCGCCGAGGCACTGCTCTGACACCGGCCCGTCCATCGACCGGGTCCGGCAGCCCGCCCTGCCGCTACCGGACCCCAGGGCCCCCGCCGCGTACGCACTCCTCGTCGGCGCGGCGGCGGGCCCGCCCCACGAACGGCGATTCCCTGGAGAGAGCCCCATGTTGAACATCGCGGACGCGCTGGAGCGCTGGTGCCGCGAGGAACGCCCCTTCGCCCTGGCCACCGTCGTCGACGTGCACGGCAGCGCGCCCCTGCCGGTCGCCACGTCCGTCGCGGTGGACCAGGACGGCAATGCGGTCGGCAGCATCTCCGGGGGCTGCGTGGAGGGCGCGGTGTACGAGCTGTGCCGACAGGTGCTGCACGACCAGGGCCCGCCGCAGCGCGCCTGGTTCGGCTACTCCGACGACGACGCCTTCGCCGTCGGCCTGACCTGCGGCGGCGAACTCGACGTCCTCGTGCAGCGCATCGACTCCGCGGACCGGCCGCATCTCGGGCCGGTCCTCGCCCAGGTGGCCGAGGGCAGGTCCGCCGCCGTGGCGCAGGTCGTCGACGGCCCCGACGAACTCATCGGCGCCACCCTGAGTGTTCTCGGTGACAGCTGGATCGCCGACCGTGTGCTGGGCGTCGGGCCGACCGGCCAGTCGACGGATTGACGGTGGTCAGTGTCTGCCCGGACGCGGCCGGGACGCTATGGCCGTCGATAACGAGATGGTGCACGTCACGGGACAAAAAAACCTGGGCCTGCTCGCACAGAGCGAAGTTCTGCTGGGATGTGGTCACTGCTCCAAGTCGGCGTTGATCGGCATGACCAACTCCTTGGCGCGCGAGCTGGGGCATGATCACCGAGTTCATTCCGCGTGGCCACCGCGGCCGATACCTGGGCCTGCTCGGTTCGTTCTCGTCACCCCGTGGAACTTCCCGCTCGCCATGGGGGCGCCACCGGCCGAATGTCTCATCCTGGAAGATCAGCGCATCGTCGCGCACATCCGCCAGGACCGTCGGCTGGAAGAAGTTGCGCCCAGTGAATGCCGGTGGTCACCGCTGACCAGGCCGGCCCCCTTAGCCAACGCATCCGCGATGTACTGCCGTTCGCGCAGCCCCAGTGCGCGCTCGCGCGCCGTCAGGCCCTCCCAGTCCGCCACCGGCCGGCTACCGGTGTACCTCCGCCACCGGCCGCCTACTGGTGTACCTCCGCCACCGACCCGGAAGAGCCCCCACTCGTACGCAACTTCGCCCCCTCAGCCGCAGCACGACATGAGGCAACACAGCGTATGTCCACAGAACACCGGTCTCTGCCCCGCGTGGGCCTGCGGCGGCGAGCGTTGCAGAAGAACTGCCTGCTCGTCCCCGCGGCCGGCGAAGCCGGGCGCGCCGCACGGCCCGTCAGGCACAGGCGGCGCCACGGCCCCGGGCCGGCCCGCCCGGCAGGGCGAGTTCGACGTGACCGGCCGATGCCGTCAGCTGAGTGGCTGCGACGCCGACAGGTGCTGGTCGGCGGCCCAGGAGGCGAGGATGCGCAGGCGGTCGTGAGTGGCGGAGCCGGGGGCCGCGGTCCAGACGGTGAGGTGCTGGTCGGGGTCGGTGTTCGCGGTGAGGGTGTCCCAGTCCAGGACGAGTTCGCCGACGACCGGGTGGTTGAGGGTCTTGGTGCCGACGGTTCGGGCGGCGACGCGGTGGTCGCCCCACCACTGGGCGAACTGCTTGTCACGCAGGGACAGTTCACCGACCAGCTCGATCAGGCGGGGGTCCTCGGGGTATTTCGCCGCCTCCATCCGCAGCTGGGCGACGGCGATCTGCGCGGAGGTCTCCCAGTCGGCGTACAGGGTGCGCATGGCCGGATCGGTGAACTGGATCCGGGGATAGTTGCGGTGCTTCTCCGGGATGCGGGAGAAGTCGGTGACCAGGGCGGCGGCCAGGGCGTTCCAGGCGAGGATGTCCCCGCGGCGGCCCTGCACGATGGCCGGGGTCGCGGTGAGGTCGTCCAGGACCCGCTGCAGCTGTGGCTGGACCTTCTGCCGACCGCGCCGCCGGGTGCGGGTGGTGGTCTTGCCGGCGAGTTGGAAGAGATAGCCGCGTTCGTCGTCGTCCAGGTGGAGCACCCGGGCCAGGACGTCCAGCACGGGCGCGGATGCCTGCATCCGGCCCTGTTCCAGGCGGGTGTAGTAATCGGTGCTGATGCTGGCGAGCTGGGCGACCTCCTCACGGCGCAGCCCGGCCACCCGGCGGGGCCTGTCGGTCTCGGGCAGTCCGACCGCGCGCGGGCTCAGCTCCGAGCGACGCTTCTTGAGGAATTCTCCCAGCTCGTTGAGGGGGACATTGCTGGTCATGCCGCCAGCATGACACCGATCGCACGGGAGGAAGGGGGGAGAGTTTCTTCCCAGGATGTTCCCTTCCCCGGATGGTTTTCTCCTCTTTTCGCGCCGGCCCTCCCGGGTGAGCCTCGATCGTGAGCCGCCGTGGCCGATGTCGGCTACGGCATCCCCACCCTCGCAGTGAAGGAAACACGATCATGCGCGGAGCAGTCATCCACGCCCCCGGCGACGTGCGCTTCGAAACCCTGGACGACCCGAAGATCAGCCGACCCACCGACGCGGTGATCCGTACGGTCGCCACCTGTGTGTGCGGCTCGGACCTGTGGCCGTACCGCGGCCTGGAGCCCATCGGCGACCCGCACCCGATGGGACACGAATACGTCGGCATCGTCGAGGAGGTCGGTGCCGAGGTCACCCACGTCAAGCCGGGCCAGTTCGTGGTCGGCTCCTTCGCCACCTCGGACAACACCTGCGCGAACTGCCGTAACGGCTGGCAGTCCTCCTGTCTGCACCGGGAGTTCATGAGCACCTGCCAGGCCGACTACGTCCGTATCCCCAACGCCCACGGCACCCTGGTCGCCACCGACGAGCACCCGTCGGGTGACCTCGTACCCAGCCTGCTCGCCGTCTCCGACGTGATGGGCACCGGCTGGTACGCCGCCCTCGCCGCCGAGGTCAAGCCCGGTTCGACGGCCGTCGTGGTCGGTGACGGCGCGGTCGGCCTGTGCGGTGTCATCGCCGCCAGGGAACTCGGCGCCGAGCGGATCATCGCGATGAGCCGGCACGAGTCCCGGCAGAAGCTGGCCGTGGAGTTCGGTGCCACGGACATCGTCAGCGAGCGCGGCGAGGACGGCGTCGCCCGTATCAAGGAGCTGACCGGCGGCATCGGCGCGGACTCGGTGCTGGAGTGCGTCGGCACCGCCGAGTCCATGCGGCAGGCCCTGCACTCCGCCCGCCCCGGTGGCAACGTCGGCTTCGTCGGCGTCCCGCACGAGGTGGCCGTCGACGGCCAGGAGCTGTTCTTCTCCCAGGTCGGCCTGCGCGGGGGCCCGGCTCCCGTCCGCCGCTACCTGCCTGACCTGATCGACCGGGTGCTGTCCGGCCGGATCAACCCGGGCAGGGTCTTCGACCTCACCCTGCCCCTCGACCAGGTCGCCGAGGGTTACAAGGCCATGGACGAGCGCCGCGCCATCAAGGCACTGCTGAAGCCCTGACCGTCGCCCCGTACCCGTTCCGCCCCCGGGCCGCACACCGCGCGTGCACGGCTCGGGCCCGCGCAACGCCTGGGTCCCGACGGCACCGCTGCCTTCCCGCGGTATCCCGTCGGCCGACCGTGACCTGGTCCGACCGCAGCCCCTGGACGCCCCTGTGATCCCGGCCGCCCGTTCGTCCCGTTCCTCCCTCGCCCGCGCCGTCCCGGCTGCCCTGCTGCTGGCCGTGACCGCCTGCACCGACGACGCACCCTCGTCGCCCTCCACTCCTTCAAGAGCATCGGCGCCCTCGGCACGGGAAGCGTCGTCGCCCCCTGTCCCCTCCCCGACGCGCCGCAGGACCACCGCCATGAACATCCGCCTCACCATCGACGGCAGCCACCGCATCGGCGCCACCCTGAACGACAGCGCCACCGCCCGCGACTTCGCCGCCCTGCTCCCGCTCACCCTCAACCTGAGCGACTTCCACCACACGGAGCGGATTGCCGACCTGCCCCGCCGTCTGACCACCGCCGACGCGCCGGACGCAGCCGCGGCCGAGGCCGGTGACCTGGCCTACTACGCCCCCTGGGGCAACCTGGCCCTCTACTACCGCGACGGCGGCGCCGCCCCGGACGCCGGTCTGGTCATCCTCGGCCGTGTGGCTGACGGCGATACCGAGCGCCTCGCCACCGCCACCGAGGTCACCATCGAAACCGTCCCCTGACCCGGGCGACTACGCGTCCCCTCAGGCAGGCGCACCGGGCAAGAGGGGGACGAAGTTCTCCCCTTTTCGCCTGATCCGGCCGTGGAACCGTGAAGGACGCGATCGCAGCCCAGCGCCCACCGGCCGTCCCGTCCCGCCCTGCCCCCGCGCCCCCTCCCGACGGCCTTCCGGCCCTCACCCTGACCTGCCCTTTTCCGCATCACACAGAGAGAACACGCACATGCCTTCCGCGTCCGGGACCACCCCCGGCAAGCTCCCCTTCGTCGTCTGGGTGCTCGCCGCCGGCACGTTCCTGATGGGGACCACCGAGTTCGTCGTCGCCGGCCTGCTGCCGGAACTCTCCGGTGACCTCGGTGTCAGCGTCTCCCACGCCGGCCTGCTGATCACCGCCTTCGCCATCGGCATGATCGTCGGCTCACCGGCCATGGCCCTGGCCACCCTGCGCCTGCCCCAACGCCAAACCTTGGTCCTGGCTCTCACGATCTTCTGCGTCGGACACGTGATCGCGGCCCTGAGCACCTCCTTCACGGTGGTCCTCGGCGCCCGTGTGGTCACCGCGCTGGCCACCGGAGCGTTCTGGTCCGTCGGCGGAGTGGTCGCCACCACCGCCGCCGGACCGCGGAACGCGGCCCGTGCCATCGGTGTCATGATCGGCGGCCTGACCCTCGCCAACGTCATCGGCGTGCCCATCGGCTCCCTCGCCGGCCAGTTCACCGGCTGGCGCGGCCCCTTCTGGGCGCTGGCCGTCCTCTCCGGGGTCGCCGCCGTGTTCATCGGCCGTTTCATCCCCGCGACCGGGCGGCGCGCCGAGGTGTCGGTCCGGGCCGAGGTCCGTGCCCTGCGCCAGGACCAGCTGTGGCTGGCGCTCGCCGCCGCCATGCTGATCATGGGCGGTGTCCTGGCGACGTACAGCTACGTCACCCCGCTGCTGACAGAACGCGCCGGCATCCCCGAAAGCGTCGTACCGCTCACCCTGATCGCCTTCGGAGCCGGCGCCCTCGGCGGCACCACCACTGGAGGCCGGCTGGGCGACCGCCGCCCGATGGCCACCACCATCACCGCGGCCACGGCCACCGCCCTGGTCCTGCTCCTGCTGATCCCGCTGTCCGCCAACCCCGTCACAGCCGTCGTCCTGGTCTTTCTCATGGCCCTGGCCGGATTCGCGGTCAACCCGGTGGTCACCGCGCTGGCCGTCCGCTTCGCGGGCGACGCCCCCACCCTGACCTCCGCGCTGACCACCTCCGCCTTCAACGTCGGCATCGCCGTCGGGTCGGCGCTCGCGGGTACGGCCCTGGATTCCTCCCTCGGCCTGACGGGACCGCCCCTGGTCGGCGCCGCCATCGCCGTACTCACGCTGCTGCCCCTGATCACCCTCGCCGTGCGCGGTACATCCACCACAACGCGGATCGTGACCCAGCGCGCTGCCCCCTCGGACGCCCCCGCCCCCGCGCCTGCCGAGGAAGCCGCCAAGGCACCGGCACACCGCTGACCACAGTCCTGACGTCTCCACCGGAAGGAAGAACACGAATGAACCCCGTCTACGACTTCACCGGCCAGGTCGCCTTCGTCACCGGAGCCGCCTCCGGCATGGGCCTGGCGACCGCCCGCGCCTTCGCCGAGGCCGGAGCCGCCGTCGCCCTCACCGACATCGACGAGTCCGCACTGAACGCGGCGGTCGCGGAACTCACCGATACCGGCCGCCAAGCACTCGCCCTCACCTGCGACGTCGGCGACGAGGACCAGGTCGCCGCCGCGGTCGACCGCACGGTGGCGACCTTCGGCCGCCTCGACATGGCCTACAACAACGCCGGAATCCAAATCCCGCCCAGCGACGCGGCCGACGAACCCGCTGAGCGCTTCGACCGCGTCAACGCCATCAACCTCCGCGGCGTATGGGCCGGCATGAAGCACGAACTGCGGTACATGCGCACCCAGGGCAGCGGAGCCATCGTCAACTGCTCCTCCCTCGGTGGCCTGGTCGGCCTGCCCGGCCGCGCCTCCTACCACGCCTCCAAGCACGGCGTGATCGGCCTGACCACCAGCGCCGCTCTCGAATACGCCCCTCGCGGTATCCGCGTCAACGCCGTCTGCCCCGGCACCATCGACACCCCCATGGTCAGCGACATGATCACCAAGGGTGAACTCGACCGCGCCGAGGCGGAAGCGAACCAGCCCATCAATCGGCTCGGTACCGCGGAGGAGATCGCCCAGGCCGTCCTGTGGCTGTGCAGCCCCGGAGCGAGCTTCGTCATCGGCGTCGCCCTGCCCGTGGACGGCGGCTACGTCGCCCGGTAGTCGTCCGCCCTCAGAGCAGAAGTCGCAAACCGCCGCCTGTAACACCCACAGCATCCACCCGCTAGAAGCACACCACGACCGAAGTCGGCATGGCAGAGCCGGCGTTCAACGGGTTCGTCGGGCAACGGACGGAGGGCACCACCGACCGCCATCGCGCCCCACTGCTCCGCCGCCCCTCCGAAGTCGGACCGACCTACGAGGACGTGACGTTCCCGTCAATGGACGGCCTGGCTCTCGAAGGGGGGTTCATCCCGGCGGACTCCGACCGGCTGATCATCCACAACCCCTTCCCCCCGGCAACCGCTACGGCTACCCCGGACACCTGCCCGGCTGGGACCGCTTCGGCGGCTTCGACGTGACCTTCCTCTCCGCGTACAAGGCCCTGCACTAGGCCGGTTACAACGTGCTCACCGACGATCTGCGCAACCACGGCATGAGCGGGTACTGCAACTGCGGCATCTGCACGATCGGCCTCACCGAGTACCGAGACATCATCGGCTCCCTCCGCTACGCCGCCGACCACCCGGACACCAAGAACATGAAGAAGGCCCTACTGTCGGTGTGCCTGGGGGCCAATTCCACTGCGGTGGCTTGGGCCAGGCATTCCGCCGAGTTCGCCCAGATCCGGGCCCTGATCCTGCACCAGCCGCTGACCGGCCGCTCCGTCGGTGAGCAGTTCTCGAAAGTCATCGGCTGGGACGGCGGATACGACCGCCTCGACCAGGCCGTTCTCGAACGCACCGGCTTCCGTTTGGAGGAGCAGTCCCCGTGACGTATGCCTCCCTCATCACCGTGCCGACCCTGGTGGGCCAGGTACACGACGAGGTCATGACCACGCCCGAAGCCGTGCAGGCGTCTTGTTCTGAGTGATCTCGCGTGGGTGGATGCCTCCGTTGTGCTGCATCTCGACGGAGCCGGAGAGCAGGGTCGGCTTAGAGGTGCGGCACCTGCCCTGCGCGCAGGAGGCCGACAGCATGTGTCGTACGGCCCGCCCGAGGATCAGCAGTACCTCGAAGGCCGGATGACGTAGACGCCCCCTCCCACGGCCGATACCGCCCGCACCGCCCGGCCGAGCAATCGGATTACCCTATCCGATTTCCGTGCTACGGTAGCCACAGCGAAACGGAAGGCTCTATCCGGATCGAAAACTGGATAGGTCTATCCAAATTCACCCGGCTTCCCCCAACCAGGTTTTTGCGAAAGGATCGCCATGCCCGCCATCGCCATCGTCGGAGCCGGCCCCCAGATGGGCCTGGCCATAGCCCGTACCTTCGGCAAGCAGGGCTTCGACGTCGCCCTGATCTCCCGTAACCCCGAGAAGCTCGAAGCAAGCGTCGGCAAGCTCGCCGCCGAGGGCATCACCGCCGCCGCGTTCCCCGCGAACGTGCTCGACCGTGCCGGCCTCACGCACGCGCTCAAGGAGGCAGCAACGAGGTTCGGCGGTATCGACGTCCTGGAGTACTCCCCGGTGGGGACCTTCGGCATCACCGCACTGACCTCCCCGTCCGGGACCCAACCGTCCGATGTCGAATTCGAGATGAACTTCCAGCTGTACGGGGCCATCGCCGCCACGAACGCGGTACTGCCGGCCATGCGTGAGGCCGGCTCGGGCACCCTCCTCTACACCACCGGCGCCGGTTCGATCTGGCCCGACCCGCGGGTCGCCAACGTCAACGCCGCCGCCGCGGCGCTGCGCAACTGGGTGATTAACCTGCACAAGGAGCTGGCCGACGCCAACCCCGGTGTCCAGGCCGCCCACGTCGGCATCGACGCATCCATCGGCGTCTCCGTCCTCCCCGGTGTCGACCCGGTCCAGCCCGAGCAGCTCACCCCCATGTACTGGGACCTGCACACCACCAAGCGAGACGAGGCCGAACTCGTCTTCCGCGTCGGGGACCAGGGCGTCCCCCGCGGCTGACCCCGCACCAACGCCCTCGTCGAACCATGATGGCGGCGCGGCATGCTGCGCCGCGGCGCGATCACCGGACGCGCCCGCATGTCTCCGCGCCGACTTCGACGCCGTAGCCGTAGCCGTAGCCGTAGCCGTAGCCGTCGGCGACCCATACGGAGCGAAGTGGCCGGTAACCCCAGGAGATTGCCGACACGACCCTGACCGAGCAACCGTTGTTCGGGCTGCGCCGCTTCCTCGGCCAGGTGGATTTTGGCGGCATTCCCGCCCTCCGCCGGCAGGGGCGACGGCACCTCAGCAGACCGGCGTCTCGGCTTCACGCACGTTCCCGATCCCCGTACTTCCGTGGCCCGCTGACGCCCGGTCAGCCGGGCTGCCCTTGAGGAGCAGACCGCAATGACCACGACCACCGATCCGTCGTACGTCAACCCGGCACTGGTCAACCCCCGCGCCGTACGTCTCGTCGCGGCGTTCAAGGACGCCCTGGCCCGTATGCGCGACGAGGAGGGACTGACCTTCGACGACCTCAACGCGGCCGCCGCCCTGATCCAGAAGATCCACACAGCCACCGGCGTCCCGCTGGCGCTGGCCGCCATGCCCCTGTACAGCGAGGTCTTCCAGGGCGGCCGCGATGGCTACACCCCATCCGAGGACGTCAACAGCCCCACCTACAGGGCCGGTTCCCGTCGTATCGACAACCCCGGCACCCTGCCGATGCGGCCGGACGAGCCCGGTACTCCGCTGATCGTCTCCGGCAGGGTCCTGGACGGACACGGCCAGCCGCTCTCGGGCGCCAGGCTGGAGATCTATCACGCGGCCAACAACGGCAACTACTCCGGGATGTTCGACGACGGAGTGCCCGAGGACAACCTGCGCGGGCATCTGTTCACCGACGACCACGGCCGCTACACGTTCACCACCATCACCCCGGTCGCCTACGCGGACTCCCACACGATGGAGATCGACGGCGTCCCCGAGGCCGTGGCAGCTCTCGGGCGCAGCCTCTACCGCCCGGCCCACATCCACTACGAGATCCACCACCCCGACCTGATCACCTCCTGGCGCGGCGAGGTCTACTTCAAGGGAGACCCCGTCATCCCCGTCGACTTCGTCGGCGGAACGCTGGCCCCTCCCGCCCTGCAAGCCGACACCGTCCTGCACGAGGACCCCGACGCCGTCACCCCACACGGCCTCCAGGTCCCCTTCAGGACCATGGAGTTCGACTTCCTCCTCAAGACCCGCACCAGCCCCGACACCATCACCCCGAAGGCCAGGCCGGCATGACCCCCGAGGACACGACGGCCTGGGCGCTGGCCCGGCTCAACACCGCCCTGTACCACCACTACGACCGTCTTGAGTACGAAGCGGTGCTTGAGTTCTTCGCTCCCGACGCCGTGTACGAGCTACGAGGACAGCGGCTGTGCGGCCATGCCAAGATCCTGGACGTCCTCAACGAGCGTCCGGGCCCGGAGCAGACCACCCGCCACATCGTGACCGCCACGCACTTCCACACCGTCGGCGAGACCACCGCCCGGGGCACCATCACCCTGCTCGGGTACGGCGGCCCCACCCCCACCGAACCAGGACCCGCCCCCTACACGGCGGCAACCGGCGGACACATCTTCGAACTCGCCGACCACTACCGGCTCGACCACGGGCGCTGGAAGATCACCCACCGCACCGCGCACCCGATCCTCGCGCCGATCCCCAACTGACGTCCACGCGGCGAAGCGCCGCCCAAGGGCAGGCGCTTCCCGCCGTCGTGGGTGCCACGGTTCAACCATGCAAACCATGCCTTGAAGGACATCATCATGGACAAACTCAGCGGCAAGACCGCTCTCGTCACCGGCTCCAGCCGGGGCATCGGCCGGGCCACGGCCATCGGCCTGGCCCGCGAGGGCGCCCTGGTCGCCGTGCACTACGCGCACAACGAGCAGGGCGCCCAGGAGACCGTCGAACTCATCGAGAAGGACGGCGGCCGGGCCTTCACGGTCGGCGCCGAACTCGGCGTGCCCGGCGACATCGACCAGTTGTTCCGCGGTCTGGAGACCGGCCTGAAGCAGCACACCGGGAAGACCACCTTGGACATCCTGGTGAACAACGCCGGCGAGACCCTGCCCGGCGGGGCCGCCCCCGAGGCGGTCTCGGCCGAGCAGTTCGACAAGCTGTTCGCGGTCAACGCCAAGGCGCCCTTCTTCATCGCCCAGCGTGCCCTCGGGCTGATCCCCGACGGAGGACGCGTCATCAACATCTCCTCCGGCCTGACCCGGGTCGCCAACCCCTCGCAAATGGTCTACGCGATGACCAAGGGCGCCGTCGAACAACTCTCACGGCACTTCGCCCGCCACCTCGCCCCCCGGGGGATCACCGTCAACACAGTGGCTCCCGGCATCACCGACAACGGGAACGCGATCTTCAAGATCCCCGAGGTCCGGGAGCAGATGTCCCAGCTGTCGGCGTTCAAACGCATCGGCGAGCCGGAAGACGTAGCCGACGCCGTGGTCTTCCTCGCCACCGACGAAGCACGCTGGATCACCGGCGCGTTCCTCGACGCCACCGGCGGCAGCCTCCTCGGCTAGCCAGGCCGTGTCTTCAAATGATCTTGAGTGGTGGATCATGGTCGGGCGATACGTCGCCATGAACTGTCGGATGCCGAGTGGGAGTTCGTCCGGCCGCTGCTGCCCGAGTCCTTGCGGGGGCGGAAGCGGTTGGACGACCGCACCGTGCTCAACGGGATCGTGGGGAAGTTCCGGACCGGCACCGCTTGGAGGGATGTTCCCGAGCGGTACGGTCCGTGGGCCACGCTGCACACCCGCTTCCGCCGCTGGGCGCTGGACGGCACTTTCGAGCGGATGCTCCGTGCCGCCCGGGCACAGGCGGATGCATCCGGGGACATCGACTGGCTGGTGTCGGTCGACTCCACCGCCGTCCGGGCCCACCAGCACGCCGCCGGAGCTCGAAGAGGGGGCTCCGCAGTCCAGGCCTCGGACGCTCCCGGGGCGGCCTGACCAGCAAGGTTCACCTGGCCTGCGACGCCTTGGGCTGCCCGCCCGCTTTCACGGTCACGGGTGGGAACACCAACGACTGCACCCAGTTCACCGCCGTGATGGAGGAGATTCGGGTGCCCCGCATCGGCCCGGGACGGCCCCGTGTGCGGCCGACCCATGTCCTGGGCGACAAGGGCTACAGCTCCAGGGCCATCCGGACTGGCTGCGACGCCGGGGTATCAGCCACACCATCCCCGAGCGGGCCGACCAGGTCCGCAACCGGCTCCGGCGCGGCAGCCGGGGCGGGCGCCCGCCGGTCTTCGACAAACAGCTCTACAAACGGCGCAACGTGGTGGAACGGTGCGAAGACCGCGACCGGCAGACTGAACTCGATCTGCCTGAACACCTTCATCGGAGCGGAAACCGGTTCCTTGATCGCACCGCGGCGCAGCACACCACGGCGCGATCAAGGGCCGACATGGGAGCCGAGGCGGCTTCAGCCCCTGACGACGATTTCGCCCTGGTCACGCTTGGCGGTGTGCAGCTCCCAGTAGACGGGGGCGACGTCCTCGGCCGTGGCCGACTTGAGCGTGGGGTCGATGGAGGCACCGCCGAGCGCCACGTCGATGGCCACGTGGGCGGCCTGGATGCCGGTGCCGTCCAGTTCCTTGTGCAGGTTGACCACCCAGTTGCGCAGCGCCGCGGCGGCCGCGTTGACGTTGCCGACCACCGGCAGCGGGTCGAGGGAGCCGGCGCCGGTGGTGTAGAGCAGGGTGCCCGCACCTCCCTCGCGCATCGCGGGCAGTACGGCCTTGGTGGCGGCCATGGCCCCGTAGAGCTGGAACTCGATCTGGTCCTGGATGTGGGAGGGATCGCTCTCGGCCGGAGTGGCCAGCGCGGTCGATTCGATGGCGAGCGGGGAGTACTCCAGGACGTCGATCCCGCCGAACCGGTCTGCGGCGTCCTTGAGGGCCTGAGTGAGGGCGTCGTGGTCGAGCACGCTCGCAGGGAACGCGGCGGCGGTGATGCCCTCGGCGGCGAGCTGGGCGACGAGCCCGTCGAGCTTCTCGCGGCTGCGGGAGATCAGGGCGACGTCGAAGCCCTGCTTGCCGAAGGTACGGGCGATGGCCAGGCCCATCTGGGGGCCGGCTCCGACAATGGCGATGCTGGTCACAGTGATCCTTTCGAAATCTCAGCGGCAATGGATGAATTCGGATAGGGCTATCCAATTCAAGATCCGGATAGGCCTTTCCGGTTCACCGCGACCACACTATCACTGAAACTGGATAGGGCAATCCGATTGGTAGGGTGACCGGCATGACCCCCGGCTCACAGCATCCCGACGGCCCCGCCCCCCAGCCGCTGCGCAGCGACGCGGAGCGCAACCGTGAGCGGATCATCGCCGCCGCACGCAAGGTCTTCGCGCGCGACGGGCTGGGCGCCTCCATGGCGTCCGTGGCCCGCGAGGCCGGGGTCGGGATCGCCACGATGTTCCGTCGCTTCCCCACCAAGGAGGAACTGGTCGCCGCCGTCTTCGCCGACCGCATGGACGCCTACGCCGACGCGGTCGCCGTCGCACTCGACGACCCCGACCCCTGGCACGGCTTCATCGGCTACATCGAGGCCGCCTGCGCGATGCAGGCCGCCGACTACGGCTTCGCCGACGTACTCACCACGTCCTTCCCCACCGCCAAGGCCATGGAGGAGCGCCGCAACGAGGCGTACACGGGCATGGTGCGACTCATCGACCGCGCCAAGGCGGCAGGCCGACTACGCGAGGACTTCGACCCCTCGGACCTGGTCCTGATCCACATGGCCAACGCCGGCGTCGTCAACGCCACCGGTGACGCCGCCCCCGATGCCTGGCGACGCGTCGTCGCCCTGTTCATCCAGTCCTTCGAGGCCCCCGCCCGCGGCCCCCTTCCCGCCTCGCCCGAGCACGACGCCCTTCACAAGGCCATGCTCCGCACCAGCCCGGCCGGCCTCACCACGCCGGAACCGGACGCGACCAGCTGACCTCAGGTCGGTGCCACCGCGCCCGGGCGAGCAGAGGAGTACGACTCCACATCCAGAACGCGGCCTTGCCAACACTGGCCGCCCGGCGAGCGCGGCTCGCCGCAGTTCCACGGTCCAGCAGAGACTGGAAGCCCAGCGACCCACGGCGACAGCGGCGGATACTCCGCGGGGACAGGCGTCAGCCCCTGAAGATGCGTTCGGCCTTGTCGCGATCGGTGGTGTGCAGCTCCCAGTAGAGGGGGGAGAGCTGATCGGCTGCGGCCTTCGGCTGTCCGTAGAACGCAGAGGTGCCGATCGTCACATCGAGGGCGACGTGAGCCGCCTGGACACCCGTCCCGGCCAGCTCCTTGTGCAGGTTGACCGCCCAGTTGCGCAGCGCCGCCGCAGCGGTGCTGACGTTGGCGGCCTTCGGCACGGGGCCGGTCGAACGGGCATCCGTGGTGTAGAGCAGGGTGCCCGCGCCGGCCTCCCGCATCGCGGGCAGCACCGCCCTGGTGGCGGTGATGGCCCCATAGAACTGGAAGTCCAGCTCATGCTGCACGTGAGACGGGTCGGTCTCGGCCGGAGTGGTCACGACGGTTGAGCCGGGACTCTCGGCCGGGGAGTACTCCAGGACATCGATCCCGCCGAAATGCGTGGCGGCGTTCTTGAGCCCCTGGGTGAGTGTGCCGTGGTCCAGCACGTCCGCCGGGAACGCGGCGGCGGTGACGCCCTCCGCGGTGAGCTGACCGACGAGATCGTAGAGCTTCTTACGATTACGTGAGATCAGGGCGACGTCGAAGCCCTGGGAGCCGAAGGTGCGGGCGATGGCCAGACCCAGCTGGGGGCCGGCTCCGACGATGGCGATGCTGGGCACAGCGATCCTTTCGCAAAACCTCGCGGGAAGACGGCGTCAGGCGACGCGGCGAACGACCTCGCCGAGGGCGCCGACGCCGAACGCCTCGGCTGCATTCCATGCAGCCGTACGCAGCCTGGACACCCACACCACCCGAGATCCGGATAGACCTTTCCGGTTCACCGTGACTACCGTACCATCAACCGGAAAGGGCAATCCGATTACCGGCCGGAGAGCATGGACACGCTGGCAAGGAAGGACGCCGAGGACGGCCCGCCCACCCCCGAGGGCCAACGTGGCGTCGGACCCGTACACGTTCCGCAAGGGGTTCGTCGAGTGCGGCTCGGCGCAGCGGCAGGCCGGTCGGCAGCCGGCGGATCTGTTCGGGCCGTACCGGGATGAGCTCGGCGAATCCGCCGTGGGTGTGCGGGTTGGTGGATGCGCTGCCCATCTACGTGCCACCCGGCAGCCGGTTCAGCCCGGTGCTCATCGTCGTGCCGGCCGACCGCGGCGGCCGTGCGGGGTGTACGACGACCGGCTCACCGGGCCGGAAATCCCCCTCGACCGCCCAGCAGATCCCGTCGATGAGCCCGGATCTCGTTCTCGCTGATGTGCGGGGTGGACAGGTCATCGACCCTCAGATCGCACGCCCCGTGTGCGATCCACGCTTTCATGTCCTGTCCCCTACCACTCGGTCAGTGATCCGTCGGTGTTGCGCCACAGGGGATTGCGCCAGCGCTGGCCCACCTCGGCGGCCTTGCGTACGGCGGTCTCGTCGATCTCAATGCCGAGCCCCGGCGCGGTCGGCCGGCTGATGTGGCTGTCGGCGAAGTCGAAGACGCTTTTGTCGACCAGATAGTCGAGGAGATCCGAGCCTCCCCCGGTGTTGTAGTGGATGCCCAGACTGGTCTCCTGGATCAGCGCGTTGGGGCTGGCGAAGTCGATCTGGAGGCTGGCGGCGAAGGCGATCGGGCCGAGTGGGCAGTGCGGGGCGAGGGCCACACCGTACGCTTCCGCCATCGCGGCGATCCGGCGGACCTCGGAGATGCCGCCGGCGTGGGACAGGTCCGGCTGCGCGACCGCGATCCCCGAGCCGAGCAGATCTCGGAAGTCCCACCGCGAATAGAGCCGCTCCCCGGTGGCGATCGGCACGGTCGTGGAGGAGCAGATCCGCCCGAAGTCCGCGGTCAGTTCGGGCACGATCGGCTCTTCGACGAACAGCGGGTGCAGCGGTTCGAGCAGGCGCAGCGCCTCGCGGGCGACGGCGGGGGAAACGCGCCCGTGGAAGTCGATGGCGATGTCGGCCGCGTCACCGATGGCCTCGCGTACGGCGGCGACGCGCCCCACCAGCAGATCGAGTTCGGCCTTGGACTCCAGTGCGCGGGCCCTGCCGGTCCCGTTCATCTTGACCGCGTCGAAGCCCTGCTGCATGCGTTCCAGTGCGTGCTCGGCGACGCCGTCCGGCTCGTCACCGGCGATCCACGAGTAGGTGCGCACCCGGTCGCGTACCGCGCCGCCGAGCAGTTCGTACACGGGGACGCCGAGGGCCTTGCCCTTGATGTCCCACAGGGCCTGGTCGATGCCGGCCACCGCGCTGGAGAGGATGGGACCGCCCCTGTAGAAGCCGCCCTTCGTCATGACCTGCCAGTGGTCCTCGATACGGAACGGGTCCTGGCCGATGAGGTAGTCGGAGAGTTCCTCGACGGCTGCGGCGACCGTCGCCGTACGTCCCTCGACGACCGGCTCGCCCCACCCGGTGACGCCCTCGTCGGTGCGTATGGCCAGGAACAGCCAGCGGGGTGCCACGGAGAAGGTCTCCAGAGCCACGATCTTCATCGTTCCACCTTTCCTGTGATCGCCTCGATGAGCTCGGGCAAGCGTGCGAACTGGTCAGGGTCGGCCAGGGCCGACCCGAGTGACACCGCTGCGGCCCCGGCGTCGAGGAATTCCACGGCATTGGCGAGATTCACGCCGCCGGTCGCGACGAAACGCGCCTCCGGGAACGGCCCGTGCATCGAAGTGATCCAGCCCGGACCGAGGTCGGCCGCGGGGAACGCCTTGAGCCAGGTGAGCCCGAGAGCCTCGGCCTGCTGGATCTCCGACGCGGTCGCGACACCCGGCAGGTGCGGCAGGCCCGCCACGAGCGACGCCTCGGCGACTTCGCGGGAGAATCCGGGAGCCACGGTGAAACGCGCGCCCGCCTCCACCGCCCGCTCGACCCGCTCGACGGTGGTCACCGTGCCGGCGCCCACCACGGCTCCGCGCTCCTCGCCGGCCTCGACCGCCGCACGCAGCGCGGCCTCCGCGGTCCTGCTCTGTATGGGCACTTCGACGAGCCGGATACCCACGTCCCATGCCCGTCGGCTCACCTCCACCGTGCGTGCGACGTCGAAGCCTCGCAGGATCGCCATGAGCGGCAGCGTGTCGAATGCGTCCTGGAACAGTTGTCCGGATGCGGTGTTCATTGGGTCCACCCGAGTGTGCGAGAGATGGCCTGTGCGGTGTGCCTGATGGCCGGCAGATGCGTGTGCAGGACGGTGAGGTCGGTCTGTGCCTTCAGCGCCGTCACCGAGATGGCCGTGCGTACGGTTCCGGTGCCGTCCCGGACGGGGACGGCCACGCAGTTGACGAACGGCTCGTACTCCCCGTCGTCCTCGGCCCAGCCGCGCGCCCGCACCTCGCGCAGCCGGGCGGCGAACGCTTCGGCCGTGGTCGCTGTGGTGTCGGTGAACCGCTCGTAGACGTAGCCGTCCAGCAGTCGATCGCGTTCATCGTCGGGCATGAAGGCCAGGATGGCCTTGCCGACACCGGAACTGTGCAGCACGACCGGCTTTCCGATCTCCGAGTACAGCCGTACGGTGCCCTGCGGTTCGATCTTGTCGACGTAGATCACCCGGTCGTTCTCGACGGTGGCGATGTGCACCGTGAGCCGGAGCTTGTGACCGAGTTCGGCGAGGAACGGGTGTGCGCTCGCGCGCAGATCGAACTGTTCCAGGGCGGCTACCGCCAGTCCGGCGAGGCGGTAGCCGACGGCGAAGGAGCCGTCCTGGCGTTTACGGGCGAGACCGCCCTGGCAGAGGTCCTGGAGCAGGCGCAGTGCGGTGGTCCGGTGCACGCCGAACCGTTCGGCGATCGCGGCCGGGTGCTGCGGACCTTTGCTGAGCATCTCCAGGATCTGGATGGCTCGCTCGACGGCCTGGCTCACCGGGCCGTTCCGTCCAGGTCGAGTGCCGGGCGGCGCAGGGACGTGGCGTCGGCGTGGTCCTCGACCGAGCCGAGCGCGAACGCGGCGACGCGGTGCCCCAGGCGCAGTCTCTCGGCCGGGGCGTCGTCGCGCAGCCAGGCCGACAGGTAGCCCGCCGCGAAGGCGTCTCCCGCTCCGACCGGCTCGACCACCTCGACCGCTTCGGCGGGGACGAACGTGCCCGGGCCCGCGCCCGGCTCGAACAGGACCGCGCCGACCTCGGCGTTCTTCACCACCACGCTCACCGACGGCCCGATCAGGTCGCGTACGTCCTCGGCGGTGGTGGTGCCCCAGACCTCCGCCGCCTCGTCGAGCCCGACGAACACGATGTCGGCCTGCCGGGCCAGGGCGAGCAGCGGCGCGGCCGCGTCGTGCGTGCTCCACAGCGCCGGGCGGTAGTTGACGTCGAACGAGCGGAGGACCCCGGCCTCGCGGGCACGGCCGAACAGGGCCGTGGCCGTCTCCGCACAGCTCGCCGACAGCGCGGCGGTGATTCCCGACAGGTGCACCAGACGTGCCGAGGCGATCGGGAGCGTGTCCAGGTACGCGGGGGTGATCCGGGACGCCGCGGATCCGGTCCGGTAGTAGTGCACCCGGGTGCCGTCCTCGCGCGAGGGGTCCTTGAAGTACACGGCCGTGGAGGCAGACGGGTCCCGCTCGACGTGGCGCACGTCCACCCCGGGCCGGGCGACCGCGGT
Organism: Streptomyces sp. KM273126; assembly: GCF_004337435.2. NCBI lineage: Bacteria > Bacillati > Actinomycetota > Actinomycetes > Kitasatosporales > Streptomycetaceae > Streptomyces > Streptomyces sp. KM273126. The sequence goes on along the minus strand of NZ_SJXB02000001.1, from coordinate 5,863,065 downwards.
GAGCACCCTGTCACCGAGCGGATCGCTGCCCACCCGGCTCGCCCAGGCCACCCGGTGTCCCAGATCGGCGAGGTACTGCGCCACGTTCGACTCGGCACCCGCGACCGAGAGGGTCGCGTCGCGGGCGGTGGCGAGCGGCTGCGCCTGCCGGGGCGTCACCAGGACCATGGCCTCCCCGAGGCACAGGACTTCGTGATCCGACACTTCTTCTACACCTCTGCGTATTCGACGTCGATCGGAGTGCTGCCGTCACTGGCCCCGGAGTTGATCGCCTTGCGGCGCAGCGCGCGGGGCGCGGTTTCCGGTAGCAGCAGCACCGAAATGGCGGTGATCACACCCGAGAGTGCCATGTAGCCGGCGAGCAGCCACGGGCTGCCCCCACCAGCGTGGACCAGAAGGGTGGCGATGAACGGCGCGGTGCCGGAGAACAGCACGGCCGTGGTCTCGCGGGCGAGCACCAGACCGCTGAACCGCACCTCGGTCGGCAGCAGTTCGGAGAAGAAGGAGCCCGCGGGACCGAAGATCATCGAGTTGAGTATCACGGCGAACGCGAGGCTGACCGCCATGGAGATCACCGGCAGCGACTTCGCCCCGACGAGCAGCCAGAACGGCACGGCGAACAGAGCGATCGCGATCCCGCCACCCATCATCAGGGGCCGCCGCCCGACCCGGTCGGAGAGCCAGCCGCCGAGCGGAATGCTGAAGACGGAGACGGCCGCGGCGATGGTGATCGCGATGACCGCCGCATTCGCCGGCATCCCCAACTGCTGTGTGGTGTAGGCCGGGAGATAACCCTGAATGGAGTACGACGCGACGGCCGTGGCACTGCCCGCGCCGATCATCAGCAGAATGGTCCTGCCATGGCCGCGGACGGCCGCGGTCAGCGGCGCCTTCTCCTTCTTGCCCTCCGCGACGGCTTCCTTGAACGTCTCGCTCTCGTCGGCCATGTGGCGCAGGACGAAGCCGGCGATCACCACGACGACCGAGGCGAGGTAGGGAAGGCGCCAGCCCCAGCTGAGGAACTTCTCCTCGTCCATCGACGACACGATCGCCATCGCGCCGGACGCGCACACCACACCCAGGAACTCGCCGCCGCCGGGCAGCGCCGCGTAGAAACCGCGCTGGGTGGGCTTGGCGCTCTCGGTGGTCCACACATACGCGCCACCGAGTTCCGCGCCGACGCCGAGCCCCTGGAGGATGCGGCAGAACACCAGCAGGACAGGTGCCCAGATGCCGATCTGCTCATACGTAGGCAGCAGCCCGATGGCGAGCGTGCCCACCCCCATCAGCACCAGCGTGATCTGGAGGACCGGCTTTCGGCCCCACCGGTCGCCCAGGTGGGCCAGGATCAGCCCACCGATCGGTCTGGCCGCGAAACCCACCGCGAACGTGGCGAACGACGCCAGCGTCGCCACGTACTCCGACTCACCGGAGAAGAAGATCTTGTTGAAGACCAGCGCCGCGGACGTACTGAAGAGGAAGAAGTCGTACCACTCCAGTACGGATCCCACTACAGCTGCCAGGGCATTGCGCTTGCGGGAGGCCGCCTGGGGATCGGCGTCAGGCGCAGTGGTTGGTCGGAGGTCTGCCATGCGTGCTCCTTTGCACGGGACGGGGCATGGCCGCTCGGACGGCGCTACGGCGCCGCAAGGGCCTGTGCCGCCCAAGAAGTTTCGGCCACATTAACCTCGCCCAAAGCGCTTTACGCACAGCCTGTGCGCATGCTGCACAACGAGAACGTGTCTGGGAAACCCGCCGTACCGGCTCGGGAGATCACACCGATCGCCGAGCGCATCCGCCCATCCATCGCACTCGTCGACCAGCGGTTCGCCGAGGACATGTACGCCCTACGGGACTCCGTCCTGCCGTCGCTGACCGTCGTGGAGTCCAGGCGATCCGACTCAGGTCCTATGCCCCGCTGCGCCCGGTCGACGGACTGACCGACGCCCAGCGGGACCTGGCCGCCCTGGCGTAGATCTTCGCCGGCCCCTACGACTTCGACGTCACCCGCACCGACAACGACCACGTCACCTTCGGCAAGGGCAGCCCCCGCCTGAGCCATGGGGCGTGGCAGGGCTGTGTGCGGCCAAGCTCTCTCCCGGTTTCCACGGAATGCCTCCGGCTCGGGCGATCACGTGTCTCGGGCAAGCCTCAACCCGATGTGCGTCGTGGCGGAGTCCTCGCTCTGGGCCGACCGGGCGGCGGGGCGGTAACGCAGGCAGTACTCGGGAGAGCAGAGGTGGGATCCGCCCTTGAGTACGCGGTTGACGGACTGCCCCGCCGACCCGTGGCACCGGCTCTCTGCGATGGTGTCCCGCTGCGGGGCGCAGCAGTGTCCGTCCGAGGTGCCGCGGCGTTGACGGCCGGCGGGCTCAGTCGGCGGACGGTGCCTGTCGACCTGGTGACGGTTGCTCCACGGCGTCGATGTCCATTCCCACGTGTTGCCGGTCATCTCGTGGAGGCCGTAGCCGTTGGGCGGGAAAGAGCCGACAGGGGCTGTGTACACCCATCCTCGTGCGCCTCTGTTCAGGTACGGGAACCGGCCCTGCCAAGTGTTCGCGCGACTGCCGTCGTTCGGTTCCTCGCCCCAGACGTAGGTCGCTCCGCCCATGCCGCCGCGCGCGGCGAACTCCCACTCGACCTCCGTCGGCAGCCGGGAGTCCGACCACTCGGCGAATGCGAGGGCGTCGGCGTACGCGATCTGCACGACAGGGTGATCTTCGCGTCCTTCGAGGTCGCCGGCCGCGCCGCGCGGGTGCCGCCATGAGGCGCCGGGGACCCAGCGCCACCACTGACGCCAGTCGCGCAGGTCGACCTCTGCGTGGGCGTGAAGACCAGCGAGCCCGGTTCGACGTCCCCGGCGCCGGGGAACGCGGCCGGGTCGATCGGGCGCTCCGCGACGGTGACGTACCCGGTCGCCTCGACGAAGGCCGCGAACTCCCTGTTCGTGACGGCATGTCGCGCGATCTCGAACGGACCGGTCCAAGCGTCGTGCTCAGGTCCCTCTTCCGGATAGAACTGATCGGCCCCCATCCGGAGCTGGCCTCCTTGGAGTCGGACGAACTCGCTCATCCCACCGCCCCGAAGAGCAGGTGGGCGGCGCCCCCGACGCCGAGTACAGGGGCCGGGCCGCAGGCGAGTGGCAGGCTGCCCCGCCCGCTGGTGTCCGACCGGTGCGGGCCCAGGGCGACGGCGGTGATACCGACCTCCCGGGCCGTGAACCGCGCCGCGACGACGCTCGCGAGGCGGAACGCGAGACACGTTCGGCGCCGTGCGAGCAGCGTGGGTTCGGGCTGCGGATTCGGAGTGACGGGCGTATCGAGCGAGCTCATACGGCCATTCCGATCATGACGAGGGCGATGCCGGTGGTCATTCCCACGACGAGGACTCCGCCGGCGTGGGTGTCGTTCATCCGCCGCCCCCGTTCCGATCGCGCCGCTGCCCGGGGCGGGCTACCGCGGCGTCTTCCAGTTCCAGGTGGTGGCTGCCCGCCGGAAGGAGGCGTCGTTCACCGTGCAGTGGGACGAATGCCACGGGTACCGGGCTCGTGACCTCCACCAGGCCGTCTTCGACCGTGAGCGTGAGAACACCGTGCGGGGTGGGCGTGCGACCCGTGATCCGTCCCAGACCGCGCGGGCGGGGCGCGACTCTGGCGACGGTGAATGCCGGAACGTCCGGGGTGACGCCGAGGACGTACCGCGTGAGGTCTTTCGTCGGTGTGGCGCTCCACCCGTGACAGGGTGTGCCCCATCCCCACGCCTCACCGAAGGTGTCGAACCCGTCGTGGAGGAACCCCGTCCAGTCCCGTACCGACGCGAGCAACACGTCGGTGCGTTCGGCGAGTGCGTAGGCGTCGTGCACGACGTAGCTGAAGAACGGTTCGGCGCGCACGATCCGGGTGTGCGTGTCCCAGTCGATCTCCCATGGGCCCGCCGAGACCCGGTTCCACTTGGCCGTGTCGAGCCCGCCGCCCACGGCGCCGAGCCAGGATCGGACCACGAGCCGCTCGGGGTCGCTGATCCGGTCGATGATCCCGTTCCAGCGCGCCTTCGGTGCGACGCCGGAGACTATCGCGGCCGCGTTCGTGGCCTGGGACGTGGGAGACAGCGGCCGGCCGTCGGCGACGCAGTCGACGTAGAGTCCACGCCCCGCGTCCCAGAAGTCGGCGAATCCGTTGGCGGCGTTCGCGTAGAGGTCGTTCGCCCAGCGTGCCGAGTCGGTGTCGCCGACGTGGGTGCAGACCTCGGCGTACTCGCGCAGCGCGCGGCACCACAGCGCGGTGATCGCGGCGCAGCGTCCTTCCGTTATGACGCTGGACCAGTCGATGAGATTCCAGTGGGGCACGTCGTCGAGGGTGCCTCGGTGATCCACGTAGTCCGTGAACCATTCGAGCACGCCCCGCGCGGTCGCCAGGCCGCGTCGCACCTCGGGCACGAGACCCGCGTACCGGAACAGCGTGTGCAGTCCGTGGATCCAGTGCAGGGACCAGGACGGGATGGTGCTGCCGCCCGCCTGCTCGAGGTCCCCGGCGACGCTCATCGGCAGGAGTCCGTCGGGCCGGGGCGAGCGTGCCAGGTCGACGTAGGCGCGGGCGGCACGCCAGTCGTGGTTGGCGACGAGGTGTACGGCCTGGTGTACGACGCCGTCGCCCACCCACGCTCGCTGTTCCCGGCTCGGGCAGTCGGTGAAGGCGTCGCTGGAGTTGGCGTGAACGGTGCGTACGCCCGCCTGCCAGAGCGCGTCGAGTTCGGGGTCGTCCGACGAGAAGGACGCGTCGCCGGCGATGGGCTGGAGACGTTCGGCCAGGTGTGTCCCGGCGATCGAGACCGGGCCCGGCCGAACGGGCCGTACCCGGATCGTCGCCGAGCGCATGCCACCGGTGTCGGGTGACCGGTACGTGTCCGCCGATCCCCGGGCGATGTAGCGGAAGCCGGAGCGTGGCGTGAGTGCGTCGGTGGTGTCCGCGAAGCGTTCGTGGAACGCGACGTCCACGAACGTGCCTTCGGGTACGTCGAGTGTGAAGGCGAACGCGCCGACGACCACGCGGCCGAAGTCGACGGCCACCACGAGGTCCTCGCCGGCGTCCACGTGGGTGGCCACCGTTCCGTCGGCGTCGGGGGAGACCGACTTCCGCCACCGTTCGCCGCCAGTGGCCGTCTGCGCCGATGCGGCCGAGACAGCGGGGTGCGTGGTGTCGTCCGGTTCGCCGGTCACGGCTCGTGGGACCGTGAACGCCGAGACGGTGACCGGGCGGACCGTCTCGCCGCCGAGCGGCGGGATGCTCCTGGGCAACGGCCGGAAGTACGGCGCCACCGGTGGCACCCACCGGCCCGCCGCGCCACGATGGGCCGCCGTGAGGGGCGCTGCGGGCGGCCAGGCCGCGTCGGGGAAATCCGTCCTCGTCCAGTCCGCCGGGAGGCGGCGCGCATCGCAGCACGTCGCCGGTACACCTTCGACGCCCTGCTGGGAGAAGGGCGTCCACGCGTCGCACCGGACGGCCCGCCAGGCCGGTCCGGAGTCGACCGGGACACCGCCGATGGTTCCGGCGACGAGAAGCGCGGGCGCCGCGCCGAGACGCCCGCTCGCGACGGGACGCTGCCAGATGGCGTTCGACTCGCCGAAGTACGTGACGAGCACGGCGAGTGTGTTGCGTCCCTCCGTCAGCTGCTCGGCGATGTCCCACTCGTCGTAGTGGATGCGGTGCGGCTGGGACCGCTGCGGCCCTCGGGCCATCTCCGTGCCGTTGACGAAGAGGACGTACCGCGAGTCGCCGGTGATCCGGACGACCGCGTCCGGCGGTGTCCCGGTGAGATCGAACGTCCGGCGGAACAGCACCCGGCCGAACCGTCCGTCCGACTCTCGCCCGGCCGGCCCGATCCAGCCGCCGGGCCACTCCCCTCTCTCCGGCGGTTGCGCCCGTGTCCCGTCCGGGACGCGGCCCTTCGCGGGGATCGACCAGACGGTGCCGTCGTGGTGCCGCGCGCTCACGGGACCGGGACCATCGTCGACTGCCACGCCCCGTCGGGTCCCTTGCTGCTGCCCACCGGGGTGTTCACCTCGGAGTAGTGCTCCAGCCCGTCGCGTCGCAGGTACTCCTCGGCCGGGAGGAACTCGTCGCCGAGTTCGGCCAGCCGGCGGTCGAGTTCGCCGTCCAGTTCCTCCACCAGCGAGGCGTATGCCGGATCCGCGCAGAGGTTGTTCAGCTGCAGCGGGTCGTCGACGTTGTCGTAGAGCAGCCACGGGCCCTGGAGGGAGCGGATGTAGGTGTGCCGGGTCGTGCGCAGCCCGCGGTACTCACCGATCCCGTAGGTCCGTGCCCACAGGATGGGCACCGGCATCCCGATGAACGCCGATCCCGGCGGGGTCGCGCCGAGGACGTCCGTGCCCCGCACCGTCCCGGGAACGGGGATGCCGCAGAGGCCGAGCAGCGTCGGCATCAGGTCGGGGGTGTTGACGGGAACCGGGTTCCTGCTGCCCGTCGCTCCGAAACGCGCGGGGTAGCGCAGCAGAAGAGGCACACGCACCGACTCGTCCCACGGGCAGACCTTGACGTCGTGCCGGATGCCCTGCGATCCCATCATGTCGCCGTGGTCCGAGGTGAAGACGACGATCGTGTCCTGTGCGGACCCGCTGCGCTCAACCGCATCCAGCAGACGCTCGACACATCGGTCCAGTGCGGCGATGTGCGCGTAGTAACCGCGCAGGGCCTCGGTCGAGGCATCGGCGAGCTCGTCCGGGACATTGCCCCGCAGCTCGATCGGCGCGTCCTCGTAGAGGCTGCGAAAGCGCTCGGGCGCGGTGTGGAGGGGGAAGTGCGGTGGCCCGTAGGAGACCACGAGCATGTACGGCCGCTCGTCATCGCTGTCGGCGATGAACGCGCAGGCGTCCGTCGTCTGGTCCTCCGCGTCGTACCCCTCCCAGAACTTCCGCTCCGTGCTCGCGCCCTCGAAGTAGAACGAATCGTTGTAGTCGTGCGTGCACTCCGCGGCCTTCCAGTGCTCGAAGCCGAACTGCTTCTCGACCGGTACCGGATCGGTGCGCCGCCCGTAGCGGCCGTCGGGGCTGCCGTAGAGGTGCCACTTGCCTATGTAGCCGGTGCGGTATCCCGCGTCGCGGTACGCCTCGCCGAGCGTCGTCCCGCGCGGCCGCAGTTCCACGTCGTTGATGTAGACGCCGTGCTCCAGCGGGTACTGGCCGGTGAGCAGGCTCGCGCGCGCCGGGCAGCACACGGGGGCGCCCGAGATCGCGTTCTCGAAGTCGACCGACTCCGCCGCGAGTTCGTCGATGCGCGGCGTCCTCGCATTGGGGTCGCCCGCGTATCCCACGGACTGAGCGCGCCACTGGTCGGTGAGGACGAACAGCACGTTCGGCTTCCGCTCGGTCATGCGGATCCTTTCTGTGGGTGGTGGCCCCGCGGTCGCAGGGCCACGATCGTGCTTCTGCGCGGGTGGTCGCCGTCAGAGCCTGTGTCATATCCCCGGCCGGATCAGCGCGCGGCGTCTGGTGCGTGCGATCGCAAGGCGCCGGAGCGCCCTCGATGGGGGTGCCCCCGCGCGAGCGAAGCCGAGCGTGGGGGAGGAGCCACGTGGGCGTTTCGGCAACGCGGCTGGGGGTCCCCCCACGCCCTCAAGGCAGTGGGGGAGTGCGTGCCAGGCGTCGCGCGCCCGGCCGGGGATATGACACAGGCTCTCAGCGCGCGGACGAGGCGGCGGCAGTCTCCCCGGCGACGGCGGCCGCCTCGGGGGCGTATTCGTCCGCCGTACGGAGCCGGGGCATCCAGACCAGCAGCACGACGGTCGAGACGACGGCGCACACGAAGATCCCGGTGAACACCACGCGGGGGCTCGAAGCCAGCAGGGACGGCACCACGAACGCGAGGATCGCCGCGACAACGCGGGCGAACGCCATGGTGACTCCCTGGGCCGTGCCGCGCAGCAAGGTGGGGATGAGTTCCTGCGACCACACCTTGTAGAGGGGTTCACCGGCGAGACTGCTGGCGAGACCGAAGAGGAAGACGAGGACCAGGATCGAGGCCCGGGACGGTCCGAGGAACGTCAGCGGAGCCCAGCTCACAAGGATGAGCACGGTGCCGATCACGGTCAGCGGCCGACGCCACCGTGTGTCGACAAGGGCCATGAACAGCGCACTCGCCAGGAGCGACAACACCAGGGCGATGAGGGCCAGACGCGAGATCGTCTCGACGTCGCCGCCCGCGAGCGTCGTCCAGATGTAGGTCTTGTACTGGCCGTTGATGCTCGCCCCGACATTCCAGGCCGCGTAGAAGATGCCGGTCGCGAGCACCGCGAAGACCACCGGGCGACGGAAGATCTGGCCGATGTTCCGGAACTGCACGGCGGGTGCCCCGGTCCTGCCGTCGCGGTCGGCGGCGCGCCTCGCGTCGAGCCACTCCTGGGATTCGGGGAGGCTGATACGCAGCAGAAGGACAAGGACCGCGATTCCCACCAGGCCCCAGAAGATGATGCGGGCTCCGGTGACGCCGAGGTGTCCGACGAAACTCACCACCAGCTGCACGGTGGCGATCCCCAGCGCCCACAGCAACGCCGAGAGGCTCACCATCCGGCCCTTACGCCTGGGCGGGGCGGCCTCGTTGGCGAGTGCCAGTGCGACGGGCAGGTCGGCGCCGATACCGAGACCGGTCAGGACCGCGCCGGGAATCAGCATCCACGGCGCCACCGCGGTTGCCAGCAGGACGGCGCCCACGGCGAACACGATCAAAGCAAGGGTCAGCACACGCCGTCGGCCGAACCGGTCGCCGAGCCGCCCGCCGAAGAGCGCACCGAGGGCGAAGGCGAACTGCTGGCACGCGAGCACCGTGCCGATCATCCCCGGAGTGAGCCCGAGCGGGCCGGCGTAGAGCACGCTGATCCCGATCCCGGACCCGACGAGGGCGGCGGAATCGAGGTAGGACGCCATGCCGGCGAGGATGGCCGTGCGCCACGGGCGTTGCGCCGGGACAGGGTGCGCCATAACGAACTCCTCATTGAGTCGAAACCTTAGTGGGTCGATCGATTCCCGCCACTTGTAGATCGATCTACACATGGCGGGAAACGATCGCTGTAGATCGGTCTACGATGCTCGGGGCGGGTCGGCCCCATGTCAATACCCGGCCCACGAAGAGAGGAGATGCCCATCGCCCTCTCGATAGGGTGGCAGCACGGTCCAGAAGCCGCGGTGCCGGCGAAGGGGAGGTGCTGTGAGGCCAGGTAAGGCCGTCACGATGATGGACGTCGCACGCGAGGCCGGGGTGTCACGCGCGGCGGTTTCCAAGGTCATCCGCGACGCCTACGGCGTGAGTCCCGACATGCGCAAGCGGGTCGAATCGGCCATCGAACGCCTCGGATACCGGCCGAGTGTCGCGGCACGGGCGATCCGCGGATCGAGCTTCACGATCGGGTTCGAACTCCACGAGATCGAGAACCCGGCGCTCAGCCGCATCCTGCGCGGAGCCGCCGAGGGGATCGAGGGAACCGGATACCGGCTGGTCATCGCTCCCGGCGACCCCGAGGGCCAGCATGCGATCGACGCGCTCGTCGACCTGCGGGTCGACGGCCTCGTCGCGATCGCCCCGCGCGCCACACCCGCTTGGCTGGAGAACCTGGCGTCGCGGATTCCCCTGGTGCTGGTGTCGCGGCACGACCCGTCGGTCAACTACGACACCGTCGCGGGCGGCGACGACGAAGGGGCACGCCTCGTGATGCGGCACCTCTTCGACCTGGGACACCGCAGCATCGCGCACCTCACACGGAGCGAGGAAGCCACGGCGCAGGAGGGAGGGGCGCTCGCGGTGAGACTGGGCGCCTACCTCGACGAGATGGCCCGAAACGGCCGGGAGTCCCACATCCAGGTGCTGCGGACGCTCTCGACGAGCGACGCCTACCACGCCACGGTCGGGCTGCTGGACTCGGCCGACGCGCCGACCGCGATCTTCGCCTCGCACGACGACCTCGCGTTCGAGGTACTTCGCGCGGTCAGGGAGCGCGGCCTGGACGCGAGCGACCTGTCCGTCGTGGGATACGACAACGTGCGCTTCGCAAGCCATCCCGGGCTCTCGCTCACGACGGTGGACCAGTCCGGCGACGACCTCGGCCGACGTGCCGTACGCCTGCTTCTCGAGCGGATCAACGGCCGCACCGCGGCGAAACACGAGGAGACCGAGCTGCGGCTGGTGGTACGCGGGTCGACCGCTCCCCCACGGCGCTGACACGTTCAGGGGCGAGGCTCACCCGCTGCCGAACACGGGCATCGAGCGTTCGGACCCGACCAGGTCTCGACAGACCCGCAGTGATCCTGCCCAGGTCCAAGAGCGGAATCTTCGCCGGCCTCCGAGTAAAGGTGCCGATGAGCGGCGGACTCAACCTCGAAGATCGGAAACGACCCATACGAAAAGGGCCCTCACAGGCTCTCGCCCGCGAAGACTCTTCGCACCGTCGGGACGACAGGATTTGAACCTGCGCCCCCTTGACCCTCAGGAGTGAGCGTCGAAGGTATTTTCTGAACATAGCGGACTTAACCAGGACGCAGGATGCGTACACAAGGCTCCTTCGTGCACCATCGCGCACACCGTGTGGTCCCGAGCTGGTCCCCACTCGCGGTCATAGCTCTGCGGCCAGACGCTTCGTGAAACGTGGGTACGCCGTGCCGCTCGCAGATCCGGATGACGCGGTGGGTGCGGGCCGCTGCCAGGTCGTGAGTGCGTCCCAGCAGCGCAGGCGAGATCCACAGCCCTGTGCCGACTCGTCTGTGACGACGCTGTCGCCGCCCCAGAGGCACTCGGCGAGGGTCCCGTCGAACAGCGCGAAGTCCGGGTCTGCCTCGCGCAGCACCTTGCACTGACCGCCTCTCATTCCAGCCCTGGGGCGCTTTCCCACTCTTCCTTGACCTTCACCACGACCGACGCCGCGAGGCAGATCCGTGCACCGAACACTGGTCCCCAGAGCTGGTCCCCAAGCCAACACCGCCGAGCCCTCATCCCAGTTGGAGGAGGAGACGCTTGCACATCGTCGACAGGACACCCACGACACACATCCAAGGGCCGCCGCCGGGTCAGGAGGCGGTTCGCCATGGCCGGTCACGGCGTGAGAGCTCGCGACCCTCCGCCTGAGCTCGCGGATGTTGTCCTGCCATGGCCAGGAATCACTGCTACACCACTGAGTTGCGTTCATCTTGAACGCGCAGGTCATGGGGGTGGCATGAGTGGGTGAGGTCATGCTCGTGCTGGTCGGCGGCGGCTGTCTGCGGTGAAGATCGTCGGTCAGCGGGCGATCCCGTGCCGGTTGAGGACCATCAGCGCGCGGACGAGCCGGGTGGCCCACTTGACGTCGAGGCGGAGCCGGGTCAGTACGCGCCAGTTCTTCAGGTGTGCGAAGGCGTGTTCGCAGACGGCTCGTTCTGCGGCGATCAGCTGGTTGACCTGCTTCTTCGCGGGCGGGAGCTTCTTGCCCTTGGGCTTCTTGTAGCCGGTGATGACCGCCGGGTCGCTGCTGTCGTCGCCACCACCGTCGAGGCCGACGAAGCCGAGGTCGGCGATCGCGGCGAGGCCGGCCGCGCGGAGTCGGCCGACCTCGGCAGGCGGTGATCTCCGAGCCGCGCGTGGGTCGGGCGGTGGAGGTCCACAGCAGCCGCCCCTTGACATCGGTCAGGGCGATGACCGGCAGCCCGTGCCGTTTGTGCTTGGCCGGCCGGCTCATCGGGTGGCCGGTGCGGCCGCGGTGAAGCGCGTCATTTCTCGGCTGGGGCGGGGGCTCGGGGAAGGCGTAGCTGGAAGCATGCTCCGAGGGTCCGGGGGGTGAGGGTGAGGGTGCCTCGGTGGCGGTGGGCCAGGTCGCGTGCGATGGCGAGGCCCAGGCCGGTGCCGCCGTGGTCGCGGGAGCGGGCGTCGTCGAGCCGGACGAAGCGTTCGAAGATGCGCTCGGCGTCCTCGGTGGGTACGCCCGGTCCGTCGTCGTGCACCGTGAGGACGACCCAGGCGTCCTGGTTTCGGATGGTGATCTGGATGCGGTGTGCGGCGTGGCGGGCGGCGTTGTCGATGAGGTTGCGCAGCAGCCGTTCGTATTCGTCGGGGTTTCCGTGTACGTGTGCTGGGGCGGTGCTGTCGCAGGTGAGGGTCAACGGTCGTTCGGTGAGGGGGTATTGCTCGGTCAGCCGGGAGGCGAGGGCTGTCAGGTCGACGGTGTCGGGGCCGGTGGTGGGGGTGCGGGTGTCGAGGCGGGCGAGGAGCAGCAGGTCTTCGGCGAGGGCCTGGAGGCGGCGGGTCTGTCGTGCGGCGGTGGTGGCCGCGGCGGGCCAGTCGGTGCGTTCCGGGTAGGCGAGTGCGACCTCCAGGCTGGCCAGGAGTGTGGTGAGGGGGCTGCGGAGTTCGTGGGCGGCGTCCGCGACGAAGCGGCGTTGCCGGGCGGCGGCGTTGTCGAGGCGCTGGAGGGTGGTGTTGATGGTGGTGGCCAGGGCGGTGATCTCGTGTCCCGTGGCGGGGACGGTGACGCGTTCGCGGGGGTCGCTCGCGGTGACGGAGGCGGTGAGGACGCGGATGGCTTCGACCGGCCGCAGCGCGATACGGACGGCGAAGTAGGCGACGGCGGCGATCAGTACGAGGCCCACGAGCCCGGCCCGCAGCAGCAGGCGGTCGGTGGCCTCGGTGATCGCCTCGGCGATGTCCTCGCCTGCGTGCGGGAGCACCACCGCGTAGACCCGCAGTTGGGCGTCGGGGGCGACACCCAAAGCGGCGGCTCTGTCGGCGCTCAGCTCATCGGCCCTGACATCGTCGTACATGACCAGGTAGGTCCCACCGTCCTTGCCGAACAGGTCCCAGGGCTTGGAGTCGGGGCGCGCCGGTATGCGCATGGGACGGGTCGTGTAGCCCCAGACCGCCCCGTCGTCCGGTGGGGCGGGCAACTCGGCCTTCGGTGGGGCGGGCAGCACATGGCGGGTGCCGGGATCGAACTCCTCCATGCCTCCGCCGTAGGCGACGGCGGCGTGGCGGCCGGTCGCGACGACCTCGTACGGCACGGGGCTTCGGCGAACGGGAACCACACCCTCCTCCAGCTGATCGACGAGAGCCAGGAGCTGTTCCTGCGCCTGCTCTTCGGCGATCCGCGTGCTCTCGCGGTAGACGTCGCGGTGTATCCACCAGCCGATGCCCACCAGGATGACGGCGGCGGCCGAGGCTGCGGCCAGGGCCGTGCGGGCCCGTACCGAACGCGGCCACCAGCGGCGTCGCGGCTCAGTCGCGTTCACGGTCGTCCACCAGCCGGTAGCCGGTACCCCGTACGGTCTGCAGGGACCGTCGGCCGAACGCGGAGTCCACCTTCTTGCGCAGTGCGCTGACGCGCGCCTCCACCAGGTTGGGGTCCAGGGCTTCGTCGGGCCACGCGTGATACAGCAGATCCGCTTTGGAGACCGCCTGGCCCGCCCGGCGGGCCAGCAGCTCCAGCACGGCGAACTCCCTGGGCGTGAGTTCCACCCGGGCCCCGGCCCGGCGGCAGACCCGGCCGGCGACGTCCAACGAGAGGTCGCCCACGGCGAGGACGGGCGGGGCGACCGTGACGGCTCGTCTGACCAGGGCCCGCAGCCGTGCGACGAGCACCAGGTAGGAGAAGGGTTTGGCCAGGTAGTCGTCGGCCCCCGTGTCCAGGGCCTCTGCCTGGTCCCAGTCCCCGTCCTTGGCGGTGAGCACCAGGATGGGGGTCGCGTTGCCCTCCCGGCGCAACTGGGCGCAGACCTTGTAGCCGTTGAGTCCGGGCAGCATCAAGTCCAGTACGACCAGGGCGTATTCGCCGGACCTGGCCATCCACAGTCCCTGCCGGCCGTCGTGGGCGAGGTCGACGCTGTAGCCCTCGGCGGTCAGACCGGTGTGCAGGGTCTGGGCAAGGTCCACCTCGTCTTCGACCACCAGGATGCGCATGCGGTGCAGCCTCGCACAGCGCCGGCGCGCCTTCCTGATCAGCCGGTCAGGTTGGGTCAGCATCCGGTCAACGAGGTCCGGGCACGCTGGCGGAGTTTCTTCGCCACTGCTGAAAGGCCCTGTCGCCGATGTACCTTGATGAACGTGCCCCCGCCGTGGCCAGGACGGTTTCCCCTCCCGTACCCGCCCGTCGACGATCACCGAGCCCGGCCAAAGCCGTTGTCGTCATCGCGCCCTTGTCGCTGACCGTCGCTCTGGGGCTCTGGGGTATCCGCAGGAAGAACACCATGTGGGGGGACGAGTCCGTCACCTATCAGCTCGCGCACCGCGATCTTTCGCAGATATGGCTCACCGCCCAGCATGTTGATCTGGTCCATGCCCTCTACTACGCCGTGATGCATGAGATCTTCGGTCTCTTCGGCGGAGGGCTGCTGACGTTGCGGCTGCCGTCCGTGCTGGCGATGTCCGTGGCGGCGAGCGGAGTCGGGCTTCTGGGGCTACGCCTGGCGGGACCCCGTGCCGGGCTGCTGGCCGGGCTGGTGTTCGCGCTCCTTCCCCAGGTACAGAAGTACGCGCAGGAAGGCCGCTCGTATGCCATGGTCTGTGCCCTGGTCACCTGGGCCACCTATGCGCTCGTGATCAGCGTCCCGCATCGCGCCCGGTGGCGGTGGGCGGTCTATGGCTCCACCATGCTGCTGGCCTGTCTGCTCCATGAGTTCGCGGTCCTCGCCCTGGTCGCACACGGCGTCACACTGGTCGTCTCCCGTGTTCCACGACCGGTGCTGAAGGCGTGGAGCGTGACTGCCGCGGGCGTTGTGGCCGGGCTGTTGCCGCTGGCGATCCGTAGTGCGGGACAGTCGGGGCAGCTGTCCTGGATCGACGGACCGGTGCGGCTTCCTGGTTTCCTGGCCATGGCGGTCGTGGGCGTGGCGTGTGCCCTGGCACCCCTGGGGGCCAGAGGGCCCGTGCGGCTCTCCGTGCTGGCTGTACCGATTGTTGCGCTTCCGGGCCTTCTGCTGCTGATCGCCTCACTGGTCAAGCCCCTTTTCGTCGACCGGTATGTGCTCTACAGCAGTATCGGAATCGCCTTGCTGCTGGGCGCCTGGATGGATTACTTCCACCGGCTTCAGCGGTCTTCCCTCAACGCGTTGATCGCGGCGGTTGCCGTACTGGCCGCGCTCGTCCCGCCGAGCCTTTCGCTGAGGACGCCCCAGAGCCGGAGCAATGACGTCACCGCCATCGGCGCCGCCGTACGCAAGGAAGGCCGTCCCGGCGACGGGCTGCTCTATCTCTCCGGCCAGCACCGGATCTTGACCGCGGCCAACCCCGAGGACACCCGTTTTCTGACAGATCTCGCCCTGGCACAGGATCCCGTTTCGTCGAACACACTTGCAGGTGTCGAGCTTCCCGCCCAGGACATAGCGGCACGCATGCTGGAATTCGACCGGATCGTCGCGGTCCGTGCGGCGGGTGCGCACTCGGCGACCAACCCGCAGGAGGAAGCGAAAACAAGCACCCTGCGGCGCCATTTCCGCGAGTACGGAACAACCCATGTCAACGGGGCGCGAGTCACCGTCTATGTCCGAGACCACGCCCCGAGTCCGAAGGCCGGTCCTGGATCCAACAGCCCGGGAGCGAGCGGTGGCGTGATGAGGTGACGGCGGTGGTGCCGGCCCGGTCGGCACCACCGCCGTCACGCTGTCTCGACCCGGAAGCACCGGACCTTGACGTGCCGGTCGCTGCTGCCGTGGGAGGCTGCGGCTGTTCTCCGACGCTGCCCAACTCATCGCGACCGCACGCCAACGCCGCCTGCGATTTGCCCGCCACTGGCCATGGACGGAAGAGATCACCAACACGATCAGTCGGCTCGGCACCTTCCCGGACCCAGGCTGACCGACAACAGCCCGGGGAAGATCCGGGACGTCGGGGATGTCGGGGATGTCGATCTCCTCGAACCCCGACGAGCAGCACATTCATGTGCACAACAGCCGGGGAAGGCCGGATATTCCGTGGGCGGGAACGCGGGAAGCAGCCGCCCCGGAGCCCGTCGTCCGGATCTGCGGAGAACGCGGGCACCGTATCGGCCCCTGAAGTTCACCCCCCGCCCGGGTGCACTCCGGCGTCACGGGCGAGCAGCGCCGCCTGTACCCGGTTTTCGCACTCGAGCTTGGTCAGGATGCGGCTCACATAGGTCTTCACGGTGGCTTCGCTCATATGCAGCCGCCCGCCCGCGTCCGCGTTGGAGAGTCCCTCGCCGAGCAGCGCGAGCACGTCGCGCTCCCGGGCCGACAGCCGGCCGACACGCTGTCTGGCCTCATCCGCGCGGGTGGTGGCCCCGGGGGAGGCGAGGGCGTCCACCACGTGGCGGGTGGCCGCGGGCGAGAGATAGGCGTTCCCGGCCGCCGCCGCCCGCACCGCGTGGATCAGCTCGTCGGGCGCGGAGTCCTTGAGCAAGAAGCCGGCGCCGCCGTGGCCGAGCGCACGCAGGACGTTGTCCCGCTCGCCGAACGTGGTGAGGATCAGCACCCGCACGTCCGGCGCGGCACGGCGCAGCTCGCTCAGGGCCGTCAGTCCGTCCATCACCGGCATCTGGATGTCCAGCAGGGCCACGTCCACGACGGTGCCCCGGGCGGTCTCCACCGCCTCACGGCCGTTCCCCGCCTCGGCCACGACGTCGATGTCGGCGGCCGAGGTGAGGATCATCCTGATGCCGGCCCGGATGAGCGGCTCGTCGTCGGCGACGAGGACCCGGATCACACAGCCTCCTGCGGGGTGTCGGTCGTGGAGCGGACGGCGTGGCCCCGCCATCATGCCCTGACCCGACCGGGTGCTTCCCGCCGAGGTCCGGCGGTACCGCGCTGCCTCGCGGCGAGCGGCGGGGCGGCGTACCGGGTCACGTCGCCTGGTAGGTGTCCTTCGCGACCAGCTTCCCGTCACGGAAGCAGAACCGGAAGACGGTCATGGAGTCGAGGTTGTCGTCCTCGTCGGAGGCGAAGTAACGGCAGGTCGCGCCCTCGGGCAGCTCCGGACCCTGGTCCGACAGATCCGATGTCAGCCACGAGTCCCCGTCAGGGAGTTTGTCCTGTACATCGGCCTCCGCGTCGCCGATCTTCACCGACTCGTACACGCTCGGCGATATCTCGGCCTTCTTCATCTCCTTCATCACCTCCTTCGTCCCCCATGTCCCCAGGGCGACGATGCCCCCGACGAGAACGACAGCAATGGCGGCGCAGCCGATGGCCACATTCTTCTTGTTGGTCATGGCGGTGGTGAACTCCGTTGGCGGATCGATGTAGTTGATGACCGCTCCACGGTCGCCGGCCGCGCCCCTCCTCATCTGCCCCCCAAAGTCGCTCCCGGGACCGACGGAGGTCGCGCCGTCCGGGCCCGGCCCCGGCTCGCCGTCCCCGGTGCCGTACGGCAGCAGGCCCGCGACACGGAACCCGCCGTCCGCAGTGGGACCGGTGTGCACCATGCCGCCGACGAGCCGGGCCCGTTCCCCCAGGCCCCTCAGTCCCTGGCCGCCGCTGACCGCGGCCGGGGCCGGTGCGGCCGCGGCCGGTACGGGCCCGTTGGCGACCTCCACCACCAGGCTGTCCGGCTCGTAGCGCAGGGCCACGCTGATCGGGGCGCCCGGCGCGTGCTTGTGGGCGTTGGTCAGGCCTTCCTGCGCTATGCGGTACGCCGCATGCTCGACGGCGGGGACCAGCGGCCGGGGGACGCCCTCACGGTGCAGCTCCACGGTCACGCCCGCGGCCCGGGAGGACTCGACCAGAGCGTCGACGGAGGCGGCCGGCCGGGAGACAGGACGCCCGTCGGCCGGGCCGGCGGGCGGGTCACGCTCGTCCCGCTCGTCCTGGTCCTCACGGAGGATCCCGACGGCCTCGCGCAGTTCGCCCATCGCGGCCACGGAGGCGTCCCGCAGGATCCGTACCCCTTCCCGCTGGCGCCCGGTCAGCTCCGGGTCGACCTGCAGGGCACCCGAGTGCACCGAGATCAGGGCGAGTTGGTGGCCGAGGCTGTCGTGCATGTCCCTGGCTATCCGGTGGCGCTCCAGCAGCCGCGCCTCCCGTGCCACCATCGCCTGCTCCCGTACGAGCTGGGCGTTGTTGCTCCGCAGCGCATCGAGCAGCGCGCGGCGCTGGGCCCGGTAGCGGGCGGCCAGCCCCGGCACGCTCGCCAGCGCCAGGAACACCCCGGCGCTCACCGCGCCCGTGGTGACCGGCGACAAGGCGGAGCCGGCGGTGATCTCGTCATGGGCGATCAGCGCCGTATGGGCCACGAGCGCGGTGGCGTACGCGATGGCCACGCGCCAGGGTTTCACGATGCGGCTGCCCGCCGACCAACTCGCGTAGACGAGCAGCGGAACCGCGGCGATCAGTCCCCCCGCCGCGGCTGAGGAGAGGACCAGCACCGTCGCCGGCAGGGCGCGCCGGGTCAGTGACAGCAGGGCGACGCCCGTGACGACGGCGAAGGTCCGGGCACCGAACCCGGCCCCCACGGCATCGGCCAGCCCCGCGATCCCGGCGAGGGCGACGGTGAGCACGGCCTCCCCGGCGATCCGGGAGCGGCTCCAGGGGGACGCGGCGGCAAGCCGGGTCAGGAACGACCGGGCGGTACGGGGGGTGTCTGCTTCTTCCACTTCCACGGACCGACGATAGGCAACGAGCGGGAGCGCCCGCGTCGTCCGCCCGTCGTACGGGCGGACGACGAAAGTTGACAACCCTGGCCAGGACGGCGGCCGTTCGGGGGTCCGGTGCCGTCACCGTCGGTCGTTCCGGACCGCGACTTCCGGGAACTGCGCCGGGCCGGCCGCCACGGTGACGATGGACCGGTCGAGCTGGATGTCCGGCAGGCGGACACGAGAAGAAGACAACAGGAGACGTCACATGGACAGCGCGCACGTACAGGCACACGAGCGGTTCACCATCCGGCAGAAGATGACCCTCATGACCAAGGAGTACGTGGTGACCGCGGTCCGGCCGGACGGCTCCGAGGGCGAGGTCGTCGCCTTCGCCCACCAGAAGCGGATGACGCTCAGCGAACAGATGACCTTCTACACCGGCGAGTCCAAGGAGCACGTCCTGTGCGCATTCGAGGCCCGTGAGCTGCTCGACCCCGAAGCCGGGTACGACGTGCGGGACGCTGCGGGCCGGACCATCGGGTCCTTCCGCAACGAAGCCGTCGCCTCCCTCCTCCGCTCGACCTGGAGCATGCGGCAGCCGGGCACGGTGGATCTCACCGGCCGCGAGCGCAACCGGGTGGTGGCCGGGGTACGCCGGGCCTGGGAATGGCTGCCGTTCACGGATTTCGTACCGTTCCTCTGGCCGTACCACTTCGATTTCACCGAGGGCGGCAAGCGGCTGATGGCGGTCGACAAGAAGTTCGGGCTGCGGGACCGGTACGTGCTCGACATCCTCGCCCCCGGCCTCGACCGCCGCCTCGCCATCGCGCAGGCGGTGGCGCTGGACGCGCTGGAGGAGCGCTGACGCTCCTGCCAGCCACGTGACCGCACCGCGCACTCCCTCCGGCGTGGCGGTGCTGGACGCATGAGGCCACGACCGGCGACATCCGCAGCGGCAGCAGAAGGAGTATCGGCGGTCACTCCAGTGAACGTGACCCGCCACCGGCATCTGTCCGGGACGCCCCAGAAAGCCACAGGTCAGACCATGTACCCGCGCCACCGGCCTGCCAACTGTGGCGCACCTTGACCGGGTCAAGGTGCGCCACAGCCCCGTCAAGCGCGCTGGTCCCCAAGCGGTCCCCAAGAATGATCAAGGGGCTGCTTCAGATGTCCTCTGAAACAGCCCATGACCTGCGACTTCGTAAAGTCGGGACGACAGGATTTGAACCTGCGACCCCTTGACCCCCAGTCAAGTGCGCTACCAAGCTGCGCCACGTCCCGATGCGTTTCCGCGGGTGGCCCGCGTGATCACGCGATGAGAACTTTACCGCACGCCGGGAGCCGCCTCGACGGGGGACGTGGGCGGGGGAGAATCGACTCATGAGCGGGACGCGACGCACAAATGAGACAGAGCGGATGAGTGGCGCATCGGAGGGCCGGGCCGCCGAGAGGCGTGACCGGGACGCGCAGGGGCGGGCGCGGAACGCTCGGCCGCGGGACGGGCTGGGGCGGCCCCTGCCGTACGGCGCGGACGGCGTGGAGCGGCAGCCGGAGGGCGTCGTACGCGGCCCCCAGGACACCGTCGCCGAGGCTCAGGCGCTGCTCGACGCGGGCAAGCCGTTCCATGCGCACGAGGTCTTCGAGGACGCCTGGAAGTCGCGGCCCGACGACGAACGGGGCCTGTGGCGCGGGCTCGCCCAGCTCGCGGTGGGCCTCACGCACGCCGCTCGGGGGAACGTGACGGGCGGGGCGCGGTTGCTGCGGCGTGGGGCCGGGGCGGTTGAGGAGTGGGCGGCCGTGGCCGGGGAGCCGCGTCCGTACGGGATCGATGTGTCGGAACTCGGCGCCTGGGCACGGGAGTTGGCCAGGTTCGTGGAGCGCGACGGGGCGGTGGTGGACGCCGGGGAGTCGGCGCCGCGCTTGCGTGGGGGCGGGGCGGCGTAAGGGTGTCGGAGGTGCTGTCGGAGGTGGGCGCAAGGACCGTTGCCGGGGGCTTGGAGCGGGACTGTCAGTGCGGTGCGGCAGACTCGGGGTGTGCGAAAGATACATGTCATCGGCATCGGGGCGGGCGACCCCGACCAGCTGACCCTGCAGGCGGTCAAGGCGCTGAGGAGCACGGACGTGTTCTTCATCCTGGACAAGGGCGAGGTGAAGTCGGACCTCGTCCAGCTACGCCGTGACATCCTCGACGCGCACATACCGGAGGGGACGTACCGGCTGGTCGAGGCGCGCGACCCGGAGCGGGACCGCAGCGCCGGCGGTGCCGCGTACTCCCCCGCCGTCGGCGACTGGCGCAGTGCCCGCGCCGGAATCTACGAGCGGCTCATCGCCGAGGAGTTGGGCGAGGACGAGAGCGGTGCGTTCCTGGTGTGGGGCGATCCCGCGTTGTACGACAGCACGCTCGGGATCCTGGACGAGGTCCTGAGCCGTGGTGCCGTGACCTTCGAGTACGACGTCGTGCCCGGTATCAGCAGCGTGTCCGCCCTGGTGGCACGGCACCGCACAGGGCTGAACCGGGTGGCCCGGCCCGTCCAGATCACCACGGGGCGTCGGCTCGCCGAGGGGTTCCCCGAGGACGTCGACGACGTCGTGGTCATGCTCGACGCCCACCAGGTCTTCCGGCAGTACGCAGACGAGGACATCGACATCTACTGGGGCGCCTACATAGGCACCCCGGACGAAATCCTTGCCTCCGGCCCCCTCGCCTCCACGGCTCCCCGAATCGAGCGCCTCCGCGCCGAGGCCCGCGAGCGCAAGGGCTGGATCATGGACACGTATCTGCTGCGCAGGCATCCGCGGGGGCAGGGCGGCTGAGGCCCAGCCAGGACAGAGCCTGCGGTACGTCCGGTACCGCGGTCACGCCCGGCGGCAGTGGTGGCCGCCGTACGACGACGACCGGCAGCCCGAGGTCGCGGGCGGCCACGAGCTTCGCGGCCGTGGCCTCTCCCCCGCTGTCCTTGGTGACGAGGACGTCGATGCGGTGCTCACTCAGCAGTGCACTCTCGCCGTCGACCGTGAACGGGCCTCGCGCCAGCAGCACCTCGATGTGGCGTGGAAGCGGAAGCTCGGGGGCTTCCACGGACCGTACGAGGAAATACGTCTGGGCCAGGTCGGCGAAAGCCGCGAGGCCCAGACGGCCGGTGGTGAGGAAGACGCGGTGGCCGAGGGAGGGCAGGAGCGCGGCGGCCTCGGGGAGGGAGTCCACCGGGTGCCAGCGGTCGCCGGGGCCGGGGCGCCAGCCGGGGCGGCGCAGGACCACGGCCGGTACGCCGGTCGCCGCCGCGGCGCGCGCCGCGTTCGCAGTGATGGCGGTGGCGAAGGGGTGCGTGGCGTCGACGACCGCGTCGGCCTCGTGCTCGCGCAGCCAGGCCGCCAGGCCCTCCGCCCCGCCGAACCCCCCGATCCGTACGTCACCGGCCTGTGCCTCGGGGCGCGACACCCGTCCGGCGAGGGACGTGGTCACGCGGACGCCGGGGCGCGTCGCGAGCGATACCGCGAGTTCACGCGCCTCGGTGGTGCCGCCAAGGACGAGGACGTGGAAGCCCTGGAGGCCCTTCCGGGCGGGCGGGCGGAGGTGGTGGTGCGGGGACATGGTGTCGAGCGTACGAGTCCGTCGGCGGGCAGCACCCGCGCGTCCCTCGACGGGGAGTCCGGCGGAAGGGCAGCATCGCCCCCGCCCGTCAGCGGATCAGGAGTTGCACTCCGCCCACCACCGTCGCCGCGATGACGAGTCGCTCGAAGAGGCGCTGGTTGATGCGGTTCACGGCCCACCTGCCGAGGAGCGCTCCCGGCAGGACGAACGCGGCGAGGGCCGCGTCGAGGAGGAGCGAGGGTCCGTCGATGAGGCCGAGGCCGACGCTGAAGGGCACCTTGGACACGTTGACGATGAGGAAGAAGAAGGCGGACGTGCCCAGGAAGCCGAGTTTCCGGAAGCCGGCCGAGAGCAGGTACATCGACATCACGGGGCCGCCCGCGTTGGCGACCATCGTGGTGAAGCCGCCGAGGACGCCGTACGAGCGGGCCTTGACGCGGCCCGCCCGCGTGGTCACCGCTTCGGGGTCGTCCTCCTTCTCGGCGGTGCGGCGGCGCCACACCGTGACCGCGGCCATCATCAGCAGGATCGCGCCGATCGAGGTCCGGACGATCCCGTCGTCCGCCCACATCAGGAACACCGTGCCGAGGACGACGCCCGCGGCGACGGCGGGGAACAGCCGCCAGAGGGTGGGCCAGTGGGCGTGCCGCCGGTAGGTCAGCACGGCGAGTACGTCCCCGACGATCAGTATCGGCAGCAGGACGCCCGTCGACGCCCGGGCGGGCAGAACGGCCGCGAAGATCGCGAGGCTGACCGTGTTGGCCCCGCTGACGGCCGTCTTCGAGAAGCCCACGAGCAGGGCCGCGAAGGCGAGCGCGGCGAATTCGGGCAGGGATATGTGCCAGAGCGTCATCGTGTTCATGCGGGGACCGATGCTAGGCCCACCCATCTCGACGCGACAGGACCGTCTCGACAGGTGGCCTTCCCGGCGTCGGAATCGGGCCGCCCGGTCCGTCACGCCCCGTGGACCGCCGCCCGGCCGGCTGGGAAGATCGCCCGGGAACCTTCACCGACGCAGTTGGAGGAGACATGGCCGACGCGCGCGAACACACCGTCACCGGGACCAGGGGAAGCGTCGTCGCACGTGAGTGGCCACACGAACGGCCGCGGTACGTGGCCCTGCTGGTGCACGGCTACGGGGAGCACATCGGCCGGTACGCGTACGTCGCCGACGTGCTCACCGCTCACGGTGCCGCCGTGTTCGGGCCCGACCACATGGGGCACGGGAAGTCGGCGGGCGAGAGGGTGCTGATCGAGGACTTCGAGGACGTGGTCACCGACCTGCACTCGGTGGAGGAGCTGGCCCGGGCCACGTACCCCGGAGTGCCGGTCGTGCTGATCGGCCATTCCATGGGCGGGCTCATCGCGGCGCGGTACGCCCAGCGGTACGGTGCCGGGCTCGCCGCACTCGTCCTGTCCGGACCGGTGCTCGGCACCTGGGAACTGCCCCGCACGCTGCTCGCGTACGACGAGCTGCCGGACGTGCCGATCGACACCGCCCTGCTGTCCCGGGACCCGGAGGTCGGTGCCGTGTACGCGGCCGATCCGCTGGTGTGGCACGGCCCGTTCAAGCGGCCGACGCTGGAGGCGATCCTCCGCACCCTGGAGACGATCTCCAAGAGCGGCGACATCGGTCCGCTCCCCCTGCTGTGGGTGCACGGCGATGACGACCGGATCATGCCGCTGCCGGGGAGCCGTACGGGCATCGAGGATCTGCGGGGCTCCGACTGGGCCGAGCGCGTCTATCCGGGTGCCCGGCACGAGGTGTTCAACGAGACGAACAAGGACGAGGTCCTGGCGGACGTGACCGGGTTCGTGGATCGCGTCGTGGCGAGCTGAATCAGGGGAATCAGGGGGCCTTTCTGCCGGTCACCGGTGGGGCGGTGACGGCGGAGGGCGTGCCGAAGCGGACGGTGACGCCCGGCGAGTAGAGCACGCTGACCGGTGGCTCCGTCATGGGCGGCAGTCCGGCGGCGGTGAGCAGGTCCCCGTCCAGGTCGAGCAGTTCGGCCCGGTGCAGCGGCCATGGCTCGTGCTCGTTCGGCAGGTGGACCGTGTGGCCGTGCCAGGGGACGTGCAGGCCCCAACGGGCGGTGAGGAAGCGTTCCAGCGCCGTGGGCCGCGCTATGGGCCCACCTGTCCTCACCACGGTGCGGCTCGTCGGTCCCGGGCTGCGACCCGTGGTCCGTCGTCGACGGCTGGTGTAGGTGAGCACGTCGTGCTCGCGGCGCAGTCGCATCCTCGACCATGTGTAGGGCAGGCGTACGCCGAGCCGGCCCACCAGGGCGGGGATGAGCCGGGCCGCGTCCAGGGAGCGGAACACGACGCCGCGCCGTCCGTGGTCGTCGACCGAGTACAGCCGTACGTTCGTCTCGCAGAACGTTCCGAGGTACGGCATGCCGGGGCCCGGTCCCAGGCCCACGCCGCGCATCAGGAAGGGGACCAGGCCGACGTAGGTGACCCCGTCGAGGGTGTCCGGGCGGGTGCCGGGCGGCAGGAGCCCGGCCACCCGGTCGGGGTCCACCGGCCAGTGCAGGAAGGTCAGTTCGTGCCAGCCCTGTACGAGGGTCGGCCGCCGTACGGGCCGCGGCGTGGACAGGGTGATCGGCTCGGTCTCCATGGCCCCACCTTGTAGCACGGCCGCCTCGCCGGGGATTTCGCCGGGGTTTTCGGCGGGGTTCTCGCCGAGTCCGTGTGTCAGGCCGCGGTGTACCCGAGCTGGCGCCTCATGTAGGGGGTCATGAGGGTCTTCGCCTTGGCGAGGGTGGTGGTGCGGCCGCCGAGGACCGCGGTCTCGCCGCCCGGCACGGGCACCATGGTCACGCCGTCGGACGGGCCGAAGGGCACGATGAGCGGGGTGCGGTGGGCCGGCCGGTAGGAGCGGGGCTCCTTCCGGTGCTTGCCGGAACTCTGCAGGTAGGCACGGATGTTCCAGGCGGCGAGGTCGGCCTGGGCGGTCGCGACGGGGGTGAGCTTGAGCTCGCTGATGTCGTTCACGTCGCCGACCGCGAACACGTCCTGCTGCCCTCCTGCCCGGAGCGTCCGGTCGACCTTCACGTGCCCGGTCGCGTTCAGCCAGTCGCCGTGCCCGGCCAGCCGCAGCCAGAGCGTGTTGGGAGTGATGCCGGTCGCCCAGAAGGAGAGGTCGGCGTCGATGACGGTGCCGCGGCTGTCACGGAAGGTGCCGAAGTCGTTGCCGGGGGACATGAAGGAGTCGAGCCGCACCTCCACGTCGTGCGCCTCCAGCCAGGCACACGCCTTGCGTCCGGCCCGTGCGCTGCCCGTGGAGTCGAGCAGGGCCGGACCGGAGTGGGCGAGCGTGACCCGGGCGTCCGGCCGGGCCAGTCGGATCTCGGCGCTGAGCTCGACACCGGAGGGCCCGCCGCCGACGACCAGGACGTGGTGGGCGCCCGCGATGTTCCGCTGGTGCCCGGCGAACGACTTGGCCGCCTCCTCGCTGGTGCCGCCGACGAAGCGGGCCGGTTCGGGGTAGTCGGCGCCGGTCGCGATCACCACCACGTCGTACGGGAGGCGCTCGCCCGTGGCCAGCACCACCTGCCGATCGGTGGTGTCGATACGGACCGCCTTGCCCACGGCCACACGGCCGTTGCGGAGCAGCCGGTCGTACGGAATGAAGGGGGTTAACGTCCACGCCCGGTGCACGCCTGCGCGCAGGGAGGCTATCCGGTGGAAGAAGACCTCCTTGCGGTCCACCAGCGTGACCCGCGCCGCGCCGTCCAGCCGTTTCGCCAGCCGGACGCCCGCATAGCCGCCGCCGATCACCACTACGTCGCCGTCGTGCACACCGTTCTCCTGTGCCTGGTGGGGGGAACGAGTGGCACTGCGGGTGGGCCGCTTCCGGCCACTCGACTCCTGTGAGCGTAACGCTTGAGACTTAAAGGTTCAGCGGGGCTGTGTGTGCGTTCTGTGAAGTGACAGCGCGGATGCCGGTGTGTGCCCGGGCAGGGCGAGAACCGTCACGGCATCTCCCTGCGGGATGCCGTGTTTTCACCCATCTCTGCGGGGCACCCGCGCCCGCATGGAGTGGTTGCGGAGTGCGGCCTGCGTGGGAGAGGACCCCGATCTGTTCTTCCCCGTGGGCACATCGGGTCCGGCTCTCAGGGACATCGCCGCCGCCAAGCGCATCTGTTCCCGCTGCCCGGTGATCAGCCAGTGCCTGTCCTGGGCGCTCAACAGCGGGCAGACGGCGGGCGTCTGGGGCGGCCTGTGCGAGGAGGAACGCGCAGAGCTGCTCCGTGCGGCACGGGTCTGCCGCGTGGACAGGTACGGATAACACACTGCTCGCGCCCCCTGCCGGACATGACCGGTGGGGCCAACTGACCCACAGAGCAGAGGCGTTGACACCGGCAGGCCCGTTCGTCAACGCAGCAGCCAGCCCCCGTCGACGCTCAGATTCACCGCGTTGACCGAGCGGTTGCCGAGGAGGAAGTCCACCGAGTCGACCACGTCCCGCATGGTGGCCAGCCGGCCCGTCGGCGTCCTGGCGATCAGGGCGTCGTGTTGCTTGTCCGACCAGAAGGGGCTGTCGCCGACGACGCCCGGGTGGATGGCGTTGACGCGGATCGGGGCGAGTTCGGTGGCGAGGGTGTGCACGAGGCCGGTCACGCCCGCGTTGACCGTGGCCACGGTGGTGGCGCCCGGGTACGGCCGCTCCTTCGCCTGGCCGCCGAACAGCACGATGGCGCTGTCGTCGTGCAGTCGCGACTGGAGCGCGTGCACGACCTCCGTGTAGCCGACCAGCTTGAGGGTGACGAGATGGATGGCCGCGTCGATGTCGTACTCGGTGACGCGGTTGTCGTCGCGGGAGATCCCGACGAGGACCAGGTGGTCGACGCGGCCCACGTCCGTGAGCGCTCCGGCTGTCTCGTGCGGCCTGGACAGGTCGAGGCCGAGGCCCAGGGCCGCGCCGACCTCCTTGGCGACGGTGTCGGCCCGGTGCGCGTCGCGTCCGGTGAGCACGACCTCGTCGCCGCGCCCGGCACGGTGCCGGGCGATCTCCCGGCCGATCCCGGACGTACCGCCGATGACGACCACGCTGCTCATGAGTTCCCCTCCGGGATACCCGGCTCCGCTTCCGGCATCCCCGGGTTCCGGTTCCCCAGCGTCTCCCGCAGGTAGTCCCAGTCCCTGGTGAACCGGTAGGAGTGCCGCGACGGCGGCTGCGGCGCCTGCGTCTCCAGCCAGCGCACC
The DNA here is from genome assembly GCF_004337435.2 of Streptomyces sp. KM273126. Classification (NCBI taxonomy): domain Bacteria; kingdom Bacillati; phylum Actinomycetota; class Actinomycetes; order Kitasatosporales; family Streptomycetaceae; genus Streptomyces; species Streptomyces sp. KM273126. The sequence goes on along the minus strand of NZ_SJXB02000001.1, from coordinate 5,835,720 downwards.
GGCGTGTCACCGGCGTTGGAGAAGCCGTGCACGCAACCGGCGCCCGCCCAGGCCGTGTCCCCCGGCCCCAGCAGGTAACTCTCGTCGTCGAAGGTGGCGTTCACGGCTCCTTCGAGGATCAGATACGTCTCCTCGAAGGGATGGTCGTGCGTGCCCGCGACCCCGTCGGGCGCGTACCGCACCATGAACATGGTCGAGGCCACCGCCCCCAGATCACTGTCCACCATCATCTTCACCGTGATCCCGCTGTAGACGAGGAGCGCGGTGCGCATGCTCGCCGACACGGCGAGGAGGTCCTGGGACTGTTTCCCGGGATCCATCTGCGCGGGCTCGAAGTGGCCGTACGAGCGGGTGCGCGGGTCGCGCACGTCGATCCGCACCGGCTCGCGTTCCGGCAGCGCGGGCACCGCCTGGGTGTCGTACCCGTAGCGGGCCCGTGGTACCGGCGCGAGCATGTCGGCCCAGCGGGCGACGGTGTCCCCGGCGCCGCGCCAGGCGTGCGGCATGCCCGTCGGGAGCAGCCCGTAGTCGCCCTCTTCGAGGAGAAACGAGCCGTCGGGCACATCGAGGATCACGGTCCCGGAGAGGATGTGGAAGCTCTCCTCATACGAGTGGACGTGCGCGCCCACCGCGCCGTCGGGCCGCAGGTCGCACAGCCCGAAGCCGGTGTGGACACTGCCGTCCTCCTCGCCGATGACGGCCCATCGCCGGAAACCGCCGCTGTCGTACGGGAGTTGGGGTGCCTCGGCGGCGCGCCGCACCAGGTGGTTGGTCATGCCTGCCGCTTCCTCTCCTCCATGGCGGCCACCAGCCGGTCGCGTGACTCCTCGACCAGGCGGCGGGCGCGGCCGGCGTCGGCGAGCAGTCGGCCGTCGCGCTTGTGGATCACGCCGTCGACGATGACGGTGTCCACATTGGACACGTCCGCGCTGAGGGTGACCGCGGCCGCCGCGTCGTACACCGGGGCCATGTTGAGCGCGGTGGCGTCGAGGGCGACCACGTCGGCCCGCTTGCCGGGGGTGAGCGAGCCGGTGCGGTCCTCCAGGCCGGCCACGTGGGCTCCGTTGAGCGTGGCGATCTCCAGCATCTGACGTGCCGTCAACATGGTGTCGGGAACGGGCAGGTTGGCCTGCCAGCAGTCGGCGTTGACGCGGGCCCGTTCGGCGCCGAAGGCGGCGCGGATCTGGGTGAACATGTCGCCGGGCACGGTGGTGACGACGTCGATACTCAAGGACGGCCGCAGCCCGTGCTCGATCGCCTTCATCACGGGCGGCCGGCCGTGTCCCATCTGGGTCTCCACCTGGGCGGCGATGGAGACCGTGCCGCCGCTGTCGGCGACCATCCCCCACTCCTCCTCGCTGAGGTAGCAGCAGTGGACGTAGGTGGTGTCGGAGCCGAGCAGGCCGAGGCCGTGGAGTTGCTTGACCATGCCGAAGCGGCCGGCCAGCCGCCCCATCGCGACGTGCACCGTGAGGGGGATGCCGAGTTCGCGGGCGAGGCCCCACTCGGCGGTGACGACGTCGTTCGTGCAGAAGCCGGGGCCGCGTGTGGCCAGGGCCATGGTCAGCAGGCCGCTGTCGGACGCGAAGTACGCGTCGCGGATACGGCGCACGTCGTCGCCCGGCATCACGATCTTGCTGTCGTACCAGTAGTCGGAGAGCGAGGTGTTGGCACTGCCGTAGGCGTACTGGGCGCGAATGCCGGTCTCGGTGAGGGCCTGGAGGGCGGCGTCGGGGTGTTCGGGCGTGTTGTTGATGTGGGACCAGTCGACGAGTGTGGTGATGCCCGCGTTGAGGCACTCCAGGGTGCCCGCGAGGTTGGCCGCGTACACGTCCTCGGGGGTGTAGACGGGCGCGAACGTGTCGAGGACGTCGACGAAGTAGTCGTCCAGCGTGGCGTCGGGAGCACAGCCGCGGATGGACGTCTCCCAGGTGTGGCGGTGGGTGTCGACGAAGCCGGGGATCACGATCCTCCCGGTCATATCGAGGACCTCGGCGTCCACGTCGGCGTCGATGCGCTGCTCGACCGCCGTGATCTTCCCGTCCTCGATGAGGACGTCGCCCTGGGGCAGGTCCCCGATCGCGGGGTCCATCGTCACGATGTGGCCCGAGCGCAGGAGCATCCGGTTGGTCATCGCCCTTCCTCCCAGGGGGTGTGCGGTACGGGGCGCGGGTGGGGATGGGGGTGGGGGGTACGGCTTGGGGACACGGGTATTCGGGGGATACGGGTCTTTGGGGGATACGGGTCTTTGGGGACACGAGTCGGGGGTCAGTACGCGGCCAGGGCGCGGACGGTTGCCACGACCTTGTCGACGGTGGGGATCACCCGCTGCTCCAGCGCGTCGGCGAACGGCAGCGGGACGCACTCCCCCGCCACTCGCCGCACCGGCGCGTCCAGCAGGCCGAACCCCTCGTCGGCAACGACCGAGACGAGCGTGCCACCCCAGCCGCCCTGGTACGGGTTCTCCTCGACGGTGACGAGCCGGGAGGTCCGGGCGAGTGAGGCGAGTACGGTGCTCACGTCCAGGGGCACCAGGCAGCGCAGGTCCACGACCTCCGCCTCGATGCCCTCCCCGGACAGGATTCCGGCGGCCCGCAACGCGACCGGCACCATCGAGGCGAGGGCGACGAGCGTGACGTCGCCGCCTTCACGGACCACGGCGGCGCGGCCCAGCTCGACGACGTGGTCCGGCGGCGGGGGCGCGCCCTTGGACGCCAGGAGCCCCTTGTGCTCGAAGAAGACCACGGGGTCGTCGCTGCGCACGGCGGCCGCCATCATGCCGACCACGTCGGCGGGCGTGGACGGTGCGGCGATCTTCAGGCCGGGGATCGTGAACGCCCAGTTCTCCGTGGCCTGCGAGTGCTGGGCGCCGAAGCCGAGTCCGCCGCCGTTCGCGGTGCGCACCACGAGCGGCACGGTGACCTGGCCACCCGTCATGTAGCGGACCTTGGGGATCTCGTTGGCGAGGTAGTCCCAGCAGCAGGCAAGGAAGTCGGAGAACATGATCTCGGCCACGGGGCGCATCCCGGTCATCGCGGCCCCCATCGCGGCGCCCACGATGGCCTGTTCGGAGATGGGCGTGTCCCACACCCGCTCGGGCCCGAACTCGTCGCGCAGCCCGACCGTTGTCTTGAACACCCCGCCCGCGGCTCCGATGTCCTCGCCGAGGCACACGACCGCCGGATCGCGCCGCATCTCACGTGCGATGCCCTCGGCGACAGCCTCCCGGTAGGTGATCTGCCGTGCGCCGGCCGGCCGGCCGTCGATCACGTCCGCCATGCCGCGCCTCCGTCCGCCCACACATCGGTCAGTGCCTCGCGCGGATCGGGACCGGGCGCGGCCTTCGCGGCGTCGACGGCCCGCTGTACGACGTCACGTGCCCGCTCGTCCGCGTCGGCGAGCGTCTCCGCGGGCACCCCCAGGTCGGTGAGCCGTCCGCGTGCGATGTCCAGCGGGTCGTGCTTCAGCCACCGTTCGACCTCCTCGGGCGGCCGGTACGTCGCGGGGTCGGCGCGGCTGTGCCCGAAGTGGCGGTACGTCTCGGCTTCCAGCAGTGCGGGCCCGTCTCCTGTCCGGGCCCGCTCCGCCAGCCGGAACACCGCCTCCCGGACGAGCACGACGTCGTTGCCGTCGACGACCTCGCCCGGGACGCCGTACGCGGACGCCCGGTCGGCCGCCGGCCGCGCGACCGCGGTGACGTCGGCGATGGGCGTGTACTCCATGTACAGGTTGTTCTCGCAGACGAACAGCACCGGCAGCTTCCACACCGCCGCCAGGTTGAGCGCCTCGTGGAACGCGCCGATGTTGGTGGCACCGTCCCCGAAGAACGCCACCGCGACCTGGCCGGTCCCCCGCAGCCGGGCCGACCAGGCCGCTCCGACCGCCATCGGGAGGTGGGCGCCGACGATGGCGTACGAGCCGAGCATGCCCGTCGAGGCCTTCGTGAGGTGCATGGAGCCGCCCTTGGCCCGGCACAGCCCGGTGGCCCTGCTCATGAGTTCGGCCAGGCACTCCTCCGGCGTCGCGCCGCGGGCGAGGGCGTGGTGGTGGCCCCGGTAGGTGGCGAACACGTAGTCGTCGGCGCGCAGGGCCGCGCTCGCCCCGACGGCGATGGCCTCGTGCCCGGCGGCCAGGTGCGTGGTGCCCTTCACCAGTCCGGACAGAAACAGGTCGTGGGCGGCCTTCTCCGTACGCCGCACGAGGACCATCTGCTCGTACAGCGCGAGGAGTTCCGCCGTCCGGTTCTGTTCCTGAACTGCCATCAGTTACTCCCGTGCGCACGGGTGTTGAGATGGGACTGGGCCTCCCGGCGGGTGTTGAGCTCGCCGCCGACCGTCCAGTACTTGCGGCCCGCGACCAGGAGTTCCTCCGCCGGGAACCTGGTGATGACCTCGCAGCCGTCGGCGGTGACGACGACTTCCTCCTCGATGCGCGCGGCCGACCAGCCGTCGGCGGCGGGCCAGTACGTCTCCAGCGCGAACACCATGCCCTCTTCGAGGACTTCGGGGTGGTCCAGGGAGACGAGACGGCTGAAGACGGGCTTCTCCCAGATCGACAGGCCGACCCCGTGGCCGTACTGGAGGGCGAAGGCGGCCGTCTCGTCGGGGAACCCGAACTCCTCGGCGCGCGGCCACACCTGGACGATGTCGGCGGTGGTGGCGCCGGGCCGCACCAGGGCGATGGCCTGGTCCATGTACTCACGGCAGCGGACGTACGCGTCGCGCTGTGCGGTGGAGGCGCTGCCGACGGCGAACGTGCGGTAGTAGCAGGTGCGGTAGCCGAGGTGGCTGTGCAGGATGTCGAAGAAGGCGGGGTCGCCGGGGCGGATCAGGCGGTCGCTGTAGACGTGCGGGTGCGGTGAACAGCGTTCCCCGGAAATCGCGTTGACCCCTTCGACGTACTCGCTGCCGAGGTCGTACAGGACCTTACTGACGAGCCCGACGCACTCGTTCTCGCGGACGCCGGGCCGCAGGAAGCCGTACAACTCCTCGTAGGCGGCGTCGACCATCGCGCAGGCCTGGGTGAGCAGGGAGATCTCGTCGCGGGTCTTGGTGCGGCGGGCGGCGAGGAAGACCTGCTGGCCGTCGACGACGTCGATGCCCTCGGCGCGCAGTGCCATGAGGATCGGCATCTCGACGAGGTCGACGCCCAACGGCTCGTCCGCCAGGCCGTGTTCACGCAGTTCGGCGGCGATCCTGGCAGCGACGTCCTCGGCGATGCCGGCGTCCGGGTGGAAGGCTCCCCGGAGCGTGGAGATGCCCGCTCGGGCGCCGGTCGGCGGGCCCTCCTTGCCGTCGCTGTGATCCAGCCACGGGTTGTACAGCTGGTGGTGGCGGGCGGCGGAGCCGAAGTCCCACACGATCGGCTCGCCGCCGCGCACGAGCAGTGCGAAGCGGATGAGTTTGTCCATGGCCCAGGTGCCGATGTGGGTCGCGGACATGTAGCGGATGTTGGCGAAGTCGAAGCTGAGCACGGCTCCGAGCGAGGAGTCGTTCAGCGCGCTGCGCAGCCGGGACAGGCGCTCCTTGCGCAGCCGGTCCAGGTCGATGCGCTCTTCCCAGTCGACGGCATTGGGTCCGAACGTACGGATCGCCATGGAGACCACCCCCACCCGGAGTGAACGACCGCACGGAGGAAGTGTCAAGTGCTACTGAACACGAACCAGACGCCGACGGCGGGTTCGTCACCGTCGTTGCGGTAGCGGTGCGGGGTCGTCGACTCGAAGCAGACCGCGTCGCCGGGGCGCACGGTGAACTCCTCGAAGCCGAGGGTGAGGACGAGTTCGCCGGAGGTCAGATAGCCGTACTCGGTGCCCGCGTGCCGCATCAGCCCGCCGGAGCCGGACGAGGAGCCGCCGGGACGGTAGGTGACGAGCAGGAAGTCCACGTCCATGCCCGGAACGTGGCCGAGACGTTCCCATACGACTCCCGAGTCCAGCTCCAGCGTCTCCCGCTCCCCCGCTCCGACCAGCGGCCCGATACGGCGGCCGGGGTCGGCGGCGAAGGCGGCCAGGGCGTGGAGCACGGTCGAGGGGACTGCGGAGGTGGCCGCCGTGGGGGTCAGGGGAGCCGCGGGGGCGGTGTCGCGTGCGTCGAAGAGCGCCTCCACGGAGAGGGAGAGCGCGGTCGTGATCGCGTACAGGGTGCTGACCGACGGCTGGCTCTTGCCGGTCTCGATCTGCGACACGAGGCTCGCCGACACCCCGATCTCGCGGGCCAGCGCCCGCAGGCTCATCCCGCGCTCCACACGCGCCTGCCGGATGCGCGCCCCGAGGGGCGGCACGACCGCGGGGGACACGGCTACTCCTCTCGACTGGCCGATGCCGTACAGCTCCATTGAACAGGAGGACGCAACGGGGGACCCACCATATGGTCTGCGTCGCCGCCCCTGGACTCCCCCTCCCCCTGGACCGTGGACGTCAGCGGTTGCGCGGGGTCACCAGGCCGGACTCGTAGGCGAAAACCACGAGTTGAGCGCGGTCACGGGCCCGGAGCTTGGTCATGGCCCGGTTGATGTGGGTCTTCGCGGTCATCGGGCTGATCACCATGCGGTCGGCGATCTGGTCGTTGGACAGGCCCTGCGCGACCAGGGCGACGGCCTCGCGTTCGCGGTTGGTGAGCTCGTCCAGTCCTGTGTCGGTGCCGGTGTTGAGCGGCTGGGTGACATACCTGTCGATCAGCTTGCGGGTGATCGACGGCGCGAGCAGGGCGTCGCCGCGCGCGGCGACACGTACGGCGTGGAGGAGGTCTTCCGGCACGATGTCCTTGACGAGGAACCCGGCGGCTCCGGCCCGCAGCGCGTTGAACACGTACTCGTCGAAGCCGTAGTTGGTCAGGATGACGACGCGCACCCCGGCCAGGGCCGGGTCCGCGGCGATGCACCGGGTGGCCTCGATGCCGTCGACGACCGGCATCTGGATGTCGATGAGCGCGATGTCGGGCAGGTGTTCCCTGGCCAGTGCCAGGCCCTCCCTCCCGTCGGCGGCCTCGGCCACCACCTCGATGTCGTCTTCGAGGTCGAGGAGCGCGCGGAATCCGCTGCGCAGGAGCGGCTGGTCGTCGACCAGCAGGACACGGATCACGGCGTCCGGTCCACGGGGAGTTCGGCCTGGACGGTGAAGCCGCCCTCGCCGCGCGGTTCGGCGCGCAGTCGGCCGCCGAGGGCGGTGACTCGTTCGCGCATGCCGAGCAGTCCGACGCCGGGCGTCGGGGCGGTGTCCGGCGTCGCCCTGCCGTCGTCGTCGACGCGTATCGCGAGGGCGTCCGGGCGGCAGTCGACGCGGACCGACGCCGTGGCGGCGTCCGCGTGACGGGCGATGTTGGTGAGCGACTCCTGAACGATCCGGTAGACGGTGCGGTCCACCGCGGCGGGCACGCGACGTCGTTGTCCCTCGATCGTCAGCGTCGCGTCCAGACCGATGGCACGGGCCCGTTCCACCAGTTCCGGGAGGTGGTCGAGCCCGCGCGGCGGGGTCGTGTCGTCGTCGCGCAGCGCCTCCAGGGTCGCGCGCAACTCGCGGGTGGCCTCACGTCCGGCCTCCTGGATCGCCAGCAGGGCCTCCGGTACCGGTTCACCACGCCTGCGGGCGACGTGGACGGCCACTTCGGACTGCACCTTGATGATCGAGATCTGGTGCGTGAGCGAATCGTGCAACTCCCGCGCGATACGCAGCCGCTCCTCGTCGGCGCGGCGCCGCGCGGTCTCCTCCCGGGTGCGCTCGGCTTCGTCCGCCCGCCGCTCGGCCTGCCGCAGCGCCTCGCCCGCGGCAGCGGCCGCGATCAGCCAGGCCAGTTCGAGTGCGCCCCGGGCCCGCGCGAACGCCTCGCTCGTGTCGTGCAGGCCCGAGGCCAGGGCCGCGAGGGGGAGAACGACCAGCATGGTCACGCTCGCCACCACCGTGGCGGTGCGGTGTCCCGCCCGTACCGCCGCGTACACCGCGAACAGGTAGGCGACGACAGGCACGTCGAAGCCGACTGCCTGGTAGCCCACCGCGGACAGCCCGGTGACGGCCAGGACCGGAACCGGCGCCCGGCGGCGCGCAGCCAGCCCCAGTCCACCTACCGTCAACAGCGCGTAGCCGAGCAGATCGAGGCTCGTGGCGGAGTGCTCCCCGGACAGCCCGGTGACCAGCAGGATCGCCGCCACACCGACGGCGATCGCCCAGTCCACGACACCGATCCGCCCCCTGTCCATGCGCGCACCCTAGCCGGATGCCGGCGTGGGCGGATCCCGCGCGCGGATGAGCGGCCGACTACCGCACGCGCGGTAGCTTCGCGGCTCCTGCGGCGTCCGCAGCAGCCGGATGCGGCAGCGGCGGCAGTACGAATTGACCGCGCCCGCCGGACGACCGGCGGTGGGTCCGGGGGACACCATCAGGCGACGTCCGGTGGGACATCCAGTCGGACATCCAGTGGGACATCCCGTCGTGGGAGAAGGAAGAAGGAGCACCTCATGTCTGTCGCATCCGTGCTTGCCGCACCGGCGGTCGCGTACGTCTCGGCCCAGTCGGCCGCCGCCAGTGTGTACGCCATGAGCTCCGGCCGGGTCGGGGCCGCCGTGGCCGCGCTGGCCGGGTTGGCCGGCCTGGTCGTCGGTGGGCTGGTCCTGGCCGGCTCCGCCGGCCGTATCGGTATCGGCTCCGAGCGGAACGGGGCCATCATGGCTCTGGTGGCAGGGCTGGTCGGCCTTGCCCTCGGCGGGCTGGTCGTGGCCACCGCCGACGGCGGTGTCGGCACCGGCAACGGGCTGGGCGGGGCCATCGTGGCCCTGGTGGTGGGGCTGATCGCCATGGTCCTCGGCGGGCTCGCGCTGGCCCGCTCCCGCCGCACCGGCTGAACGGACCGGACGCGATGCGGACCGGACGCGATACGCACAAAGGGACGACCTCGTCGAACCCGCGTCGAACAGCGGTAGCACAGCCGGTGCGAGTCATGTGTGACGTGGAGCGCTGTGCGCGAAAAGCGGGACCCGGTGAAAGTACGATCATTCAATGTCTGACATGACCGAAACCACGCCGGGTTGGCTCAGCCCCGACGATCTCGAACAGGCACGCGCCCAGATGCCGATCCTGTACGTCGAGGCCGTGCCCGTACGAGTCGACGACAGCGGCGAAGTCACCAGCATCGGACTGCTGCTCCGCATCGGGCCGGACGGGACGGTCAGCCGTACCCTCGTCTCGGGCCGGGTGCTGCACCATGAGCGGGTCCGTGACGCCCTGCTGCGCCATCTGGAGAAGGACCTCGGCCCGGTGGCACTGCCCCTGGTCCCGGCCTCCCTCCAGCCCTTCACCGTCGCCGAGTACTTCCCGACGCAGGGGATCACCCCTTTCCACGATCCCCGTCAGCACGCCGTGGCCCTCGCCTACATCGTGCCGGTGACCGGCGACTGCCGCCCCCGCCAGGACGCCCTCGACCTGGTCTGGTTCAGCCCTCAGGAGGCCGCGGACCCCTTGGTCCAGAACGAGATGCCGGGCGGCCAGGGAGTCCTCCTCAAGCAGGCCCTCGCCCATGTGGGCTGCCTGTCCTGAACCGGCCCCGACCCCGGCCCCGCACCCGTACTGCGAGGGCGGCGACAGCGGACCCGCACCGCCGTCCTCGACAGTGACCAGGACGCAGCGACGAACGAACACGGTATGGCCGACGCCGCTCTTTACACCCGGAAGCACCGGTTCGCACCCTGAAGCGCAGGCCTTTCGTCCGTCCCCCCGGTACCGGGAGTCGTGTCCCTCGGCAGAAGGAGCGTCCATGAGCAGCGCGGGACTTGAAGGACGCGGTGTCGTCGTCACCGGAGCGGCGTCCGGCATCGGCCGGGCGACTGCCCTGAGGTTCGCCGAGGAGGGTGCGAAGGTCCTGGTCGCGGACCTGAACCGGGAGGGCGCCGAGGAGACCGTCAAGTCGATCGAGAGCGCCGGGGGCACCGCTCTCGCCGTCATGGGTGACCTGAGCGACCAGGCGGTGGTGGACACGGTCGTCGGGCGGGCCGTCGAGGGCCTGGGCGGGGTGGACGTCCTGGTGAACAACGCCGGGATCATGGACCGTATGTCCACCCTCGGCGAGACCGACGACGCCGAGTGGGAGCGCGTCCTCCGCGTCAACCTGACCGCGCCCTTCCTCCTCACCCGCGCGGTCCTGCCGCACATGCTGGCCGCGGGCGGCGGCTCCATCGTGTTCACCGCCTCGGAGGCCGGTCTGCGCGGCGGTGCTGCCGGAGCCGCGTACACCGCCTCCAAGCACGGCGTCGTCGGCCTGGTGAAGAGTCTCGCCGTCATGTACCGCGAGCAGGGCATACGGGCCAACGCCGTCGCCCCCGGCGGCACCACGACCAACATCGTCGACGGACTGGACCTGGCGACCCGGGGTGCGGCCACACTCCGCCCCTACCAGGCCCACGCCGGCCGTTTCGCCGACCCCGAGGAGCAGGCCGCCGCCATCGTCTTCCTCGCCTCCCCGGCCGCGAGCAACATCAGCGGCGCCGTCCTGCCCGTCGACAACGGCTGGTCCGCCGTCTGATCTGCCGTCCGACCCGCCTCTGAGGCTCCCCCGGCCCGCCCCCAGGAGACCGCTCAGGTGACGGGTGCGGCGGCGGGCCGCGGTCCCTCCGGATACCGGAGCGGTACGACCCCGACACAGCGGCCGTCGTGGTCGAGCAGCCGCCCCATGTGCTTGACGGTGCGCAGCACCACCGAGCGGTCGGCGACGGCGAGGCGCGGCAGCTTGCGTGACAGATGGGCCTCAAAGGCGTGCACGTCCCGCAGGTCGCGCAGCCAGACGTCGATGACCAGGTTGTGCGGGCCCGCCGTGATCGCGCACGAGCGGACCTCACGGACCCCGGACAGCACCCGGCTCGTCTCCTCCACGTACTGACCCGGTACGGAGGCGAAGTACACGGCGGACAGGGGCCAGCCCGAGAGCGGGCGGGCCAGGTCGCAGCGCAGGACGAGCCGGGACGCGAGCATCGACTGCAGTCGGCGGCGCACGGTGGTCAGGCTCGCTCCGGTCGCCGCCGACAGGTCGCGCAGCGACATGCGCCCGTCCATGCTCAGCAGTGCCAGCAGGTGTGCGTCCAGGGTGTCCCCGCGGGCCTCGGCCGCGGGTGGGGGCTCGTGGGCCGGGGGGACCGCCGCCTCGATCGTCGCGCTCTGGGCGTCGTCCAGGCTGCGCAGCCGCCATCGGCTGCCCTCGGTCGGGACGCCGGTCGACACGTGCGTACGCGTCGCCCGTACCCCGGGTGTCCGCTGGAACAGCAGCGTGGAGAAGCGCGCCAACTCGTCCAGGCTGCGGGCCTGTACGGCGGCGACCAGGTCCCGGCCGCCCGCCGTGAGTTTGATGTTCGCCACCGACGGGTTCGCCGCGAGGGCGCCGGCCACGTCCTCGGCGACGCCGGGCTCGGTGTCCACCTCGACCACCCCGGTCACCACGATCCGTGTGTTGGACAGCCGGGGGTAGGCGGTCACCCACGCCAGGCCCGCCTCCTGAAGCCGGTGCCAACGCCGCGCGGCGGTCACCGGGTTGACGCCCAGCACCTCGCCCACGAGCGTCCACGGGGCGCGGGGGTGGATCTGCAGGGCGTGGACGATCCCCCGGTCGAGTTCGTCGAGCTCCATGGCGGCTTCGTCGGCGGCTGACGCCGTGATCCGGCCGCCGGCGGCACATTCCTGCACTCCCATGGTTGGCGCTTCTCTGCGCACGTGGAGGGAATCCGGCGAGAAAGCTGCACTGTCACACCAGGTTTTCTTCCGCATTCCACACTCCCTTCCTCTGATGCCGACACCGAGTTTTCCGACACGGAGGAGTGACCGCACCCCTATGACCCCCAAAAACCCCATGACCACGCATGTCACGACGCAGGAGGCCCCCCGGACCGCTCTGCGGGTCCGCAACGCCCGGCTCATCGACGGCACGGGCGCGGGCCCCGTCGACGACGCTGTCGTCACGATCGATGCCCAGGGAACCATCACCTACGCCGGTCCCGCCGCCACGGCGCCCGCGGCGGACGAGGACGCGGCCGGCGCCCGCGTCGTCGACGCCGGTGGTCGCACCGTCCTGCCCGGTTTCTTCGACTGCCATGTCCACCTCGCCTATGCACAGGGGTCGCCGCCCAGCCGCCGTGCGGAGCTCGACCCCGTCCTGGTCACTCTGGACACGGTCGCCCGGCTGCGCCAGACCCTGGACGCGGGCATCACCACCGCCCGTGACCTGGGCGGTCTGTCGGCGGGCTTCCGTACGGCCGTCGAGAGCGGCCGGGTCGTGGGGCCGAGGCTGCACACGGCCGTGCGGATCATCAGTCACACCGGCGGGCACGCGGACGTCCGTCTGCCCGACGGCACCGATCTGAGCGCCGGGATGTCGGAGATCGCCGACAGCACCGACGCGGCCCGGCTGGCCGTGCGCCGGGTGCTGCGCGACGGCGCCGATCTGGTGAAGGTCTGCGCCACCGGTGGCATGGGAAGTCCCTACGACGATCCCGACGACGAGGGCCTGCTGGAGGAGGAGATCCGGGCCGTCGTGGACGAGGCCGGCCGCCACGGCGGCAAGCCGGTCGCCGCCCACGCACAGGGCAACGCCGGCATCCTCACCGCCCTGCGCGCCGGCGTCACCAGCATCGAGCACGGCTACGGGCTCGACGAGCGGGCCCTGGACATGGCGGGTGAGCAGGGCACCTTCGTCGTGCCGACGCTGTCCACCGTGTACGCGGGCATCAACAAGGACACGATGCCGGACTACCACTACCAGAAGAAGACCCGCTGGTCCGGTGTCACGAAGGAGAACATCGGCCGGGCCATCGAGTACGGTGCCCGGATCGCGCTCGGCACCGACGCCGCCGTCGGCCCGCACGGCGTGAACCTGATGGAACTCAGCTATCTCGTCGACCTCGGCATGGACCCCATGGCCGCCATCGTCGCCGGCACCCGCACCTCCGCCGAGCTCCTCGGTGTCGCCGACCGGTTGGGCACCCTCGCCGCCGGCCGCACCGGAGACCTCGTCATCTGCGACGGCGATCCGCTCACGGACATCGGCGTCCTCGGCAAGCCCGCCAACATCGTCTGCGTCATCCAGGACGGCGTCGTCCGGAAGGACCTTCTGCTCCCAGCGGCACCGACCGGAAGGCAGCCCTGATGTCCTCAACCACCGACCTCCCAGCGCCCGGCAGACAGTCCCCCGGCTCCGAACGGCCGACCGGTATCGACCGTGTGCTCGCGGTGATCGAGCGGTTGGGCAACGCGCTGCCCAACCCGATCATCCTGTTCACCGGCCTGTTCGTGATCCTGGCCGTCATCTCCACCGCGCTCGCGCTGGCCGACGTGACCGTCACCGTCCCCGGCACCGACGAGACGAAGGCCGTCACCGGGCTGTTCACCGGCGAGGGCATACGCTGGCTGACGGAGAACCTGGTCACCAACTTCGCCACGTTCCCGCCCATCGCCGCCGTGCTGCTCATGATCATGGCGGTGGGCGTCGCGGAGAAGGCCGGGCTCCTGGAGACCGTCATGCGGGCCACGCTCGCCCGTGCGCCGCGCGCCGTGCTGCCGTATCTGGTGGCGCTGATCGCCTGCCAGGCGCACATGATCAGCGACGTCGCCGCGATCGTGCTGCCGCCGCTGGCCGCCGTGGTCTTCAAGAGCGCCGGACGGCACCCCGTGGCCGGGCTGATCGGCGGTTTCGCGTGCGTCGGCGCGGGCTATGCGGCAGGGTTCACCATCGGTTCGCTGGACGCCCTGTACATCGGCATCACCCAGCAGGCGGCCGCGGTCCTGCCGGCCGCCCAGGGCCTCGATCTGCACCTGCTCGTCAACTACTACTTCACCGCGGCCAGCAGCCTCGTCCTCGGCCTGCTCGGCGGCTTCCTCATCAGCCGCGTCCTCGAACCGCGCCTGGGCACGTACGACGCGTCCACGGCCGCCGAGGACGAGCCCGAGCAGGACCTCACTCTCACTCCGGTCCAGCGCCGCGGGCTGCTGCTCACCGCCCTCGTCGTCGTCCTCTACGCGGGCGCGGTCCTGTCCCTGTGGCTGCCCGAGGGCGCCCCGCTGCGCGGCGAGGGCGGGGCACTCGTGCCCTCGCCGCTGCTCACCGGCATCGTTCCGGTGCTGTTCGGCGCGTTCCTGCTGGCGGGGCTCACCTACGGCTTCACGGTGAAGGCGCTGTCCGGCTCGGAGGGCGTGGTCACGGCCATGTCCGACTCCGTGCGGAACATGGCCGGCTACATCGTCCTCATGTTCGTCGCCGCCCAGGTCATCGCCCTGTTCAACTGGTCCAACGTGGGCATCCTGCTCGCCGTGAAGGCCGCGGCGGGCCTCGACTCCATCGGTCTGACCGGTTTCTGGGCGCTGGTGGCGTTCGTTCTCCTGGCGGCCTGTCTGAACCTGTTCATCGTGTCCGGGTCCGCGCTGTGGTCGCTGGTCGGGCCCGTGTTCGTCCCGGCGTTCATGCTCCTCGGCATGAGTCCGGCCCTCAGCCAGGCCGCCTTCCGCATCGGCGACTCGGCCACCGGCATCATCACGCCGATGAACCCGTACGTCTTCCTGCTCCTGGCGCTGCTGCGCCGCTACGAGCCGGATGCGCGGCTGGGCACGCTCATCGCCCGGCTGTCGATCTTCACGGTGCCGTTCCTGGTGGTGTGGCTGGCGATCCTGGGGATCTTCTACGGGTTCGATCTGCCGCTCGGGCCCGGTGCGCATATCGGCCTGAAGTGACGGAGCCTGATGTGACGGGAGGTCCGCCCGGGCCCGGTTCAGGCCTGGGCGGACCATTCCAGCACGACCTCGGCGAACTCCCCGGGCAGTTGCTCGGGGACGGGGACGTGGCCCCCGGACAGGACGCGGGTCTCGCAGCCGAGAGCCGCGGCGAACCTCTCCAGGGCGGGCAGGGAGTAGTGGTCGCCGGGGGCGCAGACGGCGAGGGTGCGGGCGGTGATGCCGGGCAGCCGCTGGTCCATCGCGTACTGCCGGACCGCCACATGGCCCTCCTCCACCCGGTCCAGGACGGTCAGCGCGTCGACCATGAACCGGGTGAGGGCGGCCTCCTCCCCGCTCGCGTAGAACTCGCGGCGCCGGTTCCACAGCTCCAGCAGGTGCGAGCCGTCCGGCTTGGGGTCGACGTGGTCGATCTGCTTGCGCTCCGCCGCCGTGCGCCGCTTCTCCTCGTCGATGAAGGGTGTGGCGGAGAGCAGGAGGCTCGCCACCCGGTCCCCCAGGCGCGCGGCGAGTTCGACGGCGATCACGCCGCCCGTGTGGTGGCCGACGAGGTGGAAGCGTTCCAGTCCGAGTGCGCCGGCCAGGGCCTCGGCGGCGTCGGCGAAGCGCTCGATCGAGTGGGGTCCGTCGGGCTTCGCGGAGGCGCCGAAGCCCAGGGTGTCCATGGCGATGGCGCGGCGTGCGGTGCCGACGCGCGGCAGCACGTGGAGGTACTCGGTCCACGAGCGCGGGGTCTGGTGGAGCATGAGCACGGGCTCGTCGCCCGTACCGCCGCATTCCGCGTAGTGCAACTGCCCGAAGGGGCTGGGGACGTAGCCCTTGCGCACGGTGTCCGTCATCGGTGCTCCGCCTTCGCTTCAGTGGTCCGGGACAGTGCCGGCAGCACGGAGCTGCCGACGGCCTCGATCAGGTCGGTGGGAGGGTCGTAGGAGCCGACGTGCTGGAGGAACACTCCGGTGACACCGGTGGTGTGCAGGGCGCGCAGGCGTTCGGTGATCTGCTCGGCGGTCCCGAACAGGCAGAACTCCTCGGCGAACCGGGCGGCCGCCTCGTCGCTGATCCATGCCGAGCAGATGTCGACGGCGGCGTCCCAGTCCTCCGCGTGCACGAGGTCCGGGTAGACCCCGCCGATCGTGGCGGGCACCTGGACGTCGATTCCGGCGAGGGCGAGGAAGGGCGCACCGCCGTTCTGGGCGATCGACGCGCAGATGGGCTTGATCCGGCGGGCCTCGGCCTCGATGTCGTCGGTCACCGCGCAGTACGCGGAGACCGTCAGGGGGATGGTGTCGGCGTTCCGGCCCGCCGCCTCGGCGCCCTCGCGCACCCGCGCCGTCGCTCCTTCCAGGGTCCTCGGTGAGACCCCGCTGAGGAGGATCACACCGTCGGCGACCTCTCCGGCGAGCCGCAGGTTCCTCGGCCCGCTCGCGGCCAGGTGCAGCGGAACCTCGGGACGTGGATCACGCAGCCGCGAGCGAACCGTGCTGCTCTCGGAGACATCGAATTCCCACTCGCGGCCGTCGAGCAGGGCGCGCAGCATGCCGAGCCCCTCGCGCATCGCCGCCGAGGTGGTCTGACGCAGGCCGATCGGTCCGACGGAGCTGTTGCCCACTCCGAGGCCGAGAGTGAAACGGCCGGGGGCGAGTTCCGCGACACTGCGGGCGGCCGAGGCGACGACGGCCGGGTGCCGGGTCGCCAGGTTGGTGACCGCGGTGCCGAGGCCGATCCGCTCGGTGCCCAGGGCGGCGGCGGTCAGGGTGGTGAACACGTCCCGCCACAGCAGTTGGGAATCGGGGAACCAGACGTCGTCGAAGCCGAGCCGCTCCGCTCGCCGTACCGTCTCGGCCACACGGTCCGCGCGGTCGCAGGGCGGGACGCGGACGCCGACCCGGAGGGGGATGTCTGACGCCGTCATGCCCGCCCCTCCCCCACCAGGTCGAGGGCGATGTCGGTGATCATGTCCTCCTGGCCGCCGACCATGCCGCGCCGGCCCACCTCGACGAGGATGGTGCGGGTGTCGAGGCCGTAGCGGGCGGCGGCGGTCTCGGCGTGGCGCAGGAAGCTGGAGTACACGCCCGCGTAGCCGAGGGTGAGGGTCTCGCGGTCGACGCGTACCGGGCGGTCCTGGAGGGGGCGTACGAGGTCGTCGGCGGCGTCCATGAGCGGGAACAGGTCGCAGCCGTGCTCCCAGCCCATCAGGTCGGCGACCGCGACGAACGCCTCCAGCGGGCAGTTCCCGGCGCCCGCGCCCTGACCGGCCAGCGAGGCGTCGACACGGGTGACGCCCTCCTCGACGGCGACGACGCTGTTGGCGACGCCGAGGCCGAGGTTGTGGTGGGCGTGGATGCCCAGCTCCGTGTCGGGGGACAGGACGTCGCGGTAGGCGCGGAAGCGGTCTCGTACGCCGTCCATGGTGAGCCGGCCGCCGGAGTCGGTGACGTACACGCAATGGGCGCCGTAGGACTCCATCAGGTGGGCCTGACGGGCCAGTTCGGCGGGTTCGGCCAGGTGGGACATCATCAGGAACCCGGCGACGTCCATGCCCAACTCCCGGGCGGCGGCGATGTGCTGGGCGGCGATGTCGGCCTCGGTGCAGTGGGTGGCTATGCGTACCGAGCGGATACCGAGGGTGTGGGCCTGCTTGAGTTCGTGCAGGGTGCCGATGCCGGGCAGCAGCAGGGTGGTGGGGGTGGCCTGGTGCACGGCGTCGGTGACGGCCTCGATCCACTCCCAGTCGGTGTGGGCGCCGACGCCGTAGGTGATGCTGGAGCCGGACAGGCCGTCACCGTGGGCGATCTCGATGGCGCGGACCCCGGCGGAGTCGAGGGCGGCGGCGATGGTGCGGGCCTGCTCGACGGTGTAGCGGTGCCGGATGGCGTGCATGCCGTCGCGCAGGGTGACGTCCTGGACGTACAAGCCGGTCACTTGGCGGCCTCCGTGGTGTGGTGGGCGGCCAGACGTTCCGCGGTGCGCAGCGCGGCCGAGGTCATGATGTCGAGGTTTCCGGCGTAGGCGGGGAGGTAGTGGGCGGCGCCCTCGACCTCCAGGAACACCGACACCCTCAACGCGTCGGTGCCGACGGTGGCGGCGGGGACCAGTGCGCGCTGCGGGTCGTCGGCGGCGATCCGGTCGAACTGCACCCGCTGCTTGAGCCGGTAGCCGGGCACGTATGCCTGGACCCGGCCGACCATGGTCTCGACGGAGGCGGTCACGGCCTCCTCGTCGCACTCCGAGACCAGGCAGTGCACGGTGTCCCGCATGATCAGCGGGGGTTCGGCGGGGTTGAGGACGATGATCGCCTTGCCCCGGGCGGCACCGCCGACCTGCTCGATGGCGCGGGCGGTGGTCTCGGTGAACTCGTCGATGTTCGCCCGGGTGCCGGGTCCGGCGGAGCGCGAGGCGATGGACGCGACGATCTCGCCGTAGTGCACCGGGGTCACCGCCGAGACGGCCGCGACGATCGGGATCGTGGCCTGCCCGCCGCAGGTGACCATGTTGACGTTCGGGGCGTCCAGGTGGGCGTCGCCGTTGACCGGAGGGATGACATACGGGCCGATGGCGGCCGGGGTCAGGTCGACGAGGGTGCGGCCCAGCGGGCGCAGTACTTCCTCGTGGTGACGGTGGGCGCCCGCCGAGGTCGCGTCGAAGACGATGCCGACGTCGGCGAACTCGTCCAGCTCGACGAGCCCTTCGACGCCCTTGTGGGTGGTGGCGACCTTCAGGCGCCAAGCGCGCGCCAGGCCGTCGGAGTCCGGGTCGATCCCGGCCATCGCCGCCATCTCCAGGCTCTCCGACAGCCGTAGCACCTTGATCATGAGGTCGGTGCCGATGTTGCCCGAGCCGATGACGGCCACCTTGGTGCGGGTACTCACAGTCCCTCTCCTTCCGCTGCGAACTCGACCGCGAACTCGACTGCCACCCGGCCGAGTTGACTGATCCGTGCCTCGAACCGGTCGCCTGGGGCGGCAACCGCCATGGGCCCGAGCGCTCCCGTGAGCACCACGTCTCCGGCCCGCAGGGGATCGCCCCTGCCGGCCAGCGTGGAGGCGAGCCAGGCCGCGGCGCCCAGCGGGCTGCCGAGGCAGTCGGCGCCGGTGCCCTCGGACACGGCCTCGCCGCCCCGGGTCATCGTCATCCGGACACCGCGCAGGTCCAGGCCCGACAGGGGCACGGGCGTGCCGCCGAGCACGAACAGTCCGCTGGAGGCGTTGTCGGCGACGGTGTCGACGAGGCGGATGTCCCAGCCCTCGATCCGGCTGTCCACGATCTCCAGCGCGGGCAGCGCGAAGTCGACCGCCCGCAACACGTCGGCCACCGTGCACTCGGCGTGCGGCAGATCGGCGCCGAGGACAAGCGCGACCTCGGCCTCCACCTTGGGCTGGAGCAGCCGCCCGGCGGCCACCACGCCTGACTCCGGGACCGCCATGTCGGCGAAGAGCGCCCCGAAGTCGGGCTGATCCACACCGAGTTGCCGCTGCACGGCCGGAGAGGTGAGCCCGATCTTGCGGCCGACGATCCGCCGTCCGGCCGCGAGCCCTCGCTCGACGTTCACCCGCTGCACCGCGTACGCGGCGTCGATGTCGCCCTCGGGGAGCAGGGACCGTACGGGAGGGCAGGCCCTGCCCGTGCGGACGGCTTCGGCCAGGGTGTCGGCGGCCTTGACCACGTCGGGAGCGGCCTTGAGTACCTCGCGGGCCGTCATGCGCCCACCGTCGCGATCAGCGGGGAGTCGGCGTCGACGCGCCCGACTCCGCTCGCGCCGCCCGGTGTCCCGAGCGGCTCGCTCCGGCCGGGCAGCACCACTTCGAAGAACTGCTTGTTGTCCTCGCGGTGTCCGGGGTCCGCCTTCCGGTCGACCGTGATGGCCTGCTCGGGGCAGGCGATCTCGCAGGCGCCGCAGTCGATGCACTCGGTGGGGTTGATGTAGAGCTTGCGCGCACCCTCGTAGATGCAGTCGACCGGGCACTCCTCGACACAGGACCGGTCCATGATGTCGACGCAGGCCGACCCGATGACGTAGGCCATCTCAGTTCTCCTTCTCGGTGGAGTGCCCGGGGAACAACTGGGCCTCCGGGTCGATGACGGTGGCGGCGTTGTTGACCGCGGTGGCGACCTCGCCGAAACCGACGGAGATGAGGCGCACCTTGCCCGGGTAGTCGGTGATGTCGCCCGCGGCATAGACGCGGGGGATGTTGGTGGCCATCCGGGTGTCCACGGCGATACGGCGTGCCCGCAGCGTCAGGCCCCAGTGCTGGAGCGGGCCGAGGTCGGCCTTGAAGCCGAGGGCCGCGACGACGGTCTGTGCGGGCAGCAGGCGGGTGGTCCGGTCGAGCCGGTGCCGGATCTCCACGTGTTCCACATGCGAGGTGCCGTGCAGGGCGCTCACCTCGGAGTCGGTGAGGATCCCGATGCCGAGGTCTCGGGCCTTCTCCACGGTGGCGCGGTGGGCGCGGAAGCGGTCGGTGCGGTGCACGAGCGTGACGGACCGGGCCACGGGGGCGAGGGTCACCGCCCAGTCGAAGGCGCTGTCGCCGCCGCCGACGATCACGACGTCCCGGTCGGTGTGGTCGGCGGGCTGCGCCACGAAGTAGATCTGGCCGCGGCCGAGGAAGGCCTCGCCCGCCGGCAGTGGCCGGGGCGTGAACGTGCCCACTCCCCCGGTGATCACCACGGCCCCGGCGTGGACCTCGGTCCCCTGGTCGCTGCGGACGACGGGCCGGCCGTCCGCATCGTGGGACAGCTCGGCCGCACGCTCCCCGAGGAGGTGGACCGGCCCGTACGGTTCGGCCTGCGCGACCAGGTTGTCCACCAGGTCACGGCCGCGCACCGAGGGGAACCCGGCGATGTCGAAGATGGGTTTCTCTGGGTACATCGCGCTGATCTGGCCGCCGCACTGGGGCAGTACGTCCATGACCGCGACCCGAAGCCCGCGGAAGCCCGCGTAGTAGGTGCCGTAGAGGCCCGCGGGCCCGGCGCCGATGATCAGGACGTCGGTCTCGATCCTGCGCGACGACTCGTCCTTGGTCACCGGCATGTCGGAAAGAACGCTCATGCTCCGGAGGCTAGGGAGGGCCCCGGTACCGCCCAATGAGTTCGTTCCGGTGAGCAGGACGCTCTGCTTATGCCCGGCGGGCCGGCACTGGGAGGGTCGGCGCTCCACCACCCCCCGCTCACCATTCCCCGCCCTGGGAGGATGAAGATGCACACAAACGACGGGTCCCGCCTCGGGACCAGGGGTCTCGCTCTCACCGCCACCTGCACCGCGCTGGTCCTCACCACGGCCTGCACGGCCGGCAGCACCGATTCGACGGGGGTGTCGTCCGCGGGGCAGCCGACGGTCCGGCTCGCCCTCGGGGTGGACGCCTCCTACGCGCCCTTCTATCTCGCCGTGGAGCGCGGCATGTTCAGGAAGGCGGGCGTCAACGTCGAACTCGTGAAGACCGAGGGCGGTCCCGCGGCCTCCCAGGCGGTCACCGCGGGCACGGCGCAGATCGCGGCCAACGCCGACTCCACGGCGCTGCCGCTGATGGTCGCCAATCCCGGTCTGCGGGCCCTGGGCGTCTTCCAGTCCTCCGACCGCTACCTCAAGGTCGTCCTGCGCGACGGCATCGACTCACCGAAGCAGATCAGGACGATGGCGTCGATCGGCGGCCTCGGCCTCTACGCGACGCATCAGTACCTGAAGCACAACGACATCGACCCGAAGTCGGTGAAGATCCTGGAGAGTTCACCGCCGGAGATACCGGGCATGCTGGAGCAGGGCTCGATCGACGCCTACGTCCTCTTCGAGCCGTGGGCGGCCCGGGGTGACGCGGCGGGCGGCCACATCGCGGGGCGCATCGGTGACTTCGGCGTGAAGTACGTGCAGTGGCTGCTGGTCGACCAGAGCTGGCTGAAGGACAACGAAGACGTCGCGGGCAAGGTCTTCAAGGTGGTCGCCGAGGCGGACAAGCTCGTCACCGACGATCCCGCCGCCGCGGCGAAGGCCTCCGAACAGCAGGTCAAACTGCCCGCGGACCAGACGGCGAAGGTGCTGCCGGAGATCACCTTCGCCGCCCGCGGCATCGACGACACGGATGTCACCGCGTCCGAGAAGATCGCCGGCTTCCTGGTCGAGCAGAAGCTGATCAAGAAGTCGCCGGAGCTGGGGACGACCCTGCTGAAGGGCTGGTACGAGCAGCACGCCAGGTGAGTCCGACGTGACCGGTGACGCAGGGGGCGCCGTCGTCCTTGTGGACGGCGACGTCCAGCGTCACCCGGGCGCCCTCGTCGCGGGGCTCGACCGTGCGCACCGTCGCGGACCAGGTGAGCCGCTCACCGGCCACGGCGGTGGCCCGGTTGCGCCAGCTCACCGACTCCAGGGCGGCGCCGGGCCCGGCCCACTCCAGCGCGTACCGGCTGAGGGTCTCGCCGTGCAGCGTGGACTGCACCACCGCGTCCGGGAAGCCCTCCAGGGCCGCGTACTCGGCGTCGTAGTGGACGCGGTGGGAGTTCCAGGACACGGCGCTGAACCGGAAGAGCTGCACCCTGCTGTGGGAGTAGGTGCGCGGCGCGCACAGCTGCCCTGCGACGGGGGTGACGGTCGTCATGCGGCGGTCACCCCCGTCGGCGCGTCCGTCGCCTCGTCCGGGACTCCGTCCAGGACGACGATCGTCTCGTCCACCGCCATCAGTTCGGCTCCGTCCTGCGAGGTGAAGCGCGTGGTGACGCCGAGCAGCACGAACTCGCCCGACCGGCCGTGCCGGTGGTCGGCCGAGACGAGCGACCGGGCCGCGGTGACCCGCATCCCCGAGACCGGGGCCCGGCGCAGCCGGACCGACTGTCCTCCGTGCACCTGCCGCACCGGCAGGCCGTCGGTGCAGGGCGACTCGCGTGCGGCCAGCCCATCCGGGCGCAGTTCGTTCTCCGGCGGGCCGTCCTCCCAGCTCAGCGTCCCGGCGAGGAACAGGGCTGGAGCGACGACGGGTTCGCCGGCTGCCTCCTGTGCACGGGCCGTGCGGATGTAGTCGAGGTCGTTGAGGGCTGCTGCGTAGCGGCAGAAGTCCTTCACGGCGAGGACGCCGCAGTCCTCGCTCTCCCACTGCCCGATCAGTTTCCGGGCCCGGGTGAGCACCTCCTGAAGGACCGCGCTCACCGCAGCGACCGGCTGATCCCGAGGGCGGCTGCGCGCAGCGCGCCGGCGTGCCCGGTGGGATCCATGCGATAGGTGGGCGCCGTGATGGAGAGCGCGCCGACGAGTGTGGACCTGCTGCCGAAGACCGGCACGGCCATGCTCGTGTACCCGAGGCGGATCTCCTCGGCCTCGGTCGCGATGCCCTCCGACCTGATCCGTTCCAGCTGGGCCCGCAGTCGGCCCGGTGAGGTGACCGTGTGCCGGGTGAACGGCTTCAGACCGTTCCTGACCACGTCGACGAAGAGCGTGCTCGGGGAGAAGGCGAGGATCGCCTTGCCGGTGGCCGTGCAGTACAGCGGCAGCCGGCCCGCCACCCGGGACTCCTCGTTCAGCCCGCGGTGGGGGAAGATCTTCTCCAGGTACACCACGTCCAGGCTGTCGTGGATGGCGAAGTGGATGGTCTCCTGGGTGGCGAGCAGGAGGTCCTCCATGTACGGCTGGGCCACCTCGCGCAGGATGCGCTGCCGGTGGACCCGCTGGCCCATCTCGAACAGTCGCAGCCCGAGCCGGTAGTCACAGCCCGACCGCTCCAGCAGCCCCCACACCACCAGTTCCTGCGCGAGCCGGTGCACGGTGGCCTTGGCGACCCCGGTGCGGCGCACCAGCTCGGCGAGGGAGAGGGCGTCGTCCTCGGGAGTGAACGCCTCCAGAATGGGTCTGACCTTGCCGAGAACCGAGTTCATCGGGTCGGGGTACGCAGCGGGAGGGGCCGAGCGCGGAATCGATGCCGGAGCCGGACGCGATACCGGCCCCGGCTCCGGACGCGGTACCGGGGCCGCGGCCGCGCGTGGGCTCTGGGCCGGTGCGGAACCGCGGACCTGGGCCGGGACGCCGGACACCATGCAGGGGACGGCTTCGTCGGGTGGGTCGGGTACGAGGGGTGGAACGTCGGCGCGGCCAACCGAGGTGACGCTCATGTGTAGAACCTCCCGATCAATCCGTTGCCTTCCTCAGAACGCGGTCTGTGGCTGGATCTGGCCCTCCACGGAACCATGCATGCCCTCGATCAGGCCATGCGTCGTGCTGTTAATTCGGAGTGACCGGGCCACTGCCCGGCCCCGGTCCCGGCTAACGTGCTCGGCCCCGGTCACCGTGCCTCGGCGAGGAACGCCAGGCTCAGGGGGTTGTACAGCTCGGCCTTCTCGTGCTGCGGCCAGTGACCGCACTCGTTGAAGACCTCCAGGCGGGCGCCGGGGATGGCGGCGGCGATGGCCTCGGCCTCCGGGACGTCTCCGAGAGGGTTCTTGTTGCCCCAGACCACCAGCGTCGGCGCCTTGATCCGCGCCATCCGGTCCGGCCGGAGCAGATTGCGCTCACGCGCCCCGGGTTCCTGGAGGGCCAGCAGATTGTGCAGGTTTGCCTGGAAGTCGGGGTGGTGGTAGATGCCGTAGCGGACCTGCGTCAGCTCCTCGCCGAGGTCCTCGTCCCATTGTGCCCACAGCAGCTTGAGCCGCTCCCGGGTGAAGGACACGTCGTCCTCCAGCGCGGCGGCCCGCGTCGAGGTCTTCAGCCGTTCCATCACCTTCGGGTTGATCTTCGTGCCACCCATGCACAGCAGTTGGAGGGAGGCGACGCGGTCCGGGTACTCGCTCGCCGCCCAGGACGAGACCCAGCCGCCCAGCGACTCGCCGACCAGGTGGACGCGTTCGGCGCCGACGGCGTCCAGGTAGGACATCAGGTGCTCGACGTACGCGGGGATCTCACCGGGGCGGTCCGGCTTGCCGGTGTAGCCGTGGCCCAGCATGTCGACGGCGTGGCAGCGGTAGCGCTCGGCGTGCGCCGGGATGTTCCGTACGAAGGCCTCCAGATGGCCGGTCGTGCCGTGCAGGAACACCACGTGCTCGCCATCCTCGGGTCCGGCCTGCAGGGCACGGGTCCTGAAGCCGGCGGTCTCGACGTAGGTGTGCCGGTAGTCGACGCCGATCAGTTCGGTCCAGATGCTCATGGCTGCCTTTCAGCTTCCGGTGTTCGTCTGTGCGGGGTTCAGGACGGCTGTGCGGGGTTCAGGACGGCGACGGCCATCCCGGTGAGCCACTCGGGCATCGGCTCGTAGGCGAGGCGCCGGCCGGGCACGTGGTCGAGCAGGGCCGCCATGAGCAGCCAGGTGCGTACTTCCTGTGCGCCGTTGCCGGCCGTCTTCTCCAGTTCCTCGGTGGTGAACCGGGTGACGAGGTGGGTCTCGCCCTTCTCGACGAGGGAGAGGAACTCGTCGTCGAAGCCGGGGTTGAGCGCGGCCTCGGCGGCGCGGATGATCTCGCGGCGGCGGGCGTCGTAGTCCTGCCAGTTGTCCCGGCCGTTGAGCCAGGCGCCGACCATGAACTCCTCGTCGTCGCCGTGCGGATCGCGCCAGTCCGGCCAGGGCAGCCGGTGCGAGAGCCCGCCGGAGCCGATCACCGCGACGCGACGGTCTCCGGGGAACGCCAGGACCGCCTCCCGGATCGCGCGGCCCAGTTCCTCGCAGCGTTCGAGGGTGGGCAGCGGTGGGGCGAACACGTTGACGACGAGGGGGACGATCTCCACGTCGAGGCCGTCGAGGAGGTACTGGATGGCGTGGGACTGGCCGTGGTCGATCTGCAGCCGGGCCGAGTACGCGGGGTCGAAACGGCCGCCCTCCACGAGGGAGCCCGCGATGTGCCGGGCGAGCGGTACGTCCACGGGCTGCGGGCCCTTCGGGGTGCCGGACTCCCCGCTGGCGACGCACTCGCCGACGCCGAGGGTGAAGGCGGGGATGAGATCCAGCCAGAAGCCGCGGAAGTGGTTGGAGCCGACGAGGATCACGGTGTCGGGGCGGGCAGCGGCGAGTTCGTCGCACGCCTCCTTCAGCGCGTCGCGGAAACGCTCGGCGCGGTCCTTGTGGAGGGTCTCCTCCCAGTGGGTGTTCATCAACGTGCTGTGCGAGGCACCCACGCCCAGGACGATCTCGGTCATGACGGCTCTCCTTCCACCTCGGCGCGCGTGCGGGTGACGGTGTCGACGGCCGTACGGATCAGATGGCGCGTCAGCTTCTCCATGGCCCGTACGGAGACGGTGTTCATCCCGCGGGCGAAGTCGATCGGGAACGGTGCCTCCGCGTCGGCGACCTTCGGCATCCCGACCCGCACGGTGGGGATGCCACGCCCACGCAGGATGTTGGCATCGGTCGCACCGCTGTTGCCGCGGATCACCTCGTGCTCGCGCCCTTCGAAGGCCTCCCAGGCCGCTGTCGCGCTGCGGCAGACCCAGTTGCGCGGGTCGGTGCGCGTACCGGGGATGGCCAGCACCATGCGGGCGGTGACATCAAGGCCTGGCACCTCGGCGCGCAGGGCGTCCAGCGCGGCCGAGAACTCCCGCCTGGCCTGCATCGGTGTGGTGTCGGGCGCGATACGCAGGTCCACCATCAGGGTGCAGACGGCGGGGGTGACGGCCGCCATGCGGGGCCAGCCGCCGCGTACGGAGGAGACGATGCCCTGGGGTGCGACCGTGCCGCCGGTGTGGCGGTCGGCGTACTCGACGAACCACTCCTCCAGGTGCCGGGCCACCTCTCCGGCCCGGGCGATGGCGTTGTCGTACGGGAGCCGGTGCCGCGAGCCGACGTAGGTGTGGGT
Organism: Streptomyces sp. KM273126; assembly: GCF_004337435.2. Classification (NCBI taxonomy): domain Bacteria; kingdom Bacillati; phylum Actinomycetota; class Actinomycetes; order Kitasatosporales; family Streptomycetaceae; genus Streptomyces; species Streptomyces sp. KM273126. The sequence continues at coordinate 5,809,274 of NZ_SJXB02000001.1, read as the reverse complement.
GCCGTGGACGGTGACCTCGAACCAGACGAGGCCGACCTCGTCGTGGGAGACCGTCCAGCCGGGTTTGGCGATCACCGCGTAGTCGGTCCACACGCCCTGCTCCAGCAGGAACGAACAGCCCACGCCCTGGCCGGTGTTGTACCGGGTGCCGCCCGGCCGTGCGTTGGTGGGCATGCCGCCCGCGCCGAACGCGGCGACGAGATCGCCGGTGAGCGGGATGCCCGCGAGGGCGATGGCCTCGGCGGCCATCATCACGCACGCCGCGTGGCCCTTCGGGTTGGAGGCGCCGAGCCCGGTGACCAGGTCATCGTAGACGGTGGCCCGCGGCCGCATGTCGTCCCGCAACTCCGGGCCGATCCACGGGAGGTCCTCGCTCTCCTCGCCCACAGTCAGGGTGTCGATGGGCGCGTAGAGCATGAGGTCGGGGCCGGTTCCGTCGCCGTCGAGCCGAGCCCACGCGTTGGCCTGCCGGTCGTCGAGCGGCTGCACCGTGGCGGAGCATCCGGAGTCGGCGAGCGTGCCGGCGATATGGGCCGCGAGGGGGCCCTCGTCGCCCGTCGGGCTCGGGATGTCGACGAGCCCGATGATCAGCTCTCGCAGCCGGTCGCCGGTGACGTGCCGCCAGGCTTCGCCGGCCCAGGCCCTCCGCCGGTCGTCCAGCCCGGCCAGACCGGCCGCCGTGTGGTCGTTCACTGGTTGATCCTGTGGACCTGGGTCATCGTCGTACGCTCGAAGCGCTTCTTGGCCAGGGGGAGCGCCACGGCGATGGCGGCCCCGGCCAGCAGGGTGAGCAGTGTGCGGCCCATGATCAGCCCTTCTTCGCGTTGCCGGCGTTGGCGGAACCGGTGGAATTGGCGGAACCGGTGGAATTGGCGGAACCGGTGGAAGGAGCGGGTGGGGCCCCGGCCGCGGCCAGCTTCTTCGCGTACTCCTCCTCGCTGAGGTTCCGCCAGGCGGTCAGCGAGATGTCGGGGCGGTAGAGCTTCTCCGGAGGGGCGTCGGTGACGTCGACCATCCAGGCGTCCTGGCCGGAGAACTGCCCGTGGAACAACCAGCGGATCGCCCCCAGGTACTTGGCGTAGAACCTGAGCGTCTCCCAGCCCTCGGTGAAGTTGACCATCACACCGACATAGCGGTGGTTGTCGGCGTCGACCGGGACGTAGAACTCGTAGTGGATGAACTTGGGGTAGGCGATGCGCAGCACGCCCGGCATCGCCAGGGAGGCGAAGCCGGGGAACTCCTGGGCCTCGATCGTCGGGTCGACCTTGTCCGCCTTGCCCGTGTTGCCGAGGTTGAAGGTCTCCTTGGGCGGCTGGAGTTTCCACCAGCGCTTGTTGGACCAGCGGCCCACGCCGGGGAACTCGGCCTCCCAGTGGACCTCGTCCTGGACCCGGAAGATCCAGCGTCCACGGGGGACGATCCGGGTGATGTTCCAGGTCGGCATCGGCTTGAACAGCCGCCACAGCGCGGTGCGGTGCAGGTACTTGGCGTGCCCCTCGTCGAAGCCGTTCTCGCAGGCGAACCGCCAGTTGCCGCCGCGGGGTTCGATGCGGCCGCCCATGACGAAGCCGTGGGAGACGAGTTCCTCGGGGAGTTGTTCGTCGATCGGGTGGGGGTCCTCGTCGGCGACGGGGATGTACACCCACACCATGCCGAGGCGCTCCTCGACGGCGTACGTCTTCACCTCGACCTTGCCGGTGAGCCGGCAGCCGGGGCCGTCGGTGATGACCGCGCACAGCTTTCCGGTGGGCAGGTCGAACGTCCAGCCGTGGTAGGGGCAGCTGACCGTGCCGGGGAACTGCTGGTTGCCCTCGGAGAGCGGCACCCCGCGGTGCGGGCAGCGGTTGTGCAGCGCGTACGCCTTGCCGCTGTCCCGGATCAGGGTGATCTTCTCGCCGCAGATCGTGAACGGGAGGGGTTTGCCGGTGATGTGGCTGGACCAGGTGATCGGGTACCAGTAGCCGCGGAAGCCGGCCGCCGCACCGTCGTAGTGGGGCCACGACGACCAGTCCTGCCGGCCGGGCTGCCCGGCCGGTCTGCGGCCGGTGCGGCCGGTGCTCGTGGAGGCGGGCGGGCCCTCACTCGTCGTCATGGTGCGTGACCTCCTGCTGCCGTCGGAACATGCCCCGAGCATCGGGTGACCGGTCCGATCCGCCTACGGACCCGTTCCGCTGAGCAGACCGCACCGGATCTGCGGTTCGTCCCTGCCTGCCGGGGTCCCGGTGTGGAGGACACGGAGGATCTGTTCGCTCTCGTGGTGCGCACCGCCCTGGCCGCGGGCGGCATCTCGGGCATCGGGGCCGCACACGCGTGCCGTGGGCGCGAGTGCGGCGGTCACATCACGGGACGCGCGGCGGGCGTCCGGGCGGGAAGGCCAACCCGGGTATCCGGGCGGGAAAGCCCACCCCGGGCGACCCATCCCACCGCGGTCACCCGGCCCATGGACGGCTCGCCGCGCAGCCGGTCCCGTGTCCATCCCGTTCAGCGGACCGTGAACCGTGCCAGTCGCCCTCGCCCGGGTCTACGGTTCGCGCCAACCCACGGGCCGCACCCCGTATGACCGGCCGAAACCGGCGGTCTCCCGTCAACCCACCGAGGTATCCATGGAGACACGGGTCAGCAGGAGACACCCCTTTGCGGGTGTCGTCGCCCTCCTCGCTCTCATCGCCGCAACAGCCCTGACCGCGTGCAGCGCGGCCACCACCGACTCCGCCACAGGTTCCGGCAAGACCACGGCGTCGGGCCCCACGGTCCGGATCGCCGTCGGTATCGACCCCTCGTTCGCGCCCTTCTTCCTCGCCGACGCCAGGGGTCTGTGGGCGGAGCACGGGGTGAACGTCCAGCTCGTCCAGTTCGGGCGGGGCGGTGAGGGCGTCGACGCCCTGGCCGCCGGTCAGGTGCAGTTGGCCGGCAACTCCGACACCACCACCATCGGCATGCTCCAGCAGCACACCGGTCTGCGGTCACTGCTCGTCTACGAGGAGTCCGGCCGCTATCTCAAGGTGGTCCTCGGCCCCAAGGTCAAGGACCCTTCTGAGATCAGGAAGATGGCCGTCGTACCGGGGCTCTCGGAGCTCGCGGCGACCCGGTTCCTCCAGTCCGAGGGCATCGACGAGACGTCGGTCGACTTCGTCACCGCGGATCCGCCGGAGATCCCGGCGCTCTTGCAGAAGGGCGACGTCGACGCCTACGTTCTGTGGGAGCCGTGGCCCGCCAAGGGCGCCGAACTGGGCGGACGGGTCCTGGAGACCACGGGCGACTACGGCCTGTCGTACGCCCACTGGCTCATCACCGACGACAAGTGGCTGAGCGGCAACAAGGGCACGGCGGTCAAGGTCGCGCAGGCCCTGCGGGAAGCGGCGAAGGCCACCGAGGCCGACCCGGACGCGGCGGCGGCCGCCACGCAGAAGGCGGCGAAGGTCCCCGCCACCCAGACCGTGCAAGCCATCGAGGACATCGACTTCGGCGTCCGCGACATCACCGCGGCCGACCTCAGGGGTTACACCGCGACTGCCCGGTTCTACGTGGACACCGGAAAGGTCGCGTCCGAGCCGGACGTGACCCGGGCCGTGCTGCCCGGATGGTTCACCCAGCAGACGAAGGGATCCTGATGACCAAGGCCATCGAGGCGGACCGGCCGCCGTCCGGTCCGGCGCGTGAGAACGACGCCCACGGTGCGGCCGTCGCCGTCGACGGGGTGGACATCCGGTTCGGCTCCTTCCACGCCGTGCGCGACATCTCGCTGGACATCGCCGCGGGTGAATTCCTCTGTCTGCTCGGCCCGAGCGGCTGCGGCAAGTCCACCCTGCTGTCGGCGCTCGCCGGGTTCGTGCACCCGCACTCCGGCAGCCTCACCGTCGACGGGGCGCCCGTCACCGGTCCGGACCCCGAACTCGGCATGGTCTTCCAGAGCAGCGAAGCCCTCTTCGACTGGCTCACCGTCCGCCAGAACGTGGCGTTCGGCCCCCGGATGCGCGGCAGGTCCCGTGCCGAGCAGCACAAGCTGGCCGACGAGTACCTCGCCCTGGTCGGCCTGCGGCACTGCGCCGACCGGTTCCCGAGCCAGCTCTCCGGCGGAATGCGCCAGCGCGTGCAGATCGCACGCGTCCTGGCGAACGAACCGCGCGTGGTGCTGATGGACGAGCCGTTCGGCGCGCTCGACGCGCAGACCCGGCAGGTGATGCAGGAGGAGATGGCCCGCATCTGGCAGACCTCGGGCTGCACCGTCGTCTTCGTCACCCATGACATCGACGAGGCGATCCTGCTGGCCGACCGCGTCGCCGTCATGACCGCAGGCCCGGCCGCCTCGGTCAAGTCCGTCTACCCGGTGGACCTGCCCCGGCCGCGCGACGAGTCCGACCCCGCCGCCCGCGAACTGCGGCGCGCGCTGCGGGACGACATCGGCGAGGAGGTCCGCAAGGCCCTGCTGGCCCAGGGGCTCGACCAGGAGGAGCAGCGATGACGGTCGTCACGGCGAAGCCCACCGCCGAACCGCGGATCGACTGGCGCCCGGTGCGTGGCGCCGTACGGGGACTGCGCACGGCCGGTCTGTCCGTGGTGTCCGTCCTCGTCGGCGTCGGGATCTGGCAGTTGCTGGCGATGTCGTACGGCGCCTCGCTGGTCGCCTCCCCGCAGGCGACCCTGTCGGCCGCCGTCGATCTCGCCCGCGACGGCACGCTCACCAACTCGATCATCGCCTCCAGCCGCCGCATCCTGATCGGCTGGGGTCTCGGCCTGCTGGTGGGTGTGCCGGTCGGCCTGCTCATCGGGCAGATCCCGCTGGTACGCCGGCTTCTCGACCCGTACATCGAGTTCTTCCGCTTCATCCCGCCGGTCGCCTTCGTGACGCTGGCCGTGGTGTGGCTCGGTATCGGCGAGTCGTCCAAGGTCGTGCTGATCTTCTACACGGCGGTCTTCATCGTCACGCTGAACACCAGCGCCGGGGTGATGGCGGTGAGCGAGTCGAAGCTGCGGGCCGCCGCCAGCCTGGGCGCGGGCCGCCGGCAGATCCTGCAGCAGGTCGTGCTGCCGTCGACCGTGCCGTACATCGTCACGGGGGCGCGGCTCGCCATGGGCAACAGCTTCCTGACCATCGTCTCCGCCGAGATCGTCGCCGCCCAGGTCGGCCTCGGCTCGCTGATCTGGACCTCCCGCAACTACGGGCGCATCGACTGGGTCTTCGTCGGCATCATCACCCTGGGCATTCTCGGCTTCGTCTTCGACCGCGTGCTGCGCATCGTGGCCTCGCGGGTGCTGCGACGTTATGGAGTGAAACTGTGAGCAGTCATGTGCAGGGGCAGACGTCCCGTGCGCTGGTCCTTGAGCGGTTCGGCGCGCTTCCCCGACTGGTGGAGCGTCCCGTGCCGGTGCGGGAGCCCGGCCGGACCCTTGTACGGGTACGGGCGGCGCAGGTGGCGCATCTCGATCTGAACGTCGTGGACGGGAAATTCGGCATCCTCCCGGATCTGCCCTCCGTGCCGGGCACTTCGGCGTGCGGGGTGGTCCTGGCCTCGGACACCCACGCCGAGGGCAGTCTGGTGAGGATCAACGGCAAGGGGCTGGGGCTGCGCCGGGACGGCGGCTGGGCCGAGCATGCCGTGGTGCCCGACGCCGCCGTGCTCCCCGTGCCCGCGGGCACGGATCCGGCGCTGGCGTGCAGTTACTTCTCCCCCGCGGGTACCGCGTGGCTGGCGGTGCACTCGGTGGCGGGGGTGCGGCCCGGGGAGCGGGTCCTGGTGACCGGTGCTTCGGGTGCGGTCGGCGCGCTGGCCGTGCAGCTCGCCGCGCGCGCCGGGGCCGAGGTGATCGGGGTGGTGGGCCGCCCGGCCAAGCTGAGCCATGTCCCAGCGCCGGCGAAGCCGGTCCTGGCGGCGGAGTTGTCGCCGGACGCGGTGGGCGGCCCGGTGGACGCGATCGTCGACACCGTCGGCGGACCGGTGCTGCGCGACGCCCTCGCGCTGGTCCGTCCGCGCGGGCGCGTGGCGCTGGTCGGCTACACCGCCGGGCGCGAGTTCAGTGTGGACCTCGCCGACTTCCTGCTGGCGGACGTGGCGCTGTTGCCCGTCAATCTGATGTCCCGCGGCAAGGAGGTCGCCGCGGACGCCGAGCGGCTGCTCGCCGAACTGGCCTCGGGAGAGCTGACGTTGCCGATCGAGCGGCACGGGATCGAGGGGCTGGGGCAGGCGGTGGACCGGTTGCGGAGCGGGGAGGCGGTCGGGAGGGTGGTGCTGGACCTGGACTGAGACCGCTCAGTGGGCTGAGGCCGTTCAGGGGACGGAGGCCGTTCAGACCAGGACGACGACGGCGTGGCCCCGGCAGCAGACGCTTCCGGGGCCTTCGCCGTCCGCGGGCCCGCAGTGCTCCACGAGGTCGAGCGTGACCTCACCGCGCACCGGGTCGACCGCGCGTACGGTGCCGGTGACTTCGAGCCGGTCCCCCGCGTGGGCGGGCGCCCGGTTCTGCCAGGCGACCTCCCGCACCCGCCCGGTCCCGCCGGCGAAGCCCGCCGCGGCCCGGTGGAAGAGACAGCCGTGCAGCTGCGCCATGACGACCGGTCCGGCCAGCCCCTCGGAGCGGGCGAAGGTGGTGTCGTAGTGGATGCGGTGGGTGTTGCGGGTGACGGCGCCGAAACGCAGCAGGGTGACCTCGTCGGGGACGAACGAGACGGGTGGTACCGGCTGACCGACGCTGACGGAATCCATCTGCGTACTCACCTGACTCACCTGACTCATATGACTCACCTGACGATGAACCTTTCCGTGACCTCGACGAGCACTCCGCGCGCCGCGCTGTACGTCTTCTCCACCGTGAGCAGCAGGAACCCGTCCCCGGAGCCCTTGCGCTCGACCGCCGTGAGGGCACGGAGCACGTCGATCGTGTCACCGGCCCGTACCTCGTCCTTCCAGCGCACCTCCTGGCCGCCCGCCATCAGCCGCACGTCGAGCCCGTCCGTGCCGGGGACCTCGTCGCGGTACATGCCGTCCGGCCGGACCTCGTCCGGGCCGGGGCCGGGAGCCGGGCGCAGCAGACTCACGAGGTACATGGGGTGCACGGTGAACCGGGAGTGCCCAGGGTCGGTCAGGCGCGGCGCGGTCTCTCCCGAGGCCCGCGCGAACTCCGCGGCGTCCTCGGCCCGAACGACCCCCAGGGGGCGCCGTTCCTGCCGGCCGATCGAGGCCCGGGCCCGTTCCTCCGCCAGATCCAGCTCCGCCGCCATACGCCGCCTCCGTCCTCGGGTCACGCGACGCTAACCGCCGCTGCCCGTCCGTCACCACGGGTCCGGCCCGCTCAGCGGACCGCTCCGCTTGGGTGCGACCGTGCCGCCGGACACGATGCGAGGCATGGACCTCATGGACATTCAGCCGCCCCCGCAGGGCGCCTACGCGGACGCGGACGGCGTCGACTACCACTACATCGAGCTGGGCGAGGGAACCCCCACCGTCTTTCTGCACGGCGGCGGCCCGGGATGTACGGGCTGGTCGGACTTCGGGCAGGTGGCGCCGCTGTTCGCGGCGGACCGCCGGTGCCTCCTCGTCGACATCCTGCAGTACGGGAAGTCCGCGAAGCCCGTCATCAAGGGCCCCATGTGGGACTACCACGCCGCGAAGACCGTGGCGTTGCTCGACACCCTGGGCGTGGAGCGCGCCGACTTCGTCTGCAACTCGTGGGGCGGGACGATCGCGCTCAACCTGGCCGCCAAGTACCCGGAGCGTGTCCGGTCGCTTGTGATCACCGGCAGTATGCCGGTCTTCCACGGTCCTCTGGCCCCGCTGCCGGAGGGCGGCCGGCGCGGACGCAACGCCCGCGACGTGTACTACGGCGGTGACGGCCCGTCCCGGGAGAAGATGCGGGCCCTGATGGCGCGTCTGGAGTGGTACGACCCGGACGCCGTCCCCGAGGGCACCGTGACGCTGCGCCACGAGCAGAGCCTCGACCCGGAGGAGACCGCGCTGGCCGGCGCCTCGGACAACCCGCGCGGCGACTGGCAGGACCTCTCCGCCGAACTCGGCCGCATCGAGGCCCCCGCGCTCTTCCTGTGGGGGATGTACGACGCCTTCCTGACCCCCGACTACCCCCTGATGCTTGCCCGCATGGTGCCGCGGGGCAGTCTCCATGTGATGGATCAGGCGTCCCACCACCCCCAGGAAGAGCGTCCGTACGATTACTACAGCGTGGTCAGCGGGTTCCTGAACCAGCACCACGGCTGACGGCGAGCGGAGGACACGTGAGCACATCGATCCCCCGCGTCGTCGAACTGTCCAGCCCGTTCGCCCGGTTCGCGGGCAGGCTGCTGGTCGGGCTCGGTCACGACGTCGTCCTCGTCGAACCCCCTCAGGGCGACGGGACCCGGCGCGAACTCGGCGGTGACGCCTTCGCCCACTGGCACGCCGGGAAACGCTCGGTGACGCTGGACCCGTCCACCCCTGAGGGCGCCGCCGGGCTGCGACGCCTGCTGGCGGGCGCCGACGTCCTGCTCGACGGAACGCCGGACGGCGCGGGCCCGGCCGCCGAGGGCCTCGACCATCTGGTCCATGTGCGTGTCACCCCGTTCGGGCTGGTCGGTCCCCGCAGCGGTTGGCAGGGGACCGACCTGGTCGTGGCGGCGCTGGGCGGGATGCTCGCGCAGGTGGGCGATCCCGACGGGCCGCCGCTGCGGCTGCCGGAGAACCAGGCGGAGCAGCTCGCGGGCGTCAACGCGGCGATCGCCGTCCTGCTCGGCCTGCGGGCACGGCGCCGGGGGCCGGGTCAGCTCATCGACGTCTCCGCGCAGGCATGTGTCGCGGCGGCCCTGGAGGCGGGTGCCCTCGCCTATCTGCACGAGGACCGGGTACCGCCGCGGCCGGGGCGCGTGCACCCCCTGGTCCCGCACGGCCTGTTCCGGGCCGCGGACGGTCACCTGGGCGGTGGGCTCGGGGGCAGCCCCCGTATGTGGGACGCGCTGCTCGCCTGGCTGCGCGAGGAGGGCGCTGACGCCGATCTCGCGGAGCCCCGGTGGCAGGACCCGGTCGAGCGCAAGAAACACCAGGAGTACGTCTTCAAGGTCGTCCAGGACTTCGTCGGCACCTGGCCCAAGGCCGAGTTCGCGGAGCGGGCGCAGGCCAGGAAACTGCCCTGGGCGGCCGTGGACCTGCCGTACGAGCTGCCGGACAACCCCCAGCTGTCCGCGCGGAACTTCTTCACCCGGGTCGAGGGCCGGACCGACGTGGGCTTCCCGTTCGCGTTCCCCGAGGGCCGCAGGGTCACCCGGCTCGGCGTGCCCGGCCCCGGCGACGACCAGGCGCTCCTCGACGAGCAACGCCCGGTGCCACGGACCGGGGGTGCCTCCTCCGCCCGGCCCGCTCTGGACGGCGTACGCGTCCTCGACCTGACCTGGGTCCTCGCGGGTCCGTACTGCACGAAGGTCCTGGCCGACCACGGCGCGGACGTCATCAAGGTGGAGTCCCTCGGACGCCCCGACCCCACCCGGTTCGCGCCCTTCATGCACCTGTCGCGGGGCGACCACACGGACCCGAACACCAACGGCTACTTCAACGAGGTCAACCGCAACAAGCGCAGCATCGCCCTCGACACACGGACCGAGGAGGGCGTCGCCGTCCTCCGGGAGCTCATCGCCTCCTGCGACGTCCTCGTGGAGAACTTCAGTGCCACGGTCATGACCCGGCTCGGCCTCGGCTACGACGCGCTGCGCGAGATCAACCCGGGCATCGTGTACGTGAGCATGTCGGGCATGGGCCACACCGGCCCGCGTGCAGGCTGGGTGTCGTATGCCGACACCGTCTCGGCCAGTTCGGGGCTGACCGGGCTGACCGGCTGGGGGCCGGACGACGTGGTGGGCGTGATCTACGGCCACGGTGACATCGTGGCGGGTCTGCAGGCGGCGCTGGCGACGGTCGCCGCGCTGGAGCACCGGGCGGAGACCGGGCGTGGCCAGCACATCGACCTGTCCCAACTGGAGGCGATCGCCGCGCACATGGGGACGAGCCTGCTCACGTCGTCCCGGACTCCGATCGGCAACGCGCACCCGGTGTGGAGCCCTCAGGGGGTGTACCGCTGCCTCGGCGCGGACCGCTGGCTGGCCGTGAGTGTCCGCTCGGACGAGGAGTGGGCGGCGCTGTGCGACGTCCTCGGCCGTCCCGAACTCGCCGTCGACACCCGGCTGTCGACGGCGGAGGGCCGCAGGCGTGAGAGCGCCCTGGTCGACGGCGTGCTGGGCGAGTGGGCGCGCGGTCTGTCCGCCGATCTGGCGGCGGAGCTGCTGCAGGAGCGGGGGGTCCCGGCCGGGGCGGTGCAGGACGGCCGTGAACTCGTCGAGCACGACCCTCAGTTGAGGGCACGCGGCTACTACGTCCGTGCCGAGCACCCGGTCGCGGGCGCCTTTCTGCACGAGGGCGTCCCCATCCGTCTCACCGGCACGCCCGGCGGCATCCGGCGGGCCGCGCCCGTGCTGGGTGCGGACACCGACGAGGTGCTGCGCGACGTGGCGGGCATCTCTCCGGAGCGGCTCCGGCGGCTGCACGAGGAGGATGTGCTGCGATGACCGACTCGACGGCGTACGGCACGGGCACACCCGGCGCGCGGGTGCACGACATGACCGTGCCGGGGCTCGTCGAGTCGGCGGCAGAGAGGTTCGGTGACCGGATCTTCCTGCGCGTGGGGGACGTGACGCGCACGTACGCCGAGACCCGCGAGGCCGCGGCCACCATGGCGGGCGCGCTCGCCGCCCGGGGCTGCCGGCCGGGCGACCGGATCGCGGCACTGCTGTCCAACCGGATCGAACTCGTCGACCTGGTCCTCGGCTGTGCGTGGCTGGGCGCGGTCGTGGTGCCGTTGAACACCGGGTTGCGCGGCCGGTCGCTGCGCCAGGCGCTGGACGCGGCCCGGCCCCGGTTCCTGTACGCCGAGGCGGAGTCGGCGGCGCACGCCGCGGCGGCCGGGCATCGTGGCGTCGTCTGGCCGGTGGGCGGCGAGGACGTCCCCCGGCCGGGCGTGGCCGAGACGATCCCGCCCGCTCCGGTGCGTCCGGAGGACACCGCCGCCCTGCTCTTCACCTCGGGCACGACGGGGAGTTCGCGCGGTGTCCGCTGCCCGGGGGCCCAGTTCGTGTGGTGGGGCCGCAATGTCTCGGACGCACTGCGGCTCACGTCCGACGACGTCCTGTTCACCTGTCTGCCGTTGTTCCACACCAACGCCCTCAACACCCTGGCGCACGCCATGACGGTGGGCGCGAGCTGCGTCGTCGGCGGGCGTTTCTCCGCCTCGCGCTACTGGTCGCAGGTGGCCAAGGCCCGTGCCACGGCCGTCTATCTGCTCGGTGCGATGGTGCCCATGCTGCTCGCGCGGCCACCCGGCCCGGACGACCGGGCACACCGGGCGTGGCGCGGTCTCTCCCCGGCCACCCCGGGCCCCCTGTGGCGGCCCTTCCGCGACCGCTTCGGCGTCACCCTCGTCGACGGGTTCGGCTCGACGGAGACGAACCTCGTGATCGGCGCCACGCCCGACGAGTACCGGCCCGGCCGCATGGGCACGGTACGCGAGGGCTTCTCCGCACGGGTGGTCGACGAGACGCTCAGCCCGGTCGCGGACGGAACCCCGGGCGAGCTCCTCGTCCGCAGCCACCACCCGTACGCCTTCTCCACCGGCTACCTGGGGGATCCGGAGCCGTCGCCCGGTTCCTGGCGCCGTACGGGCGACCGTGTGGTCCGCGAACCCGACGGCTGGTTCCGCTTCGTCGACCGCGTCAAGGACGTCATCCGGCGCCGTGGCGAGAACATCTCGTCGTCCGAGGTGGAGTCGGTGGTCCGCTCCCATCCGGCCGTCGCCGAGGCGGCGGCCTTCCCCGTGAACTCGGAGCTGGCCGAGGACGAGGTCATGGTCGCGGTGGTCGTCCGGCCGGGCAGTGTGCTGGACCCGGAGGACCTGGCCCGGCACTGTGCCTGTGAACTGCCCGCCTTCGCCGTGCCCCGCTTCGTGGAGACGGTTCCTGCGCTGCCGCTCACCGAGACCGGCAAGGTCCGCAAGGCCGTCCTGCGCGAACGCGGCGTGACCTCCCGCACCTGGGACCGTGGCGGCGGCACCTCGGTAACGGCGCCCCTTCGGGGCACGTGGACGGCATCCGCACCGCGGCCGGGCTCGCCGTCCTGACCACGGCACCGCGTCCCGGCGGAGCCCGCGCCCGGTCACCCGGCCGGGTGGAACTCCCGGCCGACGCCCGGTCGTTCACCTCAGTAGCCGCGCGGCCGACCGGCGTCCGTGGGCAGTACGAGGGGAGTGGCGGGAGTGGCGCGGATCATCGTCATCGGGGGCGGGACGGCCGGTACGGCGGCGGCGCTGGCCCTGCACAAGGCCGGGTTCGACGTCACCGTGCACGAGGCGCACCCCGACTCGGCGGAGGACATCGGCGCGTTCCTCACCCTCGCGACCAACGGCCTGCGGGCCCTCGCCCAGTTCGACGCCGTCTCCGCGGTCACCTCCGTCGGTTTCCCGCTGACCACTCTGCGCGTACTCGACGGTACCGGCACGGAGTTGGCGCGGCGTCCCCTCGCGGGGGCCCAAGACCCGCTCCTGCCGTACCGGTGCCTGCGCCGCGGCGAACTGAACGCCGCCCTCCAGGCGGAGGCCGTTCGCAGGGGCATCGGTGTCCGGCACGGCGCCCGGCTGGCCTCCGTCGAGGACGGCCCGGACGACGTCACCGTCCGCTTCACCGACGGCAGCACCGCGACCGGCGGTCTGCTCATCGGCGCCGACGGGCTGAACTCCACCGTCCGCCGCACGATCGCCCCGGCCGTACATCCCCGTTACTCAGGCGAGCACGTCCTCTACGGCTACACCACCGAGGCACCCGTCGCCGGTCCCACGGACCTGTTCACGCTGATCCGCGGCAGCGCGGCCGCCTTCGGCTACGCGGTGAGCCCCGCCGGGGAGACGTACTGGTTCGCCCGCGTCAGCGGTGACCCGCTGTCGGCCGAGGACCTCGCGAACGGCACCCCGGCCCGTTGGCGCGACCTGCTCCTCCCGCTGCTGGGCAAGGACGCCACGCCCGCCGCGGACATGGTCGCGGCCACCACCGACAGCATCCTGGTCACCAACGCCACCGAGATGCCGCCGGCCATGCCCTGGCGTTCCGGGCGGGCTCTGCTCATCGGTGACGCCGCACACGCCGCCTCACCGGCGACCGGGCAGGGCGCGTCGATGGCGTTGGAGGACGCCGTCGTCCTCGCGAAGGCCCTGCGGGACGCCCCGGACACCGAGCGCGCACTGACCGCCTACGAGACGCTCCGCCGCTCCCGCGTGGAACACAACATCACCACCAGCGGACGGATCTCCCGGGGCGCCCACTCCCCCGCGACCGTCCGCCCGGGCAGCCTGGACAGTCCGGGCACGACCGCTGCCCCGGTCAGCGATGACGACCTGGTCCGGCAGCTGGACTGGGGCACCGACCTCTGGACCATGGTCACCGACAGCAGCCCGGCCGGTGACCGGGGCTGATCCGAGCCGGGGCAGGGCCGTCCGGTCACACCGGGGTAGACGTCCGGTCACACCGGCGAGACGCACTGCTCGGCCCAGACGATCTTTCCGGTGGGTGTCTGGCGGGTGCCCCAGCGGTCGGTGAGCTGACCGACGAGCAGCAGGCCGCGACCGCCCTCGTCGAAGGTGCGGGCGCGGCGCGGGTGCGGAGCGGCGTTGCTGCCGTCGGCGACCTCGCAGATCAGGCACTGGTCCTGGATCAGCCGCAGCCGGATGGGGGCGGCGGCGTGCCGGATGGCGTTGGTCACCAGCTCACTGACGACCAGTTCCGTGGTGAACGTGAGGCCGTCCAGCCCCCAGCGGGCCAGCTGGTCGGACGTCACCTTCCGGGCGTCGGCGACGACGGAGGGCTCCTTGTCGAGGTCCCAGGTGGCGATCCGGTCGACGTCCAGGGCGCGGGTACGGGCGACGAGAAGGGCGACGTCGTCCGTGGGCAGACCGGGGAGCAGCCTCTCCAGGACGGTGTCGCAGGTGTCCTCCAGGTCCCGCCCGGGGTGGTGGGACAGAACGCGGCACAGCGTGTCGAGGTTGCCGGGCCTGGCGTTGATCAGGCCGTCGGTGAAGAGGGCGAGCAGGCTGCCCTCGGGCAGTTCCAGCTCCGTGGCCTCGAAGGGCAGACCTCCGACACCGAGCCGGGGACCGGCGGGGACGTCGAGCAGCCGGACCGTGCCGTCGCGCCGGACGAGCGCGGGAACGGGACCGCCCGCCCGGGCGATGGTGCAGTGCCGGGTGACGGGGTCGTACACCGCGTACAGGCAGGTGGCGGCCATGTCACCGGCGGGCTCCTCGGCCTCCGGGGTCTCAAGCACCTCCGGGATCTCGGTGCCGTCGGTCGTCTCGACCTGGCCATCCTCTTCGTCCCAGCTTTCGTCCCAGCCTCTCCTCCGGCTTTCCTCCCGGCTGTCGCCCGCCGCGCTGCTGCTCTCCGCGCTGCTGCTCTCCGCGGCCAGGCGGATGACCAGGTCGTCCAGCTGGGTGAGCAGCTCGTCGGGGGCGAGGTCGACGTCGGCGAGGGTGCGCACCGCGATCCGCAGCCGCCCCATGGCCGCCGTCGCCTGGAGGCCGTGGCCGACGACGTCCCCGACGACGAGCGCGACCCGGGCGCCGGACAGCGGAATCACGTCGAACCAGTCGCCGCCGAAGCCTGCCTGGGTGCTGCCGGGCAGATAGCGCCTGGCGACCTCCACGGCCGGCTGCTGCGGCAGCTGCCTCGGGAGCAGGCTGCGCTGCAGGCTCAGGGCGGTGGCGCGCTCGCGGGTGTAGCGGCGGGCGTTGTCGACGCAAACGGCCGCCCTGGCCACCATTTCGCCGGCCAGGAGCAGGTCGTCCGGGGCGAAGGGCTCCGGGCGCCGGCGGGCGAAGACCGCCACGCCGAGCGTGGTGCCACGGGCCCGCACCGGTATCGACATCACCGAGTGGAAGCCGTAGTCGCATACCCGGGCGGCCCTGTCGGGGTGCGACCGGGTCCACCGGTCGAAGTCGTCGTCTCCCTTCCCGCTCAGGACGGGCCGGCCGGAGGCCAGGGAGCGGGCGGGCGGCGAGTAGTCCGGGTAGATGTCCACCGCGCCGAGTTTGACCGCGGCTTCGGGGGTGCCCTCGGTCGCGGACCGGTGGGCGACCCGGCGCAGGGTGATGGTGCCCACCACCGGGCCCGGGAACGGGTCGCCGCCGTGCAGCACGGAGTCGAGGAGATCGACGCTGACGAAGTCGGCGAGCCGCGGGACGGCCATGTCGGCGAGTTCGTCCGCGGTCCGTGACACGTCCAGAGTGGCTCCGATGCGGGCGTTCGCCTCGTTGAGCACGGCCAGCCGCTGCCGTGCCTCGTACTGACCGGTGATGTCGCATCCCGCCGTGAACACTCCGTGGATCCGGCCGTCCGGATCCGTCACGGGCGACATGGTGACCGCCCACCAGGTCACCTTCCCGGTCCCGGCCTCCGGCGCCGGGGCGGCGACCTCGTAGCGGACCTCCTGCCCCGTCCGGGCCACCGAGCGCATCGTCTCGATCAGACGCTGGGCGGACGCGGGGACGGAGGGTGCTCCCTCCTCCCGGGCGTCCCCGTACAGGTCCTCGACGGCGCGCCCGAGCACCTGCTGCTCGTCGAAGCCGAGCAGGCGGCACGTCGCGGCGTTCATCCGCAGGATCCGCCCGTCGACGTCGTAGACCGCCATGGTGAGCGGGGACCGTGCGAATGCCCACTCCAGGAGCTGCGCGTCGTCGTACGCGCCGACGGCCCGCGACGGCGCCGGGGAGTGGACGAGGAACCACTGGGACTGTCCGTCGGTGGCCGGCGCCGACCAGGCCCGCAGGTCCGCCTCCAGAGGGTGACCGTCTTGGTGCCGCAGCGCGACCCGGCCGCTCCAGCTCTGCGACGCGACGGCGCGCCGCAGGGCCGCCGGCGTCGGATCCGCGGCCAGCAGGAGGGACGCGGGACGGCCGAGCACTTCGGAGGGCGTGTAGCCGAGCAGTTGCCGGGCGCCCGGGTTCCACGCCGTGACCAGGCCGTGTGCGTCCACGGCGGCCACGGCGTCCGGCGACTGGACGGGGTTCCTCCCCCCGTCCCCGCCCACCGGTCGCGGAGTGTCACCGCTCGAACGCATCGTCACTCACCTCGCCGCAGGCCACCCGCGAGGAATGCAGATCCCGAACTTCTTTTTATTACCCGCCACATGGATCAATAACCGGGCAGATACGGACAGACAGGCTCCTGCTGCTCCCTCCTGTTGCTCCCTCCTACCGCTCCAGTGAGAGAGCGAAGACATGAGCCCTGGCCGCCCCGTCGGGCGCGGTCAGTGTGATCGTGGTGAGCTGCCTGCTCGCGTCGAGTTCGATCACCTGATGGAAGACGGCCGCCTTGGTGGCGAGGGGCCCCGTCCGGGTGTGGATCTGGCTCGTGGTCACCGCCTCGGTCTCGCCGTTCTCGGGGCCGGACGCCAGCCAGTTGGTGAGCGTGAGCTGCGCGGTCCCGCTGGTTCCGTCGGCGTAGCGGACCACCGCCGGGACGGTCACGGCCGCCGTGTCGCCCGCGCCGAGGACGTGCAGCTTCGCGTAGGCACCCTGCGGGACGGTGATTTCCTGTCCGGCCGCGACGACGTTGTTGTTGGTTCCCTCACTCCCGTTGGTGAAGAGGAAGGCGATCCCGTTGTCCGTCGTCTCCCCGGTCTGCGGCAGCTGGGCCATGGGGTACGTGCGGCCGGAGCCGTCGAAGTCCCCGTCGCCGTAGTACATCTCGGTGGTGATGCCGTCGTTGTCGAAGACGCCGGTGAGGTCGATCTGGGTGACGGTTCCGCTCTGCGGCGGTTCCGGCAGGCCCCAGGGGTCGGCGGGCACGGTCACCTTCACCGGGGCGATCCGCAGGTCGGGTCGTGAGCCGGCCGGGAGGATCACCGCCTCCCCGTCGCGTAGCAGGTCCAGCTCGACCACGCCGTCGCCCAGGTCGCGCCAGACGGGGGCCGGGCCACCGACCCCGGCGACCGTGAGCCGCCCGCGCAGGGAGTGGCGTATGCGGCACGGCTCCCCGGCGAGGCTGCGCACCCGGACCCAGCGTGTGCTGCCGCCCCGGCGGACGGCGCTGACCAGGAACGCGCCCTGGGTCCGGAAGTCGTGCAGCGTGACGTCCTGCCATGCGGCCGGGACGGCCGGGAAGACGCGAATCGTGTCGCCCCAGCTCTGGCACAGCATGTCGTGCAGGCTCTGCGCGGCGGACAGCGGCGTCTCGACGACGGGCCCGGCCTCGTAGTACATGGTGTTGGGCTGCACGAACCGGGCGACCAGCTCCCGCAGATACGTCAGTGAGTCGTCGCCGCGGCCCATCTGGGCGGTGATCGAGGCGGCGCCGGTGAAGCTGTAGCCGCGCAGGGCTCCCTCGAAGCTGATCCAGTGGTTCAGCGAGCGTTCGATCAGGTCACGGTGCTCGGGCTGCTCCCAGTTGACGAGGTAGAGGGGGTAGACCGACAGCATGTGGGAGTAGTGCCGGTGGGACTTCGCGAAGGGGACTCCGGCTCCGATCATGAAGCCGTTCTCGTCCACCGGGTAGTCGGTCAGCTTCTCCAGCACCTCACGCCACTTCGGCTCCAGGGTGTCCCGGACGCCGAGCAGCTGGGTGGTCTCCAGCAGGGCCGTACAGCTCCAGCGCAGCAGCGCCAGGTCGTAGTTGCAGTCGGGGGCGTTGCCGTACTCGGGCGAGTGGGTCGTCGGCAGGTGCAGTCGTCCGTCCTCGCCCTCGTACAGGAAGTGCAGGTAGTAGTTGGTGGCGCGGCGCAGCAGCGGGTACAGGACGTCTTCCAGGACTCCCCGGTCCATGGTGTGACGGTAGGTCAGCCACACGCTGTGCAGCGCCCAGGGCAGGTTGCCGACCTCCGGGGTGCTGCTGACGCCCGGGACGGCGACCGTGCCGCTGCTGTCGCAGGTGGCGTCGGTGGCGCGGCGCACGCCCGCCGAGTCGGAGCGGTACTCGGGGCGCAGGGCGCCGATCAGGGTGTCGGTGTTCTCGGCGAGGGTGCGCGGGACGGCGTCCAGCTCCAGGTGGTTGGAGCCGTGCACCGCCCAGTACTCCAGCTGGACGTTCAGGTTCCACCACACGGCCGGCCAGGGGGTGGACTCCAGCCAGGGGCCGGTGGTCGCCATGATCGGCGCGTGCTCGCGGGCGCCGGAGGCGAGCTTGTAGAGCTGGATCCAGTAGAAGCTCTGCAGCATCCCGTCGGGGACGGAGAGGAAGCTCTTGCGGTAGAAGCGGTGCCACCACTCGCGATGGGTGCGCAGCAAGCTGGAGACGGGCAGCGCGGACGCCTTGCGGACGGCCGTCCTGGCTCGGCCCTCGGCATCGGTGCCGGGGTGGGAGTGGGCGACGGACAGGACGTACACGCGTTCGCCGCCGAACGTGCGCTCCCGGTGGGCGGTGACGGTCTGGCCACCCGCGACCAGTGACTGGACGACGACACCCGTGCCGTCCGGCTCCCGTGTGATCACCGGATCGGGGTTGGGCTCCAGTCCCTCCGGAGGGTCCTCGCGGACGATGCGCGGGCTGACGGCGGGCGAGGGGACGAACTCCCAGCGGAAGTCCCGCTCCCCCGCGCTCGCCGTGGCGGTGACGAGCAGCAGCGTACGGTCGTTGTGGACCAGGGCGCGCAGTTCGATGCTGCCCTTGTCGGTGGTGACCGTGCCGCTGATCTCGGCGTTCCACAGGTCCAGGCGGAGGTCGGCACCGGTGATGGCGCCGACGGGACGCAGGAGGAGATTGCCGACGGGAAGGCGGGCCAGGCCCCAGTTGTGGCCGAACTCCGGCCGGTGGTCCTGTACTTCGCTGTGGTGGACGGTGAAGCGCAGGGCGTTCGCCCCGGGTTCCCGGTAGACGATCGAGCCGAGCAGACCGTTGCCGAGGAACGGGCCCTCGTACCAGGCGCGCGGCAGTCGCCTCCAGCGCGGGTCCTGTGCGGCGAGGAAGTCCCGCCACTCGCGGTCGGTCCGCATGCCGGTGACGGCCACGGGGCCGACAGCCGGGCCGGGCCCGTCCGCAGCCGCGGCCGGTTCCGCGACGCCCATTCCGGTCGTCGCTCCGGCGGCGGCGCTCGCGGCGACGCGGCCCAGGAACCCCCGCCTGCTGACTCCCATCACCGATCTCCCGTCACATCGATCCGTACGTTGATCCGTACCTTGACCCGCACATGGACCCGTTCATGGACTCGTTCATGGACTCGCCCATGTCCGCAAATTGATCCGATGACTGGCTAGTCGGGAGCGTAAGAAGAGGCCGATGGTGCGTCAATACCCCTGACATGCACGGAGGTTCATCCGATGAATGGCTGGCCAGGGTCTACGCACGACCCGGAGGCGGCCCGCTGCTCTCCCGCACCACCAGCTCGGTCGCCACCTCCACCCGGGTCGTCTCCGGCTGTTCCCCGGACAGCAGCCGCAGCACCATCCGGGCCGCGAGCGCGGTCATGTCGGCCAGGGGGGTGCGGATCGTCGTCAGGCGTGGGGTCACCCAGTCGGCGAACGGCAGATCGTCGAAGCCGACCACGCTGACGTCGTCCGGGATCCGCAGTCCCAGCTCCGCGGCGGCCCGGTAGGTGCCCAGCGCCTGGTGGTCGCTGCCCGCGAAGACCGCGGTCGGACGCTCGGGCAGCGCCAGCAACTCCAGCGCGTGCCGGTGCGCGGGGGTGTGCGTGAAGTCGCCGTACCGGACCAGCGCCGGGTCGAAGGGGAGCCCCGCCTCCGCCAGTGCCGAGCGGTAGCCGTCGACCCGGGCCCGTGAGGTGAGCCGACGCTCCGGGCCGCTGATGATCGCGATCCGGCGGTGGCCCAGCTCGATGAGATGGCGGGTGGCGGCGAGCCCGCCGGGCCAGTTGGTCGCGCCCACCCACGGCGTCCCGGGCGCGGGCTCGTCGATCGGCGCGACCAGCGCGTACGGGATGCCGAGCCGGCCCAGCTCCCCGTGCTGTTCGGGCGTCAGCTCCGGCACCACGAGGATCGCCCCTCGGGTGGGCCGGGTGGCCAGCGAGTCCAGCCACTGCCGGGCGCGCCTGGTCCTGCCGTGCGTGGCGGAGACGACCAGCCCCATGTTCGCGTCGTGCAGCACGTCCTCAGCGCCACGGATCAGCTCCACGGCCCAGGGGCTGTCCAGTTCGTTGATGACGAAGTCGATCAGCCCGCCGGGCTGTGCCGCGGTGGCCGTGGGACGGTGTTTCGCCAGATAGCCGTGCTGCTCCAGCAGGCGCTGCACCTTCGCTCGGGTCTCCGCCGATACATCGGACCTGTCATGCAGCACCTTGGAGACGGTGGAGACCGAAACTCCAGCATGCTCGGCGACTTCGGCCAGAGTCCGCCGCTTCCCTGGGTCAGATCCTGTCCGAACCGTTGACGTCATCGGATGAATCTCCTACGTTTCCGGGGCGGTCGCGAGTTGCGAAAACTATCGCAACCAAGCTCACGGGAGTAAAGGTGATCCGCGATGACGACTCGATGCCGGCGCTGAGCGACGACGGCGGGACACACCACCGGGGGTGCGAGGAGCGGACCGGGACCAGGTTCCGGTGCGACACGGTCCGCTGCGTCCGGCGGCCCTGGCCGGACGTCGAGATCACCGCCGGGCCGACGGCGGCCCCGCCCTGGCACCTGCGTACGCACCGCGTCCGGACCGGGCGTGTGCTGCACACGGCGGCGGGTGCCTTCGCCGTGGGTCGCGGCGCGGGCGTGGAGCGGTCGGCCGGAACGGGGTTCGCCGCTTGGCGGCAGCCCCCGACAACGACTGAAGGCGGGACATGAGACTGAGGCACCTATCCGTACTGGCCGCTGCGACGGCGCTGCTGGCCCTCCCGGTGCAGGGCGAGGCGCAGGCGGCGGGCCCCGGCCGCGCCTACCACGTGGCGCCCTGGGGCAGCGAGAACGCCTACGGTTCCGAGGCGAGACCACTGCGCACGATCGGCGACTGCCTCTCCCGGGTCCGCCCCGGCGACAGCTGTCTGATCCACCGCGGCACCTACCGCGAGCAGGTGAACCCGCCCTCCGGCACCGAGGACGCCCCGATCACCGTCGCCGCGTACGGCGACGGCCCGGTGACCGTGGACGGGACCGAGCCGGTGACCGGCTGGAAGGACGCCGGTGACGGCCTGGTGGCCGCCGACACCGACCTGCCCCTCGACCCCGACTTCAACGCGGTGTTCCTGGACGACGACCGTGCGGCGGAGGGCCGTTGGCCCAACTCCGGCCCCGACCCGCTGAACACCACCTGGGCCGAGGCCGACGCCACCTCCACCGACCAGCGCGTCGACGACACCGACCTGCCCGACGCCGACTGGACCGGCGCCACCGTGCACCTGTGGGCGGGCTCCAACCCGTGGGCCCAGCAGACCGGCACGGTCACCGCCACCTCACCCGGCAAGCTGGACTTCAGGGGCGGCAACCACCGCTGTCCGCCGCTGTGCATGGGCGACCAGAACTACCGCAACTACTACCTCGTCGGCTCCAAGGCGGCCCTGGACCAGCCGGGCGAGTGGTACTACGACGAGACCGCGCGCCGTCTGTACATGGTCCCGCCGAAGGACGGCATCGCCGGACACACCGTGACCGCCAAGCACCGGCTATGGGGCGTCGACCTGAGCGAGAGCTCGTACGTCACCGTGCGCGGACTGAACCTCTGGGGCACGTCCCTCAGAACGGGCGACGACAGCACGGGAGTCACGGTCGACCGGCTGCGCGCCACCTACATCTCGGAGTTCTCTACCCTCCCCATGCCGCCGGACAGCGACCTGGCGATACCGCCGTCCGAGGGCCATATCGTCGCCTCCCGGATCCTCGACTCGGGCGTGCAGATCCTCGGCACCGGCAACACCCTGAAGAACAGCGAGATCTCGCGGTCGGCCGGGGACGGCGTCCTGCTGCGGGGCACCGGCAACACCGTCACCAACAACTACATCCACGACGTCGGGTGGATGGGCAGCTACACACCCGGCATCGAGGTCAACGGCAACGGCCACACGGTCACCCACAACACGGTCCGACGCACGGGACGCGCCTCCATCGACACCGCCTGGCAGCTCAACGGGCCGGAGTTCCGCGACAACCGCATCGCCTACAACGACATGTCCGAAGCCATGCGCACCTCGCGCGACGGCTCCCCCTTCTACGTGTGCTGCAGCCTGAACGGCACCGGCACCTCCATCGACCACAACACCTCGCACGACGCCGACGGCCAGGTCGGCTTCTACGTCGACAACTACTCCGGCCACTTCCGGCTGCACCACAATGTCGCCTGGAACACCGGCGCCCGGGGCACCTTCTTCAACGGCCACACCGGACCGAGCATCGCCAACGAGGACCACAACTCCAGCTACGGCGTGGGCATCAGCGAGAACTCGGTCCGGCTGAGCGGCGCGACGGACGCCTCCGGCTCGTACATCAGCAACATCATCGGCCCGAAACCGATCAGCGTCAGCCAGACC
Organism: Streptomyces sp. KM273126; assembly: GCF_004337435.2. NCBI lineage: Bacteria > Bacillati > Actinomycetota > Actinomycetes > Kitasatosporales > Streptomycetaceae > Streptomyces > Streptomyces sp. KM273126. The sequence continues at coordinate 5,786,811 of NZ_SJXB02000001.1, read as the reverse complement.
GGCGACCCGCTGCCGGTGGTCCGCTCCAACCTGATCAACGATAAACCCGGCTACACGGACGCCGTGAACGGCGAACTGTGGCTGACGGCCGGCTCCCCCGCCATCGACGCCGGCGAGGTGATCGACGGCATCACGACCGACGTCAGGGGCGCGGCTCCCGACCAGGGCGCGTACGAGTACGGTGAACCGATCTGGTCGACGGGCTGCAATCTGCCGGGCTGTCAGCAGAGGGTCCGGCACGGCACCTGGACGGCGACAGCGAGCGACGGTACGGACGCCGCCGCCGTCACCGACGGGGACATCAACACCCGCTGGACCGCGGCGAGTCCACAGTCCCCGGGCCAGTCCCTGACCGTCGACCTCGGCGAGGCCAAGACCTTCGACCGGCTCGCGCTGGACGCCGGCCGCGACACCAGCGGCCAGCCGTACGGGTTCTCCGTCGCGGTCAGCCGCGACGGCACGCACTGGAGCGAGCCGCTCGCCCGGGTCTCCGGCCGCTCCTTCACCCAGGACGCGGTGTTCCCCCGGCAGACCACCGCCCGCCACCTCAGGATCACGCTCACCGCGAGCGGCCCCGTCCCCTGGGTCGTCAACGACCTGCGCCTGTACGGCGACGGACCCGACTCCGCCGCCACGCTCCAGGCCGAGCAGGCCACGGTCGTACGAGGCGTGCAGCGCGGCACGGCCGCCACCGGCGTACTCGGTTCCGGCGACTGGCTGGGCTTCCGCGAGGTGAACCTCGCCGGGGACCGGCTGACCGTGCGCAGCGCGTCCGCGTGCGCGCGGACCTGTTCGCTGCAACTGCGCCTGGACGCACCGGACGGCCCGTTGCTCGGGGTGGTGCCCGTCCGGGGCGACAGCGACGGGAAGTGGCAGGAGCAGTCGGTGCGCCTGAAGCGCGAGGTCACCGGTAGCCACGATCTCTACCTCGTGGCGGAGGGCGGACGACAGGTCGCCGCGCTGGACTGGCTGACGGTGCGGTCCTGATCAGCGCCGCCGTGCGGGCGGGCCGGGCGGCGGCGCACGGGGCTGCCGCCCGGTTCGCGTTCAGTGCAGGTCGGCCCGCGCGGGGGTGCCGTCCACGGAGATGCCGTCGCCGGGGCTGTCGCTGACGTTACTGTCGCCGACGGGACTGTCATCGAGGAAGCCACCCGACTGGTGCTGCCACAGCCTCGCGTAGGCGCCGTCCGACGCGAGCAGTTCGTGGTGCGTGCCCTGCTCGACGATCCGTCCGCGGTCGAGGACGACGAGGTGGTCCATGGTGGCGACCGTGCTCAGCCGGTGTGCCACCACCAGGGCCGTCCGTCCCTCCATGAGCCGCCACAGCGCCTCCTGGACGAGGAGTTCGCTCTCGGAGTCCAGGGCGCTGGTGGCCTCGTCGAGCAGCAGGATCGGCGCGTCGCGAAGGATCGCCCTGGCGAGGGCGACCCGCTGACGCTGTCCGCCGGACAGCTTGACGCCCCGCTCGCCCACCATGGTCTCGAAACCGTCCGGCAGCACGTCGGCGAACTCGGTGACGTGCGCCGCCTCGGCGGCGCGGCGGATCTCGGCGTCGGTGGCCTCCGGCCGGGCGAACGCGATGTTGTCCCGCAGTGTGCGGTGGAACATCGCGGGTTCCTGGGGCACGTACGCGATCAGGCTGCGCAGGTCGGCCTGGCGCAGCTTGCTGATGTCCTGGCCGCCGATCAGGATCCGGCCGGCGTCGATGTCCGTCATCCGCAGCAGCAGCCGGGAGAGTGTGGTCTTGCCTCCGCCGGACCGGCCGACGAGACCGATCTTCGCCCCGCTGGGCACCGCCAGGTCGAGACCCTTGAAGAGCGGCTCCGCGCCCGCGTGGGCGAAGGTCACCTTCTCGAAGCGGACGTCGGCGGCCCGGGGCCGCAGCGGCTCCGGCGACTCGGGATCGAGCACGGTCGGCGGCACGAGCAGCAGTTCGGTGAACTGCGCGGCCTCGGTCATCGCGCTCTCCATGCGGCGGTAGATCTGGTTGAACTCGAACATGATCCGCGTCGCGTTGGTGTAGTACGTGAAGGCGACCACGACCGCCTCCACGCCGTGCGCGCCCCCGCCGAGCGTGACCGCCAGCAGCAGGCCCAGTACGTTGGTCAGCACGGACATCGGCGCGACCAGGGTGTCGATGCGCAGGTTGCCGTAGTCCCACGACCGGAGCGAGAGCCGCCGCGACTCCGCCACGCGGGAGCGGTGCTCCGCGGCCTCGCGGTCCTCGGCGGCGAACGCCCGGACCGTGTCCATGTTCATCAGGCTGTCGGCGACATGGCCCGACACCCGGGCGACCGCCTGCTCGCGCTGGGCCACAAGCGCCTGGCGACGGCGGATGAGGGGCACCACGCACAGCCCCGTCACCGCGATCATCACCAGGAGACCGACGACGAGCAGCGGTTCGTAGCGCCAGAGCACCACCGCCCCGAACAGCAGCGGCACGAAGTTGCCCATGACCGAGAACGTCAGCGTGTCGACGAACTGCTCGAAGCGGGCGGCGAAGCTCAGGACCCGCTTGGTCAGCGAACCGGCGAAGTTGTCGTGGAAGAAGGCGGCGTCCTTGGCGAACAGCTCGTCCATGCCGATCACGTAGAGGTGCTCGATGCCGCGGGCTTCGAGCCGGTTCAGACAGTGCAGGCCGACGCGCCACACCGCCTCCGCGAACAGCAGGATGCCGGCGAAGCCGAGGACGTACGGCAGTGCCGAGCCGACGGTGGCACCGGTGTCGCCGGCGATGCCGCCGACGAGCTTCGCGACGACCAGCGGAGCGATGTAGTAGAGGCCGATGTTGCCCAGCGCAGGCAGCAGCATCCCGGGAACCGCCAGCCACCGGAGCCGGACCAGTTCCCGTCGGTAGTAACGAAGTGCGAGGAGCACCGAGCCCTTGCCCGGCAATGCGTCGTGCGATTCAGGAGATCCCATCCCCCTGCCTTCCGGTACTCGCACGTCGAAAGCGCCGCGAGAACGGCAGTTTCCCGTGACGGCACCCACGACGTCCAAGCGTTTTTTTCGGTCGCGGAGATGCACTCGACTTCGCATTGGCGCGATTCAATCCCTCTGGTTCACGTCAAAACGCTGGATCCAGTGCGCTACGGATATGAAGACCGTGTCCTGCAAAGTATTGGGAAATGATCCTCACTTTTTTGGGGCGCATGAATTCCGCCGCCGGGACGATCCCAGCCAGAGCAGCGCGGCACCGACGGTGGCGTACAAGCCACGGAGCACACTCGCCTCGCGGCGTCCCCGGGAGGAGCATGGAGGTGAGCGACCAAGGGAGGCCCGCCATGAAGACCGGAGCCTCGTATTACGACCGCTGGCTGTACTCGCACACGCCCTCCCAGGCCGAGGGCGAGCGCGACGAACCGGCCGAGAGCGCGGCCGTGGAACAGCATCCGGACGTCCCCAGGACCGAGCCGTCCCAGGCGGAGGGCGAGCGAGTGGACGACATCCGGACCGCATGACCCCTACAGATGATCAGTGAACGGTGCCCGCAACAGAGCCCCGGTACCGCGCGAGGCGCACCGGGGCTCGGCAGCGTACGGCGCCGTTGCGGACGTCGCCTCACCGATGCTGGTGGGACAGCCTCTGCGCCAGCGCGGGGATGATCACAGCGGCAGCCACCACATGGGACACGGCCAGCACGATCTGGGTGGAAGTCGCCGTGTGCGGGGCGACGGCCGGGCCGGCGAGGGACAGCGCGGTGAGCGCGACAGTGGTCACCGTGAAGGTGCGAGCGGGCCTCCTGGCCCAGCGGGCGAGGGCCACCGCGAGGATGATCCCGGCGACCGACCAGAACACCACGCCGCCGGCGAAGCCGCCCACCGGAATCTCCGCGGCCTCCTCGGCCCCGGGACTGGCCGCGTCCATCGGGACACCGGCAGCCCGGGCGACGAGTGCGAAGGCTTCGGTCACGACAGCACCGGCGAGGGTAGCCAGAACACCGACCAGCCAGACGGGGCGCGCGGCCAGAAAACGGGTCGAGCGAGGTGTGGAAGGGAACTGAGCGGTGGTCTGTGTCTGGGGCGCGGTCTCGCTCACGGCGCGGTCTCCTGTCATGGCAAGGTCTCCTGTTCGGCGTTCGGGCTCGGTATGCCTTTCATGGGGGTAGACCGAGTGACGCCCCAGAACTCAGCGGTTCCCAGAGGACTTTCCGGAGAGTCGGCCGCCGGAGGCAACTCCAGGACGGCGATCACCACCGCACGAGAACTCAGTCACGGTCCCCGATGTTCCCGCTCGACACGAGCGTCCGGCGTGCCCAGAAGCCCAGCAGTACCGTCCCCCCGACCAGCAGCGGTACCGGATCGCCGGCAAGAGGAGCCAAGGCGTATCCCAGTGCCATGACCGTGAAAACGGTCAGGGGTACGAACGCCGCGGTGCCCTCCATCCCCAGCCACAGCTTCGATCCGCCGGTGCCCAGGACGCTCGCCCCGCCGGGCACCCAGGGGCCCGCGGCGACCACCAGCAGACCCGCGGTGCTGAAGGCGTCGGCCAGCTGAAACGGCATTTCCTCAGGGGTGTCCGGGTCGGACCTCCACAGCCGCAGGGTGTCCCCGATCAGCATGAGGGACAGACCGGCGGCCGCCACCCACACGGTGGTCCGGTGGTCGCCCCGTACGAGACCGCGCAGGGCGAACAGAAAACCGAGGAACGCGATTTCGGCGCCCCACAGAACGCCCACCATTCCCGTCTCCAGCTGCCAGCCCCCACCGGGTCCCCGTAGCAGTACCCATCCGGTCAAGAACACGGACCCGGCTGAGACGATCCCGTCCAGCACGCGCAGCAGCCACAGGCGCCGGCCGCTTCCGGCACCGGTCGCGACCGTCAGACCCGCCACTCCCAGGCCGACCACCACCGTCACTCCGGTGACCACCACCGAACCGAGCACCGGCCGCACATCCAGCCCCCAGGCCCAGGGGTGAGCCGACATCACGTCGATCGCGGCCCGGTACACCCCTCCGGCCGCCGCGGAACCCGCCAACAGCAGCAGCCGCGTCCGCACCCGGCCGCCCGCCCCTGACGCGCGGAGCGCCAGGGAAGCCGTCAACGTCCAGCAGGCGACGGCCGGCCCGAGTCCCTGCATGTGTGTCGCCCAACTCTCGACCGCCCACCACCCGGTGGCAGTGAGCACTGAGCCAACGAGACACGCCAAGCCGACCGCGGCCCAGGTCCGCTCCCTGGTCCAACGGAACCGGCCCGCTCGGATCGCGAGCGCTTCCGGCGACTTCCACAACCCCAACATCAGGTGCGCCTCTCAACGGCCACCCGCCCGCAGGACACCCCTGCGGCCGCCCGATCACTCGGAGACCGTAAGGGACTCACCACCAGCGCCGAACGGAAAAGTCGGTTGATTCACTCGTACTGTGTAAAAGGAGTAGTCATCGCTCCTCGCCCTTCGGCTCCGCTCAGCCGCATCACCGTCCCCGATTCACCGTCCCGATCAGGACGTTCGACACGGCGTCGCGTGAGGTAGGGGGCCACTCCCGAGGCGGCCTTCCGGAGTGCGGCTCAGCTCTGCCCGGCGAGGGTGCGCACGATACTGACGAAGTCGGGGACTAGCGGGTTGGGGGTGTCGTCGTGCGGCCAGGCGATGGCGATGCGCAGTGGATCGATGTCGGTGATGCGCCGCCAGGTCAGATCGGGGTGGGAGTAGTAGGCGGCCATCGATTCTGAGCCGATGCAGACGGCGTCGGCGGCGGCGACGTGTTCGAGCATTTCCTCGACGTTGTCGTTCTCCGGTCCCCAAACCGGCTCGGAGCCGTCGGGACGCGGGTTGACCGCCCACCAGTTCACCCATGCGGTCGGTGCGCGGCGGGTCCACATCAGCGGCTCGTCGCGGATGTCGTGAAGGGTGACGCTGTCCGAGGCGGCGAGCGGATGGGTGCGGGCCACGGCCACCCAGCGCGTCTCGGTCGCGATGATCTCGGCGTGGAGCCCTGAGGTGTCGGCCGGCAGCCAGAGGAACGCCACGTCCACCAGTCCGTGGCGGAGTGCGTTGGCCTCGCCTCCCCAGGGGAAGCGTTTGGGCTCGACCGTGGCGTCCGGATGCCGCTGGGCGAACACCGACCGGGCTCGGCGGGCGAGCGCACCGCCTCCGGTGGCCACGAACCCGAAGCGCAGGACCTTGCGGTCGCCTGCGGCGGTGGCGCGCACGATGTGGATGGTGCGCTGCCAGTCGGCCAGGTGGCGGCGCGCGGCGTCGAGCAGCACTTCTCCGGCCCTGGTGAGCCGGACATCGGTCGTGCTGCGGGTGAACAGCTCGGTGCCGAGCCGAGTTTCGAGCTGGCGGATCTGGCGGCTCAACGAGGGCTGCGACACGAACAGTTCCTTCGCCGCCTGGGTGAAGCTGAGCTGCTCGGCGACCGCGACGAAGTAGCGCAGCACTCGTGTGTCGATGTCCACGGACCCGCTCGAGTCGACCCTCATGCCTCAAGCGTATGAGCGCAGGTATTGGACGCCGGAGGGCCTGCGCGATTTACCTGGCCGGTAACGGTCCCCCCGGGGGACTCTCTCCCGGCACTCGGACCGATCGTCCTACCCAGCCATGACCGGAGGATTCCTGATGCAGCATCATGTCCCTTCCCGCCGCCGGGTCCTGGCCGTCGGCACGCTCGGCCTGGCTGCCACTGCGGCGGCCACGCCCGGGGCGGCAGCATCCGCGACAACTTCCGTGGCGGCTTCCGTGGCGGCAGCTCCGTCCGACGCGGGATCCGGACGGTTCGCCGGCAAGGTCGTGCTGATCACCGGCGCCACGTCGGGCATCGGCGAGGCGACCGCTCGCGCTATGGCGCGAGCGGGGGCCAGGGTGTTCTTCTGCGGCCGGCGGGAGCAGCTCGGCCGGCGGGTGGCCGCCGACATCCGGGCGGCGGGCGGTGACGCGACGTTCATACGCGCCGACGTGCGCAGTGAGAGCGAGGTGCGGGACTTCGTCCGCGTCTGCGTCAGCCGCCACGGGAGACTCGACATCGCGGTCAACAACGCCGGCATCGAAAGTCCCCGTGCGGCGCGGCTGCACGAACAGTCCCTCACGGACATGGAGAGCGTCTGGCGCACCAATGCCGGCGGTGTCTTCCTCGGCATGAAGTACGAGATCCCGCAGATGCTGGCCCAGGGCGGCGGGGTGATCGTCAACACCGCGTCGATCTCGGCCGAGGTCGGGTTCGGGACCATCGCGCCGTACAACGCGAGCAAGCACGCTGTCGCCTCGCTGACCAAGGTGGCGGCTCTTGAGTACGCCGCGGACAACATCCGCGTCAACGCGTTCGCGCCCGGCGCGGTGGACACCCCGATGCTGCGGCGGGCCGCCGAAGCGTTCGGGATGACCTACGAGGAGATCGCGCAGGACTACCCGATCAGACGTATCGTCCGCGCCGAGGAGATGGCCTCGGTGGTGATGTGGCTCAGCTCGGACGAAGCGACCGCCGTGGTCGGCACCGACATCGACGCGTCCGGCGGCTACCTCACCGGCTGACAGGACGCTTACCCCGTATCGGCGCTAATGGAGTGGGACAGCGGGCGAATCGTGCGTCACCCAGGCAGAGGGAGACCGTGTGAGTAACGGGCGTTGGACAAGGCGGCAGGCCATGCGGGCCGGGATGACGTCCGCGGCAGTCGCGGCGTTACCGGGGACTCAGGCCGCTGCCGCCGAGGGACACGGCGTGCCCGGGGGCGGGTACGCGTGGAACGTGGAGGCCGTCGGCTACTGCGACATGGACGACCGGCCGGCGTTCAAAATGGCGATCCGCGAGGTGGCGGGACGGTGGTATCTCCACACCGGCCACTTCTGGGACTCCGGCTGGAGCGTCGTCGATGTCACCGATCCGGCGCGGCCCGAGGTGGCGGCCTTCGTCCCGGGTCCCGCGGACACCTGGACCCTGCAGGTCGACCTGTCCGGGACGACCATGGTCACGGCGCTGGAGCAGATCTTTCCCAACTTCGGCGGGGACCCGGACGCCGAGTTCGAGGACGGCGTGCTGATCTGGGACATCGAGGAGCCGCTGAGACCGAAGCGCCTGGGCCGCTTCCGCACTGGCGGAACGGGCACCCACCGCAACCACTATCCCGGCGGACGGTATGTGCACCTGGCCGCCGGACTGCCCGGCCACACCGGCAACATCTACATGATTCTCGACATCACCGACCGGCGCCGCCCGCGTGAGGCGGGCCGCTGGTGGGTGCCCGGCCAGCGTGACGGCGAGGCGTCCGAGCAGAGCAGGGACTCCGAGCAGGGCGGGGGGTCCGAGCAGAGCAGGGCGTCCGAGCAGGGCGGGGCGACGACCACGGCACCACCCGGGCACGGCTTCTGCTGCCCCACCGGCGCGGACGTGTCGCTGCACGGGCCGGCCTATGTGGCGGGCCATCACGCGTACCTGCCCTACGGCGCCGCAGGCATGGTCGTCCTCGACATCTCCGAGGTGTCCCGACCGACGCTTGTGAGCACGCTCCGGTTCAGCCCGCCCTTCCACTCGCGCTTCGGCGTGCACAGCGTGCTGCCGCTGCCCGAGCGCGGCATCGCCTTCGCCAACTCCGAGAACGTCACGTACGCCGAGGGCGCCGCCCACCACAACTCGATCGTCGACATCACGAACCCGGCCGAGCCGTACCTGCTGTCCCTGTTCCCGGAGCCGATACCGCCGAAGAACGCCCCGTACGACGACTTCACGACCCGGGGTGGCTGGCGCGGCCCGCACAACATCAACCACCATCAGCACCACCCGGACGTCGAGCGCCAGGGCAACCTGTTCTATGTCGCGCACTTCAACGCCGGGCTGCCGATCTACGACGTCTCCAACGTGCGGCTGCCGCGCGAGGTCGGCTACTTCCTGCCGCCGGATCCCAGTCGCCGTTACGGCCCCATGCCCGAGGACCGCCTCGTCACCCAGACCGAGGACGTGGTGGTGGACCGCCGTGGCTACATCTACATATCGGACAAGAACCAAGGCGTGTGGATCCTCCGGTACACCGGCCCTCGCAGCGCGGAGCGTCAGACGACGGGTCACAGGCCCTCACGGACACCTTGAGCCGGGCCGACGGAGTCCCCGATGCGCGGCGGTTCCGCCAAGGCTCAACTCACGGATGATGCGGGTCAGGTCGGCCGGGGCGGCCGCGAGGCGGACCGGCTTGCCCGCGTCGTCGAGTTCGGCGATGTGCCAGCTTCTGGGGACGGTGTCGCCGTCGCTGCCCCGAACGCGCCGCACGCCGCCCACGGTGATCCGCTCCATCGGGATCGGCTTCGCCGCGAACCTGCCCGGGCCGGGGTGGGGTGTCACCGCGGGCGGGCCACCACCTCCGAGGACGATGTGCGTGCCGAAGCGGTACGGGTTGTAGTCGGTGTGCTCCAGGAAGCGGGCAGCCAGGAACACCTCCCCAATCTGCTCTTCCTGTCCTTCCGACCCGGCGGACTCGGCGACCGCAGTGTCCTCTCCGGGCGGACGAATGCGGGTGGCGCGCCAAGCCCAGGTGAGCAGGCCCAGCGTGGCCAGGGAACCCGCGGTCGCCCACGTGATCGCCACGGGAGAGGCGAGCAGGGTCGTTGGGTTGAGGTAACTGAGCGGCAGCAGCCACAGGGCCGTGCCGACGAGCGCCGCCGTGAACGGAAGCACCGAGGGGAGGACCTCGTCGTCGGGCAGCCGCCGCCCGCGCAGACGCAGCAGCACGCGGGCGCCGGGGTGCCCCGCGGCGAGAGCGAGGGCGGCCGCGAGGGCGGCCGCGTCCCCGGCGACAGGGATGTGCTGACGCCACACATGGCGTTCCCCGGCGACCTCCATCACCTCGCGGCGCCAGATGGTCAGTTCGACCCTGTCACCGGGCCGGAACTCCTCGGCGTCCTCGCGCGGGACCGCGAGTCGTTCCAGTGGCCGACGGTCGGCGAAGTACAGCCAACTGGGCTTCTTCGCGGGCCAGTTGGCGTCGGTCCGTGTGATCACGGCTGGCAGGGTGGTCAGGCACTCTCCCGCCTCACGTTCCGCGACGGGTGTCCCGGATGTGCATGGGGTGGCCGACCTCCACGCCCGCTCATCCGACCCGATGCTCGGCACCCACCACGCGGCCAGGCCCGCGCACGCGAGCAGCAGCGCGCACAGTGCCAGCGAACCGGCCCAGCCACTCCCGGAGGTGCGGTACGAGACGATGGGGAGGTAGCTCGACTCCGGGTCCCCGTAACGACGGTGCAGCGCACGGAGCGCGCCCACCTTGGCGTCGAAGTCCGGGTCGTCCGGGGACCAGCTGTGCGGCAGGGGCAGGAGCCGCTTGCGTCCGTCGCGCAGCACCAGGATGACGCGACGGGTCTCCTGGACCCGGGGGGTGTTCGCGTACTTCAGGCGTACGCGCAGGTCGGCGACGTCGCGCCACGGCACGCTCCGGCGGCGCAGCAGTGTCCGGGAGTGCAGGCCGTACGCGTCGGCGCTCACCCGGACGGTGACCGCGCGGAGCGACGCGATGCCCACCAGCGACAGCAGCAGCCCGAGACCCAGCCAGGCGTCCGGGCCCTCGTACGCCATGCGCACCACGACCAGGCTCACCCCGGCTGCCGCCAGCCCGACGAAGAACCACAGGGCCCGCGTCTGGAGGGGACGACAGGTCACTTCCCGGACATCGGTCATACGCGGAAGCATCCCACCGTGCGCGCTGCCCCCACCTGTGCATGATGCGGCAGTGTTCCGGCCGACCACGCTGCCGACCGGATGCAACGCGGCAGTGACGCGGGGGCGGAAGCGAGCCATCAATTCCATTGTGTAAATGGAAGTTTGCAGGTCGAGGACAGAGCGGAACGGGCTGTTCCAGTGGCTGCCGTCATGTGTAGGGTGCACTCAAATCTGCGGAGAGGTGGGATGGGATCAGTGGGACTGACACGTCGTGCGCTCATCAAGCGTGGAGCCGGAATCGCTGCGGGCGCAGGGGTATTGAGCGGTCAGGGGACTTCGGCATGGGCCTCCCCGGCCGTGGACGGCCGGACGGGCGCACGTGCCGTCGAAGTGACCGTCACGGAGGCGACCAACGCCTCCGCCGCACTCGCCCCGGACGGCCGGACCGTCGTCCTGGACCTGATGAACCTGCTGTGGACGCTGCCCGCCAAGGGCGGCGACGCCGTGCAGCTCACCGGTGTCGAAGAGGAGGCGAGCGAGCCGGACTTCTCGCCGGACGGCCGCCGGATCGTCTACCAGGCCTACACCGACGGCACCTTCCACCTCTGGCTGATGAACGCCGACGGCACCGGACGGAAGCAGCTCACCTCCGGTGACGCCGACCACCGCGAGCCGCGCTTCTCACCCGACGGCACCCGGATCGCCTGCACCGCCGAGAGCGACGGCCGGTACGCGATCCACGTCATCGAGGTCGACAGTGGCGATGCCACCGTCTGGACCACCGGCACCGGCCAGGAGGCCCAGCCCTACTGGACGCCGGACGGCACGGCGATCGCGTTCACCACCGGGACCGGCGACGCCCCACGGGCCATCGACAAGGTCACCGCCGACGGCACGCGCACCACCCTCGCCAAGGTCACCGAGGGCCGCCTCGCCGGGCCTTCCTTCTCACCCGACGGCAGCCGCCTCGCCTACGTCCACCTCACCACCGCCGGCACCGCGCTCGTCGTCGACGGCGAGACCGTGTCCGACGACGGCGAGGACGTGTTCCCCTTCGCCGCCCGCTGGGCCGGTCCGGACGAGCTCTTCTACACCGCCGACGGAGGCCTTCGCCGCCGTACGCTCCAGGGCACGGTCAAGGACATCCCGTTCAGCGCCCGCGTCACCGTGCCCAAGGTCGCCGAACGGCCCGCCGCCGCCCGGGACTTCGACGGCGCCGGTGACCGCCAGGTCAAGGGCATCGTCGGTCCCGCGCTCTCCCCGGACGGCCGGAGCGTTGCCTTCGGCGCCCTCGGGGACCTGTGGATCATGCGCCGCGGCGGGGCACCCGAGGCGGTCGTCGCCGACGGTCACCGCAACACCGACCCGGCCTGGTCCCCGGACGGCCGTAGCCTCGTGTACGCCAGCGACCGCGACGGCGGCATCGCCCTATGGCGGTACGAGCTCGCCACCCGCGCCAGACGCCGCCTCACCGACACCGGCATCTCCGCCTCCGCGCCCACCGTCAGCCCGGACGGCACCAGCGTCGCCTTCGTCTCCGAGGGCGCCACCCTCTGCCTCCTGGAGTTCGACACCGGAGCCGTCCGCAAGGTCGCCGGCCCGCTCAACGCCCCCGGCCGCCCCACCTTCACCGCCGACGGCAAACGCCTGGCCGCCGCCGTCCTGGTCCCCGTCACTCCCCGCTACCGCGAGGGCCACAACCAGATCCTCACCGTCGAGCTCGCAACCGGCGAGGCCCACTACAGCGAGCCCCTTCCCGGCGGCTCCCTCGCCAACCGCATCGACGCGGGGCCCGTGCACTCGCCCGACGGCACCAGAACGGCATACATCGCGAACGGCACCCTGCACATCAGCGACCTCGACTCCGCCGGCCGCACCACCGGCACCGCCCGCCGGGTGGGCGACGAGACCGCCGACGCGCCCAGTTGGAGCGGCGACTCCGCCACCCTGCTCTACCTCTCCGACGGCCGCCTGCGCCTGACCACCCCCACCGGAAGGACCTCAGCGGTCCCGCTCCGGCTCTCCTGGCGCCCGGCGCGGCCCACCGGCCGTACGGTCGTCCGGGCCGGAGCCCTCTGGGACGGCACCGGCCCTGCCCTGCGGCGCGACGTCGACATCCACCTCGACGGGCACCGGATCGCCGCTGTCACCCCGCGCGGAGAGCGTCCCGTCCGGCCCGGGGACAAGGTGGTCGACGCCCGCGGCCTGACGGTGCTGCCCGGCTTCGTCGCCGTCCACGAGCACGGCCCCTGGGAGCGCAACGAACTCATGCGCCTGTGGCTCTCCTTCGGTGTCACCGCCCTGCGCTCACCCGGCACCTCCCACTACGCGGCAGTCGAGGCCAAGGAGGCCCTCACCTCCGGCCGCCGCACCGGCCCGCGCGTCTTCACCGCCGGCGACCTCGTCGACGGCTCCCGCATCTACTACTCCTCGGGCCGCCCGGTCACGGACGAGGAGCAGCTGGGCCGCGAGATCAACAAGGCCCGCGCCCTCGGCCACGACATGGTCAAGACGTACGTCCGGCTGCCCTACGCACTCCAGCGCTCGGCCGTCCGGGAGGCCCACCGGATCGGCCTGCGGAGCACATCCCACTACCTGTACGGGCCGCTCTGTCTGGGCGCCGACGGCGTCGAGCACGTCGGCGGCACCAGCCGCTACGGCCGACGCCAGAAGGAGACCCACCTCGGCCACAGCTACCAGGACGTCACCGGCCCGCTGGCCGCGAGCGGCATGGCGTTCACGCCCACCTTCGGACTGTCCGGTCTCGGCCTGTCCGCCGTCCGGGCCGCCCTCTACAGGCACGCGGACTGGGCCCTGGACGACCCCCGGCTGACCTCCCTGCTCACCGCCGCCGAGTACGCGGAACTGCGCGAGGGCATCACGGCGGCCCTGGCAAAGGAACCGACCGCCGAACTCGCCTTCGTCGCCCGGCACGGCAAGACCGTCCGCCGCCTGGTCGAAGAGGGCGCCCATGTCGCCGTCGGCACCGACAGCCCGCTCGTCCCGCCCGGCGTCTACTACCACCTCAACCTGCAGACCATGGTCCGTCACGGTGTCAGCCCGTACGAGGCGCTGCGATCCGCCACCGTTCAGGGAGCCCGCACGCTGGGTCTGTCCGACCAGCTCGGCACCGTCGAGCCGGGCAAGCTCGCCGACCTCGTGCTGGTCGAGGGCGACCCGATGACGGACATCGCGGCCGCGGCTGCCGTGCGCCAAGTCGTCCTCGGCGGCGTCCCGCACACGGTCGCGGACCTCACGGCGACGGCGACGCCGACGGCGTCGAAGCAGAGTGGAACGGTCGTCCGCAACGCCACCCTGCCCGACGTCCCCCAGCAACCGGCCCGCGACCACTTCTGGTGGCACCGGGAGGAGCACATTCCCCACTCCTGCTGCTGATCGCGCGACAACTTGTGCGGGTCGAGGGGGACCTCGACCCGCACTTCGGCGATCCCGCAACCTGCACCGGCGGCTCGCGTGAAAGTGGGCGCAGTCGGTGCAGACATCGGTTGGCTCTCAACCTTCCGCCGGTCAGACACTTCCGGGCAAGTCAGTTGACCTGCGAATACGTTCAAGCCACCCACAGATGAGCCGACACCTCGATTTCCGATACGTCGGAGGTCTTCCCCTTTCACTCAAGGCGCCTGCACCATGCCAGGAGGTTCACAACCAGGATTGGGAGGCACCTACGTGACCGTGACGCCTGGGAACGGGATCTCTCGAAGAGGTGTGATCGGTACGGCGGCCGCGGTCGCCGCGGTCGGCTGGTCGGCAGGGTCCGGCACCGGCTGGGCGGCGCCCCGCGCGGCCGGCGGGGCGGAGGGACTGCACGAACGGATGGTCAGGGCCGCCGCTCCGCGTTGGCGGCGGATGCCCGGCGACTGGAAGGACGGCCCCTTCCTGGGCAACGGCCTGCTCGGGGTGCAGGTCTACCGAGGTGCGACGGCCAACTCCGTGAAAGTCATGGTCAGCCACAGCCAGGTGCAGGACCAGCGCCCACAGTGGCGCGCTCCGTACGGATTCTCCCGGTTGCCCATAGGGCACTTCGACCTCACGCTCGCCGGTGAGGTGACCGGCGTCGACTGGACCTTGGACCTCTGGGACGCCGAGCTGCGCGGTACCGTCACCACCACACGGGGCAGCGTCCGCTTCTCGATGCTGGTGCACAACACCCGTGCCGCGCTGCTGATCTCCACCCGGCCCAGTGCCGGCGAGGAGGATGCGGCCTGGTCGTTCACATGGATGTCCGCGACCTCTCCGCGGACAAAGGACAAGCCCGCCGACTACACCGGCAACCCCGACCCCAGCGTCGGCTCCGCCGGAGACACCGGGGCCACCAGGTATGTCGAGCAGCCGCTGATCGCGGGCGGAGGGTGGACCACCGCCTGGCGCGAACGGCGCGTCGGCAGCGGCAGGCTGCTGGCCGCGCACATCGTCTACCGCTTCCCCGAGGACCTGTCGCGCACGACGGAGCTGGCCGTCGCCGAAGTGGCCCGCACACTGTCCTTCGACCCCGACGACCTGGTGCGCGAGCACCGCGACTGGTGGCACCGCTTCTACCGGCGCAGCCTGTTGTCGGTACCCGACAAGCGCATTCAGGACTTCTACTGGATCCAGCTCTACAAGGCAGCCTGCGCCACCCGGGCCGGCGGGCCCTCGATGTCCGAGTGGGGGCCGTGGTACCCGGAGACGGGCGGCAGTTGGACCGCCGTGTGGTGGAACCTCAATGTCCAGATCGCCACTTGGCTGATCCAGGGATCCAACCACCTCGAACTCGACTCCGTCACCTCCACCTTCAAGGACTTCGAGGAGTTCCTGCCGCTGTCCGTCCCGCCGGAGTACCAGGACGGGCAGACCTACGCCCTGGCCCACCCCTCCGACTGGAAGCTCCGCCCCGGCGCCAAGACCGTCGGCATCCCCGGCACGTCCACCAAGACCGACAACAACGGCAATCTCATCTGGGCCATGCACAACGTCTGGCTCAGCTACCGCCACACCATGGACGTGTCGATCGTCCGCGACGTCCTCTTCCCGATCCTCGTCAAGGCGGCGAACTTCTACGACCACTTCCTGTACGAGGGCAGCGACGGAAGGCTTCATCTGCCGCTCACCCGGTCGCCCGAGTGGGCCGACGCCGAGGACTGCACCTACGACCTCTCCCTGCTCCGCTGGGGCTGCGCCACCCTCCTCGACTGCCTGCGCATTCTCCGTACGGACCATCCGCGCGCCGCACGCTGGCGTGAGATCCTCCGGCGCATGGTGGACTACCCGCGGGACCCGACCGGGATCATGATCGGCGCGGGGAAGCCGCTCACCGAGTCCCACCGGCACTTCTCACACATGCTGTGGCTGTATCCGCTGCACGAGCTGAACTGGGACCGGCCGGCCGACCGGGAGATCATGCGGACCACCTTCGACCACTGGATCAAGGACCGCGGTCTGTGGGCGGGTTACAGCTACGCCGTCGCCTCCTCGATGGCATCCGTGATCGAACGGCCCGAAGAGGCCCTGGACTTCTTGACCTTCTTCACCGACGGCAATGTCGTCCACCAGACCTGGGGCGCGAGGATGACGCCGAACACCATGTACGTCGAGGACACGAACCTCGGCATCGAGAGCCCCTTGACGGCGGCCCAGTCGGTCCTCGACACGGCCGTGCAGAGCCATGGCGGCATCGTGCGGGTCTTCCCCTCCGTGTCACGGCGCTGGCCCGACTTCTCGGTCCAAGCCCTGCGTACCCAGGGCGCGTTCCTCATCGACGCGGACCGGTCAGGCGGCCGAACCCGCTGGGTACGCGTCCACAGCGAGGCCGGCGCACCACTGGTGCTGCAGCACGGCATCGACGGCGCCATCGACGTACGGGACGAGCACGGGCGGCGCCTGCGCTACCGGGAGACGGGGGCCGGCCGTATCGAGGTTCCCCTCGGCAGGGGAGAAACGGCCGTCGTTCTCCGCCGTGGCACGGACGCGGACCTCGGCCCGCGTGACGTACCGGCCGTCGGAGACTCGAAGCCGTGGGGGCTGCCGGACTGAACCGGCACCTCACCGATCGATAGCGTTGATCGCGCCCAGCAGACGCGGGCTCGGGGGCGAGCCCGCGTCGGGCGCTCCCGGCCCGCGGTCTGCGCGGTGGCTGCAGGCCGCCGCGCTGCCTGTGTTCCGCAGCCCGTGTTCCGCAGCCTGGTCAGCATCAGCAGGTGGCTCAGAGGGCGGCGCAGGTGTCGCCGATCGCCTCGTCCAGAATCGCCAGGCCGAGCGAAAGCTCGTCCTCGGTGGCGGTCAGCGGCGGCGCCATCCGCAGGACTCCGCCCATGCCGGGGAGCTGGACGATGTTGGTGTGCAGGCCGAGTTCGAGGCAGCGCCGGGTGACCCGAGCGCCCAGCTCGTTCGAGCTCCGCTTGGTCTCGCGGTCAACGACGAGTTCGAGCCCGGCCAGCAGGCCCCGGCCGCGGATGTCGCCGACGATCGCGTGACGCTTGGCGATGTCCGCCAGGCCGTGGCGGAGGAACGCGCCGAGCGACCGCGCGCGCTCGTCGAGCCTGTCGCCGATCAGGACGTCGAGGACGGTGTTGCCGACCGCGGCCACGAGCGGATCGGCGACGTGCGTGGTGAAGAAGAGGAACCCGCGCTCGTGCGCCTCCTGCTCGATCTCGGCGCTGGTGACCACGGCCGCGAGAGGGAGCCCGGCACCGAGCGTCTTGGACAACGTGAGGATGTCGGGAACGACGCCGTCGCGCTCGAACGCGTACCAGGTCCCCGTACGGCAGAGGCCGGTCTGGGCCTCGTCGAGGATCAACAGCATGCCGCGTTCCCTGCATTTTTCTTGCAGGGCCGCGAAATACCCGACTGGCGGCTCGATGATTCCGCCTGAACTGAGAATCGGTTCGACGAGGCACGCGGCCAGGCTGCCGGTCGACTGGGCGTCGATCAGGTCGAAGGCGAAGTCCAGCTGGCGGCGCCAGTCCAGCGAGCCGTCGGCCGCGGTGAAGTCGGGCCGGTACGCGTTCGGCACGGGGATGGCGAAGTTGCCGGGCGCGGCCGGGCCGTAGCCCTTGCGACCCGCGCTGTAGGTGGCGGACGCGGCGGCCTGCGTCATGCCGTGCCAGGACCGCGCGAACGAGACGATCTCGTGCCTGCCGGTGACGAGCTTGGCCATCCGGATCGCGGCTTCGTTCGACTCGGCGCCGGTCGTCAGCAGCAGCGCCTTCTCCAGCGGCGCGGGCAACGTGTCGGCCAGCCGCCGGGCGAGGTCGACCACTGGGCGGCTGAGCATGCCGCTGAAGAGGTGGTCGAGGGTCGCGACCTGCCGCTGGACGGTCGCGACGATCTCCGGGTGCGAGTGGCCGAGGATCGCGCTCATCTGGCCGGATGTGAAGTCAAGGATCTTCCGGCCGCTCTCGGTGAACAGGAAACTCCCGGCGGCACGGTCGATGATCTCGGGGGTGAACTCGCCGCCGTAGCGTACGAGATGCCTCTCGGCATCGGTCCAGAAGGTTTCGGTGGACGACGTGGAGGTGGTCACAGCAGCCATGTCGCCGACGGTAGGTCGCGCTCGAGTGACACGTCCATCTCACAATTCCGGCTCCCCTGTTCGGCAGAACCGCACAACAATGAGGGCGTGATGAACCCCTGGAGGCTCCGGCTGCTGAGCCTGCTGGACACGCTGGGCACCGTCCGTGCGGTCGCCCAGGCCGCCAACCTGAGCCCGTCAAGCGTGTCTCAGCAGCTCGCCGTGCTGGAGACCGAGACGCGCACACAACTGCTGGAACGAACGGGACGCCGGGTGCGGCTGACCCCGGCCGGGCTGATCCTCGCCCGGCGGGCGCGGGCGATCCTCGATCACATGGACAGCGTCGAGGCGGAGCTGCGCGGGTTCGGCGAGGAGCCGTCCGGCCTGGTGCGGCTGGGGGCGTTCCAGAGCGCGATCCACACCATGGCCGTCCCGGCGGTAACACGTCTGGCGCGCGAGTATCCGCACCTGGACGTCGAGTTGCTGGAACTGGAGCCGCACGACAGCATGCCCGCGCTGCGAGGTGGCGACGCGGACGTCATCATCACGACCACGGACTTCGTCGAGCCGCCGTTGGGACCGGATCTCGACCTCGTGCCACTGGCCACGGACGAGATCCTGCTGGTGGTCCCGCCCGGGCATCCCGCGGCCGGGCGAGGCGCCGTGGACCTCGCGGCCTACGCGGACGAGCCGTGGGCGTTCGACACGCCACAGTCGTACATGGCGAGTCTCGCGCTACGCCTGTGCCGTCAATCGAGGTTCGAGCCGCGGGTGGTGTGCCGGTTCAGCAACTACATGATGACCCTCCAGCACGTCGAGGCCGGGCTGTCGATCGCGCTGCTGCCCGGCTTGGCGGTCGATCGCCGTTATCGCGTCGCCACCGGGCATCTCGCGACTCCCGTGACGCGCACGATCACGGCGGCGATCCGTCGTGGCTCACCACCTCGCGCGGCGGTGAGCGTCGTGTTGGACGCGCTGCGTCACCAGCCGGATCTTCCGCTGCCGGGTCGTGAGTGAGGTTCATTCTCAGGGCAGGAATTCGTAGAACGGGCGGTCAGGCGCGAAGTTGCGAGAACACAACGTCACGTCTCTCCCTCTGAGATAGTCCAGCAACCATTCACTGAACGTCATCTCGTAGAGAGTCCACGCCGGACTGTCGAACTCCTGGACCACGACACGCCAGGGCGACGAGGGGGCGTCGGGAACGCGAAGGAAAACCGCCTCGCCCGTCATGGCCGTCGCCACCGGCATCAATTCGCCGGGGTTCGCCCCCACCGGACTGGGCAGGTACTCCGCCATGTCCTCCTCGCGCCAGAGCTCGAGATCCAGCCTGATGTCCTTTCCCAGGCTGTGCAGAAGATGGCCGGCAGGGTGCTTCAGGTACAACTGCCCGTTGATCGAGATCGAACCGTAGGCGTCCACGATCTCACGGAAGTCCGCAGGGAATTCGATGCCGAGTTCCTGCTCCAGTTCGATCCATGGTGCCGGATCCGACCAGTTGAACCGGGGTTCACCCAACAGGGCTTGTATCTCTGAAAGCGTTGCCACCAGTAGTGTCCTGAATCGTTGATTCGTTGGCAGTAGATAGTGAGGGTCTCTCACGCGAGCGTTGTCTGGTTCGGTCGTGCCGCATTCGGCGTTACTTCCTGCGCAGTCTGCGTCATTCTGTCGTTCCGAGGAAACTTCAGCGTGCGTCTCCGACTGTCACACGTGGCTGCGACACTCTCTGCCCATGACGCCACAACCACGCTGGACCGACGACCTCTTCCCGTTCCCCACCCCACCCGCACTCGCCAAAATGGTCGACATCGCCTGGGAGGAGGGGTTCCTCACGACGGACCTGTACGAGGAGGGCCTGTACGACGGCCCCCGCGTGCAGACCAGCTTTGCCTTGCCCTTCGAGCTGTGCGAGGTACCCCTCGCGCCTCAGGGGTGGGAGTACTGCTACGCGGGAGAAGTGTCCCGCCGACACCACGTACCGTTCATGTCCGTACCGGAGCTCCTGCCCTTCGCGGACCTTGGTACCGGCACCTGCGTCGGCTGGGTGGTCCCCGCGCCGGAACTCGGGCGCACCGACCATCCCGTTGCTTCCTTCGGTCACAAGGAGCCGGGCATCATTGGCCGGAACACCCTGGATGGCCTCACGTTTGTGCTCTCCCTCGCCCTGCGCAGCGGAGGAGAGCACCGCCGCACCCAGGTGGCACGACTGTCGGCCGAACTCGGTATCCGGCCCGCCCCGGAGTCCGTGGTGAACCCCGCCGGCGGCGACGTGGAGATCCCCCTCGATCTCGCGCCACCGGCCGGCTGGCGCCACGAACCCGACCCGTCCGGCATCGGGATCGGCGTTCTCGCACCGAACGACGCTTTTGGTGACGAGTACCCCTCCTTCATCGGGGAGACGGACACCATCCTGGCCGACGCCTCCCGGATGCTCGACGCGGGCCACCCGGCGAGCGCCCTTCTGGGACTCACCGCCGCCTACCACGAGGACGCACAGCGCCTCCCGGACCTCCACCCCTTGTGGGCCCGCGCTTACGACGATCTCGACCGCCCTCTGTTCCGTGAACGTCTCGACGTCATGCTGGAGGACCACCGGCAGGCATTCTGAGTAAAGGTGCGGATGAACGGCATGCTCAACCTCGAAGATCGGAAACGACCCATGCGAAAAGGGCCCTCACAGGCTCTCGCCTGCGAAGACCCTTCGCACTGTCGGGACGACAGGATTTGAACCTGCGACCCCTTGACCCCCAGTCAAGTGCGCTACCAAGCTGCGCCACGTCCCGTTGCCCGTCTGACCTGGGGTTTCCCCTGGCTCAACGTGCACAGAAACAATACCGCACTCGGACCGGTGGTCGCGCACTCGTTTCTGCGCGGTACGGACAGGCGCGGCGACGCTTGACCTGAAGTTTGGTTGAGGTTGCACGATCGTCGTATGTCGATCGGAACTGAGCGCGCAGACCGTCATGAGTACGGAAACACACACGACAGCTACACGTACACGGACCTGCCCCACCTGATGGGGATGATGACGGGGGACGAGAAGCACGGCCCCGCGGCCACATCCACACTGGACGTGCTGTGGGTGCTCTACGACCGGGTACTGCGGGTCGAGCCGAAGCGGACGGGGGATCCGGAACGGGACCGGTTCCTGTTGTCCAAGGGGCACGGGCCCATGGCGTACTACGCGGTGCTCGCCGCCAAGGGGTTCCTGCCCGTCGAGTGGCTGCCGGAGTTCGGTTCGTACGACTCGCCACTGGGTCACCACCCGGACCGGGTCCTGGTACCGGGCGCCGAGATCGGCAGCGGGTCGCTCGGGCACGGGCTGCCCCTCGCGGTCGGTACGGCGCTGGGGCTGCGGGCCCAGGGGCTCGACAGGCCCAGCGTCTGGGTGCTGATCGGGGACGCCGAGCTGGACGAGGGCAGCAACCACGAGGCGATCGCGTACGCCGGGCCTGCCGGCCTCGACCGACTGCACACCGTCGTGGTCGACAACGCCTCCGCCAGCCACGCGCTGCCTGGCGGCATCGCCGCGCGGTTCGAGGCGGCCGGCTGGTCCGCCGAGACCGTCGACGGACGTGATCACGAGGCGTTGTACGCCGCCTTCACGGCACCGCATCCGGGCCGCCCCCGCGTGGTCGTCGCCCGCGTCGAGCCCAAGGACGCCTGACTGACGACGCTCCGCAACCCGCCCTCTCGACCGCCGTCGAGTTCTCGACCAGTCCGCCCCCAGTCCCAGTCCACCTCCAGTCCGTCTTCAGACACTGAAAGGACCCCACCCATGGACACCATGCGTGACCGCTTCGCCCCCGTCGCCTCCCGGCTGCTCGACGAGGACCCGCGGGTCGCGGTCGTCCTCGCCGAGATCGGCAAGGACGGGTTCGAGGAGGCGCAACACCGGCATCCGGATCGAGTGATCAATGTGGGTATTCGCGAGCAGCTGCTGGTCGGGGCCGGTGCGGGACTGGCGCTGACCGGGATGCGGCCCGTGGTGCACACCTTCGCCAGCTTCCTGGTGGAGCGACCCTTCGAGCAGGTCAAACTCGATCTCGGGCACCAGGACGTGGGCGCGGTGCTGGTCAGTGCCGCCGCGTCGTTCGACTGGCCCGCCGGGGGCTTCACCCACATGGCGCCCGGCGACGTGGCCCTGCTGGACACGCTGGACGGCTGGACCGTGCACGTCCCGGGACACCCCGACGAGGCGGAGACCCTGCTACGGCATGCGGTGGGCCCGGGCGGCAACAAGGCGGACAAGGTGTACGTGCGGCTGTCCGTGCAGGCGAACGAGCGGAGCCTCGCGGTCGACGGGGCCCGGTTCCTCACCGTTCGCGAAGGGCGCGACGGCGTGGTCGTCGCCGTCGGGCCGCTGCTCGACGCCGTACTCGCCGCCACGGAAGGGCTCGACGTCACCGTCCTGTACGCCACCACCGTGCGCCCCTTCGACGCCGCGGCGCTGCGCCGTGCCACGGAGACGGCCGGAGCGGACGTGGTCCTCGTCGAGCCGTACCTGGCCGGTACCTCCACGGCCGCCGCGAACGACGCCCTCGCCGACATCCCGCACCGGGTGCTGGGGCTCGGGGTCGGGCGCCGGGAACTGCGGCGGTACGGGACGGTCGAGGAGCACGTGTCCGCGCACGGTCTCGACGCCGGGTCGCTGCGGGAGCGGATCACGGGGTTCCTGGGAGCGACTCCGGCCCACGTCTGACATCCGAGATCTGGCATGTGGCGTCTGGCGTCTGGCGTCTGGCATGTGGCTTCTGGCGTCTGGCGTCTGGCTTCTGGCTTCTGGCATCCGACGTCTTCCGCCCTCGATCACTGCCGGACCGTCGGCTGGCTCAGTCCGCCACCGGCAGTCCCAGTCCCGGATGTGCCTCCAGCAGCCGTGGCGGTGCGGCCTGCCGCCAGGAGTCGGCGAGGATGTCGCGCAGCTCGTTCTCGTCCTCCAGGACGGCCAGCCGGACCCGTACCCAGGCGAAGCTCGCCTCGTGGTCGGCGATCCAGAACTTGTCCGGTTCGGCCAGGACCAGTTCGTCCCGCTCCACCTTGGGGCAGCGCACGGCGATGGAGGTCTCGTCCTCGGGCAGCGTGGCGAACATCTTCCCCGCCACCCGGAACGTGGGCATGCTCCAGGCGATCTTCTCCGTCGTGTCCGGCAGGGAGAGGGCGATACGTCGTACGTCTTCGGCGTCGAGCATGAGACGCACCGTAGCGGGCGCCACTGACAATCACCCGGAGAGCGTCACCTGGTGTGAGGGGGTGCCCCGATGCGCTTGTAGTAGATCGTCGTCGGCCGCAGCTCGCCGGCCGGGCTCGCCGCGTAGTCGGGGATCGCCCCGAGCCGGGTCCAGCCGGCCGCGAGGTACAGGTGCTCGGCCGGGCTGTCGGTCTCGGTGTCCAGGTGCAGCAGCGTGACACCGGAGTCCTCGGCCGCACGTTCGGCGGTGGCCAGCAGCGTACGGCCGAGCCCGCGCCCCCGAGCACTCCGGTGCACCATCAGTTTGACCAGTTCGGCCCGGTGGCGGCTGTTGGGCTTGTCCGGGAAGGCGAGGCTGACGGTCCCGACCACCCGGCCTCCGTCCCGCGCGGCCCACACGGCGAGTTCACCGGCGGTCACCGCCGTCGCGCGCCCCTTCCACCAGGCGAGGGCCGCCGCCCGGTCGAGCGGTGCGAGGAAGCCCACCGAGGCTCCGCCGTGCACGGTGTCGGTCAGCAGGTCGGCCAGCTCTTCGGCGCAGGCCGCCACTGCGGCTGCGTCCAGCTGGGAGACCGCCGTCATGGCAGCACCACCGCCAGCGCGTACCGCACGTCGTCCGGCCCGGGGCACCGGAACCGCGTCGGCCCCCACACGCGCAGCCGCAGGCAGTCCCCGGCCGTCAAGTGGTGCTCCACGTCCCGGGCCGTGAAGTGGAGCGCCCCGTCCAGGACCCAGATGTGCTGTTCGAGGCCGGGCACCGGAGGCCGGTCGTACGCGATGTCGGCGCCCGCCACGAGCCGCCCCTCGACCAGTTCACCGCGCAGCCCCGGGTACGGCGGCGACACGGACCGCCGTACGAACCCGGAGGCCGGGTCCTCCCAGACGGACTGCTCGGCCGCCCGTACGACCATGACGGGCTCCGACTCGACCTCGCTCAGGAGCTGGGACATGGTCCGCCCGTAGACGTTGCAGAGGCGGTTCAGCTGCGCGGCAGTGGGGCTGGTCTCGCCGCGCTCGGCCCGGGACAGGGCCGAGCGGCTCACCCCGGTGCGCTCGGCCAGCTCCTCCAGGGACCAGCCGCGCTCGGCCCTCAGCTCGCCGAGCCGCCGGGCGAGCCGGGCGTCGGCAGCCTGCAGCCCATCACCATCACTTCTCACATTCGGGATGCTATCCCGAAATCGGGAACCAGCTTTCCGTGGACTCACCCCATGGCTGCCGCCTCACCCAGCGCATCCAGCACGGGGCGGATCAGCGGATGCTCCTCCGCGCCCCGGCGCACGGCGGCGAAGACCCGGCGTGTGGGCGCTGTGCCGTCGACGGGGCGTACGACGACTCCGGTGAGGTCCATGCCGTGCAGGGCCGAGCGCGGCACGAGGGCGACGCCCGCGTCGGCGCAGGCCAGGGCGACGACCGCCCGGAAGTCGTCCGAGGAGTGCTGGAGGCGGGGCTGGAACCCGGCGTTCTCGCAGGCCAGGACCACGACGTCGTGGCAGGGGTTGCCCGGGTAGGGGCCGATCCACGGGTCCTTGGCCAGCTCCGCGAGCGGGACCTCGGCGGTGTCCGCCAGGCGATGGGTGACCGGGACGACGGCGTCGAAGGGCTCGGCGTACAGCGGAACGTGGGTGAGGCGCGGGTCGTCCGCGTCCGGGGCGCCCCGGTACTCGACGGCGACCGCTATGTCGACCTGCCGGTCCAGCACCATCGGCAGGCTGGCGTCGCCCTCCGCGTCCTGGACGCGGACGCGGATCCCCGGGGCCGTGGCGGCCAGGCGCGTCAGCGCCGGGGCGACGACGAGGACGATGCCGGTCGCGAAGGAGGCGACGGTGACCGTGCCGGCCGCGCCGGAGCGGTACGCCGCCAACTCCGCCTCGGCTCGCTCCAGTTGGGCGAGGACCGCGTTGGTGTGGGCGAGCAGGATCTCACCGGCGGGCGTCAGCCGTACCCCCTTCGCACCGCGCTCGACCAGCCGGTGGCCGGTCTCCTGTTCCAGGGCGGTGAGCTGCTGGGAGACGGCCGACGGGGTGAGGTACAGCGCCGCGGCGGCCGCGGTCACCGTCCGGTGGTCGGCCACCGCGCGGAGAATGTGCAGCCGCCGTGCTTCGATCATGCGACCGATTCTCCCAGCTCTTCCGGGTCGGTCGGGTACCCGGTGCGGCTCAGAGCCCGAGTTCCGCCCGCGCCGCCACGAACGCGTCCACCGCACGGTGCACGTCCTGTGCCGAGTGCGCGGCCGACAGCTGCACCCGGATGCGGGCCTGGCCCTGCGGGACGACCGGGTACGAGAAGCCGATCACGTACACCCCGCGCTCCAGCAGCAGCTCGGCCATGCGCCCGGCCACCGTCGCGTCGCCGATCATGACGGGTGCGATCGGGTGGTCGCCGGGGAGGATGTCGAAGCCCTCCTCGGTCATCCGGCGGCGGAACAGGGCGGTGTTCTCGGCGAGCCGGACCCGTAGGTCGTCCGCCGACTCCAGCAGGTCGAGCACCTTCAGCGAGGCCGCCGCGATCACCGGGGCGAGGGTGTTCGAGAAGAGGTACGGCCGGGAGCGCTGGCGCAGCAGGGCGACGATCTCGGCGCGGGCGGCGACGTACCCGCCGGACGCGCCGCCGAGGGCCTTGCCGAGGGTGCCCGTGACGATGTCGACGCGGTCCATGACGTCGTGCAGCTCGGGGGTGCCGCGGCCGCCCGGGCCGACGAAGCCGACGGCGTGCGAGTCGTCGACCATGACCATCGCGTCGTGGCGGTCGGCGAGGTCGCAGATCTCGCGCAGGGGCGCGACATAGCCGTCCATGGAGAACACGCCGTCGGTGACGATCAGCTTGCGCCGGGCACCGCCCTCGGCCGCCTCCTTCAACTGTCGTTCCAGGTCGGCCATGTCGCGGTTGGCGTAGCGGAAGCGGCGGGCCTTGGACAGGCGGATGCCGTCGATGATCGAGGCGTGGTTGAGCGCGTCGGAGATCACCGCGTCCTCGGGGCCCAGCAGGGTCTCGAAGACGCCTCCGTTGGCGTCGAAGCAGGAGGAGTACAGGATCGTGTCCTCCTGGCCGAGGAACGCCGACAACCGTGCTTCCAGCTCCTTGTGCACCTCCTGCGTACCGCAGATGAAGCGCACGGAGGCCATGCCGTACCCCCAGCGGTCGAGCGCCTGGTGGGCGGCGGCGATGACCTCGGGGTGGTCGGCGAGGCCGAGGTAGTTGTTCGCGCAGAAGTTGAGCACCTCGCCGGGGCGGCCGCCCGCGGTGACGCCGACGGTCGCGGACTGCGGGGTGCCGATGACGCGCTCCGGCTTGTGCAGGCCGGCGGCGCGGATCTCGTCGAGGGTGGCGCGCACTTCAGCGCGTACAGAGTCGAACATCGAGGGCTCCATAGGGTGCGGTGGGCGAGTGAGCCGAAGGGGCACGCCGGTGTCGAGAATTCGAGCGCGCGGGGGCCCGAAGGGCTGAGCACGGTCGGGTTCCCGCCACCGGCTTGAGCCGCCCGGAGGCGAACCGAGCCAGAGATCAAGCAGTCCAGTCGAGGATGACCTTGCCGCCGCGGCCGCTCGCCGCGTCGGCGAACCCCGCCTCGAAGTCGCGGTAGTCGTACCGGCCGGTGATCACCGGGGCCAGGTCAAGGCCGCCCTCCAGCAGGACCGACATCGCGTACCAGGTCTCGAACATCTCCCGGCCGTAGATGCCCTTGATCGTGATCATGGAGGTGACGATCCGGGACCAGTCCACCGGGAACTCCTCCGTGGGCAGCCCGAGCATCGCGACCCGGCCGCCGTGCGTCATGTTGGCGATCATGTCGCGCAGTGCCTCGGGGCGGCCGGACATCTCCAGTCCTATGTCGAAGCCCTCGCGCAGCCCCAACTGCCTCTGTCCGTCGGTGATCCGGGCGCTCGACACGTTCAGGGCGAGGTCGACGCCGATCTTGCGGGCGAGGTCCAGCCGCTCCTCGCTCACGTCGGTGACGACGACGTTGCGGGCACCGGCGTGCCGTGCCACGGCGGCGGCCATCAGTCCGATCGGGCCGGCGCCCGTGATCAGCACGTCCTCGCCGACCAGCGGGAAGGAGAGCGCGGTGTGCACGGCGTTGCCGAACGGGTCGAAGATCGCCGCCACGTCGAGGTCCACGGGCACCCGGTGCACCCACACGTTGGACGCGGGCAACGCCACGTACTCGGCGAAGGCACCGTCACGCCCGACGCCGAGCCCGACCGTGGCACGGCACAGGTGACGGCGTCCGGCGAGGCAGTTGCGGCACTTGCCGCACACGAGGTGGCCCTCGCCGCTGACCCGGTCGCCGGGCTTGATGTCGGTGACGTCGCGGCCCGTACCGACGACCTCGCCGACGAACTCGTGGCCGATCACGAGCGGGGTACGAATGGTCTGCCGCGCCCAGCCGTCCCAGTTGCGGATGTGCAGGTCGGTACCGCAGATACCGGTTCTGAGGACCTTGATCAGTACGTCGCCCGGGCCGGTCTCGGGCTCCGGGACGTCCGCGAGCCGCAGGCCGGGCTGCGCCTTCTCCTTGACCAGCGCCTTCACGCTACGGCTCCTGTGGGTGAGGTCCCGGAGCCGGGCATGCCGAAGAAGCCCGGACCGGGAGAGGGATGGGATCTCGTGGGAACGAGGGGTGGGATCTCGCAGGAAACTCGTAGGAAATCTGCCGTACGGTCCCGCCCCCGGTCCATCGAGGATTTCTTAAGCTCCGCCGCAGCTTTGCTTCACGCCTTACGCGGTCCCCGCGGGCGCCTGCGCGGTGCGCGAGGCACGCGAGCCGTATTGATCCAATCGCCGCCGCTTGCCGTATCCCTCCTGAGAGGCACCACCCCGACCAGGCACCCCCACTGCCAAGGAGCCAAAACCCCGTCATGCTGCCCGCACCGCACATGGCCCTGCCGCCCACCGACCGTGTCCGTTCCCCGTTCACCGGCTGGACCCGCGAGCACTGGGAGGCGCTCGCCGACCGTCAACTCGAAGCACTGTTCCCGTACGCGACACCCGGCTTCGCTCAGTACCGGCTGCCCGGCCGAGGCTCGACCTCGGGTGTGGTCGCGGACGGCCTCGAAGGCTTCGCCCGCTCGTTCCTGCTGGCCTCCTTCCGTATTGCGGGAGCCGGCGGGGCCGGCGGAGCCGTGGATCCTCGTCTCACCGAACGTTACGTGCGGGGTCTGACAACGGGATCGGACCGTGACAGCGGCGAGGCATGGCCCGAACTCACCGACTGCTCGCCCCAGATGGCCGAGGCGGCCGCCATCGCACTCGGCCTGCACGAGACCCGCGCATGGATCTGGGACCGGCTGCCGCCCCAGGTCCAGGAGCAGATCGTGGACTGGTTATGGGGCTTCGTGGGCCGTCGTACCGCGGACGACCACGGTCGGCTCTTCCAGGTGGTCGCCGAGCAGTTCCTGGCGTCGGTCGGGGCGCCGTACCGGCAGGAGGACATCGAGACCGGCCTCGACCGCATCGAGGACTGGTACGTCGGTGACGGCTGGTACTCCGACGGCGACGGCCGCACGTTCGACTACCACAACGCCTGGTCCCTGCACCTGTATCCGCTGCTGTGGTGCCGTATCGCGGGCGGCAACGACGGAGGACGCGGCCGGGTCTACCGCAGGCGGCTGGCCGAGTTCCTCGCCTCCTACCCGCAGTTCTTCGGCGCGGACGGCGCCCCCGTCCACCACGGCCGCTCGCTGACGTACCGTTTCGCCGCGACCGCCCCCGTGTGGCTGGGCGCCCTGGCGGGCTGCACACCCCTGGCCCCGGGGCAGACCCGGCGTCTGGCCTCGGGGGCCGTACGGCACTTCGTGGAGCGGGGTGTGCCCGACGAGCGCGGGTTGCTGCCGCTCGGCTGGTACGGCACGTTCCTGCCCTCGACGGGGGCGTTGTCCGGGCCGGGCTCACCGTACTGGGCGGGCACCGCCTTCCTGGGGTTGCTGCTGCCCGCGGAGCACCCGGTGTGGAGGGAGCGCGAACAGCCGCTGCCCGTCGAGGTGTCCGACCAGTACACCGCGCTCCCGGCGCCGGGCTGGCTGCTGCACGGCACCCGGCACGACGGGATCGTACGGCTCGTCAACCACGGCAGCTCGCCACAGGACCCCGCCGACGACGATCCGCACGCCAGCCGGTTCGGCTACTCGACGGCGACGGCGCCCGAGGCGGGGACGCACGCGCGGGAGCGCAACGTGGACGGCCACCTCGCGCTCCTCGCGCCGGATGGCACTCCCTCGCGCCGACGCCGGATACGGCCCCTGCGGTGCGCCGGACGGATGGCGGCGTCCCGGTACGACGCCCAACTGCCGGGCGAGGAGGACACGTTCCCGGTCGAGACGACGAGCGTCCTTCAGGGGCCGTGGGAGATCCGGGTGCACCGGGTGCACGCCCCGGCGGGTGCGGCGGTCCGGGAGGGCGGGTACACGGTCGCGGACCGGAACCGGCCGTCGGCCGAGCGGGGTGCGGGATGGGCGCTGGTACGGACCGCGCACGGGCTCAACAGCGCGATGGTCGCCCTCCACGGCTGGGACGCGGACACGGGCATCGCACGCGAGGTGGAGGCCAACGCGTTCGGCGCGCACTCGGCGACGCCGTACCTGCGGTGCGGCGCCGGTCTGCCCGGCGGCAGCGGCATCTTCGTCACGCTGCTCGCGCTGACCCGGGACACCGTCCATCCTCAGGCGCTGCGGGAGTCGGTGGTCTGTGCGGTGGAGGGGGACGAGGTGCGCATCACCTTCCCCGAAGGGGACACCGTCGCCGTACGGTTCCTGGCGGGATGACCACACGGTCCGGCTCCCGGGCGGAGGGCTACGGGAACGGCTCCCGGCGTTCGAGTTGCTCGACCAGTTCGGCGGCCAGCGACTTGATGGTCTCCAGACCGGCCCGGCCCCACGCGCGCGGGGTGACGTCGGCCGCGCAGACCGTGCCCAGGGCGATGCCCGTGCGGTCGACGAGCGGGGCGCCGAGGTAGGAACGGATGCCGACCTCGTCCACGATGGGGTTTCCGGCGAACCGCGGATACTCCCTGACGTCCTCCAGGACCAGTGCCTTGCGTCGGACCACCACATGAGGGCAGAAGCCGAACTCGCGGGGCATATGGCGGGACACCATGGTCTTCGCACCTTCCGCCTCGACGAGGATGCCGTCAGGTTTATGCAGTCCGGCGAAGAACTGCCGGTGCTCGTCGATGAAGGTGACCATCGCGTACGGGGCCGAGGCGACCTCCGCGAGCCGCTGCGCGAATACATCGAAGCCGGAGCCGGGCTCCGGGTGTACGCCGAGGCCCAGCAGACGCAGCCGTCGTACGCGCTCGGGGGCGTCCCGGTCCTCGGGGGTCAGCAGCAGCCGACCGGACGGGCGGCCCGGGTCGTAGCTCATGGCCGCACCCCACCACTCATGTCGTCCCTCATGTGTGGGCTCCATGGCTCCGGGCGCGCGCGGGTGTGTGGGCGAGGAGGTGGCGGACCAGGGTGAGCAGGGTCTGCACGCCGGAGCTGGAGATCCGGGCGTCGCAGCACACCACCGGGATCTCGGGGCTGAGGTCGATGGCCGCGCGTACCTCCGCCGGGTCGTAGCGGTACGAGCCGTCGAACTCGTTGAGCGCGACGACGAAGGGGAGGCCGCGCTGCTCGAAGAAGTCGACGGCGGCGAAACAGTCCTCCAGGCGGCGGGTGTCGGCGAGGATGACCGCGCCGAGTGCGCCTTCGGAGAGTTCGTCCCACATGAACCAGAACCGCTGCTGGCCGGGGGTGCCGAACAGGTAGAGCACGTGTTCCGGGTCGAGGGTGATGCGGCCGAAGTCCATGGCCACGGTCGTCTCGACCTTGTTCTCGATCCCGTCGAGGCTGTCGGTCGCGGCGCTGACCGTGGTGAGCAGTTCCTCCGTGCTGAGCGGCGCGATCTCGCTCACCGCGCCGACGAAGGTCGTCTTGCCGACTCCGAACCCGCCCGCCACCAGGATTTTGAGTGCGGTGGGGAAGGGGTCAGAGCTGTCGTCGTAGTCCATCGAGCACTGCCTCCAGAAGAGACCGGTCTGTGGGGTTGTGGAAGGCCGGGGGCCTCGCGGTGAGGGCCCCGCAGTCGACCAGGTCGGACAGGAGCACCTTGGTGACCGCCGCCGGCAGCTTGAGGTGCGCGGCGACCTCGGCGACCGAGACGGGTGCCCGGCACAGGTCGAGTGCCTGGGCGTGCTCGGGGCCGAGGTAGCCGAGTGGGATGGTTGCGCTGGCCATCACCTGCGTCAGGAGGTCGAGTGTGGCGGTCGGCCTGGTCCGGCCGTTGCTGACCGTGTAGGGACGCACCAGCCGACCGGCCGCGTCGTCGAGCCAGGGCCCGTCGCCGGCCGCGGCCGCGCTCAAGGCCTCAACGCCGGGGGTTCGACGGCGGGCTGCCTGGGCGCTGTCATCAGGTACGGGCGGACGCTCTTGACCAGCATCGCCATCTCGTAGCCGAGCACCGCGGCGTCGGCCTCGCGTCCGGCCATGACGGCGAGACAGGTGCCGGAGCCGGCCGTGGAGACGAACAGCAGGGTCGAGTCGAGTTCGACGACGACCTGGCGCACATCGCCGCCGTCCCCGAAGCGGACCCCCGCGCTGCGGCCGAGGGAGTAGAGGCCGGAGGCCAGTGCGGCCATGTGGTCGGCGCTGTCCGGGTCGAGGCCGTGGACCGACTTCACCAGTCCGTCGCAGGAGAGCAGCACCGCGCTCGTGGTGTGCGGTACGCGCTGCACGAGGCCGCTCATCAGCCAGTCGAGATCGGAAACATGGCCGGTCGGGGCGTCGCTTGCCATGGTGGATCGACTCCTTGGGGTACGAAGGTCTGCGGGAGCGGAGGGGGTGGGCAGGGATGTGGTCATCCGGTCGGTGTGCTCCCGTCGTGCCGGGCGGTGAGGTCGTGTTCAGGCGCGGACTCCCGCGTCCCGTGCCCCTCGCGGGGCGGGTACGCCGTGCGCGCATCGCTCAGGTGGGCCGCGTCCGGGGCCGACGGGACCGCTATGGGGGTGCTGTCCAGGCGCAGGACGCCGAGGGTGGACGCCGTGTCCGTGTGCAGGGCGTCCATGTGGCTCGCATCGGCATGGGACACGGTGTCGGTGTGTCCCGGCTCCATGGCGGTGGCGTCCATGTGCCCCTGCTCCATGTGGTGGGCCTCCGCGAGGCCGATCCCCCGTTGGAAGGCCGCCATCAGTCCGGGGTCGTGGCCGACGTAGTGGTCGGGGTCCTGGCGGGGCGTGGGCGCGGGGCCGCCCCGCAGCTGGGGCGCCATGTGCTCCTGGGCGCGCCGACGGGGCAGCTGGGGCTTGCCGGTGGTGCCGGGGACCGCGCCGGTGCGCGGTGCGGGGGCGTGGTGGCGTTCTCCAGGAGGGTCCGCCGGTCGTCGGGGCGGATGCCGGGCAGGGCGTCGGCCGGGTTGGGCCGCTCCTGGCGGGTGTCGCGCACGGGCAGTCGGCTCGGGCCACCGCCCGGGCCGGCCGGCGTCTGCTGCCGCGGTACGGCGTGAGCGGCGCCCTGACCGGTGGGGGCGGGACCGGGGGCGGGGGCGGACCGGTTCGGCTGCGGCTGGGTGGCGGTCGGCTGGGGCTGGGGCTGGGTGACCGTCGGCTGGGGCTGGGGCTGGGTGACCGTCGGCTGGGGCTCGGGCTGGGGCACGTCACCGGAGATGCCCGGCTCCGTGCCGAGCAGCCCCTGGGGGACGATGAGCACGGCCTGGACACCGCCGTAGATGTTGGTCTGCAGCCGGACGTGGATGCCGTGCCGCCGGGCGAGCTGGGAGACCACGAACAGGCCGATGCGGCCGTCCTGGAGGAGGCTCGCGACGTTCACCTGGTCAGGGTCGGCGAGCAGGGTGTTCATCTTGTTCTGCTCGGTCACCGGCATACCGAGCCCGCGGTCCTCGACCTCGACGGCGAGGCCGGAGGTGACGATGTTGGCGCGCAGCAGGACCTGGGTGTGGGGGGCGGAGAACACCGTGGCGTTCTCGACGAGTTCGGCCAGCAGATGGATGACGTCGGCGACCGCGTGCCCGCGCAGGGTGCCCTCGGTGGGCGGCACCAGCTTGACCCGTGAGTACTGCTCGACCTCCGCGATGGCCGAGCGCAGCACCTCGGTCATGGGGACCGGGTTGCTCCACTGACGGCGGGAGACGGCGCCGCCGAGCACGGCGAGGTTCTCGGCGTGACGGCGGGTGCGGGTGGCGAGGTGGTCGACGTGGAAGAGGCCCTTGAGCAGGTCGGGGTCCTCGATCTCGTTCTCCAGCTCGTCGAGGATCGAGATCTCGCGGTGTACCAGGGACTGCAGGCGCCGGGCGAGGTTGACGAAGACCTCGACCTTCTGTTCGCTGTCGGCCTGGCTGGAGAGCCGGGAGGCCTGGACGACGGCGGTGACGGCGGCGTCGTGGGCGTGCGCGAGGTCCGCGGCGAGCAGCTCGAACTCGTCGGCGTCCGCGGCGGGTTCGCTGCGCGCCCCCGGCTCGGGCGGGTCCTCGCCCCGGCGCAGCGCCTCGACGAGCGTGCGCAGGTCGGCCTCACCGCGGGCGCTGGTACGACGCAGGGCGCCGAGGCGTTCGCTCACGGACCTCGCGGCGCGGCCGGCGGCCACGGCGGCGATCACGATGCCGGCGAGGGTGACCCCGACGGCTCCGGCGAGCACGGCCCACAAGGCGGGGCTGGGGCGTGCTCCGGTGGAGCGGACGGTGAAGAGCACGGCCGCGCCGGCGCTGAGCGCCACCGCGATGGGCGGCAGGACCGCCAGACGCAGCAGTTGTGACCGTATCGGCGTCTCGGGCAGCGAGGGGGCGGTGCGGGCGACCGGTCGTCCGTGCCGGCCGCCCTCACGGCGGTCGGACCGGGCGGTCGGTGCGCGGAGCTGAGACATCGGTGTCCTTGTACTGGTGCGTCGGGGGCGTGGAGGGCTCCCGCGTCTGCGCGACCCGGGCACACGCCATCGCGTGCCGGTCGAGAGAACCTGAGAACCGAAGAACTCAGTCCTGCTTCGCGCGACGGCGACACACAGTAGTCGCGAACGCATCACGTGCGATGCGCAGTTGACAAAGTCCCGTGCAAAGGTTCCCGCCCTGGTATGAGACTTCGTACGACAGGCCGATAAACCTTCGGACATTCGTTCCCGATCCGGAATTGAATCGATCGAAGCTGGTCAGAGGCGGTCGCGAACAAACAACGATGGCCGAGGTCAGTTCGACCATCGGCCATCGGAAAACGATCGGGAATTTCACCTGGCGGGAGCGGCTTGCGACACTCCGGTGTCCGCGGAGATCCTTTCAGAGACATCACCCTTTGTGGTGACCGGACTGTCTCCGACGGGGAGCCAACCACCCGTCAGAGTGACGGCGGCAGCCGGTCGCCGGGTCATGGGCGTCGCGCGTGCGCGAAACCGCGTCGGTGCCATACCAGGCCGCCCCCATGGGCGGATTCGCCGTCCACACCGGTGACCCGGCCCACCAGAATCGTGTGGTCCCCTCCCTCCAGGATGTCGTGCCGCACGCACCGGAGGGTCAGGGTGACGTCCCGCAGAACGGGTGCCGGATGCGCGTCCGGCGCCAGCGCGACGTCGTCGAAACGCTGCTCGGCCGGTCGCATGAACCGCCTGACCAGGTACTCGTCGCCCGGGCCGAGGAGGTGGACGGCGAAGGCGTCGGAACCGATCAGCGCATCGTGCGTGCGCGAACCCCGGTCGATGCAGACGAGGAACAGCGGCGGCGTCAGCGACAGGGAAGTGACGGCACTGGCCGTCAGACCGCGTGGCATGCCGCGGTCGTCGTAGCACGTGACGATGGTGACGGGTGCCGCCATGGCGGACATCGCCGCCCGGAAGGCCTCGGCCGGTTCGGTCGCCGTGCTGGGAGCGGGCTGGGACGCGAGGAGGGTTCCGGTCATCGGGCCACCTCCAGCGAGCGGGCCGCGCCCTGCAGCCAGTGGCCCTGCGGACGGCCGGCGAACCCGGTTCGGACGTCCCAGGAGACACGGCCCGCCTTCACCGTGGTGGTGAAGCGACCGGTGAAGGTCCAGCCCTCGTACGCCGACCAGCCGCACAGCGATATCACGTCGCGCGCCGAGAACTGCCAGCGCTCGGACGGGTCCAACAGCGCCAGGTCGGCGTCCGCACCCGGCTCCAGCCGGCCCTTCCCGGGCAGGTCGAAGAGGCGGGCGGGTCCGTCTCCCATGAGCCGGGCCAGATGCAGGGCAGCCTCGTCGGGCTCGACTCCCCGTGTGTGCAGGCCGGTCCAGACGGCCGTGGCCAGTTCCTGGACGCCGGGGAGTCCGGGGGGCGCTTCGGCGGGTGGGCGATTCTTCTCCTCCACGGTGTGGGGAGCGTGGTCGCTGCCGAGGGTGACGGCCTGGCCGTGCAGTACGGCCTGCCAGAGGCGTCGCTGGTCGCGACCGTCGCGGATGGCCGGGGAGAGCCGGGTGCGCGGACCGCGTCGCGTGGTGTCGTCATGGGTGAACGACAGGTGGTGGCCGGTCACTTCGAAGGTGAGGGGCAGTCCCTCGGCGGCCGCCGCCGTGAGCAGGTCGGCCTCCTCCGCCGAGGACACGTGCAGGATGTGCGCCTTCGTCCCGTACTCGCGCACCAGGCGGACCACATGGGCGACAGCGACGATGCCTCCGGAGCGCGGCCGGTGCGGCTCGTACTGGCCGTAGGAGTCCGGGGCGCCCGAGCTCACGTCGAGGAGATCGAAGACATGCTGGTCCTCGGCGTGCAGGACCAGCCGGACGCCCCCGCGGGCGGCGGCGGCGAAGGCCCGCCGCAACTGCTCGCCGTCACGGAAGACGACCGGCGCGGTGTGGTGGCCCGCCATGAACACCTTCGCGGAGGTCGCTATCCGCGGGTCGAGGTCCGCCAGGAGTTCGGGGTGGTCGGGATCGGCACCGATGTGGAAGCGGTAGTCGGCCCAGGAACGTCCGGCGATCCGGTCGGCCTTGGCTCTGATCCCGGCTTCGTCCAGGGACGGCGGACGGGTGTTGGGCATGTCGACGACGGTGGTCACTCCCCCGGCGAGGGCGGCACGGCTGCCGTGCTCCCACGTCTCCTTGTACTCCAGGCCGGGGGTGCGGAAGTGGACGTGGGAGTCGATCAGGCCCGGCAGCACATAGCGGCCGCGGGCGTCGAGGCGCGGTCCCGCGGGCAGAGGCTCCCCTACCGCGAGCAGGGTCGACACGCGGCCTTCACGGATCACGACGGTGCCGTTCCGGACGCCTTCGGGGGTGACGAGGCGGCCGCCTTCGACTATCAGGTCGGCGGGTGCGGGATTCGGGGTACTCAGCGGTTCCACGGCAGACTCACCAGTTCCTTGCAGAGGTCGTTGGTCGGTCCCATCAGGGCGACGGCTCGGGCATCGCGGTCGTAGCGGTTGATGTCGTGCGAGGCGACGTAGCCGGCCGAGCCGAGCATCCGCTCCACGGTGGAGACGACGCGCTCGGCGGCCGAGGAGGCGAAGAGCTTGGAGTGCAGCGTGGTCATGCCGGGGTCGGCGGCACTGCGCCGTCCCGCGCGCTCCACGACCGCACGGGCGGCCTCGACCTCGGTGGCGAGGTCGACCAGTTGGTGACGGACAGCCTGCTGTGCCGTCAGTCCACGCCGCTCGGCGTGCTCGTGGGCGAGGTCGAGGGCTGCCTGGGCCAGACCGACGGAGACGGCACCGAGGCTGGCGCCGCTGTCCCGGACGCCGGCGATGATCGAGGCGGCCGTGCCGACCGGGCCCAGCCGGTTCGCGTCCGGCACACGGCAGTCGTGGACGGAGACGAAGCCGGTGGCCGAGCCGCGCATCCCGGTCAGCCGCAGCGACGTGTCGGGCTCCAGACCGGGGGTGTCCGCCGTTACCAGGAAGAAGGTCTGTCCGGCGGAGCCGTACCCGGTGTCGGTGCCGCTGTCCGGTGCCGGTTCCTCGGTCTGCGCCAGCACCAGGTAGACGTCCGCCAGGCCGGCGCTCGTGGTGAAGGACTTGGCGCCGTCCAGGACCCAGCCGCCGTCGGGTGTGCGGCGGGCCGTGGTGGACAGCCGTTTCTTGTTCGCGCCGGCGCCCGTCTCGCTCCAGGCGGAGGCGGCGAGCCAGTCACCGCGGGCGAGCCGGGGCAGCAGCCGACGGCACAGCGCCGGGCTGCCGTGTTCCAGGACGCGCCTGCTGACCGCGTAGTGCTGGAAGAGCATGATCGCGGCAGAGGCGTTGACCTGTGCCACCTGTTCGACTGCCGTGTTCAGCCCCTGGGCATCGTCGCCCGTGCCGCCGTACTCGTAGGGCAGGGCCAGGCCGAGCATTCCGCTGTCGCGCAGCAGGGCCACGGCTTCCCGGTCCGGTTCGCCGCTCGCGTCGGCGGCCCGGGCGCAGGCGGCGAGGCGCTCGCGCACCGGCGCGGTGAGCCCGGAGGCCGGCAGGGTGAGCAGCGCGGCGGTGAAGTCCGGCGCGGCGGGCACGGTCAGGCTGTCAGTGGAAGCCATGACAACTCCTGGGAGGTTCGGGCGGGCAGGAAGCGGCCGCGGTAGTCGACCTGTTTCTCCGCTACGGAGACCCAGGCGAGCCGCCGGTCGTGCGGGCCACCGGTCGTGCGGGCCGAGACGCGGATCGTGGCGCCCGGGGTGCGCAGGGCGAGCATGCCGCTCGGCGACTGTTCCGTGTGGCCGGAGAGCAGGTGGGGCACCGTGCCCTCGATGGCGGCGCCCGCGGCGAGGCACGTCGCGCCGGTGAGAGCCACCGTGGGGTGCCAGGACGGCACGGATATGGCGCGGACCGCGAGCGTGCCCAGGACGTCCGGGAGCAGCGCGGCGACCTTGGGGAAGGCGCCCCCGGTGTCCCAGCCCTGTGCCTCGCAGACCGCACGGCGCAGCCGCGTCATCCGGTCGAAGAGGACCAGGTCGTCGGCGAAGAGTTCGTCGACGGTGGGGACGCCGAGTTCGTCGGCGTGCACGAAGATGTACGGATTGCCCATCGAGACCAGGGAGACGGGAACCATCCGTCCCTCGAACGGAATGCCGGTGACAGCGTCACCCGTGATGAGCAGCTCCCGCACCGGGCGCGGCGGGGAGCACAGGAAATGGGCGGTGAACCGAGTGCCCCCGTCGGAGGTTTCCTCGGTCTCGCACACGACGTTGTCGCCGTTGTTGAGGACGTTGACCCGCACGCGGCAGCCCGGCACGAGCGGCTGGATCATACCGGTGCGGGCGGCCGCCTCCACGGCGGCCAGGATGGAGTGCCCGCACGATCCGCGCAGGTCGAAGCTGTCGAGGCGGTCCGGCAGGGACTGTACGAACCGGTAGTCCAGGTCGAACAACGGGTGCCGGGAGGGTTGGACGAGCGCGTTCTTCAGGACGTCTGAGGCCCCGTTGTCCACGAGGGTCGCCCGCAGTTCGGTGAGCCGGGCGAGCAGTTCGGGTTCGGCTTCGGGCAGGGTGCGCGCGTCCACGACCGCGGTGGGGCAGGGCGTGCCGTGCGCCCTGGCGAGGGTGACGGTCATGCCGCCGCCTGGAGGACCGGTGCCGGTGCGGCGAGGATGATCGGGGCATCGGCGGCCGTGAAGAACTCCTGCCGCCACAGCTGGTGCGACATCAGGGACCACAGGGCGAGGGAGACGGTGTCGCTGGGCCTGACGGCCTGTTCGTCGAAGAGCGCCTCGACCTGCTCGGGCCGGATACGGCCGTCGGCACGCAGCGTTTCGGTGGCCAGCACATCGCGGGCCATCGCCCACAGCCGCTGGCCGGGGGCGAGCATCGCGGTGACCGGGAGGGTGAAGGGCTGCTTGGGCCGCTCCAGCACGCTGCGCGGGACGAGCCCCTGGGCGGCCCGGTAGAGGGCTCGCTTGACCCCCTGCCCCGGTACGAGCCGGTGGCTGTCGGTGAGGGTGGCGGCGAAGCGCACGACCGACGGCTGGCAGAACGGCAGCCGCACCTCGACCGAACTCGCCATCGACAGGTGGTCGACACGGCGCAGGTGGTAGGCGGGCAGGCGATAGCGCTGCTCCACCGCGGTGATGCGCCTGAGGCGGCTGCCGGGGCTGTACCGCAGGGTCCGCCGAATGTCGGCGGGCAGGGCGGGGCCTGTCGCGTTCACGGCGAACGCGTACTCGTCGGTGTACAGGCGTGCGCGCAACGCCTGCGGGACGGCGGCGAGGTGGTCGAGGTAGTCGTCCGCCCAGTCCGATCCGTGGTGGGCCGCGACCGCCTGGGTCATGCGGCTGTAGCCGCCGAAGAGTTCGTCGGCGGCGTCGCCGGTGAGGGCGACCTTGAAGCCGGCGTCGCGGACCGCGCGGAACAGGGAGAACGTGGAGAGCGTGATGGGGTCGGCGTTGGGCTGCCCCAGGTGACGCACCACGTCGGTCATCAGGTCGGGGAAGGTGGCGGGGTCGATCTCCACCTGATGGTGGTGGGTGCCGACGCTGCGGGCGACCTCGGCGGCGTAGGCACGTTCGTCGCTGGGCCAGGTGCCGGTGTAGGCGATGTTGAAGGTGTGCAGGGCGCCGCTGCCGCCGCCCGTGCGGAACGCCTCGGCCGCCAGCGCCGTGACGAGGCTGGAGTCGAGGCCGCCCGAGGTGACGGCGGCGACGGGGGCGTCCGCGATCAGCAGCCGGGACACCTCACGGGACAGCAGGTCGCGCAGCTGCGTGCCCGCCTCGTCCAGCGTGCGGCCCCGGTCGGGGCGCAGGCCCTGCTCGTGAGCCATCGGGCGGTGCTTGATGCGCAGTCCGTCCCGGTGGCTGACGACGGCGGTGACGGCCGGCGGCAGCACCCGGATGCCGCGGAACATGGTGCGGTCGCCGAACGGTGTCT
Organism: Streptomyces sp. KM273126; assembly: GCF_004337435.2. Lineage (NCBI taxonomy): Bacteria > Bacillati > Actinomycetota > Actinomycetes > Kitasatosporales > Streptomycetaceae > Streptomyces > Streptomyces sp. KM273126. The sequence continues at coordinate 5,746,785 of NZ_SJXB02000001.1, read as the reverse complement.
TGGAGGTGAGGTAAGCGTCCAGACCCATCTCGTCCTCCTCGGCGCTGACGCCCGAGAAGCCGAGGAGCGCGGGCAGTTCGGAGGCGAAGTGGAACCGGCCGGCGGTGCGTTCCCAGTGGTAGTAGAGCGGCTTCATGCCCGAGTCGTCGGTGGCCAGCACCATGCGCGGGGTGGCGCGCAGGTCCATGACCGCGATCGAGTACATGCCGTCCAGGTGCTCGGCGAACCGTTCCCCGTAGGTGATGTAGAGCGCAGGCAGGATGGAGCCGTCGCAGTGGTCGGTGAAGTGGAAGCCGAGTCCGGTGAGACGGTCACGCAGTTCCCGGTGGTTGTAGATCTCACCGTTGAAGACCACGGTGACGCGACCGAGGTGGTACGGCTGGGCGCCGCCCTCGGGGTCCATGATCGACAGGCGGTTGTTGCCGAGGGCCCAGTCGGGCCGGTGCGCGACGCCCTGGGCGTCGGGGCCGCCGTGGTACATCAGGTCGGCGACGCCGCGCAGTTCGGTCTCGTCGGAGTGGACGTTGAAGGTTCCGTAGATGCGGCACACGGGGCGTTCACCTGACCTGGGAGGAGTAGCCGGCGGCGGAGTAGAGCGCGGGGTCGTAGGGGCTGGGGCCACCGCAGGTCACGAAGCGGCGGGCGGCGGAGCCGGTGTGCGGGTTGCGCGCGCCGTGCAGGACGCCGGGAGCCGCGTACAGCACGTCTCCGGCCGCGACGTCGACCCAGTGGTCACGCAGGTACATCTGACCGATGCCTTCGAAGGCGATGAACGCCTCGTCGCTGTCGGGGTGGAGGTGGACGTTGAAGGTCTCGCCGGGCTGCTGGATGCCGCAGTGCAGGCACAGGCGGCTGCTGCCGGTGCCCGGCCAGAAGACGAAATTCATGGTGGCCCGGGCCTCGGCCGCCTCGATCTGGCCGGTGCCGCCGAAGCCGCGCAGCTGGGTGGTGTCGTCCCACAGCGAGGAGTGCAGGACCGGATCGCTGCCGGGGGTGGCGCCGGCGAGGGGCGTGCGCCAGATGTACGCCGTCATGCCGGCGTCGTCGGCGGTGAGGGTGAGCGCGCGGCCGGTGGGGGCGTAGGCGGCGCGGCCACGCTCGACGTGGCGGCTGAGGTCGCCGACCGCGGCGGTGCCGGAGCCGGCGAAGACGACGACGGTGTTCTCCTCGGCCGCGCTGTCGTCGGGGACGAAGGACTCGCCGCCGGCGATGCGGACGACATGGAGGGTGACGTGGGTGGAGCCCGCGGCCGGGCTGACGGGGGTCGCCACGGTGGTGCGGGCGGCGGGGTGGGCGACGGGACGGAACTCCAGCTCGGCCGCGGTGATGATGCGGGCGTCACCGAGGGCGGTGGCTGAGGTGGTTGGGGGCATGCCGGTGGCTGCTTTCTGTGTTCGCAGGCCGCTGTGGATGGCATCGGCCTGCCGGTGCGGGTGGGGAGAAAAGCGGGTGGAGCGGACGGAAGGCGGCGGGCCACGGTCCTGGCGGCCGTGGGAGGTGGCCGCCCTGGGGCGGTGGGCGCGAACCGTGCGGCCCGTCGCTCGAAAGCCAGGCCGGCGCCGAGGTACGCGGCTGCCACGCGCGGATCGTGAACCCGCGTTCCGTGGTGGCCGGGGCGCCCTGTGGCTGCTCTTCCGGTGGCTTTCCGTGGCGCTGTGCTCTTGCGTGGTACTGCAAGGCTCGCTCGCGCCGTTCCCGGTTGTGTCCCGCATCGCTCCCGGCGCCCTGGGAGGCCGTGGGAACGAAAGGGGCGCTCGGGAGACGGGACGGCAACAGCGTTGTGGGGGCGGGGCTGAGAACACACGGTGTGTTCTCAGCCCCGCCCCACAACGCCGCACGGTGCGTCCCGAGAAACGGGACGCACCGTGAAGGCAGGCGGACGGAGTCGTACGGCAGGCCTCGAAGGGGCCGCTCAGCGAGCCCGGAGCAGGCCGCTCAGCAGGCCTCCCTGGCGACCGCGGTCGGCGCCGGATCGGGGACGGACGGCGCCGGCGTCGCCCGCGCGGACGGTGCCGCGGCACGGCGCGCCGGCCAGGCCAGGCGTCCCTCCGCCAGGGCGAGCGCGGCGATGACGACCACGCCGCCCACCGGCACGTTCCAGGTGATGGCTTCGCGCAGGGCGACCGCGCCGACGATCACGGAGAACACGGGGACGAGGTAGTTGACGCCGGAGGCGGTGGTCGGGCCGGCGTCCGCGATGAGCCGGTTCATCAGGACGAAGGCGACACCCGTGGAGGCGCCCCCGAGCACCAGGAGCGACAGCAACGGGCCGGCCGTCAGCTCGCCCGGCAGGTCCCAGCCGATGCTGAAGGTGGTGATCAGGCCGGTGATGACCGTGGCGGAGGTGAGCTGACCGGCGGTCACGGCCAGGGCGGGGATCTTGTACGGCGCGATGAAGCGGCGCACATAGACGAAGCTGATCGCGTAGCTCACCGCAGCTCCGACACAGGCCAGTTGGCCGCCGACGGAACCGAAGCCCTCGGTCCGCCAGGGCCCGACCACGACGACCAGGCCCACGAACCCGATGAGGAGACCCGTCACCTTGCGGGCGGTGGGCTTCTCCGTACTGATGGCCAGGGCCGCGATGCCCATGGTGACCAGTGGTGTGGCGCCCTGGATGACGCCGGCGACAGTGGCGGTGGTGTGCTGCTCGCCGACGGCGAAGAGGGTGAACGGGACGACGTTGCCGAACACCGAGGCGACGACGATGTGCCCCCAGGCCTTGCGGTCCGGGAGTGCGGCCTTGGTCACGGCGAGGATCAGCGCGACGACCAGCGCGCCCACGAGGAGCCGGCCGAAGGCGAGTTGGAGGGGGGCGAAGGCGTCCAGCGACACCTTGATGAAGGCGAAGCTGCACCCCCACAGGGCGGCCAGCAGCCCGAAGCGGGCCCAATTGACGGGATGCATGTCGGTGTACTCCCGGAAGTTGTCGAACAGGGGATGGGGCAGGAGCCGGTGGGTCGGACGGAATCGGATGGAATCGGACGGAAACCGGCGGGGATCTGGACGTCAGGGCTCGTCGACCTCGAACTGGTCGTACTTCTCCATGAGGGCCACCAGTTCGGCGCGGGTCGGGGTGTTGCCGTCGGCCAGAAGCTCGGCCAGGCCCTCGAAGTACTCTTCGCGGTTCTCCGCGGGAGTGAAGATGATCAGCATCTCCGCGGGTGCGTCACTGTCGTTGCGGAAGCCGTGCACGGCGTTTTCGGGCACGTGCAGGAAGTCACCGGCGTGGGCCGTGCGCCAGCGGGTGCCGTCGTGGAGGGTGACCTCGCCGGAGATGACGTAGAACGACTCCGAGATGCGGGTGTGGTAATGCGGGGCCGCACCGGCGGCGCCCGGGAGCATGTGATGGTGGAACAGGCCGAGGCGGCCGTCGGTAGTGTCGGCGAGGGCGATGAACCGCGTGGTCGTCGTCTTTCCGATGCGGACCGTGACGGCCTCGCCGAACGTGCGCAGGGTCGAGTGCAGCAGCGTCATGACGCGCCGTCCCACATGCTCAGGTAGCGCTCGCCCGTGTCCGGCAGGACGGTGACGACGGTCCGGTCCCGGTACTCGGGGCGTGCGGCCACCAGGCGCGCCGCGTGAACGGCCGCGCCGGCCGAGACACCGACGAACAGCCCTTGGCCGGCAGCGAGTTGGCGGGCCGTCCGCAGGGCGTCGTCGTCGGTGACGGCGATCGCCTCGTCGATCAGTGAGACGTCGGTGGTCGGGGCGACGAAGCCCCCGTTGAGACCGGGGATGCGGTGGCGGCCGGCGTAGCCGCGCGAGAGCAGCGGTGATCCCTCCGGCTCGACCGCGACGACCCGTACCGACGCGTCGTTCTCCCGCAGATGACGTGCTATGCCCGTGAGGGTCCCCCCGGTGCCCACCCCGCACACGAGGGTGTCGGCACGGCGCCCGGTCGCGTCGAGGGCGGCCGAGATCTCCGGGCCCGTGGTGGCGTAGTGCGCCTCGACGTTGTCCTGGTTCTCGTGCTGGCAGGGGAACCAGGAACCCTCGGTGGCCGCGTGGATCTCCTCGGCCTTCTCGATGGCTCCCGGGTACCCCAGGTCGGCGGGGGTCCGGACCACCTCGGCACCCAGCGCGACCAGCAGACGCACCCGTTCGGTCGTGGCGTTGTCCGGCAGCACGATGACGCAGCGGTAGCGGCGGGCGGCGGCCAGTGCGGCGAGCGAGATGCCGGTGTTGCCGGACGTGGCTTCGACGATCGTGCCGCCCGGGACCAGGTCGCCCCGTTCCTCGGCCGCCTTGAGCATGTACAGGGCTGCCCGGTCCTTGCTGCTGGACATGGGGTTGGCCGCCTCCAGCTTGGCCAGTACCTCGGCGCCCGGTGCGAGACCGTCGAGTCGCAGCCGGACCAGCGGAGTGGCGCCCACCAGGTCGTCGATGCCGTCGGCGACGGCCGGCCGGGCCAGGGGAAGTCGTGTCGTACGCGGTGGAAGGGTGCGCATGGCTTGATTCCTCGTCGTGAGCGGTGGAGGGGGAATGCCGGGTCGAGGGCGGGCTACCAGGAGCCTGCCGAGGCGATGCTCGCGATGACGTCGGCGGCCGGGCGGCCCGGCGGGCGCCCGGAAGCGGTCGCGGCCAGCATCCGCATCCCGTCGGGTACGTCCTTGTTGACCAGCGCCTGCGCGCCGATGATCGCGTCGTCGCCGACGGTCACGGGGCCCAGCACGGTGGCGTTGGTGCCGAGAATGACGTTGCGGCCCACCACCGGGTGCCGGCGTGCGCCCTCCGGCCTGTGGTTGTCGCTCCACCAGCCGACCGCGCCGAGCGTCACCTGGTGGTAGATCGTCACGTCGTCACCGATCGTGCATGTCTCGCCGATGACCACGGCGGCGCCGTGGTCGATGAACACGCGCCGGCCGAGCACCGCTCCGGGGTGGATCTCCACAGCGGTGACCCGCCGGGCCCAGCGGGCGAGGAGGCGGGCCGGCAGCCGCCGCCCTGCGGTGTGCAGACGGTGCGCCATCCGGTGCGTCCACAGGGCGGTGAGCGCGGGGTGCAGTACCGCCTCCCGACGGCCGCGCACGGAGGGATCCCGCTCGACGACGACGTCCAGGTCTTCGCGCATCAGGCGCAGCAGACCGATACCGGTGACGTCCGGTGGGGTGGCGGTCGGTGTCGCGGAGCGCGTACCGGCCCCGGCGGGTGGGCGGAAGGGCAGTACAGAGGCGGACTCCTTCGAAATGACGCTCATCGGGGCTCCAGTCGCGGGCGGAGAGGTGACGGCCGTCGGACGATGCCGTGCCGACGGTGGTGAAGGCTGCGTTCTTCCCGGTCTTCCTGGCCTTCCTGGCCTTCCTGGCCTTCCTGGCCTTCCTGGCCTTCCTGGCTTTCCGGGTCTTCCTGGTCTTCCTGGTCTTCCTGGCTTTCCGGGTCTTCCTGGTCTTCCTGGTCTTCCTGGCTTTCCGGGTCTTCCTGGTCTTCCGGGTCTTCCTGGAAGGGGTCTGGCATCCCTGTCCCCGCCAGGAAGGGGAGCCTGACGGCCGTCGGCCTGGTCCAGGTCTCGAAGAGAGCGTCGCGGAACCCGTTCCCGTTCCCTTCCCCCACCGTTCCCCGGCCACCGGTACGGGACCGCCGCCCTTCCCGCAGCACGGGGAACGGGCGGGTACACCGCGGGGAACGCACGGGGAGGAATTCGGGAACGGGCGGCGAGACGATCCCGGTGAGCACCGGTGCGACGCGCGCACGCACGGTCCGCGCGAGCGAATCCGCAGGAGCGAATCCTCTGGAGCGACCCGGTGACGCACGAGCAGACATCCACAGCAGGTACACATCACCAACTCCGGGCCGCGTGGGACAGCCGGCAGCGCGACGCATGCCGTACCCCACCCACCGCCGAAATGACGAGGAGCCACCCATGAGCGAGACAGACGAGCGCCGCCAAGAGCACCCTCCTCCGGACCGCGCTCCGCAGCGGCTGCTGCTGGTCTGTCCCTCGCCGCGTCTGGCACACGAGGCCGTCGCGGCGGGATTCGACGTACGGGTACTCGCCGACGCGCACCAACCCCACGACGGCACCCTGCCTCCCGTGCCGGTGGACCTCGTCGACTTCACGGACGACGCCGCGGTGACCCGGGCGATCGAGGCGTCGGTACGGCAGTACGGCAGTGAGCGGCTGCTGGCCTTCGCGGGCGCGGCCGAACTGCCCGCCGTCACGGAGTCCGCAGCCCGGCTGGGGGTGTGCCCCAACCCACCCGACGCGGCACGCCTGTTGGGTGAGCCCACGGCGATGCGTGCCCTGCTCAACGGCAGCCGGCACTCGTATGTGGCGGCCGCCCGGGCCCGCACCGCGCAGGAACTGCCCGACGCCGTCGAAGAGATCGGCGCCCCGGTCACCGTACGCCCGCTGGCGCCGCTCTCCCAGGACTCCGTCCTCCGTCCGGTGGGAACGCCCGGTGAGCACTCCTACCTGGTGGAGGAGTACCTGCAGGGGCCGGAGTTCGGCGTCGTCTCGCTCACGGTCGACGGAATGCACCGGGTGGTGGGCATCGTGGCACTGAGCGGTGCCTGGCCCGCGCGCAGCACTTGTCTGTTCCCGGCGTCCCTCGGGGAACGCGACGAGGCAGAGGCACGCGCGATCACGACGGAGTTGCTCGACCTCGCCGGGTACGAGTTCGGTTTCGCCTACACCGTGGTCGTGCTCACGGCGAACGGGCCGCGAGTGGTGCGTTCCCAGGCCCGGTACCCGGACGAACCCGTGGCCTCGCTGATCGGACTCGCGACGGGCTTCTGCGCGGAGGCGGAGCTCGTCCAGGCTCTGGCCGGGAAACCCGTGCAGCCGCCCTCGGCCGGCCGTTGTGCGGCCGTGGTCTTCTACAGGCTGCCGGCAGGACGGCTGTTGTCGGTGTGGGGGCTGGAAGCGGTGTCGGAGCTGCCCGGGGTGCACAGGGTGCACTTCCCGTACGCCTCAGGAGATGACATACCGCGTGCCGGGCACGGCCAGGAGGGCTACGTCATGCTGACCGCGGCGTCGGCCCACGAGGCCGCGCAGACCGTCGCCGCGGCGGAGCGACTGCTGCACGCCGAGGTGAGTCCGCGATCGGAGCCCCTCTGACAGCTCGCCCGCACCTGGGCCCACGCAGACCGCCCGCACGGACACCGCATGTCCCCGCGGGCGGTCTGCGTAGGCACCGATCGGGTTCCCGAGCCGTTCCCCGCCGCTCCCTGTCGGCCGGTAACGGAAGCGGAACAGTGCGGGAGCGCTCGGCGCGACCTTCTTCCTGTCAGCACCGCAGACCGACGACAGAAGGCAGGCAGGCATCATGAGCAGCAAGGTCATCGGCACGACGACGGGCTTCCTCGCTTCCGCCGCGCTCACCCTGGCGCTCGCAGCCGGCCTCGCCACCGGGACATCCAACGCGGTTCCCACCTCGGACGAGGGCCCGAACTACATCTCAAGCCTCACGCTCGCCTGGGACGAGGGCCCGAACGTCATCACGGCCGGGACGTACGGCGACGAAGGCCCCAACGTCATCACCACCGACACGTACGGCGACGAAGGACCCAACATCATCACCACCAACACGAACGGCGACGAAGGACCCAACATCATCACCACCAACACGAACGACGACGAAGGACCCAACATCATCACCACCAACACGAACGACGACGAAGGACCCAACATCATCACCACCAACACGAACGACGACGAAGGACCCAACATCATCACCACCAACACGAACGACGACGAAGGACCGAACAACGTCAGCGTCGCTGTCTGACCGGGGGCCCCGCACCGGCCCCTCACGGTCCACGGTCCCCCCTCCTGCCGATGCCCGCCGCCCATCACGGCGGGCATCGGCACGTGGCGTTGGTGCCGGTGCGCGGAGGCCGTCGGTCTCAGCGGCGGAAACGGCCGGGGATCCCCATGGCCAGGAAGGCGGCCTCCGCGGCGGCGCCCTGCTCGGCGGCCCTCTCTACGTCGTCCAGCGCGGTCAGGGCGGCCGCCATGCCGTCCAGGGCGTACGCCTCTTCCACACGGTGGCCCAGCCGTGCCGCCGAGCCATGGGCCTGCCGGTGCAGGCTCAGCGCACGCTGGTGGTCGCCGTTGCGGTGGAAGACACGCCCGGCGGTGTTCCAGACCGTGGCCTCCCGTACCGGAGCGTCCTCCAGGCCCTTGGTGGCGAGGGCCTCCTCCGCCCACTGGAGCGCCCGTTCCCGCCGTCCGTGCCGGCTCTCGACGTCTGCGGAGAGGATGAGCTGAAGCGCCCGCTCGGCCGGGGGGAGAACGCCGGGAGCCCGCTCGCGGGCCTGCGCGAGGGTCGTTGCGGCGGCCTCGACGTCGCCCATCGCCAACTGGATCTGAGCGAGATCGCTCAGCCCCACGAGTTCCTTCTCCACCGCGCCGAGTTCGCGGGCGAGTTCCACCGAGCGGGTCGCGGCCCGCACCGCCTCGTCGAAGTCGCCGCGCTCCATGTGGACGCCGCTGATGTTCGACAGCGACTCCGCCTCGGCTCGCTCGGCGCCGAGTTCGCGTTTGAGAGCGATCGACTGTTCCAGCCGGGGCAGTGCCTCGTCGAAACGGCCCGTCGTGGCGAGCAGCAGGCCGAGGACGCCGGTGTCCTTGGCCTGTCCGCGCCGGTCGCCGAGGTCGACGGCGAGCCCGTGGGCCTCCACCGCCGCCGCTATGCCGTCCTCGAACCGTCCGCGTTTCCAGCAGGCCACCGACAGGTTGGACAGGCTCAGCCGCAGCAGCACGGGCTCGTCCAGTCGGCGGGCCGCGGCGACAGCGGTGCGGCACAGCTCGAGGAATTCGTCGAGCCTGCCCCGCAGGTCCAGGTGGAACACGACGTTCGCCGCGAGCAGGGCGACCTCGCGGTCGAAACCCCGCCGGAAGGCCAGAGTGATCGCCGCGAGCAGGCCGTCCTGTTCGCGTTCGAACCAGTCGCGGGCGGCTTCCGCTCCCGCCAGCGGCGCCAGCTCCGGCCGGAAGGACGACTCCGGGCGCGCCATCCGTACCCTGCCCGGGAAGAGCAGGTCGCAGGCGGCGTCCGAGGCCGCCAGGGAGAACTCCAGCAGCCGGCACACCGCGCCCGCCGCCTCGTCGCTGAACTCACCGGTACCGCCGGAGCTCCGGGCCCGCGACAGCACGTGGGCGAAGCTGCGGACGAGGTCGTGGAAGGCGTAGCGGCCCGGCTCGTGCTGCTGTACGAGATGCATGTCCAGGAGGTACTCCAGCACCTCCTCCGAGTCCCGCACCCCCGTGTCCAGCAGGGCGGCAGCCGTGTAGACGTCGAGGTCGGCGCCCGGGTACTGGCCCAGAAGCCGGAACGCCTTGCGGTATCCGGCGTCCAGCCCCTCGTAGGAGAGCCGCAGTGTCACTTCCACGCTGCGTTCGCCGGCACTTAGTTCCGCGAGACGGTGGGTGTCGTCGCGCAGCCGGTCGACGAGGTAACGCACGGTCCAGCGGGGGCGTTTGCGCAGCCGGGCCGCGGCGATGCGCAGGGCGAGCGGCAGGTGCCCGCTGAGGTCGGCCAGTTCGGCGACGGCCTCCGTCTCCGCCTGGGCCCGGCGCTCCCCGATGACGCTGACGATCAGGGCGATGCTGTCCTGGGGTGCCATGGTGCCCAGGGAGACGGAGTGCGCCGCGTCGAGGTCCACCAGCAGGGCGCGGCTGGTGACCAGGACGACCGTGCCGGTCGGTGAGGCGAGCAGTGGTTTCACCTGTCCCTCGTCGACGACGTTGTCGAGGAGGAGGATCATCCGGTGCCGGGTCATGGTGGAGCGCCATAACGCGATGCGGCCCTCGGAGTCGTCGGGAATGCGCTCACCCGGCACCCCGAGCATCCGCAGCAACGCCTCGGCGGCGGCGGCCGGGCTGAGCGGTTCCTCGCCCGGGGTGTAGCCGCGCAGGTCGAGGTGGAGCTGGGCGTCGGGATACCGGTCGGCGAGGCGGTGCGCGGCACGGACGGCGAGGGAGGTCTTGCCGCTGCCGCCCATCCCGTCGATCGCGACGATGAGCGGTCCGGAGCCGGTGGAGTCCTCGACAAAGCCGATGAGTTTGTTCAGTTCCTCCTCACGGCCGGTGAAGTCGTGCAGGTCGTAGGGCAGGGTGGAGCGGCTGTCCGCCACCACCGGCGGTGCGGTCGGGGCCGTGGCGGGGACGGCCAGCGCGGGATCGTTGCACAGGATGGCCTGGTGCAGGTCGCGCAGGGCGTCGCCGGGCTCGATGCCGAGTTCCTCGTCGAGTACGGTGCGGATCGTGCCGTACTCGGCGAGTGCCTCGGCCTGGCGGCCCGAGCGGTACAGGGCAAGCATGAGCTGACCGCGCAGGGTTTCGCGCAGGGGACTCCTGCCGATGGCCTCGCGGATCTCGGCGACCAGTTCGGAGGCCTCTCCGGCCTCCAGCCTGAGGTCGAAGAGCTGCTCGACGGCGGTGAAGCGCCGTTCCTCCAGGGCGGCGGAGGCGGCCTCGACGACCGCGCCACCGTTTCCGGAGAGCACCGGTCCTCGCCACAGAGCGATGGCCTCACGCAGCAGCGCGGCGGCGTCCGCGGACTGGCCGGCGGCCGCGTGTTCCCGGGCCCTGCGCAACGCCTCGGTGAACTGCAGCAGGTCGAGCTGTTCGGATCCGACGGCGGCCCGGTAACCGGGCCCGTCGGTGACGATCAGGTCCCGTCCGCCGGGGATGCGCTGACGCAACTCGGCGACAGCCTTGCGCACCTGGTGGGCCGCGGTCGCGGGGGCGTCCACGTCCCAGACGGCCTCGACGAGCCGGTGCACCGGAAGGACGCGCTGTGGCTCAAGAAGCAGGGTCACAAGGACGCGTTCGCTGACGGGCCCGCCGAGTTGCACACGCTCGTCCCCGTCCCAACACTCGACGGAGCCGAGGATCCGAAGGCGTATCGGCGCGCCATGAGGCATTGGACATGTCCTCTCTCCGGTTCCGGGGGCGGCCGCCCCCGCAACCGCGCGCCTGCACGAGACGTCCGCACGGCGGAACCGGCTACGGCCGTCCAGGTGCTTCACCTCATGCAGGGCACGGCACGGGACGGCCGTCAGCGACGGTCACATTCTGACCCACGATGTGCACTGACCGTCGCGACTTGGCGGGTCTTCATAGGATGCGGGGCGGCGCGCGTCAGGTATCGGACACGTGTTCCTCGTGCCCCGCGCCGGTTCCGGCCCGTGCGGCGAGCGGAGGACCCGGGGGCGCGGACGACCTCCCGTCCGGCGTCTGCGAGGGCCCACCGGCGGTGGCCGGGTTCGGTGCCGGCACAGGGACCAGTCCCCCCGTAGGGCCCGACGCCGCTGGAGCAGCACTGGTCACTTTGCGTTGTCACTCACCCGCCCCGACAGGCCGTGCCGTCCCTCCGCGAAAGCAAACAGGCACGCCCTCTCGCGCACACACTGGCCGTTCGGGCACGGGGTGACTGCCTGATGACCGTGGGGAGCCCGATTGGCGCGAAGGCGCTGCTGCCGGGCGAAGGCCGTCCGGTGCCAGCGTCACCGACGCGGACGCCACGACCCAGGCCGTGGAGCGCGCCGGCGGCACCGACGCCTGGCATCGCGGTCGATGCCCGGCGCGGTTCCCGTCCCCGTGTCGTACCCGATCGGGCCTCCGGGTGTGGCCTCGGGCGCCCGGAGGGGAAGCCCCCGCACGGCCCGGCCCGCACCACGGGCTTCTCGCGCGGACACGGTCGGTGGCCGACAGCACCGTGCCGTCGGCCACCGACCGTGTCCGCCTGCGTTTGCGTCAGCGGCTCTCCGCGAGCACGGAACGAGCCCGCTCCGGCGGCTCCACGCCGTCCGCCGGCACCTCGCCGGGCTCGTCGGCGAGTGTTCCGCCGCGGCCCCAGTGGTCCTGCTCCACATCCCGCACGAGGACGGTCACAGCCTCCCTGGGGCACCCCGCGATGCGCACGAGAGTCGAAGTCAGCTCATGGACGAGATCGGCTCGTTTCTGTCGGTCGTTGCCTTTCCACCAGTCCACCGTCACCACCGGCACGGCTGTCTCCTCACTTTTCGGGGGAACGAGGCCCCGGTCACCGGGAACTGGTCGACTCGACACGCCAACTCCGCGGACCAGGACGTCTCGACTGTCCCGGAACCCGTTCCCGTTCCGTTCCCGTCCAGGTGTGAGGAGCATCCGCGCGCGACCGCGGAGTCGGTCAGGCCTCGCTCACCAGGTCGAGGCCGCCCTCGGAGGTCGACGTGGGAGCGATCTCCGGAACGGGCCACTTCCCGTCCTGCGGCAGAGGCAGGGACACGTCCCGCCACCACGGATGCGTCGGGAGCGGCCGGGTCGAGCCCGGCCGTCGACGACAGGGCTCTCATGGCGGTCGGCCTGGCCGGCACCGGCTGGAGCTTCGCCTTCGACGGCGACCCTGCCCCGTTCAACCGGCAGCGGTTCGTCTCCCCGGCCGCGGCCGCCAGCGCGGGCACCCGCGCGGTGGTGGTGTGGAGCCGTCTGAGGACGTGGCGCAGGGAGCCGTTGTTCCACCTTTCGGTGGCGCGAGACGGGGCCGAACAATACGGATTCACGTACGCGGACCAAGAGATCCGCCGGAACGGGGAGATACCACGGGTGCTGGACCCGAGCCGGTTCCTCGGTGAGCTGGAGGACGGCGCCGGGGCGGAACGGTCGCTACTGGAAGCGGCGACCGCGGAGTTCGGTGCCTCTCTGCCACGTCACGCAATCGTGAACGGGCGGCTGCACACGTTGGCCACCCGCCCCCGGCGGAGCCCCGTCGTCTCACGAAATGCCCCTATGACGAGGGTGTTCGGATGTGGTTCGGATGTGGTTCGGATCCCTGCACATGGGGGTGGGAGAGGGATGTGGAGTTCGAGACGTCCCAGGTCAAGCTGTGCTCTCGGCAGCATCCGGGCACAACGCGACGTGCCCGTAGCGTACGGCTCGGGCCTCGACATCAGGGCTGCCGTCAGGTGCTCGGTCAGTAACCTGTCCCGGCTGATTCCGACCGCAGCACGAAGCCGACCTGTTTCCGAAGGAACCGTTGCGGCAGGCTGAAGTCAGGTGTATGTCCTGGTCAACGGCTTGGGCGTGGGGATTGTAGCGTTGCCGGTCGCGGCGCTAATTCCGCTTTCGCCTGGGGATCTCCAGGTTGGCGAGGTACTTGCGACCGGTCCAGGCCGTGTTCGCCGAGCCCGCTGGATTGAGTGGGCGTGGCGAGGTCGCGTCGGCGGTCTCGTCGTTGCCGGCGTCGTCGTGCTCGACCAGGAAGTGGTGGTGGGCGGGGTAGTCGGCCGCCGGTACAGCGCGACCGCTCGGAGTGGGCCGGGGCCCCGCCACGGCGGCCCCGGCCCAAGGTTCGAATCGTCAGCGGCGCGACGGGAATTCCACCGCCTGCTGATACATCGGCCTGTTCTGCCGGCTGACCGACCCGTGGGTGATACCGCCGAGCGCCCGGTGGATGATCGCGTCCGCACGCCACTGGTTCCCGGCCGCGCAGTTGTCGTCGCCCGAGTAGACCTCGGCCGCCGGGGCGGCCGCCGCGCTCTTGAGGGTGGTGAGGAGGAGGTCACGGCAGGCGGTCAACTCGCCGTACCCGCAGTAGGTGTCGGAGGTCGGGGACGCCACCGGGTCACCGAGCAGTTGCCTGAGATCCTTGTCGACGTATCCGCACCAACCGTACTGGAACGCGGAGCCGCTGCCCGCCCGTCGGACCTCGACTCGCGGCCGGGGACTCGTCGATCGGGATCGAGGCGGTGAGCACCTCGCAGAGATCGGCACCGAGGGCCGGCCGGAACTCCGCCTCGACCAGCCGTGGCCACCAGGCATCCATGACGCGTATGGCCGCGGCCTCGGCGTAGGTGCACGATCCCCGCGCGGTCTCCACGCGCTTGTTGCCGGTGTTGTCACTCGTCCGAGCCCGCCCGCTTCAACTCGCCTATCGTGTCGTGCGATTGTCTCGTGCAGCTGTACGGCAACACGGCCGATCGTCCCGACCGGTGCGCCGGTAACCGTCGGATATGACGGACACGGAGTGGGCAGCCGTGCGGCCGTCGTTGCCGGTGCCGACGTGGCTTCAGGAGCGGAGCGGACGGCCCCGGGGGCTGCTGTCATCGGCAATTGCTGGACGCGATCCGTTACCTGGTCGCGGGCGGGATCTCGTGGCGGGGCGCCGCCTGCGGACTTCCCTGGCTTGGGCCGGGCTTACGCCTTCTTCCGGCGCCGGCGCGAGCATGGGCTGATCGCCGAGTTCCACGACCGGCTGTGCGGGAAGGTCCGTGAGCACGAGGCCGCGAGGCCGAGCCCACGGCGGGGACCATCGACGCACGGTCGGTGCGGGCCGCCGCGACGGCGCTGGCCGCCTCACGCGGCTACGACGGCGGGAAGAAGGTGCCGGGCCCCAAACGGCACATCATGACCGACACCCTGGGTCTGCTCCTGGACGCGACCAACCACCTGTGCATCCGCCACCAGTTGGGCGTCCTCGGCCTACGGCGCCGCCCGTCGGCGGCCTGCCTCCCCGCCCTGCACGAGTGCGAGATCGTGGCCTGCGGCGCACCCGAAGTCCTCCGGGCACGCGAGTGTCCTGCCCTCTCGCCGCCGAGCGTCAGGAGAGGGGAACCACGCCCACAGCGCTTGGTGGCGCTGACACCGTTGAGCCGCTGGAAGGCCCCGGACCCCCGAGGGTCCGCCGATCTCCCGCAGGACCATGCCGACCGTTGACCTGCATTCCCCAACTCGCGTGTAATGACTCGGAGTTGCGATGAGTCACGTGGGGAAGTCATGAAGAGTTCGCGCACGCTTCTCGGTATTCGGTCGCGGCGGCGGAAAGCTCGGAGAGCTCACTCGGCGCTTCCGAACAAGTCGGGCGCCAACCATGCGATGGGAGACGACCAACGATGTTCACTCTGGTACGGAGCAGAGTGCGGACCGCCGCGCTCGCGCTCTCGGCCGTCGCGGCCCTCGCCTTCGGCACGACCGCCACGACCGGCGCGGCGGCGGCTCCCGCTCCCGCCAAGCAGGGGCCGACCTCGGTGGCCTACATCGAGGTGAACAACAACAGCATGCTCAACGCAGGCAAGTACACGCTCGCCGACGGTGGCGGCAACGTCTTCGACGTCGCCGTGATCTTCGCGGCGAACATCAACTACGACACGAGCACGAAGGCGGCGTATCTGTACTTCAACGAGAACGTGCAGCGCGTCCTCGACAACGCCGCCACGGAGATACGGCCGTTGCAGCAGCAGGGCATCAAGGTCGTGCTCTCGGTGCTCGGCAACCACCAAGGCGCGGGGTTCGCCAACTTCACGTCTCAGCAGGCAGCTTCGGCATTCGCGAAGCAGATGTCGGACGCCGTGGACAAGTACGGGCTCGACGGCATCGACTTCGACGACGAATACGCCGAGTACGGCAACAACGGCACCGCCCAGCCCAACGACAGCTCGTTCGTGCACCTGGTGACGGCACTGCGCGCGAACATGCCGGACAAGATCATCAGCCTCTACAACATCGGCCCGGCCGCCTCGCGCCTGTCCTACGGCGGCGTCGACGTCTCCACCAAGTTCGACTACGCCTGGAACCCGTACTACGGCACCTGGCAGGTCCCCGGCATCGCACTGCCCAAGTCGAAGCTGTCACCGGCGGCCGTCGAGATCGGCCGGACCTCACAGAGCACGGCCGCCAATCTCGCCCGTCGCACCGTCAGCGAGGGATACGGCGTCTATCTGACGTACAACCTCGACGGCACCGATCGCAGCGCCGACGTCTCCGCGTTCACCAGGGAGCTGTACGGCCGTGACGCCGTCCACACGCCGTAAGGCACCCGCACGGACCGCGCCCTCGACAACGATGTCAGCGGCGCGGTCACCCGCGGGCGGTCCCCCCGGCACTCGAATACGCGCAGCTCAACGGGCCATTTCTCGGCTTCGAACTTGCCCTCGGCCCGGCGACCGAGGTTTCGCCCAACGCGCGGGATCGTGAGGGACGCCAGGTCGTGGAACGTTCCTCCAGTGCTCCCGGCGCCCTTCCTTCTCAGATCCTTGGCGTGAGCCGCCGCAGCACGACCACGCGCGATCCGTTCCTGTAAGAGCACCACCGGTCTCGACGACCGGTGCAGTGGCCGACTGGACGCGATCGTCGCCGCCTGCCTGGAGAGTGAAACCGTAGGGCAGGACAGCCGCCGCATACAGGCTGTCTGCTCGACCGGATGCATGAAGGGGCACAGGTCGAGCGGCCAGAAGAAATCAGAAAGCGGCAGGTCAGGCTCCCGTTACGACCGGTTCGAGGGTCGCCACGCACTCCACGTGATACGTCGTCGGAATCAGCTCGACCACCGCCACGCCACCCTGCACGACCACTCGCGACAGCACAACTGGCCATTGCCTTCACCGAGGAGGCCCCGGGCACTCCGACCCAGCTCCATCCATCGAGTGCCGGACAACGTCAGCTCTCATTCACCTCGTGCCGCAGGCGCCTTCCAGCCGTCTTGAATCCGTTGATGTCGCCGTGTCCCGTTGTACGTCCTGATCAAGAGCCGACGATCCGAGTCCGGACCACGGCACGCGAGGCACCTCGCGAAACAGGCAAGGGCGTGAACTGCTGCGGCAAAGTCCGACGCCCTTTCCGAGGCGGTCCGTCGATGCCCCTCATCACACGCTCCCGCTCCCGGCACGACATCTCGCTCAGCATCCCCACAATCTCAACAAGATCGTCCATCGGCCGCGTCACCGCACACCGCTCACCGCTCACCGCTCACCGGCAAGATCAACATCGGGATGACTGACCTCCGCGGACGTGATCTGCGACCCTACGGGGCGCTGCCACGGACGCGCGACAGGCGCCGAAACCGCCCGCCACCACGGATCGACAGGGAGGGCACCCGCAGGCTCGAAGGGCTCACCAGGACGGGGAAACGCAACCGCCTGCCCAACCTCCTCAGCAGCATCCCTCGTCCACTCCCCCGGCTCCGCCCACGCATGCGGCGCCAGATTGAAAGTGCCCCAGTGGATCGGCAGCAGCACACCATGCGGCTTGAGCCCCTGCAGGTCAAAGTGGGCTTCCACCCCCTCAGCGGGCGTCATGTGAATGTCCGGCCAGAACTCGCTGTACGCGCCGATCTGGATCATGGTGGCGTCGAAGGGGCCGTGCTCGGCGCCGATGTCCCTGAAGCCCTCGAAGTACCCGGTGTCACCGCTGTGGTAAATCCGGTGCGTCTCGCCCGCGACGGCCCAGGAGGCCCAGAGCGTGTGCTGGGCGTTGCGCAGGCCGCGGCCGCAGAAGTGGCGGGCCGGGGTGGCCGTCAGGGTGAGGCCGCCGATCTTCGTCGACTCGGTCCAGTCCAGCTCTCGTATCCGCGTCTCGGAGACGCCCCAGTGCTCCAGGTGGGCGCCGACGCCGAGGGGCACCGCGAACAGCGTGTCCGAGCCGACCAGGGCCTTGATGGTGGGCAGGTCGAGGTGGTCGTAGTGGTCATGGGAGATCACGACCACGTCGACCGGGCCGAGCGCGGCCAGCGGCAGCGGCACCGGGTGCAGCCGCTTGGGACCGGCGAAGGCGAACGGGGAGCAACGCTCACCCCAGACGGGATCGAAGAGCACGCGGTGACCGTCGATCTCGGCGAGCACGCTGGAGTGCCCCATCCAGGTCAGCCGCAGCCCGCTCGCCGGCGGCCGGGCCAGGTCGGCCAGGGTGGTGGCATGCACCGGCACAGAGCCGACGGGGGCACGGAGGGCGCGCTCCTCCTTGCGGAGATAGCGCTTCGCCATGTCGAGCACGGCGCCACCCGCCGGGCGCACACGCGTACCCTCCGGGTTCACGAACGCGCCGTTCGCGAAATTCGGCGACCTGCGGATCCGCTCCAGGCGCGCACCGCCTGGATCCGCGCCGAAGGCGGCGGGCCGCAGCCCGCGCAGCCCGGAACTCGTGGAACGGAAACCCGACACGGTCACCTCCTGGTGATGTCACTGAGGCATTCCATTATGGGCCGCCCCTCCGACAACGCCGGGCCCGCGGTGCCGCAGCGGGGATGCCACACTGCCCCGTACTGGCCCGTGATTCAGTAACTGCCGTCGGCTCACACCCCCGAGGAGACCCGATGCACGCCCCTCTCATGTCGCTCACCTGGACCGACCACATCACCGGCCGCCGCGGCTTCCTCGTCGTGGACCGGCTGGTGCGCGGAGTCGCCAGCGGCGGACTGCGGATGCGGCCGGGCTGCACGCCCGAGGAGGTCGAGGGGCTGGCCCGGGGCATGACCCTGAAGGAGGCACTGCACTACGACCCCGAGGGGCACCCGGAGAGCCGCTACATCCCGCTGGGCGGGGCGAAGGGCGGCATCGACTGCGACCCCCGCGACCCGGAGGCGTACGGCCTGCTGGTCCGCTACCTCCGTGCGATGCGCCCGTACGTCGAGAGTTTCTGGACCACGGGTGAGGACCTCGGCCTCACCCAGGACCTGGTGGACCGGGCCGCCGCCGAGGCGGGACTCGTTTCGTCGATCCAGGCCGTGTACCCGCTGCTCGACGACGAGACGGTGGCCCGGCGGCGGCTCGCGGACGCCTTCGCGCTGCGGGTCGACGGCATCGGGCTGGACGAGCTGGTCGGCGGCTGCGGGGTCGCCGAGTCGGTGCTGACCGCCCTCGACCGGGCGGGCGTGCCGTACGCCGGGACACGGGTCGCCCTGCAGGGGCTGGGCACCATGGGCGGGGCCACGGCGCGCTTCCTCACGCGCGCGGGACTCACGGTAGTGGCCGTCGCCGACATCAAGGGCACGATCAGCAACCCACAGGGGCTCGACGTGGAGGTGCTGCTCGCCGCCCGTGACGCGTACGGGACGGTCGACCGCGCGGTGCTGCGCCCCGACGACCGGGAGCTTCCGGGTGAGGCCTGGCTTTCGTCCGACGTGGAGGTACTGGTGCCCGCGGCGGTCTCGTACGCGATCGACAGCGCGAACCAGGCACGGATCACGGCGCACTGGATCGCCGAGGCCGCCAACATGCCGGTCCTGCCCGAGGCCGAGGAAGTGCTCTCCGCGCGCGGGGTCACCGTTCTGCCGGACGTCGTGGTCAACTCCGCGACGAACGCCTGGTGGTGGTGGACGCTGTTCGGGGACGTCGGGGCGGACGCGGAGGAGGCGTTCGCCCATGTCCGCCGCTCGATGCGCGCCCTCGTCGACCGGACGCTGGTGCGCGCCGAGGCCGACGGAACGACTCCGCGTACGGCCGCCCACGCCCTCGCCGCCGACCGGTTGCCGGTGATCGCGGAGCGGTTCGGCTGGTACCGGTGACGACCGGTGACGACCGGCGCACTCGTCTACGGGCGCGGATCAGGTACGTATCGCGTACGGATTAGGGTTGCCGCGTGAGCAGAGTGCGGTTGAGCGTGGCGGAGCGGCGTGAGGAGTTGCTGCGGGCCGCGGTCGGGCAGATCGAGGTGCGGGGCGTGACGGCGGTTCGGATCGCCGACGTGGCCTCGGCCCTCGGGGTGAGCAACGCGCTGGTGCTCTACCACTTCTCGACCAAGGAGAAGCTGGTGGCCGAGGCGTTCACGTACGCCGCCGAGGACGATCTCGCCCATCTGCGCAAGCTGCTGGGCCGTCGGACGACCGCGCTGCGGCGGCTGCGGGCGGCCGTGCGCTGGTATGCGCCGACCGGGCAGGCCAAGGGCTGGCGGCTGTGGATCGAGGGCTGGGCGGCGGCACTGCGCGAGCCCGTGCTGCGAGAGGTGACGCGCGGCCTCGACCGGCGGTGGAAGGCCGCGATCACCGAGGTCATCACGGAGGGCGTGGCGGCCGGCGAGTTCCAGTGCCCCGACCCGGCCACCGCCGCCCTCCGTCTCACCGCCCTGCTGGACGGTCTCGCCGTCCAGACCACCGCCTACGAGGGCGCCGTCTCCCGCACCCGCACCCTGGAGTGGGCCGACGAGGCCCTCGCCCGCGAACTGGGCCTCACGCGCGAGGCGTTGACGGCGTCGAGGGGCTGAGCCCCTGCAGCTGAGCCCGGGCACACGGAGCAAGCCGGGCCGTCGGGCCCAGAGACCACTTCCTCGCCCCCTCTCCCAGCCGTCCGCTCGCCGTCGCGGCCGGCCGTTCCCTCAGACCGCCGAATCGATCCGCGACTTGATGTCGTCCGGCGACAGGCTCCCCTTGGCCACCACGCGGTCCCCGGAGGACTCGCCGCGCAGCCGGCGTCCGATCCAGGGGACCAGGTACTCGCGGGCCCAGTGGATGTCGTCGCGGCGGACCTCGAAGGTGCCGCGCGGCGGGAGCGGAGGCCAGGGCTGGTCGGGGTCGGCGGGGATCTCGATGCCCAGGACCTGGCCCGCCCTCAGCGCCACGCGCGTGTGGCCCTCGGGCGACAGGTGCAGCCGGTCGTCGTCCCAGGCGCGCCGGTCCTGGACGGTCTTCAGGGACCAGAGGTCCAGCACGGGGCACCGGTACCGGTCGGCGATGGCGCGCACATGCCCGTTGTAGGTGGCGATCTTGCCGCGCAGATGCTTCAGCACGGGCACGCCACGGGTGTCGAAGCCGGTGGTCACCATGACGGCGCCGACGGCGGAGGTGAGGTCGGCGACGGCGCGCTCGAAGCGCTCGGCGACCTCGTCGGGGTCGGATCCGGGCCGGAGGATGTCGTTGCCGCCGGCACAGAGGGAGACCAGGTCCGGAGCGAGTTCCTTCGCCCTCGGGAGCTGGTCCGCGACGATCTGGTCGAGCAGTTTCCCGCGGACGGCGAGGTTGGTGTAGTCGAAGTCGCCCTCCGGGCGCCGGTCCGCGAGGAGTACCGCGAACCGGTCGGCCCAGCCGACGAACGCCCCGTCGGGGCCGGGGTCGCCGACGCCCTCGGTGAAGCTGTCCCCCACCGCCACGTACGACCCGATCACTGATCTCATGTCATTCTTCGAATCGTCTGCCACATCGGGTCATGATTCACCGTGGGATGTGAGCTACGCGACCGTAGGAAAAGGTTGACGAGCGGTGAGATAGGCCACTCGTCAAGTGTTGGTCAACTGCGGAATAAGCCTTGCGTCAGGGACGTTGAGCGAGCCGCCAGACCCGGAACCCCGTGATCCGGAAGTGGCTCCACACGGTACGGAACGCGAAGTGCCCGCTCGTGTACGGCTGCGGGTCGATGTAGTCGAAGACCAGCCGCCCGTTGTTCCACCACTGGACCGCGGAGCCGTCGGAGACGATCCGCACGTGGTGGGGCTCGTTGGCGACGAGCAGTGGTTCCGTGTAGTCGTAGACCAACGGCCGCACTCCGGCCTCGCCGACGTAACGGCGCAGCCGTGTCGTGGTGTTGGTGTTGGCGCCGTAGCCCGCGTAATAGGTCTTGAGGCGGTCGTACTCCGCGAGCGCTCCGCCCCGCTCGGTGGCGAAGATGTCGTCGGGCGACCGTACGTCGACGGCGTTCCAGAAGTTGTTGAGGTCGGACACCCGGTCGTTGGCGCCGCCCGCGGAGACGGGCGTGGCTGTGTACTCGATGACGTACGGGCCCTCGAACCGCTTCCGGAACCAGACCGTGGCACCGCTCGACACGTCGATCTCCAGGACGCCGCCCGCGGCCGTGACGGTGCCGCCGTCCTGCAGCTCGGTGGCCCACTGGCGGAGTCCGTGCCGGAAGTCGTCCGCCGCGATCAGCCGTCCGCGACGGCCGTGGGGCGTGGCGCTCGCCGTCGGCACCGGTGCCAGCGCCGCGAGAGCGGCACCGGCGGCGAGGGCTCCGAAGGCTCTGCGAGTGATCATGACGCTCCTTCGTGGCGGTGTACGGGCGCAGTGTGGCGTGGTGTGGTCTACAGCTGTGGAAAGCGCTTGCTGAAGACCACTGTGTCGTCACTTCCGCCCCACTGTCGATACGACGACCGGCCATGCCACATGACCGCACTGTGCTGACCACGAAGATCACGAAGCACTTCCGAACGACGTCGCCCCACCGCTCACGGCCGACTCGCTCGCACCCCACCACTCACAGCCGCCCGGACACGCCGAAGGCCGGACCCCGGGGATCATGAGGTCCGGCCTTCGGATGCGGTCGGCGGAGCTGCGGACGGGTCAGAGACTGACGCCCTTCGAGCGCAGGTACGCGACCGGGTCGATGTCCGAGCCGTAGTCCGGACCCGTGCGGATCTCGAAGTGCAGGTGCGGACCGGTGACGTTACCGGTCGCGCCGGAGAGGCCGATCTCCTGGCCCTCGCTCACGCTCTGGCCCGCCGAGACGGAGAGCGAGGAGAGGTGGCCGTACTGCGCGTAGTGGCCGTCGTCGAGCTGGATGACGACCTGGTTGCCGTACGCGCCGCCCCAGCCCGCGGTGACGACCGTGCCCGCACCCACGGCCTTGAGGCTGGTGCCGGTCGGGACCACGAAGTCGACGCCGGTGTGGTACCCGCTGGACCACATACTGCCCGCGGTCTTGTAAGCGGTGCCGACGGAGGCGCCCTCGACGGGGAGCATGAAGCCGGAGCCACTGGTCTCCGCGCTCGGCGTGACCGACGTGGAGGTCGGCTCGTTCCCAGGCGTCTCGGTCTGCTTCGACTCGGCCTTCGGCTCAGTTTTCTCCGGCCCGGTCTGCTCCAAGGATGCGGTCTTGTCCGGGGAAGCTGTCTCGTCCGTCGCCTTGCCGCCGCCGCCCGACGTGCTGTCGCCCGACGGGGCCTTTCCGCCGAGCGTGAGCTTCAGGCCCGGATGGATGAGCGACGGGTCGGAGCCGACGGCCTCGCGGTTGTCCGCGTAGATCTTCTTCCAGCCACCGGCGACGTGGTGCTGCTCGGCGATCCTGGATAGGTAGTCTCCGGGCCGCACCGAATAGACCCGCTTCGCGGTCTTCTTGGTGGCGGCCGACTTCTCGCCCTGCTCCGCGGCGGCCTTTTCGCTCTTCTCGGTGACGGCCTTCGGGGAAACCGACGTCGCCTTCTGGGAAACGGAGCCCGCGGTCGCGGCATGGGCTCCAGTGGCGCCGATCAGCGGAAGCGCGAGTGCGGCGCCACCGGTTCCGGCGACGGCTATCGAGCGGGTGAAACGCAGGGACTTCGGGCGACGGTGTTTACCCCTCGCGGGCATGACGAATTCCTCTCCGGCGCCTACGAGGTGAGCTGTCGGGTGCGGGCTGGAGATGCCCGGCCGTACTCGTGCACGGCTTGACCCCAAGCCTGTTCCGGAGACCGGAACAGGCGGTACTGCCTGTGGGTCCCCCGCTCCTGCCATGCACGGGTGAGTTCGCGGTTCCGGGCGGCGGCAGGATTCGGCGTCCGTCCGGATTGAGGGGAACGTAAGCGACTTACAGGCATCTGGACAACCATCGGGAGTTTCCGTGCGTCTCCCTAATGATCCCTTTCAAGAATTCGCCGTCACGCTCCGTCAATTAGCGATCTCCAACCTTCCCTAACGGCCCTGAAAACGCACCAGCATTACATGAGCATGACGGCGACGCAGCGTCACACATATGACGCTGGTCACGCATCTTCGACTCACCGCGCTTTATTCCAGGGCCACTTGGACTCAACGCTGCATTTCGGACATAGCTCTCAGATGCGGCGCAGCCGGATAACCTTCGCATCGAAGTCACCGCGCAGCCCCGTGGACAGCCCGTGATGCAGCAGCACCGCACCTCGGTGAACTTCGCCCGATTCGCGGCATTCATACGCTTGTGTCGGGTCGAGGCCCCGCAGCCGGAGCGGGACCGGGGGCTCACCGTGATGCTGAGCCTGAAGCCAGGCGAGGACGACCACCTCGTCACCGAGGGCGTACTGCACCGCGCTCAGCCCGCCGACCGGCGGCCGCAGCCGGTAGAGGTCGCCGCGCTGCACGACGGGACGGATCTCCTTGTAGAGCTCGACCCACTCGCGCGCCTCGACGAGCTCCCCTTCGCTCCACTTCGTAAGGTCGCCGCCGACGCCGAGCACACCCGCCATGGCGCTCACGAACCGGAAGCCCATGGAGCTGACCCGCCCATTGAGCTGGGTGTTCGGGCTGTCCGTGACCCAGGCGGCCATCACCCGCGCCGGGTGGATCTGGCTGAAGCCGTGCTGGATGGCGAGCCGGTCCAGCGGGTCGGTGTTGTCGGAGGTCCACACCTGGTCCGTCCGCGCCATGACTCCGAGGTCGATCCGTCCGCCACCGCCCGAGCAGGACTCGAAGGCGACGCCCGGGTGCGCGGCCCGCAGCCGGTCGAGCAGGTTGTAGAAGGCGTGCACGTGCTCGACCCACAGCTTCTGCGGGTAGGGCTCACCGGGCCAGCCGGCGTCGGTGAAGCAGCGGTTGAAGTCCCACTTCACATAGTCGATGGGCGCGCTGGAGAGCAGGTCGTCCAGTTTCTCCCAGAGGTACTCCTGGACATCCTCGCGAGCGAGGTTCAGTACGAGCTGATTGCGGAACTCCGTCCGCTTTCGGCCCGGCTGGAACTGCACCCATTCCGGGTGTGCCCGGTACAGATCACTGTCCGCGTTGACCATCTCGGGCTCGACCCAGATGCCGAACTGCATGCCGAGCGCGCGCACGTCCTCGGCGAGCGGCTTCAGCCCGGCCGGGAAGCGGTCTGGGTTGGGCGTCCAGTCGCCGAGCCCCGCCCGGTCGCTGGTCCGCTTCCCGAACCAGCCGTCGTCGACCACGAACAGCTCGACCCCCATGCCCGCAGCCCGCCGCGCCAGCTCGCGCTGCTGGTCCTCGGTGATGTCGAACTCCGTCGCCTCCCAGGAGTTGTAGAGCACCGGCCGGTCCTGCTCCGCACCCGGGATGACGTACGCGCGCTGGTAAGCGTGCCAGGCCCGGCTCGCCCCACCGAAGCCGCCGTCGCTCCACAGCCCCGCGAAGACGGGGGTCGTGTACGACTCGCCCGCCTCCAGGCGCATCAGGCCCGAGTCGTCGTAGCCGATGCCGCCGGTGATCTGCACGCGCGCGTCGGGGAGTTGGGCCACGCAGATGCGCCAGGTGCCCGACCAGGCGAGCGCGCATCCGTAGACCTCGCCGCGCTCCTCGGTCGTCCCCTCGGCGTCGAGCGCGACCCACGGCAGGTGCTGGTGCCCGGTGTGGCCGCGCCGGCTGCCGATGACGTGCTCACCGTAGGTGAGGTCCGTGCTGACGAGCCGGGACTCGGCGGCCCACCGTCCGTGCACCTGGGACAGCCGCCACCCCTCGCGCAACGGCAGCGTCCAGGTCGCTGAGTCGGCGCGCAGCACCTCCAGGGCGGGGCCTTCGTTGGTGAGGGTCACCCAGCGCTCGACGACATCGTGGCGCATCCGGTAGTGCAGCGTGATGCCGAGCCCGTTGTCGGTGAAGCGCAGCCGCAGCTCGTCGTCCTCGATCTCGTACACGTGGAAGGTCCACTCGGTGCCGCGGACCTCGTCGGTGCGGACGGACAGGGCGGGCCGTACGAAGCGGGGCCCGCCCTCGACCGGATACTCCTCAAGTCCGTCGAGCTGGGACTCGAAGCCCCGGTACGGGGGCAGCGGCCGGGCCGCGAGGTCCTCGGCGTCGGCGAGCCCGATCCTCGGACCCCAGTGGAGGTGCAGGAGGGTGTCGTCCTCGGTGAGCGACAGCGCGTAGCTGCTCGTGGGTCCTGAGAGCAGCCACGTACGACCGTCTCCGCCGATCTCCAGCATCAAGCCTCCAACATATTCGAACAGGTGCGATCAGGCCCCGACATCATCAAGTCCGCCGGGGCTCATGGCAAACGCCCGTGGACACCTGTGGACAACTCCGTGGCCCACGAAGCCATGTCGTATCGTCGAGGGCGCAACGTCGGTGTGCGGAACCGGGCATCGCCGACGGCCGGATGGGAGGAGCCCCCGTGACGCAGCAGGTCCCGTCGACCGAGCCGGAGCTGACCGGAGTACGGAATTTCCGTGACGTGGGGGGCCTGCCCACCGTGGACGGCCGGCGTGTGACCCACGGGCGGCTGTTCCGCAGCGGCCACCTCGCGCACGCGACCGACGAGGACGCAGCGTTTCTGTCCTCCCTGGAGCTGCACACGATCTTCGACTTCCGCAACGCGGCCGACCAGAAGCTGGAGGGCCCGGACATCGACCTGCCGGGCGTGCGGAACGTCAACCTGCCGCTGACGGACCCGGCGGACGGCGCCGAGTTCTGGACGATGGTCCGCGACGGCGACCTGGACCAGCTGCGTGACCTGCTCGCGGACGGCAAGGCGGAAGGCCGCATGATCGGCTCGTACCGCACGATCATCCGGCACCGCACGGCCGAGCACTCCCAGGTGCTGCACGCGCTGGCCGAGGACAGCGTGCCCGCCCTGATGCACTGCGCGGCCGGCAAGGACCGCGCGGGTCTGTCGATAGCGGTGACACTCCTCGCGCTCGGCGTGGAGCGCGACGCCATCGTGGCGGACTACCTGGAGTCGGCCGCCACCCACCGCCGTTACAAGGTGCACCGCAGCGAGAAGTCGGCCAGTGCCTACTCCCCCGAGGTCATGGAGCTGCTCAACCCGCTGTTCGACGCGCGGGCCGAGTACCTTCAGGCGGCGTTCGAGACGATCGAGCAGGCCTGGGGCGGCGTGGACACGTATCTGGAGCAGGGCCTGAAGGTCACGCCGCGGATCCGGGAGCGGCTGCGCGAGCGGCTGCTGGACTGAGCCGGGGGCCGTGCCGCCCGTTCACGCCGCTCACTGCTTCGCGCCCACCTCGAAGAGCAGATAGATGAAGGCCGCGAAGATGTGGCCTACGGCGATGTAGATGATCAGGCGCACCCACAGGGCACGGGGGAACTTCTCTTCCAGGTCGCTCACGGGGCTTCTCCGGTGGTCGTCGGCCCGAGGCACAGCGTGGCGGTCGGGCTCTGCAGCAGGGTGTGGACGAAGAGCAGGTCGGCGCCGTCGTGGTCGGCGGCCGCGAGTCGGTGCGGGGTCAGCGAGTCGAAATGGGCGCTGTCACCGGGCGCGAGCAGGTGCGTGGCGTCCCCGAGGCGCAGCCGCAGCCGGCCCTTCAGCACGTACAGCCACTCCTCACCGGGGTGGACACGCACGATGTCGCCCTGCGAGCCGTACGGGACGTGCACGCGCAGGGCCTGCATACCGCGCCCGGCGGCGCCCGCCTGCCAGTACGTCCAGCCGCCCGCCCGCGTCGGCTCCATGTCGGCGGCGCGGACGACCGCGTCCCGTTCGGCGACCGTCTCGCCGAGCAGTTCCGACACCGTCGTACCGTAGACGCGGGCCAGCGCGAGCAGCATCGGCAGCGAGGGCTGGCGGCGGCCGGTCTCCAGCCGGGAGAGATGCGCGGGCGACAGCCCGGCGGCCCGCGCCGCGGCCTCCAGGGTGAGGGAGGCACGGCGGCGCAGGATGCGCAGTTGCGGAGCGACGGCCGGAAGGTCGGCGGCGGGTTCGGCCCCGGCGGACGGCTCCGGCTCGGTGAGGCTCATGCCTCCATTCAGCCCGAGGATTGCCTGTGAGGCAAATCTGTTG
This sequence comes from Streptomyces sp. KM273126, assembly GCF_004337435.2. Classification (NCBI taxonomy): domain Bacteria; kingdom Bacillati; phylum Actinomycetota; class Actinomycetes; order Kitasatosporales; family Streptomycetaceae; genus Streptomyces; species Streptomyces sp. KM273126. The sequence goes on along the minus strand of NZ_SJXB02000001.1, from coordinate 5,719,467 downwards.
CCCCACAGGCAAAAAACGCGCGGGCGGAGGCTCAGCGGTTGGCCACCGCCTGCTTCACGAGTGTCTTCCCGAAGTCCCACAGCAGCCCGCTGCCGCTGTGCGCGTCATCCATCACGTCGGTGAAGGCGTCGACGAAGCGGTCGACGTCCCGCTCCCCGACGACCAGTGGCGGGATCAGCTTGATGACCTCCACATGGTCGCCGGAGACCTGGGTCAGGATGCGGTGCCGCTGGAGCAGCGGTGCGACGACCATCTGCGCGAACAGGCCCTTGCGTGCGGCCTGCAGCATGGCCCACCGGCTGCGCAACCCCAGTGACTTCGGCTTCCCGAACTCGATACCGATCATCAGTCCCCGGCCGCGTACGTCGCTGAGCAGCTCGTACTTGTCGACCAGCGCCGCGAGCCGGGACTTCAGCAGCTCACCGGTCGCGCGAGCGCGCACGACGATCTGCTCGTCGTCCATGACCGACAGCACGGCGAGGCCCGCCGCCATGGCCTGGGCGTTGGAGCCGAAGCTCGCCGAGTGGACGAGGACGCGGTCGATCGACGAGTAGACCTTCTTGAAGATCCAGTCCTTGCCGAGGGTCGCCCCGACGGGCACGTAGCCTCCGGAGAGCGCCTTCGCCACACACACCAGGTCCGGCTCCACCCCGTCCTCGTGCTGGTAGGCGTAGAAGTCGCCGGTCCGCCCGAGACCGGTCTGCACCTCGTCGGCGATGAGCAGCGCCCTGTGCTGGTGCAGCAGTTCCTGGGCGGCGCGAAGGTAACCGGGCGGGGCCTCGTGCACACCCTTGCCCTGGATCGGTTCGACGATGAGGGCGGCGACGTCGCCCTTCTTCACCTCCCGTGCCAGGGCGTCGAGATCGCCGAGCGGGACCGCCGTGTCGGGCAGCAGCGGCGCGAACCCGTCCCGGAAGCCCGACTCGCCGTTCACGGACAGCGCTCCGGTCGTCAGCCCGTGGAAGGCATGCGCGCAGTACAGGACACGCGGCCTGCCGGTCACGTACCGGGCGAACTTCAGCGCGGTCTCCACGGCCTCCGTGCCGCTGTTGCCGAAGAACACCCGGTCCAGGTGCGGGCTGTGGGTGAGGAGCTTCTCGGCGAGGAGCCCGGGCAGCGGCTGGCAGTCGAAGCGGGTGAGGTCGGCGAGGGAGGCGTCGAGGACGTCGTGCAGCGCCTTGCGGACGACGGGGTGGTGGCGGCCGAGGCCCATCACCCCGAACCCGGCGAGCATGTCCAGGTAGTCGTTACCGTCCGCGTCCCAGAAGTGCGCGCCCTCGGCCCGCTCGTAGACCTTGTCGAAGCCGATGGTGTGCAGCATGCGCGGGAGCTGGTGGTTGAGGTGCCGGGCGTGGAGCTCGTAGCGCTCGGCCCCGCGCTCGGCCAGGAGTCTGCCGAGGTCGAACTCCTTGGCCCCGGCTGCGGGTTCCGCGGTGGTCATTCCTGGTTCTCCTTGGCGAGTTCGTCCCTGGCCGCCAGGCAGGCGCTGATCCGTCCGGCGATCTCGACCGGCGTGAGGCCGATGTCGGCCAGCACCTCGCCCCGCTTGGCGTGCGCGAGGAACTGCTCCGGGATGCCGAACCGCCGTACGGGCACATCCACTTCGGCGTCCCCGAGGGCCAGCGCGACGGCCGCGCCGACGCCGGACGCCCGGCTGTTGTCCTCCACGACGGCCACCACCTGATGCTCGGCCGCGAGTGAGGGCAGCGCGGGGTCGACCGGCTTGACCCAGCGCGGGTCCACGACGGTGCAGCCGACACCGCGGGCCCCCAGCAGTTCGGCGGCCTGGAGGCAGACCGGGGCCATGACGCCGACGGCCACCAGCAGCACCTCCGGGCGGCCCGTGGAGCGTTGCAGTACGTCCATGCCGCCCACGTGGTCCACCGCCGGGATGTCGGGCCCGACCGACTCCTTGGGGAAGCGGAGAAGCGTCGGCGCGTCGTCGACGGCAACCGCCTCGCGCAGTTGCGCGCGCAGTTGGCCGGCGTCGCGGGGCGCGGCGATCCTGAGGCCGGGCACGACCTGGAGGATCGACATGTCCCACATGCCGTTGTGCGACGGCCCGTCGACGCCGGTGACCCCGGCCCGGTCCAGTACGAACGTCACCCCGCAGCGGTGCAGCGCGACATCCATCAGGAGCTGGTCGAAGGCACGGTTGAGGAAGGTGGCGTAGACGGCGACGACCGGATGCAGGCCACCCGTCGCGAGTCCGGCCGCCGACACCGCGGCGTGCTGCTCGGCTATCCCGACGTCCCACACACGGTCCGGGAACCGCTCCGCGAACGCGCCCAGGCCCACCGGGTGCAGCATGGCCGCCGTGATCGCCACGACGTCGTCGCGTTCCTCGCCGATCCGGACGATCTCGTCGCCGAACACCGAGGTCCAGGAGGGGCCGCCCGCGGGGGCGAGGGGCTCGCAGGTGAGCGGGTCCATCACGCCGACGGTGTGGAAGTGGTCCTCCTCGTGGGAGAGCGCGGGCTCGTACCCGCGTCCCTTCTCGGTCAGGCAGTGGACGAGCACGGGCCCGTGGAAGCGTTTCGCACGCCTGAGCGCGGACTCCACGGCCCCCACGTCGTGTCCGTCGATCGGCCCGACGTACTTCAGCCCCAGGTCCTCGAACATGCCCTGCGGCGCGAAGGCGTCCTTGAAGCCCTTCTTCGCGCCGTGCAGCGACTCGTACAGGGTCGTACCGATGACCGGGGTCCGGAGCAGGACGTCCTTGCCCCAGGCCAGGACCTGCTCGTAGCTGTCGGTCGTGCGCAGGGTCGCGAGGTGGTTCGCGAGGCCGCCGATGGTCGGGGCGTACGACCGTTCGTTGTCGTTGACGACGATGATCAGTGGCCGGTCCTTTGCGGCCGCGATGTTGTTGAGCGCCTCCCATGCCATGCCGCCGGTGAGGGCGCCGTCACCGATGACCGCGACGACGTGCCCCTTCTCCTGTCGCACCTGCCGGGCCTTGGCGAGCCCGTCCGCCCAGCCGAGGGCGGTGGAGGCGTGGCTGTTCTCGATGACGTCGTGCTCGGACTCCTCGCGGGACGGGTAGCCGGACAGGCCGCCCTTGCTGCGCAGCTTGGAGAAGTCCTGACGGCCGGTCAGCAGTTTGTGCACATAACTCTGGTGACCGGTGTCCCACAGGATGCTGTCGACGGGCGACTCGAAGACCCGGTGGAGTGCGATGGAGAGTTCCACCACCCCCAGGTTGGGCCCCAGGTGTCCGCCGGTCCTGGCAACCGCTTGAACCAGGAACTCCCGTATTTCTCCCGCCAGTTCACCGAGTTCCGCCTTGGACAGCGCCTTCAGTTCCCGTGGTCCCCGGATGCTCTCCAGAATCGTCACGCTCGGGCCCCCTCTCGGTCAGTGCTGTTCAACTCACGGTGACGGCCGGCTCCCCCGCCGCGACACCGTCCTGCTGCATCTGCTCCGCGATCTTCATCGCCTCGTCGATGAGGGTCTCCACGATCTTCGACTCGGGTACGGTCCTGATGACCTCGCCCCTTACGAAGATCTGGCCCTTGCCGTTGCCGGAGGCGACCCCCAGATCTGCCTCCCTGGCCTCTCCAGGACCGTTGACGACACACCCCATGACGGCGACGCGCAGGGGCACCTCCATCCCCTCCAGACCGGCCGTGACCTCCTCGGCCAACCGGTACACGTCGACCTGTGCCCGCCCGCACGACGGACACGACACGATCTCCAGCCGCCGCTGCCGCAGCCCCAGCGCCTGAAGGATCTGGATGCCCACCTTGACCTCCTCGACAGGCGGGGCACTCAAGGACACCCGGATCGTGTCGCCGATGCCCTCGGCGAGCAGCGCCCCGAAGGCCACGGCGGACTTGATGGTGCCCTGGAACGCCGGACCGGCCTCGGTTACCCCCAGGTGCAGCGGATAGTCGCACTGGGCGGCCAGCTGCCGGTAGGCGTTGACCATCACCACCGGGTCGTTGTGCTTGACCGAGATCTTGATGTCCCGGAAGTCGTGCTCCTCGAAGAGCGACGCCTCCCAGAGAGCCGACTCGACCAGGGCCTCCGGGGTCGCCTTGCCGTACTTCTGCAGCAGCCGCCGGTCCAGCGAGCCCGCGTTGACACCGATACGGATCGGCGTGCCGTGCTCCTTCGCGGCCCGCGCGATCTCCTTGACCTTGTCGTCGAACTGCTTGATGTTGCCCGGGTTGACCCGGACCGCCGCACAGCCCGCCTCGATCGCCGCGAACACGTACTTCGGCTGGAAGTGGATGTCCGCGATCACCGGGATCTGCGACTTCCGCGCGATCGTGGCGAGCGCGTCCGCGTCGTCCTGAGTCGGGCAGGCCACCCGCACGATCTGGCAGCCGGACGCGGTGAGCTCCGCGATCTGCTGCAGCGTGGCGCCGATGTCCGACGTACGCGTCGTCGTCATCGACTGCACCGACACCGGGGCTCCGCCCCCCACGGCCACCGGCCCGACCTGGATCTGCCGCGAGACGCGGCGCTGAGCCATCGGCCGGACGGGTACGTCGGGAACGCCGAGGGATACGGCGGTCATGGCATCACCCGTGGTTTCCGGTGACGGTCTCGCGCATGGCGCGCAGCGACTCCTTCAGGGATCCCATGGTGGCGAGGACGGCGGTCGGCTCGTAGCCGCAGTGGGCCATGCAGTTGGAGCAGCGGGGGTCCTTGCCGCGGCCGTACTTGTCCCAGTCCGTCTCCTCGATGAGCTCCCGGTACGTCGGCACGTACCCGTCGCTCATCAGATAGCAGGGCCGCTGCCAGCCGAACAGCGAGTAGTTGGGGATCGCCCACGCGGTGCACGGGAAGTCGACCTTGCCCTCGAGGAAGTCCAGGAACAGCGGCGAGTGGTTGAGCCGCCAGCGGCTCCGGTTGCCGCCCGCGAAGGCCTTCCTGAACAGGTCGCGGGTCTGCTCCACGCCCAGGAAGTGTTCCTGGTCGGGCGCCTTCTCGTAGGCGTAGGCGGGCGAGATCATCATCTCGTCGACCTTGAGGTCGTCGTTGAGGTAGTTGAGCACCTCGATGATGGTCTGCGGGGTGTCGGTGTTGAAGAAGGTCGAGTTGGTGGTGACCCGGAAGCCCCGCTTCTTGGCCTCCTTGATGGCCTCCACGGCCTCGTCGAACACCCCCTCCTTCGCCACGGACTCGTCGTGCCGCTCGCGCAGTCCGTCGATGTGCACGGCGAACGCGAAGTACGGCGAGGGCTTGAAGTTGTCCATCTTCTTGCGCATCAGCATGGCGTTGGTGCACAGGAAGACGTATTTCCGCCGGGCGACCAGCTGCCGTACGATCTCGTCGATCTGAGGGTGCATCAGGGGTTCGCCCCCGGCGATGGACACCATCGGCGCCCCCGACTCCAGGACGGCGCCCACGGCCTGCGCCACCGGCATGCGCTGCTTGAGTACTCCGGCCGGGTGCTGGATCTTGCCACAGCCCTCGCACTTCAGGTTGCAGGCGAAGAGCGGTTCCAGTTCGACGATGAGCGGAAACTTGTCCCGTCGGCGAAGCTTCTGTTCAAAGAGATACGTCGCCACCTTGATGGACTGGCGGAGCGGCATGGCCATCTGGCTCACCTCCTGGGAAGCAACAAAGAACGGTGCCATTCGAAGAAAGCGGGAACGACGGCACGAAGAACACGGAAAGCCGATATTCCACCGCGCACCGTGCCGATCCGGACGAGTTCATGTTCTGGAGCGTCCACGACCACCCGGACGGCCGCAACCGGGCGCGCTCCCCGGCGCACGGCGCTCTGGAGCGTGGCCGCGGACTCCATGTCGACCGCGATTGCGCCGGTCGCGAGCAGTTCCGATCTTTCGTGCCCGCGTACGACGTGGTCCGAGCCGGTGAGCGTGCCGGTGTGCACGGTGCGCCCGGGCACGGCGCGCACCAGCTCCTTGACCAGCAGATCGGTGCCCTCGCACAGCGTCGTGGCACCGGCCGGGCCCCGGGTCTCCTCGGCGACGACGAGGTCGCCGGGGTGCATGCCCGGCGCGAGCCCGGCGCAGAAGCCGGTGGCCATGACGGCGGCCCCGCGCAGCGCCGGCTCGCCGAGCGCCCGGGTGACCGAGCGCACGGCGGCTCTGGGCCCCATGCCGGTCCGCAATACGGTGACCGGGCCCTGGGCGCCCCGGGGGACGCCTCCTCGCAGGGCGAGCCGTTCGATGCCTAGCGCGCAGGCGATCAGCAGCGGGGCCGGGGCGGGAGAGTCGCTCACTTCAGCTCCCCTTGACGGGCGCGGCCGTCGTGTCGGTCGAATCACTCCTGTCCGTGAAGGGCTCCCCGTGGACGTACCTGCCGAGCGCGGTCAGCGGGAAGACCTGCCGGTAGAGGTGGTAGTTGATCGAGAAGTCCCACGGGAAGCCGGTCCCGGTGAAGTACGGCTCGTCCCAGGAGCCGTCCTCGCGCTGGGTGCCCGCGAGCCACTCGATGCCGCGCTCGACGGTCTTCGACTCCCGCTCCCCCGCCCCCAGCAGCGCGAGCAGGGCCCACGCGGTCTGGGAGGCCGTGGAGGCGCCCTTGCCGCTCCACCCGGCGACATCGTGGTAGGAGCGCAGGTCCTCGCCCCAGCCGCCGTCGTCGTTCTGCACGGCCTCCAGCCAGGCGACGGCCCGGCGGATCGCGGGGTGCGAGGCGGGCAGCCCTGCGGCCACCAGTGCCGGGACCACCGACCCCGTGCCGTAGACGTAGTTGACGCCCCAGCGCCCGAACCACGAGCCGTTCGGCTCCTGTTCGGCGAGCAGCCACTCGATGCCGCGGCGGGTGCGTTCGTCGTGGGCGAGTCCTTCGACGGCCAGCATCTCCACGACATGCGCGGTGACGTCGGCGGACGGCGGGTCGATGACCTCACCGAAGTCGCAGAAGGGCAGCTTGTTGGGGAACGGACTGGTGTTGTCGACATCGAAGGCGCCCCACGCGCCGTTCCTCGACTGCATGCCGAGGTTCCAGCGGACCCCACGCGCGATCGCCTTGTTGACGCGCTCGGGGTCGGGGTGCTTGACGCGGCGCAGCGCGAGGGCGACCTCGGCGGTGTCGTCGATGTCGGGGTAGTTGTCGTTGTGGAACTCGAACGCCCAGCCGCCCGGCGGGAGTCCTGGTCGCCGTACGGCCCAGTCTCCTGGCCGGACGATCTCCTCGCCGAGCATCCAGTCCGCGGCCTTCACCAACTGCGGGTGGTCGGCGGGCAGTCCGGCGTCGACGAGGGCGGTAGTCGCGAGGCAGGTGTCCCACACCGGCGACTGGCAGGCCTCGATCATCCGAGCCCCGTCCTCGCGCCACACGGCGAACCGGTCGAGGGACTCCAACCCGGCGCGCATGACCGGGTGTTGGAGGTCATAGCCGAGCAGGTGCAGCGCGATGACCGAGTACACCGCCGGAGGCTGGATGCCGCCCCAGCAGCCGTCGTTCTCCTGCCGCTCGATGATCCAGCGGGCCGCGCTGTTCATGGCCGCCCTGCGCAGGGGCTTCAGGGCCACCTTGTGGTAGCCGTGCAGGACCTTGTCGAGCCGCTGGAAGACGCCGTCCCAGCTCGCCGCGGGAGCGAGGGGCACGGACGGGTTCGGATCGCGGGGGTCGGTGTGCAGCTCGTCGAGCGGGAAGGGCGCGGGCCGCACCGGCCGCTTCGCCGAGACGATGGTCAGGGGGACGATGGTCTGCCGTGCCCAGCACCCGAAGTCGTAGATGTTCAGCGGCATCCACTTCGGGAAGTAGATGAGCTCCGGCGGGAGTTCGGGCAGGTCCTCCCACTTCCACCAGCCGAACAGGGCGAGCCAGATCCGGGTGAAGACGCGGGAGGCGGCGATACCGCCCCGGGCGCGGATCCACTCCGACGCCTTCGCCATATGCGGGGCGTCCGGGGCGTCTCCGGACAGGCGCAGGGCGACATACGCCTCGATGGTGGTGGAGAGTTCCCCGGGTCCGCCGTAGAAGGTCGCCCAGGTGCCGTCCTCGCGTTGCTCGCCGCGGATGAAGAGGGCGGCGGCCTTCGTGGTCCTGTCGTCGCGGATGCCCAGGAACTGACGGAGGAGAAGGTCCTCGGCGTCCATAGTGACGTTGGTCTCCAGGTCGCCCTTCCACCAGCCCTGGGCGTCCTGGCGCGAGAGCAGGAAGTCGGTGGCGCGCGCTGTCGCGCGCACGGCGGCATCCGGGACCCCCGCCACCCCGAGGGTGTCGATGTCGGTTTCGGTTTCGCTGGCCGAGGCAGCTCGGGGTGGTGGTGCCCCGGTGCTTCCGTCGGTCGTCGCTGTCATGGCTTCCCCTTCGTGCAGTGGCATGTCTCTGCTGTGGGTCCGCCGTCGGCCGGTGCTCACCGTGCCCGAGGCACCGGCCGGCGACTACGCGAGGGATATTCGACCGATAGGGATCATCTCTTTCCCTGTAGTGATCATCTCTTTCGTACGACGACGAAGTCGGCGAGCGCCACGAACTGATCGCGCACCCGGTCGGGCATCCGGATCTCGTCCAGGGCGTCAAGGGCGATCTGGTGCTGGCGGCGCGCTTCCTCGGCGGTCCAGTCGCGGCCGCCGGCCTCCTCGATGAGGGCGGCGCGGGCGGCGAACTCCTCCTCGGAGAAGTTCTCGATGTCGCTGCTCTTGGCGTCGGCCGCGAGGATCTCGCCGAGCCGCTCGGAGGCCCGGCCGCCTGCCGCGAGCGCTGCCACCACCGGCAGGGACTTCTTGCGCTGACGCAGGTCGCTCCAGGTCTGCTTGCCGGTGGCCTCCGGGTCGCCCCAGATGCCCAGCAGGTCGTCGACGGCCTGGAAGGCGAGGCCGAGGTGGTAGCCGTACTTCTCCAGCGTGTCGGCCGTGTGGTCGTCGGCGCCGCCGAGGACCGCGCCGATCGAGCAGGCGCACGCGAGCAGCGCGCCCGTCTTGTTGCCCTCCATCTCCAGGCACTCCTCGACGCTGACGCGGTCCCGGTGCTCGTAGGAGATGTCCTGGGCCTGGCCGTCGATGAGGGCGCGGGTGGCCCTGGTCAGCCGACGGGTGGCACGGCCGGCCTCGGCGGTGCCGAGTTCCAGGAGGATTTCGTTGGCGAGGGCCATGAGGGCGTCGCCGACGAGGATGGCCTGGGCCGGGCCGTGCACCTTCCAGACGGTGCCGCGGTGGCGGCGCTGCTCGTCGCCGTCCATCAGGTCGTCGTGCAGGAGCGAGAAGTTGTGCACCAGCTCGACCGCGACCGCGCCGGGGATGCCGGTCTCGGGGGCCGCCTCGGTGACCTCGGCGGACAGCACGGCGAGGGCGGGCCGCACGGCCTTGCCGCCGTCGCCGTCGGCGGGCCTGCCCTCGGCGTCGATCCAGCCGAAGTGGTAGGCGGCGACTGTGCCCATGGGCGGCGCCAGTCGGTCGATGGCCGCCCGCAGCACCGGGGTGGCCAGGGTCCGGCCGCGCTCCAGGAGCGCGGTCACGTCCACCGCGGGCTCTCGCGCGGCCGTCGAGGCCGGGGGCACAGTGGGCACAGTCTCTCCTCTTGTTGCGGTGCGGGAGGTGCGGGGGTCTGCCTCGCGTCGCTCGTTGAGCATCAGGCCGCCTCCTCGAAGTCGAAGAGATGGTCGCGGGGTCTGCCCAGGGCGCCCAGTGCGGCGTCCGCCGCGCTGATGCCGCTGCGGACCGCACTCTCCATGGTCGCGGGCCACCCTGTGGCGGTCCACGCACCGGCCAGGTACAGGCCGGGGGCCTTGGTGCGGGCGCCGGGCCGGAGCCGCCCGACGCCAGGGGTGGGAGCGAACGTCGCCGTGCGCTCCCGGGTCACGAAGAAGTCGCGCACGCCCGCACCGCGCGTGCCCGGAAGCAGCCGTTCCAGCTCCGGCAGGTACCGCTCACGCAGGACGGACACCGGTGTGTCGATCTCGTCCTGAGCCGCCGACTGCGACACCGCCAGGTACTGGCCCTCGCTCAGCCCGGATGCCTCGGTCCGGTCGAAGACCCACTGCACCGGGGTGCCGAGCGCCGTGAAGAACGGCTTGTCGAGCACCTTCCGGTCGTACACCACATGGACGTTGAGGATCGGGGCGGTGCCGATCTCCAGCAGCCGCCCGGGGTGGTCGAGCGCGTCCGCGGGCAGCAGATCGTGCGCCTCGCGCTGTGGTACGGCGAGGACGACGGCGTCCGCGTCGAGGGTCTCACCGGGAACCTGAACCGTCCAACGCCCGTTTCCGTAAGGGGAGATGGAGGTGACGCGTGTACGGAGTACGGTACGGACGCCCGCCGAGTCGAGCGCCTTGCGGGCCAGCCGGTCGTGCAGTTCGCCCAGCGGGACGCGTGCCCAGCCGATGTCGGCCGCGCCCGGGTCGGACAGCAGACCCGTCTTGAACACCATCGCGGCGAGCCCGAGAGAGGCGTCTTTGGCCACCGCGTTGAGGGTGGCGACCCCCACGAGGTCCCACAGTGCCTCGACGGCACGCGCCGACTGACCGTGCGCGGCCAGCCAGCTGCCGAAGTCCTGGTTGTCCAGCGCGGGATCCGCGAGGTCGAGCGCCTTGAGCGCCAGTGCGGCACGCCCCACTTTGGCGCGCTCACCGAGCGAGAGGTGCGGATACGTGGCGAGGCTGCGCCCCAGATGCAGCGGTACGGGCAGTGCGTCGCGCCGCAGTCTGCCGAGCCGTCGGCCGGCACGGGCCTCGACGTCGAGTACGGGCACGTCGAGACGGTCCTGCACGGGGGCGAGCGCGGTCCCGTCGACGCGGTCGAGGAACCAGCGGTACGCGGTGCAGCAGCGCAGGTACACGTGCTGTCCGTTGTCGACGGTCAGGTTGCCGCGCTGGAAGGAGAAGGCGAGTCCGCCGAGCCGGGGCCGTCCTTCCAGCAGGGTGACGCGCACTCCGGCGTCGGCCAGCGACAGCGCGGCGGTGATCCCGGCGAGCCCGCCGCCGACCACGACGGCCGACCGTCCGTCTCCCGCCGCCCCTTCGCGGAGGTGCTCCGCACCCTTCCGGGGAGCCGGGCGGCCGGGCCTGTCACCGTCGAACAGTCCCTCGGGGTGTGTGCCGTAGGTCATCGTGCGCCCTCCCCCGCGCCATGGCCGTGGTGCTTCAGCGAGCCACGGCAGGCCGTTGCAGTCTGGGACGCGGCCGTGCGGCGGAGGGTTGCGTGCCGCCTTTCACCGATGGAGCCGCCTTGGTCGGGACCGGCCATCAGAAGCGCCCTGATGCCTGTTCTGAGTTCCCCGTCGTCCGCGCGAAGATCGGGCGCAGCGCCCGCGGCGGAGCCGCTGACGTCCGCAGTCGGTGCGTGCCCTCGGCGTGCGGCGTCGCAGGTCATGTGGCGGAGCCACCTGTCCTGTGGCGCCGTGCGCCGAGTGGGGGTACCTCCCACGCCCTCAAGGCAGTGGGGGAGCGTGCCGGGCGTCGGGGCGCAGGCGAGGAACTCAGAACAGGCCCTGGCCATCAGGAGCGCCTCCTGACGGGCCGGCTGACGGTCCGCCGGGAGACATGGCGGGCATCGAGACCGGACAGCCCACGCACGGCGACGTACGCCTTCTCCCGCCCCGGCAGCGAGACGCGGCCGCGCAGCACTGCCTCCGGCTCGCGCTCGATGCGGTCGAGGAGGCGGCGGTAGATGCCGGCCATGGCGGCGACACAGGCGCCGCTGCGCCGGTCGAGCATGGGCAGCAGCCGGTAGCCCTCGGCGAAAAGGGTGCGGGCCCGGCGCACTTCGAAGTGGATGAGGCCCGCGAAGTCGGAGTCGGGCGGTGGGACCGGCTGGCCGAACCCGGCCGAGCAGCCGAACTTGGCGAGGTCGTCGGCGGGCAGATAGGTGCGCCCGCCCAGGGCGTCCTCACGAACGTCCCTGAGGATGTTGGTGAGTTGCAGCGCGAGCCCCAGCGTGTCGGCGTACTCGGAGGCGCGCTCGACACCGCGCGCTCCCGGTTCCGTACCGAACACGCCCAGTGAGACGCGCCCGATGGCGCCCGCCACGCAGCGGCAGTAGACCTTGAGGTCGTCCCAGGTCTCGTAGACCTCGCCGCGGACGTCCATCAGGACGCCGTCGATGAGTTCGTCGAGGCCGCCGAGCGGGATCGGGAACTGCTCGCTCGCATGCGCGAGGGCGACCGCGACCGGGTCGGTCTCGTCCTCGTCGACGTCGCCTTCACGGACCCGGGTGAGCAGGGCCCGGGTGTCCTCAAGTCTGGCCACCTTGACGTCGGGTGAGAGCGCGCCGTCGCCGATGTCGTCGACGCGCCGCGCGAACGCGTAGACCGCGGACAGCGCACGACGCTTGGGCGTCGGCAGCAGTCTGATGCCGTACGCGAAGTTTCGGGCCTGCTGTCCGGTGACGGCCTCGCAGTAGCTGTAGGCGGCGAGTACCGGTGCGGACACGTGTGGCTCAGACTCCACGGTCCGGATCACCCCTCTCCTCGCAGGGTCACGCCCGCCTCACGCAGCAGTTGGAGCCTGCCGGGCTTGGGCGGGCCGGGAAGTACGTCATAGTCGGCGGCGGCGATCGCGCGGATCGCCGCCCTTCCCCCCGCCACGAACCCGGCAAGGAGCAGCCTCAGCCTGCCGTGAACGCTACCCACCAGGGCGTTGCCCTCATTCAGCAGGTCACGGGCGCGTTCTGCTTCGTACGCAACCAGCGCGCGCACCGATGCGCCTGCCGTGGTCGCCGCGAGATCCGCCTCCTGGACATGAAAGCGCTTCATGTCCGCGGCGGGCAGATAGATGCGGTCGTGGCCGAGGTCCTCGGCCACGTCCTGGAGGTGTTCGACGATCTGCAGGGCCGTACAGACGGCGTCGGAGCGGCGCACACGCTCGGGCGTGGACGTGCCGGTGACGGCGAGGACGAGACGGCCGACGGGGTTGGCGGACAGTTCGCAGTAGGCGAGGAGGTCGTCGTACGTCTCGTACCGCCGGACGACCTGGTCCTGACGGTTGGCCGCGATCAGGCCGAGGAAGGGCTCGGGCGTCAGGGACCGGCGGCGGACGGTGAGCTGGAGCCGGCGCAGCAGCGGGTGACGGGGGCTCGCGTCGAACACCCTCCGCAGGTCGGCCTCGAAGGCGTCCAGCAGGACCGACCGGTCCCCGGCCTCCTCGGGCGACACGCCGAGCAGGCGGGCGTCGGCGCCGCCGGGCGCGAGGTCGCCGTCACCGATGTCGTCGACCAGGCGGGCGAAGCCGTAGACGGCCATGAGGTCCGTGCGCCATGCCCTGGGCAGGAAGAACGGTGCCACGGGAAAGTTCTCGGCCGCAGCCTTGTCAAGGGTGTCGCGCTCCGGGTCGCCGGTGCGCGCCGTCCCGGCTTCGGTCACCGCTCGTCACCCGGCGCGGGGACGGCCCGAGCGTCGCGGAGGTGGGGAGTTTCCGTAGCCATTGCCGTCACATCTCCCGTTCTACACTGCCGACGCAATACACACTATTTCGGACACGCCGCCCGGCGGACGGCTCAATACGGCGGGTGCCGGGTGTCGCGCATTATGGCCCTACTTGCCGCGATTCGGCACTCGTACAGCTTACGTTGTACAACGCGCCCTGCTCCGTCGGGGTGTCCCGCACATCACAACAACACACCAATTGGCCCCAAGATTCCTAAGTGGAACCGGAGTTGGTCCCTTCTTTGCCGAACGGGACCGTCCTTGCCGAGTTCGTTGACCGCCCTTTGCATCCGGACCCCGCCGGAGGCGTTCCGGCGGGGTCCGGTGCGTGCTGGTGACGAGGGGTTCGGGCTACTTTCCGGTGAACTTCTCGTACTCCTTGAGGACGTCCTCGGTGCGCCCGTCCATCCGCAGCTCGCCGCGCTCCAGCCACAGGACGCGGTCGCAGGTGTCACGGATCGACTTGTTGTTGTGGCTCACCAGGAACACCGTGCCGGCCTCCTTGCGCAGCTCGCGGATGCGGGCCTCGGAGCGCTTCTGGAACTTGCGGTCACCGGTGGCGAGAGCCTCGTCGATCATGAGGACGTCGTGGTCCTTGGCGGCCGCGATGGAGAAGCGCAGGCGCGCCGCCATACCGGAGGAGTAGGTGCGCATCGGCAGGGTGATGAAGTCGCCCTTCTCGTTGATGCCCGAGAAGTCGACGATCCCCTGGTAGCGCTCCTTGATCTGCTCGCGGGACATGCCCATCGCGAGCCCGCCCAGGATGACGTTCCGTTCGCCCGTCAGATCGTTCATCAGGGCCGCGTTGACGCCGAGGAGCGAGGGCTGGCCGTCGGTGTAGACCTTGCCGCTCTCCGCGGGGAGCAGGCCGGCGATGGCGCGCAGCAGGGTGGACTTGCCGGAGCCGTTGGAGCCGATCAGGCCGATGGCCTCACCGCGGTAGGCGGTGAAGGAGACGCCCCGGACCGCGTGCACCTTGCGCACGCCGCGCGCTGAGTCGTCGGAGCCCCTCTTGAGGATGCGGCTGAGAGCGGCGGTGGCGCTGCCCTTGCCGGTCTTGGCGCCGTTGACGCGGTAGACGATGTGCAGCTCGTCCGCGATGACGGTGGGAATGCGTGCCTCAGCCACGGCCGTACCGCTCCTCCGCCTTCCAGAAGTACACGAAGCCGCCGAGCGCGACGAGCGCGGCCCAGCCGCCCGCGACCGCCCACACGTGCGGGGGCAGGTTCTCGGAACCGTAGCCGTCGATCAGCGCGAAGCGCATCAGGTCCATGTAGATGGCGGCGGGGTTCCACTGGAGGACGTCGCCGATCCACTCCGGGTGGTCGGCGAGCATCACGGGGATCGAGAACATGACGCCGGAGGCGTACATCCAGGTCCGCATGACGAACGGCATCAGCTGCGCGAGGTCGGGGGTCTTGGAGCCCATCCGGGCCATGATCATCGCCAGGCCGGTGTTGAAGAGGAACTGCAGGGCGAGGATCGGGAGGATCAGCAACCAGGACAGGCGCGGATAGCTGCCGAAGGCAACCGCCACGGTGAACAGCACGACCATCGAGAAGAGCAGCTGCTGGAGCTGCTGGAGCGAGAACGAGATCGGCAGCGAGGCGCGCGGGAAGTGCAGCGCCCGCACCAGGCCGAGGTTGCCGGAGACCGCGCGGACGCCCGCCATCACCGAACTCTGCGTGAAGGTGAAGACAAAGACACCCGTGACCAGGAACGGGATGTAGACCTCACGGCCCATACCCCTGTCCGCTTTGAGGATCAGCCCGAAGATCAGGAAGTACACCAGCGCGTTGAGCAGCGGAGTCGCCACCTGCCAGAGCTGGCCGAGCTTGGCCTGGCTGTACTGGGCGGTGAGCTTCGCCTGGGAGAAGGCGAGGATGAAGTGGCGCCGCCCCCAGAGCTGGGCGATGTACTCGCCGAGTCCGGGCCGGGCCCCGCTGACCGCGAGGCCGTACTTGGCGGCCAGCTCGGCGGGGGAGAGTCCCTCGTCGGGCGACGGCCGGTCGCTCACGGCGACTGAGCCGTCATGCGTTGTCTCACTCACAAGTGGAAACTTTCGTCCTCAAAAGTGCGCAGGCTGGTCGGGCCTAGGCAGAAACCTGGGACCGGGTACCGCCGAATGCTCTCAGATATCGAGCTTGTCAGATGACGGGAGGTCGGCCCAATCGGGTAAGACGCCACACCGTACGCCACTTCATGGCCCGTCGGGGACCGCACGCGGTCGTCCAGCCCTCCTTGAAGCCGCCGAACCAGGCTCTCAGGGCGGCCCGCGAGGGTCTCCGAACCAGCGTCAGGAGCACCCAGACGCCGAGGTATACCGGCACCAGGAGCGCGGGGAGATTGCGGCGCGCGAGCCAGACCCGGTTGCGGGCGACCATGCGGTGGTAGACCGCGTGCCGGGAGGGCGCGGTCGTGGGGTGGTACAGCACCATGTCGGACCGGTAGTCGATCATCCAGCCCGCGTCGAGGGCCCGCCATGCCAGGTCGGTTTCCTCGTGTGCGTAGAAGAATTCGTCCGGAAGTCCGCCTACTTCGGCGAGAACCTTCGTACGGACGGCGTTGGCGCCACCGAGGAACGTGGTCACCCGGGAGGAGCGCATCGGGTCGGCGGCCCGCAAGCGGGGCACGTGCCGCCGCTGGGTGACGCCGGTGTCCGGGTCGGCGATGCGGAAGCTGACGATCCCGAGCTTCGGGTCGGCCTCGAAGGCCGTACGGCACAACTCGGCGGTGTCGTTGCGCGCCAGCAGGCCGTCGTCGTCAAGGAACAGCAGGATGTCGACGTCGGTGCCGCCGGGGCCGAAGGCCTCGATGCCGATGTTGCGGCCGCCGGGAATGCCGAGGTTCTCGGGCAGTTCGACGGTGCGTACGCCCTCGGGGACCTCCGGCACCGGGGAGCCGTTGCCGACGACGACCACCTCGACCCGGTCGCCGTCCTGCTTGGCGACCGAGTCGAGGAGGGCGCGCAGCTCGTCGGGGCGGTTGCCCATGGTGATGATGACCGCGCCGACCTTCATGCCGCTGCTCACTTCAGCCTGCTGGAGGCGAGGATGGACACCAGGTGCAGCAGGGTCTGAAGGAGTGCGATGCCGGCCAGTACGGCGACGCCGAGCCGCGAGAAGAACAGGTCGCCGCGGACCGTGTCCAGGACCGCGAGGACCAGGATCAGCAGGGACGCCTCGACGCCGAGGACGAGCCGGTGGAACTTCAGCGCGGCGGCGGCCCTGCGGGCCAGCGCCATGCCGGAGGAGCGCGGCTCGGAGGCCGACTCCTGGACCGGCGGCTTCCCGGCCTGGTGGCGGGCGACCCCGACGAGGTCCGTCTCGGCCTTGATCAGGATGGCACCGAGCGCGGCAAGCGTGCCGAGGAAGGCCCACAGCCAGTCGATCCGGCCGGAGCCCCACAGGTCGGCGGCGCGCAGGCCGAAGCCGACCAGTACGGCGGCGTCGCACAGGTAGGCGCCGACACGGTCCAGGTACACCCCGGCGAGCGAGTACTGCTTCTTCCAGCGCGCTATCTCACCGTCGACGCAGTCCAGCAGCAGATAGAGCTGGACCATCAGCACGCCGAGCACCGCGCCCGGGATCCCCGGCACCAGCAGGGCCGGGGCGGCGAGGACGCCGAAGAGGGTCATCAGGTAGGTCAGCTGGTTGGGCGTGACCCGGGTGTTCACCAGGTGCCGGTCGATGCGCAGCGAGATCTCGCGCATGTACAGCCGCCCGGCCCAGTGCTCGCCGCTCCGCCGGTCCTTGACACCCGGCGGGTGGACGACCGGGCGGAGTTCAGCTACCGATGGCTTTTGCATAGTCGGCGTATGCGTCCCTGATCTGGTCGGTGGACAGGTCGAGGTGTTCGAGGATCGTGTAGCGGCCGGGCCGGGTCTGCGGGGCGAACTCGACGACCTGGACGAACTCCTCGGCGGTGAAGCCGATCTCGTCCGGGAGGACGGGCAGGCCGTGGTGCCGGAGGACTTCGGTCATCTGACCCGCGATCTCGTGGTGGCCCCGCAGGAACGTGGCGAACGCACCGCCGAGGCCGCACTGCTCGCCGTGGAGGGCGTTGCGCCGCGGAAAGCTCAGGTCGAACGCGTGGCTGATCTCGTGGCAGGCGCCCGACGCGGGACGGCTGTCACCGGCGACGGACATGGAGATCCCGCACAGCACGAGGGACTCGGACAGGGTCGTCAGGAAGTCGTCGTCGCCGATGCCACCAGGGTGACGCAGCACCGCTTCGGCGGCCTGCCGTGCCATGGCGGCAGCCAGCCCGTCGACCTTCTCGCCCGTCTCCCGGCTCGACAGCTCCCAGTCGGCCACGGCGGAGATCTTGCAGATCACATCGCCGATCCCGGCCCGCACGAAGCGCACCGGTGCCTCACGGATGACATCGAGGTCGATGACGATCCCGATCGGGTTCGGCACACCGTACGAGCCGCGGCCCGCGTCGTTGTCGAGCGTGGCCACCGGGGAGCACAGACCGTCGTTGGCGAGGTTCGTGGCCACAGCGACCAGCGGCAGGCCGACGCGGGCGGCGGCGTACTTGGCGCAGTCGATGACCTTGCCGCCGCCGAGCCCGATCACGGCGTCGTAGTGCCCGCCCTTCTTGATCGAGTCGGCGAGCCGCACCGCGCCGTCGATGGTGCCGTCGGCGTCGCAGAACCAGTCCGCCTCCGGCAGTGCGGGGGCGAACCGCTCGCGCAGCGCACGGCCGGAGCCGCCGCTGATCGCGAAGGCCATCCGGCCCGACGGCGCGATGCGCTGGTCCGACAGGATCGTCGCCAGGTCATCGAGCGCGCCGGGACGGATGTCGACGACGACCGGCGAGGGAATGAGCCTCGTCAGTACTGGCACGCGATCTCACGTCCCTTGGCGAGGTCGTCGTGGTTGTCGATCTCCACCCACTTGACGTCGCCGATGGGCGCGACGTCGATCCGGAAGCCGCGGTTCACGAGCTCCTGGTAGCCGTGCTCGTAGAACTGCTGCGGGTCGGTCTCGAAGACCGTCTTCAGCGCGTCGGCCAGCTCGTCGGCGGCCTCGCCCTCGATGAGGGTGACGCCGATGTACTCGCCGGAGGCCTCCGCCGGGTCCATCAGCTTGGTGATCTTCGTCATGCCCTTCTCGGCGTCGACGACGACCTTCATCTCCTCGTCGGCGAGGGACTTCACCGTGTCGACGGCGAGGATGATCCTCTTGCCGTCGCCGCGGGCGGCGAGCAGGGTCTTCTCGACGGAGACCGGGTGCACGGTGTCGCCGTTGGTGAGGATCACCGAGTGCTTGATGGCGTCACGGCCGCACCACAGGGAGTAGGCGTTGTTCCACTCCTCGGCCTTGTCGTTGTCGATGAGGGTGATCTTGAGGCCGTACTTCTGCTCCAGGGCCTCGCGCCGCTCGTACACGGCCTCCTTGCGGTAGCCGACGATGATCGCGACCTCGGTCAGACCGATCTCGGCGAAGTTGCCGAGGGTCAGGTCCAGGACGGTGAGGCTCTCCTCGTTGCCCTCCGGTCCCACCGGCACCAGCGCCTTGGGCAGGGTGTCGGTGTAGGGGCGCAGACGCCGTCCGGCGCCGGCCGCCAGCACGAGGCCGATCATGCGGGTTCTCCTTCATCGTGTACGGCGGGTGCTTGGGAGGACACCCAGAAACGGATGCTCTCGGCGAGCACCACCAGCGCCACGGCCACAGCGGCAGCCGTGAGCGCGACCTTGAACTCTGTGGACGCGAGCAGCGCGGCCAGGACGGTGACCAGCAGCGTCCTGCCTTCGTGCCCGCCGATCGCCCGCACCAGCCAGTGCGGCGGCGCGCCGGCGTTGCCGCGGATGCGGTACACCGTGTCGTAGTGATGGTAGGCGACGGCCGCCACCAGCCCGAAAGCTGCCGGTAGGGCCCCGTTCACATTGGCTTTGGCCGCCAGCACCAGGACCGTGCAGTATTCGGCGGCGCGGAAGACGGGCGGAACGAGCCAGTCCAGGCGGCCCTTCAGGGGCAGTGACACCGCGGCGGCCGACGTGAGGGCGTACAGCGCTGCGGCGCCCACGGGCAGCCAACTGCCGTACGGCTCGAGCCAGGCGGCCGCGACGAGGAGCACGGCGCCCGGCAGCGCGACGGAGACCCGCGCACTGGACGGGGGCTTGGCGGGCAGCTTGCTCAACAGCCGCGCCAGCGCCTCCGCGACGGGGCCGCTGTCCGCGAGGTCCGCCAGCGCACGCGCGGCCCGGTCCGTCCTGCGCGCCTTGCGCGTCAGCGATCGCAGCACCCGGCCCGCTGTGGTGTAGGTCGCAGCGAACGCGCAGCCGACGAGCAGCGCGTAGAAGGTGATACGAGGAGTGGTGACCGCGGTCAACACGGCGATCATCGCCCAGCGTTCACCGATGGGCAGCACGATCATCCGGCGTACCCACACCGTCCAGCCGACACTGTCGAGCCTGTCCGAAAGGGCCGCGGTGGGGCTGGTGTTGGCAGTCGCGAGGCCCTGCTCGTTGACGTTCGCCTCGTTGAAGGAGAAGTCGACGACATGGCGGCAGGTCTGCAGGACCATCGCGCCGAGGGCGAGCGCCCACACGTCGTCACCACCGCGGGCGGCACCGAGGGCGAGGCCCGCGTAGTAGGCGTACTCCTTGGCGCGGTCGAAGGTGGCGTCGAGCCAGGCGCCGAGCGTCGAGTACTGCAGGGAGTAGCGGGCGAGCTGTCCGTCGGTGCAGTCGAGGACGAAGGAGAAGAGGAGCAGCACACCGGCCGCGACGAAGCCTCCGCGGGTGCCGGTGGCCGCGCAGCCCGCCGCGATCAGGGCGGTGACCAGGGACGCGGTGGTGACCTGGTTCGGGGTCAGGCCGCGGCGGGCGCACCAGCGCGCGATGTAGCGGGAGTACGGGCTGATGAAGTGCGTGGTGAAGAAGCCGTCGCGGGACTTCACGGCCGTACGCAGCCGGACGGCCTCGTCGTCGACGGCGGCCAGGGCCTCGCGGGCCTCGTCCAGGGCCTGGGGGTCGGCGGGGACCGCGGCGACGAGGGTGCCGAGTTCGGGGCGGTGGACGGTGACGCCGTCCGCGTCGAGGGCGGTGGTGAGGCGGTCGGCGAGGTCGTCCACGGCGAGGGCCGTACCACCCGTGGGCGTGGAGCCCTCGCGGGCCACCGCGCGGGTCAGGGCCTGCCGGGCGGCGGGCTGGACGGTCACGGCGCCGGGCAGTGCGGCGGCCGGGAAGCGGGGGTCGGTGAGGCCGAGGCGCAGCGCGTGGACGTGGCCCACGAAGCGGGCGTCGACGAGGGCGACCCGCTGCCCGGCGGGGACCTGGGCCAGGAGCGTCTCGGCGTCACCGGCGTCGGAGGCGACCCGCACGTCGAAGCCGAGCGACCGCAGATCGCCCTCCAGTGACGATCCGGGGACCGGCTGACCGGTGAGGATGGCGGTCGACAGACGAACTCACTCCCTGGGTACCGACGCGGTGGCGCCGGGCGTGTACGTATTGGGGACACCCCTGGCCGACGGCGGCCGGGCGGCGTGTCGGCAGAGGGTATCGGATGATGGGAACGGAGCGTTCACCGGCCGTTCATGGCCTGCTCAACCCGGTCTGCTGGGCCTCTGCCTCGATCATCATCATGGATTCCGGTGCCGCGCCACAAACCGCCACCGCGCGTTGGTCTCCATATCGGCGCATTCCTGTCATTGCGCTCGGCGCGCGGGCCGCGGCATAGGGTGGTGAGCCATGACGTGGCTGATCACAGGTGGGGCCGGGTACATCGGGGCGCACGTGGCGCGGGCCATGACCGGCGCCGGGGAACGCGTGGTGGTGCTCGACGATCTCTCGGCCGGGGTACCGGCCCGGCTCCCCGAGGACATCCCGCTGGTGCGGGGTTCGGCGCAGGACGGCGAGCTGCTGAAGCGGGTGCTGGCCGAGCACTCCGTGACGGGTGTGGTGCATCTCGCGGCCCGCAAGCAGGTGGGCGAGTCCGTGGCGCAGCCGACGCGCTACTACCAGGAGAACCTGGGCGCTCTCGCCACGCTCCTGGAGGCGGTGGCCGAGGCGGGGATCAGGCGGTTCCTGTTCTCCTCGTCCGCGGCGGTGTACGGCAACCCGGACGTGGAACTCATCACAGAGGACACCCCGTGCGCGCCGGTGAACCCTTACGGCGAGACGAAACTCACCGGGGAGTGGCTGGTACGGGCGGCGGGCCGGGCCCACGGCATCGCGACTGTCTGCCTGCGCTACTTCAACGTGGCGGGCACGGCTGCGCCGGAGCTGGCCGACACCGGTGTCTTCAACATAATCCCGATGGTCTTCGACCGGCTGACCCGTGACGAGGCCCCGCGCGTCTTCGGCGACGACTACCCGACGCCGGACGGCACCTGTGTCCGCGATTACATCCACGTCGCCGACCTCGCCGACGCGCACCTCGCGGCGGCCCGGCGGCTGACCCAGGGCGCCACGGGCGACCTGACGGTCAACATCGGCCGCGGCGAGGGTGTCTCGGTCCGTGAACTCATCACCCTGATCGGCGAGGTGAGCGGCGACCGGCGGCCCCCGCTCGTCGAGCCGCGCCGCCCCGGGGACGCTCCCCGCGCGGTCGCCTCGGCCGAACTCGCCGCCCGGGAACTGGGCTGGACGGCCCGGCGCGGCGTACGCGAGATGGTCGAATCGGCCTGGGCCGGGTGGCGGATGCACCACGACGGATGATCTCTCCGGGCCCCTGACCTGCGGTTCGTTTCCGCAGGTCAGGGCACATGACAACGGTGTTCAGTGCCGCGTTGCCACATACCCCCCACCCGTAGTTCACTGGTGCTCCCGAGCACATCTGCAAGAGGCCGAAGGGTGGAGTCATGGGGGCTGGGCACGATCACGGGCACGCGCACGGAGCGCCGACCGGGGGGACAGCGACGGCGGCGTACCGCGGAAGGCTGCGGATCGCGCTGTCGATCACCGCCACGGTGATGGTGGTGGAGATCGTCGGCGGTATCGTCGCGAATTCGCTCGCGCTCATCGTCGACGCGGCCCACATGGCGACCGACGCGCTGGGGCTGGCCATGGCACTGCTCGCGATCCACTTCGCGGGGCGGCCGGCGAGCGAACAGCGCACGTTCGGTTACGCGCGGGCCGAGATCCTCGCAGCGCTCGCCAACTGTCTGCTGCTGTTCGGCGTCGGCGTTTACGTCGTGTACGAGGCGGTTCAGCGCTTCGTCACACCGTCGGAGACCGAGGGCGGGCTCACCATCGTGTTCGCGTTGATCGGTCTGGTGGCGAACATGATCTCGCTCACGCTGCTGATGCGGGGACAGAAGGAGAGCCTGAACGTGCGGGGCGCGTTCCTGGAAGTGGTGGCGGACGCGCTGGGCTCGGTGGCGGTGCTGGTCTCCGCGGTGATCATCCTGACGACGGGCTGGCAGGCCGCCGACCTGATCGCCTCGCTCGTCATCGGGCTGATGATCGTCCCCCGTACGGTGAAGCTGCTGCGCGAGACCCTCGACGTGCTGCTGGAGTCGGCTCCCAAGAACGTCGACATGGCGAAGGTGCGTGAGCACATCCTCGCGCTGCCGGGCGTCGAGGACGTTCACGACCTGCACGCCTGGACCATCACCTCCGGCATGCCGGTCCTCTCCGCGCATGTGGTCGTCAGCTCCGAGAGGCTCAGCGCCATGGGCCACGAGGAGATGCTGCATGAGCTCCAGGGCTGCCTCGGTGACCACTTCGACGTCGAGCACTGCACCTTCCAGCTGGAGCCGAGCGGTCACGCGGAGCACGAGGCGAAGCTGTGCCACTGAAGGTCGTGCCCGGTCCCCGCTCGATCCCCTCGCGGGACCGCTGGACCGGGTGCCAGCGTGGCCGCTGAATTCAAGGAGGTGGGTTGATGACTGTCGCGTTCGGCGCTGCCCTGCGCAGCGACTCGTGTGTCCCCACTTCCCGGGCCGACGGCTGACCGGTCTCGTCCTCTCGTCGAGAGGTCGGCCAGGCCCTTTCACTCAAGGGTTCTCACTTGACCGACACCATCGACAACTCCGAAAACTCCGAACCGACCACGTCGTGGCGTACCCGGCCGGAGGTCCCCGCCGACCGTGCCGAGGTGTACGAGCTGACCGCCGCCGCCTTCGGAAGGGCGGAGGAGGCTGACCTGGTGGAGGCGCTGCGCGCCGATCCCGGGGCCTGGCTGCCGGACCTCTCGTACGTCGCCGAAGGGCCGGACGGTGCCGTCGCGGCGTACGCGCTGCTCACCCGGTGCCATGTCGACGAGGTGCCCGCGCTCGCGCTGGCACCCGTCGCCGTACGGCCCGAGTGGCAGCGGCAGGGAGCGGGAGCGGCTGCCGTACGCGCGGTGCTGGAGGCGGCACGGGGGCGTGAAGAGCGGCTCGTGCTCGTACTCGGGCATCCGGAGTACTACCCGCGCTTCGGTTTCGTACCGGCTTCCGCGTACGGCATCCGGCCCGGGTTCGACGCACCGGACGAGGCGATGATGGCCCTCGTACTGAACGGTTCCGCGTCCGTGGCACCTGGCACAATCAGGTATCCCGCCGCATTCGGCGTCTGATCCGCGTCCGCTCCCATGTCCCGCCTCCGGGGTGCCGGGGCGGGACATGCGGAGCGGGGCGAACCGCCGTGAGCGCCGGCTTCGTACGGCAGACTTGAGGCCGGACGAACGAGGTTAAGGATGGGTATGCCGATCACACCTGCCACCGCGATGCGCAGTTCATCAAACGGCACTACGGAAGCGATTCTGCTGGAACTGGTCGACGAGGACGGCAACACCATCGGCACGGCGGAGAAGCTCGCCGCCCATCAGCCGCCCGGGCAACTGCACCGGGCGTTCTCCGTGTTCCTCTTCGACGAGCGCGGGCGGCTTCTGCTCCAGCAGCGCGCCCTCGGCAAGTACCACTCCCCCGGTGTGTGGTCGAACACCTGCTGCAGCCACCCGTACCCGGGCGAGGCACCCTTCGCGGCGGCGGCCCGGCGGACGTACGAGGAGCTGGGAGTCTCCCCGTCGCTGCTCGCCGAGGCGGGCACCGTCCGGTACAACCACCCCGACCCGCGCTCGGGCCTGGTGGAGCAGGAGTTCAACCACCTCTTCGTGGGACTCGTGCAGTCCCCGCCGCGTCCCGACCCCGAGGAGGTCGGGACAACGGCCTTCGTGACACCAGCGGAACTGGCGGAGCGGCATGAGAAGGACCCCTTCTCCACCTGGTTCATGACGGTGCTGGACGCGGCCCGTCCGGCGATCAGGGAGCTGACGGGCGCCGCCGCGGGCTGGTGAGCCGGGGCCGGGTCCCCGGCCTCTCCGGGCCATACACCTAGACGAGGCGTACGGGATGCAGCGGCAGGACGGCCCAGATCACCTTGCCGCCGCTCGCGGTGTGCTCCACGTCGCACGCGCCGCCCGCCTCGCGGGCGATCTCCCGGACGAGCAGCAGCCCCCGGCCGCCGGTCCGGGCGTGGTCGGTCTCCAGGGCGGTCGGACGGTAGGGGTGGTTGTCCTCCACCGCGATGCGCACCCATTCGGCCCCGACGGCGACCTCCACGGCGATCGTCGGCGACAGCAGCGCCGCGTGTTTGACCGCGTTGGTCACCAGCTCGGAGACGATCAGCAGCAGCCCGTGACCCAGGTCGTCCGTGACGGGCACGCCCTGGCGGGCGAGCAGGTCACGGACGGCGCGCCGCGCCTGCGGCACCGAGGCGTCGACGGCCGGAGTGGTGAACCGCCACACCCCTTCGTACGGCAGTGGTCCCGGCGGTCGTCGGTCGGTGGATACGTCCTCGCCGCCCTCAGGGCGTGGGCCCGGCCCTCGCCCTTGGTCGTCCATCGTCCGGTCGCCGCCCTTGCGCTCGATTGTCACCACACGTCGAGTGTTGGTAACGCACGGGCGCGGACCGAAGCACTGAACAGAAGTCAGCGCGTATCGACGGCTTCCGTCTGTCTTTGAGCGGCACGGTCGGCGGCACGACCAGCCCTGTCCGCGTCGTGCCGCCTTTGGAATTATTCGGGTTGTACGGGCTTGACGCCGGGCCCGCCCGGTTTCTTCCCGGAGGTCATCCGGTCCGAGACCATGCCGACGATGCGCCGCCCGCTGTACCCGGCCGCGATCAGCCCAAGGCCGTCGAACAGCAGCGCGAGTGAGAAGAACGCGCCCATGACGTATTTGCTGCTCGGCCAGGAGGCCAGCACGACGATGCCCAGGAACAGTCCGAAGGCGCCCTGCACGAGAGTCCAGCCGAACTGCGGTCCGCGCACCACCAGGCTGCCGATCACACGGAACACCCCGCCGCTCAGGAACAGCAGCGCGCCGAACATGGCGAGGGCCTCGGCCCCCGCCTCGGGCCTGCGGATGATGACCACGCCGGCCGCGATGTTCAGGGCGGCGACCGCCACACCGAGCCAGAAGAAGTTGGTGCCGCGGGCCTGGACCGCGTGCATGAGGCCGACCACGCCGCCGATCAGCAGCAGCCAGCCGAACAGGAGCATCGAGGTCAGGGTGGCGAACGCGGTGTAGAGGAGACCGACGAGCCCCGCGAGCACGAGGATCACGCCGAGTGCGCCGACCCAGGTGTATCCGCGGCGGAGCCCGGCGGTCCGGTCGTGCTTCGTTCGTGCCATCGGGCCCTCCTCGCCCCGGGCCCCTTCTTGATCGTACGTGCGCGGGTCACGGATAGCATCCGCGTATGGAGCTGCTGCACAGCGTCACTGACGGGGTCGCCACCGTCGTCATCCACCACCCGGCCAAGCGCAACGCCATGACGGTCGGGATGTGGCGTGCGCTGCCGCCGCTGCTCGACGACTTGGTCGCCGATCCCGCCGTACGGGCGCTCGTGCTCACCGGTGAGGGCGACACCTTCTGTGCCGGCGCCGACATATCGACACTGCGGGAATCGCCGGACGAGGCGCAGGCGCCGGCCGGGCTCGCCGAGGAGGCGCTCGCGGCCTTCCCGAAGCCTTCGCTCGCGGCGGTCCGCGGGTACTGCGTGGGCGGCGGGTCACAGCTCGCGGCGGCCTGCGACCTGCGGTTCGCGGAGGAGGGCGCGCTGTTCGGGGTGACGCCGGCGAAGCTGGGGATCGTCTATCCGGCCTCCTCCACACGGCGGCTGGTGTCGCTGGTGGGGCCCGGGACCGCCAAGTACCTGCTGTTCTCGGGCGAGTTGATCGACGCGGAACGTGCACTGCGTACGGGGCTGGTGGACGAGGTGCTGCCGCAGGGTGAACTGGGCAAGCGCGTCGGGGAGTTCACCCGGGTGCTGGTCTCCCGCTCGCAGTTGACGCAGGCAGCGGCCAAGGAGTTCGCGAACGGCCGGACGGACCGGGACGCCCACTGGGCGGAACAGGCGCGCGGAAGCGGCGACACCGCGGAGGGCGTCGCCGCGTTCCTGGAGCGCCGGGCACCTCGCTTCACATGGAGTGTGTGAACTCCCGCTCTGTGCGAACTCCCGCCCTACTCCAGGATGAAGCGGCTCCTCGCGCGCAGGGCGTCGACGATGTGCGTGGGCGCCTTCTACGGGGACCCGGCGTCGTAGGGCGGTTGCGGGTCGTACTCCGTCACCAGCTGGATGGCCTGGGCGTGCTCGTCGCCCGCGATCCGGCCCATCAGGGCGAGGCCCATGTCGATGCCGGAGGAGACGCCGGCCGCGGTGACGTACTTGTCGTCGAAGACCACCCGCTCTCTCGTGGGCTCGGCGCCGAACCGGCCGAGCTCTTCCAGGGCCAGCCAGTGCGAGGTCGCCCGGCGGCCCGCCAGGAGTCCGGCGGCGGCGAGCAGCAGGGAGCCGGTGCACACCGAGGTCGTCCAGACGCTGGATTCGTCCGCGGCGCGGAGCCAGCGCAGGAGGGCCTCGTTCTCCATCTGGCCGCTCTGTCCGGGCCCGCCGGGGACCAGCACGATGTCGGGGTGCGGCACGTCTGCGAGCGTCCTGTCGGCGGTGATCGCCAGGGAGCCGGTGTCGTTGCGGACGGGACCGGCGGCCTCGGCGACGAAGGCCGTCTCCGCGTCGGGGAGACGGCTCAGGATCTCGTACGGGCCCACCGCGTCCAGGGCGGTGAAGCGGTCGTAGAGGACGATCGCGATCTGCATGGGGGATCCCTTCCATGAGCGCCGGGGCATCGGGGCATCGGGGCATCGGGGCATCGGGGCTTCGGGGCTTCGGGGCTTCGGGGAGGCTCAGCGAGTGGGGGCGGGTGCCGGGCGGAAGCGGCGCCGGTACTCCGCCGGGGCCGCGCCGAGCGTCCTGAGGAAGGCGCGCCGCATGGCCTCGGGCGTGCCGTAGCCGCAGGACCGGGAGATCTCCTCGACGCCGTCGGCGGTGTCCTCCAGGAGCCGGCGGGCGTGTTCGAGGCGGACGCGGTCGACGTACCGGCCGGGTGTCATGCCGGTCTCGGCCTGGAACGCGCGGGCGAAGTGGCGGGGCGAGAGACGGGCGCGGGCGGCGAGTGAGTCGACGGTCAGGTCGTCGCCCGGGTGCTCGGTGATCCACTGCTGGACCTCGCGCAGCGGCTCCCGTCGGGCCGTCTGCGCGGCGAGTTGGGCGCTGAACTGGGCCTGGTTGCCGGGCCGTCGGAGGAAGACGACCAGGTGGCGGGCGATGGAGAGCGCGGTGTCGCGGCCGAGGTCCTCCTCGACGAGCGCGAGGGCGAGGTCGATGCCCGACGTGACGCCGGCGGAGGTGGCGACGTTTCCGTCGCGTACGTAGATGGGGTCCGGGTCGACCTCGGTCTCCGGGTGGTCCCGGGCGAGCTTGTCGCAGTACGCCCAGTGCGTCGTGGCCCGGCGGCCGTCCAGGAGGCCCGCCTCGGCAAGCAGGATCGCGCCGGTGCAGACCAGGACGGTTCGCATGTCTCGATTCTTGGCGGGCCGGGCGGTGGCCGCAATGACGGATTCCCCACCTTTTCCGCCATGGGTCTTCTGCCACGGTTCTTCTGTCATGACTCTTTCTGCTGTGACTTTTCTGCCGTGGCCGGGTGGGGGGAGAGTGCGACACCCCCGGCCTTTCATGCATACCAACCAGTCAGTAACCTCTACGCCATGACCACACCTCTCCCCGAGCGGGCCGGCCGGCGCTGTCACAACGTCCTCAACCCCCTCCACTCGACGCACTACTTCTCACCGGATCTCGGGCGCGAGCTGGCCGCTGTGGGGGTCGAGGACCCCGGTGCGGCGTACTTGGCGGTGCGGGCCGCCGCGCTGGGACCGGTGGGCGCGGGCGTGGTGACGGCCACGTTCTACAACTTCCGGCACGAGCTGGTGGCGCGGCACGTGCCCGCTGTGTGGGAGAGCGCGTCCCCGTCGGTCGTACTCGCCGCACGCGCGCGTGCCGTGGACGCCACGTTGCGGCGGCTGCTCGGCGAGGAGGTGCTCGCCACCGAGGAGTTGGCCGAGGCTGCGGGGCTGGCGCTGCGCGCGGTCGAGGCGTGCGTCAGGACCGCACGCCCCCTGTACGCCGCGCACGCCGACCTGCCGGTGCCGGACGAACCGCACCTCGCGCTGTGGCATGCTGCGACGCTGCTGCGCGAGCACCGGGGCGACGGCCATCTGACAGTACTGCTCGACGCGGGGCTCGACCCGGTGGAGGCCCTGGTGAGCCACACCGCGACGGGCAAGGGCATGGCGCCGAAGTGGGCGTTGCGGACGCGCGGCTGGACGCGGCACGACTGGGATGCCGCAGAGGAACGGCTGCGGGAGCGGGGCGTGCTGGATTCCGACGGCGAGCTGACGGAGGCGGGCGTCGCCCTGCGCCAGGAGATCGAGAACGAGACGGACCGGCTCGACTTGGCGCCGTACGAGCACCTCGGCGCCGCGGGCGTCGAACGGCTCACCGAACTGGGAGGCGCGCTGCTGGCGACGCTTCTCGCGGCGGGCGCGTTCCCGGAGGGCATGCTCGGCAAGGGCTGAGGCGGCGGGAATTCCGCGCCTTGGGCGATACCTCGGGGGCGGCGCGGCGCGGTGGACGGGGGCGCCGGCGCTGACCGTATAACCACGCCCTGCTCCGCCGTTGTCGGTGTCGCCTGCCACAATTGCCGCGCAACCTCAGTGAAGAAGGCGGTACGGGATCGTGACGACACCCCTCGTAGGGTCCATCGAAGGCAGGATCGCCGAGGAGCTCGGCGTACGGGAGCGGCAGGTCAAGGCCGCGGTGGAGCTGCTCGACGGCGGTTCGACCGTGCCCTTCATCGCCCGCTACCGCAAGGAAGCGACCGAGATGCTCGACGACGCGCAGCTGCGCACGATCGAGGAGCGGCTGCGCTATCTGCGGGAGCTGGAGGAGCGGCGTACGGCGATCCTCGACTCGGTGCGCGAGCAGGGCAAGCTGACGCCCGAGGTCGAGGCGCAGATCCGCGGTGCCGAGACCAAGGCGCGGCTGGAGGACATCTACCTGCCGTTCAAGCCGAAGCGGCGGACCAAGGCGCAGATCGCCCGCGAGGCGGGGCTCGAACCTCTGGCCGAGGGGCTGCTGGGCGACCCGGCCGTCGAGCCTCTCGCGGCGGCAGCGGCGTTCGTGGACGCCGACAAGGGCGTCGCCGACCCGCAGGCCGCGCTGGACGGCGCGCGGGCGATCCTCACCGAGCGGTTCTCGGAGGACGCCGACCTGATCGGCGAGCTGCGCGAGCGCATGTGGGTGCGCGGGCGGCTGTCCGCCAAGGTGCGAGAGGGCAAGGAGGAGGCGGGCGCGAAGTTCTCCGACTACTTCGACTTCGCCGAGCCCTTCACGGAGCTGCCCTCGCACCGCATCCTCGCCATGCTGCGCGGCGAGAAGGAGGAGGCCCTCGACCTCGTCCTGGAGCCCGAGGAGCCCACGGACGGCCCGTCGTCGTACGAGGGCATCGTGGCCAACCGCTTCGAGATCGTCGACCGAGGGCGCCCTGCCGACAAGTGGCTGAAGGACACGGTCCGCTGGGCCTGGCGCACCCGGATCCTCGTGCACCTCGGCATCGACCTGAGGCTGCGGCTGCGGACGGCCGCCGAGGACGAGGCGGTCGACGTGTTCGCGGCGAACCTGCGGGACCTGCTCCTCGCCGCCCCCGCGGGCACGCGTTCGACGTTGGGGCTCGATCCGGGTTTCCGTACGGGCGTGAAGGTCGCCGTGGTCGACGCGACCGGCAAGGTCGTCGCCACCGACGTCATCTACCCGCACGTCCCGGCCAACAAGTGGGACGAGGCCCTCGCCAAGCTCGCGCGGCTCGCCAAGGAGCACGCGGTCGAGCTGATCGCGATCGGTAACGGCACCGCGTCGCGCGAGACGGACAAGCTCGCCGGTGAACTCATCATCAAGCACCCGGAGTTGAAGCTCACCAAGGTGATGGTGTCCGAGGCGGGCGCGTCCGTGTACTCGGCGTCGGCGTTCGCCTCGCAGGAGCTGCCCGACATGGACGTCTCGCTGCGCGGTGCCGTCTCGATCGCGCGCCGGCTCCAGGACCCGCTCGCCGAGCTGGTGAAGATCGACCCGAAGTCGATCGGTGTCGGGCAGTACCAGCACGACCTGTCGGAGGTGAAGCTGTCGCGGTCGCTGGACGCGGTGGTCGAGGACTGTGTGAACGGCGTGGGCGTCGACGTCAACACCGCCTCCGCGCCACTGCTCGCCCGGGTCTCCGGCATCTCGTCCGGCCTCGCGGAGAACATCGTGGCCCATCGCGACGCGAACGGCCCGTTCCGGTCCCGCCCCGACCTGAAGGGCGTGGCGCGGCTCGGCCCGAAGGCGTACGAGCAGTGCGCGGGCTTCCTCCGGATCCGGGGCGACGACCCGCTGGACTCGTCGAGCGTGCACCCCGAGGCGTACCCGGTGGTCCGGCGGATGGTGAAGCAGTCGGGCGCCGAGGTCGCGTCGCTGATCGGCAACACGTCGGTGCTGCGGTCGCTGAAGCCGGGTGACTTCGTGGACGAGACGTTCGGTCTGCCGACGGTGACCGACATCCTGAAGGAGCTGGAGAAGCCGGGGCGCGACCCGCGGCCGGCCTTCAAGACGGCCACCTTCAAGGAGGGCGTCGAGAAGATCTCCGACCTGTCGTCCGGGATGGTGCTGGAGGGTGTCGTCACGAACGTCGCGGCCTTCGGTGCGTTCGTGGACGTCGGTGTCCACCAGGACGGGCTCGTGCACGTCTCCGCGATGTCGAAGACGTTCGTCAAGGACCCGCGGGACGTGGTGAAGCCCGGTGACATCGTCAAGGTGAAGGTGCTGGACGTCGACATCCCGCGCAAGCGGATCTCGCTGACGCTGCGGCTGGACGACGAGGCGGCCGGGCAGGGGGCGGCCTCCTCCTCCGGCGGTGGGCGGCAGCAGCAGCGTGGGGGGCGGGCGCCTCAGCAGCGGCAGCGGCAGGGGCGTGGTGGTGGCGGTGGGGGTGGCGGGGCGCGTCAGGCGCCTTCGCCGGCCAACAGTGCGATGGCGGATGCCTTGCGGCGGGCGGGGTTGGTGGATCCCAAGCGGCGGTGAGGTTTCGGCGGGGGTTCTTTTCGCCCCCGCCGCCCCTACCCGTCCCATCACCAGGGGCTCCGCCCCTGCGACCCCGTCCAAGGGGGCTGCGACCCCTTGGACCCCGGGTTTCGGGGCTCCGCCCCGGACCCCGTTCGGGGGCCAGCCCCCGGGCCCCCGCTCCTCAAACGCCGGAGGGGCTGGATTTGCCGACCGGAGCTCGAACCTTCCGGCTGACGCCGAGGTCCTCCGGCTGAGGCTGGGAACTTCCGCTGACGCCGGGATCCTCCGGCTGAGGCTGGGAAAACTTCCGCTGGGAGTGGAAACTTCCTGCTGGGACTGGGAACTTCCCGCTGGGGCCGGGATCTTTCGGCTGAGGATTTTCAGCCAACGCCAGGCACCCCCAGCCCGTCCGGCGTTTGAGGACGAGGCCGTTCAGGCCGAACAAGCGGGGGTCTGGGGGCGGCAGCCCCCCAGGGGACGGGACGACGGCGCGTCCTAGCGTTCCGTCACCTTCCCCGACGTCACCTCGAAGCGCCTCGTCACCCGTACCGCGTCCAGCATTCGCCGGTCGTGCGTCACCAGGAGCAGCGTGCCCTCGTACGAGTCCAGTGCCGACTCCAGCTGTTCGATGGCGGGGAGGTCGAGGTGGTTGGTCGGCTCGTCGAGGACCAGGAGGTTGACGCCCCTGCCCTGGAGCAGTGCGAGCGCGGCCCTCGTACGCTCGCCCGGGGACAGGCTCGCCGCCGCGCGCATCACGTGGTCCGGCTTCAGTCCGAACTTGGCCAGGAGGGTGCGGACCTCGACCGGCTCGGTCTCCGGTACGGCCGCGCAGAACGCGTCCAGCAATGACTCGGAGCCGTGGAACAGCCTACGGGCCTGGTCGACCTCGCCGACCAGGACTCCGGAGCCCAGGGAGCCGTGGCCCGCGTCCAGGGGGACACGGCCCAGCAACGCCCCGAGCAGCGTCGACTTGCCCGCACCGTTCGCGCCCGTGACGGCCACCCGGTCCGCCCAGTCGAGCTGGAGGGACACAGGGCCGAGCACGAAGTCGCCGCGGCGCGCCTCGGCGTCCCGCAGGGTCCCGACGACCGCGCCCGAGCGCGGGGCGGCCGCGATGGTCATCCGCAGTTCCCACTCCTTGCGCGGCTCATCCACGACGTCCAGCCGCTCGATCATGCGCTGGGTCTGCCGGGCCTTGGCCGCCTGCTTCTCGCTCGCCTCGCTGCGGAACTTGCGGCCGATCTTGTCGTTGTCGTTGCTCGCCTTGCGGCGCGCGTTCTTCACACCCTTGTCCATCCAGGAACGCTGCATCTGGGCGCGGTCCTGGAGTGCCGCCTTCTTGTCGGCGTACTCCTCGTAGTCGTCGCGCGCATGCCGACGGGCGGTCTCGCGCTCCTCCAGGTAGGCCTCGTAGCCGCCGCCGTAGAGGTTGATCTGGCCTTGCGCCAGGTCGAGTTCGAGGACCTTGGTGACCGTGCGGGTCAGGAACTCGCGGTCGTGGCTGACGACGACGGTGCCCGCGCGCAGGCCGCTCACGAATCGTTCGAGTCGCTCCAGGCCGTCCAGATCCAGGTCGTTGGTGGGCTCGTCGAGGAGGAAGACGTCGTAGCGGGACAGCAGCAGGGAGGCCAGGCCGGCCCGCGCCGCCTGGCCGCCCGAGAGGCCCGTCATCAGCTGGTCCAGGCTCACCCCCAGGCCCAGTGCGTCGGCGACTTCCTCCGCGCGCTCGTCGAGGTCGGCGCCGCCCAGGGCCAGCCAGCGCTCCAGGCTCGTCGCGTACGCGTCGTCCGCGCCGGGCGCTCCGTCGACGAGCGCCTGCGTCGCCTCGTCCATCGCACTCTGGGCCGCGGCGACGCCCGTACGGCGCGCCAGGAACTCCCGTACCGTCTCGCCCTCCCGCCGTTCCGGCTCCTGGGGCAGATGGCCCACGGTCGCGGTGGGCGGGGAGAGCCGCAGCTCCCCCTGTTCCGGCGCGAGCAGCCCGGCGAGCATGCGCAGCAGGGTGGACTTGCCCGCACCGTTGGCACCGACGAGCCCGATCACGTCGCCGGGCGCCACGACGAGGTCGAGCCCGGAGAAGAGGGAGCGGTCGCCGTGTCCGGCGGAGAGGTTCTTGACGACGAGGGTGGCGGTCACAGGGGGCGATCCTAACGACCACGGGACATGCGGTCCCAACCGAAAGCGAACCGGGCCCTCGACCGCCCGCCCCCTCAGCGCACCATCGGCTCCACCAACACGCTCCCCGATGACCGCGCCACGACGAAGGACTCGCCCTTCAGGGCCTTCCCACTCAGTGCGATGCGATGGCGGCCCGCCGGGAGGATGCCGTCGAAGACCTCGTACGTGTGGGTGCGGTAGAGACGGTCCAGACGGTACACGGTCACCTGTACCCGGCAGGTGGACGTGACCTCGACGCCCGCCTCGCCGTCGGCGGCGACCAGCCGGGTCAGGCGCCGCTGGGCCGACGGGCTGCGGTCCAGCGCGTTCTCGATCTGGGCCACGAGCAGCGGGATGATCGGGGCGAGCCCGTCGACGTACGCGACCTCGACCCCGGCTCTCTCGAACGCTTCCCGTACGGCGGCGCGTTCCTCCTCACCCACGGCCCGGCCGAAGGCCACCGCGCCGTAGGTGCGCAGTTCGTCGGCGGGCACTTCGGTGGGGTCGTGGGTGATGTCCGCACCGATGCCGATGGTGCGCAGGGCCGCCGCGAGCTTGGCGAGGACCGCGACACGGGCGCCGATGAGGAGCACGCGGCGGCGGGCGGAGGCGTCGTCTCCGCTCAGGAGGGACCGCAGCGCGCTGCGGTACTCGGAGCCCTGGAAGCGGAACGGTCCGATGCCGTGGTAGCCGTTCTGTTCCAGATCGGCGGTCTCCTGGGTCTGCCAGGCGAAGTCGCGCCACACGTAGTCGTCGCCGTCCTGCTCTATGACGGCCGTGACGGCCCCGCAGGCGAGGTCCTCGCACTCGGGGCAGCCGTAGATGACGTACCGGCCGTCGGTCAGCGGGGCGTCGGCCTCCAGGAGCAGGCTGCGCACCTGGGCGGTGAAGATCGCGGGCGGGATGTCGGAGGCGAGCGGGGAGACGGCGTCGAGGTCGGAGAGCTGGAACAGCAGCGGGCGTCCGTCGACTATGAAGTCGACGAAGTCCCGGTGGACTTGGAAGTCACCGTTGGCGAGGACGCCACCGGCACGCATCGCCGGTGCCAGGCCGAAGGTCGCGTACTCGGCGGACATGGCAGACATGGTGTGAGTATCCCCAGAGCGGGAGCAATGTGAGCACGGCATGACACATTCCGTCGATGTCATCGCGTCACGGAGCCAGGAGGCGGCGCACCGGCCCGAGGAGAGGGGCGTACGTAAGGTCGGGGGCGTGCGCGTCGAGACGTGACTGGACCCGGCCCTGAAGCGGTGCCGGGCCACGTCGGCATGCGGCTCCGCCGCGTGGGCCGCCACGTGGGCCGCCACGTGGGCGGACCACCCGCGACGCGCCGGCGGGCCGCCGCCCACCGGCCCGCACGACGCACCCGCGCCCGCCCCCGGGCCGCGGGTGGCTGCGGGCCACCCGCCGGCCCGCAGTTCTCCCCTGCCCTCGGCGAAGCTGCGACGCTGCGAAACTCAGGGCTTGCCGATCGGGTCCCCTTCCGTCTCCGACCCCTGGCCGGGACCGACCTTGATCTCGAAGTCGCCGTCGTACCTCGACTGACCCACGATGACGGCGCTCTCGACGGCCTCGGAGGCCATCTCCTCGCGCACGATGACCGGATCCCGGCGCAGGTCACGCATCAGGGCGACGCACATGCCGATCATCACGAGGACGAAGGGCGCGGCGGCGAGGATCGTGAGGTTCTGGAGGCCGGTGAGCGCGTCCCCCTGTCCGCTGCCGACGAGCAGCATGATCGCGGCGACGGCTCCCGTGACGATGCCCCAGAACACGACGACGAACCGGCCGGGTTCGAGCGCGCCCTTCTGTGAGAGCGTTCCCATCACGATGGAGGCGGCGTCGGCGCCGGACACGAAGAAGATGCCGACCAGGATCATCACGAGCAGGCTGGTGACGGTGGCGATGGGGTAGTTCTGGAGCACGGCGAAGAGCTGGCCCTCGGGGGTGGACTCCTCACCGAGTTGTCCGCGCTCCTGCTGCTTCATGGCCGTACCGCCGAAGACCGCGAACCAGACGAGGCTGACCGTGCTGGGGACCAGGATCACGCCGCCCACGAACTGGCGGATCGTACGGCCTCGGCTGATGCGTGCGATGAACATGCCGACGAACGGCGTCCAGGAGATCCACCAGGCCCAGTAGAAGACGGTCCAGCTGCCCAGCCAGTCCGCGACGCCCTCGCCGCCGGACGCCTCGGTGCGGCCCGCGAGTTGGGGCAGGTCGCCGAGGAAGGAGAAGACCGAGGTCGGCAGCAGGTCGAGGATCAGGATGGTCGGGCCGGCGACGAACACGAAGGAGGCGAGCACCAGTGCGAGCACCATGTTGGCGTTGGACAGCCACTGGATGCCCTTCTCCACGCCGGACACCGCGGAGGCGACGAAGGCCACGGTCAGGACGGCGATGATGGCGACCAGAAGTCCGGTGCTCACCTTGTCCATCCAGTCCAGTTCCTGGACGCCGGAGCCGATCTGGAGCGCGCCGAGGCCGAGAGAGGCCGCGGAGCCGAAGATGGTGGCGACGATCGCGAGAATGTCGATGATTCGGCCCGCGGTACCGTTCGCGTGTTTGGCGCCGATCAGCGGGGTGAAGACGGCGCTGATGGTCTGGCGGCGGCGCTTGCGGAACGTGCTGTACGCGATGCCGAGGCCGACCACCGCGTAGATCGCCCACGGATGCAGCGTCCAGTGGAAGAGGGTGGTCGCCATCGCCGTCTCCATGCGCTCACCGGAGCTCTCGGGACTGGTCCCGGGCGGGGGCGTGGTGTAGTGCGAGAGGGGCTCGCTGACACCGTAGAACATCAGGCCGATACCCATGCCCGCGCTGAACATCATCGCGACCCAGGACACCGTGCGGAACTCGGGCTTCTCCCCCTCCGCGCCCAGGTGGATGCGGCCGTAGCGGCTGACCGCGAGCCAGAGGGCGAACACCACGAAGCAGGAGGCGGCCAGCATGAAGGCCCAGCCACCGTTGCGTATGAGCCCGCCGAGCATGCCGGCCGAGGCGTCCTCGAGCGAGTCGGTCCAGATGGCGCCCCAGAGGACGAAGGCCAGGGTGAGGCCGGCGGTCACACCGAACACGATGCGGTCCGTCTGCGGCCGTTCGCCGCCCGGGAGGCGCGCTTCCGGGACCGGAAGCGCGCCTCTCTCATGCTGGCCGTGCGTGCGATGTTGTTCTTGCGTCACAGGCGGAACCTTTCGCCGAGCGGCTGGAACTGAGCTTCTCCTGCCCGGAACCGGCTTCCGCATGTGACGCGGTTCTCATCTTTTCAGCAGTCCGTCTCGGGCTCCCCGACCGTCAGCCGGTACGGCGCCCGCTCGTCGAGCAGCAGCGGGACGAGTGCGCGCAGCGACTGCCGCAGAGGTACGAGGGTGCCGTCGCCGTCGTGGCGCACCCGCACGCCGTGCAGGGCGAGTTCGTCCTTCACCTCCGTGTACTGGGCGTCGGTGAGCCGGTAGCCGCAGGGCGGGTTCTGGATCACCTCGGCCGGCTCGGCCGGGTCGTTGTCGGCGCCGCCGACGTAGACCGGGCCGGTGTCCCGGTAGCCGGCGACACGGGCCGCCGCGGTCGCCGCGTCGACCTGCCCGCCGCGCTCCCCCGCGAAGCCGAACAGGCCCTTCAGCGCCGACAGTTGGGAGTTCACCCGGCGCCGGTTGTTGGCCGGCTCCGCGGTCCCGTCCGTCAGGGGTTCCACGCGGCTCTCGATGAGCAGTCCGACCGAATGCTTGACGCCGGACATGTTGCGCAGGATGCGTTCCTGTCCGTCCCCGGCGACCTGCCTGACCGGGTCACCGGTGACGGGGTCGGTCCAGATGCCGTACGTGCCGGTCGTGTACCCGCCGGCCTGTGCGGCGGGCCGTACGTACGCCTGTGACAGTGTCTCGGCCTCCTCGTGCACGGCCGCGTCGGTGTTGAGGTTGCGCGGCCAGAGGTCGAAGAGGTCCTTGTCGTAGAACCCGGGTGTGGCGCCGTACTCGTGCAGGTCGTAGACGATATCCGGTTTGCGGTCGCGGATGACGGCGGCCATCGCCCGCGCCTCGGCCGTCTTCAGCGACAGGTGGTCGCGGTTGATGTCGACGCCGTCGCTGTTGCCGCGCGTGTCGGCGGCCCGTCCGTCCGGGTTGGCGGTGGGCACGACGAGCACGGTGGTGCGTTTCAGGAAGTCCTTGGTCGCCTTGTCCTTCGCGTACGCGAAGTCGCGGACCGTGGAGAGGCATGCCTCGCGCCCGGAGGGCTCGTCGCCGTGCTGGCTGCAGATCAGGAGCACGGTGCGGGTCGTGGGACGCGTCCCGATGCGGACGAGTTGCAGCGGGCGGTCCTGCTTGGTGGTGCCGATGCGGGTGATCGAGACGCGGTCGCTCGCCCCGTCGACGGCGGCCAGGAAGTCCTGCTCCTCCGGCTGGCTGGTCCAGCGCTCGCCGCCCGTCTGCTCGAACCCGGTGCGCGGTGGGGCGTCCGTGGCCGGTGCCGCCTGCGCCGGGGTCGACAGCAGGGGTGCGGCCAGGGCGGTGGTCAGGGCCGCGGCGATCATCGCGGCGGTGCGGGGGTGCGGACGGGCTTTCATTCGGCTCCCGGGATGCGGTGGGCGGTATGCGGGTCGCGGACACCGTCCAGGACGGATGTGTCCGGAGTGGCGAGGTCCGAGGCTGTGGCACCCTTCGTCGCGTCCGCGAACGCGTCGGCGCCACCGAGCAGCGGCAGGCGCGCGGACGTGCGCGACAGGTCGAGCGTCAGCGTGGGCGTGGACGACGGCGGGTCGATCAGACCCCTGTCGGTGCCCGCGACGATGAGCGCGAGGCGGTGGCCCTTCGGGACCACGTGGTCGCTGGCGTGCAGGTCGAGCGTGATCTTGTACGGCTTGCCCGGAGTCAGCGGGGTGCCCGTCTGATCCGAGGCGTGGTTGCCGAGGTCGGCCCAGCCGCGGCTGAAGACCGTGTAGTCGACGTCGGCCGACTTGGCCCGCGTCTCCCTGAAGCAGGAACTGTCTCCGGTCGTACTCGGACCCCAGCAGGTGCGCTCGGTGAGCGTGGTGATGCCCTCGGCGGGGTCGGCGTAGTCGCGGATGGTGTCCGTGCCCAGGTCCACGAGGACCGCCGAGAGATGGGCGGTGGAGGTCGTGGGCGTGGCGGTGACGGTCACCTTGGAGGAGCCTGACAGACGCAGCGCCTTGGTGAGCGGCTTGGTCACGAAGCCGGCCTTGTCGGGGGTCGGCTGGTCGGTCCTGGCCGCCCAGTCGGTCTCGCTCTGCCGCGGGTCGTCGGTGAAGGTCTCGGTGCCCGATCCACGGCTCAGGCCGAGGGTGCCGACACCGGCCTGGGTGCCCTTGTCCGGGCGCAGGTTCACGGCCTCGGTGTTCCGCGGCGGCCACACACTCGACGTCACCCAGGTGTCGGGGTGCCGCTCGATGTCGGCCATGGGCTCGTCGTCGATGCCGTTGTCGTAGCCGAGGAGTTCGTGGTCGAACCACCGGTGCAGCGTGTCCACCCACGCGGCCCGCCGGAAGTCGAACGGGTCGACGTGCCCGGTCCCCGAGATCCAGATCTTGCGCTCGACGCCGTTCTTCGCGAGGGCGTCCCACCACTGGCCGAAGTGCCCCGGCCGGACGTTGAGGTCCTGCTGGCCGTGCACGACGAAGACGCTGGCCTTCACCTTCTTGGCGTCCTTGACGTAGTCGCGCTCGGTCCACAGCGGGGTCCAGTCCCCGGTGCGCGGCGCTCCGTCGACGAGCTTCTGCTGGACGGCTCCGCACCTGGCGCGGGCGTCGGGGCTCTCGACGTAGCCGGACAGCCAGTCGGGGCCGGAGTCGTAGAGCGGGGCGCCCTTGGCGAAGTAGTAGTCGTACCAGGAGGAGATGGCGGCGATCGGGACGATGGTCCTGAGGCCCTCGACACCGGTGGCGGCTACTCCGTTGGCGATGGTGCCGTCGTAGCTCTTGCCGATCATGCCGGTCCTGCCATTGGTCCAGGTGGCCTCGGCGCGGGCGGTGCCGGTGCGGGTCGTGTAGCCCTTGGCGCGGCCGTTCAGCCAGTCGATGACGGCCTTCGCGGACTGGATGTCGGAAGGGCCGCCGACGTCGACGCAGCCGTCTGAGCGGTTGGTGCCGGCGAGGTCGACGCCGACGAAGGCGTAGCCGCGCGGCACGAAGTAGTTGTCGTAGAAGAGCGGCATCTGGACGACGTTGCCGTTCGCGTCGTACGTCTTGCGCTGGCTCTCGTTGCCGCGTCCGCAGCAGGAGTAGTACGGACTGGCGTCCATGATCACGGGAATCTTGCGGCCCTGCCGGGCGAGCTCCCGGGGCCGGACGATGTCGACGGCGACGCGGTCCGGCCTGCCGTCGCTGTCGCCGTCGAGTCCGATGTCCACCCATACGGACTCACGGATGGCGTTCTCGTACGAGTAGACGGGCTCACTCACCTTCGGTGCCGGTGCGCTGGTCGCCACCGCCGGGGTCAGGAAGGTGGCGATCAGGGCGGCCGTGGCCGCTGTCGCGAGCGATCTCCATATCGTGAAGCGCCTCCGGCGCGCAGGTGGGGACATGGGCGGACGGTACTGCGGTCAACTCCCGTGCAAAAGATGGCCTAATCGGGCTTATGAGGATTCAGATGGGTTTCGGTCAGCGGTGGCTTGAAAGGTGGGTCGCAGGAGGTCACTCATGTCAGGCGGATGGCGATCGAGTGACAGCCGTGGCGGTGGACACCTCCTGGCCCACCGGGGATGCATAGGCTCCCGACAGACTTCGTGACCCTACGACTTGGAGTCCCACGTGCACCGCAGACTGATCGCACCGGGTGCGCTCGCCGTCTCCCTGCTGCTGACGGTCCCGGCATCGGCCGCCGACTACAAGCCCGGTGCGCCCGGCATCGGCGACCCCTACTACCCGGCCTACGGCAACGGCGGATACGACGTCTCGCACTACGACCTCCGGCTCAAGTACCAGCCGGTCACGGACACCCTGGAGGGCACGGCGACTCTCCTCGCCCGGACCACGCAGGACCTGTCCCGCTTCAATCTCGACTTCCTGCTGGACGTCAGCGAAGTGCGCGTCGGCGGCGCCAAGGCCTCGTTCGCCAGGTCCGGCGAGCACGAGCTGGAGATCACCCCGAAGACGCCCCTGGCCAAGGGCACGCCCGTCACGATCGTGGTGCGCTACCGCGGGGTGCCGTCGTCGAAGCAGGCGTACGGCTTCACCAACTGGCACCGCACTCCGGACGGCGGGGTCGCCGCGA
Organism: Streptomyces sp. KM273126; assembly: GCF_004337435.2. Lineage (NCBI taxonomy): Bacteria > Bacillati > Actinomycetota > Actinomycetes > Kitasatosporales > Streptomycetaceae > Streptomyces > Streptomyces sp. KM273126. The sequence continues at coordinate 5,678,430 of NZ_SJXB02000001.1, read as the reverse complement.
ACGAGCCCGAGGCGGCCTGGTGGTGGTTCCCCAGCAACGACCACCCGCTGGACAAGGCCACCTACGACGTGTCGGTGGCCGTGCCCGACGGCACCCAGGCGATCTCCAACGGCACGCTCCAGTCGACGAGTTCACGCGCGGGCTGGACCCGCTACAACTGGCGGTCCGCCAAGCCGCAGGCCACGTATCTCGCCACGCTCGCGGTCGGAAGGTTCGACATCACGACCGGGCGCACCGAGAGCGGGATTCCGGTCATCAACGCGTACAGCAAGGACCTGGGCGACAACGCCGGGGCGGCCCGCGCGAGCGTCGAGCGCACGGGTGAGGTCACCGACTGGCTCACCGGGTACTTCGGGCCGTACCCCTACAACGCGCTCGGCGGCTATGTGCCCAACGTGACCACCGGGTACGCGCTGGAGACGCAGACCCGGCCGTTCTACAGCCCGCGGCAGTTCGCGGGCGGCTCGAACGTCTCCGTGGTCGTCCATGAGCTGGCCCACCAGTGGTACGGCGACCTCGTGTCCGTCGCCGGCTGGAGGGACATCTGGATCAACGAGGGCTTCGCCCGCTACGCACAGTGGCTGTGGTCCGAGCACGAGGGCGAGGGAACCGCACAGGAGCTCGCGGACCACGTGTACGCGTCACACGCGGTCGAGGATCCCTTCTGGAAGGTCAAGCCCGGTGACCCTGGGCCGGAGCACCAGTTCGACATCGCCGTGTACGACCGGGGCGCGCTGGCTCTCCAGGTCCTGCGGAACGAGATCGGTGACAGGGCGTTCTTCACGATCCTCAAGGGGTGGCCGGCGAAGTACGCCTACGGCAACGCGACGGTCGGGGACTTCCAGGCGTATGCCGAGCAGGTGTCCGGGCGGTCGCTGGCGGGTCTGTTCGACACATGGCTGTTCAGGCCGTCGAAGCCGGGGGCGCCTGCGGCGCGCAGTGCGGGGGTCGCCCTGCGGAGCTCGGGGGTCACGGCGCCGAAGTCCTGGACGAAGATCACGGCGACGAATTCTGTGCACGATCACTGAGCGCCGGGGGGCTAGGGGGCTTCCGTCCGTCCTGGAACCGCGGGCCGGTCGTGGCTTGTCGCGCCGTTCCCCGCGCCCCTTTCGGGGCGCGCCTGGGGCCAAGGGCCTGTTGCCGCCGGACCTGACCCCGCACGAGCCGGCCCTCCAGCGTGCGGCTGGACTGAGCAGAAGTTGGCCTGATCAGCCGCACGCCCCGAACCGACTTGGGCGCTCCCCCGCTGCCTCAAGGGCGCTGGAGGTACCCCCAGGTCCTCCACCCCTGGTCGTGCAGGCACTGCTGACGACGTTCCAGCGGTCGTTGAAGGAGGAGCTCCAGGAGTGGCTCAAGGGGTCCTGAGCCGGGCTGCCGGACCGCGCCCCGCGCGCCCCCACGCGTCACCTGTCGGCGAACCGCTCCCCCCTCTCCGCCTTCTCCACCAGCAACGCAGGCGGCGTGAACCGCTCCCCGTAGCGCTCGGCGAGCTCCCGCGCACGGGCGACGAATCCGGGCAGTCCCCCGTCGTAGCCGTTGATGTACTGGAGGACGCCACCGGTCCAGCCGGGGAAGCCGATGCCGAGGACGGAGCCGATGTTGGCGTCGGCGACGGAGGTCAGCACGCCCTCTTCCAGGAGCCGGACGGTGTCCAGCGCCTCGGAGAAGAGCATGCGCTCCTGCATGTCCTCGAAGGGGATCGCGTACCCCGGCTTGGTGCTGTGCCTGCCCGGGGGACGACCCCCGGAACCCCCGAAATGCTCGCGCAGGCCCGGCCACAGCTTGCCGCGCCCGCCGTCCGGGCCGTAGTCGTAGAAGCCCGCGCCGCCGCCGCGCCCGGTGCGCCCGAACTCGTCGACCATGCGGTCGATCACCGCCTCGGCGGGATGGGCGGTCCAGGTGCCGCCCGCTTCCTCCACGGCCCGCTTCGTCTCGTTGCGGATCTTGCGCGGGAGGGTGAGGGTCAGCTCGTCCATCAGTGAGAGGACTTTCGCCGGATAGCCCGCCTGACCGGCCGCCTGCTCGATCGACGCGGGCTCGATGCCCTCCCCGACCATCGCGACGCCCTCGTTGATGAAGTGGCCGATCACCCGGGAGGTGAAGAAGCCGCGCGAGTCGTTGACGACGATCGGGGTCTTGTTGATCTGCCGGACGAGGTCGAAGGCGCGGGCCAGTGCCTCGTCGCCGGTCCGCTTCCCCCTGATGATCTCGACGAGGGCCATCTTGTCGACCGGGGAGAAGAAGTGCAGTCCGATGAAGTCGTGTTGCCGCTCCACGCCCTCGGCGAGCGCGGTGATCGGCAGGGTGGAGGTGTTGGAGCAGAGCAGGGCGTCCGGTGCGACGATGTGCTCGATCTCCTGGAACACCTTGCGCTTGAGGGCCGGGTCCTCGAAGACCGCCTCGATGACGGCGTCACAGCCCGCGAGGTCGGCCGGATCCGCGGTGGGCGTGATGCGGGCGAGAGTTGCGTCGGCCTTCTCCTGGGTCGTACGGCCCCTGGAGACCGCCTTGGCGCAGAGCCTCTCGGAATAGCTCCGGCCCTTCTCCGCGGCCTGAACCGACACGTCCTTGAGGACGACCTCGATGCCCGCGCGGGCGCACGAGTACGCGATGCCGGCGCCCATCATCCCGGCACCGAGCACGGCGACCCTGCGCACCTGGCGCGGCTCGATGCCCCGCGGGCGGTTTCTGCCTGCGTTCACCGCCTGGAGGTCGAAGAAGAACGCCTGGATCATGTTCTTCGCGGTCTGCCCGGTGACCAGCTCGGTGAAGTAGCGGGCCTCGATGGTCAGCGCCGTCTCGAAGTCGACCTGGGAACCCTCGACGGCGGCCGCGAGGATGTTGCGCGGTGCCGGGTAGGGCGCGCCGTTCAGCTGCTTCTTGAGGTTGGCGGGGAACGCGGGCAGGTTCGCCGCGAACTTCGGGTGGGCCGGGGTGCCGCCGGGGATCTTGTAGCCGGCCTTGTCCCAGGGCTGCTGCGACTCGGGGTTCGCGTCGATGAAGGCGCGGGCCCTGGCGAGCATCTCCTCGGGGGTGGCGGCCACTTCGTGGACGAGACCGCCCGCGAGGGCACGCCCCGGGCTGTACTGGGTGCCCTGGAGAAGCACTTTGAGGAGGGCGTCCGCGATGCCCATCAGCCGTACGGTGCGGGTGACGCCGCCGCCCGCCGGGAGGAGGCCGAGGGTGACCTCGGGGAGGCCGATCCTGGAGCCGGGGGCGTCGAGGGCGACGCGGTGGTGGCTGGCCAGCGCGATCTCGTAGCCGCCGCCCAGGGCCGCGCCGTTGATGGCCGCGACGACCGGCTTGCCGAGCGTCTCGATGCGGCGCAGGGAGTTCTTGATCTCCATACCGGTGTCGAACGCCTGCTGGGCGTTCTCCGGGCCCACCTGGATCATGTCCTTCAGGTCGCCGCCCGCGAAGAACGTCTTCTTCGCGGACGTGTAGATGATCCCGCGGATGGAGTCCTTCTCCGCCTCCGCGCGGTCGGCGATCGCTTTGATGGAGGCCCTGAAGGCCTGGTTCATGGTGTTGGCGGACTGGTTGGGGTCGTCGAGGACGAGGGTGACGACACCGGTGTCGTCCTGTTCCCAGCGGATGGTGGTGCTCTCGGTCATGGCAGGTTCTCCGTTGCAGTCGGGTCGGTCCGCTGGTGGGTTACAGGCGCTCGATGATCGTGGCGATGCCCATGCCGCCGCCGACGCACAGCGTGGCCAGGCCGTAGCGCTTGTCCTGCCGCTCCAGTTCGTCCGTCAGGGTGCCCAGGATCATCGCCCCCGTCGCTCCCAGCGGATGCCCCAGCGCGATGGCGCCCCCGTTGACGTTGACCTTGTCCAGTGAGATCCCCATGTCCTTCACGAAGCGGAGCACCACGGCCGCGAAGGCCTCGTTGATCTCGACGAGGTCGATGTCGTCGATGGTCAGTCCGGCCCTCGCGAGGGCCTTGCGGGTCGCGGGGGCGGGACCGGTGAGCATGATCGTGGGCTCGGAGCCGGAGACGGCCGCGGACACGATCCGCGCGCGCGGTGTCAGCCCGTAGCGCTCGCCGACCTCCCGGGAGCCGATCGCGACGAGCGCCGCGCCGTCCACGATGCCGGACGAGTTGCCCGCGTGGTGGACGTGGTCGATCTCCTCGACCCAGTGGTACTTCTGCAGCGCCACCGCGTCGAAGCCGCCGAGGTCCCCGATGTCCGCGAAGGACGGCTTCAGCTTGGCGAGCGAGTCGGCGGTGGTGCCGGGCCGCATGTGCTCGTCGTGATCGAGGATCGTGAGCCCGCTGCGGTCCTCGACCGGGACCACGGACCTGTCGAACCGGCCGTCCTTCCAGGCGGCCGCAGCCCGCTCCTGCGACAGCGCCGCGTACTCGTCGACGTCCCGTCGTGAGAAGCCCTCGATCGTGGCGATGAGGTCCGCGCCGATGCCCTGCGGTACGAAGTTGACGGCCATGTTGGTCATCGGGTCGTTGAACCAGGCGCCGCCGTCGGAGGCCATCGGCACCCGCGACATCGACTCGACACCGCCCGCGAGCACCAGGTCCTCCCAGCCCGAACGGACCTTCGCGGCGGCCATGTTGACGGCTTCGAGACCCGAGGCACAGAAGCGGTTCTCCTGGACGCCGGCCACCGTGTCCGGCAGCCCGGCGGCGACCGCGGCGATGCGGGCGATGTCGGAGCCCTGGTCGCCGACGGGTCCTACGACACCGAGCACGATGTCGTCGATCGCGGCCGGGTCGAGCCCCGGGAAGCGCCGCCGGACCTCATGGATCAACCCGGTCACCAGGTCGATGGGTTTGGTGCCGTGCAGGGCGCCGTTCGCCTTGCCGCGGCCGCGCGGGGTGCGGATCGCTTCGTACACGTACGCTTCGGTGCTCACGAGTCAGGCCTTTCGGATGGCAAGGGGGTCGGAAAGCCGGGGCGGCGTGAAGGTCGGTGGAACAGGCCGGTGGAACAGGTGTCAGCCGTCGTCCACATGGGTGTCAGCCGTCGTGCGAGCGGGTGTCAGCCGTCGTCCTTCAGCAGACCGGGTATGTCCCAGTCCCGGGCCACGGCCTCGGTGTCGGCGCCCGGCTGGGCGGGGCCGCTGCGCAGGGACGTGGGGGTCGTGGAGAACCGGGGTGCGGGGGCGGGCTGGGTGATGCCGCCGAAGTCGGTGAAGGTGCCGCGTGCGGCGAGGTGCGGGTGGTGTGGCGCCTCACGCAGCGACAGGACCGGGGCCACGCAGGCGTCGGAGCCCTCGAAGACGGCCGTCCACTCGTCGCGCGTACGGGCCTTGAAGCGGGCCGCGACCGTCTCGCGCAGTTCGCCCCAGCGCGCCACGTCCTTGCGGGCGGGAGCCTGGTCCCCGATGCCCAGCAGGTCCACGAACTCCTCGTAGAACTGCTGCTCCAGCGCGCCCACGGCCATGTACTTGCCGTCGGCCGTCTCGTACGTCCCGTAGTAGGGGCAGCCTCCGTCGAGGAGGTTGGCCGCGCGCCGGTCCTGCCAGCGGCCGGCGGCGAGCATGCCGTGGATCATCGTGGCCAGGTGCGCGGTGCCGTCGACGATCGCCGCGTCCACGACCTGTCCGGTGCCGGTGGCACGCGCGTGGTGGAGGGCGGCGAGAACGCCGACGACGAGGTAGAGCGAGCCGCCCGCGTAGTCGCCGACGAGGTTGGCCGGGACTGCGGGCGGCTCGTCCGGGCTGCCGATCATGCCGAGGGTGCCGGTCGGCGCGATGTACGCGATGTCGTGCCCCGCCCGCCCGGCGAGCGGCCCTTGCTGGCCCCAGCCGGTCATGCGGCCGTAGACGAGCCGCGGGTTGCGGGCGTGGCAGGTCTCGGGGCCGACGCCGAGGCGCTCGGCGACGCCGGGGCGGTAGCCCTCGATGAGGATGTCCGCGCGGTCGACCAGGTCGAGGACGAGGTCCGGGCCGTCCTCGCTCTTGAGGTCGACGATCACGGACCGCTTGTTGCGGTTGGTGACGTCGTACTCGGGGTCGATGGCGAGTCCGGTGCCGTCGGGACGGTCCACGCGGACCACGTCGGCTCCGAGGTCGGCGAGGAGCATGGCGGCGAAGGGGCCGGGCCCGATGCCGGCGAGCTCGACCACGCGCACACCGACGAGCGGGCCCTGCCCGAGCGTCCCTGTGTCTGCCATCCGGCCCCCTGAGCGTGACACTGCTGATGTAACGCCTGTGATGCTAAGAACGTGTTCCAGTGGGCACAAGCCCTGGGCGAGCAAGCGCTTAGTCGTATGACCTGGAGTCGAGTTGTCCGAAGTCGGGTTACCCGGAGCCAGGGGTTCGTCCAGCGTTCCTGGACATGGGCATGATCACACCTCCGGCTCCCGATCTTTCGGCTGCGGCTGCTCGTACCTCACGCTAGCCTCAGCCACCGACAACGGCGCGGGGGCGAGGGCTGAGGGGTGCCATGGGCAGGCGGGGCAGGGTGGATCGCGCGTACGACGTCGTGCTCTTCGGGGCGACGGGATTCGTCGGGGAGCTCACGGCGGAGTACCTCGCCGCCCATGCGCCGCAGGGCGTGCGGTGGGCGCTCGCGGGGCGCGACGCCGGGAAGCTGGAGCGGCTGCGTGAGCGCCTGCCCGGCGGCTCCACGGTCGGAGTGCTGCGGGCGGACGCCGGGGACCCGCAGTCGATGCGCGAACTCGCCGGGCACGCGCGCGTGGTGGCCACGACGGTCGGCCCCTACCTGACGTACGGCGAGGAACTGGTGGCAGCCTGCGCCGACACCGGCACGGACTGTGTGGACCTCACCGGGGAGCCCGAGTTCGTGGACCTGATGTACGTGCGGCACGACGCACGCGCGCGGGAGACCGGTGCACGGATCGTGCACGGCTGCGGTTTCGACTCGGTACCGCACGACCTGGGGGCGTACTTCACCGTGGCGCAGCTCCCGGAGGGCGTGCCGATCACGGTGGACGGGTTCGTGCGCTTCGATGCCATGGTCTCGGGCGGTACGCTCGCCTCCGCACTGAACCAGTTCTCGCGCGGGCGCCGGCTGCTGACTGCGGCGCGGGACCGGCGGCGGCACGAGCCGCGCACACCCGGACGGCGGGCGCACGCGCCGCTGGGTGCGCCGCGGTTCGCCACGGAGGTCGGAGCGTGGGCGGTACCGCTGCCCACGATCGACGGACAGGTGGTGCAGCGCTCGGCGCGGGCGCTGCGGCGGTACGGGCCCGACTTCCGCTACCGCAACTACGCGGCCGTCCGGAGCCTGCCGTATGCCGTGGGGGGTGCCGCCGCCGTCGGCGCGGTGGTCGCGGCCGCCCAGCTGCCGCCCGCGCGGCGCTGGTTGTCGGAGCGGCTCAGGCCCGGCGAGGGGCCGAGCGCCGAGAAGCGGGCGAAGAGCTGGTTCTCGGTGCGGTTCGTGGGCGAGGGCGGCGGGCGCCGGGTGTTCACGGAGGTCGCGGGCGGTGACCCGGGCTACGACGAGACGGCGAAGATCCTCGGCGAGTCGGCGCTGAGCCTCGCGCTCGACGATCTGCCGGACACGGCCGGACAAGTCACCCCGGCGGTCGCGATGGGCGACGCGCTGATCGGGCGGCTGCGCCGGGCAGGGATCACCTTCCGGGTGGCGGCCAGCCGGTAGCGGCCGGGAGGCCGGCCCCGCCCGGCCGGTTCAGGAGGACCAGCCGGTGACCGTGTAGAGCATGCCGCCGATCCAGGCGAGTGCGGCAATCACGGCAAGGACCAGGCCGGCCATCACGGCGCGCTCGATGGGCTGGGTGGGGCTGGCGGCGGGCTTGGAGGTGTGGTGCGTCGTCATGGGTCACAGCCTGCCGATCATGACGGCGCCCCGACATCCGTACAGATACTCAGATCGGATACTCAGACACCCCGGCCTCCCCCTGGGACAGTGGCCTCCTTCAGGGCCCGTCGGCACAGGGAGTCCGCCCGCCTGGTGGACTCCGGGATGCGGTACTCAGGGGTGAGCGCGAGTGTGTGCGCGCACGCGGTGTCGAGGCTCACCCGGTGGCCGACCGAGACGAACACCGGCTTGACGCCGTCACGGGTACGCAGGGCGCGGCCCACCTCCTCGGTGCCCGCCAGGGCCTGTGCCGGAAGTGGCGTCGTCCGCCCGAAGGGCGGGCCGGGCGGCGGCGATGGGGGTGCCCCCGCGCGAGCTCGGGTTCGAGCGTGGGGGAGCGTGCTCTCGGCGTGCCGGGCGGAAGACCCCGTTGATGGACCGGACGTACTCGGGCTTTCGCCCGGTGCGGCGAGAGGGCGTGCCAGGCGTCGCCCGGCAGGCGCCACTTCCGACACAGGCCCTAGGAGCGGGGCGGCGCTGCCGCGCGCGGGGCCGGGGTCGTCGTACGTGAAGGTGAACGGATTCTTGGCCACGCCGATCGTGGGGTGCCCGGAGAGGACGCCGAGGTGGCTGGCGAGGCCGAAGCGGCGTGGGTGGGCGAGCCCGTACCCGTCGCACACGACGAGCCCCGGAGCGCAGGGCAGCGCGTCCAGGGCGGCGAGGACGGTGGGGATCTCCCGGAAGGCGAGCAGGCCGGGCACGTACGGGAAGGAAACCTGTCCGACGGCGGTTGCCTCCGCGACCACGTCGAGGGTCGCGGCGTCCAGCACCACGGCCGCCGCCACGACCACGTCCCGCTCGTCGTCGTAGGCGACGTCGACACCGGTCACATGGCCGGTTCCGGGCTCCGGCCCGTCCTCGTCGAGCACCACCCTGTTCCGCAACTCGTCCTGCACGGCCCGGGCCTGCTCTTCGGTGGCGGGCCAGCCCGCCGGAATGCGTACCGTCGTCATGGTGCTGCCGAGCCTACGGCGCCCGGCCCTACGGGTATGGCCGGGGCCTTCCGGTCACTTCTTGCCCAGGGCCTGCCGCAGCTCGGTCTTGTTCATGTCGGAACGGCCCCGTATGTTGCGGCGCTTGGCCTCCTCGTACAGCTGGTCGTAGGTGGGCCCCTGCGAGCCCCGGCCCGAACGCCGGCCGCCGCGCCTGCCGGAGGACATGTCCCGGGTGGAGATGCGACTCGCGGTTTTGGACTCACCGGCCCGTGCCCGCTCTTTGTTCACGGTCCGCGCGGCGATCTCCTCGGCGCGCTGCCTGCTCTCGCCCCGGTCCTGGGCGCTCTCCTTGATGTGCTCGTACTGTCGTTCTCTCTTGGGGCTCGAACCGCGTGGCATGATCGCTCCTTCCTTCGCGGACGGACCGAGTACCCCTTTTCTGAACACCGACTTCTTCAGGACACCGATGGATCAGGATGCAGGCGGTCACCGTGCCCCGGTTCGGGTCAGCGTTCCAGGCGTGCCACGCGGCCCTGTTCGCCCGCGGCCCAGCAGGCCGCGTCGGGGGCGCAGTCCACGGTGTCGTACGAACCGGTGTCCACCGTCCGCCAGGTGCGTCCGCCGTTCGTGGTCAGGTCGGTACCCGTGGGGCCGACGGCGAGCGCCGCGCTGCCGCTGCGCGGGAGCCAGGTGACGCCCGAGCGGTAGGCGGGCGGCGGCTGGGCGGCGGGGGTCCAGCCGCGACCGCCGTCGCCGGTGCGGGCCGCCGCTCGGGGTGACGTCTGGTCGGGGCGGTAGTCGCCGCCGACCGCGATGCCGTGCCCACGGCCCTGGAAGGCGAGCGCGAAGACACCGCGGGCCGGATCGCCCGCCGGGATCGGGGTGTCGGTGGCCGTCCAGGTGAGCCCCCGGTCGGAGGAGTGCAGCACGCGCGCGCGTGCGGCCCCGCCCGTGGCCAGCCACACGTCCCGCGCCCCGGAGCTGACGAGGCACTGGCCGCTCGCCGCGAAGCCGGCCTCGCCCTCCAGGGCCGCGGGCATGCCGGCGCTGGGCAGTACCGTCCAGGTGCGACCGCCGTCGCGTGTCGAGAGGATGCGGAACTTGCCGTCCACCGGGTCGCTCATGGCCAGCCCGTGCTGCCGGTCGAAGAAGGTGAGGCAGTCGTAGAAGGCTCTCGGGTCGGTGTTGCGGAAGGACTCCGTCCAGGTAACGCCGCCGTCCTCGGTGTGCAGCACTCTGGACGCCTCGCCCTCGCCGATGGCCAGCACCACGGCCCGGCGCGTGTCGAACGCCTCGATGTCGCGGAACTGCAACTCCCCCGCTCCGGGCGGCGAGACGTTCCGCCAGCTCGCGCCGCCGTCGGTGGTGCGCAGTACGGTGCCCTTGGTCCCGGCCAGCCATGCGGCGCCCCGGCTGACGGCCGCGAGGCCGCGGAACCGGACGTCGGCCGCACCCGTGTCCTTGACCTCCCAGTGCGGGGGCCGCGGCGTGGCGTGGGCCTGCCCGGGGGCCGTCAGAGCGGCGGCGAGTCCCGCCGCGCACAGCCCCACGAGTGCTCGCCGACTCGCCCGCGAGGACGCCGATTTCACCGCCTGGCTCAAGCACCCCGACGTCCCCGAAGCCCTCATGTTCCCCACGAGTCCCATGGCGGGCGAAGCTAGCCCACCGTCCCAGTGGCGTCCAGATGCCCTCCGTCGGGAACCGCGCGGCGAGTTCGCGTGTCCTCTCCGATATCCCGGGAGCGCGGGATGAGAAATGGATCATCAAGAGACGTCACAGAAACTCCACAGAGACACCACGGAGACCACAGTCACCACTAGGAATTTCCTCGGTGACAGAGGTCACTCGAATTTCATGTGCACGGATTGGCTCATTCCATCGTCTCTTCAAGTGCCCGGCCCTACACACCCGGATTCCGTCCAGCCGTCACAAGGGAGCAAGGCGATGTCCACCGTCATCGAGCAGCCCGTTGAGGCCCGTCTCGTCGCCGCCGCGCCGCGGATGCCGAGCATTCCCGCCATGCTCCACTACGACCAGCGCGACCCGTTCGCCGTCAGCATGACCTTCCCTGCCCCCTCCACCCTGGAGGGCGTGGAGGTCTGCTGGACCTTCGCCCGCGAACTGCTCGTGTCCGGCATGGACGAGCCGGTCGGCCACGGCGACGTCCGGGTGCGGCCGTACGGCTACGAGCGGCTGGTCATGGAGTTCCACGCCCCCGAGGGCACGGCCGTGGTGCACCTCCGGGCGGCCGAGGTGCGGCGTTTCCTGGACCGTTCGACCGAGCTGGTGCCCCTCGGTCTCGAGCACCTCCAGATCGACCTGGACCACGACCTCGCGGAGCTGATGCGGGACGCCTGCTGAGCTCAACGGCTTCAGGTGACGGCGCCGGCTGCCGTGAGCAGGGCGGTGCGCATCTCCTGGACGACCTTCCGCAGGGCCGGGGCCGCCGCTCCGCCGCGCTCCGTCAGGGCCTCGATCCGCTCCCTGCGGCGGTCGGGGTCCTTGCCGGCGGACCCGGGGGCCGTGCCGGTGGACAGGGTGCGCAGTCCGGCCGAGGCGGCGAGCGCGACGAGGGCCGCGTCCCGCTCGGGCACCTGAGCCACCGGGAGCGGCCCCTCCAGCATCCGCCGGGCCTCCTCCTGCAGGGCGTCCACCAGGGACACGCGCTCCAGTTCGTACTCCACGGTCGAGAAGACACCCAGCGCCCGCCGCTTCACCACGCGCAGACAGCCGTCCGCGGCGAGCTGGGCGCGTACGGCGTCGAGGGTGACGCGGGCCCGCAGGGTGACCCAGGTCTGCCAGGTGCGCGGCCGGGACTCCTCGACGAGTTCCAGGAGCCCGTCGAGGACCAGGTCTCCGGTGCGGGCGTCCGGGTCCACGGGGGTGGCGATGCCGTCCTCGTCGGTGAGCAGTCCGCGCTGGGCCAGTTCGGTGAGGGCACCGGCGCGGACCAGGTGGTGGAGGCGGGACTCGCCGGTGAGTTCCGTCCTCGTGGTGTCCCAGGCCAGCAGGTAGAGCCGGGCGGGCAGCGACAGCGAGCCGTTCGGCACGGGGTGTCCTCCTCCGGGGTGGGCCGGGGGCCACGTTAATTCGTTGACAGCCTCCGGGCCCCTCCGTACCGTCGTACGCGGTCCTGTTGCCGTCGATTGGAGAAGGACGTTGCTCGTCTGAGGTCCTGAGACACCGCGTCACACACCGTCACGTGTGTGCGTTTGCGTGCGACCTCGGCGTACGAGCCGTCCTCCGGCACGGGGCTTTTCTGATGCACCTCATGCCTCTCATGCCTCCCCGGCTGCCGTGCCTCCCTCCGCCCGCTCCCGCCCCGCGGTGTCTCTCACGCGTTCGCCCTCGACCACTCCCAGCAACCGTGAGGCCACCATGTCCGCTTCCATCACCTGCACCTCTCTCTCCTTCGCCTGGCCCGACGGCACCCCCGTGTTCGACGACCTGCAGATCGCCTTCGGTCCCGGCCGGAGCGGGCTTGTCGGCGTCAACGGATCGGGGAAATCAACCCTGTTGAAGCTGATCGCCGGGGATCTCACCCCGGCCGACGGCACCGTTCGTGTGGCCGGCGAGGTCGGCTACCTGCCGCAGAACGTCACGCTCGACACCGGCCTGCGGGTCGACGAGGCGCTCGGCATCGCCGCCGTCCGCGCCGCGCTGCACGCCATCGAGGCGGGCGACGTGGCCGAGACGCACTTCGCGGCGGTCGGCGACGACTGGGACGTGGAGGAGCGCGCGCTCGCCACCCTCGGCGAACTCGGGCTCGGCCACATCGACCTGGACCGCACGATCGGCGAGGTCTCGGGCGGCGAGTCGGTGCTCCTGCGCCTGGCCGCGCTGCTGCTGCGCCGGCCGGACGTGCTCCTGCTGGACGAGCCGACCAACAACCTGGACGTGTACGCGCGCCGCCGCCTGTACGACGCCGTGGCGTCCTGGTCCGGGGTCATGGTCGTGGTCAGCCACGACCGCGAACTCCTCGAACTCGTCGACCAGATCGCCGACCTGCGCTCGGGTGAGGTCAACTGGTACGGCGGCAACTACTCCGCTTACGAGGAGGCACTGGCCACCGAACAGGACGCGGCGGAACGCATGATGCGGGTCGCCGAGGCCGATCTGAAGAAGCAGAAACGGGAACTGGTCGAGGCACACTCGAAGTTGGCCAAGCGGACGCGCTACGCCAACAAGATGTACGAGAACAAGCGCGAGCCCCGGGCCGTGATGAAGCTGAAGAAGCGCTCGGCCCAGGTCTCCGCCGGCAAGCACCGCCTCCTGCACGAGGAACGGCTCGCCGACGCCAAGGAGCGGCTCGACGAGGCGGTGGAGGCCGTACGCGACGACGACGAGATCCGCGTCGACCTGCCGTACACGGCCGTGCCCCCGGGCCGTACCGTCCTCACGCTCCTGGACCTGGAGTTGAGGTACGGCGCGCGCGTGCGCGGCGGCCTCGATCTGCGCGGGCCCGAGCGGATCGCGCTGATCGGGCGCAACGGCGCGGGCAAGACCACGCTGCTGCGCACGATCGCGGGCGAGCTGGAGCCGGTGGCGGGCGAGACGACGGCACACGTCCCGTTGCGCTTCCTGCCGCAGCGGCTCGACGTGCTCGACGACGGCCGGACGGTCGCGGAGAACGTGGCCCGGTTCGCCCCGGGCGCCACCAACAACCGCATCCGGGCGCGCCTGGCCCGCTTCCTGTTCAAGGGGGCACGGGCCGACCAGCCGGCGGCGACGCTCTCCGGCGGCGAACGCTTCAGGGCGGCGCTGGCCGCGCTGATGCTGGCGGAGCCCGCGCCTCAGCTGCTGATGCTCGACGAGCCGACGAACAACCTGGACATGGCGAGCGTGCGGCAGCTCACCACGGCCCTGGAGTCGTACGAGGGCGCGCTGATCGTGGCCAGTCACGACCTGCCGTTCCTGGAGTCGATCGGGATCACCCGCTGGCTGCTGATGGAGGAGGGAGAGCTGACGGAAATCACGCCAGAAGCTGTCGGGTATCCCGCCTAGCTTCGGGTGCATGCCCGAATTCATCACCGTCACCGGAGCCCGCGAGAACAACCTCAAGGACGTCACCCTCCACATCCCGAAAGGCCGGCTGACCGTGTTCACCGGCCTGTCGGGATCGGGAAAGTCGTCCGTCGTCTTCGACACGATCGCGGTGGAGTCGCAGCGTCAGCTGAACGAGACGTTCACGTGGTTCGTGCGCAACCGGCTGCCCAAGTACGAACGGCCGCACGCCGACGCCATCGAGGACCTCTCCCCCGCGATCGTCGTCGACCAGCGGCCGGTCGGGGGCCATTCCCGGTCCACGGTCGGCACCATGACCGACATCCACTCGGTGCTCCGGGTGCTGTTCTCCCGGCACGGCACGCCCAGCGCCGGCTCGGCGACCGCGTACTCGTTCAACGACCCGTCGGGCATGTGCCCCGGGTGCGACGGGCTCGGGCGGGCAGTCGCTCCCGACTGGGACCGCGTACTCGACCCCGCCCGGTCCCTGGCGGACGGCGCGATCCTCTTCCCTCCGTTCGCCGCGGGCACCTGGCAGGGGCAGGCCTACACCAACACCCCCGAGCTCGACCCGCACAAGCCGGTGGGTGAATTCACCGACGCCGAGCGGGAGTTCCTGATGCGCGGCGCGCCCGGGAGCAAGGTCGAGGTCACCAGCTCGGGTGGTACCTGGAGCACCGGCTACGAAGGGCTCGCCGACCGTTTCGAGCGGCTGTACCTCAAGCGGGACCTGTCGGGCATGAGCCAGAAGACCCGCGACCTCGTGCGGCGCTTCCTGGTCGAGGACACCTGCCCCGTGTGCCACGGCGCCCGCCTCAACGCGGCGGCGCTCGCCACGCGTGTGGGCGGCCTGTCCATCGCCGACTGCGCCCGTATGCAGGTCACCGACCTCATCGGCGTCCTCAAGGAGATCGACGACCCGCTGGCCGGTCCGATCGCCTCGGCCGCCGTCATCGCGCTGGAGCGGATCGACGCGATCGGCCTCGGCTACCTCAGTCTCGACCGCGAGACGTCCACGCTGTCCGGCGGCGAGGGACAGCGGCTGAAGACGGTACGGCACCTGGGGTCGAGTCTGACGGGGATGACGTACATCTTCGACGAGCCGAGCGTCGGTCTGCACCCGCGGGACGTGGGCCGTCTCGGCGATCTGCTGCTGCGGCTGCGGGACAAGGGGAACACCGTGCTGGTCGTCGAGCACGACCGGGACGTCATCGCGCTCGCCGACCACGTCGTGGACATGGGTCCGGGCGCGGGCGCCGACGGCGGGCTGGTCGTCTTCGCGGGGACTCCGGAGGAGCTGGCCACCGCGGACACACCGACCGGACGGTGCCTGCGCCGCCGGACGAAGGTCAAGGCGCAGCCCCGGCGTCCGACCGGCGGGCTGTGGGTGAAGGGCGCGGATCTGCACAACCTGCGGGATGTGACCGTGGAGTTCCCGGCCGGGGTGCTCACGGTGGTCACCGGAGTCGCCGGGTCCGGGAAGAGCTCTCTGGTGTCCGGCGCGTTCGTGGCGGCCCATCCGCGGGCCGTGGTCGTGGACCAGTCGGCGGTCGGCATCTCGGGGCGGTCGACTCCGGCGACGTACCTCGGCGTCATGGACACCGTGCGGAAGGTCTTCGCCCGGGAGACCGGCGCCGACGCGGGACTGTTCAGCTTCAACTCGTCGGGCGCGTGCGGGACGTGCCAGGGGCGCGGGATCATCCACACCGACCTCGCGTTCATGGACCCGGTGACCATGACCTGCCACGACTGCGAGGGACGGCGCTTCCGGGAGGAGGTGCTGCGGCTGACCGTGGACGGCCGCTCCATCGCCGACGTCCTGGACATGACGGCCGATCAGGCGTTGGGCTTCCTCACCGACCCGGTCGCACGGCGACGCCTGCGCGCCCTGCGGGACGTGGGGCTGACGTACCTCACGCTCGGGCAGCCGCTGTCCACGCTGTCCGGAGGCGAGCGTCAGCGCATCAAGCTCGCGACCCGGCTGCCCGAGCCGGAGGGGCGCGCCGGTACCGCGAGGCGGCAGAACAAGCACGGCACGGGTGCGGTGTACGTCCTCGACGAACCGACGACCGGGCTGCACATGGCGGATGTCGAAGGTCTGCTCGCGCTGCTGGACCGGCTGGTCGACGGGGGCGACACGGTCGTGGTCGTCGAGCACAACCTGGAGGTGGTGGCGCACGCCGACTGGATCGTCGATCTGGGTCCGGACGGAGGCAGGGACGGCGGCCGGGTGATCTTCGAAGGGACGCCGGAACGGCTGCTGGACGCACGGGACTCGTACACGGCTGAGCACCTGCGGCGGGCCGCGGGCTGAGTGCGGGTCACCTCGGCGGACACCCGCTTGTTACTCAAGGGTTTTGTCCAGGTGGGCAAGGGCTGCATCATGGTCCGGCATCCCGATGGGCCCCACCCCGAGAACGCCCTGCCCGAGAACGCCCGAGACGGAGATCCGCCGTGCCCAGCAAGAAGGCCCTCATCCGCCGCCCCAGCCCGAAACTGGCCGAGGGACTGGTCACCCACATCGACCGCGCGAAGGTCGACGTCGAACTCGCGGTCGAACAGTGGGAGGCGTACGCCGAGGCACTGCGCGCGCACGGCTGGGAGACCGTCGAGGTGGACCCCGTCGACGACTGCCCGGACTCGGTGTTCGTCGAGGACACGGTCGTGATGTTCCGCAACGTCGCGCTCATCGCCCGGTCCGGAGCCGAGTCGCGGCGCGGCGAGACCGACGGCGTCGAGGAGGCGGTGGCCGCGCTCGGCTGCTCGGTGAACTGGATCTGGGCGCCGGGCACCCTCGACGGGGGTGACGTCCTGAAGATCGGCGACACGGTTTTCGTGGGCCGCGGCGGACGCACCAACGCGGCCGGGGTGCAGCAGCTCAGGGCCGCGTTCGAGCCGCTCGGGGCACGGGTGGTGGCCGTGCCCGTGAACAAGGTGCTGCACCTGAAGTCCGCGGTGACCGCGCTGCCCGACGGCACGGTCGTCGGACACATCCCGAAGATGGACTCGCTCACGCTGTTCCCGAGCTTCCTGCACGTGCCGGAGGAGTCCGGCGCCCATGTGGTACTGCTCGGCGGCGACAAGCTGCTGATGGCGACGAGCGCGCCCAAGACCGCCGCCCTGTATGAGGACCTCGGGTACGAGCCCGTCCTCGTGGACATCAGCGAGTTCGAGAAGCTCGAAGGCTGTGTGACATGCCTCTCGGTGCGGCTGCGGGAGCTGTACGCCTGACCAGGTCGGGCACTTCGCCTCCCGGCCCCTGGACCTGCGGGTCTGCTGGGGCCTCAGCAGACCCGGTGAACACCCTGGGACACTGCGGGAACACCCGCTGAACAGGGGTCTTTACAGCACACTTAACCTACGGCATCGTAACCTACGGACTCGTAGCCTACGATTCCGTAGGTTCGGTCACTCGCTCGTGACCACGCACGATCTTCTCGTCCCCCTGGAGTTACCGTGTCGATCACTTCCCCCCACCTTGGCAGCCCGTCCACCTGGACCGACGCACGACTGCTGTACGCCCTGGAGGAAGTGGTCGAGAAGGAGCTCAACCGGCATCTGAAGGTCACCAAGGACTGGATGCCGCACGAGTACGTGCCGTGGAGCGACGCGCGTAACTTCCCGGGCTTCTTCGAGGACGGCGAGGCCTGGGAGAAGGGGCAGTCCAAGGTCACGGAGATCGGCCGTATCGCGCTGGTGGTGAACCTGCTCACCGAGGACAACCTGCCCAGCTACCACCACGAGATCGCCTCGCTGTTCGGCCGTGACGGCGCCTGGGGCACCTGGGTGCACCGCTGGACCGCCGAGGAGGGACGGCACGGCATCGTGATGCGCGACTACCTGCTCGCGTCGCGCGCGGTCGACCCGGACAAGCTCGAAGAGTTCCGCATGGCCCACATGAGCGAGGGCTTCGAGTCGGACAACAAGCACTCGATGCTGCACTCGATCGCGTACGTCGCGTTCCAGGAGCTCGCCACCCGCATCTCGCACCGCAACACCGGTCACCAGTCCGGCGACCCGATCTGCGACCGCATGCTTGCGCGCATCGCCACGGACGAGAACCTGCACATGGTGTTCTACCGGAACCTGCTGAAAGCGGCGTTCGAGCTCGCGCCCGACCTGACGATGCAGGCGGTCCGCGATGTCGTCGTCAACTTCCGCATGCCCGGCCACGGCATGCCCGGCTTCGAGCGCGCCGCCGCCCAGATGGCCATCGGCGAGGTCTACAACATGCGGATCCACCACGACGACGTGCTCCAGCCGGTGCTGCGCTTCCTGAAGGTCATGGAGATCGACGGGCTCGGCCCGGAGGGCCACAAGGCGCAGGAGGAGCTGGGACTCTACATGGGCGGACTGGACGCGGAGGCCCTGAAGTTCGACGAGAAGCTCGCGGCGCGCAAGGCCCGGATGGCGGCACGCGCCGGGGCTTAACGACAGTTCACGCACGACGCCCGCGGATGCCCCGCCTCGGTCGAGGCGGGGCATCCGCGTTCCGTGAGGCGGCTGCCGGGCACCCGGGTCCGCTCATTCGTACGCCGTCACCTCGGCCAGTGCCGCGTCCCGCACATCGGGCACCGGGTGGCGGCGCAGCGCCCTGAGCTGGTCGCGCCAGGGGCCGGGCCAGCCCGTGCGGGCGCCGAGAGCGCCGGTGAGGGCCACGGCGAGCAGTCCCCGGGCGTGACCACCGTGGGCGGCCAGGCCACGGGCGACGGGCAGGAGGGTCCCGGGGTCGCCCTCGTGGGCCCTGCCCCGCAGCCGTTCGCCGACGGCGCGGGCCGTACGGTCGGCGAGTGCCGGGCGGCCCTCCGTGAGCGCGGCCAGGCGGTGCAGATGCTCCGGGCCGGTGTCCAGGTCCAGGTGGAACGCGGCGATGGCGGCTGCCTGCGGTACGAAGTCGTCGTACGCGGCGAGGAGTTCGCTCGCGGCGAGGGCCGCCGGGCGGACCGGGTGCGGCGCCGGCCGGGCATAGTGGGCGAGTTGGCGGACGAGGTGCTCGACGCGTCGGCGGGCGGGACGGTCGCGGCGTTCCTCGGCGTCGGCCCCGATGTCGGACTCGGCCAGCGTCCGCAGCGCTCTCCGCAGTCCCTCGGCACCTCGCGCCGACCCCACGGCGGCCGTCACCAGGCCGCTCGCCGCGGCACGCCAGGACACGCGTTCGAACAGGTCGGCGGTGGCGTCCGCCAGGACCGTCGGGGCGTCCGGCGACCACGGTGCCCAGCGGGCCAGCGCGTCGAAGGCCAGTGACGCCGTCTCCGGATCGTCGGTGTCGCAGACGTCGCGCACGAGGCGTGCGTACCGCTCCCGGTGCGGTGCGGGAAGGTCCAGCGGCGCGACATGCAGCACGGCCGCGCGCAGGACGGGCCCGGCGCCCGCGGCGTCGGCCAGCATCGCCCACACCGTCTCCTCGGCGAGCAGGGGTTCCGCGAAGGCCACGCAGGCGGAGCGCACGTCGGCGTGAGTGGCGGGCCACGCGTACGCCTCGGTGAGCAGTTCCGCCGCCCGGGGCACCGGCAGCCGTACGGCGGCCAGGCGTGCCGCCTCCTTGCGGCTGGTGACCTTGGCGTCCGGGGTGAGCAGCAACGCGCGCAGCTGCTCGGCGAGGAGGGACGGCGCCGCGTACCGGGATGCCTGCGCGGCCGCGTACACCGCGACCCGTGCCCGGTCGTCGCCCGCGTGGGCCAGCAGCTCGGGCAGCGCGTCGGCGGGACGGTCGGTGCCGGCGAGCGCGGCGAGGGCCGCCTCGGCGAGGACGACCTCGGGGGAACCGGTCCAGCGGCGTACGAGGCCGGCGCCGATGCCCGGCACGAGCGCGCTCTGCCCGACGGCCACGGCCCGTTGGTAGGGAGTGAGCCCGGTGTCCTCGGCGGACGCCGTCAACTGCCGTGCCACGGCCTGCTGTTGACGGGACACCCAGCGCCGCACGTTCCGGTCCACGCGGAGGGTCCACCACGCCTCCTTGGTCAGGAAGCGCCCGTAGGGCGGGGTGACGGCCAGCAGCGGGTCGAGCAGGTCGGTGCGGCATCGGACGACGGCCCGCCGCACGGGCGGCAGCACACCGGCGGACGGCTCCAGCGACAGGACGCGGGCCACCCGCTCGTCCCGGGTCTCGGGCGGCTCCAGCCACAGCACGATGGCCTCGCGCGCGGTCGTGTCGCTGCCGTAGCGGATGGCCTGCCACAGGAGTTCCTGCAGTTCGGGCATGCCGGCGGCGCGTCGGCCCACGGCGCGGGCGAGCGCGAACGCGAGTCCGTAGTCGGCCTTCTCGGCGCCCGCCTCGATCCAGGGGCGCAGCGCCTCGTACACCTGGTGTTCCTGGCCGTGCCGGAGGGTCTGGTCGAGCCGGCCGAGGAGATCACGGCCCGTGCCGCCGGTGTTGCCGGAGATGCGGACGAGGGTGCGCAGCGCCCAGTTGACCAGATCGCGCCGCCCGTTCGCGGCGTGCTCGCGCAGTACGGAGACGGCGAGCCGGCTGAGGTGCCGCCGGGTGTCCGGCGAGGAGTCCGGGGCCTGAACGGCGTCGACGGCGATGCGGTCGAGGTGCGGTTCGGCGTCCTCGGTGAACAACGCGGGCCGGGCGCGGGCCAGTTCGTCGAGCGCGGCCGACCGCACCGGGTCCTGTTCGCCCCGCAGCCGTCCCATCTCCGCCAGGGCCGAGGCGACGGCGGCGGGATCGCCGGAGCGGACCGCGTTGCGGATCAGCAGCTGCCAGGCCTCGGCCCGTTCCTCGGCGGCCGGCCGCCGGGTGGCCTCGACGAGGCGGCCTTGGACCTCGGCGACGGGCAGATGGCATTCGACGCGGAGCAGGGCGTTCCATCGTCCGCCCTTCTCCCGCAGCACGTCGGCCATCACGCGGGCCTCGTGGGCGGCGGCACCGCGGGGCAGCGCTTCGAGCAGGGCCGCGTCCATATTCCCGGGGCCCCGGCCTTCGTGGACCTCCGAGCAGAAGGAGTGCCGTCGGGCGGGGGGCATCGCCCTGAGCAGCGGCGGCAGACCGCCGTTCGGTGCCAGCGTCCTGCCGTACGCGACGAGTTCGGGCGCGCCGGAGCGGGCCAGCGCGCGCAGCACGGTCCCGCTCATCGAGTGGGCGCCCAGCGCTCCGGACCAGGCCGGGGTCAGCAGCAGCCGCACCACCCGCGCCGGATCGGCGGACGCGAACGCGCTCACGTGGTCCCGGAGTTCGTGCGGCAGCACCGCGGGCCCGAGCCATTCGAGGAGGTCGAGCACGCGCAGGGGTTCGGCGGGTGTCACGGCGGCCAGGGCCACCGCGTACCGGGACCACCAGGTGTCGCGCAGTGCCTCGGGCAGCGCGGCCACCTCCCGTTCCGCCACGTCGAGCAGTGTCCCCGGGTGCCGTTTGGCGAGGGTGCGCCAGCCGGTCACCGCGTGGAACAGCTCGGGCAGCAGCCGGGCGGCCGCCTCCGGGGAGCAGGCGGGCAGCAGGCGAGCCGCCTCGGTGTCGCCCCACTCGCGCCGCAGACGGTCGGCCATCCGGTCGGCGAGCGCGGTGCGCCGCCCGGCGACGACGGCGCGCAGCAGCTCGCGGCGGACGACTTCGGGCGCGTCGGCCAGCGCCGACTCGTAGGAGGAGTCCGGGATCTGGAGGCTGTCGGCGACGCGCAGCGCGTGTCCACGCACATACGGGTCGGGGTCGGCGATCCGTACGGCGATCCACTCGGCGTCCCGCGCGACGGACGCGGCCACGACTGCGATGCCACGCTCGTAGGGCCCTCGCCCGTCCAGTTCTTCCAGCAGGGGACGCAGCGGCCGCTCCATGTCCCTCACGCGCCGGGCGAGTTCACGCATGCGTTGCGGGTGCGGGAGCGGGTCGAGGACGTTCAGCAGGCCGTCGACCGTCTGCGGGGTGCTGGGCATGCGCTGGATTGTGCCTGCGGGACGGGGCGCGTGCGCGGGAAATACGGCAGTTCACGGTGACGTGCGGGTGACAGTGGGGGTGTCGGTGACGGTCGTCAGCGTGGATCCGTGCGCTTGAGGTGCAGTCGTTCCCGCTCGGAGAGGCCGCCCCAGACGCCGAAGCGCTCGTCGTTGGCCAGCGCGAACTCCAGGCAGGCGGCGCGCGTCTCGCACATGCCGCAGATGAGCTTCGCCTCCCGTACCGAGCTGCCCGGCTCGGGAAAGAAGAAGTCGGCCCCCAGCTGTGCGCACAGCGCCTGCTCCTGCCAGGCCAGGTCCGGCGGGGTGGGTGTGTCGGTGTGCATGGTCGAGATGGTGTCGCGCGGCGAAAAACGTTCGATCAACGCAGGATCAACGACACCGTCCATCGTGCGCGGCAGATCCCGTGTCGCCGCTGCGGACACCCGATGATGGACCCGCGGGCCAGACGGACGCACGGCGGCGCGCGGGTCGCTCGCACACGGGCCCCTCCTCGCCTGATTACCGAACGTCACCGGGTGCAGTCGCAGCGGCAGCGTCCCGGCGGCGATCGTCAGTGGGCGGTGCGAGACTCGGCAGTGCAGGCAATGGGCCCCTCGAAGGAGTGCGCACATGCTCACCACGCGCTATGTCACCGGCGCCCCGAACTGGCTCGATCTCGGCACTCCCGACCTCGACGGCGCCTCGGCCTTCTACGGCGGACTCTTCGGCTGGCAGTTCCGGCCGGGCCCGCCCGAGACCGGCGGCTACGGCTTCTTCCAGCTCGCCGGGAAGACCGTGGCGGGCGGTATGGGGACCACCCCGGAGCAGGGGCCACCTTCCTGGACGGTGTACTTCCGGACGCCGGACGCGGACGCCACGGCGAAGGCGGTCGAGCAGGCGCACGGGAGGGTGCTCGCGCAGCCCATGGACGTGCTGGACCAGGGCCGCATGGCCATCCTCGCCGACCGGGCGGGCGTGCCCTTCGGTGTCTGGCAGCCCGCGGCCACCAAGGGCCTCGATGTAGTGCGGGACCAGGGCTCGCTGTGCTGGGTGGAGCTGTACACGCCGGACCTTCCGGCGGCCGCCGGGTTCTACAACGCCGTGCTCGGCTGGGAGACCTCGGCCGTCGCGTTCCCCGGAGGCATGTACACCACGGTCCACCCGGCGGGCACCGAGATGGACGCCATGTTCGGCGGCATCGTCCCGCTGGAGGACGCCCCGGCCAGGACGGAGGCCGCAGCCTGGCTGCCGTACTTCGAGGTCCCGGACACGGACGCCACGGTCGCCAGGGCGCAGGAGCTGGGCGGCACGGTCCGCCTCCCCGCGACCGACCTGCAGGGCGTCGGCCGCATCGCCGAGTTCGCCGACCCGTACGGAGCGCGGTTCGCGGTGATCAGGAGCGTGCCGCAGCAGAGCTGAGACCAGAAGGCTCGCGGGTTCACCGCCGTGAAGCCCGTCCGGGCGACCACCGTGCGGTTGCGGCGCAGGCTCAGGCGGAGGCGCGGCGCACCAGTGTGGTCGGCAGGACGACGCTGGAGGGCGCGCTCGTGGCCTCCCGCCCGGCCCCCGCTCCTCGGGGCTCCAGCCCGCCCAGCAGCAGGCGTGCCATCAGCCGGCCCATCTCCTCGATGTCCTGACGAATCGTCGTGAGGGGAGGGTCGGTCTGTTCGGCGACCGGCAGCATGTCGTCGAAGCCGACGACGGCGACGTCGTCGGGGACCCTGCGTCCGCGCTCCCGCAGGGCACGCAGGGCGCCCGAGGCGGAAAGGTCGTTGGCGGCGAAGACGGCGTCCAGGTCCGGGCAGCGGTCCAGGAGCTCCCGCATGGCGCTCTCGCCGCCCGCGGGCGTGAAGTCGCCCTCGACGACCATCCGCGGACCGGCGTCCACCATGACGTCCCGGAACCCCTGGAGCCGGTCGACGGCGGAGGTCTGGTCGAGGGGACCGGTGATGTGTCCGATACGGGTGCGGCCGAGCCCGACGAGATGCCGGACGGCGTCCCGCGCGCCACCGCGGTTGTCGCTGTCCACGTACACGACGTCGGGCACGGCGTCGCCCCAGCCGGGCCGCCCGCCGAACACGGTCGGTACGCCCGCCCCGTGGATCAGTCCGGGCAGCGGGTCGTCGAGGTGCAGCGAGAAGACGAGCGCGCCGTCGACGTGTCCGCCGGCGAGGTACCGTCCGACGCGTACGTGATCGTCGCGCCCTTCGGTGAGCAGCAGCACGAGCTGGGAGTCGTGCGCGGTCAGCTCCTTGCCGATGCCGCGCAGCTGGAGGGCGAAGAAGGGGTCGGCGAAGACCCTGGTCTCGGGCTCGGCGATCACGACGGCGACGGCGTCGTGCCGCCGGGTGACCAGGCTCCGGGCCGCCTGGTTCGGCACGTAGCCGAGTTCTTCGACGGCTCTGCGTACCCGCTCGACAAGCGGTTCCCGCACTCCCTCGCCCCCGTTGACGACCCGTGACACGGTCGCCCGCGACACCCCCGCCCGCGCTGCCACGGCCTCCAGCGTGGGGCGCGACGTTACCTCGGTCACTTCGGGACTCTCCTCCAGAGCGGCTGCCGGTCAGGATAGCCCTGGAGGGGGCGTCACTTGAGAGCGCTCTCTGGAGTCTGATGCCGGAGTCCCCGATGCGGGGGTGCCGCGATCGCCCTTCAAGAGGGCGGCGCTATGACATCTGCGGCTCCGCCGCGTGGGGACGGCCCGGCCCAGCGGACCATACTGGGGCCCTAGGGCCCTTCTGATGGATCTCCGCGGCGTCGCGACGCCCGGCACGCACTCCCCCACTCTCGGCTTCGCTCGAGCGGGGGAACCCCCATGCCGCACGCCGCGAAGGGACAGGTGGCTCCGCCACATGACCCTCCACGCCGCACGCCGATCGCACGCACCGGACGCCGCTCCTTCCTCCACGGAGATCCATCAGAAGGGCCCTAGTGGTGCGGCTCGTACCCAGGAATCGTGCCGTCCGGCTTCTTCACCAGGAACAGGCCGACCATGCCCATGTCGGAGTGGCTCTGGACATGGCAGTGGTACATCCAGGCGCCCGCGCCGACGCCCTCGCCGGCGATCACCTGGAAGCCGAAGGAGTCGGCCGGGCCCACGATCTTGTTGTCGATGACCTGGCTGGGATCCTCGGGGCCGGTCAGCAGACCCGTGCGGTTGTCCGCCCAGCGGTGACCGTGCAGATGGAACGTGTGGTAGTACTCTCCGTGGGTGATCATCACCCACTCGACCCGATCGCCCACCGTCGCCTCGAAGTCGGGGCCGGAGTGGGGCGCCTGGTTGTTGATCTTCATGTCGTTGAAGACGACCGTGACGGTCTTGTCGGGCAGGATGTCGCCCTTCCTGCGGACGATCACCGGTCCGTAAAGGCCGTTGCGGATACCGCCCGTTCCGTGTTCCGTACCCACCACGTGGTCGTGGTAGTTCCAGTAACCCGCGCTGCCCGCACGCCAGGTGCCGTCCTGTCGGCGCCCGGGGGCGTGCGTGCGCCAGGTGTAGGTGCGGGTGCCGCCCGGCTCGACGTCGCTCTTGTTCATCCTGGTGCCGTCGCTGGTGATCTCGTAGTCCAGCCCGTGGACGTGCAGACTCGCCGCCACGTCCATGGTGTTCTCGAACTCGATGTGCAGCGTGTCGCCCTCGTTGAGCTCGATCAGCGGGCCGGGGATCGAAGCCTTGCCCTTCTCCAGGCCGTAGCCCATCTGCCCGCCGGGGAGCCTCTCGGCGTACATCTTGATGCGTTTCACCTCGCCGCCGGCCGGCGCGGTCTTCACCGGTTCCTCGGCGCTCACGGCTTCCGGGGCCAGAGACAACGATGTCGCGACGGCCGCGCCGCCCAGCAGCACCCGCCGGTTGAACCCGCGTCTGTCCATGCGGAACTCCCCATCCTGGTGCGGAACTTACGGAGACGTACCTGTGATGAACTGATCGAACGGTACCGGCCACACTCGCGTTTATCCACACTCAGGACAAAGTTCGTGGTATCGCGGTCATAGGTATTGGCGGACCATGCAAAAGGGTCTAACTTCCATGGCGCTGTTGCTGTAACCGTGGAGGTGCCCATGCACTTGCGAAGGTTGAGCACGAGGAGACGGGCCTGTGTGGCGGGCGTGACCGCCACACTCGTCGCCGCCGGGCTGCTGTCGGGTCCGGCCGCCAGCGCGCGCCCCGCTCCCGAACCACCCCTGACAACGATGTCCATCAAGTCGCCACCGGGCGGCGCGAACGCAAGAGTGCTGATCTTCTACGGGTCCGCCGCGGCCGGGGAGGAATCGCCCGTCGTCAACGCGGGCATCGAGACCATCGAGAAGATCGGCCTGACCGGACCGACCGACCAGCAATTCGACGTCGTTGCCACGGACGATGCCTCCGTGTTCACCAACGACACCCGGATGAGCCGCTTCAACGCGGTCGTGTTCCTGACCGGTGGCGGGGACGTTCTCGATCCGGAGCAGGAGGCGGGCCTGGAGGCCTACATGGAGGCGGGCGGCGGCTTCGTCGGCATCCATGACGCGGCCCGCGCCGAGCCCTACTCGGACTGGTTCACCGGTCTCGTCGGCGCCCGTCCGGCCGCGTCGAGCCCGACCGCCGTGCAGCGGGCGACCGTTGAGGTGGGCGACCGCGTCCACCCGGCGACCAAGGACCTGCCGGTGCAGTGGAAGCGGCCCGACCAGTGGCTCAACTGGGTCAAGAACCCGTCCGGCGACGTGCACACAGTGGCACGCGTACGCGAGTCGACGTACCAGCCGGGAGAGAGCAAGAACGGCGCGGACCACCCGGTGAGCTGGTGCCGCGACTACGACGGCGGCCGCTCCTTCTACACGGGCATGGGCGGCACGGTCTCCTCGTACGACGAGACCGAGTTCCGTACGCATCTGCGCGGCGCCCTGCTCTGGACGAGCCGTCTGTCCCAGGCGGACTGCAAGGCGACGATCAACGCCAACTACAAGGCGGAACGCCTCACTCAGCCCAACCAGCCGGGGCAGAACGACCAGATCGGCGAGCCGCACGGCCTGGTGACCGCGCCCGACGGACGCGTCCTCTACATCGGCCGCGGCGGCGCCGACTCCTCCCAGCCGGTGATCACCGACTGGAACAACCCGGACATCGGCAAGGGCAAGGGCCAGATCCACGTCTACGACCCGAAGACCAAGAAGGTGACCCTGGCGGGCGCGTTGACGGTCTTCGGCAACAAGGGCGGCGGCGACGAGCTCACCAAGGTCGAGGAGGGCCTGCTCGGCATCGAGCTCGATCCGCGCTTCGAGGACAACGGCTGGGTGTACCTGCACTACACGCCGCACTCACGGATCAACCGCGACACGCGGATGGCCGAGCGCTACGTCTCCCGCTTCACACTGGACCTCGCCACGAACAAGCTGGACCTGAGCAGCGAGAAGGTGCTGCTGAAGTGGCCGGTGCAGATCAACAGCTGCTGCCACGCGGGCGGCGGGATGGCCTGGGACTCCAAGGGCAACCTGTACATCGCGACCGGTGACACCAACTCCAGCGGCTTCACCAACGGTTACTCCGGCAACAACCCCCAGCCCAACTACAAGGGCGTCTCGTTCGCGGACGCGCGCCGCACCGCCGGAAACACCAACAACCTCAACGGCAAGATCCTGCGCATCCACCCGGAGCCCGACGGCACGTACACCCTCCCCGAGGGGAACCTCTTCACGGGCAAGGAGACCGCTGAGGGCGGCGGCAAGACACGGGGTGAGATCTATGTGATGGGGGTGCGGAACCCCGCCCGCATCTTCGTCGACAAGTCGACCGACATCCTGTACGCGGGCTGGGTCGGCCCGGACGCGAGCCAGCCGTCCACGACCTGGGGCCCGGCGAAGTACGACACGTTCGCCGTCATCACCAAGGCGAGCAACCGGGGCTGGCCGTACTGCATGGGCAACAAGCAGCCCTACCGCGACCGCAACCTGCCCGACCCGACGCAGCCGCTCGGCTGGTACGACTGCGACGCCCCGAAGAACGAGTCCCCGAACAACGACGGCCTGGTCAACCTGCCCCCGGTGACCGGCAACAACATCTGGTACTCACCCCAGGGCGGCGCCCCGGACTTCCCGCGCGACGCGAACGGGATCCCCTCCTACAAGAACGAGGAGGCCACGTACAAGCTGCCGTGGCTGAAGGGCGGCGGGCAGGCCGCGATGAACGGGCCGGTCTACCGGTACGACGCGTCCGTGACCGAGAGCGGTCAGTGGCCCGCCTACTGGGACGGCAAGTGGTTCGTGGGTGACTTCTACGACGCCGACCAGCCGCGCAACGCGGTCGTCACCGATCCCAAGACGCACGGCGACGGCGGACTGCCCGTCCACTCGGAGTCGCTGAAGAAGATCGTGCCGATCGGCAACGACGGCATCAAGAACCTCATGGACTGGAAGTTCGGGCCCGACGGATCGCTGTACGTCCTCGACTACGGCCGTGGCTTCTTCACCTCGGACGCCAAGTCGGCGCTGTGGCGGGTGACGTACACGGGCGGTGGCCCGACCCCGGCCGTCAACCAGCTGGCCAGGAAGGCGGGATGATGCGCGAGAGACGTATGAGACATCTGACACGTCAAGGACGGTGGCTGACCGCGCTGTTGGCGGCCCTGCTGATGGTGCTCGGGCTCACCTCGGCGTCGGCGGCGGGCCGGCCCCAGGCCCAGGGCGCCAAGGCCGCCGCCCAGACGCTGACCTGGACCGCCGGCAACGACATCACCAAGTACATGTCCGTGCCCCAGACAGCGGTCGCGGGGCCGACCACCATCGTCTTCGAGAACAGTGTGGCGACCGGCAACACCACGGGCATGCCGCACACGCTGACGTTCGACGTCTCGGACCCGGAGTACAACAACGACGTCCCGCTGAACATCCTGGCCAACCCGAACGACGCCCAGGGCGGCAAGTACAGCGTCGAGGTCAACCTCACGCCGGGCCGTTACCGCTTCTACTGCACGATCCCGGGCCACGGCCAGATGCAGGGCATCCTCGTCGTCACCGAGGGCACCGGCGAGGACACCACCCCGCCCGAGACCTCGGCCAAGGTGACCGGGACGCAGAACGCGCAGGGCCAGTACGTGGGTTCGGCAACGGTGGCGGTGAGCGCGACCGACGAGGAAGGCGGCTCGGGCGTCGATCGCGTGGAGTACGCGCTGGGACACTCGGGCGACTGGCAGCCGTACACCACACCCGTCGTGGTCAACCAGGTCGGCGATCACCACGTCCGCTACCGGGCGTTCGACAAGGCGGGCAACGTCTCGGCCGACAAGTCCGTCGAGTTCTCCGTCGTCGCCCCGCCGACCGACGACACCACACCACCGGAAACCTCGGCGACAGTGACCGGTGAGCAGAACCCGCAGGGCGAGTACCTCTCCATGGCGACGGTCACCGTGTCCGCGTCCGACACCGGCTCCGGCGTCAACACCATCGAGTACGCGCTCGGCGACTCGGGCGCCTGGCAGCCGTACACGGCCCCGGTGATGGTGCACGAGGTCGGTACGCACAAGGTGCGGTACCGCGCCACCGACAAGGCGGGGAACGTGTCCGCCGAGAAGAACGTCACGTTCACGGTGGTCACGCCGCCCGTCGAGGACACGACACCGCCGGTGACCGGGGTGACGGTCGAGGGCGATCGCAACTCCGACGGCGCCTACCTCAAGAGCGCCAAGGTGACGGTGAGCGCGACCGACGAGCACGGCGGCTCGGGCGTCGCGGCGATCGAGTACTCGCTCGACGGCGGGCCCTACCTCGCGTACACCGCACCGGTCGTGGTGGACCGCGCGGGCACGCACACGCTCGCGTACCGGGCCAGCGACAAGGCGGGCAACACCTCCCCGGCGCGCACCGTGACCTTCACGGTGGTCTCCGGCGGCGGCGTCCCCGCGCCCAACTGCGCCGAGTGGGACGAGCGGCTGACCGTCATCGTCGGCACGGTCGACTCGGGCGTGCCGAACCGGCTCACCAACAACCGGTGCCGCATCAACGAGCTGATCGAGGACGAGAAGGAGTGGACGTCCAACGCGCTGTTCCTCAAGCACGTGAAGACGGTCCTGGACAAGCTCCTCAAGGAAGGCGTCATCGACCAGCGCGAGTACAACGCCATCCAGAAGGCGGCCCGTGAGTCCGGCATCGGCAAGCCCGGGCAGACGGACGGCTACCGGACGATCCTGGACGGTACGGCGGAGTCCTTCGCCAAGTGGCAGCAAGTGGGCGGCGGTTCGTTCGCGCAGAACTCCGACGGCTCGATCACGTCGGGGACGACGAAGGCCGGGCTCGGCATGCTGATGTTCGCCGAGCGGAAGTACGGCGACTTCTCGCTGCGCCTGCAGTGGCGTGACGACGCGCCCGGCACGGGCAACGCCAACTCCGGTGTCTTCGTACGGTTCCCATGGGTGTACGACCACCCCGAGGAGTCCCGTCCGGAGTGGGTCGCCATCAAGTACGGGCACGAGGTGCAGGTGTTCGACCGGCCCGACGGCGACATGTACAAGACCGGTTCTGTCTACGGCTTCGACCGCGTGGGCCTCGCCGGTGCGGGCGTCACCCAGAAGGGCACCTGGAACGACTACGAGATCCGCGTGGTCGACCAGCACTACTCGGTGTACCGCAACGGCGTGCTGATCAACGAGTTCGACAACACCGGCGGGCAGGAGTTCACCCCGCCGCGTTCGGACGACCCGGGCACGGACGGCCGGCGGTTCGCCTCCGGCTACGTCGGTCTCCAGGTGCACGGCACGACGGACGTGGTGTCGTACCGCGACATCCGGATCAAGGAGCTCTAGTACCGCGACGGTGGTACTGACCTCCGCTTCCGCACCACCCGTTGTCAGCGGCGGCCGTACGCCACCGCGCAACGGCTGAGGGGCTGGTCCAGAGGCCTGCGCAGGTCTCTGGATCAGTCCCTCTCCTTCTTCGCCCGGCTCGGCTGCACCCGCTTGGGTTCCCCCGGCATCTTCGGATACTCGGGCGGGTACGGCAGGTCGCCGAGCCCGTGGTCGTGTTCGTCGCGGGAGGCCAGCTCCAGCAGGGCCTCCAGCGAGTAGGCGTGATCGTCCATGTCCGCGTGCACATCGCCGTGTTCGGTGAAGCGCACGGGCATGGTCGCGAGGTCGAAGTCCCGGGGGTGCGCGTCGTCGACCTCCTCCCAGCGCAGGGGCGCCGAGACCGGGGCGTGCGGGCGGGGGCGCACGGAGTAGGCGGAGGCGATGGTGCGGTCGCGGGCGGTCTGGTTGTAGTCGACGAAGATCTTCTCGCCGCGCTCCTCCTTCCACCAGGCCGTGGTGACGTGCTCCGGCATCCGTCGCTCCAGTTCCCGGGCGACGGCGATGGCCGCCCGGCGTACCTGGGTGAAGGTCCAGTTGGGCTGGATCGGCACGAAGACGTGCAGGCCACGGCCGCCGGACGTCTTGGGCCAGCCCTTCAGGTCGCCGTACTCGTGGAGGACCTCGCGGAGTTCGTGGGCGGCGCGGACGGCGTCGGCGTAGTCGGTGCCGGGCTGCGGGTCGAGGTCGATACGGAGCTCGTCGGGGCGGTCGACGTCGGTGCAGCGCACCGGCCACGGGTGGAAGGTGAGGGTGCCGAACTGGGCCGCCCACAGCACGGCGGCGACCTCGGTGGGGCACATCTCGTCGGCGCTGCGGCCGCTGGGGAAGGTGATGTGGGCGGTGGGGATCCAGTCGGGCATGTTCTTGGGCGCCCGCTTCTGGAAGAACGACTCGCCGGTCACACCCTCCGGGTAGCGCTCCAGGGTCGTCGGGCGGTTCCGCAGGGCGCGCAGGATGCCCGGGCCGACGGCGAGGTAGTAGCGGGCGAGGTCCAGCTTGGTGAAGCCGCGCTCCGGGAAGAAGACCTTGTCGGGGCTGGACAGCCGTACCGTCCGGCCCGCTGCCTCCAGCTCCACCGCATCGCCCATGCGAGCCACGGTAGGCGTAGCGCGCACACCTCGCACACCGGGCAGTACACCCGCACACCGGGCGGAAAGCGGTCGGTGCTCGCAGAATCGGAGCATGGACCTCCCTGTCATGCCACCCGTGATGCCGATGCTCGCCAAATCCGTGGCGAAGATCCCGCCGGGCATGCACTACGAGGCGAAGTGGGACGGCTTCCGGGCGATCGCGTTCCGCGACGGGGACGAGGTGGAACTCGGCAGCCGCACCGGCAAGCCGCTGACCAGGTACTTCCCCGAGCTGGTGGAGGCTCTGAAGGCGCGGGTGCCCGAGCGGTGCGTGCTGGACGGCGAGATCGTGATCGCCCGGGAGGGGCGGCTCGACTTCGACGCGCTGACCGAGCGCATCCACCCCGCTCAGTCACGGGTGCGCATGCTGGCCGAGAAGACCCCCGCGTCGTTCGTGGCCTTCGACCTGCTCGCGCTCGCGGACGAGTCACTGCTCGACGTGGCCCTCGCCGACCGGCGCGCCCTGCTGGTCGCGGCCCTCACCGGGGCCTCGGCACCGGTCCACGTCGCCCCGGCGACCACGGACATCGAGGTGGCCGAGCGCTGGTTCGAGCAGTACGAGGGCGCGGGCCTCGACGGAGTGATCGCCAAGCCGCTCACGCTGGTCTACCGGCAGGACGAGCGGGCGATGTTCAAGATCAAGCACGAGCGCACGGCGGACGTGGTGGTCGCGGGCTACCGCCTCCACAAGAGCGGGCCGGTCGTCGGCTCGCTGCTGCTCGGCCTGTACGACGACGGGGGCACCCTCCAGCACGTCGGGGTCTCCGCCGCGTTCCCCATGAAGCGGCGCGCCGAACTGGTGGAGGAGCTGGAGCCGCTGCGGATGGACGATGCCGCCGAGCACCCGTGGGCGGCCTGGTCCGACGAGGCCGCCCACGAGACGGCGCGGCTGCCGGGTGCGCCGAGCCGGTGGTCGGCGAAGAAGGACCTCTCGTGGATTCCGCTGCGGCCCGAGCGGGTGGCGGAGGTGGCGTACGACCACATGGAGAACGGGGTGCGCTTCAGGCACACGGCCCGCTTCCGGCGGTGG
Source organism: Streptomyces sp. KM273126 (assembly GCF_004337435.2). Lineage (NCBI taxonomy): Bacteria > Bacillati > Actinomycetota > Actinomycetes > Kitasatosporales > Streptomycetaceae > Streptomyces > Streptomyces sp. KM273126. Next base: position 5,645,842 of record NZ_SJXB02000001.1, on the reverse strand, counting down.
CGGCCGGACCGGACGGCTGAGAGCTGTACGTACGGCCAGCTGGAGGAGCCGCTGCGGTATGACTTGGCGGAGATTCTCGGGGAGCGGGGCTGAGCCCTTGCTGCCGGGTGCGGAGCGGGTGCTGTTCGAGCGTCTGCCTGGCTGATGCCGTTGTTCCGGTGCGGGCTCGTCTGTTCCGGTGCGGGTGTCGTGGCTTGTCGCGCCCACGCGGCGGAGCCGCTCATGGACACAGCCCAGCGCCCCTGAGGGCGGGCCCTGTGGCCCCTTCCATCGTCAGGGCGGGCCGGTGGGCCAACTGGCCTACCGACCCACCCCCAGACAAAAGCATGCGGGTATGGCCATCCATGAACATATAAGCGCACAATCGGCGACAAACGGACAGGGGTGGCCATGGTGGGCGTGAGACAGGGAACAAGGATGCGGCGCGGCAGGATGACGGCGGCGCTGCTGGCCGTCGCGATGGGGAGCTCTCTCATGGCGGGCTGCGGCAACGGCTCGGGGAACGTCGACGGACGGGGAAAGGGGCAGAGTCAGGAACAGGGACGCGGGGAAGACCGGGTCACCACGGCTCCCACGGGCTCCGCACTCGCCGTCAAGGTCGACAACACCCCGACGGCCCGTCCGCAGACAGGGCTCGACGCGGCGGACGTCGTGTACGCGGAGCAGGTGGAAGGCGGTCTGAGCCGGCTGATGGCCGTGTACGCGACCAGGCTGCCGGACGCCGTCGGCCCGGTGCGCAGCGCACGGGAGTCCGACCTGGAGCTGCTACGCCAGTTCGACAAGCCCACGCTCGCCTTCTCGGGCGCCCAGAGCAAGCTGCTGCCACTGATCGACAAGGCGCCGCTGCACCCGAAGTCCCCCGGGGACGCGGCCGGCGCGTACTACCGCAGCTCCGGCAAGCCCGCGCCGCACAACCTCTATCTGCGCCCCAAGCGGCTGCTGGGATCCGCACCGGGCGCCGACGCCCTCACGACGGGGTACCACTACGGCGCGGCCCCCTCCGGCGGCACTCCGGAGAACTCGCGCACGGTCAGCTACCCGGCGGCCCGCTTCACTTTCACCTGGTCCGGGAGTCAGAAGCGCTGGCTGGTGACCATGGACGGCACACCGACGGTGACGACCGACGGCAAGCGGGTGTCCGCCGGAACCGTGGTCGTGCAGTACGTGAAGGTGCGGCAGTCCAGGTTCCAGGACTTCCTCGGCAACAACACGCCGTACACGGAGACCGTGGGATCGGGGAGGGCCCAGGTGCTGCGCGACGGACGGGCGTACGACGTGAGTTGGAAGCGGGAGAAGCCCACCGACGGGACGGACTTCACCACGGCCGACGGCAGGCCGGTGAACCTCGCGAAGGGCCCGGTGTGGGTGGTGTTCGCGAAGGCTTCCTGAATGCGTGAAGGCTTCCCGAATGCGTGAAGATTTCCTGAACCAGGCCGGGGCTTCCCGGTCAGGCTTGGGTGGCGAGAGATTCCGCCGGGTTGCGGAGCCCTTCGGCGGCGTCCGCGACCCGGCGGATGAGGTCGAAGAAGACGGTCTGCTCCTCGGCGGAGAGCGGGGCCAGGAAGACCTGGTTCATCCGGGCCGTCCGCACGGTCAGCTTGCGGTGCGTACGGACACCGTCGTCCGTGAGGCGCAGCAGGAACCGGCGGCCGTCCTGCGGATCGCGGACCTTGTCGAGGAGCCCGCGCCGCGTCAGGCGGCTGATCACCTCGGCGACGGTGGACCGGTCGAGTCCGACCCGCTCCCCCACCGTGCGCTGGTCCAGTCCCGACTCGGCGACGAGCGCGTTGAGCACCGCGAACTGCGGCGAGGTGATCTCCTCCGAGACCATCGTGTTCCACAGCAGGTAGTGCGCCTGCTGGAGCCTGCGGGCCAGGTGCCCGGGGTGGGTGGTCAGGTCCACCGCGGCCATGTGCGCTCCCGAGGTCGTATTCGTTGGTGCACTGAACAATACCCGGAGGCGCCTCACCTGTCTCCAAGGAGGCACATACCGTGACCTCGACCTTCTCCGAGGCCTTGACGGCTCACTCCGCCAATGGCAGCGTGAAGGACACCTCGCTGAAATAATCAGTGCCCTGATTAATAGCCAGTGATGGCTGACCTGGGTGCTCGGACGGGATGGGGCTTCACGGATGGACAAGGTGGTCGCCACGGCCCTGGAGGCCGTGGCCGATGTGCCGGACGGCGCGTCGCTCGCGGTGGGCGGGTTCGGGCTGAGTGGTGTGCCGAACGTGCTGATCAAGGCGTTGTACGAGCGAAGCGTCGGCGGCCTGGGTGTGGTCTCCAACAACTGCGGGGCGATGGAGTCGGGGCTGGCGGTGTTGCTGTCGGCCGGGCGGATCACCCGGGTGACGGGCTCCTACATCGGGGCGAACAAGGAGTTCGCGCGGCAGTATCTGGCGGGTGAGCTGGAGGTGGAGCTGATCCCGCAGGGGACGCTGGCGGAGCGGCTGCGGGCGGGCGGGGCCGGGATTCCGGCCTTCTACACCCCGGCGGGCGTGGGTACCCAGGTGGCCGAGGGCGGGCTGCCCTGGCGCTACGACGGTTCCGGCGGGGTGGCGTTGGCCTCGCCCCCGAAGGAGGTGCGGGAGTTCGACGGCACCGAGTACGTGCTGGAGCGTGGAATCCGGACCGACTTCGCGCTGGTGCGGGCCGCGAAGGGCGACCGGCACGGGAACCTGGTGTTCAACAAGTCCTCCCGCAACTTCAACCCGCTGGCGGCCATGGCCGGCCGCGTGACGATCGCCGAGGTGGAGGAGCTGGTCGAGCCCGGCGAGATCGGCCCGGACGCCGTGCACCTGCCGGGGATCTTCGTGCAGCGGGTGGTGGCCCTCACTCCCGAGCAGGCCACCGACAAGGGCATCGAACAGCGCACGATTTCCGCGCTTCCGGCACAAGGGACGGTGAGCAACTGATGGCCTGGACACGCGAGGAGATGGCGGCCCGTGCGGCGCGTGAGCTTCAGGACGGCCAGTACGTCAATCTCGGCATCGGCCTGCCCACCCTGATCCCCAACTACCTGCCCGAGGACGTCGAGGTGATCCTCGAATCCGAGAACGGCATCCTGGGCACCGGGCCCTACCCCACCGAGGACCAGGTCGACCCGGACCTGATCAACGCGGGCAAGGAGACCGTCACGGTCCTGCCGGGCGCGTCCTTCTTCGACTCGGCGTTGTCGTTCTCGATGATCCGGGGCGGGCACATCGATGTGGCCGTCCTGGGTGCCATGCAGGTGTCGCAGAACGGCGACCTGGCCAACTGGGCGATACCGGGGAAGATGATCACCGGGATCGGCGGGGCGATGGACCTGGTGCACGGTGCCCGCACCGTCATCGTGGTGATGACCCACACCGCGAAGGACGGCTCGCCGAAGATCCTTCAGGAGTGCGCGCTGCCCCTGACCGGCAGGGCGTGCGTGAACCGCGTCATCACCGACCTCGGTGTGCTGGATGTGACCGGCGACGGACTGGTGCTGGTGGAGACCGCGCCGGGTGTCGGGGTCGAGGAGATCGTCGCGAAGACCGCCGCCAAGGTGAATGTCGCGGAAGAACTCGCCGAGGGGGTCCAGTCATGAAGGACGTCTACATCGTCGACGCGGTCCGCACGCCGATCGGCCGCTACAACGGCGCTCTCGCCACCGTGCGCCCGGACGACCTGGCCGCCCACGCCGTGCGGGAACTCCTCGCCCGCTCCCCGCAGCTGGATCCCTCCCGGATCGAGGACGTGTACTTCGGCAATGCCAACGGCGCGGGCGAGGAGAACCGCAACGTCGCCCGTATGGCCGCCCTGCTGGCGGGCCTGCCCACGTCGGTGCCCGGGGTGACGGTCAACCGGCTGTGCGCCTCGGGGCTGGAGGCCGTGATCCAGGCGGCCCGCGCCATCGCCTGCGGTGACGCCTCCATCGCGCTCGCCGGCGGGGTGGAGTCGATGACCCGCGCCCCCTACGTACTGCCCAAGAACGACCGGCCCTTCCCGGCCGGGCACACCGAGCTGTACTCGACCACGCTGGGCTGGCGCATGGTCAACCCGAAGATGGACCCGCAGTGGACCATCCCGCTCGGCGAGTCCGCCGAACTCATCGCCGACAAGCACGGGATCAGCCGCGAGCAGCAGGACGAGTTCGCCCTCGCCTCCCACCAGAAGGCGGCCAAGGCCCAGGCCGAAGGACTGTTCGACGCGGAACTGACCCCGGTCAGCATCCCGCAGCGCAAGGGCGACCCGCTCGTTGTCGGCGCCGACGAATGCGTCCGCCCGGACGCCTCCCTGGCGGCGATGGCCGGACTCAAGCCGTCATTCCGCACCGAGGGCGGGACCGTCACCGCCGGCAACGCCTCGCCCCTGAACGACGGCGCCGCCGCCCTGCTGCTGACCGACGAGGAGGGCCTGAAGGCCACCGGCCGCGCGCCCCTGGCCCGCGTCCGCGCGACCGGTGTGTCCGCGATCGACCCGCACTTCTTCGGGCTCGCGCCGGTCGAGGCCGTGGGCCGCGCCCTGACCCGGGCGGGCAGGACGTTCGCCGATCTCGACGTCCTCGAACTCAACGAAGCCTTCGCCGCCCAGGTCCTGGGCTGTGTGGCCGAGTGGCCCGAGTTCGACCCCGCCGTCCTCAACCCCCAGGGCGGCGCCATCGCCCTCGGCCACCCGCTCGGCGCCTCCGGTGCCCGCCTCGCCGGGACCGTCGCCCACCAGCTCGCCCGCAAGGGCTCCGGTGTCGGCGTCGCCACCCTCTGCATCGGCGTCGGCCAGGGCCTCGCCCTCGTCCTCGAACGCTAGGGCCCTTCTGATGGATCTCTGTGGAGGAAGGAGCGGCGTCCGGTGCGTGCGATCGGCGTGCGGCGTGGAGGGTCATGTGGCGGAGCCACCTGTCCCTTCGCGGCGTGCGTCATGGGGGTCCTCCCGCTCGAGCGAAGCCGAGAGTGGGGGAGTGCGTGCCGGACGTCGCGACGCCGCGGAGATCCATCAGAAGGGCCCTAAGACTCCCCCGAGGAACCCCATGACTCTCACCCAGCACGACATCGACCAGGAGATCGCGGCCCAGCATGCCGCGTACGAGAAGCGGATCGCCGACGGCGCCCCCGTCGAGCACCAGCCGCGCCGCGACTACGCGCCGTACCGCTCCTCGGTGCTCCGCCACCCGAAGCAGCCGCCGGTCACCATCGACGTCACCCAGGATCCGGAGCTGGTGGAGCTGTCCTCCCCCGCCTTCGGCGACCGGGACATCACCGAGATCGACAACGACCTCACCCGGCAGCACAACGGCGAGCCGATCGGCGAGCGCATCACCGTCTCCGGGCGACTCCTTGACCGGGACGGGCGCCCGGTCCGCGGCCAGCTGGTCGAGATCTGGCAGGCGAACTCGGCGGGCCGGTACGCCCACCAGCGCGAGCAGCACGACGCCCCGCTGGACCCGAACTTCACCGGAGTCGGCCGCACGCTGACGGACGGCAGCGGCTGCTACACCTTCACCACCATCCAGCCGGGCCCGTACCCCTGGCGCCAGCACCTCAACGCCTGGCGGCCGGCCCACATCCACTTCTCGGTCTTCGGCACGGCGTTCACCCAGCGGCTCGTGACGCAGATGTACTTCCCGAGCGACCCGTTGTTCCCGTACGACCCGATCATCCAGTCGGTGACGGACGACGCGGCGCGGCAGCGCCTGGTCGCGACGTACGACCACAGCCTGTCGGTCCCGGAGTTCTCGATGGGCTACCACTGGGACATCGTGCTCGACGGGCCGAACGCCACCTGGATCGAAGAAGGGCGCTGACCGCCATGACGAAGATCGACACGAGCCGTCCGGAGACCGTGCTCCCGACCCCGTCGCACACGGTCGGCCCGTTCTACGGCCACGCTCTGCCGTTCACCGGCGGCGGCGACATCGCGCCCCTCGGCCACCCGGACACGATCGTCCTTCAGGGGCACGTGTACGACGGCGAGGGCAACCCGCTGCCGGACGCCGTGGTGGAGTTGTGGGGTGCGGACCCGGACGGCAACGTGCCCCGGGTCGACGGCTCGATGCTGCGCGACCCGGCGAGCGGCGGCTTCCTGGGGCGCAACGGCGTGGAGTTCACCGGCTGGGGCCGCGTCCAGACCGACGCGTCCGGGCACTGGACCGCGCGTACGCTGCGGCCCGGGGCGCGCGGGCGGAACGCGCCGTACATCAGTGTGTGCGTCTTCGCGCGCGGGCTCCTCCTGCACCTGTACACCCGGCTCTACCTGCCGGGCGACGAGGCGGCGCTCGCCGCGGACCCTTTGCTCGGGCAGGTGGACGAGGCACGGCGCGGCACGCTGGTCGCCGTGGACGAGGGCAACGGCACGTACCGCTTCGACATCCGCCTTCAGGGCGAGGGCGAGACGGTCTTCCTGGAGTTCCGGTGACTCCCTCGTCCTTCGGGAGGGAGTCACCTCCAGCCGGTTCCGACGGCTACGACGGTCCCGACGCCGGTCTGCTCGCGCCCGGGTCGGCCGGCTCCCCCGCGTCTTCGACGACGAGCGATGCCGCGTATCTGCGGGCGCTGCTCGACGCGGAGGTCGCGCTGACCCGTGCCCAGGCCGCACTCGGGCTCGCTCCGGAGGCGGCGGCGACGGCGGTGAGCACGGCGGCCGTGACCGGGAGCCTCGACCTCCGGGACATCGCGGAGCGTGCGCGCGCCGGCGGAAATCCGGTCATGCCCCTCGTCGCGGATCTCACGAAGGCGGTCGGCGCGGAGTACGGCCCGTACGTCCACCGGGGCGCCACCAGTCAGGACATCATGGACACGGCGACGATGCTGGTCGCCGTACGCACCCTCGACCCGGTGCTGGCGGATTTGGAGCGCACACAGCGGGCCCTGGCCCGGCTGGCCGCCGAGCACCGTGACACGGCGATGCCCGGGCGGACGCTCACCCAGCACGCGGTGCCGACGACGTTCGGGCTGAAGGCGGCGGGCTGGCGGTCGCTGGTACTGGACGCCAGGGACCGTCTGGGGGCCGTACGGAACGGGCTGCCCGCGCAACTCGGCGGCGCGGCGGGCACGTTGGCGGCGTTCGGCGTGTTCGGCGCCTCCGACAGCGAGGCGCTGGTCGCCGCGTACGCGCGCGAACTCGGGCTGGCCGAGCCGCTGTTGCCCTGGCACACCCTGCGCACCCCGGTCGCGGACCTCGCCGGTGCCCTCGCCTTCACCGCGGGTGCCCTGGGCAAATCGGCCGTCGATGTGCTCACCCTCTCCCGCACGGAGATCGCGGAGGTCTCCGAGGGCAGCGGAGGGGGTTCGTCCGCCATGCCGCACAAGGCGAACCCCGTACGGTCCACGCTGATCGCCGCGGCCTCCCGGCGTGCCCCGCAGCTCGCGGCCACGCTGTACGGCTCGCTGGTCGCGGAGGACGAACGGCCCGCCGGGGCCTGGCACGCCGAGTGGGAGCCGTTGCGCGATCTGCTGCGGCTGGTCGCGGGCGCGGCCGGGAACGCGGTGGAGCTGACGGAGGGACTCCGGGTGCACGCCGGCACGATGCGACGGCATCTCGACCTCACCCACGGGCTGATCGTCTCCGAGCGGCTGGCCGCCGAGCTGGCACCGGTGCTCGGCCGTGCCCGCGCCAAGGAGCTGCTGTCCGAGACGGCGAAGCGCGTGTGGGCCGAGGACCGATCCCTTGTCGAACTCCTCGCCGAAGAGCCGGAGTTGAAGGGCCTCGACGTCGACCTCGCGGACTGGACCGACCCCACCCGTTACACGGGCTCCGCCGGAGCCCTCACCGACCGTGCCCTGGAGCGACGTTGACCGACAAGCTGCTGAACCACCGCGCCGAGGGCTCCACCACCGCTCCCCCGCTGCTGCTGGGCCCCTCGCTCGGCACGTCCACCGCGCTGTGGGACAAGGTCGCGCCCGAACTGTCCGCCACGCACCGGGTCGTGCGCTGGGACCTGCCGGGGCACGGCGGTTCGGCGGCGGACCTCATCGGCCCGGGGGCAACGGTCGGCGATCTGGCGGGCCTGGTGCTCGCGCTCGCCGACGCACTCGGCATCGAGCGGTTCGCGTACGCGGGCGTGTCCCTGGGCGGCGCCGTGGGCCTTCATCTGGCGGTCCACCACCCGGAGCGGGTGTCGGCGCTCGCCGTGATCTGTTCCTCCGCCCACTTCGGCGGTTCCCAGCCGTGGGAGGAGCGGGCCGCGCTGGTGCGCCGCGAGGGGCTGGCGGGGCTCGCGGAGTCGGCGAACTCCCGTTGGTTCACGGCCGGTTTCACGGTGCCCGAACTGGTGGCCGACCACCGCGCCGCGGACCCGGGGGCGTACGCCGCGTGTTGTGACGCGCTGGCCGCGTTCGACCTCCGGGACCGTCTCCCCGACGTCACCGTGCCCACGCTGCTCGTCGCCGGCCGCGAGGACCCCGCGACACCGCCCGCGCACCTGCGGGAGATCGCGGACGCGGTACCGGGATCGGCCCTGGTCGAGATCCCCGGCGCCTCTCACCTGGCGCCCGCGCAGTGCCCGCAGGCGGTCCTGACCGCGCTGCGCGCCCATTTCTCGGGCGGCGCGAAGCGTGGCATGGAGGTGCGCCGCCAGGTCCTCGGCGACGCGCACGTGGACCGCGCGCAGGCCCGGCAGACGCCGTTCACCGCCCGCTTCCAGGACTTCATCTCCCGCTACGCCTGGGGCGAGATCTGGACGGACCCCACGCTCACGCGCCGCGAACGCAGCATGATCACGCTGACGGCGCTGGTGGCACACGGCCACTACGACGAACTGGCGATGCATGTGCGCGCGGCGCGGCGGGGCGGGCTCACGCCCGAGGAGATCGGGGCGGTGCTGCTGCAGACAGCCGTGTACTGCGGTGTCCCGGCGGCGAACTCGGCGTTCGCCACGGCTCAACGGGTACTCGCGGAGGAGGCCGAGGGTACGGGGGCTGACCCTCTGGGTCGCATCGCCCCCGCCGCCCCTACCCGTCCCATCCCCAGGGGCTCCGCCCCTTCAACCCCCGCCAGGGGGCGCCCCTGGACCCCCGGGTTTCGGGGCTCCGCCCCGGACCCCGTTTCGGGGCCGGCCCCCGCACCCCGCTCCTCAAACGCCGGAGGGGCTGGAAGGTGCGGGCGGGGCTGGATTGTGCGGCCGGGGCTGGGGTGTGCGGGCGGGGCCGGGATCTTCCGCCGGGGGATTTTCAGCCGAGGCCAGGCACCACCCAGCCCGTCCGGCGTTTGAGGACGAGGCCGTTCAGGCCGACAGCGGGGGTCTGGGGGCGGGCCCCCAGGGGACGGGAATGGGTAGGGGCGGCGGGGGCGATTCACCCCGGCCCCAACCCTTCGTCCAGCGCCCTCCGCGCCCGGGCCACCAGCCCGTCCGCCCCGCAGGAAGTCGCCAACGTCAGCCCCTCATGGAGTTCCGTCACGGAGCGGAGGGCGATGGCGTAGTCGATGCGGGCCGCGGCGTGTTCGTACGCGCAGGGGGATGCGGACAGATAGGAGACGGCCTGGGCGTGCAGTGAGGTGGCTCGCTGGCCGGTCTCCAGGGCCGCGGCGAGGCGAAGGGCCTCGCCGATGGCCGTGTCGGTGCCGAAGCGTTCGGCCTGGCGGCGGACGGCGGCCGAGAGTTCGGCCGCACGGCGCGGGTCCTCGCTCGCGAGCGCGCGGGCGAGGTCGCTGCTCCAGGGCGCCACCACGGTGTTGTGGTGGCCGCTGGCGACCGCGGCCTTCTCGGCGGCCTCCAGTTCGTTGATGCCCTCCTCCCGGCGGCCTGTGGCGAGCAGCAGCCGACCGCGTATGGAGCGGGGCTCGGGCAGCACGATGGTGGAGGGGTACGGCGGCGCGAAGCCGTACCCCTCCGCGATCTTCCACGCCTCGTCGACATGGCCGCGGGCGAGCAGCGTCTCGACGAGGTTGCAGGTCACCGTCCAGTACAGCGGCAGCCGACGGCCGACCCGCTCGGCGATGCGCAGCGACGCGCGCAGGGATGCCTCCGCGTCCCGGAGGCGGCCCCGCCGGCGATGGCCGAGGCCGACGTAGGCGTGGGCCAGGGCGAGATGGCCGCCGCTCCAGCCGGCGGACTCGTAGGCGCGCAGGGCTTCCGCGTACAGGCTCTCCGCCCGGTCGAGCCGGTCCGCGTAGGCGTACGCGGTCGCCAGCATCAGCAGCGGTTCGATGCCCCACTCGGTGTCCGTCCAGCCGAGTCCGGGCGCGAGCTGACCGCCCACGAGGGCGCGGTCGCAGTACTCGACGACCTCCTCGGCGTTGTCGCCGCGCGTCAGCAGGTCGAAGCCGCGGAGGATGAGCAGCGCGCGCTCCGAGTTGTTCCGGCCCGTGCAGGTGGCCGCGAGGACCGCGAGTTCCTCGGAGCACTCCGGTAAGTGATCCTCACCCGGGTGGAGGCCCTCCCACATGTAGTGCACGGCCCTCAGCCGCAACTGGGCGGGGCCGGGGCCGAGCCGGGCGGCCTCCTCGTCGATCGTGCGGACGGCGTCCTCCAACTGGTCGTTGTGGACGAGGGCCTGCGAGAGCCGGACCACGGCGTCCACGCGGGTGTCGCCGCCGAGGCCCGGCATCGCGAGCGCCGACTGGAGGTACTCGATGGTGGTGGCCGGCGAGGTCAGCAGCGTGGCACAGCCCAGTTCGTAGAGCACCTCCGCGTGGATGTCCGGTTCGGGCGGTTCGAGCAGGGCGCGCTCCAGACAGCGGCGGGCGGCGTCCGGTGCGCCGATGACGAGATGCTCGCGCGCCGCCGCGCGCATCTGCTCGACCACTTCCCGGTCGCCGTCCGGCTGCACCTGCAGGAGGTGGCGGGAGGCCGCGGCGGCTCCGAGCCCGGAGGCGGTGACGATCGCCGCGGCCACGCCGTGCATCGCGGTGCGCATGGTGGGCGGGATCGAGTTGTACACGGCGGTGGCGATCAGCGGATGCACGAACTCCAGGTCCCCGTCGCCCACCTGGCGGGTCGCCGGGTCCGTCTCGGTGAGGATGCGGGCCGCGCCGAGCAGCCGCACACAGTGCACGGCCTCGTCGGGGCTCAGGGTGGCCAGCGTGGCCACGAGCTCCACGGTGATGCCGGTGCCCAGAATGGCGGCGGCCCACGCGAAGCGGGTGGCGTCGAGGCCGAGCCCTTCGAGGCGGGCGACCAGGCCGCGGCCCCGGGCCGAGTGGTTCAGCGCGCGCAGTTCGGCGGCCGACGGCTCGACCGGTTCCAGTTGGCTGTCCTGGACCTTGGCGAGGAGTTCCACGGCCTCGTACGGGTTGCCGCCGGTGACCGCCCAGACCTCGCGGCAGAACGGCGCGTCGGCGTGCTCGCCGACCGTGTCGCGGGTGAGCCCGGCCGTCGCCTCGGGGGTCAGCGCGCTCAGCGGCGCGGTGAGGCGGGCCGAGGCCGCGACCTCGTCGAGGAGGTCGGCGCGCTCCCCGGTGACATCGGCCGGGCGGCGGGCGACCACGACGAGGACGGACAGTTCGTCGAGGCGCTCGGCGAACGCGGCCAGCCAGTGCAGGGTCTCCCTGTCGGCCCAGTGCGCGTCGTCGATCAGCAGGACCAGGGGCCAGTCGCGCCGGGCGAGCCGGCTGACGACCGCGATCAGGCCGTCGCACACGCCCTGCGGATCGGCCAACCGGTCACCCGGGGCCGCTACCCCGAGCGCGGGGCCGGCGATGTCGTACCAGTCGCCGAGGTACTCCCGCGCCTCGTCCGGCATCAGTGACAGCAGGGCGGGCTGCATCAACTGCCGTACGACGTTGAAGGGGACGGAGGTGACGGTCTCGCCGCCGCGCGCCGACCACACGGTGCAGCCTCGCTTCTCCGCCAGGCGACGTGCCTCGGCGAGGAGCGCGGTCTTGCCGATGCCCGCCTCGCCCTTGAACACGAGGAGGCCTCCCCGGGACGCCCGGTCCTGGCGCAGGGCGTCGATCGCCTCCTTGATGGCGGCGAGTTCCGCGTCGCGCTCCCACAGGGAGGCCGAGGCGCCCCCACCCGGCCGCGCCTCCGTCATCCCAGTACCTCCCCAGATCGCCCAAACGACGTAAGGGGATCGAGCGTAGCCCTCCACAAGCCCCTGTGGAGGGCGGTCGGGGCACGTGGTGCCGACACGAGTGACACCCGGTGTACGGGAGTGACGCGGCGCCCCCTTCACCAGCCCCGGTGAAAGTTATTGACAGTCGACGACCGCCGCGCTGAAGCTAATTTTCCAACATCGTTCGGTCTCCCGCCCCGGAAGGAACCGGCATGACGGCCGCCCCCGAGCACGGCCCGGACCAGCAGACCGCCACCCGGCCAGCACAGTCCCGCAGGGCGCTGTTCGCGGGGTCGGTGGGCAACCTCATCGAGTGGTACGAGTTCGGCGTCTACGGCTACTTCGCCACGATCATCGCGGCCCGCTTCTTCACACCGGAGGGCGGCAGCGAGATCGAGGGCCTGGTCAAGACGTACGCGTCGTTCGCGCTCGCGTTCTTCTTCCGGCCGGTGGGCGCGGCGCTGTTCGGCCGTCTCGGTGACCGGATCGGACGCCGTCCGGTGCTGATCATGGTCGTCCTGCTGATGACGGGCGCGACGACGCTGATCGGCGCGCTGCCCACGTACGCCACGGCCGGCGCCCTCGCCCCGTGGCTGCTCACCTTCCTGCGGGTGCTCCAAGGGTTGTCCGCGGGCGGGGAGTTCGGAGGCGCAGTGTCGGTGATGACGGAGTTCGCGCCACCGGGCAAGCGGGGGCTGTACGGGTCGTGGCAGTCGTTCACGGTGGCGCTGGGACTGCTCGGCGGGGCCGGGGCGGCGGCCCTGCTGGCGACGCTCCTCACCGCGGAGGAGCTGGGCTCCTGGGGCTGGCGGCTGCCGTTCCTGCTGACGCTGCCGCTGGGCCTCGGCGCGCTGTGGCTCCGCCTGCGGCTGGACGAGACGCCGGCCTTCCGGGAGGAAGGTTCGGCCGAGCGCCCGCCGGCGCGGGAGGTCGCGCGGGCCATCGCGCTCGGCGCCGGACGGATCATGGGCTGGGCGGCGGCCGGTTACACCTTCCTCGTGGTGCTGCCGTCATATCTGCAGAGCAGTCTGAACGCGACCTTCCAGCAGGCCCTCGTGGCCACGGTGCTGGCGAACCTCGGCTTCGCGGTGACGATCGTCCCCGCCGGGTGGCTCAGCGACCGAGTCGGGCGCCGGCCGGTGATGCTGACGGGCGCGCTGTTGGTGACGGTCCTGGCGTTGCCGCTCCTCAATCTCCTCCAGGACGCGGGGACGTCGAACACGGTGAAGGGCGTGGCCGTGTTCGTGGCGGGGGCGGTCGTCGGGCTGATGGCGGGGCCCGGCCCGGCGATGCTCTCCGAGTTGTTCCCCACGAACGTCCGCTACACGGGCCTGGGGCTCGCCTACGCCCTGTCAAACGCCGTGTTCTCGGGCTGTGCGGGGCTCGTCATCACGGAGACGATCGAGCGCACGGGGAGCGTGGACATCCCGGGGTACTACGCGGCGGTGACGTGCGCGGTGAGCGCGCTGGCGCTGCTGATGCCGCGCAGAGACCGCTACGGGCAGAGGAGTTGAGGGATGCGGGTGATCGGTCTGATGTCGGGCACGTCGTACGACGCGATCGACGCGGCGGCCGCGGACCTGTGCCTCGACGGGGACACCCTCACGCTGAAGCCGCTCGGGCTGGTCAGCGATCCGTACGACGACGCGCTGCGGGAGTCGCTCGCCGCGGCGCTCCCCCCGGCGACCACCACCCTGGCCGAGGTGTGCCGCCTGGACACCCGGATCGGGCAGGCCTTCGCGGCGGCCGCGCTGCACGCGAACGGTCAGCTCTGCGACGGGCGGGCCGAGTTGGTCGCCTCGCACGGGCAGACCGTGTACCACTGGGCCGAGCGGGGCACCGTGCACGGCACCCTCCAGATCGGTCAGCCCGCCTGGATCGCGGAGGCGACGGGGCTGCCCGTGGTCGCCGACTTCCGGCCACGCGACATCGCCGCGGGCGGCCAGGGCGCGCCCCTGGTGAGCCTGGTCGACCTGCTGTTGCTGCGGGGCCGTCCGGGCACACCGGTCGCGCTGAACCTCGGCGGCATCGCCAACCTCACCGCACCGGACGGCACCGCCTTCGACACCGGCCCGGCGAGCGCCCTCATCGACGCGGCCGTCCGTGACTTCACCGGCGGGCGCCTGCCGTACGACGTGGACGGCACCCTGGCCGCCCGGGGCACCGTCCACGAGCCGCTGCTGGCGCGGCTCCTGGACGAGCCGTACTACGCGCTGCCCGCACCCAGGACAACGGGCAAGGAGCTGTTCCACGCGGGTTATCTGCGCGACGCGCTCGCCGGTTTCCCGGTGCTGCGGCCGGAGGACGTCGTCGCGACGCTCACCCGGCTCACCGCGCGCACCGTCGCCGGCGCCGCCCGGACCGTTCACGCCACGGAGGTGATCGCCTCCGGTGGCGGCACCCTCAATCCGGTGCTGATGGGCATGCTGGGCGACGAGTTGGGCGGTGTCCCGGTGCGCACCTCCGACGTGCTGGGGCTGCCGTCCGCCGCCAAGGAGGCGTACGCCTTCGCGGTGCTGGGCTTTCTGACCGTGCACGGGCTGCCGGGCACCTGTCCGACGAGCACCGGGGCCCGGCACGCGAGCCTCCTGGGGTCGGTGACCCCGGGGCGTCGGGGGTTTCCCGGAGGGTTGCCGTCGGAGGGTGGCGTCGGGCGCGGGCCGGTGCGGATGGTGTGCGAGCCGGGGGAGTTGCGCGGGTGACCGGTCGCGGAGGTGGGCCCTTCTCATCCATCTTTCACGCTCACCTCATACCGTGACCCCATGACGCAGGAGACTCCCCCCGGCTGGTACCCCGACCCCGGGCAGACAAGTGACGGCCCCGCCACCGAGCGCTGGTGGGACGGCAAGGCATGGACGGACCGGATCCGGCCCGCGGAGCCGTCCGCCACATGGGGGCCCCCGACGCAGGTGCCGCCCGCGGAGGCGTACCCGGCGGCCATGGGACCGTACCCGGCGTATCCACCCGCCCCTCCGCGGCGCGGGCTGCGCATGGGCATAGCCGTCGCCGTGGCCGCGGCCGTCCTGGCGAGCATCGGCGTGGGCGTGTACGCCCTCACCAGGGACGAGGGGAACGGGAACGCGGCCAGCTCGCAGGGTCCCGGAGAGCCGAACGGCCAGGACGGCCCGGGCGACGGGCAGGGTGGTCCCGGCGGCGGCTCCGGGGGCCCGGACGGTCAGGGCCCGGGGCCCGGTGAGTCCGCGCAGCCGCGGATCGTGGACGGGTACGCCGTCGACCCGGTCAACGGCATCGGCATCCCCGTGCCCGACGACTGGACCGCCGTGTCGCTCGGGGTGGGCGTGCAGGTCACGACCAAGGACTCGTACAAATGCCCCGGCGACACCTCGAAGACCTGCACGCGCGGCGGCGCGTACTCCGCGCCCGCCGAGGCGCTGGAGCTGGACGCCAGCACGGCCGAGGCCGCCGCGAAGGCGGACATCGAGAAGAACGCCGAGGAGGCTTACGGCGGCACGGCGTACGGGAAGATCACCTCGCGCGACGAGCTGGCCTCCGAGGCGGTGACCGTGGCCGGCGAGAAGGGCTATCTGGTCCGCTGGAAGGTCGCCACGAGCGAGGGCGACGACGGCTACGTCGAGTCGCTCGCGTTCCCGGCGCCCGCCAACCCCGAACGGCTCGTCGTGATCCGCTTCGGCATCGACGTCGGGTCCAAGGCACCGGAGCAGTCCGTCATCGACGAGATCACCAAGGGCATCAAGGAGATGTCGGGCGGCGGCAACGGGCAGGACGTCTGACCTGCGGACGCTTTCCCGGGTCTACGAGGGTCTCGTTCTCCGGGCGCTTCGGCCAGGGCACTCCGGAGATCCAGGGCACTCCGGAGATCCAGTCAGCCGGGTGGAGTCCCCCTCCGCTCAAGAGGGACCCCACCCGGCCGGGGAGTGCGCCGCCCCCGTCCCCACGGTGCGGCGCGGTCGGGCCGACGTCCGGTCATCCCTCGGACGACGGCCCGCGCTCTATGGCGGGCCGCCGGGAGGCCCGCCGCCCAGCCCGAGCGCCGGGAGGACCGCGGCCTCGATGAAGCGGGTCAGATAGGCCTCGTCGGCGTCCCGGCCCTCCAGGAGCGGGCGGGACCGCAGCACACCGAGGATCTGCGCGGGCACGTATTCCGTCGCGGGATTGTCCGGGGCGATCTCGCCCCGGGCGACCGCGCGGTCGAGAAGCTCGCGGAGGCCGGCGATCTCCGGCTCGACGAACGCGTCACGCATCGCCCGCCGCAGGCACTCGTCCTGTGTGATGGCGTGGGTGAGCCCGTGGAGCAGCCGGGCGTCACGGCCGAACCCGCGGGCCCCGGCGCGCGCCGCCACCTCACGCAGGTCCCCGGCGAGCGAGCCGGTGTCGATGTCGGCGAACCGCGGACGGCTGTGGGCCCGCAGCGCGGCCGCCACGAACTGCGGCTTCGTCTTCCACTGCCGGTACAGCGTGGACTTGCTGCACCGCGTGCTCGCGGCCACGCCCTCCATGCTCACGGCGTCGTAACCGCACTCGCGGATCTGGTCGAGCACGGCGTCGAAGAACTCCTGCTCACGCTCGGGCGTGATCTTGGAGCGGCGCGAGCCGGCGACCGTCTCCGGTCCGTCCGCTGCCTGCGACGTCATGCTCTCTCCCTCTTCCCGCTCGGGGCCTGATCCGTGGTCCTGATCGGTGCTCCGTCTCACACAGTGTATAGCGATACGCCACTGTACCGAAACGCCTTCGTATCGGTACAGTGGCGTTTCGGTACACCACCGTATCGGTACGTTCGCGTATCGGTGATCCAGTACGACGACGTCAGCAAAGGGGCCGGGGGATGGAAGCCCGAACCGAGCCTGCAGGATCCGGGTCCGAGGCGGCCATACGGCGCCGGGCCTCGCCCGACGACACCGCCCGGCCACCCCTCGTCCGCGAGCTCCTGCTCGTCGCGGGACTCTTCCTCGTCTACAAGTTCGGCCGTCTGCTGGCGAACGGCCACACCGGCGAGGCCTTCCGCAACGCCGGGCGCGTATGGGACTGGGAGCGGGCCCTGCGCCTGCCCGACGAGGCCACCGTGCAGTCCGTACTCCTGCACGGCGACGGTCTCGCACAGCTGGCGAACAGCTACTACGCGGTCGTTCACTTCCCGGCCACCGCGGCCTTCCTGGTCTGGCTCTATCTGCGGCGGCCGACGCACTACGTGTGGGCCCGCCGGGTCCTGGCCGCCGTCACCGCCGCCGCCCTGCTGCTGCACCTGGTGTTCCCGCTGGCTCCGCCGCGCCTGCTCGACGGCACGGGCCTCGTCGACACCGGCCAGGTGTACGGGCCCACGGTGTACTCGGCGACCCCGGCGACCGACTCGATGGCGAACCAGTTCGCGGCGATGCCGTCGCTGCACTTCGGCTGGGCGCTGATGGTCGCGATCGGCCTGATCGCCGCCACCCGGTCCCGATGGCGGTGGCTGTGGCTCCTGCACCCGCTGGTGACCCTGCTGGTGATCGTCGGCACGGCGAACCACTACTGGCTCGACGCCGCCGGAGCCGCTGTGCTGCTCGGCCTCGCCCTCGCCGCGGTCCACCTGCCGTACCGCACGACGACGACCGCCGGGCGCGCCCCGGAGCTCGTCAGGACCGACGAGCCCGTCCTGGTCGGAGCGGGCCGATGAGCGCCACCCTCGTCGCCGTCGGCCTCTCGCTGTTCTCGGCCGTCGCGTACGCCTCCGCGGCCGTCGCCCAGGAGCGGCTCGCGTCCCGGAGCGGTGACGCGGGCGTGGGCCGGCTTCTGGCGAGTGGCGCCTGGTGGGGGTCCGTCGTCCTGAACGGGTCCGGCGCGCTGCTGCACGTCGTGGCCCTGAAATACGGTCCGCTGACCGTGGTGCAGCCGCTCGGTGCGCTGACGCTGGTGGCTGCGGTGCCGCTGGGCGCGCGGCTGGCCGGGCGGCGGGTCAGCGCGGTGGAGTGGCGGGGCACGGCGTTCACGCTCGCCGGTCTCGCCGCGATCCTGGTCGCCGCGTCCGGCCCCGCGCCCCACGACGTACTGAGCGTGCCGGAGGCCCTCGCGGTCGCCGGAGGGACGGCCGCCGTGATCGGTGTGCTCGCCCGGCCGGGTGCGCGGCCGGGGCTGCGGCAGGCGACCGCGTCCGGCTTCGCCTCGGGCGTCGCGTCGGCGCTCACACAGACGGTGACGGTGGCCGCGACGGACCACTCGGACTCACTGCTCAGCGTTCAGGTGATCGGGCTCGCCCTGCTGGTCGCGGCCTTCGCCACGGGTGGGCTGCTGCTCTCCCAGACCGCCTTCCGGGGCGGCCTCGGCGCCCCGCTCGCCATGGTGACCCTGGCCAATCCGGTCGCCGCCTCGGTGATCGGCCTGTCGCTGCTGGGCGAACAGGTGCGATCCGGCCTCGTGGGCGTTCCTCTGGCCCTGGCGGGAGCGGCACTGGCGTCCTGGGGTGTGGTGCTGCTGTCACGGGCGACGCCCCCATCACGCCCCGTGGACCTCACTGTCCCGGACGGCGACCATCCGGTGGACCATCCGGTGGCAGCGGTCCTGGCGCTGGAGCCCGGACAAGCCCCGTACGAACCCTCGTTGGCGCCCCGTCGTCGGCCGGCCTCGCCCCCTCCTGGGCGCCTGACTCCCTTGTGATCCCCCTCGACGTGCCCCTCTCGACGAGCACCGGGCCGCCGCCGGGGCCGCTCACGGCGGCCCCGGCCTGCTGCTGTACCCGGATGTCCTAGTACGTGATCATCGCCGGATCGCTCACTCCGGCCCGCCCGTTCTCGACGTGCCCCGCGAACCGGCGCAGGAAGCCCGGGTCGGTGTCGGAGACGACGGTCAGGTCGTACCAGCGCTTGCCGCCACGCAGGTCCACCGTGTGCCGCACGGTGGCCCCCGCCCGTACCCGGAACGTCCGGGGGCGGCCGCCGTATCCGTCCGTGAGCGTCAGGTTCGCCGTGCGGGAGCCCTTGTTGGTGAACGTCAGCTCCACGTCGTCGCCGACATGCCGCGCGGTCACCTCGGGTCCGGCCGCCTTGCCCGGGCCCCTGAAGACGCGCAGGAAGCCGTTCGGGCCGTGCACGGTCAGGTCGTACGAGCCCTTCGAGGCGGCCGAGTTCCAGGTGTCCGAGATCCTCTTGCCCGCCTCGGTGGTGTAGTTCCACGGCCCGTCGGTGCGGTTGCCGGACGTGACGAGGAACGCGGCGCCCGCCTCGGGACCGGAGGCGAAGGTCAGCGTGAGAGTCCCGGCCGCCGGGTCGGCCGAGCCGTCCACCCTCGGCTCGTACTTCAGGGGGCGGGCGGGGCGCAGGCCGCGCTCCTGCTTCGGCATGCTGGGGTCGGCGGGAACCGTCGGCCGGTAGTCGGGGTGACGTTCGCGGTCCGCCGGCTCGTACTCGTCGGTGTCCGGCAGTTCGGCCGGTCGGCTGTCCTTGCGGGAGAAGTCGAAGGCCGAGGTGAGATCGCCGCAGACCGCGCGCCGCCACGGCGAGATGTTGGGCTCGTGCACCCCGAAGCGGCTTTCCATGAACCGGACGATCGAGGTGTGGTCCAAGGTCTCGGAGCAGACGAAACCGCCCTTGCTCCAGGGCGAGACGACCAGCATCGGCACGCGCGGGCCGAGGCCGTACGGACCGGCGACGTGGCTGGAGCTCCCCGCGAAGAGGTCCGGGCCCACGTCGACGGTGGACTTGCCGTGGGCGGCGGAGCGCGGCGGCAGCGGAGGCACGAGGTGATCGAAGAAGCCGTCGTTCTCGTCGTACGTGATGAACAGCGCCGTCTTCGACCAGACCTCGGGGTTGGCGGTGAGGGCGTCCAGGACCTGGGCGATGTACCAGGCGCCGTAGTTCGAGGGCCAGTTGGAGTGCTCGGAGAAGGCCTCGGGTGCGGCGATCCAGGAGATCTGCGGCAGCT
The DNA here is from genome assembly GCF_004337435.2 of Streptomyces sp. KM273126. NCBI lineage: Bacteria > Bacillati > Actinomycetota > Actinomycetes > Kitasatosporales > Streptomycetaceae > Streptomyces > Streptomyces sp. KM273126. The sequence goes on along the minus strand of NZ_SJXB02000001.1, from coordinate 5,626,013 downwards.
TGCCCGCCTTGACGTCCGCCTTCAGCCGGTCGAAGTAGCCGTCGCCGTTCTTGACGTCGGTGCCGGTGCGGGCCTTGTCGTACCACGGATCGCCGGGCCTGGCGTTCCGGTACTTGTTGAAGTACAGCAGCGAGTTGTCGCCGTAGTTGCCGCGGTAGGCGTCCGGAATCCAGCCCCAGGAGCCCTTCGCGTCCAGGCCGTCGCCGATGTCCTGGTAGATCTTCCAGGAGATGCCCGCCTCTTCGAGGCGCTCCGGGTACGTCGTCCAGTCGTAGCCGACCTCGTCGTTGCCGAGGACGGGGCCGCCGCCCTTGCCGTCGTTGCCGGTGTAACCCGACCACATGTAGTAGCGGTTCGGGTCGGTGGAGCCGATGAACGAGCAGTGGTACGCGTCGCAGACGGTGAAGGTGTCGGCCAGCGCGTAGTGGAACGGGATGTCCTCTCGCGTCAGGTACGCCATGGTCGTGGTGCCCTTCGCGGGGATCCACTTGTCGTACTTGCCCCCGTTGTAGGCGGCGTGCCCGTCGGGCCAGCCGTGCGGCAGGCCCTCCAGGAACTGCATGCCGAGGTCGTCGGCCTCGGGGTGGAAGGGCAGCACGTCCTTGGTGCCGTCCGACTGGTGCCACACCGACTTGCCGTTGTCGAGGGTCACCGGATGCGGGTCGCCGAAGCCGCGGACACCTCTGAGGGCGCCGAAGTAGTGGTCGAAGGAGCGGTTTTCCTGCATCAGGACGACGATGTGCTCGACGTCCTCGATGGTGCCGGACCGGTGGTTCGCGGGCAGCGCCGCCGCCCGCTCGATGCTGGTGGACAGGGCGGTGAACGCCGTGGTGGCGCCCGCGAGTTGGAGGAATAGGCGCCGGTTGACCTCAGGCATGGGCGGGTGACCTCTTGTCCTGGAGTGGTGCGGTGGATGTGGCCTGCGGGCAGGGAGTGTGCTAGGGCCTGTTCTGAGTTCCCCGTCGTCCGCGCGGAGCGCGGGCGCAGCGGCGTTCGGTGCGTGCGATCGGCGTGCGGTGTCGCAGGTCATGTGGCGGAGCCACCTGTCCTGCGGCGCCGTGCGGCGAGCGTGCGTGCCGGGCGTCGGGGCGCAGGCGGGGAACTCAGAACAGGCCCTAAGCGCAGCGAACGTCGGGGAAGACCCCGTGGCGCGCGTGTGACGGATGGTTGTCCGGGGGGCGAACAGCGGAGGCGGTGAGCGCGCCCCACGACGCCTTGGGCTCCGGACGCCCACGTGGGAGCGAGGGGGGAATCAGGCCCCGTCGTGACCGTGGCTCCTCATCGCACGGCCCGAAGCATCCCCCGCGCCCTCGGTTGAGCGGGAAGCGGCGCGGCGGGACGCTGGAGAGGGGTACCCGGGATGTGCCCGGGGCCCCCGGCTGCTCCGGTCTGGCCCCGGCCGAGCGGCACTGCGGAAGAGAAAGCCCATGAACAGCAGGGACGTCACATCCGGAGGCAGCGTGGAGGGACGCACACCGGAGGACTTGGCGGTCGTCGTCGACGCCGGTGGGGCGGTCAGGATGTGGAGCGCCGGAGCTCGGCAGCTGCTCGGATACGAAGCCGCCGAGGTCGTGGGCCGGACCGCGGCCGACCTGCTGGCCGACGAACTGCCCGGGTCCGTGCGGCGCCACCTGGCCGGCGGGCACGTGTGGGCCGGTGAGGTGGCGCTGCGGCACCGGGACGGAGGCCGTGTCGTGATGCGCCTGCGGGGAACACCGCTGCTGGACGCGGGCCGCCAGAGGCTCTGGCTCGTCACCGGTGACGTACCGGCGAGCACCACCGGGCGGGCCGACCCGGAAAGGGCGGCCCTGTGGGATCTCACGCTGGCGCAGCTCCCCATGCCGGTGGCGGTCTACAACCGCGAGGCCCGGCTGGTGGCCGCCAACGAGATCATGACCCGGCTCATGCGCAGGTCCGAGGAGGAGATGCGGGGCCTGACCCTGTGGGAGATCGAGCCCAGCCCTCCATTCGACGAGTACGACCGCCTTCAGCGGCAGGTCCTGCGCACCGGCCGGATGGTGTTCCACGAGGGCCACGGCCCCGCCTGGGGTGACGCCCGGGAGCGGGCCTGGTCGGTGTTCGTCTCGCCGTTGAAGGACGAGACCGGCACCGTCCACGGACTGTCCGCGGCCCTGTTCGACACCACGGATCAGTACTGGGCCCGCCACCGCCTGGCGGTGCTCAACGAAGCCGGGCTCCGTATCGGCAGCACCCTGGACGTGACCCGGACGGCCGAGGAACTGGCCGAGGTGGCCGTGGCCGGGTTCGCGGACTTCGTCACCGTGGATCTGCTGGCGTCCGTCGTACGGGGCGACGAGCCGGAACCGATCCGGCTGGACGAGCCCGTCATCGTTCGCCGCACGGCGCAGCGGTCGGTGCTGGAGGGCTGCCCGGAGTCGGTGGTCGCCTCGGGCGAGACGATGGTCTACCCCGTGGACACGCTGCCGGTGCGGGCGCTGCTCACCGGCCGGGGCGCACGGCGCAAGCCGGAGGATCCGGAGGTGCGGGAGTGGATCATGTCCTCCCCGGCCCGCGCCGAGACCGTGGCCAAATACATGATCCACTCGGTGATGATGGTGCCGCTGCGTGCCCGTGGGGTGACCCTGGGCCTGGTGCACTTCCTGCGGCACCGGACGGTGGAGTCCTTCGATGACGACGACCTGCTGCTGGCGGAGGAGATGGTCGCCAGGGCGGCGGTCAGTGTCGACAACGCCCGCCGTTACACCCGTGAACGCCGGACGGCCCTGGCGCTCCAGCGCAGCCTCCTTCCCGAGCGGCCACCAGGGCTGGTGGCGATGGAGATCGCCTACCGCTATCTGCCGGCCGGTTCGGGTGCGGACGTCGGCGGGGACTGGTTCGACGCGATTCCGCTGTCCGGCGCCCGGGTCGCCCTCGTCGTGGGCGACGTGGTGGGCCACGGCATTCACGCGTCGGCCACGATGGGCCGCCTGCGGACGGCCGTACGGACCCTCGCGGACGTCGACCTCGCCCCCGACGAACTGCTCACTCAGCTGGACGACCTCGTCATCCGGCTCGACCGTGAGGAGGGCCCGGAGGTGCGCGGGCGGGACGAAGCGTCCGGGCAGGTCGGGGCCACCTGTCTGTACGCCGTGTACGACCCGGTGTCCCGGCGCTGCGCCATGGCACGCGCCGGGCATCCGCCGCCCGCCCTGGTCACCCCCGACGGCAGCGTACGGTTCCTGGACCTGCCGGCCGGGCCGCCGCTCGGGCTGGGCGGCCTGCCGTTCGAGGCCACCGAGGTCGAGCTGGAGGAGGGCAGCCTGCTCGCCCTCTACACCGACGGTCTGGTCGAGGCCGCCGACCGCGACATCGAGGTCGGGCTCACCCTGCTGCGCCAGGCGTTGAGCAGCCCGGCCGAACCACTGGAGGAAACCTGCGAGCAGGTGCTGCGCACCGTGCTGGCCGGCCGGGCCGCCGACGACATCGTGCTGATGCTCGCTCGCACATCCGCGCTCGACGCCGGGAGGGTACACACCTGGCAGCTGCCGCAGGACCCCGCGACCGTGGCCGGGGCCCGCAAGATGGCGGGCGAACAGGTGGCGTCCTGGGGGCTGACGGAGGCGGTGTTCACCACCGAACTGATCGTCAGCGAACTGGTCACCAACGCCGTCCGGTACGGTGACGCCCCCATCGAGCTGCGGCTGATCCGTGACGCGACGCTCATCTGTGAGGTGTCCGACGGCAGCGGTACCGCACCGCACCTGCGCCGGGCCCGCGTCTTCGACGAGGGCGGGCGTGGGCTCCTGCTCGTCGCCCAGGTCGCCGAGCGCTGGGGCAGCCGCCAGACACCCACCGGCAAGACCATCTGGGCGGAACAGCCCCTGCCCGACTAGGGCGTGTTTCGAAAGTCCCGTCGTCCGCCCGAAGGGCGGGCCCCGCGGCGGCGATGGGGTCCCCCCGCGAGCGAAGCCGAGCGTGGGGAGCGTGCAATCGCAAGGCGCCGGAGCGCCCTAATAGCGGAGCTATTCGGGCGCTCCGGCAACGCCGCGTGGGGGTGCCCCCACGCCCTTAAGGCAGTGGGGAAGTGCGTGCCAGACGCCGCGGGGCTGGGGCACCTCCCACGCCTTTAAGGCAGTGGGGGAGGGACTTTCGAAACACGCCCTAGACCTCAGCGCGCCCGTGACACGGGTCCGGGCAGGGTGGGGTGGGGTGCCTGACGGTCGTCGCGGAGGTGCAGCCGAACCGGTCGAACCGGTTGAAGGCCCGCCGCTCTCAACTCAGCCAGTTCACGGCGCCGTTGGCCGAAGCCCCGCCACACGGCCCACGGCGACCTCCGGCGCCGAACCGCCCGTCGCGAGGTAGCCGTCCAAAGCGTCACCGTTCCTAGGGACTGAGCGGGAGTGAGTCCTGTTGCCAGGACTCGTGCTCAGCCGGGCGCCCCGAACGGTGTTGGGCGTCCTGGTTTCCCGCGTTCGCTCCGCGTCTGGCGCGCACGGATCGTGTCCGTGGTCCGGGAATGCGGGGGCGGGATCCCTCACGCCCCGGGGTACCCGGTCGAGCCTGGACGGTCCGATGCCCCTGCTCATCACTCCGGTGAGCAGGGGGCGGTGCCGTCCGTCGCCGGATCGGGTGTCCCAGGGCGCGCCTGCCGATCGCCACGGCGGCAGCATCGTGGCGAGTGGTCTTGCGTGTTGTGGTGGTGAGGGGCCTCTGCCAGTGCTGGGCACCCCAGCGGCTGGTGTAGGCCGGGTCGACGGCGACGATGGTGATGCCCAGTTCGGCCGCCATGGACACCAAGCGGGCCCGGAGTCTGCTGACGGGCATGCCGGAGATGAGGTTGCGGAAGCGTGTGCGGCGGCCGTGCTTCTCCCGGGTCTTCTCCGCCTGGAAGTCCAGGTCTTCGACCGCGATCGCGAGGCCATGTCGTTTGGCCCAGTGCAGCAGGCGGATCAGCGCGTGCCGGACCTGGGCGTCGCGGTGCTGGGCGGTGCCGGACAGGTCGTAGCCGAACCGGAGGGGCTCACCGACGGGGTTGCCGTGTGAGTCCAGGCGCCAGGCGGCCAGGTGGTCGGCATTGGTATCGACACCGATCAGGCCGTTCGTGCGCGCCGCCTCCAGGGGCACGGTCTTCACTGGCGGGATCGTCCACGACGCGGTCAGATACCAGCGCCCGCGCAGCACGTCTTCGTGGATGCGGTAGGCGACGGCCCGGTTCGCGGTGACGCGGTCACGCCACTGCTCACCCTGGTGCGCGAACGCCACCCGCGTGGCGAGCACATACCGGCCGTGCGGCGCATTCGCCAGATACGCCAAAGGGGCCGGGAGCCTCAGGGACACCTCGCCGTCGGGAGTGACACGGATGGTCTCGTTGCCGAACCGCTTCCCGCTCTCCCCGTCGGCCTGCAGGAACCGCCGCCCGGCCTCCCACCGGGTACGCCACTGCTCCTCGGTGAGCTGCGCGGCGTCGAGGTGATGGCGGGTGTTCAGCAGCCGCTTCCCGCCCCGCACCACGTGCACAACACCGGCCTCACGATCGGCCCGCGTCGCCTCCAGCCGGTCGGCCAGCACGTGCAGACGCCGGGTCTTGGCGAACCACTCCTGCCGAGTGCGGTAACCGCCCGGAGTCTTCTTGCTGCCCTTCCCCCCGATGGGCAGAGACAGCCGGTGCGTGATCGTGCACACACCCGCTTCCAGGCTCTGGATGTGGGCGAGCTGGCCGCGCCGGGCGAGCGCCCACTGATCGTGGGTAGCCTTCGTGATCGACCCCGCCCACCGCGAGGAGGACTCCTCGGTCAGGGCCCGCTTGCGCTCGGCCCACCGCTCGGTGTCGCGCTCCAGCCCTGCCGCGCACCGCACCTTCAGATCCCGGGACGCGAGCGTACCCAGATGGTCACCGACCAGACGAAGAACCTCATCGTCCTCGGCCGTCAGGTGCTTGAGCCGGTCGCGGACCGAGACCCCCGACGGACCGGGCACAACGAACGGCGCCGCCAACTCCCGCAGCCCGCCCACCCCTTCACCCCGCCACCGCGCCAGCCGAAGAACCCCTCACCGCACCTAACGACCACCACCGGCAAAGGTCACACATTCGACAGAGAAACCTCTGTTCACTTCCCGGGCCCGCACATGCCGCACCCCGGACACTCACTCATGCGCACCAGAACACACCTGTGCACACTCAGTCGCCAGCAGTCCGCAACCCCTCCGGCAGCCGCACCGCGACTTCCAGGCGGGTCACGGCGTCCGGCCCGCTGGAACGTCCGCCCCCCTCTATCCGGTCCACCAACTGCCCCGCCGCCACCCTTCCGAGCTCCTCGCCGTCCACGTCGATCGCGGGCACCCCGTTCATGCCGAGCGCGTCGAGAACGGAACGTTCCGCACTGATCAGCATGTCGTCCGGGACCCGTACGCCCCGGCGCTGGAGGGCCGCCAGCAGTCCCAGCGCGACCGAGGTGGCGTACGGGACCACCGCGGTCGCCCCGGTCGCGAGCACAGGGCCCGCACTCTCCACTCCGGCGGTGAAGGTGGCCGGCACCGGCCCCAGTACGGTCAGTTCGGTCCGCCCGGCGGCTGCGTCACGGACCGCCTCCTGGCGGCGCAGGCTCTGCCAGGAGCCGTGCGGTCCGCCGAGGTAGGCGATGTGCCGGTGCCCTGCCCCGGCCAGATGGCCGATGACCTCGCCGAAGGCACGGGCGACGTCGGCGGAGACGGACGGCAGGCCGGAGACCTCACGGTCGATGAGGACCGTCGGGGCGAGGCGGGCGACGGCCCGCAGATCGTCGTCGGTGCCGCGCGGTGCCGTGATGAGGAATCCGTCGACCTGCCGGGCGAGCCGGGACAGCGCGTCGCGGTCGTCGGCTTCGTGGACGGCCACCGTGAGCTGGACGCCGGCCTGAGCGGCCCGGGCCTGGGCGCCGTTGACGATCGGGGTGAAGAAGCTGTTCTCCAGGTCGGGCACCACGAGCGCGATGAGACCGGTACGGCCATGGGCCAGGGCCCGCGCCACCCGGCTGGGCTCGAAGCCCAGGGCGACGGCGGCGTCATGGACCCGCGCCCTGGTTGCCGGGGCGACGATGTCCGGCCGGCTCAGTGCCCGCGACGCCGTCGACTTCGACACCCCCGCGCGCCGTGCCACGTCGTCGAGCGTGGGCACCTGGCTCGCGCCCCCAGTGGGATTCACCGCACCTCCCCTTCCCCCGGACTTCGCCGGGGATCGTCCCCGAGTGGGCCGGTGTCCCCTCCCCGGAAACTCCCGGCGAAGATCCCGGCCCCTTGAGGTAACAGGTTTTACATCAACGTCACGCGCGGGGCTGACACAACAGCCCTTCGTCACCTAAGGTGCCTGCAACCGGTTGCTGCAACCGGTTGCAGCGATGATACTCATCACTCGCAGTCAAAGGAATCGAACTCCACCCATGTTCCACAGGCCCCGAGCAGGCTCACTGCTGCTGTTCCCCGGGCTGCTCCTGATGGTGCTCGGCTTCGCCGTGCCGTCCGCCGCGATGCTGTTCGCGCCACCGGGAGTCAGTCCGTCCGACGTGTTCTCGCGCCTCACGAAGATGCTCACCGACGGATACGACCTCCAGATCATCGGTCGCACCCTGACTCTCGGACTGATCGTGACCGTCGTGTGCGTCGTGATCGCCTTCCCCATCGCGAGCCTGCTGGCCCGCTCGACCTCCCGTTGGGCCGGGCTCTGGCTGGCGCTGGCGGTGTTCCCGCTGTTGTTGAGCAACGTCGTGCGCAGCTTCGGCTGGCTGGTGATCCTCGGATCCAACGGGGTCATGGGCCGGATCATCACCGGCCTCGGGCTGGCGGAGCAGGCTCCCCAACTGCTGTACACACCGCTGGCCGTCGTACTCGGCCTGGTCCAGCTCTTCCTGCCGCTGGCCGTCGTCTCCTGCTACTCGGCGGTCGCCCAGGTGGACCGGGGGCTCGACGACGCCGCCCGGGGCCTGGGCGCGAGCCGGCTGCGCACGCTGTGGACCGTGGTGGTTCCGCTGTCGCTGCCGGGCATCGTCGTCGCCGCCACCCTGGTGTTCGCCGGGAGCATCACCGCGTACACCACCCCCTATCTCCTCGGCGGATCCTCCCAGCGGATGCTCGCCACTCAGTTGTTCGTCCACGCGAACGTGACCGTCGACTGGGCCGCGGCCTCCGCGACGGCGCTCGTGATGACCGTGCTCGTCTTCGCGCTCTCCGGAATCGGATCGGCCGTGGCGCGTGTGAAGGGACGGGTCGCATGAAGGCACGACCGATAGCCGCCGCACTGGCCGTCCTCGGCTACGTGATCATGCTCGTCCCGATCCTGTTCGTCGTGGCCAGTGCGTTCACCTCCAGCAGCACCCTGTCGTTCCCGCCCAAGGGCTTCTCGCTGCAGTGGTTCGGCAAGGCCGCCGCCTACCAGCCGTTCACCGACACACTCGTCTCCAGCCTGCTGCTGGCCGGCTGTGCCACCGCCCTGGCCCTGGCGCTGGGTGTTCCGGTCGCCCTCGGTCTGCACCGAGGGGCGATACCCGGGCGGTCCCTGCTGCAAGGTCTGTTCCTGTCCCCGCTGGTCGTGCCGGAGCTCGTCATCGGGCTCGCGCTGTACCAGCAGCTGATGATCGGGCTCGGGCAGACCTCGTTCGCCGCTCTTCTCGTCGGGCACGCCGTGCTGCTCATGCCGTACGCGGTACGTGTCACGGGAGCCGCTCTCACGCTGGCCGACCCCGCTCTGGAGGAGGCCGCACGCGGGCTGGGCGCAACACCCTGGCGCGCGTTCCGCACGGTCACCCTGCCGCTGCTGCGTCCCGGCGTGATGTCGGCGGCCCTGCTCGGCTTCATCACGTCGTTCAACAACGTGCCGCTCTCGCTGCTGCTCCAGAGCCGGGACTTCGGGACTCTGCCGGTGACGATGCTCGACTACGTCCAGCAGTCCTACGACCCCGTCATCGCGGCCATGTCCACGCTCATTCTGGCCGCCACCATCATCGTCGCCGTCGTCGCCGAACGCACCGTCGGCTTCACCAGGATCTTCGGGGGGATCAACTGATGACCGCCGCCGCCCAGTTCATCGACGTCACCCGGACCTTCGGCGACTTCACCGCCGTCGGGTCCCTGAACCTCGACATCCCCGAAGGAAGGATCACCACGCTGCTGGGGCCGAGCGGCTGCGGCAAGACGACCACGCTGCGCATGCTCGCCGGTTACACCGCGCCCAGCTCGGGCACGATCCGCATCGCCGGGAAGGACGCCACCCGGCTGCCTCCGGAGAAGCGCAACCTCGGCATGGTCTTCCAGTCGTACGCCCTGTTCCCCCACATGAGCGTGGCGGACAACGTCGGCTACGGGCTGAAGCTCCGCAAGATCCCGGCCGCCGAGCGCCGCAGCCGGGTGGCCGAGGCACTGGACCTCGTCGGCCTCGGCCACCTGGCCGCGCAGCGCCCCAGGAAGCTCTCGGGCGGGCAGCAGCAGCGGGTGGCGCTCGCCCGTGCCATCGCCATCCGTCCGTCGCTGCTGCTGCTCGACGAGCCGTTGTCCAACCTGGACGCCCGGCTGCGGGTGCAGATGCGCGCCGAGATCCGCCGGATCCAGGCCGAGACCGGCCTCACCGTGGTCCTGGTGACCCACGACCAGGACGAGGCGCTGGAGATGTCCGACGTGATGGTCCTGATGCGTGCCGGACACGTCATGCAGAGCGGCTCGCCGGCCGAGGTCTTCCCGCGCCCCGCCAACCGCTTCGTCGCCGAGTTCCTGGGCTACGAGAACTTCGTCCCGGCGGGACCGACAGGACCGGCGGGCCTGGCAGCCTCCGACGGCGTCACGACCCTGACCGTGCGACCGGAGCACCTGGAAGTCGTCCAGGGCGAGGCAGCGGACGGGGCCCGGCTGGCCCTGCCCGCGACAGTCACGGGCATCGCCTACCGCGGGGTCGACCGGCACCTCACCCTGGCGGCCCCCAGGGGCGAGGGCGAGGACGACGTCACCCTCATCGCGACGGTACGGGCGGACCACTCCCGGGCCGACTGGCGTCCCGGCGACCAGGTCACCGTGGCTGCCCGGCCGGAGCACGTGGTCGAACTGGCCGACTGAACCGCGGACTTCACCGCCATCGGGTCCGTACGACACCGACGGCACCGCCTCTCCCCTCTTTCCCTCCTCCCCCTTTTTCTCCTTCTTCCACTCCTCCCGCTCAGCCCTCCCCCTCGCCATACCCTCGGAAGGACCCCCTCGTGCGTACCACTCCTCGGCGCCATCGCTCCACAGCAGCACTCGTCGTCGCCACCGCGCTCGCCACGACCGTCGCCGGCTGCTCCGCCACCGGCGGCGGAAGCGACAGCAAGACCCTCGTCGTGAGCTCCTTCCCCTTCGGGTCGGAGGAGCTCACGAAGGCCGTCATCGAGCCCTTCGAGAAGAAGACGGGCTACAAGGTCGAACTCGACACGGGCAACAACGCCACCCGCCTGACCAGACTTGAGGCAGCGGGCGGGAGGTCGGACGTCGACGTCATGCTCATCTCCGACTACTACGCCGCGCTGGGCCAGTCGAAGGGGCTCTTCCAGAAGTTCGGCGCCAAGGACGTACCGAACATGTCCAAGCTGAGCAGCTTCGCCGTCGACGAGGCGTACGACGGACCGGCGTACACCTACCAGCTCAACGGCACCCTCTACCGCACCGACAAGCTCGACGCCAAGGCCGCGGCCGACTGGGCGGTGTACGGCGACAAGAAGTACGCCAAGAAGACCGCGCTGCCCGACATCTCGGTCACCTCGGGGCAGCTCACCGTGTCCGGTGTCGGAGAGACCTACGGCAGCGGGCCGTACGACATCGACGCCGCGTACGCGAAGCTCGGCTCCTGGGCTCCGCACACCCTGCAGTTCTACTCGTCCTCGACCGAGGTGACGAACCTGCTGACCCAGGGCGAGATCGTCGCCGCCCCGGCGATCAGTGCGTTCGCCACCTCCCTCATCCAGTCCGGTGAGCCGGTGAGCTGGGTGGCGCCGAGCAAGGGCAAGTACATGGCGACCAACCGGATGATGATCCCCAAGGACGCCAAGAACCTGAAGGCCGCGTACGCGTTCATCGACTACTACCTGTCCGCCGAGGCGCAGACCCAGGCCGCGAAGGTCATCGGCGACATGCCGGTGAACCCGGACGCCACGATCCCCTCGGTGCTCGGCAAGGTCGCCGGGAAGGCGGCGACCGACCCGGTCGGTGCCGGCTTCCGCACCCTCGACCCCGGCACGGTCGTGAAGAACCGCGACACGTGGGTCGAGCGGTTCGCCCGCGAGGTCAGCTCCAAGTGACCGTCGGGTGGGGCGGCCGGCGACCCAAAGCGTGCCCCGCCCCGCCCCACCATCGCTCCCCCTCCCGTTCCTCTGCTCCCCACTCCACCCGCACTTGGACACCATGACCACCACCATCGATTCCGACGACTATCTGCGCCGGATGCCGAAGACGGACCTGCACTGCCATCTGATCGGCACCGTGCGGGCCGAGACGTTCGCCGAACTCGCCCGGCGCCACCGCCTGGACCTTCCGGCGGCGCCCGAGACGATCTTCCGTGACGTCAACTCTCTGCCGCCGGACCCGAAGCTGTACGAGAACACCCGCATCCCGGTGCCGCGTGGGCGGGCCGCCGACGAGCCGGAGGTGTCCTACTCCCTGTTCCAGGTGTCGGGGTGGGTCGTCGAGGCGCTGCGCGACGCCGACGATCTGACGCGGATCACGTACGAGGCGTTCGAGGCGGCCCACCGCACCAGTTCCGTGCGCCACTTGGAGGTGTCGTTCGACGGCGTGCCGCCGCATCTGCGTTCTCTCGGCTATCTGGGCGCGGTCGCGGCGTACGCCGAGGGAATCCGGCTGGCCGAGCGCGACTTCGGCATGAGCGGCCGGCTCATCGCCGCCGTCGACCGCAGCACCACCGCCGAGCAGGCCCTGGCGCGGGTGCGCGAGGTGGTGGAGAACCCGCACGAGTACGTCGCCGGGATCGGTCTGGACAACCTGGAGACCGTGGGCCCGCCGGAGCGTTTCGCGGACGCCTTCCGGCTGGCGGGGCAGGCGGGGCTGCGCCGCACCGCGCACTCCTCCGAGCACGCGCCGGTGGCGGTCAACACCATCACCTGCCTCGACCTGCTCGGCTGCGACCGTATCGATCACGGCTACTACGTGCTGGAGGACGACGAGGTCGTGGCCCGGTGCCGTGCCGAACGCGTGCCGTTCGTCGTCGCCTTCACCACCTCACGCCGGTCCTGGCGGCCCTGGCGACGGGCGTCCGTCGCGGCGATGGTCGAGGCCGGGCTGAACGTGATCCTCGCCGACGACGACCCGGGCCTGTTCCCGACGACGCTGACCGACGAGTACCGGATCGCCGCCGACGACCTGGGCCTGAGCCGGACGACGCTGCGCGCCATGTCGCTCGCCGGCGTCGACGCCTGCTGGCTGCCCGAGGCCGACAAGGCCGCGCTGCGGCAGCGGTTCATCGCCGAGTTCGACGCGCTGGACGCGTCCGGGGCCGAGCCCGCGGACGCACCGGGTCACCACCCCGGGTAGTGGTACTCGGGGAGCCAACCGGGGCTGACCCAGTTGGCTCCCCGAGGGTCTCCTCCGCCGTCGTCAGCACGCCGTCGTCAGCACGCCGTCGTCATCGCGGCGTCGTCATCGCGGCGTCGTCATCGCGGCGTCGTCATCGCGGCGTCGTCAGCGCTCGCCGGACTCCGCGCCCCTGTCGATCAGTTCCTGCACGCGGTGCGGTGCGTAGATGCCGTCGACCAGCAGCTGGGTCAGGCCCATGACGCCGGCCCGCGGGTCCAGGGCGCTGCGGACGATCTGGAGGTTGCGGGTCGCGAGCGGTAGTGAGCGGCGGTAGACGACCTCGCGGATCCCGGCGAAGAGCTGCTCGTCGGTGTGGGCGAGCTGGCCGCCGATCGCGATGACGCGGGGGTTGAACATGTTGACCGCGTCGGCGATGGCGACACCGAGGATACGGGCGGCCCGCCGGGCGAGGCGTACGGCCGTGAGGTCGCCCGAGCGTATGAGGCGGACGGCGTCGTTGACGCTTCTGACGTCGTGTCCGGCCTCGCGGAGGTCCCGGACCAGGGCCCAGCCGCCCGCGTAGGCCTCGACGCAGCCGGTGTTGCCGCATCTGCAGACCGGGGGCTCCTTGATGTCGTCGACGGTGACCTGGATGTGACCGACGTCGCCGGCCGCGCCGTCGGCGCCGCGATGGATGCGGCCGCCGGCGATCATGCCGGTGCCGACGCCGGTGCCGATCTTGACCATGAGCAGATGGTCGACGTCCGGGTAGCGCAGACGCTGTTCGCCGTACGCCATCGCGTTGACATCCTTGTCGACGAGGACGGGGCAGTCGTAGCGGGGGCCCAGGCGGCCGGGGATGTTGTAGCGGTCCCAGCCGGTCATGATCGGCGGGCTGACGACGCGTCCGGTGGCGAAGTCGACCGGGCCCGGCACACCGACGCCCACACCGAGGACGTCCCTCTCCGTGTACCCGGTCTCCGCCAGGAGTTCGGCGAACAGCCCCTCGACGACGGCGAGTCCGGCCTCCGGTCCGGTGGTCACGTCGGAGGCGGCCTCGCGTTCGGCGCGTACCTCGCCCGCCAGGTCGCAGACCGCGGTGCGCAGGCCGGTCGCGCCGAGGTCGGCGACCAGCAGGACCCCCCTGCTGCGGTTGACGACGAACCGTCCGGCCGGGCGGCCGCGGGTGCGGGCGTCCTGGGGCGCCGGGACGAGCAGACCGGCGCCGAGCAGGCCGTCGAGGCGCTGGTTGACCGTGGTGCGCGACAGGCCGGTGTGCTGCACGACGTCGGTCTTCGTGAGGCCGTCGGTGACGTCGCGGAACAGGGCCAGGATCTCGCCCGGACTGGTCCCGGCCCGCGCGGCGGCTGCGTTCGTCGTATCCACCCCGACACCTTAGCTATGACGGCGACTGTACGGAAGTAGCAAAAGTTTTGACGGAAAAAGTCGAAAGAAGGCATTGCCAGCTCCCATAACGAGCCGTACCGTCTAGCCGCATCCAGTGGGAAAGGGACACCCCCATGCACATACTTCACAAAGCCGTGAGGAACCGGGCCGCCGAGGTCAGAGCCTCCGGCAGCCGCACCGCCGTCACCGGGATCGTGCTGGCCGTCACCGGGGCGCTGGCACTGAGCGCCTGCGGTTCCGGCGACTCGTCGGGCTCGGGGGCGGAAGGCAGCGCCAAGTACGCCGCCGTGATCAAGGGGTTGGACAACCCCTTCTTCCAGAGCATGGAGCAGGGCATCGACGCCCAGGCGAAGGCCGGGGACGTCTCGGTCAAGGTGCAGGCCGCCAACTCGATCACGGACACCACGGGCCAGGCCGACAAGCTCGCCGGTCTCTCCGGGCAGTCGTACGGCTGCTTCATCGTGAACCCCATCTCGGCCACGAACCTGGTGCAGGGGCTGGCCAAGGTCGCCATGGCGAAGAAGACGATCGTCAACATCGACAACCCGATCGACGCGAAGGCCGCCGAGGCGGCGAACGCGACGCCCGCGACGTACATCGGCACGGACAACGTGGACGCCGGAAAGACGGCCGGCGCGCAGATGGTGAAGCTGCTGCCGCAGGGCGGTGACGTCGCCGTGATCGGCGGCATCGCCGGTGACGTCACCAGCGGCGCCCGCGTCGACGGCTTCAAGCAGGGCATCGGCTCGGACCTGAAGGTCGTCCAGACCGTCGCCGCCGACTGGGACCGGCAGACCGCGCTGACCGCCGCCACCGACGTGATGCGCGCGCACCCGGGCCTCAAGGGCTTCTTCGTCGCCAACGACGACATGGGCCTCGGTGTCGCGCGGGCCATCGCGAACGCGGGCAGGACGGGCAAGGTCAAGGTCATCAGCGTCGACGGCATCAAGGACGCGCTGGAGGCCGTCAAGGAGGGCACACTCGACGCGACGGTGGCCCAGTACCCGTACACCATCGGGCAGATGGGCGTGGAGGCCTGCCAGGCGGCGGCCAAGGGCAAGACCCTGCCCAAGAACGTCAAGGCGCCCGTGGAGCTCGTCACCAAGGCCGACGCGGACAAGGCACTGGCCAGCACTCCGAAGCCCTTCGGCAGCTATGACGACCCGTTCACGACGCCCGACAAGTAACCCGGCAGCCGTGCCGCCGGAAGAACGGAAGACCATGACTGACGCAACACTCGCGGCTCCTCAGCGAGGGCCGGACCACCGGGCCTGGGCGGCGCGCCTGCGCGACGTCGGCTTCTGGGCCGACTGGGCCGCGCTGGTCGGACTCGTCGTGCTGGTGATCGTCTTTCAGAGCGCCAACTCGACCTTCCTGAGCGTCGGGAACATCCAGTCGATGCTCGTGGCGGCGGCGATCCTGATCATCCTGGCCGTCGGCCAGACGTTCGTGATCGCGACCGCCGGCATCGACCTGTCGATCGCGTCGGCGATGACGCTGGGGGCGGTCGCCTTCGGCCAGGCCTACCAGGCCGGCTGGGGACTCGGCCCGGCGTGCCTGCTGGCGGTGGCGGCCTCGGCCGCCGTGGGCGTGGCCAACGGGCTCATCGTGGCGCGCGGGAAGATCACCGACTTCATCGTCACGCTCGGCGCGCTGTCGGCGGCATCCGGACTCGCCCTGATCCTGTCCGACGGCAAGCCCGTGACCGTCGTCGACGCCTCGCTGCTGAAGCTGTCCACCGGCGGACTCGGAGTGCTGGGCTGGACGTTCCTGATCGCCGCGGGTGTCGCCGTCGTGGCGCATGTGGTGCTGTTCCACACCAGGTTCGGCACGCATGTGCTCGCCACTGGTGGCGCACCGGAGTCGGCGTCCGCGATGGGCATCAGCACCGCCCGCATCAAGATCGCGGTGTATGTGATCTCCGGTGTGCTGGCGGGGCTCGGCTCCATCCTCCTGGTAGCCCGGGTCGGCGCCGCGGAACCCGCAGCCAACACCTCGTTCCTGCTCAACTCCGTGGCGGCCGTGGTGCTCGGCGGGGTCAGCCTCTTCGGCGGGCGGGCCACGGTCATCGGCCCGGTGATCGGAGCGCTGCTGCTGACCGCACTGGTCAACGGGCTGACCCTGCTCGGCGTCTCGCAGTTCTACCAGCCGCTGTCCGTCGGCATCGTCGTGGTGCTTGCGGCCTTCCTCACGAGGTTCCAGCGATGACCCACCCCCTGCCCTCCGACGGGCCGGCCGCCGTGGCCGAACCCCTCATCGCCTGCGAGGACGTCTCGCTGTCCTTCGGCAGCGTACGGGCCCTCTCCGAGGTGTCCCTCACCCTGCGGCCCGGCGAGATCACCGCGCTCGTGGGCGACAACGGCGCCGGCAAGTCCACCCTCGTGCGCTGCATTTCCGGCGTCCACCGTCCCGACAGCGGGCGCATCCTCTTCGACGGCTCGCCCGTCGACTTCCACTCGCCCGAGGACGCCCGCGACGCCGGCATCGAGACCGTGCACCAGAACCTCGCGCTGGTCGAGGACCTCGCGGTCTGGCAGAACCTGTTTCTGAACAGGGAGTTGGTGCGCCGCTTCGGCCCCGTCGCGTTCCTGGACCGGCGGGCCATGCAGAAGCGGGCCAAGGAGATGGTGTCCGCCCTCGCGGTCAATGTGCCCGCGGTCGACTCCCGCGTACGCCGGCTGTCGGGCGGTCAGCGTCAGGCCGTCGCCATCTGCCGTGCGGCGGGCTTCAGTTCACGCCTGGTCATCATGGACGAGCCCACGGCCGCCCTCGGCGTCCAGGAGACCGCGAAGGTCGAGGAGCTGATCCTCAAGCTGCGCGACGACGGCCACACCGTGCTGCTCATCAGCCACAACTTCGCACAGGTCATGCGGCTCAGCGACCAGGTGTGGGTGATGCGCGCCGGCCGCTGCGTCGGTGGCCGGCGCACCGCCGAGACCACCGGCGACGAGATCGTCTCCCTCATCACGGGAGCCCGGATTGACTGAGGAGTCCCCTTCCATGACCGCCGCGAAGACCGTAGCGACCTCCGCCCCGAACCCGATCGGCGTGCACGCCCTCGTCTGGGTGGGCGACACCTCGCCCGCCTCGGTGAGCCATGCCGTCGAGCGCACCAGGGCCGCCGGATTCGACCTGCTGGAGCTGTCGCTGCACGACTCCGTCAATCTCGACGTGAGCGCGGCACGCAAGGAGATCGCCGACGCGGGCCTGAAGGTCGCGTGCTCGCGGGGTCTCGCCTTCGACGCCGACGTCTCCAGCGCCGACCCGGCCGTCGTCGAGCGCGGCGAGAAGCTGCTGCACGACTCGCTCACCGTCACGCACGGCCTGGGCGGTACGCACTTCACGGGCGCCCTCTACAGCGCGCTCGGCAAGTACGGCGCCCCGCTGAGCAGCGCGGGCCGCGCCAACGTCGTCTCCGTCCTGCGGCGGCTCGCGCAGGAGGCCCGCGGGCTCGGCATGACGCTCGGCCTGGAGGTCTGCAACCGGTACGAGACGAACGTCGTCAACACCGCCCGCGAGGCGCTCGCCCTCGCCGACGACATCGGCGAGGACAACGTCCTCATCCACCTGGACACGTACCACATGAACATCGAGGAGGACGACCTGGTCCGTCCTGTGCGCGAGGCGGGCGACCGGCTCGGCTACGTCCACATCGGCGAGAACCACCGCGGCTACCTCGGCTCCGGCCATCTGGACTTCACGGCCTTCTTCCACGCGCTCGCCGACATCGGCTACCGCGGCCCCATCACCTTCGAGTCCTTCTCCTCCGCCGTGGTGGCACCGGGGCTCTCCGCCGACCTCGCCATCTGGCGCAACCTCTGGTCCGACGGCGAGGACCTCGCGCGTCACGCGCGCGGCTTCATCGCCCAGCACCTGGCAGTGAGCGGCGTCCGCGCATGACCGTCGACGACCTCCTGCGGCGGGCCGCGTCCCTGGCCCGCCCCGGCCGCCGGGCGATCCTCGGTATCACCGGCAGCCCCGGCGCGGGCAAGACGACCCTGGCCGAGCACCTGGTGAGCGAGCTCAACGGGGACGGGCCGCCCTGGGTCGCTCACGTCCCGATGGACGGCTTCCACCTCGCCGACGTCGAGCTGGACCGGCTGGGCCGCCGCGACCGCAAGGGCGCTCCGGACACCTTCGACGCCGCCGGGTACGCGGCGCTGCTGCGGCGGCTGCGCGAGGAGACCGGCGAGGTGGTGTACGCGCCGGGGTTCGAGCGCGTACTGGAACAGCCGATCGCGGGTGCCCTCCCCGTGCCACCGTCGGCCCGCCTGATCGTGACCGAGGGCAACTACCTTCTGCTGGAGAACGGTTCCTGGGCGCGCGTGCGTCCGGAGCTGGACGAAGTGTGGTTCTGCGATGCGGACGAGGAGGTCAGGATCCGCCGACTCGTGGCACGGCACGAGGAGTTCGGCAAGCCGCACGACACGGCGGTCGCCTGGGTCCTGGGCACCGACCAGCGCAACGCGGATCTCGTCGCGGGCACCCGTGACCGGGCGGACCTGGTCATTCCCGGGGCGGACCTGCCGGGCCCGCGCGACCCGGCGGCACGGCGGTAGGGGCCACCGGCCGGTCACCGCACAGCGCCGTTACGTGTCGGTGGTTCGTACGCGGAGTTGGGGCTGTCGGCCGAGGAGTTCGGCCAGGCCCTGGCGGGAGGCGGCGAGGACCACACGGTCCTCGGCTCGCAGGACGTATCCGGGGTGGAGGTCCCATACGAGCCCGCCGGGACGGTGGGCGCCGTCGGGCGCGGGTGGGGCGGAGAGGTCGGGCAGCCGCTCGCCCGGCCCGGCCGTGTCCAGGGCCAGGACACGCCAGGCTCCGGGACGGAATGACTCGGCGATCGTACGTCCCTCCAACTGCGGGTGCCCGGCGACCTCCAGAGCGGCGAAGAGCAGCACGCGGCGTTCGACGGGTATGGCCCCGAGAATCCGGCGGCCCATCATGGCCCCCGCGAAGGCGGGGGCCGCGAGGCTGGAGACGCTGCGGCTGCGGGTGAGGGCTCGTGGGTGGGCTGTGCGCAGGGTGCGGTGGACGGCGGTGGCGAAGTCGTCGTCGTACAGCCGCAGAGCCACTCTGAGGTCCTGTTTGACGGAGCGTGCGTAGAGGGCTGCTTCCAGGTTCGTGGTGTCGATGCTGGTGAGGGCGAGCAGAGCATGCGCGCGATGCGTTTTGGCGGCCTCCAGCACGCCTTCCTGCGTGGCGTCCCCGATGACGGTGGGGACGCGCAGACGGCGGGCGAGCGGGATACCTCGCGCTTCGGGGTCCTCTTCCACGCACACCACGGGGATGTCGAGTTCCCTGAGCCGGACCAGCACCCGCGTGCCGATCTTGCCGAGACCGAGCAGGACGACGTGGCCGGACAGGCCACGCGGCGGCCGGCGCAGCGCGGACGCCGTGCGGAAGGCGCCGAGCGCCTCCAGGACAGCCGCGAGCAGCACCGGCATGAGCAGCAGCCCGGCCAGGCCGGCGAGGAGTTGGAGCACCTGGCGTGCCGTGGGCTCGTCGAGCGCCGGGTCGCCCATCGCGAAGAGATCGAGGAGCGTGAGGTAGGAGGCGTGCAGCGGGTGGTCGCCGGTGGTCAGCCAGGTCGCGACGGCCACGCCCAGGACGCAGGCCGCGAGCCCGGCCAGTGACCAGCGCAGTCGGCGGGAGAAGAGCGAGCTCAGCGGCAGTCCGCGTCTCGCCGGTCGTCGCGGGCCGGAACCTGGGGCGGTGTGCGTGACGGTTTCGAGGACGACGGTGCCGTGTCCGGTGGCGGCGGCGATCGTGTCGTCGTCGGGCAGCAGGATGGGTGCCTCCCGGCCGCTGGCGTCCGAACCCTCCGCTCCTGCTGGGTCGTTGGTGGTCGAGGACAGCAGGGCCAGGGTGCACAGGCCGGGATCCAGGGCGTGGTCGGGTGGGGTGCGTTCCACGGCGCGCAGGAGCAGTCCGTCGGCCTGGACGACCTTGCTGGTGCCGGCGACGGCGGTGGCCGCCAGTGCGGGCGCGGCGGTGTCGGCGTCGGAGAGGACGGTGGTGGAGGTGTCGAGGGCCTCGGGGTCCAGTCCGGGGACGGTGAGGGTGGCGGCCTGGTCGAGGAGTTCTTCCAGGTGCTGGCCGAGCCTGCGGTTGTAGAGCCGGATGACCAGGCGCAGCCGGGGGTTGAGGCGGCGGGCGGCCAGCGCGACGTGGATGTTGGTCTCGTCGTCGTCATGGACCAGGGCCAGTGCTGCTGCCTCGCGTACGCCCGCCTCGTCCAAGGCGGCTTCGTCGAGTGCGTCGGCCTCGATGAGGCGAGGCGTAGCGGTGTCACCGGAGGTGGCCGCGGACTCCGTACGACGCATGGCGGCCTGCACGCGGCCGAGCAGTGCCGCGGCGCGTGACCGTCCGGTGGTGGCGCCGGGCCGTCGTGAGGGCGGTACGACGAGCGTGACCCGCTCCCGGTAAACCGTGGCGAGTTCGGCGGCCAGCCGCTCGGCGAGCGTGTCGTCGCCGCACACGATCATGTGTCCCGGACGCGGTACGCCGCGTGCGGGCTGAGGCAACGTGATCACTCGGTACCGCACCCCCGGGTCAGGCGGGAGAGCGGCGGTGCGGGGAGGGGCACCACTCCACCAACCTCCCTGAAGAGCGCGCTGAGCGTCATTTCCGGACCCCCGATCGGCAAGGCTTCCTCCGCCTTCTTCCGCCTGCTTCGGCCGCCTGCTTCCGTCAAGATCGCCGACCGGACTTCCCGGCACGTCGCTGGGAACATAACAGGCTTCTGACATGGCGTCACAGGGGCGCAGACGAGCCGCGGCTACGCCGCCCTGCGTCCCGGCGCCCTCACCGATGAAGCCGGTTCACAGGGGTCTGTTGAAGCCGGTTCACAGGGGTCTGTTCGGCCAGTCGAGCAGCCGGGCTCCGAGCACCGCGGTCTGCAGGGTGTAGCGGTGGGCGGGGTCGGTGGGGTCGTTGCCGGTGAGCGTATGGATGCGTTCCAGCCGGTAGGTCAGCGCGCGCACGCTGAGTGACAGCTGACGGGCGGCCGCGGCGGCCACGCAGCCGGTGTCGAAGTACGCGGTGAGGGTGTCCAGCAGCGGCTGCGCCCCTCCGCGCGCCCGCGCCAGCGGCCCCAGAGTGTGGTCCACCAGGTCCATCAGCGCCTGCCGGTCCCGGGCCAGGACAGGGAAGACCAGTAGGTCGGCGGCGCGCAGCAGCGGGTCGTCGAGGCCCATGCGCTGGGCGACGTCCAGGGCGTTGAGCGCCTCCTCGTAGCTGTGACCGATGCCGACGGTGCCGGTCCGGGGGCGGCCGATGGCGACCTGGCTGGCGCCGGTGGCGGCGTAGACGAGCTTGGCGAAGTGGACGAGGACGTCCTGCTGGTCACCGGGGGCGATGCACACCATGCGCCCGTCCTTCGTGGTGAACAGGATCCGGCGGCTTTCGAACCGTGCGAACAAGTCGTCCGCCACCTGCCGGGGGACGGGGTCGGTCTCGTCGTAGGCCTCCGGTCCCTGGGCCACGGCGACCGCATGGGCGCGGGACAGGCGCAGCCCGAACCGCTCGCAGCGCGAGGCGAGTTGGCCGGGGTCGCCGCGTCTGAGGAGCAGGTCGTCGATGAACTCGCGCCGAGCCGCCTCCTCCTTGCGGACGACAAGTCGCTGGGCACGCTCGTATCCGTCGGCGAAGGCATCGACCGCCTGCTCGATCACGCTCAGGACATGGTCCGGATCGGCTGCCGCGGGGTGGCGCTCGCGGCCGGCGGCGATGTGGGCGCGCACCAGAGCACGCCAGCCGTGCCCGGCCTCGGCCGCCCTGGCGCCCAGAGCGCGACGGGACTCGATCTCGTCGCGGGTCAGGCGGCGGCCCGTGGTGGCGGCGTCCGTGAGGATCCGCTCGAAGCCCTTGAGGAACGTCTCGTCGGCGGTCTGGACGGTCATGTCGTTTCCCCCTCGGTTCGGATGTTGTCGGCCGTTCGGGCGCGCCCGTGGGGAGAGCCGGGGCCTGCGCGATGCCGCACCAGCATGCCCCGCTCCTGCGCGTTCAGCGGTTGGCGTGCGCGGTTGCCTCGACGGGCTCGGCCACCACGGCGGCCTCCAGCGGCTCCTGCCGGGTACGGGTGACGCGGCGGGCGAGGGGCTCGGTCCAGCGGGCGGTGAGCGGACCGAGGACAACCAGGATCAGGACGTAGGCAGTGGCCAGAGGGCCGATGCGCGGTTCGACGCCCACGGCCAGTCCGGCGATGACGATGGAGAACTCGCCGCGGGCGACCAGCGTTCCGCCCGCCCTCCAACGTCCCTTGACCGAGATCTCGGCGCGACGAGCGGCCCAGTACCCGGTGGCGATCTTGGTGAAGGCCGTCACGACGGCGAGGGCGAGCGCCGGCAGGAGAACCGGCGGGATGTCGGCGGGGTCGGTGGACAGGCCGAAGAAGACGAAGAAGACAGCGGCGAACAGATCCCGCAGCGGGGTGAGGAGGTTGCTGGCTCCCTCGGCGACTTCGCCGGACAGGGCGATGCCGACGAGGAAGGCACCGACGGCTGCGGAGACCTGGAGTTCCTGGGCGATGCCGGCGACGAGGAGCGTGAGGCCGAGCACGACCAGCAGGAGCATCTCCGCGTTCTCGGAGGAGACCGCACGGCTGATCAGCCGGCCGTGCCGCAGCGCCAGATACAGGACGGCTCCGACCGTGCCCAGAGCGATCAGCAGGGTGACGGTACCGCCCGCCAGGCTCACCCCGGCGAGCAGGGCGGTCAGGATCGGCAGGTACACCGCCATGGAGAGGTCTTCCAGGACCAGGATGCTGAGGATCACCGGTGTCTCGCGGTTGCCGAGCCGCCTGAGGTCGCCGAGGACCTTGGCGATGACCCCGGACGAGGAGATCCAGGTGACGCCCGCCAGCGCAACGGCGGCGACCGGGCCCCAGCCGAGCAGCAGCGCCATCGCGGCGCCGGGTACCGCGTTCAGGACGAAGTCGACCGCGCCGGAGGGGTACTGGGTCTTGAGGTTGGTGACGAGTTCCGAGGCGCTGTACTCCAGGCCCAGCAGGAGCAGCAGGAGGATGACGCCGATCTCGGCGCCGGTGGCCACGAACTCCTCGCTGGCCTGCAGGGGCAGGATGCCGCCGTGGCCGAAGGCGAGTCCGGCGAGAAGGTAGAGGGGTATGGGTGAGAAGCCCACCCGTCCGGCGAGGCGCCCCAGCAGTCCCAGGGCGAGGATGATGGCCCCGAGTTCGATGAGCATGGCGGTGGTGTCGTGCACGGGCGTCGGTCCTCCGGTTCGGTTCGGCGACGGCTTCTGTGCCTTCTCGGCAACGGGCGGCGAGCGGGTGCTGCGGGTGGGGTCGGCGCGATGTGGCCGGGCGTACGGGATGACGTCATCCGGTGTCCGGGCATGCCTGACCGGGTGTCGGTGCCGCCGGTGGTCGCAGGCCGCCTGCGCATGGGCAGGCCGTCATCTGCCGCTCGGCGGCGGTGTGGATTCAGTCAGGGAGCGCCTGGCGTGTGCGTCGGACCGGCAGGTCAGACGCCGGGAACAGTGCTGCCCGATTCGGGCACGCTGTCACGAGCCGTGTTGTGGATGCGCGCGGCCCTGACAGCAGGGACGGGCGGGCGGCAGGAGGACCCGGTGGCGGGCAGAGCAAAGGCGTGAACAGCACGACCCATGTCACGTCCCCCCGTCGCAGCGAGATCCAGCCCCGCCGGAATGCAATCCCCTAAGAATGAGCAATTGGCCGCTCAATAGAGCATCCTGGCTCGGTAAAGAAGTTTACCGTACGACTAATAACGCATAAGGAATGTGTAGCCACACACCATCAGTAAATGGCGTGCGGATCGCGGCGATTGGGCGAACGGGTGTCCGCCGGACGCTGTTCCGCCGGGGAGGGGCCCTGGGGCGTCGGCCGCACTCCAGGTGCGCGACGGGTCCTCATGTCATCGCTGCGGTCAGGACCGGGGCGGACGGTTGCGGTGCCTGCGCACGGCCCGCTCGGGGTCGAACAGTTCCCCGGCCACACCCGCGAGAACCAGGCCGGCGGCGATGAGCAGCCCGTGGGCCAGGGCGGTGCCGGTGCCCAGCACGGCCAGGGCGACGGCGAGGAGCAGCCAGGCCCGGGTGTGCCGGTACTCGCTGGGGCGACAGGGCTTGCCGGCTCCGAGGGCGTGGGCGAACCGGGGATCGTCGCGGTGCATGCGGGCCTCGATCTCGTGGAGCCGCTGGTCATCGATTTCGGCCATGACGCTTCCCTCCCGGCACCGGGCGGCAGTCGGACATTGCGGTCAGGGGTGCGGCCCATCCAGCCCCGTGAACAACACCAGCCACGCCGCCACACTCACGGCGCCCCCTCCCCCACACCACGCCGACCCGTTCCGGCCGTGCCGGCGCCCGCCATGCGGCGCACCCACCTCGCCGCGGTGCGACGCAACAGCAGCACCAGCAGGACCGGGCCGGAAACGGCCTCGGTGTGGCCAGGACGCCGGGGTGGCACGTACATGACTGCCGGGCTCCTCTCGTGATCCGAGAAGGGGGGATCGGTTACACCCTCGCCCGCGGCCGACCGCGGCCACCATCGGGTCTGGCACCCAAATACGGGCAGGCCAGACCTGTAGGCACGATGTGGAATGGGTGCCAGACCCGATGGACACCCGCCCCGGCCAACGCCCAGGCTGGAGCAGACGACTGCCTCGGACGCAGGCAGACTTCAGTGACCAGCAGGCCCACCGTCCACTTGCCCGGGGAGGCGGTACGGGGAGTGAGGACCACGTCGAGGAGGCGGTACCCGGTGCCCTTGTTCTGGAGAATCTTCCTGCTCAACGCCGTGGTGCTCATCACCGCCACCGCCCTGTTGCTGGGACCGGTGACCGTCTCCACCCCGGTACTGCTCACCGAGGCCGCGGTTCTCACGGTGGGCCTGAGTGTCATGCTCATCGCCAACGCGCTGCTGCTGCGGGTCACCCTCTCCCCGCTGCAACGTCTCACTCGCGCCATGACGACCATCGACCTGCTCCGCCCGGGGCAGCGTCCCGTGGTCGCCGGCCAGGGTGAGGTCGCCGAGCTGATCGCCACGTTCAACACGATGCTCGACCGCCTGGAGGAAGAACGCGCCACCAGCAGCGCCCGTGCCCTGTCCGCCCAGGAGGCCGAACGGCGCCGCATCGCGCAGGAGCTCCACGACGAGGTGGGCCAGACCCTCACCGCCGTGCTGCTCCAGCTCAAACGCGTCGCCGGACATGCCCCGTCCGATCTGCGCGAGGAACTGCACCAGGTGCAGGAGACCACCCGGGGCAGCCTGGACGAAATCCGCCGTATCGCCCGGCGCCTGCGCCCCGGAGTCCTGGACGAACTCGGTCTGGCAAGCGCCCTCAAAGCCCTTACCACCGAGTTCACCAGCCCTGGCCTGACCGTCCAGCACCACCTCGACGCGGACCTGCCGCGCCTCGGCCACGAAACGGAACTGGTCCTCTACCGCGTCGCCCAGGAAGGGCTCACCAACACCGCTCGCCACGCACACGCCCGCCGCGCCGAACTCGCCCTGAACCACACAGCGACCGGAGTGGAGTTGCGCATCCGCGACGACGGGCACGGCGTCGGGGACGCGCCCGAAGGCGCGGGTATCCGCGGCATGCGCGAACGCGCGCTGCTGATCGGCGCCGACCTCACTGTGGGCTCTGGCCCTGGAGGCGGCACGGAAGTCCGCTTGGCTGTCCCTGCCCCTGCCCCTGTATCCGCCCCCGTTCCCGACCGGACCCGCTGACCATGAACGAGCAGACGCCCACCCGGATCCTCCTTGCCGACGACCATGCCCTGGTCCGTCGCGGGGTTCGCCTCATCCTGGACAGCGAACCCGACCTCACCGTCGTCGCCGAGGCCGACAACGGCGCGGAGGCCCTCACCCAGGCCCGCACCCACCGCCCGGACCTGGCCATCCTCGACATCGCCATGCCCCGCCTGACCGGCCTGCAGGCCGCTCGCGAGCTCTCCCGCACCGAGCCGGACCTGCGCATCCTGATCCTGACGATGTACGACAACGAGCAGTACTTCTTCGAAGCGCTCGCCGCGGGAGCCTCCGGCTACGTCCTCAAATCCGTCGCTGACCGGGACCTCGTCGAAGCCTGCCGCGCCACCATGCGCGGCGAGCCCTTCCTCTACCCCGGAGCCGTCAACGCCCTCATCCGCAACTACCTGGACCTCGCCAGGGAAGGCCGCGCCCTGCCCGCCAGGGCCATCACCGACCGCGAGGAGGAGATCCTCAAGCTCGTCGCCGAGGGCCACACCTCTCAGGAGATCGCCGACCTTCTCGTCATCAGCCCCAAGACCGTCGAACGCCACCGCGCCAACCTGCTCCAGAAACTCGGCCTGAAGGACCGCCTGGAACTCACCCGCTACGCCATCCGTGTCGGACTGATCGAACCCTGACCACACGAGGTACTCGGTTACCGCGCGGTGCGGCGGGCCGAGGGGGGCAGGACCAGGGTCGCCCACACCGTTTTGCCACCGGGCACGAGCCGCACCCCCCAGTTCGACGCCAGCGCGGCGATCAGCGCCAGGCCCCGCCCGCTCTCCCCCTCGCATGCGGCCGCCCGTTTCACGATCGGCGCGGCCGAGCCGTCCTGGACCTCCACCCACACCTCACGGCCGCGGATGCCCATGCCGAGGGTCAGCCACGCGCCCGCGCCGTGCAGCACCGCGTTGGTGACCAGCTCGGAGACGATCACTTCCAGTGCGGCAGCGGCATCCCCCTCCACGTCCAGGCCGCACGCCCGGAGCATGTCCAGTGCCCGGTGCCGGGCCCCGGGCACGGTGGCGGGCTCTGCCGGCAGGAGCCAGCAGATCACTCCCTGGGGCGTGCCGGAGGCGGAGAGCTGGGCCGGCAGAGTCGGTCCGCGCGTCAGACGCTTCCCGCCAGAGGCGCTCGTACGGGAAGAAGGCGCGCCTTCCGGCCTGCAGGTGGTGTGGCTCTGGTGCATGGTGTCCCTGTCCTGAGTGGCGCGGAAGCGCTGGGTGCTGAGGTCCAGATCCTTGATCCCGAGGACCGTGGCTCCCATGACTCGCCTTGTGGCATTGACGTTACGGATCCGAACGGCTCTTTTCTTGACCGTCGGAGACACCCACTTGCTCCTGGGTGACATGTCGTAAAACATCTCGTTTGACCAGGCAGTCTCCGGCGCGCATACCATGTGCTCATGGAGTTCGCGGACCACGGCGGTCTGGCGCTCCCGACCAGTACTCCGGGAGCCCTCATCGATGAGGTGACTTCCTTGGGCGCCTGGAAGGACGTCATCCGGGAGAGGTTTGTCTCGCTCCAGATCGCCCCCTCGGACGCCTCCGCGCTCACCGGGACGGTGCACACGAGGCAGATCGCACACCTCACGGCCTCTGCCGTCGCCTCGACGCCGCAGACGTTCACGCGCACACCCCGACTGCTGTCCCACGACAACCGCAGCCTGCTCCAGGTGGGCCTGGTCGAACGTGGCACCGGACACCTTGAGCAGGACGGACGGACCTGCACCCTCGCAGACGGCGACTTCGCCCTCTACGAGACGGCGCGGCCCTTCACCTGGTCTTTGGCCGGAGACTGGCGGCTGCTGGTATTCACCTGGCCCCGCGAAACCGTGCCGCTGTCCGATGCGGAGGGCCAGCGGTTGACTGCGAACACCCTCTGCAGCCGCGAAGGGGTCGGTCTGATCCTTTCGCCGATGCTCGGCCAACTGGTCATGAACCGGACAGGGCTGTCAGTCGCCAACTCCGCGCGACTGGCCGACGAAATAGCAGAGCTCACCATCACCGCGGCTCTGGAAGCGGGACACGTCGACCAGGCCACCAGTCAGACCGACCTGTTCCAGAGGGTCCGGTCCTACATTGAAACGCATCTCGACGACCCGACCCTTGGCCCCCAGCGGATCGCTCAGGAGTTCTTCCTCTCGCCTCGGACGCTGCACCGGCTCTTCGCCCGTCACGACCTCACGGTGCACGCCTGGATCAAGGAACGACGTCTCGAAGCATCCCGACACGCACTCACCGCTCCCGGGTCACAGCATTCCCCGGTGACCGAGGTGGCCACCAGACACGGCTTCCGGGACGCGGCTGTCTTCAGTCGAGCGTTCTCCAGAGCGTACGGGGCAAGTCCCAGCCGCTACCGGATGTTGCACGTCGGGTAAGACCAGTCGCACGATGGGGCGGGACCCCGTCAGGAGGTCCCGCCCCATCTTCAATGGGTCACGCGGCAAAGAGCCATGCGGCATGGGTCATGTGGCAATGGGCCATGCGGCAATGGGCCATGCGATCGGGCTCAGAAACGGTCCGGGGCACGCTCCGGGAGCGGGGACCCGGGGAGCACGTCCCGCTTCTGGTTCTTCCGTGCCTCCGCGTTCGTGTCGGCCGTCGCCTCGCAGGTCACGTCCTTCGCCGGGAGCCTGCCGGTGAACAGGTAGTCGGTGACCGTGCCGTCCGTGCACGCGTTGCCGTTCGGGTAGACGCCATGGCCCTCGCCGCCGAGGACGGTGACCATTTTCGAGCCCTTCAGATCGGCGTGCAGGGCCTGACCGCTGGGCAGCGGAGTCTGCGAGTCCCACTCGTTCTGGACGACCAGGGAACCGACCCTGTTGTTCACGTTGGTTGCCGGCTCCACGGACTTGTCCCAGAACGCACAGGGCTTGATGCTGGACGCGAAGTCACCGTAGAGCGGGTAACGGCCCTTGTCCTCGATGGCGTCCCGCCGGTAGCTCTCAGGATCGCGGGACCACGCGGCCGAGTTGTCGCCGCACACCACGGCCCAGAAGCTCGCCGTCATGTTGTCGGACGGCACCTCGGCGGCCTCGGCGGCGGCGCCCGCAGTCCCGGTCCCCTCGGATCCGGCGAACGCCGCGAGCCTGTCCGCGGAGGCGGGCTCGCCGGCCGCGGCCTTCTTCAGCTCCACGACCCCCTCGGTGGCGTACTCCGGGCTGAAGACCGCCGCGCGCATGCCGCTGCGGATGTCGTCACCGGTGGTCGGCTGCCCCTCCACCTCGATGGGCTTCTCGTCCGCCTGCGCGACCAGGTCCCAGAAGGTCCGGTCGACCTCCTTCGGGGTGTCACCGAGGCCGTACTTCTCCGAACGCTCGGCGGCCCACTCGGTCCACCGGTCGAACGCGGGCTCGGCGCCCTCCGCCCACCACTGGATCATCCCTCGCCAGGCGCGCGCCGGATCGACCCCGCTGTCCAGCACGAACCGGTCGGCCCGGCCCGGGAAGAGCTGGGTGTAGACGGCGCCCAGGTAGGTGCCGTACGAGTAACCCACGTACGAGATCTTCTTCTCACCGAGGATCGCCCGGAGCAGATCCATGTCGCGCGCGGTGTTGCGCGTGGTGATGTGCGGGAGCGTGTCGCCCGCTTTCTCCTTGCACTTGTTCGCGACGTCGCGTGCCCAGGCGACATCCTTGTCGAACGTCTCCTCCTTGTACGGCCGCAGCCAGTTCTCCTCCTCCGGCTCCAGATCGCAGGACACCGGGCTGCTCCGTCCCACACCGCGCGGGTCGAAGCCGACGAGGTCGTACTTCTGCTGTGCGGACTCGGGGAGCCTCTCCTGCATCCCCAGCGGCATGTAGAGCCCCTGCCCCCCCGGGCCGCCGGGGTTGGAGAACAGAACACCGTGCCGCTTGTCGGGCGCGGTGCTCCTGATCCGGGATATGGCTAAGTCGATCCGCTTGCCACCGGGAACCCGGTAGTCCAGCGGGACCTTGATCGTGGCGCACTCGAACTCCGCCGGAGCATCGGCTTCGCACCGCTTCCACTGCGGCTTCTGCTTCAGATACTGGTTCAACGCGCCCGTGGCGGCGGACGAGGAGGCGGTGGACGGAGTGGCGGCCGGAGCGGCGGTGGCCGTCGAGGTGGCAAGCACGGGAGCCAGCGTTGCCGTGACACTCACGGCCAACAGGGGCGCGAGACGTCGTCTGCGCACGATATCGATCCTTCCGGTCGCGTGTTCGGACAGGAAAGATCTTTCAGGAACCGGCCACGCATGCGGATCCCTCGCCGGGCTGCACCTCCCCTCCACCCTGGGAATGACACAACAGTCGTGGCTGGTACCCGAGTTGTAGGGGACGGACCGCCCTCAGCGAGGTACGGCCCGCCTCAGCGCAGCGGCGACATCGGATCTCCGCGTACGTCTGGCGGACACAGTGGCTTCGCGGACACCGGCGGCACGGGCGACAGTTCTGATCCGTGGTCCGGGGCCTCGCCGGCGCTCGCTCCGGCCGGGGCCCGGGCACGGTGGTCAGCAGTGTGCTCCGCGGGCGGCCTCGTGGAGGTGGCGCGTGATGCCGGTGCGGCTGTGCGCTGCCCGGGTGGGCAGCGTGGGGGCGGGACGCGGGCGTGGGCGGCGGATGTTCCAGGGTGGGGTGTGGGAGAGGATGAAGGCGATCCGGTCGGCGAAGCGCGGTTCCGGCACGGGGATTTCCACACCGGGGTGGCGAGCGTAGCCGTTGGTGACGGCGCGGGCGACGTAGTTGGCGACGGCGTCGGCTCGGTGAGTGCGGGTGCGGGTGCCGGGTGTGTGGAGATGGCTGAGGACGCGCAGCACTGTGGCGAGGGTGGCGTCGAAGCGGATCTGGTGGGTGGTCGGGCATCCGCCGGTGAGGCTGAGGGGTTCGGAGTCGGTGGGGGTGTCGAAGCCGGCTTGGTTGTGCCAGAAGGCGGCGGCGTGTTCCTCGCCTCTGGAAAGGTGATGCAGGTAGAGGCAGTACGAGGCGGCGACGTCGCCGGCACCAGCGGCGTATTGCCACCAGAAGCGGGCGCCTTCGTCGGTGTCGGCGAGTTGGAGGGCGCATCCCAGGACCCAGGCGCTGCGTGGTTCGGGTAGTTGTTCGGTGACGAATTCCAGGGTGTCAGGGGTGGAGGAGGCCACGACGGCTTCGCACAGGATTTGCAGCCGGGCCGCGGCGGCAGTGTCGGCGGGGTCATCGTCGACGAGGGCTGTGCCGTCGGGTGTGAGGACGGGGTAGACGCAGTCTTCGTAGGGGACGGTGTCGGTGGGCACGCGGGGGCTGTTGCGTAGCAAGGCGCGGGCCAGGAGTTGATCGATGGCGGTCATAGCAGGGTGTCACTCCAGGGAGTTCTACGAACGGTGGAGCATGCTTTCGAGGGCAGCGCGAGCATGGTGGTCGATGGCGTGGGCGATGGCCGGGGTCAGGCCGAGAATGTCGGGGATGGTGTCGGGGTTCATGCCGCACAGGTAGCGCAGCACGGCAACGTCCATCTCGCGGTGCGGCAGGCGGGCGATGGCGTCGAAGAGGTTGATCAGGTCGCTGAGGCCGGTAAATCCGGTCTCCGGGTCAGCGTTCTGGGCGCCTGTGGCGGAGAAGGCGGCGGCGCGCAGGTCGGGGTGGCCGTCGCGATGACGGTCGACTCGGGCCATGACACGGGAGCGCAGAAGGCGCCAGGCGTAGCGGCGGATGTCGGGGCTGTTGGCGGCGTCGGTCCAGCACAGCCAGAGGATGTCGAAGGTTTCCGAGACGACCCAGCGGGCCCGGTGGTCGGTCAGGAGTAAAGCGCGGGCGTACTCGGCGTAGGGGGCGCGCATTGCCTCGGTGAAGCCTTGGTGCGCTATGGGCTGGGTTTCCGGCTCCAGGAGGACCTGCTGTATGCAGTGATGTATCCAGTTGGGTTCTTTGTGTGCCTCTCGGGCTGCTGCGGTCCACAGTCGGCGTGTGGGCTGCACGGGCAGTCCCAGGGCGCGGACCACGCTGAAGGTGATCTCCCAGGCGGGGTAGTAGCCGTTGCCGCGTAGCAGTTCACTGATGCGGGTCTTGGAGTAGCCGGAACGGTCGACGAGGTCGTTGAGGGTCAGGCCGCTGGCGAACAGGGTGCTGCGGACGGGCTCCAGCCAGGCGCGGTGGGTGACACCGGCGGTCTCGGAGATGGGGGCCGGTTTCCGGCCGCGCTTGGGCCCGGGTTCTGAGGGAGGGTGCTGCTCAGGCAGCGAGAACGACCCCGTCATCGGCACGTTTCCTCCCGTCCGCCGTCGCCGATCGGCGGGTCGCTCGCCGGGCGGGGCCCGTCGGGGGCGGTCAGGGCCTGCACGATCTGTTGCACGAGCAGGCCCAGAGAGGGCAACAGTGCGGCAGCCGCCGCGACTTGGCCCAGCACGGTCATGACCGTGCTCCACGTGAGGACCGCTACCAGAACGGCAACGGTCACCACCTTCTTACTCGACATTGCACGTCTTCTTCTCTGCCGGGTTGGGAAACGTCCCTGCCGACGGCGGTGCTGAAGCGCCGTCAGCGGGGTGCCCCAGCATGACCCGCCCTGCACCCGCGATGCCATGTGATCATGGAGGTACGGAACAATGCTTCCGTGACAGCTGGTCACTCCTCCCTCTGTAGCGCGCGGCCGCAAATGAGCCCGGGTTCAACACTTTTGGGCGCTAACAGTCCTTTCTCCTTGCGTCCCGCCGCCCATCCCCCACCATGGACAGAAGAGGCGCCACTCGACGCCGCACCTTCCTGCCGGAAGGCCGTGCGGCCCCCTGTGCTGAAGAACAACCAAGAGGGGGCCGCACACTTCGCAACCTAAAAGGAGTCAGAACTCCTGATTGGCACACCCGAGCCTCGAACTGTCCTCTTGCAGAGGTGGGTTGGCCTGCCTACCGACCGCCTCATCAAACTTCACCAGTATCCCGCAAAGCGGGAGTGCCAGGTTGGCGCAAACCATCGACGGAAACGCTCAGCGAGGTTGCCAGCTCAGCGCACTCCTGACTTCACTCCCACGAATGAGCACCCACCCTGAACAGGCAGTTTCCCCAGCCCCTTCCGTGAGGCGGAAGAGGTATTGCGGCGCCCCGACGCCCTTCCGGACGATGTCGCCACCACCCAACGACGGGAGCCGCAGCCATGCCGCACATGACGACATTCGCCAGAAACCAGTGGTACGTCGCCGCCTACTCCCATGAGGTCGGGCGCGAGTTGCTCGGTCGTACGATCCTGGGCGAGCCGCTCGTCCTCTATCGGACCGAGGAGCAGGGGACGCCCGTCGCGCTGCACGACCGGTGTGTGCACCGGCGTTACCCGCTGTCGCACAGCGGGCTGGACGGGGACCGGATCGTGTGCGGCTACCACGGCTTCACGTACGACACGACCGGAACCTGTGTGTACGTGCCGGGGCAGAAGCGTGTGCCGCGCACCGCCCGCGTCGCCTCGTACCCCGTCGTAGAGCGGGACTCCCTGATCTGGGTGTGGATCGGCGACCCGGACCTCGCCGACGCGGGGACCATCCCGCGGGCCGAGCACCTCGACTCCCCCGGCTGGGTCACCGTGCGCGGCATGGAGCCCATCGACGCCGACTACGGCCTCCTCGTCGACAACCTCCTCGACCTCTCCCACGAGACCTATCTGCACGGCGGGTACATCGGCACCCCGGAGGTCGCCGAGACGCCGATCAGGACGGAGGTCGACGAGGGCGCGGGGATCGTACGCGTCAGCCGGCACATGGACAACGCCGAGTGCCCGCCGTTCTACGCCAGGTCGACCGGCATCGAGGGCCGGATCACCCGCTGGCAGGACATCGAGTACCACGCGCCGTGTCTGTACCTGCTGCACAGCCGTATCGCCCCGGTCGGCGTGCTGCCCGAGGCGGACGGCAGCGACCCGCACGGCTTCCACACCGAGATCACGTACGCGATCACGCCGTCCGCCGACGGCAAGGTGTACGACTTCTGGATGGTCTCGCGTGACTGGGCGATCGACGACGACGAGGTCACCGAGTTCCTGCGAGGCAACAACCACACGGTCGTCATGCAGGACGTGACCGCGCTCAACCTGCTCCAGGAGACGCTCGGCACCGAGCGCACCGGCTACCAGGAGCTGAGCATCAACATCGACACCGGAGGTCTCGCCGCCCGCCGTATTCTGGCCCGGCTGGTCGAGGAGGGCGCGAAGCCCGTGGAGAAGGTCCAGTGACGACGCCCCCTCCTTCCGCAGCACGCGAGATCTACCGCATCGACTGGCTGCCGGGCACGGACCTCCTGCACGGCACCTGTCACTGCGGCCGCGAGCACACCTCGCAGGACCCCGTCGAGATGTGGGAGTGGATGCTCGCCCACCCACAAGGACACGAGCCACAAGGGCACGAGCCGCCAGGACATCAACCGCCAGGACATCAGCGGCAAGGAAACGGCTCATGAGCGGGTACGAAGCCGAACTCCTCCTCCAGCGCCGGGAGTTCGCGGCCGACGGGGTGCTCACCCTTTCCCTGAGCCACCCGCTGGGCGAGGAACTCCCCGTCTGGGAGCCGGGCGCGCACATCGATGTGTTGCTCGGACCGGGCCTGGAGCGCCAGTACTCGCTGTGCGGGGACCCGGCGGACCGGCGGACCTGGCGGATCGGCGTCCTGCGTGAACCCGAGGGGCGCGGTGGATCCGCGTATGTCCACGAGGAGTTGCGGACGGGCGACAAGGTGCGCGTACGGGGGCCGCGGAACAACTTCGCGCTCCGGCCCGCCCCTCGCTACCGCTTCATCGCGGGCGGCATCGGAATCACCCCGATCCTGCCGATGCTGGCGGCGGCGGAGGCGGACGGCGCCGAGTGGTCGCTGTTGTACGGGGGCCGTACGCGCGACTCCATGGCGTTCACCGGGGAGTTGGGCGCGTACGGCGACCGCGTGACCATCGCCCCGCAGGACGAGACCGGGCTGCTGGACCTCGGTTCCGTGCTCGACGACGTGCCCCACGGCACCCTCGTGTACTGCTGCGGTCCGGGTCCGCTGCTGGACGCGGTCGAGGAGCGCTGCCCGGGCGGGCTGCTGCAGGTGGAGCGGTTCCGGCCGAAGGAGCAGGAGACGGGCCCGGACGGGGAGTTCGAGGTCGTGCTGGAGCGCACCGGGAAGACCCTGACCGTGCCCGTGGGCGTGTCCGTCCTCGACACGGTGCGGGCCGCGGGCGTCGAGGTGCTCTACTCCTGCACCGAGGGCACGTGCGGGACCTGTGAGACGGACGTCCTGGAGGGCACCCCGGACCACCGTGACTCGGTGCTCAGCGACGCGGAGCGCGAGGCCGGGGACACCATGCTCATCTGTGTGTCCCGATGCCGGGGGCGGCGGCTGGTGCTCGACCTGTAGCGGCGGTCGCCTCCCTGAGGTCGGCCTCGATCCGGGCGACCGTGGCCAGCAGATGCGGCAGCAGGTCACGGCGCACGGACTCCACCGAGTTACGGCCGGCGGCCACGGGGATGTTCACGGCCGCCACCACCTCGCCGTCCCGGTCACGCACCGGGACGGCGACCGATCGGAGCCCCTCCTCCAGTTCCTGGTCGACGATGGCGTATCCCTGCCGCCGCACCCGCCGGAGCTCGGCCCTGAGCGGCTCCGGGGAGACGAGCGTGCGGGCGGTCAGGGGCCGTAGATCGACGCGGGCCAGCCGGGTCTCGATCTCCTCGTCCGGCAGTTGCGCGAGGATCACCCGGCCCACCGACGTGACGTGGGCCGGGAAGCGGGTGCCGACAGTGATCGTCGCGGTCATGATGCGCCGTGTGGGCACCCGCGCCACGTACACGATGTCGTCGCCGTCCAGGACGCACAGCGACGACGACTCCCGTACCTGCGCCACCAGGTGCTCCAGGTGCGGCTCGGCGAGCTCGGGCAGCGTGAAACCCGCCAGGTACGCGTAGCCGAGTTCGAGCACGCGCGGGGTGAGCCGGAACAGGCGGCCGTCGGTGTGGACGTACCCGAGGTCGACGAGGGTGAGCAGGAAGCGGCGGGCCGCCGCCCGGGTCAGGTCGCAGGAGCGGGCGACCTCGCTGAGCGTCAGCGAGGGGCGTTCGGCGCCGAAGGCGCGGATGACCGCGAGACCACGCTCGAAGGACCGGACGAAGTGCGGTTCGCGGGCTCCAGCGGACATCGTCGCCTCCACGAGGAAGCATAGGAAGCGGACGCCCGGCGGTGACGCCCCGGCCGACGCGCTCGGTACGCACGGGAGTGCGCTCTGCGCACGCTAGGAGCACGCTTCGGCAACTGTCAACGACCTTGCGCGGCAAGGGCATTGACCCGTTCCCGGCGACGCTCTACGTTCCCGCTGAGCACCCGTGTGCGGTCTGCGCACAGCCAGTCGAAGAGCTGTCCCACTAGGGGGATTCATGCGTCGTCTGCTCATCCGCCTCGCGGCCGGCACCGTGTTCGTCGCCGCGACGGCCTGCGGTTCGTCCGACTCCTCCGGCTCCGACGGTGGGGAGAAGGGGTCCGGCGGTACCACCACGGTCAAGGTCGGAGTCGTTCCCGTCCTGGACGTCGCGCCCCTCTACCTGGGCCAGAAGCAGGGCTTCTACTCCAAGCGCGGGATCAAACTGGAGACGAGCCTCGCCCAGGGCGGGGCGGCGGTCGTGCCCGGTGTCGTCTCCGGCCAGTTCCAGTTCGGCTTCAGCAACACGACGTCCCTGCTGGTCGCCCAGTCCAAGAACGTGCCCGTGAAGGCCGTGGCCAACGGCGCCTCCTCCACCGCCAAGGACGGTGCCGACTTCGCGGGCCTCACGGTGAAGAAGGGCAGTCCCTTCACGTCCCCGAAGCAGTTGGAGGGCAAGAAAGCCGCCGTCAACACGCTCAACAACATCTGTGACACCTCGATCAGGGAGTCGGTCCGCAAGGACGGCGGCGACCCGTCCAAGGTCGAGTTCGTCGAGATGCCCTTCGACCAGATGCCGGCAGCGCTCGACAAGGGACAGGTGGACGGAGCCTGCACCCCGGAACCCGCGCTCGCCACCGTCAAGGCAGCGGGCGGTAAGTCCATCGCGTCCATCTTCTACGACGTGGACCCGAACCTCACCGTGGCCATGTACTTCACCTCCCAGCAGTACGCCCAGAAGAACCCGGACGTGGTGAAGAGGTTCCAGGAGGCCACGGCCGAATCGCTCGACTACGCCGACAGCCACCCCGACGAGGTCCGCCAGATCCTCACCACGTACACGAAGATCCCGGACACCCTGCTGGACACGCTGACCCTGCCCCGCTGGCCCGCCGAGCCGGACCGTGGCTCCATCGAGCGGCTCACCGAACTGGGTGTGCAGGACGGCCTGTTCAAGGAGGTCCCGGACCTGGACACGCTGCTGCCGTGAAGGACGGGCAAAGGGACAGGCAAACGGACGGGCAACCGGACGGGCAACTCGACGACACCGCACCGGGGCCGGTATCCCCCCGGCGAGCTGTGCGCCCGGGGCGGGCCAACGCGGCCCTGGGCGCGGCCGGGATCGTGGGCTTCCTCGCGTTGTGCGAGGCGGTCTCGCGGTTCGGCATCGTCTCCGGGGACTACTTCCCGCCGCTCACCCGCGTGGCCGACGCGCTCGTCACCGAGCTCGGCGACCAGGCGTTCTGGACCGCGCTCGGGGACACGCTCACCGGCTGGGCGCTGGGGCTGGCGATCGCGGTGACGGCCGGGATCCTCGTCGGGGTGGTGATCTCGGTGGTGCCGTTCCTGCGCGAGGCGACCGCCTCCACCATCGAGTTCCTGCGTCCGATCCCGTCGGTCGCCCTGATCCCTCTCGCGGTCCTCCTCTACGGCTCGGAACTGCGCTCGGTCCTCCTGCTGGTGGTGTACGCATCGTTCTGGCAGGTGCTGATCCAGGTGCTGTACGGCGTCCAGGACGTCGACCCGGTCGCCGAGGAGACGGCCCGCGGTTACGGCCTCGGCACCTGGGCCCGGGTCCGCCACGTCCTGTGGCCCACGGCCCTGCCGTACGTCATGACGGGCGTCCGCCTTGCCGCCGCGGTCGCTCTGATTCTCGCGGTGACCGCCGAACTCGTCATCGGTGCACCAGGGTTGGGCCAGCGCATTGCCGTCGCCCAGACCTCGCAGGCCGTGCCGGAGATGTACGCGCTGGTGGTGGTCACCGGGGTGCTCGGGCTGCTGATCAACGTGGGCGCGCGGGCGGTGGAGCGCCGGGCGCTGGGCTGGCACCAGTCGGTGCGCGGGGAGGTGGTGGTGTGAAACTCCTGGCCCTGCGGCTGCTGTTCGTCGTCGCACTGCCCGCGCTGCTGGTGGCCGCCTGGTGGCTGGTGTCCGCCGACAGCACCGACGTGTACTGGCCGCCGCTGCGCACGATCCTCATCACGTTCCCCGACGTGTGGACGGGCGAGCGGCTGCGCGCTGACGTCCTGCCCAGTGTGCTGCGGCTGCTGGCCGGTTACGCGGCGGCGGCCGTGGTGGGCGTCGCGCTGGGCACGGTCATCGGCTCGTACCGTCGCGTACGGGCCGTGTGCGAGCCGGTTCTGGAGTTTCTGCGGGCGGTCCCGCCGCCCGTCCTCGTGCCGGTCATCATGCTGTTCGCGGGCATCGGCGACACCATGAAGATCGCTGTGATCGCGAGCGGCTGTGTGTGGCCGGTCCTGCTCAACACGGTCGAGGGCGTACGGGCGGTGGACCCGGTGATGTCGGAGACCGCCCGGTCCTACGGCATCACGGGCGTGGCCCGCCTGCGGAACGTGGTGCTGCGGTCGGCGAGCCCGCAGATCGTCGCGGGGCTGCGGCAGGCCCTGTCCATCGGCATCATCCTGATGGTGATCAGCGAGATGTTCGCGGCCAGCAACGGGCTCGGCTTCACCATCGTCCAGTTCCAGCGCGGGTTCGCGATCCCCGACATGTGGACCGGCATCCTGGTCCTCGGTCTGCTCGGCTTCGCCCTGTCGGTTGTCTTCCACCTGGTCGAGCGGCGGGTGCTCGCCTGGTACCACGGTCTGCGCGCGGCTTCCCGGCGGTCGTCGTGAAGCTTGAGAGGAAGCCTGAAATGGGGCGGTCCATGCTCGACGTACGCGGCCTGCAGAAGGTCTATGAGGGCTCCGGCCGCCGGGTGGAGGCGGTGCGGAATCTCACGTTCGCCGTCGACGCGGGCGAACTCGTCTGTCTCGTAGGCCCCTCGGGCTGCGGCAAGACAACACTGCTGAAGTGCGTCGCCGGACTCCTCACGCCCACCTCGGGTGAGGTCCTGTTGGAGGGGCGGCCGGTGAGTGGGCCACCGCCCGGCATGGCGGTGGTCTTCCAGGAGTACGGCCGCAGTCTGTTCCCCTGGATGCGGGTCGGCGAGAACGTCGAACTGCCGCTCAGGCAGAGGCCGTTGGCCAAGAGGAGGCGTCGTGAGCTGGTCGCCGACGCGCTGGAGTCCGTCGGTCTCGCCGATGCCGCCGGGGCGTACCCGTGGCAGCTGTCCGGCGGTATGCAGCAGCGTGTCGCCATCGCGCGGGCGCTTGCGTACGAGCCGCATGTGCTGCTGATGGACGAGCCGTTCGCGGCGGTGGACGCGCAGACGCGGGCGGATCTTGAGGACTTGGTGCGGGGGTTGTGGCGCGAGCGTGGGATCACGATTCTGTTCGTCACCCATGACATTGACGAGGCCGTGTATCTGAGTGAGCGGGTGCTGGTCCTGTCTGCTTCTCCTACCGTGGTGCAGGAGCAGTTGACGATCGACCTGCCTGAGGAGCGGGATCAGTTGCGCACGCGGGTCGCTCCTCGGTTCGCGGAGTTGCGGACGCGGGTGTACGAGCAGGTTCAGGCGGCCAAGCGGGGGGTCACAGCCCCGCGCCCCTGACTACGTTGTGTTTGCCAAAAAAGCGGGCCCCCCGACGCCGTCGGCGACCTGAACGCCGACGGTGTCGGGGTTCCCGGGACGGGCCTACGCCTTGGGCGTGGGCACCACGCTGAGATGGTTGGCCGTGCGCCGGTCGCGGCGGGGCCGGGACGGAGTGGCCGACGGGCGCCGCGCTGCGCGCAGTACGAGCGTCATCCGCGTGTATCCCATGTCCTGGAGGGTCTTGGGGGTTTCGCCGACGACGCGGCAGTCGGTGCGGCCCCAGCGGGGGTCGGGGTGGACCACCGGGCGGACGGCGCCGTCGTGCTCGACGGCCTGCGGTCCGACCGTACGGATCCAGTGCGGCAGGCCGTGCCGGTAGGCGGCGTCCATGATGGGGTCCTGGGCGATGTCCCGGCGGATGGACTGCAGGCCACGGTCCTGGCCGTTCCGCTCCACGGCGGCGGCGAAGTCGGCCAGCATCGGCAGGCACCAGCTGGACTCGTGCTCACCGAGGACGGTGGCCGCGTCGGGGTGGAAGAGCACGAAGCGAAGGAAGTTGTCGCCCGGCATGGCGGTCGGGTGCGGGCCGATTCCGCGGAAGAGCTTGTCGTAGGCGCTGTTGGACAGGACGACGTCCCAGCGGTGGTCGAAGACGACGGACGGGAAGGGGACTGCCTCCAGGAACGTGGCGTAGTCCTGCAAGTACGCCTGAGCCTCAAGGCTCTCGGGGACGGGGCGCGGTTCGGACCGCTGCCCTCCTGCCTGATGTGCCATCGGGAGGTCACCCCTCTTGCCTATGCGGCCTTCACGCGGCGTCTTGATCCTGAGGCCCGTGCAGACGTCATGTCAACTATCGTGGCATTTTACGGCCGTTGACGGCCGAATCTCGCCACAGTTGTGGCGAGAGCTGGATGTGAGTTCGAGTCAGGGGCTAATCTCCGTGCAGTTCACGGTGGTGGACTATGCCCGGGGCTCGCGTTCCGGGGAATTCGGCACCATCATGGGACTGGCTTGAGAGAGACGTAGGAGATCTGTCGGTGACGGATGGCTTCGAGGTTCCGGACGCTGCGGCGACGGTGCTGCTGCCGGCCGTCGTGGCCCGTGTCACCGCGCTCGCCGACCGGCTGGGCGTGCCCCACGGCGAGGTCTTCGACGCCCGGCGCCTGTCGTCGGCCTCCGGGGTGCCGGAGTCCGTGGTGAAGGCGCTGCTGGGCGGCCGGCCCGCCGGGGAGCCGGATCTGCAGGCCCGGTTCGTGCAGCGGCTGGCCCTGCTTCGGCGCACCCGACTCAAGCCCAACGGACGCAGGTACACGCAGCAGGAGATCGCCGACGGCGCGGGCATGTCGCGTCAGCAGGCAGGAGCCCTCATCAATGGCGACCGGCGCCCCACGATGGAGCACTGCGACGCCATCCAGCGCTTCTTCAGAGTGCACGCCGGTTTCCTCACCGCCGAGGACCCGGAGGCACTCGCGAGCGCCCTCATGCGCACCGAGCAGGAGCTGCTCCAGCAGCTCGCGGACCGCGAGCGGGAGGCCGCACCGACCACCCAGGCCGCCGACGACCCGCTGGAGCGACTGCTCCAGGACCACGGTGTCCGCGGTATCGCCTGGCGTGCGGCGCAACTGCCCACCGACCAGCATCGCGACAAGGTGGCGGAGTGGCTCGACATGCTCCTGGAGAGCGTCAAGCGGCCCGAGTCCTGACCCGGGGGAGAACAGTGGGCATCGGAAGGGAAATGCGCCGCCTGTGCGGCGAGTTGGTCGGCGAGCTGACGCTCCCGGCACCGGCGGAGCCCGCCGGCCTGTACTCCGCGCTGTGCGACGCCATGGGCAGACGTCGCGGCCGCCCCGTCCAGTACCGTACGGCCGCCTTTCCGCCGGGCACCGCGAGCGGGCTGTGGCTGGACATGGCCGAGCAGGACCTCGTCGTGATCGAGGAACGCACCGCGCCCGACCACCAGTTGGTGATCCTCGGGCATGAGCTGTGGCACATGCACGCCGGACACTGTGGCCACCACCTGGAGGGTGCCGCGGTCGCGGCGCGCCTACTGAGCGACGGGGCCGATCTGCGGGCGACGGTCCAGAAGGTGGCCGCGCGCACCCGGTTCGACGTGAAGGACGAGCAGGACGCCGAGAGCTTCGGACTGCTGCTGGCGAGCAAGTGCCGTACCTGGCTCGCGGGTTCGGCGCTGCGCGGGCCGGTGCAGCGCGACCGGCTCGCGGGGCGCATCGAGGCCTCCCTGGGCTATCGCGGGCCGCAGGGCTGAGCCGCCGGAGATGGACGGGTCCAGTTACTACATCCCCGCGGTGGCGATGGCGGTCGTCCTCGCCGTCAAGACGCCCGCGCTGCTGCGCGGCTGGCGGGATCCGCTGCTGCGATCCGTGTGCGCACTGCTCACGCTGGCGAGCCTGGTGTTCTGCTTCGCCGCCCCGCCGACGATCGCCGAGGTCAACCGCCTCACCGGCATCACCAACGTCTCGGCGCCTCTCGTCTACGTCCTGCTGTGTGCCTTGAGCGCCTCCTGCCTGGTGCTGATCATCAACTGGCGGGGCGGTCCCGCCGAGGTGACGCGCCGGCTGTCGCGCCGCTGGATCGCCGGGTACGGCGCGGTGAGCGTGGCGATCGTGGTGCTTTTCGCGCTCGGGGACGCGCCGGTGGAGCGGCTGCGGGACCTGGACACGTACTACGCCAACACGCCGTTCATCCGCGAGATGATCGTGCTCTACCTCGCCGCGTTCTCCGTCGCGGGCGTCGCCACGGTTGTCATGTGCTGGCGCTGGGCGCTCCAGGTGCGTGGCTGGCTCCGGGCCGGGCTGCTGATCATCGCGCTCGGCTTCCTGTCGAACGTCCCCTACTCGGCGGCGAAGTTCACGGCCGTGGTGGCCCGCTGGAACGGTGGGAACCTGGACGACCTGAGCACCTATGTGGCGCCCGTGCTGGCCTCCGCCGGCGCGCAGATCAGCGCGGTCGGTTTCGCTCTGCCGCTGGCCTGCCAGCGCATCGGGGACTCCTGGACGACCTGGTCGACGTACCGGAGGCTGGACCCGTTGTGGCGGGAGCTTAGGCCCGTGGCCGACCAGGGCGAGCGTGCGGTGCGGATCGCCTGGTGGTCGCCGGTCCAACTGCGGGTGACACAGCGGGAGTCGGACATCCATGACGGCATGCTCAATCTGCACCC
Organism: Streptomyces sp. KM273126; assembly: GCF_004337435.2. Classification (NCBI taxonomy): domain Bacteria; kingdom Bacillati; phylum Actinomycetota; class Actinomycetes; order Kitasatosporales; family Streptomycetaceae; genus Streptomyces; species Streptomyces sp. KM273126. Next base: position 5,583,473 of record NZ_SJXB02000001.1, on the reverse strand, counting down.
GTACTTCGACTCCGAGGTGCGGGCGAGGGCCTACGACGCGGCCGTCGCGTCGGGTTCCGCGCCCGATCAGGCTCGGGCCGAGGCCGACGCGGCGATGGTGACGGCGGCGGTACGGGCCCGGGTGGCCGACCCGGAGGGCCGGATCATGAGCTCGGCGGAGACCGGCGCCGCCCCGACCCCGACCCCTTCGACAGACCGTCCGCGCGACCTGGTCCGGCTGTCCCTGGCCCTCAGTCAGTCACCCGTCGTCGCGGCTGCCCGGGAGCATGCCGCGCCCCTGCCAGAGAGCGACTTCCATGAGCGAACCCGCTGACGTCCCCGGATCCACGGCGCCGTCGGAACTCCGTCGGGCCATCGTCATCGGCGGGGGCCTGGCCGGCCTGCTGTCCGCCGCCGCGCTGCGTCCGTACGCCGATGTCACGGTCATCGAGCGCGACCTGCTGCCCGAGGGCCCCGCATCGCGCCGGGGCGTCCCGCAGGCCCGTCATGCGCACCTCCTGTGGTCCGGGGGCGTCCGCGCGATGGAGGAGCTGCTGCCCGGGGTGACCGACGCCTGGCTGGCCGCGGGCGCCCGCCGGATCCCGCTGCCGACCGGGCTCGTCTCACTCTCGGCGCAGGGCTGGGTGCGGCGCTGGCCCGAGATGGAGTTCATGATCGCGTGCAGCCGGGACCTGCTGGAGTCGGTGATCCGCGCCGAGGTCGTCAGGCAGTCACGGATCACCGTGGTGCAGGGCACCGAACTGCTGGGGCTGGAGGGCGGCGCGTCCCGGGTGACGGGGGTGCGGATCCGTTCGGCCGACGGCGAGGAGCGTGTCCTGGCCGCCGATCTGGTGGTGGACGCCTCGGGGCGCGGCTCGCGGGCCACGATGTGGCTGGACGCGCTGGGCGTGCCGCCGGCACCGCTGGGCGAGGTCGACTCCGGGCTCGTGTACGCCAGCCGGGTCTTCCGCGCGCCTGCGGGCACCGAGGAGTTCCCCGTCGTCAACGTCCAGCCGGACGCGGGGCGGCCGGTGCCCGGGCAGAGCGCGACCCTCGTGCCCATCGAGGGCGGGCGCTGGCTGGTGACGGTGTCGGGCACGCGCGGTGGCCAGCCGACCGCGTCCGCCGAGGAGTTCGAGGCCTTCGCGAGGAACCTGCGCCACCCCGTGGTGGGCGAGCTGCTGGCCGACGCGGAACCGCTGACGGAGGTGGTCGTCACCCGCAGCACCGTCAACCGTCGGCGCTTCTACGAGAAGGTCTCGGCCTGGCCCGAGGGGTTCGTCGCGATCGGTGACTCGGTGGCCACCTACAACCCGCTGTACGGTCACGGCATGTCAGTGGCCGCACAGAGCGCCCTCGTGCTGCGCGAGCGGGTGGCCGCGCACGGGCTCATGGCTCCGCGGCTCGCGCGGCGGGTGCAGCGGGCGGTGGCCGGTCCGGTGTCGATGGCGTGGCAGCTGGCCACGGAGACGGACATCCGCTACCCGGAGGCGGTGGGCGAGCAGCCCGGCCTCGTCCAGCGCATGTTCACCCGTTACGTGAACCGCCTTCTGCGCACCGCGACGGGCCGCCCCCTGGTCTTCAGGGCGTTCCTCGGCGTCATGACCCTCTCCAAGCCACCCGGCGCCCTGCTCGCGCCCGAAGTGCTCCTCGCCGTCGTGCGAGGCCCGCTGAAGGCCCCACTGGCGGGTCCGCCGCTCACGGAGAGGGAACGGGCGGCGGTGTCCGGGGCGCCGGAGGAGGCCGGGAGGTAGGCGTGCAGCAAAGGATTCGCCTCGGCTGAGCGGGCGAACCTCCGCGTACGGGAACGGGATTGTCAGTGGTGGACGGCAAGCTGGAGGTGCGCCACCACCCTGCCGGGGCGCACGCACCGATCAGACCGGCCGAACAGGGGAGAGCCGTCCGATGCCGACCGCCGTACTGACCGACCACGAACGCACCGCCGTGCAGGCCTATCTGCGGCTCTTGCAGACCGTACGAGCCGCGTTCGACGGCCCGCCGGACGGGTGCCGACCACCCGTGGTGCCGACCGCCGCGCTCGCCGAGGCCGAGCAGGCCTTGGCGGCGGCCGGACTCGCGGGCAACGAGGAGGAGTTCTTCCGGCTGCTGCGGAGCTGGTGCCCCCAGGTCTGACACCCGGTGGCGGCCCGTTCCCCGGCGAACCAGGAGGGGCCCGCTCCAGGACGCACGAGCGCGGGCCGGCTCAGGCGGTCGCCCGCAGGTACAGTCCGCCCGACTGGTCCACGAGCTGCCGCAGGGCCGCGGAGGGCTCCTCGTGGCCGCCCAGTTCACCGAGGATGCGGTACGCCTCGTCGCGGAACATGTCGAGGTCCTTCTGGTACCTGCGGAGCACGGCGGGCGCGAGGAGCAGGTCCGTGAGCTCCTGCCGTGCCCGTCCGGAACTACGCGCGGCGCCGGACAGCGCCAGCACGTGTCCCCGCGCCCCGGGCGGCGCGTCCTCCAGGGCGCAGGCCAGCAGATAGGTCATGGTGCCGTTCCGCAGGTCCTCGTTGCGGCCGGACAGGATGTCCTCCTGGTCGTTGAACAGCTGCCACAGGATGCCGAGGACGTCACCGAACTCACGCCACAGCCGTATGCGCCCGCTGTCCGCACCCGCCCATATGCCGGCCATGGCCGTGATCATCGCGAAGGGAGCCCCGGACTTGCCCCGGTACGCCGCGACGACCGCCTCCCGTGCGGCGCCCTCCGTGTCTCCCCGCAGATCCCTGAGCTGCCCCTCCACGGCGGGGAACCAACAGTTGACGATCTCCGCGGTGAGGGCGTTGCGCACGGCGTCCGGAACCGGCTGTGCCTGGACGATACGGATGGGCAGCGCCTGCCCGCCGACGACGGCCGCCAGCAGTGCCTCGTTCTCACCGAGACCCTCGGGCGCGCCGGTCGCCTGGCTGTCCGCCAGGTCGTCGAAGTAGCAGGCCGAGGTCCACCACAGCAGGTGGACGGCCGACAGGGGGACGGCCGGTCCGGGGGCGCCCGTCTCCGCGGCGTGCACGAGCAGCGGAAGCACCGACAGGGGGTACTTCATCTGCTGGTGCCGTAAGAGTCCGGCGATCGCGTCCCGGACCGATTCCGACTCCGGCCCCAGCGCGTCGAGGGCGGCGTCCAGAGCCGCGTCGATCTCGCCCGAGAACTGCCGGTGCAGTTCGACGTAGGACAGGGAGGTCATTCGGCGGCCTTCGCGCGTTCCGTCGGGCAGGGCACCGACACGGCGGTGGCCACCAGCCCGCGTCGTACGGTCCAGCGTCCGTCGAAGGACCCGATCCGCTGTCCGCCCACCACCGGCCCGGGCACGAGGAGCCGGGCCCGGAAGGTGCCCGACCCGGCGCCGGTGTGAGCGCCGGTGTCCGCGAACACGTCGATGTCGGCCTCCGAGAAGTCCAGCCACTTGGCGGTGAGCGGGAACCACGCCTTGTAGACGGACTCCTTGGCGCTGAACAGGAGCCGGTCCCAGTGGACGCCGGGCCGCTCGTCGTTCAGGCGGTGCAGCCGGGCCTCCTCGGTGGGGAGGGCGATGGCGCCCAGGACACCGTTCGGGAGCGGCAGATGGGGTTCGGCGTCGATGCCGAGGGACGCCACGTCGGCGGCACGGACCAGCGCGGCGGCGCAGTAGCCCTCACAGTGGGTCATGCTGCCGACCAGGCCCTCCGGCCAGGCCGGGGCGCCACGCTCGCCGGGCAGCACGGCCTGCGGGGGCACGCCGAGCTTCTCCATGGCGCGGCGGGCGCACCCGCGTACGGCGGTGAACTCCCTGCGGCGTTTGGGCACCGCCCTCGCTATGACCGCCTCTTCCTCGGGGAAGAGCGACGCGCTCTCGGGCCCCTCGGTCGCGCGGGCGGCGTCTTCACCGTACGCCTCCACGACCACGACCGACTCCGGGAGCAACTCCTCGATCACCGGCTCCGACCTCCATCGGCAGAATACGGCGCAGCCTTCCCGGCGGTTTCGGGCGCGGGCGCCACTCGCGTGGGTACCCCACCGACACCTCTTCGAAGCGGACCCCGTCCAGCCAGGTGGTCCGCGGAATGTGCAGATGGCCGTAGACCATCACCTCGACGCGGAACCTGCGGTGCCAGTCGGCGGTGAGCCGGGTGCCGCACCACATCGCGAACTCGGGGTAGCGCAGGATGTCCGTCGGGTGCCGGTCCAGGGGGTAGTGGTTGACCAGCACGGTGGGCAGGTCCGCCGGGAGCTCGGCCAGCCTGCGCTCGGTCTCGGCGACCCGGGCGCGGCACCAGGCCTCACGGCTCGGGTAGGGGTCCGGGTACAGCACCTGCTCGTCGGTGCACACGATGCCGGTGCCGTGCGCGTACTCCAGTCCCTCGTCCTTGGTCGCGCAGCCCGGCGGCAGGAACGAGTAGTCGTACAGCAGGAAGAGCGGGGCGACGACGGCGGGGCCGCCCGGGCCCTCCCACACGGGGTACGGGTCCTCGGGCGTGGTGACGCCGAGCTCGCGGCACAGGGCGACGAGATGGTCGTACCGCTCGACGCCGCGTGCCGTGAAGGTATCTTTCGGGTGGGTCCACAGCTCGTGGTTGCCCGGTGCCCAGACGACCTTGGCGAAACGACCGGCGAGGGTCTGTAGCGCCCAGCGGATGTCGTCCACCTTCTCGGCGACGTCTCCGGCCACCAGGAGCCAGTCGCCGTCGGTTTCGGGGCGCATCTGTTCGACCAGGGCGCGGTTCTCGGGATAGGCGATGTGCAGGTCACTGATGGCCAGCAGATTCCCCGAACCGCCAGCGGTCGACTCCACCCTCACTCCCTCCAGATCTTCGGATGGGAACACGAGAACACACGCACGCGCCGGCGGACAAGAGCGGCCCGCCGAACACGTGAACAGCATCTGGCCGGCCCCGTACCAAGGATTAACACGCGCGTGACAGAAACCAGGGTCCCAGTGGCCTTATGATCGCCCCAACACCTCCGCCCCGCTCCCTCACTCGCGTCGGGCGGTTCGGCGTACCTCCCTCTCCCCTGGCCGGGCACGGCCTGCTCAGCCCTGCCCGCGAACCGTGAAAGGCGGCCTGCATGGTCTCTCGCGTACGCGTCTGGCTCAACCGCACGTACGCGGAGAACGTGTTCTTCATGGATCAGCTGCGAAGTAATCCGCACTCGCATCCGGTCGAGATCCATGCCACCCACGGGGACCCCGACTCGCCCGTGCTCGCCGCCGCCGACACCGCCGACCTGGAGCCGGAGGGGCTCTCCCCCGCCGCGTACGTCGAGTTCGCCCTCGCCCAGTGCCAGCGGCGCGGGATCGACGTTTTCGTGCCGCGGCTGCACCAGGCGACGATCGCCGCGCACCGCGAGGAGTTCCGGGCCGTGGGTACGGCGCTCCTCGCGCCGCCCGCTCAGGCCGTGCACGTCTTCGAGGACAAGGTGACGGCGTACCAGGCGGTCGAGGCGCTCGGGGTGCCGGTGCCGCCGTACTACCGGGTGCGGGATGCGCACCAACTCGTCGCCGCTGTGGAGGAGTTGGAGGCCGGTGGGCACAAGGCGTGCTTCAAGCCCGCGGCCGGTGCGGGCGGGGTGGGTTTCCGTGTCGTCACGCGGACCCCGTTCTCGCTCTCGCACCTCAACGGGTTTCCGAGTCCGTACGTGCCTCTGGACCTGGTGCTGGAGGCGCTGCGTGATGCCGGGGAGGCGGTGGACTGGCTGGTGATGCCGCGACTGGAGCAGCCGGAGGTGTCGGTGGACTGCCTCGTCGCCCCGGACGGTCGCGTCCGTATGGCGGTGGGCCGTACGAAGAACGGCCGCCGCCGCGGCTTCACGCTGAACCCGGCCTGGATCGAGCCGGCGCGCCGTCTGGCGGAAGGCTTCGGCCTCCACTACCTCTCGAACATCCAGTTCCGCATGTACGGCGACGATCCGGTTCTCATGGACGTCAACACGCGACCTGCGGGTGGGCTCCACCAGCTCGCCCTCTGCGGCCTCAACGCCCCTTGGGCCGCCGTCCAGCTGGCCCTCGGCGAGGACCCCGGCGAGCTTCTTCCGGCCCGCCTCGGGGCGGACTACACGGTCGTCTCGGGGCCGCGTGCGGTGCGTCCCGTCTCCCTCCCGCACCAGCGTCCGGACGTACCGGCGGTGGCGCGCCCCTTCCCCCTCGCCCCGACGCCGGGCGTCCGCCCCCACTCGGCAGACAGCCCACTGACGGTCTGACCGGGCGTTTCCTCGCCTCCGCCGCCCCTACCCGTCCCATCCCAGGGGGCTCCGCCCCCTGGACCCCCGCTCCTCAAACGCCGGAGGCGCTGAATGCCAGTCCCTCCGGCGTTTGAGGGCGAGGCCGTTCAGGGCGGCGGGGGCGAGGAGCCTCAGGAGGGGTAGCCCCAGGCCTGTGCCAGTTCTGACAGGCGCGGGGAGAGGGTGGCGTTCGGGTCGGCCTGGCGGGCGGACTGGATGCGGCCCGACTTGATGGTGCTGGACCAGTCACCGAGCTGGGGGCGGAACGTTCCGTGGTCCTTGCTGCCGTAGTCGAGCATCGCGGGCTCCCAGGGGACGCCCAGATAGTCGCAGATGCCCCGCGTCACCGGCTCCGGCTCAGCCGTGAGCTCCTCGTACGTGATGACGTGACAGGCCAGGTTCTGCCGGGCCTCCTCCAGCTTCTCGCTGTAGGACAGGACCTCCGCCTCGATCGCCTCGTGGTCGGGGTCCGTACGACGGCTCGTGAGCGACGCGATCACCGCGCCCGGGTGGCGCAGCAGCACGATGTAGCGTGCCTCGGGCCAACATCGGTGCAGCCGCCGCCACATGAGCGTGTTCGGCGGCGTCTTGTCGACGATCAGCTCCTTGCCGCTGCGGGTGAGTTCCAGGTCCAGCAGCCTGTCCCACAGGACGTGCTCGACCTCGTCCTTGTCGAGTTCGAGCGCCTTCATGGCGTCAGCGGTGAAGTCCCGCGAGAGGTTGACGTGCACCGTGCGCAGATGCATCTCGTGCGGGGCGCGGATGCGGCTGTGGCTGTTGAGCAGAACGCGCAGCAGTGTGGAGCCGGACCGGACCGACGAGAGCACGAACACCGGCGACTCCACCAGGCGTGGGGCGCGCGGGGCCACGTACGGCTCCGGGCCGGCCTCGGCCTCGGTGCTCCTTTGCGCGGGTACCGCGTCCAGGGTCCGCTTCGGCGGGCTCACCGCCTCGGCAATCAGCCTGCCCCGGCGCTTGAGCCCTTTACCGATCGCGTTGATACGCGGGTCTCGCACGATGACACCTCTCCACCCATCTCACTCCGCTTTCGTTCGCCCGTATCACAGGGGCAGCGGGCGAACACCAGGTGACGGGCAGGGAACAGACAAGGGTCGCGGCGAGTCGTACACCCGCCGCGACCAGCATGTTTACTCCTTTCTTAATTCTTCCTGGGAGGCGGAGTCACGACTTCTCCACGGTCAGCCTCAGCGTCTTCACCTCGAAGGGCCGCAGGGCGACGGGCACCGTGTCGCCCTCGCTGGCCGCCGCCTCCAGCGGGCGCTCCAGGAGGTCCGTGATCTGGGCCCCGGCGAGCGGGAAGCCGGTGCGCAGCACGCCCTCGGCGCGGCCGCCGCGGGACTCGTACAGCCGGACCACGACGTCACCGGAGGAGTCGTCGGCCAGCTTGACCGCCTCCACCGTCACGCCGGCGCCGTCGACCGACACGACCGGCTCCGCGGTGCCCGCCGCAGAAGCGATCCGCAGCGGCAGGTTCAGCGCGTAGCCCTCCGCGACCGCGTCGTCCACGCTCGCGCCCGGCAGGAGCGAGTAGGTGAAGCGGTGCCTGCCCTGGTCGGCCTCCGGGTCCGGGACGCGCGGGGCGCGGACCAGGCTGAGGCGGACCGTGGTGGTCGTACCGCCGTCCTCGCGGACCGTGCGGGAGACGTCGTGGCCGTACGTGGAGTCGTTGATCACCGCCACGCCGTAGCCGGGCTCGGCGATGTGCACCCAGCGGTGCCCGGACACCTCGAAGCGGGCCGCTTCCCAGCTGGTGTTGGTGTGGGTGGGGCGCTGGATGTGGCCGAACTGGATCTCCGCGGAGGAGTGGGGCGCCCTGATGTCGACCGGGAAGCCCGCCTTGAGGAACTTCTCGGCCTCGTGCCAGTCGATGTCCGTCTCGAAGTCGATGCGGGGGCTGCCGGCCCGGAGGCTGATCGTCTGGGTGATCTTCGAGCCCTTGCCGAAGGAGCGCTCCACCCGGATCGCCCCCCGCAGCGGGTCCTCCTCTACGACTGTCACGGAGTCCGCGTCCAGCAGGTCCGTGTAGCGGTTCTTGTAGTGCTTGTCGACGTCCCAGGCGTCCCAGTAGTTCGGGAGGTCTGTGTGCAGCCGGAGGAGGTTGCCCTTGTCGGCGAGGACCTCGCGGCCGCCGGCCCGCAGGTCGCGTACGGAGGCCAGGGTGCCGTCCTCGGCGATCTCCACCCGGACGAGGCCGTTGTCGAGGACGCGTCCGGTGACCGTCACCGGGTCCGTGCCCTCTCCGGCGCCCAGCGGGGCGCTGCCGTTCGCCGGGACGACCGTGTGGACCAGGGAGCCGTCCGCGGTCCGGACGACCTCGCTGCGCTCCACCGGGCTGGTGTTGAACACGCGTGCGTCGCCCGCGCCGAGTGCCGCGATCGCCTCGGCGGTCAGTGCCTCGACCTCCTTCGCGACCCGTGCGTACTCCGCCTCGGCCTCCCGGTGCACCCAGGCGATCGAGGAGCCCGGCAGGATGTCGTGGAACTGGTGGAGGAGGACCGTCTTCCACAGCCGGTCGAGCTTGTCGTAGGGGTAGGAGTAGCCCGGCGCGTGCAGCGCGGCCGTGGTCGCCCACAGCTCGGCCTCGCGCAGCCGGTGCTCGGAACGCCGGTTGCCCTGCTTGGTGCGGGCCTGGGAGGTGTACGTGGCGCGGTGCAGTTCCAGGTAGAGCTCGCCGGCCCAGACGGGGGCGTCCGGGTACTCGTCGCGGGCCTTCGCGAAGAACTCGTCCGGGTGCTCGACGACGACCTTCGGCGAGCCCTCCAGATCGGCCAGCCGGCGCGCCCGCTCCATGATCTCGCGGGTGGGGCCGCCACCGCCGTCGCCCCAGCCGAAGGGGGCCAGGGAGCGGGTGCCGCCGCCCTTCTCCCGGTAGTTGCGGACGGCGCGGTCCATCTCCTCGCCGCTGAACCTGGCGTTGTAGGTGTCGACCGGCGGGAAGTGGGTGAAGATGCGGGTGCCGTCGATGCCCTCCCACCAGAAGGTGTGGTGCGGGAACTTGTTGGTCTGGTTCCAGGAGATCTTCTGGGTCAGGAACCACTCGTTGCCCGCGAGCTTGGCGAGCTGCGGATAGGCGGCGGTGTAGCCGAAGGAGTCCGGCAGCCACACGCCCTTGGTCTCGACGCCGAAGTGCTCGATGAAGAACCGCTTGCCGTGGATGAGCTGGCGGGCCAGGGCCTCGCCGCCGGGCAGGTTGCCGTCGGCCTCGACCCACATGCCGCCGACGGGCGCCCACTGCCCCTTCTCGACGGACTTCTTGATCCGCTCCCACACATGGGGGTAGTTGTCGCGCACCCACTCGTACTGCTGGGCCTGCGAGCAGGCGAAGATGAAGTCCTCGTACTCGTCCGCCAGAGAGGTCACGTTCGAGAACGTGCGGGACGTCTTGCGCTTGGTCTCGCGGATGGGCCACAGCCAGGCGGAGTCGATGTGGGCGTGCCCGACGCCGGAGACGGTGTGGGCGCTGGCGTGCGCGGGCTTGGCCAGGGCGGGGGCGAGGACCTCGCGGACGGCCGCGGCCGAGCCGGGGATGTCGTCGAGGTCCAGGGCGTCCATGGCCCGGTCCAGGGTGTGCATGATCTCGTGGCGGCGCGGGTCGTGCGCTTCGAGATGGACCATCAGTTCGCTCAGCACCTGGAGGTCCAGGTCGAGGTGCCAGACGTTCTCGTCGAGGACGGCGATGTCGGCGCGCTGGAAGGTGTAGAGCGGCTTGTCGCCGGCGGTGAGGACGTCGCCGAGCGGGGTCGGGGCCGCGAAGTCGTTGGCGAGGATGTCGGGGTTGGAGGCCGCTTCGACCAGGTAGTCGACAGTCTCCCCGCCGGTGGCCGGGTTGGCGATCGGCACGTACTGGTTGAGCGGGTTGACCGCCTTGAGGGGGGTCCCGTCCGTGAGGTGGACCAGGGCCTCGGCCTGGTTGCCGGGCCAGTCCCCGACGAAGCCGAGGTCGATGACGGCCTCGACGCGCCTGCCCGCCCACTCGGCGGGCACCTGGCCGCGCATCCGGAACCAGGTGGTGCCCCAGGGCGGACCCCAGGGGGTGTTCATCGCGAAGGGCTCGTACGGGGCGTCCGCGGCCTCGTCGAAGGGGACGGGCTCGCCGGGGGCATGCCAGGCCTCGACCTCGAAGGGCACGGAGGCGGCGTAGATCGCGGGCTTGATGCGCTGGGTGTGGACGCGCTCGACGCGTTCCTCGATCCGGCGGCGTTCGTCATGCATGGAAGCAGTTCTCCTGGGGGCTGTGCGGGCTCGTGCGGGGATCTAGGGGATCTACCTGAGGTACGCCATGCCCGGATGGACGGCCGTGTAGGCGTCGACCAGCCTGCGGGCCACGTTCACGGAGTCGACGAGCGGGTGCAGGGCGAAGGCCTTGACGGCGGTCGTGCGGGAGCCCGACTCGGCCGCGGACAGGACCTCGCGTTCGACGGCCTTGACCGCGCAGACCAGGCCGGTGGCGTGGTCGGGCAGCGGGTCGGTGGCGACAGGGTGCGCGCCGTTGGCGTCGACGAGGCAGGGCACCTCGATGACGGCCTCGGTGTCGAGGACGGAGAGGGTGCCCTTGTTGCGGACGTTGAGGATCAGGGTGGTGCGCTCGTCGCGGGCGATGGCCCGCATCAGGGCGAGGGCGACCTTCTCGTAGCCGCCGGAGAGGTCGTCGGCGTCGCGCTCGCCGGCGCCCGCCGTTTCACGGTTCTCCGCCATGTAGGTGGCCTCGCGCTCGGCGCGGGTACGGTCCCAGGCCTTGAGTGCCTCGGCGTCGGGGCGCCGCATCTCCTCGTAGAAGTGGGCCTGCTGGTCGCGCAGGAAGGCGCCGCGGGTCTTCTCGGCCTCCTGGTAGGCGCGGACGGCCTCGCGGTTGAAGTAGTAGTAGTGCAGGTACTCGTTCGGGACCGCGCCGAGGGACTGGAGCCATTCGGGGCCGAAGAGCTTGCCCTCCTCGAAGGAACCGAGCAGGTCGCGGTCGGCGAGCAGGCGCGGGAGCTCGTCGCGGCCGGCGACGCGCAGTCCGCGGACCCAGCCCAGGTGGTTGAGGCCCACGTAGTCGATCCACGCCTCGCGAGGGTCGGTGACGCCGAGCACGCGGGCGATACGGCGGCCGAGGCCGACCGGCGAGTCGCAGATGCCGATCACGCGGTCGCCGAGGTGGCGGGACATGGCCTCGGTGACCAGTCCGGCGGGGTTGGTGAAGTTGATGACCCAGGCGTCGGGGGCGAGCCGGGCCACCCGCTGGGCGATGTCGACGGCGACGGGCACCGTGCGCAGGCCGTAGGCGATACCGCCGGCACCGACGGTCTCCTGGCCGAGGACGCCTTCCGCGAGGGCAACGCGCTCGTCGTCGGCGCGCCCCTCCAGGCCGCCGACGCGGATCGCCGAGAAGACGAAGTCGGCGCCCCTGAGTGCTTCGTCGAGGTCGGTGGTGGCCGTCACCTCGGGCGCGTCGGGCCTGCCCGCCGCCTGCTCTGCCAGGACGCGGGTCACGGCGGACAGCCGCTCCGCGTCCAGGTCGTGCAGGACGACACGCGTCACCCGGCCCTCGGCGCGGTCTCCGAGGAGCGCCCCGTACACCAGCGGCACCCGGAACCCGCCACCGCCCAGAATCGTCAGCTTCACGCGACTACCACCTTTGCCGTCCTTTCGTGTACCCGGTCGTGTACCCGGCTCACGCCGGCACCACTTCCACACCCGCCTCCTCCAGCGCGGACCGCGTGACCGGGTCGACGGGTGCGTTCGTCACCACCATGTCCAGTTCCTCCGGTCCGCAGACCCGCGCCATCCCCGTGCCCGGGAACTTCGCGCGGTCGGCCAGCAGGACGACCCTGTCCCCCGCCCTGATCATGGCGCGCTTGACCGGCACCTCGACGACGGTGGTGTCCATCACCTGCCCGCCCGGCCGCACCCCGCTGGTGCCGAGGAACAGCCAGTCCGCGTGCAGCTGGCGCAGGTTGTCCTCGGTCAGGAAGCCGACGAGCGAGCGGTACTCACGGCGGAGCATGCCGCCCAGCAGCACCAGCTCGATGCCCTCGTCGTCGGCGAGCTCCTCGTAGACCACCAGGTTGCTGGTGATCACGGTGAGCCGACGGCCGTGCAGCTGCCGGGCCAGCCGGTAGGCGGTGGTGCCGATGTCGAGCAGCACGGTCTGGCCGTCCTGGACCAGCGATGCCGCCTTCGCCGCTATCGCGTCCTTCTCGGGCACACGCACCTCGGCGACCTCGGCGAAGGGCTGGTCGCCCTCCTCCGCCACCGCGCCGCCGTGCACACGGGTGAGCAGCCCCTCCTCCTCCAGCTTGACGAGGTCGCGCCGGACGGTGGCGGGGCTCACTCCGAGCTCTTCGGACAGGTCGGTGACCGCTGCCGGGCCGCCGGAGCGCAGGGCCCTCAGGATGAGTTGATGTCGTCGTTCTGCCAGCACACCGTGGACAGTACTCGTCATCTTCAATCATTTCTATGCTCACTTCTGCTTGACTCTTGCCAAATCCCCGGAGGACGCGCACGATCCTGTGCACCGAAAGCGACGGTTCCGACGTCCGCGCTCAGAAATGAGCGTGGGCGCCTGCGACAGGAGGATGCGCGCGTGGACGACGACCGGCCCGACGTACTGCTGACGGGGCTGCTGTTCTACGACCTCGTCCTCACGGGGCTGGGGAAGCCGCCGACGCCCGGAGAGGAGATCTGGACCCACGGTATGGGCTGCGGTCCCGGCGGCATCGCCAATCTGGCGGTCGCCGCCTCCCGCTTCGGCCTCACCACCTCGCTGGCCACCGTCTTCGGTGACGACTTCTACGGCGAGTACTGCCGCGACGTCCTCGACGGCCAGGAGGGCATCGATCTCTCCCTGTCCCGCACGGCGGACGGCTGGCACACCCCGGTCACCGTCTCGCTCGCGTACGGCCACGACCGGGCGCTGGTCACCCACGGCCAGGAACCCCCGTACACCCAGGACGCGTTGATGGGCGACCCGCCCGACGCGCGTGCCGCTCTTGTGCACATCGAGGCCGAGCCCCGCGAGTGGCTCGCCAAGGCGGCCGCGAACGGGACGCACATCTACGCGGACGTCGGCTGGGACCCCACCCAGCAGTGGTCCTCCGACCTGCTCGACCAGCTCTCCCTGTGCCACGCCTTCCTCCCGAACGAGACCGAGGCGATGGCCTACACCCGCACCGACAGCGCCGTCGCCGCCCTCGGCACCCTGGCGGAGCTGGTGCCGGTGGCCGTGGTCACGCGCGGCGGCGAGGGCGCGATCGCCGTGGACCAGACGACGGGTGAGTACGCCGACGTGCCGGCTCTGGACGTGGACGTGCTGGACGCGACGGGCGCCGGGGACGTCTTCGCCGCCGGCTTCGTCGCGGCCTCGCTGGGCGGCTGGCCCCTTCAGGAGCGGCTGCGCTTCGCCGTGCTCGCCGCCGGTCTGTCCGTACGCCACCACGGCGGGGCCCAGGCGGCACCCGGCTGGTACGGGGTCCACACGTGGTGGCGCGCGCTCGACGACGCCGGACTGCGGCGCGCCTACGGCTTCCTCGCCGAGCGGCTGCCGGCCGACCCGGGTCCGCCCCTCTCCCACGCCCCCGTCACTCCCCCGTCAGCACCCCTCACTGACTCCCCACGCGAAGTCAAGACATCCGAAAGGCGGTGGGAGCTTTGCGGCTCTCACGAAGAGGCCTGCTGCGCGCGGGCCTGGCCGGCACGGCCGCCACAGCCCTCGGCGGGCTGGCGTCCGGCTGTGCCGTTCCGACCGGGTCGACCGGCCGGAACATGGTCCTGTGGTACTGGAGCGGCGGGCTGAGCCCGAAGGTCCTCCAGAAGGCCAGGTCCCGCTACGACAGCGCGGTGAACCTGCAGGCCATCCAGATCGGCGGCTACTACCGCTCGAAACTGATGACCACGATGACCGGACGGGCCCACGTTCCGGACATCGCCGGGCTCAAGGGCGAGGACATGGCCTCGTACCTGCCCAACTCCAACCAGTTCGTGGACCTGCGGACGCTCGGCGCCGACAGGCTCAAGGACCGGTATCTGACCTGGAAGTGGGACGCGGGCATCGCCGAGGACGGCTCGATGGTGGGCTTCCCGATCGACTGCGGCCCCGTCGCCCACTACTACCAGCCGGCCGTCTTCGAGAGGGCCGGGCTGCCGTACGAACCGGACGACGTCTCCAGGGAGCTGGATACCTGGGAGAAGTTCCTCGCCGCCGGTGAGCAGCTCAAGAAGCGCGTCCCCGGCGCGTTCATCCTCACCGACGCCCTCAGCATCTACGGCATCTCGGTCAACCAGACGACCAAGCGGTTCGTCGACAAGGACCGGCACTTCATCGGTGACCAGGAGCATGTGCGCACCGCCTGGGACCGGGCCGTGGAGGCCACCCGTCGCGGACTGGTCTCGAAGATCGTCAACGGGACGCCGGACAACATCTCGGCCACCGAGCGGGGCCTGCTGCCCAGCCAGCTGAACGCCTCCTGGGCGGCCGGCGACATCAAGCTCAACACGCCGAAGACCAAGGGCAAGTGGCGGGTGGCGAGCTGTCCGGGCGGCCCGTCGAACATCGGCGGCTCGTTCCTGTCGATCACCAAGGCGTGCCGGGAGCCGGAGAAGGCGTTCGAGATGATCACCTGGATGCTCGACGCGGACAACCAGGCCCAGGGCTTCGTCGACTCCGTGCTCTTCCCCTCCACTCCGGCGTCGTACCGGATGGAGAAGCTGCGCGAACCGGACGAGTTCTTCGGCGGTCAGATCACCATGGACGTCTTCGGCCCGGCGGCGCAGAAGATCCCGGTCGCCTTCAACAGCCCGTACGACATCGCGCTCAAGACCCCGATCGACGACGAGATGCGGAACTTCTCCGTGCTCGGCAAGGACCCGGACCAGGCCTGGAAGGACGCCATGAGCAAGTGCCGGCGTATAGCGGACCACCTGGGGGTGACTTACTGACATGGCCACCGCACCCGTGATCGAGACGACCCCGGCGACCGTGACCGCCGCCCCCGCCGGACCTCCAGGCAAGGGGATCCTGAGTCACTGGCGGCTGTACGCCGCGATCTCCCCCTTCTATCTGCTCTTCCTCGCCTTCGGGCTGGTCCCGGTCGGGTTCTCGCTGTATCTGTCGTTCCACCGCTGGGACGGACTCGGCTCGATGGAGTTCGCGGGGCTGTCGCAGTACCGCTATCTCCTGTCCGACAGCCAGTTCTGGGGCTCCATAGGGAACACGATCGTCATCTGGGCGCTGGCCACCATCCCCATGATCTTCCTGGCGATGGTGACGGCCGTGCTGCTCAACTCGGCGGTGCGCTTCAAGAACGTGTACCGCTTCGCGTACTTCCTGCCGAACGTCACCTCGATCGTCGCCGTCGCCATCATCTTCGGCTCGGTCTTCTCCACCAACTTCGGCCTGGCGAACGCCCTGTTGCAGGCGGTCGGCCTGGACCAGGTGGCCTGGCTGAACTCGCCGTGGGGCATCAAGGTCTCCATCGCGACGCTGATGACCTGGCAGTGGACCGGCTACAACGCGATCATCTTCCTGGCCGGTCTCCAGACGATCCCGGGCGAGCTGTACGAGGCGGCGCGCATGGACGGAGCCGGTCCCGTGCAGACCTTCTTCCGGGTCACCCTGCCGCTGATGCGTCCCGTCCTGCTCTTCGTCCTGGTCATCTCGACCGTCACCGGCCTGCAGTCCTTCTCCGAGCCGCAGGTGCTGCTGCAGACGACGGACAACAACTCCTCGTTCGCGGGCGGCCCCGGCCACGCCGGCCAGACGATGGTCCTCTACTTCTTCCAGCAGACCTTCGACAACAACGACTTCGGCTACGGCGCCGCCGTGGCCTGGGGCATCTTCCTCGTCGTCGTCCTCTTCTCGATCATCAACTGGCGCCTGGTACAGCGCCGGGGCGAAGAATAGGAGCCCGCCACCATGGCATCCCCCAAGGGTTCACGGCAGCGGGGCATAGCGCTCCATCTCGTCCTGATCGCCGGTCTGCTGCTCTCGGTCTTCCCGTTCTACTGGGCCGTGATCATGTCGACGCACTCGTCGACCGACATCTTCTCCTACCCGCCGAAGCTGCTGCCCGGCTCGCACTTCGCGGAGAACGTCCGCAACCTCTTCGACAACATCGACTTCTTCGGCTCGATGGCCAACTCGCTGCTGGTGGCGGGCTCGGTGACCGTCCTGGTCCTGTTCTTCGACTCGCTGGCGGCCTTCGTCTTCGCCAAGTTCGAGTTCCCCGGGCGCCGGACGCTGTTCGCCCTGATGATGGCGATCTTCATGGTGCCGGCGCAGATGGCGGCCATCCCGCAGTTCGTCATCATGGCGAACATCGGCTGGATCGGTTCGATGACCGCGCTGATCGTCCCTGCGGCGGCCAACGCGTTCGGTATCTTCTGGATGCGCCAGTACATGAAGGGCGCGATCCACAACGAACTGCTCGACGCCTCACGGATCGACGGGGCGGGCTTCCTGCGCCAGTACTGGCACGTGGCGCTCCCGGTGGTCCGCCCGGGCCTCGCGTTCCTGGGCATCTTCACCTTCATGGGCCAGTGGAACGACTACGCCTGGCCCCTGATCGCCCTCACCAACCCGGACAACGTCACCCTCCAGGTCGCGCTGTCCCAGCTCAACGGCACCCACGGCACCACCGACTACGGAATGGTCATGACCGGCGCCCTGCTCGCTCTTGTCCCGCTGCTGATCGTGTTCGCCGTCGGCGCCCGGCAGATCATCGCCGACCTCGGCAAGGGAGCCATCCGTTGACATCCGGGATGTCCGGCGATCCGTTGATCGCGCTGCGCCCGTGGCAGTCACCCGAGGTGACCTCCTGGCGCCGGCTGCCCATGTGTGCGGTGGACCGGCGCGAGGGTGCCCTGTCCCTCGACGGCCGGTGGCGCTTCCAACTGCTCCCGTCACCCGAGGCGGAGCCCGGCCCCGCATGGTCCTGGTCGTCGGTCCCCGGCGCCTGGACGATGCAGGACACGACCGACCTGCCGCAGTACACCAACGTCCGCATGCCGTGGACGGAGTTCCCGCCGGACTCCCCCGCCGCGAACCCGACGGGCGTGTACGAGCGGGACGTGGACATCCCAGCCGAATGGGCCGGGCGCCGCATCGTGCTCCAGGTCGGCGCCGCCGAGAGCGTGCTGCTCGTGCACGTGGACGGGCGGCCGGTGGGCCTCTCCAAGGACTCGCATCTCGCGGCCGAGTTCGATCTCTCCGACGCCGTACGGCCCGGGGAGTCCGCCACCGTACGGCTCACCGTCGTGAAGTGGTCCGACGCCTCGCACATCGAGGACCAGGACCAGTGGTGGCACGCCGGGATCACTCGCTCGGTGCTGCTGTACGCGACGGACCCGCTGCGTCTCGCGGACGTGACGGTGCGGGCGCGGTGCGACGGCTCGCTCCGGGTGGACTGCCGGGTGCGGTCGGCGGCGGGCGCGCTGCCCGACGGGTGGTACGTCACCGGTCGCCTGGACGGCCAGGACCTCGCCCAGGACTCCGAGTTCGACCGGCTGAACGCCGAGGACGAGCGCGTCTCCGACTTCCTGGGTGAGGCCCGCCTGCGCGCCACGGTGCGGGACGTACGCGCCTGGACCGCCGAGACGCCCGAGCTGTACGGCCTGACCGTGCGCCTGCACCGGGCCGACGGCTCCGTCGCCGACACCTCGACCCACCGGGTGGGTTTCCGCGAGGTGGAGATCCGCGGCCGGGACCTGCTGCTCAACGGCGAGCGGGTCTACATCCGGGGCGTGAACCGGCACGACTTCCATCCGCTGACCGGGCGAACCGTGTCGTACGAGGACATGCGGGCCGACCTGCTGACGCTGAAGCGCTTCGGCTTCAACGCGATCCGCACCGCCCACTACCCGAACGACCCCGCGCTGTACGACCTCGCCGACGAGCTCGGCTTCTACGTCGTGGACGAGGCGAACATCGAGTCGCACGACCACGCCCACGAGATCGCCGACGACCCGCGCTACGCGTCCGCGTTCGTGGACCGCGTCTCGCGCATGGTCCTGCGGGACAAGAACCACCCGTCCGTGATCATCTGGTCGCTGGGCAACGAGTCCGACTACGGCGCGAACCACGACGCGGCCGCCGGGTGGGTGCGCCGCCACGACCCGACCCGGCCGGTCCAGTACGAGGGCGCCGCCAAGCTGGACTGGGCGGCCACGGACGACGCCTCCGACATCGCCTGCCCGATGTACGCACCGATCGAGGACTGTGTCGCCCACGCACTGTCGGGTGAGCAGACCCGGCCGCTCATCCAGTGCGAGTACTCCCACGCGATGGGCAACAGCAACGGCACGCTCGCCGACCACTGGGCGGCCATCGAGTCCACCCCGGGCCTTCAGGGCGGCTTCATCTGGGAGTTCTGGGACCACGGCATTCTCCAGCGGGTGAACGACGGAAGACCGGCCGGGCGCGCGGGCGCCGGGCTGTATGACAACGCTGTCGCCGCACCCGGCCTGCGCTGGGCGTACGGCGGCGACTTCGGCGAGGCGGTCCATGACGGCGCGTTCATCGCCGACGGCGTCGTCTTCCCGGACCGCACGCCCAAGCCCGTGATGTACGAGCACCGGGAGATCGCCGCGCCGGTGCGGCTGTCCGTGGAGGGCGAGGGCACCTGGCGGGTGCTGCGGGTGCACAACCGGCAGCACTTCCGCGACCTGTCGTGGCTGGCCGCCGAGTGGGAGTTCGCCGCCGCCGACGGCGGCAGCTGGACGGTGCCGGCCGCGCTGCCCGACGTCCCGCCCGGTGGCGCGGCCGTCATCGACCGGCCCGAAGTACTCGACGGGGCCGGCGAGATCTGGCTGACACTGCGCGTGACGACCGCCGCGGACGAACCGTGGGCCCCGCGCGGCACCGAGGTGTGCAACCCGCAGGTGCGCTGGTACGAGGCGGAAGCGGGCGAACCGGTGGTGGGCGAACCGGTGGTGGGCGACGGGGCGGCGGTCGTCGAGGGTGACGCCGACGACGGGTCCGCCCGGAACAGCCTCGGTCACCCCGGCTCCCGTGCGGGCGGCCCGAGTTCCGACGCCCGGCCCGAGACGGACGCCGACGGCCTGCTGCTGCATCCGCTGCTCACCGCGCCGCCCGTGCTGTGCCTGTGGCGCGCCCCCACCGACAACGACGTCCTCGGCGGCACGGCCGACCGCTGGCGCGCCTGGGGCCTGGACCGCGCGGAGCGCGAGACCGTCTCCGCGGAGCGGAAGGGTGCCCGGGTCCTGGTGCGGTCCCGCTGGGCCACGGCCGCGGGGCCGGTCGAGCACGAGCAGGCGTTCACCGCGCTGCGGGACGGCCGGGTGTTCGTCGAGGAGACGGCGGTGCTGCCCGAGGAGCTGTCGGACGTGGCGCGGGTGGGCACCGTGTTCGAGACCGTCGCCGGGCTCGACCGCTTCGCCTGGTACGGGCAGGGCCCGTGGGAGAGCTACCCGGACCGTGCCGCCGGAGCGCCCGTGGGGCACTACTCGGCCGCGGTGGACGAGCTGTTCACCCCGTATCTGCGCCCGCAGGAGAGCGGGGGCCGGCACGGGGTGCGCCACTTCTCGCTCAGCGGGGACGGCGGCCACGGGTTGGCCGTGCGGCTGGACGAGCCCCGCCAGGTCTCCGTGACCCGCTACCGCGCCGAGGACCTGACCGCGGCCGCGCACCACGACGAACTGGTGCCCCGGCCCGGCTGTGTGGTCCATATCGACGCGGCCCACCGGGGCGTCGGCACCGCATCGTGCGGGCCGGACACCTCACCCTCGTACCTCGTCCCGCCGGGCACCCACCGCTGGAGCTGGACCCTGCGCACTCTCTGATCCCCCTTTCCCTCCCAGGACTCCACCCCCGCTTCCCGTCCCCTTCCCTTCTCCTCCGGGACTTCCCCTCTCACGGAGTCAATGTGTGCACCTCGCACGAGTCCGGGCACGAGCCTGCCCAGGAGGCGCCCCAGGCGGGCGCCGGCAGACGCGGTTTCCTGCGGGCGACCGCGCTGATCGGAGCGGCCGCCGCGGTCGCGCTGCCCACCACGACCGTCGCCCGGGCCGCGGACGACAGCCCCGCCACCGGCCGACGGCCCGACCCGGACAGCCGCCGCTTCACGCTCGCCGTGATGCCCGACACCCAGTACCTCTTCGACGGTCCGAGCATCGACAAGGCGCCCGTCGAGGCGTCCCTGCGCTACCTGCTGGAACACGGGCAGGAGGAGAACATCGTCTTCCTCTCCCACCTGGGTGACCTCACGCAGAACGGCACCCCGGCCGAAATCACCGCGATCAGTGAGGCGTTCGGCGTCCTCGGCCGGCGGGGTGTGGGCTACAGCGTCCTGGCGGGCAACCACGACGTGAAGTCGTCCACGACCGACCAGCGCGGTGCGACGCCCTATCTGGACGCCTTCGGTCCACAGCGGTTCCAGGGCGGCAAGACGTTCGGCGGCGCCTCGCCCGACGGCTACAACACCTTCCACCTCTTCCAGGCCGCCGGCCGCGAGTGGATGGTGCTGGCCCTGGACTGGCGCCTGTCGGCAAAGGGCTTCGCCTGGGCGAGGGACGTCATGGCCCAGCACCCGAAGACGCCGGTCGTCCTCACCACGCACGAACTCGTCGACGGGGACGACTCGCTCTCCTCGTACGGTCAGCAGCTCTGGGACCAGCTGATCGAGGACCACGACCAGATCTTCCTCACCCTCAACGGGCACTACTGGCCCGCCGGTCGCACCACGCGCAAGAACGCGGCGGGCCACGACGTCCACCTCCACCTCACGAACTACCAGAACCGCTACTTCGGTGGCGCCGCGATGATCCGCCTCTACCGCTTCGACCTCGACCGGAACACCATCGACGTGGAGACGATCTCCCCGTGGATCCTGGGCCGGGCCGCGAAGGGCCTGGGCGAGCTGGAGCGGCGGGAGATCGAGCTGAGCGGAGACGCCGACCGGTTCTCCGTGGGGATCGACTTCGAGGAGCGCTTCTCGGGCTTCGCCCCCGTGGCCGCGAGACCGGCGCGGCCCGCGTCGCGGATGCTGATACCGGGCACGGTGGCGTACTGGCGCTTCGAGGCGCCCGCGAACGGCACCGTCCGCGATCTGTCCGGGCGCGGCAACGACCTCGGCCCGGTCACCGTGGGCGGCGGCAAGCTGGGCTGGTCCCCGGACCACCACCCCGACCAGCCCGGCCACGGCAGCCTGGAGTTCCAGGGCTACAAGTCCCCGCTGAAGGGCGCGTATCTGCGCACGGTCGACGGAGCTCCCCTCAACTCTGCCACCTTCGACAACGGCTACACCATCGAGGCCTTCTACCGCCTCCCCGCCGACTGGAACCCCTCGCACAACGCCTGGTCGGGCCTGGTCAGCCGCACCGGCACGGGCGGTGCCGCCGGCAGGACCGCCGACGACCCCGACGAGCCGCTCGCCACGCTGTCCCTCTCCAACGACCGCGAGCCGCAGTGGGCGATGCGCCCGCTCAACCAGCAGGGCATCGCCACCAACTGGGGCCAGGAGACGCCGCTGGAGACCTGGTGGCACCTCGCGGTCGTCAACGACGGCGCGCACACGACGCTGTATGTCGAGGGCTGCCCGGTGGTCCGCAATCCCAAGGCCCCCGCGATCGGCATCACCTCGGTCGGGCTGCCGTGGCTGCTGGGCGGCTACGAGTACGGCGGCCGGATCGACCAGATCCTGCACGGACGGCTCGGCGACGTCCGGATCGTCGAACGAGCCCTGCCCGTCACGTCGTTCATGAACCACTGAGAACCCACTGAGAACCCACTGAGGACACAGAGGACCCGCACGCCATGTCCGAGCAGCAGCTGCCCGTCTGGGCCGATCCGTCCGTCTCCCCCGCCGGCCTCGACGCGCAGGGCGTCTCCCGACGGGGGCTCCTGCGCCGCGCGGGCCTGTTCGGCGCCGCCTTCGCCCTCGGCTCCGCGGCGGTGCCCGCGGTGCCCGCGGCCGCCGCGGAGCGGCGCCTCGGCGGTGACGACCCCCGCCTGGCCTACCTCGTCGGCGACCACCACATCCACACCGTCTACAGCCACGACGCGAAGTACACGTTCTCCCAGCTGGCCGCCGCGGGCGCCAGGTACGGCCTCGACTGGATGGTGTTCACCGAGCACTCGAACGTCGGGCACGCCCAGTACGGGGCCTCGCTGGAGCACCAGGAGATCCTCAGGGCACGGGCGGAGAACCCGCGTCAGCTGATCTTCCAGGGCCTGGAGTGGTACATCCCGGCCGCCGAGCACTGCACGGTCTTCTCGTCGCCCGGCCCGCACGAGGTCGACCTGCTCACACGGTTCGAGCGCGAGTACGACGGCAAGCTGCTGGCCTACGACAAGGGCGGCCCCGCCGACGCCGACACCGCGCGCAACGAGGCGCACGCCGTGAAGGCCATCCAGTGGCTGGCCGAGCAGCGCCGCACGGGCTACGTCGACGACGTTCTGGTCCTCGCCAACCACCCCCTGCGGCTGGGCATCGACTCCCCGCACGAGATGCGCAACTGGCGGGACGCGGCCCCCGAGATCATGATCGGCATGGAGGGTGCGCCCGGCGCCCAGGGCGCGGCGATCCCCGGCTGGCGGGGCTCGACATCGATGCGCGGCGAGTACGAGAACAAGCCGTCCGCGCAGTCCTGGCCCGGCTACCCGGCGGGGGCGTACCTGACGTACGGCGGCTTCGACTGGGCGACGGCGACCGTGGGCGGCCTCTGGGACTCCCTGCTCGCCGAGGGCAGGCTGTTCTCCATCACCACCAACTCGGACGCCCACCGCATCGTGTTCGACACCTGGAAGAACGGTGACTGGCTCCCGGGACAGAACTTCGACAACACCGGCCGGCTGCCCGACCCGGTGAACACGGACAGCCCGCAGCCCGGCAGCGACTTCTGGCCCGGCCAGTTCAGCCGCACCCATGTGGGCGTCACCCGCTACGGCTATCGCGCGGTGATGGCGGGCCTGCGCGCGGGCCGGGTGTGGCTCGACCACGGCCATCTGCTCGACGGACTCGACGTCCGGCTGAAGCGGGACCGCGACGCGGGCCGGGGCGTCACGCTCGGCGGGCGGCTGCGCGTCCGCAAGGGCGAGAGGATCACACTGAACGTGACGGTGACGACCGCTTCACGCCCCAACTCCCAGGGAGTCCTCCCGGAGTTGGCCCATGTGGACGTGATCCGGGGCGCGGTGCGCGGTCCGGTGACCGACCGGGACACCTGGAAGGCTCCCGACACCAAGGTCGTCCGGACGGAGGACGTCTCCGGCCGGAAGGGGACGTACACCCTCCGCATCCCGCTGACCGCCGGGGACGAGTCCTTCTACGTCCGCCTGCGCGGCAGCGACGGCAACCGCAACGGGGCGGGCTACCTGGGCGCCACGACCGACCCCCACGGCCCGATCCCGCACGAGCCGGGCAACGGCGACCCGTGGGCGGACACGTGGTTCTACTCCAACCCGGTCTTCGTGGACGTGGTGGGCGCCTGAGGGCGCACCCCAACGGGAGCGCGGGTGCTTATGGCGTTCCTTGCTCAGGAATCCGTGCCGTAGCGCTCGCGCACCCGGGCCTTGAGGAGCTTTCCGGAGGCGGTGCGGGGCAGTTCGTCCGTCAGCACCACCGACTTCGGGATCTTGTACCTGGCGAGGTGCCCGGCCAGCGAGGCGAGCACCTCGTCGGGGTTCACCGTGGCGCCGTCGCGGGGGACCACGACCGCCCGCGGCACCTCGCCCCACCTCTCGTCGGGCACGCCGATGACGGCGCACTCGGCGATGTCGGGGTGGGCGAGGATGCGGTCCTCGATCTCGGCGGGGTAGATGTTCTCGCCCCCGGAGATGATCATGTCCTTGATGCGGTCGACGATCCGGACGTAGCCGTCCTCGTCGGTCCGGGCCGCGTCCCCGCTGCGGAACCAGCCGTCCGTGAAGGCGGCGGCCGTCTCCTCGGGGAGCCCCCAGTAGCCGGGCATGACGTGCGGGCCACGGACGACGACCTCACCGGTCTCGCCGATACGGACGGGCGTCATGTCGGGCCGTACGACCCGTACGTCGCTGAAGAAGTGCGGAACACCCGCCGAGCCCGCCTTGCTGACGGCGTGTTCGGCGTCCAGGAAGAGCACGCCGGGCGCGGCCTCGGTCATGCCGTAGCCCTGGAGGAAGGTGAGTCCGCGTTCCTGGTACCGGGCGATGAGCGGGGTGGGAACCGGTGCGCCGCCGCAGGTCAGGATGCGCAGGCTGAACAGGTCCGCGCGGGCCCAGCGCTCGTGCCGGGCCATCTGGTCGAACATCGTGGGCACCCCGAACATGAAGGTGATCCGGTGCTGTTCGATCAGGTCGAAGGTGCCCGCCGGGTCGAACGTCTCGACGAGGACGCAGGTGCCGCCCTTGAGCAGCACGGGCAGGGTGAGCATGTTCAGCCCGGCCGTGTGGAACAGGGGGGCGGAGACCAGGGCGCGTTCGTCGGCGACCAGGTCGTGGTCGATCAGGACGTTGAACGCGTTCCAGATCAGATTGCCGTGGGTGAGCATCGCGCCCTTGGGGCGGCCCGTCGTGCCCGAGGTGTACATGATGACGCAGGTGTCGTCGTGCGTGACGGGCTGGTCGATCGGCTCGGTCTCGGCCCCGGCGAGCAGCGCCTCGTACTCGGCGCCGACCTCGATGTACGTCCGCACACCGATGTCGCCGGGCAGGCCCGCGACGAGCCCCGCGTGTGAGGGCCGGTGGACGAGGGCCTTGGCTCCGGAGTCGGCGAGCTGGTGGGCGATCTCGGGTCCGGCGAGACGGGGGTTGAGCGGGACGAAGACCGCGCCGAGCGTACCGGCCGCGAACAGCGTCTCCAGGTACGAGGGGTGGTTGGGCCCCAGATAGGCGATCCGGTCACCTCGGCTGACCCCCGTGCCGCGCAGGGCGTGGGCGAGGCGCGTGGTGCGCTCGTACAGGTCCGCGTACGTGAGCGTGGCGTCGCCGTGGACCAGAGCGGTGCGGTGCGGTGTCTTGCGGGCCCGGCGCGCGGGCCACGATCCCAGTCCGTCATTGCGCATCTGTCTGCCCCTGTCCGTCCTTGCACATGGGGTGTCCCTTACGGTTGCGCCGGCCCGAGCACTCGCTCGCCGGGGTTTGGTGCCGGGGTGGGCGAGGTTGGCGGGGTTCATCACGCCTCCGGGGTCCAGTCGCCGTTCGCGTACGCCGTCCCGACCTCCCGCGGCTGCGACCAGAGTGCCACCTTGTCGCCCTCCGGGGTACCGAAGTCCTCGCCCCAACCTGCGGCTGCGACTACGGGAGCGAAGCCAAGGGCAATCATTGTTGTCGCCAATAGTTGTTGCCCTATCGAGGGTGCGGCATGCTGAAGGCGGACGTACGAACCGCCCCGCCGGGGCCCGGCCCAGGGAGCCAGTCATCGCCGGCCAGCAGCACGCCACCGACAAGGCCGTGGGCCCCGCACTCATCGACGCACAGGAGCCGTGGATGCGCACGCTGCACACGGACACGGGGTACCTGCTGTACCGGCTGGGCCTGCGGTCCGGGCAGTTGTTCAACGCGTTCCTGCAGGAGTCGGGGCTGCGGCTGCGCCACTACGCGCTGCTGCGGTTCCTGGCCACCTCGGAGGGCGCGTTGCAGCGCGAGCTGAGCTCTCGGCTGGGCTACGACCCGAGTGCGATCGTCGGGCTCGTGGACGATCTGGAGAAGCTCGGGTTCGCCGGGCGGCGCCCGTCGCCCGACGACCGCCGCAGCCGCATCGTGGTGCTCACGCCCAAGGGGCGGGCCTTCCTCCGCGACACCGACGAGGCCGGGCTGCGCGTCACGAACACCCTGCTCCAGGGCCTCGATCCGGCCGAGCGGGACACCCTGCACACTCTGCTGCGCAAGGTCGCCGAGACCCAGCTGAGCTGAGCCGACCGAGCCGAGAACCGGCCCGCGCAGGGAGCCGGCCCGAGCAGAGACAGAGCCGATGCCATGCCGATGACCGCCGACACCGTCCCGTCTCCGACACCGCCTCCGCCGCCACCGTCCTCGCCGTCCTCTCTCTCGTCCGCGCCGTCGTCCCCTTCGTCCGCGCCACCCTCCCCCTCGTCCGCGCGGTCCGCGCCCGGTCGGCTGCTCGCCGTGCTCGCCGCCTTCGACCACGAGCACCCCGCGCTCTGCCTCACCGACATAAGCCGCCGGTCCGGACTCACGCTCACCACGACGCACCGGCTGGTCGCCGCGCTCACCGAGTGGGGCGCGCTGGAGCGCGACGGCTCCGGGGTCTACCACGTGGGGCTACGGCTCTGGGAGATCGCCGCCCTCGCCCCGCGCGGGCTGGCGCTGCGGCAGATCGCGCTGCCGTACCTGGAGGACCTGTACGAGGCGACACACGAGAACGTGCAGCTGGCGGTGCGGGACGGCGGCGAGGTCGTCTACATCGAGTGGCTGTCCGGCCGCTCGGCGGTCGGCGTCCACATCCGTGTGGGCGCCCGCTGGCCGCTGCACGCCACGGGCGTCGGCCTCGCCCTGCTCGCGCACAGCGATCCGGCCTCCCAGGAGGAGTACTGCGCGGGGCCGTTGACCGCGTTCACGCAGTACACCATCGCCGACGGAGCGCGCCTGCGGCGCGTCCTGGCCGAGGTCCGGCGCACGGGCGCCGCCGTGAGCAGCCGCCAGGTCACGGACGACGCCCTCTCGGTGGCCGCCCCGGTCCGCGGCCGGGACAGCACGGTCGTCGCGGCCGTGTCCGTGGTGGTGCCCAAGGCCGGCGCGCAGGTCCCGGCGCTGGTCCCGGCGGTTCGGCTGGCGGCGCGGGGCATCTCCCGGGCGCTGGGGTGGCAGCCGGGGACAGGGAGCTGACCCGGCGCACGCGGCGGAGCCGCATACCGGCACAGCCTGCGTCTACTGCGCGACCGCCTGTGCCGCGTACGCCACCGGCATCCCCGCGTGCGTGGCCGTGCCCCGGCAGGTGAGCCAGCCGCGTTTGGCGCCCGCGGAGGGCGTGACCGTCCAGCGGGCGGTGAGCCGGCCGCCCGCAGGGACGCGGTCCTCGGTCGCCGGGCCCAGCGAGCGCACCTGCCAGCGGCCGGGCGCCTGGAGGACGAGCCCGGCGGCCGTCCAGGGCCGGGCGGAACCGTTGGCGAGGGTGGCGATCACGAGGAACTCCGTGCCCTGCCGGGTCACTTCGAGGGTGACGCCGAAGGGCTTGCGCTCGTAGGTGTCGGCCCACGACTCACGCATGAGGCGGACCAGGGCGTCGGCCTCACCGGGCCGTGCCGCCGCGAGGTCGTCCTGCTCTCCGGGGTCCTTGGCGAGGTCGTACAGCTCGACCTGCCAGCGGTCTTCCGGCGCCCGCCGGTCCTGACCGGGCGCGAACCGCACGGCCTTGAAGTCGCCGCGACGCACGGCCTCGGACAGGCGCCGTATCCGGCCGCCGTCGACGGCGTTGGCGCGCGGGGAGCCGCCGCTGTGGTTGCGGTAGAAGTACAGGTGATCGTGATAGGGGGCATGGGCGGTCTTCCGGGCGCCGAGCAGCAGCGGTGCGAGCGAGAGGCCGTCGATGTCCGTGGGGACGGGTGCGCCCGCGAGGTCCGCCAAGGTCGGCAGGACGTCGATCAGCGGGGTCGGCCGGTCGGTGGTCCCGGCCCGGACGCGGCCCTTCGACCAGGCGATGAGCGGCACCCGGATGCCTCCCTCGTACAGGTTGCGCTTGTAGCCGCGCAGCGGGCCGTTGCCGTCGAACAGGTCGGGGTCGGTGCCGCCCTCCTCGTGCGGGCCGTTGTCGCTGGTGACGAGGATGAGTGTGCGCTCGGCGAGACCGTGCTCGGTGAGCCGGTCGA
Source organism: Streptomyces sp. KM273126 (assembly GCF_004337435.2). Lineage (NCBI taxonomy): Bacteria > Bacillati > Actinomycetota > Actinomycetes > Kitasatosporales > Streptomycetaceae > Streptomyces > Streptomyces sp. KM273126. Next base: position 5,555,540 of record NZ_SJXB02000001.1, on the reverse strand, counting down.
CGACGCTGCCGACGAGGGTGTCGAAGGACGTGACCTGGGCGGCGTGCGCTTTGTTGGGGCGGGTCCAGGGGGCCTCCGCGTACCGGCCGAGGTCCGGGTCGGTGCTGGGGGCGTGCGGGACGGTCGGCGCGAGGTAGAGCAGGAACGGCTCGTTCTTGTGCGTGTCGATGAAGTCGAGCGAGCGCTGCTGGATGAGGTCGGGCGCGTACACCTCGCGGGCGCCGTCCCGGTTCGCGGGGATCTCCTGCCGGGTGCCGTTGTCCCAGAGGTAGTCGGGGAAGTAGTCGTGGGCGTGGCCGTGTGTCAGATAGCCGTAGAACTCCTCGAAGCCCCGGGAGTTGGGGTGGCTCGGCTGGTCCGGTGTCTCGGGGCCGAAGCCCCACTTGCCGATGAGGCCGGTGCGGTAGCCGCAGGCACGCAGTGCCTCCGCGAAGGTGAAGTCCTGCTCGGTGAGGCCGGCCTGGCCACCGGCGCCCCACGGGTTCTCGCGCACGGTCGCGTGGCCGCTGTGCAGTCCGGTGAGCAGGGAGCAGCGTGAGGGCGCGCAGACGGGGGCGGCGGCGTACGCGTCGGTGAACCGCAGACCCTCGGCGGCGAGGGCGTCGAGACGGGGCGTGTGGATCAGCTTCTGCCCGTAACTGCCGAGTTCGCCCCAGCCGAGGTCGTCCGCGAGGACCACCAGGAAGTTGAGCCGCTGCCCCTTGGGCTGCGCGGCGGGCACAACCGAAGGGGAAGGCCGGCCGGCCGGCGGCGCGTCTCCGCGCCCGGCCTCCTTGCCGGCGGAACACCCGGCCGCCGCTCCGGCCACGCCGAGGGCGGCGGACCCGGCGAGAAAACGGCGGCGGCTGGGCATGCGGAACTCCTGTCGGTGGGCTGGTGCTGGTCGTAAACCGATGATCAAGGGGACTCTCCGTGCAGGACCATGCACAGGGCATGAACACCTTGTTGCAGGTCACCGGGTGCCGCCCGCAACCTCGGGGGGAGCTTCGGGCGGCACCCGACCCTAGAGAGGGGGAATCCCGGGTTCTGGTTCCCTGGACCAGGAGTGATCTTCGCACGAGATCGTCCGCGCGCTGTCAGGACCCCTGCGCGCGGGTGGCCGCCGTCCGGTCACCCGCCGACCCTTCCCTGCTGGATCGACAGTGGCGCGCCGTTGCTCGGGCCTCGTTTCCCGCGCCGGACGGCGGCCGGGGAAGGGCGCAGGAGGGGCGGGTGCGGACGGGATGTGCCCGGTGGTGGTGGGCGTTGTGCCTGGCTGTGCGTGTAACGGGGATGTATTAGGGGGTGGTTGGGCGGAACGGTTCGCCGGACCGAACGGGTCCTGGTGATCAGAAATACTCGCTCGTACCGACTCGTACCGAGCAGCCGGTACCCCAACCGATACTGAGGAAGAAACAATGCGCGTTCGCAAGCTCACCTTCGCCGCCCTGGCCGTTGCCGCGGGTCTCTCGCTCACGGCCTGCCAGAACGACGATGGCGGCACGGCGCAGAGCGACCCGTCGTCCGCGTCCACCGCGGCTTCCTCGGGCGGCGGTTCGGCCTCGGGCGGTTCGGATCAGGGCGGCGGGCAGGGCACGGTCGCCGGGACCGGCTCCAACGAGAACGGCGAGGTCGGCAAGTGCCGCACCGACGAGCTGGAGTTCAAGGCGATCGACCACACCGTCGATGGCGACCCCGATGGCACCGTCGCGGTGCAGCTGACGAACGGCGGCGGCCGGGACTGCGCGATCTCCGGGTACGCGGGCGTCGACCTGAAGACCAGCGCGGGGTCGCTGTCCGCCGAGCGCAGTGGCGAGGAGGTCACCCCGGGCATCCTCAAGGACGGGGAGTCGGTGGCCTTCGGCATCAACTACCCGATCAACGACTCGGGTGGCTCCGGCGTCCGCGTCACGGGACTGGTGGTGACCCCGCCGGACGAGACGAAGTCGGTCACCCTCGACTGGCCGGGCGCCGACACGCTGCCCGTCACGGACGGTTCCGGCTCCCCGGTGAAGGTCGGCCCGATGGGGAGCGCCGGTCAGGGCGGCTGACCAGCACGTCCCAGGGTGCTCAGGCCGCACCGCACCACTACCCGAGCACCCGCCAGTGCGGATGCAAAGCCCCGCAGCCCCCAACACGCTGGACCTGACAGGGAAATCATCCGTCCCCGCCCCGCACCGGGGGTATCACCGACAATGGCCGCCCCCAGCCCCAGCCCCAGCCCCAGCCCCAGCCCCAGCCCCAGCCCCAGCCCCAGCATGCCTCATACGGCACTTCCCGTACGGAGACGTCTCCTTCAGGGTGTGAACTCGCCCCTCTCCCAAGGAACTTTCGCCGCTTCACCTCTTGACGGCCCGAGTAACGGGGAGCACATTGGCCCCGCACCTCTCGTTGAGAGCGCTCTCAAGCACGGTCTTCCCCAGGGCGCTCGCCTCAGCACCTGCGCACCCCACTCCGTACGCAAAGAGGTACTCATGAGGAAAACCCCCACGCCCTCCGCACCCCCCAGACGGGGCCGCCTGCGTCGTACACTCCTCGCCCTCGCCAGCGCGCTGAGCCTGGCCGCGGCCGGGGCCTCGGCGGCACAGGCGTCCGCGCCCCCGCCGTCGGCCGGCTGGACCCAGGTCTTCGTGGACGACTTCGACGGCCCTGCGGGCACCGGCGTCAACACCTCCAACTGGCAGTACGCGACGGGCACCTCCTACCCGGGCGGCCCCGCCAACTGGGGCACCGGCGAGGTCGAGACGATGACGAACAGCACCAACAACGTCGCGCTCGACGGCAACGGCAACCTCCGCATCACCCCACGGCGCGACTCCGCCGGCAACTGGACCTCGGGCCGCATCGAGACCAACCGCACCGACTTCCAGCCCCCCTCGGGCGGGAAGCTGCGCGTGGAGGGCCGTATCCAGATGCCGAACGTCACCGGCGTCGCGGCCGAGGGCTACTGGCCCGCGTTCTGGATGCTGGGCGCGCCCTTCCGCGGCAACTACCAGAACTGGCCGAGCATCGGCGAGCTGGACATCATGGAGAACGTCCAGGGCCTGAACCGCGTGTGGTCCACGATGCACTGCGGCACCAACCCCGGCGGCCCGTGCAACGAGAGCACCGGCATCGGCAACTCCACGGCCTGTCCCAACACCACGTGCCAGTCGGGCTTCCACACCTACAGCATGGAGTGGGACCGCTCGGTGAGCCCGGAGGCGATCCGCTTCTACGTCGACGGCAACAACTACCACACGGTGACCGCCAACCAGGTCGACGCGACGACCTGGGCCAACGCCACCAACCACGGCTTCTTCATCATCCTGAACGTGGCGATGGGCGGCGGCTTCCCCGACGCGTTCGGCGGCGGCCTGGACGGCGACACCCAGCCCGGCAACCCCATGGTCGTGGACTACGTCCAGGTACTGTCGGCCGGCGGGGGCACCACCCCACCGCCGACCGGCAACCGTGACGCGTACAGCGCCATCCAGGCCGAGTCGTACGACAGCCAGACCGGCGTGAGCACCGAGTCCACCTCCGACTCGGGCGGCGGCCAGAACATCGGCGGCCTCGCGAACGGCGACTGGGCCCTCTACCGGGGCGTCAACTTCGGCTCCACGGCGGCCACCCAGTTCAACGCCCGCGTCGCCAGCGGCGCCCCCTCGGGCGTCAGCGGCCTCGTCGAGGTCCGCCTGGACAGCCGTACGAACCCGCCGCTCGGCAGCTTCGCCATCGGCAACACGGGCGGCTGGCAGTCCTGGCGCACGGTCCCGGCGAACATCAGCGGTGTCACCGGGACCCATGACGTGTACCTCACGTTCACAAGCGGTCAGCCCCAGGAGTTCGTGAACGTGAACTGGTTCAACTTCGGCCGCTGAGCGAGAAGTCGGCTGTAGGCGGGGGCGACCCCACGCGGACCCGGCCGGGGTGACTCCCGGCCGGGTCCGCACTACGTCACCCGGGTCAGCGTCACCGCCGCCTTGAGGTCGGCCAAGAAGAGTGGAAGAAGTCGTACGCCCCGTGCAGGTTGCCGTGATCGGACATCGCGATGTGCGTCATGCCCATCTCGTTGCACGCGTTGAACATGTCCTTCAGCCGCGCGGCACCGTCCAGCAGCGAGTACTGGGTGTGGACGTGCAGGTGCGTGAAAGGTTCGGGCACCGTCTGCTCCTGGGTCGGTTCTGGAATCAGATGTGCACGTGCCGTTCGCGCGCAGCGACACGTCGTCGGGATTCGTCGTGGAGATTTCGACGACGGATTCGTCGTCGGGATCGTCATCCAAGCCCGGCGCCCACAGCGGTTTCAAACAACGGGAGCAGACCGCCGTACAACCCGTCGTTGTCGAGTGCTAGCGTCCCCCGGGTGAATCTGGAGTCCGTGCGTGCCTTCGTCGCCGTGGCGGAAGAAGGACAGTTCCGGCATGCTGCCGCTCGTCTCGGAGTGACCCAGCAGGCGGTGTCCAAACGCATCGCGGCGCTTGAGTCGTACCTCGGTGTCGCCCTGTTCAGGCGTGTGCCCACGGGTGCCGTCCTCACCGGGCACGGGGAGTCCTTCCTCCCGCACGCGCGTGCCGTCCTGATGGCGGTGCGGCAGGCCGTCGCGTCGGTACGGACCGCCGGAGAGCCCCTCAGGGTCGACGTGCTGCGCAGTCATCTCGCGTCGGCCGAGATACTGCGGGACTTCCATCGCACGCACCCGGACATCCCGCTGGAGACGGTGACCCTCGCCAAGGCCGACGCGGCTGTCCGTGCGCTCCTGGACGGCGAGATCGACGTGGCCTTCGCGTACCTGCGGAGCCCCGTCGAGGAACGTGACCCGCTGCTGAAGAGCGCGTTCGTGCACTTCGAGGGGCTGGACGTCGTCGTCGGTGCGCGGCACCCGCTCGCTGGGGCCGAACAGCTCGGTCCCGGAGATCTGGGTCCCTTCACCGCCTGGATGCCCGGAATCGTCGGCGGCAGTGAGTGGGGCGAGTTCTACCGTGAGTTCGGCGAGGCGTTCTCCCTGGTCATCGACTCAAGTGGCCCGAACTTCGGCCCGGAGTCACTCCTGGAGACGATCGGCGCATCGAGCTCGCTGGTCACCTTCGTAGGACGGAAGACCCGCCTCACCTGGCCGGAGGACGAGACCCTGCGCCGGATCCCCCTCACGTCCCCCGCACCGACGTATCCCTGGTCCCTGGTCTGGCACTCGCACAACCGGCACCCCGGGCTGCGGAACCTGGTGTCGTACATGCGGGCGGGCTTCCGGCCGCCCGGCAGGGCCGCAAAGGTCTGGCTACCGGGAGGGACGGACATCCCGGCCTAGCAGGTGTTCTGATCCCCCAGCCCCTCCTGCACTCGGACCAAACGGGGTCCCCCTCACCGCAGCTCCGCCCGGAACCCCACCGGAGTCACCCCCGCGTGCAGATGGAAGAACTTGGAGAAGTTGGCCGCGTCGGGGAACCCGACCGCGGCGCCGACGCGGCCGATCGGCATGTCCGTGTGGGCCAGCAGACGCTTGGCCTCCAGGATGACCCGCTTGTCGATGAAGCCCTTGGGCGTCTCCCCCGTGGCGGCGCGGACGGCGCGCACCAGCGTGCGGCGGGAGTAGCCGAGCGCGTCGGCGTACGCGCTGACGCTGTGGTTGGCCGCGAAGCCCTTCTCGACGGCGTCCCGGAACCGGGTGAAGGTGGTGTCGGCCCGCCGGCGCTCGGCTTCCGCCGTACCGGCCGCGAGGTGGGCCAGGCGGAGCAGGAACGCGGTGAGGGAGTGCCGCAGCACGGCGGTGTGCAGGCTGAGCGGGAGGGTCTCGGTGTCGGTGTACTCGCGTTCCAGCTGGTCGAGGGAGTGCCGTAGAGCGGCGAGCCGGGCCGCGTCCGGGCGCAGCAGCGGGGGCAGGTCGTAGCGGTAGAGGCCGGTCGCCTCGACGGTGGCACGCGGGAGGAAGCCGGGCTGCATGGTCAGGACGGTCCCGCGGTACCCGGCCGTACGGGAGAAGCGGTGGACCTGGCCGGGACGGATCCACAGCACGTCGCCGTCGAAGGCCTCGTACTCGGCGAAGTCGATCATGTGGGTCACGGGGCCGCCGCCGAACAGCATGACCACATGGAAGTCGATGCGGTGCACACGCTCCAGGGGCACGTCCGGGTGCCAGGTGCGGTCCGGGTCCATGCGGCCGACCTGCATGCCGACGCCGGAGAGGCTGCGGTCGACGGGAAAGGGGAACGTCTTGATCCCATCACCGTCACGGGAGGTTCCCTCCGGGGCTCGGGAGGTTCCCTCTGAGGTTCGGGAGGTTCCTTCAGCGTCTCGGGGGGTCGGGGTTCTGTCTGCCATGTCCCTCTCGCGGCGGCTCGGCCCTGCGGTCCGCCCGACAGTCTGCCCTGCGGTCGTTGTCCCACTTTCACCGAAGGCTGACACAGGCAGACCTTCCCCGGCAAAAGTCAGACTTTTAGATTTGAAGGCGAACCGGCAATGGCTTCCCGTTTCGTGAGGACTTCTTGAAGATGAGCACCCAGACATCCGATCGCTTCGAGTGGACCGACCTCGACCGCCGTGCCGTCGACACCGCCCGTATCCTCGCGGCCGACGCGGTGCAGAAGGTCGGCAACGGCCATCCTGGTACGGCGATGAGTCTCGCCCCGGCCGCGTACACCCTCTTTCAGAAGGTGATGCGACACGACCCCGCCGACCCCGAGTGGACCGGCCGTGACCGCTTCGTCCTCTCCCCTGGTCACACCTCGCTGACCCTCTACACGCAGCTCTTCCTCGCGGGCTACGAACTGGAGTTGGACGACCTGAAGGCGTTCCGGACGCACAGGTCCAGGACACCCGGCCACCCCGAGTACGGGCACACGGCGGGCGTCGAGACCACGACCGGCCCGCTGGGCCAGGGCGTCGCGAACGCGGTGGGCATGGCGATGGCCGCCCGCTACGAGCGTGGCCTGTTCGACCCGGACGCGCCCGAGGGCGAGTCGCCCTTCGACCACACCATCTGGGCGATCGTGTCCGACGGCGACCTGGAGGAGGGCATCTCCGCCGAGGCCTCGTCGCTCGCCGGCCATCAGAAGCTCGGCAATCTGGTGTTCCTCTACGACGACAACCACATCTCCATCGAGGGCGACACCGCCACCGCGTTCTCCGAGGACGTACCGAAGCGGTACGAGGCGTACGGCTGGCACGTCCAGCGGATCGAGCCCGCCTTCAACGGCGACGTCGACGTCCCGGCGCTGTACGGCGCGCTCAGGGCGGCTCAGGCCGAGACCGCGCGCCCCTCGATCATCGCGATGCGCACGATCATCGCCTGGCCCGCCCCGAACGCGCAGAACACCGAGGCCGCACACGGCTCGGCGCTCGGCGAGGAGGAGGTCGCGGCCACCAAGCGGGTCCTCGGCTTCAACCCGGACGAGACGTTCCAGGTCGCCGACGTGGTGCTGACCCACACGCGGGAGGCCCTGGACCGGGGCGCCGAGACGCACGCCGCCTGGAGCAAACAGCTCGACGAGTGGCGCGGCACCAACCCGGAACGCGCCCAGCTCTTCGACCGGGTCGTCGCGGGCCGGCTGCCCGAGGGCTGGGAGCAGGCGCTGCCGGTCTTCGAGGAGGGCGCGTCCGTCGCCACGCGTGCCGCGTCCGGCAAGGTCCTCCAGGCGCTCGGCACGGTGATCCCCGAGCTGTGGGGCGGCTCCGCCGACCTCGCGGGCTCCAACAACACCACCATCGACAAGACGAGTTCGTTCCTCCCCGCGGGCAACCCGCTGCCGGAGGCGGACCCTTACGGCCGCACCATCCACTTCGGTATCCGTGAACACTCCATGGCCGCGGAGATGAACGGCATCGCGCTGCACGGCAACACCCGCATCTACGGCGGCACCTTCCTCGTCTTCTCCGACTACATGCGCAACGCCGTACGCCTGTCGGCGCTGATGCAGCTCCCTGTGACGTACGTGTGGACGCACGACTCCATCGGTCTCGGCGAGGACGGCCCCACCCACCAGCCCGTCGAACACCTCGCCTCCCTGCGTGCCATCCCGGGCCTGAACATCGTCCGCCCGGCCGACGCCAACGAGACCGCCATCGCGTGGGCCGAGATCCTCAAGCGGCACGCCACCCGTCCGGCCCCGCACGGTCTCGCGCTGACCCGTCAGGGCGTGCCCACGTATGCCCCCAACCTCCAGGCGGCGAAGGGTGGTTACGTCCTCCTGGAGTCCTCGACCGGGACGCCGGACGTGATCGTCATCGCCACCGGTTCCGAGGTGCAGCTCGCCGTCGCCGCCCGCGAGCGGCTGGAGGCGGAGGGAGTCGGTACGCGGGTGGTGTCGATGCCGTCCGTGGAGTGGTTCGAGGAGCAGCCGCGCGCCTATCGCGAGAGCGTGTTGCCGCCGGAGGTGAAGGCCCGTGTCGCGGTCGAGGCGGGTATCGGGCTGACCTGGTACCGGTACGTCGGTGACGCGGGACGGATCGTGTCGCTGGAGCACTTCGGTGCCTCCGCGGACGCCCGGACCCTGTTCGCCGAGTACGGCTTCACCTCCGAGAACGTCGTCAACGCGGCCCGGGCTGTGCTCAGTTCGGTCACTGCCCGGGCCGCAGCCCGCAGTTGATGGGAGCGCCTGAAGAAAGATGATCACTGTGACCACCAAAGCGAGTGCGGCGAGGAAGGGAGTTGACGGGGAATGAGTGAGCAGGTTCTCACCCGCAGTGAGGACTTCAGGGACGCTGTCGAGGTCCGTGGGGCCAATCCCCTGCGCGATCCCCGCGACCGCAGGCTCCCCCGTGTCGCGGGCCCCTCGGGCCTGGTCATCTTCGGGGTGACCGGTGACCTGTCCCGCAAGAAGCTGATGCCGGCCGTGTACGACCTGGCCAACCGTGGTCTGCTGCCGCCGGGCTTCTCGCTCGTCGGGTTCGCGCGCCGCGACTGGGAGGACCAGGACTTCGCGCAGGTGGTGCACGACGCGGTGCGCGAGCACGCTCGTACGCCGTTCCGTGAGGAGGTCTGGGCGCAGCTCGCCGAGGGCATGCGGTTCGTGCCGGGCGACTTCGACGACGACGCCGCGTTCGAGCAACTGCGCGGCGCCGTCGAGGAGTTGAACGCCTCCCGCGGCACCAGTGGCAACTTCGCGTTCTACCTCTCCGTGCCGCCGAAGTTCTTCCCGAAGGTCGTCCAGCAGCTGAAGAAGCACGGCTTGGCGGACGCGCCGAAGGGCTCCTGGCGGCGCGCGGTCATCGAGAAGCCGTTCGGTCACGACCTGGCCAGTGCCCGCGAGCTGAACGCGATCGTGCACGAGGTGTTCGACCCGGAGCAGGTGTTCCGTATCGACCACTACCTGGGCAAGGAGACCGTCCAGAACATACTGGCGCTGCGCTTCGCCAACCAGATGTACGAGCCGATCTGGAACCGGTCGTTCGTCGACCACGTCCAGATCACGATGGCGGAGGACATCGGCATCGGTGGCCGCGCCGGTTACTACGACGGCATCGGCTCGGCCCGGGACGTCATCCAGAACCACCTGCTCCAGCTGATGGCGCTGACCGCCATGGAGGAGCCCATCGCGTTCGACGCGGAGTCGCTGCTCACCGAGAAGCTCAAGGTCCTCAAGTCAGTGCGGCTGCCGGAGGACCTCGGAGCGCACACCGTGCGCGGCCAGTACGCGCCCGGCTGGCAGGGCGGCGAGCAGGTGCCCGGGTATCTCCAGGAGGAGGGCATCGCCCCGACGTCGCGGACCGACACGTACGCGGCGATCAAGCTGGAGGTCGACAACCGCCGCTGGGCGGGCGTCCCCTTCTATCTGCGGACGGGCAAGCGCCTGGGCCGGAGGGTCACCGAGATCGCGGTGGTCTTCCAGCGGGCGCCCCACTCCCCCTTCGACTCCACCGCCACCGAGGAGCTCGGCGAGAACGCGGTCGTCTTCCGGGTCCAGCCCGACGAGGGCATGACCGTTCGCTTCGGGTCGAAGGTGCCGGGTACCTCGATGGAGATCCGGGACGTGTCGATGGACTTCGCGTACGGCGAGTCGTTCACGGAGTCCAGCCCGGAGGCGTACGAACGCCTGATCCTGGATGTGCTGCTGGGCGACGCCAACCTGTTCCCCCGCCACCAGGAGGTGGAGGAGTCCTGGAGGATCCTCGACCCGATCGAGGAGCACTGGGAGCGGCACGGCGGGCCCGCGCAGTACCGCTCGGGCACCTGGGGGCCCGAGGAAGCCGACGAGATGCTCGCACGAGATGGACGGAGCTGGCGCAGGCCATGAAGATCGACCTCACCGACACCACGGCAAGCAAGATCAACAAGGCGCTCGTGCAGGGACGCCGGGCCATCGGCACTCCCGCCGTGGGCATGGTCCTGACGATGGTCATCGTGACCGACGAGGAGAACGCCTACGACTCGCTCAAGGCCGCCGAGGAGGCCTCGCACGAGCATCCCTCGCGCACCCTGGTCGTCATCAAGCGGCTGGCCCGCACCCCTCGCGAGCGCACCAGGTCCCACCTGGACGCCGAGGTCCGCGTGGGCGCGGACGCGGGCACCGGGGAGACGGTCGTGCTGCGGCTGTACGGCGACGTGGCCGACCACGCTGACTCCGTGGTCCTGCCACTGCTGCTGCCGGACGCTCCGGTCGTCGTCTGGTGGCCGGTGAACGCGCCCGAGGTGCCCTCGAAGGACCCGCTCGGCGCCCTGGCCCAGCGCCGGATCACCGATCTGTACGCCGTCGAGAACCCCATCGCCGTGCTGGAGCAGCGGGTCGTCTCGTACGCGCCGGGCGACACCGACCTGGCCTGGACCCGGCTCACCCCCTGGCGTTCGATGCTGGCCGCGGCCCTCGACCAGGCCCGCACGGAGATCACGTCCGCCGCCGTCGAGAGCGAGGCCGAGAACCCGAGCGCCGAGCTGCTGGCGCGCTGGCTTCAGGTGCGGCTGCGGGTGCCCGTCGAGCGGGTGGTCACCGCCGGGCCGGTGGTGACCGGGGTCCGGCTCGGCACCGAGAACGGCGAGGTCGTCATCGACCGGCCCGAGGGCCCGCTGGCCACGCTCACCCTGCCGGGCCAGCCCGCACGCACCCTCGCCCTGAAGGTGCGCCCCATGTCCGAGCTGATCGCCGAGGAGCTGCGTCGGCTCGACGCGGACGAGATGTACGCGGTCACCCTGCGGGGCGAGCACACGAAGGAGACCGCGACCCATGTGTGACGTCCCCGGTCTCGACCCGTCGACCGCCGCGCCGGCGGCCGCCCACCGCAATCTTCGGAACGTTCAAGGAGAAGTGAACTGACATGGCAGCGATGCAGCTGGGTCTCATCGGCCTCGGCAAGATGGGCGGCAATATGCGCGAGCGGATCCGCCGCGCGGGCCACACCGTCCTCGGCTACGACCGCAATCCCGACGTCTCCGATGTGAGCAGCCTGCACGAGCTCGTGGAGAGGCTGGACGGTCCGCGGGTGGTGTGGGTGATGGTGCCCGCGGGCGGTCCCACGCAGTCGGTCATCGACGAGCTGGCCGGCCTGCTGTCCCCCGGTGACACGGTCGTCGACGGCGGCAACTCGCGCTGGACGGACGACGAGAAGCACGCGGAGCAACTGGCCGCGCACGGGATCGGTTTCGTGGACGCGGGTGTGTCCGGCGGTGTCTGGGGCCTGGAGAACGGCTACGCACTGATGGTCGGCGGTGAGAAGGAGCACGTGGAGCGGCTCCAGCCGATCTTCGAGGCGCTCAAGCCGGAGGGGCCGTACGGGTATGTGCACGCCGGCAAGGTGGGCGCCGGCCACTTCTCGAAGATGGTCCACAACGGCATCGAGTACGCGATGATGCAGGCGTACGCGGAGGGATGGGAGCTGCTGGAGAAGGTGGACTCCGTGACCTCCGTGCGCGAGGTGTTCCGCTCCTGGCAGGAGGGGACGGTCATCCGCTCCTGGCTCCTCGACCTCGCGGTCAACGCGCTCGACGAGGACGAGCACCTGGAGAAGCTGCGCGGGCACGCGGAGGACTCGGGTGAGGGGCGCTGGACGGTGGAGGCCGCGATCGACAACGCGGTGCCCCTGCCGGCGATCACCGCGTCCCTGTTCGCCCGCTTCGCCTCCCGGCAGGGCGACTCTCCCCAGATGAAGCTGATCGCGGCCCTCCGTAACCAGTTCGGCGGCCACGCGGTGGAGTCGTCCCAGTAGTTGGCCATGTGGCCACATCGCCATCACATGCGGGATCACCACCCCGGGGTTAAGGTGAAGCGTGGGGTCCGTCACATGGTGTGTGCGGCCCCGGGTCATGACCGCCGGGAAGCGGAGCGCTTCCCGGCCAGGTCCACATCCATCGCCTGTGGTTGCTGGGACAGCAGAACACGGAATGGACCCCTACATACGTTCGATAACAGCCTTGACGTGCCCTATTGCCACTGTCTGCACGATTGTTCGGAGATGTGTACATGGCGCGAACTGTCGCTGTGGGAACCGGCCGCCGCCGGTAGCGTGTGCTGGCCCCCCGACCCGTTCGCATCCCTACGTACGTAAGGAAACGATCGATGGCCGAGACCGGGCAGCAGGACCAGCGGGTCCAGCGGTACGAACGGTACGAGGGCGGCAGTCCCGAGGCGGAGCGGCTCGTGTTCGAGCGGCTGGCACGGGAGTTGATGGACGTCCAGGTCAGGAACCGGCGCGCCGGGGGCGGCGGGATCGCCCGCGCCTTCCACGCCAAGGCGCCGGTGGGCGTGGAGAACGCCCGGCTGCGCTTCCACGACGATCTGCCCGCGGACCTGCGGGTGGGCTTCGCGCAGCCCGGCGCCGAGTACGCGGCCACCGTGCGGTTGTCCAACGCGAGTGGTATCCGGCAGGGCGACGGTTCGCCCGATCTACGGGGGGCCGCCGTGCGGGTGAGGGGGCCGGAGGGCGAGAGTCACGACCTGCTCGCGACCAGCCATCCCGTCTCGCACGCCCGGAACGCTCGCGAGTTCGTGGCCTTCGCGAAGGCCATGGCAGGTGCCAGGAGCCCGCTGCAGAAGGCGTTCGGGCTGTTCGTGAAGCTGCCGCTGGCCGTGGGGCTCGGGACGGCCAACCGGATGCGGAAGAACGTCCAGGCCGCCACCCGGCGGACCGTCGACTCGCTCGCCACCGAGACGTACTGGAGTCGGGGCGCCATCCTGTGGGGCGAGGCCGGGCCCGTGCGCTATCTGCTGCGTCCGGCGGTGGGCAGCCCGCCCTCGGCCACCACCGACCGCAAGGATCCACAGTTCCTGCAGGGGGAGTTCACCCGGCGGCTCGCGAAGACGGACGTCGTGTTCGACCTGTGCCTGCAGCGGTACGTGGACGAGCGGCACACACCGGTGGAGGACGCCTCCGTCGAGTGGAAGGACACCGTCGCGCCGGCGCTGCCGATCGCCCGGCTCACCCTCCCCCGCCAGGACCTGAGCAGTGCCGAGGCCCGTGCCGCCGCCCAGCGGATCGAGGAGCTCGCCTTCAACCCCTGGTACACGACCGACGAGTTCCGGCCACTGGGCAATATCAACCGGGCCCGGAAGGCCGCGTACCAGGCGAGCAGCGCACATCGGCTCGGGCTGCGCTTCGTCACGGAGGAACCGCTGCGGAACCGGCTGCTCGCCCGTCCCGTGGGCACCGCGTTCGCGCTGCTGAACCGGTATGTGCCCTGGCACCGGCTGCCGGTCCGGCTGAGCCTGCTGAACCTGGTGTTCCTGCGAAAGGTGCTGCGGCGGCTCAACCTCATCGACACCGAGGTGCGCGAGGCTCCGCCGAAGGCCCAGCCCGTGCCGGAGCCCATCCCGGAGCGGCTGCGCACGGAGCGGTCGTACGACGGGACGTACAACGATCTGTCCGACCCGAGGATGGGCGCGGTCGGTTCCGCCTTCGGGCGCAATCTGAAGCCGGACTACCAGCCGGACACGTTCGACGTGCCGAACCCGGTGACGGTCAGCCGTCAGCTCCTGTACCGGGAGAGCTTCGTGCCGGCGACCTCGCTCAATGTGATCGCCGCCGCCTGGATCCAGTTCCAGGTGCACGACTGGGTCAACCACCGCCGTTACAAGCTGGGCGACCACAGCGTGGAGGTGCCGCTGCCGCCCGGCTCCGAGCCCTGGTACAACACGCCGGGCGGGCCCGCCGAGAACGTCATGCGGATCGCCGAGAACGAGGGGCTTCAGCAGCCGGGCGACCGCCCGCCGATCCTGTTCGGCAACTACGCCTCACAGTGGTGGGACGGCTCCGAGGTGTACGGCGCGGACGAGCGGACCGCGCGGTTCCTGCGTGAGCCGGACGGCGGCGCCAGGCTCCGTCTGGAGGACGGCCACCTGCCGGGCGGGACGAACGGCATACCGCTCACCGGCTTCAACGAGAGCTGGTGGATGGGCCTCAGCGCGATGCACACGCTGTTCGCACGCGAGCACAACGCGGTGTGCGACGCGCTGCGCGCCGAGTACCCGTCGATGAGCGAGGAGCACATCTACCACACGGCGCGGCTGGTGGTCTCGGCACTGATCGCCAAGATCCACACCGTGGAGTGGACGCCGGCGATCCTCGCCACCGAGGCCATCGACATCGCGCTGAAGACCAACTGGCAGGGACCGCCGAAGAGCTGGCTCAACCAGCTGGGTCTGTGGCTGTTCGAGGCGCACTCGCTGACCGGTATCCCCAAGACGCTGCCGGACCACCACGCGGCGCCGTACTCGCTGACCGAGGACTTCACGACCGTCTACCGCATGCACCCGCTGATCCCGGACGACTTCGAACTGCGCGAGCACAGCTTCGGGCAGCGCCTGGAGACCGTGGGCTTCCTGGACATCCACGGCGGCGCGGCCGAGACGCAGATCCGCAAGACGGGGCTGGCGAACGCGCTGTACTCGTTCGGCATCGCCCACCCCGGCGCGATCACGCTGCACAACTTCCCGCGCTCGCTCCAGCGGTTCGAGCGCGACGGCGAGATCATCGACCTGTCGGTCGTCGACCTGGTACGGACCCGGCGGCGCGGTGTGCCCCGCTACAACGACTTCCGTGCGGGCCTGCACAAGCCGCGGCTGCGTTCCTTCGAGGAGCTGTCGCAGAACCCGGAGACCGTGGCACGGCTGAAGGACGTCTACCGCTCGGTGGACGAGATCGACACCGTGGTCGGCCTGTTCGCGGAGAACCCGCCGACGGGCTTCGGGTTCAGCGACACCGCGTTCCGCATCTTCATCCTGATGGCCAGCCGCCGGCTGCAGAGCGACCGGTTCCTGACGGTCGACTACCGGCCCGAGATCTACACCCCGCTGGGCATCGACTGGGTGGAGAAGGGCGGCATGAACTCGGTGATCCTGCGCCACTGCCCGGAACTGGCGGGCCTGCTGCCGCGCGGGGCGAGCGCGTTCGCGCCGTGGCGTACGGTCCGGCCGGCGAGCAACGGAGACCTGAGTGACAAGAACTGACGGGGTCTGAGAGAGAACTGACGGGCCTGAGAGACAAGAGGCAACGCAACAGTCGGTCAACGCAAGAATCAACGGGGGATTCACATGTCAGTGCTTGACGATCGACCAGAGAACATGAGCGCGGCCCAGGGCCACCCTGGGCTGGAGGACCTGTTCCGGCGCCCCTTGCTGGAGACGGTCTGGCGGCGCCGCACCCACCGGGTCAGCCGGGGCGCGTCGGTGACCGCAGGATCGATGAGCTACTCCTCCCCGCACACCGCGCAGCCCCTGTCGGAGCTGGAGGAGGCGGTGCTCATCGCGATCACCGGATGTACGGGGCTGACCATGCCGGACCGGCCGTTCGACGACCCGCGGGACGGCAAGCCCATCATGGCCAAACCCAACCTGACCATGGCGGGCCGCACCGCGGGCAGCCCGGACAACGCCCAGGGCACCCACTTCTTCATGATCAACGACTCGGGGACGTACTACCTGCGCAAGCTGCCGCCCGCGCCGCGGGAGCCGTTCGACGCCGAGGCGCTGATCGCGCGGGCCCGCGAGTCGAAGGTGAAGGTCCTCGACCACCGCCTCGATGTGGCCGAGGGACAGCGCGACTTCCCGGCGTACCTGGACTCGAACCGGTTCCTGTCCAACCTGCCCGGGACAACGCTGTTCTTCCCGGTCGTCGACCTGTCGCACCAGTACATCAACGCCTTGATGTACCTCCTCACCCAGCCGGACGGCGCCCGGCCGACCCTGGTCGACGACCGCAACTTCTACCGCCCGGCCGGGGTGAAGAAGTGGATCGAGAACGGCTTCCTCAACAAGGACCTGAAGCTGCCGCTGGGCGCGCTCGGCCCCCTGCGCACACAGATCGAGGCGGACCTACTGCTGCAGAACCTGATGCTGACCGCGGAGGGCATGGGTCTCGGCGCCTGGATCCACGCCTCGATCAATCCCCAGATCGCGCTGGGCGACCCGAAGTTCTCCCGCCGCTACGGCAGGATGCTCGGCTTCACGTTCGTCACCCCGCGCTGGCGCCTCGCCGACCTGTGGCGCTGGCACATCCCGCTGCCCAGGTACCGCGACGTCCGCTCCCACCCGGTCGGTCTGCGCTCCCCCGAGGGCGAACCGCTGATCGCGGCCGCGTGCCCGCCGGCGTACCGGTCGATGTCGGACGCCGTGGACGCGGTCATCCGCGAGAAGTTCGGGCCGGGCGGCACGTACACCGACAAGGACGTCTTCGCCCGGATCTACAAGGAGGACTACGGGCAGCGGTACCTCGCCGAGGCCGGCGAATACGAGGAGCGGGTGATCGAGTGTGCGCGGGACATCTGTGAGTACGTCCTGCGCACGCACGGCCGCTTCCCGGCCCACACGGACGCGATCCACGTGCCGGGCGTCTGGCTCCAGGCACATCACGTCGAGACCGAGTACTACGAGCGGTACTTCGCGAACGGACTGACCGACGCCCACCGCAGGCACCGGGGGGTGTGGGACCGGTCGTAGCGGCGGCTAGCCGGCCGGCGGCACGTCGCAGTCGACGAGGTAGGGGCCGGGCTCGGCGAGGGCCCGGCCCAGGATGGCGGTGAACTCCTCAGCGGTGGTGGCCTGTTCGGCGGGGACGCCCATGGCTCGGGCGAGACCGACGAAGTCCAGGTCGGGCCGGGACAGTTCGAGGAGGTCCGCGGCCCATTCACCGTCGGGGTCGACGCCGGCGGACATCAGCTCCCGGCTGAGGGCCGAGTAGGCGCGGTTGTCGAAGACGACGACGGTGACGTCGAGTTCCTCGCGGGCCATCGTCCACAGCGCCTGGGGGCTGTACATCGCGCTGCCGTCCGCCTCCAGGGCGAGCACGGGCCGGTCGGGGGCGGCCAGTGCGGCGCCCACGGCCGCGGGCAGACCCTGGCCGACGGCGCCGCCGGTCAGGGGCAGCCAGTCGTGCGGCGGTGCGCCCGCGGTGGCGTCCGGCAGCCACAGGCCCGAGGTGTTCGACTCGTCGACGACGATCGCTCCCTCGGGCAGCAGCGCGCCGATCGCCGCTGCGGCCGACTCGGCGGTGAGCTCACCGGTGGGCCGCTCGGGACGGACGGACTTCTGCGGAACGGGACTCGGCGGATCGAAGGCACCCGCCAGTTCTTCCAGCGCCGCCGTCACATCCTCCGTCCCCTCGGCCAGCGACCGCACCTCGCAGCCGTCCGGCACCGGGCGGCCGCGCGGCTCCGGATGTGCGAAGAACGCCGCTGGAGTCGTGGTGCCCGCCATCAACAGGTGCCGTACGCCCGCGAGTTGGGCGTAGGTGTCGGTGGTCCCGTGTGCGAGCCGCTCGACCGGGGGCAGTCCGGCGCCGCGCTCAAGCCGGGCGGGGAAGGGCTCGCAGAGCAGCCGGGCGCCCGTCGCAGCGGCGATACGGGCGGCGGCGTGCAGTCCGGGGCCGTGGGTGGCGGCGCCGCCGAGGAGGAGGACGGCGGGTGCCCCGGACCGCAGCACCTCGGCGGCCGCCACCACGGCCGCCGAGGACACGGCACCCGGTCGAGGCCGGGTTCCCGGCCGGGCGCCCGGCACCTCGCCCTGGACCGTCCCGGAACTCTTGTCCGCCTCCGACGACGACACGTCCGCGGGCACGACAAGGGTCGCCACCGCGCCGGGCGGTCCGTACGCCGCCGCGACCGCCTCCGCGACGTCCACCGCAAGATCGGTGGCCTGATACGTGCGCCGGGTCCAGCCGGAGACCGTGCGGGCCAGGGAGATGAGGTCGGACTCCAGGGGCGCGCCGAGGCGTTGGGGCCGCAGGGCGTGGTCGCCGACGATGTTCACGACCGGGATGCCGGCACGGCGGGCGTTGTCCAGGTTGGCCAGTCCGTTCGCCAGGCCCGGGCCCAGGTGCAGAAGCGTGCAGGCCGGTTTCCCCGCGATGCGTGCGTAGCCGTCGGCGGCGCCCGTGGCGACCCCCTCGAACAGGCACAGGACGGGCCGCATCCGGGGCACGTCGTCCAGGGCGGCCACGATGTGCGTCGCGGAGGTGCCGGGGTGGGCGAAACACATGTCGACGCCCGCGTCCACGAGGCCTTCGATGAGGATCTGCGCTCCGTTCGGCATGACGGTCTACGCCTCCGCGTCGGGTGCGTTCGGCTGAGGGTCCAGGCCCTGTCGTCAAACTCCCGCCTGCCCCCCGGGCAGACGACGGGAATGTGACGACAGGACCTGGGGCGGGCTGCGCGGGTTGCCAGTCTCATGGCGTTGCGGGCGGGGTGTCTGCCGGGAATTCGGACAGCCACGGCGAGTTGACAGCCCAGAGGGGTCACGTCAGAGTCCCGGCGTGAGCGAGATCAACGATCTGACGCCGGCCGAGGAGCGGGTGTGGCGTGCGTTTCCCCGGGGCGAGGCCGTGGACTTCCGTACGGCCGAGGACGAGGACGCCTCGCCCGGCGGCGAGTGGGGGCCCGAGCGGACCGTACGGGCGAGCGTGCTGCGGGCGCTGCTGCTGAAGGCACCGCGGCAGGAGGGGGAGGTCGCCGCGCTCAAGGTCGCCGGTGCCCGGATCACCGGCGACCTGGACCTGCGGTACGCGACGGTCGACAGCGTCGTACGCCTGAGCCAGTGCCGCTTCGACGGCGCTCCCGACCTGTCCGGCGCCCATCTGAGTTACCTCAACCTGTCCGGCTCCGTGCTTCCCGGCCTGGCTTCGGCGCGTGTCAGGGTGGACGGCAGTCTGCGGCTGACGCGCTGCCGGTTGCGCGGCCCGGTCCGCCTCGGCGGGGCACACATCTCGGGGACGCTGTTCCTGGAGGGGGCGGAGCTCACCGCACCGGACGGGCCGCAGCCCGTACTGCAGCTCAAGCAGGCGACCATCGAGGACGAGATATGTGCGCCCGGGCTGCGCACGCACGGCGAGATACGGCTCGACGGCGCCGCCGTCGCCGGGTCGGTCGACCTCAACGGGGCACGGCTGCACCACCCGGGCCACGCCGTCCTCGACGCACAGACCCTTGTCGTGGAGGGCAATGTCCTCATGCGGCGCGTGGAGGCGGCCGGCTGGATCGGCCTCGGCGGCGCCCGTGTCGCCGGCCGCCTCGACCTGTCGCACATCCGCCTGTCGAACCCCGGTGACGCGGCGCTGCGGGCGAGCGGCTCCACATTCGGGGAACTCTGGCTGCGTGGAAGCGCGTCGCTGGACGGCAGACTCAATCTGCGCCGCACCCAGATCGACGTCCTGTTCCTGGAGCCGGAGGCGGTGCCGGACGTGGTCCTCCTCAACAGCCTCGGCTACACCACGCTCATCCCCCACGAGCCCGCCGAGCGCCGCCTGCCGATGCTGGAGCGGGACCGCGAGGGGTACGTCCCGCACGCCTACGAGCAGTTGACCGCCGCCTACCGCCGCATCGGCGACGACCACGCGGCCCGCCTCGTGCAACTCGCCAAGCAGCGCCGCCACCGCTCCACGCTTGCCTGGTACGGCCGCCTGTGGGGCCACGTCCAGGACGCCACCGTCGGCTACGGTTTCCGCCCGCTGCGTGCCTGCGTCTGGCTGCTGTCGCTGCTCGCCGTCGGCTCGGCCGCGTACGGGCTGCACCACCCGCCCCCGCTCAAGCCGTCCGAGGCACCGCAGTTCGACCCGGTGTTCTACACGCTCGACCTGCTGTTGCCGGTGATCTCCTTCGGCCAGGAGGGCGCGTTCGCCCCGCAGGGCTGGTATCAGACGCTGTCCTACGTCCTGATCATCACGGGCTGGATTCTGGCCACGACGGTCCTCGCCGGTGTGACCAGGTCCGTCAGCCGCAGTTGAGTCACCGCACGGCGTGCTGCGCGGCCAGCCGGACCGGTGCGTTCCGGGCACCGTAGCCGCGGTAGCCGCCGTCGCGCTGGACGAGTTCGAAGAAGACGCGGCCGACGGTGTGGGTGTAGCAGTGCCGGAACTCGCCGTGCGCGTCCCGGTCGTAGAGGATGCCCAGCTCGCGGTACGTCTCCAGCTCCCCGTCGGCGAACTCGTACTGGGCGGCCAGGTCGTCGTGGTAGTTCGCGGGCACCGTCAGCAGTCGACCGCCGGCGGCGCGGAACGCGCGGGCCGTCGCGACCACGTCGTCGGTGGCGAGCGCGATGTGCTGGGCGCGGGCGCCGTCGTCGGTGGGAGCGGGGCCGACGCCGAGGGCGATGCGGACGCTGCCGTCGGCGTTGCTGACCGCGCGGCTGCGGTGCAGTCCGTAGGGGTCGGCCACGTCGACGCTCTCCTGGGCGTGCAGCCCGAGCACGCTGCGGTGAAAGAGGACCGCCTCGTCGAACTCGTGCCAGGGCTGGGTGAGGGCCAGGTGGTCGATACGGGTGACTCCGTGGGGGGTCGTGTCGTGGTGCGGGACGTCCACGAAGTCGGCTCGCCAGTCGGGGAGTTCGGGCTGGTGCGCGATGCCGGTGGTGTCCGCGGCGTTCGTTCCGTTCGTGCTGTTCGTGGCGTTCGTGGCGTTCGTGGCGACTGTGGCGACGAAGAAGAGTTCCGTGCCGTCGGGGGCCGCCACCGCGTCGAGGGGCGCGTCCTCGGGTGCGCGGCGGCGCGGCAGCACGGGGGCGAGGAGGGACTCGGCGCGGCGGGCCGCTCCGGCGGGGTCCGGGGACTCCAGGCCGACGGCGGCGAGAGAGGTGCCGTGGCGCCGGGCGGCCGGGCCCGTGTTGACGAGGACGCGGGCCTCGCCCTGCTGCCACAGGTCCACGGGCTTGCTGCGGTGGCGGGCCGTCCGGGCGAAGCCGAGGGCGTCGAGGAGCGTGGAGGCGGGTTCGGCGTCGGCGGTGACGAGTTCGACGAAGGCCGCGCCCGTGGGCACGACGGGTGCGGGGAGCGGGGCCAGGCCGGCCGCCTCCTGGAGGACGAGGAGGGAGCGGTGCGCGTCGACGGCGGTGGGACCCGCCTCGGCCTGCCGGAACACGTCGTTGAAGATCTCCAGGGACAGCGGGCCCTGGTATCCGGCCGCGATGACGTGCCGGAGCAGGCCGGTGACGTCGAGGCCGCCCTGACCGGGAAAGCAGCGGTAGTGGCGGCTCCACTGCAGGACGTCCATCGCCATGAGCGGGGCGTCGGCGAGCTGCAGGAAGAAGATCTTCTCGCCGGGGATGTCCGCGATGCCTTCGAGGTCCTTCGGGTCGGAGCCGCGGGCGAGGATGTGGAAGCTGTCCAGGCAGGTGCCGAGCGCCGGATGGCCGGCCGCCTCGACGATGCGCCAGGCGTGGTCGTACGTGTTCACGTGCCGCCCCCACGCCAGTGCCTCGTACGCGACGCGGATGCCGAAGTCCTGGGCGAGGTCGGCCAGTTGGCTCAGCTGGCCGGCGGCGAGCGTATCGTCGTCCCGGGCGAGCGGGGAGACGCTGGAGCAGACGAGGACGGTGTCGGCGCCGAGGCGGCCCATCAGCTCGAACTTGTGGCGGGCGCGCCGTAGGTTGCGGGCGAACTCCTCCGGCGGTACGGCCTCGATGTCGCGCATGGGCTGGTAGAGGTCGATGCTCAGGCCCAGGTCAGCGCAGCGGGCGCGGATCTCCTCGGGGGTGAGGGGGCTGGCGAGCAGGTCGTTCTCGAAGATCTCGACGCCGCCGAAACCCGCCCGGGAGGCGGCCGTGAGCTTCTCGGTGAGGGATCCGCTGAGCGAGACGGTGGCGATGGAGGTACGCATGGACGGTGCTCCTTCAAGACCTGGGTTCCGGCAGCGCGCCCGGGGGCGCGGGGCTGTGACACTGTGCGGCTCCGCCGCGAGGTGGTTCCCCTCAGTTACGGACACTCGCAACGTCCGCCAACTCCGCGATGTCCGCCAGCATCCGGACGGCGTCCGGCTCCCGGCCGGTGAAGAGACGGAACGCGTCCGCGGCCTGGAACACAGCCATCCCGCCCCCGTCCAGAACGGCGCAGCCAACCGCTCGGGC
Source organism: Streptomyces sp. KM273126 (assembly GCF_004337435.2). Taxonomy (NCBI): domain Bacteria; kingdom Bacillati; phylum Actinomycetota; class Actinomycetes; order Kitasatosporales; family Streptomycetaceae; genus Streptomyces; species Streptomyces sp. KM273126. Next base: position 5,533,333 of record NZ_SJXB02000001.1, on the reverse strand, counting down.
GGTGCGCAACAGCTCCGTCTCCAGCGGCCGGTAGACCACCTCGGCGATCCACAGCCCCGGCCGCAGCAGCCGCGCCGGAAACGGCAGCCCGGGGTGGGCGGCCATCCCGGTGGGTGTCGCGTGTACGACGCCGTCGGCGCCGGCCAGCAGCCGGGGCAGGGAGTCGAGGGTCGCGGCGGCCGCGCGGCCGGGGCCGAAGTGCCGGTTCAGGGAGGCGGCGAGGTCGGCGGACCGGTCGGGCATCGCGTCCACCACGGTGATGCGCCCGGCGCCGAGGGTGAGCATGGCGTGGGCGACGGCCGCGCCCGCGCCTCCGGCGCCCAGCTGCACCACGTGCTCCAGCGGGACGTCGGGCAGGCCGCGGGCGAAGGAGGCCGCGAATCCGGTGACGTCCGTGTTGTGGCCGATGGAGCGGCCGTCCTGGAAGACGACGGTGTTGACCGCGCCGAGCGCCTCGGCCCCCGGGGAGAGCGCGTCCAGGTGCTCGATGACGAGCTGCTTGCACGGGTGCGTGATGTTCAGCCCGTCGAAGCCCAGGTCGCGGGCGGCCCGCACGAGGTCGCCCACCGCCTCGGGTCCGGCACGGAGGGTGTCGATGTCGATCAGGCGGTACACGTAGCGCAGGCCCTGCCGGTCGGCCTCGCGCTCGTGCAGCGCGGGGCTGAGCGAGGGCCCGATGCCCGACCCGATGAGACCGACGAGATACGAGTCCTGGGGCACGGCTGGGCCTCCTGCGAGCGGAGCTAATGTACGAACTGGTTCGTTAGTCATACCAGTCCGCCGACCTCCTGGGAAGAGGCACGTCACCGCACGGAGCGACCGGTGGACCGGTTTTCGACCGGTGGACCGGCTGGTTCGACCGGTGGGCCGATGAGTCCCACGGAGACCTGAGGCGGGGGCCGGAGAGATCTGCCGAGACCTGAGTGGGGGCCGGAAAGACCGCAGAGACCGGAGCGGGACCGGAGGACCCGGACAGGCTTGAGCTACCCGCACCCCCTGCGCGATGACCACCTGCTTCTACAATCGCGGGCACCGGAAGCCCTTCATCGCGGACACTGGACCTCGACCGGGGGGCCGACCCCGGGTCGCCGCGGGCCACCCCGGACGCCCTGGGCCGACCGGGAACCGGCCCGCCCCGCCCGAAGGAACCCGAGGAATCCGAGGAACCCGATGACCACTGTCGACGAGCCGGCCCGTTCCGGCGGGCGGCTGCGCGACGCGGCCCGCACGAGGGCCGAGATCCTCGACGTGGCGACCACGGAGTTCGCCCGCGCCGGGTACGCCGGGGCGCGCGTCGACGAGATCGCGGCCCGCACCCGCACCACGAAGCGGATGATCTACTACTACTTCGGCGGCAAGGAACAGCTGTTCACGGCCGTTCTGGAGCGCGCGTACTCGGTGATCCGGCAGGCCGAGCAGGAGCTGAACGTCGAGCACCTGGACCCGGTCGCGGCCATCCGCCGGCTGGCCGAGCTGACCTTCGACCACCACGAGGCGCACCCCGACTTCATCCGCCTGGTGAGCATCGAGAACATCCACGAGGCCGAACACATCGCCGCCTCCGAGGAGTTGGGGCGCATCGGCTCCCCCGCGCTGGAGGTCATCCGCCGCATCCTGGAGTCGGGCCGGGAGTCGGGCCTGTTCACCGCGGACGTGGACGCCGTGGACCTGCACGCGATGATCAGCTCGTTCTGCTTCTTCCGCGTCGCCAACCGGCACACGTTCGGCGCCCTCTTCGGCCGTGACCTGACCGCCGCCGACCAGCGCGAGCACTACCGGACCATGCTGGGCGACATGGTCATCGCCTATCTGACGGCGGACCGCGCAGCGGACTGAGCCACTCCACGACAGACTGAACGGCTCCACGACGGACCGAGCCGCTCCACGACGGGCCGGGCCCTCTGTGCGACCCGGCCCGCGAAGTTCCTTCGGCGCGACCCCTTGACACCCCGGAAACCTGAGCGCAACATCACTGGCCAACCGCTACTAACTATCCAGTGGGTTAATTAGCCGGGGCAGCACCCGGCGCGGCCGACCCTTCACCCCCAGGGATCCGGCACTTCTCCCCTCCGCTCGCTCCGCCTACTGTGGAGCCCCCTCGAAGGAGCACGCCGTGTCGTCTGTCCCCGCCGCACCCCACGACGCGCCGCCCGGCCAGCCCAAGAAAGCCGCGACGGCCGCGTGGATCGGCAGCGCCCTGGAGTACTACGACTTCTTCATCTACGGCAGCGCCGCCGCCCTGATCTTCCCCGAGGTCTTCTTCGACGAGTCCGACCCGGCCACGGCGACCCTGCTGTCGCTGGCCACGTTCGGCGTCGCGTACGCGGCACGGCCGATCGGCGCGCTCTTCCTCGGGCACTTCGGTGACCGGCTCGGCCGCAAGAAGATCATGGTCTTCACGCTGATCCTGATGGGGCTGTCGACGTTCCTCATCGGCTGTCTGCCGACGCGGGACCAGATCGGCACGCTCGCGCCCGTCCTCCTCGTGATCTGCCGTGTCCTCCAGGGCATCTCGGCGGCGGGTGAGCAGGCCAGCGCCAACTCGATGACCCTGGAACACGCGCCACCGAACCGCCGGGGCTTCTTCACCAGCTTCACCCTCAGCGGCACACAGGGCGGGCAGCTGCTCGCCACCCTGGTCTTCATCCCGGTCGCCGCTCTCCCCGAGGACCAGCTGCTGTCCTGGGGCTGGCGGATCCCGTTCTGGCTGAGCATCGCGGTCGCCGTCGTCGGCTACGTCATCCGGCGCACCCTGGAGGAGACCCCGGCCTTCACCCAGCAGGTCGAGTCGGAGGGCGTCGCCAAGCTGCCGCTCGTCGAACTGCTGCGCTCGCACTGGGCGGACGTGCTGCGGGTCATCGCGGGCGCGCTGGTCGCCTCGGTCTCCACGATCTTCACGGTGTGGGCGCTGGCGTACGGCACGAGCGACGCGGTGGGGCTGTCCCGCTCGTCGATGCTGTGGGTGGGCGCGCTCGCCAACCTCGTCGCGCTCGGCGCGATCCCGGCGTGGGCCGTCCTGTCGGACCGCATCGGCCGCCGCCCGGTGTTCCTGGTCGGCGCGGCCGGCAGCGCGATCCTGATGTTCGTCTACCTGTGGGCGATCTCCACCGGCTCGTACCCGCTGGTCCTGCTGCTCGGCATCCTCACCTTCGGCGTGGTGTACTCGGCCGCGAACGGCATCTGGCCCTCCTTCTACGGCGAGATGTTCTCCACCCGCGTCCGCCTCTCCGGCATGGCCATCGGCACGCAGATCGGTTTCGCGGTCGCCGGGTTCGCCGTGACGTTCGCCGCGCAGATCGCCGGCCCGAACGGTGACGACTGGTTCGCCGTGGCCCTCTTCACCGCCGCCCTGTGTGTCCCGCCGATCCTCGCCGCCGTCACCGCCCGCGAGACCCACAAGGTCCCGACGGAACTCCTCGGCGAGCGCACGCCGCGCGAGAACGCGGGCCGGGAGAAGGTCGCGGCCTGAGGGCCCGTCACGCGTGGAAGTCCTCGGACACCGAAAAGTGTCCGAGGACTTCCGCGTCCCCGCCCGAGGCGGCTGCTCCGGATGCAACCGCCAGGGGCCGAGGGGGACTTGGGTACGGCCCAAAACGCCCAGGTGAACAATCGCACCCCTGGGTTGAACATTCATTGACCAGGGCTTTGCACAGGGCACGCCGGTCCCGACCATGGGGAGTCGCCCCCCGTCCCCCCTACCGGAGGACCATCGTGCCCCGTTGGAGATCCGCCCTGGCAACGCTGTCGGCCGCGTTCCTGGGCGCCGCCACACTGCTCCTCGCCCCGCCCGCCCACGCCGCCCCCAGTGACACCGACCTCGCCTACCGCTGGGCGCCCCTGCACTACCAGGACACCTCGTCGGCGTACTACACCGCCGACTACCTGACGTCGGTGAACTACGACGGCGACTGGAACACCCTCAACAACTGGGAGAACCTCGACGCCAACGCCGCACGGCTGACCGGCACCGCGTACTACTCGGTGGCCGAGACCCAGACGCACTGGTACATCACCTACGGGTTCTTCCACCCCCGGGACTGGAAGGACTACCCGCTGAACCTCTTCTCACACGAGAACGACATGGAGGGCCAGCTGGAAGTCATCCGCAAGGACGGCAGTCAGTACGGCACCCTCCAGGCCGTGGTGACGCTCGCGCACGACAACTTCTACTCGTACACCCCGCCCGGCAGCCCCTTCACCGACGGCCGCGAGAACATCGACGGCACCCTGGTCATGCAGAACTACGACGGTGCTGCCCACCCGACGAGCTTCCAGGAAGCGCGCGGTCACGGTGCCTACGCCTGGAACGGTGCCGAGTTCCCCGGCGGCGACGGCATCGTCTACAAGCCGAGCCGCGGTGCGGGCTCCGTCCCGACCGGTGGCAACGACCGCGACGCGCGATACGGACTCACCGACCTCACCGCCGCCGACAGCCTGTGGGGCCGCCGCAACAACACGGAGACGTACGCCAAGTGGGGCGCGTTCCGCGGCGACGACGGCAAGGACAACGCGGCGCACGCTCCCTGGGCCTGGGACGACACGAACGACGGCAGCGACCTCCAGGCGGGCGCGATAGCGACCGATCCCGCGTACCTGGTCTCCCGGTACTTCGGCAACACGGGCGATCTGAGCCTGACCTATCTGCGCAACCCTTACCGCGCCTGAGAGTTCTGAGAACGCCCGTCCCGGGCGGCCGGTCCGACGGCCGCCCGGGACACGGGCGGACGGGACACGGGCGGACGGGACACGGGCGGACGGCACCTCCTGCTCTGACGCCGTCCGGACACCCCGCCGTCCGAACACCTGACGCCTGGGCGCCTAACGCCTGGGCACCCCGTACGCCCGCTCCACCCGCAGCCGCAGCACGAGCCGACGGTCCTGGACCATGGCCGCTCGGTAGTCGTCCCAGTCGGGGTGCTCACCGCGGACGTCGCGGTAGAGCCGGATCAGCTCCTCGACCGTTTCGTCGTACGGGTCCTCGGCGACCGGGGTCAGGTCGGCCGTGCCCTCGACGACCGTGTACGCCCATCTGTCGTCGCTGGTCACGTGGTACGACACCCGTGGGTCCCGGCGCATGTTGCGGGTCTTGGCGCGGGAGTCCGTGATCGAGACGCGCACCGTCCGCTCGTCGGGGTAGTACGCGTGGTTGACATTCGAGAGCTGGGGGCGGCCGTCGGTCTTGAGGGTCACCAGCACTCCGCCGTCGCACTCGGAGAGCAGCCCGAGCAGTGCGTTCTGCGCGTCCCGCGCGGCGTCGGGCACGCCGTCGGCTTCCTTCGCGTCCTGGTTCATGTCCTGATCAACGGTCGGTGGCCGGCGAGGATTCCGCGTAGACAGTGTCTACTTCCTCCTGGTAGACAGTGTCTATGACCGAACAGGACGGCGGGCTGCGGACCCGTCTGATCGACGTCGGCGTCGCCCTGGTGACCGCGGAGGGCGTGCAGGCGCTGTCCCTCAGGGAGATCGCCCGTCGTGCGGGCGTCTCGCACGGGGCGCCCCGCCGCTACTTCCCCACCCACCTGGAGCTGCTCTCCGCCATCGCGCGCCGCGGTTTCGAGGAGCTGGCCGCGAGGGGCGTGGCAGCGATCGGCGACGGCACGGCGAGCCCCCGTGAGCAGCTCGCGACGCTGGGGAGCGTGTACCTGGAGTTCGCGCTCACCCGCCGGGGCATGCACGAGCTGATGTTCCGTCACGACCTGCTGGAGAGCGACGCGCTGGGCCTCAGGGAGACGAGTCTGCCGCTCTTCGCGCTGCTGACGGACCTGGTCGGCCGCGCCCGCCCCGACGCCGACGCCCGCCTCCTCGCGGGCTCGCTCCTCGCGAACCTGTACGGCATCGCCCAGCTGTGGACCTGGGGCAGCCTCCAGCTCACCACGGGCACCGACGACTTCGCACCCCTCCTGCGCACCGCCCTGGACGCGCACCTGGGGCCGGAGGAATGAGGGCACCGGGAGCAACGGGCCTGACGACGGCGACGGTGGAGGCCGTGGCACCGCCCCGCCGTCTCACCCTCGCGAGCAGCGTCCTCGGTGCGGTGATCGTCGCGCTCGACGGAACGGTGCTCACCATCGCGCAGCCCACCCTCCAGCGAGAGCTGCACGCCTCCTTCGCCCAGGTCCAGTGGACGAGCACCGGCTACCTCATCGCGGTGGCGAGCCTGCTGGTCTTCGCGGGGCGCCTAGGGGACCGGTACGGCCACCACCGGATGTTCGCCGTCGGGATGCTGGGCTTCGGGGCGGCGTCGGCGGGCATCGGATGCGCGTCCGGGGTCGGCTGGGTGATCGCTCTGCGGGTGGCCCAGGGCGTCTTCGGCGCGCTGCTGCAGCCCGCCACTCTCGGCATGCTGCGCGCCGTGTACCCGCCCGACCGGCTGGGCATGCCGCTCGCGCTGCGCACCAGTGCCATCGGGGTGGCGGCCGCGGCCGGTCCTCTGGTCGGCGGGGTGCTGGTCACCCATCTGGGCTGGCGCTCGGTGTTCTTCCTCAACGTCCTGCCGGCGCTCGTGCTGGGTCTCCTGGCGCTGACCGTGCGGGCCCCGGCGCGGCGGCGGACCGGTGCCGCCGGCCTCGATCTGCCCGGTGCCTGTCTGCTCGCGGTGGCCCTCGGCTGGCTGGTGCACACGCTGGTCGGCGCACCGGACGGGGACTCCACGACGGGGACCGTGCTCGGGCTGCTCGCCGCGGCGGGCGCGTCCCTCGCGTTCGTACGCCGGGAGCGGCGCACCGCCGATCCGCTGCTGCCGCCCGGCGTGCTGGGCTCGGCGGCCGTCGGCGCGGCGCTCGGTGTCCTCGTGGCCGCGTCGGCGGCGATGCTCGGAACGATGTTCGTCAGCAGCTACGCCCTCCAGAACGTCCTCGGCATGGACCCCCTGCGGACGAGCCTGACCGCGCTGCCGGGAGCGGTCGCGATGGTGCCGGCCGCACCGCTCTCGGCCGTGCTGCTGCGCCGGTGGGGTGCCCGCCCGACGGCCCTCGCGGGCATGGGGCTCCTCACCCTCGGTGTGCTGGCGCTGTCCCGGATCGACGAGGGCACGTCGACGGTGGGCATCGGCGGCGGCTTCCTGCTGGTGGGGTCCGGTTTCGGGGCGGTGATGGTGACGGCGACCGCGGTCGTCGTACGGGACGTCCCGGTGGAGTCGGCCGGGGTGGCGGGCGGGCTCCAGCAGACCGCGCTGAACATCGGCCCGACGCTCGGGGTCGCGCTGGCCACGGCGGTGATCGGCGTGTCGGGCGGAGTGGCGCCCGTCCCCGCACTCACGGCGCTGGCGTGCGGAGCGGCGCTCGGCGGCGTGCTCTGCTTCAGGCTGCCCGGACCGGGAACTCCGAACACGGTTGACTCACCGTCCGTAAGGGAGCATGAGGAGGAAGGACGTTCGTGAGCCATAGCCCGGAGCGGACCGTCGAGCCGGAGCGGAGAGCGTGGCCCGGGTCGCGTGAGTGCCCGGGCCGCACCGGAGGTGAATCATGGGACGACTGCGACAAGAGGTGGAGCCGGGCTCGGTCGGCCTCGACCCGAAGTCCCTGGCCCGGCTGGACGAGCACTTCGCCCACCTGGTGGACGACGGCCGACTGCCCGGCTATCTGGTCTCCGTCGCCCGGCACGGCCGCGTCGCCCACCTCACGACGTACGGCCATCGGGACCGCGCGGCCGGGCTCCCCGTCGAGACCGACACCATCTGGCGCATCTACTCGATGACCAAGCCGGTCACATCGGTGGCCGCGCTGATACTCGTGGAGGAGGGCCGCCTCGCCCTCGACGACCCGGTGTCCCGGTACATACCGGCCTTCGCCGAGCCCCGGGTGTACGAGTCGGGCTCCGGGAGCGAGACCGTTACCCGCCTGGCGCAGCAGCCGGTCCTGGTCCGCCATCTCATGACCCACACGTCGGGCCTGACATTCGGCTTCTACCACTCCCACCCCGTCGACGCGCTCTACCGCGACGCGGGGCTGGAGAACTCCGTCCCCTCGGGCGCCGACCTGGCCCGTACGTGCGACGTGTACGCGAGCCTGCCGCTGCAGTTCGAGCCGGGCACGCAGTGGAACTACTCGGTCGCCTCGAACGTCCTCGGCCGCGTCATCGAGGTGGTCTCGGGCCTGCCGCTCGACGAGTTCTTCGCCGAGCGGCTCTTCGGCCCCCTGGGCATGACGGACGCGGGTTTCTGCGTCACACCCGAACAGGCGCCGCGGCTGGCGGAGTTGTACGGCGAGACCGACGACGGCGGCATCACCCCGATACCCGGCCTCCCGCTGCACGGCCGCCCGCGCTTCCTGTCCGGCAGCGGGGGCATGGCCGCCACGGCCCACGACCACCACCGCTTCATGGAGTTCCTGCGCCGCCGCGGCGAACTCGACGGCACCCGCCTGCTCTCCCCGGAATCCATCGGCACGATGACCACCAACCACCTCCCCGACAACGCCGACCTGCGGTCCTTCGGCAGCGCACCCCACCGGCTGCCCAGTAACGCGGGCGTAGGTTTCGGCCTGGGCGTGTCGGTCGTCGTCGACCCCGAGGCCACCGAAACCCCGTCCTCCCGGGGCACGTTCGGCTGGAGCGGTGTGGCCACCACGACGTTCTGGGTCGACCCGGCGCGGGACCTGACGGTCCAGTTCATGACCCAGGTGCGGCCGACCTCCTCCAACGCGGTCTTCCCCGAGCTGCGGCGGCTGGTGCACGAGGCGGTGGCGGGCTGAGCCCCGCGCGACCGTCCGGTGGCGAGTGGGACGCGACGCCATCGGGCAATTCGCTGGGCCCGCACGTACCGGCGGCGGCGCGGGCGCGGCACACTCCGATGGGCGTGTACCAGCGGCTCGCGGGAGGCACCCGGCCTCTACGCCGTCACCGACCGCGAGGCCCATGTGCCGCACCCCAAGAGCGCGGAGGTCATGGTGCGCCCGGCCCTCGACGCCGAGCTGCCGTCGGCCGAGTGGGTGCGCCGCACGGCCGAGCGGCTCCCCACCTGAACGTCGTGGCGGCGCCGCTGGCCGACGACCGCTGTCTGGTCCGGCTGCGCGGCGGCACCCTGCCGGAGGCGCACGCCCGCCGCCCGTGGGGCACCCCCGCCCCCGCCTCGACGCCCTCTCCTCGGCTCGGCCCTCAACCTCTGGTGGCTCGCGAAGCCGTCGCGGGACCCGGCCGCGGACGCCGTGGCCTCCGGGGTGCGGGTCCGTACCGGTGAGATGGTGCTGGAGGTGGCGTTCACGGCCGGGGAGGACTGCGGGGAGGACTGATCTCTGTGACGCTCAGCGGCCCTCTCGGAACGTGAACTCGACCCCGTCCCCCGCCAGTTCCGCCAGCCACTCCTCCGACCGCTCCGCCGTCCGAGCCGCCCGGCTGAGCCCCGGCGGGAGGGTGCCGTCGAGGATGTGCCGTACGCCGAGGGCGAGGGGGCGGGAGACGCAGCGGGCCATGGCGCTCTCCTCGGTGGTGCCGACGGCGTCGAGCAGGTAGCGACCCGACCAGCTCTCGCCCGGCCCGCCCGTCACGTCGAGCGACACCGCGAGGACGACACGGTCGCGGTCGGCCTCGGTGGTGGGGTACGTCGCCGCCAGCTGTCGTGCCAGCGCGGCGATGCGCTCGTCGTCGCCGCGTTCGAGCTCCGCGAAGACCGGCGCCCAGGCGGTCAGCCAGCCGTCGAGGCGGAGGGTGCCGCGGACGAAGGTGCGGGGCTTCCAGGCGGCGGGCAGGGCGTACTGGTCGACGAAGGGGACGCTGTCGCGGTTGGGATAGGCCTCGAAGGTCTCGCCGTCGATCACATGGGGGCGGGTCGCCTCCCAGGGGCGGGCCGCCGTCGTCTTCGCGCCGTCCTCGATGTAGCGGGCCGGTGCGCGCAGGGCGCCCAGGACCCCCGCGGGGGCCCAGCTGAAACGGTACTTGAAGTCGTTCGGTACCGCCGGGATGCCGCCGCAGTACGAGGTGAGGGTGTACGAGGCGGCCGTGCCCGCGCCGACCGCCCGCTCGGCGCGGGCGATCAGGCTCTGGGCGAAGAGGTGGTCGATGCCGGGGTCCAGGCCGGTCTCGGTGAGCACGGTCAGACCCGTGGCCTCGGCTTCCGGCACCTGGTCGAGGACCGCGTCCGAGACATAGCTGGAACAGGCGAAGTGGGCCCGCCGGTCGATGGCGGTGGCCAGCAGCGGCGGGTGCTCCGGGGCCGGGAGCATCGAGACGACCACGTCTCCGGGTGCGAGTTCGGCCGCGAGCGCCGGGAGCGTGTACGCGCGGGGTTCGGCGCGGCCCGTCAGGCCCCGGGCCGCCAGGGCGTCAGCGGCGCGTTCCTCGGTGCGGTGCCAGAGCCGTACGCGGTCGGCGACATCGCACAGGGCGGCGAGTCCGCTGCCCGTGGACAGGCCCGCACCGATCCAGTGGACCGTGCCGCTCGTGGGGACGGCCTCCTTCGAGGCCCCCTTCGAGGCCCTCTCCGCGCCCTCCTTCGCCGTCCCGGTCACGCCCTCAGCCATCGTCGAACTCCCCTCCTCCGATACCGGATTCACGCAACGCCTCATGGAAACGGGCCAGGCAGCGCCCCCACGGTCCCGTGACGCCGAAGTCCAGCAGCTGCGGCAGCAGCGAGCCCGAGAAGTCGGTGCCGGCCTCGCGCGGCAGCAGGGACGGCAGGTTGTCGATGGCGATGAGGTCGAGCGGGGGCCGCTCGCGCAGGCGCCGTACGGGGTGTTCCCAGTCCGTGGTCGTGTCGTAGATCGGCAGCACGTTCATGGGTGAGCCGACGTCGACGGTGACGTCCGAGAGGGTTCGCAGCCTGCGGTCGGGGTCGTCGAGGTCCTTGTCCGTCAGGAAGGGCGGCACCGGCCGGGTCGTCAGCACGGTGTTGACCATCAGCTCGTGGTCCAGGAGGGCCCGCCGGTCCAGGGCGCGGGTCTCGGCCAGGTCCCAGCAGGTGGGGGCGATCCCGGCCTCGCCGAGCGCGACGCGCGCCCCGCGGCCGCTGCGGCCCAGGGCGCCGACCACCAGCGCGCTCACCTCTCCCCCGGACGCGCGGAGCTGCTCCTCGAGCTCCTGCTTGGCCGTGGGCCGCAGGGGGGTGTCGAGCACGCCCCGGTGGTGGAGTACGGCGAGGGCCGCGCCGATGTACCCGGCCCAGTACCCGAACGCGGCGAGCCGGCGGCCCTCGTCGTCGACCAGGTACTCCAGGTCCAGCAGCGCCCCGCCCCCGGCGACGAACCGGTGCAGCAGCGCCTCCGCGCCGGGCTGCCCCTTGTAGGCGTGCCCGAAGAAGATGTGGCGGTGCGTCAACTCTGCTGGCTCGTCCGGGAGTTCCTTGAGTCCGACGATCACCGTGTCCCGGGGTGCGGTGACCCAGGAGCCCGCCGCCGTGACACGGCACCCGGCCGCCTCGTACTCCTCCGTCGGGAAGATCCGCTGCGGCGACTCCTCCACTGTCAGCGTGATGCCGTTCTCGACGAGCCGGGCGGCGTCCGAGGGGACGATCGGGGTGCGGCGTTCGGTGGAGCGGGACTCGTGGCGGAGCCACAGGTGGAGCTGGGTCATACCAGGTTGACCTCCGGGCGCGCGGCGTCGGCGGCGAACCGGTCGACGCTCAGGGGGCTGATGTCGACGAAGGGTACGCGGCCCAGGTACAGGTCGCGGACCACCTCGCCGACGGCCGGGCCCTGGAGGAAGCCATGGCCGGAGAAACCGGTGGCGTACAGGAAGCGGGAGCACGAACCCGCCTCGCCGATCAGCGCGTTGTGGTCCGGGCTGACCTCGTACAGGCCGGCCCAGCCGCCCGTCCGGCGCAGGTCGAGCAGGGCCGGGGCGCGTCGTTCCATGGCCTCGTACAGGCGGGGGATCCAGCGGTCGTGCGTGTCGGTGGCGAAGCCGGGGGTCTCGTCGGGGTCGGACATGCCGACGAGGAGGCCGGGGCCCTCGGTGTGGAAATAGAAGCTGCTGGCGAAGTCGATCGTCATGGGGAGGTCCGGCGGGAGGTCCGGGACCGGTTCGGTGACGGCGATCTGACGGCGCAGCGGCTCCACCGGGAGGTCCACGCCCGCCATGGCGCCGACGGCCCGGGACCAGGGGCCGGCCGCGCAGACGACGGTGTCGGTGGCGATCCGGCCCCGGCCGGTGGTCACCGCCGTGATGGTGTTCCCGCGGGTCTCGATGCCGGTGACCTCGCAGTGCCGCAGCACTCTCGCGCCGTGGCGGCGGGCGCCGGCCGCGTAGCCGTGGACCACGGCCTCGGGCGTGCAGTGCCCGTCGTCGGGCGAGAACGCGGCGGCCAGCAGACCGTCGGTGGTGATCGGCGGGCAGAGCCGCTGCGCCTCAGCGGGGTCGAGCAGGCGACTGGGCACACCGAGCGAGTTCTGCAGCCGGACACCCGCCTCGAAGGCGGCGACCTCCGCCTCGGTCGACAGCAGGAAGAGGTAGCCGACGCGGTGCAGTCCGATGTCGTGGCCCGGTTCCTCTCCGAAACGGGCGAACGCCTCCAGGCTGCGGGCGCCGAGTTGGATGTTGAGCTCGTCGGAGAACTGGGCTCGGACGCCGCCCGCGGCTCGTGCCGTCGAGCCGGAGGCCAGTTCGTCGCGCTCGACGAGCACGACGTCGGGCACGCCGGCTCGGGCGAGGTGGTAGGCAATGCTCGTGCCGATGACTCCACCGCCGATGACGACGACGCGTGCGCTGTCCATCACGGGTTGGGTCTTCCACCGCTGGGGAGGGTTCATGCGGCGCAAGCGGGCCGAGGCCGCGCCCCTTTGGGGGCGCGGGGCAGCGACATCATGCGGCTCCGCCGCGCGGGCGCGAGCAACCACACACAAACCCGCAGACAGCGACCAGCCTCAGGAAGTACGGACCGCCGCTGCCTCAAGGTGAGGCAGATAGTGGTCCAACCGCTCCCGCTTCGTGCGCAGGTAGGCGATGTTGTCCTCACACGGAGTGATCAGCAGCGGCACCTGCTCGGCGACCTTGATGCCGTGCCGCAGCAGCGCCTCGCGCTTGCGCGGGTTGTTCGACATCAGCCGCACCGAGCGGACCCCGAGGTCGTGCAGCATCTCCGCCGCGACCCGGTAGTCGCGGGCGTCCACGGGCAGCCCGAGCGCGATGTTCGCCTCCACCGTGTCCAGGCCCTCCGACTGGAGCTTCATCGCCTGCAGCTTGGCGAGCAGGCCGATGCCCCGGCCCTCGTGCCCGCGCAGATAGACGAGGATGCCCCGGCCCTCGGCCACGATGGACCGCAGCGCGCTGTCGAGTTGGTCGCCGCACTCGCAGTGCTGGGACCCGAACGCGTCACCGGTCAGGCATTCCGAGTGCAGGCGGGTGAGAATTCCCTCACCATCGGCGGCGTCGATGTCGCCGTACACGAGCGCGACTTGTTCCTCACCGCGGTCCTGGTCGAGGTAGCCGACGGCCTCGAAGTCGCCGTACACGGTGGGCAGGGGTGCATTCACCACGCGTACGGCACCGGAGGCCTGGGCATTAGCGCCGAGCACGTCAGCAGTTTCTGTCATGATCTGGTTCCTATCTGGTAAGCCCTGGCGTCATGCGAAAATGCCGGAGCATCAACGGAGACGAAAGGCCGGGAAAACATGAGCAGTTCGGGAACGCAGCAGACTCCGAAGGGGCCGCTGCCGACGGTATCGGCTCTGGTGCCGGCGGACACCACCGAGGACGTACGGGCTCGGGGAGCGGGCGTGGCCCGGCAGATCGCCGTGCTCCCGGTCGGCAGCCTCGAACAGCACGGTCCGTACCTGCCGCTCGCCACGGACACACTGGTCGCCTGCGCGGTGGCCCGGGAGATCGCCGCGGCGTACCCGGTGCACCTGCTGCCGCCCGTGACCATCTCCTGCTCGCACGAACACGCGGCCTGGCCGGGCACGGTGAGCATCTCCGCCGTGACCCTGCACGCCGTGGTACGGGACATCGCGGCCTCCCTGCGCCGGTCGGGTGTCGAGGCGCTGGTCGTGGTCAACGGGCACGGCGGGAATTACGTCCTGGGAAATGTGGTGCAGGAATCCACCGCAGAGGGACATCGCATGGCGCTCTTCCCGGCACTGGAGGACTGGGACACCGCTCGGGAGCGGGCGGGTGTCGAGACCTCGTTGCTCAGTGATATGCATGCGGGAGAAATAGAGACCTCCATACTTCTGCATTGCCATCCCGAATTGGTCCGGCCCGGTTACGAGTCCGCCGATCTGCTTGCCGACGACCGCCGTCATCTCCTCTCCCTCGGTATGTCGGCCTACACCGAGTCCGGTGTCATCGGCCGTCCTTCGATGGGGTCCGCCGAGAAGGGGAAAGAGCTTCTGGCGGGGCTGGTCGAGGCCTTCGGGGCGTACTTCTCCGTGGTCACCTCTGGCGGTGTCACCTCTGACGGGGATTCCGCCGGATCAGCCGGCTCGGCCGGCGCTCCGGGCAGGGATTCCGTCGCGTCCTCCTGACGCGCTCGCTTCGCCCGCAGACCCATGTACCAGCGCGCGACGAGCACGAGGACGCCGGGCAGGGCGGCCGCGAAACTGAGCACGCCGTACACCACGGCCACGGTCAGCCCCTGGGAGGCGCCCAGGCCCGCCGCCGCGAACGACCAGGCGGTGACGCCCTCCCGGGGGCCCCAGCCGCCGACGTTCAGCGGCAGGGCCATGGCGAGGAGCGCCAGCACCGCGAGCGGCACCAGTTCGGCCACGGACGCGGCGGATCCCGCGACCCGGGCGGCGAGCAGGAACATCACGACGTACCCGGCCAGCGTCGCGACCGACGAGATCACGACGGCGGGCCAGTTGCGGCGGCCGAGCAGGGCTCCGCGTGCCTCGACGAGCAGGGTGCGCGGCGCACGCCCCCGGCGCGCGGCACCGGTGGTGCGGCCCATGCGGACCGCGGCCCAGATCGCGAGCCCGCCGAGCGCGGCAAGGCCCAGCAGGGCGGCGAAACGGCGCGTCTCCTGAAGTACCGGGGAGGGCTGGGTCAGCAGGACCGTTACACCAACTACGACCAGCGCGATCTGCCCCGCGGCGCGCTCCAGTACGACCGCGCGGACGCCGCGCCCCATGTCGCCGGAGCTCTGCCCGTGCCGCACGGCGCGGTGGACGTCACCGAGGACGCCGCCGGGCAGGGCCGCGTTGAGGAACAGCGCGCGGTAGTAGTCCGCGACGGCCGGGCCCAGCGGCAGCCGGACGCCCAGCCCGCGCGCCACCACGCACCAGCGCCAGGCGCTGAGCACCGTGGTGACCGCGCCGATGGCGAGCGCGGCCAGCAAGGTCGGGGTGTCGACGCGCCGCAGCCCGTCGAGGAAGACGCCGGTGCCGAGCCGCCAGACCAGCACGCCGAGGATGGCGGTGCCGGCGAGGGTGCCGAAGTGGGTGCGCAGGGCGCGGAACAGCTTGGCCGCGGCACGAGGCTTGGCGGTGGGTTCCTGCTGTGGCGTCGGGGCGGCCTGGGTGGTGTGCGGCTCCGTGCACGGCGAGGTCTCGTGCGGACCGGTGTCGGTCGCCGGCGTCCGCGAGTTCCTGTCCGGCACCGTGTTCGCCGTCGTGTTTGCCGCCGTGTGCGGGTTCGTGGTGGACGAGCAGGTGCGCACGGTCACGTCGGGCAGGGGCGCGTCCGGGTTCCGGCACGTCCTCACACCGCGAGGGGAAACGCGCTCGGCGCCGGTCCGCCGATGTGCCTCGACCGCCTCCTCCACCGGTGCGCTCATGACGCCCCGCCTGTCGGCCGGGGCAGGGCCA
Source organism: Streptomyces sp. KM273126 (assembly GCF_004337435.2). NCBI lineage: Bacteria > Bacillati > Actinomycetota > Actinomycetes > Kitasatosporales > Streptomycetaceae > Streptomyces > Streptomyces sp. KM273126. The sequence continues at coordinate 5,517,662 of NZ_SJXB02000001.1, read as the reverse complement.
GTACGTCGCTGTGGTGGACCACCACCCGCAGGTCACCTGCCGCGCACTGCTCCAGCCTCCGCTCCAGGTACGCCTCGGCGCGCTCCGCGAGCTCGGGACGCTGTTCGCATGCGGCGCCGACCCAGCCGCGCAGCCACTCCTGCGTCAACTCGGTGTGTTCGGGGCCGAGTTGCCAGGGGCTCGGGTGCACCCGCACGGTGGCTCCCCGCTCGGAGAAGGCCTCGCAGGCCACGGTGACCGCGTCGGGGCCGAGCAGGTCGCCCCGGCGCTGGTGGGCGTTGAAAGCCTCCGCCATCTCTGCGTCCAGGGGGTCCGAGGGGGTGAGCTCGACCCGGCCGGCGACGGACAGCGTCAGCAGGGCCGGGCAGCCGGCGCCCACACAGGCCTCGGCGAGCGCGGCGATCTCGTCCCGGGTGAGGACGTCGAGCAGCGCGGAGGCCGTGACGAGCGAGGCACCCTCCAGTTCGGCCGCCGTCAGGCGCCCGAGGTTGCCGCGCCGTGTGGTGACCGTGACGGGGCTGCCGTCGCCCGCCGCGCGGGGCGCCCGCGCCGTGGCCAGACGCAGCAGGTCCGCGTCGTGGTCGTGCAGCACCCACTGCTGGGCGCCGTCGAGGAGGGGTGCGAGCCAGCGGCCCATCGAGCCGGTGCCGCAGCCGAGGTCGTGGACGACCAGCCCCTTGGCTCGGCCCGGCAGGTTGGCGAGCCGGATGCGCAGCGGGTCGAGGAGGTCGGCGGCGCGGGCGGTGGCGTCAGCCGGCTCGCGCAACTGAAGCCACTGGGGCGCGTAACCGTGCTCCTCGGGCGGCGCGCTCGGGGCAGCGGCCGTGCCCTCGCCGCGCCCGGCCAGGCTCAGGCGGGTGCCCGTGGGCGCCGGCTCGGCTCCGGTGGCCGCAGTGGACGCCGGCTCGGCTCCCGTGGTCGCCGCGGGTGTCGTCGTACTCATCTCACGCCGCCTTCCGTGGTTCGTGGCGCAGCCGTCCCAGCACTCCGGCCAGGCTGCGCGCCGTCCTGGCCCAGCCGCCCAGCGCGGCCCGGCGGCCACGGGCGGCGGCCTTGAGGCGGCGCCGTACGTCGGCCTCGCCGAACCAGCCGCGCAGTTCGGCCGCGATGGCCGCGGGGTTCTCCGGCGGTACGAGGATGCCGGGCACCCCTCCGTCGGGGGCGCGGCCCACGGCCTCGGGCACTCCGCCGACATCGGTGGCCAGCACGGGGATGCCGCGGGCGAGGGCCTCGGTGACGGCCATGCCGTACGTCTCCGCGTAGGAGGTGAGGACCATGAGGTCGGCGGAGGCGTAGCTGGCGTCGAGTTCGGCGCCGGCCCGCGGGCCCGCCAGGTGCAACCGGCCCTCCAGGCCGAACTTCTTGACGAGGGTCCGGATGTGGTCGACGTAATCGGGGTCCTGTTCGAGCCCGCCCACCAGGACACAGCTCCACGGCAGGTCGGTGACGGTCGCGAGGGCCTCCACCAGCCGGTGCTGTCCCTTGCGCGGGGTCACGGCCGCGACGCACAGCAGCCGGGAGACGCCGTCGGTGCCGGAGGCGAGGGGCGCGATGTCGGCGCCGGGCGCGGCGACGTGGACGCGCTCGGGGGCGAGCCCGTGGTGGGACACGAGCCGTCGTACGGCCCAGTCGCTGGTGGCGATCACGGCGGGCACGGCCCGCAGCGTGGCCCGCTCCAGGGCGTCGAGTTCCGCCGCGTCCTCGGGCTTCAGACCGGTCTCGTCGGCCAGCGGAAGGTGCACGAGCACGGCCAGGCACAGCCGTTCGGCCTCGGGGGCCACGATCTCGGGGACGCCGCAGGCGACGAGTCCGTCGAGGAGGACGACGGTGCCGTCGGGCAGGTCCGCCAGCGTGCGGGCGAGTTCGGCGCGGGCGTCCGCACCGGGCCGGGGCCAGTTGCCGTCGATCATGTGCTTGTGGACCTGCCAGCCGAAGCCGGGCAGGTCGAGGCAGATCCGGCGGTCATAGGCGTTGCCGCCGCTCGGCCGGGACGGGTCGTCGACACCGCCCGGCATGACGAAGTGCACGGAGCGCAGGGACATGGGGAGGATCGCGGCGCTCTTGAGGGCCGCGTTCTGGACGGGCACGTAGCCGAGCCTCGTCTGACCGTCCCGGGAGGCCCGGGATGCCCTGGCTGCGTCGACGGTCGCCTGGTCGATGGTCATGTCGGTCACAGGGCACGCTCGTAACTCGCCCAGGCGATGTGCGACTCGTGGAGTGTGACGGTGATGCCGGCGATGCCCTTGGCGCCCTCGCCCAGCGCCCCCTTGTGGATGCGCTCGGCGAGGCGGTCGGCGATGACCTTGGCGAGGAACTCCGTCGAGGTGTTGGTGTTCGCGAAGTCGGGCTCGTTGTCGAGGTTTCGGTAGTTCAACTCGCTCACCACGGCCCCGAGTTCCTGGGTGGCCAGCCCGATGTCGACGACGATGTTGTCGTCGTCCAGCTCGGCGCGGCGGAAGGTGGCGTCCACGAGGAATGTGGCCCCGTGCAGGCGCTGCGCGGGTCCGAAGACCTCTCCGCGGAAGCTGTGGGCGATCATGATGTGATCGCGGACAGTGATGCTGAACAACGGACGACCCTCCAGTGCGGTGCGTCTGCCCCCGGCCGGGGCATGCCGTGTAGTACGGCTGGTCCCTACCCGTTGTTCAGACCTCTTTTGCTGTTTCTTTGGAGGTCAGGCTTCCGTTCGGCCTGTTCAGGGAACAGACGGGCGTGTGACCTGTTCGGTGTCGTAGAGCACGCGGTGGCACAGTCCGGGCAGTTCACCGGAAGTGAGCCCGGGCATCACGTCGGGCAGTTCCTCGAAGCCGCACTCCCCCGTGACGAGCGCGTCGAAGGCGGGGTCGGCGAGGAGTTCGAGGGCGAGCGCGAGCCGGTCGGCGTACGTACGGCCGGCGCGCCGCGCCGCGGAGACGGCGCCCACCTGGCTGCTGCGCACGACGAGCCGCCGTGAGTGGAAGGCCTCACCGAGCGGCAGCGAGACGCGCCGGTCGCCGTACCAGCTGAGCTCGATCACCGTGCCCTCGTCGCGCAGGAGTTCCAGCGACCGGGTGAGCCCCTGCTCCGTGGCGCTGGCGTGCACGACGAGGTCGCACTCCCCGGACGCGTCGGCGGGCAGCGCGAAGTCGACACCGAGCGCGCGGGCGACGTCGGCGCGGGCGGGATCGGCGTCGACGAGTTGGACGCGCACACCCGGGTACTTGGCCAGCAGGGCGGCGACGGAACACCCGACCATGCCACCGCCGACCACGGCGATCCGGTCGCCGATCAGTGGCGCCGCGTCCCACAGGGCGTTGACCGCGGTCTCGACGGTCCCGGCGAGGACGGCCCGCGTGGCGGGCACGTTCTCCGGTACGACGGTCACGGCGCCCGTCGGCACGACGTACCAAGTCTGGTGCGGATACAGACAGAAGACGGTCCGGCCCACCAGCTCCTCCGGCCCCTCCTCCACCCGTCCGACGCTGAGGTAGCCGTACTTCACGGGCCCGGGGAACTCGCCCTCCTGGAAGGGCGCGCGCATCGCGGTGTACTGGCTCTCGGGCACGCCACCTCGGAAGACGAGCGTCTCGGTGCCCCGGCTCACCCCGGAACACAGAGTCCTTACGAGAACCTCTCCCTCACCGGTCTCCGGCAGCGTGGTCTCCCGGATCTCCCCCTGCCCGGGCGAGCGGAGCCAGAAGGAACGGACTGTGCGTTTCATGTGGGTCTCTCTGAACAGTCGGGCGCTTCTCCACGTACGCAGCGGTGGGAGTCGCGCACACGGTACGCGGCGATGATCGACTCTGTCACACGTTCGGAAGGTATGCGGTGGCCCTGAACAACACGTACGACGCACGGCCGTTGTTCCAGGAGACGGCGGTGGGCGCGGGTGCGCAACTCCTGCTCCTTGCGTTCCTGGGCACGGCGATCGGGATGGGCCCGGCGGGCTGGCTGACGGGTCTGGCGTTCGCGCTCGCCACCTGGGCGGTCCTCAACCGCGCCCTGCGCCGCACCCGGCCCCGCTCCTTCGGCCCCGCCAACCGTGTCACGCTCGGCCGGGCGACACTCGTCGGCGGCATCACCGCTCTGGTCGCGGACTCCTTCCAGAGCTCGCCGCCGGTCTCACTCTTCGTCGGTCTCACAGCGGTGGCGCTGATTCTGGACGGCGTGGACGGCAAGGTCGCCCGCCGCACGGGCACGTCGACCGCGCTGGGTGCGCGCTTCGACATGGAGGTCGACGCGTTCCTGATCCTGGTCCTGAGCGTGTACGTGTCGATGGCGCTCGGCCCGTGGGTGCTGCTGATCGGTCTGATGCGGTACGGGTTCGTGGCGGCGGCGCGGGTGATGCCGTGGCTGAACGGTTCTCTGCCGCACAGCATGGCGCGCAAGACGGTGGCGGCGGTCCAGGGGGTCGTACTGCTGGCGGCCACGTCCGGGTGGCTGCCGTACGGGGTGACGTTCGCTCTGGTGGCCGCGGCCCTCGGTTCGCTGCTGTGGTCCTTCGGGCGGGACGTCGCCTGGCTGTTCCGGACGCGGGAGGAGCGCACCGGCTCGCGCGCCGTGCTGGCACGGACGGTCCGTACGAGCCAGTCCGCGGCACCCGCCGCCGCAACCGCCACCGCCACCGACGACGGCATGGCGAAGACCGAACTCGCCCTTGACGACCGCATCGAGGTCCGCATCGCCGTCCACGAGACGACGGACATGGAGAGCCGCGCCGCCACCACTGCGCACACCGACGCCGTGGGACCCGCCGTCGTCCCCTTCCCGCTACGGGAGGCCGAACTCGCCGTCCGGTGACTCAGGCCTGGGCCCGGTACCACAGGGTGCCGGCCAGTCCCAGCCCGGCGAGGGCGATGGCGATCCGCAACGGGGTCTCGGGCAGCCGCCGTACGACCATGGGGCCCACCCAACTGCCCAGCAGCGCGCCGAGCCCGAGGACCACGGCGGCGGTCCAGTCCACCGGCGCGACGACGGCGTACGCGACGGCCGCGGTGAGGTTCGCCGCCCCGGTCGCGATGTTCTTCACCGCGTTGGTCACGGGGAGCGGTTCGGCGGCGGACAGCGACAGCACCGCCAGCATCAGCACCCCGGCGGCCGCGCCGAAGTAGCCGCCGTACAGCCCCACGAGCAACACCGCGCAGGTCAGCGGGAGGTTGGGCCGAGCCGATCCGGGCTCCGGCGCCCGTGACGCCACCAGTCTCCGCAGGGGATCGCGCACCAGGATCAGCACCGAGCCGAGGGCGATGAGCCACGGCACGACCGCCTCGAACGCCGAGGACGGGGTACCGAGCAGCAGCGCGGCACCGACGGCGCCGCCGAGCGCGGCGATGGTCCCGAGCCGCAGGAGCCGTTCCCCCTGCCCGCGCAACTCGGCCCGCGAACCGGCCGCGCCGCCCACGGTGTTGGAGAACAGCGCCACCGTGTTGGTCACGTTGGCGGCGACGGGCGGAAGCCCGACCGCGAGCAACGCGGGGTAGCTGAACAAGGAGGCCAGCCCCGCGACCGACCCCGCGAGCCCGGCCGCGACACCGGCCAGCACCAGCATCGCCGCGGAGTCCCACGCCATCACGTTCTTGCCCTCCGGTCGGTCGACGGTTCCGGCTCATCTTCAAGGCCGGACGTCTCCCATGCAAAACGATGTTCACATATATGAAAGATGAGGGGCGTCGCGACAGCAGCTCACGGCGCACGTCCGATCCGCCGCCCGGTTCCCCGGAGGCCATTTGGACACCCTCCGCGTCCAGGGCGGACCATGTCGTCCCACCCACACCCGAGCCGGCCCGCGCGACGGGCGGCCATTGGACGCGTACTTCTTCCGCCTGTACTGCATCTCAGCCGAGGCCACCGACTACATCCTGGACACCTTCCAGCCGGAGTCGGGCGACCTGAAGAGAACAAGATCGCCAAGTACGGCGGGTACCGCACCAAGGCCCTGTCCTGACCGAATACGACCGTATGGCCACCGCCGGCCTGAGCCTGGGGAAGCCCCTCGTGGGCGGCGAGACCTACCTCTCCCCTCACCCCGCCCCCGGGCCACGACCCCCGACGCTCCGCCTGACAATCCACTACCGGCCCGTACGGGGCCGGAGCAGGGCCACCGTGCCTGTGCCCGCACCCGCGGAGTTAAGCACCACGTGAACCCGTACAACACTCCAATCCCGTCTCGCCCTTGGTGGAAGACCACCCCGGCCGTGCTCGGCGCCCTCGCTCTGGTCGCCCTGCTCGGCGCGTTCAGCTTCGCCCTCGGTTTCCTCGCGATGATCGCCGCCATGGTGGCCGCATGGATGCTGCCACCATGGCGCTGGTTCACCAGGCTCGGTGCCACGTTCGGAGCCTTCGTGCTCCTGACCGTCGGCGCGGGCCTGGGCGGACAACTCGACAACAGCGGGACGGGCAAGGCCGACGCCAAAGCGCAGGACGAGGGCGGTGCGGGCGCCAAGGACATCGCCTCGTCCCCGACCCCGTCTCAGCCACCCAAGGCCGCTGACTACACCGGCAATCCGCTGTACGAGGCAGAGAAGCTGGCACGCTCCGCCGGATACACCACCGGCCACCACGACGCGGCCGAGGAGGACCGCACGATCATCACGCGGTCCGGGTGGACCGTGTGTTTCCAGAAGGCCGACACGACCGCGAAGACCATTGACTTCGCGGCAGTCAAGACCGCCGAGCCCTGCCCCGAGCAGGACGGCGACCCGCTCCCGTGGCCGAAGATGCCGGATGTCGTCGGCGCCACCTACAACACGGCCGCCGAGGATCTGAAGCGAGCCGGAATCGACGTCGACCGCGTCACGCTCGATGACGTCTACCTCGACATCGGCACTCCGACCGCCGAGGAGGCCGCGCAGGACGGGGACGAGTGGCGGTGTGCTTCCAGTCCCCGGTCCAGGGAGCCAAGGTCACCTCCACCACCACAGTCCGCCTCGACCTGGGCAAGTGGACCGACGCCGACCGGGTCCAGCGCTGCCCGTCAGAGAAGGACATGACCTACAAGATCCCGGCCGACGACCCCGATTACGACAGGGACAACAGCACCACGGGCGGCGGCGGTTCGACAGGCGACGGCCCCTCGTCCCCCTCCGACGATTCCACCGGCGGCCGCAGCAGCGCCGGCACCGTACACCCCGGTTCGTTCTGCTCCCCGGCCGGAGCAGCCGGCGTCACCGAAGCGGGAACCCCCATGATCTGCGGCCCCGGCTCCGACGGCCGCAACCGTTGGCGTAGCAGCTGACCCCGCCCCCGCCACGGGGAGCCATGAGCCGGGTGGGGTGGTGCGGGGCGGACCATGCTCTCGGGCCGAACCGCACCACCCCGGGGGTGTCATCAACAGGACGCGCCGGCGGGCAGGTTGCCGCGTGCGTCGCCCTTGAAGTAGATGGCGCTGCTGTACCCGACGCTGCCGTCGGTCCAGCGGACCTGGAGCCAGATGTTGTTGACGTAGCCCTCGGCTCTGACGGTCTCCCCGTACACCCAGCAGTTCACCACGTACGTGGTGTTCGCGGCGAGCGTTGTGCGGGCGCCGCAGGATGTGTAGGCACACGTGCGGTTCGTGACCGCGGCCCAGGTGGTCGCAGCGTACGTGCCCGGCGCCTTGATGGTCACGTCGCCGGCTTCGGCACGGACCGGGGCCGGCACAGGAGCGGCCGACGCCGGGGCAGCCGTCGCCACCGCCCCGGCGAGCACGACGGCACCCACTGCCGCCGCAGAGGCCAGCCTGGCTTTGAGCTTCATGAGGTTCCCCCTCTGGTGATGTCCTGACGTCCGAGCCGGACGCCGTCACTGGCATGGACATGTATCGCATTTTTTGGATTGATCGCCAGATAGCAGGATGGAGACGACAGAAGGTTGCCCGCGGAATCGGCCAGACCGTTACTGGGGCGACCGGTGGGAGACGCGGCGAATCAGGTGACGTTTTGGAGCCAAGTGCCTTCTCACGGCGATCCCTCGCTCGCCCGGCCCACGCTCACTGCCACGGGCAACGGCCTCCGCACAGAGTGCCTGTATGCCGGGCGGGTCACGGGGTACCCGTATGGGCACGCTCAGTCCGGTGACCGGGATGGCTGAGGCCGGTCACCGAGAAGGGAGCCGGAGGTGAGCGGGAATGGCCGGCTACAGGACTACCGGAGCAAGCGCGATTTCAGCAGGACGAAGGAGCCCGGCGGCGGCCGGGGCGCGCGCTCTCCCGATACCCCCCGTTTCGTCGTGCAGATCCACGACGCACGCCGGATGCACTTCGACTTCCGGCTCCAGGTCGACGACGTACTGAAGTCCTGGTCGATACCGAAGGGCCCGTCGACCGACCCGCAGGACAAACGGCTGGCCGTCCCGACCGAGGACCACCCGCTGGAGTACGAGGAGTTCGAGGGCGTGATCCCCGGGGGCGAGTACGGCGGCGGCACCGTCATCGTCTGGGACCACGGCACGTACGAGCCCCTGAGCCACGACCGCCGGGGCCGGACCGTCCCCTTCGGAGAGGCGTTGGAGCAGGGACACGCGACGTTCCGGCTGAACGGTTCGAAGCTGCGCGGCGAGTTCGCGTTGACGCGGTTCCGTGACCGTACGGACGACGGCGAGGAGGCCTGGCTCCTGGTGAAGGCACGCGAGGGGCGCGGCGGCGCGGGCGGCCGGGGGACACCGGACCCCCGCCGTGCCCGCTCCGTCCGCACCGGCCGCACACTCGCCCAGGTGGCGGCCGACAGCGGCCAGGAGTGAGCGCCGATGACGACGGGCCTGCTCGCCACGCTCCCGGAGGCCGGGCGGCGTCCGTTGCGCCCGGCCCGTCCCGGAGTCGAGCTGGCCTCCCAGCCGATGCTCGCCACACTGAGCGACCGACGCGAGTTCTCCGGCGACTGGATCTTCGAACGGAAACTGGACGGGATCCGCGCGCTGGCCGTGCGCGAAGGAGACCGCGTCGGCCTGTACTCCCGCTCGGGCAACCGCATCAACGCCACCTACCCGGAGATCGTCGACGCGCTCGCCGCCCAGGACTGCGAGGACTTCACGATCGACGGGGAGATCGTCGCGTTCTGGCACGGCCGCACGGACTTCTCCCGCCTCCAGCAGCGGATGGGCCTCACCCGGCGCCGTGACGTCGAGGCCAGCCCGGTCGCCGTGACGTACTACGTCTTCGACCTGCTCCGCCTGGACGGCGCCGACACCGGACAGCTGCCGCTGCGTCTCCGCAAGTCCCTGCTGCGCCGTGCCCTCACCTATCGCACCCCGTTGCGTATGACGACGCACCGCAACGAGGGCGGTGCCGAACTGCTGGCCACGGTGTGTGCCCGTGGCTGGGAGGGCCTGATCGCCAAACGCGCGGGCAGCCGCTACCAGCCGCGCCGCTCCCCGGACTGGCTGAAGCTGAAGTGCTCCCGGAGCCAGGAGTTCGTCATCGGAGGCTTCACGGCGCCGGCCGGCAGCCGCGTCGGGTTCGGCGCCCTCCTGCTGGGCCATTACGAGGACGGTCCGGGCGGGCGGCTGCGCTACGCGGGCAAGGTCGGCACGGGCTTCGACCACCGCACCCTCATGGAGCTGCACCGCCGCTTGGAGGGCATGCGCAGGCCGACGTCACCTTTCGTCGACCGGGTCCGCGAGCCGCGTCCCCGGTGGGTCGAGCCGGAGCTGGTCGCGCAGGTCGCGTTCACCGAGTGGACCCGGGACGGGATGCTGCGCCATCCACGGTTCCTGGGATTGCGGGACGACAAGGCGGCGACCGAGGTGGTCCGGGAGCGGCCGTCCGGCGGCGGGGGCGCGAGTCCTTCGCTTCGGACGCCCGGCTCGTCGTGACCTTCGGCGGCAGTGCGGTAACGCCCTGGCCCACGCCGACGCGGGCCGTGTGATCGGACACATCGGGGGGCTCATCGGGGGGAGGCTCATTGGGCAGGGTCACGGGCCGGGACCGCCGCCAGCAGAGCCGTGTCGTCGTCGACCCGGTCGGGGGTGGCCAGCAGGCCGAGGGCCTGGCCGATGATCACGTCCGGGGTGAGTCCGGGGCGCGAGGACACCGGGGCGGGCGCCGTGTCGCGGCAGACACGGCGCAGGGTGTCCAACCGGTCGTCGAGGTCGGTGGTGTGGTGCTCGACCAAGCCGTCCGTGAACAGCAGGAGCCCGGTGCCGGGGAGGAGACGGGTCACGTGGTCGGTGGCGTTGCCGCAGGCCACGCCGAGCGGCATGCCGGGATCGAGGTCCAGGTAGCCGGTGCGGTGTCCGGCCACGAGGAGCGGAGGCAGGTGGCCGGCGGACGCGTAGCGCAGTCGGTGGGAACCGGGCTCGTACACGGCGTACAGGCAGGTGGCGAAGCGGTCGCTGTCGAGGGCGCGGCAGTGGGCGTCGAGGCGGGCCAGCACCTCGCTGGGGGTGGCGCCCTCCAGCGCGTAGGTGTGCAGTGCCGACCGCAGGCTGCCCATCACGATGGCGGCGTCGACGTCGTGGCCCATGACGTCCCCGATGGCCAGCCCGACCGCGCCGCCCGGCAGTTGGAGGGCGTCGTACCAGTCGCCGCCCACCTCGGCTCCCAGGGCGCTGGCCCGGTAGTAGGAGGCGGTGGCCACGCCGGGCACCTCGGGCAACGCCTGCGGCAGCAGGGCGCGTTGCAGAGCGACGGCGAGACGGCGCTCGTTCTGGTAGCGCGTGGCGTTGTCGTAGGCGACGGCGATCCGGCTGGTCACCGAGTGCAGGTAGGTGCGTTCGTCCTCGGAGCAGGGGCGGTGCCGCCGGACCACGGCCAGGGCGCCCAGCGTCCGGCCGCGTGAGGTCAGCGGCAGGGCGAGGATCCGGCCGTCCGCGGCCTCCTGCGGTGCGCGGGCGCCACGCATGATCCGGGCCACCATCTCGGCAGGCCGGTCGTCCGCCGGGGCGGTGCCCGACGAGGTGTACACGACGGTGTCCGTCGACCCGTCGGCGTCCGGTCCCAGAGCCTCGATACGCACCTCGTCGGCGACCTGGGGAACGAGCAGTTCACCGGCCGTCTCCAGGACCTGCCGGGGTTCGAGGCTGGCCGACAGCCGCAGCCCGGCCTCGGCGAGCGCGGCCAGCGCGGTGGCGTGCTCACGGGTGTCGGTCAGGATCCGGTCCCGCAGCCGCGACAGCTCCAGGTTGGCCCGTACGCGGGCGAGCAGTTGGCGGGACGAGAACGGTTTGGCCAGATAGTCGTCGGCGCCCGCCTCGATGCCCTGGACGACGGCCTCCTCGCCGGCCCGGGCGGTGAGCATCACGATCGGCAGGTGGGAGGTGTGGGGGCCCGCCCGCAGCGCGCGGACCAGTTCGAAGCCGTCCATGCCGGGCATCATCGCGTCGGTCAGCACGAGGTCGTACGCGCTCTCGGCCACGGCCGCCAGGGCCGCCCGGCCGTCGGGCACGAGCCGGACGTCGTAATCGGTGTGCAGGAGGTCGTACAGGTAGTCCCGCATGTCGCGGTTGTCGTCCGCGATGAGCAGCCGGGGGCGGGGCTCCCGTCCGGCGGTCGCGCCGGTGCCCGGCTCCTGTTCGGTGCGCGGCGACGGTCCTCCGTCGGTGGCCCAGCCGTACGCCTCCTGCACATAGGCGGCGGCCTGCCGGGAGGGGCCGGGCGCCGCTCCCGTGCGGGCCCGGTCCGCCGCCGACGGCCGGGGCAGGTGCGCTGTGCCGAAGGGGATCTCCACCGTGAACGTGGTGCCCCGGCCCGGGCGGCTGTTGACGCCGATGGTGCCACTGTGCTGCTGCACCAGATCCTTGACGAGTGCCAGGCCGATACCGCTGCCCTCGTGGGAGCGGGCCTGCGTCCCGTGCACCTGGTGGAAGCGCTCGAAGAGCCGTGGCAGTTCCTCCTCCGAGACGCCGATGCCCGTGTCCGACACCGTCAGCCGTACCCGGTCTCCGGCGGCCGCCGTGGCGACGCGGACTCCGCCGGACGGAGTGAACTTCAGCGCGTTGCTGAGCAGGTTGAAGATGATCTTCTCGTACATCTCCCGGTCCACGTGGACCGGTTGCGGCAGTGGCGGGCAGTCGACGTCCAGTCCCAGGCCCGCGGCCTCGAAAACAGAACGGAACATACCGGCCATCTCGGCGGTGACGGCCGACAGGTCGACCGGTTCGAAGTCGCCCTCCAGCGCCCCGGCCTCGGCGCGCGTGACATCGAGCAGCGTGTTGACCAGCTTCAGCAGCCGCAGTGCGTTGCGTTCGGCCATCTCCAGGCGTCTGCGCGTCTCCGGCCGGTCCTCGTGCGCCAGTGTGTCCTGGACGGGACCGAGGAAGAGGGTGAGCGGTGTGCGCAGTTCGTGGCTGACGCTTGAGAAGAACGCCGTCTTGACCTGGTCCAGCTCCATCAGGGCCTCGGCGCGTTGGCGCTGCTCCTCGTGCGCGAGTGTGGCCGCCAGCGCGGCGGTGACGGTCCGCCCGAGGATGTCGAGGAAGTCGCGGTAGCCGCCGGCCAGCGGGAGCAGGGGGTTGATTCCGGCGACGAGCACGCCGTTCAGCCGGCCCGCGTTGTTCAGCGGGAGGGCGAGCGCCTCGGCGGGGACCACGTCGGAGGGCGTGCCGGGGCCGGTGTCACGGGCCGGGGCCGGCCCGCACAGGAACGGCTCGGCCGGCACGACGACCGCTGCGCCCCGGGCGAGTTCCGCGGTGACGTCCGCCGGCAGTGCGGCCCCGGCGGGCGGGGGGCGGCAGGTGGACGCGGCGAGAGCGGGTTCGTCCTTCTCGGAGGGCAGGTAGAGGTGCGCGAACGGCAGGTCGTCGGGGTGAGCGGCCAGCACCTCCACGATCTCGCGCACGACCTCCGCCGGACCGGACAGGTCGCCGGTGTGCACCCCGACCTCGGCCAGCAGCCGCAGCCGCCGCTCGCTGAGCACCCGGCCGGTGGTCTCCGAAACGGAGCACAGCACCCCGCCGACGGAGCCGTCGTCCAGGAACACCGGCTGGAAGGAGATGTCGAAGTAGGTCTGCTCCAGGAAACCCCGGCGGATGAGACAGAACGACCGGTCGCGGACGACCATGGCCCGCTGCCGGTCGACGACGGAATGGAACATGGGGCCGGTGTAGTCGTCCCAGTTCTCGGGGAACAACTGCCCGGCCGGTGCCCCGAGTGCCTTCGGGTGTTTGGAGCCGATGATCCCGGCGTAGCCGTCGTTGTAGAGCAGGACGTACCGGGGCCCCCAGAACAGTGCCATCGGCTGCTCGGAGGTCAGTACGACACGGAGGGTCTCCACGAGCCGGTGCGGCCACGTCCGTGTGGGTCCGAGAGCGGTCTGGGCCCAGTCCGTTCCGGCCAGCACTGCCCCGGACGACCCGCCCTGGGCGAATGCCCGGGTCGCCTCGTCGTGTTCCCGGTACCCGTCGTGGCGTTCGTACCCGTCGTCGGGTCCGTGCATCTCGGACCCCGTTTCCGCTGGTGGCGTCATTGGATGGCCGCGCGTGGGTGAGTGGGTTGTCTTCCCTGCGGTTTCCTCCGTCCGTCGCTCGTGGGTTCGGTCTTGGGTCCGTCGGCCGCCCTGTGCGGCCCTGGTCTCAGAGGGCGGGCACCTCCACGCGCCGGCCGTCCCGGTCCCGCAACGCGACCCGGCCGTTCCAGCGGGGCAGCATCTCCGTCGCGCCGTAGCCGAGCAGCTGCTCCGCACCCGCGTTCCAGCAGGTCACGGTGTCCTTCGCCTCAAGCGACCCCCTCGCCGTGGCCGCTTCGTCGATGTCGCCGCCCATCGACAACCGCTCATCGACATGGGGCCGTGCCTCGACCATGTGCCTCATCCCGTCAAGGAGACGTGGCTGACGTGGTCAATTATGACGTAACTGCCACATATCCGTTATCGAGTAACAGAAGGGAAAGAGGAGGCGAAAGACGGCAGGCCAAGCGGCGGGCGGCAGATTGAGCCACCCCGAGACGCGCAGTCGCTACTCGGGCAGGGGGCGGTCGTCGACGACGTGCTTCATGACGAGGGTGGAGGTCAGCCGCTGGACGCCCGGCAGGGTGGCCAGTTGCTGGTCGTACAGCTGCTGGTAGGCGGCCAGGTCGGTGGTGGCGACACGCAGGAGGTAGTCGGGGTCGCCGAACAGTCGCTGGGCCTGGATGACGTGCGGGACGGCGGCCACGGACTCCTCGAACGCGGCGACGGTGGCGCGGTCCTCCCAGCGCAGGGTGGCGAAGACCAGGGCTTCGAAATGGAGGCCGACGGCTGCGGGGTCGACGACTGCGCGGTAGCCACGGATCGCCCCGTCCCGTTCGAGGTCGCGCAGGCGTCGATGGCAGGGCGAGACGCTCAGTTGCACGCGAGCGGCGAGTTCGGTGACCGTCAGGCGGCCGTCCAGCTGCAGCTCGGTAAGAATCTTCCGGTCGATGGCATCCATGAGAAAGATTCTCCCCCACAAGGCCGCACGGTGGAGAAAAGAAAGAAACACTTTTGGGCTGATCCTGCCTAGTCTTCCCTCTCGGAGCAGGGAACGTGAGAGGGAACGATCCATGGACACGACGACGGTGGCGGCCTTCCTGGCAGTGGATCTCCTGTTGGTGTTCACGCCGGGCGCCGACTGGGCCTACGCGATCTCGGCGGGGCTGCGGGACCGGTCGGTCGTCCCGGCGGTCGTCGGGCTCATAGCCGGATACGCGGGCTACACGCTGCTCGCCGTGGCCGGCCTGGTGGTGATCGTGGCGAGTTCGACGACCCTGCTCACGTTGCTGACCGTTGCCGGGGCCGCCTACCTGATGTGGCTCGGCCTGCACGTGCTGTCGCGGCCGGCGGTCCCGGGCGAATCAGCGGAGCCCATGGCTTCCGCGCCGGGGCAGATCATGCTCAGAGGAGCCGGGATCAGTGGTCTGAACCCCAAGGCGCTGCTGCTGTACTTCTCGCTGTTCCCGCAGTTCATCGACCCCTCCGCGGGCTGGCCCACGGCCGCGCAGACCCTGCTGCTCGGCACGCTGCACATGACGGCCTGCGCCGTCGTCTACCTCGCCGTCGGCGTGCTCGCCCGCACCGTGCTGAAGACCCGGCCCTCGGCGGCCAGGGCGGTCACCCGCGCCTCCGGTGCCATGATGATCGTCATCGGCGGTTTCCTGCTGGTGGAACGCCTGGCCGGCTGAGGCCTCGCCTCCTCGCTCACTGTGGCCAAGATGCACTGCCGAGGGTGGCCACTTGAGAATGGCCTTGTTGAGCATGGCGGGCCGTCACGAGTCACACGCCCATCCATCCATCCACCCATCGACCCATCGACCCATCGACCCGGTAGGGGAAGGCGGTGGCGCCCGATGACGTACGTCGCTGTGAGTGCGCTCAGCCATCCCGGACTGATCCGCGACCGGAACGAGGACAGCCTCGTCGTCGGGCCGTGGACCCTATGCGCCACCGCGACCGAGAACCCGCAGACGCTGGTGTTCCCCCTCGGTACGCCGCTCGTCGTCGCCGTAGCCGACGGGCTCGGCGGTCAGCCCGGCGGCGAGGTGGCCAGTGCCCTGGTCGTCCGTCGGCTCGCGTCGACCGGGCCTGTCCTGACCAATGAGGAGGACGTCCGCGAAGCACTGCACGCCTGCAACCGCGAGGTCTACGCGGCCGCCGACGACGGCGACGGCGACGTCGACGTCGACGTCGACGGGCTGGCCACCATGGGCACGACCGTCGCGGGCGCCGTCATACTGCCCCGGTCGCTGCTGGCGTTCAACGTGGGCGACAGCCGGGTCTTCGCCGCACCCCGGGACGGCCTGCTCCAGGTCAGCGTGGACGACAACCCTCCGCTCGAACCAGGTCAGCGCACCACCTCCATCGTGACCCAGTGCCTCGGCGGCACCTCGAAGTACCGCGCTGTCACCCCGCACGTGACGGCCGCTCCCCTGGCTCCCGGCGACCGATACCTGATCTGCACCGACGGCCTGACCGACCCGCTGCCGAACGACGTCATCGACGAACTGCTGCGGGAGTACGACGACGGCCGGGCCGCCTTCGAACTGTGGAAGGCCGCCATCGCGGCCGGCGGACCCGACAACATCACGCTCGCCCTGGTACGCATCGCGGACCAATGACCGCTCCGCAGGCCTCAGGGCCCGCCTCCTCACGCCTCAGGCCTCAGGCCTCAGGCCTCACCTCAGGCCTCAGGGAAGCCGTACTGTCCATGCAGGCGAACGAAACGTGCGGGCGTGAGTACCCGCGTGCGCTCCAGCCCCGTCGCGGTGCGCAGGAAGGACACGACCTTCTCTCGGCCGCCCGGCCCGATGGGCTGTACGAGACGGCCGCCGCGTCGCAGTTGCCCGGCCAGCGGCGCGGGAACCTCCGGGAACGCGGCGGACACGATGACGGCATCGTACGGAGCACGGTCCGGTACGCCGCCGCTGCCGTCCCCGATGCGCAACTCAACGTTCCGAATGCCTTGCCGGGCAAGGTTGCGCCCTGCCTGCCGGGCGATCTCCGGCCACATCTCGATGGTCACGACATCGGCGGCCAACCGGGCGAGCAGCGCGGTCTGGAAGCCGAGGCCGGTACCGATCTCAAGGACGTGCTCGTCCCCGCTCAAGTCCAGCCCCTCGATCATCGTGGCTGAGAGCGAGGGCTGCGTGGTCACCTGTGCGTGCCCGATCGGAATGGGCACGTCCTGGTAGGCGTGCGCTTCATGGCCGGCGGGGACGAATGCCGCTCGGGGCGTCGCTCGTACGGCCTGGAGCAAGCGCTCGTCGCTGACGCCGACCGCTCGAACGGCTCGCAGGAGATCCTCGGGCTGATGGACGGCTTCGGTCATGTCCGCTGCTTTCCGTGCGATGCCCGGAGCGACGGCGCGCCGCCCGCGCCCTGGCCACCGACCCACCGCTGCCCGTCAAGCGGGGCAGCGTCATGATCGAGCGCCGGCCTCCGTCTTGGCCTCACCGGCGCGCCCTGCGGGAGAGGCCAGGGGTGGGGTGGGCATGCCCGCGTCTTCACGGAGGCCGGACAGCCACTCCTGCATCGCCTCCTGGACGGTGTACCGAGGCGTCCAGTCCAGTTCCCGCTGCGCCCTCGACGTGTCCATGATCGGGAAGTGCAGGACGGCGTCGAAAAGGGACGGGGGCGTACGCAGCAGACGCGTCCGCCAGGCGGCGGAAACCGCTGCCCGGACGGGCCAGCCCGGCATCGGGAAGGTCCGGGCACCGAACATCTCGGCCAGCATGGCCGCGTCCACCACGGGTTCAGCGGCCAGGTTGAACGCTCCGCGCACCGTACGCACGGTGGCCTCCCGGAAGGCCTCGGCCGCGTCGTCGGTGTGCAGAGCCTGGTACCGCATGCCGGGGATGGCCGGGATCGCAGGCATGCGCTCCGGACGGGTGAGGCGCTTGGGCACCAGCGGGCCGCGGAACAAGCGGTGCTGCTCGCATGCGGCTTCCCGCTTCACCATGAAGCCGGGCCGCATCCGCACCACCCGTATCTCGGGGTGCCGGGGCTCGAAGGCGTCCAGGACGCGCTCGACGTAGGCCTTCTCCCGGCAGAGCGTCGCATCCGGCCAACCGTCGGTGGGCCACGATTCGTCCACGGCCCGGTCCTTGGGCCCGGGTGAGTAGGCCCCGACGAAGGACGCGTGGATCAGCGCGGGAACACCCGCTGCAGCCGCGGCGTCGAAGACCCGGGAGCTGCCCTGCACGTTCGTGCGCCAGGTCGTCGTCGGGTGGTGCGTGGGCTGGAACAGCCACGCCAGATGGACGACGGCGGCGGCGCCGGCGAAGTGACCGGCCAGGTCGGTGCTGTCGTCTGCGATGTCGACACTCGCCCACTCGGTCTTCGCCGGCGACCACTGCGGAAGGCGGCGGGCCAGCCCCAGGATCGAGTCGATCCGCTGATCGGCGCCCAGCGTCTGGACAACGCTGGTGCCGACATTTCCGGTGGCCCCGACAACCACCACCCGCATGCCAGGAGTTGCCATGGATCTCGCCTGCCCTTCCGGCGCTGGAGGGCGGTTCGAGTACCCGCCGACACGGCCGTGAAACGACAGCGGCAACGACAGCGCCTGCGCCGGGCGCGACCACGCGGCGACGTGGGCCGGACGCCTGCGCGCACGCCCGGTCCCCTGCGGGGATCCCATGCAGGACCCCTACACGGAACGGGGTCTACACGGAACGGCGTCGCGGATCGGTGGCCTCGATGCCCGGCTGTCGTTGGTCCTCTGCGGCCCTGTCGTCGATGGCGTAGTCGATCAGCGGCCTGATCGTGACCACGCCCTCCACTCCCCTGGCGAGCCGTTCGGCGATCTGGGCGGTGCTGTGGTTCTCGACCTCGCCGCGCAGCGTGACGACACCGTCGTGGACCTGGACCTGTACCTCGTCTCCGCCCAGCCGCAACATCCCTTTCAGCACGTCGGCACGTATCTCCTCGCGGATCTCCTCGTCGGGGCGCAGGTAGACGTGGAGCAGGTCCGAGCGGCTGACGATGCCGGTGATGTGGTCGGCCTCGTCCACGACCAGCAGCCGCTTGACCCGGTGGCGGTCCATCTCGCGGGCCGCCTGCGCGACCGTCCAGTCGGCGTGAGCGGTGACGACGGGGGTGGTCATCAGCCCGGCGGCGTTCTCCGCGCGTGCCTTGGCCTTCTCTCGGGGCCATCCGGGCGGAGCCGCCTGCCCACCGGCGGGCTGTTCGGCCTGCTTACGGAGCAAGTCGGCTTCGGACACGACCCCCATCGGCGCACCATGCGCGTCGGCCACAGGCACGGCGCTGATGCCGTGGCTGGACAGGACCGAGGTGATCTCCTTGAACGGGGTGTCCGGGCGGACGGTGACGACATCGCGCGTCATCACCTCGCTGACCGTGCTGTGCTGGGTAGTCATCGTCGCGGCTCCTTCCTGCCTGCGCATAGCGCAGCGGACGACGGTTCACCCCCACCTTCCACTGTGCTCCTTTGTGCTCCTTCTGCGTCCGGTCGCTTCCGTGATCCGAAGACTCACCAGGTCACCTATGGCCGGCCTGCCGGAAGCCAACAGGGATTCGACAGCCCTCGCCGCCCCGGCCACCGCTTCGTGGTCCCAGACGTCCGCCTGCAGCAGAGGAATCAAGAAGGGATGGACGAACGCATCACTGTCGACTCCGTAGAGCGGATACTCAGCCTTTCCCTTTTCGAGCCCGGCCCTCTGCCACCTCGGCCTACCCAGAACCGCCACCGCGATCACGCCGGGAGTCTGTCCGGGCCATACGCACACACTGGAGGTGGCAGGCCAGGACACGCAGGTCAGCATGGAAGGCCACTACGACCGACGCGAGCACCACGGCCTCCCACGGCCTCCACGAACGGCACCAGTCTCCGCTCCGCTACTTCACGCCCGCCGGCAGCGTGATGGTGCCCTCGAATGTCCCCTCGTTCGACTCGGTCACGTCGTAGCTGTAACGAATGCTCTGCCTGCCGTAGGGGATGCTGAAGGCGAACCGGAAGATGTGCGCCTTGATCCGGTACGTCGACGCATCGAGGACGACCGACTCCATGACGCGTTCCACGGCGATCCGGCTCTCGGGTGCAGTGACTCCCGCCGCACGCAGCTTCTCCAGGGTCGGATTCAGCTCGCGCCGCGCCTTCTTGAGGACGCCCAGCTCCCGTACGGCAGGCAACTTGGCCGAGGACACGCGGACCTGGAGCTCGACCTGCCCGGCCGTCTTGATGAGGGAGATGCCACCGCCGGCTCCCCCGTCCCTGGCGTACCCCTCGAACGCGTCGAGCGCTGCGATCGGGTCCTCCACCTTGTTCGCGATCTCCGGATCGGTGAGGGAGCCATGCTTCCAGGCGGCGCCGGACCCGCCCTGCTTGACGTACCCCGTGTCACCGACGACGAAGATCTCTTCGGGCTTGCCCGTCCCCTTGGCGTAGATGGTCCCGGTGGAGTGGAGCGCCCTCGGCTCCCCCATCGCCCGCCGTACCGTGGCCTTGTAGACCGCGGCGTTCTCCTCTCCCTGCAAGACGAGCTTTTCGCTCCCCCTCACGTTGAACGTCCAGCCCTTCTCCCCTGCCATCGCCTCCTTGGCCGCCACGAGGAACTCCTCGGCCGTCCTGGGCTTCACGGGTGCCGTCTGCTCGCTCTCCTCAGCTCCCCGCGTTCCCTCGCCGGCCTTGGACTCTGCCGGCCTCGCCGGACCCCCGACGTCCACCGCCCCGCCGCCGGAGCACCCGGCCAACGCAACGGAAAGAAGCAACTGGAAGGGGACCGTCAGCGCGGCCACAGAGACACGGGATTTCATGCACACACTCCTTGGACATCACAAAGCGGCCCGGTTATACAGCAGCGCCGGCTACACAGGCCATTGGGTGGACAAATAGCCGCAAACATCAGGTACCGCGCGCGCAGTACCAACAGCGGCAGACTCTGGAGGAGGTACTGGCCGGACGCCTGGTGGTCGACCCGCTCACGCTGCCCATGTGTTCGCCCACCACGGACGGCGCCGCCGCAGTAGCGCTGCACTCGGAGTCGTACGCGCGCCGACACGGCAGGGGCAGGTGTGAGATCCGCGCGACCTGCCTGACCACCGGACAGGGCGAGGGGTCGGCGCCCGTGACCGTCGGCGCACTGGCCGCGTACGAGGACGCCTGCATCGGCCCCGAGGATCTGCACCTGCTGGAACTGCACGATGCCGCAGCCCCGGCGGAGATCCTCCAGTACGCCGAGGCCGACCGGCCCGAGGAAGGGGCAGACTGCCTGCCCGCTCCGGAGCCACGGCCCTGGGCGGGCGGCTGCCGGTGAACGTCAGCGGCGGGCTGATGAGCCGAAGCCATCCCATCGGCGCCACGGGATGCGCGCAACTCGTGGAGCTCTACGGCCAGTTGCTGGGCAGGGCAGGCGGACGGCAGGTCGACGGGACACGGGCGCCATGGCGGTCAACGCAGGCGGATGGCTCGCGGGCGCCTACGCGGCCGCCGTGGCCACCGTTCTGGTCGGGGTGGGGTAGCGGATGGACATCTCCCCCGGCAGCGCCGGCGCGGTGGAACGCGGGACCGTGTTCCATGAACGCGCGGCGGACGGCGTGGTCCTGGTCACCTTGAACAGGCGGGACAACGGCACTGACGCGGCCCCCGAGTTGGCGCGTGACCTGCTCGCGGCCCTCACCGAACCCAGCATTCACGGCGCTGCGTAGAAGGAGTCTTAACGATGGTCATCCGCGTCGGCCGTCGTGTTCGCATCGAGTCCTACGCCCGGGCCAGGACAAGGCGAGCCGGACGGTCATTGGTGTCATTCGGTGGCGCCGACGGGGTTGTGTCTGGCGACGATGAGGGGGTCCTGCGCTGTGAAGGGGAACTGAGGCAGTTCCCGCTCCGAGATGCCGAAGGTACCGGCCAGCACCTCACGGGAGAACGCCGTCGCGGTCGCCCGGTAGCCGACATCGCCAGGTGTGGGCTGGTCGAAGAAGATGAGGAAGTGGAAGCCGCCCTCGTCCAGGACCTCGATATGGTGCGGGTAGGCGCGCGGCACGAAGTACACATCGCCCGGGCCGAGTTCGTACTCGCCGAGGGTGACGTCGGGTGCCAGTACCCGCATGCGTGCTCGCCCCTTGGCCACGTAGCCCATTTCGGCGGTGACCGGATGCCAGTGAGGTTCCCGCATCCCGTCTTCCTTGATCTGCAGGGAATACATCGAGATGTCGTCGAGAGCTGCCCAGAACTGCTTGCGCGCCAGGTTCGCTGAACCGTACGCGTACGACAGAGGCGCGCGCTGACCTTGGACGTCGAAGAGACGGGCGTTCGGCAGTTTCTGGGTGGGATCGACCGTGATGCTGCCCCGACGGGCGAAGATCTGCTCCGCGGGAGCCCGCTCGAAAGCGACGAATGCCGTACTCGGCAGGTCGTAGGTGTTGCCGAGCACCGGGTTGGTCATGGCCGACAGGCTGTCGCGCAGGGAGAAGTGCTGGGGCCGCTCGTTCCGCAGAGCGATGATGATTTCGGCATCCGCGGAGCCCAGGTTCTCGATGTGGTAAACCGCACCGGATTCCACGTGATACATCTGTCCTTCGCCGACCACGAAGGAGGCGAACTCTCCCCCACTGGCCAGCAAGGAGACCAGCACCTCGCCGCTGACGACGTAAGCCAACTGGTTCGCATTGACGTTCCACTGCGGTTCACGAATCGCCCCGGGCGCGAGGACCACACGCTTGATGGACAGTCGACTGAGGATGGGCAGGTTCTGCCCATCGACGACGCGGATACTGCCAAGGTCGCTCTGAAATGCCGCTTCGGCCTCGGTA
Source organism: Streptomyces sp. KM273126 (assembly GCF_004337435.2). Lineage (NCBI taxonomy): Bacteria > Bacillati > Actinomycetota > Actinomycetes > Kitasatosporales > Streptomycetaceae > Streptomyces > Streptomyces sp. KM273126. Next base: position 5,495,553 of record NZ_SJXB02000001.1, on the reverse strand, counting down.
AGGGACACCCAATATGGCGAGCCTGTCGACATTGCTCTCCTCGCTCGTCTGCCGGAAGGAACACTCCCCGAGGCCCGAACCGAACTTCGCACAGGCCAGGGACAGCAGAAAGCCATGGATGGCATCCGGGTGACACGAAACGGATCCGTGCTTGCATCGAGCGCGGTCGGGCTGCCGTTGTACGGGGATCGTGAGAACGGCGGCGTGGGGGGGGCGGCGGAGTAGCAGGGCGTGGGTGCGCACTCCGGAGCACGTGCGGCCGGTCCACGACGTCGACTACGACCAAGTCATCACCGAACTGCTTCGGAACTCGTCTCGTTCGGGCGGCGGCTTCGATCCCGACTACTCATCGCCGATCGATGCACCGGCGGAAATTCCCTCGCACCGTAGCCGAACCTGGCTGAGACTCGCCTCATGGATGACATGGGGGAGTTCCGGGACGCGGTCACCGCGTGGGCGGCGGGTGGTCTCGGCGACCCCGCGCACGAACTGGCCGCGCGGCTGTCCGTCCGGGCGGCTGTCCTGCTCGAAGGACCGAGCGACGTTGCGGCGGTCAACGCGCTGACAGAGAGCCGCGGCCGGAACCTGGCGGCCGAAGGGGTCTGCGTCCTGTCGATCGGTGGGGCGATGAGCGTCGGGCGTTATGCCCAGCTCCTCGGTTCACCCGGCCTGGGCCTCCGCCTCACCGGACTGTGCGACGAGGCGGAGCGTCCCTACTACGCCCGCGGCTTCGAACGGGCCAGTGCGGCACAGCAGGGCTTCTTCGTCTGCGCGGCGGATCTGGAAGACGAGCTCATCCGTGCGTTGGGCGTGACACGGGTTGAGGAGCTCGTCCGGGCGGAAGGCGACCTGCGCGCCCTGCAGACCTTCCTGCGCCAGCCCGCACAGCAGGGCCGCGCCCCACAGCAGCAGTTCAGGCGCTTCTTCGGAACGAAGAAGGGGCGCAAGATCCACTATGGGCGTGTTCTCGTCGAGGCTCTTGACCCCGACCGCGTTCCAGCCCCACTCGACGGCCTGCTCTCCAGCCTCTGACCACTGGGCGACATCGATCCCGGCAGAAACGACGCCCATCCCGGCCCCGGCTCTTCTCGCACTCGCGATCTCGGCCTGCATCGGTATTACCGAGTTCGTGATGATGGGCCTGCTCCCCAACGTCGCCGACGACGGGTTCGGGCGGCTGGAGTTCTTCTACGGGACGAGGCTTTGCCGACCCCAGTCCAGGCGGTCGGCCAGACCGGCAGCGGTGAAGGCGGCCTCCAACTCGTCGCGGCCTTCGGTGAAATGGGCCCAGCTGTCGTAGTGGACGGGGACCACGCGGCGGGCGCCGAGGATCTGGCCGGCCTCGGCGGCCTGGGCGCTGTTCAGGACGAGCGGCTGGTTGTCGAAGAGGACGGCGATGCGGGGAGCGCCGGCGAAGAGGAGGGCGGTGTCGATGGGGGCGAGGCGGTCGGCGATCTCCCGGACCGCATCGAGCGAGGCATTGTCACCGCTGACGTAGACGGTGGGCAGGCCCTCGCCGGTCAGCACGAACCCGACCACCTCGCCGGTTACCGGCTCGACCTCCTCGCGAGCGCCGGGGCCGTGAACGGCGGGCACACCGGTCACGGTGATCGCGCCGCCGTCGGGGCGGTCCAGTTCGACGGACTCCCAGTCGGCCAGGCCCTTGACCTTCTCCCCCAGCATGTCGCCCAGACGGTCGCCGCCGCCGGGCGTGGTCAGGGTGAGGGGAACGCCGGCGAGCAGGGCCCGGCCGGAGGTGTCGAGGTTGTCGGCGTGCTCGTCGTGCGAGAGCAGGACCACGTCGATGCGGCCGAGGTCGGCGGGGGTGCAGGTGGAGGGGGCGGTCTTGGTGAGGCCCGGGCGGCCGGGCCGGCCGTAGTCGCCGGGGCCGTCGAAGGTCGGATCGGTCAGGAACCGCAGGCCGCCGTACTCGAAGAGAGCGGTGGGGCCGCCGACGGCACGGACCGGGAACGGGTTGGACGTCGCGGGAAGAGAAGACACAGAAACCTCACGGATAGACATCGTCGAACCGTGATAGGACGGTAGCCGCTCCTCACGGATGCACGCAAGCCGTACCATGAGAAGCGTGAAGGAGCCCGTGATCGAACAGCCCAGCCCGCCTCCCGCACAGGGCGAGGAAGACCACCTCTCTCTCGCCCTGACCAACAGCGCGATCGCGCTGCCCGGCGGTCACACGGTCGATCTCCTGGGTACTCCCGCGCAGACGAACCACTGGCTGACGGAACGCGGTCTCGCCCCCGTCGACGCCGGCATGCGGGAGATGTGCGCGACACAACTGCGCTCGCTGCGCGAGCAGATCAGGTCGTTGTTCGCCTCCCGCACCGAAGGCCTGCCCGCCCTCCCCGCCGCGGTCAGGGCCGTCAACGACGCGATGACCCGCGTCCCCACCGCCCCGCTGCTGCAGTGGGACGACAAGACCGGCCCCTACCGAGCCACCCCCACCCCACCACCGCAATCGTGGACCATGCCCTGGCCACCCTCGCCGCCGATGCCGCCGACCTGCTCACCGGCCCCGACGCGGACCGCCTCACCGCCTGCGGCTCGCCCCCTTGCAACCGCTACCTACTCCGCTACGGCCGCCGCCACTGGTGCTCCACCCGCTGCGGCGACCGCGCCCGAGCCGCCCGCGCCTACGCCCGCCGCACCACCTCCCCATGACGCGGCGGGCGCAGTCGCGGGCGCCTCCGGGGCGCGCAGCGACCGCAGGGCCCCGGCGGTCGTGCACCGGTCCTCACGCGGTGAACTTTTAGCTTGTCGTGTGCAAGTCACTACAGCTTGAGCCCAAGACCTTGCCGAGATCATTACGCCTGCCTACTTTGTGTCGCGGTCCGCCGTCCGACCGGACGGCGGCTTCCTGCTGCTTTCCCCGCAAAGGAGCAACGCGCGATGCGATTCAGACGCCTGTGGGCCGTGGCTGCCACCGTGCTGTGCGCGCTGGCCGGCCTGTTCCTCGGCCCGGGCCAGCCGGCCGCCGCGGCCACCTCCGGACCGACCCTGGCCGCGGCACCCAACTTCAAGGCCCCCTACGCTTGCGGCCAAAAGTGGACCTACAGCCATCACTCGGCCGAGGTCCGCCGGGCGCTGGACTTCGTCCGCGCCGACGGGGGCACCACCAGCGGCACCCCGGTCCTGGCCTCGGCGGCGGGCACCGCCTATCGCTACTACGAGGCGAACGGCGCAGGCAACTACATCTCCATCGAGCACGGCGGCGGCTGGCGGACCTACTACTTCCATCTGTCCGCCTTCAGCGTCCCCAACGGCGCCTCCGTTGCACAGGGCCAGCAGATCGGAACCACCGGGAGCACCGGCAACTCCAGCGGGGCGCACATCCACTACGAGCAGCTGTACAACGGTGTCGGGCAGAACATCCTCATCAACGGCAGCACGCTCGCCTACCCCGGCAGCTACAACCAGTACTTCCTCACCAGCGACAACGCCTGCGGCGGCAGCGGTACGCCGTTCATGACGTGGGGCAGCGGCGTCCGGGTGCGCAGCGACGCCCGCCTGAGCGCGCCGGTGGTGACCACGCTCAACGGCCCCACCAGCGTGCGGGTTCTTTGCCAGAAGCAGGGCGACACGGTGAACGCCGAGGGCTACTCCAACAACTGGTGGAGCAAGCTGCGGGACCAGAACGGCTTCATCAGCAACATCTACATCGACCACCCGGCGTCCCAGCTCCCCGGCGTCCCCCTCTGCTGACCGAACTCCCGGCCGGCCGGCCCGAACACTCGTGTTCGGGCCGGTCCCACACCCTGGTGGTGCAAGCCGACAGGAGCCGCCCTGAGCGACGGGACTCATCTACATGGAACCTCCCGCATCTTGCCATGCTAGGGACAACTCACACGCTCCAGGATCGAAGGACTCCTGCCTGGCGATACCGGGAGGGCATGGAGCAGACGAGCTGCAATCGCCTGCGGGTTGAGGCGTTCGGACCGCTCCGCGCGTATGCCGGGGAGCGGGAGCTCACTCTCGGCCCACCTACACCGACCCCGGACGCAGCTTCACCGTCTCCGCGTGGGTCTACCTCGACACCCAGAAGCCCGACGTCTTCGCCACCGCGGTCAGCCAGGACGCCGGCGCCAGAAGCGGCTTCTTCCCCCAGTACTCGGGCGCCGACCGCCACTGGGCGTTCTCCGTTCCGGGCGCCCGCAGCCAGTCCACCAGCGCGCCCGAACTACGCGGCTGGACCCACCTGGTCGGCGTCTACGTCGCGAAGAGCCGCCAACTCCGGCTCTACGTGGACGGAAAGTACCAGAGCAGCAAGATCGCACCGCAGCCCGTCACGGCAAGCGGACCCCTCGTCATCAGCCGGGCCACCTTCGAGGGACAGCCGGCGGATCTTTCCCCCCGGCGCCATCAAGAACGTCCAGATCTTCGACAGTGCCCTGACTTCCGCTCAGGTCGAAGCCCTGAAGGGGTGATCTCCTTCCGGCCCGACACGTGCTCCTCCACCTGTCCGGTGTGGCCGTCTGTCTCTCGGGGCGGGCTATGAGCTGGTCGGTTGCGCGGGCCGTACCGCGGCACTGGGTTCGTGGATGCCGCTACGGCGAGTCGGCCACCGGTGGTGGCGCTCAGCAGCCATCGAGCTTCTGCGGGCCCGCATCCTCACACCGCGTTGATCAGGGTGTGCGTGAGGTGGTACAGGCGCAGTGCGTCGGCCTGGTCGAACGCCGGGCCCTTCAAGGGCAGTTGGCGCGTGACGCGATAGGCGGTGAGGCGTTCGCCTGGTGGTTCGTCCAGGAGACAGGCCATCGGCCCGACGGCCTTCGTCACGGAAGCGGCGAGCAGGGTGAAGGACGCCTTGGTGAGGGCGCGGAGCGGTTGTGGAAGGTGGTCGGGCATGCCGGTGGACACCACGCCCGGGTTGTAGCCGACATAGCGGATCGGGGTGTCGGCATGAAGGGCGGCAAAGGCCACGCCGAGCAGGTCGTTGGCACGGAAGGACTGCAGCGTGGCCTTGAAGCCGCTGTAGCGGCACGCTAGTTGCAGATCGTCCCAGTGGATCTGGCCCAGGGGGACACCGGGAGTTGCCACGTTCATGATGACCGGCTGTGGCGCGGACTCCAGCGCCTTGCGCAGGCCGTGACTGAGGACGTAGCGGCTCAGGTAGGCGAGGGCGAAGTTGTACTCGAAGCCCTCGCGGGTAAGGGTGCGGGAGCCGAAGAGCCGGTACCGCTGGGCGCACAGGACGAGTTTGTCCACCGAGGAACAGGTGCTCTTGATCGTGGCAACCAGGTCCCGGGCCGCCGCGACCGACGTCAGGTCGGCCTGCAGGAAGACCGCGCGGTCACCGGCCGAGAAGGTCGCCGCCTGGGCCAGAAGGGCCTCACCCTTGGCGGGCGTGCTGCCCACGGCGAGCACGCGCGCTCCTTTGCGCAGGTAGTGCAGTGCGAGCCCTTTTCCGAGCCCGTCGGTTCCTCCGGTGATGACCACAGTCTGCATCTCTGGCTCTCCTTTCCTCCGAGCTGCGCGGCGAAGGGCGGTGCGCCACCCCGGAACAGTATCCGGATATCCGATATCCGCTTCTGTGGGGACCGTAGCACGAACCGGATATGCTTCATCCAGTTGAGAATCGGTCAGGTCACCGGAAGGGCAGTCCCATGGGCAGACAGGGGGACGGCGAGGAACCTGCTGCGGCAGGGGCACGTCCGCTGAGGCGGGACGCCGAACACAATCGCCGGCGCATCCTCCAAGCCGGGCGCGAGGTCTTCGCCATACGCGGACTGCGGGCCACGCTCAATGACGTCGCACACCACGCCGGGCTCGGAGTCGGCACGGTCTACCGGAAGTTCCCCGACAAGCAGGCGCTCGCGGAGGCCGTCTTCACCGAAGAGCTCGACGAGATCGCAGCAATGGCACACAAAGCCCTGGCCGAGGACGACGGCTTCGCGGCTCTTGCCGGCTTCCTTGAGAGAGCCCTGGGGCAGGCCGCGCACAACCGTGGGCTGCGCGAGTTGATGCGCCACGGCACCATCGAGGGCACCGGCCTCGCCCGAGCGCGGCGGGAGATCACGTCGCACTGCGAGGCTCTCGTGGCACGGGCCCGCGCTCAAGGTGCGCTGCGCGACGGGGTCACCGAGACCGACGTCGCACCGATCGCCGCGATGATCGACGCCGTCATGGCCCTGCCAGGCGAACATCCCTCCGATCTGTGGCGACGCTATCTGGCGATCATTCTCGACGGGCTCCGCGCCCAGCCACGCCAGACACCGTTGCCCAGTCCTGGCAGCGTCGGCTGAACTCGGCGTTCACTAAATTGCTGACAGAACCTTGAAAGCGGCCACCCGGTTATGTTTTCCGCGGTCCTGCAAGAGGGCCGCTGGCCTCCGGGCCCGGCATGACTTTTGCCCCCTGTCGAAGTCGATGACCCGGGGGGTGGTGTCACCGGGCCCGGGAGGTGCCGTCGGAGACGCTGATGAGAGGTCCGGCCGCCACCAGGTCCGGCGCAATGCCGGACAGCTCGCGGATGGCAGGTCTGCATAACGTGGATGCGCGAGTACGACACCACTGCCAAGGCTGGCACATTCGACTTCCCTGGGAACGGCGCGATGTTCGACACCGAAGACGTGGGCGTGTTCCTCGGCCTGGACGTCGGCAAGAGCAACCATCACGGCCACGGGCTGACCCCGGCTGGGAAGAAGGTCTTCGACAAGCAGCTGCCGAACAGCGAGCCGAAGCTGCGGGCCGTCTTCGACAAGCTGACCGCGAAGTTCGGCACCGTCCTGGTGATCGTGGACCAGCCCGCCTCGATCGGCGCTCTCCCCCTGACCGTGGCCCGGGACGCGGGCTGCCAGGTCGCCTATCTGCCCGGCCTGGCCATGCGGCGGATCGCCGACCTCTACCCGGGCGAGGCCAAGACCGACGCGAAGGACGCCGCGGTCATCGCCGACGCCGCCCGGACCATGCCTCACACCCTGCGCTCGCTGGAACTGACAGACGAGATCACCGCGGAGCTGACCGTGCTCGTCGGATTCGACCAGGACCTCGCCGCCGAGGCCACCCGCACATCCAACCGGATACGCGGCCTGCTCACCCAGTTCCACCCGTCGCTGGAGCGCGTCCTGGGCCCTCGCCTCGACCACCAGGCCGTTACCTGGCTCCTGGAGCGTCACGGCTCCCCGGCCGCCCTGCGCAAAGCCGGCCGCCGCAGACTCGTCGAACTGGTCCGGCCCAAGGCGCCGCGCATGGCCCAGCGGATGATCGACGACATCTTCGACGCACTGGACGAACAGACCGTCGTCGTGCCCGGCACCGGCACCCTCGACATCGTCGTGCCCTCCCTGGCCGCCTCGCTCGCCGCCGTCCACACCCAGCGCCGGGCCCTGGAAGCCCAGATCAACGCCCTGCTGGAGGCCCACCCTCTTTCCCCGGTCCTGATGTCGATGCCCGGCGTCGGCGTCAGGACCCCGCCGCCGTCCTGCTGGTCACCGTCGGCGACGGCACCGGCTTCCCCACCGCCGCCCACCTCGCCTCCTACGCCGGACTCGCCCCGACCACCAAGTCGTCAGGCACCTCGATCCACGGCGAACACGCACCCCGGGGCGGAAACCGGCAGCTCAAACGCGCCATGTTCCTCTCCGCCTTCGCCTGCATGAACGCCGATCCGGCCTCGCGCACCTACTACGACCGCCAGCGAGGCCGCGGGAAAACCCACACGTCCTGTTCGCCATGCTCCGAGACGGCACCTTCTACGAACCCCGCATCCCCGAGGGGGTCGAACTCGCCGCATGACCCCCACAAGCCAAACCATCCCAAACCGAACCTGGGCGCCTTGACAAAAGACATAGAGGCACCCCCCTGCTCAGCGGTACTCCCCACCCACAGAGCACCTGACCTGCGATCGTCCGGACGTTCCGCCCGGCACTTGGCACCTTTTGCCGACGCCGTCGACAACAAGGCGCGTCAGTGGTGGTGGCCGTGCCGGCCGAGGGTCTCCACGGGGGTCGCGCCGGGGCGGGTCCACTGCGGCACGGGGCGGCTGGTCGGGCCCCAGGTGGCGTTCCTGCCCGCGTCCGAGCGCCAGGACCAGCACGGGCTGCCGCCTTCGGGCCGACCCTCGGGGTTGTCCTCCCACGCCTCGCCGCGGCCGTAGGGTGTCATGTCGAGCAGGCCGAGGGACCCATTGACCCGCTCGTTGCCACGGCCCGTCGTGGAGTAGGTGAGGAACACGCGGTCGCCGTCGCGCAGGGAGCAGGTGAGGTAACCCATGCTGCCGCCGGCCGGCGCGTCCACGTCGCGCACCGAGTACCAGGGCTGGGTGTAGCCCATGAACTCGACGTAGGAGGCCACCTCGTCCCAACGGCCCGTGGTCAGGATGGCGAACGAGACGCCGCGGGCGTTGAGGTAGACGGCGTCCTTCAGGTGCCAGGCCGTGGTGGTGCAGCCCTCGCACTGCCCCTGGTGCGGCGCGCCGTCCGCCGTCGTGCCACGTCGTCGGCGCCGTCGTCGCCGTCTCGTGCCACATGTGCTTATAGACCACACGAGCTCGTCGCGGCCCTGGAACAGGTCCAGGAACGGGACCGGGCCGTCGGGTCCGACGACCTCGACCGTCCCGTCGAGCTCCACCATCGGCAGTCGGCGGCGGGCCGCGGCTAGGGCGTCGCCCTCGCGGGTGTGGGCCTTCTCGCGGACCAGTAGCTCGTCACAGGCGGTCTGCCAGGTGGCCAGGTCGACGACGGGCGGGCGGCCGGGCAGCGCGGTGGTCGGATCGTTCGGCGTGGTCGTCATGGCGTCCTCCGTGGTGTCTCGTGCCGGGCAGCGTCCTACGACGATCAACAGAACAGACTCGCGACCCGGCCGAAACTCATCGCAGCGGAGCGCCCTCGGCCGAGCCCGCTGACCCCGTCGGCCTCACGGGTTCACAGACGCGCTCGTCGGCGTCGCCGTCTCAGCCACCTCTTGATCCCGCCCGTTGATCCCCGCCCCAGGCGGATCACCCGCGTCCCTGGACAGGTCGAGCGCCGTCGTCGCTCTGTTCCGCGGCGCTTCTGTCCCAAGTCTTGACCCGCTGGGCGGGGAGGTGCAGTCTCTCGGTAATGCGCATTAGGTAATACGCATTAACGACGCCGGCGCCGTCGACAGCGCCGGGCCCGGCCCGGAGGAGAGAAGCCACTGTGGAACCCAGGAAGCGGCCCGGACGTACGCCCGCTCCGGCCGGACGTACGTCACGGCCCCGGCAGGCCGAGGTGGCCCGGCTCGCGGGGGTGTCACAGGCGACCGTGTCCCTGGTGCTCTCCCCGAAGCCCGACGGCAAGGGACCCGTCATCTCCGAGGAGACCCGCCGGCGGGTCCTGGAGGCGGCCCGCAGCCTCGGCTACGTGCCCGACCCGGCCGCCCGACGGCTGGCCGCCGCCCGCAACAACCTCCTCGGCGTCTTCAGCTTCACCGCCACGTTCCCCACCGATGTGCAGCACTCGTACTACCCCTTCCTGGTCGGCGTGGAGCGCGAGGCGGCGGCGCTCGGCTACGACCTGGTGCTGTTCACCGGGTCGAGCACCGGTGGCGCGGGGGCCGCGGGGCCCGACGCCCTGAGCCGGGTCCGGCTCGCCGACGGCTGTCTCTTCATCGGCCGGCACACGCCCCGGGCGGAGCTCAAGCGGCTGGTCGAGGACGGCTTCCCGGTCGTGCACCTGGGCCGCCGCGAGGAGTTGGAGGGCGTGGCATGGGTGGGCGCGGACTATGTCGAGGCAACACGTGACGTCGTGGGCCGTCTCGCCGAGTTGGGGCATCGACGGATCGTTCTTGTCCGTGAGGACGACGACGCGCCTGCCTCGACGGACCGTCAGCGCGGCTTCCTGGAAGGGCTGGAAGAGGCAGGACTGCCCTCCGGGCCGACTACCGTCTTCCGGGCCGCTGATCCGCAGCGGGAGCTCACGCCCGAACGGCTGCGTACCTGGGCCGACGAAGGGGTGACGGCCTTCGTCGCGGAGGAGACCGACACCGGGGCGGCCTGGCGAGGCCTGCTCTCCGCCGTGCGTGCGGCGGGCCTCGACTGTCCTGAGGACGTGTCTCTCGCCCTGCTCGGCAGCCCGCCCGCCGATCTGGCGAGCGAGCCCGTACCGACCGGATTCGACATCCCCCGGCCGCAGTTGGGCGCCGCGGCCGTGCGTCTGCTGGCCGCGCTCGTCGCGGGCGAGGAGGCGCGCGAGCCGCTCGTCAGCTGTGTCTTCCGCCCGGGCCCGACGACCGGGCCGCCGCGTGCCCGCCCCTGAGCACGGTCCACAGGGACCTCACCCCCGATGAACCTGATCCAGCCGACCCCGATCAGCAGCAAGGAGAAGCGTGATACCCGAAGCAGACATCCTCGTCGTGGGCGGCGGCCTCGGTGGCGTGGCCGCCGCACTCGCCGCCTGCCGGGCAGGACGCAGCGTCGTGCTCACCGAGGAGACGGACTGGATCGGCGGCCAGCTCACCAGCCAGGCCGTGCCGCCCGACGAGCACCCGTGGGTGGAGCAGTTCGGCACGACCGGCTCGTACCGGCGGCTGCGTGAGGAGATCCGGCGGTACTACCGGCTCTGGTACCCGCTGCGGGCCGAGGCCATGGCGCTCACCGAGCTCAATCCCGGAGCGGGCCGTGTCAGCAAGCTCTGCCACGAGCCGAGGGTCGCCCTCACCGTCCTGGAGGGCATGCTCGCGCCCCACCGAGCGGCGGGCCGGCTGACGGTACTCACCGAGCACCGGCCGGTCTCCGCCGAGTCCGACAACGATGTCGTACGGTCGGTGACCCTGAAGGACATGCGAGACGGAACGCGTCGCACCCTCACCGCGCGCTACGTCCTGGACGCCACCGAGACGGGCGAACTCCTCCACCTCGCGGGCGTCGAGCACGCGAACGGCGCCGAGGCACGCGCCGAGTTCGACGAGCCGCACGCCCCGGACGAGGCTCAACCCCACAACCAGCAGGGCATCACGGTCTGCTTCGCACTCTCCCACCACGAGGGCGAGGACCATACGATCGACCGCCCGCAGGACTACGACTTCTGGCGCACCTACCAGCCCTCGTTCTGGCCCGGCCCGCTGCTCGGCTTCGAGGCGCCCGACCCCCGCACGCTGGAGCCGGTGCCGCGGACCTTCGTACCGAATCCCGATCTCGACCCGATCGGCGTCTCCGCCGACCAGAGCACCGACGCCGGCGACAAGGAACTGTGGGGCTTTCGCCGTGTTCTCGCACGCAAGTTGCACAAACCGGGCGCCTTCGACTCCGACATCACACTCGTCAACTGGCCGCTCAACGACTACTGGCTCAAGCCGTACATCGGCCAGAAGGCCGAAGCGCTGCACGAGGCACGGCAGTTGTCTCTGTCACTGCTGTACTGGCTGCAGACCGAGGCACCGCGCCCGGACGGCGGCACCGGCTTCCCGGGCCTGCGGATCCGCCCGGACGTGACGGGCACGACGGACGGCCTGGCCAAGGCGGCGTACGTCCGCGAGTCCCGCCGCATCAAGGCCGTCACCACGGTCACCGAGCACGACGTGGCGATCGACCTGGTCGGCCCGTACGGCGGCACGCGGCACCGGGACTCCGTCGGCGTGGGCGCGTACCGCATCGATCTGCACCCCTCGACCGGCGGCGACAACTACATCGACATCGGCTCGGTGCCCTTCGAGATCCCCCTCGGGGCGCTGGTGCCGCGGCGGGTCCGCAACCTGCTGCCCGCGGGCAAGAACCTCGGCACGACCCACATCACCAACGGCTGTTACCGGCTCCACCCGGTGGAGTGGAACGTCGGCGAGGTCGCCGGCGCACTGGCTGCCCACTGCCTGGCCGAGGACGTCGAGCCGCACCAGGTCCAGGCCGAGGACAAACGGTTCGAGGAGTTCGCGCGGCTGCTCGACCGCGACGGAGTGCAACGCCACTGGCCGGACGTACGCGGCTACTGAACGACCCACGTGTACGGGAGTTGCGGGCGGGGCGGCTTCACACCTGTCCCGCCCGGCGACTCCCGAGCGAACCGATCCAGCCCAAGGAGGTGCCCGGACTTGGCCTCCTCCCCGCTGTGAACGACGGGGATTCCTTCCCTCGCGGGTCGGGCTTTCTGCTTCACGGCCCGTTGCCGCCTGGGGTTACCAGCGAAGGGACGGTGTGCCGCCCACGGTCTTACACGCGCTCCACAGACCTGACTTACCGCCGGCCCGGCGGTAGACCCCGCAGCTTGGTTGTCACCACCGGGCGCGACCGAGAGTGGCCCAATACGGACTCTGCGTGTCCAGTGGTGTTCGGATGCGCTTCCTCCCCGGCCTGAATACCGGGGTTTCGACGCAAGGAGTTTTGGATGAACACACCCCGCATCCGCGTCGGCATCGATGTGGGCGGAACCTTCACCGACGCCGTGGCCGTGGACGCCACGACCCTCGAACTCCTGGGGCAGGTCAAGGTCCCCACCAGCCACCATCACGAGGACGGCGTCGCACACGGCATCGTCGAGGCGCTCGACCGGCTCCTGGAGCAGACCGGCTGCGCCCCGGCCGACGTCGCCTTCCTGGCGCACGGCACGACCCAGGCCACCAACGCCCTCCTGGAGGGCGACGTGGCGACCGTCGGACTGATCGGCATCGGGACCGGCCCCTCAGCGGTGTTCACCCGCCGCCTCGCCACGTTCGGCAAGCTCGAACTCGCCCCCGGCAAAAGGCTCCCGCTGACCTACGCGCATGTCTCCGACCCTCAGGACACGTCAGCCGTCCGCCGCGCCGTCGAGCAGCTGAAGGACGAAGGCGCGTCGGTCCTCGTCGCCAGCCAGCCGTTCAGCGTCGACCGCCCCGAGGGCGAGCAGGCTGTTCTGGACGCGGCACGGCCATACGGACTGCCGATGACCGCCGCGCACGAGATCACCTCGCTGTACGGGCTGCACAAGCGGACCCGCACCGCCGTGGTCAACGCGGCGATCCTGCCCCGCATGCTGGCCACCGCCGACCTCGTCGACGCCTCCATCACCAAGGCGGGCGTGACCGCGCCGCTGATGGTGATGCGCTGCGACGGCGGCGTGATGGCGCTCGACGAGATGCGCCACCGGCCGCTCCTGACGGTCCTGTCGGGACCGGCTGCCGGAGTCGCGGGCGCGCTGATGCAGGAGCGGGTGAGCGAGGGCGCGTTCCTGGAGACCGGCGGCACTTCGACCGACATCAGCGTCGTACGCCGCGGCAAGGTCGCTGTCCGGCACGCCACCATCCTCGGCAGGACCTCGTATCTGAGCGCGCTCGACGTGCGCACGGTCGGCGTCGGCGGCGGCTCCATGGTACGGATCGGCGAAGGCCGGGTGACGGGCGTGGGACCGCGCAGCGCCCACATCGCGGGACTGCCGTACGCCTGCTTCGCCCCACCCGAGCAGTTGCGCGACGCCAAGGTGGACACCATCCGGCCCATGGACGGCGATCCCGCCGACTACGCCGTGATCGACGCGGCGGGCGGGCGGTTCGCCATCACCATGACATGCGCCGCCAATGCCCTCGGCCGCGTCCCCCAGGGCGACTTCGCCCGCTGTGTCCCGGAGGCCGCCCGTGCTGCGATCGCGCCGCTGGCCGCCGTGCTCGGCACCGACGTCACGACCGCGGCCACGCGGATCCTCGACGCGGGCATCGCCCAAGTGAAGGCGGTGGTGGACGCCATGATCAGCGACTACCGCCTCGACAAGGACACGGCCGTCCTCGTCGGCGGAGGCGGCGGCGCCGCATCCGTCACCCCGCACCTCGCTCACACCAGCGGCATGGAGGGCCGTATCGCCCGCCACAACGAGGTCATCAGCCCCATCGGCGTCGCCCTCGCGCTCGTACGGGAACAGGTCGAGCGGATCGTGCCCGGCGCCACGCAGGAGCAGATCCTCGCCGTCCGCGCCGAGGCGGAGCGGGCGGTCGTCGCCCAGGGCGCGGCCGCAGAAGGCGTCGAGGTCGAAGTCACCGTCGACCCGCAGACCAACACCGTGCGTGCGGTCGCGACCGGCGCCACCGAACTGCGCACCCAGGACCGGTCCCACCGCGCCGACGACACCGAGCGACTCCGTGCCGCAGCGGCCAGTCTCAGGACCGACCCCGCGGCGGTCCACGTCCTGGCGGGCACCGCTGCCCACACCGTCTACGGCACGCGGACGCGCCGCCGCCTGCGGCCGGCCCGCCGACCCGTCCGGATCGTCGACATGGACGGCGTCGTACGCCACCACGCCGCCGACGCCCGCGTGGAGACCACCACCGTGGCCGGCGCCCCGGAGGTGCTCGCCCGGCTGGTGGGCGAGTCCACCTCGTACGGCGACGGCGGGGTACGCGCTCCCGCCCTGCGGCTGCTGCTCGGCTCCCGCATCGCCGACCTGTCCGGCGTCCTCGATCCGGGACCCCTGCTCGCGCTGGCCCACAGCGAGTTGCGGGCCCGCGCGGCCGACGAACCGGTGGTCGCGGTCCTGGAGGTGCGGTCGTGACGGCCACGGAACACGAACTCGCCGATCTGGACAGCGAGTTGGGGGAATCAGATCCGGCGTCCGTCGACGACATCGAATGGGCCGTCCGGCTGCTGGCCGCCACACCCACCCACGAGGGCCGTGATCCGTGGTTGCTGCGCCAATGGGCCCGGAGGGCCGACGAGTTCGGATCCCGGCTCGCCCCCGTCCCGTCCACGGCACGCGTGGTCGAGCGGGACGGCGGCCTGGAGCGGATGCTGCTCGCCCGCTACACGTCACGGCCCCCGACGGTCGAGCTCTACACCGACACGCTCGACCTCGCCGAGGAGTTGGTCGACGCCCGCGGCTGGCATGCCTGGTACCCGCCGGGCTCGGTGCGCGCGGCCGCGCTCGCCCACGAGGCCGTGCACGCCCACCTCCACCACGGCCCGGCCAAGGCCGCGCTCAAACAGGCACTCGACCACACCGTGCTGCGCCTCGGACGCCACCGCGTGTCCGGCCATGTCGCGGGTGCCGAAGAGGTCGCCGCCCACGCCTACGCCAGAACCGTCTGCGGGCTCGGCCGCAGCCCCCTGCTCCTCACCGCCGCGCTGCGCGCGGCGCTCACCCGGCCCGGAAGAGAGAACTGACCCATGGGCGTCGTCATCCTCCTCGTCATGGCCGCCGGCGTCGGCCTGATGCTCACCCGCAGACTCCCCACCGCCTTCGCGCTGGTGCTGCTCGCCGTCGTCATCGCCTTCCTCGCCGGAGCACCGCTCACCGGCGAGAACAGCGTGCTGGACACCGTTCTCCAGGAAGGCGCGCCGGCCCTGGCCGCCACCATGATCGCGATCGTTCTGGGCTCCTGGCTGGGCAAGCTCCTCGACGAGACCGGTATCGCGGGCACACTCGTCCGCAAAATCGTCGAGTTCGGCGGTGACCGCCCGACCGTGGTGGCCCTCGGCGTCCTCGCCGTGTCCGCACTCGTCGGAACGGTGACCGGCTCGGCACCCGCCGCCATGCTCGCCGGCATCATCGGCATCCCCGCCATGATCGCCGTCGGCGTGCCCAAGGTGACCGCCGCGGGCACGGTGCTGATGGGCATCGCCGTGGGCATCCCCTTCGAACTGCCGGTGTGGCAGTTCTTCTCCACCACGCTGAACCTGCCGATCCCGACCGTGCGCGGCTTCATGGTGAAGCTCTTCCCGTTCGCCCTGGTCGCCGCCCTCGCCTACGTCCTCGTCGAGACACGGCGGCGTGGCACCGAACACGCCTGGTCGCTCAAGTCCGTCGACGCCCCCGACGCGAAGCCTCGTTCACGCCGCGCGGACCTGGGCGACGCCCCCTGGTACGCGCTGCTCGCCCCCGCCGTCCCGCTCGTCCTCGCCCTGGGCTTCGAACTGGCCATCATCCCCTCGCTGTTGGCGGGCGTCCTGTACGCGCTGGCCACCACGACCCGGCCCGGCGACATGAACAAGCGGCTGCTGCGCACCCTGTACGGCGGCTTCGAGGTGGCCGCCCCGCCGATCGCCCTGTTCGTCGCCATCGGCATCCTGCTCGCGGCCGTGAAGCTGCCCGGTGCCGTGGACGCACTGGAACCGCTCGTCAAGGCCGTCAGCCCGCAGAACGCCATTGTGTTCGTCCTCGTCTTCACACTCCTCGTCCCGCTGTGCCTCTACCGCGGCCCCCTCAACGTGTTCGGGCTCGGCGCGGGCATCGCCGGCGTCCTCATCGCCACCGGCATCTACCCCGCGGCCGTCGTCCTCGGCATGGCCACCTCGTACAACCAGGTCTTCGGCGTCGCCGACCCCACCAGCACACAGACCGTGTGGAGCGCCCAGTACGCGGGCGTCACTCCCCAACACGTCATGGTGCGCACCCTGCCGTACGTCTGGGCGGTCGCCCTCGGCGGCCTGTGCGTCACCGCCGCCACCTACCTCTGAGCCCACCTCTGAGCAGACCTCTGAGCCGACAGCCCTGTCCGGACCTGCGTGAGCCGCAAACCTTCTGTCATTGGAGCCCCCATGCACGAGCACCACCTCGACCGGCGTCTCTTCCTACGCGCCGGCGCCGCAACCGGAGCCGCTCTCACCGTCGGGACGGCCGTGGGTGCGCAGCCCGCGGCCGCGGCGCCCGGCGGATTCCCCGACTACACCTACGTCCGCACCCTTCTGACGGCGTCCCGGCTGAAGTACAACCCCACAGGCGAGATCATCTTCCCCTGCGTCCGGGGCGTCTACGACAAGCTGAGCTCCCCCCTCGGCCGCTACTACCTGTACTACGCGCCGCACGACGCGCCCGGTGGAATCTGCCTGGCATACGGCAACTCACTGGCGGGTCCGTTCACGGAGTACCCCTCGAACCCGATCGTCTCCAACAAGTGGTCACCGCACTACTCCGTCACCCATGTCTCGTCGCCCCACGTGCTGTGGAACCAGGACGCCAGGGAGTTCTGGCTGTATTTCCACGGAGAGAACACCACGACTCGCCTCGCCCGCTCGGCCGACGGGATCCACTTCACATACGACAAGGTCGTGCTGTCGACATCCATGCTCCCGGCAGGCACCAAGGAGACGTCGTACGCCCGGGTCTTCCGCCACGACCTGCCCTCACGCGGCGCCCGCTACGTGATGGTCTTCATGCTCAACAACACCACCAACCACCGTGACATCCACTGGGGTTGGTCCGCCGACGGCCGCACGTGGACCTATGACCAGCAGCCGCTGATCCGGCACGGCGACGTCGGCGCCGTCAACGTCGGCGGTCCGCATCTCCTCCACCGCAACAACAGCACCTACGTCGTCTACAACAAGGACAAGGGAAGCGGCGGCGACATCATGATCACCGAAGTCGGCAACGACTTCAGTGAGCGCAACCACCTCGGCGTCTTCTACGACTCGCGCAGCGCGGCTCCGGAGAACGGCCGCGCCGCGGCGCCTTCCTTCGGCACCGACGGTGGCGTCCCGTACATGATCTACGAGGCGGGAGAGAGGCTCGCGGGGGCCATCGCGGTGGCCCGGGGCTGACCCGGCAGGTCGACTCCCCGGTGATGACCGGAACTCGTCACCGGGGGGAGAGACCCGAGGACCTACGCCTCATCGGGTCCTGGCCGCCCTGGCCGCGCCCCTGGTGGCCGAGCGGCGTGCCGCTCAGCAAGGCTCCGGCTCTGGCTCTGGCTCTGGTCCGCGACGACCACTGAGCGCACCCCCACAGCGTGCCGGTGGATGGCCCCTGCGGTACATCCGAACGGCGTACAGCTAGGTCAGGACGGACGGCGTCCTGATCGCCAAGCCGTAACCACCTGGGCTTCCGCGTCGCCCGGCGATACCGCCGAAGATGACCAGAGGCCACGTACCATTGCAGTGAGTCCGTGTTCGTATGGCTGCTGCCGGACGGCGGCGGAGCGCGGGGCACGTATGACGGCTGGAGGCCGGCGCGGCAGGGCAGGGCGGCGGAGTCTTGTCGCCCTGACGGCTCTGGCGGGTGTCCTGCTCACCGTGGTGGTCGGGGTGGCCTTTGGTGTGCTGTTCTGGTCGGTCGGCAACATGCGGCAGGCCAATCTGGCGGAACGGCATTCCGTGGCGGCGGAGAATCAGGCAAGGCTGGTCGACAACCTCATCCTCGATGTCGAGACGTACCAGCGCGGCTTCGTCATCACCCGGCAGGCTCAGTTCCTCCGGCCGTGGAAGGTCGCCCAAGGCCACTTCCCTCCCCAGGCACAGGAACTCGTGCGCATCAGCACCTCCCCCGCCCAGCGCACGCTGGCCCAGCAGATCGCCCGGGGCGGCGTGTCCTACATCCGTGATTACTCGATTCCCGTGGTCACCATGGCACAGCGAGGTGATCCGCGGGCGAGCAGTGTGGCGGTGACCCTGGACGGCAAGCGCCGCATCGACGCGCTGCGGGGCCTGTTCGACCGCTACACCACCGCCGAGGGCGCCACCGTCGAGGCCCGCGAAGCCACCACCGACTCGGACGCCCAGCGCGCAGGCATCGCGGCCGCGGTCGGCATCGGGGCGTCGGTGCTGCTCATCGCCGCGTACTCCGGGTATGTGACGCGAGTGATCGTCTGGCCGGTCCGCAGGGCGGCCCACCTGGCCAGCAGACTTGCCGAGGGCGACCTGACCGCTCGTATGCCGCGCACCGGCGCGCGGGAGATCGGGCAGCTGGAAACGGCCTTCAACACCATGGCCGGCTCCCTCGAAAGCAGTCTTGAGCAGGCACGGGAGGCTCACCGGAGGCTCAGGCTCCTCTACGACGCCGGCATGGCCGTGGGCACCAGCCTCAACATGGCGCAGACGGCCCGGGAACTGGTGGGAGTGTCCGTGCCGAGGTTCGCCGACTTCGCCACCGTCGACCTCGCCGTGTCCGTCCTGCGGGGTGAGGAACCGACTCCTGCCGGCAGCACGCCTCTGCAACGCGTGGCCAGGGAGGGCGTCCGCGACGACGACCCACTGGATCCCGTCGGCGCACTGATCCCGTCGACATTGCCGCTCCCGCCGGCCCGCCGCTCCGGGGCGACCGCACTGTTCGTGGCCGAACTGCGTGCCTCCACCGCATGGCAGGCCGCTCACCCGGAGGATGCGGGGGAACTTCTCGACTACGGCATGAACTCGCTGATCATCGTTCCGCTGACCGAGCAGGGCATGGTCATGGGAACGGTCGCCTTCTGGCGTTTCCGTGAGAGCAAGCCGTTCGAGAAGGAAGACGTCGCCGATGCCGAGGAGCTGGCTCTCAAGACCGCCGTCGCCATCGACAACGCCCGTCGCTACACCCGTGAGCGCGAGACCGCGCTGACCCTGCAACGCAGTCTGCTGCCGCAGCACCTGCCCGAACAGCCCGCCGTGGAGATCGCCTACCGCTATCTGCCCACGACCACGCAGGCCGGGGTGGGAGGAGACTGGCTCGATGTGATCCCGCTGTCCGGAACGCGGGTCGCTCTGGTGGTCGGAGACATCGTGGGGCACGGGGTTCATGCCTCCGCCGCCATGGGACGACTGCGCACGGCGGTGCGCACCCTGGCCGACGTCGACCTGCCTCCCGACGAGCTCCTCACCCAGCTGGACGACCTGGTCATGCACCTCCCGGGGGCCGACGAAGCGGCGACCGGGGAACTGGGCGCGACCTGCCTCTACGCGGTCTACGATCCGGTCTCCCGGCGCTGCTCCCTCGCCAGCGCCGGCCATCCACAGCCGTTCGTCCTCGCTCCGGACGGCAAAGTGACGGCTGTGACCGGACATGCCGGCCCTCCGCTCGGTGTGGGCGGCCTGCCCTTCGAGACCACCGAACTGGAACTGGCGCCGGGCAGCACCCTGGCCCTGTACAGCGACGGCCTGGTGCACTCCCGGGAGCTCGACCTCGACCACGGACTGGACCGGCTTCGCCACATGCTCGCGTCGACCGCACAGTCGGCGGACTCGCTGGACGCCGCCTGCGGTGCCGTCATGGACGCCCTGCTCACGACCCCTCCGTCCGACGATGTCACCCTGCTGCTCGCCCGGACGCGTGCGCTGTCGTCCGAGCAGGTCGTCTCCTGGGACATCCCCGCCGACCCGGAGTGCGTCGCACACGCCCGGACCCTGACCACCGAGCAGCTGGGGGTATGGCGGCTGGAGGAATCCTCCTTCGTCACGGAGCTGGTCGTCAGCGAGCTGGTGACCAACGCCATCCGCTATGGCAGGCCCCCGATCCAGCTACGCCTCATCCGCGACACCTCCCTGATCTGTGAGGTCTCCGACGGCAGCGACACGGCACCCCACATGCGGCGGGCCCGTGGCTTCGACGAGGGAGGGCGCGGCCTGCTCCTGGTCGCCCAGCTCACCCAGCGATGGGGCACCCGGCACAGCACGGCCGGCAAGACCATCTGGTGCGAGCAGGCGCTGCCCACTTCGGGGCAATGGCAGTGACAGCCACCGAACTGTCACCCCTGCGAGATCTGAGGGGGATGCCGGAGTCCGCCCTGGCCGAGTGGCCGGCAGGCGCAGCAGGCGGCGCATCCCCTGCTTGTAGTCGGCCATGGTGTTGCGGCTGACGCCGTCGAACTCCTCGGCGGCAAGCGCGAGGATCGCGCTTGCCGGTCTGCTCGCGGTGCTGCCCGCGGCTCGTGGTGCTCAGGATGGCACGGTGGCCTGGCCGCGCGGACGCGGTGCGGGAAGTGGTCCGCGCGGCCTTCCGTGCCGCCGGGTCAGCTCGTCGCGCGTACCGCTTCGCGGATCAGGTCGGCAACCTCCTTGGGGCGGGAGACGGCGACGGCGTGGGACGCGCCCTCGACCTCGACGACGGTCGCCCCGGCCCGCTTGGCGGCGAAGCGCTGCACCTCCGGGTTGATGGCCTGGTCGGCGTCGGCCACCAGGGCCCAGGACGGCTTGGACTTCCAGGCGGCGGCGGTGGCCGTCTCCTCGAAGGCCGCCACGGCGAGCGGCCGCTGCGCCGCCGCGAGGACCTTCGTGACCTCCGCGGGTACGTCGGCGGCGAAGACCGACGGGAAGGCACCCTCGGCGATGGTGACCTCGACCGCCCGGTCACCGTCCGCGACGGGGTACGTCCACTGCTTGAGGTTGCTCCCCAGTGGCGAAGCGGGGAAGCGTCCCTGCAACTCGCCCAGGCTCTCTCCCTCTTCGGGGACGTAGGCGGCCACGTAGACGAGCCCGACGACGTTCTCAGTGGTACCCGCCACGGTGATGAGCGCACCGCCGTAGGAGTGGCCGACCAGTACGACGGGACCGTCGATCTGGGAGGCCACGGAGGCGATGTACGCGGCGTCGGACGCCAGGCCACGGAGCGGGTTCGGCGGCGCGATCACGGGAATGCCGTGGCTCTGCAGCTCGGCGACGACCCCGGACCAGCTGGCCGCGTCGGCGAACGCGCCGTGGACGAGAACGACCGTGGGCGTGGAGGTGGTCATGTCTGCGGTGTCTCCTCGGGTTCAGGCGGTGTGCAGGGCCGCGTGCAGGGTCTGGACGGCCATGGTGATGGCGGCTTCGGCGGCGTGGGTCTCGCGCAGGGCGTTGAGCATCACGAAGTCGTGGATGATGCCCTGGAAGCGCACGGCGGTGACCGGTACACCCGCCTCGCGGAGCTTGTTGGCGTACGCCTCGCCCTCGTCCCGCAGCACGTCCGCCTCACCCGTGATGACCAGGGCCGGGGGCAGGTCCCTGAGCTGCTCGGTAGTGGCGCGCAGCGGCGACGCGGTGATCTGGGCGCGCTCGGCCTCGTCGGTCGTGTACTGGTCCCAGAACCACTGCATGCCGTCCCGGCGCAGGAAGTAGCCGGTGGCGAACTGGTGGTAGGAGCCGGTGTCGAAGTTCGCGTCGGTGACCGGGTAGAACAGCACCTGCTGGACCAGGGGAACGTCGCCGCGCTCCTTGGCCATCAGGGTCAGCGCGGCGGTCATGTTGCCACCGACGGAGTCCCCGGCCACGGCCAGCCGCGAGCCGTCGAGCCCCTTGGCCGAACCCTGCTCCACGACCCACCGCGCGACCGTGTAGTTCTGCTCGATGGCGACCGGGTAGCGGGCCTCGGGCGACAGGTCGTACTCGGGGAACACGACCGCGGCGTTCGCGCCGACGGCGAGTTCCCGCACCAGACGGTCGTGGGTGTGCGCGTTGCCGAACACCCAGCCCGCGCCGTGAATGTAGACGATCACCGGCAGGGGAGCCTCGGCTCCGAGGGGCTTGACGATACGCGCCCGGACGCTCCCCGTCGGACCGCCCGGAACCGTGATCCACTCCTCGTCGACCGCCGGCTTCTCGATCTCCCCGGACTGCACCTCGTCGACGGCCTTGCGCCCTTCGGCCGGGGGCAGGTCGAAGAGATACGGCGGGTTGGCGGTCGCCTCCGCGAACGCGGCTGCCGCGGGCTCCAGCACCGGCTGCACAGGCCCAGTGGCATCAGACATGCGAATCTCCTGGATTTCATGGGGGGACGCCGGTCCTTCCGGCGAACGACATGGACCGTTGCGCTGAGCACACCGGTACCGCTGCTCTTCACGGTAAGCGCGCCGCACGAGCGTCGATTGCCCGTGAGCGCACCACGGGCGTCCTCGCAGTGCACTGAGAGCGGTGCGCTCACAGGCGCCACCGCATGCGTTCCTGGGCAACGCGTCCGCAGGTTCCGCTCCTAGCCTCGCTCACATACGCACAGCACAGCACCCACCGGAGGCGCGCGATGACCACCAGTTCCAAGCCCGAGCACCACAGTCAGCCGGTTGCTGCATCAAAAGGGCGCGCTGATCCAGGAGTTCGGGACGGTCAAGCAGTTCCCCCTCGGCCTGTCCTACGACGCGCGCATGTACTCCTGCCAGCGGTTGAACAAGGTCCTCGCGGACACTCAGATCCTCTACGGCCTCTACAAGAAGCACCACTGGATCATGCGTGGCGCGACCTTCTACCAGCTGCACCTGCTCCTGGACAAGCACGCGGAGCAGCAACTGGAACTCGTCGACACGATCGCCGAGCGGGTCCAGACACTGGGCGGCGTCGCAGTGGGCGACCCCCGGCACATCGCCGAGATCACGTCGATTCCGCGGCCGCCGGACGGGGTCGAGGAAGTCCCAGCCATGCTCTCGCGGCTGCTGGAAGCCCACGAGACCATTCTGTCGCAGGCTCACGACGCGGCCGCCCGGACCGCCGAGCTGGGCGATGACGGTACCAACGACCTGCTGGTCTCACAGGTGATCCGCACCGGGGAGCTCCAGGCATGGTTCGTGGCAGAGCACCTGGTCGACACTCCCCTGGTGCGCGCCTGACGCGAGGGAGCAGCCGGTGCCGTGAACGGTCAGGGCACCGAAGCGACAGCCGGACGCGTCCGCCGGGCGGACGCGGGCGGGTTCACAGCTGCGGCAAGGAGTCTGCATGTGATCCCGTCAGCCGTCTGCGGCACGGTCCGCGCCCTCGAATCCAAGCCGGACGCTGCCTGTTGGTCCTGATCGCCTCGGCAGTGCTCGCGGGGAGGTCCCGCCGGGCTCTCCGTGCCGCGGGCGTCGGCCGCGGCACGGGTCACCTGTCCGGCCCGGCGGGACTCCGTGCGGCGTCCCACAGCGTCTGCGGTGCTCTTGCGCAGGCACGTGTGGCCCCTCGGGGCCGGCCTCAGTCGAAGCGCAGGCCTCAGTCGAAGCGCAGGTCGGAGAGCTGCCGTTCCAGCACGGTGACGTCGTCCTCGGGCACCTCGTCGGCCGGGCGGGCGGCCATGAGGACGGCGAGTTCGGCCCCCGCCCGCTCCATGCGGGCGGGCAAGCCCCCGGTGTAGGCGTCGCCGCCGGATCCCCAGTCCTCGGACGCCGCGTACACCGCGGTGGGAACGACGGTGGCGCGCAGGTAGGCGAAGAGCGGGCGCAGGGCATGCTCCAGGACCAGGGAGTGGCGGGCCGTGCCTCCCGTCGCCGCGATCAGGACCGGTTTGCCGGAGAGGGCTTCGGGATCGATCAGGTCGAAGAAGGACTTGAACAGCCCGCTGTACGAGGCGGTGAACACCGGTGTCACGGTGATCAGACCGCTCGCAGCCGTCACCGTGTCGATCGCCGCGGCCAGTTGCGGCGGCGGGAATCCGGTCACGAGATTGTTGGCGATGGCGACGGCCAGTTCCCGCAACTCGATGACGTGGATCTCCACCTCGTGCCCGTGCGCGACGAGTGCGCCATGGACCGACGAGGCGAGACGGTCCGCGAGCAGACGTGTGGAGGACGGAGTGCTCAGCCCTGCGGACACGGCGACCAGCTTCATGCGGTGGTCACTCCCTTCGAGGACTCCGCGGCCGCGACCAGCGCCGCGTGTGTCGGCGCGTCCGGCACGTCGGCCGGGCGACCGTTCGCGAACTCCTTGCGCAGTACGGGTACGACCTCTTCGCCGAGCATGTCGATCTGCTCCAGAACGGTCTTCAGGGGCAGGCCCGCGTGGTCCATCAGGAACAGCTGCCTCTGGTAGTCGCCGACGCTCTCGCGGAACGACAGCGTCCGCTCGATGACCTGCTGGGGAGAACCCACCGTCAAAGGGGTCTGCTCGGTGAAGTCCTCCAGTGACGGCCCGTGCCCGTAGACGGGCGCGTTGTCGAAGTAGGGGCGGAACTCGCGAACGGCGTCCTGCGAGTTCTTCCGCATGAAGACCTGCCCGCCGAGACCGACGACGGCCTCCTCCGGCCGGCCGTGACCGTAGTGGGCGTACCGCCGCCGGTACAGCTGGACCATCCGCCTCGTGTGCTCGGCCGGCCAGAAGATGTTGTTGTGGAAGAAGCCGTCGCCGTAGAAGGCCGCCTGGTCGGCGATCTCCGGGGACCGGATGGAGCCGTGCCAGACGAACGGCGGTACGCCGTGCAAGGGACGAGGCGTTGACGTGAACCCCTGCAGGGATGTCCGGAACTTCCCCTCCCAGTTGACGACGTCCTCGCGCCACAGACGGCGCAGCAGCGCGTAGTTCTCCTTGGCCAGGTCGAGTCCCTGCCGGATGTCCTGCCCGAACCACGGGTAGACCGGTCCGGTGTTGCCACGGCCCAGCATCAGGTCGACCCGGCCGTCGGCCAGGTGCTGGAGCATCGCATAGTCCTCGGCTATCTTCACCGGGTCGTTGGTGGTGATCAACGTCGTGGCGGTGGACAGGATCAGCCTCTTGGTACGGGCTGCGATGTAGCCGAGCATCGTGGTCGGGGACGACGGTACGAACGGTGGGTTGTGGTGCTCCCCGGTCGCGAAGACGTCCAGCCCGACCTCCTCCGCCTTGAGCGCGATGGTGACCATCGCATTGATGCGTTCGTGCTCCGACGGAGTACGTCCGGTGGTCGGATCGGTCGTCACATCACCGACCGTGAAGATGCCGAACTGCATGGGTCCCTCTTCTTCCTGCATTCGTATGAGAGGTAGGGAACGGTAGGCGCCGGACGAGCGGTCGCCATGACTGTGCGTGCACCGGAACGAGCCCTCCAGCGCCCTCCTCGTGTTGATGCGGAACTCGGCACTCTCAGACACGGAGCTGTGCGCCACGAGGCAATTCGCCGGGCCGTCACGTGCCTACGGTCGGGAACAGCGGAACCGGCCTCGGTCGGCCCACGACGAAGGGAACTCTTCGATGGTCGATGAGACGATCTTGGTGCTTGCGGCAACCGGAGGACAGGGCAGAGCTGTGACCGAGGCGCTGCTGGGTCGCCGGGCACGGGTACGCGCGCTGGTGCGCGACCCCGAGCGGCCGGCGGCGCGGGAACTCTCCGGCCAGGGTGCCGAACTGGTGGCGGGCTCCTTGACCGATCGCAGGTCGCTCGCCGCTGCGATGACCGGGGTGGCGGGCGTCTTCGCGCTCACCACTCCCTTCGAGGCCGGCGTGGAGGCGGAGGTGGTCCAGGGACGAGCGATCCTGGCTGCCGCGCGGGAGGCGGGCGTGCCGCATCTCGTGTTCAGCTCGGTCGCCGGAGCCGACCAGAAGAGCGGGGTACCGCATTTCGACAGCAAGGCACGCATCGAGGCCGAGCTGACTTCCGGCGATGTGCCTTACACGATTCTGGGGCCGACGTATTTCTTCGACAACGCGCTCGGCGGAGCGGAGCGCATCCTCGGCGGCGTTCTCGATCTGCCGCTGCCGCCCGACCGGCCGTTGCAGCAGCTTGCCCGCCGCGACCTGGGTGCGTTCGCGGCGGAGGTCCTGTTGAACCCCGCTCCCTACCTCGGGCAGCGTGTCGAGCTGGCCGGTGACGCGCCCACTCCCCAGCAGATGGCGGCCGCGCTCAGCGCGACGCTGGGACGCGAAGTCCGCCATGAGCGAGTGCCGCTGTCAGCGATCGGCAACCCTGACATGCACGCGATGTGGACGTTTCTGAACGGCCCCGGCTATCGCGTCGACGTGCCCTCACTGCACGCCGCTCACCCGGAGGTCCGCTGGAGCAGCTTCGCCGACTGGGTGCGCGTCACCTTCGCAGGGGCCCGTTGAGGCAGCCATGCCGGTACCGCCTCGGCACATGCCGAAGCGGTACCGGCATGGCTGTGTTCGCGTCCTGTGCGCCAGCCGCTGCGGCTGGCTCTGCGCGACACCCTCGCCTCACTCGCCTGTGCCCTCATGCCGCCGACGTCCTGAGCATGCTGTCGACGTTCCGAGAAGACCGGCACATGATCCGGCTCGTAGGGCCCTACGTCTCGCCGCGCACTTCCCGTCCCGGTCCCGCACCTCTGATCTCACGCATCCACGCGATGCGCCGGCCAAGGCCCGGCCGGCACCGTGTCCGGAAAGCACACCCGCCGGAAGTACGGAGATCATGTCGCCGGATTCACCGCTGCTCGAAGCCGCCCCCTCGGCCACTCTTTGCACCACGGATTCGGTGCCGACGAACCGAAGGCGCACGTACTGGTGCGAGGCCCTGTCCCGGACGTTCGGCGCCGTGGACATGACCGTCTCCGACGAACCGCGCGCCGCCCGGCCGGGCACGGCGTTCGTCGGCAAGGCCGTGGCCCACAGTTTCCACTTGGACGCCCCGGCCGGCCACGCGATCGTCTTCACCGGAGTCACCCGCAACTCCCTCGTCGTCCTGCCGCTCGCCCTCGCCCTGCCCGACGACCTGGCCGTCGCCGCCTCCGTCGTCGTGGTCACCCGGACCCTGGTCGAGGTGATCGGCATCGGGTTGTGGAGTCGCCGGTCGGTGACTGCCCCTGCCCCACTCCTCTACCAGCCGACGCGGTCGCAGCCGGTGTGGTCGGCGGGCTCGACCTGCAGGGTGGCGTGGGCGACGCCGTGGCGGTCGCGCAGCAGGTCGCGGGCCTGGTCGAGAACGGTGTGGCCGTCGGCGCGGTCGGCGGTGACCAGGTGGGCGGTGGCAACGTTCATGCCCGAGGTCAGCGTCCACAGATGCAGGTCGTGCACGTCCTTGACGCCGTCGACGGTGGCAAGGTCGTCGGCGACGGTGGCCGGGCTCATGCCGGCCGGTGCGTGCTGGCCCAGGACCGCAAAGACCTCACGGCCCAGCGCGACGGCGCGGACGGCGACGAACGCGCCGATGGCGAGGGCTACCAGGGTGTCCCAGAGCGGCTGGCCGGTGGCGGCCACCAGCCAGCCCGCCAGGATCACACCGACCGAGCCGGCCGTGTCGGCCACCACTTCCAGGTAGGCACCCTTGACGTTCAGGCTTTCGGAGGCACCGGAGCGCAGCAGAAGCAGAGCGGCCACGTTGACGGCCAGGCCGAGCGCCCCCACGACGAGCATGGGGCCGGAGGAAACCTCCGCGGTGCTGCCTATACGGCCGATGGCCTCGACGACCACGTAGACCGACACGCCGAGCATGAGCAGCACCGACAGCAGGGAGGCGAACACCTCCGCACGGTAGGAGCCGTAGGTACGCCGGCCGGTGGTGTCGGGCCGGGTGGCGATCCGGGTGGCCACCAGCGCCGCGCCGAGGGCCACCACGTCGGCGGCCATGTGCCCGGCATCCGAGAGCAGCGCGAGCGAGCCCGACAGCAGCCCGTAGACCAGCTCGACCACGAAGAAGGAGCCGACCAGAGCGAACGACACCGCCAGTCGCCACCGGTACCTGCCCGCCGCGTTGCTGCCCACTGAATGACTGTGCCCGTGACTGTGTCCGCCGCCCATGACCGCGCGTCCTCCCCTGCTTCCGGTGTCCGTCCCTGGAAGGGAAGCACAGGGGGGATCAAAGGGGCAAAGGCTGCATCGGTGACCGTTGTCATGTCCGTTAACAGGGCTCTGACCTGGGCAAATGCCAAGGCGGTGCGAGAGGGGTGGGGTGGGCGACCACCCGGACACGAACCCGATGCGGACGGGTGGGTGCGCCGCCGAAGGCATGCGGGAAGCACCGTGCCCCATCCCTGATCCGACCGCGCGACGGACGTGAGCCCCGACCGACGGTCCGACCCATGCGACCACTCGGCCTGCCCGGCGCCGGCTCACCGGCAGGCGGCGTGCTGCGCGGGTGCGGGCGGGCGCGCCGGCGGTGCGGTGTGTGCTGCTGCCCTGGCCGGGCGTGTGCTGGCCCAAGTCCATACCCCGCGGTGGGGTGATGGCCGCGGTGGCCGTGCCGGGTGCGGCCGTCCTGACGCGTCGGCGGCTCACGACACACGGGTGCTCGGCGTGCTGGTGGCGGCCCAGTTGGCCCACCACGCCGTGTACTCGCTGCCCGGAGCCTGTGCCGCAGGCTCGGGCGCCGACGGCTGCGGCGGGCTGTCGTGGCTTGCCGAACTTGCCGAGCATGAAGCGGTCTTCGAGGTGCCGACCGAGGTCGTGACGGCCGGGCACCTGGTCACCGTGCTGCTCGCCGCCCGACTTCTGGGCGGCACGGAGCGGCTGCTGTGGCAGAGCCGGCCGCTGCTGTCAGCCGTACGGCGAGTACTGCTGTTCGTCGGGTCGCTGATCAGCCCCGCCAAGCGCACCGGGCCGCAGCCGACCGTCCGGGAGCGGACCTCGCCGCCGCGGTCGGCGCTGCTGGTACGGCTGCACGAAGGCAGGACGCCGCCGCGCCACGAGCGCGGCCTCATCGCCCTTTTCCGGCCGATGCCGATCGGCGGTCCCTGCCTGCCCTGACGAGTGCGAGGCGAGGGCCGCCCGGCGGGCTCCGATCAGATCTCTCACTCCGCTCACTACCTTGCCGCTGCCGTTCGGTGTGCCTACGTCGAAGGGGACCGTGACCACCACCGCCGGGCTCTGCAGCCGCCGGTCGCGGCACGGCACACGCGTAGCCGGTCAGTATTTCGGCAGCGGCCTGATGTTCACGTTCTTGGAGACGGTGACCTGGTCGATGTCGGAGGTGCGCACGGTGACCTGCACGGTCCAGGTACCGGGGACGGGAAGCCGCAGGCGGTCGGCGGCCCAGTAGCCCCCTTGGTTGGCGAGTTTCGCGTCCAGTGGGCCGATCCGCTGGGCGCGCTGGGTGAGGGTGAGGCGGATTTCGGGGACCGTGGCGACGCCTCCGTCGGGTCCGTACACCAGGACCTCCACGGTGTTGTCGCCGACGCGCCCCGGTGAGAAGGTGATCTGCGCTTTGCCCTGGCCGTTCGGGATACCGACATCGAACGGGACCGTCACCACCCGCGCGGTTGGCTCCTGGGCCGCGGCGGTTACGGCCGCGCTCTGGACAGCGGCGCGGCTGGGCTGGGTGCCCGTGAGCAGCGTGGTGATCGCCAGGACCACCACACCGAGGACGGCCTCGGCGGCGACCGATCGGCGCAGGCCGCGCCGGTGGCGGTCGGACTCGGACGAGGCGTCCGAGGCGGCGGGGCTGTCGGCCGGGGCGCGAGGAGCCGGCGGCCCGGCGCTGTCCGTGTCCTCGAACGCGTCGCCGCCGGAGGAGGCACCCGCACCAACGGTCTGCGCCACGCGGGCGCGCTGACCAACAGTCGCCGGGAGGGTTTCCGAAGATGGCGGCCGGTGGCCGAGTTGTGCGGCCCACTGGCGGGAGAACGCCGCCGCGGTCACCACGAGGATCACGGCGGCGACCTTGATGGTGAGGAGCCTGCCGTACTCGGTGGTGGCCAGTGCCTCCATGGAGCCGATCTGACGCCAGGACTGGTAGAGGCCGGTGGCGACCAGGACGACGACCGCGGTGAACGCCAGCCGGGAGAAGCGCGCGACCGCCGCTGCCGGGATCACCGTGCCGACGGGTGCCCGGAACAGGGCGACGGCCAACGCGAGCAGGCCACCCAGCCACACCGCCATGGCGAGCAAGTGCAGCACGGCGACGAGGATCGCCAGCGGGACCTGGATACCCGTGGCGGCGTGCTCGGCCAACGCCCAGGTGAGGGCCAGGGCCACGGCGAACAGCACGCCCACCCCGTACGCCCTTGTCCCGAACTGCCATTCCACCGCAGGCGGATCATCTGCGTCGGCACAGGAGCCGGACGACGTGTGTGTCGGTGCAGCGGCGTCAGCGGCGTCAGCGGCCGAGCCTTGGCGTGTCCCGTCGGGCCTGCCGCCCAGCCGCGTCGCAAATCGCCATCCGAGGATTCCCACCACGGCGAGCAGCAACAGCCGTGCCCCCAGGGCCAGCCCGCTCCTGCCGGTGATGGTCTGGCCCAGGAGCGACAGGTCGGACACGGCGGTGAGCCCCCGGCCGGTCTCGTACGGACCGCGGAGCAGCAGCAGGACAACCGTGGAGGCGAACAGCGCCGTCCACCCGGCGAGCAGCAGCCTGCGCAGGGGACGCAGACCCGAGCCGGCGGGCCAGCACACGAGCATGAACAGGGCGACGCCGATAAGCAGGGCAAGACCGCCGTACGCGATGTAGCGGAAGGCGTCGTAAAGGCGGGAGGCAGCGGTGTCGTCCGGGGTCGCCGCCGACGGCGCGGCGACGGCGGAGGTGGCGGATGGTTCACCGATGGAGAACGTGAACGCGCCGGTGATCGAGTGGCTGTCCGCGGAGACAACCCGCCAGGACACCGTGTAGGTGCCCTCGGGCAGCGCGCCGCTCAGCATCACGCGGGCGGTGTCCGCCTTCCCGCCCGCGTGTGTGACCGTACCCCGGTCGACCCGCTCGTTCTTCGGGGAGAGTACGCGCAGCGAGCCGTTGGAGAGGCTGACGCTTTCGCTGAAGGCGAGCGTGATCTGCCTCGGGGCCGCCTTGAGGATCGAGACGTCGGCCGGTTCGGACCTGGTCAGGGTGGCGTGGGCGGAGGCGGGTCCGGCGCCGCTGAGGAGGAAGGCGAGCACCGTGCTGACCAAGACTATGACGGTCAGCGGTTTCCTGGTCCGGCACGATGCCGTGTGCATGAAGCAGCCTCCAGGGCAGGGGGTCATACGTCGCGGTCGAGGGCCGCGGGTGGGGGTGTGCGAGTGCGGTGGGGACGCGCCGCCGCTACGACGCGCTCGGGGCCGGGCCCCCGCTCAGGCCGCTCAGTGTCCGAATGCTCCCGCCGAGCTTGGCACGGAACTGCTCCAGCATCTTCGGCTTCGCGGCGACGACCCAGCGCGAGCCGACGAGGTACTTGCCCCCGTATATGGAGGCAGACTCCAGCCAGGTCTCTTTGTACTTCTCCTCTGGGAAGGTCGTGATGCTGTAGTCGGCCTTCGGTGTGTGGCAGACGCCCTGGCGCAGTTCGTCCGCGTCGACGCGGATCTTGGGCTTGCAGCCCGTCAGGCCGGCGATCACCTCGACCTTCGCCGGTGCCACGACACCGGCCGCGGGGGCCGCGGATATCTGCGGCGGCTTGCTGTTCGCTGAAGGGTCGTTGCCGCCTCCGCTGCAGGCCGTGGCCAGCGGGAGGACGGCCAGGCTTGCGGCCAGTGCGGCGCCGCGTACCAGACGGGCGGTGGGCACGGGACGGCCAGTGCGTCCTCGCTCTGACTGCTCGGGATGCTGTGCCACGTGCCTCTCCGTCTCCAGGTTGTTCCCGTCCGCATCAGGGACCAGGCGTACGACAAGGGGTACGGGTGAGCGCTCGGGGCCGTTCACTCCGTATGTAACCAAAGGCCCGTGGGGCGGTAGGGGCCGCCCCACGGGCCGGTTCTCATGCCGAGACGCGGGTGCGCTCGGGCTGGACGGTGTGGGCGTTGTGCTGGTCCGCCCAGTTCTGCAGGGCGCTCATGCAGGCGTGGTCGAGGTGCCTCAGCCCGGCGAGGTCGAGCTCGACGGGCCGGTCGGCGGGCAGTTGTTCCAGGGCGTCGAGGATGCGCGGCAGCCGCAGGAAGGTGGCGTGTCCGCGGATCCGGACCCGCACCGGACCGCTGCCCGTGTCGGCGTTGTCCACGTCGATGTGGACGTGCGAGGCCTCCCAGGCCGTTTTGACCACGGCGAGCAGCAGCCCGATCAGGACGCCTTCGAACATGTTGGTGACCAGGATCGCCCCCGCGGTGATCACCAGCACCACGGCCTCGCCCCGGTGTTCGCGCCACAGCGGACCCAGTTCCTTGACCGGCAGCAGTTTGAAGCCGGCGTGGATGAGGACGCCGGCGAGCGCGGCGGTCGGGATCATGCCCAGGGCGCCGGGCAGCAGGGCTGCGAACATCAGCAGCCACACGCCGTGCAGGACGCGGGAGACCTTGGTGCGGGCACCCGCCTGCACGTTGGCGGCGCTGCGGACGATCACCGCGGTCATCGGCAGCGCGCCGAGCAGCCCGCACACGGTGTTGCCTGCGCCCTGGGCCATCAGCTCCTTGTCGTAGTCGGTCTTCGGACCGTTGTGCAGCCGGTCCACCGCCGCCGCGCTGAACAACGACTCGGCGGAGGCGATCAGTGTGAACGCGATGATGGTGGTCAGCAGTCCGACCTCGGCCAGCTTGCCGAAGTCACCGAGGGCGGGCGGCTGGATCGCCTCGGCCAGGCCGCTGACCTCGACGCGGCCGACGGGCAGGTCGAAGACGGCGGTGGCGAGGGTCGCCGCGCCGACCGCGACGAGCGGACCGGGCAGCAGTTGTGCCTTGCCGGGCAGCTTCTTCCACAGAGTCATGATGGCGACCGTTCCCGCGCCGATGGCGACGGCGATGAGCGCTGCGTCCGAGAGGAGGACGTCGACGGCGAGATCGAGCAGTCCGGCGATGTTCGCGGTGCCGGTGCCCGGTGCCTTGCGGTCGGCGAGCGCGTACACCTGTCCGGTGATCAGGACGAGGCCGATGCCGGCGAGCATGCCGTGGACGACGGACAGTGAGATGGCGCGAAAGTAGCGGCCCAGCCTCAGGGCGCCGAGGGCGAGTTGGAGCAGCCCGGTGGCGAGGACGATGACGCCGAGGGCGCCGAGCCCGTACTCCTGGACGGCGGTGAGGACGAGTACGGTCAGGCCGGCGGCGGGCCCGCTGACCTGGAGGCTGCTGCCGGGCAGCAGCCCGGTGACCAAGCCGCCGACGATGCCGGTGATCAGGCCGAGTTCAGCTGGGACACAGGAGGCGACGGCGACGCCCACGCACAGCGGCAGGGCGACGAGGAAGACGACCAGGGACGAGGTGAAGTCGGTGCGCAGGGCGGACCGGAGGGAGGAAAGGGGTGAAGTCATGGCGTTCTTTCTGTGGGGTGAAGGAACGTCGCGGCAGGGCGACCGGAGCGGACGGACGGGTGTGCGGGGCCGTATCCGGTCGGGTCACAGGGGCTTGAAGGTGCGGCGGCCGGGCGTGGCCGCGAGGACTTCGCCGGTCTCGACGGTGTAGTACCAGGCATGCAGCCGCAGCCGTCCGGACGACAGGCGCCGGGCGATGAACGGGTAGCTGCGCAGGTGGTCGAGCTGGGTGAGTACGTGCTCCTGGGTTACGGGGGTGGGGTCCTCGCCCAGGCCCTGGGTCTGCCACGGCTCGTCGGTCCGGGAGTGGTGTCCGGCGCGGGACAGCCAGTGTCGTACGAGCGGCATCGTCCGGACGTTCTGCTCGCGCATCAGTCCCTGGACGGCGCCGCAGTGCGAGTGGCCGCACACGACGATGTCCGGCACCTGGAGGGCCTGGACGGCGAATTCGAGGGATCCGGCGACACCGCACGCGGCCTGCGAACGGTACGGGGGCACGATGTTGCCCGCGGTGCGCAGCTCGAAGAGGTCTCCGGGACGGGCGCCGGTGAACAGGGCGGGGATGACACGGGAGTCGGAGCAGGAGATGAACAGGGCCTGGGGCTGCTGCCCCTGGACCAGCTGGGCGAACTCCTCCTGCTGGTCGGAGATCTTCTCGGGGAACGTACGGGCGTGCTCGATGAGGGTCTGCATGAAGGTGGCCTCGTGACTCTTCTGGGGCTCTCAGGACAAAAGGGCGCGAAGAGTGCGTGCTGCGCGCGTCCGGGTACGCGTCAACGAGCCGTGGCGGGCGGTCGGTTGAATGCTCGTCCGGCGACGGTGGTGGTGCGTACCGCTGGTGGGGGGGAGCGCGCGGAGCACGCTGCCGATCAGCAGCGGAACGTCTGCAGGGTGCTGGGTGTGGGGGTGAGCCCGGAGCCGGGGTTCCAGACGTCTCTCGCGGTGCGGGGATGCGCCGCACCGGACACGATGACGAGGGATGCCGTCGTCCCGTCCGCCGTCGCGTCGCCGACGAGCGACAGCGGCTCGACCAGGTGACCTGGCCGCGGCGGCAGGACGAGGGTGTCGGCCGTGGCCTCGTGGTGCTGCGAGCCCGTGCCGACATGAGACGCGGCGGACGCGGAACCCTGCGGTTTGCGGGGGTCCGCTTCGATTGCGGGTGCCATGGCGGACACCGCGCTCGGCGCGGCTGAGGAGTGGTGGGGCAGTCCGAAGTGCAGCAGGACAGCAGCAGCCAGCAGCACGACTGCTGCCGCCATACGCCGCATCACCACTGGCCCCCCGATATCTTGCTCGTGCCGACGCACAAACGTTACCTGTCTGCACCCCTGGTACATGCTGAACTCCCGGGTAGAAAAGGTGACATGGGCAACACCGGCACTCTGGTTGCAGGAGCAATCACACGGTTCGGTGGAGCATGCCGGATGTAGGGAATCGGTGAGGATCGAGCGACGGTGCGGCGCTATCCGCGGACGGTGGAGAGTCGGTGCAGTACCGCGGCGGCTCGGGCGCGCAGGCGCCGCCGGGCGGGCACGGCCCGGGCCGCTGCGGACGCGGACTTCGCCGGTGTGACGATCTGACTGCGGGCTGACGCTTCCTCGGCCGGAGGATGGGTCGGCCGGGTGTGCCGGCGGGCAAGTTCGGCGCGGACGAGCGCGCCGACGGCGGCGTAGACATCTCTGGACATGGTCATGTTCCTGCGCTGCTGTCGGGGAAAGGAGCGGACCGGCCGCCCGCGCGAAGGGCAGGGCGGGGCGGCCGGTTCCGCTCAGCAGCGCAGGACGAGCGAGCCAGAGGGCGCGTCGGGATCGGACGCGCCCCTCGCCGCCGGTGACACGTTGCCCGGTGACGCGGCCGACGG
Organism: Streptomyces sp. KM273126; assembly: GCF_004337435.2. Lineage (NCBI taxonomy): Bacteria > Bacillati > Actinomycetota > Actinomycetes > Kitasatosporales > Streptomycetaceae > Streptomyces > Streptomyces sp. KM273126. Next base: position 5,460,416 of record NZ_SJXB02000001.1, on the reverse strand, counting down.
GACGTCGGACGTCGCGCCGAACGCGGCCGGGGGACGGGCGAATTCCGCGAGTGGGCGTGGCCCGTAGGCGGACGCCTCGCAGGGCTGGGCGGCGTCACCGTCCGGGTGACCTTCGGTGCCCCCTGCGGATGCGAGCACGTTCGACGCCTCGCAGTCGAGCGTGCTCGCGGCGACGGCGCGCGGTCGGCAGCCGTCCAGGTCGAGTGCGGACAGATGCGACGGGCCGGGGCTGAACGTGGCGTGCAGGAGGGCAAGGAGCGCGATCAGCACGACAGCGCCCAGGCCGCGGGCTGCCACTGGCCTGGGCGCTGTGGTGCTGAGGGTGTGCCGCATCCGAATCTCCTGGTGTGCTCTCTCGTTCAGAGAACCTCCGGATGCCAGGCTGCGCGGTCCGGATACGGCCGATCGGAGCCCTGATTCACCCGATGCGGTGATCAGCGGCAACGGAAGCTGACCATGCGGGCATCACCCCGAGGCCCGTACTGATCCCGGCGCCGCGCGGATTCCCGCCCCGGCGCCGGAGCGCGGACCACCCGTGGCAGCCACCCTTGACGGGAACTTTATGTGCTTACTCGATTACGGTTTGTGTTCATGTTGGCTGGCTCGGTCTCTCGGAGCAGCCGCTCCGTGGCACGGACCGGAGCGGTTGTCCTGGCGTTGCTGGCCGCGTTGATGCACGTCCTGGCCTGTGCGCACGGCCCGACGTCCACCGCTGCGGGGCGGGCCGACTCCGTGCTGCTCAAGTCCTCCGCCACCTGCGGGCAGGCAACCGAGCAGGCGCAGCAGACGACAGCCCGGCAAACGCCTCCCGCGCATCACAGCGGTGTGCGCTGCTGGGGCCTGGACGAGCCGACGGTTCAGCCTCCGCGGGATGTCACCCTGGCCGATCCCACGGTCCAGGACGCCGCGTCCGCCGGACACCTCGACGACCAGCCGAACGCATCGTCGGCCCTTCAGCACTCGCCTCCCACACCCGGCGTGCCATCCGCCGGACAGACTCGGGCCCGTATCGGCGTGTGGCGGACCTGATCGACCCCACTGCCGCGCCCTGGCACACGCCCTGGTGCGGCAGCCGGTCATCTCCGCCTCTTCCCCCTCACATACGGCCGGTCGCTGCCGTGCGGCGCCGGTCGCAGGAGAAGCACGCCATGAACCACTCCACCCGCACCACCGTCCCCACCTCGCCCGCCCAACTGCTGGCCGACACCAAACGCCCCCTTCACACCCCCGCCGGACTCGTCGGCGACACCCCCGTCCTGTGGATCGGCGAACCCTTCGCCGCCACCGGACGCGGCTTCTGGGCCAAGCTCGAAGGCCACAACCCCGGCGGCATCAAGGACCGCACCGCCCTGCACATGGTCCGCGCCGCACGTGAACGCGGGCAGCTGCTGCCGGGCGCGCGGATCGTCGAGTCCACCTCCGGCACCCTCGGTCTCGGCCTGGCCCTCGCCGGAGCCACCTACGGCCACCCGGTCACCGTCGTCACCGACCCCGGCATGGAACCCCTCATGACCGGCCTGCTCACCGCGTACGGCGCCGAGGTCGACCTCGTCGACACCCCGCACCCCACCGGTGGCTGGCAGCAGGCGCGCCGCCGGCGCGTCGAAGACCTCCTCGCCCGCCACCCGGACGCCTGGTGCCCCGACCAGTACCACAACCCCGACAACGTGGCCGCCTACGCCCCGCTCGCCCACGAACTCGTCGCCCAGCTCGGCCGGATCGACACCCTCGTCGTCTCCGTCGGCACCGGAGGCCACTCCGCCGGCATCGCCTCCGTCCTGCGCGGCTTCTTCCCCCACCTGCGGGTCGTCGGCGTGGACACCACCGGATCGACCATCTTCGGCCAGCCGGCCGCACCCCGCCTGATGCGCGGCCTGGGCAGCAGCATCTACCCCCGCAACGTCGCCTACGACCTGATCGACGAAGCGCACTGGGTCGCCGCCCCCGAAGCGGTGTGGGCCGCCAGGCGCCTGGCCCGCGACCACTACACCACAGGCGGCTGGAGCGTCGGCGCGGTCGCACTGGTGGCCCGCTGGCTGGCCCGCGTTCTGCCCGCCGAGAACCGGATCGTCGCCGTCTTCCCCGACGGCCCGCAACGCTACGTCGGCACCGTCTTCGACGACGCCTACTGCCGCGAACACCGCCTGCTCGGCCACCTGCCCGCCGACGACCCTGCCGAGATCGCTCACCCCGCCGACCGGGTCGTCACCCGCTGGACCCGCTGCACCCACATCACCGATCCCCTCGCCAACACCGGCGAGCAGGACGCCCCCGAGCGGATCCTCACGGGAGCCGTCCGGTGAAGACCTTGTGGCGGCAGACCCGCTCCTTCCCACCCGCCGTACGGCTGCTGATGGCCAACCAGTTCGCCATCAACCTCGCCTTCTACATGCTCATGCCCTACCTCGCCGCCCACCTCTCCGGCGGGCTCGGACTCGCCGCCTGGGCGGTCGGGCTTGTCCTGGGCGTGCGGAACTTTTCGCAGCAGGGCATGTTCCTCATCGGCGGCACCATCGCCGACCGCTACGGCTACAAGGCGCCGATCATGGCGGGCTGCCTGCTGCGCACCGTCGGCTTCGGCCTGCTCGGCTGGGTCGACAACCTCCCCGCCCTGATCGCCGTCTCTGCGGCCACCGGCTTCGCCGGCGCCCTGTTCAACCCAGCTGTCCGCGCCTATCTCGCCGCCGAGGCCGGCGAGCGGCGCGTGGACGCCTTCGCCACCTTCAACGTCTACTACCAGGCCGGCATGCTCGTCGGCCCGCTCTGCGGACTCGCCTTGCTGGCTGCCGACTTCCGCCTCGTCTGCACGGCCGCCGCCGCCATCTTCGCCGCACTCACCCTCATGCAGTGGCGCGCCCTGCCCGCACGTCACGGAGAAACCGCAGACAGCACGGCCGCACCGGACGGGGTCCTGACCCAGTGGCGCACGGTCGTGTCCAACCGGCCCTTCCTGCTCTTCGCCACCGCCATGATCGGCTCGTACGTCCTGACCTTCCAGGTGTATCTCGCCCTGCCGCTGGCCGCCACGCACACCCTTGGCTCAAAAGGCACTTGGGCAACGAGTGGGCTGTTCATGGTCTCGGCAACCGTCGCCGTGCTCGGGCAACTCCGGCTGACCGGCTGGGCGAAGCAACGCTGGAGTCCGGCGCAGGCGCTGGTCCGCGGACTGACCGCGATGGGCCTGGCCTTCCTGCCCCTAGCCCTTACCCCGCCCGGCACCGACGTTGCCGTCCTCACCGCCCTCGCGGCGGCGGTGATACTGCTCGCGGCCGGCAGCGCCCTGGTCTACCCCTTCGAGATGGACACCGTGGTCACACTCTCCGGCAACCACCTCGTCGCCACCCACTACGGCCTGTACAACACCGTCTCCGGCCTCGGCATCACCCTCGGCAACCTCGCCACCGGCGCACTCTGGGACGTCGCCGAACGCCACGACGCCCTGTGGCTGACCTGGTGCGCACTGACCGCCACCGGGCTCGCGTGCGCGGCATCCGTCGCCGCGCTCGCCCGCACCGGACGCCTGGCCGCACGAGAGGAACCACAACTCGCCCCCGCCTGACGCGACCGCGGGAGAGGCCGACCGGAGCGGTCGGCCTCCAGGCGTCAGTCGCCTTCGCGGTCTTGCGGCGCCGGACCGTCCTTGACCGCAACGTCACTGGCCCCCAGCAGCGGTACCCCGTGTCCCCACGGCGCTCGGCGATGCCGATTGCGCAAGGCGGGTCGGCGAGAGGGGGTACGAACGCACAGGGCGGGCCGACGTTTCGTCCTCGCGCCGAAGGCCCGCAAGCAGCCGCCTACTATGGCCTTGCGTACTGAATGGCGAAGAGGGAGTCGGGGCGATGCGACGGCTGGGGGATCTCGAAGCGGAGATCATGGATCGCCTCTGGACGTGGAACCGTCCGGCGACGGTGCGCGATGTCGTCGACGACATCAACAAGACCCGCCCCATCGCCTACACCACGGTGATGACCGTCACCAACATCCTGTACACCAAGGGCTGGCTGCTGCGCGGCAAGCAGGGCCGCGCCTGGCTGTACACGCCGGTGCGCAGCCGTGAGGCATACGCTGCCGCTCTCATGGAGGACGGGTTGGGCGAGAGCAAGGACCGCTCTGCCGCGCTCGTCCACTTCGTGGAGAACATGTCGGACGACGAGGTGGCCGCCCTGCGCAAGGCCCTGCGGAACGTGGGACGACAAGCCCAGGCCAATCCGTGAACGCGGCCCCGGCCCTGATCGGCTACACGGCAGCGGTGGGCTTCGTCGCCCCGCGCCTCATGCTGCGCGGGAGCTGGCCGCACCGGGCCCCGGCACTGGCGGCCGCGGTGTGGCACACGCTGGCCGTCTCGTTCGTGATCGGGGCCACGCTCACCGCGTACAACCTGGCCTTGCCGGCCGAGCACCTGCACGCCGACCTGGTGGGCCTGCTCCACGCCTGCGGCGTGGACGTGGGAACGGCCGAGCCCGACCCGAGCCTGGCGGAGCGGCTTGCCGTCGGCGTCCCCGCCACGATCGGGATGGCCCTTGGAGCCAGCTTCGCCTTCCATGTCGGACGGGCCCGCCGGGTGCGGACAAAGCACCGGAAAGCGGTGGACTTGGTGGGCCGCCACTCGGCCCGACTCAGCGCCACCGTACTGCCGTACGACACCCCCGCCGCCTACTGTCTGCCCGGCCGCGAACCCCGGATCGTGATCAGCGACGCGGCCGTACGCGAACTGACTCCTGAGCAACTCGCCGCCGTGCTGAAGCACGAGCAGGCCCACATCGCGGGCCGCCACCACTTGTTCCTGGCCGCCACGGAGGCATTCCACTCGGTGTTCCGGTGGCTGCCGCTGGCCCGCCATGCCCGGGAGCAGACGGCACTCCTGCTGGAAATGGTGGCGGACGACCGCGCGTTGCGCAGCCACTCCCACGAGGCGCTGGCCACAGCGATGTACGAGATGGCCGCGGCCCGCACCCCGAAGGGCGCGTTGGCGGCGGCCGGCCAGACCGTCATGATCCGTCTGCAGCGGGTCCTCGGCCCGCGCGAGGCCGCGCACCCCGCCCTGTGGGGTTCCGTGGCCGCGGTGATCGTGGCGGTGCCGCTGCTGCCTTTGCTGGCCGCCTGTCCGCCCGGTCTCGGCTGACGCCCGAGCTGACGCGTTCCTGGTGAGGCCGCTGTGACACCGACTCACTTGCGATGCGAACTACGAAGCTACTAAGTTCTAATACGCTTGGTGATGCCGGGGATGCTGGGGTGCGGGACCGGGTCGCGCCCCAGTTCTGGGTCCGTGGGGCAGTGCCGATGCCGACTCGTGTCGGCCCGACGACAAGAGCCTGTCGCTCGATTCACAGACGCACAGAGGAGTCTCTCCACGATGGGAACGCACCGCCGGCCGAAGCCGCCCAGCCGCGCCCGGATCGCCACCCTCGGCATGGCCGCCGGCGCCGTCAGCCTCCTGCCGACGCAGAGCCAGGCGGCCCCCAAGCCCACGGTGGACGAGGTACGCAAGCAGGTGGAGAAGCTCTACGAGGAAGCCACGGGCCCCACCGAGGAGTACAACGGCATCCGCGAACAGCAGAAGAAGCTTCAGCGCGAGGCCGACGCAGCGCAGGACCGCCTGGCCCGCAAGCAGCAGGAGATCAACGAACTGCGCGAGAGGATAGGCCCGTTGGCGGCCGCCCAGTACCGCAGCGGCGGCATCGACCCGAGCGTGCAGCTCTTCCTGTCCGGCGACCCCGACGACTACCTCGCCCAGGCCGAGATGCTCGACCGTACGAGCAACCGGCAGGCCGACGCCCTGAGAGCGATGCAGGCCAAACAGCGCGAACTCACCCAGGAGCGCCAGGCCGCCCAGAAGCGCCTGAAGGCCGTGGAGGAGACCCGCGCCAAGGCCGCCAGGATGAAGAACGAGGTCCAGGACAAGCTCACCGAGGCACGCAAACTGCTGAACAGCCTGACGGCCGCACAGCGCGTCAAGCTGGAGACCGACCAGGAGCGCGACGACGCCGCGGCAGGCGTCAGCGACTCCGCCGCCACCTACAACGGTCCGGCCAGCGGCCGCGCCAAGGCCGCCCTCGACTTCGCGTACGCGCAGCTCGGCAAGCCCTACGAGTGGGGCTCGACCGGCCCCGACTCGTTCGACTGCTCGGGGCTCACCGGCGCCTCCTGGCGCGCGGCGGGCGTCTCGCTGCCGCGCACGGTCAAGCAGCAGTACGACGCCGGCCGCAAGGTGGCCAAGTCGGACCTGCAGCCGGGCGACATCCTCTACTGGTACAACGACAACCAGCACAACGGCATGTACGTCGGCAACGGCAAGGCCATCCACGCGCCGCGTACCGGCAAGAACGTCGAGATCGTCCCGGTGGACTCCATGCCGTTCTTCGCGGCCAGCAGGCCTTGAGTGCCGACATCCGCGCCACGCAAAAGACTTCGCTGACCGCACGCCCGGTCGCCCGCACACTGCTGGGCTGCCTGGGAACCGCGATCCCCTCCGCGCTCCTCGCCGCCAGCGGAGGCGGAAATTCCGATCTGGCACAGCAGGCACACCGGAGTCACCGACGGCGCCGTCCCCCGTGCACGGCTGAGCTGTCAACAGCGGACACAAGCATGCGCTCACCCCATCCACGCGGGACCGCAGGTTCAGTTCCCGCCGATGGTCGTACGAGGCATACGTGGAAGCGTGCTTGTCCGGACTTGCCACGCGTTCAGTTCCGAGTTGCACGGAATGCGATCATCAAGGGATTATCAATCGCGTCCTGCCAGAACCCTGTTGCGAACGCGTCGATCCCGTCCTGACTGATCTCGATCGGAATCCATTCGATGGACAGTCCGGCAGCGGCGGCAGCACGCTCGTAGCATTTCTTGTCGAGCATGAAGGTTTCGAACGTGATGTCTCCGCCGGACGGGTGGAGTGTGCATGACCACTTCCGACCGCCCTCGACCGCTTCCAGGAACTTCAGCGACACTCCGTACTTTCGCGAGTCGAGCCCGTCGCGATACGAACTGTCCATTGTGACGCCGATGATGAATCCGTCGTCGGTCAGGTTCTCGGTGATGCGTTCAAACATGGTTCGCAGGTCATACTCGTTCGATGCGTAGTTGAACAGCCAGATCGCGATCGATATGTCGAAATTTCCCAATAACGGGAGCCGCAGAGCGTCATGCACCTGATACTCGATCCCGTACTGGTCCTGCTCCGCCATGCCGCGGGCCACGGAAATCATTTCGGTGGAGACGTCCACGCCGACTACCTGTCTGGCGCCGAGCCGCATGCACTCGCGTGCGTAGAATCCAGTGCCGCAGGGAATATCCAGCACATTTCGCGCACGCACATCCACGAGGAGGCGGCCCAGTGTGTGCCGCTCGCCGTACCGCACGATGGGAAGGAGCTTGACCGGTTCGTAGGACGCTCCGATCTGGTCGTACAGCGCACTCATCACGACTCCTCGATCACTTGACGGAAACTCCTTTTGCCCGCAGGGCTTAGCGGGGGCGAGGACAGCACGTCGAGCAACGCCGCCTCGCGTATGTCGATGCTGCGATGGAGGTCGGCCGTCTCGATCGTCAGGGGTTGGGCGATGCGGATGATTCCGCCCATGCCGCCAGGCCTCCTGCCAGACCCGGTCCCGAATGCGGCGGTGTGGCGGCCGACCGGCCGGCCATCCGGGCACAGCCGTCAGCAGCCTCAGCCGCCACTCCTTCGAACAAACACAGCACACCACGCATAGCCGGATGACGGTCCAGTGCCGTCACGAACTGCCATCCGACGTGCCGGGGTTGGCAAAGCACACGATCGCGTCGCTGTTGAGTAGGGCTCACCAAAACACCTCGGCGCCGTTCATAAAAGCTGACCGCCTCCCGCCGTCTGTTCGGATCGTGATCCCCGATATATCGAGGCAGGCCCCCCGCAGCATCGGATACGGCTTCCGTCACCCCGCAGGCGGCCTCAATCCGTCACGGTGTCTGCGGGACGGTCCTGCCCGAGTCTCCTTGTGACCTTCCTGGCAAGCAACAACGGCCCTACGGCACCAACGGTTCAATCGAAGGCCGGGTTTTTGAGCCCGAGCCGGCGCACGGGGTCAGGGAGTCTCGTGCGCCGGCAGCATGCCGTCGAGGTCCCCCGCGGGCAGAACCTTGGTCGAGTTGTGTTCGCGGACGATCCGCCAGCCGTCCGGCGTTCGGCGCCAGACCAGCGAGGTCGTGGTGCGCACATCCGTGGTGACGTCGGGCATGGTGATCCGCGCTACGAACGTCAGGGTGGACGCGGCCAGATCGTGGCCCGCGATGACGTGCGGGCCGTCATGGACGGCATGATGCGCGGAGACCATCCTGTGAAAGTTGGGCTCCCAGATCGAGCCGTACCCGGCGGCTGTCGTCGCCACCCGCTGCTCGGGGTCGAAGTCGTCGTAGAGGCGGACGTCCGGAGAGCTGAAGTCGTAGAACCCGTCGAAGGTGCGCCGGAAGTCGAACGGCGCGTCCCCCTCATCGCGCTCCCAGCCGAACACCCACCGGCTGTGCAGGTCCGTGATCAACTGTTCGTCGTTCATGACTCGACGCTAAGGCCGCGGGCGGGGTTCAGGGAGGGTCCGTCGCACCCACCCTCCGTGGGACAACCGCGGCAGCCGACAACACCTGCGCCCTGCGCGCCGAAAGGCAGGTACATCGAGCGGGATTCTCAGCAGCTTGTGCCGACGTGAGCGGGTATGTGCCAGCGGCGACTCGAACTGCTCCGACACGGGCTCAGGACTGCTGGGTCGTCAGGCCGCCGTTTACAGGGGCTTTCGTCCCTGAGAACAGTGAGAAGGTGCCGTAGTGGCCCGTGAAACCGTGACCAGTTATCGACGCCTGGTACTGCGACGGCACTTGGGCTGAGCTTCTTCGCTGAGGGGACTGCCGGGCTCGCCATTGCCGGCTACGACAAGGCTCACCTCCGACAGCGGCGTCAGCGGCCGGTCCACGAGTGGGCGACGTCCACCACCACGCGGTCGATGAGCGTCAGCACCCGAAAGGACAGCCGGGCGCGCACACCCAGCCCGATCTGCGTGTCCCCTTCGAAGCTTCCGCCGAAGCGGGCGTCCCGAAAGGTCCGGTAGCCGGTGAGGTCCACCCCGGGCAGGGGGCGACCCGGCCGCGGCGGACAGGTGGGGGCGGCGGTGTCCGGGTGGTAGGAGGGCGCCATGACCCGCACCTCGATGACGGCTCCGCCAGCCACGGGGATGACAAGAGCATCGAACTCCCCTCCACAGCGCGAAGTTCGCGAGAGAGCGACCTCTCCGTATGAGCTGCAGAACGGGATCGTGTGACGACAGGCTCGTGCGGCGCTTCCGGTTCAGGCTACGGATGGGTCTTGCTCCTTGCGCGTTCTGTGTGCGATCTTTGAGGCATTCCCGCCATGGAAACGTTTCCACGAGGAGGTGGAGCCGGTGGCCACGATCAAGGACGTCGCGGCACGGGCCGGGGTCTCGCTGGGTACCGCGTCCCGGGTACTCAGCGGCAGCAGCCAGACCTCGCCCGACTCCCGGTCCCGCGTCCTCGCCGCCGCGGCCGAGCTGGGCTACATCGCCAACGGACCCGCCCGTTCTCTGCGACGCTCCCGTACCGACGTGCTGGGGCTGCTCGTCTCAGACATCCGCAACCCGTTCTTCTCCGAACTCGCCCACGCCGCGGAGCAAGAAGCGCGTCACCACGGCTACACCGTGCTGCTGGCCAACGCGAACGAGGACGCTGAACAAGCTGACGCATACCTGCGGACCTTCGCCTCGCAACGCATCGACGGCCTGCTGTTCTCCCCGCAGGGCACGGTCTCGCCGCAGCTTGCGGCCACGCTGGCCTCCGGGCTGCCGCTCGTCTTCCTCAACCGTACGATCGAGGGTGTTGACGCCCCGCTGTACGGCACCGACAACGCGGAGGGCGTCGGGCATGTCCTGGCCTGGCTGCGGCAGCGCGGACACCGCGACGTGGCGTTCATCGGCGGCCCCGACACGATCTCCACCGGCGCTGAACGCCGCGCCGCCTACCTTGCCGGGCGTGAGAAGCACGGGATCAGCACCGACGACAGACTGCTCGACGCCGGTGACTTCCTGGCCAGCGGCGCGGCCGAGGCGATGTGCCGCGTCATCGACCGGGGCGTCCCCTTCACTGCCGTCTTCGGCGCGAACGGCCTGACCACCCTCGGGGCCGTCCGCGCGCTGCGCGAGCGGCTCGGTGCGGAGCAGGCCGCCCGCATCGAGGTCGTCTCCTTCGACGACCTCGACTGGTTCGAGTTCGCTTCACCGCCCATCAGCGCGGTCCGCAACGACGCGTCGTCGATCGGCCGCCTCGGCGTGCGCGGACTGGTCGACCTCCTCGCCGGCCGCGGCGCACCTGGGCAACGCATCGCCACTTCCTTCGTCGACCGGTCACGAAGGGGCGTCCAATGAGCACTCGCACAACCGTTGTGGGCAGCATCGACATGGACGAAGCCATCCGCCACGACCAACTGCCCGGCCCCGACGAGACCATCGGCGCACACTCCTCGATGTCGGCTCCGGGCGGTAAAGGTGCCCATCAGGCCGTCGCCGCAGTCCGCGCCGGTGCCTCAGTGCGTATGGCGGGTGCCATGGAGGCCGCGCCAGGCGCTGTCCTGCATGATTTCCTCGCTCGCGACGGCATCGGCATCGGCATTGCCGCCAGCGCGCGGCTGGAGGAGAACACATCCTCGGGGCGGGCTGTCGTCCCCATCGATGACGTGGCAGGAGCTGCATCGTGGTGGTGCCCAGCACCAACCACGCGATTCCCGGTGCTGATGTCGAACGCACCTGCTCGGAGCTGCGTCCAGGCGGCATCGTCGCCGACCGCGACCTGCTCGTCGTCAACGAGCACGACCACACGGCCGCCGCCGCGTTACCGGGCATCCCCGACCAGGATCTCCAGGCCCCGCCTTCCTGAACTCCCGGAACTCGGCACCGACGTCGTCCGCACGCTCGGCTCCGCCGGCACGGCCTACCACCTTTGTGGCGGCAAGTGTGGGCACGCACCCGCGAGCAAAGTCAGTGCCGTCGACACCACGACCGCAGGCGACACCCCACTGGTTACCCCGCAGCTCCGCACACTGCCCTTCGAACAGCGACTGCGCGTCGCCGCCGCCTCGCATGCCGTCACCCGGCCGGGCGCCCCACCATCCATCCCTCACCGGGCCGCACTTGAGCCCGCCCTCTTCGAAAAGACCAGCCGATGAAAATCGCCCTCGGAGCAGACCATGCCGGGTACCCGCTCAAAGACGCCGTGCGCCGGGCCATCGAGGATCTCGGCCACGAGATCATCGACTGCGGCACCCACAACTCCGACCCTGTCGACTTTCCCGACATCACCCGGGCCACCTGCGACCCGGTGCTCTCCGGTGCCGCAGATCGGGCCGTGCTCGTCTGCGGCACCGGTCAAGGCGCCATCATGGCCGCGAACAAACTGCCCGGCATCCGCTGCGGTCTGGCTCACGAGCCCTACTCCGCCCACCAAGCGGTCGAGCACGACGATGCCAACGCCATCGCCATGGGCGCCTGGCTCGTCCCGCACGCGCTCGTGCCGGACATCGTCCGCGAGTTCCTCGCCGCCACCTTCGACGACGACGAGGACACCCGCCGCAGAGTCACCAAGCTCAACGCGCTCGATTCCCTGACCCCGCCGCCGGCCTGACCCCGCCGGCGGGCGAGGTCCCGCCCGCGCCCCTTTCGTACGACGCCGTCGTGCGTCGCCTCGGCATACCTGGAACCACCGGAAAGAAGCCCCGGCCCTGCCGTGCCGACCAGGGGCTCCCGCATCACACACGTGATCCGGAGACCACTGCAAGGAGAATCCTCATGCCCACCAGCACCGTTGTCGGACGGCGAAGCGTGCTCGGCACGAAGGACCGCGTCAAGACAGCAGTCGCCGCAGCCGTCGGCACCAGCGTCGAGAACTACGACTTCATCGCTTACGGAACCGCGTCCGCGCTCTACTTCGGAGCCGTCTTCTTCCCCGAAAACGACCGGTTCGTCGGCACACTCCTGTCGTTCGCCACTCTCGCGGTCGGCTTCGTCATGCGCCCGCTCGGCGGCGCGATCGGCGGCTACTTCGCCGACAAGCTCGGCCGCAAGCCCGTCCTGGTCGCCGCCATGGTCGTCATGGGGGCCGCCACATTCCTCATCGGCGTGCTGCCGACCTACGAGCAGGCCGGTGTACTCGCGCCGATCCTGCTCGTAGCCATCCGCATGATCCAGGGCCTGGCGTTCGGCGCCGAATGGGGCGGGGCGATCACCATGGCCTACGAACATGCCCCGTGGCACCGCCGCGGTATGTTCGCCGCCATCCCTCAGTCGGGCAACCCCCTGGGCATCGCACTCGCCAGCGGCGTATTCGCCTGGAGCGCCACTCTCGACGGCGACTGGCAGTGGCGAACACCCTTCCTGCTCAGCGCCGTCCTCGTCATCGTCGCGCTGATTGTGCGCTCCCGGCTCTCCGAATCCCCTGAGTTCCAGGAAGCCCAGGCCAGTGGAAAGACCGAGAAGAACCCCCTCCTTGCGACCCTCCGCGACGACTGGCGGAGCATCCTGCGTGTGATCGCCCTGCGCGTCGTCGAATCCTTCGCCTACTACTCCACCGCGACCTACCTGCTCAACTACATCACCGAACGCAACCCCGATCTGCGCCCTGTCGCTCTCGGCGCCATCACGGCCGCCAGCATCCTGGCCATCGCGGTCACCTTCCTCGCCGGCGCGCTCACCGACCGCATCGGACGCCGCCCCCTCTACATCACGGGCTGCACGGCAGCGATCCTCTTCGCCTTCCCGATGTACCTGCTCACCAACACCGCCCATCCAGCACTGATCGTGGCCGTATTCATCATCGGAATCGGGCTCATCCACGCCTCGCTCACCGGGACACAGGGGGCCCTGCTCACCGAGCAGTTCCGCACCGCCACCCGCACCTCGGGAGCCTCGCTCGGCTATCAAGTCGCCGCAGCCATCGGCGGCTTCGCGCCTCTGCTCGCCGCAGCCCTGGTGGGCACTTTTGGCTGGCCCGGCGCCGCCCTGCTCTACCTCGGCGCCGCCGTGATCGGCCTCGTCGGAATTCTCGCCACCAAAGAAACCTATGGCCGCGACGAGCGAGGGCGAGTACTCGCCCTCGTCGCCGAGGAACGCCGCCCCTGACATCACATCGGGCAGCAAGGTGCGCTCTGCGCCCGATGACCGCCGCTCCGAGAGAATGCGGGTCTGTCAAACGACCGACTCCGTCCCGGCCACCCTCGCTCAACCTTCAGCCGGGCGCACCGTCCGCGTCAGCCTCGCAGCAGCGGACCGCGCCCCTGCTCTCCAGCTCACACCACGCCGTCAGGCAGCGGCGGGAAAGACAGGGAGCCGGTCCCACTGCGTAAGGCTGTTTCAGGCGAGGACGATGGGCTCGCCGCTCAGCGCCACACCTGCCTGGCGCAGCTCGCTGATCGCGGTGTTGGTGGTGTGGGCGGCGACGCCGGCGGTGTAGTCGAGCAGGACCTGTACCGTGAAGCCCGCTCGTACGCCGTCGAGCGCGGTGGCCTTCACGCAGTGGTCGGTGGCGATGCCGACGACGTCGAGCTCGCCGACGTCGCGGGCGCGCAGCCAGGCGGCCAGTGGTGTGCCGTCCTGGGTCGAGCCCTCGAATCCGCTCTTCGAGGCGGAGTGTGCCCCCTTGTAGAACACCTCGTGGACGGCTCCGGAGTTGACGGCGGGCGCGAAGTCCGGATGGAACTCGCTTCCCTCGGTGCCGACGACGCAATGCTCGGGGAAGGAGTTCTGGAAGTCTGGGTGCTCGGAGAAGTGGTCCCCCGGGTCGATGTGGTGGTCACGGGTAGCGACGATGTACGTGTAACTCCCGTCAGCGCGCCGAACCAGGTCGGCGATGGCGACGGCCCTGCCCGCGCCGCCCTTCACCGGAATGCTGCCGCCCTCGCAGAAGTCCTTCTGCACATCAACGACGATCAGTGCACGGCGCACGGCGAATCCTTTCCCTTGGGTGAACCCATTTGCCCGTATGGTCGCCCCCTTGGTCGGTGGGCAGGCGCAGCCCCGCCGGTCACTCACCCGATGGGGACGTACGTGGTAAGCGCGTCCGAAATGCCGCGCGGACCGCCCTCCTGCTCGCCGCCTCTCCCACCCGGCCCTTTCGCCTGCGCGATCCGGGGCCGCCGTGCGGTACCGCTCCTACGATCCGTCACCGGGCCGGTACGTCGGGAAAGCTTGGGAGGGCGTGGGGATGCGGGAGCTGGAGCGGATCACGGCTCGGCTGAGCGAACTGGACGAGCTCGCTGCGGAGTTGGCCAAGCAGTTGCAGGAGGTCCAGGCCGAGAGGGAGGAGCTCGTGATCGCCGAGCGGGTCCTGAACCGGCCGGGCGAGCAGGAACCGGGCCGTCAAGGAGGCCACCGCGACCGTCGCCCCGATGCCCGCCCAGGTGGCAGGGCGGGCGGTTCTGCTGATCCCTCACCGCGGCGAGACTCCTGCCACGGTGTCGCGGACGTCTTTGTCGAGGGCGCGGTAGAGCTCGAAGCCGCCCGACAGGACCTTGGGCCGACTGTAAGTTCGTGCGTACTCGTCGATCTCGGCGCCGGTGAACGGGGACCGGTCGGAGGTGCCACCGAACGCCGTGCCGCCGAACGAGACCTGGGGATAGAACAGTGCCAGGTACTCGCGGACATCATCATCCACGACCGCCTCGGGGACTCGTCGCTGGGAGTGAAAGGCGATGTGCCAACTCAGTGAGCGGTAGGTACGTGCATCGATCGCGGGCCCGGGCAGCGGCAGGTCGAGGTAGCCGAGGCGTGCGGTGTCGTCGCGGAATTGGCTGGCGTACTGGAATGCCACTGCGGCACCGAAATCGTGCCCGACGACACGGGCATCACGCACCCCGAGCCGATCGGCGATCAGCTTGTGCACATAACGTGCCAGCGTGGCTTTGTCGTAGCCGGTCGGTGAGCCGATGCTGTCGCCCAGTCCGGGAAGGTCGAGGCGTAGACGGTGTGGCGCTTGGCGAGTTCCGGCATGATCGGCCACCAGCCGTACCAGGTCTGTGGCCAACCGTGTATCAGCACGACCGGTGTGCCGCTGCCGCCCTTCACGTAGTGCATACGGACGCCGTCGACGTCGGCGAACCCCGCCCGGACGCAGTGTGTGCGCGGCCGAGTTCAGTACGGTCGCCCGGTCCAGGTCGAAGGGGGTGTGCAGGTAGTAGTGGGTGCAGATCAGGTCGGATCCGCTGGACCGGATAGACGTGTGCAAGTCGTGCCGCACGGTTGTGACGCGGTCGCCCAGGCCGTGTGAGCGGGCGAGGGCGGCGAGCCGCTCGACCGCCACGGCCGAGATATCGGCGGCTGTGACCTGCCACCCCCGGGCGGGCGAGCCACAGCGCGTCGCCGCCGTCACCGCATCCGAGGTCCGACGCGTCACCGGGCGGCAGGCCCGTCACCGTTTCGGTGGCGACCGCATCGGTGGTGCTCATCAAGACTCCTTGTGTCGGTGGGCGCTCAGTCTTGGCAGGCGCACCACGACCTGGCACGAGATCTTGCGGTAATGGCAAGATGGGTCTCATGGATCACCCGACGGACGACGACGTGCTCGACGCGGTGGGGCCACGGCTTCGTGCGCTCCGTCGTGACCGCGGCATCACCCTCGCCGACCTCGCGTCGACGACCGGCGTGTCGGAGAGCACCCTGTCCCGGCTGGAGAGCGGGCAGCGCCGGCCGAGCCTGGAACTGCTGCTGCCACTGGCCCGCATCTACGACGTTCCGCTGGACGACCTCGTCGGCGCCCCGCGCACCGGCGACCCCCGGATCCACCTCAAGCCGATCAGCCGGTTCGGCATGACCTTCGTGCCCCTGTCCCGGCGACCGGGCGGTGTGCACGCGTTCAAGATGATCATCCCCGCCCGGCCGGAACCTCTCGAACCGACCCCGCAGACCCACGAAGGCTTCGAATGGCTCTACGTGCTGGGCGGACGCCTGCGACTCGTGATCGGGGAGCGTGACCTGACGCTGCCGCCCGGTGAGGCAGCCGAGTTCGACACGTCCTCGCCCCACTGGCTGGGCAGCGCCGACGGCGGCGTGGTGGAGCTTCTCATCCTGTTCGGCCTGCAAGGGATGCGCGCGCACGTACGCACCGACCCCCATCGCTCGTCCCAAGCCGGGAGCCGACAGTGAACTCAGCGAGATGCTCACCGCGTTCCTGACTGGCCATGGCCAGCATGCTCTCCGGCACGGTGGGTACGGGCTCACGGGCTGGCACGACTGGCCCGCCATGGACGCGATCGCAACCACGCCTGGCCCGGCCAAGTCCTCCACATCGAGATCAACCCGGTCATTGCCCGGCGCGGCACCGAGCACGGCTCCGGCCTGATCACCGCTGGGTGGCGGGGGGCGCACGCTTGCGCCGCTGCACTGGTTCTGCCGCCACTGGAGTCACCGCCGTCCCGGCTACCGGTGCCGCCACGGTCCGGGCCAGGACTTCGGGGCCTGGACAAGCGGCACAGCAGACTCATCTCGCCTGGGGTACCGAAACGACCTGACCAGGCCGTGGTGGGGGGAACGCTGACCGCCCGCACCAGTCGCCCTGGATCTGCTCACCGGACCGCCGGCGAGCCGTACAGCCCGAACGCCCCGGCCCGGCCCGGCCAGGTCCGGCCCGGTCCGTCACTCCTCGCCGCGGACGTATGCGCTTCGGAAAAGGAGCAGGTCAACGGCATAGGGGTGGTGACAACCCCTGGGGTGGTCTGGGGGCAGCACCCCTGCGTATACGGTGCCTGGCAGGCTGCCCCGGCCAGACGACCATCCGCAGACTCGGCGGCATGACGTTTTCCACCAACGCATCCGCCCCGGCCCAGACACCCGCCACCCGTCCCCGTACGTCCGGCTCCGGCACCAGCACCGGCACCGGCACCGGCAGCGACTTCGCCAGGCTCTCCCAACGCATCTCCGCTGCAGGCCTGCTGGAACGACGCCCGGGTTACTACACGTTCCGTCTCGGTCTGGTGACCGCCCTGCTGGTGGCGGGCTGGGTGGCCTTCTTCGCTCTCGGCGACACCTGGTGGCAACTGGCGGTCGCCGCCTGCCTGGCCCTGATTTTCGGCCAGATCGCCCTGGCAGCACACGACCTGGCGCACCGTCAGGTCTTCCGGCGCCGTCGGCCGAGTGAGATCGGAGGCCGACTGTTCGGCAACCTCGGTATCGGCATGAGCTACGGCTGGTGGATGAACAAGCACACCCGCCACCACGCCAACCCCAACCACGAGGAACTGGACCCCGACGTCGCCCCGGACATCCTCGTGTGGTCCACCGCACAGGCCCGCTCCAGCCGCGGCCTGTCCCGCTTCCTCGGCGGTCACCAGGCGTTCCTGTTCTTCCCGCTGCTGACACTGGAGGGCTTCAACCTGCACGTCGCGAGCGTGCGGGCGCTGCGCTCGCCCTCCATGAAGAACCGACTGCTGGAGGGTGTCCTGCTCTTCCTGCACATCGCAGGCTTCCTGTCCGCCCTGTTCCTGGTGCTCTCCCCCGGCAAGGCGGTGGCGTTCCTCGCCGTGAACCAGTGCCTGTTCGGCGTCTACCTCGGCTGCACCTTCGCCCCGAACCACAAGGGCATGCCGACGCTCACCGGCGACGACCGCCCCGACTTCCTGCGGCGCCAAGTACTGACCTCCCGCAACGTGCGCGGCGGCAGGCTCACCGACATGATGCTTGGTGGGCTCAACTACCAGATCGAGCACCACCTGTTCCCGAGCATGCCCACTCCCCATCTGCGACGGGCCCAGATCATCGTCCGCGACTACTGCGCCGAGATCGGAGTGCCGTACCACGAGACCGGGCTGATCCAGTCCTATCGCGAGGCCCTGACCCACCTGCACCAGGTGGGGGAACCGATCAGGCACCAGCGCAGCGCGTCGTGACAGCGGCCCGGCGTGCCCCCGCACCGTGGGCGCGGCGGGCCCAGACCTACGCCTGCCACCAGGCTCAGCAGGATGGCGACCCGTCCTCCGTCAGCCGTACGAGCAGGTATGCCGGGGTGGATGGGAAGTCCACGGCGAGCTCCGAGCGGTGGGGATGCCAGGTCGCGGTGGCCGAGGGTGACGATGTGTGCAGGATGGTGGTGCGCACCGCCCGGCCCGCCAGGTGTTGCACCGGCAGTGTGCAGGAGGCGGCGCCGTCCCGGCGCCATACCGACATGTAGGTCACGCCGTCCGCCCTCAGCCCCAGCGCCAACCACGGGTCTGTCCAGTCCGACAGACCTAGGGGCCAGAAGGGAACGGCCCGCGGGAGATCGTGCCGCAGCCCCCTGTACGTGTCCAACGCCCGGCGTACCAGCGCCAGTTGGTCCGGCGTCATACGGTCCAGAAACCCGGAGAGATGGATCCGCCCCAGCAAGGCGTTACCCAGGGTGAATGCGCTCTCCTCGTCGGTGAAATCCGGCTGCGGATAAGCCCACACCGCTCCCTGCTCCGGGGGCACGACTGCGGGTGCGGCGGCCGCGATGGGCGCGTAGCGCAGGGGGTCCTGTTGGTCGCTGGTGGACTGCAGCTGTGTGACGGTGTGCGAGGCGCCTTCCATCCGCATGCCGCCGGACGCGCAGTTCTCGATCACGAGGCCCGGGTAGCGCTCGTGCAGGGACGACAGCCAGTCCAGCCAGGCCCGGCCGTGCCCGAGCAGGGGGCCGCCTGGGGAGACGGTGATGTTGTAGTCGAGTTTGAGGTAGCCGACGCCCCACTCGCCGACGATCCGGTCGACGACCGCGTCCAGATGAGCGCGGGCGGCCGGGTGGCGCAGATCCAGATGGTGGCGGCCGTTCTCGGCGACCCGTATGCCGTCCTGGTGCACGAAGGCTTCGTCGGGAAGCGATCGCGCGATGGGGCTGCGCACGCCCACCACCTCCGGTTCCAGCCACAGCCCGGGCACCATGGCCCGGCTGCGGATGTGGGCCAGGACCGCCGCGAGACCGCCGTCGGGGAAGCGCGACGTGGCGGGCAACCACTCGCCGACGCTGTCCCACCAGCCCTGCGCGTCGTCGTCGTACCAGCCCGCGTCGATGCAGAAGTACTCGGCGCCGACCGAGGCCGCCGCGTCGATGAGCGGCAGCAGCTTGTCGGTCGTGGGGTCACCCATCAGCGTGTTCATGAAGTCGTTGAAGACGACGGGCAGCGCGGTGTGGTCGGGGTGCGGACGGCGTGCGGCACGGCGGTACGCGGTGAGAGCGGACATCGCGTCGTCGAAGCCGGAGCCGAGTGCGAGGGCCGCGGGCTCCGACCTGAACTCCTCGCCGGATGCGAGGCGTTCACGCCACTGGTGCTCCACGTCGGTGGGCCCGCCGAGCGCGAGGTACGTACCGCCTTCGCACTCGCCGGCGTCCCAGCGCCAGGCAACCGTGGAGTCGATCTGCCACAGCCAGGTCCGGCCGTCGGTGCGGTCCGACAGCGCTCCCATGGCCAGATGCCCGTCGGTGGGCCAGCTGCCGCGGCTGCTCACCGCCAGACGGGCGGCGCTGTTGTGTGCGTGCATCTCCCGGCTGATGTCCGGCACATGGCGGCGCAGCGGCTCGGTGAACCAGCGGCATTCGGCCAGCCAGTCGTTGCGCGCGCGGTGCACGTCGAGTGCGTCGGGCGACGGAAGCCCGCCCAGCAGGAGGCTGGAGACGGACCGCAGGACCAGGGTCTTGGGGCCGTCGTTGCGCAACCGGACCTCGGAGCGCACGACGGGCACGCCGTCCGGGGAGGAGAGCACGAGCTCGGCGGTCAGGCCGCTCGCCGGGTCGTGGAGCTCGACCGTGAGCCGGTGCCAGTCGCCGTCGCGCTCGGTGCGGTGGCCGCGGTGGCGCAGTCGGCCGCCGAGGGCGGAGGGGAGGAAGCGCGGCCTGTTCCCGCCATAGCCCCGGCCGAGCACGGCGATATCGACGAGAGGAAGGGCGGCGTCCGGACCCCCGGACTGCTCGGGGTCGCCGGGCCGGGCCAGGCGGGTGATCCGGAGCGCCCCGTCGGCTCCGGCGGCGAAGCCGACGGTGAGTGCCGAGTGGCCCCAGGTGAGCGTGGTCTGCATGGCGTCCTTCCAGAGTGGGTGCAGGTGCGTCCGATCGGCGCCGACCGCTCGGGGGAGACCGCCCGGACCGGTGGCCGGGCCGTGGCGGGTCGGACAGGAGTCCGGGCGCGGGCTGTGGGATGCGTCGTACGGCTTGTCCGGCGAATGGCAGTGAGCGGTGTTCCTCAAGGCCGGTGTGAGGTCACGACCTTGATCCGCACGTCGTATCCGGCCGGGACGCGTCCGGTGACAGTTCGGTCCGCGGGGGTGGCCGTCGTCTCGGCGAAGACGAAACCGTCCCTCGTCTCGTAGGCGACCCGCGCCCTGTGCACGGGCCCGTCGCAGGGCAGCGTGATCCGGATCCAGCCGTCCGCCGAGTAGCGCGTCCCGTCACGGTCCCGGACCAGCCCGGCGGCCACGGCGGCGTCGCCGTCGGCGGTGATGCGGTGGTAGCCGTGGCGCAGATCCCGGCCGTTGCCCAGGTAGAGATACCGCAATCTCCCCGCGTTGGTGCAGACCACGCCGAAGGCGCCCGTGAAGTCGAGGTCGCGGTGCGGGGAGTGCGCCTCGGTACCGGCGGAGCTGAGGACGTACTCGGTGCGGCCGCGCAGTTCCCCGGGGCCGTCGCTGCGGACCCGCAAGCCCGTGAACGTGCCGCCCTCGGCGAGCCGGGTGATCTCCCGGACTGTTCCGGCGCCGTCCGTGGCCGGTTCGAAGACGGACACGAAGGGTGCGGTCGCGGCGTTGTTGCCCTGCTGGCGGACGATCAGCGTCGGCGTGGTCTGCGGCTTCTGGTTGACGGCGTTCGGAGTGACGTTGGTGTTGACCGTGGTACCGGGGCCGTCGACTCGGTACACCGTGCGTCCCTCCTGGCCCAGCATCCACATCCGCATGTCGATACGGGGGTTGCTGTCCGAGGCGTTGACGGTCCAGGTGGCGCGCAGATCGCCGTCGTGACCGGCGCTGACCGGGTTCGTGAAGTACTTGTAGCCGGCGTTGGCTGCGGTGCCCAGGTCACTCGCCGCGGTCAGGTCCAGTGCGGTGCCGTGAGCGTCCGCGAGTGTCAGGCCCTGACCGAGGTTGTGGTGGATGTAGTCGTTGTCGGCCTGGTCGGAACGGAAGACGTCGACGTAGTAGCCGGTGGTGTCCGAGGTTCGGATGATGGCGACCTGGCGCCGTTTCTCGTCCGCCGAGACGTCGGTGAACTGTGCGTACTGGGATATCTGCGTCGTGTTGACGAAGGCGTCCGCCGGAGGTGCCGGCTCCATCGCGTTCACGGTGATCGGACCGTAGGCGTAGCCGGGGACGATGGTGTTCGCGCCGGCCGGCCCCTTGCTGTAGACGTAGTCCGCGCTCGTGTACGACTCGTACGACTTGCAGTTCGGCGACAGCGCCCAGCCCTGGCCGTACAGCTGGATGGCGAGCCCGTTGGGGTTGAGGTGGTCGGTGCTGTTGTAGCCGCCGTACACGGTCGCCATGAGACCGGCCGCCACGTCGTTCCGGTTCTTCATCGTGATGTGGCGGTGGTGCGGGGAGTAGGCGGTGCGTACGTCAGTCGTCGAGTCGTCGGTGGTCGGCAGATCGACGCCGAAGATGATGTCCAGGGGGGAGGACAGGGTGTTCCGGTTGTACTGGCCGGCCGACATCGCATTGGAGAGCACCTCCGCGACCTGCGCCGCGTTCGTGGTGTCCCCGGTGGCGGTGTAGTAGGTCAGCAGCCGCTCGAATGCCGTGTACCCGGGCGACCCGCCGCGGCCGTCCCCGAAGACGACCATGTTGCCCCGCGCGTCGAGCCAGGGCCCCATCGCGAGGGACGCGCGACGGAGGACGTCGTTGCCCGCGATGGTGTCCGTGCCCTGTCGCCTGACCGGCGCCGCCAAGTCCAGCAGTGTGCCGACCGTCCCGAACGAGTACGCGGGAGACTCGTGCCACAGGCCGGTGACCTTGTCGTACTCCGTCAGGATGTCCGGCAGCGCCGTGTGGTACTGGGTCGTGGTGGTCGTGTAGAAGGCGAGGTAGTAGTCGCGCCCCTTGCCATCGGCGTACTGGTCGTCCGGGTCCAGGGCCATCATCGCCGGGACGATGCCGGCGAAGCCGTTGACGTTCCAGTTGCCGGTCGCGATGCCACGTACCAGACCGATGTCGATGAAACGCTTGAAGACCTCCGTCGACAGTTCCTTCAGGCCTTTGCCGATCTCCACGGCGTGCGGGTGGGGATGGGCGTCGAGGTAGTCGTACAGGAAGTCGTAGACGACTGCGGCCAACCCGCCCATGGGGTCGTGGATGACCTCGTAGTCGTAGTAGCCGCAAATACCGCCCGGCTCGTAACCACCCGGCCCGCCCAGGGACTTGGTCGGGTCCAGCATGGGCTTCATGTAGTACACGCCCATCAGCCACTGCCAGTAGATGTCGGAGGCGAAGGCGGCGTACTTCTCCTCGCCCGTCACCCAGTGCAGGAAGGCCGCGCGCTGTGCGAGACCGAGGATCTCCTCGTTGTTGAGGCGGATCATGTGGCCGGTCTCGGCGTACGGGACGGTCACGCCGTCCTGGTTGACCATCGAGCCGTCCTCGCTGTACTCGAGGCGCTGCTCCAGCGGTGGGTTCTTGTTGGAGTTCCAGCCGCGGGTCGCGTCGAATCGCACCGTCGGCACGGGCGCGTTGCCCTCGCCGTAGTCGAAGTTCTGCTTCTTGACGTAGACCTGGGTGTAGCGCTGCCCCTCCTTCCAGTACATCGACATCCGGGACAGGATCCACTCCGGGTCGCTCTGGTGCCGGTCGGCGAGCGGGCCGATGACCGCCTTGAGCCGCTCGACGGACGCCTTGGCCCAGTCACTGTTCGTGATCTTGTCGATCAGCGCCTCCTTCTCGGAGGCGTCCGTGTAGATCCACGGGTGGGTGAGATCGGTGGGGGCCGTCGCATCCGCGGTCGCCGCGTGGGCGGCACCGGTCAGCGGCGGCAGAGCGAGGGCGAGTCCGCCTCCTGCGGCGAGGAGCAGCAGTCTGCGGCGTGCGATGTTCTGCGGCACGCGATGTCCCTTCTTGTTCTCGGCCATTGCGGCTCGTGGCCGGGCACCGGCGCGAAGTTGCGGTACCGGCGGGAGGGTTCAGGTGATGGAGGCGGGAGGGTTCAGGTGATGGAGGCGGGAGGGTTCAGGTGATGGAGAGGGCGTCCGGGTCACTGGATGGGCGAACCACTCACCCGGCCTGCGGGCGCAGTTCGGCGAGAGCGGTGCCGTCGAGCGGCCGGCCTTGGCAGCGGCGCGGCCCTTCTGATGGATCTCCGTGGAAGAAGGAGCGGCGTCCGGTGCGTGCGGCGTGGAGGGTCATGTGGCGGAGCCACCTGTCCCTTCGCGCCGTGCGCCGTGCGGCGAGCGGCGAGCGGCGAGCGGCGAGCGGCGAGCGGCGAGCCGGACGCCGCGGAGATCCATCAGAAGGGCGCTAGCCCTTGACGCTGGTGCCGCGCGACTTCAGGTCCTTGACCGTCCACTCCTGCATGTGCGCCAGCAGGTCCGTCACCTTCTCCTCCTTGCTGACCACCTTGGCCCACTGGTTCTGCAGCTCCGTGAACATCGCAGCCGAGTTGGGACCCCAGATCCAGTCGGTGGTGACGGTGCCAAGGCTGTCGGTCACGACCCTCTTGGCCGGCTCGAAGTTGTCCCCGAGCAGCTTCTGGGAGATCGTCCCGTCGACGTAGGAGTCGCTGTCGGCCAGCGCAGGCATGACGCCATTGCCGGTGGTCGGGCTCGCCATGATCTTGACCGCGTCGGTGTTCGTCGACATCCACAGCGCCGCCTGAGCGGCCTGCTCCTGGTACTTGCACTGCTTGGTCACCAGGGTCAGACCGCCGGTCAGATTGGTGCCCGCGGGTGTCTTCGCAGCCTCGCCCTCGAACGTCGGCCACGGCGAGAGCGCCCACTTACCGAAGGACTCGGTGAAGTTCTGCACCATGCCGGCCGTCTGCCAGGTGGAGATCTGCCGGGTCACCGTGCCGGCGTTGTCGTAGTTGCGCTGGACGCCCGCGTAGTCGGCGAAGGACAGCTTGGAGTTGAGGTCGTTGTCGATGATCTCCTGAATCACCTTCGCGGCCTTCAAGGTCCCCCGGTCCTGAAAGTCCACTTTCCAGGAGTCGCCGTCGATGGAGTACCAGTGCGCGCCGGCCTGCATGGCCAGCAACTGCAGGGTGCTGGGGTCCTCGCCGGCATAGTTGGTGATCTTGATGCCGTCCTTCTTCAGCACCTTGCCCGCAGCGATGAAGTCGTCCCAGGTCTCGGGCGCCTTCAGGCCGTACTTCTGGAAGATGTCGGTGCGGTAGATCGTGAACTGGGGTGCCGAGCTGGTCGGGACGCCGTACACCTTGTCCTGCACCTGCGCGGTGGCCCACGATCCGGCGTTGAACTTGTCCTTGCTGGACTCGACGTACTTCGTGATGTCGGCGAGGGCGTCCTGGGACACCCAGTTGGTCACATACTCGGCGGTGTTCTGCAACAGGCAGGGAGCGTTCCTTGCCTTGACGGCGTTGGCCAGTTGCTTCTGCATGGTCAGCTGGTCGGTGACCTTGGTGTACTTCAGCTTGACGTCCTTGTGGCTCGCGTTGAACGCCTTGACGACGGCTTCCTGGCCGTTCGCCCAGCCCCAGAAGTCGAGGGTGACCGGGCCGGCGGACTTGCTGTCGTCGGAGCCGGGACCGCCGCAGGCGGAGAGCAGACCTGCCAGTGCGAGGCCCACGACTGCGACGAACCTTCTCCAGGGGCTTGTGGGGTTCATCGTGCGGTCATCCTTAGAAACTTAGACGATCACGGAAGAGGGAGAGCGACTCGGTGGGGCGCGACAGCGAGCGCGGCAGCCGTCGACTCGTGTCTCGAAGCTCATGCGGAAGCTGTAGAAAACGGTTGCTGTGCAACGTAGGTGTCGGACTCTGCTGCATGCAAGAGGCCTACGGCACTTTGTTGGCCGGCCATTCGCCACGTTGCGTGCCGTTGCCGCCCTGCCTGTTCGCCATGCCGATGCGGGGATGCAGGTCAAAGGCACAACGGCCCGATCCTCAGTGCCGCGCGAGCGGTGCGCGATCGGAAGGCGTTCTCGAAAGCGCTTACGTAACAGAAGCCGTGAGGCGTGGCGACCGCCGGGAAGGTGGCTGTATGAATGCCGTAAGAGGACATGGGTGCCCAGCACCAGGCGCTCGCCGTCCGCGCTTCTGCGCCGGCCCGGTCCGCCTTCGCCCCGGTCGGCGACGGTCCGCAGCAGGACAGGGCCCATCTCCTCGTACGGCACGTGCGTGGTGGTCAGTTGTGCGGCGGCCGGCGGACAGCAGGTGGCCGGCCATCGCGCAGGCTCCGCTCTCGTTGGCGTAGTCGAGCGTCCTTTCCGGCGAGCGGAAGTTCGGACGTCCTGCCGGGACTGCGGCGTCCGCACGTGTGCTTCGACCGTTCGGCGATGGTGCTGTCGCTGTGGGAAGCAAGGTGCCGTCGACGATCAGGATCATGCCCTTGCGGACGGCATCCCCGCCCTCCCGTCGCAACGCAGTCACGAGCTTGCCGGAGCGACCCGGTGCTCCGGTCGGCAAGGGGCTGTCGAGAACGACCGTTCAAGCCCGTACCGACGGTCTCCCCGCTCGCCACCCGGCCATCCGACTCGCGGGACATGCCCTGCATCGACGTTCTCTGAATCACGGTAAGCGGTAACCGAGACCGGGGCATCATCATGAACTCCGAGGAAAACGGCACCAGCCATTTCCACAGCCACGACAATATCGCCAGGGAAATCCCGCCATTATCGCCACATCGTCGAATTCCCGCGACGACGAAGTCTGGTACAACTCCACGTTCCGATAAAGACACTGACCGAGGCATTCGCTCTTCTTCCGCAACCGTTCGCCGGCGCCTCCACCTCCCTGTCGTGCCACCGCGCGACACGCCAGGGCGGTGCAAACCCGGGTCCGGGGCAGGGCCGGACGGAGGTGTAGGAGGCGGGCCACTCCTCGCATGCCCATGACTTCGGTCGGCTCCACACGCCGAGTTCCAGCGAAAGTTTCGCAATTCTCCCCGCGGGTTCGACTCGCGCTTGCGTCACCTATGCTCCGGTCGGCAAACGCCTACTCGAAGGTCTTCACCGCAAGATGAGGAGAAACGACATGCCTCTATGGAGACAACGCCGACGACGGTACGCTCATTCGATCGGAGTGGGATTGGCCGTTGTGGGACTGATGGCCGTCGCGCTGAGTCCGGCGGCGGCGAACGACGTCGAGTCGGGCAGCGGGACCGCCGTGAGCGGCCGGACGGTCGAGACGACGCTTTTCCCCGTCATCGACACGGACACGGTGGGCACGACCAACCAGGACCGCAGCTGGGCCGACACCCTTGCGGTGAACAACGCGGGCGGGCTCGACGCACCCGATTCGATGGCCGCCTTCGTCCAGTTCAAGGTCGGCGACGGCGCGGTGGCTCCGGGAGCGGTCGTGGAGGCGCGGCTGGTCCTCACCACAACGCCGCGGTCCGCGGGGGACAAGGACATCAGGCTGGCCACCGGCATGTTCACGAACGACTACTGGAACGCCCTGAACCCGCGCAGGGCCGATCCCTCCTTCATTCTCACAGGGGCGACCAAGCCAGCGGTCACGCCCATCGAGGGGGCCGAAGCCCCTCTCGTGACGCGGCGCGGAACCACGACCTATCAGGCGGACGTTACGACGGCGGTGTCCTCAGAGCGCGAGGGAGACGGCTTCCTCTCCCTGCGGGTGTGGAACGAGACGGCAGGCGGTCGGGCCGCGGAGTTCTATTCCGACTCCGGCACGTACGGAGACCTGCGTCCTCGGCTGGTCGTGACCTCCCGAACGGACCTGAGTACGGCTCGCGACCAGGCTGACGCGGCGTCAGATCTGGCTACCGTGTCCCGTGCCATCGCCAGGCGCGCGGACCACGCGGTCGAGGACCTCCCGATGCCCGACCGCGGCCGCCGCGGTTCGTCGATCTCGTGGTGGTCGTGGGACGAGCAGCACCTGCGGGACGACGGCACCGTCACCCGCCCTGCCGACTCCCTACCTGACGCTACGGTCTTCGTCGACGTCACGATTACCAAAGGCGAGGTGAGACTCAAGGACCGGTTCCGCGTGGTGATCCCCCACGAGACCCGCTCCGAGGACGCCCCCGAAGTGGACGCGACCGTGAGGCCCGTGAAGATCGAGGGCGAAGTACTCGATCTGATCGCCTCGAAATGGGACAACGACTTCACTCACGTCACCTACCCACGCCAGGTCCTCGACCACGAGGTGGCCGTGAGCCCCGGCGAGTCGATCCAGGCCGCCGTCAACCAGGTCGGCGCGGCCGGCGGCGGCGTGGTCAGACTCGGCGAGGGGGTGCATGAACTGGACGCGCCTCTCGACCTCCGTGATCGTGTGACACTGGTCGGCGCCGGGCAGGGCAGAACCGTCGTGCGCTACTCGGGGCCGGACTACGCCATCGGCACGACGGACAAGCAGCTCACCGACGTGGTCATCAAGGGCATGACGCTGGAGGGAATCCGGGGTGACCTCGACGCCCCCACCGGTATCTACTTCGCGGGCGCCGACCCCGTCAGCGCCCGGCACCAGCGGATCGTCCTGCAGGACCTGACCGTGCAGAACTTCGGCGGTCACGGCATTCACATGAAGCGAACCAGCGACATCATCACGGACCGCCTGACGTCCATGTACAACGGCGAGCGGCACAGCCTTTTCCACAACGTCTACTGGCTCTTCGACAACAACATCCTCCAGTCGGACGCCGACATGTCCAAGCCGATCAGGGGCAAGGGCGCCAAGTACACCTCGACCGCCGACGTGATCGTGCAGCGGGCCGAGATCCGGCACACCACTCGCAACGCCGTCCAGGCCGACGGAAGCGACGACGAGCGCATCTTCTTCCACCGGTTCGACATCAGCGGTGCCGGGGCGACGGCGCTGTGGATGATCTGCGAGATCTTCCACAACCCCGGCCAGTACACGGAGGACCCGACGTACTCTCCGCGCCAAGTGATCATCAACCGGTCGAACATCGTGAACAACAAGCGAGGCGGTGTCTGGAAGATCGTCACGGACGTCCAGGTACTGAACAGCCGCTTCGACAACATCGACAGCGATCTCATGCTGTTGAAAACCCACCCCGTCTACCGCAACACCACATTCACCCATGTGCCCGAGCACTACACCGACCGCTATGACGTGCCGGACCTCTGACCGGTGTTGCCAGGCCGAACATCGCGTAAGCGTCCGGGGCCGGCCATAACCCACGTTGGCTCCGGCGTAGGCATGCCAAGTCGGTAAGCGGTTACTACCGAAATTCCACTCGCGCCAAGAGATACCGCCAAGAGATATATCGACGCGATCACCCAAGGAGAGGTCCCTTCACGATGAGCACCGAAGGACACCAGGAAGAACCCATCGCGAACCGAGTCGGCCGCCCGGGGGCACTGTCCCGCCGGGGGATACTCAAGAGCGCGGCCGTCACCGTCGGGACGGCGGCGGTGGGGCTCGGCACCACGCGGCCTGCCCACGCGGCGGACGCCCCGGTCAGTGCCACCGCCACCGCACGCATGGGAGGCACCTCCATCACGATGTCGGTCGTGGACGGAGCCCTCACGTGGTCCGCCACCCGCAACGGCAAGACGGTGATCGACACCTCGGCCCTCGGCATCCGCCTGAGCGACGGCACCGTCCTCGGCAGCGATGTGAGGGTGACCCGGCACCAGCGGCGCACCGTCCATGACACCTGGTCCCCGGTGTACGGGCGCAACGCCACCGTCGCCGACCACTACCAGGAGCAGCGCTGGACTCTCCAGGACACGGCCTCGGGCGTACGCTTCGGCGTCCGGATCCGCGCTTACAAGAGCGGCGTCGCTCTACGCTACGTCCTCCTCGACGCCGGCACCGGCACCGGCACCGGCACGGCCACCATCTCCGACGAACTCACGACGTTCGTCTTCCCGGACAACACCACCGTCTACAGCGCCCGCGACGAGGACGCCTACAACCCGGTCGCCCCCGACGCGATCCCGCCCACCGGAAAGCCGACCACGGACAACGGCCCCCTCACCGATCTGCCGCTGACAGCCACCCTCGCGGGCGGGTTCATCGCCTGCGTCTGCGAGTCCTCCCGGGTGAACTTCCCGCGTCTGATGCTCAGTTCGGTCTCCGGGCAGCCGGGCACCCTCGCCGCCTTCCTCATGGAGCACACCGCTCGCGGCACCGGAGAGGTCGCGGAAACCACCACGGTCACGACCCCGTTCGCCACGCCCTGGCGTGCGGTGGTGATCGGGGCCACGCACGCCGAACTGGTCGACAACGCCGAACTGGTGCTCAACCTGGCCCCTGCCAACGCCCTCGCCGACACCTCGTGGATCAAGCCGGGCAAGGTCTTCCGCTGCGAACTCACCACCGCCGCCGGCCTCGCGGGCGTCGACTTCGCCGTGGCCCGCGGCCTGCAGTACATCGAGTACGACACCGGCTGGTACGGGTCGGAGTGGACCACCCCCGAGGCCACGACCCCGATCGCCGCCATCGACCTGCCGTCCGTCATCTCGTACGCCGCCGGGAAGGGCATCGGCGTCTTCCTCTACGTCAACCAGCTCGCGCTGACCGACACGGACTCACTCTTCGGCCTCTACAAGAGCTGGGGTGTCGCGGGTATCAAGCTCGGCTTCATCAACGACGGCACCCAGGCGATGACCAACGAGATCACCGGCTGGGCCGAAACAGCCGCCAAGTACCAGCTGCTGATCGACATGCACGACAACGTGCGCCCGTTCGGCTATGAGCGCACGTACCCGAACTACCTCAGCATGGAAGGCGTACGGGGCAACGAGCAGTTCCCGACCGCCGCCCATAACGTGACACTGCCCTTCGCCCGCAACATAGGCGGCCCGATGGACTACACCATCTGCTACGGGCAGTCGCGCAACAAGACGACCAACGCGCACCAGATGGCGATGGCCGCGGTGTACTACCAGCCCCTCAATTTCCTTTTCTGGTACGACAAGCCCTCCAAGTACGCCAACACCGCGGGCTGGCCCGGGCTGCCCTGGTTCAACGCGATCCCCACGACCTGGGACGAGAGCAGGACCCTGGCCGGTTCGATCGGCGAGTACGTGGCCGTCGCCCGCCGCAACGGCTCCACCTGGTACCTGGGGGCGATGACCAACGAGGCGGCCCGGACGCTGTCGATCCCGCTCTCGTTCCTGGACGACGGGACGGCCTACACGGCGACCGTCTACGCCGACGGCACGCCGGGCAGCAGCCCGTACCAGACCCCGGTCGTGGTCCGCACCCGGACCGTCACCTCGGACACCACGCTGGACGTGGCCATGGCCGGCGCGGGCGGTCAGGCGATCATCCTGACGCCGAGCTGACCTCGGGCAGGAGGCGCACCCACCGACCGAGGCCCCGGGACGCATGAGTCCCGGGGCCGCACGAACGCGACCGAGAGCGTCAACGCTCGCACCTGCCAAGGCCTGCGGGGCCAGCGGGCACTTCCCCAACGCGGCGCCGCCAAGCGGTGAGGGCGGCCGAATCCGGGTGGGTCCGGCCGCCCTCAGGGGATTCATGCTGTGATCATCACGTTCAGCGTCGGACTGCCACCGGGCGCAGCAGGATGGCGATTCGTCCGTCAGCCGTACGAGCAGGTGCCCGCGTGGACGGAACATCCACGGCGAGCTCAGAGCGGCCGGGATGCTGGGACGCGGTGGCCGAGAGGGACGACGCGTGCCGGATAGTGGTGCACACCGCCCGGCCCACCAGGTGCTGCACCCGGAGTGCGCAGTCTGCGCCGCCGTCCCGGCGCCCAACCGACACATTGGTCGGACCCGGCCAGAGAGGTGCCGCCTGCGGGAGATCGTGGTGACGGCGGTCGCCTCGATCGCGAGCGGCACCGTGCTCCGCAATGGCGATCAGGTACTCCGGATGCCGTCGCTCCACACCCCTCCTCCCGCCCCACGTCTGAGCAATACCTGGTCGCCCGGCAGCATCCGTATCGAACTCCCGCGGCCAAAACCCCCAGGCGCTGTTGGTGCTCGTTCCCGCCCGACGGGGAGACACGGTGACACGGCGTCGCGCCGTCCTCCGGAGGCCAGTCACCTCAACGCTCTGGAGGCCGTGTCCAGCCACGCGAGAGGTGGTCTTCGACCTCGCGCGACCCGGTGGTTCATCTGGGCCCGGCTGCAGCACACCGCACCTGGGGCAGATCATGGACTTGCGGCAGTACGCTGGTCGCTGCGCGCGGAGGAAGGGCGCGGTGCCGGTGCACCAGGGTCTGGCCGGAGCCGGTCTCCCAATCCGCCAAGTACTCCTGCGCCCGGTGAACTCTCGTCCGGAACACCGCAGAGCCGGCATCCTGCCGTGCCGCAGCACCATTCTCACCGGCCCGCCTCCCGCCCCGTTTCAACTCCCGGCATCGATCTTGTGGCTGCCCATGTGATCGACTCCAGGGTCTACAAGCGCAAGATAGGCACATGTCTGGATTTCGAATCCGATCCAGCCCTACCTCGGATGCTCGGTCCTCGGACGGTTCCGCTCGCAGCCGACGTGAGGGCCCGCCTTCGGTTCTGAGTGTCCGCAGTGTCGTCGGCCAGATGTTCGTGCTGCAGGTGGCGGTCGTGGTACTGCTTGCCATCGGTGCCATCGTCATGCTCGTGCTGGCTGCCCAGCGCGAGAGCGCCCGCGAAGCCGGCAATCGTTCACTCGCTGTCGCTCAGGGCCTTGCCAGCTCTCCGGGGCTCGTGGAAGCCCTGGCGTCCCCTGATCCCACCGCAGTGCTGCAGCCGAGGGTCAAGGAGGCCGCGAAGGGCTCCGGTGTGGACTTCCTATCCGTCTTGAACCGGGACGGAATCCGCTACGCCCATTCCAGCTTGCCTGAGCTCATCGGCACGCAGGCCCCCACGAACATGGCTCCCCTGTTGGCCGGGCGGACGGTGGAAGGAAAGGCCGTGGGCCGTCTCGGCCCGCAGATCCGTGTCTTCGTCCCCGTCAAGAAACCCGATGGCTCGGTGGTCGGCGCGGTCGGTTCCGGGGTGACGCTCAAACATGTCAGCGACAGGGTCACAGAGCAGCTGCCGGCCGTACTGGGCGCCGCCGCCGGCGCGGTGGCCGTCACCACGGGCGGAGCGGCGCTGCTCAGCCGACGGCTGCTGCGCCAGACCCACGGCCTGGGCCCCGCAGAGATCACCCGGATGTACGAGCACCACGATGCGGTCCTGCACTCGGTGCGGGAGGGGGTGCTGATCGTCGGTGGCGACGGGCGTCTGCTGCTGGCCAACGACGAAGCGCGCCGACTGCTGGACCTGCCGCCGGACGCGGAGGGGCATCATGTAACCGGCCTCGGCCTGGAGGGGCGCACGGCCGGGCTGCTGACCACCGGCCGGACGACCACCGACGAGGTCCATCTGGCCGGGGACCGGCTGCTGGCGGTCAACGCTCGGCCGACGGACCGTGCGGGCGGACCTGCGGGCAGCGTCGTGACACTGCGGGACACCACCGACCTGCGGGCGCTCGCGGGCCGGGCCGAGGGGGCGCGGGAGCGATTGCGGCTGCTGTACGAGGCGGGGATGCGGATCGGCACCACGCTGGATGTGGTGCGCACTGCCGAGGAGTTGGCGGAGGTGGGGACCCTGCGGTTCGCCGACATGGTCACTGTCGAGCTGGCAGAGCCGGTGGTGCGGGGCGGGGAGCCGACCGAGGGGGGCACCGAGATGCGCCGCACGGCCGCCCGAGGCGTCCGGCAGGACTCGCCGCTCCACTCGGCGGGCGAAGTGATCAGATTCGCGCCCACTTCGCCGATGGCGTCGAGCATGGCCAGCAGCCGGGCGGTCCTTGAGGCCGATCTGAGTGCGGCGGACGGCTGGCGGGCCCAGGATCCCGAGCGAGCCCGGCGGGTCCTGGACTACGGCGTCCACTCGCTGATCAGTGTGCCGCTGCGGGCGCGGGGCGTGGTGCTGGGGCTGGCCGACTTCTGGCGCGGCGAGGGCTCCGAGGCATTCGGGGAGGAGGACCTGTCCTTCGCCGAAGAGCTGGCGGCGCGTGCCGCGGTGTGCATCGACAACGCCCGCCGCTACACCCGCGAGCACGCCACCGCCGTCACCCTCCAGCGCAGCCTGCTGCCCCGCTCCCTGCCCGAGCAGTCAGCCGTCGAGGTGGCGTACCGCTACCTGCCGGCGAAGGCCGGGGTGGGCGGGGACTGGTTCGACGTCATCCCCCTGCCGGGGGCCCGGGTGGCCCTGGTCGTCGGCGATGTCGTCGGCCACGGCCTGCACGCCGCGGCCACGATGGGCCGCCTGCGCACCGCCGTCCACAACTTCTCCGCCCTGGACCTGGCCCCCGACGAGTTGCTGGCCTACCTCGACGAGTTGGTCGCGCAGATCGACGCCGACCAGGCCACCACCGAGAAGGAAGCGCCGACCATTACCGGCGCTACCTGCCTGTACGCCATCTACGACCCGGTTACCGGGATGTGCACCATCGCCCGCGCCGGCCACCTCGGCCCCGCCCTGGTCCACCCCGACGGCACCGTCACCTTCCCCGACACCCCCTCTCCCCACCCCTCGGCCTGGGTGGCAGCCTCCCATTCGAGACCGCGGCACTGCAGTTGCCCGAGGGCTCCCTGCTGGCCCTGTTCACCGACGGGCTGATCGAAGACCGCCACCGCGACCTCGATGCCGGTCTGGACCTCCTGCGAGGCGCCCTGGCCCACCCCGGCCGCACCCCGGAGGCCGCCTGCCAGGCAGTCTTCGACGCCCTGCTGCCCGAGCGCCCCCGCGACGACGTCGCCCTGCTCATCGCCCGCACCCGGATCCTGGCCCCCGACCGGGTCGCCGACTGGGACGTGCCCTCCGACCCTGCGGCCGTCGCCCGCGTCCGCTGCGACGCCGGTCGCCGACTGCGGGCCTGGGGCCTGGACCAGGTGGCCTTCACCACCGAGCTGATCATCAGTGAGCTGGTCACCAACGCCATCCGCTACGGCACCCAGCCCATCCGGCTCCGTCTGCTTCACGACCGCAACCGCCTGAT
The DNA here is from genome assembly GCF_004337435.2 of Streptomyces sp. KM273126. Taxonomy (NCBI): domain Bacteria; kingdom Bacillati; phylum Actinomycetota; class Actinomycetes; order Kitasatosporales; family Streptomycetaceae; genus Streptomyces; species Streptomyces sp. KM273126. The sequence goes on along the minus strand of NZ_SJXB02000001.1, from coordinate 5,426,375 downwards.
CTGCGAGGTCGCCGACGGCTCCAGCACCTCCCCTCACCTGCGCCGTGCCAAGGCCAGCGACGAGGGCGGCCGCGGGCTGTTCCTCGTTGCCCAGTTCGCCCAGCGCTGGGGCACCCGCTACACCTGCCGCGGCAAGGTCATCTGGACCGAACAGGCCCTACACGACGGAGCCGCCGAACCTCGCTCCGACCTGGTCGACGTCTTCCTTGACCAATGGGACGAATAAAGATCCGGTGAGCAGACCGACCGCACACGCCGCAGCGGTCAGAAAATTCACCGGCGGGCTGGAGCACTGCGGTGTGTCATGAGCTCGATCCGTTGTCCAGGTGCCCTGGGCGCCATTTGGCGTCCTCCCGGGCACGGCCGCGCGACCGACGGTCTTCCGGTCGGGACTCGGCTGACCGGTGTGCCCGCCGAATCCGTAGATCGCCATCACGTCCGCCTCCTGTGGGCACACCCGGTCTGGATCGACACCCGCGACGGTGTGCACGGCGGGGTCCGAGCGGAACATGTTCGTACGGTTGACGCAGTCGGCGGTCAGACGGTCCAGGTTCGGTTTCCGGGCCAGCGGGTCGGTGGTGCCGAGTCGCTGGCACTGGAACTGGTCGGTGATCAGCGGTACGACGTGGCCAGGTGACACCGGGGACCCCTTCACCGCTCGCACTGGTATCGATTTCAACCTTCCGGGCACGGGATGTCAAGCAAATCCCCGGAAGGCATTGACCTAGTGACGACCACAGACCTACGGTCCCTGACATCGATTTCAAACCAGGGAGGCGCAGGGTGTCGATCTTGTCCCCGCCCCAGGCTTCGCCGCATGCCGCAGCCGTCGAGGCTGCGCCGGAAACCCGTCGGCAAAGGCGCCGCGGAAACCTGACCGGCCTGCTGTTCGCCGTCCCCGCACTGATCCTGCTGGGCGTTTTTCACGTCTGGGCCAGCGTCTTCAACGTCGCGATGTCGCTGACCGACTGGTCACTGGGCGGAGCGTCGTTCGTTGGTCTGCGCAACTATCTGGAGCTGGTCGGCAGCGCCGAGTTCCAGAACTCGCTCGTGGTGACGCTGTTCTTCGTCGTCGGCACGGTACCGGTGACGATCCTGCTCGCGCTGCCGATCGCCTACGCGCTGCAGTACCGGTTGGCGAAGTTCCACCTCTACCGGGTGCTTGTGTTCACGCCGTACGTCGTGCCGACAGTGGCGTCCGCGATGGTGTGGGGCGTGATCTTCGGATCCAACCAGGGCAGTCTGGCCAACTGGATCCTGTCGTGGTTCGGCGCCGATCCGCGGCAGTGGCTGGTCGACGGAACCGGTGTGCTCAACCTGCTCCTCGAACCGCTCGGGGTCCGGCTGCCTGGGCTGTGGGCCGGGCCCAGTGTGGCGCTCTGTGTGGCGATGCTCGCCCAGATCTGGCACATGCTGGGCTTCGCCGTCATCGTCCTGCTGTCCGGACTGGCCGGAATCGGCGAGGAGGTCCGTGAGGCGGCCAGGATGGACGGCGCCGGAGAGTTCCGCATACTGCGCAGTGTCGTGGTCCCGCTGTTGTCGCCCACGATCCTGTTTCTCGCCGTGATCTCGCTGATCTTCGCCGTCCGTGAGTTCAACATCATCTACGTCCTGACCGGTGGCGGGCCGCAGGGCAGCTCCGAAACCTTGTCGATGCTGATGGTCCGGCAGTTCTACGAAGACAACGAGCTCGGGCGGGGTGCGACCACCGGCACGTTCCTCGCGTTGAGTGTCGCGGCGCTGACGCTGGTCCAGTTCTGGATCTCCCGGAAGCGAGTCCATTATGAGTGAATCGCGAACGACGAACCGGCTCCTCCGCCGGGCCGGTAACCTGCCGGCGCATCTCGGGCTGGCCGCGGTCTGCCTGGTCCTGCTTGTGCCGCTCTACTGGATGGTGACGACGGCGCTGAAGCCCCTGCAGGAGGCATTGGCGACACCACCGACACTGTGGCCGCACCATCCGGCCTTCTCGAACTTCGTCGAGGCACTGCGGCAGGCTCCGTTCGCTCGCTACCTGGCGAACACGGTGCTGACGGCAGTCCTGACCGGGGTCGGAAACGTGGTGATCGGCTCGCTGGCCGGCTACGCGCTGGCGCGTGGACGCTTCCGCGGTCGCGGTGCTCTGCTCGCCTTCGTGCTGGCCAGCGTGATGGTGCCGGCGGAGGCGACCTTCATTCCGAACTACGTGACGATCCGCGATCTCGGCTGGTACGACAGCTACCTCGCTCTGGTCATGCCCTGGCTGGTAGGTGCGTTCAGCGTCTTCCTGTATCGGCAGAGCTTCCATTCGCTGCCGGAGAGTCTGCTTGAGGCGGCCCGCCTGGACGGCTGTTCCGAGTTCAGGATGTTTCGCTCGGTCGCCTTCCCGCTGGTGCGGACGACCTCCCTGACGGTTTTCGTGCTCAGTTTCGTCTGGACCTGGAACGCGCTGCTGTGGCCCCTCCTCATCACCTCTCGCCCTGAGCTGCGTGTGCTGCAGCTTGGCCTCACCGCCTTCCAGACGGAAGGCGGCGTCTACGTCAACCTGCTGATGGCGGCGACAGTGCTGTCGGTCGCGCCGGTCCTCGTGCTGTTCGCCACGTCCCAGCGCCTGGTCATCAGCGGCATCGCAGAAGGAGCCCTGAAATGAACGTACTCGCCCGCCTCAGATCCCGCCGCCGACTGACGGGGGCCGGGGTCGCCGCCATTGTGACCCTTGTCGCCAGCGCCTGCGGGGTCAGCGGTCCCACCGCGCCGAAAGCTGAGCAGGGAGACATCCCCGCCAAGGTAAGCAAGCCGACGACAATCAGCTTCTGGCATGTCTACACCGGTACCGACGGGACGGCGATCGACGCACTGGTGAAGAAGTTCGAGGCGGCCAACCCGAACATCAAGGTGGAGCCCCAGTTCGTCGGCGGCTTCGCCGATGTCCACAAGAAGGTGGTATCGGCGTTGCAGGCCGGATCGGCGCCGGACGTCGCGATCGCTTATCCGCCCAACGTCTTGGAGTACGCCAAGTCCAAGCGGGTGCTGGACCTTACCCCGTACGTCAAGAAGGCGGCAGTCGGTCTCTCCAAGTCGGACATCAGCGACATCCTCCCGAGCGAGCTGCAGCGGAACCGTTACAGCATGAACGGCGGCGCCTACCTGAGCTTCCCCTTCGCAGTGAACGTCGCGGCGCTTTACTACAACGGCGATCTCCTCCGTAAGGCAGGCTTCGACGCCCCACCCCGGACGTGGGCCGAGTTCGAGCGCCAGTGCAAGGCGGTAAAGGCGCTGGGCAAGACGTGCTACGCCGCGAATGCGAACGCCTCCACTCTGAACGCGATCGCCTACTCCTACGGCACCTCGCCGGTGACGCCGGAAGGCAAGGCGTCTTTCGACGCGCCGGAGTGGGGTGACACGCTCGGTCTGCTCGGTCGGCTGGTGAACTCCGGCTCGGCTCAGCTCGCCAGTACCGGCGACGCCCAGACCGCCGACCAGAACGAGTTCGTGTCCGGGAAGGCGGCGTTCATCATCCGGCCGAGCCGGGTGGCTCCTTTCCTGAGCCAGGCAGTGGGCGACAAGTTCAAGTGGAGCGCCGCCGCGCTGCCGCAGGTCAAGCAGACCGACACCCCGACCACGGCGTTGTACGGCCCCGGCCTGGTGGCCTTCAGCTCCGATGCCGATCGTCAACTGGCGTCGTGGCAGTTCGTCCGTTTCCTCGCCTCGGCCCAGACGCAGGCGTCGTGGGCGATGAGCACGGGCAACCTGCCGATCCGGCGCAGCGTGCAGACCGACAGGTCCTACGCGGCGTACCTGAAGGAGCACCCCGCCACCGCTGCCGCGGTCGGACTGACGGGCGGCGCGCACTGGGAGGGCGCAGTGGGTGATCAGGGCATCGTGACCTACCTGCCGCAGAAGTTCCGCAATTCGATGGAGGACATCGAGGCCGGCGTGCTCAGCGGGGCGATCAAACCGGTGCAGGCGCAGGACCAGCTGCAGGCGCAGGCAACCCAGGCCCTGTCCGCAAAGTGATCCAGAACGCGAACCAGGGAGGCGGGAAGGCGTGAACCAGCCGAACATCGTGGTGTTCCTGAGCGACGACCATGCCGAGTGGGCGCTCGGATGCTCGGGCAACTCCGAGATCCGAACCCCCGCTCTCGACCACCTCGCTCGCACCGGCGTCCGGATGCGTAACGCCTTCACCGTCAGTCCCGTGTGTTCGCCGGCCCGTGCCTCGTTCTGGACCGGTCTGCTCCCGTCCCAGCACGGCCTGCACGATTTCCTGGCCGAGCGCGATCCCGAGGTGAACGCTGTGCCATGGCTCGGCAGGGAGACGTTGCTCGCCGACCTGTTGCAAGACGCCGGATACCAGACCGCGATGGTGGGCAAATGGCACCTCGGCCGCTCGGAACAGCAGCGGCCCGGCATCGATCACTGGCGGCCGCGAGACTACCTGTCACAGGTGTCTCCGGCCGCCGGTCGGCACGCGGTCACCGATGACGCCGTCGCCTTCCTCCGTGATCGCGACATCGACCGTCCGTTTTTCCTGTACGTCGGCCACTATGCGACGCACAGCCCGTGGCGGGACCACCCCGAGCGGATCGTCGGTCAGTACCGGACGGCGTCGTTCGCGGATATTCCGGATGATCCCGTCTATCCCTATGGCCGGATGGCCGGTGAAGCGCTGTTCCCGACCCGGACCGACCCGCGCGAGGCGCTGGCCCAGTACTACGCCGCCGCGACGGAGATCGACGAAGGCGTCGGCCGGGTCCTGGACGAGCTTGAGGCGCAGGACCTGGCCGACGACACCCTCGTGGTCTACCTGTCGGATCACGGCCTGATGACCGGCCACCACGGGTTGTGGGGCAAGGGCAACGCGACTGTGCCGTACAACATGCTGGAGGAATCCATCAGGGTTCCGATGATCCTGAACCATCCAGGAGTTCTGCTCGGCGGCCAGACACGCGACGAATTCGTGACGCAATGCGACTTGTTCGAGCTGCTGCTGGAGCATGCCGACGTGCCCGTCCCGGAGGCGGTCCGCCGTCGGCACCAGTACCCCGGCAGGTCGTTCCGCTCGTTGTGCCGGGGCGGCGCGGAGCCCAACTGGCCGGACGCCGTGTACGGCGAGTACGGCGACACCCGGATGATCCGCACCCGGGCGAACAAGCTGGTGAACCAGCCGACGGCCGGGCGGACGATGCTGTTCGACCTGAACGGCGACCCTCGGGAGACGGCCGACGTTGCCGGGCAGAAGCAGTGGGAGACGACCGTGTCGGTTCTGACCACGCGGCTGAACAGCTATTTCGCCCAGTACGACGAGCCGGACACGAGCGGCCTCCGAGTCGCCGAACTGCCCCGGCACAACCGCCGGGAGGCCTGGCGCGACCACGGGCGACACGACATCGTCGCCCACCCGCCCTGGCTCACCGACCAGGCCGACCGCTAGGGCCCTTCTGATGGATCTCCGTGGAGGAAGGAGCGGCGTCCGGTGCGTGCGATCGGCGTGCGGCGTGGAGGGTCATGTGGCGGAGCCACCTGTCCCTTCGCGCCGTGCGGCATGGGGGTCCCCCCGCTCGAGCGAAGCCGAGAGTGGGGGAGTGCGTGCCGGGCGTCGCGACGCCGCGGAGATCCATCAGAAGGGCCCTAGGGGGAAGCAACGCAGACGATCTATTGACACGTCAGCTTTGAAATCGATTTTGACCACCAGCCATGCCCCTGGCCGGGCGGACGTTCCGGTAAGCGCGCAGGCCACCTGAAACGTCATGCCCCCCGTCACGGGCGAACCGTCCCCGCACGGCGGCCCCGACAACCCCAGATGAGCACAGACGCAAGGAGCGAAGGACATGGGTGCGTGCTGCGGCCCCACGGGCGGGCAGGAGCAGGCGTCAGGGCGGAGGGATCTGCCCTTCGAGCCGCCTCGCCGGGACACCCGCGAAGTCGTGCGCGGTATGGTCCGCGTCCCGGGCGGGCGTTTCCTGATGGGCGGAGCCGACCCGGACGCGTTCCCCGAGGACGGCGAGGGTCCGGTCCGGCCCGTCACGCTCCCGCCATACCTGATGGACGCCCACGCGGTGACCGGCCGACAGTTCGCGGCCTTCGTCAAGGACACCGGCTACATCACGGACGCCGAGCAGCAGGGCTGGTCGTTCGTGTTCTACGCACTGGTTCATCCCCCGGCCGCCACAGCTGTGCGCCGCGGCGCAGTGGCCGAGGCACCCTGGTGGCTCGCCGTCGACGGCGCATCCTGGCGGGCACCCGACGGGCCGGGATCGTCATACGCGGAGCGTCCGAACCATCCCGTCGTGCACGTCTCCTGGCACGACGCCGCCGCCTACGCGGCCTGGGCCGGCAAGCGGCTGCCCACCGAGGCCGAGTGGGAAATGGCCGCCAGAGGCGGCCTCGAACAGGCCCGATATCCCTGGGGGCAGGACCTCACCCCCCGAAACCGGCACCGCTGCAACATCTGGCAGGGACGCTTCCCCCAGGTGAACACCGGCGAGGACGGCTACCTCGGCACGGCCCCGGTGAACGCCTACGCGCCGAACGGCCACGGGCTGTACAACGTCGCCGGGAACGTCTGGGAGTGGTGTGCCGACTGGTGGAGCGTCACCTGGCACGCCGCCGAAACCCGGGAGACTCGCGAAGACCCCCAGGGGCCGCCCAACGGCGCGTCCAAAGTGATCCGCGGCGGGTCCTATCTCTGCCACTCCTCGTACTGCAACCGCTACCGAGCGGCCGCGCGCACCCACAACACGCCGGACAGCAGCACAGGCCACATGGGCTTCCGCTGTGCAGCGAGCCCGCCCCCACAGATATGAGATGAACCGGCCTGGCCAAAGGCTTGATCTCGATTCCCCTCGACCCTAGGCTGAAATCGATTTCAGAATGTGAGGAGTGTGACCGCATGGAAGCGCACGTGTTCCGTGGCAGCATCGGAGACACAGTCGCCCAGTCGGCCCCGTGGTGGCCCGATCCGGACGAAGGGCTCCCCCGCGGGCCCAACGTCCTGATGGTGGTGCTCGACGACACCGGCTGGGCGGACTTCGGGTGCTTCGGGTCGGAGATCGCCACCCCGACGATCGACGCGCTCGCCGATCGCGGGCTGCGCTACACCGACTTCCACGTGACGCCGTTGTGCTCACCGACCCGTGCCTGCCTGCTCACCGGCCGTAATCACCACTCCGTCGGCATGCGGTTCCTCGCGGACACCGACACCGGCTTCCCCAATTCCCGCGGCAGGGTCGACCCGGACGTGCCGATGCTGCCCGAAGTGCTGCGTCGCCAGGGCTGCTACGGCACCTACCTCGTCGGCAAGTGGCACCTGGCGCCGCGGCACGAGGTCACCCCGGTCGGCCCGCACCACAACTGGCCGCTGGGGCGCGGCTTCGACCGCTTCTACGGCTTCCTCGACGGCTGCACCGACCAGTACACACCCGAGCTGTTCGAGGACAACCACCAGGTCGAGCCGCCGTCCGACGACGGCTACCACCTCAGCTCCGATCTCGCCGACCGAGCCATCCGCTACCTCTCCGACCACGTCGCCTACCGGCCCGGACGCCCCTTCTTCCTGCAGCTCGCGCTCGGCGCCACGCACGCCCCGTTCCAGGCGCCACGCGAGTACATCGACAAGTACCTGCCGGTGTTCGCCAAGGGCTGGGACCGCACGCGTGCCGACCGGCTACGCCGCCAGATCGAACTCGGTGTGGCGCCCGAGGACACCGAACTCGCCCCGCGCAACCCCGGCGTGGCCCCGTGGGAGGACCTCTCCGACGACGAGCAGCTGCTCTACACGCACCTCCAGGCGGCCTACGCCGGATTCCTCGAACACGCCGACGCCCAACTGGGCCGGGTCATCACCGAGCTGGAGCGGCTCGGCGTCCTCGACGACACGCTCGTTCTCGTCCTCTCCGACAACGGTGCCAGCAAGGAGGGCGGCCAGAACGGCGCGGTCGACACCAACGGCCCCTACAGCGGCGCGCCGCAGAGCGTGGCCCAGCAGCTTCCCCTCCTGGACCGGATCGGTGGCCGGGACGGCCCGGCCCACTACCCCGAGGGATGGGCGATGGCCGGCAACACCCCGTTCCGCCGGTACAAGCAGTACGTCGACCTCGGAGGCGTGCGCTCGCCGCTGGTCGTTTCCTGGCCCAGGGGGATCGCCGCACACGGCGAGGTCCGCCGGCAGTTCGTGCACGCCATCGACGTGATGCCCACCGTTCTCGACCTCATCGGTGCCCCGTCCGCCGCCGATACCCACGGCCGCAGCATCAGCGCGACCTTCGGCGATCCCGCGGCGTCCACGCGGGACACCCAGTACTGGGAGATGCTCGGGCACCGCGCGCTCTGGCACCGCGGCTGGAAGGCGGTCACCGAGCATGTCAAGGGGACCCCGTACGCGGAGGACACCTGGCGGCTGTACGACACGGCCTCGGACTTCTCCGAGACCCACGACGTCGCCGCCCGGCATCCGCAACGACTGGCCGCCCTGCAGGAGCTGTGGTGGAGCGAAGCACGCGCCAACAACGTGCTGCCGCTGGACGACCGCACTCTCGTCGAACTTCTGAGGCTGCGGTCCCCGAACGGACTCATGGGCCGCGACCGCCTGGTGCTGCGCCCGGGCCAGGGGCATGTCCCGTTCTGCAGCATGGTTACCGGAACGGACCGCTCCATGAAGGTCACCGCCACACTCCGCGGTCACCAATCCGACGACGAGGGCGTGCTGCTGGCCAGTGGCAACGTACAGGGCGGCTACGTCCTGTACGTCCGCGAGGGGCGGCTCACCTTCGAGCACGCAGCGCTCGGACAACGCGTCATCTGCACCGCCGATACCGAACTGCCCGCCGGTGACTGCGAGGCCGGCTTCGCCCTGCACCGTCGTGACGACCGGTCGGCGCGGCTCGTCCTGCTCCATGGAGCCGAACCGGTCGGCAAGGCCGAGATACCGCTCACCTTGCCGCACCTGGCGTTCTGGGGAATGGACGTCGGGCGCGACCCTGTCAGCCAGGTCTCAGCCGGCTACACAGGCGATTTCCCGTTCCCGCCGCACGTGATCGACCACGTATCGATCACGTTCACCAGTGAATCGCCGCTGAGCGAAGTCGCCGAAGCCATGGAAAGCAAGGAGTAGTCCCGGCCGTGAAGAACATCATCCTCGACGTCGACACCGGTGTGGACGACGCACTCGCCATCCTGTTCGCCGTACGCCATCCCGGGCTGCGGCTCCGTGCGGTCAGCTGCGTGGCGGGCAACACGCACGTGGACGCCGTCGTCCGCAACACCCTTACCGTCCTGGAAGCGGCCGGTGCCGACGACGTGCCGGTCGCGCGCGGTACCGAACGGCCGTTGCTCGCCGAACCACATGACGCCACTCACGTCCACGGCCAGGACGGGCTCGCCGACCTCGACCTTCCCACGCCGATCCGGCAGCCGGTCGACATCCATGCGGTGGAACTGATGCGGCGCGAGATACTCGCCAGCCCGGACCCGGTGACGCTGGTGCCGCTGGCACCGATGACGAACATCGCGCTGCTGCTGCGCGCCTACCCCGAAGTGGCCGGCAACCTCGAACGGATCGTCTTCATGGGCGGCTCGGCTGCCGTCGGCAACGCCACAGCAGTCGCGGAGTTCAACGTCTGGCACGACCCGGAGGCCGCCGCGATCGTGCTCGGCTCCGGTGTGCCGATGACGATGTACGGACTCGATGTCTTCTACGAGGTGGCGCTGGGCAGCGAGGACATCGACAAGCTGATCCTCCACACGGACAGCGGGGCGAACCTGGCTGGGCGGCTCCTGCGCCATCGGGCGATGGCTTCCGGCGGTGACACACGCATCCCGATACCGGGGGGAGGGTCGATCGGCGACGCCGGAGCGGTGTGCGCGGTCGCCGACCCGGCCGGACTCACCACGCGCACGCTGCCCGTTGAGGTGTGCCTGGTCGGTGAGCAGACCCGCGGACAGACCGTCGTCGACCACCGCACCAGCACACACGACACTCCCCCGCCCGGCCGCGGCACCGCACCGCGCATCGATGTCGCATTGGGGGTCGACCGCGAACGCTACCAACGGCTGTTCCTCGATACCGTCAGCGGCTTCACGGTCTGACGCCGGACACTGTCTGCCCGGCCCACCCCGTAAGAGAAGAACAGCCCTGGGCCCAGGCGGGCGTCGGCACGGCCGACGGCCCGCCCGGACGGTGGACACAAGTGCCGACGGTGCCATGCCGTTGCGGGGCGTCCGGCCAGACCTGTACGCGCTGTTCGCGGGCGGCTTTGGGTCAATCACCCACGGTAAGCTGCCCACAGAAGACTCCGATCCGGAACGGTGGCCATGGTCAACATCAGCGACGTCGCGCGCGCCGCCGGAGTGTCACCATCCACTGTTTCCCGTGTACTCAACCAGCCCGATATCGTCACCCCGGACAAGCGGGACCGGGTCCTCGCCGCGATAGCACGTCTCAACTACCAGCCCAGCACGTTTGCTCGAGGGCTGCGCCGTGGCACGTTCGAGACTCTGGCCCTGCTGGTCGGCGACATCGCCCAGCCGTTCCACGGCCGCCTGGCGAAGGCCGTGGAACTGGCGGCCGAGGAAAAGGGCTACAGCGTCCTGCTCTGCGACCTCGACCACAGGCAGGACCGGCTGGTCGGCTTCCTGCGTTCCCTGCCGAAGCGCGGCATCGACGGCATCCTCATCGCGACCGCCGACAACCTGGACGTCCCGGCCGTCCACGAGGCGCTGACGGCCTTCCTCGCGCAAGACATCGCCGCCGTCACCACCTCCCAGCACCTCCAGTCCGTCCCGGTCCCTGCCGTGGTCGTGGACCGCACGGCCGCGGCCCATGACGCCACCCGGCATCTGCTGGACCTGGGGCGCTGGCCAGTGGCCTTCCTCGGCGGCGGGGCCTCCGCGTACTCGCAACGCCTCGCCGACGGCTACCGGGCGGGCTGCCGTGACGCCGGCCACCGTACCCAACCCCGGCTCATGCTCGACGGCGGCTTCCAGACCGAGCCCGCGATGCGAGCCGTCGCAGCCCTCCTCGCCGAAGGGACCATTCCCGAGGGGATCGTCGCGGCCAACGTGCCGATGGCCCTCGGTGCCCTTCGCGCACTGGCAGAACGAGATCTCGACGTCCCGGACGACGTGGCGATCATCGTCTGTGAAGACGTCCCCGTGGCTGCCTACATGCGACCGTCCCTGACCTGCGTGAGCACTGACCTCGACGCCTACGGCCGCCGCGCGGTGGACACTCTCCTCGCCGCCGTCGCGGGCCACGACGTCCCCCGGGTCACCGTGCTGCCCCACACCCTCATCCTCCGGGACTCCGCACCTGCCGCAGTCCCTCCGCCCGGAAGCTGACAACCCCGAAGCCAGGAAGGCAACACTCCCCCGCAGGCGCACCGCTCTGCGGGGCCTGCGGGCCGCGTGCCAACGGTCCCGCATCACCGAAAAGCCGGAGCTGTGCCGGAGATCCCTCCATCTGCCCGGCAGCCAGGCAGCTTGCACGCTGCTACCGGGTCGGGCCGGCAGGGGCCTCCCACCGAAGAGGGCGGATCCACGAGGAAGTTGGAATTTCCCACTATCGCCGTGGTCCGGCAGCATTCGCTGACCCGCCACGCCACGCGGATCGCTCAGCTGCGGGAGCTGTCGGCGTCAAGCGTACGCGGGACGGCCCGCAACGTGTCGTGGCGCCGGAAAGGCAGGCGGTAGCGCCGGTCAGGAGGGCCAGCGCCTCCTCGGCGCATCCTGCCGCGACCACGGCCTGCCCGAGCCGGGCGGTCGCCAGGGCGGTGCCGGCGTGGTCCCGGGCCTGGGTGTAGCAGTGGCGGGCCTGCTGCCAAGCACCGATCGGGTCACGGCCGCGGTCCTCGTCCAGCTCGGCGCAGGTCTGCCAGATCGGTCCGCAGCCGGTCGCTGCCGACCTTGTCCGCCCTGGCTCTCTGGCCAACCCGGTCTCCCGGCCCACCAGACAGGAAGACCGCCCAGGGAAAGCACCACACCCAAGCCTTCCTCTGCCTCGCCAGGCGACAGGGCGACGTGCTCTGCGCGATGCTCCGCGACGGCACCTTTCGCGCCGCCGAGGCCGCCGCCCGCCGTTGTGCGTCAAGGCCGTTGGCCTCCGTGGAGGTCAGCAGACCAGAGACCGGCTCAGCGGGCCCGAGCGCAGGTGACGACCGAGAGGTTCCGGCGCCGTGAGCCGGCCCGCCGCCACGACGGGCCGTCCGCCCACCACAACGGTCTCCGGCCAGCCGGTGATCTGCATACCCTCGTAGGGTGTGTAGTCCGTCGCCATGTGCAGGTTCGCGCTGCGGACGGTCCGCGTGGCCGCGGGGTCCCAGACGGCCAGGTCCGCGTCCGAGCCGGGGGCGATGACCCCCTTGCGGGGGTAGAGGCCGTTGAGCCTGGCCGGGTTGGCGCACATCACCTCGACGAAGCGCCCGGCCGGCAGACCGCCCTTGACCACCAGTTCGCTGAAGACCACCGGCATGCGCGTCTCCACCCCCGGCAGGCCGTTGGGCATCGCCCGCACGTCGTGGCTCACCGACTCCTTCTGGGCGGTGTCGTAGCAGCAGTGGTCGCTGCCGATCGTCGCCACCTGACCCATCAGCACCCGTGACCGCAGTCCCGCCACCGTGCCGGCGTCGCGGAGCGGGGGGCAGCACACGAAGCGCTCCGGATGCGGACCCGCGTACGCCGTGTCGTCCAGGGTCAGATGATGGGCCACCGTCTCCGTGAAGGCGCGCACCCCCCGGTCCCGGGCCCGCGCCACCAGGTCCACCGCCTCGGGCGTCGACTGGTGGACGAAGTAGACGGGAGCCGCGACCGACTCGGCGATCGCCAGGATCTCCGCCACCGACGCGTTCTCGGCCAGCTCCGGCCTCGTATCGGCGTGGTGGCATGCGCCGATCGCGCCCGCCGCCTCGCCGCGCTCCTGCGTGTCGGCGATGATGTGGTCGGCCTCGCAGTGGATGACGACCATGCCGCCCAGATCCCGCAGTGTCGTCATCACATTGAGGATCGTCTTCTCGTCGGCCATGGTCTCGCCGCGATACGTCGTGAACATCTTCACCGTGACGATGCCGTCGGCGGTCAGCGACCGCAGCTGTTCCGGCACCGTGTCGTCCCACTCGACCACACACGCGTGCAGCGCGCTGTCACACAGGCCCTGCTCCGCCTTGGCGCGCTGGGCCGCGGCGACGTCGGCCGGGTTCTCGCCGGGGCGCGGGATGGCGAAGTCCACGATCGTCGTCGTACCGCCGAAGACAGCGGCGGTGGTCGCCTGCAGGTAGCCGTCCAGGGAGGTGAAGTCCCCGGAGGTGAAGCCGACATGGCAGTGCGGGTCCACACCGCCGGGGAGTACGAGGCGCCCGGAGGCGTCGATCTCGGTGGTGTCGGAGGGCTGCGCCGAGCGGTACGCGCCCGGTTCCACCACTCCGAGCACCTTTCCGCCGCCGATCAGGACGTCGGCGGCGCCCTGCCAGTCGGCGTTGACCACGGTGCCACCTCGGACGACGAGGTCGATCGGCTGCGGATAGGACATGGGAGACCTCCAACGAGCAGGTGAAAGGCGGGAATCGACGGTCAGCGGGTGGACAGGTAGGCGTGCCAGCCGCCGTGCTTGGTGATGTCCGTGACGCCGGGGGCCGTCAGCGCCTGGGCGCGCATCCGCATCGAGAACGAACCCGAGCCGTCCTCCAGGGTGATGACGCCCAGTTCGAGCTCCGCCGGCTCCTCGGGGAGCAGCTTCTCGCGCAACACCTCGTAACCGACCTCGTACACCTCGCCCCGGATCGCCGCGCCGCCCTCCGTGACCGGGTGGAGACCGGGGAACTCGTCACGTACGGAGTAGAAGCGGTAGGCGGGTGCCGTGCGGGCGGGACCGAGCAGGCGGGCGTCGCGCAGCGCGTGGTTGAGGGATCCTCCCGACATCGCCTGGCCGTTGACAAACATCTTCAGGGTGGTCATGGTGCGGTGCCTCTCTCGTCGAGGACGGGTTCAGAGAACAGGGGCGGTGGCGTCGTACATCAGGCGGCCGGGGCCGAGATCGTCCACCGGGTCGGCGGGGGCCTCGCCGACGATCAGCCGGGCCAGTGTGTCCCCCCACACGGGCGCCAGGGTGAACGCGTAGGTGCCGCCCGCGACGAAGAACCCGGGGTGGCCCGGGACCTCTCCGATCACCGGCATCTCGTCCGGGGTCGCGGCGAGCGGTCCGGCCCACATGCGCAGCAGCCGCAGATCGCCCAGGAACGGCAGGATCCGCCCCGCCTGGGCGAGGTTGCCGGACATGCTCGGCAGGCTGACGGTGCTGCGGCCGTCCATGTCCAGGCGGGCGGCGGGCCAGCCACCGCCGATCAGCAGGTTGCCGGCGCTGACCTGCTTGACCGACATGCCTTCGCCGATGTGCTGGACCAGGTGGTGCATCACCGGCGGTACGCGTACGGTCACGTGCATCTGGATCGCCACCGGTGACATACGGACGTGGATTCCGGCCAGCGCGGCGATTTCGGTGATCCACGGCCCCGCCACGTCGACGACGACCGGCGCCGTCCAACTGCGGTGGCCGGAACGCACCGTGTAGCTGTCGCCGGTCCGCTGGATGCCGGTCACCGGAGTGAAAGGGTGCAGCTGGGCGCCGTGGCGACGGGCGGCGGCCAGATAGGCGGGGGTGATCAGGAGCGGGTTGGCATAGCCGTCGAGCGGGCACCAACTGGCGGCGCGCACGCGCCGCGACAGCAATGGCAGCCGCTCACGGGCCTCGTCGCCGGTGAGCACCTCGGTGGGGATGTCCGCCGCTCGTTCCCACTCGTGTTTCTCGCGCAGTTCCTCTTCCTGTGCGGCGGTTTCGGCGACCATGAAGCCGCCGCCGCGCCGCAACTCCACGTCGGCGCCGAGCCGTTCCTCGATCTGCGCCCAGTGGTCGGACGCCCGGCGCTGAAGCGGCAGCAGACGGGCGCTGTCGACCGGGACCTCCTGGCCGGGGCGACGGGTGTGGATGGCCTGGATGTGGAGGTTGCCGGCCGTGGTGCCGGAGCCTTCGCGGTTGGGTGCGCCGCGCTCCAGCACCACGACACGATGACCGCGTTCGGCGAGGTGGAAGGCGGTGCTCGCGCCGAGGATGCCGGCGCCGATGACGATGACGTCGGGCCGGTTCACCGGTCCTCCTCTCCTTCGACCGTGGCGGCCATGGGCAGCGGTCGCAGGGGCATGCGGGCGGCGAAGCACTCCGGCTCGCCCCGCGCGGCGAGGGCGGCGACGATGTGCCCGCACTCGCGTCCCTGGCAGGGGCCCATTCCGGCCCGGGTGGCGGCCTTGGTGCCGTGCAGGTCGTTCCAGCCGGTCGCGACGGCCTGCCGGATCTCGCCCGCGCTGATCGCCTCGCAGCGGCACACCTCGGTGGCGTCGGGAAGGGCGGCCACGGCGTCGGCGGGCAGCGGGTAGAGGCGGTCGGCCAGCGCCGCGAAACGGTTCAGGGAGCGGGCCCGGCGGTGCAGTGCCGCCACCCGGCGAGGGTCGCCGGGCCCGGAGGTCAGGCGGCGCAGGATCGCGTGCGCGGCCAACTCGCCCCGTACGCCCGCCGCGTGTACGCCCGCGATGCCGGCGCAGTCCCCGGCGGCGTACAGCCCGTCCACCGAGGTCGCGCCGTCCGCGTCGACGACCGGAAGCCGTTCCGTGCCGGTCGGGTCGGGCTCGGTACGGCAGCCCAGCAGCCGGGGCAGTTCCGTACTGGGCCGGAAGCCGAAGCCCACGCACAGCGCGTCGGTCTCCAGCCGCCGTACCCTGCCGTCCGCCTGAGCGATCTCCACGGCCTCGACCTGTGTGTCGCCGTACGCGGCCAGGACGCGGGCTCCCTGCTCGACGCGCACTCCGTGACGCGCGAGGGTCAGGAGATAGCGTGCCGCCTCCGCCAGCCGTGCGGGCTGCCGCAGTGCGCCGACGGCCGTGTCCGCCCCGGGCCGGTACGGGCGGTTCAGCTCGACCAGCGCCTCGATCCGGGCGCCCACCTCCAGCAGCGCGCAGGCCACCGGGAGCAGGAAGGGACCCGTCCCGGCCAGCACGACGCGCCGGCCCACGGGCACCCGGTCCATGGTGGCCAGGTGCAGCGCGAACCCGGGGGTGACCACGCCCGGCAGCGTCCATCCGGGAAAGGGCAGGGAACGTTCGTACGCGCCCGTGGCGGCGAGCGTGGCCCGGGCCCGGACCCGGCCGAGGGTGCCGGTGTGGACATCCGAGGTGAAAAGGGTGCGCCCGTCGTCCTCAGCGCCCCAGACCAGTGTGCCGGTGCGGCAGGCGACGCCCGCCGCTCGCACCTCGCGGATGAGTTCGGTGCCGCGCGGGCGGAAGTCACCGAAGGCGGCGGCCAGTTGCGGGGCCCGGCGCTTGTAGTACTGGCCGCCCAGTTCGTCGGACTCGTCGAGGAGTACGACGTTCAGCCCGCCCCTCGCCAGCACCAGCGCCGCGTGCAGTCCGGCGGGGCCGCCCCCGACGACCGCGACGTCCGTCTCCAGGTCAGTCATGCGTCGCCGTCCGGATGTCCATGCCGTCGGTGACGTGCGCGGTGCAACTGCGGGAGCCCGGGCGGCCGTCGATGGTCACCTCGCACTCCAGACAGACGCCCATTCCGCAGAACGGGCCGCGTAGCCGGCCGTTGACCGGGTTGCGGCGCAGCGCCCAGACACCGGCCGCGACCAGGGCGGCGGTCACGGACCGGCCGGCCCAGGCCTGGGTGCGGGTGCCGTCGATGGTCACGGTGACGGTCTCGGGGGTACGGGGTGTGTGTTTGGCGGTGCTCATGGCAGTGCTCACAGAGGTCAGAGGATGCGGTCCAGGAACTGGCGGGTGCGTTGGTGCTCCGGGGCGGCGAAGAAGAGGTCCGGGGACTTGTCCTCCACCACCACGCCGTCGCTGATGAACACCACCCGGTCGGCCGCGGCCCGGGCGAAGCCCATCTCATGGCTGACGACGATCATGGTCATGCCCTCCTCGCGGAGCCGGACCATGACATCGAGCACTTCCCCGACCATCTCCGGATCCAGCGCCGATGTCGGTTCGTCGAAGAGCAGCAGTTGCGGGCGCATGGCCAGGGCGCGGGCGATGGCCACCCGCTGCTGCTGGCCGCCGGAGAGCTGGGCGGGGTAGTTGCCGGTCTTGTCGGCCAGGCCCACCATGGCCAGCAGCTCGCCTGCCGCGGCGCGCGCCTCAGCCCGGGGTACGCGGTTCACGTGCACCGGGCCGGCCGCCACGTTGTCGAGCGCGGTCATGTTCGGGAACAGGTTGAACTGCTGGAAGACCATCCCGGTGCGCCTGCGTTGGAGGGCGATCCGGCTTTCGCGCAGCGCGCCCTTCTCGCCGTAGCCGATCCGCTCGCCGCAGATGGTGACGGTGCCCGAGTCCGGGGTCTCCAGATGGTTGAGGGTGCGCAGGAACGTGCTCTTGCCGCCGCCCGACGGGCCCAGGACGAGCACGACCTCGCCCTGCCGGACCGTCAGGTCGATGCCCTTGAGGACGTCGACGTCGCCGTACGACTTGCGGACCTGGTGCGCTTCCACGACGGTCTCGATGGTCATCGGGTCTCCAATTCGAGTGCCGCGTTCCTGGTACGGCGGCCGCTGCTCGGCCGGGCCTGGTGCCCGCGGCCGACGCGCGCCTCCAGCCACCGCTGGACGAGGCCCCACAGGGTGGTCATCGCGAGGTAGTACAGGGCCGCGGCCGTAAGGCCCTCCAGGACCCGGAAGTTGGTCTGCACGGCGAACTGCGTGCGGCGCAGCAGCTCTTCGACGGAGATGACCGAGACCAGCGTCGTCGTCTTGAGCAGGCCGTTGAAGCTGTTGCCGAGCGGCGGGACCATCACCCGCAGGGCCTGCGGCATCACCACCACCCGGAACACCTTCCAGGGCGGCATGCCCAGGGCACGCGCGGCCTCCGACTGACCGCGCGGGACCGACAGCACCCCGGCCCGGACGATCTCCGACAGATACGCCGCCTCGTTGAGGACAAGGCCGACCAGGGCCGAGGTGATGACGCCGAGGCGCAGGCCCAGCTGGGGCAGGCCCGTGTAGATGATGACGAGCTGGACCAGCAGCGGGGTGCCCCGCATCAGCCAGACGTAGCCGCCGGTGACCAGCCGCAGCGGCGCGAATCCGGACGCTCTGCCGAGCGCCACGAGCACGGCGAGCGGAAGGGCGAGCGCCATGCTGACCGCCGTCAGCCAGACCGTCGTCCAGGCGCCCTGGAGGAGCAGGGGATTGTGGAGGAAGGAGAAGAAGGCTTCCCAGGACCACATGGGTCTCGCCCTTTCCGTGGTGGATGACGGGGCCGCTACTTGGCGCTGATCGCGCCGGTGGACACCTTGAGCGGGCCGGAGTAGGCCGTGACGCCGTACTTCTTGAACAACTTGGCCAGGTAGCCGTTCTCACGCAGGGTGTTCAGCGCGTCCGCCACCGCGTCGGCGGGCTTCTGCTTGCCGAATCCGAGCGCGAGCGGCGCCGGGTTCACGCCCTTCACCGCCGTCTCGAAGGCGCCGTCCTTCTGGTAGTAGCTCGTGACCGATTCGACGATTGCCACGCCTTCCACCTGGCCGGCCGACAGTGCCTGGTAGGCGTCGGCCGTGGTGGTGAAGGTGCGGACGGTGACCTGCTTCTTGCCTTCGGCTTTGAGCTTCTTGTTGAGCGCGGTGAGGGTGTCGAACTCGTAACCCGGCGCCTCCACGGCGATGGTCCGGCCCGACAGATCGTCCTCGGAGGTGATCTTCTTCGGGTTGCCCTTGACGACCGAGACGGCGACGCCCTGGATCTCGTAGGGGACGAGCTGAACCGTCTTCGCCCGCTCGGGTGTGTAGAACATGCCGGTGTCGATCATGTCCCAGCGGCCCGACTGGACGCCGGGGATCTGCGCGTCGAAGGGGATGTTGACGAACTTCGGGGTGAGGCAGAGGAGCCCCGCGATCTCGTTGCCGAGGTCCACCCGCATGCCGACGACCTTGCTGGAGGAGTCCAGGTACTGCATGGGCGGCAGAGTCGCGTTCGTCGATATCGTCAGCGTGCCCGCCGTGACCAGGTCGCTCTTGCCCAGCTTGGGCGTGCAGCCGCTCGACGCGGCGGAGGACGAGGAAGACGACGAGGACTGGCTGCCACAGGCCGTGGCCGTCAGCAGCAGGGCGGCGGATGCGGAGGCCGCGATGAGGAGTCTGCGCACGGTCGGTTCACCTTTTTCCGGTACTGGTGGAACAGGGCTGCAGCCCGGCCTCGTCGAGCGCCGCCGACAGACGGGTCAGCGCGGACGGGTCCTCCAGGGGGAGCAGCGGCGGGCGTACGTGCCCCCCGGGCTGCCCCAGCAGCCGCATCGCGGCTTTGAGCTGCGAGGTGGGTGAGGCGAACCTTGAGCTGTAGTCGTCGTTGACGAGCAGGTTCACAAGCCGTTCGTAGCGAGCGGACCATGTCCGGGCCAGATCGAGGTCACCGGCCCAGTAGGCCTCGTAGAAGGGAACGGCGAACAGCGCACCGAGGCCGCCGCCGTCGATGTTTCCCGCACCGCCGAACTCGGCCATGACGGCCATCCCCCGACGGTGGATGAAGCGGCCGAAGACCTGGACCCGGCCGGCCAGGGCCGCGCAGGTGTCGGCGACCTTCAGCTCGTCGCCGGAGCTGTCCTTGACGGCGACGACGGTGTCCAGTTCGGTCAGCTTGAGCAGGGTGTCGACGGTGATGTCGACTGCTGTGCCGCGCGGCCAGTTGTAGACCATGAGCGGCAGGTCGACCGCCTCGCCGAGGGTGGTGTAGAAGGCGACGATCTCGTCCTGGCTCGGGTGGACGTACGGCGGCGGGGTGGTGAGGATGCCGTCCGCTCCGATGGAGCGGGCGTGTTCGCCGTACCGGATGCACTCCTGCGCGGTGTACGCGCCGCAGCCGATCACCACGGGTATCCGCCCGGAGAGTTCGGCGACCGCGATCTCGGCGACCTGGCGCCGCTCCTCGGCGGTCTGGGAGAACCACTCACCGGTCGTGCCGTTCACCAGGACGCCGTGGACGCCTTGCTCCGCGTACAGCCGGAGCAACGCACGCCAGGCGTCCTCGTCGAGCGAGCCGTCGGCGGCGAACGGAGTGGGGGCGGCGGGCCAGTAGCCGCGCCAGGGCATGGCGCCCGAAGTGTTCATGGTGAGCTCCGATCGAGCGTCCGCGACATGGTCAGGGACACCTTGTGGGATCGATTGCACAGCACGCTGGCAGGCGGCGGAAGAGAGAGTCAAGGGGGCGGTGGCCGAAAATAGCCTCCGAAACGTAGTGTTTACGCCACCGACTCGACATCGTCTGCGATGATGGAGATGGCACCCCGGTCGACGAGCGGGGGCTCAATGGGATCGATTCCACGATCGGGGGTGGACCGGGTGGCAGTCACCTTGGACGAGGTGGCCGAGGCCGCAGGGGTCTCCAAGAGCACGGCCTCACGGGTGCTGAGCGGCTCCAGCCGGGTCAGTGCCCAGACGCGGCGGGCGGTGCAGTCGGCGGCGGAGCGCCTCGGCTACCGCCCGAACAGGGTCGCCAGCGGACTGCGTACGCGACGCAGCAATCTCATAGGACTGGTGATCACCAACCTGGTGAACGCCTCGTTCCACGTCATCACCGAGGTGCTCCAGCAGCGGCTGGACGAGTGCGGCTACCAGGTACTGCTGTGCGTCACCGACTCGGACCCCGCACGTGAACGCCGCTACCTGGACACGCTCCTCGACCACCGCGTCGACGGGCTGGTCATCGTGGGCACCGGCGAGAACACCGACATGGTCCGGCAGGTGAGTGCGGCCGGCATCCCGGTGGTCAACCTGATGCGCGCACCCGTCGGTGTCTCCGGCGACTGCGTGATGGCCGGCGATCGGGAGGGCGCCGAGCTGGCGGTCCAGCACCTGCTCGGCATGGGGCACCGGCGCATCGCCTTCATCGGCGGCCCGCCGGAGGTCGACTCCGGACGCGACCGTTACTCCGGTTTCGTCGCCGCCCTCGCCGCCGCCGGGATCGAGCCCGATCCCGCCCTGGTCGCGCGTGGCCCCTACACCGTGCCGTTCGGTACGGAGTCGGTCAGGCGGCTGATGGCCGCGGCCCATCCGCCCACGGCTCTGTACAGCGCCAACCACGAGGCGACGTTCGGGACTCTCGGGGCCCTGGTCCAGCTCGGCGTCCGGGTGCCGGAACAGCTCTCTCTCGTGTGCCATGAGGAGGCACCCTGGTTCCCTTACTGGCACCCTCCGATCACCGTGGTCGACAACAGCGCCCGCGACCTCGGCGAACTCGCCGTGGAGCAGCTGCTGCGCCGGATCGACAACCGCCCCGACGACGGCTCCGCCCCCGATGACGATGGCCGACTGATCCGCGTCGGTTCCCGGCTGGTGGTACGCGGCTCGACCGCGGCTCCGAGGTAGCGGACGGGCGCCGTTCGGCCCGGCGGGAGCCGATACTCTCTGCCCAAAAACAGGGCGCTGTGGGGCAACGCTGTGTCCGAGGGGATTCGACCTGCTCCAGCATCCTCGCGGCACGCACATCCACGAGCGAGCGGCGTTCGAGGCCATCGCCCCGAAGAAGGATGTCGATGGTCACGACGCATTCCTTCGCCGCGATGAGCTTCGGGCCGCCAGGCTCTGTGTCCTGCACTCCGGGCGGGATCATGCGACTGCTTGAAGCAGCAGGAGTCATTCGGGAAGCGGACGTCGTGGTAGCGGCTGTGGAACGTGCGGGTGCCGAAAGCCTCATCCACGGCCTGTGCCGTGCAGATTGGGGCCGCTCGGCGACCGCGGACGAGCAGGCCCCGCGGCCATCGTCTTGCTGGCCTCCGCCGCCGCGGGCAACGTCAACGGCGTCATCCTCCCGGTGGACAACGGCTGGTCCGCGGGCAGCGGACGACTTGGCCGTAGGACCGTTGCCCCGCCCGTACAGTGCACGGGCGGGGCACTCGGACGACTCGGGTAAGAGTGGATCCTGCTGCGGGGATCGGTCGAGGGCAGGAAGCGGGAGTCAGGACTTTGTCGGAGCCCGCGCCCACTCCTCGGCCGCCCGGTCCAGAAGCGGCTGCCGGTCGAGGTCCAGCAGCAGTCCGTCCCCGACCAGTCGGGTGACCAGGCCGTCATAAGCGGCCAGGTAGTCGTCGAGCGAGCTGTAGCGCTGGAGCAGTTCCTGCGCCGAATAGGGCTGCCAACCACCGTAGTTGCCGCAGACCGCGGTGATGCTCGCGGTGGACACCGGTGTCACCGCGGGTGGGAACGGAGAGCCCAGCGGCAGGTCGGCCGCCGGGAAGCGCACGCCTCCGAGCGGGATGCCGTCGGCATCGGTCCCAGGCACCGTCACTTCCTGATCGGGCAGGCCGTTGAGCAGCGCCGGGTCGGCGGGACGTTCTCCAGCTGTGAACAGCCGCTCGGACGGCATCGGCTTTGTCGGTCCGCCGATACCGAGATGCCGCTCCAACGCCACGAGCAGCGCCCGCGCGTAGGGCTGGCTGTGGAGAGGGTTGAGCGGGATCGGTTCGCCGTTGTTGCAGCCGAACTGCTGGAACGCCGTGTCCGCCGATGCCGCGGTCAGGACCGGGTTGTGGGCGGCCGGCCAGTCGTACCGATGGTAGTCGCCGACCTCTTTGGCCCCCCGGGAGACACTGGCCCGGAGTCGGTAGTAATCGGTGTACGCCGCCACGTCCACGAAGACGGGGTCGCTCTTCGGCCGGCGCAGCACCTGTTCCGGAGTGAGCGGAACGCCGTCCGGCCTCATGTACGGCGACTGTGGAGCGCCGTCCGCCGCGGCGACGCCGTTCACCGCGAGTTGGTTGCCGACGCCGTCCTGGGCGTAGGCACCCTGGAAGACACGTCCGCGGGCATCGTTGAAGCCTTCGGTGACGAAGCTGGTGACGAACCAACTGGCCTGGCTGAGTCCCACGAGCAACCGATGCTGGTACGAGCCGAGCGGCGAGTCGGCGCCGCCGAGTCGTCCTTCGCGCAGGAGCCGACCGAAGTCGCGGACGATGACCTGTCCGACGCCCTGGGCCGCCTCCGGAACCCCCGGCGATACACCGGTCTGCCACTGGACGCGTGCGTAGGAACGCCCCTCGTTGAACAGGAAACCGTCCCCCATGCCCCGGGGGTACGACACGTCCTGGGGTGCTCCGGAGGGCGGCGGGTCCTGGAAGGAGTTGTAGCGGTGGAGCATCAGGGGGATTCCCCGGTTCTCGGCCTCGACCACGACCTCACTGCGCTTGTCCTGCCCGACCGGGCGGATCAGCTCGAAGCCCGAGGTGTAGGTGTGGGTCCCGTCGGGTCCGGCGACCGAGGCGAGCCCGGCCACTGATTCCTCTGCCGAGACGGTCCCGGAGACGGTGCCGGCCAGCCGCTCGTACTCCCGGCCCCCGAAAGTGCCCAATGACTCGTTACGCGTCACGTCGACGTCGGTGATACGCGAACGGCTTTCTCCGGTCGCCTCGGTCAGGGCGGGTGCCGGTGCCGGGAAGGCCAGCAACGCGCCTAACACCAGGATGAACAACCGTCGTCTTTTCACGGGATCTCCTTGGGGTGGGGGAATCAGAGATGAACCGCGTCGGCGCGTCGGCAGGCGAGGCCGCTCCCGGTGACCGCGTGGGCGATGGCGGTTCGGTGTAGGGGGTCTGTGTGGTGGGGCGGGAGGACTCGGAAGGTGACGCCGCGTCCCGGTCGGGAGTGCACTTCCACGCGTGCTGCGCGAGCTGCGAGCGGCGAGTACCGATGGCCGGGCCGAGGCCGGCTCCGCCGGTGGCGTGGGTGCGTGAGGTGTCCGTGCGGAAGGGCGTCAGGCGTTTCGAGCACCCATGAGTGATCCCCCGTACCACGGTCGTGCCGCGGCGGAAGAGCTTGTTGGCCGTCTCGGGCTGCGTCAGGTCACGAACGGCCCGTCCGGGCAGGTCGGCCAAGGCCATGAACTCCCCGGCCAACAGGCCGATGGTGTCGGCCCGCTCCGAGGCCCTTGTCCGAGATGGCGTCTCCCATCCGTCCCCGCCCTGCAGCGAAACGGCCGCCGAGAGACAGCACAGCCACTCCACCCGCTGCGGGACCTCGTCGGCATTCCGCGCCATGGCGAAGCAGCCTTGCGAGTGGCCGCCCAGGACATCGCGGTCCTCGGTCATCTCACGCAGCGCGCGCCCACCACAAGGCGCCCGGCGCCCGCAGTTCGTGAGTCAGCCGCGCCCAGGTCGAGAACCCTGAACCGCCGTGCGGTCCAGAACGAATCCCACGCCGCCGTCTTTCCCGTCTCCCACGCTGTCGTCGTGGTGTGCGGTCAGCGGAGCAGGGAGCCCCAGCCTCCGTCGATCGGAACGGCCAGCCCGGTGAGGTAGGAGGAACGCTCCGAGGCCAGGAACAGGGCCAGTTCGGCGACCTCACGCGGGGTGCCGCCGCGCTGCATCGCCGGCTTCTGGAGCTTCTCCGGTGCCGCCTGGACGGCGTTCTGGCCCATATCGGTGAGGATGATGCCGGGGCACAGGGAGTTCGCCCGGATTCCGTCGGCCGCGTACTCGGTCGCCGCCACCCGGGTCAGGGCGATCACACCCGCCTTGGCCGCCGAGTAGACACCGGCGTGGGCGCCGGAGCTGGCCAGGGCCGCCAGGGACGCCCAGTTGACGATCGCGCCGCCGCCGGTGGGACGCATCGCGCGGATCGCGTGCTTGGTGCCCAGGAACACGCCGCGCAGGTCGACGGCCATGATCCGGTCGTACATCTCCAGGGTGGAGTCGGCGAGCGGAGCGCCGTCGGCGATGCCCGCCACGTTCAGTACGGCGTCCACACGGCCGAACTCGCGTACCGCGGTCTCGAACATCGCGACGACCTGGTCCTCCTGCGAGACGTCGCAGTGGACGGGTACGACCGCCTCGCCGAGCTCCGCCGCGGTGTCCTTCTCCTTGCCGCTGATGTCGGCGGCCACGACCTTGGCTCCGTGCTCGACGAACAGCTCCGCGCAGGCCTTCGCCATGCCGGCGCCGGCGCCGGTGATCACTGCCACCTTGCCATCCATGTCACCCATGCGAACTCCTCCTTCTGGTTGCGGCAGACCTGTCGACGGTTGGTCGGCAGGCTTGGTTCTTGTGCGTCCGCGGCCGGCTCAGGCCTTGATGACTGCGGCCTTCTCCCGGGTGAACTCCATGACGGCGTCGTGGCCGTAGCCGCTGTCCTTGACTCCGCTGAACGGCAGCTCGTAGCGGGTCTGGCGGTAGACGTTGACCCACACGTTGCCGGTGTCGAGGTCGCGGACGAAGCGGTGCGCGCGGGCCAGGTCACGGGTCCACACCCCCGAGGCCAGGCCGTAACGGCTGTCGTTGGCGATGGCGAGGGCCTCGTCGTCGGTGTCGAAGGGGATGACGACCGCGACCGGGCCGAAGATCTCCTCCTGGCAGATGCTCAGCGAGTTGTCCGTGGTGGTGAAGAGGGTCGGCTCGACCCAGTAGCCGCCCGGCAGTCCGGGCACAAGTTCGGCGCCGTGACGGCCGCCGAAGACGGGCTCCGCTTCCTTCTCCCCCGACGTGAGGTAGCCCACGACGCGCTCGTACTGCTCCCGGGAGATGAGCGGCCCCATGCTGGTGGCTTCGTCGGCCGGGTCACCGAGAACGATTCCCTCGGCAATCGTCCGGATGCGCTGCAGCATCTCGTCGAGGACCGGGCGCTGGACGAGGATCCGGGAGCCCGCCACACAGACCTGGCCGGCGTTGCCCGTGAAGATGGACTCGACTGTGACGCCTTGTGCGGCGGCGTCGAGGTCGGCGTCGGCGAAGACGATGTTGGGGGACTTCCCGCCGAGTTCGAAGATGCTCGGGGTGAGGGTGTCGGCCGCCGCCCGCTGGATGGCCCTGCCGGTCTCCGTCGATCCCGTCATGGTGATCTTCCGGACGTCTTGGTGCCTGACCAGGGGCTCTCCCACGTCCGCACCCAGCCCCGAGACGATGTTCAGCACCCCGGGCGGGAGCACGTCGGCCACGAGTTCGGCGAAGCGCAGCGACGACACGCTCGCCTGCTCGGGCGGCTTCACGACCACCGTGTTACCGGCCGCCAGCGCCATGGCCGCTTTGTTCGACAGCATCGCCAGCGGCGCGTTCCACGGAACGATCGCCGCGACGACACCGTAGGGTTCGCGCCGGGTGAGGCCGAAGCTCGTCGGGTCCAGCACCACGCTGTCGCCGGTGACGGCCTCCAGGGTCCGGCCCGCGGCCTGGTTCCACAGGAACGCCATGCCGATGCCGGCGCGCTGGACGTTCTCAGCCAGCAGGCGGCCGTTGTCGCGCGTCTCAAGCCTGGCCAGTTCTTCGCCGTGCTCGACGAAGACCTTCGCCACCTGCTGCAGGTAGTGGCCGCGCACCGCGGCCGGCAGCGCCGACCAGGTCGGGAAGGCCTCCCGTGCCGCCGCGACCGCGGCGTCGGCGTCGGCCCGGCCGCTCGCCGGGATCCGTGCCCAGACTTCTCCGTTCGCAGGGTTCTCGGCGTCGAGCCACCTCCCCGACTCCGCGGGTCGCAGCTCACCACCGATCAGGTTTCGATACTCCTCTGTCACGCTTCGCCTCTTTTCAAGAGTGAATGACTTGCTGGCTTGCAGGGAGAGTCAGACCCGGCCGGGCCGCGCGGGACGGTTGCACGGAACGCAATCAGCGCGACGCAACCTCATTAAACCGAGTGGACACTATCGATTAGTCAGGCGGCGAGTCAAGCAATCGTAAAGCTGCACTTCGTCCTGTTTTTTCGCCCCTCCCCCTTCCGGATGAGATCAGCAGATGAGGCACCCACCGAGGGTTCACCCTCAGGTATGTTGACTTCACCAACTACTGAAGCGAGAGTTTCATCTCAATTACGAGAGCTGTCTTGGGCACCCCGGCGGCTTGTTGGAGGAGAAGCACATGAAGATGACAGCCGATACCCGTCTTCCGTCTCCCTGGGCGGAGTCGTGAACCGGATCGTGGTGGTCGGCGCATCGGCGGGCGGACTGGCCACCGCGGAGGCTCTGCGCAGGGCACGCTACGAGGGTGCGATCACTCTCGTGGGCGACGAGATCCACGGCCCATACGACCGCCCACCGCTGTCGAAACAGGTCCTCAAGGGTGACTGGCAGCCGACCCGGCTGACGCTCCGGTCCTCGGCGGAGATCCACGCCCTCGACCTGGATCTCCGCCTGGGTGCCGCGGCCACCGGGCTGGACCGACCCGGCAGGGAAGTCGAACTGTCCGACGGCAGTCGTGTGCCGTACGACGCGCTGATCGTCGCCACCGGTGTCCGTCCGCGCCGTCTGCCGGGCTGCGACGGCGTGGGGGGTGTACATGTGCTCCGCACCCTGGAGGACGCCCTCACACTGAAGGAACGGCTTCGGCCGGGTCGGCGGCTGGTGATCGTCGGAGGCGGGTTCGTCGGAGCGGAGGTGGCGGCCACAGCCCGCGTGCTCGGCGTCGAGGTGACGCTGCTGGAGGCGGGTGCGGTCCCCATGGGACAGGCCGTCGGCGACGAATCCGGACAGTTCCTCACCCGGATCCACCAGGACCACGGCGTCGACGTGCACACGAACGCCTCGGTCGCCGGGATCCAGAGCCTCGACGGCCGGGCCACCGGCGTGCGGCTCTCCGGCGGGGACGTCCTGCCCGCGGACGACATCCTGGTGGCCATCGGCTCGCTCCCCAACACCGAATGGCTGGAGGACAGCGGCCTCCCCCTGCGGGACGGTCTGCTGTGTGACGAGTACTGCGCCGCCGTCGACGACGTCTTCGGAGTCGGTGACGTGGCCCGGTGGCACAACCCCCTCTTCGGCACGCCGATGCGCGTCGAGCACCGCACAAACGCGGCCGAGCAGGCGATGGCCGTCGCCCGCAACCTCCTCACTCCGGACCAGCGTCGGCCGTTCGCGCCGGTGCCCTACTTCTGGTCCGACCAGTACGACGTCAAGATCCATGCCTACGGCTACCTGCGCGACCACGACGAAGCGCTTGTGCTGCAGACCGATGCGACGAAGCGTCTGCTGGTCGTCTATCGCCGGGGCGAGCGGCTCACGGGCGTACTGGCCTCGGGCCTGCCACCCAAGGCCGTGCGCGCCTGGCGCTCCCTCGTCGCGGCCGACACCAACTGGGCGGACGCCCTCACCGACGCGCCCGCCGCATAACTCCTCTACCAGCAGTTCCCCGTTCCCCCCAACCCCACTGGAGGCCCCCATGAGCACCGTCACCGACCCCACCGGCAACCTCGATCTGCCCGCCTACCCCGGCGTACGCCCGTCCCGCTGCCCCCTCGACCTGCCCCCGAGTACGCGCAGTGGCGCCTGAGCAATGGCCTGCAGAAGGTGCGGCTGTGGAACGGCAGGACCGCGTGGGTGATCAGCCGCTACCAGGACGTCAAGACGGTCCTGTCGGACGAGCGAATCAGCGCGGACACCATCCGCTACCCCCAGATGCACCCCGGCGCAGAACAGATGCAGGTGCCGGCGTTCCCCCGCATGGACGACCCCGAGCACGCGCGCATCCGCCTCATGCTGACCAAGGACTTCACGGTGAAGCGCGTCGAGGCGATGCGCCACCAGGTACGCGAGCTGGTCGACCGCTTCATCGACGAGATGATCACGAAGGGCAACTCCGCCGACCTGGTGGAAGCCTTCGCCCTGCCGGTTCCCTCTCTCGTCATCTCCCTGCTGCTCGGCGTGCCCTACGAGGACCACGAGTTCTTCCAGAAGCACAGCGTCACGATCAACCTGCCGGACGTCACTCCGGAAGAGAAGTCCCAAGCCAGCGCCGCCTTGTTCGGCTTCCTGCTGGAGCTGGTGAAGCGCAAGGAGCGCGAGCCCGGCGACGACCTGATCAGCCGGCTCATCGCCGACCGTGTCAGCACCGGGGAACTCACGCGGGAGGACGTGGCGATGAACGGCATCATCCTGCTGATCGCCGGACACGAGACCACCGCCAACATGATCGGCCTGGGCGCTCTGACGCTGTTGCAGAACCCGGAGCAGGCGGCCGTCGTACGAGACAGCGACGACCCCAAGGTGGTCGCGAACGCCGTCGAGGAACTGCTGCGTTATCTGTCGATCGCCCAGGACATGATATGGCGTGCCGCCCACGAGGACCTCGTCATCGGCGGCCAGGAGGTCAAGGCCGGGGACATCCTCGCCATCAACCTGCCCTCCGCGAACCATGACGAGTCATTCCTCGACAACGCCGGTTCCCTCGACATCACCCGCAACACCCGCGGCCACCTGGCGTTCGGTTACGGCATCCACCAGTGCCTCGGCCAGAACCTGGCCCGCGTGGAGCTGACGGAGGCACTGCCCGGACTCCTGCGCAGGCTGCCGGGGCTCCGTCTGGCCGTTCCGCTCGAACAGGTCGCCTTCCGGGGCAGCATGGCCGCCTTCGGCGTCCACGAGCTGCCGGTCGCCTGGTAGCGAGCGACCACCCCACAGACCGGGGACGCCTTGAGCGGCGGCGTCCCCGCCGCGCCGCCTCGTAGGAACGGTCGGGCGGCGCGCACGTGGGCCCGGCGGCCGGTCCGCCCGCCATCCGCCGGGCCCACGGACAGCACACACCGCGCGCCTCCGCGCCGGCGGAGCCACCGGGATCGGCGCCGCCGCAGCCGAGCGGCTTGCCGAGGAGGGCACGTCCGTGGCGTGGCCGTCGGTGACCTGAACGTCGTGGGAGCGGAGGCGACCGCGGAACGCATCGCCGAAGGCGGCGGAAACGCCGTTCGGGTGGCGTCCGACCTGGCAGACGAAGACTCCGTGCACGCGCTGATCGAGCGGGCCGTGTCCGAACTCGGCGGCCTGGACGGACTGTTCAACGTCGGTGCGAATGTTCCGGACGCGGTGCCCGATCGGGACACCGACCTGCTCGGCATGGCCCCGGAGATCTGGCGTCGTACGTTCGAGGTGAACCTGCTCGGTTACACCCTGGCCTGCCGGGCGACCATCCCGCATCTGCTCGCCGCGGGGGGAGGCGCCATCGTGAACTGCTCCTCCGGCGGTGCCTGGGCCGGACTGCCGGTGCTGCCCGCGTATTCCACCTCGAAGGCCGGGGTCAACGCGCTGACCCGGCACATAGCCTCGCGTTGGGGCCAGGAAGGGAGCCGCTGCAACGCGGTGGCACCCGGACGAGTCGTGACCGAGCCCCTGCAACGCGACGGCGCCCCCGAGCCGCAACCCGGCCGGGAGATCCGCAGTACCCGTGTCGGCAGACCGGCCGACATCGCCGCGACGGTGGCTCTGCTGCTCTCCGACGACGGAGAGTGGGTCAACGGCCAGACGTGGTCGGTGTGCGGGGGCGCGAGCCTGCGGGAGTGAACCAGTCCGCCGGAGCGGTCGTTGGTCAGGCGGGCCGGGGACCCTGTCTCGGCGACTGCCAGAGCGGCTCCAGGGGTGGAAGCGGCGTCTGCTGTGCCGGGGCCAGGCCGTCGATCATCAGGGTGACATATCGCTTCCAGCCGTCGCTGTCCGCGCGCATCGTACCCAGCACGCTCAGTGCCATCACCGTGATCCGGTGCAGGTCGTCGGGGACGAGGTCCGCACGGATCCGGCCGGCCCGCTGCGCCCGCCGTGTCACGAGGATGAGCGCTTCGTAGAAGGATTCGGAGATCTCCGAGGCCAGCGAGCCCGAATTCCTCAACGCGCTGAGGATCCCTCGTTCGCGTGCCGCGAAGGACACCGCGGCCTCCAGCAAAGCCGCAAGCCCCCGCAGGTGATCCTTGTCGTGGAGCGCCGCCTCGATCGCCGGTGCCATCTCCTCGGCGACGGTCTGCTCCAGCAGCGCACGGACCAGTTCCTCCTTGTTCGGGAACCGTCGGTAGAGCGTCGCGATGCCCACACCCGCCCGACGGGCGACCTCTTCCAACGAGGCCTCGGGGCCACTCTCGGTGTAGATCTCGCGCGCGGCTCGAAGGATCTTCTCGGAGTTGCGGGCGGCGTCGGCGCGCAGTCGGCGCGGGGCATCGGAGGTCACCCGTACAGAATACCAACCGGTAGTAAACGATCCATTATCACCATGCCACTACCCCCTTAACTGATAGCATCCGATCAGTTAGTGCCTACCAAGGCTTTCAATAGCCCCAGAGCCCCAGCCCACACGGTGATTTCTTTGCCCCCACCAAGGAGTCGACCATGACGGCCATCCAGCCGACCAGTTACCCGTTCCCGACCGAGAAGCTGGATCCCAGTCCCCTGTACGCAACCTTGCGGCAGGAGCAGCCCCTGAGCCGGATCCGGCTTCCCTACGGCGAGCCCGCCTGGCTGGCCACTCGCCCCGGATCGAGCGGGTCGCCACCGAACTGGCGACACGATGCGCGCCAAGGGCGCCCCTGCCGATCTGGTCGCCGACTTCGCGCTGCCACTGCCGATCACCGTGATCTGCACCCTGCTCGGGGTGCCGTTCGGGGACCGCGCCGACTTCCGCGTCTGGGCCGACGCGTTCGTCTCCACCACGAAGTACACACCCGAGAAGGCAGCGGAGTACCGAGACAGCCTGACCGAGTAGTACAGGGCCGCCCTGATCGCCGACCACCGCGAGACCCCCCGCGACGACCTGATCGGCGACCTCGTGGCCGCGCGGGACGAGGACGACCGGCTCTCCGAGCTCCTGCGCTTCGTCCCGCTGACCACCGCTGCCACGTTCGCGCGCTATGCCCTGGAGGACATAGAGGTCGGCGGAGTGACGGTACGCGCGGGCGAGGCCGTGATTCGCCCTGCACTCGGCCAACCGCGACGACTCCGCGTTCACTTGCCCCCACCAACTCGACCTGGAACGCCGCGAGGCACAACACTTCGCGTTCGGGCACGGCGTGCACCACTGCCTGGGCTCCCCGCTTGCCCGAGTCGAGCTCCAGGTGTCCCTGCGCACCCTGCTCACCCGATTCCCGGGTCTCAGGCTCAGTGGTTCTGAGACAGACGTCGTCTGGAAGACCGGCATGCTCACCCGCGGCCCGGAGCGGATGCCCGTGGCCTGGGATCAGTCCTGACCTCCACCTCCACCTCCACCTCCACCTCCAAGGAGACAACCATGCACATCGAATTCGACGAGCCCAAGTGCGTCGCCGCCGGCCAGTGCGTCATGGCCGCCCCCGAGGTCTTCGACCAGCGGGAGGAGGACGGCATCGCCATCCTGCTCGCCGAAACCCCCGCGCCGGAGTTCCACGACGGCGTGCGCGAGGCCGCGGCGATCTGCCCGGCGGCCGCGATCCGGCTGAAGGAATAGCCACGACTGCCGGCACACCGGCCTCCCGGCCACTGCCCCGCCAGGAGGTGCTCCCCCCCGGAGCGCCTCCCACGCGGCGTGGCCGTCCGCGCACGTGTGCGTCCAGCCGCCCGGCTGTGGCCGGGCCCGCCGCCGGGCGGAAGGGCTCGTCGAGGGCGATGGCTGACCGGTAAGCGGTCAGGGGCAGTGCGGAGAGCTGTGTCTCCGTCCCGGCGAAGGCATCGGACTCGGCGCGGATCGGAATTATCAAAGGCTCCGGGTGGGGCGGGTGAACGAGGTGTGCCGATGGCCCGGCATCCGTGGGTCGGCGTGCGGATGCCGGGCCATCGGCGGGTGGATCACATCTCTTCGAGTGTGCCGACGTGCAGCTCGCCGATCCGGCCCTCGGGGGTGTCGTAGGTCCAGAAGGCGTGGACCGTGAGGGTGTTGAGGTTCGTCGCGTGGGTGACGGTCATGTCGGACTTCTCTACCCAGCCGAGCAGAAAGACGCCCGGGGCGACCTCGGCTGCGTGCAGTGCGACGTCCTCGCTCGCGCCGGTGTTGGGGCCGGTGACGGTCTCGTAGTGCAGCGTGGTGCCGTCGGGGCTGTAGGTGTTGTGGAAGACGATGCCGTTGTCGACGCTGAACTTGTACGCCTTTCCTGCGTAGGTGAGGTCGCTCATGGGCTTGTGCTCCGTCGGTCGACGCGTTCGTTGAGTCGGACGGTGTGCGGGCCGGTCAGAACAGGCCGTTGCCGTGCGGCAGTTCGGCCGGGACGGGCGCGATGACGTCCCAGTGCTCGACGATCTTTCCGGTCGCGACACGGAAGAGGTCGTAGTAGGCGACGGGCACGCCGAACTCGCCCTCGGACTGCGTCAGGACGAACTCGCCCTCGGCGATGACCTTATGAACCTTCTTGTAGACGAGGTTCTTGCCCTGCCCGGCCCACTTGGCCGCGGCTGATCCGAAGCCGTCGAGGCCGTCGGCGGCCTGGGTGTTGTGCTGGTGGTAGGTCTCGGTGGAGATGTAGTCGGTGAGCACCGAGTAGTCGGCGCCGACGAGGACCTTCTCGGCGAACTCGGACACCAGGGCACGGTTGGCGTCGGTCTTGTCGGTCTCGGTGACCGCGGCGGGGCCGTCGGTCTGGGAGCGGCCGGAGACGGTGTCCTTGACCTGCGGGGTCAGGGCGTCCCAGTGCTCGGCCAGTTTGCCGTCGGCGTCGACCCGGAAGATGTCGAACCCGACGAGCGGGTCCGGACCGAAGCCGTGGTAGGTGCCATGCAGGGCGACCAGGTCACCGTCGGCGATGACCCGGGCACCTTCGTAGCGGAAGTCCTCGCCCAAGCTGGCGACGAGTCCGCGGAGGGTCTCAGGGCCGTCGGCGGCGAGGGCGCTGTGCTGCTTGTAGTTCGCGGCCACCCAGCGGTCCACGGCGGAGGGGTCCTTGTCGCCGAACAGCTCGGCGGCGGCCTGGAGGACGGTGTTCCTTGCGTTGCTCATGACTGTCTTCCTTATTTGTGGACCTGCGCAGGATGGACCGGTGGTCGAGTGGCGATGTGTTCAAACTATGCCGGTGACGTCGTCTCCACCGGCACGAACGGCGACTAATGATTGTCAGAAAGCGACACTCTTCTTCCGTCGAGGCGCCGGTTACTGCCGAGCGTCCGGTCGGCCGCTCGTCGCCTGGATGCGCAGGACCGGCTTGAGCACGGTTCCGCTCGCGGCGTCGGCGGCCGCCTCGTTGATCTGGTCGGGCGTGTACACACGGACCATGCGGTCGAAGGGCAGGCGTCCGTGCCGGTGCAGGTCAACCAGGGAGGGGACGAAGGTGAGCAGGTCGCTGTCGCCTTCAGTGACACCGCGGATCATGCGCCCGTTGAGCAGGAAGTTGACGTCGAAGGTGCCGTCGGTGCCGGTCGGCGGGGCGCCGACCACGCCGACGGTGCCGCGCACGGCGAGTGCGTCGGAGGCCTGCCGCAGCAGGGCGGGTACGCCGCTGCTCTCCACGGCGTGGGTGACGCCCCGGCCGCCGGTGATCTCCTTCATGCGCGCGGGTATGTCTTCCTCTTTGCCGTTGATTCCGCCAAGGAGACGTTCCGTTTCCGTAGCGGCACGACCAACGTACGAAAGGTGCGTAGGGAGAGCCGGATAAACTTCCGACTGATGATGGCCAAAAACCGACACGGATGTCCGCGCGAGATCCCGGAGATCCCGTTCGCCGCGCCCGCGGGCACGCCTGCCGGGGTCGAGGTCATGTCGCTGGCGGAGCTACGGCGGCGCGTCTCCGAGCACACCCTCGCGCGGCCCCAGCGCCCCGATTTCCACCACCTGCTCACGCTCACCGCGGGTGACCTCTGGCATGTCGTCGACTTCACCAGCTACGCCCTGAGGCCGGGCTCCTGGCTGTGGGTGCGCCCGGGGCAGGTGCATCAGTGGGGCGATCTCGCCAAGGCCGAGGGCACGCTGATCCTCTTCCAGCAGGACGTGCTGGACCCGGCCACGGCGACGGCCGCCCGTGTCGATGACCCGCACGCACCGGTGGTCACCACCCCCGTCGCCGCCGACGCCGAGGCGGTCGCCATGGCCACGGAACACCTGAGCCGCGAGTTCCAGGCGCTCGGTCAGCTGCCTCTGGACATACACATGGCGACCCTGCGTCACCTCGTCGCCGTGCTCCTGCTGCGACTGGCTCATCTCACCGTCCCGGTCGGCAGCCCCGCTCTGGAGCCGAACGAGACCTACCTTCGGTTCCGTGACGCGGTCGAACGGCACTTCACCGTCACCCGGAGGGTGGAGGACTACGCCCACATGCTCGGCTATTCGGGCCGCACCCTCGCCCGGGCGACCCTGGCCAGCGCCGGGCTCAGCGCGAAGGAGTTCATCGACCGCCGGGTCGTACTGGAGGCGAAGCGTCTGCTGGCGCACGGTGACGAGACCGCGGCACAGATCTCGGACCACCTCGGGTTCGTCACGCCCTCCCAGTTCAGCAAGTACTTCATGCAACGCACGGGGCGTTCCCCGATCGACTTCCGCAAGGAGATCCGGGGACTGGCGACGAGTGAGTCGCATTTTGACCATCAGGGCACCGCTTCAGACCTCGCCGAGGCCTCTCCGAAGAGTCCGTGTCCGCAGCCGGCCTCGCTCTCGTGGCCGGCGTGGTGATCGTTCCCTCCGCGTTGGCCACGCCCGAGCACGGCACGCCGACGCGTGCGGCGAGCGATCTGTCCGCCCGGGAACTGCGCAACCAGAAGGCCGCTGTTGCGCTGCTGGACGAGGCCTTCAACCAGCACCGGCCGGGCAAGGCCGCCGAGAAATACATCAGCGCCGACACCTACATCCAGCACAACCCGAACTTCGGCAACGGCCGGGATGCCTTCGTCAGCGGCGTCACGGGCTACCTCCAGCAGTTCCCGGACGCCTCGCTGACCTTCAAGCGGACCGTGACCCAGGGCGATCTCGTGGTCGTGCAGGGCTTGGCGAAGACGTCGGCCGAGGACCGCGGCACGGTCGAGGTGGACACTTTCCGCTTCGACCAGCACGGCCGGATCGTCGAGCACTGGGACGCTCTGCAGGCGGTCGCGGAGAAGAGCGCCAACGGCAACCCGCAGGTCTGACCCGCCAGGACCACCACAACGCCTGACCTCCAAGGGGGGAGGTGCGGGCGTTCTGTCCTGTGCCTGGGGCGGGACCGATCAGAAGGGGTAGTGGGCCTGTTGGGTCGCGATCGTCACCCAGCGGGTGTTGGAGAACGCCTCGATGCCCCACCGTCCGCCGAACCGGCCGTATCCGGAGGCCCTCACGCAGCCCTCGGCTGCCATCGCCTGCAGAACAGCGCCGAGTTCGGTGTCGAAGGGGGGCGGTGTCGGTTTCACGGGGTCTCCTCACATGGTTGCTTCACGGTGAGCAGCGGCAGAACGATGTCGTCGACGAGGTGGCGGAGATACGTCTCGTCGGGCATGCGGCCGAGTGCGAATCCGCGCACGAAGAGAAGTGCGGCGGGGATCTCGTCGACCAGGCGGGCGTCGTGGCCGGGCGGCAGTTCGCCGCGTTCCTCAGCCCGGGTACAGATGGCCCGACCGGGTGATTCCTTGAACGTCGTCAACGGCCGTAGTAGTGCTGCCAGTTCGGCGTCATGGCGCATCGTGAGGGAGAGACCGGCGATCACGGCGCCCTCCTCGCCGGACGCCTGCTCGGCGAGACGGCTCACGTAGGCCACCAGGTCGCCGCGCAGTGTGCCGGTGTCGGGCACCGCAAGGCTCGTCATGCGCGCGGCGCGGACAGCGGCGGTGACCAGCTCGCCCTTGGTGGGCCAGTGACGGTAGAGCGTGGCCTTGCTCGCACGGGCGCGGGCCGCCACGGCCTCGTAGCGCAGCCCCTCGTAACCCGACTCCGCGAGCACTTCGTACGTCGCGCGCAGGATGGCTTTCTCCCGGGAGGCCCTGATCCGCTTGGTGGATCCGAGCATCCCGTGGGCCGGTGCCGGTACCGTCATGGCACTTGCCTCGTCCGGCACGTCAGGCGAAGACCTGGACCAGCTTGCCGCGCACGCGACGGCCCGACAGTTCGGTCAGCGCCGTCGGCACGTCCTCCAGGGGCAGGGTTCGGGTCACCATCGGGTCCAGCCGTCTGTCGGCGGCCATGCCGAGCAATTCGGTGAGCATCGTCGACAACTGCTCCCGGGATCGTTCGTCCCCGACCGTGTACGCGGCGCCGAGCGCGATCTCGTGGAGGGAGGGTGCCATCGAGAACTGCGGCACCACGCTCAGGTCCGGTCGTCCCGCGATCGCGGCGAGGCGGCCACCGTGCACCAGGAGACCCAGGTTGGCCGTGGCTGAGTCCGGGCCCACGGTGTCGACCACGGCGTCCACACCCCGGCCGTCGGTCAACTCCCCTACGCGGGAGGGTACGTCCTCGGTGCGGTGGTCGACGACGGCTTCCGCGCCCAGTCCCTTCACATGCGCGGTGTTGTGGGCGGACGCGGTGGCAAGCACCCGCGCTCCGGCCAGTGCGGCCAGTTGGACCGCGAAGCCGCCGACTCCCCCGGCACCACCGGTGACGAGAACGGTGTCCCCCGCGGTGACGTGCAGACGGCGCACCACCGCCTGATAGGCCGTCAGGCCGGCCGACGGCAGAGCGGCGGCGTCCGTCGGATCGATGACCGCCGGCACCGGTGCCAGGACCTTGGCGTCCGCCAGGGTGTACTCGGCGAAGCCGCCACGCTCGCGGATGTCCGCGTGGTATGCGACACGCTGCCCCGGGCGGACGTTCGTCACTCCCGGACCAAGTACGTCCACGATGCCCACGACGTCCAGTCCGAGAACGGCCGGCCAGGTCCACTCGGGGATGCCGTGGGCGGCACGCTGGTAGTCCGACGGGTTCAGTCCGCAGGCCTCGACTCTGATCCGTACCTGTCCTGGACCGGGCTCGGGGACCGGCAGGTCCGCGAGCCGCAGGGTGTCGCACGGGCCGGGCCGGTCGAGAACCAGAGCGCGCATGAAGGGTTCTGCTCCTAGGGTGTCGTCATGAGTGCGTGGTGTGCCGCTCTCCGCCGGGCACAGCGGCTACTTCCCGGGATCCACCAGGACCTTGACGTAGTCGCGTCCGCGAGCCAGTTCCGCCAGGACGTCGGTGAGGCCGTCGAGGCCGATGGTCAGGTCGTGCAGGAGGTCGGTCCGCAGGCGCCCGGATGCGATCAGGTCGATCGTGATCGGGAACTCGTGGTTGAGGTGGGCGAGCGACGTGTCGATCGTGAGTTCCTTGCTCAGCCAGGTGAGGGGCGAGACACCGAAGGAACCCGACGCGGCACCCACGATCATGATCGTCGCACCGGGCCGGCACAGCTCCGTGGCGGCAGTGAACGCCGCCTGGTTGCCGGCGCAGTCGAACACGAGGTCCGCGCCCAGCCCGTTCGTCAGGTCCCGTACGGCCGACTGGGCTTCCTCGCCCGGCACCACGGCGGCATCGGCACCGAGGGAGACCGCGAGGGCACGACGGCGTCCCAGGGGTTCCGACACGATCACCCGCCGGGCACCGGCCAGGCGCAACAACTGCACCGCGAACAGCCCGACCGGCCCTGCGCCCAGCACCACCGCCGTCTCGCCCGGTCGGGGCGGGCGGCGGCGGACCGCGTGCAGGGCGACGGTGGCGGGCTCGACCATCGCCGCCTGGTCGTCGTCGACCGTGCCGGGGATGGGAACAAGCATCTCGGCGGGGACGGTGATCCGCTCGGCGTAGGCGCCGTGGAGCGGGGTGAGCGGATGGGTTCCGAAGGCGAGTGAGGTCAGGCCCTCGCATCGCTCGTCATGGCCGGCGCGGCACATCGCGCACCGCCGACAGGCCGGAGGCGTACCCGCGATCACCCGGTCGCCCTCGCCGAGGCCCGTGACACCGTCGCCGACCGCCAGCACCGTTCCGCCCCACTCATGCCCCGAGAGGAACGGCGGATACGGCTCTCCCTCTCTGAACGCCGTGACGTCGGACCCACATACCCCGCACCTGCCGATTCCTACGACGACCGTGCCGGGCCCGGCCGTCTCCGGCAGCGGGAAGTCCTTGAACTCGACCTGTTCGCGGCCGATGATGAGCGCTGCTCTCATGCTGTACCTCCAGCAGACGGGTCAGGGAAGCCCGCGGGCCGCAGCCGGGCGTCGGACGGGTCAGTCCGCGACCACGTCACGCAGGCGAGCGCAGGTGGTGCGGTAGACCTCGACCAGGTCGGCGTCGCCCTCCGGCGCCCGGCGTGAGGCCCACTCGTCGAACGCGGCGCGCAGTGTGGCACTCACGGTCTCGGCCATCACCCGGGCCCGCAGGTCCACGGTCTCGCTGCCGGTGGCGTCCGCTAGGAGCCTCAGGAACCGTTGACATTGTTCGACCTCCCGCCGCAGTGCCGCGCTGCGCAGGGCCATGTCCCGCATGAGCAGGCCGCCGACCCGCCGCATGCGGCTGAGCACGTCGGCCGGGATGGTGCTCAGATCGCCCAGGACTCCGACGATGACGTCCTCGATGTCGCGAAGGGTCAAGGACCCGGCTTTGGCACTGCCCAGACGAGCGACGAGAGCGGACTCGAAGGCCCGGTTCGGCCCCAGCGCCGCGTCCTCCTTCGTCGCGAAGTACCGGAAGAAGGTGCTCTGCGAGACGCCGGCCGCCGCCGCGATCTCCAGCACGGTCGTGCGCTCGTACCCCTGCCTCTCGAACAAGTCGAGGGCGGCGTCTTCGATGTCGGCCCTGGTTGCGAGCCGACGGCGTTCTCGGAGATCCGGCTTGCCAGTCACATTCATGACGGTAGCACGTGTCTAATTGACAGCGAACTTCAAGATGACAGTAACTCTCATCTCATCACCGTTTAGAGACATGGAAGCCGGACGGCCGGATTCGACCGGCTGCAGGACGATGAGCGCGCCGTGCACACGTCGGCCGTCACAGGAGACGACGCACACGACAGAAGACGCCTGGCACCAGGGCGCGGCCGCTGCGGCCGAAACTCGCACCCCTCGCCGAGCGGGTGAGCAGTCCTATGGGCATCCGGCGGCCGGTTCCCCTCTGGACTCCTCAGGCGCTTTCAGCCGAGACCGTGAACCGGGCCTCGTTGGCGGACAGTCCACGCGCGCCGGCCCGCGGCATGAAGTGCGGGTACGTCCGAAGTGTGAACACCGGATCGAAAGTGCCCCTCTTTCGATGCCCTCACCGCGGTCCTCGCCAAAGCTGAGACCGATGGCCACAACCCGAAGCAGCTCCTCCAGCAGGCCGCAGATCAGCGCGCCCTGGACGGCGCCCGCCGCCCCGCACGGGTACTGGCCTGGCGCGTGCAGCGCCTCAGCGCAAACTCGGCACCAAGCGCACGGGCCCGCGCAGCACACGCCCGCAGCACAGCACAGCACGCCGAGGCTCAGGGACACACTGGAGCGAGCGTCCCGACCTCGCAGCCGCCACGAGCGCGGCGGCGCTGATCGCGACCCTGTACGGCCTCTTCGCGTTGTCGCCGAGCACCTCTTGACAAGCTCTCACAGGGCGGGGCGTGAGTTGATGTCCATTCGGGTTGAGGCATCGGGGAGGCCTCGGAGGGCATAGGGACTCGTAATGACCGTTGGCCCGGGATGGGTGCGAATTCCGGAGGGGGAGAGGGTTGACCAAGGGGGATTTCGGCGGGCTCATCGTCGCAGCTTGGACACTGTCGATCTTGTTGCTGGTGACGACTGCGACGTCCCAGAGACACAGTAACCGGACGCTGCTGGAGCGCTTGTGGTGGAAGTGGGCAACCGGCCAGGCGAGAGAACGCCGTGCCGATCTTGAACGGATGATTGATATGAGTGACCACGCCACGCGCCCAGATCCACCCACGCTGGACTACTTACAGCGAGACGACGTTCTATTTCTGGCATCACAGAGAGTTTTCCTCGCGAAGCTGCGCGTACCGGCCGCAACGTCTGTCCCCGCGGGGGTCGTCCTTGCAGTCGCCGTAGCCAGCGGCAAGTCGCATGAATGGCAGGAAGCTTTCATCGTGGGTGTGCTGCTTTGGCCCATCGTGTTCACGATGGCGATTATGCAGCTTGTGGCCAATCAAGGCATGCAGCGGTGGACAACCGAGATCGTGACGGCCAGGGCCCGTGGAGCGTACGAAGCTCTGCTCAAGCCGCTTGCTGTGGCTGGGTGCGAGCCACTGCGGGAGTTCCCGTTTCGTGCCCCGCATGTTTCGGCTGTTCGGGCTTTGGAAGGTTTCGCCATCGCTTTGGAGCAGTACGCCTTACAGCGTGCCCTGCCAGATGGCCGTACTCCCATGCCGCAGGTCGTAGCTCACTACTCATCAGCCGCGGCCTTCGTCCGCGAACTTCGCGACGGCGTCGAACTCGACCGGCCCGATGAAGGGAAACGAGCTCTGCTCGAAATGGAGCGAATACTCAAGATCCTTACCGACGGTCGGATGCGGGACTTCGCCCCGGACCATGCCGCTTCTGAGCATCTTTTGGAACGCCGCCAACAACGGCAAGCTCGGCGGCGGCAAGCACTACGCCTGGCGGCGTTCACTGTCTGTGCCGCCGGGACCGGAGTCGTCTTCGCATTGGCGTCGCCAGCTCTGGGCATCGCCATCGTTACGGCCGTCGCTGCTGTCGTTGCTGCCTCATGGGACAGAAGCCTTCAGACCTCAACGACCCCGGATAGTATTCGACCTACGGGCGGCTAATCCCCTGCTTCAGAGGCCGCGCTATCTGGACCTACAAGATCCATTGTCAGGGTGTCCACTCCCAAGGATCAGCCTCAACCGCGTCGCTGCTTCGGAGGCAGCAAGGCCCCCAGCGAGCCCCCGTAATGCGTGGCCACCGAGCCTGCCTCCACCAGGTCCTCAGCCGACAGGACGACAAATCAACCATGCGACATCTCTATAAGGGACGTGCCCCCAGGGGATGGCGTCGCGTGTGAGCTGGGCGGCGACGGCGTTGTCGCTAATGCCGTCGACGTACATGGTGAATATCCGTTGCACGATAGGCGCGGCGACGGGGTCGGGCTGGAGTTTGTGGATGCGCTGGCCGGTGGCGGCTTTCGAAGAATCAAGGACTGCGAGCGGCGCCTTGCCCGCTACCAAGCAGCCCTCGAAGCCGGAGCCGACCCAGCCGTCGTCACCCAGTGGATCAACAACGCGCAGCAAGACAAGGAAGCGGCGCAGAAGAAGCTCGACGCACAACAGATCCCAAGGATGACTGAAAGCCTTGAAAATATTGCACAGCGTATCCATACGGCCGACGCCGACAAGAAAGGCCCACTCTACGAAGCCCCAGGCCTCACAATCAGTTACAAACACGCCACGAGGACCACGACCGTAAGGTCGAGGCCCTCGTCACCGTATCGTCAATGGTTGTGTCCGAGGGGGGACTTGAACCCCCACGCCCGATAAAGGGCACTAGCACCTCAAGCTAGCGCGTCTGCCATTCCGCCACCCGGACCAGGTGTCTGCCGCCTTGCCGGGGCTCTTCCCCGGGGCGACACGGACAACAATACCAAGGTTTCGGAGTGGCTCTCACCTGCATATAG
Organism: Streptomyces sp. KM273126; assembly: GCF_004337435.2. Classification (NCBI taxonomy): domain Bacteria; kingdom Bacillati; phylum Actinomycetota; class Actinomycetes; order Kitasatosporales; family Streptomycetaceae; genus Streptomyces; species Streptomyces sp. KM273126. The sequence continues at coordinate 5,384,234 of NZ_SJXB02000001.1, read as the reverse complement.
GGGCCAGAGGTGGCGGTTGGCGGCGGCCGGACGTGCGGCTTTCACGCCTGGTGCACGCCCGGTCACGTTTCGCCTGATGTCACGGCAACCGTTGCCGTGTTCCCGTCAGGGCATGAGGTGATATTCCGGGAAGTTCCCTGGTAGCCGCTCCCCTGCCGGCCCCTGGGTCACCGCGCGCACGAGCAGCTCTCCGCCCACGAACGCGCCGCGCCAGGACGCGCCGAAGCCACCGAACAGCTCGTCACGGTCACCGCGGGAACGGGGCTTGCCGTGGCCGACCTTGAAGGCGCGTATCTGTGGGGCAAGACGGTCGAACGTCGTCTGGTCGTCCGTGGACAGCGTGGCGACCAGGGCGCCGTTCGACGCGTTCATGGCTGCGAGCAGCTCGGCCTCCGTGTCGACCAGGACGATCGTGTCGACCGGGCCGAATGGCTCCGCGTGGTGCAGGGGCGAGGACGGCGGCGGATTGAGGAGCGTGACCGGCTGGACGTACGCCGCCGTGTCCTGGCCGGGCAGGAAGCGGGCATCGGTCAGACTGCCGCGGTGGAGTGGGATCGCGCCGCGGTCCACCGCCTCCGTGACCTGGTCGGTCAGCTCCTTTGCCTTGGCCGCGTTGATGACGGGCCCGAAGTCCAGCGCCGGGTACCGGCCCTCGGGGTGCTCCACCGCCAGCGGATGGCCGACTCTCAGCGTCCGGACCGCGGGGAGGTAGGCCGCCAGGAACTCGTCGAACAGCGTGCGCTGGACGACGAAGCGCGGGTATGCGGTGCAGCGCTGCTTCCCGTAGTCGAAGAGTTTGGGGATGACGGCCGAGAGCGCTTCCCAGTCCGTGTAGTTCCAGATGCCCCAGGTGTTCAGTCCCTCCTGTTCGAGTACATGTCGTTTGCCGAGGTCGGCGACAGCCGTGGCTACGGCGGCGCCCGTGTCGCGGCCCCCGACGAAGGAGACGCAGCCGATCTCGGGTGCCCGCACCAGTGCCTCGGACAGCTCGCCTCCGCTGCCGCTGACGAGGGTGACGGGGATCCCTTCGCGTGCGGCGAGCGCGCCGGCCAGGGTGAGGCAGGCGACACCGCCGTCGGTCGGGGTCTTGGCGATGACCGCGTTGCCGGCCAGTGCCTGTACCAGCATTGCGTGAACGAGCACGCTCATCGGGTAGTTCCAGCTCGCGATGTTGGACACCGGGGCGTCCAGCGGCGCGCGGTCCTCGACCATGGGCTCGATGCCGTCGACGTACCAGCGCACGCCGTCGATGGCCCGGTCCACGTCGGCCTGTGCGAGGCGCCAGGGTTTGCCGATCTCCCACACGAGGAGCAGGGCGAGCAGTTCGCGGTGCTGGGTGAGGGCGTCGAGGGTGGCGGCGACGCGGGCGCGGCGTTCGTCGAGGGGGACGTGACGCCAGGCGCGGTGCTGGTCGAGTGAGGCGCGCACCGCCTGGTGGGCGGTGGCGGCGTCGATGCGGGGAGGGCCCGCGATGGGGCTGCCGTCGACGGGACTGGTGGCCGGGAGCGCCCGGCCGTCCGGCTGCCAGGCGGCGCCCCAGAGGTTGAGGACACGGTCGTCCCGGAAGGCCTCGGGGGCGACGGCGAGGCAGCGCTGCCAGGCGTCCGACCAGGAGGTTCCGGATTTCAGGGTGAGGGTGGTTGCCATTCGATTACTCCGCTCTCGGTGCACAGTCGAGAAGGAAAGGGCCCGAGGGGCCTTCCTTGGAGGGGCGGTGGCGGAAGAGGGGCGGGCAGAGTCGGGCATGGCTCGCCTCCCGTACCGGGAGCGCCTGACTGTCTGCCGGCGGGTACGGAGGCGTCGTACGGAAGAAGGCGGCGAGACTGCGTGGTGCCGCATGGTCACCGCGCTTCAACCGGGAGGGACGCTACGGTCCTTTTACTTGCGGTCCGTTCAGTTGCGGTCGATTCAGTCGGTTCGGTTCCGTTGAGGTCGTTCAGTTGGGGTCGTTCAGTTGGGGTCGTTCAGTTGGGGTCGTTCAGTTGGGGTCGTTCAGTTGGGGTCGGATCCCGCACGCTCGGTGTCCAGCCGGGCCAGCACCAGTCGCGCCGTCTCGGTCGGTGTGCCGCCCACCTGGACCCCGGCCGCCTCCAGTGCCTCCTTCTTCGCCTGAGCCGTGCCCGACGAGCCGGAGACGATCGCGCCCGCATGCCCCATCGTCCTGCCCTCGGGCGCCGTGAAGCCGGCGATGTAGCCGACGACGGGCTTGGTGACGTGGTCGCGGATGTACGCGGCGGCCCGCTCCTCGGCGTCGCCGCCGATCTCCCCGATCATCACGATGAGTTCGGTGTCCGGGTCGTCCTCGAAGGCGGCCAGGCAGTCGATGTGGGTGGTGCCGACGACCGGGTCGCCGCCGATGCCGACGCAGGTGGAGAAGCCGATGTCGCGGAGTTCGTACATCAGTTGGTAGGTCAGCGTGCCCGACTTGGACACCAGGCCGATGCGGCCGGGCTTGGTGATGTCGGCGGGGATGATGCCCGCGTTGGACTGGCCGGGCGTGATCAGCCCTGGGCAGTTGGGCCCGATGATGCGTGTGCTCTTCGACTGTGCGTAGGCGGTGAAGGCGACCGAGTCGTGGACCGGGATGCCCTCGGTGATGACGACGGCGAGGCCGATGCCGGCGTCGGCGGCCTCGACCACGGCGGCCTTGGCGAACGCGGGCGGTACGAAGACGACGGTCACGTCCGCGCCGGTCTCCTCGATGCCCTCGTAAACGGAGCCGAAGACGGGGACGGCGCGGTCGTCGAAGTCGACGGTGCGGCCCGCCTTGCGGGGGTTGACGCCGCCGACGACGTCCGTGCCGGCCGCGAGCATGCGGCGCGTGTGCTTCATGCCTTCGCCGCCGGTCATGCCCTGGACGAGGACCTTGCTCTCCTTGGTGAGGTAGATGGCCATGTCCGGTCTCCTTAGGCTGCGTTGGCGATGTCGGCGGCCCGTCGTGCGGCGCCGTCCATGGTGGTGGCCTGCTGGACCAGGGGGTGGGCGTGCCCGTCGAGGATGGCGCGGCCGCGGGCGGCGTTGTTGCCGTCGAGGCGCACGACCAGCGGTTTGGTCAGCTGGACGGTCTCCAGGGCCTGCACGATGCCGTCGGCGACCGCGTCGCAGGCGGTGATGCCGCCGAAGACGTTGACGAACACGGACTTCACGGCCGGGTCGGAGAGGATGACGGAGAGGCCGTCGGCCATGATCTGGGCGCTCGCTCCACCGCCGATGTCGAGGAAGTTGGCGGGTCGGGCACCGCAGCCGGCGACCACGTCGAGGGTCGACATGACGAGGCCCGCGCCGTTGCCGATGATGCCGACCTCGCCGTCCAACTTCACGTAGTTGAGGCCCTTGGCTGCGGCCGCGGCCTCCAGGGGATCGTCGTGCGCGGCGGCCTCATCGCCCCAACGGGCCTGCCGGAAGTGCGCGTTGTCGTCGAGGGTGACCTTGCCGTCGAGGGCGAGGATCTGCCCCTGCGCGGTACGGACGAGGGGGTTCACCTCGACGAGTACGGCGTCCTCACGGACGAGGACATCCCAGAGCCGCACGAGGACGTCGACGGCCTGCGGTGGCAGTCCGGCGGCCTCGGCGATGTGCGCGGCCTTCGCCGCTGTCACGCCCTCGGCCGAGTCGACGGGGATGCGCGCGACCGCCTCCGGCCTGGTCGCGGCCACCTCCTCGATCTCCACGCCGCCCTCGGCCGAGGCGATGGCCAGGAAGTGGCCGGCCGCGCGGTCGAGAACGTAGCTGACGTAGAACTCGCGCTCGATGTCGACAGGCTGGGCCAGCATCACCTTGCCGACCGTGTGGCCCTTGATGTCCATACCGAGGATCTGGCGGGCCGTCAGTTCGGTGGCGGCGGGGTCGGCTGCGAGCTTCACTCCGCCCGCCTTGCCACGGCCTCCCGTCTTCACCTGGGCCTTGACCACGACGCGTCCGCCGAGCCTGCGGGCGATCTCCCGCGCCTCCTTGGGCGAGTCGGTGACCTCCGCCCGTGGCACCAAGATGCCGTATTCCTCGAAGAGTTCCCTTGCCTGGTGTTCGAACAGGTCCATTCCGGCTCCTGACCACTGAGTCATCTGGGAGGGCCAACCACCAAGCCCTCGTAAAGTGCCGCACGCCCCCTGGACACCACCCACCGGATGCGGGATAACAAGCTTCATACAGTATTCGTCGACTGTATGCAATCTATCGCGACAGGATCCACGAGCACCATGTGAATGGCGTGTGAGCTGCGCAAACACGCGCCCGATCCCCTACGGAGGGACAGGACTTCGCTATGCCCGACGACAACGGCCAGAACCTCATCTCCGGTGGGCACCTGGTCGCCAAGGCACTCAAAGCGGAGGGTGTGGAGGTCATCTACACCTTGTGCGGCGGCCACATCATCGACATCTACGACGGCTGCGTCGACGAAGGCATAGAGGTCGTCGACGTACGCCACGAGCAGGTCGCCGCCCACGCCGCCGACGGCTACGCACGCATCACCGGCAAGCCCGGCTGTGCCGTCGTCACCGCGGGCCCCGGGACGACCGACGCCGTGACCGGTGTCGCCAACGCCTTCCGCGCGGAGTCGCCGATGCTGCTGATCGGCGGCCAGGGAGCCCTCACCCAGCACAAGATGGGGTCCCTGCAGGACCTCCCGCACGTCGACATGATGACCCCGATCACCAAGTTCGCGGCGACCGTGCCGGACACGGCGCGCGCGGCGGACATGGTGTCGATGGCCTTCCGCGAGTGCTACCACGGCGCGCCCGGCCCCTCCTTCCTGGAGATCCCGCGCGACGTACTGGACGCCAAGGTGCCCGCGGAGAAGGCGCGTGTGCCGAAGGCCGGTGCCTACCGCGCCTCCACCCGCTCGGCCGGCGACCCCGAGGCCATCGAGAAGCTCGCCGACCTGCTCGTGCACGCCGAGAAGCCCGCCATCCTGCTGGGCAGCCAGGTGTGGACGACCCGTGGCACCGAGGAGGCCATCGACCTCGTACGGACCCTCAACATCCCCGCGTACATGAACGGCGCCGGCCGCGGCACCCTCCCGCCCGGGGACCCGCACCACTTCCAGCTCTCCCGCCGGTACGCCTTCTCGAACGCCGACGTCATCGTCATCGTCGGCACGCCCTTCGACTTCCGCATGGGCTACGGCAAGCGGCTCTCGCAGGACGCGACCGTCGTACAGATCGACCTCGACTACCGGACCGTCGGCAAGAACCGCGACATCGACCTCGGGATCGTGGGCGACGCCGGACTGGTCCTGAAGTCGGTGACCGAGGCCGTCTCCGGGCACGCTCTCAATGGATACAGCAACGGGGGCGCGTCGAAGCGCAAGGAGTGGCTCGACGAGCTGCGCGCCGCCGAGCAGACGGCCATCGAGAAGCGGCTGCCCAGCCTCAAGTCGGAGGCCTCACCCATCCACCCGTACCGGCTGGTCAGTGAGATCAACGACTTCCTCACCGAGGACTCCATCTACATCGGCGACGGCGGCGACATCGTCACCTTCTCCGGTCAGGTCGTGCAGCCCAAGTCGCCCGGCCACTGGATGGACCCGGGCCCCCTGGGCACCCTCGGCGTCGGCGTCCCCTTCGTGCTCGCGGCCAAGCAGGCGCGGCCCGACAAGGAAGTGGTCGCCCTCTTCGGTGACGGCGCCTTCTCCCTCACCGGCTGGGACTTCGAGACCCTCGTCCGCTACAACCTCCCCTTCGTCGGCATCGTCGGCAACAACTCCTCCATGAACCAGATCCGCTACGGCCAGAAGGCCAAGTACGGCGAGGAGCGCGAGCGGGTCGGCAACACCCTCGGTGACGTCCAGTACGACAAGTTCGCGCAGATTCTGGGCGGTTACGGCGAGGAGGTCCGTGACCCCGCCGACATCGGCCCCGCGCTCCGCCGCGCCCGCGAGTCCGGTAAGCCGTCGCTGATCAACGTCTGGGTCGACCCGGACGCGTACGCCCCCGGAACCATGAACCAGACGATGTACAAGTGAGGTGCCCCCGATGACAGGAACCAAGGCCCTCGAAGGCATCCGCGTCCTGGACATGACGCATGTCCAGTCCGGGCCGTCCGCGACCCAGCTGCTCGCGTGGCTCGGCGCGGACGTCGTGAAGCTGGAAGCGCCGACCGGTGACATCACGCGCAAGCAGCTGCGTGACCTCCCGGACGTCGACTCCCTCTACTTCACGATGCTCAACTGCAACAAGCGGAGCATCACCCTCAACACCAAGACCGAGCGCGGCAAAGAACTTCTCACCGAGCTGATCCGGCGTTCCGACGTCATGGTCGAGAACTTCGGACCGGGCGCGGTCGACCGCATGGGGTTCACCTGGGACCGCATCCAGGAGATCAATCCGCGGATCGTCTATGCCTCCATCAAGGGGTTCGGCGACGGCCCGTACACCAACTTCAAGGCGTACGAGGTCGTCGCGCAGGCCATGGGCGGGTCGATGTCGACCACCGGGTTCGAGGACGGGCCGCCGCTGGCGACGGGGGCCCAGATCGGAGACTCGGGCACGGGCATCCACGCCGTGGCGGGGATTCTCGCGGCGCTGTTCCAGCGGGAGAACACCGGGCGCGGTCAGCGGGTCAATGTGGCCATGCAGCACGCCGTGCTCAACCTCTGCCGGGTGAAGCTGCGCGATCAGCAGCGCCTGGCCCATGGCCCGCTCGCTGAATATCCCAACGAGGACTTCGGCACGGAAGTTCCCCGCTCGGGAAACGCCTCCGGTGGCGGCCAGCCCGGCTGGGCGGTCAAGTGCGCGCCGGGCGGCCCGAACGACTACGTGTACGTCATCGTGCAGCCCGTCGGCTGGAAGCCGGTCAGCGAGCTCATCGGCCGGCCCGAGCTGGCCGACGACCCCGAGTGGTCGACCCCCGAGGCCCGGCTGCCGAAGCTGAACAAGATGTTCCAACTGATCGAGGAGTGGTCGTCCACGCTCCCCAAGTGGGAGGTGCTGGAGAAGCTCAACGCCCACAACATCCCGTGCGGGCCGATCCTGTCCACCAAGGAGATCATCGAGGACCCGTCACTGGCCGACAACGAGATGGTCGTCAAGGTGCCGCACCCCGAGCGGGGCGAGTTCGTGACCGTGGGCAGTCCGCTGAAGCTCTCCGACTCCCCCGTGGACGTGACCAGTTCGCCGCTGCTCGGCGAGCACAACGAAGAGGTCTTCGTCGGCGAGCTCGGCCTCGGCGACGAGGAGCTGCGCATGCTCAAGTCGAACGGAGTGATCTGAATTGATGGCCGAAGACCGGGTGCTGAGGGTGCGTACGCTCCTCGACGCCGTACGGGCCGAGGGCCGCAGCGCACTCACCGCGCCCGAGGGCAAGGTGATCGCCGACGCGTACGGGATCGCCGTTCCGGGTGAGGAGCTGGCGAGGGACGTCGACGAGGCGGTGGCGTACGCAGCGCGCTTCGGCGGGCCGGTCGTCATGAAGATCGTCTCGCCCGACATCCTGCACAAGACCGACGCGGGCGGCGTGATCGTCGGGGTGGAGGGTTCCGCCGACGTGCGGGCCGCCTTCCACAAGATCGTCGAGAACGCACGGGCGTACGACCCGCAGGCGCGCATCGAGGGCGTGCAGGTCCAGGAACTGCTGCCCCAGGGGCAGGAGGTCATCGTCGGGGCGGTCACCGATCCGACGTTCGGGAAGGTCGTGGCCTTCGGACTCGGCGGGGTGCTGGTCGAGGTCCTCAAGGACGTGACCTTCCGGCTGGCTCCCGTGTCCACCGACGAGGCCCTGTCGATGCTGGACTCGATCCGCTCGGCGGAGATCCTGCACGGGGTGCGCGGCAGCGCGGCCGTGGACCGGTGGGCGATCGCCGAACAGATCCGCCGGGTCTCCGAACTCGTCGCGGACTTCCCGGAGATCGCCGAGGTGGACCTCAACCCGGTGATCGCCACTCCGGAGGGCGCGGTCGCTGCGGACATCCGCGTGATCCTCGCGGACTCGGTGCCGACGCCACGGCGCACCTACACGCGCGAGGAGATCCTCATCTCCATGCGTCGCCTTATGCAGCCCTCCTCGGTCGCCGTGATCGGCGCCTCCAACGAGCAGGGCAAGATCGGCAACTCGGTGATGCGCAACCTCATCGACGGCGGCTTCTCCGGGGAGATCCATCCGGTGAACCCCAAGGCCGATGACATTCTGGGCCGCAAGGCGTACAAGAGTGTCACGGATGTTCCCGGTGAGGTGGATGTGGCGGTCTTCGCGATCCCCGCCAAGTTCGTGGCCTCGGCCCTGGAGGAGGTGGGACGCAAGAAGATCCCCAACGCCGTACTGATCCCCTCCGGGTTCGCGGAGACCGGCGAGCACGAGTTGCAGGCCGAGATCGTGGCGATCGCCGAGCGGCACGGCACCCGGCTGCTCGGACCGAACATCTACGGCTACTACTCGACCTGGCAGGACCTGTGCGCCACGTTCTGCACCCCGTACGACGTCAAGGGCGGTGTCGCGCTGACCTCGCAGTCCGGTGGCATCGGAATGGCCATCCTGGGCTTCGCGCGCACCACGAAGACGGGCGTGTCGGCGATCGTCGGGCTCGGCAACAAGTCCGACCTGGACGAGGACGACCTGCTCACCTGGTTCGGTGAGGACCCGAACACCCAGTGCATCGCCATGCACCTGGAGGACCTCAAGGACGGGCGCGCCTTCGTCGAGGCGGCGCGGGCCACCGTGCCGAAGAAGCCGGTCGTGGTCCTGAAGGCTGGCCGTACGGCGGCCGGAGCGAAGGCGGCGGGCTCGCACACGGGCGCGCTGGCCGGCGACGACGCCGTGTACGACGACATCCTGAAGCAGGCCGGTGTCATCCGGGCGCCCGGGCTGAACGAAATGCTGGAGTACGCGCGCGCGTTGCCGGTGCTTCCGGCGCCGCAGGGCGACAACGTCGTGATCATCACGGGCGCCGGCGGCAGCGGCGTCCTGCTGTCCGACGCGGTCACCGACAACGGGCTCTCCCTGATGGAGATCCCGCCGGACCTGGACGAGTCCTTCAGGAAGTTCATCCCGCCCTTCGGGGCCGCGGGCAACCCCGTGGACATCACCGGGGGCGAGCCGCCGTCGACGTATGAGGCGACGATCCGGCTGGGGCTTGAGGACCCGCGCATCCACGCGCTCGTCCTCGGCTACTGGCACACCATCGTGACCCCTCCCATGGTCTTCGCCGAGCTCACCGCGCGCGTGGTGGCCGAATTCCGCGAGCGCGGCATCAGCAAGCCCGTGGTGGCGTCACTCGCGGGCGACGTGGAGGTCGAGGAGGCGTGCCAGTACCTCTTCGAGCGAGGGGTCGTGGCGTACCCGTACACGACCGAGAAGCCGGTGGCCGTGCTCGGCGCGAAGTACCGGTGGGCGCGGGCGGCGGGCCTGCTGTGATCGGCAGGGGCCGCCGAGGGCCGATATCAGGAGTGTCGGGAGGCGGTAAATGAGGTGAGTTAGCGCGGGGCGGCCGACGGTGCGCGTCGGCCGCCCCAGGACCCAAGCGCACACGAAAGGCATTGGACAGGGGGCGCTGGCCAGAACTTTCGACGCAAGGGGTGCTTTCGCGATATGACAACCACCGACCTGACGACGTCCGTCCCTTACAGGGAGGTGACGGACCGCAACGGCCGCCTGTACCGCATCGGTGAGACCGACCGGGACATCATGGGGCGACCACGCTGGACCATGGTGCTCTTCCCCTGGATGGGAATGCTGGGCATCAGTTCCTCGGAGTACGCGTTCACCTCCGCCGAGGAGACCCTGAGCGAGGCCCACCTGTGGAACAGTGGGCACATCTTCTGGCTGATGGGCGTCTGGGTGTTCTTCCAGGCCGCCGTCGCCTTCCCGGCGGGGCAGTTGCGCGAGAGCGGCAAGCTGCCGGCACGGTACGCGATGATGCTCGGCGCGTTCGGCACCATCTGCGGCTATGTGTCGCTGGCGTACGCGCCGAACGTGCTCGTCGCGTACATCGGCTTCGGCATGTTCAGCGGCATCGGCGCCGGCCTCGTCTACGCGACCTGCGTGAACATGGTCGGCAAGTGGTATCCGGAGCGCAAGGGCGGCAAAACCGGCATGGTCAACGGCGGCTTCGCCTACGGCTCGGTGCCCTTCGTGTTCCTGTTCACCTCGTACATGGACCTCAGCAACTACCAGGGCGTCCTGGTGATGGTGGGGCTCATCTGCTGCGCCGTCGTGGCCTTCGCGGGGTGGTTCTTCAAGGACCCGCCGAAGAACTGGTGGCCGCCGCACGTCGACCCGCTGAAGCAGACCGACGACCCGAAGATCCGGCGGGCCCTGGAGAAGAACCCTCCGGCGGTGAAGCAGTACACCCCGAGGGAGGCAGCCCGCACACCCGTCCTGTGGATGATGTGGTTCTGTCTGCTGTGCACGGCCGGAATCAACATCTTCGGTATCGCCTTCCAGGTGCCGTTCGGCAAGGACATGGGCTTCGCGGGCGGAATCGTGGCCACGGCGATGTCCCTGAAGGCCATCGTCAACGGCACGGGACGCGGTGTGATCGGCTGGATCTCCGACCGCTTCGGTCGGCGCAACACTCTGATCATCGTGTGCGTCGTGCTGGGCACCGCCCAGTTCGGTGTGCTCGTCTCCGGCCAGATGGGCAGTATGCCGTTCTTCCTGTTCTGCTCCATGGTGTCCGGGTTCGGCGGCGGCGCGATCTTCCCGCTGTTCGCGGCCATGACGGCGGACTACTTCGGTGAGAACAACAACGCCTCCAACTACGGCATGGTCTACAGCTCGAAGCTCATCTCCGGTCTCGTGGGCTCCGGCATGGGCGCGGTCGTGGTGAGCGCCTGGGACTACGAGGGCGCGTTCGTGCTGGCCGGCTCCATCGGTCTCGCATCGGCCGTCCTCGCGCTGTTCCTGAAGTCACCGGACAGGCCGCGTACCCGGGGCATCGCGCCCAACCCGCAGCCTCTGGGTGAGGAGATGGCCTGACATGACCGTTGGTCAGACAGGGCAGGGGGACCGGACATGACGGCCGAGCCCCTCGCCCGAGGTACGACCGACAGTACGCAGTACCGCGAAATCACCGACCTCAGGGGGCGCGTCTACCGAGTTGGAGAATCGGACCGGCAGATCCTCGGGCTGCCGAGGTGGACGATGGTGGCCCTGCCGTGGGCGGCCATGCTCGCCATCAGCGTCTTCGAGTACGCCTTCGGGGCCGCCGAGGACACCCTCTCCCGGGCCCACCACTGGTCCTCGACCAACACCTTCTGGGTGCTGAGCGTGTGGATCTTCTTCCAGGCGGGGGTCTCCTTCCCCGCCGGAAAGCTCCGTGAGAAGGGCATCCTCAGCAGTCGGGCCGCGATGGTCACGGGATCGTTCTGCTCGCTGATCGGTTTTGTGAGCCTGAGTCACGCGCCGAACGTCGGGACGGCCCTGCTGGGCTTCGGTGTTCTGGGCGGGCTCGGTTCCGGACTGATCTACTCGACCTGCGTGAACATGGTCGGCAAGTGGTATCCGGAGCGCAGGGGCGGCAAGACAGGGCTGGTGAACGGCGCGTTCGCGTATGGGGCCGTGCCATTCATTTTCCTGTTCTCGTATGGCTTCAACACATCCAACTACCGTACGGTGCTGGACCTCGTCGGGTTCTACGTGCTGGCGGTCACCCTGGTGTCGGGGCTGTTCTTCAAGGACCCGCCGAAGAACTGGTGGCCGGAGCAGGTGGACCCGCTGAACCGGGCGGGTGACGCCAAGTCGTCCGCCGCACTGGCCAAGAACCCGCCTGCCTCGCGCCAGTACACGCCGGGCGAGGCGCTGCGGACCGGCGTCGTCCCGCTCATGTGGTTCTGCATGCTGTGCTGTGCGGGCGTGTCCATCTTCGGTATCTCCTTTCAGGTGCCGTTCGCCAAGGAAATGGGTTTCGGTCCGCTGGTCGCTGCGTCCTCCATGGGCGTGATGTCCGTCATCAACGGCACGGGCCGGGGCGTCGTCGGCTGGCTGTCCGACCGGCTCGGCCGGCGCACGACGCTCACGTACGTCTGTCTCGTCCTCGCGGTGGCCCAGTTCGGGGTGCTGTGGGCGGGCGAGATCCGCAACGAACCGCTCTTCCTGGGTTTCGCGTTCCTCTCCGGCTTCGGCGGAGGCGCGTTCTACCCCTTGTTCGCCGCACTCGTCCCCGACTACTTCGGCGAGAACAACAACGCCTCCAACTACGGCATGGTCTACAGCGCCAAGCTCGTCAGCGGTCTCTTCGGCGGCGGCCTGGGCGCCGTGGTCATCGGCGCGTGGGGCTTTGTGGGCGCGTACACGACGGCCGGGGTGGTGTCCCTGGTCGCCGCCGGTCTCTCCCTGCTGCTGCGACAGCCGGGCGGTCCCACGAAGGGAGGGGTGTTCCGGCGGACCGCGGACGCGACCACCTGACGCTCCAGGCATGAAGCGGCCGTCCAGTGGCCCCATACCACTGGACGGCCGCTTCGTGTGTGCCGGGTACACCTGCCGTGCCGGATGACTCCCTGCCGTGCCGGGTGACCCTCTGTTATGCCGGTGGTGCCGTCAGCAGTTCTCCCTCAGCGAGTGCAGGTGCGCGCTGGAGCGGCGGGCGAAGGAGAGCGAGTCGGTGGGGTTGTCGTGCTCGGCCTGCCAGTGGTGGGCGAGGCGGTGCCCCTGGAGGCGGGTGACCGCCGAGATGAATCGCTGGTAGTCGATGTCGCCGTCGCCGACGTCGACCATGCGGTAGCCGTAGGGGTTGGACGGGTCGCTCTCGCCGTCCTTGACGTGGAAGAGCGGGTAGCGGTCCGGCTGCTTGAGGACGTAGTCGATGGGCTCGAAGGGAGCGGCGGTGCCGTCGGGCCGCTTGGAGAAACGGAACTGGGCGACATAGGCCCAGTAGATGTCCATCTCCAAGTAGACCAGGTCGGGGTCGGTCTCGGCGAGCAGCACGTCGTAGAGGCGGACCTTGGGGTTGTCGGTGGCGAAGGAGAACTCTTCGGAGTGGTTGTGCTGGTAGAACTTCATGCCCCGTGCCCTGGCCGCCGCTCCGTAGGTGTTGAACTCCTCGGCGGCGCGCTTCCACGCGTCGACGGTCGAGCCGTAGCGGAACGGGCCGGAAGCGGTACCGATGTGCTTCAGGCCGAGGGCCTGGGCGTCGTCGAGGACCTTGTCCAGATTCTGCGCGAACGTGTACGCGTTGGGGTCGCTGGAGTAGTAGCCGACGTGGCTGCCGATCGGGTTCAGGCCGTGGTTGCGGGCCAGGCGCTTGAGCTGGGCGAGCGTGATGGGACCCGCGGAGCCCTGCGTGTAGCCGGCGAACTCGACCTCGTCGTACCCGTACTTCTCCAGTTCGGCGAAGACAGGCGCGAAACCGAGCGTGGAGACCTTGTCCCGCAGGCTGTACAGCTGGATGCCGAGCCGCCCGGGCGGCAGGACGGGACGGCCCCGGCCCGCGGCCCCGGCCGTGACAGAAGTGGCGGCCGAGGCGGGAGACGCGGCCGTACCCAGGAGAGCGGCGGCCGTGGCGCCCGCGGCCACGCCGAGCATGCCTCTTCGGCTCAGGCGGTGGGAAAGTTCGGGATCGTGGTCCTTGCTGGTGGCAGCCGTGCTGCTGGAGCGGATCAAGCGGCTCATGCCTGGAACTCCTCGGTGTTGTGGGGCGTTGTCAGTGGTGAGTGCTTCACTTGTGATCAGTCGGAAGAGACCGGTCGGGTGGGACCGCGGGCCATGGCGTGCCCGTCGGCGCCGATCAGTCGAGACCGGCGAGGTGGAGCAGCAGTGGTTTCACATCGGTGGCCGCGAGGCGGCCGTCGACAGCGCGGGGGGTGGAGCAGATGATGAGCGGACCGTCGTCGTCGCTCAGGGGAAGGCGGCCGTGGCTGCCGCGAATAGGTGACGGGTCCAGGGGCACGACCGCCATGCGGTAGCGCATGCCGAGTTTCTTGCGGGCGAGTGCCGTGGCCGCCTTGAGTTTTACGTAGGGGTCGAGCGGATCCATGAACAACTCGACCGGGTCGTAGCCGGGTTTGCGGTGGATCTCGACGAGCTGTGCGAAGTCGGGCGCGCGGGCGTCGTCGAGCCAGTAGTAGTACGTGAACCAGGCGTCCGGCTCCGCGACGGCGACGAGTTCGCCGGAGCGCGGGTGGTCCAGGTGGTGGGTCTTCTTGCCCTCGTCGTCGAGGAGTTGCTCGATGCCGGGCAGGTCGGCGAGTGCTGCCCTGGTCGCCTCCAGGTCCTCGGGGCGGCGTACGTAGACGTGGGCGATCTGGTGGTCGGCGACCGCGAAGGCACGGGAGGCCATCGGGTCGAGGTACTCCATGCCGTCCTGCGTGTGCACTTCGAGGAGGCCGGCACGGCGCAGTGCGCGGTTGATGTCGACGGGACGGCTCACACGGGTGATGCCGTACTCGGACAGCGCGACGACGGTACGGCCCTCCGCGCGGGCGTCGTCGAGGAGAGGGGCGAGCGCGGTGTCCAGGTCGGTGGCCGCTTTCAGGGAGCGCGGGTCGTCGGGGCCGTAGCGCTGCAGGTCGTAGTCGAGATGAGGGAGGTAGCAGAGAGTCAGATCCGGGTGCCGGGTGCGGATGATGTGGCGGGTCGCGTCGATGATCCAGCGGCTGGAGTCGAGACCGGCGCCGGGCCCCCAGAAGTGGAAAAGCGGGAACGTGCCGAGTTTCGCCGTGAGTTCGTCGTGCAGGGCCGGGGGCCGGGTGTAGCAGTCGGGTTCCTTGCGGCCGTCGGAGTAGTAGATCGGACGGGGGGTGACAGTGATGTCGGTGTCCGCGCCCATGGCGTACCACCAGCAGATATTGGCGACCGTGTAGCCGGGGTGGGCGCGGCGGGCGGCGTCCCACAGCTTGTCCCCGGCGACGAGGCCGTTGTGCTGGCGCCAGAGAAGGACGTCGCCGAGCTCGCGGAAGTACCAGCCATTGCCGACGATGCCGTGCTCGGCGGGGAACGTGCCGGTCAGGAACGTGGACTGGGCGGCGCAGGTGACGGCGGGCAGGACGGTGCCGAGGTGGGCACGGGAGCCGGACTGGCCGAGGGTCTTGAGGTGGGGCATGTGGTCGAGGAGCCGCGGGGTGAGGCCGACGACGTCCAGGACGAGGAGAGGAGTGGGCCCCGCTTCGGGGTGAGGGGTCACGGCAGCTCCTTGAGGCCGAGGTCCGTCAACAGGTCACGGGCGAGGGCGAGTTCGGCGGCGATGCCCTCGGCGAGCTGAGCGCGGCCGCGAGGGCGCAGCTCGGGTGGAAGGGCCTGCCAGGTGTAGGTCTCCACCTCCAGATGCCGGGTGAGTGGATGGGCGCCGCCCACGAGGCGGGTCAGGGCGGTGCGGAGTTCGGGGAGGGTGGAGGTGAGGGGCGCGGCGGGAGCCGCGTGCAGCGGGACGTGGAAGTGGGCACGCCACGGCGAGGCGTCGGGCAGGGCGTCGCCCGTGAGGGCCTCACCCAGGTCGTCGGTGCCGCGCAGTCCCGCGGAGATGGGGGTCCCTCCCGCTCGAACGGAGTTGAGAGCGGGGGAGGTGCGGGTCTGGTGCAGGAAGCGGGGCTCGTCGAAGGCGGCGAGTGCCTCACGGACGTCGGGGAGATGGGGGTGTTCGGCGTGCAGGGCGGCTGACAGCTGGGACTTCACGATGGGGACGTGGGCGCGGGTGAGGGCGTCCATCGCGGTGTGCGGATCTTCGAAGGAGGTGGCGAGGTGGCAGGTGTCGACGCAGATACCGATGCGATCGTGTCCGATCGCGGTGAGCGGGCCGATGGCGTCGGCGGTGGTCTCGACGGTGCATCCGGGTTCGGGTTCCAGGCCGACGCGGATGGAACGGCCGGTCAGCTCGTACAGGGCGTCAAGGCGTTCGGCGAGGGTGGTCAGTGCTTCGTGGGCGCGGGCGGCACGGTCGTCGTCATACGCGGTGTGCCAGGCCAGCGGCAGGGTCGAGATGGTGCCCTCGATGGCGTCGTCGGGGAGGAGCCCCGCGAGGACGCGGGCCAGGGCCGTGGTGTGGTCGAGGCGTTCCGGGTCGGCCCAGTCCGGCTTGTAGACGCGGTACTTGACCTCTTCGGCGCCGAATCCCTCATAGGGGAAGCCGTTGAGGGTGACAACCTCAAGGCCGCGGCGGTCGAGTTCGGTGCGCAGCCCGCGCAGGGCGGACGGGTCGGTGACGAGGGCGTGGGCGGCATCCTTCGCGAGCCACAGCCCGATGCCGAGGCGGTCGCGGCCGAGCCTGCGGCGCACGGGTTCGCAGTGGTCGCGGAGCTGGGCGAGAACGCCGTCGAGGGTCTCGGCGGGGTGGACGTTGGTGCAGTAGGCGAGGTGGACGGTGGAGCCGTCGGGGTGGCGGAAGCGCATCGCTCACTCACCGCCGCGCAGGACGGAGTTGCCTTCGTGGGTGGCGGCCGTGCCCGCGACGTCGAGGTCGAGGCGTCCGCTGAGCCCGTAGAAGGCGACAGGGTTGCGCCACAGCACGCGGTCGACGTCGTCGTCGCCGAAGCCGCTCGCGAGCATGGCATCACCGACCCTGCGCGTCTTGAGGGGATCGCTTCGCCCCCAGTCCGCGGCCGAGTTCACGAGCACCTTGTCAGGGCCGTACTCCTTGAGGATCGCGACCATCCGGTCCTCGTCCATCTTGGTGTCGGGATAGACGGAGAAGCCGAGCCAGCAGCCGCTGTCCTTGGCCTCCTTGACGGTGGTCTCGTTGAGGTGGTCGACCAGCACCCGGTCCACGGCCAGCGAGGACTCGCGGACGACGTCGAGGGTGCGGCGCAGGCCGACGAGCTTGTCGCGGTGCGGGGTGTGGACGAGGGCCGGCAGTTCGTGGTCGGCGGCGAGCTGGAGCTGGGTCGCGAAGGCGGTGTCCTCGGCGGGGGTCATCGAGTCGTAGCCGATCTCACCGACGGCCACGACGTGGTCCTTGACGAGATAGCGGGGCAGTTCGTCGAGGACCGGAACGCACCGGGGGTCGTTCGCCTCCTTGGGGTTGAGGGCGAGGGTGCAGTGGTGGGCGATGCCGTACTGGGCGGCACGAAAGGGTTCCCAGCCGAGGAGGGAGTCGAAGTAGTCGAGGAAGGTGACGGGAGAGGTGCGGGGCTGACCGAGCCAGAAGGAGGGTTCGACCACGGCGCGGACGCCCGCGGCGTACATGGCCTCGTAGTCGTCGGTGGTCCGTGACGTCATGTGGATGTGCGGGTCGAAGATGCGCATCAGGACTCCTTGCCGGACGGGGTGCCGGGGTGGGGGGACGGCTCCGGAGCGGTGGGCACGTCGGTCGCGGGCCCGGACGCTCGCCCGGACGCGGGCTCGGGCCCGGGCGGGTGCTCACCCCCGGACGCCGGCTCGGTCAGGGCCAGGACTCGGTAGAGGTCCTCGGGTACGGGACGGCCCGCGGCGCTGCGTTCGTCCGCGTAGTCGCTGAGCATGCGGGCGAGTTCGGCGTCGGCGCGGGCTCTGTGGGCCAGGTCTGCCACCTCGTCGACGGGGACGCCGGTGAACAGGCACTTCAGGACGCCGTGCCGCCAGTTGTGGGCGTCAAGGTGCCGGGCGGCGTACGGGCCGAGCGCGGCGGCGACCAGGCGGGTGTCGTTGGTGCGCAGGGCGTCCTCCACGATCGGCACGGCGTCCGGGCCGGGCACGAGGTGGGGCAGGGCGTACAGGACGGCACGGCGTTCGGCGGCGGTGCCCTGCCGGTAGACGCGGGTGAGGGTGTCCGCGTCGGCACGGGCCGCGCGGAGGATGAGGATGCGTACGGCGTCGGCGTGCTCGGGACCGCACCGTCGGCCCGCCTCGGCGAGGCGCAACTCCCAGACGGAGATGGGCCCGTGGAGCCCCGGCCGGGCGGCAGCCTCGTCGAGGGCCCGGTCGAACCAGGCTCGGGCGGCGGTGTCGAGGTGGCTGCTGACGCAGGTGCGCAGCTCGTCGAACGGGGCGAGGGCGAGGGTGCTGCCCGCCGCGGGGGCGCCCGGGATGCGGTCGTTCACGGGGTTCTCCCTTCGGGGGCGGCGGTGGACTCGCCCGGCAGGGGTACGGAGGGCAGAGCGGCGTGGCGGAGGAAAGGGAGGGACTGCTGGGCGAAGTGAGGGCCCGCGTGGGAGTGGCGGGGCAGTTCGACGACGGTCAGGCCCTGGTAGCCGGTGGCGGCGAGGGCTTCGAGTACGGGAGGGAAGTCGATCTCGCCGTCGCCGAAAGGGAGGTGGTCGTGGACGCCGCGGCGCATGTCCTCGATCTGGATGTGGCGCAGCCAGGGGGCGGCGGCACGGACGCAGTCGGCCGGTGGCAGAGGTTCCAGGCACTGGCAGTGGCCGATGTCGAGCGTGAGCCCCAGCGCGTCCGGGCTGCCCAGTACTTCACGCAGGTGGTGGAAGTCGGCGAGGGTGGCGAGGAGGTGGCCGGGTTCGGGTTCCACCGCGAGGGGAACCCCGGCTTCGGTGGCGGCGTCCAGGACGGGGGTGAGCGCCTCTGACAGAAGTTTCCAGGCGGTGGCCGTGTCCGTGCCTGCCGGGGTGATGCCGCTGAAGCAGTGCACGGCGTGGGCGCCGAGGTCGGCGGCGACCCGCACCGCGCGGAGGAGCAGGTCGACACGCCGGGCGCGGTCGTCGGGGTCCGCGTCCAGGAGGGAAGGGCCGTGTTTGCGGCGGGGGTCGAGGACATAGCGGGCGCCGGTCTCCACGGTGACGCTCAGCCCGAGCGCCGCCAGCCTGCGGGCGACCCGCGCGGTGCGGGCGGTGAGGTCCGGGGCGAGCGGGTCGAGGTGCATATGGTCGAGCGTCAGACCGACGCCGTCGTAGCCGAGGTCGGCGAGCAGGGCGAGGGCGTCGTCGAGGCGGAGGTCGGCGAGACCGTTGGTGCCGTAGCCGAAGCGGAGGGGACGGCTCATGTGCTGGTCGGAGGCGGTCATGTGACGCTCACCTTCCTCGCGAAGCTGCGTGCGGCCGGGGCGAGGGCGGCGGTCAACAGGGCCACACCTGAGGCGCCCGCGCGGGCCGTGAGGGCGGCCTGGAGGGGGATGAGGGCGCGGATGCCGGAGCCGACGGCGCGTTGGGTGAGCGGGGGTGACGGGTTCAGGGTGGCGTGGAAGAGGGGGCGGGCGGTGGTCGCTGCGTAGGTAATAGTGAGAGCGGTGTGCAGGGCCGCCGTCGGGCTGGGCAGGGTGGCGGAGCCGGGCAGGTTGGTCGGGACGGGCAGGTTGGTCAAGTTGAGGCGGGCGGAGCCTGCCGCGTCGGCTGTCCGGCCCGGCTTCAGACCCGGGCCCGGAACAGAGGCTTCGGCCGAAGGACTGGGGCCTGCGGTGCGACGCCCTGTCGTGTGTCCACGGGTCAGTCGCCAGGCCAGTATCCCCGTCGTTGCCAGGCCTGCCAGTGGGGCCAGGGCGGAGCCGCCCTGTGTCTCGTGGCGGGACACCGTGGTCACCGCGAACGTGTGGGCGCCGAGGGCCAGGGCGGAGGGGAGGGCGGCGCGGGTGGTACCGGTGGTGGCGGCTGCGCCCAGGAGGACGTCGAGTGTGCGGGCAGCGCCCATCGCCAGGGGGCCGGCCGGGGTGCGTTTCAAGGTGAGGTCGTATGACCAGACGGTGGCCGCCAGGGGGACGGCGACGGTGAGGGCGGGGCGGCCGGCGCGGGCGGCCAGGGCCAGGCCGGCGGCGGTGAGCGCGCCCGCCGCGGCGAGTGCCGAAGCGGGGCGCACGCGGCCTGAGGGCAGGGGGCGGTGCGGGCGTTCGACGGCGTCCTCGGCGTGGTCGGCCCAGTCGTTCAGGGCCATGCCCGCCTCGTACAGGCAGAGGGAGGAGCCGATGGCGAGCAGGGTGCGGGCGTTCGGGAGGGCGGCCCCCGCGGCGGCCGCGCCCGCGAGGGCATCGCCGGGGACGGTGAACAGGGCGGGCAGGCGCAGCAGTTCCGCCCAGGCCCGCGCCTTCACCTTCACCTTCGTGTTCACCTTCGTGTTCAGCTTCGGCTTCACCTTCGTGTTCAGCTTCGGCTTCGTCTTTGCCTCTGTCGTGGGCCCGGTCCTCATACCGCTCCTCGGTCCGGTCCCCGTCCTGGTCCTCGTCATCGCGTGTCCCCCTCCCCTCGGAGCTCCCGCAACCGCCCCGCGAAGTCCGCCAGGGCCGCGTACTGCTCTCCCAGGGCCGACGGGCCGTCGCCCACGGGGTCCTTGAAGTAGAAGCCGAGGTCGGTGAGAGGGCCCGTCAGGCCTGCTTCGTGGGCCCGGGAGGTGAGGCGGGCCAGGTCGAGGACCAGCGGGGCGGCCAGCGTCGAGTCGCAGCCCTGCCAGGTGGTCTGGAGGATCATGCGGGTGCCGAGGAAGCCGTCGAAGGCGATGTGGTCCCACGCGGTCTTCCAGTCGCCGAGGGCGGGGACGTCGTCGATGTGGGTCTCGCCCTCCGGTGCCCGGCCCAGGGTGTCCGCCAGCACGCGTTCCTTGCCGGCGTTCTTCGCCGCGGCGGCGGCCGGGTCGGCGAGGGCGGCGCCGTCTCCGCCGCCGAGGAGGTTCGTACCGGACCAGGCGCGGACCGTCAGGGCGCGCTGGGCGAACATCGGGCCCAGGACCGAGCGCAGCAGCGTCTGGCCGGTCTTGCCGTCCCGGCCCGCGTACGGCAGGCCGGAGGCGGCGGCGAGCGAGGCGAGTGCCGGGTGGTGCAGACCCGTCGAAGGGGTGAAGTTGACGTACGGGCAGCCCGCGCGCAGGGCGGCCGCCGCGTACAGCGAGCTCGGGGGGAGGGCGGAGCCGGTGGTCGCGGGTTCCGTGGAGGCCACGTTCACCACGACGGCCCGGGCGAGTTCGTGACGTCGTACGAAGTCACGGATGTCCGTGGAGAAGGCGTCTATCAGGTCGGCCGGCTCACGGGTGTCGCCCGGCAGCGGGCCGCCGGGGCGTATCTCGCGGTCGGCCGTGGTCAGTTCGGAGGAGATCGCCGAGGGCAGGCCGTGCGGCAGGACGCCTCCCGCGGCCAGGGCCTCCGCGCGTTTCGGCAGCGGGCAGTCCACGGTGTCGTGGCCGCCGAAGACCAGTGACGACAGGGCAGGCAGGCCGGTGCCGGCGAAGAGCGGGGTCTCGGTGACCATGCCCGTCGGGGCGTTCAGGCCCGCTGTCACGGCCGCGCACCCCGCGACGACGGTGGTGGCGACGGAACCACGCGCTCCGATCAGCCAGACCCCCACCCGGGGCTCCGAACGAGACACGGAAGGGGACACAGACGGGGACACGGACGGGGACACAGTCATGAGCGGCCTCCTGGTCGTACGCGCACCTCGGCGAAAACTCGGGTGAGGGAGAGACGGCGGGCGGGAGTCCGGCGTCCCCCGCCCGCCGCCGTTCAGTCGCCCGGTGACGGAGCCGCGGAGGCCGCGGTCCGTGCGGGCAGTTCCTTGATCCGGATGTCGCGGAAGGACACCCGGTCCTCGGCACCGTGGTTCTGGATGCCGACATGACCGTCCCGCAGGCTCCGGACCGGATCAGTGTTGGTGAAATCGTTGATCTTCACGCCGTTGAGCCAGATGCGGAGCCGTTCGCCCTCGACGCGGATCTCGTACGTGTTCCACTCCCCCGGCGGGTTCAGCGCACGGTCGCGCTTCTTGATGTCGGCGGACCGGAAGCTGTACACCGAGCCGGTGGTGCGCTCGGGTACGTCGGTGGCGTCGATCTGGATCTCATAGCCGTTGTTCACAGCCGACCACGGGTCGTCGGAGGCCGGGAAGCCCACGAACACACCCGAGTTGTCGTCGCCGGATGCACTGGCCATCTTCCAGTCGAGTTTCAGCGAGTACGACCCGAAGCCGGAAGCGGCGTACCAGAGCATGCCGAGGCCGCCCGACGACGTCAGCGTGCCGTCGTCGCTCAGCTCGAACGAACCCGGCCCCGCCTGCCGCCACGCCGACAGGGACTCCGTCGTGCCGTCGAACAACGACTGGTAGCCGTTCTCCGGGCGGCAGTCGGCCTGGGCCTCACCGGTCACCCACCGGATCCCGCCCAGCAGGTGCTGCCGGAAGGCGGGCTCGGCGTACGACTCCTTGGTGTGGCCGCCTCCGGTGTAGAAGGCGCGCCCGCCCTGGTACTCCTGGCACCAGGCGATGGGGTGGTCGCCGTTCATGGTGCCGCCGGTGTAGGAGGACTCGTCGAGCGAGGCGAGGACGTGGGCCCTCTCGCGCGGGTTGGAGCGGTAGTTGTACCACTCGTCCGTGCGGTTCCAGGTGGCCTCCAGCCCCGCGGTGGCGGGGTGGGCCCGGTCCTCCACGTCGACCGTGGCGGACTGGATCGCCGGGTGCGACTGGAAGTACGCCCCGGCGAGCCCGCCGTAGAAGGCCCAGTCGTACTCGGTGTCGGCGGCCGCGTGGACGCCCACGTAACCGCCGCCCCGCCGGATGTACCGTTCGAACGCGCCCTGTTGGGCCTCGTTCAGGACGTCACCCGTGGTCGACAGGAACACCACGGCGTCGTACCGGTCGAGGTTGCGCGTGGTGAACGCGCCCGCGTCCTCGGTGGCGTCGACCGCGAAGCCGTGGGCGGCGCCCAGTTCCTTCACGGCGGCGATACCCTCGGGGATCGAGTCGTGGCGGAAGCCACCGGTCTTGGAGAAGACCAGGACCCGGCTCTCCGCGCGAGCGGCAGCACCGGTGTCGGCGCCCGTCCCCGAGCCCTGCGACACCGCCGGCCCCGACACGCACCCGATCAGCAGCGCGGCACCGACCGCAGCCGTCGCCAGTCGTTTACTTGCTCTCATGGCAGCCCCCTCAGTCCGCTGAAGACGGCGAGGACGACGAGGATGCCGACGCCGTCGTGAAGGTGAAGTCGTCCACGTCGAACAGGCCGCCGCTGCCGCTCCCCTTGAAGACCAGGTAGAGCGTGGTGGTGTCACGCGGCGCCCGCGACAGGTCGGCGCTGACGTCCTGGAAGTTCTCCCAGCCGCCGGTCACCGGCACGGTCGCGGTGCCGAGCACCCGGCCGGTCGGGGAGCCCGCCCGGACCTCCAGCTTGCCGCCCGCGCCGCCGGACGCGATCCTCGCGGTGATCTTCGTGGCGTTGGACAGCACATACGGCTTGAAGGAGATCCAGTCGCCGTTCGAGATGTCGCCGACCGTCTTGCCACCGTTCGCGCCGGCCTTCGACTGGACCGTCACGCCGGAGGAGTCGTTGAAGTGCTCGGCCTGGCGATGCCTGGGCTGGAGGGCGCTCTGGTCGTGGGTGGTCAGCGGGGCCTGCCCGCCCCCGCCGAGGTCGGTGTACTCGGCGTCGAGGACCCCGAAGATGTTGGCGTCCTCGTCATGGCCGCCGTCGGCGCTGGTCTGGATGGTGCCGGAGCAGCCGTTGGCCGAGGTCAGCGGGTGGCCGTGGCTGTCGTGACCGAGGACGAAGCTGACCTTCACCTTCGAGCAGTCGATCGACGTGCCGTCCTCCGGGTCGGTCACCTTCACCTTGAACGGCACGGCGTCACCGAAGCTGAACAACTGCCCGTCCTTGGGGAGTTCCAGCGTCACCTTCGGCGCGGTGTTGCCGACCACGATCTGCACGCTCGCGCTGCCGGTGCGGCCGGCGGTGTCCTTGGCGGTGACGGTCGCCGTGTAGGTGCCGTTCTTCTTGTACGTGTACGTGGGGTTGGCCGCGGTCGAGGTGCCGCCGTCGCCGAAGTCCCAGCTGTAGGTGAGCGCGTCGCCGTCCGCGTCCGAGGTTCCGGCCGAGGAGAAGCGGACCTTCAGCGCCGCCTGTCCCGAGGTACGGTCGGCTGACGCCTGGGCGACGGGCGAGTAGCCGTCGGTGGCGTTCTCTATGCGGTACAGGGCGGAGTTCTCGTCGCCGCCGAACCAGGAGACGCCGTAGTCGAGGACGTACAGGGCGCCGTCCGGCCCGAAGGCCATGTCCATGACCTGGGTGCCGCTCCACGGGACGGGGTTGATGGACTGCACGGTTCCGTCCGCGTCCGACGTGATCCGCTTGATCCAGCGGCGACCGAACTCACCGGCGAAGAAGTCGCCGTCGTAGGCCTCCGGGAACTTCACCGGGGAGTCGAGCGAGGCGTCGTAGCGGTAGACCGGGCCGCCCATCGGGGACTCGGAGCCGCTGCCGAACTCCGGTACGGAGTCGCCGTCGTAGGGGATCCAGGCGGGCTGGACCGGGGGAAGCTCGGTCAGCCCGGTGTTGTTCGGCGAGGTGTTCTTCGGGGCGGCGCAGTCGAAGGCGGAGCCGGAGGCGCCGGTCTCGAAGTCGTAGTCGACGAAGGGTTCGTTGTCACCGATGCAGTACGGCCAGCCGAAGTTGCCGGCCTTCGTCACACGGTTGAACTCGACCTGTCCGGACGGGCCGCGCTCCGGTTTCGCCGCGCCCGCGTCGGGGCCGTAGTCGCCGACGTAGACGATGCCCGTCTCCTTGTCGACGCTGAAGCGGAACGGGTTGCGGAAGCCCATCGCGTAGATCTCGGGGCGCGTCTTGTCCGTGCCGGGCGCGAAGAGGTTGCCGTCGGGGATGGAGTACGAGCCGTCGGCGTTCACCTTGATGCGCAGGATCTTGCCGCGCAGGTCGTTGGTGTTGCCCGAGGTGCGCTGGGCGTCGAACGCCGGGTTGCGGTTCGCGCGCTCGTCGATGGGGGTGAAGCCGTCCGACTGGAACGGGTTGGTGTCGTCGCCCGTCGACAGGTAGAGGTTGCCGTCCTTGTCGAAGTCGATGTCGCCGCCGACGTGGCAGCACAGGCCGCGGGACGCCGGGATGTCGATGACCTTCGTCTCGCTGGCGGTGTCGAGGGTGCCGTCGGTCTTCAGGACGAAGCGGGAGAGCCGGTTGACGCCGTCGAAGGGTGCGAAGTCGGCGGCGGTGCCGGTCTCGGGTGCGTCGCCCGCCGGGGTGTCAAGCGGGGGCGCGTAGTAGAGGTAGATGAAGCGGTTGTCGGCGAAGCCGGGGTCGACGCCGACGCCCTGAAGGCCTTCCTCGTCGTGCGAGTACACGTCGAGCTTGCCCGCGAGCTCGGTGTTGCCGGCGGCGTCGGTGAGGCGGAGTTCGCCGTCACGCGAGGTGTGCAGGACCGAGCGGTCGGGCAGGACGGCGAGCGACATGGGCTCGCCGACCTCGGGTTCGCCCTTGGCGAGGGTGACCTGCTGGAAGTCCTCGGCCGCGGCGGCGCCCGCCGGAGCGGCGGCTCCCTGATCGGCGACGGCTGCGCCGGCCGTGGGTGCGGTGAGGGAGAGGGAGGCGCCCGCGAGCAGCAGGCCGCTCAGCAGCGCCACCGCCCCACGGAACTTCGGTCGTCTGGTGCGACTGGTGTTGTCCCTGATGTTGTCGTACGGGTGCACGAAATGCCTCCAGGAAGGGGCTGGTCGTACGGAGGTGCACGGGTGTGTGCGATACGCCGGGGTGCGCCGTCACCCCGGAGGGATCCCCGGAGGGATCGGTACTCCGGGATGCGCCGTCATCCCGGAGACACCTGCGGGGAACGTGCTAGTCGTTGCCGCCGAACGCCGCGTCGAACGAGGCCGTCGGCGGCTCGAAGTCGAACGCCTTGAGACGGGTCAGGGCTTCGGGAGCGCCCTGGAGCCGGTCCATGCCGGCGTCCTCCCACTCGACGGAGACGGGGCCCTGGTAGTCGATGGAGCGCAGCATCCGGAAGACGTCCTCCCAGGGAACGTCACCATGGCCGGCGGAGACGAAGTCCCAGCCGCGTCGCGGGTCGCCCCACGGCAGGTGGGAGCCGAGGCGGCCGTTGCGTCCGTCGAGCCGCTTGCGGGCCTCCTTGCAGTCGACGTGGTAGATCCGGTCGCGGAAGTCCCACAGGAAGCCGACCGGGTCGAGGTCCTGCCACACGAAGTGCGAGGGGTCGAAGTTCAGCCCGAACGCGGGGCGGTGGCCCACGGCTTCCAGGGCTCGGTGTGTGGTCCAGTAGTCGTAGGCGATCTCGCTGGGGTGGACCTCGTGGGCGAACCGCACGCCCTGCGCGTCGAAGACGTCGAGGATCGGGTTCCAGCGCGTCGCGAAGTCCTCGTAGCCACGCTCGATCATGGACTCGGGTGCGGGCGGGAACATGGCGACCAGGTGCCAGATCGCCGAGCCGGTGAAGCCGATGACGGTGTCGACGCCGAAGGCCGCGGCGGCCCGTGCGGTGTCGGCGATCTCGGCGGCGGCCCGCTGCCGTACGCCCTCGGCTTCGCCGTCGCCCCAGATGCGGGCGGGCAGGATCGCCCGGTGGCGTTCGTCGATGATGGCGTCGCAGACGGCCTGCCCGACCAGGTGGTTGGAGATCGCCCAGCACTTCAGGCCGTACTTGTCGAGCAACTGGTGCCGCGACGCGATGTACGACGGGTCCGCGAGCGCCTTGTCGACCTCGAAGTGATCGCCCCAGCAGGCGAGTTCGAGCCCGTCGTAACCGAAGTCGCGGGCGAGGCGGCAGACCTCTTCCAGGGGCAGATCGGCCCACTGGCCGGTGAAGAGCGTGAAGGTGCGCGGCATGCTCTGGGCCCTCCTCAGACCGCGATGGGTGTGTAGACGGAGTTCTTCTCGGCACTCTCCTCGACCGCCGCGAGCACCCGCTGGACCTGGAGCCCGTCGGCGAAGGACGGCTCCGGGCGGCGGCCCTCGGCGATGGCGTGGACGAGGTCGCGGGCCTGGTGGATGAAGCTGTGCTCGTAACCGAGACCGTGCCCCGGCGGCCACCAGGCGTCCAGGTAGGGGTGGTCGGGTTCGGTGACGAGGATGCGGCGGAAACCGGCGTGCTCTCCGGGTTCCGTGGCGTCGTGGTAGGCGAGCTCGTTGAGGCGTTCCAGATCGAAGGCCAGGGAGCCGCGCTCACCGTTGAGTTCGATGCGCAGGGCGTTCTTGCGTCCGGTGGCGTACCGGGTGGCCTCGAAGGAGGCGAGGGCGCCGGAGGTGAAGCGGCCGGTGAACAGGGCCGCGTCGTCCACGGTGACCGGCCCGGTGCCGGCGGACGACACGGCGGCCAGGCCGCTGGTGGCGCCGACGGGCAGCGGCCGTTCCCGTACGAACGTCTCGGTGAGCGCCGACACCCCGGCGAGCCGCTCCCCCGCCAGGTACTGCGCGAGGTCCACGATGTGCGCGCCCAGGTCGCCGAGCGAGCCGGAGCCGGCCGACTCCTTGCGCAGCCGCCAGGTGAGCGGGAACTCCTGGTCCACCAGCCAGTCCTGAAGGTACGTCACCCGCACGTGCCGCAGGGTGCCGATCCGGCCCTCGGCCACCATCCGCCGGGCCAGGGCGGTGGCGGGCACCCGGCGGTAGTTGAAGCCGACCATCGCCAACTGGCCGCGTTCGTAAGCCGCTTCGGCTGCCTCGGCCATCGCCTCGGCCTCCGCGACGGTGTTCGCGAGGGGCTTCTCGCACAGTACGTGCTTGCCTGCGGCGAGCGCGGCCAGGGCTATCTCGGCGTGGCTGTCTCCGGGGGTGCAGATGTCGACGACATCGACGTCGTCGCGTTCGATCAGGGCCCGCCAGTCGGTCTCGGCCGCCGCCCAGCCGTGCCGGTCGGCCGCCGAGCGTACGGCGGTCGCGTCCCGGCCGCAGATCGCGGCGAGGACCGGACGGCTCGGCAGGTCGAAGACGCGCCCCGCGGTGCGCCAGCCCTGGGAGTGGGCGGCGCCCATGAAGGCGTAGCCGACCATGCCGACGCCGAGCGAGGGCTTGGCGACGGTCGCGTCCGCGCCGTCCCCGGCCCCGGTGTCCGCCTCGGCCGTGACCGCCGCCCCGGCCGTGGCCGGCGTCGCGGCACCTGCCTCGGCTTCGTCGGGCTGTTGCGGCTGTCCCATACGGAGGTCCTCCTCGTTCGTCATGGCGCGGTGGGGGGTGTGTCCTGGTCCGCGGGTCACACCGGTCGGACCCGCGGAGCAGGGCGCATCACTTGAAGCCGGTGGACATGTACTGGTCGACGTTGTCCTTGTCGACGACCGCCGAGTAGAGCGTCAGCGAGGCCGGGATCTCGAACTCGGCGAGCCCGCCCACGCCCTTGCCCTGGCCGAGGGCGCGGGCCAGGTCGATCGCGGACGCGGCCATGGTCGGCGGGTAGAGCACGGTCGCCTTGAGGACGCCGTCGTCCTGCTTGATGGCCTGGAAGGCGGACAGGGCGCCCGCGCCGCCGACCATCAGGAAGTCATCGCGGCCGGCCTGCTCGATGGCCCGCAGCGCGCCCACGCCCTGGTCGTCGTCGTGGTTCCACAGCGCGTCGAACTTCGACTGCGCCTGGAGGAGCTGGGCCATCTTGGCCTGCCCGGACTCCACGGTGAAGTCGGCGGCCTGCCGGGCCACCTTCTTGATGTTCGGGTAGTTCTTCAGCGCGTCGTCAAAGCCCTGGGTGCGCTGCCGGGTCAGCTCCAGACTGTCGACCCCGGCGAGTTCGATGACCCGGGCGTTCGGCTTGCCCTTGAGCTTCTCGCCGATGTAGTGGCCGGCGTTGAGGCCCATGCCGTAGTTGTCGCCGCCGATCCAGCAGCGGTACGCCTGCGGGGTGTTGAAGATCCGGTCCAGGTTCACCACGGGGATGCCGGCGCGCATCGCCTTCAGCCCGACCTGGGTGAGGGCCTTGCCGTCCGCCGGCAGGATCACCAGGACGTCGACCTTCTTGTTGATGAGGGTCTCGATCTGGCCGATCTGCTGCGCGGTGTCGTTGGAGCCCTCGGTGATCTCCAGCGTGACGTCCTCGTACTTCTCCGCGCGGCTCTTGGCGTTCTCGTTGATGGCGTTGAGCCAGCCGTGGTCGGCCTGCGGCCCGGCGAAACCGATCGTGACCTCCTTGCCGGGCTTGTCGTCGGCGGCCGGCTGGTCCTTCGCCGCGGGCTCGTCGCTCGACTCGTTGCTGGTGCATGCGGTGAGGAGGGCGCCGGCCGAGACGGCGGCGGTCCCGAAGAGCAGTCCTCTGCGGCTCGTGAGGTGTGCCATGGTGTGGGGGCCCTTCCGTGTCAGGTCGTTGTGCTTGCCGTACGTCGCTGGACCAGGACCGCGGCGACGATGATCGCGCCCTTGGCGATCTGCTGGACGTCGGTCTGGAGGTTGTTCAGCGCGAAGATGTTGGTGATCGTGGTGAAGATCAGGATGCCGAGCACGGAGCCCGTGATGGTGCCCCGGCCGCCACTGAGCAGGGTGCCGCCGATGATCACGGCCGCGATGGCGTCGAGCTCGTACAGGTTGCCGTTGGTGTTCTGGCCCGAGCCGGACAGCACGATCAGCAGGAACGCCGCGATACCGCAGCACAGCCCGGACAGCAGGTACAGGTAGAGCCGCTGCCGCCGGACGTCGATACCGGCGAGGCGGGCGGCCTCCGCGTTGCCGCCGACGGCGACCGTGCGCCGGCCGAACGTCGTGCGGTTCAGCACCAGCCAGCCGATGATCGTCACGGCCGCGAAGACGAGGACGAGCGGCGGGATGCCCAGCACGTACGCGTCGCGCTCGCCGAGGCTCAGGATGCCGTCGACGGTGACGATCTGGGTCCTGCCCTCGGTGATCAGGAGCGCGAGTCCGCGGGCCGAGGCGAGCATGGCGAGCGTGGCGATGAACGGAACCACCCCGCCGTACGCGATGAGCACTCCGTTCACCAGCCCGCACCCGACACCGACGAGTACCGCGGTGAAGAGGATGCCGGCGAAGCCGTACTCCTGTGTGGCCACCGTCGTCGCCCATACGGAGGCGAGCGCGACGATCGCGCCGACGGAGAGGTCGATGCCGCCGGAGGTGATGACGAAGGTCATGCCGACGGTGACGACACCGATCACCGAGGCCTGGGTGAGGACGAGCTGGAGGTTGCGGGTGTCGAGGAACTCGTCGGGCCTGGTGATGCCGCCGACGACGATCAGCGCGGCGAGGACACCGAGGAGTGACAGAGTGCGGACGTCGGCGCGGAAGAGGAGAGTGCGCCAGGCGGGCGGTTCACTGACTGGTGTCATTTTGCCGGTTCCGCTCCGGGGCGGGGACACGGGCTGTGTCATGACGCCGGGCTCCCTTCACCGGCCACAGGGCTTCCATCACTGGCCACCGGGCTTCCTTCCATGACGAGATCGAGTACGCGGTGTTCGTCGAGTTCACGGGCGGGCGCGGTGTGGACGACGCGGCCCTCGCGGAGCACCAGGACGCGGTCGGCGAGGCCGAGCACCTCAGGAACCTCGCTGGAGACCAGCAGCACGGCCAGGCCCTCGTCGGCGAGGCGGCGGATCACCGCGTACAGCTCGGCGCGGGCGCCGACGTCGACGCCTCGGGTGGGTTCGTCCAGCAGCAGCACGCGGCAGCCGCGCAGCAGCCAGCGGGCCAGGACCGCCTTCTGCTGGTTGCCGCCGGAGAGCGTGCGCACCGGCACGGACGGGTTGTCGGGCCGCAGCGACAGCTCCCGGGTCGCGGCCCGCGCCCCCGCGCGTTCGGCGCCCCGGTCGATCCAGCCGCCGCGTGCGAAGCGGGACATGGACGACACAGAAACGTTTCGGGTGACGGACTCCAGCATCAGCAGCGCCTGGGCCTTGCGCTCCTCGGGTGCGAGTCCGAGTCCCGCGCTGACGGCGGCCCGTACGCTGCCGAGGCGCAACGGCCGCCCGTCGACGACGACCTGACCGGCGGTGGGCTTGCGGGCGCCGTAGATCGTCTCCAGGATCTCCGACCGCCCGGAGCCGACGAGGCCGGCCAGGCCCACGATCTCGCCGGGGCGGACCTCCAGGTCGAAAGGCTCGAACTCGCCGTCGCGGGCCAGCCCTCGCACCTGGAGGACCGGCGTGCCGTCCGCGGGCGGCGCGGGCGGCCGGTCCGGGAAGACGTACTCGACGTTCCGTCCCGTCATCAGCGCCACGACCTCGCGCGTCGGCGTGCTCTCCGCGGGCAGCCCGCCCGCCACGGCGCGCCCGTCCTTCAGTACGGTCACGCGGTCGCCGATGCGGCGGATCTCCTCCAGGCGGTGCGAGATGTAGACGACGGCGACCCCGTCGGCGGTCAGGTCGCCCACGATCCGGAACAGGTTGTCGACCTCGTCCGGGTCGAGCGCGGCGGACGGCTCGTCCATGACGATGAGCCGTACCTCGTGGGAGAGCGCCCGGGCCATCGAGACGATCTGCTGGTGGGCGGCGGACAGGTCACCGACGAGCCGGGCGGGATCGATCTCGGGATGACCAAGTCGCCCCAGCAGAGCGGCTGTCGACTCCTTGGCCGCCTTCCCCCGGACGACGAAGCCGGCGGCCGTGGGTTCGTGGCCGAGGTGGACGTTTTCGGCCACCGACAGGCCCTCCACCAGGTCGAGTTCCTGGTAGATGGTGGCGATGCCGAGGCGCATGGCGGCGATCGGGGACTTGAGGATGACGGGTTCGCCGCGCCAGGTGATCGTGCCGTCGTCGGGCTGGTGGGCGCCCGCGAGGACCTTGATGAGGGTGGACTTCCCGGCGCCGTTCTGGCCGAGCAGGCAGTGCACTTCGCCGGCCTGGACGTCGAGGTCGACGCCGTCCAGGGCCCGGACTCCGGGGAACGACTTGGTGATGCCGGACATGGTGAGCAGCGGTGGTTCTGGTGCCATGACGGTTCCCCTTGGCGGGCGTGCGGGCCGGTTTCAGGGCGATGCGCCTGCTGGGGCAGGCATGTTCAGGACAGGGCTGAGCAGGGCGGAGCGAGGCAGAACAGGGCTGAGTGGGGCTGAGCAGGGCGCTGAACTGGTGACCGGTACTGCTGGAGTTGGCTTACGCGGGCGAGAACAGGTGGTCGCTGATCAGCCGGGCCGCGCCGATGACTCCGGCGGCGGGTCCCAGCTCCCCGAGAACA
The DNA here is from genome assembly GCF_004337435.2 of Streptomyces sp. KM273126. Classification (NCBI taxonomy): domain Bacteria; kingdom Bacillati; phylum Actinomycetota; class Actinomycetes; order Kitasatosporales; family Streptomycetaceae; genus Streptomyces; species Streptomyces sp. KM273126. The sequence goes on along the minus strand of NZ_SJXB02000001.1, from coordinate 5,352,638 downwards.
ATGGGCAGGTTGCCGGTCGCGAGAGGCAGCGACTGGCGGTAGACCTGCGTGCGGATGGCGGCGAGCAGCGTGTGGCCGAGGCCGGTGACGCCACCGCCGATCACCACCAGGCCCGGATTGAAGAAGCTGACGAGTCCGGCGATGACCTGGCCGGTGCGGTTTCCGCCCTCGCGGATCAGGTCGAGTGCGGTGGCGTCGCCGGCGGCGGCCGCGGCGGCGACGTCGGCGGCACTGAGGGAGCCGTTGGTTTCCAGTCGGTTCGCGAGTTCGGCCGAGAGTCCCTGTTGGGCGGCCTCGGTGGCATCGCGGGCGAGCGCGGCGCCGCTGAAGTAGGCCTCCAGGCAGCCCCGGTTGCCGCAGGCGCACGGTCGGCCGTCCGGTACCGCCACGATGTGCCCGATGTCGCCCGCGCTGCCCGTCGTACCGCGGTACACCTCACCGCCGACGACGATGCCGCAGCCGATACCGGTGCCGATCTTGACGCAGAGGAAGTCGCCCGCGGAGCGCGCCACGCCCGCGTGCTGCTCCCCCGTCGCCATCAGGTTCACGTCGTTGTCGACCATGACCGGGCAGCCGAGCTCCTGGCTGAGCGCCTCCCGCACCGGGAAGCCGTCCCAGCCCGGCATGATCGGCGGCGCGACCGGAATGCCCTCGGGGAAACGGACCGGCCCGGGGACGCCGATGCCGGCGCCGTCGAAGCCCTGCGCGAGCCCTGAGGCCTTCAACTTGGCAGCCATGGCCAGGACTTGCTCGAAGACGGCGACGGGGCCTTCCCGTACGTCCATGGGCTGGTTGATGTGCCCGAGGATCTCCAGCTCCGCGTTGGTGACGGCGACGTCGACGGAGGTCGCGCCGATGTCGACGCCCAGGAAGCGGAGGTTCGGGGCGAGCCGGATGTTGTGCGAGCGACGGCCGCCGCGCGAGGCGGCGAGTCCGTCGGCCACGATCAGGCCCGTCTCCAGCAGCCGCTCCACCTCGACGGCCAGCTTCGACCGCGAGAGGTCGACCTGATCACCGAGCTGAGCCCTGGAGTTGGGGCCACCGTCCCGCAACAGACGCAGCAGCCGGGCCTGGTGGGTGTTCGCGGGTCGAGCCGTCATGCGTCTCACGAGCCCCTCCCCGCCTCAACCGGCCTGTGTCCGTCGGGTTCCAGCCACATGTGTGGCTTGCTTTCGAGGGGAACGTAGCAGTGGCTGCCGCGAGTGGGAAGAACTTGCGCACGAATTGCCAACTACTTTCTCCACTCACAGGACAAAGGCGGGTCGGATGCCCAGCAGAGACGGCACTTGTCCCCTTCGGGGCCCACCCCGGAAAGTGGCTGGCTGCGGGTTCGTTGTGGCTGGTCGCGCCCACGCGGCAGAGCCGCATATGGCACAGCCCAGCGCCCCTTGAAAGCCACGGCGCACCCGGTGGTGTGATGCACTGGAAGCAGCGCCTACGACCGCACGCAACCCGCCCATGACCGCGGGCGTGCGACATGCGAGACCCAACGGCCACGGGCACCCGCACTCGGGCTCTACGACCGCGCGCGTGAGATACCCGAGGCCCTACGACCGCGGACGCGCGTGGTACGTCCTCCGCGTGTGCTCCGTGTGGGCGCGCATGACCTCGGTGGCGCGCTGCTCGTCACGGGCCGCGATCGCGGCGATCAGGTCGCGGTGCTCGATCCAGGACTGCTGTCCGCGCTGCCGGGCGACCGGCGTGTAGTACCAGCGGACGCGGCGGTCGACCTGGGCGGCGAGTTCGGCGAGGACCGTGTTGCCCGCGAGTTCCATGACCTTCGCGTGGAAGCGGGCGTTCATCGCGACCGCTCCGTCCACGTCGTCGGCCTCGACCGCGCTCTCGCCCTCGGCGCAGAGCTCCTCCAGCGCCGTGATGCCCGCCGTGCCCGCGTTCGCGGCGGCGAGCCGGGCCGCCTCGGCCTCCAACAGCGTGCGCACCGTGAGGAGTTGGTCCGCCTCCTCCTCGGTGGGCTCGTGCACGAACGCGCCCTGGGCAGGCCGCAGGTCGACCCAGCCCTCGGTGTTCAGCCGCTGCAGTGCCTCGCGCACCGGCTGCCGGGAGACCCCGAGATGGCCGGCGAGCTCACTCTCGACCAGGTGCTGGCCGGGCTGGAGGGCACGCGTCGTGATGAGTTCGAGCAGCGCCTCGTACACGCGGTCGCGCAGTGGACCGGGGCGTTGGAGCTTGGGCACCGCCCCCTGCGGCAGTCCTGTCGACAACATCGCGTCCCCCTCCAGGGCAACGGCGGCGCGGCCGCAGCCGGAAAGCCAGTATGGATTGTCTTTCGTCTACAGTCTACGGTGCACAGTAGCCAGGCCTGGGGGGAGTTGGCCTCGTCACATCGGCATCACTGAGAGATCAATCGGCGCCGTCGAAGGGGCATGGGTCCGCGCTGGAAGTGGGGCCCGCACTGGAAGTGGGACCCAGTCTGGCAGTGGGGCCCGCACGAAAGTGTGAGGCCCTCACGACCAGTGGAGTCCCTACGGGCAGCGGACGACCTGCCCCGCGTACGACAGGTTCCCGCCGAAGCCGAACAGCAGCACGGGGTCCCCGGTGGAGATCTCGCCGCGCTCGACCAGCTTGGACAGGGCCAGCGGGATGCTCGCCGCCGAGGTGTTCCCGGACTCGACGACGTCCCGTGCCACCACGGCGTTCACCGCGCCGATCTTCTCCGCGAGCGGTTCGATGATCCGCAGGTTGGCCTGGTGCAGCACGACCGCGGCGAGTTCCTCGGGAGTGAGCCCCGCACGCTCGCACGCCTTGCGGGCGATGGGCGGCAGCTGGGTGGTCGCCCAGCGGTACACGCTCTGCCCCTCCTGTGCGAACTTGGGGGGCGTTCCCTCGATGCGTACCGCGTGCCCCATCTCCGGCACCGAGCCCCAGAGCACCGGTCCGATGCCGGGCTCGCCATCGGCGGCCTCGACGACGGCCGCGCCCGCTCCGTCGCCCACGAGCACGCAGGTCGTGCGGTCGGTCCAGTCCGTGACCTCGGACATCTTGTCGGCGCCGATGACCAGGGCACGGCTCGCCGAGCCCGCGCGGACGGCGTGGTCGGCGGTGGCGAGCGCGTGGGTGAAGCCTGCGCAGACGACGTTGACGTCCAGGGCGGCCGGGGAGGGGATACCCAGACGGGCGGCGACCCGGGCGGCGGTGTTCGGGGAGCGGTCGACGGCCGTGGAGGTGGCGACCACGACGAGGTCGACGGCGCCGGGGGCGAGGCCCGCGGCGGCGAGCGCCTTGGCGCCGGCCTGCGAGGCCAGCTCGTCCACGGGCTCTTCGGGCCCGGCGATGTGACGCGTAAGGATGCCCACCCGGGACTTGATCCACTCGTCACTGGTGTCGACCATGCCCGCCAGGTCCTCGTTGGTGAGCACCTTGGCGGGCTGGTAGTGGCCGACGGCGGCGATGCGAGTGCCGTTCATGGGTGGATCCCCCTCGTAGCCTCGGGTAGCGGGATTCACCAGTCTGATCACTGACTCACGGGTAAGTGTGCACGTACAGACACAGGAAAGGGGCGGCAGGGTTGTGGGCTTCTGTCATTCCCTTGGACGCCCGAACAATCGTCCGGGTCTCTGCGGTGCACGCCCTTGTGCCGGGCGACGGCCCCTCACCCCGCGAACAGCTGCGTCGCCTTTCGTACGAGTTCGTACAGTCCGTAGCAGAGTGGCAGCCCGACCCACAGCCAGGAGGCGGCGATCAGGGCACGCCGGTCAGGCGGATTCGGGCTGCTGTCGCTGGACGGCATCGGCGGTGGCCTCCTTCGGCGCGGGGACGTGATGGCGGGCGTGGACGGGCCGGACGAGCTCGTTGGCGACGAAGCCGACGACGAGCAAGCCGATCATGATGAAGAAGGACAGGTCGTAGAGCGACGAGCCGTGCTTGCCCGCCGCCTCCTGCCGGTCGGCGATCCAGTTCACGATCAGCGGCCCGAGGACGCCGGCCGTGGACCAGGCGGTGAGCAGCCGGCCGTGGATCGCGCCGACCTGGTAGGTGCCGAACAGGTCCTTCAGGTACGCCGGGATGGTGGCGAAGCCGCCGCCGTAGAACGAGAGGATGACCAGCGCGCAGACGATGAACAGCGGCTTGGAGGAGTCTCCGAACAGGGCGATCAGCAGGTACATCAGCGCGCCCACACCCAGGTAGACACGGTAGATGTTCTTGCGCCCGATCAGGTCGGACGTGGACGACCAGCAGATACGGCCCGCCATGTTGGCCGCCGACAGCAGCGCGACGAATCCCGCGGCCGCGGTGACTGACACCGGGGTCGAGGAGTCGGCGAAGAAGTCCGTGATCATGGGGGCGGCCTTCTCCAGGATGCCGATGCCCGCGGTCACGTTCATGCAGAGCACGACCCACAGACACCAGAACTGCGGGGTGCGCAGCGCGCTGCGGGCCGAGACCTGCACCCCGTCGAAGACGCCCGGCCCGCTGTCGACCGGCTTCTCGCTCCTCGGCACGCGCACCAGCAGCACACCGAGCGACATGAAGACCGCGTACGCCAGTCCGTGGACGAGGAAGGCGAGCGCGATCCCGGAGGAGTCGGAGCCGAAGGACTCCAGCATCTGCGTGGACCAGGGCGAGGCGATGAGGGCGCCGCCGCCGAAGCCCATGATGGCGATGCCGGTGGCCATGCCGGGCCGGTCGGGGAACCACTTGATCAGCGTCGAGACGGGCGAGATGTAGCCGATGCCGAGTCCGATACCGCCGATGAAGCCGTAGCCGAGCACGATCAGCCAGTACTGCTCCACGGCGGCACCTAGGGCCGAGACCAGGAAGCCGGAGGAGAAGCAGACGAGGGCCACGGTCATCGCCCAGCGCGGCCCGTTGCGCTCCACGAGCGTGCCGCCGAACGCGGCTGACAGTCCGAGCATGACGATGCCGAGCTGGAAGGGCAGCGCGCTCTGCGTTCCGCTGAGACCGAGCGCGGACTCCAGCGGCGGCTTGAACACGCTCCAGGCGTAGGCCTGTCCGATGGAGAGATGGACCGAGAGTGCGGCCGGCGGGACGAGCCAGCGGCTCCAGCCGGGCGGTGCTACAGGGGGGCTCATGATCCCGAACGATAGGAACCGGCCAGGGAGTTGGGAAGCGGGACACGTCATCTTGTCGGCCGTATGCGGTGAACGGTATGCCAGGCGCGACGAACGGTCGATACGGCGGGATGAGCGGTCACCAGGAGGGGGTGAACGGTCGCAAGAAGGGGCCGAACGATCGTAAGGAGGGGGCGAACGATCGCGTCAGGACGTGGCGAGTTCTCGTGTCAGGACCGTGGCGAACGATCGCGTCAGGACGTGGCGAACGATCGCGTCAGTGCCGTGGCGGCCGGTCGCTGGACGCCCGTACGACGAGGGTCGGGGCGAGGCGTTCCGAGGGGGCGGGCTCGCCGGCTAGGAGGCGGGTGAGCAGGTCCAGGCCGCGGCGGCCCATCTCGTGCATGGGCGAGCGGACGCTGGTGAGCGGGATGGGCAGCTCGGCCGCGAGCGGGGTGTCGTTGAAGCCGACGACCGCGATGTCCTGACCGGGACTCAGGCCCCGGTCGCGGAGCGCGCCCATGGCTCCGATTGCCGCGAAGTCGTTGACGGCGAAGAGTGCGGTCGGCTGTGAGCCGGGGGTGTCCAGGACCCGGTCGGCGGCCTCGCGGCCACCCCGGGCGTCGAAGGCGGAGTGCACGATCCGCTCGGCGGGAACGGTCACGCCGTCCTCGGCGCAGCGTTCCAGGAAGCCTCGCGTACGGTCGATGCCCGTGCTCGCGTAGGGCTCGCCGGCGATCACGGCGAAGTCGCGGTGCCCGAGGCCCAGAAGGTGCTCGGCCACCTGCCGACCGCCCAGCGGGTCGTCGCAGGTCACCGAGGTGTGCCCGGCCACATGTCGGCTGACCAGGACGAACGGCACACCGCGGGCGGCGGTCTCGGCCAGCAGGGCGCCGTCGGCACGGGCATCGCCGAAGATCAGACCGTCGACCCGGCGGGCCAGCATCATCTCCGTCTGGGCCCGTTGTGTGTCCGGCTCGTCCTTGGTGTTGGTCACGAAGGTGGACAGACCCTGGGCGCGCGCCGCCTCCTGGATCCCCTCGTAGACGGTCGCGAGCACCAGGTCCGACAGCCGGGGCACCAACACGCCGACCAGATTGCTGCGCTGGGTCCGCAGGCTCGTGGCGTGCGGGTTGGGCTGGTAGCCGAGCTCGTCGGCGAGTTCCCTGATCCGGGCGATGGTGGCACTGGACGCGGCACGCCGTCCCTCCTCGGGCTTGGCGTGCAGGGCGCGTGACACCGTCGAGACGTGAAGCCCCAGCCGGTCGGCCAACATGCGCAGGGTTACCTGTGGACGCTGCGGGTCCATCGCTGCCCGTGTCCCTCCCGTCCTGTGCGGTGCCGCCCTGTGCGGTGCCGTTCCGTGCGGTCCCGTTCCGTCCAGGCCCGTTCCGTCCGGTGTCGGTGGCCGCAGGGGCCTGACCTGCGGTGACGAGGCTCCGGCGACTCCCTCCGGCCTGATCCCCCGGACGGCCCGCCGATGGCCGGTGCCCGGTGAGCGCGCCGCCGGGTGCGGACGGTGTTTTCCGTGATCGTAACAGTGAGGTCATTGACCGGACGCACCCATGCGTGCAAGATACCCAAACGTTTGGCCCAATCGTTTGCTCTAGTTGGCCAGGAGGTCTCCTCGTGCGCAGGGTCGTCGTCCTCTCCACCGGCGGAACCATCGCCTCCCGCCCCGACAGCCGTGGTGCCGCGCGTGCCACGGACGGTGCGGAGGCGCTGCTCGCCGGGCTGTCCGGGCTGCCCGGCCCGGCGGATGTCGCCGTGGAGGGTCGGGACGTCGCGCGGGTCGGCAGTTATCTGCTCACGCCCGGCGGCATGGCCGGCATCGTCCGTGAAGTGCACCGGGCACTGGACGATCCCGACGTGGCGGGGGTGGTCGTCACCCACGGCACCGACACCCTGGAGGAGACCGCGTTCCTCGCCGACCTGGTGCACCGGGACCCGCGTCCGGTGGTGTTCACCGGCGCCCAGCGGCACGCCGCGAACCGGGACACCGACGGTCCGCGCAACCTCGCCGACGCGGTCGCGGTCGCCGCGTCACCGCAGATGGCGGGCTGCGGAGTGCTGATCGTCTTCGACGGGCGGATCTTCGCCGCCCGCGGCGCGCGCAAGTCCCACACGCTCGCACCAGAGGCGTTCTCTGCCCCGGACTCCGGCCCGCTCGGCCGGGTGACGCAGGGGGTGCCCCGGCTCTCCGCCCGGCCGGTACGGCCGCCCGCGCTCGGCCCCTCGGCGCTGGACCTGGAGGCCACCCGCGTGGACATCGTGGCCTGCTACCCGGGCTCGGACGCCATCGCCATCGACGCGTTCGCCGCCGCGGGCGCGCGCGGCCTGGTGCTGGAGGCGACCGGCGCGGGCAACGCCAACCACGACGTGTGCGCCGCGATCGCCCGGCTAACCCGCGCCGGGATCGTGGTGGCGCTCTCCAGCCGGGTGCACGCAGGTCCTGTCGCCGCGCTGTACGGCAACGGCGGCGGCGCCGACCTGGTGCGCGCGGGGGCCGTGCCCACCGGCACGCTCCGCGCCTCCCAGGCACGCATCCTGCTCGCCGCGCTCCTCGCCACGGACCCCGATCCGATACGCGCCGCGAGCGAACTGAGCAGGCACGCCGACTTCCCCGACGCCGGCTTGCCCCAGGGCGACGTCCCCCACACCGACTCTCCACGCCCCTCCGACTCTCCCGGCTCCACCTCCCCCGCACTGATTCCCTCCGTTCCGACTCCCCCACTCCGAATCCCCCGCACCGATCCGTGCGGCCCGGACGCCGCCGCCCCGCGGCCTTCCGGTGCCGGCTTCCCCGGACGGGCCACCGTGCCCGTCCGCTCCACCGAGAGGAATGAGTGATCATGAGCAAGGCAAGCAAGGACATCCGTGTCGCCTTCGGCGTGGACGTGGACGCTGTGGCCGGGTGGCTCGGCTCCTACGGCGGCGAGGACTCGCCCTGTGACATCTCCCGCGGTCTGTTCGCGGGCGAGGTCGGCGTGGAGCGGATCCTCCGCCTGTTCGAACGCCGTGACCTGCGCACCACCTGGTTCATCCCCGGGCACTCCATCGAGACGTTCCCGGACCAGACCCGGATGGTCGTGGACGCCGGACACGAGATCGGTATCCACGGCTACTCGCACGAGAACCCCATCGCCATGACCCGCGCCCAGGAGAGCGCGGTGCTGGACCGCGGTATCGACCTGGTCGAGCAGGTCTCGGGCCGCCGCCCCACCGGCTATGTCGCCCCCTGGTGGGAGTTCTCCCCCGTCACCAACGAACTCCTGCTGGAACGCGGCATCAAGTACGACCACTCGCTGATGCACAACGACTTCAGCCCCTACTACGTGCGCGTCGGCGACCGCTGGACCAAGATCGACTACTCGCTGCCCGCCGAGCAGTGGATGAAGCCGCTGGTGCGGGGCGAGGAGACCGGTCTGGTGGAGATCCCGGCCAACTGGTACCTGGACGACCTGCCGCCCATGATGTTCGTCAAGGCCAGCGCCAACAGCCACGGCTTCGTGAACCCGCGCGACCTCGAACAGATGTGGCGCGACCAGTTCGACTGGGTCTACCGCGAGATGGACTACGGGGTCTTCACGATGACGATCCACCCCGATGTCTCCGGGCGCCCGCAGAACCTGCTGATGCTGGAACGTCTCATCGACCACATCGGCGGCCACGAGGGCGTGACCTGGTCCACCTTCGACGAGATCGCCGACGACTTCATCGCCCGCACCCCGCGCGGCTGACGGCCACCGCCGCTCCGTCCCGCCCCTTCCCGGCCGGCCGCCGCCGTCGTCATCACCGATGCCGTTGCGGTCCTTGCCGTTGCAGTCCTTGCCGTAGCCGTTGCCGTCGGCGGCTGTCCGTGTGCACCGCGCGACGTGCCTCCGTACGCCGTTCGCGCGGTCCGGACGACCCACTCCCCTCTCGCCCCCTTCCGCCGGCACGCACCCGTTCCGGACCCCGTCGGGTCCGCGTGCCCGCACCCGCTCCCGTTCTCGCCCAGACCCGAACCGCTCCCGCAGAAGGGTGCTTCCCGATGTCCGCTACAACCCCCGGCACGGCGGCCGGTCCTGTCACCGGTCCCGCCCGCTCCTTCCCCAGAGTCGGTGTCCGCGCCACCCGCAAGGCCACCGTGATCGCCTTCCTGGCCTGGCTCTTCGCCGTCTACGACTACATCCTCTTCGGCACGCTGCTGCCGGAGATGTCCACCCACTTCGGCTGGGACTCGGCCACCGCCTCGTTCGTGTCCACCCTCATATCCGTCGGTACGGCAATCGTCGCGCTCGGCGTCGGCCCCCTCGTCGACCGCATCGGGCGCCGCAAGGGCATGATCCTCACCGTCGCCGGCACCGCCCTCGCCTCCGCGGCGACCGCCGTCACCCCCGGCGCCGGATATCTGGTCGGGGTCCGTGCGCTCGGCGGCCTCGGACTGTCCGAACAGGCCGTCAACGCCACCTACCTCAACGAGATCTACGCCGTCACCGAGGACGAGAAGATCAAGAAGCGCCGCGGGTTCGTCTACAGCCTGGTGCAGGGCGGCTGGCCACTCGGCGTGCTCCTCGCCGCCGCCTTCGTCGCCGTCTTCCTTCCGCTGGTCGGCTGGCGCGGCTGTTTCCTCCTCGCCGTCTTCCCCGCCGCGGTCATCGCCCTCACTCGGCGCGGCCTCAAGGAATCCCCGCAGTTCGAACTGGAACTGAGGCTGCGCGCGCTGCGCAAGGAGGGCCGCACCGACGAGGCGGCCGCCCTCGCCCGCTCCTACGGCGTCGAGGAGCAGCCCAAGGCCCCGCTCGCGGCGATCTTCCGCGGCACCGCACTGCGCAACACCCTGGTCCTCGGACTGGCGTGGATCGTCAACTGGTTCGGCATCCAGGTCTTCAGTGTCCTGGGCACCACGGTCCTCACGGAGGGCAAGCACGTCAGCTTCACCGGGTCCCTGGTGATGCTGATCGTGATCAACGCCGTGGGATACCTCGGCTATGTCTTCCACGGCTGGATCGGCGACCGCGTCGGCCGGCGCAACGTCATCGGCTTCGGCTGGATCGCCTCCGGGATCTTCTTCACTCTGACCCTCACCGTCGCCCACGGCACCTTCGCGGTCGTCTCCCTCTACTCCCTCGGCATGTTCTTCCTGGTCGGCCCGTACGCTGCGCTGCTCTTCTACATGGGCGAGTGCTACGACACCGGCTGCCGGGCCACGGGCACCGCCTTCCTCAACGCCCTCTCCCAGCCCGGTGCCATCGTCGCCGGACTCATCGTGACCGCCCTGCTCGCCTCCGGCACCGGCTGGAACACCGCGGCGCTCCTGGTCGGCGCGATCGGCACCTCCGTGTCCGGGCTCGTCATGTTCGCCGCACGCAAGGTGGAGACCCTCCATGGCTGACCACGACCAGCGCCCCGTCGCCGTCGTCACCGGTGCCGCCAGCGGCATCGGAGCCTCCCTCGCCGTGACCTACGCACGCCACGGCATCCGTACGGTCGTCGGCAGCTACCCCGGGGACCCGCACGACCCGCGGGAGACCGTGCGGGCCGTGGAGGCCGCGGGCGGCACCTGTGTCGTCCACGAACTCGACGTGCGGTCCTCGGCCCAGACCGACGCCTTCGCACAGCGGGCCCTGGACGAGTGGGGGCGGCTGGACATCGCGGTCGCGGGTGCCGGGATCCTGCGCCGGGCGGCACTCGCCGACCTCGACGACACCGCCTGGGACGACCTGCTCCAGGTCGACCTCACCGGCGTCCTGCGCACGTTCCGCTCGGCGGCCGGGGCCATGACCGGGCCGGGCGCCCTGGTCGCCGTGTCCTCCATCGCGGGCGGGGTGTACGGCTGGGGAGAACACGCCCACTACGGTGCCGCGAAGGCGGGGGTGTTCGGGCTGGTGCGCAGCCTCGCCGTCGAACTCGCGCCGCGCGGCATCCGCGTCAACACCGTGGTCCCGGGCTATGTGGTGACCCCACAGTCCCTCGACCCGGTCAACTCCCTGGGCCCGGACGGGCTGGAGCGCGCGGGCCGGGACATCCCGCTCGGCCGCGCCGGGCGCCCCGAGGAGATCGCCGAGGTGATCCGCTTCCTCACCTCGCCCGAAGCCTCGTACCTCACCGGTCAGGAGATCGTCGTCGACGGCGGACTCACCGTGCGTATGCCGGCCTGAGTGGTGCGAGAGCCGGGACGACCGGGAACCGGGGCGATCCGGGAACCGGGCGTCCGGGGCACCGCGACCGACCGGGAAGTCGACCGTGAGAAGCACGAGAGCTGTGAGAACCGTGAGAGGGGCAGAGAAGGCCATGCAGATACTGAAGGACCGCACCGCGCTGGTGGTCGGGGCGGCGGGCGGCATCGGCGCCGCCATCGCGACGGCGTTTGTCGCGGAAGGAGCCCGAGTGGTGCTCGCCGACCACGACGGCGACCGCGCCGCTGCCACGGCCCGCTCCATCGGGGCCGTCGGCTCCGTCCGCGTGGACATCACCGAGGAGGCGTCCGTCGCCGCCGCCGTGGCCGGTGCCGAGGCCCGGCTCGGCGGCGGGATCGACATCCTGGTCAACTCCGCGGGCATCCTCACCGAGGCGCCCGTCACCGAGATGTCCCTCGCAACCTGGGCGCAGACCCTCGCGGTGGACCTCACCGGGGTGTTCCTCTGCTGCCGCGCCGTGCTGCCCGGCATGACCGCGCGCGGCTCCGGCCGCATCATCAACGTCGCGTCGCAGCTCGGCATCAAGGGCGGAACCGGTCTCGCCCACTACGCCGCGGCCAAGGCCGGGGTGATCGGCTTCACCAAGTCCCTCGCCCTGGAAGCGGCTCCGCACGGCATCCTCGTCAACGCCATCGCCCCGGGGCCGGTCGAGACGCCGATGGTGGACGGCATCACCGAGGAGTGGAAGGACGCCAAACGCGCGGAGCTGCCGCTCGGGCGCTTCGGCCGGCCCGAGGAGATCGCCCCCACGGCTGTCCTCCTCGCCTCCGATCCGGGCGGCAACCTCTACACCGGCCAGACTCTCGGCCCCAACTCCGGGGATGTGATGCCCTGATGTGCGGGGCGTGCGGCGGCACACAGGCCCTCGGTGACTGGGCCCGACCGCTCACCGCCGAGGTCACCGCACGCTCCGCCGTGGCGACGGCCGTGACCCGGATCGCGGGCCGCCGGGCGGGGCGCATCGCGGTGCGCCCCGGCGGCTGGTCGGTGCTCGGTGTCACCGGGGCACTCGCCGTCTGTGACACCCTCACCGAACTCGTCGCCCGGGCACGGGCCGACACCGGGCGGCCGGCCGGCAGCGAGGCGGCGCCCGGCCCCGACGCCGCCTCCGGCCGGCTCACCCTGCCCGGCCCCGACCACCGCCGGGGCGTCGTCGTCGCCCTGACCCCGGACCGTACGGCCGGCACGGAGGGCCCGGCCGGCGCCTCTCTGCGAACGGGGCCGACGGAAACGAGGACGGCGGTCATCACCCCGACGCCGGGAACCGCGGACACCTGGACTGTGAAAACCGAGGCCGAGGCCAGAGCGGCCCTGAAGGCACTGGCCGACGGCCCGCACGCCACGCGCCACTACCTCGCCGGGCTCACCGGCGTGACGGCCCCGTGGGGCGCCCCGGCCGTGCCCCTGTGCTCCGGGAGCGCCCCGGACTCGGCCGCCGATCTCGTCGTATGGGTGGAATGGGCGCGTCAGGAGGGCCGGTTCGACGACGCGGCACTCACGGTGCGGGTGCCCCTCTCCGCCGACGCCGGGCTGGACGTCGAGGTGCGCGCGGGATGGGTGGTCCGCGCCGTGCCATGCCATACCGTGCCGTGCCGTGCCGTGACATCGCGGCGGTGACCGGTCGTCGGTGATGCCCTCCAGCGGCGCTGCACCGGATCGCCGAGCGCACGGGGCGGCCGCGGCCGACGACATCGCCCTGCTGCGCGAGGGGGGCGCGCCATGCGGGACGCCTCGATCTGCGGTCTCGGGCCGACCGCGTGGAACGCCGTGGAATCCGCCATCGACCGTCTGGGGGCGTACGAATGACTGTGAGGATTGATCATGGCACCGCTCGGCGGCCTGACCCACCGAATGACTGACGCCTCGGCTGTCCTCTGCTGGAATCGTCGGCCGGCCGGGTGGTGCCGTCATGCACGCGGCCGGCCGGGCATCTGTGACCTCATAGGAGCCCGGCCAAGGTCCCACCACAGTCTTGTCCAGCCGCCCGACCGGCCCGTGCGATCCCTCGCGCATCGCACGGAAGGACAGCAGCACCCAGCATGGCAGATCAGATCTCCGTGGTCGGAGGCGTGGACACCCACACCGACTTCCACCAGGCCGCAGTGATCGACTCCATCGGCCGGCACCTGGCCACGGCAGCGTTCCCCACCACCCCCGACGGATACCGTCGCCTGCTGGAGTGGCTGCGTGGCCATGGCGACGTCCTCGCCGTCGGAGTCGAGGGCACCGGCGCCTACGGTTCCGAACTCGCCCGGTTCCTGCGGGCGAACGAGGTCACCGTCGTGGACGTGGACCGCCCCGACCGCAAGGCCCGGCGAGCCAACGGCAAATCCGACCCCGTCGACGCCTACGCAGCCGCGACCGCCGTCTTGTCCGGCCGCGCGAGCGGCCAGCCGAAGGCCCGCGACGGCATCGTCGAGGCCATCCGGTCCCTGCGGGTCGTCCGCCGCTCGGCCATCAAGTCCCGCACCCAGACGATCAACCAGATCCGAACGCTCATCGTCTCCGCCCCCGCCGAAGTCCGCGAACGTCTACGCGGCCTGCCCACCTACCAGTTGATTGCGCAGCTTGCCCGTTCCCGCCCCGGCACGGACCTCGCCGACCCGACGTGCGCAGTTCGAACCGCCCTGCGGCGTCTTGCCCGTCGCTACCAGCACCTCACCGAGGAGATAGCCGAGGCCGATGCCGAACTCGACCCTCTGGTCGCGCAGGCAGCCCCCGGTCTCGTCGAGCTGGTCGGTATCGGTACCGAGACGGCCGCCCAGCTCCTGATCACCGCCGGAGACAATCCCGATCGGCTGAAGTCTGAAGCCTCCTTCGCCCACCTCTGCGGAGCATCCCCGATCTCCGCCAGTTCGGGACGGACCAACCGCCACCGTCTCAACCGCGGCGGCGACCGCCAGGCCAACCACGCACTCCACACGATCGCCCTCGTGCGCATGCGCTACGACTCCCGCACACGGCTCTACGTCGCACGGCGCACAGCCGAAGGCATGTCAAAGAAGGACATCTTCCGATGCCTCAAACGATTCATCGCGCGCGAGGTCTACAAGCACCTGACCAGCACGAACAACGCACAGAACCAACTCCTACAGACCGCTAGACGATCTATAGGAGCTTCCGTGACACCGCTCGGAGTGCCGCGTCGCCTCCTGGAATTCACCATCGACGGGGAGCCGGTGCGCGCCCCCGAGGGCTCGACGATCCTCGACGCCTGCCGGGCCGCGGGCGGGCGCGGCTTCGACGCCCGGATCGCCGTCGAGCACGACGCGCCGCTCACCGACTCGGCGTGCGTGTACTGCGGAGTGGGCTGCAAACTCACCCTGCACGTGCAGGACAATGAGATCGTGAAGGTCACCTCGCCGCTCGACAACCCGGTGACCCACGGCAACCTCTGCATCAAGGGCAGCTTCGGCTACCAGCACGTACAGAACCGGGACTGATCGGGACTGAGGGGACATGGGACGAGTCACGGAACGACGCAAGGTGATCCGCATCCGGGACGGCGCGGTCTCCGCCCGCCCGGACACGCTCGTCGCCGAGGAACCCCTGGAGATCCGGCTCAACGGCAAGCCCCTCGCGATCACCATGCGCACCCCGGGCGACGACTTCGCGCTGGCGGCGGGCTTCCTGGTGAGCGAGGGGGTGCTGGGCGCGGCGGACGAACTGCAGAACATCGTGTACTGCGCGGGCGCCACGGTGGACGGTTCGAACACGTACAACATCGTGGACGTGAAGACAGCTCCCGGCGTCGTCATCCCGGACATCACGCTCGAACGGAACGTGTACACGACGTCGTCCTGCGGGCTGTGCGGAAAGGCGAGCCTGGACGCGGTCCGTACGACGACCCGCTGGCCGATCGACGACACGCACGACGCGCACGACGCGCACGGCGGTGAGGCTCCCCCGGTCCGTCTCGATCCCGCGTTGCTCGCGCAGCTCCCCGACCGGCTGCGCGCGGCCCAGCGGGTCTTCGACCGGACCGGGGGCCTGCACGCGGCGGCCCTGTTCACCGAGGACGGCGAGCTCCTCGACATACGTGAGGACGTGGGCCGCCACAACGCGGTGGACAAGCTGGTGGGGCGTGCGCTGCAGAACGGCGCGCTGCCGTTGTCCCGCGCGGTCCTGCTGGTGTCGGGCCGTGCCTCCTTCGAGCTCGTACAGAAGGCGGTGATGGCGGGCATTCCCGTGCTGGCGGCGGTGTCGGCCCCGTCGTCGCTGGCGGTCGACCTGGCCCTGGAGTCGGGCCTGACGCTCGTCGGCTTCCTTCGGGGCGCCTCCATGAACGTGTACGCGGGTGAGCACCGCATCGCCCTGCGGGCCGCGGCCCCCCAGGGCTGACCGGCTCCCCACGACACGGCGGCGGGGCCCCGGCCGGCGGGGAGCGCCCCCTGCACCGCAGGGGGCCCGCCTCACCCCTGGGTGAAGCGCACGTCTGTGAAGTGCACGTCGCGCGCCGTGACGACGGTGCCGAGCCGGGGGAAGTCCAGCCGCACCGACGCGTCGTGCTCGGCGGCCGTGAGCGCGGCCATCGCGTCCTCCACGAAGACGAGGTCGTAGCCGAGGTCGCCGGCGGCGCGCGCGGTCGACTCCACGCCGAGGTTCGTGGCGATGCCACCGAAGACGAGCGTGGTGATGCCGCGCTCGCGCAGGCGCTCGTCGAGGGCGGTGCCCTGGAAGCCGCC
The DNA here is from genome assembly GCF_004337435.2 of Streptomyces sp. KM273126. Lineage (NCBI taxonomy): Bacteria > Bacillati > Actinomycetota > Actinomycetes > Kitasatosporales > Streptomycetaceae > Streptomyces > Streptomyces sp. KM273126. The sequence goes on along the minus strand of NZ_SJXB02000001.1, from coordinate 5,336,741 downwards.
GATGGTCCGCTTCGCGATCTCCAGGTCGCCGTCCCGGACGAGGCCGGCGACCAGACCGCTGCCGGGTGGCTGCTCGACGGCGCCGGAGCGTTCGACGCGGATGAGCACGACGGGGGCGCCGGCGGAGCGGAAGGAGTTCGCCAGCTCTTCCGCGGCGACGAGGACGTCGGTTCCCTTGCGGGGTTCCAGGGGCAGGCCGACGATGCGGTCCATCAGGTCGACGAGCACGAGGGCCGTGCGGGACGGGTCCAGGGCGGGGTGGGATTCGGTGTCCGGTGCGGTCATGACGGAACGTTAGCCCGCGGCAGCCGTCCGTACCGGAAATCCATGTCAACAAGCCCGTGAACTGCTCGCGCTCGCCACACGACGCGCGCCTCCGTCCCCGATGCGCGTCCCCCAGGGGCGGAGCCCCTGGGGATGGGACGGGCAGGGGCGGCACCCAAGGGCGGGTGGCGGCACTGACCCTTCGTCACCGGCATGGCCCCGCACCCCTTGTGAGGCACTAGGGCGCGAAGTAGCGTCTGTGACCCTGCACGTTGGACGTGGGATGTCCGATGTCCTGTTTGTCTAGACGCATGAAGGGCGGGCCGCGCCATGCCGTCAAGTCACCGTGCACGTCTCAGATCACTCGTCACCGCCGCGCTCACCGCGGTTCTCGCCGTGGCCGCGTTACTCGTGTCGCCCGGCCCAGCCGGCGCCGAACCGACGACGGCGGCAGCCGACGCGGAGCCCGCGACCGGGCAGTTCAGCCAGCAGATCCTCTTCAAGGCCTCGCAGGACCCCGGCTACGCCTGCTTCCGGATTCCGGCCATCGTGAGGACCACGAAGGGCACGCTCCTGGCGTTCGCCGAGGGCCGCGTGCTGAACTGCGGAGACGCGGCCGACATCGACATCGTGGTCAAGCGTTCCACCGACGGGGGCCGCACCTGGGGCCCGCTCCAGGTCGTCAACGAGGGCGCGGGCGACACACACGGCAACCCCGCGCCGATCGTGGACCGCGAGACCGGCCGTATCGTCCTCGCCGAGACGTACAACACGGGCCGTACGGACAGCGCGAGCTGCCAGGTGCCCTGCGACCGCACCCCGCACCTCCAGCACAGCGACGACGACGGTCTCACCTGGTCAAAGCCGCGTGACCTGAGCCCGGAGATCCTGCCGCCGCACTGGAACTCCTGGTACGCCACCGGGCCGGTGCACGGCATCCAGCTCAGCCGCGGCAAGCACGCCGGCCGGCTAGTCTTCGGGGTCAACGCCGAGACCTGGGGCGGCACCCGCGTCACCGCCAACCACGCCGCGCTCATCGTCAGTGACGACGGCGGCGAGAACTGGCGGATCGGTGCCACGGACTCGTATCCGATCGCGGACGACGGCACGTTCCGTCAGAAGCCCTCCGAGCTGACGATCACCGAACGCCAGGACGGTTCGATCTTCGTCAGCGGGCGCGAACAGGACGGGACCGACCTCGGCCATCGCACCCAGACCGTCAGCCGCGACGGCGGCGACAGCTTCGACTCCCCCTTCCGGACCCTCCCCGACTTCTACACGCCGCAGGTGCAGGGCTCCTCGCTCCGCCTCGGAAACCGGCTGCTGATCGCCTGCCCCGGCGACCCGGACCGCCGGCGGACGATGATGGTCCGTTCCTCCTACGACGGCGGCCGCACCTGGGACAGCGTGGACCGCGGCACGGTCGTCACCACGGACTGGTCCGGTTACTCCGACATGGTGCAGATCGGCAAGGACACCGTGGGGCTGATGTACGAGGGCGGTGCCGTCGACGCCCGCGACGAGATCCGCTTCGCCCGCTTCACCGAGAACTGGCTGCAGTCGCGCCGCGGCCCGGACCCGACCACGGCCGACCGGGCGACCGGCGGCAGGCCCGCGCTCGTGCTCGGCGGGGCCCGCGCGACGGACGGCGTGTTCGGCGGCGCGATCGAGTTCGACGGCACCGACGACGCCGTACGCCTGCCGTACAGCCCGCGGCTCCCGCTCGGGACGAAGGACTTCACCGCGTCCCTGTGGTTCCGCTACTCGGCCACGACCGGTGAGCAGCCGCTGCTGTGGATGGGCGGTGTCGGGACGACGCAGCCCCAGGTGTGGCTGCGCGGCGAGCCCGCGTCGGATCGCATACAGGGCCTGATCACCGTGCGGGAGGGGTCCTCCCCGCCCAGGTCGGCGTCCGTGCGCACATCCGGTGCCTACAACGACGGCCAGTGGCACCATCTCGCGCTGCGGCGCGGCGGAGGGCAGCTCACGCTGTTCATCGACGGGACGGCGGTCGGGACGGCGGACGTACCCGGGTCGGTCAGCCGGAACTCGCCCTTCGGAGTGCACATAGGGCAGAAGCTGGACAGCCGGGCGTTCTTCAGCGGGGCGATCGACGATGTGCGCGTCTACGACCGGGCACTCGGTGACGAGGAGCTGACCGGTCTGCGGAAGCGGTCCACGGCGGGCGGTACGAGCACGACAGCCCGCGACTCGATCCTGTGGCTGCCCATGGACCGGGTGCGCGAGGACCACTAACGTCCCGCCCGTGCCCGACGACGCACGAGCACGACAGCGGACGGGGACCGGGCTGGGGCTCCTCCTGGCGCTGGTCCTCGCCGCCGTGCTGCTCACCGCCCTCCCGGACGACCGGGAGGGCGGCGGCACGTGCGCGGCCCGTACGGTCCGGACCTGGAGCGCGGACAGCACGCTCACGGGCGAGTTCGCGCGGTACGGGGACGACGGCACGCGCACCGACGACTGGACCGGCGGCGACGGCACCCACTCGGTGCGGCTGCCGGACGGGCGCGTGCTGTGGCTGTTCTCGGACACGTATCTCGGCCGGGTGCACGGGCCGCCCAACCCGGTCGGCGAGTCCGCCGCGTGGCGGGACACCTCGGCGCCGCTGGTGCGCAACTCGGCGGTGGTGATGTCGCGGGCGGGCCGGCTGCTGTCCACGCTGCCCGCCCCGGTCTTCCCGGACCCGGGCCCACAGCAGTGGCGCTGGCCGGTCGCGGCGCGCGTCGAACCGCGCTCCCCCGGCTCCTCGGAGAGGGTGGTCAGGGTCCTGCTGTGGACCCGCGCGGCGGGGCAGGCCCCGTGGATCTACGGCGTTCCCACGGCCACCGAGGTCGCCACGCTCTCGCTGCCCGGCCTCCACCTTGAGGGCATCACGACGGTTCTGGACCAGCGGTCGGTCGCCGACCCGGCCCGGCGGGTGCTCTTCGGGACGACCGCCGTCGACGCGGGCGACTGGACGTACGTCTTCGGCGGGAACGACGCGCAGGCCGTCTCCCGCCCGGTGTCGCAGGCGTACGTCGCCCGGGTGCCGCGCGGCAGGTTCGGGGAGCCCGGCGCGTGGGAGTACTGGGACGGGAGCCGGTGGGCGGTGCGCGGCCGGCCGGAGCCGGTGCTCGGGGACGGGCGGCGCAGGGGTGTGGGCAGCGCGTTCACGGTGGTCCGCGACGGCCGTACGTACGTGCTGTTCACGATGGCCGCGGGAACCCGGGGCCTGACCACGGTCACCTCGTACTGGTCCTGCTCGCCCACCGGGCCCTGGCACGGCCCCGGGAAGGGCTTCAGCCCGCCCCTGCCCGCCGGGGACGTGGCGGCGTACAACCCGCAGGCGCACGAGGCGCTCAGCGGCGCCGGCGGCAGCAGTAACGGCGGTCGGCTCGTGCTCAGCTATGACGTCAACTGGCTGACCGCGAACGCCACGTCGGCGCAGGCGAACCTCAGCCGGAACGTGTCCCTGTACCGACCGCGGTTCGTATCGCTTCGTCTGGCTCCGGGGTGAGCTCCGGCTCCACCGGGTCGTGGGAGCGGCGCTTGGCGATGACCGCGCACACCATGAGCTGCATCTGGTGGAAGAGCATCAGCGGCAGCACGGCGAGGGACGCCTGGGCGCCGAAGAGCACGCTCGCCATGGGCAGCCCGGAGGCGAGGGACTTCTTCGAGCCCGCGAACTGGATGGCGATGCGGTCCTCACGGCTGAACCGCAGCGCCTTCCCGCCGTACCAGGTGAGCGCCAGCATCACCGCGAGCAGCACGGCCTCGACGACCAGCAGGCCGCCGAGCCGGGCGGGGCTGACCTGGTGCCAGATGCCCTGCACCATGCCCTCGCTGAACGCGACGTAGACGACCAGGAGGATGGAGCCACGGTCGACGAGGCCCAGGATCTTCCGTTGCCGGATGACGAAACCGCCGATCCAGCGGCGCGCGATCTGCCCGGCGAGGAACGGCACCAGCAGTTGCAGCACGATCTCGACGAGCGAGTCCGTGGAGAACCCGCCCGCGCTGCTGCCGAGCAGGCTCGCCGCGAGGAGCGGGGTGATGACGATGCCGGCGAGGGAGGAGAAGGAGCCCGCGCAGATCGCGGCGGGCACGTTGCCGCGCGCCATCGAGGTGAACGCGATCGACGACTGGATGGTCGACGGCACCAGGGTGAGGAAGAGGAGACCGGTGTAGAGGGAGTGCGTCAGGAACACCGGTTCGAGCGCGCGGGCGGCGAGGCCGAGCAGCGGGAAGATCACGAAGGTGCAGGCGAGGACGGTGACGTGCAGCCGCCAGTGCTTCAGCCCGTTGAGCGCGTCACGGGTGGAGAGCCGGGCGCCGTAGAGGAAGAACAGGAAGGCGATCGCGGCCGTGGACGCCCCCGAGGCGACGTCGGCGGCCGTACCCCGAGCCGGAAGGAGAGCGGCGACACCCACGGTCCCCAGCAACAGCAGGATGTACGGGTCGATCGGCAGCCAACTGGGCAACTGCAGGCGTTTCACGGTGCTCCACTTGCTTGGTTCTGATCGTCTCGGGGTCATCCCAGGGGCCATCTCGGGCTTGGAACGTGCCCTCTCCATGGTCCTCCTGATCACCGCGATCGGGAATCCGGCATACCGCTCTGACTGTCATCGTTTTTCGTGATGACTCGGCTAGGCTGGCCGCCATGTACGACCCCTCCCATCTGCGCACGTTCCTCGCGGTGGCCCAGACGCTGAGCTTCACGCAGGCCGCCCGCCGGCTCGGGCTGCGCCAGTCCACGGTCAGCCAGCATGTGCGCCGGCTGGAGGACGCCACCGGGCGGCAGCTGTTCTCGCGGGACACCCACTCCGTGGAGCTGACGGAGGACGGCGAGGCGATGCTCGGTTTCGCTCGCCGGCTCCTGGACGTGCACGAGCAGGCGACGGCGTTCTTCACTGGCACCCGGCTGCGCGGACGCCTGCGCTTCGGGGCCTCCGAGGACTTCGTACTGACCCGGCTCCCGGAGATTCTGGAGCGCTATCGCAGCGACCACCCCGAGGTGGATCTGGAGCTGACGGTGGAGCTGTCGGGGACCCTGCACGAGCAACTCGCCGCGGGCAAGCTCGACCTGGTGCTGGCCAAGCGGCGGCCCCAGGACCCCCGCGGTGAACTGGTCTGGCACGACCGCCTGGTCTGGATCGGCGCGGAGCGGCTGCGTCTCGACCCCGACCGACCGGTGCCGCTCATCGTGTACCCGCCGCCGGGGATCACCCGGGCGCTGGCCCTGGAGGCGCTGGAGCGCGAGGGCCGCGCCTGGCGCATCGCGTGCACGAGCGGCAGCCTCAACGGGCTGATCGCGGCGGCCCGCGCGGGCCTCGGCGTGATGGCGCACTCGCAGGGGCTGGTGCCCCCGGGCCTGGTACGGGTGCCCGACCGGGCCGGCCTGCCCGAACTGGGCGAGGTCGACTTCGTCATCGTCCACGGGCGGCGGCACGGCGCGGAACAGGGCGCCGCGGACGCGCTCGCGGCGGCGATCCTGTCCGGCGGAGACCGGCTGCACCGGGGGCGGCGGGGCTGACCATCAGGGGCGGGCGGCCGTCACTTGCGGGCCGGCCACGGCCCCGATGACGGGGGTGTGACGGTAGCGGCGGCCGGTGCGCTGGGACAGGTGTTGGGGCGTGCCCCACGGACCACGCAGGCCGTCGTCCGGAAGCACGCACCGGCGGAGGAAGTCGCCGAGCCGCGCGACAGACCGCCGCTGGGGCCGGGAACCGAAGCGGCGTGACCCGGCCTCAGCGGCCACAACGCCGGGCACGCTCCGCGCACGGAACAGGACCTTCCGGTTCTGTGTCCGCACCGGCGCGCACCGTAACCGCACGGTACAGATTCGGTGGAGATTACGGGCTCGAAACTTACTTGACCGCGGAGAGTTCTGTCCGGACTCTCTCCATATGCGGGCATTTCCGCAGGCAACAGGGGGCCGGTGCCACCCCATTGGCACGTTCCGTCACCCCTCCCGCCCCGTCCGCACGTGGGGTAGCTTTCACGGCGCTGTGGGGAGCGCCACGAGGAGCGGGATTGCGCGAGTTCACCAACCCTCCGTTGGCGTCGGCGCCGCCGGTGGGCGGCCTGGCCGACGTCGTCTACGAGTACGCCCAGGACGACCCCCTGTACGTCGCGCTCGGCCGCAAGGACGAACGGGGGCGGTGGCGGGACGTCACCTCCGCCGGGTTCCGCGACGAGGTGCTCGCCCTCGCCAAGGGGCTCCTCTCACAGGGGATACGTTTCGGCGACCGGGTCGCCATCATGTGCCGTACGCGCTACGAGTGGACTCTCTTCGACTTCGCCCTGTGGTCCATCGGCGCCCAGGTCGTGCCGGTCTACCCCACGTCCTCCGCCGAGCAGGTCTTCTGGATGCTGCACGACGCGCAGGTGTCGGCCGTGATGGTGGAGCACGAGGACCACGCGATGACGGTCGCCACGGTCGTCGACCGGCTTCCGACGCTGCACAAGCTGTGGCAGCTCGACGTGGGCGCCGTGCAGGAGCTGTACGAGGCGGGCGCGCACCTGGACGACGACGTGGTGCACCGGCACCGGCGCGCGGTCACCCCCGAGTCCACCGCGACGATCATCTACACGTCCGGCACCACCGGCCGGCCCAAGGGCTGCGTCATCAGCCACGGGAACTTCATGTTCCAGGCGGACACCGTCATCGAGCGCTGGGAGCCCCTCTTCCACGCCAGGAAGGGAGACGCGGCAGCGACCCTGCTGTTCCTGCCGCTCGCCCATGTCTTCGGGCGCATGGTGCAGGTCGCCGGTATCCGCGGGAAGGTCAAGTTCGGCCACCAGCCGCAGCTCAACGCGGCGGCCCTGCTGCCCGACCTGGCCGCCTTCCGGCCGACGTTCTTCCTGGCCGTGCCGTACATCTTCGAGAAGGTCTTCAACGCCGCGCGCCGCAAGGCCGAGAAGGAGGGCAGGTCCGGCGCGTTCGAGAAGGCCGTCGAGATCGCCGTGAACTACGCGGACGCCATGGAGGCGAAGGCCTGGAGCACAGGACCGGGCCCCTCGGCCGGCCTGCGCGTACAGCACCAGATCTTCGACAAGCTCGTCTACTCCAAGATCCGGTCCGCGATGGGCGGACGTGTGCGGCACGCGATGTCGGGCGGCTCGGCGATGGACCGGCGGCTCGGCCTGTTCTTCGCGGGCGCGGGCGTCTCCATCTACGAGGGCTACGGCCTCACCGAGTCCACCGCGGCCGCGACCGCCAACCCGCCCGAGCGGACCCGGTACGGCACCGTCGGGCAGCCCATCCCGGGCATGACCGTGCACATCGCGGACGACGGCGAGATCTGGCTGCGCGGCGACAACGTCTTCCAGGGGTACCTCAACAACCCCAAGGCCACCGACGAGTCGCTGCACGACGGGTGGCTGGCCACCGGTGACCTCGGCTCGCTCGACCAGGACGGCTACCTCACCATCACCGGGCGCAAGAAGGAGATCCTGGTGACCTCGGGCGGCAAGAGCGTCTCGCCCGCGCTGCTGGAGGAGCGGGTACGGGACCATCCGCTGGTCGCCCAGTGCATCGTCGTCGGCAACGACCGGCCGTACATCGCGGCCCTCGTCACGCTCGACGGGGAGGCCGTGGAGCACTGGCTGCAGATGCGGGACAAACCGAAGATGACTCCGGCCCAGCTGGTACGGGACCCCGACCTGGAGACCGAGGTGCGGCGGGCCGTGGTCGCGGCCAACACGCTGGTGTCACAGGCCGAGTCGATCCGTACGTTCCGGATACTCGCCCACCAGTTCACCGAGGAGCACGGGCTGCTCACGCCGTCGCTGAAGCTGAAGCGGAAGGCGATCGAGAACGCGTATGCGGCGGAGGTCGAGGCGCTGTACCGGGCGTGAGCCCCGAGTTCAGCGATTGCTGACGGTTCATCAGTTCTCACTGCGTCACTTATTGACGATACGTCAGATCTGCCGCACGCTTTCGGTCACTCGACGCAAGGGGGCCGACCGTGTCGCGTTCGATCCGTGCCATCGCCGCCGCCGTGGCCGCGCTGATGCTCCTCACCTCCTGCAACTCGGCCGCGAACAGCGGGAGCTCCGGCAAGGCCGGCTCAGGAGCCGTACGCGGAGTGACCGACGACTCGGTCAAGGTCGGCGGAATCGTCTCGATGACCACGAGTACGGGGTACTCGAAGAAGGACACGGACCTTGGCGCGAGGGCGCGGTTCGACCGGGCCAACGCCGAGGGCGGGGTGGGTGGGCGGACCATCGACTACCTGGGCGCGGAGGACGACGGGCAGGACCCGGCGAAGAACCTCGCGGCCGCACGCAAACTCGTCCAGCAGGACCAGGTGTTCGCGGTCGCGCCCATGAGTTCCACCACCTTCTCCGGCGCCGACTTCCTGCAGCAGCAGAAGGTGCCGACCTTCGGCTGGGGCACGCTGCCCTCGTTCTGCGGGCCGAGCTACATCTACGGCTTCGGCGGCTGCATGGTCCCCACCCCCGGCGGAACCATCTCGCAGACCTGGCCGGAGGGCCTGAAGAAGGTGATGGGCGGCTCCGAGGGCAGGTCGGTCGCGATCCTCGCCAACGACAGCGACGCCGGCACGTTCGCGATACGAACCTACAAGCAGAGCTTCCTTTCGGCGGGCTACGAGGTGACGTACGCGAAACCGGCCGTCCCCGCGGGGTCCGTGCCGAGCGACTGGTCGGCCTACACGAAGGAGATCCTGCGCAGCGACGGCGGGAGGGCCCCGGACGCCGTGGTGTCGGTGATGCAGACGCCGTACAACATCGGCCTGTTCACCGCCGTGAAGCGGACCGGCTACCGGGGCGTGCTCTCCGATCCCACCGACTACGACCCGGCGCTGCTCGCCAAGGACGCGACCGAGAAGGCGCTGGACGGGGTGCACGTGCTGACGCAGTTCCAGCCGTTCGAGCAGGACAGTGCGGACATGCGGCGGTTCCGGGCGGACATTCGGAAGGCGGCCGGGAAGGACGTACAGCTCAACATGCACATGATGACCGGATACATGTCCGCCGATCTCTTCCTCGCCATCGCCGCGAAGGCGGGCAGGAACCTGACCGTGGAGTCCTTCCAGAAGGCGGCGAAGGGCTTCTCCGACACCGGCACGCTGGTCGGCGACCGGGCCGAGCCCAAGGGCCAGAAGGAGTCGTTCGGGTGCGGGGCGCTGGTCCGGCTGAAGGACGGGAAGTACGTGGTGTCGGCGCCCTTCACGTGCTACTCGCCCATCCCCTTCACCTAGCGGCCCCGGGGAGGGATGGGGATGTCCGATCTGCTGGGGTTCGTGCTGAGTGGACTAGTCTCGGGCGCGTTGTACGCGCTGCTGGCGACCGGGCTCGTGCTGTCGTACTCGGCCTCGGGGCTGTTCAACTTCGCGCACGGCGCCACCGCCTACCTGTGTGCGCTGGCCTTCTACGAGCTGCACTCCGGGTTCGGCTGGCCGGCGGTGCCGACGGCCCTGTTGCTGGTGTGCGTCGTCGCGCCGGGGCTGGGCTGGGGCCTGGACCGACTGATGTTCCGCAAGCTGGCGCGGGTCGGTGAGACGGCCCAGATCGTGGCCACCATCGGGCTGTTGGTGGCGCTGCCCGCGCTCGGGCTGTGGATCGTGGAGCTGCTTGAGGACGCGGGGGCACCGGTCAAGCCGGCCGAGAACCAGTTCGGGCTGCCCGGGGTCGGGCCGAGCCCCGCCGTGTCCTGGCAGCCCATGGACGGGGTCGGTATCGACTCCGACCAGCTGATCACCTGGGTGGTGACGGCCGTGGTGGCCATGGGGCTGTGGGTGCTGATGCGGCACACCCCGCTGGGGCTGCGGCTGCGCGCGGCCGTCGACAACCGGTCGCTGGTGGAACTGCGCGGCATGAGCGCGGACCGGCTGTCGTCGGTCGCGTGGATGGTGTCGAGCGGGCTGGCCGGGCTCGCGGGTGTGCTGGCCACTCCCCTGCTCGGCCTGTCGGCACACGACTTCACGCTGTTCCTGTTCGTGTCGGCGACGGCCGCCGTGCTGGGCCGCTTCGCCTCGGTCCCGCTCGCCTTCGCGGGCGGGCTCGGGCTCGGGGTGCTGCAGAACCTGGTCGCGGGGTACGCGTCGTTCGCCGAGCGGATCACCGGGTTCCGTACGGCCGTACCGTTCCTGATCCTCTTCGCGGGGCTGCTGGTGCTGACCCGGCGGCAGCGGACGGCGGGGACGGCGACGGTCGACGCACCTCCGGTGGACCACCTGGCGGGACGGTCGTGGGTACGGCGGTGGGGTCCCTGGACGGTGGCGGCCGTGCTGCTGGCGGTGGCGCTGTACACGGTGACCACGCCTTTCTGGAGCGGCATCATCGCCCAAGGGCTGGCGATCTCACTGGTGTTCGTGTCCTTCACGGTGGTGACGGGGCTGGGGGCGATGGTGTCGCTGGCGCAGGCGACGTTCGTGACGGCCGCGGCTCTGGTGGCGGGGCTGCTGATGAACCACGGGTGGCCATTCGCGGCGGCGGCCGCCGTGGGCACGTGCGCGGCGGCCGTGCTGGGCGCGCTCGTGGCGCTGCCCGCGCTGCGGCTGGGCGGCAGGTCGCTGGCCCTCGCGACGCTCGCACTGGCCTTCCTCGCGGATCAGGTGCTCTTCCAGATGGGTTGGCTCAGGAACGGCGACACGGGGTGGGCGATCCCCCGGCCCGTCCTCGGCCCGCTGGACCTGTCCGACGACCGGGCGATGGGCGTGGCGATGATCGTGCTCGTCACGGTGGTCGTGGCGGCACTGAGCGCGTTGCGTGACTCGCCGTCCGGGCGGGCCATGCTGGCGGTGCGGTCGGCCCCGGCGGCCGCGATGGCCTCCGGCGTCTCCGTCGTGCGCACCAAGCTCACGCTGTTCACGCTGTCCGCGGGGCTCGCGGGGTTCGGGGGCGTGATGTACGCGTCGTACAGCACGAGGATCACGGCGACCGACTTCACGGCGATGACGGGGCTCGTGTGGCTCGCGGTGGTCGTGGCCGCGGGGGTGCGGCGGCCGCAGTACGCGGTGGTGGCCGGGCTGGTGTTCGCGGTGATGCCGCACGTCATGGCGGACTATGTGACGGAGTCGGCGCATCTGCCGGTGATCCTGTTCGGGCTGGCGGGGCTCGCCCTGGCGAACGATCCGGACGGGTACTGTGCGGCGCTGCCGACACGGCTGCACCGCCGGCGGGCGGCGGCGGCAGCGCGAGGCGCCGCTCCCGAGCCGCCCGCGCTCCGGGAGGTGCCCGGCAGGGACACCGCCCTCGAACTGCGGGGTGTGCGCGCCGGATACGACGGTGCCCCCGTCCTGCACGGCGTCGACCTCGCCGTGCGCCCCGGTGAGATCCTCGCGCTGCTCGGGCCCAACGGAGCGGGGAAGTCGACCACGTGCCGGGTGGCCTCCGGGCTGCTGCCGCCGCTGTCCGGGCAGGTGTACGCGGCCGGGCGTGACGTCACGAGGGAGGGAGCCGTCGGGCGGGCGCGGGCCGGTGTGCTGCTGGCGCCCGAGGGCCGGGGCATCTTCCCGGCACTGACCATCGACGAGAACCTCGCACTCCACCTGCGGGCCAGGGGCGACCGCGACGCCGTCTACGACCGCTTCCCCGCGCTCGCCGCCCGGCGCGGGGTCGCCGCGGGGTCGCTGTCCGGCGGCGAACAGCAGCTGCTCGCGCTCGCGCCCCTCCTCCAGCGCCCGCCCACGGTCCTGATCGCGGACGAACCGTCCCTGGGCCTCGCGCCCCGCGTGGTCGACGAGGTGTTCCGTCTCCTCGTCGAACTCAAGAACGCCGGTACGGCGTTGCTGCTCGTCGAGGAGAAGGCGGTGGAGGTCCTGGAGGTCGCGGACACGGTCGCGTACCTCTCCCAGGGGAGGGTGACCTGGTGCGGGCCGCGCGCCGAGGTGGAGGCGGAGCGGTTGACGGAGGCGTACCTCGGGATCGGGGCCGGCCACCGCCCCGCGAGCGGGGGGCGTGACGCGCCCGGTGACCAGGGGCACCGGCCCCGGGAGGTGCGCCGGTCATGAGCACGGACACGAGTGCCCCGGTCCTCCGGGCCACCGGCGTGGGCGTCCGCTTCGGCGGTGTGCGCGCCCTGGACGGCGTGGACCTGGCGCTGCGCCCCGGCGAGGTGTGCGGGCTCATCGGGCCCAACGGGGCGGGAAAGACCACCCTGTTCGACGTCCTGTCCGGCATCCGCCGCCCCGACGAGGGCCGTGTGCTCCTCGACGGCTCCGACATCACCCGCCGGTCCCCCGTGTGGCGCGCCCGGCACGGCATGCGGCGCACCTTCCAACGGCAGCAGCCGTTCGGTCAGTTGACGGTGGCCGACAATCTCGTCGTGGCCCAGGAGTGGCGCGGCGGTGGCGGCGGGTTCGCCGCCGACCTGGTGGGGGCGCCGTCCCGGCGGCCCTACGAGAGAGCGCGCCGGGAACGGGCCGCCGCCGTGCTGGCCGACTGCGGGCTGGACGCGGTCGCCGGGTCGTACGCGGCGGCCCTGCCCGTCGGCCGCGCCCGCATGCTGGAGCTGGCCCGGGCGGTCGCGGACCCGCCCCGGGTGCTGCTCCTGGACGAGCCCGCCTCGGGCATGACCGACGACGAGAGCCGCGCCCTGAAGTCCGTCGTGCTCCGGCTGGCGGCCGAGGAGGGCTGTGCCGTCCTCCTCGTCGAGCACAACGTCTCCTTCGTCATGGCGCTGTGCGCCCGGGTCGTCGTCCTCGACCTGGGCCGGGTCCTGGCCGAGGGGACGCCCGCCGAGGTGCGCGCGGACGCGCGGGTGCGGGAGGCGTACCTCGGCACGGGCGCGCCGGGCTGACGCGGCGGTCAGACGAGTTGGTAGCCGCGCAGGTTGCTGAGCAGCATGTAGGTGTTCTGGAGGGAGCCGGAGGTGTCGCCCAGGGAGCGGTAGATGCCCCACTTGGGGCGGACGCGGTCGGCGAGGAAGGTGTCCACGCCGGTCTTGGACGCGTCGATGACCGTGCTCGAACCGCTCTTGAGGATCCAGCGGACCGAACCGGCCGACCCGTTGCCGACCTTGATCTGGAAGTCGACGTCCGTCCATTTGTCGTGCAGCGGGTCGAGAGGGGTACGGCCGATCAGGATGTCCTCCTCGAACAGCTTCAGCTCGATGGTCTGCGCCCCGTTCACCCGGCGCAGGGACTGCACGACGATCGGCGCGGAACCCGTACCCGGCTGCTTCATCTGCATGATGTGGGTGAAGGTGGTGGTCGCCTTCAGCGAACTCGGTATGTACATCGAGTACGTGACCCGCCAGGTCTGGCCCTCGGTCCACTTGAGGTAGTTGCTGCCGCTGCCGTTGCGCAGTCCGGTGACCTCCTGGCGCTGGCGGTCGGTCGAGGTGTCCCGGTCGACGGTGTGCATGTCGAAGCGCCAGTTGTTGCCGGTGGCGTAGATGTGCGGCGAGGCGGAGGTGTGCGAGTCGGCGCGGTCGTCCTCGATGGTCTCGAAGGCGCCGAGGCCGTCGGCGCTCGCCGACGGGGACCACTTCAGCTGCCAGGAGGCGGCGTGCGCGGTGGAGGCGGCCGGGAGGCCGACGGCTGCGGCGGCGGCACCGCCGAGGGCGGCGCCCAGGAGATTCCTTCGTGTGGTGCTCATGACTGATCACCTCGTCGTGAGTCGTGAGACGTGAGGCCTGAGACGTGAGGCCTGAGGCCTGTACGAGCGAGCAGGAATTCACATACATGACCGACGTTCACTGACGCGCCCGTCGGCGGGAGTACAGGGTGTCGGTATGACGATGCACGGTCAATGGTCCAGACCGACACGGGAGTGCTCTGTGAGTAAATTCTGGCCATTCTGTGATTCAGACGACGGGCTCACCGGTCAGGAATGCAAACGAGCCCGTGATCGTTGACGATGGAAGTACCACCCGACGACTGAAGGATCGAGAGCGCGTGAGCAGCAAGGTCCCCCCGATCACCCTGAACAACGGCGTCGAGATGCCCCAGCTGGGCTACGGCGTCTGGCAGGTGCCGGACGACGAGGCGGAGCGGGCGGTCGGCACCGCGCTGGAGGCCGGGTACCGCAGCATCGACACAGCGGCGATCTACGGCAACGAAGAGGGCACCGGCAAGGCCATCGCCGCCTCCGGCATCCCCCGCGAGGAGCTCTTCGTCACCACCAAGCTCTGGAACAGCGAGCAGGGGTACGACTCCACGCTGCGCGCCTTCGACGTGTCGCTGGAGAAGCTCGGCCTGGAGTTCGTGGACCTGTATCTGATCCACTGGCCGCTGCCGGCCAAGGGCACGTTCATCGAGACGTACAAGGCCTTCGAGAAGCTGCACGCCGACGGCCGCATCCGCGCCATCGGTGTGTCCAACTTCCTTCCCGAGCACCTGGCGCAGTTGCTCGACGCCACCTCCGTGGTCCCCGCGATCAACCAGATCGAGCTGCACCCGCACCTCCAGCAGCAGGCGGCCCGTGAGTACCACGCGGAGCGGGGCATCGCGACCGAGGCCTGGTCGCCGCTCGGTCAGGGCAAGGGCCTCCTGGAGGTCCCGGCGATCGTCGCCATCGCGCAGAAGCACGGCCGCACCCCGGCCCAGATCGTGCTGCGCTGGCACCTCCAGATCGGCAACGTCGTGATCCCCAAGTCCGTGACCCCGTCCCGGATCAAGGAGAACATCGAGGTGTTCGACTTCTCGCTCGACGCCGAGGACATGGCCGCGATCGGAGCCCTGAACGAGGACCGGCGCATCGGTCCGGACCCGGCGACGTTCAGCCTGGTCTGACGGATTCACGATGGCCTGACGGCTACACGACGCGCCCCGGAACCTGACCCACCGGTCCGGTTCCGGGGCGCTTCGCATCCCCGCTACCGGTTCCCGAACTCCGCCTCCGCCACATGAATCGTGTGCGCCGCCAGGACGAAGACGTCCGGCCGGTGATGCAGGCTCGCCTCGTCGTCGGGATCGAGGAGCCGGTCGACGGTCGCGAGGTCGGACGCGTCGAGGTGTTCTCCGAGGTTTTCTCGGTAGTGCTCGAACATGGCCACGACGAACGCGCGAGCCTCGTCGGACAGCGGAGCGGGCAGGTCGAGCAGGAAGGTACGACTGGTGGCGCCGTGCAGGCCGACGGCGGTGAGCAGGCCCGGCCAGTCCTCGGTCTCCGCGACAGCGCCGGGGAGTTCGGCCCGCATCGCGGTGAACAGCTCGGCCTCGACGGCCCCGATACGGGCCTGGAGGCCGGGCCGGCCGATGCCGATGTCGCGGGGCAGGTAGCGGGCGGGGAGGCCGCCCTCCAGCAGGGCGAGGGTGCCGCCGGGCGCCAGCCGTTCGGCGAACGCCGCGAGGGCTGCCCGCTGGTCGGCGAGGTGGTGCAGGCTCCTGCTCGCCCAGAACAGATCGACCGGGTAGTCCAGGTCACCGAGCGCGTCCGGGAGGTCGCCCTCCAGGGTGCTGAAGCGGTCGGCGACACCGAGGCGCTCGGCCCGCGCCCGTGCGCGTGCGAGGAGGGGGCCGGAACCGTCCGCGGCGACGACTCGCGCCCCCGGGAACGCTTCGGCCAGCACACACGCTACGACGCCGGGCCCGCTGCCCGCGTCGACGACGAGCCCCGGATGGGGCTGCCGCTTGCTCAGCCAGGCCGCGGCCCGCGCGTACAGGGGCGAGAACAACTCCGCCTCCGCCTCCAGCCGCGGAGCCATGGCGGACCAGTCCCGGTCCCCGTGATCGTGGTGGGAGTGACGCTCGTGGTTGTCGTGGTCGTGGTGATGTCCCATGGTGAAGACCCTCTCGTCCGGATGCGCGCCAGCGTGCGCCGACGCCCCCGTTCACGGCAATTCCTGTTGCCGCTTCGGCAAGTCCGGGCGAGAGGTCACTTCCGGCCGGGTAGCGGTCCGCCGGGGGCCGGCCCAGGAATCCTGGCCCCCGGCGGACGTCGTGCACCAGGCGCTCACATGTCCGGGGCGTGGGGTCCGGACATGTGTCGGCTCACAGCGCCGGGTACGCGTTCTTCATGAGCTCCTGGAACTGGGCCGAGAACCAGTGCCCGGACAGCGGCGAGTTCGGCAGCGCACCCGACAGGTTGTTGCCGTTGCGCGGGTTGCCCGTGTAGGTCGGGTCGCACATGCGGTCGAAGCCCTTGCCCTCGTCGTTCGGGATGGACGAGCTGGACCCGTCGGACTCACCCGGGGGCTTCATCCACACGTAGGCGTCGATCCCGGCCGCCGGGTTGGCCTGCGGACGCTCGCCGAGGCCGGCTCCGGACTGGTTGCACCAGTTGCCGATGTGGATACGGCGGTCGTAGCGCCCGCCGTTGACGTACGTGTCGACGCTGGTCGTCGCGCCCGGTCCGGTGGGCCGTGCGGTGCCGCCCCAGCCGTTGCGGGAGGTGTCGATCAGCATGCCGATGCCGGCGTTGAAGCCGACCGAGACCAGCTGGTTGCGGAAGGCCTGGGCGAAGGACTGCTCGTCGACGTAACGGTTCCAGTCGACCCACTTGGACTCACGGACCGACTTGCCGGCCACGTTGTCGTTGATGGTGTAGTTGTTCTCCTTCAGGGCGCTGTAGTTCGCCGTGTTGGTGATGAAGCCGTGCACGTCGTTCACCGTGGCGCCCTCGGCGGTCGCCGCCTCCTTGAAGATGTTGGCGGACGCGCCGAAGTTGTCGTCCCAGCCGATCCAGCCGTGGTGTCCGGCGTCGATGTAGTTGTAGACGTTGGCGACGTCGCCGAGCTTGTTCAGCGCGTATCCGACGCCCTTGACGTAGTTGCCGTTGGCCTTCATCACGTCGCACTGCGGGGTGGCCGTGGGGCGGCTGCCGGTGTTGGTGACGAGGTTGGGCAGCGAGTCGATCTCGACCGTCGTGACGATCCGCAGCGAGGCGTACTTCGGGTCGGCGAGGATCGCCGCGATCGGGTCGATGTACTGCGTCTTGTACTTGTCGATCTCCGTCGGGCCGAGTTCGCCGTTGGAGGCGAGGGCGGCGCAGTCACGTCCGGGCAGGTTGTAGATGACGAGTTGGACGACCAGCTCGTCGGAACCCTTCTGCCGCAGCGCCTCGTCGAGGTGGGCGCGCAGACCCATCCCGCCGTTCACGCCGTTGATGGCGGCGATCCGGTCGAGCCAGACGCCTGTGGGCTGGTTGGCGATCCGGCTGCCGCCGGACTCGGCGTTGGCCTTCGCCCGCCATTCGGGGTTCACGTACACCTTGGCGCCGGAGTACGGGTTGTCGACCTTGGCGTCCGGGCCGCTGGGGTCCGGCGGATCCGTGGGGCCGCTGCCGCCGTCGTCGACGTTGCAGGTCACGCCGTCGAGCGTGAAGGTGGCCGGCATCGCGTTGGTGCCGCTGTAGGAGGCGTTGAAGCCGAAGCTGACCGAACCTCCGGTCGACATCGGCCCGTTGTAGCTCTCGTTGGACGCGGTCACGGCGGTACCGCTCTGGGTGAGGTTGGCGTTCCAGCCGCTGGTGATCTTCTGGTTTCCGGCGTACGACCACTTCACGGCCCATGACGACTTGGCGGCGCCGTTGTTGGTGACCGTGACGGCGGCGGTGAAGCCGGAGTCCCACTGGTTCTGGATCTTGTAGTCGACGGTGCAGGGGACGGCCTGGGCGCCGGTGTCGTCGGGGACGGCGGCCATGGCGGTGCCGGTCGCACCGCCCACCAGCGCCAGTGCGGCGAGCAACGCCGTTCTTGTCCGGGTACGGCTCATGAGTGCGGGTTTCCTCTCCGTGGGGGTTGTACGTGCGGGTGGTCCGTGGGGGGTTGTCTCTGGGCGTGGTTGTCTGTGTGTGGGGTGTCTGTGGGGGGTGGTCCGTCGAGGGCTATCCGTTGACGGACCGCAGGTGGTCGCGCAGCCCGACGCCGAAGGACGTGGGGGTCCCGTCGTAGTCGGAGATCAGGGAGGGCCCGGAGCTGCAGTTCCAGGTGTTCCAGGTCCAGCCGAGGTACGAGAGCTCCCTGGCGTCGAACCACGCCATGACGCGGTCGATGAAGGAGTGGGCGCAGGTGTTCTCGCCGATCTCGCCGGCGACCAGCGGGACCCGGCCGGCGACGGGCGCGAGCGTGGAGTCCCAGCAGCTCTCGCTGGAGCAGGTGTTGAAGTTGTAGACGTGCCAGGCGGCGGCGAGATTGCCCGTGGGATCGTCGGGCTTGTACGTCAGCCACTGGCTCAGGTCGTTCGAGTAGGCGAGCCCGCCGGCGAGGATCACGTTCTTCGCGCCGGTGCCCCGGACGGCGTCGACGAGGTCCTGCATGCCGGCGACCTCGTAGTTGATGCCGGGGCAGGTGCCGCCGTCGCGCCAGCAGGTCCACGCCTGGCCGGCCGTGGAGGTGGCGCGGTCCGGGTAGGGCTCGTTGAACAGGTCGAAGACGACGGCCGGATCGTCCTTGAAGGTGTTCGCGACCGAGGTCCAGAAGGACGGGGTGTAACGCATGTTGGGCATCGGCTTCTGGCAGGTCGCGTGCACGTCGGAGCAGCCGGCCGAGTTGCCGGTGTACTGGCCCCAGGACCAGTGCAGTTCGACCATGGGCGTCATGCCGTGCGCCTTCACCTTGGCCACCAGGTCCTCGACGGCGCCTATGTAGTTGGCGCCGGCGTACTCGGGCTTGATGTTGGACAGCCCGAGCCAGCACTCCTCGTTGAGCGGTATGCGGACGGTGTTGGCGTTCCAGTCGGCGATCGCCTTGACCGAGGCGTCGTCGACGGGCCCGTCCCAGATGCCGTTGCCCTGGACGCAGGCGAACTCGCCGCCGGAGCGGTTGACGCCGAGCAGGCGCCGGGTCGCGCCGCTTTCGTCGACGAGCTTGTTGCCGGACACCTTGAGCACGGGAGGCCCGTCACCACTCGGCGGCGGGTCCGTCGGTCCCGGATCGGTGGGTCCCGGGTCGGTCGGGTCCGGCGAGGGCTCCGCGTCCACGTTGCACGTCGTCCCGTTGAGCCTGAACGCCGTGGGCACGGCGTCGCTCCCCGGCCCCGAGGCGATGAACCCGGCGCTGACGCTCGCTCCCGAGCCCAGCGAACCGTTCCAGCTCTCGTTGGCCGCGGTGACCGTCGTACCGGACTGGGACCACCGGGCGCTCCAGCCCTGGGTGACCTTCTGACCACCGGCGAGGTCGAAGGTCAGGCTCCAACCGCTCAGCGCCGCCTGGTTGTTGGTGATCTTCACGGCCCCTTGGAAGCCGGCGTCCCACCGGCTGGTGACCGAGTACTCCACCGTGCAGGCGGGCGCGGCACCGGACGCCGTGACCACCGGCGCCACCGCGGTGCCGACAAGGGCGACCGCGGCGGCGACGAGTAAAAGACCTGAACGCGGGGGGTGTCGCATGAGCGACTCCTTGCAGCTCTGGCGCGCCGTGACCGACGCGTCGACTGATGGAATCGCTCCCACTGGTGTTGGGCGAAGGTAGCGCCAAGTGACGGTAAAGACCAGAGGTGACGCCATCTTGCGTTCGTCGAATCTTTTCGACTCTTCGAACACCTTGACCGCTTCCACCCCCCTCCTCAATATGGGAGCGCTCCCACTGGTTCAAGGCTTGTTGCTCCTCCCCCCACTTCCCAGAGCCGCAAGGAGGAACCAGCACATGCGCACCGGACGGAGACGTCGCACGCGGCGGCTGTGGACCGCCGCCGTGGCGGCCCTCGCACTTCCCTTGACGATGCTGGGCTCGGGTTCAACTCCCGCTCAAGCAGCAGCAGTTCAGTGCAGTGTCGACTACACGACCAATGACTGGGGCTCCGGTTTCACCGCCGAGCTCACGATCACCAACCGGGGCACGGAGGCGATCTCCGGCTGGACCCTGACGTACGACTACACGGGCAACCAGAAGCTCAGCAACGGCTGGAGCGGCATCTGGTCGCAGTCCGGCACGACGGTGACGGCGAAGAACGCGTCCTTCAACGGGACGATCGCCGTCGGAGCCGCCGTCACCACGGGTGCCCAGTTCACCTACAGCGGCAGCAACGCGGCGCCGACCAGGTTCGCGATCAACGGCACGACCTGTGCCGGCGCGCACCAGCCACCGGTCACCGTGCTGACCAGCCCCGCCGCGGGCGCCGTCTACTCGCAGGGCGACGCGGTGCCGCTCGCCGCGACCGCCGCGGCGGCCGACGGCGCGACCGTCAGCAAGATCGAGTTCTACGACGACACCAAGCTGCTGGGTACGGACACGACTTCCCCCTTCACGCTGTCCGTCTCCGATTTGGCCGTGGGCAGTCATTCGCTGGTCGCGAAGGCGTACGACAGCATGGGCGCGTCGGCGGACTCCACCCCGGTCGGCATCACGGTCGCCTCGGGCCCCGCCGTGGTGGCCTCGCCTCCCCAACTGGGCGTGCAGCAAGGCAAGACGGGCACGTACGAGGTGAAACTTTCGACACAGCCCCCGGGGAACGTGACGGTCACGTCCGCCCGTACGAGCGGCAACTCGGGCCTGTCGGTGACCGGTGGCGCTTCCCTCACCTTCACTCCGCAGAACTGGAACACCGCGCAGAAGGTGACCGTCACCGCGGGCACCTCCGGCACCGGCTCGGCGACCTTCGAGTCGACGGCCACCGGACACGCGAAGGCCTCGGTGACGGTGACGCAGCTGGCCGCTTCGAAGGAGTACGACGCCCGCTTCCTGGAGATGTACGGCAAGATCACCAACCCGGCGAACGGCTACTTCTCCCCCGAGGGCATCCCGTACCACTCGGTGGAGACGCTGATCGTCGAGGCGCCGGACCAGGGCCATGAGACCACGTCGGAGGCGTACAGCTACCTGCTGTGGCTCCAGGCCATGTACGGCAAGGTGACGGGCGACTGGTCCAAGTTCAACGGCGCCTGGGAGATCATGGAGAAGTACATGATCCCCACGAAGGCGGACCAGCCGACCAACTCCTTCTACAACCCCTCGAAGCCCGCGACGTACGCGCCCGAGTACGACACCCCGAACGAGTACCCGGCGCGGCTCGACACCGGCATCCCGGTCGGCCAGGACCCGATCGCCGCCGAGCTGAAGAGCGCGTACGGCACGGACGACGTGTACGGCATGCACTGGCTCCAGGACGTCGACAACGTCTACGGCTACGGCAACTCGCCCGGCAAGTGCGAGGCGGGCCCGGCGGACACCGGACCGTCGTACATCAACACCTTCCAGCGCGGCCCGCAGGAGTCGGTGTGGGAGACCGTCCCGCAGCCCACCTGCGACGCCTTCAAGTACGGCGGGAAGAACGGGTACCTGGACCTGTTCACCGGCGACGCGTCGTACGCCAAGCAGTGGAAGTTCACCAACGCCCCCGACGCCGACGCGCGGGCCGTACAGGCCGCGTACTGGGCCGACAAGTGGGCCAAGGAGCAGGGCAAGGGCGGTGACGTCTCCTCAGTCGTGGGCAAGGCCGCGAAGATGGGCGACTACCTGCGCTACGCCATGTACGACAAGTACTTCAAGAAGATCGGCAACTGCGTGGGGGCTTCGTCCTGCCCAGCGGGCACCGGCAAGGACTCCTCGCACTACCTGCTGTCCTGGTACTACGCGTGGGGCGGTGCCACCGACGCCTCGGCGGGCTGGGCATGGCGCATCGGCTCCAGCTTCGCCCACGGCGGCTACCAGAACCCGCTCGCCGCGTACGCGCTGAGCAACTACGCGCCCCTGAAGCCCAAGTCGACGACCGGTCAGGCGGACTGGGCCAAGTCCCTCGACCGGCAGGTCGAGTTCTACCGCTGGCTCCAGTCGAACGAGGGCGCCATCGCGGGCGGTGCCACCAACAGCTGGGCCGGGCGGTACGCCACCCCGCCGACCGGCAAACCGACCTTCTACGGCATGTACTACGACGAGAAGCCCGTGTACCACGACCCGCCGTCCAACCAGTGGTTCGGCTTCCAGGCGTGGTCCATGGAGCGGGTCGCGGAGTACTACCAGCAGACGGGGAACGCCAGCGCGAAGGCGATCCTCGACAAGTGGGTCGACTGGGCGCTGTCCAAGACCACGGTCAACCCCGACGGCACCTACCGCATCCCCTCGACGCTCCAGTGGTCGGGCGCCCCCGACACCTGGAACGCCACGAACCCGGGTGCGAACGCCGGACTGCACGTCACCGTCGCCGACTACACCGACGACGTGGGCGTGGCGGCCGCGTACGCCAAGACGCTGACGTACTACGCTGACCGCTCCGGTGACACCGAGGCGGCGGCGACGGCGAAGGCACTGCTGGACGGCATGTGGAACAACCACCAGGACGCACTCGGCATCGCCGTCCCGGAGACCCGCGCCGACTACAACCGCTTCGACGACGGTCTGTACATCCCGAGCGGCTGGACCGGCACCATGCCGAACGGCGACACGATCAACTCGTCGTCGACCTTCGACTCGATCCGCTCGTTCTACGAGGACGACCCGGCCTGGTCGAAGATCGAGGCATACCTGGCGGGCGGAGCCGCGCCCTCCTTCACGTACCACCGGTTCTGGGCCCAGGCCGACATCGCCCTGGCCATGGGCTCGTACGCGGAGCTCCTCGAATAAGTCCCCGCTAAGGCTCTGCGTACCCGGGCCCTGACATCCACGAGTCGTCAGGGCCCCAGGCCGGGCGGCCCCGTCCCCATCGGGTCCGCCCGGCCGTGCGTGCCTTTCCTCCCGTCCATTCCCCCCACCTTCACGGAGAGGACAACCGTGCGAAGAACCCGCATCCTCACGGCCGTACTCGCCCTGTCGGCCGGCCTGCTCGCGGGCAGCCCGCCCGCGCTGGCCGCGAGCACCGAGAAGGTGTCGGTCGCCGCCGACACCTACACCTGGAAGAACGCCCGCATCGACGGCGGCGGCTTCGTCCCCGGCATCGTCTTCAACCGCAAGGAGAAGAACCTCGCGTACGCCCGCACGGACATCGGCGGCGCCTACCGCTGGGCGGAGTCCTCGAAGACGTGGACCCCCCTGCTCGACTCGATCGGCTGGGACAACTGGGGCCACACGGGTGTCGTCAGCCTCGCCTCCGACACGGTCGACCCGAACAAGGTGTACGCGGCCGTCGGCACGTACACCAACAGCTGGGACCCGAAGAACGGTGCCGTGCTCAGGTCCGCCGACCGGGGCGCGACCTGGCAGAAGGCCGACCTGCCGTTCAAGCTGGGCGGCAACATGCCCGGCCGCGGCATGGGCGAGCGTCTCGCGGTCGACCCGAACAGGAACAGCGTGCTGTACCTGGGCGCGCCCAGCGGCAAGGGCCTGTGGCGGTCGACGGACTCGGGGGCGACCTGGTCCCAGGTGACGAACTTCCCGAACGCCGGCAACTACGTGCAGGACCCGTCCGACACGAGCGGCTACGCGTCCGACAACCAGGGCATCGTCTGGGTCACCTTCGACGAGTCGACAGGCTCGTCCGGCAACGCCACGAAGACGGTCTACGTCGGGGTCGCCGACAAGGACAACGCGGTGTACCGCTCGACGGACGCGGGCGCCACCTGGTCCCGCCTGCCGGGCCAGCCGACCGGCTATCTGGCCCACAAGGGCGTCCTCGACGCGACGAACGGCTACCTGTACCTGGCCTACAGCGACAAGGGCGGCCCGTACGACGGTGGCAAGGGGCAGCTGTGGCGGTACGCGACGGCGACCGGCACCTGGACGAACATCAGCCCGGTAGCGGAGGCCGACACGTACTACGGCTTCGCCGGCCTGACCGTCGACCGCCAGAAACCGGGCACCGTGATGGCCACGGCCTACAGCTCCTGGTGGCCGGACACCCAGATCTTCCGCTCCACGGACAGCGGCGGCACCTGGACCAGGGCGTGGGACTACACGTCGTACCCCAACCGGTCGAACCGCTTCACGATGGACGTCTCGTCCTCGCCCTGGCTGACCTGGGGCGCGAACCCGTCACCGCCCGAGCAGACCCCGAAGCTGGGCTGGATGACGGAGGCGCTGGAGATCGACCCGTTCAACTCCGACCGGATGATGTACGGGACGGGCGCGACGATCTACGGCACCGAGAACCTGACGCGGTGGGACGGCGGCACCCAGTTCACCATCAAGCCCATGGTGCAGGGCCTGGAGGAGACGGCGGTCAACGACCTGGCCTCTCCCCCGTCGGGCGCCCCGCTGCTCAGCGCGCTCGGCGACATCGGCGGCTTCCGCCACACGGACCTCACGAAGGTCCCCCCGATGATGCACACGTCCCCGAACTTCACGACCACGACCAGCCTGGACTACGCCGAGTCGAACCCCAGCACGGTCGTCCGGGTGGGCAATCTCGACTCGGGTCCGCACATCGCGTTCTCGACGGACAACGGCGCCAACTGGTTCGCGGGCACGGACCCGTCGGGCGTGAGCGAGGGCGGTACGGTCGCCGCGGCCGCGGACGGCAGCCGGTTCGTGTGGAGCCCGACGGGGACGGGCGTGCAGTACACGACGGGGTTCGGGAACTCGTGGTCGGCGTCGAGCGGGATTCCGGCGGGCGCGATCGTCGAGTCCGACCGGGTCGACCCGAAGACCTTCTACGGCTTCAAGTCGGGCAAGTTCTACGTCAGCACGGACGGCGGCGCGACCTTCGCCGCGTCGAACGCCACGGGCCTGCCGAGCGGCGACAGCGTCCGCTTCAAGGCGCTGCCCGGTACGAAGGGCGACATCTGGCTGGCGGGCGGCGCGGCCGACGGGGCGTACGGCCTGTGGCACTCGACGGACGGCGGCGCCACCTTCACCAAGCTCTCGGGCGTCGAGCAGGCCGACACCATCGGCTTCGGCAAGGCGGCGCCCGGCGCCGCCTACCAGACGCTCTACACCAGCGCGAAGATCGGCGGCGTCCGCGGCATCTTCCGCTCCACCGACAAGGGCGCGACCTGGACACGCATCAACGACGACGCCCACCAGTGGGGCTGGACGGGTGCCGCAATCACGGGTGACCCGCGCGTCTACGGGCGGGTGTACGTGTCGACGAACGGGCGTGGCGTCGTCTACGGCGACACGTCCGGCACAGGCGGGGGCGAAACGGACCCCGGGCCGGACCCGGAACCGGAACCGACAGGTGCCTGCGCGGTTACCTACAAGATCACCAACGAGTGGTCGGGCGGTTTCCAGGCGGACGTCCAGCTCACCAACACGGGCACGAGCGCGTGGTCCGGGTGGTCGCTGAACTGGTCCTTCCCGGGCGGCCAGACCGTCTCGCAGCTGTGGAACGCCGACCACACGCAGTCGGGCGCGTCGGTCACGGTGAAGAACGTGAACTGGAACGCGGCCGTGGCCGCGGGCTCGTCCGTCGGCTTCGGCTTCACGGGGAGTTGGTCGGGCTCGAACACGAAACCGACCGTCTTCAAGCTCGGTGATCAGACCTGCACGGTGAACTGAGCACGGTGAACTGAGCACGGTGGGCGCGTGCCGGACCGCGGCACGCGCCCTCGGCTCCTACTTCACCGACCACTGCCCCGTCTGGTCCGAGAAGCCGGAGTTCATCGCGAACTGCAGGCTCACGATCTTCGAGTCCTTCGGCACCTGGAACACGATCCAGCCCAGGGCCTTCTCGCCCTTCGGCAGACTCAGGTCCGACGCCATCGCCGGGCCCGCGGCGATGTCCCCGAACCACGCGTCGAACCGCTGCCCGTCGCTGTCGGCGGCCTTCGCGCCGTTGCCGGGGCTGTCCGCGTAGACCTTGCTGCCGGTGTTCACCAGCTCGAACTGAGCGGCGGCCCAGCGTTTGCCGTCCGGGGGGACGTTGATCTCGTCCGCGCCCTTCGCGGTGGGCAGCCACTTCTTCAGCGTGACGTCGAGCTGCTGGCCGTCGGTTCCCTTCAGGGCGAGGGTGTCACCGACCCCGGCCGTCCTGTCCGCCGTGCGCGTGGCTCCGGCCTTCTCGTCGGCGGCCGTCCGGGTGTCGGCCTTCGGCTTGGTGGTGACGGTGTCCTCGCCGGTACCGCAAGCGGTGAGGGCGAGCAGGCCGGCGGCGGCGAGCCCGACGACGGTGGTGTGGATGCGGGTGCGCATGGTCCCCTCAGAGGTCGATGAGGCAGGGGACGTTATCACCGAACTGTCGGATTTGCCGGAACAAGAGGCGCGACAGCGACACGATCACGAAGGTCGCGGCTGCGTGCACGCCACACGCAGCCGCTTCAGGTGTTTCAGCAGGTCATGGCGTGTAGACCGTCGGGCGGGGTGCTGCCGGCATGCCGTTGCCGATGAAGAAGCCGGTGTGCGGGGGCTGGTTGTAGGCGGTGTTCTGCCAGGCCAGGCCCGTGCGGTACATCGTGTCGTGCAGCAGGGTCGTGATCTTCGTGCTCGTCTCGATCGGTGTGGAGTAGATCCGCAGCGCCGAGTTGTCGCTGGTGCGCCAGACGACCTCCTCACGCCAGTCGCCGAGGATGTCGCCGGACAGGGCGGGGGTGGACTTGGTGCCGTTGTTGGAGGAGACGCCGGAGCCGGTCAGCAGGCGGGTGTCGGAGGACGTGCCGTACTTGTCGATCCGGGTGCCGTCGAGCAGTTCTCGCACCGTGTCGCCGTCCCACCAGGACAGGAAGTTGACGGAGGACGGCTCGCGGCCCTTGGTGGCGCCGGCCTCGTCGCGGATGCTGCTGTCGGAGGCGGACCACATCTCGGGGCCGTCGTTGCCGGCGTAGATGTCCCCGGCGACGCCGCGGCCGTTGTCACAGCAGGCGTCGAGCTTCCAGCGGACCGCGCCGTTCGCCGGGTTGATGTAGAGCGCGGCGGGCTGGGACGTGGACTCCGAGACCTTGTAGTACTCCAGGCCCGATGTCGAGGGGTCGAGGTCGCCGAGGTGCTGGGCGTCGCCGTGTCCGGTCTTCGTGGTCCACAGGCCGTAGCCGTTGTCATCGACGGCCATGGCGCCGTACACGATCTCGTCCTTGCCGTCGTTGTCGACGTCCCCCACGGACAGGCTGTGCGAGCCCTGGCCGTCGAAGCCCTTGCCGCTGTTGGTGGAGGAGTTGGTGTCGAAGGTCCAGCGGCGCGTGAAGGACCCGTTCCGCCAGTCCCAGGCCGCGATCACCGTACGGGTGTAGTACCCGCGGGCCATGATGAGGGAGGGGCGGGCGCCGTCCAGGTAGGCCGTGCCCGCGAGGAAGCGGTCCACGCGGTTGCCGTACGAGTCGCCCCAGGACGAGACCGTGCCGCGGGCCGGGACGTAGTCGACGCTCGCCATCGCCTTGCCGGTCTGGCCGTTGAACATGGTCAGGTACTCGGGGCCGGTCAGGACATAGCCGCTGGAGTTGCGGTAGTCGGCCGAGGAGCTGCCGATCACCGCGCCGGTGCCGTCCTTCGAGCCGTCCGCGGTCTTCATGGCGACCTCGGCCCTGCCATCACCGTCGTAGTCGTACACCTGGAACTGGGTGTAGTGGGCGCCTGAGCGGATGTTGCGGCCCAGGTCGATGCGCCACAGACGGGTGCCGTCGAGTGTGATGCCGTCGATGATCGTGTTGCCGGTGTAGCCGGACTGGGAGTTGTCCTTGGCGTTGGTGGGCTGCCACTTGAGGACGAAGTCGAGGGCGCCGTCCCCGTCGAGGTCACCGACGGAGGCGTCGTTGGCCTCGTAGGTGTACGCGACGCCGTCGGGGGTGGTGCCGCCCGCGGGCGCGCTGATCGGTACGTCCTTGTAGCCGGTGCGGAACTGGACCGCGTGCACCGAGTCGCCCTGCTCCGCGCCGTTCACGATCGCGCGGACCGTGTAGTCGGCCTGGGCGGGGGCACCGGAGTGGAAGTAGTTGGTGGAGCCGGTGATCGGGGTCGAGTTCACCTTCGTGCCGGCGCGGTAGACGTTGAAGGACACGTTGTCGGGGTCGGTGCCGAGCCAGCGCCAGCTGACCAGGTTGCCGCTGTCGGTGTGCACGCTGGCCACGCCGCGGTCGAGTGCCTCGACCTGCCGGGCGGCGGCGGCCTCGGCCGGGCCGGCGGTGAACGTGGTGAGTCCGGCGGCGGCGAGGACGACGGCCGCCAGCATGGCCGGGACCCTGCGTCTGCGATGCCTGTGCGGGTGCTGCACGGTGGATACCTCCGGTGAGGACAGACGGGTGTCTGTTTCCTCAGTTGCCGCTGGTGCGGGGCAAGTTGCCGGGGTGGGGCGAGACCGCACTCGCCGCCAAGGCCGCCCCCCATTCAGGGCGTGAAGTTCACACGTCCGGCTTCCTGAAGGCGCGCAGGGAGAACTCCGGGTCCGGGCGGGGGCGGTCCTGGTCGGGCAGGGCCGCGAGCTGTGCGGCGTAGTGGTCGGCGCGCGGGTCGCCGGGCGGCAGCGTGACGAACCAGCCGCGCCGCAGGTCGGCCAGGGCGCGCCGAGGGCTGCGGCCCTGCCCACGGCCCGGGAAGCACGCCTGTCCGGCGGGGCGCAGACCGTGCCCGGCTGCGTGCTCCCCGACGGCCGCCCCGGCGTCCAGGGCCGGGGTGCGCGGGCGCGTGGCAAGCACGGCGTCGATGTCGCTGCCCACGTTGTGGGAATGGGCCTTGTCGACGGTGGTGACGTACACACCGCCGGGGCTCAGCACGCGCGCACACTCGCCGACGACGGTCCGGACCTCGTCCGGGCTGTTGACGAGGTGCAGCAGCCACACGCTCGTGACGGCGTCGAACGCGCCGTCTGGGAAAGGCAGTTGACGGCTGTCCGCGAGGACGACGGCGCCCGGCAGCCGGTCGGCGGCCCGGCGTGCCATCCCGTACGTCAGGTCGACGCCCGTCACCCGCAGTCCGGCCCGCGCCGCCGAGAACCGCCGGGTCACGATGCCGGTGCCGCAGGCGACGTCGAGCAGGCTGCGCGCGCCGTCCGGCACGAGGCTCAGCACGGCCTCCGCGGCCGCCTGGGCGCGGGGCTCGCCGCCGCGCAGCACGTCGTACCGCTCGGCCTCCTTGTCGTAGTCCAGCACGGTTCAGCTCGCACCGTGGCCCGGGGCGAGCTCCTCCACCCGGCGGGCGAGCTCGAAGTCGCGCTCGGTGACGGCGCCGCCCACGCTGTGGGTGTTCACGGTGAGAGCGACGCTCTTGTAGCCGAGGGTGAGGTCGGAGTGGTGGTCGAGTTCGTCCTGGACCTGGGCGATGTGCACGACCATCGCGGTCGCCGCGAAGTGCGAGCCTAGCCGGTAGGAGCGGGCGATCCGGTCACCGTCCTGCGACCAGCCCGGCAGTTCCGCCAGCCGGTCCTCGATCTCCTTCTGGGACAGGGGTTCGAGAGGCATGAGCACGCTCCTTCCACGAGGTCGGACTCCCTCTCTCAGCCTGCCACAGACCGGCCATGAAGTCCCTGGTCAGGCAGGGGCAGGCGGGGGTCGGCCGGCTGGACCCCGCGCTGCGGGCCGGGGAACGGGGTACCGAGGGCCGCCAAGTATCTTCCGTCTCAGGCCAACTGAGTTACCGTCAAAGAGCCCACGGGCCTGCCCGAGCCGTTCGACCCCATTGGTGTTCGCGTGAAACATGACACACTGCTTGCGTACTTCGGCGCGTGGGGAGGCGTGGCGTGAGTGAGCGGCGGGCCGCGCCCACCGTGGGTCAAGTGGTGCTCGGGCGGCGGTTGCAGGAGTTGCGGGAGGCCGCCGGGCTGAAGCGGGAAGAGGCCGCGCGGGTCCTCAGGGTGGCCCCGGCGACGGTGCGGCGCATGGAGATGGCCGAGGTCGCGCTCAAGATTCCTTACGTACAGGTGCTGCTGACCACGTACGGCGTGGCGGAGAGGGACGTCGCCGCGTTCGTCGCGCTCGCCGAGGACGCCAACCAGCCCGGCTGGTGGCAGCGGTACCACGACGTGCTGCCCGACTGGTTCAGCCTGTACGTCAGCCTGGAGGGCGCGGCCCAGGTGATCCGGCAGTACGAGCCGCACTACGTGCCCGGCATGCTCCAGACCGAGGAGTACGCGCGCGCCGTCCTGGAGGCCGGCACGGTCGGACACAGAGGGCCGGAGTCGATCGAACGGCATGTGTCCCTGCGCATGGCCCGGCAGAAGCTCCTGACCCGCGCCGACCCGCCCCGTCTGTGGGTCATCATGGACGAGACGGCGCTGCGGCGCCCGGTGAGCGTCCGGCCCGAGGTGATGCGCCAGCAGTTCGACCGGCTCCTCGACGTGATGGACCGGGACCATGTC
Organism: Streptomyces sp. KM273126; assembly: GCF_004337435.2. Taxonomy (NCBI): domain Bacteria; kingdom Bacillati; phylum Actinomycetota; class Actinomycetes; order Kitasatosporales; family Streptomycetaceae; genus Streptomyces; species Streptomyces sp. KM273126. Next base: position 5,306,541 of record NZ_SJXB02000001.1, on the reverse strand, counting down.
ACGCTCCAGGTGGCCGAGTTCGCGGCCGGCCCGCATCCAGGGACGTACGCGCCCTTCGTTCTGTTCCGCTTCGTGGAGCCCGAGCTGCCGGACATGGTGTACACGGAGTACCTGACGGGCGCCCTGTACCTCGACTCGGAGCGCGAGGTGGTCACGCACCTGGAGGTGCTGGACCGCATGGCCGCGCACGCGACACCCGCGGACCGCACGAGGGAACTCCTGCGCGAGTACCGCGAGAAGTTCTGACTCCACGATCCGGCTCCGCGATCCGGCTCCGCAAGACGCCTAGGCGGCGCCTCCCTTTGTGTCCTTCTCGCCCTTCTCGTCCTTCTCATCGTCGACGATCTCCGCGTCCACCACGCCTTCCTCGTCGGGCGGGCGCTGTTCCGAGGCCGGGCCGCCGGAGGCGGACGCCGCCTCGTACATGGCCTGCCCCATCTTCTGGCTGACCGACGCGAGCTTCTCGACTCCCGCGCGGAGCGCTGAGGTCTCGGCGCCTTCCCCGTTCCGCTCCAGCAGACGCTTCACCTCGGCGACCTCCGTCTCGACCTCGGCCTTGGTGGCGGCGGGCACGCGTTCCTCGTTGTCGCGGAGGAACTTCTCGGTCTGGTAGACGAGTTGCTCGGCCTGGTTGCGGGTCTCGGCGGCCTCACGGCGCCTGCGGTCCTCCTCCGCGTACTGCTCGGCGTCCCGCATCATGCGGTCGATGTCGTCCTTGGGGAGGGCCGAGCCGCCCGTGACCGTCATCTTCTGTTCGCGCCCGGTGGCGAGGTCCTTCGCCGAGACGTGCATGATCCCGTTGGCGTCGATGTCGAACGCCACCTCGATCTGCGGCACCCCGCGCGGCGCGGGCGGCAGACCGGTCAGGTCGAAGACACCCAGCTTCTTGTTGTAAGCGGCGATCTCGCGCTCGCCCTGGTACACCTGGATGCCGACCGAGGGCTGGTTGTCCGTGGCCGTCGTGAAGATCTCCGAACGCCGCGTGGGAATCGTCGTGTTGCGTTCGATGAGCTTGGTCATGATGCCGCCCTTGGTCTCGATACCGAGGGACAGCGGGGTGACGTCGAGGAGGAGGACGTCCTTGACGTCACCGCGGATGACGCCCGCCTGGAGCGCCGCGCCGACGGCCACGACCTCGTCCGGGTTCACGCCCTTGTGCGGGTCCTTGCCGGTGAGTTCCCTCACCAGGTCGGTGACGGCGGGCATCCGGGTGGAGCCGCCGACGAGGATCACGTGGTCGATGGCGGAGAGCTTCACGCCCGCGTCCTTGACCGCCTGGTGGAAGGGGGTACGGCAGCGGTCGAGGAGATCGGCGGTGAGCTCCTGGAACTGGGCGCGCGTCAGCTTCTCGTCCAGGTGGAGCGGGCCCTCGGCGGAGGCGGTGATGTACGGGAGGTTGACGGTCGTCTCGGTGGAGCTGGACAGCTCGATCTTGGCCTTCTCGGCGCCCTCGCGCAGCCGCTGGAGCGCCATCTTGTCCTTGCCCAGGTCGACGCCGTACGCCCCCTTGAACCGCTTGACGAGATACTCCACGATCCGCTGGTCCCAGTCGTCGCCGCCGAGGTGGGTGTCGCCGTTGGTGGCCTTGACCTCGATGACGCCGTCACCGATCTCCAGCAGCGAGACGTCGAAGGTGCCGCCGCCGAGGTCGAAGACGAGGACGGTCTGCTCCTCACCGCGGTCGAGCCCGTAGGCGAGGGCGGCGGCCGTGGGCTCGTTGATGATCCGCAGGACCTTGAGCCCCGCGATCTCCCCCGCCTCCTTGGTGGCCTGGCGCTGGGCGTCGTCGAAGTAGGCGGGCACGGTGACCACCGCGTCGGTGACGTCCTCGCCGAGGTAGGACTCGGCGTCCCGCTTCAGCTTCTGCAGGACGCGCGCGGACAGCTCCTGGGCGCGGTAGCGGTTGCCGTCGATGTCGCCCTCCGCGGGGAAACGCCAGTTCGCGTCGCCCATGTGGCGCTTGACGGAGCGGGCGGTGCGTTCCACGTTCGTCACGGCCTGCCGCTTGGCGACCTCTCCGACGAGGACCTCACCGTTCTTGGCGAAGGCGACGACGGACGGTGTGGTCCGGGCGCCCTCCGCGTTGGCGACCACGGTCGGCTCGCCGCCCTCCAGGACGGCCACCACCGAGTTCGTCGTACCGAGATCGATTCCGACCGCACGTGCCATCGCCGTCCCCTTCCGCCAGGGCGCTTCCTACTCCAGCAAAAAACTTGAGTGGAGTAATGTCAATGCCGCATGTCCGGAAACGACGATGCCGCGCCCGTACGGCGGGCGCGGCATCCGGCGAGGTACGGGGGTCAGGCGAGCTTCGCCGACAGCGTGATCGTGGTGCCCGTGAGCGCCTGGCTGACCGGGCAGTTGGCCTTGGCGTTCTCCGCGGCGGCGACGAAGGCGTCGTTGTCGATGCCCGGGACCGAGCCCTCGACGGTGAGGTGGATACCCGTGATGCCCTCACCCGGCTGGAAGGTCACGTCGGCCGAGGTGACGAGCTTGGTGGGCGGCGTACCGGCGCCGGCCAGGCCGTGCGACAGCGCCATGGAGAAGCAGCTGGAGTGGGCGGCGGCGATCAGCTCCTCGGGGCTGGTCTTCCCGTTCGCCTGCTCGGCGCGCGACGGCCACGACACCGGCTGCTCGCCGATGCCGGAGGAGTCGAAGGTCACGACTCCGTTGCCCTCAAGCAGGTTGCCTTCCCACACGGTGTGTGCGGAGCGCGTGGTTGCCACGGTTCTTCCTTTCGCGAGCGGTCCCGAGGGGGTACCCGGGGATCCTGGGCCCCATCCGATCACACTCTGCCTCACCGCACCCTGAAGACCGGCCCACGGGGGGTGAACGGCAGGCGAGCACCTTGTGGGATCAGGTACGCGTGCTCGCGGCGCACCCGCAGGACGTCGCACCAGCCGTCCGTGATGACGAGGACCGGCGCGCCCGGCGGGAAGTCGTCCGCGCGGTGCAGCAGGTCGATACCGGGCTGGAGGACCGTGCCTCCGCGCCCCCGCACCCGGACACGCCCCGCGATCTCCGTGACCGGCAGATAGCCGGCGTCGTGCGGGGCCGCGTCGCAGAACACGACGCGGGCGGCCGGTACGTCGCGGGCCTCGGCGTACGAGGCGATCGCGCCCAGCGCCTTGCCGAGCAGGACGCGGTCCATCGAGCCGGAGGTGTCGAGGACGACGCCGAAGGTGCACCGGGCGACCTCCTCGGGCGGGAAGTAGCGGCCCGCACGCGGGATGTCGGGCGTGGAGGACTGGCGGCGCGAGGGACGCGCGTACGTCCGTACCGGCTCCGGACGGGGGACGAACTCGTCGAACCAGCGAGCCAGTTGGGCGTCCCAGGGCAGCGGCGGGTGGCTGAGCGCGCGGATCTCCTCGACGAGACCGGCGGGCAGGAAGCCACGTTCCTGGTGCTGGTGCAGGTCGAGGCCCCGGGCGAGTCCCCGGCGGTAGAACTCGTCCAGATCGACGTATTCGCGCGGGCTGCCGAGCGGGCCGCCGAGGATGTCGCCCACGCCCTTGCCGCGCGGGGTGGACAGCCGGCGCATCCGACGCATGTCCTTGGCGATCCGGTCGTAGACCTCCTCGGCCGACAGGCCGGCCGGCTGCGGGTCGTGCAGCAGCCCGTCCGGCATCGTGCCGACCTGCATCTCGCACAGCCAGCCGTTGATGACGTAGTCGGCGGCGATGTTGAACAGGAACGGGTCGCGGGTCCCGCAGCGGTCGCCGTGGCGCAGGGCGGCGTGCAGCATCTCGTGGGCGAGGACGAAGCGCCACTCCTCGTCCTCGAACTCACGCAGCGGGTTGAGGTAGATCTCCCCCGCCTCCGCGTTCACCGCGGCGATGGAGATGCCGTGGGCGCGGGCGAGTTCGGCGTCGGCGACGATCGTGATGCCGGCCGCGATGCCGCCGAGCAGCGGATAGGAGGAGATGAACCACTCCAAGGCCCACTCCCAGGGCCGCTTGCGCGTGGGCCCTCCCGACATCGAGTCCCGGCGGCCGCCCGCCATGTCCATCGCCGTGGACATCGTGCGGGTGAGCGCGTACGCGAAGGCGAGCTGCCAGTCCGCGGGCTGCCCGCCCCATCTGTCCGAGGGCACGAGGAGCTGGTCGGGCTCTCCGCCCGCCGTACCGCAGTGCGCGTACGCGGCCGGGATGCCGCTCCGGCGCCAGCGGGCGGCCAGCTGCTCCTCGTCGCCGTCGGGATAGGTGGCGGGCAGGTCCTCGGGGGTGCGGCCGACCGGAAAACTCAGCAGGAACCGGTTGACGACGGCACAGCGCGCGGCGAGGTCGAAGCGGTCGGGCTGGGCGCGCTCGCCCTTCGCCGCCGGAAGGTGCCCGAAGCCGAGGTGGATGACGGCGTGGGCGATCGCCCAGGCCCAGTCGTCCGGCTCGGCACGGCGGGTGGGGTGGGCGTGCAGGATTCCGTTCGAGTCGACGCGGACGAGGCCGTCACGCGGGGCGTACCCGCATGTCTCCTGAGCCTGGTCGGTCTGCGGGTCCCGGCAGGTCTGCTTGCCCCGGCACAGCTTCGCCTCCAGAGCGGCGATCGCCGGGTTGGCCCAGGCGAGCCGCACCCCGTCCGCGAACGCCTCCGTGGCGGGGTCCGGCTTCGCCGACTCACCGGCCTTCTTACGGGTACGGCTCACCGGCACCCCTCACCGTCGCGCCTCGACCAGCCGCGGCATGTCCCGGGCCGCCTCCACCAGGAACCAGGCGGGCAGCACCGGGTTGCCGTCGGCGTCCGAGGCGATGACGCTCTGGGCGACCTCGACGGAGATCTCGGCGAGCTGGACGAGCAGGGACTTGGCGCGGTACGCGGTCTGGCGGCCGTTCGCCGAGAGGTGCTCCTTGCTCGCGGGGAGCTCCTTGATGAGGCGGCCGCGGAAGGACTCGGCGAGGTAGTACAGCAGGTCGCGGTCCTGGGGGCGGCTGGGCCAGCGGGCCTCGCCCTTGAGGACGGCCTCGATGCCGTACTGGCTGCGCACGATCTTGACGTAGCCGCAGAAGGCGACGGCGTGCGCGGGCGTCAGCGTGCCGTGGGCCAGGACCTTCAGGGTCTCCTCGTCGAGCGCGCGGCCGAAGGAGTGCAGCGCGTCGGAGAGCATGTGCCAGGAACGGGGCGTGGAGAACGGCTCCTCGGTCTTCGGCGGCTTGGACCACAGGTGGTCGGGGCGGTCGGTGAGGTGGTCGAGGACCCAGGGGTGGATGCCGTTCGCCGCCGCCCACCCCAGCCAGTCCTTCGCCGACGCCTCCAGATGGACGTGGGCGAGACGGTTGACCAGCGCGGAGGCGATCGGGCGGGCCAGGGCGTTGTCCGTCGCGCGGTTGCCTGCGCCGATCACGATCGAGCCCTTCGGCAGCTCGTAGGTGCCGATGCGGCGGTCCAGGATGAGGGAGTAGAACGCCTTCTGCACGTCCGGCGTCGCCGCGTTCAGCTCGTCCAGGAACAGGCAGTACGGCTCGTCGCGGGCGATCGCCTCCGGCGGGCAGAACACGGAGCGCCCGTCGCGGATCTGGGGCACGCCGATGAGGTCCTCGGGAGCGAGCTGGGTGCCGAGCAGGCTCACGCACTCCAGGCCCAGCGACTCGGCGAACTCCCTTACGAGGGAGGACTTTCCGATGCCGGGGGCGCCCCAGATGAAGACCGGCCGCACCGTGGCGAGACCGAGGAGTAGTTCCGGAATACGGGAGGGTGTGACGGTGACGGCTGCCTGCAAAGCAGCGGCCCCTCTCTGCGCCTGAGCCGGCGTCGCTCTCGCGGATGTGGTTGCTCGCCATTGAGGTTCTCAATTGATGGTTGCGGTCGTCACTCGCTTTTTTTCGGGAGCCGGTCGGGAACCGTCGGGAGGCAGCCGGAAACCTGACTGTTCAGGCGGCCCGTCGCTTGGGCTCCGCCTCCAGCGGGATCTGGGGGCCGCTGCACTCGCGCAGCCAGCGGCGCAGCACACGGTGGACGTGCTCGGCGCCGACGAGTTCCTCCGCGTCCCCGACCGGAGCGGAGAACGTGACGGGCGACAGCAGAAACGGCCTGGCCTGGGCCCCGCCGAGTCCGCCGTGCGAGCCGATCTGCTCCTCGAACGCGAGGACCTCGCCGCCGTCCGGGTCGTACCAGGAGTTGACCATGAGGTCGGCGACGTGCGGGAAGTCGTGCGTGCGCCGTACGGCGGCGGCGGCGCCGGGCCCGAAGTCGGCGAGCGGACCCGGGTGTTCGTCGGTGAGCTCGGCCACCGGGATCTCAGCGCCGTGCGCACCGAGCACGACACCGTCGTGCTCCTCGCTCCTGACCAGGACGAACCCTATGCCGGGGTGGTTGGCGAGCGTGGACAGGAGCGCGGGGTACCGCCGGTCGATCTCCTCCTTGCTCATCCGGTGGGGCACGTCGGGGAACGACACCAGTCCGAGGTTGCCGGAGGCCAGCACGATCGGCTCGGAGCGGCGCGACGGCCGGTGCTGCTCGCCGCCCTCCTCGACCGGCCTGCGCAGCGCGGCCCGCACCGACGCCCGCGCCTCGGCCCCGCTGTGGGTGCGCTGCGCCCTGCGCGGCACGGGCAGTCCGCAGCCGGCCCGGACGAGGTTGCCGAGGGAGAGGCCGTAGCGGGCGAGGAAGGTCTCCCCGGGGCTCTGCCCGTGATCGGACAGGACGACGATGCGGTACGCGCGCGGAGCGTGCTCGGCGACCTTCGCGATCAGGGCGAGGGAGCGGTCGAGCCGTTCGAGCACCTGCTCGGCGTCCCGGCTGCCGGGGCCGGAGTGGTGGGCGACCTCGTCGTACGCCACCAGGTCCGCGTAGATCGCGGCGCGGCCCGCGAGCATGTCGCCGATCACCGCGGCGACGACGACGTCACGCTCGACGACGGTCGCGAAGGCACGGATGAAGGGGTAGAGACCGCCACGCTTGACCCGGGGACGCTGCTTGCGCATCCGGGCGCGCGTGGACTGCCCGGTCTCGCGGAAGACGTCCGCGACGAAGGACATGGCGGTGCGCACGGCGTTGGCGGGGTCGGAGAAGTAGGCGAAGTATCCGGCCCGGGACCGGTTGTCCTTCCCCCTGCGCGCCGCGATGGACAGGACGAGGGCGAGCTGGTCGGCGCCGCCGCTGAAGAGGTTGCCGCGGCTGGCGCCGTCGAGGGTGAGGAGGCCGGTGTCGCCGGTGCGCCCGACGGCTCGGCGCTGGAGCTCGGCCGCGCTGGACGGCCGGTTGCAGACCATGACCTCACGGCTTTCCTTCTCGTACCACCGGAAGGCCGGGATGTCGTGGTTGGTGCCGTGCAGGATGCCGAGCTGGCTGGCGCCGGTCTGGCTGGACCAGTCGGTGCGCCAGGGGGTGAGACGGTGGGTGGCGGGCCGGCCGGGTCCGTGGCCGAGCCACTGGGCCACGGTTGGCATCAGGCCCTTGTCGACGGCGGCCTGAAGCATCTCGTGCCCGACGCCGTCGAACTGGACGAACACGGTGCCGGGGCCGACCGGTCCCGGGTGGTCGTGGGCGTGTCTGCGGCGCCGGTCGGAGAGACGGTACAGCCGGCGTCGGTACGCGTCGTCGTCCCGTACGGCGAGTGCGGCGCCCGTGGCGGAGGCGACGGCGGACATGACGGCGGCCACGACCACGGCTGTCTCCGGGGCGACATCACCGCGCCCGGACGGGTTGAGCCGCAGGGCGAGCAGCAGCAGCGACCCGTTCAGGAAGAACACGAGCAGCCCGAGAACGAGGGCGGGTACGAGGAGCAGCAGCCGGACCAGCAGCGGCCACACCAGGGAGGACAACAGACCGAAGGCCCCGGCGCCGAACGCCGCGGTCACGGCGATCGTGGTGGCGCTGTCACCGTTGTCGGACTGCAACTGGAAGTCGGGCAACGCCCCGGCGAGCACGAGCATCGTCACGGTGGACACGGCCCACACCGCGATACTCCGCCACACCCCGCTCAGTACGCGTCGCCAACGCCCACCGCCCACAGCCACCTCACGTCCCGGCCCGCCCACCGCGCGGGCCTCGTTCCAGCCTGTCACAACGGGCGGACATCGTTGTTCGACATCGGGTGTAAAAACCCGGAGCGGCTGTGCGCCGGCGCACGCACGGCGGAAGAACGTACAAGGCGGAAGAACGGAAGAACGAACAAGAGGCACGGCAGGTCACTTGCCGCCGGCCAAAGCGATCCCTTCGGGGCCGGATGGCGGGTGCGCCGTGTCGCGATGCGGGCCCGCCCGTTGCAACACGACGTGGATCATACGAAGGGCATCCCGAAAGACATCCCGACGAACGCCCCGACGAACGCCCCGAAGGACGCCCCGGCGGACACACCGGAGGACGCCCCGGAGGGCGCTCCCAAAGGCCTGCCGTCGACAGGGCGAGCGGGGCGGCGCTGGGGCCGGTTCTGGTTGCTGATGGCTCCGGCGGCGGCCTCGGTGGTGGCCTTGACGGCGGCCGTGGCGCAGGGCGCCGTGGCGGCGTCGGTGGCCGCTTCGGGAGAGGCGTTCAAGGTCTCGGGCGACCGGATGGAGGGCAGCGGTTTCACAGCCGTCCCGGGCGTCAACTCCGAGCCGGGCGGCGGCAGGCACCCCGTGGTGACGGTGACCGCCCGCGAGGCGGAGCTGGAGAACCTGTGCGTGAGCGTGCTCGTCCCCACCCCCGTGGGCGAGATGACGGTCCGCGTGCGCGCCGGCACCACGGAACCGGTCAGGGCCACCGGGCTGTCGGTCGACGCCGACCACGTGCGGGGCCGCGTCAACCTCACCGACGTGACAGCCCAGGCCCTCGGCGGGCCCTCGGGGGGACAGGGTCCGGGCGGGTTCCTGGCGAGCACGGCACGCGTGGTGGTGCGCGAACCGAAGTTCAGCGGCTGGCGCGGCACCGCGGGGTCCTTCGAGCTGCGGGATCTGAGCCTGCGTCTGGTGCCGGGAGCAGCGGAATGCTTCTGACCAGGCTCCCGGTCCGGCGCGCAGGGTGGTCGGGCGCGGCCGTCCGGTGCGGGACCCGTCCGCTCGGCGCCGCCGTCCTCGTCACCGCGGCCGGTGGCTGGCTGATCGTGCTGCCGTTCCTCGGCACCCCCGTCGCCCTGCTCCAGCCGGGCGTCGCGGGCTCGGCCGGACTCGGGGTGAGCCTGCCCCTGCTGCTGAGCGGCGTCGCCCTGATGCGTTTCCCGGCGCTGCACGCCCTGGTCGGCCTCTTGGCCACCGTTCTGTCGGTGCTCGCCCTGCTCACCTGCAACCTCGGCGGGCTCTTCCTCGGCACCGCGCTGGGCGTCCTCGGCGGCTGCCTCGCGTTCGCCTGGACACCACCCGCTCCGCCGGCACCGCAATCCGCCCCAGTAGAAACCCCAGTAGAAAAAGGAAGCGACAAGGCATGCCGGACCGCCTGACCTCCAGCAGCAACGAGCGCGCGCTGCGCGCCGCCTACCGTCACTGCCGGCGCGCCGTGCGCAGACGTAACCCGGTCGAGTACGCCGTCATGCAGCTCACGCCGCCTGCGCTGCGCCCCGCCTGGTGGGCCATGTGGGCCGCCTTCGCCGCCGCCGACGACATCGCTGACGACCCCGGCGCCGACCGGGCCGAACGCGCCGCCCGGCTGCACGCCTGGACGACCTGGCTCGACAGCGACCTCGCAGGCGGCCGCAGCGACGACCCCGTACGGCACGCCCTGGTCGACACCGTCCGCCGCTGGGACCTCGATCTCGGCACGCTGCACCGCTCGTTCACGACCCTCGCCGCGGACACCGGCGGCCGGGAGTTCGCCACCTGGGCGCAGTGGAGCTCATGGGTCCGCGGCACCAACCACAGCTGGGCCGTCGAGGGTCTGCACCTGCTCGCCCACGCGGGCGTCCACATCCCGCTGTGGCTGGACCGCACCGAGAGCTACCGGCGTTACCTCGACGGCCTGTACCTCACCGACACGCTCGCCGACCTCGGCGACGACCTGTCCCGCGGCGAACTCCTCCTGCCCGCGGACGCCCTGGCCTCCTTTCCCGGCGCCGAGGACGACCTCCGTGCGGGCCGGTACACCCCGGCGGTCCGCGACCTCGTCTCCCATCTGACCGGCCGGGCACGCCACTGGCTGCACCAGCCGGAGCTCCTGGGCGGGCTGCCGCCGGGTCCGGCCGTCGTCTTCGACGCCGCCACCAGGCTCTTCCTGGCTCGGCTGGACGCCGTCGACGCAGCCGGCGGCAAGCTGCTGCACCAGCCGACCGTCCCTTCCCGCGTCACCCGCTGGCGTCTCCTGGCGCCCGCACGCGCGCAGACCGCTCTCGCCCGGCGTCTGCTCTCGTGCCCCGTCGACCACCGCACTCCCCCGCCCCCGGCAGAGTCGCGCGGCACCGTCGTCGTGGAGTCCGGTCCGGTCACATCACCACCGCCCCACCCCAGCGGCGCACGCCCCCGTCCCTCGCCCCGGGCGAACTGCCCCGCCACGTCGCGGTCATCATGGACGGCAACGGCCGCTGGGCGACCCAGCGCGGCCTGCCGCGCAGTGACGGCCACCGCGAGGGGTCCACGGCCGTCCGCGAAGTCTTCCGCGGGGCCCTGGAGCTCGGCCTTCCGTACCTGACGCTGTACTCCTTCTCCACCGAGAACTGGAAGCGGTCGACGGACGAGGTCTCCGAGCTGTTCGCACTCTGCCGGGAGGAACTGCGCACCCACAGGTTCGCGCAGTACGGGGTACGCGCGCGCTGGGCGGGCAGCCCCGAGGGCCTGCCCGAGGACCTCGTCGACGAACTCCTGCGCGTCCAGCACGAGACCCGCCACCAGACGCGCCTCACCCTCACCCTCTGTCTCAACTACGGCGGCCGCGCCGAACTCACCCGCGCCGCCCGCGCCCTGGCCCACCGGGCCGCCACCGGCCAGATCGACCCCGCCCGCATCCACGAGGCCGACCTCGCCGCGCAGTTGTCGCTGCCGGACCTGCCCGACGTCGACCTGTTGTGGCGCACGGGCGGCGAGCACCGCGTCTCCAACTTCCTGCCGTGGCACGCCGCCTACGCCGAACTCCACTTCACCGACGCGCTCTGGCCCGACACCGACCGCCGCGACCTGTGGCAGGCCGTCACCGCCTACACCCGCCGACAGCGCCGCTACGGCAGCGCTCCGCGAGTGCCCGAGCAGCCCCGGTCCTCCGCACCCGCACCGGTGTGACAGGACTGCTCCACGCCCGTCTGTGCGGGCCGCACGGGACCCGCACAGGTGTCAGCGGCCGTCGTAGCCCGCCGTCGGCATGGACAGGCGGCGGTGCACCCGGGCCTTCATCTGGGCGTCGTACAGGGGCTCGGCGCGGCCGACCGTCTCGACCCGCACGCCCCGGCGCGCGCACTCCGCGGTGAACTCGTCGACGTCGGTCAGGGCCCGCTCCAGGACCCGGCGACTGGGGGCGACGAAGAGGTCGACGAGACCGGCCTCGACGTCGGACCACAGGGCGCAGTGGTCGGGGCGCAGTCCGCGTACGAGGAGTTCACGCGTGATCACGTACCCGCGCTCGGCAGCCCAGCGGGCGCACATGGCGTGCTGGCTGCGGGAGTCCACCAGGAAGGGGTCGGCTTCCAGTTCCTCCAACGGCGTCAGGCCGGCGATGGCCGCGACCCGCACGACCGGCGGCCGGCCGAAGGCACGCCTCACGTCTCCCATGGAGTCCCCCTCACCTCCGGGTTCGCCGCAGACCCTACTCCTGCCCGTAGGCTCGGGGGGAGTCGCGCGAGGGAGGCAATGGAAGTGCCGGTGGAGATCACCTGGTGGGGCCATGCCACCTGCACGGTCGAGGACTCGGGTACGCGGGTGCTCACGGATCCGCTGTTCGCGCGCCGGCTCGCGCACCTGCGCAGACGCCGGGGCGCGCCGCCCCCGGCCGAGGCCGCGGTGGCGGATGTGGCGCTGGTGTCGCACCTGCACGCCGACCATCTGCACGTGCCCTCGCTCGCGCGGCTCGCGCCGGGTACCCGGCTGCTGGTGCCGAGGGGCGCGCCGCGCCAGGTGCCGGGGCTGCGCAGGCTCGACCATCTCCGGCTCACCGAGGTGGCGCCCGGCGACGAGACCCGCGTCGGCGACCTGGTCCTCCGCACGGTGACGGCGCGGCACGACGGGCGGCGGCTGCCGCTCGGCCCGCACCGGTCGCCTGCCGTGGGCTTCGTGATCGAGGGGGCCGCGCGGACGTACTTCGCCGGGGACACCGGGCTGTTCGAGTCGATGGCGCAGGAGGTCGGCCCGGTCGACGTGGCGCTGCTGCCGGTCGGCGGCTGGGGACCGTTCCTCGGTCCGGGGCATCTCGACGCGGGGCGCGCGGCACAGGCGCTCGCGCGGCTCATGCCGCGCAGTGCGGTGCCCGTGCACTACGGCACGTACTGGCCGATCGGTCTGGACGCCGTGCGCCCCCATGAATTCCACTCCCCCGGCGACGAGTTCGTCCGCCTCGCCGCCGCCCACGCCCCCGAGGTGACCGTGCACCGCCTGGGACACGGAGAGCGCGTCCGGCCGGAGGCGGCACGGTGAGGCGTGGCCGTCCCATCGCGGTACGGTCGGTGGCTCCGGAGGTCCGCCCATGATGCTTCTGGCCGCGGCGGGCTCGACCGTGCCCACCGAGTCCACACAGCAGGCGATCGGTTACCCGACGCTGTTCGTGCTGGTGTTGCTCGGGGCGCTGGTGCCGGTGGTGCCGACGGGAGCTCTGGTGAGTTCGGCCGCGGTGGTGGCCTTCCACCAGACGGCGCCGTTCGCGCTGCTGCTGGTGTTCGTGACGGCGTCGTGCGCCGCGTTCCTCGGGGACGTCGCGCTGTACTGGCTGGGCCGGCGCGGGATGCGGTCCAGGAACGGTTCGCGCTGGCTGGAGGCGATCCGCCGACGCGCGCCCGAGGACCGGCTCGCCCAGGCCCAGGAGAAACTCGACGACCACGGCGTGACCGTCCTGGTCCTGTCCCGGCTCGTGCCGGCGGGCCGCATCCCGGTCATGCTGGCCTGCCTGCTGGCCGAGCTGCCGCTGCGCCGCTTCGCCCGCGGCGACCTCCCGGCCTGCCTGGCCTGGGCCGTCACGTACCAGCTCATCGGCATCCTCGGCGGTTCCCTCTTCGCCGAGCCGTGGCAGGGCGTGGTGGCGGCGGTCGCGCTGACGCTGCTGATCAGCACCGCGCCGAGCGTGTGGCGCAGGATGCGCCGGGCCGCCTCCCACTGAGCCGGTGATGTGCGTGATCTCCCTGCCCGGTAAGGGAGTTCACGTCGGCCCGGTCCTTCCCGTACCGGGCAACGGAGTTCGGTAGTCCGGTCGAGTACGCGTGCGGCCGGTCGACGTCATCCGCCTGTGACGTGGGCGCCGCCCCGTCGGCGTCCCGCACGGTCCCGCTCGCGCCCGCGCCCGCGCCCGCGCCCGCGCCCGCGCCCGCGATCACGGTCGTGGTCGTGGTCGTGGTCGACTCGGGCTACTGCGTCATCGCGGAGGCTCCCGTCGCTGAGCGTCGTCACCGAGACCGGAGACCGTCGAGGGCCGATCCGAACGAGGTCAACGCGCGAACCACGTGCGGCAATTCCAGGGGCTCGGGGGACGCGAGGGACGCGGCCCGCTCCTCGGCCGTGGCACCGAGCAGCGCACTCGTCGACAGTCGGACGCGCAGCGCCTCAAGATCGTCCCCGAAGCGGTGTCCGCCGGGTGCGGGCATACCGAGGCGGGTGGTGAGGAAGTCCTCCAGTTCCTGTGCGTCCCCGACACCGTGCGTGGTGAGCGCGGACCGCAGCGGGCCGAGGTCCGCGTACAGGTGCCGGCCGGCCCGGGGCGGCAGCGCGAGCGCTCCGGCGCTGGTGACGGCGTGGTGCGCGGCGGCGGCCACGCGCGCGTGCAGGCGTACGGCGGCGGTGAGGCGGGCGGTGACCTCGGCGGGCTCACCCAGCGCGTACGCGGCGGCCGCGGCGACCGGCGTGGCGATCCGGGCGCCGAGCGCGGTGAGCACGTCGAGTACGTGGGCGCGCAGTCCGATGCCGGCGTCGGTGTCCGGGAATCGGGCGATGGCGGCGGGCCAGCCGAGCGGCAGGAAGGGGCCGCCGAGGTCGGTGACCACCGTGACCCGGTCGGGCAGCATCTCGGCGGGGCTGAGCAGCACGGTGTCGTGCGGCTCGTGCACGGTGTCGCGCCAGGACTCGTCGCTGACCAGGTACAGGCCCTCGGCCTCGGCGGCCTCGACGGTTTCGTGCACCAGCTCGGGCGGGGCGACGGTGGCGGTGGGGTCGTCGGCGACGCACAGGACGAGCAGGCGCGGATCACCTCCCTCGTCGCGGATCCTGCGGAGGGTCTCCAGCAGGGCGTACGGGTCCGGGATGCCCCCGCACTCGGCCGGAGTCGCCACGTGGAAGGCGGATCTTCCCAGAGCCCGGGTCTCGGGCGCCCACCAGGCGGCGCACGGCCGTGGGACCAGGACGTCGCCGCCGAACACGGCGGTCAGCGCGAGCAGCAGTGCGGGGGCGCCGGGGGCGGCGGCCACCATCTCCCGCACGGTGGGCAGTCCCCGCCGCGCCCAGTAACCGCAGGCGGCGTCGAGGAGGGCGGGGCCGCCGCCGGTGGGTTCGGCGCCGGGGCGGTCCGCGGCGGCGGTGAGGCGGGCCGCGAGGCCGGGCAGGACGGGGAGCCCCTGGTCGGGGAGGGGCGGGCCGTAGCGGACGGGTCCGTGTCCCTCCGGTTCCGTCCGCCGCATCGGTGCCTCCGCGCAGTCAGTGGAGTGGTGCCTGGTCCGGGTCCGGGTCCTCCTGGTCCTGGTCCTCCTGGTCCGCGGGATGCCTGTCCGTCCCGTCCTGTGCTGTGCGTTGCCTCGGCTCCCCGGGTACCCCTGGTCCCGCGCCACCATGGGTGTCCGGGCGCGTTGCGCCGGTCGCGGACTCAACGGTGCTTGGAGGTTCCCCGGCGGAGCAGGATGCGCTGGACGGCGGCGCCGATCGCGCCCGCGATGAGGAGGCCGCCGGCGATCATGGCCGGGACGGAGTCGGTGAAGGCGCCACCTTCGCCCGCGTGCACCCCGTGCCGCATCCCGTCCGGGTCGGAGGAGGGCGCCTGGCTGTTGTCGCCCTGTGGCTCCTTACCGTGCTGGTCACTGCCGAGCGCCGCGGTGAAGGTCGCACTCCACTGCTTGCCCTGCCCGCCGGGAGCCGCTGGGCACTTACCGTCGACGCTCCACTCGGACGACTTGCCCGCCCCGCCCGCGCCACCCGCGAAGTTCCCGGCGGCGGCGATCCGGGCGGTGCCGCGGTAGACGAGCCCGGAGGAGGCGTTGGGGCCCGCGGCGGGGGCGGGGGCTGTCGCGGGAGCGGGGGCGGTTGCGGAGGCGGTCGCGGGGGCGGGGACGCGGGCTGCGGCCGGAGTGAGCCCGAGGGCAGAGACGCGGGCTGCCTCCGGAATGAGCCCGAGGGCAGAGACGCGGGCTGCGGCTGCTTGAGGGCCTGCCGCGGGGACGCGGGACGCGGTGGCGCGGGAGCCCGCCACAGGGACCGGGGCTGCCGCGCGCCCGAAACCCGCACTCGGGATGCGAACCGCCGCAGGAGCCACGACTGCCCCGGGGTCCGAGACCGATGCGTACCGGGGTAGCGCCGCGGGGCTGGGAACCGCCGCGGAGCTGGGGGCCGTCGTGGGGTCGAGGCTCGCCCCTGGACCCTGGACTCTCCCGGAACCGGGACCCGCCGGGTCCAGCCCCGCGCCGGAATCGGGGACTGTTCCGGGAACGTCCGCTGGGGGAGGCCGGTGACCCGGCGCAGGGCCACCCCCCGTGGTGGGATCACTCCCTGCGGTGGGATCTTGCTCTGCTGCCGGATCGTTGCCCAAAGCGGGGTCACGGCCCGTTCCGGGATCGTTGCCCGAAGCCGGATCACGACCTACGCCAGGTTCGCGACCCGCGCCGGTTTCGCGACCTGCCCCCGGCTCGCGACCCGAGCCGGGATCTGCTCCGCCGGACACTCGCTGCAGTTTGACGGTGCCCTGCTCGAAGGCCTGGGAGCCGGCGTCGATGGTGTCGGGCGAGGCACCGCCGGTCGGGTCGCAGGTGACGGAGACCGTGACCGTTTCGCCGGGGGCGACCGTGCGCGGGCCGACCTCCGCCGTGGGTTCCCCGGCCGCGACCGGGGCGGCGGCGCCCAGGACGGTGCCGACCAGGGTGGCGGCGGACAGGACACAGGCTCTGCGGCGCATGGGCGGGGCTCCTTCGGCCGGCGGCGACGGGCTACGGGGCACGACCGCCGCACCCCGCCCGTCCATCACAGCCCGACGACCGCCGAACCGCTCGCGGCCGGGCACCATTAGCGGGACGCCGGACCGCCGAGCGGGTGACCGGAGCACTGAGGGGGCGACCGGAGCGCCGAGGGGCAGTACGACCCGCCGCCGCGAGCACCACGGGCACACTCCCCAAACCTCAAACGTCAAACCCCAAACCCCGGACCCCGAACCCCGGACCCCACTAGTTCGTCAGTGAAACCAGTTCCTTCTCCAAGCCCCGCCCGCGCCTGTCCACCACGGCCCCCGCCACATCCGTGAGCTTGCGGTTGGTGCCCTGGGAGATGCGGCGCAGCACTCCGAACGCGACCTCGGCGTCACAGCCCAGGACGTGCATGACGATGCCGCACGCCTGGTCCACGACGGGCCGGGAACGCAGTGCGGCACCCAGCTGGCCGAGCTCGGTGAGCGCGGCGCGGTACGAGCGGTCGCGTACGAGACAGGTCGCAGCGAGATCGCCGAGCGCACGCGCCGGACCGCGCGAGGCGTCCTCCAGGACGCCGGGCCGGAAGCTGTAGAGGCTGAGGGTCACGGTCAGCCCCGAGCGCCGGAACGGGATGGTGACGCTGGACCGTACGCCCGAGTCGAGCGCCACGGCCCGGTACTCGGGCCAGCGCTCGTCGCGCAGCAGGTCCGCCGAGTCGACGGGCTCGCCGCGTTCCAGGGCCGCGGGGATGGGCCCGTCGCCGGAGCGGAGCTGGACCGAGACCAGCCCGGCGAGGTCGGGGTGGGTGACCGCGGCGGGCCGATCCGTGCCGCCTTCGGACACCATGCTGCTCGCGCCGCAGCACTCACTGGTGCAGCGAGCGGCCTGTTCGACGAGCTCGGACAGCCTCCTTCCCGGAAGGGCGGATTCGGGTGACTCCGCTCGCACGTGACCGAGGGGTTCGCTTGCCCGCATTCCTCACGCCTCCTCTCTCTCCGCGCCTTCCCGCTCACCTGCGGGAAAAACCGTGTTCACGCGTCCCGTTGACGTCATCCCCCGCGAGGGCCGGACACGCTACGTTCGACGCATGACGCAGACGGACGAATTCGGTGAGGAGCTCGCGGATTTCGTGCGCCGCGTCGCGGAGCTCAAGGCAGCCCGGTCGGTGCCGAACGACGAACTGCCGACGGTGCTCGACGCCGCGATCTTCGAACTCAACCATGTGGCCGACCAGTTGTGGCCGTGGTACGAGCGGCTTGCCACGTCCGGCCCGCCGGCCGGTGCCTCCGCGGACCGCCAGGAGCTCCAGTTGCTGAAGACGGTCTTCCAACGGCTGCCACTGCCGGTCGCGTTGGTGGACCGCGAGACCGTGGTGCGCCGGCTGAACTTCGCCGCGACCTCCTTCACCGGGGTGCGGGCGGGCTACGCCACCGGTCGGCCGCTGGCCGGATTCCTCGCCCACGCGGACCGGGCGGCATTCCGCACCCAGGCCGCGGCGGTGGCGCGCGGCGAGGGCGACCGCAGTCTCACCGTCCACCTCCAGCAGCGCCCCGCGGTGCCGGTGCGCGCGACGCTGAGCGCGCTGCGGCCCGGCAACGAGCCACGCACCGGTGTCCTCGTCGTGCTGCAGCCCGCGGACACCCGCGTCCCGGCCACCGGCAGTCCCGTACGTCCGCTGCCGAACCTCTCCGAGACGACCCGGCACGCGACGCTGATGGAGCTGCTGGACCTGATGACCACGGCCCTGATCGCCGCACCCGCCGAACAGGTCCTCGACCGGGCGGCGCGGGTGTTGCACGGGCGGTTCGCGGACTGGGTGGTGGCCGACTCGGGGGTGGCCGACTCGGGGGCCGCCAGGCTCTCCCGTACGACGGTCCTCGGCCCGTCGGACGACGAGGCGGCGACCGTGGCCGCGCAGGACCCCGCCACCTGCCTCCTCGTGGTCGAGGCGGCACGCGGCGGCGCCACGTCGCTTCAGGTGCGCCCCGAGGACCCGGGTGCCTTCGGCCATGACGCCTCGGGCGCCCCCGTGCTCGTCCGGGCCAACGTCACCTCACTTCTGTGCCTGCCGCTGACCGTCCCGGACGGCCCGGTCCGTGGTGTCCTCACCCTGTTCCGCACGGGCGCCCGCCTGGCCTTCTCGATGGCGGAGGCGCAGGCGATGGACATGATGGCCCGGCACATCGCGCTGGCCATGAGCGCGCCCCGACAGGGGGGCACGAGGCGGTCACCGCTCACGCGGCCTCCCGCATGACCTGCTCCCTCAACCGGGTGCAGCACCGGCTGATCAGCCGGGACACGTGCATCTGGGAGATCCCCATCTGCTCGGCGATACGGCTCTGGGTCATGTCGTCGAAGAACCGCATGTACAGAATGGCCCGCTCCCGCTCCGGCAGGGCCCGCAGTCGGGGCTTGACCGCCTCTCGGTCGACCACGGTGTCGAGCGCCGGATCCGGCGACCCGAGCGCGTCGCTCAGCGAGTAGCCGTCCTCGGCTCCGGGCAGCTCCGCGTCCAGGGAGAGCGCGGTGAAGCTCTCCAGAGCCTCCAGTCCGACCCGGACGTCCTCCTCACTCATGCGGGCGTGCTCGGCGATCTCGGCGACGGTGGGCCGGCGGCCGGAGATGGTCTGTGACAGGTCCTGGCTGGCGAACCGCACACGGTTGCGCAGGTCCTGGACGCGACGCGGCACGTGCAGGGTCCACATGTGGTCGCGGAAGTGGCGCTTGATCTCACCGGTGACGGTGGGGACGGCATAGCTCTCGAAGGCGTTGCCGCGCTCGGGGTCGTACCGGTCGACGGCCTTGACCAGGCCGAGGGCCGCGACCTGACGCAGGTCCTCGTAGCTCTCGCCGCGGCTGCGGAACCGTCCCGCGAGCCGTTCGGCCATGGGCAGCCACGCCTCGACGATCTCCTCACGGAGCGTGGCGCGCTGCTGACCCGGGGGGAGCGTGGTGAGCTTGCGGAACGCCTCGGCGGTGTCCGGGGCGTCGTCGTGGGGGTGGCGCTTCGCGTTTGCCTGAGTTCGCATGGGCGTCGCAACTCCCTTGAAGGTGCTGGGGCCTGGCGTCACCGTGGGAGCGCACCCGTGCCGGACGGGGCACACCCGTGGCGAGGGTTCACCGCTCCCACGGACGTGCCTCCTGTCCGAAGCACTGTGAGTCCGCCTGCCCGGGAGTCCGCGCGGCAAACACCCGGCCATTACCTGGCAGACGCCCCGGTACCCGGCGGACGCCCTGGTACCCGGCGGACGCCCTGGTACCCGGCGGACGCCCTGGTACCCGGCAGACGCCCGGACGGGCGCCAGGTTTTCCGCAGGGCGCCGTGGTGACTCGGGAGATGCCGTTTCCACGCTCTTCCCACCGGGAGGTCCCATGAGCACCAAGGTCGCCGACCACGTCCTGCAGAGGCTGCGCGAGTGGGGTGTGACGGTTGTCTTCAGCTATCCCGGCGACGGCATCAACGGCCTGCTCGCCGCATGGGGGCGGGCCGAGAACCAGCCGAGGTTCGTGCAGTCGCGGCACGAGGAGATGGCCGCGTTCGAGGCGGTCGGTTACGCGAAGTTCAGCGGCCGTCTCGGAGTGTGCGCGGCCACGTCGGGGCCGGGCGCGATCCACCTGCTCAACGGCCTGTACGACGCCAAGCTGGACCACGTGCCGGTGCTGGCGATCGTGGGCCAGACGGATCGTACGGCGATGGGTGGCTCGTACCAGCAGGAGGTGGACCTGCACACGCTGTTCAAGGACGTCGCCTCGGACTTCGTGGAGACGGTGACGGTGCCGGAACAGCTGCCGAACGTGCTGGACCGGGCGATCCGCACGGCATACGCGCGCCGCGCCCCGACCGCCGTGATCATCCCCGGTGATGTGCAGGAGCTCGACTACGCGGCCCCCACCCACGACTTCAAGATGGTCCCCTCCAGCCTGGACCGCAGCGCCTGGACCGCGGTCCCCTCCCAGGAGTCGCTGGAGCGGGCCGCCGAGATCCTCAACTCCGGTGACAGGGTGGCCGTTCTGATCGGCCAGGGCGCCCGCGGGGCGCGCGCCGAGGTGGAGCGGATCGCCGGGCTGCTGGGCGCGGGCGTCGCGAAGGCGCTGCTCGGCAAGGACGCGCTGAGCGACGAACTGCCGTACGTGACGGGCGCGATCGGCCTGCTGGGCACCCGCCCCTCGTACGAGCTGATGCGCGACTGCGACACGCTGCTGACCATCGGCTCGTCGTTCCCGTACACCCAGTACCTGCCGGAGTTCGGCAAGGCACGGGCGGTACAGATCGACATCGACCCGCACATGGTGGGCATGCGCTACCCGTACGAGGTGAACCTGGTCGGCGACGCGCGGGCGACCTTGCAGCGCCTGATCCCGATGCTGGACAAGGAACGCGACCGCGAGTGGTACGACACGGTGTGCGCGAACGTCGCCCGCTGGCGCGAGGTGATGGGGCGGCGCGCGGAACTGTCGGCCGATCCGATCAACCCGGAGCAGGTGGCCCACGTACTGGACCCGCTGCTGCCCGGCAACGCGATCATCACCTCGGACTCCGGTTCGGCGGCGAACTGGTACGCGCGGCACCTCACGATGCGGGACAGCATGCGAGGGTCCCTGTCGGGCACGCTGGCCACGATGGGCTGCGGGGTGCCGTACGCGATCGGCGCGAAGTTCGCGCATCCGGACCGTCCGGTGATCGCGCTGGTCGGGGACGGCGCGATGCAGATGAACGGCATGGCGGAGCTGATCACGGCGGCCAAGTACCAGGACCGCTGGGAGGACCCGCGGCTGGTGGTGGGCATCCTGAACAACCACGACCTGAACCAGGTGACGTGGGAGATGCGGGCGATGCAGGGCTCGCCGTCCTTCCTGCCCTCACAGGAGATCCCGGACGTCCAGTACGCCGCCTTCGCCCGCTCCCTGGGCCTGACCGGCATCCGTGTGGAGAAGCCCGGGGACGTCGAGTCCGGCTGGCGGGCGGGCCTGGACGCGGACGGCCCCGCGGTGATCGAGTTCCTGACGGACCCGGCAGTCCCACCGGTCCCGCCCCACGCGACCTGGGAGCAGATGGAGTCCACGGCGGCGGCGGTACTCAAGGGCGACGCGGACCGGGGCGCCATGGTGCGGCAGGGCCTCAAGGCGAAGGTGCAGGAGTTCCTGCCGGGGCGCGAGAAGAAGCGCTAGCTCCACCCACCCCCCTCCCGGCCAACGGTGGAGCGTCGCGCAGAAAGCTCTTTCTGGCAGGGTGTTCCTGGGCCTAGCGTGCGGCCCATGGATGATCTGGAACTGGTTGATCCGGGGCAGGAACCGTCCGCCGGGCATCTCGACCACTGCCCCTGGCTGTTCGCCGAGGAGGCTTCCGCCGAGCAGCGGGCCGCGCAGTGGGAGCGGCAGCGGTCGCTCGGCGGGGACTGCGAGATCGGCGAGCGGTGTTACGTGGCCGGGTCCGCGGCGGTGTTCCCGGACCGGCTGCGGCTCGGCGACGACTCGTACATCGCCGCGCACGCCTATGTCACCGGGGACGTGACCACGGGCACCGACTGCACGCTGAACCCGTTCACGGTCGTCCGGGGCAAGGTCACTCTGGGCAACGGGGTGCGGATCGGTGCGCACACCTCGCTGCTGGGCTTCAACCACTCCATGGCACCCGACCGGCCCGTGTTCCGGCAGCCGCACACCAGCGAGGGCATCACCGTCGGGGACGACGTGTGGATCGGCTCGCACGTGGTCGTCGTGGACGGAGTGACCATCGGGGACCACTGTGTGATCGGTGCCGGGGCGGTGGTCACGAAGGACCTGCCGGCGTGGACGGTGGCGGCGGGGAACCCGGCCCGGCCCCTGCGCGACCGCCGGAACACGAGCGGCCGGGGTGAGGTGGGTGCCCGGCCGTCCCGTGGGGCGGCGGGTGCGGGCGACGCCCTGGCGCGGTTCGCCGACACGGCGCGTGCCCAGGCCGCCGGTCTCCTGGCCCGCTGCTGGGACGGCGAGCGGTACGTCGACCGGCCCGGCGCGGCGCCCACCGTACGGGCGCACTGCGACGCGGTGGAGATCGCGGACCTGCTGCTGGGCTCGGCACCGGTGGAGTTGACCGCCGAGGAGCATGTCGCGCGGCTGGGCGGGCTACAGGACGCCGGCACCGGGCTGGTTCCGGAGTTCGGCGAGCCGGTGCCGGTGCCGGAGGCCGACGGCTTTGTCGGCAAGGGGCCCTCGCTGTACCACGTGCTGTCCGTCGGGTACGCCCTCGATCTGCTGGGCGCCTCGTTCCCTCATCCGGTGCGCGGCGTACGGGAGATGACCGCCCGGCAGCTCGTCGCGCGGCTGGAGGGGCTGCCCTGGCGGGACGGGGCGTGGGGTGCCGGGGCGTGGATCGACGCGTGGGCTACGGCGACGCACTGGAACCTGCGGCGTGCCGAGGGTGACGGTGGGGAGCCGGGCGCGCTGGAGGCGCTGTTCGGCTGGCTGCTGACCCGGGCCGACCCGTGGACGGGGATGTGGGGCAGTCCCTCGCCCGAGGCCGGGCGTCTCCAGGTGGTGAACGGCTACTACCGCCTGACCCGCGGGTCCTTCGCCCAGTTCGGGGTGCCGGTGCCGCACCCGGAGCGGGTCGTGGACGCGGTCCTGGACCACGCCCGCGACCCGCGTCACTTCGGGGCGGGCCGGGAGAACGCCTGCAACGTTCTGGACGTCGCCCATCCGCTGTGGCTGTGCGGCCGGCAGCTCGGGGCGCTCGCCGGGGACGGCGGTTACCGTTCGCCCGAGATCCGTGCCTGGGCCGAACACCAACTCGCCGCCGCGCTCCCTCGCCGGCAGGACGGCCAGGGTTTCGGCTTCGGTCCCGGCACCAGCGGTCCGGGCCCGGAACCGGGCCTCCAGGGCACCGAGATGTGGCTGGCGATCATCTGGCTCCTCGCCGATCTCGTGGGCCGCTCCGACGCCCTGGGCTACCGGCCGCGTGGCGTCCACCGCCCGGAGCCGACCCGCCGGACGTGACGGGTGGCGGTGGCGGTGGCGGTGGCGGACGCGCAAACCCGTCGGGCCCCGTGTCGACGTCCCGTCAGCGGGTACGCGGTCGCCACCCCCGAGGATCTGGAGGGAGTCATGCAGCGAGGCAGCGACCGGCTGAGCGTCCACCGCGACGACGAGATGAAGCACGAACTGAAGGGTCTGCTCCGCTCCGGCCACCCCACCCGCACGGAGGAGTGGCACGACCCGGAGCCGACCGCCGACGACGACCCGGAGGTCGCGGGCGGTCCCGTGACGCCGACCCGAGCACCGGCCCGCATCGAGACACTGCGCTTCGAGCTGGGCCGCATCCTGGGCCGTACCTCGTTCCCGGCCCGCCCCCGCGAGCTGATGGGCATCCTGCGCGACAAGCACGCGCCGGACACCCTCGTCGAGTCCCTGGAACGGCTGCCGAGGAACGCGCGGTACGGCACGGCGCACGAACTCGCGGAAGCGGTCGTACGGGTCGAGGAACGCGGCCGGGAGAGGCGCTGAGGAGTGCGCGGAGCCGGCACACGACCGGGCGCACAGGCACGCGCAGGCACGCACTGACACGCATAGGCACCCCTGTCAGGGGTACTGCGGGCGTCGGCACGTTGACCTACGCGCTCGTGGCCAGCGGTCGGCGGGTCATCGGCGTACCGACCGACCGGAAAGGACGTTGAACACGATGCGTATCGCATTCCTGACCGCACCCGCGGGCGTCGAGCAGATCGAGCTCACCGTTCCCTGGCGGGCCGTGACCGGCGCCGGACACAAGCCCGTGCTCGTCTCGACGAGGCCCGGTGATGTGCGGGCCTTCCACCATCTCGACAAGGCGGACAGGTTCCCCGTGGACGAGGTCGTGGGCGAGGTGGCGGCCGAGTCCTTCGGCGGGCTGGTCCTGCCGGGCGGGGTGGCCAACCCGGACTTCCTGCGCCTGAACGAGCGGGCCGTGTCCTTCGTGCGGGACTTCTTCGAGCAGGGCCGGCCGGTCGCCGCGATCTGTCACGCGCCGTGGACGCTGATCGAGGCGGACGTGGTCCGCGGCCGTGTGCTCACTTCGTGGCCGAGCCTGCGCACGGACATCCGCAACGCGGGCGGCCTGGGGGCACCTCCCACGCCGTTAAGGCAGTGGGGGAGGGTGGACGAGCAGGTGGTCGTCTGCGACCACGGCCCGAACAAGCTGATCACCAGCCGCAAGCCGGACGACCTCAAGGCGTTCTGTGAGGCGTTCCTGGAGCAGTTCGCCAAGGCCAAGGAGGCCGTCTGATGGACCCCGACAACACTCCCGGAAGGCAGCTCGGCAGGCAGTTCGACAGCCAGAGGAACGACCAGGACACGGGCGACCGCAAGCAACGGCAGCGCGGGGCCTTCCAGGCGGACGATCCCGCGGGCGGGCCGCTCACCACGGACCAGGGCGTCGAGGTCGACCACACCGACGACTCGCTGACCGTCGGCGAGCGCGGGCCCACGCTCATGGAGGACTTCCACTTCCGGGAGAAGCTCACCCACTTCGACCATGAGCGGATTCCCGAGCGGGTGGTGCACGCGCGGGGCGCGGGCGCGTACGGCTACTTCGAACCGTACGAGTCCTGCGCGGAGTTCACCCGTGCCGCCTTCCTCCAGGACCCGTCGGTGCAGACGCCGGTGTTCGTGCGGTTCTCGACGGTGGCGGGGCCGCGTGGCTCGGCGGACACCGTACGGGACGTGCGCGGCTTCGCGACCAAGTTCTACACGTCGGAGGGCAATTACGATCTCGTCGGGAACGATGTCCCCGTCTTCTTCATCCAGGACGGCATCAAGTTCCCCGACTTCGTGCACGCGATCAAGCAGGAGCCGCACAACGAGATTCCCACGGGCTCGTCCGCGCACGACACGCTGTGGGACTTCGTGTCGCTCCAACCGGAGACACTGCACGCGATCATGTGGCTGATGTCGGACCGGGGGATCCCGCGCAGCTTCCGCATGATGCAGGGCTTCGGCGTGCACACCTTCCGGTTCGTGAACGCCGAGGGGCGCGGCACGTTCGTGAAGTTCCACTGGAAGCCGAAGCTGGGCGTGCACTCGATGGTGTGGGACGAGGCGCAGGAGTGCATGGGCCGGGACCCGGACTTCCACCGGCGGGACCTGTGGAACGCGATCGAGGCGGGCGAGTACCCGGAGTACGAGCTGGGTGTCCAACTCGTACCGGAGGAGGACGAGTTCGCGTTCGACTTCGACCTGCTCGACGCCACGAAGATCATCCCGGAGGAGCAGGTGCCGGTGCGGCCGATCGGCCGGATGGTGCTGGACCGCAACCCGGAGAATTTCTTCGCGGAGACGGAGCAGGTGGCGTTCCACACGGGCAACGTCGTCCCGGGCATCGACTTCACCAACGACCCGCTGCTCCAGGCCCGCAACTTCTCCTACCTGGACACCCAGCTGATCCGGCTCGGCGGCCCCAACTTCTCCCAGTTGCCGGTCAACCGCCCGGTCGCGCCCGTACGCACCAACCAGCGCGACGGCTACCACCAGAGCGCGCTCCACTCCGGTACGAACTACTTCCCGAACACGCTCGGCGGCGGCTGCCCCGCCCACGCGGGCGTCGACGGGAGCGCGTACACCCACTACGCGGAACGCGTGGACGGTGCCAAGATCCGGCGGCGCAGCGCGAGTTTCCAGGACCACCACAGCCAGCCCGCGATGTTCTGGAACAGCATGGCGGACTGGGAGAAGCGGCACATCGTGGAGGCGTTCCGCTTCGAGCTCGGCAAGGTCGACGCGCGGACGGTCCGCTCCCGCACGGTGGAGGAGCTCGCCAAGGTGGATCCGGAGCTGGCCTCGCAGGTGGCGGCCGGCATCGGGGTGCCGGAGCCGGCGCGGGACGAGTCGGTGGCGCACAAACTGGTCTCCCCCGCCCTGAGCCTTATGTCGCTGCGCGGCGGCGGCTCGATCCGCACCCGGCTGATCGCGGTGCTCGTCAGCGACGGCGTGGACGCCCAGCAGGTGACCTCCACGCGCGACGCGCTGGCCGCCGAGGGCGCGGTCGTGGAGGCGATCGCCGCCACGGACGGGACCGTGCTCGGCTCGGACGGCGAGCGGTACGCCGTGGACCGGGCGCTGCCGACCGTGGCGTCCGTGCTGTACGACGCGGTGCTGCTGCCTGGCGGGCCCACGGGCACTCCGGCCCATGTGGACGATCCGGACGTCCTGCGGTTCGTGCGGAGCGCCTACCGGCACGGTAAGCCGGTCGGTGCCCTCGGCTCGGGCGTCGGCCTGGTGTCGGCGCTGGAGCCCGAGGGGCTGCGGCTGTGCGCCGAGTTCCACCATGTGGTCGCCGACCGGGGCGTGGTGACGGACACCGCGCCGGGCACACCGAGCGAGGAGTTCCTGCGGGCGTTCGTGGCGGCGGTCGGCGAGCACCGCCACTGGGACAGGCCGCCGGTGCGCTGCTGACTTCCGGCGAATCCAGGAGCAGCGAAACGAAAGGTCCCGGCCGCCGAGCGGCCGGGACCTCCGTCATCATGTGGTCGCGGTGACGTCTGTCAGGCCGCCTTGTCGTCCAGGTACGAGGCCACCCACGCCAGCGGCGCGTTCCAGTTGATGGTGATCTCGTTCGTGGCAAAGGACTCGATGTCGTCCAGGTAGCACTTCGCCGGGGCGCAGCCCTTGAGCTTGGTCTGGGCGACCGGGTCGTCGAGCGAGGAGTTCGGACCGCCCGCCACGGCGCCGGGGGCCGGCTGCGGCAGCTTGGGGTCCTTCTGCTTGGCCCAGAAGCGGTGGTGCTGGTTGTGCGCGTACCGCTCGCCGTAGCCGGTGACGTACGACATGCCCATCGGGTTGCGGCCCAGGATGTAGTCCATGCCACTCGTCACGGCATCGCGGTACTTGGTGTCACCGGTGATGTCGCCGGCGGTGGCGAGGACGACCATGTTGTTCAGCACCTGACCGTTGGAGCCCCACTGGTAGCGGCCTCCGTCGGGGGCGTACGGGACGCCGAACGCGGCCTTGCGGGCATCGGCGGCGTAGCGGTCGGCGGCCTGGGTGACGGTCTTCTTCACGGCCTTGGTCTCGGCCTCGCCCAGCTTGTTCGGCACGGTGGCCAGGTCCAGGGCGCCGAGCCCGCCGACCGACTGCCAGGAGACGCCGGTGCTCGGGAAGAGCGCCTTGCTGTCGTTGTGGAGGGGGGAGTCCAGGACGGCCTCGCGGTACTCCTTGTCGCCGGTCGTGATGAACAGCTCGGCCGCGGCCCAGTAGAACTCGTCCTTGACGTCGTAGTCGCTGTAGGCACCGCCGCCGGTGGCGTCGCCCGGGTCGGCGAACATCTTCGGGTTGGCCTTCGCGGCGTCCCAGGCGGCGCGCGCCGCCTGAAGGGACTTGGCGGCGAACTTCGCGTCGTACGGCTCGAAGAGGCGCGCGGCCTGGGCGGCGGTGGCGGCCAGGTTGAGGGTGGCGGCGGTGGACGGGGCGTGCAGCTCTCGCTTGCCGGCGCTCTTGTCGGCCCGCAGCGGCAGTTCGGACCACTGGGCGTCGTGGATCTTGTGGTGGGCCATGCCCGCGAGCTTCTGGCCCTTGGGCACCTGCATCTTCAGCAGGAAGTCCATCTCCCAGCGCGCCTCGTCGAGGATGTCCGGCACCTTATTGCCGTGCTCGGGCACGAGGAGCCGGCCGTCGCCGAGGGCCTTGCCGTCGGCGCCCTTGGTGTGCAGGGTGCGCTCGTAGGAGGACATCAGCTGGGCGACGGAAATACCGCCGTTGACGACGTACTTGCCGTAGTCACCCGCGTCGTACCAGCCGCCGCTGACGTCCAGGGTGTAGTCGCAGCCCATCGGCTGGCAGGGGACCTTCTGGTCACTGGAGGCCGCACCGTCGACGTGGCCGGCGGGGCGGGCGTACTCCTTGCCGACGAGGCCGGCGTCGATCTTGATACCGCTTCGGTTCTGGTAGAAGTACGCGAGTGAATCGGTGCGCAGCTGCGAGTAGACGTTGTCGTCGATGGCGAAGGGCTCGCTCTTCTGACCGGCGATGGTGACGGTGTAGCCCTTACCGCTCTTGGTGACCTTGCTGAAGTCGAAGGTGTGGACGTTCTCGCCGGAGGACGGGTCGACACCGGCGGGCACGGTCATCCCCTTGGCCACCTCCTTGCCGCCCGCGTCCTTGAGGGACCAGGACAGTGGCGTCTTGGCCTTGGTCACGACCGTGCCCTTCTTCGGGCTCTCGGTCTGGTACCCGACCTGGTTCACCTGCACGGTCGGGGCGGGGCCGGTCTTGGAGGCGGCCGGCTTGGACAGCTGCGGCGCGACGGCAGCGGCGGCCGAACCGGATTCCGAGTCGAAACCGTCGGCAATGGTGGGGACGGCGACAGCGCCGACCACGACACCGGCGACGGTCGCGACCGCCAGCTTGCGGCGTCCGCCACTGTTCAGCCGGTCCAGCACATGGGCCATACGGGGGAGCGGGCGAGGCACCAGGAGGTTCCTTCCGAGGTGGGGGGCAGGAAATCCGCGGTCTTCCAACCGCCGCACCGACTGTAGGAGCGGAACCTGGCCGTAATCGCCGTACGCGTGAGCGAAGTTGAGAACCTTCAATTGAACGAAAAGCGCGTACCTCAATTGAGGTACGCGCCTGGGGGGCACCCGTCAGAACGGGTACGGAACGATCTTCAGAGAGGCAGACAGCCACTCTTTGCAAACGTGCTATGACAGGGGGTGATGCATGACCGCCGGACCCCACGGTGGAGGGATGCGGTCAGACCGCGGAAAGACGGAGGCGGGCCCTGCGCCGGACAGACCCTAGGGCCGCCGCCCGAGCAGGCAGAGCAGCTTCGTCTGCACGTCCGAGCCGGGCGGGGGTTCCACCGGCTCCGCGAACTGGCCGCTCTTCGCCAACTCGGCAGCGTACGGCGTCACTTCGCGCACCGTGAACTGCAGCAGGCCGTCCGGCAGCCGCTCGTCGGCTCCGATGGCGCGCGACAGGTCCCAGCTGTGGACGACGAGATCGGCGACCATCTGTCCGCAGTAGTCGGCGGCCGGGGTGTCGCCGTGCGAGAGGTGGACGGTGCGGTCGAGCGCGCCCGGCGCGGTGAACGCCTCGTGGGTGACGCGGGCCGCCGTGTCCCAGGAGGCCGCCGGGTCGGAGCCGAGCATGTCGCCGTCGAAGGTGTCGCCGACCTCCTCGATCATGCAGCCGTGGAGCACCAGCGGCGACGCCCACAGCTGCTCGGAGACGAGATGGTTGACGAGATCGCGCACCGTCCACTCGGCGCAGGGCGTGCCCGCCTCCCACTGGTCGTCACGGACGGCGTGAGCGAGCGCGCCGAACAGGTCGAGGGCCTCCTCCAGCCGGGTGAGCAGCGGGTTCCTTTCGGCCGTGCCGGTCATGACTCAGCGAGTTTCCGGCACCGCGCGCCCTGACGCGTGCGTCCGGCTGCCACCGGGCGGCGGGGATTGCGGCGCAGGTACTCGCCCTCCAGCTGCGCCATGCGCATGTTGTGGGCACGCAGCGCGTCGTTCGATCCGTAGAGCAGCGTGTCATGGCGTGTGCGGTGGATCGTCTCCAGCTCTTTCATCAGCTGCTGGTCGTCCAGCCGGACCGGGTCGACTCCGTTCATGGTGGTACCCCACTCGTCGTGTCCTTCGGTGCCGTCCGGGTACCCGCCCGGCAAGCGGTACCCGAGTGGCATCCGGGAGGGAGCCATGGATCTCGCCTTTCTGCATCCACTCTACGAACATCCGGGGCCCTGGGCCTCTGTCTATGTCGACACGTCCTCGCACACGGAGTCCACTCCTCACGAGCGTTCCCTGGTGGCCGCGGCCGTCTCCCGGGAGCTCGCCGCCCAGGGTGCCGACGAGCCGACCCGGTCGGCCGTGCACCGGGCGGTGGACGAGCTGCGCCACTCCTCCGAGCCGCACGGCCGGGCCTTCTTCGCCAGGTCGGGCGAGGTGGTGCTGGATCCGCCGCTCGCGCACGCGCCGCCGGGTACCTCGGCGCACTGGGCTCCGCTGCCGCGCACCACCCCACTGCTGGAGCTGGCCGGAGAGGACGCGGTGTGTGTGGTGGCGTACGTGGACCGGCGGGGCGCCGAGTTCGAGCTGCGGGGCTCGCGGGGCAGCCAGGACGTGGGGGCGGTGGCCGGCCGGCAGTGGCCCGTACTCCTGCCCGCACTGCGTGCGGGGCCCGGCCGCCGCCGGTTGTCCCCCACTGCGTCAGGGGCGTGGGGGGACCCCGGGCGGCACTTCCAGCTGCGGGTGGAGAACACCTGGGAGCACAACGCGGCGGAGATCGCCGACGCGCTCGCCGTGTGCCAGGAGGAGACCCGGGCCGACCTGCTGGTCCTCGTCGGCGAGGTGCGCGAGCGGCACGCCGTGCGGGAGCGGCTTCCGCAGCGGCTGCACGACCTCGTGGTGGAGACCCGGCAGGGCACGGGCAGCCGGCTGCTGGACGAGGACGTGGAGCGGGCGCGGGCCGAGCACGTGCACCGGCGGGCCGCGGCGGAGCTGGCGCGGTTCCTGGCGGCGCGGTCCCCGGACGCCGAGGGGCGCACGGCCGCCGTGGAGGGCGTTCCCGCCCTGGTGGAGGCGGCCCGGGAGCACCGTATCGACGAGCTGCTGGTCCGCCCGGCCGGGCCCGACGCGCACCACGAGGTGTGGATCGGCGAGGCCCCGGACCAGCTGGCGGTCCGGCGCACGGACCTGAGGACGCCGGGCGATCAGCGCTCGTGGGCGTCCCGTGCGGACGACGCCCTGCTGCGCTCCGCGGTCGCGACGGACGCCCCGGCACTCTCGGTGACGGCCGCCGCTGCGGGGGAGGCGCCCGAGGGTGGACTGGGGGCTCTGCTGCGCTGGGCGTGACCCGCTGCTGCCATCGAAGGCCCTGATCAAGGCTTGACCAGGGCCTTGATCAGGGCCTTGATCAGGGCGGGCCTTGATCAGGGCCTTGCCCAGGGAGTTACTCAATGCTTATCTGACGCGGTCCACCCTCCGCTCATCCCACACCGGCTCCGGTGTCTCGCGTACGCGGCCGTCGGAGCCGAAGACGAGATAGCGATCGAACGAACGAGCGAACCAGCGGTCGTGGGTGACCGCGAGGACCGTGCCCTCGAAGGCCTCCAGGCCTTCCTGGAGTGCCTCGGCGGACTCCAGGTCCAGGTTGTCCGTCGGCTCGTCCAGCAGCAGCGCGGTGGCGCCCTCCAGCTCCAGGAGCAGGATCTGGAAGCGGGCCTGCTGGCCGCCGGAGAGGCGGTCGAAACGCTGCTCGGCCTGGCCCGTCAGCTCGTAGCGGCGCAGCCGGGACATGGCGGCGCCACGGTCCTGGGCGTGCTCCTTCCACAGGATGTCGAGCAGAGTGCGTCCCTGCAGCTCGGGGTGGGAGTGGGTCTGCGCGAAGTGGCCGGGCACGACCCGGGCGCCCAGCTTCCACTCCCCCGTGTGCGCCACGTGGTCGCCCGCGAGCAGGCGCAGGAAGTGCGACTTGCCGGAACCGTTGGAGCCGAGGACCGCGACGCGTTCGCCGTAGAAGACCTCCAGGTCGAAGGGTTTCATCAGCCCGGTGAGCTCGAGCCGCGCGCAGGTGACGGCCCGCACGCCGGTGCGGCCGCCCTTGAGCCGCATCCTGATGTCCTGCTCGCGCGGCGGCTCCGGCGGCGGTCCGGCCTCCTCGAACTTGCGCAGCCGGGTCTGGGCGGCGCGATAGCGGGAGGCCAGTTCGGCGCTGTTCTCGGCCGCCTGACGCAGCGTCAGCACGAGCTTCTTCAGCTGGGCGTGCTTCTCGTCCCAGCGGCGGCGCAACTCCTCGAACCGCGCGAAGCGTTCACGACGCGCCTCGTGGTACGTGGCGAACCCGCCGCCGTGCACCCATGCGTCCGCGCCCGCCGGGCCCGGTTCCACGCTCACGATCTTCTCGGCGGCACGGGCCAGCAGCTCACGGTCGTGCGAGACGAAGAGCACGGTCTTGCGGGTCTCCTTCAGCCGCTCCTCCAGCCAGCGCTTGCCGGGGACGTCGAGATAGTTGTCGGGCTCATCGAGTAGCAGCACCTCGTCGGTACCACGCAGCAGGGCCTCCAGCACGAGCCGTTTCTGCTCCCCGCCGGACAGGGTGCTCACCTGCCGCCACTGCGCCTTCTCGTACGGCACGCCGAGCGCCGCCGTGGTGCAGATGTCCCAGAGCGTCTCCGCCTCGTATCCGCGCGCCTCGGCCCAGTCGGCGAGGGCCTGCGCGTACTGGAGCTGGGAGGCCTCGTCGTCCACGGTCATGATGGCGTGCTCGGCGGCGTCGACGACCCGGGCCGCCTCCCGGACGCGCGGCGGCGCCACGGACACGAGCAAGTCCCGGACGGTCGTCTCGTCCCGCACGGACCCCACGAACTGCCGCATCACACCCAGGCCGCCGCTCACCCCCACGCTCCCGCCATGAGGCTTCAACTCGCCCGAGAGCAGCCGCAACAGCGTGGTCTTCCCGGCGCCGTTGGGCCCGACGAGGGCGACGACGGCCCCTTCGCCGACCCGGAACGACACATCGCCGAGCAGCGTCCTCCCGTCGGGGAGGTGGTACTCCAGGTGAGCGGCTTCCAGATGTCCCATGAGCAGGCATTGTCCGAGCCCTCCGTACCACCGGGCAAGCACTTTTTCGAGGGGCGCGCGACCGCTCCCGGGGCGACCCCGACTTGACACGAGGTGGCTGCCCTGGGGTACCCGTGCCCCATGAGCCCAGATGTCGATCTCACCGTCCGCCCCCCGGGGCACCACATCCTCAGGGACCGTTTCCTGGCAGCGGACACCCGTCTGTTCGAGGCGGTGGCGGCCCGTCACTGGCCGGGGGCCGGCCCGGTACTGCCCCGGCTGAGCCGTGCCGCGAACCACGGGGTGCTGTGGTTCGCCACGGCGGCGGCCCTCGCCGCGACCCGGAGCCCGAGGGCCCGGCGGGCGGCCACCCGGGGTCTGGCGTCGCTCGCCCTCGCCTCGGCGACGATCAACACCGTCGGCAAGCGTTCGGTCCGCCGCCCCCGTCCACTCCTCGACAACGTCCCGATGCTCCGGCAGCTGAAGCGGCAGCCGATCACCACGTCGTTCCCGTCGGGGCACTCGGCGTCCGCGGCGGCGTTCGCGACGGGTGTCGCCCTGGAGTCCCGCGGCTGGGGTGCGGCCGTCGCGCCGGTGGCGGCCGCGGTCGCACTGTCCCGCGTGTACACGGGCGTGCACTTCCCGAGCGACGTCCTGGTGGGCGCCGCCCTCGGCGTGGGCGCCGCCTACGCCGTACGCGGCCTCGCGCCGACCCGCGACCTGCTCCCGCCCCCCGGACGTCCGGGGTCCCCGAAGCTCTCGACTCCGCTCTACCAGGGAGGTACCCCCATCGCTCCCGCCCTGCCCGACGGCGAGGGCCTGGTCGTGGTGGCGGGCGGGGGCGCGGCGACCGTGGACCACGTGAGCGCGCTGCTGGACGCCCTCCCCCGCGCCGAGGCCGTGGAGTGCGAACCGGACGACGTGCGGACCGAGTTGGAGAAAGCGGCGACGCGCGCCCAGGTGCTGGGCGTGTGCGGCGGCGACGGCGCGGTGAACGCGGCGGCGGAGGTGGCCCTGCGGCACGGCCTCCCCCTCGCCGTCCTCCCCGGCGGCACGCGCGACCACTTCGCGCGGGACCTGGGTCTCGAGGACGTACGGGATCTCGCCCGGGCGGTGCGCGCCGGGGACGCGGTCCGCGTGGACGTGGGGCGGTTCTCCTCCGGTGACCAGGAGGGTGTGTTCCTCAGCATGTGCAGTCTGGGCGTCTATCCGCAGCTGGCGCGTGAACGCGAACGCTGGTCGCGGCTGATCGGCGGCCGGCCGGCCGACGTGCTCGGCGCGGCACGCGTCCTGCGCGGGGACCACCACCCGCTGCGGGCCAGGTTCCAGGACCGGACGCGCCCGCTGTGGCTGCTGTTCGCCGGCAACGGCACGTACCACCGCACAGGCCCCGTCCCCGGGCGCCGCCACGACCTCGCCGACGGTCTGCTCGACGTCCGTGTGGTGCACGGCGGCGGCCACCCTGCCCTGCGCCTGCTCGCCGCCGCCGCGACGGGCCCGCTCACACGGTCCCCGCTCCACGCTGCGATACGCGTCCCCCGCCTGCACCTGGACCGCATCACCCCGGGCACTCTCCTCGCCTACGACGGTGAAGTCACCCAAATCTCGGGCGACTTGACGCTGAGCAAGCTCCCGGAGGCGCTGACGGTCTACCAGCCACGGTCCACCGACAGCTGACACGCGCTGACCACATAGCAAGACGAGGGTCTCAATATTCGACATGCGGGCGTACGGTGCCCAGTACTGCCCCACGGAGCGACGAGCTCCATGGGGCCCGTACGCGACAAGGGGACCGGTCATGTCGAAGCCGCGGGAGACCGCCGTCTACACGCACGGACACCACGAGTCCGTGCTGCGCTCGCACACCTGGCGGACGGCCGCCAACTCGGCGGCCTACCTCCTCGGCTCGCTCCGACCCCATATGAAGGTCCTGGACATCGGCTGCGGCCCGGGCACGATCACCGCGGACCTGGCCGAGCTGGTGCCGGACGGGCATGTCACCGGCGTGGACCGCGCGCCGGGCATCCTGGACCAGGCGCGGGCCACCGCGGCCGAGCGGGGCCTGACGAACGTCGACTTCGCGGTGGCGGACGTGCACGCGCTGGACTACCCGGACGACACCTTCTGTGTGGTCCACGCCCACCAGGTGCTCCAGCACGTGGGCGATCCGGTGCGGGCCCTGCGCGAGATGATCCGGGTGACGAAGCCGGGCGGGTACGTCGCGGTCCGGGACGCGGACTACGCGGCGATGGCCTGGTTCCCGCTGTCGCCGGGCCTGGAGGACTGGCTGGACCTGTACCGGAGGGTCGCCCGCGCCAACGGCGGCGAGCCCGACGCGGGGCGGCGGCTGCGGTCCTGGGCACTGCGGGCCGGTCTCACCGGCATCACCACCACGTCCACCACCTGGACGTTCGCCACGGCCGAGGAGCGGGCCTGGTGGAGCGGGCTGTGGGCGGACCGGACCCTGGCCTCCGCCTACGCCGGGCGCGCCACGGAGGGCGGCCACGCGACGCCGGAGGAGCTCCGGGCGGTGTCCGAGGCGTGGCGGGAATGGGGGCGGCAGGAGGACGGCTGGTTCTCCGTTCTGCACGGGGAGGTTCTGTGCCGGAAGCCGAAAGCCGAAAGCCGGAAGGCCGGGCGGCCGGAAAGCCAGCGGGCCGGAAGTGACTCCGCCTGCTGAGGCCTGATCCCGGGAATCCGGGTCACTCGAAAAGCAGGAGGTGGTCGGAATGGTAGCCGTCCTGCTCGTCCTGCTTCTGGCCCTGATTCTCTTCGGCGTCGGATTCGCGGTGAAGGCACTCTGGTGGCTCGCCCTCATTGTTTTCGTGATCTGGCTGCTGGGTTTCCTCATGCGCGGCACGAGCGCCACGGGCGGCCGGGGTCGCTGGTACCGCTGGTAGGGGCTCAGCCCATCACGGGTCGGCCCCGGGAGGCGTCAGTTCCTCGGAAGCAGTGGTCCGAGCGGTCCGAGGTCCAGGTTCAGGTCCTCGGGCCGCAGGCCGTAACGGTCGCGCAACTCGCCCATGCGGTCCTCCAGCAGCATCAGGGTGAGCCCGATGCGCTCCTCCTGTTCCTCGGTCAGCTCACCCGTGTCGAACCGGCGCACGGCCTGCCGTTCCATGAGCTGACGGAGCAGCTCGACGACGGTCAGGACGAGTTTCACGAGATCGCGCTCCACCGTGTCGGGTTCGAGGTCGAGGCGGTTCCTGCCGGTCACTTCACTCCAACTCCCCCCAGGGTGCGGGGACCTGTTTGTTCACCGAGCTGATGAGCGCGTTGAGGTCGATGCGGACGAGGTCGACGTCCGCGATGCGCAGGGTGAGGTCGCCGGTGATGACGACCCCGCCCGCGAGCAGCCGGTCGAGCAGGTCGACGAGGGCGATCTCACGGCGTTCGACGACGGTCACGCGTCCTCCTCCTCGGGCTTCGCGGGCTCCTCGGACTCCGCGGACGCCTCGGACTTCTCGTGCTCCTCGGTGAACGAGTAGGCGGCCCAGGGGCCGGTGAGTTCTACGCGCAGTCCGGGGGCGTCGTCCTTCGTACGGTCCACGGCTTCCACGAATTCCTCGGAACTTCCGCGCGGGACCAGATAAGCGGCGTTCAGCACGTTCCGGCCTGCGGATCCGGAAAGCGTGGGGTTCTGTGGCGGGTGCAACCGGAAATCCTCGGCACGGCCGGAAAGAGTTTCGTGCAGTCGACTGGAGAACGCCTCGGCCTTCTGCCACATATCCTCGTGGGACCTGCTGCGCATGCGCCGCTGTCGTAGGTAGTCACGCCCGGACGCGGCTCTCTCCTGCGGGCGGTCGGCCTCGGCGGCGCGGGCAGCCTCGGCGGCCTCGGGGTCGAGGTAGACCTTGACGCCCCACTCCACCCGGCCCTCCAGCCGGTCCAGGCTCCGCCGGAAGGCGGCCTCGCGGGCCTCCATCATGACGCGGACACCGCTGTCGTCCCGGAAGACGGTGCCGAGCCGGAGCGGCAGGGGCGTGGTGACCGCGGTGAGCGCGTCGATCACGCCCTGGTGGCCACGGGCGGTGGCGGCCAGCCAGTCCAGGTCCTCCAGGTGCGCCTTGAGGGGATCCTCGGCGAAGTCGCGCTCCGGCACCTCGCTGACGACGGCGATCAGGCCGTGGTGGGGCAGGAGCTTCGGCGGCGCGCCCGCGACCCCGGTCAGCTGGGCCTTCAGCGCGCCGTCGAAGGGGCGGCACACGGCGTAGACGTACCGCAGTCCGGCCATCAGGACTCCTCCTCCTGCGGACGGCTCCGCTCGCGCTCGCTCTCGCTCTGCTCCAGTGACGGTCCGGCCCGGGAGCGGCCACGGCCATCCAGCAACGCCTCACTCTCCGGGCGCCCCTCGTCGAGTGCGGCGATCCGGGCGCGCAACTCGGCGTTCTCGCGGGTGAGTTCCTCGCGGCGCGCCCGGGAGGACAGCATCGGATCGGTCTCCCACCAGTCGATGCCCATCTCCTTCGCCTTGTCCACGGAGGCGACGATGAGGCGCAGCTTGATGGTGAGCAGTTCGATGTCGAGCAGGTTGATACGGATATCTCCCGCGATCACCAGCCCCTTGTCGAGCACACGTTCGAGTATGTCGGCCAGGTTGGCACTTCCTCCACTCTGGCCGTACGGCTCCGGGGCCCGGCTGGGGAACGTCATCGCCGGCTCCCGCTCACAGCGGCCCGGTCCTCGTCCTCTTCTTCCTCGTACTCCTCCTCGGGCTCCTCCTCGGCTGCGTCTTCAGGTGCCTCGCCCTCGGGGGCCTCCTCGCCGCCCTCGTACTCCTCGCCCTCCTCATAGTCCTCGGGCTCCTCGGGCTCCTCGGTCTCTTCTCCCTCCTCGTACTCCTCCTCCGCCACCGCGTCCTCGTGGCTGCGGACGACGTCGCCGTCGCGGATCTCGCCGCGCCAGCCGTCCTCCGCCTCGCCGCGCAGCGTGATGAAGCGGGCGAAGTTCTTGAGGTCGAGCCGGGCCCGGCGGCCCTGGGCGCGCCAGATGTTGCCGGTCTTCTCGAAGAACCCCGACGGGTAGTACTCGATCAACAGCAGGACGCGGGTGAGGTTCTCGCCGAGGCGGTGGAAGGAGACCACGCCCTTCGTGGTGCCCTTCGCACCCTCGGACACCCACGAGATCCGGTCGTCGGGCACCTGCTCGGTGGTGTGGGCCTTCCAGCTGCGGTTGGACCACCAGACCTTGAGCTGCCAGTCGGAGTGCGTGTCGTCGTCGCGCCGTGCGCTCTTCACTCCCTTGGCGAAGGTGCTGAAGGTCTGGTACTGGGTCCACTGGTCGTAGGCGGTGCGCACCGGCACACCGATGTCGATGGACTCGATGATGACCGTGGGCTTGTGGCCCGCCCTGCCCTTGCCCTTGTCCTTGCCGCCGCCCAGGTTCTTCAGGGCACCGACCACGTTCTCCTTGGCCCGGCCGGCGCCGAGCTCCAGGGCAGAGCGCAGCGGCCCCTTGCCCTCGATGAGCTTTCGGCCGCCGTCGAGGGCGAGTCTGCCGAGACCGGGGCTTTTGCCCTCGGCGATGTCGTTGAGCTTCACGGTCGCCTGCCCGAGCCTGTGCCCGGCGCCCACGAGCAGACGTTGGGCCTGGGCGGCCAGATACTCCTGGGCCTCGGCCTTGAGATGGTCGACGGCAGGGCTGTGGGCCAGACCGGCGAGCGGGGTCTCCTTCGCCCCGTTCCCGGCCGAGTCGGCAGCGTTCTTCGCCCGCCCGGTCACCGAACCGACGGTGTCAGTCATCGTCCCCGCCTCCTCTCACGCCCCGCCTCCCGTGTGTCCTTGCGCGGGGCCGCCTGAGCGGCGGCCGTCCTCTTGCCGGACCCCTTCTGCGCGGTGGTCCTGCGGCCCGCAGTCTTCTTCGCGGCCGGCTTCTTCG
Organism: Streptomyces sp. KM273126; assembly: GCF_004337435.2. Lineage (NCBI taxonomy): Bacteria > Bacillati > Actinomycetota > Actinomycetes > Kitasatosporales > Streptomycetaceae > Streptomyces > Streptomyces sp. KM273126. Next base: position 5,268,030 of record NZ_SJXB02000001.1, on the reverse strand, counting down.
CCGAGGCCTTCTCCGCGGCCGGCGTCCTGGCCGACTTCCTGGCCGCGGCTTTCCTTGCCGTGCCTGCCCTCGCCGCGCCCTTCCTCTCCACGCCTTTCCTGGCCGACGGCTCCTCCTCGCGCCCCTCCTCGGACTCTTCCTCCGGCCCCTCGTACGCGTCCCGCGCCTCCCCCTCGTCCCGCTCCTCGCGCTCGCGGGGCTCTTCCTCGGTCTCCTCGATCTCGTCCCGCTCCTCCTCGGCATCGGCACCGGGCACGTCCGGGGTCACCTCCGCCGCGAGCTGCTCGCGTACCTGGGCCGTCCGTCCGTGCAGCCGGTCGGCGAGTCCGTCGATCTGCCGTTCGAGCAAGGCGCCGGTGGCCGCCTGGCCCGCACCGCGCGCGTCCTCGCGGAGCTGATCACTGATCTCCTTGAGCTGCGGATTGTTCTGCAGCTGCTGGGACGCCAGATCCGCGAGCGCCCGGGGGCTCAGGTGCATCCGCTTGCCGGCCACGAGGGTGCCGAGCGCGAACGCGAGCTTCATCTTCTTCGTCCGTCCGAGGACGTATCCGGCCCCGACGGCGAGGCCCAGTCCCACGCGATTCATCCTGTCGTCCCCTCGCCTGTCGTACCCCCGCCGGTTCCTTCACCCGTTCCTCCGCCAGTTCCTCCGACGGCTCCTCCGCCCGTTACCGCCCTCCAGTTCAGAGCGATCTCCAGCCGGTCCAGGAGTTCGTCCTCCAGCCGGTCGAACTCGTCCTCATCGATCTCGCCCGCGTCGAGCAACTGCTCAAGCCGGGCGAGTTCGGCACGCACAGCGGCCGGGTCGTAGTACTGGCGCTCGGCCTCGTCCAGTACCTGCCTCACCACCCGGAGGCTGCCGCGGACCGGTGCGAACGGCAGCAGCAGCACCTCACTGATCAGTCCCATGACCGCACCTCACCTGACTGTGCCTCATCGTGCTCACACCGGGGGCCGGGCTTCCGCGGGCTCCGACGGCCCCGGTTCCACGAAGCTGTACGGCGGCAGCGGCCCGTTCACCCGCACGTCGAGGTGCGGATGGCTCTTGCGGACGTCCTCCACGGCCGCGAGGAAGACCTCGGCCGCCCCGTGGTCCACGAGGAACGACACATTGGCCAGCCAGCCGGTGGACTCGGGGCCCGCACTCACCGCTTCGGCGGCGGGCTCCAGCGCGTGCCGCAGGTCCGCCGCATCCTCGGCTTCCTGTCTCTGCACCGCGGCCGCCACCATCTCGCCGAGTTGCATCCGCTGCTCGTAACTTCCGCCGCCCCCCTGCCGGTTGGCCTCGGCGAGAGCCCGGATCTCGGGGCTCTCGGCCATCACCCGGTGCAGCACGGCTTCCTCGTTGTGGCTGGCCTTGACGTTGTACTCGGCTCTGCCGTCCAGAGCCCGAAGCCGCTCCAGGTAGTGCTCGGCACGCTCGGCCAGCACCCCCGTCACGGCCGCGTCGTCCGGGGCGACGCTGCCGAACCGCATGGGCAGCACGGCGCCCGAGGCGCCCGCCTCGCTCAGCACGTGCTGGTGGGCGAGCAGGTCGTTGCGCTTGGGTCGCAGCCCCTCGGGGGCGTCGCTGACGATGGCCTCCAGCCCGCCTTCCGTCAGCACGCGCACGGGCCGCGCCGGATCGCCGACTCCGCCCAAGTCCTTGGGGAGCGCGGGGTGCGAGCTCGCGGCGATGCCGTAGACATAGGTGCTCACTCCTGCTCCACCTCCTTCTTGCGCGAGCTCGTGGCGTTGCGGGCACGCGGCCGCGGTTCCGCATGGCCGTCCTCGCGGGCCTGCCTGAAGGCGTCCGAGAAGGTCTCGGCGGCACCGGACAACGCCCCCTTGGTCTTGCCGCGCGCTCCGGACTCGGTGACCTCACCGACGATGTCCGGCAGGCCGGGGGTCTTGCTCGGCCCGGCCTCCAGGTCGAGCCGGTTGCACGCCTCGGCGAAGCGCAGATATGTATCGACGCTGGCGACCACGACCCGGATGTCGATCTTGAGGATCTCGATCCCGACGAGGGAGACCCGTATGAAGGCATCGATGACCAGCCCTCTGTCGAGAATGAGCTCCACAACGTCGTAGAGGCCCGTGGAGCCGCCTCCGCCGCCTGCCTGCTGTGCCGGGACCACGGTCATGACGACCGTTCCTTCCTTGTCTCGCCTGTCTTGCCTGCCTCGTCGAAGCTGTGCGGGACGGCGGCCTACCGGCCGCCCTGCCGGTGCGGGTCCGCCCTCCCGCGTTCGTAGCGGCGGACTCGCCGGTACCCCGTCAGCTCCCCGTCGGGGTCGAGCTCGACCTGGTAGCTCGCGATCAGGCTCATCGTGTCGGGAACCCGGGCCAGCTCCAGAACCTCGATCTCCAGCGTCCAGCCGTCCTCGCTCTGCTCGAAGGACGTCACGGACTCGGGCGCCATGCCGGTCAGCTCAGCCAGCTGGGTGCGGGCGTGACGCAGCACCTCCACAGGACTGGGCTGACGCGCACCCTGTGACTTTGGTGTGTTCGATGTGTTCGTCATGGCCACCTCGGTCCCCGAGTGGCCCCGCGAACGGCGGCCAAACCTCCACATGGACGTGCGAGAATCCGCGTTTCTGCTCAGTGCTCCTGCCGAGCGGCGTTCAGCCACGCAGCCGGTTCAGCCTCCGTCGGGCCGGGCCCAAGGCACGGCCCCGCCGCGTCAGCCCCTCCCACGGGTCGGTGCGCGCCTGGTCGACGGCGTCGGCGACGGACCAGCGGCGGGCGTCGACGGCCTGGTCGTCCAGCTGGACCCACGCGAGCGGGGTGGCCACGGGCCCGGCCCGGCGCGCACGGCGAAGGGGGCGACCGCTGTCTGCGCGTACGCGTTGCGCTGTACCTCGAGGTAGAGCCGGTCGCCCCGGTCCTGCTTGCGGACGGCCGTGGTGAACTCGTCGGGGTGATCCCGGACGAGCAGCTCGGCGACGTCCCGGGCGAACTCCCGGACCTCGTCGAAGCCGTGGCGGCCGCCCAGGGGCACCACGACGTGCAGTCCTCGCGAACCGGTGGTCATCAGCCCGGCCGGCAGCCCCAGCTCGTCGAGCAGCCCGCCGAGCCGCCGGGCGGCCTGCCGTACCTGATTGAAGTCGTCCTCCGCCGGATCCAGGTCGAAGACCAGGCGGTCGGGCCGGTCGAGCCCGCCTACCCGGGACAGCCACCGGTGCAGGGTGAGACATGCCTGGTCGGCGAGGTAGACGAGGGTGGCCGTATCGTCGCACACCGTGTGGCAGACGGTGCCGCCCTCCTTGGGCACCTCGATCCGCTTGATCCACTCCGGGTAGTACTCGGGCGTGTTCTTCTGCATGAACCGCTGCCCCTCGACGCCGTCGGGGTGCCGTTCCAGCATCAGGGGGCGTCCGCGCAGGTGAGGCAGCAGGAAAGGGGCGACGGACCGGTAGTACTCGACGAGGTCGCCCTTCGTGTACTCCTTGTCCCCGTCGCCCGGGAAGAGCACCTTGTCCGGCCGGTGGACCTCCACGGTGCGGCGGCCGGCCCGCACCGTGCGCGCGCTCGCCATATGAGCCTCCCTGTTCCGGATCGTGGCTGATCAGGGCACCACGGCATGCTCCACCAGCAGCCGGGCCGCCGCCGCGATCGACTCGGCGTCGATGCCCGCGGCGTGCAGTTGCTCGGCGGGCGTGGCCGAGCCCGGCATGTTCCGCACGGCGAGCCGTACCAGGCGCGGCACCGGGCGCCCGTCCAGGAACGCGTCCAGCACCGCGTCACCGATGCCGCCCTCCGCATGGTGGTCCTCGACGGTCACCAGGCAACTCGTGCGTTCGGCGGCCTCGCGCAGGGTGCGGCGGTCGACGGGCTTGACCGAGTACAGGTCGATCACCCGTATCCCGATGCCCTCGCCCTCCAGTGCCTCGGCCGCGGCGAGCGCCTCGTGGACGGTGACCCCGGCCGCGACGAGCGTGAGCCGGTCGTGGTCGCCGGCCTTGAGCACCTTGCTGCCGCCGATGGGGAACTCCTCGGTCGGGCTGTAGATCACGGGGCTCGCCCCGCGGGACGTGCGCAGGTAGCGGATGCCCTCCCGGCCCGCCATCGCGCCGATCAGCTTGGCCGTCTGGTTGGCGTCGCACGGATACAGCACGGTAGAGCCGTGGAGCGCGCGGAACATCGCGAGGTCCTCCAGGCCCATCTGGGAGGGCCCGTCCTGGCCGATGGCGACGCCCGCGTGCGAGCCGACGAGGTTGATCCCGGCGCCGCCGACCGAGGCCATGCGCAGGAAGTCGTGGGCGCGGGTGAAGAACGCGGCGAACGTGGACGCGTACGGCACCCAGCCACGCGCCGCGAACCCGACCGCGGCGGCGACCATCTGCTGCTCGGCGATGTAGCACTCGAAGAAGCGGTCGGGGTGTTCCTTGGCGAAGTACTCGGAGCGCGTGGAGTCGCTGACCTCGCCGTCCAGGGCGACGATGTCGCCGCGGGCCGTGCCGAGGGCGGTGAGGGCGCTTCCGTAGGCGTCACGGGTCGCGACCTGCTCGCCGAGCTCGTAGCGCGGCAGGTCGAGGTGGCCCGTCCGCACGGCATGCAGCATCCTGGCGACCGGCGGTGGCTGGACCTCGATGTGGAGATCGCGGACGCCGCCGAGCTCCGCGATGGCCTCCTCGGGGTCCGGCAGCGGCTTGCCGTGCAGTCCCTCGCGGTCCTGGACGGACTCGACGCCCTTGCCCTTGAGGGTGCGGGCGAGGATCACGGTGGGCTGCCCCCGGGTGGAGAGGGCCTCGCCGTACGCCCGGTCGATCGCGTCCACGTCATGGCCGTCGATCTCGATGGTGTGCCAGTCGAAGGCCCGGAAGCGTCGGGTGTACGCGTGGAGGTCGTGCCCGTGCCGGGTGGGCCCGCGCTGGCCGAGCCGGTTGACGTCGACGATCGTGACGAGGTTGTCGAGGTGCTCGTACCCGGCGTGCTCGGCGGCCTCCCAGATGGAGCCCTCCGCGAGCTCGCTGTCGCCGCACAGCACCCACACGCGGTACCCGGTGCGGTCGAGCCGCTTGCCGGCCAGCGCGATGCCGACGCCCACGGGCAGCCCCTGGCCGAGCGAGCCGGTGGCGGTCTCCACCCACGGCAGGCGCTGCGGGGTCGGGTGCCCTTCGAGCCGGCTGCCGAGCTTGCGGAAGGTCATCAACTCGGTCTCGTTGATGGCGCCCACCGCCTTGTACGCGGCGTACAGCAGCGGGGAGGCATGGCCCTTGGAGAGGACGAAACGGTCGTTGGCGGAGTGCTGCGGGCGCTCGAAGTCGTAGCGGAAGTGGCGGGCGAGCAGAACGGCCATGAGATCGGCAGCCGACATGGAGGAGGTGGGGTGACCGGAGTTCGCGGCGGCCGAGGCGCGGACGCTGTCGACGCGCAACTGCTGTGCGTACTCCGTGAGCTGACGGGTCTTCATGAGTTCTTCTCCGTCTCTGACTGCTGCTCCGATACCCGCACCGGCCCGGGCCCTTCCGGGGGTGGGGACACCTCCTGGCCGGACTTCCCGGTCGCTTCCCGATCCCGGTCCCGGTCCCGTTCGCTTCCGGCGGGTCCCGGTGCCCCCGGAACCCGCGCCAGCTCCGGCGAGGCCGTGTCCAGGGGCACCGACCAGGACCGTACGAGCCCCAACTGGACGGCCTGACGCGGCAGTACGGCGTCCAGGAGCCAGTCCGCGGCGACACGGACGCGGTTGCCGGGCATGGCGGCCAGGTGGTAGCCGCGGGTGACGGCGTCGGCGAGCGGGCCGGAGAGCGGGATACCGAGGGGGTTGGCCGCGGCCTTGGCACCGCCGAGGTCGACGGTGAAGCCCATGTCACGGTGGCGATAGACGCGCCGTTCACCCTTGCCGAGCGAGGCGAGGACGTTGTGGGCCGCGACCTTGCCCTGCCGCCAGGCGTGCTGGGCCGTCATCGCCGTGTACTGGCCCGGCTTTTCCAGGTCCGGCACGGCGGCAGCGTCCCCGCAGGCGAACACGTCGGGGTGACCCGGCACCTGGAGGTACGGGTCGACGAGGAGCCGTCCCCGTTCCAGGGGCCGCCCGGCGCGCTCGACGAACGGATCGGGCCGGACACCGACGCACCACACGAGGGTGCGCGTGTCGATGAACTCGCCGTCACTGAGCCGTACTCCGGTGGGCGTGGCCTCCTCCACGGACGTCTCGGTACGCACGTCCACGCCCCGCTTGCGCAGCACGCGGTCGGCGGTGCGGGAAAGCCGCGCGTCCAGCTCGGGCAGCACGCGAGACGCGATGTCGATCAGCAGCCAGCGCGGCCGCATACCCTCCCGCAGGGGCTGCTTGCGCACCAGCGAGTCGGTGTACAACTGCCCGTGCGCGGCGACCTCCGTGCCCGTGTAGCCCGCGCCGACGACCACGAAGGTGCACCGCGCGGCACAGCTCTTGGGGTCGTGGGACGCGGCGGCGAGCTCCATCTGCCGGGTCACGTGGTCGCGCAGGTACAGCGCCTCGGGCAGCCCCCGGAAACCGTGGGCGTTCTCGGCGACCCCGGGGATGGGCAACAGCTTGTTGACGCTGCCGACGGCGAGCACGAGCCGGTCGTACTCCAGCGTGCCCCCGTCGCTCTCCGGGTCCGTGTAGTGCACGGTGTGCGCGTCGAGGTCGATGCCGTCGGCCTCACCGAGCACCAGCCGTACGTTCGGCAGGGTGCCGGTGACGGAGACACTGACCCGGCGCGGCTCCAGGAGTCCGGCGGCGACCTGGGGCAGCAGGGGCAGGTACAGGAAGTAGTCCGTCGGGTTGAGCAGGGTGATGTCGGCCTTGCTCCGGGTCAGCCGCGACAGGGTGCGGGCCGTCCGGTACCCGGCGAAGCCGGCACCGACGATCACGATGCGGGGTCGACTCACGGTTCGCCTCCTGCGAGGTCGCGTACGGGCCTACCGCGTCCCCCCGGGCAGGGCGCCCAAACGTCCGTGGGTTTCCACCGCGGCCTCCGGGTACTCGGACCGCGGTCCACCGCAGGCTCTCGGTCCGGACGGTGTTCCCTCTCCTCGCCGTCCGGGCCGGGTACACACGTACGGGGAGGGCGCGGGCAGGCCCCGGAGAGGCCCACGATGAAGATCCAGCAACCGGTGGTGTCCGTCTACACCGTCCCCACGGACGCTCCCGAGGCCGACGGGACGCTGGCGTGGGACACCACGACGGTCGTCGTCGCCGAGGTCACGGCGGGCGACACGACGGGCACGGGCTGGACGTACGGTCCGGCGGCGGTCGCCGACCTGCTGCACGAGCAGCTCACGCCGGTCGTCACGGGCCTCGACGCGTTCGACATCGCGGCGGCCCATGACGCGATGTGCCGCACGGTACGCAACGCGGGCCGCCCGGGCGTCGCCTCCTGTGCGATCTCCGCGGTGGACGTGGCCCTCTGGGACCTCAAGGCCCGCCTCCTGGAACTCCCGCTGGCCCGGCTGCTGGGCAGGGCCCGCGACACCGTGCCCGTCTACGGCAGCGGCGGCTTCACGACGTACCACGAAACACATCTGGCCGCGCAGCTGGGTGGCTGGGTGCACGGGCAGGGTATCCCCCGCGTGAAGATCAAGATCGGTGAGGCGTGGGGGCGGGCAGTCCCCCGCGATCTGGCCCGCGTGCAGGCCGCACGCCAAGTGATCGGCCCACAGGCGGAGTTGTACGTCGACGCGAACGGCGCGTACACCCGCAAGCAGGCGATACGGGTCGGACACGCCCTCGCGGACCACGGCGTCGGCTGGTTCGAGGAGCCGGTGTCCTCGGACGACCTGACGGGACTGCGCCTGGTCCGCGACACCCTGGTCTGCGACGTGGCGGCGGGCGAGTACGGCTACGACCTGCCGTACTTCGCCCGCATGCTCGCAGCCGGCGCGGTCGACTGCCTCCAGGTGGACGCCACGCGCTGCGGCGGCATCACGGAGTTCCTCCGCGCCGCCGCCCTCGCCCAGGCCCATGGGCTGGAGATCTCCGCGCACTGCGCGCCGCACGTTCATGCCGCCGCGGCCGCCGCCGTCCCGAACCTCCGTCACATCGAGTGGTTCCACGACCACGTCCGCGTCGAGTCCCTCTTCTTCGATGGCATTCTCGACCCCGCCGGAGGCTTCGTCCGGCCGGGAGCGGGAGTGGGCCACGGTCTGACCCTGCGGTCGGCCGATGTGGAGGAGTACCGCGTCGTGTGAAGACGCTTGTCCGCTATCCGCTATCCGCGCCGACTGCCGACCCGTCGCCGCGCCGCCAGCACGGCCGCCGTCCCGCCGAGCGCTGTTCCGCCCAGCACCGCCCCCGCGCCCAGCCGCCCCCGGTTCCGGGAGAACCACTCCTCGGCGCTGTCCGCCACGGCCTCGTCGTCGAAGCGCCCGTGCGCCCCGAAGTCCCGGCCGTGCGGCCCGTCGGCCGGGCTCCACAGGTTCCCCGGCCCGGCCTGCTCCCCCGTCTCCCGCTGCGCCTCGAACGCCGTCCGTGCCAGATACCGGTCCAGCACTCCGGGAGCCACGGCGTTGGCCAGCAGAGTCGTGACCGTGGAGCCGCCCACCCAGTACTCGCGCCGCCGCGCGTGGCCCGCCGCGTGCACGACGGCCCGCGCGGCCACCTCGGGCTGGAAGACCGGCGCGACGGGCCGGGCCCTGCCGGGAATACGGCTCAACACCCAGTCGAACTGCGGGGTGTTGACGGCAGGGAGCTGCACCATCGTCGTACGCACCCCCGCCCCGGCGTGCAGCAGCTCGCACCGCAGCGACTCGTTGAACCCCTGGATCGCGTGCTTGGCCCCGCAGTACGCGGACTGCAGCGGGATCCCCCGGTACGCGAGCGCCGACCCGACCTGCACGATCGTCCCCCGGTCCCGGGGCAGCATGTGCCGTAGCGCCGCCCGGGTCCCGAACACACAGCCCAGGTACGTCACCTCGGTGACCCGGCGGTACTCGTCGGGCGTGATGTCGGTGAACGGGGCGAAGACCCCGGCGAACGCGTTGTTCACCCAGACATCGATCCGCCCGAACTCGTCGGCGACCTGCTGGGCCGCGTCCTCCACGGCCTTCGCGTCGGACATGTCGACGGTGACGACGAGCGCCTCACCTCCGGCGCGCTCCACCTCGTCCGCGGCCGCGACGAGCCCCTCGCGTCCCCGGGCGAGCAGGGCGACCCGGTCGCCACGGGCGGCGAAGGCCCGTGCCGTGGCCCGGCCCACGCCGCCACTGGCCCCGGTCACCACGACGGCCCTGCGTTTCCTCGGCAGTCGTCTCCTCAGTGCCCGGTGATTCAGCACGGTCCTGTCCCCCTGTTCCCAGCGATGTTCCCAGCGATGGCTTCCGGTCGTGCCGAAAGATCGGCTCTTGTCGGGCCGCCGCACCCGCTCACCGCTCCCGGCGGTGCGGTGCTCCGGGGTCCGTGTCGTCCGGACGCGGCGCTCCCGTACCCGTACCCGTGCCCGTGGCCCCGGGCGCCGATGTACCTGGGGCTCCGGCCGTCCCGCCGACACCGCCAGGGGCGACGGGCGGTACCGGCGGACGCTCCGGTCCGCGCCCGCCCGGGGGCGTCACGGGGGACGTGCCCGGCGCCGTCTCGGGGACGGGCCGGGACGCGGAGGGACGCGCCGCGCTGCGCAGTGCGTACGCAGCGGCGCCCAGCAGCACCGCCGTGATCAGCGCGGCGACCCAGCCGGGCAGGCCCAGCGCGAGCAGCAGGCCGACGGTGAGTGCGAGCGCGGCGCCCGCGTACAGGGCGGCGGCGCCGGACGCGGCGTACAGCGTGGCCGTGCGCCGCTGCTTGCGGCTCTGCTGCCGCAGCTCGTCACGTACGGTCTCGCGGGCCACCTGCGCCAGCTCGTCGACCAGATCCTTGTCCAGATGTTCCAGGTGATCCAAGCGTTCCATGACCGGCGAGTACCCGTGCCCCACCGCACGTAACGCCGCTCGTCACCACCGGCGGATTCCGGGGAGATCCGAAGGAACCCCGGGAAACGATCTCCTGCCCGGCCCGCCCCAACTAGGCTCGGCACATGGAAATTCTGGGAGCCACGCTGCGCATCTGCGTCGACGACCTGGAGACCACGGTCCCCTTCTACGAACGGCTCGCGGGCGGCCCGGCCCTGCGCTTCGAGCGCGGTGGCGTCCAGGTGGCCGCCGTCGGCTGCTTCCTGCTGATGAGCGGTCCCGAGGCCGAGCTGGAGGTGCTCCGCAAGGTCGCCGCCACCATCGCCGTCAAGGATGTGGACGAGGCCCACCAGGTCCTCACCGGCTCGGGCGCGCACGTCCTGGCCGGCCCGGTGGTGACGCCCGCGGGCCGCAATCTGATCGCGATGCACCCGGACGGCACCATCTACGAGTACGTGGACCGTCGCGCGCCCGAGTGAGTACCCGCCGCGGGCGGCTCCGGTCCGCGGCGGGCGGCTCAGCCGGCGGCGCCGGAGAATGCCGCCACGATGACGTCGGTGAGCAGGGCCCCGGCCGTGCCCTCCGGGTCGAGGTCGGGGTCGTAGATGGTGACGTTGAGGCCCGCGCAGTGCGGTGAGGTGACCAGGGGCCGCAGCAGGGCGACGAGTTCGTCGGGCAGCAGCCCGTCCGGGTCGGGGCTGTCGACTGCGGGCATCACCGAGGGGTCGAGGACGTCGGCGTCGAGGTGCACCCAGAAACCGGCCGGCTCGGGCGTCTCGAAGCTCTGCGCGGTGACCTGCCCGAGCTCCTCTGCGCCCCATGTGCGCAGGTCACCCACCGTCACCGTGGGGATCTTGAGGGCGCCCAGTTCGGCCAGGTCGTCCGTGAACGCGTCGCGGATACCGATGAGCCGTATGTCCTCGTCGCGCACGTACGGCTCGCGTCCTTCCAGGTTCGTCAAGTCCTTCTGCCCGCGCCCCGTGGCGAGGGCGAGCTCCTCGCCGCCGGCGGCACCGATCCGGTCGGAGTTCCCCGGATGACGGAAGTCGGCGGAGGCGTCCACGGCCACCAGCCCGTACCTCCCGATGCGGCGCAGCGCCAGCGACGCGCCGAGCTGGATGGAGCAGTCGCCACCGAGGACGACGGGCAGGTCACCGGCGCGGACATGGCGCTCGATCCGGTCGGCCAGCTTCGGCGTGTACGTGGCGATGGCAGCCGCGTTGAACACGCCGTCGCCCTCCTGCCAGTCCCCCCGGTCGTAACGCGGCGGTATTACGCCCCCGCCCTCCTGCGCGCCGAGTCGGCGCACGATGTCCTGCTCGCGCAGGGCCCCGGCGAGCTTGTAGCAGCCGGGCACGGTGCCGGGGGCGGGCGGGCGAAGGCCCAGGTTGGACGGGGCGTCCACGACGACGAGGGTTCTCATGGGCCCCATCCTCACGGACGGGACGACCTCCGGGAAGACTGCGCCTTGGCGATCATCTCGGTGGTGATGGCCCACCGCTCGTGGTCCCGCCAGGCGCCGTCGATGAACAGGAAGTCCGGCGAGAACCCCTCCAGCCGGAAGCCGCACCGCCGGGCGAGCGCGATGGACGCGGCGTTCCGGGGCTGCACGTTGATCTCCAGCCGGTGCAGGCCCATGGTGGTGAAGGCGTACTCGACGACGAGTCGCAGCCCCTCGCTCATGAGCCCCCGCCCCGCGGCGTGCGCGAAGGCGCCGTAGCCGAGAACCCCGCACAGAAACGCGCCCTCGACGATGTTGTTGATGTTGATGTACCCGGCGATGGCCCCGCTGTCCTTCTCACAGACGAGGAACCCTGCCCTCGTCGGGTCCTCGATCAGCCGCTCCGCGTAGGCGGCGTACGCGGTGGGGGTGACCGGCGGGAACAGCCACGGGTGGTGCAGAGCCCTGCTCTCCCGCGCCCGGGCGGTGAACTCGGCGCGGTCGTCGTACGTGAAGTGCCGGATGCCCACGCGGGGGCCTTCGGCCAGGTAGGGAACGGTGTCGGACACCCCGCCACGGTACGCCGGAGCAGGCACCGCCGCGCCCGCTGCCCCCGGCCCCGCGTCAGCGAACGACCGGCAGCCGCAGCACACCCGTGTCCTCGGGCGTGCTGCTGACCGTGACCCGTTCGACGCCGCGGTTGCCGACGTACGCGTCGTCGCTGCCGGCGATCACGAACCGTAGCCGGTGCCCCGCCTCGTACCGGTGCACGATGCCCGGCAGCGACACGGTGAACGGCTTCGTCACGTCCGGGACACGCACGGGTGCCACCAGTCGGCGGACGAGGGTCTGCTTGCCGTCGGGCGCGACGTCGTACAGCTTCGCGAACAGCACGAGCTTGTCCGCCGCGTTCCCGGAGCCCTGCCCACGCTCGGCTCCTGGCGATGTCACCCGGACGGTGACCCGGGGCGCGCCGACGACGTCGACGGGGGCGGTGAGGGGGCCGGTCGTCCAGGCAAGGTGCGTCCCCGGTGTGTCGTACGGCGGCGGGTCGGGAAAGCCGATCAGTCCGGCGAGGGAGCTCTCGGAATGGCTCGTCGGCGTCGGCCAGTTGGTGTAGGAACGGCTCCCGGGGGCGACCTTCCTCGGGCTGTCGACGAGCGTTCCGTCTCCCGAGAGGTACAGGGTCTCGGTGAGGGCGGGGACCTGGGTGGCCGTGGCATACGTGCGCGCCGGGTCCGTGACCCAGTCGCGGTAGTACGCGAACGCCGGTCCCGTGTCGACCGGGCGGTGCCGCAGATGGCGGTCGAACCAGGCGAGGATGCGGCGGCCGACGTAGCTGGACTCCAGGTTGCCCTTCGCCAGGTCGAGTTCGCCGGTCGGCGGGCCGGTGAGGCCGCTGCTGTGGCCCCATGACTGCCAGATCATCCTGGTCTCGGTGCCCTGCGCCCTGAGCGTCCGGTAGGTCGCCGTGGCCTCACCCAGGTTGAAGAGAGTGTCGGCCTGGCCCTGGATCAGGAGGGTCGGTGCCTTCACCGTGCCGAGGTAGGAGACGGGGGACACGCTGCGGGTGTACGCCAGGAACTCCTTCGTCCGTTCCGCCGGGTAGCTGCCCGAGTTCAGCGTCCGGAACATCTCGCAGGCCCGGCTCACGAAGTGCAGACAGCGGCGGGAGTTGAAGCGGGACGGGTCGAGGCTCGGCGCGAGCAGCTGCTGGCCCTCCCCGATGAGGTAGAAGCCGTTGGTCCACTGCCACTTGAAGGCGCCGGGTACCGCGCGGGCATCCGTGGCGTTGTTCGGGGCGACCGAGTAGGCGAGGTCGTTCCAGGTGATCATGGGGACGAGGGCGTCGACGCGGTGGTCGGCGGAGGCCGTCGCCAGCTGGACCGCGCCGCCGTACGACCCGCCGATCATGCCGACTCTCGGGTCTCCCTCGCCGTCCTGGGTGACGAAGTCGGCCTTCGTGCCGTCGTCGGCGGCGCGCGTGCCCGCCAGGAAGTCGACGAGCCGGGACGCTGCCGCGCCGTCGACGCGCGGGTCGTCGAGGGAGATCAGGCAGCCGGACCGGCCGAAGCCGAGGCCGGAGTAGACGAGTCCGACATAGCCGCGCGCCGCGAACGCCCTGCCGATCTCGGCGGTCCCGCGGTCCGACTTGCTGCCGCCGAAGCCGTTGGTGGCGAGGACCGCTGGTGCCGGGTGGGCGGGGTCCACGCCGGCCGGGCGGTAGAGGTCGGCGTCGACCACGCAGGTCCGGCCGCCTGCCTGGACCGTGAACCTCAGAGCGGTGACGGTGTGCTGGCCGGCAGACGCCGCTTCCGACACAGGCCCTAGGAGCGGGACGGCCAGTGCCGTGCCCAGAGCGAGGGCGAGCGAGGAACGGGTTCTGGACGCACGGGTGCGACGACGGGACACGAGGACCTCCACGCAGAGGACAACCCGACTACCGGCCGATAAGTAACGGGCGGTTTGTCATGGTGTGGCACGTGCCGGGACGGGTCAATCACCGGGTCGATCACCGTGTCGTACGTTCCTTGACGGGGCTTCAGTGAAGGACGCCCCCCTCCCCCGGCGCCCCCGGGCTCACACCAGCGCCGGCTCGTCCAGCGTCAGCGTGCCCGCGTCCGCGTCCAGCTCGGCCGTCACTCCGAACGGGATCGTCAGTGCTCCCTCTCGGTGCCCGAACCCGAACTCCTCCACGACCGGCACTCCGAGCCCCGCGAGCCGGTCGGCGAGCAGGGCGCGCACCTCGTCGTAGGGCGCGCACTCGGCCCAGGAGCCGAGCAGAATCCCCGAGACGCCGTCGAGCCAGCCCGCGCGCAGGAGTTGGGTGAGGTAGCGGTCGAGGCGGTACGTCTCCTCGCCGACGTCCTCCAGGCAGAGCAGTCCTCCGCGGGCGGAGGTCCGGCCGTGCCGGCTGCCCAGCTCGGTCGCGAGCAGGCACAGGCACCCCCCGAGCAGGAGGCCCCGGGCCCGCCCGGGTACCAGCGCGGTCGTCCCGGCGGGGGCGATGGTCCGTACTGTCTCCGGCTCGAAGAGTGTGGCCCGCAGATGCTCCTGGGCAGTCGCGTTCTTGAGGAAGTCGACACCCGCCGCCATCGGCCCGTGCAGGGTGACCAGTCCGGCCCGGGTCGCGAACGCCTCGTGCAGCGCGGTGATGTCGCTGAACCCGACGAACACCTTGGGGCCCGCGGCGCGTATCGCGTCCCAGTCGAGCAGGTCGACCATCCGCTGCACCCCGTAGCCTCCCCGGGCGCACAGTACGGCGTCCACGGACGGATCGCACCAGGCGGCCTGGAGGTCGGCGGCCCGGTCGGCGTCCGTGCCCGCGAGGTAGTCGAACCCGGGGTGCCGGTCGAGCACATGGGGTGCCACGACGGGTTCCAGGTCCCAGCCGCGCAGGAGGTCGAGTCCGGTGCTCAGCCGCTCCTCGGGGACGGGGCCGCTGGGCGCGACGATCGCCACCCGGGCCCCGGGAGCGAGACGGGCGGGCCGGGTCAGCGAGGCCGGAGAGGACGGCGGAACCGGACGGGTCGGTGCAGTCACTTGGCGAGCTCCAGGGTCGGGATACCGGGTGGGTTGAGGCCGAAGACCTGTGCGTACAGGGAGAGTTCGGACTCCAGTACCCGCACCATGGTGGTGGCCCGCCGGAATCCGTGGCCCTCGCCCTCGAACGCGATGTAGGCGTGCGGGACCCGCTGTCCCTCCAGCCTCGCCAGGAACCGCTCGCACTGCGCGGGCGGGCAGATCACGTCGTCGAGTCCCTGGAGGAGGAGGAACGGGGTGGTGACCCGCTCGGCGTGCTCGGCGGGCGAGCGCTCCGCGTACCGTGCGGGGACCTCGGCGAGCGGGCCGACCAGCGTTTCCAGGTACTGCGACTCGAAGTCGTGGGTCTCCCCCGAGCCCCAGCTCGCGAGGTCGAGAATCGGGTACAGGATCGTGCCGCAGGCGTAGACGTCGGTCGTGGTGAGTGACGCCGCCGTGGTCCAGCCGCCGGCGCTGCCGCCCCGGATGGCGAGCCGGCCGCGGTCGGCGGTGCCCTCGTCGGCGAGCGCGCGGGCGACGGCCGCGCAGTCCTCGACGTCGACGACGCCCCACTGCTCGCGCAGCCGGTCGCGGTAGGCCCGTCCGTACCCGGTGGACCCGCCGTAGTTGACCTCGGCCACGCCGATGCCGCGCGAGGTGAAGTAGGCGATCGCCAGGTCCAGGACGAGCGGCGCCCGGCTGGTGGGGCCGCCGTGGGCCCAGACCACATAGGGCGGCAGTTCGTCGCCGGGTGCCACATGGTCCGGGTGGTGGGGCGGATAGACGTGAGCGTGGATCTCGCGTCCGGCGGGTCCGTGGAAGGTGCGGATCTGTGGCTCCGGGTAGTACGCCGGGTCCACCGGGTCGTCCTGGGCGGCACCGATCACGCGTGCGTGGCCCAGGGCCTGTGGCGGAAGTGGCGTCGTTCGCCCGGAGGGCGGGCTGGGCGGGCCGGACGGGGTCCGGTGCGTGCTCTCGGCGTGCCGGGCGGAAGACCCCGTTGATGGACCGGACGTACTTGGGCTTTCGCCCGGCGCGGCGAGAGGGCGTGCCAGGCGTCGCCCGGCAGGCGCCACTTCCGCCACAGGCCCTAGGGGGGCGCCCCCGCGCGAGCCCGGTCGGGGGTGGGGGACGGTGTCCAGCTCGACCACCTCGTACGCGCTGCGGGGGCTCGCCCCGATGGTCACGACGCGGCCGCCGTGCACGGCGAGCGTCGGTGCGTACTCGGTCCAGGGGCCGGCCGCGTCGACGACCTCGCCGGTCTCCGGGTCGAGGACCCCGAGCGCGGTGGCGCCCCGTCCGTGCACGACGGCGATCAGTCCGCTCTCCAGGGGCGCGAACCAGCGCGACCCGATCTTCCACAGCGGCCCGCCGAACTCCTCGTCCCGCGCGCACAGGGCGCGCTCCGGGCCGTCCGGTCCCACCCCGTACACGTTCCACCAGCCCGTGCGGTCGCTGGAGTACACGAGGGTGCCGTCTGCCGCCCAGTCGGCCTGGGCGATGGACTCCTCGGGACCGCCTGCCGTGGTCCGCGGCTCCCGGAGCGTGCCGTCGTCGGCCACGTCGGCGACGACCAGCTCCGTGCCGTCCCAGGGCATGCGCGGGTGGTCCCAGGCGAGCCATGCCGCGCGCCGCCCGTCGGGGGAGACGCGAGGGCCCGTGACGAAGCGGTGTCGCTCGCCGGTCAGTTCCCTCACGGCGTCGCGGTCCTGGGCGGCGGAGCCGTCCAGGGGCACGGCGGCGAGGACGCGCCGTACGTCCGTCGGTCCGTCGCCGGTGAACTCCTCCAGGACGCACCACACCTCGTCCCGGTCCGGCCGCAGTTGCGGGTCCACCCACCTCAGGCCGCCGCCCACGGAGGACAGCGGGGTGAGGGGCTGGGGGGCGCCGTCCGCCCGGTACCGGTAGAGCCGCTGGTCGGCGAAGTTCACGAACACCACGAGGGGCTCGCCGTCCCGTACCGTTCCGGCCCACGGCTGGCCGCCGTACTCGATGACCCGGCTGCGCACGTTCCACGGGGCGGGCAGCAAGGACTCCTCCTCGCCGTCGGGTCCCCGCCGGACCAGGGTGCGCCGGCCGCCCTCGGTGGGCCGTGGCTCGGTCCACCAGACCTCCTCGCCGACGAAGCCCACGTACTCGGCGTGGCCGTCGTGCGCGGCGGCGAGCGTCGCGTCGATCGGCGAGGGCCACGAACCGTACGGCAGCGTCTGCACCTGATCCCCCATTTCCCTGTCGTCCCTAGGCCGTCCGCAGGAAGCGGTCCAGGACATCTACCCCGAAGTGCAGTGCTTCGACCGGTACGCGCTCGTCGACACCGTGGAAGAGTGCCCCGTAGTCGTAGCCCTCCGGCAGCTTCAGCGGCGAGAACCCGTAGCCGGTGATGCCGAGGCGTGAGAACTGCTTGGCGTCCGTGCCGCCCGACATGCAGAACGGCACCACGTGGCCCTCGGGCGCGAACTCCTCGACGGCGGACCGCATCCGTGCGAACGTCGCCGATTCCACGGGTGACTGGAGGGCCGCCTCGCGGTGGTGGAACTCCCAGTCCACGTCGGGTCCGGTGAGCCGGTCGAGGGTCGTACGGAACTCGTCCTCGCCGCCGGGCAGATACCGGCCGTCAACGTACGCGACGGCCTCCCCGGGGATCACGTTGACCTTGTACCCGGCGTCCAGCATGGTCGGGTTGGCGCTGTTGCGGACGGTCGGCTCGACCAACGCGGCGGCCGGGCCGAGCTTGCCGAGGAGTCCGTCGACACCGTCGGGGTCGTCGAGGTCGGGCTCGATCCCGTACAGGGCGGCCAGTTCGGTGAGGGCTGCGCGCACGGTCGGGGTGAGCCGGACGGGCCACTCGTGGGCGCCGATGCGTGCGATGGCCTCCGCCAGCCGGGTGACCGCGTTGGCGCGGTTCACCTTGGAGCCGTGGCCCGCCCGCCCGCGCGCGGTGAGCTTCAGCCAGCCGGTGCCGCGCTCGCCCGCCGCGATGGGGTAGATCTGCCGTCCGGAGCCGTCGTGGAAGGTGAACGCACCCGATTCGCTGATGCCCTCGGTGCAGCCCTCGAAGAGTCCGGCGTGCTCGTCGGCGAGGAACCCGGAGCCGTCCTCGGCGCTCGCCTCCTCGTCGGCGGTGAAGGCGATGACGAGGTCGCGCCGGGGCCGCACCCCGAGCCGTGCCCAGGCGCGCACGACCGCGAGGATCATCGCGTCCATGTTCTTCATGTCGACGGCGCCCCGCCCCCAGACGACGCCGTCGCGGATCTCCCCGGAGAACGGGTGCACGCTCCAGTCCTCCGCCTGGGCCGGCACCACGTCCAGGTGACCGTGGACGAGCAGCGCGTCGGCGGACGGGTCGGTGCCCTCGATGCGGGCGACGACGTTCGTGCGGCCCTTGGTGCGCTCCAGCAGGGTGGGCTCCAGACCGGCCCCGGCCAACTGCTCGGCGGCGTACTCGGCGGCCGGGCGCTCCTGGCAGTCCCCGCCGCCGCGGTTGGTGGTGTCGATGCGGATGAGGTCGGAGGTGAACCGTACTACCTCGTCGAGCGCCTCCTCGTCGACGTGTCCTCGTGTGCTGTCAGCCATACTGTTCCTCCACCGCGGCCGAAACGATCGTGGTGACCGCCTTGAACGTGCGAATGCCCTCGTACATGGTCGCGCTGGTGTAGGCGACCTTCCGCTCTCCGACGCGGTCCACGCCCGGGACGACGGTGGCCGCCATCGCCAGGTGCTCCGCGTCGAACTCCAGCGCCACGGTGAACGGCCCGCCGACGGCCGGTTCGTGACGCACCGCCAGCGATGCCGCCTGCTTGGCCGCCGCGCGGATGTCGGCGGCCGTTCTGGCCGGTGTCCGGCACACCGCCGCGTACCGCGACACATGGTCCTTTACCGCGACCTTGAGCGCCTCGGGAGCGTACCCGAGGGCGTCCTCGCAGGCCACGTCGTCGCCGGTGACAAGGACGACGGGGACGCCGTACTCGGCGACGACGTGCGCGTTCAGCAGGCCCTCACTCGCCCGTACGTCATTGACCCACACCCCGGTGATCGAGTTCGCGAGGTAGGTGTGGGCGAGGACGCCCTCCATGCCGGCGCCCGCGTGGTAGCCGACGAACGCGATGCCGTCCACGTCCCCGTGCTGCACGCCCTCGACCATGGACAGGGACTTGTGGCGTCCGGTGAGCATCTGGGCGCGCTCGTCGAGCCGCTCCAGCAGCAGGTTGCGCATGGACCAGTGCGCTTCGTTGATCAGTACCTCGTCGGCTCCGCCGTCGAAGAAGCCGAGCACCGCCGCGTTCACGTCCGAGGTGAACATCGACCGGCACCGCTCCCACTGCGGTGTCCCCGGCAGCACGTCGCCCGGCCAGGTCACACCGGTGGCGCCTTCCATGTCGGCGCTGATGAGGATCTTCATACTGCTTCACGTTACGCGTCGGCGGGGGATGTCGCCGACCGGCACCCGGAACCTCCCGCAACCCACCAGTGCCTCGGCGGCGTGTGCGGCAGGACGCCCTCGGAGGCCGGCCGGTACATCACCTGGCGAAGCGTGTCCTTGGGTGGGGCGTACAGCTCAACGATCTGTCTCACAGGCCGGAACGTGAAGCGCAGGGCGTACGGGTCAGCTCGCCCCGCCCTGGCCGGCGCTGCCCATCGGGCCGACCTTGACGGGGGAGCCGGCGCCGTCGGTGACGGGCAGGGTGGCGGCGCCCGGCCATTCGAGGGAGAACGACTTCGTCTCGTCCGGCGGGGTCACCACAAGGGCGGTGACGCTGACGCCGGAGCCGCCCGAGTCGTTGATCGGGTAGGTGACGCCGAAGTGCACCGACTCGCCATCCTTGAGGATCATCGGGCTGGACTCCTGGCCACTGCGTGTGGCGGACAGATCCCCCTCGCTGGTCTTCAGGTCGACGCCCGCGTATCCGGACAGGGCGCAGTCCGAACCGCCGCCGTTCACGAACGTGACCGCGACTGTGCCCTCGGTGTCGCCGTCGATGGTGCTGTCCTGCGCGGTGATGTCCAGGTCGTCGGTGCGGCACTTGCCGACCTTGGCGTTCGCGTCGGAGCCGCTCCCGGCGGCCGTGCCCTGCCCACCGGAGCCCTTTTCGCCACCCTGATCCGAACCACCCTGATCCGAACCGTCCGAGCCCGAACCGCCGCCCGTGGAAGACGCAGAGGACGCGGACGACCCGTCGCTCTGTGCCGTGCCGTCATCGCCGTTGCAGGCCGTGAGCGAGAGACCCGCAGCAACGGCCAGGGCAGCGAAGGTGAGCTTGCGAACGCGCATCGTTTCTTCCTCAGTCTCGGTTGGAGGTGCCCGCCGCTCGGTCCGGGTCGGTACCAGCGAGCGTTTCTGCACACCAGGACCCGCCCGACCCGGCGAACCGTTCCGCCCAACTGCTGCCTAGGACACCTCCGTTACACACACAGCCCTGCACACCGCGGACCATCACGGCGAAAACCGGGCCCCTCCCGTACCCCTGCCGTGCCCCTCCCCTGATGCCGTCCGGCCCAGGAAACGGGGCCCGGACACGGTGTCCCCCGGCACGTCGGGGCTCATCCGGCGGCCAGCCGTGACGCCGGTTCCGGCCACCAATCGGCACCATTTCGCGATCACCGCCCGCTGGGACAGACCCGTGACCCGGCGGATCTTGACCACGGTTGTCAGCGCCGGATCCTGGCCCGCGGACGCGGTGGTCGCCGCGTGCCCGAGGCCGACTGGGATCAACTGCGCAACGTCGGGAAAGGGCGGCGCCCCCACTCGCCGCCCTGGTGAAGGCGCTGCTTCACTGCCACCGCCCGGCACCGCCCGGCACGCGAAAGCGCTCGCCGTACGGCTTCCCGACGGACGCGTGGCGCTGTCCCAGCGGTGACCACGGCGCTCCCTTCCGTCGTCGCCGTGCGCCTGGTCCCCCAGACCGGGCGGGCGTTCACGAAGGCCGGCGGCACGATTCGGGTTCGCCGCGTTCGGCGGGCTCCTCGGACGATCCGCGGGTGCGGTGGATCACCCAGTACCTACCAGGAGAGGTCGCCCGGGAGTTGTTCGCCGCCCGGGACGCCGGCGCGGGCGAGCAGCAGCAGATGGTGATCCTCGCCCGCGCGCTGGGACACTCCTTTTTCCGCGACGGGAGCCGCCACACACACGGCCTGCACATCGCCTTCACTGACGTCGAGTTAGCCGACTTCTCGATCGGATGACTTCACCTCCGACCGGGGGGATTCGGCGAGGCATGTGGCCGACCCCGCGGGCGAGCCGGTTCAGCGCTGTTGTGGCCTTTCACGTACGACAGGCAGGGCGTCGTAGCGCCTGCCCTCCCGCCGGGCCTTCAGCCGTCTCGCCTGACCCGCATGCTGTCAGCCACGCCGCCGCCCGTCGCCGTGATCATCGATTGTGGCGAGGATGTGAAGCCCGGATGATCTCGCTTCTCCCTGGGTGATCCCAACGCCTTGCCGAGGCTGGCTTTGCAGGTCAACTCCCGTAAGATGAGCCGCGCTTCGGCGTAAGACATCGCCGAGATGCGGCAGGACTTGATGGCGGTAAGCACCTGCGTTCGCCGCCAGTCTGTAATGGAGTCCTGATCGACGGTGACTGAAAGTAGGACCGGCCCGGCGACTGTGCCAGAGGCCAACGACTGCGAGGCGCTTGAAGGCCCCGTGATGTGTGAGGGCCAACGACTTCCTTCATGTCGGGTCTTGCGCCGGACCGTCCGGGCCGGCAGGCGGTTTGCCGCATCGCAGCGCTTCGGCTCAACTTTCCGGTACCGCTCGGCTCCCACCGCCGTATGGGCGGCGAACTGCCGTCGATATCCGGAGACTTGCCCCTTTTCCTCTTAATCCCCTAGGACCCCTTTTCCGTGACCTCTCTCTCCGAACCCGAACTTGCGCTCGGCGCCGTGACTGCCGTCATCGCTGTCGTCGCACTGCTGCTGGCGCTCTTGTGCCGCAAACACGTGCGACACGGCAGGAAAATGGAAGCAGCTCTGAAGAGCTCCGAGGCGCGCGTGCTCGGCATGGAAACCGCCGCGAAGAGCGCTGAGGCGCGCGTGCAGTCCGCCGAGGCGGGCAGGCTCGGCGCCGAATCGCGTGCGGATGACGCGGAAGCTCGCGCGGGGATGTTCCGCGACGAGGTGAGTCATCTCGTCTCCGTTCGGCTTCCGGCCCTCGCGCTTCATCTGATCAGCTCTCACCATCCCGTTCCTGGGCTGCTGCACGAGGATGCGGCGGAGCCCAAGGATGTGGAACTCCTCGACTCCGTACTCGCGTTGGTTTCGGGGATTGCCCTGAAGGAACGTCGCCGCGTGGACGCTGCCGCCCGGGCTGCCCTGCGCGGCGCGAGCCAGGACTCGCAGGCTCTGTCCTACCGTCTGCAGACGGAGCTTGACGCCCTGCAGAAGGAGTTCACCGGGTCTCGGAGTCTGACGCACAAGGTGCTCACCGCCGACCACCTCAATGAGCAGAATCTGCGGCTCATCCAGCGGACCGCCATCGTGTGCGGGGCGTGGCCGGGGCACGTTCGCAAGGACACCTACGTGACCGAGATCGTCACGGGTGCCTCTTCCCGGCTGCGGGGCTTCGAGCGTGTCAAGATCAACTCTCGACTCGGAGCCAGCGACATCGGGATTGTCGGGCGTGCCGCCGAACCCATCGCTGTGGCCTGCACGGAGCTCATGGCCAACGCGCTGGAGCACTCCCGTGACGACCTCGCGGTGGATGTCAGTCTGGTCAAGACCGGGAACGGCAGCGTCTGCATCACGGTCGATGACGCGGGCAAGGGCATGACCCCGGAAGCAGTCGCCCGGGGTGCCCGCCTGATATCGGCCGAACAGCATGAAGTGATGCTCACCGAACTCGGTGACCCGCCCTCCCAGGGTTTCGCCGCCATCGGCCGCCTCGTCGCCGATCATGGCTTCCATGTATCCATCGATAACCCGTCTCCCTATGGCGGGGTGCGCGCTGTGGTGACCATCCCCCCGAACCTCCTGACCTCGATCGACGGGGAAGCCGCGCCGCCTTCTGTGATGGCGCCCCTGCCCGCCATGGCGCCCAGGGCCGACATTCGGCCCACCCCGGCCACCGATGACGCCCCAGCCGCCGATGACGCGGCGACTGTCTCGCGTCCGCGCACTCCCACTCCGGGCGCGGCGGCGGACTTGCCGCAGCGTCGCCGCCGGGTGCACGCCGCGCCGACCGGCGAAGTCGCCGCTCCCACGCACCGCGCCCCGGATCCGGAGCGGTCCCGCGACGCCTGGAGTGACTTCCAGAAGGGCCTCGAAAGCGGCCAGAACGGTACTGATTTGGAGGAAACGCAGTGACCATGCCCGACCGTGACAACGAGACTTGGTACTTGGCTCCCATCACCGAGATCCCCGGTGTCCGCCATGCCCTGATCATGACCCTCGACGGGATGGTCCAGGCCAGGTCCGAGGACCTCCCGAAGGACGCGGCGGACGGTATAGCCGCGATGACCTCCTCCCTGCACGCCGCTTCTCGCGCTGCTTCCATCCCGGCGCTGGAGGCCCCGGCGGACAGCCCCATTGAGACCGTCACGGTGAAGATGGCGGCAGGCACGTACATGGTGATGCCGGCCGGTGCCAACACCTTGATCGCGGCCGCGGGTGACGACTCGATGCCCATGGGGGTGGTCGCCCACACCATGGCCCGCCAGGCGATGAAGCTCGGGGAGCAGTTCATGTCCGTCTCCGCGCGTGTCAACGACGGCGCGTCATGAGCCGCGACAAGCACCAGCGGCGGCTGCTCCCGGCGTATCTGGCGACCGGCAGTGGTACCGCTTCGTTGCCCAGCACTCTCGATACGCTGACGGCCCTGCGTGCCAGTGGCCGTCCGCTCGCGTCGTACCACACACCGGTGCACCGGCGCGTCGTCGAGTTGGTGACCGACGGTTCCCTCACCGCGGTCGAGATAGCCGGCTATCTCTCCCTCCCCGTCAGTGTCTGCCTGATGCTCGCCGAGCAACTCGTCAGTGACGGCCTGTTAAACGCCAGCGTGCCCACCCCCGATGCTCTCGCCCCCTCGCGCGCCGGCAGGCCGTCGAGGCAACTCATGGAAGAGGTGCTGAGTGGACTCCAAGCCCTCCGTGTCGCCTGACCCGCGTCCCGCGTACCTGCCCGAGAGGGAGCACCAGAGGGTCAAGATCCTTGTCGCCGGTCCTATGGGCGTGGGCAAGACGACCGCGATCAAGACGCTGTCACAGATCCCCACGCTGCACACCGAAGAAGTCATGACGGACGCGGCGGTCGGGACCGACGATCTCAGCCTCGCCGGCCTGCGGGACAAGAAGACCACCACGGTCGGCATCGACTTCGGTCGACTGACCCTCCCGGGCGACCGGATCGTCCTGTATCTGCACGGAACTCCGGGGCAGCGCCGGTTCCTTCCCCTGTGGGAGGGGATCGCCTTCGGGGCTCTCGGTGCGCTCGTCCTGGCGGACACCCGGCGCCTGGACGAGTCCTTCGAGGTGATGGATCTCATCGAGGAGCGCGGTTTGCCGTACGCCGTGGCGGTCAATATCTTCCCTGACTCGCCCGACTACGACTTGGAGATCGTTCGCTCGAAGCTGGACCTGCACCCGGACACCCCACTGGTCACCTGTGATGCCCGAGAGATGAACAGCAGTCTCAACGCGCTCATCGAACTGACCGCCCATTCCATATCTTCTGTCGGCGTCGGAGTCGGAGCCTCGTGAGCATCACACCACCAGCCGTGACCGCTGTGCCCCTGCACGGGCCCGAGCACGCGGCCGATCCGCAGCGAAGCTACGAACTGCTGCGGCTTCAGGGGCCTGTCGGCCTCGCGGAGATCGCACCTGGTGTCGTTGTCCATCTGGTGACCGACTACCGGGCGGCGCTCGACCTCCTGCAGGACACCGACACATGGACCAAGGACACCCGGAGCTGGCTGCCGCAAGTTCCCGAGAACAGCCCGATCAGACCGTTGGTGGAGTGGCGGCCGAGCCTCTTCTTCGCGGACGGTGAAGAGCACGCGTATCTGCGCAAGGTGATCACGGACAGCTTCGGACTCCTTGATCCGTACGATGTTCGTGTTCTGACGTTCCGTCATGCCGACCGGCTCCTCCAGGATTTCGCCGCTGCCGGAACGGTCGACCTGGTCAGCCAGTACGCACAGCAGCTGCCCCTGATGGTCTTCAACGCACTGTTCGGCATGGGGGACGAATACGGTCCCCAGCTTGTGCGGGCTCTCTCCGCGATGATGGACACCGATCCGGAGAAGAAGGCAGAAGGCGCCCAGTCGTTCGGCGCATACCTGCAGACCCTGTATCAGACCAAGGCCGCACAGCGCGGCCATGACCTGACCTCCTGGTTCATCGACCATCCCAACGGGCTGAACCAGGAAGAGGCGATCAACCAGATCCTCATCACCCTGGGCGCGGGGAACGAGCCGACGGCCAACCTCATCGCGAACACATGCGTCCGGATGCTGAGTGACGACCGGTACTACGGCACGCTCACCACCGGAAGTCTGCCCATCCAGCACGCCATCGACGACGCTCTGTGGAACGACTCGCCGCTGGCCAACTACAGCTTCCACTTCCCCAAGGAGGACATCACCTTTCACGGCACACGCATTCCCGCCGGCTCCCCGGTCATGGTCTCGTACGCCGCCGCCAACACCTGCCCGCACGCCGGGGCGCCGTCCGACGGCTACCGCTCGGGAACCAAGGCGCACCTGGCCTTCGCCGCCGGCCCCCATACCTGTCCGGCCCGCGACCTCGCCCTGCTGATCGCGACCGCCGCGATCGAGAGACTCGCCAGCTACCTGCCGGACATCGAACTCGCCGTCTCCCCGGATCAGCTGACCTACCGCGACGGAGCCATCCACCGGACGCTCACCTCGCTCCCTGCCCGGTTCACTCCGCTGACCCCCGACGCCAACGGCGCCACCCCCTGGAGCCGGAACTCCCCCAGCCCCAAGACGGACACGGGGCCTCCCCAACGGCAGGCAACCGCGAGTCGGTGACCTCTTCCTAGCCTGCTCATCCACACCGCGTCGCGGTGGTGCCACCCGGCGGTACGACGGCACCACCGCGACACTCGCGGGAAAAAGCACTGTCTCCGGCCCCATCCCTCTGCCCGAACGGAATCGCAACGACGGTTCTTGACCGAAAGAGGATCACCACCGATGACGGATACACTCCCCGGCACCAGCCTGCCGGGCCTCTCCTCCGTACGACACAAGGTGGGCGCGGCTCTCACTGGATTCCTGGATGCCAAGGACCAAACCGCGCCGGGAACCGAACTGCTTCACCTGACCACAACCCTGCGCGGGCTTCTCTCCAGCGGGAAACGGCTTCGAGCCGTGTTGTGCGTGTACGGATGGCAGGCCGCCGGAGCCACCGGAGAGATAACGGCCGCCATACGCGCGGCGGCCAGCCTCGAACTCTTCCAAGCGTTCGCCCTGGTGCACGACGACGTGATGGACGACAGCGATGTCCGCCGCGGTCAGCCGTCCGCCCACCGCGCGCTCGCCGCCGCGTACACCGACAGCGGCGGTCCGCACGGCCGCGCCGAGGCACACGGTATGGGCGCGGCTGTCCTGCTCGGCGACCTGGCACTGGTGTGGTCCGACGAACTCCTCCACACCGCGAGCCCCGCCCCGAGCCAACTCGCCACGCTGCTCCCCCTGGTGGCCGAGATGCGCAGCGAAGTCATGTACGGCCAGCTCCTGGACCTTCAGACCACCGGCCGACTGACCGGTGACGTCGAAACAGCACTGCGCGTCATCCGTTACAAGACCGCCAAGTACACCATTGAACGTCCCCTGCACATCGGGGCGGCCCTGGCCGGAGCCACGCAGCCCATGCTCGACGCGTGCACCGCCTTCGGTATCCCACTAGGAGAAGCGTTTCAGCTGCGCGACGACCTGCTCGGCGTGTTCGGCGATCCCGCCAAGACCGGCAAATCGATCCTGGACGACCTGCGCGAGGGCAAGGCCACCGTACTGATGGCTCTGGCGGTCCAACGGGCGTCTCCCACCGAACTCACGACCTTGCGCAGGCTCGTCGGCCGAAGCGACCTGAACGAGGACCAAGCCTCCCAGGTCCGCGAGATCCTGGACGCGACCGGCGCCAGGCAGACAGTGGAAGAAATGATCACCACGCGCCGGAACGCCGCCCTCACCGCTCTGGACGAGGCTCCCTTCACCGAAGCAGCCACCGCCCGACTGCGCCAGATCGCCCTGACCGCCACGGAACGGCAGGCATGACCGCCCGCCCGTACACCCGTCACCGGAACCGTGAGGTGGAAAGCACATGAGCGGCACGGCCGTGAGCACAACCTACGTCGAACAGGCCGCACGCCTGGTGGCCAAGACCGATCAGGACCCGTGGGGCAGCGTCCGCCCCTCCCTGTACGAGACCGCCCGGGTCATCTCGGCGGCCCCCTGGCTGCCCGGGGAACCGCGCCGTGTCGCCTATCTGCTGCAGGAGCAGGCGTCCGACGGCAGTTGGGGCGAAGGACCTGAACGCTACCGGCTTCTGCCGACGCTCAGCGCGGTGGAAGCGGCGCTCGCGGTCCTGCGGCGAGGCTCTACGTCCGCGGAGGTCACCCGACGGCTCGCGACCGCCGTGGACAGGGGCCTGGCCGCGCTACGCGCGTTGCCGTCGGCAGGACCGTGGCCCGACACCGCCGCGGCCGAAATCCTTGTCCCCAGCCTCATCGCGAAGATCCACGATCACGTGGCCCTCACCGCCGAGGACGAGATACCGGGCCTCGGAGGATGGCGCCCGGGGCCCGGCCCCACCATCCCCCGAGGCTATGACCAGGCCGCGCCCGCGTACGTGGCGAAGCGGTGCGCCTCGGCGGGCAGCCTCCCCGTCAAGCTTCACCACACGTTCGAAGGCGTGGCCGGGTACCTGCCTCAGGCGCTCATACCCGACGGGCAGGACCTGCTGGGCAGTTCTCCGGCCGCCACCGCCGCGCGAGCCTGGGCATCGCCGACACTCACGGCGGGAGCCGTGGCGGCCCTTGAACCCGTGGCGCGGCGCTACTCGGGTCTGTTCCCCGAGGCGGCCCCGATCCTCGTCTTCGAGCGTCTGTGGGTCGCCGCCGCGCTGGCTCGCGTCCACCTGCCGGCCGCTGCCCTGCCCACCATCCGGCGGTGGACCGCCGACATCTACGACCCCCAGGGAGTACGCGGCGCGCCCGGCCTCATGGTGGACGCCGACGACACCGCCATGGCCGTGCTGGTGGCCACGCTCGTCGGCCTGCCGTACACCCCTGAGCCGCTCGACCTGTTCCACAACGGCAGCCACTACGACTGTTACATCGGCGAGGACACCGGATCGATCACGGCGAACGCCCACGCTCTCCAAGCGCTGGGCAGCTACCTGCGCCGTCACCCCGAAACACAGCACACCTACGGCCCTCGTACGGACAAACTGCGCGACTGGCTCATCAGCCAGCAGCAGCCCGAAGGACCATGGCCCGACAAATGGCATGCCTCCCCCTATTACGCCACCATGCGGTGCGTGACCGCGCTCGCGCGGTACGGCGGAGTCCACGCGTCCACGGCCGTCGAAGCGGCCGCCGCCTGGACGGTGGAAACCCAGCACGACGACGGTTCGTGGGGCATATGGGGCGGCACCGTCGAAGAGACCGCGTATGCCGCACAGATCCTGCTGTCCACCGCCACCCCCACGCGGCAGCCAGAGCAGGCTCGCGCACTGGACCGTGCCGAGACCTACTTGAACGCCGCAGCGGGCCGGGGCCACCGCCACCCGGCCCTGTGGCACGACAAAACCCTGTACGCACCCGACGCGATGATCGAAGCGGAAGTGCTCGCGGTACGGGAGACGCTGCGGACACGCCACGGCGTCAACCGGCCAGGGGCCACGCACACGGACGCGGAAAGGACCGAAGCGTGACAGCCAGCATGAACGTTCCGCCAGTCGCACCCGGGAAGCTGCCGCTCATCGGACACGCCGTGCCCCTGATCAGGGACCGTCTGGCGTTCATCCAACGTCTGCGCACCTACGGCCCCATCGTCCGCGTCACCGTCGGCCCGAAGACCCTGACCGTGGTCAACTCGCCCGAGCTGATGCACAAGATGCTCACCAGCCAGGCCGACCAGTTCACCAAAGGGCTGCTCTTCGAAAAGCTCAAGCTCTTCGGCAAGGACGCCCTGCCGGTCGCGGAAGGCAAACCGCACCTGCGCCGGCGCCGCATGATGCAGCCGGCCTTCCACCGCGAGCAGATCGCCGGCTACGTCACCACCATGCGCGACACCGTTGAGCCGTACATCACGAGTTGGCACGACGGAACCCCGCTGGACCTGAAGACCGAGATGCAGCTGATGACCCAGGGCGTCGTCATGTCAGCCCTGTTCTCCTCGTCCCCCGAGCGCGAACCCGCCCACACGATCCTCCACAGCGTCGACACCGTCTTCAGGACCGCCATTCAGCGTGCCCTGATGCCCGTCTCCGCGCTGGAACGGCTCCCCATCCGGCGCAACCGAAAGGCCAAGGCCGCCGCCACCGCGCTGCGCGGCGCGGTCGCCGACATCATCACGGAACACCGCACGAACCCCGGCGCGTACGACGACATCGTGTCGCTGCTCCTGACCGCCCAGGACGAAACCGGCGCGACACTGCCCGACGACGAGATCCTGTCCGAGGTCACCGGGCTGCTCGCCGCGGGCTCCGAGACCACCGCGGTCGTCCTCGCCTGGCTGTTCCACGAACTGGGCCGGAACCCGGACCTGGAGCGCCAACTGCACGAGGAAGTCGACCCCGTGCTCGCCGAAGGCCCGCTCACCGTCGACAAGATTTCCCGCCTGCCCTTCACCCGCAGGCTCGTCAGCGAGACGCTGCGTCTGTACAGCCCCGCGTGGCTCGTGACCCGGCGGACCATCGCGCCCGTGACCCTCGGCGAGTTCAGCCTGCCCGCCGGGGAGGACGTGATCTGGAGCGCGTACGCACTGCACCGGGACCCCGGCCTCTATCCCGATCCGCTGCGCTTCGACCCCGACCGCTGGCTGCCCGAGCGTCCCCAGCCGCCCAAGGGAGCCTTCATCCCCTTCGGTTCCGGCAAACGTATGTGCATGGGGGACGCGTTCGCCTGGACCGAGGCGACCATCATCACCGCGATGGTCGCGTCCCGATGGCGGCTGCGGCCGATCCCCGGCTCCACCGTACGGCCGGTCGGTGCGATCACCACGCACCCCTCGTCCCTCCACATGGTCCCCGAGGCCAGGCAGCACGCCCTCACAGGGATGGCCCGATGACCGACGCGACCCGCACGATCCCCCGTGTCCTGCCCATGCCCGACCTGCGGGACTCCTTCCCCGGGCCCTTCCCGGCCAGCCCCTACGCCGACGACATCGAGCAGCACGCCGCCCGGTGGCTGCACACCTTCCCGCTCGTGACCTCACCACGCGCACGGAGCGCCCTGTCCAACATCACAGGCCAGGGCATGGCCCGCACTTTCCCGACGGCCGACCTGGACGACCTTCTGCTCTGCGCCGACCTGTTCCTGTGGCTCACCGCGTTCGACGACGCGCACGGTGAGGCCACGGGAGCCCGCGACCCGGCCCTTCTGGTCCGGCAGATCAGTGAGAGCGTCCACCTCCTGGCAGGCCACGAGGAGCCACCGACCGGGCCCAGCGTCTTCGGTGCCGCGCTGCACGACCTTCTGGCCCGGCTCCGGCAACGGGCCGCGCCCACGCAGTATCTGCGGATCACCGCACACCTGCGGGACAACCTCTTCGGCATCCTCTGGGAGGCGCATCACCTCGACCGACCCGACCACGTCACCTTGCCCGATTACCGTGCGATGCGCCCTCATACGGTCTTCGTGCGAACCCTCATGGCGACCGCGGAACTCATGCTCGGGTACGAACTCACCGAGCAGGAGCGGTCCTTGGCGTCGGTGCGCGAACTGGAGACGGCCGTCGCGGACCTCGCCGGCTGGATCAATGACCTCGCCTCGTACGCGAAGGAGACAGCTCACGAAGGGCCGGGCCAGCTCGGCCTTCCCACGCTGCTGATGCGAGAGCACGCGTGTGACCTCGAAGAAGCGTTCCGGCGGGCCTCCCGCATGTGCGAACAGCGGGCCGCGGTGGCCGCCGCCCGAATCGCCGAACTGACTGCCGGTCAAGGGCCGCTCGCCGATCACGCGCGGGCCGCCAAGTCCATCGCATCCTCGTATGCCTGGCACATCCATCACTCCCGCTACCAGATATAAGCCTCGGGCTGCGCGCTGGGTGGCCTTGGCCTGTTCAGAACCGCCACGGGCCCCGGATCGGATGATCCGGGGCCCGTGGGTGGGCACATGTCGTCGTCAGCCCGCGGCGAGCTGGACGCCACCGCCGAGGCCGGCGGCGTGGACGCCCGCGCCGAGGCCCGCGCCGACACCCTCGGCCGAGGCGCCGGCCGTGACGCCCGCACCGACGCCGGCGAGCGGCGTGTCGAGGAAGAGGCCGCCGGAGACGCCGGCCGCGAGACCGCCGGAGACGTTGTCCAGGTCGGCGTCGGACATCTCAGCAGTTGCAACCTGAGGAGTGAGGTTCATAACGCGCGGTTCCCTTCGCATGAGCAATTCCGAACGGCGAAGTCCGCCCGGTTCCCGAACCGGGAACCGGGCGGACTTCGCGATGAGCAGGATCAAAGCACGTCAGCGTAGGGACGGCCAGCCGCTCGGAGCCTGATCGGGGCTCTTGGCGAAAGCCGACGTCACCGGTGTGGCAGCACGGTGACCGAGCTCACCGGCACCTTCACACGGCCTGCCGTCCCGCTGCACGCACGACGGTTGCCACGGGCTCCGGCGATGGTCATCGTCGCGGGAGAACCCTCGTGCGGCGGCCCAGTCGTGACGACTGTCCGGTTTGCTTACGAAGTGCCGGTGAACGGTGTGCAGGTTTACCGGAGGTTGCCGCCTCCCCGTACCCTCATGCCGCGCGCCCGGCCACCACCCACTGCGCCGGCAACTCGACACGCGTGCCGTCGGGTGCGTGCTCGGTGGTGAGGAGGGACAGTTCGCCGCCGCCGAGGAGGGCGAGGCCGGCCGCGTTCAGGTACTCGGGGACCGCCTCGTCGGCCACCTCGCCCGGGGCGATGCCGTGCCTGAGGACGGGCGCCAGCTTGGACGGCGGCCCCTCGGTGCCGCGGGCCAGCCCCTGCAGCAACGGGCGGGCGGTTTCGGAGAGTTCGACGAGGAGGACCCGGCCGCGCTCGCCCACGAGGGTCGCGAGGCCGTCGGCGAGGGGCTGGCGGTCGTCGGGGTCGCACTGGTGCAGGACACCCCGCATGTAGACGTTGGCGTCGCCGAGTTCCGTGTGCAGCGCCTGGATCTCCGCCTTCTCCACCGCGTCGAGCTGCCGGTACCCGGCCTGTCCCGCGGGATCGGCGCGCCGGGCGTGGTCGAGCGCGGCGGCCGATATGTCGGCGCCGACGACGTGCCGGAAGCGGTCGGCCAGGAACCGTGTCTGGGTGCCGTTGCCGCAGCCGAGGTCCACCAGGGGCAGGCCCGGGTCCACCAGGTACGGCTCCAAGAGGGCTAGATGGACGCCCGCGGTCAGCGCGGGCTCCGCGTCCCAGAAGACGGCACCCTGTTCCTTGGGGGCCTCGCTCCAGAAGCCCTCCCAGGCTTCCCGGTACCGACTCGTCACACTCATGCCCACTCCCCGGATGCGACCGTGGCCCACCCGAGGTGGCGGACCAGATCGGGTGTATCGCGCCGGGGGTGATCCCACAAGCGCCCCGGCGCATTCGTTCGCGCCGGGGTGGGTGTCAGGGTGTCAGCGGGAGCGGCGCGGCGGCGTCAGCTCGAACCACACCGTCTTGCCGGTGCTGGTCCGGCTGGTCCCCCACTCCCGGGCCAGTGTGCTGACCACGCGCATCCCACGCCCGAACTCGTCGGCGGGGCCCGCGCTGAGCAGCGTCGGCAGGGTGGGGTCGTCGTCATCGACCTCGCACAGCAGCGTGTCACCCCGGACCAGACGCAGCGCGACCCGGCGGCCGTCCGCGTGCCGTACGGCATTGGTGACCAGTTCGCTGACCAGCGTCTCGGCGGTGTCCACGAGCGTGTTCAGGCCCCAGACATGGAGCTGTTCACGGACGGCGGCACGGGCCCTGCCGACCTCGGCCGGGTCACGGGCGAGCCGCCACTCGGCGACGTCCTCGGGTTCGATGCCGTTGAGCCTGGCCATCAGCAGGGCCACGTCGTCCTTGCGGCCGCCACGCGTGTTGAGGGCACGGATGATGGTGTCGCAGGCGTCGTCCATGGAGGCGGCCGGGTGGGCGGCGGACTCGCAGAGCGTGGCGAGGCCGACGCCGATGTCCTCGCCGCGCATCTCGACCAGGCCGTCGGTGCACATCACGAGCCGGTCGCCGGGCTCCACGCGCACGCGTACGGCCTCGAAGGGCACCCCTCCGACGCCGATGGGCGCGCCCGTGGGCAGGTCGAGCAGCCCACTGCTGCCGTCCTCGGCGCGGACCAGCACGGGTGGGATGTGGCCCGCGTTGGCGAGGTGCAGTTCGCTCGCGATCGGGTCGTAGACGGCGTACAGACAGGTCGCGAGGTAGTGCTCGCCGAGGCGCTGGGCGAGGTCGTCGAGGTTGCGCAGGAGCTGTGCGGGCGGCAGGTCGAGTCCGGCCATCGTCTGGACGGCCGTGCGCAACTGGCCCATCATCGCTGCCGAGTTCAGGCCGTGTCCCATGACGTCGCCCACGACCAGGGCGGTGCGGGCGCCGGGCAGCTTCACCGAGTCGAACCAGTCACCGCCGACGCGCCCCAGCAACGTACCCGGCAGATAGCGGGTGGCGATGTCGCAGCCCGGCATACGGGCCGCGATCTGCGGCAGCATGCTGTCCTGGAGCGTCTCGGCGACGTTCTCCTGGTACGTGTACATGCGCGCGTTGTCGAGGACGAGGCCCGCGCGGGCGGCGAGTTCGGCGCCGGTGACGCGGTCCATGTCGTTGAAGACCGGCCGCTCCGGGTGGCGCAGCAGGATCATGAAGCCGAGCACCACATTGCGCGCCTTCAGGGGCACGACCAGCATGGAACGGCCGGTGATCAGCGGCCGGATGTCACGCTTCTCGAACTGCGCGGCGATCGCGTGTCCCATCTCCTCGCTGATGCGCGGCACGAGGACGGGCTCGCCGGTGGTCATGCACTGGAAGAACGGCGTGTGCGCGGGGAAGGGCATGGCCTCGCCGACCGGGACGACATCGTCCCAGCGCCCCGGCTCGTCGGTGTGCTCCAGGGCCACGCGGTGCCACATGGTGGTCGTGTCGGGCACACCGTCGGGGAAGCCCTCACCGGCGACGACCTGTTCGCGCAGATAGGTGCCCGCGACGTCGGTGAAGCGCGGTACGACGGCCTTGCTGACCTCGATGATGGTCCGGGAGAGGTCGAGGGAGGTACCGATGCCCGAGCTGACCTCGTTCAGGAACTCCAGGCGCTCGCGCACGGCGGCGTACTCAAGGTCCTCGCCCTCGTCCTGGAGGTCCTCCGGTACGGGCATGCCCGCGGCGACGGCCCGCGCGGCCCGCTCGCGGCGCGCCTTGCGCTCGGCCCGGCGCGGGACGCCCCAGTCGGGGGTGACCGGCACCCGGTCGTTCTGGCTGAACTCCAGTACGGGATAGCCGAGTTCCAGGATCTGGGCGACGATGCGGGCACTTTCGCCGACGCTCACGCTGGGCAGGATCTCGGGAAGCCTGCGGGCGAGTTCCTCCGCGCCGGGGAAGTCGGTGTGCAGGGCGAAGCCGGGGGCGATCCGCTCCACGGAGACGTCACCGTCCTCGCCTTCGAGCCGAGTCCCGTCCGCGTCGGCCGCGAGCACGAGCAGCCGTTCCCGCCCGGGTCCGACCAGCGGGTACGCCCACCACAGTACGTCGACGCGGCCGCGGCCCCGGTCCCGCTCCGGAACGGTGAGCCGGGCACGCCCGGCGGCCGGGTAGGAGAGCCGTCCGTCGAGGGACGACTCCAGGCCGGGGCCGAGTCCGTCGTACGCGGCGTACGACCCGTACTCGGCGGAGTCGTCGGGCTCGGGCAGCGCACCGGACACGGGGAGCAGGTCCACGGCGGGGCGGCCCACCGCGTCCTCCTTGGCGGCACCGAACAGCCGGCGCGCGCCGGTGCTCCAGTGCGAGACGAGCCCCTCGCGGTCGACCACGACCACAGCCAGCGGGATGCGGCCGACGGTGACGTGCCCCGCCGTCTCGCCGCCCCCGCCCCCGCGGCTGGGAGGTGTGCCGCGCTCTCCGCCACGGTCCATGACCCAGGCCCTCTCTCCCCACGGCTCCGCAAGATCTGTGCCGCCGTCACTACCGTACGGCCACGTCCGGTCGCGATGTGTGGCAATACGTGAATTGGCCTCGGGGTCGCCTCCGGCGCGCGGACACCGGCGCACGGCTCGGCCGCGCATCCGCTCTCACGTGGGCGGCACGTGCACGACCACCGGTTGAAGGCACCGTCAGTCCTCGTCGGCCCTCGTCAGTCCTCGTGCCTCAGTTGCAGGTCGCGTTCCGTCCTGCCGTCACCCGCGATCTCCAGGGCCGTGGCGACGGGTGGGTAGCCGGACGCGATGACCGTGTACTCGCCGGCGGCGAGGCCGTCGAAACGGAAGCCTCCGTCGGTGCCGGTGGTGAGCGTGCCGACGACGGTGCCGGTGGCGTCGAGAAGGGTGACGCGGGCGTCCTCGACGGGGCGTCCGCCGGCGGCGCGGACCGTGCCGCACAGGACGGCGCCGCCCGCGAGTTCGATGTCCTGACGGGTCTCGCGGGCGGCCTGGACGGTGACGGGGAGGGCGGCCGGGCGGAAGGTGTGCGCGCCGGCGGCGAGTGTGTACACGCCGGCCGCCACCTCCGTGATGAGGTACCCCCCTTCGCTCCCGCTGCGGGTGGTGGCGACGACCTGTCCGTGGACGTCGGTGAGCGTGACGGTCGCGTCCCGCAGGGGTCGCCCGTCCGCGGTGATCACACGCCCCGCGAGCCGTCCCGCGCCGCCGAGCACCACGTCGAGCTCCACCGGCCGCTCGCCCAGCGTCACGGTCACCGCGAGCGGCTGGTGGCCGCCGGCCGCCGCGATGAGCATGTACGAACCGGCCCCGGGCGTGGCCAGCGCGTACCGCCCGTCCTCTCCGCTGGCGCCGCGCCCGATCTGCTGTCCGAGCACGTCGATGAGGGTGAGCGCGGCTCGGGGCACGACGGTGCCGTCGTGGTTCCGGACGATGCCTTGGACGGGGACGGCGGTGGGGTGTGGGGATCGGGCGTGGGGAACGGGGGCGGGCAGTACGGGGGTGGGAGGTGCGGGGTTGGGAAGTGCGGGGATGGGGGTGCCGGGACGGGAGACGTGGGGTCGGGAGATGCGGCGTTGGGCGGTACGGCGTTGGGCGGTACGGCGTTGGGCGGTACGGCGTCGTGGGGCACCAGTGGCCTCCCCTTGAGGAAGAAGGCGAGGAGCACACCGAGGACCAGCAACGGCACGAGGTACAGGAAGATCCGCGGCAAGGTGTCGGCGTACGCCCCGACGTGGTTGTGCGTCAGGCCGGTGCCCGCGCGCGTGGGCCCTCGGTCGGCGGCCTGCCCTCGGTCGGCGGCCCGGGTCGCGAGGAGCGCGCCGCAGACGGCCACGCCGACGCTGCCGCCGATCTGCCGGAGGTAGCTGTTCGCGCTGGTCGCGGCCTGGACGTCGGCGGGGCGCACGGAGTTCTGCAGGGCGAGGACCAGGACGGGCATCACCATGCCGATGCCGGCGCCGAGGACAGCCGTCCAGACGCCGTAGTGCAGCCGGGGCGTGTCGGCGTCGAGGCGGGAGAGGAGCCACATGCCGACGGCGGCGAGGGCGGTGCCGAGGATCGGGTAGGTCCGGTAGTGCCCCGTGTGGCTGATGAGTTGGCCGGCGACGACCGACGCGCCGACGATGCCGGCCGTCATCGGCAGCATGAGCAGCCCGGACTCGGTGGCCGAGGCGCCGTCGACCAGTTGCAGGAAGGCCGGCAGACAGCTCCCCGCCACGAACAGCGCGGCCCCGATGACCAGGCCCACGAACCCGGTGACGATGAACACGGAGTCCTTGAACAGCCGCAGGGGGAGCAGGGGTTCGGGGGCGTGGTGCTCGACGACCAGGAAGAGGACGGTCGCGCCGACGGCTCCCGCAGCCAGGCCCCGGATGATCTCTGAGCCCCAGGCGTACTCGGTGCCGCCCCAGGCGGCCGGCAGCACCAGGCAGGTGGAGGCGGCGGCGAGCAGCAGCGCTCCGAGGACGTCGAAGCGGGCCTTCGGCCCGGGCTTGGGCCCGGGCTTCGGCAGGTTCAGTGCGAGGGTGACGGCCGTCAGGGCCATGAGCCCGAAGGGTACGTTGCCGTAGAAGCACCACCTCCAGGAGAGGTGGTCCGTGACGTAGCCGCCCAAGAGGGGGCCGGCGACGGAGGCGAGGCCGAACGCCGCGCCGGCGAGGCCCACGAAGCGACCGCGATTACGGGCGGGCACGATGTCCGCCATGATCGCCTGTACGCCGATCAGCAGGCCGCCCGCGCCGACGCCCTGGAGTGCGCGGAAGGCGATGAGCTGGTCCATCGTGCGTGACCAGCCGGAGAGCGCCGAGCCGACGATGAAGACGACGATCGCGAACTGGAAGGCGCCCTTGCGCCCGTACAGGTCGCCGCACTTGCCGTAGACGGGCAGGGCGATGGTGGCGGTGAGCAGGTTCGCGGTGATCGCCCAGGACATACGGTCCAGACCGTGCAGTTCGGCGGCGATCTTCGGGAGCGCGGTGGCCACCGTCATCTGCTCCAGCGCGGCGAGCAGCAGCGCGAGCACGAGCCCGAGGAACACCAACCGGACGCGGTGCGGGGCGAGTTGACCGGAGGGGGGCTCGGGTGGGGGTGTTGTCCGCGGGGGTGCGGTGGTCGGTTCGGCCTCGTCGGCCTGCGTCAGAGTGATCCCGCCCACGTGCCGCTCCCCTCGTCGCACCTGCTGCGCGATTCCCGCGTTACGCGACAACTGCGAGCAAGCGCGACGAGTTACGGCGGACCGTGGGGTGCTGAGGGCGATCCACCCGAACCGGTGAGGTCGGGCGCCGACGGTTTGCTGGTGGGTCGGGGCGGCCTCGGCGGCTTTCCCACCGTGCTGGCCCGAGTGCCCGTGGTTCGCTGGTGGGTCCGGGCGGCCTCGGCGACTTTGCCACCGTGCTGGCCCGGGTGCCCGTGGTTCGCTGGTGGGTCCGCGCGACTTCAACGGCTTTCCCACCGTGCTGGCCCGGGTGCCCGTGGTTTGCTGGTGGGTCCGGGCGACTTCAGCGGCTTTCCCGCCGTGCTGGCTTGGGCGCCTGCGGTTTCGTCGTGGGTCGGGGGCGCGCCGAGAGGTCTCCGTCCTCGGTCCGGCGGGTCTGTGGGGGTGGTAACAGCGCCCGGCGGCGGACGCCGGCCGCTGCGGGCGGACACCTCCCGGCACACCCCCTTCCGTCCGTACGCGGCTGCCGGGCGCGTCGGGGGGGTGCGCACGGCTGGCAGTGCGCGGACGGGCGCGGGCACGCGAGTGGTGCGGTGGGGCCGGGGTGCGGGCGCGGCTGCCGGTGCGGTCGCGGGCTCGGGTGCGTGGCGGGTGCGGGCACGGCTACCGGTGGGGCAGGACCGGGGGTACGGCGGGCTCGGGTGCGCCGTGCTTTTAAGGGGCGCGGGGAACTGCGCGACCAGCCACAACGAACCCGCAGCCGCCCACCGACAGGAACCCGGCAGACGAGACGCACCCGCCCAACCCCCGGAGGGAACCCCTACTTCTCGACCTCGGCCGCCAGCTTCGCCAGAACCAGGTCGTAGATGCGAGCCAGTCCCTTGGGCGCGAAGGTCCTCTCGAAGAAGCCGCCGATCCCACCCGCACCGTTCCAGACGGTGGTGACCACGACCCGGGACTTGCCCTCCCCGGCCGGCGTGACCCGCCAGGTCGTGACCATGGAGGAGTTGCGGTCCTTCTCGACGAGCTCGCCGTCGGTGGGCTCGGTGACCTCAAGGAGGCAGTCGCGGACGCGCTTGCTGGTGGCCTGGAGCCTCCAGTGGACGAGGGTGCCCTCGCCGTCGCCGCCCTCACGCACCTCGTACTCGCTGAAGTGCTCGGGCAGCAGCTTCGCGCGGGTGTCGCTGTAGTCGGCGATGGTGTCGAACACCGTCTCCGCGTCCGCCGCGACGACTCGCTCCGTGGTGGCCTCGACCTGCGCCATTGCACTTCCTCCAGCACTTGGTGTTGCACGGGTTGGAGGAAAGCCAACCATCAGGCGGCCGAGGCGCCCAAATCGGGGTCCGCCAACGGGACTCGAACGACGCCCGCGGACAGGGCCGGAGGAGACCTTCACCCGATATTCGAGAATAGGTTCGCACGATCAAGGGAACGTGTGTTCTATTCTGTGGCCAGTGCTACCGAGGAGGTGCCCATGCGCTGGGACCAACTGGCCGAGAACCCCACCCGGGCCCGGGACGCCGCCCTGTTCGGCGCGGACGCGGTGACCACCCGCACCTTCGACACCCCGGAGTTCCGCGGCGTGACGTTCCACGAGATCCGGGCGAAGTCGATCGTGAACCGGGTGCCGGGGGCCTCCCGCATGCCCTTCGAGTGGACGGTGAATCCGTACCGGGGCTGCACGCACGCGTGTGTCTACTGTTTCGCGCGCAAGACCCACAGCTACCTGGACCTCGACACGGGCCTCGGCTTCGACTCGCAGATCGTCGTGAAGGTCAACGCCCCCGATCTGCTGCGCCGCCAGCTCGCCTCACCCCGCTGGCACGGCGACCACATAGCGATGGGCACCAACGTCGACTGCTACCAGCGCGCGGAGGGCCGCTACGGGCTGATGCCCGGCATCATCTCCGCTCTGCGCGACCACGCGAACCCCTTCTCGATCCTCACCAAGGGCACGCTGATCCTGCGCGACCTCGACCTGCTGAGGCAGGCGTCCGAGGTCACCGAGGTCGGTATCTCCGTCTCCGTCGGCTTCACCGACCACGAGCTGTGGCGCACCGTCGAACCGGGCACGCCCGCCCCTGAGCGCCGTCTGGACGTGGTGCGCACCCTCACCGACCACGGCATCGGCTGCGGAGTCCTGATGGCCCCGGTGATCCCGTTCCTGAGCGACAACCCGGCCCAACTCCGGGCCACCGTACGGGCGATCGCGGCCTCCGGGGCCACCTCCGTGACGCCTCTGGTGCTGCATCTGCGGCCCGGCGCCAGGGAGTGGTTCATGGCCTGGCTGGAGCGCAACCACCCGCATCTCGTACGGCGTTACGAGCGGCTGTACGCGGAGGGAGCGTACGCCCCGAAGTGGTACCAGCGCCGGGTCACCGGCCAGGTCCACGAACTGGCCCAGGAGTACGGCATGGGCCCCACACGCGCGGGGCTGCCGCGCAGGATTCCGGCACCCGAGCCCGAGGCACCCGAGCTGCGGTCGGAGCCGACGGTGACCCAGTTGACGCTGCTCTGACCGCGGCGGACCGGTGGGTGGACCGGAGAAGAGCGTCCGAGTGCTTCTCCCGGTCCGTTCGGGTCAAGTGTGGGCAGAACGCGTTCTTCCGGAAGTCGGCTCCGGGACGAGTGCGATGAGGGCCGTGGAGCGCACGGCTCACGTCCTGCGTCCCGGGAGCCCGACAATGAAGAAGCGCGCAGTTGCTCTGTGCGGTGCCGCCGTCGTGGTGGCCGGAATGGTCACAGGGGTCCCGGCCGACGCGAGCGCGGGCGCCGTATCCGGGCCGCGCACCACGATCGACGCTCCGCCCGCGAAGCCGTCCTGGAAGAAGTGCGGGACGAGCGACTACCCGACGCTCCAGTGCGCGTCCCTGAAGGTGCCGCTCGACCACACCAACCCGCGCGGCAGGCAGATCACACTCGCCCTCTCGCGCGTGCCGCACACGGCGAAGAAGTACCAGGGGCCGCTGCTGGTCAACCCCGGCGGGCCCGGCGGCAGTGGTCTCACACTGGCCGGGTTCGTCGCGTCCGCACTGCCCCCGAAGGTGGCGGCGCAGTACGACGTCATCGGCTTCGACCCACGCGGTGTCGGCGCCAGCAGGCCCGCCCTGAACTGCCGCCCGGGGCACTTCTCGCCGGTGCGGCCCGACTCGCTGCCGTCCACTCCGGCCGTCGAGAAGGCCAACCTCGACCGTGCCGCCGCCTTCACCAAGGCGTGCGCCGCCAAACACGCGGACCTGCTGCCGCACATCGGCACGGTCAGCGTGGTCAAGGACATGGACGCGATCCGGCAGGCGCTCGGGGCGAAGAAGATCAACTACTTCGGGTACTCGTACGGCACCTATCTGGGCGCCGTCTACGCGAAGCTCTACCCGGACCGTGTGCGTCGTGCGGTGCTGGACTCGGTCGTCGACCCCACGGGCGTCTGGTACGGCGACAACATCCAGCAGGACCACGCGTTCAACGACCGCCACCTCGCGTTCACGGCGTGGGTCGCGCGGCACGACGCGAAGTACAAGCTGGGTACCGACCCGGCGAAGGTGGAGGCCAAGTGGTACGCCATGCGCGGGGCCCTCGCCAAGAAGCCCGCGGACGGCAGGATGGGTGCCTCGGAGCTGGAGGACACCTTCCTCCCGGGCGGCTACTACAACGGCTACTGGCCCTACCTCGCCGAGGCGTTCGCGGCCTACGTGAACGACGGTAACGACGACCCGCTGGTCAAGGCGTACGAGAACTTCGGCGCCGTCGACGCGGCGGGCGACAACGGCTACAGCGTCTACTCCGCCGTGCAGTGCGCTGACGTGGCCTGGCCGCGCGACTGGGGCCAGTGGCGCAGGGACAACTGGGACACCTTCGCGAAGGCACCGTTCATGACCTGGAACAACGCCTGGTACAACGCACCGTGCGCGTTCTGGCCGACGAGCGCGTCGCAGCCGGTCGACGTCTCCAACGCCGCCGCGCCGCCGGTGCTGCTCTTCCAGGCGACGGACGACGCGGCCACCCCGTACGAGGGCGGCGTCGCGGTCCACCGTCTGCTGCGCGGCTCCAGCCTGGTGGTGGAGCAGGGCGGCGGCAACCACGGGATCACGCTCAGCGGGAACACCTGCCTCGACAAGCATCTGGCGGCGTATCTGACCGACGGCACGGTGCCGCGGGGCGCGGGCGGGGACGGGGCCGACGCGGTGTGCAAGCGGCTGCCCGACCCGAAACCGCTGACCGCGAAGTCGGCACCCTCGTCCTCGCGGGGTGCGGCACTGCACAGGCTGCTCGGCTTCCGCGGCTGAGACCCGCGAGGCCAGCCCGCAGCAGTCGACGGGCGCGCGGCCCTGGTGCCCACTTAGGGTGCCGTCATGGAAGACCGACTCGCCCGACTCCGCATCCGTGAGATGACCCTGGCCGACTGCCGTTCCGTGGCCGAGATCCGGATCGGCGGCTGGCGGACCGCGTACGCGGGGATGATCCCGCAGGCGTACCTCGACCGGCTCGACGTGGACGCGGACGCCGAACGGCGGCGCGGTCACCTGGAGAAGGGCAACGGAGAGGTCGTGAACCTGGTCGCGGAGCGGCACGGCGAGGTCGTCGGCTGGGCCTGCCACGGGCCGTACCGGGACGGTGAAGTCCGCACCGACGACGCCGAGTTGTACGCCGTCTACGTGCGGCCCGGCCACCTCTCGACGGGCGTGGGCCACGCGCTGCTCCGTGAGTCGGCCCAGCGGTGCGCCACCGCCGGGCACGAGCGGATGCTGCTCTGGGTGCTGAAGGACAACGCCCGCGCGCGCCGCTTCTACGAGGGCCACGGCTTCGCCCCGGACGGCGCCGAGGAGCCCTTCGAGGTGGACGGGGTGGCGGTGCCCGAGGTGCGTTACGCGCGTGCGCTAGGGCCCTTCTGATGGATCTCCGTGGAGGAAGGAGCGGCGTCCGGTGCGTGCTCCCCCACTGCCCTCAAAGGGCGTGGGGGACCCCAGGCGTGCGGTGTGAAGGGTCATGTGGCGGAGCCACCTGTCCCTTCGCGCCGTGCGGCGAAGATCCATCAGAAGGGCCCTAGGGGACATGGCTCCCGCCTGACGCCTCACAGCTTGGGCAGTCGCTTCAGCGCTCCGGCCGCCGCCTCCGCGAGAGCGGGGTGGGCGAGCGCCTCGTTGAGCAGGGGACGGGCCCGTTCGTCGCCCAGCGCGCCCAGCCCCTCCACACAGGCGAGTGCGACCAGGCGGTACGGATCATGCGGCCGCAGCCGCCGCGCGAGGGCGGTGATCAGGGCGGGCACGGCCTCGGGAGCGCGCAGCGCCACCAGGAGGCGTACGGGGTGCAGGGCGTAGGCAACGCGGAGTTCGTTGGTGGCGAGCGCGGCGGCCGCGCGGGCGGTGCGCGGATCGCCCAGCCGGGCCAGGGCGTACGCGGCGGAGGCGCAGCGCGGCGGGTCGCGGTGGTTGAGCAACAGGACGAGGGTCTCGAAGGCCCGCCGGTCCCCGGCGAGGCCGAGCCGGAAGGCGGCCAACTCCCGTGCCCACAGCGGCCGCCCGGGCGCGGTGAGCACACCGGCCAGTTCGTCGAGGTCGCTGGTCGCCACGAGCCGCTCGTAGCCGACCGGGGCTCCCGACTCGTGACGTAAGCGTTCCGTGAGTGATCGCAACTCCTCGTCCATGGCACCGAGGGTACGGTTGCCACGGCCCCGCCGGGGACGTGCATCACAAACACGGGGACTGGCGCGCTCGTTACTCGCGGGTTAAGCTCAGACGAGCGAGCTACCCGCTCGTGTACCTGCTCGTGGTGGCCTGGTGACGCAGCCTCCACGAGATCAGTCGGTTCGGTACCTCGGGTACCTCAGTGCGACTCGGCTTGGGGACAGGGCCGGTCGGTCATCACCGTTCGCCGGGCGTGCATGCCCCTGGCGACGGCACCGGGCGTGTGCGCTCGTAGCCCGGCAACACCCGCACACCGCACTCCTTTCCGCACCCGGTGCGCTCTTCGGCGCAGCCGGGCGCATTCCCAGTCGTCACCCTCACTTCTGGAGTCCGCGATGGCCACTCCCCTGTCCGACACCTCTCTGTCCCCGCTCAGGACCATTGCCGTCGTCGGTCTCGGCACCATGGGCGCCGGTATCGCCGAGGTCCTGGCCCGGGCCGGCCGCGAGGTCATCGGGATCGACATCAGCGAGGCGCAGGCCGCGAAGGCCGTCGCCACCCTGGAGACCTCGACCGCCCGCGCCGTGGCGCGCGGCCGGATCACCGAGCAGGAGCGCGGCGACGTCCTCGCCCGTTTCCGCACGTTCACCGGCCTCCAGGCCGCGGCCGACGCCGACCTGGTCATCGAGGTGACCCCGGAGTCGTACGAGATCAAGCAGCAGGTCTTCCGCGAGCTGGACGCCGTGGTCCGCCCGGAGACCGTCCTCGCGACCGGCACCAACGCGCT
This sequence comes from Streptomyces sp. KM273126, assembly GCF_004337435.2. Lineage (NCBI taxonomy): Bacteria > Bacillati > Actinomycetota > Actinomycetes > Kitasatosporales > Streptomycetaceae > Streptomyces > Streptomyces sp. KM273126. The sequence goes on along the minus strand of NZ_SJXB02000001.1, from coordinate 5,223,919 downwards.
CTCGGTCACGCGCCTGGCCGCCGACTCGGCCCGCCCCGAGCGCGTGCTCGGGCTGCACTTCTTCAACCCGGCGCCCGCGATGAAGCTCGTCGAGATCGTCTCCTCCGTGCTCACCGCACCCCGGGCCGTTGCCTCCGTCACGGACCTGGCCATCGAGCTGGGCAAGGAGCCCGTGGCGGTCGGCGACCGGCCCGGGTTCGTCGCCGACGGGCTGCTGTTCGGCTACCTCAACCAGGCTGCCGCGATGTACGAGGCCAAGTACGCCACCCGCGAGGACATCGACGCGGCGATGCGGCTCGGCTGCGGGCTGCCGATGGGCCCGCTGGCGCTGCTCGACCTGATCGGCGTCGACACGGCCCGTACGGTCCTGGAGGCCATGTACACCGCGTCGCGCGACCGGCTGCACGCGCCCGCACCCATCCTCAAGCAGCTCAGCGAGGCGGGCCTGACCGGCCGCAAGTCGGGGCGCGGCTTCTACACGTACGAGGCGCCCGGCAGCGCAGCCGTCGTGCGGGACGCGCTGACGCCGCTGTCCGGCGGGCCCGCGGTCCCCGGCCGCAGCGTCCGTGCCATCGGTGTCGCGGGGTCCGGGACCATGGCGTCCGGGATCGCCGAGGTGTTCGCGAAGGCGGGGTACGAGGTCGTGCTCGCCGCGCGCAGCGAGGAGAAGGCGGGGACCGCCAAGGCCCGTATCGGCAAGTCGCTTTCGCGCTCTGTCGACAAGGGACGCATGACCGTCGAGGCGGCGGCCGCGACGCTGGACCGGATCACCCCGGCCGGATCGTGCGACGCGTTCGCGGACGTCGACCTCGCGCTGGAGGCCGTCGCGGAGGACCTGGAGGTCAAGCGGCAGTTGTTCGCGACCCTCGACAAGGTCTGCAAGCCGGGCGCGATCCTCGCCACCACGACCTCCTCCCTGCCGGTCGTGGCCTGTGCCCGCGCCACCTCGCGGCCGCAGGACGTGATCGGCATGCACTTCTTCAACCCGGCGCCCGCGATGAAGCTGGTCGAGGTGGTCCGCACGGTCCTGACCGGGGACGACGTGCACGCCACGGTCCGCGAGCTGTGCACGGCCGTCCGCAAGCACCCGGTGGACTGCGGCGACCGCGCGGGGTTCATCGTGAACGCCCTGTTGTTCCCGTACCTGAACAACGCGGTCAAGATGGTCCAGGAACACTACGCGTCGCTGGACGACATCGACGCGGCCATGAAGCTGGGCGGCGGTTACCCGATGGGCCCGTTCGAACTGCTCGACGTGGTCGGCCTCGATGTCTCGCTGGCCATCGAGCGGGTCCTGCACCGCGAGTTCCGTGACCCGGGCCTGGCCCCGGCGCCGCTCCTGGAGCACCTGGTGGCGGCGGGCTGCCTCGGCCGCAAGACGGGGCGCGGCTTCCGCGAGTACGCCAAGCGCTGAGCGGTCCGGCGAGGGGTTCAGCGGCGACGCGGACCGGGGCGGGCTGCCGGGGCATGCGACCGGCGGCCGGCTCCTCGTGAGTTCCGGGCGGCTCCGCCCCGGTCTCCCGCCCCGGCGCTCCCCCTGCCCCCGGAGGCGGGTGATCGGCGGATCTGCGCAACATGCTGCGCGGATGCAGTACGTTCGGGTCATGTCCCACCCCGCCAAGTCCTCACGTACACCAGCTGCGCCCGACGTTCCGGAAAGCGCCGCGGGCGGTCGCGCCGCCGCCCAACGGCTCAAGATGCGCCGGGAACTGGCGGCCGCGGCGATGGAACTGTTCGCGACCAAGGGGTACGAGGCGACCACCGTCGACGAGATCGCGGCGGCCGCCGGAGTCGCCCGCCGCACCTTCTTCCGCCACTTCCGCTCCAAGGAAGAGGCGATCTTCCCCGACCACGACGACACCCTGGTCCGGGCCGAGGCCGTACTGAACGCGGCGCCCGCCCACGAGCACCCGCTCGACACCGTGTGCCGCGGCATCAAGGAAGTCATGAAGATGTACGCGGCCCGGCCGGAGATCTCGGTGCAGCGCTACAAGCTCACGCGGGAGGTCCCCACCCTGCGCGAGGCGGAGATCGCGTCGGTCGCCCGCTACGAGCGGCTCTTCACCCGGTACCTGCTGGGCCACTTCGACGAGCACGCCCACGACGACGACGCCAACGACGACCCGTTGCTGGCCGAGGTCGCCGCGTCCGCGGTCGTCACCGCGCACAACCACGTACTGCGCCGCTGGCTGCGGGCCGGCGGGCAGGGGGACGTGGAGGCGCAGCTGGACCACGCCTTCGCGATCGTCCGCAGGACGTTCGGCACGGGGATCGGGGTCGGCCGGCACGAGCCCACGCCCCACGCCTCCCGGGTCCCGGCGTCGGTCTCCTCGCAGGGCGAGGTACTGGTGACGGTGGCCAGGACCGACGCACCGCTGGACGAGGTCATGAAGACCATCGAGGAGGCCCTGAGGAACCGCTGACCGGCAGCGTCGGCGTCACGGGCCCCGATCGTCACCCGTGGCTCCGAACGGCCGGTCAGCACCGAGGAGTTGCCGGCGGAACTGCCGCGCATGCCGGCCCTCGCACGGCGACCGGCTGCCGCCCCACCCCACTGCATCGAGCTCACGGCTCCGCTGCGCACGGCACTGCTACGGCAGGACGGGCTACAGCGGAGCCGTTCTCGTCGTGCTGGCCGGATTTTCCGCCGATATTCGGGTGGCCCGTCGATCGATCATCGCTCATTTGTCGCGTAAAGATTTCACCTGAGAGCAATTTCTGGCACCCAGTGCCTTGCGAGGTGACACGGGGTGCCATACCGTGAGGGTGTCCGGGCGATCGGCGTACAGAGATCCTTCGTACGTCGGCTGTCCCCGCCGGCCATCCGGCCGGCGCGCCCGGACGCCTGCGTCACAGGCACCCTCCGCGCCACAAAGCGCTGCCGGAACACCACCCTTCCGCCGAACCGACGGCACACCCTCAGCAGCACCCGACGTAACCCTCAGCAGCGTCTTCCCTCAGGACGCTCGTCGCCGGAGGCAACACCGTGAAGGAAATCCTGGACGCGATCCAGTCGCAGACCGTGACATCAGGCGGCTCCGCCGCGGTCACGTCCGCCGACTTCGCCGCTCTGCCGCTCCCCGAGTCGTACCGCGCCATCACCGTGCACAAGGACGAGACGGAGATGTTCGCCGGGCTCGCCACCCGCGACAAGGACCCGCGCAAGTCGATCCACCTGGACGACGTGCCGGTCCCGGAGCTGGGTCCGGGCGAGGCCCTGGTGGCGGTCATGGCCTCGTCGGTCAACTACAACTCGGTGTGGACCTCGATCTTCGAGCCGCTGCCGACCTTCGGTTTCCTGGAGCGCTACGGCAGGCTGAGCGAGCTCACCAAGCGCCACGACCTGCCGTACCACATCATCGGCTCCGACCTCGCGGGCGTCGTCCTGCGGACCGGCCCCGGCGTCAACGCCTGGAACCCCGGTGACGAGGTCGTCGCGCACTGTCTGTCGGTCGAGCTGGAGTCGAGCGACGGCCACAACGACACGATGCTCGACCCCGAGCAGCGGATCTGGGGCTTCGAGACCAACTTCGGCGGACTCGCCGAGATCGCCCTGGTGAAGTCCAACCAGCTGATGCCCAAGCCGGACCACCTCACCTGGGAGGAGGCCGCCGCTCCGGGCCTGGTCAACTCCACCGCGTACCGGCAGCTCGTCTCCCGCAACGGCGCCGGTATGAAGCAGGGCGACAACGTGCTGATCTGGGGCGCGAGCGGCGGGCTCGGCAGTTACGCCACACAGTTCGCGCTGGCCGGTGGCGCGACCCCCGTCTGTGTGGTGAGCAGCCCGCGGAAGGCGGAGATCTGCCGGGCCATGGGTGCCGAGGCGATCATCGACCGCAACGCCGAGGACTACCGGTTCTGGAAGGACGAGAACACCCAGGACCCGAAGGAGTGGAAGCGCTTCGGCAAGCGCATCCGCGAGCTGACCGGCGGCGAGGACGTCGACATCGTCTTCGAGCACCCCGGCCGCGAGACCTTCGGCGCCTCGGTCTACGTCACACGCAAGGGCGGCACCATCGTCACCTGCGCCTCCACGTCGGGCTACACCCACGAGTACGACAACCGCTACCTGTGGATGTCCCTGAAGCGGATCATCGGTTCGCACTTCGCCAACTACCGCGAGGCCTGGGAGGCCAACCGGCTGATCGCGAAGGGCAAGATCCACCCGACGCTGTCGAAGGTCTACTCGCTGGAGGAGACCGGCCAGGCCGCGTACGACGTGCACCGCAACCTCCACCAGGGCAAGGTCGGTGTACTGACGCTGGCCCCGCGCGAGGGCATGGGCGTGCGCGACGCGGAGAAGCGCGCCCGGCACATCGACGCCATCAACCGCTTCCGGAACATCTGAGGTCCCTTCATGAAAGACATGAAAGAGACGAAGACAGGGGAACCCAGCCGGCAGGAACCCAGGGAAAGGGACCGGCCGTGGCTGATGCGGACCTACGCCGGTCACTCCACGGCCGAGGCGTCCAACGCGTTGTACCGCCGCAACCTCGCCAAGGGGCAGACGGGTCTCTCGGTGGCCTTCGACCTGCCGACGCAGACCGGATACGACCCCGACCACGTCCTCGCCCGCGGCGAGGTCGGCCGGGTCGGGGTACCGGTCTCGCACCTGGGTGACATGCGCCGGCTGTTCCAGGACATCCCCCTGGAGCAGATGAACACCTCGATGACCATCAACGCCACGGCCATGTGGCTGCTGGCGCTCTACCAGGTCGTCGCGGAGGAGCAAGGACTCGATGAGGAGGCCGTCACCAGGCTCCAGGGGACGACACAGAACGACATCGTGAAGGAGTACCTGTCGCGGGGGACGCATGTCTTCCCGCCCGGCCCCTCGCTCCGTCTGACCACGGACATGATCGCGTACACGGTCTCCCACATCCCGAAGTGGAACCCGATCAACATCTGCTCGTACCACCTCCAGGAGGCCGGTGCCACACCGGTCCAGGAGATCGCGTACGCGATGTCGACGGCCGTCGCGGTGCTGGACGCCGTCCGTGACTCCGGTCAGGTGCCGCGGGAGCGCATGGGTGAGGTCGTCGCCCGTATCTCCTTCTTCGTGAACGCGGGGGTCCGCTTCGTCGAGGAGATGTGCAAGATGCGGGCCTTCGGCCGCATCTGGGACCGCATCACGCGCGAGCGGTACGGCATCGAGGACCCCCGGCAGCGGCGCTTCCGGTACGGCGTCCAGGTCAACTCTCTGGGTCTGACGGAAGCCCAGCCCGAGAACAACGTCCAGCGAATCGTGCTCGAAATGCTGGCCGTCACCCTGTCGAAGGACGCCCGCGCGCGTGCCGTCCAGCTCCCCGCCTGGAACGAGGCGCTGGGCCTGCCCCGGCCCTGGGACCAGCAGTGGTCGCTGCGCATCCAGCAGGTGCTCGCGCACGAGAGCGACCTGCTGGAGTACGACGACATCTTCGAGGGCTCGCACGTCATCGAGGCGAAGGTAGGCCGACTGGTCGAGGAGTCGTTCGCCGAGATCGAGCGCATCCAGGAGATGGGCGGCGCGATGGCCGCCGTCGAGTCGGGCTATCTGAAGTCGCGGCTCGTCGCCTCGCACGCGGCCCGCCGGGCCCGGATCGAGTCCGGCGAGGAGAAGATCGTCGGCGTCAACATCTTCGAGACGACCGAGCCGAACCCGCTGACGGCCGACCTGGACACGGCCATCCACACGGTCGACCCCGCGGTCGAGGAACGTGTCGTACGAGCCCTCCAGGAATGGCGCGCCACCCGCAACGACCCGCGCCTGCGGGTGGCGCTGGAGCGGCTGAAGGAGGCCGCCCAGGGCGAGGACAACCTCATGGAGGCCACCCTGGAGTGTGCCCGTGCCGGGGTCACGACCGGTGAGTGGGCCGGGGCACTGCGGGAGGTGTTCGGGGAGTTCCGGGCGCCGACCGGCGTCTCCTCGGCGCCGGTCGCGGTGACGGCAGAGGAGGGCAGCGGACTGGCCGAGGTCCGCCGGGGGGTGGACGCCACCGCCCGGGACCTGGGCGTGGGCAAGCTGCGCTTCCTCGTCGGAAAGCCCGGCCTGGACGGGCACTCCAACGGGGCCGAGCAGATCGCCGTGCGGGCCCGGGACGCCGGGTTCGAGGTGGTGTACCAGGGCATCCGGCTCACCCCCGAGCAGATCGTGGACGCGGCCCTCGCCGAGGACGTGCACGCGGTCGGCCTGTCGGTTCTCTCCGGTTCGCACGCGCGGCTCGTGCCGGACGTGCTGGAGCGGCTGCGTCAGGCCGGTGCGCCCGACATCCCGGTGATCGCCGGCGGGATCATCCCGAACGGCGACGCCGAGCAGCTCAGGGCCGCTGGAGTGGCCGCGGTCTTCACCCCGAAGGACTTCGACATCACCGGGATCATCGGCCGTATCGTCGACGAGATCCGCAAGGCCAACAAGCTCGACCCCTTGGAGGTCCCCGTATGACCGCCCGCCCGTCTCCCGCCACCACCCCTCTGACGAGCGGCTCCGCCGCGCCTCTTCCTTCTGTCAACCGTCTTCGTCCGCGGCGTTCCTGCCTCGCGGTGCCCGGAAGCAACCCCCGCTTCCTGGAGAAGGCCCAGGGCCTCCCCGCCGACCAGGTCTTCCTCGACCTGGAGGACGCCTGCGCCCCGCTCGCCAAGCCCGAGGCGCGGCACACGATCGTGAAGTTCCTCAACGAGGGCGACTGGACCGGCAAGACCCGGGTCGTACGCGTGAACGACTGGACGACCGAGTGGACGTACCGCGACGTCGTCACCGTCGTGGAGGGCGCGGGTCCGAACCTGGACTGCATCATGCTGCCGAAGGTGCAGGACGCCCAGCAGGTCGTCGCCCTGGACCTGCTGCTCACCCAGATCGAGAAGACGATGGGTTTCGAGGTCGGGCGGATCGGCATCGAGGCGCAGATCGAGAACGCCCAGGGCCTGAACAACGTCAATGAGATCGCCCAGGCCTCGCCGCGCGTCGAGACGATCATCTTCGGCCCGGCCGACTTCATGGCGTCGATCAACATGAAGTCGCTGGTCGTGGGCGAGCAGCCGCCCGGCTACCCGGCGGACGCCTACCACTACATCCTGATGAAGATCCTGATGGCCGCCCGCGCCAACAACCTCCAGGCGATCGACGGCCCCTACCTCCAGATCCGCAACGTCGACGGCTACCGCGAGGTCGCGCAGCGCGCCGCGGCGCTCGGCTTCGACGGCAAGTGGGTGCTCCACCCGGGCCAGGTCGAGGCGTCCAACGAGATCTTCTCGCCCTCCCAGGAGGACTACGACCATGCCGAGCTGATCCTGGACGCGTACGAGTACTGCACGTCCGAGGCGGGCGGCAGGAAGGGCTCGGCGATGCTCGGCGACGAGATGATCGACGAGGCCAGCCGCAAGATGGCGCTGGTCATCGCGGGCAAGGGACGCGCCGCCGGTATGCGGCGCACCAGCACGTTCGAGATTCCCGCCGACTAGGCCGACCAGAGGGGACGCGTAACGCCATGCAGTTCGGGCGCACCTACGAGGAGTTCGAGGTCGGGGCGGTCTACAAGCACTGGCCCGGCAAGACGGTCACGGAGTACGACGACCACCTGTTCTGTCTCCTCACCATGAACCACCATCCGCTCCACCTGGACAGCAACTACGCGGAGACGTCGACGGACTTCGGCAGGAACGTCGTCGTGGGGAACTACATCTACTCGCTCCTGCTCGGCATGTCCGTGCCCGACATCTCCGGCAAGGCGATCGCCAACCTGGAGATCGAGTCGCTCAGGCACGTGGCGCCGACCTTCCACGGCGACACGGTCTACGGCGAGACGACCGTGCTCGACAAGTGGCTGTCCAAGTCGAAGAACGACCGCGGCATCGTCCACGTCGAGACCAAGGGCTACAAGCAGGACGGCACGCTCGTGTGCGTGTTCCGCCGCAAGGTGATGGTGCCCACCGAGACATACATCAAGGAGCGCGGCGGCGAGCAGCCCGGCCGCCCTGAGCCGAACGCACAGGAGAAGTAGCATGGCGCGACTCGCCCAGACCCACGGTCTGACCGACGTACAGCAGGAGATCCTCTCCACCGTCCGGGACTTCGTCGACAAGGAGATCATCCCGGTCGCGACCGGGCTGGAGCACCGCGACGAGTACCCACAGCAGATCGTCGACGGCCTGAAGGAGCTGGGTCTGTTCGGTCTGATGATTCCCGAGGAGTACGGCGGACTGGGCGAGTCCCTCCTCACCTACGCCCTGTGTGTGGAGGAGATCGCCCGCGGCTGGATGTCCGTGTCCGGCATCATCAACACCCACTTCATCGTGGCGTACATGCTCAAGCAGCACGGCACGCAGGAGCAGAAGGACACCTTCCTGCCGAAGATGGCGCTGGGCGAGGTCCGGGGCGCCTTCTCGATGTCGGAGCCGGGGATGGGCTCGGATGTGGCGGCCATCACGTCCAAGGCGGTGAAGGACGGTGACGAGTACGTCCTGAGCGGCCAGAAGATGTGGCTCACGAACGGCGGAACGTCAACCCTGGTTGCCGTCCTCGTGCGGAGTGACGAAGGACACTCCGCTGCGGAGGCGGCCGCGGCGCCCCACAAGTCGATGACGACCTTCCTCGTCGAGAAGGAGCCCGGTTTCGGTGAGGTCCGCCCCGGGCTCACCATCCCAGGCAAGATCGACAAGATGGGCTACAAGGGCGTCGACACGACCGAGCTCATCATGGACGGACTGCGCATTCCGGCCAATCGCGTGCTCGGCGGCACCACCGGCCGAGGTTTTTACCAAATGATGGACGGCGTCGAGGTCGGCCGGGTGAATGTGGCAGCGCGTGGCTGCGGCGTCGCTCAGCGTGCATTCGAACTGGGCATCCAGTACGCCCAGCAGCGGCACACCTTCGGCAAGCAGATCGCCCAGCACCAGGCGATTCAGTTCAAGCTGGCGGAGATGGCTACCAAGGTCGAGGCCGCCCATGCCATGATGGTCAACGCAGCTCGCAAAAAGGACTCGGGCGAACGAAACGACCTCGAAGCGGGGATGGCGAAGTACCTCGCCTCCGAATACTGCAAAGAAGTCGTGGAGGACGCCTTCCGGATCCATGGCGGCTACGGCTTCTCCAAGGAGTACGAGATCGAGCGTCTCTACCGTGAGGCACCGATGCTGCTGATCGGTGAAGGCACCGCCGAAATCCAGAAAATGATCATCGGGCGCAGACTGCTCGAAGAATATCGATTCCAGGGCTAGACGTCCGTTTAAGGGTGTTTTCTTCGAGAAGAAGATCACACCCTGTCAACGGTCTTCGGCCGCCGACTCGGCTTCCTGGCTTGCCCAGTTGTGGCCCGCGACCGGTACGATCCCGGAAAAGCCGCCGTCCCCAGTCACAGCGCGGCATCATCCGCTACGAAGGTCATCCATGCCCCACAGCCAAACCTCTGCACCACGCGACAGCCTGGCCGGCGTACGCCTCGCGCGCGGAGCATCGCCGTGGCTTCTCCCGACCGTCGCCACCGCAGCCATCAGCCTGGTCCGCGCACGCCGCTCCGGCGCCGCCAAGGCCATGGCCGTACCGGCCACCGCCCTCGCGGCCGGCATGCTGTGGTTCTTCCGCGACCCCGAGCGCGAGATCGCCCAGGGCCGAGTCATCTCGCCCGCCGACGGTGTGGTGCAGAGCATCATGCCGTGGAAGGACGGCCGCACCCGCGTCGCGATCTTCATGAGCCCGCTCAACGTCCACGTGAACCGCGCGCCGCTCTCCGGCACGGTCACGTCGGTCGAGCACGTCCCGGGCGGGTTCGTTCCGGCGTTCAACAAGGAGAGCGAGAACAACGAGCGCGTCGTCTGGCACTTCGACACCGAGCTCGGTGACATCGAGATGGTCCAGATCGCCGGCGCGGTCGCCCGCCGTATCGTCCCGTACATCCCGCAGGGGACCAAGGTCGAGCAGGGTGACCGCATCGGGCTGATCCGCTTCGGCTCGCGCGTCGACATCTACCTCCCCGAGGGCGTCGAGATCGCGGTCGAGGTCGGACAGAAGACCGTGGCTGGGGTGACTCGCATTGACCGTGATTGATCCCGACACACAGGCCGGCTGGGTGCCGGACGCGGAGGATGACGAAGACGAGGAGGAGATGCCGCTGTCGCTGCGACTGTCGATAGCGGACACTCTGACGCTCGGCAACGCCACGTGCGGCTTCATGGCGGTGTACTTCACCACCACCGGCATCCTGATCCCGCACCTCACCGGCAGCCAGGAATCCGGCATGGCCCGCAACAGCGCGGCCACGGCGGTCATCCTGATGCTGTGCGCGGCGGTCTTCGACCTGTTCGACGGCCTCGTGGCGCGCAAGCTGCGGTCGTCGCCGATGGGCGCGGAGCTGGACAACCTCTCCGACCTGATCAGCTTCGGTCTGGCGCCGGCGTACTTCGTCCTCGTCTACGGCATGGTCGCGGACGACGCGTACCAGCGGGTGGCGACGGTGGGAGCCGTCGTCGTGCTGCTCGCGGTGGTGCTGAGACTCGCCCGCTTCTCGTGCGTGACGGTGAAGGACGGCACGTTCCAGGGCATGCCGTCTCCGTTCGGCGCGCTCACGGTCGTCTCGATCATCCTGCTGGAGCTGCCGTTCGTGGCGACGCTGCTGGCGATCCTGGGGACGGCGTGGCTGATGGTGAGCCGGGTCGAGTACCCGAAGCCGCGGGGGCGCCTCGCGGTGGCGATGCTCTCCTGGATCGTGCTGAGCATGGGGCTCCTGGCCGCGTGGGCCTTCGACGCCCCCAGCGGTCAGCTGCTGCTCCAGACGGGCTGTGCGCTGCAGCTGGTCATGGGTGCGGTCATCCCGCTGTTCGCCACGGCTCGTCGGGTGAACAACTTCCGCGACAACCGGCGCGAGGCCAGGGCGGCGCAGCTGCCGTAGCCGGCGTCCGGTGGACGTTTGTCCGTGACGAGGGCCCGAACCAACCACATTGGTTCGGGCCCTCGTCGTGTGCGGTCCGGCGCGGTGGGCCGGGAGCGGGCCGCCGCCCCGCTCGTCAGGTCAGCAGGTCCCGCGCGATCCGTTCCGCCACGGACTCCAGGATCGGGCCCGCATCCGCGATGCAGCGCTGGACGTCGGGCTCCAGCTCGGTCAGAGGGTAGGCCCGGGCGATACCCGCCCGGCCAAGGGTCTCCGGTGACAACGCGAGGCGGCCGCAGACCGCTATGACCTCCTTGCCCGCAGCGCGGGCGGCCGCGGCGACGCCCGCGGGGGCCTTGCCGTGGAGGGTCTGCTCGTCCAGGGAGCCCTCACCGGTGATCACCAGCGTGGCCCGCTCCAGCGCGGGCGCGAAGCCCAGCACATCCAGCATGACCTCGATGCCCGGACGGAAACCGGCGCCCACGATGAGGGCGCCGTACCCGATGCCGCCCGCCGCGCCCGCACCGGGCGAGGTGGCGTACTCGGCCGCCCGTGGGCCGATCGCCTGTTCCAGGACCTGCGCGAAGTGACCCAGCGCCGCGTCCAGCGCCGCCACGTCATCCGGGGTCGCCCCCTTCTGCGGCCCGTACACGGCGGGCGCGCCCTTGGGCCCGGTCAGCGGGTTGTCCACGTCGCTGGCCAGCACGAACTCGATCTCGGCGAGCCGCGGGTCGAGGCCCGACAGATCGGCGGCGGCCAGGGCACTCAGTGCTCCGCCCCCGGGTCCGACGGGTGCTCCGTCGGCGTCGAGGAAGCGCGCCCCGAGCGCGGCCAGCATGCCCGAGCCGCCGTCCGTGGTGGCGCTCCCGCCCACGCCGAACACGATCGTCCGGGCCCCCGCGTCCAGCGCGGCACGCAGCAGTTCACCCGAGCCGTACGTCGTCGCGGTCAGCGGCGCGAAGACCTCTGCGGGGAGCCGCTGCAACCCGCTGGCCTCGGCCATCTCGACGACGGCGGTGTCGCCGCGCAGCGCGTACGCCGCCGTGACGGGCTCGCCGAGAGGGCCGGTGACCCGTACTTCCCGGCGTTCGAACCCGGCCGCGACCGCCGCGTCCACCGTCCCGTCGCCGCCGTCGGCCACGGGCAGCGCCGCGACCTCGGCCTCGGGCACGACCCGCCGCAGGCCCGCCGTCACCCGCTCCGCGACCTGCACGGCCGTCAGTGAGCCCTTGAACTTGTCCGCGGCGATCAGCACCCGCGCAGTTCCCGTCACCTGGAATTCCCCTTGCTCTTCGGGCCTTGCGCACGTCAAGGCAGTCGCGCCGCAAGGACCCTAACCGGTGACAGGGGTCACTGCCCAGGGTGGACGTCCCCCGTCACGGGGTCCCCCTGGGCCCCGTAGGGGTTCACTCCGGGACGGAGGCACCGCTGTGGTCGTACATCTGGTGCATCATGGCGTTGCCGTCTCCGCTGGGCATGCTGATGTGCTCCATGACGTCCTCCAGGATGTCGTAGTCCCCGGTGAGGACGTAGACGTCGCCGGACTGGACGAGGGGCTCAGCGGCGGCCGCGTGGGCCGGGACTGCGGCGAACAGGACGGCGAGGGACGGGGCCGCGAGCATGATCGTACGGCGCATCAAGGTCATGACACTCCTGGGGCGAAGGCGGACGATTACCGTCCGGAACCAAAGGGACGCCCGGAAGTAAACCAGGCGAACATCCCATGCCGCCGCGCACACGGACGAAGGTTGACGCGGGCCCGGTACCGAGATTTACGCGAGCCCGGTATGGAGAGTCCGGCGCGGCGAACGAGGAGGCCGGCCGGGCGGAACCGCGCCGGATTCGGTAAACCGGACGTATGACCCCTCTGGGCACTGACCTCGCCGACCGCGTCCTCGGGGGCTGGCTGGGCCGGATCGCGGGCAACATGCTCGGCAAACCGGTCGAGCAGGGCGACCACTGGACGCGGGACCGCATCGACCGCTACCTGCGGCGGGCCGGGGCCCTGCCGCTGACCGACTACCTCCCCGAGCCCGCCGGCGAGAGCGACGGCCTCGAACTGCGGCCGGAGTGGCGCCAGTGCGTACGCGGCCGTATCCACGGCAGTTGCCGCGACGACGACGTGGACTACGCGATCCTCGGCCTCGACCTGCTGGAGACGTACGGCTTCGGCTTCAGCACCGACCAGGTCGGCGACCTGTGGCTGCTGCGGCTGCCGTATCTGCAGACGTTCACCGCCGAGCGGGCCGCGTACCGCAATCTCGCGAACGGCCTCAAACCACCGCTCACCGCCACGTACGAGAACCCCTACCAGGAGTGGATCGGCGCCCTGATCCGCGCCGACGTCCACGGCTGGACCCGCCCCGGCGTCCCCCACCGAGCGGCCGCGCTGGCCCGCCGTGACGCGGTCCTGTCGCACACCGGCAACGGCGTGTACGGCGCGATGTGGGCGGCCGCGCTCATCGCGGCCGCGTTCACCGCGCCGACCGTACGCTCGGCTCTCGACACCGCGCTCACGGTGATCCCGGCGAGCAGCCGTCTGGCCCGTACGGTGCGCCGGGTCCTCTCACTGCACGAGACGGGACTGGGCTGGGAGGACACCCTGGTCACCCTGTCCGAGGAGACCTCCGGCCTCGGCTGGATCCACACGATCCCCAACGTCGCCGTCCTCACCGCCGGCCTCCTGTACGGCGACGGCGACTTCACCCGCACGATCACCCTCACCGTCCGCGGCGGCCTCGACACCGACTCGAACGGCGCCACCGCGGGCTCGGTGGCCGGCGTCCTGTGCGGCGCGAAGGCGATCCCCCCACAGTGGAAGGACCCCCTGGAGGACACGGTCCGCAGCGCGGTGTTCGGGTTCGACGGGGTACGGATCAGTGAACTGGCGGAGCGCACGGTGCGGTTGGCCCGGACGGCGGACTGAGGGCCGTTCGCGGAGAACGCAGGCTGAGGGCCGTTCGCGGAAACGGCGCGCTGAGCTGCGCCCCCGGACTGATTCCTTTCGCCCCCTCTCGCGCCCCGGTGGAGTCGCCGAGGCTCGTTACCCTTCCCGAATGACCACTCCAGACTTCGCCACGTACATCGCCGGCCTCCCTCGCGTCCTCGCCGGAGCCGCCGCGCTCTTCCGGGACACCGAGGGGCGGGTGCTGCTCGTGGAGCCCAACTACCGGGAGGGGTGGGCGCTTCCCGGGGGCACGATCGAGTCGGACACCGGCGAGACCCCACGACAGGGCGCCCGGCGCGAGACCGCCGAGGAGATCGGGCTGGACATCGAGCTGGGGCGCCTGCTCGCCGTGGACTGGGTCCACGGAACGGCCCGGCCGCCGCTGGTGGCGTACCTGTACGACGGCGGGGTCCTCGGCGAGGACGACCTCAAGGCGATCCGGCTCCAGGAGGAGGAACTGCTGTCCTGGCGCCTGGTGAAGCCGGACGAGCTGGCCACCTACCTCCCCGGTGCCCTCGGCCGCCGTGTGCTCACCGCGCTGGAGGTCCTGGCCCAGAACACGGGGACGGCCGAGCTGGAGAACGGGAACCGGGTGGGCTGAGCCCGAGGCGGCCAACGGACGGCCACGGGGCGGCGATATCCGTTCGCCACGCGTAGGCGGGCGTCCTACCCTCGGGCCCATGAAGAAGCCCCTCGTCGCCCTCCTCAGTGGCGCAGGCATCTCCACCGATTCCGGGATCCCCGACTACCGCGGCCCCAGCGGGCTGTGGCGGCGGGATCCGGAGGCGGAGAAGCTGGTGACGTACGAGTACTACATGGGCGATCCGGAGATCCGGCAGCGGTCGTGGCAGATGCGGCGGAAGAACCGGGTACTGCGGGCCGAGCCGAACGCCGCGCACCGGGCCGTGGCCGAGCTGGAGCGGTCCGGGGTGCCGGTGCGGGTGATCACACAGAACGTGGACGGGCTGCACCAGCTCGCCGGAATGCCCTCCCGCAAGGTCCTCGAACTGCACGGCACCGCACGGACCGTCGTGTGCACGAAGTGTCACACCAGGGTTCCCACTCAGGACGCGCTCGCCCGGGTCGAGGCCGGTGAGGCCGATCCCCCGTGCCTGGAGTGCGGCGGGATCCTGAAGACGGCGACGGTGATGTTCGGTGAGCGGCTCGATCCCGTGGTGCTGGGCGAGGCGGTCGCGATCACCAAGGCGTGCGAGGTGTTCATCGCCGTCGGCACCAGCCTCCAGGTGCAGCCCGCCGCCGGGCTCGCCGGTGTCGCCGCCGACCACGGGGCACGGCTGATCATCGTCAACGCCGAGCCGACACCGTACGACGACCGCGCGGACGAGGTCGTTCGGGAGCCGATCGGGACCGCCCTGCCGGAGGTGCTGCGCAGGTTCGGCGCCGCGAGCGCGTGAGCGGCCCGGTCGTCAAGACCCCCCTGCCGTGACGGCCCCGCCCGCCGCGCGGGCCCTCAGAAGAGGGCCGTTCCCCGTTCGAAGTCCAGCAGGCGCTGCTTGCGCTCCAAGCCGCCGCCGTATCCGGTGAGGCTGCCGTCGGAGCCGACCACGCGGTGGCAGGGGACGATGATGCCGACGGGGTTCTTGCCATTGGCCAGACCGACCGCTCGGGACGCCCCGGGGTTGCCGAGGGAGTCGGCGAGGTCTCCGTACGAGCGGGTCTCGCCGTAGGGGATCGTCGTGAGCTGTTCCCAGACGCTGCGCTGGAACGGGGTGCCGTGCAGCCGCAGTTCGAGAGTGAACTCCGTCAACTCACCGGCGAAATAGGCCTTCAGCTGGTCCTCCGCCTCCCCGAAGAGGGTGTCGTCGCGCGGGCCGAAGGTCTCCTCCGGCGGGCGGTGGCGCTGGTGGGTCATGTAGAGGCCGCACAGGACACCTTCGTCCGCGACGAGGGTGAGAGGGCCGTAGGGGCTGTCGATGACGGTGTGCTGCTTCGTGGCAGTCACAGTCGTCGCAGAGGTCGCAGAGGTCGCAGAGGTCGCAGAAGTCGCAGAAGTCATGGCGAACATCCCTATACAGGAAGGAAGTTGATCGGGTGGCTGTCGGTCGCCCACAGGTACTGGACCGCGTACGCCCGCCAGGGACGCCAGGCCGCCGCGCGGGCCGTGAGTGCGGCCGGAGTCGACGGCAGCCCCAACTCCTGTGCGGCACGCCGGATACCGAGGTCGGTGGGGAGGAACGCGTCGGGGTCGCCGAGGGCGCGCATCCCGATGACGTCGACCGTCCAGGGGCCGAAGCCGGGCAGGGCGAGGAGTTCGGCGCGCGTCTCCTCCCAGTCGCTGTCGACGCCCAGGTGGAGGGTGCCGTCCGCGAGGTGGCGGACGAGCGTGGTGAACGTCGTGCGGCGGGTCCGGGGCATCGCGAGGGACTCGGGGTCGAGGTCCGCGAGCGCCTCCGGGGACGGGAAGATGTGGGTGAGGCCGCCCTCGGGGTCGTCCACGGGCTCGCCGTGCGCGGTGACCAGGCGGGCGGCGTGGGTGCGGGCGGCGGCCGTGGAGACCTGCTGTCCGAGCACGGCCCGTACGGCGAACTCCGCCTCGTCGACGGTGCGCGGCACCCGGCGGCCGGGGGCCTTGTCGATCAGCGGCGCCAGCACCTGGTCCGTGCGCAACTGGTCGTCCACGGCCACCGGATCCGCGTCCAGGTCGAGCATGCGACGGCAGCGGCTGATGGCGACGGGCAGGTCGCGCAGGTCACTGAGGGTGAGACGGCAGGCGATGTGGTCGGGGGCAGGAGTGAGCCCGACGATGCCGTGGCCGTACGGGAGGCGCAGGGTTCGGCGGTACGCCCCGTCGCGCCACTCCTCGACACCGGGTACGGCGGTGGCGGCGAGGTGGCCGAAGAGGTTGTCGGGGTTGAGCGGGGCCCGGAAGGGGAGGCGCAGGGCCAGCACCCCTGGGGTCCCGGAGGAGTCGCCCGCGGGTACCGGCGGGGTGCCTGACCGCTTGGCGGCCCGCTCGCGCAGGTCGCTCGGCGACAGGGCGTAGACCTCCCGCACGGTGTCGTTGAAGGTACGGATCGAGGCGAACCCGGCCGCGAACGCGATCTCCGCCATCGGCAGCGCGGTCGTCTCGATGAGCAGCCGCGCCGTCTGCGCCCGCTGGGCCCTGGCGAGCGCCAGCGGCCCGGCGCCCAGCTCGGCGAGGAGGTGCCGCTCGATCTGGCGGGTGCTGTAGCCGAGCCGCCGGGCGAGCCCGGGCACGCCCTCGCGGTCCACGGTCCCGTCCGCGACGAGCCGCATCGCGCGGGCCACGAGGTCGGCGCGCTGGTTCCACTCGGGCGAGCCGGGGCTGGTGTCCGGGCGGCACCGTTTGCACGCCCGGAACCCTGCCTGCTGGCAGGCCGCCGCGCTCGGGTAGAACGTCATGTTCTCCGGCTTGGGCGGCACCACCGGGCAGCTCGGGCGGCAGTAGATCCGCGTGGTCAGGACGGCCGTGTAGACCCACCCGTCGAACCGTGCGTCCTTCGACTGCACGGCACGCACGCAGCGCTCGACGTCCGTGTGCATTCCGTTCCGCATGACTCCAGGATCGGATACGGGGAGGGTGCGTGGCTGGCAGGAATCCGACATGAAGGTGCGGGCGACCTGGAACCGAGGTGTTTCGCGGCCGACGTGCCCGCAGCCCTACGTCGACACACAGCCCCTCCTTCTCAGGCGCCCGACACCCCTCCTTCTCAGGCGCCCGTCGCCGCCTTCCGCCAAGCGGATTCCCGCAGCAGCCGCAACCCGTTCAGGCCGACCAGCACGGTCGACCCCTCGTGCCCGGCCACACCGAGCGGCAGCGGCAGATTCCCGGCCAGGTCCCACACGACCAGCACGGCAATGCACGTCCCGGCGATGACCAGGTTCTGGGCGACCAGCCGACGGGCGGTCCGGGACAGCCGTACGACCGCCGGGATCGCGGTCAGCTCGTCGCGCACCACGACCGCGTCCGCGGTCTCCAGCGCCAGGTCGGACCCGGCGCGCCCCATTGCCACACCGGAGTGTGCGGCAGCGAGAGCGGGCGCGTCGTTCACGCCGTCGCCGACGAACAGCACCTTGCGCCCATCGCTCTGGAAGGTCCGTACCGCATCCACCTTGCCCTCGGGCAGGAGGCCCGCCCGCACGTCGGTGATGCCGGTGTCCGCGGCCACCTGCGCGGCGGCGGCCGGGTTGTCGCCGGTGAGCAGGACGGGGGACGTGCCCGTGACGGCGCTCAGCGCGGCGATGGCGGCGGGGGCGTCGTGACGGAGACGGTCGGTGAGGGTGAGGGTGCCGACGGGGGTCCCGTCGCGTTCGACGAGGATCACGGTCCCGCTGGTCTCGTCGGCGTACGCCCCCGCACGTCCGACCGTTACCCGGCACCCCTCGACCGTGGCGCTCACCCCCTGCCCGGGCACGGCCGTAAAGTCCTCCGCGGGGGCGAGGCCCAGGCCGCGGGCGCGGGCGGCGGTCACGACGGCGCGGCCCAGCGGGTGTTCGCTGGGGTGCTCGGCGGCCGCGGCCAGCGCGAGGAGGGCGTCCTCGTCGAGTCCGGAGCCGGGCAGCGGCCGTACCTCGGTGACCTCGGGCGTGCCCTCGGTCAGGGTGCCCGTCTTGTCGATCGCCGCCGTGTCGATCTCGCCGAGCCGTTCCATCGCCACGGCCGACTTGACCAGCACACCGTGCCGTCCGGCGTTGGCGATGGCGGAGAGGAGCGGCGGCATGGTGGCCAGGACCACCGCGCACGGCGAGGCGACGATCATGAAGGTCATCGCGCGGAGCAGGGCACTGGTGAGGTCGGAGCCGAAGGCGAGCGGGACGGCGAAGACGGCGAGCGTGGCGGCCACCACGCCGACGGCGTAGCGCTGTTCGACCTTCTCGATGAAGAGCTGGGTCGGCGCCTTGGTCTCCGACGCCTCCTCGACGAGGGTCACGATGCGGGCGATCACGGAGTCGGCCGGGTCGCGTTCCACGCGGACGCGCAGGGCGCCGGTGCCGTTGAGGGTGCCCGCGAAGACCTCGTCGCCCTGGACCTTGGGTACGGGCAGGGGTTCGCCGGTGATGGTGGCCTGGTCGGCGTCGCTCTCGCCCTCCAGTACGCGTCCGTCGGCGCCGATGCGCTCGCCGGGGCGGACCAGGACGACGTCCCCCACGGCCAGTTGGTCCGTGGGGACGGTCTCCTCGACGGTGCCGTCCGCCGACAGCCGGGTGGCCGTCGTGGGGGCCAGGTCGAGCAGGCCTCGTACGGAGTCGGCGGTGCGGGCGGTGGCCAGGGCCTCCAGCGCGCCGGAGGTGGCGAAGATGACGATCAGCAGCGCACCGTCCAGGACCTGCCCGATGGCGGCCGCGCCGAGTGCCGCGACGATCATCAGCAGGTCGACGTCGAGCGTCTTCTCGCGCAGCGCGCGCAGCCCTTCGAGGGCGGGTTCCCAGCCGCCGGCCGCGTACGCGATCACGTAGAGCGGCCCGTACAGCCAGGCGGGGGCGCCGGTCAGGTCCAGCGGGAGCGCGAGCAGGAAGGCGAGGGTCGAGGCGAGGGCCCAGCGGGCCTCGGGCAGGGCGAGGACGCGGGTGCGACGGCCGGGCGCCGAGGGCGCGGACGGGCGAACCGGTGGTGGGGCAAGAGTGGTGGACACCCGAGCACCATACAGGAACACATGAAGAGTCGTTCATTCCTTCAAGGGTGATGGGTAGGATGTCCGCCATGGGTCATGGAGCTGTCACTGCCGCGCAGAACGCCACCCCTCGCGTACGCCTCGACGCGGCCAACGCCGCGAAGGTGGCGACGACCCTCCAGGCCCTCTCCACCCCGTCCCGCCTGCTGATCCTCGCGCGGCTGCGCGAAGGGCCGCTGCCCGCGACGGAGTTGGCGGCCGAGGTGGGCATGGAGCAGTCCGCGTGCTCGCACCAGTTGCGCCTGCTGCGCAACCTCGGGCTGGTGGTCGGTGAGCGGCGGGGCCGTTCGGTGGTGTACGCGCTGCACGACCACCATGTCGCCGAGCTGCTCGACCAGGCCGTGTACCACGTGGAGCATCTGCGCCTGGGGATCAGCGACGCGCCTGAAGGGGACTGACCCCCGAGCATGGAGACACCAGCGCAGCCACACTGGCTGAGCGACGACGAGACGGAGACGTGGCACGCTCTCGCCGGCGTACTGATCAGGCTGCCGGGCGCTCTCGACGCACAGCTGCAACGGGACGCGGGGATCAGTCACGTCGAGTACCAGGTGATGGCGATGCTCTCCCGGACCGCGGAACGCACGCTGCGGATGGGCGAGTTGGCCGGGTACACCGGCTCGTCGCTGTCCCGTCTCTCGCACCTGGTCAAGCGGCTGGAGCGGAACGACTGGGTGCGCCGCGCCCCGGACCCGGACGACGGCCGCTACACCCTGGCCACCCTCACGGAGTCCGGCTGGGACAAGGTCGTGGCGACCGCACCGGGGCACGCGGAGGCGGTACGCCGCTTCGTCTTCGACCCCCTCACCAGGGCGCAGCAGAGACAGCTCCGCGACATCGGGCGCCGCGTCTGGCGCGCGGTCGAGCCGGACGACCACTGCCTGCCGCCCCGGTGACGGGCGGGCGGGACGGACACGGCGTCCCGCCCGATCTCAGGGCAACACACCTGGGCCTGGCCGCCGCAATCCCTCCTCCCGCTACGCACTCCCCCCTCCTGCCGCATGCCCCCTGTTCCCGCCGCCTGAAGGGCATGGCAGGCACCCTCACTCGCCGCACCTACACACAGCCCCTGCCGCGACGGGCCGTACCATACTGGGACAAATCTGAGCCAAACCCGCCACGCCACACTTGGATCATTCATTACCTTGAATCATTCGTGTTTGTGCAGGTAGGTTTGGAGCCATGACTGCACCCCAGACCCCGACCACCGCAGAGGAGCTGCGCGGTGCCGGCCTGCGGGTGACGGCAGCCCGCGTCGCGCTGCTCGAAACCGTCCGTGACGGTGACCACCTCGATGTCGAGGCGATCGCCGCCGGGGTACGCGAGCGCGTGGGCCATATCTCCCTGCAAGCCGTCTACGAGGCGCTCCACGCACTCACCACGGCGAGCCTCGTACGCCGCATCGAACCCCCCGGGAGCCCGGCCCTGTTCGAGGGACGCGTCGGGGACAACCATCACCATCTCGTGTGCCGGTCGTGCGGTGTCGTCGCCGACGTCGACTGCGCGGTCGGCCACACCCCCTGTCTGACCGCAGCCGACGACCGCGGCTTCTCGATCGACGAGGCCGAGGTCATCTACTGGGGCGTGTGCCCCGACTGTTCAACCCCGCGTGGTATCTGAGCACAGTGATCCACCTAGTCCGGAAGGTTTCCCATGGCTGAGAACCCTGATGCAATCGTCACCGACCCCAAGGCCGAGGGCACAGGTGGCTGCCCGGTCGCGCACGGGCGCGCCGCGCACCCGACGCAGGGCGGAGGCAACCGTCAGTGGTGGCCGGAGCGCCTCAACCTGAAGATCCTCGCCAAGAACCCCGAGGTGGCGAACCCCCTCGGTGAGGAGTTCGACTACGCCGAGGCGTTCAAGTCCCTCGACCTCGCGGCCGTGAAACAGGACATCGCCGAGGTCCTCACCACCTCCCAGGACTGGTGGCCCGCCGACTTCGGCAACTACGGCCCGCTCATGATCCGCATGGCCTGGCACAGCGCGGGCACCTACCGGATCAGCGACGGCCGCGGCGGTGCCGGGGCCGGCCAGCAGCGCTTCGCCCCCCTCAACAGCTGGCCGGACAACGGCAACCTCGACAAGGCCCGCCGTCTGCTGTGGCCGGTCAAGAAGAAGTACGGCCAGAGCCTGTCCTGGGCCGACCTGATGGTCCTCACGGGCAACGTCGCGCTGGAGCAGATGGGCTTCGAGACCTTCGGCTTCGGCGGCGGCCGCGCGGACGTCTGGGAGGCCGAGGAGGACGTCTACTGGGGTCCCGAGACCACCTGGCTCGACGACCAGCGCTACACCGGCGACCGCGAGCTGGAGAACCCGCTCGGCGCGGTCCAGATGGGCCTCATCTACGTCAACCCGGAGGGCCCGAACGGCAACCCGGACCCGATCGCTGCGGCCCGCGACATCCGTGAGACGTTCCGCCGCATGGCGATGAACGACGAGGAGACCGTCGCCCTGATCGCCGGCGGCCACACCTTCGGCAAGACCCACGGCGCGGGCCCGGCAGACAACGTCGGCGACGCCCCCGAGGGCGCCTCGATCGAGGAGCAGGGCCTGGGCTGGAAGAGCACCTTCGGCACGGGTAAGGGCGCGGACGCCATCACCTCCGGCCTGGAGGTCACCTGGACCACGACCCCGACCCAGTGGAGCAACGGGTTCTTCAAGAACCTCTTCGAGTACGAGTACGAGCTCACCCAGAGCCCGGCCGGCGCCAACCAGTGGGTGGCGAAGGACGCCCCGGAGATCGTTCCGGACGCGCACGACCCGTCGAAGAAGCACCGCCCGATGATGCTCACCACCGACCTGTCGCTGCGCTTCGACCCGATCTACGAGCCGATCTCCCGCCGGTTCTACGAGAACCCGGCGGAGTTCGCGGACGCGTTCGCCCGCGCCTGGTTCAAGCTGACCCACCGCGACATGGGCCCGAAGTCGCTGTACCTCGGCCCGGAGGTCCCGGAGGAGACCCTGCTGTGGCAGGACCCGCTGCCCCAGGCCGAGGGCGAGGCCATCGACACCGCCGACGTCGCGGCCCTCAAGGCCAAGCTCCTCGACTCGGGCCTGAGCGTCTCGCAGCTGGTCAGCACGGCGTGGGCCTCGGCCTCGACGTACCGCGGCAGCGACAAGCGCGGCGGTGCCAACGGCGCCCGCATCCGCCTGGAGCCGCAGCGTGGCTGGGAGGTCAACAACCCCGACGAGCTCGCCCAGGTCCTGCGCGTCCTCGAGGGCATCCAGCAGGAGTTCAACTCCGGCGCCAAGAAGGTGTCCCTGGCGGACCTGATCGTGCTGGGCGGCTCGGCTGCCGTGGAGAAGGCGGCCAAGGACGCCGGCCACGACATCGCGGTGCCCTTCACCCCGGGCCGTGTGGACGCGACGGAGGAGCACACCGACGCGGAGTCCTTCGCCGCGCTGGAGCCCACCTCCGACGGCTTCCGCAACTACCGGGGCAAGGGCAACCGTCTGCCGGCCGAGTACCTGCTGCTCGACCGGGCGAACCTGCTCACCCTGAGCGCCCCGGAGATGACGGTCCTCGTCGGCGGTCTGCGTGTCCTGGGCGCCAACCACGCCCAGTCCGCGCACGGCGTCTTCACCGACACCCCGGGCACGCTGACCAACGACTTCTTCGCCAACCTGCTCGACCTGGGTACGGAGTGGAAGTCGACGTCCGAGGCCCAGGACACGTTCGAGGGCCGCGACGCGGCCACGGGCGAGGTCAAGTGGACCGGCACCCGCGCGGACCTCGTGTTCGGCTCGAACTCCGAGCTGCGCGCGCTCGCCGAGGTCTACGCGAGCGATGACGCGAAGGAGAAGTTCGCGAAGGACTTCGTCGCGGCATGGGCCAAGGTCATGGACCTCGACCGGTTCGACGTCGCCTGAGTCCGGATCTGATCACGGCGGTCGGATCATGAAGATCTGACCACGAAGGTCTGATCACGACCGTTTGATCGTGACGTCCGGGTCGGCCCGCACGGGCCGGCCCGGACGTTGTCATGTGCCCCGGGGGCAGGTGCCCCAAGCGCACCGGAGAACGACCGGCTTCACCGGACATGCCTGGCGAACGCCTCGTATGCCTGCTCGTCGAAGAGCACGAACCTGACCTCCTCGACGGCCGACTCCGTCTCCCGCACCGACTCCCGCACCGTCTCCACCGCGATCCGGGCGGCGTCCTCCATGGGCCACCCGTAGATCCCGGCGGAGACAGCCGGGAACGCGACCGTACGGGCGCCCAGCTCGTCCGCGACCCGCAGCGACTCCCGGTAACAGGAGGCCAGCAGCTCCGAACGGTCCTCCTCCCGGGTGAAGCGCGGCCCCACGGTGTGGATCACCCAGCGCGCGTCCAGGTTGCCCGCCGTGGTGGCGACCGCCTGCCCGGTGGGCAGGCCCCTGCCGTAGCGGGAGGCCCGCAGGTCACGGCACTCGGCGAGGATGGCGGGGCCGCCCCGGCGATGGATGGCGCCGTCGACACCTCCGCCGCCGAGGAGGGAGGAGTTCGCAGCGTTGACGATGGCGTCGACGGACTGCTGGGTGATGTCGCCCTGGATGAGCGTGATGGCGGTCATGGGGCCTCTATACCAGCCCGTACACCAGCCCGGGCTCCGGTAGCGGCCGAGGCCGTCCACCCTTCGGGGCCCGTCACGCAGCGGCGGCTTCGCGCCTGTCCCGCCGCCGCGCGCAGGAACTCGATCGAGCGGCGGGCGACGTCGGGGGCGTCGAGTGCCCCGCCCTGGATCTCGACCGAGACCAGGCCACGGTGGCCGAGATCGCGCAGAGCGGCCAGCACCGAAGGGAAGTCGATCTCGCCGGTACCGAACTCCAGGTGCTGGTGGATGCCGCGGCGCATGTCCTCGATCTGTGTGTTCCGCAGCCGTGGGGCGGCCAGGCGCACGCAGTCGAGCACGGACCGCTCCTCCACACAGTGCGCGTGCCCGACGTCCAGGGTGATCCCGAACAGCTCGTGCCCGCCGACGCGTTCGGCGAGGTCCAGGCAGCGCTCCACGGTGTCGACGAACATGTACGGCTCCGGCTCGAAGGCGAGCGCCACCCCGTACCGCTCCGCCGTCCGAAGGACCGTCTCGACGCCGGCCGCGAGGCGCTTCCACGCGTCCTCCTCCGGCAGCCCGTCGGGCGGGGGGCCGCTGCACAGGTGGACGGTGGGCGAGCCGAGGTCGGCGGCGATGCGCAGGGCGCGCCGCAGCAGGTCGATCCTGAGTTCGGAGCCGTCCGACATCAGCGTGGGCAGGTGCTTGCCCCAAGGGTTCAGGAGGTAGGGCGCACCGGTCTCGATCGTGATGTCCAGCCCGTGCCGCGCCAGGTTCCGGGCGAGCACGGCCACGCGTCGGCTCAGGTCGTCGGCGTACGGGTCGAGGTGCGCGTGGTCGAGAGTGAGGGCCACACCGTCGTAGCCAAGGTCGGCGAGGACGGCGAGGATGTCGGCCAGACGGTGGTTCGTGAAGCCGTTGGTGCCGTAGCCGAATCTGAGTGGGGTGGGCGCAGGTCGCATACGAACCGTCCTCGCACGGAGGTGTCGGGGGCAGAACGGAGGTGTCGGGGGCAGATAGGGAGAGCCGCCTGAGGGGGCATGAGCGCGAGGACGTCCTCGGTCCCGCGATCAGGTCAACCGGGAAACCGCTTTCCGATCTTTCATAGCCGCACCCTACTCGCGGGCCGCCGGCCCCTCAGTTGCCTACTGCCGGGTAGGAGAAGTGACAAAGGCGACAGTGTTTTCCCATTTCGGGTGCTGTCAACTCGGGGTAAAGATCCGTCATTTGGGCTCAGCGCGCAGCCGCCGCCACACCGCCTTGGCCGCGTTGTGCCCGGACATGCCGTGCACACCGGGTCCCGGCGGGGTCGCCGAGGAACAGATGAAGACCGCCGGATGCGGGGTGCTGTAAGGGAACAGGGAGAGCTTCGGACGGAGCAGGAGCTGCAGGCCGGAGGCGGCACCGCAGGCGATGTCCCCGCCGACGTAGTTGGCGTTGCGCGCGGCCAGTTCGGGCGGGCCGGCGGTCGCGCGGGCCAGGACTCGGTCGCGGAACCCCGGTGCGAAACGCTCCAGTTGGCGCTCGACGGCGTCCGTGAGGTCCCCGGTCCAGCCGTTCGGCACATGGCCGTACGCCCAGAAGACGTGCTTGCCCTCGGGGGCGCGGGTGGGGTCGGCGACGCTGGGCTGCACGGTGATCAGGAAGGGCGGGTCCGGGGCACGGCCCGTGCGGGAGGCCGCGTACAGGGCGGCGCCGATCTCGGACTCGTCGGCCGCGACCTGGACGGTACCGGCGCCACGCGCCTCCTCAGCGGTCCAGGGCACGGGGCCGTCCAACGCGTAGTCGATCTTGAAGATGCTCGCCCCGTACCGGTAAGTCTCGTAGTAGCGGCCGAAGCCCGCGATCCGGGCCAGGGCGGCGGGTGAGGTGTCGAAGACGTACGCGCGCGCGGGCGGCAGGTCGTCGAGGCGCTTCACCTCGTAGTCGGTGTGGACGGTGCCGCCGAGGTCTTTCAGGTAGGCGGTGAGCGCGTCCGAGATGGCCCCCGAGCCGCCGCGGGCGACGGGCCAGCCGCGGGCGTGCGCGGCCAGCGCGAAGACCAGGCCGACGCCGCCGGTGGCGAAGCCGTCGAGCGGGGCCATGACATGGGCGACCAGCCCGGCGAACAAGGTCTTGGCGCGCTCGTCGTGGAAGCGGCGTGTCAGCCAGGTGGAGGGCGGCAGGCCGACCAGGCCGAAGCGTGCCAGGGTGACCGGGTCGCGGGGCAGGGCGGTCGACGGCAGCGACATGAAGTCGCGGACCAGGGTGTCCCACCTGGGCAGGAACGGCTCGATCAGTCTGCGGTACGGCCCGGCGTCACGCGGCCCGAACGAGGCCGCCGTCTCGGCCACCGACCGGGCCAGCACCGCGGCCGTCCCGTCGGGGAACGGGTGCGCCATGGGCCGCTCGGCGTGCAGCCACTCCAGGCCGTACCGCTGCAGCGGCATCGCGTTGAACGCGGGCGAGTTGATGCCCAGCGGGTGCGCGGCCGAGCACGGGTCGTGCCGGAAGCCGGGCAGGGTGAGCTCTTCGGTCCGGGCTCCCCCGCCGACGGTGTCGCGCGCCTCGAACACGGCCACGGAGAAGCCCCGACGGGCCAGCTCCACGGCAGCCGTCAGTCCGTTCGGCCCCGCACCCACCACGACCGCATCGAGCATCGACGGCACCTTCGGACTCCTTCGTCAGCCGATGGCCACTCGGGATCAGGATATGCCGGGGGACCGACAGGGCCGGGGCGCGGGTGGCACACCAGGACGAGCCGCCCACCCGGCGGCGTCCCGGATCACCCAGGACGCCCAGGAGACCCCAGCCGATCAGAGACCCGAGCCGATCAGGGGTGCTCCGTCCGACAGCAGGCCCACCACCCGGCGCGCCGCGGCCTCGTCACGGGCCGTGGTGAACGGCAGGGCGTTGCCGCCCGTTATCCGGAAGGGCTCGCCCGTGCGGGTCAGATGCGTGCCGCCTGCCTCCTCGACCAGGAGAATGCCGGCGGCGTGGTCCCAGGCGGCCTCCCAGGAGAAGGCCGTGGCGTCCAACTCGCCGCGCGCGATGGCGAGATACTCCAGACCGGCCGAGCCGCAGGCACGCGCGGCGACCCCGTCGGTGTAGATGCCGAGGAGGGCCTGCTTCTGTTCGTCGGTCGTGTAGTCCGGGTGGGACGTGGCCACCCGGAGGTCCTCCCCCGGCACGGGTGAGCCGGCCCGCAGAGGCGCGCCGTCGAGGGTGGCGCCCCGGCCCCGCACCGCGACGGCGATGAGGTCGAGGGCCGGAGCGAACGTCCACGAGGCACGCAGGACGCCGCCCTGGGCGAGCGCGACCAGGGTGCAGAAACCGGGATCGCCGTGCACGAACTGGCGGGTGCCGTCGACCGGGTCGACGATCCACACCGGCGCCTCGCCCTGAATCGCCTCGTACGACGCCGGGTTGGCGTGCACCGCCTCCTCGCCGACCACGACGGAACCGGGCAGCAGCGCGGTGAGCGCCTCCGTCAGATACAGCTCGGCCTTGCGGTCGGCGTCCGTCACCAGGTCGTGCGGGCCGCTCTTCTGGTCGACCTCGTGCGCCGCGAGCCGGCGGAAGCGCGGCATGATCTCGGCGGTGGCCGCCTCACGGATCGCCTCCTCGACGTCGGTGACGTGCCGGGCGAGAAACTCGTCGATGGTTTCGTTGTCTTCGATCATGCCTCCATGAGAGCACGCGTCACTGACAATCCCTGCCCGGCCGGTGCACTCCGGGTGGAATCGCCGTGAATACCCGTGTGCGTGTGCGGGGCACCCGGCGCCTGCACCCACCCGGGGCCGATCGTCGGCGACCGCCCGTCAGCGGCCGACCGCGTACCCCTGCATCCCCCGTGGGTTCGCCGCCGCGGACAGCAGCCCGGTCTCCGGATCGCGGGCGACCGCGCACAGCCGGCCCTCGGACCAGGCGTCGCCGACCGTCACGTCGTGCCCGCGCCGCCGCAGTTCCGCCATCAGCTCGGGCGGCATGCGGGACTCGACCGTGACGCTGCCGGGGCGCATACCGCGGGGGTAGAAGGAGCCGGGGAAGCCGTCGTTGTGCCAGTTCGGAGCGTCGATCGCGCCCTGGAGGTCGAGACCGCCACGAATGTGGGGGCGCAGGGCGACCGCGAGGAAGAAGTGCAGCTGCCACTGGTCCTGCTGGTCGCCGCCGGGCGTGCCGAACGCCATGACGGGCACGCCGTCGCGCAGCGCGAGCGACGGCGTGAGCGTGGTGCGGGGGCGGCGGCCGGGAGTGAGGGAGTTCGGCAGGCCCTCGTCCAGCCACGTCATCTGGAGCCGGGTGCCGAGCGGAAAGCCGAGCTCGGGCACGACCGGGTTGGACTGGAGCCAGCCGCCGCTGGGTGTGGCCGCGACCATGTTGCCCCAGCGGTCGACGACGTCCAGGTGGCAGGTGTCGCCGCGGGTGCCCCCGTGGGCCGCGACGGTCGGCTCGCCGACTCCCAGTACGTCGAACCCGGGCTCGTCGGTGGCCACCACGCGCGCGTGGGCACTCAGCCGCGGAACGCGCCCTCCGGGGCTGCCGGGTCGCAGCTCGTACGACGCCGTGTCGCCGACGAGCGCACGCCGTCCGGCGTTGTACTCCTCCGACAGAAGATCGCCGAGCGGCACGTCGGCCTGGCCCCCGGCATCCCCGTACCAGGCCTCCCGGTCCGCCATGGCGAGCTTGCAGCCCTCGACGAGCAGGTGCACGTACTCGGCGGACCCGTACCGGGGCAGCTCCGGCGGCAGGAGCGCGAGTTGCTGCAACAGCACCGGGCCCTGGCTCCAGGGGCCCGCCTTGCACAGGGTCCAGCCGTTCCAGTCGTACGTCACCGGCGGCTCGTAGGACGCGGACCAGGACGCCAGGTCGGCTGCCGTGAGCGTGCCGGTGTGGCGCTCGCCGCTGGTGTCCATGGTGGGCCGCGCGTCCTGCCGCAGAAGCGCCTCGGCGATGAAGCCGGACCGCCACACCTGACGTGCCGCCTCGATCTCGGCCACGCGGTCCCCCGCACCGGACACCTCGGCGAGCACCCGCTTCCAGGTGGCGGCCAGCGCCGGGTTGCGGAACAGCTGACCCGCGCGCGGGGCCTTCCCACCGGGCAGATACACCTCCGCCGAAGAGACCCACTCCTCCTCGAAGAGGGCACGCACCGTCTCGACGGTCTCACCGAGGCGCTCCACGGGCGGGTGACCGTCCTCCGCGTACCCGATGGCGTACTTCAGGACGTCGGCGAGAGGCTTCGTCCCGTGGTCGCGCAGGAGCAGCATCCAGGCGTCGAACGCACCGGGGACGGCCGCCGCGAGCGGGCCCGTGCCGGGTACGAGATCCAGACCGAGTCCCCTGTAGTGCTCGATCGTGGCCCCGGCGGGCGCGACGCCCTGACCGCACAGCACCCTGACCTCGCCGCCCGCCGGAGCGAGGATGATCGGGACCTCGCCGGCCGGGCCGTTGAGGTGGGGTTCGACGACGTGCAGTACGAAACCCGCGGCCACGGCCGCGTCGTACGCGTTGCCGCCGTCCTCCAGGACGGCCATCGCCGACTGTGAGGCGAGCCAGTGAGTGGAGGACACCATGCCGAAGGTGCCCGAGAGGGTGGGCCGGGTGGTGAACATGCAGCTCTCACCTCGTTGTTCACGCGCGTCGGTCGGTCCGGTCAATGATCAGGACCTGCCCATCTGAGCAGCCGGCATGCGTCCCCGGCTGCCCCGCCTCGTCACACGGTCACCCGGCCGGCCTCCCGCACTGCCGCCCCGGCTACAGTCGGCGCCTGCCCGCCGTCAGCAGATGCCCGCTCACGCCCAGCAGCGACGGTTCGGACTCGATGCGCCGGCTCGCCGCGAGGACGGCCTCCCGTCGCTCCGGGTCGTCCAGCCACTCCTCGACACGGCCCATCAGCCAGGCAACGCCCTCGACGCCGTACTGGCCCTCGTGAGCCAGCCCCGCCTCGGTGAACTCGCCGGGTACGTCGGTGGGGTCGGCGAAGTACGCGGTGGTGAAGAGCGGGTCGTCGGGTGCGTGCATGTGGTGGCCGTCGCCCAGGTAGGCATCGGTCCGCGCACGGTGCGACGGCACGAAGTAGTGCCCCAACTGAAGGCCGTCGTGGAGCCCCGCGAAACGGTTGATGGTGGCCGCGACGACCAGCCCACCCGGCCGGACGGCGCGATGTGCCTCGGCGAGCGCGCGCACCCGGTCGGCGCGCTCCGGCAGGTGGTAGAGGGGCCCGAGCAGGAGCACGACGTCGTACGCCGCGTCATCGGCGGGCAGAGCGCGGGCGTCTCCGGGGCGGACACTGACGCCCGGCAGTCGCGCGGCCTGTTCCAGGTGCAGGGGCACGGGGTCCACGAGCTCCACCTCGTACCCGTCGCCCGCCAGCCACTCCGCGTGCACGCCGCTGCCCCCGCCCACGTCGAGCACGCGCGCGGGCGCGTCCGGCAGGAGTCGGCGCAGCACCTCCTGGGTACGCCAGAACTCCAGCCGTCCGGCGCCCCGTCTGAGGCGGGCGTCCTCCTCCCCTCGCTCGTAGTAGGCGAGGATCTCGTCGCGCAGGGAGGGCGGTGAGGGCTCAGTGGCGGGCTGTGGCTGAGTCATGCGTCAAGGCTCCTGATCCCGGACGGCGCCCCGCAACCGGTTAACACCGAACGCGCACCGCAACCCGTCAATCCCGGACGGCGCCCCGCAACCCGTCAACCCCGGACGGCGCGCCGCAACCCGTTGGTCCCGGCCGCACAGGTCCATGCCACCCGCGGTCAGGGGGTCCTCGTCCATGCCGTCGTCCCCAGGACGTTCTCCGGGCCGATGTCCAGGTAGTCCTCGGCGCGTACGGTCGTGACGTCGTCTCCCTCCCCGGGCGCGACACGCAGGAACACGCCCTTCTCCACGGCCATCCGCCAGTACAGTCCCGCGCCGGCGGTCTCGCCCGGAGCCAGGGTCAGCGGCTCGGGGCCGGGGTCCTCCGGGGCCATGGACACCTCGTCCGTGCCCTCGGCGGTGCGTACCGCCTCCAGGGGCGCGCCTGCCTCGTCGAGCACCGTGACGGATGGGTAGCCGTTCAACTCGTACGGCTCGGCAGAGCAGTTGGTCACCGTGAGGGTCATGGCGCGCAGTCCCATGGCGGCGCTGACGGGACCGGTACCGAAGCGCACGCCGGAGGGCGGACAGCCCCGCTGCGGCTGGAGCGGCACCGACGGCGAGGCATCGGGAGTCACGGACGCGGGTGGCGGGGCGGGCGGCCGTGTCGTGGCCGGCGGCCGTTCGGGATCGGGGTCGAACTCACGCTCCAGTTCGGTGGAGAGCCCGCATCCGCTCGCGCACAGCGCCAGCACGCCGACGAGGAGGGCGTACCGGGACGGGGTGCGGCGTATCGCGATCACGCGCCGATCCTCGCACGCGCGCTCCACGGAAGGGTTCACTCCGCCTGTCCGCGTGCCGTGACCAGCCCCGACTCGTAGGCGAAGACGACGAGTTGGGCCCGGTCACGGGCGCCGAGCTTCGTCATCGCACGGCTCACATGGGTCTTGGCGGTGAAGGGGCTGATGACCATGTGCGCGGCGATCTCCTCGTTGGTCAGCCCGCGCGCGGCGAGCGCGGTGACCTCGCGTTCGCGTCGGGTGAGGCAGTCCAGACCGGGTGCGGTGGCCCGGTCCGGTGGCCGGGACACGAACTCGCCGATCAGCGTCCGCGTCACCGACGGCGACAGCAGCGCGTCGCCGCCCGCCACGACCTCGATGGCCTGGAGCAGGTCGGCGGGCTCGGTGTCCTTGAGCAGGAAGCCGCTGGCGCCGGCGCGCAGGGCCTCGAAGACGTACTCGTCGAGGCCGTAGTTGGTGAGGATCACGACACGTACACCGGACAGGTCCGGGTCGGCGGCGATGCGGCGGGTGGCCTCGATGCCCGTCATCACCGGCATCTGGACGTCGATGAGCGCGATGTCCGGGACCTCGGCGCGCACGAGGGTCAGCGCCTGCGCGCCGTCGGCGGCCTCGCCCACCACCTCGATGCCGTCCTCGGCGTCGAGCAGGGCGCGGAAGCCGGCGCGCATGAGGGCCTGGTCGTCGACGAGCGCGACCCGGATCGGACACCGGCTCGCTTCCCCCGGGACACCGCTCACGCCGCCTCCCTCGCGCCGGCCAGTGGCAGGCGCACCCGCACCGAGAAGCCGCCCTCAGGGCGCGGCCCCGCGTCCAGCGTGCCGGCGACGGCGGTGACGCGTTCGCGCATGCCGGTGAGTCCGATGCCCGGCGTGTGCGGTCGGGACGGGTCCGCGCAGCCGTCGTCGTCCACGCGTATCTCCAACTCCTGCCCGCCATAGGCGAGCCGGACGGTGACCTTGGCCGGCCCGGCATGGCGTGCGGCGTTCGTCAGGGCCTCCTGGACGATGCGGTAGGCGGCCCGGTCCAGGGCCGCCGTCAGCGGACGCTCCTCGCCGGTCACCGTCAGCTCGACGGTGAGGCCCGCGGCGCGCGCCCGCTCGACGAGGAGCGCGGGCGTGCCGGTCGGCTCGTCCGTGCGCAGCACCTCCAGCGTGGCCCGCAGTTCGCGCATGGCCTCGCCGCCGGCCTCCTGGATGGCGAGGAGCGCGGGCGGCACCTCCTCGCCGCGCTTGCGGGCGAGATGGACGGCGACACCGGCCTGGAGCTTGACGATCGAGATGCTGTGCGTGAGCGAGTCGTGCAACTCCCGGGCTATACGCAGGCGTTCCTCACCCGCGCGACGCAGGGCGGCCTCCTCCCGGGTGCGTTCCGCCTCCAGCGCGCGCTGTTCCGTCTGGCGCAGGTACGCCTGCCAGTTACGGTCCGCGAGCCCTGTCGCGACGGCGCACAGGAACCAGCCGACGAGCAGCAGCACGCGCTCGACGATCTCCTCGGTCGTGGGTCCCGTGGCGAGGTATCCGGCCAGGAACACGCCGCTCGCGGCCGCCGCCATCGCGCGGTGCCCCACGCGCGCGGCGGTGTGCACGGCGGCGAGCACGGGGAGGGCGGACAGGGCGCCGGGGTGGGCGTGCAGGACGTACGCCGTCATGGCCCCCGTGGTCACGGCGAGGACCGTGCGGGGCGCTCGCCGGTATCCGGCAAGGGCCAGCGAGCCGACGGCGATCAGCAGATGGTCGAGCACCGTCGTGCCGGTGTCGAACACGGCCGAGGTCATGACGAGGGCGCCGACGACGACGGCGAGCGTCACGTCGGCCAGGCGCCTGCGCATGCCCTGGTCCGGTTGCATGCAGGGCACGTTAGCCCCCGCCACCGACACTCGCGTCAGCCCTGTGGACGGCTCCGCGGCTACTCCCCGCGGAGTAGTTCCCGACAGGCGCCACCCCGTGGCCTCAGCCGTGAGTGACTCCGGACGTACGACGCGCCGGCCCACCGATCGGAGCGAGGGTTTCGAGCAGGCCAGGAACCCGTCGAGCTCCGAGGAGCCCCGCATGCCCACCCCCTTCCGCCACACCACCCTCCCCCGCCCGAGTCCGCCACCGGCGTCACCGCCGACGTGTACGCCCAACTCGCCGAGGACTTCGGCATCGAGCGGGCCACCACCTTCGTGGTTCTCTCCTCGGCGCCCGAGATCCTCGCTCCGACGTGGGCGCTGGTGCGGGAGTCGCTGATCGCGGGCGAGGGAAGCCGAACCAGCAGGCAGCTGACCGCTCTTGGGGTCTCGATCGCCAATCGTTGCCCCTTCTGCACGGACGCTCACACGATGTTTCTGCACGCCACCGGGGACCATGCCCTCGCCCAACGCGTGGCCCGCGGCGGGACACCCGACGACGAGGCACACGCGCGCGTGCTGGCCTGGGGCAAGGCGACCCGCGTCCCCGGCGGTCCGGGCCTCACCCCGCTGCCCTTCCCCGGCAAGCACGCCCCCGCCCACATCGGCACCGCCCTCGCGTTCCACTTCGTCAACCGGATCGTGTCGGCCCTGCTGACCGAGAAGATCCTCCCCGGCAACGCCCAGCGGCTCCGCCCGGTCCGCAGCCTCATGGGCCGCTCGCTCGCGAAGACGGTCCGCCGTCGCCCCGCACCCGGTGCGAGCCTTGCCCTCCTGGACGACCCCGGGCCCGGACCGGAGTGGGCCGCCGGCACCACGGTCGGCCCGGCCTACGCCGCCCTCCGCACCGCGGCCTCGGCGGGCGCGGGTCTCCTCGACGAGGCCGATCGGGCCCTCGTACAGCAGGTGGTCCGGGCGTGGCGCGGCACGCACCCGCCGCTCGCGTGGGGCGTCCTGCCGAGCCGCCACGACCGCCCGGGAGCGCGCCTGGCGCTGCTGGCCGCACTCGCTCCGTACCGCATCACCGACGAGGACGTGGCGGCCTGGCGCACACCGGTCCACACCGACCACTGTCTCGTGCACCTCGTCGCTTATGGCGCGTTCACCGCCGTCGACCGGATCGAGAGGGCGTTCCCGGACTTCGGCCTGGCCGGTGACGGCGTGGTGCCGCGCGTCAGCAGTGAGCCTCAGTAATCGAACGGCCACGGAGCGAGTTGGCACTTCCGCCCCCACAGCTACGCATGTGACACTGGCGTCCCCCACCCCGTGCGGAACGCCGCACCGACTCCCCCGAGACCACACCGTGCGTGAACTTCCACTGCCGCTCGCTCTCACCGCTCGTCTGCTGCCGGTCGCCGTACTCGCCTCGGCCGGCTGGGCGTTGTCGTCCGGTCCGTTCGCCGCGACTCCGGCCGGCGAGCAGGACCCGGCCCGGAAGAACGCTGCCGCGTCCGGGTCCGGGTCCGACGAGTCCGCTCCTTCGGCGTCCGCGGCCGCCAAGGCCTACTCGCAGGCGCCCGCGCCCTGCTCCGGCATCTCGGAGAAGACCGTCAAGTCCCTTGTCCCGGACGCCAAGACGGCAGGACAGGAGATTGCGTCCACCGACAAGGCTGTACGCCGCACCTGCTCCTGGAACGCCCTCAAGGGGTTCGACTACCGCTGGCTCGACGTCTCGTACGAGATCAAGAACTCCGACGACAGGGCCCTGAGCGCCTACGAGCAGCGCGTGAAGGAGAAGAGCGGCGGAGGGGCGGTGCCGGGTCTCGGTGACTCGGCGTACTCCGTCGTGAACCTGACCACCGAGGACAAGCAGCAGACGCGCGAGGGCGCCGTGATCGCCCGCGTCTCCAACGCCCTGGTGGTGGTCACGTACAACGGCAGCGACTTCGAGAGCAAGAAGGCGCCGGGCACGGACGAGATCAACAAGGGCGCCATCAAGGCCGCGAAGGAGGCGGTGGCCGCGCTGGACGACGCCCAGTAGGGGAATCGTTCCAGCGCGGCCTCACCATCGCGCGCCCCGTCGGGCCGCCTTCGCCGCAACCGCCTCAGGCTTCGGCGGACCGCCGCTCCCTTCCGCCCATCAGCGCCACGTACAGCACCAGCGAGGCGGCCAGGCCCACGGCCCAGCCGTAGTCGGCGAGCGGCTTCAGGAACGGGATCAGTCCGTCGGCCGGGAACGGGCCGGTCTTCGCGCCCTTGGCGTCCACGCCCGAGTACGAGCCGCCGACGGCGAGCACACCGCCGACCGCGAAGGCCGCCACGGCCTTGAAGTTCCAGCCGGACGAATACCAGTAGCGGCCGCCCGGCCGGTACAGGTCCGCGAGGTGCAGGACCGTGCGGCGGACGATCCAGTAGTCGGCGATCAGGATGCCCGCGACCGTGCCGAGCAGACCGCCGACCACACCGAGCCAGGTGAAGATGTAGAACTCGGGCGTGGAGATCAGCTTCCACGGGAAGATCAGCACACCGATGACACCGGTGATCAGCGCGCCCGTACGGAAGTTGATGAGTTTCGGGGCCAGGTTGGCGAGATCGTACGCGGGGGAGACCACGTTCGCCGCGATGTTCACGGAGATCGTGGCGACCACCACGATGACGAGCGCGAAGAGCAGACCGAAGGCGTTGTCCGTCCTGGCCGCGAGGGCGACCGGGTCCCAGATCGCCTCGCCGTAGACGGCCTCGGAGCCAGAGGTGACCAGCACGGCGAGGACCGCGAAGAGCGTCATCGTCGTGGGCAGGCCCAGCGACTGACCCCACGTCTGGGCCCTCTGGCTGGACCCGAAGCGGGTGAAGTCGGGGATGTTGAGGGACAAGGTGGCCCAGAAGCCGATCATTCCCATGAGGGAGGGGAAGAAGACCGGCCAGAAGTCGGCGCCCCAGCCCAGCTTCGAGGGCTGCGACAGCAGTTGGCCGAAGCCGTCCGCCTTGACCGCGATCCAGATCAGCAGCACGAACGCGCCGACGATCACGAAGGGCGCGGCCCAGTTCTCGAAGTGCCGCAGGAAGTCCATGCCTCGGTAGATGATGGCGATCTGCACGGCCCAGAAGAAGACGAAGCAGAGCCACAGCGGCCATGGATTGCCCGCGACCCTGCCCGCGTTCTCCCAGCCGCCGCCGGTGAGCTTGGAGCCCAGGGCGAAGATGCCGCTGCCGCCGATCCAGGTCTGGATGCCGAACCAGCCGCAGGCCACGGCCGCGCGGATCAGCGCGGGGATGTTGGCGCCGCGCACGCCGAAGGAGGCGCGGGCGAGCACCGGGAACGGGATGCCGTACTTGGGTCCGGCGTGCCCGGTGGCCAGCATCGGCAGCAGCACGATGACGTTGGCCAGGGCGATGGTGAAGACGGCCTGCTTCCAGTCCATGCCGAGGGCGACCAGACCGGAGGCCAGGGTCCAGCTGGGGATGCAGTGGGCCATGGAGATCCACAGGGCCGCGAAGTTGTACGTCGTCCACTTGCGCTCGGCGACCGGGACGGGACGCAGGTCCTCGTTGGCGAAGGGGCTGTCGGCGGGGAAGGCCCCGGGGGCGAGCTCGATGCGGCCGTCACTGTCGGCGGTCTGGGATATCGGCGATCCCGTGGGGACTGTTTCGGTCATGGGCAGGCCAATCGGTGAGGCGGGCGGGAAAGGCCGTGCGGTGGCCCTGGTCCCTCCCCGGGACGGGGAGGGAGGGAGACAAGGAGCCGGGGGGAGGAAGACACGGAGCGGGGGCTGAGCGGTCGTGCGGGTCGGGAGGCGGGGCGCCGACGACGAGCCGGCGGGCGGTCAGGAGTTCACGGCCGGGATGACCTGTGTGCCGTAGGCGTCGATCACGGCTTCCTCGGCGTCGTGCATGTCGTACACGGCGAACTGGTCCACGCCCAGCTCGCGCAGCGCGTTCAGCTTCTCGATGTGCCTCTCCACCGGTCCGATGACGCAGAAGCGGTCGACGATCTCGTCGGACACGAACCCGGTGTCGGGGTTGTCGCTGCGCCCGTGGTGGGTGTAGTCGTACCCCTCACGGGACTTGATGTAGTCGGTGAGCTCCTCGGGTACGGCCGCGGAGTGCTCGCCGTACCTGGCGACGAGGTCGGCGACGTGATTGCCGACC
Organism: Streptomyces sp. KM273126; assembly: GCF_004337435.2. Classification (NCBI taxonomy): domain Bacteria; kingdom Bacillati; phylum Actinomycetota; class Actinomycetes; order Kitasatosporales; family Streptomycetaceae; genus Streptomyces; species Streptomyces sp. KM273126. Next base: position 5,186,619 of record NZ_SJXB02000001.1, on the reverse strand, counting down.
ATGCCGCCGAACCAGCGGCACTGCTCGCGCGCGTGGGCGAGCGCCTCGGGCGAGTCGTCCTCGGTGACGTACGCCGGGGCGGCCACGCAGATCGTGACCTCGGACGGGTCCCGGCCAGCGGCGACGGCCGCGTCCTTCACCGCCTTGACCATGTGCTCGGTGAGGTGGAGGTCGGCGAGCTGGAGGATGAAGCCGTCGGCCTCCTCACCGGTCATCTTCAGTGCCTTCGGGCCGTACGCGGCCATCCATACCGGGAGTTCGGCGCCGGGCCTGACCCAGGGGAACCTGATGACGGTGCCGCCGCCGAGGTCGGCCTCTCCCCCGCTGCCCAGCGACCGGATCACCTTCATCGCCTCGCTGATGCGGGCCAGGGTGTTGGGTTTACGGCCCGCGACACGCATCGCGGAGTCGCCGCGGCCGATGCCGCACACGGTCCGGTTGCCGAACATGTCGTTGAGGGTGGCGAACGTGGAGGCGGTGACCTCCCAGGTGCGGGTACCCGGGTTGGTGACCATGGGGCCGACCTTCAGCGTCGACGTGCTCGACAGGATCTGGCTGTAGATCACGAACGGCTCCTGCCACAGCACGGCGGAGTCGAACGTCCAGCCGTATGTGAAGCCGTTCCGCTCGGCCCGCTGCATCAGGCTGATGACCTTCGAGGCCGGCGGGTCGGTCTGCAGGACGAGTCCGAAGTCCATGGGCGCCACTCCTAGCTGAGGTACTGACAGGTGGAGCGGGGGGTGTAGACGCCGTGACCCGCGCGTCCGGTGAACTCCCGCTCGGTGATGACGAGTTCGCCGCGCGAGAGGACCGTCTCTACCCGGCCGGTGGTGCGCTTTCCCTCGTAGGCCGAGTAGTCGACGTTCATGTGGTGGGTCTCGGCGGACATGACCTGCTCGGCGCCCGGGTCGTAGATGACGACGTCGGCGTCGGCGCCCGGGGCGATGGTGCCCTTCTTCGGGTACAGGCCGAACATGCGGGCCGGGGTCGCGCAGGCGATCTCGATCCAGCGGCGGCGGGAGATGTGCCCGTCGACGACGGCCTGGTGGAGCAGGTCCATGCGGTTCTCGACGCCCGGGAGGCCGTTGGGGATCTTGGAGAAGTCGCCGCGGCCGAGTTCCTTCTGGCCGGTGAAGCAGAAGGGGCAGTGGTCGGTGGAGACGACCTGGAGGTCGTTCGTCCTGAGGCCCCTCCACAGCTGGGCCTGGTGCTCCTTCGGGCGCAGAGGCGTGCTGCACACGTACTTCGCGCCCTCGAAGTCCGGCTCCGCCAGGTTGTCCGTGGACAGGAACAGGTACTGCGGGCAGGTCTCGCCGAAGACGTTGAGCCCCTCGTCGCGCGCCCTGGCCAGCTCGGCGACCGCCTCCGTCGCCGAGACGTGCACGACGTACAGGGGCGCGCCGGCCACCTGGGCGAGCCTGATGGCGCGGTGGGTGGCCTCGGCCTCCAGCAGCGCCTTGCGGACCTCCCCGTGGTAGCGCGGATCGGTCTCGCCGCGGGCCAGTGCCTGCTCGACGAGCACGTCGATCGCGATGCCGTTCTCGGCGTGCATCATGATCAGGCCGCCGTTCTCGGCGGAGCGCTGCATGGCGCGCAGGATCTGGCCGTCGTCGCTGTAGAAGACGCCGGGGTACGCCATGAACTGCTTGAAGGAGGTGACGCCCTCCTCCACCAGCAGGTCCATCTCCTTGAGCGTCTCCTGGTTCACATCGGAGACGATCATGTGGAAGCCGTAGTCGATGGCGCACTGGGCGTCGGCCTTCGCCATCCAGGCGTCCAGGCCCTCCCGCAGCGCGTGGCCGACGCTCTGCACGGCGAAGTCGATGATGGTGGTGGTGCCGCCCCAGGCGGCGGCCCGGGTTCCGGTCTCGAAGGTGTCCGAGGCGGAGGTGCCGCCGAACGGCAGCTCCATGTGCGTGTGCGCGTCGACGCCGCCCGGGATGACGTACTTCCCGGTGGCGTCGATGGTGCGCTCGGCCGTCCAGGCCTCGGCGGCCGGGGTGCCGCTCGTGGCGAGGGCGGCGATGCGGCCGTCCTCGATCAGGACGTCGGCGTGGATCTCGTCGGACGCGGTGATGACGAGACCACCGCGGATGACGGTACGGCTGCTCATGCGTTGACGCTCCGCTGGGTTGTGGTCGGACTTGCGGGTCGTGTGTGGCTGGTCGCTCCCCCGAGTTCTCGGCCCCTCCCCCGCTCTCGGCTGCTCCCGCGCGCCCCCGAGGCGCGCGGGTGCCGCCCGGCTGCGGAGCCGTCAGCGGGTCGTACGCCTCGGGGCGGCGGTCCCGGCAGAACCGCTGACGGTCACGCACGCCATCACGCCCGCGGCGGCGGCCTCGGCGGCGTGTACCCGGCACACCGGCCGGTCGGGGTGGCCGGCCATGACCGGGTCTTACCGGAGGCACCACATGGCCGCGGGCCCCTCCGGGAGACCCCTCACGGCTGGACGCTCCTCAGGGCGCTCTGCAGGATCTCGGCGCCCTCCTCCGCCTCGGCGACGGTCAGCGACAGGGGCGGGGCGATGCGCAGGGCGCTGGTGTTGTGGCCGCCGCCCTTACCGAGGAGCAGGCCCTGCTCGCGGGCTGCCTCCAGCACGGCGGACGCCGCGTCCGGGTCGGCCTCGTCCGTGCCGGGCTTCGTCAGCTCGATGCCGATCATGAGCCCCCGGCCGCGTACCTCCCGTACGGCCGGAACCTGCGCGGCGATGGCCCGCAGCCGCTCGATGAGCAGCCCGCCGACGCGCCGGGCGTTGCCCTGGAGGTCGTGCTCCAGCAGGTAGGTGAGGTTCGCCAGGCCTGCGGCCATCGTGATCTGGGTGCCGCCGAACGTCGAGATCGAGTTGCTGTCCAGGCAGTTCATGATCTCGGCGCGGGCGACGACGCCGCCGATGGACATGCCGTTGCCGATGCCCTTGGCGAAGGTGAGGATGTCCGGCGGTCCGCTCCGGCCGTGGGCCTGCCAGCCCCAGAAGTTGTCGCCGGTGCGGCCCCAGCCGGTCTGCACCTCGTCGGAGATCCACAGGATGCCCTGCTCCTGGAGCACCTCGCGGAAGGCCGCGTACAGGCCGTCGGGCGGCGCGGTGAAACCGCCGACGCCCTGGATGGGCTCGGCGATGAGGGCAGCCGGTGGACGGGTGTGACCGAGGAGGTCCTTCAGGTCCTCGACGCAGGCCGCGATGAAGTCGGCGTCGCTCAGGTCGGCGAACGGGCCGCGGGTGCGGACGCCACCGTGGACGTACAGCGTCTGGAGCGGCGACAGCGAGGTCGGGGACCAGCCCCTGTTGCCGGTGATGCCGACCGCGCTGAACGAACGCCCGTGGTAGCTGTTGCGCATCGCCAGGATCTGGTTGCTGCGGCGGTACGCGGTCGCCAGCAGCAGCGCGGTGTCGTTGGCCTCGGTGCCGGACGTGGTGAAGAAGACCCGCGCGTCCGGGATTCCGGACAACTGCGCGATGCGCTCGGCGAGTTCGACCATCGGCCGGTTGAGGTACAGCGTGGACGAATGGATGAGCCTTCCGGCCTGTTCGCTGACCGCCTTCGTGACCTCGGGCAGCGCGTGCGCGGTCATCGTGGTGAGGATGCCGCCGAAGAAGTCGAGGTACCTGTTGCCCGCCGCGTCCCAGACGTGACGGCCCTCGCCGTGGGTGATCTCGATGGGGTCGGCGTAGTAGAGGGCGAGCCAGTCGGGCATGACGGCCCTGTGCCGCCCGAGCAGTTCGTTGGTCACGGCTGCACCAGTCCTTCATAGGCGTCGGGGCGGCGGTCACGGTAGAACGCCCACTGCTGCCGTACGTCCTCGATCAGGTCGAAGTCGAGGTCCCGTACGACGAGTTCCTCGTCCTTGTCGCTCGCGGTCCCGCCCACGAACTGCCCGCGCGGGTCGACGAAGTAGCTCGTCCCGTAGAAGTCGTTGTCCCCGTACTCCTCCTGGCCCACACGGTTGATCGCGGCGACGAAGTACTCGTTGGCGACGGCGGCGGCGGGCTGCTCCAGCTGCCACAGGTGGGAGGACAGGCCGCGGGAGGTGGCGGACGGGTTGTACACGAGCTGGGCGCCGTTCAGGCCGAGTTGCCGCCAGCCCTCCGGGAAGTGGCGGTCGTAGCAGATGTAGACGCCGACCTTGCCGACGGCCGTGTCGAAGACGGGCCAGCCCAGGTTCCCCGGTTTGAAGTAGTACTTCTCCCAGAAGCCCTTGACCTGGGGGATGTGGTGCTTGCGGTACTTGCCGAGGAAGGTGCCGTCGGAGTCGATCACGGCCGCGGTGTTGTAGTAGAAGCCGGACTGCTCGACCTCGAAGACCGGGACGACGATCACCATGCCGGTCTCGCGGGCCAGCTCCCGCATTCGCGTGACGGTCGGTCCGTCGGGCACGGGTTCGGCCCAGGAGTAGTGCTCGGGCTCCTGGACCTGGCAGAAGTAGGGCGCGTTGAAGACTTCCTGGAAGCCGATGACCCTGGCGCCCTGCCGGGCCGCCTCGCGGGCGTGCTCGATGTGCTTGTCGACCATGGACCCGGTGTCGCCGGTCCAGGTCGCCTGGACCAGAGCGGCGCGTACGACGTTGGCCATTTCAGCTGCTCCTTCGACGGGGACGTCAGAGAGCCTCTACGCCCGTAGACACGGGCCGTAGATGGTCGAACGTAAGCCTCCCCGCGCACCTGGGCAAGACCATCGCCGTTAACCGGACGAGTCGATCATGTTTCGCACCCCTCCGGGTGACCGCCCGTGCGGTCAGGCGGTGAAACCCGCGACCCGGAAGGCGTGGACGAGGTCCCAGTGGCGTTCGTCCGACACACGCCGCGCGGCCCGAAGGAGCAGCGGTACGAGGCGCTGCGGGTCGGCCTCCACGCTACGGACGGCCTCTTCGGGCGTACGGATGCGCACGTACGCGTCCAGGAGCGCGCGCACCTCCCGGTCGCGCCCCTCATGGGCGAGAGCGAGGACGGACGCGCCGATCTCGGCGGCCGGGCGGGCCACGCCCTGCCGCAGCAACTGCTCCCCGTCGACCGTGCGCCCCGCCCCGGCCAGCGCGTCCGCGGCGGCCACCAGCTTGTCGGCGGGCAGTGAGGCGGCCTCCCACAGGAGGGTGGCCCAGTCGGCGCCGAGGCCGGCGTGGTGCAGTTCGGCGGCGAGCACCGGGTAGCGGGCGGCGGGCCAGTGGGCGGCCTCGGCGAGCAGGACGTGCGCCTCGCCGCTGCGCTGGTCGCGCCGCAGGGTGAGCAGCGACTGGACGGTTCCGGTGATCTCCCGGCGTGCCTCGTCGTCGAGCGGCTGCGGGCGCGGCGGATGGGGCTCGGCGGCCGGGGCAGTGTCGGCCACGCCCGCGAAACGGGCGCCTCGGGGTGTACGGGTCGTGGGGGCGGCGGCCGGGGCGGGTTCCGTCGTCGTGGGGACGACGGCCGCGGGGGCGTCTCCTCGGTGTCCATCATCCCGGCGAAGCGGGCGCTGCCCCGGGGGCGGCGTTTGGACTTGGACTTGGTGCGCTGCTTGGGAGCCGGGGCGGCGGGGGCTTCGCTCTGCGGCTCGGATGCGGGAGCGGTGCCACCGGGGTCGGCGGGGGCGGCCGGGCCCGGCGCGTCGAAGCGGAAGCGGTCCTCCGAGTCGAGGGCTCCGGGGGCGCGGGGGCCGGCTCCCGCCCGGGAGCGGGTCGCGTCCGTGCGTCCGACACCGGTCGGCGCTCCGGCCGGGTGGTCGCGGTGGTCCGTGGCCTCGCTCGTACGCCCGTGGGGGTTCCGTGGGTCGTGGGTACGGCCCTGGTCCTCCTCCCACCGGTCATGGGTGCGGCCGCGGTCCCGCACCCGGAAGACGGCCCCGGCGTCCGCGTCCTGGAAGTGCTGCGCGCCCTGCGCGGGTGGGTGCGGGGCGCGGTCGGCGAGGTTCGTGAGGCGGGCCCGGATCTCGACGCAGCGGGCCGTGGCGCGTTCGTGGTCGTCCTGGGCCCAGGCCAGGTCGAGCCGGAGTGCCTCGGCTTCTTCGGGGCCGGTGGCCGTCTGGAGCCGCCGGTTCAGTTCGGCGGTGCGCTCGACTGCGTAGCGCTGTTCGCGCATCATGACGCCGAGGCGGTCGCCCAGGGCGTCACGGGCGCCGGGGCGGGCGTCGTGGGCGGCGAGCGAGGCGCTGTGCAGGGCGCGGGCCCGCTCGGCCTCCTGGGCGGCGGCCGCGGGACCGTATGCGGTGGCGAGGTCCTGCAGGAGCGCCTCCACCACGTCCCAGGGCGGGACCTCCCAGCCGTCGAGGCAGGCGCGCATGCCCTCGGGGTCCCGTTGCCAGAACACCGCGCACCAGCCGCCGCCCGGATCGAGCCGGGTCAGCAGCTTGTTCAGGTAGCTCGCGAACTCCCTCACCTGCCCTGGGAGTTGGTCCACAGCCATTGCTCGGCTCCCGCCAGACTGGAGTGCTTCGGTGCCGTAGAAAACACCAGTCGTGTTACGGGGCTGCTACGAAGAGTTTTCAGAACGGGCGCAGTGTGCTCTGCGGGGTCAACTGATACCTGTGCGTGACCTATTCATGCATCGCCCGCTGCGGGGCGGACGCGGGACCCGCACTTGGGGCGGGCGACGGGAAGCCGGGAGTTCGACGACAGGGCCCGGACGGCAGGGCCTGGAGGGCAGGACCTGGACGACAGGACCTAGGCAGCAGCCGGCGCGCAACGGCCGACGAGGGTGTCCATCGAAAGACCGAGCACCTGGGCCAGCGCCGCCACCGTGAAGAAGGCCGGCGTCGGGGCGCGGCCGGTCTCGATCTTGCGGAGGGTCTCGGCGGAGATCCCGGCGGCTGCGGCGATCTCGACCATGCTCCGGTCACCACGGGCCTCACGGAGCAACCTCCCGAGCCGCTCGCCGCGCTCACGCTCTTCGGGGGTCAGGGGGTTGCGAACCATTCCCCCATTCTAATACCGACCCCCGCCCGCCGAGCCCCATCGGTAACGAACCCCCAATCGGTATAGTAATTGGGTTCAGCCGGTACAGTAATTGGCATGGTGGAACTCAAGACGGACGCTTCGATCGACGCGATGCACGAAGCGGGACAGGTCGTCGGACAGGCGCTCACAGCGGTGCGGAAGGCCGCGGAAGTGGGGGTCTCGCTCCTCGAACTGGACGAGGTGGCGCGGGAGGTGCTGCGTCAGGCGGGCGCGGGGTCGCCGTTTCTCGGCTACCGCCCCTCCTTCGCGCTCACGCCCTTCCCGGCGGTGATCTGCGCCTCGGTCAACGACGCGATCGTGCATGGCATCCCGACGGGGTACCGGCTGCGGGACGGCGACCTGGTGTCCATCGACTGCGGTGCCGAGCTCGGTGGCTGGGCCGGCGACTCGGCGATCAGCTTCGTAGTCGGCAGGCCGTGCGTCGCCGACCTGCGGCTGGTCGAGACGGCCGAGCGCGCGCTGGCGGCGGGCATCGGCGCCGCGGTGGTCGGCAACCGCATCGGCGACATCTCGCACGCCATCGGCTCGGTGTGCCGCGCGGCCGGATACGGCATCCCGGACGGCTTCGGCGGCCACGGCATCGGCCGCCGTATGCACGAGGACCCGCCGGTGCCGAACGAGGGCCAGCCCGGCCGTGGGATGCGGCTGCGCCACGGGATGGTGCTGGCCATCGAGCCCATGCTCATCGGTGGGGGCGGCGACGGGTACCACGAGGCGACGGACGGCTGGACTCTGCGTACGAACGACGGCTCGCGGGCGGCCCATGCGGAGCACACGGTGGCGATCACGGACTCGGGGCTGCGGATTCTCACCGAGCGGTGAGCGCCGCCGGGGTGCGGTCGGGGCACCGCCGGGGCGTGGCCAGGGCACCGCCGGGGCGCGGTCGAGTTTCCGGTGCGGGTGTGCGGTGGCCATGTCTCCAAGACCATGCGCGTTCAGGTGTAACCCCGGGGTGATCGGGCACTCGCGAGCCGAACGAACACCTCGATGGCGAGGGTGCCCGGGGCCGGGACGCCAAGCGGGTCCGGGGAAGCGCGGGTGCGTTCCCGCGCCCGCCGCGGCAGCGGCTTGTGTCGCAGCCGGTGCGTGCCCTCGGCGTGCCGGACGAAGGTCCTCGATGGGGGTGCCCCCGGTCGAACGGAGTTGAGACTGGGGGAAGAGCCACTTGGGCCTTTGGCCGGTGCGGCGAGTGGGGGCACCTCCCACGCCCTTAGGGCAGTGGGGGAGCGTGCCGGGCGGCGCGGGGACGTGGCTGCGCTTCCCCGGGGTCGCTCCGGACCGGCAGCGGGCCCCGGAACGGATGGCCATGACCAGCGGCTTCCCCGGTCCGCAGGGCTACGGCCCGGACCCCTTCGGAGAGTTCCTGGCACGCTTCTTCAGCGGGCCGCACCCCCAGCGCGTCGACATCGGACGGCTGATGAGCAGGCAGGCCCGGCAGCTGATCGCCGACGCGGCCACGTACGCGGCCGACCACGGCAGCAGCGACCTCGACACCCAGCACCTGCTGCGCGCCGCGGTCGCCATCGAGCCCACCCGAAGTCTGCTGGCCGGTGCCGGCGCCAATCCCGACTCACTGGCCACCGAGATCGACGAACGCATCGGTCCGGGCGGACAGCAACCGGGCAACGGCCCGTCGCCCGCGTCGCTCTCCCTGACTCCCGCGGTCAAACGGGCCCTCCTGGACGCCCACGAGCTGGCCCGGGTCAGAGGCACCGGCTACATCGGCCCCGAGCACGTCCTCACCGCCCTGGCAGCCAACCCCGACTCGGCGGCCGGGCACATCCTGAACGCCGCCCGCATCACGCCCCCCTCGCTGCCGTCCGAGGCACCGGAGTCGTCGGCGGCGGGCTACCCGCCGGGCGTCCAGACGCGCCCCGACCGCCAGCAGCGCGGCCCCACCCCGACGCTCGACAAGTACGGCCGCGATCTGACCGAGCTCGCCCGGCAGGGCCGTATCGACCCCGTGATCGGCCGGGACGAGGAGATCGAGCAGACCGTGGAGGTGCTGTCCCGGCGCGGCAAGAACAACCCGGTGCTGATCGGTGAGGCGGGCGTCGGCAAGACGGCGATCGTGGAGGGGCTCGCCCAGCGCATCGCCGACGGGGCCGTGCCGGATGTCCTGGCGGGCCGCCGCGTGGTCGCCCTGGACCTGTCGGGCGTGGTCGCCGGGACCCGCTTCCGCGGTGACTTCGAGGAGCGGCTGACGAACATCGTCGACGAGGTCCGGACGCACTCCGACCAGCTGATCGTGTTCATCGACGAGATGCACACCGTGGTCGGCACCGGCGCCGGCGAGAGCAGCGCGATGGACGCGGCCAACATCCTCAAGCCGGCCCTGGCACGCGGCGAGCTGCACATCGTGGGCGCCACGACGCTGGAGGAGTTCCGCCGCATCGAGAAGGACGCGGCCCTCGCCCGCCGCTTCCAGCCGATCCTGGTTCCCGAGCCGACCGTCGCGGACGCCCTGGAGATCCTGCGGGGCCTCAGCGACCGCTACGAGGCCCACCACCAGGTCCGCTACACCGACGAGGCGCTGGTGGCGGCCGTGGAGCTGTCCGACCGCTACCTCGCCGACCGGCAGCTCCCGGACAAGGCCATCGACCTGATGGACCAGGCGGGCGCCCGCGTGCGGCTGCGCGCCGGCACGAAGGGCACCGACGTACGGTCCCTGGAGCGCGAGATCGAGCAGCTGACCCGGGACAAGGACCAGGCGGTCGCGGGCGAGCAGTACGAGCAGGCCACACAGTTGCGCGACCGTATCGGCGAGCTGAAGCAGAAGGTCGGCGACGCCGGGACCGAGGTGCGCTCGACCGACGACGGGCAGCACCTGGAGGTGACCGCCGAGGACGTCGCCGAGGTGGTCTCCCGCCAGACCGGCATTCCCGTCAGCAGCCTCACCCAGGAGGAGAAGGAACGTCTGCTCGGCCTGGAGGAGCATCTGCACCAGCGGGTCATCGGGCAGGACGAGGCGGTGAGCGCGGTGTCCGACGCGATCCTGCGCTCGCGGGCCGGTCTGGCCAGCCCCGACCGGCCGATCGGCAGTTTCCTCTTCCTCGGCCCGACCGGCGTGGGCAAGACGGAGCTGGCCCGCGCGCTCGCGGAGGCGCTGTTCGGCAGCGAGGAGCGGATGGTGCGCCTCGACATGAGCGAGTACCAGGAGCGGCACACCGTGAGCCGCATGGTCGGCGCGCCGCCCGGTTACGTCGGTCACGAGGAGGCGGGTCAGCTCACCGAGACCGTGCGCCGCCACCCGTACTCGCTGCTGTTGCTGGACGAGGTGGAGAAGGCCCACCCGGACGTCTTCAACATCCTGCTGCAGGTCCTCGACGACGGGCGGCTCACCGACGCCCAGGGCCGGACCGTGGACTTCGCCCACACCGTCATCGTGATGACCAGCAACCTGGGCTCCGAGGCGATCGCCCGGCGCGGTTCCGGTCTGGGTTTCGCCGCGGGCGGCGCCGAGGCCGACGAGGAGGCGCGGCGCGAGCGGATCCTGCGTCCGCTGCGCGAGCACTTCCGCCCGGAGTTCCTCAACCGCGTCGACGAGATCGTCGTCTTCCGCCAGCTCACCGACCAGCAGCTGCGGCGCATCACCGACCTGTTGCTGGAGCAGACCCGGCGCCGCCTGCACGCGCAGGGCGTCACGATCGAGTTCACCGAGGGGGCCGTGGACTGGCTGGCGCGCCACGGCCACGAGCCCGAGTACGGGGCCCGCCCGCTGCGCCGCACCATCCAGCGGGAGGTCGACAACCATCTGTCGCGGCTGCTCCTCGACGGGCGCATCTCGGCGGGCGGCCGGGTGCTGGTGGGCGCCGAGGACGGGCGGCTGACGTTCGACACGCCGCCGCCCGCCCCGGTCTCGGGCCCGGACACCGGGAGCTGATCGGGCGAGCCCGGTCACGCCCCGGGCCGAGGAGGGCCGGGTGGTTGGGCCCGGCCGCGGCTACGGCGCCGGGCTCACCACCATCGCCGAGCCGCCGCCGCGTCGTTCCGTCTCGGCGGCGGCCAGCCACTTGCCGTTCGGCAGGCGCTGGACGCCGGTCGCGGCGCCGATCTCCGCGTTCTGCCGGAAGCCGTGGCCGATGGCTTCCAGTTCGGCCTTCCGTGGACTGGTCCACAGGCCCGGTTCGATTTCGGTGGTGGTCTGGTTGCGCTGGCTGGCGCGCGGCGCGGCGATCGCGTCGACCAGCGGCAGGCCTCGGTCGAGGAAGCCGGTCAGCGTCTGCAGGACCGTCGTGATGATGGTCGCGCCGCCCGGCGAACCGAGCGCCACCACGGGCTTGCCGTGCTTGTCCAGGACGATCGTCGGCGACATCGACGAGCGCGGCCGCTTGCCCGGACCCGGCAGGTTCGGGTCGTGGACGGCCGGGCTGGCCGGGGTGAAGGAGAAGTCCGTCAGCTCGTTGTTGAGGATGAAGCCGCGGTCCGGGACGGTGATGGCGCTGCCGCCGGTCTGCTCGATGGTGAGCGTGTACGAGACGACGTTGCCCCACTTGTCGGCCACGGTGAGGTGGGTGGTGCTGTCACCCTCGTACGTCGTCGGGGCCGCCGTACCGCTCGTGTCGCACTTCGCCGGGTTGCGCGGGTCGCCGGGCGCGACCGGGCTGGTGAGCACCGCGTCGTCCTTGATCAGGCACGCACGCGCGTCGGCGTACTTCTGCGAGACCAGCTCCTTCGTCGGTACGTCCTCGAAGGCGGGGTCGCCCACCCAGCGCCCGCGGTCGGCGAACGCGATCCGGCTGGCCTCGATGTAGCGGTGCAGGTACTGGGTGTCACTGGCCTTCGACAGGTCCGTGCCCTCAAGGATGTTGAGCGCCTCGCCGACGGTCGTGCCGCCCGACGAGGAGGGCGCCATCGCGTACACGTCGAGGCCGCGGTACGAGGTCTTCGTGGGTGCCTGGCGCTTGGTGCGGTACGCGGACAGGTCCTTCAGCGACAGGTCGCCGGGGCGGGCGGTGTAGCCGGCCTGCGGGTCCACCGGCGGCTCGTTCACGGTGTCGACGATGTCGTGGGCCAGCTTGCCGCGGTACAGGGCGCCGGCGCCCTTGCGGCCCAGTTCCTCGTACGTACGGGCCAGATCGGGGTTCTTGAAGGTGGAGCCGACGACCGGCAGCTCGCCGCCCGGCAGGAACAGCTCGGCCGTGTCCGGGAAGTACCGGAACCGGGTCTCGTTGGACGCGGTCTGCGAGCGGAAGGTCTCGTCGACGGTGAACCCGTCGCGGGCGAGCCGTTCGGCGGGCTTCAGCAGGGTGCCGAGCCGCTTGCTGCCCCAACTGTCCAGCGCCGTCTGCCAGGTGGCGGGGGTGCCGGGCGTACCGACGCTCAGACCGCTGCTGACCGCGTCGGCGAAGGGGATCGCCTTCCCGTCCTCCACGAACAGGTTCTCGTCGGCGGTCAGGGGCGCTGTCTCGCGGCCGTCGATGGTGTGCACCGTGCGGGAGGCGGCGTCGTAGTAGACGAAGTAGCCGCCTCCGCCGATGCCCGCCGAGTACGGCTCGGTGACGCCCAGGGCGGCTGCCGTGGCGACCGCCGCGTCGACGGCGTTGCCGCCGCCGCGCAGCACCTCGATGCCGGCGGCCGAGGCGTCCGGGTCGACGCTCGCCACGGCGCCGCCGTGGCCGACGGCCACGGGCTCCTTCTCGACGCCGTTCTGCCCGGCGGAGGGCGGCGCCGCTGCCCCCACCGACATCACCGCGGCCGAAACCGCCAGAACCGCCAGTCTCCGTGCGACAGGGCGAGTCATCCGCTACCTCCAGTTGACGACCGTCCGCGCAGCGTAACCCGGTTGCCATGGGCGCGTCAGGGCGCCCCCGGACAGCGTTGGGGAAGGCCCGCTGGGCCCTGTCGTCACATTCCCGTCGTCCGCCCGCAGGCCGGGCCTCGCGCCCGCCGCGATGGGGTACTTCCCGGTCGAGCGAGGCCGAGAGTGGGGGAGGCTGATGTCTGCGTAGGTGCGCCATGCCCTTGAGGCAGTGAGGGAGCTACTTGGCGCCGCGGGGCTGGGGGCACCTCGCACGCCCTCAAGGCAGTGGGGGAGGGAGTTTGACGACAGGGGCTAGCATGCGCGCCCATGAATGCCGAAGTGACCGACATCGTCCTGAACGTGATCGTGGCGGGCATCGCCGCCGCGCTGGGCTGGACCGCCCGGAGCTATCTGTGGAAGCGGAAGCTCAAACGCAAGCAGGCCTTCTTCGGTTTGCCCGACAACGCCGAGTCGCTGCTGGTGGTCAACCGCGAGGCCACTGGCGGCCCGGACCTGACGGTGACACGTCACGATGTTTCCGCGCTGCTCGAACTCTCCGCGCTCATCAACGACTGCGGCGCGCACTCGCAGATCGTCGCGCACGACGCGGCCCAGCAGGGCTTCGGGGAGCGCACGGAGTTCTGCGTGGGCCACCCGGCCCCGAACCGCCGCATGGCGGCCCATCTGGCGTCCCTGCTGCCGGGCGTCCAGGTGAACTCCGACCCCGATCCCGGCCCGGACCGGGGCGCCTTCCTGATCGGCAAGGAACAGTACCGACTGGAGGCCGGCCGCACCGAGTACGTCCTCCTCGCCCGGCTCACCGCGGACCAGGGCAACACGGCCCGCCCGGTCTTCCTGTTCTGCGGCCAGCGCGCGGTCACCACCCAGGCCGCGACCCGCTATCTGTCCCGCAACCACGAGCGACTGGCCCGCAAACACGGCAACAGCACCTTCGTCCTGCTGCTGAAGGTGGTGAACTCGCAGGCGTACGGCCCCGACGTGGTCGAGCTGGTGGCCGATGTGACGAAGGCGGCTCAGACCCCGATACCGGCGGTGGTTCCGCGCAACTCACACCGCGCCTCATAGATTTCCGGGGCCCTGGTACGGGGAACCGACACGTCGCACACGATGGCCACCGGCACCGAGGAGAGCGGCACCCTCGTCGCACACCTCTGCGACGTGGGGCCGCCCGGCCTCGGCAGGCTGGTCAGCAACGCGCCGTACACCTTCCTCGGGCACACGCCCGGCAAGCCGTCCGGCGTCGGCCGGGAGCTGTTGTCCATGGCTTACGACGTTCCGTCAGGTCACCATGCCGCCCTCGTCGTCGACACGGTCGACCCGCTCTCCGTCGAGCACAACCCGTCCGGCGCGCAGCTGACCTTCTCCTCACCGCGGCGCGGTACCTCCTATGTGTCGGTGCCGCTGCGCGAGCAGTGATCTCCGGCTGCCACCGGGCGGGCCTGGCCTTGTGAGCTGCTGCCCTCCCCCTACGGTCCCGGGTCCCGAACGGGGGTGAACGGCACATCGTAGTCGACCGACTCATGGATGAAGGCGGGGTGTTCGACCGTACCGGGGCCCTCACCGCCATCGGCCGACGGGCGTCCTGTCATGAAGTCCGCTCCCCCGCTCAGTGGCATGTCCCACCCTGCCCGCCCTCGCCTGTGTCGCCGAACCCGCAAACTATCCGGACAGGAACGGACTTGATATGCGACACGCATCGATCACGAGTTAGCCGTATTTACGGAAGGAAGGCCTGGTGACCGGGCCATGAGCGGGGACAGGCACGAGGGCGGGCGCGAGGCCCGGCGCTATCCCTCCGCCACCTCGGCATAGAGCTGCGAGAGTTGCGGCGCCCCGTGGGCCGCCCATGCGTGGCCGGTGGCGACCACGTCGATCTCCCGGCCCGTGGCCAGCCGCACCACGGGCCGGCCGCTCGGCAGAATCGTCCAGCCCGCTCCGGGGACCGTGCGCACGATGACGGTGCCGAGGTAGAGCCCCGCGTCGTTCCCCAGCCACGGCAGCATTTCCTCGTCGTCGCGCCACCGCGGCACCATCTGGTCGAGTGCCTCCAGCGCGGCGGCGGTGTCGTCGAGTTCGACCCCCGCGTCCTCCGCCTGTGAGCGCAGCAGCTCGCACTCGGCGAGGAGCTCCGCGATCCCCTCGTGATCGACGTCACCGCCGGAGAACACCGCGACGCCGCAGGCGGGACCGTGCTTCTTGCGCCAGTTGCCCAGGAAAGAGATGTTCATACCACCAGCGTCGCACTCACGCGCACCGGCGCACCACAGGCGCGCGGAGCCGTCCGTTCCCGTGGAGTTCGCCCGCAGTTCGCGCACGCCTCATTGACGGGTCTCTGACACCTCTTTAGCTTCAGGGCGCAACTGTCACCTCGGTGGTCAGGAAGAGGGGTCGCGAGTGCGTCGACGCGTGTGGGGTACGGCTGTCGTCCTCGGTCTGCTGGCGGCGGTCTCGCCGGTCGCGTCCGCCCGGGCCTCCGACACCGCCGGCGGCGGCCCGCTTCCGCTGGAGCGGCACTTCGACAACAGGGCGGTCAGCGACGACGCCAGGCCGGGCGAGGCGGACTTCGACGGTTCCGGCGCCTCGCTGTCGGCCCAGGACCTGGCGGCCGCGGGCTGGACGCCCGGCCGCTCGCTGACGGTGCAGGGCGCGCGCCTGACCTGGCCGCGCCGGGCGGCGGGCGAGCCGGACAACGTGCGCGCCGACGGGCAGTCCGTACGGGTGCGGGGGCGCGGCGACGCGCTCGCGTTCCTCGTCGCGGGCACAAACGGTACCGAGACGGGTGGCACGGGCACGGTGCGGTACGCGGACGGCACGCGTTCCGCGTACCGTCTGACCGCCTCCGACTGGCGCACCGGGCCGCTCGCCACCAAGGCGGTGGCGCTGCCGCACATCAACACGCCGGGCGGCCGGCTCGCCGAGAAGGCACGGCTGTACGTGGTGACGGTGCCGGTCACGCGCGGGCGTGAGGTCTCGTCGGTGTCGCTGCCGCGCAACCCCGCCCTGCATGTCTTCTCGCTGGCGGTGCGGCCCACGGCCCGTGACTGGACCGGGAGTTGGGCCGCCTCTTCCTCCGGCTACACGGCCGTCGGGCCGTGGACCGACCGGACGCTGCGGCTCGCGGTGCACACCTCCGCGGGCGGGCCCCGGGTCCGCATCCGGCTCGACAACACGTTCGCGGCGGCGCCGGTCCGGATCGGGAGCGCGACCGTGGCCGTGCAGGCCGAGGGGGCTGCCGCGCGGAGCGCGCCCGTACCGCTGTCGTTCCGGGGCACCGCGGGGACCGAGATCCCGGCGGGGGCACAGGCGTTCAGCGATCCGCTCGGCTTCGAGGTGCCGGCGAACGCGGGACTCCTCGTCAGCTTCCATCTGCCGGGGACGGTCACGGCGGCGCCCGTGCACCGGTTGGCCCTGCAGACCTCGTACGTCAGCGAACCGGGCGATCACGCGGGCGACGGATCGGCGGCGGCCTACACCTCGACGATCACCTCGTGGCCGCTGCTGACCGGTGTGGACGTGGGCGGCGGTCCGGGGTCCGTGGTGCTGCTCGGCGACTCGATCACCGACGGCGAGAAGTCCACGCCCGACGCCAACCGCCGCTGGTCCGACGTGCTCGCGCGGCGGCTGCTGCGGCAGGGCCCGCGGCACAACGCCGTGCCGGCTTACGGGGTTCTCAACCACGGCATCTCGGCGAACCGTGTGGTCACCGACCGCTACCCGGGCGACGGGGTCTCGACCGATACGGGCGGGGTCAGCGCCCTGCACCGCCTCGACCGCGATGTCCTCGCCCAGACCTCCGCCCGTACCGTCGTCGTCTTCCAGGGTGTCAACGACGTCCGCTGGGGCACCACGGCGGACCAGGTCATCACGGGACTGCGCGAGATCGCGGCCCGGGGGCATGAGCGGGGGCTGCGGGTGCTGGCCGCGACGATCGCGCCGTGCGAGGGCGAGGCGCGGTGCACGGAGGCCGTGGACGCGGAGCGCTCCGCGGTGAACGCGTGGATCCGGGATGCGGACGACTTCGACGGCGTGCTCGACTTCGACGCGGTGCTGCGCGACCCGGAGCGCCCCTCGCGGATGCTGCCCGTCTACGACAGCGGGGACCATCTGCACCCCGGCGACGCGGGGCTGGCGGCCCTGGCCGACTCGGTGGATCTGAAGCTGCTCTAGGGCCTCCGAGGGCTGCACGTCAGCTCTCCAGGCGCTACACGTCCAGGTCCACCACCACCGGCGCGTGGTCCGAGGCGCCCTTGCCCTTGCGCTCCTCGCGGTCCACGTACGCGTCCTTCACGGCCTTCGTGAACGGCTCGTTGGCGTACACCAGGTCGATGCGCATGCCGCGGTTCTTGGGGAAGCAGAGCTGGCGGTAGTCCCAGTACGTGAACGGGTGGTCGTACTTCAAGGGGCGCGGGACCACGTCGGAGAGGCCGGACTCCCTCAGGGAGGCCAGGGCGGCGCGCTCTGCGGGGGTGACGTGGGTGGAGCCCTCGAAGGCGGTCACGTCGTAGACGTCGTCGTCCGTCGGTGCCACGTTGTAGTCGCCCAGGACCGCGAAGGGGCGGCTGCCCGCCGCGTCGCCCGCCACGGCCGCCTTGAGGGCCTCGAACCACTGGAGCTTGTACGCGTAGTGGGGGTGGTCCACCTCGCGGCCGTTCGGCACGTAGACCGACCAGACGCGGACCGGGCCGCACGTCGCGGAGATGGCGCGGGGTTCCTCCGCGCCCTCGTAGCCGGGGTCCTTGGGCAGGCCCTTGACGACGTCGTCGAGGCCGACGCGGGAGATCACCGCCACTCCGTTCCACCGGCCGGTCGCGTGGACCGCCGCCTCGTAGCCCAACTCGCGCAGCTGGTCGAACGGGAAGCCCGCCTCGGCGATCTTCGCCTCCTGGAGGCACAGCACGTCCGTGCCGCTGCTCTCCAGCCAGGCCAGGAGCCTGGGCAGGCGGGCGGTGATCGAGTTCACGTTCCAGGTCGCGATGCGCATGTCCCACAACCTACCCGGAGGGTCCGACAACGCGGTCCGGGGCCGGTGACCAGGGGACCCCGCCTTGAGGACACCGACCGCCTCAGAGCTCCGCCGACGCTCCGGGGGCCAGCCGCAGGTGCTCCGCGCCGCCCAGGGCGCCGATCTGGTTGTCGTAGATCGGGCGGGCCAGGTCGGTGAGCAGGGCGTCGTGGATGTCGTACGCGCGCTGCGGCCCGACCTCCCTGACGTAGTCGATGACCTCTGAGATCTTGTTCCAGGGGGCCATGACCGGGAGCATCAGCGTCTCGACCGCGTGGTCGGGGACGGTGAGGGCGTCGCCGGGGTGGAAGACACGGCCGCCGTCGACGAGGTAGCCGACGTTGGTGATCCGCGGGATGTCGGGGTGGATGACGGCGTGGAGTTCGCCGTGGACCTGGATGTCGAAGCCCGCGGCGGTGAACGTGTCGCCGTGGCCGACGGTGTGCACACGGCCCGGGAACGCGGCGGAGATCTTCTCGGCGACGGACCTGAGGGTCCAGATCTCGGCGGCCGGGTCTCCCTCCAGGCCCGCCCGGAGCCGCGCCTCGTCGAAGTGGTCGGGGTGCTCGTGTGTGACCAGGATCGCGTCCGCGCCGACCGCGGCGTCCTCCTCGCTGAAACCGCCCGGGTCGATGACGAGCGTGCGTCCGTCCTTCTCCAGACGGACGCAGGCGTGCGACTTCTTCGTGAGCTTCATGGGCCCATCCTGCCCCGGCGGGCGGGCCGGACCGCCCGTGGCTCACTCCTGGGGGGTCGTCTCCTCGCGGATGACCTGCTGGGCCACCTTGAACGCGCTGTTCGCCGCCGGTACCCCGCAGTACACCGCCGCCTGGAGGAGGACCTCCTTGATCTCGACCGGGGTGAGGCCGTTGCGCAGGGCCGCGCGGGTGTGGAAGGCGAGCTCTTCGAGGTGACCGCCCGCGACGAGGGCGGTCAGGGTGACGCAGCTGCGGGAGCGCCGGTCGAGGCCGGGCCGGTTCCAGACCTCGCCCCACGCGTACCGGGTGATGAGTTCCTGGAAGTCCCCGGAGAACTCGTCCGCCGAGGCCAGCGCCCGGTCGACGTGCGCGTCGCCGAGCACCTCGCGGCGGACCTTGAGGCCCGCGTCGTACGGGTCCGGTCTTCCCTCCGCCTCCGGCTGGACCTTGGCCGGGGCGATCTCGGCGACGGGCCCGGGCTGCGACGGCACCAGGGCCGGCTTGACCGGGGCGGCCGGGATCGCGATCTGGCCGGTGGTCGAGTCGTACGCGGGCTGCCAGGCGGACGAGAAGTGCCGTACGAGCAGGTCCGTGACCGCGGCGGGCTGCTCCACGGGGACGAGGTGCGAGGCGCCGGGGACGACGGCGAGGCGGGCGTCCGGAATCCCGGCGACCAGGGTGCGGGCCTCGGCGGGCCCGGTGACCTGGTCGTCGGAGCCGACGAGGACGAGGGTGGGGACGCCGACGCGGCCGAGTTCGGCCCGCACGTCGAACGCGGCGAGCGCCTCGCAGGCCGCGATGTAGCAGCCGGGGTCGGTGGTGCGCACCATCTGCACGGCCCACTCGGTGATCGCGGGCTGCGCGGCCGCGAATCCCCCGGTGAACCAGCGCTCGGGTGACGTACGGGCGATGGGGTCGAGGCCGTTCGTCCGGACGATCACTCCACGCTGCCGGAACTCGTCGGCCGTGCCGAAGCGGGGCGAGGCCGCGATCAGCGCGAGGGAGGCGATGCGCTCGGGGTGGCGCAACGCGAGCTCCATCCCGACGGCGCCGCCGAGCGCGCAACCCGCGTAGCCGAAGCGCTGCACACCGAGTTCGTCGAGCGTGGCGAGCAGGCGGCTCGCCAGCTCGGTGACGGAACCGGCCGGGTAGGCGGGCGCGCCACCGTGCCCCGGCAGGTCGAAGCGGAAAATCCGCCATTGCTTGGACAGCTCCGGCACCTGGCGGTCCCACATGTGCCACGTCGTGCCGAGCGAGGGGCCGAGGATGAGGACCGGGGCGTCTTCCGGACCGTCCAAGCGGTACTGGAGGGCTGGCGTCTGCGTCTCACTCACCGCTCCACGCTAACGTCCCCGCGCAAGTCCTCCGTCCCGGGACCCCCACTCTCCACACGGGGACCCCGAACTTCACCAGTGGACCCTCACACCTCCTTCACCTGGTGTACGGGCTTCGCGTACGCGGCGGGGGCCACGGGAAGTACGTTCACGGGAGTGACCGGCCGCCGGCGAGTGGACCGTGGGCCAGGGCGCGATCGCGGCCCTCACACGTCGCCGGCCGCTCCCAGGCCCGTCAGGGCGCCCACCGGGTCCAGGTCGGGGGTGCCTCTGGGCCACCAGTCCTCGCGGCCCGGTTCCGACTCGTACGCGTACCAGAGGCCGTCCCGGCCCAGGCGGAGCTGGATGTGGCCGTGCGGGTGGGTGAGGTGGTTACGCCGAGGGCGGAAGGCGGGCAGGTCGGCGGCGAGGAGAAGCGGTCGGGCGCGGTCGAAGCGGCCCGCGGGCGGGTCCCAGGGCTCTTCGAGGACGGCGAGCCCCTCCGGCCCGCCCTGCCGCCAGGCGGCGACCGCTCGGGCCAGGTCGGCCGGGGTGCGGCCGGTGGCGGTGGCCAGTGAGGAGTAGAGGGCGCGGGTGCCGGCGGTGAGGCCGGAGCCGGGGCGTGCGGCGGCGAGCCGTACCGCGTCCTGCCAGAGCGTGAGTTCGGCGACCGGGTCGCGGCCGGTGGTGAGCAGCGCGTGAGCGCGGGCGGCCGCGTCGGTGGCCAGCTGGTCCAGTGCGAACGGGTCCGGGCCGCCCGGTGCGCCCGGGTAGACCGGGGGCTGCTCCGGGTGCGGGGGTGGGGGCAGCGGCGCGGGGAGCGGTGGCAGGGTCCGGGGGCGAGGGCTTCGGTGGCGCGGACGCCGGGCAGGGGCTCGGGGTCCTGGTCCTGGGCGGCGCGGGCCGCGCGGGCGGCGCTCAGCCGGGACAGCGCGTCGAGCAGCTCGCGCTCTCCCCGGCCGCGCAGGAGGAGCAGGACGAAGGGGTCCTCGTCCAGCAGCCGTGCCGTCTGGTAGCAGAGCGCGGCCGCGTGCTTGCAGGGGTGGCCGGAGTCGGGGCAGCTGCAGTGCGGTTCGAGGTCGCCGGGGCCGGGCAGCAGCCGTACACCGCACTCGGCGAGCGACTGGGGCATCTCCTTGTCGAGCAACGCGGCGATGTGCCCCGGCCGTTCGGCCGCCGCGTCCAGGAAGCGGTCCCAGTCGGCGTCGGAGAGCGTCCGCAGCCGCGCCTGCGTGCGATACGGCCGGGGTCGGCTCCCCCGGACGTAACCGAGCACGAGCCCGGGGGTGACGGTGATCGCGTCCACATGCCCCTGCTGGGCGTAAGCCCGCCCCCGCGCGAGCCGTGCCGCGTCCAGGGCGCCCTCCTCCAGCGCGGTCACCCAGGCGTTGCCCCACCAGGTCCCGGCGAACCGGCCGGTGTCGCCGGGCGCCGGGGAACGCGGCGGGAAGGCGGCGAAGGTGCGGCGCAGTTCGCTGTCCCGGGCGGGGGCGGCCATGGAGCGGGGGACGTGAGGTGCGGTGGGGGGTGTGGCGTGGGGTGCGGAGGTGTGGGAAGCGGGTACGTCGTGCGGCCGTGGTGCGTCGTGATGCCGTGGTGCATCGTGCCGCTGGGGGGTTTGGAGCGTTGCCTCACCCGGCTCGTGTGCGGCGGGCGGCTCGAAGGAGCCCGCGAGCAGTTCCCGCAGCTCCCGGACGGGGCCGCCTCGTTCCTGGCTTCCCGGGCTTCGCCTCGCTCGGGAACGGGGCGACGCGGGACCGGTGGTGCGACGCGTCGGCCTGGCCTCCTCGTCCTTGGCTTCCGAGCGCACCTGCCGGGCCGCACGCAGGGCCTCGCGGGCGATGTCGCCGGGGCGCGGGGAGGGGGTGGCGGACCGCTCGACGGTGTGCCCTTCCGCCCGTGGCTCTTCGGGGCCCTCCGTGTCCCGCTGCACCGGCTCCCCCCGTACGGCCCGCCGTAGCGCCTCCCTCGCCACGTCACCCGGCCGTGCCTCCTGGGCCGCCGGCTCGTCGGGCGCCGCGCGGCCGCCACCGTGCGGGGAGGGTGAAACTTCCTGCTCGGTAGACGACTGGGCTTCGCGTTCATCGCGTTCCCGGACATCGCATTCCCGGGCGTCCCGTTCCCGGGCGTCCCGTTCCCGCGCGGCGCGCAGCGCCCGGCGAGCGGCGTCGGCAGGGCGCTCGACGTCCCCGTTCATGACGTCCTCCGCAGTGACACCAGGTCGGACAACTCGCGGTCCGTCAGCTCGGTCAGGGCCGACTCGCCGGAGCCGAGGACGGCCTCGGCGAGGGCTCGTTTGGACTCCAGCATCTCGGCGATGCGGTCCTCGACGGTGCCCTCGGTGATGAGGCGGTGGACCTGGACGGGCTGTGTCTGGCCGATGCGGTAGGCGCGGTCGGTGGCCTGCTCCTCGACGGCCGGGTTCCACCAGCGGTCGAAGTGGATCACATGGCCCGCGCGGGTGAGGTTCAGGCCCGTGCCCGCCGCCTTGAGGGAGAGGACCAGGACCGGGGTGGCTCCGCTCTGGAAGCGGTCCACCATCCGCTCGCGGTCCTTGACCGGGGTGCCGCCGTGCAGGAGCTCCACGGGGATCGCGCGCGTGGAGAGGTGTGCGGTGATCAGCCGGGCCATGCCCACGTATTGGGTGAAGACCAGGGCCGAGCCGTCCTCCGAGAGGAGGGTGTCCAGGAGCTCGTCCAGCAGGGCGAGTTTGCCGGAGCGGGCCTGGAGACGGTCGGTCCCCGGTTGCTGCCCCTGGGGCTCCTCCTTCAGGTAGAGCGCGGGATGGTCGCAGATCTGCTTGAGCGCGCCCAGGAGCTTGAGCACCAGGCCCCGGCGTGCGATGCCCTCCGTCGTCTCGATCACCAGCATCGACTCGCGCACCACCGCCTCGTACAGCGCGGCCTGTTCGCGGGTCAGCGGCACCGGGTGGTCCGTCTCCGTCTTCGGCGGGAGTTCCGGGACGATGCCGGGGTCCGACTTCTTGCGGCGGAGGAGGAAGGGGCGGACCAGGCGGGCGAGGCGCTCGACCGCCGCCCCGTCCATGCCGTTCTCGCCGTTCTCCGCAGCGCGCGCGTGGCGGGCGCGGAAGGACTTGAGGGGACCCAGCAGGCCCGGTGTCGTCCAGTCGAGCAGGGCCCAGAGCTCCGAGAGGTTGTTCTCGACCGGTGTGCCCGTGAGGGCCACGCGCGCGGGCGTGGGGATCGTCCGCAGCGCCTTCGCGGTCGCCGAGTACGGGTTCTTGACGTGCTGTGCCTCGTCGGCGACGACCATCCCCCAGGACTGGTCGGCCAGCCTGGGTGCCGCCGACCGCATCGTGCCGTAGGTGGTGAGGACGAAGCCGCCGTCCAGGTCGCCCAGGGTGCGGTCCGGGCCGTGGTAGCGGCGGACCGGGACGCCGGGTGCGAAACGGGTGATCTCCCGCTGCCAGTTGCCCAGCAGGGACGCCGGGCAGACGACGAGGGTCGGCTCGCGGCGGGCGCGGCGCAGATGCAGCGCGATGACGGTGATCGTCTTGCCGAGGCCCATGTCGTCGGCGAGGCAGCCGCCGAGGCCGAGGGTGGTCATGAGGTCGAGCCAGGCCAGGCCCCGGAGCTGGTAGTCGCGCAGGCGGGCGGCCAGTCCGGGCGGGGGCTCGACGGTCTCCACTCCGGTCGTGAGCCGGTCCCGCAGCACGGCCAGTGTGCCCACCGGCACCGCCTCCACCGTCTCCCCGTCGACCTCCGCGCTGCCGGTGAGCGCCATGGAGAGCGCGCCGACCGGGTCCAGCAGGCCGAGCTCGCGCTGACGGGCCTTGCGGACGAGGGCCGGGTCGACGAGCACCCACTGGTCCCGCAGCCGGACGACCGGTCGGTGGGCCTCGGCCAGGGCGTCCATCTCGGCCTCGGTGAGCGGATCGCCGCCCAGTGCCAACTGCCAGCGGAACTGCAGCAGTTCCTCGCTCTCGAAGAAACCCGTGCCGTCCGTGGCCGAGCCGGGGGCGGGCCGGACCACGGCCGCCGCGCTCAGGTCCTGCGCCAGGTCCCGGGGCCAGTGCACTGCGACGCCGGCCGCGCCGAGCCGGGTGGCCGCGACGCCCAGCAGGTCGTACAGCTCCTCCTCGGAGAGGGCGAGGACGTCCGGCACGTCCTGCTCGGAGAGCCTCTCCAGGGGCGGCCAGACACGGGCCGCCCGGCGGACGGCGAGGGCGGCGTCCACACGTGCGCGTGGACCGAGGGCGTCGGCGGCGTTTCCAGCGTCTCCCGCCCACAGCGCGGCCGCGTCGGCGACGAGGGTGGGGTCGGCGAGGCTGTGCACCTGTACGACGGCCGCACCGGCCCGCCGTGCGCCCTCACCGTCGTCGAAGAGGTCGTGCGCCGACAGGTCGAGCCGCAGCGAGATCCGTACGCCCGCGTCCATGCCCGCGGCGACCTCCGCCGCCCAGTCCCGCGCACCGGGCAGGCGCTGCGGACCGGTGGCCGCGAACGGCTTCCCCGAGGTGTACGGCGCGGCCGGGGTCCGGGGCAGCGTGTCGGCCACCGCGTCCAGGAAGGACCGCATCAGCGCCTCCGGCTCCGGCAGGCGCAGTGGTCCCTTCCCGGGGAGGGGGACGGCGTGGCCTTCGTACGGGAGGGCCGCCGCCACCGCTCTCAGATGCGCGATGTCGTCCGGGTCGAGCGGTCCCGCCCGCCACGCGTCGTGCCCCTGGGCGGTCAGTCCCGGCAGCAGCCGCCCGCGCGCGACGAGCCGCAGGGCGTGCAGCGCGGCGGCACCCCAGCAGGCCGTGGCGGGATGCGCGGCGGGGTCACGGCGGGCCCGGGCGAGCAGTGGCAGAGCCTCGCCGAGCGGCAGGCTCACCGCGGGCACGGTGGCCCTGCGGACTCCGGCGCCGTGCCGCCGTACGACGGTGAGCTCGGCGTCATGGGCGAACTGTCCGGGACCGCTGGACCGCCCGCCACCGCCACCGGCACCGGCACCGGCACCGGCACCGGCACCGGCACCACTCTCCGGACGCCCGGCGAAGGGAGACCCGGCACCGCCCTCCGGGTCCCAGAAGGCCACCCTGCCCTGGCGCGGCAGCGGCGCGGGCAGGAACACCGCCGCGAGCCGTACGGAGACGGCGCGCGCGTCGTCGGCTCCGGGCGCGGCCGCCCTCGCGGCCCCCTCGGCCGTCGCCACAGCCCCGTCCCGCATACGTCCGGTCACCTCCCGCCCCTCAGTCGGATCAGACGTCTCCGACTCTACGGGCGGGGTCTGACAAACGGCTCCGGCGGCCGCCCATGGGGCCCTTCGGAGGAGCGTCAGGGGACTGTGACCGTCACGGGGACTGTCACGGGGTCGTTCGCGAGACGACGTACACCATAGGGTGCCGGGGGTTCGAGCGGTTCACGACGATGTCCAGCGTGGGCTCCGGGTTCTTCCGCTCGCGGACGAGCCCGAGCCACGGGCCCGGCCGGGTGAACTCCCAGCCGACGATCCGCCGGTCACGGGCATCGATGGAGATCTGGCCGCGTTCCAGGTCCTCGGTGTCGGCACCGACCCCGGCGAGCATCCGGTCCAGGCCCCGGTTGCTGGTGCGGAACTGGACGTAGAGACGGCTGGTCTTCCAGTTGTTCGTCTCGTAGTACGCCACGTGGTCCGAGTACGGCGGGATGGGCACCTGGTAGAGGCGGCGCTGGACTCGGGAGGGCCAGCCCGCGGTGAGGCCGGTCGCCGAGTACTTCTTCTCCTTGTCCTTGCCGCTGTCGCGGCTCTGGTTGGCGGAGATCACCAGATAGCCGGCCGGCACACCGATGAGCAGCACGATGATGAGCAGGGTCAGCGCGCGGCGGCGGATCACATGCCGCCGGCCCTCCGGCGGCTTGGGCGGCTCGCCCGGTTGGGGGTCTGGCGGGGCAGAGAGGGGGTCATGCGGAGTCCTGGGTCGTACGGCGGGCTTCCGCGTACCGCGCGTAGCGCTCGTAACGCTCCACTCGGCGGCGGTTGGCGCGGCGGAAACGGCGGGCGACGAGCCGGGCGAGGTCCGCGGCGCCGACCATGCCGGCCTCGGGCCCGAGCTGGGCGCGCGCGATACGGGCCTCGGGCCGGTAGCCGCGGCCGGTGAGGTGGCGGCGGAAGGCGTCCCGCGCGGGGGCGATCAGCAGGTCGTCGGCGGCCGAGACACCGCCGCCGATCACGAAGCAGGACGGGTCGAGGGCCGCCGCGAGGTTGGCGATGCCGACGCCGAGCCACTGGCCGATGTCCTGGAGCAGCTCGATGCACATCGCGTCGCCCTCACGGGCCAGCTCGGTGATCATCGGGCCGGAGATCTCGGAGATGTTGCCCTTGACGTGCTCGATGATCCCGTACGCCACCGGCGAGTCGGCGGCGGCCAGCTCCCGGGCCTCGCGGACGAGCGCGTTGCCCGAGCTGTACTGCTCCCAGCAGCCGCGGTTGCCGCACGGGCAGCGGTGGCCGCCGGGCACGACCTGCATATGGCCGAACTCGCCCGCGACACCGTACTTGCCGCGCTTGACCTGGCCGTCCTCCAGGATGGCTCCGCCGATGCCGGTGCCGAGCGTGATCATGACGAGGTGGTCCTCGTCGCGGCCGGCGCCGAAGCGCCACTCGGCCCAGGCGGCGGCGTTGGCGTCGTTGTCGACCAGGACGGGCACGGCGAGGCGTCCGGCGAGGCGGTCGCGCAGCGGCTCGTTGCGCCAGGAGAGGTGGGGGGCGAACAGCACACGGTTGCGCTCGGCGTCGACCCAGCCGGCCGCGCCGATGCCGACCGCGTGCACGTCGTGGCGGTCGGAGAGGTCCAGTACGAGCTCGCAGATGGTGTCCTCGACGACCTTCGGGCTCTTCGACTTGTCCGGGGTCTCCGTGCGGAGCTTCTCCAGGATGTTGCCGTCGGCGTCGACTACGCCCGCCATCACCTTCGTACCGCCGATGTCGATGCCGACCGTGGGCACACGCGGTGCGGTGAGGTGGGAACGGCGCTCGCGCGTTCCCACGGTCCGCAGGACGGTGGCCCGCGCGGAGCCGCGGTGGGTGAAGTCGCGGTAGGTGCTCATCGCGCCGATTCTGCCGTACGCTGCCGCGGAGTGCTGCGGGGGGCGCCGCGGGGGCGAGGTCCGGTTCTTGTCTGCGGGTTGGTCGGGGCTGGTCGCGCCCACGCGGCGGAGCCGCGCAATGTCACAGCCCCGCGCCCCTTGAAGGCACGGGTGCTCGCCCCTACGTGGCACAGACCTCCAGCTTTGTCACGAGCGTACTAGCAGCTGGAACTCGAACGAGTAGCGGGACGCGCGGTACGTGTGGGTGCCGTATTCGACCGCTCTTCCCGTGTCGTCGAACGTGGTGCGTTGCATGGTCAGCAGGGGGGCGCCCTCGGGTTCGCCGAGGCGGTCGCCCTCGACGGCGGTGGCGGCGCGGGCGCCGATGGTCTGGCGGGCGCTGTGCAGGGTGATGCCGGCGGCGCGCATCAGCCGGTACAGGCCGGTCGCCTCCAGTTGGCCGCTCTCCAGGTCGAGGAGCCCGGTGGGCAGGAAGTTGCACAGGTACGCCATCGGCTCGCCGTGGGCCAGGCGCAGCCGCTCGACGTGGTGCACCTGGCTGCCCTCGCTCACGCCGAGCGCGGCGGCGACCTCGGCGGAGGCAGGGGCGAAGGCGTTGGTGAGCACCTGGGTCGCGGGGCGCTGTCCGGCCGCCTCCAGGTCGTCGTACAGGCTGCTGAGCTCCAGTGGGCGTTTGACCTGGCTGTGCACGACCTGGGTGCCGACACCGCGCCGGCGCACCAGGAGGCCCTTGTCGACGAGGGACTGGATGGCCTGGCGTACGGTCGGCCGTGAGAGGCCGAGACGGCCCGCGAGCTCGATCTCGTTGCCCAGCAGGCTGCCGGGGGTCAGGGTTCCGTGCTCGATCGCGGCCTCGAGTTGCTGGGACAGCTGAAAGTACAGCGGGACCGGGCTGCTGCGGTCTACGCTGAGCTGGAGCGACACGGTCGGGTCCACTTCTGGTTTCGGCACGGCCCGAGCGTAGCTCCGGCTCTTGTTGACGGGAAGTTGTGTAGTCCGATTGTCCGGACAAACCATTGACACGATGCTGTGATCGACCTCAGTTTGTTCCCATGCGCATCGGACTCATAGGCGCTGGTCGCATCGGTACGTTCCACGCGACCACGCTCAGCCGTCACCGTGATGTCGGCTCACTCATCATCACGGACGTCGACACCGCTCGGGCCCAGGAGCTCGCGGACCGCCTTGGGGAGACGGCGGCGCCCGGGGTCGACGAGATCTTCACCTGGGGGGTGGACGCCGTGGTGATCACGGCGGCGACCGCGGCCCACGCCGAACTGATCGGTCGGGCAGCACGCTCCGGGCTCCCCGTCTTCTGCGAGAAGCCCATCGCCGTTGATCTGCAAGGCACGTTGAACGCGCTGGCCGAGGTGGAGGCGGCCGGGACCGTGCTCCAGATGGGGTTCCAGCGCCGCTTCGACGAGGGGTACGCGCACGCGCGGGACGCCCTGCGGTCCGGCCGGGTCGGACGGCTGCACACGGTGCGGGCGACGACGGCGGACCAGGAGCCGCCGCCGGCCGCGTATCTGCCGCTGTCCGGTGGGATCTACCGGGACGGCCTGGTGCACGACTTCGACATCCTGCGCTGGGTGACCGGGCAGGAGGTCGCCGAGGTGTACGCGACCGGGTCCGATGCGGGGCAGGCGATGTTCCGTGAGGCGGGTGACGTGGGTACGGCCGCGGCGTTGCTCACGCTGGAGGACGGGACGCTGGCGACGGTGACGGCGGCGCGGCAGAACGGCGCGGGATACGACGTCCGCATGGAGCTCGCCGGGGAGCTGGACACGATCGTGGTCGGGCTGGACGACCGGACGCCGATCGCATCCACCGAGCCGTCCGGGCCGCCGCCCGCCGACAAGCCGTGGACCGGGTTCCTGGAGCGGTTCGCGCTCGCGTACGAGGCGGAGGTCGCCGCGTTCGTGCAGGTGGTGCGGGGTGAGCGGGCCAACCCGTGTGACGGCCGCGCGGCCCTCCACTCCCTCCGCATCGCCGAGGCGTGCGAGCTGTCCCGCCTGGAGCGGCGTCCTGTTCAGCTCGGGGAGATCGCGGGGGCGCGGGACTGAGACCTCGCGCGCGGTCTGGGGGGAGGGTTTGGTCCGGTTCAGCCTCTCCCCCTGAGTCCGGCTGGGCCTCTCCTCCCTGAGCCCGTGGACGCTTGCGCCTCGCCACGCATTCAGCCCGTACGACGCACGAGCCGCCCCCTAGGGCCTGTGTCGAAAGTGGCGCCTGCCGGGCGAAAGCCCAAGTACGTCCGGTCCATCAACGGGGTCTTCCGCCCGGCACGCCGAGAGCACGCTCCCCCACGCTCGAACCCGAGCTCGCGCGGGGGCACCCCCATCGCCGCCGCCCGGCCCGCCCTTCGGGCGGACGACCCCACTTTCGACACAGGCCCTAGTGGCCGTCCTCCTCCGGTTCCTCCAGGAGGCCCGCGTCGTAGGTCAACAGCGCGATCTGCACCCGGTTGTTGAGGTCGAGCTTGGCGAGGATGCGGGAGACGTGGGTCTTGACGGTGGCGACGCTCATGAACAGTCGGGCGGCGATCTCCGCGTTCGAGGCACCCCGGCCGACCGCGACGGCGACCTCGCGCTCGCGGTCGTTGAGGACGGCGATACGGGTACGCGCGTGCGCGCGGCGGGTGTCGGGCCCGGGCCCGGCGGCGTGTTCCATCAACTGGCGGGTGACGGCGGGCGAGAGCACGGGGTCGCCGGCCGCGACCCGCCGCACCGCTTCGACGATCTCCACGGGCGGGGTGTCCTTCAGGACGAACCCGGCCGCGCCCGCGCGCAGCGCCCGCAGCACCTGCTCGTCGGCGTGGAAGGTGGTGAGGACGACGACCTGGGGAGCGTCCTCGCGGCCGCGGAGCCGCTCGGTGGCCGCGAGGCCGTCCACGTTCGGCATCCGGATGTCCATGAGGACGACGTCCGGGCGGGTGCGGTCGACGAGCGCCTCGACCTCGTCTCCGTCAGCGCCCTCACCGACGATCTCGATGTCGTCGGCACCGCCCATCATGAAGGTCAGGCCCGCTCTCACCAGGGGGTCGTCGTCGACCAGGAGCAGTCGGATCGCAGTCATGCGGCCTACCGTAATGAGGCCGCGGCCGCAGGATCGTGCGGATCGGACCGCACGGGTTCGGCCATACTGCCCGACCGACCGTTTCGGGACGCCCGTGCCGTCGCCCGCGCCCCGCGTCAACCGCTAGGGTCAGTCCTCGCCATCGTCCCCAACTTCCTTAGGAGTTCCGTGCGTTACCGGCTTCTGGGGCGGACCGGTCTCCGCGTGTCCGAGTTGTTCCTCGGGGCCATGACGTTCGGCGAGCAGGGCGGGGTGGGGGCGCCCAAGAAGGAGTGCGCGCGGATCCTCGACGCGTACGCGGCGGTCGGCGGCAACGTGATCGACACGGCCGTCAACTACCGGGGCGGCGAGAGCGAGCGCATCGTCGGCGAGCTGCTCAAGGGGCAGCGCGACCGCTTCGTACTGTCCACCAAGTACACGGTCTCTCGCGACGGTTCCGACCCGAACGCGGCCGGCAACCACCGCAAGAACCTCGCCCTGTCGTTGGAGACCAGCCTGCGCCGCCTGGACACCGACTACGTCGACATCTACTGGGTGCACATCTGGGACCGGAACACACCCGTCGAGGAGACCATGCGTGCCCTCGACGACGCCGTACGGTCCGGGAAGGTGCTGTACGTCGGTATCTCGGACGCCCCTGCCTGGGTGGTCGCGCGCGCCAACACGCTGGCCGAGTGGCGGGGCTGGAGCCCGTTGTCGGCGCTCCAGGTG
Source organism: Streptomyces sp. KM273126 (assembly GCF_004337435.2). Classification (NCBI taxonomy): domain Bacteria; kingdom Bacillati; phylum Actinomycetota; class Actinomycetes; order Kitasatosporales; family Streptomycetaceae; genus Streptomyces; species Streptomyces sp. KM273126. Next base: position 5,156,110 of record NZ_SJXB02000001.1, on the reverse strand, counting down.
CCGTACAGCCTGCTCAACCGCGACGCGGAGCGCGAACTGCTGCCGATGGCCGAGGCGTTCGGTATGTCGGTCGCGGCATGGAGCCCGCTGCAGAACGGCGTTCTCTCCGGCAAGTACACCCGTCCGGGCGGCGTCGCGCCGGGGACGGCGACCCGTCTGTCGGCCGACGCGATCGGTGACCGTGAGCGCGCGGTGGCTCAGGCCGTGCAGGAGGCCGCCGACGAACTCGGCGTGACCCCGGCGCAGGTGGCCATCGCCTGGACGACGGCCCGCTTCCCCGGCGTCCACCCCGTCCTGGGCGCCCGGCGGGTCGAGCAGCTCACGGACAACCTCGGCGCGGCCGGACTCGTCCTGCCCGACGACGTGGTGGCCCGGCTGGAGGAGGCCACGGACTTCCGTCCGGGGTTCCCTGCCGAGTTCATCGAGGACACGTCGGCGTGGGTGTACGGGACGGCCGGGCAGCGCGTGGTGCCCCGTACACCCTGAGACCCCTGTGACGCCCGGGCGCGGAACGGCACAAGGGCGGCTCACGGCTCGTCGTCCGCGTACGGGATCGCGCGCCCCTCGGCGCCGGCCACGCCGAGCTCCCCGCCGGACGGTCAGCCCCACGGGAGCCAGGCCCGCAGCTGGAAACCGCCGTCCTCCTCGGCGCCGTGCTCCAGACGCCCGCCGGCCAGTGTGGCGCGCTCGGTCAGGCCGATGAGGCCCTGGCCGGAGCCGGGGACGGGCGGGACGTCGCCGGGAGGAGCGGGGTTGCGCACGGAGAGGGTGAGCCCGTCGCCTGGGGCGCCCGCGACGGACACGGTGACCTCCGCTCCGGGGGCGTGCTTGCGGGCGTTGGTCAGGCCCTCCTGAGCGATGCGGTACGCGGTGCGGCCGACGGAGGCGGGCACGGCCGCGGACTCGGAGACGCGGTTGTCCAGGACGACCTTCATGCCGGCCTCCCGGGACTCGGCGACCAGCGTGTCCAGCGCGACGAGCGTCGGCTGGGGGCGGCCGGTGTCGTCGGGGTCGCCCGCGCGCAGGACCCCGATGATCTCCCGCAGGTCCTGCAACGCCTCGTGCGCGCTCTCCCGGATGACGCCCGCCGCCCGTGCGACCTCGTCGCGGGGCGCGTCGGGCCGGAACTCCAGCGCTCCCGCGTGCACGCTCAGCAGGGTGAGGCGGTGGGCCAGCACATCGTGCATCTCGCGCGCGATGGCCTCCCGGGCGAGCCGCTGCGCCTGTTCGGCCCGCAGGGCGGCCTCCGTCTCGGCGCGCCGGGCGCGGTCCCGCAGACTCAGCATGAGCTGTCGTTGGGTGCGGACGAACATGCCCCAGCCGGTGATCGCGACACCGAGCAGCACCGTGAGGACGACGGACACGATGTAGGGCAGGTCCGGATCGGGTCGCCACCAGAAGAAGAGCGGAGCGAGCGCGAGGGAGATGCCGACGATCCAGGCGTTGTGACGGAACGGCCGGTGCACGGCCAGCGTGAAGAACGCGACCAGCCCCGCGCCGCCCGCCGTGTTGGAGACGAAGGAGACCGGCAGCATCGCCACGGCGAGGCCCAGCGGCCATCTGCGCCGCAGCCAGACCGCCGCGCAGGAGAGGGCCCCGATCAACTGGTCGGCGGCGGCCAGGGCCTCCGGTGTGCCGGGGTCCTTGGACATGTCGTTCGCGCCGATCATGCCGAGGAGGACGGCGAACCCGAAGACGGTGAAGTCGACGATCCAGTCGCGCACCGTGCGCCGGGGCCGGCCGGAGCGTCCGACGCGGTACGGCCGGTCCGGGTCGAGTCGGGTGACCACGGCCGACGGCAACAGCCAGCGCCGGCCGTGCAGTTCCCGCGCGGGCGGCGCCTCGGGCTCTGTCCGGGAGGGCACTTCCGGTTGCGCTGTGCTCAGCGGGGCGTAGGGCGCGGGTGCGGATGCGGGCGCCGGATCGTCACCTCTCACGGTCGACAAATCTATGCAGAGATGGCGTCGGACACCTCCCCCCGTACCCGATGGACTACCAAAGTCGGAGCCCCGCAGACTTTCGGCGACCCGCCGCGCGCGAGGCGGAGACTTCCGTCGGACGTCCCCCGCCCCGCGGCCGATGGAGTGGCGGGACCACGGGGCCGAGGATCCTCGGTATGAAGCAGTTCCTGGAGTTTCTCGGTTTCATCGCCCTCGTGCAGGGCTCGGGCGGTCTGGTCTACGAACTCACGGGCAAGCTGCGCTGGGGGATCACCCAGCGGTGGAGCGCCCTGGACGGCTACGAGATCTATGTGAGCATCGCCCTGATCGTCCTGGCGCTCGCGCTGTTCGCGGCGGCCGGCAGCCGCAAGCCGAGCTGAACGCCACCGGAAGGGCGGGCGTTCAGCTCAGGTCGTCCAGCTCAGGTCGTCCAGCTCAGGTCGTCCAGCTCAGGGCGCTGAGCTCAAGGCGATCAGCTCAGTGCCGTTTCCGTCAGGGGCTGAGCCGGACGATCTGGGGGTCGTGGTCGCTCGCCCGGTCAGCGAACTCGGCGTTGGTGTGGACGATGTCGTAGTCGTACGAGGACAGCGCCGAGCTGGTCAGGATGTGGTCCAGGACCTGGGAGTTGCCCTGGTACACGTAGGTGTAGCGTTCCCCGGCCGGCAGCGTGGCGGGCAGGTCGGTGAGGCCGGTGCCCGCGGTGAGGGTGGACAGGGTCCCGGAGAACTCGAAGTCGTTCAGGTCACCGAGGACCACGACCCGGGCGCTGGGCTGGACGGCCAGGAGCTGCTTGACGAAGGTGTTGACCTGGGCCGCCTGCTGGGAGCGCTGCGTCTCCGAGCTGCGGGTGGGCGGCTGGACACGGGCGTCGAGGGACTGGTCGCCGCCCTTGGAGGTGAAGTGGTTGGCGATCAGGAAGACGGTCTTGCCCTGGAAGGTGAACTCGCCGACCAGCGGCTTGCGGCTGCCGCTCCAGGCGGAGTTGGTGGGGTTGATCCGGCCGGGCGAGTAGGACAGGGCCGCGGTGCCACCGTTGTTCACCACGGACACCGCGTTGGTGGCGGTGCCGCCGGGGCGGTCCGTGAAGCCCACGCGCGCCGGGTTGTACAGGAAGCCGACGCGGATGTTGCCGCCGGGCTCGCCGCCGTCCTGGCCGTTGGACGGGTTGATCTGACGGTAGGCGTACGTCGGGCCACCGGCCGCGGTGATCGCGTTGATCAGCTTGGTGTAGGTCTGGTCGGCGGCCACCACACCGTTGTTGGTGGCACCGTTGTTGTCCTGGACCTCTTCCAGGGTCACGATGTCGGGCGAGGAGAGGTTGCTGACGATGCCGCCCGCGAGTCGGTCGAACTTCGACTGCGGGTCGGTCGGGTCCAGGTTCTCCACGTTGTACGTGGCGACGGCCAGCTCACCGGCGCTCTGGGCCCGGGTCTTCTCGGCGGAGAGGTTGTTGTCCTTGAGCGTGCCGAGGGTGGTGGCATGGATGGTGTAGCCGCCGAGGCCGTCGAAGTCGAGCGGGCCCGCGGTGCTGCCGTCGAGGACGTCACCCACATCGGCGGTCGGCAACGCTCCGGTCAGTGACATGACCTTGATGCGTCCGGTGTTCTGCGAGGTGTACGAGCCGTAGACGGTGCCGCCGCGGGGGCTGGGGTTCTCGTTCGGCTTCGCGGAGACGAACAGCTCGTTGTACTCGTTGCTGGGGCCCACGACCCGGGCGTTGTCGACCTGGACGCGCATGCCCTCCAGCGACTCGTACAGGTCGAGGGCATAGCTGGAGGGGGCCAGCGTGAGGTTTTCGAGGTTGCCGCTGGGGGCGTAGGCGGCGGGTATCGAGGAGGCGTCGAGCACGACCGGCGCGGGGAGCGGGTTGCCGGTGGAGACGGTCGACTGGATCTGCGGCTGGGTCAGCTCGGTGAGGGACTGGCCGCCGGCCGAGGTGCCGCCCGGGTAGTACTCGGACACACGGCCCTTGACGGTGACCTTGTTGCCGACCTTGGTGGAGGGCGTGGTCGATCCGGTGAAGGCGAAGACGGCCTCGCTGGTGGCCGGGTTGCCGTCGCCTACGGGGTCCTGGATCCAGTAGCCGCGTGAGGATCCGGTGGAGCGGATCGCGGTGACGATCCCGGTGACCGTCACATCCTGTGCGTTGTACGTCGACTTGCGCGTGCTGCCCTGCACGGCGGAGATGGTGACGGTGGCGGCCGATGCCGGTGCGGGCATGGCGAGCAGCGTGGCGGTGAGTGCGCCGGTCAGCGCGGTGGCCGTCAGCAGACTGAGGCGTGAGGGACGGGGAGTTCCCAGGCCGGACTTCATGAGGGTGCCTTTCGCGAGCAGTAATGAGCGGAGTTCGCGAGCACCGCTCCGGGCGTCTGGGGGAACGCGCCGTGGCGGCAGGGAAGTTGTAGTGACGTCAGGTTTCCTGGAGGCAACTCACAGATGATCTACGCGTGTCACATCCATGCGCGTTGCGCGAGCGCACGGCCTGCTGCCCGCAGCCACATCCCTGCGCGGGGGCCACCCCCGCCAGCCGGCCTGGACAACACAGCCTCAACTGACGCCCCGTCAGCGGGCGTACGTCACCCTTGACACGAGTAACTCGGCTGCTTCGCTCCGCACCGCTCCGCTCTGCATCGCACTTGAACTCGTTGAGCTTGCCGCCTCGTTGCCAAGCCGCCCCGGCCGGAATGCGACGGCGCCTGGCCCCGCGACCACGGTTGGGGTGTTCCGCGGGGCCAGGCGCGTTCGCGAGAAACGCTCTTTCAGGTCTTCAGCTGCGTCCACGGCAACCGGGAGCCCGCCGCGTCGGACGGGTCAGCGCAGGTTGCCGCGGCAGCCAGTCGAAGGCCTCAAGGGCGCCGATTGATCACCCGGTTCGTCGACGGCTCTCAGCAGCTGTACTTGATGAGGCTGAAGGAGGCGTAGTGGTCGGCGGTGTAGTAGTCCTCTTGGGTCTTCTGACCGGTGACGATGCGCCGAGCGCCGCGCGTCGACGAGCCGGGCGTCTTGACCGTGTACTCGTGGTAGTAGCCGCTGGACTGGCTGGGCAGGATACCTTCCCGGTTCTGGAAGACGCCCCCGTCCTGCGGGTAGGGGAAGGGGCCGCCCGACTCGATCAGGTCGAGCGTGTCGTACGCCTGGGCCGGGAGGTTGCTGTAGCAGATGCTCCCGACCGCGGCCGCCGACGTGTCCGCGGCGTTGGCAGTGACGGTGCCGCCCACGAGCAGGGCGGACAGAAGGGCGGCAGAGGCGCCGATGCGTGTCATGCGTGGGGGGAATCTCATGGGCTCATGATGATGCGCGTAGATAGTGGCATGTCAATGACAAACTCCATGATTTCCCGGGCGCGTCGCGTAAGTTTTCGGGGAGTTAACCGAAGCCGACCGGCCAGCCGGCCGACCGCCCGCGAGGAAGAGAGGCGGGCGGGCGGGTGAGCAGCCTCCGAATGGCTAGGCGTTCTCGGGCAGGTCGTACGAGCCGTACGTGGGCCGTCCTTCGAGCTCGTACGTCTGGATGGAGACTCCCCGGCTGGTGATGCGTCCCCCGACGTGCCGGAACGCGGTCGGGACCAGGCCCTGCGCGAACAGACGCAAGCCGGAGCCGAGGACGACGGGGAAGGTCAGCAGGTGCACGGTGTCGATCAGGTCGAGGGCGAGGAGGGACTGGGCGAGGGCGCCACTGCCATGGATCTGGACCTCGCCCTGGGTGCGCTTCTTGAGGTCGGCGACCTCCTTCTCCAGGTCGCCCCCGAGGATGGTCGTGTTGTTCCATCCGGGCTGTGTGAGCGTGCTCGAAGCGACGTATTTGGGAAGCGAGTTGAGCTTGGAGGCGACCGGGTGGGCCGGGTCGGTGACCTTCGGCCAGTAGGCCGCGAAGATCTCGTACGTCCGCCGGCCGAGCAGGAACGCGTCCGCCCGGTCGAAGACCTCGTTGATGAACCGTCCGAAGTCCTCGTCGCCGTACGGGACGGTCCAGCCGCCGTGCTCGAAGCCGTTTCGGAGGTCCTCGTCGCGGCGGCCGGGGGCCTGGTGGACGCCGTCGAGGGAGACGAAGCCGGTGAGGGTGAGCTTGCCCATGGTGAGGTGCCTTCCGCGAGGGGGATCTGCTGTCTTCCGGGTGGGTCTGCTGCCATCAGTTGTCATCAGCCGTTATCGGCCGTTATCAGCTGTCACCAGTGCAGACCCCGCCGGCGTCGGTAACTCATCGGTCGGCACGGTGGAGCCCGTGATTGGGCGACGTCGTCGTCCGTTTGCCGCCAGCGTTGAGGAATGGGGGGCGCTGGGATGGTGGGCATGACATCGATACGGATTTCGGACCCGGCTGAGGGCTCGGCCTCGGCTTCGGCATCGACGGCGACTGCGGCTTCGGCTTCGGCTTCGGCTTCGGTGAGTGACTTGAACGGCAAGGTCGCCCTCGTGACCGGCGGGAGCCGTGGCATCGGCGCGGCCACCGCCGTACGACTCGCCCAGGAGGGTGCGGATGTGGCGATCACGTACGTAGAGGGCAAGGAGGCGGCCGAGGACGTCGTACGGCGGATCGAGGCGCTGGGGCGGCGGGTTGGCCCTGCGCGCGGACGCCGGGGACGGGGCCGAGGCCGCCGGGGTGGTGCATCGCGCGGTCGAGGCTTTCGGGCGCCTCGACGTACTGGTCAACAACGCGGGCATTGGCCTGCTCGGGCCTCTGGAGTCCCTGTCCCCGGCCGACGTCGACCGGGTGCTGGCGGTGAACGTGCGAGGGGTGTTCCTGACGTCCCAGGCGGCTGTGCCGCGTATGGTGCGCGGGGGCCGGATCATCACGATCGGCTCGTGCATGGCCCAGCGGGTGCCGGGGCCGGGTGGCACGCTCTATGCGACCAGCAAGTCCGCGTTGGTCGGTCTGACGAAGGCGCTCGCCCGGGAGCTGGGTGAGCGTGGGATCACCGCGAACATCGTCCATCCAGGTCCCGTTGACACGGACATGAACCCCGCGGACGGTCCGCACGCCTCCGCTCAGGCGGGCGCGACGGCCCTCGGCCGGTACGGCTCGTCGGAGGAGGTGGCGTCGATGGTCGCGTATCTGGCGAGGGGGGAGGCGGTGTACGTCACGGGGGCGGAACTGTCGGTGGACGGCGGGTACGCGGCGTAGGGGGAGAGGGGTTCATCGCCCCCGCCGCCCCTACCTGTCCCATCCCCAGGGGCGCGGCCCCTTCGACCCCGATGAGAAGGGGCTGCGCCCCCTTGGAACCCCCAGGAACCCCCATCTTCCGGGGCGCTCGGCCTCGGGCCTCATTTCGGGGCTCGGCCTCGGGCCTCATTTCGGGGGCTCCGCCCTGGGTCCCATTTCGGGAGCTGGCCCCCGGACCCCATGTCGCGGGCTGGCCCCCCGCCCCCATGTCGCGGGCTGTCTGTCCCCAGACTCCGCTTCGAGAGGGGCCAGCTCCCCCACTTCGGGGAACCCGCGCCCCTACTTCGGGGCCCCTTCGGAGGCGCCCCCCGGCCCCGGCTTCGGGCCCGGACCCAGACTTCGGGACGCCCAGGACCTCACTTCAGGGCCCTCCGGGCCCTCGCTTCGCGGGCGCCCCCGAAGCCCTGCTTCGGATGCGTTCCCGGCCCCGCCTCATGGCGCGCCCCCGAAGCCCCGCTTCGGACGCGTCCCTGGCCCCCACCTGCACACCCCCGAAACCCCGCTTCGGACGCATCCCTGGCCCCCACCTCAGGGCACACCCCCGAAACCCCGCTTCGGACGCATCCCTGGCCCCCACCTCAGGGCACACCCCCGAAACCCCGCTTCGGACGCATCCCTGGCCCCCACCTCAGGGCACAACCCCGCTTCGGACGCATCCCCAGCCCCCACCTCAGGGCGTGCCCCCAGCCCCTCGCTCCGGAGCAAGCCCACTGGAGCCTCAACCGGGGAATGCGCCCCAGCCACCAGTCCCCTCCCCACCCACGGGCCCCCGACCCCCACTTCTCAGCCGCCCGACGGACTGAACCTTTCAGCACCGCGGGGGTCCGGGGCGGCAACCCCCGGGGGACGGGGATGGGTAGGGGCGGCGGGGGCGAGTGATGCCTCAGTCGCTCAGCTCCCGGTGCCGCGCCGCAAGCCCCGCTTCGCCCTCCTCCGTCAGGGAGCCGTGCAGCCGCAGTCGCGAGATGCCGCCGTCGGGGTAGATGTCGATGCGGGCGTGCGTGGCGACGGCCGCCGTGTCGAGGACGAAGCGGTGGTTCGTGTCGGGCTGGAGGCGGGTGCGCGGCAGGACTTCGGTCCAGTCTCCTTCCCTTTCCCCCTCCCCGTCCTTCTCACCGTTCCGTACCGACACCGACGCCCACCCCGCCGCGTTCCCCTTCAGATACGCCGTGTCGATCTCGATCGCGCGGATCTCGGACTGGGCGGCCAGCCGGTAGCGGATCCAGTCGTGCCCCTGGTCCCGGCGGCGACGGGTCTCCCAGCACTCGTGCATCGCCCGCGGCCGGCCCGGCTGGATGGAGTTCGTGGCGGGCGAGTAGAAGAGGTTCGACGCGTCCTCCGCCCGGCCGCCGTTCTCCAGGGCCACGACGTCGAAGGTGCCGAGGGCCGCGAGCCACGCGGGGTCCGGGACGACCTCGCCGTGGACCCGCAGGCGCGCGATGCCCCCGTCAGGGTGTTGGTTCACCCGCAGGTGCGTGAAGCGCTGCTCGACGGACACGGTGAAGCCGTTGGCCGCGTGGCCACCGACCGGGGTGCGGGGGACGAGCGTCGTCCACTTCACGTCGTCCGCGAGGAGTTCCTCCGGGGACGGGGAGCCGGGGAACGACACGCCTTCGATCGACACGGCCTGGGGGTAGTTGCCGCGGAAGTGGGCCGTGTCGACCAGGACGCCCCGGACGACACCCGGCGCGCCGAGACGGACCAGCGCCCAGTCGTGGTCCTCGGCCGTCGGCCACGGGTGGTCCGCCGAGGCACCACGGCGCCGACGCGTCTCCCAGCCGTCCATGATCTTGCCCTTGTGCCCGAAGTGCTCGGGGTCGAATTCGGCGCGCTCGGGCACCAGGAGGTTCTCGCGCTGGGCGAAGAACTCGTCGTTGGCGGCGATGACTCCGGCACCGAGCCGGCGGTCGGCGAGGTTGGCGTGGTGGGTGAAGGGGAAGTCGGCGGTGCGGTAGTCCGCGTAGGGCTCGCCGCCTCCGTAGGGGTTCGCGTCGCCGGTGAAACGAGCCAATGGGGATCGATACTGCGCCGTCACTGTGATCAGGTCTGCCTTTCGGAGTGGGGCGCCGCGGGTGCGGGACGGGGATCAGGAGGGCCGGGTGAGGAGTCGCCCCTTCGGGTCGGTGAACTCGCCGTCCGCGACGATGCGTTCGCCGCGCAGCCACGTGGACCTGACCACGCCGTACAGGGTCCTTCCGGCATACGCCGTGACGCGGTTGCGGTGCTGGAGGGCCGCGGGGTCGACGGTGAACGTCTCGTCGGGGGCGAGGACGGCGAAGTCGGCGTCCCGGCCCACTGCTATGGCGCCCTTGCGTCCGTCCAGGCCCACGAGCCGTGCGGTACGCGTGGACATCCAGCGGACCACGTCCTCCAGGTCGTGGCCCCGTTTACGCGCCTCGGTCCACACCGCCGGCAGGCTGAGCTGAAGGCCGGAGATACCGCCCCAGGCGGTGGCGAAGTCGTCGGTCTTGAGGGCGGCCGTGGACGGGGAGTGGTCGGTGACCACACAGTCGATCGTGCCGTCGGCCAGCGCCTGCCAGAGCAGGTCCTGGTTGGCGGCCTCACGGATGGGCGGGCAGCACTTGAACTCGCTGGCTCCGTCCGGGACTTCCTCTGCCGTCAGCGTCAGATAGTGCGGGCAGGTCTCGACGGTGATGCGTACGCCCTCGCGTCTGGCCTCGGCGATCAGCGGCAACGCGTCGCTCGACGACAGGTGGAGCACGTGCACACGGGCGCCATGCCATCTCGCCTGCTCGATCAGGATCGTGATGGCCGCGTCCTCGGCGCCGCGCGGGCGTGAGGCGAGGAAGTGGGCGTACTTCGGGCCGCCCTGCTGCGGGGCAGAGGCCAGGCGGTGCGGGTCCTCGGCGTGGACGATCAGCAGTCCGCCGAAACCGGCGATCTCCGCCATCGACCGGTCCAGTTGCTCCCTGTCGAGCTCCGGGAACTCGTCCACGCCCGACGGCGACAGGAACGCCTTGAAGCCGAAGACGCCCGCGTCGTGCAGCGGCCTCAGGTCCTTGACGTTGTCGGGGAGCGCGCCGCCCCAGAAGCCCACGTCGATGTGCGCCTTGGCCGCGGCGACCTCCCGCTTGGTACGGAGGTGGTCGACGGTCGTGGTCGGCGGGAGGGAGTTGAGGGGCATGTCGACGAGGGTGGTGATGCCGCCGGCCGCCGCCGCGCGGGTCGCGGTCCAGAAGCCCTCCCACTCGGTGCGGCCGGGGTCGTTGACGTGCACGTGGGTGTCGACGAGTCCGGGCAGCAGGACGTCGTCGCCGAAGTCCTCCAGCCGGGCTCCCGCCGGCACCCCTGTGTCGTACGGCAGCACGGCCGTGATCCTGCCGCCGGCGACCGCGACCGATGCGGCGCGCGTCCCCTCGGGGGCGATCACGCGCGTCGAACGCAGCACCAGCTCGACATCGTTCTCTCTGTCGTCGGACACCCGGACCCCTCTCTCACGCCGGCTCCCACACCAGGGACTTCAACGATCTGTTGAGGGAGTTTTCACTCCCCCACCCCCACCGTCAAGAGCATCCTTGCCCACTGTGCCCCCATCTCCGGCGGTCTGTACGTTTCCACAAAATGGAATTAACATTCCAGCAGGCAGAACGTAGGTTTCCAAGAGGTCGGAATGCGACTCGCGGGTAGGCTGTCGCCCTGCCTGCCAGCCGAAAGGAACGCGCCGTGCCGACGTCGAGCGCCAGCTCCACCGACAAGCCGTCCGCCGCGACCGGCGGCGTCCAGTCCCTTGAGCGCGCCTTCGACCTGCTGGAGCGGATGGCCGATGCGGGCGGCGAGGTGGGGCTCAGCGAGCTCTCCGTGAGCAGCGGGCTGCCGCTGCCCACGATCCACCGGCTGATGCGCACGCTCGTGGCCTGCGGTTACGTCCGCCAGCAGCCCAACCGGCGGTACGCGCTCGGCCCCCGGCTGATCCGCCTCGGCGAGTCCGCGTCCCGGCTGCTGGGCACCTGGGCCCGCCCCTACCTCGCCCGGCTGGTCGAGGAGACCGGCGAGACGGCGAACATGGCGCTGCTGGACGGCGACGAGATCGTGTACGTGGCGCAGGTGCCGTCCAAGCACTCGATGCGTATGTTCACCGAGGTGGGGCGCCGGGTGCTGCCGCACTCCACGGGCGTGGGCAAGGCACTGCTCGCGGGCTTCCCGGACGCGGAGGTCCGCGCCCTGCTGAACCGTACGGGCATGCCCGCCGCCACCGAGAAGACGATCACCACGCCGGACGGCTTTCTGGCCGGGCTGGAGGAGGTACGTCGCCTCGGGTACGCCGTCGACGACAACGAGCAGGAGATCGGGGTCCGTTGCCTGGCCGTCTCCGTGCCCGACTCGCCGACCGCCGCGGCGATCTCGATCTCGGGCCCTGCGGGCCGGGTGACGGATCCGGCGACCGAGCGGATCGTGCCGGTGCTGCAGCAGGTGGCCGCGGAGTTGTCTGAAGCCCTGGCCAGTTCCGGGACGGGCGCCTAGGACCGGCCTCTGGCCCGCGCTGCGAGCGCCTGAAACCGGTTTTTCGCTCCCGCCGCAAGCGCCTGAGCCCGGATTCTCGCCCCCGCCGCCTCTACCCGTCCCATCCCCAGGGGCTCCGCCCCTTCGACCCCGCCAAGAGGGCTACGCCCCTGGACCCCCAGAGCTTCGGGGCTCTGCCCCGGACCGCGTTTCGGGGGCCAGCCCCCGCACCCCCGCTCCTCAAACGCCGGAGGGGCTGGATCTCCAGCCCGTCCGGCGTTTGAGGACGAGGCCGTTCAGGCCGACAGCGGGGGTCTGGGGCGGCAGCCCCCAGGGAAGGGATGGGACGGGTAGGGGCGGCGGGGGCGAGGAAACCCACCCCGCGATCACCTCCGCGGCGGCCCCCCAAATAACTCCACCGCACTCCGTACATCAGCCAACCCGTTCGTCAGGGCGCTGACCGAGCCGATGGAGCCCGCGATCAGGAGCAGGGAGCGGCGCAGGCGAGGGATCTCGGGGATGCCACTGACCGCCATCGCGGCGAGGGCAGCGAGCTCGTCCTCGGCTATGGCCCGGTCGGGAAACTCGGCTGGATGCGCGGCGAGTTCACGGCGCAGCCGGGACACGGCGGTCTTCAGCTCCACCACCCTCGGGTCCTCGTCGCTGCCGGTCACTGGTCTCTGCCCCAAGCTCCGCAACACAGCCCTCCCCCTCACACGTCGCCCCGCGCGAGTACGTCTCCGTACGGCCCAACGCCCCCCTGGCGCTGGTCGGCCACCCAGAGATGCGGGCCAGTAAACGCCACCAAATGCCGCGAGCGCCACCATGCGGACCTAAATTCAGCCCCCGGACACAGGACCGACCTGAAGGGACCCCGCGCACACGCACGCCGGGTCGGGTATGCAGGGGGGATGACGGACGCCAATGACCAGGTCGCCGGACTGCTGCTGGCCGCGGGCGGAGGGCGGCGCCTCGGGGGCCGCCCCAAGGCACTCCTGCCCCACCGGGGACACCTTCTCGTCGAACACGCGGTCGGAGTACTGCGTATGGGCGGCTGTCCCCGGATACATGTCGTTCTCGGCGCCGAGGCGGACGCGGTGCGCGAGCGGGCCGCGCTGCCCGGCTGCACGCTCGTGGACAACCCGGAGTGGGCGCAGGGCATGGGCTCCTCACTGCGGGCCGGGCTGCAGTCGCTGGCCGGTACGGGCGTCCGGGCCGTACTGGTGTCACTGGTGGACCAGCCGGGGATCGGACCGGAGGCGGTGGCGCGTGTGCTCGCCGCGTACGAGTCGGAGAGGTCGCTCGCTGCGGCCGCATACGACGGGGAGCGGGGGCACCCCGTGCTCTTCGGCTCCGCTCACTGGGAGGGCATAGCCGCGACCGCGACCGGGGACCGAGGGGCACGCGCGTATCTCAAGGCCCACGCGGACGAGGTGACGCTCGTCGAGTGCGGGGACGTGGCGCAGCCGTACGACATCGACACGGAAAGCGATCTGGTCCACCTTGAGTGAGTGGGGTGGCACGGAGCGCCGCACTGCCTCGACCCGGAGAATCTCGACGTCAACAAATCATTGAACTTCCACCATGAGGAAACTAGTATCCACTGGTCAGATACTGATCAGGCACTGGCCGGCGGCGGGTTACCGCCCTCCAGGCACCGTCCGCCGCATCCGGCGTCCCTGGCACCCGGTGCCGGTGCCCGTGCCTCGGTGTACTCACGTCAGCTCGCTGAAGGAAGTGACAGGTCATGTCCGCACCAGCGCCGTCCCCGCTGGCCATCGTCGACGCAGAGCCCCTGCCCCGGCAGGACGAGGTCCTCACCGACGCGGCCCTCGCCTTCGTGGCCGAGCTGCACCGGCTGTTCACGCCCCGGCGTGACGAGCTCCTCGCGCGTCGTGCGGAGCGCCGCGCCGAGATCGCCCGCACCTCGACGCTCGACTTCCTCCCGGAGACCGCCGCGATCCGCGCGGACGACTCCTGGAAGGTGGCCCCCTCACCGGACGCCCTGAACGACCGCCGTGTCGAGATCACCGGCCCCACCGACCGCAAGATGACCATCAACGCCCTCAACTCGGGCGCCAGGATCTGGCTCGCGGACTTCGAGGACGCCTCGGCCCCGACGTGGGAGAACGTGGTCCTCGGCCAGGTGAACATGGCCGACGCGTACACCCGGAACATCGACTTCACCGACGAGGGCACCGGCAAGTCGTACGCCCTGCGCCCGAACGGCGAACTGGCGACGGTCGTCATGCGCCCCCGCGGCTGGCACCTCGACGAGCGCCACCTCGTCGACGCCGACGGCACCCCGGTCCCCGGCGCGCTCGTCGACTTCGGCCTGTACTTCTTCCACAACGCCCAGCGCCTGCTGGACCTCGGCAAGGGCCCGTACTTCTACCTGCCCAAGACGGAGTCGCACCTGGAGGCCCGCCTCTGGAACGACGTCTTCGTCTTCGCGCAGGACTACGTCGGCATCCCGCAGGGCACGGTCCGCGCCACCGTCCTCATCGAGACGATCACGGCCGCGTACGAGATGGAGGAGATCCTCTACGAACTCCGCGACCACGCCTCGGGGTTGAACGCGGGCCGCTGGGACTATCTCTTCTCCATCGTCAAGAACTTCCGTGACGGCGGAGCGAAGTTCGTCCTCCCGGACCGCAACGCGGTGACGATGACGGCCCCGTTCATGCGGGCGTACACCGAGCTCCTCGTCCGTACCTGCCACAAGCGCGGCGCCCACGCCATCGGCGGTATGGCGGCCTTCATCCCGTCCCGCCGGGACCCCGAGGTCAACAAGGTCGCCTTCGAGAAGGTCCGCGCCGACAAGGACCGCGAGGCGGGCGACGGGTTCGACGGCTCCTGGGTCGCCCACCCCGACCTCGTGCCGATCGCGATGGAGTCCTTCGACAAGGTCCTCGGCGACCGGCCGAACCAGAAGGACCGCCTGCGCGAGGACGTCCACGTCGAGGCCGCCGACCTGATCGCGATCGACTCCCTGGACGCGAGGCCCACGTACAACGGCCTCGTCAACGCCGTCCAGGTGGGCATGCGTTACATCGAGGCCTGGCTGCGCGGCCTCGGTGCGGTGGCCATCTTCAACCTCATGGAGGACGCGGCCACCGCCGAGATCTCCCGCTCCCAGATCTGGCAGTGGATCAACGCGGGCGTCGAGTTCGAGCACGCCGGGGAATCCGTGAAGGCCACCCCGGAGCTGGCCCGCAAGGTCGCCGCCGAGGAGCTTGAGAACCTCAGGGCCGAACTCGGCGAGGAGGCCTTCGCCGCCGGCAACTGGCAGCAGGCCCACGACCTGTTGCTCCAGGTCTCCCTCGACGAGGACTACGCCGACTTCCTGACGCTGCCGGCGTACGAGCAGCTCAGGGGCTGACCCTCACGCAGGCCTGTCCGAGTGGCCCAGGGACTTCCCCGGGGCCACTCGGTCGCGTACGGCCTTCTTCACGGCCGTGGGCTCGGGGAATCCCTGCTCGCGGCGGTCCCAGACCACCTCGTCGCCCACCCGGACGACGAACACGCCGCCCTTGCCCGGCTTCAGGGACAGCTCGGTCAGTTCGGCCTCGAACGTCGTGAGCAGTTCCTGCGCCAGCCAGGCCGCGCGGGGCAGCCAGCGGCACTGGGTGCAGTACTCGATCTCCACCCGCTGCACGTCCGTCATCCGAGATGCACCGACCAATCCTGTCGGGCCGCGGGCTTGCCGTGCAGGTCGGGAACCCGCTTGAGCCAGTCCGGGCGTCCTTGCTGGGTCTGCGCCACGCGCAGGGCACTCTCGGCGGCCAGTTCCTCGCGGCTGGGGAAGTCGGTCGGCAGCCAGCTCGCGGACGCCTTCACGCGCGCGGAGAGATACGCGACATAGGCGTCGCGCGCCTCGCCGGGCGTCGCGAAGCCGGAGTGGTCGCCCAGCCAGGCGTCGGGGACCTCGGCCACGACCTCGCGCAGCAGTTCCTCGGTGACGCGAGGCGCGAGTTCAGAGTCGGCGGACCGTGTGTCGGGCCCGTAGTGGCCCAGGGCGTGGTGGCGGAAGTCGTACGCCTTGTCGGGTGCCGAGGTGTCCCAGCGGTGGTGGAAGACGAGGGCCGCGCCATGGTCGATCAGCCACAGGCGCGGGGGCACGGTGCCGAGGGTCGGCCAGATCATCAGGTTCGAGCTGTGCACCGTACGGTCGACGTTGACGGTCAGCGCGTCCAGCCAGACGATCCGGCCCGCCTCCAGCGGGTCCACGGGGAAGGTCTTCGCGATCTCCGGGGTGAAGTCCTTCGCGCCCGGGAGGTAGTCCATGCCGAGGTTGACTCCCGCGCTCGCCCCGTGGAGTTCCCGCACCTCCTGGTGGGGCTCGTGCGCGGCGATCTCCGGGTCGAAGTGCACGAGGACCAGCTCGGGGAAGCGCAGGCCGAGGGCCCGTGCCAGCTCTCCGACGATCACCTCGGCGACCAGCGCCTTGCGGCCCTGCGCGGAGCCCGTGAACTTCACGACGTAGGTGCCCAGGTCGTCGGCCTCGACAATTCCGGGTACGGAGCCACCGGACCGGAGGGGTGCGACGTAGCGGTTAGCGGTGACCTCTCTCAGCATCTTCCAAGGCCCCGTAGCTCGTTTGCCTTACATTCCACACATTCCACAGCCAGCTCCAACGCCGTGCGACCCAGGAAAAGTCCCCGATCAGACCTGGGGAGGCTGTGGGGAGTTTCGACCGGCACGCTCGTCCCCCTGTCTCCCCAGCAGTTCGTCGATTGCGGTGCGGACCTTACTTCCGGCCTCCGGCATGAAGTGAGCATAGTAACCAGGCGTGACACAGTCCCTTACCAGGCCTGTCCAGGCCGTATCTCGCCGTGCCGTCGTCGTGACGCGCCCCGAGGTACAGCCCCGAGATCAGCTGCTCTTGCGCGGTGGCGGTGCCATGCTGCCCGCTGGGCTGGCCCGGAGCATGGCCTGGTAGAGGGCCTCATGCTCGGGCGAGGCAGGCAGGGGACCGCGGGCGGGGGCCGCGAGGGACTGGATCATGAGGGCGACGACGCGTCGCCAGGCGTCGGGGGCGGCGTCGCCGGTGGCGTTGACGACGCCTGCGTTGGCCATGTGGATCAGGACCAGATCAGAGGGGTCGAAGTCCTCACGCAGACGGCCCGTCGCCTTGGCACGGCCAATGAGCTCCACCATGCCCTCGTACGCCTCGTCACGTCGCTGCTCCAAGGCCTTGGCGGTGGGGAACGTCATGGTCAGCACGTCGGCGAAGCCGTAGTCGGCGGCCTGCATCGCACAGGCGGCCTCGATGTAGCCGACAAAACCGTGCCAGGGGTCGGGATCGCCGAGGGCCGTGGCGACAGCGTCGGCGTAGGCGTCCATCCGGTCGGAGAAGACCGCGGCGACCAGATCCTCCTTCGCGGGAAAGTGGCGGAAGATGGTGGCGATCCCCACGCCGGCCTCACGGGCCACGGAGGCCATGGAGGCGTTCAGGCCGTCCCGTGCGAACACCATGCGCGCGGCGGCGATGATCCGCCCCCGGTTGCGCTCGGCGTCACTGCGCAGAGGCTGGGCGACACGAGCGTCGGGGTGCTGGGCGCCATGATTCATGGCCACCAGTCTAGCAATCGGATTACCCTATCCAGTTCCCCTTCGTGGCGTCACGGCCTTCTGCCACGAGCCGTCCAGCCCCGGCTTTCGCCTCCTGTGCCGAGATCACGGCTGTGGTGTGAGCCGCAGAGTGGTGGCCCTGGCCTGCTCGGCGACCATGGGCTCGACGTAACCGCTGTAGCGGCCGTACTTGGCACGGTAGGCGGCATCGACCCGGTCGTTGACGGCCGGATTTCCGACCTCGGTGAAGGTGACGTCCTTTTCCACGCCGCCTGCGGAGATGTGGCCCGCGTGGCTGGACTTGGCGGTTCGCCACCATGACCCTTGCGCGCCGCGATACGAGCGCACATACACATCGTCGCCCTCGCGGACCACCCAGATGGTGGTCGGCTGTCGGAGAGTGCCGTCGGCGCGTCGCGCGGCGATGTCCAGTTCGTCGGCGGTGGTGATGCGATTCAGTTCGTCGGGATTCCAGGTAGCCATGTGCGGGGCTCCTTCATGGGGTCGGGCTGACGGACGGTCTCCCCGTGATGATTGTGTTCCTTCCCCGTCTCAGCCGCTCCAGGTGCGGGCCGGGGCCGGACGGGTGGTGCTGTTCATCAGGGCCTTGCCGAGCTTGGCGCCGACGGACGTGTTGGTCGCGCGGATGAGGCCGCGGCGGGCGACGTATCCGAGCCTGTTGGCGGGCATGAAGAAGTGCTGCATGCGCAGCGCTTCCTTCTGGTGGCGGGTGACGAACGGACGCAGCCGCTGTTCCCAGTTGCCGAGCGCGGCGGACAGATCGTCGTGCTCGGTCAGCATGCGGGCCAGCAGTTCGGCACCCGCGATGCCCATGCCGGAGCCCTGGCCGGAATGCAGGGTCATGCACCAGGCGGAGTCGCCGAGCAGGACCACCCGGCCCTGGCTCCAGCGGCCCAGGTGGACCTGGCTGACCTGGTCGAACAGGACGGACTCGGAGCGGTCCATCGCCTCCAGCATGGCGGGCACGACGTCCCCGCCGAAGCCGCCGAACGCCTGGCGCAGCGCCTCGGAGGGCTTCTTGCGGATCTCCGCGGCCGGCCAGTCGGTCCGGTAGAGCAGGAAGGCGACCGGAGGGTGGTCGCGATAGCTGTTGATCCATGCGGAGCGGCCGGGAGCGGTGGCGACCAGAGCGTCGCCCTCGCGCATGCCGGGCAGCGGGCCGTCCATGACGCAGGCTGCCACTACGTGGTCGAAGTCCTCTCGGTAGAGGTCCTCGGGACCGAAGACCAGGGAGCGGACGGTGGAGTGGATGCCGTCGGCACCGATGAGCAGGTCCGCGCTCTCCACAGACCCGTCGGTGAGGGTGACGGTCACCTGGTTGCGGTCCTGGGTGATGGTGGCGGGCCCGGTGCCGTAGCGGATCTCCACCAGATCCTGGACCGCCTCGTACAGGACGCGCTCCAGATCGCTGCGCAGCAGCATCCGCATCGGGGTGCCGTTGACCTGTTCGGGAAAGGCCAGCCCGGGTGTGAGGCGACCACGGGAGTCGACTTCGAACATGCGCCCCTCGGGGTCGCGGCGGTCCGGGAGCGAGTCCAGGAGGCCCAGGCGTTCGGCGGCGGTGTAACCGGGGCCGTTGAAACGGACGAAGTAGCCGCCGGTACGGCGTTGGGGCGCCCGCTCGATGATCAGGGGCTGCCAGCCGGCCCGGTGCAGGCTCAGCGCCGCGGCCAGGCCGGAGATGCCGGATCCGACGATGAGTGCGCGCCGGGCGCCCTGTGGGGGGAGCGACGAGAAGGTCATGCCTCGACCATACCCGCGTTCAATACCGGATGACCAGTTTCGAAATTTGGTCACGGAACCTGTGGGATGGGATGCTGCGCTCATGACCCTGGATCGCCCGGCCGCTTCCCCGCAGGCCGACAACGAACGCGCCGAGCGCATCCTGGAGGCCGCGCGCGAACTCCTGGTGGCGTGGGGCTACAAGCGGGTCACCGTCGACGAGATCGCCCGCCGCGCCCGCATCGGCAAGGGAACCGTCTACCTGCACTGGAAGACGAAAGAGACGCTGTTCACCGAACTACTGCGGCGCGAACTCCACGCGCAGCTCGGCACCGTCACCGCCGGAATCGAGCAGGACCCGTCCTCCGCCCTGCCCAGCAGGCTGGTCCGGGAGGTCTTCCTGCAGCAGGCTCGCAATCCCGTCGCCCGGGCCGTCCATGCCGGTGACAGTGAAGTCCTCGGCGCGCTCGCCATCACCGCAAGCGGGCTTCCCGTCATCCAGGAGCTCGGCTTCCACACCCTGCTCACCCGCCTCGTCGACGTATGGCGCACGCACGGGCTGGTGACCGTCACAGCGTCGGCGGCGGACCAGATCTACACGATCGACGCGGTGCTGACGGGCTTCATCACGGGAGGCATC
The DNA here is from genome assembly GCF_004337435.2 of Streptomyces sp. KM273126. NCBI lineage: Bacteria > Bacillati > Actinomycetota > Actinomycetes > Kitasatosporales > Streptomycetaceae > Streptomyces > Streptomyces sp. KM273126. The sequence goes on along the minus strand of NZ_SJXB02000001.1, from coordinate 5,136,592 downwards.
GCCGTCCCCCCGGGCGAGGAACTACCCCCGGACCACCGGGCGGACCTGCTCGGCCACACGATCAGAACAGCCCTCGAAACCTCCGCCACGCCGGACGAGGCCACCCTCCACACAGCCGCTCAGGACGTGCTCGCCGCCCTGGCAGCCGCACAGGACGTGCTCGCCGGGGCTCACCCGCGCTCGGCGTCCCCCTGAGCGGCAGCAGGCCCGCCGAGGGTACGGCGGTCACTTCGCGCAGCACACCGGCCACCGTGGAACAGCCGCCGAGCCGGCTGGCCGGCGTTTTCCGTGGGCTCCCGCCCTGGGTACGATCGCGGACATGCCGCCCGCCGACCCCCACATACCCGAACTGACCTGGGCAAACGCCACCGCGCAGGACCCCGGACAGACTAGGATGACGCTTCCGCAGCGGGCAGCGGGCAGCGGGCAGCGGGCAGCGGGCAGCGGGTTCGGCGGGTGCTCTTTCCCGTGCGTTCCGCGGCCGCTCTGCACCGGCTGCTGGACGTCCTGCCCGTCTTCGAGGGGGACCACAGAGTGCGGCGGCTGTTCACGCTCGCTCCCGGGTCCGACTTCGGTGTGGACGCGCTGGCGGCGCTGGAATCGGCCGGGGCGCGGACGGTCCCCTGGGAGAGGGCCGTGGCGGAGTCGTTCGACCTGATCGTCGCCGCGAGCCCGAAGGGTGACCTGGACCGGCTCGACGGCCCCGTGGTTCTGCTGCCGCACGGCGCGGGCTTCGGCAAGACCGTCAGCGGGGAGGGCGCCGCGGACTCGGCGTCCGGTCTCGACCCGGCGTACCTGCTGCGCGACGGCCGCCCCCTGGCCGCACTGCACGCGCTCGCCCACCCACAGCAGATCACCCGGCTCGCCGAACGGTGCCCGGAGGCCGCCGCCCGCGCCACCGTCGTCGGCGATCCGACGCTCGACCGCATCCTGGAGTCCCGTACCCTCCGCGACCGCTACCGTGCCGCGCTCGGTACGGGTGCTCGTCGGCTGGTCGTGCTCGTCTCGACCTGGGGCCCCGAGTCGCTGCTCGCCCGCCGCCCGGGTCTCGCCGAGCGGCTGTGTGGTGAACTGCCCATGGACGAGTACCAGTTGGCATTGGTCGCCCACCCCAACACGCACAGCGACTCCGGCACGTTCGACCTGGTCGAGCGGCTGCCCCGCGAAGTCGTGCTCGCCCGGCCGCACGAGGAGTGGGCCGCGCTGCTGATCGCCTCGGACGCCGTCGTGTCCGACCACGGGTCGGCAGCGCTGTACGCCGCCGCCCTGGACCGTCCGGTGCTGGGTGCGTACGACGGCGGCATCGAGCTGCTGCCGGGCACGCCCATGGACCGGCTGCTCGCCTCCGCCCCCCGGCTGGGGCCCGCCGACCGGTTCGATGCGACGCTCGCCGCGTACCGCCCGGGGACCGGTCCCGCCGCCGCACGCGACGCCTTTGACACCGGCGCCCAGGGTGATGCTCTGGACAGGCTGCGCACGGACATCTATGTCCGCCTGGGGCTGACCCGCCCGTCCGGGGCGGCGGTCCCCCGACTGCTGCCACTCCCCCGGCGGCCCGCCGGCCCGCCCGCGGCCTTCGGGGTGCGGGTCGAACGCGAGAACGGCTGCCTGCGCGTCGAGCGGCGCCCCGCGCGGATCGACGTACCCCCGCCGCACCACCTCGCGGCCGAGGCGGACGCGGCGGGCGTCCGGGCGGTGGAGAGCGCGGGCCTGCTGTACCGGCGCTGGCGGGAGGACTCCCCTGACACGCCCGAGAGCTGGACGGCAGAGGCCCTCGCCCGTCACCCCGGCTGCCGGACCGCCGGGGTGATCCTCTCGCCGGAGCGGTGCCTCGTACGCCGGCGCGACTCGGCGGGCGGACCGCTGACCCTGCGGATCGAGCCGCCGACCGGGCGAGGCGGGGCCGTCCTCCCCGACCCGGCGACCGTACTGTCAGCCGTGCACGCGCTGTCCCGGGAGGAGCTCGAAGCGTCGTTTGGTTCGGCCGTCAACTTCCGTGTCGGCGAGCGCGGTTGCCGAGTGTGGCCGGCCCCGTTGTGAGCCGCCGCGGGGCGGCGGGCGGGAGCGCGGGGAGCGTGCTCACCTCCGCGTGCCTCCCTGCGCCACCCTGATCCCGGCGGCTCGCTCGCGATGGGCGCGAGCGGCCGTCTCGTCCCCGACGCGTTCGGCGAGGCCGCCCAGGGCGTCCAGGATGCGCGCTTCGTCGAACGTCGAGCCCCTTCGGCGCGCACCGGCGAGCGCGGCCTCGTACAACTCGCGTGCCTCAGCAGGCCGTTCCAGCCGCTCCAGCACCCGGCCGAGCTCGAAGCCGGTACGGGCGGTCATACGCTCCCGGTCACCCGCCACGGCCATCGCGTGCGCGCTCGCCAGCAGATCGCGGGCGCGGTCCAGTCGACCCAGGCCCGCGGCTGCCTGGCCGCTCAGGTGGGTGAGGAGCAGGACACCGTAGTCGTTGCCGATCCCTCGGTGGATGCTCAGGGACTCCTCGTAGTACGGGGCGGCGTCTCCCCACTGCTCCTGTACGGCGTGCAGCTTGCCCCGGAACTCCAGGGCCGAGGCCCGCAGTCTGCGGTCCCGTTCCTCGTCCGACAGCGTCTCCGCCGCGCTCACCGCGGCGGTCAGCTCCTGTTCCGCCTCCGCGAAGCGGCGCTGCTCCCACAGCGGCCGGGCGCGCTGGCAGCGCATACGGATCAGGGCCGCGAGATGTCCGGAGCGGGCGGCCGCCTGGATCGCGGTGCCGAAGGCGTCCAGGACGTCCTCGTAGTGCGGGTGGTCCAGGTAGTGCGTCCACAGCGGCTCGCACAGGGCCCATGCCTCCGTGTCGGCCTTGTCCTCGTACGCGAGCCGTACGCAGGCGTACAGGGCGGCGCGCTCGGATTCGAGCCAGCGCAGGGCCTGGCCCTTGTCCGCGAACCCGGCGTCCGGGGCGCCCGGCAGCTCGTCGGCCCGCTCGGCAAGCGTCAGGCGCGTTCCGGCGATCACCAGGTCGGCGAGCTGTGCCTGACGCAGGTACCAGCGGACGAGGCGCAGTCGTGCCGCCGCGGCCGACGCCGGGCTCAGGCCCTGGTCGGTCGCGCGCCGTGCCGCGTGTGCGCGGACGAGCCCGTGCAGGTGCAGATGACCGTCGTGCACCTCGGCAAGGCCCGCGGCGAGCAGTTCCTCCACGGCGTCATCGGCCGCGTTCCGGTCTTCGCCGAGGAGGGCGACGACCGCGGCCAGGGCCAGGGGCGCGTCGGGTGCCGTGGCGAGGAGGCGGAACAGCAGTCGCCCCCGCTCGCTCATGTCGTCGTAGGCGGTGTCGAGGACGGCCTCGGTCTCGGGCAGCCCGGCCTCCCGCAGCTTACGGCCGAACTCGTCGAACACCCTCACCAGTCGACGCAGCGGGTGGCGCCTCAGTTGCTGTGCCGCGGCGGCCAGGAGCAGGGGCAGCCCCCCACACAGCCGGATCAGCCGGCGGGCCGTCTCCGGGTCCTCGGAGAGTCGCGCGCCCCCTGCCCGCTCGGTCAGCAGCCGCAGTGCCTCCTCGTCGGTGAGGGGTGCCAGGTGTACGTCCACGACATCCGGGCGGGCCAGATCGTACAGCGGTGCGTGGCTCACCAGGACCGCCACGCTCTTCTCCGAGTCCGGCAGCAGGGGCACGGCCTCGGCCCCGGTCCGTACGTTGTCGATCACCACGACGAGCCGGTGGTCCCGGGTCAGTTCCAGGTACCGGTCGGCGCGTTCCCCGACGGCCGTCGGGAGCCATGCGCCCCGCAGTCCGAAACCGCGGAGCAGGTGGGCGAGTGCTTCCGACACGTCCACGCCGCCGTCGCGCCGGTGGTCCTCCAGATCGACGTACAGGACTCCGACCTGCCCCTGTCCCCCGCCCATCTGTTTCCGCAGCGTGCGCGCGACCCGGTGTCCCAGGGTGGTCTTGCCCACTCCGGCCAGGCCCCGCAGCGTGGCCACCAGCGGCCGTTCGTCGTCCTCCCAGGCGCTCACGGACCGCAGGAGCAGGAGCTGTTCCCGCTCGCGCCCCACGAAGTGTCCGTCGTCCGGGCGGAGTTGCTGCGGAGTTCTCAGGGCGGGTCCCTGTTCCGGCTGGTTCAGATACAGCCGACCGATGTACTTGGTCTGTACGAGGGTGTCGATGTGTGCTTCTCCGCCCACGCTGTTGTGGGTGTCCCCGTTGTCCCCGTTGTCCCCGTTGTCCCCGTCGTCGTGCGTCTGGTCGTCGTCAGCCACGCCGCAACTCTACGCAGCAGATCAACTGGGCACCTGCCGCAGCGGGTTGGCCACGGCCCGGTACCGCGCGTCCGCGCCGTCCGCGGAGGTCCAGCGCAGCAGGAGGTTCGTCTTGCCGGGGAGGGTGGGCGCGTCGAGCAGGCCGGTGATTTCGGGGATCTGCCGGTGGCGCGCCAGTTCCCTGCGGGCCATGGACCACAGGTCGGGGCCCGGGTGGCGTTCGGCGACGGCTTCCGCCATCTCCAGCAGGTTGTTGACGACCAGGCAGTACACCAGGCGTTCCCAGCCCGCCGCACGGCCCACGTCCGGTACGAGTTTCACGCCCTCCGCGTCGCGGAACAGGGCCTGGACGGGTGTGCCGTCGGGGCCGACGGCGACCACGGTGTTCTGGAGGTGGGCTTCGAGGACGACTCCGTGGTCGTGGAACGCGCCCAGCGCCGGGGTCACGACCGCGCGCAGGTAGGCCCCCCACCAGGCGACCGGGTCGGTGATCCGGTCGAGCGGGCTGCCGTCGAAGCCCTCGGCGAGGGCGGCGGCGAGGAGGGGCGTCGCTCCGGGGGCGAGGTGGGTGCGCAGGCCGTCGCGGACGAGGACGGCGAGTTCCTCGAAGGCGAAGTCGGCGGTCCGGTAGCCGCGGTCGCTCAGCCAGGCGCCCGGCAGCTCCGCGAACGCCGCGGTGACCGCCGTGTCCGTACGGCGCAGCTTCAGCAGGTCGTGCCGCCACAGCCGGCGCACGTCGTTGGTGATGCGCACGTCCAGGCTGAACTTGAGGAAGAGGTCGCCTTCCGGGGCGTACACGGTGCGGATGGCCGCCGTGGGCCGTACCGGGGCGGGTGTGCGGCCCAGCCGGACGAGCCGGCCGTCCGCGAAGGCGGGGGCCAGCTCCTGCGCGACGAGGTCCAGCTGCCAGGGGTGGGCGGGCAGCAGACGGTAGCCGGGCGGGGCCGCCCCCAGGGCGTCCAGGGCCGTGGTGTCGCCCTCCTCCACGACCTTGTCCTCGCGCACGCCCAGCAGCGTCAGCGGGAAGGCGGCGTACGCCTCGGGCGCGTACGGCAGCCACGCCCCGACCGGGCCGCCGCCGCGTGCCTTGGGCGCCGGGTGGTGGGGGTGCCCGATGACGAGTGACTGTTCGGAGCGGAGGTAGGGGTCGGCGGGCGCCGTGGCGTGGGCGCGGGCGGTGAGGAGGGCGGCCACCGCGTCGCGGCTGTCGAGCATCTCGGCGGGCAGTTCGGAATTGGACAGTCCGGTGAACAGGCGGAGTTCCTCGGCGGTGAGTTTGACGAGCTCGGGATGGGTGAGCCGGTACCAGGACCCGCTCGTGAGCACCTCGGGCTCCGTGGGGCGGCGCGTGCCTCGTACACGGAGGAGGCGGCCGCTGGCGCGGAGCCGGTACACGCCGGCCTCGACGCGCTCGGCCGCCTCCCGCAGCAGGCAGTTCAGCAGCGGTGCGGCGGCGCGGGCATCGGCGACGGTGCCGACGTCGTCACGGGGGTGGTTGCCGTCCACGGTGGTCCATTCGCTCCATACGATGCACTCCTGATCAGTATGTCTGCCCTCACCATTGGCGGCGAAGCCGTGCGGGCAGGGGTACGCCGTCCTGTCGCCGTCACCCGTACCCGAGGAGCCCGCTCGTGCACCGTCGTCCGACGTCCGATGCCGAGGCCGCGCTCGGTGCCGAGCTGTACGCCGTACGCCCCGGCCTGACGCGGCCGTACGCGGCGGAGCTCCCCGGTGCCCGGGCCGCCGTGCTGTCGCGGCTGTGGCGGGGGCTCGCCCATGAGCCGCTGCCGTGGATCACGCGCCGTGAGAGGAGCCGAGACGGTCTCACGCTCCACCTCGCCGACGGCCGCCGGCTGCACGGCCCGCCCGCGGACCCGTACGCCCCCGCCGCGTACGTCACCGAGGTGCGGCTCGACGACATACCGTACGACCGTCCGGCGCGGCTCATGACCGCGCTGGCCGTCCCGCACGGTGCCGCCTTCGCGGCCGAACTCGATCACAGCGCGGCGTCCCTGGCGCTGTCCCGCGCGAACCAGACCCCCGCCGAGCCCCCGGTGACGAGCCGGGAGTGGGAGCAGGGGGTGGTCGACGGTCACCCCTTCCACCCCAACTGCCGGTCCCGGCCCGGTTTTTCGGCGGCGGAGCAGCTCGCGTACGGGCCGGAGCACCGGCCGCTCGTACGGCTGGGGCTGGCCCCGGTGGACGACTGTCTGGTGGTCGGCGCCTGGCCGGAGCGGTTCCGTGACGCTGGGCGTGTGCTGATCCCGGTCCATCCCTGGCAGGCGGCCCACGTGCTGGGGTCCCGCCAGGAGGAGGGGGTCATCGCCCATCCGCTGATGTCGCTGCGCACGCTCGCCCTCCCCGACGACGGCCCACACGTCAAGACGGCCCTGAGCACCCGGCTGACCTCCGCCGTGCGGGACATCTCGGTCTACTCGATCGAGACGTCGGCGACGGTCTCGGCCTTCATGGAGCACATCGCCGTCCGCACGGACGGCCTGCTGCACATCACCCGCACCCTTGGCGCGGTCGCCACGGGTTCCCCTGACCTGTCGGCGGTCGTGCGCGAGTCGCCGGACGTGTACGCGGACGCGGACGCCGGCGAGCGCGTCGTCCCGGTGGCCGCGCTCGCGACGACCGGTCTCCCGCGATCGCCCTCGTGGCTGGCCGGCTTCACCCGTCTCGCGCTGACGGTCTGCCTCCGGCTGCTCGACCTGGGCGTGGCCCTGGAGGCGCACGGTCAGAACCTGCTCGTGGTCCTGTCCCCCACGGGTGCCCCCGTGCGCCTCGTCTACCGCGATCTGGCCGACATCCGGGTGAGCCCGGCCCGGCTGGCCCGGCACGGTGTCCCGGTCCCGGAACTGACCGGCCGGATCGTCACGGACGACGTGACCACACTGCGACGCAAGCTGTTCGGGTCACTGGTGGCCGGGGCGCTGGCGACCGTGGCGGGCTCGGGCGCGGCCCTGCGGGCAGCACTGGAGACGGCCGTACCGCACCTTCCGCGCACCCCTGATCTCGCCGCCCTGCTCGAAGAGCCGGTGCCGACGAAGGCGTTGACGCTGATGCGGCTGTCCCCGGAGCGGCCCGGGGACATCTGGGCCGCTCTCGGCAACCCGCTCCGCCCGGCGACGGGGCCTCACGACGCACCGTGACGAAATCATCGCGCAGGACAACGTAAATGTGGCTCCTGTTTCACGGCTCAGCGGTGTAGGTCTATAGGACTGAGCAGGTACGAGGGATTCTGGAGCACCTCCATGAGCGATGTCGACGGCGTCGACGCCCTGATGACGCCGATCCGCCCTGACCAGTTGGACCGAGGGGCCGTGATCGCGCAGTCGCTGGACAACCAGTGGGTTCCGGCGAAGCTCACGAAGGAGATGATCGACCGGGGCAAGTCCCTGGAGGAGGTCGGGGAACGGCGGCTCAAGGAGGTGCGGGCCGAGTACTTCCGCAGCTTGATCAACGCCAGCCAAGTAGTGATCAACCGCGCCTACTTCTACAACAACCAGGCGATCAGCTGCGATCTGACCGGGGGCGACCAGTCCCGCACGGCCCACCAGCGGTTACTCGCGTCGGGAGCCCTGGTGCCGTTCCTGCTCAACGAACGGCACCCGGCCGAGGCACCGCCCGCCCATCTGGACGTGCGGGCCGACGGCTTCACCGCCTGGCAGGACACCCTGGGCTCCATGCGGTCCGGCGACCGGGTTCGGTGCGTGCGCATGTCCTGGGACGACCCCGAGAACGACCGGGCGAACAAGGAGCACACCCGGACCAGGCTGTTCCAGCCGTTCACGGAGAAGGTCCAGGGGCTGACGGCCAAGGACACCGAGATCCTCGCCGCCCAGGTCGGCGTGGCGCGGGAGGACACCGATCTGTTCAGGAGTCGGCTCGGCGAAGTCGTCGGGTTCAGCAACGACCTCAGCGTCCACAGAGAGCCGGTCGTGCGGAACGTCCTGTACAAGGAGTTCGTGACCGCACCGGGGACGAACGTCGCGGAGGGCAGGTACGACGGAAACAAGCCGTTCGCCGCAGAGATCAAGCAACTCCTGGACCTCATCTACAACGTCAACCTCGCTGACGCGCTGGACCGTTACCCCCTCACGCCAGCGGGCAGCCTCCGGCGCGTCGCACTGCAGGAGGCGCGCGAAGCCCGGCACACCGGTGGCTTCGTGGAGGACCCGGAGGAGCTGCTCACGTTCCTGCGGCGGCAGGCGTTCGCCGCCGTCCAGGATCATCTGACGCCTTCGGCGGTGAACGCGCTGACGCTGCAGGACATTTGGCAGCTGCGGCAGAGCACCGCCTGGAACGACTACGTCGATGCCTTCGGCGCGCTGACTGCCGCCCCGGGCGCCTTCCACGACTCCGTCGGCCGGGTCTTCGACCGCTACGTCCGGCTCAACTCGGAGATCCTGAAGCTCGCCAAGGAGCGCCGGCAGGCCACGCCGAAGAAGTGGCGCCCCGTCATCGAGGTGGTCGTCACGCTGGGCGCCGCCGTGTTCACGGCGGTCAGTGGCGAGGGTATGTGGCAGATCGCCGGCGCCGTCGCCCCGCTCACGGTGTCGGGGTCGGTGGGTGGTTCGGTGCAACTGATCCTGCGCAACCGGATGGAAGGGCGGCAGGAGCAGCGGTTCGCCCGGGAGATAGCCACCGTGCGACTGGCCAGTGCCCGAGAATGGTCACAGTTCCACGACCTGGTCAGGAGGCTGCCGGGTTACCAGGAGACGACCGACGCGGCACGGAGCGCCACCGCCTCCACGACCACCCAGGACAACGAAGATCTGCTGGAGTACTAGTGCGCCCCCTGCGATGCATCCGGTGAAGTCCTACAAGGCCCTGCAGCGGGAACGGCCCGAGTGGTTTCTCAACGATCCCGACGGCATCGAGATCCTCACGGCCCCGGCCCTGATCCGGCGGGTACGACGACAGACGAGAGCGCATGCGGTTCGGCAGGCGGCGGGCCGCGGCCGGTGGCGCACTCGGTGGGAACGGCTGAAGGCGGCCCTGCGGCCCGTGCCCGTCGGTGTGGTCTCGGCCGACCGTTATTTCGTGCACCTGCGTGATGCGGTGCGTTTCCCCGACGGACGGACGGGCCTGTACAACCGGCTGCTGCCGCCGCCCGGGTCGACTCCCGGTGTGGTGGTTCTGCCGCTGCTCGGCCCCGACGGGGGCGTGGTGCTGGTCGAGCATCACCGGCACTCCACCCGGGGCTGGCACTGGGAGGTGGCTCGCGGCTTCGGTGAAGCGGATGCCTCCGGGAAGGAGAACGTCGACCGCGAACTCGACGAGGAACTGGGCACACGCCCGACGGAGGTGATCCCCCTCGGTGAGCTCCACGCCGACACCGGACTCCTTGCCCACAAGGTGCAGTTGTGCGCCGTGCGCGTCGACCGGATCGGCGACCTGGAGAAGGCCGAGGGGATCCGGCAGGCGATCACCGTGTCGCCGGCCGAGGCGGAGGACATGGTCCGCAGCGGCGAGATCACCGACGGCTTCACCATCGCGGTGCTCTACCGGGCGCGTCTGGCGGGCCTGTTCGACGCGGGGAACCGCGCCGGGGACAGCGCCGGGGACAGCGAGGGGGATCGCTCGGGGCACGGCGCGGGGGCATGACCCCGGGAGTGTGTGTGCGTTGAGCGGCCACCTGTCGTTTTGATGCGCGCACCCCCGGATCAATAAGATCCGCCGATGATCACAAGACAACGGTTGGCGGCGGGCGTCTGTGCCCTGCTCGCCGCCCTGGCGGCCGGGATCGCCGTCCCGACCACGGCCCTGGCCGACGAGACGACGGCCCAGGACCCGCCCAAGGTCGACCTCGTGCTCGACGTCAGCGGCTCGATGCGGGCACGGGACATCGACGGCGACTCGCGCATGGCCGCGGCGAAGCAGGCGTTCAACGAAGTGCTCGACGCGACCCCGGAGGACGTTCAGCTCGGCATCCGCACCCTGGGCGCCGACTACCCCGGTGACGACCGGAAGACGGGCTGCAAGGACACCGCACAGCTCTACCCGGTCGGCCCGCTCGACCGCACCGAGGCCAAGACCGCGGTCGCTACGCTCACACCGACCGGCTGGACCCCGATCGGTCCCGCGCTGCTCAAGGCGGCCGACGACCTGGAGGGCGGCAACGGCTCCAAGCGCATCGTGCTGATCAGCGACGGCGAGGACACCTGCGCCCCGCTCGACCCGTGCGAGGTGGCCCGCGAGATAGCGGCTAGGGGCATCGGCCTCACCATCGACACGCTCGGCCTGGTGCCGAACGCGAAGCTGCGCGTCCAGCTCAGCTGCATCGCCGAGGCGACCGGCGGCACGTACACCTCGGTGGAGCACGCGGACGAACTCACCGACCGCGTCAACCAGTTGGTGGACCGCGCCGCCGAACCGGTCGTGGTGCCGAAGGGCGTGGAGGGCGCCGGCGCATGTTCCAAGGCACCGACCCTTCAGTCCGGCCTCTACACCGACCGTGAGGAGTTCGGGCAGCAGCGCTGGTACCGCGTGGACGTCCTGCCGGGCCAGGAGCTGCGCGCCTCGGTGAGCGTCGCGGCGGACCGACGGGTCGACCCGTCGTACGGCCTGCTGCTGCGCGCGGTGACCGTGCACGGGCGGGAGATCGTGCGCGGCGAGGCCGCGGGCAACGGCCGGACCGACGCGCTCTCGACGGGTCTGCGCTATCCGAAGACCGAACTCGACGACGACGTGGAGGACGACGTCAAGCCCGCGGCCGAGACCGTGTGCCTCCAGGTCACCAACTCCCTCTCCCCGGCCGCCGGTGTGAAGACGACGCCCGGGCTGCCCCTCGAAATGACGATCGACGTCGTGGACGGGCCCGGCGGGTCGAGCGACGTGGCCTCGTTCGGTCTCGGGCGCGGCTGGTGGCTGCTGGGTGTGCTGGTGCTGGCCGGTTTCCTGGCGGGCGTGCTGTGGGGCTGGCGGGTCGCGGTCTGGAGGACCAACTGATGCGGACGATACGGACCACAGGCGTGGTGCGGACGGCGGCCGGAGCGGTGACGGCCGGTGTGTTCCTGCTGCTCGGCGGCACCATGTCCCCCGCCGTCGCCGACTCCTCGCCCTCCGCGAGCCCGTCGGACGACGGTTCGGACAGCGGTGACGCGCCGACCGAGGCGGGCACGTCCTTCCGTACGGCGACGGAGATCGAGCAGGGGCAGAAGGCGACCGCGAGCGCCTCCACGGGTGACTACCTGTACTGGTCGTTCCCGGCGGACGCGGGCGGGCGGCCCACCGTGAAGGCGACGGTGAAGCTGCCGGACTCCGCGCGGTCCTCGGCCACCTGGCAGATCGACGTGTACGACGGGCTGCGGCGCCGTCAGGCCTGCCAGTACGGAGCGCAGACGCGTTCGGCCGGGGCGGACGCCGGGTCGGTCGACCTGTCCTGCACCCTGCGCACGGTGCGTGCCTGGTCGGAGCAGTGGGCGAACGACCCGCTGCCGGGGACGTACTACGTCAGGCTGACCGCCACGGACCTGGGAACGGCCGACCTGGGTGTGCCGGTGAACGCGGAGATCCAGGTCGACTCGAAGCACATCGGCGGTTCGGCGGCGGTCGACGGCTCACTGGCGGAGCCGCTGGTGCCCGGGATCGCCATGACCACCGAGGAGTCCGACGAGGCCGAGGGGTCGGACGACTCGCCGACGGCCGTGCTGTCCTCGCTCGAACCCGACGACGGCTGGGCCTCCGGATGGTGGTCCGACCGCTGGGTGTGGACCGCGGTGGGCGGCATGCTCGCGGCCCTCGCCGGGGTCGGCGGGTACGCGCTGACACGGGGGTCGGGACGGCCTTCACAGGTGCCGCCGGGCGCCTGACCTTCGCCGTCCGGCTGGGGGCTGCGCCCCCGTCAGTGGCCCGCTGGTGGCCCGCCGAACCCTGCCGGTTCGGCGGGCCGCTCCCCGTCAAGGCGGCAGTCACGCCTCCCGCAACTCCTTGGCCAGTGCGCCCTCCCCCAGCACTTCCACCCGCCCTGCGCGCATCGCCTCCGGGAGGCTCAGTTCCCCTCGGGCCACCGCCTCGCATGTCGGCGCGTCGAAGGACAGCCGGGCGTCCGGCTCCTCCGGCGCCGGCCCGTACCCGTACACCGGCCCGTCCTCGGCACCGGCCCACAGGTGGAACTCCCCCTCGTCCAGCCGCACTTCGACGAGTCCGGTGCCCGCGCCCGCGTCCCGCAGCACCCGCGACAGCGGCAGCGCGAACCAGTGCGCCCGTACGGCGTCGGTGGCCCGCCGCTCACCCAGCAGGGGTGCGCCCCACTCGCCCAGCGCCTGGAGCACGGGCAGCAACTCCCGTCCTTGACCTGTGAGTTCGTACACGTACGCCGCGCCCGGCGGAGGCAGCCGGCGCCGGGTCGTCAGGCCGTCGCGCTCCATGTCCTTCAGCCGTGAGGCGAGTACGTCCGTGCTGACGCCCGGCAGGTCCGCGTGCAGGTCGGTGTAGCGGCGGGGCCCGGCCAGCAGTTCCCTGACGATCAGGAGGGTCCAGCGGTCACCGACGACGTCGAGTGCCCGGGCGGCGGAACAGTACTGGTCGTAGCTTCGGCGAGGTGACATGCGACGCAGTGTAGACATGTTGTTGGACTTTCCAAGCTGCTACTTGGTAAAACCAAGCAACACCACATACCGGAGGGGCGAGAGCGCATGGAGTTCCGGCAGTCGAACAAGCTCAGCGAGGTCTGTTACGAGATCCGGGGCCCGGTGATAGAGCACGCCAACGCGCTGGAGGAGGCGGGCCACAGCGTGCTGCGCCTGAACACCGGCAATCCCGCGCTCTTCGGCTTCGAGGCGCCCGAGGAGATCCTCCAGGACATGATCCGGATGCTCCCCCAGGCGCACGGCTACACGGACTCGCGCGGCATCCTCTCCGCCCGCCGTGCCGTGGCCCAGCGCTACCAGAACCTGGGCCTGGAGGTCGACGTCGACGACGTCTTCCTCGGCAACGGCGTGTCGGAGCTGGTGTCGATGGCCGTGCAGGCGCTGGTCGAGGACGGGGACGAGGTCCTCATCCCCGCGCCGGACTTCCCCCTCTGGACCGCCGTGACGACGCTCGCGGGCGGCAAGGCGGTCCACTACCTGTGCGACGAGCAGGCGGAGTGGTACCCGGACCTGGCGGACATGGAGTCGAAGATCACGGACCGCACGAAGGCCGTGGTCATCATCAACCCGAACAACCCCACCGGCGCGGTCTACCCGAAGGAGATCGTCGAGGGCATCCTCGACCTCGCCCGCCGCCACGGCCTCATGGTCTTCGCCGACGAGATCTACGACCAGATCCTGTACGACGACGCCGTGCACCACTCGGCCGCCTCCCTGGCCCCCGACCTCGTGGTCCTCACCTTCTGCGGCCTGTCGAAGACGTACCGGGTGGCGGGCTTCCGTTCCGGCTGGCTGGTGATCACCGGCCCCAAGCAGCACGCCAAGGACTACCTGGAGGGCCTGACGATGCTGGCCTCCATGCGGCTGTGTCCCAACGCCCCGGCCCAGTACGCCATCCAGGCCGCGCTCGGTGGTCGCCAGTCCATCCGTGACCTCACCGCGCCCGGCGGCCGCCTCCACGAACAGCGCGACCGCGCCTGGGAGAAGCTCAACGAGATCCCGGGCGTGTCGTGTGTGAAGCCCAAAGGCGCGCTGTACGCGTTCCCCCGGATCGACCCGAGCGTGCACAAGATCCACGACGACGAGAAGTTCGTCCTGGACCTGCTGCTGCGGGAGAAGATCCAGGTCGTGCAGGGCACCGGCTTCAACTGGCCGACCCCCGACCACTTCCGCATCCTCACGCTCCCCCACGTGGACGACCTGGACGCGGCGATCAGCCGGATCGGACGGTTCCTGAGCGGGTACCGGCAGTAGGCGTCCCAGGGAGTCCCCGTCCTCCGGGGTTCCCCTGGGGCTGCCAAGGGTTCCCCAAGGCGGGGAATGCCGGCGCCCGGCATCCTGTTGGTGATCATGGGTCGATCACCGACCGGAGGGCGAAAGGAGGAGTGCGGCCATGGGTGACCTGCTTCTGGTGCGGCACGGCGCGACCGCATGGTCACTGTCCGGACAGCACACGAGCTGGACGGACCTCCCGCTCACCGACGAGGGCCGGACCCAGGCGCGCGAGGTGGCGCCGCTCCTCCGCTCGGAACGGATCGGCACCGTCTTCGTCAGCCCGCTGAAACGGGCCCGGGAGACGGCCGAGCTGGCGGGCCTGGCGGGGCTGCACGACGTGCGGGTCGACGCGGATCTCAGCGAGTGGGACTACGGCGCGTACGAGGGCGTCACGACCGCCGAGATCCACCGCACCCGGCCCGACTGGTTCCTGTTCACGGACGGCGTCGCACCGGGACCGCCCGAGCACCCCGGGGAGAGCCCGGAGGAGGTCGGGGCGCGGGCCGACCGCATGCTGGCCAGGGTGCGGGCCGCCGCGGCGGACACCGAGGACAGCGTGGCGCTGGTGGCCCACGGGCACTTCCTGCGGGTCCTGACCGCGCGGTGGCTGGGGCTGCCGCCGTCGGGCGGCGCGTTCTTCCAGCTCGGGACGGGCACGGTCAGCCGGCTCGGCACGGAGCACGGGCGTCCGGTCGTCGCCGGGTGGAATGTCAGAGGCTCCTCGTAGTCTCGGCAGCAGGGGTGGGAGGAGCGGAAGACGCTCCATCAGGGGCTCGCAGGGGCTCACCCGGGGAAGGAGTGTGCCGTGACACGACCGCCGACCGCCGCCCAGCGCCGGGTCATCGACACCGCCGACCCCGTGACGGGCCGGTTGAAGGGCACGGAGGCGCAGCTCGCCGCACTGGTCAAACGGGGCCTCGCCTTCCGGCACCCCCGCCCGCCGCACGACCACTTCCTGACTCCGGCCGGGCACCGCATACGCGAGGCGCCCGCCGAGCCGAGCGCGCCCACCCCTCCCCGCCCCCGCGGACTCCGGAGTGTTCGCGGCACGGATCGGCGGCGAGGAGGCACCCCCGTCCGGCCCGGCCCGCACCCGTGAGGTGCACAGCGCTTGGCAGGGGCTCCTGGAGCTGCGCCGGATGACCAACCCCGACGGCAGGATGGACCGCCCCTGCGCCTGGGAGCGCACGCACCTGGTGCAGGCCGCCGCGCTCGCGCTGGAAGCCGCGGGCCACAGTCCGGCGGTGGGCACGGACGAGGCCGGTTACCGGGTCCGGGGCACCCCTCAGCCGGAGGCCGTCGCCGTGCGCGACCCCGACACCACCGCGCTGCGGGCCTGCGCGGCCACGCTGGAGAAGGCGGGCTGGCAGGTCAGCGAACACGGGGAGCCGCGCACCGGAGCGCGGTACGTCCTGGCCTCGCCGCGCCGGGTGTGAGGCCCGCCGATCAGGCGGCGGCCCGGCCGCTAAATGTCCTACGGTACAAGGGGGTTGAGAGTTGAATTGAACCGCTTGAACCTCTCCTGTCCGTCGTAGAAGGGGGCTCAGTGACCGAGCCGTATGCCATCAGGGTGACCGTCCGCGGTTATGAGACCGATGCCCTGGGGCACCTCAACCAGAGCGTCTACCTGCAGTACGCGGAGCACGCCCGCTGGTCGATGCTGGAGCACTCCGACGTCAGCCCGAGCGGACTGCTGGCGAAGGGCGTGGGGCCGGTGGTGCTGGAGCAGACCATCCGCTACAAGCGGGAGCTGCGCGCGGGCGACGAGACCGAGGTGACGTGCTCGTTCGTCTGGGGCGAGGGCAAGACGTACCGGATCGAGCAGACGATCCGGAAGACGGACGGCACGGTGGCCGCCGAGATCTCGGTGCTGTGCGGTCTGATGGACCTCAAGGAGCGCAGGCTCATCGCGAACCCGCGCGGGATCTTCGAGGCGATGACGACCGACGCGAAGGCCTTCGGCCTCTGCCCCTCCCCGCGGGCCCACGCGTCCAGAGACTCCGGAGTGCGCTGGACGTCGTAGGCCCGCCCCTGCCTCTCAAGCACCGCCTCAGGCCGGCCCGAAAGCCTCCCTGTGGTCCTCGGCCCACTCCCGGTACGTCCGTGCCCGCCGCCCCAGCACCTCCGGCACGTCCTCGGTGACGGCCGAGCCGCCGCCCTGGCGGACGAACACGTTCCCTCCCAGGACACCCTCCACATAGGTGTCGCCGAGGCCCACCGCGAGCAGTCGCTCACGCGTCTCCTCCGGGGAGACGTCGTGTGTCCCGACCGGGCGACCGATGACGTCGGCGAGGACGGCGGCCTGGTCCGGGACACTGATCGCCTCGGGACCGGTCAGCGTGTACGTCCGCCCCGCGTGCCGCGACGCGAGCAGCGCTTCCACCGCTACCTCGGACACGTCGCGCGGGTCGACGACGCCCTGAGTCCCGGACCCGGTCATGTTGGGCACGGGGTTGCCGGAGCGGATCGCCTCCGCCCAGCCGAGCGTGTTGGAGGCGAAGGACGAGGGCCTCAGGACCGTCCACTCCAACCCGCTGTCCCGGACGGCCTGTTCACCCTTGGCGTGCCAGGTGCCGACGGGGCCCACCGCCGGGTCGCCGGTGCTGATGGCGGAGAGTTTCACGATGCGGCGTACACCGGCCGCCCGTGCCAGGACGACCAGGGCCGCGTCCGTGTCGGCGTCCCCGGGACCCAGGACACCCACCGCGAAGAGGGCCACGGCTCCCGCCATCGCGGGCTCGACGGTCGCGGGCTCCCGATAGTCGCCGCGCACCACCTCCACCCCGGAGGGCACCCGGGCCCGGGCCGGGTCCCGTGTCAGAGCGCGGACCTTCGCGCCGCGCGCCGCGAGCTGTCGTGTGACTTCGCTGCCGATGGTGCCGGTGGCACCCGTAACCAGGATCATGCTCACCACCGTGGCGGGCCACCGCCCCGGAACGATAGGAAATTCCGGCACGGTTGACGGGCCCGCCCGGGGGTCCCTCGCGCCTACCGTGGACGGATGACCAGCGCAGCGCGTGCGACGGGGGCGGGGACGGAGGCGGGGTGCGAGGGCGGTCCGGCCGGGGAGGTGCCGGTCGTGCCCGGCGTCCTCCGGTCGTGGATCACCACCGTCGACATGACGACGGCCTCGGTTGACGGCGCGCCACGGGCCCCCTTCACCCATGTCCCGGACCCGGTGACGAGGGTCGTGGTGCGGACCGAGCCGAGCGGCCGCCGTGACGTCCTGGTCATCGGCCCCCGTACCCGGGCCTCGTACCACCCGAGCAAGCATCTGGACTCCTGTGTGCAGCTGCGCCTGCGGGCGGGGACGGCACGACCGCTGCTGGGCGTACCGGCGGTCGACCTGGTGGGCAGGGCGATACCGCTCGGCGACCTCCCCTCGGCCCACGCCCGCCGTCTGGCCGCCGGCCTCCTGCCGCTGGAACCGGAGTCGGTCGTCCCCCACCTGGCCGAGGTCCTCCCCGGCCGGCTCGCACCGCCCGACGACTCCCGTGCGGCACTGCTGCGCAGGGCGCTCGCCGCCATGTCCCCGGACCCCGACGACGGTCGTCCGCCGGAGAGCGTAGGGGAGTCGGCGCACGGTCTCGGCGTCAGTGAGCGACAGTTGCGCAACCTGTTCGCCGAGGGCGTCGGTGTCTCACCGAAGCACTACGCCCGCATCGCCCGGGTACGGCACATCCTCACCCGGCGTTCCCCGGCCATGTCCTGGGCGGAACTCGCCGTGTCCACCGGCTACTACGACCAGTCGCACATGACCGCCGACTTCCGCGCTCTGATGGGCGTGCCGCCTGCGTCGTTCTTCACGGGCCGTCTGCCGGCCGTGCAACCGTGCCAGGCGTTCGGCCGGGCCTGACATCCGGATGCGTCCGGCGTCTTACCGACCGGACGTTCCTCTGCTCCTCTGTTGGTGTCCGGATCCGCTGCACTGGCGAGAGCCCCTTCGACCGCGCTCTCGCAGCGCGAGGAGGTTTTCATGAGGTGGCGTGTTGAGCCGTTCAGCCCCTGTTGTCCCCCTTGTGGCCGTGTGTCTGTGCGGGAGGGCTGTTTCGCCGGGTACTCCTCTCGGCGTTCCCCCACCCGCGTCCCCGGAGGCACCATGCCGCTCGCCCGCCGTGCCCTTCTGACCGCTCTCGCCGCCGGTTCGGCCGGGGCCGCCGTCGCCTGTGCCCCGACCGGGGGGACAACGGCGGACGGTGTGCCCGGCGGAGAACCCGGCGGAGCGGACGCGGCGACAGCGGCGGCCCGACGGCTGCTGCCGCGCCACTGGTCGCAGATCACCTTCCGCACCGAGGGTGAGCGCGACACCTTCCGCGTGTCCGGGGACACGGGGCGTATCACCGTCTCCGGCGACACCCCGGCGACCCGGCTGACCGGCCTCAACTGGTACCTGCGGCATGTCGCGTACGCCGACCTCAACTGGGCCGGCGAGCAGACGGGCCTCCTCCCCCGCGACCTCCCGGGCCTCGACGGCACCGTCACCCGCCGCGCGGGCGTCCCGCACCGCTTCGCGCTCAACGACACGAACGACGGCTACACGGGCGCCTACCTCGACTGGGCGTACTGGGAGCGCGAGCTCGACGTCCTGGCCCTGCACGGCTACAACGAGATCCTCGTCTACACGGGCGCGGACGCTCTCTACCACCTGCTGTTCCAGGAGTTCGGGTACGACGACGAGGAGCTGAGGGCGTGGATCCCGGGGCCGGCCCACCAGCCGTGGTGGCTGTTGCAGAACCTCTCCGGCTTCCCGCACCCCGTCTCCCGGCAGCTCCTGGACGCGCGCGCCGCTCTCGGACGCCGGATCGTGGACCGGGTGCGGGAGCTGGGCATGACGCCCGTGCTCCCCGGTTACTTCGGGACGGTCCCGCCCGGTTTCGCCGAGCGCAACCAGGGGGCGCGCACCGTCCCACAGGGCAGGTGGATGGGCCTGGCGCGCCCCGACTGGCTGGACCCCCGCACGGACCACTTCGCCCGGGTGGCGGACGCCTTCTACCGTGTGCAGGGCGAGATGTTCGGCGGCCCGTCGACGCTGTACAAGATGGACCTGCTGCACGAGGGCGGGGACCCCGGTGACGTGCCCGTCGGGGAGGCGGCGAAGGGTGTCGAGCGGGCCCTGCACAAGGCCCGTCCCGGTGCCGTCTGGGTGATCCTCGGCTGGCAGCGCAACCCGCCGCGCGCGATCGTCGACGCCGTCGACAAACGGTACATGCTCGTCGTCGACGGCCTCTCCGACCGCTTCCCCACGGTCACCGACCGTGAGGCCGACTGGGGCGGCACGCCGTACGCCTTCGGTTCGATCTGGAACTTCGGCGGCCACACCGCGCTCGGCGCGAACACCCCCGACTGGGCCGAGCTGTACGAGAAGTGGCGCACGAAGGACGGCAGCAAGCTGCGTGGCACCGCGCTGATGCCGGAGGCCGCGGACAACAACCCGGCCGCGTTCGCCCTGTTCTCCGAACTGCCATGGCGTGAGGGCGAGTTGGACCTGAAGAAGTGGTTCAGCGAATGGGCCCACGCCCGGTACGGCGCCCGTGATCCGCACGCCGAGGCCGCCTGGGACGTTCTGCGCCGCACCGCGTACGGCACCACGCGCGCCGACCGGTGGAGCGAGGCCGCGGACGGCCTGTTCGGCGCCCGGCCGTCACTGAAGACCGTCAGGGCCGCCAGCTGGTCCCCCAAACAACTCCGCTACGACCCGGCCGACTTCGAGCCCGCGCTCACCGAACTGCTCAAGGTGCGCCCGGAGCTGCGGAAGTCCTCGGCGTACCGCCGTGACCTCCTCGACGTGGCCCGCCAGGCCCTCTCCAACCGCAGCCGCGTCCTCCTCCCCGACATCAAGAAGGCGTACGACACCAAGGACGCAGCCCGCCTCGACGCGCTGACCGACGCGTGGCTGTCCCTGATGGACCTCCTCGACCGGCTGCTGGCCACCGACTCCCGTCACCTGCTGGGCCGTTGGGTGGCGGACGCGCGCTCCTGGGGCGCGAACGCCGAGGAACGGGAGCGGCTCGCGTACGACAACCTCTCGCTGCTGACCGTGTGGGGCACCCGCGCGGGCGCGGACGCCGGCCTGCGGGACTACGCCAACCGCGAGTGGGCGGGGCTGGTCGGCGGGCTGTACCGGCTGCGCTGGTCGACGTACTTCACCGAGCTGAAGGCGGCCCTGCGGGAGCGCCGGGAGCCGAGGGAGACCGACTGGTTCGCGCTGGAGGACCGCTGGACCCGTGCCCCGGGCCCGCTCGCGACCCGGCCGGCCGGCGACACGTACGAGCTCGCCACCCTGGTCCGCGACCGGCTCGCGACGCGCTCCTGAGAGGTCAGCCCCGCGCGGCGATGTCGGCGAGGCGCCGTGCCTCCGCCCGGGTGGAGCGGGCGACGGCGTCCTCGTCGACGTGCAGCAGCCGCCCGTTCTCCACGATCTGCTCGCCGCCCACGAAGGACGCGGTGACCGGTGCGGCCGCCCCGAGGACGAGCGCGGCCACCGGGTCGGCGATCGACGCGTGGGCCAGGGTGTCCATCCGCCACAGCACCAGGTCGGCGAGCTTGCCCGGCTCCAGGGAGCCGATCTCCCGTGCGCGGCCGAGGACCTGGGCACCGCCGTACGTGCCGAGCCGCAGGGCCTGACGGGCGTTCAGCGCGGCTTCCCTGTGCGGGCCGAGACGCCCCACGAGCAGGGCGTTGCGGAGCTCGGTGTGCAGTTCGCCGGACTCGTTGGACGCGGTGCCGTCGACACCGAGGCCGACGGGGACGCCGGCCGCCAGCATGTCGGGAACCCTCGCGATACCGGCCGCCAGCCGGGCGTTGGACGAGGGGCAGTGGGCCACACCCGTCCTCGTCCGGGCGAAGGCGGCGATGTCGGAGTCGTTCATGTGGACGCAGTGCGCCATCCACACGTCCTCGCCGAGCCAGCCGGTGGACTCGAAGTAGTCGGTCGGGCCCATGCCGAACAGCTCGTGACAGAACTTCTCCTCCTCCACGGTCTCCGAGCCGTGGGTGTGCAGCCGTACGCCCTTGCGGCGGGCCAGCTCGGCGCCCTCCTTGAGCAGTTCGGTGGTGACGGAGAAGGGCGAGCAGGGGGCGACGGCCACCTGGGTCATGGCGCCGAAGGAAGCGTCGTGGTGCTCGTCGACGGTGGCCTCGGTGGCGGCGAGGGCGCCTTCGAGGGTCTCGACGGCGAAGTCCGGGGGCAGCCCGCCGTCCCTCTCGCCGCGGTCCATCGAGCCCCGGGCGAGGGTGAAGCGGACGCCCGTCTCGCGGGCGGCGCGGATGATGGAGCCCGACAGGTCGCCGGTGCCCCTCGGGAAGACGTAGTGGTGGTCCATCGCGGTGGTGACACCACCCCGGGCCATCATCGCCAGGGAGCCCTGCGCCGCCGCGTACGTCATCCGCTCGTCGATGCGCGCCCAGATCGGGTAGAGCGCGACGAGCCAGTCGAACAGGTTGTGGTCCGTGGCCAGGCCCCGGGTGATCCACTGGTAGAAGTGGTGGTGGGTGTTGACCAGTCCCGGGGTCACCAGGTGGCCGGTGGCGTCGATGCGGCGTACGACGTTCTCCAGGCCCTCCGGGGCCCGGCCCGCGCCGAGTGACTCGATCAGGTTGCCGGCCACGACCACATGGCCCGAGGCGTACTCGGTGTCCTTCGCGTCCACGGTCGCGATCGCCGCGTTCTCGATGACGATGCGCTGAGCCATCGTTGAGTCGTCCTCTTCCTTCCGAGTTCCGTTGTCCCTGTCCGTGTCCGTGTACGTGTCCGTGTCCGTGTCCGTGTCCGTGTCAGAGGCTGGTGAGGTCGGCGGGTATCCGCTCCTCACAGCCGTCCCGCAGGATGGTGGCCTCGATGAGGCCGTACGGGCGGTCGGCGGCGAAGTACACGGCTGAGTCGGCGGTGTCGTTCTTCAGCCCGAACGGCTCCAGGTCCACCAGGAAGTGGTGCTTGTTCGGGAGCGAGAAGCGGACCTCGTCGATCTCGGGCCGGTTCTCGATGATCCGCGCGCCCATGGCGTAGAGGGTCTGCTGCAGCGACAGCGAGTACGTCTCGGCGAACGCCTGGAGCAGGTGCTTCCTGACCTGCTCGTACGACTCGTCCCAGTCCGGTGCCTGCTCCTCGCCGTCCGCCCAGCCGAAGCGCCAGCGGCCGGAGACATCGGTGGCGAGGACACGGTCGTACGCCTCTGGGAGCGTCGTGTACGTGTCCTTGACGTAGCCCCAGAACTCGGAGTTCGTCGAGTTCATCACCGTCAGGTCCTTGAGGCCGGAGACGACCTCCCACCTCGCGCCGTCGTAGGTGATCTGGGCGAGGCGGGTCTCCTGGCCCGTGCGGACGAAGGAGTGCGCGCCCTCGGCACCGTGCTCGATACGGTCCCAGCCGTACTCCTCGATCCGTATGCGGGCCCGGTGGATCGACGGCTGGGAGGTCACGAAGTGGCGGGCGAGGTGGATGCCGAACTGCTCGGCGGACTCGACGCCGTGCTTCTTGGCGAAGGCGTACACCGTGTTCTTGGTGGTGTCCGTCGGCAGGACGTTCGCGTTCGAGCCGGAGTAGTGGACCTCGTCCATGTCGCCGCTCAGCGACACCGACACGTTCAGGTCCCTGATGTGGTGGGTGGCGCCGTCCCGTGTGATCCTCACGACCCGGGTCTCGGCCTTGCCGTACTGGTTCTGTCCCAGCACGGCCCGGGCGGGGCGGGAATTGACTGCCATAGCTAGCTCCCTCGGTAAACGGAGTAGCCGAACGGGTTGAGCAGCAGCGGTACGTGGTAGTGCTCGCCCGGGGTCACGGCGAACGTGACCGTGACCTCCGGGAAGAACGCGCCGCTGTCCCGATTCGCGGGGGCGTCCTGCTGCGCATCGGCTTGCTTCTTCTTGAAGTACGGTTCGACGCCGAAGTCGAGCCGTACATGGGTGGTCCCCTCCGGCAGGGCCGGGAGGTCCTTGCAGCGTCCGTCGGCGTCGGTCGCGGAGCCGCCGAGCGGCTGCCAGGGCGCGTCGCGTCCGGAGCGGGCGGCAAGGTGCACGGCGACGTCCCCGGCGGGACGGCCGACGCTGGTGTCCAGGATGTGCGTGGACACGGAACTCCTCGGCGGGAGCGCGCTGCCGGTGCTCATGCGGGTGCGTCCTCTTCGACGAGTCGGGTGAGCCGGATGCGGTTGATCTTGCCCAGCTCGGTGCGGACGATCTCGCGCTCCCGCTCGGGCGAGTTGCCGATCCGTTCCCTGACCGCGTCGCGCATCTGCTCGCCGGTGCGTCCGGTCGCGCAGATCAGGAAGACGTGACCGAACCTGTCCTGGTAGGCCAGGTTCAGTTCGAGCATCTCGGCCCTGAGCTCCTCGGAGGCGCCGGCCATGCCGCGCTGCTCCCGGGCCGAGGTGGGGTCGCCGGGTTTGGGGCGGCCTATCGGCGGGTGCCCGGCCATCGCTTCCTGAAGGTCCGCGCTGCTCAGTTCAGCCATGGCGGCGTCACTGGCGCGCAGGAGGTCGTCGGCCGTGGCGTACGGCCGCCCCGCGAGCAGCCTGCGCCCCCACTCCGCCGAG
Source organism: Streptomyces sp. KM273126 (assembly GCF_004337435.2). Taxonomy (NCBI): domain Bacteria; kingdom Bacillati; phylum Actinomycetota; class Actinomycetes; order Kitasatosporales; family Streptomycetaceae; genus Streptomyces; species Streptomyces sp. KM273126. The sequence goes on along the minus strand of NZ_SJXB02000001.1, from coordinate 5,112,963 downwards.
GCGCAGGCCTCATGGAGCGCCGCTGTGGCCGTGTGCTCCTCCAGGGCGTTGAAAGTGGCCAGGGCCTGTGTCGGAAGTGGCGTCGTCCGCCCGAAGGGCGGGCCGGGCGGCGTCTGGTGCGTACTCTCGGCGTGCCGGGCGGAAGACCCCGTTGATGGACCGGATGTACTTGGGCTTTCGCCCGGTGCGGCGAGTGGGGGTACCTCCCACGCCCTTGAGGCAGTGGGGGAGCGTGCCAGACGTCGCCCGGCAGGCGCCACTTCCGACACAGGCCCTGGGCCCGGCGTGGAAGAACTCGAAGTCACGGGGCCTCCGTGGCGTGTGTCGCTGGACGGGCTGTGCGAACAGCTAACGCCCTCCGGCGACACGACGTCAACGGATTGTTGAAAAATCGAGGTTACGAAGGCCTCCGGTCATCGAGAGGCCGGGCCGCGGCGCGCTGCTGCGGGCCCGCCGCGGCAGCGACGCGGCATCACGGGTTCAGACCCAGCAGACGCATGGCGTTCTCCCTGTTGATCCCGTGGAGTTGCCGGCCGGAGATGACCGGGTCGTTGTCCAGGGCGGGTGTCGTGATGTCGGTGACCACGTGTCCGGGGGTGGGCGGCCAGTCCGTGCCGAAGAGGATGTGATCTGGATCCACGGTGGCCATCAGGGTGGGTGTGGCCGAGGGGGACATGGGTCCCGCTGTGTCGAAGTAGAACCGGTGCAGGTAGTCACGGACCCGGCCCGGCTCGACTTCGGGGGTGAGATGCCCGCCGAAGAGTTCGAGCCGTGTGGCGATGTAGGGAAGGAAGCCCCCTCCGTGGGGGAGGATGAAGGTGAGATTCGGATAGCGGTCCAGGGTGCCGTTCTTGATGAGGTTGATGGCAGCGCGCGTGGTGTCCACGAGGAAGTCGCAGACGAAGGGAGGCACTCCCGGCAGGCCCGTACCGCGGTCGTTTCCCGCCGGTACTTCCATGGGGTGTGTGCTGATGACCGCGGACCGCTCGTTCAGTTCATTCAGCAGGCGGTCATGCGTTTCGTCGCCGAGATAGACACCGTTCATGCTGGTTCTCGTACTCACTCCGACGGCACCGAGCTCGTCGAGGCCGTATGTCAGGCTCCACGTGGAGAGTTCCAGGTCGTCGAGGAACACGGGTGTGAAGAACCTGAAGCGCGCGGGATGACTCTCGACGACGTCGGCCGCCGCCCGCAGGGCGACTCGCGCGCTTTCCTGGCGTTCCGCGCGCTCCTGGAGCCGGCCGAGCATCGCCACCGTCATGACGGCCGTTCCGATGCCCGCCTTGTCCATGACGTCCAGGGCCGTACTCAGGTCCCAGCGCGTCCACCAGGGCAGCTTTTCGCGTTTGACGACGCCTCGTTCTTCCGCCCAGTCCAGCCAGGCCGGCGCGGTGAAGTGGTGGTGGACGTCCACACGGCCGTCCTGGAACTGAGGGTCTCCCACGAACGTCATCGCCATGTCCTCTTCTCTGCTTCTCGCCTAATTCACCGGACGCCGTGACGTCACGGCGGTGCGGGGGACTTCAGGGAACGCTCAGTCGCGGCAGAGCACCGTGCGCAGCACATTCGTCAGCTCGCGCTCGGCATGCGGCATCCCGGCATGCGCCCGCCAGGCCACACAACCGTCCGGGCGCACGAGCACGGCACCGTCTTCGGCCGTGCCGTGCACCTTTCCCCAGTCGGCACCCGGCTCGGGAACGAGATCGCAGTCACGGCCGCTTCCCACGAGATACGCATCAACGGGAACACCCAGAGTTCCCGATGCTCTTTCTGCCGCGTCCCGCCACGCACGGCCTCTGGGTCCGGAGAGGACCACGAAGGAACGCTCGTACAGATCCAGGGTGGAGATCCTGACGCCTTCTCGCGTGATCCACATATGCGGTGCACGGCTGCCTGGTTCACCGCCGAGCTCGAAGGTTTCCGGCACAACCGACCGCTCCGGGGAAGCACCCACGACGGCATCCGACGCATACCGGTAGCAGAGGGCCACGGTCATGATGTCCGCCGGGTCGTTGTTGCGCCCCTCCTCGGGACTGAATCCCGGGTGCTGCTCCTCAACCGCCTGCAGGCACGCCCGGGCGATGGTCGCGAGGGCCGTAGGACGTCGTTCCTGCTGGTAGGTGTCCAGCAAGGGCCTGCCCGCCCAGCCGCGGAGCACCGCTGCCAGCTTCCAGGCGAGATTGTGCGCGTCCTGAATTCCGGTGTTGGAACCGAACGCCCCGGTGGGCGGCATTTCATGCGCCGAGTCACCGGCAAGGAAAACCCGACCTCTTGCGTAGCTGTCAGCGACACGACTGGAAGCGTGCCAGGGCGCCTTTCCGGTGATTTCCACATCGATATCCGGAACGCCGGCGGCCGCGCGAATGTGCGCGACACAGCGCTCGTCAGTGAAATCCTCCAGGGATTCGCCGCTGTCCGGGTGCCAAGGAACATGGATCACCCAGCGCTCCTCGTTGTCCACCGGCAGCAGAGCACCTTCACCGATTGGATCGGTGATATAGCAGACAACGAACGGTTTTTCCCCGATACAGTCCTTGAGCTTCTTGCTCCGGAACGTGATGCTGACATTGTGGAACAGATCCCCGGGCCCCGACTGGTCGATTCCCAGAAATTTTCGGATGGAGCTCCTGGGCCCGTCGGCGGCCACCAGAAAATCGGCATTCACGGTATGGGTCTCACCGGTGTCCCGGCGCCTCATCCTGGCCTGGACTCCTTCTCGGCCCTGCGTGAAGGAAAGCATCTCGGTGCCGAAGCGGATATCTCCGCCCTGGCGGCGGGCGCGGCTCAGCAGCACCGGTTCGAGATCGTTCTGACTGCACAGGCACCAGTTCGAGGAACTGACCCGCGAAACGTCCGTGCCTGCCGAGATATCCCGAATGATCCAGCGGTGCCGGCTCCCGGCGAGGGTGTCCACCTGAAGAACACCGTCATTTCCGGCGAGCGCGGCGGCGGCCTTCCGAATGCGTGCTTCCAGACCGGCGGTCCGGAAGATCTCCATGGTGCGCACATTGTTTCCACGGCCGCGTGGGTGCATCGATGTCCCGGCATGCCGCTCCACGAGCATGTGCTCAATCCCAAGACGCCCCAGGAAAACGGAGGTGGAAAGGCCCACCAGGGATCCGCCCACGATGAGAACCGGTACAGATGCCGCTGCGCGTCCGCTCACTGATTTCCCATCCATCCGGCGGGGCCCGGTCCGAGACATCACGGACGGTGCCTGTCAATCAGTGTGTATCAACGGGCACTTGCGCACGCGACCGGAGCGCGCCCCGCGATGGGCCGACCGGGTCAACGGAGTGTTTCGCGCAATTCACATGGCGACCCGGCCCGTATGGCCCAGTGACGTTTACTTCACGGCGACGCACGGGAAACCGTGGCACTGACCGTCGGAACGCACCTCTGCGGTCACCACCCCGCCTGCAACTCGATCCCTGGGACCAGCCATGACGGAAGCGCTCGCATCTGAGGAAATGTCGTCCGACGAGGCCGCGGCCGCGGCCTCGTCCTGCGGTCGGGAGTTTCGCGCCAACCCCTATCCCGTCTACGCCACGCTCAGGGCGACAGCACCCGTGTGCCCGCTGTCCCCTCCCCATGGGGTCGAGACCTACCTCATCACCCGGTACGACGACGCCCGTGCCGCTCTGGCCGACCCTCGTCTGAGCAAGGACATGTACGGCGGCATCGACGCCTACCAGCGCATCTTCGGTGACTCGTCGATCGCCCTGGACGACAACATGCTCTTCTCGGACCCGCCGAAGCACACCAGGCTCCGGAGGATCGTCGGCAGCACCTTCACCCCGAAGAGGGTGGAGTCACTGCGTCCACGTGTCCAGGAGATCACTGAGGAACTGCTGGACCGGTGCTCGGCTTCGGGGCCCGTGGATCTGCTGCCGGAGTTCTGCTTCCCGCTGCCACTCGTGGTGATCTGCGAGCTTCTGGGCGTCCCGGAGAACGAACGCAAGCAGGCCCACGCGTGGTCCAGCACCGTCGCTCGGACCGGTTTCGGTCCAGAGGCGAGAAAAGCGCTGGAAGCGGCCGAGGGCAATCTGCGCGACTATCTGGTGGGTCTGATCGCACGGAAGCGGTTGGAGCCGGACGGCGGCCTGCTCAGCGCACTCGTCACAGCGCAGGACCAGGACGGCGCGCTCACCGACCACGAACTGGTCTCCACAGCGTGGGTGTTGCTGTTCGCCGGCCACAAGTCGACCGCGTACCAGATCGGCAACGCCGTCCACCATTTGCTCGCCCAACCGGAACAGAAGCGGCTGGCACTCCAGAGCCCGGGTGCCATGAACTCGGCCATCGAAGAGATCTTCCGGTTCGAGACCTCCGTGGAGAACTCGACGTTCCGCTACGCGAAGGAAGACGTCGTGATCCGTGACACGCTCATCCCCAAGGGTGCGCTCGTCCAGATCTCGATCGCCGCGGCCAACCGTGACCCGGAAGCCTTCACCGATCCGAACCGGATGGACGTCAAGCGCCCGAACGTCCAGGCGGACCATCTGACGTTCGGCGTCGGCCCGCACTACTGCATCGGCGCCCCGCTGGCACGCCTGGAGATGCAGATCGCCCTCACCACGCTCTTCGAGCGGTACCCGGACATGGCTCTGGCCGAGGCACCGGAGGACTCACGCTGGCTGACCGTACCGTTCCCCGCGTTCCGCGGGTTGGCGGAACTTCCCGTCCTCCTCGGCCCGTCCTGATCTGACATGCGGGCGAGCTCTACAACGGCCCCGCTTCGCTCCCGCGCGCCTTGGCCCGTTGCTCGTTGGCGTAGTTGATGTAGTTGTAGACGGTGAAGCGGCTGACGCCGAGCGCGCCGGCCACGGTCTCCACGCCGTGCCGCACCAGGAAGGCGCCGCGCGCCTCCAGAGTCCGGACGACCTGCTGCTTGGCCTTGCGGTCCAACTCGGCCAGGGGCTTGCCCTGCTTGCGCTCCATGGCGGCCAGGATGTGGTCGAGCGATTCGGCGAGCTGCGGCAGCCGTACGGCGACGACGTCTGCGCCCTCCCACGAGAGCACCACGTCATCGGGGCCGGCCTCGCCGGGCGGCAGCATCTCGCCGCCCATGGCGTCGACCAGCGGCTTCACCGCCGCGAGGAAGGGGTCGTCCCCGATGCCGGTCACCTGCCACCCTCCCCGGCCGTGTTGATCACGTTCACCTGCAACGACACACGGGTGGCGCCGGCTTCCAGAGCCTTGCGCAGCACGGTGTCGACAGCGCTGAGCACCGCGTCGGCCCGGCCTTCCGCGGTGTTGCCGAAGGGGCCGACCTCCACGTCATCGAGGGCTGCCGTCTCCATGACCTCACGGGCGACCAGCGCGTGCGCGGGCGGCTCGTCGAGATCGAAGGGCTCGGTCGTGAACTCCACTCTCAGTCGCACTGCGCCCCCATGGCATCGGCTCTGACCTGCGCGTCCCCTCAGTCCTCCGACTGCTGGTGTGCCCCAGTCGCTTCGACACGACCTTAACGAATCCCCCGCGGCGATCAGCAGAGATGCGCAGACCGGCCGTAGGGCATGCCTGCGGACACCGGGTCGGGGCGTTCGCGGAGCGACGCGGATGATGTTCGGCGCGCGACGCGGATGATGTCGAGTGCCTGGTCCGATGTCGGTCAGCCGTCCGGCGGCTGGTACGGCCTTCCGGCGTCCAACTCACCCCGGGCCCGTTGTGTGAGCGCTCTTGACAGCCACCTCCAGCCCCGGGCAGCCTTCCATTGAGCAGAAATATGTTTCCGTAATATGGAAAGAGGCCTCGCGCCGATGTCAGGCTTTGAATGGAGCACCGCCGCAGACCAGCGCTTCACCGTCAACCTGTCGATCCTCTTCACGGAACTCCCGCTCCTGGAGCGCCCCGCGGCCGCCGCCGCGGCCGGCTTCAGCGCGGTCGAGCTGTGGTGGCCCTGGGTCGATGCGCCCACGCCTGAGCGGTCCGAGCTCGACGCCCTGAAGAAGGCGATCGAGGACGCGGGGGTCCAACTCACGGGGCTGAACCTCTATGCGGGGCAGCTGCCCGGGCCGGACCGCGGAGCCCTGTCGATCCCCGGTGAGGAGTCGGAGCGGTTCCGCGCCAACATCGACGTGGCCGCCGGCTTCGCCGCCTCCCTCGGCTGCACGGCGCTCAACGCTCTGTACGGCAACCGCGTCGACGGCGCGGACCCCGCCGAGCAGGACGAACTCGCCCTGGAGCACCTGGTACTCGCGGCCCGTGCCGCCGACCGGATCGGCGCGATCCTGCTGGTCGAGGCCCTCAACAAGCCCGAGTCACCGCGGTACCCACTGGTGTCGGCGCCGGCCGCCGTCGAGGTCGTCGACCAGGTCAACCGGGCGTCGGGCCTCGGCAACGCGCGGTTCCTGATGGACCTCTACCACCTGTCCATGAACGGCGAGGACCTGCCGCAGGTGATCGCCACGTACGCGGACAGGACCGGTCACGTACAGATCGCCGACAACCCCGGCCGCGGCGCACCGGGCACGGGCACGCTCCCGCTTCAGGAGCTGCTCGACCAGCTCCACAAGGCCGGTTACGCGGGCTGGGTGGGCCTGGAGTACAAGCCGGGCGACCGGCCGAGCGCCGAGGCCTTCGAGTGGCTTCCGCGCGAGGCGCGTGCCGCCCGCTGAACACCGCCCCCGTCCCGAGAGGCAGCCTCACCATGACCAACAATCTCGCAGACTCCTCACACCCGGCCCGCGCGGATTCCTCGCACCCGACCCACCCGGCGGTTGCCTGGATCGGCCTCGGCATCATGGGCTCCCCCATGTCCGAGAACCTGATCAAAGCGGGTTACGAGGTCACGGGCTACACGCTGGAGCAGGAGAAGCTGGACCGGCTGGCCGCCGCCGGAGGCACCGTGGCCGGGTCCGTGGCGGAGGCGGTGCGGAACGCCGACGTGATCATCACGATGGTGCCCGCCTCTCCGCAGGTCGAGGCCGTCGCGTACGGACCGGACGGCATCCTGGAGAACGCCAGGCCGGGCGCCCTCCTGATCGACATGTCCTCCATCACCCCGCAGACGTCGATCGACCTGGCCGCGGCCGCCGGGGACAAGGGCATCCGCGTCCTCGACGCCCCCGTGTCCGGCGGTGAGGCCGGTGCGATCGAAGCCGTGCTGTCCATCATGGTCGGCGGTGAGCAGGCCGACTTCGACGCGGCGAAACCGGTCTTCGAGGCGCTCGGCCGGACGATCGTGCTCTGCGGCCCGCACGGCTCGGGCCAGACCGTGAAGGCCGCGAACCAGCTGATCGTCGCCGTGAACATCCAGGCCTGCGCCGAGGCCGTGGTCTTCCTGGAGAAGTCGGGCGTCGACCTCGCGGCGGCGCTCGACGTCCTTGGCGGCGGGCTCGCGGGTTCCACCGTGCTGACACGGAAGAAGGACAACTTCCTGAACCGCGACTTCAAGCCGGGCTTCCGCATCGACCTGCACCACAAGGACATGGGCATCGTGACGGACGCGGCCCGCACCGTGGGCGCCCCCCTCCCCGTCGGCGCCGTGGTCGCCCAGCTCGTCGCCAGTCTTCGCGCCCAGGGCGACGGCGGCCTGGACCACTCGGCCCTGCTGCGCGCCGTGGAGCGCCTCTCCGGCGCACAGGTCTGACGTCGTCCCCCTCCCCGAACTTCCGGGCGGCGCCGCCGCTGACATCTGTCCCGTCGCGCCCAAGCGCCGGCGCCGCCCGGAACCAGCAGCCCGCGCCGGGACGGCCGTCGGCACGCCCGTCGACGTACCCCGTCGGCACGTCCCTGCGTACGCCAGTGAGCGTAGGCCGTCTACGCCACCCTCAAATCAAGCTCTGAAGACGCGCCCGGAGGCTTCACCAGCCCCCGGGCGCGGGCACATTCTCGGCACAGGAGGCCCGCCGGCACGGGGGCGGCGGGCCTTGAAACGGGGGAACGCCCTGGGAAGGGCAACGGGGAAACGCCCGGAAACGGGCAACGGGGGAACCATGAGCAGCGGTGCGACAAAGCGGCTCGCGGTAAGCGAGGTCCCACCGCTGCGGGGTGAGCCCCGCGCCGCCACGGCGGTCGCCGTCGGCGCGGGGCGTTTCCCGGGGCTCCGGCCCGGTGCCTCGGTGTCAGGTGCCCAGCCGGACGGGTGTGCCTTGCTCGCTCGAGTGGCGCAGGGCTTCGATGACCCGGGCCTGGTCGATGGCGTCCGCCCGGGCGAAGGCCGGTTCCGTGCCGTTGCGCATCGTCTCCGAGAGCACCTCGAACTCATGGCGGTACACGGCGCCGTCGTCCTGGAGGGCGAATCGGCCCGTCGGGTCGATGGGCAGGTGCTCGTGGGTGCCGTCGTGGCGGACGAGTTCGATGGTCTTCTCGCGGCACAGCCAGGGGTCGCTGAGGATGATGCGGCCCGCGCTGCCGATGAGTTCGAGTTCGTCGCGACGCGGCAGGTCCACTCCCGCGTCGAACTGCGCCAGCACGCCGCCCGGCAGTCGCATCGTGGCCGAGAACCTCAGGTCGACGCCGTCGGGACCGTCGTCGTGTACGGCTTCCGCGTAGACGCGTTCCGGGGTGCCCGCGAAGAGACGGGTGGCGCTGACGCAGTAGCAGCCGAGGTCGAGCAGGGTACCGCCACCGAGTGAGCGGGAACGGCGGATGTCGCCCTCGGGAACGTTGACGGTGAGCGCGGACCGGATGTGCTTGAGGGTGCCGATGGCGCCGTCGGCGACCAGTTGCCGGGCCAGCGTGGTGCCCGGGTGGTGGCGGTACATGAAGCCCTCGGTACAGACCTGACGACCGGGCACCGCCACCTGCTCCTCGACGGACGCACCGGCGACGGCGTACGGAAAGCCGTCGCCGGCTGTCATGAGTCCCGCAGAGCAGCCCGACTCCCTCACCCGTAACTATACCTTCTGGATGGTACAGTTACTGAGGCGTCCGAGACCTGGACGCCTCGATTCAACGTGATGACGGGACGCGAGGGAAAACAGGTGATGGACGGCGGCGCGAGGCGCTGGTGGCTGCTGGTGACCGTGTCGGTCGGGCTGCTGCTGATCACGCTGGACATGTCGGTGCTGTACACGGCTCTGCCGACACTGACGGAGGATCTCGGAGCGGACGCCTCGCAGAAGCTGTGGATCATCAACGCATACCCGCTGGTCATGGCAGGTCTGCTGCTCGGAGCGGGCACACTGGGTGACCGCGTCGGGCACAAGCGGATGTTCCTCGTCGGGCTCACCCTCTTCGGTGCCGCGTCCTCGGTGGCGGCGTTCGCGTCCACTCCCGCCGTACTGATCGGTGGGCGCGCCCTCCTGGCGGTCGGCGCCGCGGCGATGATGCCCGCGACGCTCTCCCTGATCCGTGTCACGTTCGACGACGAGCGCGAACGCAACGTGGCGATCGGCGTGTGGGGCTCGATGTCCGTGGTGGGATCGGCACTCGGGCCGGTCCTGGGCGGGCTGCTGCTGGAGTACTTCTGGTGGGGATCAGTCTTCCTGATCAACGTGCCCGTGGTGCTGCTCTCGCTGATCGCCGGCGCTCTCCTCGCCCCCGGTGACACCCATCACTCGGACAAGCCCTGGGACTTCGTCGCCTCGTTGCTGGTCATGACGGGCCTGGTCGGCCTGGTCTACGCGGTCAAGGAGATCACCAAGCCGGGCCCGGAGCCGTTGCATGTAGTCCTGGCGCTTCTCGTGTCAGCCGCCGGGTTCACGCTCTTCGTACGCAGGCAGCGCCGCCAGGCCCATCCACTGCTCGACTTTGCCCTGCTGCGGCACCCGCACATCCTGTCCGGCATCGTCGCGGCCGCCTTGGCCATGTTCGGTACCGCCGGCCTTCAGTTGCTCCTCACGCAACGACTGCAACTGGTCGTCGGTCTCGGTCCCCTGCACGCCGGACTGCTGGTGGCAGCCTTCGCCGTCGGCTGTCTGCCCTCCGGTGTCGTCGCGGGGAGTCTGGCCTGGCGCACCGGTCCCCGGCCGCTGATCGTCGGGGGTCTGCTCACCGCGGCTGCGGGCGTCCTCCTGGCTCTGCTGCTCACCCCCGGCGCGGTGCCGTTCCTGCGGATACATCCCGACCACCCGGTCTGGATCGTCCCCGGCCTGATCGTCGCAGGCGTCGGCACGGGTCTGGCCATGACCGCCGCCTCGGCGGCCATCATGGGCAACGCGCCTGCTCACCGCGCCGGCATGGCCGCCTCCGTGGAGGAGGTCTCCTACGAACTCGGCAGCCTCTTCGGTGTCGCCGTCCTGGGCAGCGCTCTGACCTCCCTCTACACGGTCACCGTCCGGCTGCCCGAGGGCACCCCCTCAGCCGCGGAGGACAGCCTCGACCAGGCTCTGAAGACATCGGAGCGTCTCCCCGCGGACCAGGCGGACACCCTGCTGGACGCGGCGCGCACCGCGTTCGACAACGGCTACGTCGCCACCCTGCTCATCATCACTGCCGTCCTGACGATCGGCGGCGCTGTGACCGCCCGTCTGCTCAGCCGCGCTGCCGCTCCTACGAAGCAGACGGAGCCCGTCGCATGACGCTGTGTCTGCTCCTTCTGTCCGCGTTCGCCCTCACGGCATCCGTGTTCGCGCCCCGTGCGCTGACCGCATCGGCCTGGCCCGTACGAGAGCCGGTCGTCGCCCTGTGGGTGTGGCAGTGCCTCGTCGGCACCGTCCTGCTCAGCTGTCTGTCCGCCCTGCTCCTCGGCGCCGCGGCCGTCTTCGAAACAGTCCGCGCCCGTGTCTTCGCCCCCGCGCCGCCGGAAGTCATCAGCGCCTACGACCTGGCAGCCGCACCGCCCTGGGCCGCGGTCCTCACCCTGCTCCTGGCGAGCGGAGCCGCCTGGACCGCCGCCATGCTGGTGCGGCAGGCGACAGACAGTCAGCGCAGCAAGCGGCAGCGTCTCTCCCATCTGCGGGAGCGGGCGCCCGACCTTCCCGACGGGCTCACCGCGGGCGACAGCCGTCTCCTCATTCTCGAAGACTCCTGCCCCGACGCCTGGCTGCTGGCGGGCGGTTCACCCCAGCTGGTCGTCACGACCGGCGCTCTCCGCCGCCTCACCGACCGTCAGCTCGATGCGATCTACGCTCATGAACTCGGCCACGTCCGCGCCCGCCACGACTGGCTGCTGCACCTGTCCACGGCACTGGCGACCGGCTTCCCCCGCGTCCCGCTCTTCACCGGCTTCGCCGATCAAACCCACCGCCTGGTCGAACTCGCCGCCGATGACGCCGCCTCCCGCGACTGCGGCCACCTCACCACCGCACTCGCCCTCATCGAACTCAACCAGCACCGCGGGGTCCTCAGTTGCGACAGCCCGCGGCGCCTGCTGCACGCACGCGTGCAGCGCCTCCTCGAACCGCCGTCCCGGTTCGCCCCGGCCCAGCGAGCCGCCACGGCCGCGGCCGCCGCCTTCACCCTCCTGGTCCCCCTCGCCATCACGGTGGCCCCCGGACTGAACGCCTGACCAGACGGAACAGATGGACCGGACGCGACCGGACCGGACCGGTGTACCACCCGAAAGCCCACATCAGGAAAGATGTTGATGTCCACAGAGACGAATCCCGCCGCCGCGGCCCTCTGGACCACCCAGGTGCTGCGCGCCACCGCGATCCTCGGCCTGCTCGTCACTCTGCTGCAGGGGCTGCTGGCCGGCTTGTTCGTTACCGGAGACGTCGGACTGCTGACCGTGCACAGCGCGGTCGGCAGCGCCATCTCCGTCCTCGCTCTTGTCCAGTTCGCCATCGCGCTCGTCGAACGCCGGGCCCGTAAGCGCCGGGACGAGCCGAACTCCTGGCGCCTGACCCTGCTGTCCGGCCTGTTCCTCGTGCTGGTCCTCGCACAGATAGGCCTCGGTATGTCCCGTGCGGTCGCTCCGCACATGTTCCTCGGGGTGACCGCGGCGGCCCTCGCGATGCTCGTGCTCTTCGTCGTCCTCACCGAGAACGGCTCGACGCCCGCACAGACACCTGCACAGACCCCGGCTCAGCCGCCCGCCGCCACGAAGGAGGCACTGTGATGAGGGCACGCGCACTGAGCCGGCGTGGATTCCTCGGCATGACGGGCGGAACCGCCCTCGCAGCGGTGGCCGGCAGTGCCATCGGCATGCGGTTCACGGGACGGGAGGCAGCAGGCAGCCTGCTCGCCAGCACGGCGCAACTTCCCAAGCCGTACCAGGTCCCGCTCCCCGTGCCCGAGGTCGCCCGGCCGCTGAGCACCACGGCCGGAGTGGACCGGTACGAGATCGTCCAGCGCGTCGCCGACGCGGAGATCCTGCCCGGGCTGCGCACCCGAGTGTGGGGCTACGACGGCCGGTTCCCCGGCCCCACGGTCGTCGGCCGCTCGGGGCGCAAGGTGCTGGTCACCGTGCGCAACGAACTGCCGGTGCCCACCTCCACGCACCTGCACGGCGGTGTGACTCCGCCCGGCTCCGACGGTTATCCGACCGACATCGTCGTACCGAAGGGCTGGCGGCAGCCGTCGGGGCACTCCGGCCACGGCGGGGCGCCCATGCCGGCGGACGTCTGCCAGGTGTCGGACCTGACCAAGGAGTACGACTACCCGATGGACCAGCAGGCGGCGACGCTCTGGTACCACGATCACCGTATGGACTTCAGCGCCCCGCAGGTCTGGCGCGGCCTCGCGGGCTTCTTCCTCGTCCGTGACGACGAGGAAGAGCGGCTGCCCCTGCCGGCCGGTGAGCGCGACCTCCCCCTGATGATCTGCGACCGGGCCTTCGACGAGGACGGCTCCTTCCGCTATCCCTCCCTCGACCCGTCCCTCAAGGGCGAACCCGGCGTCGAGGACGCCTACATGGACGGCGTCATGGGCGATGTCACCCTCGTCAACGGAGCACCCTGGCCGGAGCTGGAAGTGGACGCCGTCCGCTACCGCCTCCGCATACTGAACGCGTCCAACGCCCGCCGCTACCGGCTCGCACTCGAACCGGGCGGACCAATCACCCAGATCGGCAGCGATGCCGGACTGCTCGCCCGCCCCGTGGAACTGGACGCGGTCACCCTGGCGCCCGCGGAACGGGCCGAGGTGGTCGTCGACTTCTCGCGCTGGAAGCCCGGCACCGAGGTGCTCCTCGTCAACACCCTGGCCGACGGAGGGATGAGGGACGTCATACGGTTCCGGGTGGCGCGCAGGGCGCGCGACGAGTCACGGATACCTTCGCGGCTCGTTGGCGTCGAACCGCTCGGCCGGGCGCGCGTGGCGGCCGTCCGCACCTTCGACTTCCGCCTGACCCGCTCCGGAGGCTCGCACGCCTGGACGGTCAACGGACACCGCTTCTCCGTCGACAGGGACCTGGCCGCCCCGAGCCTGGGCACGGTCGAACGGTGGCGGTTCACCAGCGACTTCCACCATCCGGTGCACCTCCACCTGGCCCACTTCCAGGTGGAGGCTCGGGACGGCCGGGCGCCGGACGTGCACGAACGGGGCTGGAAGGACACGGTGGACGTACGGCCCTACGAGACCGTGGACGTGCTGGCCCGCTTCCACGGCTACCGGGGCCGGTACATGGTCCACTGCCACAACCTGGAGCACGAGGACATGGCGATGATGGCGAACTTCCGCGTCGTCTGATCCCGCCTGATCCCGCCTACATCCCGTGATCCCGCCTGGTCCCGCCTGGTCCCGCCTTCGATACTGAACCGTCTGGACGGTATAGTTACGGTATGCGACCGAGTCAGAAGAACGTGATTCTGGATGCAGCGATCCGTGTGACGGAACGGGACGGGATCACCGGCCTCACCCTGGAGTCGGCGGCCGAGGAGGCCGGCGTGACCAAGGGCGGACTGATGTACCACTTCCGCACGCGGGACGATCTGCTGGTGGCCATTCAGAAGCATCTGACCCGGAGGTGGGAGGAACTGCTTGAGGCGGAACTGGGCAAACCGCCGGAGGAAGCGACCGCTCGGGAGGCCATGGTGGCGTACACCCGGGTCGGTGCTGAGGGCGCAGCGAGCAAGGCCGACCTCGCCTTCATGCTCGAGTCGGCGACCAGCCCTGAGCTGGCCGCCGTCTGGGACGATCACATCAGTCGCTGGGCGGCACCTCCCACATCCACCGAACCGCAGGACATCGACTTGCTGGTCGCGCGGCTCGCCGCCGACGGACTGTGGCTGCTGGAGGCCACCAGCGGGATCCAGCTGCCGGCGCCCGTCAAGGAGGCCCTGCGGGCCCGGCTGGCTGAGCTGACCGAAGGGAAGAGCGACAAGAGGGAGAGCGACAACTCCGAGTGACCAGACGCTCTGTCACCCATCAGGCGTTCTCCCTCATCAGGCGTTCTCCTCCATCAGGCGCTCTCCCCTCCATCAGGCACTCTCCTCGAACTCCACGACGTTGCTGATGTCGTTCGTCGTGGACATCGAGATGTTGGTGACGCGCTCCAGGATCGCCTCGACGACGACCGGGACCTGGTGTTCGGCGGCCAGCTTCTTGGCCTGCTCGAAAGCCGAGCGGAGCTCGTTCGGGTCGGTCACGCGGATCGCCTTGCAGCCGAGGCCCTCGGCGACCTTGACGTGGTCGACGCCGTAGACGCCCAGCTCCGGCGAGTTGATGTTCTCGAACTCCAGATTGACCTGGAAGTCGATGTCGAAGGCGCGCTGTGCCTGGCGGATCAGGCCCAGGTAGGCGTTGTTGACCAGGACATGGACGTACGGGATCTTGTGCTGCGCCCCCACGGCCAGCTCCTCCATCATGAACTGGAAGTCGTAGTCACCGGAGAGCGCGACGACGGATGCCTCCGGGTCGGCCTTGGCGACGCCGAGCGCGGCCGGGACGGTCCAGCCGAGGGGGCCCGCCTGGCCGCAGTTGATCCAGTGGCGCGGCCGGTAGACGTGCAGCATCTGGGCGCCGGCGACCTGTGAGAGGCCGATGGTGGTGACGTAACGGGTCTCCGGCCCGAACGCCTTGTTCATCTCCTCGTACACGCGCTGCGGCTTCATGGGGATGTCGTCGAAGTGCGTACGGCGCCGGAGGCGGGCCTTCTTCTCCTGTGCGGCGGCGGCCCAGGCGGACCGGTCGGGCAGCCCACCCGCCGCCCTCAGCTCACCTGCCACCTCGACGAACAGTTCCAGTGCGGCCCTGGCGTCGGAGGTGATGCCGTAGTCGGGGGCGAAGATCCTGCCGATCTGGGTGGGCTCGATGTCGACGTGCACGAACTTCCGGCCGGCCGTGTAGACGTCGATCCTGCCGGTGTGGCGGTTGGCCCAGCGGTTGCCGATGCCGAGGACGAAGTCGGACTCCAGGAAGGTCGCGTTGCCGTAGCGGTGCGAGGTCTGCAGGCCCACCATGCCGGCGTTCAGCTCGTGGTCGTCGGGGATGGCGCCCCAGCCCATGAGGGTGGGGACGACCGGGACGCCGGTCAACTCGGCGAATTCCACCAGCAGTTCGGAGGCGTCGGCGTTGATGACACCGCCACCGGCAACGATGAGCGGCCGTTCGGAGTCGCCCAGCAGGGTGAGGGCCTTCTCGATCTGGGCCCGGGTGGCGGCCGGTTTGTAGACCGGCAGCGGTTCGTACGTGTCCGGGTCGAACTCGATCTCGGTGAGCTGGACGTCGACGGGCAGGTCGACGAGGACGGGCCCGGGGCGGCCTGAGCGCATGAGGTGGAAGGCCTGCTGGAGGACACCGGGGACCTGCGCGGCCTCCAGCACGGTGACGGCCATCTTGGTGACCGGCCTGGCGATGGCCGCGATGTCGACGGCCTGGAAGTCCTCCTTGTGGATCACGGCGGTGGGGGCCTGGCCCGTGACGCAGAGGATCGGGACGGAGTCGCCGGTCGCGGAGTAGAGCCCAGTGATCATGTCGGTGCCGGCCGGTCCGGACGTACCGATACAGACGCCGATGTTGCCGGGGTGGGTGCGGGTGTAGCCCTCCGCCATGTGCGAGGCGCCCTCGACGTGGCGGGCGAGGGTGTGGGTGATCCCGCCGGAGGCCTTGAGTGCCGCGTAGAACGGGTTGATCGCCGCGCCCGGGACACCGAACGCGTCACGGACGCCCTCGCGCTTCAGGATCTCGACTGCCGCGCGGGCAGCGGTCATACGAGCCATGGAGTACTCCTGCTTCGGCTGTCGGACTCGCGCCTCCGTCGCACCCCGCGGAGAACCGTGAGTTTCTTCCTTCGAGCAAGCCCCGTAAGCCTTGCCCACTTTCTCTTTTTCCGTAATACGGAAGAAGCTTTCTGCTATCTGGAATCAAGGTAGGGTGCTGGGTGAGGGCCGTCAAGGGTGACAGCGCTGTGCGAGGCGCGAATCGGGGCCGTCTCTCCGCGCGTTCGGGTGTCGGCGCGGTCCTCGCTGGAGGACGATGGAGGGGTTGGAGGGACTGTTCCGGCGCCGAGTGGGCGCGGTGGTGGGGTGAGTGATGGGCGAGAGCGTCGTGGTGCGGTGCCCGGACTGTCGGCGCGATCACCGGTACGCGGCACCGGCCTATCCGTGCGTGTGCGGTGCGCCCGTCAGTCCACCGCTGAACCGGTTCGCCGTCCCGACCGTCGTCACCCACCGGACCTGGGAGGAGGACTGGGTCTCCGTCCGCTGCGGGACCTGCGGCCGCGACGAGCAGTGGCCGCATCCCGAGCTGGGCTGCCCCTGCGGGACCGTCCTCCGCGTACCCGTCGCGGGCACCCTGCGTCCGGCACGTACGCGAGAGCCGTACGTCAGCGAGGTCGGGGCTCCCTCTGCGGGCTCCGGCCCGGACGACGGTCCCGACTCGGACACCGAGGTCGCCCCGCCGGCCGGCCGTCCCAGCGCGGACCCCGCACCCACGGCCGGTGTGTCCGGCCCGCACACCGACACCGCACCCGCCGCTGACCGGTCCGACGCGCACACCGGTACGGGGCCCACCGCCGACCCCGGCCTCCCGGACTCCGGCCCGGACCGCAGGCCCGCTCGTGCTTCTGCCGACCGGGCCGGCGGTCATCGGGGCGACCCGGGCGACCGGGTTCCCGGCAAAGCGGCCCACTCCCCGCACCCTCACGGGTCGTCATCCTCGGGCACCTCGCCGGGCCCCGGCCGCGTGCCCTCGCCGTCCCGGCCCGCCTTCCAGCCCGTCACGATCCGTACGGCCCGGGATGCCGTGACGGCGGCCGCGCTCTACCTCCGGTGGCTCGGGTACCGGGATGTGCGCCGGGCGGACCAGCGGCCGCCCTCGGGGATCGGGCTGGCCGCGCGGGGCGTGCTCGCCCAGGTGGACCCGACGGTCCGCCCCGCCTCGCTGCGTGACATCGAGTGTCTGTGGCTGACGGCCATGACGGAGTCGGCGGTCTGCGTGTACTTCTCGCTCGCCGGGTTCGCGCCCGAGGCGCGCGGCCGTGCCGACAGTCTCGGTGTCCCGCTCTTCGTCCTCGACCTCACGGGGACGCCCCGGCCGGTGAACGGTCCCGCGCGGGAACTGACCGCGACCGGCGCCTGAACTCCTGTCAGGGGCCCGCTACTCCGCCCGCCCCGCGTACCTCTCCCGCAACTCGACCTTCCGCACCTTCCCCGACACCGTCATCGGAAAGGCCTCCAGCACCTCCAGCCGGCTCGGGATCTTGTAGTGGGCCAACTGGTCGGCGCAGAAGGCCCGGAGCTCTTCCAGGGTGAGCGGGTCGGCCGGGTCGCGCGGGATCACACAGGCGAGCACCTCCTCGCCGTACCGTTCGTGCGGCACGCCCACCACCTGTACGTCGGCGATCTTCGGGTGCGCGTACAGGAACTCCTCGATCTCGCGCGGGTAGACGTTCTCCCCGCCCCGGATGATCATGTCCTTGATGCGGCCGACGATCTCGACGTACCCGTCCTCGCGCATCACGGCCAGGTCCCCCGTGTGCATCCAGCGCCCCGGGTCGACGGCCTCCGCGGTCTTCTCGGGCTCGTCCCAGTAGCCGAGCATCACGCTGTAGCCGCGGGTTCACCTCCACCGGGCAGGGCGAGCCCGCCATGATGCCGGTGCGCAGCGACGACAGGTCGTACGTCGTGAAGTCGGGGAGGCCCAGTTCCGCGATGAACATCGTCGGGACGCCGTACAGCGACGTGCACCGCTCCCGCCGCACCGCGTTCAGGGTGGCCGCCGGGTCGAAGGACGGGGCCGGGATGACGATGCAGGCCCCGTGCGATGTGGCCCCCAGGTTTCCCATGACCATGCCGAAGCAGTGGGCCCGCACCAGCGGGACCCCCGGCGACCGCGGCGGGGCCACGATGTTCCTCGTCGACGCCGCCAACCCGGGCATGAAGATCACCCGGAACATCGACACCCTGGACCAGGGCCTGTTCGGCGGGCACAGCGAGATCGTCCTCGACGCGTGCGAGGTCGACGACGACGCCGTGCTGGGCGAACCGGACCAGGGCTTCGCACACGCGCAGGTACGCCTCGGTCCCGCCCGGATGACCCACTCCAAGCGCTGGCTGGGTACGGCCCGCAGGGCACACTGCAGACTCATCACGGTTGAGTAGGCACCACGGCAAGCGCCGCCGGGGCCCGGCAGGCCACCGGCCGTCGACACGATGAGGGCGCTGGTGCCGCGGCTGGCCCAGGAGGATCCGCGATGGGGCTGCCGACGTATCCAGGGCGAATCACTCCTCTCGGACATTCGACCGGCACCGCGAGATCCTGGGAGATCCTGACAGCCGCCGACATCGATCCAGCGGATATTTTCCCTGGTCAGGGCCGCAATGACAGAGGAGTCGGGCTCTACGCCGGGGTCTGTGCAGCAACATCGGCGCGCACGTGGAGAATCAGTGCACGCCCCGGTCGCGGCCCTCCCAGTACGGCTCCCGCAACTTGAACTTCTGGACCTTCCCCGTCGCCGTCCGCGGGATCGCGTCCCGGAACTCGACCGAGGTGGGGGCCTTGTACCCTGCGATGCGCTGCTTGCAGTACGCGATGATCTCGGTCTCGGACACGTAGACGGCCTCGGCCAGCACCACCAACGCCTTGATCGTCTCGCCCCACTTCGCATCCGGCACCCCGATGACCGCAACCTCCGCCACCGCCGGATGGCTGAAGATCGTGTCCTCCACCTCGATCGAGGAGACGTTCTCACCCCCGGTGATGATCACGTCCTTCTTCCGGTCGGAGATCGTCAGATGCCCGTCCGCCTCGTCGACCGACCCGCCGTCCCCGGTGTGGAACCAACCGCCCTCCAGCGCCGCCGCCGTCTCCTCCAGTTTCTCCCAGTAGCCGTCCAGGACTACATTCGACCGCGCCAGCACCTCGCCTGAATCCGCGACCCGCAGCTTCACTCCCAGCGCCGGCAGCCCTGCCCGCGACAGCTTCCGCGCCCGCTCCTGCGCCGGCAGCCCATCGTCCTCCGGCCGCGTCCGGTTGAAGGTCAGCACCGGCGAGGTCTCCGTCAACCCGTAGATCTGCGTGAACTCCCACCCCAGCTCCTCCTCCACCCGCTGGATCATCCGGCTCGGCGGCGGCGCCCCCGCACACACGATCCGCACCCGATCCCGCCCCGGTACCTCCCCCTCCCAGCCCGCCGCCGCGTCCAGCACCGCGTTCCACACCGCCGGCGCACCGCACATCAACGTCACCCCGTGCTCATCCACCCGCCGCAGGATCTCCGCCCCGTCCACCTTGCGCAGCACCACCTGCTTCACGCCGAGCCCGGCCATCACGAACGGCATGCCCCAGCCGTTGCAGTGGAACATCGGCAGCGTGTGCAGGTACACGTCCCGCTCCCACGCCCGGGTGTGCAGACCGAAGGTCAGCCCGTTCACCCAGATGTTTCGGTGCGTGAGCTGAACCCCCTTGGGGCGTGCGGTCGTTCCGGAGGTGTAGTTGATCGTCGCGGTGGCGTCCTCGTCCGGATCCGACCAAGGGCGCGGCTCCACGCCGAACCGCATCAGCTCGCTCTCCGTCTGCTCCCCCAGCACGAACCGGTGATCTGTCTTGATGTCCGCCACCGTGTCCTGGACCTCTGGGTCGGCCAGCAGCACCGAGGCACCGCTCTGCCGCACCACGTACTCGATCTCCTCGGCCTTCAGACGGAAGTTGACCGGTACACAGATCCGCCCGCTCATCGGCACCGCGAACAGCAACTCCAGCAGACGGGCCGAGTTGTGGCTGGCCACCGCCACCCGCTCGCCCTCCCTCACACCCAGCGCATCCAGCCCTGCCTGCCACGCCCGGACGCGCTCGCCCAGCCGTCCGTACGTCGAGGCCGGCACCGGCGGCGCGGGCTGGCTCGGCTCGTCGATCACACCGGGACTGGCGGCGAAGCCCAGCTCGGCCCGGTCCAGGAAGTCCGAAATCGTCATCGGAACCCGCATCGCTCTCGTCCACTCCTCTACATGAAGCGTGTCGTCACGAACACACCGCGATCCGCGTACGAACAGCAAGTCCCCTGATCTTGCCGTCTTCAACACGTCGTCGGCGCGGCCCACGTACGTTATGCAGCCGTCGGCGTCACGGGCGCCGATGTCACGTGGTGCTCGTCGTCGCCATGTGTCCTCCTCATTGCCAGACGGTCGTCTGACACCGTGTAATGCAGGATGCAGGTCTCGCTACCGTTCCTAAAGACTGAGTGAGAGTGAGTCCTGTTGCCAGAGCTCGTGCTCAGCTCCGTGCCCCGAACGGTGTCGGGTGTCCTGGTTGCCCGCGTTCGCTCCGCGTCCGGCGCACGCGGATCGTGTCCGTGGTCCGGGAATGCGGGGCCGGCCCGCGGCCGGAGGCCGCTGTTGGGCAGCGCCTCACGCCCCGGGGTGCCCGGTCGGGCCTGGGAGGTACCCCCAGCCGGATCGGGTGTCCCAGGGCGCGTCTGCCGATCGTCGGCCTGAAGGAACCGCCGCCCGACCTGCCACCGCGTACGCCACTGCTCCTCGGTGAGCTGCGCGGCGTCGAGATGATGGCGGGTGTTCGGCAGCCGCTTCCCACCCCGCACCACGTGCACGACTCCGGCCTCACGATCGGCCCGCGCCGCCTCCAGCCGGTCGGCCGGCACGTGCAGGCGGCGGGTCTTGGCGAACCACTCCTGCCTGCTGCGGTAGCCTCCCGGCGCCCGCTTGCAGCCCTTCTCCCCGACCGGCAGCGACAGCCGGTGCGTGATCGTCGCGATCCCGGCTTCAAGGCCCTGGATGTGGGCAAGCCGGCCGTGTCGGCCGAGCGCCCACTGACCGTGAGTGGCCTTCGTGATACTGCCCGCCCACCGGGAGGAGGACTCCTCGGTCAGGGCCCGCTTGCGCTGCGCCACTGGTCGGTGTCATGGTCCAGCCCGGCCGCGCAGCGCGCCTTCAGATCCCAGGGGGGCGAGCCTGCCCCGACCCGTCAGATCGCACGTGCCCCAGCCCGGACACTCACTCATGCACACCAGAACACGCCCGTGCACAGTCAACCGTCAGCAGTCCGCAATCCCCGAACAGGGCTTTTGGAGCCGCCGAGGAGGGACGAGCAGGTGGCGGGTGGCCTCCGCGCGGTCGCGCGGGTTCGGCGCGCACTCGCGCCTCGAAGCGGTGGCGGCTGTGCGGCGGAAGCCGGTCAGCGGGCAATGAGCCGCCCCGGCCACCGGCCCACGGCGCGCTTCCCCGCGCCCCTCGCGGCGATCTCGTCAGGGCCGTGCAGGGCGTCCCACTTCGGTTCCGGGGCCCCGCGTTGCTCCTTCGCGGAGGCAGAGCATTGCTTCCCGCCCGGGGCCCGACTTGCCCTCGTGCCGTCCTACCTGTTATTTCCCTCACCACACCGTGAGTCCGAAATTCAAAGATTCCTTGCCTAATATTGGCCCGGACGTGACACAGAGGGGAGCGGTGGACCGTGCTACGGGACTTCAAGGAGCCTGGCAGACCGCGCCCCGACCTGGTCGTCGGCCGGGACGAGGTACTCATCGCCGCGCGCGAGCAACTGGCGCGCGGCGGCAGCGTGCTCATGCACGGACCCGCCGGCATCGGAAAGTCGACCATTCTGCGGACATTGGCCGCGGAATACACCGAATCGGCGCGAACCGTGTTGCGCTGCTCGGCCACCGAGTCGGAATCCCACCTGCCGTTCCTCGCGCTGGCCGACCTGCTCGGCCTGGTCATCGACGAGGTGTCCGACCGGCTGCCCGCCCCGCAGCGCGACGCCCTGGAGTCGGCGCTCACCGGCCGCGGTGAGTCCACCCTCCAGCGCGACGGCCTCGCCCTGCGGCTCGCCGTGCTGTCGGCCCTGCGGGCGCTGGCCGCCAAGGGGCCCGTCCTGATCGTGGCCGACGACCTCCAGTGGCTGGACTCGGCCAGCGCCGAACTCCTCGGCTTCGCCGCCCGCCGGCTCGGCGGCATGCCGGTCCGTATGCTCTGCGCCGCACGCACCGCGACGGACCCGCAGAGTCAGGAGCAGGACCGTCATCTACGCGCGTTGCCACCCGAGACCCTGGCCATCCGGGTCAATCCACTCACCAAGGCCCAGGTCGCCGAGCTTCTCGGACACCGCGGCTACACCGGTCTGCCCCGCTCGACCGTACGCGACATCCACCGCACCAGCGGCGGCAACCCCCTCTTCGCGCTGGAGCTCGGCCGTGCCCTCGCCGAGAGCCCGACCCCACCGCGCCCCGGTGAGCCACTGCCCGTGCCGACCTCGCTGCGGGCGCTGGTGCTGAACCGGCTGGACATGCTGCCCGGGGAGGCCCGTCGCACCCTGCTCGTGGCGAGCGCCGGCGCGCGCCCCACGCTGGCCCTGCTGCACGCGGCCGGCCGCCGGGACGCCGAGGCGGAGACCGCGCAGGCCGCCGCGCTCGGCCTGCTCGCCCCCGAGCGGGAGGGACCCGGCGTACGGTTCGCGCACCCCCTCGTGTCGGCCGCGCTGTACGCGGAGGCGGGCGCCCAGGAGCGGCGTGCCGCCCACGCCGCGCTGTCCACGGCGGCCTCCGACCCCATCGAGCGCGCCCGCCACCTGGCCCTCGCCGCCACCGGCACGGACCCGGCGGTCGCCGCGCGGCTCGGGGAGGCCGCGGCCGTGGCCCGGGACCGGGGCGCCCCCTCGGTCGCCGCGGAGCTGGGGCTGCTCGCGGCCCGGCACACCCCGGCCGACGCCGTGCCGGGGCCGGACCAACGGCGACTGCAGGCGGCCGAGGACGCGGTGACCGCCGGGGAGAACGACCTCGCCCGGGACATCGCCCGCGAGGTGCTGAACCGGGCCACCGAGGCCGCCGACCGGGTGCGGGCCTGGATCGCGGTGATCGAGTCGGCCGGGCAGTCCATCGCCGAGGTCGACGCCGCCTACCCACAGGCGCTCGCCGACGCGGGCGACGACCCCCGGCTCCTCGCCCTGGTCCGCTACCAACTGGCCTGGCGAGCGCTGGTCGTGGAGGGCGACTTCGCGGAGGGCCACGAGGAGGCGGCGCACGCGGCACAGCTGGCCGAGCGGGCCGGCGACCGGCGCACCGAGCTCCTGGCGCTGGCCTTCCAGGCCCATATCGAGACCCTGATGGGCCACCCTGACGCGCCCACGACCATCAAGCGCGCGCTGAAGGAGCCGCAGGACCCCCATGTGGCCTGCCACCACAACGGCGCCGGCGCGGCCCGGTTCCGCTGGCTGCTCATGAGCGACCAGCTCCCGGAGGCCCGTAAGACGGTCACCGCGCTGCTGCGCGAGGTCCGCCGGCGAGGCATGGTCGAGAGCGAGGTGCACTTCCTGCGCTACCTCGCCGAGACCGAGCTGCGCTCCGGACACTGCGGCCGGGCGCTGGACCTCGCAAGGGAGAGCCTGCGCCTGGCCCGCGACACCGGGATCGGCGAGGGCTCCTCCGCCATGCTCACCGCGCTCGCGGAGGCCTCCGGCGGCGAGGTCGACCGTGCGCTCGCGCTGGCCCGGGAGGCGGCGGAGCACGCCGAGGCGAACGGTGACCTGATGTACCTCTCCCGCGCCCTGGGCTCCCTCGGGTACGCCCGGCTGGTGGCCGGGGACGCGGCGGGCACCGTCCAGTCCCTGCGCCGCGTACGGGAGTTGGAGGAGAGCCTCGGGGTCACCGATCCCGCGCGTGGGCGCTGGCACGGCGACCTGGCGGAGGCGTTGGTGAGGGTGGGCGAGTACGACGAGGCGCAGGACTTCATCGTCGCCACGCGGGAACACGCGCTGCGGCTGGGGCGTGAGAGCGTGCTCGCCATGCTCGACCGGTCCGAGGCGCTGGTGCGCGCGGCACGCGGCGAACAGGAGGCCGCCGTACGGCAGTTGACGTCGGCGCAGGACCGGCTGGCCAAGCTGGGACACGGTCTGGAGGAGGCGCGGGCCGCGTACGCCCTGGCGGGGCTGCGCACACCCCGGCCCGGTCCGACGTCGTACGACGAGGCGACCCGGCTCTTCCGCCGCTGCCGGGCCCTGCCGTGGCTGAGGCAGGCCGAGCAGGCGATGGCCGCCCCGGCGCCGCAGCCGCCCGCCGCCCCGGCTCCGGCCGCTCTGGACGCACTCGCCGTCCTCGCCGCGACGGAGCGTCAGGTCGCCGAACTCGTCATGGAGGGCGCGACGAACCGTGAGATCGCCGGTCGGCTGTTCATCAGCGTCAAGACGGTCGAGGCGACGCTCACGCGGGTCTACCGGAAGCTGGGCATCCGGTCGCGGGTGGACATCGTGCGGCTGACGGCGGGACACCGGACGAACTGACCTCCCCGAGGCGTACGAGCCAAGACGACGGGCCGAGACGTCCGAACTGAGGCGCACGGGCCGAGACGTACGAACCAAGGCGCACGAGCCGAGACGTCCGAACTGAGGCGTACCTGCCAAGGCCTGCAAGCTGCCCCGGCGCCAGCCTACGAGCCCGCTCCGGTTGGGTCATCGAGGGTTTTCCCTCCCCAACTCCCTTAGGGGGTTCCCCCATTGGGGGTTGATTGTTGCCACTTCTAGCTTGATGGCGTGCCGCCCGCAGGGCACACCGGACCGCACTCCCGGCCCGGTGCACCATCCCCCCACCCGCGCGCCCCCCACCGGCAACCCCCACGAAGGAGACCCCACTTGTTCGGGTTCAAGCGTGCCAAGAAGACCGCCGTGCTCGGTGCGGCGGCCGCTGCCGCCGCCGCGTCCGCTCTGCTGAGCGCTCCCTCCGCCGTCGCCGCCCCCTCCCCCATCGTCGGCGGTACGACGACCACCGCGAGCGCGTACCCGTACGTCATGCAGATCACGAACGCCTCGCAGAGCCAGTTCTGTGGTGGCACCCTGGTCTCCCCCACCAAGGTGATCACCGCGGCCCACTGTGTGGACGGCAGAACCACCAGCAGCACCCGTGTCGTGGGCGGCCGCACCTACCGCAACGGCACCGACGGCACGGTCAGCCAGGTCAGCCGGATCTGGATCCACCCCAACTACACGGATGCCACCGCGGGCAGCGACGTGGCCGTGCTGACTCTGTCGACCTCGATGCCGTACACCACGGCGCCGTACGTCAGCGCGTCCAACACCTCCGTGTACGCGGCCGGCACCACCGCCCGGATCCTCGGCTGGGGCACCACCTCCTCGGGCGGCTCCTCCTCCAACCAGCTGCGCACGGCGACCGTGCCGGTCGTGGCCGACTCGACCTGCGGCAGCTCCAGCTCCTACGGCTCCGAGTTCATCGCCAGTGACATGGTGTGCGCCGGTTACTCCTCCGGCGGCGTGGACACCTGCCAGGGCGACAGCGGTGGTCCCCTGATGATCGGGGGCGTCCTGGCAGGCATAACTTCCTGGGGTTACGGCTGCGCCGACGCGCGGTACCCCGGCGTCTACACCCGGCTGACGACCTTCTCGAACCTGGTGACCCAGCAGGTCCAGTCGTAGCCGGAGGGCTTCGGCCCACTGACTCCTGAGGCACCCCCCCTCAGGTGATTGCCAGGGGGCGTTGCGGGCCAGCCACGAGCGGTCCGCAGCGCCCCCTATCCATGTGCCCCGCAGAACCCGGACAACCGCAGAACCCGGACAACCCGGGTCCCCGCTACCGGACCGGCTTGACCGTCTTCATCGTGAAGTGCGAAGTGACGTTCCTGATCCGGGGGATGGTCATGACCCGCTGACTGAGGAACGTCTCGTAGGCCGCCAGATCGGCGACGGCCACGCGGACGAAATAGTCGGGGCTGCCGAACAGGCGGCGCAGCTCAAGGACCTCGTCGGCCTGGCTCAGGGTCGTCTCGAAGCGCTCGACCGTCTCCGCGTCCTGCGCCTCAAGACTCAGATCGATCAGAACCTCGAACGAACGGCCCACGGAGACAGGGTCGATCACCGCCCGGTAGCCGCGGATCACGCCGTCGGCCTCCAGCCGCTGAACCCGGCGCAGACACGGTCCGGTGGTCAGCCCCACCCGTTGGGCCAGCTCCACGTTGGTCAGCCGCCCATCTCGCTCCAGCTCGGCAATGATTACCTTGTCGATCCCATCCACAGTCAGAATATTGCACATCGGCGGCAAGAAAGAGCAATATTCGCAATCACATGTCGCGCCTTTCACGGGACGATGGACCCGTGGAACATGACATACTCCGCCGGTCGGCAATTCCGGCAGCTTTGGCCACTCCGGCCGCTCCGGCCGTGGCCAACCGCCGAACCCGGATGGCCCAGGGCGTCCGCGACTCATTCTCCGCGGGCCTGGGCATCTTCCCCCTCGGTATCGCCCTCGGCCTGCTGATCGTCCAGGCCGGACTGCCCTGGTGGCTCGCCCCCGCCCTGTCCGTCGCCGCGTTCGCGGGCTCGCTGGAGCTGCTGCTCGTGGGCATGATGGCCACGGTCACCCCGCTCGCCGCGGTCGCCCTGACCGTGCTCGTGGTCAACTTCCGCCACGTCTTCTACGCCTTCTCCTTCCCACTGCACCTGGTCAAGCACCCGCTGGGAAAGGCGTACGCCGTCTACGCGATGATCGACGAGGCGTACGCCGTCAACGCCTCCCTGCCCGAACACGAGCGTTCGGCAGCCCGGCTGCTGGCCATGCAGATCGCCTGCGAGATCTACTGGGTCGGCGGCGGACTGGCCGGCGTGGCCCTGGGCGCGGCCCTGCCCGCCCCCGTCAAGGGCCTGGAGTTCGCCCTGTGCGCCCTGTTCACCGTGCTCACCCTGGACGCGTTCCGCTCCCGTGCGGAGCTGCCGTCGCTGCTGCTCGCTGGCGCGAGCGTCACCGTCGCTCTCGTCCTCACCCCGGGCGCGGCCATGTTCACCGCGCTGCTGCTGTTCGTCGGTCTGCTCCTGGTCCGCCACACCGTCACCGCCCGCCGCACCGCTCAAGAGGCCGCCGATGCCTAGCACTTCGTATCTCGTCGCCGTCCTGGCGATCGTCTTCACCATCACCCTCGCCCTGCGCGCCGTCCCCTTCGCCGTGCTCGGCCGGCTGCGCGGCTCGGCGATCGTTCGGCGGCTGGCGGTGTGGATGCCGGTCGGTATCCTCGCCATCCTCGCCGTGACCGCACTGCACGGCACGATCACGACCGACCCGCACGGCACCTGGTACGCGCTGCTCGCCGTCGCCGTCACCATCGGCGTCCACCTGGCCTTCGGCCGCCGCACCATCCTCAGCGTCGGCGCCGGCACGGCCGTCTACGTCGTCCTGCTCAACACCATGTGAACCCCAGAACCCCAGAACCCCCGAGCCCTCAGACCCCCGAACCCTCAGACCCCCGAACCCTCTGAACTCACGAACCCTGCCGCCCCCGAGCCCTGTGCCCCCGAACCTTGCGAGCCTCCTGAGGAGAAGCGTCCGTTGAGCCCCGGCAGCTACTACGAACCCATCGACGACCACCGCTACAAGCCGACCCTCCACGCGGGCGGAGCCTGGAACGCGGACGAGCAGCACTTCAGTCCGCTGGGCGGGCTCATCGTCCACGCCATCGAGCGGCACCGGGCCGCCGGTCCGGACGACGGCCTCGTTCTTTCCCGGATCAGCTACGACATCCTCGGGCGCCTCGCCCTCGACGAGTGCGAGATCGAGGTGGAGGCCGTCCGCCCCGGCCGGACCATCGAGCTCCTCGAAGCCGTCGTACGCATCGCCGGCCGACCGGTCGTCCGGGCCCGCGCCTGGCTCCTGGCCGGCCTCGACACCACAGCGGTCGCGGGCGGCCCCGACGACCGTCTCACCCCGCCGGAGTCACTCACGGCGTGGCCGATGTCCGAGGTCTGGTCCGGCGGCTACATCGCCTCCCTGGACGTCCGCCCGGTCACAGCGCCCCGGCCGGGCCGTACGACCGCCTGGATCTCCACGCCACTGGATCTGGTCGCCGGTGTTCCCGCCAGCCCGCTCGCGTCGTATCTCGCCCTCGTCGACACCGCCAACGGCATCGCCGTCCGGCAGCCGCCCACGGCGTGGATGTTCCCCAACGTCGATCTGACCGTCCACCTCCACCGACAGCCACGAGACACATGGACGGGCCTGGACACCACGGTCACCTTCGGCCCCTCCGGGCAGGGCCTCACCAGCACGGTCCTGCACGACGTCGACGGCCCGGTGGGTCACGCCCAGCAGATCCTCACCGTCCGTCCGCTGCCGGGAGCATGACGAGCCCGGGGACGGGGGCGTTCAGATCCAGCCGGAGCACGCCGACTACACCGCGATCCGGCGCGCCGTCCGTGAGTGCGAAGACCTCGGTGCGGACGTCACCTTCACGCGGGACCACTTCTTCCCGCTCTCCGGCGACCCGGACGGCAAGCACTTCGAGTGCTGGACCATGCTCGCCGCCTGGGCCGAGTCGACCTCGCGGGCGGAGATCGGCACGCTGGTGACCTGCAACGCCTACCGCATACTCGTCATTGATCTGCTTCATGTCGCCGGCGTGGTCACGCCGGCAGCCGTCGTCGCGTCGGCCCCGCGGTGCGTGCCCCGTGGTGTGTGCCCCGTGGTGCGTGCCCTGCGGTGCCTGCCCTCCTGTGCCCGCATCGCACGCTCTCCCACGGGGGAGGATCACTCAGGGCGAGACCAGTCTGAAGAATGGGGCGAGCGTGGGCGCGACGGGGACGGTGGCTGTCTACTCTCTCGGCGGCACCATCGCGATGACCACCGATCCGGCGACCGGCGGGGTCGTCCCGGCCCTCTCCGCCCATGACCTTCTGGCCGCTGTCCCCCACCTGGAGGGCCACGGTGTCGAGCTGCGCGTGCACGACTTCCGCCGCGTGCCCGGCGCCTCGCTCACCTTCGACGACCTCACGGAGCTCGGCTCGGCGGTCGACAGGACCCTCGACGGCGGTGACGTCGACGGAATCGTCATCACGCAGGGCACCGACACGATCGAGGAGACGGCGTTCGCTCTCGACCTTCGTCACCGCCACGAGCAGCCGGTCATCGTCACCGGTGCCATGCGCAACCCCACCATGGCGGGCCCCGACGGACCCGCCAACCTGTACGCGGCCGTCCTCGCCGCAGCCGCCCCGCAGCTGCGGGGCGCCGGGGTGCTGGTCGTCCTGAACGACGAGATCCACGCGGCACGCCATGTCCGCAAGTCCCACACCACCAGCCCCGCCGCCTTCACGTCACCCGGGGCCGGGCCCATCGGCCGGATCGCCGAGGGCGGCGTACGGCTGACCGTCGGACTGCCTCACCGGTTCGGCCTGGTGGCACGGCCCAGAGTCCGTGAGGTGCGGGTGGGCCTGTACACGGTGTGCCTCGGCGACGACGGGGAGCTGCTCGCGGCCTGGGACGGCCGGTGTGACGGGCTCGTCGTCGCCGCGTTCGGTGTCGGCCACGTGCCCGAGCGACTCGTCGGGGCCCTCGAACGGCTGGCCGCACGGGTCCCCGTGGTTCTCTCCTCGCG
The DNA here is from genome assembly GCF_004337435.2 of Streptomyces sp. KM273126. NCBI lineage: Bacteria > Bacillati > Actinomycetota > Actinomycetes > Kitasatosporales > Streptomycetaceae > Streptomyces > Streptomyces sp. KM273126. The sequence continues at coordinate 5,083,381 of NZ_SJXB02000001.1, read as the reverse complement.
CATCGGCAACGGCCCTGTCCTGACCGGGACGTACGGCTATCCGGGATCCGAGAAGGACCTGATCGGCCGCGGGCTCGTCCCGGCCGGCGATCTCGGTCCGTACCGGGCGCGCCTCCTGCTCCATGAGCTGCTGGCACAGGACGCGGGGCCCGAGGCGATCACGGAGGCGTTCGCCGTCTTCGCGTCCTGAGCGAAAGGGGTGCTGGGCGCGAGAGGTGCTGGGCGACGCGGCCTCGCGTCGCGCTCGGGTCAGCGGGCGGGGAGCCGGACGCCCAGCTCGGAGGCCGCCGCCTGGAGCAGCGGCACCATGGCGACCAGATCGTCCATGCTGCGGCGGAAGGCGGGTGCGGCGGTGGACAGGGCGGCGAAGACATTGCCGTCGGGGCGGAGGATGGGAACGGCCACGGCGCGCAGGCCTCGGTGGTGCTCCTCGTCCGCCGTGGCGTAGCCGCGTTCGGCGGCGCGGGCGACCTCGTCGCGCAGGACGTCGCGGTCGGTGATGCTGTTCGGTCCGTGCGGGGTGAGCTCGACGCGGTCCAGGAGGTCGGCGGTGACGTCGTCGGGGGCGAAGGCCATCAGGATCTTGCCCATCGAGGTGCAGTGCAGCGGGCCGTGACGGCCCGGCTCGCTGCGCACTCCGACCGGCAGGGGGCCGTCCACGTAGTGCACGTACAGGTGCTGTGTGCCGTCGAGTACGGACATGAGGGTGGCTTCCTCCGTCTGCCGCGTCACGCGCTGCATCACGGGGAGGGCGGTACCGGCGAAGCCGTAGGCCTGGCCCGCCTGCTGGCCGAGCTGGAACAGGCGCAGGCCCGGCCTGTAGCGCTTGCCGGCGGCCTCGAACTCCACCAGGCCCTCGCGGCAGAGGGAGTTGACCAGCCGGTGCGCGGTGCTGACCGGGACGCCGCTCTCCCGGGCCAGTACCGACAGTGTGACGCCGTGCGGATGCTCGCCGACCAGGACGAGCAGCCGGATCGCCCGGCCGACGACATCGGTCGGCACTTCGCTGGCACTACTCACAGCGGCAAATTACCACTGAACGGAACCACTGAACGGAAAGGATTTCCGCTCAGTGGTTGACAGCACCTGCCCACGCTGCTGACGATGTTTTCCGTTGAATAGATAAGTTTCCCACTGGGTGGAAAAGCAGAAGAGTGGCCCATGCCGCAGCTGGGCCTCGACGTGCACGGCGCCGAGCCACGCCTGAAAGGACGACACACATGAGCCACCCCGTCTGCCACCCGCTCTTCGACGTCACCGGCAAGGTGGCCCTGGTCACCGGATCGAGCCGCGGTATCGGCCGGGCGCTGGCCAGGGGGCTGCTGGAAGCCGGCTGCACGGTCGTCCTCAACGGCCGCGACACCGCGACACTGGAGGAAACCCGCAAGGAGCTGGCCGAGACGTTCGGGGAGGCGGTCCGCACGGAAGCATTCGACGTCACCGACTCCGCCGCCGTCGCCGATGCCGTCGCCCGCATCGAGGACCGGGCCGGGCCGATCGACATCCTGGTGAACAACACGGGCGCCCAACGACGCGCCCCGCTCCTCGACTTCACCGACGAGGACTGGCACGGCCTGCTCGACACCAACCTCACCAGCGCCTTCCTCGTGGGCCGCGAGGTAGCCCGGCGCATGGTGCCCCGGCGCCACGGCAAGATCATCAACATCTGTTCGGTGCAGAGCGAGGCGGTACGCCCGGGTATCGCGCCCTACTCGGCGACCAAGGGCGGCCTGAAGATGCTCACCAAGGGCATGTGCGCCGACCTCGCGCCGCACGGCATCCAGGTCAACGGCATCGGCCCCGGCTACTTCGACACCGAGCTGACGTCCGCGCTCGTCGCGGACGAGGAGTTCAGCGCCTGGGTGCGGCGGCGGACGCCCGCCGGCCGCTGGGGCAACGTCGAGGACCTCGTCGGCGCCCTTCTCTTCCTCTCCTCCCCGGCCTCCGACTTCGTGGGCGGCCAGGTGCTGTACGTCGACGGCGGCATGCTCTCCGTCCTCTGACCCTCCCTGTGCCCCTCCCCCGTGACTCTCAAGGAGCCTCCCCCATGCAAGCGTGCGTTGTTCACGGAGCCGGCGATCTGCGGGTCGACGAGCGGCCGCCCGTCGTTCCCGGACCGGGTGAGATCGCGGTCACCGTCGCACTCGGCGGGATCTGCGGATCCGACCTGCACTACTACCACCACGGGCGGGTGGGGGACTTCGCGCTGCGCGAGCCCATGGTGCTCGGCCACGAGGTGGTCGGCCACGTCGCCGCCCTCGGGCCCGGCACCGACGGACCGGGCGGACCGGCCGTCGGCACCCCCGTGGCGGTCCATCCCGCCACGCCCTGCGGCACCTGCCCGGAGTGCGCCGGCGGCAGGCGCAACATCTGCGCCCACACCCGTTACCTGGGCAGCGCCGCCCACATCCCGCACGTCCAGGGCGGATTCGCCCAGCTCATCAGCGTGCCCGCCGACCAGATCCGGCCCCTGCCGCCCGGGCTGAGCCTGCGCCGTGCCGTGCTCGCCGAACCGCTGTCCGTGGCCCTGCACGCCGTGCGCCGGGCCGGCGAGGTGAGCGGCAAGCGGGTCCTGGTCACCGGCGCCGGTCCGATCGGCTGCCTCGTCGTGGCGGCGCTCCGGCACCACGGCGCCGCCGAGATCGTCGTCAGCGACCTCTTCGACGAGCCGTTGCGAATCGCCACCGAGATGGGCGCCACCGCCACGGCACGTGCGGACCGGGCCGACGATCCCGTCTGGGCGTCCCCGTTCGACATCGCCGTCGAGGCGTCCGGATCACCGGCGGGGCTGCGGACCTGCGTGGAACGGGTACGCCGCGGGGGCACCGTCGTCCTGCTGGGACTGCTGCCGCCCGGCGAGGTCCCACTGCTGGGCAATGTCGCGGTCACCCGCGAACTCGACCTGCGCGGAGCCTTCCGTTTCGACACCGAGTTCGACGAGGCCCTGTCACTGCTGGCCCAGGGCCTGCCCGTGGAGCCGACCGTCACCCACACCTTCCCGCTGGAGCAGTCCGTCGCCGCGTTCGACATGGCCCAGGACCGCACGGTCGCGTCCAAGGTGCTGCTGGACCTGACCGGGGGTGACCAGGGGCACTGACCGGGGACTGACCGAGAATTGGCCAGGGACCGACCGGAGGGCTTCGCGGGACGCCGCGCGTCGGGTAGCGGTCACGGCGCCCGCCAGACGTTGTCGAAGGCCGCGTCCTCGATCTTTCGCCGTTGCCGTACCGCTTCCAGTTCCATCACCGCGTCGTTGACCGCGACCAGTACGGTCAGCACCGCGTCGCCGACGAGATCCGCCAGGTCCTCGGCCGGCTCCGTCCCGATCCCCACGGCGGCCGCCAGGGCGGCGAGGACGGGGTCGCCCGAGGACCGGCGCTCGGCCGCGTGACGGCGGTCAGGTGAGTCGGCCAGTGCCCTGCGGCCGGTCCGGAGCGGGAGCCAGCGGTTGCGCTGCCTGGTGACCTGGCCCTCCGCCTCCAGGGCGGCGAGATAGGTCGCGTACAGGCCCCGGCCCCGGCGCCACAGCCAGTCCTCGACGGACTCGTACGGCGCCTCCCGGCCGAGCGACGACGCCGCCGCGTCCAACAGCCGGTCGTCCATGGCGGGTACCAGGCCGGGCACGATGCGGTCGCCGTCCACTGTGACGGCCTCCGTGTTGATGAGGTCGCACAGTTCGGCTCCCGCGAGGGCCAGCGAGAGATCGCCCTGCTCGACCGGACGGTCCGGTGCGACCTCCATGGCGGTGATCAACAGGTCCCGCGGTGTGCTCATGGCGACTCCAGATCAGCGGCATCGGGTACAGCGGTTCGACCGGCTGCGGCGGTTCGTCTCCATCAGACACTGCTCCGGTCCGGATCCGAGTTCTTTCCACGTCGGCGATTCCCCTGCCGCAGGCGCGCTGCCGGAACCCCTCATCGATCAGCCGCTGGACGGATGCCGCTCACCGCACTCAACGCTGGTGACCGTACCGCAAGTTGAGAAACCCCCCGGTTCCGGCGAAGTGGGCCGTGGAAGACATCACATGTCCTCCGGAGAGGAACCTCCTGTGTCGCTGACCGACAAAGCCATCGAAGAGATCCGTGAGCTATCCGCTCGGGCGCGATGCGGCCGGCTCCAAGCTGCCCCCGGAACCGGACCTGGCCGCCCAGTTGGGGCTGTCGCGCAATCTGGCGCGGGTGGCGGTCAAGGCGCCGACGGTGGTCAGGCGGGGCGACGGCACCTATGTGACCAGCCTGCAGCCGAGCCTGCTGCTGGAGGGCCTCGGCGGCGCGGTGGACCTGCTCCGGATCGACTCGGGCGCGCTGCTGGACCTGATGGAGGCCGGACGGCTGCTCGAACCCGTCGCCACCGCTCTGGCCGCCACCCGGATCTCCGAGGCGGGCCCGGCCGAGGTGAAGCGGCACCTGGACGCCATGCGGGAGGCGTGCGACGACGTCGAGCAACTCAACGCGCACGACGCGGCGTTCCACCGCGCCGTCGTCGCCGCCACGGGCAACGAATCACTGGTCACCCTCCTGGACGGCGTCTCGGGTCGTACGCTGCGCGCCCGTGTCTGGCGCGGCCTGGTCGACTCCCGGGCCGCGGGGCGCACTCTCGCGGAGCACGAGGCGATCTTCACGGCGCTGGCCGGCCGCGACACCGCACTCAGCCAGGCCGCCGCGCTGCTGCACGTCAGCAGCACCGAGCAGTGGCTGCGAGCCCACCTGAACGAGTCCACCTGAACGAGGCGCCCCGACGGAGGCGGAGGCGCCCTGACGGAGGCGTCCCCCGCCGGATCGGGCAGCGCCGTACGGTGGCACGCGCGCGGGGCCACCGACACCGTACAGCGGCAGCGTCCGGGCGCCGCGCTGCCGGACATCCGTATGCCGGACACTTCATGAAAGGCCTTCCCACCTGGGGAGATTCCGTCCGAAGGGGCTCGAAACGCCTTTCGCACAATCCTCGGGGGTTCCGTAAAGGTCCTGTGCCCATCCCGTTAACCAGCGCCGCTTGACGCCTCGTGCCCTGGACGCGTTGGCTGTGCAGTCACCTGGTTGCCAGGATGCTCTCTTTCCCCCGGAAGGCACCTGATGTGAACGCTGATACCACCCGTAGGATCGCTGTGCGTCGTTTCGCCCTTGCCCTCGTCGCGTCGAGCGCGACCCTTTCACTCACCGCGTGCGGTGCCGTCGACGGAGTCGGCGGCAGCAGTGACGCCGCGTCCCCGAGAAAGGGCAACGACATCACAGTGGGCCTCCTCCTGCCCGACAAGGACACAGCTCGCTTTGAGAAGTTCGACTACCCCCTCATCAAGAAGCGGGTCGCTGACCTGACCGACGACAAGGGCAAGGTCCTCTACGCCAACGCCGATGCGAGCATGGCCAAGCAGAGCAGACAGTTCGCGGAGATGATCGACGCCGAGGTGGACGTCATCGTCGTGGACGCGCTGGACGCCAAGGCCATAGCCCCGGACATCCAGAAGGCCAAGGACGCGGGCATCCCCGTCATCGCGTACGACCGGCTCGCCGAGGGCCCGATCGACGCGTACATCTCGCACGACAACGCGCTCGTCGGGGAGGTGCAGGGCCGTGCCGTCGTGGAGGCTCTCGGCGAAAGGGCCAAGGACAGCAAGGTCGTCATGATCAACGGCTCGGTCGCCGACCCGAACACGGAGCTGGTCAAGCAGGGCGCGCTCAAGCAGTTGCAGGGCAGCGTGGTCATCGCCAAGTCCTACTACACCAAGGAGTGGTCGCCCGCGGTCGCCAAGGCGAACACGGAGAAGGCGATCAAGTCCATGGGGCTCAGCAACATCGCCGCCGTCTACACCGCGAGTGACGGCCTGGCGGGCGCCGCCATCGACGCGCTGAAGGAGGCCGGCGTCAGCAAGGTTCCTCCAGTGACCGGGCAGGACGCGAATCTGGACGCGGTGCAGCGGGTCATCTCGGGCGAGCAGTACATGAGCGTGTACAAGTCGTTCCTGCTGGAGGCGAACAACGCCGCGGAGATAGCGGTGGCCAAGGTCCAGGGCCGCTCGATCGAGTTCGACGCGCTGACCCGCGACAAGGTCGACAGCCCGACGCAGGAGGACATCCCGTCGATGCTGGTGCCGGTGGTCGCCCTCACGAAGGACAACATCAAGGAGACCGTGATCCGGGACGACGTCTACACCGTCAAGGACATCTGCACTCCGAAGTACGAGGCCGCCTGCCAGGAGATCGGCCTGACGTAGCGTGGGGGCGGGCGGGCCGCACGGCCCGCCCGTGTTCGCGCCGCCGCGTACGCCGGGGGCTCCTGGCGAACGGTCGGTCAGAAGGGGTCGCCGTCGGCCGGCGGGCGATACGCCGGGCCCTGCTGCGGGGTGATACGGCGGTACGCGGCGCGGGCGTTGACGACGCGGGCGACGGCCGTACCCGTGAGGGCCGCGGAGAGCAGACAGGCAAGCCAGAACGTGTCACGCGCGATGGCCCAGCTGAGCGTGCCCGCGGGCGGTATGCCGAAGCCGTTGAGGAACAGCCAGCACAGCACGGCCGTTCCGGGCGCCGCGACGAACCGCGCCCACACTCCGAGGAGCGCGGCCATCAGGGACAGCGCCACCAGGGCGGGTGTCGGGCGGCCGACGCCGCCGAGCAGGGTGAAGACGGCCATCAGGACCAGTGCGCCGCCGAAGGCCCCCGACCAGACGAACGGTGTGGCAACGGGATCGGGAACAGCCCGTCCCCCGCTGCCGATCCTGACCCACTCGACCACGGTCATGCTCCCTTCCCTCACCGCCACGCCGTCCCGCGGTGGCACCGCGGACCGCCCTGCGGCCACAACCCGCTCCTCCGGGAAGCGGATTGTCCCATCCCACTCACCGGGGGCGCCCCCGCCTGCACATTCGGGCCCCGGTTAGGGTGTACTGCACGGGCGGCCCGGGAGGACTGCCACGGAGGGTCCACGGTCGTTCCGCGTTCCGTGGGGAGTGCCGCCGGCCGGCTCGAAAGGGCTGTCACCGGTTCTGTGTGCCGCCCCGATGGTGGGGCCCGCTCTCCCGGCTGCCCATACCGGCGTCGCCGAGACGCAGACGATCCAGACTGGAGGACGGTCGTGGGCACGACACGCCTGAGCAGTACACCCCTGCCGGGGATCGGGGTCCGTTACGACCTGACGACGCGGGAACACCGCCGCGTGTCGGTGGTGGCGCACCGGGACGGGACGCGGACGGTGAACGCGTACCGCGACGACGATCCGGACGCGTGCTCGCTGTCCCTGCGGCTGACCACGGGCGAGTCGGCTGCGCTGGTGGACGCGCTGCTGCCGGACCACCACAGCCCGAACCTGCTGTCCACGACCGAGCTGGGCCTGGTGGCGGAGCGCGTCGAGCTGTCCTCCACCTCGTACTGGAACGGGCGCGTCCTCGGCGACACCCGGATGCGCACCGAGACCGGCGCCTCGATCGTGGCCGTGCTGCGCCGCGCCGAGGCCATTCCGTCCCCGACCCCGGACTTCCGGCTGGCGGGCGGTGACACGCTGATCGTGATCGGCACCCGCGAGGGTGTGGAGACGGCCGCGACGATACTCGGGCGGGAGTGAGCGATGCACTCCGCGGTCTTCCTGATCGAGTTCGGCGCGATCATCCTGGGTCTGGGACTGCTCGGCCGGTTCGCCGGGCGCTTCCAGCTCTCGCCGATTCCGCTGTACCTGCTGGCCGGTCTCGCCTTCGGGGAGGGCGGGCTGCTGCCGCTGGGCACCAGTGAGGAGTTCGTGGCGATCGGCGCCGAGATCGGCGTGATCCTGCTGCTGCTCATGCTGGGCCTGGAGTACACGGCCAGCGATCTCCTCTCCAACCTCAAGACCCAGTACCCGGCCGGTCTCGTCGATGCCGCGCTCAACGCGCTGCCGGGTGCCGCGATGGCGCTGCTGCTCGGGTGGGGGCCGGTCGCCGCGGTCGTGCTGGCCGGCGTCACCTGGATCTCCTCCTCCGGTGTCATCGCCAAGGTGCTGGGCGACCTGGGGCGGCTCGGCAACCGGGAGACCCCGGTGGTGCTGAGCATCCTGGTCCTGGAGGACCTCTCGATGGCCGTCTACCTCCCGATCCTCACGGCACTGCTGGCCGGGGCGGGTCTGGCGGCGGGCAGCCTCACCCTGGCCATCGCTCTCGGTGTGGCCGGGCTCGTCCTGCTGGTCGCGGTGCGCTACGGGCGGCACATCTCACGCTTCGTCTCCAGCGACGACCCCGAGAAGCTGCTGCTGGTCGTCCTCGGGCTGACCCTGCTGGTCGCCGGGGTCGCCCAGCAGCTCCAGGTGTCCGCGGCCGTGGGTGCGTTCCTGGTCGGCATCGCCCTGTCGCAGGAGGTCGCCGAGGGCGCGCACAGCCTGCTCGCCCCGCTGCGGGACCTGTTCGCCGCCGTGTTCTTCGTGTTCTTCGGACTGCACACCGACCCCGCGAGCATCCCGCCCGTGCTGCTGCCGGCGCTCGCCCTGGCCCTGGTCACCGCGGCCACGAAGATCGCCACCGGCTACTGGGCCGCGAAGCGGGCCGGTATCTCGGCCAAGGGCCGTTGGCGGGCGGGCGGCACCCTGGTCGCCCGCGGCGAGTTCTCCATCGTCATCGCCGGGCTCGCCGTCACGGCGGGCATCGAGCCCTCCCTCGGCCCGCTGGCCACGGCGTACGTCCTGATCCTGGTGATCCTCGGCCCGCTCACCGCCCGCTGGACCGAGCCCGTGGCTCTGCGCCTCACCGCCCGCCTCCGCCGGCCCCAGACCCCGGCGGCCGAGGGCGCCACCGCGCCACTGGAGGCCTCGCACGAGGCTCTCGACGGCCAGGACACGGTGGGCCACAAGTGACCGGCCGGCGACGTGGCCGACTGGCTCCGGGAACGAGGGGAACCCGTTCGGCACTGTGCGACAGCGGATTCTGCTGACCGGATGGTTCAGTTTTCGGGACGGCGAGGCCACCGCCGGGGATGTCCTGGCGCTGCGGCGTGTGGAGGACGTACTGCGCCGTGAGGACCTGGCGTACGACGTGGCGTGGAGTCCCGCGTTCCGTCCGGGGGACCTGGACCTTGAGCATGTGCGGCCCCGGATCTACTCGCACCTGGTGTTCGTGAGCGGTCCCCTGCACGGCAAGCGGATCACCGAACTGCACCGGCGCTTCCGGCACTGTGTGCGGATCGCCGTGGGCGTGTCGGTGATCGACGCCGGTGATCCGGCGGTGACCGGATTCCACCAGGTCCTGGCCCGGGACGCGCCGGGCGCCGAGCCGGTGGAGGACCTGGCGGCCCGGGCACCGGCGACGCCCGCGTCCCCCGTCGTCGGGGTGGTCCTCACGCTGGGGCACGGGGAGTACGGGACGCTGCGACGGCACGGAGAGGTCTCCGACGAGCTGACGCGGTGGCTGGCCGGGAAGGACTGCGCGTGCCTCGAACTGGACACGCGGCTCGACACGCTCGACTGGCACCTGAGTGCCACCCCGGGGCAACTCCAGTCCGTGTTCGCGCGGTTGGACCTCGTCGTCACCGACCGGCTGAACGGTCTGGTGCTCGGGCTGCGCGCCGGCATACCCGTGCTGGCCGTCGATCCCGTGGCGGGCGGCGCGAAGGTGACCGCGCAGGCACGGGCCTGCGGCTGGCCCGCCGTCGTCCCCGTGGAGCACCTCGACGAGGCGCAGTTGGAACGCTGGTGGCGCTGGTGCCGCTCGGCCCCGGGACGCGCGGCGGCCCTCCGGGTCCGCGCCGACTTCGCGGCCGGGGTGGTACCGGACAGCGCGGACGAGCTCTTGGCGGCGCTCGGCGGCTAGGACCCTGGGGAAGATCAGGCGACATGGGGGCCGCGCAGCGGGCCCTTCAGGGGCGCGGGGAACTGCGCGACCAGCCACAACGAACCCGCAGCCGCCATACAACCGAACCACCTACGGCGACTACGCGATCACCGACACCCCCCGCACCAGGGCTCGGCCCCCCGATAACGCCACACCCCGCCAAGCCAGTACCAACTGGCGACAGGCGGAATGACAACACTCGCGGCCAGCTCCGTGACGACCTCGTACCGCGTCCGCGGCCCGGCCGCGACACGGGCCCAGGCGAACTCACCGGTCCCCACGGCCCACCCCACCGCGGCCACGGCGGCAGCCGCCCCGCGCCCGGTCGCCGCGAGCACGCACGCGGCGACCCCCGCCGTGGTGATCGCCAGATGCCGCCGGACCCGGCCGCGCGGCGCCGCGGCCCTGGCCCGCCAGCCCGGCCCGTGCAGCCGCAGCATCAACGCGTCGTCGGCGTTGCCTCGCTGAGCCCGCACCGACACCCACCGGCCGGTGGTGCGCACGGGGTGCCGGGTGCTCCGCCGGCCGCGACGGACGCGCCATCCGTCGTCCAGGACGCGCAGCGCCAGGTCGGTGTCCTCGCGGTGGGCCCGCCGGAAGCGCTCGTCGAAGCCGCCGACCTGTTGGAGGACGTCCGTGCGGTAGGCCATGTCGGCGGTGGTCCACCGCGCCCGGGCCAGCTCCGCCGTGGACCGCTCCCACTGGGTGGGGCGGCGCTCCGCCGGCAACGGTACGGTGATCACGCCCTGCACCCCGGCGGTCTCGGGCGACGCCTCGTCCAGGTCCGCGGCCATCTGCTCGCACCAGTGCGGTCCGACCTGTACGTCGTCGTGCAGGAAGACCACCCACGGTGATGTGACCCGCCGCAGCCCGGAGTTCCGTGCGGCGGCCGGTCCGTGGGCGCCGCCGCTCACCACCGTCGTACGGTCCCGCAGGTTCCCGAGCACGCTCAACGGGTGCTCCAGCGGCCCGGGCAGGGCCACGGCCCGGTCGTCGACGAGCACGATCTCGGCGGGCGCCGGTCCGATCGCGGCGGCGAGCGCGGCGAGGCAGTCGGCGAGCGTGTCGCGGACGAGGGTCGGGATCACCACGGCATAGGGGGTCATGGTGGGCTCCGTCCCGGACGTTCTAGGGGACCCTGGGCTCACACGGGTCGCCCTGCCACGCCTGCCTCAAACACCGGGAGCCGATTCGCCCGCAAACTCACCTCTCCGTCACCCTCTGCGACGCGGACGCCACGCCGCGCCCCGCCCCGGGGCCGCTCAGCGCAGCCCGAGCCGGTACGAGAGCGGCGACCTGCCGGTGATGAGTACGCGGACGCCGTCCGGAACGAGCGCGCCGTTCATCCAGGAGTACCGCTCCCCCGCGTCCACGACCGCCGGCTGCCGTCCGCCCTTGCCGTTGCCGGGGCCGAAGGTGATGCGGTCGTCACCGACGGTGTACGAGGCCTCGCCGGTGACGAGCTGATACGTGTCCGGGGATCCGCCCACCGGTTCGAGTCCGTCCCCGCTCAGTGTGCCGCCGCGCCGGAAGCACAGCTCCAGGGCGAACGGGCACGCAGCACCGGACAGGCCGACGTGCAGGTCCCAGGCTCCGTCGCCGGTCTCCTTCACCAGGATCTCCGTACGGAGTGTGCGGTACTCATTCGGCCGGTGCGGGAAGTCCATCGCGGACCAGAAGCGGCCGTCGTCGGTGAGGGGGTAGGCGCCGTCCTCGCGCCGGTGCGCCCGCGGCAGGGGGTGGTGCCAGGTGCCCCGCATCTCGGCGTGGAGCCGCCACCCGTCGCCGGTGCGCTCCAGGCCCTCGGCCCGGAAGTGCCCGAGCGAGAAGAACTGCGGGGCGAGCCGCACCGAGTCCAGGATGGCGGCGCCCTTGCGCAGCTTGAAGAAGGTGGGGTTGGTGGACAGGCCGGAGGAGATCGCGCGCACGTCCGGGAAGTCCGTACCGCCGAAGATGCTCGCGGTGCGCGCGCCCCGGCGCACACGTACCAGCCCGCAGCCGGCGTCGTGGTGCTCGAAGTCCGTGGGCAGCTCGGCGGGTTCGGGGAGCCGCCGGGCCAGCTCGGGCTGGTCGAGGACCTGGGCGAGCCGTTCGCCCAGCGGGGTCTCGCCGAAGGTCTGCCCGGCGCCCCGCTCCCGCAGCAGCCGCGCCACCGCCGCGAAGCGCCCGTCGCCGTACCGGATCGCCAGCTCCCGGTACTGCATCCAGAACTCGGGCAGGTAGCGCAGCGCCGTCTGGTCCTGGCGCCGCGAATGGACCGACTCCACCTCGCCGTTGGGCTCGATCACGTACAGCGTGGCGGCGAGGTTCGCGCGCACGTTCTCGTAGAGGTCGGCCCGTCCGTGGTGGCGGGCCAGCACGAGCAGAGCGGGGTTCGTGACAACGGCCGAGTACGTGGGGCTGCGCTCGCTGTACTCGCCGCCGGGCAACTGGTCGATGCCCTCGGCCAGCCAGTCGTCGATGCGCCTGCGGTACGAGGGGTGCGGCCATCTGCGGTGGATGCGTGCGAGGGCCGCGCACACCAGCCAGCGGTGGTTGGCGGTGTGCAGTCCGCCGGTCGCGAGCGCGGGGCCGGCCGCGCGCAGCACGCGTTCGATCACGCCCCGCAGCGTGACCGTCGGCCGGTGTCCGTCCCCGTCCAGCAGGTGGTACGTCAGGTTCAGGTCGACGATGGAGAACGCGGTGTCCGGCGGCGAGCCGCCGCCCGTGCCGTGGTCCCACAGGCCGTCCTCCTGCTCGTCGGCGAGCGCCCCGGCCAGCTCGGCCATGGGGGCGAGGAGTTCGGCCGAGTGGTGGTACGCCGAGCCGTCGTGGACGTAGGTGGAGGTGAGCGTACGCAGCGCGCGGGCCGTGGAGCGGGCCCTGCCCCTCTCCCGCAGCTCGGTGATGTGCGCCTGGTAGCCGGTGAGGAGCGCGGCTGCGCGGGCGTCGGCTGCCGTGGTGAGGAACTCCAGGAAGTCGGCATCCAGTTGGGGCTCGGCCGCGTCGGCCACGCTGGTGGTCATGTCCGGGACCTCGGTGATCCCCACCGTAGTGGCTGTGGTGGTGGCGAGGAAGGCCCTTCGGCCCATCACGTGTTCTCCCCCGGGTTCGGTCCGGTGTCCCGTACGTCTCGTACGTCGACGGCGGTGAGCGCCATGGCCAGCGGGCCCGGCACCAGGAACAGCAGCGGCGGCAGTGCCCACGCGCACAGCACGGCCGCCGCGAGGGCGAGCAGGACGAGTCCGCTGCCGCCGGCGTCGCGTACGGTGTCGCGGGCGGCCGCCCGTACGGCGGCGGGCCAGTCGGTGACCGACTCGGGACGGCCGCAGGCGCGCAGGCCCACCACGACGGCCGCCGCGCTGATGGCCGCGGCGGCGAGCGCGAAGGCCGGGGCGCCGGGCAGCCCGGCGCGGGCGAGCGCCAGGTCGGCCAGGGCCAGCAGCACGCCCGCCAGGGCGACGGCCCCGGCCGCCAGGTCGCCCGCGCGCAGCCGCCGCCCCAGCAGTGCGAAGTACCGCCCTGCGGTGGCCGGCCGGTCCTCCCGTACGCCTCGCAGCACCGCGCACGCCGTGGACAGCGCGGCGGGCGCGGTCACCAGCGGCAGACAGGCCACGGCCGTGGCGAACCCGACGCTCAGGACGTCCGCGAACAGCGTCATGCGCGGGCCGAAGATCTCGCCCGCCTCGCGGGTCGTCCGCATCCCGCTCACCCCTTGATCCCGGAGTTCGCCATGCCCTCGACCAGGAACCGCTGGAAGGCGAGGAAGAACAGCACGATCGGCAGCAGCGCGATCACCGACATCGCGAACATCGGGCCGAAGGCCGAGGTGCTGGACGCGTCCACGAACGACCTGAGTGCCAGCGTCAGCGTGAACTTCTCGGGTGAGAAGAGGTAGATCAGCTGGGTGAAGAAGTCGTTCCAGGTCCAGATGAAGGTGAAGATCGCGGTGGTGATCAGCGCGGGCCTGGTCAGCGGGAGGATGACGCTGAAGAAGCTGCGGAACGGGCCGCAGCCGTCGATCCGCGCCGCCTCCTCCAGCTCACGCGGCAGCCCGCGCATGAACTGCACGATGAGGAAGACGAAGAAGGCCTCCGTGGCGAGGAACTTGGGCAGGATCAGCGGCCAGTACGTGTTCACCATGCCGAGCTGGTTGAAGATGATGTACTGCGGGATCAGCACGGCGTGGTGCGGCAGCATGATCGTCGCGATCATGAACGCGAAGAGCGGCCCCCGGAAGCGGAACCGCAGCCGGGCGAAGGCGTACGCGGCGAGGGAGCAGCTGATGACGTTGCCGATGACCGCGCCGCCCGCGATGAGCAGGGAGTTGGTGAGCAGCCGGGTGACGGTGACGTCGTTCACGCCGTCCAGGGCGGTCTCGTAGTTCGACCACTCCAGCTTGCCGGGCAGCAGGTTGAGGCTGGCGATGACCTCGTCCGCGGGCTTGACGGAGGTGGCGAGCAGCCAGGCCAGCGGGTACAGCATGACGAGCAGTGCGGCCAGACACCCGGCGTGCAGGGCGATGTGCCGCCTGTCAAATGGCTTACGTGCGACGGTGGTTGACGTCATCGTGGTGGTCATCGGTCCCCCTCGGAGGCGTAGAAGACCCAGGAGCGCGAGGTGCGGAACAGCACCGCGGTGACGGCGCCGATGGCGATCAGCAGCACCCAGGCCATGGCGGAGGCGTAGCCCATGTGGGAGGCGACGAAGCCGCGGTCGTAGAGGTAGAGCGTGTAGAAGAGCGTGGAGTCGGCGGGCCCGCCCTTGCCCGCGCTGACCGCGAAGGCGGGGGTGAAGACCTGGAAGGCCTGGATGGTCTGGAGCACCAGGTTGAAGAAGATCACCGGGGACAGCATCGGCACGGTGATGGAGAGGAACTGACGCCACCGGCTCGCGCCGTCGACCTCGGCGGCCTCGTACAACTCCCCCGGAATCTGCTGGAGTCCGGCGAGGAAGATCACCATCGGCGCGCCGAACTGCCACACCGTCAGCAGGGCGACCGCGAAGAGTGCCCAGCCGGGCTTGTTGACCCAGCCGCCGGTGCCGAGGAGGTTGTCCACGGTGCCGCCGTCGTTGAAGATCGCCCGCCAGACCAGGGCGATGGACATCGAGGCGCCGAGCAGGGAGGGCGCGTAGAAGGCGGAGCGGTAGAAGGCCCTGCCGCGCTTCATGCCCTTCAGGGCGAGGGCGACGACGAGCGCGAGGCCGAGTTGCAGGGGCACGGCGATGACGACGTACGTGAGGGTCGTGCCCACGGACCGCCAGTAGCGCGGGTCCTCGGTGAACATCTGCGTGTAGTTGCGCAGGCCCACCCAGTTGGGCGAGTTGAACAGGTCGTAGTCGGTGAAGGAGAGATAGAGCGAGACGGCCATGGGGAGCAGGGTCAGCACACAGGTGCCGAGCACCCAGGGCGAGAGGAACACCCAGGCTGCGCCCTCGCGTCGGCGTCGAACGGGCTGCTTCGGAACCCCGGCCTCCGGCCCCCGTACGGCCGCCTGCGTCTGCGTGGTGGTCATGGCCTCAGCTCCGCGTTCGCCTCGGTGATGTAGTTCTCGGCTGCCTCACGGGGTGACATCCGCTCGTACGACACCTGGTCGTAGTCGCGCTGGAAGGTGGTCTGCAGCGCGCTGTCGCCCGAAGGGGGCGCCTGGGGCGGAGCGTCGAGCTTGCCGTCGACCGAGGCCTGGAAGTCGTAGACGGTCTTGTCGAAGTCCTTGAGTCCGGGGGCGATCGCGTCGCGGAGGGTCTCGTTGACGGGGATGCCGCGGGTGGCGCCGAGGATCTTCGCGGCGTCCGCGTCGTTCAGCATGAAGTCGATGAGCCGGACGGACTCCTTGGGGTGTGTCGCGTCGGCGGAGACGCCCATGAACATCGAGGGCTTGAAGTACTGCCCCGGGGTGCCGTCCTCCCCGGACGGCATCGGCGCGAGGGTGACCCCGTCCGGGATGAGCGCGAGGAAGCCGCTGGACGGAGCGTCCCAGTTGGTGTCTGCGATGACGTAGCCGCGTCCGAGCGGGGTGTTCTCCACGGTGCCGTCGATCTGGGTGGTCTGCTCGGCGGACGAGACGGCTCCTTCGCGACGCAGCTTGTCGGTGAAGGTCCACCAGCGGGCCAGGTCGTCGGCGGTGAAGCCGAGTTTCCGGTCCTTGGTGTAGAGCGCCTTGCCCTGTCCGCGCAGCCAGATCTCGAAGGCGTCCTCGCTCTGCCCCGGGTCGGTGGCGCCGGGCTTGCCGGTCTTCTCGGCGAGGGCGCGCATGGCATCCGCCCAGTCGCTCCAGGTCCAGCCCTCGCGGGGCAGCTCGACCCCGCTGGCCTCCCACTGCTTGGTGTCGTACACGACGGTCTCGGTGCCGCGGGCCTGCGGGATCGCGTACTGCTTGCCGTCGACCTTGCCGGTGGCGAGGAGCCCGGCGTCGAACTCGCCCGTGTCCAGGGCGCCCGGCTGCTCGGCGAAGTCCATGAGTACGCCTCCGGAGGCGTACTGGTCGATCATGCGGTAGTCGAGCTGCATGACGTCGGGGGCGTCGCCGCCCGCGGCCTGGGTGGCGAGCTTCTGCTTGTAGGCGTCGTATCCGGAGAACGAGGTCTGCACCTCGATCCCCGGGTTCTTCTTCTCGAAGAGGTCGACGGCCTCCTGGGTCCTGGCCGCCCTGTCCGGGTTCCCCCACCAGGTGTAGCGCAGCACGACCTTGCCACCGGCGCTGCTCGATCCGTCCCCTCCCGAGCAGCCGGCGAGCACCACACAGAGCGCGAGTGCCGTGGCCGCGGCGCGGGGCCTGAAGGACGTCCTTGTCCTGCTTCCGGGCATGCGGGTCACCCCTTCCGGGTAGAAAGCGCTTCCACCCCGCCCGACCCTAGGGAAGATCCGGATGTCACAACAAGACCTCTGCACCGCATCGCCACGACACCGCCGCGTCGCCGTGGTGGGCCTGGGCGCCCGCGCCCAGCTCTTCACCGAGGCGCTGACGGGTCCGCACAGTCCCTACACGGACCGGATCGAACTGGTGGGCTTCTGCGACGTCAACTCCCACCGTATGGCCGTCCACAACGACCTCCTCGCGGCCGCCCACCCGGGCCGCGCACCCGTCCCCGCCTACGCGGCCGAGGACTTCGACGAGATGCTGCGCCGCGAACGCGTCGACCTCGTCGTGGTCTGCACCGTGGACCGCACCCACGACGACTACATCGTGCGCGCCCTGGAGGCGGGCTGCGACGTGGTGACCGAGAAGCCGATGACGATCGACGCGGACCGCGCCCGCCGCATCATCGAGGCGCAACAGCGCACGGGCGGCGACGTCCGGGTCGCCTTCAACTACCGCTACAACCCCGTGCATTCGGCCGTCCGGGAACTGATCGCCTCCGGCGAGATCGGCGAGATCGGCTCGGTGCACTTCGAGTGGCTGCTGGACCTGCGGCACGGCGCCGACTACTTCCGCCGCTGGCACCGCGACAAGGCCAACTCCGGCGGCCTCATGGTCCACAAGTCGACCCACCACTTCGACCTGGTCAACTGGTGGCTCGGCTCACGGCCCGAGACGGTCTACGCCCAGGGCGGCCTGTTCTTCTACGGCGACGAGGCGGGCCGCCGCCGCGGCCTGGCCCGGGACTACGACCGGGCCCACGGCTCCGCGGCGGCCAAGGACGACCCCTTCGCCGTCCACCTGGCGGACTCCTCCGTCCTCACCTCGCTGTACCTGGACGCCGAGCACGAGGACGGCTACCACCGCGACCAGAACGTGTTCGGGCCCGGGGTGACCATCGAGGACGACATGGCGGTCCTGGTGCGGTACGCGTCCGGCGCCACATTGACCTACCACCTCACGGCGTACGCCCCCTGGGAGGGCTACCGCATCGCCTTCAACGGCAGCGAGGGCCGTATCGAGCTGCTGGTCGAGGAGTCGACGTGGACACGGCCCGAGGTGCGGACGGATGGGGCGAGCGCGGTCATGCACGGCGCCGCGGTGGGTGACGAGGCCGGGCGCACGGAGCTGCTGGTGCGCCGCTTCTGGGAGCCCCCTCGCGAGGTGAAGGTGCCCACGGGTGAGGGCGGACACGGGGGCGGGGACGTACGGATGCTGGCCGATCTGTTCGGGGAGCGCTCGTCCACCCCGGACCCGCTGGGACGCGCGGCGGACGGGGTCGACGGGGCGCGGTCCCTGGTCACAGGGCTGGCGGCGAACCGGTCGTTCGAGACGGGGATGCCGGTGGTGGTGCGGGAGTTGCTGGACGTTTGACGGGGTGGGCGCGGCGTGGGGCCGTCGCGGCGTGCGGCCGTAGCGACGTGCGGCGATCGTGCATGCTTGCCTACGATCACGTCGTGGTCCTCTTCGCCCTGGAACGCATCACCCCGCTCTCCGTCGACCAGGCCTGGCTCCGCCTCACGGACTGGGAACGCCACGCCGACGTGGCCCCCCTCACCCGTGTCACCGTGCGCACTCCCCCACCGACCCGCGAGGGCACGGTCTTCGTGGCCCGCTCCGGCATCGGCCCGTTCGCCTTCGACGACCCCATGGAGGTCGTGACCTGGCAGCCGCCGGCAGGGGCCACGTTGACTGCCCTGTGCCGTCTGGCCAAACAGGGAGGGTTCGTCATCGGTTGGGCGGAGATCGAGGTCCACCCGTACGGCGCCCGAGGATCCCGGGTCATCTGGCGCGAGGACCTGTCGGTGCGCCTCCTGCCCCGCGTCTTCGACCGGCCCCTGAGGGGCGCGGCCCGCTGGATGTTCGGGCGGGCGGTGGACGGTCTGTTGCGGCAGGAACCGGCGCCCTGAGGGCGCGACCCGGACTCGACGTGTACGTGTACGTGTACCGGTTCCCGTCCGAGCGGGTCGCGGTCCGCTCAGGCCACTGATCAGGCCACTGAACCGATACGTCCCGCCACGGCCCGCGCCGCTGCGTCCGAGGCCACGTCGTGATGGATCGGCGTGTGCGCCCCGGTCAGTGGTACCCCGCTGCCGCCCCGCCGTGCCGCGACGATCTCGGAGGCGATGGACAGGGCCGTCTCCTCCGGGGTGCGGGCCCCGAGGTCGAGGCCGATGGGCGAGCGGAGGCGGGCCAGTTGCCGTTCCGTGACGCCGGCTTCGCGTAGGCGCCGGTTGCGGTCGAGGTGGGTGCGTCGGGAGCCCATCGCGCCGACGTACGCCACGGGCAGCCGCAGCGCGAGCCTCAGCAGCGGTACGTCGAACTTGGCGTCGTGGGTGAGGACGCACAGGACCGTGCGGGCGTCGATCGAGGTGCGCTCCAGGTAGGTGTGCGGCCACTCGACCACGACCTCGTCGGCCTCCGGGAAGCGGGCCACGGTCGTGAACACCGGGCGGGCGTCGCACACCGTCACGTGATAGCCGAGGAACTTGCCGATGCGGACGAGTGCCGACGCGAAGTCGATCGCGCCGAAGACGATCATCCGGGGCGGCGGGACCGAGGACTCCACCAGGAGTGTGAGCGGTGCTCCGCAGCGCGAGCCCTGCTCTCCGATCTCCAGGGTGCCGGTGCGTCCGGCGTCCAGGAAGGCGCCCGCCTCGGCCGCGACCGTGCGGTCCAGCTCGGGGTGGGCGCCGAAACCGCCCTCGTACGCGCCCTCATACGCGACGCCGTACGCGCCACCGGACCGTATGAGGAGCCCGCGCCCCAGCAGGTCCGCCGGCCCGGAGACGATCCGGGCCACCGCCGCCGCCTCGCCCCGCGCGGCGGCGGACAGCGCGGACGCGAGCACCGGGCGGGCCCGGTCGCCGGAGCGGACCGGCATGACGAGGATGTCGATGGTGCCGCCGCAGGTGAGGCCTATGGCGAAGGCGTCCTCGTCGCTGTAGCCGAAGCGTTCGAGGACGGGCTCGCCGTCCTGGAGCGCCTGGGTGCACAGGTCGTAGACGGCGCCCTCCACGCAACCGCCGGAGACCGAGCCGATGGCCGTGCCGTCGGTGTCCACCGCGAGGGCGGCGCCCGGCCGGCGGGGTGCGCTGCCGGCGACGGCCACGACGGTGGCCACGGCGAAGTCGCGTTCCTGCTCGACCCACCGGTGCAGTTCTTCGGCGATGTCCAGCATCTCTCGGTCTCCTCGTCCTTTTCGCCCGCGGGGGCCGCCCCCGGACGCCTCCTCCGACGGGGCTCAGCCGCCCGTGAGGTGCTCCGGGCGTACCGGCGTCCTGTTCAGCTCCAGGCCCGTCGCGTTCCGGATGGCCGCTAGTACGGCCGGAGTCGACGACAGGGTGGGGGCCTCGCCGACGCCGCGGAGCCCGTACGGGGCGTGGTCGTCGGCGAGTTCGAGCACGTCGACGGGGATGGTCGGCGTATCGAGGATCGTGGGGATCAGGTAGTCCGTGAAGGAGGGGTTCCGTACCTTCGCCGTCTTCGGGTCGACGATGATCTCCTCCATCACGGCCACGCCCAGTCCCTGAGTCGTGCCGCCCTGGATCTGGCCGGTGACCGAGAGCGGGTTGAGCGCCTTGCCGACGTCCTGGGCGCAGGCCAGTTCGATGACCTTGACCAGGCCGAGTTCGGTGTCGACCTCGACGACGGCCCGGTGCGCGGCGAACGAGTACTGCACATGGCCGAAGCCCTGTCCCGTGCGCAGGTCGAAGGGTTCGGTCGGCCGGTGCCGCCACTCCTGCTCGATCTCGACGGCCTCGTCACCGAGCACGTCCACCAGGTCGGCGAGGACCTCACCGCCGTCGGTGACGACCTTGCCGCCCTCCAGGAGGAGTTCGGCCGTCGCCCAGGCCGGGTGGTGGGCGCCGAACCTGCGGCGGCCCCTTTCCAGGACCTGCTCGCGCACCAGCTCGCAGGCGTTCTTCACGGCGCCGCCGGTGACGTACGTCTGGCGCGACGCCGACGTCGAACCGGCGCTGCCCACCCGGGTGTCCGCGGGGAGGATCGTCACCTGTGCGACGCCCAGCTCCGTGCGGGCGATCTGCGCGTGGACGGTGACGCCGCCCTGGCCGACCTCCGCCATGGCCGTGTGCACCGTCGCCACCGGCTCGCCGCCGACGGCCTCCAGGCGCACCCTGGCCGTCGAGTAGTCGTCGAAGCCCTCGGAGAAGCCGACGTTCTTGATGCCGACCGCGTAGCCGATCCCGCGGACGACGCCCTCGCCGTGCGTGGTGTTGGACAGGCCGCCGGGGAGCTGGCGTACGTCGGCCTCCTCGCCCGCCACGAGCCACTGCTGCTCGGGCGGCAGCGGCATCGCCTTGACGCGGCGCAGGAGTTCGGCGACCGGAGCCGGGGAGTCCACGACCTGCCCGGTCGGCAGGAGGGACCCCTGCGACATCGCGTTGAGCCGCCGGAACTCCACCGGGTCCATGCCGAGCCGCGCGGCCAGCTTGTCCATCTGTGCCTCGTATGCGAAGCACGCCTGGACCGCGCCGAAGCCGCGCATGGCGCCGCAGGGCGGGTTGTTGGTGTAGAGGGCGACGGCCTCGATGTCGACGTCGTCGATGACGTACGGGCCGGCGCCCAGCGAGGCGGCGTTGCCGACGACGGCCGGTGAGGAGGAGGCGTACGCGCCGCCGTCGAGGACGATGCGGGCCTTGACGTGGGTGAGTTTACCGTCGTGCGTCGCGCCGTGCTCGTAGTAGAGCTTCGCCGGGTGCCGGTGGACGTGTCCGAAGAAGGACTCGAAGCGGTTGTAGACCATCTTGACCGGTTTGCCCGTGCGCAGGGCGAGCAGGCAGGCGTGGATCTGCATCGACAGGTCCTCACGGCCGCCGAAGGCGCCACCGACGCCGGACAGCGTCATCCGGACCTTCTCCTCGGGCAGGCCGAGGACGGGCGCGATCTGGCGGAGGTCGGCGTGCAGCCACTGGGTGGCGATGTACAGGTCGACGCCGCCGTCCTCGGCGGGCACCGCGAGGCCCGACTCGGGGCCGAGGAACGCCTGGTCCTGCATCCCGAAGACGTACTCGCCCTCGACGATCACGTCGGCGCGTCCGCGGGCCCGCTCCACGTCGCCGCGGATGATCGGCTGGCGGTGGACGATGTTCGGGTGCCGGACGTGCGCCGCGTGGGGGTCGGTGCGATTCTCGTGGAGGAGAACCGCGTCGGGGGCGGTCGCGGACGCCTCGTCCGTGATGACCGGCAGGTCCCGGTACTCCACCTTGATCCTGGCGGCGGCGCGGCGCGCGGTCTCCGGGTGGTCGGCGGCGACGACGGCGACGGGCTCGCCGTGGTGGCGGACCCTGCCGTGGGCGAGGACGGGGGTGTCCTGGATCTCCAGGCCGTAATGCCTCACCTCGGTCGGCAGGTCGTCGTACGTCAGGACGGCGTACACGCCCGGTGTCGCGAGGGCCTCGCTGGTGTCGATGGAGACGATCTCTGCGTGCGCGACCGTGGAGCGCAGGATCTGGCCCCAGAGCATGTCCTCGTGCCACATGTCGGACGCGTACGCGAACTCGCCGGTGACCTTGAGGGTGCCGTCCGGGCGGAGCGTGGACTCGCCGATACCGCCACTGGTGTGCGAGCCCTGGGTGATTCTCGTAGGAGCGCCGTTCGTCGGCATGCGTTCAGGCCCCCTCTTCCTGCCGGGCTGCCGCCAGGCGGACCGCGTCCATGATCTTCTCGTAGCCGGTGCAGCGGCAGAGGTTGCCCGAGAGGGCCTCGCGGATGTCCGCGTCGGTGGGGTTGGGGTTGCGCTCCAGCATCTCGTCGGCGGCGACGAGGAGGCCGGGGGTGCAGAAGCCGCACTGGACGGCGCCCGCGTCGATGAACGCCTGCTGGACGGCGGCGAGTTCGGTGCCCTCGTCGCTCCGGGAGCCGGGTCCTCGCGGTGACCACCGCCTGGCCTCGTCCAGCGAGGTCCCGCACGCGTCCTCGCCGCCGGCGCGTTGCCGGGCGTGCTCCGCGAGCCCCTCCACCGTGACGACCTCGCGCCCCTCGGCCTGCCCGGCCGCGACGAGGCACGAACACACCGGCACTCCGTCGAGCCGTACGGTGCAGGATCCGCACTCGCCCTGCTCGCAGGCGTTCTTGGAGCCGGGCAGTCCCAGCCGCTCCCGCAGTACGTACAGAAGGCTCTCGCCCTCCCACACGTCGTCGGCCTGCTGCGGACGGCCGTTGACCGTGAAGTTGACGCGCATCAGGCAGCTCCCTCCATGGTGCGGGCGTTGCCGCGGTACGACTCCCAGGTCCACATCAGTGTGCGGCGGGCCATGACGCCGACGGCGTGGCGGCGGTAGCGCGCGGTGCCGCGGACGTCGTCGATCGCGTTGCAGGCGGCCGCGCACAGTTCCGCGAACTGCTTGGCGACCGACGGGGCGATGATCCGGCCGCTGTCCCAGAGGTTGTCCTCGTCGAGCGCCGCGTTCAGGAACTCCTCGGCGGCCGTGGCGCGGATCGGCGTGGGGGCGGCCGATCCGATGCCGGTACGGACCGTGCGGGTCTCGGGGTGCAGTGCGAGACCGAAGGCGCAGACCGCGATCACCATGGCGTTCCGGGTGCCCACCTTCGAGAACTGCTGTGGGCCGTCCGCCTTGTTGATGTGCACCGCGCGGATCAGTTCGTCGGCCGCGAGGGCGTTGCGTTTCACGCCCGTGTAGAAGGCGTCGATCGGGATGCGCCGCGTGCCCCGTACGGACTCGGCCTCGACCTCGGCTCCGGCCGCGAGGAGGGCCGGGTGGGCGTCGCCGGCCGGGGAGGCGGTGCCGAGGTTGCCGCCGACGCCGCCGCGGTTGCGGATCTGCGGGGAGGCGACCGTGTGGGAGGCGAGGGCGAGTCCCGGCAGTTCGGTGCGCAGGTTCTCCATGATCCTGGTGTACGGGACCGAGGCGCCGAGCCGGACGCTGTCCTCGCCGGCCTCCCACTCGTAGAGGTCGCCGACACGGGTGAGGTCGAGGAGGTACTCGGGCCGGCGGTGGTCGAAGTTGATCTCGACCATCACGTCGGTGCCGCCCGCGATGGGCACAGCGGTGGGGTGCTCGGCCTTCGCGGCGAGCGCCTCCTCCCAGCTGGCGGGGCGAAGGAAGTCCATGACCGGCTCTCTTCTTCGTCTCGTGGGCCGCTTCGTTTGAGCCAGATCGTGTGCGGGCGGCCCGGCTCGTCCGGGGGCTGTTCGCGTGGGACGGAACCAGTACACAGCGCCGTGCCCGGCCTGGGTCAGTCACGGAAAACATGAAGGAGTTGGCTGGCCAGAGCAGCCATCTTGTAGATTCGTATGAACGCAGGCCATCGGTAACCTCACCGTTTTCCCCGGGAAACAGTGAGTACGGCCGCGGAAACCCCCAGGACACCACCCAGGCAGCCGGAAAGCACTCCCTCCGGTCCCACGCGGGGCACCCCCCGCCGGGCGCCCCGCCCCTGATCGAACGTAGATTTCCGGACACGACGACCCGACAAGAACGGCGGCGAAGACACATGCGGCTGCGCGCACTGCTGGACACCGACGCGCTGGGCCTGCGGCTGCTCGGTGGCGAGGACGAACTGGACCGCACCGTGCGCGGCGTGATGACCACGGACCTGCGCGACCCCAGCCGCTACCTCTCGGGCGGCGAGCTGGTGCTCACCGGGCTCGCGTGGCGCCGGGACGCCGCGGACTCCGAGCCCTTCGTACAGATCCTGGTGGGCGCTGGGGTCACGGCGGTCGCCGCCGGTGAGGCCGAGCTGGGGCACGTACCGGAGGACCTGGTCAAGGCCTGCGCCCGGCATCGGCTGCCGCTGTTCGCGGTCAGCGAGTCGGTGGCCTTCGCGACGATCACGGAGCACGTCGTCCGGCAGGTCTCGGGCGAGCGGGCCGGTGACCTGGCGGCTGTGGTGGACCGGCACCGCCGGATGATGACCTCGGGACCGGCGGGCGGCGGTCCGGACGTGGTCCTTGACCTGCTCGGCTCCGACCTGGACCTGGGCGCGTGGGTGCTGTCCCCCACCGGGCGGCTCGTCGCGAGCCCGAGGGTGGGCGGGCCCGCGCTGCCCGCCGACGTGTGCGCCCGGCTCGCCGCCGAGCACCTGGCGGCCACTCGCTCGGGCCGGCGCGCACCGCACCGGGTGACCGTGGGCACGACGACGTACTCGCTGTTCCCGGTCCGCGGCACCGGCCGGACCGCGGCCACCGCCCGGGACGTACGCGAGACCGTGCTCTCCGAGTGGCTGCTCGCGGTCGAGGCGGACGCCGGGGACTGGGCCGAGGAGCGGCTCGATCTGCTGCACGGGGTCACCCAGCTGATCGCGGTCGAGCGGGACCGGCGGGAGTCGGCCCGTACGGTACGGCGGCGGCTCGCCCAGGAGGTGCTGGAGCTGGTGCAGGCGGGTGCCGCGCCCGCCGAGATCGCGGCCCGGCTGCGGGTGGCGGCTCCGGTGCTGCTGCCCGGCCTGGGAGCGGCTCCGCACTGGCAGGTGGTCGTGGCCCGCGTGGAGTGGGACGGCGTGGACGGCGCAGAGGGCGAAGACACCGTCGGCGGGCCGGTGGCGCAGGCGCTGCTGGAGGAGATCCTCGTCGGCCCTCCTGCGGCCGGGTCCGAGCACGCCGACCGTATCGCCGTCGCCCACACCGGTGGCGAGGCGGTCGCGCTGGTCCCGCTCCCGGCGGTCTCTTCCGAGCACGACGGCTCCGAGTCCGGTGTCGTCGCCGAAGCGCTCCTGGAGGCCGTGCGCGTCCCGTTGACGGCCGGCCTGAACGACGACGGGCGGCTCACGCTCGGTGTGAGCGCGGCGGTTCACTCGGCCGAGGGGCTGCGTGGGGCGCTGGAGGAGGCGCGGCACGCGCGCAGGGTGGCGGCGGCGCGGCCCGGCCGGGTGTGCGCGGCGGGCCACCAGGAGCTGGCGTCCCATGTGCTTCTGCTTCCGTTCGTCCCGGACGACGTCCGCCGTGCGTTCACGGCCCGCCTCCTCGACCCTCTCCGGGACTACGACCGCCGCCACCGCGCCGAACTGATCCCCACCCTGGAGGCGTTTCTCGACTGCGACGGCTCGTGGACGCGCTGCGCCACCCGGTTGCACCTGCACGTCAACACGCTGCGGTACCGGGTGGGCCGCATCGAGCAGTTGACGAGCCGGGACCTCTCGCGCCTTGAGGACAAGCTTGATTTTTTCCTGGCATTGCGCATGAGCTGAGGTCACGGGGGTGCACGGCGGGAGGCACGCGGTGCCGTCCGTGCGCCCCGTCTCACCCCATGACTTTGTGAAATCCTTCACCCGACCCCTTGGCCGGGTACCGCGATCCGTGCTGAGATGCCGCCACCACTCAACAGCTCGAAGGCGCGCTCGGGGAGGGCAACGTGGCGCATCCCGCCATGTCTGGTACGGGAACGACCGCGGATGACGATCCGCTCCAGACCGCGGTATGGCGGTTGCGCTCGCGCGCCTGCTGGGCCGACGCGGCGGCCCTGCTCCAGCCGACCACACCGGCGGCCTCGCTCCAGCGGGCCTCGCTCCTCGTCGAGCGCTGCCTCTACACCGAGCAGGGCTGGGAGGACGCCGAGGACGCGCTCCGCACGGCCGAGGCGCAGGCCCAGAGCGACGACGAGCGGGGCGCGGCAGCCTGTGAGCGCGGCCAACTGGCATACGCGGCAACCCTGTTGGGCGTACGGGACCGGGCGGACGAGGCACGTGCGGCGCTCGGCCGGGCGGCGGCCCTGATCGCTCCGGGCGCACCGGGCCGGGCCCTCCTCGACTTCCGACGTGGCCTTCTGGCCGAGAACCTGGCCCGCTCCCCGCAGGCGGCCCGCGCCGCCTACCGCCGCGCC
Organism: Streptomyces sp. KM273126; assembly: GCF_004337435.2. Classification (NCBI taxonomy): domain Bacteria; kingdom Bacillati; phylum Actinomycetota; class Actinomycetes; order Kitasatosporales; family Streptomycetaceae; genus Streptomyces; species Streptomyces sp. KM273126. The sequence goes on along the minus strand of NZ_SJXB02000001.1, from coordinate 5,056,958 downwards.
CACGCGGGCGCCACCGCCCACGACGACCCGCTGCTGCTCTCGTTCACCTGGCGTCACCTCGCGGGACTGGCACTCCGCGACGGCGAACTGGCCGAGGCCCGCCACGGCTTCGCCGAATCCCTGCGCATCCGCGAGGAGTTGGGCTACCTCGTCGGCACGGCCCCGGCGCTCGCGTCGTTGGCGGACGCGGAGACGGACCCGGAGGCGACCCGCCTGAGGGCGGAGGCGACCCGCCTGTTCCGACTGCTGGGCGGCGTACCGACGTGGCTGGCACGCCAGTTGACCCCACCGGCGGCAACGGCTTGAGGGGCAACTGAGTGTGTGAGGGCGCGCCCCGGAAAAGGGGCGCGGGGCGGTGACATTATGCGGCTCCGCCGCGTGGGCGCGAGCAACCACACACAACCCGCGGCCCGGAAGCCACCCGAACCGCTGTGGCGCTCCCGGGGGCGCACTCACACGCCAGAGAAGTGCTCCTGCAACAGCGCCTGCACCGCACCCGAGTCCTGTGCCGTCAGCGCGTCAAGCAGGGCAAGGTGCACAGCGGCGTCCGCCATCAGCTCGGCGCGGCAGCGCGCCGGCTCGCCCCCCAACGGCCACTGAGAGCGACGATGCAGGTCGTCCGCGATACGCACGAGCTGTTCGTTGCCCGCGAGAGCGAGTACCGCACGGTGGAACGCCCGGTCGGCCTCGCCGTACGTCGCCCGGCAGCCGGACGCCGCCGCCCGGGCCGTCTCCTCCGCGAGGGGCCGCAACTCGGCCCAGCGCTCGGCGGGCAGGGTGCGGGCCAGGCGCAGCACGACGGGCGTCTCGATCAGCGCCCGTATCTCGGCGAGTTCGGCCAGCTCGCGGGCGCCGCGCTCGACGACGCGGAAGCCGCGGTTGGGCACGACCTCGACGGCGCCCTCCACGACGAGTTGCTGCATGGCCTCGCGCACGGGGGTCGCGGACACCCCGAAACGCTCGCCCAGGGCGGGCCCCGAGTACACCTCGCCCGGTGTGAGCTCCCCGGCGGCGAGCGCGGCCCGCAGGGCGTCGAGGATCTGACCGCGGACGGAGGCCCGCTGGAGGACCGGACGGGGAATGGGCGGCTCGCTGTGGGTGTGCTCACCCCGGACCGTGTCGCCCCGCGCGGGATGGGCGGCGCCCGGGGCGAGCCCCCGCGCCCGGTTCGCGTCCGCCACCCCGGGCTGCTCCGGCACCCGTGCGGCCCGACCGCGCACTACGGGGAACCCGGGCTCGGCCCCGGAGGCGGCCTCGATCCCGATGTCCGTGCCGGTCCCGATGTCCGCGTCGGTCCCGGTGTCGCTGTCGGTGTCGATGCCTGTGGAGCCCTGCGGGTCGCGCGGGCGCGGTCCGGCCTGCTCCACGGGTTCTCCTCCGGGTCGATGGTGCGTGGGGTACTCGGGATTGCCACAGCGGTTGTTACGGGTCGTTAAGCACGATAAGCGCACCGAGCGTCAGTTCAAATATCGACCAGCTCGGGTAAGGTAAGCCTTACCTTTTGATCACCGCCGGGCTCGACGACCGCGAAACGGGGTTCCCCATGCCGCTCCCAGCACCGGCCGCGTCGCCGGTCACGGATGCGTACACGCGGCTCACCGAGGTGTATCCGCACCTGGACGTGACAGAGCTCTCCCCCGCGGACGAGACACCGCGGGGTGACGGCTGGGTTCCGGTCGCGCGGCTCGCGGAGGGCGGGGCCGACCTCGACGCGTTCCTCACCTGGGACGACGAGCAGATACTGCGGGACTACGGCCAGAAGGCGCGCCCGGACGTCATCGCGAGCTTCGGCCTGCACCGCTACGCGTGGCCGGCCGGTCTGCTGTTCACCGTCCCGTGGTTCCTGACGCGCCGGGTACCCCGCTTCCCCGTGGAGCACGTCGCCTTCCAGCGGACCGAGGGCCGCCTGGCCGTCCGGGTCGGCGCGTTCGCGTGCCTGCCGGGCGACCCGGCGGCCGCCCTGCCTGGCGCGCGGGTCGTACCGGACGAGGAGGCGCTGCGGGCCGAGGTGCGGGCGGCGATCGCCGAGCACGTCGAACCGGTCCTCGGCGGCTTCGGCCCGCGCATGCGGCGCCGAGGGCGCGCCCTGTGGGGCATGGCGACCGACGAGGTCGTCGAGGGGATCTGGTACGTCGCCCAGCTGCTCGGCGAGGAGGAGCGCGCACAGCGCGAGCTGGAACTGCTGCTGCCCGGCACGACCAAGCCGTACGTGGGTGCCGCGGCCTTCCGCGAACTGACCGGCCCGAAGGGCGAGTCGCTCTCCACCCGGGACCGGGTCAGCTGCTGCATGTTCTACACACTGCGCCCCGAGGACACCTGCCCCAGCTGCCCGCGCGTCTGCGACACGGAGCGCATCGCCAAGTTGACGGCGGCCACCGTCGGCTGACGCCCCGCCACGGGCAGCCCGAAGGCAATCCGCAACCGTTCCGCAACGCACCCCGCGCAGCGGTGTGCGGCATGTGCCGTAAGATCCACAAGCGGCATGGACCGCACTCGGGTTACAGGAGATTCACAAATTCCTCACCCGACACAGGAACTTTCCGAGGAACCACCCGTACGGGTAGTGTGGCTCGCACTCAACTCCCGCCCCTCGCCCGGCCGTTCGAGCAGAATGCCGCCTTGCGCATCTTCTTGCACTTCCTTGGCGGTCTCTTGCCCCGAAACCCCCTGAGGGCTGCGGTGATTGGGCCACTATGGCGGGCGTTACGCCCCATCCCATTGCAAGGGACTGATCAGATTGACCGACATATCGCTGAACTGGCTGCTTCCGGGCGCCGTGCTGCTCCTGGGCATGCTGGCGGCGATGGCGGTGCTCGCGCGCGGCAAGCGGTCCGGGGAGCACGCGAAGACCGAGGACTCGTGGGAGCGCAGTGAGGAGCGCCGTCGGCGCAAGGAGGCCCTCTACGCCACGGCCTCCTACGCCCTCCTCTTCTGCTGTGCCGCGGTCGCGGCCGCCCTCTCCTTCCGTGGCCTGGTCGGCTTCGGCGAACAGAACCTGGGCCTCAGCGACGGCTGGCAGTACCTGGTTCCGTTCGGACTGGACGGCGCCGCCATGTTCTGTTCCGTGCTCGCGGTGCGCGAGGCCAGCCACGGTGACGCCGCGCTCGGCTCCCGGATACTCGTGTGGACGTTCGCGGGCGCCGCGGCCTGGTTCAACTGGCTGCACGCGCCCAGGGGCCTCGGCCACGACGGCGCCCCGCAGTTCTTCGCGGGCATGTCCCTCTCCGCCGCCGTGCTGTTCGACCGCGCGCTCAAGCAGACCCGCCGTGCCGCGCTGCGCGATCAGGGCCTGGTCCCGCGCCCGCTGCCGCAGATCCGCGTCGTCCGCTGGCTGCGCGCGCCCCGCGAGACGTACAAGGCCTGGTCGCTGATGCTCCTCGAAGGTGTGCGCTCCCTGGACGAGGCCGTGGAGGAGGTGCGCGAGGACAAGCGCATCAAGGACGACAAGCGCGAGCGCAAGCGCGACCAGGAGCGCCTGGAGCGTGCCCACCTGAAGGCCATCAGCCGCGGCCACCGGGGTCTGCCCGGCCGCGGCGGCGGGCGGCAGATGGACGTGACCACCGTGGAGCGCGTCTCCGAGCCCGCCCCCGCGGAGCCTGCCCTATCCGCGCCGGACCCGCTGCCCGTTCGTACGCGTCCCTCACTGCAGCCCGTCCGCGGGAGTTCTGACAAGCCGGTCACCGTCGACCTCACCGCGGAGGACGACACCATGGCGCTGCCCCGGCTCGACTCCCTGGAGCGCAAGCTCAAGGACCTGGAGCAGCAGTTCGGCTAGAACACGCTCCCGCTCGCGAAGGCCTCGTGGCCTTCACGGGCCGCACGGGGCGGGGGCGCGGCGCGCGAGCCGCGCCCCCGCCCCGTTTTCCGGTTCGGGCCATCACGCGGCGTCCGCGCCCAGTTCGAACCACACCGCCTTGCCCACGCCGTGACTGCGTACGCCCCAGGCGTCCGCGAGGGACTGCACCAGGATCAGGCCTCGGCCGTGCGTACCGTCATCGGTTTCCGGTATCCGCAGTTGGGGTCTGCGGCCCACGAAGTCCCGTACCTCCACACGGAGTTCATGTGGCGAGACGGTGGCCGTCAGAACCGCGTCGCGGTCGGTGTGGATGAGCGCGTTGGTGACGAGCTCGCTGGTCAACAGCTCGGCCACCTCCGATCTACCGGGGCGCCCCCAGTGCCGGAGGAACTCCCTCAGCGCCCTCCGGGCCTCGGGCACCGCCCGCAGGTCCGCCCGTCCGAGCCTGTGTCTGAGCTCCCCCGCCCCTGCCTGGTCCGTGCCGCTGTCGGTCGTTTCCTCCATCGTCTTCGCCGAGGATGCCCCGATCGCCACGGGACCGCCCCCTCGCGCCTGCCTCTTCATGGCCCCCGTCCGCACGCCGATGACGATTCCCCTCCCGCTCGAACACGTTCACGGGATCCATGCCCCGTCCGGAAGACGACAGTCATACGGCATCGTCAAGTACCATCCGTAGGCTTTCAAACGCACACAGTCAAGCCACGCTGCTGACAGGCCCAAGGCACCTCTCGCCACCAGGAAAAACCCTCGCGCGGGGCAACCGCACGGGCACCCGGAGCCCTCGAACCGGCCACCCGGCCCGACCGCGCGCGCCGGTCCCCGCCGTCCACCCCGGCCTGCCGATACGGGCGTATACGACCAGCCGCTCGCGGCCACAGCTGTGGCGGACGCCTCCCTCTGCCGGCCCGGTCAGCCCTCCCAGACAGCTGCGGCCGTACGGTCGTCGGCGTATCCCTTCACCCGGACCTGGGCGTCGGCGAGGAAGGCGGCGAGGCCAGGGGGCTTCCCGGTCGCCCAGCGGGCCGTGAGGTGTTCGGCGAGCTGCGGTTCACCGCGCAGGGGGTCGGCGAGGCCCGCCGTGCACAGCAGCAGCGTGTCCCCCGGGCGGGCCACTGAGGCACGGAAGCGGAAGGGGTCCGTGGGCGGTGCGGGGGCGGGCTCGTACGGGCTCGGGGGCGTCGCGATACCGAGGTCCATGGTCAGTCGGTCGCCCTCGGGGGTCTCCTGGGGCGGCGAGCCGAAGCCGACGACGGGCGCGCCGGTGGTCGCGGTGACGCGCGGCTCTATGTCCTGCCACTCGCCGTCCCGCAGCCGGAACAGTCCCCCGTCGCCGATACCGAAGAAGACACGCGTACGGCACTCCGGGTCAGCCGGGAGCAGCAGGCAGCGCAGGCCGGCCGTGTACTCCTCGGGCTCGACGCCCTGCTCGGCGGCGCTGGCACGGAGTTTGCCGAGGCTGCGGTCGGTGAGCCGGTGCAGCCCCGACTTCAGGTCGCCGCGCCGGGCGGCCCGGAGGTCCGCGGCGAGCCGGACGTGACTGCGGCCGACGGCCTGCCCGATCCACGCGCACGCCTCGGCCGCCGCCCGGTGCGCCCCCGGCGTGGCGCGGGCGCCGGTCGCCATGGCGACGAGCACCAGCGCGTCGTCGCCCGAGCCGAACCGGGCGGTCAGCAGCGCGTCCCGGCGCGGCTCGCCCCGGTACCGGGCGGAGTCCCCGCGCACGGAAGCGGCCCGCAGGGTGCACGCCCCGTACTGCGCCCCGTCCAGCACGGTGTCCGCGACCAGATCCCCGAGGTCGTCCGGGTCCGCGGCAGGCAGTGCGGTGGGCTCCGCGTCGTACGTGGGGGGCCCGGAACCGACGTGGGCGACGGCCACTGGCTCGGAGGGCTGCGAGGCATCGCGCGGGGGCCGTGCGGTCCGGGGCGCCTCCGCGTGAAAGCCCGGCGGTTTGGGACCGGGCGGAAAGGCCACGGGGGCAGGGGCGGAGGTGTCGTGAGGGGTGGGCCGGTTGTACGGGATGCCCTGGTTGGCGGACCGGTTGGAGGGGGCGGTCCGATTCGAGAGGGCGGACTGGTTCGAGGGGGCGGACTGGTTCGAGGGGGCCTCCAGGTCGTACGAACCGGACCCGTCGCAGGGAACGTAGGGGGCGGAAGGGGATACGTCCGGCGTGGTGGTCGTGGTGCGCCGGCCCGGGACCGTCGGGGGTCGCCCGGGTGGAGGCGTGGCGCCGCTCGGCGAGGACTCCGGTCGGGCCCCCGATCCCCGCCCCACCGTGCCCGCCGCCGAGGCGAAGCGGTCGTCGAGGGAGTCGGCCGCGGCCGTGGGTCCCGTGTCCTCGGCGGAGTCGTCGTACAACTGCCCCCACCAGTCGTGCTGGTGACCGGTGGGCCTCTCCCCCTGCTGGCTCATGCCCCTAATTGTCCACCGCGGGAGCCCGATGAAAACGGGGCTCCGGGAAAAACCAGGTGGTGCGGCGATGATGCGCCAGTTCGGCGCGTCGGACGACACCGGTCACAAACCCTCTCCAACACATCGGACCTCTCCCTCCTTATTGACGAGCACACACAGCTTCTCTACGTTGCATCGCGGGATAGCTCCGATGAATCACCCTTTGAATCGTGCTGTTTGAGCCGCCGGGAGGCACCATGTCCCGCCCGTCCGAAGCGAAGCCGAGCCCCTCCAGACGTACCGTTCTCGCCACCGGAACCGCCCTCGGCGGAACACTCGTCTCCGGGGGTCTGCCCGCCACCCCGGCGAGCGCGTCCGCTGCCGCCGCTCCCGAACTCTCCCCCTCCGACCCCTGGCGCGCGGTCCTCGACGACGCCGACCTGGTCTGGCAGCGGATGCCGACGACCTGGTACGAGGGCCCGTTCCTCGGCAACGGCTTCCTCGGCTCCGGGATCTACGCGGAGCCGGGCGGCGGCCAGGAGGACGGCACGTTCACTGCCGTGCGCTTCAATGTGCAGCACTCCGAAGTCCAGGACCACCGCCCCGAGTTCGGCTCGCTGTTCGGGCTCGCCCGGCTGCCGATCGGCCACTTCACCCTGGAACCCGTGGGCCGCATCACCGGCCTGGACTGGCGGCTCCGGCTGCGCGACGCCGAGCTCACCGGAACGCTCACCACTGATCGGGGCACGCTCACGATCCGGGCCCTGGTGCACACCTCGCGCTCGGTGCTCGCCGTGGAGGTCACGCCCAGCGAGAGCGAGCGCGGCTTCCGGTGGGTGTTCCACCCGGCGGACGCGATCAGCCCGCGCGCCGCGTTCAAGCCGCTGCCGGACGGCTACCGGGGTAACCCTCCCGCCGAGGTCGGCGAGGAGGACGGCGTCTCCACCTCCGTACAACCCCTGCTGTCGGGCGGGCAGCATGTGACGGCGTGGCGGGAGCGGCGCGCGGGGGCGAGCCGGACGCTGTACGTCCACGTGGCGTACTCGTATCCGCAGAACACGGCGCTGCGGCGGGCGGTACGAGCGATCCGGACCGTATCAGGGCTGCCGTACTCCCGTCTGGCGTCGACGCACCACGACTGGTGGCACGCCTACTACCGCAAGAGCTTCCTCTCCCTGCCGGACGCCCGTATCCAGCGCTTCTACTGGATCCAGCTGTACAAGACGGCGTCGGCAGCGCGACGCGACGCACCCGTCATGGCGACCTGCGGACCCTGGCTGGAGCCCACACCGTGGCCCAACACCTGGTGGAACCTCAACGCGCAGTTGGAGTACTGGCTCATCCACGGCTCCAACCACCTTGAACTCGACGCGGTCACACGGTCGTTGAGCGAGTTCCGGGAGAACCTGTCCACGGAGGTGGCCGCCCCGTACAACGCCGACTCGATGGGCATCCCGCGCACCACCGACCCGCACCTCATCAACGGCGCGGCGAGCTCGCTCATGGGGTACGGAGTCGGCATCCCCGGCCAGAACCCGCCGACCCCAGAGGTCGGCAACCTCACCTGGGCCCTGCACAACGTCTGGCTCAGCTACCGCCACACCATGGACGAGTCGATCCTGAGGGACGTCCTCTTCCCGCTCCTGCGCAAGGCGATCAACTACTACCTGCACTTCCTGGAGCCCGGCCCGGACGGCAAGCTGCATCTCCCGGCGACGTTCTCGCCCGAGTACGGCGACGACTCACGGGACTGCAACTACGACCTGATGCTGCTGACCTGGGGCTGTCGTACGCTGCTGGAGTCCGCCGAACTCCTCGGCATTGACGACGAACTGGCGCCGCGCTGGCGTGAGGTGCTGGCCAAGCGGGTGCCGTATCCGACGGACGCGAACGGTTTCATGATCGGCGCGGACGTGCCCTTCGCGAAGTCGCACCGCCACTACTCGCATCTGCTCGCCGTGTACCCGCTGTACGAGGTGACCGGCCGCACGGCGGATGAACGGGCCCTGATCGAGAAGTCGTTGGCGCACTGGGTCGGCTTCGAAGGCGCGCTCCAGGGCTATACGTTCACGGGCGCGGCCTCGATGTCGGCGCTGCTCGGCAAGGGTGAGGACGCGCTGGGCTACCTCGGCGAGCTCATGTCCCGTTTCATCCAGCCCAACACCATGTACAAGGAGTCCGGCCCGGTCATCGAGACCCCGTTGTCGGCCGCCCAGTCCCTGCACGACATGGTCTGCCAGTCCTGGGGCGGTGTCATCCGTGTGTTCCCCGCGCTGCCCGCGGCCTGGGCGGACCTGACGGTCCACGACTTCCGTACCGAGGGGGCCTTCCTGCTCTCCGCGGTACGGAAGGGCGGCGTGACCCGCTGGGTGCGGCTGACCAGCGAGGCGGGGGCTGACTGTGTGGTACGGCACGGGATCGCGGGGGCGGTCGACGTGCGTGATGGGTGGGGGCGGCGGTTGCGGTACTCGGATGTGGGTGGGGGTGCCGTCCGGATCGCTCTGAGGAAGGGCCAGTCGGCGCTGATCACGGCGAAGGGTGACCATCCTGACCTGACGGTCGCGCCGGTGCGGCCGAATGAGGCTGCGCCGAGGTGGGGGTTGCCGGCCGTGTGAGTGGCCTGGGGCCGGGGTTGTCTTCGCCCCCGCCGCCCCTACCCGTCCCATCCCCAGGGGCTACCGCCCCTTAGCCCCCGCCAAGGGGGCTGCGCCCCCTGGACCCCCAGGGCTTTGGGGCTGCGCCCCGGCCCCCTCTTCGGGGCTCTGCCCCGGACCCCGTTTCGGGGGCCAGCCCCCGGACCCCCGCTCCTCAAACGCCGGAGGGGCTGACTGTTCAGCCCGTCCGGCGTTTGAGGACGAGGCCGTTCAGGCCGACAAGCGGGGGGCTGGGGGCGGCAGCCCCCAGAGAAGGGATGGGACGGGTAGGGGCGGCGGGGGCGATCATCCTCCGGCGGTCAGCCCTGAGGCTCCGACGTCAGCCCTGGGGCTCCGGCACCGCACCCTCCAACCCCAGCAGCCAGAGTTTACGGTCGAGACCCCCCGCATAGCCCGTCAGAGAGCCATCCGCACCGATCACCCGGTGGCACGGCCGGACGATCAACAGAGGATTGGCCCCGATCGCACCACCAACGGCACGAACCGCGGCCCGCGACGCCCCGATACGCGCGGCGATGTCGCCGTACGTCGTCGTCGCCCCGTACGGGACGTCGTCCAGCGCACCCCAGACCCGCTCACGGAACTCGGTACCAGTACCGCGCAACTCCAGCCGGAACTCCTTGAGTTCACCGGCGAAGTACGCACCCAGCTGTTCCTCGGCCGCGCGGAAGAGGCTCGGAGTATGCCGCCACTCGGGCTGGAGGACCCGCCCGCCCTTCTGACCGGGTACGGACAGGGACGTCAGGGCTCCGGAGTCGTCGGCGGTGAGGAGGAGCCGGCCGACGGAGCTGTCGATCTGCGTGTAGTGGACGAGCTTGGACATGTCAGACTCCGGTTTTCTCTCGCTCGGATCGCTCGGATCGGCGGGCGGTCCTGAGATGGTGCAGGGCGTACGAGCGCCAGGGGCGCCAGCTCTCGGGGACGTCCACGCCGGGCGGCGCCACGTCCGGGTCGCCGAGGGCGCGGGTGCGGATCACGGTGACGGTACGGGCGTCCATGCCCGGCAGCGCCAGCAGCACCTGCTGGGCGTCGTCCCGGTCGGCGCCCGCGTCGAGCCGCAGCGTCCCGTCGGCCAGCGCGGCGGCGAGCGCACCGAGGGTGCCACGGCCGTGCTCCGCCTGCGCGAGCACGGCGGGCTCGGGGAAGACGTGGGTGAGCGCCCCGCAGGGGGCGTCCAGTGGCTTCCCGTACGTCCGCACCAGTTCCTCGGCCTCCGCCACGCCCACGACGGCGCGTACGGCCAGTTCCTCCGGGTCTGCGGCACCGGGCGACCGCAGGCCGGGGCGCGCGGCGACCGACGGGGCGAGCCGGGGGTCGCGGGCGAGCCGCTCGTCCACGGCGTACGGATCGGCGTCCAGGTCGAAGAGCCGCCGCAGCCGCTGCACGGCGGTGGTGAGATCACGCGGATCGCAGAGCCGGATCCGCGCGTCGAGCCAGCCACCGCGCCCGGCCTGCGCACCGCCGCCCGGCCGCTCGTCGACCGCGACGAACCCGTGGCCGTGGGGCAGCCGCAGCGTGCGCCAGTAGGTGCGACGGCCGCGTGGGCCGATCATGTCCTCGACGCCGGCGACCGCTTCGTCGGCCAACAGGTCGAAGACGGCGGCGGCCTGGTAGGGCCCCCGGTGGGCGAGCCGCAGCGGAATCCCGGTGGACGGGGCCGCGGCTCCCCGGCCGGGGGTGTCCCGGCGGGGCGCGGCGGCGCGCAGTGCGGTGGGCGTGGCGGCGTACACGGCGCGGATCGTGTCGTTGAACTGCCGCACGCTGGCGAACCCGGAGGCGAACGCGATCTCCGTGATCGGCAGGCCGGTGGTCTGCAACAGCAGGCGCGCGGTGTGGGCCCGCTGTGCGCGGGCCAGCGCCACTGGTCCCGCGCCGACCTCGGCGGTGAGTTGCCGCTGGACCTGGCGTGAGCTGTACCCGAGCCGTACGGCCAGCCCGGCGACACCCTCCCGGTCGACGACACCGTCGCCGATCATGCGCATGGCACGACCGACGACGTCCGCGCGTACGTTCCACTCGGCGGAGCCGGGCACCGCGTCCGGCCGGCACCGCCGGCAGGCGCGGAACCCGGCGCCCTGGGCGGCCGCGGCGGTCGTGTAGTACCGCACGTTGTGCCGCTTCGGCGTCACCGCGGGGCAGCTCGGCCGGCAGTAGATCCCGGTCGTCTCGACGGCGAAGAAGAACTCCCCGTCGAACCGGGCGTCCCTGCTCCGCACGGCCTCGTACCTGGTCTCTTCATCGATCACGCTTCCCAGGATGGACGACGGAGGGGGGCGGGGCTGGCGGGAATCGGACACGGCGTTGGAGCGCGCCATGCGGGGCTCGCCGGGGGCGCGGCCCCGCGAGCCCCCGCCCCTCAGAGAATTCCCACCCAGGGCGCCCTTACGTCCAGCGCCCCCTCTTCGCCTCCATCGCCGCACGCCCTTCGGCGCCCTTCCGCTTCCATTCGCGGCGGATGTCCGCCCGCACCTTCGCATCCGTCTTCGCGACGATCCGCTGGTTCTCGCGGAGCAGCTTCCGGTAGCTGTCGAGGCGCCGCTCCGGCAGCGCGCCGGAGTCGACCGCGGCGAGGACCGCGCACCCCGGCTCCGCGGCGTGCGCGCAGTCGTGGAAGCGGCACTCGGCGGCCAGCTCCTCGATCTCCGCGAACACCTGGCCGACCCCGGTCCCGGCGTCCCAGAGGCCGACGCCGCGCAGCCCCGGGGTGTCGATGAGCACGCCCCCGCCGGGCAGCGCGAGGAGGTTGCGCGTCGTGGTGGTGTGGCGGCCCTTGCCGTCGACGTCACGGGTGGCCTGGACCTCCATGACGTCCTCGCCGAGCAGTGCGTTCGCGAGCGTCGACTTGCCCGCGCCGGACTGCCCGAGCAGCACGGACGTGCCCCCGGAGACCACCGCCGCGAGGACGTCCAGGCCGTCCCCGAACGCGGCGCTGACGGGCAGCACCGGCACTCCGGGCGCGCTCGTCTCCACGTCCTGCACGAGGTGGGCGAGTGTCACCGCGTCCGGTACGAGGTCGGCCTTGGTCAGCACCACGACGGGCTGTGCGCCGGACTCCCAGGAGGGGACCGACTTGTGCAGCAGCGCCTCACCACTCGAACAGGACATGGCAAGCGCGAGGAACCGCTCGATCCGCCCGAGGTCCAGTTCGGCCGCGAGCGTCACGCAGATGACGACGTGATCGATGTTGGTGGCAAGCACCTGACCGTCGGACCGCTTCGAGGAGGTCGACCGCACGAAGGCGGTACGGCGGGGCAGGATCGTGCGCGCGTATCGCGGATCGCCGCTTTCGGGGTCGACCGCGACCCAGTCCCCCGTGCACACGACCTTCATCGGGTCACGGGGCACGACGAACTCGGTGTCGGCACGGACGATGCCTGCCGGGGTGACGACATCGCACTGACCGCGGTCGACACGTACGACACGACCGGGCAGGAGACCCTGCTCGGCATACGGGGTGAACTCGGCCTCCCAGCCCGCATCCCAGCCGTACGGCACGAGTGGATGCGAGGAAGACGAGGACGAACCCGGAGAAGAAGAGAAAGACAAGGGGTGACCCTTCACAAGGGTGGCCCCGGCACCGCGCTCACTGGCGCGGGAGAAGAGAGGTCAGCCGGAGGCCACGGAGGTGGACTTGACGAACTTCCGGATGCGGGCAGCGCCCATCTCAACGACAGCCATCGGTCACACCTCCCGAACCAAGCCACACCACTGCAGCAGCCGACCACCGGTCGCTGCGCGAACAGCACTGACCATAGAGGCACACTGGCCGGGGCGCCATCGAATTACGCAGCGGCGAGCCCGCGAGCGCCGGCGGGCGAGCTCCGCGGCGATTCGGTGCGGCTCATCGCCATGCAGGTGACGCCCGAGACCTGGCGACAACGCGAAAAGCTTTCCGTCAGCTCTCGTCCTTCTTCGCGCATAAGCATTTTCTTGCGTATCGGGGCCGTCGGCTCAAGACAACTCGGAATCCGAGAGGTCAGGCCGTCGAAACCGTTTATTCGTATAACGATGCCGCATGCCGATGGCCGCCGGACGGAAATGACGAGCACCCGACATTGCTCACCCGTTCCGCGCTTGGCCTGATTTGATGCCAGATAGCCCGAAGTCACCTGTATGTCTGGACACTTGACATTGCCTGTCCGGCCTGACTACAACTGCGGCGCCCTGCTCCAGGTTCTGCTGTTTATGCGGACCGGACGGGTTTCTCGCAGCAAGTTCAAGGCCACGAGAGACAGGGAAATGAATTCGTGAAATCCAGAGCCGGCAGATTTTTAACCTGCCTAGTGGTGACTGCGGTCACGAGTACCGCGATACCTCAAGTCGCGTATGCCGCAGCACCTGAGTCCGGTGGCGATGGCGGCAAGGGAATCGTCGATTCCGTCAAGGCATGGTTCTCCGACGATGACGGAAGCCACCGGCCCAAGGAGCCGCAGACCGGCGGGGAGCCGACCCTGCCCAGCCGTGACAAGCTCCCCAAGGGGACCAAGGCGCCCAAGGCCGAACGCGTCGCCGAACTCACCGCCAAACGCACGCCGTACTCCCGCTACTGGCAGATGTCCGACGGGCGGGTGCAGGCCGAGGTCTCGGCCACGCCCACCTCCTACCGGTCGGGCAAGAGCTGGAAGACCATCGACGCGGGTGTCGAGAAGGCCGACAAGACGGGCTACGCCTTCGCCAACACCGCCAACACCGGCCGCAGTTACTTCGGTACCGACCCGCAGCGGCTGGTGCGGTTCGAGACCACCGAGGGCCATGTCGTCACCCTCGGTCTGGAGGGCGCCGCCAAGCTGGCACCGACGGCCGAGGGTCATTCCGTCACCTACCGGGACGCGGTCGAGGGCAAGAACGCGGACCTGGTGTACGAGGTCGGTCCCGGCCGTCTGAAGGAGAACATCGTCCTGCGCGAGAGACCCGCGGGACCGGTGTCGTTCACCTTCACCCTCGACACGGGTGGGCTGAGGCCCAAGGCCGCCAAGGACGGCTCCATACGCCTGTACGGCGAAGGCGACTCTCCCGTCCTTGAGCTTCCGCCCGCCTTCATGACGGATGCGAAGAAGGACGCCGAGTCCCCGTACGGCAGCGCCTACAGCACCTCCGTCGACCAGCGGCTGAGCCGTGACGGCAAGAGCTGGAAGGTGACCGTCACCCCGGACGCGAAGTGGCTGGCCGCGCCCGCTCGGCAGTACCCGGTCACGATCGACCCGACGATCTCCATCTCGCCGACGCCGTCCCAGGCACAGGACGTGATGATCTCCTCGGACGCACCGACGGAGAACTACGACAGCAGCTGGCGGCTCTCGGTCGGCAACACCGGCACGGGCAGCTCCCGTGCCCTGCTGCGGTTCCCCATCACGGGTATCCCGTCCGGCACCAAGCTGGATTCCGCCGACCTCAAGCTGTACTACGACCAGCACCACACCACCAGTGCCAACGAGGTGCAGCTCGAAGCGCACCGTGCCACCGCCGCGTGGAGCGAGTCCACCGCGACGTGGGACAACGCCAAGGACATCACCGGCGAGCTGTCCGGCACGTCCGTGACCGTCGACGACGGAGACACGGGCACCACGGCGGCCAAGGGGTCCTGGCCCGCGTCCGGGAACACCGCGTACACCCAGTACGCGGTCAACAGGGACTACCTGTACAACAAGGACAGCGTCGCCGGCGACACCTACACCTGGCAGCCGAGCCTCCCCGAGGACGGCACCTACCAGGTCGAGGCGCACTACGTGCCCGCCGAGGACCGCGCCACCAGCGCGCCGTACACCGTGACCTACGACGGCGGCAGCAAGGCCTACACCGTCAACCAGGCGGCCGGTTCGGCGGGCGTGTGGAAGACGCTCGGCAGCCACCCGTTCAAGGCGGGCACCCTGGGCAAGGTGGTGCTGGGCGACGGGCCCGCATCCACCTCCACCGCGGTGATCGCCGACGCGGTGCGCTTCACGAAGGGCGGAGTGGTCACCAAGAAGCCGGAGGAGGGCAACCTCTGGCACTCCTTCCCGGTGACGAAGACCGTCCAGCAGTGGATCGACGGTGTCCACACCAACAACGGCTTCGTGATCAAGGCCGGTGACGAGTCCGCGACCGGCCCCAAGGGCGGACCCAGGTACGAGGGCAGCGAGTACGCCTACGGCGGTGAGAGCATCAACGTCCCGCGCCTGGTGCTGACCTTCGGCCGGCAGGGCGTGGACCTGGCCGCCCCGGACACCATCCACGCCACCGGCGCGGACCTGAACTGGTCGGCCTACCAGGACCCGTCCAGCAACACCGGCGACGACATCGTCGAGTACCAGGTGCACCGCTCGGTGTTCCAGACCTTCACGCCGTCGCAGTCCACCCTGGTCGCCCCGGTGGCCCCGGGCACGACCTCGTACTCGGACACCTCCGCGGTGCCGACACGCGCGGACGACGCGGATCCGCTGGGCCGCGCCTACTACTACATGGTCGCGGTCAAGACGCGTGACCGCCAAGTGATCCCGGCGCCCACCCAGTTGGTCCGGCTGCCCAAGGCGGGCCGGGTCACCAAGCTGGTGGAGGCGTCCCAGGACACCACGCTCACCGCGAACCAGCCGACGCAGCCCCACGACACCATCATGGACGCCGGTGTCCCCTACCCGTGGCTGATGGTCGGCAACAACTCGGCCACCTACGGCACCAGTCGTGCGCTGGCCAAGTTCCCGGCCCTCAACATCCCGTCCACCGCCCGTGTGGTGGACGCCGATGTCAAGATGTGGTCCTTCACCACCGTCCCCGGAGGTTCCGGAGCCCGGTACGAACTGCGCCCGCTGACACGGGACTTCGCCGAGGCCACCGCCACCTGGCAGAAGGCCGACTCCGCCACGTCGTGGACCACGGCGGGTGGTGACACCGGCTCCGCGGTCGCCGACAACGGCAACTTCACCAACGACCCCGTCCAGCGCGAGTGGGACGTGACCTCGATGGTGCAGGGCTGGGTGAAGACCCCGGCGAGCCAGCACGGCGTCATGGTGAAGCTCGCGGACGAGGCCGGCGTGCAGGAGCGCAGCCTCTTCGTCTCCACCGAGGGCGTGGAGCCGAGGCTGCGGCCACGGCTCGCGGTCACGTACATCGACTCCACCACGGACTCGACGTACTACGCCCCGCAGACCCCGGCGCGGATGACCCCGAACTCCGACCGCACGGTCGAGTTCACCCTCACCAACACCACCACCTCCACCTGGAAGGCCGGCCGGCATGTGCTGGCCTACCGGTGGGAGCTGCCCGACGGCACCGACGTCACCAACGGCGGCAACCAGGTGCGCACGGCACTGCCCGCCGACCTGCTGCCGGGTGACTCCGTCACCCTCCAGGCTCAGGTGAAGACCCCGGTCAACTCCGACTCGGGGAACAAGCGCACCGACTACGCGCTGGTCTGGGACGTCCTCGACACCCAGGCGAGCACATGGGTGTCCGGTACGGACGGCATCCCGGGGCTGCGGCAGAGCGTCGCCGTCGAGGACCCGACGTCCGACCAGCTGGGCATGGAGAAGTACTACACCTACAACGGCGTCAACACCGGTGCGGGCTCCTCCCTGATGACCAACACCGCGGCCGGCAACACCGTCTGGCAGTACAACGCGTTCAACAACCCGGGCCGCGGGCTCAACACCTTCTTCCGCCTGGCCTACAACTCGCTCGACACCTCCGACACGGTGGCCGGTGCGGGCTGGTCCGTGCAGGCGTCGGGACCGATCCGGCTCGGCACCCCGCTGGACTTCCACCCCAACCCGAACCCCAGGGAGATCCGGCTGCCCGACGGAGACGGCACCACGCACGTCTTCCGCAAGCAGGACGACGGCACCTGGAAGGCCCCGGCGGGCGTTCACTTCAGGCTCTCGGCCAAGCCGGGCCTGGACTGCACCCCGGACAAGGACCCGATCCCGGACGCCTGGACCCTGACCAAACCGGACGGCACGCGCTTCGTCTTCGGCTGCGACGGCTACATGACGTCGACGGTCGACAAGAACGGCAACACACAGACGTTCACGTACGAAGAGCGCAAGTCCAACAACAAGCCCACCAAGTTCCTGAAGTACATCACGGACCCGGCGGGCCGGCAGACGCTGACCGCCACCTACTACACGAAGGCCGACTCCTCCAACCCGAAGATCGTCGACCACCTCAAGTCGGTGACGGAGATCTCCGGCCGGCAGCTGACCTTCGCGTACTCCGACAAGGGTCTGCTGACCAAACTCACCGACGGCGCGGGCTCGTCCCAGCCGAAGGTGTTCGGCTTCGAGTACGACGCCACCCAGGGCAACAAGAACGTCAAGCTGGTCAAGGTCACCGACCCGCGCAACAACGTGACCGGCCTGGCGTACTACTACCCACGTGAGGGCGACGACCCGAAGTACCACTGGTGGACGCAGACCCTGACCGACCGCCTCGGCGGTCCGATGGAGTTCGCGTACGCGCCCGATGCGGTCAACACCGACCACACCTCCGCCGTGGTCACCGACGCCGAGGGCAACGCCACGACATATGTGACCGACGACTACGGCCGCCCGGTGCAGTCGACCAACGCCAAGAACCAGTCCACCAAGCTGACCTGGGACGCGGACAACAACGTCACGTACCTGGAGGAGGCCAACGGAGCCACGACCGCGTACTGTTACGACCCGCTCACCGGCTACCCGCTGTGGAAGCGCACGGCCGAGATGAACAAGGGGGGCGTCCCGCCGCAGAGCGACTGCGCTACGGGCAAGTACCCGGTCAACAGCACGCAGTACGAGTACGTCAAGCGGCTGGACGGCTACTCGTCCGACATCTTCCGCAAGACCTCCCCGCAGCTCCGCACCTGGAACTTCGGCTACGACGGCTTCGGCAACCTGACCACGGTCACCGACCCGAAGGGTGTCTCCACTCCGGACGCCGGCGACTACACCACCCGGTACGAGTACGACACGTACGGTCTGCTGTCCAAGGCGACGGACGCCAACGGCCACGCCACGAAGAACAGCGAGTTCGGCCCTGCCGGCTACCCGGCGAAGATCACCGACGCGCTGGAGAAGACCACCTCGTTCGTCCACGACGATCGCGGCAAGGTCAGGGAGATCATCGACCCGCTGGGCAACAGGACCACGCAGACGTACGACACGTACGGTCGGCCGATGGTCAGGACGGTCCCGAAGGACCAGGCCGAGAACGACCTGATCACCACCCCGGCGCCCGACTATGACGCGAACGACAACGTCACCAAGGCCATCGCACCCAACGGGGCGGTGTCCACGGCGGTCTACGACGCGGCCGACCAGACCACCGAGGCCACCTCGCCACAGGACTCGCCGACCGCGCCGCTGCGCAAGACGCTCTACACCTACGACAAGACCGGTCACCTGAAGACCACGACCGAGCCCAAGGGCGTGGCCACGCCCGCCGACCCGGACGACTTCACCACCACCCAGCACTACGACGAGCTCTACCAGCTCACCTCCGTGGTCAACGCCCTCGGCGAGAAGATCTCGTACGAGTACGACTCGGTGGGCAACAACGTCAAGGTCGTCGACCCGAAGAAGAACCGCACGGCGGACCCCGACGACTTCTCCTCGAAGATGACCTACGACCTGGAGCACCGGGTCACCACGGTCACCGACCCGCTGGGCAACGTGTCGCGGCGCGGCTACGACAAGGACGCGCTGGTCGTCTCCGAAACGGACCCGGGCGGCAACTCCACTCAGACCAGCTACGACGAGCGGGGCAAGAAGACCGAGGTCAAGGTGCCCCACAGCGGCTCCGGCCCGGACACCGTCCACCGCACCACGCAGTACGAGTACGACCAGGTCGGCAACGCGACCCGGGTCATCACGCCGCGCGGCACGGAGACGGCGAACGCGGAGGACTTCGCCTCGCGCACCGAGTACGACGCGCTGAACCGGCCGGTCAAGCAGTTCCTGCCGTACAACCCGGCGGACACGCGCTACAACAACCCCAACGTCTACACCGAGACCGTCTACGACGCGGTCGGCCGGGTCGTCAAGACCTCGCTGCCGCCGTCGGAGGGGCAGACCGTCCGCAACGACACGTATCAGACCTACTACGACAACGGTTGGGTGAAGGACTCGACCGACCCGTGGGACATCAAGACCAGCTACGACTACAACGAGTTGGGCCTGCAGACGTCCCGCACGCTCACCTCGGCCGGCGGTGACTTCAGCCGCACCATGGGCTGGACCTACTACCCGAACGGCAAGCTGAAGGAGAAGACCGACGACGGCGTGCCGGTCGGCACCGCGGTCCCGCTCGTCGACAACTCCGACGCCCAGCACACCAGCACCACGGGCACGTGGACGTCCGGCACCAAGACCGGTCAGCAGGGGTACGACTACCGCGCCCACGCGGCCGGCAGCGGGACGGACTCGTTCACCTGGACGCTGAACATCCCGAAGAACGGCAAGTACACCGCCTATGTGAAGTTCCCGGAGGTCAGCGGAGCCAGCAAGACCGCCAGGTACAAGCTGACCCACGCCGGCGGGAGCGTCGAGAAGACGGTCGACCAGTCCAGCGGCGCGGGCGCCTGGGTGAGCCTCGGCTCGTACGACTTCACCCAAGGGAACACGTCGAAGCTGGAGCTCTTCCAGAGCACGGCCGGCGCGGTTGTGGCGGACGGGGTCAAGCTCGTCCGGGATCTGTCCAGTGAGGTCGACGCGGAGAAGCACCAGTTCCGCTACTCCTACGACCTCAACGACAACCTGTCAGTGATCGACGACCTGTCGCCCGGCGCGGAGGCCGACAAGTACTCGATCTCCTACAACGAGCTGGGCAGGGTTTCCGGGGTCACCGAGACCCTGGCGGGCCAGGAGAAGACGACCACCGCCTACACCTACGACCCCAACGACCAGCCGGACACGATCACCCATCCCGACCAGCACTCGAAGTACACCTACGACCTGAGAGAGATGGTCAAGTCGGTCGCAGTGGGTACGTCGCCCACGGACGCCGACCCCAAGGTCACCAGCTACACCTACACCGACCGCGGTCAGGTACTGAAGGAGACCAAGGACAACGGCAACACCGTTGACCACACCTACTTCGTCGACGGTGCGGTGAAGAGCACCGAGGAGAAGAAGGCCAACGGCACCCTGGTCGCCTCGCACACCTACGACTACGACGCCAACGGCAACAAGGCGAAGGACGTCGCGAAGAAGATGAACGCCGACAACCACTCGGCGTATCTCGAATCCACCACCGAGTACAGCTACGACCCGGTGGACCGAATAGCCAAGTCGGTGAAGACCGGCAACGGCGCGACCACGGAAACCTACGTCCACGACGACAACGCCAACGTCATCGAGCAGGAGGTCGGCGGGGCCACCACGGACTTCCGCTACGACCGGAACCGGCTGCAGACGTCGACCACCGCGGGCTCCGTCACCTCCTTCAACTACGACCCGCTGGGTCGCCAGGAGTCGACCTCCCAGGACGGCCAGATCGTCTCGCGGAACATCTACGACGGCTTCGACCACGTCATCGAGTCCCAGCAGCGGGACGCGAGCGGGGCGATGAAGTCCACGAAGTTCACCTTCGACCCGCTCGACCGCACCGCGTCCAAGACCGCGGACGGCAAGACCACCGACTACAAGTACCTCGGCCTCTCCCAGGAAGTGCTGACCGAGGAGGTCGCCGGCAAGCTGACCAAGTCCTACCAGTACAGCCCGTGGGGCCAGCGCCTGTCGCAGATCAAGCACAACGAGAACGGGACGACCGAGGACGCGTACTACGGCTACAACAGCCACACCGACGTCGAGACCCTGACCGACGACAGCGGCAACACCAAGGCCACCTACGGCTACACCGCCTACGGCAAGAACGACGAGTCGGAGTTCACCGGCATCGACAAACCGGAGGCGGCCGACCCGAACAAGGAGGAGTACAACCCCTACCGCTACAACGCCAAGCGGTGGGACTCCGGCTCCGGCACCTACGACATGGGCTTCCGCGACTACGACCCGGGGCTGAACCGCTTCACCACCCGGGACATGTACAACGGAGCCCTCGCCGACATGGGGCTGGGCAGTGACCCGTTCACCGGCAACCGGTACGCCTTCACAGGCGGCAACCCGATCAGCAACGTCGAACTCGACGGGCACTTCTTCGCCCTCGCGATCCCGGCCGCCATCGTGGCGTTCGCCGCCGCGGTGGTGGTCACCGTCGCCGTCATCGCCGTCGCCGCCGCCGTCGAGTACGTCGTCGACCAGGTCAGGGAGCGGATCAACGAACGCTCCAGGGAGCGGGACGACACCAGTGACCAACCCGCACCCGACCCGAGGCGCATCCCGCGTCCGCAGCCGGACCCCGGCGAGGACGAGAACCGGGGCAACTGCGGAGACGGCTGGATCAAGTACGGGGACAGGGACGCGTCGAACGGCAACCGCGCCACGACAGCGGAGGCCTGCCTGACGAAGGAGTACCTGAAGAACAACAAGGGCACTCCCGTGGGTTCGAACCCGCCGGGATATCAGTGGGCGCAGAACTTCGCCGACAGCAAGGGACTGGACGCGCAGAAGAACGTCAACGCCTGCCACCTCATCGGCAACAAGCTCGCGGGCAAGGGCGTCCTGGCCAACCTCTCCCCGTGCGCCCGGGGCGCCAACGCCAAGCAGATCGGCTCCACGCAGGGCGACGAGCACATGAGGGCGTACGAGAACATGGTGTACCAGGCCGTGATGTCCGGCCAGCACGTCATGTACACCGTCTCACCCCGCTACGAGGGGAGCAGGACGGTGCCGACCGGGTACGACATGTCGGCGTACGGCATGTACCCCGATGGAACGGTCGGCATCAACTTCCAGGTGTTCATCCCCAACACTCTGAGCACAGGAGACAATCTGGGCACCCAAAACGACAGCAGTGGCGCTCCGGCGCCCACAGGAGCCACACCATGACACGGACTGAGAAGGCGAGGTGCCGATGACTGAGTCGGCCGATCTGGACGCCCTGCGACGGCTCATGCCGCCGCCGGCGGACGGTGGTACAAGGGTCGACTGGGACGCCATGACCGCGTCCTGGGGCAGGCCGTTCCCGCCTGACTACCAGCGCTTCATGGAGGTCTACGGCGCCGGCGCGGTGCAGGACTACCTGGCGATCAACACACCCGAACCCAAGGTCTCACTGTCCGAGGCACAGCGGGACGGGATGGTGATCGAGACGGCGAACGCCGAGGCCGACTGGGAGACCGAGGACAAGGCGCCCGAGTTGGAAGGTACCTCTCCGGTACTGATCAACTGGGGTGTCGACGCCACCGCCGACATGCTGTGCTGGGATGCCTCGGACGAGGATCCCGCCAAGTGGCCGGTCGTGGTCTACGCGCGGAACGGCTCGCTGTGGAGCCGCTACGACTGCGGCATGGTGGAGTTCCTCGTCCGGGTGCTGCGGGCCGATTTTCCCGAGTGCCCACTCGGCGGGCTGTTCATGTGGGGCGTCAGTGAGGCGACCTTCGAGAAGAGGGGCGGCTGACCGCGACCCTGCTCCGCGCAGGGGCGCCCGGGAAGGCCCGGACCGGGCACAGCCTGGGTCGGTAACCCGGTGAGGCCTGTGTGACGACGGCCTGTGCGACCCCGTCCGGGGTTGCGCAGGCCGTTGTCGTGTCCAGGGTGGATTGATGTCGCGGGCAACCCCCGCTACGTACGGACGTATCTGCCGCGCCGGGCTCAGTCCCCCGGGCGCGGCACACCGCGCCGGTGCTCCGTGGCGTGCCGGTCCAGTTCGTACGCGACCCGGATGAGCGGAACATGGGTGAACGCCTGGGGGAAGTTGCCGAGTTGGCGGCGTGTGACGGGGTCGTACTCCTCGGCGAGCAGGCCGACGTCGTTGCGCAGGGACAGCAGCCGCTCGAACAGTTCGCGGGCCTCGTCATCGCGGCCGATCAGCAGCAGCGCGTCCGCGAGCCAGAAGGAGCAGGCCAGGAAGACGCCTTCGGGTCCGGCTAGCCCGTCCGGGGAGGGGCCGCTGTCGGCCAAGTAGCGCAACACCAGCCCGTCGGCGTCGAGTTCGCGTCGTACCGCCTCGATGGTGCCGAGGACCCGGGGGTCGTCGGGGGGCAGGAAGCCGGTCTGCGGGATGAGCAGCAGCGCGGCGTCCAGCTCCGGCGTTCCGTAGGCCCCGGTGAAGGTGGAGCGGACGGGGTCGAACCCCTGCTCACACACCTCCTGGCGAATACGGTCCCGGACCTGCCGCCAGCGGTCCACGGGCCCGGAGCGCCCGAACTCCTCCGCGAGTCGTACCGCGCGGTCGAAGGCGACCCAGCACATCACCTTGGAGTGGACGTGGTGGCGCGGAGGGCTGCGTGTCTCCCACAGCCCCTGGTCGGGGGCGGTCCACGCCCGCTCCAGGTCGTCGAGCAGGAGCCGCTGGAGGGAGACCATGTGCTGCCGCGGGCGCAGTCCGGAGCGGACGGTGAGGTAGACGGTCTCCATCACCTCGCCCTGCACGTCGAGCTGTCGCTGGTCTGCTGCGGCGTTTCCGATGCGTACGGGCCGCGAGCCCTCGTACCCGGGCAGCCAGCCGGCCTCCCACTCGTTGAGCCGGCGTTCGCCCGCGATGCCGTACATGATCTGGATGTCCTGGGGCCGCCCGGCCACCGCCCGTTCGAGCCAGCCCCGCCAGGCTTCGGCCTCGGCGGTGAAGCCGCTGCGCAGCAGCGCTTCCAGGGTGAGGCCGCTGTCGCGGAGCCAGCAGTAGCGGTAGTCCCAGTTACGCGAGCCGCCGATCTCCTCGGGGAGGGAGGTGGTGGGGGCGGCGACGATGCCGCCGGTGGGCTCGTAGGTGAGGGCCTTGAGTGTGATCAGTGAGCGGGCGACCGCGTCGCGGTAGGGACCGTGGTAGGTCAGCGGTCGCAGCCACTCCTGCCAGTACGTCTCCGTGGCCCGCAGCGCCGCGAAGGCGTCCACGGGGTCGGGGGCGGGCAGGTGGGAGGGGTGCCAGGTGAGGACGAAGGGGATCTGTTCGCCGGCGCTCACGCGGAAGCGGGCGGTGTGGGCCTTGCCGTGCGCGGTGAGCCGCACGGGAGTGTGCAGCCACACCGATTCCGGTCCGGCGATCCCGGTCAGTGCGCCGCCCTCCCGGCGCATCCAGGGCAGCACGCGCCCGTAGTCGAAGCGCAGCCGCAGGTCCATGTGCATGTCGACACTGCCGGACAGGCCCTCGACGATGCGGACGACGCAGGGGGCGCCCTCGCGGCGCGGCATGAAGTCGGTGACGAGGACCTGGCCGGTGGCCGTCTCCCACTCGGTGTTGAGGATGAGGGTGTCGCCACGGTAGCGGCGGCGGGCGTACGGGCCGTCCGGCTCGGCCGGGGCGATCAGCCAGCGGCCGTTGTCCGGGTCACCGAGCAGCGCGGCGAAGCACGCCGACGAGTCGAACCGTGGCAGGCACAGCCAGTCCAGACTCCCGTCCCGGCCCACGAGCGCCGCGGTGAGCAGGTCCCCGACGAGGGCGTAGTCCTCGATGCGTCCCGGCATGGGCCCAGTCTCGGCGCACCCGCCGCCCCGGGCATGCCGGGCGGGGCGTTCGAGTGCGGGGGCCGCGCCCCGGAAGGGGGTGTGGGCCGGTGGCACCGTGCGGCTCCACCGCGTGGGGACGACTGGCGGGCCGCGCCGGGCCATGCGTCTCGTGGGGCCGTGCGCCTCGCCGAGCCGTGTGCCTCGCCGGACCGTGCGTCTTACCGAGCCGTACGCACCTTGCCGGGCCGTGCACCTCGCCGAGCCGTGCGTCTCACCGGGCCGTGCGCCTCGCCGGGCCGTGTGCGCCCCGCCGGACCGTGCGTCTCACCGAGCCGTACGCGCCTTGCCGAGCCGACGCACCTCGCCGAGCCGTGCGTCGCACCGGGGCGTGTGCCTCGCGGAGCCGACGCCCACCCGGCCCCTCCCCGCGGCCTCAGCTCACCTTCGTGCAGCTCCGGCCGTTCAGCGTGAAGTCGCGTGGGGTGGAGTTGTCGCCCTGCCATGAGGCGAGGAAGCCCACGCCGAAGGTGGCGCCGGCGTCGACGGACTGGTTGTAGTCGGCGGGGGTCGCCGTGACGCGGGAGCCGTCCTGGTCGGAGGTGCCGTCCCACATCTGGGTGATGCGCTGGCCGTCCTTGAAGGTCCAGCCGATGCGCCAGTCGTCGACGGCCTTTGCGGAGGTGACCGTGACGGTGGCCTGGAAGCCGTCGGGCCACTCGTTGACTATCTCGTAGCGGAGGCGGCAGAAGGAGTCCGACTCGTCGGGCGCGACCGGCCGGTGCGAGATGCGCGCCGGGGACGAGCCCTCGCCCTGCGGTTCCGGGTCGGACTCGGCGGCCGGGGTGCGGCTGGCGTCGGCACGCGGTGCCTCCGACGGGTCGCCCGAGGTGTCGGACGGCAGCGGCGCCACGGTCGGCAGCGACACGTCGGGGTCCGCCACGGGCTGACGGCTCGCCGGGTCGTCCTGGGCCTGGGTGCCGCCCTCGGAGCCGACGGGCATGAGGGAGACCGCGAGGGCCAGGACGGAGACGATCCCGGCGGCTACCAGAATGCCGGTGCGGCCGACCCGGGGCTTGGGCTCCCTGCTCGGCGACAGACCCCGGTCGGCGCCCGACAGGTCGGCACGGCCGGGGATCAGCCCGGCCTCGGCGGCCCGGCGGCGCCGTTCCAGGTACGCGTGGCCACCCCAGCCGATGACGCCGCCCGCCAGCGCGGCGGGCAGTCCGCTGCTCGGCGACCGGAGGCAGGCGGCGGCCTCGGCGCACTCGACGCAGGTGGCGAGGTGCCGTGAGAGGTCCTCGGGGGTCTCGGCCTCGGGCGAGCGGGTGACCGCGTCCAGCAGCCGCGCGTACCTGCGGCAGTCCGAGTCCATGGGGGTGTCGAGGTGGTTGCTCTGGCAACGCTCCCGGAACAGCGAGCGCACCTGGGCGAGTTCCCTGGAGGCGCTCGCCGGGTCGAGCCGGAGGCGCCGGGCCACGACGGGCAGCGGGAGCGACTCCACCTCGACCAGCCACAGCAGGGCGGCGTCCGGCTCCTGCATGTCGCTCAGCCCGCGCAGTGCGAGCGGCCGGTTCAGGGGCGGGCCGGTGTACCGGGCGGCCTTGTCGGAGTTGAGCCACAGCCGCAGGTCGGCATCGAGCCGGGGGCCCCGCCCGTGGGCCTCCCAGGCCCCGGCCGTGGTGCGGACCGAGGCCAGCAGGAAGGGGATTCTGGGCAGTCGTAACGCCCGTCGGCCCGTGCCCCGGCCGGCTCTGGCCTCGTCGGCGCGGGCCTCCTGTATGCCGTGCGTGAACGCCTCTGTTGCCAGTTGGCTGGCCGAGGCCGACCCGGATGTGCACAGATCGGCGTACGAAAGGACCGCGTCCCAGCACTCCGACAGCAGCGCGGCTTCGGTGGCGTCCTGGGGCTTCGGCAGGTCGGGCATGGGTCTCCTGCATCCACAGAGCGAGGTGCGTCCATCTGAAACGATGCGCATCCACAATGCAAAGGGCAACTCACCTTAGAAGTAAGGGAGTTGGGGGTATCTCACGACAGGCCCCGAGCTTTTCACGGTTCCCGCACAACTGACAAGCCGCATGTCCAGATGTGGTTACCGCCGGTTGCCACCCGTTGTCACCGGTGAGTTGTACGTACACCGGCACCCATCGACTCACCCGCCGGAGAAATTACCCGCCCAAGCCCGCCTCTCCTACGCCCCGGGGCGTCCGCCTACCCGCCCACGCGCTCCTCGGCCGGGAGACTGTCCATGAACGAGCTCACCGAGAAGACCGCGCGACCGGGTCCGGGCAGGCCGTATCCGGGCGGGGACGACAGCCCGAAGTCGTCCATCGTGGCGCGGTACGCCTCCAGCAGCCGGATGTGGTACTCCAGCGGCGCACCCTGCGGGTTCGCCTTGCCCAGCGGGGTGGTGGGCTCCGGGCACCAGGTGGTGAACCGGGGCGTGATGCCGTGGGACATGAAGAACCGCAGCCCCTCGGTGGTCGACGCGATGGCCTCGTCGACGGTCGTGAACCCGAAGGGCTCGGCCATCTCCACGCCCGCGACGAAGTTGGGGATCACGTTGCGCGCACCGAACACCTCAGCCGAGTCGAGGATGCGCTTGTGCCACTCGTCGCGGCCCACGTAGCGCTCCTTGCCCGGGCAGTACAGCTCGAACAGCCGCCGGTCCCACACCTCGTAGTTGGGGTGGTAGATCTGCACGCCGTAGTCCTTGAACCGCTGCACGTCGTCGCGCGGCAGCGCCTGCGCGACGACCTTGCCGATCCACCGGCCCGGGAAGCGCTCCTCGATGGCCTTGGCGTAGTGCCCGTAGAAGTCGGCCTCGTCGCGCCCGGCGACCTTCGACGTGATGGCACCACCGGTGAGCGTGTACGCCGTGGACGCCTTCGCGGTGTCGTACCGGTCGATGATCTCCAGCGCCTCCAGGACCTCCTCGACGTCCTTGACACCGGTGTAGGGACGCCCGGCCGCCTTGTGCTGGCGCCAGTTGTGGTTGATGTCGCAGTACTGGCACTCCTCCTTGGCGCCGAAGTACTGGCACACCCGGAACACGGTGAGGTAGATCAGGTAGCCCCACTGGATGGTCGGGGCGACCTCCATCACGGACTTCCCGTTGGCGAGCGTGTGCCGGTAGTACTCCGGCATCGGCGGCACACCGACGTCGGCGACGCGCCTGCCGTCGAGGTAGAGACCGAGGAGCCCTTCCTCGTCGGCCGCCA
This sequence comes from Streptomyces sp. KM273126, assembly GCF_004337435.2. Taxonomy (NCBI): domain Bacteria; kingdom Bacillati; phylum Actinomycetota; class Actinomycetes; order Kitasatosporales; family Streptomycetaceae; genus Streptomyces; species Streptomyces sp. KM273126. Next base: position 5,029,450 of record NZ_SJXB02000001.1, on the reverse strand, counting down.
CCCGGTACGGCGAGGACGGGTTCACTCGCACGGACACGACGGTCCGGCGCAGGTCGTACGGGCCTCCGGTGAGGATGATCTCCTCCGGCGGACGGCGCAGCGCGGCCTCGCCCAGCTCGGGCAGGGTGCCGTGGTCGAAGGAGAAGATGAAGTACGACTTCGGCTTGACCTCGCCGCTCTCGTTGTCACTGAGGGCTGACGGGTCGAAGGCCACCCCGCCCCGGAGCAGATCCTCCTTGAAGACGGCTTCCCGCGGGACGTGCGGGAAGCGCTCCATCAGATCCTCTACCAGCGCGGTGCGGCTGCCCATCCTGCATCTCCTCCTGGATCGGACGTACGACTCCTCACGGTATGCCCCTGGGTGGGGGTGCGTGGTGGCGGGGCCCTGCTTTCGGCGGGGCGCAGACGGTGACCGAGTGCCTTTCGTCGGCGTGGCTGTCACCGTTTCCGGCATGGCGGGGCGGCCGTCACGCCGTGCGCTCCAGCACCGACGCGTCGATCCCATGCGCCAACGGCTGTCCGGCGGAGAACCGTTCGGCCTCCTCCACGACCGCGAGGCCGAGGCGGGCCACCTCGTTGCCCTGTGAACCGGCGAGGTGGGGGGTGATGAAGGCGTTCGGCAGGTCGTAGAGCGGGGAGTCGGCGGGCAGCGGCTCGGGGTCGGTGACGTCGAGGATCGCGCTGATCCGCCCGCTTCGCAGCTCGTCGATGAGCGCTTCGTGGTCGATGAGCGCGCCGCGCGCGGTGTTGATGAGGACGGAGCCGTCCGGCATCAGGGCGAGTTCGCGGCGCCCGATCAGGTGACGGGTTTCGGGGGTGTCGGGGGCGTGGACGGTGACGATGGCGGAGGTGCTGAGGAGCTCGTCGAGCGGCAGCAGGGGTACGCCGGGGGCTTCTGATGGCTCTCCGTGGAAGAAGGAGCGGCGTTCGGTGCGTGCTCTCGGCGTGCCGGGCGGAAGTCCTCGTAGCGGAGCTACTAGGACTTTCGTCCGGTGCGGCGAGAGTGCGTGCCGGGCGTCGCGACGCCGCGGAGAGCCATCAGAAGCCCCCTAGTGCCGCGGCCCCGGCCTCGTCGACGTACGAGTCGGTGAGGCTCGGCCGCAGGTCGAAGGGGCGCAGCAGCTCGATGAGGCGGCGGCCGATGCGGGAGGCGCCGATGATGCCGACGCGGCGGCCGTGGTTGCCGATGCCGGGGACGATCTCCCAGCCGGGGTGGACCCGCTCGGCCCTGAGACGCTCCCTGCTCACGAAGAGGTCCTTGCCCGCGAGCAGGATCATGGCGAGCGTGTACTCGGCAACGGGCACCGCGTTGGCGTCGGCCGCCGAGGAGACCGCGATCCCGCGCTCCCACACTGCCGGGGTCGTGAAGCCCTTCACCGAGCCCGCGGAGTGCAGGATCGCCCGCAGCTTCGGCGTCGTGTCGAGCACCGCCTCGTCGACCACGGGGCAGCCCCAGCCCGTGACCAGGACCTCGGTCTCGGCGAGCACGTCCCGGACCCGCGGATCGGTGAAGCTCCCGGCCACCACGGTGGGGTCGATGTCCAGGGCGTCACGCAGGCGGGCCAGTACGTCCGGCGGGAAGACCCGGGGAACGTTCTCGGCGGTCATGGCGAAGAGGGCCGCGGGACGCTCGGTCAAGGAAGGGGCCTTCCGGCTCGGTGACGCAGGGACAGCAACCGGTTTCTAACGTAGATGTCGGCAGGTGAGGGGGCAATGGATCACGCAGGGGCGGGAGTTGGGCAGCGCTTCCAGGGTCCCTTCGTGCGGCCTTCGCGGGCACGGGCGCGGGACGGTCAAATCCGTTGACGGCCGGTGCGTCGGACCGTTCGTATGGCCGGATGCATGCCGCCGCGTCCCAGCCCAGCTCCGACACCGACCCCGACACCCGCACCCGCACCCAGAGCGCCACCGACACCGCCCTCGTTCGCCGGCTCGTCGCCGCGCAGTTCCCGCAGTGGGCGGGCCTGCCCGTCGTACGGGTCGGCGCCGCCGGCACGGCGAACGCCATGTACCGGCTCGGCGAGGACATGGTGGTCCGTCTGCCCCTCACCGCCGGGGCCGCGGACGACGTCGAGAAGGAGCACCGGTGGCTGCCGCGGCTCGCGCCACGGCTTCCCGTCGCCATCCCCGTACCGCTGGGGCAGGGAACGCCCGGTGAAGGCCTCTCCTGGCCCTGGTCCGTCTACCGCTGGCTCGACGGCGAGCCACCGGCCGTCGGGCACCTCGCCGAACCCGGCGCGCTCGCCGGGGACCTGGCGGAGTTCGTCACCGCACTGCGTGACATCGATCCCGCGGACGGGCCACCGTCCTACCGCGCCGAGCAGCTGGCGACCCGGGATCAGGCGACCCGGGCGGCGCTGGCGGAGCTGCGGGGAGTGGTGGACACCGACGCGGCGACCGCCGCGTGGGAGGCCGCCCTGGGCGCTCCCGTCTGGTCCGGGCCACCGGTCTGGCTCCACGCGGATCTGCAGCCCGGGAACATGCTGCTGGCCGAGGGGCGCCTCAGCGCGGTCATCGACTTCGGCTGCCTGGGCCTGGGCGAACCCGCCGTCGACCTGATCGCGGCCTGGTACGTGCTGCCGGCCGCGGCGCGAGCCGCCTTCCGGGCCGGTCTGGACACCGACGACGCCACCTGGGCGCGCGGCCGCGGCTGGGCCCTGTCGATCGCGCTCCTCGAACTTCGGGCCTACCGGGACTCGAACCCCGTGATGGCGGCCCACGCCCGGCGCGTCATCCACGAGGTCCTCGCCGATCAGGCGCACGGTACGGGGAGCGCACGGGGTTGATCGCGCGGGGCCCCATGGGTTGGGATTCGGTCGTACACGCCGGAGCACACGAGCCGGCACGAACACACGAGCCGACCCGTGGGCGACGGCACGGACTTGCGGGAAAGGGACACCGCGGATGACCGACACCCTGACCAACTGGGCGGGCAACATCGCGTACACGGCCAAGGAGTTGCACCGGCCGCACTCGATCGAGGAGGTGCGGGCCCTCGTCGCGGGCAGCAGGGCGGTGCGGGTCCTCGGCAGCGGGCACTCGTTCAACGAGATCGCCGAGCCGGGGAGCGAGGGCGTGCTGCTGTCGCTGACCGCGCTGCCGCCGGTGGTCGAGGTGGACACGGCGGCCCGTACGGTACGGGTCGGGGGCGGCGTCCGGTACGCGGAACTCGCGGCGGCGGTGCACCGGCACGGTCTGGCCCTGGCCAACATGGCCTCCCTCCCCCATATCTCGGTGGCCGGCTCGGTGGCGACCGGCACCCATGGGTCGGGGAACGCGAACGGCCCGCTCGCCTCGGCCGTGCGCGAGGTCGAGCTGGTCACGGCGGACGGGGAGGTCGTCGTGATCGGCCGTGGCGACGCGCGCTTCGGCGGGGCCGTGACGTCCCTGGGCGCCCTCGGTGTCGTCACCGCGCTCACGCTCGACCTGGAGCCCGCCTTCGAGGTGAGCCAGCACGTGTACGTCGACCTGCCGCTCGCCGGGCTCGACCACGCGGCCGTGGCGGCGACCGCGTACAGCGTGAGCCTGTTCACCGACTGGCGGGAGCCGCGCTTCAACCACGTCTGGGTCAAGCGGCGCACCGACGAGCCGCCCGTGGACTTCCCGTGGGCGCCGCCCGCGACCGCGGCGGTGCACCCGGTGCCGGGGATACCCGCGGGGAACTGCACACAGCAGTTCGGGGTGCCGGGCCCCTTTCACGAGCGGCTGCCGCACTTCCGGGCCGAGTTCACGCCGAGCAGCGGGGCCGAGCTCCAGTCGGAGTACCTGCTGCCGCGGCAGTACGCCCTGGATGCGCTTCACGCGCTGGACGCCGTACGGGAGGTGATCGCGCCCGTGCTCCAGACCTGCGAGGTGCGTACGGTGGCCGCCGACGAGCAGTGGCTCAGCCCCTCCTTCGGGCGGGACACGGTGGCGCTGCACTTCACGTGGATCGACGACACCGCGGCCGTGCTGCCCGTGGTGCGGCGGGTCGAGGAGGCGCTGGACCCGTATGAGCCGCGACCGCACTGGGGCAAGATCTTCACGGTGCCGTCGGCGGTGCTGCGCGAGCGGTACCCGAGGCTGGGCGACTTCCGGGCGCTGGCCGAGGAGTTGGACCCGGCGGGCACGTTCCGGAACGCGTTCGTGCGGGACGTGCTGGGCGGCTGAGAGGCGAGGTCCGGGCGGTCAGCACCCCCCGGCCCGCGCGTCGGAGCGCCCTCTTCAAGCCGTATACGCTGACGTGCCGTCCCGTCCACCACCGGACTTTGTAAACCCCCTTTCCTAACCCCTTGTCGAATGTACCGGCAGGCCATAGCCTTGCGCCGCGCCGGAGCCGACGGACGGGCCCGGCCATGGCCCGAAAGGATCGAGGGAGTTCTCGTGTCGGTGGTCAAGCGCACATCACGGGACATCCGTACCGCGAACCGCTACGAGGTGCTGCGCCAGATCATCGCCGAGTCGCCGACGTCCCGGCAGGAACTGGCCGCCGCCACCGGGCTGAGCCTCGCCACGGTCGCCACCCTCGTGGGCGAGCTGCTCGATCTGCGCATGATCACGGAGGTCGGGTTCGAGGACTCGGCGGGCGGGCGCCCCCGGGGGCTCGTGGCCGTCAACGCGTCGGGGGGCGCGTTGATCGGCGTGGACATCGCGGAGACGTACGTCCGTGTCGAACTCTTCGACCTGGGGCTGAACGTGCTCGCGCGCGCCGACGAGGACATGCGCCCGGGCGAGGGCCGCCCGGAGCAGGTCGTCGCCCATGTCGCGGCGGCGGTCGGCTCGGTGGTCGCGCAGGCCGGGGTCGAGGGCGCCCGGGTGCTGGGCGTCGGGGTGAGCGTGCCGGGGCAGGTCGACCGCGACACGGGGATCTCGGAGTACGCCCCGAACTGGAACTGGCACGAGGTGCCGCTGCTCGACCTGCTCGCCGAGCACATCGCCTACCCGCTGCACCTGGACAATCCGCTGCGTGCCTGCGCGGTCGCCGAGCAGTGGTTCGGCGCGGCCCGTGGGCGCGGGGACGCCGTGGTCGTCAATCTGGGCACCGGGGTCGGTGCCGGGCTGGTGCTCGGTGGCGGGCTGCACCGGGGTGTCAGCAACAGCGCGGGCGAGTGGGGGCACACGACCCTCGTGCTCGACGGGCGGCTGTGCCACTGCGGCAACCACGGCTGTGTGGAGACGTATGTCGGCGCGCCCGGGATCATGCTCAATCTGAGGGAGCTGAACCCGAAGAGCCCGTTGCTCCACCCCGAGGACCAGACCGCCACCATCGACGCGCTCGCCCACGGGATCGCCGCACAGGATCCGGTGGCCCTCAAGGTCGTCCGCGACACGGCCCGTTACCTCGGCGCGGGCATCGCCGACCTCGTCAACCTCCTCAATCCCCAGGTGGTCGTGCTCAGCAGCTGGGTCGCGGCCACGCTCGGTGAGCCGCTGCTGCACGAGGTGCGTGAGGCCGTGGCCCGGCACGCGCTGCGCCGGCCGTTCGCGGCGACCGAGATCGTCCTCTCCCCCATCCCCTCCGATCCGGTGTGTCTGGGAGCCGCGACCTTCGCCCTGGAGGGCGCGCTCTCGTCGATCAGCCAGCGGCCGGCCCGGCGCTCCGGTCCCTCACGGAGCCGTACCGCGCCGCCTGCCTGACGGCGCACCGCAGCAGCACGGCACCTTCACGGCGACGGGCGGGACGGTTCGGCATACCGAACCGGATGCAACGCTTCGAACAGACTTCGTTCAACCCCTTGCCGAAGGCTTAGCCGAAGGTTAACGTCCCGCTCCGCAACTCTCTTTGAGCCATCTGGCGCTCAGCGACAGAGCCGCAGCCGCATATCGAGACAAGGACGTCAGCATGTCGGCATTGAGCAACAGCAACTGGGACCGCCGCACCGTTCTGCGGGCCGCCATGGGCCTCGCCGCCGCCGGCGGACTGGCCGCGTGCGGCAGCAACACCGGCCGCGGAAGTGGCGGCGGCGACGCTCTGGTCCAGTACTTCCACGCCTATGGCGAGGCCGGCACCGAGCAGGCCATCAAGCGGTACGCGAAGGCCTACAAGGACGCCAACGTCGCCACGCAGTGGATCACCGGCTCGAACTTCGAGAGCAAGCTCTTCGCGTCCCTGCTCACCAAGGAGGCACCCGACCTCTTCGAGTTCCACCCGCAGATCCAGCTCATCAAGAGCGGTCAGGTGGCGGATCTGACCGACATCGTCGAGCCGGTCAAGGACGACTTCAACCAGGCCGACATCGCGTCGCACACGGTGGACGGCAAGATATACGGCGTCCGGATGATCGATGACCCGCAGTTCTTCTTCTACCGCAAGTCGATGCTGGAGAAGGCGAACGTCGAGGTGCCGCAGACGCTCGACGAGCTGCTGGAGGCCGCCGCCAAGCTCACCACGGACAAGGTCAAGGGCGTCTACCTCGGCAACACCCTCCAGGCCGTCATCCGCCCGATGATCTGGGCGGCCGGCGCCGACACGCTCAACGACAAGAACGAGCCCGCCTACCACACGGACGCCGTCGTCGACGGCATCAAGCAGATGCGCAAGCTGTTCACCAGCGGCGATCTGCTCCTCGGCGCCCCGGCGGACTACTGGGACCCCTCCGCGCTCGTCCAGGGCCTCACCGCCATCCAGTTCTGCGGTATGTGGGCCATGCCGGTGATGCAGGAGGCGCTCGGCGACGACCTCGGCATCTTCCCCTTCCCGAAGGTCGGCGACGCCGGCAAGCCCTCGGTCTACAACGGCGGCTGGTCGATGTTCGTCAACGCCAAGGGCGACCGGGTCGACGAGGCCAAGGAGTACGTGAAGTGGCTGTGGATCGACAACAAGGAGTACCAGGAGGACTGGGCCCTCTCCTACGGCTTCCACATCCCGCCGCGCACCTCGATCGCCGAGTCCGCGGACAAGCTCAAGTCGGGTCTGCCGGCCGAGGGCGTCAAGCTCTTCAACGAGTTCGGCCACTTCGACAACATCGGCTGGACGCAGGCCATGATCAAGGCGACGGAGGACGTCTTCGCCGACGCCGTCCGCAAGGACGCCGACCCGGATGCCGCGCTCGACAAGTGCGACAAGGTGGTCAACGCCGAGCTCAAGAAGCTCTTCGGATAGGCCGGCGGGCGGACCACGACATGTCGACGACCACCACGCGCGACCTCGCGCGCCCCGCCCCGGCGAAGCCTTCCAAGGCCGGGCCGCGGCGGGGGCTGCGGGGCAGCGGCACCTTCAACTTCTGGCTGTTCACCGGGCCGTTTCTCATCGGCCTGCTGATCTTCGTCTACGTCCCGATCGGCTGGAGCATCTGGCTCAGCTTCTACGAGGCACGCTTCACCGTCACACCCAGCACGTTCGTCGGTCTCGACAACTACCGGTTCATGCTGGGGAACGACAACTTCATCGGCGCCCTCGGCACGTTCACCGCCTTCGCCGCGATCATCGTGCCCACCACCTGGGCGCTCTCGCTCGGGCTCGCCCTGCTGGTGAACCGGCTGCGGTTCATGCGGGCGTTCTTCCGGTCGGTGTTCTTCCTGCCGACGGCGTGCAGTTACGTCGCCGCGTCCCTCATCTGGAAGATGTCCATCTTCAACGGTGTCCGCTTCGGTCTGGCGAACACCGTGCTGGGCTGGTTCGGCGTCGAGAACATCGCCTGGCTCGACAACCCCAACCCGCCCTGGTACTGGCTGGTCATCGTCACGGCGCGCCTGTGGCTGCAGTCCGGCTTCTACATGATCCTCTTCCTGGCCGCGCTGCAGAACATCCCGGGCGAGCTGTACGAGGCCGCCGCGATCGACGGCGCCAAGCCGGGCTGGCAGACGTTCCGGCACATCACGCTGCCGCAGCTGCGGGCGACCTCGACGGCCGTGCTCCTGCTGCTCCTGATCGCCGCTTACCAGGCCTTCGACGAGTTCTTCAACCTGCTGTCGAAGACCACCTGGGGACGGCCACCGCTCGTCGAGCTGTACTACACCGCCCTCGGCGAGAACCAGGACTACGGTGCGGGCAGCGCGGGCGCGGTGATCCTGACCCTGCTGATCGTCGTCGTGACCCTGTTCCAGGGCAAGATCATGGGCTTTGGAAGGGGTGACGAGTCCAAGTGACCACGACCGCACCTGAGATGACCAAGTCGGCCCCGTCCGGCGGGCCGCGCCGGACCCCGCGGGGCCGTGGGGTGATGGGCTCCACGGGCCTGTACGCCGCCGTCGGCGTCGCCGCGCTCCTCTTCCTGATCCCGTTCTACGTCCTGGTCCGCAACGCCCTCTCCACGGACGCCGAGATCACCGGAGAGGAGTGGAGGCTCTTCCCCACGGACATCCAGTGGGGCAACATCACCGCGCCCTTCGAGGACACCATGGTCGACTTCGGCCAGTCCATGGTGAACTCGCTGATCGTCGGCGTCCTGCACACCGTCGGCACCCTGCTGGTGTGCTCCCTGGCCGGCTACGGCCTGGCCCGCATCCCGTACCGGCACGCCAACAAGGTCTTCTACGCCGTCCTGTTCACGCTGATGGTCCCGACGGCCGTCACCTTCGTCCCGGGCTTCGTGATGGTCTCGTCGCTCGGCTGGATCGACAGTTACCGAGGTCTCATCATCCCGGGGCTGTTCAGTGGTTTCACCTGCTTCCTGTTCCGGCAGTACTTCCTAGGGTTTCCGAAGGAGCTGGAGGAGGCGGCACGGGTGGACGGGCTCGGCTACTGGGGCGCCTACTGGCGCGTCGTCGTGCCCAACTCGCTGAACTTCTTCGCGGCGATCGCGACGATCACCTTCATCAACGGCTGGAACTCCTTCCTGTGGCCGCTGGTCATCGGCCAGGACCCGAGCGCGTGGACCGTCCAGGTCGCGCTCTCCGCCTACATGACCAACCAGACCGTGAACTACCACCTGATCTTCATGGCCACCGCCATCTCGATCCTGCCTCTGCTGCTCGTGTTCCTGTTCCTCCAGCGCTGGCTGGTCCAGGGCATCGCACAGACCGGCATCAAGGGCTGAGCAAGGAGACCGATGTCATTCCGCACCACCTCCACCGACTACGTCGAGGACGTCTCGCCGGGCAGCGGGGCCCTGCCGCCGCGCGCCTGGTACGCGTCCTCCGACGCCACGTCCCTGTCGTTGAACGGCACCTGGCGGTTCCGTCTGTCACCGACCGCGGACGCCGAGGACGACTCCTTCGCCGCGGACGGGTACGACGCCGGGGACTGGGCGGAGGTGGCGGTTCCGGGCCACTGGGTCCTCCAGGGCGACGGAGCGTTCGGAGCGCCGATCTACACGAACCATCTGTACCCGTTCCCGGTGGACCCGCCCCGCGTGCCGACCGAGAACCCGACCGGTGACCACCTGCGGGTGTTCGACCTGCCGGAGGACTGGCCCGCCCTGGCGGACGGCGGCGCGGTGCTGCGCTTCGACGGGGTGGAGTCCTGTGCCCGGGTGTGGCTGAACGGCACGGACATCGGCGAGTTCAAGGGGTCCCGGCTGCCGCACGAGTTCGCGGTCGGGCACCTGCTGAAGCCGGCCGGGAACGTGCTCGCGGTCCGTGTGCACCAGTGGTCGGCGGGCTCGTACCTGGAGGACCAGGACCAGTGGTGGCTGCCGGGCATCTTCCGTGATGTGACGCTGCTGCACCGCCCGGCGGGCTGCGCGGCCGACTTCTTCGTGCACGCGTCGTACGACCACGTCGAGGGTCTGGGGACCCTGCGCGTCGACTCCGATGTCGACGGCCGCCTCACCGTGCCCGAGCTCGACATCGATGTCGCGACGGGTGAGCCGGTGACCGTGCCGGTCGAGCCGTGGACCGCGGAGACCCCGCGCCTGTACGACGGTGTGCTGGCCACCGAGGGCGAGAGGGTGCCGCTGCGGATCGGTTTCCGGACCGTCGTCCTGGAGGACGGCCTGATCAAGGTCAACGGCCGGGCGATCCTGTTCAAGGGCGTCAACCGGCACGAGTGGCACCCGGAGCGGGGCCGCGCCCTGGACCTTCAGACCATGCGCGAGGACGTGCTGCTGATGAAGCGGCACAACCTCAACGCCGTCCGCACCTCGCACTACCCTCCGCACCCGGCCTTCCTCGACCTGTGCGACGAGTACGGGCTGTGGGTCATCGACGAGTGCGACCTGGAGACCCACGGCTTCACCGAGCAGGCCTGGCGCGACAACCCCGTCGACGACGACCGCTGGACCCCGGCCCTGCTCGACCGCGCGGCCCGCATGGTCGAGCGCGACAAGAACCACCCGTCCGTCGTCATGTGGTCCCTCGGCAACGAGGCCGGCACCGGGCGCGGTCTGACGGCCATGTCCGAGTGGATCCACGGCCGGGACGGCTCTCGGCTCGTGCACTACGAGGGCGACTGGAACTGCCGTGACACCGATGTGTACTCGCGGATGTACGCCGACCACGCCGAGGTCGAGCGCATCGGCCGGGGCCTGGACGGGGGCACGACCAAGCGGCGCGGGCTGCCCTTCATCCAGTGCGAGTACGGGCACGCGATGGGCAACGGGCCCGGCGGGCTCGCCGACTACCAGCGGATCTTCGAGGCCCACGAGCGGCTCCAGGGCGGCTTCGTCTGGGAGTGGATCGACCACGGGATCAAGAACCCGGAGCTGGGCTACGCGTACGGCGGCGACTTCGGCGAGGAGCTGCACGACGGGAACTTCGTCTGCGACGGGCTGATCTTCCCGGACCGGACGCCGTCGCCGGGGCTCGTCGAGTACAAGAAGGTGATCGAGCCGGTCCGTATGGAGGGCGACGGCGCGGACGGCACCGTACGGATCACGAACGGGTACGACTTCGCCGACCTGTCCGCGCTGGCCTTCGTGTGGGCGTACCAGGTCGACGGTGAGACGGTCGGGACGGGTGCGCTGCCGGTGCCCGCGCTCGCGCCGGGCGAGTCGGCGGAGGTGAAGCTGCCGGAGCCGCCGGCGACCGGCCGGAGCGGCGAGTCGCTGTGGACGGTTCGGGCGCTGCTGGCCGAGGAGACCGCGTGGGGGCCGAAGGACCACGTGGTGGCCTGGGCCCAACTCCCGGCCGGCGAACGTCAGTCGGTGTCGGTGGCCGCCTCGGCCGCTCCCGTGGCCGGCGAGCGGCTGATCACGCTCGGCCCGGGCGCCTTCGACGCCCGCACGGGTGCGCTGCAGTCCATCGGCGGGGTCGACGTGACCGGGCTGCGCCTGGATGTGTGGCGGGCTCCGACGGACAACGACGACGGCGCGTCCTGGCAGGACGACACGCGCTGGGGCGTGCTGTGGCGCAAGCACGGCCTGCACCGGATGCGCCACCGGCTGGACGCGGTGGAACGGGACGACGACGCGCTGACCGTACGGACCCGGGTGGCGCCCGCCGCCCGGGAGATCGGCCTGCGCACGGTGTACCGCTGGACGTCCGACGGTACGCGGCTGAGGCTGACCGTGTCCGTGGCGCCCGAGGGTGACTGGAAGGTGCCGCTGCCGAGGCTCGGCATCCGCTTCGGGCTCGCGCGGGCGGAGCGGGTGGAGTGGTTCGGCGGCGGTCCCGGCGAGGCGTACCCGGACACCCGGTCGGCCTCCGTGCTGGGCCGCTGGGAGTCCTCGGTGGACGAGTTGCAGACCCCGTATGTGCGCCCGCAGGAGAACGGCGCCCGCGCCGACGTCCGCTGGGCGCGGCTCGGCGGGCTGCGGATCGAGGGCGACCCGGAGTTCTGGTTCAGCGCCCGGCGCTGGACCAGCGAACAGCTCGACGCGGCCCGGCACCTGACGGACCTCCGGTCCGGCGACACCGTGTGGGTCAACCTCGACCACGGCCAGCACGGCATCGGTTCACAGTCGTGCGGACCGGGCCCGCTGCCGCAGTACTACCTGCGGGCCGAGCCGACGGAGTTCTCCTTCGTCTTCTCGAAGATCGGTTGACGGACTGACCGGTTGACGGATTGATCCGTTGACCGGCTGACCGGCTGACCGACATTCCGCAAGGGTGCATCAGATCCTCCGCGGCCGACCGGCTCCCCGCCGGTCGGCCGCGATTCACGTGTCACGGAGGTTCGTCGAGTGTCCGCAAGCATCGAGGTCCGCGGCCTGTCCCGGACCTTCCACACCACCGTCCGCCGTCCCGGCTTCCTGGGCGCGGTCCGATCCCTCGTCAACCCGGAGCGGGTGGCCAAGGACGCGGTGCGCGACATCAGCTTCGAGGTCGCGGCCGGTGAACTCCTCGCCCTGCTCGGGCCGAACGGCGCGGGCAAGTCCACCACCATCAAGATGCTCACCGGCATCCTCACCCCCACGGCCGGCGAGGCCCGGGTCGCGGGCGTGGTGCCGTACGAGGAGCGGGAGCGCAACGCCCGCAACATCGGGGCGGTGTTCGGGCAGCGCACCCAGTTGTGGTGGGACCTGCCGGTGCGTGAGTCGTTCGCGATCCTGCGGGACATCTACGAGGTGCCGAAGACCGAACACGCGGCGCGGCTGAAGGAGTTCGACGAGCTGCTCGACCTGTCCTCCTTCTGGGACACGCGGGTACGGCACCTGTCCCTGGGGCAGCGGGTGCGCAGCGATCTGGCCGCCGCGCTGCTGCACGACCCGCCCGTGGTGTTCCTCGACGAGCCGACCATCGGCATGGACGTGGTGGTCAAGGAGCAGGTGCGCGAGTTCCTGCGGTACCAGGTGACCGAGCGGGGCCGGACGGTGCTGCTCACCACGCACGACATGACGGAGGTCGAGCGGCTGGCCGAGCGGGTCGTCCTCATCAACCACGGGCGGCTCGTACTGGACGGCTCCCTCGACGAGATCCGCCGCAGGTTCGGCTCGACCTGGCAGGTACGGGCGACGCTCGCCGACGCGCACGCCGACGTCACGGCGCTGCCGGGGATCGCGGTGCTGCGGCAGGACGGGCCGCAGGTCGTGTTCGGCCCCGACGGGTCCGACGCGCCCACCGTGCACCAGGCTCTGAAGGCGGTCATCGAACGGTACGAGGTGACGGGCATAGCCATCGACGAGGCGGATCTTGAGGACGTGATGCGGGCCGCCTACGTCCAGGCGGGACCTGCCGCGGACCCGGTCGCGGAACCGGTCGCGGACCCGGTCGCGGAGGGGGCCTGAGATGGCCGTTCTGCACGCCTGGCGCACCGCCCGCGTCACCCCGCTCGGCGAACTGCACACGCCGCCCCGGATGACCGCCGTCCTGCTCCGGCTGACGGTGCAGGTGGTCCTGGTGGCGTCCCTGTGGCACGGCCTGTACGCGAACACCGGCACCACCGCCGGACTCGACGCCGACCAGGCCGTCACCTACGCCGTGCTGGCCGTACTCGCCTCGCGCCTGCGGGAGCTGGACCAGAGCGCGGGCCGGGACACCGTGCTGCAGCACATGCACTTCGGCACGATCGTCTACTGGTACCTGCGGCCCCTGCCACCCCAGCGCTACCACGCCTGGCGCGCCCTCGGCGAGCAGTTGTACGGGTTCGTGTGGGCGCTGGCCGGATACGGGGTCTGTCTCGCGGCCGGGGTGGTGGAGCCGCCGGGGTCGGCCGCGGTGGCGGGGGTGTTCGCGGTCAGCCTGGTGCTCGGCCAGTTGGTCCTGTACTTCGTGATGCTCGTCCTGGACCAGCTGTGCTTCTGGACGGTGCGCAACAACGCCGCGATGCTCATCCTGATCTTCGCGCAGAACCTGCTGTCCGGGGTGTACGCGCCGCTGTGGTTCTTCCCGGACTGGTTCATCACGATGAGCGGGTTCCTGCCCTTCCAGGCCACGCTGAGCGTGCCGCTGTCCCTCTACATCGGCCGTATCCCGCTGTCGGACGCCGGTGGGCAGCTGGCGGTCCAGGCGGCCTGGGTCATCCTGCTCGCCCTGTTCACCCGTTTCCTGTGGCGGCGTGCCGCCCGCCGTGTCATCTCGCAGGGAGGCTGAGGACTGTGAAGGCCGTCCGGATCGCGTGGCGCATCACGGTTCTCAACTTCCGTGCGCAACTGGAGTACCGCACCGAGTTCCTGTTGATGATCGCGATCGGCGCGATCTGGCAGGTGTCGGTGATCGTGTTCGCGACGGTGCTGCTGTCCCGGTTCACCGGGATGGGCGGCTGGGACAGTTCGGAGGTGCTGCTGATCCCGGCGACGCGGATGCTCGCGCACGGGTTGTTCGTGCTGTTGCTGGGGCGTGTGCACTTCATCGGCAGGCAGATCCAGGAGGGGAGGATCGACATCTATCTGGTGCGCCCCATGCCGGTGCACCGCCAGGTCCAGCTCGCCTTCTTCCCGACCAACGCGATCGGTGACCTGACGGTGGCGGCGGGGCTGATGGCGGGCGCGCTCAGCCGCAGCGACCTGGACTGGACGGCGGGCCGGATCTCGTACCTGGTCGCCGCGGTGATCGGCGGCATGCTGCTGGAGGCGGCCCTGTTCACGGCGGTTGCCTCGGCCGCCCTGCGCTTCCCGGCCGCCGACTACTGGAGCCGATGGCTGGAGGAGCTGCTCGGCACGTTCGGCAGCTACCCCCTGAACGTCCTGCCGAAGGCGGTGGGCGGTTTCCTGACGTACGGGCTACCGCTCGCGTTCGTCGCGTACTTCCCGGCCGCGGTCCTCACCGGCCACGGCCACGACACCGGTGTGCCGTACTGGCTGGCGGCGGCCTCCCCGCTGCTGGGCGGGCTGGCGTACCTGGGGGCACGGCTGCTGTGGCGGCGAAGCCTCTCGCACTACGCGGGGGTGAACGGTTGACGGCCACGGGTGCGGTGGCATCGTCCGACCCCGGCCAAGGGTGAATCCGGCCGACGGCGTGCACGGCAACTCGCACCGCCTCTCACTGTTTCCCCAACTGCCCTTGCGCGTCACACTGGTTGACAGAGAACTTGAGCACTGTTCATCTTCACAGTCACCCCATCCCCGTCCCCCCGACCGGAGCCCCCCACCATGAGACGACTCATCGGCAGCCTCGCGGCAGCCGCCCTGGCCCTCACCGGACTCGCCACCACCGGCTCGACGCCCGCGGCCGCCGCCGACTCGGGCACGTTCAACGTCCTCACGTACAACATCGCGGGCCTCCCCCTCGGCCTCGGCGACAGTGACCCGGCGACGAACACCCCGCTGATCGGCCAGCGGCTCGGGCCGTACGACATCGTGAACGTGCAGGAGGACTTCAACTACCACGCGTCGCTGTACGCGAACGACTCCCACCCGTACCGCACGGCGACCAGCGGCGGCGCCGCGTTCGGCGACGGCCTCAACACCCTCTCGGACTACGCCTTCGAGGACTTCGAGCGGGTCAAGTGGAACAACTGCACGGGCACGAACTGCCTGACCCCCAAGGGGTTCACACTCGCCCGGGTCCGCCTCGCCGAGGGCGTCTTCGTCGACCTCTACAACGTGCACACCAACGCGGACGACACGGACGACGCCCTCGCCGCCCGCCGCGCCAACATCGAACAGCTGTCGGACTTCATCCAGGCGAACTCCGCGGGCAACGCCGTGATCGTCATGGGCGACACGAACACCCGCTACACGCGCTCCGGCGACAACATCCGCACTCTCGTGAACGAGAACGGCCTCACGGACCCCTGGGTGAAGCTGGTCAAGGGGGGCACACCCCCGGCCCAGGGCAGCGACGCGCTGGTCTGCGACGCGGCGGCCCCGACCAACGACTGCGAGGTCGTCGACAAGGTCCTCTACCGCGGCAGCGACCTCGTCACTCTCGACGCCACCCGCTACAACAACGACTGGAAGTCGTTCCTCCGCTCCGACGGCAAGCACCTCTCCGACCACTACCCGCACGCGGTCGACTTCTCCTACACCCTCGACACGTCCCTGCGGGCGAGCGACTTCTTCGGCGGCCCGCACGGCACGGCGTTCAACGACGCGGACGACCTGCCGGCCACCGTGTCCCCGCGCACCCTCACCCTGCGCGGCTCCTCACGCCTGGACGCGGTGTCGCTCACGCACGACGGCGGCACGGTCCTGTCGCACGGCGGTACGGGCGGCACGGCCAGCTCGCTGACCCTGGCGAGCGGGGAGCACCTCACGTCCGTGAAGCTGACGCAGGGCCAGAAGGACGGCCGCACAAGGATCTTCTCCGCCGCCTTCACGACCGACAAGGGCCGTTCCCTCTCCTCCGGAACGGTCACCTCCGACGCGAAGACCTTCACCGCCCCCTCCGGCTGGCAGATCGTCGGCTTCACGGGCCGCGGGGGCGACGAGATCGACAAGCTGGGCGTGCTGTACGCGCCGATCGGCTGAGCCCTGTACGGTGCGCACCATGCGACTGGCCCACCGGGAGTCCGGCAGCCCCGAGGCTCCCCCGCTGGTCCTGCTGCACGGCCTCACATCGGACGGCACGGCCTGGGACGCGGTGGCGGCACACTTCGCCGCCCGCCACCGCGTCCTCGTGCCGGACCTGCGCGGCCACGGCCGCAGCCCGCATCCGGGCACGTACTCCTTCAAGCTGATGCGAGACGACGTCCTCGCGTTCCTCGATGAACTCGCCCTGCCGAGCGTCGGGTTGATCGGACACAGTCTGGGCGGGGTGGTGGCCCACCTCCTGGCGTCCCGCCATCCGGCCCGGGTCACCCGCCTGGTCCTGGAGGAGACCCCACCACCGATTCCCCTCAACCTCCCTTCCCCGCAACGCCCTTCGGGTCCGCTCGGCTACGACTGGGCGGCCCGCCCCGCGATCGTCCGCCAGCTCAACGCTCCGGACCCGGCATGGTGGGACGCTCTGCCGGCCATCACGGTCCCGACGCTGGTCGTCGCGGGCGGGGAGAAGAGCCACCTACCACAGCAGGCGATCGCGGCGATGGCAGACCGCTTCCCGGCGGGGCGGCTCGTCACGATCCCGGCGGGCCACCGGGTCCACGCGCTCCGTCCACGGGAGTTCTGCGCGGAGGTGGAGGAGTTCCTGTCCACGTCCCAGCCGGCACCACCGGCCTCCTAGCCTCCTGTCTGCACTAGGGTGCGTCCTAGGCACCCTAGGTTCGGTCCGGAGGTCACCCCCATGGCGCGCGCAGGACTCACCGTCGACCGCCTCGTCGCGGCAGCCGCGGACCTCGCCGACGAGGTCGGGTTCGAGAACGTCACGCTGTCCGCGCTGGCGCGGCGGTTCGGGGTGAAGGACGCGAGCCTGTACGCGCATGTCAGGAATCTGCAGGACCTGCGCACGCGGGTCGCGTTCCTGGCCGGGGGCGAGTTGATCGACCGTATCGCCGCGGCGGTGGCCGGGCGCGCGGGCAAGGACGCCCTGGCCGCCTTCGCCGACGCCTACCGGGCGTACGCGCTGGAGCGGCCGGGACGGTACGCGGCGACCCAGATCCGGATCGACCAGGCCCTGGTGGCCGACTCCCCCGCCCTCCGCCGCACCGCCGAGATCACCTACGGCATGCTGCGGGCCTACGGCCTCGACGAGCCCGACCTCACGGACGCCGTACGCCTGCTGCGGAGCACTTTCCACGGCTACTGCGCGCTGGAGGCGAGCGGCGGCTTCGGTGCCCCCCGTGACGTACAGGCCTCCTGGGACCGGGCCGTCGCCGCCCTGCACGTGGCACTGGAGCACTGGCCCCGGAACGACCACGGGGAGGAGGGCGAGGGCACGCAGAGCGAGTGACCCGTGCGCTCATGCCCGGTTCCGGCAGAAACCGTCCCGAACCGCCGACCGTGGTCGGTGCGTCTCACCTCCGGGACAGTGCAGGCACGGACGGGGGAGGTCGGTGCTGTGGCCGACGAGGCGAAGCATGGTGTTGTCGGGCACGTACGGCGGTTCTTCTGGCTGCCCCGGGGGACGCCACGCGACCCCGCGCCCGCGCCGCCCCTGCTGAGGGCGTGGCTGCGGTGCCTGGTCGTGGGGGCCTTTCTCGCGCAGTTCACCTGGGACGAGGAGGCCGCGCGGCCGGTGCTGATGACGGTCTTCGTGGGGATGCCCATGCTCGATTTGGTGATCAAGGGGGTGCGGAACCGCTGGCCGGCGTTCGTGGCCGCGTGGCTGGTGCTCGGAAACTTCGCCATGCTCGCGTCTGCCGCGGTACCCGCCCTCACGGAGTCCCTGTGGGGCGAGTTCGCCGTCTTCGCTCCCGCGACGGCGGTGGCTCTGGCCACGTTCGTCGGCGTCACGCGTCTGCCGTGGCCCCGGCGCTCGTGACCGGCGCGCTCACGCGCCCGCGACCACGACCGCCCCGTCCTCGAACCGGGCCCGCACCTCCGGCCCCCCACTCCAACGGACGTGGATCTCGTCCGTCGTCCCGTCCACATGTACGGAGACCGACTCCTCCAGCGGTACGGGGTCCGGCTCGGCGGTGAGGCGGGCGAGGGCCACGAAGACCGTGTGCGCGCCCGCCGTGACACCTGTCAGACCGTCGGGTGAGTTCAACAGGCCGTGGATGGGCTGGAGTTCGGCCCGCGTGCCCTCCCTCGCCGCCCATCCCGTGACGCGCACCGACGTCCCTTCGGGCGCCCCCGACACACGGAACGCCCGTACCTCCACCGCGCCCTCGGCCAGCACGAGGCTCGTGACCCGGGCGCCGTGGGCCGCCGTGTGGAGCGAGGCCGCCCAACCCTCGCCCACCCCCAGCGGCTCGATGCCGGTGCGGCTCGGGTCCTCGCCCACGAACACGCTGTTGTCGTACTCCCCCGACGGCTCCGTCACCGTCGAGTACGCGAGCCGCGTGTAGTACGGGTCGTAGCGGACATCCTCGCTGCCGTGGTTGTGGAGGCGGACCAGCCCGTCCGAACGGGTCGCCTGGAGCAGCCAGTTGGGCGGACCGACCGGCCGCACCTCGTCCGCCCGCTCCACCGGACCGGGCTCCTCCGCCGCCGTCCACACCTCGTGGTCCTCAGGCAGCAGCAGGCCCAGGAACCCCTTGCTCGCCCAGTACGGGGAGGCCGGTCCCGAATAGCCCTGCAGCACGGCGGAGTCGGGCCCACGCCAGCCCGGCGTCAGCAGGCCGCGGTCGTCCACGGCGCCGCCGTCGAGGAAGTACTTCAGCGCGCCCGACGCCAGCCGCCGCGTCTGCCCAGGCGGCAGCGGCGTGCGGCCCGTGAGGGCGCCCAGCCACAGCGGTGCCGTCGTCGCGAAGCGGTACGTCAGGGAGCGGCCCTGGTGCATGGGCGCGCCGTCGCCGCCGAACAGGCGGGCGTAGTCCGCGAGATGGGTCGAGAGCCTGCCGCCGTAGAGGTCCAGGAGGCGTTCGTCGTCCGCCAGCCAGGCGTGCAGCACCGGGTACAGGTGCATCGCCCAGCCGTTGTAGTAGTCGAACTTCCGGCCGTCGCCGTCCGTGTACCAGCCGTCGCCGACATACCACTGCTCGATGCGCTCCAGGCCGCGGTCGACCGCCCGGTGGGACGCGTCCGTCCCGTGGCCGATGTCGGCGAGGAACCCGCCCACCGTCACGGGGAACAACTCCCAGTTGCAGGGCCAGGGTTCGGCCGTGAGGGCGTCACCGAGCCAGTCCGCCGCACGCTGCTGCACAGCGTCGTCGAGGCGGTCCCACAGCAGTGGCCGGGTCAGGCGCAGCGCGAGGGCGATCGACGCCGCCTCCACGAGGGGCTGGCCGCGGTCCTCGATGCGCGGCCAGACGCCGGACACTCCGGCCGCGAGACCGTCCCCGTACCGCTGGAGCGCCTTCTCGTCCCGGCGGAAGGCGGCCAGCAGCAGGGTGCGGGCGTAGCCCTCCAGGCCGTCGGAGAGCCGGCCGGACCAGCTCGTGCGGTCGCCGGGCAGGTGGTACAGGGCGCCGTCGGTGGTCGCGTACGGCTCCACCGCGGCGAGCAGGGAGTCGGCGGCTGCCTCCCAGTGGGCGCGGGTGAAGCCGGTGTACGGGCTGAGGGTCCGGTCGGCGTGGGGCTCGTGGGGCTCGTGGGGCTCGGGGGACACGGGGGGCATCGGGGGCTTCCTGTCTTGCGTCGGTCCAGGCGTCCTGGTCTCTGTCCTGGCCTGTTTCCTGGCCTGTTTCCTGGCCTGTGTCCTGGCCTGCATTCAGGCCTGCGTCCAGGCATCCGGGCACAGACCTGGGGCGCCCCGGTTCCGGTCGGGGCGCCCCAGGGGCTTATCGCAGCCGCACCCTGCCCTCGGGCACCAGGTGCTGGGCGACGAGTTCGTCGCGGACGAGGCCCGCGTAGAGCGTCGCGCCGTGGACGGAGGTGTGCGTGTTGTCGCGCTTCTCGTTGTACAAGTACACCGACTTGGAGGCTTCCACACCCAGCGATTCGACGAGTGCCTTCGTCCTGGCGGTCAGGTCGATCAGGGGGACGCCCTTGTCCGCCGCGACCGAGCGGGTGACCGCAGGGTGGTTCACGCCGAGGCCGTTCACGAGCAGCGCGGTGTCGTTGTTCAGTGTGCCGTCCGCGTTGAACCAGCGGCGGACGATCGGGGTGAGAAGGACCGGCTCGCCGCCCTTCTCGCGGACACCCGCCACCAGTGTCTCCAGGTTCGCCCGGTACGTCGCCTCGTCGGTCTGCTTGTCGTTGTGGGCGAGTTGGACGAGGACCAGGTCACCGGGGCGGATCAGCGGCTGGACGGTGCCCCACAGGCGGGGGTCGGCGAGGTAGGAGACCGTGCTCTCACCGGAGTCCGCGTAGTTGGCGACGGACAGGCCCTTGCGGAGGTACTGGGGGAGCTGCTGGCCCCAGCCGGAGTACGGTTCGCCGGGTTGGTCGCAGGAGGTGGAGTCGCCGACGAGGAAGATCTGGCGGGCGTGCCGGGCGGGGGCTACGCGGATGTCGGCGAGTGCGGGCGCCGAGCCGCCGAGCACCAGGTCCAAGCCCGGCGTGCCCTCGACGCCGGTGGGCTCGCCCTCGGGGGTGCGGACGTTCACGGTGAAGCTGCGGGCCACGCGCTCCCCCGCCGCGGTGGCCGTCTCGGGCAGGAGCGACCGCCGGGTCTCACCGGCGATGCTGGTGCTCGCCGCGCTCTCGCCGCCGAGGAGGACCGTCACGTCGTACGTGCCGGGCGCGACATCGAAGTGGCAGGCGGTGGTGGTGCAGTTGTCCGGCCCCGAGGCGGGACCCCCCGGGTGCGCCTGCGCCGGTACGGCCGACAGGAGGGTGCCCAGGGTCGCCGCCGTCAGCGCGGCGACGGTGAAACGTCTCATTGCGGCTCCTCACGACGGACGGCCAGTCCCGGCGGAGGACCGTACACCGTCCGGCAAGCGCTTTCATAGAGGTCGGCGGTCTTGCACCTGACCGCCGACCTCGTACCTGACGTCGGGTCACGTCCCCCGTGTCCACTGCTGGTTCGTGCCGCTGTTGCACGCATACGTGATGAGGGCGGCGGAGTCGGCGGTGGACGCACCGTTCACGTCCAGGCACTCCCCTGTCGCGCGGGACTTGATGCTCACGTAGGAGCCGGTGGTGGTGAGCGACCACTGCTGGCCCGTGGCCGAGGAGTCGCAGTTCTCCTGGGTGACGGTGGAGGCGTTCTCCTGCACGCACAGGGAGCTGTTCCGCACCATCAGCTGGTAGTAGCCGCTGCCGGCAGACTTGAACCAGTACTTCTGGTTGTTGCCGCCGTTGCAGGTGTACTGCTTGATCTGGGCACCCGCCCACAGCGACTGGCTGGTCACGTCGGCGCACTTGGAGGAGTGGCGGGCGATCAGCGTGTTGTACGTGGCACTCGTGCCGGTGAGCGTCCCCGCGGCCGAGTCGACGGTGACCTCCGGCGACCAGGACATGGACATCGTGGTCGAGCTCGGGAAGGTCAGCGGCAGCCACACATAACGGGAGTCGTTGACGGTTCCGCCGAAGGAGTTGCCCCAGCGGTCGCCCATGTAGAGGTACGAGGTGCCCGAACTGCCCTGCACGG
Organism: Streptomyces sp. KM273126; assembly: GCF_004337435.2. Classification (NCBI taxonomy): domain Bacteria; kingdom Bacillati; phylum Actinomycetota; class Actinomycetes; order Kitasatosporales; family Streptomycetaceae; genus Streptomyces; species Streptomyces sp. KM273126. Next base: position 5,007,754 of record NZ_SJXB02000001.1, on the reverse strand, counting down.
GAAGGACGTACGCGGTCTGCGAGCCGTACGTCGTCGAGTCACCGACGTTCGCCATGGCCGTCCACGGGCCCGCGATACTGGTGGCGGTGGCGTACTGCTGCTGGTTGGGGCTCCAGCCGGTCGCGCCCGACGTCAGCATGAAGTAGACGCCGCCCCGCTTGAACAGCGCCGGGGCCTCGCGGTGGCCGCCCGGCCAGGGGTTGGCGACCAGGCTCGCGATGCCGGTGTAGTCGGCGGTGAGCCGGTAGATCTGCAGGTCGTAGTTCTCACGGGCGGCGGAGATCATGTAGCCGGCGCCGTCGGTGTCCACGAAGACCGTGATGTCACGGGACATGTGCTGGCCGAGCGGGCGGAAGCTGCCCTGCCAGGTGTAGTTGCCGTCTACGGTGTCCGAGACGGCGACGGCGGCGCGGGCCTCGCTGTAGTCGGTGCCGTTCTCCTTGTGCATCCACATCACGAACTTGCCGGTGGACGCGTTGTACATGACCTTCGGCCGCTCGATGTTGGCCCTGGACAGCTCGGAGGCGCTGGACTGGGTCAGGACGTGGTTGCGGAACTCCCAGTTCTTCAGGTCGGTGGAGCGGTAGGCGTCCACGTACCGGAAGGTGTTGTCGGCGTTGCGGTTCTCGCCGAACCAGTAGTAGTAGGAGCCGACCTTGATGACTCCGCCGCCGTGGGCCTGCACGGGGTTGCCCGAGGTGTCGGTGAACTGCGTGCCGTTGGTGAGGGTCTGAGGCGCCGCCTGGGCCGGGCCGGCGGTGACGAGCGCCCCGGCCAGCGCCAGAGCGAGGGCGAGGAGGATCGCGTACGCACGTCTCATGTGGTCACGCTCCCTGGGATCCGTGGGTGGGGGTGTCGGCGACCGGGATGCCGAAGTCGGGTGTGCCGTCGGCCTTCCAGCCGAGGCGCTGGACGCGGGTGTGGCGGTTGGGGTCGTTCAGCGGGTCGCCGTCGATCTCCTTGTACTGGCGGGCGTGGTAGACGAGGACGTCGGTGCGGCCGTCCTCGGCGACCGTGAAGCAGTTGTGGCCGGGGCCGTACTGCTTGGTGGTGTCGTTGCTGGTGAACACCGGGGTCGGCGACTTCGCCCAGTTCGCGGGGTTCATGAGGTCGGCGTCCGCGTCGACGGTGAGCAGGCCGAGGCAGTAGTTGAAGTCGGTGGCGCTGGCCGAGTACGACATGAACAGGCGACCGTTCCGCTTGATGACCGAGGGACCCTCGTTGACCTTGAAGCCGATGGTCTCCCAGTCGTACTCCGGTGTGGTGAGCCGGACCTGGGGTCCCGACAGGGTCAGCGGGTCGGCCATCTCCGAAAGCCAGATCGCGGTGTTGTTGTCCATGCCGGGCTCGTGCTGGGCCCAGGCGAGGTAGCGGGTGCCGCGGTGGGTGAAGGTGGTGGCGTCGAGGGAGAAGGTCTCCCAGGCCGTCTTGAGCTGGCCGCGCTCGACCCAGGTGCCCTTGAAGGGGTCCGGGTGGGAGTTCTCCAGGACCCAGATGCGGATCGCCCAGATGTCCTCGGCGGGCGCGGAGGCGAAGTAGACGTACCACTTGCCGTCGATGTGGTGGATCTCCGGCGCCCAGATGTGCGCGCCCATGACGCCGGTGGCGTGCTTGCGCCAGATGACCGTCTCGTCGGCGGTCGCGATGCCGCGCAGGGTGCGGGATCCGCGCAGGATGATCCGGTCGTACTCGGGGGACGTGGCCGTGAAGTAGTAACGGCGGTCGGTGTGGCGGTGGATGTACGGGTCGGCGCGGTTGCGGACGAGCGGGTTGGCGTACGTCGCGGCCGCCCCGGCGCCCGCCGCCGATGTCGCGGCCTGCGCCACGGTCGGTATCGCGGTGAGGGCGCCCGCGGCGAGGGCACCCTTCAGCAGCAGTCGTCGGTCGGGGAGTGCGGACAGGTCGTCCTCGCGGCTCATGTGCACACTGCCTCTCGCGGAGTGGGGAACCCGGCAGACACAAAAGAGAACAGAAACGTTCGAGCTGGTTCGGAATATCGCACAAGATCTGTCATGCCGAACGCCGAAAAGGTAAGGGCGTGTTACGGCGAGGTCAACGGGTCGGACGGGACAAAGACGCGCCGAGCACGTGTCGGTGGCTGTGTCGGCATCGGCATCGGCATCGGCATCGGCGATACGGAACGCGACGGCGAGCGCGGTGACACGTTCCTGCACCGGGCCCCGCTTCGACTAGCGTCGAGACATGACCAGCGACACCGCCCCCACCCTCGCCGACGCGCTCGCCTCCGGCCCGCTCGTCCTCGACGGCGGCATGTCCAACCAGCTGGAGTCCACCGGCCACGACCTGAGCGACGAGCTCTGGTCGGCCCGGCTCCTCGCCGAGCGCCCCGAGGCGGTCACCGAGGCCCACCTCGCCTACTACGAGGCGGGCGCGGACATGGCGATCACCGCGAGCTACCAGGCGACGTTCGAGGGCTTCGCCAGGCACGGGATCTCCCGCGGGCAGGCGGCCGAGCTCCTCGCTCTGAGCGTGGAGCTGGCGCGCGAGGCGACCCGGCGGGTCAAGGACGTCTCACGGCACCTCTGGGTGGCCGCGTCCGTCGGCCCGTACGGGGCGATGCTCGCGGACGGCTCCGAGTACCGGGGCCGCTACGGGCTCACGGTGGCCGAGCTGGAGGCCTTCCACCGTCCGCGCCTGGAGGTCCTGGCCGCGGCCGGGCCGGACGTCCTCGCCCTGGAGACCGTCCCCGACACCGAGGAGGCCGAGGCGCTGCTGCGGGCAGTACGTGGCCTGGGCGTGCCCGCGTGGCTGTCGTACACGGTCGCCGGCGACCGCACCCGCGCCGGCCAGCCGCTGGAGCAGGCGTTCGCCCTCGCCGCCGACGTGGACGAGATCGTCGCGGTCGGCGTGAACTGCTGCGCCCCCGAGGACGTGAAGGGCGCCGCCGCGACGGCGGCCCGCGTGACGGGCAAGCCCGTCGTGGTGTACCCGAACAGCGGGGAGGCCTGGGACGCCGGGGCCCGTGCCTGGGCCGGCCGCTCGACCTTCACGGCCGAGCAGGTGACCGGCTGGGAACGGGCCGGGGCACGGCTGATCGGCGGGTGCTGCCGGGTCGGCCCGGAGGCGATCACCGCGATCGCGGAGGCGCTGCACGGGGGCTCCACGGTGTAACGCCTGTGAAGCGTGGGCTAAACGGGGACTTCACGGGCCGATGATGAGGTCCCCGGAGAGCCAGTACGCCGATCATGGAGGTCCGCCTTGAGCGAGGTGCAGCCACCCACCCAGGAGGAGTTGGACGCGTTCGTACGAACCCGTCTGGCGCTCGCCGGTTTCGACCTGACGCTGCTGCCGGAGAAGGCCGATCCGGCTACGGGCGTGCCGACCCGGTCCCAAGTGCTCGCCTCCCTGAGGGCATTCGTGGCGTCGACGCCCGGGGCGATCTCGGGCTGGACGCCACCGGCACCGACCCCCGCGTACGCGCAACAGGCGTCGCCGCCCCTCCTCTACCCGTCCGTCACGGAGGCCTGGACCGGAAAGGCGGGCGAGTGATGGCGGACAGAGCGCTCAACAGGAGGGTCTTCCTGGCCGGTTCGGCTGCCGCGGCGGGCGGGGTGGCCCTCGCGGCGACGCCCGCCCTCGCCCGCGCCGCCGCGCCCCGCATACCCGACGTCGACATACCGCAGGCCGCCCGGAACGACCCCTCCGAGGCCACCCTCGCCGAGGCCGTCGTGCTCATGCGGCGCGGGAAGCTCACGGCGACGGAGCTGACCGAGGCGTACCTGGAGCGGATCGAGCGGTACGACGCGGTGTATCAGGCGTACGCCGAGGTGACCGGCGACAGCGCGCTCGCCGCCGCGCGCAGGGCGGACCGGGGCCAGGGCCCACGGGGTGTGCTGCGCGGGATACCCCTGTGCGTCAAGGACAACTACTTCACCGACGGCGTGCCGACGCGCTGCAACTCCCTGGTCTTCGAGGACTTCGTACCGGACGAGGACGCGACCGCCGTGGCCCGGCTGCGGGCGGCCGGCGGGATCGTCCTCGGGAAGGGGCAGATGGGCCCGCTGGCGACCACGCGGGCCACGACGCCGAACGGCACCGTGACCACGGTCAACGCCTGGACACCCGACGACCCCTCCGTCGACCCGGGCGGCTCCTCCACGGGTCCCGCGTGCGCGGTGGCGGCGCGGCTCGCGTCCTCGTCGATCGGGACCCAGACCGGCGGTTCGATCGTGCTGCCGTCCAACCAGCAGAACCTGACGGGGCTGAAGCCCACGATGGGACGGGTCTCCCTCCACGGTGTCATCCCGCTGTCGTTCACCCGCGACCACGCGGGCCCGCTGGCGCGGGACGCCATGGACGCGGCGATCATGCTCCAGGTGATGGCCGGGCCGGACTCCCGGGACCCGCGCACACTGGGGCTGCCGGACGTGCCGGACCTCATCGGGGCGGCAACGCCCGTGGCCGCGAAGGGCGCTGTCCGGATGCGCAGGGCCACGAAGATCGGCGTGCCGGCCGACTTCCTCGCCGCCCGACAGGAGTTGCGGAGCGCCTTCCTCGACCGGCTCGACGCCATCCCTGGCATCACGCTCGTGGACGTCACGTACCCGGACGACTGGAACCTCCTCACCGGAACCTTCAACGCGGCGCGGCTCGCCGAGCGCACCGAACCCTTCCGGCACTGGCTGCGCGCCGATCCGACCAGGTTCGGGGTCTCGCTGCTGAGCTGGCTGCAGGGGCTGATGCTCTCGGGCGACGAGTGGATCACGGCGCAGCGCGCCAAGAACCACCTGCTGCGGGAGGTGCTGGACGGCGTGCTGAACCGGTGCGACGTGCTCCTCCAGACCGGCCCAGTCCCCTTCGACATCCTCGGTCTGCCCGAGATCGCCTTCCCCATCGGCTTCGACGGCGACGGTGTCCCCGTGGGCGCCATCCTCGGCGGCCAGCCGTACGAGGAGGACCGTCTCCTGGAGGTCGCGGCGGCCTATCAGGCGGTCACCGACTGGCACACACGGCGCCCGGCGGACCCGGAGACGAACCGGTCGCGGCTCATGACGGCGCCGGTCCGCCCGCGCCTGTCGGCCGAGGAGGCGGCGGCCACGTCGGCGTAGTACTCCAGCAACGGGGGTGTGGCGGCGAGACCCTCAAGGATCACGGCCGAGCCGCACCGCCGAAGCGACGCAAGCGCCGTACGGCCGCCAGTGGGGCCGTCCCACGCGTGGGCGGACCGGGCGGAAGGGGCGAGGCCGGTGTGGGCCCCCCGGACGTGACGAGCGGTCCGGGGGCCGCACGGTGCGGCCGCTTCGCGTCGGCCTGCCACAGCGCGAGTTCGCGGTCGTAGGGGCCGTGGACGACCACGGGCTCCCCGGGCGGGAGGACGTCGAAGACCCGTACCGGGTGCGAGGCGTCCCAGGCCGGCCAGCCCGGGTCTCCGTCCGCCGCGAACCGTACCCACGCCGCGTGCATCGTGTCGGCGAGGTCCTGCGGGGCGCCCTCTCCGGCGAGCTTCGCCGACGCGGGCATGTGGCCGGTGTCGAAGACGAAGCCCAGCTCCAGGGCGTGGCAGGCGCCGAGACCGGGTGTGTTGGAGGGCCAGGCGAACTCGTAGACGTACGACGGGGCGCCGCCCACGCGGGCGTCGGCGAGGCGGTGCAGCGGGACGCGCAGGAGGTGGTCGGTGACCATTTGGCCGACGATCTCGGCGGTTCCGGCGTCGGGGTGGAGCTCGCGGTAGCCGCGGGAGACCTCGGGGCCGCAGTGGCAGCGGGCGCGGGCCGCGGTCAGGGCGAGGGCGCCGAGCCGGTCGACGCGCTCGACGAGACCGTTCGGGGCCAGCCACAGGCGGTACTCGTCGCGGGTCCAGCCCGTGAGGAGGTCGACGTCGTGGGCCGGGCCGTCCTCGATGAGGGCCTGGAGGGGGTCGCCCGGCACGAGGTCGCCGTCGACGACGATGCCGAAGGCGGGCCCGCCCAGCACCGGGCTGCCGAGCCGGCCCACCTCGGCCTGGACCTCGGCAAGGGTGGCGCGGTCCACCTCGGCGAAGGCGGTGGCGGTCGCGGGGACCTTGAGCCGGGCCGCCATCCTGCGGACCATGCGCCGTACCTTGTCGCGGTCGGTGGCCTCCGGCGGCCCGCTCTGCAGGACGGCCCGCCGGAAGAGCCCCCGAGTGCGGGGACTGGCCAGGAGGGCGCCGATGCTGATGGCGCCCGCCGACTGGCCGAAGACGGTCACGCGGTCCGGGTCGCCGCCGAAGGAGTCGATGGCGCCCCGCACCCATTCCAGCGCGGCCAGCTGGTCGCGCAGGCCGGGGTTGGCGGGGGCGTCCGGGAAGAGGCCGAAGCCCTCCACGCCCAGCCGGTAGTTGAGCGATACGAGGACGACTCCGTCCCGGGCGAAGGCGTGGCCGTCGTAGACGGGGACGGCCGACGAGCCGCGGGTAAGGGCGCCGCCGTGGATCCACACCAGCACCGGGAGCCGGGCCCCGCGGCCCGGCTCCGGCGTCCACACATTGAGGTTGAGGCAGTCGTCGCCCGGCACGACCGGGTCGGACAGGAGCCGGGCGAACGCCTCCGAGTACGGCGGCTTCGACGGCGTCGGCCCGAAGGCGCCCGCGTCGCGCACGCCCTCCCAGGGCTCGGGCGGCACGGGCGGCCGGAACCGGTGGGGGCCGACGGGCGGCGCGGCGTACGGGACGCCCCGGAAGACCGCGATCCCTCGTTCGTACCGGCCGCGGACGTCCCCGTACGGCGTCCTGACCACGGGTCCTGTCCGGTCTGCCGTCATGCGCCCACCAGCTCCTCGCAGCGACTCGCGCTCGTGAACCGTCGTTCACGTCAGAGCGTCACATCACCTCCGGTTATTCCCGCTGTTCCCGCACACGGTTGCCCTCGGGGGTCGACCCGCTACTTGGCGTACATGAGTGTGCCGAAGCCCAGCTGGTCGAAGCCGCCGCTGTTGGGGCCGTAGTCGCCGCCACCGCCCTCGGGGCGGACGCTCTCGGCCATGCGGGTGATGTACGGGACGGACAGGCCGCGTCGCCGTGCGTAGTGGTAGTGCAGGATGTCCCACACCGGGCGGACCTGTCCGCGGCTGGCGGAGGAGATCACCGTGTGGGTCTGCTGGGCGCAGTTCTGGCCGCTGCCCCAGCGGTAGGTGGTGAAGGGCACGTCCTCACCGAGGTTGTACTTGGCGACGTACTGGGCGGCCTTCATGAAGCGGTTGTTGTCGTAGCCGTACAGGTCCTCGCCCTGGCTCCAGGCCATCTCGCAGAAGGCGCCCATCAGGCCCATTCCCATCACGGTGTGGCCCTGGTCGCGGCCGGACTCCTGCCACTGCGCGAGGCCCTGGTCCTCGTACACGAACGGCACGGCGTTGCGGATCGCGCCGTTGCCCGCGCCGTTCTTGAAGTAGTTGACCGCCTGGTCGTACTTGGTCCCGTCGTCGCACAGGATCCCGATCGCGAGGATCGAGTTCATGGTGCACAGGTCCCAGTTGGCCCAGTAGTTGGTGATGCAGGCGTCGTTGTGGTTGTTCAGGAACTGGTTGTTCAGCGGGTAGAAGACGTTGAGCATCATCGTCTTGAACCTGTTGAGGTCGAATCCGCTGTAGTCCCGCATGAGTTCGGCGGCGTTCGCGAACTGGTAGCCGTAGATCCCGGCGGCGAGGAACCGGTCGGCGTTTCCGGTGACGGTGGTGAGGGTGGAGGACCATGCGTTGAGGATGCGGACGGCGGCGTCGCCGTTGGCGGTGGTGCCCGCGATCTTCCAGCGCAGGGCGTTCTGGTAGGCGGCGTGGATGTCGTTGTAGAGGATGCCGTAGTTCTCGCCCGTGCCGCCGCGGATGATCGTGGCCTGCGGCCTCGGAGTCCAGGTGCTGGCGGAGTGGGAGTTGGTGGTGAGGCGGTTCCAGCCGGACAGCCACGGGTCGTTGCCCGCGGCGACCCGTACCTTGGCGCGGTTGAGCTCGCCGTAGGCATGCAGCATGCCGGGGTGGGTGAAGGTGGCCGGGGCGGCCTCGGCCGTGCCCGTGAGGGCGGTGGCAGAGGCGCCGACGGCGAGGGCGGCGGTGAGACCACCGGCGGTCTTCAGCAGACCGCGGCGGCTCACTTCCACGTGCTGCAGGTGGGGGGAAGTGCGGCTCATTTCGGGGCATCTCCTATCCCGTGCGGGTGGACTTGAGCGGGTGGATCTGAGCGGGTGGATCTTCTAGGTGGGGGTGATGCTCACTTCGCTGAAGCGGGTGGTGCTGCGGGCCAGGGGACTGCGGGAGCAGACCACGAGGCCCACGTAGTAGGGAGCGTCGCCGAAGCCGGGGATCTCTCCCGAGGCAAGGGGGGTCCAGCTGACGCCGTCGTCGGTGGAGAAGGCCGCGCTGAACGAGGTGCCGGTGCGCCTCAGCCGCAGCAGGGCGGGCAGCGCGGGCAGGCCGACCGTGCCGTTGCCGGAGAAGGCGGAGGCGCCGGCCACGGTCCTGCGCAGCATGAGCTGCGCGGTGCTGCCGCCGGTGACGATCGCTCCGGCCGCTTGGTCGAACGGCGACAGCGACTTGGCCATGAGCAGTCCGACCCGGTCGCCGCTCGCCCCCTCGCGGGAGACGAGCCGTGCGGTGATCTCGCAGTCACCGGTGACCGGCTGCCGTACGAACTGCCCCGTCATCCCCTGGCCGTTGACGTTCAGGTCGACCCCCGCACCACGGACGACGAAGGTCCCGTCCTCGTACGCCGTGCTGCCGGGGGTTCTGACGGCCACCACGCCGAAGGTCCCGAAGGGACGGTCGTCGAGGACCACGTCACCGAGGTCGCCGTACGTCCAGGGGTCGGGCGGGGGCGTGCCGACCGTGAGGTGGAGCGTGCCGCTTCCGTCACCGGCTGCGTTGCCGGCGGTGGTGGTGACGGTGAACTCGCCCGTCGCGGTGGGCGTTCCGTGGACGACACCGGTTCGCCTGTCGAGGCGCAGGCCGTCCGGCAGTCCGTCGGCGGTGAACCGTACGGGCTGGTGCGAGGCCCGCAGCAGGTGCCGGAGGGGGACGCCCTTGTTCGCGAACGCGGTGGTCGCGGAGGTGAGTTCCGGTACCGACGGGGTCGGCATCTGCGCGGAGGCGGGCGCCGACAGCGGGCCGCGTCCGGCGCCGTTCGACCTGGCGACGGCGTAGTGGTACGTCGTGCCGGGTCTGCCCGTGGCGTCCGCGTGCGTGATGCGGGTGCCGAACCCGACCGGCCCGACGCCGGTCGTGAGCGTCTCGTACCGGCCGTGCGCGTCGGTCGCCCGCAGCACCGTGTACCGGGCCGAGAGGTCCGGGTCGGTCCAGGCCAGCTCCACCGCGTCCGCGCCGGCCCTCGCCCGCAGGTCGGTGGCGGCACGTCCGGGGCGCGGTGTGGCCCACACCTCGCCGGCGGCCGACGACGTCACGGTGACGTTGTCGAAGGCGCCGGTGCCGGTCTCGGCGTACTCCTCGTCGACGCCCAGGCAGGAGGTGAGGGCGAGCCCGGCGTACGCGGTGCGGCCGAGGTCGACCTCGGTGGAGCCGACCTCGGTCCAGCGGACGCCGTCCGGGGAGATGGCTCCGGTACAGCGCCGGCTCTTGCGGGTGACGCGCACCCAGTACGGCATGCGCAGCCGGTAGCCGTCGCCCGCGCCCTCCACGTACGGGGCCTGAAGCGGGGTCGCCGACTCCGGCAGCTTCCCGAGGTCGGAGATCGGGAAGGAGGCGCCAGTGGTGATGGCCTGCTGCTGGGTGGGCGGTACGGGGGTGCTGCCGGTGGCGGAGAGGGGCGCCCCAGTCTTCGGGCGTACGGTCCACACGCCGCTCCAGGTGTGCAGCGGCAGGCCCTGGATCAGCATCGAGGCGTGCGGGGCATCGGCATCGAGGGAGCCGCGGAGGGTGACGCCGATCTTGGAGTACTGCGAGCTGAGCGGGAACACGATGCGCGCGGTGACGGAACCGTCGCCGCGCAGCGGCACGTGCACCACCCGGTACGAGTCCGCGGTGCCGCCCGCCTCCAGCACGAATCGCTCACCGTCGAAGAGGGCGGCTCCGGCGCGCCCCGCGTCCGCCACGTCCTGGGTCGCCCAGGGCTCGGGCAGGCCGGCGGTGCAGGCCACCCACGCTGAACTGCCGCTCATATCCTGAGAGTTGGAGGCAGCGACCTTGTAGTAGTAGGTGCGTCCCGCGCGTACGTCGTCATCGGTGTACGTGGGCCTGTCGATGCCGGAGGCGATGTCCTCGTACGGGCCCTCGGGCCTGGTCGCCCGCCGCACGGCGTACGCGCTCGCCCATGCGGACGGCAGCCAGTTGACGGTGACGGCCTTGTCCTGCCCCACGGCCGTGACGCCCGCCGGGGGCGTGGGCGCCGTCGGTGCGGGTGCCTTGGCGCCCGCGTAGGCGAAGGTGCCGAAACTCGGCAGGTCGTCGTTGCTGCCCTCGACGACGCGGGCGCCGCCCGTGCCGCGGAAGACGGCGGCCTTCGTGTGCGGGGTGTCCAGGCCGCGGACGCCGGCGTAGTGGGCGTAGTACATCTCGTAGATCGGGGGCAGGTTGCCGCGGACCTTGTCGGAGACGGCCGTCTTGATGTACTTGCCGGTGCGGTCGAGGTCGGGGGTGAAGGGGACGTCGCTGCCGAGGTTGTAGCGGGCGGCGTACTCGGCGTTCGCGAGAATGCGGTTGTCGTCGCAGCCCCACAGGTCGACGCCCTGGTTCCAGGCGACCTGCGCGGCATCGCCCATCAGGCCGACGGCGAGCTGTTCGTGGCCCTGGTCACGGCCGCTCTCCTGGCCCTGTCCGGCGTCGGTGACGACACGGCCCGGGACACTGCCGTTGCCCGCGCCGGCGGCGGCGAACCTCAGGGCGTCCTCGAAGAGCGTGGGCTCCTCGCAGAACACGCCGATGGCGAGGAGGGTCTGAATGGCGGTCAGGTCCCAGTTGCCGTTGGCGTAGAGCATGTAGCCGGACACGGCCGGGTACCAGACGTCCAGGAACGACCGCTCGCAGCGGGCGATGCCGTCCGCGTCCCAGCCGTCGTAGCCGGTGTGCCGCAGCAGTTCGGCCGCGTTGACGAACTTGAACGCCTGGAGCCCGGCGCCGAGCGGGCCGTCGGCCCCGGTGATCGCGGTGAGCGACGCCGACCAGGCGTTCAGGATGTCCCGCGCCTTGTCCGCGTGGGCGCGGTCGCCGGTGACGCACCACATCAGCGCGTTCTGGTAGGCGGCTGCCGAGTCGGCCACCGCCTGGTTCTGGAAGTTGGTGGGGCCGCGGCCCCAGGAGGTGATCTGGCCGGTGTTCTGGATCGTGTACGTGGACTTCGACCGGGCGTGGGCGGCGAGCGCGAGGTAGCCGTCATGGACCGGGGACTCCTGCGCGGCGACCGCGGCCTTCATCCGGTCCAGGTCCTCCGAGGAGTGGAGCAGGCCGGGGTGTCGGAACGTGAACGCCGCTTCGGCGGCCGTCCGGGCTCCGGCGGCCATGGCGGAGGCGGACAGCAGCCCGCCCGCGGCCACGGCCGTGAGCCCCGCCGTGCCGAGGAACGACCGTCGGCTGAGGGAATGCACGGATATCTCCTGGTTCAGTCGTGCCGATGGTTCAGTGGTGCCGATGGTTCAGTGGTGCCGCCGGTTCAGTGGGTCCGCCGGTTCAGTGGGTCCGCATCACGGGTGCTCGATGGTGAGCGTGACGTCCTGAGTCGCGGTGCCCACGCTGTTGGTGGCCGAGACCGTGACCGTGAAGGTGCCGATGCTGTCCCTGGCCTTCCCGGAGATCAGACCGGTGTCGGTGTCGATGTCCAGCCCCTTCGGCAGCCCTTCGGCGCTGAACTTCGTCGGCAGCCCGTCGGCCGTGACGAGGTGGTTGAAGACCTGGTGCTTGGTGGCCGTGGCCGCGTCCGGGCTGGTGATCCTGGGCGCTTCGCTCGACGTCGCCTCGGTGGAGTTCAGGAACCGTGTGTTCAGCACGTGCTCGTTGGCGTACGCCGGCACCATGTCCGTGAACTTGTACCAGCCGGGCTTCTTCATCCCGTTGCCGATGAACTTGCCGTTGATGACGAGGTTCTGGAAGGTCACGTTCTGGATGGCGTGGTCTGCGTCATGTCCGACCATGACGGACGGGTTGGCGTGCGTCCCGGTGTAGGTCAGGTTCCGGATGAAGACCCCGTCGATGCCCCGTCCGACCGATGTGTTGTAGCTCTTGTTGAACATGACCCGCATGTTGATCAGCTGGCCCCAGCGGAAGTCCTCCACCCGGATGTCCTGGGCGCGGACGTTGCGCAGCAGGTTGCTGTCGCCCGGGTTGAGCGCGATGCAGCCCTGGTAGTCCATCTGCGGTTCGCGGTGGTCGAGGATGTCGATGTTGCTGAAGACGAGGTTCTCGATGGTCTCCGGCTTGTCCGTGTTGCCGTGCGTGCCGACGTTGACCGGGTGCGCGACGTCCGCCCAGAGGGTGGAGTTGCGGACGGTGATGTTGCGGCAGTCGCCGTAGTAGTCCCAGCGGTGGGCGTAGATGGCGATGCAGTCGTCCGCGTTGCGCATGTAGACGCCGTCGATGAGGACGTCCTCGCTGGAGAAGACGTCGATGCCGTCGCCCCACTGGCCATGGCTGTAGGCGTGCAGGTCGCGCACGGTGACCTGCTTCGACTGACCGATGGTGCAGGCGTAACCGCTGCTCGGGTTGAGCACCGTCACGCCGTCGATCTCGATGTTCCTGGAGTACTCGACGAGGACGCCGCTCGGCGAGTTGTACAGCACGCCGCGGCCGAGCAGACGGGCGTTCTCGACCTTGTGGAACTCCACCCGGGACGTCAGTACGGCGCCTCCGGCCAGGTAGAGCGTCTTGCCGCTGGGCACCTTCACCACGTCGTCGGCGGTCTTGTGCAGACCCGGGCCGAAGTAGATGACGTCCGGGTCGTCCGGGTCGGGCCGCTGCGACTCGATCGGGTTGGCGTGCAACTGCAGGTTGTTGAAGATCTCGCCGTCGATCTCGATGGAGAGGTTGCGCGGCTCGGTGAGGGTGAAGCTCACCGTGTCGCCGTCCACCGTGAACGGGATGCCGTAGGACAGGGGGCGTATCCGTGCGGAGCCGATGGCTCCCTTGGACGAGGTGACGGCGACCTCGACGGTGCCCCTGAAGTCGAAAGTGGCGACGGAGGAGTTGAAGACGGGACCGCTGCCCGTGTTCGCGTCGATCTGCTTCGCTCTGGCGCGGTGGACCGGGACCGTCTGCCATGCACCGTCCGGCTTGCGGGCCTTGACGGAGAAGCTCGCGTTGGTCGGGACCCCGCTGGGGATCGGGTACACCACGAGCCGGTCGGCTGCTCCGGGCACGTCGGCTGCTCCCGTCGTGTCGTCGGCTCTCGCGGTGCCGGCCATGGCGCCGACCAGTGAGTACGCGGCGGCGGAGGCGCCCGCGGCCTGGAGGAGGGTGCGCCGGGACGGGCCGGTGCTCTGGATGTCGTTCATCGGTCACCTTCTGCAGGGGAACCACGGGGGGAACGGGACTCGGCACGGGAAGTAACAGGTAGGAAGCGGTTGCTACAGCCGAGTGGCCAGAGCTTCTGCCCGCGCGGAAAGCACGTCAAGGGTCTGCGCCGACTTTCGAAAACTCCGGGCGTTGGTCGCGCAGTTTCCCCGCGCCTCTGAACGACTGGGGCTGCACCCCAGGCTGTTAGGAGCGCGGGGCTGTTTCAACATGCGGCTCCGCCGCGCGGGCGCGACCAGCCACGACGAACCGGCTGCACACCACGGACAGCACCCGGCAGACGAGACCTGATTGACCCCTCACCGGGCGAGACTTACGGTAGAAGACGCTTTCAGAAAATGTTTCCCCACTTCAGGAGAGCCATGCCCAGCGCCCACCTGCCGAGGGCCGTGTTCGCCATGGATCCGGTACACCTCCCCCTGCTCTTCCCCGAGCCCCTCATGGCGCGGCTGCGGCAGACGGCCGAGATCGACCCCACGCTCGTCGTACGGGACTTCACCGCCCCGGCCGCCGCCCCGGCGCTGGCCCGCGCCGAGGTGCTCGTCACCGGCTGGGGCTGCCCGCGCCTCGACACGGACGCCCTGGCCGCGGCACCGAAACTGCGCGCCGTGCTGCACGCGGCGGGCTCCGTCCGCTCGCTGGTCGGCGACACCCTGTGGAAGCGCGGGGTCGCCGTCTCCAGCGCGGTCACCGGAAACGCCCTGCCGGTCGCGGAGTACACGCTCGCCATGATCCTCCTGGCCGGGAAGGACACCTTCACGCACCGCGAGCGCTACCGCGCCACCCACACCTATCCGACCGCCGACGAGACCGCGGCGACCGGCAACCTCGGCCGCCGTGTCGGCGTCATCGGCGCCTCACGCGTGGGCCGCCGCCTCCTCGAACTGCTGCGCCCGTACGACTTCGAGGTCCTCCTCCACGACCCCTATGTGGACGCCGCCGAGGCCGCGGCGCTCGGTGCCCGGTTGGTCTCGCTGGAGGACCTGCTGAGCCACAGCGACATCGTGAGCCTGCACGCCCCGGACATCCCCGAGACCCAGCGCATGCTCGACCGCGGCCGGCTCGCGCTGATCCGCGACGCCGGCGTGCTGATCAACACCTCGCGGGGCGCCCTCGTCGACCACGAAGCCCTCACCGGCGAGCTGCTCTCGGGCCGGCTCAGCGCGATCCTCGACGTCACCGACCCGGAGCCGCTGCCCGCCGCGTCCCCGCTCTACCGGCTCCCCAACGTGTACCTCACCCCCCACATCGCGGGCTCGCTCGGCAACGAACTGGAGCGGCTCGGCCGCATCGTCGTAGACGAGCTGGAACACCTGGCCGCGGGCCTGCCGCTGGCCCACGAGGTGCGGCACGCGGATCTGGCCAGGGTCGCCTGATGCGCACCGCCCGCGTCGCGTCCCGCCCCGTCCACAAGCCGTCCGGCCAGGAGTAACCATGGGATACGGTTTCGCCACCGGTAGGGGTCGGGTACCCGGCTTCTCCGGTGAACGGGACACTACGGTGAAGGAGCCGCAACGGTGAGTCAGCGCAAGGCGCCCAGTGACGCCGGACGGGCGACCATCCGCGACGTCGCGGAACGCGCGGGCGTCTCCGTGGCGAGCGTGTCCCGCGTCCTGTCGGGCAACTACCCGGTCTCGGACGAGCTGCGCCGCCGGGTGATGAAGGTCGTCCGGGACCTGGACTACGTCACCAACGCCCACGCCCGCTCGCTCGCGGGCGGCGGCACACCGACGGTGGCCATCCTCATCAACAACATCACCGGCGCCGCCTTCGCCCACGTGGCCAAGGGTGTCGAGGGCGCGGCCACGCTGCGCGGCTGGCTGTCCCTGGTCGGCACGACGGGCGACGACCCCGAGCGGGAGCTCGCCCTGGTGAACCTGATGCGCCAGCAGGGCGTCGCCGCGGTGGTCCTGCTCGGCGGCGCGTACGACTACGACGAGTACCAGCTGCGCATGGCCCGCTTCGCCCGCTCCCTCGACGCGGCCGGCTCGCACCTCGTCCTGGTCGGCAGGCCGCCCCTGGAGGGCGACGTCCCGGCGACGACGGTCGACTACGACAACGAGAGCGGCGCCTACGCGATGGCCAGCCACCTGCTGTCCGCCGGCCACCGCAAGATCCTGGTGCTGCCGGGGCACGCCGAACTCACCACCGCCCGCAGCCGGTTGAACGGTGCCCGGCGGGCCTTCGAGGCGTACGGCGTGCCCTTCGACCCGGGCATGGTGCGCCACGGGCCGTACGACTACGAGCACGGGTACGAGGCGGTCGAGACGAGTCTGCGGGAGGGCGCGGACTTCACCGCGGTGCTCGCCGGGACCGACGTGGTCGCCGCGGGCGCCATGCAGGCCCTGCGCGCGGCCGGGCTGCGCGTGCCCGAGGACGTCTCGATCGTCGGCTACGACGACATCCCCCTGGCCTCCCAGCTCACCCCTCAACTGACCACCGTGCACGTGCCGTACGAGGAGATGGGCCGCGTCGCACTGCGGGCCGTCGCCGACCGCCGCGAGGGCGGACCGGGCCGGCGCAGGGGCACGGACAGCGAGCACCTGGTGCTGGGCACCCATGTCGTCGTGCGGAACTCGGTCGCACCCCCGGCGCGGCGTGACTGACCCACCGTGCCGGGAGATCGTTTCGTAAACGGTTTCTCGAACTTTTCCACGTCGCCACGGGGCAGCCAGCAACCCCCGCCACCACCCCTGCCCACGCTTCAAAAGTCCCTCCACCTGCACGAATCCCGCCAGGAGGGCGCCTCGGGCTCACCCCGTCCAGTCCCACCCGACGGACAAACCGGCGTAACAAATTGGCCCGCGCCTCTTGCTATGCATCCCGGCCACGTCCTACCTTCCCTGCAACCGCTTACTACAGCTTCTGCTTGGCCGGTCCCCGCATCCGCGAGCCGACGGAACGCGGCCGCCGTTCCTGGCCGGCACCACTGAGCCGCCGTTCTCGTTCTGAGACGCCTGAATTCCAAAGGATCACGGTCAGATGAACTTCACCAGCCCCCGGAGAAGGTTCGCTCGCGCCGCAGTCGCGGGCCTCGCACTGACAGGACTGACAGGTCTGCTCTCCGCCTGCGGCGGTTCCGGCTCCTCGGACTCCGGGTCCGAGGCCTCCGGTCCCGTCACGCTCGACTTCTGGGGCTGGGCGAACGGCCAGGAGGCCGTCGTCAAGGCGTTCAACGCGAGCCACAAGGACGTCAAGCTGAAGTACACCAAGGTCACCGACCAGCTGACCATGCAGAAGCAGCTGACCAACGCGGTCAAGGCCGGCAACGCGCCCTGCCTGCTGCAGAACACCGGCGAGTACGTGACGAGCTGGGTCGCCCAGGGCGCGCTCGCCGACATCACCCAGTACGTCGAGGCCGACAAGGACAAGTTCAACCCCGGCTCGTGGGCCACCGGCCAGGTCCAGGACAAGGTCTACGGCGTCCCCACCAGCTCGGCGCCCGCCTTCACGATCTACCGCACCGACATCTTCGAGAAGTACGGCCTTCAGCCGCCCGCGACCTGGGACGACTTCATCGCCGCGGGCAAGGTGCTGAAGAAGCACGGCATCAAGATCACCAACTACGCCGGTGAGGACCCGAGCACCCTGGAGATCCTCGCCATGCAGGCCGGGGCGCACTGGTACAGCATCGACGGCGACTCCTGGAAGGTGGACTTCCAGGACGAGGGCACCCTCAAGGCCGCGAAGGTGATCCAGGAGATCATCGACAACGACCTGAACTCCAAGCTCTCCTTCGCCGACTACGCGGCCGTGCAGCGCAACTATGACAACGGTGGCACCGCCACCCGGCAGATCTCCACCTGGCAGATGTCCGGCATGGTGCAGAACTTCACCAAGTCCTTCGGCGACTGGGCGCTGTCCCCCTGGCCGGCCTTCAAGGGTGAGGCGCCCAAGACCCCCGCCGGCACCAACCAGAGCGGCAACCTCACCCTGGTGTCCGAGCAGTGCAAGAACAAGGAGCAGGCCGCCCAGGCCGCCCTGTGGATGTCCACCGACAGCGGAGCCGTCGAGACCATGGCGAGCCCGGAGACCGGCAGCGGTGTGATGCCGGCACTGGCCGACAGCGATGCCTACGTCTCCGAGGCGATCTCCGAGAAGCTGCTCGGCAAGAACTACGAGCCGGCCAAGAAGATCGTCACGGACAGCCTGGGCACCGTCACCACCGACTGGACCTTCGGCCCGAACTGGACCGCGATGTTCACGGAGATGCAGGACCAGTGGGCCGCGGTTGTCAGCAAGAAGCAGACGGTGAACGACCTGCTCGCACACATGCAGAAGTGGACGGTCGACGACCTGAAGCGCCGCGGCATCAGCGTCAAGGGCTGAGGCGGACTCCATGATTCGCTCCCAGCGCTGGAAGGGTGCCGCCTTCACGGTGCCCTTCCAGCTCGGCTTCGTCTTCCTCTACCTGCTTCCGATCGGCTACGCGATCTACCAGTCGATGTTCCTGCAGAAGCAGTCCGGACTCGGTCTCGGCGGCGCGACCAGGGAGTTCGTCGGGCTGGAGAACTACGGCCAGGGCCTGACCGACTCGGCGTTCATGACCTCCATCCTGAGGGTGGTGCTGTTCGCCTGCGTCCAGATCCCGTTCATGCTGCTCGTCAGCCTGGTGCTGGCGCTCGCCCTCGACGCGCTCACCTCGAAGGTGGCCGGCCGGTTCCGGATTCTGCTGCTGGTTCCGTACATGATCCCCGGCGTGGTCGCGGCCATCGTGTGGGTCAACCTGTACAGCCCCGAGGTGGGCCCCCTGACGCCGCTCGGCGAACTGTTCGGGTTCCACTGGAACTTCTTCGCCCCCTCCATGGTGTGGCCGGCCATCGGCAACCTGCTGACCTGGCACGGCATCGGCTACAACATGGTGATCATCTACTCGGCGCTCCAGGGCGTGCCCCGTGAGCAGTTCGAGGCCGCGCGGCTGGACGGCGCCTCGGAGCTGCGGATCGCGCTGAGCATCAAGGTCCCGTTCGTGCGCGGGGCGCTCGTCCTGACCACGCTGCTGTCGATCATCCAGATGCTGCAGATCTTCAACGAGCCCGCGCTGTTCCGGAACGTGACCCCGCAGACCGTCAGCGACAGCTTCACCCCCATCATGATCATCTACAACCAGGCGTTCAACGCCGGCAACTACCACTACGCCGCGGCCCTGTCCGTGCTCCTCGCCCTGATCCTCGGCGTCGCGTCCTTCCTCTTCTACCGGCTGACCTCGCGGGAGGCGGACTGATGGCGCTGACGGAAAACCGCAAGAAAAACGGAGCAGAGAACGGCGCGGCACAAGGCGCGGAGAACAGTGCGGAAAGCGGTGCGGAAAACGGCATGGGAACCGCCGCCGCGCCCTCCCGCGGGCGTACCGTCCGGCGGCTCACGCGTCCGGACCCGGCCGCGCGCTCCCGGGGCGGCCAGCGCTTCCTCCTCGTCGGTCTGGCCCTGGCCGGCGCCTACAGCCTGTTCCCCGTGTGGTGGCTGATCGTCGCCTCGACCAAGGACCGCGTGGGGCTGTACCAGAGCAACGGGCTGTGGTTCTCCGGCATGCACCTGTGGGACAACCTGCACCAGGTGTTCACGTACGAGGACGGCATCTTCCTGCGCTGGACCGCCAACTCGTTCCTGTACGCGGGCGTCGGCTCCCTCGGCGGCACCCTCATCGCCCTCGCCACGGGCTACGGGCTGGCCCGGTTCGACTTCCCCGGCCGGAGCGTGGTGTTCGCGGCCGTGGTGGGCTCCTTCCTCATCCCGATCGCACTGCTCACCCTGCCGCTGTACCTGCTGTTCTCGGCGATCGGTCTGGTCGACACCCCCTGGGCGATGCTGATCCCCTGCCTGATCAACCCGTTCAGCGTGTATCTGGCCAAGGTCTACACGGAGGCGACGATCCCCTTCGAGCTACTGGAGGCGGCCCGGATCGACGGCGCCGGGGAGCTCAGGATCTTCTTCAGCATCGTGCTGCGAATGATGACCACGGGCGGCGCGACGGTGTTCCTGCTCGCCTTCGTCAACACCTGGAACGCGTTCTTCCTCCCGCTGACCGTGCTGCGGGGCGAGGAGAACTGGACGCTCAACCTGGGTCTGTACAACTGGTCCGGCAAACGCCTGGAGTCGGGCATCGACGTGACCAGCCTGGTCCTGACCGGCGCCCTGCTCTCCATCATCCCCATGGCGATCATGATGGTCGCGATGCGCCGCTACTGGCGGACCGGCGTCACGCTGGGAGCCCTCAAGTGATGTCTCAAGCGATGTCGTCTCAAGCGATGTCGTCTCAAGGGATGTCGTCTCAAGGGATGTCTCAGGTGACGTCTCCAGTGACGCCCCGCGTGCTGCGCAACCCCGTCATCCGAGGCTTCGCCCCGGACCCGTCGATGGTCCGGGTGGGCGACTGGTACTACGTGGCGACGAGTTCGTTCGAGTGGTACCCGACCATCCCGATACACCGCTCCCGTGACCTGGCCCACTGGGAGTACGCGGGCCACGTCCGGGGCGCGGTCCCCGGGGACTCGCTCGCCGGGGTGCCCGACTCGGGCGGCGTCTGGGCGCCCTCCCTGAGCTGGGACGGCGAACGGTTCTGGGTGGTCTACTCCGTCGTACGCTCGGTCGGCACGCCGTACTTCGACCTGGACACTCACGTCAGTACGGCCACTCACGTGGCCGGGCAGTGGACGGCTCCGCGCAGGGTCGCGAGCCACGGCTTCGATCCCGCGCTGTTCCACGAGGACGGGCGGCTGTGGCTGCTCAACATGCAGAGCGACCACCGCCCCGGCGGGCAGCGCTTCGCCGGGATCGTCATGACCGAGCTGGACCGCGAGACGCTGGGCCCCGTCGGCGACACGCACCTGCTGCTCCAGCACGAACGGCTCGTCGAAGGTCCCAAGCTGCTGCGGCGCGGCGGCTGGTACCACCTGGTGCTCGCGGAGGGCGGCACCGGCGTCGAGCACGGCGTGCTGGTGGCACGCAGCCGCACCCTCACCGGCCCGTACCAGCTCGACACCCGGCCCTTGCTGACCTCCCGGGACGACCGGTCGGTGCCCTTGCAGAAGGCCGGGCACGCGGAGCTGGTCGAGACGCCGGACGGCGGCTGGGTCCTCAGCCATCTGACGGCGCGTCCGCTGCGGACACCGCACGGACCGCGCTGCACGCTCGGCCGGGAGACGGCGATCCAGACGGTGGTCTGGGACGCCGACGGCTGGCCGAGGCTGGGTCACGGGGGATGGCACCCGGCGGTCGAGGTCCAGGTCGGGATCGGGGGCGGGGTCGGGCTCGGAGGCGGGGTCCCCGCACCCGAAGAGGCGCCCGAGCCGTACGTCCCCGAACCGTCCGAGGTCCTGGCGTGGCCGTGGAGCACCCTGCGCTCGTACGCCGACGCCTCCTGGGCCGACACCACCACCTGCCCCGGCCGGATCCGGCTGCGCGGCCGGCACGGGCCGGAGTCCCGGTGGGCGCAGAGCCTGCTCGCCCAGCGGATCACCGAACACCGCGCGGAGGCGCAGGTCACGGTCGAGGCCCGGCCGCGCACCTTCACGCAGGCGGCGGGGCTGGTGCTGTGGTACTCCGCCGAGTCCTATCTGAGCCTGGACCTGACCTGGGCGGAGCCGGAGGGGGAGGCACAGCGCGGTCAGCAGTGGCGGGGCGGCGGGCGTACGGTGCTGAGTCTCGTGGAGCGCGACGAGGAAGGGGCGCGGCAGGCAGCCGTCGTCGAGGTCGACGCACGGAGGCCGGTCACGCTCGGGGTGACGGTCGAGGGTGCCGAGGCCCGCTTCTGGTTCGTCCGGAACCCGGACGGGAACGCGGACGGCGACGGAGACGCGGACGGGAACGCGGACGGCGACGGGGACGTGGACGGGGTTCGCGTGCCGGTCGGGCCGCCGCTGGACTTCAGTCGCCTCTCGGACGACTACGGGTCCCGGCTGCGCTTCACCGGCGCGATGGCGGGCATCCACGCACGGGATCTCGTCGACGCGTCCTTCACCGCCGACTTCAGCGGCTTCCGGCTGACGTGCGTGCCTGACTGAGGAGTCCTCGCCCTCCTCGCACCCGTCGAGCTCCTCGCACTCGTCGAACGCCTCGCTGTTCGACGTTTCGAAAGTTCAGGACCCACGTGATGCCGTGATTCCCGGTGTCTTCACGTCGCCTTGTGGCACATCTAGGGTAGGAAGCGCTTTCTGTCGGGCCGTTTTCGATCACGGCGGAAAACAGCGCTGGTCCAACTTTCGATGGCCCTCGGGCGGGCCGGAGAGGTGGTCTTCGATGGTCCGTTCCGGAAGCGGGGCCGTGGTCCCTGCCGGGGGCACGTCCCGCGAGGGAGGTGCGGCCCGTACGGGAAGTGCGGGCGCCCGTAGGGCAGGTGGCGGCGCGACGACGGGGCCGACACTGGCGGTGGTGGCGCGCGAGGCCGGGGTGTCGGTGCCGACCGCGTCCAAGGTGGTCAACGGGCGGGAGGACGTGGCGCCGGAGACCCGACGGCGGGTGACCGAGGCACTGGAGCGGCTCGGCTACGTCCGCAGACCCCGCGTCGAGGCGGCGAAGACACCTGGCCTGGTCGACCTGGTGGTGCACTCGCTGGACAGTTCCTGGTCGGGCGCGGTGCTGCACGGGGTGGAGGAGGCGGCGCACAACGCGGGCCTGGAGGTCGTGGTGTCGGCCTCGCTGAGCCGGACCCGGGGCGGGCACCCCGAGCGCGCCTGGCTCGACAAGCTGACCGCACGCGGTTCGTCGGGGGTCCTCCTCAACCTGGCCGAGCTGACCCCGTCCCAGTACACCTGGCTGGACCAGCACCGCATCCCGTTCGTGATGATCGACCCCGTCGTCGAACCCCCGCCGGGCGTCCTGTCGGTGGGCGCTGCCAACTGGCAGGGCGGGGTCAGCGCCGTCGAGCATCTGCTCGCGTTGGGCCACGAGCGGATCGCGTGCGTCGGCGGGTACCGGCGCAAGATGTGCAGCAGCGCGCGGATCGCTGGCTACCGCTCGGCGCTCGCGTCGGCCGGGATCCGGCATCGCCCCGAGTACGTCCGACACGGCGACTTCGACGAGACCTCGGCCTACCGCCGCATGCTGGAGCTCCTCGATCTGCCCGAACCGCCGACCGCCGTGTTCGTGTGCTCCGACCAGATGGCCTTCGGGGTGTACCGGGCGCTGGCCGAGCGGGGGATCCGCGTACCGGACGACATGAGCGTGGTCGGCTTCGACGACCTGCCGGAGGCCCGCTGGGCCTCCCCCGGCCTCACCACGGTCCGCCAGCCGCTGTCGGAGATGGCCGCGACGGCACTGCGCCTGCTGGTGCGGCTGATGGCGGGCGAACAACCCGAGGGCACGCGCACGGAGTTGTCGACGCGGCTGGTGGAGCGGGCGAGTACGGGGGCGCCGCGGGGGTGAGGCGCCCCCGTGCGGCCTCGCGGTGACTCGGCTCTCGTACCTCCCGGACAACGGAATGGCACCCCGGTGAACGGAAGGCGTCGCCGGCCCGTACCGTGAGTGGCGGTCCCCGCCTTCGGGCCGGTCCGTCGTACCACCGCACGGTTTCCATGGAAGGACCTCCGGGTTGTCGCACACACCCACTCCGCAGCTTCCGGCAACGGACCACGAGGCGGCCGCTGTTCCGGAGCGATCACCCGACGACGACAACCGGGCCGACGACACCGCAGCCGTGGACGGCGGGGAGACCTCGGAGGAGCCACGGGCGGACGGCAAGGCCGAACCGGCTGATGAGAAAGCCGCGTTGACGGCCGAATCGGCCGAGACGAAAACGAGCGACACGGACGACACGGACGACAAAGGCACAGGCGTCACCGATGAGGCCGACGTCGCTGCGGCCAAGGAGACGGACGCGAGCACCACCCAGCAGCAGACCTCCGACGGCGGCACCCCCGAACAGTCCAGCACCCCCGAACAGTCCGGCACTTCCGCTCAGTCAGCCGAACCCCCACCCCCGCAGCTGGCGCGAACGACGCCCCGGCCTGGCCCGCGCCCTGGCCTGGACCGTCACCGGGCTCGCCCTCGTGCTCGTGCTGTTCGCGCTGATCGTGCCGAACGACATCACGAAGTTCGAACCAGCGAGGTTCGTCCGCATCCCGGCGGAAGGGATTCTCGGCGCCGGGCTGCTGCTCCTCCTGCCGCCGAGGACACGGAAGTTGATGGCGGTGGTCATGGGCGCGGGCCTCGGGCTGCTGACCATCCTCAAACTTCTCGACATGGGCTTCTACTGGACCCTCGACCGGCCCTTCGACCTGGTGCTGGACTGGATCCTGCTGGACGACGCCCAGTCGTTCGTGAAGGACCTGGCCGGCGAGAGCGGCGCACTCGCGGCGACGATCGGGCTGATCGTGCTCGTGGCCGCATTCGTCGTTCTCCTGGTGCTGTCCGTGCTCCGGTTGACCCGCCTCATGGTGAGCAACCGTCACACCACGGGCCGTACGCTGCTCGTCCTCGGCACGGCCTGGATCACCTGCTCCACGCTGACGCTGGAGTTCTCCGGTGTGCCGGTCGCCTCTCACAGCGCGGCCACGCTCGTCGAGAACCGCGTCGAGGCGGTGCGTTCGGGCCTGCGGGACGGCAAGGCGTTCCAGAAGCAGGCGGACGACGACGCCTTCGCCGATGTCCCGCCGGACCAGTTGCTGACCGGGCTGCGCGGCAAGGACGTTCTGATCACGTTCATCGAGAGCTACGGCCGCTCCGCGATCGACGACCCGCAGATGGGCGAGCCGCTGGGCCAGACGCTGGAGCAGAGGACGAAGGAGCTGACGGACGCCGGGTACGCGTCCCGCAGTGGCTGGCTGCGCTCCCCCATCACGGGCGCCGGCAGCTGGCTCGGCCACTCCACGTTCCTGTCCGGTCTGTGGATCAAGAACCAGCAGCGCTACCGCAACCTCGTCTCGGGCGACCGCCTCACCCTCACCGAGGCCTTCCGCCGCACGGGCGCCTGGCGAACGGTCGGTATCGTGCCGGGCACCCAGAAGGCGTGGCCGGAGGGCAAGTACTTCGGCCTGGAGCACATCTACGACTCCGACGAACTCGGCTACAAAGGCCCGAAGTTCAGCTGGTCCACCATGCCCGACCAGTACACCCTGAAGGCCTTTGAGGAGCTGGAGCACGGAAAGAAGGACCGCGGGCCGATGATGGCGGAGATCATCCTGACCTCCAGCCACAACCCCTGGGCGCCCATCCCGAGGACGATCCCCGAGGACCGGGTCGGCGACGGCTCGGTCTACCACTCCCTCCAGAAGGAGGAGGGCAAGGACCCCGCGGAGGTCTGGAAGGACCCCTTGAACGTCCGCGACGAGTACCGCAAGTCCATCGAGTACTCGGTGACCAGCCTCGTCGACTACGTCGCGAAGTACGGCTCGAAGGACACCGTTCTGGTCTTCCTCGGCGACCACCAGCCCAACAAGACGGTCACCGGCGAGAACCCGAACTATGACGTGCCTGTCTCGATCGTCGCGCAGGACCCGAAGGTGCTGGACAAGATCTCCGACTGGGGCTGGACGGACGGGCTCAAGCCCGGCGACAACGCCCCGGAATGGCGGATGGACAAGTTCCGCGACCGCTTCATGACGGCGTTCGGCCCGCAGGGCGGCGGGACGACCTCCTGAGCGGAGCTGCCGAAGTCCGGTGCGGGTGGTCCCGTCACGGGTCCGGGGTATCGGACTGCTGGCGATCGACTGTGCACGGCCGTGTTCTGTAGCGCATGCGTGGAGACATCCAGCAACTGCCGACCCCCCGGGCGGTGAAAGGGCCGCGTCCGCCGGGTGCACGTTGGACACGCCGCGGCCCCGGATGCGCGATGCGTGGCACCCACCCACCCCGGCCCGAACACACAGGTCAGCCGGCGGCAGTGGCCGCTCTCCGATCAGGCCCGAAAGGTCACACGCGCATCGCCCACAGTGTGCCGCTGCCGTCGAGGATCACGATCGAGTCGCCGCTCGCGGCAGGCGCGCTGATGGCCGGGCTGTCGAACTGGCCTGTCCAGAGCGTGCGGCCGTGCTCCACTCCGACGATCCGTGCGCTGGTCCAGCGCTGGAACACTCGTGCCTGCTCTGTCCCGGAGAGCAGGGCGTATGTGCCGGTGGTCTCCACTCTCCGAGAATCG
Source organism: Streptomyces sp. KM273126 (assembly GCF_004337435.2). Classification (NCBI taxonomy): domain Bacteria; kingdom Bacillati; phylum Actinomycetota; class Actinomycetes; order Kitasatosporales; family Streptomycetaceae; genus Streptomyces; species Streptomyces sp. KM273126. Next base: position 4,982,262 of record NZ_SJXB02000001.1, on the reverse strand, counting down.
GCTTGCCACCGTTTTGTGCCGTCGTCGGCGGCCAGGCACACCGGTCCCGATCCCGTGGGCAGGACGAACCCACCCGCCACGCTGATCGTCGCCTGTTCCTTCAGGTCAACCTCTTGGTACGAACTGCCGTAGGTCCAGGTCTGCTCGCCGGTGAGTCCGTTCAGTGCGGTCGGTTTCCGGCGGGACCCCGCGGCCAGCGGAAGGAACACCGTGGTGCCCGACACCAGCTCGTCGAGCGGCTGGAAGGCTCCGACGACGAGGGTGTCCGGTTTGGTCTTCTGAAACGGGCTCCGCCACATCACCTCACCCGTGTCCGCCTTGCGGCAGACGAGGTCGACGGGGGCTGTCCTGCCGTCCTCGTAGCAGAGCAGGCCCTCGCCCAGGGGTTGCGCCAGGTCGCCCTGCGGCTGGAAGCCGGAGCGTGTCCACAGCTCCTTGCCCGTCTTGCCGAGTACTGCGGTTCCACCGCTGCAGAGGACCAGGTCGCCGGCCAGGATCGGTGTGGAGTGGTAGGGGGAGGACGCGTCGATCCCCCATCGCGAGGTGCCGGTGCGCGGATCGACTCCGCTCACGTAACCGTCCTCTGAGGTGATCAGCAGGCCGCTGGGCCGGTGCACATCCAGCCTCATGGCGCCGTAGGAGACCGAACGCCCCCACCGGCGCTCGCCGGTGGCAGCGTCGAAGGCGTGCAGCAGTCCGCCTTTGTCCTCGGAGTCCTGGGTCAGGGCGAGTACCGTGCCGCCGACGACCGCGAAGCGGGTTTCCCGGGACCAGGCCACGTCGAGGGACGCCTTCCACAGACGCTCACCGGTGGCAAGGTCGAAGGTGTGGAGCGCGGCGGTCTCCTTCCAGTAGTGACCGGCGGCCACATGACACCGGCCGTCGGCCAGGACGACGTCCGGACCGTCGGAGTTGATCACGTCTACGTCTGCGATCTTCTGCGACCAGGCGACCGGGTCCCGTTCGGGGTCGCCGGTCACGTACATCGCCGCCGCCCCTCCGGCGACCGCGACGGCGGCGACGCCCGCGCCCCTCAGGAGCAGGCTGCGCCGGCTCATCTCTGTTCCACCGGACGGCCCGGCGGGCGCCTGGACCGTAGCTGCCGCCGCGAGGTCGTCGGACACGGAGGCAGCCGGAGACGGTGAGCTCGCCCCTTGCTCCTCCCGGTCGACGACGGTGGGGGTGTAGCGACGGGCCGCGGGTACGGCCTGCCGCTCACCGCCGAAGCGCCGCAGCTCGTCGGCGAGCACGGCGGCCGATTCGTATCGCTCGCTGGGGTCCTTGGCCAGCAGCCGACCGACCAGGCGGTCCCACGGAGCGGAGACGCCGGGCACGAGGCTGCTCGGTGCCGGGGGCGGATCGTGAAGGTGCGCCGTGACATACCCGAGGGTGTCCGGGGAGTCGAACGGCAGCCGCCCGGTGAGCAGTTCGAACAGCACGCACCCGAGGGAGTACAGGTCGCTGCGCTGCTCGGGGCGCCCGCGTGCCTGCTCCGGTGCCATGTACGCGGCCGTGCCCACCATGAAGCCGGTGTGGGTCAGCCGGTCACCGGTGGCCGAGGGGTCGGCGGCGCGGGCGATCCCGAAGTCGAGCACCTTCAGGCTGCCCGAGGCCGTGACGAACAGATTTGCGGGCTTGATGTCACGGTGGAGGATACCGCCGGCATGCGCCTCACCCAGCGCGTCGCACACCTGCGCTCCCCACCGCGCCACCTCCTCCTCGCCGACAGGTCCGCGCCGGACAACGGCGTCCAGGCCCTCGCCCCGGAGCAGTTCCATCACGAGGAACGGCGTCGTGCCCTGGCCGGTGGTTGCCTCACCGAGGTCGTGAACGGTCACGATATGGGGATGCTGAAGCGCGGCGGTGATCCGCGCCTCCCGCAGGAACCGGGCGCGCGCCTCGTCGGCCCGACTGCCGCCGCCCGCAAGCACCGAGATCACCTTGACCGCGACCGGCCGCCGCAGACTGGCGTCCTGCGCCTCCCACACCTCCCCCATCCCGCCGCGCCCCAGCGGGCGCACCAGGCGGTAGCGGTCGGCGAGTATCAGATCCCGGTCGTCCATAGCCCCAAGTCCCCCGGTGGCAAGCGGTTTTTACTGGGCAGCGTTGATCGTAGACCGTGCCCCCCGATGTCACAGGACCTGGGCGACAGCAGACATCGCCCGTCCGCGCTCACGCAGGAACGCACCGGGTCACCCGTCCGGTGCTCCTTGCGGTACCCCAACCGGCCGACCCTGCCCTGGCCCCTGCCACGTCGCGGCGAGAACGAGGGCCCCACCAGGCCGGCGCTTCATGTCCCGACCAGCGCGAGTACACCTCTGCGCGCCCATGTGGTAGGCGGTCAGGATCGCGGATCCGTGCTGGTCACAGCCTCGTTGAGGGCCCTGGCATACTCTGCGAAATGAGATCGCTGCCTGCGGCCAGCACGGTCGCCGCATGGCGGTCGGCGAGCTTGATGCCCCGACATACTGCTAGCCGTCGATGTCGAGCGCTGTGCCGTACAGCCGGTCCACCTTCAACCGGATGACCACCCGGCGCTCGGCGACCAGTTGCTCCAGGAAAGCCTCTTCGTCCTCGGGCTTCGCGGCCTTCGGGATCATGCCGAGCAGTTCCCGCCCCACCGCGTCGCCGGGAACCGTCGTGATCTCGGAAACCTCGGCCTCGCCTTCGGCGACCGCGAACGACCACACGTCGCCGCCCTGCACATGCAGCGCCGCACGCGGGTTACGCCGCAGATGCCCGACCTTGACCCGGTCGGCCGTCGTCGAGAACCGCACCATGCGGGCTTCGGAATCCCAGCTGTACAGCATGGTGGTCAGGTGGGGGTGCCCACTGCGCTTGACGGTGGCGAGCGTGCCGAACTGATGCTTGCCCAGCAGGTGGGAGATGGCTTCCTCGGACAGTGGGCGAGGCGCTGGTCCTTGAGTCATGACATGGTCAACGTCCTTGGCGGCCCAGCAATTTCTTTCATGGACACCGTGAGCCCAACGCCCACTTCCGCATCACGCCCTAGGCCCTGTCGTCAAGGCGCGCCGCCCAGTTGATCCCGCCGAGCAGGTGGGCGCGGAAGTCGTACGCGTGCACCCCGACGGAGCCGCCACCCCCTTCGACGTACGGCGAGAGCCCTGCACGCCCCCGTCGGTCAGCACCTCACCACTGGTGGAGAGGAAGACGACAGCAGCGTACGAGTCGAGGGCCCCCACCAATCCTCCAGCGCGGCCAGGCCCTCTGTCGCGTCCACGTCGAAGGCAACGGGCAGCTCTGGGAGTTACGGACGCATGGTCCGGCCCTGCGCAGTGCCTTCCACGGCCTCCACATACGCACGGGCCACCTCACGGACGGGAGTACCGCCGGTCGAGTCCGCCCCCATGCTTTCCAGGGTCTCCTTGATCCACCCGGGGCTGATGAGATTGATCCGCAGACCCCGCGGCAGCTCTTCAGCCGCGTTGCGGACGAAGCCCTCCAGACCAGAGTTGATGAGGGCCCCCAACGAGCCGCCCGCCAGCGGAGCGGAGAAGGTGCCTCCGGTCAGGGTGACCGAACCGCCGTCCCGGAGATGACGCACGGCTCGCCGGGCCAGCGCGACCTGTCCCAAGAGCTTGCCCCGCACTCCGTCAGCGATCTCGTCATCCGTCGCTGACGCCAGGTCCACCAGCGGGCCACTGGCGGCACAGCACACCACCGCATCCAGGTCCGTCACCTCGCCGAAGAGCGCATCCAGGGAGGCAGGATCTTCCAGATCCACCGTCACCGGGCCTCTACGCGAAGCCTTCACGATCTGGTGAGAAGCCTCCAACGCGCCGGCGACAGCACTGCCGACCGTCCCCGTCGCCCCGATCACAAGTACTTTCATGTCACTGATCATGTCAGTGGTGGCGCCCCTTCCGGGGTGGAAGGTTCGGCAGGGCGCCGACGCTCCGAAGCGGCCGAAGCAATACTTCGGCGGGGGCAGGCCGGTGCCGCAGTGGCGGCATGGGCCGCGGCGGCGGGAAGCCGTCGGACATACGGCCGGGCAGGTCTTGAGGGGGGGCGGGGGCGGCTCACTGAATACGGTCACGCGGCGGCGGGCGCGGATGTGGTTCAGCTGGAGCGGTCCTGGAGGTCGGCCAGGGCGACGGCCCGGCGGATGTACTTGTTCCGGCCGAGGTCACCGACAGTTTTGATCCTCAACGCGGACAGTGCCTCACCGTGGGCGTCCGTCAGTCCCTGCAGCGCGGCCACCGGCGCGTCGAGGACCTCGTTGAGGGAGAGGTTCTCGTACTTCTTGTCCAGGACCTTGTCGAGGTTGCTCTGAACGGGCATGGGTCCCTCCAGGGTTCGTGTGGCGCCCGTACGACGCCGCAACCGGCCTGTGACCGGCTCTGTCCGTTCCACTGTTCCCCCGCGACCGCGGGCGCGCATGCCGGGTGCCGCGTTCGGGGGACGGTGGACGGTGGACGGACGGCGCCGCCCCCGCAACGACTCGGGCAGCAGCAGCCGGACGCACGGACGAACTCAGGAGCGTTCCGGGTGCACTTCGCATCCAGCGAGTCAGAGCCTCAAGCGGCACTGGTCCTCAGCTTCAACGAACACCTGCTGCCCCCAGTAGGCAGTGAGGCGGTGCGCGACATCGACCAGCCGACGGCGGTCTTCCCGCGTGTATGCAGGGAAACGTGCCCAGCCCTGGTCAGCGATCTCGTTGCCGAGTTCGCTGAACAACACAGACCGGAAGCGCCGCTCTTCCTCGTCGGTCAGTGGTGTGCCGGCACCCTCCACCGGCCGCAACCGGACGTTGTAAAGGTCGCGTATCACGATGCGGCTCGCAATCTGCTCAAGGTCCGTTCGCGAGAGCTTACCGGCCCAGGTTCGGCGACAGGCCCTCCCGGGACAGACGGGCCGCCCACCTGATCCCGCCGAGCAAGTGGGCGCGGAAGTCCGCGTCCTCGTACGCCTCCGAGGCGTGTCCGAGCGCGGTGTAGAAGACCCGGCCCGCGCCCTGCTCGCGGCACCAGACCAGCGGATGGTCGGCGCCCATCCCACCGCCGTCGTACGAGGACTCGTCGGCACAGGCCAGCACACGCACCGCCCCGCGCGGGTTGGCCCGGAAGTCGTACCACTCGTCCGTGAACTCCCATACGGCGGGCAGGTGCCGGGTCGCGGGATGTTCCCGGTCCTCGATCACGGCCTTGCCGGGCTGGTACTCGGGGTGGCGTGCGAACCGCGCACCGAGCAACTCGCCGTAGTACGGCCAGTCGTACTCGGTGCAGGCGGCCGCGTGCACCCCGACGAAGCCGCCACCCCCTTCGACGTACGACAAGAGCCGTGCACGCCCCCCGTCGGTCAGCACCTCACCACTGGTGGAGAGGAAGACGACGGCCGCGTACGGGGCGAGGGGCCCCGCCAACTCCTCCAGCGCGGCCGGGTCCTCGGTGGCATCGACATCGAAGCCGAGAGCACGTACGGCGGCCACGCCGGCCGGGATGGAGTCGTGCCGGTAGGCGGTGGTGCGGGTGTAGACGAGGATGCGGGCTGGCATGGTCGCTGACATGGGCAGAAGCATATTTCGGTGCTTCTGCCACCCCCAAGGACCGAAAATTTCGAAGAAGGACCTGCGTAAGCCCACGAAGCCCCCCTGTAACGCTTTTCGCAACCCGCTCCAAGAACAGGTGAAGTGCCTTTGAAGAACTCCGGTGAACCTCCGGCCAGGAGGACCGGTAAGGCCGTTCTATCGGCGCCACGTGGACGCGGTGATGCGTTTCGTGGCCCGGCGTGTCGACGACCCGCACACGGCGGCTGACCTGACGGCCGAGATCTTCCTCGCCGTCCTCGGCTCGGCCCACTCCTACCGGCCGCGCCTCGGCAGCGAGACGGCCTGGCTGTACGGCATCGCACGCAACGTCGTGTCTTCGGAGCGCCGCCGGGTCGCCCGGGAGGCCGAACGCGATCTGCGGTTCTCCGGACGGAGGTTACTGGAGGCCTACGACATCGTCCGTATCGAGGACAAGCTCGACGCGGAGAGCCAGGGACGACGCGCCCTTGCCGCGCTGTCGAAGCTTCCCGAGGACGAGCGAGCCGTCATGGAGCTGATCGCGGTGGACCAGCTCACGGTCACGGAGGCGGCTGCCGCGCTGGGCATCCGCCAGGTGACGGCCCAGGTCCGACTGCACCGGGCGCGCAAGGCGCTGCGGGGGGGGCGGACTCCAAGGCCACCGAGACGATTCCCACATCCGCACAGACCTGCTCCACGGGAGCGGAGACGCCGGATGCAGCGCTGATGTACGTCGCAAGGGGAGAGGCATGAGCACGAGGACGACGTTCGAGGACCGGCTGCTGGGTGAGCTGAAGAGGGAGATCGAACTGCGCGAGGCCGGGGTATGTGAAAGCGAGCCGATGGTTGAGGCCACAACAGGCGAGGGCAAGGCGCGCGCTTCCGTGCACCGTGCGTTGACTCGACTCACTCCGCGCCGCGTCACCGTCGTCGCGGCCGCCTGCGCGGCGGCCTGGCTCGGCGTGGCGGTCGTGCCCGGATCTCCGGCCGCCTCGACGGCGTACGCGGTGGAGCGCCACGGTGACGGCAGTGTCACGCTCACCGTCAAGGACCAGAACATCGATGTCGAGGCCCAGCGTGAACTCGCGAGGAAAGTGCGCCCGTGGGGCATTGAGGTGACCGTTGACGTGCTCGCTCCCCGCTACGTCTGCGACCGCAGCAAAGTCACCTCCGCGATCGCAGCGGTTGATCAGCGGGGCAACCTTGTACCCGTCCTCCCTCTTGAGGTCGCCTGGGACGTCACCCTGCGCCGGGCAACGTGCTGGCCTTCGAGAACACCCGGGGCGGCTCCACACCGCGCGCGGTCAAGTTGTACGAGACCAGGAGTGAGGCCGAGCCGTGCGTCCCGAGGAAGATCGCCCTGCCGAACAGCCGGCCGACGGACTGACCGAAGCGCGTAGACACCGGTCGGAACGCCCCTGGCCGTGGCCCGCACAGTCAGGCATTCAGGTCATTCGGCAATTGGCGGATTTGGGTCAGCCTCGACGGCTCCGGCCCCAAGCCGGACAGGGCCCTCGGTGGCCCAGATCTGCCAATTGCTCTCCCACACCCCAACACCAGCCCCAACTCAGGCCTCACCACCTGGCGCTCGGCCTGGTCGCCTTCAACGGCACGATCCCGCCATGGGAGGGCCTGGTGATCCTGGCCGTGATGTTCCTCGGCACCGCCGTCCACCGGGCCGAGAACGGTCAGAGCACCTGGCGGCGCACAGCCCGCACAGCCGCCGTGGTGCTGGCCTGCGCCGTGGGGAGTTCCTACTGGTACGGCGACGGCTCCCACTTCACGAGGCGCGGCTGGATCGTGGCATTCCTGCTCGCGGTGCTCACGTTCGGTGCCGGACTGGCGGTGCGCCGCCGACGGATACCGCGCCGGCTGACAGGACTGGGAACGATCAGCTACTCCGTCTACCTGGTGCATCCGGTACTGCTGGCGGTGTCCGACGGCACGATCGGCCGGTGTCGGCGGGACAGTCTCGCGCTCGAAGTGGCGTTCTTCGCGGTGCTGCTGCCGCTGTGCGTGCTGACTCACCGTCGCATCGAAGCGCCGAGCCGGACGTGGAGCCGGAAGCTGATGAAGGAACAGACCTGATCACCGGTCGGCGAACGGTGCGAACTCGCGTATGGTCTGGCCCGTGATCATGCCAGCGGTGGCGCCCCTTCCGAAGTGGGAATGTTCGGCATGGGGCCGGCGCTCCGAACCGACCGGAGCTCAATTCGATGTCGACACCACCTCGGATTGACGGATTCACCTCCACCCCCACTGGGCAGTGCCTGAGAATGTCATGAGCACGACTCCCCTTCCCCGCAAGGAGGTCGATCATGTACGTCCGTACGCTGACCGGCGGCCTGGCCGCTGCCCTGGTGGTGTCCCTGTCCCTGACGGCCGGTCAGGCCGTGGCCGCTCCGCCCGACGCGGCGAATGCCCCCTTGGCCGCCCGCGTCTTCACCTACGACGCCAGCGGCTCCGCGGAGTTCAAGAGCGCCGTCGACCGGGGCGCGGCGATCTGGAACGAGAGTGTCGACGCCGTCGAGTTGCGGCCGGTCGCCGCCGGGCAACGCGCGAACATACGGGTCCTCGCGGACGACGGCTGGCCGCGCGCACTGCCCACCACCCTCGGCAACGGAACCGTCTACATCGGGCGCCAGGCCGTCGACGAGGGCCACAACACGATTCGTATCTCGTCCCACGAACTCGGGCACATCCTGGGCCTCCCCGACCGCAAGCCCGGACCGTGCACAAGCCTGATGTCCGGTTCCAGCGCGGGCACCACGTGCACGAACCCCTATCCGAACGCGGCGGAAAAGGCAGAGGTCGAGGGGAACTTCGGCGGCGCGCTCGTCGGCCGGGCCCCGGCGGCCCTTCCAGAGGTGATCGTGGACTGACGCCTACCGCGCACCACACATGAGGAAGACCGAACGCCCGCCTGCGCCCCTGAGGCGGGCGTTCGCGCATCGGGCTCCTACCGCGGGCCTCCTACCGCAGTCCCCCCTTCGGCGTACACCGAGAGCCGAGCACGTACGGCGGCTCACGCCGCTCCGTCCGCGTACCGCCAGAACCCCCGCATCAGGGCCGGTGGGGTCGGGCCGGTCATCGCGACCTGGGTGAGCAGGATGGACACCGTACCGGTGGACGGGGTGATGTGCGCCGCCGTTCCTGTGCCGCCGACCCAGCCGTAGCGTCCCGGGACGTTCCAGGGATCGACGGTCTCGATGTCGACCGAACCGCCGAAACCCCAGCCCTGCCCCTCCAGGAACAGCCTGCCCGCCTCGCGCTGAGCCCGGGTCAGATGGTCGGTTGTCATCAACTCCACCGAGGCGGGCGACAGCAGACGGCGCCCGGCGGCGCTCCCCTGGGCGAGCAGCATCCGCGCGAAGGCGTACCAGTCGTCGACGGTCGACACCAGCCCGCCCGCGCCGGACGGGAACGCCGGCATACGGGCCCACTGCCCGTCAGGGGCGTCGACCAACTGGAAGGCGCCCGGCGGATCGGTTCGGTAGTAGCTGGTGAACCGGTCCAGCTTCCCGGCCGGTACCTCGAATCCGGTGTCGACCATGCCAAGCGGCTCGAACAGCCGCTCAGCCAGGAACTCGGGCAGCGGACGCCCCGAGACCCTGGCGATCAGCACACCCTGGATGTCGGAGCAGGTGTTGTACAGCCAGGCGTCCCCCGGCTGGTGCAGCAGCGGAATGCGGGACAGCTTCGCCATCCACTCGTCCGGCGGCGCGACGGCCTGCGGCTGCGGCGGCCCCTGTTTCAGCTCGCTGAACAGTGGCTGGAGCGCGGGCAGTGAGAAGTCGGACGGGAAACCGTATCCCGCGCGGAAGGTCAGCAGGTCGGCGACGGTGATCTGCCGGGCTGCCGGAACCACGTCGTCGACTGGGCCGGCCGGCGTGCGGACAACGGCCGGTGCCGCGAGCTCCGGCAGCCATCGCGCGACCGGGTCGTCCAGCGTCATCCGGCCGTCCTCCACGAGCATCATGACCGCGGCGGCGACGACAGGTTTGGTGATCGACGCGATGCGGAAGATCGAATCCCGCGCCATCGGAGCGGTGCCCTCGACGTCGGCGACGCCGACCGCCTCCACCTCGGTCCGGTCGCCGCGCGCGACGAGGGCCACCGCTCCCGGCACTGATCCGTCGCTGACGTGTTTCTTCAGGAAGTCGTGCAGGTTGGTCATCGGTTCCCTGAGCCCTTCGGTCCCGCTCGATCCGTATCCGCCCGTATCCGTCCATTCGGGCGGCTGTCAGAAGTGCGACTCCCGAAACGGCACGAAATCATCGGTCGGCCCGCCCGGCCCACCCGTCCCGCCGGGCCCACCCGGACTCGACGGCCGTGAGCCCGCGAACTCGCACCACACGATCTTCCCCGGGTCCCGCTCCCCGACCCCCCACTTGTCCGCCAGCTCCGACACCAGCAGCAGCCCGCGCCCGCCCTCGCCCGGCTCCCGCACGTCGGCCTGCGGCACGGCCGGTACGCCGTCCCCGCTGTCGTGCACCTCGACCCGCACCCCGCCGTCGTACCGCAGCGGCAACAGCCTCAGCAGGAAGCCCCTGCCCGGTGGTACGCCGTGCACGAGGGCGTTGGTGGCGAGTTCGCTGACGCACAGCACGACGTCGTACGCCCGTTCCCGCACGCCCCAGTCGGCGAGCGCCTCCCGCGCGAACGAGCGGGCGGCGGGGACGGAGGCGCGTTCGCGACGGTAGAAGCGTTCACGTGGGGACGGGTGGGGGATTTCTACGTTCACATGGAAAGTGTCACGCTACGTGGCCATGATGAAACAGTGCGTGCATCAGTACAGCGGGTTTGTACGGGTGCACGACGGTGAACGTACGCACGCGGATGGGGAGTTTGGACCGCATGAGCACCAGGACACGGTCACGGACGCGGAGGAACGCGTCAGCCATGAGGATGGTGGGCGCACTGCTCGCCCTCTACCGCCAGGCGGCCGGGTACACACAGAAGTCACTGGGTGACCGGTTCGTCGTCGGTGAGCAGCAGATCGCTTCGATCGAGCAGGGCAGACGACCACTGAAGCCGGACCTGGCGGAGCAGCTCGACCAACTCCTCGATACTAAGGGGGCGTTGGCGGCGGCGTTGGAGTACATGCCGGAGGTGGATCTCGTACCGCTGTGGGCGGAGGAGTATCTGGATCGGGAGCGGGAGGCAATTGCGATCTCGTGGTACGAGGGCGTGGTGATCCCTGGCCTGCTTCAGACCGAGCCGTATGCGCGGGCGGTCTTTCGAAGCCGCGTGCCAGTCTACGACGAGGACGAGATCGAGCAGTTGGTGGCTGCACGCATCGAGCGCTGCAAGGTCCTGCACCACAGGGTGCCGCCGACGACAAGCTTCGTGATCTGGGAAGCAGCGCTACGGGACCGCCTAGGCGGGGACGAGGTGTACTTCGAACAGGTGCGGCATCTACGGGAGTACACCGATCTACCCGCTGTCACCTTGCAGGTCCTGCCTCTTGGGCGCACGTCGCACGCCGGGCTCGACGGCCCGTTCATCCTCCTGGAGACGCCCGAACACCAGCGGCTCGCCTACACCGAGACACAGCGCGGCAGTCAACTGATCGCCGACCCGAACGAAGTGGCGATCCTCAACCAGAAGTATGCGATGCTGCGGACACAGGCCCTTACCACCGAAGACACGAGGGACCTGCTGGACCGTCTTCTGGGAGAGCAATGAGCGGCACCGCGCTTGAGTGGTTCAAGTCCAGCTACAGCGGCAGCGAAGGCGGTGCCTGCGTAGAAGTCGCCCTCCATTCCTCCACCATCCACATCCGCGACTCCAAAACCCCCACCACCCCCACCTCACCGTCACCCCCACCGCCTGGACCGCCTTCCTCAAGCTGGCCGACAACTCCAGTCGTTGAGCTGTTGAGCCGGTTCGGTCACCACACGCACCCAAACGCCGCCACAATGCGTGCATGACCGATGACTGGCAGCAACAGATCCACGCCCTCCACGAGGAGCTGATCCACCGCGACGACCCGGCCGCCTGGGTGCGGGAGGCCGACGCGGTGGAGGCCGCGCTGCGCTATCCCCATCTCGCGTTGCGCGGGCCGGTGTTCGGGATCGCGGTGCAGGACCCGGCGGCCGGGCCGGAGTGGCGGGTGCTGAAGCCGGTGGTGGACGGGATGCCGCAGGTGGCCCGGGACGGGCTGCAGTCACATCTGTTCTTCACGGCGAAGGACGACACCGACGACCGCGCCGTACGGCGGGAGTTGCTCGCGGCCGTAGCGGTGCTGGAGCGTGAGCCCGCGAACGAGGTGGAGGCCTGCGGGGTGCGGTACCGGGTGGTGCGCGGGGACGAGTTCGGGCGGGTCGGGGACGACGGACTGGAGCCGCCCCGGCCGACGGACCCCGAGCCGGTGGAGCGGTCGTGGGAGCGGCAGGCGCGCGACACCGAGTCCCCGGACGTCGGTTTCGTCCTCGATCCGGACCGCGCGGACGGTCCGTCCGCTGGTGCGATGAAACTGGGGCTGCGGGACTTCGCGTACAGGGGCTCCCACTTCCCGGACGACACGTGCGCCGAATCGGAAGGCGCGGTCGCCACCCACCCGGAGCTCGTCCTGTTGCCCACCGGCTTCGGCGTGGTCGAGCGCGGGAAGCACGGCTGGCGGCCGCGCGGCGCCCTCATGGCCACCCCGCACGATGCCCGGCGCATGCTCTACAACGGAATGGACGAGATCTGGGCGCTGTTGTACCAGTTCGACGACGCCAAGAAGGCGAGGTACGCCGAGGCGGCCCAGGAGTACCGGGCGCTCGACCGCGCGGACGAGTTCCGTGTCGACGGCCGGCTCTTCCGGATCTGCCGTGTCGAACGCATGCTCCGCATGGGCGCCGACGGCCCGGAACAGCCGCGCCCCTCGGACGTCGACGAGTACGGCCCGATGAAGATGCATCCGACGATGGACGAGGACGGCACCCTCACGTACGAGTGACGGTCAGCCGCCGGGTCCCACATGGTTGTTCGGTGCCCCGTCCCCCAGCGGTGGCAGATCGCCGCGCTCCACTGGCTGGCCGTGGCGCGGGTGTGGCAGGAGGAAGGCCAGTTCGGCGGAGGTCGGGCGGCGGGCGGCCTCGGCGGCGGCACGCAGGACGTCGCGGTCGATCTTGGCGGTGTCGCCGCCGATGCGGACCGCGTGGCCCTTCTCCGGGACGGCGTACTCGTGCTGTCCGCCCGATGTGCGGTACCAGGCGTCGCCGTCCCGCTCACAGGTCACCGGCCCCATGGCGCCCTGGCCGACCGGCTGCTTCGGACAGTTCTCGGCCGTCATCGTGCCGCGGTCCACGAGAAGCAGGATCTGGGCGCCGCGCTTGTGCGACCAGTACGCGCTGGAGAAGCCGTCGCCGCCGTACACGCCCACCGACTGCCGGACCAGCGTGAACCCGGGGGACTCGGTGACGTGGACGAGTTCCGGCGCGAGGCCCAGGGCCTCCGCCCGCGCCTGTAACTCGGCCCGGTCCGGAGCGGGGCGCCGCGACTCGGGGGCGTCCACCACCTTCTCGTTGCCGCAGGCCGTGATCAGCACGGGCAGGAGAGTGAGGGGAAGCAGTACACGAGCGGCACGGGGCATCACCCCATACTGCCGCACAGGTGTTCCACAGGTGGCGCTCAGAGGGTTTTGCGCAGCGAGTTGTGCGCAGCGGGCGCGGGCGGCTTCCGACGCCTTCCGACATCTTCCGAGGATGCCGCCCGGCCTGCCGACATCAGCCGAAGTAGAGGCTGACGCGGGTGAGAAGGTCTTCGTCCCAGTCGATCTCGCCGCGGATCAGCACGAAGCCGTCACCGGGAACGACGTTGTACGTGTGCATGGTCGCCGACCCCAGGAAGGGGGTGTTGCTGCCGGGCGCGCACTCCGTCAGGGATGCCCACACCAGGTTCCCCGGTACGGCGCCGGGGATGTTGACCCGCAGGTTGAAGATGCGATGCGCCCTGAAGAAGGCCCACCATCCGCCCGTGGCGGCGGCCGCCACCGCTTCGGGGGACTGCACCGCGTCGACCGTGATCACACCATCGGCCCCGGTCACCGGCTCCGACTGCTCAAGTGTCATCTCCCTCTTCTCCTTCACCTTCCAGGGCAGCACTGCCCTCTGTGGCCAGGCACGTTGCCGTGCGGCACGGTCAGGATCCACGAACGCGACGTGCCCGAAAAGAGGGCCCTTTGGCCACTACTTCACCTTCGCACCATTAGTAGCATTTTGGCGTGGGGGCTGGGCGGGCTGCTTGGACTTGCCGAATGGCTCGACCCGGGGTGTCCGATTCCTTCAAGACCTTGTCGCCGCGCCCTGCCTACGGTGGCCACATGACTCCACGATTCGACGCGATCGGCCTGGTCGCCTCCGACATGGCCGCTTCTGTCGCCTTCTACCGCCGTCTCGGATTCGCCTTCCCGGACGGAGCCGAGGCCCAGCCGCACGCCGAGGCCCAACTGCCGGGTGGGCTGCGGCTGTTGCTCGACACCGAGGAGACCGTCCGGTCCTTCCACCCGGCCTGGCAGCCGGGGACGGGCGGCCGGTCCTCGATCGCCCTGCTGTGCGAGAGCCCCGCCGAAGTGGACTCGGTGTACGAGGAGTTGGTGGCCGCCGGCCATCACGGCGAGCTCAAGCCGTGGGACGCCGTGTGGGGCCAGCGGTACGCGGTCGTACAGGACCCGGACGGCAACGGCGTGGACCTGTTCGCCCCGCTGCCCGGCGACTAGGAGCTGAGCCTTGGCCATCCGGCTCCGAACGTGACCGCCCGGGCGAGGCCTACGGTGTGCCGCCGCCCTTCCGGTTACCGCCGGCGTACTGGCCCGCCATCATGACGATGATGCCGGCCAGGAGCAGCACGCTGCCGATCAGCGTCCCGAGCTGACGGGGGCCGGAGTCGCTGATCACCAGTCCGAAGACCAGCTGCCAGCACAGCGCGAAGGCCACCACAAGCTGACCCCAGCCGTAGAGATGCGGGGCGCGGACATGGCGCCGGTTCATGGGAAGCACCCATCCGCGGGTCACCGCCGCAACGCCGGAGGCGGCGATGAGCGACGCCGTCAGGACAACAGGTATGGCGAGGTACAGCTTCACGGTTTCTCCCCTGGGGGCCGGGCCGCGCTGGGCACCGGCGTGATCATGGCACCCCTCGTATCGCACGTCCATACCCGTGCACAAGCCCGTGACCGGCCGAAACACCCCGTACGGCCCTAGGCCCTGTCGGCCTGGCGTCCGAGCAACTGCCCCAGCGACCGTCCCGCCAGTTCCCTCACCTCACGTGCCAGGTGCGCTTGGTCGGCGTACCCGGTCCGGGCCGCCGTGTCCGCGAAGGGCACCCCGCCGCGGGCAAGGGCGAGGGCGCGCTGGAGTCGCAGGACGCGGGCCAGCGTCTTCGGGCCGTACCCGAACGCGGTCAGCGAGCGGCGGTGCAACTGGCGTGCGCTGAGGCCCAGTTCATCGGCGGTCCCGGCGACCGGGCGGCCCGCGTCCAGCGCGGCCACGACCCTGCCCGGCAACGGGTCGGGAGGCCCGGACTCGGCCGCGCGCTCCAGCGCCAGCTCTTCGAGCCCGAGCACCGGATCGGCGGCCGCGTTCACCCTCGCCGCGAGCCGCCGTACCCGGGCGGCCGGCCACAGGTCGGCGAGGTCGACGCGCCGATCGCGCAGCTCGTGCGCGGGGACGCCCAGGAAGGTGGGCGCGGTCCCGGGGAAGAACCGCACTCCGGCCCAGCGCGCGGACAGGTCCTCGGCCCGCCCGGGAACATACGCCCGCGTATCGGGCCCGGCGACCATCAGCCGCCCCTCGCTCCAGAGCAGGTCCATACAGCCGTCGGGGAGTACCAGCCCTGCGTCGGAGCCGGACGGGACGCTGGTCCACACCACCGCGCCCGCCAACCGGGACGCCCTCTCCGCGTACACGTACCCCAGGCTATCCCCGCGTCCTCCCCCGCTCAGGAGCGCGGGACCCTACTCCCCCGGAGGCGGTCCGTCCGCCTGCTTGTTCGCGCTCTTGGCGTGGGTGCGCAGGCGGGATGTCACGTCCTCCGGGGGCAGGAAGCGGGACCAGCGTTCCGGGAACTCGGAGGGCATGTCGGGGTTGGCGGCGTAGTCGGGGTCGGCGTCGCGGGCCGCGGTGGCGCGGGCGACGTACTCGGCGGCCTGCTCGTGGCGCAGCCGCTCGTTCGCGGCACGCGCGGCGGCCGTCGCCGCGGCCGGCCAGACCCGGTCGATGGCCGCGTTGACCGCGGCGCCCACCAGCACCGCGAAGGCCGAGACGCCGATCCAGAGCAGGACGGCCACGGGTGCGGCCAGGGAGCCGTAGATCGTCGGGCCCTCGACCGTGTTCGTCAGGTAGATGCGCAGGAGGAAGCTTCCCAGGACCCACATGCCCAGGGCCACCAGGGCGCCGGGGACGTCCTCGACCCAGGGTGAGCGGACCGGCACCGACACGTGGTACAGGGTGGTCAGGAACACGACCGACAGGACGATCACGACCGGCCAGTACAGGATCTGCACGAGGGTCGTCGACCAGGGCACGATGTTCACGACCTCGTCCGGACCGGCCACCATGAGCGGCAGCGCGATCGAGCCGATCAGCAGCGCCACGATGAACAGCAGGAACGCCATCAGCCGCGTCTTGACGATCCCGCGCACCCCGTCGAGGCCGTACATGACGGTGATGGTGTCGATGAAGACGTTCACCGCCCGGGAGCCCGACCAGACGGCGAAGAGGAAGCCGATGGAGATGACGTCGGGGCGGCCGCCCTTCGTCACGTCGTCCAGTATCGGCTGGGCGATCTGTGTGACCCCCCTGTCGGACAGGACGGTGCGGGACGCCTCCAGGATGTTGTTCTGCAGGCTGGCGATGGTGTTCGCGCCGGTCCAGTCGTCGACGTAACCGAGCAGCCCGATCAGGCTGAGCAGCAGCGGCGGCACGGACAGCAGCGTGAAGAACGCCGCCTCCGCCGCGAGCCCGAGGATGCGGTACTCGATGCACGAGTTGACGGTGTCCTTGAGCAGCAGCCAGGCCGTCCTGCGCTTGGAGACGTTCCGGTAGAGGGCGCGTGCCCGGTGGAGACGGCCGGAGGCGCTTTCAGGAGACTCGGGGGGCTTACTTGCTGGCTGCACGCCCTAAAGGTATCCGTCCTGACAGGCTGACCTCACCTTGTGGTCCCGATGCCGGATACTGGTGACGGTGGCGTTACCGAAGGGTAGGTTCCGGGACATGGCAGCCAGCACCCACGAAGTGACCAATCAGGCTCCGCCCCTGGTGGGGTACGACGTCTTCGCCTCCGACCAGGTCCTCGTGGAGGCGGTCGACCGGCATCTCGCCCCCGGTCTGCTCGACGAGGCGCGCGAGGAGCTGTCGCTGCTCGGGCGCACGGCGGGCTCCGAGCAGGCGCAGGAGTGGGGGGTGCTGGCCAACGAGAACCCGCCGAAGCTGCGCACGCACGACCGGTACGGAAACCGTCTCGACGAGGTGGAGTTCCACCCGGCCTGGCACCGTCTGCTCGGCAAGGGCGTCTCGGCGGGGATGACGGCGGCCTGGGTGCGGCCGGGCGGGCACGTACGGCGCGCGGCCTCCTTCGTGGTCTGGACGCAGGTCGAGGCGGGCCACGGCTGCCCGCTGTCGATGACCCATGCGGCGGTGCCCGCGCTGCGCACCGATCCGGCGCTGGCCGCCGAGTGGGAACCGCGGCTGACGTCGATGGTGTACGACCAGGGGCTGCGGCCCGCCGCGCAGAAGGCCGGCGTCCTCTTCGGGATGGGGATGACGGAGAAGCAGGGCGGCAGCGACGTCCGGGCCAACACGACGTCGGCGCGACCGCTCGCCGAGGACGGCACGTACGAGCTGACCGGGCACAAGTGGTTCTGTTCGGCTCCGATGTCGGACGGCTTTCTGGTGCTGGCGCAGGCTCCGGAGGGACTCACCTGCTTCCTGGTGCCGCGTGTGCTGGAGGACGGCACGCGGAACGAGTTCCGCATCCAGCGGCTGAAGGACAAGCTGGGCAACCGGTCCAACGCCTCCAGCGAGGTCGAGTTCGACGGGACGTGGGCCCGCCGGGTCGGTGACGAGGGCCGAGGCGTGCGCACGATCATCGAGATGGTGGCGGCCACTCGGGTGGACTGCGTGCTGGGCTCGGCCTCGGTGATGCGGCAGGCGGTGGCGCAGGCGGTGCACCACTGCACCTACCGGGAGGCGTTCGGCGGGAGGCTGATCGACAAGCCGCTGATGCGGAACGTGCTGGCGGACCTGGCGCTGGAGTCCGAGGCGGCGACGACGCTGGCGCTGCGGCTGGCCGCGGCCTACGACAACGCGGCCGACGGGTCTGCGGAGGAGCGCGCGTTCCTGCGGCTCGCGGTGCCGACCGCCAAGTACTGGGTGACCAAGCGCTGCACGCCGCTGGTGGCCGAGACCCTGGAGTGCCTGGGCGGCAACGGGTACGTCGAGGAGTCCGGGATGCCCCGGCTGCTGCGCGAGTCGCCGCTCAACTCGATCTGGGAGGGCGCCGGGAACGTGCAGGCCCTCGACGTGCTGCGCGCCCTGACGCGCGAGCCGCAGGCGCTGAACGCCGTTCTGCAGGAGGTGGGCCGGGCCCGTGGCGCCGACCACCGGCTGGACGGCGCCATCAAGAACCTGCTGACGGAGCTCGCCGACCTGGACGGCATGGAGGCCCGCGCCCGCCGCCTCGTCGAACGCCTCGCCCTCGTGCTCCAGGGGTCGCTGCTGGTGCGGTACGCGCCGCCGGAGGTCGCCGACGCGTTCTGCGCCTCGCGCCTCGGCGGCGACTGGGGTGCGGCCTTCGGCACGCTGCCGCACAGCCTGGATCTCGCGTCGGTGGTGGAGCGGGCGCGTCCGGTGAACTGACGGCCGAGGGCGGCTTCGGTCGTACGTCACTGTGAGCGTACGTCACTGTGGGCGTACGTCACATCCGCCGTACGTGACTGCCGCCGTAGGTGACTGCCGCCGTACGTCGCTGCTGGCGTACGTCACTTCCTACGTCGCTGCTGGCGTACGTCGCTGCCGCCGTGCGTCACTTCCGGCCATCCGCCACCACGATCGCCCGCGGCTGCCGTACGGCACGGGCACGCGCTCGACCGACGTAGGGCACGGGCGGGTTCAGCACGAACGCACGACGCGGGGGTGATGCTGCGCCGACACGGCACCACCCCCGCTGTCTCGGCCCCAAGCGACCCCGGGGAAGTGCAGGCACGCCCCCACGCCGCCCGGCACGCACTCTCGCCGCACCGAACGACGCGGGAACGCACCCGCACTTCCCCGGCCCCGCTTGACCGGAGCGCGGCCGCCTCAGCGGGCGACGTTGAACAAGTTTCAAGCACCATACGGCTGTTCGCCAGGGTTGCATGAGGTTGCAACTCCTCAGCTCTCCGTGGCCGGACTGTGCCCCTCCGCGCCGTTCGGCGGCACACTATGAGACCCGCAGTCAACCCACGCACGGACGTCCGTCGCCGTCACGACGGGGGACGGGGACGGACAGGTCTGTCAGATCTGCCGGGAGGATCGAGTGGCGCACTCGCCGATGGATGTCACGCGACTCGCCGCCCAGGACGCGAGACGGGCGGCACAGGTACTCGGCGAGACGCGCGGCGCCGCGCTCGCCGGGGAGCGGCCGAAGGCGGCGCCGCGGCCGGTGATCAGGGAGTCCTGGGACCGCACGGTCCGCGGCGGGGTCGACCCCGACCACGACTTCCGGGCCGATGTGCTCGGCCTGGACGAGGTGGAGCGCCGCCGGCAGACCTCACGGCTGCGGCACGTCCTGCCGGTGCTGCAGGAGGGGTTACTGCCGTTCGCGGACTCCGGGCAGCACATCGTGATCGTCGCCGACGCGGAGGGCCGGGCGCTGTGGCGTGAGGGCAGCCCGTCGGGGCTGCGCCGAGCGGACGGGCAGGGGCTCGGGATCGGCGGGGACTTCCGGGAGGATGTCGTCGGCACGAACGGCGTCGGCACCGCGCTGGTGGCCCGCCGCCCGCTGCAGGTCGTCTCCGCCGAGCACTTCGTGCGCACCCTGCAGTCCTGGGCGTGCACCGGCGCCCCCATCACCGACCCGCGCGACGGGCGGCTGCTGGGCGCGGTGGACATCAGCGGCCCGCTGGAGTCCCATCATCCCGCCACGCTCGCCCTTGTCGGCTCGGTCGCCAAGCTCGCCGAGGCGCGGCTGCGGGATCTGCACCTGTCCTCGCTGGAACGGCTGCGCGCGGTCGCGGCCCCGGTGCTGGCGCGCATCGGCGGCCGGGCGGCGGCCGTGGACACGGACGGCTGGACGGCCGCGGTGACCGGCATGCCGTACACGACCCGGCTGGCCCTGCCGAAGGCCCTCTCCCCCGGCCGGCGCCGGCTGCCCCACCTGGGCACGTGCCAGGTCGAGCCGCTGCCCGGCGGCTGGCTGATCCGCACCGGCGCCGAGTGGCCGGCCGGCGACGACACGACCCGTATCGTCCTGGACCTGGCGCACCCGCGCCGTTCCACGGTGACCGCCTCGGGCGCCGTGGGCTCCTGGACCCACGAACTCAGCCCCCGACACGCCGAACTGCTCTACCTCCTGGCCCTCCACCCCACCGGCCGCACCGCCGCGGCCCTCGCCGCCGACATGTTCGGCGACCCGGCCCGCACGGT
This sequence comes from Streptomyces sp. KM273126, assembly GCF_004337435.2. Taxonomy (NCBI): domain Bacteria; kingdom Bacillati; phylum Actinomycetota; class Actinomycetes; order Kitasatosporales; family Streptomycetaceae; genus Streptomyces; species Streptomyces sp. KM273126. The sequence continues at coordinate 4,962,123 of NZ_SJXB02000001.1, read as the reverse complement.
CACGGTCCGTGCGGAGATGTCCCGGGTGCGCCGTTACATGGGCGCCTTCCTGGAACACCGGCCCTACCGCTTCACGGAAGGCACGGAAGTCGACCTGCTGCTGCCGGACGACCCGCTGGACCTGCTGCCGCACTCCCTGGCCCCGGGGGTGGTCCGGTCCCGCGCCCGGGCGCTGCACAGGTGAACGGACGGTAGCCCAGGAGTGAGGGATATCCCTGCATTTATGCAGTACCACAACACCGGCAGCGGCCCTCTGAAGTAGCATCCCTCCCAGGCCACCCCACCTGGCTCTCCGTCAACGTCCTGATCATGAGAGGCAGTTGGCCCTTCCTGGGAGGTTGTATGAGTCGCGGTAGGCACCGTCGACGCAGAAGAGGCCGTGCGCTGCGCGCCGGTCTGGCCGGGACCGCGCTCGCTCTGACCGCCGCGGCCACGCTGATCAGCACCTCGCAGGCCACGGGCGGTGACAACCCGGGCGGCCTGAAGCAGCTCACCTCGGCGAGCGAGATCGGCAAGCTCCAGTTGCGCGAGAACCTGGTCGGCAGGACGACCCTGGACACCCTGACGAGCGACATGGGCGGGAACGTCGGCGTAAGCGGCGTCCTGCAGAACGCCAACCACACGATGCGCAACAAGTCCGCCTGCGACGACACCGAGCGGGCGGCCCTCCCGGTCGACCCCGCCGCGAGCCGCGCCTACTGCTGGGACACCCGCGACGCCACGACCCAGAAGTGGCTCCCCCAGTCCGTCACCACCTCCGCCGACGCCGACGACGACGGCCTGTGGGGCGAGGACCGCGTGATCCTGTCCGGCTGGACGCACAACGACGACAAGGCCGGTGAGCCGGCGAAGGACAAGGGACTCGCCCGGGTCGCCTTCATCGACGCGAACGACCCCGACAACCTGAAGTACCGCTGGGTCCTCCTGGTCGCCCCCCTCTCGGGCGGCAAGGACTTCGGTGCCGTGCGCTCCCACATCGGCGGCATGGTCTGGTACCAGGACAAGCTGATCGTCACCGCGAAGAACGGCGCCGGCCGCAACAACGCCCTCTTCGTCTTCGACATGCACCGCATACTCCAGGCCAACGTCAACAGCCACGAGGTCGGCAAGGTGAGCGGCGGCTACTCGGCGCACGGCTACCAGTACGTGCTGCCGGCCGTCGGCTCGTACAGCCTGACGGGCGGCAAGTGCACCGCGTCCGACGACAAGGCGGTCCCCTGCTTCGGCTCCGTCTCGCTGGACCGGACCTCGACACCGAACAGCCTGGTGGCGAACGAATGGTTCAGTTCGACCGGCAGCGAGCCCGCGCGCGTCTGGCGCTACTACTTCAGCACCGCGCTCAGCCGCACGGGCCTGCTGGGCGCGAACTCCCGCGGCATCGTGAACGCGGACGAGGCGTACGAGACAAAGGCGGTCGGCCTGCGGGGCGTGATCTCGCACAAGCCGAGCGGGGAGGACAAGGCCGACTGGTATCTCGCCCAGTCCCCCGGCGGCCGCGGCAAGCACGGCACGCTGTGGCGGCAGAACGCCGACGGCTCCGGCGCCGACGCCGCCCAGTGCACCGCCGACCAGTCGTACGCGTGCTGGGGGCAGCACACGGAGTCCATGTCGTACTCGCAGAACACCGGCGAGCTGTGGACGCTCACGGAGCGGGCGGCGAACACGGACGACCAGTGGGAGCCGGAGGCCATCCCCGAGCGGGTGCTGTACGCGGTACCGCTGTCGGCGGTCAACAGCTCCATGAACTAGAGACACGGGACGCGAGGAAGCAGAGTCCCGGGGTGTGAGGATCCAGGGCCCCGGGGCGCGAAGAACCAGCGCCCCGGGACGTGCGCGCCGGACCCGGTCTTCGTGACCGGTCCAGCCTCATGGTTCCCTGGCTTCCATGTCCACCATCACCGTGACCACCTGGTCCCTGGAGCAGACGTCCCCGGGCGACCTGCTGCCCGCGCGGGCCCCGCAGGGAGATGTCCGGATAGCCCGCTCCGAGGTCCCCTCCCCCGAGTTCAGCCGCTTCCTGTACGCCTCCGTCGGCGGCGACATCCTCTGGACCGACCGGCTGTCGTGGCCGTACGCGCGCTGGCGGGAGCACCTGGACCGGCCCGGCGTGGAGACATGGGTGGCCTACGACCACGGGACGCCCGCGGGGTACGTCGAGCTCGAACCGCAGGACGACGGGGTCGTGGAGATCGTGTACTTCGGCCTCCTCCCGGCGTTCCGGGGGCGGCGCATCGGCGGGCACCTCCTCTCGTACGGGACCGCGCGGGCCTGGGATCTGGCCGAGCGCTGGCCGCGGCTGCCCCCGACCAAGCGGGTCTGGCTGCATACATGCAGCAAGGACGGAGAGCACGCCATGGCGAACTACCAGCGGCGGGGGTTCAGGCTCTTCGACACGAAGGTCGAGCAGGAGCCGCAGGTCCCCGCACCCGGCCCCTGGCCCGGGGCGTAGCAGCACTCCATGACGCATATCACAGCGTCCCGGCATGCGAGACATCCTTGTCCATCATGCGGATAACGGTGGACTGAGTCCAAACTGCCATGACACGCTTCCGTCATGTCTGGAACTGGAATTGCCTTGGTGAGTCGGCGGCACGTCGACCTCGGCCGCATGTCCAGCGCCATCTGTCCGGCGAGCTGATCACACCAGCACCGCCGCATTCTCCCTCCTGCCTCCTCCTGCGCAACGACGCGCACGCATGGCACATCTGCCTCAATGCGCCCATACACGCAGGTCAGAGTCGCATTCCCGCCTGTCCCGAAGGACGTAACCACCATGGCCGCCACCCCGCAACGCCCTGCCACGCCCCGCCGCAAGGTGAGCCGTCACCGTGGCGAGGGTCAGTGGGCCGTGGGTCACTTCACCCCACTGAACGGCAACGAACAGTTCAAGAAGGACGACGACGGTCTCAATGTGCGGACACGCATTGAGACGATCTACTCGAAGCGGGGCTTCGACTCGATCGACCCCAACGACCTGCGCGGCCGTATGCGCTGGTGGGGGCTGTACACCCAGCGCAAGCCCGGCATCGACGGCGGAAAGACCGCCATCCTGGAGCCGGAGGAGCTGGACGACAAGTACTTCATGCTGCGGGTCCGCATCGACGGCGGCCGGCTGACCACGCAGCAGCTGCGCGTGATCGGCGAGATCTCGCAGGAGTTCGCCCGCGGCACCGCGGACATCACCGACCGGCAGAACATCCAGCTGCACTGGATCCGCATCGAGGACGTGCCGGAGATCTGGAACCGGCTGGAGGCCGTCGGGCTGTCCACCACCGAGGCGTGCGGCGACACCCCGCGCGTCATCATCGGCTCGCCCGTCGCGGGGATCGCCGAGGACGAGATCATCGACGGCTCCCCGGCCATCGACGAGATCCACAGCCGCTACATCGGCAGCAAGGAGTTCTCCAACCTGCCGCGCAAGTTCAAGACGGCGATCTCCGGCTCCCCGCTGCTCGACGTAGCCCACGAGATCAACGACGTGGCGTTCGTCGGCGTCGAGCACCCCGAGCACGGTCCCGGCTTCGACCTGTGGGTCGGCGGTGGCCTGTCCACCAACCCGAAGATCGGTGTCCGGCTCGGCACCTGGGTCCCGCTGGATGAGGTCCCGGACGTATGGGCCGGCGTGATCGGCATCTTCCGCGACTACGGCTACCGGCGCCTGCGCACCCGCGCCCGCCTGAAGTTCCTCGTCGCGGACTGGGGTGCGGAGAAGTTCCGCCAGGTGCTGGAGGACGAGTACCTCAAGCGCAAGCTGGCCGACGGTCCCGCGCCCGCCGAACCCGTGGAGCGCTGGCGCGACCACGTCGGCGTGCACCGCCAGCAGGACGGCCGTTACTACGTGGGGTTCGCCCCGCGCGTCGGCCGCGTCGACGGCGCCACGCTGACGAAGATCGCCGAGCTGGCCGAGGCCCACGGCTCGGGCCGGGTCCGTACGACGGTCGAGCAGAAGATGATCGTCCTCGATGTCGCCGAGGAGCAGGTCGAGCCGCTGGTCGAGGCCCTGGAGGCCCTGGACCTGACCGCCAAGCCCTCCCCGTTCCGGCGCGGCACCATGGCCTGCACCGGCATCGAGTACTGCAAGCTCGCCATCGTCGAGACCAAGGCGCGTGGCTCCGCGCTGATCGACGAGTTGGAGCGCCGTATCCCGGACTTCGACGAGCCGATCACCATCAACATCAACGGCTGCCCGAACGCCTGTGCCCGTATCCAGGTCGCGGACATCGGTCTCAAGGGCCAGCTCGTCCTCGACGACCAGGGCGAGCAGGTCGAGGGCTACCAGGTGCACCTGGGCGGCGCGCTCGGCCTGCAGGCCGGGTTCGGCCGCAAGGTACGCGGCCTGAAGGTCACCTCCGAGGAGCTGCCCGACTACGTGGAGCGCGTCCTGAAGCGGTTCCAGGCGGAGCGCGAGGACGGTGAGCGGTTCGCCACCTGGGCCGCGCGTGCCAGTGAGGAGGCGTTGTCATGAGCGAGCGGGCCGCCCCCTTCTACTGCCCCTACTGCGGCGACGAGGACCTGCGCCCGAGCGAAGAGGGGCACGGTGCGTGGGAATGCGGAGCGTGCAGTCGGGCCTTCCAGTTGAAGTTCCTCGGGCTTCTCGCCCGGGGGCTGCGACATGCCGAAAGTGGAGGGGATCAGATATGACCACCGCTCAGGCGGACTCGGACTCATCACTGAACGACGCGGCCGACCCGGAGGCGGCGAAGCGCGCCGAACTGAAGGCGCTCGCCGAACAGGCCGGCCGCGATCTGGAGGACGCGTCCGCGCTGGAGATCCTCCAGTGGGCCGTGGACACCTTCGGCAGGCGTTTCTGCGTGACCTCCTCGATGGAGGACGCCGTGGTCGCGCACCTCGCGTCCCGCGCCAGGCCCGGCGTGGACGTCGTCTTCCTCGACACCGGCTACCACTTCCCGGAGACCATCGGCACCCGCGACGCGGTCGAGGCCGTGATGGACGTCAACGTCATCACGCTCACCCCGCGCCAGACCGTGGCCGAGCAGGACGCCGAGTACGGGCCCAGGCTGCACGACCGCGACCCCGACCGGTGCTGCTTCCTGCGGAAGGTCAAGCCGCTGGAGGAGGGCCTGACCCGGTTCGACGCATGGGCGACCGGCCTGCGCCGCGACGAGTCCCCCACCCGGGCGAACACCCCGGTCGTCGGCTGGGACGACAAGCGTGGCAAGGTCAAGATCTCGCCGATCGCGCGCTGGACGCAGGACGACGTGGACGCGTACGTCACCGAGCACGGTGTGCTCACCAACCCGCTGCTGATGGACGGCTACCCCTCCGTGGGCTGCGCCCCCTGCACCCGCCGCGTCCTGGAGGGCGAGGACGCCCGCGCCGGCCGCTGGGCGGGCCGCGCCAAGACCGAGTGCGGACTGCACGAATGACGCCGCCCCCGACGACACCGATGCCGATGCCGATGCCGACCACCGAGACATCTCCGACCCCCCGGGAGAACCACGTGACGACCGGAGCCACCGTCTGGCTCACGGGTCTGCCGAGCGCCGGCAAGACCACCATCGCGTACGAGCTGGCGAACCGGCTGCGCGAGGACGGCCACCTCGTCGAGGTGCTCGACGGCGACGAGATCCGTGAGTTCCTCACCGCCGACCTCGGCTTCAGCCGCGCGGACCGCCACACCAACGTGCAGCGCGTCGGCTTCCTCGCCGACCTGCTGGCCCGCAACGGTGTGAAGGCGCTCGTGCCGGTCATCGCGCCCTACGCCGACAGCCGCGAGGCCGTCCGCAAGCGCCACCAGGCGGGCGGCACCGCGTACATCGAGGTCCACGTGGCCACCCCGGTCGAGGTCTGCTCCGTACGTGACGTGAAGGGCCTCTACGCCAAGCAGGCCGCGGGCGAGATCTCCGGGCTCACCGGTGTCGACGACCCGTACGAGGAGCCCGAGTCGCCGGACCTGCGCATCGAGTCGCAGAACCAGACCGTGCAGGAGTCCGCGGCCACGCTGCACAAGCTGCTCGTCGAAAGGGGCCTGGCATGACGACCGTCGCCACCATCTCCTCGGAGACCGACAGCCCGTACTGCCTCTCGCACCTGGACGCGCTGGAGTCCGAGGCGGTGCACATCTTCCGTGAGGTGGCGGGCGAGTTCGAACGGCCGGTGATCCTGTTCTCCGGCGGCAAGGACTCCATCGTCATGCTCCACCTGGCACTGAAGGCCTTCGCCCCCGCCGCGATCCCCTTCTCCCTGCTCCACGTCGACACCGGACACAACTTCCCCGAGGTCATCGAGTACAGGGACCGCACCGTCGAGAAGCACAGCCTGCGTCTCCACGTCGCCTCCGTGCAGGACTACATCGACCGCGGCGTCCTGCGCGAACGCCCCGACGGCACCCGCAACCCCCTCCAGACCGTGCCGCTCACCGAGAAGATCCAGTCCGAGAAGTTCGACGCCGTCTTCGGCGGCGGACGCCGCGACGAGGAGAAGGCCCGGGCCAAGGAGCGCGTGTTCTCGCTGCGCGACGAGTTCTCCCAGTGGGACCCGCGCCGCCAGCGCCCCGAACTGTGGCAGCTCTACAACGGCCGCCACGCCCCCGGCGAACACGTCCGCGTCTTCCCCCTGTCGAACTGGACCGAGCTGGACGTCTGGCAGTACATCGCCCGCGAGGGCATCGAACTGCCCGAGATCTACTTCGCCCACCAGCGCGAGGTCTTCCAGCGAGCCGGCATGTGGCTCACCGCCGGCGAATGGGGCGGACCGAAGGACGACGAGACCGTCGAGAAGCGCCTCATCCGCTACCGGACCGTGGGCGACATGTCCTGCACGGGCGCGGTCGACTCCGACGCCACCACGCTGGACGCCGTGATCGCCGAGATCGCCGCCTCCCGGCTCACCGAGCGGGGCGCTACCCGCGCCGACGACAAACTGTCCGAGGCCGCGATGGAAGACCGCAAGCGCGAGGGGTACTTCTAGTCATGAGCACCACCACGGAACTGTCCGAGACCACGCTCCTGCGGTTCGCGACCGCCGGGTCCGTCGACGACGGCAAGTCCACGCTCGTCGGGCGCCTCCTGCACGACTCCAAGTCGGTCCTCGTCGACCAGTTGGAGGCCGTGGAGCGCGCCTCGGCCAGCCGTGGCCAGGAGGCCCCGGACCTCGCGCTGCTGACGGACGGGCTGCGGGCCGAGCGCGAGCAGGGCATCACCATCGACGTGGCCTACCGCTACTTCGCCACGCCCCGCCGCCGCTTCATCCTCGCCGACACCCCCGGCCACGTGCAGTACACCCGCAACATGGTGACCGGCGCCTCCACCGCCGAACTGACGGTAGTCCTCGTCGACGCCCGCAACGGCGTCGTCGAACAGACCCGCCGCCACGCCGCCATCGCCGCACTCCTGCGCGTCCCGCACGTGGTCCTGGCCGTCAACAAGATGGACCTCGTCGAGTACGAGGAGCGGGTGTTCGCGGCCATCGCCGAGGAGTTCACCGCGTACGCGACCGAGCTGGGCGTCCCCGAGGTCACCGCCATCCCGATCTCGGCGCTGGCCGGTGACAACGTGGTGGAGCCGTCGGCGAACATGGACTGGTACGGAGGCCCGACGGTCCTGGAGCACCTGGAGACCGTCCCTGTCAGCCATGACCTGGCGCACTGCCACGCCCGGCTCCCCGTGCAGTACGTGATCCGCCCGCAGACCGCCGAACTCCCGGACTACCGCGGGTACGCGGGCCAGATCGCGGCCGGTACGTTCCGTGTGGGCGACCCGGTGACGGTGCTCCCCTCCGGGCGGACGACCAGACTCGCGGGCATCGACCTGCTGGGCAAGCCGGTCGACGTGGCGTGGACGCCGCAGTCGGTGACCCTCCTGCTGGAGGACGACATCGACATCTCGCGCGGCGACCTGATCGTGCCGAGCAAGGACGCGCCGGCGACCACCCAGGACATCGAGGCGACCGTCTGCCACGTCGCCGACGCCCCGCTGACCGTGGGCCACCGCGTGCTGCTCAAGCACGGCACCCGCACGGTCAAGGCCGTCGTCAAGGACATACCGTCCCGTCTCACGCTCGACGACCTGTCCCTGCACCCGCACCCGGGACAGCTCGTCGCCAACGACATCGGCCGTGTGAAGATCCGCACCGCCGAGGCGCTACCCGTCGACGCGTACGCCGACTCGCGGCGCACCGGCTCGTTCATCCTGATCGACCCGGCCGACGGCACGACCCTGACCGCCGGCATGGTCGGCGAGTCGTTCGCCTCGCCGGAGCCGGTCAAGGACGAGGCCGAGGACGACGGGTGGGACTTCTGACATGAACTCCACCGATTTCTTCTCGACGTTCGCGAAGGAGGGCGGCCGCGTCGGCAGCGGTGACCTCGGGAGCGGGCAGGGCGGAGTGGCGCGATGTGCGCGTTGACGTACGCGCACTGCCTGCGCGCCCTCGCCCCCCACCGCCGTAGACGAAAACCTGCCGACCTCCCGGCCACGACCTGAGAGACCGTGACCGCCGGGCCAACGAGAGGAACCCCTCCCGTGCCTGCCACTCGCTCAGTACTCATTCGGCGCGGCATCACCGCTGCCGCAGTTCTCCCCCTGCTGGCGCTGGCCGCCTGCGGTTACGGTTCCGAGGCCAAGAACAACGACACCGAGAAGGTCGCCGCCGGCGCCAAGAAGATCGACGGTCTCGACACCGTGAAGATCGGCTACTTCGGCAACCTCACCCACGGCACCGCCCTGGTCGGCCGCCATGAGGGCATCTTCCAGAAGGAGCTCGGCGCCACGAAGGCCGCGTACGCGACCTTCAACGCCGGCCCCTCCGAGATCGAGGCCCTCAACTCGGGCTCCATCGACATCGGCTGGATCGGCCCCTCCCCGGCCATCAACGGCTACACCAAGTCCGACGGCAAGAGCCTGCGCATCATCGGCGGCTCCGCGTCCGGCGGTGTGAAGCTCGTGGTCGACCCGGACAAGATCAAGTCCCTGAAGGACGTCAAGGGCAAGCGGATCGCGACCCCGCAGCTCGGCAACACGCAGGACGTGGCGTTCCTCAACTGGATCGCCGACCAGGGCTGGAAGGTCGACGCGGAGAGCGGCAAGGGCGACGTCTCGGTGGTCCGCACGGACAACAAGATCACCCCGGACGCCTACAAGTCGGGCTCCATCGACGGCGCCTGGGTGCCGGAGCCGACCGCGTCCAAGCTGGTCGCCGAGGGCGCGAAGGTACTGCTCGACGAGGCCGACCTGTGGCCCGACAAGAAGTTCGTGATCACGAACATCATCGTGTCGCAGAAGTTCCTGACGCAGCACCCGAAGGTCGTCGAGGCGGTGCTGAGGGGCTCGGTCAGGACCAACGCGTACATCGCCGCCAACCCGGACGAGGCCAAGGCCGCGGCGAACGCCCAGCTCAAGGTGGACTCCGGCAAGGAACTGCCGGCCGAGGTGCTCGACCCGGCGTGGAAGTCGATCCAGTTCACCAACGATCCGCTGGCGTCCACCCTCGACACCGAGGCGGAGCACGCGGTCAAGGCCGGTCTGCTGGAGAAGCCCGACCTGGGCGGCATCTACGACCTGACGCTGCTCAACAAGGTCCTCAAGGCCGAGGGCGAGTCCGAGGCCGACGACGCCGGTCTCGGCGTCAAGTAACCGCGTAGTCCGATCAGTTCCCAGGAGGTGACGACCATGGCCACCGCGCTCGCCAAGGCCGCCGACGGCGTCCAGGCCGTCGAGCACGCCGCCCGTATCGAGCACGTCTCGAAGTCCTTCGCCGGGCCCGCCGGACAGCAACTCGTCCTCGACGACATCACGCTCGATGTCGCTCCCGGCGAGTTCGTCACCCTCCTGGGGGCCTCGGGCTGCGGCAAGTCGACGCTGCTCAACCTGGTCGCGGGGCTGGACAAGCCGACCGCGGGCAGCATCACGACCGACGGGCGCCCCGCCCTGATGTTCCAGGAGCACGCCCTGTTCCCGTGGCTGACCGCGGGCAAGAACATCGAACTCGCCCTGAAGCTCAGGGGGGTTCCCAAGAACGAGCGGCGCGGCCGGGCCGAGGAACTGCTCGAACTGGTCCGTCTGAAGGGCTCGTACGGCAAGCGCGTGCACGAGCTCTCCGGTGGTATGCGCCAGCGCGTGGCGCTCGCCCGTGCGCTCGCCCAGGAGAGCAAGCTCCTGCTGATGGACGAGCCGTTCGCGGCGCTCGACGCGATCACGCGGGACGTCCTGCACGACGAACTGACCCGCATCTGGAGCGAGACCGAGGTGTCCGTCCTCTTCGTCACGCACAACGTGCGCGAGGCGGTCCGGCTGGCCGAGCGCGTCGTCCTGCTGTCGTCGCGTCCGGGCCGTGTCGCGCGGGAGTGGACGGTCGACATTCCGCAGCCGCGCCGCATCGAGGACGCCGCCGTGGCGGAGCTGTCCGTCGAGATCACCGAAGAACTGCGTGGGGAGATCCGCCGCCATGGCCAGCACTGAGACCAAGGCCGACGGGGCCGTCAAGGACGACGCCAAGGGCGCCGTCAAAGGCGGCAACGACCTGGCGGGACTCGAAGCGGGACTGGACGCCCTGGAGACGGTCCAGTCCGGGCGGACGCCGTTCCGGCAGACCTTCGTGCAGAAGATCCTGCCGCCGCTCATCGCCATCGCGCTCGTGCTGGTGGTGTGGCAGGCGCTGATCTCCTTCAACGTCGTCGACGACCCGACCAAGCTGCCCTCGCCCGGCGACGTGTGGGGCGAGATCGAGGACGCCTGGCTGCAGGGCACGCTGCTCGGCTACATCTGGACGAGCGTCTCGCGCGGTCTGCTCGGCTTCCTGCTCGCTCTGGCGATCGGCACGCCGCTCGGTCTGCTGGTGGCGCGGATGAAGTTCCTCCGGGCGGCGATCCACCCGATCCTGTCCGGCCTGCAGTCGCTGCCGTCGGTGGCCTGGGTGCCGCCGGCCGTCATCTGGCTCGGCCTGAACGACCAGATGATGTACGCGGTGATCCTGCTGGGCGCCGTCCCGTCGATCGCCAACGGACTCGTCTCCGGCGTCGACCAGGTGCCCCCGCTCTTCCTGCGGGCGGGCCGCACGCTGGGCGCGACCGGGCTGAAGGGCACCTGGCACATCGTGATGCCGGCCGCTCTGCCCGGCTACGTGGCCGGCCTCAAGCAGGGCTGGGCGTTCTCGTGGCGTTCGCTGATGGCGGCCGAGATCATCGCGTCCTCGCCCGATCTCGGCGTCGGCCTCGGCCAGTTGCTGGAGAACGGCCGCAACACCAGCTCCATGTCCATGGTCTTCCTCGCGATCCTCCTCATCCTGATCGTCGGCATCGCCATCGACCTGCTGATCTTCAGCCCGCTGGAGCGGTGGGTGCTGCGCAGCCGCGGTCTCCTGGTAAGGAACTGAAAGTAGAGCTGGGAGAACCCGAACTCCATGCGCAATCCGGTCCGCCCCGTACGCCCCGTCCTGGTGGTCATCGCTCACGGCAGCCGCGATCCGCGGCACGCCGCGACCGTGCACGGCCTCGTCCGGCGTGTGCGCGCGATGCGTCCCGGACTGCGCGTGGAGACCGGTTTCCTGGACTTCAACGTCCCGTCCGTGCACGGGGTGCTGGAGTCACTGGCGGCGGAGGGCGTGCGGGACGTGGTGGCCCTCCCTCTGCTGCTGACGCGTGCGTTCCACGCGAAGGCGGACATCCCGGCGGTGCTGCGGGACGCGCCGACGCGGCTTCGCATCCGCCAGGCGGAGGTGCTCGGCCCGTCTCCCCTGCTGCTGGCGGCACTCGAACGCCGACTGTACGAGGCCGGGCTGACCCCCGCCGACAAGTCCTCGACCGGGGTCGTGCTGGCCTCGGCGGGGTCCACCGACCCGGAGGCGATCGCAGTGATCGCAGATATCGCGCGGGAGTGGCGGCACACCGGTTGGTGCGCCGTGCGGCCTGCGTTCGCCTCCGCTGCGTCTCCCGCGGCGTTCCCCCGCACGGAGGACGCCGTGCGGGAGCTGCGCGCGCTGGGCTGTGCGCGTGTCGCGGTGGCGCCGTACGTCCTGGCCCCCGGCTTCCTGCCGGACCGTATCGCGCGGGGCGCGGCCGGGGCGGACGTCCTGTCGGACGTGCTGGGGTCCGCGCCGGAGGTGGCGCGGGTGCTGCTGGAGCGGTACGACACGGCGAGGTCGCATCTCTCGCCCCCGCCGCCCCTACCCGTCCCATCCCTGGCGGCTGCCGCCCCGGACCCCGCTTGTCGGCCTGAACGGCCTCGTCCTCAAACGCCGGACGGGCTAAAAATCCCCGCCCCAACCGGCAACATCCAACGCCGCCCCGCGCACTCCAGCTCCTCCGGCGTTTGAGGAGCGGAGGTCCGGGGGCCGGCCCCCGAGACGGGGTCCGGGGCGGAGCCCCGAAGCCCGGGGGCCAGGGGCGCAGCCCCCTCGGCGGGGGCGAAGGGGCGGAGCCCCAGGGGATGGGACGGGTAAGGGCGGCGGGGGCGAGTGAACTCGGGTGGTCAGCGGGGCGGGCTCGTCCTGGCGATTCGTGGGTCGCGGCCACTCAACGCAAGGGCGCGTTCGAAGACGGACGCGCCCTCCGGCACGGACACCGGGTCGGCGAAGCCGTCGTACTTCCGGTAGAGCTCGGCGTGGGTCTCGACCACGTCCAGCACCAGCCGGGCCGCGCCCTCGGAGAAACGGATCTCCTGGCCGGTGACGGCGGCGACGTCCCAGCCGTGGACCGCCATCTCCTTCACGATCATCCCGGCGATGTCGGCGGCGGGCAGCGTGCCACCGCCCAGGTCGACCTCGCCCTCCCACACGGCGGGATCGTCCCAGGCGGCGACGGCACGGTCGAGCTGGTCGGCGTACGCCCGGGCCCAGTCCGGGTCGGCGGCGAAGTCGCGCGTGGTCAGCTCCTCGGGGAGCGGCTTGCGCAAGGCGCGGTGCTCCAGACCGTGCGAGGTGTAGAGGACCCAGTGGTTGACCATGGCGCGGACGTCCCAGCGGGGGCAGTGCGTGGGCGCGGACAACTGCCCCGCCTCGACGCCCCGGGCCACGCGCGCGGCCTCGGCGGCGCATTCGACCATGTACGGGTACACATGCTTGTGCGGATTGTTCCGATCATTCTGGTGCTCATCGCTCATGCGCCCCACGCTAGAGACGGCGCGCTCAGTCCTCTTGAACAAACGCGACAGCCTCGTCGGCGAGGCGTACCAGCTCCGCGATCGGCATCGAGCCCGCCTCCCGGCGCTCGCGCGCGCACGTGTTCGCCAGCCGCTGCAACAGGTCGTTCAGCGGCGTCGGTACGTCGTGCAGGCGCCCCAGCAGCACGATCTCGCCGTTGAGGTAGTCCGCCTCGATGGTGCCGGTGCCACGGGTCAGGGACTGCCAGGAAGAGCCGCCACCGCGCGGTGAGCCGTCGAGCGGCACCAGGGTGATCTTGTCGCCACGGACCTCCCGCTGCTCCTCGGCGCTCGTGTACGCGATCCCGGCCGCGTCGAGCACGGCGGCCCCCTCGGCCCGTACCCGCTCCAGCAACGCCACGGTCTCCTCGCCCTGGGCGGGTCCGGAGACCGCCTCCAGGGCGTTGCCCAGGTTGGACAGCAGCTTGGCGTACTGCCAGCGCGCCACGTCCGGCACCACCGGCGCCTCGAACCTCGACTTCTCCAGGTCGGCGGCGATCAGCCGGGCGGTCTCGTCGGTGCCATGGGGAAAGCGGCCGAGGTGCAGGACCCCGGTGAGCGGGGTGCCGGCGGCGGAGACGACACCGGGTTCGATGTGGGTCGCCGGCAGCCAGACACACATCCCGTACACCCGCCGGAAGCGGCGCAGGGCCAGACGCTGGCTCTCCACGCCGTTCTGGGCGCAGACCAGCGGCAGCCGCTCGGTGGCCGTGCCGCCGCCCGCCACCGGCGCCGGGCCCCACGCCGCCAGCGCGGCCTCGCTGTCCTGGGTCTTCACGGCGAGCACGAGGACGTCGTCCGCCCGCAGTTCGCCGAGCGCGTCAGGTCCGTCGACGGTCGGCAGGCGGTGGGTGAACGCACCGTCCGGCACCCTGAGCCGCAGCCCGCCGTCCCGCAGCGCCGCGTACTGCGAGCCTCGCGCGACCAGGACGACCTCGTGTCCGGAGCCCGCGAGCCGCCCGCCGATCGCGCCGCCGACGGCCCCCGCTCCGATGATGATGTAGCGCATGGAACGAGCCTCGCACAGCAGGTTGCCCTTGCCGACAGGCCCGCTCCATGTCAGTTGTCCGCTGCCGGCGCGGTCATCTCCACGAGTTTGACGACCGTGTTCCAGTTGCGGCTGGTGGCCGTCAGGCCCTTGAGCAGTCGTGGCCTCGACAGGGTCTCGGCCAGCTTGGAGCGGCCCAGGCCGTCGGGTGCGTAGAGGTAGAGGGCGCGGTCGCCGAGGCGGAACTCCTCGGGCAGGAGGGCCTGCTGGTCGACCGAGGCGAAGCGGGCCGTTTCGACGGGGTTCGAGAAGTACGTGACGTGGAGCTGTTTGGGCGCCAGGTCGGCGGCCGGGAAGGGGCAGGCGTCCCGTACGGCCTTCAGGTAGGTGTGGTCGCGCACCAGGACCTCGACAGTGAACCCGAAGTGCTTCTCGACGGCCTGCGCGATGTCCGCCGCGAGGGTGTGCTCGTCACCACCGTCCGTGGTGAAGACCGCGTTGCCGCTCTGCAGGTAGGTGGCCACACCGGTGTGGCCGAGACCCGTCAGCAGCGTACGCAGATCGGCCATCGGCACCTTCTTGCCGCCGCCCACGTTGATGCCGCGCAGCAGCGCCGCGTACGTCGTCATCCGCACAGCGTAATGCCCCAGGTCCGCCCGGCTCCCGGTCCGTGCCTCAGGCCCGTCCGCCCCTGATCGCCAATCCTGATCGCCAATCCTGACCCCACCCTGATCCCCGCCCCTGAGAACCCGAAGTACGTGTAAGGGGCCGCGGTCCTCCCGGATGGGGAGACACCGGGGTCCAGGGGGATGAGTGGTCCGGCCCCGGGTTCACCGGGCAGCACGACGAGACGCTCTTGTCCGGCCCATACCTTCGAGACGAAGGGTGCCGGCAGGGGGCCGTCGCCGCGGACAAGGGGGCTGACCCGTCATGGGGAACGGAGAGATACGGGTGCGGGGCATCGCCGCCCGGGCCGGCGGCTGGAGCGCCCGGCACCGATGGGCGGCCGTGGGTGTGTGGGTGCTGTTCGTCGTGCTGACGATGGGGATCGGCTCGGCGGTGGGCCAGGTCGACATCAAGGGCAGCGACGGGCTCAAGGGGGAGACCAGCACGGCCGCCCACATCATCGAGGAAGCGGGGATCGAGGAACCGGCCGGTGAGACCGTCCTGATCCAGACGAAGGGCGACGGGGTCAAGGCGACGGACGCCGCGTTCCGGGCCGCCGTCGGCGACGTGATGCGGGCCGTCGAGGGCACGGGCCGCGTCACGGCCGTGACCTCTCCGTACGACAGCGACACCATCTCGAAGGACGGTCGCAGCGCGCTCGTGCAGTTCGACATGCGCGGTGACGCGGAGAGCGCGGGTGAGCGCGTCGAGCCCGTACTGAAGGCCGTCGAGGGCGTCCAGGGCGACCACGAGCAGCTGCGGATCGAGGAGATCGGCACCGCGAGCATCGGCAAGACGTTCGACGACGCCTTCGGGGACGACTTCCAGCAGGCCGAGTACTCCGCCGTGCCCGTCGCGCTCGGCATTCTGCTGATCGCGTTCGGCGCGGTGGTCGCGGCGCTGCTGCCGGTGGCGCTGGCGCTCACCGCGATCATGGCGACGGTGGGGCTGATGGCCATCGTCAGCCATGCGATGCCGATGGGCGATGTCGCCAACTCCGTGATGCTGCTGGTGGGGCTGGCCGTCGGGGTCGACTACTGCCTGTTCTATCTGCGGCGCGAACGTGAGGAGCGGGCGGCCGGACGGGACGCGGGGACCGCTCTGCGGGTGGCCGCGGCGACCAGTGGGCGCGCCATCATCGTCTCCGGCGTCACGGTGTGCGTGGCGATGGCGGGCATGCTGTTCACCGGGCTCGCCGACTTCCAGGCGATGGGCCTGGCCTCGCTGATGGTCGTCGCGGTCGCGATGGTGGGGTCCGTGACCGTGCTGCCCGCGCTGCTGTCGCTGCTCGGCGAACGGGTCGAGAAGGGCCGCATCCCGTTCCTGCACCCGGACAAGCGGCGGAGGAAGGACGGCTCGGGCAACGGGGCTTCGGAGGGGAGCCGCTTCTGGACGGGCGTCCTGCGCGTCGTCCTCGCCAAGCCGGCCGTCTCCCTGGTGGTCGCGGCCGGGGTGCTCCTCGCGATTGCCGCCCCCGCGCTGGGCATGAAGACGCAGAACTTCACCCTGGACCAGGAGTTCGGCGACTCGCTGCCGATCGTGCAGACGTACAACCGCGTCAACGATGCCTTCCCCGGCGGCACCGGGCCGGCCGAAGTCGTCGTCAAGGCGAAGGACATAGGCGCCGACGACGTGCAGTCCGCGATCGCCGACTTCCGTGAGCGGGCGGTGAGTTCGGGGGCCTCGCGCGGGCCGGTCGAGGTCGAGGTGCACGACGCGCAGAACCTCGCGTTCGTGTACGTGCCGCTGGTGGGCGGCTCGGACCTGGACAAGGCCGGGGCGAGCCTGGAGAAGCTGCGGGACGAGGTGCGGCCCGCCACGCTCGGCGAGGTCGACGGCGTCCAGGCGCCGATCACCGGCGACGTCGCGGGCTCGAAGGACTTCAACGACCAGCTCGGCGGTGCCGTCGTCCCGGTCTTCGTGTTCGTCGTGATCTTCGCGTTCCTGCTGATGCTGCTGTCGTTCCGCTCGCTGACGATCGCGGTCACCTCGATCGTGCTGAACCTGCTGTCGGTCGGCGCCGCGTACGGCATCCTCGTCGGCGTCTTCCAGCACGGCTGGGGCGCCTCGCTGGTGGGGGCGGAGGGCGTCGGCGCCATCATCACCTGGCTGCCGCTGTTCCTGTTCGTGATCCTGTTCGGCCTGTCGATGGACTACCACGTGTTCGTGGTCTCTCGGATCCGCGAGGCGAGGCTGAAGGGCCGTACGACGAAGGACGCGATCCGGCACGGTGTGGTCACCACGGCCGGGGTCGTCACCAGCGCCGCCGTCATCATGGTCGCCGTGTTCGCGATCTTCGGGACGCTGTCCATGCAGTCCATGAAGCAGATGGGCGTGGGCCTCGCGGCCGCGGTGCTCATCGACGCGACGATCATCCGGGGCGTGCTGCTCCCGGCGGTGATGGCCCTGCTCGACGAGCGCAACTGGTATCTGCCGCAGTGGATGAACCGGCTTCCGGACCTCACGCACGACGAGACGCACGGCGCGCTGTCGCCCGCGCCCGTGCCGCACGAGGGCCGTGCGGGCGAGACGGTACGGGTCTGATCGTGCGGATCTGATCGGTTCCGTGAGGGCGTACGTGGCCGGGGTGGGGGCACCCCGGCCACGTCGTCGCTTGCGGTCGCCCGGCGGACCGCGCGTCACCCGAGCGTCACCTTGTGCGGCTTCACCGCCGCGCGAGTTCGGCCTCGATCAGGTCTGCCGCCCGCCGCGTGCCCCCTTCCTCCGCCATCTGCTTCTGGATCGCCGCCAGCCGCCGCGCCACCTCCGGGTCACCCACGAGTCCGAGTACCGCCTCCCGCAGGGCACCCGCCGTGGCCTCCTCCATCGGCACATGACGGGCGACCCCGAGCGACTGGAGCATGTCCGCGTTGCCGAACTGGTCGACGGCCTGCGGTACGGCGACCATCGGCGTCCCCGTGGCGAGGCCTTCCTGGCTGCCGCCCGCGCCCGCGTGCGTGATGAACGCGTCGGCCTGCCGCAGGACCGCCAACTGCGGTACCCAGTCCCGCACTTCGACGTTCGCCGGAACCGGCCCGAGCGCGGCCGGGTCCACGTGCCTGCCGACCTGGAGCACCATGTGCCAGCCGGGCAGATCACCGAAGGCGGCCACACACTCGCGGTAGAAGGCGGGCTGCTTGGTGAAGGCCGAGCCGAGGGAGACGAGGAGGACCTTCTCCGCGCCGGCCGGCCGCTGCCAGTCGCCCTCCGCCGCACGGTCCCCCTGACAGGCGCCGACGAAGCTGTACACGGTCTCGTCGACCCGGTCGGCGTTCGGCTGGAGTGCCTTCGGGATCAGCACGATCGAGCGAGCGGGGTGGCCGCCGAACCGGTCGGGGTCCTCGGTGATGCCGTTCTCCTCCAGCCACGCGTGGAAGCGGGCGTAGTAGGCCCGGCCGCGCTCGGTCTTCTTCGGTTCGGCCCACATCGGTTCGGCGATCTCCTCCTCGTAGCCGTCCCAGGCGACCAGGTTCGGGGACAGCGAGACCGCCTTGACGCCCCAGCGGTGGGCGAGGACGCGGGCCGGGTACGAGGTGATGTCGTGCAGCACGAGGTCGGGTTCGTCGCCCTCGTACGACTTGATCAGCTGAGGCAGGGCCTGGATGGCGTCGTTCAGGAAGGGCTCCACGTTGTCCAGGAGCGTGCTGCCCCAGGCCGAGGGGTCGTCGTCGGGGGACGGCAGCGTCGAGTGCCAGAGCCTGGGCTCGGCACCGGTCTCGGCGACCTTGTCCGCGAACACCGGCGGGATCGCGTACGTCACCCGGTGGCCGCGCGCGACGAGTTCGCGGATCACTTCGAGGCTGGGGTTCACGTGGCCGTGGGCGGCGATGGAGAACATGGCGATGTGCGAGGTCATGAGCCGACCGTAAGCGAGACGATACGTCTCGTGCAACGCAATTTCCCACCCTGGTCCCCGAGCGCTGAGGGCAGCGCTCAGCGACGACGGCCGCCCCCCTCAGCGCTGGTAGCGCGCCAGCACCAGGTTGCCGTCCTCGACCAGCCGTTCACGCAGCTCGTCCAGGCCGATCGCACCGCTGTAGTACTCCTGGAGGGCGGGAGTGGCGATCTTGTCCTTCCACTCCGGGTAGCCGCGCACGGACTGGGCGGGCGCCGAGCGGAGGTGGGCGGCCAGGGCCGTGCCGGTGGCCCAGTCGTGCTTCCGCGTGCGCAGGGCCGGGTCCCGGAGCGCCTCGGTGCCGGTGGGCAGCATCCAGTCGCCGAGCGCGAGGCGGACCATGTTCTCGGGCCGGAGCATGAAGTCGATGAACGCGGCGGCCTCACGCTGGTGCGGGCTGTCCTCTGCGATCGAGAGCGTCTGCGGACTGACGCCCTGGGCGAGCCCGTCGGCGCCGGCCGGGGCGGGCAGCACCTGCCAGTCGAAGCCCTTGGGCGCCTGCTGCACGATCTGCTGACGGTAGGAGAACCCGAGCGGGACCATCGCGTACCGGCCGCCGAAGAACCCGGGCAGGGTGTCGGAGCCGCCCATGCCGAGCGTGCTGCTCGCCGCGCTGCGGTCGGTGTTCACCTGGTCGTGCACGGTCCGCGGGACGACCGCGTCGGTGTCCTCGAAGCGGATCTCCACCTTGCCGTCCCCGCCCCGGTGGAACATCCGGCCGCCGGAGGAGAGGGAGAGGTTGAGGGTGGCCGAGACCGGTTCCTTGAGCGGCCAGGCCGCGCCGTACTTGCCGTCGCCGCTCAACTCCTCGGTCACGGCGCGGAATTCGGCCCAGGTCCACGGCTTCTCGGGGGTCGGGACGCGTACGCCCGCCTCCTTCAGCCAGGTGGCGTTGGCGACGAGTACACGCGGCTCCTGGAGGAACGGGACGCCGTAGACGCCGTCGCCGAACGTCGTCGTCTCCCAGCTCCGCCGCGGGATGTCGGCCTTCAGCCGCTCGGGCAGCAGATCGGTCAGGTCGGCGAGGTAGCCGCCGTACGCGAAGTCGGCCAGGTCGTCGGAGGCGTCGTGGATGATGTCGGGCGCCTCACCGCCCTCGAAGGAGGTGAGCAGCTGGTCGTGGACGCCGTCCCAGCTGCCCTGGACGTACTCGACCTGGATGTCGGGGTGGGCCGCGTTCCACTCCTTCACCAGCTCCTTGTTGGCCTCCACGGACTCCTGCTGCCAGGCGAGGGACTGGAAGCGCAGGGTGATCCGGCCGTCGTCGCGCCCGCCGCCGGACGAGCAGCCCGCGAGGAGCAGCAGGAGGACCATGGCCAGCAGGCGTACGGTCAGCAGGGGTGCGCGCATCAGTTCTTCACCGCCCCGGCGAGCATGCCGCCCGTGATCCGCTTCTGGATGACCGCGAAGATCACGAGGGAGGGCAGGGTGGCGAGGAAGGCCGCGGCGGCGAGGGGTCCGAGGTCGGCTACGCCCTCGGCACCGATGAAGTGCGTGAGGACGACCGGCAGGGTCTGCTTCTCCGGGCTCTTGAGCAGCACGAGCGCGAAGAAGAACTCGTTCCACGCGGTGACGAAGGCGAACAGGGCCGTCGCCACGATGCCTGGCGCGAGCAGCGGAGCCGTTACCGACACCAGCGTGCGCGCCCGGCCCGCGCCGTCCACCGCGGCCGCCTCCTCCAGCTCGGGCGGCACGGCCCGTACGTACCCGACGAGCATCCACAGCGCGAACGGCAGCGCCCACACCACGTACACCATGATCAGTCCCGGGACGGAGTCGATCAGCCGGAGGTTCTTCAGCACCAGGAACAGCGGGATGATCACCAGCACGAACGGGAACGCCTGGCTGACCACCACCCAGCCGGTGGCCGCCCGCGAGAGCAGGCTGCGCCGCCGGGCGATGACGTACGCCAGCGGCGTCGCGATCAGCACCGCGACGACGGCCGCCCCCACCGCCGCGACCAGGGAGTTGAACAGCGCGTCCAGCAGGGGCTGCTCGTCGAAGGCCTGCCGGAAGTTGGCGAGGGTGGGGTCCTTCGGGATCCAGGTGGGGTGCAGGCTGCCCAGTTCGCGCGGCGGCTTGAAGGCGGTGGAGAGCAGCCAGAGGAAGGGGAAGGCGAGGAACACGAGATAGGCGAGCAGGGCGAGGTACTGGCCGGCACGGGCGGTCCTCCGGGTCCTCATCGCTCCTCACCTCCCCTCAGCCGGCCGACGAGATGGAGCGCGAGGATCACCGAGATCACCGCCACCATCACGCATCCCATCGCCGCCGCGTACCCGAACTGCCCGTAGCGGAAGGCCTCTTCGTAGGCGAACAGCATGGGCAGGCGGGTGCGGCCGCCGGGCCCGCCGTTGGTCAGCACGTACACGAGGGCGAAGGAGTTGAAGTTCCAGATGAAGTTCAGCGCCGTGATGGCGAGAGCCACCGGTCTGAGCGCGGGCCAGGTGACCGTGCGGAAGCGCCGCCAGGCTCCGGCGCCGTCCATCGCCGCGGCCTCGTGGAGTTCGCGCGGGGTGTTCTGCAGTCCGGCGAGCAGGGCGACCGTGGTCTGGGGCATGCCCGCCCAGACGCCGACCACGATGACCGCGGGCAGGGCGGTCGCCAGTCCGCTCAGCCAGTCGCGGCCGTCGCCGAGGCCCAGGTCGCGCAGGGTCTCGTTGAGGATGCCCGCGTCCGGGTTGTAGACGAGGCGCCACATGACGCCGACGACCACCTCGGGCATCGCCCACGGGATGATCGCCAGCGCCCGCGCCAGCCAGCGCAGCCGGAGGTCCTGGTTCAGCAGCAGGGCGAGCCCGAGCGCCAGCAGGAACTGCGGCACGGTCACCCCGACCGCCCACAGCAGACCGATGCGGAACGACTCCCAGAACAGCGTGTCGTGCAGCAGGTCCTGGAAGTTGAGTGTCCCGATCCACTGTGTGGGCGCGGTGCGCCCCGACTGGGCGTCGGTGAACGCCAGCACGATCCCGTAGAGCAGCGGTCCGACACTCAGGACCAGGATGGGCAGCAGCGCGGGCAGGACGAGGAACCAGGCGCCGTGGTCGAGGACGCGACGGCCCCGGCCCGCACCGGGTGCGCGCTTCGTCGGGCGGGGTCGCGGTGGTCGCCTCGGCTCGGTCGCCAATGTCATGGAATCGGCTCCTCTGGGCGGCTCATGAGGGTCTGGCCACCCTGGCGGCCTCCGTCATGGTGCTGAGGGAAGGTCAGGCCGTCAAGGGACCGCGCAGCCCGTCCGACCTGTGCGAATGCGACACTGGCCGGGTTGGCGGGAAACGGTGGCTCGCACGGCGGTTTCAAGCCATGTGAGAGCTACGCGGATGCGGTGCGGGAGCGGCGCGGGAGTGCTGTGCGGCCGGACCGGACGGACCCGATGGACCGGACGGACCAGACGGGCCAGACGGACACCACCCAACAGACACGGCGGACACAACGGAGGCGAAGGATGGACGAGGCACAGGCGCGGGCGATACTCGCCGAGGCGGGGCTGGGGCATGCCGCGGAGTTGCTCGCGCTGGGCGAGAACGCGGTGTTCGCCGCCGGTGACCTGGTGGTCAAGGTCGGCCGCAGCGCCGAACTCCTCGACCGCGCGCGCCGTGAGCTGGACGTCGCGGTCTGGCTCGCCGGAGCGGACATCCCCGCCGTGCGTGCCGCCGAGCCCGAGCCCCGGCTGGTGGACGGTCACCCGGTGACGCTGTGGCAGCGGCTTCCCGACGCCGTACGCCCCGCCGAGCCGCGGGATCTGGCCGGACTCCTGCGGTTGGTGCACACGCTGCCCGACCTGCCCTTCGCCCTTCCCCGCCGTGAACTGCTGGACGGTGTGGAGCGCTGGCTGCGTCTCGCGGGCGACGCGATCGACCCGGCGGACGCCGGCTTTCTGCGCGAGCGCCGCGACGGCTTCGCCGCGGCCGCCGCCGCGCTCGTCCCCCACCTGCCGCCCGGCCCGATCCACGGCGACGCCCTCCCCCGCAACGTTCACGTCGGCCCCGACGGGCCCGTCCTCGTCGACCTGGAGACCTTCTCCGCCGATCTGCGCGAGCACGACCTGGTCGTCATGGCCCTCTCCCGCGACCGCTACGGGATGGCCCCCGCGGCTTACGACTCCTTCACCGCGGCATACGGCTGGGACGTACGGGAGTGGGAGGGCTGTTCGGTGCTGCGGGGGGCCAGGGAGACGGCGAGCTGTGCGTGGGTGGCTCAGCACGCACCCAGCAACGGCAAGGCACTGGCCGAGTTCGAGCGGCGGGTGGCGTCCCTGCGGGACGGGGACGAAACGGTGCGGTGGTATCCGTTCTGAGCGCGACGGCCAGGGGCCGGTCGCTGTCGCTGTCGGCGTCGGCGTCGGGGATAGGGATGGGGATGGGGATGGGGATGGGGATGGATACAACCCCGCGCCCCTTCAGGGCGTCTCCTCGCCCTCGGTGTCCCGGTCCCGGATGATCAGCGCGGCGCGGCGCAGTTCGGCGAGGACCGTACGGACGGCCCTGCGGGCGGTGCGTTCCGGGCGGTGCAGGGCGTCGATGTGACGTCTGGCCTGCACGCCGCTCAGTGGTCTGAGGACGAGCGCCGGGTCCGGGCGCATGGTCCAGCGGGGCATCAGGGCGAGACCGCCTCCGGCGGCGACGGCCTGGCAGACCACCGCGAACTCGTTGATGCGGTGGGCGAAGTGGAGCCTGCGGCCGGCCGCGGCGGCGACGGCCTCCAGGGTGGCCAGGATCGGGAAGCCGTCGTGCGCCGCGATCCAGGGCTCGTCGGCCACGTCTCGCGGGGTCAGCCGCCGCTTGGCGGCCAGCGGGTGGTCGGCGGGCATCGCCACATCGAGCGGCTCGCGCAGCAGCGTGGTCGCGGTCACCGTGCGCGGCCACGGCGGGGCGTGGTCGAGGCGGTGGGCGAGCACCAGGTCGTACTCGCGGGTGAGCCGCGGGAAGTCGCCCTGCGCCACGTCCGCGTCGGCGAGGGCGACCCGTGGGCCGTCCGGTCCGGCGAGGCCGCGCAGCAGCAGCGGGAAGAAGGCGGTGCCCGCGCTGTGGAAGGCGGCCACCGACACCTCTCCGTCCGGGCGGTCCATGAACTCGTCGACCGTGTGCCGGGCCCGCGCCAGCGCGGTCTCCACCTCGATGGCGGCGCCCGCCAGCGCCTGCCCGGCCTCGGTGAGCACCAGCCGCCGTCCGTCCTTCTCGGTGAGCGGAACGGGGATGGAGCGCTGGAGCAGCCGGAGTTGCTGGGAGACCGCCGACGGAGTCACGAGCAGCGCCTCGGCGACCGCGGTGACACTGCCGAGTTCGCCCAGCTCCCGCAGGATCCGCAACTGTCGTTCGTCCACCTCTTCAGTGTAGGGAAGCTAAAGGGTTGTTTTAGAAGCTGGTACTGGGCTTCAGGGACGTCGGCGATGCACCGTAGGCACGTGCCCGATGCCCGCCGTACCGACGCGGTACTCCTTCTGGTCGCGCTCGTCTGGGGTTCCAGCTATCTGTCGGCCCAGACAGCCACCGCGGCTCTCCCCGTGCTGCTGGTCCTAGTGGCGCGGTACGCGCTGTCCGCGCTCGCCTGTCTCGGTCTCGTCGCGGTCCGCCGTGGCAGGCCGCTGTGGACCCGTGACGAGCTCCGGGCCGGTGTGCCCCTCGGGGTCACCCAGGCCGTCGTCCTGCTGGTCGAGACGTATGGTGTCGCGCACACGAGTGCCGCCAACGCGGGGCTGATCATCAGCCTGACCATCGTCCTCACTCCCCTCCTGGACCGCTCGGGTCACCCCGGCGGGCTGCCTCCCCGCTTCTTCGTGGCCGCCGGGGTGTGCGTGGTGGCCGTCGCGCTCCTCATGACCGGCAACGGCTTCCACGCACCCCGCAGCGGCGACCTGCTGATGCTCGGCGCCGCGGTGGTGCGGGCCGTGCACGTGGCGCTCGTCGGACGGCTGACCTCGGGCCGGGCGATACGGCCGCTGCATCTGACGACGGTGCAGACCGTGGTCGGCACCGCGCTGTTCCTGCCGCTCGCCGCCCGCGACCTGCCCGCTCTCGCACGGGCCGATACGGCGACCTGGCTCCAGTTGCTCTACCTCGCCCTGTTCTGCAGCGTGTTCGCCTTCCTCGCGCAGACCTGGGCGGTGCAGCGCACCTCCGCCAGCCGGGCCAGCCTGCTCCTCGGCACCGAACCCGTCTGGGCCGCGGCGGTGGGCATCGCCCTCGCCGGCGAACGCTTCACGCTCCTCACCGGGCTGGGCGCGGCGCTGATGGTCACCGGCACCTACTGGGGCCAGGCCGTCGAACGCGCCCACCGTACGTCCCTCCCCGACCGTATATCCCTCCCCGACGACCGCGCCGACAAGGACCCCGTATGCCGGAGCACGACACTTACCAGGACCTCATCGACCTGCTCGACGCCTGTGCCGTCGACTACCGCCTCATCGACCACGCCCCCGAGGGCTCCACGGAGTCCGTGAGCGCCCTGCGCGGACACCCGGCCGCCGAGGCCGCGAAGTGCATCGTCCTGAGGGTCAAGCTGGACCGGAAGACCACACGCCACGTCCTCGCGGTCGTCCCCGGGGACCGGCGCGTGGACCTGGACGCGGTGCGGGAGTTGTTCTCCGCGCGCTACGTCGGCTTCAGTGACGCGGCCACGGCCGAGCGGCTGGCCCGTGCCGTGCCCGGCACCGTCCTCCCGTTCAGCTTCGACCCGGATCTCGAACTCCTGGCCGACCCCGAGGTCGTCACCCAGCCACGGCTCTATTTCAACGCCGCCCGGCTCGACCGCTCGCTCACCCTCTCCGGCTCCGACTACGCCCGGGTGGCGAAGCCACAGGTGGAACGCATCGCCGAACGTACCTGAGCGCCCCCCGGGGAAGTGCCCGCCGGGGCACTAGACGGCCGGCTCGTCCGCCAACTCACGCATCGGCCAGGACGCGTCCACCACCGCGTCCGTGTCGCCCTTGCGGCGCAGGAAGCTCTGGAAGTCCGCCGCCCACTCCGCGTACCACTCGATCTGGCGGCGGTGCAGCTCCGCCGGGCCGAGGGCCGCGACCTTGGGGTGGCGCTCGGCTATGGCCCGGGCCAGCCGGGCCGCGGCGAGGGCGTCGGCCGTCGCGTCGTGGGCGGAGACGAGCGTGACCCCGTACTCCGTGCAGACCGCTTCGAGGTTCCGCTTGCCGCGGCGGTAGCGGTCCACGGAGCGGTCGATCGTGTACGGGTCGATGACGGGCGCGGGGTCGAGGCCGCCGAGGCGCTCCCGCAGCGACGGCAGGCCGTGGCGGCGAAGCTCGGCGGAGAGCAGGGTGAGGTCGAAGGCCGCGTTGTAGGCGACGACCGGGACTCCCGTCCTCCAGTACGTGACGAGGACGTCCGCGATCGCGTCGGCGACCTGGTCGGCGGGGCTGCCCTCGGTCGCCGCGCGCTCGCTGCTGATGCCGTGCACCGCGACCGCGTCGGCGGGGATCTCCACGCCCGGGTCCGCGAGCCATTCCCTGCGGCCGAGCTGCTTCCCGTCCTTGAGCTCGACGACGGCCGCCGTGACGATGCGCGCCGCGCGCGGGTCCGTGCCCGTCGTCTCCAGGTCGAAGCCGATCAGCAGCTCCTGGTGCCAGCCCATGGTGGCCCCCCTTCTTGGTGGTGCTTTCCCCCAGTGGTCTCCACCCTCGCATGGGCCACTGACAATCCGACGACCGCATTCCGCTTAGCGGCGCGTACGGATCGGTCACGACACCGGTCGTGAGTCCGCCCAGGCCAGTTCGAACTCCTCGCGGTACGTCCCGAAAAGGCCGCCTTCGCCTGGCTCATCCGGCTTCAGCAGTCGCTGGCCTCCGCGCAGGACGAGCACCGGAGCCTCCATCCCGCGGGTACCGCGCAGATACGTCTGGACGACCGCTATGCCGTCCGAGCCGTCGCCGTCCACGAGATAGGCGGTGAAGCGCGGTGTCTCGTCGAAGACCTGGATCTCGAAGGCGCCCGGGTCGCGCAGCTTGGACCGCACCCGGCGCATGTGGAGGATGTTCATCTCGATCGCGCGACTCAGCTCGCCCCGCTTGATGCCGAGTTCACGCTCGCGCCGCTTCACCGCGCTGGACGCCGGGTTCAGGAACAGCAGCCGCACCCGGCATCCCGACTCGGCGAGCCGTACGAGCCGCCGCCCGGAGAAGTTCTGCACCAGCAGGTTCAGCCCTATCCCGATGGCGTCCAGCCGGCGGGCGCCGCCGAAGAGGTCCTCCGCCGGGAACTGCCGCAGCAGCCGTACCCGGTCGGGGTGCACGCCCACGACGTCCGCGTACCGGTCGCCGACGAGGGACTCCACGGCGTCGACGGGCAGCCTGCGCGCGGACGGTACGTCGCTGCCCGCGCCGAGGACCTCCAGCAGCCGGGCCGAGGCGCGTTCGGCCTGGGCCAGTACCGCCTCGGACAGCGCGCGGTTGCGGGAGACGACGTTCCGGGTGACCTCCAGCTCGTCCAGGGCCAGTTCCACGTCGCGCCGCTCGTCGACGTACGGCTCGAAGCACGGCCAGTGCTGCACCATCAGCTCGCGCAGCTGCGGCAGGGTGAGGAAGCTCAGCACGTTGTCGTCGGCGGGGTCCAGCAGATAGCCCTTGCGGCGGCTGACCTCGCGTACGGCGACCGCGCGCTGCACCCACTCCTGTCCGGCGGGACCGGCGGCCGCGACCACCCAGTCGTCGCCGTGGACGGGTTCGTAGATGGGACGCAGAACAGCGGCCACGACGGCGCGCAGCCGCTGTTCGACGAGGTTCAGCCAGATGTAGGCGCGGCCGGCCCGCTGGGCGCGGGTACGCACCTCGCTCCAGGCGTCGGCGTTCCAGTCCAGTTCCGGACCGATGGAGCTTATCTCCATCGGACGCGCCAGGGACACCGCGCCGGGTGGGACATCTGTGGAGTTCCCCTCGTGACCCTCGTCACCAGGAGGCAACTCCAGCCCTCCCGAGCCCACCCGCGCACCGCCTTCCACTCCCCCGAGCTCCACCCCTACTCAACGATCAAGGAAGGGTACTCCGGGAGCGGCAGACGGTGCAGCCGGATGGACACGAGGTTTCTCAACTGCTTTAGTCCGGCTGGCCGTTCTCACCGGCGAGCTCGGCCGGTGTGAGCGGGTTCATGGCCGTGACGTCGCGCGGGGCGATCGAGAAGCCCTGCCAGTGGACCGGCATGGGCTGCTGGTCCTCGTCCCGCGCGATGTGGTGGAAGCCCACGTTGACCCAGGTGATCGGATGCTTGAGGGTCTCACCGTTGACCCACTTGTCGACGGACTTGCCGGACCCGGCGGGGCAGTTGCCGAGGTTGTTGCTGGCGAACTGCTCGCACTTCTTGTACTCGGTGAAGTAGATGTCACGCTTGGTGAAGCTGCGCCCCGGGTACTTCTGCGTGACGCCGGGGACGATCTCGTAGCTGCGGGCGTGGCCGTCCTTGTTCTTGCCGGTCGCGCTGACCACACGCCACCAGCGCATGTTCTTGGCGTCGCCGGCGAGTTCCTTGGTGACCTTGGTGCGGGTGGTCTTGTTGGTGGGCCCCTGATTGGCTCCCGAGGGCGGGCTGACCACGGAGTCGTACTGCTCGATCCGGTTCTTGGAGGAGCCGTCCAGGGCAAAGTTGAGCCGCCAGAAGACGTTGTGGCTGTGGCTCGTGGCCTTCGCCGCGGAACCGTTGCCGATCGGCCAGCCCCGGCCGTCACCCGCGTCGTAGTCACCGGGCGAGAGCATGCCGGTCGCGCCGACGTTCATGGTGATCGTGCCGTCGTCCTGGAATCGCCACTCGGTCATGTACTCGTACCAGCCGACCTTGTTGACGCCGTAGACGAGCAGGTCCTTGCCCTGCGCCTGGTAGACCTTGTTGCCCGTGTCGGCCTGCATGCGGTAGGCATGGCCGCGCGAACGGGTCGTGGTGCACAGGCCCTTGACGTTCTCGCTCTCCGAGGCGGACGCGCCGCGGACCTTCACGGTCTTGATGGTGCCGCCGGGGCACTCGGCCGCGGTCAGGTTCATCTGGCCCTGGCCGAAGCCGTAGCTGGTCAGGTCGTCGTACTCGGCCTGGCCGTCGTCGTACGGGACGTGGATCTGGCCGAGCCTGGCGTTGGTGAGGACCTTGATCGGCTTGGTCTCACCGGGCGGCTGGTAGGAGATGTCCTTCAGGACGATCCCGGCCTCGCGGTCGTGGCTCCAGCACATCCGCCAGGTGGTGCCGGAGGCGAGCTTCTGCTCGATCCGGTAGGCCGTGCTGCAGTTCCAGGTCACGGCGGGTGCGGACTTGGGCTGGGCGGTGGCCGGGCCCGCGGCCGTCGTGAGTCCGGCGGCCAGGGCGGTCACGGTCAGGCCGACCGCCGCCCCGCCTCGGGCACGGTTGATTCCCCGCGGCCGGAGGCCGCTGATCGGACGCTTCGCGCGCATGTAGAACTGATCCCCTTGCAGAGAGCCTGCACAGAGCAGGAAAGTCGGGAAGGCCGGGAAGGCCGGAAAAGTGAAGGGACCCGGGTCAGCCGAGCTTGGCGACCTTGCGGGTGCTCAGGTCGATGATCAGGTCACGGGTGTCGATCCAGGGCCCGTTCTTGACCTTCGTGAAGAGCCGCAGGCACCGCTGCTCGCCGCACTTGGCGAGGGTGTCGGGCTTGGTGCCCGCGTCCGCGCGGAAGACCATGCCGCTGAGGACCAGCTGGTCGGGCGAGGTGAGTTCCTTGCCGGTGGCGTCCTTGTAGTCGGCCTTCAGGTCCGCTCCGACCGGGTCGGCGATCAGGAGCCGGGCGGCCTCTACCGTCTCGGTACGGCTGAACGGCGGCTGCACTCCGCGCTGGGTGTCGGTCTGCTCGACCTTGCCGGTGTCGAGGTTGACGGTCTTGGTGACGAGTGTGTCGTCCTTGTAGTCGTAGAACGTGACCTCCGCGCGGCGAGGCGCGCCCGGGTCGTCCAGTTCGCCCTCGTTCGGCTCGGCGAGCTCGACGTTGATGCTTTCCGGGCCGCTCTCGCCCTCGGCGTTCTCGCTGCTGCGGAGCAGCTGCCGGTTCAGCGCGAGCTGCTCGCCGCGTTTCATCTCGCCGTCGGTGAGCGGGTCACTGCCGGTGCCCTTGTCACCCTCGGCCGGAGCCGCCTCGACGACAGCGGGCCGCACCGCGTCCTGTCCCTGCCCCTGCCCCGCCTGTCCCGCCTGCTGGGCGGCCTGCTGCCCCGTGCTGCCGGACTCGTCCGCGGAGACCGACCCCGGCAGCGTGATCCCCACCATCACAGCTGTCCCGGCCACCGCGATGGCCGCGCCCGCCACCACCTTGCCCAGATGGCGGTGCACTATCTTCCGCACAATTCCCCCTACTCCCCTCGTGTCCCCAGGAGTCCTTGGGTTCCGCTCGTTCGGCATACCGCGTATGCGCGGATGCGCTGGTCGGCAGGTAAGAGGGACGTAAGTCATAGGTGGTTCCATCAGTTTGAGGGAGACTCGGCCGGGAGTCGCCCCCACGGGCACGGCGCAACTGGAAGAGTCGTATCCATGCAGGTCTGGCCTGGACAGGCGTATCCACTCGGTGCCACGTACGACGGCGCCGGCACCAACTTCGCGGTCTTCTCGGAGGCCGCCGACCGAGTCGAACTGTGCCTGCTGCACGACGACGGCTCGGAGACGGCGGTGGAGCTGCGGGAGACGGACGCGTTCGTACGGCACGCGTACCTGCCCGGGATCATGCCCGGACAGCGGTACGGCTTCCGCGTGCACGGACCGTACGCGCCGGAGCGCGGACTGCGCTGCAACTCCGCGAAGCTGCTGCTGGACCCGTACGCGCGCGCGATCAGCGGCTCGGTCACGTGGGGCGAGGAGGTG
Source organism: Streptomyces sp. KM273126 (assembly GCF_004337435.2). NCBI lineage: Bacteria > Bacillati > Actinomycetota > Actinomycetes > Kitasatosporales > Streptomycetaceae > Streptomyces > Streptomyces sp. KM273126. The sequence goes on along the minus strand of NZ_SJXB02000001.1, from coordinate 4,931,694 downwards.
TACGGCTACCACTTCGGGGCGCCCGAGGAGCGCAACGACCTCGACTCGGCGCCGCACACGATGACGTCGGTGGTGGTCAACCCGTACTTCGACTGGGGCGACGACCGGCGGCCGCGCACCGAGTACCACCACACGGTGATCTACGAGGCCCATGTGAAGGGTCTGACCATGCGGCACCCCGGGCTGCCGGAGGAGCTGCGCGGCACATACGCGGCACTGGCGCACCCTGCGGTCATCGAGCACCTGACGGAACTGGGCGTCACCGCACTGGAGCTGATGCCGGTGCACCAGTTCGTGAACGACCACCGGCTGGTGGACCTGGGCCTGAACAACTACTGGGGCTACAACACGATCGGGTTCTTCGCCCCGCACAACGCGTACGCGTCCTGGGGTGACCGCGGGCAGCAGGTGCTGGAGTTCAAGTCGGCGGTGCGGGCGCTGCACGAGGCCGGGATCGAGGTGATCCTGGACGTGGTCTACAACCACACTGCGGAGGGCAACCACCTGGGCCCGACACTGTCCTTCAGGGGCCTCGACAACCCGTCGTACTACCGGCTCACGGACGACCCGCGCTACTACATGGACACCACGGGCACGGGAAACTCCCTGCTCATGCGCTCGCCCCATGTGCTGCAGCTGATCATGGACTCGCTGCGGTACTGGGTGACCGAGATGCACGTGGACGGGTTCCGCTTCGATCTGGCAGCGACGCTGGCCCGGCAGTTCCACGAGGTGGACCGGCTGTCGTCGTTCTTCGACCTCGTCCAGCAGGACCCGGTGGTCTCCCAGGTGAAGCTGATCGCCGAGCCGTGGGACGTCGGCGAGGGCGGCTACCAGGTGGGCAACTTCCCGCCGCTGTGGACCGAGTGGAACGGCAAGTACCGGGACACGGTACGGGACCTGTGGCGGGGCGAGCCGCGCGCACTGGCGGAGTTCGCGAGCCGTCTCACCGGCTCCTCGGACCTCTACCAGGACGACGGCCGCCGCCCGCTGGCCTCGATCAACTTCGTGACCTGCCACGACGGGTTCACGCTGCACGACCTGGTCGCCTACAACGACAAGCACAACGAGGCCAACGGCGAGGACAACCGCGACGGGGAGAGCCACAACCGCTCCTGGAACTGCGGCGCGGAGGGCGAGACGGACGATCCCGCGGTCCTGGAGCTGCGCGCCCGCCAGATGCGGAACTTCATCGCCACGCTGATGCTGTCCCAGGGCGTGCCGATGCTCAGCCACGGCGACGAGTTCGCCCGCACCCAGCGCGGCAACAACAACGCGTACTGCCAGGACAGCGAGCTGTCCTGGGTGCCGTGGCCCGGCGAGGACGGCGGCGTCTTCGGTGATCTGCTGGACTTCACACGCGCGATGGTGTGGCTGCGCCTGGACCACCCGGTGCTCCGGCGCCGCCGCTTCTTCCACGGGCGCCCGGTGGAGGGCACCCACGACGACCTCTCCGACATCGCCTGGTTCACCCCGGCGGGCGAGGAGATGACCCAGCGGGACTGGGACTCGGCCCAGGCGTCGGCGCTGACCGTCTTCCTCAATGGCAACGCGATCTCCGAGCCCGGCACCCGCGGCGAGCGCATCAGCGACGACTCGTTCCTGCTGCTGTTCAACGCCTCCCCCAAGGCACTGGACTTCCTGATCCCGGTCGACCACGGCCGCCAGTGGCAGGTCGTCGTCGACACGTCCCGCCCTGACGGCGTACCACCGGCGACGGGAGCCAAGGTGCAGGCGGGGGACAGCCTGACGCTGGTGGACCGGAGCCTGACGGTGCTGCAGCGGCCGGCGTAGGCCCATGAGGCGGAGCGGGTGCGCAGGTTCCCGTGCCGAGCGGGTACGTAGGATTCCATGACGTCACCCACGGTGCCCCTGGCCACCTACCGCCTCCAGCTGCAACCGGAGTTCCCCTTCGCAGCGGCGGAGGCGGCCGTGCCGTATCTGGCCTCGCTCGGTGTGTCGCATCTGCATCTGTCGCCGGTGCTGGAGGCCGTGCCCGGCTCCGCGCACGGATACGACGTGGTGGACCACGCGCGCGTGCGGGGCGAGCTGGGCGGGGAGGAGGCGCTGCGGTCACTGGCGCGCACCGCGCGGGCGCACGGCCTCGGGCTGGTCGTGGACATCGTGCCGAACCACATGGCGATGGCCCCCCGGCACAACCGGCCGCTGTGGGAGGTGCTGCGGGAGGGCCCGGGGTCGCCGTACGCGCGGTGGTTCGACATCGACTGGGACGTGCGGGGCGGGCAGGTGCTGCTGCCGGTGCTGGGCGGTCCGCTCGGCACGGAGATCGACCAGCTCGTGGTGGACGGGAAGGAGCTGCGCTACTACGAGCATGTCCTCCCGTTGCGGGAGGGTACCGAGAAGCTGCCCCTGCCGCAGCTCCTGGACGCACAGTGGTACCGGCCGGTGTGGTGGCGGCTGGCCCGTACCGAGCTCAACTACCGGCGGTTCTTCAGCATTTCGGAGCTGATCGGGGTGCGGGTCGAGGACCCGGAGGTGTTCGACGCCACGCACGCGAAGATCCTGCAACTGCTGGACGAGGGGGTCGTCGACGGCCTGCGGGTCGACCATCCCGACGGGCTCGCCGATCCGGACGGGTATCTGCGGCGGCTGCACGAGGCGACGGGCGGCCGCTGGACAGTCGTCGAGAAGATCCTCGCGGAAGGCGAGCCGCTGCCCGCCCCCTGGCCGGTCGCGGGCACCACCGGGTACGACGCGCTGCGGCACGTGGACGGGCTGTTCGCCGATCCGGCGGGCGTCGGTGAACTCCTCGGCCAGTACCGGCGGTTCGCGGCACCGCAGGCCGACCGGGGCGGCCACTGGGAGTCGACGGTGCGGCGCGCCGCCTACAAGGTGCTGGGCCATGAGCTGGCCACGGAGGTCGACCGTCTCACGAGCGCGGCGCACCGGTTGTGCGACCGCTCGCCCGACCTCGCCCTGCGCGACCACGCCCCCTGGTCGCTGCGCACGGCCCTCGTCGAGCTGCTGGTGCGTCTGGAGGTGTACCGGCCGTACACGTCCGGCGACGCCGCCCTGGTCGTCACCGAGGAGGCCGCGGCCGAGGCGCGCACGGTCTTCACAGTGCCGGAGGAGTCCCGGGCCGTCGACACCGTACGGAACCTGCTGCTCGGGCGGGCCGGTGCGGGGCCCGAGGGCATGGAGCTGCGGACCCGGTTCGCGCAGACCGCGTCCGCGCTGCGCGCCAAGTCCGTGGAGGACACGGCGTTCTACCGCTACGTACCGCTGTTGTCGGCGAACGAGGTGGGCGGGAATCCGGGCGGCCCGGCCGTCGCTCCGGAGGTCTTCCACGCCTACTGCGCGCGCGTGCAGCGCGACTGGCCCGCCACGGGCACCGTCCTGTCGACGCACGACACCAAGCGCAGCGCCGACGTGCGTGCCGCGCTGGCCGTGCTCACCGAGTGCCCGCAGCGGTGGGCCGAGGTGCTGGCCGAGATGACCCGTGAGGGTCCCGGCATGCCCGACCCGCAGCTGGCGTGGGCCGCCTGGCAGACGGCGTTCGGGCTGGGCCCCGCCTCCGCGGAGCGGCTCCAGGGGGCGCTGCTCAAGCATGTGCGGGAGGCCGGGCTGCACACGTCCTGGACCGAGCAGGACCCCGCGTACGAGCAGGCGGTGGCCGCCTTCGTGGCGCGGGGCCCGAGCGGCGACACCCGTATGGCCGCCCTCAGGAGCGGCCTGGAACCCCATGTGCGGGCGAATGTCCTGGGCGCCGCCCTGGTCCATCTGACGATGCCGGGCGTGCCGGACGTCTACCAGGGCACGGAGGGCGAGTACCGGGCACTGGTGGACCCGGACAACCGGGAGCCGTTCACGCCCCGGGAACAGCCCTCGGAGAAGTCCCGGCTGACCACGGCCGCCCTGCGGTTGCGCGGCCGGCGGCCCGGCGCCTTCGGGGAGACGGCGACGTACGGGCCGCTGACCGCCGAGGGGCCGGGCGCGGCGCACTGTGTCGCGTTCGTGCGCTCGGGTGAGGTCGTCGCGGCCGTCACCCGGCTGTCGCTGCGGCTGGCCGACGCGGGCGGCTGGCGCGCGACCCGGCTGGCGCTGCCTCCGGGGCGGTGGGCCGACGTCCTCGCTCCGGAGCGGGAGTTCACGGGACACGTGCGTGTGGCGGAGCTCTTCGACCGGCTGCCCGTGGCACTGCTCGAACGCGTCCACGAGGAGCACCGCGGGTAGACCATGACGACGATGTGAGGGACGTTGAGCGTGGCCCACGCGCGCGCGTGGGTCATGCCCGGCCGTACGCGCGCGTGGGCGGGCGTCCGAGGGCGGGCCGCGCACGCGGACCCTGCGCCTCCTTCGCCGCGTGTCTCCCCTCGCCGGGCTCCGAGAGCGCGAACACGGCGCCCGTGTTCGCTCCCATCAGACAGGCGTTGGAGAACGTCTTCGTGTAGGCGACCGCCCGGCCGTCCCACTGGCCGCGCGCCGAAGCGGTGACGGGGGCGTGGACCATCGGGCAGTAGACGTTCTTGGGCGGGATGCGGGCGATGTCGCCGTCCGCGTCCCGGAGCTCCTCGCAGGCCCGGACGGCGTGCCGGTGGCCCTGGGGCGGACCGCAGAGCAGCAGCGTGCCCCGGACCTCCCGGGACCGGGCGACGTCGCCCTGGGCGACCGTGACGTAGAGCCAGTTGCCGGGAACGGTCTCCCGGGGCGCCGGCTGGGCCGGGGCCGAGCCCAGCGCGAGGAGGGCGAGGGCCACCGGCAGGGCGGTGCGTACCGCGTGCGGGATGTGGTGCGTCATTCCCTGTGCATCGGCACGGCGGGCTGCGAGCCCCAGCCCCGCTCACCCGAATGCGAGTCCACGCGCGCGTGCCGCCCGGCCAGCTCGAACGCGGCGACGACCACCCGCGACTGGTACTCCACCTGGCGCGCGACCGGAATCCACCGCGCCCCGAAGCCGTCCCGGTAGTCGGCGCACCACTCGTCGATGAGCCGGTCGAGGTCGGGCAGCGCGCCCGACGGGTCCTGTCCGGCGCGGGTCACGAGCTGGTGCAGCAGTCCCGCCGTGCGCAGGGCCACCCGGCGGGCCGAGATGGCGAGGGCCGTGAGACGGGCCGTGTCGAGCGGTGGCAGGGGGCGCAGAGCGTCGCTCTTGTAGGTGTCGGGGTCCCAGGAGTCGGCGATGTCGGGTCCCACCAGTAAATAGTCGTCCACCGGCGCGAGGAGGCGGGCGGCGTCGGGACCGCCGCGCACCGAGGGGCGTACACGCGCCAGGAGGGCCTCCAGGAGGGCCGTGTCGCGGCGCAGGGAGCGGCTGACGGAGCGGAGCACCGCGTCGGCGTCCGGGGGCGGTGTGGCGTTCTCCACGGACGTCACGCCCCACATGGGCGCCTCGACGACCGCGGTCACCGTTCCGTACCGGTGGGGGTGGAACCACGTGGACTCGACGGCCGCCTCCGTTATGGCGGCGACCCGGTCGCCCGGGCTCGGTGGCGGGATGCGGTAGACGGCGGGGCCCAGCCTCGGCCAGTAGAGGGTGTCGTAGGGGCCGAGTTCGCGTGGGACGCCGAGGCGCGCGGCCGTCCGCTCGACACGCCGGGCGAGGCCGGGCAGGTCGTGGGTCAGCTCGACGAAGGCGCCGCCGACGTCCACGCCGTGCAGGGAGCACTGGAAGAAGGGCCGCAACTCGTCCTGGACGTCGAGCAGGGCGCGGGTCTCCGGCAGGACGGCCCCGTCCGCGCCCTCGGGGAGCCACTCGGGCTGTTCCAGGAAGCCCGGGCGGAAGAAGTTCCGGAAGTAGTTCCCCAGCGTGTACGGGCCCGCCAGCCAGCGCTCGTTGCGGCGGGCGCCGTCCGGGTCGAGGCACAGCAGCAGGTTCCAGGTGACGTCGGCGTCCTCGCACAGCCGTGGCTCGGCGAGGGCCCGCTCCGCCAGGCGCAGGACCGTACCGCCGCCCACGGGTTCGTTGGCGTGCGGTCCGGCGACGACGAGGGTGTGCCGGCTGCCGTGGCCGACGGAGAGCAGCCACAGGGGTGTGCCCGCCCGTGAGGTCCCCACACGGCGCAGCCTGGCGTCCCGGGGGTGCCGGGCGACGAGGGCGGCGGCGCGGGCGGCCAGCTCGTCCACGGTCGGGTAGCGGAGGAGGGGCAGCAAGGCACACCTCCACTATGTGGCGCCGACGGTTCACCTGTTGTGCATGGCGTACGCACAGTCAGTCACGGCTTCGGAGGTACGTCAACACCACGGAAGGTAAGAGGAACTTCAGTATCTCGCTCAGTAAATCCCAGGCCAGAGCTTTGATCGGGAGCCGTCTGTGTCCACGTCGTCCTCGTGATCCTCGTGTATCACTGGGAGGCGAGCCGGAACGCCATCCGCCCGAAGCTCACCTGATCGCCGTCCCGGACGACGGCAGCGCCGATGACACGCCGTCCGTTCACCGTCGTGCCGTTCGTCGAACCGAGGTCGCGCAGCACCCACAGCCCGCCCTGGTGCCTGAGTTCGGCGTGCACGCGGGAGACGGTCTCGTGGCTGAGCCGCAGCCCGTTGGCGGGGTCGCGGCCTATCCGCAGGGGATGGCCGTTGCCCGCGTGGGGCAGCAGCAGCTTGGGCAGCTGCTCGGCCCGCCAGGCCCGGCGCAGCCGTACCGTGAAGCCGGAGACCGACTCGACCGTGCCGAACACCAGTCGGGACCAGCGGCTCTCGGTGGGCAGGTCGGCGGTGAGCGCGGCGAGTTCGTCGGAGCGGCGGGCCACGAGGGCGAGTTCCATGCGCCGGACGAACGTGTCGTGGGAGAGACGCCCGAGGGCGACGCCGTCGCGGAGCACCTTCAGCGCCCGGTCGCGCTCCGCGTCGGACAGGCGCGCGGGGTACGTGTTGAACTCGAAGGACGACGTCACGCTGGTGATTGTCGGGCAGCGCGGCCGGAGTGTCCAGAAATCGAGAAAACGGCCGCCACCGGCAACTGGGTTGTCCCAAGGGGCAAATGGGCCGATTCGAAAGCGAAGTGATCGTGCGTGGCGCACCATGGACGGGCTACCTCACGATCAGCCGACGCGTCGACAAAGGAGCAGCCGTCCATGCAGTTCGAGGTGTGGGCACCGCAGGCCGACCGCGTGACGCTTCATTGCGCGGACTCCACGCGCGCGTTGACACGCGATCCCGAGCGAACGGGATGGTGGACGGGCGAGGCGGACGCGACGGACGGGACACGGTACGGGTTCGCGCTCGACGACGGCCCCGTGCTGCCCGATCCGCGCTCGCGCCGCCAGCCGGACGGGCCGGACGGCACCAGCGCGGTGGTCGACCACGAGCGGTACGCGTGGCGGGTGCCGTGGGCGGGGCGCGCCCTGCCGGGTGCGGTGCTGTACGAGCTGCACGTGGGCACGTACACCCGCGAGGGCACCCTGGACGCGGCGGCGGAGCGGCTCGGGCACCTCGCCGAACTGGGCGTCACGCACGTGCAGTTGATGCCCGTGTGCCCGTTCCCCGGAGTGCACGGCTGGGGGTACGAGGGTGTCTCGCTGTGGGCCGTGCACGAGCCGTACGGCGGGCCCGAGGCGCTGAAGCGCTTTGTCGACCGGGCGCACGAGCTGGGTCTGGGGGTCGTTCTTGACGTCGTGCACAACCACCTGGGCCCGTCCGGCAACCACCTGCCCGCGTTCGGCCCCTACTTCACCGACACGCACCACACGCCCTGGGGCGCCGCCGTGAACCTGGACGCGCCGGGCTCGGACGAGGTGCGCGCGTATCTGGCCGGCAGCGCGCTGGCGTGGCTGCGGGACTACCGGCTGGACGGGCTGCGTCTGGACGCGGTGCACGCGCTGAAGGACACGCGCGCCCGGCACTTCCTGGAGGAACTGTCGACGGCGGTGGACGCGCTCGCCGCCGAACTGAACAGGCCGCTGTTCCTGATCGCCGAGTCCGACCTGAACGACCCGCGGGTCATCACCGCGCGCGCAGAGGGCGGGCTCGGGGTGCACGCGCAGTGGAACGACGACTTCCACCACGCGCTGCACACCACGCTCACGGGTGAGGCCCAGGGGTACTACGCGGACTTCGCCCGCGCCCCCTTCGCCGCCCTGGCGAAGACGCTCACGGGCGGTTTCTTCCACGACGGCACGTACTCGACGTTCCGGGCCCGCCGACACGGCCGCCCGCTGGACCGTACGCGCCTCGCGGCGCACCGGCTGCTCGGCTACACCCAGACCCACGACCAGGTCGGCAACCGCGCCCAGGGCGACCGTCTGGCTGCCGCGCTGTTGCCGGAGTCCCCCGGGCTGCTGGCCTGCGCCGCCGCCCTGGTCCTCACCGCGCCCTTCACCCCGATGCTGTTCATGGGCGAGGAGTGGGCGGCGGGCACGCCCTGGCAGTTCTTCACCGACCACACGGACCCGGAGCTCGCCGAGGCCGTACGCCAGGGCAGGCGCCGTGAGTTCGCGGCGCACGGCTGGGCCGGGGAGGCCACGCCCCGGCCGGGGTACATCGACAACATTCCCGACCCGCAGGACCCGGCGACCCGCGACCGTTCCTGTCTCGACTGGTCCGAGCCGGACAGGGAGCCCCACGCGCGCGTGCTCGCCTGGTACCGGGAACTCATCGCGCTGCGCCACGCCCAGCCCGACCTCACGGACCCCGACCTCGCGGACACCAAGGTCGCCCACGACGAGGACGCCCGCTGGTTCGCGTTCCGCCGCGGTGACGTCCGGGTGGCGGTCAACCTCGGCGGGGAGACTGCGGCGATCCCGCTCGGCGTGCGCCACGCGCGCGTGCTGGCCGCGTGGGAGCCGGTTCGGGCGCCGGGGGCGGACGGGGTGTTGAGCGTGCCGGGCGAGTCGTGTGTGGTGCTGACACAGGACTGAGGCCGGCGCCACTTGCGAACGTCACTTGCGAAGCCCCAGGGGCTACAACGCCTCGTCCGGCCCGTCCCGCAGCTCCGTGACCCGCTCCAGCAGGATCGCCTCCCATGCCCTCCGCAACTGCTTCCGCAGCAGCGGGAGAGGCCCGGCGTCGCGGCCCCGGACCTTCTCGGAGAGGCGGAGCACCGTGTCGCAGCGGGCCAGCCACAGGCCACGCAGACAGGGACGGGCGCCATACCCGGCGAGTGTGGCGGCGCGCACCGCGGCCGGGGCTCCGACGGCGTGGGCGAGGCCGGCGATGTCCTCGGCGGGGTCGCCGACCACCGCGCCGGTCCAGTCGAGGACGCCGCGCACCCGGCCGTCGGCGCTCACCACGAGGTGCTCGCCGTGGAGGGCGTGGTGGACGAGGACGGGGAGGGCGCGGTGAGCTGGGCGGCGGCGGGCGGGGTGAGCTGGGCGAGCCGCGTGGGGTCGAACTCGTCGGCCTGGGCGAGGTTTTCGGCGGCCCGTGCGGCGGCCCTGCGCATCGCTTCCAGGGAGCGCGGCGCGACACGCGGGACGCCGAGCGCCTCGGCCTGCCGGGCGGGAACCTCGCGCAGGCCGGCGAGGAGCCCGGCCAGGTCGTCCTCGCCGACGGCCGAGACGTCGTGGTCCTCGGCGGTGCCACCGGGCAACCGCGTGTCGAGCGTGTAGGCCAGGCCGGCCGCCCACTCGCCGTGGGCGACACTCACCGGGACGGCGACCCCGAGGTGCGGGCGGACCAGGTCACGCAGCCGTAGCTCGCGCCGCTGCCGTACGGCGCGGTCGCGGTCCTGGGCGAGCCGCAGCACATGGCGGGTGCCGACCCACCAGGTGGAGTGCTCGCCGCCCTCGGCGACGGGCCGCACGTCGGGTCCGCCACCGCCCGGCAACAGGGAACGGGCCAGTCGGCGGACGGTGTCCGCGGTGGGGGGCGGTGCCTGGGTCATGGGTCGCGCCGTCGTCATCCGGAGGGGGTCGGGGCTCCTGGCTGCTCGTTCGGTACGGCATGCCCGGCGGGAGACCGGGCACGCCGTACGCGTCATTCGACTATCGCCATCTCGCGCTCCGTGGTGTTGAGGCGGCGCCCGCCGTCCTCGGTCACCGTCACGATGTCCTCGATGCGCACCCCGAAGCGGCCCGGCAGATAGATCCCCGGCTCGACGGAGAAGCACATGCCGGGCACCAGGGGCCGCTCCTCGCCCTCGACCATGTAGGGCGGCTCGTGCGTCGTGACGCCAATGCCGTGGCCGGTGCGGTGGATGAAGTACTCGCCGTACCCGGCCTCCACGATCACGGCGCGGGCCGCCCGGTCGACGTCCTGGCAGGCGGCGCCCGGCCGGACCGCCCGGACGCCCTCCTCCTGGGCCGCGCGCACGATGTCGTGCACCCTGCGCTCCTCGGCGTCCGGCTCGCCGACGTGGACGGTGCGGGAGGTGTCGGAGCCGTAGCCGTGCTTCAGGCCGCCGAAGTCGAGGACCACCATGTCGCCGCGCTCGATGACGCGGTCGCCCGCCTCGTGGTGGGGGTTGGCGCCGTTCGGGCCGGAGGCGACGATCGTGAAGTCGACCTGGGAGTGTCCGAACTGCCGCAGCAGGCCGGCGAGATCGGCGGCGACCTCGGTCTCCCGCCGTCCGGCGAAGCGAACCTCTCGGATCTCCTCGTACGCCGCGTCCGCGGCCGCGCCGGCGGCTGCCAGCCGCTGGAGTTCCGCCGCGTCCTTGACGGCCCGCAGCATCGGCAGGGCCTCGGTGAGGGACACGTAGGCCGTGTCCGGCAGCCGGTTCTGCAGGCCGAGCAGGTGCATGGCCCAGGCGTTGTCGCTGACACCGAAGCGACCACCGAAGCGGCCGGTGCGTCCGGCGCGGCCGAGGAGATCCGCTGCGGCCTCGTAGGGGTCCGTGCCGTCGGTCCAGTCGCGCAGGGCCAGCATCGGCGCCGCCTTCGCCGCGTCCGGCGCCTCCAGGGCCGGAACGACCAGCGCGGGGTCCTCGCCGGGCCGCAGGACCAGCAGGGTCAGCCGCTCCGTCTCCGGCGGCCGGTACCCCGTCAGCCACACCAGGTCGGGTCCGGGCGCGATCAGGATGCCGTCGAGACCGGCGTCGCCTGCGGCCCGTGCCGCGCGTCGCATGCGGGCCGTGTAGTCGTCGGCGGTGAAGGGCTCGGGCGTGCCGGTCATCGTTTCCTCCGTGCGTCGGTTCCTCCGTGCGTCCGGAGTTTCCCAGGGTCCACGGGCAGCATCCTGCCCCTCCCCCGCGGCGTGCGCGAGCCGATTGCGGCGTGGCGTCAGCTCTCCAGTGCCAGCCGCGCCCCGAGCAGCAGCAGAACGCCTCCGGAGACCTGCTCCAGACGCCGGCGCACACCGGTGCGGGACAGCACGGCCCTCATGCGGCCCACGAACCACACGTACACGCTGTAGTAGCCCGTCTCGTAGACCGCCCAGAGCGCCGCAAGCCCGATCATGGTGGGCAGGTGCGCTGCACCCTCGGGCACGAACTGCGGCAGGAAAACCATCCCGAAGATCGCCGCCTTGGGGTTGGCGAGGTTGAGCAGCAGCCCACCCCGGTACGAGGCCCAGTCGCTCTTCTCGGTGCCCGCATACTCGGCCTCCGCCTGCCCGTCGGCACGGCGCGCCTGGCGCAGCGTCTGGATGCCGAAGACGACGAGGACGACCGCGCCGACGATACGCATGACGTCGTACGCGAGCTCCGACGCGGCGAGCAGCGCGGTCAGGCCGCATGCGGCGACGACACCCCATATGAAGACGCCCGTCTCGTTGCCGAGCACTGTGAGGAATCCGGAGCGTCTGCTGCGCAGCGACTGTTTGATGATCAGCACGGTGCTGGGGCCGGGCGAGGCGGCGATCAGCGTGCAGGCGCCGAGGAAGGCGAGAAGCGTGGTCAGCATGGGGCTCATCGTGCCCCAGCCTGCCGATCGTGAGGGAGGCGGGCCGGACGGGGACCCTCCGGCGTGAGTGTCAGGTGACGACCCCGGGGACCGTGGTCAGCAGTTGCCGGGTGCCGTCCGTGTGCCGCACCGTGAGCCTGACCGGTCTGCCGGGGTCCGCGGACGCGACGGCCCGTGCGAGGTCGGCGGCTCGTGCGACGCGGGTACCGCCGAAGGCCAGCAGGATGTCGCCGCGGACGAGGCCCGCGGTGGCGGCGGGGCCGGGGACATGGACGCCCACGACGAGCGCGCCCGCGCCCCTGGAGGAGTCGACGACCTCGGCACCCAGAGTGGCCCGCAGGGCGGTGCTCATGGCCGTGGGAGCTGAACCACCCTGCTGTGCGACGGACGTGGGGGCGTCGGACAGCAGCGTGGAGCCTCCCGGCTGCGGCTGTGCGCCCGGCCGCCCGCCGGACTCACCGGGCGCGCCCTCCTGCTGTCGCAGCTCCGCCAGCTTGCTCATGCCGATGACGGTGGCGCCGACGGTGCCGAGTCCGACCCCGGTCAGGACCAGGGCCGTGGCGGCGAGCAGGGCGAGAAGCGCGGTGGTGAGCCGTTTCCCGCGGCGGGGCGCGGCGTGCGGGCGCCGGGCGGGGCCAGACGGGGCGGACGGGCCGCCACCGCCCGGCTCCTGGCCGGGCATGGGCTTCGGTCGCAACACGGTCTCTTCCATCAGTCGATCGCCTCCGGGAGTCGGTCTACCCGGCGCACGACGGTGCGACGATCCACGAAAGAGTGAGACTGGTGCGGAGGGCGGACCTCAGCCCGTGTGGCCGTCGTGACGGCCGTGCCCGGTGCCGTGGTCGAACTTCAAGGCAACTGGTTCCCCGGGGCGTGGAACACGTCCTTGCGGCCACGCTCGTTGGCGAGAGGGGAATGCACGTGTCCAGCCCGAAATGGAACGGTGAACTCCTGTTGCCGGTGACGACTCGGCGGTCATTGGGGGATCGGCGGTTCATCGGCGGTCAGAGGGGCACCGGCTGCGGCCCCCACGTGAACGGCAGCGCCGGCGTCCGGTCCGGCAGGAAGCCGTGGGCGCGGCGGGCGAGGAACTCGGCGTCGTAACGGCGGACGGTGCGGTGCCAGTTGAGGATGCCGGACAGCCAGTTCTGCAGCTCGGCCACATAGCCCTCCATGGTCGCGCGGGCCTCGTCCGGGAGGTCGAAGTCCTCGTAGACCACAGGCAGTTCGTTCTTCGCTACGTGCTCGAACTGCTGCATGCGCTGGGTCATCAGATCGTGGACGACACCGAGGGCGGTCGGGTAGTCGCAGCCGAAGAAGGTCTGCACGACGAGGATGCTGTTGTGGACCTCGCCCTCGTACTCGATCTCCTTCTGGTACGAGAAGCAGTCGTTCAGGAGGCACGCGTAGTCCATGGCCGCGGTCTCCAGCGACCGGACCGGGCCGCTGCGGTACACCTCCGGCGGGACGGCGGGCCCGTGGCCCATGCGGCACAGACGGAGCGTGAGGTCCGAGCCAAAGGTGGCGCGGCGCATCTCCAGGTAGTCGACCGGGTCCGGGACGCGGTTCTGGATCTGGTTGGCCAGCTCCCACAGCCAGCTCTCGGTCATCACGTCCACCGCGGCCTTCATGTCGCGGCGGGCATCCAGGGTCATCTCGGCCGTGGTGCGCCGCCAGAGGTCGACGAGGCCGCGCTCCATGCCGTTCGTGGGCACGAGGGGCGGCGCGCCGTCCAGGGGCATGCAGGCCGAGAGGCGCTCGGTGCACAGCTTGGCCGCGGCGAGGTCGCGGCGGGCGCCGAACACGAGCGGGTAGTAGTCGTCGGCGTACGTCCCCCAGGCCAGCCACTGGGCGCTGAGGTCGAGCGCCTCCGGGCTGCCGTCCGGGTCCAGGCCCGCGGAACACAACGCCAGGTCGTAGGCGGCGAGTTTGTCCTCGTCCCAGACGCCCTCGCTCAGCATGCCCATGTGGTGCATCCAGGGCACGAGTCGCTGCCGGGCCCCGTCCAGGTCGGGATTGAGGCGGGCCTGGAACGGCATGTAGAAGTCGGGCAGCAGGGACGGGCCGACCTTCTGGAACGGCACGTGGGCGTGGGCGCGCAGCCGCTGCGCCGCGGCCTCGGCGAGCAGCGTGCCCATGTCGGAGGCGGACGTGCCGAACCCTGCCCGGCGGATGAGGGCGGGGCCCGAGAGCACCGCGCCGCCGAGGTCCAGTGGCCCGCGCGTCACGCTGTCGTTCATGTACCGGCTGGAGCGCATGTGCCATTCGTGGCCGCCCGACTGCCAGTCCTGCAGACCCTTCGTGTACGCGGCGACGGCGGCGGCCTCCTGCGGTGTGAGCCCCTTCTCCAGGGCCAGCGCGGGGACTTCGGTGAGCGCCGTGTGCTCGAACTGGTGGAGCCGTGAGGTGAGGACGTCGTTGACGGTCTCGGCCGCTTCCTGGGTCGTACAGCCGAAGAAGGTCTCCAGGACGAGGACGCCGTTGCTGAGCTCGCCCTCGTCCTCGACCTCCCGCTGGTAGGAGAACAGGTCGTTGCGCAGGTGGACGGCGTCGGAGAACGTCTCCATCAGCACCCTGAGCGGCCTCGACTCCGCGACGGGCGCGGGCACTTCGGCGGTCGCGTACTCCACGAGGCCCGCCGACCAGGGGGCGCCGCCGACCTTGCGGCGCATCTCGATGTACTCGACGGGGTTGGCGATCCGCCCCTCGTTGATGTTGGACAGCTCCCACAGCGACTCGTTCAGCAGGTGCTCGGTGGCGACCGCGAAGCGCCTGCGCCAGTCCGCCGACATCGACGGCACCGTGCGCATCCACAGGTCCGCGAGGCCCGCCTCGACGGGATTCTCCGGCTCGGGTACGGGCGTCGCGAGGTCCAGGGGCATGAAGAGCGGAAGCCGGTCCAGGTAGGCCTTGCCGCCGGCGCGGTCCTGGCTGCGCTTGAAGGTCTCCAGGAAGTGGTCGTCGAAGAAGAACACCCACACGTACCAGTCGGTGATGAGCGAGAGCGCCGGGCCGTCGCAGTCGGGGTGCGTGTACGCGCACAACAGCCCGTAGTCGTGCGCCTCCAGGTCGGACTGTTCCCAGATGCCGGAGCCCTCCAGCATGCCCATGTCCCGTGCCCACGCTGTCGAGTGGGCGCGGGCCTCGTCGAGGTGCGGGTTCAGCCGCGCGGGGTACGGCATGTAGAAGTGAGGGAGTACGAAGGGCTGCGTCATGGCCGGGCCCTACCCGTGCCGTCCAGCGTGTATCCGCGAGGCGGCGCATGATCACACCATCGCGTCACCTCCTCGGCCGTGAACGGCCAAGCTTGTATGCTCAGCTGTTCACACCTTGTCGCGCTCCCGACTGCCCCCTACGACAAGACGGTCACGGGTCGCATCTCCTACCGCGCGGCTAGGCCGGTGGTGGGACGGGCATGGTGACAAATGCCCACGCCGAGCGTGCACGGTCGCGCACGTTGACCCCGGCGACAACGTCGGCGGGGCGTGGGGGCACCTCCCGCTCGAGCGAAGTCGAGAGTGGGGGAGAGCCCGCACCGACGACAGCGGAAATGGTCCCGAGTGGGCCGGTTGGCCTTCTCGGTGTGGCCGCAGCGCGGACAGCGCTGCGAGGTGTAAGCCGCATCCACCTCAAGGAACGGCACCCCGGCTTTGCGGGCCTTGTAGGCGAGGTGCTGGCCGAGTTGGTCGAACGGCCAGGAGGAGAGCACGCCCCGCTGGTCGCCACGTAGCCGTACCCGCTCGCGGATCCCGTCGAGTTGCTCTACGGCGACACCACGACCGGTGCTCCCCCACGCTCGGCTACGCTCGCGCGGGAGGTACCCCCATGGCGACGGACACGATCTCCTTGCTGATGCAGTGGTTCACATTGGTGGCATGGCGGCGTTCCTTCTGTGCGCGGCGGGCAAGGCGGCGGGTGGCCGAGCGGGTCTGCTTGGCCTGGAGTTCGGCGCGCTTGCGGGCCTGCCAGCGCCGGTAGCGGCTCAGGCGGCGGCCCTGGTGGTTGACACCATCGGAGTCGGCGGGCGCAGGCGCTCGGCTACGGCGTTTCCGTAACGAGCAGAACACCGCCCTCGCAGCCATCGTCTGCGGCAGCGGATCACCACACTCCCGGCAGTGCCGCCGAGCCGTCCCGTCAGCCCCCACACCCCGGACAGAACACCCTCCGTACTCTTGCCGAGCCGTTGCCACCCGGTCACCGTGGTCGCATGACCTCCTTCCTGCTGCCCCACGAGGTGCACGGCGACGGCACCCACAAGGTGTTCGCCGTGCACGGCTGGTTCGCCGACCGGTCCGCGTACGCGGCCGTGCTGCCCGATCTCGACCGTGCCTCGTTCCAGTACACGCTGGTGGACTTACGCGGGTACGGCCGGGCGAAGAACGCGGTCGGCGCGTTCACGACCGCCGAGGCCGCGGCCGATCTGGTCGTGCTGGCCGACCGGCTCGGCTGGGAACGGTTCTCCGTGCTGGGCCACTCGATGGGTGGCGCGGTGGCCCAGCGGCTGCTGGCCGTCGCCCCGCACCGGCTGCGCCGGGTCGTCGGCGTCTCCCCGGTCCCCGCCTCGGGGCTGGCCCTCCCCCCGGACCAGTGGCAGCTGTTCGCGGACGCCGCCGACAAGCCGGAGAACCGCCGCGGCATCATCGACGTCACCACCGGCGGCCGTCGCCCCGGCGCCTGGCTTGACCGGATGGTCGACCGGTCCCTCACATGCAGCGATGCCAAGGCCTTCCGCGCCTGGCTCGACTCCTGGGCGGGCGAGGACTTCCACAGCCAGGTGGAGGGTGCGGGGGTCCCGGCACTCGCCGTGACGGGAGGTCTGGACCCGGCCCTGTCGGCCGAGCTGATGCGTCAGACGTGGATGCGCTGGTATGCGCGCGGCGAGCTGTTCGAACTGCCGTGGGCCGGGCACTACGCGATGGACGAGGCCCCCCTCGACCTCGTCCGCGCCGTGGAGGACTTCCTGCGCGCCGACCCGGACTCCCCACGATGAGCACGCCGGGCACGCCCGCCCGTCCCCGGCATCACCGGCCTCCAGGGCCGTACCCTCAGGGCCTCACCTGGATCAGCGCGTGCGCGCCGCTCGTCCGCCATCCCTGTCCCTCCGCGGCGACGAGGGCCGGCTCCGTGCGCGCGTCGAGCCCGGCGATCACATCCGACTTGAGGGTGCGCAGGGCCGCCACCGGGCCGGGGAAGTACGCCGTCGGCGTCGTGAACGGGGTGGTCGGCGGCCACAGGCGGTCGCCCACGAGACGACGGTAGTTGAGGTCACCCTTCATGATCGTGAGGTCCGCAGCCGCGAACTCCGCGCGGAGATCGTCCGGCATGTCCGCGTACGGCAGCGGGCCGCACGAGAAGAGGTGCGCGCGGAGGGTGAGGCGTCCGTCGCCCAGGGCGGACCACAGGCTCCGGCCGACGGGCGCTTCGGCGGCCACCAGGTGGCGTACCGCGTCGACGACGTCGGCGGTCGTGGCGTCCGAGACGTAGTACGGGTACGGCTTGAGGTGCAGTACGGCCCGCTCGACGCGGTCGTGCCGGAGGAGACGGTCGGCGAGGAGCAGGTCGGGGATGAGTTCGCGGCCGGCGTTGTCGGCGACGACGACCAGCGTGCCCCCGGTCAGCAGCGGCCACAGCGACTCGCTGTCATCCGCGACGAGTTCGGGGGTGGCGGACTTCTCGTCGCCCGCCTGGATGCGGAAGCCGAGGTCCGCCCGGTTGCCCCACAGCGAGCCGTGGAGCAGGGCCTGGAGCTGCTCCTCGACGGGCAGGCCGTCCAGCCGGTCGAGCGCGGCGATCTCCTCGGCGGCCTGTGGGGTGTCGAGCTCGGCGAGCTTGAACGGGCGGAACGGATCGACGCCCTGCCAGGGGCCGGGGCCGAAGTAGCCGACGGCCTGCAGCAGCCTGCGGTAGAAGTAGCTCTCCGACCACAGGAACGGCACCTCGAACCAGGAGCGCCCTGCGTACTCGTCCACGCCCCACGCCGCCCACCAGGCGTCACCGTCCAGGGGCTCGATCACGCCGTCGACCGCGCTCTTCAGCAGCGCGTCCAGCGCCCGGTGCTGTTCGGGGCCGTACGGGAAGGCGTCCCGTACCTTGCGGATCAACGCGGGGTGGCGTTCGGCCAGCACGCTGTGCGGAAAGGAGGCCGGATCGGCGCTGTGGATGACAGGGGCGTCAGGCATGGTCGGGGGCTCCTCCCTGGCGGACCGGGATACCGGGTGGCAGGGTCACGTCCTTGGCCCGCACATCGAGCCGCGTGCCGTAACCGGCCTCGGTCCACACGTACTTCTGATACTGCTCGGGGGTCAGGACCCCCTGCCAGGGGGTGCCGTCAGCGTAGAACACCGACGCACAGCCGGAGCAGTAGGACGCCGAGCGCGACAGCTCCTCGGCGCGCGCCCGACCCGCCGCCACGACGCGGCGCTCCCGTGCCTCCCCGCGGATCACGACGACCGTGCCGATGAGCAGCAGCACCGCCAGCAGCGAACCGCCGATCGTGTAGAGCGGTTTGTCGTCCTGCACTCCGCTGTACGCGAGGCCGGCGCACACGCCGGTCATCAGCGCGCCCTCGACGAAGTGCAGCCAGGAGTCGCCGCGGGACGCCACGCCCGGCCCGCTCGCCAGCCGGTCGGACAGGCCGTCGTGCACGGACGCCGGGTCGGCGCAGGTCTCCTGGACGGTACGGATCTCGGCTCCACCGCAGCCGGGACAGTTCGCTCGGGCGGGCTCTTCGGCCCCCACACTCTCCATGCGCCCTACGCTAACGGCCGGCCGGTGCCCGCTCGCATCGGCCGGCCGCTTCGCGTGGGGGGCGGTCGGAAAGCTCCTGGTCAGAGGGTCCTGCCGGTCAGCGAGACCCGGGGTGGACCAGTCGGCTCAGAAGATCTGGCACAGAAGATCCGACTCAGAAGATCTGGCACAGAAGATCTGGCTCAGAAGGTCAGCTTCCAGCTGTTGAGGGTGCCGGTGTCCAGCGTGGCCGTGTCCTGGACGCGCAGCTTCCAGGTGCCGTTCGCGGTCTCGCTGGAGGCGTTGACCGTGTAGGTGGTGATGACGTTGTCCGCGGAGTCCGTACCGCTGGCGGACTTCAGGCGGTACGTCGAGCCGTCCGGGGCGACGAGGTCGATCACCAGGTCACCGCGGTAGGTGTGGGTGATGTCGACGCCGACCTGGAGGGCCGAGGGCGCGTTGCCGGTGAGGCCGCTGACGGTGATCGGGGACTCGACGGCCGGGCCGTTGTCCGGGATGGCGAGAGCGGAGGTGCTGGTGAAGGTGGTGCCCCCGGTGGACCCACCGCTCACCGCCTGGACCGTCTTGGCCGCGTCGGCGAGGCCGGCGCCGCAGCCGCCCGAGCAGGTGCCCGGCAGAGCACGCGCGTTGGTCTTGATCGCGGACTCGATCTGGGCCGGGGTCAGCGAGGAGTTCGCCGACTTCATCAGCGCGGCGAGGCCCGCGATGTGCGGGGCGGCCATGCTGGTGCCCTGGTAGTACGCGTACGTCTCGGAGGCCGGGCCCTGCGTGCCGGTGTTCAGCGTGGACAGGATGCCGTTGGCCGTGCCGGTGCTGGTGTCGCCACCGGGGGCCGCGATGTCGACGACCGAGCCGTAGTTGGAGTAGTAGGCCTTGGAGCCGGAACGGCCGAGCGCGGCCACCGAGATGACGTTGCTGCAGCTCGCCGGCGAGTAGTTGGCCGCGTTGGCGTTGCTGTTGCCCGCCGCGACGACGACCGTGGTGCCGCGGTTCACGGCCGCGTTGATGGCGCTCTGGGTCGCGGAGGTGCAGGAACCGCCCCCACCGAGGCTCATGTTGATGACCTTGGCGACGTTGGTGTTGGCGGGGACCCCGGAGACCGAGCCGCCGGACGCCCAGGTGATGGCGTCGATGATGTCGGAGTCGTAGCCGCCGCACCTGCCGAGGACGCGCAGCGGGGAGATCTTCGCGTTGTACGCGATGCCGGCGACGCCCTTGTTGTTGTTCGTCACGGCGGCGATGGTGCCCGCGACATGGGTGCCGTGCCAGGAGGAGGTGGTGGCCCCCCAGCCGCTGCCGCACTCTCCGGCGTTGGTCCAGTCCCCCGGGTCGGCCGGGTTGCTGTCACGTCCGTTGCCGTCGCCCGCGACCGCGGTGTCGGCGATGAAGTCGTAGCCGCCGACCACGTTCGCGGCGAGGTCGGAGTGGGCGACGTAACCGGTGTCGATGACGGCGACGGTCACCCCGCTGCCCGTGGCGATGTCCCAGGCGCCCGGCACCCGCATGCCCGCGGTGGACTCGAAGAGGTCCCACTGCTTGGCGTACTCGGTGTCGTTCGGGGTGGCCAGCGGCTTGTTGAGGCGGTCCGGTACGACGTACGCGACCTGCGGGTCGGCCCGGTACTCGGCGATGACGCCGGAGACGTCCTTCGTGCTGAGGTCGTCCCCGAGGTCGACGAGGGCGGCACCGGAGCCGAGACGGCGCTGGAAACCGAGGTTCTCCCCGGCCTCCTTGCCCTTGGCCTGGGCGTCGGCGTCGGCGGCCTTGTCGGACTTGGCCTCGGCGGCGCCCGGCTTGTAGCCGACGATGAGGCGCTCGGCGGGGACGGAGGGCGCTGCCTCGGCGGGCCCGGCGAGGGCGGAGGCCGTGTCGGCGGCGGGGGCCGTTGTCCCGGCGGGCGTCTGGGCGGCGACGGTGGTGGTCATGCCGGCCACCAGGGCCGCGGAGACCGCCGCGACGGATATCAGCTTCCGTCTCACGGGACGGGAGGAGGAGATACGCAAGGGCTTGCCTTTCTTGGCCGGCTCCGGGCAGTTGCGGAGCGGCGGGGAGTCGCTTCGTCGTCGAAGCGGCAGGGAGGGGGACGAGAAAGGTGCGGCGCTGGGGGCCGGCCTGGCGCGAGCCGACCTTCGGGGTTACTTGTGGGTCGGCTGTGGCTGGAACGATAGGCATCGCCCAGGTCAGGTGAATACGGGGAAAACCCTCGACCGGACAGGGAACTCACCCTCGCTGCCTGCCACTTGGGCCGGTTGGGTCCCCTTTGGTGCGGGTTCCGGCGCCCTGGCCGCGGGCCGGTGCGCGCCGGTGCGCGCCGCCCGCGACCGGCGTTGAACGGACACGTCCGGTGGCTCGTACGAGTCGGTGCACCGTGCCTTCGGCAGACGGGCCGGTGCACCGCTCCCGTCGACGGCCGAGGAGGGTCCACCGGATGGACCGGACACATCGGATTCGCACGAACTCCCCGCACCACCCCACCGCTAGGGGGCTTCTGACGGATCTCCGCGGCGCCGCGCTCACGGCCGCTCTCACCGTCACAGCCCCACTGCTGCTCATGACATGGGCCGCCGCTCCGGCCGGGGCGCACGGCGCGCCGACGGACCCGGTGAGCCGTGTGTCGGCGTGCTCGCCGGAGGGCGGGCAGCGGGCGAGGTCCGCCGCGTGCGAGGCGGCCGTGGCCGCCAACGGGGCGCCGTTCACGGCCTGGGACAACCTCCGGGTGGCGGGCGTGAACGGCCGTGACCGGCAGCTGATCCCGGACGGGAAGCTGTGCAGCGGGGGCCTGCCCGCCTACAAGGGCCTCGACCTGGCCCGCGCGGACTGGCCCTCGACCCGCCTCTCCCCCGGCGCGAAGCTGGACCTCCGCTACCGCTCGACGATCCCGCACACCGGGACCTTCAAGCTGTACCTGACGAAGCCCGGGTACGACCCCGGCAAGCCGCTCACCTGGTCCGACCTGCCCGCGAAGCCGTTCGCCGAGATCACGGACCCGCCGCTGACGGAGGGTTCGTACCGCTTCTCGGCGAAGCTGCCGTACGACCGGTCCGGGCACCATGTGCTGTACACGATCTGGCAGAACACCAGCACGGTGGACACGTACTACTCGTGCTCGGACGTGGATTTCCCGAAAGCCGGGAGTGGGGACTCCGCCGAGGGCGGCAAGGACGCGACGAGCGCCACCGGCGCCGCGGAGGCCGGCGACGCCGCGGACGGGCGGGAGGAGGGCGCGGGTTCCGTGACCGGGACGGAGGACGGCGCGGGTTCCGCGGACGGGACGGATGCTCCGGGCAGCCCGGTGACGTCCGCGACGCGCGAATCGCGCCCGTCGACGTCGCTGATCGCGGGAGGCGGCGCCGCGGCGCTGGTGCTCGCCGCGGGCGCCGCCCTCGTGTCACGCCGGCTCAGGGGGCGGTGACCCTATCCGGGGATCCGACCGGAAGACGTGACCGGAAGGTCTGATCCGAAGCCCTTGTCCGGAGACTCAGTTGACGAAGACCGTGGCGCCGCCCTGGGCGGTGTCGGTGACCGGCGCGTACTTAGCCGTGAAGTAGCCGGTGCTGAAGCACAGGGACGAGCCCGAGGTCCTCGTGAAGGGCTGAGCGGTGAAGTTGATGCTGTTGTCGCCGTTGCCCGACGTTCCGGCGATGCTGGGCGCCTGGTAGACGCAGTTGATGCTGCCCAGCAGGGTCCGCAGGACGACGGTGGTCTGGATGACCGAGCCGGCGGCCGGGGTGACGGTGACGGCGCCCGCCGAGGAAACGGCGGCCGTGTAGGGCAGGTTGTTGACCGTGACGCTGGTGACGCCGAGGACGCCGGTGACGTTGCTGGTGCAGCTGCCGAAGGTGTGCTCCTTGACCGACTCGGTGGCCGTGCCGGGCGCCGCCGGGTTGTCCGTGACATCGGCCTTGAACGTCGACGCGGCGCAGGAGACACCGCTCGTCCCGGTGGCGCTGGAGTAGAAGTTGGCGGTCGTGCCGGAGGCGAGCGAGGCGCTGAGCTCGTCGCCGACCGCGACCGCGTTACCGCCCGCGCTGCCGGTGGTCAGGACGGTGCCGGCGGCGGAGGCGGGGGTGACACCGGCCGCCAGCACGAGGGCGGTGGCGGTGCCGGCGAGGGCCATGAGGGACTTCGTACGCATGGGGGTGCCTCTTCTCGGAATGAGGGCTGCGGGTGGGTGCGCGCGAAAGACGGCGGCGCGATGTGGCTCACCGCCGGACGACGGGACACGGCCCAAGAGGGGGGAAGGAGACCGTGTCGGCGTTATGGAGGGGGGTGATCCGGCGCCACGGATCCGGGGGAAACCAGGGAGAGTTCTAGACCTCCAGGAGAGCCAACGTCAAGGCGCAGCAAGGAAGTTGATGGAACGTCACTTCAGTACTGCTGACTCCGGCGCCAAGATCGCTCACATCAAAGGGTGTTGAACGCAGGACGAAAAGCCCGAGGTGAGAGCGTTCCCCCTCTTCACAGGTAGGGCACAACCAACATCCTTTTGCCACAACTCCCTTGACCCTTGAATGTAACCACGGGTAACTTCCTGGTCGGCTACTGCGGCGTAGCAATCAAGCGCCGCAACCGCTGTCCGCGCCAGGACAACGTGCCGTTTGATTTCCCGCCTATCGCGTTGACAGTGCCCAGGGAGCAGACATGGCCTCACCCGCGGACGCCACGGCGTCCAACGACTCCACCCCCGTCAGACCGGAGAGGCGCGGGCGGGTCCGCATGCGCCGCGCCGCCGTGATGGCGGTGCCGGCCACGGCGCTCACCGCGGCTCTGATGATCCTCACCGCCGAGGGCGCCCTCGGGGTCCAGTTCGCCATCTCCGGCATGCCGTTCGTGGTCACCGCCGACAAACTCGAAGGCAAGGGCTTCGCGCAGTACGGCTCGCTGGACGAGATGATCCCAGACAGCCCCAACCAGGGCGACACCGGCGGCCAGGTCCTCGTCGTCACCTCGGTCGTGAAGAACGGCAAGCTGAACAACCTCTGCCAGAGCGTCGACCTCGGCGGCATCAAGCTCGTCCTCACCGCCGGCGGCGGGTCCACGCCCGTGAGCGTGAAGAACCTCGCCATCGACTCCGACGAGATCAAGGGCGACGCCGCGTTCAACAACATCGAGATCGGACGCGACTCCAGCACCTTCGACAAGGTCGACCAGAAGGGCCCCAAGGGCGTCTACGGCCAGCAGGCGGAGAAGGTCGTCATCACCGACCTGTACCAGCACAACTACGCCGCCACCGCCGCCGTCTTCAAGCTGCCCGACCTGCGCATGTGGTTCGGCGACAAGGGCTGCCCCCAGTGAACCGCTTCCACGAGTGGAGGGGGCAGCGGCCCTTCGCGGGCGGGCTGCTGCTCGCCCTGGGCGGCACCGAGATCCTGGTGACCATGAAGGCACCCCTCCCGGTCATCCTGCACATCGGCATGCAGGGGCTCGCCGGGTACCTGATACCCGGCGTGATGATCGTCTGCGGGCTGCTGATCATGTTCAACCCGGCGCAACGGCTGTTCTACTCGATCATCGGTGTGCTGCTCTCGGTCGGCACCTGGCTCACCTCCAACATCGGAGGGTTCCTCATCGGGCTGGTGCTCGGCGTGACCGGCAGCGTGCTGGCCTTCGGCTGGCTCCCGGACCAGGAACCCCGCAAGAAGCGGCACCTGCTGCGCCGTCACCGCGACCAGGCGTCCCCCGCCGCCACCCCGTAGAACCGGTCTCAGGTCCGGCCGGAGCGGGAGTTCAGAGCGCGGGCCGGGCCGTGAGGGCCGCCGACAGCGCGGCGTGGAGGTGGGCCGGGTCCGTGCACTCGCGGCCGTACGCCACGGGGACGTGCCAGTACAGGCCGGGGCCCTTCGTGCGGCGCGGGGGCGGGACGGCCACGTGGCTGCCGTGGCCCAGCACCTGGACCTCCGGGAGCCGCCAGTCGGCCGCCTCACCGGGCGGGACCAGCCAGTACAGGATGTCGCCGTAGCCGTCCCTGATGACCGCGCCGGTCTCGTCGCCGAGGACACCGAGCGCCCGGACACCCGGCGCGAACGGCACACGCACCGCGTCCCACCAGCAGCCGGCGGCCAGGGTACGCACCTCGGCGCCATGGGTGGACATCCATCGCGGGACCCTGCGGACTGTCATCACGTCACCGGCCTTACTGAGGGTTCTTCGACCGTAACGAGCACGTCGGGCCGTCGGCTTGTCGCGGCGCGCACGGGAGTTGTCGGCGCGCGCACGGAAGTTCCCTCCGTGCGCAGCGCTCACAGATGCTCTCCTCGGCGAAACTACTGTGGCGTAGGGTGACGGGCCGTACGGATGGTTCGACTGCCCGGGAGGCCCCCATGGGACACCCAACCCCCTTACTGATAGACGCGACCGGCCGTGACATCCACGGCGAAGCCGCCCGGATACGCGCGAGGGGCCCGCTCACCCGCGTCGAGCTCCCCGGCGAGGTCGAGGCATGGGCGGTCAGCAGCCCCGACCTGCTGAAGCGGCTGCTCACCGATCCGAGGGTGTCCAAGGACGCGCGACAGCACTGGCCCCGGTTCATCGACGGCCGTATCACCCCGGACTGGCCGCTGTTCACCTGGGTCGCCGTGCACAACATGTTCACCGCGTACGGCGGCGACCACAAACGCCTGCGCACCCTCGTGTCCAAGGCCTTCACCGCACGCCGCACGGCCGCGCTCAAGCCCCGTATCGAGGCGATCACCAGGGAACTCCTCGACGACATCGAGAAGGCCGGGACCGGCTCCGAACCCGTCGATCTGCGCGAGGCGTTGTGCTACCCGCTGCCGATCCGGGTGATCAGCGAACTGTTCGGCCTGCCCGCGGAGAACAGCGCAGAGCTGCGGAAACTGGTGGAACGCATCTTCGACACCTCCGGCGAGCCGGGCGAGATGACCGCCGCCTACGAGCGGCTGTACGCCGTGCTGGGCGAACTCGTCGCCGCCAAACGGCAGTCACCCGGCGACGACCTCACCACCGGACTGATCACGGCCCGCGACGAGCAGGGCGACACCCGGCTCAGCGAGCAGGAGCTGCTGGACACGCTGGTGCTGATGGTCAACGCGGGGTACGAGACCACGGTCAACCTCCTCGACAACGCGATCCACTCCCTGCTCACCCACCCCGAGCAGCTCGCGCACGTACGGTCGGGCCGGGCCTCCTGGGACGACGTGGTGGAGGAGACGCTGCGCCGCGACGCCCCCGTCGCCAGCCTGCCGCTGCGGTACGCCGTGGAGGACATCGCCCTCGGTGAACTCGGCGGCCCCGAGGAGACGGTGATCCGCAAGGGCGAACCGATCCTGGCCGCCTACGCCGCCGCCGGTCGCCACCCCGAACTGCACGGCGCGGACGCGGACGCCTTCGACGTCACCCGGGCCGACAAGGAGCACCTGGCCTTCGGGTACGGCGTCCACCACTGCCTGGGCGCACCGCTGGGCCGCATGGAGGCCATGGTCGCCCTGCCCGCCCTGTTCGAGCGATTCCCCTCCCTCGAACTCGCCGCAGACAACGAGGAGTTGGGCCACGTGGAGTCCTTCATCTCCAACGGTCACCGCCGCCTGCCGGTACGTCTCGGCTGACGGCACCAGGGCCTGTTCCGAGCTCCTCGTCGTCCGCGCGGTGCGCAGGCGGGGAACTCGGAACGGGCCCCGGCCGTACGGGAGGGTCACTCCCCGCGCCACCACGCCAGCAGTCGGGCCCAGCCGCTCTTCGGGCGGCCGGGCTCGGCCGTGGGGAGTGCGTACTGCGCGCTCGGGCTGTACGGGCCCGCCGCCGGTCCGCTCCGGGGTGCCGGCGCCGCGTCCGCGGCCGGTGTGGTGACGGCGGTCGGCGGGAACGTCACCGGCAGTGCGGCGAGCGCCCGGTGGAAGGGGCCGGGACGCCACTCCAGCTCATCGACCGGCACGGCCAGTTCGATGTCCGGCAGACGGTCGAGGAGCTTCTCCACCGCCACCGCAGCGATCAGCCGGGCCTCGCTCTGCGCCGGGCACTTGTGCGGGCCGGCGCTCCAGGCCAGGTGGGCGCGGTTGCCCGCCCGCTGATCGGAGGACAGGGCGGGGTCGGTGTTGGCGGCGGCGAGGCTGACGACGAGGGGATCGCCCGCCCTGAGCAGCGTGCCCTCGTACATGACGTCGTGCCTCGGGTAGTGCACCGCGTAGTTGGCCATCGGCGGATCGGTCCACAGCACCTCGTCGAGGGCGTCCTCCACCGGCATGCTGCCTCCGGAGAGGCTGCCCGCGAACCGGTCGTCGGACAGCAGCAGCCGCAGACCGTTGGCGATCAGGTTCTGCTGCGGCTCGGTGCCCGCGCCCATGAGCACGACGAGGCTGTGCACCATCTCGTCGACCGCGAGTTCCGCCGGATGCGCCAGCAGCCAGGACGTCACGTCATGGCCGGGCCTGGCCCGCTTCAGCTCGACCAGTTCGATGAGGGTGGTCGTCAGCAGCTCGTTGGCCTTCTCGGCGTCCACCCCGTCGAAGATCCCCGACATGCCCTCGACCAGCCGGACCCCGTAGTCCGCCGGGCACCCGAAGAGGTGGTTGAAGACGAGCAGCGGCAGGACCTGCGCATACTCGCCGAGCAGGTCCGCCTCCCCCGTCGGCGCGAACCGGTCGATGAGCGTGTCGGCGCTGCGCTCCACATAGCCGCGCAGCGTGTTCGGGTCGACGCGGGCCAGGCTGTCGGTAATGGCGCCGCGCAGCCGCCGGTGCTCCTCGTCGTCGGTGAACAGGGCGTTGGGCCGGTACATCATCATCGGCACGACCGGGCTGTCCATGGGGACGGTGCCGTCGGCGAGGTCGTTCCAGCGACGCGGGTCCTTGGCGAAGGTCTCCGGGGTGCGCAGGACGTGCAGGGCGGCGGCGTACGACGTGACGAGCCTGGCCCGCACACCGGGCGCGAGCTCGACGGGCGCGGTCGGCCCCTTCTTCCGCAGCCGGTCGTAGACGGCGCCGGGATCGGAGGCGAACTCGGGGCCGTACATGGGCTCGTGGGCCGGGCAGCCCGAGGGCGGAACGGGCGGTACGGGTGGGACGGAGGTCACGCGTGCTCCAGTTTGCCGGTGCGGCCGATCAGATACTCGACGAGGGCGATCAGCGCCCGCGTGGACGACTCCTGCTCACGGGCGTCGCAGCGGACGAGCGGGGTCTCCGGCAGCAGGTCGAGGGCCTCGCGCACCTCGTCCAGCTCGAACACGGGCGCGCCGTCGAAGTGGTTGACGGCGACCGCGTACGGCAGCCCCAGATCCTCCAGGACGCCCATGACCTCGAAGGACTGGTCGAGCCGCCGGGTGTCGGCGAGGACGAGCGCACCGAGGGCGCCCCGGGTCATGTCCTGCCACAGCTCGGCGAAGCGCTGCTGGCCGGGCGTGCCGAACATGTACAGCACGAGGCGGTCGCTGAGGGTGAGCCGGCCGAAGTCGAGCGCGACGGTGGTGGTCGTCTTGTCGCGCGTACCGGCCAGGTCGTCGACCACGGCACCCGCCCGGGTCATGACCTCCTCGGTGCGCAGCGGCCGGATCTCGGAGAGCGAACCGACGAACGTGGTCTTGCCGACCGCGAAGTGACCGACGACCAGCAGCTTGACCGCGGTCTTCACGGTGGGAAGCAGATAGACGTCGGACGTGGCGTCAGAGGCGGGCGCGGAGCCCATCGAGGACCTCCTCCAGGATGCGGATGTCGAACGCCGGGTTCGCCGGAACGTACGGAGCACGGGTGACGAGATGGCCGCTGTCCATGAGGTCGGCGACCAGCACCTTGGTGACGCTGACCGGCAGCGCCAGGTGCCCGGCCACCTCGGCGATCGACAGTGCGCCGGGCCGGCACAGCTCCACCACCCGGCGCTTCTCCGGACTGAGACCGGTCAACGGCAGGTCTTCCCCGGTGACCACCATCGTGACCAGGTCCAGGGTGTTGCGGGTCGGGAAGGCGCGGCCGTCCGTGACGACGTACGACCTCACCAGTCGCTCCGGAGGGCGGCGCCGGGAGGTCATGCCGGGCTGCCGGTGTCCAGCCGGGCCGGGCTCGTCAGCTGCTGGCCGAGCCGGTCGACCAGCTTGTGCATGCGGTACGTCACGGCTTCCATGTCCACGTGCTCGCTGGTGGAGACCGCGAGGTAGGTGCCCTCACCGGCGGCTATGAGGAAGACGAAGCCGTGCCCGAACTCGATGAGCGTCTGCCGCCACGGAGTGTCCGGGGTTCCGCAGAACTCGGCCGTGCTCCGGCTGATGGACTGCAACCCGGCGAGCCCCGCCGCGAACCGCTCGGCGTTGTCCTGGTCGATCTGGGCGGAGTGGGCGCGCAGCATGCCGTCGGCGGAGAGCAGGATCGCGTGTCGCGCCTCGGGCACCTTCAGCACGTCGTCGAGCATCCAGCCCAGTTCGTTCGTCGTGGGCTCGATCATGCGTGGGGGGTCCCTTCATCGTGGTTGCGCGTCGCCTGCGTGGCTTCTTGCGGGGCGGGGTCGTCTCGTACGGCGCCGGAGTCGCGGTTCCGCTCCGGCTCGGGTTCCTTGCCGAGGACTTCCCACACGGGCTCGTACCGCGGGGTTTCCGGCGCGGATTCCGGAGCGGAGGCACGGCGTATGGCTTCGAGAGCGGCCTCGAACCGGTCCGTCTCCCCGGCGGCGGCGTCGCCCGCGGCTTTCGGCGCGTCCTCCGTGGGTGCGGTGCTCTCACTCCGTGCGCCGTCACGCACGGGCTCGTAGGCCGCCGTCTCCGGGGCGGGCGGTACGGGCTCCTCCGACGCTTCCCGGCGCTCGGCCTCGCCGACCGTCCGCTCTCCCCGCTCCCCCGCCTCGCGGCCGAAGCGGGTGCCGCGGGCGAAGGCGCCCATGATGCGGGCGTTCTCCTCGGGCGAGCGGGTGGGGGCGTCCTCCGTCGAGGCGGAGGCGGACGGGGCCGGGGGTGGGGCTGTGGCGGCCTTCGACGGGGTGCGACGGCGCCGCTTCGGCAGACCGCCCACCGTCGTGCCCTCCTGCTCCGTCCGGTGCGAGGCGAATTCGGTCACGGACTCCGGCTCGGGCTCGGGCTCGGGTGCGGGGGTACGGCGCGCGGGCGTCTCAACGACCACGGGCTTCGGGGCCGGGGTGTCCGCGTGGGTGAGCAGGCCCGACGGGACGAACACCACGGCGCGGACACCGCCGTACGGCGACCGTGTGTCCACGGAGACGCTGAAGCCGTAGCGCCGGGCGAGCACACCGATGACGGAGAAGCCGAACTGGGGCGGGTCGTCGAGGCGGGTCACGTCCACCGAGAGCCGCCCGCTCAGCAACTCGCCCGCGCGCTCGACCGCCTGCCCGTCCATGCCGACGCCGGCGTCGTCGATGACCACGCACGCGCCGTTGTGCACGGCCTGGACATTGACCTCGACGTGGGTGCCCGGCTGCGAGTGGCGGGCGGCGTTGTCGAGGAGCTCGGCGACGGCGAGGACGACGGGCTCCACCGCGCGGCTCTCGACGGCGAGGTCGACCTGGCCGGTGACGCGGACGCGCCGGTAGTCGCGGATACGGGACGTCGCACCGCGGACGACCTCGACCAGCGGTGAGGTCGCGCGCTGGCGCCCCGGCCAGGAGCCGCACAGCACGGCGATGGCCTGGGCGCGGCGGCCGAACTGGGCGTTGGTGTGGTCGATCTCCATCAGGTCGCGCAGCACGTCGGGGCGGTCGTGCCGCTCCTGCATCTCGGAGATGGACACCTGCTGCTCGTTGGCGAGGGCCTGGATGGAACGCATCGACGCCTTCAGCGCGGCCTTCGCGGACTGGTCGGCGCGTGCCTGCGCGTGCTCCACGGCGCCGGAGAAGCGGGCCAGGATCTCGTCGAGACCCTTCGCGAACTCCGTGTCGGCCAGCCGGGCGTCGAGGGGGCCGGGGACGGGCTGGTGCGAGGAGTCCGCGAGGGCGGGGAGGCGGACCAGGACCATATGGCGCAGTTCCTCGTCGCGTGCGCGCAGTCCGTCCGCGAGGACCACGCTGCGTCCGCGCTGCCGACGGGTGATCCCGTGCTGACGCAGCAGAAGCACGGCAGTGGCCAGCAACAGCGCGGCCAGGCCCCAGGTCACCGCCTCCGGCATGGGCTCGGTCATGAGGTCACAAGTCCTTACGTCACGTGCATAATTCGCCACGTCCTCACGTCGCCTCGGGCGCGCATGAGTGGGCGGAGCGCCTGATGGTAGTTCCATGACGGCGCGCCCACTTTCCCTCACACGCAGGGAAGTTGCCGTGGGGCGCACGGCTGGTGCGCGCGGCGCGGGAGGGTGCGCGGCACGCAACTCCGGCATATGCCCTGGCTGATGGTCGCCCATGGCAACTGGTGGCCCACTAGGGTTTCCCGCAGTAACAGCCGGTGTACGCGAACGGAAAGCGTCGCCCGGCCGTACAGAAGAGCATGTACGACACGGTCGGGACCCGTCACCGCGAAGGAGATTCGTTGCCCGCGGGAAGCTACACCGTCGAGTCGCAGACCACTTCGGATGTGGAACCGCACGAACGCGCCGACTTCTGGAGCGAGCACATCGGGGCGTACCACTCCCGGATGGGCTTCAGATACACCCGGCCCGACAGCTTCCACGGCGAGACGATCCGCCAGCTCACCGGGGCCTACCAGCTCGTCAGGTACTCCTCGGACGAGGTGGAGTACAGCCGGACCCCGCGTCAGGTGCGGCACGATCCCGACGAGGACTACCGTCTGCTGCTCCCCGTGCGGGGGGAGATCGTGCTGCGGCAGGACGGCCAGGAGGCCCGGCTCACCCCGGGGACGGGTGCGCTGGTCACGTTCGGGGCGCCGTTCCTGTGCCACCAGGGCGCGGACATCGAGGCGTTCATCCTCACCGTCCCGGCCTGTGAGGTGGACGGCCCGCTGAACCGGAAGTCACCGGTGGCGACGGGCTTCGACCTGACCCGCGGTCTGGGCCGGATCGTGCACTCGATGCTGAACGACCTGCACGAGGAGCGCGACCACCTCACCGACCCTCAGTTCAACGCCGTCTCCGACCGCATCGTCGAACTGGTCTGCATGCTCACCGTCGGCGACGACCGCCCCGACGCACCCGGTCACCTGGGCGAGGTCGAGGCCATGGTCCGCCGCTATGTGCGCGAGCACGCCTCCGACGCGGGCCTCACGGGTACGTCGATGGCGCATGCCCTGGGCTGGTCGCTGCGCCAGATACAGCTCGCCCTGCAGCGCGCGGGCACCACGCCCCGCGATCTGATCCGCGAGGAGCGTCTGCGGCTGGTCCGTGACCGCCTTCAGTGCGCGGAGTGCGAGCACATGACGATCACGGACCTGGCCCACGCCTCGGGCTTCTCCTCGGCCAGCACGCTGAGCACGGCGTTCCGGCAGCGGTACGGCGTGAGCCCGCGTGAGATGCGGTACCGGTCCCGCTGACGCGGAACCACCTCCGGGCCGGCTCCCGCCGAGCTGCCCCGCCCTCGCCCCGAAGGATTCCGCTTTCCCGGATCCGGAACGCAGGTCAACCGGCCCCGGACGCCACCGGCCCGATCACACGCATGAGCCACACGTCCGCCGATCCACCAGGCAGCCAGCCCGGGAACCCGGTGAACCGTCGCATGTCCGGTCCGGACAACCGGCGTTACGTTGTACACCGATATTCGGACACCCGGCGCCACGGAGAAGCGCACATCGAACTCCGTGCCCTTACCACCTGAATCAGCCAAGCGGACCCGGTGAAGCCCGGGCCGACAACCCGGGGGAGCGACCGGCCACGACACACCCGCAGGCCACTTCACCTGACCTTGCCCGGAGCCGCTCAGCCGGGGAACGCTCCCGCGATCCCGCTCGTGCCGAGGCGCTCGAAGCGTTCCTGGACGTTGGCCGCGAACGCCTGCTGCTCGCTGCCGGAGTAGGCCTGACCGGTGATGTTCATGGCCACGGTCAGAACACCGCTGATGGGAGCGCCCGGCGAGGTGCGCACCGGGGTGCACAGGAAACTGAACTCCTGTGGCTGCGGGTAGTCGTACGTGGCGATCTGGGCGCGGCCGAGCGTGGCGGGCCGGCCGCCGTGGAAGGCGTCGTCCATCGCGTTGAAGACCCCGATGGACTCCAGGCCCGGCAGTGCCATCCTGCCCGGGCTGAACTGCGGGACCATGCCGAAGGCCTGGCCCTGCTTGCCGTTGGCGTACCGCAGCAGATGGTTCGGGCCCTCGGTGAGCATGATCGGGAAGGGGGCGCCGTCGAAGACCGCGAAGAGTTCCTGCTGCTGGGCGAGCAGGCTGTCGCGCAGCTTGAAGTCGGCGAGCAGGGTCTCGGTGAGCTCCTGCATGTGCTCCCGTATTCGGCGGTCCCAGGCCCGGGGCTTGAAGTCGGCGACACACACGGTGCCGAGCACCATGCCGGTGTTGTCGCGCAGCGGGGTGCCCAGGTACGAGCGCACGCCCAGGTCGTTGACCAGGGCGTTTCCCTTGAAGCGCGGGTAGTCGAAGACGTCGTCCAGGGCGAGCTGGGACCCCTGGGCCACCACGTGCGGGCAGAAGCCGTAGTCGCCGGGTGCCTCTCGGGAGAGGTTGCTCAGGTCGAAGGGGATGGCTCCGTGGTCGGGGTCCGCCTTGTCGTCGGGCGAGGAGGTCGGCACATACATGCCGCGGAACATCTGCCGCTCGTCGTTGATGAAGTTCACCATGGCCAGCGGGGACTGGGTGAAGCTTGCCGCGAGCCGGGCGACACGGTCGAAGGTGGCTTCCGCGTCGACGTTGTTGAGGCCGAGAACCTGCAGTCGCAGCTTGCGCTGATCACCCGCGAGGCGCGTCTGCTCGGATGTGGTCAGGGGATCCATGAGGTCAGATGAAAGCAGAATATACGACTCCGCGGATCACCCCACCCCTTAAATTCCGTCCCACTTGGCTCATCATCAACACCTGGACGGCCGGGGCGACGTGACCTCAGGACCCCGCTTGAGCACCTGAGGGCCCCTCCGGTCCGGCCACCTCGTGCGCATGCCCAATCTCAGAGTCTGTCCAACTATTTACAGGTTTCAACCTCGGGCGATCACTTCCCGCCAATCCTTGGGCGGGAAACGGGCGGAAACGATTTCGCGTACGACAATCGTGCGGTGGGCCGATTTTCGACGATCGCCTGTGCGGCGCGCTGGGGAGAGAGGGCTTGAGTCGGTGGGGCAAGTGCGGTTCGGTACGCGGGCACCACGACGCGAGTGTGGGCGGGAACACCCTGGCGTCCTGGACGGTTTCACGCCAAGATCCACTGTGCGCACAGCACCACGGTGCACTATCCGGATCGGTCGGCCGCCGTTCCGGTTAGGCGCAAGCCACGCACCTAGCCGCACGGCGGTGACCCCGGTCGACGAGGTCCGGGAACTCGCCTCACACTCGTAACCCGTTCCCATCCGCCCGCAGCCGGGGACCCCGGTGGTGAAGCGGACGTCAAGCGCGCCATCACACACGCTCATCGACGAAGCAGTGAAGGAGAGTTCCGTTGAAGAGGTCGGACGTGGACTCACGGTCCGTGGCAGTGGTCGGTATGGCCTGCCGACTCCCCGGCGCATCCGGGGCCGATGAACTGTGGGCCCTGCTGCGCAGCGGTAGCGACGTCACGAGTGAAACCCCACCGGAACGTTACGATGTCGACGCTCTGTTCGATCCCCATCCCGGCCCCGGCAAGCTCGCCAGCCGACGCGCCGGGTACGTGGATGCCGCCGGCTTCGACGCCGAGTTCTTCGGGCTGTCCGGAGCGGAGGCGGTCGAGCTCGACCCCCAGCAGCGGCTGCTGCTGATGACCGCGTGGGAAGCGCTGGAGGACGCGGGCCAGCGGCCCGACCAGCTGGCCGGCAGTCGAACCGGGGTGTTCGTGGGCAACGCACGGGCGGACTATCTGGAGCTGGCGCTCCGGCAGGGCCCGGAGGCGGTGACCGCCGCCCACCTCCACAACTTCCGCTCACTGCTGGCCGCCCGACTGTCCCACTTCTACGACCTTCGCGGGCCCAGCGTCGTCGTGGACACGGCGTGCTCATCGTCGCTGACCGCCGTTCACCAGGCGGTGCAGAGCCTGCGGGCCAGGGAGACTCCCCTCGCCCTGGTGGCCGGGGTGAACATCAAAATACGCCCCGATGAAGGTCTGGTGATGACCGCGGCCGGGGGCATGTCCGCCGACGGGCGCAGCCGGTTCGGGGACGCGGCAGCCGACGGGCACGCGCCGAGCGACGCGGTCGGTGTCGTCGTACTGAAGCCGCTCACGGCCGCCCTCGCCGACGGGGACCGCATCCGCGCCGTCATCCAGGGCAGCGCCGTCGGCAACGACGGCCGCACCAGCGACTCGGTGCTCAACTCCTCGCTCACCGGGCAGCTGGAGGTGCTGCGCTGGGCGTACGAGGACGCCGCACTGGACCCGGCCGAGGTGGACTACGTGGAGGCGCACGGCTCCGGCTCCCCCTCCTTCGACCCGCTGGAACTCACCGCGCTGGGCCAGGTGCTGGGCCGGGGGCGGCCCACCAACCGGCCGCTCCTGGTGGGATCGGTGAAGACCAACATCGGGCACGCGGAGGCCGCCGGCGGTCTGGCCGGGCTGATCAAGACGGTGCTGTGCCTGGAGCACGGGAAGGTGCCGGCCAGCCTCCACCTGAGCACCCCGAACCCCAAGGTCCCCTGGGACAGGCTGCCGCTGGCGATACCCGGCGCCCTGTGCAAGCTGCCTGACCGGGGCCGGCCGGCCGTCGCGGGCGTCTCCGCACAGGGCTCCTCGGCGCTCAACGCGCATGTGGTCCTGCGCCAGGCCGACGCCCCCAAGTCCCGCGTGAGGGACGCAAAGCCGGGCAAACCATACGTACTCCCGCTCTCCGCCCGTACGCCCGCGGCCCTCGACGCCCTGGCCCGCAGGTACGCCGAGCACCTCTCCCCCACCGGACCCGGCTGGGCCCACTCGGTGCGGGACATCTGTTTCAGCGCGGCCACCCGCCGCCAGCACCACGAGCACCGGATGGCCGTCGTCGGCGCCACCCACGAGGAACTGGTCGCCGCGCTCACCGGGATGCCGGGCGCGGGCGGCGAGTCCGAGCTCGCCGCCCAGTACCGCAGGGGCGAGCACGTGGACTGGAACAAGGAGTTCAAGAGGGGCGGCAACTACGTGCCGCTCCCCCTGTATCCCTGGCAGACAAAGCGGTACTGGCAGGGCGAGGGGACCACCGCCGACGACAGCGACCTGACCTCATGGGTGCTGCGCGAGCACGCCCGCACCGGTTTCGACGACGGTTCCACCCTCACCGAGATCGGCATCGACTCCCTCGCGAAGCTGCGCATCGTCGTCGAGCTGACGAAACGGTCCAACCACGAGGTCGACCCCGAGGAGTTCGGCCGGCTGCGCACGGTCGGCGAACTACGCGAATGGACCCGGGCTCTGGAGGCCGCGGCGCGATGACTGATCCGCAGATCCGGACCCCCGAGGACGACCACGCGGCGAGCGAGCCGCGGTCCCCGGGAGCAGTCGGCAGGGGCACGGGGGTTGCTTCACGGACAGCGGACGGGGTGCCCGCGGACGCGGTGCTCACCCCACAGCACAGAGCCGGGACGAGCGCGGCCGACGCCGGCGCGCCGGACCCGGCGAGAGCCACGGCCCGCGGCAGCGGGATCCCGGAGGTCACTCCACTGACCTCCGGCACCGGGACGGTGAGCCACCCGGTGACCCTCTACGACTGGTTCGCCCGGTCCGCCGACGAGTTCGGGGACTCGGTGGTCGCTCTGGAGGTCGACGGCGAGGAGCTCACCTACGCACGGCTGCGGGACCTCGCGGAGCGGATCGCGGGGCGGCTGGTCGCGGCGGGGGCCGGTGTCCCGCCGCGGCGGGTCGGGCTGATGGCGAGCCGGTCGGTGGTCTCGTACGCGGGCTACCTGGCGATCCTGCGGGCGGGCGCGACCGTCGTCGTGCTCAACCCGGAGCATCCGGCGGGGCGGACCGCCGACATCGCACGGGCGGCGGAGCTGGACCTCGTCCTCACGGACACGCCCGGAAACGATCCAGCCATTCCTCAACTCGTCCTGGTGCCAAGTGAGTTGGGCGATCTGGTCGCCGAGGCCAAACCCGACATCGAGTACCCACGGGTCACTCCGGACGATCTCGCGTACATCATCTTCACGTCCGGCTCGACCGGTGCACCGAAGGGTGTGCCGATCACTCACCGCAACATCTCGGCCAATCTCAGTCATGTGGCGTCCCGTTACGACATCGGGCCGGGCAGCCGCCTCTCACAGGCCTTCGAGCTCACCTTCGACGGCTCGGTGCACGACCTGTTCGTCGCCTGGGCGGGTGGGGGAACGCTGGTGGTGCCGGCGCGCAGCCAGCTCCTGTCCCCGGTGAAGACCATCAACGCCCTGCGGCTCACCCACTGGTTCTCCGTGCCGTCCCTCATCGCCTTCGCCTCCCGGCTGGGCACCCTGAAGCCGGGCAGCATGCCGACGCTGCGGTGGAGCATCTTCGGCGGCGAACCCCTCACGCTGGCGGCGGCCCGCGAGTGGCGGGAGGCCGCACCGGACAGCGCCCTCGAAGTGCTGTACGGCCCGACCGAGCTGACCATCTCCTGCACGGGCTACCGCTTCCCCGCCGACCCCGCCGACTGGCCCGAGACTCCCAACGGCACGGCACCGATCGGCAGCTGCTTCC
This sequence comes from Streptomyces sp. KM273126, assembly GCF_004337435.2. Taxonomy (NCBI): domain Bacteria; kingdom Bacillati; phylum Actinomycetota; class Actinomycetes; order Kitasatosporales; family Streptomycetaceae; genus Streptomyces; species Streptomyces sp. KM273126. The sequence continues at coordinate 4,894,608 of NZ_SJXB02000001.1, read as the reverse complement.
CGACGCTGGACTTCCTGCTGCTGGACGAGGACGGCAAGCCCTCCGACGACGGCGAGCTGTGCATGCGCGGTCCGCAGCGGTTCCCCGGCTACCTCGACGCGGCGAACAACCCCGGCCGCTTCGTCGAGCTCGACGCGACGGGCCGACCGGCCGAGGGGCACTGGTACCGCACCGGGGACCATGTGGCCCTCAAGGACGGCCTGCTGATCCACCTCGGGCGCACCGACCAGCAGGTGAAGATCCGCGGCCACCGGATCGAGCTCGGGGAGATCGAGGCGATGCTGCGCGAACAGGACGGCGTGCGGGACGCGATCGTGCTCGCTGTTCCCGCGCCCGACGGCGAGCCGGAACTGGAGGCCGTGGTCAGCGGTCCCGGCTGCGACCCCGACGCCCTGTTCGCGGGACTGCGTGACCGGCTGCCGCCGTACATGCTGCCCCGCCGGATCTCCGTCCTCGACCTGCTGCCGCTCAACCCCAACGGCAAGATCGACCGACGGGCCCTGATCACGGAACTCTCCCGCTCCCGCTGAACCCCGTCCCCGCCACACCCCCCACAACCTCCCTCCATCCCCCACCCCTCCCCAACCGCTCAACTCAATACCGCAAGTGAGGCACCCACATGTTCGACGCCATCGTGGTCGGGGCGCGCTGCGCCGGGGCCCCGACCGCCATGCTGCTGGCCCGTGCGGGACACCGGGTCCTCCTGCTCGACAAGGGGGCCTTCGGCTCCGACACCCTCTCCACCCATCTCATCCACCAGCCGGGCATCGCGACCCTCGCCCGCTGGAACCTGCTCGACACCCTGCGCGCCACCGGCTGCCCGCCCCTGGACCGGGTGTCGTACGAGGTGGCGGACATACGGCTCGAAGGATGCGCCCGGGGTGTCGAGGGCCAGCGCGCCGCGTACGCCCCCCGGCGCCATGTCCTGGACGCCGTCCTGGTCGAGGCCGCGATCGCGGCCGGCGCCGAGTACCGCGAGAAGTGCCAGGTGACCGGTCTGCTGTACGACGACACGGGGCGCGTCGTCGGTGTCGAGGGCAGGCACGGCGGGCAGCCCTTCAGCGAGCGCGCCCACCTCGTCGTCGGCGCCGACGGCATGCGCTCCACGGTCGCCGGCCTCGTCGAGGCGCCGTATACGGTCGAGGATCCCCGGCTGACCTGTGCGTACTACACGTACTTCACGGGCGTACCGGCCACCTTGGAGCTGCACGAACGGGCCGGGGCCTGGGTGGCGGCGGTGGCCACCCACGACGACGCGACCCTGCTCCTCGCGTACTTCCCGCAGTCCCGCTTCGACGAGGTCCGCGCGGACGCGTACGGCGCCTATCTGGAGCAGATCCGCACCACCGCACCCGGACTGTACGAGCGCCTGGACGGCAGGGAACCGGTCGAGCGGCTGCGTGGCACGGGCGACCAGCGGAACTACTTCCGGCAGGCGTCCGGTCCCGGCTGGGTGCTGATCGGCGACTCCGGTCATCACAAAGACTCCATCACCGCACGCGGAATCAGCGATGCGTTCATACAAGTGGAATCTTTTGTGAAACATGCAGGTCCTGTACTGGGAAGCAATCCGGAACGGCTCGATGCCGCGCTGGACGAGTACGCCAAGGACCGCGACAACACCCTCACGGCGGGCTACGAGGCCACGCTGGGGGTCGCTCAACTGGATCCGCACGAGCAGCGGTTGTCGCTGTTGAGGGCGGTGCAGCAGGACGCCGAACTCACATCGATCTACTTCGACACGGTGGCCGGAATCGGTTCGGCCGGCGCACTGTACACCCCAAAACTTCTAGCACTTTTGTGATTTCCGTCAACTGGTGTGAATGCCCCGGAAGTTGTGGTCGGGCGGATGCTGACGGTGAGCCGATGGCCTGGTACGGTTCACCCGGCCGCTGACATATGCCCAGCCCTTGTCAAGGCGGCACGCGCGGGGGATCTCGGGCACTGCGCACCAAACGCCCCGACCGTTCAACCAGTGTTTCGCTGTCGTACGAGGAATCAGATGCCAGGCACCCGGGACCGGCGGACACGTCACAGGTCCGCCTCTCGCAAGAATCTCCGGTTCTCGTTCGTCGTGCCGTTCGTCGTGCCCGCAGTCCTCGCCACTGGTGTGTGGGGCTACACGGCGGTCGGACTCGTCGACGAGCAGATGCAGCTGCGGGCCGAGACGGACCGAGCGTCCGCCGTCGCCGGTCCCGCACAGGAGCTCATCAACCGGCTCCAGGAGGAGCGCCGTCTCACCGCCATGTGGCAGGCGAGCCGCAGCGACGACGCCCGCACGGAGCTGGACGAGGCGCGCGAGAAGACGGACGCCGCCGTCGCCTCCTACCTCACGAAGTCCTCCTCCGGGCTGGACACCCCGGCGTTGACGAGCGCGGGCAAGAAGCTCGGCGAGGCGCTGGACAACCTGGTCGAGCGGCGGAAGGCGCTCGACGAGCGCCGCCTGGGCGGCACCGCCGCCTTCCAGTACTTCACCGGCGCCATCACCAACGGCACCGATGTGATCGCCGCGGCCCTGGACAGCGACGACGTGTCCCTCGCCCAGGCGGGCACCGCCACGACGGCTGTCATCCGGCTGACGGAGATGCTCTCGCGCGAGGACGCGCTGATCTCCGGCGCGCTGCCCTCACGGCAGATGAGCGAGACGGTCCGCGCCCAGTTCCTGCAGTACCAGGCGGTCCAGCGGGAGTTGCGGGCCGCGCTGACCGCCCGTGACCTGCCCGCCGGCGGGGCCACCTCCTTCGGGGAGATCACCGACAGCCGCCAGTGGACGTCGATCGGTGCCGTCGAGGACGCCGTCACGGGCGCCCGCGGCACGGACCTGCCCCAGCCGGCGCCGTCGTGGCCGGACGCCGCCGGGACCGTGGTCGGCGACCTGCAGACGCTGGGCGCCGACTCCGTGCGCGGCGTGGGCGACTCCGCCTCCGACCGCGCCGGGGACCTGCTGATCGGCGTGCTCCTGGGCACCGCGGCCACACTGGCCGCGCTCGTCGCCGGCGCGCTGCTGGCGCTGCGCGGCCACCGCTCCTCCATGGACCGGCTGACCGAACTCCAGCAGAAGACCGAGGAACTGTCCGGTGTCTGGCTGCCGCAGCTGCTGGCCCGCATCGAGCGCGGCGAGCGCATCGAGCCGCAGCCGGTCGCCCCCCAGGCCCACCACTCCGCCGACGAGATCGAGCGGCTCGGCGCGGCCATCGACCACCTCGGCCGTGTCGCCGCCGACACCGCCGTACGGCAGAGCCTCGGCCGCGAGGGCACCGAGAAGGTCTTCGCGCAGCTCATCCGTCGCACGCAGATCCTCATCCACCGCCTCATCTCTCTCCTGGACGACCTGGAGCGCAAGCACGAGGACTCCGACCTGCTGAAGGACATCTTCAAGGTCGACCACCTCGCCACCCGCGTCCGGCGGCACGCGGAGAACCTGGTGATCCTCTCCGGCGCCCCGCCGAGCCGCCGGATGACCGCGCCCGTCTCCATCACCGACGTGATGCGCAGCGCCGTCGCGGAGACCGAGGCGTACACCCGGGTCAAGGTGAAGAACCTTCCCGCGGACCGGCGTCTGGCCCTGACCGGCCGGGCCGTCGCCGACGTGACCCACCTGCTCGCCGAGCTCATCGAGAACGGCACGAGCTTCTCCCCGCCGGAAACGCAGGTGTTCCTCAGCGCGACGAAGGTGGCCAAGGGCCTCGCGGTGCACGTCGAGGACCACGGCCTCGGCATGCCGGACGACATGCGCGAGCAGGCCAACGAGTTGCTCGCGCACCCGCCCAAGCTGGACATGACGGCGCTGGGCGAGGACCCGCGCCTCGGTCACTTCGTGGTGGCCCGGCTCGCCGAGCGGCACAAAATCAAGGTCGAGCTGCGCGAGTCGGTGTACGGCGGCACGCTCGTCGTCATGCTGCTGCCCTCGGAGCTGCTGGAAGAGATCGACTCGCCGGTCCTGGACCAGCTGAAGTCGGCGGCCGCGACGGTGAACCAGGTGCAGGCGCCGAGCGAACGCCCCGGCATCGGCGGGTCCGGCGCGGCGGACACCGACATGCCTCCGGCGGTGGCCGAGACCGCGCTCGCCGGGGTGGGCGCCGGTGCCGGGTCCGGCGGCGCGGGCGACGTGATCGCCGGATCGGCGGTCGTCTCCGCCTCCGCCGGTGACGTGCTGACGCACACGCGGATGCCGGACTACAGCGGATTCCCCGACTACGGCGGTGCGGGTCTGCTGCCCCCCTCGTCGGGCAACGGGGCGTCCGGCGAGTCCGGTCCGACGGCATGGGCCGCCCCGCAGGAACACCCCGTGCACCACGCCGAGCCCGGCCACGGTCATCCCGGGGACTGGAGCGTACGGTCCGGTGCGGAGTCCACGGCCGGAGCGGGAATCGGTGCCGGTGCGGGGCTCAGCGGTGGAGCGGGACTCAGCGGCGGAGCAGGGCTCACCGGTGGTCCGGGACTCAGCGGCGGAGCAGGGCTCAGCGCGGGTGCGGGCACGGGAGTCGGCGCCACGTCGATGTCCCGTGGTACGGGTATCGACGCCGGTGCCAGGGCCTCGGCCCGCGGTGCCGACGCGAGGCCGGGCGGCGAGCCCCACAGGTCCGCCCCCACCCGTGGCTCGGCCCCGGCACCCGCTGCGAACCCGGCGCAGGACACCGGCCCGCTGACCACTCCCACGATCCTGCCGCAGCGCACCCGGGGAGCCAGCCTCGCCCAGCAGCTGCGCAAGGAGGCGGTCCACCAGCCCGGGAGCGACAGTGGAGAGGCCGGACTCTCACCCGATGCGTCGGCCCGCGCCATGATCGCCATACAGCAGGGCCTGAAGCGGGCCCGGATCTCCGACGACACCGACGACCGGGAGGCACCACGGCCACCGCGCGACCCCGGCGCCCACTGACGGGCGCCACAAGCGCCCCCACGACTTGGCGCTCTCCCCGACGCGCCACCTGACCGGCGCACCCAGGCGCCAACTAACTGTGAGGAACATTCAGGAATGACTGAGCAGGTACACTCCGGTCCCCAGCTGGACTGGCTCCTGGACGGGCTGGTGGAGCGGATACCGGAGATCCGTTGCGCCGTCGTACTGTCCGGGGACGGCCTCCTCATCGGCAAGTCGAGGGACATCCGCCGCGACGACGCGGAGCACCTTTCCGCGGTCGGCTCGGGCATGCACAGCCTCGCCCGGGGGGTGGCACGCCACTTCCACGGCGGAGAGGTCCAGCAGACGGTCATCCAGATGGATCGGGCGTTCCTCTTCGTCACCGCGGCCGGCCAGGGCGCGCGGCTCGCCGCCATCGCTTCCGAGGAGGTCGACGTCGGGATGATGGCCTTCGAGATGGGCACGCTGGTCAAGCAGGTGGGCAAGTACCTGTCCGCCGCGCCACGCGTGGAGGCCCCGGCCGGTTACGTGCGGGATGCGTGAGCCCCGTTGGCTCGACGATGAGCAGGCCGGGCGCCATGTCCGTCCGTACGCCATCACCGGCGGTCGGACGCGCCACAGCCAACACAACTTCACCCTCATCACGCTCGTCGTCTCACGGCATGACCACGAGTGGGACCACGACCACTTGGAACCGGAGTCCATGGCGATCCTGGCACTGTGCCGGGATCGCGCGGTGGCGGTGGCCGAGATCGCCGGCCAGCTGGACCTGCCGGTGAGCGTGGTGAAGGTGCTCTGTGGAGACCTCCTCAACGGCGAGCTGATCATTGTCCAGTCCCCGCCCGCGCTGAGCGAGCAGCCGAGCGTGGAACTCATCGAAAGGGTGATGGATGGTATCCGTCGGCTCTGAGAAGGTCATGCCGACCGCATTGAAGATCCTCATCGCGGGCGGATTCGGCGTGGGCAAGACCACCATGGTGGGCTCGGTCAGCGAGGTCGCGCCGCTGGAGACCGAGGAGCGGATCACCGCGGCGAGTGTCGGCGTGGACGACCTGGCGGGCGTGGAGAAGAAGGTCTCCACGACGGTCGCCATGGACTTCGGACGGATCACCATCTCCCCCGAGCTGGTGCTCTACCTGTTCGGCACGCCCGGCCAGGACCGCTTCTGGTTCATGTGGGACGACCTGTCCACCGGCGCCCTGGGGGCCGTGGTCCTGGCGGACACCCGCCGTCTGGACGCGTCCTTCGCCTCGATCGACTTCTTCGAGGCCCGGGACATCCCGTTCGCCGTGGGTGTCAACTGTTTCGACGGCCGCCGTGAGGCCAGCGCCGATCAGGTCCGCCAGGCCCTCGACCTGGATCCCTCCACCCCGGTCGTCCTCTGTGACGTCCGCGAACGGGGCTCAGCCAAGGCGGTCCTCCTCGCGGTCCTGGAGGCCGCCCGGGCCCAGGCGGCGGCCCGGCTGGCGACGACCGGCCACTGACACCTGTCAGGTCGGCGACTCCCCGGCTCTGGCGAGGAGTTCGTCCCGCCTGATGGGGTCGGTCAGGGTGGCCGGGACGGTGCAGGCGTGGGCGCCGGCGATGGCGCCGTAGAGGCCGCGCCTCTCCGGGGACTCACCGGAGAGGTGGCCGAAGAGATAGCCCGCGGCGAAGGCGTCACCGGCGCCGTTGGAGTCGATGATGCGGGCCTCGGGTGTGACGGCGGGAATGTGGGTCAGCTCGCCGTCGACGAGTTGGAACGCCCCGTCGGCGCCGGCCGTGGCGACCACCACCCGGGCGCGACCGCGGGCGGCGATCCCCCGCATGGTCCTCTCCGGGTCCTTCAGCGCGGCGACCGACACGAAGACGAGGTCCGCCGCGAGAGCGAAGGGCTCGTGGTACGGGTTGACGCCGTCCCAGTCGTGCAGGTCGGTCGAGATCGTCACGCCCGTTTCCCGGAGCAGCGGCAGGGCGTGGGCGCACGGGTGCGAGAGGGACACATGGACGTGACGGGCGGCCGTGGCGAGGGCCCGCACGGTGTCCTCCGGCAGCCGGTCCGCGTCCCGGGTGCGGGTGCTGTCGTACAGGGAGAGCCGCCGTCCGTCCGGGGCGACCAGGTTCACCGCGCGTCTGGTGCCGCTGGGCAGGGGCACGGCGGTGAGCGGGATTCCCCGCTCACGGTGCAACGCGCGGACCAGGTCGCCCTCGTGGTCGTCGCCGATCATGTCGAGGTGGTGTGTCCCGAGGCCCAGCGCGTGCACGCCGGCCGCCAGGAAGTCGCCGGTCTGGCCCGCCCGGGTCTCGATCGTGGGCACCATGTAGCTGTCGGCGAACGGGAGCGGCAGCTCGGGGACGTACACGATCGTGTCGACCCCGGCTCCGCCGAGGACGAGGACGTCGATGCCGTCCGCGCCCTCGGGGGTCCCGTGTTCCGCGCCGTCCGCCCCGGCTCCGCTGCCGCCCAAGCTCCCCGCTCCCCCGCCGTGCTCCTCGATCACGGGCCAAGGGTACGGCGGGGACGGTCAGTTCGGGGAGCCCGGAGACCAGTGCGGTGTGCTGCCGGTGAGTCGGCAGACGGCGACGTACAGCGGAATGGGCGGAGTGTAGGGCCAGTCGCCGTCGGGGCCGTGGATCAGGCGCGGGCCGCCGGGCCGGAAGCTCGGCCGGGTGTGTGTCCCGGGCGGGTGGGCCACGCGGGCGCCGATGGCGTAGCGGGTCCCGGCCGGCCAGGTGACGTCGATGTGGGAGCCGGAGGGGACGATCCACCACCACAGCTCGTCGTCGGCGAAGACGCAGCCCACCCGGGGCAGAGTCGCCATGATCCGCTCGCCGTGTTCCCGGGAGGTCCCCACCGCGTCGTAGCCCAGGGTGGTGGAGAGCCCCACGGGCAGGGCCAGTCGTGCGGGCCGGGGATCACGCGGACGGGGTACGGAGGGGGTGTGCGGCCACAGGTCAGGGGAATGCTGGAGTTCCATGCGGCAGGTGCCCTTCGGCCGAGCGGGGGACGGGCCGGGTGACGTGGGAGGACGTGACCGCCGGTCGGCGGGCCGCCGGGAGGGGCACGGCCGCCGTCAGCGGTGGCGCGCTGCCGTCGGGCGGTGCTGTCACGCCCTTCGTCACCGGACGCGCCGTGCTCGACGGCGCCTCGGACCCGCGTATCGGCGACGCGGCCTCCCACACCGGGGACCGGGTCTCCCGCACGGGCGAGTCGACGGCTGCCGGGGCCGGCTCGGCCGGCCGCCAGGCGAGTTCGGCCCAGACGACGCTTCCCGAACCGTGGGCGCTCGCGCCGGCCCCCCAGTCGCTGGAGAGCGCGCAGACCAGCATGAGGCCGCGCCCGTTCTGGTCGTCGCTGTCCGGCTGCCGTTGCTCCGGCAGCGTCGCGTCGCGGTTCTGGTCCTCGACCTCGACGCGCAGCCGTCCGCCGCCGAGGTTCAGACGGCACACGACACGGTCGCTCCTCGTGTGCGTGAACGCGTTGGTGACGAGTTCGGAGATCACCAGGACGGCGTCGTCGCACAGTTCGGGCGCCGCGCCCCACGCGTCCAGCACCTCCCGCACGATCTCCCGGGCCTGCCGCACCGAGGCGGGTGTCGCGGGCAGGCCGAACACCTCGGATCTGCGGGGGTGTTCGGGCATGCGGGAGTACACGGGCTCGGGCGACCGGCCATGCGCCCGGTCGTCGTCCCATGACTGGTCGCCGTCCCACGACGGGGGTTCGCCAGGCAATCGGTCCAAAGGCTGGGGGAGGGAGGGCGGAGCCATCGCCGTTCGCCTTTCGTCTGACTGCACACCTGAGCCGGTGCCGGTGCCGCACCACGGGACGGTGTCCGTTCCGCACCGTCCCCTACCGGTCGGGCTTCACCACGAGATCCGCCGTGACGTGCGGAAACTCGCTGCCGAAAACTCCGTGTCGCAGCCCCATCTCCCCCAACGGAACTACTGGGTCTCCTCGTTCACCGGTCGTGGACGGTATGACCACTGTGACACCTGCCAACATCGGCTCGCAACCGCCAAGTTGAAATTTGCATTTTGTAGGGTGCATGCTTCCCCTCGTCCATTGGTGATCGTGACAGAGTGCGACATCGCTGCCCGGCGTGTACGCGTGAGGGGTGACGGCGTGACCGCGGAAACCGACTGGGGCGGTGCCCCCTCCGTGCTGCGGATGATCCTCGGCAGGCAACTGGAGGAGCTGCGCACCCGTGCCGGTCTGACGTTCGAGCAGGCGGGCGAGGCGATCGGCGTCAGCCACTCCACGATCCGCCGGCTGGAGGCCGCCAAGGTCGCCCGGCTGCGGCTCCCGGACGTCGAGAAGCTGCTCCAGGTGTACGGCGTCCGGGACCAGCAGGAGATCGACACCTTCCTGAAGTCGGTCCGTGAGGCCAACAAGCGCGGCTGGTGGCACACGTACCGTGATGTCCTGCCGGACTGGTTCGCGGCGTACCTGAACCTGGAGCAGGCGGCCCTCCACATCCGCGCGTACGAGGCGGAGTTCGTGCACGGGCTGCTGCAGACCGAGGCGTACGCACGCGCCCTGCTGAGCGCCGGCAACCCGCACGCTTCCCCCGAGGCCACCGACCGCCGGGTGGCGCTGCGCATGCGACGCCAGGAACTGCTCACCCGACCGATGCCCCCGCGCGTGTGGATCGTCATGGACGAAACGGTCCTGCGCTGGCCGGTCGGGGGCTCCCGGGTGATGCGGGAACAGGTGGACCACCTGATCGAGCTCAACCGGCTGCCGCATGTGACCCTGCAGATCATGCCGTTCAGCAACGGCCCGCATCCCGCCATGCGGGCCGGCGCGTTCCATCTCTTCCGGTTCAGGGCGCCCGAACTGCCCGACATCGTGTACCTCAACGGGCTGGTCGGCGCTGTGTACCTCGACAAGCCGGACGATGTCGTGGTCTACCGGGAGGCCCTGGACCGGTTGGGCGCCCAGTCGGCGCCCGCCGGAAAGACCGAGGCCGTCCTCGGTGCCCTACGCAAGGAGCTCTGAATGCACCACCACACCCACCACTGCACACCCGACCCCGTACGCAACGGAATGCCCTCCCGTGACCTCGGCACGCAGGGCTGGTCCAAGCCCTGGAGCGACGACGTCGGCGGCGCCTGCGTGGAGGCGAAGAAGCTCACCGACGGCCGCGTCGCCCTCCGCCAGTCCACCGACCCCGACGGCCCCGCCCTGGTCTTCACCCCGCACGAGATGTACAGCTTCCTGACCGGCGTGAAGGCGGGTGACGCCGACTTCCTCCTCTGATCCCCCTTTTTGTTAACCCCTTTGTTTTTACTGAGTGTTCAACTCTGAACCACGACTTCGAAGAGGAGGGACCGCGTTGTCCGACAACGGATGGCCGGCCGACAGGATCGACACCGAGAACGCCCACTCGGCGCGTATCTACGACTACATCCTCGGCGGCAAGGACTTCTACCCCGCCGACCAGGAGGCGGGCGACGCCATGGCGCAGGAGTGGCCGGCCCTGCCGGTCCACATGCGTGCCAACCGCGACTGGATGAACCGCGCCGTGCGCTGGCTCGCCGAGGAGGCGGGCATGCGCCAGTTCCTCGACATCGGCACGGGCATCCCCACCTCACCCAACCTCCACGAGATCGTCCAGTCGGTGGCGCCCGAGTCCCGGGTCGTCTACGTGGACAACGACCCGATCGTCCTCACCCTGTCCCAGGGTCTGCTCTCCAGCACGCCCGAGGGGAAGACGGCGTACATCGAGGCCGACTTCCAGGACCCGGAGGCCGTCCTCAACTCCCCCGAGTTCCGGGAGACCCTCGACCTGGGCAAGCCGGTCGCGCTGACCGTGATCGCGATCGTCCACTTCGTCCTGGACGAAGACGACGCGGTCGGCATCGTGCGCCGCCTCCTGGAGCCCCTCCCCTCCGGCAGCTACCTCGCGATGACGATCGGCACCGCCGAGTTCGCGCCGGAGGAGGTGGGCCGCGTCGCCCGCGAGTACGCCGCCCGCAACATGCCGATGCGGCTGCGCACGATCGACGAGGCCCACGAGTTCTTCGAGGGCCTCGAACTGGCCGAGCCGGGCATCGTCCAGGTCCACAAGTGGCACCCGGACGGCACGGGCGAGCAGGACATCCGGGACGAGGACATCGCGATGTACGGAGCGGTGGCACGCAAGCCGTAGCGCGCGGCACATCCATCCGGCCCCGGTGCGCTTGTCGCGCCGGGGCCGAGCCGTCCACGTCGAGCCCGGTGCTGTGTGCTGCGTCGCGCGGGCGGCCCTGGAGTCCAGGACCGCCCGCGCCGCCGTTCGTACGTCGATGCAGCCCGTACGTCAGTCCAGGCCGGCCGACTTCAGCCAGGCCTTGGCGACGTCCAGCGGGTCCTTGTTCTCCAGCTGCACCTGGGAGTCCAGGTCGAGCAGCGTCTTGGTGTTCAGCTTCGCCGAGACGGCGTTGAGCGCGTCGACGCCCTCCTGGGAGAGGCCGGACTTGTGGACCAGCGGGGTCACGTTGGCGAACCCGAAGAGGTTCTTCGGGTCCTGCAGGACCACGAACTTCTCCTTGATGATGGTCGGGTCCGTGGTGAAGAGGTCCGCGGCCTGCACGGTGTTCTTCTTCAGCGCCGCCTGGGTCAGCGGACCGCCCGCGTCGAGCGCCTTGAAGGACTTGAACTCCAGGCCGTACTCCGCCTTCAGCCCCACCAGGCCCTGGTGGCGGGTCTGGAACTCGGGCGAGCCGCCGATGACCAGGTCGGGGGCGGCGTCCTTGAGGTCCGCGAGGGTGGACTCGGGGTTGAGGCCGTACTTCTTCGCGGTCTCGGCGTTGACCGTGACGGAGTCCTTGTCCTCGGCGGGCGACGACTCCAGCAGCGTCAGCTTCGAGTCGAGCTTGGCCTGTACGGCGGCGTTCACGGCCTCGGCCGACTTCTGCTCGGCCTTCTTGTCCAGGTATGCCAGCAGCGAGCCGTTGTACTCGGGCAGGACCGTGACGGAGCCGTTCTTCAGCAGACCGTAAGTGGTCTCGCGGCTGCCGATGTTCGGCTTGTACGTGACCTTGATGCCCTTGGCCTTCAGGGCCTCGCCGTAGATGTCGGCGAGCAGGATGCTCTCGGTGAAGTTGTTGGAGCCGACGACGACGGTGTCGCCGGACGCCTTGCTGTCGAGCGGGTTGTCCGCCTGGTCGTCGGAGGAGCCGCACCCTGCCAGCAGGGCCGTGGTGGCGGCGAGCGCGACGGCGGCGGCGGCACCTGGGTGCCTGCGGATGGACCTGCGGCTGGGAGCGGTAGAAGTCACGATTCCGTTCCGGACTGGGAGGGTGAGGGACTCTTACGGGATGGTCTTGTCCTGATCCAATCCACCCGGATCCAGATGCGTCAAGAGCAACCAGATCACCGATTCGCTTCGACTCTTACCCAATTGTGATCAATGGCGAGCCTGTTGAGACGCTAGTCTCACCTCGGCCGACAGCGGGGCAAGTTGAGCGGACGACGATGTCGGAGTCACCTTGCACCCCCTCTGCGATGTCCGTTCCCTTTCTGGCTGTATGCTCCCGTTCCGCTTCGACGAACGGCCAAATCCGGTCAAGAAACGGTCACGTAAGGCTTTCGTGCGCCATGTAACGCCCACTAAGGAGGCCTGGTGTCCACGAACGAGGCGGGCACGCCCTCGCCCGAGCTCCCGGCACCGCGGAACCGCACACGCGGTGTCCTCGGCATCCGCGGTTTCGCCGACCGGTGGCCGTTCCGGCGCAAGCTCAACATCCTCGTCGGCGTACCGCTCGCCGTGGTCGCCGTACTGCTCGCATACCTCATCACCGACCAGGTGGGACAGGCCCGTGACGCGGACGCCGCGGCCCAGCTCGTCCGTGACAGCGTGCAGGTGGCGGTGCTCGTCGACCGCGTGGAGGTCGAGCACCAGCAGGCCATCCTGCTCTCCGTGCGCCACGAGGCCGTCCAGAGCGACGCCGGGCCCTCGCCGGCCTCGTACCGCAAGGCCCAGGCAGACCTGGACGCCCAGGTGCAGAAGGTGCGCGACACCTTCGGCGACCGGCTCCCGGACACGGAGGCACAGGCCCTGAGGGAGATCGACGGGCTGGACGACCTGCGCCGCACCATCGAGTCGGGCTACACCCCGGCCGACAACATCGACCCGGCGTACATCAGCGCCACCAAGAGCGTCATCGACGGTCTCGGCCTCGAACACAACGCCGCCCTCGCGGCCTCCTTCACCGGCAACCTGCTCGACTCCCTGCTGCACGCCGACGCCTCCCACAGCGCCTTCGAGACCAGCGTCTTCTCCGCCCGGACCGGTGACAGCAACGCGCTGATCGAGTTCATCAACGCGGTCAGCTTCGACGAGCAGTACGCCTTCCAGGCCGACCGCTTCAGGCGGTTCGCCACCGAGGCCCAGAGCGACGAGCTGAGCGGGATCAGGTACAACCCCTCGCAGGCCACCATCCTCCAGCACTACGCGGAGCTGCAGATCGAGCCCGGCGAGCTGCAGGCCGAGTCCCCCGCCGAGATCCGCCGGGCGTTCGGCGCGGCGCTGGACTCGTACCCCGTCTACCGCGAACAGGCCGAGAACCGGCTGAAGATCACCACCTCGCTCATCGGCCAGATCGCCGACGGCGCCGACCACGTCTCCGAGGCCTCGTACGAACGGGCCATCGGGCTGCTGGGGCTCGCGCTGCTCGGCTTCGTCGGCTGGCTCGCCTTCTCGGTGGCGGTCCGCCGCTCGGTGGTCATGCCGGTGCAGGCCCTGACCGGGGCCGCCCGCGAGGTGGCCGATGTCGCCGGACGCGAACTGGCCCGCGTGGCCGACGACGACGCCGAGGACGCGGGACCGCCGCGGCTGCGCGAGATGCCGGTCACGGCGCGCGACGAGATCGGCGAACTCGCCGGGGCGTTCAACCGCGTACAGACCACCGCGGCCGCGCTGCTGGAGCGACAGGTGCTCAGCCGGCGCAACGTGGCCGAGATGTTCGGCAATGTGGGACGCCGCGTCAGCAACCTGACGACGCGTCAGCTCTCGCTGATCGACGCGGTCGAACGCGGCGAGACCGACCCGGCCCTGCTCGAACGCCTCTACTCCATCGACCACATCGCCGTCCGGCTGCGCCGCAACGCGGACAGCCTGATGCTCCTCGCCGGCATCCGCGAGACCGTACTGGACTCCGGGCCCGCCTCCCTCACCGACGTCGTCCGCGCCGCGCTCGGCCAGATCGAGGGCTTCCAGCGGGTACGGCTCACCGCCCGGACCCAGGTCATGGTCGAGCCGGACATCATCGGCGACCTGACCTTGATGGTGGCCGAACTCCTGGAGAACGCCGTCTCCTTCTCGCCCGCCGACAGCCACGTCGAGGTGGGCGTCAGCAGTACCGCCGAGGGTGCGCTGATCGAGGTCGCCGACCACGGCCTCGGTATGAGCCCCGAGCGCCTCGCCGAGGAGAACGCCCGGCTGGTACGCCGTGAGCGCCTCGACCTGGCGCCGACGAAGGTCCTCGGCCTGTTCGTGGTGGGTACGCTGGCGCGCCGCTGGGGTATCGAGGTCACCCTGGCCCGCACGGTGGGCGGCGGCCTGACCGCCCTGGTGACCGTCCCGACGTCACTGCTGCTGACGATGAGCCCGGTGGGAGTGGAGGCCGCGGGCGCCTCCGGCGGTTCGGGGACGGCCGACGAGGGTGTCGGTGGCAGCTCGGCGACGGCCGGTGCGGGGGCCTCCGGGATCTCGCCAGCAGTCGGTACGGGCGCCGCCGCGACATCGGTAAAGGCCAGTACGGGGGCCTCCGGGACCTCGGGAACGGCCGGTGCGGGCGCCACCGGGGCATCGGTAACAGTCGATACGGGGGCCGTCGCGACATCGGTAAAGGCCAGTGCGGGCGCCACCGCGACATCGGTAACGGTCGCGGCGATGAGTAGCGGTGCGGACGGCGGCGCAGGAGCCGCCGCCCAGGGCTCCCCCGAGCCCTCCGCACCCTCCGGGCCGCTGCCCTCCACCGTCGTCCCGGCCGGTGCCGCCGACGCCGGTCGCCCCGCCGCGCTCCCTCACCGGGTCCCCCGCCGCACCACGGAGCCTGCCGACGGACAGCCGTCCCGGCCCGCCCAGGAGCTGTCCGCAGGTGCCCCGTTCGTCCCCGGCCCCCGGAACGGCGACGCCACCTCGGCTCCCCGGGATGCGGCGAAGGAGGCTCCCAGTGGCTCCGCCCGGCCCCTGCGCCGCCGTGTCCGGGGCGCCACCCTCCGTACGGCGGACACCTCGGGGCACGCGGCGCGTCAGGCGGCACGCCCGGCCGACGCCGACGCCGTCCGGTCACAGATCGAGGAGTTCGAGGCCGCCGTCGAGCGTGCGCACCGCGACTCGGCGACAGCCACCGACGCGGACACGGGCCCCGCAGGCACCACCGCACACGACCAGCCCAGCCGGGATCGCCGGCACCACCAGCACGACCTCCCGGAAGGAGCGGAGCAGTGAGTACGTCGACAGGTGACACTCAAGCAGGAGGGGCCGAGCCGGCCGACCTCCAGGCCGCCGCGGCTGACTTCACCTGGCTCCTGAACCGGTTCGCCACCGAGACCGCCGGCGTGGTCGACGCCATCGCCGTGTCCTCCGACGGGCTGCTCATCGCCGTGTCGCAGAAGCGCGAGCACGCCGACTCCGAGCGCCTGGCCGCGATCGTGTCCGGCATCACCAGCCTGGCCGCCGGCGCCTCCGGCAACTACGGCCTGGGCGGCCTGAACAAGGTCATCATCGACCTGGAGGGCGGCCATGTGCTGGTCTCCGCGATCGGCAGCGGTGCCGTGCTCGGTGTGGTCACCGACAAGGAGGCCAAGCTGGGCAACATCGCCTACGAGATGACGCTGTTCGCCAACCGTGCCGGTGCCGCGCTCAGCCCCCAGCTCGTCCTCGAACTGAAGAACAACGTCGGGGGCGCGGCGACGCGCTGACCGTTCGCCGCCCGGTCGCGGGAGTCGTGGGAATCGCAGCAGCAGGAGTCGCAGGAGGAGGGAGACACCCATGGCGGACGGCCAGGACCCGGCCGACGCGGACGGCTTCACGGGCCCGGACGGTGCTCCCGTCGGCGCGGCCTCCGCCGTACGGCCGTTCCTGCTCACCCAGGGCCGCGTGGCGGGGTACGCCTCCGGCAGCGCGATCCCCGTCGAGACCCAGGTCGTCGCCACCACCGCGGGGATCGACGCACTCGACCGGCTCACCCTGGAGCGGCACGACATCATCGCCGCCTGCCGGTTGCCGCAGTCCGTCGCGGAGATCGCGGCCAAGCTCCGGCTGCACCTGAACGTCGTCCGCGTCCTGGCCGAGGACCTGCGCGCCGAGGGGCAGTTGACGGTGCACGTGCCGCGCCCCGGCGCCGCCCGCGACGCCTCCGTTCTGCGAAAGATCATCGATGGTCTCCGCGCCATCCCCGACTCCCGAGGGGTACTCCGTGACTCCGACTGAACCGGCCATCCGCCCCGCCGCGGTGCCGACGGCCGCCGTACGACCACCGCTGCCGGTCAAACTGGTGGTGGCGGGCGGCTTCGGCGTGGGCAAGACCACCACCGTCGGCTCGATCTCCGAGATCGAGCCGCTGACCACCGAGGCGGCCATCACCGAGGTCGCCGCGGGCGTGGACGACCTGACCCACACCCCCCGCAAGTCCACGACCACGGTCGCCATGGACTTCGGCTGCCTCACCATCGACCCGACGCTGAAGCTGTATCTGTTCGGTACGCCGGGACAGGACCGGTTCGGCTTCATGTGGGACGACCTCGTCGAGGGCGCGGTCGGCGCGCTCGTCATCGTCGACACCCGGCGCCTGGACGACTGCTACGCGGCCGTGGACTACTTCGAGCACAAGGAGATCCCGTTCGCGGTGGCGGCCAACGCCTTCGACGGCACGGTGGAGCACACCCTGGACGAGGTCCGCTGGGCGCTCGATGTCGCCGAAGAGGTCCCGGTCGTCGTGTTCGACGCCCGCGAGCGCGGCTCGGTGCGCGACGCGCTGCTCGTCGTCCTCGAACTCGCGCTGGCCCGCACGGAGACGTGACGACGCGCGCGGGCCCGGACGGACCGGTGGATCCGTCCGGGCCCGCGCGCACGACGGATCGGGCCGCCGGCCGTCAGGCGCTCCTGCGCACCCCCCGCGACACCGCTACCCGCGACACCGCCCAGAACACCGCGAGCGTCGCCAGCGCCAGCAGGGCCGTCAGCGTGGCGCCGCCGACCACCTTCTCGTAGTCACGCTGGTAGAGGCCGTCCACGATGTACCGGCCGAGCCCGCCGAAACTGACGTACGCGGCGATGGTGGCCGTGGAGACGATCTGGATGGCGGCCGAGCGCAAGCCCCCCAGGATCAGCGGCAGCGCCTCGGGCAGTTCGACCTGGAACAGCACCCTGCTCTCCGGCATGCCCATGCCCCGGGCCGCGTCGACGGGTGAGGGGTCGACCGAGCGCACGGCCTCGTACGTGGTCACGAGGATGGGCGGCACGGCGAGCACGACGAGCGGGATCATCACGGGCAGCATGCCGAGCCCGATCAGCACGAACAGCAGTACCAGCAGACCGAAGCTGGGCAGGGCGCGGGCGGCCGTGGCGATGAACGCGAGCGTGTTGCCGCCGCGGCCGGTGTGCCCGGTGACCAGCCCGACGGGGAGCCCGATCGCGGCGGCGATCACGAGGGCGAGCAGCGAGTACTGGATGTGCTCCCACATCCGGGTGGGGATGCCGTCGTAACCGTGCCAGTGGGCGCTGTCGCTGAAGAAGGCGTTGACGAAGTTCAGGACGTTCACCGGGCCGTGTCCTTAAGCGCGAGAGCGGCCGGGCCGGGCTGCTCGGCCTTCGGTTTCGTGGGCGTGCGCCGCGGCATCCACGGCGTCAGCAGGACGCGTACGAGCACCAGCAGGGCGTCCACCAGGATGGCCAGGACCGCGGTGGTGACCACGGAGGTCACCGCGAGCTCGGGTCGGTGGTACAGCATCGAGGCCCCGAGCAGGTTGCCGAGGGCGCCCTGGTTGCCGATGAGGCTGCCGACGCTGACGAGGGAGATGCTGGACACGGTCGCCACCCGCAGTCCCGCGATGATGGCGGGCACGGCGATCGGCAACTGCACCTGGACGTACCGGCGTACCGGCCCGAAACCCATGGCGGTGGCCGCGGCGAGCGTCTCCTGCGGCACCGAGCGGACCGCGTCCACGACGGCGGGGACGAGCACCACCAGGCTGTACAGGGTCAGCGGGATCATCACGGTGAGCTCGCTCAGACCGGTGTAGTCGATGAGGACGACGAAGAAGGCCAGCGACGGGATCGCGTAGATCACGGTCGTCACCCACAGCACGGGCGGATACAGCCAGCGCAGCCTGACGCACAGCTGGGCGAGCGGCAGGGCGAGGACCAGTCCGGCCAGCACCGGCAGCAGGGCTTCCCGCAGATGCAGCCCGATCAGCCCGAAGTAGCTGTTCTGGAGGTCGCTCGGGATGTCGAAGAAACCGCTCATCCCGCGACGTCCGCCTTCCGGCCCTCGGCGTCCGCCTTCCGACCCGCGACGTCCGCCTTCCGGCCGGCGGCGTGGGCGCCGCGGATGGCCTCGCCGATCGTCTCCTGGGAGACGACACCGACGACCCGCCCGGTGCCGTCCACGGCGACGGCCCAGCCGGTCGGCGACAGCACGGCACAGTCCAGCGCCACCCGCAGGGAGTCCTGGCCGGCGACGAACGGCCGCCCGTACGGCAGGAGTTCCTCCGCTGCCGCACCCGGCAGGCTGCCCGGCTCGCTCCAGCCGAGCGGCTTGCCGTCGCCGTCGGTGACGAGGAGGTACGGAGCCCCGGACGCCTCACGGGCGGCGGTCTGCTCTGCGGTGGCGCCGACCGCGACGACGGGCCCGGTGAGCAGGTCCAGGCCCTCGGAGGGGAAGAACGACAGCCGCCGGATGCCCCGGTCGGCGCCGAGGAAGTCCTCGACGAACGCGTCGGCCGGAGCGCTCAGCAGCTCGGCGGGCTCGGCGAACTGCGCGAGCCGGCCGCCGGCGCGCATCACCGCGACCTTGGTGCCCAGCCGGATCGCCTCGTCGATGTCATGGGTGACGAAGATGATGGTCTTGCCCAGCTCGCCCTGGATCCGCAGGAGTTCCTCCTGCAGTCCCTTGCGGACCACGGGGTCGACCGCCGAGAACGGCTCGTCCATCAGCAGCACCGGCGGATCCGCGGCCAGCGCGCGGGCCACGCCGACGCGCTGCTGCTGACCGCCCGACAGCTGGTACGGGTACCGCTTGGCGAGCGAGGCGTCGAGCCCCACCCGCTCCATCAGCTCCTCCGCCCGGGCCCTCGCCCTCTGCTTGCTCCAGCCCAGCAGCCGGGGCACGGTCGCGATGTTGTCGGCGATGGTGCGGTGCTGGAAGAGGCCGGCGTTCTGGATGACGTACCCCATGGACCGGCGCAGGGTGTTGACCGGCTGCTTCTGGACGTCCACACCGTCGACGAGGATCGTGCCCTCGCTCGGCTCGACCATCCGGTTGATCATCCGCAGGGTCGTCGTCTTCCCGCAGCCCGAGGGTCCGACGAGGACGGTGATCGTGCGGTCCGGTATCTCCAGCGACAGTCCGTCGACCGCCACCGTGCCGTCCGGATACCGCTTGGTGACTGAATCCATCCGTATCAAAACGCCGGACACCCTTCGGATTTGGGGAGGCGACTGCTGCGGGTGGGGCTCGGTCGAACAGCCGTTTGCGGGACGAGTCTAAACGGCCGATGTTTACGCGCCTTTGACGGGAGTGTGGCGCGATGTGTGCGGGTGACCAGAGCTGCCAGTCAGCGGTGAGACCGCGGTGGAGCCGGGTCCTGAGACGACGCCAGGGTTGAGAGGATGCGGTCGACGGTCGGCGGGCCGCGCGCCTGGAGGCCGCTGATGTGATCCTGCTCCGTTTGCAGGCGCGGCGATGTTGTCCGGAGACGGGCAACACCTGTCGGACATGGGGTAACACCGGCCGGACGCGGAACGGCTGCAACGAGCCCCGGGGGGGCCCACCTTCCGAATCTTCGTGCGAATGCTCTTGCGAACCTTTGCATGACGGACCCATGATCACCGCATGAAATTTCATGGGGGAGAGTTCAGACTGCTGGGACGGATAGACGCCCGCGTGAACGACGTACCAGTCAAGATCGGTCGGCGCCGGGAGCGGTTGTTGCTCGGGCTGCTCCTCCTGGACATGGGGCGCTCCATTCCGGTGCGACGGCTGATCGAACTGCTGTGGACCGGTGAGGCCGTGCCGACCAGCGCCCGGGCCAGTCTGCACGCACACGTTTCGCGGCTGCGCGGCCTGTTCCAAGGAGTCGTCGCCCAGGGACAGGAGCTGACCATCGCATCCGACGGTGCCGGGTACGCGCTGCAGGCCAGTCCTCAGTGCGTCGACGTCCACCGTTTCCGGTCTCTCGTCCGCCGTGCGGACCGCGCCCCCAGCGCCACGGAGTGCACGGCACTCCTCGACCGCGCCCTCAGCGAGTGGCAGGGCCCTGTCCTGGGGAGCGATGGGCCGCAGGAGCTGGTGCACCGTCTGGGGAGCGGGCTGAACGAGATGTACCTGTCCGCCGTCACCCTGCGGGCGGAGGCGAGGCTGACGCTCGGTCAGCACAACGGCCTTCTGGAGGAACTGGCCCAGCTGGTGCAGGAACACCCGCACCACGAGCGCATCGCCCTGTTGCGCATGGGGGCGCTGTACCGCTCCGGGCGCCGGAGCGAGGCGTTGAGCGTCTACGAAGAGACCAGAGCCCGGCTGGCCGATGACCTCGGGCTGGACCCCGGCTCCGACCTGCGACGCGCACAGGAGATGATTCTGCTGGCCGACGGGACGCCGGAGGAATGGCCGCGCGGTCTGATCGGTGACCGATGGCCGGAGGCGATCACCGTGCCGGTGGGGCGGAGCGGGCTCCGGACCACAGTGGGTACAGCCCCGCCCGTCTCGTCCATCCCGACCTCGGCCGCGGGGTTCACCGGCCGGGAAGCCGAACTGCACCGAATCTCGGAACTGTCGCAAGGTGTCCGGCGCCGCGCCCCCGCGGTCGCGATCGTGGGCGCCGCGGGCAACGGCAAGACGGCACTCGCTCTGGAGTGGGCCCGCCGGCACCACGACCACTACCCGGGCGGACTGGACATCGTGGACCTGCAGGGCTACTCGACCCGGCCCGCACTCACCCCGGCCGAGGCGCTGCGCATCCTGCTGACCCGGCGCGGGTTCTCTCCCCACCGGATGCCCCACGTCATGGCCGAGTTGACGGCGCTCCACCACAGCGAGTTCGCGGGCAGCCCGAGCCTGCTCGTGCTCGACAACGCTGTCTCCGCGCAGCAGGTGCTGGCCCTGCTGCCCCCGGCTCCCGGCTCCCTCGTCCTGGTCACGAGCCGCAATCGGCTCAGCAGCCTGCTGGTGGCGGCCGATGTGGGGATGGTACAGCTCGGCACGCTGTCGCCCGGCGACGCTCACCAGGTACTCCAGCACGTCGTCGGTGCCGGCCGTACCGAGGCGGAGCCTCAGGCCGCGGCGGAGCTCGCCGCGCTGTGCGGGCATTCCCCGCTCGCGCTGCGCATCGCCGCGGCCAACCTGGTGATGCACCCTGGGTGCCGTATAGCGGACCATGCTGAGGCGTTGCGCGACGGCAACCCCATGGACTGTCTGGCGATCGCCGGCGAGAGGGACTCGTCGGTGGGGTTCTCACTCGGCCTGTCCGTCCAGCGGCTGGGGCACGAGGCGCAGGCCTTCTTCCGCGCCTTCGGATCGCTGTCCGGTCCGAAGGCCGGTCTGCCGGCGTTGGAGCGGCTGACGGGGTTGCCCCGAGCCCGGGTGTCGGAGCTGCTCGACCTCCTCTTCGCGGAGCACCTTGTCCATGTCGACGGAGCGGATCGCTTCCGCATGGACGAACTGACGTGGCAATACGCGAGGCTCCTTGCCATGGCCGAGACCCGCGGGGCCGCGGACATCTCGGACTGCGCCGCCTGATCCCGGTCAGCTGTCGTCACCCTGGCATTCCGCAGGCGTGGACAAAGGGGTACGCGGTTCCCGTCGGATTGTGCGTTCGCGCTACCCGCCGAACGCGGCACCCGCACGACGGGGCTCCCGCACGCGGTCATGCGACGGGCTCGTCCCGTGGTCGCGTGCGGGCCTTGTCGGGTCCGCCCTCTGTTCGCACCGCCCTCACGTCCGGTACGGCCAGCACCACGAGCGTCACGGCAACGATGCAGACGCCTGCCGCGGAAAGCACCCGCTCCTGCCCATACACGGAGGCGAGCGGCCCGGCCAGCATCTGGCCGAGCGGAACAGCGACCAGAGATCCGAGGACCTGATACGACGTCACCCGGGCCAGCCGGTCGGGCGCGACCCGTTCCTGGACGGCGACGGTCAGCGCGACGTTGACCTGTTCCATCGCCACACCGGCGAGGAAGGCGGCCGGTACCAGGACCGCCGCGCGGGGCTCGGCCGCCAGGGACCACGGCAGTACCGCACTGAACGAGGTCAGCAGCACACCTGTGGCCAGTGCCGCGCGGGGCTGCCAGCGCAGCGCGAGGACGCCGCCGACGACGGCGCCCACGGTCTGGGCCGCCAGCACGAACCCCCAGGTCCGCGCACTGGTGTGGGCTTCGGCCACGGCGGGGCCGATGACCTGGACACCGCCCGCCCAGATCAGCTGCCAGACACACGCGTGCAGGACGACGCTCCACAGCCAGCGGTGACGAAGGAACTCGTCCCGGCCCTCACTCAGGTCGCCGAGGAGCGAACGCCGGCCGGCGGGGCGCGGCACCGCCCCGACCTGCAACCGGCGGAAGAACAGCCCGGCCACGGCGAACGACGCGGCGTCGGCCAGGATCCCCCAACTGGGGCCCGCCCACCCGATCAGCAGACTTCCCGCGGCGGCACCGCTCACGGTGGCGAAGCTGGTGAACGTGCGCAGCAGCGCGTTGGCGCGGTGCAGCAGCTCACCGGGGACCGTCTGGGGGACCAGGGCGGTGGTGGCCGGAAGTTCGACCGCCGCGAAGGCTCCGTTCAGCGCGGAGAGGAGCATGAGCAGGGGTACCGAGGCCACCCCGCCCAGCAGGCTCAGGCCCACCGCGGTCTGCGTGAGGGCCGCGCCGAAGGCGGTGCTCTGCAGCAGCAGTCTGCGCGGCAACCGGTCCGCGAGAACACCGCCGAAGACCGTGGCCACGACTGCGGCCACCGAGCGCGCGCCGACCACCAGGCCGAGTTGGGTGACCGAGCCGGTGAGGTCGAGCACGGCGAAGGACAGCGCCACCGGAGCCATTCCGTTGCCGACGAAGCTCGCGGCGCGGCCCCACACCACGTTCCTGAAGGCGGCGTGTGCCAGAGGACCACTCACGCGGGTCACACCGGGAACGGCGCGGTCGGAAACCGGTACCGCGCAGGCAGGTCGTCGTCACCGAGTACGGGTGTGCCGCAGGCCATGGCGAACGTCGGGAACTCGTCCGGCCCCGGCAGCCCGAGGAGGCTTTCCACCTCGGTGTCCCGGAAGGCGCCGGTGATCGCCGTTCCCAGGCCGAGTGCCGCGGCGGTCATGGAGAACACCTGGGCCATGTGACCGACGTTGTGCAGCAGCACCTTGTAGGCGCGGGGGTTGCGGTACTTCCAGGACATCCGCGTCGCGAAGGCCGTGGTGAACACCCCGAAACCTGCCGCTTCGAAGAATCCCTGATGGAAGGTGAGGTGTTCCATCGTCTCGCGCGGCACGGCCTCCCGCACGGGAACGAGCCCGTGCCGGATGCCGTCGTAGCGGTAGATCCCGGCGTCCACTCCCCGCACGTTCAGGACGACGACGTAGGCTTCCGTCTCGTGCCGTGAGCCACCCGACGCGTTGGCCCGCAGCTGGAGCACACCCACGCTGCCCGCGTCGATGAAGCGGAGCGGGCCGAAACCGTAGTGGAGCAGGGTGGCGAACTCGTCGAGGGGTGTCGGGTCGCCCGAGAAATCACGGTGGGTACGCCGTCCTTCGAGTACGTCCTGGAAGGACGCCGGCATACGGGCGCGAACCCGGGGCAGGAGCAGCACCTCCTCGTCGCCCCGCGTCGCCTTGGAGTTGGCCGGCCGGGTGCGGTGGTGCAGCGCCTCGTAGTACTCGTCGATGCCCTCCGATTCCGGGCGGACGAAAGGCGTGTCGCGAATGCTCTGGTGGAACTGCCAGGCCAGCGCGCCCCATTCGCGCCACGGCCCCGGCAGCTCGTCGTTGCCGGTGTCGTTCGCGGGGACCAGGTAACCGAGTTCGCGCAGCTTCTCGACCGCCTGGGCGACGGCTCCTGAGTCGGCTGCCAGCGCCTGGACGTCGATGCCGTCCACGGCCGTGGTGAGGACGCCGACGACCGCGGGGTGCACCCTCAACCGTCCCTTGATCCTCGGACTGGAGAGGTACGTACCGTCGCCGCGGACGCTGAAGAACACCGGGTCGATCAGGCGAAGTTTCACGGTCTCTCACTCTTCGTGTGCCACGGCTGCCGGGCCGGCGCCGTCCGTGCGTGCCGTGTCCCGCGCCGACGGGCACGGGACACGGCACGCTTCAGGTTCACGGTGCCGCGTAGCAGAGGCAGGCTTCGCCCTCCTCCTCGACCACCTCGACGAGCAGGACCTCGTCGTTCGTGTTCTCCATGGAAACGCACCTCCTTTCCTCAACTCGGGATGTGCACCACGGCCGTTGCCCCGTTCGGCGACGGCGTGGCCCGCACCAGCAGGGTGGGGACATAGGCGGGATCCGGGGCCTCGACGATCCTGGTGTCGACCGTGACGAAGCCGTGCCGGGCGAGGATGTCCCGCCATTGCTCTGGGGTGTGGGCCCAGCGCACCACGGGCACCGGGGGGCCACCGTTCTTGCGGCGGATGTAGGTACCCTGCGCGCCGTAGCAGCCCTCGATCGGCGGCTCGTGGGAGAAGACGAGGAGCCCGTCCGGCGCGAGCCGCTTGCGCACGAGGGGCAGGAGGATGTCCGGGTCCGTGAACCAGACGGCGCCGTGCACCGAGCAGATGGCGTCGAAGCGCTCGTCGGTCTCCGCCAGGAAGCCCTCCGCGTCCCGCTCCACGAAGCGCAGTCCCCGTACGTCGCCCCAGCGCTCGCGGGCCTCGTCGAGCAGGACGGGTGAGAAGTCCACGCCGACCGCTCGGGCACCGCGGACCGCCAGGTGGGCGGTGTTGCGTCCGCTGCCGCAGCCGAGGTCGAGCACCGTGCGCGGCGCACCCAGGAGTTCGGGGCCCGGCCCGTGATCGGGGTACTGGGTCCAGTTGAACCAGGTGGTCTCGCCGGCCGCGTTGCGCAGGCGCGTGCCGGGCCGGCGATCGGCGAACGCGGTCCATGGGTCGCGGTGTTCAGTCATCCCGGCCGTCCTTCTGGCTGTCCTTCCGGCCTTCCTTCCGGCCTTCCTTCTTGCCGTCCTTTTTGCCGACCATGAAGCGGCCCATGACCAGTTGGTCGATCTCCGTCTTCAGGAAGCACCGCAGGGCGTCCCTCGGAGAGCAGACGATCGGTTCCCCGGCGACGTTGAACGACGTGTTGAGCAGACACGGCACACCGGTGCTCTCGGAGAAGGCGTGCAGCAGCGCGGCGAGTTCGGGGTTGGCGGCGTCGTCGACGGTCTGGATGCGGGCGGTGCCGTCCACGTGGCAGGCGCCGGGGATACGGTCCCGGTATTCGGCCCGTACCGGGAAGACGAACGTCATGTGCGGGGACGAGGTCTTCTTGCCCAGGTCGAAGATGCGCGGTGCCTCGGACGCAAGGACCACGGGCGCGAAGGGCCGGAACGGTTCGCGGTGCTTGACCCGGAGGTTGATGACGTCCTTGATGTCGGGGAACCGTGGGTCGGCGAGGATGCTGCGGTTGCCCAGCGCGCGGGGCCCGTACTCCATGCGCCCCTGGAACCAGGCCACCACCTTCTTCCCTGCCAGCAGGTCGACCGTCCGGGCGACGATCTCCGCCGCGTCCAGTTCGACCCATACGACGTCGTCCTGGTACTCGGCCAGAGCGGCAAGGATCTCCGTCTCGTCGTACGAGGGTCCGAGATAGGGAGTCCGGTTCGTCGCGGAACGCTCCGGCAGGCCCGCCACGTGGACCGCCGCGCCGATGGACACGCCCGGATCGCTGGCGCCGAAGCCGACCTCCATCGCGGCGAAGGACGATCTCTGCAGCATCTTCGTGCCGGCGACGCAGTTGAGGGCGAGACCGCCCTCGAAGAGCAGCGTGTCGAACTCGGTGGCCGCGCCGAGCACCCTGACCTGATGCGCTGTCACGGCCTCGACCATGTGCTGGGCGAGCCCCGCCACCTTGACCCGGAAGTCGAACTCCTCGCGCTTTTCACTGTCGCCGTCGAAGAGGGCGTCGAAGAAGGAGTAGTACGCCTTCTTCTCACCCGGGATGAATATGCGGTAGGAGCCGTCCTCGTACAGCTGAACCGCGTTCACCAGCAGGGGATTACGGGTCGGCGGGGGCGCGTAGGCAGCGAGTCCCATCACCTTGTATTCGTCATTGTTGGGGACGAAGCCCAGGTAGCGGGTGATTTTTCCGTAGGCCAGGGCGAGGGAGTCGTCCACACCGACGGAGCCCTGTTCGAAGACGCGCATGACGCCGCGCCGCAACTCGCCCATGACCGCGGAGTGGGCCTCGGCCCGGCCGTCGCTCACCAGAAAGGCCGCGTCGCGGACGCCGGCCAGGTAGGCGCCGCACATCAGGTGCGCCGCGTGGTGAGGGACCAGGACGAGACGGTTCGGGTCGAGCGCGTAGTCCATCCGCGTCATGAAGTCGGTGTGCACAGCGGCTCGGCCGAGCATCCCCGTGAAGAGCTCCCCGGTGCGGCTGAGCTGGTCGAACTTCGCAACAACCGGCATTTCGCCAGCCGCGATGTCCAGAATCGTCCGGTCGACGACCTCCGGGGCGAACCGCCACGGGAAGGCGAAGACGTCGACGTCATCGAGGCCGATTCCGGCCTGCTCCAGGCACCAGCGGATCGCGCGGACGGGGAAGTCGGAGGTCTTCTTGGCCCGGCTGAGCCGCTCCTCCTCGACAGCCGCCACCACCTCGCCGTCCACCACGAGGGCGGCGGAGGCGTCGTGTCCGATCAACTGATGGCGGTCCACTCCCGTCGCCCCGTACAGGTTCCCGAAGAGTTCCGCGCTCCTCGTGAATCCGTTGTAGCCGACCACGATCACTGATTTTCAACCCCCCTCGACTCCCTGCGGGCATCTGCCGCGCCCCGTCGCCACCATTCTCGTCACGTGATGTACGGGGGACATACGAAAGAGGTACCGGAAGAAGATGCCAGGAATATGACGCCCTTTCTGGGACGCCATCGGCCTGACAGGATTCGGTGACATGCCATGGCCGCATATTCCGAACCTCAGGAATCCAGGCCGCCGCTTCTCGATATTCAGGGGAGAATTCCGGTGCCGATGCCCGTCGCCGAAGCCGGCCTGACCCTCGCCGACCCGACCGCCTACGCCGACGACGACCGTCTGCACCGGGCCCTGGACCTGCTGCGGCGCGAGGCCCCCGTCCACTGGGTGACGCCCCGCGGCTACCACCCCTTCTGGGCGGTCACCCGCCATGCCGACGTCCGGGAGGTGGAGCGGCGAGGCGACGTCTTCCTGAGCGCGCCCCGGCCGATGCTTGCCCCGGCACGCACCGTCGCGCCCGGCACGGGAAGCGGGAAGAAGGAGCTGCTGCGTCCCCTGGCGCACCTGGACGACCCCGAGCACCGGGTGATGCGCGCGGTCACCGCGTCCCGGTTCTCCTCGCAGGCCGTCGCCGCGTTGCGGCCACGGATCCGGGACCTGGCCCGGCAGGCCGTGGACCGGATGGCGCGGCGGCAGGGGGAGGTCTGCGAGTTCGTCAGTGAGGTCGCCGATGTCTACGCGCTGCACGTGCTGCTTGTCCTGCTGGGACTGGACGACTCCGAGGCCGCGACGGTCGGCCGCTTCACCCCGGCGGCACGCCGGTCCATGGCACCGGAGCAACGCACCGCGGCCATGCGGGAGTTCTACACCTACTTCCTGGCGCTGACGGCGGACCGGCGCGCGCACCCCAGGGACGATCTGACGTCGGTCATCGCCAACGCACGGGTGGAGGGACGCCTTCTGGACGACCACGAGGTGCTGTCGCAGTTCGTCATCATCCTCATGGCCGGACACGACACGGCGAGCGTCACCGTCGCCGGTGGGCTACGGGCCCTGATCGAGAACCCCGGCCAGCTGAGCGCCCTGCGCGACGGTGCGGCCCGGCTGACCGACGCCGTCGAGGAGATGATCCGCTGGGTCACCCCGGTCAAGGCGTTCATGCGTACCGCCCGTGAGGACCACACCGTCGGCGGCGTGCTGATCCGTGCGGGCGAGGCCGTGCTGCTGTCCTACCCGTCCGCGAATCGCGACGAGTCGGTCTTCCCCGATCCCCATCGGTTCGATGTGTGCCGGACGCCGAACCGGCAGCTCGCCTTCGGGTACGGAGTCCACCACTGTCTGGGGGCCTCGCTGGCCCGGCTGGAGATCGAGGAGTTCTTCGCCGAGCTTCTTCCCCGCCTGGTGTCGGCCACCGTCGCGGGCTCGCCGGTGCAGCTGACGACCACCTTCTCCGGAGGGCTCAAGTTCTTTCCGGTGCGCTGTGTCCTGAAGAGCTGAGCCCGGCCTCGTACAAGTCCGCGTAGACGCCTCCCGCGGCCAGCAGTTCGGCGTGCCGGCCCCGTTCGGCGATGCGGCCGTCCGCCATCACCAGGATGGCGTCGGCGTCGCGCACCGTGGCGAGGCGGTGCGCGACGACCAGACTGGTGCGTCCGGCGCGCAGTTCGCGCATCGCCTCCTGGACCAGTGCCTCGGTGCGCGCGTCGAGGGAACTGGTCGCCTCGTCCAGGACGAGCACGGGGGCGTCTGCCAGGAAGGCGCGGGCGATGGTGATGAGCTGTTTCTCTCCCGCGCTGATCTGTGTGGCGTGCTCACTGATCAGCGAGTCGTAGCCGTCGGGCAGGGTGCGCACGAGACGGTCGAGGCGCGCGGCACGGGCCGCCGCGACAGTCTGCTCCCGGGTGACCTCGCGCGGGCTGCCGTACGCGATGTTCTCGGCGACGGTCCCGGTGAACAGCCAGGTGTCCTGCAGGACCGTGCAGACGTGTCCGCGCAGTTCACCGCGCGGCATCCGTGAGATGTCCGTCCCGTCGAGGAGGATGCGCCCGCCGTGTACTTCGTAGAAGCGCAGGAGCAGGTTGACCAGGGTGCTCTTGCCTGCACCGGTGGGCCCGACCACGGCGGTCGTGGTGCCCGGTTCGGCGGTGAGGGAGAGGTCCTGGATGAGGGGCCGTTCAGGGTCGTAGGAGAAGCGGACGCGGTCGAAGACCACCTGTCCGCGCACCGGACTCGGGGCCCTGGGGGCTGTGTCGAAAGTGGCGTCGTCCGCCCGAAGGGCGGTCCGGGCGGCGGCGATGGGGGTGCCCCCGCGCGAGCTCGGGTTCGAGCATGGGGGAGCGTGCTCTCGGCGTGCCGGGCGGAAGACCCCGTTGATGGACGGGATGTACTTGGGCTTTCGCCCGGTGCGCCGAGCGGGGGTACCTCCCACGCCCTTGAGGCAGTGGGGGAGCGTGCCAGACGTCGCCCGGCAGGCGCCACTTTCGACACAGGCCCCAGCCGCCGGCCGCGGGTCGGGCGGCTCCTCCTCGGTGTCGAGCAGTTCGAAGACCCGCTCGGCCGAGGCCACCGCCGACTGCACGAGGTTGGCCGTGCCCGCGAACTGGCCGAGCGGCTGGCCCAGCAGCCGGGCGTACTGCACGAACGCCTGCACGGTGCCGATGCTCAGGGCACCGGCGGCCACGCGCAGCCCGCCCACCACGGCGATGAGGACGAAGGTGAGGCTCGCGACCGAGGCCATCCCCACCGGTATCAGGCCCGACACGTACTGGGCCTTCAGGCTCGCCCGGTGGAAGTCCCCGTTGTGCCGGGCGAACCGTCGCTCGGCCTGTTCCCGGTGGTCGAAGACGGTGACCAGCGCATGTCCCGAGTACGTCTCCTCGGCGTACCCGGTGAGCGCGCCCATGGCGGCGCGCTGGGCCTTGAACTGCCGCTGGGCGCGACGGGCCAGGCGTGCCGCGACGGTCCCGGAGAGCGGCACGGTGACGAGGGCGACGAGGGTGAGCAAAGGCGAGGTCCAGCTCATCACGACAACGACACCCACCGCCGTCAGCGTGGAGCCGACGAGCTGACCGAGCGTCTGCTGCAGGGACTGCGCGATGTTGTCGACGTCGTGCGTGGCCCGGCTGAGGGTGTCGCCGCGCGGACGGCCGTCGAGGTGGCTCAACGGCAGGTGCGCCGTCTTGCGTTCGACGCGGGCGCGCAGGTCGTGCACGAGGTGGCCGATGACCCGGAGGGTGACCCGGGCTTGCAGCAGCGCGCAGACCGCGGCGCCGGTGTACACCAGAAGCGCCCAGCACAGGACCCGGCCCACGGCTCCGAACGGGACACCGGAGGCGGCCGGGGCGCCGGGCGATCCGCCGACGACGAGATCGGTGGCATGCCCGAGAAGTCTCGGTCCGAGCGCGGTGAGCCCGGCCGAGGCGGCGCCGAGGGCCAGCGCGAACAGGACCGTACGGCGCCGGGGCGCGAGCAGACCGAGCAGGCGGATCGCGGTCCGCCGGAACGTGGTCGGCCGTCGCCCTTCCGGCCCGGAGCGGGAACCGTTGCGGCCGACGGCCACTAGGCGGCCTCCCCGCTCGTCGCGGCCAGCACGATCTCCCGGTATGCCGGGCAGGAATCGAGCAGGTCGACATGCGGGCCGATGCCGACGAGCCGTCCCTCGTCGAGCACCACGACGCGGTCGGCGGCACGCAGGGCCGAGACCCGCTGGGTGACGACCACCGCGGTCATCGCCTCGCCGTCCAGGGCCGTTAGCAGTCGCACCTCCGTGGCCTGGTCGAGCGCCGAGAAGGGGTCGTCGAGGAGGCAGACGGCGGGCCGGTGCACCAGGGCCCTGGCGACGGCCAGCCGCTGCCGCTGTCCTCCGGAGAAGTTTCTCCCACCCTGCAGCACCGGGGCGTCGAGGCCGCCCGGCAGCCCGGCCACGAAGGCGTCGGCGCAGGCCGTGCGCAGCGCCCGCCACAGTTCCTCGTCGCAGGCGCCGGGTTTCGCATACCGGAGGTTGGAAGCGACGGTGCCCGAGAAGAGGTGAGGATGCTGCGGCGCGTAGCCGATCGCGCCGGCCAGGTCGCCCCGGCCGAGCGCGCGTACGTCCGTGCCGCCGAGACGGACGGCCCCGGGCGTCGGGTCGAACCTGCGCACCATCAGGCCGAGCAGCGTGGATTTGCCGGCCCCGGCGGATCCGGTGACGGCGACGACCTCGCCGGCCCGCACGGTCAGTGTGATGTCCCGGAGCACCGGTTCCTCGGCGCCCGGATACCGGAATCCGACGCCCCGCAGCTCCAGGGTCTCTTTCCTTCGCCCCGCCGGGCCCACGCCGCCTGGGAAGGCGGCAGGGGAAACAGGCCCTGGCCGTCCGGACCGCGGTGCGTCGGGTCCGGCGGTCGGGGACGGGCGTGCTGCCGTGCCCAGTGCCTCCCCGATCCGCTCCGCACTCACCTCGGCGCGGGGCAGCAGGACGAACAGGGATCCCGCCGCCATCACCGATGTCAGGATCTGGGTGAGGTAGGTGAGGAAGGCCGTCAGGGCGCCGACCCGCAGGGTGCCGTCGGCCATGCGGTGTCCGCCGACCCACACCACGACGACCGCGGAGGCGTTGACGACCAGCATGACGACGGGGAGCAGGACGGCCATCAGTCGTCCGGACCGCAGCGCCGCGTCCAGCAGGTCGGTGTTGGCCCGGTCGAACCTCGCGCGCTCATGGGTCTCCCGCACGAAGGCCCGGATCACCCGCACTCCGGTGATCTGCTCGCGCAGGACGCGGTGGGTGACGTCGAGGTGGTGCTGCAGGTCCCGGAAGAGCGGGCGGGCCCGGCGCACGGCCCACCCGACGGCCAGTGCCAGCAGGGGTGCCACGACCGCGACGATTCCGGACAGCGCCACATCCTGCCGCAACGCCATGACGATTCCTCCGAGGCACATCAAGGGTGCCGTGACCATGACCGTGCACGCGGTGAGGCAGAACATCTGCACCTGCTGGACGTCGCCGGTGGTACGCATGACGAGGGAGGACACGCCGAGGCGGCCCACCTCGTGCTCGGCGCAGGCCAGGGTCCGGCCGAAGACGGCCGCACGCAGCTCCCGGCCAACGTCCAGGGCGGTGCGGGCGCCGAGCCAGGCGGCACCGCCGGAAGCCGCCAGCTGCACCACGGTGGCGGCCGCCATCCAGGCCCCGATGCGCAGGACGTGGCCGACGTCTCCGGCCACCACTCCCCGGTCGACAAGATCGGCGTTGAGGGCCGGCAGGCACAGGGCGGCCGTGGTCTGTGTCAGCTGAAACGCCAGGATCAGGGCGATCGGAGGGAGGCGCCGTCGGACATGTGTACGCAGCAGGCTCGTCAGCACAGCGCCCTTCCCTCCTCCCAGACCTCTGCGTCCGCTCAGACTCAGACCTCTGTGTCCACTCAGACCTGTCAGTCCTGTCAGTCCTCTGCGTCCTCAACGCCGCCGCGCGTGCGCCGGACCGGTGAGCTGGTCCTGCAGTGCCAGGTCCGGGACCGGCTCGCTGCTGAGCATCTGTTGCTGGAGATTGCGCAGTTCGGTGAGGGGTTCCATGCCCAGCTCCTGCACCAGTCGGCTGCGCAGCGAACGGTACAGATCCAGCGCCTCACTGCGGCGTCCGCAGCGGTAGAGGGCGGTCATGAGCTGGGCGTGCAGGCCCTCGCGCAAGGGATGGAGAAGGACCAGCCGGCTCAGGTCGGTCACCACCTCGGCGGGGCGCCCGAGTTGGAGCAGTGCGCCGAAGCGTTCCTCCATGACGGTCAGCCGGACTTCTTCCAGGCGGGCCGTTTCCGCATCGGCGAACGGACCACTCGCCCCGGTGAGGGCGGTGCCGTGCCACAGGGCCAGGGCCTCGTCGTACGCGTTCAGGGCCGCGCCCGGAACCCCGTTGATCACCGCCTCCCGCGCCTGCCGGACCATGGCGAGGAAGACGTTCAGGTCGAGTTGGCCGTCCTCGACGCGGATCACGTATCCCGACGGCTTCGTCTGGATACCGTCGAACCCGTGACGGGACAGTGATCGTCGCAGTTCGGAGACGAGAGTGCGCACCCGCGTCTCAGGGGCCACGGGCAGCGGCCTCCCCCACACCGCGTCCATCAGGCGCGTGTTGGTCACCGTGCAGTTGGCCTGAAGTAACAGCACTGCCAGCAAAGACCGCTGTTTCCCGCTGAGCCGGACGAAATCCGTGCCGATCCGGGCTTCCACCACACCAAGAATCTGGAACGTCAAGGAACTTGACATCAAAACAACCTCCCCGTTGTTCGCGAAACTCCCAGTTCGTCTGCCGCCCCGAATCGCCCGGCGCGCCGCTTTGACAAAGGGAATCCGACGGCCCCAACCCTGGCAGCAAGATCTAGCCATCGGCTTGCCGTCCCCTTGTCACGGCACCGCGAACAGAGAACGGAACGCGATATTCCCGATCTTGCGAAATCCGGAATACCGCGCTCCATTCAGTGCGTTGTCACTCAGCTGCCCGAGGCACTCAGATGCCCGGCTCGGGCGCGGCCGGCGATGTGGTGCAGCACACGCCGCTGGTACCACCGGTCGGCCAGCAGTCGGTCCAACCCGGGCTCTCCTCGATACCCATCAGGGCCGTTACCACGAGCGACTCCCAGCCGGACTCGGACACATCACGAATCGTGAACCTGGACACGGAAAATCTCCTTTCTGTTCTTTTCATCTCGGACCGGTCGGACACCTCCGCCTCGGGGCGGAGACC
Source organism: Streptomyces sp. KM273126 (assembly GCF_004337435.2). NCBI lineage: Bacteria > Bacillati > Actinomycetota > Actinomycetes > Kitasatosporales > Streptomycetaceae > Streptomyces > Streptomyces sp. KM273126. Next base: position 4,860,949 of record NZ_SJXB02000001.1, on the reverse strand, counting down.
TGACCGGTGAAAACCACCGGAAACTCGTCACCGGAATTTCCTTTCTCTTACGGGCGGGCTCAGTAGCCCAATTCGTGTGCCAGCACCGCCATTCGTCTGCACATCTCCTCCGGCAAGTCCCATTCCGGGTCGAATGTCACCGGACCGGGATCCGGGACAGGCCTGAGGTCAGGGGCGCTGAAGAACTTGTGGTCGCCTCCGAACAGCCCACCCGTAGGGCCGTTGTTGGCGAACAACCACGACTCGGGGTGCACCATGCGGTCGATGACCGCTTCGTCACTCTCCAGTTCGAGCCAGTCGAGGATCCGGCGCAGCCACACCCGGGGCTCGTTGACCAGATCCTCGCCGCGGACCCGCATCCACTGCCGCTGCGGCAGTTCGCCGAGCGTCCGCATGATCCGCCGGTGTGACAGGTACCAGGAAGAAGCGGCTCCGACCACGCGCACCTTCCGGTGCGTGAGGTATTGCTGGTTCTGGTTGTGCATCGAGCGCTGGGTCGTCACGGGGTGCCGCGTCAGGTGGATATAGCGGGCCCTCGGATAGCTGCGCAGGCACCGGTCGAGGGAGTCGTCCGTGGCCACCGTGTCGGGCGATTTCTCCACCCCGACCTGCGGGCTGACCAGATCCAGCAGGTGATCCAGGATCATGGGCATCGGCCAGTCGGGGCGCTCCCTCAGCCACTCTTCGGCTCGGGCGACCGCCTCCGCCGTCTGTTCACCCTCGTGGAGTTGGGCGATGGCACGGCAGACCCCGCTCAAGCGGGTCCTGCGGTATTCCGGCGGGAACCGCTCCGCCTCCGTGCCGTCCTCGCCGACGAGATCGCGCACCGTCTCGTTGGCGAAGACCAGCATCTCGGGAAAGCCGAAGATCCGCGGGTGCCCCGCCAGGAGGGCCAGAGTGATCGTGGAGAACGAACGGGGCGGGGAGAGGATGAAGAGGGGATCCGGGTGCCCTGCGACAACGGGTTCGGTGTCATGGGGCGCTCCGCCCGCGGGAACTGTTGCTGTCATGTGGGGCTCCCATCGAGAGGGCCGGCGGAGACGGTCACCAGATGGCGCATCCCCGGATGCGGGCGTCGGACGGCCGAGGTCACGGGACGGTGGCTGCCGGTGTGGATCCGGGTACCCCGCCGCGGGCAGGAGACCGCGAGCCGAAGGGCGTGTGCGAGAGCTCCGGCCCCCGCCAGCAGTTCCGGGTAGACCGCACCGGCCCGCGGGCCGCGCATTCTCCCGAAATCGGCGCAGACGAGGAAGAGCCACCCCACGTCCGGGCACGCGTCGGCGAGAACCCCTGTCCATGAGGACTCCGCCTCGAACGGTGCCACCGCGTCGACCGTGGCGAACGCGGCGCGCGGCACGCCCGGTCCGGCGTGGCCCGTCACCGCGACGATCCCGTACGGAGTCTGGTCCGGTACCGCCAGCCTGTGGAACCGGAACGCGGTCTGCAGCGCAGCCGCCACTTCCCGTACGACGGCCGCGGGTTCGTCCGCCCGGTGCCGGCGCTCCGGCTCCCGACGCGGGGCGGACCGCGCGCTACGGCACGCGTTTTCCACCGCGGCGACCGCGTCGGCCATCGACGGCGGCGTCATCCGTGCACCGCCTCTGTTCCCGGGCCGCCCAGCAGTCCGGCCACCGCAGCCACGCTCTCTCTCGTCGGGTCGAGTTCGAGGACCGCCGGCAGGTGGTCGCTCCAGCCGAGTTCAAAAGAGAGCGGGATCCGGAGCTCCCGTGCCGCGGATGCCAGTCGCATCGCCGCGATTCCGGCATCCAGGTGCGCCAGACGCCGGGCACCGTCCCCGAACTCCGCGGCGAGCGGACCGGCGTCCGCGACGAGCACGATCACCGCATCCAGGCAGGCCACATCCGGCCCGGAGGACAGCACGGCAGGTCTCCACGGCGGGGAGTCGGCTCGCACGGACAACAGCCGGTGGCCGGCCTCGTCGTACAGAAAGACCTGTCCGGGCAGGTCGAGGCAAGAAAGGTCCGCCAGGACGTAGGCATTGACGGAGACCGGACTGTTCTCATCCGGCCTGTCCATCCCGCCAGCCTCGTCGGCCCCGTCCGCTCCATCTGCCCCGTCCGGGCCCCGGTCGGCGCCGTACGCGGCGGTCGTGCCCGCCGTATGCGGCAGAAGCGCCGAGAGTGCCGTAACCGGATCGCCCGCGCCGGGGTGCCCGTCGGGCCGGCGGGGCGACGGTGGGCCTGGTCGTCCCTGCAGCCGCCCCCCGGGCGATGTGTGCAGCGTGACGCGGCGCCGGGACGCCTGTCGCATCTGCTGACGCCGGGGAGCGAGCAGACGCGGTGCGGGCATCAGCCGACCGGGCGGGAGCGCCAGGTGCCATTCATACGCCTCGATGAACCGTACGGCGTCGTCCACCGCCCCGCCTTGGGAATCCCCGCCGCAGGAATCCCCGCAGAGTTCGCACGAGGGGTCGGGCGCGAAGAGGTGACGCTCCGTACGATCGCCCGCGGTGGTGGTGCGCACCCGTGCGCCGAGGGTCGTCACCGGCGTCGTCCGCGCGAGGACGGCAAGCACTTCCATGGCCGCGGCCGAGGCCAACAGCGCCCGCGCGCCGCCCTCGACGCCCACGGCCCCACCGCCACGGCGGAAGCAGCCGACGCACGCCGACTCGCCCGGCCAGAACAGTGGTCCCACCTCGACCCCGCCGTCTCCCGTCGCGAGCCGCAGGACGGGGACGCCGTCCGCCCAGGCCGTGGCCACCCAGTCCTCCAGGCGCCCCGGAGCACCGGGCCGGTCGGCGACCACGACAAGGTCGCAGCCCTGGGGGACTCCGCCGCCGACTCCAACGCCGCCTCCGGTGGACACCCTGCCGACCCCGCCGGCGGTCAGGTCCTCCGCCAGCATCCGCGTCAGCGGCTCCTCGGCGACCAGCAGCACATGAGACCGGGAGAGCTCGCCCAGCACCGACGCACCGGACGCGTGCCCACCCGTGAGGGCAGCCGTGCGCGAGTAGTACGTGACGGTCTGCTCCGGCACGTCCTCCCCCAGGTTCTCCTCCTGCGCGGTGCTGCCCGACTCCAGTACGCCCCAGTCGTCCAGCAGCTCCAGCGCCTGGGTGAGGTCGGCGGGCTCGACGGCGAGCAGGGCGCACAGTTCGTCCGGGCAGTACCGTCCGTCCAGCAGGGGCAGCAGCGCACGGACGAATCCGGAGGCGGCCTCGCCGCTCAACAGCATCCGGTGCGGGCCGCCCTCCAGTACGAGCCCCCCGGGAGCGTCGACGAGCACCAGCCCACGGCAGAGGGCAGGACGTGCCCGACCACCGACCCGCACGGCTCCCGAAGCCGGCGCACCCCCGCTCATCACAGCGCCTCCGAGGGATCACGACGCGGCGACCGGGCGGGCGGAGCCTGCGGAACCGGCTGAGCCGGCAGAACCGCTCTGAGGCGCTCCAGACCCGCGTCCGGGGCACCGCGGACACTGCAGCGCGTACAGCCGTGACACGGCACGACGCGGTGTGCCTCGACACCCCACTCCCGGAGCCGAATGGTGCTCACCAGCCCCGTACCGGTGCCGGGCGCGCCGTCCACGTACGCCGCCGCGACGGAGCCTGCCGCCCTGGCATGGTGGGGCAGGAATCCACCGGGTCCGCAGTGCGGATCGCGGTCGTAACGGTCCGTCAGGAGCGAGGTCGTCCGCGCCTGGAGGTCGTGCTGGCTGCGCCTGCGCCGGTAGCAGCCGAAACAGGGGGCGTACGGAGGGCGGACCAGAGGGCCGACCCGGACGGCCGCGGTTTCCAGGACGACCGGGAGCCAGCTCCGTCCGGCGTCGTGCGCCAGCGAGTCGATCTCCTCGCAGAGCGCGGGCTCGGGCCGCCAGGCGGCCAGGACGACGAGGCCGCTGAACTCACGGAAGGCGTACCGGAGTTCGGATGGGGAGAGCACCTCGATTCCGGGACGGGTCTCGGTGAGCAATCGGCCGACCCGCTCGCCGAAGGCTCCGGTGGCGATCACAGGAAAGGCTGGGGCCACGGGTTCAACTCCTCCTCCGGTCGGCTGGGACATCCCATGGCAACGGGCGCCGAGTACAGGCGCGGATGGGCCCGGTACTGCCCGTACCGGTGAAAGGTCAGGGGTTGCAGCCCCGGTACGACCACGCACACGGCCGTCAGTCCCGCCGCCGCCAGCTCGCGCGTGGTCCGGTCGACGGCCACGGCCCGCATGCCCCGCTCCGAGAGGGCGCCGACCACCTGCGCCAGGGCCTGACCCGCATGCCGGGGCAGGCTCGTACCGTCCTCGGCCCGGCGGGTGCGGCTCTGCTCCAGCAGGAAGTCGAAGGCGTGCCGCCGCTCCGGCCTGCCCATGACCTGCGCTCCGGCCATGACCAGGGCGTACGCGCCGGGATCGGGGCGATGGAACACGGCACGCGCGGGAATGGCTTCGAGCAGGGCCTTCTGAGCCGCCTCGGTGAGGTCGTGGCCGACGGCGCAACCGACCGAGCGGCGGCAGGAGTCGTCGTACTCGGCGACCTGCACGCAGTAGACGGCAGGCACTCCGATATCCGTCGTCGCGTCATAGAAGTGCGTCGTGACGAAGTGCCGTTCGCAGTGGGCGAGCAGTGCGGAGAGCTCCGCTGTGGGACGCGTGAACTCGATGCGCGGCAGCGGCAGCATCTGCAGCCAGACGAGCGCTGCGGAGTCCCGCTCGCACACCTCGCACAGACCGCGCAGCAGGGCCTCGGCCGGGTCGGAGTGCACCGCGTAGCCCGTGGAGATGCGGTTCCAGAAGCGCTCCGCAGGGGCGAGGCGGCGCATGCCGTGACGCGCCATCACGGACGGCACCCACACCGCCTCTCCCGAGGCCATGTCGAGCCCCCGCTGCCATCGGATGGGCTCATCGGCCCGGAAGGGTACGACCGGGCAGTGACCGCTCGCGTATTCGGTCTCCGAGCAACGGGGCACGGCCGTCATGTCCAGCACCGGCCCGTCCAGTTCCGCGACAGTCGCCCATCGTTCCCCGCTGCCGGGAAAGTCGGCGCCCGCGTAGCGTTCGGCGGCCTCGGCGACGGCGATCAGCTCCGCGCCACCCGGACCGGCCAGGCTGCGGCCCGAGCCGCGGAACTCCTCGGGCCGTTCGACGCCCGGCGCACCGTTCACCCTGGCCGAGGCAAGGTACAGCCCCGTCAGGCCCCGGACAGGTGCTCCGGGCAGCACCTCGGAGACGACGCCGTACGGAGAGACGAGTGCGCGCACGCCCGCCGCCAGCTCCGGTGAAAACCCGCCCATGCTCCTCCCTTTCCTCTGTGGTGCCGTCCGGTCCGTCCGTCAGCTCCGCGCGGGCCGGGGGTCCGTACGGGCGAAGTCCAGTTCCGGTGAGTCCTCGTGGCGGAACGGGGCGGCAGGGTCGATCCCCGCCTCCCGCAACGCGTCCGCGACGGCCTCGCTGCGAGAGCCCCGGTGGGTCCCGGTGGCGTGGTCGACGAGCCCCTGAGCCACGGCCGTTGCCCGGTGCTGGCCGAAGCTGAGTCCGGACGGGCCACGCGACCGCCGGGCGAAGGGATGCCACGCCATCGACACTCCCGGCGCGAGCCGCCGCGCGAACACGGAAGCCTCGTCCCCCAGACCCGGCAGCCCGTCGAGTGCGTCGACGATGTCCAGGGCGGCGTCCCAGCCGTCCGGGCCCAGGAAGAGCACCAACGCGTCACGACGCGGCAGCAGGAGCGGGGAGGAGGCCACCTTGGCGCGGTAGGTGACGCCCTTGTCCTCCAGGCAGCGCAAGGCCGCAGCCCAGACACCCGGCACCGCCTCGATGCTCCGCACATGCACGTACACGCGAAGGATCGGCTTGCGCACGGAGCGCCCACGGCTGCCGTCGGCGAGGAAGAAGCCGGGTGAGAGAGCGGGACGCGCGGCCGGCATCGACAGGTAGACCACCTCGCCGTCCCCCGGGGCGTCGGCGATCCTGCGGTCCTCAGAAACCCATACCCGCGTGCCGTCGACGGAGGCCAGCAGCTCACCGCCCCTGCGTCCGTCCACCCGAGCGCTGGTGACCGTGTGCTGGTGTGGCATGACCCGGGTGAGTTCGGCTTCCAGGCCGGCGTCCCGGACGACGTCCTTGGACTTGTAGGTGTCCGGCCTGCGCCCGGAATGCAGGAAATCGTAAAGACTCCATCGGAGCAGGACCGAAAGATGTCGCGGGCTGTTTGCCTCCAGTTTGTGGTTGTCAACTTGGGCGGACATTCCGTCGGACCGCAACTCGACCTTTTCCAAGGCGCTCTCGAGTTCCGGCAGCAGCAGGTCACCTGTTTGCGACATCGACCTCACCCAATCTCCAGAAGCCTGGCGATCTCACCGGGCTTGAGCAGCGCTCTGCGCCCGATGCCATTGGCCACGTACTGGGTCATGCTGAGCACCATCATCTTGGCCACGACACTGAACATCCGGTCGTAGAGGTGCCATCCGGCGAATGCGGCGGCCCGGCGCGGCACATCGGGATCGACCGCCGGGCGCACCGACCGATAGCCGGACCAGAACTCCCCCACCATGGGCTGTATCGCCCGCAACTCGACCGTGGTCCGGTCGATGACCTCCTCACGGCTTACACCGAGCACGGTCCCGGAATCGCCCACGGGCCCCGTGTGCAGTCCGCGGGCCGCCCGGTCGGCCGCCAGGTAGAGCCACTCCCCGACGAACATGCCCACGTCGTGGGCCGGGTCACCGAGGCGGAACTCCTCCCAGTCGATGATGTGTGTCCGTCCGTCGGCGACGAGGACCTGGTCGAGCCGGAAGTCGCCGTGCGTGGGCACCTTCGGGGACGTGTCCTCGTCGCGGCGCATCGCGCGCAGCGCCTCCTTGACCTCCTCGTCCTGCTGCACCAGGCGCCATCCCTGGAGCACGGCCGAACTGGCGGCCTGGTACTGCGTGAGCGTCAGCCCTTCCAGGGACTCCAGGGGCGGGTACCGCGAGGGGGAGGTGTCGATGGAGGCGTTCTCCGGGCGGGCCGGCAGTTCGTGCAGGGCGCCCGTCATCTCGCCCAGGCGACGGGCCAGTTGGGAATCGAACCGGCCCTCACGAGCCAGCAGGTCCGCCGGCTCGGCATCCTCGATGAGCTCGAAGACGAGCAGGTTGCGGTCGTCGTCAGCGCCCAGCAGGGCGGCCCCGGACAACCCGGGCGTCCGCAGTGCCTCGAACGATCTGGCCCTCCCGACGCCCGGAGCCGGGCAGCCGAGGGACTCGTTCAGCTGCTTGACGAACACTCCACGCCCGCTGGTGGTGAAGCCCGAGCACTTCCGGTGCCGTCCCGGATGCGTGACCACCCGGTCCGGCGACAGCTTGCCCAGGCCCAACCGTTCGAGGAATGGGTTGACTATGGCGAGATCTGGAATTCTCGCACCGTTCGGCGGAGGCATGTGTCGAGTCTTGCCGCCGCCTGTACGAAACACATACGCGCCCCGCACGTACATTCCGCGTCAGCGACGGATACGAACGGCATACGCGCCCTGCACGTCATGAGCGAAAGCAATTGACGCATCATCCATAACCTCACTAAATTCGCCATTCATCGACTGTGTTCTGTACGGACGCGTTCTGTACGGACGGCCGGTTCAACAAATACGGAAATACGGACCGGCTGAATGCGAAGAGGTGCGGAGGAATGCGATGACCGAGGCGGTCGACACCACGGCGGCGTTGGAAGCGCCGGTGAGCCCGGATGCGATATGGCAGTCGGCGACAAAGGTCTGCCGCATCACGGACTTTCTGCCCGCCCCGACGGCCGAAGGGCTGCTGCAACGCGCCGTATCGGCCCCACGGCACGACCTGCTCCCCGCGCGCGTGCGCGGGAACCAACTGGACACGCGCACGCGGAGTTCTCTCGCTCACCGCGGCTTCTCCGCTCCGGAACTGCTGACCGCGATCGACGCCGTGGTCGGCCAGGTCGAGAAGGTCCTCGGCGTCTCCTGCGCCGGAACGCGGCCGGCCTTCACGCTGAACGTGCACAACGACGGTGACTTCTACCGCGCCCACCAGGACGTCAGCCCCCATGACGTGGCGAGCGGCCTGGCGGCCGCCAAGCGTGTGGTGACCTTCGTGTACTACCTCCACCGCAGCCCGGCCCCGTTCACCGGCGGGGCCCTGCGCATGTACGACTCCGCCCTGCCGCTGAACGTCCACCACGACGGTCTGCGCCGCAAGGACTGCACGTACCGGGACTACGCCCCGGACCACAACAGCGTCGTCTTCTTCCTCCCCTCCGCCCTGCACGAGGTCATGCCTGTCAGCTGCCCCGGCGGGGACCATGCGAACAGCCGGTTCGCCATCAACGGCTGGCTGTGCCGGACCGACGCGTCCTGACGCCGTGAACCAGGCCGTCTCGAAAGCGAGATCCCCACGGATCGCTCAACACCTGATGGAGGACCCATGGAACGGTTCGCGCTGGACGCCATCGAGCGGCTGACAACCCGGACGCACCAGGCGTACGACACGATCGCGGTCGACCCGTTGACTCCGTTGCTCGGAGCCGAGATATCAGGCCTCGACCTGTCCAAGGAACTGACGCCCGAGCAGGAGAAGGAGGTCAAGGACGCCTTCCTCACTCACCACGTGCTCGTCTTCCGCGACCAGAACCTCAACCCCGACGACCACAAGCGGTTCGCCGGAGTCTTCGGCCCCCTCCACCCCGTGGCGCTCACTGCCGAGGGCTCGGACCCGTACATCCTGGAGATCAGTTCGAGCAGGAAATCGCGTTGGGTAGCCGGAGACAGCTGGCACCACGACGGCACCGCCGACGCCGAGCCGTCCCTCGGTTCCATGCTGTACGTCACCCGTGTTCCGGACACCGGCAGCGGCGGCGACACCCTGTTCGCCAATATGCATCTCGCCTACGACTTGCTGTCGCCGTCGATGCAGACGTTCCTGGAGGAACTGACCGCCCTCCACAACGGTGCACTGCCCTGGCTGCGGAAGGGCCAGAATCCACCGCCGGGGTACGACGTTCCGCGCAACGAACATCCGATCGTGGTCCGCCACCCGGACACCGGGCGCAAGCTGCTCTTCGTCAACAACCCCTACATGTCGAAGATCACCCAGCTCTCCCAGGCCGAGAGCACGGCTGTCCTCGACATGCTGTACTCCCACGTCGCCCGGACGCCCCTGTTGCAGTGCCGGGTCCGCTGGCAGCCGAACACACTGGTGTTCTGGGACAACCGCTGCGTCCAGCACCACGCCGTCTGGGACTACTTCCCCCACGGGCGCTACGGCCAACGCGTGTCCATCACCGGCACCCGGCCCCGGGCATGACTCGTCGCCCCCCTCCCCGACGGGGGGGCCGGCCGCGGGCGCCGGGCGGAGCCGTGAGTCAGCCCGGGGCGGCGCCGATTCCAGGAGCAGGACAGATGGCGGTGGCGGTGGCGGTGGCGGCGAGACCGGATACGACCCCGGTGCCGTCGGCTACGGTCCCGGAGCCGTCGAGGTCTCCAGCAGCCCGCAGGGGCCGCACTCGCCCCCGGTACTGATCCGGTTCACCCATCCCCGTCGTGCTTGCGCAGCACCGCCATGTACGACAGCTGGGGCGCGTCGGTCGGAGCGCCCGGGTAGCGGAAGTCCTCTACATCGCACAGGTGCCAGCCTGCACCCCTCGCGATGCGCTCCAGCTCCTCCGGCCCGCAGAACAGGTAAGGGAACCAGTCAGTTGCCGTGGTGCCGTAGCGCAGGCGCATCACCAGCTCGCCCGGCAGCCTGCCACGCGCGAGGTTGCGCTCGGCATAGGCGCGATTCTCCGCGGTGCCGGCCACCGGACGCCTGCCCTCCGCGATGATCAGTGCGTCGGCGGAGGTGACCGCGTGCACCTGCCGGAGAATGTCCGCGCCGCGCGAGACGGAACCGAGCAGTCCGACGTTGTTGCCCAGAAACAGCACGGTCCGGAACGGCTCCTTCCCCCGCACCTGGTGCTCCAGCTCCGTCACGTCGCCGCAGACGGTCTCCTGCACTCCGGCGTCCCGGCAGATGTCCAGCGCCAGCGCCGACGTGTCCAGTGCCGTCACATGCATCGACCTGCGGGCCAGACAGGCGCCGTGCCTGCCGCTGCCGGCGCCGACGTCGAGCACGGGCCCCCGGGCCCTCGCCAACGCGTCCCGAACTGCCGACGGCCACTCCTGTTCTCCGTTGAGCCACTGGGCCGAGCCGGACGGCACGATCAGTCCGTCCGAACGCTCGACGAACGCGGTGACGGGCCGCTGCAAACGCACCGCGTCCGAGAGTTGCCGTCCGAACGCGTCACCGATCCGCGGCCCCGGAGAACCATTCGCCTCCACGAACTCTCCTCTGCAAAGGCACACCCCAACCGATCAATGTGCGCCAATATCGCAGGGCTCGGATACGGGCCTCATACGCGTCGCGCACGGGGGTGCGACGCCGGGCCCGCGGAAGGACCCACACCCAGGCACTTCTCCGCCTGGCCCGCCAACGGATCAACGTGGTGTTCGCCCGGCGACCTTCGCCGCCATGCGCTTGCCGTCCCAGGCGCCCAGGACCTCGGTTCCGATGAACCGACCGATCACCGCCCAGTCGAGCGAGGCGGCGGCGCCGGAGCGAGTGGCCGACTCCGCGCCGGATCCTGCCCGGCCGGGTATCCGACGCCTCCCAGACTCGCGAAAAAGAACACGTGGTGTCCACGGCGGTATCACCCTGTTTCGGTGCGCCGACGACACCGTCGCCACCCGGGCAGTCAGGGTTTCAAGAACATCTCATTGCCCCTTTGACCCGGCTTCGAGGGCGGCGGAGATGGCCGTGGACGCGGTGGTCAGTGCCGCGACGACCTCCTTCAGCCGACGCGGGGAGTGGCGCACGCTCGGCATGGAGACCGCCACCGCGGCGACGGTGTCACCGCCGGGGCCTCTCACGCCACGCCCGACAGCGACGACACCGCGCTCGGAGCGCTCCAGGTTGAGCGCCACGCCGCTCCGTCTGACCGCGCGCAACTCGGCCCGCAGCTTCGCCGGATCGGGGCGCTCCTCGGCCCCGCCGTGGGGGGCGGGCGCGTAGAGCGCGGCCAGTTCGTCGTCGCCGAGGGCCGCGAGCATGACCAGGCCACCGGTCACCTGGTGCGCGGGGAAGACCATGCCCTCCCGCTTGCCGACCCGGAGCGCCTGGGAGCACTCGACGGAGGCGATGAACCGCACGGTCCGGCCGGTGCGGACGCTGAGGTTCGCCGTCTCGTCGAGCACGTCGACAAGCGCCCGCATCGGGCCGAGGGCGGCGGCCCGGAGTTCCGCGACGTCCGACCGTGTCTGGGCGGCGAGTTCCAGCACGGGGCCGACGCGGTAGCTGCGGTCCGCGTTCTGCACCGCGAAGTCCCGGTACACGAGCGTGGAGAGCAGACGGTGGGCGGTGGAGCGGGCCACTCCGAGCCGCTCGGCGGCCTCCGAGACCGTGAGGGGGCCCTCGACCTGGAGGATCACCGCCAGCCGCAGCGCGTGGTCCACGCTCGTGACGCCGTATGCCGGCGGGTTCTTCATGGGCCTGGCCAAGGCGCGGACCTCCCGGACTGTTCTGCTGAGCAGAATCTACTGTTCCCGGGCGGGCCGCGCGACGCACGGTTCCCGTATGAGCGACCAAGACCGGACCCCGGGCCGGAACGCCGTCTCCCCCGTCACGCTGACCGCCAAGGACGCACCCGGTCAGCCGCCCGTCACTCCGGGGCTGCTGGACCTCTACCGGGGCTTCGAGAAGGCCCTGCTGGTGCCGTTGTGGACCCGGATCGGTGACCTGATGCCCGAGCACCCCAGGTCGAAGGCGCAGCCGCACCGGTGGGAGTGGCGGACGCTGCTCGACCTCGCCGGCCGGTCCGGGGAGCTCGTCCCGGTCGGCCGGGGCGGCGAGCGGCGCGCGATAGCGCTGGCCAACCCGGGTCTGGGCGGCAGGCCGTACGCCACGCCGACGCTGTGGGCCGCCATCCAGTACCTGATGCCCGGGGAGGACGCGCCCGAGCACCGGCACACCCAGAACGCCTTCCGGTTCGTCGTCGAGGGGGAGGGCGTGTGGACCGTCGTGGAGCGCGATCCGGTGCCCATGCGCCGCGGTGACTTCCTGCCGCAGGCGGGCATGCACTGGCACGCGCACCACAACGCGACCGACGAGCCCATGGCCTGGATCGACGGCCTCGACATCCCCTTCCAGCACGACATCGAGGCGCAGTTCTTCGACTTCGGCCGCGACGAGCTGTCCGACGAGGAGCGCACGACACCCGAGCGCTCCCGCTCGGAGCGGCTCTGGGGGCACCCGGGTCTGGTGCCGGTCTCGCACGTCGAGCGCGCCCGGCCCGGCCGGGGCACCCCGCTGCTGCGCTACCGCTGGGAGGACACCGACGCCGCCCTGACCGACCAGCTGGAGCTGGAGCGCGAGGGGCACCCCGGCACCGTCGAGCCCGGGCACGCGCTGGTGCGCTACGCCGACCCCGCCACCGCCGAGGACGTCCTGCCGACCATCCGCGCGCAGTTCCACCGCGTCCGCGGCGGCGCCGAGACCGCTCCCCGCCGCGAGACCGGGTCGTCGGTCTACCAGGTGTTCGACGGGAGCGGCCGGGTGACCGTGGGCGACGTCTCCTGGTCGGTCCAGCGCGGCGATCTCTTCGTGGTCCCGTCCTGGGCGCCGCTGTCGATGCGGTCCGAGGCGTCCCCGTCCGACTCCGACTCCGGCGCGCTCGACCTGTTCCAGTTCAGCGACGCGCCCGTGCTCACCAAGCTCAACCTGTTCCGTACCCATGTCGAGGAGAACGCGTGAAGCTCGCAACCATCCGTCTCGGTGACCGTACCGCCGCGGTCCGCGTCGAGGAGGAGCACCTGGTCGACCTCGGCCTGCCCGACGTGGGCGCCGTTCTCGCCTCACCCGGCGGGCTCGCGGACGCGGCGAGCGCCGACGGGCCGCGGCACTCCGCCGCCGACGCGGTGTTCGCCACGCTCGTCCCCCACCCGAGCAAGGTGGTCTGCGTCGGTCTGAACTACCAGAAGCACATCAAGGAGATGGGCCGCGACCTGCCCCAGTACCCCACCCTCTTCTGCAAGTTCGCCGACACCCTCATCGGTGCCCGCGACGCCATCCGGCGCCCGGCCGAGACCGAGGCGTTCGACTGGGAGGCCGAACTGGCGGTCGTCATCGGCCGCCAGGTCCGGCGCGCCGACGAGGCGACGGCCGAGGCGGCCATCGCGGGCTTCACCGTGCTCAACGACATCACCTGCCGCGACTGGCAGTTCCGCACCCGCGAGTGGCTGCAGGGCAAGAACTGGGACTCCACCACGCCGGTGGGCCCCTGGCTCGTCACGGCCGACGAGGCGGGCGGCCCGCGGCCCGCGCTCGACATCCGCTGCACGGTGAACGGCCGGGTGATGCAGCAGGACAACACCGGTGACCTGCTGTTCGATCCGGTCGACCTGGTCCGCTACGTCTCGACGATGGTGCGCCTGAACCCCGGCGACATCATCGCCACCGGCACCCCCGGCGGTGTCGGCCACGCCCGCAAGCCGCCCGTCTTCCTCCGGGACGGCGACGTCGTGGTCACCGAGATCGCGGGCCTGGGCCGGCTGGAGAACCGCGTCCTCGCCGAGGAGGCCTGATGCGCACGCTGAACACGACGCTCGCCTGGCTCGCCGAGGGAACCGCGCTGTGCCGTGCGGCCATCGAGGGCCTCGACGAGACCTCGCTCGGTGCGCCCTCGCTGCTGCCCGGCTGGACGCGCGGGCACGTCGTCGCCCACCTGGCCGGCAACGCCGAGGCCATCGGGAACCTCGTGCACTGGGCGCGTACCGGCGAGCCCACCCCGATGTACGGCTCGCCGCGGGAGCGCGACGCGGCCATCGAGGCGGGCGCCCGGCTGCCCGCCGACCGGCTCGCCGCGTGGTTCGACGAGTCCGCGCGGGCCCTGGCCGACGCGATGGCCCAACTGACCGGGGAACAGTGGCAGGCGGAGGTGACCACCGCCCAGGGGCGGACCGTGCCGGCCGGCGAGACCCCCTGGATGCGCGGCCGGGAGGTGCTGGTGCACGCCGTCGACCTGGGCACCGGCGTGGGCTTCGCCGACCTGCCCGAGGCGTTCCTCGCCGAACTCCGCGACGACGTCCTCGCCCGGCGCGGCCGGGCGAACGTGCCCGTCGTGCACGGCGACCCGGCGGAGGTCACGGCGTATCTCGCCGGCCGCCCCCACGCGGGCGTGACGACCGCCGACGGCTCCCCCGCCGGGCCCCTGCCACCGTGGCTATGACCTCGGCCGCTACGACCCCGTGATGTCGCGGGCGCAGCGGAAGCCGGTGTTGCCGCCCGAGCTGTCGGGGCTGTTGCTCGTGCGGGCGGCCACCCGGTAGCGGTTGCAGTAGGAGTCGTGGCACAGGTAGGAGCCGCCACGCATCACCCGGCCCGGGCCGTCCGGCGGTCCGGTCGGGTTGTCGCGCGGTCCCGTGCGGTGGAACTCGGCGCTCCAGCGGTCGGCAACCCACTCCCAGACGTTGCCCGACACGTTGTGCAGGCCGAAGCCGTTGGGCGGGAAGGCGTCCACCGGGGCGGTGCCCGCGTAGCCGTCCTCCGCGGTGTTCCGGGTCGGGAAGCGGCCCTGCCAGATGTTGCAGCGGTGCTCGCCGCCCGGGGTGAGCTCGTCGCCCCAGGGGTAGCGCTTCCGCTCCAGGCCGCCGCGGGCCGCGTACTCCCACTCCGCCTCGGTGGGGAGCCTCGACCCGTCCCAGCGGCAGAACTCCTGGGCGTCATGCCAGGTGACGTGGACGACGGGGTGGTCCCAGCGGTCGGCGAGCCCGCTGCCCGGCCCCTCGGGCGCGGCCCAGTAGGCGCCGCCGACCCCGCACCACCAGGGGGTGGACTCGGGGCGGGGCGAGACGCGGCGCAGTTCCCCGGGAAGGAAGCTGGCGAACACGTAGGACCAGCCGAAGCTCTCGGCCTCGGTCCGGTAGCCGGTGGCGTCGACGAAGGCGGCGAAGCGGGCGTTGGTGACGCAGTGCGCATCGATCTCGAAGGGGGCGACGGTCACCTCGCGCACCGGCCCCTCGCCGTCGCCGCGGTTGGCGTCGCGATCGTCGCCGCCCATCAGGAAGGTGCCGCCCGGCAGCCTGACCGGGCGGCCGTCCGCCGGCGCCGCCGCCCGTGCGGGGTCCACGGGCGGGCGGGCGGGGACGGCGAGCGAGAGGGGCTGGTGGCCCGGGCCTTCGGAGCGGTCGGGGCCGCAACAGGACGAGGACATGTGCTTTTTCGTCTACTTCCCGCCCGCGAGCCGGACGTCGGGGATGTGGGGCGCGTGCCAGGACACCGGGGTGGCCCCGCCCAGCGGCGTCAACCGCTGCTCCAGGTCGCCGGCCAGGTGGGCGCGGCCGGTGTCCCGCAGGTGTTGAGCGTACTGCCCCGGGTCGTTGTAGTAGGTGGGGCCGGTCTGCAGCGTGGTGTGCATGGGGTCGGGCAGCGCGCCGGGCCCGCCGGCGTAGTGGTTCCACCACTCGGCGAGGTGGCCGCGCATCCGGTCGGCGAGCTCCGGCTCGTCGGCCAGCAGGTCGCGGGTGAGGTGCGGGTCGTTCGTGACGTCGAAGAGGGACTCCCACTCGGCGCGGAAGGAGCCCGGGTGGTAGGTGCGGATGTAGAGGTGGTCCCGGGTGCGGACGGCCCGCTGGTAGGTGTGGGCTCCGTGACCGAGCACCAGGTAGGGGCGGGAGACGATGGCCTCGCCGCGGAGCGCGGGCGCGAAGGACTCGCCCTGCCAGCCGCCGGGGGCCGGGATGTCGAGCAGTTCGCAGAGGGTGGGCGCGAAGTCGATGTTGTAGAGCAGGGCGTCGCAGTGCCGCGCGGAGTCGGGCAGGTCGTCGGTCACGCCGGGCCAGTAGACGACGAGCGGCACCCGGTGGGTCGGCTCGTTGGCCAGGCCGTGCTCGGCGTAGGAGCCCTGCTCGCCGAGGGACTCGCCGTGGTCGGCGCTGACGACGATGGCGGTGTCGTCGGCGATGCCGAGCTCCTCCAGGGTGGCGAGGAGCTGCCCGAAGTGGTGGTCCCAGTACATGATGGAGCCGTCGAAGCCGTTGACGAGGTGCTCGAAATCGGCGCGGGTGCGGATCTCTTCGGGCATGGCGTGCGGTACGGGAGACGGGCGGGGGCCGCGGAAGTAGTGGAGGTCGCGGGCGGTGCGCGGGCCGTAGATCTCCGCGTGTCCGTCGATGGCCTCCTGGTCGGGCCAGGCGGGGGCGGGGCCCGACTCGGCGGCGCGGCGCACCCACTCGGGGCCTATCTGGTAGTCGGTGTGCGGCTCCCAGTAGGTGAGGTGCAGGTACCAGTCGTCCTCGTCGGCGTGGCGGCGGATCCAGTCGAGGGCCACGGCGTTGATCTCGTGGGCCTCCTCGTCGTTGATCTTGTCGGTGGCGCGGATGGATTCGCGGAAGTTGCCGTGGAAGAAGTAGGCGCGGTGCCGTTCGGCGAACATCGACACGACGGCGGTGTACCAGCCGTGGTCCTGGAGGCGCTGGCCGAGCAGCGGGCGGTAGGGGTCGGGCCGGTGTCCGGAGTCGAGACGGAAGCGGGCCGCCTCGCCGAAGTGGCCGACGACACCGTTGGTGATGCCGAACTGACCGCTGGTGAGGGCGGTCCTGGAGGGCAGGCAGGGCGAGTCGGAACAGTAGTAGCGGTCGAAGGTGACGCCCCGGTCCGCGAGGCGCTGGAGGTTGGGCGTCGTGGGCCGCTGGTAGCCGTAGGGCTGGGTGTGGTCGGCGCGGAGGGTGTCCACGTCGACGTAGATGACGCGCAAGGGAGTCTCCCGGGTGGGTGTGGGGGCTGGTCAGGTGGTCAGGAGGTGCAGGGTCGCCAGTGAGCCGCCGAGGCCAGTGACCCAGGCGGCGGCGAGCAGCCTGCGGCGGGTGGCGCGGGTGCCGGGGCGTGGCGTCCCGACGGCGGCGACCAGGGCGGCGGCCACGGCCAGGCACACGGCGGCGGCGAGTTGGAGCGGGGCGCCGGCGGTGAGGCCGCCGCGCAGCAGCAGCGCGGCGGCGACGAGCGCGGACAGGGCCGTGCGCTGCCGGGCGAGCGCGGTGCGCTCGGGCTGCAGCCCCGGGTCGCGCGGCGGGTTCACCGGACCGCCGGCACGATCAGCAGCACGGCGAGGCCGGCCAGTGACATGCCCCAGCCCACCAGTCGCGGCAGCCGGGTCATGGGCAGCGGCCTGCTGTGCCGCATCGCGTGCTGCACCCGCTGCCACCGGCCGTAGGAGCAGGCGCACAGCACCGTGCCGGTGAGCGCGAGCACGGCGCCGAGCGCGACGCCGGTCACCCGGTTCGGATACGGCTGCACGAACTGGGCGACGGCGACGGCGCCCGCGAGCAGCGCGAGGCCGGTCCTGATCCAGGCGAGGAAGGTGCGCTCGTTGGCGAGCGAGAACCGGTAGTCGGGCTCCTCGCCCTCCTCGTACCAGGGGGTGGGGCGGGTTCGGTCGCCGGTCATGCGGGGGCGGTGTCGGGGGCGGCGGGCGCGGGCAGTTCGACCGGCGGGAAGCGCGGGTCGTGGGTGGCCGGGATGACGTCGGCCGTCTCGACCTGCCAGCGCAGCAGGGCGTCCGTCATCCGGCGTTCGACATCGGCGTGCTCCGCCCGACCTGCCAGGTTGACGGACTCGCCCGGGTCCGTGGCGCGGTGGTACAGCTCCGGCGGCTCGTACAGACGCCAGACGTAGGTCCACTCCCGGTCGCGCACGGCGACGGCCTTGCCGACGAGTTCGGGGCGGTCGTGCTGGATGTCGCCCTTGAGGTCGTAGGGGTAGGCCGGCCGTTCCATCTGGGGCTCCTCCTCGACGGCGAAGCCTCCCTCGGTGAACGCGTACTGCCGGTGTTCGCGCTCGGGGTCGCGCAGCACGGGCAGCAGGCTGCGGCCGTAGTGCCGGTGCGGTGCCTCGACGCCGGCGAGTTCCAGCACGGTGGGCAGTACGTCGATCAGCTCGACCATGCCCTCGTACCGCTGCCCGGCCGGCAGACCGCCACCGCTGATGACGAGCGGATCGCGCGTGATGCAGGCGTCCATGGCCGAGGGCCACTTCTCGATCAGCCCGAAGTCACCGAGGTACTCACCGTGGTCGGCGAAGAAGAGGGTGACGGTGCGGTCGGCCTGGCCGGATGCGGCGACGGCGTCCTGGACGCGGCCGACGTGGTGGTCGAGGCGGGAGACCATGCCGTGGTAGACGGCGGCGACCTCGCGCCACATCTCGGGGGTGAGGCGGTCGAGCCCGTAGGTGCGACGGATCGCCTCCTTGAAGCCGGGCTCGTGGCCCGCGTCGGGCCCGCTGGGCACGGGCAGCGGCTCCGGCACACGGTCGCGGTCGTGCATCGAGTACCAGGGTTCCTCGGCCTGGAAGGGGCAGTGCGGGGCGAACAGCGGGACGAACAGCACCCAGGGGCGGTCGGGCGGCTCGGCCAGGCGGCGTTCGGCGGTCCGTACGGCGGCCTCGTCGTGGTCGGTGAGCCCGTCGGGCTCCAGCCGCCCCCGGTAGAAGGCGCGGGCCCAGGTGTCGGAGGGGTAGTCCTTGACGAACTGCCGGCGGGTGGGCGGCTCGGCGTGCCCGTACTCGTGGGCGCTGAGTTCGGTGACGCCCGGGGCGAAGGTGTCGCCGCGGGTGCCGGCCCAGGTGACGTGGTAGCCGGCGTCCTTGAGGATCCGCAGCAGGTTGGGTTCCTCGGCCTGGAGGAGGTGGGTGAGCGTGCGGTGGCCTCGGACGTGCGGATACCAGCCGGTGAGGAACGAGGCGCGGCTGGGCGAGCAGACCGGGTGCTGCACATAGGCCTGCTCGAAGACGGTCCCGCGGTCGGCCAGTGCGTCGAGGTGGGGGGTGCTGGCCCGGTCGTTGCCGAAGCGGCCGAGCGCGTCGGCGCGCAGCTGGTCGGGCACGATGATGACGAAGTTGGGCCGCTCGGCCCGTGGGCTCTCGGCCCGTGGGCTCTCGGCCCGGTTCGTCGGGTTGGTGGTCATGACAGGTGGACCTCCCGGG
The DNA here is from genome assembly GCF_004337435.2 of Streptomyces sp. KM273126. Lineage (NCBI taxonomy): Bacteria > Bacillati > Actinomycetota > Actinomycetes > Kitasatosporales > Streptomycetaceae > Streptomyces > Streptomyces sp. KM273126. The sequence goes on along the minus strand of NZ_SJXB02000001.1, from coordinate 4,841,994 downwards.
AGAGCGGCAGCGCGTCGCTCGCGGTGCCCGCGCGGGCCGTGAAGGCGCCGGGCTCGTGGGACCAGCCGGAGCCGTCCCAGTGCGCGAAGGCGCGGGCCGGGATCCGCACCGCGACCTCGGCGGTGGCACCCGGGTCGAGGTGGACGGGGACGAAGCCGGCGAGCCAGCGGGCGGGCCGGTCGAGGGCGCTGTCGGGGCGGGAGAGGTAGAGCTGGATCACCTGCTTCCCGGCGCGCGGGCCGGTGTTGGTGACCCGGACGGTGGCGGTCACGTCCTCTCCGGCGCCGATCCCGTCGGGCAGCGTCAGCTCGTCGAGGCGCCAGGTGGTGTAGCCGAGCCCGTGTCCGAAGGCGTAGGCGGGTGTGCGGCCGGCGCGGAGCCAGGCGCGGTAGCCGATGTGGAGTCCCTCGGCGTAGTCGAGCCGGCCGTCCGTCGGCCGGGTGTCGAGCACCGGGACGTCGGCCTGTTCGGCGGGCCAGGTGGTGGGCAGCCGGCCGCCCGGCTCCCGGACGCCGAGCAGCAGGTCGGCGAGCGCCCCGCCGAAGTCCTGGCCGGGGAACCAGGTGAGCAGCACGGCGGCCACGTCGTCGCGCCACGGCATCAGTACGGGGCCGCCGGCGTTGACGACCACGACGGTGCGCGGGTTGGCGGCGGCGACGGCGCGGACGAGGTCGTCCTGACGGCCCGGCAGGGCGAGGGTCTCGCGGTCCCGGCCCTCGGTCTCGGCGCGGGTGGTGGTGCCCACGACGACGACGGCGGCATCGGCGCCGCGGGCCGTCTCGGCGGCACGGGCGATGGCGGCATCGGCGTCGGCGAGTTCGGGCAGCAGCCCGAAGGCCAGCGACACCGAGCCGGTGCGGCCGGCGTCGCGGGAGGTGAGGTCGTGGACGACACGCAGCTCGACCTCGCGGCCGGCCTCCAGCGTGGTCTCGCCGGACGCGGTGGGCGGCACGAAGAGACCGGCGCCCAGCTCCGACCCGCCGAGGCCGAAGCAGGCCTCCACGACGGGCTCGCCGTCGACGTACAGGGTGGTGCGGCCGACGCTCGCGATCGCGAGCCGGGTGGGGCCGCCGTGTTCGGGCCGGTAGCGGGTGGTGAGCTCCAGCGTGTGGGCACTGGCCGGGCGGCTGGTGCCGAACCAGACGAGGTCGGTGGCCAGCCGGTCCTCGGCGAAGACCTCGCGTCCTTCCGCGTCGAGGAACCGGGTGCGCACTCCGGGACCGCCCGTGACGGGGTTGGTGAGGGTGTGCGACGGCAGCGGGACGGGGGCGTCACTGATGACGGTGCCCATGTCGTGGACGACGCGGGCGTCGGGCAGCGCGGCCCTCAGCCCGTCGAGCGGGGTGACGACGGCAGGGGGCACCACGGTGGCGCTGCCGCCGCCCTGGGTGCGGGGAGTGACGGCGGCCTGGCCGCTGACCGCCAGCGAGCCGATGTCCCGCGTGTTCCACGGCAGTTCGTTGCCGTGGTTGCGCAGCAGGACGGCTCCCGCGGCGGCGGCCTCTCGGGCGAAGTCGGCGGGCGGCGGGGGCGGTACGAGGGCCCGTTCGGCGCCGGTTACGGCGCCGGTTCCGGTGTCGCCGTGGGCCATTTCGGTGTCGCCGTCGGCCAGGGCGCCGACCCGGGCGGCGAGCCGCAGCAGGCGGGCCACCTTGGCGTCGATCGCGGCTTCGGGAACGCGGCCGTCCCGTACGGCTGCGACCAGTTTCCCGCCCCAGGGGCCGTGGGGTCCCGGCATGGCCAGGTCCTGCCGGCCGCGGGCGCTGGCCTCGGTGCTCTGCACGGCGGTCCAGTCGGAGACGATGACGCCGTCGAAGCCCCACTCGTCGTCCAGCGGGCTGCGCAGGAGGTCGTTCTCGGTCATGGTGGCGCCGTTGACGCCGTTGTAGGCGGACATCACGCCCCAGGCCCCGCCCTCGGTGACGGCGGCCTCGAAGGGGGCGAGGTAGAGCTCGCGCAGGGTGCGCTCGTCGACGCGGACGTCGACGGTGTAGCGGTCGGTCTCGGCGTCGTTGGCGACGTAGTGCTTGGGCACGGCGGCGATCCCGTGCCGTTGTACGGCGCGTACGAAGCCGACGGCCAGGGCACCGGAGAGCGCCGGGTCCTCCGAGAAGCACTCGAAGTGACGGCCGCCCAGCGGGCTCCGGTGCAGGTTGATGGTGGGCCCGAGGAGCAGGTGCACGCCCCTGGTCCTGGCCTCGTGGGCCAGGACCACGCCGTACCGGTCGGCGAACCCGGGGTCCCAGGTGGCGGCGAGCGAGGTGGCGGAGGGCAGGTTGAGCGAGGGTTCACGCTCGTCCCAGAACTCGCCGCGCACCCCGGAGGGGCCGTCGGACAGCAGCATCGAGCCGAGGCCGACGGCGGGTTCCGCGGCGGTGCGCCAGAAGCTGCCGCCGGTGAGCAGCCGGACCTTCTGTTCCAGGGACAGCGCGGCGACGAGCCGTGCCTCCCGGGAGTCGTCGGGTTCGCCGGCCGGTTGCCGCACGTCAGTGCTGGACTGGGTCATCGGGTTCCTTGTCGCTTTCCGGGGGCCCGGGTGCGGGCCGAGGTGGGGGCGTGAGACGGGGGCGGTCAGTCCTGGGTCGCCAGGCGCAGCTCCCCGGGGAAGTGGCAGGCCGCGCCGTGCTCCGCAGGGTCCTGGACGCTCAGCGCCGGGTCCCGCTCGGCGCAGATCGTTCGCTCGGGGCGGGACAGCGGGCCGATCGGGCAGCGGGTGCGGAAACGGCAGCCGGACGGCGGGTTCTTGGGGCTCGGCAGGTCGCCACGGAGCACGATCCGTTCGCGGCCGGCGCCTGCCTCGGGGGTCGGCACGGAGGACAGCAGCGAGACGGTGTAGGGGTGCTGGGGGTCGGCGTAGAGCCGCTCGGCGGGGCCGGTCTCCACGATGCGGCCCAGGTACATCACGGCGACGCGGTCGCTGATGTGGCGGACCACGGCCAGGTCGTGGGCGATGAACAGGTAGCCGAGGCCGAGGCGGTCGCGCAGGTCGGCGAGCAGGTTCATGATCTGCGCCTGGATGGACACGTCGAGCGCGGAGACCGGTTCGTCGAGGACCAGGCACTCGGGCTCGACGGCCAGGGCGCGGGCGATGCCGATGCGTTGGCGCTGGCCGCCGGAGAAGGCGTGCGGCAGCCGGTCGAGATGGCGTTCGCCGAGGCCGACGAGGTCGAGGAGTTCCGCGGCCCGCTCCGCCCGGTCGGCGACCGGCACACCGCGCACCCCGAGTGCCTCGTCGAGCACCTGACGCACGGTGCGCCGCGGGTTGAGGGAGGCGTAGGGGTCCTGGAAGACGTACTGGACCCCGCGTCTGGCCTCGGCTGCCTCGCGGCGCGGCAGGGTGGCGACGTCCAGGCCGCGGATCCGGACGGCGCCGGCCGCCGGCCGGTTGATGCCGACGAGGGTGCGGGCGAGGGTGGACTTGCCGCAGCCGGACTCGCCGACCAGGCCGAGGGTCTCGCCCGCGGCGACCCGCAGGCTGACGCCGTCGACGATGTACAGCGACCCGCCGCGGCCGAAGGCGCGCCGGGTGCCGAGGTCCACCCGCAGGTCGTCGACCTCCAGGATGGTCTCGCCGATGGCGGGCCGCTCGGGGGCGGCGGCCTCGGCCGCGGCGTCGGCGCGGGCCTCGGCGGGCGCCGCGGCGCGGCCGTCGGCGGTCGCCCAGCAGGCGGCCCGGTGTCCGGGGTCGGCCGGGAGGGCGTCGAGGACCGGGATCTCGGCGCGGCAGCGGTCGTGGGCGAGCACGCAGCGCGGGTTGAAGGCGCAGCCGGTGGGCAGGTTGGCGGGGTCCGGCGGCTGGCCCGGGATGGCGGGCAGCCGGCCGCCGGCCGGGGAGTCGAGCCGGGGCATGGCGCGCAGCAGGGCCCGGGTGTAGGGGTGGGCGGGGGCGGTGAACACGGCCTCGGCGGTGCCGGTCTCGACGATCCGGCCGCCGTACATGACGGCGACCTCGTCGCACAGTTCGGCGACGACGCCCATGTCGTGGGTGATCATCAGTACCGCGACGCCGGTGCGCTCGCGGAGTTCGGCGAGCAGGCGCAGGATCTGGGCCTGGATGGTGACGTCGAGCGCGGTGGTGGGCTCGTCGGCGATCAGCAGGTCGGGGTCTCGGGCGAGGGCCATGGCGATGACGACGCGCTGGCGCATACCGCCGGAGAACTGGTGCGGGTACTCGCCGGCGCGTCGTTCGGGATCGGGGATGCCGACCATGTCGAGGAGTTCCACGGCGCGCTGTGTGGCCTTGGCGCGGCGCTCGCCGTGCACGATCAGGGCCTCGGCGACCTGCTGCCCGACGGTGAGGACGGGGTTGAGGGACGCCTGGGGGTCCTGGAAGACCATGGCGATGCGGTCGCCGCGTATCGCGCGCATCTCGCGTTCCGGCAGGGTGAGCAGGTCGGTGCCGGCGAAGCGGACGCTGCCGCCCTCGGTGCGTCCCGGCTCCGGCACCATGCGCATCAGCGCCCTGGCGGTGATGGACTTGCCGGAGCCGGACTCGCCGACCAGGCCGGTGATGCGGCCGCGTCTGATGCGCAGCGACACTCCGTCGACGGCGGTGACCGGCCCGCCTTCCGTGTCGAACGTGACCCGCACCTCGCCGGCGTCCAGCAGGACGTCGGTCTTCTCGATGGGGGATGCGGTCGTGAGTGATTCGGTCATTTCCGGGTCACCGCCTCGTTGAGTGCGTCGGAGAGCAGGCTGAAGGCGAGGGCCAGCAGCAGGAGGACGAGGGTCGGGCCCAGCACGTAGACGGGCGCGTAGGACAGGAAGCGGACCCCGGTGTTGAGCAGGGTGCCGAGGGAGGGCTGCGGGGGCTGGATGCCGAGGCCGACGAGGGAGAGTCCGGTCTCCAGGAAGATGGCGACCACCATGGCGATGGCGGTGTGCACGATGATCGGGTCGATGGCGTTGGGGAGGACGTGGCGGAGCAGCACCCGCCATCTCGGGACGCCGAGGACGCGGGCGGCGAGTACGTACTCGCGCTGTTCCTGGGTGAGCAGCGCGGCCCTGGCGAGGCGCCCGTAGCCGGGGAGCAGCACGATCACGATGGTGATGAGCAGCGCGGTGCTTCCGGGTTCGAGGATGAGCGCGATGACGATGCCGAGGACGAGTCCGGGGAACCCGAGGATGATGTCGAAGACGCGCTGGAGGAACATGCCGAGCGCGCGGGAGAGTCCGCCGGCGATGCCGAGCAGGGTGCCGAGGAGCATGGCGAGCGGGACGCCGACGAACAGGAGCACCAGGTCGGAGCGGAGGCCGAAGAGGGTACGGACGAAGATGTCGCGGCCGAGTTCGTCGGTGCCGAAGGGGTGGGCCAGGGAGGGGTCGGCGAAAGTGTTGCCGGTCTGCTGGTCGTAGCCGTCGCTGAACGCGGGCACCAGCAGGGCGGTCAGCACCAGTACCACGACGAGCGAGGCGCCGACGATGCCGCGGGGGCGGCGGAACGCGAGCAGATAGCGGCGCCAGCCCTCGTACCGGCGGGCGGTGGCGGCGGCCTCCGGGGCGGCGGCGGTCGGCGCGGGCGGGACGGCGGGGTCACCGGTGAGGCTCATCGGGTGCCCTCCAGTCTGATGCGGGGGTCGAGCAGCGACAGGCCGACCTCGGTGAGCAGTTGCAGCAGGACGGCGATGCCGACGGCGAGCAGGATCAGTGCCTCGATCACGAGGTAGTCGCGCTGTGCCGAGCTGGTGACGGCGAGGCTGCCGAGACCGTTGCGGGCGAAGATCGCCTCGATGACGATGGCGCCACCGAGGAGGTCGCCGAGCCGCATGCCGAGCGAGACCAGGGCACTGGCCAGCGAGTTGCGCAGTACGTGGCGGACGGTGACGCGGCGCGCCGAGGCGCCCTTGGCCACGGCGGTCTGCACGTACTCCTCGGTGCGGGACTGGCGCATGGCGCTCTGGATGAGCCGGGCGAGGGAGGCGGCCTGGGGCAGGGCGAGCGCGAAGGCGGGCAGCAGCAGGTACTGGATGCCGATCTCGGCGTTGTCGAACAGCGACACCTCGCCGCTGACGGGCAGGACCTGCCAGGCCACGCCGAGCAGCAGGGCGAGCAGCAGGCCGGTGAGGAAGGCGGGGGTGGCGAGCAGGGTGGTGCAGGTGAGGTCGAGCAGCGACCTGGCCCAGGGGCGGCGGCTCGAACCGGCCGCGACGCCGAGCAGCAGACCGATGGTGATCATGAACAGGGCGGCGAGCAGCGCGAGTTGCACGGTGCTGCCGAACCGGTCGCCGATCAGGTCGGTGACCGACCTGCCGGTGATGTAGGAGGTGCCGAAGTCGCCGCGGAGCACGCCGCCGAGCCAGTGCAGGTACTGGCTGACCCAGGGCTTGTCGAAGCCGAGGTCGGCGCGGATCGCGGCGATCTCCTCGGGTCCGGCGTCCGGTCCGGCCACGGCCGCGGCGGGGTCGCCGGGGGCCATGCGCGGCAGCAGGAACGCGAGGACCGAGGTGGCGAAGAGGACCAGCAGGGCGGAGGGGATCCGGCGGATCAGGAATCTGTTCATGATCACACCACGTATGTGTCGTCGAAGATGAAGGAGCCGAGGAAGGTCTGCCGCACGTCCTGGACCCGCTTGGAGCGGACGATGGTGGACTGCGAGGTCGCGATGCTGTGGTTGAAGGCCTGGTCGAGCATGTAGCGGCCGAGCGCCTGGACCGCCGGCACCCGGTCCTCGGGCGCGGCACTGGCGGCGCCGGCGACGAGGTCCGCGTACTTTTCCGCGGTGAAGTGCGAGGGGTTCTGCTGCGCGGCGAACGCGGGGTGGGTGGCGAAGGTGGCCGCGGACAGGTCCGCGATGCCGTAGCCGTTGATGAACAGCTGGCCGAGGTCTCCCTCGGCCTGGCGGCTGCTGTACTCGACGGGGTCGAGGACCCGGGTCCTGACCCTGAGGCCGGCCTCCTCCAGGTTGTAGCGGACGATCTGGGCGGTGCCCTGCACGGCCTGGATGGTGTTGGTGACGATGGCCACCTCGGTGCCGGCGGCGCCGGCCTCCCGGATCAGCTCCCGGGCGCGGTCCGGCTGGTAGGTGTAGGCCTCCGACTGTTCCTGGCTCCAGCCGGCCTCCTTCCTGCTCCACCAGAGGCTGGTGGGCCTGCCGTAGCCGGCGAAGACCTGGTCGGCGATGCGGTCGCGGTCGATGGCGTGGCCGACCGCCCGGCGCACCCGGATGTCGTCGAAGGGGGCGGTACGGACGTCCATGCCGATCGCGTAGTCGACGGTGACGCCTGCGTTGATCTCGTAGCGCCCGTCGTTGGAGACGCCGCGGGCGTCGAGCGGGGACGCGCCGTAGGCGATGTGGGCCCGGCCGCTGCGGATGGCGGTGATCAGCGCGGTGGGGTCGGTGATGGCGGGCTGCTCGATGCGGTCCAGGTAGGGCCGGCCCGGGACGCGGTAGTCGTCGTTGCGGACCAGGGTGAGCTGCGAGCCGGGGTTCCAGGTGTGCCAGCGGAACGGGCCGGTGCCGATCATGGCACTGCCGTCGGCGATGCCGTCGGCGCTCTCCTCGTCGAGGATGGTGGCGAGTTCGAAGGCGTCGAAGAGGTTGCTGGCGGGGCGGCTGAGCCGGATGCGCAGCGCGTGGTCGCCGTCGGCCGTCATGTCGGTGATCAGCGAAGTGACGGCGCGGGCCTGGGACTTGGCCACCGGGTCGGCCGACCTGGTCAGCGAGAACATGACGTCCTTGGCGGTCATCGGGCGACCGGTGTGGAAGCGGACGTCGTCCCGGAGGTTGAGCGCCACCGTGCGGCCGCCGTCGCGGAGCTCCCAGTCGGTGGCCAGCAGCGGCTGCGGGGTGCCGGAGGAGTTGTAGGCGGTCAGGGTCTCGAAGACAAGGCGGCGCCAGACGACCGAGTTGGCGTTGTGCGCCTGGACGCTGTCGGGCTGGGCGTCGACGTTGATCGCGACGATGAGCGTGCCGCCCCTGCGGGCTCCGCCGCTCACGGCGCCCCGGGCCTCGTCCACTGCGAGGCGGCAACCGCTCACTGCGGCCAGGCCGAGGCCGGCGAGACCGAGAAGTGTGCTACGCCGGGTGACGCCCCCGGCTGTTCGATCGACTCTCATGGGCTTCCTGTCTCTCCATCCGCCGTCGTTGGCGGCATTGCCCAGCGTCGGTGGGCAATGTGGGAGCACTGTAGACCCGAAAACCAATCATGTGAATGGTTTGTTGCGAGATCTTTTCAGGGGGCGTCGGCGCCGGGCGAACTAGGACAGTCCTCGCAGATAGTCGTCCATGAAACGGGCGAAGTCACCGGCCAGGTCCACGGCGTCGGGAGCGAGCAGCCACTGGGTCTGGAGACCGTCCATCACGGCCATGATCAGGGTGGACGCCACCAGCACATCCACGTCGGCGCGGATCACACCCTCCACATCGCGGGCGTGCCGCAGATAGCCGGCCACCCGCTCCCTGAGCATCAGGAAACGCTCGGCGAAGTACGGCTGCGCCGGGTGGTCCCCGCCCACCGACTCGCCCCGCAGCACCGTGTAGAGCCGCACCAGGCCGGCCTGGGTCGCGTTGAGCTCCATCAGGTCGACGAGCCGCCGCAGCGCGACCATGCCGTTCTCCTCGGCGAGGGCCCGGTTGAACGCGGACTGCTCGGCGTCGCGCAGCCGCAGCACCTCGGTGAGCAGGTCGTCCTTGTTGCGGAAGTGGTGCAGCAGCCCGGCCTGGCTGAGGCCGACGGCCTCGGCGATCTCACGCATGGACGTGCTCCGGTACCCCTGCTCGGCGAAGGTCCGCAGGGCGGTGCGCACGATCTCCTCGCGGCGGGCCTTGCCCTTGGCGTAGCCGCGGCGCCCGGGTGTGGCGCGGCCGTCCGGGGTGCGGTCGTCCGGGGTGCGGTCGTCCGGGTGTGCTGACTGATCGACAGACATACGAAGAACGGTAACCGGCCCCGGAACGACCCTTGACGTGATCGAACGACGCGACCTATGTTCACCGCCACATATGTGCAAGCGCACACAGGGAGCCCGATGAAGCTCGAACACGTCCTGCTCCGTCTCCTCGCGACCCGCCCCTACAGCGGCTACGACCTGCGCAAGTGGCTCGCCGCCGACGGGCAGTTCGCGGGCTCACGGGTCCACCACAGCCAGATCTACCGGGCCCTGGCCCGGATGCGCGAGGACGGCTGGGTCGAGGACCGGATCGATCCACGGGAGCGGCGTCCCGACGCCCGGGTCCACCGGCTCACCGAGCGCGGCCGGCAGGCCCTGCGCGACTGGATCGACTCCCCCTACGAGCCCACCAGCCGCTTCCACGACTCCGACTTCGTCAACCGCTTCCTGATCACCGCGGCGCTCGACCGCGACGCGGCCATCCGCCTGGTGACCACGGAGCTCGACCACCGCACCGAGCAGATCGCCCGGAACCGCGACCGGGACCGCACCATCCACTTCGAGGACCCCCTGCCGGGCCTCGACACCCGCCGTCAGCAGGCCGCCGCCGACCTCGTGCACCAATACGGCGCCGGCGCCGTGGACTGGTGGGTCGCCTGGCTGCGGGACGTGCTCCGACGACTGGAGAGCGACGACCTCGCAGCGCCGGCCGCCGTCACCCCGGACACCCCCGCCGCCCCCGACATCTCGCTGGAGCGCCCGTGAAAGCCATCATGGTGATGTTCGACAGCCTCAACCGGCATCTGCTGCCGCCGTACGGGGCCGACTGGACGCACGCCCCCAACTTCGCCCGGCTCGCCGAGCGCGCCGTCACCTTCGACAACTCCTACGCCGGCTCGCTGCCCTGCATGCCGGCCCGCCGCGAACTGCACACCGGCCGGCACAACTTCCTGCACCGGTCGTGGGGCCCGCTGGAGCCGTTCGACGACTCGATGCCCGAGCTCCTCAAGCAGGCCGGCGTCCACACCCACCTCGCCAGCGACCACCCGCACTACTGGGAGGACGGCGGCGCCACCTACCACGGCCGGTACTCCACCTGGGAGTTCTTCCGCGGCCAGGAGGGCGACCCGTGGAAGGGACAGGTCGCCGACCCGCCGATGCCGAGGGACCTCAAGGAGGTCCGCCGCCCCGGCTACCGGCAGGACTGGGTCAACCGCCGGCACCTGCCGACCGAGGAGGTCCATCCGCAGACCCTCACCTTCGACGCGGGCGTCGAGTTCGTGCGCACCAACGCCGCGGCCGACCGGTGGTTCGTCCAGATCGAGACCTTCGACCCGCACGAGCCGTTCTTCTCGCACAAGCGGTACAAGGACCTCTACCCGCACGACTACGCGGGGGCGCACTTCGACTGGCCCGACTACAAGCGGGTGGCCGAGACCGGCGCGGAGACCGAGCACGCCCGCTACGAGTACGCCGCGCTGCTGTCGATGTGCGACCGCTCGCTCGGCCGGGTGCTCGACCTGATGGACGAGCTCGCGCTCTGGGACGACACCCTGCTGATCGTCAACACCGACCACGGCCTGCTGCTCGGCGAACACGGCTGGTGGGGCAAGGGCGTGCTGCCCTGGTTCAACGAGCTGGTCCACCTCCCGCTGTTCGTCTGGGACCCACGCGTCGGCACGGCCGGTGAGCGCCGCTCCTCACTGGTGCAGACGATCGACCTGGCGCCCACCCTCCTTGAGTACTTCGACGTCCCGCGCCCACCGGACATGCGGGGCCACCCGCTGCGCGACACCCTCACCGACGACACCCCGGTCCGCCAGGCCGGGCTCTTCGGCAGCTTCGGCGGCCACGTCAACGTGACCGACGGCCGCTATGTGTACATGCGGGCCTGCGTCGACGACACGAACGCGCCGCTGAACGAGTACACGCTGATGCCCACCCATATGAAGGCCAGGTTCTCCCCCGCCGAGCTGTCCGACATCCGGCTGGTCGAGCCCTTCGCCTTCACCAAGGGCGTCCGGCTGATCAGCGTGCCCGGCCACTCGATGATCAACACCGCCGCGTTCGGCTCCCTGCTGTTCGACCTCGCCGACGATCCGGAGCAGAGCACCCCGGTCGTCGACGACGAGGCGGAGCTGCGCATGGCCGGGCTGCTCGCCCGGCTGCTGCGCGACTCGGACGCGCCGGCCGACCAGTTCGCACGACTCGGGCTGCCGTCCGAGGGCCCGGTCGGCCCCGAGCACCTGCTGGTGCGCGCCCAGCGGGAGCGCGGCGAGGAGACGCTGCGCGCGCTGCCGCCCGTCGAAGAGTTCCCCGACGGCCGGTTCTCGGTCCGCACACCGGTGGCGGAACTGACCGCCGACCCCGCGGCGGCCGACATCCTGCGTCGCCACATCCCGGGCGTCACGGACACGGAGAACCTGCAGTTCATGGCCACCATCTCGGTCATCGGGCTGGCCGCCCTGCCGGTCGCCCGGGTCTCCGTCGACCAGCTCCGCGCCCTCGCCACCGAACTCGCCGAACTGAACGCGACGCGCGCGTGACCGTCGGATCGTCGGATCGCCCGGCCCAGGATCAGATCGGGCCCAGGACCTCCGGTGGCTCGGCTGTCAGCTCAAGGGTCTCCAGCACGGTGAGCAGTTGCCGCTCCTCATAGCGGAAGTGGTTCTCCATGAGCGCGGCGATGCCTTCGAGATGGTGGTCGAGCTCCTCCGGGGGTGCGGCCCGGGCGACGGCGGCGCGGAGGCCGCCGAGCAGGTGGGCGATCATCGAGTGATCCTGCTCAAGCGATCTCAGCACCGGGCGCAACTCGGGGTGGGCGTCCGCGATGGCGGGGAACAGGGTGCGGTCCTCGCCCTGGTGGTGGCCGTCGAGAGCCGTGCAGAAGCCGTGGCAGTACAGCAGCAGCTCACGGGTGGCCGCCTCACCCGGGGTGCCCTCGGCGAGGGATTCGCGCGTGAGGCGAAGCGCCTCGCGCAGCCGCTCGTGCACCAGGCGTAGTTCTCGGCTCCAGGCGATGAGCCTGGTCGTCTCGCGCTCAGTCACGCGAGAGCGAAGGGTGCGACGAGTGCATCGTCGGCCTCCTTCGGTCCGGCGCCTCCATGCCTGACACGGTCTGCCACCGGCACGCGACGCTTTCCGGACCCTATCGCGCCGACTGCCCCGCCGGCACAGGTGCCTTCCGGTGACGCGACGCCGAGCCGAACGACACGACCTCAGCCGAGCGGGGTCCCCGGCGACGCCCACGGCCGTACGGCAGGCCATGCGGCCCGAGCCCGCTGCGAGCGGCGCACCGCCGACGAACCAGACCGTCGCGCGATGGGTGAACGCCGCCCCGCCAAGGTGTCCGGCTCCGAGGATCGGCGCCGCGGGAGAGGTGTTCAGTCGTCGACGCTACGGGCGCGGGTGGTGAGGCCGGGCAGGAGCAGGGTGAGCCTGCGGGCGCGGGCTGCCGGGGCCTGCTCGGCGGGGGCGGTGGAGATGAGCAGGTACATGTCGTCGATGGTGACGTCCGGGTGGATGTCACCATCGGCCTGACCGGCCCGGATGAGGGTGGCCAGGGCGCCGGCCGCGCGTTCCACCGTTGCCTCGCCGGCCGGGTCGGCCCCGAGGGCGAGGGCGGCCGCCTTGACGGCGTGGTCGGCGGCGGACGCCTCGACGACACGTTCGAGAAAACCCGTGATCTCGTCCGTGGCACGCGCGCCTGACGCGACGCGCGCGACGGCGGCCTCGGCCGCCACACCCTCCAGGTGCTCGGCGACCACTGCCGCCACCAGGTCCGCCTTGTCCGGGAAGTGCCGATACAAGGTGCCCACGGCCACGGCCGCCGCGGCGGCGATCTCGTCCATCCCGACCTCGGGCCCGTGCAGCGAGATCTACTCACGGGCGGCGTCGAGGATCTTCTTCCTGTTGCGGACTGCGTCGGCGCGCGGCGCTCTGGCTTGGGTCATGAGGGTCCTCCAATGGCTGGTGGAGTCACCACTTGCATTAACGTGAATTATGGTTCATGATAAATCCTGAACCAGAGTTCACATTAGTTCGGGGGATGTCCCCATGACCACGGAGGAACGAACCATGACCGCCCCCCTCACTTTCGACCTCGGCGGCGACCTGACCGTCAACCGGCTCGGCTACGGCACCATGTGGCTCACCGGCACCGGCGTGTGGGGCGAGCCCGCCGACCGGCCCGCCGCCGTCCGCGTCGTACAGGCCGCTGTCGAACAGGGCGTCAACTTCATCGACACCGCCGACTCCTACGGCCCGATGGTCACCGAGCGGATCATCGCCGACGCGCTCCACCCCTACCCCGACGGCGTGGTCGTCGCGACCAAGGTCGGAAACGCACGCCCCGCCCCCAACGTGTTCGTGCCGGTCGGCCACCCCGCCTACCTCAAGCAGCAGGTGGAGCTCTCCCTGCGGCTGCTGAAGACCGAGCGGATCGACCTCATGCAACTGCACCGCATCGACCCTGAGGTCCCCCTTGCCGACCAGCTCGGCGCCCTGTCAGAGCTCAAGGCGGAGGGCAAGATCCGCCACATCGGACTCTCCGAGGTGACGGTGGAGCAGTTGAAGGAGGCCCGGAGCATCACCGAGATCGCCGGCGTCCAGAACCTCTACAACCTCGTGACCCGCCAGTCGCAGGACGTCCTGGACTACGCCACCGCCGAGAACATCGCGTTCATCCCCTGGTTCCCGATGGCCATGGGCAAGCTCGCCCAGCCGGGCAGCCCGGTCGCCGACCTCGCGGCGGAGCTGGACGCCACCCCGGCCCAGGTCGCCCTCGCCTGGCTGCTGCACATCTCACCCGTCGTCCTGCCCATCCCCGGCACCACCTCCCTGGACCACCTCACCGAGAACCTCCAGGCGGCCAAGCTCTCCCTGACCGACGACGAGGTGGCGCGGCTGAACTCGCTCGCCTGACCTCGCGGATGCAGCCTTCAGCACCTCGCCGAGCCGCCCGAGCGGCTCAGGAGACGGTGCGCCCTGCATCGCGCCCCGGCGTCCGAATGCCGTCACGCTCAGGCGCGGCGGATCCGAGGTGCTGTCGTAGCCACTGTTCGGTGTTGCTGACATGCAGCAGCGCGGCGGCCTGGCTGAGGGGGGAGTCGCGTGCGGACAGGGCCGCGTAGATCGCCTCGTGTTCCGCGAGGGTCCTGCCGGCCGCCTGGTCGTCGACCAGGCCGCGCCAGATGCGCGCGCGGATGGTACGCCCCGAGATGCCCTCCAGGAGCGTGAGCAGCGATTCGTTGCCCGTGGCCGAGACGACGGCGCGATGGAACGCCGCGTCGTGCGAGTTCAGCCGCTCGACGTCGTCGCGGGCGTCCCGCATGGCGTCCAGATGGCGTTTGACCTCTGCCAGTCCTTCCTCGGTGATCCGGGTGGCGGCCAGGGCGGTGGCGAGGGGTTCGAGCAGCCGCCGTACCTCCATCAGGTCCAGCAGGGCTCCCGAGTCGCTCTGCAGCAGTTCGACCGCGCCCCCGAGACCCTCCAGCAGCAGGCTCGGCTGCAGGCTGGTCACATAGGTGCCGTCGCCTCGTCTGACCTCCAGCACCCGGGCGACGGCGAGGGCCTTGACGGCCTCGCGGGCGAGGTTTCTGGAGAGTCCGAGCTGCCCGGCCAGTTCCGGCTCGGGGGGCAGTTTGGAGCCAGGGGGCAGCGCGCCCGTCCGGATCAGCTCACGGATCTGTCCGATGGCCTTGTCCGTCAGGGACAACGTGAACTCCTTCCACGAGTCGGCCGCCCAGGCACATCCGGTCTGACCCAGGATTCCGCATCCCCAGCATGACACGACACGCGGCCCATACAAGTGATGTCTTGAGAAGAAGTAAACAGACAAAAGTAGCAAGTATTCACCAACTACCATTTGATTGGGGCTATTCATCCCTTCACAAGGGTTGACCTGTCTGACACACGAGTGAGATTCATAGGACGCATCAGTCTCTCCCGCCCCCAAATTCCCGGGAGTTCACCGTGTCAGGACGACCGACCCGCAGGCAGTTCATCGGTGCGACGGGCGCAACCGCGATCGCGGCATCGCTGCCCGCCGTACTCGGTACCGGTACATCGGCCCAGGCGGCTGCGTCCGCGCGCCAGGACAGCCTCAGCAAGCTGGTCGACATGCGTTTCGGCATGTTCAACCACTTCAACCTCGGCACGTTCACGGACGAGGAGTGGGCGGCACCGCACCAGGACCCCGCGCTCTTCGCCCCCACTGCCGTCAACTGCGCCCAGTGGGCGGCGGCTGCCGTGGCGGCGAAGATGGACTACGGGGTACTCACAGCCAAACACCACGACGGCTTCTGCCTGTGGCCGACCGCCCACAACAAGCAGAACGTCACCCACAGCTCCTACCGGCACGACATCGTCGCCCAGTACGTCACCGCGTTCCGAGCGCGCGGCCTCAAGGTCGGCCTGTACTTCTCCATATGGGACCGCACCCACGGCGTCGAGGCCTACGACAGCCGGCACGGGATCGGCAGCGACGAGGCCGTCCAGCCCGGCGACCTCACCTACATCCTCGGCCAGATCACGGAACTGCTGACGAACTACGGCACCATCGACCTCTTCGTCATGGACGGATTTGCCTGGCAGATGGGCCAGCAGGCCGTCTCGTACCAGCGGATCCGCGAGCACGTGAAATCGCTGCAGCCAGGCATCGTCATGATCGACCACGGGGCACTGTCCGTGCCCTTCCTCGGTGATGCGATCTACTTCGAGGAGCCGCTGGGCATCACCGCGCCCACGGGCAACACCTACGCGGCACTCCAGGGGCAGACGATCAGTGACGGATGGTTCTGGCACCCGAGTACGCCGACCAGGGACCCCATGAGCAAGGCAGCCATCCTCTCCCATCTGGCCGATCTCGAACCGAAGTACACCTCGTTCATCCTCAACTGCCCGCCGAACCGGAACGGGGTGCTCGACACCAACATCGTGAGCCGGCTGGCCGAGGTCGGCGCCACGTGGAGCCCGGACACCTCCAGAGCACCGCTGCCCACCCAGCCGCTGCGCGCCGAGCACCCCATCACTCCGGTCAACGCCATCGCCACCGGCTTCCACAGCGGCGAAGGGCCGCTGAACGCCATCGACGGGCTCAGCGACCGCAACTTCGAGACGTGCTGGTCCACTTGGAGCCTGCCGCTGCCACAGTCGATCACCATCGACCTGGGCGGTGTCTGGAGCAACGTCTCCACTCTGGAGTACCTGCCCAAGCAGTGGAACCGCACCGACTCCACCGACGGCGACATCACCTCGTACACCATCCACACCAGCACGGACGGCATCGCGTTCACCCAGGTGGCGAGCGGCAGCTGGGCCGGCGACCGCACCCTCAAACTGGCCGAGTGGCCCGCCAGGAACGCCGGTTACGTGCGGATCCAGGTCGACGCGGCGACCGGCGGCTACGCCAACATCGGCGGAGTCAGAATCGGCGGACGCACCGCCAAGCCGGCGCTGCTGTCCACCACACTGCCCGGCGACGGCACCGTCTACCGTCTTCAGGCCCGCCACAGCGGCAAGGTCGCCGACGTGGCGGGCACGGGTACCGCCAACGGCACCGGCGTTCTGCAGTGGCCGTGGAACGGTCAGGCGAACCAGAAGTGGACCTTCACCAGCACCGGAGACGGGTACTTCAAGATCCGTGGCGTGGGCAGCGGCAAACTCGTGCAGATCGCCGGACTGTCCCGGGCCAACGCAGGGAACGTCGACATCTGGGCCGATGCCGACGCCCCCCAGCAGCACTGGGCCCTGACACCGACAGGCGACGGATATTACGTCCTCACCAACCGGTTCAGCGGTCTGTCGCTCGCCGTCGGCAACGCACTGACCGACGACGGGGCCGACATCAACCAGTGGACGTACGACGGAGCCACGCACGAACAGTGGCGGATCATTCCCTCCTGACCACAGCGTGACCGTACGGGCCGCAGGTGGGCGGCAGACGAGTCGGGCTATACGCCCGCGTCAGTCCTCGTCCGGCACCAACCGCAACGAAATCGAGTTGATGCAGTACCGCTGGTCGGTCGGCGTCGCGTACCCCTCGCCCTCGAAGACGTGCCCCAGATGCGACCCACAGCGGGCGCACCGGACCTCCGTGCGCACCATGCCGTGGGAACGGTCCTCGATCAGCTCCACGGCGTCCGAGTCCTTCGGGTCGTAGAAGCTCGGCCAGCCGCAGTGGGACGCGAACTTGGTTCCCGAGGTGAAGAGTTCGGCGCCGCAGGCGCGGCAGGAGTAGACGCCCTTGGTCTTGGTGTCGGTGTACTCACCGGTGAAGGCGGGCTCCGTGCCGGCCTGGCGCAGGACGGCGTACTCGGCCGGGTTCAGCTCCGCACGCCACTGCTCGTCCGGCTTTTCGACGTCGTACGACATGAAGGCCAACCCCTTAGTTGTGCTGCGCGAGACGGTCCAGGATCAGTGGGCCCAGGTCGGTGACGTCACCCGCGCCCATGGTGAGAACGAGATCGCCCGCCTTCGCCATTCCCGCGACCACCGCGGGCGCCGCGTCCTTGTCGTGGACCGCCGTGACGTCCGCACCCGCGGCCCGCGCCGCCTCGATGATCAGCTCACTGGTGACGCCCGGGATCGGGTCCTCGCGGGCCGGGTAGATGTCCAGGACGACGGAGGCGTCGGCCAGGGCCAGGGACTGGCCCATCTCGGTGCCGAGTTCCTGGGTCCGCGAGAAGAGGTGCGGCTGGAACAGCACCAGGATGCGGGCCTCGCCGGCGGCCCCGCGCATCGCCTCCAGGTCCGCCGTCATCTCCGTCGGGTGGTGAGCGTAGGAGTCGATGACCTGGACGCCCGCGACCTCGCCCTTCAGCTGGAGGCGGCGCTTGACGCCCGTGTACGCGGCCAGGGCCGGGGCGAGCTCCGCGGCCGGGACGCCGAGGGCTGCGCCCGCCGTCAGCGCGGCCACCGCGTTGAGGGCGTAGTGACGGCCGGGGACCGAGACGGTGAAGGTGAGCTCCGCGCCCTCCCAGTCCACCGTGACCTCGCTCTTGAGGCCCTGCGGGACGATGGAGAGGACCCGTACGTCGGCGTCCTCCGCCTCGCCGTACGTCACGGTCCTCACCTTGCCGGCCAGCCGCCGCGTCAGCTCCCGCGCACCCTCGTGGTCCGCCGAGATCACCAGCGTGCCGCCGGGGACGATCCGACCCGCGAACGTCTCGAAGGACTCGTGGATCTCGTCCATGGAGGCGTAGTTGGCGTGGTGGTCGAGCTCGACGTTGAGGACGATGGCGACCTCGGGCGCGTACTTGTGGAAGCTGCGGTCCGATTCGTCCGCCTCGGCGACGAAGATCTCGCCGTCGCCGTGCAGGGCGTTGGAGCCGGGGGCGTCGAGTTCGCCGCCGATCACGTACGACGGCTCCAGGCCCAGCGCGCTCAGCGACACGGCCAGCATCGAGGTCGTGGTGGTCTTGCCGTGGGTGCCCGCGACCGCGATCGGGCGCAGGCCCTCCATCAGGGCCGCCAGCGCGTCCGAGCGGTGGACCACGGGGATGCCGAGCTCCTCCGCACGGGCCAGCTCCGGGTTGCCGCCGCGGATCGCCGAGGACACGACCACGCAGCTCGCGTCGTCCGCGAGGTGCTCCGGCGCGTGCCCGATGTGCACCGTCGCCCCCAGGGCGCGCAGTGCCTCGACGGTCGCGGACTCCTTGGTGTCGCTGCCCGCCACCTTCGCCCCGCGCTGCGCGAGTATCTTCGCGACCCCCGACATCCCGGCGCCGCCGATCCCGATGAAGTGCGGTCGGTCCATGGCGGTAGGAAGGCCGGGTGCCATGCGCGTTTCTCCCAAGATTCGTACGGCAACGAGGGCGCCCTGAAGGTGAGGGCGACCCCAGCCTATTGCGTACGCGAGGACGCCTTCGCACACCCGCGGCGAGCCGAGCGCCCCGAGAGGGGCGCGGGGAACTGCGCGAGAAACCACGACGAGCCCGCACCCGAACCACGACATGCACCAGTACGGCGCCCGAACAGCTACGCCTTGCTGTGCGAGAACAGCTTCAGCACCGGCACCCCCACCTTGTGCCGCGCACGCGACGCCCAGTCCCGGTGGAAGAACTCCTCCACGTAGTGGGGATCGGTCAGCACGATGACCTCGTCCGCCTCCACCTCGTCGACCAGCGACTTCAGTGCGTCCAGCGGATGGGCCTCGATGAGCCGCCCCTGCGCCTCGTTGCCGGCCCCGTGCAGCGCCTGCAGGGACACCTCCAGGGCGCGTTTCCCGGTCTCCCGGGCCTCCTCCCCCTCGGGGGTCTCGCGCTCGCGGGCGGCCTCGTCCAGTTCCCCGAGGGCGAGGTCGTCGATGGCCCGCAGAAGGCGGTCCGCCTGGTCCCCGCGGGGCTGGAGCAGCACATGGAAGGCGACCGCCTCGTCGCCGTGCAGCGTGGTGACGAACTCCACGTCGGCGGACGTCAGGGCCTTCTCGATCATCAATACGCTCGTGAACACGACTGGTGCCCTTCTCCATCCGGGACCGGGACCGGGAGTTCGAGTGTGCCCAGCGACACCGAAACAGAACGGCACATTCCACCCACAACCCTTCAGGTCCGACGGTAACGGCTGAACAGGAACCCGGCCTCCTCCAGGAGGGACACGAGTTCGAAACGCTTGGGTACGGCGACTGACGGGCCCCCGGCGATGCGCTGCGCGTCCCCCGCCGTGAGCATCGGGGCGAGCGTCAGACACAGCTCGTCCAGCACGTCGGCCGCCACCAGCTGACCCAGAAGCCGCGGGCCGCCCTCGGTGAGCAGCCGGGTGTGCCCGAGGTCGGCGAGGGCGCGTACGGCCCGGGCGGGGTCCACCTCCGTGCCGTCCCCGGCGATCACGACGCGGGCGCCGGCCTTCTCCGCGGCGGCCACCCGGTCGGGGGCCACCGCGGCGCCGGTGAGCAGGAGCGTGGGGACGAGGGGCGCAGTGAAAAGCGGGAGCGAGAAGTCCAGGTCCAGGCTCGCGCTCACCACGGCGATGGCGGGCGCGGGGCCCTGCCCGGCGGCCTCCCGGCGCGCCGCGAAGGCCTCGCGCGCACGCGGCGGACGGTAACCCTCCTGCCGTACGGTCTCCGCGCCCACCACCACCACGTCCGCGAGCCCCCGCAACGTGCCGAAGATCCGCATGTCGGCCGCGTGGGAGATGGGCTGGGAGCGCCCGTCGTGCTGGGCGGCGCCGTCGAGGGTCGACACCATGTTGGCGCGCAGCCAGGGTTCGGGGGCGCCGCCGGACGCCGAGGGGTAGGCGTACGCCTCGGCCAGTTCGTCGAACCCCCACTCGCGGTCGGTGCCACTCCCCGCCACCGCGTCCGTGCCCCCGCCGGGTGCGCCTCCGGGCCGTGGGGGCGCTGTCAGTTCGGTCACAGGGAACAGGCGTCGCATGTCGTGCAGTGTGGCACGACCCTTAGACTCGGTAATCGTGTCGTCGTCGTCCTCCGCCGCCGTGTCCGGGATCGGTCGCATACCCGAAGCGGTTCCGCTGTCCCTGTGCACCCGTGAGCCGCATGTCCCCGCGGACCGGCTCGTCGCCGAGATGGTGCCGCCGCCCCGGTTCGACTCCGTGCGCTTCGACACGTACATCCCGGACCCGAACCAGCCCAGCCAGACCGAGGCCGTCCGGGTCCTGAGCGGCTTCGCCACGGGTCTCGGCGGGGCGCCCGTCGGCGGCACGTCCGGCAGGCGCCGGCTCTTCGGCTTCGGCAGGCCCCGGAAGAAGACCCCCACCGGCCCGCGTGGCGTCTACCTCGACGGCGGCTACGGCGTCGGCAAGACCCATCTGCTGGCCTCGCTCTGGCACGCGGCCCCCGCCGAGCCCGAGCTCAAGGCCTTCGGCACGTTCGTGGAACTGACGAACCTGGTCGGGGCGCTCGGCTTCCAGAAGACGGTCCAGACCCTGTCCGGACACCGTCTGGTGTGCATCGACGAGTTCGAGCTGGACGACCCGGGCGACACCGTCCTGGTCTCGACCCTGCTCGGCAAGCTCGTCGACGCGGGTGTCGCGCTCGCCGCCACCTCGAACACCCTGCCGGGCAAGCTCGGCGAGGGCCGGTTCGCGGCGGCCGACTTCCTGCGCGAGATCCAGGGGCTGTCGGCACACTTCCGCGCCCTGCGCATCGACGGCGAGGACTACCGCCACCGCGGGCTGCCCGAGGCCCCGGCGCCGTACTCCGACGAGCAGGTGACGAAGGCCGCGTACGCCACCGAGGGCGCCTCCCTCGACGAGTTCCCGCCATTGCTGGACCACCTGGCGCGCGTCCACCCGAGCCGCTACGGCGCCCTCACCGACGGCCTGAAGGCCGTGTGCCTCACCGATGTGCAGCCCGTTCCGGACCAGTCGACCGCCCTGCGGCTCGTCGTGCTCGCCGACCGGCTGTACGACCGCGAGGTGCCGGTCCTCGCCTCGGGACTGCCCTTCGACAAGCTGTTCAGCGAGGACATGCTGAACGGCGGCTACCGCAAGAAGTATTTCCGGGCCATCTCCCGCCTCACCGCGCTCGCACGCGACGCCAAGGGCCTCGTCGAGCACTGAGCGGGGCGCTCACCACCCACCGGGCGGGCACCAGGCCGGGCCCTCAGAACACCGCGCCACCCTGCCCTGCCCCGCGCAGCTCGCTATTCACTGCACTCTCACAGGTCAAGGTCCATTTCAAGCCAGCCCGGCCGCGCTTTCAGGCTCTCTTCAGCATGAAACGTTAAGTTTACGCAGCAAACATCTGCGCCGGGTTACCGTTGTTCTTGACCCGTCGTTGACCAACTGTTGACGCGCCGAAAAGACGGTAAACACCTGGGAGGAGGGACAAGATGCGAGGTAGAAGGGGCCTGACCATGATTGAGCTCCTCTCCGCCATCCTGCTCTGCCTCCCGTTCCTCATCCCCACCACCTCCTTCGCATCCGCGCACACCACGCGCGACGCCAAGGTCAACGCCGCGCCCGGAAAAGTACTCACGGGTAAGGCGCTGCGCGACGAGATCGTCACCCACCGCAAGTGCGACCACTCCCGGGACCCGCTCGGCCCGCTGCCGAGGACTGACCGGCATCGCACGACCGACTCCGTGCCGTCGGCGCCCGAGCGTCCACTGACGGGGTCGGATCGGGCATTCGTTCACGAGCCGGTCGCGCCTGTCACGTGGCATCACCAGGGGGCGAGATCACGGACGGCCCACACCCCGGCCGCACTCCAGGTCTTCCGCTGCTGAGCAGCAGAGTTCTCTCCCCCCACACTCTGTTCTTGTCAGCCCGACGCGCCGCCGTGGCGCGCCAGGAGGAATCACCACACATGCAGCCCCTCATCGACAACGCCCGTACGTTCGGACAGCGCCCTGAGGAGTTCGCCAGGCTGGCCGAAGGCCAGTCCCCCCAAGTCCTCTTCATCACCTGCTCGGACTCCCGGGTCGTCCCGGCCCTGATCACGGGCGCCCGCCCCGGCGAGCTCTTCGAACTGCGCACCGCGGGCAACATCGTCCCCCCGTACGCCTCCGACCACCCCACCAGTGAGGCGTGCACCATCGAGTACGCCGTGGAGGTCCTCGGCGTACAGGACATCGTGGTCTGCGGCCACTCCCACTGCGGAGCGGTCGGCGCGCTGGTGCGGGGCGACGACCTCACCGCCGTACCCGCCGTACGGGACTGGCTCGCGCACGCCGCGGACGAACCCAGGTCCGCCGACTCGGCGGACCCCGCCGTCGCGGAAGCCGTACAGAACCACGTTCTGGCACAGCTTCTGCGACTGCGGTCCTACCCGTGCGTCGAACAACGCCTGGCATCGGGTCAGCTCCGTCTGAGGGGCTGGTACTACGAGGTGCACACGGGAGCCGTGCGCGAACACCGCGCTGACACCGACTCGTTCGAGTCCCTGTGAGCGGGGGAACGACTGTGCTGACCAAGTTCCCCCACCTGAGGCAGGACTTCGCCGCCTCCCTCGTCGTGTTCCTCGTCGCCCTCCCGCTGTGCGTGGGCGTCGCCGTCGCCTCCGGGGTCCCGGCAGAGCTCGGACTCGTCACCGGCATCGTGGGCGGCATCGTCACCGGTCTCATGCGGGGCAGCAGCCTCCAGGTGTCCGGGCCGGCCGCCGGTCTGACCGTGCTGGTCTTCGAGGCGGTCAACGAGTTCGGGCTGCCCGCGCTGGGCGTCATCGTGCTGGCCTCCGGGCTGCTCCAGCTCGCCATGGGCGCGCTGAAGCTGGGCCGCTGGTTCCGGGCGATATCCGTGTCCGTCGTCGAGGGCATGCTGGCCGGCATCGGGCTCGTCATCATCGCGGGCCAGCTGTACGCGGCGGCCGGCCTGAAGGCACCCGCCTCCGGCCTCGACAAGATCGCCGGCCTGCCCGGCGCGGCTGCCGACGCCCTCGGCAGCACCGGGGCACTGGCCTCGCTCGCGATCGGCGCGGGCACCATCGCCGTGATGGTGCTGTGGAAGCGGCTGCCGAAGAAGGCGCAGACGGTACCGGGGGCACTCGCCGCGGTGGTCCTGGCCACCCTTGCCTCCCTCGCCTTCAGCCTCCCGGTCGCCACCGTCGAGGTGAAGGGTCTGCTGGACTCCATCCAGCCGCCCGGCCTCGACGCCTTCGGGGAGCTGGCGAACCTGAGCATCCTCGGCACGATCCTCGCGTTCACGCTGATCGCCTCCGCCGAGTCGCTCTTCAGTGCCGCGGCCGTGGACCGGCTGCACGACGGGCCGCGCACCGAGTACGACAAGGAGCTGATGGCCCAGGGTGCGGGCAACACCGTGTGCGGTGCGCTCGGCGCGCTGCCCATGACCGCGGTGATCGTGCGCAGCTCGGCCAACGTCCAGGCGGGCGCCAAGACCAAGGCGTCCCGGGTCCTGCACGGCGTGTGGCTCCTGCTGTTCGCGGCGCTGCTGCCGTCCACGCTGGCGCTCATCCCGATCCCGGCCCTCGCGGGCATCCTCGTCCACGCGGGCTGGAAACTGATCCCCTTCCGGGAGGTCGTCGGACTGTGGCGGGCGCACCGGGGTGAGGCGTTGATCCTCGTGGTCACCGCCGTGGCGATCGTCGCGGTCAACATGTTCGAGGGCGTACTGATCGGTCTGGCCCTCTCGGTCGTCAAGACCGCGTGGGAGGCCTCGCACATCAGGCTGGAGGTCATCGACAAGGGCGCCGGCCCCATCCAGGCGTACCTGTCGGGCAACGCGACCTTCCTGCGCCTGCCGAAGATCCTCGACAGCCTGGAGGCCCTGCCGCAGGACCGCCCGATCGAGGTGGACCTCTCCGGTCTCCACCACCTCGACCACGCCTGCCGCACGGCCCTGGAGAACTGGGCCCAGCGCCACAGCGCGCCGGACACCGAGCCGGTGAGGGTGACGTCGAACACCGGGTGAGCCCGTAGGGCGCCCACAGGACAGGGCTGCGGGTGACGCTGTTGCGCCGCCTGCAGCCCCGTCCCTCCGGGGGTGTGGCCGGTCGGTCTCGTCTGCCGGGTTCCTGGTTGTGGTCGGCTGCGGGTCGTATGTGGCTGGTCGCGCCCACGCGGCGGAGCCGCAGATTCAACACAGCCCCGCACCCCTTAAAAAGCACGGGCGCGCCCGGCACCACAACGCGCCGCCACCACCCGTCACCGTCACCGTCACCGTCACCGGCACCGGCACCGGCACCGGACACGACACCTGCATCACCACCCGCCCGACACCTGCACCACCGCGCGACCGGTACCACCACACGCCCCGCAGACGTGTACGCACGGCAGGGGGTGTGCCGGGAGGTGTCCGCCCGCAGCGGCCGGCGTCCACCGCCGAGCACATACGACACCCCACAGACCCGCCGGACCGAGGACGGAGACCTCCCGGCGCGCCCCCGACCCACGAACAAACGCGTAGGCGCCCAAGCCACAACGCACCCGCACCCGCACCCGCACCCACGCACCGCCCCGACCGCCGGAGGCACCCTGCACCCGCACCCCGCACCGTCGCCCCGAACCCACCCCAGGCATATCGTGGTATTCGCGGGCGAAGGGTGAAAACGACCCTACGCACGACGGCTCGAAAGGGGGTCGTCATGATCGAGGCACTGGTGACTGCGGCCGTCGCGGTCGGCTGCGCCGGTGGGGTGTACGCCGCAGCGGCGGCACGGGTCATCAAGCAGTACGAGCGCGGCGTGGTACTCCGGCTCGGGCGGCTGCTCGGAGAACCCCGTCCGCCCGGTTTCACCATGGTGGTCCCCGGCGTCGACCGGCTCCGCAAGGTCAACATGCAGATCGTGACGCTGCCGGTGCCCGCGCAGGAGGGCATCACCCGGGACAACGTGACCGTGCGGGTCGACGCCGTTGTCTACTTCAGGGTCCACGACGCGGTCAGCGCCGTCATCAACGTCGAGGACTACCGCTTCGCCGTCTCCCAGATGGCCCAGACCTCCCTCCGCTCGATCATCGGCAAGAGCGACCTCGACGACCTGCTGTCGAACCGCGAGAAGCTCAACCAGGGGCTGGAGCTGATGATCGACAGCCCCGCCGTGGGCTGGGGGGTACAGGTCGACCGCGTCGAGATCAAGGACGTGTCGCTGCCGGAGTCCATGAAGCGTTCGATGGCCCGCCAGGCCGAGGCCGACCGCGAGCGGCGGGCCCGCATCATCAACGCCGACGCCGAGCTCCAGGCGTCGAGGAAGCTCGCCGAGGCGGCCCAGCAGATGGAGGACACTCCCTCCGCGCTCCAGCTCCGCCTGCTCCAGACCGTGGTCGCGGTCGCGGCCGAGAAGAACTCCACGCTCGTGCTGCCCTTCCCCGTGGAACTGCTGCGGTTCCTGGAGCGGGCGCACCAGGAGCAGCCACCCGACGGAGCACCGGAAACGACCACGCAGCCACAGGTGCGGCCGGCCTCCGCACCGCCGCCCGAGGTCACGCCCCGGCCGTCCAAGACCGACGGAGTGACACCACCGAGCACGGAGTGAGACCTTCTACGCGCGTGGTTCACGGGACCGAAGTCACGTGATACACAGGCGGGTCACATCCTGTCCGCCAACAGGAAGGTTTCCCATGTCCGTGACACGACGCACGCCTGTGACACGACGTCAGATGATGGCCCGCTCCGGTGCCCTGGGAGCGGGCATCGCGTTCACCGGCGCCCTCTCCGAACTCTTCGCCGGCACGGCCGCCGCGCAGGGCGTGGGCCATTCCGGCTACGGCCCACTGATCCCCGACCCGGACGGCCTGCTCGACCTGCCGAAAGGATTCCGCTACCGAGTCCTGTCCCGCGAGGGCGACCCCCTCCGCTCCGGCGAAGGCAAGGTACCCAGCAACCACGACGGCATGGCTGCCTTTGCCGGCCGTTCCGGCGGCAGAAACGGCCAGGTCCACCTGGTCCGCAACCACGAGAACCGCGTCACCGGCCGGATCGGCGTCCCCACCGTCGACGGCCTGACGTACGACCCGATGGGCAAGGGCGGCTGTACGGCCCTGACCCTCGACCGGCGGGGCAACGTCCTCGACGAGCGCGTCGCGATCGCCGGTACGGCGGTCAACTGCGCGGGCGGGCCCACCCCTTGGGGCACCTGGCTGACCTGCGAGGAGACCGAGGACAAGGCAGGCACGAACGGCTACACCAAGGACCACGGCTTCATCTTCGAGGTCGACCCCGCGGACCCGCACCGCTCCGGAGCCGTACCCCTCACCGCCATGGGCCGCTTCCAGCACGAGGCGATCGCGGTCGACCCTCGCCACGGCATCGTCTACGAGACCGAGGACGCCTTCGACAGGCCCTTCGGTCTCTTCTACCGGTTCCTCCCCGACAAGCCGCGGGGCGGCCTCGGTTCCCTGCGCGCGGGCGGCCGCCTCCAGGCGATGCGCGTACCCGGCGTGCCCGACCTCTCCTCGATCCAGGAGACCGGCGCGACCTTCGACGGCATCGAATGGGTGGACGTGCCGGATCCGCTCGCCGCCCGCACCCCCGTCCGCCTCCAGGACTTCGGCCCTAAGGGCATCACGCACGCGCAGAAACTGGAGGGCTGCTACTGGGGCGGCACGAGCGTGTACTTCGTGTCGTCCTTCGCACGCAGCGCGGAGGGCTCGGCCGCCGACCACTACGGGCAGATCTGGCGCTACGACCCGGCAAGGCGCCGCCTCACCCTCGTGATCGTCTTCGGCCCGGACACGGATGTCCAGCTCCCGGGCGAGTCACCCGACAACATCTGCCTCGCCCCCAGCGGCGGCCTGATGGTCTGCGAGGACGGCAACGGCGCCCAGCACGTCTACGGGGTGACGCGCCGAGGCGAGGTCTACGCGCTGGCCCGCAACGCCCAGAACACTGGCACTCCCGAGGAACCGGAGTGGGGCGAGTTCGCGGGCGTCACCTTCTCCCCGGACGGCGAGACGATGTACGTCAACTGCTACACACCGGGAACGACGTTCGCGGTCACGGGCCCATGGCGCCGGACCTGACCCACTGACGTGCGCCACTGACCTGCGCAACCGGCACGCGCACCCGGCACGCCGGCCCCGGCGGTGGTCCTCCGCCTCCGGGGCTCCCGGCCGGTCAGGACGACCGTCGGGTGGTAAGCGCGCAGGCCGCCCCGATCGCGGCCGCCGCCAGCAGCGCGGCACCCGCCAGGGGCAGCACCGGCACCGGGACCGTACCCTCCTGCGAGCCCGTGACCAAGGCGCTGACCGCCGCCCGCGCCGGGGAACCCGTGACGACGAGCGCCAGGAGCGCGCCCAGCAGCAGTGCGGGCACGGCGCGGCCCGGCGAGCGCAGCAGCGGACGGGTGGTGAGCGCGCCGACGGCCGTGCCGAGGAGCGCACACGCGAGCGTGGCGAGCAGTCCGGCGGCTCCGGCCTGGACCGCCGACAGCCGTATCTGGTGATCGGCGCTCGTCGCGTCACTGATGAACGTGACGAAGACCGTGGCCACGACCCCGAGCGCCCCGGCCGCCGCCAGCGCGACCGTGACGCACGCCAGGTGCGCCCGCTCGGGACCCGCCGCCGCGCCCACACAACTCCGCGCCGCGGACGGCTCGTTGGTG
Organism: Streptomyces sp. KM273126; assembly: GCF_004337435.2. Taxonomy (NCBI): domain Bacteria; kingdom Bacillati; phylum Actinomycetota; class Actinomycetes; order Kitasatosporales; family Streptomycetaceae; genus Streptomyces; species Streptomyces sp. KM273126. Next base: position 4,814,213 of record NZ_SJXB02000001.1, on the reverse strand, counting down.
GCGCAGATGCGTACCAGCCAGGCGGCCACGGGCAGCAGCGCGGCGGCCGTCCAGCCGAGCGAGTCCAGCACGGGCTGCCCGCTCTGCACACCGATCGCGAGGACCGCGGCGTACAGGATCACGGGCGGGAGCGCCCGCTGGGAGCGCAGCAGCAGGGCGGCCTGGTAGCGGAGGAGCGCGGTCATCAGGAGCTCTCGGTTTCGATGGGTTCGGGTGTGCGGGGCCGGGGCACGACGCCCCGTGCGGGCTCGGGCTCCACGCTCACCACGTGCCACGGCGGCCGGGCCCCGAGCAGCGCCCTGAGCACGGCGTCCGAGCGGGACTCCGGGACAGTGATCCGGTGCGCGTCGCCCGCCACCTCCTCGACCAGGGCCGCGAGTGCCGTGACCTCGTCCGGTGGAGCGGTTCCCGCGGGCCCCTGTGCGCGGACGACCACGTGGGGACCGTCCGCATGCGCGTCCCCGTTCCCCGTACGGGGGTTGAGGGTGCCCTCGACGACGGCGTAGATCGCGTCCGGCCGCCCCGCCAGCCGGCGCGGGTCGTGGTCGACGAACACCACCGCGCCCCCGGCGGCCGTGCGCTCGGTCACCGCGCGCTCCAGCTCGCCGCGGGCCGGGTCGTCCAGGCCGGTCCAGGCCTCGTCCAGGACCAGCAATTCCGGTTCGGCGAGCAGGGCCTGGGCGACGGCGACCTTCTGGCTGCTGCCCTTGGAGAGTTCCGACATCGGCGTCCGGGCGTGCTCGGCGGCGCCGAAGCGCTCCAGCCACTCGTCGGCGGCGTCTGCGGCCGCCGGGCGGGACAGGCCGTGGACGGTGCCGAGATGCATGAGGTAGTCGGCCGCGGTGAAGGGCAGCGCGGCCGGGAAGCGTTCGGGGACGTACGCCGTGCGCGGGCGCCCCACCATCCGGCCCACCGTGGGCGCGTCGAGGCCCGCGAGGAGGCGGAGCAGCGTGGACTTGCCGGTGCCGTTGGCGCCCTCGATACGGATCAGCGCCCCGGGGGCCACCTCCAGGTCGACGCCGGACAGGACCCAGCGGCCGCGTCGCCCGTAGCGGCGGCCCACGCCCTCCAGCCGCAACCGTTGTTGTTCGCGTTCCGGTACCTCACGTGCCATGCGCCCCATCCTCGTACGGGTGTGCGTACGCGCGCAGGGGAACGGATCTTCCGCCTGGCAGACTGGGGTGTGTGACGAGTGACGCGGGTGCACAGACCTCGGTGAACGGCGGCGCAGTGAAAGACGACACAGTGGCGGACGGCACGGTGGCGTACGACACAGCGCAGGACGGCACAGCGCAGGACGGCACAGCGCAGGACAGCCCCTTCCGCGGTGAGTCCGTGTCGCGTGACGAGGCGCCGCAGTTCGTGCTGCCCCTGGTGGTGCGGACCGAGCGGTCCGCTCCCCCGGCCCGTACGGACGCGCTGGAGACGGCGGCCCGTGCGGTGCTGGTCATGCTGAGTGACGAGCGGTCGCTGGGGGACGGCCCGTGGGCCCAGGCGATGCGGGACTGGCAGGACGCCCGGATCCGCAAGGTGGTGCGCCGGGCGCGTGGCGCGGAGTGGCGCCGTGCCGAGGCGCTCCCCGGGATCACGGTGACGGGCAAGTCGGCGGAGGTACGGGTCTTCCCGCCCGTTCCCCTGGACGGCTGGCCCAAGGACCTGGCCCGCCTCCAGGTCTCGGGCACCGAACTCGACGACCCGGAACCTCCGGTGGACGCGGACCTCTCCGCCCCCGTCCTCTGGATGAGCCCGGAGCTCGGTATGACGGCGGGCAAGGCCATGGCCCAGGCGGGCCACGGAGCCCAGCTGGCCTGGTGGGAGCTGTCCGACGCGGACCGCGCGGCCTGGCGCGACGCAGGCTTCCCCCTCGCCGTACGCACCGCCGCGCCCGACCACTGGCGCCACCTGACCACCTCCGGCCTCCCGGTCGTCCGGGACGCGGGCTTCACGGAGATCGCGCCCGGGAAAACCGTGGTGGCCGAGGGCGGTAGTCGTTTCTGCCCTCTCCCGGGCCTCCGACGACCGTAAGCGTGACCCGCCCGGCCCGCGAACGCGGTTGACCAACGTTGAACAACACAGCCGTTCCCTACGTACCTCCCTGCACTGGCCAAGTAACAGTTCCCAACGACCAGTTGGTTTCCCCAGGGGAGGCTCTTTTGGAGCGCGTGAAAGTCTCGGTCATCGCCGGCGCGGCCCTCATCGTCACGGTCGGGGCGCTGGCGTTCCCCGTGTGGTCCTACACCGACCGGTCCGGCACCGCACAGGCGAACATGTCAGCCGGCATGGTGAACACCCAGTGGGGGCCCTTGACGGCCTCCGACCGGGATCTGATCGTCCGTGTGCGGCTGGCGGGACTCTGGGAGCTGCCTGCCGCGGAGCAGGCGATGAAGCGTTCGTCCAGCAAGGAGGTCAAGGAGGCCGCGGACCACCTGATCGTGGGCCACGCCGACCTCGACAAGCGGGTGCGGACCGTGGCCACCCAGCTGGGCGTCGAGATCCCGGACGAGCCGAACGAGCAGCAGAAGGCCTGGCTGCAGCAGATGACCGCGGCCCAGGGCAAGGAGTACGACCGCACGTGGGCGAACCTCCTGCGCTCCGCCCACGGCAAGATCCTCCCCGCCATCGGGCAGGTGCGCAACGGCACCCAGAACATGCTGGTGCGCCAGCTGGCCTCGGACACCAACCAGACCGTGCTGGACCACATCACGATGCTGGAGAAGACCGGACAGGTCGACTTCGACGCCATCGCCAACGGCACGATCTGACCCGTCCACGGCGCCACCGCCCGGACCGACGGCGTTCGGCCGGCCGGTCTTCCACAGGGCCCGTCACGGGCGCAGGTGTCGTCTCCGCCCTCACCTGTCGCGGCCATGCGGCCGTTTCGCAGCCGGTTGAACATGCCGACCGGTCTGTACGTACCTCTTGGCCCTGGCCAAGCACGTTCCCAACGATCAGTTGGTTTCCTCCGGGAGGCTCCTTTGCGACGCTCCAAGGGCACTGTCCTCGTCGCCCTGGCGATCGCCGGCACGATCGGCGCACTCGCCTACCCCGTGTTCGTCTCGTACCCCAACCGCAACGCCACCGCCGCCGCCGCGCTCACCGGAGACACGGTGACCACGCAGTGGGGACCGCTGACCCCGTCCGACCGGGACCTGATCGTCCGTGTGCGGCTGGCGGGGCTGTGGGAGGGGCCGGCCGGCCAGCAGGCGCTGGAGCGCTCCTCCGACAAGGTCATGCAGGAGGCCGCGAATCATCTGATCGTGGGTCACGCCGACCTGGACAAGCGGGTACGGATCATCGCGGCGAAGCTCGGTGTCGAGCTGCCGAACCAGCCCAACGCCCAGCAGCAGGGCTGGCTGGACGAGATGACCGCGGCCTCGCCCTCCGAGTACAACCAGGTGTGGGCGAACCTCCTGCGCTCCGCGCACGGCAAGATCTTCCCGGACATCGCCACGGTGCGGAACTCCACCCGTAACACGCTGGTGCGCCAGCTGGCCTCGGACGCCAACCAGACCGTGCTCGACCACATCACGATCCTGGAGAAGACCGGAGCGGTCGACTTCCAGAAGATCGCCGAAGGGTCGGTCTCCGGTACCGCCAGCCCGACCGGCCCGCCGCCGCCGGTCGCCGGGCAGTCGCCGGCCTCCCCGCCCGCGGCGGAGCCGAGCACCAACCCCGATGTGAGCTCGTCCGTCTCGCCGGGAGCACCGGGCGTGGTCAACACCAACCGGCCCGATCCGGAGGAACTCAACGACGACCAGGGCCAGACACCGCAGGTCCAGTAGCCGTAAGCGGCAGAGGGCCGGAGTGCGGGGAACCGCCGCAAGCTCAAATGTTGCTCTGAAGGTCCCCTCCGAGGGGTTCGACCCGGCGTGCCGGGGTCATGAGTCGGTCACGCCGGAACACAGGTCCACCGCGGTGAGACGACCCACAGGGTCCTGGTGCAGCCGTGACCGGCGTGACGAGGAGGGGACGAGGATGAAGCAGCTGGGGACGGGCATCGGGTGGCGGCCGGAGATCGCCGAGGCCGTGGAGCGCATGGTCGCGGGCGGGAACAGGACCGGCGCCGGTGTCGACTGGGTCGAGGTCGTGGCCGAGAACGTCTGCCCCGGCCATCTCCCCGAGTCGCTCACACGGTTGCGTGAGCGCGGCGTCACGGTCGTCCCGCACGGTGTCTCGCTCGGCCTGGGCGGCGCGGACCGTCCCGCGGAGGACCGGCTGCGTGCTCTCGCGGAGCGCGCGGAGGCGCTGGGGGCGCCCCTCGTCACGGAGCACATCGCCTTCGTACGGGCGGGTGGCCCCCTGACGGCGTCCGACGTGCTGGAAGCGGGGCACCTGCTTCCGGTCCCGCGCACCCGGGACGCACTCGACGTCCTGTGCGAGAACGTACGGGCCGCCCAGGCCGCGCTGCCGGTGCCGCTGGCGCTGGAGAACATCGCGGCGCTCATCTCGTGGCCGGGCGAGGAGATGACGGAGGGCCAGTTCCTGTACGAGCTGGCCGACCGCACCGGCGTCCGGCTCCTCATCGACGTGGCGAACCTCCACACCAATCACGTCAACCGGGGCGAGGACCCGTCCAGGGCCCTCGACGAACTCCCTGTCGAGGCCATCGCGTACGTCCATGTCGCGGGCGGTTTCGAACGCGACGGCGTCTGGCACGACAGCCACGCCCACCCCGTCTCCCAGCCCGTGCTCGACGTCCTCGCCGACCTCGTCTCCCGGGTCACCCCGCCGGGCATCCTCCTGGAGCGCGACGAGAACTTCCCCGAGCCGGCCGAACTGGAGCGGGAGCTGACCGCGATCCGGGACACGGTACGGCGGGCGTCCACGGCGGCAGCCGCACAGGACGGCACCCGGGCCGTGGAGCGCGGCACCGCTCCCGGGCCCGACGCCGATCCGGCGCCGTCCACGGGTCCGGCCCGTCAGCGGCTCGGGCTCGCTCAGGCCTCGCTGCTCTCGGCGCTGGTGGCGGGGACGCCCGTGCCCGAGGGGTTCGACCGGGTGCGGCTGGGGGTGCAGGGGCGGGCGCTCGGGGCCAAGCGGGCGGACGTCGTGGCGAAGGTTGCGCCCGAACTGCCGCAGATCCTCGGGGAGTCGTACCGCCCGGCCTTCCTCGCCTACACGCACGGGCACCCCATGAGCGGCGGCTACCGCCATGACGCGCTGGACTTCGCCGAGCATCTGCTGCTCGCCGGGCGGCCCGAGGACGCCGAGGTCCGGCGGCAGCTGCGCGAGTGGTGGCTGGACCGCTCGGGCCCCGTCCCGCGCTCCGAGCGCCCGACGGCCCGCCTGGCCCGCGCCACCCGCCGGGTCCTGCTCCGCCGCTGAGCGCGGGCGGACCACCGAGCGTCTCCTGAGCTCAGGCAGGCCGCCGGGCCCGCCTGAGTGCGGCGAGAAACAACGCACGGTGGCAAATGTGCCGCGAATAACAAACACGCGGCACGTGCGCGGGTTTGACACACCCTTTCGCCAGCTTTCCCCCGATCTCACCCCCAGCCCCTCCCTGTCCTCATACACCATTCAGCGCCCATTTCTGGCCACATCAACGCATCCTCCTCGTACGGCAGTTGACGTAGACCCGGCAGTAACATGCCAATCCGCAGTCAACCCGCACCCGAAGCGCACTAGCGTGCGGTGCCGCGACAGGAGGCACCATGCGATCCAGCAACCGCGGCGGACTGATCAGTGGGACAGGGCTGATCGTCGCCGGACTGACGGCGACCCTCGTCGCGCTGATCGTTCCGATCTGGTCGTACGCGGACCGCTCCGGCACCGGTGTGCACGCGCTCAACGCGTCCACCGTGTCTACGCAGTACGGTCCGTTGTCCGGCCTGGACCGGGAGTTCATCACGAAGGTCCGGCTGGCCGGACTGTGGGAGCTGCCGGCGGGGCAGCAGGCCGAGCAGAAGGGCACGACCCAGGCCGTGCACACGGCGGGCGCGCACCTCGTCGAGGGCCACACCTTCCTCGACGCGCGGGTCCGCGTCGTCGCGGCCCGCCTCGGGCTCGAACTGCCCAACCAGCCGAGCGAGGAACAGCGGTCCTGGCTGGCCGCCCTGGCTGCGGCCCGGGGCGAGGAGTACGACCGGGAGTTCGCCAACATCCTGCGCAAGGCACACGGCAAGGTCTTCTCCCTGGTCGCCCAGGTCCGCGCCACCACCCGCAACTCCCTGGTCCGCGACCTCGCCGACGACGCGAACGCGACCGTGCTCGACCACATCAAGGTCCTGGAGGCCACCGGGCTCGTCGACTACGACGCCCTGGCCCACGACGCCGCCTCCGCGAGTACGCCGCCCCTCACCAACTCCCCGGCCCCGCCCGGACCCACCGACGATCCCGGCTCGCCCATCCCCGTGACCCCGTCCCCGGACTACAGCCTGCCTCCGGCGGCCGTCGGCCCCGAGGAGGACCGGCCCTGAAGCGGAACGTTTACGTACCGGTGACCGCCTGTCCGCATCCTGAACAACCCATGGCGATCCGGCGGCCGTTCACATAGAAACACGCTCATGGTGTGGCCACTCCTCCTGCTCCTGGCCTGGGTCGCCGTCGGCACGGCGTGCATGCGGCTGTGTCTGGCAGCCGCGCGCTCCGGCGCCGAACCCAGGGTCGTACGCCGCGATCTGACGCTGTACGAGGCGGCGTTCCTGTTCGGCGGCCCCGCACGGGTCGCCGAGCTGACGCTGGTGGCGATGGCCCGGCAACGGCGTCTGCTGCTCGCGCACACCGGCTGGGCGACCGTGGTGGACCCGGACGGGCGGGACGACATGGAGCGTTCGGTGATAGGGGCCATAGGCCCTGAGGGCCAGTCACGGATCGCTCCCATATGGCAGTCCGCCGCGGCCGCGGAGTCCGTACGGCGCCTCGCCGACCGGCTCGTCGCGGCGGGACTCGCCGTACCGGACGGCACGCGGACGACGGTCGCGGAGGCCGTCCGCCAGGTGCGGGGCTCCGCGCTGCTCGTGACCGCGCTGGGCACCGTCGCGCTGCTGATGCCGGCACACGACTCCGCCGTGGACCCGGTCCTGGTCGCCCTCTGGTTCGCGCTCCCCCTGATCCTCAGCCTGAGCTGCCTGGCCATCGCCCGCGTCGAGGTCCACCCGTACTCGCGCTGGGCGTCGCCGGCGGGCCAGCGGCTCCTCGCCGCGCTCACCCGGCACACCGAGGGCGACGACGACCGGACGTACCTCACCTCGGTCGCGGTGCGCGGTGTCCGGGTGGCAGGGGAGCCGGAGGTGCGGGCGGCGTTCGGGCATCGCTGAGAGGCCACTTGGCGGGGCACTGCCTCTCGCGCCCCTGGCCGGGCGCTATCAGGGGCATTGGGAACTCCCGCAGCGGCCCGGTTGCTTTACTTCCCCCTACCTCGAACGAAACATCCCTTGTGTTGCTGCCGAGCGCCGAAGGGATACGCGATGAGAGCTGCCGTGCTGTACGGAACCGCCGGGTCCTTGGTTCTGTCCGCCCTCGTCGCCGCGCCGGCCGGCGGTGACCCCCGGTGGCCCGGGAGCCGGGCCACGGCCGAGACGCTCGGCACCGAGATCGCCGCCGAGCGCGCCTCGAAGGAGGGCATCCGGTTCGGCGCGTGCCCCAAGGAGGAGGGCCTGCCCGGCAGTCTCCGGTGCGGCACCGTCACGGTGCCCCTCGACTACGCCCACCCCGACGGCCCGAGGATCAAGCTGACCGTGAGCCGGATCAAGGCCACGGGCAAGAGCCCCGCGAAGGGGAAGATCGCACGGCAGGGCGCCCTCGTCTACAACCCGGGCGGACCCGGCGCCTCCGGCATGGCGTTCCCGCTGATCGGCCATGTCCCCGGGTGGAAGCGCATCGCGGCCGCGTACGACCTGGTCGGATACGCCCCGCGTGGGGTGGACCGCTCGGCGCCGCTGTCCTGCCAGGACTCCAGGCGCTTCCCGCAGGGGCCCACGGAGGCGCCGACGTACCCCTCGGAGCGGTACAAGAGGGAGCGCGTCGCCCGGGCGAAGGCGTACGCGAGCGGCTGTGCGAAGCGGAGCGGCAGCCGGCTGCGGCACTACCACTCGCTCAACAACGCCCGTGACCTGGACGTGCTGCGGGCAGCGCTCGGCGAACCGCGGCTGACGTTCATGGGCTCCTCGTACGGCACGTACTTCGGGGCGCTGTACGCGACGATGTTCCCCTCGCATGTGCGCCGCATGGTCTTCGACTCGGCGGTGAACCCCGCGCCCGACCAGATCTGGTACCGGAACAACCTCGACCAGTCGGCCGCCTTCGAGGGCCGCTGGACGGACTTCCGCGTGTGGATGGCCCTGCACCACAAGACGTACGGGCTCGGGGACAGCGCGGAGAACGTGCTGAGGAGCTACGAGAGGGCGCGGGCGCGGCTGGCCGCCGGGCCCGCGGGCGGCACGGTGGGGCCCGGTCAGTTGCACGGCACGTTTCTGCAGGCCACGTACTTCGACGACTACTGGCCCTCACGGGCGCAGGCGCTGTCCGCGTATCTGAGGGGCGACCCGAAGCCGTTGGTCCGGCTGGCCGGTCCGCACCCGGAGGCGGCGGCCGGCCAGGAGAACGCCGACGCGGTGTACACGGCCGTCGAGTGCAACGACGCTCCCTGGCCCACCGACTGGCGTGTCTGGGACCGCGACAACACCCGTCTGGCGCGCACGGCACCCTTCGAGACCTGGGCCAACGTGTGGACGAACCTGCCGTGCGCGTACTGGCCGGTGCCCCGGCAGCGTCCGCTCGATGTGCGCACGGGCCCCGGTGAGCTGGCGCCGACGCTGATCCTGGCCGCCGAGCGGGACGCGGCGACACCGTACGGCGGCGCGCTCGAAATGCACCGGAGGCTGTCCGGCTCGGTGCTGGTGACCGAGCAGGACGCGGGCACGCACGGTCTCGTGGGCGGCCCGAACATGTGCGTAAACGGCTACCTGGAGACCTACCTCCTGGAGGGCCGACTCCCGGCAGGGCAGGCGGGATGCGCCCCGCGTCCGGAACCACTGCCGAAGGGGCCGGGCGGCCGCTCCGCCAAGGGACAGGCCGCCCCCTACCTTCACTGATCAGGCGAGCCCCTCGACCAGCTCAGCCACCGACCTGCGCCGCCCCGTGCTGCATCTCCCGGGGGCCACCCCCGGACCCCCGGCCGAGAAGACCCGGCCGGCCTCCGCATCAAGCCAGCCCCGCCACCAACTCAGCCACCGACCTGCGCCGCCCCGTGCTGCATCTCCCGGGGGCCACCCCCCCGGACCCCCGGCCGAGAAGACCGGGCCGGCCTCCGCATCAAGCCAGCCCCGCCACCAACTCAGCCACCGACCTGCGCCGCCCCGTGAAGAACGGCACCTCCTCGCGGACGTGCATACGGGCCTCGGAGGCGCGGAGGTGGCGCATGAGGTCGACGATGCGGTACAGCTCGTCGGCCTCGAAGGCCAGGATCCACTCGTAGTCGCCGAGGGAGAACGAGGCGACCGTGTTGGCGCGCACGTCCGGGTAACCGCGGGCCATCTTGCCGTGGTCGGCGAGCATGCGGCGGCGGTCCTCGTCGGGCAGCAGGTACCAGTCGTAACTGCGCACGAAGGGGTACACGCTGACGTAGTCGCGGGGCGTCTCGTCGGCGAGGAACGCCGGGATGTGCGAGCGGTTGAACTCGGCGGGGCGGTGCAGCGCCATGTTCGACCACACGGGCGTGAGCGCGCGGCCCAGCTTCGTACGGCGGAAGAGGTTGTACGCCTCCTGGAGCTGGTCGCTCGTCTCGGCGTGCCACCAGATCATGAGGTCGGCGTCGGCGCGCAGACCCGACACGTCGTACGTGCCGCGGACCGTCACGTCCTTGGCGGCGAGCTGGTCGAAGAGCTCCTGGACCTCGTCGGCGTAGCCCGCGCGGTCCTCGGGCAGCACGTCCTTCAGCTTGAAGACGGACCACAGGGTGTAGCGGATGACCTCGTTCAGGTCCTTGGCCAGCTTGCCCTTGTTCGGGATCCTGCCGGACTCGGTGGTGGGGGCGTCGTCACGGGCGTCGTCACTCATGAAGCTATTCTCCCGCTCCGCCGTGCAGGCTCTGCACCGGGTTGGCCGTGAGCTCCTCCACACCACGCAGGTCGCCGGCCAACTTGTCCACCGCCGCGTACGCGCTCGCGATGCACGCCGGGATGCCCACGCCGTCGTACGCCGCGCCGCACACGGTCAGCCCGGGGAGCCCGGCCACGTGCTCGCGGATGCGGGCCACGCGCGCGTGGTGGCCGACGGGGTACTGGGGCAGGCCGTCGTTCCAGCGGGTGACGCGGGTCTCGACGGGCTCGGCGGTCAGTCCGGTGGCCTCGCGCAGGTCGTGGCGGGAGACGGCCACGAGGTGGTCGTCGTCGTGGGTGAGGATCTCCGTCTCGCCGTACCGCCCGACGGAGGTCCGCAGGACGAGGACGCCGGGGTCCTCGTCCGCGATCCAGGCCCACTTCTGGGACGCGAAGGTGGACGCCTTGATGGTCCGCCCGTCGACCGGCGGCACGAGGAAGCCGCTGCCCTCGGGGAGGGCGGTGCCGGCGCGGCGGTAGGCGAGGGTGACGAGGGCCATCGAGGCGTACTCGACGGCGGCCAGCTCGGTCGCGGCGGCGGGCGCCTCGGCACGCAGCAGCTCGGCGGCGGCCGGGGCCGGGACGGCCACGACGACCGCGTCGGCGTGCAGGACACGGTCGCCCGCGACGACGCGCCACGCCTCCCGGGTCCGGCGCAACTCGCTCACCGGCGTCCCCGTGAGGATCTCGCCGCCCCGTGCGCGCACCGACGCGGCGACCGCGAGCGGCAGCCCGCCCACTCCCCCCTCGATGCCCATGAACACCGGCCCGGTCTGCTGAGCGGCGGCGGCCCTGGCCTGGACCTCGCGGACGGCCTCCGTCAGGGACGCGTGGGCGCGGGCCGGCCCGAAGAGCTGGGGGACGGCCGAACGCATCGAGATGCGGTACGCGTCGCCCGCGTACACACCGCCCAGGAGGGGCTCCACCAGGCGGTCGACGACCTCCCGGCCGAGGCGGGCCGCCACGTACTCCCCCACGGCCACGTCGTCGCCGAACTCCGTGCGGGGCAGGTCGGCATCGCGCTCGATGCGCCTGAGACCCTCCTCGGAGAGCACCCCGGCCAGGGCGGACGCCGTGCCGGGCACGCCCATGACGTGGCCCTTGGGCATGGGGCGGAGGGCGCCGCGGGTCCAGATCGAGGCGGTGGCCGTGGCGGGCGGCTGGAGGCGGTCCGTGAGGCCCACCTCACGGGCCAGGCCGACCGCCTCGGGGCGGCGCGCCAGCATCGACTCGGCGCCGAAGTCCACCCGCACGCCCGCGATCTCGCCCGGCAGCAGCTTGCCGCCGACCCTGTCCGACGCCTCCAGGACGGTCACGCGCGCGCCCCGGTCCAACGACCGGTGCGCGGCGGCCAGCCCGGCGATCCCGCCCCCGATGACGACGACGTGCCCCGCCCCCGCACTTGATCCACGCATGCCTCTACCTTCTCAGAACCCACCGACAGCCCGGTGATGCCGGGTGATCGACCGGTGTCCCTGCCGAGTCCCGACCGTGACCGCATCGGGACCGGAAGGACCCAACGTCCCGGGCCGTTCCGGCGTCGAAGGTACGTCCGTCACGACAACCCTCGGGGGTAAGCCGACATGGCCGAAACGCGCGTACGACGATCCCGGCGACCTGTGCGGGCCCTGGCCGCACTGTTCCTCGTCAGCGCCCTGGCGCTCGCCGGGTGCAGCTCGGGCCAGGATTCCGACAGCGGCGACAGCAGCAAGGCCGAGGCGGCCTCGCAGCAACAGGCCGGTGCGGGTGCCGACAGCGCGAGCGACAGCAAGGGCGGCAGCGCGGGCAGGGCCACCCGGGCGCCCGATCCCACCGCGAGCCACATCATCCGCACCGCCTCGCTCACCGTGCGGGTCAAGGACGTGCCGAAGGCCCTGGAGGCGGCCCGTACCACCACGGAGAACGCGGGCGGGTTCGTCGGGGGCGAGACCACCACCCGCGACGACAAGGGCCGCGAACGCACCCGTGTCACGCTGCGCGTGCCCACCGACAAGTACGAGGAGGTCCTGGGCGACCTGGAGGGCAGCGGCGAACTGGTCGAGCGCGAGGCGAAGGCCGAGGACGTCACCGACCAGGTCGTCGACGTGGAGAGCCGCATCACGTCGCAGCGGGCCAGCGTGGCCCGGATCCGCGAGCTGATGGACCGGGCGACGAAGCTGAGCGACGTGGTCACCCTGGAGGGCGAGTTGAGCAGCCGTCAGGCCGATCTGGAGGCCCTGCTCGCCCGGCAGGCGTCCCTGAAGGACCGCACCAGCCTCGCCACGATCAGGCTCTCGCTGACCGAGACCCCGGTGAAGAAGGCCGGCAAGGACGACGACCCTGGCTTCCTGGACGCGCTCGCGGGCGGCTGGAACGCCTTCGTCACCATGTTCCGCTGGATCGCGCTCGCGCTCGGCGCACTGCTCCCGTTCCTCCTGGGCGGCGCCCTGCTGGTGCTGGTGTGGGTACGGCTCGTACGGCCCAGGCTGCCGCGGCGGCCGGCCACGGCGTCCGCGTCGGCGATGTCCGCGCTGGGCCCGCTGCCGCAGGCGCGCCCGGCACCGGGGTCCGCGCGACCGCAGGAGAGTCAGGAGAGCGGCGAACAGGACTGACGGGACTGAAATGTCCTGTCCCCGTAGCGTGTTCGCATGAGCATGAGCGGTAGGCGGGGCACGCGGGGTGCGCGGGAGCGAATGGTCGTGATCGGTGGCGACGCGGCGGGCATGTCCGCCGCGTCGCAGGCGCGCCGGCTGCGGGACCCCGAGGAGCTGGAGATCGTTGCCTTCGAGCGGGGCCACTTCACGTCCTTCTCGGCGTGCGGCATCCCGTACTGGGTGGGCGGTGACGTCACCGACCGGGACCAGCTGATCGCGCGCACACCTCAGGAGCACCGCGCGCGGGCGATCGACCTGCGACTCCGCACGGAGGTCACGGAGATCGACGTCCCCGGATCACGCGTCCGCGCACGGGACGTCGATTCCGGCGCCGAGTCGTGGACGTCGTACGACAAGCTCGTGATCGCGACCGGCGCCCGCCCGATCCGCCCGCCGCTGCCCGGCGTCGACGCGCCGGGCGTGCACGGCGTGCAGACCCTGGACGACGGACAGGCCCTCCTCGACACGCTGGCCGCCACGAAGGGCCGCCGCGCGGTCGTGGTCGGAGCCGGGTACATCGGCGTGGAGATGGCCGAGGCACTCATCAACCGCGGGTACGAGGTGACGGTCGTCAACAGCGGCCCAGAGCCCATGTCCACGCTCGACCCCGACATGGGACGCCTGGTCCATCGGGCCATGACGGACCTGGGCATCACGATGGTGAACGACGCCGAGGTCACCAGGCTGCTGACCGGCGAGGACGGAAGGGTACGGGCGGTCGCCACCAAGGACACCGAGTACCCGGCGGACGTGGTGGTCCTCGGCATCGGCGTACGCCCGGAGACGGCACTCGCGAAAGCGGCGGGCCTCCCGCTCGGCGACCACGACGGCCTCCTCACCGACCTGGCCATGCGCGTGCGCGGCCACGAGAACATCTGGGCCGGGGGCGACTGCGTGGAGGTCCTCGACCTGGTCTCCGGCCGCGAGCGGTACATCGCGCTGGGCACGCACGCAAACAAGCACGGCCAGGTCATCGGCACGAACGCCGGCGGCGGATACGCCACGTTCCCCGGCGTGGTCGGCACGGCCGTCAGCAAGGTCTGCGACCTGGAGATCGCCCGCACCGGCCTGCGGGAGAAGGACGCACGCCGGGCGGGCCTCCAGTACGTGACGGCCACCATCGAGTCCACGAGCCGCGCCGGCTACTACCCGGGCGCCGCCCCCATGACCGTCAAGATGCTCGCCGAACGCCGCACCGGCCGCCTCCTCGGCACCCAGATCGTGGGCCGCGAGGGCGCGGCCAAACGCGTCGACATCGCGGCGGTGGCCCTGACGGCGGGCATGACGGTGGGCGGTATGACATCACTGGACCTGGGCTACGCCCCACCGTTCTCCCCGGTCTGGGACCCGATCCTGGTGGCAGCACGAAAGGCGACAAAGGCGCTGCGAAGCAGCGCTCTTTAAGGGGCGCGGGGCTGTACCACTGTGCGGCTCCGCCGCGTGGGCGCGCCAGCCACGACGACACCCGCAGCCAAGAACCCGCAGGGACCCCAACGGCACCCACCCGCCCAACCAGCGGAGCTAAGCCGTTCCGTTGATCCTCTCGATCGCCTGCCGCGCCTGCTCCGCCGGCGGCCGCGGCGGCAACGACGACACGGACGCGCTCATGGTCATCGCGGGCGGCTGCTCACCCGCCGGCTTCGCATGGGCGGCAGCCGCCCGCGCGGAGCGCAACCGGTGGCTGACGGCCTCGTCGAGCGTCACGGGCCGCTTCATCTGCGCGGCGAGCCGGCCGGCCTCCTGGCCGAGCCGTGCCACGTCCTCCCACGGCAGGCGCACCACCAGGGTGATCTCGGCCTCACCGTCGGGCGTGGCGTGCATCGGAGGAGTTACTCGGTCGTTCATCGCCTGATCCTCACGTAGTTGACCGCATCACGGGCGTTGAGGAGACATACGTACGCAGAGACGGCCGCGTTCACCCACTGGGGCGCAACGTCGCGTGGTAGGCGCGTGGCTCGGCGGCGACACACGGTTCCGGGGTCCGACAGGGGGCACTAGTTCCTTGTGGTCATCCCCGTCCATGATGTGATGCCCGTACGCACGACGCCGTATGTGACGTACGCGCTGATCGCTGCGAACGTCCTCGTCTTCCTCCTCATGCCGGGCCTCTCCGGTTCGGTGGCGGGTGACAGCGGCCTGGCGCAGCTGTGCCATCTGCAGGCCTTCCTGGACCACTACGCGGCGGTGCCGAAGGAGCTGATTCACCACCAGCTGCCGCGGCTGGTGCCGACGGGCCAGGTCGCGTTCGACCCGCAGCGGGGACCCGGGTGTCTGGTGGGTCCGCCGGGCTACGTCAAGTCACCGGTGCTGTCGGTGTTCACGGCGATGTTCCTGCACGGCAGCTGGCTGCACCTGCTGGGCAACATGCTCTTCCTGCTGATCTTCGGCAACAACATCGAGGACCGGCTCGGCCATGTGCGGTACGCGCTGTTCTACGTGGTGTGCGGGTACGCGGCCGCGTACGGGTACGCGCTGGCGAACTCCGACTCGACCGCCCCGCTGATCGGTGCGTCCGGGGCGATCGCCGGGGTGCTCGGCGCGTATCTGGTGCTCTATCCCAGGGTGAGGGTCTGGATCCTCGTACCGTTCCTGCTGTTCCTGCCGCTGCGGCTGCCGGCCTGGGTCGTGCTGGGATTCTGGTTCGGGCTGCAGGCGGTGTACTCGTCGGGCGCGGCCATCTCGCATGCCGGGACCGTGGCGTACGCGGCCCATGTCGTCGGCTTCGTCGTGGGCATGCTGCTGGCCTGGCCGCTGCGCCCCGGCACGCCGGCTCCACCGGAGCCACGCGGCATCCTGTTCGGCAGGCGCGCTCGGCCGGGCTGGTGACGGCGACACCGCGTCACATGTGATCCTGGTCCGCGCCGTCAGCGGCCTCTCTGGCCTCTCGGGCCTCTTGCACGGTACGGAATCCCCGTCGGTAGGCCGACGGCGATGTACGCATGGTCCTGGAGAAGTGGTGCCGGTAGGTCACCGGCGACTCGAAGCCCACGGCCGTCGCGATCTCCTCCACCGAGGCATGCGAGTTCTCCAGCAACGGCAGGCTCGCCCGTACCCGCTGCGAGATCAGCCAGCGGATCGGTGACGTCCCCGTGGCCTTGGCGAAGTGGCGCAGATAGCTGCGCTCGGACATCAGCGCCTCCCGGGCGAGCGCAGCCACCGTGACCGGCTCGCTCAGGTGCTCCAAGGCCCATGCCATGCTGCGCGAGATCCCGTGGTTCTCGGACGGCACCGACACCGGCGCCTTGATGTACTGGGCCTGGCCGCCGTCCCTGTGCGGCTGGATCACCAGACGACGCGCCACCGCATTGGCCAGCTCCGTCCCGAAGTCCTTGCGTACCAGGTGCAGACACAGGTCCAGAGTGGCGGCACTGCCCGCACCGGTCAGGACATCCTCGTCGTCGACGTACAGGGGATTCGGATCCACCTCGACCCGTGGGTGGCGGGAGCGCAGCAGATCGGCCCAGCGCCAGTGGGTGGTGGCCGGCCGGCCGTCGAGCAGCCCGGCCGCCGCCAGCGTGAAGGCACCCATGCACGTCGAGACGATGCGCGCACCGGCGCGGTGCGCCGCCCGCAGCTCTGCGATGAGCGCGCCGGACGGCGGTACCTCTGGATCGGCGCTGCTGGGCACGATGACCGTGTGGGCCAGGCGCAGCTGCCGTAGCCCGTACCGCGTGGTCAGGACGGCACCGCCCGCCATGGGTACCGAGGAGGGCCGCTCCGCGCAGAGCCGCAGCTCGTAGTGCGCGGGGATCAGATCGCTCAGATACGGGCCGAAGACCGCTGTGACCATGCCGATCTCGAAGGACGAGGTCTGATCGGTCACCAGCACGGCGACGCGGTACGGAGGGTCTTGCTGCCGCTGGATCATCCGTCGCTCCTCTGCGGGACGCTGGCGGAATCTTAGCGGACAGTGTCACTGCCGCCACTGTTCCGGGACGGTCCCCCGCGGGATCGTGGCAGACAACAGCGCACAGAACCGAGAGGGGTAGGGACGGACATGCGCGCACTGGGCATCGCCTGCAAGCGCTTCTTCCGCGACGTGTGCTACGGCATCGACGCGGCCAACGCGATCCGCCACGGGTTGAAGCCGGCGCCCCGGCCCGGCCGCAGGAACGGCTGACGGCAGGGCGGCGGCTTCGGGGCACTACCTGGCCGGGCGCGAGTGTGTCGCCGCGGGTCGTGTGGGGGTTGTTCGCAGCGGCCTGAACGCGTTTCGGGCCGGAGAACTTCCGGGCACAGGGGAAGGGCCGGTTCTGACGGGGCTTTCAGAACCGGCTCTTTGTCAGGAGAACCCGGTCGTGTTACCGGGCCTGGCGGCGGTATGCCTTGACCACGCTGGCGTAGCTGTTCCTGGCGTGACCCTGCGCGATGATGCGCTCCATCAGTGCCTCGGAGTACTTGGGCAGTTCGGCGTCGACGCCGAGCGCCTCGCTCTCCTCGACGAGGTGCTTGAGCGCGCCCAGGTGCGTTTCAAGGGTGGCGTCGTTGGCGGGGAACCTGTCGTCGCCCGCGTCGATCTGTGTGGCGTAGTCGGCCGTGCGCGGTGACACCGACCGCGCCCTCGCTCACCATCGGGAGAGCCTCGTGGAGGGGCCGTCACCACCAAGGACCACCGTTCGGCCGCCCGGGCGCTGAAGGGCCTGGCGGGTGCCCACTCCCTGGCCGGGGATCCGGAGCGGGCCGCGCGCCTGCTCGGCACCGCGGCGGCGACCAGGGAACGGGCCGGAGCTCCTCACCCCCCTGCGGAACAGGGCGATGTGGAGCGGATCTCCGCGCGCGTGCGCGCCGCCATCGACGAGGGCGTCTACGCCCGGGAGTTCGCATGCGGCATCCGAACCGACCACGAGACCCGGGCCACCGCGGAGGCGGCGATCCCGGCACCCGCGAGATACGGGAACCAGGCCCTGTCGGGCCTAGCGCGCGGACCGCGTGTGGACGTAGTCGACGAGCCGGGTCAGGGCGTCGGGGTCCGTGGAGGGCATGACGCCGTGGCCCAGGTTGAAGATATGGCCCTCAAGACCGGCAGCCGCGTCGAGTACCTCGCGGGTCTTGGTCTCCACCGCCTCCCGGGTGGCGAAGAGGACCGTGGGGTCGAGGTTGCCCTGGAGCGCCTTGCCGGGACCGACGCGGCGGGCCGCCTCGTCGAGCGGGACGCGCCAGTCGACGCCGACGACGTCCGCGCCGGCCTCGCCCATGAGGCCGAGCAACTCGCCGGTGCCGACACCGAAGTGGATGCGCGGCACACCGTACGGCGCGACCGCCTCGAAGACCTTGGCGGACGCGGGCATGACCGAGCGGCGGTAGTCGGCGGGTGCGAGGGCGCCCGCCCACGAGTCGAAGAGCTGGACGGCGCTGGCGCCCGCCTCGATCTGCACCTTCAGGAAGGTCGAGGTGATCTCGGCGAGCCGGTCGAGCAGGTCGGCCCACAGTTGCGGGTCGCCGTACATGATCGCCTTGGCGTTCTCGTACGTGCGGGACGGGCCGCCTTCGACGAGGTAGCTCGCGAGGGTGAAGGGTGCGCCCGCGAAACCGATGAGCGGGGTCTCACCGAGCTCGGCGGTGAGCAGCCCGATGGCCTCGGTGACGTAGTGGACGTCCTCCGGGGTCAGGTCGCGCAGCTGGGCGAGGTCGGCGCGGGTGCGGATCGGGTTCTGCACGACCGGGCCGACGCCGGGCTTGATGTCGAGGTCGATACCGATGGCCTTGAGCGGGACCACGATGTCGCTGAAGTAGATCGCCGCGTCCACGTTGTGCCGCCGAACCGGCTGGAGCGTGATCTCCGTGACCAGCTCCGGGCGCATGCAGGACTCCAGCATCGGGATGCCCTCACGCACCTTCCGGTACTCGGGGAGGGACCGGCCGGCCTGACGCATGAACCACACCGGCGTGTGCGGCACGGGCTCGCGCCTGCACGCCTTGAGGAAGGCTGAATCCTGGACCGCGTCACGCTGGGCGGTCGTAGCGGTCGGCTGGTGGCCCGAGGGGCCGGCGATGGCACTCACGACGGAAAGTCTCGCACGCCCCGTGCCGCCCCCGACGCCGGGTGGGGCCGTCTCCGGGCCCCCGCGAGGCAGCCGATGGGGACGCGCGGAGGCGTGCGAAGGCCTGAAACGGGGCGCCACTTTCGCTCAGCGCGATGCGACCGTGACCCGGTGCACGGGTGTCTCTCCCTGCGCTCGGGCTCCGTTCCCCTTAATCTTCCCCGCATGGCTGCGGCTCAGGGACGACTGTCGGACGGCGCTGGCGGAATGGACGACGCGACGGAGGGGAACCGGGAAGCGATGGAGACGGAGACGGCTCCGCTGCCCTTCCGGACGGCCGTCGACGCGCTGGGGGCCGCGACACCGCGGCCGGAGATCGAGATCGAGCCCACGCGCGCGCCGCAGCGGCTCGCCCCGTACGCGTACGCGCTGGAGGCGGCGGTCCTCGACGGCGACGAGGATCTGGCCGACGGTCGCCTCATCCTCCTCCACGACCCGGCGGGACACGAGGCCTGGCAGGGCTCGTTCCGTCTGGTCACCCTGATCCGCGCCGAGTTGGAGCCGGAGATGGCCGCCGACCCGCTGCTGCCCGACGTGTGCTGGTCGTGGCTGACGGGGGCGCTCCAGGCCCGGGGCCTGTCGTACGGCGAACCGAGCGGCACCGTCACACGGGCGAGCTCCCACTACTTCGGCGGCCTCAGTGCCCGCCCCGCCGCCTGCCAGATCGAGATCCGCGCCTCCTGGACGCCCCGTGAGGGCCTCGGGGGCGTCCCCGACACCGCTTCCCACCTCGCCTCCTGGTGCGACCTGCTCTGCCAGGTGGCCGGCCTGCCACCGGCGGTCCCGGGCGAGGCGTCCGTGGTCACCCTGCCCCAGCGCCGGGGACCGCAGCCTCGCTAGACCCTGACGTGTCTGACGTCAGGGCACGTCAGGCCTGGTCCCGCCGCACCAATCCGGAGATCGCACACGGTCGCCGGGGGCGCCCGCCCTCGGCGGCCAGGGCCTCGTCCACCGGGCGCCCTCGGTTCGGCAGGGCCCCGTTCAGCAGGAGCTTCCTCGTTCACCTGGAGCTCCCTCGGCATCTTCCACGGCGCTTTCGGCGTGATCATGCATCCCTGCCCCGCACATCACCCTTTCGCCACTGCCTCTTTGTCGATACGGCCACTTTCGGACCGGTATCGACGCAGAGCGAACCCGTTCGATCTTCGAATGATCGAAGGCGTGTCCGAATTGTACGGATTGTTACTCACCAAATCGTGATCATTCCCTAAAGGAGCATGCGTCGGGTGCCGAAGACGTCTGTGACCTTGAAAGCACGGTTCGTCCCGGCTTCACCCCCCACGAGCCGGCCCCGTCCCGCACCCCAGGAGGCCTGGTGTCCGTTCTCCTAGAGCAGCCCGCAAGCCTGGTCGCCTACCGCCCGAACAAACCCACCGCGATGGTGGTCGTGGCCGACCCCCGCGTCCGCTCCACCGTCACCCGTCACCTCTGGGCGCTCGGTGTCCGCGATGTCATCGAGGCCTCGTCCATCGCGGAGGCCCGTCCCCGCGTCGGCAACCCCCGAGACATCTGCGTCGCCGACGTCCACCTGCCGGACGGCTCCGGCCTCACCCTCCTGTCCGAAACCCGCGCCGCGGGCTGGCCAAACGGCCTCGCCCTCTCCGCCGCCGACGACATCGGCGCCGTCCGCAACGCCCTGGCCGGCGGTGTGAAGGGCTACGTCGTCACCGGTACGCGGACGAACATCGGCCTCCCCACCCGCCCCGGCGCCGCCCCCATCGGCTCCGCGGCGGCCCGTATGCACCGCCGCCCCCCGGGTGCCCCGAGTCACCCGGGTGGCTACCGCGAGCTGTCGGGCCGTGAGGTCGAGGTGCTGCGCCTGGTCGCCGAAGGCCAGTCCAACAAGGCCATCGGCGTCTCGATGGGCCTGTCGGCACTCACCGTCAAGAGCCACCTCGCCCGCATCGCCCGCAAGCTCGGCACGGGCGACCGCGCCGGGATGGTGGCGGTGGCCCTGCGCACCGGGATCATCCACTGACCACGGGACGGTGACCGACGACCGGTGCCCCGTGTCCGGGACCGACGGCCCCGCGCCGGTCCCGGACACGGATACCGATCGGTCCCGTGTACCGGGTGCGACGGACCGCGCACCGGACGCATTCACTGACACACATGTGGCGCGTGTGCCGTGTGACTGGATTACGACCATCGAACGCCCGCCGACGGAACGTTCCGTCGGCGGGCGTTGTGCATACACAGATACCCTTGACAGGTGACCGACGCCCAAAAGACCGCAGCAGACAGCTCACTGCGAACCACCGGAGGCGCCCCTCCGGACGACGGCGGATCTTCTGCGACGGGGGCGCCGATTCCTTTGCTGGAGCCTCGGGACGGCATTCCATCCGTGATCGCCGACGACACCTCGCTCGCCAGGACGATCGCCGCGTTCGCCGCCGGCTCCGGTCCCGTCGCCGTGGACGCCGAACGCGCGTCCGGGTACCGGTACGGCCAGCGCGCCTATCTCGTCCAACTGCGCCGTGAGGGCGCGGGCACCGCGCTGATCGATCCCGTCGCCTGCCCCGATCTGTCGGGCCTCGGCGAGGCGATCTCCGGCGTGGAGTGGGTGCTGCACGCGGCCACCCAGGACCTGCCCTGCCTCCGTGAGATAGGCATGGTTCCCACGCGGATCTTCGACACCGAACTCGCCGGGCGCCTCGCCGGCTTCCCCCGGGTCGGCCTCGGCGCGATGGTCGAGGGTGTCCTCGGCTACGTCCTGGAGAAGGGGCACTCCGCCGTCGACTGGTCCACTCGCCCGCTCCCCGAGCCATGGCTGCGGTACGCGGCGCTCGACGTCGAGCTCCTGGTCGACCTGCGGGACGCCCTGGAGAAGGAGCTCGACCGGCAGGGGAAGCTGGAGTGGGCCCAGCAGGAGTTCGACGCGATCGCGTCCGCGCCGCCGGCGGAGCCCCGCAAGGACCCCTGGCGCCGTACGTCCGGGATGCACAAGGTGCGGCGGCGACGCCAGATGGCCGTCGTACGGGAGCTGTGGGAGTCCCGCGACCGCATCGCGCAGCGCCGGGACGTCTCGCCGGGCAAGGTGCTCAGTGACGCGGCCATCGTCGAGGCCGCGCTGGGCCTGCCGGCCAACGTGCAGGCGCTCGCCTCGCTCAACGGCTTCGGGCACCGGATGGGCCGACGTCAGCTGGAGCAGTGGCAGGCCGCGGTCGACCGTGCGAAGGCTCTGCCGGATGCCCGGCTGCCGCAGCCGGGGCAGCCGGTGACCGGGCCTCCGCCGCCGCGTGCCTGGGCCGACAAGGACCCGGCGGCCGCGGCGCGGCTGTCCGCGGCGCGCGCCGCGGTGTCGGCGCTGGCCGAGCAGCTGAACATGCCGCAGGAGAACCTGATCACTCCGGACACCGTGCGGAGAGTGTGCTGGGAGCCGCCGGGCTCTGTGGATGCCGAGACGGTTGCGGCCGCGCTTGCCGGGTACGGAGCGCGGCCCTGGCAGGTTGAGCAGGTTACGCCCGTACTGGTGAGTGCGTTGTCAGAGGCGAAGGGTGCCTGATCACCGCAGGGCGTTCTTTCGTTTCGTACGGCGGCTGCGGGTCGTCTGTGGTTGCTCGCGCGCCCCTTTTGGGGGCCTGCGGCCCCACTCGGGGGCGCAGGCCCCCTACCTCGTCGCCCCCCTCATGAACCCGTTGTAGATGTACCGCTGCAGGAACAGGAACACGATCAGCGTCGGCAGGATCACGAGGACCGCTCCGGCCGAGATGACCTCCCAGTGCGCGTCGAAGGGGCCCTTGAAGCGGAACAGGGACGTCGAGATCACGCCAAGATCCTTGGACGGCATATAAAGGAAGGGGATGTAGAAATCGTTGTATACGGCGATCCCCTTCACGATCACCACCGTGGCGATCGCCGGCTTCAGCAGCGGGAAGATGATCTTCCGGTAGATGGTGAAGGCGTTGGCACCGTCCAGGCGGGCCGACTCGTCGAGTGAGATCGGGATCGACCGTACGAACTGCAGGAAGATGTAGATCGACACGATGTCGGTGCCCGTGTACAGCATGATCGGCGCCCAGCGGCTGTCGAACATGCCGAAGCTGTTGACGATCTGGAAGGTCGCCACCTGGGTGGTCACACCGGGAACCAGGGTCGCGAACAGGAACAGCGCGACGACGAGCTTCCGGAAACGGAAGGTGAAGCGGTCGATCGCGTACGCCGCCATCGAACCGATGATCACCGTGCCCGTGATGGCGAAGAGCAGGATGAAGGCCGTGTTGCCGATGGCCATGAGCATCCTGCCGTCCTGGAACGCCGTCACGTAGTTGTGCAGGTTCAGCAGGTCGCCGGGCAGGCTGAGAGCTCCGCTGTCGTCCGCCATCTCCTGCGAGGTCTTGAGCGACGTCAGGAAGACGACCGCGAGCGGCAGCAGTACCACCACGCTCGCCACGACCAGCGACAGATACGTGAGCGTTCGGGCGACTCCCCTGCGGACCGCGGGCGTCGGGGCCATGAGCGTCATACGAGATCCACCTTGTCGTCGGGGACCAGTCGGCGCTGCACCCAGGTCACCGCCAGGATGATCAGCAACAGGACGACCGCGGCGGCCGACGCCAGCCCCGTCTTGTTGAACTGGAAGGCCAGCTTCACCGTCTGGATCACGAAGGTCTCGGTGCCGGTCGCGCCGCCGGTCATGATGTACGGGATCTCGAAGACCGCCAGCGAGCCGGAGATCGAGAGGATGACGGTCAGTCCGATCACCGGGCGGATGCCGGGCGCGATGATGTACCGGAACTGCTGCCAGCGGTTCGCGCCGTCCAGCTCGGCGGCCTCGTACAGCTCGCCGGGAATCGACTGGATCGCGCCCAGGAACAGCACGAAGTTCAGGCCCATGTAGCGCCAGACCGACACGCCCGCGAGCGATATGTTCGCCGACGTCGACGTGGACAGCCAGGCGCGGTCCGGGTCGTGGCCGAACAGGCTCAGCACCGAGTCCAGTGTGCCGCCGTCCTGGAAGAAGTAGAGGAAGACGAAGCCGATCGCCACCCCGTTGATCAGGTACGGGAAGAAGAGCACACCCTTGAAGAAGTTCCGGAAGCGGACGTTGAAGCTGAGGATCGTGGCGAAGTAGAGCGCGAGGCCGATCTGGACCGCCGAGGCGGCGAGGTAGTAGCCGCTGACCAGGAAGACCTGGAAGAGATCCGCCCTGGTGAAGATGTCGACGTAGTTCTCGACGCCGGTGTAGTGCAGTTCGGGGCTGACGCCGTCCCAGTCGGTGAAGCTGTACGCCACCATGTTGGCGACCGGCACGTAGGTGAAGGTGATCAGCAGCGCGAGCGGCGCGGCCAGGAAGAGCCAGGGGGTCACTCGCCGCCATACCCGTACCTTCCGCGGAGGACGGGACGTCCCGGCGGCCGGTGACGGCGCGGCGGCCGGTGACGGCGCGGCGGCCGGTGACGGCGCGGCGGCCTTCGGCCGCGCCGCTTTCTCCGTCTCCGTGGTGTGCGTCTCCCTGGTGTGCGTCATCAGGACCCCAGGGACTCTTCCGCCTCGGTCCAGCGCTTGCCGAGGTCGGCGAGGAAGTCGTCGACGTCGCCGTCCTTCGCGCCGCGGGCGAGGTCGACCAGGTCCTGGCGGTAGTCGGGCGCGTAGATGCCGACCTCCGAGGCGTTGTCGATCTCCTTGACCAGTGCGCCCTCGCTGTCGTCGACCTCGATGACCTTCACGCCGGCGTCCTCGTACGCCTTCAGCACGTCGGGCAGCGGAGCGTCCTTGAGCGGGGACATGGCCAGGTTGTCGGTCACGTACGTGGACTTCTCCGTGAACCAGTCGATCCAGGCGCGGGCGGCCTCCTTGTGCGGGGAGTGGACGTTCACCGCCTGGTTGTAGTCGGGGGCGGCGGTCGCGCAGAACCCTCCGTCCACCTGGGCGGGGAAGGGCATGAACCCGATGTCGTCGGGGTCGGCGCCGGCCTTCTCGGCGGCCTGCCGGAACTGGATGACCGCCCATGTGCCGAGCCACATCGTGCCGATCTCGCCCTTCGCGAGCCGGGGCTTGGACGCCTCCCAGTTGGTGGTCGCCGGGTCCTTCTCGATCAGGCCCTGGTTCACGATGTCGTACAGGAGCCGGTCACCGATGCGGAGGTCGGCGCCCTCGGCCCAGGGGTCGCCCTCGGTCAGCTTGGTGGTGGCCTGCGTGTCGCAGTGCACCGAGCCGTTGACATACGTCCACGAGGTCAGCGGCCACATGTCCTTGAAGTTCGTGTAGTACGGGACCGCGTCCGTCTTCGACTTGATGGCCTTCAGCGCGGTGAGGAACTCGGCCGGAGTGGTGGGCCAGTCGGTGACCCCGGCCTCCCGCCAGACCTTCTTGTTGTAGACGAAGCCGGGCATCACGCCGTTGGTGGTCTGCCCGTAGACCTTGCCGTCGACCGCGGTGAAGTCGGTGAAGCGGTACTTCTCGCCGCGCTCGGCCTCGGTACCCAGCGATGCGAAGAACCTGGGGTAGTCGTTCTTCTTGATGACGGCCGGGATCATGAGGACGTCGCCGTAGTTCTCCGTGTTCATACGGATCTTGACCTCGGCCTCGTAGCCGGTGATGGCCTCGAACTCCACCTTGACCTTCGGATAGGTCTTGTTGAATTCATCGGCGTACTTCTCCATCGTGCCGTCCTGCACGATGTCGGTCCGGTGGGTGAGGACCTTGATGGTTCCGGACACCTTCGACGGGTCGTCAGGTGCCTTGGCGTCCGCGCCCTTCGACGTGCCGCCGCTGCCGGTGCAGCCCGCGGCCATGAGCGCGGCGGCCAGCAGTGTTCCGATGAGGCTCCTGCGATGGTTCATGTGCACCAGCTCCGTTCGGGACGGATGAGCACGAATGGGTTGGCTGGTTCGGCACTCTGACAGCCCGTACTGAACCGGTAAAGTCCCTATTTCGCCAAGGGTTCCGAAACATTTCGGGCATCGTTCTCGGGCGCTTGACTGGACCGGTTTAGGGAGTGCGCATGCTGGACGCGACACCGCTCACCGAGGGATGGAGCCTGCGGTACGACGGCCGCGTGCTGCCCGCCGCCGTACCGGGCTGTGTGCACACCGACCTGCTGGCGGCGGGCGTGATCCCGGACCCTTTCCTCGGGCGGAACGAGACCGAGGTGGCGTGGGTGGGGCGGAGGGAGTGGGTGTACGAGACGGAGCTGCCGGCCGCCTCCGGCTCGACGGCTTCTTCCGGTGCTTCCGGTTCTTCCGGTGCTTCCGGTTCTTCCGGTGCTTCCGGTTCTTCCGGTTCTTCCGGGCACGAGCAGACCGATCTCGTCTTCGAGGGCCTCGACACGGCCGCCGAGATCGTCCTGGACGGCCGGCTCCTGGGCCGGGTAAGGAACATGCACCGCTCGTACCGCTTCGACGTGACCGGTATGAGCGGCCGGCTGGCGGTGCGCTTCGCCTCCGCGTACACGGAGGCGGAGGCGGTGCGGGACCGGCTCGGGGACCGGCCGAACGCCTATCCGGAGCCCTTCCCGTTCCTCCGCAAGATGGCCTGCTCCTTCGGCTGGGACTGGGGACCGACCCTCGTCACGGCCGGAATCTGGCGGCCGGTGCGTCTGGAGCACTGGTCGACGGCCCGGATCGCACGGGTGCGCCCACTGGTGAGCGTCGAAGACGGCGTGGGCCGCGTCGAGTTGGCCGTCGACGTCGAACGCACCCGGGTCGAGGCGGACCTCACCCTTCAGGCCCGGATCGGTGCCGTACAGGTGAGCGCGGCGGTCGACGGGACCAGCGGGACCGTACGGCTCGAGGTGCCGGACGCAGCGCTGTGGTGGCCCCGGGGATACGGGGAACAGCCGCTGTACGACGTCGAGTTGACCCTCGCCCACGACGGCACGCCGCTCGACTTGTGGCGGCGCCGCATCGGCTTCCGGAGCGTGGAGCTGGACCGGAGCGCGGACGAGCACGGCACCGGCTTCACGCTCGTCGTCAACGGGACACGGCTGTTCGCACGCGGGGTCAACTGGATCCCGGACGACGTGTTCCCGTCCCGGATCACCCGCGAGCGCTACCGCGAGCGGCTCGCCCGGGCGGCCGAAGCGGGCGTGGACCTCGTCCGGGTCTGGGGCGGCGGCATCTACGAGAGCGAGGACTTCTACGACGCTTGCGACGAACTGGGACTGCTCGTCTGGCAGGACTTCCCGTTCGCGTGCGCGGCCTACCCCGAGGAGCAGCCGCTGCGGGGCGAGGTGGAGGCCGAGGCGCGCGAGAACGTCGTACGGCTGATGCCGCACCCGTCGCTGGTGCTGTGGAACGGCAACAACGAGAACCTGTGGGGCTTCCGGGACTGGGGCTGGGAGGAGCGGCTCGCCGGGGAGTCCTGGGGCGAGGGGTACTACCTGGGCGTACTTCCGCGTGTCGTCGCCGAGTTGGACCCGACCCGGCCGTACACGGCGGGCAGCCCCTGGTCCGGGTGCTGGGACCACCACCCGAACGACCCGGCGCACGGCACGCACCACTCGTGGGACGTGTGGAACCGGGACGACTACGCGGACTACCGGCTCCATGTCCCGCGTTTCGTGGCCGAGTTCGGCTGGCAGGCACCGCCCGCCTACGCGACGCTACGACGAGCCCTGCCCGGCGAGGAGCTCGCTCCGGACTCCCCCGGCATGCTGCACCACCAGAAGGCGGACGACGGCAACGGCAAGCTGGAGCGGGGGCTCACCCGCCATTTCGCGGTCCCCGAGGGCGACTTCGACCGCTGGCACTACCTCATGCAGGTCAACCAGGCCCGGGCCGTCGCCGCCGGGATCGAGCACTGGCGGTCGCACTGGCCCGTCTGCGCGGGCACGGTCGTGTGGCAGCTCAACGACTGCTGGCCGGTGACCTCCTGGGCCGCGATCGACGGCGACGGACGGCCCAAGCCGCTCTACCACGAGCTGCGCAGGCTGTACGCGGACCGACTGCTCACGCTTCAGCCACGGGACGGCGAGCTGGTGCTGGCCGCCGTGAACCAGGCGGGCGAGGACTGGTCGTGCTCGCTCCGGCTGCGGCGGATGTCCGTGGACGGCGTGGTGGTGGGCGCGGTGGACCTGGCTCTTACGGCCGCCGCACGGACGGTCGCGGACGTCCGCGTGCCGCGCGAACTGGTGCCCACCGGCCCGAAAGAGTTCCTGGTCGCCGACGCAGACGCCGGCGCCGGCGCAGACACGGGCACGGGCACGGGCACGGGCACGGACAGGCTGCGCGCCCTGCACTTCCCCGTACCGGACCGCGAAGTCCCCTACCCCCGGCCGGAGTTCGACGTCACCGTGGCACCGGGCACAGTGACGGTGACGGCCCGCACGCTCGTCCGGGACCTGCTGCTCCAGGCCGACCGCCTGGCCCCCGCGGCACGGACCGACACCGGGCTGGTCACCCTGCTGCCCGGCGAACGGGTCACCATGGGCGTACGCGGCTGGCAGGCTCCGGACGACGGCTCCGGTGCGGACGCCGTCCGGTCCGCCCTGTACTGCGTGGAGCCGACCCGATGACAACACCGCCAACACCGCCGACGCCTCCGGCACCCCGGGTCACGATAAAGGAGGTCGCCGCGCGGGCCGGGGTGTCCAAGGGAGCGGTGTCGCTCGCCTTCAACCACAAGCCGGGGCTGTCCGAGGCCACCCGGGACCGTATCTTCACGGCGGCCCGCGAGCTGGGCTGGGCGCCGAACCTGACCGCCCGGTCGCTGGCCGGCCGGCGGGTGGACGTCGTGGGGCTGGCGATCTGCCGTCCGGCGAAACTGCTGGGCCTCGAACCGTTCTACATGGAGTTCATCGCCGGAGTGGAGAGCGTGCTGACCGAGCGGTCCTGCTCGCTGCTCCTGCGTCTGGTGCGGAATCTGGAGGAGGAGGTGGGGCTCCAGGACGCGTGGTGGCGGGGGAAGCAGGTCAGCGGATCGATCCTCGTCGACTTCCGCGCGGATGATCCGCGGGTGGCCGCGGTGCGACGTCTCGGGATGCCGGTGGTCGCGGTCGGGCACCCCTCCCTGACCGGCGGCCTCACCTCCGTGTGGACCGACGACACCACCGCCGTGACGGAGGCCGTACGGTACCTGGCGGCGCTCGGGCACCGGCGGATCGCCCGGGTGGGGGGTGCGGCGACGCTCGGGCACACGTCCCTCCGTACGGCCGCGTTCGACGAGGCCGCGAGGGCGCTGGCGCTGGCCGGGGCGTTTCAGGTGTCGACCGACTTCTCGGGGGAGGCGGGGGCGCGGGCGACGCGGTCGCTGCTCAGTGCCTCCGGCGGGGACCGGCCCACGGCCATCGTGTACGACAACGACATCATGGCGGTGGCGGGGTTGTCGGTGGCGGCGGAGATGGGGCTGTCGGTGCCGGACGATGTTTCGCTGCTGGCCTGGGACGACTCCCAGCTGTGCCGGCTGACGCGTCCGACGTTGTCCGCGATGAGTCATGACGTGCACGGGTTCGGGGCGGAGGTGGCGCGGACGCTGTTCGGGGTGATCACGGGCGAGGGTGAGGGGGCGGGGGCGGGGTCGCATCCCGTTCCGACGCCTGTGCTGACACCACGTGGTTCGACGGCGCCGCCGTCCCGCTCCGCTCGGGATGCCGGGTGAGGATGGCTGCCGTTTGAAAAATGCGGGGAGCCTGTGGCTTGTCGCTCCCCCACTCTCGGCTGCGCTCGAGCGGGGGAACCCCCATCGCGGCGGAGCCGCGTATCGACACAGCCGCGCGCCCCTGAAGGGGCACGGTCATCGTCGCGGAGTACAAAAACTCGTGTGACCTACACCGCTACGGCCTAGAGGACTGGGCAGCATGGTTACCCACAAGTAGCATGGGTCCTGAGCGCGCGCTCAGCGCTTGCGCGTCGCAGCAGTGCCACCCCGCACCCTGGAGGAGAGCCATCGTGCCTCGTACCGTCAGGGACGTCGTCTTCGTCGACGGCGTCCGTACCCCGTTCGGCAAGGCGGGCCCGAAGGGCATCTACCACGAGACCCGCGCCGACGACCTCGTCGTGAAGGCGATCCGGGAGCTGCTGCGTCGCAACCCCGGTCTCGCCCCGGAGAAGGTCGACGATGTCGCCATCGCCGCGACCACGCAGATCGGTGACCAGGGCCTGACCATCGGCCGTACCGCCGGCATCCTCGCCGGGCTGCCGCAGTCCGTGCCCGGCTTCTCGATCGACCGGATGTGCGCGGGCGCGCTGACCGCCGTGACGACCACGGCCGGCTCCATCGCCTTCGGCGCGTACGACGCCGTCATCGCCGGCGGTGTCGAGCACATGGGGCGTCACCCGATGGGCGAGGGCGTGGACCCCAACCCGCGGTTCGTCAGCGAGAAGCTGGTCGACGAGTCGGCACTGTTCATGGGCATGACCGCCGAGAACCTGCACGACCGCTTCCCGCACATCACCAAGCTGCGCGCCGACGAGTACGCCGTGCGCTCGCAGGAGAAGGCCGCCAAGGCCTACGCCAACGGCAGGATCCAGCAGGACCTGGTGCCGATCTCGGTGCGTCGTACGACGCCCGATGCCGGTGAGACCGGCTGGGGCCTGGTCACCGCCGACGAGCCGATGCGTCCGGGCACCACCCTGGAGAACCTGGCGAACCTCAAGACGCCGTTCCGCGTCCACGGCCGGGTCACCGCCGGTAACGCGGCCGGTCTGAACGACGGCGCCACCGCCTCGATCATCGCCTCCGAGGACTTCGCCCGCGAGAACGACCTGCCGGTGAAGATGCGCCTCGTCTCCTACGCCTTCGCGGGCGTCGAGCCGGAGGTCATGGGCTACGGCCCGATCCCGGCGACCGAGAAGGCCCTCGCCAAGGCCGGGCTGTCGATCGAGGACATCAACCTCTTCGAGATCAACGAGGCCTTCGCCGTCCAGGTCCTGGCCTTCCTCGACCACTACGGCATCGCGGACGACGACGAGCGCGTCAACCAGTACGGCGGCGCCATCGCCTTCGGTCACCCGCTGGCCTCCTCCGGGGTCCGGCTGATGACGCAGCTGGCCCGCCAGTTCGAGGAGCAGCCGAACGTCCGCTACGGCCTGACCACCATGTGCGTCGGCTTCGGCATGGGCGCGACGGTCATCTGGGAGAACCCGCACTTCGAGGGGGACAAATGAGCACCACCGCTGAGCTTCTGAAGGGTGCGGCCGAGCTGTTCCCCGACGAGGTCGTGACGTCCGCGCACGTACGCCACCTCGACCTGCCGTTCGGCGCCGGGCGCTTCGCGCTCATCACGCTGGACAACGGCCTCGACCACACCAAGCCGACCACCTTCGGCCCGGCCTCGCTCGCGAACCTCAACACCGCGATCGACCAGGTGGAGAAGGAAGCGGCCGACGGCGAGATCGTCGGCGCCGGCATCACCGGCAAGCCGTTCATCTTCGCGGTCGGCGCCGACCTCAAGGGCGTCGAGCTGCTGAAGCAGCACGACCACGCGCTCGCCATCGGCAAGGGCGGCCACGAGGTCTTCAAGCGCCTGTCCGCGCTCGCGGTCCCGACCTTCGCGTACTACAACGGTGCCGCGATGGGCGGTGGCGTCGAGGTCGGTCTGCACTGCACGTACCGGACCGTCTCGAAGGCGCTCCCGGCCTTCTCGCTCCCCGAGGTCTTCCTCGGCCTGGTCCCCGGCTGGGGCGGCTGCACCCTGCTGCCGAACCTGATCGGCGCCGACAAGGCCGTCTCGGTGATCATCGAGAACAGCCTGAACCAGAACAAGCAGCTGAAGGGCCAGCAGGTCTTCGACCTCGGCATCGCCGACGCGATCTTCGAGGGCGCGGACTTCCTTGAGCAGTCGCTTCTCTGGACGGCGAACGTCCTCAAGGGCGACATCGCGGTCGAGCGTCCGGTCATCGACCGCGGTGAGGCCTGGGACCAGGCCGTCGCCAAGGGCCGCTTCATCGCCGACAGCAAGGTGCACGGCGCCGCCCCGGCCGCGTACCGCGCGCTGGACATCATCGCCGCCGCCAGGAACGGCGACCTCCAGCAGGGGTACGACGCCGAGGACGTCGCCCTCGCCGACCTGATCATGGGCGGCGAACTGCGCGCCGGTATCTACGCGTTCAACCTGGTGCAGAAGCGCGGCAAGCGTCCGGCCGGGGCGCCCGACAAGAACCTGGCCCGCCCCGTCACCAAGGTCGGTGTCGTCGGCGCGGGCCTGATGGCCTCACAGCTGGCGCTGCTCTTCCTGCGCCGCCTGGAGGTGCCGGTCGTACTGACCGACATCGACCAGGAGCGCGTCGACAAGGGTGTGGGCTACGTCCACGCGGAGATCGAGAAGCTGCTCGGCAAGGGCCGTATCAACCAGGACAAGGCGAACCGTCTGAAGGCCCTGGTGACGGGAGTCCTGGACAAGGCCGAGGGCTTCGCCGACGCGGACTTCGTCATCGAGGCCGTGTTCGAGGAGATCGGCGTCAAGCAGCAGGTGTTCGCGGAGGTCGAGGCGGTCGCCCCGGCGCACGCGATCCTGGCGACGAACACGTCCTCGCTGTCGGTGTCGGAGATGGCGTCGAAGCTCAAGAACCCCGAGCGGGTCGTCGGCTTCCA
Organism: Streptomyces sp. KM273126; assembly: GCF_004337435.2. Lineage (NCBI taxonomy): Bacteria > Bacillati > Actinomycetota > Actinomycetes > Kitasatosporales > Streptomycetaceae > Streptomyces > Streptomyces sp. KM273126. Next base: position 4,782,029 of record NZ_SJXB02000001.1, on the reverse strand, counting down.
CTTCTTCAACCCGGTCGCGGTGCTGCCGCTGCTGGAGATCGTCCGCGGTGAGAAGACCGACGACGCCTCGCTGGCCACGGCGTTCGCCGTCGCCAAGAAGCTGAAGAAGACGGCGGTCCTGGTGAAGGACGCCCCCGCGTTCGTGGTGAACCGCATCCTCACCCGCTTCATGGGCGAGATCCAGAACGTCATCGACGAGGGCACTCCGGTCGAGGTCGCCGAGAAGGCGGTCGAGCCGCTGGGTCTGCCGATGTCGCCGCTGGTGCTGCTGGAGCTGGTGGGCCCCGCCATCGGTCTGCACGTCTCCGAGACGCTGAACGGCGCCTTCCCGGACCGCTTCAAGGTCTCCCCGAACCTCAAGGCGGTCGTGGAGGCGGGCAAGCGCGGCTTCTACGTGTACGACAGCGGGAAGCCCGAGCTCGACCCGGAGGTCGCCGCGCTGCTGAAGCAGGGCGACACCGTCCTGACCGAGGAGCAGGTGCGGGCGCGGGTCCTGGACACGGTCGCCCAGGAGATCGGCCTCATGCTCGACGAGGGCGTGGTCGCCGAGGCCCAGGACATCGACCTGTGCCTCATCACGGGTGCCGGCTGGCCCTTCCACCTGGGCGGCATCACGCCGTACCTGGACCGCGAGGGCGTCAGCGACCGCGTGAACGGCAAGAAGTTCCTGGAGCCCGGAGTCGCGTCGGTTCCCGCGTAACCCCCAGTCGTGTGCAGAGGGCCCCCGCTCCGGCGGGGGCCCTTCCGCCGTACAGTCGCGGGTGACCGGCGGCGTCGACCGCCCCATGACGCACGACAGGGCCCTGGGCCGACAGGACCTGGCCCGGAGGCACCACCATGACGACACTCGTGATCATCGACGCCGCCAACGTCATCGGCTCCGTCCCCGACGGCTGGTGGCGCGACCGACGCGGCGCGGCGGAACGACTGCGTGACCGGCTCGCCCGGGACGGGATGCCCGGACAGGCCGAACCCGTGGAGCTCGTCCTGGTCGTCGAGGGGGCGGCGCGCGGTGTGGAGTCCGTCCCCGGTGTACGGGTCGACCAGGCGCCCGGAAGCGGTGACGACCGGATCGTCGAACTCGTCGCCGAGGCCCCCGACCGGCCCCGTCTCGTCGTCACGGCCGACCGCGAACTGCGGCGCCTGGTCGGCGAGTTGGGCGCGGCCGTCGCCGGGCCGCGCACGGTGCACGGCCCGTCCTGAGCCGGCCGGCAGTCGCTCGGTGACGCACCACCGCCGGTTGATCACTGGGCGTCGCAGTTCGGTGGCGTGGTCACCTCGCCCGGCGGGGTCTCCTCGTGCTGCGCGAGACGGCTGTGTGTGCGGCTGTACAGGAAGTACACGACGAAGCCGAGGAGCATCCAGGCGCCGAAACGGATCCACGTCTCGGCCGGCAGATTGAGCATCAGCCACAGCGAGGCGAGGACGGACAGGACCGGGATGACGGGCACCCACGGCGTGCGGAAGGCACGGTGCAGGTCGGGGCGGGTCCTGCGGAGGATGAGGACGCTGACCGCCACGACGACGAAGGCGAACAGCGTGCCGATGTTGACCAGTTCGGCGAGTTCGCCGAGGCTCGTGAAGCCCGCGACGATCGCGATGATCACGCCGAGCAGGATGGTCGGCCGGTGCGGTGTCTTGTACTTGGGGTGGACCTGCGAGAAGAAGCGCGGCAGCAGCCCGTCACGGCTCATCGCGAAGAACACCCGGCTCTGGCCGAGCAGCAGGATCATGCAGACGGTGGTCAGACCGACGGCGGCGCCGAAGCTGATGAAGCCCGCGTACCACGGGTGCCCGGTGGACTTGAACGCGTCGGCGAGCGGGGCGTCCACGGAGAGCTTCGTGTAGTGCTCCATGCCGGTCACCACGATCGACACCGCCACATAGAGCGCGGTGCAGATGAACAGTGAGCCGAGGATGCCGCGCGGCATGTCCCGCTGCGGATTCCTGGTCTCCTCGGCGGCCGTGGCCACGATGTCGAAGCCGATGAAGGCGAAGAAGACGACGGACGCGGCCGTGAAGATGCCCATCACACCGAAGTTGGAGGGCGCCCAGCCGAACATCAGCTGGATCAGCGGGGCATGGAGATCCCCGCCCGCCTCCACGGGCTGCGCCTTCGGGATGAACGGGTGGTAGTTGGCGGTCTTGATGAAGAACGCGCCCGCGATGATGACGACGAGGACGACGATCACCTTGACGGCGACGACGAGCGAGGTGAGCCGCGCCGAGAGCTTCATCCCGAGGACGAGGATGCCGGTGAGGACGAGGACGAGCAGGGCGGCGAGGATGTCGAAGCCGAAGCCGTGGGCGCCTTCCCGGCCGGCCAGCTCCTCGGGCACATGCCAGCCCGCGTTGTCCAGCAGTGAGCGGACGTAGCCGGACCAGCCGACGGCGACCACCGCTGTGCCGAGCGCGAGCTCCAGCACCAGGTCCCAGCCGATGATCCAGGCGGGCAGCTCACCGAGCGTGGCGTACGAGAAGGTGTACGCGGACCCGGCGACCGGGACCGAGGACGCGAACTCGGCGTAACAGAGCGCGGCGAGCGCGCAGACGACCCCGGCCACGACGAACGCCAGGGCCACCGCGGGCCCCGCGTTGTTCTTGGCGACCGTGCCGGTGAGGACGAAGATGCCGGTGCCGATGATGACGCCGACGCCGAAGACGGTGAGATCCAGGGCGGACAGGGACTTCCTGAGCGCACGCTCCGGTTCCTCGGTGTCCCTGAGGGACTGTTCGATCTTTTTCGTCCTGAAGAGGGTGCTGCTCACGGGCGTCACGGGCGTACCTCCCACACTGTGTCGTCCCCGACATGATCGAGAGGGGGTGTAGGGCGTATGCCCCGACATGGGGAAATTCACGCGAATGGGCCGGTTTCGCCACCGTAAAGGTTGGTGAAACCGGCCCATTCGGTCGATTTCCAGCCCAGCAGGTTGCCTCGGGCCGGGCTCGGAGCCGACCCGGAGCGCGGGTCAGTCGCGAGCGGGCTCCACCGAGTCCACCTGGTCGAACCGGCCGTCCAGCTTGGAGACCAGCCCGGTGACCTGGCGCGCGATGTCCGGCGCGGTGAGGCCGATCTCCGCCATGACCTCGGCGCGGGACGCATGGTCGAGGAAGCGCGGCGGAATGCCGAAGTCGCGCAGCGGGACATCCACACCGGCGTCGCGCAGGGCCTGGGCGACGGCCGAACCGACGCCGCCGACACGGGAGTTGTCCTCGACGGTGACGACCACGCGGTGCTGCTCGGCGAGCGGTGCCATGGCCTCGTCGACGGGCTTGACCCAGCGCGGGTCGACCACGGTCGTGGAGATGCCCTGCTTGTCGAGCAGGTCGGCGATCTCCAGGCACATCGGCGCGAGGGCGCCCACCGACACCAGCAGCACATCCGGCGTGTCGGTGCCCGGCTCGCGCAGCACGTCCATGCCGCCGATCCGGCCCACGGCGGGTACGGCGGGACCGACGGCCCCCTTGGAGAAGCGGACCACGGTCGGGGCGTCCTTGACCTCGACGGCCTCGCGGAGCTGGGCGCGTACCTGGTCGGCGTCGCGCGGCGCGGCGAGCCGCAGCCCCGGTACGACCTGGAGGATCGACATGTCCCACATGCCGTTGTGGGAGGCGCCGTCCGTGCCGGTGATGCCGGCGCGGTCGAGCACGAAGGTGACACCGCACTTGTGCAGGGCCACGTCCATCAGCACCTGGTCGAAGGCGCGGTTGAGGAAGGTGGCGTACACGGCGAAGACGGGGTGCAGCCCACCCGTGGCCAGACCGGCGGCCGACACGGCACCGTGCTGCTCGGCGATACCGACGTCGAAGACCCGCTCGGGGAACGCCTTGGCGAACTTCTCCAGACCGACCGGCTGCAGCATGGCGGCCGTGATGGCGACGATGTCCTTGCGCTCCATGCCGAGCTTGACCATCTCCTCGCCGAAGACGGACGTCCAGTCGGCGCCGGAGGAGGCGATCGGCAGACCCGTGTCGGGGTGGATCTTGCCGACGGCGTGGAAGCGGTCCGCCTCGTCCAGGAGGGCGGGCTGGTAGCCGCGGCCCTTCTCGGTGAGGCAGTGCACGATGACGGGGCCGCCGAACCGCTTGGCACGCGCGAGCGCGGACTCCAGGGCCTCGATGTCGTGCCCGTCGATCGGACCCACGTACTTCAGCCCCAGGTCCTCGAACATGCCCTGCGGAGCGATGAAGTCCTTGAACCCCTTCTTGGCGCCGTGCAGCGTGTCGAAGAGCGGCTTGCCCACCACCGGGGTGCGTTCGAGCACTTCCTTCGTCCGGGCGAGGAAACGCTCGTACCCTTCCGTCGTGCGCAGCGTGGCGAGGTGGTTGGCGAGGCCGCCGATCGTGGGGGCGTACGAACGCTCGTTGTCGTTGACGACGATGACCAGCGGGCGGTCCTTGGCGTCCGCGATGTTGTTGAGCGCCTCCCAGGCCATGCCGCCGGTGAGGGCGCCGTCACCGATGACGGCTACCACGTGGTCGCCCCGTTTACGGAGCTGGTTGGCCTTCGCGAGGCCGTCGGCCCAGCCGAGGACCGTGGACGCGTGCGAGTTCTCGATGATGTCGTGCTCGGACTCGGCCTGCGACGGGTAGCCCGACAGACCGCCCTTCATCTTCAGCTTCGAGAAGTCCTGACGACCGGTGAGCAGTTTGTGCACATATGACTGGTGGCCTGTGTCCCAGAGCACCTTGTCGTTCGGGGATTCGAAGACGCGGTGCAGGGCGATGGTGAGCTCGACCACGCCCAGGTTGGGGCCGAGGTGGCCGCCGGTCTTGGATACCGCCTCGACGAGGAAGGTCCGGATCTCCTCTGCCAGCTGGTCCAACTGCTCCAGGCTGAGCCGGTCCAGATCGCGCGGTCCCCTGATGCGGGTCAGCAGCGGCACCCGTGCCTCCTTGCAATAGTGCTGTTCGAGCGTTACCGGGTTCGTCGAGTCTAATGTTCCGCCCGTACGGGCGACGCCCGGCCCGCGCGTCCTTCTCACGCGATCGGACGTAGACCATCCTGCGCAGCCGTCCCGCTGCGAAACGTCCCCGGCCGGGATGGCCGCGCAGCGGCCTAAGGGGCGCGGGGAACTGCGCGACCAGCCACCACGAGACCCGCAGCCGGCCCATCGCACCAGCCCCCGCGGCGCTCCCCCTGAAAACCGCTACGCGCGCCCCGCGGTCTTCTGCGTCCGCCGTGTGACGGAGTCAATAACCACCGTCGTCAGCAGAACCCCCGCAGTGATCATGTACTTCACCGGCTCAGCAATCGACTCCAGCTGCAAACCGTACTGAATCGACACAATCACCATCACACCCAGCAGCGCGTTCCACGTACGCCCGCGCCCGCCGAACAGTGACGTACCACCGATCACGGCCGCGGCGATCGCGTTCATCAGCAGATCCCCGGTACCCGCGCTCTGGTTCGCCGAAGCGATCTTGGAGGCCAGGAAGAGGCCGCCCATCGCCGCGAACCCACCGGAGATGGCGAACACGGAGATCCGCACCGCCGTCACATTGATACCCGCACGCCGGGACGCCTCCACGCTGCCGCCGAGCGCGAAGACCTTACGGCCGTACGCGGTTCGGCGCAGCAGGAAGTCGGTGGCCACCAGGAACACCAGGAAGATCACCGTGGCGAGCGGCAGCCCCTTGTACTGGTTGTACATGGCGGCCGCGGCGAAGGAGACCACGGCGAGCAGCACCGTGCGCAGGACCGTGTCGCTGAGCGGCCTCGACGGGATGCCGACCGCCTCACGCCGGCGGTTGGACAGGAACGAGGTGAGGAAGAACACGCCGACCACCACGGCGGCGAGACCGTAGGCGGCCGCGATGTCCGTGAAGTAGTACGTGGTCAGCTTGCCGATCAGGCCGTCGCTGTCGAGGTTGATGGTGCCGTTCTCGCCCAGGGTCTGGAGCATGAAGCCCAGCCAGAAGAGCAGACCGGCCAGGGTGACGGCGAACGCGGGGGCGCCGAGCACCGCGAAGAAGAAGCCGTGCGCCGCGCCGATGGCGGCACCCGCGGCGATGGCGAACAGCACCGCGGCCCACTCGGGCCAGCCCTGGTTGACCGCGAGCACGGCCGCGATGGCGCTGGACGCGCCACTGACCGAGCCCACCGACAGGTCGATCTCACCGAGCAGCAGCACGAAGACGATGCCGACGGAGATCATGCCGGTGCCGACCATCGTGATGGTGATGTTGCTCAGGTTCTCCGCGGAGAGGAACGCCGAGTTCAGGCTCTGGAAGACGACGCAGATGACAATCAGACCGATGACGACCGGGATGGAGCCCAGCTCACCGGCCTTCATCTTCCGCCTGAACTCACCGATGTAGCCGGTGAGTCCGCGCTCGCGGATGAGGAGCCGGGGGTCGACCGCGGTCACCGCGGCCGCGGCGGCCTCGGGGTTCTCGACGACGGGCCCGTCCTGCGCGGTCGTGGAGGTCTTGTCGAAGCTCACTGGGAAACCTCCCCGTTCGTGCGCGCCGCACGGCGGGTCACGGCGTTGTCGGTGGCGCCCGTGATGGCGGAGATGATCTCTTCCTGTGAGGTCGTCCTGACCTCGAAGACACCGTTGTTGCGGCCGAGGCGCAGCACCGCCACCTTGTCGGCGACGGCTTTCACGTCGGCCATGTTGTGGCTGATGAGGATGACGGCGTGGCCGCGTTCGCGCAGCCGCTCGACCAGGTCGAGGACCTGGGCGGTCTGCTCGACGCCGAGGGCCGCGGTGGGCTCGTCGAGGATGACCAGCTTGGGCTCGCCGAGCATGGAGCGGGCGATGGCCACGGTCTGGCGCTGTCCGCCGGAGAGCGAGGCGATCGGGATGCGCACACTGGGGATGCGGATCGACAGCGTCCGCAGCAGTTCCTGGGAACGCCGCTCCATCTCGACCTCGTCGAGGACGCCCCACTTCCTGAGCTCGCGGCCCAGGTACAGGTTGCCGACGACGTCGATGTTGTCGCACAGCGCGAGGTCCTGGTAGACGGTCGCGATGCCCAGGTCCTGGGCATCGTGCGGTTTGTTGATCTGGACGGGCCTGCCGTCCCACTCGATGACGCCCTCATCGATGGGGTGCACGCCGGCGATCGTCTTGACCAGCGTGGACTTTCCGGCGCCGTTGTCGCCGACCAGGGCGACCACCTCACCGGCGTGGACCTCAAGCTCTACGTCGGTGAGCGCCTGAACGGCACCGAACCGCTTGGAGACCCCGCGCAACGCCAGCACGGGCGTAGCGGACACGTGAACCATCTCCTTCGCCGCCTGACCCGGCGGAAGGTTGCACAGAAGAGTTGGGGGGGTGTTCCGTCCGGCGCCCCGCGCGAGCTTGCGGGGCTGTCTGATGCGCGGGGCGCCGGCGGAGCCTGGGGCGGAGCGGGCCCGGTCATGGGGCCGCTCCGCACGAGCCGGTCCCTGTCCCCGTACGGGAGTTCAGGATGAACGCGCGTACGGGGACAGGGACGTGCGGCTGACTACTTGACGCCGGCCTCGTCGCAGGCCGACTTGTACTTGGCCGTGCAGATCTCGGCGGCCGTGTAGATACCGTCCTTGATGACGGTGTCGTTGATGTTCTCCTTGGTCAGCGAGACCACCGGGACCAGGACCGAGGGAACGTCCTTGGCGCTGCCGCTGGAGACCTTGTCCTTGGCGATGGAGTCCAGCTTCTCGCCCTTGGCGAGCGCCACGGCCATCTCGGCCGCCACGTCCGCCTCCTGCGGGTAGGACTTGTAGACGCTCATGAACTGCTCGCCGGTGAGGATGCGCTGCACGGCCGAGAGTTCCGCGTCCTGGCCGGTGACGGGGACGTCCAGGCCCGCGGCCTTGAGGGCGGTGATGATGCCGCCCGCCATGCCGTCGTTGGCGGAGTAGACGCCGACGATCTTGTCCTTGCCGAGCGCGGAGATCGACGACTCCATGTTGGCGTTGGCGTTGTCCGGCGACCATTCCTTGGTGTCGAACTCGCGGCCGATGTTGACCTTGCCCTTGAGGACGGAGAGCGCGCCCTCCTTGAACTGGGCGGCGTTGGGGTCGGTGGCCGACCCGTTCATCATGACGATGTCGCCGTCCTTGGCCTTGTCGCCCAGGGCCTCGAGCAGGGCCTCGCCCTGGGTCTTGCCGACGGTGACGTTGTCGAACGAGGTGTAGGCGCTGATCGGGCCCTCGGCCAGGCGGTCGTAGGCGACGACCGGGATGTCGGCCTCCTTGGCCTTCTGGACGGAGTTCTGAATGGCCTTGGCGTCCACGGCGTCCACGATGAGGACGTCCACCTTGCTGGTGATCATCGTGTCGACCTGCTGGGCCTGGAGGTTGGCGTCCTGCCGCGCATTGCTGTACAGGACGTCGGCCTTGCCGTTCGTGAGCTCCTTGATCTTCTTCTCGATCAGGGGCTTGTCGAACTTCTCGTACCGGGCGGTCTTGTTCTCCGGCAGAAGCAGGCCGACCTTGATGTCGTCCCCCTTCGCCGCGCCCGCGGACTCGTTGTCGCCGCCCGACTCCTTGGCGCTGCCACAGGCGGCAAGCGAGACGGCCATCGCACCAGCTGCGACTGCGAGGGCGGCACTACGCATACGCGTGTTCACTTCAGAAACCTCCCTGACGAGGCCGCGACGCTGCGGCCGAGGTGGCTGGAAGTCAACTCGGCCACGCGTACGACGTCAAGAAGTAAATCCTTAACGGGTTGGCAACGGTGTCATCCGTCCTCTAAGTGAAGACAGGGGTCGCGGCAGTCAGTGCGCCGTCCAAAAGGGTTGAATCCCCCATCTCGCTGAGGGCCAGCGCGAGGGCTCCGAGGACCTCCGCACGACCGCCGAGGGCCCCCGGCAGCACCGAGAGCTGCCGTGCCGCGCTGGGGATCGCGTACCGGCCGACGGACTCCCTGATGGGCGCGAGCACCAGCTCCCCGGCCTCGGCGAGGTCGCCGCCGAGGACCACCCGGCTCGGGTTCAGCAGATTGCAGAGGCTGGCGACTCCGCTGCCGATGTGGCGGCCGACGTCGGCGATCACCCGACGGCACCCCGGATCTCCGTCCCGCGCCAGCCTGACCATGCCCTCCATGGTCAGGTCGGTGCCGTGGCTGGAGTTCAGGAGCGGCAGTACGTAGCGCGCGGCCGCGAAGGTCTCCAGACAGCCCCGGTTGCCGCAGCGGCAGACGGGGCCGGACTCGTCCAGCGTGATGTGCCCGATCTCCCCCGCCGTGCCGCCCGGGCCGCGGTAGATCTTCCCCGCGATCACCAGTCCGGCACCGACACCGCTCGCGACCTTGATGTACGCGAGGTCCTTGACCCCGCGGCCGCTCCCCCAGACCAGCTCCCCGAGGGCGCCCAGGTTGGCGTCGTTGTCCACGTGCACGGGCACGCCGAGGCGCGCCCGCAGCTCCTCGGCGGGCCGGGTCCCGGTCCAGCCGGGCAGGATGGCGGTGGAGCCGAGGGTGCCGGACTCCACGTCGATCGGGCCGGGCACGCCGACGCCGACGCCCGCGATCTTGCCGCGGTCCACTCCGGTGGCCTCGATCAGCCGGTTCACCAGCTGCTCGGCGCGGTCGAGGCCCTGCGCCGCGGAGGCGTCCACGTCGAGCGGCTCGGACTCCTCGGCCAGCACCTGGTGGGCGAGGTTTCCGACGGCGACGCGCAGATGCGTGTGCCCGAAGTCCACGCCTATGACAATGCCGGCGTCACCGCTCAAGGAGACGGCCCGGGCCCGCCGGCCGCCCGCCGAGGTCGGCGTGACCTCGACCGTTCCGCCGTCCTTGAGCTCCCGCACGATGTTGGAGACGGTCGCCGCCGACAGGCCCGTCGTCCGCGCGATCTCCGCCTGTGTGAGGGATCCGGCCAGCCGCACGGCGCGTACGACCCGCTCCAGATTGGCTCGGTGCAGCGACGACTGCGACCCCGGAGTCTCCACGACGACCTCCTGCGCGCGGGACCGCTTCAGCGGGGCCCCGTCCATGTCCAACAATTGAACTCTAAGTCGAGCTGTTCGGGGCATGTTCCGTCAAGAGGTTGAACCAGATCCGGGTCGTTGCACATGCATGGGACGCCGCCCCCGGAAGACCGGGAGCGGCGTGACATCGGTGAACGCGCCGGGCCGCCGGGCGCCGCGGCTCTCCTACTTCAGCGCACCCGCCGTGAGCCCCTGCACCACCTGCCTCTGGAAGACGATGTACGCGGCGAGCACCGGCAGCATCGCCATCACCAGCCCGGCGAAGAGGCCGGACCAGTCGCCCTTGTAGCCCTGGCTGACGGCCAGCTGCACCAGGCCCTGGGTGAGGACGTGCTTGTCCTGGTCGGTGTTGAGCACCGTCGGCAGCATGTACTGGTTCCACTGCCCCAGGAAGTTGAAGATGCCGACGCTGATCAGGCCGGGCTTGGCCATCGGCAGCATGATCTGGAAGAACGTACGGGAGTGCGAGGCCCCGTCCACGAACGCCGCCTCCGCCACCGAGCTCGGCAGGGTGCGGAAGAACGCGGTCAGGAAGAACACCGTGAAGGGCAGCGAGTAGGCGATGTAGACGAGGATCAGCCCGTGGATGGTGTTCAGCAGGCCCATGTTGTTCACCACGTAGAACAGCGGGACCAGCGCCAGCATGATCGGGAAGCTCATGCCGCCGATGAACAGGTAGTAGATGAAGCGGTTGCCCGGGAAGTCGAAGCGGGCCAGCACATAGGCCGCCATCGAGCCGAGCACCAGGGTGCCGATGAGCGAACCGCCCACCACCAGAACGGTGTTGAGGAAGTAGTCGCTCATGTTGGCCTGGGTCCAGGCCCGCGACCAGTTCTCGAAGTGCAGCTTGTCCGGCAGCGACCAGGGCGAGCTGAAGATCGATCGGTCGTCCTTGAAGGACGTCATCACCGCCCACAGCAGCGGCATGACGACCATGAACGCCCAGAGGACGAGCATCCCGTGGGAGAAGACGTTGAGGACGGCGCCCTCCTTCTTCTCCTTCGGGGGCGCTCCGGCCGGGGCGTCCGTCTTGACGACGGGGGCACCCGACTCGGCGGGTACGGGGGCGGGGGTCTCGGTCGTCTTCATCTGATCAGTACTCCAGCCGCTCGCGCCGGCCCAGCCGCATCACGACGGCGGCGAAGGCCAGCGTGACGACGAGCAGGGCGACGCCGATGGTGGTGGCGTAGGCGGCCTGACCGTCACGGAACGCCTTCTGGTACACGTAGAGGACCATGACGGTGGTCGAGTAGTCGGGACCGCCGGGCCCGGTCGTCATGATTCCCACGACCGCGAACGACTCGGCGCCGAGGGCGAGGATGCCCATGTAGACCCAGCCGGACTGCACGGTGTCCCACAGCAGCGGCAGGGTGATCCGGAAGAACGTGGTGATGCGGTTGGCCCCGTCCAGCAGCGCGGCCTCGTACAGGTCGGCGGGGATGGAGGCCATACCGGCCGAGAAGAGCACCACGAAGAAGCCGACCGTGGACCACACGAGCACCGCCATCACGCACCACAGCGCCAGGTTCGGGTCACCCAGCCACAGCGGCTGGACACTGTCCAGCCCGATCCCGCGCAGCAGGGAGTTGATCGCTCCGCTGTCCGGGTTGTACGCGAACTGGAACAGCAGGGCGACGATCGCGATCGAGAGCACCTGCGGGAAGAAGTAGACGATCTTGTAGAACGAGGAGCCGCGGACCCCGGAGACCACGGGTCCGCCCTTTCTCCGCCGTCCACCGACATTGATCATGAAGGCGAAGAACAGCGCCAGACCGATCGTCACCACCGGCAGCAGCAGCGCGAACAGCAGGCTGTGCTGCAACGACTTCCAGAAGATGTCGTCGTCGAGCATCCTGGAGTAGTTGTCGAAACCGACCATCTTGAACTCGGGACTCAGACCGGTCCAGTCCGTGAACGAGTAGTAGATGGACTGGATGAACGGCCAGACGACGAAGAGCGCGTACAACCCCAGGGGTACCGCGAGGAACCCCACGATGAACCGGTACTTGCCGTGCTGCATTACCACCGACCCCGATCTGCGCGCGGAAGCCGTCGGGGTGTGCCCGGCGCACGTACGCCGGGCACACCCTGGTGACGGATCCTCACTGGTGCTTGTAGTGCTTGATCGACGTGTCCTTGGCGGCCGCGTCGGCGAAGCCCTGGATCTTCTTGATGGCCTCGGCCGGGGTCATGCGGCCGGCCATCATCTCGCCGAGACCGGACACACCGATCTGCTCCTTCTGAAGCTTCACATACCAGTCCTGGATGCGCGGGTTCACCACGTTGTCCCCGGCCTTCTCCAGGGCCGCCTGCCCCGACTCCAGGCCGGGGGTGAGGGTGATACCGGTGGTACCGCCGTTGTACGCGCTCAGCGACTTCACCTTGTCGGTGAAGTTCCTTGACGAGGCCTCACTGAGCATGATGCGCAGCTGCTCCATGCCGCCGGCCGGGTTCTTCGCCTTGGCCGGGATGACGAAGGGCTCGGCGCCGGAGGCCCAGATGGTGCCGAACGGCATCTTGTCGGAGGAGTCGAGGCCGGTGGGCGCGTTGACGGCCAGGCCGAAGTCCTTCGGGATGACGTTCGCCGACTCGTTCTCCACCCAGGAGCCGTTCGGGAGGAACAGGGCCTTGCCCTGGGCCCAGGCGGTCTGCGACTGGATGTGGTCCAGGCCCGGGGTGCCCTTGAGGACGTAGCCCTTCTTGAAGAGCTCGTAGTAGGCCTCGAAGGAGGCCTTGACCGCCGGGTGCTTCCAGGCGTTCGGCTCCAGGTTGTCGATGGCGTCGAGGACCTCTCGCCCGCCGACCTTGGCGATCATCGGGTAGAGCGAGAAGGGGAGGTAGTACGGGTACTTGCCCGCGTACGTCCAGCCCGCCATCCCCTTCTTCTTGGCCTTCTCGCAGACCGCGAGCATCTGGTCCCAGGTCTCGGGGTACTGCTCGTCGAGCGAGTCCAGGGCCTTCTGCGAGTACCAGACGCCGTACACCGTGTAGGCGTAGTACATGATCCAGACCGGGTCGCCGTCGAACTGGCCCATCTCCACGATGCCGGGGCGCAGGGTGTCGCGGACCTTCTTGTCCGGGTCGTCATATGACGGGGCGTCCAGCAGCGGGGTGAGGTCGGCGAGCTGCTTCTTGCCGACGAGGACGCCCATGTCCATCTGCTCGGCGCCGGAGTTGTCGATGAGGTCGGGCGGGGTGCCCTGGTTGAACCGCGGCTGCAGCGTGGACTGGATCTTCTGGGTGGCGGAGAACTTGACCTTCGCCTTGGGGAAGCTCTTCTCATAGAGCTTCACGGCGTCCTGGCCGTACTCCTTGCCGAAGCCGCCGTCGAACAGGACGAACTCCATCTGCGTGGCGTCGTTGACGCCGAGCGGGTTCTTCGCGGTCTTCTCGCCCGCAGCGGCCTTCTCCTCGTCGCCGCCACCGCTGCTGGCACACGCGGACAGGAAGCCCATCGTGGGGACGGAGATCAGGCCCAGCGCAGCGGAGCGCTTGATCAGATCACGGCGGCCGACACCCTCGGGGCCGTTGCTCCCGTCGGTAGTGGATCCCATGCTCAAGTCCTCGCCTTCTCCAGGACTCAGGCGGTGAACCGGATCCTCCCGGCACCGCGGTCGGTTCGTGCTGGGGTCGTGCGTGAGGATTCAACAGGGGCGGGACGGCAGTCGGCGCGTGTGACACGTCCGCTGCCACCCGTAATTCCCCCCGGGTCGTGCCTGTCCACGCCTAGGCGGACGCCGACAGGTATAGTCCACTTCCCGTCAGCGGAGCAAGATCGAACGCAAGTTTGGCCTGTGGTCTTTTCCGAGTTGAGACCTCGCGGAAATATGACACGGCTGTGAGCTTCCCAAGCGAAGATCCACACTGCTTCGCCCCGGTTCGGCGTGACTTCTGCGGCACGAAACCAGCCACAGAAAGCCCGGTTGGCACGCCCGACACCCTTGACATCACCCACCACCTGAACCCCTACTAGTGGCTTGCGCAGCGAAGTTGACAACGTTGTCCATTTCTGATCGGTTCCGATCAGGCGCAGGGAGGGTGCGCGCGCATGCGGCACAGATGGGGATCCACGGCGGTGCTCGGCGCCGCCGCCTTCGCTCTCGTGGCGGCCTCGCAAGGGGTGGCCGTGGCACTGCCGGTCACGGCGGCGGCCGCGGACCGGGAGTTCCACTCGTCGTTCGAATCAGATGATCCGTCACCGGACTGGCTCAATACCGTCGACACCGCACCGGACGGCACCAAGAGGGCGTCCGGCGTCGACGGCGGCTACAGCAGCGGCATCCCGGGCAATGTGACCGACCATGTCACGGAGGTCCGGGCGAGCGGTGAGTACGCGGGCGCGGGCGAGGTGAAGGAGAACCTCGTCGACAGCGAACCGAGCACCAAGTGGCTGACCTTCGCACCCACCGGCTGGGTGGAGTTCGACCTCGACGCCCCGGTGAAGGTCGTGACGTACGCGCTGACGGCGGCCAACGACCACGCCGAACGGGACCCGAAGGACTGGACGCTGAAGGGCTCGACGGACGGCGAGGACTGGAAGACCCTCGACACCCGGTCGGGCGAGTCCTTCTCGGAGCGGTTCCAGACGAAGTCGTACGACGTCGACGGCACCCCGGCCGAGTACCGGCACTTCCGGCTGGAGATCACCAGCAACAACGGCGCCTCCGACGCCACCCAGCTGGCCGATGTCCAGTTCTCGACGGGCGGCACCGGCGATCCCGTCCCCCAGGACATGCTCTCGCTGGTCGACCGCGGCCCCAGCGGCTCCCCCACCGCCAAGGCGGGCGCGGGCTTCACCGGCAAGCGGGCGCTGCGGTACGCGGGCCGGCACACGGTGAACGGCCGGGCGTACTCGTACAACAAGGTCTTCGACGTGAACGTGGCCGTCGGCCGGAACACCGAGCTGGCGTACCGGATCTTCCCGTCCATGGCGGACGGCGACCGCGACTACGACGCAACGAACGTGTCCGTGGACCTCGCCTTCACGGACGGCACCCACCTGAGCGAGCTGAACGCCACCGACCAGCACGGCTTCGCGCTCACACCACGCGGGCAGGGCGAGTCCAAGGTGCTGTACGTCAACCAGTGGAACAACGTCCGCTCGTCGATCGGCTCGGTCGCGGCCGGCAAGACGGTGGACCGGATCCTGGTGGCGTACGACTCGCCGAAGGGCACGGCGAAGTTCCGCGGCTGGCTCGACGACGTGGCCCTGCGCGCCGCCGCCCCCGAGAAGCCGAAGGCCCACCTGTCGGACTACGCGGTGACGACCCGCGGCACGAACTCCAGCGGCGGCTTCTCCCGCGGCAACACCTTCCCCGCGACGGCCGTGCCCCATGGCTTCAACTTCTGGACGCCGGTCACCAACGCGGGCTCCCTGAGCTGGCTGTACGACTACGCACGATCGAACAACGCGGACAACCTGCCCACCGTCCAGGCGTTCAGCGCGAGCCACGAGCCGAGCCCCTGGATGGGTGACCGGCAGACCTTCCAGGTGATGCCGTCGGCCGCGTCGGGCACCCCGGACACCGGCCGGGCGGCCCGGGCGCTGGCCTTCCGGCACGAGAACGAGACGGCGCGGCCGTACTACTACGGCGTCCGCTTCGAGAACGGCCTCAAGGCCGAGATGGCGCCCACCGACCACGCGGCGGCGCTGCGCTTCACCTACCCCGGCGACGACGCGAGCGTGCTCTTCGACAACGTCACCGACGAGGCCGGCCTGACCCTCGACAAGGAGAACGGGATCGTCACCGGCTACTCGGACGTGAAGTCCGGACTGTCGACGGGCGCGACCCGCCTCTTCGTGTACGGAGTCTTCGACGCACCGGTGACGGAGGGGACCTCGTCCGGAGTCAAGGGCTACCTCCGCTTCGCCCCGGGCGCCGACCGCACGGTCACCCTGCGCCTCGCCACCTCGCTCATCAGCGTCGACCAGGCGAAGGACAACCTGCGCCAGGAGATCCCGGACGGCACGTCCTTCGAGACCGTGAAGACGCGGGCACAGCGCCAGTGGGACAGGATCCTCGGCAAGGTCGAGGTGGAGGGCGCCACGCCGGACCAGCTGACGACGCTGTACTCCAGCCTCTACCGGCTGTACCTGTACCCCAACTCGGGCTACGAGAAGGTGGACGGTAAGTACAAGTACGCGTCCCCGTTCTCGCCCATGCCCGGCCCGGACACGCCGACCCACACGGGCGCGAAGATCGTGGACGGCAAGGTGTACGTCAACAACGGTTTCTGGGACACGTACCGCACGACCTGGCCGGCGTACTCGTTCCTCACGCCCTCTCAGGCGGGCGAGATGGTCGACGGCTTCGTGCAGCAATACAAGGACGGCGGCTGGACCTCGCGCTGGTCCTCCCCCGGCTATGCGGACCTGATGACGGGCACCTCGTCGGACGTGGCGTTCGCGGACGCGTATGTGAAGGGGGTCGGCTTCGACGCGAAGGCGGCCTACGACGCGGCAGTGAAGAACGCGACGGTCGTCCCCCCGTCCTCGGGCGTGGGCCGCAAGGGGATGACCACGTCCCCCTTCCTCGGCTACACGAGCACCGAGACCCACGAGGGCCTGTCGTGGGCGCTGGAGGGCTACCTCAACGACTACGGCATCGCGCGGATGGGCGAGGCCCTGTACAAGAAGACGGGCGAGAAGCGCTACAAGGAGGAGTCCGCGTACTTCCTCAACCGTGCGCAGGACTACGTGAACCTGTACGACGACAAGGCGGGCTTCTTCCAGGGCCGGAACGCCAAGGGTGACTGGCGGGTCGAGTCCTCCAAGTACGACCCGCGCGTGTGGGGCTACGACTACACGGAGACCAACGGCTGGGGCTACGCCTTCACCGCTCCCCAGGACAGCCGGGGCCTGGCCAACCTGTACGGCGGCCGGAAGGGACTGGCCGAGAAGCTGGACGAGTACTTGGCCACTCCGGAGACGGCCTCCCCCGAGTTCAAGGGCTCCTACTCCGGGGTCATCCACGAGATGACGGAGGCGCGGGACGTCCGGATGGGCATGTACGGGCACTCCAACCAGGTGGCCCACCACGCGCTCTACATGTACGACGCGGCGGGCCAGCCCTGGAAGACGCAGAAGAACGTCCGCGAGGTCCTCTCCCGCCTGTACACCGGCAGCGAGATCGGCCAGGGCTACCACGGCGACGAGGACAACGGCGAGCAGTCGGCCTGGTACCTCTTCTCCGCGCTCGGCTTCTACCCGCTGGTCATGGGCAGCGGCGAGTACGCCATCGGCTCCCCGCTGTTCACCAAGGCGACGGTCCACCTGGAGAACGGCAGGGACCTGGTGGTCAAGGCCCCGAAGAACAGCGCGAAGAACGTCTACGTCCAGGGCCTGAAGGTCAACGGCAAGGCATGGAAGACGACGTCGCTCCCCCACGAACTGATCGCGAAGGGCGGCACCCTGGAGTTCGACATGGGCCCCAAGCCGTCCTCGTGGGGCACGGGCGAGAACGCGGCGCCCGTCTCGATCACGCGGGACGACGCGGTGCCTTCACCGCGCTCGGACGTGACGAAGGGCGAGGGAGCCCTGTTCGACAACACCTCGGCGACGGACGCGAGCGTCACGTCCCTGGACCTGCCGGTCGACGAGCGCACCAAGGCCGTTCAGTACACGCTGACGTCGTCCACGGACCGCTCGAAGGCACCGACCGCATGGGTGCTCCAGGGGTCGGCTGACGGCACCACCTGGAAGACCCTCGACAAGCGGTCCGGCGAGTCCTTCGCATGGGACAGGCAGACACGCGCCTTCTCGGTCACGTCACCGGGTGCGTACACCCAGTACCGCCTGGTTCTCTCCGGCGAGTCGACGCTGGCGGAGGTGGAGTTGCTGGCCTGAACCGTGTTCCCCCATTGAGGGAGAGGCGGGCGCGGAGCTGTCTCCGCGCCCGCCTTGCGCTGTCAATGGCGTGCCGTGGTCTCGTCACTTCGCGTGGCGACACCTTCGTACCCGGGAGCACGACGCACCACGGCGTGCACACTGGCGCCCATGGGAGCAGCGACGACCACGCCCGAGCCGGCACCGGCCACCGAGGACACCTGGATGTTCCCGCCGGGAGACGGCTGGACATTCGACCAGGTCAAGCACTTGGAGCTGCCCTTCGACTGGGAACTTGTGGACGGAGTGATCGTGGCGCGTGGGCAGACCAACGTCTGGCACAACGAGGTGCGGGACGGCATCGCCGACGCCCTCAAGGCGGCACGCGTCGAGCGCTACCGGGTTCTGACCGGGCAGTGCGTGATGGTGGACGACAGGAACCCTCCCAAACCCGATGTGATCGTCTACGACCCTCGGAAACTGAACTTCTTCGAGGCCGAGTGCGTCCCTGCGGAAGGGGTCGCCCTAGTCATCGAGGTCGTCTCCCCCGGCTCCCGTCAGCGCGACCGGGTATGCAAGCCCGCACTCTTCGCCGCGGCCAAGGTCCCCTGCTACTGGCGCGTCGAACTCGACCGGGACCGGCAGCTAGCGATCCACGAGTACTGGCTCAACGCCGACACCCGCTCATACCTCCCCGCTCCGCTGCACGCGGTCCATCACGGCAAGCTGATCACCGAGATGCCGTTCCCCGTCGAGATCGACGTCGTCGGGCTCGTCGGATTCTGACCCCGCACCTCAGTCGCCAAGGGCCGCACCCGCTCGGGTGCGGCCCTCGTGCGTCAGGCGTTTACAAGCGGAGCGCTCGGCGCTAGCGTCCGAAGCAGGTGCGGTGGGAGCGCTCCCATATGCGGTGGACCGGAACCCATCCCATGGAGCGCTCCCACCTCCCGCACGCAGGGGCACCGCACGCACCCGGCACCCCTGCGCGCACCCGACGCACACACGCACGTTCCTCATGGCTGTACACCGAAGGAGCGTTTGTCATGCACGCGATAACCCTGCGATCGTTGCTCCCCAAACGCCACAGAGCCCTCCTCCTGGTCCTGCTCGCCCTCGTCACCACGATCCCGGCGCTCGGCCTGGTCATGACGGCCGGCAGCGGCAAGGCGGAGGCCCACGGCACCCCTATGAAACCGGGCAGCCGCACCTTCCTGTGCTGGCAGGACGGGCTGACCGACACCGGTGAGATCAAACCGGTCAACCCGGCCTGCAAGGCGGCCCAGCAGGTCAGCGGCACCACGCCGTTCTACAACTGGTTCTCCGTGCTCCGCTCGGACGGCGCCGGTCGCACCCGCGGCTTCGTCCCCGACGGCGAACTGTGCAGCGGCGGCAACCCCAACTTCACCGGGTTCAACACGCCCAGCAAGGACTGGCCCCTGACCCACCTCACCTCGGGCGCGACCGTCGACTTCTCGTACAACGCATGGGCGGCGCACCCCGGTTGGTTCTACGTCTACATCACCAAGGACGGCTTCGACCCGACGAAGACGCTCACCTGGAACGACATGGAGGAGCAGCCGTTCCTGACCGTCGACCACCCGCCGCTGAACGGCAGCCCGGGCACGGTCGAGGCCAACTACTCCTGGCGGGGCAAGCTCCCGGACAACAAGTCGGGCCGCCACATCGTCTACGTGGTCTGGCAGCGCTCCGACAGCCAGGAGACCTTCTACTCCTGCTCGGACGTCGTCTTCGACGGCGGCAACGGCGAGGTGACCGGCATCAAGGAGCCGGGCAACCCCACCGACCCCGTACCGGGCCAGTGCTCGGCGACCCGCCGCACGACGGGCACCTGGAACGGCGGCTACCAGTCCGAGGTGACCGTCGAGAACACCGGTGACGTGCCGATGCTGGGCTGGATGGTCGACTGGACGCTGCCGGGCGGGCAGTCGGTCAGAAGCCTGTGGAGCGGCAACGCCACCTACAGCGGGCAGAACGTGATGGTCCACAACGTCGACTGGAACGGGTCGCTGGATCCCGGCGAGAGCACGACGTTCGGGTACGTGGTGGACGGCTCGGGAGGTGATGCGGCCACGAGCCTGGCCTGCCGGGTGGGCTGAGCGGCCACCGCGGCCGGTACGCGAGCCGGTCGCGTGAGCCGCGTGAGCCGAGCGGCTCGGGGCGGACCGGGTGGGCGGCCGTGCCCGCTCATCCGGTCCGCGCGCCGGGCCGGTCTGCTCCGGAAGGGTGAGACCGTACGCGCGCCTCCGGCACCGTACGGCCTCTTCCGTGGTACCGGTGGCGCACGTCACTGTCCCCGCGGTGTGTGCCATCTGTGGTGCGCGACCCGTCCGAAGGAGGAGGGGCCGCGTCATGCGTTTCCGTCTCACGTTCCTGCTGCTGGCCGCAGCCCTGACACTGGGGAGCACCACCCCGGCTCTGACGGACCGGGAGAACGCCTCCCCGGAACCGGTCCGGGACCCCACCGTGTACGTCGATCCCCTCATCGGCACCATGAACGGCGGCAACGTCTTCCCGGGCGCCGTCGTCCCGTACGGCATGCTCTCCTGGAGCCCGGAGAACACCCGCGGAGACGCCACCCGCACGGCCGCGCCCGGCGGCTACCGGTACGACACCACCCGCATCCGGGGCTTCAGCCTCACCCACATGTCCGGCACTGGCTGCGCGGGCGGCAGCGGCGACATCCCGTTCTTCCCGTTCGCGGGCGAGGTCACCTCCTCCCCGGCCGGCGACACCAAGGACGCGGTGTACGCGTCCGACTTCGCGCACGCCGACGAGACGGCCGAGCCCGGCCACTACAAGGTGAAGCTGGCGTCCGGAGTGACCGCCGACCTCACGGCGACCGCCCGCACGGGCTCCGGCCGCTTCACCTACCCCGCCGACAGGCCCGCCACGATGCTGATCCGTACGGCCAACTCGGAAGTGGGATCGACCATGTCGGACGTACGGATCGATCCGGCGACCCGCACGGTCTCCGGCTCGGTCACCTCCGGCAACTTCTGCGGCTACCTCTCCCCGGAAGGCCGGCGCGCCTACTACACGCTGCACTTCACGGCACGCTTCGACCGCGCCTTCAAGGCGGTCGGCACCTGGCAGGACGCCACCCTGACCCCCGGGTCCACGTCGGCGGGCGGTGGCACCGGCGGGTTCTGGGAGGGCGGCCGTCCCGTGGCCGGCAAGGGCGCGGGCGGTTATGTGGAGTTCGAGCCGGGTTCCGGACCCGTGAACGTCAAGGTCGGCATCTCCTACGTCAGCAAGGCCGGCGCCGAGGCGAACCTCAGGGCCGAGAACCCGCGCGGCCGGTCCTTCGACACCGTACGGGAGGCCGCGCGCCGCGCCTGGCGGGACCGCCTGGGCGCGATCCGGGTCGGCGGCGGCACGGAAGCGGACCGTACGACCTTCTACACGGCGCTGTACCACTCCCTGCTCCACCCGAACGTCATCAGTGACACCGACGGAAGGTACCGGGGCAGCGACGACCGCGTGCATGAGGTCGCCAGGGGACGCGGTGCGCAGTACGGCACGTTCTCCGGCTGGGACGTCTACCGCTCCCAGGTCCAGCTGCTGACCCTCCTCGACCCGCGCACCGGCTCCGACGTCGCCCAGTCGCTCCTCGAACTCGCCCGCCAGAACGGGGGCGTGTGGGACCGCTGGCTGCACGGCGCGGCGGGCACCCACGTCATGAACGGCGACCCGTCCCCCATCGCCCTCGCGGGCATCCGGGCCTTCGGCGGCACGGACTTCGACCTGCGGGGCGCGCTGGACTCGCTGGTGCGGGCGGCCACGGTGCCCACCGAACGGGACCTCTCACCGGCGGGCAGGCCGGTCCTCTCGGCGGGGCAGCGCCCCTCGCTGGACAAGTACCTGGCGAAGCACTACATGCCGTCGGTGTCGAACGCCTGGGGCGGTGCCGCCGAGACACTGGAGATGTCGGGCGCCGACTTCGCGCTCTCCCAGCTGGCACGGGCGGCAGGAGAGAGCACCACGGCAGCCGTCTTCGCCGACCGCTCCCAGTGGTGGCGGAACAACTTCAACAGCGCGGCCACTCCGGCCGGCGGCTACATCGCCAACCGCAAGGCGGACGGCAGCTGGGTCACGGGCTTCACCCCCGCCACCCGCAACGGCTTCGTGGAGGGCACGGCGGCCCAGTACACCTGGATGGTGCAGCACAACCCGGCCGGCCTGTTCGCGGCCATGGGCGGCCGGGACAAGGCGGTCGCCCGCCTGGACAACTTCTTCCACAAGGACGACGGCAGCTGGGCGCTCACGGACAGCGGCGGCGAGAAGTCCGAACTGGACAACGAGCCGACGATCAACGTCCCCTACCTCTACGCGTACGCGGGCGCCCCGTACAAGACGCAGGAGACGGTCCGCGCGGCGATGCGCGAGCTGTGGTCCACCCGGCCGGGCGGCATCCCCGGCAACGACGACCTGGGCACGATGTCGTCCTGGTACGTCTTCTCGGCGCTCGGCATGTATCCCCAGGTACCGTCACGCGCCGAACTGGTCCTGTCCTCCCCGCTGTTCCCCTACGTGCACATCGAGCGACCGCACGGCAACGACATCGAGATCCGCGCGACGGGGGCGTCGGCCGGCGCCCCGTACGTCCACTCGCTGAAGGTCGACGGCCGTCCGGCCGATCGCCCCTGGCTGCCGTCGTCGTTCGTCCGTGACGGCGGGCGGCTGGACTACACCCTGGACGCCGCCCCGAACCGCACCTGGGGCAGCGACCCCGCCGACGCCCCGCCCTCCTTCCGCGAGGGCGAGCGGCCCCACCGGGTCGGCCGCTGACCCGCCGCACCTGCGGTCCCGGCCCGGGGCGCCCGCGCCCGCCGGAGCCCCGCGACGGCAGGACATATGGCGTGTTCGTCCAGGTATGCGATTCTGATGTGTGGGTGCCCTGCCGCTCACGGGCGGCGCGGTCCGGTCTCGTCGGGTCGTGCGCCCACGCCGTCGCCGCCTGAGTTCAGGGGAACCCCTACCTGCCGGCACCTGCGGCACGGACGGGAGGTAGGTACGGACAATGCCCCATTACGGCGGTGCCCGGGCCGCAGTGTCGGGTCTGCGGGCACTCGGGGCCGGGGCACAGGACGTCGGTTTGCCACGCCCGGCGTCTGAGCCCACTGCGAGAGAGCGGGTCCTGGCGTTCACCGGGGCCGCGCTGATGGCTGTCTACGTGCCGAATGAAGGGGGCCGAAACCTCCGGCTCGTCGAGTCGGCCGGAACCGGCACCGGCACCGGCCGGGACGGACTGCCGGAGCGCATTCCGGTCTCCGGCGACTCACCCGTGGCCGACGCCTTCCGCGTCGGCCGGCAGCTGTGGCTGAGTTCCGCGCCGTTCGCCTCCCGTCCCACGGACGGTCCTCTCGCGGTGCTGCCGCTCGGGGCGGCCGGCGGATGGCTGGGCTGTCTCGTCGTCGTGGGCGACTCCGTGGACGGCTTCGGAGCCGAGCAGCGGGACTTCCTGGAGCAGTACGCCGTGGCGATCTCCCGCCGGCTCCGGGGCGAGGCCGACACGGCCGCGCCCGAACCACCGCTCGATCCCGCCCTGCGGAGCATGCGCGTCGGTTCGTTCGTCCTGGTGCTGAGCACCGGCGTGGTCGAGTCCGACGCGACCCTGCGCGAACTGGTCGGCATCTCCGAGGACGACTTCGACGGCGAGACCGACGCCCTCCTGACGTACACCGTGCCGGAGGACCTTCCCTCGCTGATGTCGGTGCTGGAGCCGTCCTCGCAGGTCGGCGGCCTGAGGGAACTGGAGTTCCGTATCCGTCGGCCCAGTGGTGAGCTGTGCTGGCTGCGCCTGGTCTGCCGGGTGCTGAGGGGTGTGGACGACGGGCCGGACCGGGTGGTGGGTCTCGTGACCGCGGCTCCCGTGCTGCGCCAGAGCGCCAGTGACGTCGCCAGGGTGCAGTGGCTGACCGCCGCGCTCGACGACGCCACGACGGTCCGGGACGTCAGCGGGGTGATGGTCGCCGCCCTGCGCGAGCCGCTGGGTGCCGACCGGGTGGCCCTCGCCGAGCTGGTGGACGACCGGCTGGCGGTCACCGTGCTCGATCCGCCGGGGGACGGTGCCTGGCCCGAGCTGTGGCGTTCCGAGTGGCACTCGGAGTGGCCCGACGCGCCGGTCGGCGCGCTGTCCACGCTGCGGGCGGTGCTGCGGGACGGCCGGATGAGACTGTGGTCCGCGGGGGCCGTCATCGAACCCGGGCTCATGGGCATCGGCCCCGGCGGGCTGGCCGTCCTGCCGCTCCGGGCCAAGAGCGGGGTCGCCGGGGTGTGCCTGGTCGGCTGGGACGAGCCACATGAGTTCGGCCCGGAGGAGCGGTCCCTGCTCAC
Organism: Streptomyces sp. KM273126; assembly: GCF_004337435.2. NCBI lineage: Bacteria > Bacillati > Actinomycetota > Actinomycetes > Kitasatosporales > Streptomycetaceae > Streptomyces > Streptomyces sp. KM273126. The sequence goes on along the minus strand of NZ_SJXB02000001.1, from coordinate 4,757,925 downwards.
CGCGACGGCGGGGCTGGTGGGGCAGGCCCTCAAGCGGGCACGCGTGTACGACGCCGAGCAGGAGCTCGCCACGATGCTGCAGCGCAGTCTGCTGCCGCGCCGCCTCCCCGAGCTGCCCGGTGGGACGGCCGTGGCCCGCTACCTCCCCGCCCAGCGCGGGCTGCAGGTGGGCGGTGACTGGTACGACGTCATCGCGCTCTCCGAGGGCCGGGTGGCCCTGGTCATCGGCGACGTGCAGGGCCACAGCGCCGGGGCCGCGACGATCATGGGCCAGATGCGCACTGCGGTCAGGGCCTACGCCGTGGAGGGCCACCCGCCCGACGTGGTCGTCTCGCACGCGAACCGTCTACTCGTCGGCATGGAGACCGACCTGTTCGCCACCTGCTGCTATGTCGAGCTGGACATGGAGGAGGGCAACGCGCTGTTCGTCCGGGCCGGGCACCTGTCCCCGCTGCTGCGGCACCCGGACGGCAGCACCGAGGAGGTGGCCGTCGAGGGCGGACTCCCGCTGGGCATCGTCGCGGACGCCGAGTTTCCCCTGACCGCCGTCGCGCTGTCTCCCGGCGCCGTTCTCGCGCTGGTCACCGACGGCCTGGTCGAGTCGGCCGCCCTGCACCTGGACGAGGGCATGCGGCGCACGGCTGAGGCGCTCGCCGCCGCCGACCCCTCGGATCCCGGGCGGATGGCCGACGCACTGCTCGGCGAGGACGGTCGCCGTGAGGACGACGTGGCGTTGCTGCTGCTGCGCTACGACGGGATGAAGGTGCGGCCCGTTCGGTCAGGATGGGTGGTGTGGCGGCTGCCCGACGCCGTCATGCACGCCCGCCGCTTCACCGCGCGTACCCTTCGCACGTGGAAGGTCCGCGAGGAGGCCGACACGGTACTGCTGGTCGTCTCGGAACTGGTCACCAACGCGCTGGTCCACACCCAGGGCGCCGTCCGGCTCGACCTCACCCACGCCGGGGACCGGATACGGGTCACCGTGACCGACTCCTCACCGCGCGCCCCCGCCAAGCCGGTGATCGTGGACTGGGAGTCGACCGGCGGCCGGGGCCTGTTCCTGGTCGAGGCGGTGTCGGCGTCCTGGGGCTCCGTGCCGGTCGGCGGCGGCAAGCAGGTGTGGAGCGAGTTGGTCGTGGCCCCGCCCGCACCGGGGCCCGTGGACGACGGGCCCGCGCAGCACGACGCCGGACCCGGACGCGAGGGGGCGGACCCGGACGGAACCGAGGGGGCCGGAAAGGAAACCCAGGGGGCCAGAAAGGGAATCGAGGGGGTCTGAAGATGAGGACCCGCACGCGCAACGCCCTCGCCGCCCTCGTCACGGGGCTCATGGCCGTGTCCATGGCCGGTTGCGGAGAGACCGAGGGAGAGGGCGAAGACGGCTTCACCGTCGGCCTGCTGCTGCCGAGCAGCGCGGTCCCCCGCTGGGAACGCTTCGACAGACCCCTGATCGAGAAGCGGGTGAAGGAGCTGTGCCCCCACTGCAAGGTGGCGTACGCCAACGCCGCGGACGACGCGATGAACCAGCGCGACCAGATGAACTCCCTGATCACCAGAGGGGCACGGGTCATCATCCTGGACGCGGTCGACGTCAAGGCGATGCGTTCCTCGGTCCAGGCGGCAGACCGGGCGCACATCCCGGTCGTCGCCTACGACCGGCTCGCCGAGGGCCCGATATCGGGCTTCGTCAGCTTCGACGGCACCCAGGTCGGCAGGCTCCAGGGCAAGGCACTCCTGGAGGCCATGGGAGACAGGGCGAAGGGCCGGCGGATCGTCATGATGAACGGCGACCCGATCAGCCCCAACACGGCCTGGTACAGAAAGGGTGCCCGGTCCGTCCTCGGCGACAAGGTGACGATCCGCAAGGAGTACGCCAACCTGGAGTGGCGGGCGGAGAACGCCCACGACAACATGGCCGCCGCGATCAGCGACCTGGGCGCGCACCGCATCGACGGAGTCCTGGCGGCCAACGACGCCATCGCCTCCGGTGTCATCTCGGCGCTCAAGAGCGCCCGTGTCTCACCGCTGCTCCCCGTCACCGGCCAGGACGCCGACCTCGACGCGGTGCAGCGGATCGTCAAGGGCGAGCAGACCATGACCGTGTACAAGTCCTTCGAGCGGCAGGCCGACGTGGCCGCCTCCATGGCCGTGGCCCTGGGGCACGGCAGGTCGGTCCACGCCATCGCCACGACGACGGTGGACAGCCCCACCACCCAGGACGTCCCGGCCGTGCTGCTCACTCCGGTCCCCGTCACGGCCGGCACCATCGGGCGGACCCTCGTCAGGGACAAGGTGTACTCGATTCACGAGATCTGCACTCCGAAGCTCCGGTCCGCCTGCGACCGGGCCGGGCTCACCGGACCGAAGAAGGTCACCGAACCGAAGAAGCTCACCGGACCGAAGAAGAAGGAGATGGGAGGTGATCCCGGTGGCGTACCCGCCCGTGCTGGCGTTGCGCGGCATCTCCAAGCGATTCGGCGGCGTCCAGGCGCTCCTGGACGTGGAACTGCAGCTCCGGGCCGGTGAGGTGGTCGCCCTGGCCGGGGACAACGGTGCCGGCAAGTCCACGCTCATCAAGGTCATCTCGGGGGTCGGGCCCGCCGACCGGGGTGTCATCGAGTGGGAGGGCCGGCCCGTCCACATCAAACGGCCCCACGACGCCCAGGCCCTGGGCATCGCGACCGTGTACCAGGACCTCGCGATGTGCGACAACCTCGATATCGTCGGCAATCTGTTCCTCGGCCGGGAGATCGACCGGGTGGGCATCCTCAACGAGGTGGAGATGGAGCGCCGCGCCCGCGAGCTGATGCACACCCTGTCCATCCGTATCCCCGATGTGCGGGTGCCGGTCGCCGCGCTGTCCGCGGGACAACGGCAGGCCGTCGCGATCTCCCGCTCGCTGATGGGCTCACCGAGGGTCCTGCTCCTCGACGAGCCCACCGCCGCCCTGGGCGTCGAGCAGACCAGCCACCTCCTCGACCTCATCGAGCAGGTACGGGACCGCGGCATGGCGGTCCTCCTGATCAGCCACAACATGGGCGACATCAAGGCCGTAGCGGACCGTGTCGCCGTCCTCCGCCTGGGCCGCAACAACGGCCTGTTCGACGTCAGCACCGCATCCCAGGAGCAGATCATCTCCTCCATCACCGGCGCCGCGGACAACGCCGTGGCCCACCGCACGACGGGCACCGAGGAGGCATGGCCGTGAGCGGGAGCAAACCGTTCGGGAGCGCCGGGCCCGGCGGCGGTGCCGGGACCGCCACGCCCGGCCGGGGCCCACGCACCCGCGGATGGCACCAGAGCCTCAAGGGGTACGCCGACGACGTCCGCGGCCGGGTGCGGGACGGTGACCACGGCCCGATCTCGGCCGTCCTCGGTCTGGTCGTGATCGGGATCGTCTTCCAGAGCCTCGACAGCAGCTTCCTGTCACCGCGCAACCTGTCCAACCTCAGCGTGGACATCGTGGGTACCGGTCTGGTCGCGGTCGGCATCGTGTTCGTGCTGCTGATCGGGGAGATCGACCTGTCGGTCGGCTCCGTGAGCGGCCTGTCGGGGGCCGTGTTCGCCGTGCTGAACGTGAACCTCGGCATACCGGAGTGGCTCGCCGTGATCGTGGCGGTGGTCTCGGGGGCGGCCGTGGGCGCCCTCCACGGGGTGTTCTTCGCCCGGATCGGTGTGCCCGCGTTCGTCGTCACCCTCGCGGGACTGCTGATCTGGAACGGCCTGACGCTCTACCTGCTCGGCGCGAGCGGCACCATCAATATCGACCAGTCCGGCCTGGTCGCCTCGCTGACCAGCAGGTACTTCGGTGCCCACGCGGTCTCTTACGGTCTGGCGGCGCTCGGCACGGCCGGGTACCTGCTGGCCGCGTTCCGGCACCGGAAGCGGAACCGGGCCGCCGGGATGCCGTCCCGGCCGCCGGGCGAGATCTGGTTGCGCGGCGGTGTCCTGGCGGTGCTCGCCTTCGGCGCCGCCCGCGTGCTCAACCAGTTCCAGGGCCTTCCCCTGGCACTGCTGATCTTCCTGGTGGTCCTCGTCGTCTCGGACTACATCCTGCGCCGCACCCGCTACGGACGGCGGGTGTACGCGCTCGGCGGCGGTGTCGAGGCGGCGCGACGTGCCGGTGTCGGTGTCGAGCGGATACGGATCTCGATGTTCATGCTGTCGGGGACGCTGGCCGCTGTCGGGGGCCTGTTCGTGGCTTCGGGGCTCACCTCGGCGAGCCCCACGACGGCCCGTGTCGCGGGCTCGGGCATGCTGCTGATCAACGCCATCGCGGCGGCCGTCATCGGCGGCACCAGTCTGTTCGGCGGGCGCGGCTCGCCCTGGTCCGTGCTGCTCGGCGTGCTCGTCATCCAGTCGATCGCCTCGGGCATGACGCTGCTGGGGATCGAGGACTCCATCCAGTTCATGATCACTGGAGGGGTGCTGCTCGCCGCTGTCGCGGCCGACTCCCTCTCCCGGCGGGCCGACAGGCTGAGCGGTCGACCACGAGCCGGTTGACGCGCTCACCACAATTCTTGATTGCTACTCCTTGCTCCTTGCTCCTTGCTTCTCGATGAAATCTCAACCAAATGGAAGAGTCGGGCATTCCTGACATACGGTGGAGAAAGTCTCGCGTCCATCGGAGTCCCATGAAGCGCAGCCGCCTCGCCCGGGTGGCCGTGACCGCCACGGTCGCCGCCGGTCTGGTCCTCTCCGGCTGCGGCCACGCGGGCCCGCCGACCGGTGGGTCGAACGGCGGCATCAACGTGCTGACCACGGACGCGCCCCAGATGCAGAACCTCAAGAAACTCACCAAGAGGTACTTCACCGCGCGGACCGGCATCAACGTCAACTACACGATGCTGCCGGAGAACGCGGCGCGGGAGCGGATGAACCGCGAGTTCGCGACCCAGGCCGGGCACTACGACGTGGCGAGCGTCAGCGCGTACGAGGTGCCGATCTACTCGGCCAACGGCTGGCTCACCCCGCTGGACTCGTACGCGAAGGCGGACAAGCAGTTCGACCAGAGCGACATCTTCCCCAACCTGATCACCGCACTGACCGGGAAGAACGGCAAGCTCTACGCCGAGCCGTTCTACGGCGAGGGGTCGTTCCTGATGTACCGCAAGGACTTCTTCCGCATGGACGGGCTGACGATGCCGGCGAACCCGACCTGGGCGCAGGTCGCCCGGCTCGCGGCCAGGCTCGACGGCACCGACGGCGCGAGCGGCATCTGTCTGCGCGGGCTGCCCGGCTGGGGCCAGAACCTCGCCCCGATCAACACCGTCGTCAACACCTTCGGCGGCTCCTGGTACGACATGGGGTGGGACGCCAGGCTCACGTCGCCGGACTTCAAGCGGGCCGTGGAGTTCTACGTCCACCTGCTCCGCACGTACGGTGAGCCCGACGCCCAGCGGATGGGGGTTCTGCAGATCCTCGACCGCTTCGTCCGGGGCAAGTGCGCCATGATGTACGACGCCACGTCGCTGGCCTCGTCCATCGAGGCCGACAGTTCACCGGTCAAGGGCAAGGTGGGCTACGTCCCGGCGCCGCACGACAAGACCAAGAGGTCCGGCTGGCTGTGGACCTGGGCCTGGGGCATCCAGAAGGCGAGCAGGCACAAGGACGCCGCCTGGAAGTTCATCTCGTGGGCCTCCTCCAAGCAGTACCAGGCGGAGGTGGGCAGGGAGCTCGGCTGGACCGCGGCGCCCGCCGGGAGCCGCGAGTCGCTCTACGACAACCCCGAGTACCAGAAGGCGGCCCACGCCTGGTACCGGCAGGAGTACATGGCCGAGACGCAGTCCGCCGATCCGAAGGACCCGGGTGTCGGGCCGCGTCCCTACGCCGGTATCGGTTTCCTGGCCATCCCCGAGTTCGCCGTTCTCGGTACCGCGGTCTCCCAGCAGATCAGCTCCGCCATCGCCGGACAGCAGTCGGTGGTCACGGCCCTGCAGAAGTCCCAGGACCTCGCGCAGGCGTCGGCGGCGAAGCATCGGGGTGAGTGAGGGGCCAGGTCCGGTTTTCCCCCGCCTCCCCACCCGCCCCTGCCCCTGCAACCACCCACCCGCTTACATACCACCCCCAGACCTCGGGCCGAGCCCCGACCGTCGCGCTCGGGCAGGCTCCACGCCGTGCTGGTGGGACGGTGCCGACACCGTGTCCAGGGACGGCAGTTCGGCGGTGCCCGCGGGTGGCAGTGGCACGGTGAACTCCGTGCGCCCCGGCTCGCTCTCCACACTGATGCGCCCCCCGTGCGCCGAGGTGATCGCGGCGACGACGGCAAGGCCGAGACCGGAGCCGCCCTCCTTGTCCGCGGTGCTGAGCGCGAGGCGTCGGCGCCGGTGAAGCGTTCGAAGACCGAGGGGACCAAGTGCCGCGGGACGGGTTCCCGCCCCCGTCGAACGAACCGCACCACACCTGGTCGAGGATCTGCGCAATGCTCAGCACCTGGCGCGGGTGGTAGTAGTCCGCGCAGCCGCAGCCGTGACCGAAGGGGGCATTGGCACTCCCCGGCCACGGGAATCCCTTGAGTCGCTTTCCGCACGGCGTTCACCCTGATCACTGGCTTCCGCCCACCAGGCCGGAAGCGTTTCAGCGTTCAGGGGAGGACGCCACCCATGCGAAGACTCCATGCCCTCTGGGCCGTGGCGGGAGCGGCCGGACTGCTCGCGGGCGCGATCACGCCCGCGGCGACCGCACCCGCACCCGCACCCGGATCCCCGGTCACCGTGCCGGGCTCCACACCAGCAGTCGGCACCGCACCCGCAGCGCAGACCGTCACCCTGATCACAGGCGACACCGTGACGCTCACCGCCGGCCCGGACGGCAAGAACGCCGTCGACGTCCGGCGCGGCAGGGGCCGTGAGGCGGCCACCTTCCTGTCCAGCGAGCGCGACGGCGAGATCAGCGTCTTACCGGCGGACGCGATCCCACTGGTGCAGGCGGGCCGCCTCGACCCGGCCCTGTTCAACATCACCCAGCTGGTGAAGCAGGGGTACACGGACGCGATCACCGGCGCCACCCCGGTGATCGCGACGTACGCGAAGGGCAATGCCACCCCCGACGGCGCACGCCGGACGCTCGCGCTGCCCTCGATCGACGGTGCCGCGCTCAGCGCGCGGAAGTCGACCACCTTCTGGGCGGACATCGCCCCCGCGCTCGGCACCGAACCCACCACGAAGGCCGCGCGGCAACTCGGCGAGGGCATCGAGAAGATCTGGCTGGACGCAAAGGTGGAGGTGTCCCTCGACACCAGCGTCCCGCAGATCGGCGCGCCGGAGGTGTGGCGGTCGGGCTACGACGGCAAGGGCGTCAAGGTCGCGGTCCTGGACACCGGCGTGGACACCGGGCACCCGGATCTCGCGGGCCGGATCACGGAGTCCCAGAGCTTCGTGCCGGACCAGCCCGTGCAGGACGGCCACGGTCACGGCACCCACGTGGCGTCCACGATCGTCGGCTCGGGCACGGCCTCGGACGGCAAGCGCAAGGGCGTGGCGCCGGGCGCGGAGCTGCTGGTCGGAAAGGTGCTGAACAACGCCGGCGAGGGCCAGTCCTCATGGATCATCGCGGGCATGGAGTGGGCGGCCCACTCCGGCGCGAAGATCGTGTCGATGTCGCTGGGTGGTACGGCATCGGGCTCCTCCGACGCGCTCAGCGAGACCGTCGACGAGCTGTCCGCCGCCACGGGCGCCCTCTTCGTGATCGCGGCGGGCAACACGGGCCCGTCCGAGCAGACCATCGGCACGCCGGGCATCGCGGACTCGGCGCTGACGGTGGGTGCCGTCGACAAGTCCGACAAGCTGGCCTCGTTCTCCAGCCGGGGTCCGCGCTACGGCGACTACGGGGTGAAGCCGGAGATCACCGCGCCGGGCGTGAGCATCACGGCGGCCCGCGCCTCCGGCACCAGCATGGGCACACCGGTCGACGACAACTACACGACGGCGAACGGCACGTCGATGGCGACCCCGCATGTCGCCGGCGCGGCGGCGCTGGTCGCGCAGGCGCATCCGGACTGGACGGGGCCGCAGATCAAGCAGGCCCTGGCCAGTACCGCGAAGACGAATCCCGACAACTCCGCCTTCGAACAGGGCGACGGCCGCGTCGACGCCGTGCGGGCGGTCGGACAGGGCGTCTTCGCGACCCCGACGCTGAGCTTCGGCAAGTACGAGGACGGCGACACGGAGGCCGACAGCAAAGTCATCACGTACACCAACACCAATGACAAGCCGGTGGAGTTGAAGATCTCGTCGACCCTGACCGAGGCCGCCCTGGGCGAGGACACCGTGACGGTCCCGGCGACGGGTACCGCCACCGTCGCGGTCACGGTCGACCCCTCGGACCAGCCGCAGGGCCGGTACGCGGGCCACATCACGGCACAGGCGGACGGCGTCCTGGTCACCACGGGCGTCGGCTTCGAGAAGCTGCCGAAGACCTACGACCTGAAGGTCTCGCTGGTGGACCGCCAGGGCAAGGCGTCCACCGCGGCGTCGCACTACACGCTGCAGGAGCTGAACGGCGCCTATCCCAGCGAGTACGGGTTCCTGGGCAGCACCTGGACCTGGCAGGTACCGGCCGGCACCTACTCCATGGCGACCTGGATCCCTGACCGGGACGCGGGCGGCGTGGCCGTCGGCACCTCGGTCGTCGGGGATCCCGAGATCAAGGTCGACAAGGACACCGAGGTCGTCCTCGACGCCCGCAAGGCCGTCGAGATCAAGCCGAAGACCAAGGAGGACTCCGAGTTCCAGGGATTCAGCACCAGCTGGCACCGGGAGGGACCGGGCGGCGCCTGGGGGCTGACCTACAGCCAGGGCTTTTGGACCGACCACATCTATGTGGCGCCGACCGAGAAGGTCACCGAGGGGACACTGGAGTTCTCCGCCAAGTTCCGCCTGTACGCCAAGGAGTTGACGGCGAGCGTCACCAGCCCGGAGAAATCCGCGCTGTCGTCGCTGTACTACGCGCAGACGTACAACGACTTCCCACTGAAGATCAGCGGTGACCGCACGGCGCAGGCGGTGGACGCGGGCGGCGGTACCGCGGCCGACTTCGAGGGGCTCGACGTCAAGGGCAAGGTGGCGGTGGTCGGGCTCGGCGCCACGGAGGTGGCGGACGAGGCACTGGCCAACGCGACGAAGGCGGGAGCGGGTTACGTCATCGCGTACCGCAAGAAGCCCGGCTTCTGGATCGCGGCCGTGGACCGTGCGACGACTGTCCCGCTGATGATCGCCACCGGTGAGGAGGGCGCGAAGCTCACCGACCTGCTGAAGACCGGCAAGAAGGTCAAGCTGAAGCTGGGTGGCACACCGGTCAGTCCGTACGTTTACAACCTCCTGGTCGCGCAGAGCGGCTCCATCTCGCAGAACCAGACGTACCGCATGGACAGCTCCAACACGGCGAAGCGAAAGGCTCGTTACTACGGGACCCAGGCCGGCGAGATCGGCGCGGACGCCCTCTACACGTTCCGCCCCTGGCAGCTCTTCGGCATCGAGAACGCCGATTACATGCAGCTCGGCACGGAACGGACCGAGTACTACTACGTCGACCCCGACACCCGTACCTGGCACACCGTATACCCGAACTGGCAGGCGTTCAGGGGCCAGTGGAGCCCTCTGCGGACCTTCAGCGAGGCGGCCACGGAGCCCACGGAGAGCTGGCTGCGGCAGGTCGTCCGCCCGGGGACCAGCGAGGAGTACGGCCTCTCTGAGCGAACCGGCGACAAACTCACTCTTCATGTGGCGGAGTTGAGCGACGCCACTCCGGGCCACTACGGATACATCGACACCACCGTGGACACCGCGAAGGGCAAGCTGTACGCGGACGGGCAACTGGTCGGCGACACGGTCCTCGGCGGCTACGGCACGTTCGACGTGGCGCCGGACAAAGCCGCGTACCGCTTCGAGCTGGACGTACAGCGCCAGGCGCCCTGGGCGGCGTACTCCACGAGCACCCGGACAGAATGGTCCTTCGCCTCGGCGCACACCGACGCCGAAACGGCGCTGCCCCTGCTCACCGTCGGCATCGCCCCGAAGGGTCTCGACCTCCTCAACCGTGCCGACCGCAAGCGGGAGTCGGTGATCGACCTCTCGGTCGGGAACCAGCTCGGGAGCCTCCGGCCGAGCAGCCTGAAGGCGTGGGTCTCCTACGACGAGGGCACGTCCTGGAAAGAGGTGAACGTCAAGCACGGCGAGGCGAGGTTCAAGCCCGCGAAGGGCGCGGAGTCCGTGTCGCTGCGGGTGCGGGCCGCCGACCGGGACGGCAACACGATCGACCAGACCGTACTGCGGGCCTTCGGCCTGAAGTAGACGGCGGCCCGGCACGGTGTACCAGCCTTAACAAAGATCCTCTACCGTGCCGGGCCATGGTGAACACGGCGTACGACACGGCAAGACGGCCCCCTGCCGCGAGCCCCTGGGCCGCGGTGGGGGTCTCCGCCTTCGACGAGCAGGTGTACCAGGCGATCCTTCATCAGCCCGATGCGGGCGCGGCCGGCTGGGCGCAGCTGGCCGGTGCCTCCCTGGGGCGGGTGCGCAAGTCCTGCAACCGGTTGCTCGCGCTCGGGCTGCTCCAACCGCCGGATTCCATGGGCGGGTTACGCGCGGTCGACCCCCGGGTGGCGATCCGGGCGCTGATCCGGCGGCGCGAGACGGAGTCGGAGATGCTCGCCGCCACGGCCGAGGAGATGGCCACCGCGTACGAGGCCGGATTGCTGCGTGAGGAGCCCGCCCGGTTGGTCGAGGTCGTCTCCGGAGAGGGCGCCAACGCGGCGCGCCTGGAAGAGCTGTACGCGCGCGCCGAGCGCGAGGTGTGCCTCTTCGACACTCCTCCCTATCTCGCCCCGCGCACCCCGCAGCTGGACCTCCAGGCCGATCTGCTCAGCCGCGGGATCGCATATCGCGCGATCTACGCGGCGACCGCCCTGGAGGATCCGGACGTCCTGTCCCACGCCTGGAGGATGGTCGAACTCGGCGAGCAGGCCCGGGTGTTGCCGACCGTGCCGGTCAAGTTGCTGGTGGTCGACGGGAGTCGGGCGATGCTCCCGCTGACCGCCCCGGCGGCGGGGGGCTACTGCGCCGTCGTGGTACGGCACTCGGCGGTGACCGAAGCCCTGCAGAGGCTCTTCGACCTGGCCTGGCAGCAGGCGACGCCGCTCGGCCAGGGGGCTGACGACGGTGAACTCTCCGAGGGTGAACGGACGTTGACCCGGCTGCTGGCGGCCGGGATGAAGGACGAGGCGGTGGCCCGCCATCTGGGAGTGAGCCTCAGGACGCTGCGGCGGCGGGTGAGTGAGCTGCAGGAGCGGCTGGGGGCGGCGAGCCGGTTCCAGCTGGGGGTGCGGGCCGCACAGCGCGGCTGGGTGTAGCCGACGAAGGGCCGCGCCCCTCAGGAGGAGCGCGGCCAGATGGCTCCTGGAACTGCGGACACATCGACCACGCGGATCGCGGCGCCTCGGTCGCAATCGGGGGCCCGTGCACGCCGGACGGGCGACACGGTCACCAAGAGCAAGTGGTACTCGGATGCGTGCAGCACTGGCCGCCGCCCGTGCAGGGCGACGGCCAGAACCCCGGGCACTCACGCCAAGGAGCACATCACTTGCGGATCAGGCTCCGCAGCACGTACTGCATGATGCCGCCGTTGCGGTAGTAGTCGGCCTCACCGGGGGTGTCGATGCGGACGACCGCGTCGAACTCGACACCCGTGTCCGTGGCGACCTTGACCGTACGCGGCGTGGTGCCCTCGTTCAGCTCCGTCACGCCGGAGACGGAGAAGGTCTCCTCGCCGGTCAGACCGAGGGCCTCGGCCGAGGCACCCTCCGGGAACTGCAGCGGGAGCACGCCCATGCCGATGAGGTTCGAGCGGTGGATGCGCTCGTACGACTCGGCGATGACGGCCTTGACGCCGAGGAGCGCGGTGCCCTTGGCCGCCCAGTCACGGGACGAACCGGAGCCGTACTCCTTGCCGGCCAGGACGACCAGCGGGGTGCCGGCGGCCTGGTAGTTCTGCGAAGCGTCGTAGATGAAGGAGACCGGCGCGCCCTCCTGCGTGAAGTCGCGGGTGTAGCCGCCCTCCGTGCCCGGCGCGATCTGGTTGCGCAGGCGGATGTTGGCGAACGTACCGCGGATCATGACCTCGTGGTTGCCGCGGCGGGAACCGTACGAGTTGAAGTCGCGGCGCTCCACACCGTGCTCGGTGAGGTACTTGCCCGCCGGAGTGTCGGCCTTGATGGCACCGGCCGGGGAGATGTGGTCGGTGGTGACCGAGTCGCCCAGCTTGGCGAGCACGCGGGCACCGGCGATGTCGGTGACCGCGGACGGCTCCATCTCCATGCCCTCGAAGTACGGGGGCTTGCGGACGTACGTCGACTCGGCGTCCCACTCGAAGGTGTTGCCGGTCGGGATCGGCAGGGCCTGCCACTGGGCGTCGCCCGCGAAGACGTCGGAGTAGGACTTGTTGAACATGTCCTCACCGATGGCGTTCGCCACGACGTCGTTGACCTCGGCCTCGGAGGGCCAGATGTCGGACAGGTGGACCGGCTTGCCCTCCTGGTCGATGCCGAGGGCGTCCCTGGTGATGTCCACCTTCATGGAGCCCGCGATGGCGTACGCGACGACCAGCGGCGGGGACGCCAGGTAGTTCATCTTGACGTCGGGGTTGATGCGGCCCTCGAAGTTGCGGTTGCCCGAGAGGACCGAGGTCACGGCCAGGTCGTGGTCGTTGACGGCCTTGGAGACCTCCTCCGGCAGCGGGCCGGAGTTGCCGATGCAGGTGGTGCAGCCGTAACCGACGAGGTTGAAGCCGACCTTGTCGAGGTACGGGGTCAGACCGGCCTTGTCGAAGTAGTCCGTCACGACCTTCGAGCCCGGGGCGAGCGTGGTCTTGACCCACGGCTTGCGGGTCAGGCCCTTCTCCACGGCCTTCTTCGCGACGAGCGCGGCGGCGACCATGACGTACGGGTTCGAGGTGTTGGTGCAGGAGGTGATGGCCGCGACGGTCACCGCACCGTGGTCGATCTCGTAGGTCGAGCCGTCGGGGGCGGTGACGGTGACCGGGTTGGACGGGACGCCGTTCGGGGTGACGGCCGGGGCGTCGGAGGCCGGGAAGGACTCCTGGCCCGCCTCGTCCACGGTGTCGACGTAGTTGCGGACATCCGTCTTGAACTGCTCGGCGGCGTTGGCGAGGACGATGCGGTCCTGCGGGCGCTTCGGGCCGGCGATCGACGGGACGACCGTGGCGAGGTCGAGCTCCAGCTTCTCGGAGAAGTCGGGCTCGGCGGCCGGGTCGAGCCAGAGGCCCTGCTCCTTGGCGTACGCCTCGACGAGCGCCAGCTGCTGCTCGCTGCGGCCGGTCAGCTTCAGGTAGTTGATGGTCTCGGCGTCGATCGGGAAGATCGCGGCGGTCGAGCCGAACTCCGGCGACATGTTGCCGATGGTGGCGCGGTTCGCGAGGGAGGTGGCGGCCACGCCCTCGCCGTAGAACTCGACGAACTTGCCGACCACACCGTGCTTGCGCAGCATCTCGGTGATGGTGAGCACGAGGTCGGTGGCGGTGGTGCCGGGGGTGAGCTCACCGGTCAGCTTGAAGCCGACGACGCGCGGGATGAGCATCGACACCGGCTGGCCGAGCATCGCGGCCTCGGCCTCGATACCGCCGACGCCCCAGCCGAGGACGCCGAGGCCGTTGACCATGGTGGTGTGCGAGTCGGTGCCGACGAGGGTGTCGGGGTACGCCTGGCCGCCGCGGACCATGACCGTACGCGCCAGGTGCTCGATGTTCACCTGGTGGACGATGCCGGTGCCCGGCGGGACGACCTTGAAGTCGTCGAAGGCGGTCTGGCCCCAGCGCAGGAACTGGTAGCGCTCCTTGTTGCGGCCGTACTCCAGGTCGACGTTCTGCTTGAAGGCGTCGTTCGTGCCGAACTTGTCGGCGATGACGGAGTGGTCGATGACCATCTCGGCCGGGGAGAGTGGGTTGATCTTCGCCGGGTCGCCGCCGAGCGCCGCGACGGCCTCACGCATGGTGGCGAGGTCCACGACACAGGGCACGCCGGTGAAGTCCTGCATGATCACGCGGGCCGGCGTGAACTGGATCTCCTGGCTGGGCTGGGCCTGCGAGTCCCAGCCGCCGAGGGCCCGGATGTGGTCGGCGGTGATGTTCGCGCCGTCCTCGGTGCGGAGCAGGTTCTCCAGCAGGACCTTGAGGCTGTAGGGAAGGCGGGCCGAGCCCTCCACCTTGTCCAGCCGGAAGATCTCGTACGACTCGTCGCCCACCTGCAGCGTGCTGCGGGCGTCGAAGCTGTTCGCCGACACGACAGTCTCCTTCATTTTTGTGCGCGTACCACCGCATCCTGCCGCCACGCCGTCTCGACGATCCGCTAAGGTAAGGCTAACTTAGGTACGCCTTACCGCCCATTCGGTGCTGGCGTGCGGCTGCGGCGCGCCTCGGCAGATATCTCGATGTCGAGATAACTCTAGTACATGAGCGCGGCGCGGTCATGCCCAGACCCTGTTGACCCTGCCGCGCCGTTCTCGCGTCCCCACACGCGCGGTGCGGCCGAGGAAGGCCTGATCCGGGCCGACTCACTCGGAAGGCGGTCTTCCGCTTTTCGTATATCTCACATCAGATATACGGTCGCCCCATGGGAGACGACTACCTCGTACGCATCGGCAGACTCATCCGTGACGCTCGGCAGCACCGGGGCTGGACACAGTCGCAACTCGCGGAGGCACTCGGCACCAGCCAGAGCGCCGTGAATCGCATCGAGCGCGGCAACCAAAACATCAGCCTTGAGATGATCGCTCGAATCGGTGAAGCCCTGGACAGTGAGATCGTCTCGCTGGGCTACGCGGGTCCGATGCATCTGCGCGTGGTCGGCGGCCGCCGCCTGTCCGGCGCCATCGACGTGAAGACCAGCAAGAACGCGTGTGTCGCGCTGCTGTGCGCCACGCTGCTCAACAAGGGGCGCACCGTGCTGCGCCGGGTCGCCCGTATCGAGGAGGTGTACCGCCTTCTGGAGGTACTCGGGTCGATCGGCGTCCGCACCCGGTGGATCAACGACGGGGTCGACCTGGAGATCGTGCCCCCGGCCGACCTCGACATGAACGCCATCGACGAGGAGGCGGCCCGCCGCACCCGCTCGATCATCATGTTCCTCGGCCCGCTGCTGCACCGTCTGGACCGCTTCCGGCTGCCCTACGCGGGCGGTTGCGATCTCGGCACGCGGACGATCGAGCCGCACATGATCGCGCTGCGCCGGTTCGGGCTGGACATCACCGCGACCGAGGGCCAGTACCACGCCACGGTGGACCGCTCGGTCAGCCCGGCGCGGCCGATCGTACTGACCGAGCGCGGCGACACGGTGACCGAGAACGCGCTGCTCGCCGCCGCCCGGCACGACGGCACGACCGTCATCCGCAACGCCTCGTCCAACTACATGGTCCAGGACCTGTGCTTCTTCCTGGAGGCCCTGGGCGTGCGGGTGGAGGGCATCGGGACGACCACCCTCACCGTGCACGGCGTGCCGGACATCGATGTGGATGTCGACTACTCCCCCTCGGAGGACCCGGTCGAGGCGATGAGCCTGCTGGCCGCCGCCGTGGTGACGGAGTCGGAGCTGACGGTCCGTCGCGTCCCCATCGAGTTCCTGGAGATCGAGCTCGCGGTCCTGGAGGAGATGGGCCTCGACCACGACCGCACCCCCGAGTACGTCGCGGACAACGGCCGTACGCGTCTGGTGGACCTCACCGTCCGGCCCTCCAAGCTGGAGGCGCCGATCGACAAGATCCACCCGATGCCGTTCCCCGGCCTCAACATCGACAACGTGCCGTTCTTCGCGGCCATCGCCGCCTCCGCGCAGGGCAAGACCCTCATCCACGACTGGGTCTACGACAACCGCGCGATCTACCTCACGGACCTCAACCGGCTCGGCGGCCGCCTCCAACTCCTCGACCCGCACCGCGTACTGGTCGAGGGCCCCACCCGCTGGCGCGCCGCCGAGATGATGTGCCCGCCCGCCCTGCGGCCCGCCGTGGTCGTCCTGCTGGCGATGATGGCGGCGGACGGCACGTCCGTCCTGCGGAACGTGTACGTCATCAACCGCGGGTACGAGGACCTGGCCGAGCGGCTCAACTCGGTGGGGGCGCAGATCGAGATCTTCCGGGACATCTGAACGACACGGGCCGCCGCACCCAGCACATGCGCTCCGGCGCGGGAGGCGCTCATTCACCGAGGCTCCGCGCCACGAAGGTCATGTGCTGGGCGTTGCCCACGCGGTTCCAGACGGAGTGGTTGCCCGTGCTGACGGTGCCTCGGGCCCGGTCGTGGAGCCACCTCTCCCCCGCACCCGCCGCTGCGCCCCGGAAGTCCGCGAGACGGGTGAGGCAACGCGCGGCCTCCCGGTTGGCTTCGTCGTACCGAGTGCCGTGCGGCACCTTGGACAGGTGGTAGGAGCGGGCGGTCGTGTAGCGGAGGACACCCCAGCGTGGGCCCCCGTTGCGCGGGGTCTCGGCGACGTACCTGGCGGGATGGATGCCGTAGTCGCCGTAGCGGAGTCGGGGAAGGTAGGCGCGTTCACTGTGCTGGATCTCGTGCCAGGTCTCCCAGTCCGGCCGAGGCGCCTCGTACGGGACTCCTTCCTGGAAGTCGGGGGGCGGATCGGGAAAACCGCCGGCCAGGACGGTCACCGTGCGCCAGGAGGTGAGAGGCATCAGGGCGTCCAGGGCGCGCAGGCCCTCCTTGGCGGCGTCGCGGCGGTCGGGCAGGACGGTGCCGAGGTCGAGGAACAGGTTGGCGGGGTGATTCGGAGGAAGCTGGTCCAGCAGATCACGGACCCCCGAGGTCATGCCGTCGTTCCACTCGCCGGAGTGCTGTACGCGCACGCCGAGACCGACCTCGCGTCGTCGGGCCACTGCGACGGCAAGTGACTGCTGTATGCCAGGACGTCCGGGTCCGGTGACGGGCCACAGGTTGCGGTGGTCCCACCACTCGGGGGTCAGGGTATCGGCCAGGACCGCGGCTTCGGTGCCATCGGAGAACGGTGCGTCCAGCCATCCGGATTCATGGCGCTGCGCGGCGGCGACGTTGTCGGCGTCCTCGCCGATCCGCTCGGCCAGAGGCTTGGGCAGCATGCCGGGGCGGGGAGGCAGCGTCCACAGCGGAGCGACGCGACGCCGTACGTGCGGTGTCAACGCTCGGTAGGCGGCCGTGGCATGCGGCCGGGTCGGCAGCACGGGAACGTACAGCGGTACGGACATGGCGGTCCCCTTAGGCGCTGCCCGTGCGCGGTTTCCTTCGCTTTCCCTTGCTTTCCTTTGCTTTCCTTCAGGGTGAAACCACTGCCAGGGCCCCGAAAGGGCGCCAATCAGCCAATGCGTACCTTCGCTGGGCCGGCGGGCGGCCACTCACGACGGTTCAAGGGGCGGGGACAGAAATGATGGATGACCGATGGACCACGGTCACCGAGTCCGAGTCCGTCAGGCCGGACGGCGATTGGCAGATGTGGGACAACCCTGACGGGACAAGGCCCAAGCGGCACCAGGAGCACTCGTGGCCCAGATCTGCCAATCGCTCACCGCAGATCCACCACCCCACTGCCGGAGCCGGGGCTCCGGCAGTGGGGGCACGGGACGTGACGCTCAGCGTCGTTGCGTTGCTGGGCCTGACGTCAGGTTCGGGCTTCCAACTGGCCGCGCTTCACGGCGGTTACGAAGGAACCCCAACCGTCAACCGCAAACTTGAGTACAGGGCCGTACGGGTTCTTGCTGTCACGCACGGGAACGACGGTCGCGAAGTCGTCGGAGACCTCAACGCACGCGCCACCGTCCTGATTGCTGTAGCTGCTCTTGCGCCACGAAGCAACACTCAGGTCGACGATCCGCACTGCACTTCCTCCAACTTGCGCAGGATGTACTTCCGCGACTCGGCTGGAGACAGCGCCAAGTCGCGCACTGAATCGTACGCCTTCTGGAGGCGCACAACTGGCCTGGTTTCATCGATGAGTTCGCCCCTGTACCCATTCTCGGTGTAGGCCACGGTCCGGCCCTCCGGCAGCAGCAGGTACCAAACGTCGAAGCCCATCAGGGCGTGAAGCCCGGCACTGTTCGGCAGCACATGAACCGTCACGTGGTCGCGTTCCGACATCTCCAACAGGTGCTCCAACTGCGTTCGCCACTCCGTTGCGTCACGCAGCGGAGTAAGCAACACGGCCTCTGACAGGATTGTTCGGAACGGAGGTGCGTCCTCGCCCTCCAGCAAGTCCCGCCGACTCATCCGCGCCTCGACCTGCTGGTGCAGCTCATCACCCTTGAGGTCGCCCGCCGCCAAGACCTCCCGCGCATACCCCGGCGTCTGCAACAACCCCGGCAGCACACTCACCGCGAAGTGCCACAGGCTGACCGCCTCCGCCTCCAGCGCCATGTACTGCCGATACCGCTCCCGAAACTGCGTACGGTCCGCCCGCGCCAGTTCCCACAACGCCAGCAACATCCCCGGCGTCCCGAAGTACGTGTCGAGGGCCTGGACGACCTCCGGGCCGCCCAGCGTCTCCCCCTTCTCCATCTTCCCGAACAGCGACCAGTCCCACCCCAGTCGCTCCCCGAGCTGACGCAGACTGTCCCCCTTGCCGGCCCGCAACCGCCGTAACTCCTCAGCGAACCGCTGACGAGGCTCCTGACTGCGGCCCGTGACCAGGCGTCGCTGCGGCAAGGTGACTCCTCTCCGGGGTTCACGCGCAACCCCACATGCCCACGCCCCACCGTCACCCCTGTGGACAGTGTGGAACGTGCGTCAACCGGCGCGGAACGGCACCGCGTCGACGGCACCGTCCCGACCAAGTTCGGCGGCATTCTCGTAACGACTCGACTACGCACGGTAATTCACCGAACGCGGACGCGCAGGCCGATTCGGCACATTCCCGCATCCGCGCATCCACCCGTCCCGCCATCCCGCCACCCAGCCCCACCCACTCATCCCTTCGCTCCCCTCCCGTCACCAGGACCGAAAAAGGCAAGCCCATGCCGAACCCGAATCTCACCCCCAAACTCCAGGAAGCCACCGACGCCCGCGACGCCCTCAACGCCGCGCTCACCCAGGCCGGTATCCAGCTCCCCGCGATGGACGTCCGTACCCCGTGGAACGACCTCGTCCCCGACGACGGGGAGCAGACGGCACAAGACCACGCCGACGCCCCCGCCAGCGCCCGCTACGCCCTCGTCCACCTCGGCGTCTGCTCGGCCCCGGTCGCCCTCGCTCTCGCCGCCGTCATCGCGAGGGGCGCCACCGGATGACCGCCCCAAATCCGGACCACGTCCCGAACCCCACCCACTCACCGAAGCCCGAGCTCGCTCGATCCTCTCCCCCACCCGGCACCGCCGTCCGCGACACCACCCTCGACCGCGTCGGCATCGTCATGGGGCACAAGGGCCCGTACCTTCAGCTCCGCCCTCTCTCGGGCGGCCGCGTATGGGACGCCGATCCCGACCGCCTCGAACCCCTCACCCCCACGGAACTGCTCCGCGTTCGTCTCGCCGAGACGAACGCGCGCAGCCGCCAAGAGCTCGGCATCCATCGGCCCACTGGGGAAGCCCCTCCTCCTCGGTAGGTTCCGCCGGCGCGACGCACCGAAAGGTATCGCGCGGCCGACGGCCATGACCTCCTGCCCGGACGGTTCCGGGGGCGCGCTGCCTGTTTTGCGAAAAGCCGACGAAGGGCGATGAAGGGACCGGTAACGGCCTTACGGCAATGCCCAGTTCGGCTTAAGGGAAAGGGCAGGTCATGGGCTGGGAGGCGACGGCCCAAGATTGTTTCAACATCTGCCAAGAATCAGTAACGGAACGGGTGTTCACCGGATTCGGACGTACGTTCCTCACCGTGATTTCTGAGCCTTCTCCCCACAGAACGGCCGGCCTCGCGCCGACCGCCCCTGCCACTTCGCCCTCGACCTCGTCCTCGACCAAGCCCGGGACCGCGCGGCGCTCCCTCCTCCGCGCCGCGCTGACCGGCACCGCCGTCCTCGGTGCCGGTCTCGCCGTCGGTGCACCCTCCGCCGCTGCCGCGACTCCCGTCGGCGGCACCCGTGCCCGCCCGACCACCCCGCAGGAGGCCCTGCGGGAACTGGCGGCGGGCAACCTCCGCTGGCGCACCTACCGCCAGCAGCACCCCGACGAGACGCATACCGTGCGGCAGGCCTTGGTGTCGGGTCAGCAACCCTTCGCCATCGTGCTCGGCTGCATCGACTCCCGTGTGCCGCCGGAGCTGGTGTTCGACCAGGGCCTCGGCGACCTGATGACCGTGCGCTCGGGCGGCGAGGTCCTCGACGACGCCGTGCTCGGCAGCACCACCTACGGGGTGCTCGAACTGGGCGTACCCCTGATAGTGGTGCTCGGGCACCAGTCGTGCGGCGCGGTGAAGGCCGCGGTCCACGCGGACGAGACGGGTGAGGAAGTGCCCGCCAGCCTGAGGTACCTGGTCGAGCAGATCAAGCCGGCCATCGACCACAGCCAGGAGGGCGACGCGCGCGTCGACGCGACCATCGACGCCAACGTCAAGCGCGTCCGCTCCCGGCTCGCGGCCGAGCCCGACCTCGCGGCCAAGGTCGACGCGGGCGAACTGCTCATAGTCGGCGCCCGCTACGAACTGACCACCCAGCAGGTCCACCGGGTCGGCTGACCCCGGGCGGCGGCCCCGGTACCCTGCCCAGCGCCGGGGACCGGGGCCGCCGTGCCGTGTCCGTCAGCGAGCGACCAGCTTGATCTGCCGCTCCTCCACCGCGCGGATGTACGGCACCGGAATCCAGCCGGAGAAGCGGCGCAGCTCCAGCAGGGTGGCCTGCACCTGGGCGTCGCCGGGCCGGTACGTGTCGGACCTGACCCAGCCCGTGTCCCCCGACGGGCGTCCGCCTTCGGGGCAGACCGTGCGGGAGTTGCTGCTCACACGCCGCTCGACGCCGTTGCCGGAGCTGCTTGTGGTGACGCAGCGGTACGTGACGGACCCGGCCCTGCCCGAGTTCGTCCACCGGTGTTCGTCGCCGTCGCAGACGGCGCGGGTGCCGCCGATGCTGCGTCGGCTGGTGCCCTGCTGGATCGAGGACGACACGAAGACGGGGCCGCTGCCGGGCGCGCAGCGGTACGTGCCGGACAGGGTGATCGTGCCGTCGGTGGCCATGCGACCGGTGGTGGCGATCGTCACGGCCTCGTCCGGCTCGGCGGCGGCCTGGGCCGAGGGGGCGGTGAAGACCAGCAGCGCGGCACCCGTGGCCGCGCCGATGACCCGGGAAAACGACATCGGTATACCTCCTCATACCTCCTTGAACGGGTACCTCAGAGGTATCGGCCCGGCGGGCGCCTGTCCGTCTTCGTCACTCCTTCGTCAGCGAGTCGGCTCGCCCGTCTCCAGCACACCGACCCCTCACCGGGGGAGCAGTGGTCTCCGGTATGTCAGCGTCGTGTCACAGGACGTCCGGGTGGTGTCACGCTTCCTCGACATCGCTTGGCGAGGGGTTCGGGGCGCACGCATGGTTCGTAGTACAGCACCAGGGCGGGGCGGTGACCCGCCGCCCGCCGCACAGTCATCCGATGGAAGCCATCCGATGTGAGGCATCCGATGTGGAGGCGCGCCATGTGTTCCCACCAGCCCCAGTGCCCCTCGGTCGACCGTCCTGGAAGCGACGCCGCGCACATCGTCGCCTTCCACCCCGAGCAGGGCTGGAACCTGCTGTGCAACGGGGCCATCGTCTTCGACGACACCGGTGAGATCCAGCCCGACGGCAGCGTGGTAGCTCCGCGGCGGGTACCGGTCACGGAGCTGACGGTCGCCGCGTAGCGCTCCGCGGGAGAGCGGTGATATCGCTGCGGGCCGGTGGGGGCTGGTCGCGCAGTTCCCCGCGCCCCTGTCGGGGCGCCGTACCGCGCCTACGGCAGCACCGCGAAGCCGTCGAGTTCGACCAGAGCCCGCTCGTCCCACAGCCGTACGATCCCGACGACGGCCATCGCGGGATAGTCACGGCCCGCGAGCCTCCGCCAGATCCGGCCGAGCTGGGAGACGTGTGCGCGGTAGTCGGCGACATCGGTGGCGTAGACCGTGACGCGGGCGAGGTCGGCCGGAGTGCCACCGGCGGCCTTCAGTGCCGTCAGCAGGCCGGTGAGCGCCCGCTCGAACTGCTCCGGGAGCGTGTCCCCGACGATCTTGCCGTCGGTGTCGAGCGCGGTCTGGCCGGCCAGGAAGACCACCCGGGAACCCGTGGCGACGACCGCGTGGGAGAAACCCGTGGGCGGGGACAGGTCGGGCGGGTTGATGCGTTCGGCGCTCATGAGGGGTGCACCTCCTCCGTCTTCTCCTCCGTCTTCTCCTCCGTCTTCGCCTTCTCCTCCCTCAACTCCTTCGTCAACTCCTTTGCGATGATGTCGCGTTGGACCTCGCTGGCCCCTTCGTAGACCCGGGGCGCCCGCACCTCCCGGTAGAGGTGTTCCAGCAGGTGGCCGCGGCGCAGGGCGCGGGCGCCGTGGAGCTGGACCGCCGCGTCCACGACGTACTGGGCGGTCTCGGTGGCGAACAGCTTGGCCATGGCGGCGCGCTTGGGGACGTCCGGGGCCCCCTCGTCGTAGGCCGTCGCCGCCGCGTACACCATGAGGCGTGCCGCCTCCGTCCGTACGGCCATCTCGGCGACCTGGTGGGCCACGGTCTGAAGGTCCTTCAGCTTGCCCCCGAAGGCGCTGCGTTCGGCCGTGTGGGCGAGCGTCGCGTCCAGGGCCGCCTGCGCCATGCCGACCGCGAAGGCACCCACGCTCGGCCGGAAGAGGTTCAGGGTGCCCATGGCGACCCGGAACCCGCGGTCGGGCTCGCCGAGGACGTCGTCCGCCGTGACCGGTACCGCGTCGAAGCCGAGGGCTCCGACGGGGTGCGGGGAGAGCATGTCGAGGGCGGTGCCGGTGAGGCCGGGGCGGTCGGCGGGGACGAGGAAGGCGGTGACGCCGCGGGCGCCCCCTTCGGGTGTCGTGCGCGCGAAGACGGTGTAGAGGTCGGCTTCGGGGGCGTTGGAGATCCAGCACTTCTCGCCCGTGAGCCGCCAGCGGCCCGGACCGTCCGGCTCCGCCCGCAGGGCCAGCGCCGCCGCGTCCGAGCCCGCCCCCGGCTCGCTGAGCGCGAAGGCCGCCACCGCCGTGCCCGCGGTCACCTCGGGCAGCCAGCGGCTCCGTTGGGCCCCGGTGCCGTACGCGTGCACCGGATGGGCGCCCAGGCCCTGCAGGGCGAGCGCGGTCTCGGCCTCCGTACAGGCGTACGCGAGGGACTCCCGCATCAGGCACAGGTCGAGCGCGCCGGAGGTGAACAGCGCCTCCAGCAGGCCGAGTCGGGCGAGTTCCGCCACGAGCGGGCGGTTGACGCGGCCCGGCTCGCCCTTCACCGCCAGGGGCCTCAGCCGCTCCGCCGCCAGGGCGCGCAGCTCGACGCACCGGGCGAGTTGTGCCGGTTCGAGCGAGAATGCGGTCATCGCCAGTCCTCTCACCTGAGGGGCGGATCCTCACCCGACGGTATCGCGGACCATTGACTGTCGTCACCAACCCGATACGCTCCTGGTGCGAGCCCACCACGGCCAAGGGGGCGAACCGCCATGAAGACCAAGGACCCCGGTGAGAAGGACCCCGCTGAGGGCGTACGGCCGACTGGCTCGGCCCACGCGGACACCTTCGCCCGCGACCACCTCCCACCCCCCGGCCAGTGGCCCGAGCTCACCTTCGACCTGCCGGAGCTGCGCTACCCGGCCCGCCTCAACTGCGCCGCCGAACTGCTCGGCACGACGGACCCGGGGCGTCCGGCGTTCCACACCCCCTCAGGCGCCACCTGGACGTACGGCGAACTCCGCGCCCGTGTCGACCGCATCGCCCACGCCCTGTCCACTGTCCTGGGTGTCGTCCCCGGCAACCGGGTCCTCCTGCGCGGCCCGACCACACCATGGCTGGCGGCCTGCTGGCTGGCGGTGCTCAAGGCGGGTGCGGTCGCCGTCACCGTGCTGGCGCAGGCCCGACCGCACGAGCTCGCGACCATGTGCCGGATCGCCCGGGTGGACCGGGCCCTGTGCGACGTACGGTCGGTCGACGACCTCGCGAAGGCCGAGGTGCCCGGGCTGCGGATCACGACGTACGGCGGTGACGCGCCGGACGACCTGCTGCGTCTGCCGGCGCCCGACGGGCCGTTCGAGGCGGTCGACACGGCCGCCGACGACGTCGCGCTGATCGCGTTCACGTCCGGCACGACCGGCCGCCCCAAAGGGTGTCTGCACTTCCACCGCGATGTGTTGGCCATAGCGGACACCTTCTCGAAGCATGTGTTGAAGCCACACCACGAGGATGTCTTCGCGGGCAGTCCGCCCCTCGGGTTCACCTTCGGGCTCGGCGGGCTCGTCGTCTTCCCGCTGCGGGTGGGCGCCAGTTCCTTACTGCTCGAACAGGCCGGTCCCCGGCAGTTGTTGCCCGCGATCGCCGAGCACCGGGTGTCGGTGCTGTTCACCGCGCCGACGGCGTACCGGGCGATGCTGGCGGAACTCGACGGCACATCCGGGCAGGCCCGGCATGACGTGTCGTCACTCCGGCGCTGTGTCTCGGCGGGCGAGAACCTGCCCGGGGCCACCTGGAAGGCCTGGCACGAGCGCACCGGGCTGGGGATCATCAACGGCATCGGCGCCACCGAGCTGCTGCACATCTTCATCTCCGCGGCCGACGAGCACATCAGGCCCGGCACGACCGGCGTTCCCGTACCGGGGTGGCACGCGCGCGTACAGGACGAGAACGGCTCGCCCGTACCGGACGGCGAACCGGGACTGCTGGCGGTGCGCGGGCCGGTGGGCTGCCGGTACCTCGCCGATGCGCGCCAGCGGGAGTACGTGCGGGGCGGCTGGAACATCACCGGGGACACGTATGTCCGCGAACCCGACGGTTACTTCCGGTATGTCGCGCGCGCGGACGACATGATCATCTCGTCCGGGTACAACATCGCGGGCCCGGAGGTCGAGGACGCCCTGCTGCGGCACCCGGACGTGGTCGAGGCGGCGGTGGTGGGGCGGCCGGACGAGGCGCGGGGGCAGGTCGTCGTGGCGTACGCGGTGCTGAGGGCGGGCGCGCCACGGGACGAGACGGCGCTGCGCACGTTCCTCAAGAGCGAACTGGCGCCCTACAAGTGCCCGCGCGAGATCGTCCTCCTGGACGCGCTGCCGCGCACGGCGACCGGAAAACTACAGCGGTTCAGGCTGCGCACCGGCGACGACCAGCGGTGACGACCAGCAGCAGCGATGCCGAAGATCTAAAATGATCAACGTGTCCGATCAGCACGCACCCCGTTCCCTCATCGTGACCTTCTACGGCGCGTACGGTCGCTCCGTGCCCGGCCCGGTGCCCGTGTCCGAGCTGATCCGGCTCCTCGCCGCGGTGGGCGTCGACGCGCCCTCCGTACGGTCGTCCGTGTCCCGGCTGAAGCGGCGCGGGCTGCTCGTGCCGGCCCGTACGGCGGCCGGGGCGGCCGGGTACGCGCTGTCGCCCCAGGCGCGGCAGTTGCTCGACGACGGTGACCGGCGCGTGTACGCCGCCCAGCCGCCACCGGTGGACGAGGGCTGGGTGCTGGCCGTGTTCTCCGTACCGGAGCCCGAGCGGCAGAAACGGCACGTACTGCGCTCCCGGCTGGCCGGGCTCGGCTTCGGCACCGCGGCTCCCGGGGTGTGGATCGCGCCGGCCCGCCTGTACGAGGAGACCCGGCACAGCCTGGAGCGGCTGAGGCTCGACCCGTACGTGGACCTGTTCCGCGGCGACCACCTGGGCTTCGCGCCGACGGTCGAGTCGGTGGCCCGCTGGTGGGACCTGGCCGCGATCGCCAAGGAACACGAGGCGTTCCTCGACGGCCACGCGCGCGTGCTGCACGACTGGGAGGGCCGGGAGGACACCCCTGCGGAGGAGGCGTACCGCGACTACCTGCTGGCCCTGGACTCGTGGCGCCACCTGCCGTACGTGGACCCCGGGCTGCCGTCCGCCCTGCTTCCCGCCGACTGGCCGGGCGTGCGTTCGGCTGCCGTCTTCCGGGCGCTGCACGAGCGGTTGAGGGACGCGGGAGCAGTCTTCGCCGGAGTGGATCAGGTACCGGGAGTGATCCGCCAAACCTGACGCCAGGTTACGATTTGGTGGACTCAGGGAACCCTTAGATTTCTCCTTCCGTCTTCTCAGAATTCTTACTTAGCATCGTGACGCATGAGTCTGATGCGCAATCTGAACCGGGCGCTCACCGCCACCACCGGCCTCCAGGTCCGCAAGGCCGCCCCGGCCACGCCCGACCAGCCGAAGAAGGCCGCGGCTCCCAAGCCGGCCGCCAAGCAGCCCACGGCGGTGTACCGATGTCCGGGCCCCGAGGACCTCACGACGGACCGGCTGCTGCGGCAGCCGGTCTTCATCATGTCTCCGGTTCGTTCCGGTTCCACGCTGCTGCGGATGCTGCTGAACGCGCACTCGCGGCTGCACTCGCCGCACGAGCTGCACATACGCCGGCTTGAGGTCGGCTACGGCAGCAAGCTGTCGCAGAAGGCCATGACCGCGCTGGACCTGGAGCGCGGCGACCTGGAGCATCTGCTGTGGGACCGGGTGATGCACCGCGAGCTGGTGAAGTCGGGCAAGGACTTCGTCGTCGAGAAGACGCCGAGCAACGCCTTCGTCTTTCAGCGCATCAGGGACTGCTGGCCCGACGCGCGTTTCGTCTTCCTGCTGCGCCACCCCGTCTCCATCGCCCAGTCCTGGCACGAGGGCGACCCCGACAAGCGCACGTACGAGGAGGCCGCGGCCGACGCGCTGCGCTACATGAAGGCCGTCGAGAGGGCCCGCGAGGGCATCACCGGCGGTCACACCGTGCGCTACGAGGACATCACCGCCGACCCGGAGAAGGAGATGCGGCGGCTGTGCCTGTTCCTCGACATCGACTTCGAGCCCTCCATGCTCGACTACGGCAAGAAGGACGACGCCCAGGTCGTCAAGGGCCTCGGTGACTGGCGGGACAAGATCAAGACCGGCACGGTCCAGACCGGCCGCGCGCTGCCCACCGAGGACGAGATCCCGGAGATCCTCCGGCCCATGTGCGAGGCCTGGGGTTACAGCGAGTGAAGCCGCATGCCGAGATAGCAGAGGTCTGGCCACGCGACGGACGCATACGGCTCGTCGGACACCTCCACGGGCTGCCCACCAACGACGCTGCGGACACGGCGGTCACCTGGCAGCTGGTCCTCACCCGCCGCGCACACCCCGACCAGCGGCTGCACTACGACGCCCACCTCAAGGGCGACCGCTTCGAAGGCGAACTGCCCGTCGCCGACCTCGCCGCGGCCGACCACGCGGCCGTCGAGGAGTGGGACATCCACCTCAGCGACGGCGAGACGGAACTGCGCGCCGGACGCCGGCTCGATGACATACGCGGCAAGAAGAAGATCTTCGTGTACCCGGAACAGCACACCGGGAACATCGGCGTGCGCCCCTACTACACGGTCAAGGACAACCTGTCCCTGGAGTGCCGTACGGGAGGTGCGGCATGAGCGACCGCCGCACCCTCCCCAGGGTCCGCTATCTGCTGCTGCACGCCTACGGCCGCGGCGGAACCATCCGCACCGTGATGAACCAGGCCAACTCGCTCGTGGCCGCGGGCTGGGACGTCGAGATCGTGAGCGCGATCCGCCGCCGGGACGACATCCAGTTCCCGCTCGACCCGCGGGTGCGGGTCTCCACGGTCGTCGACCTGCGCGAGGACGCGTACACCCCGCCGTCCGGCCTCATGGCCCGCTGGCGCGACCGCCACCGCGGCAGGCTCCTCGACGAGCCCCCTCGGTACATCCCGGCGGGCGAGTTCGGCTACCGCTACTTCAACCGGTACGTCGAGGACCGGCTCATCGCGTACCTGGGCGCGTTGACCGACGGCATCCTCGTCACCACCCGCCCCGCACTGAACTTCCTGGCCGCCGAGCACGCCACGAACGGTGTGGTCCGCATCGCCCAGGAACACATGAACCACGGCACCCACAAGCGTGACGTGCAGAAACGCATCCAGGAGACCTACCCCCGCTTCGACGCGGTCGCGGTGCTCACCGAGCGGGACCGCGACGAGTACGAGGAACTGCTGCCCGGCACCCGGGTCGTACGCATCCCCAACGCCGTGCACTCGCTCGACCAGGTGCCCGCCAGTCCACAGGCGAAGATCGCGGTGGCGGCCGGGAGGCTCTTCCCGCAGAAGGGCTTCGACATGCTGATACCGGCTTGGGCGAAGCTTGTGGAAACGTTCCCCGAATGGCAGTTGAGGATTTACGGAAGCGGGGAGAAGAAAGCGGAACTTCGGACTCTGATCGAGGAGCACCACCTCTACAATCACGTGTTCCTGATGGGTCACACCGACCGCCTGGACGACGAACTGGCGAAGGCCTCGTTCTACGTGCTGAGTTCCCGCTTCGAGGGGCTGCCGATGGTGATGATCGAAGCGATGAGCCACGCGCTGCCGGTGGTGAGTTTCGACTGTCCGACCGGCCCCGCGGACGTCCTCACGCACGGGGTCGACGGTCTGCTGGTGCCGCCCGAGGACCCGGACGCGCTCGCCGACTCGATGGCCAAGCTGATGGCCGACGAGAAGTTGCGCGCGGACATGGGTGTCGCTGCGGTGCTCACTGCCTCGTCGTACGGTCCGGACGCCGTGCACCCGCGTTGGGAAGCCCTCTTCACCGACCTCCACGGACAACGGCATCCGAGCGGTGCCGCCGCGAAAGGACAGCGCGCATGACCACCACTCCCAGGGCTCAGGGAGCCACCGTCTGGCTCACCGGGCTGCCGAGCGCGGGCAAGACCACCATCGCCCGCATCCTCGCCGGGCGCCTGCGGTCGGAGGGACACCGCGTGGAGGTCCTCGACGGTGACGAGATCCGCCGCTTCCTCTCCGCCGGCCTCGGCTTCTCCCGTGAGGACCGCCACATCAACGTCCAGCGCATCGGCCTGGTGGCAGAGGTGCTCGCCCGCAACGGCGTCCTCGCCGTCGTCCCCGTCATCGCCCCGTACGCCGACAGCCGCGAGGCCGTGCGCAAGCGCCACTACGCGAGCGGGACGCCGTACCTCGAGGTGCACGTAGCGACCCCGGTGGAGGTGTGCAGCCAGCGGGACGTGAAGGGCCTGTACGCGCGCCAGGCCGCGGGCAACCTCAAGGGCCTGACCGGTGTCGACGACCCGTACGAGGAGCCGGTCGACCCCGCGCTGGTGCTGCACACTCAGTCGCAGACGCCCGAGGACTCGGCGAACGCGGTGCACGCGCTGCTGGCGGGGAGGGGGCTGGCATGACGGCGGAGCTCACCGAGCGAACCTTCGCTCTTTCGCACCTGGACGCGCTGGAGTCCGAGGCGGTGCACATATTCCGTGAGGTGGCGGGCGAGTTCGAACGGCCGGTGATCCTGTTCTCCGGCGGCAAGGACTCCATCGTCATGCTCCACCTGGCACTGAAGGCCTTCGCCCCCGCCGCGATCCCCTTCTCCCTGCTCCACGTCGACACCGGACACAACTTCCCCGAGGTCATCGAGTACAGGGACCGCACCGTCGAGAAGCACAACCTGCGCCTCCACGTCGCCTCCGTGCAGGACTACATCGACCGCGGCGTCCTGCGCGAACGCCCCGACGGCACCCGCAACCCCCTCCAGACCGTGCCGCTCACCGAGAAGATCCAGTCCGAGAAGTTCGACGCCGTCTTCGGCGGCGGACGCCGCGACGAGGAGAAGGCCCGGGCCAAGGAGCGCGTGTTCTCGCTGCGCGACGAGTTCTCCCAGTGGGACCCGCGCCGCCAGCGCCCCGAACTGTGGCAGCTCTACAACGGCCGCCACGCCCCCGGCGAACACGTCCGCGTCTTCCCCCTGTCGAACTGGACCGAGCTGGACGTCTGGCAGTACATCGCCCGCGAGGGCATCGAACTGCCCGAGATCTACTTCGCCCACCAGCGCGAGGTCTTCCAGCGGGCCGGCATGTGGCTCACCGCCGGCGAATGGGGCGGGCCCAAGGCGGGCGAAACCGCGGAAAAGCGGCAGGTGCGGTACCGCACGGTCGGCGACATGTCCTGCACGGGCGCGGTCGACTCCGACGCCACCACACTGGACGCCGTGATCGCCGAGATCGCCGCCTCCCGGCTCACCGAGCGGGGCGCGACCCGCGCCGACGACAAGCTGTCCGAGGCCGCGATGGAAGACCGCAAGCGCGAGGGGTACTTCTAGTCATGACCAGCACGATCAGCGCGACCGAGTCGACCGGCCACGTCGGGGCCACCATCGACACACTGCGGTTCGCCACCGCCGGATCGGTCGACGACGGCAAGTCCACCCTCGTCGGGCGCCTCCTGCACGACTCCAAGTCGGTCCTCGCCGACCAGCTGGAGGCCGTCGAGCACGCCTCCCGCAACCGCGGCCAGGAGGCCCCGGACCTGGCCCTCCTCACCGACGGGCTGCGGGCCGAGCGCGAGCAGGGCATCACCATCGACGTGGCCTACCGCTACTTCGCCACGCCCCGCCGCCGCTTCATCCTCGCCGACACCCCCGGCCACGTGCAGTACACCCGCAACATGGTGACCGGCGCCTCCACCGCCGAACTCACGGTAGTCCTCGTCGACGCCCGCAACGGCGTCGTCGAACAGACCCGCCGCCACGCCGCCATCGCCGCACTGCTGCGCGTCCCGCACGTGGTCCTGGCCGTCAACAAGATGGACCTCGTCGGCTACGAGGAGCAGGCGTTCGACCGCATCGTCCAGGACTTCGCGGCTTACGCGGAGGAGCTGGGCCTGCCCGGGTTCACTCCGATCCCGGTGTCGGCGCTCGTCGGTGACAACGTGGTGGAGCCGTCGGCGCACATGGACTGGTACGCGGGTCCGGCGCTGCTGGAGTTCCTGGAGAACGTCCCGGTGGGCGCGGAGAGCGCCGACGCCCCGGCGCGCTTCCCCGTCCAGTACGTGATCCGGCACAACGAAGTCCGGTACTACGCGGGCCAGTTGGTTTCCGGCTCGCTGCGGGTGGGCGACCGGGTGACCGTCCAGCCGTCCGGCGAGGCGTCGGAGATCACTGGCATCGACGTGCTCGGCACCGACGTCGAGACGGCGTACGCGCCGCAGTCCATCACCGTGCGCCTGGCCGACCAGCGGGACGTCTCGCGCGGCGACATGATCACGGCCGGCACGGACGCGCCCACGCTGACGCAGGATGTGCGGGCCGCCGCCTGCCACCTGGCCGAACGGCCGCTGCGGGTCGGCGACCGGGTGCTGGTCCGGCACACCACGCGGACCGTGAAGGCGATCGTGAAGGACCTGGGCGATGGGGTTCCCCCCGGTCGAGCGAAGTCGAGAGTGGGGGAGACCGAACTGTCCGCGAACGACCTGGGCCGGATCACCCTGCGCACGGCCGAGCCGCTGGCGCTGGACGACTACGCGGACGTACGCCGCACGGGCGCGTTCATCCTGGTCGACCCGGCGGACGGCTCGACACTGACGGCGGGGATGGCCGACCTGTCGTAGGCCTCACCGCGCATCGTGGACGCCCTCAACTCCCCAGCGTCAGCCGGGGTTTGGGGGCGTCTGTGCGTCCGGTGCGCGGCGGTCTACTGCCGGCACGGTAGGGCGGGGGCCAGCTCACCCCCGGGCCCTGGTAGCCCTGGTCGGCGGCGGCGTGGAGCGTCCAGTTCGGGTCGTAGAGGTGGGGGCGGGCCAGGGCGCACAGGTCCGTACGCCCGGCGAGGATCAGGGAGTTGACGTCGTCCCAGGAGGAGATCGCGCCCACGGCGATCACCGGGACGCCCACCTCGTGGCGGATGCGGTCGGCGAACGGCGTCTGGTACGAGCGGCCGAACTCGGGGTGTTCGTCCGCGACCACCTGCCCGGTGGACACGTCGACGGCGTCGGCGCCGTGCGCGGCGAAGGCCCGCGCGATCTCCACGGCGTCCTCGGCGGTCGTGCCGCCGTCGGCCCAGTCGGTGGCGGAGATACGGACGGTCATGGGCCGTTCCTCCGGCCACACCGACCGCACCGCGTCGAACACCTCCAGCGGGAAGCGGAGCCTGTGGTCGAGGGAGCCGCCGTAGCGGTCGGTGCGGCGGTTGGTCAGGGGCGAGAGGAAGCCCGAGAGCAGGTAGCCGTGGGCGCAGTGGAGTTCGAGCAGATCGAATCCGCAGCGGGCGGCACGCCAGGCGGCCCCCGAGAACTCCTCCCGGATGTCGGTGAGTTGAGCGCGCGTCAGCTCACGCGGGGTCTGGTTCCGCGGTGTGTACGGGAGCGGGGAGGCGGCCACGAGCGGCCAGTTGCCGTCCTCCAGGGGGTCGTCGATGCCCTCCCACATCAGTTTGGTCGAGCCCTTGCGGCCGGAGTGGCCGAGCTGGACACCGATGGCGGTGCCCGGTGCCTGTGTGTGCACGAACCGCACGACACGGCGCCAGGCCTCGGCCTGCCGGGGCGACCACAGCCCGGCGCATCCCGGGGTGATCCGTCCCTGCGGGCTCACGCACACCATCTCGGTCATCACCAGACCCGCCCCACCGAGGGCCCGGGCGCCGAGGTGGACGAGGTGGAAGTCGCCGGGGACGCCGTCCACCGCCGAGTACATGTCCATGGGGGAGACGACGACGCGGTTACGCAGGGTGAGGCCGCGCAGCCGGAACGGGGTGAACATGGGGGGTGTGCCGGGCGGGCAGCCGAACGCGCGCTCCACGTTCCCGGTGAAGCGGGGGTCGCGCAGCCGGAGGTTGTCGTGGGTGACGCGGCGGCTGCGGGTCAGCAGGTTGAAGGCGAACTGGCGGGAGGGCTGGCCGAGGTGGAGCCCGAGGTTCTCGAACCACTCCAGGCTGGCCCGTGCCGCACGCTGGGTGGAGGCGACGACGGGGCGCCGCTCGGCCTCGTAGGCGGTGAGGGCATCGGCCAGGGAGGGCTGTTCCTCCAGGCAGGCGGCGAGGGCGAGGGCGTCCTCGACGGCGAGCTTGGTGCCGGAGCCGATGGAGAAGTGCGCGGTGTGCGCGGCGTCGCCCAGCAGGACGAGGTTGCCATGCGACCAGTGCTCGTTGACGACGGTGCGGAAGGTGGTCCATGTGGACTTGTTGGACCTGAGCGGGCGTCCGCCGAGCGCGTCCGCGAAGATCTTCGCGCAGCGCTCGACCGACTCCTGCTCGTCCGCCTCCGCGAACCCGGCCGCGCGCCACACCTCCTCGCGCATCTCGACGATGACGGTGGAGGCGTCAGCCGCGTACGGGTAGGCGTGTAGCTGCATCACGCCGTGCTCGGTCTCGGCGATCTCGAAGCGGAAGGAGTCGAAGGCGAAGTCGGCGGCGAGCCAGATGTAGCGGCAGCGGTGTTCGGTGACGGAGGGCCGGAAGGCTTCCGCGTATGCCTCGCGGGTGGCGCTGTGGATGCCGTCGGCGGCGATGACCAGGTCGTACGTCTCCGCGAGCCGGGCCGGGCAGGGCGCCTCGGACTGGAAGCGCAGTTCGACGCCGAGCGAGTGGCAGCGCTCGTGCAGGATCTCCAGGAGCCGCTTCCGCCCGAGGGCGGCGAAGCCGTGGCCGCCGGAGGTGTGCCGTATGCCCCGGTGAACGATGTCGATGTCGTCCCAGCGCACGAACTCGGCCTTCATCGCCTCGTGGACGGCCGGGTCGGCATGCTCGATCCCGCCGAGTGTCTCGTCGGAGAGGACCACGCCGAAGCCGAAGGTGTCGTCGGGTGCGTTGCGCTCCCAGACGGTGATCTCGCGGGACGGGTCGAGGCGTTTCAGCAGTGCCGCCGCGTACAGGCCCCCGGGACCGCCGCCGATGACCGCGACCCTCATGCCGTCACCGCCCACGCCACTTCGGCGGGCGCTTCTCGGTGAACGCGGCGTGGAACTCCGCGTAGTCCTCACCGTTCATCAGCAGGGCCTGGGTCGAGGCGTCCAGTTCGACGGAGGCGGCGAGCGGCATGTCCAGCTCTGCGGTGAGGAGCGCCTTCGTCTGGGCGTACGCGAGGGCCGGGCCCTCGGCCAGGCGGCGGGCCAGCGCGTGGGCGGCCTCGTCGGCGCTGCCCTCTTCGGTGAGCTCGCTGATCAGCCCGATCCGCTCGGCCTCGGGCGCCCGTACCGGTTCGCCGAGCATCAGCAGCCGGGTCGCGTGCCCGAGCCCGACGACGCGGGGCAGCAGGTACGCGGCGCCCATGTCGCCGCCGGAGAGCCCCACGCGCGTGAACAGGAAGGCGAACCGGGCCGTGGGATCCGCCACCCGGAAGTCGGCGGCCAGCGCCAGCACGGCGCCGGCGCCCGCGGCGACCCCGTGGATGGCGGCGATCACCGGGAACGGGCACTCCCGTACGGCGCGCACGACCTGCCCGGTCATCCGGTTGAAGTCGAGGAGCTGGGCCGTGTCCATGGACAGGGTCGCGCCGATGATCTCGTCGACGTCGCCGCCGGAGCAGAAGCCGCGCCCCGCCCCGGCCAGTACCAGGGCGCGCACCGACCTCTCACGGGACAGCTCGGCGAGCAGGTCTCGCAGGTCGGCGTAGGCGCCGAAGGTGAGCGCGTTGAGTTTCTCGGGGCGGGCGAGGGTGATCGTGGCGACGCCGTCGGCGACCGTGCACCGCAGATGGTGCCAGTCGGAGGTGCGGGCGACGGAGCCGGTGAAGGGACTCATGAGGGGCGGCCTCCTCCGACGGGAACGGGCCTACGCCATCGAAGTTATCACCGATGTGTGACTGTCGTCATGATGCCGCGATACCCCGGATGACGCCGCGATACCCATGGAACTGGGTACAGATCCTCCGCAAATCGGTCACGAATCCTCGACAGGCCGGTAACGGTGGGCGTACTCGGGAGAGCCGGCGCGTTGACGGGGGTAGGCCGCCTGGCAACGGGGCCGACGGCCCTGTACGGCGCCCGCCGAGGGACGCTGCCGGAGCGCGCCGTACCATGCACCAGGTTGAAAGCAGGATTTCCTGCTCCATGAACGGACCCGCCTTGTACGAACGCCCTGTTCCCGCCTCGTGGCGCATCGCGCTGCCGCACACCGTCGCGGCCGTGCCCGTCGCCCGCGCGCTCGTCCGCACGGCGCTGGCCGAGCTGGAACACGCGGCCGACAGCGACACCGCGGAGCTGCTCACCGCGGAGCTGGTCGCGAACGCCGTGGAGCACGCGGCGGGGAACGGGCCGATAGAGCTGGTCGTGGAGCTGCTGCCGACCGGCTGCCAGGTCGAGGTGCACGATCCGGACCCGGCACCCCCGGGCGATCTCACCCACCCGTACCGCGCCATGCCCGACCCCTGGCAGGAGCACGGGCGCGGACTGCTCCTCATCCGCACCCTCAGCGCGTCCTGCGGCCACCGCCCCACCGACTCGGGCAAGGCGGTGTGGTTCCGCCTGCCGGTGACGCCCCACCGGCGTCGGCTGGCCTGACGGGCTAGCGGGCTAGCGGGCTAGCGGGCTAGCGGGCTAGCGGGCTAGCGGGCTAGCGGGCTAGCGGGCTAGCGGGCTAGCGGGCTAGCGGGCCAGTGTCGCCACGAGGACCGCTTTGATCGTGTGCAGGCGGTTCTCCGCCTCGTCGAAGACGACGGAGTGGGACGACTCGAAGACCTCGTCCGTGACCTCCAGGGACTCCAGGCCGTACGTCTCGTGGATCTCGCGGCCGACCTTGGTGCCGAGGTCGTGGAAGGCGGGGAGGCAGTGGAGGAACTTGACGTCGGGGTTCCCGGTCGCGCGGAGCACGTCCATGGTCACGGCGTACGGGGCGAGCGCGCCGATCCGCTCGCTCCACACCTCCTTGGGCTCCCCCATCGACACCCATACGTCGGTCGCCACGAAGTCCGCCTCCCGGACGCCCTCGGCGACGTCCTCGGTGAGCGTGATGCGGGCGCCGCTCACCTCGGCGAGCTTGCGTGCGTCGCGGACGACGTCCTCGGCGGGCCAGTAGGCCTCGGGGGCGACGATCCGGACGTCCATGCCGAGGAGCGCCCCGGTGACCAGGTAGGAGTTGCCCATGTTGAAGCGGGCGTCGCCGAGGTAGGCGAACGCGATCTCCGTCAGCGGCTTGTCGCAGTGCTCGACCATCGTCAGCACCTCGGCGAGCATCTGGGTGGGGTGCCAGTCGTCGGTGAGGCCGTTGTAGACGGGCACGCCCGCGTACGCGGCCAGCTCCTCCACGGCGGCCTGGCTGTCGCCGCGGAACTCGATGGCATCGAACATCCGGCCGAGCACCCGGGCAGTGTCCCGCACGGACTCCTTGTGGCCGATCTGCGAGCCGGACGGGTCGAGGTACGTCGTCGACGCCCCCTGGTCCGCGGCCGCGACCTCGAACGCGCACCGCGTACGCGTCGACGTCTTCTCGAAGATCAGCGCGATGTTCCGCCCCCGCAGGTACTGCACCTCGGTCCCGGCCTTCTTGGCCGCCTTGAGCTCGGCGGCCAGCTCGATCAGCCCACGGAACTCCACCTCGGTGAAGTCGAGCTCCTTGAGGAAGGGTCGGCCGGCGAGGGCGGTCGGGACGGTCGCCATGAGGGCTCCTGTGGTGCGGGGGCTGGCTGCTCGGACAACGGACAGGTTTGGAAGTCTATACGACAAGCCACATTTCTATACGGGACTGGGGTGTGCGCAACGCACCAGGGACGCGAGCCGGGCCGGCCACTCCCTCAGTCATCAACAGCCCCTCTCTCCACAGGACAGCTCATACACCGAGGCCCACCCCGCCCCCGCCCCAGCTCACTCCCGGGAATCTCGATCACCTCGATCCCCTGCTTCCGCAGATGGGTGTTCGTCGTCGCGTTCCGTTCGTACGCCACGACCACCCCCGGCTCCACCGCGAGGACATTGCACCCGTCGTCCCACTGTTCCCGCTCAGCCGCGTGCACATCCTGCGTCGCGGTCAGCACCCTGATCTCGCTCAGCCCGAGCGCGGCGGCGATCGCACGGTGCATGTGCTCCGGCGGATGGTCCGTGACCTTGAGTTCCTTGTCACCGACGCCCGGTTCAATGGTGTACGAGCGGAGCATGCCGAGCCCCGCGTACTGCGTGAAGACGTCACCGTCGACCATGGTCATCACGGTGTCGAGGTGCATGAGGGCGCGCCGCTTGGGCATGTCGAGCGCCACGATCGTCTCCGCCGAGCCCGCGGCGAACAGCTTGTGCGCGAGCATCTCGACGGCCTGGGGCGTCGTCCGCTCGCTCATACCGATGAGCACGGCGCCGTTGCCGATGACGAGGACGTCCCCGCCCTCGATGGTGGACGGGTAGTCCGCCTGCCCCTCCGACCAGACGTGGAACGTCTCGCCACGGAAGAGAGGGTGGTGCCGGTAGATCGCCTCGAAGTGCACGGTCTCGCGCTGGCGCGCGGGCCAGCGCATGGCGTTGATGGAGACCCCGTCGTAGATCCAGGCGGAGGTGTCGCGCGTGAAGAGGTGGTTGGGGAGCGGGTCGAGCAGGAAGTCGTCGAGATCCATGACGTGGAAGCGCACGGAGGCCGGCTCCGCGTGCGCGTCCAGGAACTCCCGCTTGGTCATCCCGCCGACCAGGGCCTCGGCCAGCTCGGGTGTGGGCAGGGAGTCGAAGGCGGCCCGCAGGTGGTCGGTGGCGAGCGGCCCGTACTCCTTCTCGTCGAAGACCCGGTCCAGGATGAGCGTCCGGGCCTGGGGGATCCCCAGGACGTCGGTGAGCAGGTCGCCGAAGAGGTGGACTGTGACCCCGCGGTCACGGAGCACGTCCGCGAACCCGTCGTGTTCGGCGCGCGCCCGGCGCACCCACAGGACGTCGTCGAAGAGGAGGGCGTCCTTGTTGCTCGGGGTGAGCCTTTTGAGCTCTAGGTCCGGCCGGTGCAGGATGACGCGGCGCAGCCGCCCGGCCTCGGAGTCGACGTGGAATCCCATGTCTCCATCCTGACCATTCGGGCGGGTGTTCACCCGCCCGAACGGCCGGATCGCGTCGTCACTCCGCGCTCCGCGACCGGAGCCGGCCCTCGCCGGCCGCGGAGGCACCCCTCACAGCCGTGGGTCCACCGGCTCCGACTCCAGCGCCAGCACCCCGAACACCGCCTCGTGCACGCGCCACAGCGGCTCGCCCTCCGCCAGCCGGTCCAGGGCCTCCAGGCCCAGCGCGTACTCACGGACGGCCAGGGACCGCTTGTGGCCCAGGAAGCGGTGGCGGAGGCGGGCCAGGTTGTCGGGGCGGGTGTACTCCGGGCCGTAGATGATCCGCAGGTACTCCCGACCACGGCACTTGATGCCCGGCTGGACCAGACGGCCCTTCCCGTCGCGCACCACCGCCCCGGCCGGCTTGACCACCATGCCCTCGCCCCCGCGCCCGGTCATCTCCAGCCACCAGTCGATCCCGGCCCGCACCGACTCCGCGTCACCCGTGTCCACGAAGAGACGCCGGGTCGTCTGCAGCAGGCCGCTGCCGTCGTGCTCGACGAGACGGTCGATCAGGGACAGCTGCTCGTCGTGGGGCAGGGCCGCGAGGCTGCGGCCCCGGACCGCGAGGATCTGGAAGGGCGCCAGACGCACGCCCTCCAGGCCCTCGGTCGGCCAGCAGTACCGCCGGTAGGCCTCGGTGAACGCCGCCGCGTCCGCGGCCCGGTCACGCTGCCGCGACAGCAGGTCGCCCACGTCCACACCCCGCGCCGCCGCACCCTCCAGCGCGGCCAGCGCACCCGGGAACGCCGCCCCGGAGGCCGCGCCGACCGCCGCGTACTGCGCCCGCAGCAACCCGGACGCCTTCAGCGACCACGGCATCAGTTCGGCGTCGAGCAGAAGCCAGTCCGTCTCCAGTTCGTCCCAGAGACCTGCGGCGTCCGCGGACCGCCGTACCCGGGCGAGGATCTCCTCCGTCATCGTCTCGTCGTCGAAGAAGGGACGCCCGGTGCGCGTGTACAGCGAGCCCGTGGGGCCGCCGGTCACACCGAAGCGGTCAGCCGCGGCCGCCGCGTCCCGGCACACCAGCGCCACCGCCCGCGACCCCATGTGCTTCTCCTCGCACACGACCCGCGCGACCCCGTCCGCCTCGTACTGCGCGAAGGCCTCGGCCGGGTGCTCCAGGTAGCCCTCCACCTGCGAGGTGGCCGTCGGGGCCATCGTCGGGGGCAGGTACGGGAGCAGGCGCGGGTCCACGGCGAAACGGCTCATGACCTCCAGGGCCGCCGCCGCGTTCTCCTCGCGGACCGCGATCCGTCCCGCGTGACGTGTCTCCACGGTCCTGCGACCGTGCACGTCCGCCAGGTCCAGCGGTCGTCCCTCGTGCCCGCCGGGCGCCTCGGTGGCGAGCGGCTTCGTGGGCTCGTACCAGACGCGTTCGGCCGGTACGTCGACGAGCTCCCGCTCCGGCCAGCGCAGTGCGGTGAGTTTGCCTCCGAAGACGGCGCCCGTGTCGAGGCAGATGGTGTTGTTGAGCCAGGTGGCCTGTGGAACCGGGGTGTGGCCGTACACCACCGCGGCGCGGCCCCGGTAGTCCTCCGCCCACGGGTAGCGCACCGGCAGGCCGAACTCGTCGGTCTCGCCGGTCGTGTCGCCGTACAGGGCGTGCGAGCGCACCCGGCCCGAGGTACGGCCGTGGTACTTCTCGGGCAGGCCCGCGTGGCAGACGACCAGTCGGCCGCCGTCGAGGACGTAGTGGCTGACCAGGCCGTCGACGAACTCCCGTACCCGCGTGCGGAACGCGTCGTCCTCCTTCTCCAGCTGCTCGACGGTCTCGGCGAGTCCGTGCGTGTGCTGGACTCCCCGGCCCTTCAGCCAGCGGCCCAGCTTGTTCTCGTGGTTGCCGGGTACGCAGAGCGCGTCGCCCGACGCGACCATGGACATCACGCGCCGCAGCACACCCGGGGTGTCCGGGCCGCGGTCGACGAGGTCGCCGACGAAGACCGCCGTACGGCCGTCCGGGTGCGCGCCGTCGACGTAGCCCAACTTCCCGAGCAGCGACTCCAGTTCGGACGAGCAGCCGTGGATGTCGCCGATGATGTCGAACGGGCCGGTGAGGTGGGTGAGGTCGTTGAAGCGCTTCTCGGTGACGACGGTCGCGTTCTCCACCGCCTCCACGCCCCGCAGGACGTGCACCTTGCGGAATCCCTCGCGCTCCAGATGCCGCAGGGAGCGGCGGAGTTCGCGGGTGTGGCGCTGGATCACCCTGCGCGGCATGTCCGCCCGGTCGGTGCGGCCCGCGTTGCGCTCGGCGCACACCTCCTCGGGGACGTCGAGGACGATCGCGATGGGCAGCACGTCGTACTTCTTGGCGAGGTCGACGAGTTGACGGCGGCTCTCCTGCTGCACGCTCGTGGCGTCGACGACCGTGCGGCGGCCGGCCGCGAGCCGCTTGCCGGCGATGTAGTGGAGTACGTCGAACGCGTCCCGGCTGGCGCTCTGGTCGTTCTCGTCGTCGGCGACGAGGCCGCGGCAGAAGTCCGACGAGATCACCTCGGTCGGCTTGAAGTGCCTGCGTGCGAAGGTCGACTTGCCGGACCCGGACGCGCCGATCAGCACCACGAGAGAGAGGTCGGTGACGGGCAGGGTGCGCCCCTGCACCGCCTCGGTCCGCTCCTGGTTCTGCGTCATGCCGCCTTCACCTCCTTCTCGTTCGTGGTCCTCGTCGTCGCTATGTCCGTGGCGGTGTTCAGGGTGAACACGGCCATCTGGGTGGGCGGGCCCACCTCGGGGTCGTCGGGGCCGACGGGCACGAACTCCACGCCGTACCCGTGCCGTTCGGCCACCGCGTCCGCCCACGCCCGGAACTCCGCGCGCGTCCACTCGAAGCGGTGGTCGCCGTGGCGGACGTGCCCGGCCGGGAGGCTCTCCCAGCGGACGTTGTACTCGACGTTCGGCGTGGTCACGAGCACGGTGCGGGGCCGCGCGGAGCCGAACACCGCGTACTCAAGGGCGGGCAGCCGCGGCGGGTCGAGGTGCTCGACGACCTCGCTGAGCACGGCGGCGTCGTATCCCGTCAGCCGCTTGTCGGTGTAGGCGAGCGAGCCCTGGAAGAGCGTGACGCGCGAGGCCTGCCGCTCCCCCATGCGGTCCAGCTTCAGCCGGCGCGAGGCGATGGTGAGGGCGCGCACCGACACGTCGACGCCGACGATCTCGGTGAACCGCGGGTCCTTGAGCAGCGCCTGCACCAACTGGCCCTGTCCGCAGCCGAGATCGAGCACGCGCCCGGCCCCGGCGGACCGCAGCGCCTCGATGATCGCGTCCCTGCGCCGCACGGCGAGCGGAGTCGGCTTCTCCTCCGCCTCGTTCTCCCCCTCGACCGCGTTGTCGATCTCCTCGACCTCGCTGTCGTCCGTCTCGGCGAGGCGTACGAGCTCCAGCCGTTCCATGGCCTGGCGCGTCAGCGACCAGCGGCGCGCGAGATAGCGGCTGGTGATCAGCTTGTGCTCCGGGTGGTCCGGCAGCCAGCCCTCACCGGCCCGCAGCAGCTTGTCCACCTCGTCGGGCGCCACCCAGTAGTGCTTGGCGTCGTCGAGCACCGGGAGGAGTACGTACAGGTGGCGAAGGGCCTCGGCCAGGGTCCGCGCCTCCGACTCCAGCACGAGGCGTACGTAGCGGGAGTCGCCCCACTCGGGGAACTCGCTGTCCAGCGGCACGGCGTCCACGGTCACCGTCCAGCCGAGCGGCTCGAAGAGCTTGACGACCAGGTCAGGGCCGCCGCGGGCGGGCAGCGCGGGTATCTCGACGCGCAACGGGCGGGCGGCGCCCGGGAGTTCGGGCCGGGCACGGCAGGTGCCCTTCATCGCGCTGGAGAACACGGCGCTCAGCGCGACGGCGAGCAGGGAGGAGGCCGCGTAGGGGCGGTCGTTCACATACTGCGCGAGCGCCGCGTCGGGGGCGCCGCCCCGGCCCTTGCCCTTGCCGCGCCGGACCAGCGCCACGGCATCGACCTCCAACAGCAGCGCGGCCGTGCAGCGCTCGGCGCTCGCCTCGGGGTAGAGGACGTGGGCCATGCCATAGGAGGTGGAGAACGCCTGCGCGTTGTCGGGATGCTTGTGCAGCAGGAAACCGAGATCGGTCGCCGGGCGCTCCGGTGTGCCGGTGGTGCTGATCGTCAGGAACACGGTGGTTACCCCTCGAAACCCTTCTGAGCTGCGAATCCTCGTCGTACCGTGGGGCGCGACGCACATCGGGCGCACTTGTGGCGGAATGCCGATGGGCCCCGGAGAGGGAAGGACGTATGTGTGCTCACGACGCGTGGCCCTTCTCGTGTCGTAGCAGCCCTGCGCTACGGATCGCCGGCCACGGGAGCGCCTCTTCTCCGGCGCACCCGCACAACGTACAGCGAACGACCGCGGCTGCTCCCAGGAATTTTCGCCCGCACTTGCTCCCTGGGCTCCTGACAAGTGCGGGGCTCCACCCCGGTAGCCATGGGCCTGGTCTGGAGGGTTGCCTCAGCCGTCGCTGACCGCCGCGTACACACTGGCCGGACGGGGTGGCAGCGGCACCCGGACCACATCGCGGATTCCGCGCGCGGCGAGCCCGGCGGGGTCGGCCACGGTGGCCGATGTCACGAGTGCCGGGCGCAGGTCCTGGGCGGCCAGCCGCATCCATTCCTCGAAGATCACCCCACCGGGGGCGAGAGCGCTCCTGCTCAGCGGCACGTCCTCGGTGTCGACGGGCACCTCCACGGCGAGTGTCCGGTGCACGGGTGCGTTCGCTCCGGCACGCAGTTCCCGGACGGTCTCGGCGAAGCGCAGAGCGATCGGTTTGGGGCGCCGCGCCTCGTCGAACAGCCCGAGGGAGTATTCGAGTTCGGGGAAGTCGGTGAGGCGGCGGCTCACGTCGTGCGAGCACCACCAGGTCACGCCCCACAGACCGGTGGTGTCCGCGGCCGCGCGTACGGTGTCGGCGCAGAACGCGGGGGCATCGGTCTCCGCCAGGCAGTTGAGCGGGGCGCCCACTTCCTGGAGCCAGACCCGCCGGGCGGGGTCGGTGGCGAACGCCTGGGACAGTTCGACGAGGTACTCGGCGTGCCGGACGCTCTGCTGGGACATGCCGCCGTAGTGCTGTGCGGTGCCGTTGAAGACCCAGGAGTGGATGGCCGTCATGTCGCCGAGACGGCTGGCGTGGGTGGGGAGGAACGGATGGCCGTCCAGGTACCACACGGCGTCGTACGCGGCATGCACGTGCTCGTGAACCCGCCCGTTCGAGGGTGCGGACGGGGCGGCTGCCAGGAGGGTGCTGACCCAGTGCGCGGCCTCGTCGGAGGTGGCCCGCATGGGAGTCGGGTGGGGGCGGTCCGAGAACTGGTTCAGCTCGTTGCCCATGGTCAGTCCGAGGAACCCGGGGGCGTCCGCCAGTGCGTCATAGAGGGCGCGCACCAGGCGGGTCTGTCCTTCCAGGGCATCCGGGTCGGTGAACATGTTCCTGTGGTGCCAGCTGGTCATCCAGCTCGGCAGGAAGTCGAAGCTCGACAGATGGCCCTGGATGACGTCGACCGAGACGTCGAGGCCGTGGTCATGGGCGATGTCCGCCATGGTCCGCACATCTGCCAGTGCCCGGGGCCGGATCCAGGCCCGGTTCGGCTGGAGCAGCGGCCACAGCGGGAAGATCCGTACATGGTCCAGGCCTAGCCGGGCGATCCCCTCCATGTCGCGCCGTACGCCGTCCCAGGACGGCTCCAGCCAGGAGTGGAACCAGTGCTCCGACGGCGTGTAGTTGACGCCGAAACGCAGAGCGTTCATCCCTTGATCCCTCCTTCCTCGACGCCGCGGAAGAAGAAGCGCTGGAGGCCGAAGAAGAACAGGAGTATGGGCGCCACCGCGATGACGGTTCCGGCCGCCACGACCCGCGGATTGTCGAAGAACGTGCCCCGCAACGCGTTGAGGCCGACCGTGAGCGTGTACTTGTCCTGGTCGGACAGGACGATCAGCGGCCACAGGAAGTCGTTCCAGGACCCCACGAACGCGAAGATCGCGACAACGGCCATCGCGCCCTTCACCTGCGGCACACAGATCAGTAAGAAGCGCTTCCACACCGTGGCTCCGTCGATGACCGCAGCCTCCTCAAGAGCCACGGGAAGGGAGCGGAAGGCGTTGCGCATGAGCAGGACGTTCAGGGCCGCGACTGCTGTCGGCAGCGCCACCCCCAAGAGGGTGTTGTTCAGCCCGAGGGAGCGCATCAGCAGGAACTGCGCCACGATGATGATCTCTCCGGGCACCAGGAGCGCGAGGACGAACACGGACAGCGCCGCGCCCCGTCCCCGGAAGCGCAGCCGGGCCAGGGCGAACCCCGCGCAGGTGGCCCCGACGACGTTCGCGGCCACGGAGATCAGGGCCACGATCGCGGAGTTCAGCACGTAGTGCGGTATGGGTACCCGCCGGACGACCTCCCGGTAGTTCTCCAGCGTCGGATCGCTGGGAAGAAGCTGAGGGGGACGGGTGTACAGGTTGTCGCCGACGCCCTTGAAGGACAGCGACAGCTGCCAGACGAACGGGCCGACGAGGATCACGAACACCACGATGAGTGCCGCGTAGCGCCAGATGCCCGCACCGGTGCGGCTCCCCCGGTGGGGCCGGGGCCCGGACCGGCCGCGGACGGGGGCGGGGGCGGCGGCGTGTGTGGTCGTCGCCGGAGCGACGCCCGGCGCAAGAGGGCGCCGGCTGCCCGTCATTCGGTTCATTCCGCGTCTCCGTCCCCCCGCTGCAACCGCAGCTGGACCAGCAGCATGGCCAGGGTGATGACGAACATGACGACGCTGATCGCCGTCGCGTAGCCGGTGTCCGCCGAAAGGCCGGTGCCCTCGCGCTGGATGAGCATCGTCATCGTCATGTCCTTGCCGCCGGTGCCGCCGGTGTTGCCGGAGAGGACGTAGATCTCGCTGAAGACCCGGAAGGCGGCCACCGACGACAGCACACCGACCAGCGCCATGGTCGAGCGGACCCCGGGAACCGTCACCGAGAGGAACCTCCGGACGGGGCCCGCCCCGTCGACGGATGCC
Source organism: Streptomyces sp. KM273126 (assembly GCF_004337435.2). Lineage (NCBI taxonomy): Bacteria > Bacillati > Actinomycetota > Actinomycetes > Kitasatosporales > Streptomycetaceae > Streptomyces > Streptomyces sp. KM273126. The sequence goes on along the minus strand of NZ_SJXB02000001.1, from coordinate 4,713,029 downwards.
GCGTCGTACAGGGTCGCGGGGATGTGTGCGAGGGCCGCCAGATAGATGACCATGTAGTAGCCCACACCCGTCCACACGGTGACGAACATGGCGCTGAACAGCAGGAGCCAGCGGTCCGCGATGAAAGGGATCGGGGTGGAGATCAGCCGGAGCGAGGACAGGAGTTCGTTGACCAGTCCACGGCTGTCGAGCAGATTGGTCCAGATCAGCCCCACCACGACGGCGGACATCACGACCGGCGTGTAGTAGGCGCTCCGGAACACTCCGATGAGCCTGCCGGGCCGGCTCACAAGGCAGGCCAGCAGCAGCGGCAGTACGACCATGAACGGGACCACGCAGACGACGTACAGGCTGGAGTTCAGCAGCGCGGTCCAGAAACGAGGGTCGTCGGCCAGCCGGCTGTAGTTGTCGAGACCGGTGAACCGGCCACCGCGCACCATCGTGGCGTCGGTGAATGACAGGACCACGGTGTTGAGGAACGGGAACAGCACGAAGACGACCGTGACGACGAGCCCGACAGCGAGGAAGAGCCAGGGTGCGGCCCACCAGTGGTGTGTCCGGCCGGACCGCGATCCGCGGCCGAGGACCGCACGAGGACCCGCCGGACCTGGCCCGGCCCGGCGGGAGGCCGCGGGGGCGAGGGGCGAGGTCACGTCCGGCCGAGTTTCTCGTTGCAGAAGGCGACGGTGTCGTCCAGGGCCTGCTTCGGGGTCTTGTCGCCCTTCAGCGCGAGGGCGACCTGTTCGCGCAGCTCGTCCACCATGGCCTGGGAGAAAGCCGGCGGCCAGTGGACGACGGCCCGCCCGATCTGCGCGGCGGACTCGACCCGGACCCTGCCCTCGTCCGTACCGTCGCTCTTGGTGAAGAACGGGTCGTCGAGCGTGCCGACGGTGGCCGGGAAGATCGCCGCTTTGCGGGCGAACGCCAGTTGGTTCTCCGCGTTGGTGGCGAACTTGGCGAAGGCGATCGCCGTAGGCGCGTTGCCGGTCTTCGAACTCACCGCGAGGGACTCGATGTACATGTTCGGGGCCGCGTTGGCGATCATCGGACCGATCGCGACGCTCTTGTAGATGTCCGGGGCGTTCTTTTTGAAGTCCGCCAGGTTGTAGGCGCTGCCGGGCAGCCAGCCGAGGCGGCCGGCCTTGAACTTGTCGACCTCGCCGACCTGCTTCTCGTTGAGGATGTCCTCGGTCAGCGCTCCGGAGTCGTACATCTCCTTGTATCTGGTGAGCAGTTCGACGCCTTTGGCGTTGTTGAAGGTGAACGCGGTGGCGTCCTTGTTCATCAGCTGGACGCCGTAGGTCCCGAAGGTCTCGATCACCGGCGTACGGCCGAGCATCGAGTACTCGCCCTTCGCGGCGTCGGCCATCTCGTCGGCCTGGTCGAACAACTCGTCGTAGGTCTTCGGTGTGTTCTTCGGGTCGAGGCCCGCCTTTGTCATGAGTTCGGTGTTGAAGAACGAGGGCCCGGTGTTGAGGTAGAAGGGATAGCCGTACGTCCCGCCGTCGATGCCCGCCCAGGTCATGGCGTTCCAGGCGGCGGGGAGGTAGTCCTTCTTGGCGGAGGGATCGGCCTTGGCGATGTTCAGCAGCATGTCCGCGCCTGCCAGGGTGTAACCCGCCTCGGGGCCGAGGTCGACGACGTCCGGCAGGTTGCCCGCGGCGGCGTCCGCCGAGAGTTTCTCGGAGTATCCGTCGGCGGGCTGGTCGATCCACTTCACCCGGGTGCCCGGGTGCTTCTTCTCGAAGGCCGCGACGAGGTCGGTGAAGTAGTCCTCGTACCCGCCCTTCAGGTTCCATGTCTGGAACGTGATCGCCCCGGTGACCTTTCCGTCGACTCGTCCGTCGGTGTCGCCTCCGGCGTCGCCGCCGTCCCCGCCTCCGCCCACGCCGCATCCGGCCAGCCCCAGGCCAAGCACCATGGCCACACTCGCGGCCCGTGAACGTCTCGTCGCTCTCGTCGGCCTCGGTCTCGTCGGTGTCGTCGGTGTCGTCGGTCTCATCGTGAACTCCCTTGGTCGGTTCGGCCCGGACGCGTCAGCCGGCCGGGCGCCGCAGCCGCAGCGTGACCACCTGGAACGGCTCCAGAGCCAGGGCCGCCCCTTCGGCCGGTACGGCGCCCGCGTGCGCCTGGCCCGCGAGGGCCTGGCCGGTGTGGCGCAGCGCCCGCCGTATGTCACTGTCCGCCCCGAACTCCCGCTCCAGCAGGTCCGTTTCCCGAACGGTGGGATGGTCGCCGAGATCGGCGGAGCAGCGCAGCGTCGCCGTGGCCCGTCCGCCCCGGGCCTCGTAGATCCGTACGACGACATCTCCCGAGCCGTCGTCGGCGAGCTTGACCGTGTCGATGACGGGCAGGCCCGTGGTCTCGGTGAGCCGGACGAGCGGTACGAGCGCGGGAAGGCCCGGTATCGCGGGCGCGTTGAGCGCGTATCCGGCCGCCACGGTGCCGGCGAACTCGGGTGAGGGGACCACGGCCCACCGCATCCGGTGGGTTCCCCGGTCGGTCACCGGATCGGGGAAGGTGGGTGCGCGCAGCAGCGAGAGCCGTACCAGGCTGCCGCCGCCGGGGCCACCGAGACGTGTCACATCACAGCCGTAGGAGGAGTCGTTGACGACACCGACGCCGTAGCCCGCCTCGGCGACATGCACATAGCGGTGTGCGCAGACCTCGAAGTGCGCCGCGTCCCACGAGGTGTTCTCGTGGATGGTCCGTTCGACGAAACCGAACTGGGTCTCGTAGCGGGCGCCCGTGGTGTGGACGGCCAGCGGGAGGGCGACCTTGAGCAGTCGTTCGGTCTCCTGCCAGTCGGCGACGAGGTCCATGTCGAGCTGCCGTGATCCGGGCGACAGGCTGATGGTCATCGTCATCCGGGATGCTCCGGTGGTACGCACCACGGTGACCCCGGCGGCCCCTTGACCCAGGGTGCGGAGCTCGATGCGTTCATCGCCGGTGAGCGGGCCGGTGAGATCGGTCCGCATACGGTGTGCGTCACGGTCGACGTCCCAGGCGTCCCAGCGCACCGGCTCGTCCCGGTGCAGTTGCAGGACGCCGAGCGGCTGTCCCGCGGGGACGAGCTCCCGGTTTTCGGCCAGATCGAGCAGCGAGGACACATGGCCCTGGGCGTCGACGACGACGCGCAGCAGACCGTTCTCCAGCGCGTGGGAGCCGTCGGCCAGCCGCCGGACGGTCACCTCGCCGTCCACCTCGCGGCCCGAGTCGCCGTCCGATTCGCCGTCCCTGTAGCCGTCCCTGTAGCCGTCCACCGTGTCCGGCACCGGCTCCCACGCCTCGCGCCCCGCCCAGGGGAGCGGCAGGATACGGCCCGGGGTGGTGGCTCCGCCGCCCGCGAGCACGGCACACGCCCGCTCGACGATGGCCTCCAGCCGAGCGGTCAGCGCCTGGTAGGTGGCCCGCGCCTCACGGTGGACCCAGGAGATGGAGGAGCCGGGCAGGATGTCGTGGAACTGGTGGAGCAGCACCGTGCGCCAGATGTCGTCGAGGTCTCCCGAGGGGTAGGCCCAGTCTCCCCGGAGCGCGGCCACGGTCGACAGGTACTCGGCGGTGCGCAGCAGCGCCTCCACGCGCCGGTTGCCCTGCTTCATCGCGAGCTGGGAGGTGAACGTGCCGCGGTGCAGCTCCAGATACAGCTCACCGGACCACACCGAGGCCCCGCCGTTTTCCGTGAGTTCGGTCTCGGCCTCGGTGAAGAAGTCCCGGGGAGCGCGCACGGTCACCGTCGGTGCGCCTTCGAGATCGGTGAACCGGGCGGCGCGGCCCAGCATCTCCCGGGTGGGGCCTCCCCCGCCGTCCCCGTGCCCGAAGAGCAGCAAGGAGTGCCCGGAGAGGCCCTTGTCCTTGAAGTTGACGACCGCGTGGTGGAGTTCCTTCGCCGTCACTTCGGCGGCGTAGGTGTCCGCGGGCGGGAAGTGGGTCAGGATCCGGCTGCCGTCGATGCCCTCCCACTGGAATGTGTGGTGGGGGAAGGTGTTGGTGTCGTTCCAGGAGATCTTCTGGGTGAGGAACCAGCGGAAGCCGGCCAGTCGCGCCAGTTGGGGAAGGGCCCCCGAGTAGCCGAAGCTGTCCGGCAGCCACACCTCCTCGGGTTCGGTCCCGAAGCGCTCCCGGAAGTAGCGCTTTCCGTAGGTGAACTGACGGACCATCGACTCACCTCCGGGCATCGTGGTGTCCGACTCGACCCACATGCCGCCCACGGGAATGAACCGGCCCTCCGCGACACGGGCCCTGAGGCGGGAGAAGAGCCCGAGGTGGTACTCCTCCAGCCAGCTGAACTGCTGCGCGGAGGACATGGCGTAGACGAAGCCGGGGTCGGTGTCCATCAGGTCCAGGACGTTCGAGACCGTACGGGCGATCTTGCGGACCGTCTCACGCACCGGCCACAGCCACGCGGAGTCGATGTGCGCGTGCCCCACGGCGGTCAGACGGTGCGCGCTGGCATTGGCCCGCTTCGCCAGCTCCCCGGCAAGGGCCTTACGGGCAGCGGGCACCGTGGCCGCCAGGTTCTGCGGATCGGCCGCGTCGAGAGCCGCGTCGATCGAGCGGAGCAGCGTCCAGTGGCGGGGGTCGTCGGGCGGCACCTCACGGGCCAGTCCGCCGACTACCTCCAGATCGCGCAGCAGCTCCCACAGCTCGGCGTCGAAGGCGCGGATCCCGGCCGCGGCAAGCCGGTACAGAGGGGCGGGACCGGCGGTCGTCCGCTCCCCCAGCTCGGTGGTGATGAACGGTACGACATCCAGCAGCAGCGGATTGGCGGCGGCCTCGATGTAGACGGTGAAGGTGCCGTCCGGGCGCACCAGCGATGTCGCGGCGCCCGGACCGACGAGCCTGATCCAGGACTGGCGGGGGTGGAGGCCCTTGAGGACCGTGCCGTCCGGGCGGTACGCCAGCCCTTCTGCCTGGCCGCCCACCGAGTGGTCCGCCCAGCCGAGGTCGAAGACGAGTTCCACGATGTCCGGGGGGCCGTCGTCCTCGTCCTTGTTCTCGTTCTCGTTCTCGTCCTTGTTCTCGTGCTCGTGCTCGTGCTCGGGTAATCGACCGTCGACACGGAACCAGGTGGTCCCCCAGGCGGGGCCCCAGGTGTCACCGACCACGAACGGCTTGTACCGCGGCGCGGCCCGGTCGGGCAGTGGCTCCAGTCCGAGCGCGTGCCGGGCGGGGACCGGCTCCCCGTCGCCGTCGACCGTCCACGCCGACACCGCCACCCTGCCGAGCGGCCGGTGTACCCGGGGAGCGAGACGCTGCCGCACCACGCGTTCCAGCCGGTCGAGAGTGATCTGTGGTGCGGAGTGCATCGATACCCCCAGCTGATCGTCCGGGACAGCGCGAGCCGACACTAAGGCGCTTAAGTTGGGGGTGTCAACGATCGGTGCGGGAAGTCAGGGGGTGCCAACTGAGCGGGAATACCGGGGCGTTGCGCGGGAAGCGCCGGGGAGGGTGCGGGCGGGCGGAACGGCCGTGCTCCGGGGGGCCGCGCAGCCAGGAGAACGGAATGCGCCGCACAGGCCCGGCCGAAGTCGCCCGGGTGAGTGGGCCCGGTGCCGGGCAGACGTGCCGGGCAGACGTGCCGGGCAGACGTGCCGGGCAGACGTGCCGGGCAGCGAGTCAGGCGCCCGCGTCGCCGAGGGTGCCCGCGTCGCCCAGGGTGCCCGCGTCGCCGAGGGTGCCCGCGTCGCCCAGGGTGCTCGCGCGGGCGATGAGGGACGGCACCCGTTCCTCATGGTCCGTCGCCGGTTCACCGGCCAGCAGTGTGAGCAGCCGCTCCGCCACGTCCGCGCCGAACCCCACCGCGTCCCGCCGCAGCGCGGTGAGCGCGGGCCTGAGCGCCGTGCACACGGGAGTGTCCTCCCAGACCACGATCGCCACATCGCCGGGGACGTGCAGTGCGTGTCGGCGAATGACGTCGACACCGGCGACCGCCAGCACCTCGTTGTCGTAGATCAGAGCCGTGGGCCGCGGATCTCCGCGGAGCACGGACTCGGTGACGGCCTCACCGGCCGCCGCCGAGAAGTCGGTGGACAGGGTGCGGCAGTCACTGAACCCGAGGTCACTCCCGGTCTTCTCGAAGGACTCGACCCGGAGGTGCACATGGAGCATGGAGGCGGTTCCCGACACATAGGCGACCCGCTCATGTCCCGTTTCCTTGAGATGGCGCATGATGGCCTTCATCGCCGCGGAGTCGTCGATCGAGACCGAGGGCAGGGCTCCCTCGGGGTCGGGGCCACCCGCGATGAGTGCCGGCAGGCCGAGCGCCGCGACGGCGGCAGGCCGCGGGTCATGGCGCCGCAGATCGACCAGGACCACTCCGTCGACCCGCCGCTCGTGCTGCCACCTCCGATATGTCTCGATCTCCTCGTCGACGGACCCGACCACCTGAAACAGCAGCGCGTAGTGCCGGCGGCTCAGCACCATCTGCATCCCGGTCATCAGCCGGTGGAAGAACAGTTCCGTCCCGACGTCCTGCGCGCTGCGCGCGATGACCAGCCCCACGGTGGAGGACCCGGCGCCGGTGAGGGCGCGTGCAGCGTGGTGCGGTGACCAGTTCAGTTCCTTGGCGACAGCCAGGACACGGCGACGGGTGGCCTCCGAGACACCGGGCTTCCCGTTCAGGGCGAAGGAAGCCGCTGCTTCGGATATCCCCACCAGGTCGGCGATGTCCCGGAGCCTGGGACGACTGCCCTCGGCGGTCATGGAAACCTCGATGTGTTGTGCTCCGCCCCTGCTTCAGGGGATCTCCCATCTTAGATGGCGGATCACGCCACTTGTCCCGTGGCACTGGAGCTGATGCGTCATCATGTCCCTCTTGCAGGGCCAACTTTAGCGCTTTAGTGTCGGCCGCGTTCCGCGCCGCACGGCGCCTGCGTGCGGTGCGTCGGCCTGCCCTGTGTCTGCCGGAGGGGATTCCCATGCCCGTTGACGAGATAGGCCCGTCCCCGAGACCCGCTCCGGCGGCGGAGCCGGAGCCCCTTCCCGAGCTGCGACGCCGGCGTTTCCTGCAAGCCGCGGGCGCCGGGTTGGTCGCGGCCGCTGTCCCGGCGACGGGCGCAGGAACGCCGGTCGCCCGGGCCCACACGGCGTCGGAGCGCACGTCCGCGGCCGTCGCAGCCGCGACGGCGGACTTCGGCCCAGAACCTCCCCTGATGCACGGGTACTCGGGCCCGCAGATCAAGGCGTGGAACCCGGACACCGACCGGAACGCCCGCTATCTGCGCTCACGGGTCCCCCTCGCCCGGCGCATCGCCCCCTTCGAGCCGACCCAGGCCCGGCGCGGTCTCGACCCCCGCCCCAGGCTGGCCGTTCTCGCCAACGACTATCTGCAGCCCGGATGGGAGACCGAGGGCTATCCGTACGGGCCGGGCGCCGAGGCGTACGCCCTGCGGTTCTGGCAGTACGCCGATCTCTACGCCTCCTGGCACGGATTACCCCTCGACGGCCGGCACGACGAGACGAACCCTCCGTACGGGCTGGTCAATCTGCCCAATCCCGGGTACACCGACGCGGCGCACCGCAACGGTGTCCTCAGCCTGGGCTGCTGGTTCTGGCCCCGCCCGGAGAACTTCGCGGAGATCGTCGAGAAGACTTCGCAGGGCACCTTCCCCACCGCCGACAAGCTGATCGCGATGGCGGAGTACTTCGGCTTCGACGGGTACTTCATCAACCAGGAAGCCGTCATCTCCGCTGCGCAGGCGAAGCTCCTGATGGAGATGCTCGGCTATATGGCACGCAAGGCCCCCACCGGTTTCCACCTCCAGTGGTACGACTCCCTGACGGTGGACGGCCGTATCTCCTACCAGAACGAGTTCAACCAGGTGAACTCCCCCTGGGTGGTCTCCGGCGGACAGCGGATCAGCACCAGCGTCTTCCTCAACTACTGGTGGAACTCCGCCAAGATCCAGGCCTCGCGCACCCATGCGCTCTCGCTGGGGCTCGACCCCTTCGAGGTCGTCTATGCCGGCAGCGAGATCGGCATGTACCGGTTCGCCCAGCCCTACGATCCCCGCGCGATCTTCCCCGAAGGGGCGGAGCCCCGTACGAGCTGGGCCTTCCTCGGCTCCGAGATGGTCTGGTACACGGTGGAGGGCGACAAGAGCGCCCTCGCCGCGCAGGCCCCCGCCTACGCACGGGAGCGCCAACTGTGGTCGGGGCCGACCGAGGACCCCTCGCGCTCCGGCCGTACGAGGCAGCCCGACAGCAGCCGTCCACTCGACCCGGCGGGCTGGGACGGCGCGGCCCACCACATCGTGGAGAAGTCGGTGATCGGGGAGCTGCCCTTTGTGACGCGCTTCTGCACCGGTACCGGGGAGCGTTTCTTCATCGACGGTGTACGGGTCGGCGACCAGCCGTGGTTCGACATCGGCGTCCAGGACCTGCTGCCCACCTGGCAGTGGTGGGTGCGCGACGCCGACGGGGCACCGAGCGACGCGGTCCGGGTGGACTACGACCACACCGACGCCTACGACGGAGGGTCCTCGCTCCGCCTCACCGGTACGCTCGGCCCGTCGCGGTCGGTGGTCGTACGGCTCTACAAGACCCGGCTGAGGCTCACCCCCACCTCCACCGCCGGCCTCGTGCACCGGGGTTCCGCCACGGCGCCCGGCGGTGACGGCCCGGTACTCAGAGTCGGCCTCGTGTTCGAGGATGCCCCCACGGAGACGGCCTGGCTCACCGTCGACGGGGCGACGGGCGACGGCTGGTCGCACTGGACGGGTGCGCTCGGGCAGTGGGCCGGCCGGACCGTGGCCGCCGTCGGCGTGTCCCTGGTGGCCGGCGCCCTCGGGGCGGAGGACATCGCCGTCAACATCGGCGAGCTGCGACTGGCGGATTCCGTACCGGAGCCTGCGCCGCGCTGCCCCGCCGGATTCACGGTGGACCGGGCGGTACGGGCGAACGGTACCGCGAGTGTCTATCTGAGCTGGGATTTCGAGCCGGAAGGCGTGGCCCACTACGACGTCTTCCGCCGAACGGCCAACGGCAGGCAGTGGCTGGGACGAGCCTACGACGGCGCCTACTGCGTGTCCGCGCTGGCGCGGGACGGGAACGAGGAGGCGACCCGCCTGGAGTTGGAGGCGGTGTCCGTGACAGGTCGGCGCAGCTGCGCCACCGCAACCGAACTGGGCTGGTAGGACCGGACCGCGCCGGTCCGGCGCACCCGGACCGGCACACCCGGACCGGCACACCCGGACCGGCAACGACCGCCGAGGACAAGCGCCACGCCAGGTCATGCACGTTCCGAATCGGCAGTGGCCGACGGGCGGTTCAAGGTCAGAGTCGGTCCTGCTCCGGGGATCACGTTGCCCGCCCCGGACTCCCGCTCCGTCGACGCCGATCCGATGCCCGCAACCACACCGAGGGGAACGCCAGGCATGGGTCCAACACCAAACCACTCCGTCCTGCGCGGCCACCGCGCTCACCGCACCCGCCGCGCCCAACGTCGGTTCGTCGTCGCGGTGCTCGCTCTGCTCTGTCTGCTGACCGGTTCCCTCCCGGCGGCCCACGCGGAGCCCGCCGGGGCCACGACCGGGACCACCGGCGGCAAGCCCGCGCTGCCCGACGTCACACCCCGTCCGCAGCACATGGAAGGCAACGGGGGCACCGTGGTCGTGCCCTCCCGGGCACGAGTGCTCACCGCCGGGGACGTGGACCGGCCCACCCTGGACCTCGTCGTCTCCGTGCTGCGCGGGGCGGGTGCCACAGACATCGTGGAGGCTCCCCTGCCGGCCGGACGGCGCCACGCAGGCGAACTGACCGTGGTCGTCGGCGGGCTCCAGGACGCCCGGGTGACCCGGGCACTGCGGGCGGCGGGCGGCCGGGTTCCGGACGAACTCCCCGCCGAGGGCTATGCGCTGGCCTCTCGAGCCGCCCCCGGCGGCGGCTCGGTGGTCCTCGCCGGCGCGGACGGAGACGGCACGTACTACGCGGCTCAGACCCTGCGGCAGCTCACCTCGGGCTCGACTGTCGCGGGGGTGTCGGTCGTCGACTACCCGCTGATGCCGCTGCGTGGCGCGATCGAGGGCTTCTACGGCAGCCCGTGGACGCATGCCGAGCGCCTCGACCAGCTCGCCTTCTACGGCGAACTGAAGATGAACACCTATCTGTACGCCCCGAAGGACGACCCCTATCACCGCGAACGCTGGCGGGATCCGTACCCGGCGGAGCGGCTCGCGGAGCTGGGCGAGCTGGCGCGGCAGGCGTCGGACCACCATGTGCGGTTCACCTTCGCGCTCTCGCCCGGCGTCTCCATCTGCTACAGCTCCCCCGGCGACCGGGCGGCGCTGGAGGCCAAGCTCCAGGCCGTGTACGACCTGGGGGTGCGCAGTTTCTCCGTACCGCTGGACGACATCAGCTACACGCGGTGGAACTGCGCGGGCGACCAGGCGGCGTACGGGGCGCCGTCGCGACAGTCCGCGGCACAGGCCCAGGTGGATCTGTTGAACAGGCTGCAGCGGGATTTCCTGGCGGACAGGGAGGGAACCGAGCCGCTGCAGATGGTGCCCACCGAGTACGGGGACGTCACCGAGACCGCCTACAAGAAGACCATCCGCGAGCAGCTCGACCCGAGCATCGAGGTGATGTGGACGGGCACCGACGTGGTGCCGCCGAGCATCACCGTCGAGGACGCCGCCAAAGCCGCCGCCGTGTGGGGCCGCAAGGTGTTCCTGTGGGACAACTACCCGGTCAACGACTACGGTCAGGCGGAGGGCCGACTGCTGCTCGCGCCCTACGCGGAACGCGAACCGGGGCTGCACGCGCAGCTGTCCGGCCTGGTGCTCAACCCGATGAACCAGGCGGCGGCGAGCAAGGTCGCGCTGTTCGGAGGTGCCGACTTCGCCTGGAACGACACCGGCTACGACCCGCTGCGGGCCTGGCGAGCCGCCGCCGACTACCTGGCGGGAGGCGACCCGGACACGGTCCAGGCGCTGCTGGCCTTCTTCGACGTCGAGCATCTGGCACCGACCTTCGGCACGGACCCCTGGCAGCCACAGGCCCCCGAACTGGCCGCCCGGCTCCAGCGGTTCCGCGCGGACTGGGACAGCGGCGCCAAGGAGGCCGCGCTGCGCGGCCTGCTCCCCTACGCGCGGCTGCTCGCCACGGCGCCGGAGCAGATCAGGAACGGGGTCGCGGACGAGGGCTTCGTCGCCGACTGCGGTCCGTGGCTGGATGCCTTGCGGCTGTGGGGAACGGCGTTCGAACGGACCCTGGACGCGCTCGGCGCCCGCCTGTCCGGCGACGACGATCGCGCCCAGCAGTGGTTCGACGAGGCGGCCGCGCTGGCCGAGCGGGCAGGCGCCATCGAGACGATACCGGGCGAGACCCGCCCTCAGGGCCCGGTACGGGTCGCCGACGGAGTGCTCGACGTGTTCCTCGTCGGCGCCCGCGAGCTGCGGTGACGCCTGCGGCGCCACCCAGTACGCGAGCGGCAGTGGCCACCGGACGGCCTGCCACAGCGGCGTGGTCAGCCGCCAGATGAACAGCGCGACCAGGAACCACGTGAGGTACCACGGATCCAGCAGGCTGATCGGGTAGCCGGGGTCGTCATCGGCCCACCTCTTGAACAGCGAGTACGCGACCTCGAAGATCACACCGGACACAGCACAACCGCGCTGGATGTGCGCCCGCGCCGGTCGGCCGTCCTGCGTCGGGCGCAGGACGGCCGACGCGCTTCACGTGGTGACGGGTGCCGGGCCGACCAGTTCTGTCAGGACGTCCTCCATCGTCACGAAGCCGATGACCGCGCCGGTCTGGCCGGTGACCGCGGCGAGGTGGCTGCCGTCGGCTCGCAGGGTGGTGAGGGTGTCGTCCAGCGGGGTGTCGATGCGGACCCGGGTGACCGGGTGGAGCGCGCTGCGCGGGAACGGCTGGTCGCGTTCGGTGACGCCGAGGGTGTCCTTGATGTGCAGGTAGCCCATCAGGGTTCCGTCGGGGCCGGTGACGGGAAAGCGGGAGTAGCCCGCCTCGGCCGCCGTCCGTTCCAGTTCGGCCGGGGTGACCGTATGCCCGACGGTGCGCATCGTCCCGGCGGGGACGAGGATCTCGCCGACCGGGCGTGTGCCCAGCTCCAGCGCGTCCCGCAGCCGTTCGCCGTCGGCGGGTGACAGCAGCCCGGCCTCGCTGGAGTCCACGACCATGCGCGCGAGCTGGTCGTCGGTGAAGACCGCCTCGACCTCGTCCTTCGGCTCCACTCGCAGCAGCCTCAGCAGCGCGTTGGCGAAGGCGTTGATGCCGAACACGACCGGCCTGAGCGCCTGGGTGAGGGCGATGAGGGGCGGGCCGAGCAGCAGCGCGGTGGGCACGGGGGCGGCGAGGGCGATGTTCTTGGGGATCATCTCGCCGATCAGCATGTGCAGATACGTCGCCGCGGCGAGCGCGATGACGAACGCGATCGGGTGCACCAGCCCGTCCGGGACGCGGGCCGCCTCGAAGAGAGGCTCCAGCAGGTGCGCGATGGCCGGTTCGGCGACCGCGCCGAGCACCAGCGAGGAGACGGTGATGCCGAGTTGGGCGGTGGCCATGACCGCGGAGAGGTGTTGCAGGCCCCACAGGGTCATCCGGGCCCGCTTGTCCCCCTCCTTCGCCCGCGGCTCGATCTGGCTGCGCCGCACGGAGATCAGGGCGAACTCGCCGCCCACGAAGAAGGCGTTCGTCAGCAGGGTCAGGGCACCGATGGCAAGCTGCAGGACGGTCATCGGGACTCCCCCGCCGGAACGGGAACCGGGGCCGGTTCGGTGATCCGGACGCGGTCGGCCCGGTGGTGCTCGACGTCGAGGACCTCCAGCTGCCAGCCGTCGAGGTCGAGGACGTCGCCCTTGGCGGGGATGCGTGCCAGGCGGGTGGCGATCAGGCCGGCCACGGTCTCGTACGGGCCCTCAGGTGCGGTGAGCCCTATCTCGGTGAGCTGGTCGATACGGACGGAGCCGTCGGCCTCCCACACGCCTCGGCCGTCGCTCGTCCTGGGGCCGGGCAGCAGGTCGGGAACCTCGACGGGGTCGTGCTCGTCGCGCACCTCGCCGACGACCTCCTCGACGATGTCCTCCACGGTGGCCACGCCCGCCGTGCCGCCGTACTCGTCGATGACCACGGCCATCGTGCGGTTCGCCCGCAGCCGCTCCAGAAGCCGGTCGGCGGTCAGGCTGTCCGGGACCCGGAGCGGGTCCGTGGCCAGCTCGGTCACGGGCGTGAGCTGCCGCTTCTCGGGCGGCAGGGCGAGGACGTCACGGATGTGGACGGTGCCGATGACCTCGTCGAGGCTGTCGCGGTAGACCGGGAAGCGGGACAGGCCGGTGGCGTACGACAGGTTCGCCGCGTCAGCCGCCGTCGCATGGGCTTCCAGTGCCCGGACGTCGACCCGCGGGGTCATCACGTTCTCCGCCGTGAGTTCGCTGAGGTGCAGGGTGCGTACGAAGAGCTCGGCGGAGTCCGCTTCCAGCGCGCCCTCGGCGGCCGAGTGCCGGGCCAGCGCGACGAGCTCCTCGGGGCCGCGGGCGGAGGCCAGTTCCTCGGCGGGTTCCAGGCCGAAGCGGCGTACGAAACGGTTCGCGGTGTTGTTCAGGTGCCGGATGAACGGCCCGAAGGTCGCGGTGAAGCCGCGCTGCGGGGCCGCGACCACCTTGGCGACGGCCAGCGGCCGCGAGATCGCCCAGTTCTTGGGCACCAGCTCGCCCACCACCATCAGGACGACGGTGGAGAGGGCCACGCCCAGCACGGTGCCCACCGAGGAGGCGGCACCACCCAGTCCGACCGCCTGGAGCGGGCCGCGCAGCAGCACCGCGAGCGACGGCTCGGCGAGCATGCCGATCACCAGGGAGGTGACCGTGATGCCGAGTTGGGCGCCGGACAGCTGGAACGTCAGACGGCGTACGGCCTTCAGCGCGCCCTCGGCACCGCGCTCACCGGCCTCGGCGGCGCGCTCCAGCTCACCGCGCTCGACGGTGGTCAGGGAGAACTCCGCGGCGACGAAGACGGCGCAGGCCAGTGTGAGGAGGAGGGCCACCAGGAGCAGCAGGACCTCGGTCACCGAGCCACCCCCCGTCCCTCACTCACAGGCAGCGCGGGCTGCGGGCGGGGCATGGCACAGCTGGTACTGGGAGGCTCACCCATGGCGGGACCGTGGCTCCTTCTCGGTTCGGCGGGTCGGGTCGACCCGCGGTGGGGAGAGTGTGGACACTCTCCCCCTTATGGTAAAGGGAGAGCAAAGCTCCTTGGTCAAGCCCCTGGCAGCCCTTGCAGTGGGCCAGTTTTCGGACTTTTCCAGGTCGGGGTCCGGGACTTACCCGCCGGCGAGCCCGCCCACGCCTATGCTTCTACACGTTTGTAGCGAACGGCCGGGTGTTCCCGGTTGTTCCCCGTGCCGCGATCTTCCGGAACACGGCACACCCCGACAGGACAGACGCACGTAAGGAGTGAACGCCGCGATGGTGTTCAAACGGCTGCTCGGCTCGCTCGGCGTGGGCGGACCCACGGTCGACACGGTTCTCAACCCCGGCGCGGCCCTGCCCGGTGGCGCCCTGACCGGCCAGGTCCACCTCAAGGGCGGTGACGCCGACTTCGACATCGAGCACATCACCCTGGAGCTGGTGGCGCGGGTCGAGGCAGAGCACGGGGACGGCGAGAGCGAGGGCGTCGTCACCTTCGACCGCTTCACCGTCGCAGGCGGCTTCCGGCTCGCCGCGGGCCAGCTGCACAGCATCCCGTTCACCGTGATGCTGCCGTGGGAGACCCCGATCACCGAGCTGTACGGCCAGCCCCTGGGCATCGTGCTCGGCGTCCGCACCGAGCTGGCCGTGGCCGGCGCCAAGGACAAGGGCGACCTCGACCAGCTGACCGTGGGCCCGCTGCCCGTCCAGGAGGCCGTCCTCGAAGCGCTCGGCCGGCTCGGCTTCGGCTTCAAGTCCGCCGACCTGGAATACGGGCACATCGGCGGCACCGGCCAGCAGCTGCCCTTCTACCAGGAGATCGAGCTCAACCCCTCTCCGCAGTACGCCCACCAGATCAGCGAGATCGAGGTGACCTTCCTCGCGGGCCCGGCCGGCATGGACATCGTCCTGGAGGCCGACAAACGAGGAGGCCTGTTCTCCCAGGGCCACGACGCGCTCACCCGCTTCACCGTCTCCCACGACGCGGTCGCCCACCAAGACTGGAACGCCCTGGTCGACGGCTGGATCCGCCAGCTCGTCGAGCACCGGGCGTCGTACGGCTCCCACGCCCCGTACGGGCATCAGGACCCCTACGCACACGGGCACGGATACGGGCACGGGCCCGACAAGCACCACGACGGCCACCACGACGGCCACCGCTCCGGCCCCGGCATGGGCACCGTGATCGCCGCCGGTGCCGCCGGACTCGCCGTCGGTGTCGTCGGCGGCATGGTCGCCGCCGAAGTCGTCGACGAGGTGGGCGACTTCTTCGAGGGCGACGACGAGGACGAGGGCGAGGACAGCTGACCGCGAGACCACCGGCAAAGCGGTGAAGGACTCGCACGCAGGGGGCGGAGAGACCTGGTCCTCCGCCCCCTGCTGGTAACTTCTACATCAATGTAGAAGACCGTGGCCTGGTCTGCATCAGCCCGACCCCGGTCTGCACTCACCCCGAGACACGTACGGAGCTGGCATGGCCCTGTGGGACCGCATCAAGGAATCCGCGTCGACAATGCAGACGCAGCTCAACGCGAAGAAGAACGACCTCAAGAGCGGCGCCTTCCGCGACGCCAGCATGGCCATGTGCGCCCTCGTCGCAGCCGCCGACGGCACCATCGACCCCTCCGAACGCCAACGCGTCGCCCAGCTCATCGCCACCAACGACGTCCTCCAGAACTTCGACGCCATGGACCTGCGCCGCCGCTTCGAGGACAACCTCGACAAACTCACCGCCGACTTCGACTTCGGCAAGGTCAGCGTCCTGCAGGAAATCGCCAAGGCCAAGAAGAAGCCCGCCGAAGCCCGCGCCGTCATCCAGATCGGCATCGTCATCGGCGGCGCCGACGGCGACTTCGACAAAACCGAACAAGCCGTCGTCCGCGAAGCCTGCTTCACCCTCGACCTGCCGCCCCACGAGTTCGACCTCTGACCACCCCACCCATCCCACCTCCGACCACCCCGCAACACCCACGCCGGGCCGCCCACCACAACGGCCCGGCACGCCTGTTTCGGCACGCGTGTTGGCGGCGGTGCCGTCATGACGCCGCGTCACGGGGCGGAACGCCTGTCGGCCTTTCGGCGTGATGTCGAGGGTGACATCGGCCCATGTGGGCGGTATGCAATGTCTGTGCGGTATACGCAAGGGGGGGGTGTCCGGCCGAGTCGGCGGGCTGCCCGGGAGCGGATACGGATGAGGGCGGCCGATGGCTTCGAGCACGATGAGAAGGGCGCGGTTACGGTTCGCGCGCCGCGCGTCCGCGAGCGGCCTGTACGACGCCGATGACGGGCCCGCGACGCCCGGGCCGGCCGACACGCTCGTGTTCGGCCGGGTCGCCGGTCATGAGACGGCCGCGCGCCCGCGTCGACGTAGGGTCGCGGCATGAGGGCGATCGTCGTGGGGGCGGGCATCGGGGGGCTGTCGGCGACGCTGTGCCTGCTCCGCGCCGGCCACGAGGTCACACTGGTCGAGCAGGCGCCGCGGTTCACCGAGATCGGTGCCGGGATCCAGCTCGCGCCCAACGCCACGCGCGTACTGCGTCGGCTGGACGTGCTCGACGCGGTCGCCGCACAGGCCACCCGCCCCTCCCACTGGGGCTTCCGCACCTGGTCCAACGGTGCCGAGATCTGCCGCTACACGCTGGGGCGCGCGGCCGAGGACGCGTTCGGGGCGCCCTACCTGCAGGCCCACCGGGCCGATCTGCACCATGCCCTGGCCTCCGCGGTGCCGCCCCGGTCGGTGCGCCTGAACACCACTGTCGTGGGCATCGACCAGGACGACGAGTCCGCCTACGTGACGACGGCGAGCGGCGAGCGGCTGGGCGCGGACCTGGTCGTGGCCGCGGACGGGGTGCGGTCGGCGGTCCGACAGTGGCTCTTCGGCGCGGATGAGGCGGTCTTCTCGAAGACCGTCGCCTATCGGGCGCTGCTCCCGGCCGACAAGGTCACCGATCTGGACCTGCCGGACTTCGCCATCTGGCTCGGACCCGGCCGGCACTTCGTCCACTACTGGGTGCGTCGCGGGGAACTGCTCAACATCGTGGGCGTGGTCGGCGCGGAGGCGGCACAGGAGTCGTGGACCGCTCAGGCGGAGCCGGGAGAACAGCTGCGCGAGTTCGACGGGTGGGACTCCCGGGTGCTCAGCCTGCTGGAACACGCGGGTCAGGTGCTCCGCTACGGCATCTACACGCGCACCCCGCTCACTCGGTGGAACATCGGGCGGGTGACCCTGCTCGGCGACAGTGCCCACGCGATGGTGCCGTTCCAGGCCCAGGGGGCGGCGCAGGCGATGCAGGACGCGGCCGTGCTCGGCGACGTCCTCGCCGGTGCGACACCGGACGGGGTACCCGACGCGCTCGACCGGTACGTACGCCGGCGGCTCGCGACCGCCACGAGCATCCAGGCCAGTTCCGCACGGGCGGGCCACGACTACCACCTGCCGGACGGGCCCGAGGCCCAGGCGCGGAACGCCCGCATGGCGGCATACGCGGCCGAGCACGGGTTCCTGCCCCAGGCGACGGCCTGGGCCGCCGGCGCCCTGGACGAGGGTGCCGACGGCCGCCCCGCCCCGGGCACCGGCACGGACACCGCCTCCGGCGGTCCCGGGGAGCCCGGGGAGAACATCACCCACCCGGACTGACGCCCCGACGCGAGCGGGTCCGGCTCGCCACCGGCCGCCTCCCACACGACGTCTCGTCCCCGGCCGTCGGCGCACGGTCCGGACACGATCACGACGAGCGCGGGAGCAGGTCTCGGCCACCGCACCGGCCACCGATCTCGGCACGGCAGGCAGTGGACGACCGGGCTCTCGCGCACCAGAGGTGTCGCGGCGTCAGTGTGCCGTGACCGGGCCCTGCGCCGGGTCCGGGCGCCCCGTCGGCAACAGCGGTACGCCGAGGGCGGCGACCACGGCGGCGATGATCGCGCACGCGGTGAAGGCGTTGTCGAAGCCGCCGGTCCCCGCCGCCGCGCCCGCACCACCGCCCTCCAGGCTCGCCCCCGCGATGGTCGAGATGACGGCGACGCCGAGCGCCGCGCCGAGCTCGTGCGCCGTACTGACCAGGCCGGAGGCCAGCCCCATGTCCTGGTGCGGCAGGCCGTTCATCGCGGCCGTGGTGGCGCAGACGAAGGCGGTACCGAGTGCGAGCGCCAACAGCGTGAACCCGGGAACAAGATCCGTCCATACGCCGCTGTCCGCGTCCAGGCGGGTCAGCAGGGCAGCGCCGACAGCGGTCAGCGCGAAGGCGACGGAACCCACCGGGCGCCAGCCCAGCCGTACCACGAGGTGGGAGGCGGCATGCGCCCCGAGCGTGATGGCCACGGCCACCGGCAGGAAGACGAGCCCCGTCTTCAACGCGCTGAACCCCAGGACATGCTGGACGTAGAACGAGCTCAGGAAGAAGCTCGCGATGAGCAGTCCGGAGGCGGCCAGCATGACCGCACTGCCACCGACGAGCGAGCGCCGCGCGAAGATCGCCAGGCGGACGAGCGGCTCGGGCACCCGCCGTTCGACCGCCACGAAGGCGACCGCCGACAACACGGCGCCGATCAGCGGCAGCCAGGCTCCCGGAGCGCCGAAGCCTTGGTCGCGGGCCTGTACCGACCCGTAGACGAGCAGGCCGGGCGCGGCTGTGAGGGTGAGCGCGCCCGCGAGGTCGAGCGAACCGGCCAGGCCCGAAGGGGCCGCCGGATCAGGGGAGTTGCCGAGCAGGGCCGGGACGCCGAAGAGCGCGACCAGCCCCACCGGCACGTTGATGAAGAACACCCACTCCCATCCGGGCCCGGAGACGAACACTCCGCCGAGCAGTACGCCCACGGCGGATCCGGCACCACCGATCGCGGCCCAGACGCCGAGGGCCTTGTTGCGGTCGGGCCCGCGGAACAGGGCCGTGACAAGAGCCAGCGCGGCCGGCGACATCAGCGCCGCGCCGACGCCCTGTGCCGAGCGGGCGGCGATCAGCATCCCGCCGCCCGCCGCCAGCCCGGAGGCCACGGACGCGGCGGTGAACACCGTCAGCCCCGCGAGGAAGGCGCGGAGCTTGCCGACGGCGTCGGCGAGACGTCCGCCGAGCAGCAGCAGACTGCCGAAGAACAGGGTGTAGGCGGTGACGACCCACGTGAGCCCCGAGCCGTCGAGACCCAGGTCCTCGCCGATGGTCGGGAGCGCGACGTTGATGACGGTCACGTCCGCGATCAGCATGAACTGGGCGAGGCAGAGCAGGGCCAGCACTCGCCACCGGTACGGGTGTTCGGCCGAGCTGCCGGACCCGTGCGGGTGGGGATCGGGGTGCGCTGCTTCCGGTGTGTGGCTCATGACGGATCTCCCGAGTCGTCGGAGTGGATACGGCGTGGTGCGAAGGCGAGGGCGATGACGACACCCGCCGTGGCGATCGCGGCCCCGGTGAACATGGCCGGCCCGAGCCCCGCGGTGAACGCGTCGCGCGCGGTACGGGCGACCGCGGCTCCCGCCTGTGCGGGGAGTCGTTCGGCGACGGAGAGCGCCGCGCCGAGGGAGTCGTGTGCGGCGGCTTTCTCGCCCGCGCCCAAGCCGCTCCGGCCGATCTCGCTGCGGTACCGACCGGCCAGCAGGCTGCCGGTGACCGCGACCCCGAGGGCGGCGCCGAACTGAATGGCGGTGCTGTTGGTCGCCGACCCCACACCCAGATCCCGCTCCGGAAGCGAGCCCACGATGGAGTCCGAGGTGACGGTGATGACGAACCCCGCGCCCGCACCCAACAGCACGATGACGACCAGGACCCGCCCGTAGCCGTCTCCCGGGCCGGTCGTGGCGAACACGGTCAACGCGGCGGCCACCAGCGCGAGTCCGGTGGCCGCGACGTACCGCGGCCCGAGGCGCTGTGCGAGCGCCCCTGCCAGTGGCCCGGCCACCAGGAGCCCCAGCGCCATCGGCCCCAGCCGCCAGCCGGTCTGCGCGGCCGTGTAACCGAGGTTGAACTGCAGATGCTGAACGAGAGCGAAGAGCGTCCCGATCATCGCGAAGGCCGCGAGCAGGATCAGCACCGCGCCAACGGCAAGCCCTCGGTGGCGGAAGATCTCCAGGGGAAGCAGTGGACCGGGGGCACGCGACTCCCACCGTACAAAGGCGACGATGAGCACGACGGCCGCGGTGAACGCACCGAGTACCACCGGATCGGTCCACCCGTCCGACGGCCCCTCGATGAGCGCCCACAGGAGCAGGGCCGGCCCCGCGACGGACATCGAGGCCCCCAGGGGATCCAGCCGACGCCCTCGCGTGGCCGGCGCAGCGGGGACCAGGAGGACGGCGGCGACCAGACCTGCGACTCCGACGGGCAGATTCACCAGGAAGACCGAGCCCCACCAGAAGCGGTCGAGGAGCCAGCCTCCGAGCATCGGCCCGATGACCGTGCCGGCACCGACGGCCGCCGACCAGATACCGATGGCTTTGGTGCGCTCGGCCGGGTCCGTGAAGACGCTGCCGATGATCGCAAGGGTGGCGGGCATGATCAGCGCCTCGCCGATGCCCATCGCACCCCGCGCCACGATCAGCTGGGTGACCGACCCGGCATAGGCGGCGGCCACCGAGGCCCCCGTGAACAGCACGAGCCCGGCGAGGAAGACCCGCTTGCGGCCGAGGCGGTCGGCGAGCCCGCCGCAGAACAGCATCAGCGCGCCCGCCAGCAGCGCGTAGATGTCGACGATCCACTGCAACTGTCCGGCGGATGCGCCGAGTTCGCGGACGAGCGTGGGCAGCGCGACGTTCAGGACCGTGGCGTCGAGCCCGACCACCAAGAGGCTCACGCCGAGTACGGCCAGGGTCAGCCACCGCCTGCGCGGCGGCAGGGCGGCGACTTCTGCGGATGTGCGGGCAGGAACACTCATGAACTGAACCGTACAGTTCATATGAACCGAACTCAACCGTACAGTTCAGTTGCCCTATGCTGGAGTTATGGATCAAGCGGCCCCTGTCAAGCGCCCCCCGTCCGGAGCGCGAGCCGAGCAGAAGCGGGCGGCGATCATCACAGCCGCACGCGAGACCTTCCTCCAGGAGGGCTTCTCTGCCGGAATGGACCTCATCGCTGCCCGGGCGGGCGTGTCCAAGGTGACCGTCTACAACCACTTCGGCAGCAAGGAGGCCCTGTTCACCGCCGCCATCGCCGGCGCACTGGACGCCCCGCTCAGCGGGACCCTCGTGGCCGCCATCGATCAGCTCGCCGACGCGGACGACCTGCACACCGCCCTCACCGACGCCGCCCGTGCCTGGGTCGCGGGCGTCCGTGACAACCCCGACGTCCTCGCCATGCGCAACCTGGTCGCCCGCGAACTCCACCGCTTCCCCGGCCTCGGCACCGCCTGGCAGCATCAGGCCCCCGGCCGCCATCACCCGGCAGTCGCCGGCGCCCTTGAGCAACTCGTGGCCAAGGGCCGACTCGCCATCCCGGACATGGAGGTGGCGATCATCCAGCTCTACTCACTGCTGCTGTATCCCCACATGGTCTTCAGCACGTACGGCACCGAACTCGACGCGGATCTCACCGACCGGCTGATCTCGCAGGGCGTGGAGATGTTCCTGCACCACTACGCTCCGGCCGGCCCCGACCCCACACGCTGAGCAGTCGAAGGCGACGGCCACAGGCAGGGTTTTCCGGGTGCTCGCTGCTCACGTTTCTGGGTACTCGCCGCTCACGCACCCTTCTGAGGAGATGACCAGGATGCTGATCATCGGACTGCTCCTCCTCGTGGCCTCGGGCGCCTTCACCGGCCTGGTGATCGCCTACAACCTGTCCGGTGGCCCCGAGTACACCGTGACGATGTTCGGCCAGTACATCGCCACCATGAACTCCCTCGCGATCTTCTGCTCGGGCCTCGCCCTGGCTCTCATCTTCTGTCTGGGCCTCGCCCTGGCGCTGGCAGGGAGCGGAGCGGCACACCCCCGGCACCGCAGACCGCGGGGGTCCGACGGTACGTACGACACCGCCCCGCTCCACGGCGAGGGGACCGGCGACGACCATGGTCGGTGATCCGGACGACGACGTGGAGGCACGGCGGCAGGGCATCGCCGGCCACCGCACGGTGCCGCACACCGCCGACATCCGCGTCGAAGCCTGGGGAGCGAGCCGGGAGCGCTGTCTGGCGGAGGCCGTGCTGGGCATGGTCGAGTGCTTCGCCGACGTCTCCGCGGTGCGGCCCACCGCAGTGGAGCGCGTCCGGCTGGCCGAGGACAGCGACGACGACCTGCTGGCCGCGCTCCTGGACGAGGTCCTCTTCCGGCTGGAGGTGCACGGCAGGGTGCCCGTGGACGTCGAGGTGGACACGGCCGACGAAGCCGACGACGGTCTCGACGTACGGCTGGCCGTCGCCGACCTGACAGCGGTGGAGATCACCGGCGCCGCGCCGAAGGCCGTCTCATGGCACGAACTGCACATCGGGCCGGGCCCGTACGGCTGGTCGTGCGCGGTGACGATCGATGCCTGAGGCACGTGAGACACGGGGACGGGGAGACAAAGAGGCGCGCGAGGCGTCCAAGAAGGAGTGCGCCGCTAAGGAGGGTTGCGCCGCTACGGAGTAGTGCGCCGCTAAGGAGTAGTGCGCCGCGAGGAATACGGCTCCTCAGCCCTTGACCACGCCCAGCGGGACCAGTCGCGCCACCGTGCGGCACAGCCCGGCCCGTTCGCTGGCCGCCACCACCGCGCTCACGTCCTTGTACGCCTCCGGGGCCTCCTCGGCCAGGCCTCGCCAGGACCGTGGCCGTACCGCGATGCCGTCCCCTTCCAGACGGGCCCCCAGTTCCCGGCCGACGACGGCACGCGCGGCCCGGTGGCGGCTCCACACGCGGCCCGCACCGTGGCAGGTGGAGAAGAAGGCGCCCCCGCCGGGCACGCCCGCGAGCACGTACGAGGCCGTGCCCATGGTGCCGGGGATCAGGACGGGCTGGCCGACCGCCCGCACGTCCTCGGGCAGGTCGGGGTGCCCGGGCGGGAAGGCGCGGGTGGCGCCCTTGCGGTGCACGCACAGCCGGCGCCGCGTCCCGTCCACCTCGTGGGTCTCGATCTTGGCGAGGTTGTGGGACACGTCGTACACCAGCGTCAGACGGGCGCCCGCGGCGCCACGGAAGACCCGGCGGGCCGCGTCGGACAGGACCTGGCGGTTCGCGCGCCCGAAGTTCGCTGCCGCGGCCATCGCGCCCAGATAGGCGCGCCCCTCCGGCGAGTCCACGGGGGTGCAGGCCAGCTGCCGGTCGGGCACGGTGATGCCGTACCGGGCCATGGCGCGGTCCATCGCCTTGACGTGGTCGGTGCAGATCTGGTGGCCGAGGCCGCGCGAACCGCAGTGGATCATCACGCACACCTGGTCGAGGGCCAGCCCGAACGCGGCGGCGGCCGTCTCGTCGTACACCTCGGCGACCCGCTGCACCTCCAGGAAGTGGTTGGCGGACCCGAGGCTGCCGACCTGCCGTATGCCCCGTTCCCGGGCCCGCTCGCCGACCTGGGTCACATCGGCGTCGGCGACCGCGCCGCCGTCCTCGCATCGGACCAGGTCGTGGTCCTCGCCGTATCCCTCGGCAACGGCGTACCGGGAGCCGCCCTCAAGGATCCGTTCCAGTTGCCCGTGGCCCGACGGCCGCCACACACCGCCGGGTCCCGCGCCGCGCGGGATCGCCCGGTCCAGACCGTCCATGACGGCGGGCAGTGCGGAGCGCAGCGCCCGCCGGTCGATGTCGGCGACCAGCAGCCGCACCCCGCAGGAGATGTCGAAACCGACCCCACCGGGCGAGACGACACCGCCCTCGTCCACATCGGTCGCGGCCACCCCGCCGATGGGGAAGCCGTAGCCCCAGTGGATGTCCGGCATGGCGTACGAGGCACCGACGATGCCGGGCAGGGTGGCCACGTTGACGACCTGCTTCAGCGACTGTTCGGCGTCGCCGAGGAGGTCCCGGGAGGCGAACACCACGCCGGGCACCCGCATCGGCCCCCGGCGTTCGATGCGGAAGCGCCAGGGCCGCTCCTCGACCAGTTCCATCGCGACCTCCCGCGGCACCCATCGCTCACGTGGCCTCTGCCCTGTCCTCGGTACCCGTGCCGGTGCCGCCCTACCGGATACGGAAACGGGCATGGGTGAATCGTCCCGGCGTCGCCTTACTGTGGGGACATGGGCGGCGACGTGGTGACGCTGTTCCTGTGCGGCGATGTGATGCTCGGGCGCGGTGTCGACCAGATCCTGGCGCACCCCGGTGATCCGGCACTGCGGGAGGACTACGTCGCGGACGCCCGGGAGTACGTCCGGCTCGCGGAGTCGGAGAGCGGCCCGATCCCCGCCCCGGTCGACCCTTCCTGGCCGTGGGGCGAGGCACTGCGCGTGCTGGAGCAGGCCGCCCCGGACGCCCGGATCGTGAACCTGGAGACGTCCGTGACGCGGCGTGACGCGTTCGCGCACGGCAAGGCGGTCCACTACCGGATGCACCCGGCGAACCTGCCCGCGCTGACGGTGGCCCGGCCCGACGTGTGCGTCCTGGCCAACAACCACGTGCTGGACTTCGGCCGCCCGGGCCTGACGGAGACGCTCGACTCGCTGGCCCGCGCGGGCCTGCGCGTGGTGGGTGCCGGACGGGACGCCGACGAGGCGTACGCACCCGCGGCGGTGCCCGTCGCGGGCAGGGGACGGGTGCTGGTGTTCGCCCTGGGGGCGCGGTGCAGCGGCATCCCGCCGGACTGGGCGGCGACCGCGGAATCGCCCGGTGTCGCGTACGTGCCCGATCTGTCGGCGACCACGGCCGCCGCCGTGGTCCGGCACGTGCGGCAGGCCAAACGTCCGGGGGACATCACGGTCGTGTCCGTGCACTGGGGCTCCAACTGGGGATACCGGATCTCCCGGGAACAGCTCCGCTTCGCGCACACCCTGGTGGACGGCGGCGTCGACGTCGTCCACGGTCACTCCTCGCACCACCCTCGGCGCCTGGAGGTGTACCACGACCGGCTGATCCTGCACGGCTGCGGCGACTTCATCGACGACTACGAGGGCATCGGCGGGTACGAGGAGTACCGCGACGACCTCCGGCTCGTCCACCTCGTCTCCGTGGCCGCGGACACGGGGCGGCTCACCGGCCTGCGGATCGTGCCCCTTCAGGCCCGGCGGATGCGGCTGGAGCCCGCACCGGACGAGGACCGCGCCTGGCTGCGGGCGACCCTCGACCGCATCAGCGACGGCGTCCGGATCACCCTGTCCTCCGACGGCACGCTGGCGCTGGCGCATCCCACGACCACGTCCGGAACAGTCGACGGGCCCGGACAGGCGGGCGGCGGATGAACCTCCGGTTGCGGCTGACCCTGCTCGGCGTGGGCGCGATGAACTCGCCGCGCTTCGCGCCCGCGGGGCTGCTGCTGCGCTGCGCCCGGCAGCGCGTCGCCTTCGACGGCGGGCCGGGCGCGGAACCGCCGCCGGGGCGGCTCGCCGGCTGGCTGGTCACCGACGAGCAGGCGGAGCTGCGGTCCGCGCTGCGCCGGAGCGCGAGCACGCGGGGCGTCCGGATCCGGGCCGGTGACCTGGAACTGGGGCCCGGCACCGTCCGGGTGCGCTGCCTGCCCGTGCAGCACACGTCGCATCCCGCGTACGGCTACCGCATCGAGACGGGCGGGCCGGTCGCGGTGTGGGCGCCGGAGTTCTGGGAGTTCCCCGAGTGGGCCGCGGGCGCGGACCTCATGTTCGCCGAGGCCGCCGCCTGGGACCGGCCGATACGGTTCCGGGGCGGCGTCGGAGGCCACGCGAGCGTGCGAAGCGTCGCGGACCAGGCCGTACGGCTCGGGGTGCGGCGGCTGGTGCTGGCCCATATCGGACGGCCCACGCTGCGCGCGATCGACGCCGGGGCGCGGCCGCCGTTCGGCGAGTGGGGTGTCGAGGGCCGCACCTACTCACTGGGCTTCGCTGCACCTGCTTGCTGAGCCCCACTTGCTTGCTGAGCCCCACCCGCTTCCTGGGCTCCGCCGACCTGCTCGGTGAGCTTCACCAGCGCCCGGGTCACCGGATCGCCGACGGCCGGGGCGCCCGGCATCGCCGTCGATCGCCATACGTTTCCGCAGGTGGGAGCGGGTAGGCGCGGTCGGCGATGCGGTGCGCGGGCGTGGTGCGGTGAGGGTTCCCACTCGCTCGTCGGGGCGAGCTGGGCCACGCTGAGATGCGGACGGACATACGAACGGGGCCGCGGGCGACCGACGCGCGCCGCCCGGTGATCCGGCGCACCACGCCGAAGCGCGCCCCGCGGCACGGCGCTCCCCCACCACCACTCGCTTCCACTCCCCGATCCCCTCCCCCAATCCACTCCCCGGCCGACTCGACTCCGACGTGACGGGAGCCCAACGGATGAACACTGCCCCACCGGAGCCACTCCCCGGCGCGTCGGGCACGCCCGCCCGCCCACGCATCGGCCTGCTCGGCTCGTACGGCGGCTTCAACATGGGCGACGAGTCCATCCTGACCTGCCTACTGGGCTGTCTGCGCGCCCAGCGCCCCGAGGCCCGGCTCGTCGTCTTCAGCCGGAACGCCGCCCACACGCGTGTCCACCACCACGACGCCGACGAGGTGGTCGACTGGGAGGGCGTCAGCCGCAACCACGTGCTGGACGCGCTGACCGGGCTGGACCTGCTGGTGCTGGGCGGCGGCGGCATCCTCTTCGACGGTGAGGCACGCCGCTATCTGCGGCTGGTGCGGGCGGCGCAGGAACGCGGCGTGCGCACGTTCGCCTACGCGGTCGGTGCCGGCCCGCTGCGGGAGCCGGACGACCGGGAGGCGGTGCGCACCGTCCTCGCGGAGATGGACGACGTCGTGGTGCGGGACGAGGAGTCCCGGCTCGTCCTGGAGGAGGTCGGCGTCGAGCGGGAGATCGTCGTCACCGCGGATCCCGCGCTGCTGCTGGCATCGGAGACGTTCACCGACCGGATGATGAGCGACGAGGGCATACCCGCCGGCGCCCGGCTGGTGGGGATGTCCGTGCGGGAGCCGGGCCGGGCGGCGGAGAACCTGGACGAGGGCGGCTACCACGCGCTGCTCGCCGACGTCGCCGACTTCCTCGTGCGGCGCCTGGACGCACACGTGGTGTTCCTGCCGATGGAGCGCCACGACGTGCGGCACGCCCACGCCGTGCTGTCCCATATGACGGCCCCGGACAAGGGGCGGATCCTGCACGGGACCTACAGTCCGGGACAGCTCCTCGGATTTATGCGCCACCTGGACCTGGCCGTCGGTATGCGCCTGCACTTCGTGATCTTCGCCGCGCTGTCCGGGCTGCCGGTGCTGCCGCTGCCGTACTCCGGCAAGGTCTTCGACTTCGCGCGCCGGATCGGGGCGCCGGCGCTGGTGGGGGTGGCGCGGGAGCAGGCCGGGCTGCTGCTGGCGGAGGTGGACCGGCTCTGGGACGAGTATCCGCAGCGCCGTGCGGTACTGCAGTCCCGGGTGCGGGAGCTGCGCACGCTCGCCGAGGAGACCTGCGTCCGGTGCGGGAACCTGCTCGACGACATCGAGGCGGCTCGGTGCGCGGAAGCGCAGCAGTCGCCGCCCCATGCGTCAGAGGTCCGCCCGCTGAGCGCGTGACCTGCCCGGATGTGGACCGGACCCACCAGGGCCCAGCCCGCGGAGGACCCCGATGCCGATCCTGGAAGAGCCCCGAGAGCCCCGTACCGTCACGCTGCCGCCGCGGCCCGCCCGGCACGGGGGCCGTACCGGCGTCCTGGTGGTGGGCGGCGGGCCCGCCGGGTGCGCCGCCGCGATCGCCGCAGCCGACGCGGGCGCCGATGTCGTGCTCGTCGAACGCCACGGGTTTCTCGGCGGCAACGCGACCGCGGCGCTCGTCATGCCGCTGATGTCGTTCCACAACGAGCACAAGCAGGCGGCGTTCACCGAGTCCGGGGACATCACCCGGCTGCTGCCCACCGACCACGGCGAGGGCGAACCGGTCGTCGCGGGTGTCCTGTGGCGGCTGCTGGACCGGCTCACGGCACGCGGCGGCTGCGTCCCGCCGTCCCTGAAGACCGGGTACACCGTGCCGTTCGACCCGGAGATCTTCAAACTGGTCCTGCTCGACCTGATGGACGAGGCGGGCGTGCGGATGCTGTTCCATTCCTTCGCCTCGGCCGCGCTGCCCCTGGAGGACGGCTGGCGGGTGGTCTTCGAGACCAAGTCCGGGCCGGTCGTGATCGACGCCGGGGTGGTGGTGGACGGCACCGGCGACGGTGACGTCGCGGCCGCGTGCGGGGCGCACTACGAGATCGGGCGCCCGGAGGACGGGCTGGTGCAGCCGATGACCCTGATGTTCCGCGTCGCACAGTTCCTGCCGGATCGGTTCGCCGAGTACGTGCGCGCGCACCCGGACCAGTGGCGCGGCGTGCACGGGCTGTGGGACCTCGTGAAGGAGGCCACGGCGGACGGCGAGCTGCAGCTGCCGCGCGAGGACGTGCTGTTCTTCGCCACCCCGCATCCGTCCGAGGTCAGCGTCAACAGCACCCGCATGACCAAAGTGCTCGGCATCAACGTGTGGGACCTCACCCGGGCCGAGTACACCGCCCGCCGGCAGATGGAGCAGATCGACCACTTCCTGCGCACGCACGTGCCGGGCTTCGAGGACTCCTACGTCGTGCAGAGCGGCACCCACATCGGCGTCCGCGAGACCCGCCGTGTCGTCGGCGACTACCAGCTGACAGGACACGACGTCCTGGCCGCCCGGTCCTTCCCGGACGTGATCGCGCACGGCGCCTACCCGGTCGACATCCACAACCCGGAGGGCACCGGCACCCTCCTCAGGCGGGTGCCGGCCGGCCGTTTCTACGACATCCCGTTGCGCTGCCTGCTGCCCCGGGGCGCCGACCGACTGCTGGTGGCCGGCCGCTGCATCTCCGGTACGC
This sequence comes from Streptomyces sp. KM273126, assembly GCF_004337435.2. Taxonomy (NCBI): domain Bacteria; kingdom Bacillati; phylum Actinomycetota; class Actinomycetes; order Kitasatosporales; family Streptomycetaceae; genus Streptomyces; species Streptomyces sp. KM273126. The sequence goes on along the minus strand of NZ_SJXB02000001.1, from coordinate 4,684,018 downwards.
ACGTGGCGCACTCCTCGTACCGGGTGATGCCCATCGCCATGGCGACCGGCCAGGCGGCCGGCGCATGCGCCGCGCTGTCCGTCCACGAGGGACGCGCTCCGCGGGACGTGCCCGCCCTTCTCGTCCAGCAGGAACTGCTCAGGCAGGGCGCCCGGCTGCACACCGGGATGCCGGTACCCGACTGAGGGGGGCAGGGGGCGCGCCCTCCGGCTATCCCACTCCGCGCTGCGGGGACTTCAGCCGCTCGACGCACCACTGCCGGGCGGCGACGGCGACCTCTTCCAGCGCACCGGGTTCTTCGAACAGGTGGGTGGCCCCGGGCACGATGTGCAGCGAGTGCGGGCCGCGCAGCCGCCCGGCCGCCTCCTCGTTGAGCCGCAGCACCACCTCGTCGTCGCCGCCGACGATCAGCAGCACCGGCACCCGTACGGCCTCCAGGGCGTCCTCGGCCAGGTCGGGCCGGCCGCCCCGCGACACGACGGTCAGCACGCGGTCCGGGCGCTCGGCGGCGGCGACCAGGGCCGCGGCCGCGCCGGTGCTGGCACCGAAGAGGACGACCGGGAGCCCCCGAGTGTCGAGCTGCGTGTCCATCCAGTCGATCGCGGCCACCAGACGGCGGCCCAGGAACGGGATGTCGAAGCGGTGCTCGCCCGTCACGGCGTCGACGCGCTCCTCCCGGTCGTTGAGCAGATCCATCAACAGGGTGCCCAGTCCCGCGGCCCGCAGCTCCGCGGCCACCATCCGGTTGCGCGGACTGTGCCGGGAGCTGCCGCTGCCATGCGCGAACAGCACCACGGCCCGGGCCCGCTCCGGCACGATCAGGTCGCCCGGCAGCGTCGCGCCGTCGGTGGGCACCAGAACCATCTCGGAGATCATCGGTATCCCTTCTTCCCAGGTCGGCCGACCCCGCGGATCGATGTTCCGGGTTCTCCCCATCGCGTACCCACGTCCCGCACGTCGTCACAGCCCCGCGCCCCCCGAGGCCTTCGGCCCCTTGAGGGTGCGGGGCGCACCGGGCTTGGCGTGGTTACGACAACTGCGACTGCACCTGCGCGGAGATCAGCTCCAGGTGGTCGAGGTCGTCGAGGTCGAGGACCTGGAGGTAGATCCGCTGGGAGCCGACGGCCTGGTAGCGGCCGATCTTGTCGACGACCTCGGCCGGGGATCCGGCGAGCCCGTTGGTCTTGAGCTCGTCGGCCTCTCGGCCGATCGCGGCGGCGCGGCGGGCGACTTCGGCGTCGTCCCTGCCGACGCAGACGACCAGCGCGTTCGAGTACACCAGGTCGTCGCCCCGGCGTCCGGCCTCCTCGGCCGCCGCGCGCACCCGCCCGAACTGCCGCTCGCTGTCCTCGATCGAGGCGAACGGCATGTTGAACTCGTCGGCGTACTGCCCGGCGAGGCGGGGCGTACGGCTTGCACCGTGCCCACCGATGAGCACGGGCACCTTGGCCTGCGCGGGCTTGGGCAGCGCGGGCGAGTCGGTCAGCTGGTAGTAGTCGCCCTCGTAGCTGAAGGTCTTGCCGACCTCCGTCGCCCACAGCCCGGTGACGATGGCGAGCTGCTCCTCAAGACGGGCGAACTTCTCCTTCGGGAAGGGAATGCCGTACGCCTTGTGCTCCTCCTCGAACCAGCCCGCGCCCAGGCCGAGTTCAACGCGTCCGCCCGACATCTGGTCGACCTGTGCGACCTGGATGGCGAGGACACCCGGCAGGCGGAAGGTGCCGGCGGTCATCAGGGTGCCGAGCCGGATGCGCTTGGTCTCGCGGGCGAGTCCGGCAAGAGTGATCCAGGCGTCGGTGGGTCCGGGCAGGCCGTCCACGGAGCCCATGCGGAGATAGTGGTCGGAACGGAAAAACGCGTCGAAACCAAGATCCTCGGTGGCCTTGGCAACGCTGAGAAGGGTGTCGTAGGTCGCCCCCTGCTGGGGCTCGGTGAAGATGCGGAGATCCATGTTCCCCATCCTGCACGCTCGAACACGGGTCAACCCCATCGGTCCCCTCCGCACCCCGCCGTCCCGGTCGGGTGAAATTCCGTCAACCGGACGCAAACGCGCGGGACCGCTCAGTGACCCGCCCGAGCAGTGATCGTTGGCGTGGGCGGAGCCGGACCGCCCGGCACCCGTCGCCGGCGGCCGCTGCCGGGACGCCTGCTCAACGCGCCCCCGCGCCCGGGGGCCGAGGGCCGAGGAGGCCTTGATGTCCCAGGAAGCCGTGCCGGATCAGGCCGAACCGGATCAGGCCGTGCCCGCACAGCCCAAAGGGCTGCTCCAGCAGATGGAGGAGCTGATGGCGGCCCTCAACGCCGATCTGTCTCAGCTCGACGCGGACCTCTCCGGCCCTCGCCCCACCTCAACGGACGGCCCCGACGCTGCTTGACTCCTCCTCCCCCGCCTGCACCTGGCGCCTCCCCCGCCCGACTCCTCCTTCATCTGCGACGCCCGGCCCCGCGACGGCCGGGCGTTTGCCGTGGGGCGACCACGACCACGACCACGGCCGCACCCGCACCCGCACCCGCACCCGCACCCGCACCCGCACCCGCACCCGCACCCGAGCTCAGCCTGCCTCGCGGTCCGGGACCGCCTGTTCCCTGACCGCGAGGCGGCGCAGCATCTCCCGGACCCGGTCGCGGGACTCCTCGGCCGCGTCGATGGCCTCCATGCACTGCCAGTACGTCGTCTCGTCGTCCGCCGCGGAGGCGATGCCGACGAGCGCTATGCCGACCTCGCCGAGGAGGCCGCCGAGAGTGACGAGGGCCTGGTGAGCGTCGCCCAACTCGGTGAGCTGGGAGGCGCGTAAGGCCTCCACGGGCAGCTGCGGTGCGCCGAGGACCCCGCAGCCCCTGCCGGCCAGCTCGGTCAGGCCCAGTGCCTCACCCCGCAGTTCGGGCGGGCCCGACACCGCCAGCCGGCTGCCGATCGCCTGGGCCAGGGCCTGTGCCTGCCACGCCTCCGTCATGATCTCCCGCTCCTCCTCGCTTCCCACCAGGGCACGCCTGCTCGCCAGGATGAGCCGCATCGCGTCCATGCGAACCGTCCCCGTCTGTCTTGACGCGCTCTTCGCACGTCCGCCCGAACTCCGCTGTTCACTACCCAGAGTGAAGGCATGTGGGACGAAAAGCCAGAGGAAGCCCGAAATCTGTGGACAATCAATTGGCTGTGGACAACTCGACAACTCCGGAGAGTGACAAACGGATTGACGGGTTCCCATTGGAATCGGTTCCTCCCCTGCTGGAGGCCCTGACAGACACTCAGGGCGACTCCCGGGCCCCGGGTTCCCCTCCATCCGTCCCCCAGCACCCGTCTCCCCGGCGCCCGTCTCCCTGGCGCCTGTCTCCCCGGCGCCCGTCTAGCCCCGCGGCGGGAACCTCCGCTCGTTGCGGTCGATCTTCGCGTCCAGCGCGGCCAACGGGTCGATGCCGAGCACCTCGCAGAGCTGGAGCAAGTACGCGAGCACGTCGGCGACTTCGTCGGTGACACGGTGGGCGGTGTCGGCGTCGTCCATCACGCGCGCCGACTCCTCCGGAGTCAACCACTGGAAGATCTCGACGAGTTCGGACGCCTCGACGCTGAGCGCGGCGACGAGGTTCTTCGGGGTGTGGTACTGCTGCCAGTCGCGGGCGGCCGCGAAGTCTGCGAGCCGTCGCTGCAGGCCCGCCACATCCAGTTCGTTCACGGATGCAGGTCTATCACCCGGCCCCTCGTCGCTTCCGGATCACCTCCCGCACGCGTCCAGGTCCACCACGGTCACCCCGGCCACGCCCGCGGCCCACGACGCGTCGCTGACCGCCCCCACCAGCCGGATGTGCCCGCGCGCCCCCATGCGCACCGCGAGCCGGGCCAGCTCTCCCGCCTGCCTGGCGTCGAGGGCGCGGTCGAAGCCGTCGGCGAGGACGGTCAGCGACTGGAGCGCCGCGGGCACCTCACCCACCGGGTCGACCTCCAGGACCCCGGGGCCCGTCATCAGCACCAGGGCCAGCGCCAGGTACCTCAACTCCCCGTCGCCGAGCAGGCCCAGCGGTGTTCGCACCCCGTCACCCCGGTCCAGCAGGGCCCGTACCCTCCTGTCGTCCAGCGGCTGCGCCAGCAGGTCCGCGACCGGGCCCGCGCACCCGGCGTGGGCCGCCGCGACGAGCTGTACGTGCCGCCGCCCGCACTCCGTGCGCGTACGCCACAGCACCTCGGCGAGGTTGCCGCAGCCGCGCAGCAGCCGGCCCGCACCGAGCCGCACCGCGGCACGCATGGGTTCCGGCTGCGGATCGCAGGCGAACACGGACCGCAGGGCGACGACCGTCTGCTCGGCGGCGGCGAGCACCCGGCGCTGGCCCTCGGTCCTGCCGGCGACGCGCAGGGGCAGCAGAGCGGTGCCGAGGCGGTCGTCGGGGAGGGGGCCGCGGGTGACCGGCGCCGAGCCCGCCGTGTGCCAGGCCGCCTGGACGACGGGGCGGCTCGGGTCACGCAGGGCCGTCTCCAGCAGGACCTGTCCACCGGACGTCAACCGCTCGCCCACGATGCGCAGTTCGGGCTCGGCCTGGACCGCGACGTCGAGCCGTACGGGCCCTTCGGGGCCGTCGGCCGTGCAGCCGATGCGGAAGCCGCGCCGGCGCTGGGCGTCGGGCCGGGCCCGCTCGGGCACGCACGCGACCGGGTCCGGGAACACCTCCCCCAGCCCGGCCCCGCCACCGAGCCGGGCCAGCGCCTCGTACGCCCGCAGAGCCGTGGACTTGCCGCTGCCGCTGCTCCCGGCGAGGAGGGTCACCGGCCCCAGCGGGAACGCGGCGCTCCGGTGCCCGGCGAAGGCGGAGAGCCGTAATTCGGTGACACCGGGCCGCTCCGAGCGCGCTCCCTCTCCCGGCGGAACGGCGACGGCGGGCCCACTCGCGGCGGAATCAGGCGGCACGGAATCCGGCGGCACGAGACCGGCTGACACCGGGGCGGGCGGCACCGGAGCGGGCGATGACAGCGCCGACGGCGGCAGAGCCGGTGACGACTGAGCAGGCGATGACTGCGCAGATGTCGACTGCACAGATGATGACTGAGGCGGCATGATCACGCACGGACGGTAGCCACCCGCCGCCCGGACGAACCGTTCCGCCCCGGTGACCTTCCTACGATCGGGGGAGCGCGCACGATCCGCCGACCCCGCGTCACACTCCGGGAACCCCGGCACCCTCCATGAGCCCCCGCACCTCGGTCCCCGGCGGCGTGAGGAGGAACACGTTCCGGTCGACCCGGTGCATCCCGCTCGCCAGGCCGAATACGACCCCCGTACTGAAGTCCAGCACCCGCTTGGCGACCTCGGCCTCGGCGCTGGAGAGGTCCAGCAGCACCGGGATCCCCGCCATCAGCGTCTCGGCGACGTCGCGGGCGTCCGCGAACACGTTGACCCGCAGCACCACGAAGCGGCGCCGCGCCTCCGTCTCGGCCTCGGGTATCGCGCGGTGGCCGACCGCGGACGGCCATGCGTCCCGGCCCCGCAACGGCACGACCTGGGCGAGCCCTTCCCACTGCTCGTCGGTGACATCGTGACTGTTCACCGGACCTCCCCCTGGCTCGCACTCAATGTCTGCACCAGTCAATTCTTACGCATGGTCACCCGTTCGGCCCAATAGCGACACGGACCGCTACGCCCCCAAGCGCACAACGGCCGGAATACGTCACTCCCCAACCCCTCACAGTGGCCGCACGGACGCTGTGTGGCCCGCGTAACCCTTCATGATCAGGTCATGTGACACAGGCGTAACGGGCAATTCGTACGCTCGACCGCACCGGACAACGATCGAGGGCCGAGATCCGTATCCAACACCGAACGGATCATCACCGATCACCGATCACCGATCACCGATCACCGATCACCGATCGGGCATACCGATCAGACCGATGACTCCGCTCAGACCGCTCAGACCGCTCAGTCGCCGACCAGGAAGGGGCCGCCCGTGGCCGCACAGGGCCCGCAGGGCACCGCCCAGCAGGTGCGGACCGTGTGCTCGTACTGCGGTGTCGGGTGCGGAATGGTCCTGGACATCGGCATGGGCCCGGACGGACGGCGTACTGTCCTCAAGGCGTCCGGGGACAAGTCCCACCCCGCGAACTCCGGCAGGCTCTGCACCAAGGGCGCGACGACGGCCGACATGCTGGCCGCGCCGGGACGGCTGACCACCGCGCTGGTCCGGGAGGACCGCGGCGACGAGCCGGTCCCCGCGCCGGTGCACGACGCCGTGGCCGAAACCGCTCGGCGGCTGCGCGCGATCATCGACGAGCACGGTCCCGACGCCGTCGCTCTCTACGTCTCCGGTCAGATGAGCCTGGAGGCGCAGTACCTGGCGAACAAGCTCGCCAAGGGCTTCATGCGGACGAACCAGATCGAGTCGAACTCCCGGCTGTGCATGGCGAGCGCGGGCACGGGATACAAACTGTCGCTCGGCGCCGACGGGCCGCCCGGTTCGTACCAGGACCTCGACCGGGCGGACCTCTTCCTCGTCATCGGCTCGAACATGGCCGACTGCCACCCCATCCTGTTCCTGCGGATGATGGAGCGGGTCAAGGCGGGCGCCAAGCTGATCGTGGTCGACCCGCGGCGCACGGCGACCGCGGAGAAGGCCGACCTGTACCTGCCGATACGTCCCGGCACCGACCTCGCCCTGCTCAACGGTCTGCTGCACCTGCTGCACGAGAACGGGCACACGGACTCCGCGTTCATCGCCGCGCACACCGAGGGCTGGGAGGCGATGCCCGGGTTCCTCGCCGACTACGCGCCGGACGCCGTCGCCGGGATCACGGGCCTTCCGGAGGAGGACATACGCCGGGCCGCGCGGCTCATCGGTGAGGCGGCCGAGTGGACCAGTTGCTGGACCATGGGCCTCAACCAGTCCACGCACGGCACCTGGAACACCAACGCCCTGGTCAATCTGCACCTCGCGACCGGCGCGATCTGCCGGCCCGGCAGCGGGCCGTTCTCCCTCACCGGGCAGCCCAACGCCATGGGCGGGCGCGAGATGGGCTACATGGGGCCGGGGTTGCCGGGACAGCGGTCCGTACTCGTCGACGAGGAGCGGGCGTTCGTCGAGGAGCTGTGGGGGCTGGCGCCGGACACGCTCAGGAAGGACGGGGTCGGGCAGGGCACTGTCGAGATGTTCCAGAAGATGGCGGACGGCGAGATCAAGGCCTGCTGGATCATCTGCACCAACCCGGTCGCCTCGGTGGCCAACCGCAGAACCGTGATCGAGGGCCTGGAGGCCGCCGAGTTCGTCGTCACACAGGACGTGTTCGCCGACACCGAGACCAACGCGTACGCGGACGTCGTCCTGCCGGGCGCGATGTGGACGGAGACCGAGGGCGTCCTCATCAACAGCGAACGCAACCTCACCCTCGCCCGGCCCGCCGCCGACCCGCCCGGCGAGGCCATGGCCGACTGGAGGCTGATCGCGGCGGTCGCCCGTGAGATGGGGTACGAGAAGGGGTTCTCGTACGACAGCGCCGAGCAGGTCTTCGAGGAGATCAAGCAGGCCTGGAACCCGAAGACCGGCTGGGACCTGCGCGGAGTGACGTACGAGCGGCTGCGCTCGACCTCCGTGCAGTGGCCGGCCCCCACGGAGGACGGGCCGGACCGCAACCCCATTCGGTACGTGGAGAGCGGTGCCCCGGTGTTCCCCACGGCGAGCGGGCGGGCCGTGTTCCACGCGCGGCCGCACATGGAACCCGCCGAGATGCCGGACGACGACTATCCGTTCGTGCTCAACACCGGCCGGCTTCAGCACCAGTGGCACACGCTGACGAAGACGGGCCGGGTCGACAGGCTCAACAAGCTGAACCCCGGGCCGTTCGTGGAGCTGCATCCGCGGGATGCCGCCGAGCTGGGCATCGAGGACGGCGACGGTGTCGAGGTGGCCTCGCGGCGCGGGCGGGCCGTCCTGCCCGCCGTCGTGACGGACCGGGTGCGGCCGGGCTGTTGCTTCGCGCCGTTCCACTGGAACGACCTGTTCGGGGAGTATCTGAGCATCAACGCGGTGACGAGCGACGCGGTCGATCCGCTGTCGTTCCAGCCGGAGTTGAAGGTGTGCGCGGTGTCGCTGACGAAGGTGGCGGCTCCCGCACCCGCACCCGTCGGGTCGACTCCCGTCGGGTCGACTCCCGTCGGGTCGACTCCCGTCGGGTCGGCTCCCGTCGAGTCGGCGACCCCTCGGGCGGTCGTGCCGACGGCGGTCACCCCCGGCGCGAACCCCTTCGGCCTCGATCCCTCGCCGCCACCCGTCCTGTCCGCGCAGGAACGCCAGTACCTCACCGGCTTCCTGGCCGGACTCGGCTCCGGCACTCCCCTCTCCGGTGTCCCCGTCCTGCCGCCGGACGCGCCCTTCAGCCCCGAGCACGCCCTGTGGGTCAACGGTGTCCTGGCCGGGATGTACTCCAGGTCGGCGTCCGCGCCCCCGGCCGCCCCGTCCGCCGAGCCCGCCGGCCGGGAGATCGTCGTGCTGTGGGCCTCGCAGACCGGCAACGCCGAGGAGTTCGCGGTGGCCGCCGCCGAGCGGCTGGCCGCCACCGGGCTCCGGCCCCGGCTCGTCGGCATGGACGACACCGACCCGGGTCAACTCCCGCGTTCCGCCGACCTGTTGCTGATCACCAGCACCTTCGGCGACGGGGACGCGCCCGACAACGGCTCGGGCTTCTGGCACGCCCTGTCCGCCCAGGAGGCCCCACGCCTCGACGGTGTGCGCTACGCCGTGCTGGCCTTCGGGGACTCCTCGTACGACGACTTCTGCGGCCACGGCCGCCGGCTGGACGAGCGGCTGGACGAGCTGGGCGGAGTGCGCCTCGCGCCCCGTACGGACTGCGAACCGGACTACGAGCCGTCGGCGGACGCCTGGTTCGACCAGGTACTCACGGCCCTGGGCACACGGACGGACACCCCGGCCGCTGATCCCGCTCCCGCTCCCGCTCCCGCCGCTGATCCGGCCCGGTCCGCCAAGCCGGCGCCCACCACCGCCCGCCTGGTCGGCAACCGGCTGCTCAGCCTACCCGGCGCGCGCAAGGAGGTACGCCGGTTCACCTTGGACACGAGCGGCACGCCCCTGACGTACGAGGCGGGCGACGCGCTGAGCGTACGTCCCGTCAACTCCCCGGGCCTCGTGGCGGAATGGCTGGCGGTGACCGGCATGGACGGCTCGACGGCCGTACAGGTGAACGGAGTCGGCGAGGTCCCCTTCGCGGAGGCCCTGCACCGGCACCTCGACATCACGCGCATCACCGCAGGCCTGCTCCGGTTCGTCTCCGAACGCGCCCGCGACAACCGTGAGTTGAAGAAGCTGCTGCGCCCCGACAACAAGGACGGCCTCGCCCAGTGGTCCTGGGGACGGCAGGCCGTGGACGTGGTCGCCGAGTACGCCGTGCGCGCCGGTGCGCAGGAGTGGGCCGACGTGTTCAAGCGACTCCAGCCTCGCCAGTACTCCATCTCGTCGAGCCCGCTCGTCGACCCGCACCACATCTCACTGACGGTGTCGGTGGTGCGGTACGAGAACCTGCACGGGCGCCCGCGCGGCGGGGTCTGCTCGCCCTTCCTCGCGGACGGCGAGCCGGACATGGAGGTCCCGGTCTCCGTACAGCGCTCCCCCCAGTTCCGGCCTCCGGCGGACCCGTCGACCCCCATGATCATGGTCGGTCCCGGCACCGGGGTGGCCCCCTTCATCGGCTTCCTCCAGGAGCGGCGCGCGCTCGGCCACCGGGCGCCGAACTGGCTGTTCTTCGGCGAACAGCACCGGGCGACGGACTACTACTACGAGGACGAGCTGACGGGTTTCCTTCAGCAGGGCGTCCTCGCCCGGCTCGACACCGCGTTCTCCCGCGACCAGCGCGCCAAGGTCTACGTCCAGGACCGGATGCGCGCGCACGGCCCCGAGCTCTGGCACTGGCTCCAGGACGGCGCCCGCTTCTACGTGTGCGGCGACGCCTCCCGTATGGCCAAGGACGTGGACCGGGCGCTGCGGGACATCGTGGTCACGCACGGCGGGATGAGCGAGGACGAGGCCGCCGCGTATGTGAAGCAGCTGGCGGCGGACAAGCGGTACGTGCGGGACGTGTACTGAGCCGTTGCCGGCACTCGTCGCGGAGATACGTCGGAAGGGCCTTGGATCCACCCCTGCTGCCATGCGTGGTGGGCCGCGGCGATGGGGGTCCCCCGCGCGAGCGAAGCTGAGCGTGGGGGAGGGTGGAGGCGCCCAGCTCGGACATCGCGGCGGAGAGGTGGTTGCGAACCGCGCCCGGCGCGGCGGAGTGCCGTTCGGGGCCCCGCACGGGCGGGCGACCCTGGGGATCCAGGCCGCGGGAGCGCTCGCCCTCGGCGCCCTCGCCCTCGCCGGTCTGGCGGTGGATCCGGAGCTGGGACGCCATCTGGTGGCGGCGGGCTGGTTCCTCCACGGTGTCTGGGACCTCGCCCACCTGCTGCTCGCCCCGCTGCGCGGCGTCGTGGCCCGTACGTTCGCCGAGTGGTGCGCCGTCGTGGACGTACTGGTCGCCGTGCAGCTGGTGTTCCTGCGGTAGCCGGGTGCCGGGTGGTCACAGGGAACGGTTCAGGAGCGACAGCAGCGCCGTCCAATGGCGTTCGGATGCCTCGGCGTCGTACATCGCGGTGTCGGCCTGGGTGTAACCGTGCGCAGCGCCCGCGTACACCTCGGTGCGGTGGCGGACGCCCGCCTCGGTCAGTGCCGTGTCGAGCCGGTCGATCTGCTCGGGTGGCATGGACTGGTCCTGGTCGGCGTGGCCGAAGTAGAGCTCGGCGGTGATGCGGTCGGCCAGCAGGTGCGGGCTGTCGGGGGCGTCGGTCGCCAGGCCCCCGCCGTGGAAACAGGCCGCGGCGGCCACCCGCTCCGGGTAGTCCCCGGCGGTACGCAGGGCCAGGCGGGCGCCCATGCAGTACCCGGTGACGCCGACCGGCCCGTCGGCGGCCTCCGGACGGTCTGCCAGCCGGTCGAGGTAGGCACCGGCGTCACGCGTCGCCAGCTCGGGCGTGAGCGACCGCAGGACCGGGGTGATCTGTTCCCAGAGGTTCGGGTGTTCCTGGGGGTCGACGTAGTCGGGCAGGTCGAACACGGGTGCCGGGCCGTGGCGGTAGAACACGTTGGGCACCAGGACGGTGTAGCCGGCCTCGGCGAGGCGGTCGGCCATCTTCTTCAGGTGGGGCCGCAGTCCGTAGGCGTCCATGTAGAACAGCACCGCCGGGTGCGGGGAGTTGTCGTCGGGGAAGGCCAGGTAGGCGTCGGCGGTGCCGTCCGGGGTGGGGATGTCCACGGAGGTTCCACGCACAGTGGTCATGGGTGCTTGCCCTCTCTTTTCTCGGACTGGCCAGGGGCTCCTTGGGCGCACCCTAGCTGTGCGTCCCGCTGAGACGCCGAGGTGCCGTAAGTCGGCGAGCCGTTGACTTGCATCTGTTCAGTGTCTCAATGTAAACATTAAGACAAATACTTGGTCGGAAGGCAGTGCCATGACCGTTCTCGACTCCCCGATCCCCCGGTTCCACCTGGCCATGCCGGTCGACGACCTGGCCGCCGCCCGCCGTTTCTACGGCGAGGTGCTCGGCCTGGAGCAGGGCCGCAGCGCGGACACCTGGGTCGACTGGAACCTGCACGGCCACCAGTTCGTCACCCACCTCGCGCCAGAGCGCGCTCAGCGCATCCACAACCCTGTCGACGGCCACGACGTCCCGGTGCCGCACTTCGGGCTGATCCTGACCATCCCCGCGTTCCACGAACTCGCCGAGCGGATGCGCGCGGCCGGCGTCGAGTTCGTCATCGAGCCCTATGTGCGCTTCGAGGGCCAGAAGGGCGAGCAGTGGACGATGTTCCTCCTCGACCCGGCCGGCAACGCCCTGGAGTTCAAGGCGTTCGCCGACGACTCCCAGGTCTTCGCCGCATGACGGCTCCGACAGCCGAGAACCGTCAGGAAGGAAAGGAAGCGGGACGACCATGAAGGTTTTCCAGATCGGCGCCGCCGGAGGTGTCGGCCGCCGTCTCGCCGAGCGGCTCACCGCTCGCGGGGACGAGGTGACCGGCATGCACCGCAGCCCGGCCCAGGCCGACACCGTCCGGGCGGCCGGAGCCACCCCGGTGACCGGGGACCTGATCGAGGACTCGGTGGAGACACTCGCGGCACGGCTCGCCGGTCATGACGCGGTGGTGTTCTCCGCGGGCGCCCACGGGACCGGCCTGGACAGGACGACGCTGATCGACGGCAAGGGCCTGGAGAAGGCAGCCGAGGCCGCCGTACGCGCCGGGGTGCCGCGGTTCGTGCTGGTCTCGGTGTTCCCCGACGCCCTGCGCGACGGGGAACACAGCGAGGGCTTCGAGCACTACATCAAGGTCAAGAAGACCGCGGACGTGCATCTCACGCGTACCGGCCTGGACTGGCTGATCGTCCGCCCCGGCACGCTCCTCGACACCCCCGGCACCGGCCGGGTGACCGCCGGTCCGGCCGTGGAGTACGGGGATGTGCACCGCGACGACGTGGCGGCCTTCATCGACGCCGCCCTGCACGAGCCGGCCCTGAACCGGGTGATCGTCGAGCTCACCTCCGGGGACACGCCCGTCGCCGACGCGGTGGCACGGCTCGCCCGCTGAGCGCCTCACCGGCGAGGAGTGCGTCAGCTGATCCTCTGCCCCCGCCGGAAGCCGGATCCCCTCACGCCGCGTGCTCGCTGCACAGGCACGCGACAGCGCTGTCGATCCACTCCCGGCCCGCCCACTCGGGGTGCCGCTCGATCAGCACCGCTCGGACCTCCTCGACGATCGTCTCCCGGCTCATCGCCGAGTCACGGCGCGCCCAGGTCTCGTCGCGCAGCTCCCGCAGGTGGTCGAGCACGTCCTCCAGCACCTGCGTTCCGCCGATGTCGCCGTGGCCCGGGACCACGGTCCCCGGCCTGGCCGCCGCCAGCCGGGCCATGACCTCGATCCAGCCGAGACTGGTCACGTCGGTGTCGTGGGGCGGGAACCAGGGGAAGATCGCGAACTGTCCGGTCTCGGCCAGGTCACCGGTGAACAGCACATCGGCGTCGGGCACGGTGATCACCTGGTCGCCCTTGCTGTGCGCGCGGCCGACGGCGCGCAGCCGCACCACTCGCCCGCCGAGGTCGAGTTCGCGGGACTCCTCGTAGACGAAGTCCGGCGTGGGCACCTGCGCACCCTCCAGGTACTTGGCGACGGTCGTGCCGAGACCACGGAACATCGTGAGGTACCCGGCCCCCTTGACGGCGAGGTCCTCGGCCTGTGCCCTGTTCACCAGGTACGTCGCCTCCCCGGCGAAGACGTGCGCGCCGAAGGCGTGCTCGGGGTGGAAGTGGGTCGAGGTCAGGTACAGCCTGCGCCCCTTGGCGTAGTCACGGGCGAAGGCCAGCACCCTCTCGGCGTTCTCCGGGCCCAGGCCGGTGTCGACCACCAGCACCGAGTGCGTCCCGCCGATGACTCCGATGTTCGGGACCAGCTGCGTGTTCCGGTTCGGCACGACCACCAGGTCGCGCGCGAGCTCCTGTGCACCGGTGGTCTCCACCACGGGGTCGGGCAGCTGATACTCGGTCATGACGCATGCTCCTTGCCTCGCCGGAACGGAACGGTCGGGTCCGGGCGGCTCCGGTCCGGTCGGGATTCAGGGACCGGACCCAAGTCCGGGTCCGGGTCCAGGTCCGTGGGTCCGTGGGTCCGTTGTCGTTCTCCCTCCCACTCCACCTCCGCGCCGATCGCGGCGTCCAATACTTGTTGAGCACGCCCGATACCGTGCGGGTATCGTGCCTGGCGATGGACCTTCGCCTCCTGCGCTACTTCGTGGCCGTCGTCGAGGAGCGCCACTTCGGCCGGGCCGCCACCCGGCTGCACATGACGCAGCCGCCGCTGACCCGCGCCATCAAGCGGCTGGAGACGGATCTGGGTGCCGCCCTGCTGCACCGCTCGGCCGCCGGTGTGACGCCGACCGCTGCCGGGACCGCCCTGTACGACGAGGCCCGTGCCCTGCTGGCGCAGGCCGATCACGCTCGCGCCCGGGTCGCTGCCGCGGCCGGCGTCGGGAGCATCACCATCGGCACCCTCGGCGACAGCGTGGAGCGTGCCGGGGCCGGTACGTCCCTCGCGGCGGCCTTCCGCAGGCGTCATCCGGGTGTCAACGTCCGTGTCCTCGAAGCCGATCTCACCGACCCGACCATCGGGCTGCGCGCCGGCCTGGTCGACGTCGCCGTGACCCGGGCACCGTTCGAGGACACCGGGCTCAGCACCCGCGTCATCCGCTCCGAACCCGTCGGGGTCGTCCTGCGCGCCGACGATCCGCTCGCCGGGCGCGACCTGCTGCGCCTGGCCGACCTCGACGACCGCACCTGGTTCCGGTTCCCCGACGGCACCGACGCCGTCTGGCACGCCTACTGGAACGGCACCAAGCCCGGCGAACCGCTGCGCGAGGGCCCCGAGGTGCGAACCGTCCACGAATGCATCCGGGGTGTCCTGTGGCACGGAACGGTCGGACTGGCACCGCTCGGCCACGAACTGGCCTCGATGGGCCACGAGCCCGCCGACAGCCTCACCGTCGTCCCGCTGGCCGACATGCCGCCGAGCCGGCTGATCGTCGCCTGGCACGCCGACGACGCCAACCCGTTGCTGCATTCGTTCGTCGAACTCGCCGCGCCCGGCAGCCGCCGCCAACGCGCGCCGCGGTGACCACGGCGCGCCACCTCCGGCTCACAGCACTCGCCGGAACCCCGGGATCCTGCGCAGGGCGGCGGCCAGCAGGAACGCGGCGGGGAGAGCGGTGGCGGAAACCGTGGCCCACAGCGCGGCGGCGGTCAGGCCATGGCCGGCCAGGTAGTACTGCAAGGTCACGACGAGCGGGAGGTGGACGATGTAGACGGCGTACGAGTCGGCGGCCAACTCCTTCGTCAGGCGGCCGCTTCGGCGGACGGTTTCGCGGAACAGCGTGAGCAGGCCGACACCCAGCGAGACGCACAGGGCACTGTCGTACGCCGCCCACAGCGCGCCGGGTGCGTTCAGCCCACCGGGGCCGAAGAAGGGCGCGTCCGCGCCGACGGCGAACAGCACTGCCACGCCGACGAGTCCGCCGGTCAGCCACACCCAGCCGGTTCGGGCGTCGAAGCGGTCCAGCCAGTCATGGCGGTGGGCGAGGACCCCGAGGGTGAAGAACGCCGCGTACTGCGGGAGCCGGGCGGGCTCGATCTGAAGGAAGTCCAGGAACGGGACCCACTCGTCCAAGGGGTGAAAAACGCGGACGGTGAAGGTGGCGACGGCGATCCCGGCGGTGAGGCCGAGCAGGGCGCGATGGCCCGGGACCGGCAGCACCAGCTGCACCTCCTGCACCTCCTGCACCTCCTGCACCTCCTGCGGACGGCGCCTGACGAGGCGGGCCGCCTGGCGGCAGAGCACGTACAGGACGCTGTACGCCAGCAGGTTCTGGATGAACCACAGGTGAGCGAACTGCAGATCCGGCCAGGACGGTCCGGTCCAGTCGGCGGGCCTGTCCCCCAGGCCCAGGTAGACGTCGGTGAAGTAGCGGGGGAAGGAGACCGGCGGGTAGCCGCGGTAGTGGACGTAGTAGGCGTACATGAGGCCCGGCACGATCGTCAGCGCGCCGACGGCCACCGGGAGGCCGAGCCGTATCAGACGTCCCGTCAGGAACCGTCGGGCGCCGCGGCGATCGTACGAGCGTGGGATGAAGAGTGCCGCGACGAAGAAGAACAGGCTCATACGGAAGGACCCGCCGACCGCGGAGAGCGTGCCGAGGGCCTGCTCCCGAGGCTGGCCCTCGACGTACCACCAGTCGGCGGGGCCGTAGGGCTGGGCCGCGTGGTGGATGACGACCAGCACGGTCAGGGCGATGCGGAGGTTGTCCAGCCAGTCGAGACGGCGGGTGGAGTGGGCGGATCGGGAGGGTGCCTGCGGAGGTGAGGGCGGGGAGGAGGTGCCCATGCGCGAAGTGTCCATGCGTTCATTCTTGTAAACACGTGTACACCTGGCACTGGTGCTAGCCCCCGGCCCCTTCCTCCGGCCGACCGTAGTAACCCCTCAGCAGGAGTTGCTGGTTGGCGGCGCTGCGGCGGGCCAGCACGTCCGGGGCGAACATCGGCTCCCGCAGGTTGGGCTGCATCACCCGCTCCAGCAGCAACGGCCCCAGGATCAGACACAGCATCTGAAACGGTGCCCACTCCTCGTCCGGCCCCTGCTCCCCGTACGCCTCGGACAGCCGCTCCACTTCCGCGCGGGCACCGGCCAGCAGGCGGCCGAACAGGGCCGCGCTCGCCTCGCTGTCCTCCAGCAGGACTTGGCGCAGATAGCCGCGCAGTACCGGGTCCGCGCCGAAGAGCCGGGCGGAGACCTCACCGAGGGAGGCCATCAGCCCCTCGCCGGGGCCGAGGTCGCGCAGTTCCCCGCCGATACGGTCCAGGACGTACTCGTCCACCGCCGCGCGCAGGCCCTGCTTGGAGCCGAAGTGCCGGGTCACCAGCGCCGGTGAGAGGCCGGCCGCGGCGGCCACCGCTCGGGTGGAGGTCGCCTCGAAGCCTCGCTCGGCGAACAGTTCCAGCGCCGCCTCGCGCAGCCGTGCCCGCCCCGTCAGATCACTCTTCGCCACCGCCCGCATGGCGGCAGCGTAACCACCCTTCCTCGGGTCAGGTGCGCGCCGAGGGGGACGGGGCGCTCTCTTCCGCCGTGTGCGGGTGGGCGGCGGGGTGCGGGCCAGGCTCGTTTCCAGGTCGTCCAGGGCTTGGCGGGTGACGGCGATGCGGTGGCGCAGCTCCCGTTCGGAGGTGTCCGGTGCCGCCGCACGCTCGTCGTCGTCCCCGCCCCCGCCCCCGTCCCCGCCCCCGTCCTCGTCCTCGTCCCGTTCCATGTCCTTGGCCTCGTCGAGGGAGGCGATGACCACACCGATGAGGACGTTGACCAGCACGAAGGAGGCGAACAGGACGTAGGAGGCGTAGTAGACGATGCTCCAGCGGGAGATCTCCAGACCCGCACGGACCGCGTCACCCAGGCCGTCCAGGGTCATCAGGAGGAAGAGGGTGAGCACCGCGCGGCCGAGGGAGCCGTAGTGCTCGGGGTTGGCGTCGGCGAAGAAGACCCAGCCGACCATGGCGTAGACGTACAGCAGCAGCGTGCCCACCAGCAGGAAGCTCATCGTTCCCGGCACGCTGCGGGCCACCGCCACGAGCACGACGCGCAGTTGGGGCAGGAAGCGGGCGGCGCGCAGGACACGGGCCAGCCGCAGCAGCCGCAGCACGGTGGCGTTCTCGCGTACGACGGGCAGGAAGGCGCACACGACGACGGCGAGGTCGAAGAGGTTCCACGGGTCGCGGAAGAAGTCCCGTGGGCGGTCGGCGTGGGCGCCGGCGCGCAGGAGGATCTCGGCGGTGAACAAGGCCAGGAAGCCGTGCTCGATCAGCTTCAGTTCGTCGTGCCAGCGCTGGACCACCCCCGCGTAGGTCTCGACGCCGAGGACGGCCGCGTTGGCGAGGATGAGCGCGAAAGCCACGATGGCGAACCACCGGGCCTCGGTCACGGCACGGCAGTGCGAGGCCAGGGTGTGCAGGGCGGTTGAGCGCGGTGTCCCGTCGTGCGTCATCGGGTGGTTCTCGGTTCCCTCACCAGCATGTCGTGCAGTGCCCCGCCGGACAGATCCTAGTGAACGACCGCACTCGTACGCTGCCCGGGACACCAACTCCGCTTCCGAGCAGTCTTGTTGAACGTCATGTCCGCCGCGAGGAACGCGCGCAGACCTGATCCGTCCCGGCGGCCGGTCGCCGGACTGGGACGGGGACGGGGACGGGGACGGATCAGGGTGCTCGCTGCCGCCGTTACGCCGCCTGCGGGTGCAGGAGGCGGGCCAGCAGGTCGTCCAGCGTGACCATGCCGGTGAGCCGGCCACCGTCGTCGCACACGACGGCGAGGGACGCACGGCGCTGGCGCAGCTGCTCGATGGCATGGCCGACGGTGTCCCGCGCAGCCAGCTCCGGCACCGGCCGGGCGATGTCCCGCGCGGTCGCGGTGCGGCCCCGGCCGCGGGCGATCAGCACGTCGCGGACGTGGACCGAGCCGACGACCAGCGGGCCGTCGCGCACCAGCAGGCGGCTGCGGTCGTACTCGGCCGCCGTGGCGACGATGGTGTCGAGTCCGGCCTCCGCCGGTACCGAGATGATCTCGGCGGCCGGGACCTGGAGGTCGCCCACCGGGGTCTGGGGCTCGGTGAGCGAGTTGGTGATCAGTTCGGAGTCGTCCTTGCTGATCAGGCCCAGACGTTCGGATTCCTCGACGAGGTGGGTGAGCTGCTCGCGGTTGTGGACGGAGGTGATCTCGTCGCGCGGGGTGACCCGGCACAGCCGGACCAGGCTGTTGCTCACCTTGTTGAGGGCCCAGATCAGGGGGCGGACGGCCGCCACCACCCCGCGGAAAGGCGGGGAGAGCAGCATCGCGGAACGCTCGGGGTGGGCGATGGCCCATGACTTCGGCGCCATCTCGCCGACCACCATGTGCAGGAACACCACCACGATCATGGCCAGGGCGAACGCCACGCCGTAGCTGATCGCGCTCGGCAGGCCCAGCGCGTGCAGCAGCGGGTCGAGTTCGTGGGAGATCGCGGGCTTGGACACCGAGCCCAGGCCAAGGGTGCAGACGGTGATGCCGAGCTGTGCACCGGCCAGCATCAGGGACAGCTCGCGCATACCGGCCAGGGCCGCCTTGGCGCCGCGCTGCCCCTCGGCCGCGGCCTTCTCCATACGGTGCCGCTTGGCGGCGACCAGCGCGAACTCGGCCGCGACGAAGAACCCGCTGCCGATCAGCAGCAGCACGGTGACGAAGAGCGCCATCGGGAAACTCATGCCTGCTCCTCCTCACGTTCCACCACGGCCACCCGCTCCAGACGCACCCGTTCGGGCACGTGCCGGTCGAGGGTGCGTACGTCGATCACGGCGCTGCCGCCGTCGGGCAGTTCCACGGTGAGCCGGTCGCCGACGGCCGGGAAACGGCCGAGCCGGTCCACGATCAGGCCGGCCACGGTGTCGTAGTCCTCTTCCTCGGGCAGTGCGATGCCGGTGGCCTCGGCCACCTCGTCCAGGCGGCGTCCGGCGTCCACCAGCCAGCCGCTGCCAGCGCCATTGCCGCTGCCGCTGCCGTCCGGGACGGCGATCTCGGTGACGGTGTCGCTCTCGTCGGCGATGTCGCCGACCAGTTCCTCCGCGATGTCCTCGTACGTGACGATGCCCGCGACGCCGCCGTGCTCGTCGAGGACGACGGCGAACTCGTCGTCCCGCTCCCGCATCCGGTCCACCGCGTCCGGCAGCGGCAGCGTGTCCGGCAGCAGCAGCGGGCGGCGGGCGATCGCTCCCGCCGTGGTGGCGGTGAAACCGTCGGCGGGCAGGTGCATCAGTTCCCGGACGCCCAGCACGCCGCTGACGTCGTCCGGGTGGTCGCCGAGCACGGGGTAGTTGGAGTGGCCGTGCTTGGCGATTAGGTCGACCGCCTCGGCGGCGGAGGCGTCCTTGCGGACGAAGACGGCGTCGGCGCGCGGCACCATCACCTCGTCCAGCGTGCGGTCGGAGAACTCCAGCGCGTGGTCGAGCAGCTCGGCGGTGTCCTTGGGCAGCTGGCCCTGCTCGCGGGACTCGCCGATCAGATGTCCGAGCTCCTCCAGGGAGGCGCCGTGATGCAGCTCCTCGACCGGCTCGATGCCGATCTTGCGCAGCAGCTTGTTGGCCACGCCGTCGAAGACGTGGACGACCGGGCCGACGACCTTCAGATACGCCAGCGTCGAGGCGGCCAGTGACTTGGCCAGCCGCTCCGGTACCGCGAGCGCGAGGTTCTTCGGGGCCAGCTCGCCGAGCACCATCTGCACGAAGGTGGCCAGGACGAAGGCCAGCACGACGGAGATGCCGGAGACGGCACCCTCAGGGACGCCCATCCCGGTGAGGACCGGGTTGAGCAGCGCCGACACCGAGGGCTCGGCGATGAAACCGACGACCAGACCGGTGACGGTGATCCCGAGCTGGGCGCCCGACAGCATGAACGACAGCCGCTCCAGCACCTTCAGCGCGCGGGCGGCCCTCTTGTCGCCCGCTTCGGCCTCCCGCGCGAGGGCGAGGCGGTCGGCGGAGACGTACGCGAATTCCTGGGCGACGAAGTATCCGGTGCCGGCCGTCAGGATGAGAACGGCCAGCAGGCCCAGAGCGGCACTCATCGAACACCACCCCGCCATGTGCCGTACTCAGGAAAAGCCTGGCGGGGTGGTCGGGGACTGTGCCCCGAGGGGTCCGTCGTTCTGGCGGACAAAGGTGTGCTCCTCGTAGTCGGTCTGTTTCAGGACAACGCGTGTGTCCTGATGCCTGTTCCCACTCCTGTCCGGTGGTCCACCGCGGTGGACCACCGGCGCTGCACCAACGCTGCCCGAACGCCGCCCCTCCGGCCGGGCCACGGCCGTCCTGTGCGGGCGCCGTGCGGTGCGCCCGGGACCGGACCGCCCCTCGCGGGGGCGCGCTCGGAGCGGTCCGGCCGGCACGTGGTGGTCGCCGCCGGGCCGACCATGGACCCGGGTGACCGGCAGCGGGCACACCTCACCCCGGCGCGACCGCCCTGTGATTCTACTTGCCTGTAGAAAGTCGGCCCGCGGAGGGGTGGCGGCGCACCCACAGAGGGGTGGGGACGCACACCGAGGCATGCGACAGACTTCGGCCGGGGGGCGGACAGACCGACCCCTCCACGCCCTGCTGATAACTTCTACATCAATGTAGAAGACTTCTGCACGCATCCCGAGACACGTACGGAGCTGGCATGGCCCTGTGGGACCGCATCAAGGAATCCGCGTCGACAATGCAGACGCAGCTCAACGCGAAGAAGAACGACCTCAAGAGCGGCGCCTTCCGCGACGCCAGCATGGCCATGTGCGCCCTCGTCGCAGCCGCCGACGGCACCATCGACCCCTCCGAACGCCAACGCGTCGCCCAGCTCATCGCCACCAACGAAGTCCTCCAGAACTTCGACGCCATGGACCTGCGCCGCCGCTTCGAGGACAACCTCGACAAACTCACCGCCGACTTCGACTTCGGCAAGGTCAGCGTCCTGCAGGAAATCGCCAAGGCCAAGAAGAAGCCCGCCGAAGCCCGCGCCGTCATCCAGATCGGCATCGTCATCGGCGGCGCCGACGGCGACTTCGACAAAACCGAACAAGCCGTCGTCCGCGAAGCCTGCTTCACCCTCGACCTCCCGCCCCACGAGTTCGACCTCTGACCACCCCACGGCACTCATGCCGGGCCGCCCACAGCAACGGCCCGGCATGAGTGCCGTCTTCGGTGAGAACTGGAGACTGGAGCAGTGACCTTGGACGTCGGACGGTCCGGCAGGCGAAGCAGACTGCGACACATGCGGCTGGTGGCCGTGCTGGCGAGTACGGGCCTTCTGGTCGGCATCGTGCTGTCGGCCCTTCCCCGGGAACCCCTTCCTCCGCCGTTCAGCGCCGGTCACCACGAGGACGGCGGCACTGCGGGCGGGCCCGTGACACACGAGGCCGAGGCGGTTTTCCGGGTACTGGAGCACGCCGGGCTCCCCATGGAGAACGCCGTCCTCCACACCCGCCGCGACCAGGATCCGGACGGGCTGCTCGGGCAGCATGACGGCTACCACAGCAAGGTGACCTTCGAGGACCGCCGGATCGACGGAGGCGCCGTCGCCGTCGCGGACCCCGGCAGTGTTCAGCTCGGCGGCGCGATCGAGGTGTTCCGAGGCACCGGTGCCGCTCTCGCCCGTGTGGAGCGGCTGCGGGCCGACGCCGCCCACCCGGATCTGGCGGAGCACGTCTACCACAGGGGGCGGATCCTGCTGCGCCTCTCGCCGTACCTGAGGGAACCGTCGGCCGACGCCTACGCGGCCGCGGTCGGCGCCTCCGCGTTGCCCAGGTCGACGGCGGATCCGGTCTCCGGGACCGTGTGAGCCGGCCGTGCGGTCGGATGCCATCTCAACGGATGTCGTCTCACGGATGCCGTCTCACCGGATGCCGTCGATGTCGAGGTCGCTTCCGACGACGAGGGTCACCACTCCTGCGGCGGCGTCCGCGTTCTGGCCGGCCCTGACGTCGGGCAGCCGCGAGGCGAGTACGTCGGCCGACGTCTCCAGCCCCTGCGGGTGGGTGACCGCGGTGGTGCGGGTGATCTCCGGTGCGTTGCCCGTGCCGACGACGGTGAAGCCGGCCTCGCGCAGCCTCTCGGCCACGGTGGCGGCACGCCCCGCCACGCCGGTGCCGTTGAGGACCTGCACGCGCACCGCGGAGGCGTACACCGGGTTCTTCCCGTCCGCCGTCAGCTTCTTCTTGTCGACCTCCCGGTCCTTGGCGAGGGAGGTGAACAGGTCGGCGGCCTGGGGGTACTGCCACACGACGTTGGCCTTGTCGGTGGCCACGTCGGCCTCGCGCGGGTAGTTGGGGACGGTGAGGAAGGTCAGCCGGTCGGTGGGGATGCCCTGGAGCTCGGAGGCGAGGCCGTAGAGCGGCTCGATGCCGGCCAGGTCCTCGTCCGTGGTGAGCGACTTGGTCGCGGACTGCATGAAGCCGTACAGCGCGTTCGGGCTGGTCAGCTTGGACTGTGCCTTGTCGGCCAGCGCTTCCATGAACTCCTGCTGGCGGCCGATACGGCCGATGTCGGAGCCGTCTCCGACGCTGTAGCGGGCGCGTACGTAGCCCAGCGCGGCCTCGTCCTTGACGGTCTGGCAGCCGGCTTCCAGATCCAGGTGCGCCTTCTCGTCGTTGATGGCCTGCTCGGGGCAGACCTCTATGCCGTCCAGGGCGTTGACCATCCCCTTGAAGCCCTGGAAGTCCATGGACATGAAGTGGTCGATGCGCAGGCCGGTGTTGGCCTCGATCGTCCTGATGCTGCAGGCGGCGGCGTCGGCGACCTCGCCGCCGGTGCCCCCGATCGCGAACGCCGCGTTGATCTTGGAGCGGAGCGCGGCGGACGTCGTGCCGTCACTCTTGTCGCACGCGGGTATCTCGACCCACGAGTCACGCGGGAACGACACCACCGTGGCCCACTTCCGGTCCGCCGGGATGTGCACCACCATCAGCGTGTCCGACTGCATGGTGGTCAGGCCCTTGCCGTACCCGGCATTGGCACCGTCACGGCTGTCCGAGCCGACGACCAGGATGTTCTTCGAACCGGGGCTGAGGTTGACGGGACGGTTCCCGCCGAGCTTGTTGTCGAGATCGGCGGACCCGATGTTGCCGTCGAGGTCCTGGTATACCCAGGCTCCGGCCCCGGCGACACCGAGGAGGAGCACCGCGAAACCCCCGGCGACCCAGGCGGCGATCCGGCCGCGCCGTGTCAGCCGTGCCGTGCGCCCCTCCTTGTCGCCGACCGGAGTGCGCCGGCGCCTGCCCGAACCGCTCACCGGCGGGCCCCTTTCGTCCTCGGCCACACCCGGCCGGTCAGTTGCTCATGAACGTTCGGAACCAGTACTCACCCATGCTCACCAGTGCTCTCCGAACGGCGGAACTCTACACTCATGTAGAGATACGAGCGGGCCGCCGCTACGTCTCACCGCATCCGGCTCCGAGAGCTCCTCAGTGCACGGCCGGCCCGACTCAGGCCTTCTCCGGGGGGCATCGCCGGGCGGGCGGCCTTGGTCGCCGGCCCGGCCGATCCCCCGCGAACTCAGAGCGGCGTGGCGGCGTAGAGGATGAAGAACATGGTCACGGCGGAGTTCGCGGACGACATCGCGGACACGGCCGTGCCCGCGGCCGCACCCCACGCCGCCAGCCCCACCGAGGTGAACACCGACGGCCAGCTCCGCACCGCGGGAGCCGGGCCGAGCAGGGCCGCCACCCTGCGCGGCACCGGCCCGGGCATGGCGAAGCCCGCGAGCGTGGACACCGGAGTCCCGCGGGAGACGAGGGCCGCCTTGCCGATCGCCTGGGCCACGGTCCGGCGGCTGCCGACGGTCTGGGCCGCGATCTCGTCCGCCCACCGCTCCGCCGTGTACGACACGGCCGTCCGCAGCGGGCGCAGGAACGGGTTGGCGCGGGCGGCGAGCTGGACGGCGAGAAGGAAGCGGTGGTGCCGGGCGGCCAGGTGCGCCCGTTCATGGGAGAACAGCGCCCGCCGCTCGGCCGGTTCCAGGCAGTCCAGCAGGGCCGTGGTCACCACCACACGGCCCCGGCGGCCTCCGGGCAGGGCGTACGCATAGGGCACGTCGTCAGGGAGTACGGCCACCTCCGTGTCCGGCAGCCCGGCCAGTGCCTGGTGAGCACGGCGGCGGACCCGGCCGTGCCGCCACAGCGCCCGGGCGGAGGCCACGAGCACGGCGACCAACGCGGGGATCGCCGCCTTGCCTGCCACCTCGTCGTACGGCACCGCCTCGCGCACCTCGGCGTCCGACCAGCCGTCCGGCAGCGGGTTGCCGGGCAGCTGGGCGGTGCCGACCACCATCACCAGCCCCAGGCACACCGTGCTGCACGTCGCCATCACTCCGGCCACCGCGGTCAGCAGACGCGTCGCGGTCCTCGGATGCAGATGCTGCTCGGCCAGCCGCGCGATCGGCCATGCCGTCAACGGCAGCACCAGCGGCAGAAAGACGAAGACCCCCATGAGGCTTCAGTCTTCCCCCTGGCCGCCCGGATGACCCAGCAGTCCGCGCAGGAGCCGCTCGTCGTCCGGTCCCAGCCCCGTCACGAAGCTCGCCAGCACCGCCTGGCGGTCACTCTCGCCGTCGAGCACCTTGCGCATCTTGTGTGCGGCGAGTCCGGCCTGGTCGGAGGCCGGGGTCCAGACGAAGGACCGGCCGGTGCGTTCCCGCGTGACCGCACCCTTGGCCAGCAGCCGGGTCAGGATCGTGATCACCGTCGTGTACGCCAGATCGCCGCCCAGGTGCTCCTGCACCCAGCCCGCCGTCGCCGGCCCTTCCGCCTCACGCAGCGCCGACAGGACCAGCGCCTCCAGCTCGCCCTGCCCCCGCCGGGAACGCTGCCGGTGCTCCGTCACGTCCTGTCTCCCTTCCGCCGCCGCCGGTTTCCCGACCGGACATCGTATAGACGCCCGGAGCCATTCAACGCCACCCCGATGAAGACCCCGTCAGCCCACCATCCGATCACCCGATTCTCTACACGATTGTAGAAGATAGGCTGCCCAGGCATGCCCTCCCGCGACATGGGAAGGGCGGACGAGCAGCCACGAACAAAAAGCAGAGGGGTAGGAGACACATGGGTGTCATCGCGTGGGTGGTGCTGGGACTTCTCGCCGGAGCGATCGCCAAGGCCATCCTGCCCGGACGTGATCCGGGCGGGCTCATCGGTACGACGTTCATCGGCATCGCGGGCGCCTTCATCGGCGGGTGGCTGTCGGCGAAGCTCCTCGACCGGCCGGTGGAGCGGGAGTTCTTCGACGCCGCGACCTGGGGGTCGGCCATCGCGGGTGCACTCGTCCTACTGATCGGTTACCGCATCTTCTTCGGCAACTCCCGTGACTGACACGCCACTTCGAGACCGCCACCCCGACTGAGCACGCGCGACACACCGAACCCGGCGCGACCGCACCCCCCTACCGCTTCCTCTACAGTGCTGTAGATTCTAAATCCGGGCCCGTACTGCGGGCCCCGACCGCACAGATCACGAAGGAGTACCCCGTGGGAGTTTCCCTGTCCAAGGGCGGCAACGTCTCGCTCAGCAAGGAGGCGCCCGGCCTGACCGCCGTCCTCGTCGGCCTCGGCTGGGACGTACGCACCACCACCGGCACCGACTACGACCTCGATGCCTCCGCACTGCTGCTCGACGCCTCCGGCAAGGTGGTCTCCGACCAGCACTTCATCTTCTACAACAACCTCAGGAGCCCCGACGGTTCGGTCGAGCACACCGGCGACAACCTCACCGGCGAGGGCGAGGGCGACGACGAGTCCGTCAAGGTGAACCTCGCCACCGTGCCCGCCGAGATCGACCGGATCGTCTTCCCGGTCTCCATCCACGACGCCGAGAACCGCGGCCAGAGCTTCGGCCAGGTCCGCAACGCCTTCATCCGCGTCGTCAACCAGGCCGGCGGCACCGAGATCGCCCGCTACGACCTGTCCGAGGACGCCTCCACCGAGACCGCGATGGTCTTCGGCGAGCTCTACCGGAACGGCGCCGAATGGAAGTTCCGCGCCGTCGGCCAGGGCTACGCCTCCGGACTGGCGGGGATCGCCGCCGACTTCGGCGTCAACGTCTGACGCCGGACCACTCACGTCGCCGGGCCGTCACGCCGACTGCGGCCCGGCGGCGGCATCCGGCACGCCCCGCCCGACCCCGAAGCCCGACTGTGCGACCGCCGCCCAACCAACCAGGAGACCTCGTGGCCCTCGGCCCACACCGCCTCCGCCCAGAGGACCGAGCGGACTTCGAAGCCCTGCTGCACCTGGCGCTCAGCACCCAGGACGTCCGCAGCGCCCTGCTCGCCGACCCCAGCGGCCAGGCATCCGGGCGCCTGCGCGCCCAGGCGCTCGACGCCGCCGACGAGATCACGGCGGCGGCCGGAGAGGCGTACGGCGCCTATCTCGCCGTACGCGCGGCAGCCCGGGACACGACACGGCGTCCGGCGCCCCAGGGCACCCTGCTGCCCGCACTCGCCGTGCTCACGCCGCTCGTGGCGGCCACCTCCGCCGCGGTCCTGCTCCTCCTCGGGTATGTCTTCCAGCTCGCGCACGTCTCCGGCACGTTGCCCGGTTCGCTCGTCACCGCGGGCTGGGTGCTGGCGCTCGTCGCGGCCGTGAGCGCCCTCGTCGCCCTCGCCGCGCTGGTGAGCACGGGCATACGCCGACGTGGTGGCCCACCGTCCGGCGCGCGCCTGGAGCAGGCCCGTCTGGCCTGGCACCAGGCGCTGCTCGGCCAAGGACTGCTGCCCCATCTGCGCCGCTGCGTCAAAGAGGACCCGTTCCTGCACGCCGCGCCACCGACATAGCAACGCCCGGGTCAGCCGGCCCACGGACCCCGGCGGCACGCCGACGGTCGACGGCCGACCGCCGACCACCGAACGACCCGGCACCCGCACACCCACCGCCTCACCGCACCACACTGCACACACCCAAGGAGACACCCCCCATGTCGATCAACCTGAACAAGGGCCAGCAGATCAGCCTGAGCAAGTCCGACGGCACCGCCCTGACCTCCGTCCGGATGGGCCTGGGCTGGAAGGCCGCCCCCCGCAAGGGCTTCCTCGCCAAGCTCACCGGCGGCGGCGACATCGACCTGGACGCCTCCGCCGTGCTCATCGCAGGCGGACAGCCGACCGATGTCGTCTTCTTCCAGCACCTGGTCAGCGACGACGGCTCGGTCCGGCACACCGGCGACAACCTCACCGGCGGGGCCGGCGCGGGAGGCGACGACGAGTCGATCCTCGTCGACCTCGCCCGTGTCCCCGCTCACGTCGACCAGATCGTCTTCACCGTCAACTCCTTCACCGGCCAGACCTTCGCCGAGGTGCAGAACGCCTTCTGCCGCCTGGTCGACGAGACCACCGGAGCGGAGCTCGCCCGCTACACCCTCACCGGCGGCGGCAGCCACACCGCCCAGATCATGGCCAAGGTCCACCGCACCGGCGGCGGCTGGCAGATGAAGGCCATCGGCGAACCCGCCACCGGCCGCACCTTCCAGGACCTGCTCCCAGCCATCGCCCCTCACCTGTAGGCGCCCGAGCGCCGCGCGGAACAGCAGGCGCGCCGCCCTCCATTTCCGTTCACAGACCGAGACGGCGTTACCGCCGCCCCGGACACCAGATACGCTCGCGCCATGCCCGGCCCGGGCCAAGGAGAGGACAGGACCAGCATGTTCGGACTGAGCGAACTCGCCATCATCCTCATCGTCGTCATACTCGTCCTCGGCGCCAAGAAGCTCCCCGACCTGGCCCGTTCGGCCGGGAAGTCGGCCCGCATCCTCAAGGCCGAGGCGCGGGCGATGAAGGAGGAGCAGGCCGCGCACGAGCAGACCGCGCAAGCGGATCAGGCGGACCGGACAGCGCCCCGCGTCGTCCAGGGCGAGATCATCCCGTCGGCGAACAGCGCCACCACCGACGCCGGCCAGTCCACCGCGCCCCGCACCCACACGCCGGGCACGGAGCCCTCACGGCCACAGGCCTGACCTCCGCCTTCTCGGTACTGGTCCCGGCGGCGGTGTGGCGGGCCAGGGCCGCGCAGGAGGGCATGAGGTCGGGCGGGCCGATGGTCGGCGTCGGGAGCCTGACGTCCAAGACCATCCCCGCGACGTCGGCAGTGGCCGGCCGCAGGACGGTGACTCCGTCCCGGGCGAGGACGGGCAAGTCCTCGTCGTACAGGCCGCGGCGCACAACCGTCGTGCAGGCCGTGTTCGTGGTGATCTCCGGCTCGGTCGCCCTCCTCGGCGACACCGTCCACAACGCCGCCGACGCGCTGACCGCCGTCCCCCTGGGCATCGCCTTCATCCTCGGCCGCCGCGCCGCGACCCGCCGCTTCACCTACGGCTACGGGCGCGCCGAGGACCTGGCGGGCATCGTCATCCTGCTGACCATCGCCTCCTCCGCCGGCTTCGCCGCCTGGGCCGCGATCGACCGGCTGCTCAATCCGCGGGACATGGACCATGTCGGCATCGTCGCCATCGCGGCGGTCGTCGGCTTCATCGGAAACGAGTGGGTCGCCCGCTACCGCATCCGTGTCGGCCGTGAGATCGGCTCGGCCGCACTGGTCGCCGACGGACTGCACGCCCGCACGGACGGCTTCACCTCCCTGGCCGTGCTGTTCGGCGCGGGCGGCGCTGCGCTTGGCTGGCAACTCGCCGACCCCCTGGTCGGGCCGGCGATCACCGTGGCGATCCTGCTGGTACTGCGGGACGCGTCACGCGAGGTCTTCCGCCGGATCATGGACGCGGTCGATCCCTCCCTGCTCGACGCCGCCGAGCAGGCCCTGCGTGAGGTGGAGGGCGTACACGAGGTCGGCGAACTGCGGCTGCGCTGGATCGGGCACAGACTGCGCGGCGAGGTTGCGGTCGTCGTGGGCGGGGAGTTGAGCGTCCGCGAGGCGCACGACGTGGCGGCCGAGGCCGAGCACGCCCTGCTGCACGCGGTACCGAAACCGACCGCGGCTCTGGTCCACGCCGACCCGGCCCACTCACCCGACGAGGCGGATCCGCACGACGCGCTGGCGCACCACGTGGCTGCGTGAATCCGCGTCGGGAGACTTCGCCGCCGTCGGGCTATGAGATCGTCGAGATCGCCTTTGAGGCCGCGTCGCCCGGCACGTCCGGGAGCACCGAACCGCGGGTGGTCCTGCCCGAGGGCGTAGCGCCCGACCACGCTGGATCTGCGCAGTTCACCGGGCCCGCGCTCTGCCGACCGGCAGAGCGCGGGCCTTCGTCTGCCCACGGCCTCGTCCGCCGAGGGCAAACGCGAGCCCCAACTCCACCAACCCGCCCTTGTCCTCACCTCGACACACACAAACAACGACGAGTTAACAAAATATTGTTTACAACCTGCCGGGGCGAGCGTACGTTCGTCGTCCAAGCAGCAGCACCCGCACCGCCGCCCCCCTCCCCAAGCGTGATCAACCCTGATCGAGTGGGCGTGAACTCCATGAACAAACTGCGCTTGACCACCTGTGGACTGACCGCTACCGCCCTGACTGCCCTCGCCGGCTGCGGCATGAGCGGCGGAGACACCTCCGCCGACGGCACCGGCTCCCCCGACGGCCGAAGCATCGTGATCGACGAGCCATACGCTCCGGCGGCCAACTGGGCCCTGGAGACCGACGACGCGTTCATCCTGACCAAGGCCGGCTGCCTGGAGACCCTCGTGAAGTACGAGAACGGCGGCACCCTCACACCGATGCTCGCCACCTCATGGACCCAAGTGAAGCCGACCGTGTGGAAACTGCGGATCCGGCAGGGTGTGACGTTCCAGGACGGCACCCCGGTCGACGCGAAGGCCGTGGCAGGCGCCCTGCAGCACGCCCTCAAGGCTAAGACCCCGGCGGCGGCCTTCTCTCCCGAAACGGTCTCCGGCGTCAAGGCGGTGGACTCCTCCACCGTCGAGGTGACCACCGTCGAGCCGAACGTGATCCTCCCGCAGAGCCTGGCCAGCCCGAACACCGGAATCCTGGCGCCCAAGGCGTACACCGGCTCGGCCACCGACCCCAAGGGCACCTGCACCGGCCCCTTCGAGATCACCAGGGAGATCCCCCAGCAGGCGATCGAACTCAAACGCAACGACGACTACTGGGGAGGCCGTGCCCGACTGGCCTCCGCCGAGGTGCGGTTCATCGCCGACGGTGCCAAGCGCGCCACACAGGTACGCACCGGTGAGGCGCAGATCGCCCGCAAGATACCCGTCACCAGCGTGCAGGAGCTCAAGGGCGACACGGGCATCCAGACCCGGACCGCAGAACTGTCCCGCACCACCGAACTGGTCCTGAACAACAAGAAGACCCCGTTCACCAGCACCAAGGTCAGACAGGCGCTCCAGGCCGCGATCGACACCAAGGCGATCGCATCAGCGGTCTACCCCGGCGCCTCGCGCCACGCCGTGGGACCGTTCGCACCGAGCGACCCCTGGGCGCCGAAGGATGCCGCTCCTGTCAGGAGCGACCCGGCCAGGGCCAAGTCGTTGCTGGCGGAGGCGGGCGTCGATCCGTCCTCGCTGAAGCTCACGCTCCTCGCCTACAACGAGGGCTCGGGCTTCGCCGACCTCGCCACCGTCATCCAGGAGCAGCTCAAGGCCATCGGCATCAAGGTCTCCATCCGGTCGGGCGAGTACGCGTCCATGGAACCGGACCTCCTCGACGGCAAGTTCGACATGACCCTGCTGTCCCGCAACTACCTCAACACGCTGCCCGACCCGTACGGCTTCCTCTCCTCGGACTACACCTGCAAGGGCTCGTACAACCTCTCCCACTACTGCGACGCGACGGTGGACGCCCTCGTCAAGAAGGCCGCGTCGACCAAGAACACCACCGACCGCTACGCCCTCTACGCGGACGTCGCCGCCCGGCTCCAGTCCCAGGCCGTGGACGTCTTCCTCGTGCACGAGACCGAGTCCGTCGCCCTCGCCGGGGTGAAGGGCTACCAGATCCAGCCCTACTACACGCTGACGGCCGATCTGTCCCTCGGCTCGAAGTGACCCGACTCCAACAGTCTCAAAGGAGATTCAGCGCATGACGACCGACCTCCGCCCCAAGTTCATCACCTTCGACTGTTACGGCACGCTCACCGCGTTCGGGATGTCCAAGCTCACCCGTGGTCTGGTCGCCGACCGCGTCCCCGCCGACCGCATGGAGGCCTTCCTCGACGACTTCGAGGCGTACCGCATCGACGAGGTCCTCGGCGCCTACCAGCCCTACCCCGACGTCATCACCAGCGCGCTGAAGCGCGCGTGCAAGTTGTGGGGCATCGGGTACCGCGACGCGGACGGCCAGGCCATCGTCGACGCCGTACCGACCTGGGGCCCCCACCCGGACGTGCCCGAGGCGCTGCGCACCGTCGCCGCGCACTACCCGCTGGTCATCCTCTCCAACGCGGCGGACAGCCAGATCGGTTCGAACGTCGAGAAGCTCGGCGCGCCCTTCCACGCCGTGTTCACCGCCGAGCAGGCCCAGGCGTACAAGCCGCGCCTCCAGGCCTTCGAGTACATGCTCGACCAGCTCGGCTGCGAACCGGCCGACCTCCTGCACGTCTCGTCCAGCCTGCGCTACGACCTGATACCGGCCCATGACCTGCGCATCACCAACAAGGTCTACGTCAACCGGGGTTACGAACCGAGCGTCCCGTACTACGGCTACCACGAGATCAGCGACCTGACCGGGCTGCCCACCCTGCTCGGCCTGTGAGCGCCGCCGTGAAGCCCGTGCCGTACTGGCTCGACACCGCCCCGGCACGCCCCGACCGCACCGCGACCGAGATCGACGGCAGCACCGACATCGCCGTGGTCGGCGCCGGGCTGACCGGGCTGTCCGCCGCCGTCCACCTGGCCCGCAAGGGCGCCCAGGTGACCGTACTGGAAAGCGAGTCGGTGGGCTGGGGTGCCTCGGGACGCAACGGCGGGATGTGCACCACCGGCCTGGCCATCGGCTTCCGCACGGCAGTCGAACGCTACGGAATCCCGACCGCGAAGGCCCTCTACCTCGCTTACAACGAAGCGATCGACACGGTGGAGAAGCTGACTGTCGAGGAGGGCATCGACTGCGACTTCA
This sequence comes from Streptomyces sp. KM273126, assembly GCF_004337435.2. Classification (NCBI taxonomy): domain Bacteria; kingdom Bacillati; phylum Actinomycetota; class Actinomycetes; order Kitasatosporales; family Streptomycetaceae; genus Streptomyces; species Streptomyces sp. KM273126. Next base: position 4,651,852 of record NZ_SJXB02000001.1, on the reverse strand, counting down.
CCCGCACCGGCAAACTCAACCTGGCCGCCAAGCCCGCCCACTACGACAACCTGGCCCGCACTCACGAGGCACTCGCCGAGCTCATCGGCTACGAAACAATCCTGATCCCCCGTCACAAACTCAGCTCCGAGGTCGGCACCGGCTACTACTACGGCGCGATGGCCGATCCGCAGGGCGCCGGTCTGCACGTCGGCAAGTTCGTGCGGGGCCTCGCGGACGCGGCGGAGCGCCTGGGCGTGCGTATCCACGAGAAGGCGCCGGTGACCGGGCTGAAACGTGTCTCCGGCACCCAGCACGACCTGACGACACCCGTCGGCACCGTGCGGGCGGACAAGGTCCTGGTCGCCACCAGCGGGTACACGAGCTCCCCGTTCCGCTGGCTGCGCAACCGGATCGTCCCCGTGGGCAGCTTCATCGTCGTCACGGAGCCTCTGGAGCAGGCCGTGGTCGACGAGTTGATGCCCACGCGTCGCATGGCCTCGGACTCGCGCAACATCCTGTACTACTTCCGCATCACACCGGACAACCGGCTGCTGTTCGGCGGCCGGGCGCGGTTCGCGATGTCGAATCCGCAGTCCGATCTGAAGAGCGGGCGCATCCTGCGCAAGGGGATGCTGTCGGTCTTCCCGCAGCTGGCGAACGTCGGCATCGACTACTGCTGGGGCGGTCTGGTCGACCTGAGCCTCGACCAGATGGTGCACGCCGGCGAGCGGGACGGGCTGTACTACTCCGTCGGCTACTCCGGGCACGGCGTGCAGATGGCCACCCATATGGGCCGGCAGATGGCCGAGGTGCTCGACGGCCGTCCGGAGGCCAACCCCTGGCGAGGCCTGAAGTTCCCGCACGTGCCCGGGCACTACTTCGGTCCGCCGTGGTTCCTGCCTCTGGCCGGCGCCTACTACCGGGCGCTCGACGCCATCAAATAGCGAGGAAGTGAGCCAGGGATGGTCCGATTCGCTCTGCGACGACTGCTGGTGCTGCTCGTCGCCCTGCTCGCGGTGTCCGTCGTCACCTTCCTCATCCCGTATCTGAGCGGCGGAGACCCGGTGCGCACCATTCTGCGCTCCCGGGTCTCCGGCCAGGCCCTCGACCCGGCGGCGGTCGAGGCGCTGCGCCGGGAACTCGGCCTGGACCGGCCGCTGGTGGTGCAGTACCTGGAGTGGCTCGGGCGGGCGGTGCGCGGGGACTTCGGTCTGTCGTTCACCAGCCGGACCCCGGTCGACCAGTTGCTGGGGAGCGCGCTCGGTGTGTCGCTCACCCTGACCGTGATCGCCCTGGGGCTCGCGTTCGTGGCGGCGCTTCCGCTCGGCACGATCGCGGCGCTGCGGCCCGGCAAACGGGTCGACACCGCGGTGACGTTCGTGACGCAGAGCTTCGTGGCCGTCCCCGAGTACTGGCTGGCGCCGGTCCTGGTGCTGGTCTTCTCCCAGCAGTTGGGCTGGCTGCCGTCGGCGGGCTGGCGCACACCGGCCTATCTGGTCCTGCCCGCCGTCACCCTCGCCCTGCGGCCGCTCGCGTACTTCACCCAGGTCACCCGGGCGGCCATGGTCGACGTGCTCCGGGCGCCGTACATCACCGCCGCGAGAGCCAGAGGGCTCAGCCGTCCGCAGACCCTGGTGCGGCACGCCCTGCGCAACGGGCTGCTGCCGGTGATGACACTGTTCTCGCTCTGGTTCGCGGGGCTGCTGGGCGGCTCGGTGGTGGTCGAGGTGATCTTCGCGGTGCCGGGGATGGGCCAGCTCGTCTACAAGGCGGTGGTCAACCACGACATCCCGATCATCCAGGCCGGGATTCTCAGCATCGTGGCCCTGGCGGTGCTCATCACGACGTTCACCGATGTTCTGTACGCGACGGTCAATCCGGCTGTGAGGTTGCGCGATGGCTCTGTCTAGTCACGTCTCGTCCGGATTTGTCTCCGACCGCCTGGGGCGGGGGCTGCGCTTCACCCGGGGGCGGCACTGGACGCTCCGCGTCGGCGCGACGGTGTTCGCGGTCGTCGTGGCCGTCCTGGTGCTGACGCCGTGGATCGCGCCGTACGACCCGGCCGACCAGGACCTCTCCCGCCGGCTGGCCGGTTTCAGCGCCGAGCACTGGCTGGGCACCGACCAGCTCGGCCGGGACGTGCTCAGCCGGCTGATGTACGGCGGACGCTTCTCCGTCACCATCGCCGCCGTCACACTGGTGCTGGGGGCCGTCATCGGCATACTGCTCGGCGCGGTGAGCGCGCGACGGGGCGGGCTCCTCGACGAGATTCTCATGCGCACCGTGGACCTGCTCATCGCGATCCCCGACGTGGTCGTCGCGCTGCTGCTGATCGCGGTGTTCGGCACCGGGTACGGGACGCTGATCGCGGCCCTGACGGCGGTGGGCTGGACGCCGTTCGCCCGGCTGATGCGCGGCCTCACCCTGGAGATCAACGCCAAGGGCTATATCGAGGCCGCGGAGGCGCTGGGCTGCTCCAAGTCGTTCATCATCTTCCGGCACGTCATCCCGAACGCGCTCCGGCCGATGCTGGCGCTGGGCTTCCTGCGCTTCGGGCACAAACTGATCACCGTCGGCGGCCTGTCCTACCTGGGCCTGGGAGTGCGGCCGCCGGACTCCGACTGGGGCGCCATGCTCCTGGACGCCCAGCCCTACATGGCGCGGATGCCGATGCTGGTCATCCTGCCCGGAGCGGCGATCTTCCTGACCGCGCTGAGCGTCACCCTGATCGGACAGGGAGCCGAGATCATCCGTACACAACAGAAAACAGCAATAACAGAAGGACCGACCCGATGACCGACCACCCCCTCCCGCCCGTTCCCCGCCCTGCGGTGCACCGCCGGACGCTCGCCACCACCGTGACCGAGCAGATCCGCGACGGCGTGCACCAAGGCGCCTTTCCGCCCGGCCACCAGTTCAACGAAGCGGAACTGGCCGAGCGGCTGGGCGTGAGCCGGGGACCGGTCCGGGAGAGCCTCCAACGCCTTGTCCACGAAGGCCTGTTGGAACGGCATGCGCACCGTGGCGTGTTCGTGCCCGTCCTCACCGAGGAGGATGTCCTGGACATTTTCTACGCCCGGTTCGCGCTGGAGGCCGCGGCCTTCCGCCGCGTCATGTCCGCCCGGCCATCCCATCTCGTCGACGCGCTGAGCACCACCGTCGACGAGATCGCGAGGGCTGTGGAGAACGACGACTGGGAGACCGTGGGCCACCTCGACCTGCACTTCCACAGCCAGGTGATCGAGGCCGCGGGCAGTCCCCGGCTGAGCCGCATGTACACCAGCCTGATCTCCGAGACCCGGCTGTGCCTGGCTCTCATGGCCGACGTCCACCCCGCCCGCCAGGACCTGCTGCATGAGCACCGGGAACTGACCGAGCTCATCGCCGGCGGCGACGTGGAGACAGTGATCTCCACGCTCACCCGGCACTTCGACGAAGCCACGGTGACCCTGCGCAGACGCCTGCGCGAGTCCCACGAGCAGCGCCACCCGGAACCCCCGGCCCCTGACCCGGCATGCCCCTCCCACGAGGACCCCCGAGGAGCTGCACCATGCACCTTCGCCCACGCACTTCACCGACCCCACCCGAGCCCGCCCGAGGCGCCGAACTCACCATCAGCGACCTCCGCGTGGAGTTTCCCGGCATGCCCGCCGGCGGCACCCCTCCCGTCGACGGCCTCGATCTGACCGTAGGACCGGGACAGATCGTCGCCCTGGTCGGCGAGTCCGGCTCCGGCAAAAGCCTCACCGCCCTCGCCATCACCGGGCTGCTGCCGCCCGGCGCCCGGATCACCGCCGGCCACGTCACACTCGACGACGAGGACCTGGCAGGCTGTTCCGACCGACGTATGAACCACATCCGCGGCAACCGGGTGGCCATGCTGTTCCAGCAGCCCAAGGCCACCCTCGACCCCACCGCCACAGTGTGCGGCCAGGTCGCCGAACCGCTGTGGCTGCACCGCGGCCTCAGCTGCCGGCAGGCCCGCGCCAGGGTGGCCGGACTGCTGCGGGACGTCGGGATCGCCGACCCCGAGCGGGTGGCGGGTTCGTACCCCCACCAGCTCTCCGGCGGCATGGCCCAGCGCGTCATGATCGCCGCGGCGCTGGCCGGCGACCCCGGACTGCTGATCGCGGACGAACCGACGACCGCGCTCGACGTCACCGTCCAGGCCCAGATCCTCGCCCTGCTGCGGCGCAAGCAGCGGGAGAGAGGGCTTTCGGTGCTGCTCATCACCCACGACCTGGGGATCGTCGCCTCGCTCGCCGACCGGGTGGCCGTCATGTACGCGGGGCGCATCGTCGAGGACGGCACCGCCCGGGAGATCTTCGCCGACCCCCGACACCCCTACACCAAAGCCCTGTTGCGGGCCTCGCTGCTGCGGTCCGAGGACGGCCGCCTGTACTCCATCGCGGGCAGTACCGCCCAGTCGCGGAGCCTCGACCACGGCTGCCGCTTCCGCCCGCGCTGCTCGGTGGCGGAGGAACTCGGCATCTCCCGCGAGTGCGAGAACGCCGAACCCACGCTCCACTCCTGCGGCGACGACCACAACAGCCGATGTTGGGCCCCGCCCACGCCGGACGCACACGAACGGATGGCGGGAGTATGACGGCGCCGGCACCCGTCGACCTGCCCACGCCCTCGCCGCGTGCCCCGCTGGTCGTCGTGGAGGACCTCGTCAAGCACTACCCGGCCGCAGGCGGGGGGTGGGGCAGGAAGAAGCGTGTCCACTCGGTGGACGGCGTCTCGTTCGAGATCGGGCCCGGCGAAGTCCTGGGACTGGTGGGCGAGTCGGGGTGCGGCAAGAGCACCCTGGCCAGGGCGGTGCTCGGCCTGACCCCGGTGGACTCCGGACGGGTGCTGTTCGACGGCACCGACATCGCACAGACCAAGGACCGGGACCGCAGAGCGCTACGGCGGTCGATGCAACTCGTCTTCCAGGACCCGCTGTCCGCCTTCGACCCCCGCATGCGGCTGGGCACCAGCCTCGAAGCACCGCTGACCCAGCACGGGCTGGGCTCGCGGGACGAGCGCAAGGAACGTATCGCCGAGGCACTCGGGCAGGTCGGACTGGACGAGACGTACCTGGACCGGCTGCCGCACGAATGCTCCGGCGGCCAGCTGCAACGGGCGGTCGTGGCACGGGCCCTGCTGCTGCGCCCCCGCTTCCTGGTCTGCGACGAGCCGACGTCCGCCCTCGACGCCTCCAACCGCGCCCACATCCTCAACCTGCTCGTCGACCTCAGGGACCGGCTCGGGCTGACCCTGCTGATGATCTCCCACGATCTGCGGGTCGTACGGCACCTCTGCGACCGCGTGGCCGTGATGTACCTCGGCAAGGTACTCGAAGTGGCACCGCGCCACGACCTGTTCGAGAACCCCGCCCATCCCTACACCCGGGCCTTGCTGGCGTCGTCGCTCCCCGAGTCGCCGGAGGCCCAGGGAACCTTCAGCACCCTGCAGGGCGAACCGCCGAGCCCGCTCAGCCCTCCCCCGGGGTGCCGGTTCCACACCCGGTGTCCCAAGACCCAGCACCGGTGCGGTACCGAGGCACCGGGCTGGTACCGGGCCAAGGCCGAACAGCACCAGGTGTCCTGCCACTTCCCGGGCCCCTGAGGCCGCACCGCACCCTTCAGCAACTCAGCTCCACGAGAGGAATCACATGCCCACGCACGAACACGAGGCCGCTCACCAGCCGCACGACCACCAGCACGGTGACGGGCACAAGCACCAGCACGACGGCCACGCGCACGGCCACGCTGAGGGACACGACCACGGCCACGCTCATGGGCACGACCACGGTCACGGTCACAGCCACCCCGGGGGTCTCCGCGGCGCTTTCCTGGAGATCTTCCGCCCCCACAGCCACGACGCCGCCGATTCCACCGACACTGCACTGGAGTCGTCCGAGGACGGCATCCGCGCCCTCAAGATCAGCCTGGTCGCCCTGATGGTGACGGCGCTGCTGCAGCTGGTCGTCGTCGCCATCTCCGGTTCGGTCGCGCTGCTCGCCGACACCATCCACAACTTCTCCGACGCCCTCACCGCGTTGCCGCTGTGGGCCGCCTTCGCGCTGGCCCGCCGCGCCGCCTCCCGTCGCTACACCTACGGCTACGGACGCGCCGAGGATCTGGCCGGCCTCTTCATCGTCCTCATGATCGCGGTCTCGGCGGTCGTCGCCGCCTGGCAGTCGGTCGAGCGGCTGCGCAACCCCCAGGAGATCAACGACGTGTGGCTGGTCGTGGCCGCAGGCATCATCGGATTCGCCGGCAACGAGCTCGTCGCCTCGTACCGCATCCGCGTGGGCCGCCGCATCGGCTCCGCCGCGCTCGTCGCCGACGGACTGCACGCCCGCACCGACGGACTGACCTCGCTCGCGGTGGTCCTCGGCGCGGTCGGCGTCCTGCTCGGCTTCCCGCTGGCCGATCCGATCGTCGGCCTGCTGATCACCGTCGCCATCCTCCTGGTGCTGCGCGGCGCGGTCCGCGACATCTACCGAAGGCTGATGGACGGCGTGGACCCGGAGATGGTCGCCGCGGCGGAGGAGCGGATCTCCGGTGTGCCCGGTGTCGTCCAGATCGAGACGGTCCGTATGCGCTGGCTCGGGCACCGGGTGCACGCGGAGGTGGCCGTGGTCGTCGACCGCGAGAAGTCGCTCGTCGAGTCGCACGACATCGCCGAGGAGATACGGCATCAACTGCTGCACGGCGTCCCGAAGCTGCAGGACGCCCTGGTGCACGTGAGTCCGAGCGGCGACGGTGAGCAGGACGTCCACCACGCAGTCGCCCACCACTTCGCCAAGGTGTCGTGATGGCGACGCCCAACTCCGCACCGGCACTGGTCAGACCGTTGACCTGGCAGCCGCCCGGCGGCGCGATGTGGTCCGGCCGCTGGGTGGACGGCACCGCGTCCTTCCCTGTGCACGACCCCGAGGACGGCAGTCTCCTGGGCTATGTCACCGACGCGACCGAAGCGGAGGTCGAGGAGGCGGTACGCGCCGTCGCTGCCGCCGCCCACGGCACGCACTGGCCGGCGTGGGAGCGCCGGGAAGCCCTGACGGCGGCCGCCGCGCTGGTCCTCGAACGCCGGGAACTGCTCATCGGGATCATCTCGCGGGAGAGCAGCAAGACCGTGCGGGAGGCGGGGAGCGAGATCTTCCGTGCGGCGGAGACGCTGCGGCTCTCCGCCGCGCAGGCGGGCCACCTCACCGGCGAGACCCTGCCCTTCGCCGACACACCGCGCGGCGAGGGCCGCCTCGGCTGGTACACACGGGAGCCCGTCGGCGTGGTCGCCGCCATCACGCCGTTCAACGACCCGCTCAACCTGGTCGCCCACAAACTGGGCCCGGCTCTGGTGGCGGGCAACGGCGTCGTCCTCAAACCCGCCGAGCGCACGCCGCTGACGGCACTGGCCTTCGCCCAGATCCTGCTGGACGCGGGCGTACCCGCCGACCGGTTCGCCGTCGTCCCCGGCTCCGGCAGCCGGGCCGGACGGGCACTGGCCGGCCATCCCCTCGTCGACCTGGTGTCCTTCACCGGCGGACCGGGGACCGGGGATGCGGTGGCGCGCGCCGCCGGAGCGAAGAAGACCCTCATGGAACTCGGCGGCAACAACGCCGTCCTGGTCCTGGCCGACGCGGACTGGCGACTGGCGGCCCGCGCCGTGGTGGAGGGCGCCTTCGGTGTGGCCGGGCAGAACTGCCTTTCCGTACAACGGGTGTTCGTCGCCGCGCCGCTGGCACGCCGGTTCATCGAGCAGGTGGCGGCCGGGGCCCGCGCGCTCCGTGTGGGCAGCAAGTCCGATCCCCGTACGGACGTCGGCCCGCTCATTCACGAACGGGAGGCGATACGGGTCGGGGAATGGGTCGAGGAGGCGCTGCAGGGCGGTGCGGTGGCCCGCGCGGGCTGCCGCCGCGAGGGCGCCTACTACTGGCCCTCCGTACTGACCGGCGTACCCGAGCACGCCCGGCTGATGACCGAGGAGATCTTCGGCCCGGTCGTCACCATCCACTCGTTCGCCACGATCGACGAAGCCGTGACGAGGACGAACGCCACCCCGTACGGCCTGCAGGCCGGCGTCTTCACCCGGGACCTCGACCAGGCCGTCACGATCGCGGAACGCCTGCGTGTGGGCGCTGTGATGGTCAACGACAGCAGCGACTTCCGCATCGACGCAATGCCGTTCGGCGGCCCGAAGCGTTCCGGCGTCGGCCGGGAGGGCATCCGCTCCGCCGTGGAGGCCATGACGGAACCCAAGGTCGTGGCCATCCGGCAGCAGAGCGTGCCCACGGACTGACCGCGAGTCAGAGGGCTCGCACCGTGCAGACGCGGTGCTGGCCAGGAGTGCTGCGACCGTCCCAGGAAGCTCGGGACCCTGGAGCGCTGCCCATCCGAGCACAGCCGAAGCCGGCGCCCACCGTCCGTCCTTCGTCGTTGAAGGCCGCATGGTCGTCGGCGGCCGGCTCCGCGGGACGGCCCTCCGCCGCGCCGCAGTGGCCGTCCGGCAGACCGCGGGCGCCTGTCACCGGGTTCTGGACGCCCTGCGCGCCTGATCGCGCCGCAGCCACCACTCGCACCGGTCGGTTTGTCCGGCCGACCGGTGCGGGGGACAGTGGTCAGGCCCGGGACCGCACGGCCGCCCGGCCCGGGACCCGGTGCACTTCAAGCTCACACGGTGGCCTCCTGTGCCCCCGTGGTCCTCGCCGCGCGCAGCCTGCGCGCGGCGAGTATCCCTCCCCAGCGGCCAGGACGACCGCCGCGACGAGCACAGTCAGCGCCGTCGTCCGGCTGATCCCCAGGACCGTATCGCCCTCACCACACGGACGGTGCGGATGTCACCGCGCCTTCGATCCCGCAGTCGGTCCCCTGGCCGGAGGGCCGAGTCCGGGCGGTGGCGCAGTACTTCACGCAGGGCCTGATCCTCCTTCGCGACCGGGATCTTGCGGCGCACGGCCCTCCGGTTCCGAGTCGGCCGGTTCGGGCCGGAAGGCCCTGGGCAGCCAGTGGGCCGCGGCGCACACGCACACCCCGAGCCAGCCGGCGGCCAGTAACCAGCCGCCGACGACATCGGTGAACCAGTGCACACCGAGGTAGACACGGGTCAGTCCGACCGTCAGGCCCCAGCAACCGACGGCAACGCGCAGGGCCGTGCCGCCGCGCGGGGCGCGCAGGGTGAGCGCGAGGACGAGCAGACCGGCGGTCAGCACCGCCGTGGTGCTGTGCTCCGAGGGGAACGCCCAGCCGCTCGCGTGCGCCGTCCAGGCCTCCTGCGGCGGGCGCGGCCGGTGCAGGAGCTCCATCACGCCGTACCGCAGCGCCTGCCCGGTGGCGAGGCAGGCGAGGCCGAACGCCACGGCGAGCAGCCGCTGCCGCACGGTCCGCCCGACCAGGGCACCGGCCAGCGCGACGAGGACGTACGGGATCGCGCCCGTGCCGGTGGCGGTCACGCCACGTGCCAGGGCACGCATGATCTCCGGACGGTGGCCAACGGCCCAGGTGAGCAGAGCGGGGTCGGGCCAGAGCGGCTGCCCGGCGCCGGCCACGACGCTCATGGCCAGCACCGCGAACGCCGTCCATGTGCCAAGGCCAGTGCTGCCGGCCAGTTCGGCGACGTCCCTGCGGTTCACGAGGCCGGCAGGAGCGGACGCAGCGGGGACACCGTCGGCTGGGACGACGGGGCCACGGGTGTGGTCATCGGCGTGAGTCCCTTCCTCGCGGACGGCCGGGTACACGACGCCGAACTCGCCTCCGACCCGGCCCGGCCGACCGTGACCACGATCCTTTCCCGGCTGCACGCGAAAGGCACCCTGGAACGGGGGCGACAGGGCCGCGGCTACGCCTACCGGCCCATAGATGACCCGCACGGCCTGACCGCCCTGCTCATGTACGGCGAACTCGACCGTGACAGCCACCGGGCGACGGTCCTGCGCCGGCTGCTGGACGTCAGAAGCCCGGAGCCGCCGTGGAAGGGGGCGCACCACGTCTCTCGTACAGCCCGCGCACGACGGCCAGCCATGCCACCGCGGGTAGTTCGGGGATACGGTCGTGGCTCGCGTCGACCAGGAGTTCCTCCAGGACCAGACGGGCCGTCTCGCCCTGGTCCGACGCGAGTCCGCCGAGGAAACGGGCGACCTCCTCGGCGTGAGCCGCGGCCCGAGGCTGCACGAGCCATCGGAAGAACCAGCAGGTCATGCCGGCGGTGCGCCGTGCGTGCAGGGGGCCGAGCAGCTTCTCCTCGGGAGCGGGAGTCACCTGGAAATCGACGGCGAGCAGTCGCCGTAGCAGGTCATGGGCCGCGTCGTCCGAGCGCACGGACTGCGGGAGCCGCTCCAGGACGATGTTCTGCGCCGCGTACGGCATGCGCTGTTCGAGTACGCGCAGCAGGTCGTCGTGGTGTGCGCGGTCCAGGCGTTCCTCCACCGCGCGACGGAGCTCGCCGACGTGCCCCGTGGGGTTCGCCGTACGGGTCAGGTCCTCGACCGGTAGGGCAGTTGCGCGGTCAGGCGGGCGTGCCAAGGAGTGGGGCCGCCACCGCCGTGACGGTCAACGCGGGTCGCCTTCGGCCTGATCCACAACCCGCTGACCACGGCGGCCGCGGCACACGGCGGCGCGGCCATCGAGATGCAGGGCCGCGCCATCAAAGCGGGTGTCGGCGACGAGTACTTCGCGGCGGCCGAGCGATCCATCCCGCTCGACCGCCGCAGGCAGTGTCGAGGAGGAGGCGGGCGCCGTCCACCTGCTTGCACTGCGGAGTCGGACTACATCTCCGGGCTCAGGAGGGGCAACCGGAGTCGGCGATCACGAAGTAACCGGGGCCGGTCTCCTCCAGGGTGTGGGTCTCGAACAGGTTGTACAGGCCCATGTACTGGTTGGAGCCGTTGGCGTAGACGTACCCGAGGCTCTGGTGGGCCCGGCCGGCGGCCACCTGGTTGTAGTTGCTGTCGGAGTAGCACTGGTGGGTCGCGCCGGTGGTCGTGGCCTGGACGGCTGCCGAGGACACACCCACCTCGCCGGAGCCGTCAACGGTGGCCACGGTGTAGCCGTAGGTGGTGCCGGAGGAGAGCCCGGTGTCGGTGAAGGAGGTCGAGGACGGCGTGCCGACCTGGGCGCCGCCGCGGTAGACACGATAGGAGGCCGCACCCGCGACCGTGTTCCAGGACAACGAGACCGAGGTGTCGGTGGTGGAGGTGGCGGTGAGCCCGGACGGCGCGGGCAGACTGCCGCCGCCGTCCGCGGCGGCCAGACCCCAGAACTGGCCGATCCGGTACGAGGCGCAGATGTTCATGTCCGGGAAGTACTGGCCGGCGACGCCGCACTGGGTGGCTCCGCTGCCCGGGTCGACCGGCTGGCCATGGCCCATGCCGGTGATGGAGTACGACTCGACCACGTCCCTGCCGGAGCCGTCGCGGTACACCTTGTGCGGGTAGCCCTGGACGGTGTCACTGACGTCGGCGACGGTGTCCGTGCGGTGCACGTCGGTCCACTGCTCGACGATCTCGGTCATGTTCATCGGCTTGACCGTGCCATCGGCGGAGCCGTGCCAGACCGACATCGTCGGATACGGGCCCGAGTACGAGGGGTATGCGGCGCGCACCTTGTCGCCCCACTGCCGCGGGCTGAGGTCGGATCCGGGGTTCATGCAGCTCAGCCCCGCCGACACCGACCGGGCGCAGTCGAACGGGATGCCGGCGACCACCGCCGCCCCGCTGAAGACGTCCGGGTAGGAGGCGGCCATGACGGAGGTCATCGCTCCGCCGGCGGACAGGCCGGTGACGTAGACGCGCGCGGGGTCCGTGCCGTGGTCGGCGGCCGTCCGGTCGACCATCTGCCTGATGGACAGCGCCTCCCCCTGCCCCCGGGAGAAGTCCGAGGACTGGAACCAGTTGAAGCAGGAGTTGGCGTTGTTGATCGCCTTCTGCTGGGGCAGCACCAGCGCGAAGCCCCAGGCGTCGGCCCACTTCGTCCAGCCGGTCTCGTCGTCGTAGGCCGCCGCGGACTGGGTGCAGCCGTGCAGGGCGACGACGAGCGGACGCCCGGTCGGCAGTCCGTCGGGGACGTAGCGGAACATCTGCAGATTGCCCGGGTTGGAGCCGAAGCCGGTCACCTCCTTCAGGCTCGCGGCCCGAGCCGGAGCGGAGGTGAAGCCGAGGACGAGGGCGATGAGGGAGAGGACGAGAGCCGCTGCGAAGGCGCGGCGCGAGCGTGGAGTGCGGGCGGGGCCGAGCAGCGGAGCGTGTGGGGTGCGTGGATGCATGGTGCCGCCTCGGTGGTCGCGATGGGGGGAGAGACGGGGGCGCCTCGGTGGTCCGGCGCTGAACACCGTTGCACCGTCCCGTAGTTACGGCGAAGTTACGGCCGTCCGGTCGGCGTGGTAATGGCGATGCGCTCCACCCCGCGCGGGCACGGGCTGTGGTCCGGCACCGTTGCGGCACCACTGCGGCACGACAACGGCCCCGGCAGCGGACGCGATGCGGCTGCCGGGGCGAGGGCCGGCGCGTGCCGACGTCAGCTCAGCGAGCTGGAGGCCGCCATCGCGGTCGCCGCGCTGTTTGCGGGCCTTCCAATCGTGCGCGAGGCCTTTACCGCACTCAAAGGTTGCACTACTTTTCGGCAAGATTCAGCAACTGCTTTCAAACCAACGGCGCCTGGGACCGGCGCCGGGGGCTCTCCCTGCCTACCTTCAGGAGCCGCCGTGTCTTCGTTCCCCCTTGCCCGCACGCCCGGAAGACGCCGCCTTGGCATACGCACCGCCACAGCGGTCCTCGCCGCCACCGCGGCTCTCGCCGCACCGCTCGCCCTCGACGGCCTCACCACCCCGGCCGCGGCCGCGAGCGGCGGACCGCTGGGCGCCCGTTACGACGCGACCGGCGCGAACGTGGAGTTCCGGATCTACTCCTCCCGCGCCACCCGCATCGACCTGTACCTGTACCGGACGGCGACCGGCAGCCAGGAGGCCGCCGCCCTCCAGCTCACCAAGGACTCCGCGACCAACGTCTGGTCCGTGACGGTCCCCAAGGCCACGCTCGAGCAGCAGTACGGCATCACCGGCCCCGTCTACTACGGTTACCGGGCCTGGGGACCCAACTGGCCCTACAACGCGGCGTGGACCAAGGGTTCAACCGCGGGCTTCGTCACGGACGTCGACGCGGCCGGCAACCGGTTCAACCCGAACAAGCTGCTGACCGACCCCTACGCCCGTGAGCTCACCCACGACCCGGTCACCCCCACCGCCACCGATGCCTCGGTCTACGGCACCGGCCCTCAGCACCGCGCCGTCGACAGCGCCCCACAGGCCCCCAAGGGCATCGTCCTGGCCGCGGACGCCACCAGCACCGGAACCAAGCCCACCCGGGCCCTCAAGGACGATGTCGTCTACGAAGTGCATGTGCGCGGACTCACCAAGAGCGACCCGTCCGTGCCCACCGCCTACCGCGGCACCTACAAGGGCGCTGCCCTCAAGGCGGCCGACCTGGCCGCTCTCGGCGTCACCGCGGTGGAGTTCCTGCCCGTGCAGGAGACCCAGAACGACGCCAACGACGTGAACCCGACCAGCACGGCCGGGGACAACTACTGGGGCTACTCCACCCTCAACTACTTCGCGCCGGACCGCCGTTACGCCGCCGACCAGAGCGCCGGAGGTCCCACCCGCGAGTTCAAGGAGATGGTGAAAGCGTTCCACGACAAAGGGATCAAGGTCTTCACCGACGTCGTCTACAACCACACCGGTGAGGGCGGCCCCTGGAACGCGAGCGACAAGAACACCTACAACCTGTTCTCCCTGCGCGGCCTGGACAACCCCACCTACTACTCACTCACCAGTGACATGCAGAGTCCGTGGGACAACACCGGCGTCGGCGGCAACGTCAACACGTACAACCCCGTCACACGAGACCTGATCACGGATTCGCTGGCGTACTGGAAGGACACCCTCGGCGTCGACGGCTTCCGCTTCGACCTCGCGCCGGTCCTCGGCAACACCTGCCGGCACGGCTGCTTCCAGTACAGCCGCACCGACCCGAACACCGCGCTGAACCGCATCACCGCCCTGATGCCCGCCCGTCCCGCCCCGGGCGGATCCGGCACCGACTGGATAGCCGAACCGTGGGCCCTGGGCAGCGGCACCTACCAGGTCGGCAACTTCCCGGCCGGATGGTCCGAATGGAACGACAAGTTCCGTGACACCGTGCGCCGCGACCAGAACGCGCTGGGCGTGGAGAACGTCACCCCCAGCGACCTGGCCACCCGCTTCGCCGGCTCCTCCGACCTCTACCAGCCGAACGGCCGCGCACCCTTCAACTCCGTCAACTTCGTGGTCGCGCACGACGGGTTCACCCTCGCCGACCTGTACCGCTGCAACACGAAGAACAACAACCAGCCTTGGCCGTACGGCCCGTCCGACGGCGGCTCGGACCGCAACCTGTCCTGGGACCAGTCCGGCAACGCGGCCGATCAACGCAAGGCCGCCCGCAACGGTCTCGCCCTGCTGATGCTGTCCGCCGGTACGCCGATGATGACCGGCGGCGACGAGTACCTGCGCTCGACCAACTGCAACAACAACCCCTACAACCTGGACTCCTCGGCCAACTGGCTCACCACGAACCGGACCGCCGACCAGAGCACCTTCCGCACCTATGCCGAGCGCATGATCGCCTTCCGCAAGGCACACCCGGCCCTGCGCCCGGCGGACTTCTACAGTCCCGCAGACGGCAACGGCAACGGCATGGGCGAACTGGACTGGTTCACCCCCGCAGGCAGCGCACCCGACGGCACCTACTGGGGCAACCCCGACAACCACGCCCTCGCCTGGCGCTACGACGGCACCGAACTCGGCGATCCCAGCAGCGCTATCTACGTCGCCTACAACGGCTGGTCGGGCGACGTCGACTTCACACTCCCGTCCCCCGGGGTGGGCAAGACCTGGTACCGCGTCACCGACACCTCCACCTGGGCTGAAGGCACCGACCAGGTCGCCCGCCCCGGCAGCGAGGCCCTGATCGGCGGCACCGGCACCGTCTACCGGCTGGGCGGCCGGGCCGCACTGGTCCTGATCGCCAAGTAACCGCCGGACCGCAACAGCACCACCCCCCGGCCGTATCCCCACCTCGGCCCCGGCACGAGGAGTTCCCCCACCGTGAACCGCCCACTCCGACCCGGCAGAAGGCGGCGGCCCCGGCCGCTGACCACCCTCTCCGGCAAGTCCCACTACAACGGTGACCTGTGGTCCACGGCCGGACCAGTTCCGGGTCGGGGTGTAGTAGTACACGGCGACGGAGCACCGAGGCCGCCCACCCGCCGCCGACGGCCCCGCCGACCGCACAGCAGGTGAAACACTCTTCGTCCTCGACCGCCGCCGCGCAGCCCACCCCGCGCAGCCGCTCGGGCACCGCGTCGAGCCCCAGCACCGTCTCCCGGTGCTCGCCGGCCACGCCGAAGGCATCCCAGCCCGAAGGCATCCCACGCTGTTCTGGGACTCACCGATGACTGTCGGTGCCGCGTTCATCCGGTGAGAATCGGGCGGCCTCGAAGACCGGAACCGCCCCCGCTGTCCGGGGCATCGCCGTGCCTTCCGGGTACCGGAGCCCGGATGCGCCTCGGCGGGACGGGTGACAGACTGAAGCCTCGTGAACGGTGGTCTGTGGCAGAGGGCCCGGACTGCCTCCTACCTGCCCTCTCTGTGTTGCATCCCAGCAGCGATCGATCCGTTTGCTGACCTGTTGGGAACTGTCCAGGCTTCTGAAACACAGGACCGACCGGACGAGACGGCTCTTCTGATCGTCGGCCCGTATGGAGTCGGACACGGAGGTGATCATGCGTGATGACTGGAGGGACGCAAGGGAACCGCGTCCGGACGGCGGTGATCTCCCGTGAGTGCGGCCGAAGAAGGAGTCCGTCCGGCACCCGGAGGACTGGCCGGCCAGACGGTCGTGGTGGTGGGAGGCAGCGCGGGTATCGGTCTGGAAACCGCGCGACAAGTACGCGCGGCCGGTGGCGAGGTGGTACTCGCGGCGCGCAGCGCCGAACGTCTGCAGCAGGCGGCGGACGAGCTGAGTCCCCTGAGCACGGCCGCGTTCGACGCCTTCGACACCGATCGCCTGGAGCACTTCCTGCACGACCTGCCCGGGCAGGTCGACCATGTGTTGGTCACGGCGGGCGGCCCGACGTACACACCCCTCGCCGACATCGACCTGGCCGACGCCGGACGTGACTTCGGCGGGCGTATCGCGATGATGCTGGCGGCGGCGCGGGCGAGCCGGGAGAAGGTGAGGCCCGGAGGAACGCTGCTGTTCATCGGCGGGACCGGCGGCCGGCAGCCGGCGGTCGGGATGGCCGTGATGGGCGCTCTCACCGCGGCGCTGCCGGCGCTGACCGCCAACCTGGCACTGGAGGTCGCCCCGGTCCGGGTCAACCTCATCGCGGCCGGGTTTGTGGACACCCCCCTGTCGGCCGCCCTGCTGGGTGACCAACTTGAGGCACGCCGGGAGCAGTTGAGGAAGACACTCCCCATTGGCCGGGTGGTCGGTCCGGCGGATGTCGCCGCGCTGGCGCTGCACATCATGGCCAACAGCGCCCTCACCGGCGCCACCTACGACATCGACGGCGGCCAGCAACTCGTCGCGCACTGATCGCCCGATCAGCAGCCCAGGGCTCCACGGCTGCATCGACGCCCGGGGGCCCGGAACCGACGGTCGGCTCAGCGACCTACCCCCGAATCGGCGTGCAGCAGTGCGGCCGCACCAGGATCTGGTCGTCGTTGCGCGCGGCGCGGATCTGGAGGCTTGACGCGCTGTTCACCAGCTGATTCCGGCCGCCACCGGCAGGTGGTCGCTGCCGGTGGCCGGCAGGACCCACGAGCTTGCCGGCTCCACGCCGCGGACCAGGATCTGGTCGATCCGCGCCACCGGGAACTTCGCCGGCCAGCTGAAGCCGAAACCGTCGCCGGCCGCGTCCTGGACCGAGTGCAGCTGCGAGGTGATGCCGGCGAACGCGCGGTCGTCCGTGGTGCCGTTCAGGTCGCCGAGCAGCACGACCCGCTCGTTCGGCTCGGCGGCGACGGCCTCGGCGAGCGCCTGCGCGCCGCGGTCCCGGCTGTCCGTCCAAAAGCCATTCCTGGGAAGCACGCGTACGGACCCCAGGTGGGCCACATACACCGCCAGCGGACCCTGGTCCGTGGCCACCGTGGTGCGCAGCGCCCGGTTGTAGCCCATCTTGATGTCGACCGGCTTTGTGTCCCCCAGCGGCCCGTAGTCCATCTTGGTGTCGACCGGCTTGGTGTCCGACAGCGGCAGCTTGCTCCACAGCCCGACCGTGCCCTGCACCGTGTGGTACGGGTACGTCTTCGCCAGCTCCTTCTCGTACTGCGGCTTCGCCTGCGGGGTGATCTCCTCCAGGGCCAGCACGTCCGCGCCGGAGGCGGCCAGGTCGCGGGCGGTGCCGGCCGGGTCGGGGTTGTCGGCGCCGACGTTGTGACTGGCCACGGTGAGGGCGCTGCCCGAGTGGGACTTGTCGCTGAGCAGCCCGCCGAAGAGGCTCAGCCATACCGTGACCGGCAGCAGCAGCGCGACCACCGCGGAGGCGGAGCGACGCCACAGCGCCCCGGCCGCCAGCACCGGGATGAACAGGCCGAACCACGGCAGGAAGGTCTCCGCCAGGCTGCCGAGGCCCCCGATCCGGTTCGGGATCCAGGCGTGCAGCATGATGAACAGGCCCAGCAGCAGCGCCAGCGCCGCGAGCACCGGGCCGCGCTTCCACGGCCCCGGCCGGGAGGCGATGTGGATCGCCCGGCGGATGCCCGCGCGCCAGGTGGTGGAGCCGGTATCCCGGTGGCCGCCGCGAGCCTGTGCGGGCTCCGTCGTGTCCACCTGCGTCATCGTCCGTCCTCGCTCACCGTCGGTGCTGCCCGTATGAAAAGTGCTGGTCACTGCTGCATCCTCGGGTCCTGGGTGGGGTCGGCGTACATGCGCGGGCAACCACGATCGCTGGCGTTGCCGCGCAGCTCGTAGTGCCAGGGTTCGTTCTTGTAGATCTGGCACAGCCCGTATGCGGCACCGTGCTCGGACAGCCACGCCGTCGCCGTGGAGCGCCCGATGTCGACCGCGTCCCCCGACACGTGAGGAGACGTCGCCGCGGTGGCCACCCATCGGGCGGCCTCGTCTTCGGACCCGTACGTGGAGACCGCCTCGCGAAGGAGCTGATCTTGGTACGCCGGTGAACGCCAGCCGCTGTTGACGTAGAACTCGACTCCGTCGTCCGCGGCAGCCCGTGCAGCCAGGCGGAGGGCCTTGAGCAGTGCTGGATCGATGTTGGCCACAGCCGGAATGTCGTCGTCGAAGACCGTCACGCCGTCAGGGACGACACCGCCGGCCTCGCCGAGCACACCACGGCGCTCACTGCGATACGTATGAGTGAGCCGTGCGCCCGAGGGGGACGGTGGTGCGACCGGACGGGACAGCGGTGCAACCGAGCGGGACGGTGACGCCGCCGAGGGGGACGAGGAATTCGGCAGCTGGTAGCCGAGGGCTACGGCGATCGCTGCAAGGACGACGATCAGGCCCACGACAAGAAGCCGCCGCATCCGGCGGCTGCTTGTTCGTGCTGATGGTGGGGTGTGACGCATACCGCCAGTGAAGACAGCGCGGTGTTGCCGGCACGTATGTGGTTTCCGATATGCCGACGATATGTTCCGGCTCGTAGCCTCAATGGCATGCGTGTATTGATTGTCGAGGACGAGCCCTATCTGGCAGAAGCCATCCGCGATGGCCTGCGCCTCGAAGCGATCGCGGCCGACATCGCAGGTGACGGCGACACCGCTCTGGAACTGCTGAGCATCAACGCCTACGACATCGCCGTCCTCGACCGCGACATCCCCGGACCGTCCGGTGACGAGATCGCCACACGCATCGTCGCCTCCGGCAGCGACATGCCGATCCTCATGCTCACCGCGGCCGACCGTCTCGACGACAAGGCCTCAGGGTTCGGACTCGGCGCCGACGACTACCTCACCAAGCCGTTCGAACTGCAAGAGCTCGCGCTCAGGCTCAGAGCACTCGACCGCAGGCGCGCCCACAGCAGGCCTCCCGTGCGGGAGATCGCAGGTCTGCGCCTCGACCCGTTCCGCAGAGAGGTCTACCGGGATGGCCGCTACGTCGCGCTGACCAGGAAGCAGTTCGCAGTGCTCGAAGTCCTCGTCGTCGCCGATGGCGGTGTCGTCAGCGCCGAAGAACTCCTGGAACGCGCGTGGGACGAGAACGCCAACCCGTTCACCAACGCCGTGCGCATCACCGTCTCGGCACTGCGCAAACGTCTCGGAGAACCCTGGATCATCGCCACCGTGCCAGGTGTCGGCTACCGCATCGACACGCAGCCGGAGGCCGGTCACAAGGGAGGCGAGCGTGGATAGAGCACCTGGGTTGAGTGTTCGCCTCAAACTCACCCTCAGCTACACCGGATTCATCATGCTTGCCGGCACCCTGCTGCTCGCGGCTGTGTGGCTGTTCCTCCTGCGTTACGTCCCCGACCGTGCGCTCATCATCCCCGGCTCCACTGGCAATTCCTCCCATGGCGTTTTTCCCATCCGGTCCAACCTTCTGCGCGTTTTCGCTCCGAGGGCCGCCGCAGTACTGGCATTCCTGCTGGTGCTCGGCCTCGTGGGAGGGTGGATCCTCGCCGGCCGGATGCTCGGCCCGCTGACTCGCATCACCGGCGCCACCCGCCTGGCCTCGACCGGATCGCTCTCCCACCGAATCCGGCTACCTGGCCGCAAAGACGAGTTCCGCGAACTCGCCGACGTCTTCGACGGCATGCTGGAGCGGCTCGAAGCACACGTCGCCGAACAGCGAAGATTCGCAGCCAACGCCTCTCACGAACTACGCACCCCGCTCGCGGTCTCCAAGGCACTTCTCGACGTGGCCCGCACCGATCCGAACCGCGACACCGGCGAAATCATCGACCGCCTCCACGCCGTCAACACCCGAGCGATCGACCTCACCGAGGCGCTGCTCCTGCTCAGCCGCGCTGACCAGCGGTCCTTCACCCGAGAACACGTCGACCTGTCCCTCATGGCGGAAGAAGCCACCGAAACACTCCTCCCCCTCGCGGAAAAGCACGGCGTCACCGTCGAGACCCGCGGCGACATCACCCCCACGATCGGATCGCCGGCGCTCCTGCTGCAGCTGACCACGAACCTCGTGCACAACGCGATCGTCCACAACCTGCCCGCGCAGGGCACCGTGTGGGTCAATACCAGCGTCCGCCCCAGGACTGTGGTGCTCACTGTCGAAAACACCGGCGAGAAGCTCACCCCAGAGCTGGTCTCGACACTCACCGAACCATTCCAGCGCGGCACCGAACGCATACGCACCGACCACGCAGGCGTCGGCCTCGGCCTGGCCATCGTCAAAACCATCACCCACGCACACGACGGAACACTCACCCTCACCCCGCGCCCTGCCGGCGGAATCCGCATCACTGTGGAACTACCCGCGACAGACCCGGCTGCACGCCCCTGCGGCTGAACACGGCGAGCTGGAGGGCAAGGCCGTAGACGGCCCATGGTGTGGATGCGGTCGCGGACTCGGGTTGCTGGAAGACCTCTGTGACGTCCATGGACGCCGTCTCCCTCGGCTTCACCGGCGCAGCGGCCTCGCCGCTGTTACTGCCTCCAGTAGTCGCGTTGGGGCAGTTGGACCCATAGATCGGGAGGTCCAATGACCGCGCGCGCATCAGTCAGGCGCAGCCCTACAAAGGAGCAGGAGAAGGCCACCGGGTTGTACTGGTAGAGGTAGGAGGCCAGGACTTCCTCGGCGGTGTTGCCCTCGTACGGCCCACCGCACGTGTGCCGAGCCGAGCCCTCTATGGACCCGTCGCGGGCGATGCTGCCCTGGTTGCCGCTCTTGGGGTTCGCGTACAAGCCGTAGCAGACGGTCCCGATGGACAGCCGCGTCAGCACGCCCGGCACCTGCGGCGCGTACCCCCATGGCTGGCTCACGACGCAGCCGCCCGGCACGGATGTCACACCGACGATATGCAGGGTCTCGTCCATCTCGAACGCGTACGGATCCTCCAGCACCTCACCGACAACCTCGTCCTGCGCCGGCGTCGCCTCCAGGCGGCGTACCGCCTCGGCCGCGTCGATCCCGGCCACGCAGGCCAGACCCATGCCCTCGTAGTGGAAGCTGCCCAGCGCCCCGATGAGTCGCATGGCCTCCTCAGCCGTCGCGCGCTCTGCATCGGTCAGGTGCTCACCGGTCGGCACGGCGAAAAGGTCCGGTGTCGGCCCAGCCAGGCTCAGCCGCCCCGGCGACCAGCCACCGATGGACTGCCGCCACGGATTGGCCCCGGCAGCAGCGAGGGCCCGTGCGTTGTCCGGGTTCCTGGACACGACGGCATCCCACAACGCCGTCACTCCGTTCTCCAGCGCGTCCACGTCCGCAACCCGCCTGGCCAGCTCCGCAACAACCTCCGGAGAGCCGAACACCGCCGCACGGTGCAGGGGCCGCCCCCCGTTCCATGCCTCTGGGTCGGCCCCCTGGTCGAGGCGTCGGCGGATGTCGTCATGGTCCTTCCAGTCCCAGCCCATTCCGGCCCAGCCGTCGTCCTCTGCTGTCACCATGCCCCCTCCAGCCACGATCCGAATGGCGGACGCCGACGTCGCCATCAGCAGCGCTCACGCACCCGTCATGACCGGCGACAAGCCGCAGCTCGGACATGAAGATCACGGTATCGGAGCGGCCGGGTTGTCGGCCTGGTCCCGCAGGATGTGGTCGAACCAGTCAGCAGTCAGTTCCGCGCATCGACCGGGTGAACCGGCCACGCGAAGCATCCCGCCGTGGAGGGGAATGTACATCTGGTTGTGGAGTTCGGTGCCGAGCACGCCCTGTCCGTCGAAGAACGCACCGTAGACGTGGGAAACGGAATTGGTTTCAGGCCTCACCACGTAGAGCAGAGCCAGCAGATGCGCGAATCCGGTCTCCTCAGGGCGCAGGATGAGGGTGTCATCGGGGTCGCACGGCAAAGAAACGGCCCGCTCACGCAGTACGGACACGAACCTGCGCCATGCACCATCCAGCGTCCCAAACGCGTCCTCGTCGGCTTCCCCGACTGAGAACCAGGGCACGTACAAGCTGCTGTCCATGGCCGGCACCGTAGCTGACAGGCTGACGGATCAAGCCAGCAGGCCCAGCAAATCGTGCTCGACCGCCTGCTGGACCTCCTTCTCGTGCTGGCCATCCGCAGCGACTTCCGCCGCAGCGGACCGCACCGCGCTGGTACCGGGCGTCCGCGGACCCGCGGCTGAGCGCCGCGCCGCAGGCCATGCACGAGAACGCGGCCCACCCGTGGACGGTCCCCGAACTCGCCGCGATCAGCGGCCTGTCCCGGGCCGCCTTCGCGCGTGCCTTTCGGGAGGCGCTCAGCCGGACCCCCATGTAGTACCTGACCGAATGGTGGCTGATCCTCGCCCGCGACCCCTTCGCGTCGGCCTTCCGCCGCCACCACGGAGTTCCGCCCGGAGCCTGGCGGCAGCGGGAACGGGCAGCCGCCGGCTTTGTGCGTGATGAGACCTGACAGCGGTTGTCGTACGTCAGCAGCGACAGCGTCCGGTGGCATCACGACGTACTCCAGACGATGTACCCGCCCAGGATCCGGAAACAGGTCGAGCAGATCTCCCGGATCCATGAAACTGCTGTTCAGAGGCCCTTTGTTGCGGGCTCCAGAATCGCCACGCACTCCACATGATGCGTCATCGGAATGACGTCAGATTGCGTACGGGCAGGAAGTTCCAGGTCAGAGGCTCCTTTTCGGCTCCCCAAGTAGCTGACCCAGCCCCGGAGCGTCAAACGAGCGTCACGAGAGGAGGACGCCGTCCGCAGACTCGGGAGGCTGGGACGGGGGTCGGCAGCGGGAAGCGGTGGGGTGCCTGTGGACGACTTCTCTTGGCTTGAAGGAATCGTCGAGGACGCAGTCCATCCTGCCCTCGGCACGATCGGTCGCTGAGCCCTGACCCGCCGATCTCTTCCGCTGACACGATCTGCCCAGGGAAAAGACGGCGTGAGCGGCAGACGACCCTGCGGTCCCGACCCTGGCTGTCGTGCGTGGCGGCGCCGCCGGGCGTACGCGGCGGCGAGTAACGACCGACTTCCGTCCCGTACGGCCGCGTGGTGGATGACGCTGCCCCGTCCCCACCATGAGCGGTGAAGACGCGGCAGGTGATCGGCTCAGACATGGCCAGCGGTGGGACGGACGAAAATCTCGTTGCCGTCGACCCGGTGGCTGCTGCACGGCGAAGAGGGCCACCCAGGCCCGGATCCACCGCTCCGTCTTCTCGCAGACGTTCCCGAGGCGATGGCCCAGGGTGCGGCTTGGCAGGACAACTCCGCGCCTGCCTGATGGCTGGTCAGGCCATCGGCGGCCTGTCGCAGTACTTCGATCTCCCGCGCCGTGAGCCCGGCCTGACGGCGGGGCCGCGTCCGCCCGCGGCCCGGAGTGCGAGGCCGCACGCGGCACGGCCCAGGGTGCTGGAGTCCGCTTCCGCACGTCAGTTGTCCGACCGCTTCGTCGACGGTGCAGGCGTTCCGGTGCGGCCGCGGCTCGGTCGGTGCGGCGTACACGCCGGCAGCGGCGAGAAGGCGGGCCGTAGGAGAAATACGGATCCCGAAGTCACCGCGGTGGTAGCCACTGCCGTCGAGGCGCTCATGGTGTGCGGCGGCGGGTGCCGACGGTGCGAGCGTGGGCACGCGCTCCAGCACTCGCTGGCTCCAGTACGTGTGCATCCGTACTCGCTGCATGTCAGCGATGTTCAACGGCCCAGGCCGGCCGCACACATCGGCGCATACCTCGGCCCGCCCCAGGTCGTGCGGCCGAGCCGCGCAACGTAGCCGGGTGGCGACGGCAGGCCGTAGTTCTGAGAACATGCGACAAAGCCCTCGGAGGCTGGCCGACGGTCAGCCGTGTCAACAATCCGGCGCTTCAGCACACCTGGCACCCACGGTTCCCCCATCCCTACCGCTCCGGCCGCCTCCTCACGGCGCGGCGACTCGGTGGCCCGCCCCGGACCGCACGCCGGGAGGAAGACCGACTGAGCGAGACACCCACACCGTTGGACGACCGGTCAGCCACGGAGCGTATTCGGTTGAACCGTTCCGGGTTCCGTGGTGGACCGCGTCGGGGCAGTCAGCGAGAGCAACTGAGGAAGTGTGACATACGAGGGGCGTGGCAACTTCGGGCGTACACATTCCGTGCTGACGGGCGCTCATTTGTCGGCGTTCTCTGGTAAGACTGCTGCACATCACACTTTTCGGTACGAGGCTCGACCGGAGTGATTCACGGGGGGGGTCCGTAGGGCTGCTGGCCTGCTGGCCACGGACTGAGTACCGGGGACGCAAGGGGGCTGGGCGATGCATTCCGTTTCTGATTTCCGGCAGTGGCTGCTGGGGAGGCCGCAGTTGGTGTTGCGGATGATGCGCCACGTCGAGAAGGCTCACAGTCCGGTACTCCTGAACTACCCCGGTGCACCCGCCCCCGCCTCTCGTCGGCGACCGCCGGGCGCACGGCTCTGGATCAGCCGGGCTCCGGAGGAAGCCCTGCACGTCCTGTGCTATTGCGGCCTGCGTGTCGGCTGCTCGCAGCTCGTGGAGCTGGGCCAGGGGGACTTCCTTGAGGACCCGGATCTGGATCAGCTCGTCAGGATGCTCGAGATGCTGCCGCCCGAACTCGCGCAACTGGTCTTGTACGGGTTGACGTTCGCGACGCACTTGCCGACTCACCGATTCACGGAGAGCCATGGCGAGGAACTCCGGAGGGCGGTGGCCGTCAAGGGAGAACCGGTGGCGGCCGACATCTGGGAGCGCCCCTCCTGCACCCCGGCGATATGGGGTGATGAGACGGAAGGCGGAGCGGCGGTCGGCGAGGACGCCGACTCTACGGCGAGGGCTCAGGCACCGACTGTGCTGGCCCCCGACATCCTGTCGCTGCGAACGACCGGGCTTCGCGAGGGAGCCGCTGAACTCGTGAACCGGCTGGAGGCGTTCGCCGCCGCGATCAGGGACGGACGGCAGCCTGCCGGACACGAGGCATTGCTGAGCGCCGTGACGTCCTGGATGCGGGAACGGCAGTCCCTCGCCGAGGCTTTCGCGGAGGCGGTACCCGCGGCGGCCGAAGGCGCGGAGCCCTCCGACCCCTGGGGTCCGGATGCCGGCTGGGTCGAGGCCGCGGCGCTGACCGAGCGGCTTCGCGAGGAAGAACGGGAACGGGGGCGGATCGCTGAGGAGATCGCCAAGGTCGTGCAGGCGCGCGACGAGGCGGAGGGGTTGCTTGAGCAGGCCGTCAGTGACCTGATGCGGCAGACCCTCGTCGACCAGGTCGCGCAGTTCGAGCGGAAGCTCCGTGAGCTCCATGGTGAACCGGTGGCCGACACTACGGCGTCCGAGGCGGAGAGCGACTCCGCGGCGAGCGCCGGTACGGATCGTGTCCCTCCGGACGAAGGGAGCGGCGAGACGGACTCCGGCCGGGCTCCCCAGGATGAAATCCCCGGCCTGGAAGGCGAAATCACTCCGCACGGCGCGGACGACGGGGTTCGCGGACAAGGCGACACGCCTGCGTCTCAGGACGAGGGGACCGGGGACTCGCTCAGCAGCGGGAACACCCCGAAACCGGTCGCGGCAGCGACGACGGCGGTCGTCCTCCCTGACCCTGAGACCGAAGCCGTTGACCAACCCGAGGCGGTGGCGGCCCAGGACACCGGCGCCACCCAAGTCCGGTGGGAGGCCACCTCCCCCGGCTGCGGCGAACACCACGACGACGAGGCCCGGACCGGTGGGAACCAGCGTGAGGCCACTGTCCCCCCGCCCCCGCCCCCATGCGCCGTCCCACACCGAGCCCGACGCCGACGAAGCGAATCCCGCCTCGGCCGAAGGCTGGGCCGGAGCCGAAGCCACCGTGGAAGCCCTGGCCGCCGAGGGCCGACTCGCCGAGGCGTACTGGGTGAGCCGTGCCGCCGGCGTGTCGGAACACCGCACGCTCGCCCTTGCCTTCGCGGACGCCGCGTTCCACGATTCGCCCGCCTCAGCCTCCGACCTGCAGGTGAAGGCCGAGGAATTCCTGGACGCCGTCACGCGAAGCCGTCCCCTGGAGGACGACCGCGACGCCCAGTTCATGGTACTGACGGCAGCCGTACGTAGCGGAATCTCGGCCCACTGGGCGAGCAGCGCCCTCACCGGCGACCACACGTCCGTCCCCGGGCTTCCGGACCCTTGGGCAAAGGCTCTCGACGGCTTGGTGCTCGCCGTCCTCAAGGGCGCGGAGATCACTCCGGGAGGTCTGCGCACCGGCGTCGCGGCCGCAGAGGCCAACCGGTTCGAGAAGATCGCCGACCAGGCCCGTCAGCTCGCGGTCGACCTGCCGAAGCGGAAGATCCGCTACCAGCGGGCCACGGTCGTCCTACAGACGCTGGCCGGGCCCGAAGGGGTACTCGGCGCGACCCTGCACGCCATTGAGGAGTGGGCCAGTAAGGGTGGCAAGTCCGGCGCAGAGAAGCTGTCCGGGCTGATGGAGGAGCACTTCCGGCGCATCGATGCCGCGGACCGCCTGATCGACGACACCGACCGGGTCAAGCGCACCACCAAGCAGGCCAAGAACGACATCCACTCCGGCGCCCGCCTTCAGCTCCGCACGCACATCAAGAGCGTCCAGGACCTCCTGAGGGCGGCCCTGCGCGCCGCCGAGGCGCCGACGGCTTCGGGCAGCGGCGCCATCGGTCCCGAGCTGCTGGCGGCGCTCGAGGCCGCCAGGGAGGCGGGGCGGCCCCCGGGTGTGGGCGGCGCGCTGTTCGACCTGCTGGTGCGATGGCTCGACCGTTCCTACACGCCCGGGCCCAGGGATGAGGACATCCGGTTCCCACCGCCGGCGGACGCGCTGCTGATGCTGCCGGGCCTGTCCTGGCGCTCGGAGAACGGCAGGTACCTGCCCGACGTCGCCGCCCCGGAGGCGTTCCCCGTGCTCGCGGACATGCTGAGCCCGCATGACCCGGCCCGCGCCCTCGCCTGGCACCGCGCCCACGGTGACCTGCACCTCGCCGAACGTCTGCTGAACCGGATATCCCGGGGCGAGGTGCCCGGCGTCGAGCTCACGGCAGTCCAGCTCGCCGAGCAGCGGCAGGCGCTCTCCGATGCGGCTGGCCAGTGGAAGGACCAGTGCGTCAAGGAGCACCGCAGCGCCCAACTGGCGCTGGCCCGGGTCCGCGCGCAGAACCTGCTGACTCACGAGGTCGAGCGCGAGTTCACCGGCCGTCTGCTGGACTTGGAGGGCGAGGGCCACGGCGTGAGCTTCGGGGAGCGTCTGCGCGCCGTCGAGCAGGTCGCCGAGGACCTGCGCCTCTTGGAGCAGGACCGCAGCGACGACCTGCGCCGCCAGCTCGGGCAGGTGCGGCTGACGGAGCAGGACGCGAGCCGGATCCGCGATCTCCTGGACCGCGGTGAGACGGTGGCGGCGGAGGAGCTCCTGACGTTCGCCCGTCGGGGGCAGCCCTTGCCGGAGCCGGCCGAGCCGGCCGGAGAAGTCCTCTCCCGCTTCCTGGCGGGTGTGGCCGCCCCGGACGCACCCAGGCCCGACTCGTCCGGCGGCAGCGCCCGTTGGTGGGCGGACCACTACGCCTCGGGCGAGGCGCTGGTGCAGAACGCCGTCTCCGGCCTCGACGCCTGGGACCGGCTGGGGCAGTTGAGGGACGCCCGGAAGGTCGGCAAGGCGGTGGTCAGCGTGCTGCGGCTGCTCGGCCTGAACGCCTCGCAACCCAATGTGGAAGAGGCCAGGTGGGGCGTCACCCGGCTGAGCGTGCGGGCCGACATCACGGAGAGCACGCCCGGCTACGTCGCCGCCCTCGGTTCGTATGCCCGCCGCATGTACAAAGTCGTGGTCATCACCGACGAGTTGCGGGGTGAGGGCCCGCTACGCCATTTGCCGGCATCGGCGATCGAAGCCAACATCATTCTGTACACGCAGCCGCTGGGTGTCGAAGGCCGTCGCAGCCTCGCGCAGGAGTCGCGAGGCCGGAGCCACCAAGCGCTGGTCGTCGACCCGGCCGTGGTCGGCTGGGTGGCCGCGCACGCGCCACGCTCCTTCCGCGCCGTCCAGCAAGTCTCCCTGCCGTGGACGGGCTACACCCCGTACACCCCGCATGTCGCGGGTCTGGTGCCGCCCGAGGTGTTCAAGGGCCGCACAGACGAGATGCGCGCCGTCCTCGACCCGCAGGGGCCGATCTTCCTCTTCGGGGGGCGCCAGCTCGGCAAGTCGTCCCTGCTCAGGCAGGCCGTGGAGGTGTTCCAGAAAGACGACCAAGAGAACCGGGTCGCCGTGTACGTCGACCTGATGAAGGCCGATATCGGGCACGCGGAGCCACCGGAAGGCATCTGGCGGATGCTGCTGACCGAGTTGAAGAGGCGCGGCGTGATCAGCGAGAGCGTGGCCGACCGCGCGCCGGGCAATGTGATCGCGAATGAGGTCCAGCAGTGGATCGAGGAGCGGCCCGAGCGCCGTCTGCTGCTGCTCGCCGACGAGGCCGACGCGTTTCTCACGGCGGACGCCCAGGCCGTCTACACCGGCGGCGGCCAGTCCACGTTCCCCACGGTGAAACGACTGCAGCGGCTGATGGAGGACACCGGGCGCAACTTCAAGGTGGTGTTCGCCGGTCTCCACCAGGTCCAGCGCTTCAACCGGCTGATCAACGTGGTCACCGCGCACGGCGGCCGCGACGTGCCGGTCGGCCCGCTGAAACCGCAGGACGCGGTGGAGCTGGTGGAGGAGCCCATGGCGGCGGTGGGTCTCACCTTTGAGACCCGCGACCTCGTCTGGCACATCCTCGGCCTGACCAACTACCAGGCCAACCTGCTGCAGATTTTTTGCGACCGCCTGGTCGCCTACATGCAGCAGCGCTCCATGCCCGCCGATGGCCGGCACGCTCCGATCACCTGGGAGGACGTCCAGCAAGTGGCCGGCATGGAGGATGTTCGCGGGCTGATCGCGGAGCGCCTTCGCTACACAATCAACCTGGAGGACCGCTACCGCGTCCTCGCCCTGCTGATTGCCCTGCGCAGCTTGGAGCAGGGCCACGGGCACGGGTACCGGCCCGCCGAACTCCTCGAGCGCGCCCACGAGCGCTGGCCGGACGGCTTTCCACTCAACTCCGAGCGCCAGCTGACCATCTACCTCGAGGAGATGGTCAACCTGGGCCTGCTGATCCGGCTTCCCGGGGATGAGCGTGTCTACGCCATGCGCAGCCCCAATGTGGTGAACATGCTCGGCACCCAGGCCGAGTTGGAGAACGAGCTGCGCGACACGCAGTTCGACCTGCCCTACGACTACAACCCGAGCGTCGCCCGCCGTTCACTCGGTACTGACCGGCGGACCCGGGTGCAGCGGATGAGCCCGCTGACCGACGGGCAGCTGAGCGACATCCTCACCCAACCGACCCGCACCACGCTGGTGCCCTGCACCCCGGCGCTCAGCGCGGACCTGGTGGAGCGCGGCATCCAGCTCCACATCGACGGCCACGACCTGACCGTCGTGCGCATCGGACCGGACGACGACCTGACCGAGTTCATCACGGCCAACTCCCGCCGCAAGAGCGGCTCCCGGCTGCTCTTCGTCGACCTCAGAGGCCGGGACACAGCCCGGCTGCAGGAGGCCACGGACCGGCTCCTGGACCACACCCGGATCACCCAGCCTCGCTCCGACAGCTCGTCGTCCGTGCCCCGCCGTTATGCCGTCGTCCTGTGCGACCCGGACACCGCCGCGGGCGTGGTGTCGGCCGCCGGACTGGTGCGCCCCGAGCGGTGGACGGTGGACAGCGTGCGTGCCTGGTCCGAGTCGCCCTTCGGCTCCCCGCGTGAGCGGCGCAGCCTGATCGAGGTGACCGGCGGCTGGCCGATGCTGGTGGAACTGGCCATGCACAAGGTCCGTTCCGGCATGCGTCAGCAGGAGGTCTTCGACGAGCTGCGCGCCGAGATGACCGTACCGGAGCGTGCCAAGGCCCACCTGGAACTGGCGGGCCTGAGCTCCGACGACGTCGGCCGACTCGCCGCCTGGGCGCAGTTCTACACCGAGGAGGAGCACCGCACCGGGGTCGCCGTCGCCGCCGCAGGCGACCTTCAGGCCGCCTTCCACGAGGCGCGTCTGTACGAGAGCGACGCCGAGGGCGCGCTGCCCGCCGTGGAGCGGCTCTTGGCCCGCCTCGACCTCCTCGGCGTCCTCGACGTCACCGACAAGGGCGAGACCTTGGACCCGGTCACCTTCCGGTCCATCAAGGCGATCGGCGGCGACCTGTGACTGCCGGCCTGTGGGGCGGAAACGAGCCGGGCGGGGCGCATGGCCTGCAGGGGGCACAAGGGCGGGAGAGCAGGGCCGCTGTCCCTGCCAAGCCGGCTTCCGAGCGCGACCTGGTGCGTCTTCCCGGCCCGCGCCGCCACCTGGACCGGTTGGAGAGGGACCTGAGATCCGGCCGCAGCTGCGTCTGGTACTTCCCGGACCCAATGGTCGACTCCGGCCGGGCGGAACTGTTCCTGAGGGAGCTGTACAACCGATTCGAGGAACCCATACCGGTGCCGGGCACGATCACCTTGCTCGCCGACCGCCCCGGCGACCATGGAAGCGCCGTCGCCATCCCGCCCCAGCGCGCCACCGCGCCCGGACCGGAGGCTGCGTCCGCCGGGGCGGGCAACCACTTCACGCTCTGGCACGATGACGACGGCTTCGACGCCGAAGACCCCTACGGAGCGATGCTGGGCTCGCTGGTCGCCGCCCCGGCCGGCCCTCCACCGCCCTCCGGCCACCGCGGCCCGGCCCCAGGCGTCGCAGCGCTCACCTCGATGTCGCTCGGCGAGCGCTTGGCCAAGGAACTTGGTGTCACCGGCGACCCGTTGAGCGAGCTGATCAGGCGGGCGGACCGGCTCCGGCACGACGTTCCTGGCGACGACGGTCCGGAGGACGACGCCCTGCCAAGCGCACCGCCGCTGATCGTGGTGCGCGGCTGGGACGAGGACTCACCCGAGGAGACGGGCCGACTGCTCCGCACCGCCCATGCCACTTTCCGAGACGAGGGCCTGGACGCGGGACACCGCCCCCGCTTCCTCATCGCCGCCCGCATGGGCGACCTGCCCAGCAGTGCCTTCGGCGTCGGCCCGAGCCACGACCACGTCACCCTGCACTGGTGGTGGCGGGTGTGGACCCGCCTCGACAGTGAGGTCCTGCTCGCCTGGCGGCCCCGTCCGAACGCGGGGGCCGCCGAGGCACTGCTCCACCGGGTGACCGACGCTGTCGTCGCCGAGGTCTGCGGCCCCGACATCGACAGCGCACTCGCCCTCCGGGAAACGTGGAAGGGCGGCGACCTGGACTCCCTGCGCCGCGCCCTGGCCGGCGTCCTCCCCGGCGAGGCGGCAGTCTTGGACCGGACCTGGGCCCACCGCATGTCCACCGCCCACGCCTCCGCCCCCTCCGCGGAACTACGCGACGCCTGGTCGACCGGCACCGTCGACAGCTGGGACGGCCATGTCCGTCCTGTCCTCGGTCACCACCTTCTTGACCCCGATTCCACGGAGCTGCGCACCCTCGTCTGCCACGCCCAGAACCGCGTCCTGCTGCCCTTGGTGAACGAGGCCCGCACCGCCTTCATCGATCTGGTGCCCGGCCTCCTGCGCAAGGAGATCAGCCTCGACTATTTCCGCGAGCAGGCTCGCTCCCAGTACCAGGTCAAGAAGCAGTTCCCCGCCGCCCCGCTAGTCGAGTTGGAGGTGGCCGACCTCCAGCGCGCCTCCCGTCTCCTCACCCTCACCACCGAGCAGCGGCGCCGCCTGGACATCCTCTGCGACGCCCGCAATCTCCTCTCCCATCTCCAGCCACTGGCCCATCGACAGCTCATGGACGTGGCTCAGGCGCTCATCAGGGACTGGGTGGCGGACGACGTGGAGTGAGAGGATCCCCGGGCGATTCCGTGGTAGGCGGGTGACTGCAGTCGCTGGACAGACGCGATGCCGAATGATTCCACCGGGACGCAGATATCGTCGGCCGGCTGCGTGGGCTCCGGATGCTCATCGCTGTCGGCCTCCTCGAAATGATCTACCGCCCCTGATCGCATCTCGAAGCCGCCCGGTAGGTCCCCGGCCGACGCCGCGCCGCGTTCCCCGCCATTGCGACCAAGTCCTGCTCAGGCCTTTTCCAGGTCGGCTTCAAAACGTCACTCGCCCGGGGCGCGGCCGCCTGACCTGCTGTCGTCGCCCCCACGTCATGAACTCCGGGCACGTCCTGTGACGTAGAGCACACGCTCTGAGGCATGTCTCCCTCTGACATCACCCACGAACGGCCTGCGGGCTGGATTTTCGACACCACCAGCCGTGGTTGCACGGTGCCGGGCACCGAACTCGCCGTCGGTGAAGGGATGCCGACTCGTCTCTGACCGCCCGCCAGTTTCCGGACACCGAGGAGCTTGTCTTCGAGAGGCTCCAGACCTACGGCGACGGCCACATCGACCGCTGGATCGGTCTGGATGACTCGGGAGACAACGGACGTGGGCACGGACACCCCGCACCAGCACCGGCACTGGACCTGGCGCCGGCCGAGCCCGGCGCGACACAGGTCAGCCCGAGCCCTACCGAGAAGGCCACCACACCGGTCCCCTCCGGCCCCCACCGACTGAGTTGTCGGACCTGCCGGCGACGTCTTCCGCACAGGCGGGCCGGACCGAGTGGGCACGGACCGGACCGCGTGCAAGGAATACCTGACGCACCATCAGTACGAGCGTCAGGCGAGCGCCATGATGGCCACCGGTGGTTCGCGCGAAAGTCACGATCCGATGCGCGGCACCATGCCGGCCACTGGTCGAACCGCAGGTCGGATGCCATCCCCGGCATACGGCGAGACTTAACATCGTGTAGCCCTGGAAAGAGATCGGCCGGGTCGTACCGATACTCGTAATCGAGACGAACTAGCAGGTCAGAGCCCCTTCACAGCGGGCTCCAAGATCGCCACGCACTCCACGTGCGAAGTCATCGGAAACAGATCGAACGCCCGCAGCGTCCGCACCCGGTACCCGCCCTCCCGGAAGTACGCCAGGTCCCGTGCCAGCGCGGCCGGATCACAGGCCACGTAGGCGATCCTTCGCGCGCCCAGTGACGAAAGGTGCTGGACCGTCTTCTGGCCCGCGCCCGCGCGGGGCGGGTCCAGGACGATGAGGTCGACCTCGGTGATGCCGGTGCGCGGGAGGACGGAGTCCACCTTGCCCTGTTCGATGCGGACGCGGTCGAACGCGGCGAGGTTGTGCCGGGCGTCCTCCACCGCACGCTTGCCGGACTCGATGCCGAGGACCGCGCCCTTGTCGCCGAGCCGGTCCGCGAGGGCGCCCGCGAAGAGGCCCGCCCCGCAGTACAGGTCCAGCGCCATCTCGCCCTTGCGCGGCAGCAGTCCCTGCATCACGGCGGTGACGAGGGTGTCGGCCGCCTTGGGGTGCACCTGCCAGAATCCGCCGCTGCCGACCCGGTACGTACGGCCGTCCGCGCGTTCGCGTACGAAGGGGCGGCCGTGGACGCGATGGACGCCGCCGTCCTTCTCGCCGACCCGCATCACCGACACCGGCTTGTCCAGCTCCACGATGGGCAGTCGCGCTCCCGGCTTCGGCGTCAGGATCACCTGTCGGTCCTGCGAACCCGTCGCCGTGATCGCCTCGATGGACGCCATGCCCGTCCAGTCCCGCTTCTCGATGCCCAGCTCGGTCACTCCGGGGGCCGCGATCATGCAGTGGTCGACCGGTTCGACCTCGTGCGAGCGGTGGCGGCGCAGACCGGCCCGGCCGTCGGGGTCCACCGCGTACTGCACCCGTGTGCGCCACGCCGGGACCTCGCCCGCCGGAAGCTTGTCGCCCTCGGCCGGCACCACCGTGCCGTCCCAGCCCGCCTCCTCGGGTGTGAGGCCCGCGAGCCGCCGCAGCTGCTCGGCGATGACCTCGCCCTTGAGCCGCCGCTGGGCGCCCGGCTTGGCGTGCTGCCAGTCGCAGCCCCCGCAGCGGCCCGGCCCGGCGTACGGGCAGGGGGCCTCGATGCGGTCCTTGGACGCCGACAGCACCTCCACCGCGTCGGCGCGCAGGAAACGCGCCCCTTCCTCGCCCTCCGTCACCCGCGCGACGACCCGCTCACCGGGCAGCGCGTGCCGGACGAAGAGGACCTGGCCCGTGGAGGTACGGGCGATGCAGTGGCCGCCGTGGGCGACGGGGCCGATCTCGACCTCGTACTCCTCCCCCACCAGCGATTTCTTCTCTTCTGCCTGCATGGCGGGGTGACTCCAAGACGTTGAGCAAGACGTTAGGGGCGAAGACGTGCGCAGACACGCGACGACGTGAAAAGGCCGGCGGCCGGACAACAGCCCACAAGTCTACGTGGGTGTCACCCGGCCGTTCACCACAAGCCCGTCGCTCAGCCGGTGCGGGTCAGCTCCTGGTGCTGGGTGCCTTGGTCTCCCTGGGCCGTTCCGCGACGCCCCGGCGCACCGCGCCCGGTGCGTTCCACTCCTGCCGCCTGCGGGCCCGCTTCCGCGCCGCCTCGCTGGACTCCAGCTGGTACGGCACCGAGGTGACCATCACGCCCGGGGTGAACAGCAGCCTGCCCTTCAGCCGCAGGGCGCTCTGGTTGTGCAGCAGGTGCTCGTACCAGTGGCCGACCACGTACTCGGGGATGATCACGGACACCACGTCGCGCGGGGACTCCTTGCGCAGCCCCTTCACATACTCGATGACCGGGCGCGTGATCTCGCGGTACGGCGAGTCCAGGACCTTCAGCGGTACGTCGATGCCGCGCCGGTGCCACTCCTCCTGGAGCGCCTTGGTCTCGGCCGGGTCGACATTGACGCTGAGCGCCTCCAGGGTGTGCGAGCGCAGCAGCTTGGCGTAGGCGAGGGCACGCAGTGTCGGACGGTGGATCTTCGATATCAGGACCACCGAGTGGACGCGGGACGGGCGTACGGCGTCGTCGCTAGGGCCCTCCGGTGCCGCGATCTCGTCGGCGACCCGGTCGTAGTGCTTACGGATCGCCGTCATCGTCGCGTAGAAGATCACCATGCCCACCAGCGCCACCCACGCACCGTGCGTGAACTTGGTGACCAGGACGACGACCAGCACCAGACCCGTGAAGAACGCGCCGAAGGTATTGATGGCCCGGGAGCGGACCATGTGCCGCCGCTTGGCCGGGTCCCGCTCCGTCCTCAGGTGACGGTTCCAGTGCCGGACCATGCCGGTCTGGCTGAGCGTGAAGGAGACGAACACCCCGACGATGTACAGCTGGATCAGGCGCGTGGAATCGGCGCCGTAGATCCACACGAGCAGTCCGGCCGCGCCCGCGAGCAGCACGATGCCGTTGGAGAACGCGAGCCGGTCGCCACGGGTGTGGAGCTGGCGCGGCAGGTAGCGGTCCTGGGCGAGGATCGAGCCGAGCAGCGGGAAGCCGTTGTACGCGGTGTTGGCGGCCAGGAACAGTACGAGGGCGGTGGCGGCGGCGAGCAGGACGAAGAAGAACGTGCCGTCGCCGAAGACGGCGGCCGCGACCTGGGAGATCACCGGGTTCTGGACGTAGCCGTCACCGACCGGGACGCCGTTCTCCAGCAGTTCGTGAGCGGGGTTCTCGGCCATGCGGACGTTGGTCGCCATGGCCAGGCCGATGATGCCGCAGAACATGGTGACGGCGAGCAGGCCCATCATCGCCAGCGTGGTGGCCGCGTTCTTCGACTTGGGCTTGCGGAAGGCGGGCACGCCGTTGGAGATCGCCTCCACGCCGGTGAGCGCGGCACAGCCGGAGGAGAACGCGCGCAGCAGCAGGAAGACCAGCGCGAAGCCGGCGAGCCCCTGGTGCTCGGCCTTGATCTCGAAGCCGGCGGTGGGTGCCTCCATCGTCTGGCCGAGCACCAGAGCGCGGTATGCGCCCCAGCCGATCATGATGAAGACGCCCGCGACGAACACGTACGTCGGGATCGCGAAGAGCTTCCCGGACTCCTTCACCCCGCGCAGGTTCATCAGCGTCAGCAGCACGATGATGCCGACGGCGGACAGCACCTTGTTCTCGACGAAGAAGGGGATCGCGGAGCCGAGGTTCTCCACACCGGAGGAGATGGAGACGGCGACGGTGAGGACGTAGTCGACGAGCAGCGCGCTGGCGACGGTGAGGCCGGCCTTCGGGCCGAGGTTGGTGTTCGCCACCTCGTAGTCGCCGCCGCCGCTGGGGTACGCGTGCACGTTCTGCCGGTACGACGCCACCACGGTGAACATCAGCACGACGACCGCGACCGCGATCCAGGGGCTGAAGTGGTACGCCGACACGCCCGCGATGGAGAGGACCAGCAGCACCTCGCCCGGCGCGTACGCCACGGAGGAGAGCGGGTCGGAAGCGAAGACGGGGAGTGCGATGCGCTTGGGCAGGAGGGTTTCCCCCAGCCGGTCACTGCGCAATGCGCGCCCGATCAGGATCCGTTTGGGCACGTCGGTCAGTTTGGACACGCAAGGGATCGTAAGCGGTCCGGGTACGGGGAGCCCAGCCTCCCCCACCCCCGACCGGTCGTCCGGCGGCGGCCCGTCCCGCCGTCTGCCCTCCGAGTGAATCGGGGGCCGAGGCGGGTTGCGGATTCCAGCGCGGACGGCGTCCCCATGGCTATATGACGAAATCCGCCTCCCCCATGGCGAGATCCGCCTCCCACCCGCCCTGGAGACTTCATGACGCATGCTGCGGACCTCATCGGGGCCGCCGCCGAACTCATCGGCGCCGCCGCCGCGCTCGTCGGTCTCGCTGTCCTGACGGTCGTCAGCATCCGCAGCATCAGCCGCCGCTGAGGCTTGCCGGGCGAGTTTTCCGTGAGGCCCCGGCCGTCGCATGTGGTCCGTCATGCGGTCCGTGATGTGTCACGTCTCACGACGGACGGACAATAGCTCTTGTGTTCGACTCGCACGGGCCTCGTTGGCCGGATCGCCACCGGGGACACCGGGCCCGTCATCGGCCCGTGCGGTCGGGCAGATACGTTGGACACAGGCATCCGGCAACCGGCACCCCGGGCCCCGGCCGGGGCAACGGCCGGAATTCACCGGCATGATGTTGCCTGGCGGCCCGCAAGCCGGCCGCACGTGTCGCCCGCCGAGCCGAGAGAAGGACATGAGCAAGACATGGACACGGGCCAGATGGCCTGTGGAAAGCGTGGTGTAGGCCGTGCACATTGTCATCATGGGCTGCGGACGAGTGGGCTCCGCTCTCGCCCAGACCCTGGAGCAACAGGGGCACACGGTCGCGGTGGTCGACCAGGACCCCACCGCCTTCCGGCGGCTGGGCTCCGGGTTCGGCGGCCGTCGAGTCACCGGAGTCGGCTTCGACCAGGACACCCTGCGCGAGGCGGGCATCGAGGAGGCGGGCGCGTTCGCCGCCGTCTCCAGCGGTGACAACTCGAACATCATCGCCGCGCGGGTGGCCCGTGAGATGTTCGGCATCGAGAACGTGGCGGCACGTATCTACGACCCGCGCCGCGCCGAGGTCTACCAGCGGCTGGGCATTCCGACGGTCGCCACGGTCCGCTGGACCGCCGACCAGATGCTGCGCCGGCTGCTGCCCTCCGGGGCCGAGCCACTGTGGCGCGATCCCACCGGTGGGGTGCAGCTCGCCGAGGTGCACGCCTCGACGGCCTGGGTGGGCCACAAGATCAGCAAGCTGCAGGAGGAGACCGGCGTCCGCGTCGCCTTCCTCACCCGGCTGGGCGAGGCCATCCTGCCCACCTCGCAGACGGTGCTCCAGGAGGGCGACCTGGTGCACGTCATGATGCGCACGGACGATGTCGAGAAGGTCGAGGCGTCCTTCGCCGAGGGGCCCGATGAGGAGGGCGGTCACTGATGAGGGTCGCCATTGCCGGAGCCGGCGCGGTCGGCCGCTCGATCGCGGGCGAACTGCTGGAGAACGGTCACGAGGTCCTTCTCGTCGACAAGGCGCCGACCGCCATCTCGGTCGAGCGCGTCCCCCAGGCGGAGTGGCTGCTGGCCGACGCCTGCGAGATCACTTCGCTGGACGAGGCCGCGCTGCAGCGGTGCAACGTGGTCATCGCGGCGACCGGCGACGACAAGGTGAACCTCGTCGTCTCGCTGCTGGCCAAGACCGAGTACGGCGTCCCGCGCGTCGTGGCCCGGGTCAACAACCCCAAGAACGAGTGGTTGTTCAACGAGGCCTGGGGCGTGGACGTGGCCGTCTCGACCCCGCGCCTGATGTCGGCCCTCGTGGAGGAGGCGGTCAGCGTCGGCGACCTGGTCCGCCTGCTCCGCTTCAGCCACGGCGACGCCAACCTCGTCGAGCTCACCCTCCCCCCGGAGTCGGCCCTGGCCGGCACCCAGGTCGGCGAGGTCGCGTGGCCCGAGGACACCTCCCTGGTGACCATCATCCGCGGCACCCGCGTCCTCACCCCGACCCGGGAGGACTCCCTGGAGGCCGGCGACGAGCTGCTGTTCGTGGCCGCCCAGGCGCGTGAGGAACAGCTGGAGGACCTGCTCTCGGTACGGCGCCAGGACGCGACGGACTGACTGCCGCTCGTACGTCGCCCGTATGTGTCGTGCGTTTGCCTGTATGTGGATGGGGGCGCCCGGAGATCTCCGGGCGCCCCCATCCACATACAGGCAAACGGCGTTACATCTCTCGGCGGTGACGGCCCGCGGCCGCTTCGTCCTGCTCCCGTTCCGCGGCCCGGCGCTCCTCCTCCGCGCGCTCCTCCGCCTCCATCTCGGCGAAGACGTCGATGGGGGCCGGGGCCTTCGCCAGGAAGACCCACGTCAGCCACACCGCCAGCAGGAACGGCGGAATCTTCAACGCGACCAGCACCCAGCCGAGCTGGGTCGTGTCAGCCCACCAGTAGAGGGGGAACAGAATCGCGCACTTGGCGAGCAGGATCAGCCCCCAGGCGTAACTCGCCTTCGTGTACGCCTTCTTGCGGCCGGGGTTGCGGGTGCGCCAGGAGAGGTTCTCCTTGAAGACCGGGCCGAGGATCAGACCGAGCAGCGGCACGCCCGCGAGCGTCGTGATGATGTACGCGAGGGCGAGGCCCAGCGTGTAGAGCATGCCCGGCAGGTAGAAGTCCTTCGCGTTGCCGGTCATCATCGCGAAGACCACGCCGAAGGCGACACCGAAGACACCGCTGAAGGCGTGCTTCATGGTGTCCCTCATCACCAGACGGACCACCACGAGCAGCAGCGAGACGACGAGGGCCGCGATGGCGGACGAGTGCAGGTCCTTGTTGATCGTGTAGATCGTGACGAAGAGCAGGCCGGGCAGGACCGTCTCGACCATGCCCCGGACGCCACCGAACGCCTCGAACAGCGCGGCCTCCGTCACCGCCCTCGAATCGTCCTGGGCGTCTTCGGTCGGCTTGTCGAGCGACGTCACCGGCTACTCCCGTCCGAGCGGTCTCAGTTCGTACTTAGGGTTGAACAGCACTCTACGGCCCCGGCTCATCGAGATCCGGCCGGATGCGATCAGCTTGCGCCCCGGCTCTATCCCGACGATGGAGCGCCTGCCGAGCCACACCACGTCCAGGGCGGCCGAACCGTCGAACAGCTCGGCCTCCAGGGCCGGGACTCCGGCCCGCGGGCGCAGCGTAACCGTGCGCAAGGTACCAGTAACCGTCACTATCTGGCGGTCGTGACAGTCGCAGATGCGGGTGCAACCCGCCGTGTCCGCGTCCTCGCGCAGCTCCTCGGACTCCAGGTCCTCCTGGGACGAGGAGAGCCGGTCGAGCATGCGCCGGAAGCGGCCCGCCGGCTTGTCGGAACGAGGGGCAGCACTCATACCGGAAAGCCTACCGGGGGCCACCGACACGGGATGAGCCCGTGTACGTCACGCCCTACTTCTCGAACCGGTAACCCATGCCCGGCTCCGTGACGAAGTGCTTCGGATGCGACGGGTCCGCCTCCAGTTTCCGCCTGAGCTGGGCCATGTAGACCCGGAGGTAGTTCGTCTCCGTGCCGTACGACGGCCCCCAGACCTCCTGGAGGAGCTGCTTCTGGCTGACCAGGCGGCCGGTGTTGCGGACGAGGACCTCCAGCAGATGCCATTCCGTGGGTGTGAGGCGCACGTCCCTGCCGCCCTTGTTGACCTTCTTGGCGACCAGGTCGACGGTGAAGTCGTCGGTGTCCACGACCACGTCGTCCCCGCCGCCCCCGATGGGCTCGGCCCGGCGGACGGCGGCGCGGAGGCGGGCGAGGAGCTCGTCCATGCCGAAGGGCTTGGTCACGTAGTCGTCGGCGCCCGCGTCGAGCGCCTCGACCTTCTCGTCGGAGGAGTGGCGGGCGGACAGGACCAGGATCGGCACCCGGGTCCAGCCGCGCAGCCCCTTGATCACCTCGACGCCGTCCATGTCGGGCAGGCCGAGGTCCAGGACGACGACGTCGGGGTGGCGGGCGGCGGCGAGCCGGAGCGCGGTGGCGCCGTCGTGGGCCGCGTCGACCTCGTAACTGCGTGCCTTCAGGTTGATCACGAGGGCGCGCACTATCTGCGGCTCGTCGTCGACCACGAGCACCCTCGTGACGGCCTGGGGGGTCCCCTCAGGGCTCATGAGACCTGCCTTTCCGGTTCTGCGAGTCGTGCGGGGGCCTGGACCGCGTCCACAGCCCGGAGGGTGAGCACCATGGTGAGTCCGCCGCCGGGGGTGTCCTCGGCGTTCAGTGTGCCGTCCATCGCCTCGGCGAACCCTCGGGCGACGGCGAGGCCCAGGCCCACGCCCGCTCCGCGCGGGGCGTCGCCGTGGCGCTGGAAGGGCTCGAAGATGCGGTCCTTGGCGTCGTCGGGGACACCTGGGCCGCGGTCGACGACGCGGAGCTCCACGCGGTCCGCGAGCGCGCTCGCGGCCACCAGGACGCGTGCTCCGGGCGGGCTGTACTTGACGGCGTTCTCGACGATGTTGGCGACCGCCCGCTCCAGCAGCCCCGCGTCCACGGCGACCATGGGCAGGGTCTCGGGGACGTCCAGCTCCACGCTGTCCTCGGGCACCCCGCCGAGTGCCATCGGCACCACCTCGTCGAGGTCGATCTCGCGGATCAGCGGGGTGACGGTGCCGGTCTGCAGGCGTGACATGTCCAGGAGGTTGCCCACGAGGTGGTCGAGCCGGTCGGCGCCCTCCTCGATGCCTTCGAGCAACTCGGCCTGGTCCTCCTCCGACCAGGCCACGTCGTCGGAGCGCAGGGAGGACACGGCGGCCTTGATGGCGGCCAGCGGGGTGCGCAGGTCGTGGCTGACGGCGGCGAGCAGCGCGGTGCGGATGCGGTTGCCCTCTGCCAGCGCGCGGGCCTGCTCGGCCTCGTGCTGGAGCCGCTGGCGGTCGAGTACGACGGCGGCCTGCGCGGCGAAGGCGGCGAGCACCCGGCGGTCGGAGGCGGGCAGGACGCGCCCGGACAGCGCGAGCGCCATGTGGTCGCCGACCGGCATGT
The DNA here is from genome assembly GCF_004337435.2 of Streptomyces sp. KM273126. Classification (NCBI taxonomy): domain Bacteria; kingdom Bacillati; phylum Actinomycetota; class Actinomycetes; order Kitasatosporales; family Streptomycetaceae; genus Streptomyces; species Streptomyces sp. KM273126. The sequence continues at coordinate 4,610,422 of NZ_SJXB02000001.1, read as the reverse complement.
CCACGTCCGCGTCGTCCGGGCGCCCGACCAGCAGTCCACCGCCCACACGGCCCGCGCAGGTCCATGGCGCCACGTCGCTCTCCCGCTCCAGCAGGGCCACCGACTCCATTCCGAAGGTCTCCCGAACCCGTTCCAGGAGCTCCTCCAGCCTGGTCTCGCCGCGCAGCACACTGCCCGCGAGGAACGAGAGGATCTCGGACTCGGCGCGCAACCGGGACGCCTGATGGGTGCGTCGGGCCGCCAGGTCGACCACGGAGGCGACCGACACGGCGACACCGACGAAGATCGCGAGGGCGACGATGTTCCTGGGGTCGGCGATGGTCAGCCGGTGCAGCGGCGGCGTGTAGTAGTAGTTCAGCAGCAGCGAGCCGAACGCCGCCGCGGCGAGGGCCGGATACAGGCCGCCGACGAGCGCGGCGGCCACGGTCACCGCCAGGAACAGCAGCATGTCGTTGGCGAGGCCGAGGTCGACGGTGTTGAGCAGCAGCGCGAGAACGACCGGGCCGAGCACACCGGTCAGCCAGCCCGTGATGACCCGGGCCCGGCCCAGGCGCGCGCCCCGGGCGACAGGCAGTCCGCGTCCCTTGCCCGCCTCGGCATGCGTGATCAGGTGGACGTCCAGGTCCGGCCCGGATTCCCGGGCGACCGTCGCGCCGACCCCCGGCCCGAAGACGTACTGCCAGCTCTTGCGGCGCGACACTCCCAGCACGATCTGGGTGGCGTTCACCCCGCGCGCGAAGTCCAGCAGAGCCGCCGGGATGTCGTCGCCGACCACATGGTGGAAGGTGCCGCCCAGGTCCTCCACCAACGTGCGCTGCACGGCGAGTTCCTTGGGCGAGGCGGAGGTCAGCCCGTCGCTGCGGGCGATGTAGACGGCCATCACCTCGCCCCCGGCGCCCTTCTCCGCCAGCCGTGCCGCCCGGCGGATCAGCGTCCGCCCCTCCGGCCCGCCCGTCAGGCCGACCACGATCCGCTCCCGCGAACCCCAGATCGCCGACACCCGGTGTTCGCTGCGGTACTCGTTCAGGTACTCGTCGACGCGGTCGGCCACCCACAGCAGCGCCAGTTCGCGCAGGGCGGTGAGGTTGCCCGGGCGGAAGTAGTTCGACAGCGCCGCGTCGACCTTGTCGGACTTGTAGATGTTGCCGTGCGCCATACGGCGGCGCAGCGCCTGCGGCGACATGTCGACCAGTTCGATCTGGTCCGCCCGCCGCACCGCCTCGTCGGGGAGGGTCTCCCGCTGCCGTACACCCGTTATCGACTCGACGACGTCACCGAGAGACTCCAGATGCTGGATGTTGACGGTCGATATCACGTTGATGCCCGCCGCGAGCAGCTCCTCGACGTCCTGCCAGCGCTTGTCGTTGCGGGAGCCCGGCACGTTGGTGTGAGCGAGCTCGTCCACCAGGGCGACGGCCGGGGCGCGCCGGAGCACGGCGTCCACGTCCATCTCGGTGAACACGGCGTCGCGGTAGGCCAGCTCCCGGCGCGGAACCTGTTCCAGGCCGTGCAGCATCACCTCGGTGCGCGGCCGGTCGTGGTGCTCCACGAAGCCGACCACGCAGTCGGTGCCCCGCTCCACGCGGCGGTGCGCCTCGGAGAGCATGGCGTACGTCTTGCCGACGCCCGGTGCCGCACCGAGGTAGATCCGAAGCTTGCCGCGTCCCATGGCCTCATTGTCTTCCCGTCACAGCTGTGCACGCAGCGTCGACCTTACGGCCAACAATCACGACAAAGAGGGCGACGGGGTGGGCCGTGATCGCTCTTTGACGGAACTCTGACGCAGCGATGACCGGGGTCAGTGCTCCACGATCTCCCCGTCCCGCAGTTCCAGAACCCGGTCGGCGAGATCGAGGAGCGTCGCGTCGTGCGTGGCGACCAGCGCGGTGACCCGCTCGCTGCGGACGACGGCGCGCAACAGCTCCATGACGGCGTGGCCGGTCTCGGCGTCGAGCTGGCCGGTGGGCTCGTCGGCGATGAGGAGCGAGGGGTTGTTGGCGAGCGCGCGGGCGATGGCCACGCGCTGCTGCTGGCCGCCCGACAGCTCGCCGGGCCGCTGCTCGGCGTGATCGGCGAGGCCCACGAGGGAGAGCAGCAGCTCCACGCGTTCCTCGCGCTCGGCGGGCTCGGTCCGGCGCAGCCGCAGGGGCACGCCCACGTTCTCGGCGGCCGTGAGGATGGGGATCAGCCCGAAGGACTGGAACACGAACCCGACGCGGTCCCGGCGCAGCTCCAGCAACCCGTCCTCGCCCAGCCCGGACAGATCGAGCCCGTCGATCGTGATCCGCCCCTCGTCCGGCTCGTCGAGCCCGCCGACGAGGTTCAGCAGGGTGGTCTTCCCCGACCCGGAACGGCCCTTGAGGGCGACGAGTTCACCGCGCGGCACGTCGAAGGAGACGCCGCGCAGCGCGTGCACGGCGGCCGCGCCGCCGCCGTACGAGCGGTGCACGTTCTCGACGCGCACCATCGTGTCCCCCATGGCCCCTCGCCCTCCCCGTCGGCCGAACGCCCAGTATGGTCACCGGGCACCCGGCCGATCAATGGTTCGACGCACGCCGAGGCCCCCCTTGCGTCACCCGCCCCGAGTGCCGACAGCTCACGAGGCGCGAAGAGTCCGGACATGACAATGGGCCGCACCCGTCGGGGTACGGCCCATGCGGTCCCGTGCATGCTCAGGGCTAGCGGACCTCGGTGATCTCCGGTCCGCGCTGCAGCTGACCCATGCCGCCGGCGAAGCGGGACCCCTGCTCCTCCTGCTGGACGCCCTCGGGGACCATCTGCGCGTCGTTCGGCAGCTTCAGGACGATCGGGTCGCGGGGGGCCATCGGGCCCTCACCCCGGATGACGACCGTGTCCCGGAAGATCTGCTCCAGCAGCCCCGCGGTCTCCGGCTCCACCGCGCCCCGGCCGGAGATCACTCCCCGCAGGAACCAGCGCGGCCCGTCCACACCGATGAACCGTACGACCTGGAAGCCGCCCGTCCCGTCCGGCAGCTGTACCGGCACCTGGGCCCGCAGCTCCCAGCCCAGCGGGCCCTCGACCTCGTCGATGACTCCGCCCTGCTGCGTGATGCCGGTGGCGATCTCCTCGCGCACCTCGCCCCAGATGCCCTCGCGCTTGGGCGCGGCGAAGGCCTGCAGCTGGACGGCGCTGTCGCGCAGCACGACGGTCGCCGCGACGATCGCGTCGCCCGCGACCTCGACCCGCAGCTCCATGCCGTCGACCCCGGGCACGAAAAGGCCGCCCAGGTCGACCCGGCCCTCGCCGGGCTCGCGCACCTCGGAGCTGTCCCAGGGTCCTTCGGGGCGCGGCGCCGGCTCCAGCCGTACGCGCTCGCGCTCGCCTTCTTCGTCCGCCTCGGTGTCGACGCTGTCGACGACCTGCTCGGCCTCGCCGGCCGCGTCCTCGGCGGCACCCTTCTTCTTGCGACGTCCGAACACGTCACTGTCCTTCCCGGTCGGATACGACCGAAGCGTATCGATTCCCACCCGTTCTGCCGCCCACGGCGGCATGACCGCCAGTGGACCCGAAGCCCCCGTCGGCCCGCGCCGAGTCGGGAAGCTCCGCCACCTCCTGGAAGCGGACCTTCTCGATCTGCTGGACGACCAGCTGGGCAATCCGGTCGAAGCGCTCGAACCGCACTGGCTCGTGCGGGTCGAGATTCACCACGATCACCTTGATCTCCCCACGGTACCCGGCATCAACCGTCCCCGGGGCATTCACGAGGGCGACACCACAGCGGGCGGCGAGACCGGAACGCGGGTGCACGAAGGCCGCGTACCCCTCAGGGAGAGCGATCGACACCCCGGTGGGCAGAACCGCTCGCTCTCCCGGCGCCAGTTCACGGGCCTCGGTGGTGCGCAAATCCGCGCCCGCGTCCCCGGGGTGCGCGTATTCCGGAAGGGGAACCTCCGCGTCGACGCGCCGGATCAGCACGTTCACGGGCGTACGGCTCACGGGTTCACCTCGAAGGCGCGGGCACGCCGGACCTGGTCCGGGTCGTCCATGGCGGCCCGGATCTCCTCCGGACGGCCGTTGTCGATGAAGTGGTCGACCTTCACCTCGACGAAGAGCGCGTCGGCGCGGACGGCGACGGGGCCGTCGGGGCCGCCGATACGCCCCGTGGCGGTCGAGTAGATCTTCCGTCCGGCCACGGCGGTCACGCGGGCCTCCAGATGCAGCACGGTGCCGACGGGCACGGGCCGCATGAAGTCCGTCTCAAGCCGCCCGGTCACGGCGATGGTGCGCAACAGCCAGTTGAGCGAGCCGAGGGTCTCGTCGAGCGCGGTCGCCAGCACACCGCCGTGGGCGAGGCCCGGGGCGCCCTGATGGGCGGGCTGCACGGTGAACTCGGCGGTCAGCGAAACGCCCTCACCGGCCCTGGCCTCCAGAAGCAGCCCGTGCGGCTGCTCGCCCCCGCATCCGAAGCACTGGCCGTAGTGCGCCCCGAGCAGCTCGCCGGGGGCGGGCGCCGCGGGGTGCCGCACGGGCGCCAGGGCGTCGGCCGGAGGCTTCAGGGCTGAGGAACTACCACTCACAGCCGCAGACCTTACCTGCCCGCCCGCCTCCCACCACCGCCGTACCGGACAGCGCTCCGCGCAGACCGCCCCGGCCGTCATCCGTCGCCCACCACCGTGCGGCCCGACAGCGCTTCGCGCGGACCGCCCCGAATCCTGCACAAGTCAGGCACCGTGCCAAGCTTGTCGCCATGCAGCCCTCCGCGTCGCCGTACGAAGAACGTCTCACCGCGCCCCGCTCCTGGTGGCTGATCTGCGCTCTGGTCGGCGTGGCCATGGCTCTGATCCTGCTCCCCTTCGGCACGCTCCCGCTGCTGGGCGGGCTGGTCGGGGGCACGGCGGTCTCGGCGGTCGTGGCCAGCTCGTACGGCTCGGTCCGTGTCCGTGTGGTCGGCGGCGCGCTGATCGCGGGCGAGGCGAAGATCCCGGTGAGCGCACTCGGCGACGCCGAGGTCCTGGACCCGGAGGAGGCCCGCGCCTGGCGCACGCACAAGGCGGATCCGCGCGCCTTCATGCTCCTGCGTGCCTACATCCCCACGGCCCTGCGTATCCCGGTCACGGACCCGGCGGACCCCACGCCCTACGTGTACCTCTCGACACGGGAGCCCGAGCGCCTGTCAGCGGCCCTGGAAACGGCTCGCACCACGGTGTAGTCCGCCGCGAGCGGTACATCCGGGTTCTCGGGCCGTCTCTGTACTGCGGTGTCCCGTGCGGGGCTGTGCGGGGCCCAGAGGCGTTCTCGCCCGCCGTAGCGGCCCGGCTGCCGAGTACGGCAGCCGGCGTCAGCGGCCCAGCTCCTTCGGGATCTCTCCCACCCGCAGCGGATCCGCCGGCTTCTCCAGCGGCGGCAGCTCGGGCAGCGCGTCCCACGGGACCTGGATTCTGCGGAGGTCCTTGCGGATGCGCTCGGCGAGGTTCTTGGTGTCGCGGCGGTTCATGACCGCTCCGACGGCCGCCCCCACCATGAACGGCATCAGGTTCGGCAGATTGCGCACCGTGCGCTTCATGATCTGCTGGCGCAGCTCCCGCTTCATCTGACCGCCCAGCGCGGCGTTGATCGTCGACGGCTTGACCACGTCGATCCCGCGCTCCCCGGTCCAGGAGCTCAGATAGGCGGTACTGCGCTGCTTCACGTTCCCCGGCGGCCGTACTCCGTACACCTCGTACAGCTCGGCGATCAGTTTGAGCTCGATCGCGGCGACCCCGGTGATCTCGGCGGCCAGTTCCGTGGGCATCGCGGGCGGCACCGGCAGCATCGCGGCGGCTCCGATTCCGGCGCCCACCGTCGACGAGGCGTTGGCCGCGCCGGCGACGAGTCTGTCCGCGATCTCCTCGGGCCCCAGGCCCGGGAACTGCCTGCGCAGGGTCGCGAGGTCCCGCACGGGAATCCGCGGGGCTATGTCGACGATGCGGTCGGCGAGCTGCGCCAGGGCGGCCCTGGCCCGGCTGCCACCTTTACGGGCGCCCTCGATGCCTTGCCAGAGCGCGTCCCTGACGACCTCCGTGCGAGGCCGGGCGGCCGGCGCCGGAGAGTCCGCCGGGACCGGAAGGCCCGGCTGCGCGTCCGCGGTGTCCGCGTCCTGGGCGCCCCCCGACGCCGTGCCAGACGTGCGTTCGAGCGAGGCTCCGGGTTCGGAGGAGCCCCGCCCTTCATCACGCACGCCTTGAGAGCCGTCGTACGGCTCTTCGTCCGCCTCCTTGCGGAAGCGGCGCTTCCAGGGAGGGGTCGAGCCAGTCACGGCCGACCCCGCCTCAGTCGCAGTCGCGGCAGATCGGCTGGCCGTTCTTCTCGCGGGCCAGCTGACTGCGGTGGTGGACCAGGAAGCAGCTCATGCAGGTGAACTCGTCCTGCTGCTTGGGCAGGACCCGGACGGCCAACTCCTCGTTCGAGAGGTCGGCGCCGGGCAGTTCCAGGCCTTCGGCGGCCTCGAACTCGTCGACGTCAACCGCCGAGGTCGACTTGTCGTTCCTCCGGGCCTTGAGTTCTTCCAGGCTGTCCGAATCGACGTCGTCATCGGTCTTGCGTGGGGTGTCGTAATCCGTTGCCATTGTCGCTCTCCCCCTCTGGGTGTCTACGGTGTCTCCAGCGCACGTAACGCGTGAGAGGCCGGACTTGTGCCCGACCCGAGGCGGAGATTTTGCCTCACATCAAGGTCTGTTACTCAATCGACACCCAACCGGACCCCTCAAGAGTGATCGGCTTGGATGGCGAACGGGACCGTACACGGTCCATGGGCCGCACTTCAAAGGCGTCTCACCGTGTACTTCCCGTGATCAAGATGGTCGAAAACCCGGATTTTCCCGGCTTTCCGACAGCCACATGATCACGGAGAGTAGATGGCCGGAAATTCGCCCCTGTGATCGATCACACACGATCTTCACGCTTGCGCGCGAGGAAAATTCCGCCCAAAGCGAACACGGTCGTTGTGTCGGCGGCATGATGTCAGATCAGCACGGCCTCCCGCATCTCAGGTCGGCCGGATCTCGCGCCCCTCTGGACCCTCGAGCCGCCCGACTTTCAGGTCGGCAGAGTGACCCGCATCACGAGTCCACCTCCCTCGCGCGGACGGGCGGCGATGTGGCCGCCGTGCGCGCGGGCCACGGACCGGGCGATCGACAGGCCGAGGCCCACCCCCTTGTCGCTCCCCGTGCGCTCGGTGCGCAGCCGCCGGAAAGGCTCGAAGAGGTTGTCGATCTCGTACGCGGGGACCACCGGCCCGGTGTTCGTGACGACCAGGACCGCCTGGCCGTGCTGGAACTCGGTCACCACCTCGACCCAGCCGTTCTCCGGCACGTTGTACCGGACGGCGTTCTGGACGAGGTTCAGAGCGATCCGCTCCAGCAGGACGCCATTGCCCTGGACGACCGCCGGGGCGCGCTCGCCGCGGATCTCCACGCCCTTGGCCTCCGCTTCGGCGTGCACCTGGTCGACGGCCTGCGAGGCGACCTCCGCCAGGTCCACGGGCTTGCGCTCGACGATCTGGTTGTCACTGCGGGCGAGCAGCAGCAGGCCCTCGACGAGCTGCTCGCTGCGTTCGTTGGTGGCCAGCAGCGTCTTGCCGAGCTGTTGCAGCTCCATGGGAGCGTTCGGATCGGACAGATGCACTTCCAGGAGCGTGCGGTTGATCGCGAGCGGGGTTCTCAGCTCGTGCGAGGCGTTCCCGACGAACCGTTGCTGGGCCGTGAAGGCCCGCTCCAGCCGCTCCAGCATGTCGTCGAGGGTGTCCGCCAGCTCCTTCAGTTCATCGTCCGGGCCGTCCAGCTCGATCCGCCGGGACAGGTCCGAGCCCGCCACCGCGCGCGCGGTGCGGGTGATCCGGCCGAGCGGCGTCAACACCCGGCCCGCCATCGCGTAGCCGAAGGCGAACGCGATCACGGCGAGGCCCAGCAGGGCCAGCAGGGAGCGGCTGAGCAGACCGTCCAGGGCGTGCTGCTTCAGGGCGTCGTTGCACGCCTTCAGCGCGGCGTTGCGCGCGTCGTCGGTGGTCGCGTTGTTCAGCTCCGGGCAGGTGTCGCTGCGGATGGTGACGCCGCTGCCGGAGATCTGGAACGACTGGCCACTGCCCTCGTGGATGGCCTGGGCAGCCAGCAGATAGATGATCGACAGCAGCAGGATCCCGGCGATCAGGAACATGCCGCCGTACAGCAGCGTGAGCCTTATCCGGATGGTCGGGCGCAGCCAGGGGAAGGGCGGCTCCGGCTTCCTCGGGTCCCACGTGGGCTTCGGGGGCGCCTTGGGCGGCGCGGGTGTCGCGGCCATCGGGATCAGATCCGGTAACCGGAGCCGGGCACGGTGACGATGACCGGGGGCTCGCCGAGCTTGCGGCGCAGGGTCATCACCGTGACGCGCACGACGTTGGTGAAGGGGTCCGTGTTCTCGTCCCAGGCCTTCTCCAGGAGCTGCTCGGCCGAGACGACGGCGCCCTCGCTGCGCATCAGCACCTCCAGGACGGCGAACTCCTTGGGCGCGAGCTGGATCTCCCTGCCGTCGCGGAAGACCTCGCGGCGGTTGGGGTCCAGCTTGATGCCGGCGCGCTCCAGGACGGGTGGCAGTGGCACGCTCGTCCGGCGCCCCAGGGCACGCACGCGTGCGGTGAGCTCGCTGAAGGCGAACGGCTTGGGGAGATAGTCGTCGGCGCCTATCTCCAGGCCCTCGACACGGTCGCTGACGTCGCCGGACGCGGTGAGCATCAGCACGCGCGTGGGCATGCCGAGCTCGACGATCTTGCGGCAGACGTCGTCACCGTGCACGAGGGGAAGGTCGCGGTCGAGGACGACCACGTCGTAGTCGTTGACGCCGATGCGCTCCAGGGCGGCCGCACCGTCGTACACGACGTCGACGGCCATGGCCTCCCGGCGCAGTCCGGTGGCCACCGCATCGGCGAGCAGCTGCTCGTCCTCGACGACGAGTACGCGCACGTCGCTTGTCCTTCCTCTGTCCACCCGCGTGGCGCATCCTCGGCGCACGCGAGCAGGGTCTTCGTGGGTGTGTGACCTCCATCCTGCCCTTTTCGGCCATAAGTCGGCGGTAAGTCAGAGTGCGGGCCGCGCGCGAGGAACGCGGGAGTCCGGGCAAACGAGAAAATCTCGTCCGGTTGAGGTTTCCCCGGAACGGTGTGAGGGGAGGACGGCTTTACACCCCGCGATCACACTCTGCTTGTACCGCACCACCATGCGGTACGTCGCGATCCGCTTTCCGCAGGGCGGGCGTGGGTGTCCGGCACCGTCGCCGCCCAGCACGGGCAGCGCTGGGCATCCACAAGAGACGTGATCGCCCCTTCCGAACGGCACACCCCCGTGCCACCGACCCACGACCCAGGACGAGGGGGCGCAGCATGGACGCATTCACCGCAGGACTTTTGCAGCGCATAAGGGCAACCGAGTCCGACCTGACGCGGGCTCGCGAGACGGGCGACGACTTCCTCGTGGAGGTCGAGCAGGGCGAACTCGACGACCTGCACCGTCTCGCCGCCGAACACGGTGTGGAGGTCAGTGCGTAACGCGTCTGACCAGCTCGTCCGAGCGGGGCTCCGGCATCGATCCAGTGCCGGGGCCCCGTTCGGCGTTCACGGGGTGTCAGCCGGCGTCGTACGCCGTGCCGTGAGCGCCGTCAGTCGTGCCACGCTCCCAGCCCCTCCAGGCGGGCCTGGAGGGGCTCGAAGAGGCCTGGTGGAGCCACGACGGTCAGGTCGGTCGAGAGGGGCTCTCCGGGGCGGCCACCGGTCAGGGCGCCCGCTTCCCGGGCGATGAGGTCGCCCGCCGCGTAGTCCCAGGGGTTCAGTCCGCGCTCGTAGAAGCCGTCCAGGCGGCCCACCGCCACGTCGCACAGGTCGATGGCGGCCGAGCCGCCGCGCCGGATGTCGCGCACGTGGGGGAGCAGTTCGCGGAGCACCTCGGCCTGCCTGGCCCGACGGTCGGCCAGATAGCCGAATCCAGTGCCCACGAGGGCGACCTCCAGGGCGGCGGCGGGCCGCACGCGCGCGGCGCGGCCGTTCACATACGCCCCCTCCCCCAGGACCGCCCGGAAGGTCTCGCCGCGCAGCGGGGCGTGGACCACTCCGACGACCGTCTCGCCGTGCAGCCGGGCCGCGATGGACACCGCCCAGCTGGGCAGGCCGTACAGGTAGTTGACGGTGCCGTCGAGCGGGTCGATCACCCACTGGACGCCGCTGCTGCCCTCGACGCTGGCGCCCTCCTCGCCGAGCACACCGTCGTCCGGCCTGCGCTCGGCCAGCAGGCCGGTGATCAGCTTCTCGGAGGCGATGTCCATCTCGGTGACGACGTCGACGGCGCTGGTCTTGGTGGCGGCCACGCCGAGGTCCGCGGGGCGGCCGTCGCGGAGGAAGGCGCCCGCGCGGGTGGCCGCGTCGAGCGCGATCTCCAGAAGCTCGGCCCGCAGAGGGCCCCGCTGCTCTGCTGACTTGTCGGTCACGATGCTCCTCACGCGTACGGGCTGTCGGCGCCCGCGGCGGCGGGACGGGGGGCGCGGGCCGGGCAGCAGCCCACGGGGCACAGGTTGTGGCTCGGGCCGAGCGCCCCGAGGGCACAGGGGGTCACGTCCGCGCCGCGCTCGGTCGCGGCGCGTTCCAGGACCAGGTCCCGGACCGCGGCGGCGAACCGCGGGTCCGCGCCCACGGTGGCCGAGCGGCGCACGGGCAGGCCCAGCTCCTCGGCCTTGGCCGTGGCCTCCGTGTCGAGGTCGTACAGGACCTCCATGTGGTCCGAGACGAACCCGATGGGCGCCATCACGACGGCCGGCACCCCGGCGCCGTGCAGCTCCTCCAGGTGGTCGCAGATGTCGGGCTCCAGCCACGGGATGTGCGGCGCCCCGGAACGCGACTGGTAGACCAGCCGCCAGGGGTGGTCGGCACCGGTCCGCTCGCGCACGGCGTCGGCGATCAGCCGGGCGGTGTCCAGGTGCTCCGCGACGTACGCGCCGCCGTCCCCGTGGTCCTCGACCGGGCCTGAGGTGTCCGCGGCCGCGGTCGGGATGGAGTGCGTGGTGAACGCGATGTGGGCGCCGTCCCGTACGTCTTCGGGCAGGTCGGCGAGGGATTCCACGAGGCCGTCGATCATGGGGTCGAGGAAGCCGGGGTGGTTGAAGTAGTGCCGCAGCTTGTCGACCTTCGGCGGCTGAAGGCCCTCCGTCTCCAGGGCGGCGAGCGCGTCCGCGAGGTTCTCGCGGTACTGGCGGCAGCCCGAGTACGACGCGTAGGCGCTCGTGGCGAGGACGAGGACGCGGCGGCGGCCGTCGGCGGTCATCTCGCGCAGGGTGTCCGTCAGGTACGGCGCCCAGTTGCGGTTGCCCCAGTAGACCGGCAGGTCCAGGCCGTGCTCGGCGAAGTCCTTGCGGAGGGCGTCGAGCAGCGCTCTGTTCTGGCCGTTGATGGGGCTGACCCCGCCGAACCGGAAGTAGTGCTGCCCCACCTCCTTGAGCCGCTCCTTGGGGATGCCGCGTCCCCGCGTCACGTTCTCCAGGAAGGGGACCACGTCGTCCGGGCCCTCGGGTCCTCCGAACGAGAGGAGCAGCAGGGCGTCGTAGGGGGTCGCGTCGCGTGCGTCGGGCATGACTACGATCCTGCCACCCACCAGTGACAGCCGGGTTCCCGGCCCTTGTTCCGGGGGGCGTGAGCGGGTGCAGGGGGAGCGCCGTACCCGTAAGCTGTGTCAGCTGCAATCACGCCTTACGGGATCGGCCCATCCAGCCGACCGGTCCCACGGCAGACCCGGAGACCCACGTGCCCAGCCCCTACCGCGCCCTGTTCGCCGCCCCCGGCACCAAGGGCTTCACCGCCGCGGGTCTCCTCGGCCGGATGCCGCTGTCGATGATGGGCATCGGCGTGGTGACGATGGTCTCCCAGCTCACCGGCCGGTACGGGCTCGCGGGCGCGCTGTCGGCGACCATCGCCCTGTCCGCAGCCGTGGCCGGGCCTCAGGTCTCCCGCCTGGTGGACCAGTACGGGCAGCGCCGGGTGCTGCGCCCGGCGACCCTCCTCACGCTGGCCGCGGCGGCCGGGTTGTTGTTCGCCGCGCACCACGGGTGGCCGGACTGGGTGCTGTACGTCTGCTCGGCGGGCGTCGGCTGCACCCCCAGCATCGGGGCGATGACCCGCGCGCGCTGGGCGACGCTCTACCGGGGCACCCCGCACCTGCACACCGCGTACTCCTTCGAGTCCGTGGTGGACGAGGTCTGCTTCATCTTCGGGCCGATCTTCTCCATCGGGCTGTCCACGGCCTGGTTCCCGGAGGCCGGGCCGCTGCTCGCCGCCTGCTTTCTCGCGGTCGGCGTGTTCTGGCTGACGGCCCAGCGCGCCACCGAGCCCGCACCGCACCCGCGCGAAACCCACGGCGGCGGTGGACGGTCGGCGCTGCGCTCCCCCGGCCTGCAGGTCCTGGTGGGCACCTTCGTGGCGACCGGGGCGATCTTCGGAGCCGTCGACGTGGTCACCGTGGCCTTCGCCGACGAGCGGGGCCACAAGGCCGCAGCGAGTGTCGTTCTCTCCGTGTACGCGGCGGGATCCTGCCTCGCGGGGATCGTCTTCGGCCTGCTGCGCTTCGCGGGAGCCCCGGAACGCCGGTGGCTGCTGGGCGTGTGCGGCATGGCCGTGAGTATGATCCCCCTCCTACTGGTCGGGAACCTGCCGTTTCTGGCTGTGGCGCTCTTCGTCGCGGGCCTGTCCGTCGCACCGACGATGATCACGACGATGTCCCTCATCGAAGAGCACGTACCACGCGCGCAACTGACCGAGGGCATGACCTGGGTGAGCACCGGACTCGCGGTCGGGGTCGCGCTCGGCTCCTCCGTGTCCGGCTGGGTGATCGACGCCGCCGGAGCGGACGCCGGGTACGGGGTTCCGGCGGTGTCCGGTGCCGTCGCGGTCACGGTCGGTTTCCTCGGGTACCGCCGGCTGCGCAGGCCGGCTGCGCAGCGGGGAGGAGCCCATGAGCAGCACAGCGAGCGGCACGACGAGCACGAGCAGCGGAACATGGCGTAACTGGGCCGGGAACGTCACCGCCCGTCCGGTACGCGAGGTCACACCCGCCTCCGTGGACGAACTGTCCGCGGCCGTACGGCAGGCCGCCGAGGACGGCCTGCGGGTGAAGGCCGTCGGCACCGGGCACTCCTTCACGGCGGCCGCCGCGACCGACGGTGTGCTGATCCGCCCTCAACTGTTGGCCGGGATACGCAGGATCGACCGCGACGCCATGACGGTCACCGTCGAGGCCGGCACCCCGCTCAAGCGTCTCAACATGGCCCTCGCGCGCGAGGGACTGTCGCTCACGAACATGGGCGACATCATGGAACAGACGGTGTCGGGCGCGACCAGTACCGGCACCCACGGCACCGGCCGCGAGTCGGCCTCGATCGCCGCGCAGATCAGGGAACTTGAGCTGGTGACCGCCGACGGCTCGGTCCTCACCTGCTCCGCGACGGGGACCGCCGAGGAACGCGCGATCTTCGCGGCCGCCCGAATAGGCATCGGCGCCCTGGGGATCGTCACCGCGATCACGTTCGCCGTGGAGCCCCTCTTCCTGCTCACGGCCCGCGAGGAACCGATGGCCTTCGACAGGGTCCTCGCGGAGTTCGACGAACTCTGGGCCGAGAACGAGCACTTCGAGTTCTACTGGTTCCCGCACACCGGCAACACCAACACCAAGCGCAACAACCGCAGCGCGGGCCCCGAGAAGCCCGTCCCCCCGCTCAGCGGCTGGTTCGAGGACGAGTTCCTCTCCAACGGCGTCTTCCAGGTGGCCAACTGGGTCGGCCGTGCCGTCCCCGCCACGGTCCCCACGATCGCCCGGATCTCCAGCCGTGCCCTGTCCGCGCGCACGTACACCGACATTCCCTACAAGGTCTTCACGTCTCCGCGCCGGGTGCGCTTCGTGGAGATGGAGTACGCCGTGCCGCGTGCGGCACTGGTGGACACGCTGCGGGAGTTGAAGGCGATGATCGACCGCTCTCCCCTGCGCGTCAGCTTCCCCGTGGAGGTCCGCACGGCGCCGGCCGACGACATCACGCTCTCCACGGCGTCGGGCCGCGACAGCGCGTACGTCGCCGTCCACATGTTCAAGGGCACGCCCTACCGGGCGTACTTCACCGCGGCAGAGCGGATCTTCACGGCACACGAGGGACGCCCGCACTGGGGCAAGGTCCACACGCGCGACGCCGATTACTTCTCCGGTGTCTATCCCCGCTTCGGCGAGTTCACCGCGCTCCGTGACCGGCTGGACCCCGATCGCCGCTTCCAGAACGACTACCTGCGGAGGGTGTTGGGCCCGTAGCCACCCCGCGCCCGTGCGGCTGCGCGAGAGCGGGACGCATGAGCGAGGAGATTCACCCCGTTTCCACCGGTTTCATCCGGTGCGTCATGCTCCATCGGCACGAAAAACGGCGCTTCGGCCGACCAACTCGCACCCCTTGCGAGAAGTTGGGCGGCGTGCCGATCCACGCAAGTGGCCCGAATGGAGTACTGTTGCGAGCCCTGGATCCGGACTCCCGCCAGGGTGTCCGGGGCCTTCGAGGACCGCCGGGAGGGGGATCGTTGCACAGGGTGATGAGATTCGTCACTTAGCGTTGCGAAAAGGTAACCGTGCCATAACGGCGGCCCAGGGCCAACGCCCGACACGCCGGGCAACTCGGCAAGGTTGTGGCAGGCTGCACCCGGGCAGGCCACACTCGACTAGCGGAAGCAGCGACGCACGTGACGTCGGCAGGCACCACCCGGGAGGTCCCCATGCCCGAACTGCGTGTCGTGGCCGTCTCAAATGACGGCACACGGCTGGTGCTGAAGGCTGCCGACGCAACGGAGTACACACTCCCGATCGACGAGCGGCTCCGCGCCGCCGTCCGCGGCGACCGGCCACGCCTCGGCCAGATCGAGATCGAGGTGGAGAGCCATCTCCGCCCCCGTGACATCCAGGCCCGTATACGCGCCGGTGCGTCGGCCGAGGAGGTCGCGCAGCTCGCCGGCATCCCCGTCGACCGCGTACGCCGCTTCGAAGGTCCCGTGCTCGCCGAGCGCGCCTTCATGGCCGAGCGGGCGCGCAAGACTCCGGTGCGGCGCCCCGGCGAGAACGCGGCCGGTCCCCAGCTCGGCGAGGCCGTCCAGGAGCGGCTGCTCCTGCGCGGCGCCGAGAAGGAAACCGCCCAGTGGGACTCCTGGCGCCGCGACGACGGCACCTGGGAGGTGCTGCTGGTCTACCGGGTCGCGGGTGAGCCGCACTCGGCGACCTGGACGTACGACCCGCCCCGGCGGCTCGTCCAGGCCGTCGACGACGAGGCGCGCTCGCTGATCGGTGAGTCCGACGACCTCGGGGCGGCCGAGCCGAGCTTCCCGTTCGTGCCGCGGATCGCCCGGCTGCCACGGGACCGCCCCCTGGACCGCCCTGTGGAGCGCCCCATCCTGCCATCCCAGGCATCCGAGCCCGCCGAGGAGAGCACGGACGATCGCGACTCGCTCACCAGCATCCTGGAGGCCGTGCCCAGCTACCGGGGCGACCTCGTGGTGCCCGAGCGGCCCGCGGAGACGCAGGAGGAGCCCGCGCCGGAGCCCGAGGCGGAGGAGCCACCGGCTCCCGCGGCCTCGGCCGGTTCCGCTTACGCGGACGTGCTCATGCCGCGCTCGGTGGCCAGCCATCGCGAGCGCCTCGTCGGCTCCACCGACCGCCAGGCCGAGGCGGACGGTGTCCGTCCGGGCCGGCGCGCGGCGGTGCCGAGCTGGGACGAAATCGTGTTCGGTACACGTCGGAAGAAGCAGGACTAGCGGAACAGGCAGGACCAGAAGCACGGACCAGAAGAACCGGGACTCGAAGGAGCAGGACCAGTCGACTGGTCACAGGTACGTGCGTGGGGCCCGCATCGTTCAGATGCGGGCCCCACGGCATGCCGGGCGTCAGCAGGAGCCGGCCGATGTCACCTGGCGGCCGCGCAGATCACTGGGGGTCCGGGCCCGTCGCCACCGGGCGGTTGCCGTCCTGGCTCCACTCCGACCACGAGCCGACGTACAGGGCGGCCGGGATGCCGGCGACGGCCAGCGCGAGGACCTCGTGGGCGCCCGAGACACCCGACCCGCAGTAGACACCGACCTCCGGGGCACCGGACGTGCCCAGTGCCCTGAAGCGGTCGGCGAGTTCGGCGGCGGGCAGGAACCGACCGGATTCGGCCACATTCTCCGTGGTGGGTGCCGAGACCGCGCCCGGAATGTGTCCGGCGACGGGATCGATGGGCTCGACGTCACCGCGGTACCGCTCGGGCGCCCGCGCGTCGAGGAGCAGCCCGGTGCGGGCGAGCGCGGCGGCACCATCGGCGTCCAGCAGCGGCAGGGCGCCCGGAGCCGGTACGAAGGTTCCCTGAACCGGTTCGGGGACCTCCGACGTCAACGGGCCGTCCCAGGCCGCGAGGCCCCCGTCGAGGACGCGTACCGACGGGTGTCCGGTGAAGCGCAGCAGCCACCACGCGCGCGCGGCGGCCCAGCCGAGCCCGCCGTCGTACACCACGACGTCCCGGTCCGCCGAGACCCCGGCCGCCCGCATCGCGGCGCCGAAGACCTCCGTGTCCGGCAGCGGATGCCGGCCGCGGGCGCCCGCGGGACCTGCGAGTTCGGCATCCAGGTCGATGAAGAAGGCGCCCGGGATGTGCGCCTTCTCGTACTCGGGTCGCAGGTTCGGGCCGGCCAGCTGCCAGCGGACGTCGAGAAGGACCGGCGGGGTCGGGCCCGTGAGCTCAGTCGCGAGTCCGGCTGCGGAGATGATGGCTTTCATGCACCCCATCCTTGCGCACGGGGTGGCCCTGTCGTCCAGGTCCGGCTACTGTGCTCGGCCGGACAGACCCGATCACGAGGCGTACGGGATCGGGCACATGCTGTACATCCGCAGGACTCGCGCGGTACGGCGCGCCATCGGACGGGAAGCGGCAATTCGGGCACCCTTCCCCGTAGTTCGCCGAACCGCGGCGGCGCGGCAGGGGCGAGCCGCGCACGGGGGGTGCGAGCATCAGCACGGGACGCGCACGCGCGTGAAGGCGGTATGCGCGTACGGTGAGCGGCGGCGACACGGCCGCCGCGAGGGGCCGAGGAGAGTAGTGACGATGACCGAGGCACGGGGTTCGGCCGGCCTGGACGGTGAAACGTATCCGCCCGGCACACCATGCTGGGTGAGTCTGATGGTGCACGGGATGGCCGCCACCCAGGACTTCTACGGGGCGCTGTTCGGCTGGGAGTTCCGGCCGGGACCGCAGCAACTGGGCCCGTACGTAAGGGCTCTGCTCGACGGACACGAAGTGGCCGGGATCGGTCAGCTGCCGTCCGACCGTCATCTGCCCATCGCGTGGACGCCCTACCTCGCCTCGGCCGACGTGGACAAGACCGCCGCGATGGTGCGGCACTGCGGCGGCACGGTCGGTGTCGGCCCCCTGGACGCCGCCGACGCGGGCCGCATGGCCATCGCCTCGGACTCCTCGGGCGCCGTCTTCGGGATCTGGCAGGCCGCGGCCCACCTCGGCACCGCCGTCGCGGGCGTCCCCGGCACGCCCGCATGGAACGAACTCTTCACCCGTGACGCCATCGGCGTCGCCAAGTTCTACGAGACGGTCTTCGGCTACGAGGAGGAGTCACTCGCCGCCGCCGACGTCGACTACGTGACCCTCCGCGTCGAGGGCCGGCCGGTAGCCGGCATCCACGGCGTCGGCAGATCCCTCCCCCGCGACCGGGGCCCCCACTGGCTGACCTCCTTCGAGGTCGCCGACACCGACGAGGCGGTCACCCGCGTCACCGGCCTCGGGGGCCACCTCCTCAAGCCCGCCCGGGACACACCCCACGGCCGCGTGGCCACGGTGGCGGACCCGGAGGGCGCGGTGTTCTCCCTGGTCCACACACTGGTCCGCACAGAGGGCCGCACGAGCCGCTGAGCCGGGGCTCGGCGCCCGGCTGCGAGCGCTCACCCGCACGCACGCCGGGCCAGGGCTTCTTCGGCCGGCGTCCCGATGCTCGTGGGCCGGTACGGTGCGCACCGTCGCGCGCCCCGGCGGCCATCGCGCGCTGGCGCCGTGGCCTGGTACTGCGACGAGACTGCCGCGGCACGGACGCAGTACACCGGGCACTGGGTCGGGCGAGACGGGCTGCTGCTCGCGGCGGTCACCGTACCGGCCCGCCGGGAGTCACCCCTCACGGGCCGGTGACCCGCTGGGCCGGTGACGGGGCGCGATCAGCGATCGAGGACCACGGTCTGGGGTGACAGCCCGGTCGGGCGCACCGTCCGTCTTCCGACGCCCTTGCGGAACTCCTGCGGGCTGACGCCGCGGACCCGTTTGAAGGCCGCGCTCAGAGCGAAGGCCCCGCTGTATCCGACCCGCCGGGCGACACTGGCCACGGTCGCGTCCGGATCGCGCAGCATGTCCGCGGCGAGCGTGAGCCGCCAGCCCGTCAGATACGACATCGGGGGCTCCCCGACCAGCTGGGTGAAGTGCCGGGCGAGACCGGCGCGTGAGACGCCCACCGAGTCGGCGAGCGAGGCCACCGTCCAGGGCAGGTGGGGCTGTTCGTGCAGCCGCCGCAGGGCGGGACCCACGACCGGGTCGCTCTGTGCCCTGAACCAGGGCGGCGCTCCGGACTCCGGGTCCGCGAGCCAGGTGCGCAGGACGTTGATGAGCAGCAGGTCGAGCAGCCGGTCCAGGACGATCTCCTGGCCGACCTCGTCCTTGTCGATCTCCTCGGCGAGCACTCCGACGAGCGGGTCGGCCCCGGCGGAGGCCGGCCGGACCAGCAGCACCGGCAGGGCGGACAGGATGCGGGCGCCGATCTCGCTGGGGGCCTGGTAGGTGCCGCTGAGCATCACGGAGGAGCCGGCACGGTCGGGTTGCCCCCAGGTGCGCACGCCCAGGGCCATGCGTTCGGTGACGTCTTGGCCGTCGGTGGTCTGGCAGCGCTGTTCCGGGCCGACGACGATGCGCGGCTCGGTGTCCGGGTGGTCGGCGATGGTGTAGGCATCGGGGCCGCGCAGCACGGCCACGTCACGGGGGCGCAGGAGGAGCGGACGGCCGCGGTCGGGCAGCACCCAGGCGTCACCGTGCAGCATCGTCACGACCGACAGGGGCGCCCGGTCCTCGATGCGCATCCCCCAGGGGGGCTGGAAGACGGACTTCAGCAGGAACGCACCACGGGCCTTGGGGCTCTCCAGCAGACCGGTCAAGGTGTCCATCCCGTCAAAGTACAAGGTGTCCGTCCCCTCGCAGCAGACCACACGGCCACGTGATCATTTGGGCGGCCGGACAGGCTCCGGGGCGGTACGGGCACGCGACAGGACGGTCCGGGCGAGTACGCCGAGCGCGGCGGCGCAGCTGACGGTGCGCAGGACGTTGGCGGTGCGCCACAGACGTTCGAACTCGCCGCGCGCAGCAGGGTGGCGGCAAGGCCGGTGGCGAGGAAGACGCCCAGGAAGAGCGCGCCGAAGGCCGCGTCGTCGTCGAGGACCCCGTTGATCCGCTGGATGATGGAGACGAACGTCTCGTCGTCCGGGCAGCGGTAGCGCATGGGCTCCTCACCGGGGTACGGCTGATGTGCGGTTCGGTGGCGGGCGGCAGCCCGGGCGCGCGGTCAGCGCGGCCGGGTGATGCCGCGGAGCCGTGCGGCCGAGGAGACGGACCGGGGCCTGCATGACGTCGGCGGGCACCTGGGGGAAGACCGGCAGGCACACCTGCTCCCGGACCCTCCGGTTGGAGTGGGCGGCGAAGCTCGGCAGCCACTCGATCAGGCCGGGCCACCGAATGTCGTCCTCGGTGTTGTGGTGCCAGTCGATGATGCTGCACCGTTGCCGCCACCAGTCGGCCGCGGCGGGAAACCCGGTGGTGGTCAACGGGGGAACAGCCGACACGATTCTCCCGGAACCCCGCCGCATCGCGATGTGTGTGAGGGCGAACCCGTGCAGATGACGGGGACAGCGGGGCCGGACCACCCTCGGTCGTCAGCGGCGCGTCCATCTCTTCCCACCGTTTTCGTCCGGTGCCCCGACGCGCGGTGCCCCGAGTCCGGACCCGGCAGATACGCAGGTCCCGCACGGCCCCTGACCGCTTGCGCCGGGTGTCCGGGACCTGTCCGCCAGCGGTGCGCCGGACAGGCTCTATGCGTTCCACACGCCGGTGGCGGCTGTGTCCCGCGCGTAGGCGGAGAAGTCGCGCGGTTCGCGGTCCAGTACTTCCTGGACGCCGTTCACCAGGCTGGCGTTGCGGCCGTCCAGGATGAGTGCGAAGAGGTCGGCGAGCTCCGCCGGCTGGCCCGCCTCGACGAGAGCCGCTCGGTAGTCGTCGCTGGAGACGGGGATGTAGGTGATGGTGCGGCCGGTCGCCGCGGACAGCTCGTCCGCCACGTCGCGGAAGCTGAGCAGGCGGGGTCCGGACAGTTCGTATGTGGCGTGGATGTGCCGGTCGTCGGTGAGCGCGGCGGCCGCCACGTCGGCGATGTCGTCGGCGTCGACGAAGGGCTCCACGCAGTCGCCGGTGGGGAGGGCGAGCTCGCCGGCCAGGACCGGCTCCAGGAAGAAGCTCTCGCTGAAGTTCTGGTTGAACCAGTCGCACCGCACGACGGTCCAGTCGGCGCCTGACTTCTTCAGTGAGTCCTCGGAGGCGACGGCGCCCTCCTCGCCCCGGCCGGAGAGCAGGACGAGCCGGCGCGTGCCGTGGGCGACGGCGAACTGCGAGAACTCCGCGATGGTCTCGCTCGCGCCAGGGAAGGCGAGGTCGGGGTAGTAGGTGACGTAAGCCGAGCCGACACCGTCCAGGGCCGGTCCCCAGGTGCCGGGGTCCTCCCAGACGAACGGCCGCTCGCCCTTGCGGGAGCCGATGCGGACCGGGCGCCCCTGTGAGGTGAGCCGGTCCGCCACACGGCGACCGGTCTTGCCCGTGCCGCCGATGACGAGGGTCAGGTTGTCGTTCTTCGTGCTGTGGGTCATGGCTCCAGTGAAGCGCGATCACCCTGGACGGAACATAGCCTCCAAGCTCAGTTCCATACGCAATCGTCTCAAGAGTGCCGGGGCGGTCCGGCCAGGTGGACGACCATCTCCGCCACCTCATCCGCGAGACAGACGGCGTTCACCGTGGCCCCGGCCGGGGCCAGTTCCTTGCCAGTGCCCGGGTTACTTGGCGCTGGAACACTCCTGACGGACCACCAGCGACACCGGACCAGCCCCCGAACTCCCCGGCGTCACCGCGGCATTGGTAGGTCAGCTCGACGTGACCGGCAGCACGTCGGGAGACAGCGCCGCCGCGTGCGCCGTCGCGCTCGTCATCCGCTTGCGATGGTGACGACGGCACAGAACCTCGTAGCCGACGGTCCCCATGCCCACGTCCCCCACCACGACCTGCTCGCCCTCGACGACCATCTCGCCACCGACCGTGCGGGCGTTGTGGGTGGCCCGTGCCCCGCACCAGCACATCGCCTCGACCTGGAGCGTCTCCACCCTGTCCGCCAGCTCGATCAGCCGCTGTGAACCGGGGAAGAGCCTGGTCCGGAAGTCCGTGGTGATGCCGAACGCGAACACGTCGAGGTCCAGATCGTCCACGATCCGGGCCAGCTGGTCTATCTGCTCGGTCAACAGGAACTGGGCCTCGTCCACGACGATGTAGTCGACCTTGCCGCCCCGCGACATGCGCTCCACCACGAAGACGTAGAGATCCAGCTCGGGCGTGGCCTCCACCGCCTCGGTCACCAGTCCCAGACGCGAGGACAGCTTGCCCTCCCCCGCACGGTCGTCCCGCGTGAAGATCAGGCTCTGCAGACCGCGAGCCGAGCGGTTGTGCGCGATCTGAAGCGCCAGAGTCGACTTCCCGCAGTCCATCGTTCCGGAGAAGAACACCAGCTCGGGCATGGGAAGGCGAGGACCTTTCAGAAGGGTTCGGGGCAGGACCGGGCGCCCGGCACGGACGCCGCGCTGCGGACGGGAGGCTTCAGGTGCGTACTTCCAGGAGCGGGATGAGTTGTTCCACGGGCGTCATCGAGCCGTGGTTGCCGACCATCGCGGACTCCTTCGGTTCCCTTTCGGAGGCGATGATCAGTACGTCGTCGCGGGCCGCGGCCACGACATCACCGATGCGCGCGTACACGCGTTCGTCGACCGTGGGGCCGAACCAGCCCGCCGCGATGGCCTCGTCGCGGGACGCCACCCAGAACTGCTCGCCCAGTACCTCGCGCCAGCAGGTCAGGACGTCCGCCTCGGCACCCGGCACCGCGTACACGTGGCGGGCCCGCCCCTCGCCGCCCAACAGGGCGACCCCGGCGCGCAGTTCCCAGTCCTCGTCGAAGTCGATGCGGTGCTGCTCGTCGAACGGGATATCGATCATGCCGTGGTCGGCGGTGACGTACAGGGCGGTACGCGGCGGGAGTTGCTCCGCCAGGCGCTGGACCAGCCGGTCGACGTACATCAGCTGCCCGCGCCAGGCGTCGGAGTCGATACCGAAGCGGTGGCCCTTGCCGTCCACCTCGGAGTAGTAGGTGTACACCAGCGAGCGGTCTCCGGCGGCCAGTTGCTCGGCCGCCAGGTCCATGCGCTCCTCGCCGGAGAGCCGTCCGTGGAAGGTTCCGCCGCTGAGTGCGATCTGGGTGAGCGGGGTGGTCTCGAAGGCCGGCGAGGAGACCTGGGCGGTGTGGACGCCCGCCTCGGCGGCCAGCTGGAAGACCGTGGGGTACGGCTGCCACGCCCGCGGTGCGGTCCAGGGGGTCCAGCGGAGCTGGTTCATCAGCTCGTCTGTCTCGGGGTTGCGGACCGTGTAACCGGGCAGCCCGTGTGCGCCCGGAGGCAGGCCCGTGCCGACGGACGTGAGGGAGGTCGCGGTGGTCGCCGGGTAGCCCGCTGTGATCGGGCGGCCGGTGCCACCCCGCGACGACGCGAGCAGCGAGGTCATAAAGGGGGCTTCGTCCGGGTGCTCCCTCAGCTGCTGCCAGCCCAGCCCGTCGATCAGGAAGACGCAGTTCCGGTCGGCCGCGGTCAGTTCCGTCATGGCGGCGGTCGTGCCGGGGACCTCCATGCCCGCCGCGAGGGTCGGCAGGAGGTCGGCCAGCGAGCCGGTGCCGTACTCGGGCACGGGGGCCGAGCTCACATCGAGGGATTCGGGCTCGTCCCAGAGAGGGGCGGGCGGGGCGGGCACCGAGCGCCCCGGGTCGGGGGCGGTGGGCGGGGACGCGTGGGACATCAGCGGGCGGTGTCCGCGGTCGCCTCGGAGAGGGACTGGGCGAAGGCGAGGGCCTGGCGCACCGTCTCCGGGCCGTCCCCGGCCTCGCTGACGCGCAGGCTGAGGTCGTCCGCCGTCGAGTTGCCCGTGTAGCCGTGGTCCGCCTCGCAGTTGGGGTCGCCGCAGGCCGCGGGCTCCAGGTCGATGCGGGAGACGGCTCCCCAGCCGATGGTCAGGACGACCTCGCGGGGCAGTGTGCCCGGCGAGTACGACTCCGGGTTCGCGACCACCCGGCTGACGACGACCGACGAGATCCGGCCGAGCTTCACGGACTCGGTGGACGTCGTGGCGTACGGCGTCGGGGACGTGCTGTCCGCGGTCTGCTCGTCGGTGTGGCTCACGATGAAGCGGTTGCCGGTGAGGACGAGCACCGTGACGTGCCGCCGCACCTCGTTGGCGTCGAACGTCGTCTCCTGATGGACCAGGTACGACCGGACGGCGTCGCCGCCGACGGCGGCCTCCACCGCCTCGGCCACGAGGGCCGGGTAGTAGCCGCTGCGCTCGATCGCCGCCCGCAGCCCCTGAGTCGTCGTACTGGTCTTGGCCATGACGTCCATCCTACGGGGGCACACTGACTGCGAGGGACCGCTCTGCCGTGACTGTCGCGGTCGGATCAGTACACCGGGAGCGTACGGGGGCCGAGGTCGTCGCGGGCGGGCGGACGCGCCAGCCGTACGGTGGCGCCGAGGACGCTCAGGCCGTACCGAGCGACGACGACCGGCTCCAGGGAGACCGCGACGACCTCCGGATGGTCGTCGACCAGTCGGGACACCCGCAGGAGCAGTTCTTCGAGGGCGGCGACATCGACCGGTGCCGAGCCGCGCCAGCCGAAGAGGAGCGGCGCTGTCCGGATCGACCGGACCAGTGAGGCCGCGTCCCGGTCGGTGACCGGAATCAGTCGGTGCGCGGTGTCGCCGAGCAGCTGCGAGGCGGCCCCCGCGAGCCCGAAGGAGACCACGGCTCCGGCCGCCGGGTCGATCACGGCCCGTACGACCGTGTCGACGCCGCGTGGGGCCATGCCCTGCACGACGGGCCGCAGCTCCTCGGACTTTCCGAAGAGGCCGGTCAACTCCGCGTACGCCCGGCGCAGTTGCTCCTCGTCCGTCAGGTCGAGCCGTACGCCGCCCAGGTCGGCGCGGTGCCGCAGGTGCGGGGCGGTGGCCTTGAGGGCCACGGGGTAGCCGAGGGCGCGCGCCGCCGCGACGGCCTCGTCCGGGGTGGGCGCGGGCCGGGCCTCGCGCACCGGGATGCCGTACCGGGCGAGGAGCGCGCACGTCTGGCCGGTGCCGAGCGTGAGCCCCTCCCCGCGCGCGAGGAGCGCCTCGATCTGGTCGGCGGCGCCCTTCTCGTCGATGTCCTCGTACTCCGGCACCCTCCCGGGGTCCGTGGCGTCGCGGCGCCACTGTGCGTACCGCACGGTTTCGGCGAGGGCCCGGACGGCGCGCTCGGCGGCGGGGTAGGCGGGGATGAGTCGGGCGCCCTCCGCGGGCAGTGCATCCGGGGGCAGAGCGTCATCCGGAAGCAGGACGTCCTCCACTCGCGCGCGTGCCGGCCGTTCGTCGGGGAGCGGTACGGCGCGGGGTGCCGTGCCGGCGGCCCGGGAGAGGGCGTCCGCGAGTCCGCCCAACTCCACGTGGACCACGAGGACCGGCTTGGCCGGGGCGGCGGCCGCCGCCGAGCGGAGCGCCTCGGCGAGGGCCTCGTCGGCGGCGGACGTCTCGCCCACCGCCGGTATGGCCGTCACGATCACGGCGTCGCACGCGTCGTCCGCCAGCGCCCGCGCCAGGGCCGCGTGGAAGTCCCCCGCCGAGGCCCCGGTCGTGAGGTCCAGCGGCGGCAGGGGGCCGAGCCCCTGGGCGAGGCACGCGTCGTACGTCAGCAGTCCGAGCGACTCCGAGTTGCCGAGGATCGCCACGCGCGGGCCGGCGGGCAGGGGCTGGCGGGCCAGCAGCAGCCCCGTGTCGACGAGCTCGGTGATCGTGTCCACGCGGATCACGCCGGCCTGTCGCAGCAGGTCGGAGACGGTGGCCTGCGGCAGCCGCGTGGCACGTACGGGGTGCCCCTGGGGTGGCGCACCGCCGTGGCGCGCACCCTGGACCACGACCAGCGGCTTGGCCGCGGCCGTGCGGCGCGCGAGGCGTGTGAACTTGCGCGGGTTGCCGATGGACTCCAGGTACATGAGGGCGACGTCGGTGTCCGGATCGTCGTACCAGTACTGGAGCACGTCGTTGCCGGAGACGTCCGCGCGGTTGCCCGACGACACGAAGGTGGACACGCCCGTGACGCCGGTGACTCCTCCCCCGCGCCGGTGGAGCCGGGACAGCAGGGCGATGCCGATGGCCCCGGACTGGGCGAAGAGGCCGATCCGTCCGGGGCGCGGCATCTCGGGAGCGAGGGAGGCGTTGAGCCTGATGCCGGGCGAGGTGTTGATGATCCCGAAGGCGTTGGGCCCGACGATGCGCATGCCGTGGGTGCGGGCCTGGCGCACCAGTTCGCGCTGGCGCTCGCGCCCTTGGGGGCCGCTCTCGGCGTACCCGGCGGAGAGGACCACGAGGCCCTGGACGCCGTGCTCGCCGCACTCGGCGACGACCTCGGGGACGTGCTCGGCCGGGACGGCGACGACCGCGAGGTCGACGGGCTCGGCGATCTCGCGGATGGATCGGTACGCCGGGACTCCGCCGAGCTCCTCGTCCTGAACGGCCCTGTTGACGGCGTACAGGCGCCCGGTGAATCCTGCGTCCCGCAGGTTGGCGAGCACGTTGCGGCCGACGCCTCCGGGCGCGCGTCCCGCGCCGATGACGGCGACCGAGCCGGGCGCGAGCAGCCGCTGCACGGACCGGGCCTCGGCGCGCTGCTCCCGCGCGCGCTGCACGGCGAGGGAGCGGTCGGTGGGCTCCAGGTCGAGCTCCAGGCGGACGACTCCGTCCTCGAAGCTGCGCTGCTGCTGGTACCCGGCGTCGGTGAACACCTTGATCATCTTGGTGTTGGCGGGGAGCACCTCGGCGGCGAAGCGGCGGATGCCGCGCTCGCGGGCGACGGCCGCGATGTGTTCGAGGAGCGCGGACGCGACACCCCGCCCCTGATGGGCGTCCTGCACGAGAAAGGCGACCTCGGCCTCGTCCGCCGGAGTTGACGCGGGCATGCCCGCTGCATCGATGCGGTCATAGCGTACGGTGGCGATGAACTCGCCGCCGACCGTGGCCGCGAGTCCCACCCGGTCCACAAAGTCGTGGTGCGTGAAGCGGTGGACGTCCTTGGCGGACAGGCGAGGGTACGGCGCGAAGAAGCGGTAGTACTTCGACTCGTCGGACACCTGCTCGTAGAAGCTGACCAGGCGCTCGGCGTCATCAACGGTGATGGGCCTCACGCGCGCGGTGCCGCCGTCGCGCAGCACCACGTCAGCCTCCCAGTGGGCGGGGTACTCGCGCCGGTCCGACGAGGTCTGCATGGGCCCCAGAGTAGGACTCGCGTACGACAACGGCGCGGGGCGGTCTCGCGCACGAACACGGCGCGGGGCAGTCTGGGGGACACACAACAGCCGGATCGCGGTCAGGCCGTGGGCCCGATCCGGACCCGCTCCACGAAGCGGGAGACCGACCTGGACAACCCGGTCCAGACCGGTTGAGACACCTGATGACACCTGATGACACCTGATGACACCTGATGACACCTGAAGGGCAGCAACACATGGCTGAGCGCCGCGTCAACGTCGGCTGGGCCGAGGGCCTCCACGCCCGTCCCGCCTCCATCTTCGTCCGGGCCGCCACGGCCTCCGGTATCCCCGTGACGATCGCCAAGGCCGACGGCACCCCCGTCAACGCGGCCTCCATGCTGGGCGTGCTGGGCCTGGGCGCCAAGGGCGGCGAGGAGATAGTGCTCGCCTCCGAGGCCGAGGGCGCGGACGCCGCGCTCGACCGCCTGGCGAAGCTGGTCGCCGAGGGGCTCGAAGAGCTTCCCGAAACCGTCTGAGTGACGCGGCAATAGGCCCGAAAGGCCACCCGCGCACACATCGAAGGGCTCGTCCGAATTATCGGGCGAGCCCTTCGCATTTCCTCTTCGAGGGCAGCAGAAATAATCCCCCGCGAATCCCCCGCCGAATTCGGCCCTCTTTGTATACGGCTCTCCTGTTAATGCCGCAGGCCCGTGATGTTTACGGGATGTTGCGAAGTCCTCACACGCTCGGCGCGGTCGGCCTGACCGGGAAATCGCAGCCGGTGCGCGGCGGTCGCGCGCTCGGCGTGCAGGGCCGTGATCGTGCGGGCCCGCTCGCTGTCGCCGCGCGCCACGGCGTCGACGATGCCGCCGTGCTCGGCCCAGGACTCGACGGGGCCGGCGGGCGCCTCCACCGCGTACATCCAGGCGATCTTGTGGCGCAGCTGGGCGAGCGTCGAGGTCAGCGCGGGGCTGCCGGAGGCCTGGGCGAGCGTCTCGTGGAACCAGCCCCCGAGTGAGCGCAGGTCATCGCTGTTGCCCCGCCTGGCCCGCTCCTGCCCCAGCCTGACCAGGCCCCGCAGCACCTTCAGGTGCGCCTCGGTACGGCGCTGGGCGGCGCGCGCGGCGCCCAGCGGCTCCAGCAGCATGCGCATCTCCAGCAGGTCGGAGGCCTCCTGCTCGGTGGGCTCCGCGACACACGCGCCCGCGTGCCGTCGGGTGACGACGAAGCCCTCGGCCTCCAGCGTGCGCAGCGCCTCACGGACGGGGACTCGGCTGACGCCGTACCGGCGGGCGAGGAGTTCCTCGGTGAGCCGGCTGCCGCGCTCGTAGACACCCGCGACGATGTCATCACGGATCGCCGTGCATACCGAGTGCGCCGGAATACGCATGACCGGACCTCCGCCTTAATCCCCGTGAAACGCCATTGATTGACGTGCGCTCAAGCGACTCTATTGCAGTTGGCCGGAAATTCCGATGCCGGGCCGGAATCCAGGGATATTTTTTGGACAGGAGGCACGTCACAACGACGAAAGCCCCGGCTCGGTGAGCCGGGGCCTCGTAGAGCCTCGTGGTGCCGCTGGGACACGGGCGGACGGCGAGACGTCCGCGGTCGGCGGCGGGCGCGTGCCGTCAGACGTTCACGCCGTGCGAGCGCAGATACGCGACGGGATCCATGTCCGAGCCGTACTCGGCCGTCGAGCGGGCCTCGAAGTGCAGGTGCGGGCCCGTGACGTTGCCGGTCGCCCCGGACAGGCCTATCTGCCGGCCCGGGGTGACCGTCTGGCCGACGGAGACCCCGATGGACGACAGGTGGCCGTACTGCGTGTACGTGCCGTCGTGCATCTTGATGACGATGTTGTTGCCGTAGGCACCGCCCCAGCCCGCCTCGACGACGGTGCCGGAGCCGACCGCGCGGACGACCGTGCCCGAGGAGGCGTGGAAGTCGATGCCGGTGTGGCTGCCGGAGGACCAGGCGGCGCCGCCGGACTTGTAGCCGGTCGAGACGTACGAGCCGCTGACCGGGGCGACGAAGGTGTTGAGGCGCTTGCGCTCGGCCTCACGGGCGGCGCGCGCCTTGGCCTCGCGCTCCTTCTTGGCCGCCTCGGCCGCCTCCTCCGCGCGCCGCTTCGCGAGGGCCTCGGCCTTCCTCTGCGCGGCCGCCTCCGCGGCGGCCTGCTGCTGGGCGACGGCCTGGGCGTCGATCTGTTCGGCCACCGCGTCGCCGATCTCGATGGCCTGGGTGAGCCCGGTCTGTCCGGCGGAGGTGTCCGCGGCGAAGGCGGGGGCGGCCAGCGTGCCGATGACGCCGGAGGTGGTGAGCGCGGCGGCGCCGACGGCCTTCGTGGTCGCGCGCTTCATCCGGCCGGCGCGGCGGTGCTTCCCGGTGGCGCAGGTGAACGCCATGAAGTGGCTGGTCCTTTCCTTCCTTCTCGCCTACCGGGTTAGCTGACGGGTTCGGAGCAGGAAGGTCTCCTACGGTCCCCCTTCACCATGGGAAGGGCGTCCGATTCACCCCAGGGACTGCGATTGGGTCCCCGGCTCCCCTGGCTCGCGCCGTTCGGGGACTCGGCGATGACTGTCCGGTGCCGCGGGTGCGGCGCACTGCTGACGAACAGCCGAACAGACGCTAAGCGGGCCCTCTTTGAAATCACAAACGAAGCAGGGGTTTTGTAGCGCACACCACAGGGCAGACAGGCAACTTCCCCCGCAAAACAGACATCCGGGGCCCTGATGACTCTTTCGTCACCAGGACCCCGGAAGCCGGTGGGCCCGGCTGGGCCCGTGCGGGCGCTCTACTCGGCGCGTACGACGGAGACTTCGCCGATGCCGAGTGCCTTGACGGGCTCCTCGATCTGCGCGGCGTCACCGACGAGGACCGTCACGAGGCGGTCCACCGGGAAGGCGTTCACCACGGCCGCGGTGGCCTCCACGGTGCCGGTCGCGGCGAGCTGCCGGTACAGCGTCGCCTGGTAGTCGTCCGGCAGGTGCTGCTCGACCTGGTCGGCGAGGGTGCTCGCGACGGCGCCGGCCGTCTCGTACTTGAGAGGGGCGACCCCGACGAGGTTCTGCACGGCGACGTCACGCTCGGCGTCGGTGAGGCCCTCGGCGGCGAGGGTGCGCAGCACGGTCCACAGGTCGTCGAGGGCCGGGCCCGTGTTCGGCGTGTCGACGGAGCCGCTGATGGCGAGCATCGCGGCGCCCGAGCCGTCGGGCGCGGAGCGCAGCACCTGGCCGAACGCCCGCACACCGTAGGTGTAGCCCTTCTCCTCGCGCAGGACACGGTCCAGGCGGGAGGTGAGGGTGCCGCCGAGGCAGTACGTGCCGAGCACCTGGGCCGGCCACACTCGGTCGTGGCGGTCGGCGCCGACGCGGCCGATGAGCAGCTGCGTCTGGACGGCTCCGGGGCGGTCGACGATGACGACGCGGCCGGTGTCGTCGGCGGTCACCGCGGGCACGGGGCGCGGCTGGGCCGAGGAGCCGGTCCAGGCGCCCAGGGTGTCGCCGAGCAGCGCGTCCAGGTCGACGCCGGTGAGGTCGCCGACGACGACCGCGGTGGCCGTGGCGGGCCGCACGTGCTTCTCGTAGAAGGCGCGCACGGCCGCCGAGTCGATGCCCTCGACCGTCTCCTCGGTGCCCTGGCGCGGACGCGACATGCGCGAGGTCGCCGGGAACAGCTCCTTGGAGAGCTCCTTCGCGGCACGGCGGGCCGGGTTGGCGGTCTCGTGCGGGATCTCGTCGAGCCGGTTCCGCACCAACCGCTCGACCTCGCTGTCCGCGAACGCGGGGGCCCTCAGGGCGTCGGCGAGCAGACCGAGCGCCTTGGGGAGCCGCGAGACGGGGACTTCGAGGCTGAGACGTACGCCGGGGTGATCGGCGTGCGAGTCGAGGGTGGCGCCGCAGCGCTCCAGCTCGGCGGCGAACTCCTCCGCGGAGTGCTTGTCGGTGCCCTCGGAGAAGGCACGGGCCATGATCGTGGCGACCCCGTCGAGGCCCGTGGGCTCGGCGTCGAGGGGGGCGTCGAGGAGCACCTCGACGGCGACGACCTGCTGGCCGGGGCGGTGGCAGCGCAGCACGGTCAGCCCGTTGTCGAGCGCGCCGCGCTCGGGCGCCGGGAACGCCCAGGGCCTGGCGTCGCCGGCCTGGGGCTGCGGGTGGAAGTCCATGGTCGCGAGCTCGGTCACTTGGCCGACTCCTCGTTCTCGTCGGTCACCGCGGCTTCGGCGGTCTCGTCGGCTTCGTCGGCGTCCCCGCTCCCGGCCGTGATCGGCTCGTACACGAGCACCGCGCGGTTGTCGGGCCGCAGCCGGGCCTGGGCGACGGCCTGGACCTCCTCCGCGGTCACGTCGAGCACGCGCTGGACGGCGGTGAGGGCGAGCTGCGGGTCGCCGAACAGGACGGCGTACCGGCACAGTTCGTCGGCGCGGCCCGCGACCGTGCCGAGCCGGTCCAGCCACTCGCGCTCCAACTGGGCCTGGGCGCGCTCCATTTCCTCGGCCGTGGGGCCCTCGGCGGCGAACCGGGCGAGCTCCTCGTCGACGGCGGCCTCGATGACCGGGACCTCGACGTCGCCGGAGGTCTTCACGTCGAGCCACCCCAGGGAGGGCGCCCCCGCCAGCCGCAGCAGGCCGAACCCGGCGGCGACGGCCGTACGGTCGCGCCGTACGAGCCGGTTGTAGAGGCGGGACGACTCGCCGCCGCCGAGGACCGTCAGCGCCAGGTCGGCCGCGTCGGCCTCGCGCGTGCCGTCCTCCGGGAGGCGGTAGGCCGCCATCAACGCGCGCGCGGGGACCTCTTCCTCCACGACCTCACGCAGCTGCTCGCCGATGGTCTCCGGCAGCGAACCGTCCCGCGGGGCGGGCTTCCCGTCGTGCCCGGGGATGGACCCGAAGTACTTCTCGATCCAGGCGAGCGTCTGCTCCGGGTCGATGTCGCCGACCACGGAGAGCACCGCGTTGTTGGGCGCGTAGTAGGTGCGGAAGAACGCGCGCGCGTCCTCCAGCGTGGCCGCGTCCAGGTCGGCCATCGAACCGATCGGGGTGTGGTGGTACGGGTGGCCGTCCGGGTAGGAGAGGGCGGTCAGCTTCTCGAAGGCGGTGCCGTAGGGGACGTTGTCGTAGCGCTGGCGGCGCTCGTTCTTGACGACGTCCCGCTGGTTCTCCATGGACTCGTCGTCCAGCGCCGTGAGCAGCGAGCCCATGCGGTCGGCCTCCAGCCAGAGGGCGAGCTCCAGCTGGTGGGCGGGCATGGTCTCGAAGTAGTTGGTGCGCTCGAAGCTCGTCGTACCGTTCAGCGAGCCGCCCGCGCCCTGGACCAGCTCGAAGTGGCCGTTGCCCGGCACCTGGGCCGAGCCCTGGAACATCAGGTGCTCGAAGAGGTGGGCGAGGCCGGTGCGGCCCTTGACCTCGTGACGGGAGCCGACGTCGTACCAGAGGCACACCGCCGCGACCGGGGTCAGGTGGTCCTCGGAGAGCACCACGCGCAGCCCATTGGCCAGGCGGTGCTCGGTCGCTGTCAGGCCCCCGGTGCCTGCCTCGGCTGTGGCCGTGTGACCCATGGGCATGTACGTCCCTTCATCGCGGAAGCTGTCGTGGAAAACCGCGCTCTTCCTGCCGGTCCTGCCACTGTATGCAAGCGTGCGGACAGCTGGCGAAGTTCCCGGTTCCCGTACGCCCAGAGCGAGACTCCCGGGTGGGAGTGCGGGGAGTCATGTAGGCCCGGCGCGAGCCGGGGCCAGGGGCCGGGCCGTAGAGGAACTCGGGTGGGCAACTGCTGACAGGCTTGGTCACGGTGTGCCATCAAATGCTCCCTGTGGGTGATATTCTCATGTTGTCGGTCACAGCGGAGTGCCTGTTATCGGCGAGGTGTGACTCGCGCGCGACCAGAGGATCGGGCCGAGAGAGCTACCCGTCGGGGCGCTTGCAGCCGAGGACCGCAGGGAGGGTGGACCAGCCCCGCCGAGGACTTCGTGCAAGCCCACCGGGCCGTAAGACGCGGATCGCCGTGGGGGTACCTCCCACGCCCTTAAGGCAGTGGGGGAGGATCAGCGCGCCTTTCGACCCCGAAGACCGTTCGCGGGGCAGTCCGGGACATCCCGGATGCGGAGTTCGGCCAACACTGGCCAACAACACCAGGAACGGTGCGGCACCATGGCCGGGTACGGGCCGGGGGAGCGGGAGCGGCGCCATGTTGACGTGAGCGCCTGGCGACGCTTCTCCGCCGTGCCGGCGTACTCCTCCTCCCCCCGCCCCGACGTGCACGCCGGGCGCTCCGGCGCCGTGTTGGGAGGGGCGGAGAGGGGCCCCTGTGGAAGGGGCGTGGTCCGGGTTGTCGGTGGGTCGGGCCACAATGGAGCCCGTCAGATCCCGTTCATGCCCCGGCAAGACTGTGAAGGAGCCGCAGCAGCGATGGCCCGCCGCAGCACGAAGACTCCGCCCGACGACGCGTACGAGGAGAGGATCCTCGACATCGACGTCGTCGACGAGATGCAGGGCTCCTTCCTGGAGTACGCGTACTCGGTCATCTACTCCCGAGCCCTGCCGGACGCCCGCGACGGCCTCAAGCCGGTGCACCGCCGGATCGTCTACCAGATGAGCGAGATGGGCCTGCGCCCCGACCGCGGCTACGTGAAGTGCGCCCGCGTCGTCGGCGAGGTCATGGGTAAGTTGCACCCGCACGGCGACGCGTCGATCTACGACGCCCTGGTGCGCCTGGCCCAGCCCTTCTCCATGCGCGTGCCGCTGGTCGACGGCCACGGCAACTTCGGCTCTCTGGGCAACGACGACCCTCCGGCCGCCATGCGGTACACGGAGTGCCGGATGGCCGACGCGACCAGCCTGATGACCGAGTCCATCGACGAGAACACGGTGGACTTCGCGCCCAACTACGACGGCCAGGAGCAGGAGCCGGTGGCGCTGCCCGCCGCGTTCCCGAACCTGCTGGTGAACGGCGCGTCGGGCATCGCCGTCGGCATGGCGACGAACATGCCGCCGCACAACCTGAGCGAGGTCATCGCCGCGGCCCGCCACCTGATCCGTCACCCGAACGCCGACCTCGACACGTTGATGAAGCACGTGCCGGGCCCCGACCTCCCCACGGGCGGCCGGATCGTCGGCCTCTCCGGGATCAGGGACGCGTACGAGACGGGCCGCGGCACCTTCAAGATCCGCGCCACGGTGTCCGTGGAGAGCGTGACGGCACGGCGCAAGGGCCTGGTCGTCACCGAGCTGCCCTTCAGCGTCGGTCCGGAGAAGGTGATCGCCAAGATCAAGGACCTGGTCGGCTCGAAGAAGCTGCAGGGCATCG
Organism: Streptomyces sp. KM273126; assembly: GCF_004337435.2. Lineage (NCBI taxonomy): Bacteria > Bacillati > Actinomycetota > Actinomycetes > Kitasatosporales > Streptomycetaceae > Streptomyces > Streptomyces sp. KM273126. The sequence continues at coordinate 4,576,453 of NZ_SJXB02000001.1, read as the reverse complement.
CCGACGTCAAGGACCTCACCGACCGCCAGCACGGCCTGCGCCTGGTCATCGAGATCAAGAACGGCTTCGTGCCGGAGGCGGTCCTGGAGCAGCTCTACAAGCTGACGCCGATGGAGGAGAGCTTCGGCATCAACAACGTGGCGCTGGTCGACGGCCAGCCGCTCACGCTGGGCCTGAAGGAGCTCCTGGAGGTCTACCTCGACCACCGCTTCAACGTGGTACGGCGTCGCTCCGAGTTCCGCCGCGGCAAGAGGCGCGACCGGCTCCATCTGGTCGAGGGCCTGCTCACGGCACTGGTGGACATCGACGAGGTGATCCGCCTGATCCGCTCCAGCGACAACTCGGCGGAGGCGAAGCAGCGCCTGATCGAGCGCTTCTCGCTGAGCGACATCCAGACGCAGTACATCCTGGACACGCCGCTGCGCCGTCTGACCAGGTTCGACCGGATCGAGCTGGAGTCGGAGCGGGACCGGCTGAACGCGGAGATCGCGGAGCTGACCCGCATCCTGGAGTCGGACGCGGAGCTGCGCAAGCTGGTCTCGGGCGAACTGGCCGCGGTGGCCAAGAAGTTCGGCACGTCCCGTCGCACGGTGCTCCTCGAGTCCTCCGGCACCCCCGCGCCCACGGTCCCGCTCCAGGTGGAGGACGCCCCGTGCCGCGTCCTGCTCTCCTCGACGGGCCTGCTGGCGCGTACGGCGAACAGCGAGCCCTTCGCACCGGACGAGGACGGGCGGCGGACCAAGCACGACGTGATCGTCTCCGCCGTGCCGGCGACGGCCCGGGGCGAGGTGGGCGCCGTGACGTCGTCGGGCCGCCTGCTGCGGCTGAACGTCATCGACCTCCCCCAGCTCCCGGAGACCGTGTCGGCACCGAACCTCTCGGGCGGCGCACCGGTGTCGGAGTTCCTCTCCCTGGAGGACGGCGAGACGGTGGTCTGCCTGACGACGCTGGACGAGTCCTCGCCGGGCCTGGCGCTCGGCACCGCGCAGGGCGTCGTCAAGCGTGTGGTCCCCGACTACCCGGTCAACAAGGAGGAGTTGGAGGTCATCACGCTCAAGGAGGGCGACCGGATCGTCGGCGCCGTCGAGCTGCGCACGGGCGAGGAGGACCTGGTCTTCATCACGGACGACGCCCAGCTGCTGCGCTACCAGGCCTCACAGGTGCGCCCGCAGGGCCGTCCGGCGGGTGGTATGGCCGGCATCAAGCTCACCGAGGGCGCGAAGGTCATCTCGTTCACGGCCGTGGACCCGGCGGCGGACGCGATCGTCTTCACCGTGGCGGGCTCGCGGGGCACCCTGGACGACTCGGTCCAGACGACCGCCAAGCTGACGCCGTTCGACCAGTATCCGCGCAAGGGCCGCGCCACCGGCGGTGTGCGCTGTCAGCGGTTCCTGAAGGGCGAGGACTGTCTGTCGTTCGCCTGGGCGGGCCCGATCCCGGCACGGGCCGCCCAGAAGAACGGCACCCCGGCCGAGCTGCCCGAGGCCGACCCGCGCCGCGATGGTTCGGGTGTGTCGCTGCAGAAGACGGTGTCGGTGGTCGCGGGACCGGTCTGACCGCCGGCCGGACCGCTCTGAGGCCGGGCGCCCGGCTCGTCTCTGGGCCTCGGAGCCCGGCTCGGCGGGGTTCTGAACCCCATCAATTTTCCCGAAGCTCATCGGGGTCCTGAGCCTCATCGGGATCCTGCACGTACCGGAGGACGCCCCACATGCTCGTCTCGTCGGCGTGTGGGGCGCCGTCCTCGCAGGCCCGAAGCTCCTTGCCGAGGGTCGGCGTGTCGATGCCGGACCCGATGAGGACGAGCTGGGTGCGGCGAGGGTCGCCGGGCGTCCAGGGCTCGGGGTAGAACCGCAGGAACCGCCCCACGGCGTGCACGGCATACCGGTTGTCCCGGTCGTGGGCACCGAAGTCGACGTATCCCTTGATGCGGTAGAGCCCGTCGGGCCGGCTGTCGAGGAACTCCATCAACCGGCGTGGGCCGAGGGGCACTTCGGAGGTGAAGGCGAGCGATTCGTAGGCGGTGTGGAGATGCCCGCAGTGCTCACCGTGCCCGTGCTCGCCGTCCCCGTGGCCCGCATCGCTTCCGTCTCCCTCTCCCTCCCCCTCCGCCTGCCGGTGGAGGTCGTCGAAGGACAGTTGCCCGACCCGCTCCTCGTCCGGCCTGCGGTCGAAGAGGAACTCCGGGTCGATGCGGCCGTACGTGGCGGGCACGACGGCGGCGCCGTCGCCGAGGGAACGAACAAGCTCCAGGACCCGCTCACGCTCGCCGTCCGCGGCCCGGTCGAGCTTGTTGACGACGACGAGGTCGGCGAGCGAGAGGTGCCGGTCGATCTCGGGGTGCTTCTCACGGGTCGCGTCGAACTCGGCGGCGTCGACGACCTCGACGAGCCCGCCGTACACGACCCGCGGGTTCTCACTGGCGAGCACCATGCGCACGAGTTCCTGCGGTTCCGCGAGCCCGCTGGCCTCGATGACGATGACGTCGATCCGGGCGGAGGGACGGGCGAGCCGCTCAAGGTACAGATCGAGCTCGCTGACGTCGACGGCACAGCACAGGCAGCCGTTGCCGAGGGAGACGGTGGAGTCTCCGAGCGCCCCGGCCACGGCCATCGCGTCGATCTCGATGGCACCGAAGTCGTTCACGATGGCCCCGATACGGCTGCCCCCGCTCCGGTGGAGCAGATGATTGAGCAACGTGGTCTTGCCCGAGCCCAGGAACCCCGCGAGGACGACGACCGGGATCTGTGACCCCTCGGGCGCCGTGATCTGCCGGGGATCCGGACTCGACGACATGTCCGACTGGTCGACCCGGTTCGCCTGGCTCAACGCGCGCCCTCTCTCCCACCACATGAATGTCGCCCCAGGATACGAGCGGGCCGAATCCCCGCGAAGTGAACGATGGTTCGCGACCACACGTGCGTCGGCCCCATAAGGACGAGGATCAGTATGTTGTGACCATGCAAAGGGACGCGGCCGTCGGTCCGGCCACCTCCGTTCCGGCCGACCTACCGCGTTGGTCGGCCGGCGGACCGAGGTCACGAAGGTCCGGCGCATGCTCTCGGTGTCGCGCCTGGTCACGTTGACCGCCGTCGGCGGCGTGGGCAAGACCCGGCTGGCGCTGCGGGTGGCGGGCACGGCCGCCCGGCAGTTCCCGGACGGGGTCCATGTCGTGGAACTGGCGAGACGGTGACCCGTCGGCGCTCACCCGGACTCGCCATCACCTGGGTATCGTCGCCTCGTTCCGCGGTGAACTCACCGAGGCCGCAAGGCTGTTCGACGAGGCGTGCCCGCACTCCTTGAGTACCGCCTTCTCCATTGCCGCCGACGGCCCCGGGTCACCGCCGCCGCACCCGGCCACCCCCAGAACGGCCAGTCCGACCAGCCCGACCACTGACGGCCAGTCCGACCAGCCCGACCACTGCAGACCTGCAATGGAGCACGCCCACTCCCTTCGACGATCAGCGTTGCCCCGAATTTTCACGGCACAGAGACGCGCGGCACACGGGAGAACTACTCAAACGCGACCGTTCGTCCAACGGGGCGCAGAGCGGGCCGCGGGGCGGGGCGCACGCCCGGCACGCACAGAGCGCATCCCGTATGCGCCCTCTGTGCGCCCCCGATCGGCCTCCGGAAGCCACCGGGACCCAAGTCAGGTTAGGCTCACCTCTGTGAGTACGTGCACGACCGCGTCGCGGCACCTCGACGAGCCCCTCGCGGGGACCTCGACCACCGCGAGGACCTGGCTGCTGCTGGAACAGCCCGGCCCCTGGGGTGCCCATGCCCTCACTGCGAGCCACCTGGACCCGGCCGTCGGCCGCGCCCTCGAAGCCGCGGCGGAAGACACCGGTGTGCGCGTCGCGCTCATCCGCCGCCCCGGCCGCCACGCGGACTGCCACGATGCCCGCGAACGCCATGTGTACGCGGCTCACACCGTTCCCGGAAACATATGGCTGCACAGCACCACAACCACCGATTTGGAGCAGTTGCTCGACCTCGACTTCCCCGCTCTCGGCATGGGGGACCCTCACACCTTCGACACCGTCCTGCGAGGGCGCCCCCACACAGGCGACCCGCTGGCCCTCGTCTGCACCAACGGCAAGCGCGACCGCTGCTGCGCCCTCCTCGGTCGGCCACTCGCCGCCGAACTGGCCTCCTCCGGAGTGCAGGGTGTCTGGGAGGTCACCCACCTGGGCGGTCACCGCTTCTCACCCACGCTGCTGGTCCTGCCGTCCGGATACGCATACGGCCGCGCCCAGGCCCACCACGTCAAGAGCGTCCTCCAAGCAGCGCGGGAAGGCCGCGTCGTCACCGAGGGATGCCGCGGAAGCTCCGCCTGGGAGCGCCCCGGGCAGGCGGCCGAACTGGCCGTGCGCACGGCGACGGGCGAGGACATGGCGGGCATCCTCACCGTCGTCACCACGAGGGGCGCGGCTCCGCGCTGGGAGGTGACGGTCGCCCACGCCGACGGCCGCCAGTGGCAGGTGACCGTCGCCCAGAGCGCCTCGCTGCCGCCCCGCCCGGAGAGCTGCGGCTCGCCCCTGGGCTCCCCCGCCCGGATGGACGTGGTGTCCGTCCAGGAGCTGTCGGCCACGCCACTGGCGAGCTGAACCGGCGTCGAGCCGGGTCGGGGCACCCACCCGCTCCTTCCGCACCCTGCCAGGAGATCCACACCACTCCCCTTCGGCCCGGCTCACCCCGCCACGTACCTTCATGGGTATGAGCTCCACTCCCCCCGCCCGTCGCCTGCGGCTGGGTCTGCCGCGGCGGGCGTTCTCACAGGTGCTGCTGATGCAGGTGGCGATCGCCGCCGGCGTCGCCGTGCTCGTGACCGGGCTGTTCCTGGCGCCGCTCAGCCAGCAGCTGGACGACCAGGCGATGCGCCGCGCCCTCGCGATCGCGCAGACCACCGCGGCCCAGCCGCAGCTCGCCGACGACCTGGCGTCGACCACGCCGTCCGTCCACGGCCCCGTGCAGGCGGAGGCCGAGCGGATCCGCAAGGCCAGCGGAGCCGAGTACGTCGTCGTGATGAACATGGACGGTATCCGCTGGTCCCACCCGGACCCGAAGCAGATCGGCAGCGTCGTCTCGACGGATCCGCGGCCGGCCCTGGCCGGTCGGGAGATCATGCAGATCGACGACGGCACGCTGGGCCGCTCGGCCCGCGGAAAGGTGCCGCTGCGCGATGCCGGCGGGAAGATCGTCGGCGCGGTCTCGGTCGGCATCGAGTACAACAGCGTGCGGTCCCGTCTGATCCACGCCATTCCGGAGCTCCTCGCCTACGCCGGCGCCGCCCTCGCCATCGGATCGCTGGTCGCGTACGTGATCTCCCGGAGGGTGCAGCGGCAGACCCGGGACCTGGCCTTCTCGGACATCTCGTCGCTGCTCGCGGAGCGCGAGGCGATGCTGCACGGCATCCGGGAGGGCGTCGTCGCCCTGGACCGGGGCGGCCGCGTCCGCCTGCTCAACGACGAGGCCCAGCGCCTGCTCGGCATCGGTGAGGAGGCCATCGGCCACTCCCTCGACGAGGCGCTCGGTGAGGGCCGTACGACCGATGTCCTGGCCGGCCGTGTGACCGGCACCGACCTGCTCACCGTCCGGGGTCGGCGCGTCCTGGTCGCCAACCGGATGCCCACCGACGACGGAGGCGCCGTCGCCACTCTGCGCGACCGCACCGAGCTGGAGCAGCTCGGCCGCGAACTCGACTCCACACGCGGCCTGATCGACGCCCTGCGCGCGCAGGACCACGAGCACGCCAACCGTATGCACACCCTGCTGGGGCTGCTCGAACTGGAGATGTACGACGACGCCGTGGAGTTCGCCGGTGAGGTGGTCGGCGACCACAGGGCGACCGCCGAGCAGGTCACGGAGAAGATCCACGATCCACTGCTCGCCGCGGTGCTCGTCGGCAAGGCCGCCGTCGCTGCCGAGCGTGGCGTGGCCCTGTCGCTCGCGGACCGGACCCTGCTGCCGGACCGGCTGATCGACCCCAGGGGGCTGGTCACCGTTGTCGGGAACCTGGTCGACAACGCCCTCGATGCCGTGGCCGGCACTCCACACGCGCGCGTGGAGGTCGAACTGCGTGCTGAGGGGCGCGCGGCGGTCCTCAGGGTGCGCGACACCGGACCGGGCGTTCCGTTGGAACACCGGGAGCTGGTCTTCGCGGACGGATGGTCCACCAAGAAGCCGCCCGCGCACGGCAAGCGCGGCATCGGGCTCTCCCTGGTGCGCCGGCTCGCCGAACGGCAGGGCGGCAGCGCCCGCGTCACGGAGGCGGACGGCGGGGGCGCGGAGTTCGTCGTCGTCCTCCCGGAGGCCCTGACAGAACCGGGACTGGCGGCTCAGACGCCCGCGCGCCCGCTTCTGCCGCCCGGCAGTCGGACCGGCTCGGGCGACCCGCTAACGTCGGGCCGCACGAGGGAACGGGATGCGATGCAGGAGCCCGAGGCCGCCGCAGCCACCAAGGAGGAGTCGTGATGATCGAGGTCCTGGTCGTGGACGACGACATCCGGGTAGCGAAGGTCAACGCCGCGTACGTGGAGAAGGTGCCGGGCTTCCAGGTCGCGGGTGTGGCGCACAGCGCGGTGGAGGCGTTGCGACAGCTGGAGACGCTGCCCCGCGTGGACCTCGTCCTCATGGACCACTATCTGCCGGACCGGACGGGCCTGGAGGTCGTCCAGGAAATGCGGCGGCGCGGCCTCCAGGCCGATGTGATCATGGTGACGGCGGCCCGCGACGTGTCCACCGTCCAGGCGGCGATGCGGCAGGGGGCCCTGCAGTACCTGGTCAAGCCGTTCGCGTTCGGGGGCCTGCGTACCAAGCTGGAGGCGTACGCGGAGCTCCGCCGCACCCTCGACGGCGGCGGCGAGGCCGAACAGGCCGAGGTGGACCGGATCTTCGGCGCCCTCTCCGCGAGCGGGGAGCCCGACCTCCCCAAGGGGCACTCCGCCACGACCACGGAACTCGTACGCCGCGCCCTGATGTCCGCCGACGGCCCGCTGTCGGCCCAGGAGATCGCCGAACGGACCGGTCTGAGCCGCCAGACCGCCCAGCGTTACCTGAAGCTCCTGGAGCGTACGGGACGGGCCACGCTGACCCTCAAGTACGGCGAGGCGGGCCGCCCGGAGCACCGTTACGTATGGGCGACCCGCGCCTGAGGGCGCGCCGGCGGGGCGCCGCCCCGGGCGCAAGGCGGCTTCGTGCGCTCAGACCGCCCCGGCTCCCGTCAGCGACCGCACCTCGGTCTCCGCGTGCTTGGCCGCGTCCGGTTCCTGGGCCGAGACGACCGTGCCGAGCCAGCCCGCGAGGAAGCCCAGCGGGATGGAGACGAGGCCCGGGTTCTCCAGGGGGAAGTACTGGAAGTCGACGCCGGGGAAGAGCGCCCCGGGGCTCCCCGACACCACCGGTGAGAGCAGCACGAGCACCAGGGCGGGTACCAGTCCCCCGTACACCGCCCACACCGCACCGCGCGTCGTGAATCCGCGCCAGAACAGCGAGTAGAGCAGCGCGGGCAGATTGGCCGAGGCGGCGACCGCGAAGGCGAGACCCACGAGAAAGGCGACGTTCAGGTCCCGGGCGAGCAGCCCCAGCCCGATCGCGACCACTCCCGTGCCGACCGCGGCGGCCCGCGCGACGGCCACCTCGCTGCGTGGCTTCCCCCGCGGCCGCCGCAGCGACGCGTACAGGTCGTGCGCCACGGATGCCGACGAGGCGAGCGTGATCCCGGCGACCACCGCGAGGATGGTGGCGAAGGCGACGGCGGCGACGATCGCGAACAGAACCGCTCCGCCCGTGGAACCCGGCCCGCCGCCCAGATCGAGCGCCAGCAACGGAACCGCCGTGTTCCCGGCAGCGTTCGATCGCCGTACGGCATCGGGGCCGACGATCGCCGCCGCACCGAAGCCCAGCACGATCGTCATCAGGTAGAAGCCGCCGATGAGCCCGATCGACCACACCACCGAGCGCCGCGCGGCCCGTGCGGTGGGCACCGTGTAGAAGCGCGACAGGATGTGCGGCAGCCCGGCCGTGCCCAGCACCAGGGCGAGCCCCAGACTGATGAAGTCCAGGCGTGCGCTCCAGTCCCCGCCGTACCTCAGTCCCGGCGCGAGGAACGCGTCCCCGTGCCCGCTGCGCTCGGCCGCCGTGCGCAGCAAGTGATCGAAGTCACCGTGGAACCGCACGAGTACGAGCACGGTCAGCGCGATCGCCCCACCCATCAGCAGGACCGCCTTGACGATCTGGATCCAGGTGGTGGCCCGCATCCCGCCCAAGGACACATAGACCACCATGAGGGCGCCGACCCCGATGACCGTCCAGACCCGGGTCGCCTCACTCGTCCCGCCCAGCAGCAGCGCGACCAGGATGCCCGCCCCCACCATCTGCGCCACCAGATACAGAACGGACACGGTCACCGAGGCGGTTCCCACCGCGATCCGCACCGGCCGCTCGCTCATCCGGGCCGCGACCACGTCGGCGAGCGTGAACCGCCCGCAGTTGCGTACCAGTTCGGCCACCAGGAACAGCACCACGAGCCAGGCCACCAGGAAACCCACCGAGTACAGCAGCCCGTCGTACCCGAAGAGCGCGATGAGCCCGGAGATCCCCAGGAACGAGGCCGCCGACATGTAGTCGCCCGCGATGGCAAAACCATTCTCCATCGGGGAGAACAGCCGCCCGCCGGCATAGAACTCCTCCGCGGAACCACGCCGGTTGCGGCTCACCCATGTCGTGATGCCCAGGGTGACCGCGACGAACGCGCTGAACAGCAGTACCGCCAACGTCTGTTGGTTGCCGGTCACCGCTCGCCCCCTCTGGCGCCGCGCGCCAGCTCCTGCGTGTCCCACCGCAGTTCGAGCGCGGCCCGGTCCCGGCGCAGCCTCGCATGCCGCATGTACGCCCACGTGAACAGGAACGTGGTCAGGAACTGCCCGAGCCCCGCCAGCATCGCCACGTTCACGGCGCCCGTCACCGGCCGCGCCATCAGCCCGGGTGCGGCCGTCGCGGTCACGACATAGCTGACGTACCAGGTGAAGAACACGGCGACCCCGGGGACCACGAACCTTCGGTACCGGCTGCGCACCTCCTGGAAGGCCGCGCTGCGCTGCACCTCCAGATAGATGTCGGCCGCGCTCCCGGCCCTGTCCCCGTCATCCCGGCCGGGGGACGGCGTGACGAAGGCGGGGGCTCCCGTACCGTCCAACTCGCCCCAGCCGGAGGCCGGCGCGTCGTACCAGGGGTCGTCGAACCTCGTCTGCCCCGCCGCCCCCACGGCGGCGGAGGCCTGGCCCGGCTGTCCTTCGTGGTACTCGACCGGGCTCTCGGCCCCACCCCCGTGTCGGCAAAGCCGACCATTCCTTGACTGCATGCCCAAGGATGGACAGAACGGCAGGATCCCTGACTCTTCTTCCCCCGCTCTTCACCCCATCAGGTGACTCGCCCCGCAGGCCACCGAGCACACCCCGGTGCGGCGCTACGCGTCGATGCGTGACCGGTCCAGAGTCGCCGCCGAACTGGAGATGAACTCCTTGCGCGGTGCCACGTCGTTGCCCATCAGGAGGTCGAAGACCTGCTCGGCGGCCTCCAGGTCGGAGAGGTTGATCCGGCGCAGGGTGCGGTGACGCGGGTCCATCGTGGTCTCGGCCAGCTGGTCGGCGTCCATCTCGCCGAGGCCCTTGTAGCGCTGGATCGAGTCCTTGTAGCGGATGCCCTTGCTCTGGAACTCCATCAGCTTGTCCCGCAGTTCGCGGTCCGAGTACGTGTACACGTACTTGTCCTGGCCCCTCTTGGGCTGGATCAGCTCGATGCGGTGCAGCGGCGGCACCGCGGCGAACACCCGGCCCGCCTCGACCATGGGCCGCATGTAGCGGTGGAACAGCGTCAGGAGCAGGGTCCGGATGTGGGAGCCGTCCACGTCGGCGTCGGTCATCATGATGATCTTGCCGTAGCGCGCCGTGTCGATGTCGAAGGTGCGGCCGGATCCGGCCCCTATGACCTGGATGATCGCACCGCACTCGGCGTTCTTGAGCATGTCCGTCACGGACGACTTCTGGACGTTGAGGATCTTGCCGCGGATCGGCAGCAGCGCCTGGAACTCGGAGTTCCGGGCGAGCTTGGCGGTGCCCAGCGCGGAGTCGCCCTCGACGATGAACAGCTCGCTGCGCTCCACGTCGTCGCTGCGGCAGTCGGCGAGCTTGGCGGGCAGCGAGGAGGACTCCAGGGCGGTCTTCCGGCGCTGCGCGTCCTTGTGCTGGCGCGCCGCGATACGCGTTCGGGCGGCGGCGACCACCTTCTCCATGACCACGCGGGCCTGGGCGGCCGCGTCGCGCTTGGTGGAGGTCAGGAACCCCTTGAGCTCCTTGGAGATCACGTTGTTCACGATCCGGCGGGCCGCCGAGGTGCCGAGGACCTCCTTGGTCTGGCCCTCGAACTGCGGCTCCGCGAGACGGACGGTGACGACCGCGGTGAGGCCCTCCAGGGCGTCGTCCTTGACGACGTCGTCCTCGGCCACGCGCAGCAGCTTCTTGGCGCGCAGCACCTCGTTCATCGTCTCTTTGACGGCCTGCTCGAAGCCGGCCACGTGGGTGCCGCCCTTGGGGGTGGCGATGATGTTGACGAACGACCTGAGGGTCGCGTCGTAACCGGTCCCCCAGCGCAGCGCGACATCGACGCCGAGTTCGCGGGTGACCTCGGTGGGTGTCATCTGGCCGTGGTCGTCGAGGACCGGGACCGTCTCCTTGAAGGTGCCCTGTCCGGAGAAACGGAGGACGTCGCAGACCGGCTTGTCGGTGGCCAGGTACTCGCAGAACTCGCTGATGCCGCCGTCGAAGCGGAAGGATTCCTCGCCCTTGCTGCCGCCCTCGCCCAGGCCGTACTCGTCGCGCACGACGATGGTCAGGCCGGGCACCAGGAACGCGGTCTGGCGGGCGCGCTGGTGCAGCGTCTCCAGGGAGAGCTTGGCGTCCTTGAGGAAGATCTGGCGGTCGGCCCAGTACCGCACGCGCGTGCCGGTACGGGTCTTGGGGATCTTCTTGGCCTTGCGCAGGCCCCCCTTCGCCTCGAACTCGGCGTCCGGCCCGGTCGCCGCGAAGCCGCCGGGCACGCCGCGCCGGAAGCTGATGCCGTGGGTGTGGCCGCCGCGGTCGACCTCGACGTCCAGTCGCGCCGAGAGCGCGTTCACCACGGAGGCGCCCACGCCGTGCAGACCGCCCGAGGCCGCGTACGAGCCGCCGCCGAACTTGCCTCCGGCGTGCAGCTTGGTCATGACGACCTCGACTCCGGAGAGGCCGGTCTTGGGCTCCACGTCCACGGGGATGCCGCGGCCGTTGTCCCGCACCTCCACGGAGGCGTCGTCGTGGAGGATCACGTCGATGTGGTCGCAGTAGCCCCCGAGGGCCTCGTCCACCGAGTTGTCGATGATCTCCCACAGGCAGTGCATCAGACCGCGGCTGTCGGTCGACCCGATGTACATGCCCGGGCGCTTGCGTACGGCTTCAAGTCCTTCGAGGACGAGCAGGTGCCGCGCGGTGTAGTTGGAACCATCCAGGTCTGCTCCGGTCAGCAGCGCTGTGGACGGCACGGACGTCTCGGCGGTCACGCGGTTCGCTCCTCGCTGAATTTCAGATGGGGTCCTTTGGGGTAAGGACGCGGCTTCGGTAGCCGTTCAGAGGGTACCGAGGCCTGGTAGAGCCGATGTAACGCCACCCTCGTCTGAACTCAGACTAGTCCAGACTCGTACGAGCGTTCGATCCCTCGATGGAGTGAAGTACATATCACGTTCCCTTTGAGGCATGAACCATTTAGGCTCCGGGCACGTCCTCATGAACAACCGGCAACCCAGCCGGGAGGACAGGACAACCGACAGACAAGCGCGAAATCCGTACGACACGAAGACACGCACTACGGCTCATTCGCCGCCAACCGGCAGCAGACAGCCTGCCCGGAAAGTTTTTTTTCGAGGAGAAGCCGCGAGCGGGAACGTTTTCGGCCTGGTTGGATGTTGACCCTGGTACGACAGCTCGTCGAGCTAGAGAAGAGGCGACGTGACTACTGTTCTGACCCCCGCGAGCCCACTGACGGCCGCCGACCGATGCGACCGTTGCGGCGCACAGGCCTACGTGCGCGTCGTTCTGCTGAGCGGTGGCGAACTGCTCTTCTGCGCTCACCACGGTCGCAAGTTCGAGCCGGAGCTCAAGAAGATCGCCGCTGAGATACAGGACGAGACGGAGCGGCTGACGACCGTTCCGGCAAGCGCCGGCGAAGAGGAACGCTGACACCTCGCATTCACGACGAGCCAGCGCCGGCGGCAAGCCGGTGACAAGGGCGGCCAACCCCCCGCGCCGGGGGTGGCCGCCCCTACTGTGAGTGTGGGGCAGTCACCCTCAGCGCCCCCAGCCCAGTGTCCGGAGGATCTCCGAGACCCGGGTGTAGACCCCCGGATTCCCCCGCAGACCGCACCCGGTCCCCCACGACACCAGACCGATCAGCTTTCCCTGGGCGACCAGCGGACCGCCGCTGTCGCCCTGGCAGGCGTCGCGTCCGCCCGCGAGCTCCCCGGCACACACCATGGAGCCGGCCGCGTACGTTCCGTCCCTGCTCCCTGAGTACGCCCCCTCGCAAGCCGCGTCGGGCAGCACCTTCACGCGTGCGGCGCGCAGACTGCGGGCGTAGTCTCCGGCGCCTGTGGTGTCCCCCCAGCCGTAGACCACGGCACCCGTGTCCGGCCGGTATGCAGGGTCTCCTGCCGCCGCCATCCGGATGACCGCGCTCTCGGGGAGCGGCGAGGCGAGGGAGAGTACGGCGAAGTCCCCGGCGTTCGTATTGCTGTCATAGTTCGGGTTGACCCAAGCGGCTCGTACGGGGATCTCCTTGCCCTCGGCCGAGAGAAGATCCCCACGGCCCTCGATCACCTTCAGGTCACGCACTTTTTCCGGCGGCGCCCCCAGCACCGCCCCGCTCAGACAGTGGGCCGCGGTCAGCACAGTCGAGCGGCCCACCGCCACACCGCCGCAGAACTGCCCTGCGCGCGTACCCCCGAACCGGTCACGGCTGGACAGAGCCACCGTCCAGGGGCTCTCGGAGATCTCGACCGGATAGCCGCCTATGACGACGTCGGCTGCCGCCGGAGTTGCGGGTGATGCCAGGGGTATCGCGCCCACTGCGGCGGCGAGGGCCGATACTCGGGCAACGGATCGTCGCATGCGAACTCCTCACTCTGGGACATTCACTGCACACCCAGGGTGATTCAACGGGCGGCTGCCCGCATGCGCGCACAAGCCGAAGGCCCGGCCTCCGCAACGGAAGCTGGGCCTTCGCAGGCGTACGAGCGAGGCTTTAGTCCAGGTAGTCGCGCAGCACCTGCGAGCGCGACGGGTGACGCAGCTTCGACATCGTCTTGGACTCGATCTGGCGGATGCGCTCGCGCGTGACGCCGTACACCTTGCCGATCTCGTCGAGGGTCTTCGGCTGACCGTCGGTGAGGCCGAAGCGCATGGAGACGACGCCGGCCTCGCGCTCGGACAGGGTGTCGAGGACGGAGTGCAGCTGCTCCTGCAGGAGTGTGAAGCTGACCGCGTCGGCCGGGACGACGGCCTCGGAGTCCTCGATGAGGTCACCGAACTCGCTGTCGCCGTCCTCACCCAGCGGGGTGTGCAGCGAGATCGGCTCGCGGCCGTACTTCTGGACCTCGATGACCTTCTCCGGGGTCATGTCGAGCTCCTTGGCCAGCTCCTCCGGGGTGGGCTCGCGGCCCAGGTCCTGGAGCATCTGGCGCTGCACACGCGCGAGCTTGTTGATGACCTCGACCATGTGCACCGGGATACGGATGGTGCGGGCCTGGTCGGCCATGGCGCGGGTGATCGCCTGACGGATCCACCAGGTGGCGTACGTGGAGAACTTGTAGCCCTTGGTGTAGTCGAACTTCTCGACCGCGCGGATCAGACCGAGGTTGCCCTCCTGGATGAGGTCCAGGAAGAGCATGCCGCGGCCGGTGTAACGCTTGGCCAGGGAGACCACCAGGCGGAGGTTGGCCTCCAGGAGGTGGTTCTTGGCGCGGCGGCCGTCCTCGGCGATGATCTCCAGCTCGCGCTTGAGCTTGGGGGCGAGCTTGTCGGCGTTGGCCAGCTTGTCCTCGGCGAACAGACCGGCCTCGATGCGCTTGGCGAGCTCGACCTCCTGCTCGGCGTTGAGCAGCGGGACCTTGCCGATCTGCTTGAGGTAGTCCTTGACCGGGTCGGCGGTGGCACCGGCGGCCGCGACCTGCTGCGCGGGCGCGTCGTCCTCGTCCTCGTCGGAGAGGACGAAGCCGGCATTCTCGGTGCCCTCGGGCTCGTCGCCGGCCTTGCCGGGTGCCGGGGTCTCCTCAAGCGCCTCGTCGTCGAGAAGCTCGGCGTCGTCCTTCTTGGCGGTGGTCTTCTTGGCCACCGTCTTCTTGACGGCGGTCTTCTTGGCGACAGCTTTCTTGGCGGTCGCCTTCTTGGCGGCGGCCTTCTTCGCGGGCGCGGCGCCCTCGGTGGGATCGTCGGCGGCCGACACGGCCGGAACGGCGGGGGCAGTGGCCTTCTTCGTGGTCACCGTCTTCGCCGCCACGGTCTTGGTGGCGGTGCGCTTGGCGGGACTCTTCGCTGCGACGCTCTTTCGGGTGCGCTTGGGCTCTGCGGCACTGACCATCAGCGTCACACCCTCTTCCTCAAGGATCTGGTTGAGGCTGCGCAGTACGTTCTTCCACTGAGTGGCCGGAATCTGGTCAGCTTCGAAGGCTCGACGCACGTCGTCGCCGGCGATCTGCCCCTCAGCCTTTCCCCGCTCAATGAGCGCCATGACAGAGACGGACTCGGCGATCTCCGGCGGGAGCGTACGGGATGTGCTGGCCGACACGAACAACCTCTCGGAACGTTGGAAAACGGCTTCCGGCCCCGTCCACTACGGACAGGAGCCGACGACCGCCGACTTGGGGATGGGCCGACGGCGCAGGCGGGGGCCGGGAGGTTGCACAGCGCCGTGAGCGGCGTCCGTATTCCCTCCTCGGCTGTCACCTCTTAGGTCATCGCGCTGCCCCGAAGAGCGTTACGCCCAATCCGCGTGGCCCGAGTCACACCCCGTAAGCACATAAATGCGTCCAGATGTGGTCAGAGTCGGTCATTACCGACAGTGGTCGGCTCCGACCCGGGAGCACCTCACTTCTCTCCGCCGGACCCCGCCGGTCCACAGGGGAGCCGGCGGGGTCCGGCGGAGAGACGGGTTCACCGGCCGGGCGCCACCCGGACAGGGCTTCGACCGTGCCGCTCTAGGCGGGCGATCAGTGCTCGCGCGGCGAGGGCACGACGCGTTCCACCTCGGGGTGGACGGTGAGCAGTTGCCGCGTGGCCACCTCGGCCGCCGCGCCGTCACCGGCGGCGAGGGCCTCGACGATCCGGACGTGGTGGCCGAGCGAGGTCTCGTTGGGGCGGTCGCAGCCGGTGGCCGGGCCTCCGGAGACCTGGAGGGCGGCCGAGACGATGCCGGAAAGATGCTCCAGCATGCGATTGCCCGCGACCTGGATGAGCATCGAGTGGAACTCGGCGTCCGCGCGCGCGAAGGTCAGCGAGTCGCCCTGCCCCATGGCATGACCCATGATCTCGACCATGTCGCCGAGCCGCTGCTGGACCTCCTCGCGTCCGTGCCCGGCGGCCAGACGGGCGGCGAGCGGTTCGATCGTCCAGCGCAGCTCGCTCAGCTCGCGCCGCTGGTCGTCGCGCTGCGGCCCGAAGGCCCGCCACTCGATGATGTCCGGGTCGAGCAGGTTCCAGTCACTGACGGGACGCACCCGCGTGCCGACGTTGGGGCGGGCACTGACCAACCCCTTCGCCTCCAGGACGCGGAGCGACTCACGGACGACGGTGCGGGAGACCTCGAATCGCTGGCCGATCTCCTCGGGCACGAGCGGCCGGTCCGCGCCGAGGTCACCGGAGACGATCATCTGACCCAGCTGCTGGACGAGTTGGCCGTGCAGGCCGCGTCCGCGGCTGCCCGTGGCGCGTCGGCCCACACGCCCCAGTTCGGGATCGGCGCTCTCCCAGGTGGGGGCGCCGACGCGCTCTACGCCGGGCGTCTCGGCGTAGGAGTAGCGGTCGAGTCCACCCGGGCCGGCCAGGCCGGAGTCTGCGGAGCGGGCGGCGGTCATCATGGTGTGCGCAAGGGTACTCACGCATCCTTTGTCGGCGCCCTCCTCAACTCCCTTGAGGTCTTTGGTGAAAAGCACACGAAAGGGTGATCGCTCACCCCGTCGCAATTGACGCCTTATCGGAAAGAAACGGGCGCTCTTCGAGGAGTTGCGCGCAAGGTGGGATCGGGCGGGTGCGGATAGCGGTCAGGAGACGTCTGTCTCCCTCATCGGACCCTGCTCCGCAGGGTCGTGAGCAGATATGCGCCGAGCAGCGCGGTCAGCGACAACAACAGTGCGCCGCCCACAGGTTGGGTGATCATCCGGGTCGCTACGGTCAGATAGCGCTCCCCGCCGAAGGGCCACGGCATCAGGGGCAGCTCGTGCAGCCGCGCCGAGAACCCGGCCGCCGCCCGGACGGTCATTCCCTCCAGGACCTTGCGCACGAGGGGCACGACGAGGACCGGCACGGCGAGCACCGCGGCCAGTCCCGCGGTCGTGGAACGGAAGATGCCGGCAGCCAGCACGCCGGCCCAGGAGCACCCCACGACGAGGCCGATCCAACTGGCGCCCAGAGGAAGCCAGTCGGCGGGAACGTCGGCGAGCTCCGGTCCGTAGACGAGGTAGAGCACTTCGAGGTCGCAGCCCACCGTGAGGAAGGCCAGCATCAGCGCGGTGACCGCGGCGACGAGGAGTTTCGCGGCGAGCAGCCCCAGCCGGCGGGGGACGGTGCCGCGATCCGCGGCCAGGGCGGGGTGGCGGAACTCGTCACCGAAGGCGATCGCGCCGAGGAAGCCCGCCCCCAGCGCGGCGGGCGGCAGCGGCAGCTCCTCCGGCCAGGCGGCCAGCAGGCGCGACTGCGGGGCATGGCCGATGCCCGCGAGGATCACGGAGACGACGGCGGAGGTGATCAGTACGGCGGCCACGGTGAAGAAACCGGTGTCGACTCCGGTGGCCCGGCGCAGTTCGTAACGGAGCGGCCGCAGAGGGCTCGGGGCGGGGCGGACGTCGACGGGGGCGGGAGCTCCGGGAGGCCGTCCGGTTCCGACGGCCTGGTCGTGTGCGTCGGCTCAGCCTCTCCGTGTTCGTCGTCAGCGGTCGTGCCGTCATCGCCCGTGAGCGCCGCACCGGCACCGTCGGCGGCGCGAGGCGGCCCCATGTCCCCGACTTCGTCGGCGAGTTGATGTACGAGGATGCCGTGCCGGAACGCGGTCTCCCCGACGTCGGCGCAGGTACTGCCGTACACGGAGAGCCGGTTGCCGTCCTCGCGCACGACCTCGACGGAACGCCGCGTGGTCCGGGCTTCCTTGGTGAGCAGGGCACCCAGGCGGACGGCGTGCGGGCTGCGGACGACGACGCGGGGACGGAGCCGGGTACGGGCGAAGTCGGCCGCCTCCTGGTCGGCGACGAGCCGTCCCTCCTCCAGCGTGACGACCCGGTCGGCTGTCTGCGCCGCCTCCTTGGGGTCGCGCGTCGTGAACAGCACGGTGCCGCCCTGGAGCGCGTGGGCACGCAGGATCCCGTGCAGCCAGCGGCTTTCACGGACGGACAGCCCGGCGGCGGGATCGTCGAGCACAAGGGTGTGCGGGTCGGCCAGCAACGCACAGGCCAGCCCCAGGCGGCGGTCCATGCCGCGCGAGAGGGTCCCCAGGCGTTCGTCGCGCAGACTGACGAGGCCGACGACGTCGAGGACGTCGTCGGCACGCTGCACGGGCACACCGGCTGCGGCACACAGCATGCGCAGGTGACCGCGGACCGTGCGGGCCGGATGGCCGGGCACGTCGCCGAGGAGGACACCCACCTCTCGCGAGGGGTGGTCGATGCGGTGCAGGGGACGGCCCCTGAAGTAGGCGATGCCCCGGCCCTGTTGCAGTGCGAGCATGAGCCGCACCGCCGTCGTCTTGCCCGCGCCCGGTGGGCCGAGGAGCACGGTGACACAGCCGGAGAGAGCCTCGAAGGAGACATTGTCGACGGCGGGTGGAAGCTCCTTGCGAGGGGTGCTGGTCAGTCCGATGGCCTGGATCACCCACAGCAAGATAGCGGGTTATGTCCGTTTTTCTGTGGTGTCAGACCTCGGGGCGCAGCATCGGCGGGTTGAGGAGCGTGGCACCACCCGCACGGAACAGCTGAGCCGGGCGGCCTCCCTGGCGCGTGGTCGTCCCGCCGGTGGGCACCAGGAAGCCGGGGGTGCCGGTCACCTTGCGGTGGAAGTTGCGCGGGTCGAGAGCCACCGCCCACACGGCCTCGTAGACACGGCGCAGCTCGCCGACGGTGAACTCGGGTGGACAGAAGGCGGTGGCCAGCGAGGAGTACTCGATCTTGGAGCGGGCCCGCTCGACGCCGTCCGACAGGATCTGCGCATGATCGAAGGCGAGTGGCGCCACCGGCTCGCCGTCACGGGCGTAACCGCCCTGCTGCAGCAACTCCTCCACGGGCGCCCAGCGCGCGATGTTCGCGTCACCACCTGCCCTGGGTGCGGGCAGATCGGGAGCGAGTGCGAGGTGGGCGACGCTGACGACCCTCATCCTCGGGTCACGCTTGGGGTCGCCGTACGTCGCGAGCTGCTCCAGGTGCGCGCCGTTGTCCTGGGCCGGGGCGGCCGGGTCGTGCGCACGCAGCCCGGTCTCCTCGGCCAGCTCGCGCGCGGCGGCCTGGGCCAGGTCCTCGTCGGGCCGCACGAACCCGCCGGGAAGCGCCCACCGCCCTTGGAACGGCTGCTCGCCCCGCCGCACCGCCAGCGCACACAGGGCATGGCGGCGCACGGTCAGCACGACCAGGTCCACGGTGACGGCGAAGGGCGGAAACGCTGACGGGTCGTAGGGCATATCGTGATCCTAGTCGTCTCCCTGACGATAAACACGCCCTTCGCTGCCGCCTCCACAGCTGATCCACTTCTGTCCGGTGCGGCCCCTGTGAGCCGCCTCCGTCAGGCTGTCCGATCGAACGTCGTCCGAGGTCACACTCCCAGCTGCAGGCCATCGGCCGCCTCCTCGACCATGGCGAGGCCGAGTCTGCTGACGCGCACGGAGAACGGCGCACCCGCGACCCGCAGCCCTGTCAGGCTGATCTCGCCCAGGGGCGCACCGCGTATCGGTCGCAGCGTGACCGTCCCGGCCGGCGCGTCGGGGCGGATCCCGGCGAGGGCGGCGAGGAGCAGCACTCCGGAGGCCGCGGCCGTCGCGGCCGGTCTGCAGGCCGTGGGGTGGGGCAGGGGTGCGCTCCCGGTCGTACGCTGCTGCCCCGCGTACATCTCGGGCAGCCGCCCACCGAACTCCTCCGCGGCCGCCAGCACACCCCGCAGCAGCGAGCCCGCCTCCTTCTCGTGGCCCGCGGCAGCCAGTCCCGCGACCGCGATCGCCGTGTCCTGGACCTGTACGGCTCCACCCCGGTGACCAAAGGGGTTGTACGCGGGCTCTTTCGCGCTCAGGCTCCGCAGCCCCCACCCCGAGTCCATGGCCGGGCCGCCCAGCAGCCGCGCGAGCTGCTCGGTCTGCACCTTGTCGAGCAGGCCGGGGGCCGCCACTCCCGAGCCGAGGAGACCGGTGTCGAGAAGGTGGGCGGCTCCGGAGCCGAGGTGGGGCAGAGCTCGCCCATCCCTGGTGCGGGCGGCCGCCGGTCTGCCGCCGCCCCGGTCCTCGATCCAGAAGTCCTCCCGGAACGCGGCCCGCAATTCCTGGGCCCAGTCCCTCAGTGCTGCACCGCCGGGTCTGCCGTGCGCGTCCAGGAGGTCGGCCCCCAGGACCGCGGCCCGATGTGCGTGCGCCTGTGTCTCGCAGAGCAGCGGCCCGCCGTGGTGCGGGTCGGGCACGTAGGGGCCGTCCCCGACGGTGGTGCTCAGCCAGCGCAGACAGCGTTCGGCGGCGGGAAGCAGCTTCTCCGTCTCCTGTTCCGGGAGCCCCCAGCGTCGTGCCTCCGCGAGGAGAGCCGGGAACAGCAGGGTGGCCTCGACGCCGGTACAGCCAGGCGGCAGGTGTGGACCGGCGTCCCGTCGTGGTCCGGGGATCATGCCGGACCGTGCTCCCATGCCCGGGAGTTGGGTGCGGGCCAGGGTGCGCAGGGTGCCTGCGGCAAGACGGGTGCCCAGGGGCAGCGTCATCCGGGCGGCGACGAGGGCGTCGGCCGGAGCCATGCCGCAACGCCAGGGCACTCCTGCCGCGAGGTGCGTGTCGGCAGGGTTCGCGGGGTCGCGCAGCAGCAGGGCCTGGAGGTCCTCGACACACGTGTGCAGGAGTGACTGGACCCCGGGGTCGTCGCCTGCGGCCGTGGCGCGGGCGATGGGGCTCTGCGCGCCGCGCCCCACCGCTCTGACAGGCCCGGCGCCGTCCGGTCGCACGCGTAGTTCCACACTGCGGGTACCGCCGGGCGGGAGCTCCATGTGCCAGCGCAGCAGTCCCGCCGAGGCCAGCGCGTCCGTGGGCGGAGGTTGCGCGGTGACGGCCGAGTGCCCGCCGGCGCAGGACCAGCGCAGGCCGGAGTCATGGACGCTGGCGGGCAGTTCGGGACCCGCTCTGCCGGAGGCCACCGCGCCCAGTTCCGCGAGGTCGGTACCGAGGGCCACCTCCACGAGTAGACGCAGCGGGCGGGGAACCGCGTTGAACAGGGTGATCCGCTCCATGCCGTCCGCGTGCCGGGTGCGTTCCACCACGACCTCCGGGTCCGGTCCGGCGTCCGCGGACACGCGCAGCGTCGCCGTGAACCGGGCCCGGTCGGCCCCGGCCATCCGCGCCTGCACGGCGAGCGGTTCCTGCCCGGCCACCCGCACCTGGCACCGGGAGAGCATGCGCCGGCCGGACCGGTAGAAGCCCTCCAGCCCTTGGCCGGTCAGCTGCCCCTGCTCCGTGGAGATCGTCAGGCCCGGCAGAGCGACGCAGATCAGCGTGGCATGGGCCGGCGGCAGACCCATGGGGGTGGAGGACGGGGTGAGCAGGGGCATGCGGCGGCTTCCTCTGCGCTCGGTGCGCCTGCGGTGTTCTCGCCGCCAGGCGGCGCGGGCTCCGGAGGGGCGGGGACGGTGCGGCGGCGCGGCCCAGCCTGGGGTTCCGCCACTCAGGTGAACGGAGCGGGCCTCCGCCGGGTCACGGCCCAGGTCTCTGAAGGCGACCGAATTGCGGAATGGGGAGGTGGGCAGGGGCTGCCGTCCGTGCCGGTGTCCGCCGTCCAGGGGCCAGCAGATGCCGTGAGCTTGACATGTGCACGACATTGCATCACTTCGACGTCTCTGCCGCCTTGCCGCAGCCACCAGTACCCCGGCGAGCTCGTGCGCGACCGCGAGTGCTGTCCGTCGCTCGGCCCGGGCCGTCACCGACGGGTGGGGTGCCGTCGGCCGACCGCGGGCGGCGGTCAGCAACGGCCCAGGAAGGTCGCCGAGTGGCGCGAACACCGGAGCCGCCCTCGGATCGTGCCCGGCGTCGGCGCCGCGGGCTGGTCCCGGACGGCCCGGGGGTGCAAGCGGTGTGGCGAGCCGTTTCCTGGGCGCCGTTCTCGCTCCTCCGCCCGGGGAAGCCGTCTGCGGGGGCCTCCAGGGCCTCGGCCCCGGTGCGGTTCTTGCGTTCCGCGCGGAGGCAGCGGCGGATGGACTCCGGGTCGAGGCCTTCGTTGCAGGCCTGGTGGAGGAGGCGGGCGAAGAGATAGTCGCGGTCGGCGGCGAGTGCCATGGCCAGAGCTTCCCTCGCCTCCAGTTCGTCACCGGAAGACCAGGCGACCCAGCCGGCGAGTGTGAGAGGAGCCGCGGCGTGCTCGCCATAGGCACCGACGCAGCGGCGGGAGAGAGCTCGCCACAGACGCAGGGCCGGCCCTGCCTCGTCGTCCTCCATCCACTCGGCCACGCGGTCACGGGTCGAGCGGTCCTGGAGGCCGACAATGAGCGTCGCCACCTCGTCGTGCCCGAGGAGCTCGTCGTCCCGGAGGTCCGCCTGGAGCGTGCCGGACACATACGGGGCGGCTGCCAGACGGCCCATCAGACGGTGTGCCAGCTCAACGGTCTCCTCGGCCGTCGCGGAGCGGCCCTCCTCATCCAGGATGCGAGGGACGACCGTCCTGTTCGCGGCATCGAGCGCCACCTCCTGCTGCAGGGCCGCCGCCGTCTCCCAGGGGATGAGCCTGGCCCTCAGCTCCCGCAAGGTGCCCCGCACTTGAAGGCCCGCGTACGTCGCCGCGGCAGCCAGGACCGAGGTACCGGGCAGCCCCATCGCCTGGCCCTCGGAGGAACAGCAGCCGTTGCCGGGGCAGCAGTACGACCAGAAACGGCCGTCGGAGATGCACAGAGCCTCGACAACGGGCACATCGAACCGGCCGCAGGCCCTGCGCAGCAGTTGTGACAGCGGTCGCAGCCGCTCCATCACCTCCCGCGCCGACTCCCCGCCCGACGGGTCCTGACAGAGGAACGCGACCATGCTCTCGGGCCTGGCACCTCGGCGTTCGCTGCCGGTCACGAGCCCGTGCGCCAACTGCTCGGCCACGGCAGGCCAGTCGTCGGCCTGCGCCGGGATGCCGAGGCGCGCCCGTCCGCCGAACCGCCCCCGGCCGTCCCGGTCGTGCAGGGCAACGAGCACGATGCTGTCCTCGGGCCGGTAGCCGAGCAGGTAGGGCAGGGCATCGGCCAGCTCCGCCGGTGTGCGCAGCGTGACCTGGTGCTCCCCGCACGGACCGGTCGCTGACCGGTGCCCCGCGTACACCCTGCCTTCGTCATGTCCGGGCACGGTGGAGGCGTCCTCGTGCCTCGCGTGCACGGAAGGCTGCTCGTGACTCGTGGCCGTCACGCCCTCCTTGCCCGCCCGGCTCCCCCACTCCTCCGACCCCTGCTCCTCCGACCCCTGCTCAGGCCCCACGGGTGGGGCCAGGTCACGGCCGTCGCCTTCGCTGCTCCGCCGCTGTCCGCCGATGTCGCCGTTGATGTCGCTGTAGTTGTCGCCGTTGTCCGAGGTTCCGACTGCTTCGCTGTGGTTCGTCATGCCGTGACCATCTCGCGGATTCCAGAGTTCCGCTTTGCCCTGTGGATAAGTCCAACCATGGTCACGTCAGGGGTTGTCCACAGTCCGGCCGCCTCGTTCACGCGATGTCCGTGGCACCGGGTTGCATGGAGCCTTGATGCCCGCGCCGAGCTCCAGGTACGTGGCCGGTTCTGTGCACTTGCTACCAGGCGCACCGCGCCCGCGACGCTCGCCCCTCGCCGCGCAGCGCGTCGCACAGACCGGTCATCCGGGGCGGAATGCCGTCAACTGGGCGCTGAAATCGAGGAGTTCAGCGCGAGAGGGGTTTGCCTCCATCGAGATGTGGGGGACTATTCCCGCAGCGATCACCGCGCGTAGACCCGCGCGACAACCGCTCAGTTGACGCTGTGTTCGCTCCCTGCCACCCGGTACGGAGCGTCTTCCTCCCACACCCCATCCGGAGGTTATTCCGTCATGCGCAGACGTCTGGCTCTTCCCCTCGCCTCAGCCGTGCTCGCCGTCGCCGCCTCCCTGTTGACAGCCACGTCCGCCTCCGCGGCTCCGGCCGACAAGCCGCAGGTCCTCAGCAGTTGGACCCAGGAGTCCGCGAGCAGCTACAACGCGTGGGTCTCGGCCCGGAACAACCAGGGCGCCTGGTCCGCCTACGGCTTCGACTGGTCCACGGACTACTGCTCGTCCTCGCCCGACAACCCCTTCGGCTTCCCGTTCGCAACCGCCTGCGCGCGCCATGACTTCGGCTACCGCAACTACAAGGCGGCCGGCACGTTCAGCGCCAACAAGTCCCGGCTCGACTCGGCCTTCTACGCGGACCTGAAGCGGGTCTGCTCGAACTACTCCGGCGCCACCAAGACGTCCTGTGACGCCACGGCGTGGACGTACTACCAGGCCGTCAACATCTTCGGCGTGAGCCAGAAGACGGGCGGCGCACAGCCGGTCGGCTGACCATGAAAAAAGCGCGGGTCCCTCGTTCACACAAGGGACCCGCGCTCAGCACTACACGGCGCCAAGTTCCAACATGCCCGCGACACAAATCCGTGCCGCGGGCGCGGGTGTTCGATCCTGGGGTGTTCAGTCCTGGCTGTTCAGGTACGCCTCGACGGCGTCGGCCGCAACGGCCGGACCGTCGACGGAGCGCATGCGCTCCCGCATGGCCTGCACCCGGTCGGCCACGGACGCGTCGCCCGTCACCTGGGCCACGGCCTCGCGCAGGCTCTCCACCGTCACGTCCTCCTTGGCCAGACGGCGGCCGAGGCCCAGCTCGTCCACGCGCTGGGCGTTCGCCCGCTGCTCGCTCGTCTGGGGCACGACCACCATGGGCACGCCGTTGTACAGCGACTCCATGGTGCTGTTCATGCCGCCGTGGGTGATGAACAACCGGGCGTGCCGCAGAACGTCGAGCTGGGGCGCGTAGCGCCGTACGTCGACGTTCGCGGGCAGCGGCCCGAGGTCGGCGGGGTCGGTGTGCTCGCCTACGGTGATGAGGACGTCCCACTCGGAGTCGCCGAAGGCCTCGATGGCCATTGTGAAGAACTCCGACCAGCCGCGGGCCGAGGTGCCGAGCGAGATCAGCAGCACGGGCCGGTCCTCCGAGGCCGGCTGCCAGGTGCCCTGGTAGGGGCGTTCGGCGATGCAGGGCCCGGTGAAGACGAACCGCTCGTCGAACGTCTCGCCCGCGTACTGGAATTCGCGCGGGAGGAAGACGATACCGAGCTTCTCGATGTTCGAAAGGAAGCCCATCGGGTCGGCCGGCAGCCCGAACTGGGGCAGCACACCCGCAAGCTTCTGCACCGCTTCCATGATCTGCGGGTCGTTCAGCTCCGCCACCGGGAACTTCTCCCGGAGCGAGAAGTACTCGTTCGCTCCGAACACCGGAAAGGTGCGGATCAGCGGAATGTCGTTCTTCGCGGCGAAGAAACGCGCACCCCACGCCATGAAGTCATGGATGATCAGATCCGGCAGGTTCCCCTCGTAGAACGGTGCGACCTGTTCCACGAGCGACGTGCTCTCGTTCAGGCACCGCAGTCCCTCACCCGCGTTCTCCGCGGCGGTCAGGGGGGCACGGTAGAAATCGCCGAAGACCGATTCGTATTTGACGGGTTCGGCGCCGGCGGCCTTCACGATGGGGGCGAAATGCTCGGTCACGGTGCACGTGACGCGATGGCCCCGCTTCACCAGTTCCTCGACCAGGCCGATCGTGGGATTGACATGGCCTACGGCCGGAAAGTTGAAGAAAGCGATATGGCGTTGCACGAGTGTCTCCTTCCATGTGCTGCCGGTTGCCCTTCGGCCGGTCGTCGCCGAGGGCCCGGGCAGCGGCCGCTCATTCGGTTCCGTTGGGTTCTCCGCGCGAGGCGGACCGGTGTATCTCGTCGAGGAGTTCGGCCTGCCGCAGGGTGGCTCCGCTGTCCGGGAGATTTCCGGTGCGCACCGCTGCGGCGAAGGCCGCGACGGTGGCCGCCACCTGGTCGTGCGGTTCGAGCCGGATCTCCTCGACCGTCCCGCCGCGGTGCAGACCGATCACCGGGACGTGGTCGGCGGGCGGGGTGAACGCCCGGTCGACGGTGATACTGCCCTCGCTGCCCCACAGTTCGTACGACGAGCGGTAGGCGTGCTCCATGCCGAAGGTGATCTGGGCCGTGACGGTGCCGAGGGTGCTCAGCAGTGCGGCGCCGGAGGTCTCGACCTGCCGTCCCCGGCCCTGGACGAGACGGGCGCCGACGAGGTCGAGGTCATGGCCGAGGAAGTGCAGTGCGGCCCGCAGCGGGTAGACCCCGACGTCCGCCAGCGCCCCGCCGCCGAGTTCCGCGTTGTACCTGATGTCACCGTCCGGTAGCGGGGGGATGGTGAACGCCGCGTGGAACGCGCGCAGTTCACCTATCGCACCCTCGGCCACCAGGCGCCGTACCTCCTCGTGCCGGTGGTGATGGACGAACATGACGTTCTCCATGAGCACCAGGCCCCGGGTGCGGGCGAGGCCGAGCAGTTCGCCGGTGCGGTGGCGGTCGGTGGTCAGGGGCTTCTCGGCGAGGACGTGCCGGCCCGCGGTCAGTGCGGCCTCGGTCCACTCGGCGTGCAGGGCCGCGGGCAGCGGCACGTACACGGCCTGGATGTCGTCCAGTTCGAGGAGCTCCGCGTATCCGTGGACGGGACGGCAGCCGAAGCGTTCCGCGACCTGTCGTGCCTTGGCCTCGTCACGGCTGGCCACGGCCGCTATCTCGATGTCGGGGCAGGCCTCGAAGGCGGGAAGCATACGGCGCACCGCGATGCCCGCGCATCCCATCACGCCCACCCGCAGGGGTCCGGTCACAGGGTCCGCACCGCCGTCGCGTTGAGGCAGGCGAGCATGGTGCGGGCCTGGACGTTGAGGTAGTGGCCGTGCCGGACCAGGGAGGTCAGCTGCCCCGGGGTGACCCAGGCGTAGCCGGGCGGCGGGTCCAGCGGGGCGTCGGCCTCGTCCGCCTCGACGACGAGGAAGCGGCTCTCGGCGTTGAGGAAGCGGCCGCCCTCCTCGGAGTGCACGACCTCGTAGCGGATGCGGTCCGGGCCGGCGCGCAGCACCGTGTCGAGGAACCTGGGACGTTCGGCCTCGGGCAGGTGGGCGTAGTTGTCCGGAGTGCACTGCACGGTCGGTCCCAATTCGACGGTGTCGAGGAAACCGCCCTCGACCCGGGCGTGCACCAGCACATGCGGGACGCCGCCGAACTCACGGGTGAGAAAGGCGGTGACCCCCAGGCCGACCGGCTCGAACAGGGGCTGGGTCCAGCCCGTCACCTCACGGTTTCCCGCCTGCACGGACACGGCCACGACGTTGAAGTAGCGGCCTTCCTCGTGCTCGATGGTGCTGTCGCCGCGCTTCCAGCCGGGGATGGACTCCAGCGGGACGCGCTCGGCCCGCACACTGTGCCGGG
Source organism: Streptomyces sp. KM273126 (assembly GCF_004337435.2). NCBI lineage: Bacteria > Bacillati > Actinomycetota > Actinomycetes > Kitasatosporales > Streptomycetaceae > Streptomyces > Streptomyces sp. KM273126. The sequence goes on along the minus strand of NZ_SJXB02000001.1, from coordinate 4,549,463 downwards.
TGCGCTCGCCGGTGATCCACGAGTGCAGTTCGATGTCGGAGAGCAGCGCGCCGTCCGAGGCGTCCGCGAAGGGCAGGCAGGACAGCACCGTACGGGAGTCCATGTTGACCACGTTGTCCCGGCGCAGCAGTTCGTGGATCTGGCCGAGGGTGAGCCAGCAGAAGTCGTCCAGCAGCGGCACGTCGCCGACGGCCTCCACGACCATGTTGCGGTTGGACTTGCGGTAGAACCACGAGCCGTGCTCGGACTGGAGCACGTCGGCGATGATCCTGCCGCGGTTCGGCCCGACGAAGTACTCGATGTACTTGACGTCCGCGCCCTTGTGGGCCTTGGTGTAGTTGCTGCGGGTCGCCTGGACCGTGGGCGAGAGCTGGAGCAGGTTCGGGTTGCCGGGCTCCATCTTCGCCTGCATCAGGAAGTGCAGCACCCCGTCGAACTCCTTGACGAGGATGCCGAGGATCCCCACCTCGGGCTGCTTGATGATGGGCTGGTACCACTCGGCGTACGGACCGTCGCCGTGCGGTTCGCCGTCCTCGGTGACGTGCAGTCCCTCGACGGTGAAGAACCGGCCGCTGCGGTGCACCAGGTTCCCGGTGGACTCCTGGAACGACCAGCCGTCCAGCTCGGCGAACGGTATCCGCTCCACCCGGAAGGTATTGGCCCTGCCCCGTTCGGCCAGCCAGTCGCCGAAGTCCTCGGTGCTCAGGTGCGCACCTTCGGCGGTGGCGGCCGACAGAGCGATGCGGGCGGGCAGGCTCGTGTTCTCACGCGTCTGGATGATGTGGGACGGCATCGGAGGGACTCCCCGCCTTTCTCGTGATGCGTTCGCGGCCGTGTCAGGCATGTTCGGCCGCGAGGAAGTCGTTGAGGACCAGGCGGTAGTAGTCGGGGCCGAAGCCCATGTCCGCCACTTCAGGGACCAGGGCGCGCAGCTTCTCCGTGGAGATGTCGTACTGGACGCCGGTGTCCACGTACTCCTTGCGCGGCTGAAGTCCCATCTCGCCGGCGAGATGGTCGGCGATGGCCTCCACCGGGACGGCGTATCCGGAGGCCACGTTGACCGTGTCGGCCCGCAGACCCGCGGCGACCAGCCGGTCGATGATCGTCACCGCGTCGCTGACCCGGATCAGGTCGCGGGAGGCGCCCCGGTGCATGGTCACCGTCCCTTCGCGTACCTGCCGCAGCAGCGTCGGGATCAGCTGGTGGTACCGCCCGTGCGGTCCGACCAGGTGCGCCAGCCGGAGGATGACGTGGTCGACCCCGGTCTCGCGCAGCTGCTCCTCCAGGGCGAGCTTGTGTGCGCCGTAGGGGGTGTAGGGGGTCACCGGGGTGTCCTCCCTGCCGGGCCCCTCGGCGAATCCATACATTCCGGTCGCGGCTGTAGAGAAGAACAGCAGTCTCTGTCCGGTGGCCGCGCACTGCTTGGCGACATCACGCAGCAGTGCGACCTCCCGCGCGAAGTCCGCGTCGGAGGCGCCGCTCGTCCTGGACTCCCCCGCCGCGAGGGCAACGGTGTCCGGATGCCGGCCGGCCAGCGGACGCAGACTCCGCGCCAGGAATCCGGTTCCCACTATCTCCATCGTCGTCGTCCTGATCTCTGAGTGGGAGGCGGTCCGTCGGGCTCAGCCACGCTGGGCCACGAACTCCTTGATCGTGGCGGTCATGTAGTCGAGCATTTCGTCGGTGAGCCCCGGGTAGATGCCGATCCAGAAGGTGTGCTCGGTGATGACGTCGCTGTTGGTGAGCTCGCCGACGATGCGGTGGGGCTGGCCGATGTAGGCCGGCTGGCGGGTCAGGTTGCCGGCGAACAGCCGCCGGGTGCCGATCTTCCGCTCCTCCAGGTGGGCGACCAGTTCGGCGCGGGTGAAGCGGGCCTCGGGGTCGACGGTGATGACGAAACCGAACCAGCTCGGCTCGGACCGGGGCGTCGGCTCGGGGAGCATCAGGCCCGGCACTCCGTCCAGTCCCTCACGCAGCCGGCGCCAGTTGCGGCGCCGCGCCTCGATGAAGCCGTCGAGCTTGTCGAGCTGCGTCAGGCCCAGCGCGGCCTGGATGTCGGTGCCCTTCAGGTTGTAACCGACGTGGGAGAAGATGTACTTGTGGTCGTAGCCGGCGGGCAGGTTGCCCATCTGGTACTCGAACCGCTTGAAGCACGTGTTGTTCTTGCCGGGTTCGCACCAGCAGTCACGCCCCCAGTCGCGCAGTGACTCCACGATGCGGGCCAGACCGAGGTTCGAGGTGAGGACGCAGCCGCCCTCGCCCATGGTGAGGTGGTGCGCCGGGTAGAAGCTGACCGTGGTCAGGTCGCCGAAGGTGCCGGTGATCTGGCCGTCGTAGGTGGAGCCGACCGCGTCGCAGTTGTCCTCGATGAGGAACAGGCCGTGGTCCTTGGCGAGCTGGGCCACCTCGGCGACCTCGAAGGGGTTGCCGAGCGCGTGCGCGATGATGATCGCCCGGGTCTTGGGGCCGATGGCGGCCGCCACCCGGTCGGCCGTGGTGTTGTACGTGGCCAGGTCCACGTCCACGAAGACCGGGATGAGCCCGTTCTGCAGGATCGGGTTCACGGTGGTGGGGAATCCGGCGGCGACGGTGATCACCTCGTCGCCCGGCTTCAGCGCCCGGTCACCGAGCTGGTGCGAGGTGAGCGACGAGACGGCGAGGAGGTTCGCCGACGAACCGGAGTTGGTCAGATGGGCCTTGCGCCGCTTCAGGCGCTTGGCGAAGCGGGACTCGAACTTCTTGGAGCTGGGTCCGGCGGCGATGCGCATGGTCAGCGCGGCCTCGACGATGGCGACCCGGTCCTCCTCGTCCAGGACCGCGCCGGACGGCCAGATCTCGGTCACACCGGGCACGAACTCCCGGTCCGGCGCGGTCTCCTGGTGGTAGCTGCGGACCGCGTCCAGCACCAGTTCCTTGCTGTCGGGGTTGTCGCTCATCGTCATTTCCTTCCGTTGACTGGCGCCGGCACCGCGGCCGCCAGCAGGTCGCGCAGCGAGGCGTCGAGGGTGCGCCGCGGCTGCCATCCCAGGAGCCGCAGCGCCCGTGAGACGTCCAGTTGCTGCCACTGCGCATCCGTGCGTGTGGGCTGGTCGGGAACGGTCTCGACGACCGGGAGATCCACACCGCTGAGTTCGACCATGCGGTGGATCAGTGCGTCCATCGGGACCGCCTCGCCGCGGCCGATGTTGACCACCTGGCCGCTGACGTCCGCCGCCGGGGCGGTGGCGGCGGCCCGTACGGCGTCCACGGCGTCGTGCAGGTCCACGACGTCGCGGTGGGCGCGCAGCGGAGGGAGCCTGAGCTCGTCCGGCTTCTCGCCCAGGGACTCGGCGCGGGCGGCCGCGCCGAGGTGCGCGGCCACCATGCCGAAGAGGCTGCCGGCCGGCACCCCGGCGCCGATCACGTTGGCGAGGCGCAGGATCACGCCGTCCAGGCCGTGGTCCGCCGCGGCCCGCAGGACGGCCTGCGTGCCGAGGAGTTTGGTGCGCCCATACGGTGTGACGGGAGCGGGCTCCTGCTCCTCGGGGGTGCCGGCGCCCTGTGTGCCCGCGCCGTACTCGTGGACGGTGCCGAGCTGGATCAGCCGCGGCGGGCGGGGCAGGCCGACGAGTGACTCCGTCACCCGGAGGACCAGGTCCGCGTTGCCCGCGGTCATCTCGGCCTCGTCGGCCCGCCAGGCCCGGCCTGCGGCGTTGACCACCACGTCGGGCCCCAGCGAACCGAAGAACGCCGTGAGTTCCCCCGGGCCGGCCGTCAGCAGGTCCATGCGCAGGGGACGCGGGTCCGCCGGGCCGTCCTCCGCCGGGTTCCGGGACACCAGGTGCACCTGGGCGCCGTCGGCGAGGAACGCCTCACCGATGTGGCGGCCCAGGTAACCCGTGCCTCCGAGCACCACGACCCGGAGTCCGGCCGCGGCGCCGTGGTCAGTCGTTCGCACGCTCGGCCCCGTGCTTGACGGTCTTCCACCAGTCGGGGTTGTCGCGGTACCAGGCCACCGTGGCGGCCAGGCCCTCCTCGAATCCGGTCAGCGGCGCGTAGCCGAGCTCCTTGCTGATCTTGGACTCGTCGATGGAGTACCGCAGGTCGTGCGCCTTGCGGTCGGCGACGTGGCGGATCATCTCCGGCCCCGAGCCGGTCAGTTCGAGCAGACGCTCGGTGATGGCGCGGTTGGTCCGCTCGTTGCCGCCGCCGATGTTGTAGATCTCACCGGCCCGGCCGCCGTCGAGGACGAGGTGGATGCCGCGGCAGTGGTCGTCCACGTGCAGCCATTCGCGGATGTTGCCGCCGTCGCCGTACAGCGGCACCTGCCGGCCTTCCAGCAGGTTGGTGACGAACAGCGGGATGAGCTTCTCGGGGTGCTGGTACGGCCCGTAGTTGTTGGAGCAGCGCGTGATGGAGAGGTCCACTCCGTGGGTGCGCCAGTAGGTGCGGGCGACCAGGTCGGAACAGGCCTTGGAGGCCGCGTACGGAGTGTTGGGCAGCAGCGGCCAGTCCTCGGTCCAGGAGCCCTCGTCGATCGAGCCGTACACCTCGTCGGTGGAGACGTGCACGACCCGCTCGACCCCGGTGTCCAGCACCGCGTCGAGGAGCGTCTGGGTGCCCAGGACGTTGGTGCGGAAGAACTCTCCGGCACCCTCCAGCGAGCGGTCCACGTGGGACTCGGCGGCGAAGTGCACCACGGCGTCGTGTCCGGGCAGCAGTTCGCGCAGCAGGGCCCCGTCGCAGATGTCGCCCTGGACGAACTCCAGGCGCGGGTGCGAGGCCGGCAGGTTGTCGCGGTTGCCCGCGTAGGTCAGCTTGTCCAGGGCGGTGACCTGGGCGCCCTTCCACCCCGCGTAGGTGTCCGCGAGGAGGTTACGGACGAAGTTGGAGCCGATGAAACCGGCGGCGCCGGTGATGAGGATTCTCATGCCGCGACTTCCACTCGGGTGTGGTCTCCGACGACCAGGCGGTAATGGTCCGTGCTCTGCCCACTGGTACCGACGGAGGCGGAGCGACCGATGACAGAACTGCGCAGACCCTGAACGCCCGTGACCGAGGCGCCGTCCAGGGCGATGGAGTACTCCAGCCGGCTTCCGGTGACCGCGCAGCCAAGCCCGATGGACGTGTGCGCGCCGATGTGGCTGTCCTCCACGACGGTGCCGGCGCCGATGATCGCCGGCCCTTCGATACGGGAGCGCACGATGCGCGCCCCTTCTTCCACGATGACCGGACCCACCAGCACGCTGGCGTCGTCGACCTCACCGTCGACCGCGGGCTTGAGGCTCTCCAGGATGTGCCGGTTGCACTCCAGGACGTCCTCGACGTTCCCGGTGTCCTTCCAGTAGCCCTCGTACTGGCCGGCCCGTACGTCCGCGCCCGACGACACCAGCCACTGGATCGCGTCGGTGATCTCCAGCTCGCCGCGGGCGCTGGGCTCGATGGCCTGGACCGCCTCGTGGATGGCGGCGGTGAAGAAGTACACGCCCATCAGGGCCAGGTCGCTGCGCGGCTGCTGCGGCTTCTCCACCAGGCGCAGCACCTCGCCGCCGGGGCCCAGTTCGGCCACGCCGAAGGCGCGCGGGTCCGGGACCTTGTACACCACGACATGGGCGGCCGGGCGGTGCGCGGCGAACTCCTCGGCGATACCGGCGATCCCGTCGGGGAGCATGTTGTCGCCGAGGTACATCACGAAGTCGTCGTCGCCGAGGAAGTCCCGGGCGATGGCGACGGTGTGGGCGAGGCCGAGCGGGGCCTCCTGCGGGATGTAGGTCAGCCGTGCGCCGAACTGTGATCCGTCCCCGATCGCCTCGCGGATCTCGGGGCCGCGGTCGCCGACGATGACCCCGATCTCGGTCACGCCGAGGTCCAGGATGTTCCTCAGGACGTATTCCAGGACCGGAGTGTTCGCGATGGGGATGAGCTGTTTGGGCATGGAATAGCTGAAGGGTCGTAGGCGGGTGCCCGACCCGCCCGCCAACACCAGAGCCTTCATGGCAGGTCCTCTCGATTTCTCATGGGTTGTTGCCTCTTCGGTCTGGTGCGCGGTTCGCAGCCGCTCGGCCGTGCACGCGTTCCCGGTGCGCCGGCGGCCGGCAGGGCGGGGTGACGCAGTGTCAGGCGGCGTCGAAGTCGGACAGCATGCCTGCTGCCAGGGCCTCGGCCAGCGTGGGTGCCTTCGCGTCCTTGTCCGAGATCAGCGGTGTGCCGACGCAGTCCCAGGGAAGGTCCAGGTCGGGGTCGAGCGGGTTGATGTCGATCTGTGTTCCGGGGACATAAGTGCTGGAGACGACGTAGCAGATGCAGGCGTCGTCGGTGAGCGCCAGGAAGCCGTGCCCGACGCCCTCCGGGACGTACACGGACCGGCCCGAGGCGGCGTCCAGTTCGTTCACCTGGTGTCTGCCGAAGGTGGGCGAACCGATCCGCAGGTCGACGACGATGTCGCGCAGCACGCCCCGTACGCAGGTGACGAACTTGGCCTGTCCCGGGGGGATGCTGACGCTGTGGATGCCGCGCAGGGTGTGGCGCCTGGACACCGAGTAGTTGATCTGACGGGGCTGGAAGTCGATCCCCGCGGACCGCTCCAGTTCGTCGGACCGCATCGACTCGTAGAACACGCCCCGGTCGTCGGAGATGTGGTCCGGCTCGATCAGGTACGTGCCGGGGATGGTGGTCTCTTCGATGCGCACGGCTCGCTCGCCCTTTCGTCCTGAACTCGACTCGTGCTGTACGGGCTGGGGCCCTGCGGGTCCGGGCGCCCCGCCCCCAGGGCCGGTGGCGCGGCGCGGGAGCGGGGGAGCCGTGCGGTGGCGGAGCTGTCCGGTCAGCCGCGGTGTTCGGAGGTCAGCCGCGGTGCTCTGTCACCCGCGGTGCTCTGCGGTCAGCCGCTCCAGGACCGGGATCACGTCCTTCGGCGCCGGAGCGGCCAGCATGTCCTCGTACAGACCGCGGGCCCCGAGCTGGAAGGAGGGCTCCTCCACCAGCCGGACGAGGTCCTTCTGCAGGCTGTCGACGTCGATCGCCGCCGGGTCGGCGACCAGTCCCGCGCCGCGGCGGGCGACGTAGCGCGCCGTGACCATCTCGTCCCACATCGGGAGCGGCACGACGAGCTGCGGCACCTTGCAGGCGACGGCTGCGGCGAACGTCCCGCCGCCACCGTGGTGGATGATCGCCGAGCTGGTGGGCAGCACCTGGTTGAGCGGTACGTACTCGATGGCACGGACGTTGTCCGGGAGCGTGCCCACGGCGGCGAGCTGCTCGCTGTTGAGCGTCGCGACCAGTTCCAGGTCCAGGCCGGACACGGAGTCGAAGAACTCCCGCATCGGGAAGCCGCTGTGCTGACCGGCGAGCAGTCGCCGGCTCACCCCGAGGGTGAGCACCGCGCGGGGCCGCTCGGGCCGGGAGTACAGCCACGGCGGAAGCGTGGTGGCCCCGTTGTACGGGACCCGGCGGACCGGGATGTACGTCAGGTCGAGCGGGTTGCGCATCCGGGACTGGGTGAGGTCCAGGGTCCACTGGCCGACCAGCGTCTCCTCGGTGAAGTCGAGGCCGTACCGCTCCAGCACCGGGCCCAGCCACGCCATCCACGGGTCCTCGGTGAGGTCCGAGGACGGATCGGCCAGCTCCTGCCGCGTCTTGGCGCGGATCAGGGCGATGTTGTCCATGCCGAACAGAAGCCGTGCGTGGGCGGCGCCGCAGGCACGTGCGGCCACCGCGCCGGTCGGCGCCAGCGGGTCCCACAACACCAGGTCCGGGCGCCACTCGCGGGCGAACTCGACCAGGTTGTCCAGGACCGGTCGTCGCCCGCCCTCCGCCGAGGCCGGCGGGTAGTAGGCGTTGAACATGCCCCCGAGGACGGCCCTGGCCGTGCGCCAGGCGTTCTCGTCATCGGGGTCGAGCGCCAGAGTGGGCCGGTTGGGGCCGGCGCCGGCGATGAGGGGGGCCAGCGAGGCGGTGAGCTCCTCCTTGCCGCCCAGCGACACCGCGGTGAGGCCGGCCGAGGTGATGTTCGTGATCACGTTCGGGTCGACCACGCCTTCGGGGCTCGCCACCACGACCTCATGGCCGGCAGCCTGCAGCGCCCATGCCAGCGGGATGGCGGGATACAGATGTGCCGATGTCGGAAAGACGGTGAATAGAACGCGCATCGCTGACCTCTCGGAGACTGCCGGCCCGACGCCGACGGCGTGCTGTTCGATGGAATCGTGCGAGGGGGGTCTAAAGAGCCGCTTGTGCAAGGCGGTCGGGCCATGGCCCCGCCGGAGGTCCGGGTACCGGACAGGTTTTCTCGGCTTCTGGCCTTCTGGCCTTCTGGCCTTCTCGCTGGCGCTGTGCCGGCGCGGCGTGGGGTGCCCGGCTCCCGCGGAACCATGGGCGGAGTGCGAGGGCCTGCGTCGCACGGACGGGTGGGTGTGCCGGGATGCGACGCGATACGGCGGGCCGCCGACCGGTCGTGGAGGTGCGGCTGTCGTTCCTTCAAGGGAGCCGGGTCATGGGCACCGGTCTCCGAGCCGCCTCTTGTGCCGTCCACCGCCAAACCGCGCCCGGGGGCCGGGCCGCCTACGGCCGGCGCGAGTACGAGGCGACCTCGCGGACGTTGCGCCGCGCGCTCGCACTGTGTACAGGACCCGCGCTCTCGGTCAACGGCGACGGCTACGCCCAAAAGCAAGAAGGCGTAGCCGTGGTGAACAGGCTGCCGCTGGGCAGCCGAATGTGGGCGCGGGAGCGCTTGGCCCGCAACTCCTCATGACCGAGGGGCGCTTTGCGGGAACCAAGCGTCCACGCGGGGTACCTGCGGGGGTACCCACAGGGGATGTCAGCGCTGCCAGCCGTCGGCAGTGCGCAGGCCGAAACCGAGGGCCCGGTCGACGGTGATGTGCAGCAGCCAGGTCAGACCGAAGTTGAACAGGGGAACGGCGACGGACGGAGACTCGGGGATCAGGCAGGTCAGCATGACGACGATGGCGGTGACAGGCCGGTGCACCAGGTTGTAGACGGGAACGGCCCTGCGGGGCAGTCGGCCGTGCTGGTGCGGGCCGGAGAGACCGAGGAGGAACGACAGGTCCGGTACGACGGCACCGGCGAGTGCCGCGACGACCACCCAACCGCCGTACTTCGTCGCCTCGAACACCGCAAAGACCAGCAGCACGGCGGACAACAGCCCCCAGGCGACGCGGACCTGCGGTGAGGCCGAGCTCCTGGTAGCGTCTTCCGCGGCGTCGTGTGACACGGGACATGTTCCTTTCACGTTGGATCAGTACAAACTCGGGGCGGCGCCAGAGGGCCGCGCGGCGATGGTCGTGGGAGGGCCGGAAGGCCACCTCGTTCCCCGCTCGACGGGGTCGGCGGACCTGCATCCGACGCCAGGGATGCTGTCATGGCCCCGGCATGACAAGTGAAGCGCCGGTACGTGAAAATTCTCACGACCGGCCGCCGCGGTAGCGGAGCGGGCGTCTTGCACCGCGACACGCTCCGTGGCGTACAGACGTGTCAGGGAGGCGAGTTCACGCAGGGACGCGCCCCCGTCCGCCCTGAAGACGAAGTGCCCGCCGGGCATCGTGCGCAGTGCGCGGCCGCGCCCCACGTGACACTCCCCGGCATGTACCTCGGATACCTCGGACTCCGGGTTCGTCGCACCGTTCCTCGCGGCCGGGCGGCGCCGACCCGCCGAGGCTCCGCCGCCCGCGTACGGAAAGCGGACCAGCCGTGTCGCAGGGTCGGGCTCGTCGTCCGGACCCTTCCGGGACAGGTCGCGCGTCATGGTGCTCCGTCTCGGTTCCGTCCAGGGGTGAGCGGGCCGGCCGGGTCCGCGGTGGATGAAGTGGTCCCGACCACGCGGCCTTCACGGTGCCCGGGATCACTAAAAGGCCGCCAAACTCGGCGCGGTGAGGCCGAGCGGGGGTCGGCGGCCAGGATCCCCCGGGGCGGAATGTGCATGCGCATGGAAGTCTCCATGCCCAGCTCCCGCTCGGTCGACGCGCGTAGCTCTCGAAAAACTTCGAACACCTGCCACGAGCGCCCGCTGCCCTGCTCCGGAGCCGTCAGGCACGGGCTGACCTGCTCCCGAGCCGTCGGGCGCCGGCTGGCCTGTGTCCCCGGTTGTCGGTGGTGTCCTGTTGTATGGATGCATGATGCACAGCAGTAGCGCGGATCTGCGGACGGCCGCCGATACGGTCCTGGCTCGCCTCATCGGGGACGGCTCGGCGTCGGCCAGGCTGCGGGAGGACCAGTGGCGGGCCATCGAGGCACTGGTCGCCGACAGGCGCCGTGCCCTGGTCGTCCAGCGCACGGGCTGGGGCAAGTCCGCCGTCTACTTCGTGGCCACCGCCCTGCTGCGCGAGCGGGGTGCGGGGCCGACGGTGATCGTCTCTCCTCTGCTCGCGCTGATGCGCAACCAGGTCGAGGCCGCCGCCCGGGCCGGTATCCGCGCCCGGACGATCAACTCGTCCAACCCCGAGGAGTGGGACACCATCCAGGCCGAGGTCGCCGCGGGCACCGTGGATGTGCTCCTCGTGAGCCCGGAGCGGCTCAACAACCCGGATTTCCGCGACAACGTACTGCCCAAACTGGCCGCCGCCACCGGACTCCTCGTCGTGGACGAGGCCCACTGCATCTCCGACTGGGGCCATGACTTCCGCCCCGACTACCGGCGACTGCGCACCGTGCTCACCGAGCTGCCGCCCGGCGTGCCGGTCCTCGCCACCACCGCCACCGCCAACACGCGGGTCACCGCGGACGTGGCCGAGCAGCTGGGCACCGGAACCAGCTCGGACACGCTGGTCCTGCGCGGTCCCCTGGACCGCGAGAGCCTGAGCCTGGGCGTGCTCCGGCTGCCCGACGCCGCCCACCGGCTGGCCTGGCTCGCCGACCACCTGGGCGACCTGCCGGGCTCCGGCATCATCTACACCCTCACCGTCGCGGCCGCCGAAGAGGTCACCGCCTTTCTGCGCCAGTGCGGGTACACCGTCGCCGCCTACACCGGAAAGACCGAGAACGCCGAACGCCAGCAGGCCGAAGAGGCCCTCCTCGCCAATCGGGTCAAGGCGCTGGTGGCCACCTCCGCGCTCGGCATGGGCTTCGACAAACCCGATCTCGGCTTCGTCGTCCACCTCGGCTCCCCCTCCTCCCCCATCGCCTACTACCAGCAGGTCGGACGCGCCGGCCGCGGCGTCGAGCACGCCGAGGTACTCCTGCTGCCCGGCCGCGAGGACGAGGCGATCTGGGCATACTTCGCCTCCATCGCCTTCCCGCCCGCGGAGATCGTCCACCGCACCCTCGACGCCCTCGCCCAGGCGGACCGGCCGCTGTCGCTGCCCGCACTCGAACCCCTTGTGGAGCTGAACCGCACCCGCCTGGAGACCATGCTCAAGGTTCTCGACGTCGACGGTGCCGTCCGACGAGTCAAAGGCGGCTGGATCGCCACCGGCCAACCCTGGACGTACGACACCGAGCGGTACGCCTGGGTCGCCAAACAGCGCGCGGCCGAGCAGCAGGCCATGCGCGACTACGCCACCACGGCGGCCTGCCGCATGGAGTTCCTGCGCCGTCAGCTGGACGACGAGCAGGCAGCCCCCTGCGGCCGCTGCGACAACTGCGCTGAGGCCCCCTTCACGACCGAGGTCTCCCCGGCCGCCCTGGACGCCGCTCGCGGCGAACTCGGCCGCGCCGGGGTCGTGGTGGAGCCCCGCAAGATGTGGCCGACCGGGCTCCCGGCCATCGGCGTCGACCTCAAAGGCCGCATCCCGCCCGGCGAACAGGCCGCCCCCGGCCGCGCACTCGGACGGCTCTCCGACATCGGCTGGGGCAACCGGCTCCGCCCCCTGCTCTCCCCCCACACTCCCGACGCACCCGTGCCCGACGACGTGGCCGGCGCCGTCGTGACCGTGCTGACCGACTGGGCCAAAGGGCCGGACGGCTGGGCCTCGGGCGCCCCTGACGCACCACCCCGCCCCATCGCCGTGGTCACCCTGCCCTCACGCACCCGACCACAGCTCATCCAGTCGCTCGGCTCCAGAATCTCCGACATCGGCCGTATCCCCCTGCTGGGCTCCCTCACCTACACGGACCACGCCGACGGCCTGCCCCTGCCCCGCTCGAACAGCGCCCAGCGCCTCCGCGCACTCAACGGAGCGCTCGCCGTGCCCCCGCCCCTGAGCGAGGCCCTGCGCGCCGCGGACGGCCCCGTACTGCTCATCGACGACCTCACCGAGTCCGGCTGGACACTGGCCGTGGCAGCCCGGCTGCTGCGCCGAGCCGGAGCCGGCCAAGTACTCCCGCTCGTACTCGCCGCCCAGAGCTGACCCCACCGCACGCGACTCGGAAGGGCGGAGATTTAGGCGACGGATCGCCGGAAAACGGTCGGTGGCCCCAATTGCTCGTTGCCGCAACCAGGTTCGACAGGAAGAATTGAAGTCCGCTCCCCGCACGGCTCTCCCCGTGGTCCGGTAGGGCTCCGCTGTGGGATGCGCTCCCCAAAGTCCGACCCCGCCCGCACTGTGGGCGCGTAGCCGAAGGGAGGACCGTGACCTTCGGATTCGCACCGTCCTCGGCGGCGAACATGTCGACGGCTGCCCAGCTGTCGGCCGCTTCCGCCAATCCCCCGACCCGCATGCTCGAACCCGCGGAGTGGGCCGCCGCGGGCATTCCGCTGCTGCGCGATCCCCGGGACGTCGTCAGCGGACTGCACGCACGGCACCAGCCCCGGCCCGCCACCGCGGTCGTGGCCGTTCTCGACCCGGACGAGCGGCTGCGGGCGAGCGCCTCGTTCACCCGGCGTCCGGCCCCGGCCGACGGCTGGATGTTCCGCAACGCGCTGCTCGCGCAGCTGCGCCGGGTCATCCCGCACGATCTGCGGCGCCGCACTCCCGTGCGCACGGCCGTGCTGCTCTACTGCCGCGACGGGGACGGACGTTGGACGGAGGAGGACGGCGCGTGGATGTGGGGACTGCGGGACGCGTGCACACTGCACGGGCTGCGCTGCGGGGCGTACATCACGCTGACGCGTGACGGCTGGCAGGTTCTCGGCGAGGGCCGGGGCGGACGCCGCCCCCACGCGAACTCACCCGCGGAGTCCTTCGCCACGGCCGAGGCACCGCCCCCGCTGCCGCGCACGGGAGGGGTCGCGTCGGAGGTGCTGCGCCGGGCAGCGGCCCGCTGAACCGGGCGGGGCGTGCGCCCCGCGACGGCACCTGAACCACGGACAGGCATGCCCGGCGCGCGGGCGTCCGCGCATCCCTCATTGCCCCCGCATCACTGCCTCCGCACTCCACGACGGCGTCGGCGGAGGCCCCTCACTCCCCACCGGCCCCGGGCGACAGCCCGGAGACCCGGCCTGATTCCGGGCACGCGAAACCGACCAGGCTCCCCATGGGTGGGAGTCCGGTCAGTCCCTCGCGGGTGCGAGACCGCTCAGACCCCCGCGCCCAGCACCGAGTTGATGTGCTGCGGGTCTCCGCAGACGATCAGCAGGGCACCGGCACGGGCGAGCGCCAGCGGGACCGCCTGGGCAGCGGCCGTGTCGGGACCGCCGTTGACGGCGACGACGACCACGGGACGGGCCCCGGCCCGCTGGGCAACGGCGGCGTCCGCGTAGAACACGTCGTCGCCCGCGTCGTGCTGGGCCCAGTAGGAGGCCTCGCCGAAGGACAGCTCATGGGCGGCCCACGGATGCGGCTCGCCGGTGGTGATCACCAGCACCTCACCAGGAGCCCGACCCGACTCCAGGAGCAGATCGACGGCCTCCTCGGCGGCGTCCAGGGCACCTTCCACCGAGGCCGGGATGAGCTGGATCTGTGGGCTGGCAGGGGTCGCGGCAGCGGCCGGAGCGGGTGGCCCCGGCTTGGCCACGGCAGCGTCGCGCGGTGCGCGTTGGGTCGGCATGGGCCTGGTGGGCCCTGGACGACCTGGACGCGCCGGAGCCGCGGGACGGGGACCGGGTACGGGACGGGGGGTCGGCGCGACGCGGCCGCTGGCCGGAGTGGCGCGCGGACCCTGGGCACTCTCGTGAATCTGAGGCTCCTCGGGAATGAGAGGCATGAGCTGATTTTTATCAAACGCCGTTGCGACTCGCGTCGGCGGGTGGCACATGAGTGCGAACGAAACCGTCAGAAATCGAAGCCGAGCTGACCCTCGATCTCCGGAACGCTTCCGTCCGCCCAGCTGCGGACCTTCTTGAGGTGCCGCCACTGGGGCAGCGCATCAAGATACGCCCACGACAGCCGGTGGTACGGGGTGGGGCCCCGCTCCTCCAGCGCGGCCTTGTGCACGGGTGATGGATACCCGGCGTTGGCCGCAAAACCGAAGTCTGCATGGTCGATACCCAGTTCGGCCATCATTTTGTCGCGCTGAACCTTGGCTATCACCGAGGCCGCCGCGACGGCCACGCACGACTGGTCACCCTTGATCACCGTACGCACCCGCCAGGGGGCACCCAGGTAGTCGTGCTTCCCATCGAGGATGACCGCGTCGGGCCGGACCGGCAAGGCCTCCAGGGCCCGTACGGCGGCAAGACGCAGCGCGGCCGTCATGCCCAGGTCGTCGATCTCCTCCGGAGAGGCGTGCCCGAGGGCGTACGACGTGACCCACTTCCGCAGTTCCTCGGCGAGCTTCGTGCGCTTCTTGACCGTGAGGAGCTTGGAGTCGGTGAGGCCCTCGGGCGGTCGACGCAGGCCCGTGACCGCCGCGCAGACGGTGACGGGGCCGGCCCAGGCGCCGCGCCCCACCTCGTCGACACCGGCAACGATCTTCGCTCCAGTCGTGGCGCGGAGGGAGCGCTCGACGGTGTGAGTAGGTGGTTCGTACGGCATGGCGCTCTTAGCGTACGCCGCCGCGAACCCCCCGCGACACCCAGGTTTCCTCCGGCAGCCTCAGAGCCCGCGCAGACCTCGATCCGGCGGTCTGCGGAGCGTGATCACGCACCTGCGGAACGCAGCAGCGGAACCATCAACTGGTCGACCATCTCTTCGATGTCACGCTCGCTCCATTCGCTCGCGCACATCTTGGACCGGTACATCATCATGGCCGGAATGGCGTCGAAGACATACCCGTTGGCCGCGTCCGGACGCACCTCGCCCCGCTCGATCCCGCGGTTGATGACGTCGCGGAGCAGCTTGACGGTCGGCTCCACGACCCCCTCGACGATCACTCCATTGAATCGCTCGACCTGAGCCGTGTCGCATTCGTGAATCACCGAGCGCAGCGCGAACCCGGGGCGCGAGAACATCGCCTCGCGCGCTTGCCGGCACAGCTCCAGGAGGTCCTCGCGCACGCTGCCGAGGTCGGGCGCCTCGTCGAACTGCGGCAGCCCGGCCTGGAGCGCGTCCGCGACGAGGTCCTCCTTGGACGGCCAGCGGCGGTAGACCGCGGCCTTGCCCGTCTGGGCACCCGCGGCGACGCCTTCCATCGTGAGGCCGCTCCAGCCGACCGTACTGAGCTGCTCCAGTGCGGCGTCGAGGATCGCGCGCTCGAGCACGGCACCGCGCCGGCGAAGGGAGGGTGTCCGGGCGGGGGCAGCCGTCCAGCGCGAAGTAGCCATCTGAGTATCTCCGTTGAGCAGGGGGGAGGAGGGATTCCCGGGCAGGGCGAGCGGTCGGGCAAGATCTTTCGGCAGCGACTTCAGTGAACGCTTGCGTTCACTAAGGGGGACTCACTACCGTTTGACGCGGCAGTGAACGCAAGCGTTCACTAATGCACTTGTGGGGGACCCATAGTGACAACCTCTCCGTTGATTCAGGATCAGAAGCCGGGAGCCGCCCGCCGGGAGGGGCGCCCCGGCATCGCACTCGCGGTCATCGCGGCCTGCCAACTCATGGTGGTACTCGACGCGACGATTGTGAACATCGCGCTCCCGCACATTCAAGACGCGCTCGCATTCAGCACGACCGACCTGACGTGGGTGGTCAGCGCGTACACGCTGACCTTCGGCGGCCTGCTGCTCCTCGGCGGCCGGGCCGGTGACATCCTGGGGCGGCGCCGGGTCTTCATCACCGGCATCCTGCTCTTCACGCTCGCCTCACTTTTGGGCGGATTCGCCCAGGAACCATGGCAGCTACTCGCGGCACGCGCCCTCCAGGGCGCCGGTGGCGCGATCGCGTCACCCACCTCACTGGCGCTCATCACCACCACGTTCGCCGAAGGCCCGGAACGGAACCGGGCCTTCGGTGTCTTCGCCGCCGTCTCGGCCGGCGGCGGCGCCGTCGGTCTCCTCGCCGGCGGAATGCTCACGGAGTGGCTCGACTGGCGCTGGGTGCTGTTCGTCAACGTACCGATCGGCATCCTGATAGCCGTGCTCGCGCCGATGTACATCCGCGAGTCCGAGCGGCATCCGGGACGTTTCGACATCGCGGGCGCGCTCACGTCGACGGCCGGTATGGCGTCGCTGGTGTACGGCTTCATCCGCGCCTCGGAGGAGGGCTGGCGCGACAGCCTGACCGTCGGCTCCTTCGGTGCGGCGGTCGTCCTGCTGCTGGCCTTCGGGTTCATCGAGACGCGGGCCAAGGAACCGATCACTCCGCTGCGGATGTTCACCGACCGCAACCGGTCGGGCACATACGTGATCATGCTCAGTCTGGCCGCGGCGATGTTCGGCATGTTCTTCTTCATCGTCCTCTTCGTGCAGAACGTGCTGCAGTACTCACCGATCGAGGCCGGCCTCGCCTTCCTGCCCGTGACGGGAGCGATCGTCGTGGGCGCCGGTCTGTCGCAGCGCTTCCTGCCGGTCCTCGGGCCCAAGCCGTTCATGGCGGTCGGCTCGACGCTCGTCGTGATCGGGCTCACCTGGCAGACCTTCATCAACCCCGACAGCTCGTACGCGGGCGGGGTGCTCGGCCCCATGCTGATGTTCGCCTTCGGCATGGGTCTGAACTTCGTGACGCTGACCCTGACCGCGGTCTCCGGGGTCGCCCAGCACGAGGCGGGCGCGGCGTCCGGCCTGCTCAACGCGATGCAGCAGGTGGGCGGTTCCCTCGGTCTGTCCATCCTGACCACGGTCTTCGGCACCGCCAGCCGGGACGAGGCGGAAAAGCAGATGCCGAGCTTCCTGGCGAACGGCACGGCCGAGCAGAAGGCCGAGTTCGCCAAGACCCACCAGTTGCCGGCTCCTTGGGGCCACGAGGTTCTCGCCCAGGGCATCTCGACGGCGTTCATCCCGGCCGTCGCGATGGCCGTACTCGCCCTGGCCACCGCCGTGCTGGTCATCAAGGTCCGCAAGAGCGACCTGGAGGCCCTGTCCGGCACGGCGGGACCCGCCGGGGGCTGACGACCGCGGATGGCCGGACCGCGCCCGGGGGAAACCAACGGCGAGGGCATCGGTCCGGCCATCCGCACCGTGACGCCGAAAGGCGCCCGAGACCCGCCCGCGCACCTCAGTCCGGCCCCCTCGCAGCGGTGCGTTCGCGGGTGGCCACTGGAACGCCGGCGAACAGGCAGGCCCGTCGCACCCGTACTGCGGCCGCCCGACCTGTCCCACGTCGCTTCCACAAACCGCGACGAGCTCACCGCCACTTGCTGACCCCTTGCCGGCCCCTTGCCGAACCGCTCTCAGCGGTACATGACCTCGTCCCTGAACCGTGCGCACTCGGCCGTGTCCGCCTCCGCCGACAGCGGCCGCTTGTCGAGGATGCGTCGCGCCTCTGCCTCGCCCCGACTCGTCGCGTACCAGGGCGCGTCCCGCTCGTCGAGGTCGGCCGCGACATCCCGCAGCGCACAGGACCGCAGGGGCTCGGCCAGCTTGTCGAGGGCCGGCACGGCGTCGGCGGACAGCCCGCGCGCGTAGTCGAGGTCGAACCGGCCCGTGTCCTCGTACCGTTGGACGTTGCGCTCGGCGATCAACCCGTCCGGCGACACGAGCCCGAACACCAGCACCCCGGCCGCCGCACTGGCGGCCACGGCACGCGGCAGCCAGCGGGCTCCCCACACCCCGGCCGCCAGGATGAACACGATGACCAGGCCGAGCCACAACTCCACGGCCAACACCGAGATCCTCAGTCGCGTCAGTCCATACGCCTCCACGTACATGTCCATCCGCCGCACTGCGGATGCCACCACAACGAGGGTCAGCGCACACAGAGTTCCCAGCACGGAGCGCACCAGCGTGCGATCACCCGATCGAGTGCGCGGCGCCCAGCGCAGGGCCAGGACGATGACCAGCAGCGTGAGAAGCGTCGCCAGGAGCAACTGCCAGAAGCCCTGCCGCGCGTACTCGGCGTACGTCTGCCCGGTCTTCTGGAGTACGGCGTCGTACCCGCCGAAGAGGACGGCCAACTGAACGGCGTTGAACACGGCGAACAGCACGATGAGCACGATCAGCGGCAGCGCCCACTCGACGCGACCACGGGCACGTCCCTCGGGCACTTCGACCTGGTCCCAGTGAACGGGTGCGGCAGCCGTGCGTGCCGCCGCGAGCGCTCCGACGAGACCGAGAGCGAAGAGCAGCACACGCCAGGGGCCGTCGGCCACCGAGGTGTCCGGCACCAGGGCGCCGAGCAGGTCCGCGAAGGCCGCGTCCGCGCCGGCGAACAGCGCGCCGAACACCAGCACAAGCACCGCGGCGACGGCGAGCGCCCGCAGGACCGGGCCCAGCCGCTCGCGGGCGCCGCCCGACAGGCTGCGCAGCCCTTGCCAGGCCCAGGCGGGGCCGGTGACCACCGCGTTGAGCACGCCGATCGGGCCGAGCAGAACGGCCGGCCAGCTGCGGCCTCCGTGCAGTGCGAGGGAGCCCGCCGCGACCGCGGTGACGACGGCGAGGAACGACGGCCACTCCGCGTCACGCAACGCCGGAACGGTCAGCAGCGCCAGCCCCAGGGCTCCCCAGACGAGCGTCCACGCGCGCGGGCGACGGCCGGCCCGCCGGGCGGCGAAGTACACGGCGAGCACTGCCGGAACCGCGACGATCAACAGGTTGACGGCTGCTCCGTCACCGAGCAGCAGCATGCTGAGGATGCCCGTGGCCAGGGCGGCCCACAGGGTCGGGGTGCGGACGCGCGCGGGTTCGTCGACCTGGAGGCCGGCCAGCCAGGTACCCGGGCCGGCCCCCGGTGGCCCTGCGACGGGAGCCGCCTCCGACGAGCTCGCCCGGGACCTGGACGGGTCCTCGGGTGTGTCGGCAGCCAAGGCGCGCCCTCCGGGCCCCCCGCCCTTCGGCTCGGACGCGGACGATGTGTCGGACACGGGCCCCCTCCCGGCCGGCCCCGTACGCCCACCTACGCAGCGTGCCGCTGCGGCGGAAGGCTCGTGACCGGTGTCTCGTCGACGCACACCGTCATGATCGACAGGCGGCGTTGCGCGAGGGTATGCCGGGGTTCGGGCACCACAGCGGGGTGAAAGCCTTCTGTGGCACGCCTGTGACAGTTGGGGTGTTCGTGACGCTTGAGTTCAGGGCACAGCCTGTCCGTGACATGAGCGGCAGCGGGATGAGGCAGAGACCGCCGCTAGCGCACCGGAGCCCAGTCCGGCAGCACTTCTGTCTGCCGCAGCCACTCCTCGGGAGGTGTCCCCGCCTTACCGGAGGCGACGACTCCCCCGACGATGGCGCAGGTCGTGTCCACGTCTCCGCCCGCCTGGGCCGTCGCCCAGAACGCCTGCCTGTAGTCGCCGAGGGCCTTCGCGGCCGACCAGATCGCGAAGGGCACCGTGTCGTGCGCCGACGTGCGCCGGCCGCACCCGAGTACGGCGGCGACGGTGCTCGCGTCCCCGTAGTCGAGCATGTCGCGGGCGCGTCGCAGTCCCGCGTCGACGGCACTTCTGGGCATGAGTGCGATGACGCCGTCGAGCAACGCTTCGGCGCTCGGCGGCCCTGCCGGGTCGGCCACGAGGGCGGCGGCAGCGGCGACGGCCATGGCACCGGCGACGGCCTCGCGGTGCTGATGGGTGGGGTACGCCGAGATCTCCGCCTGGTGGGTCGCCTGCTCGGGGTCGTCCGCGTACCAGGCCCCCAAGGGGGCGATCCGCATGGCCGCGCCGTTGCCCCAGGAGCCCTGCCCGTCGAAGAGCGCGGAGGCGAGCTCCCGCCACTCGCCGCCCTCCCTGATCAGCCGCAGCAGCCGGTTGACCGCCGGCCCGTAGCCACGGTCGAAGTCGTGGTGCTCGGCGAAGGACCGGGCCAGCTCGTCCTGGTCGATCCTTTGGTGGGCGGCGAGGATCGCCACGACGGAGCAGGCCATCTCCGTGTCGTCCGTCCACTGCCAGGGGCCGGTCGGCGTCTCACGGCGCTTGAGCAGCGGATAGTTCGCGGGTACGAAGTACTGGGAGCCCAGTGCGTCCCCCACCGAGAGTCCGCGCAGGCTGCTCAGGGCGCGGTTCAGACGTGCGTCAGGAGAGGAGTCAGCGGTCATCGCCCTGCCACTCTAACCGGTGACTCCGTACGACTCCGGGTCACGCCAGCGTTCAAAGGGGCGGTCAAGGGTGTACTTGCCGTCGTCCCCGAGAACGAGCATCCGCATCTCCGCGTTCCCGGGGTTGGACAGCGACTCGAACTCGGCGACCGACCAGTGGAACCACCGCATGCAGAACAGCCGCATGGCCAGGCCGTGGGTCACCAGGAGCACGTTCGGCGGGTGGTCGGGGTCCTCGAAGCTGCGGAACAGGCTCTCCAGGAAGCCGCCGACCCGGTCGTACACGTCGGCCCCGGACTCGCCCTGCGCGAAGCGGTAGAAGAAGTGCCCGTACGCGTCCCGGTACGACTTCTGGAGCTGTACGTCATCCCGGTCCTGCCAGTTGCCCCAGTCCTGCTCGCGCAGCCGTGGCTCCTCGCGGACGCGCACCATCTCGGGGTCGAGGTGGAAGGCCCGGAACGTCTCGTGGGTGCGGCGGTACGGGGAGACGTACACGCTGACGCGCTCCCGGCCGAACACCTCCCGGAGCCGTTTGCCGGTCTCTTCCGCCTGCCGCCAGCCGAGCTCGGTGAGCCCCAGGGCATGGTCGGGCTCGCGTTCGTACACGGTGTCGTCGGCGTTGCCCGTTGACTCGCCGTGCCGGACAAGGACGATGCGCCGTGGTCGTGCCATGCCAAAACCCTAGATCGGGTGACGGTCGATCGAGCACCCGTATGGGCTCCTTACGGTGTAGGTCACACAGGTCCTGCACACCAAGGGTCGCATTTTGCACCTTCCGGCACCCTTTTGGCGCATCTGGATCTCATCTGGATCTCAAACCCATGTCGTCCAGATCTTGGACCCACCTCACCCGCGGATCCGCATCCCGGACTCACCCCTCACGAACGCATCCAGATTCCGGACTCACCCCCGGCGCCGGCGTCCGAATCTCAAACTCACCGACTCAAACCGTCCAGGCGGACTCCAGGTCCACGATGTCACCGGCGAGCGCCGCGACATCGGCCTCGATCTGGGCTCGCAGGGCGAGCCGCTCCACGCGTTCGGTGCGGTACTTTCCGTGCTCGGCGGCCGACAGCCACATGGAGAGGATCATGAACTCGTGGCCCGGCGCCTCACCGAAGAGGCCCCGCACCATGCCGGGAGAGCCGGCCATCGCGGGGTTCCAGACCTTCTCCTGCATCAGCGCGAAGTGCTCGGCACGCTCCTCATGAACGCGACAGTGCGCCACCCGCACCAGATCGGCGTCCGTGAAGCGCGGTTCGAAGCCGGTCTTCACATCGAAGCGGTAGTCGAAGAGCTTGACCTGCGGGTCCTTGAAGGTACCGGACTGTGAGGCGGCGAGCCGGTCATGGGAACGCGCCATGAAGGAGTCGTAGAAGGCACGGCTCTCCCAGAAGGAGAAGATGTGGGCCACACCGGGCCGCGCACGGCTCCAGCCGCCACCCTGCCCACGGAAACCCGGCTCCCCCAGAAGCCCCGCCCACTTTCGCTGCCCCCGTTCGAAACCGCGGCGGTCCACCACGGTGCAGCGAATCCACTTGACCAGCACCGCGCCATGGTAAGGCCACGGAGCGTGGCGCCGGTCACGCTCCGGCGGAGTGCACCCGAGCGAGCGCCCCCGCGCGCGTGGGAGGATGGACAACGGGCCTGGACTGTAAGGAAGTTCGGGCGGCAGGCCCAGGAATCGGGGAGGGAGATCTGGTGAACGGCCTCAACAAGGGCATCGGCAAGGTCGAGGTGGCGGTGAAATGGGATCCGAGCCCCTCGGGACAGGCACCCACGGACCTCGACCTCGTCGCGGCGACCTACCTGGCCGCCGAGCCGAGCGGAAACCCCGACTACGTGGTGCACTTCGACAGCCGCTCCCCCGACGGCACCATCATCCTCAACCGCGACAGCAAGACCGGTCAGGGCTTCGGCTGGGACGAGGTCATGACTGTCGAGCTCAGCCGGCTCGACAGCCGCTACGCGCGCGTGGTGGTGGGCGTGGCCATTCAGCAGCGGGCCGGCCGGAAGACCTTCGTCAACGTCCACAACTCCGCCCTGCGCGTCCGTGAGGGCTACACCGTCCTGGCCGAGGACGACTTCGGCGGCGTCCTGAACTCCACGGCGGCGACCGTCGCGGAGTTCGTGCGCGACGACTCGGGAGAGTGGTCGTTCCGACCGGGCGTCCACGGCTACGAGGAGGACCCGGCGTCCTTCGCCCGCGTCATGGGCAGCCTGGGCGAGTCCTGACCCGCTCACGGCACCCGTCAGCACTGAAGGGCAGTACGGTCATCGGCCGTTACTGCCCTTCAGTGCGTACTCGCGCGAAGAGACCCAGCTCCGGCGGAAACTCCGCCCACCACGTCAGCCGCTGGTCTCCAGCGGCAAGATGCTCCCTCACCACGTCCCACCAGCCGTCACGTACGAGCAGCGCAAGGTAGCGACGCTGCAACAGGGAGAAGAACCGGACGTCACCCGCACCGAGGGCGGTGGAGCCGGAAGCCCGGCTCCACCGCCCTGACGAGCTGATTCACGCCTCAGGGACGTCCGGGCTCAGCTGCACCCGCTGGTCGAGCCGCAGCCCTCGCAGATGTAGCAGGAACCGGCCCGCTGCATCTTCGTGCCGCAGGAGAAGCAGAGCGGGGCGTCCGCCTGGATGCCCAGCTGCATCTCCACGAGTTCGGCGCTGGTGTGGGCCTGCTGCGGTGCGGGCTTGGCCGCCTCGATGCCCGCCCTGGGGGTGGCGACGGCCTTCAGCTCCTGCGCGCGGGGCGCGGACTGGGCCAGGCCCTCGACGTCGACCTCGTCCTCGGTCGGCTCGTAGGAACCCGTCTCCAGGTGGCGCTGGCGCTCCTCGGCGGAGTGGATGCCGAGCGCGGAGCGCGTCTCGAACGGCAGGAAGTCGAGCGCCAGACGACGGAAGATGTAGTCGACGATCGACTGCGCCATCCGCACGTCCGGGTCGTCCGTCATACCGGCCGGCTCGAAGCGCATGTTGGTGAACTTGGAGACGTACGTCTCCAGCGGCACACCGTACTGGAGGCCGACGGACACCGCGATGGAGAAGGCGTCCATCATGCCCGCGAGGGTCGAACCCTGCTTGGACATCTTCAGGAAGACCTCGCCCAGGCCGTCGTCCGGGTAGGAGTTGGCCGTCATGTAACCCTCGGCGCCGCCGACGGTGAAGGACGTGGTGATGCCGGGACGACCCTTCGGGAGGCGCTTGCGGACCGGGCGGTACTCGACGACCTTCTCGACCGTCTCGCGGATGGCCGCCTCGGCCTTCTCCGTGATCTCGGCCTTCTCCTTCTCCTTGGTCTTCGCGGAGAGCGGCTGGCCGACCTTGCAGTTGTCGCGGTAGATGGCGAGCGCCTTGACGCCCATCTTCCAGGCCTCGAAGTAGATCTCCTCGACCTCCTCGACGGTCGCCGACTCCGGCATGTTGACCGTCTTGGACAGGGCACCGGAGATCCACGGCTGGATCGCGGCCATCATGCGGACGTGGCCCATCGGGGAGATGGCGCGCTCGCCCATGGCGCAGTCGAAGACCTCGTAGTGCTCGGGCTTGAGGCCCGGTGCGTCGATCACGTTTCCGTGCTCGGCGATGTGGGCGACGATCGCCTCGATCTGCTCCTCCTGGTAGCCCAGGCGGCGCAGGGCCTGCGGGACGGTGCCGTTGACGATCTGCATCGAACCGCCGCCGACCAGCTTCTTGAACTTGACCAGCGCGAGGTCGGGCTCCAGGCCGGTGGTGTCGCAGGACATCGCGAGACCGATCGTGCCGGTCGGGGCGATGACGGACGCCTGCGCGTTGCGGAAGCCGCTCTTCTCGCCGAGGCGGAGCACGTCCTGCCAGGCCTCCGTGGCGGCGGCCCAGACCGGGGTGTCCAGGTCGTCCATGCGGACGGCCTTGGTGTTGGCGTCGGCGTGCTGCTTCATGACGCGCAGGTGCGGTGTGGCGTTGCGGGCGTAGCCCTCGTACGGGCCGACGACCGCGGCGAGTTCGGCGGAGCGGCGGTACGACGTACCGGTCATCAGCGAGGTGATGGCCCCGGCCAGGGCGCGGCCGCCGTCGGAGTCGTACGCGTGGCCGGTCGCCATGAGGAGGGCGCCGAGGTTGGCGTAGCCGATGCCGAGCTGGCGGAAGGCGCGGGTGTTCTCGCCGATCTTCTGGGTCGGGAAGTCCGCGAAGCAGATGGAGATGTCCATCGCGGTGATGACGAGCTCGACGACCTTCGTGAAGCGATCGACGTCGAAGGACTGGTTGCCCTTGCTGTCGTCCTTGAGGAACTTCATCAGGTTCAGCGATGCGAGGTTGCAGGACGTGTTGTCCAGGTGCATGTACTCGCTGCAGGGGTTCGAGCCGTTGATGCGGCCGGACTCCGGGCACGTGTGCCAGTGGTTGATGGTGTCGTCGTACTGGATGCCGGGGTCGGCGCAGGCCCACGCGGCCTCGGCCATCTTGCGGAACAGGGTCTTGGCGTCGACCTCTTCGATGACCTCGCCGGTCATCCGCGCGCGCAGACCGAACTTCCCGCCGGACTCGACGGCCTTCATGAACTCGTCGTTCACGCGAACCGAGTTGTTGGCGTTCTGGTACTGGACGGAGGTGATGTCCTCGCCGCCGAGGTCCATGTCGAAGCCCGCGTCACGAAGTGCGCGGATCTTCTCCTCCTCCTTCACCTTGGTCTCGATGAAGTCCTCGATGTCGGGGTGGTCGACGTCGAGGATGACCATCTTGGCGGCGCGTCGGGTGGCTCCACCGGACTTGATCGTTCCTGCGGAGGCGTCCGCACCGCGCATGAAGGAGACCGGACCGGAGGCGTTGCCACCGGAGGAGAGGAGCTCCTTGGAGGAGCGGATCCGGGAGAGGTTCAGGCCGGCGCCGGAGCCGCCCTTGAAGATCATGCCCTCTTCCTTGTACCAGTCGAGGATCGACTCCATGGAGTCGTCGACGGCCAGGATGAAGCAGGCGGAGACCTGCTGGGGCTGGGGCGTGCCGACGTTGAACCAGACCGGGCTGTTGAAGCTGAAGATCTGGTGCAGGAGGGCGTACGCCAGCTCGTGCTCGAAGATCTCGGCATCGGCCGGCGAGGCGAAGTACTTGTAGTCTTCACCGGCCTTCCGGTACGTCTTCACGATGCGGTCGATGAGCTGCTTCAGGCTCACCTCACGCTGCGGGGTGCCGACGGCACCACGGAAGTACTTGCTGGTGACGATGTTGACCGCGTTCACCGACCAGAACTCGGGGAACTCGACGCCGCGCTGCTCGAAGTTGACCGAGCCGTCGCGCCAGTTGGTCATGACGACGTCACGGCGCGCCCACTCGACCTCGTCGTACGGGTGCACGCCGGGGGTGGTGTGGATGCGCTCGATACGCAGTCCCTTGCTCGCCTTGGTGCCCTTGGCGCGGGAACTCCGTGCCGGACCGCTCGCCGTCTCTGTCATGCCGCCTCCCTGTACGGGCGAAAACGCCCTGAAGTGCCACTTTGTTCCCGTAGCACGTGTTCTGTCATGTGTCGCGGCGCCGCGCACGCGGCCCTCCGCGACAGGTCCTGGTCGCCGCCGATCGTCCGGTCCGGATGATCCGTCCGGGCGCTCCGCCTGTCAGTCGGCGGCGCGGGCCGGCACGGGGACCCCTCCGGTCCCTCCGGGCCCGCATTCGGGTTCCCTGCGCTCCTCGACTGCTCCCTCGCAGTCCTCGCCGTCCCCGGCGGGGCGCTTCCCCTGCTCTTCCCTGAGTTCCGCGATGGCCGCCTCGAAGTCCTCCAGCGAATCGAACGCCCGGTACACCGAGGCGAATCGCAGATAGGCGACGAGGTCGAGCTCCTGCAACGGGCCGAGTATGGCCAGCCCCACGTCGTGGGTGGTCAGCTCGGCGCTCCCCGTGGCCCGCACCGCCTCCTCGACCCGCTGGCCCAGCTGGGCGAGCGCATCCTCGGTGACGGGCCGTCCCTGGCATGCCTTGCGCACACCATTGATGATCTTCGTTCGACTGAAGGGCTCGGTGACGCCGGACCGCTTGACCACCATCAGCGAACAGGTCTCCACCGTCGTGAAACGACGGGCACAGTCCGGACACTGACGGCGCCTGCGGATCGACGTACCGTCATCGGTCGTCCGAGAGTCGACGACGCGGCTGTCGGGGTGCCTGCAGAAAGGGCAATGCATAGAACTTCCAACCCCCTTTCACAGCAGACTCAAATAGCCTCACAGGCCACTCGGGCCCCGCGAAGCAGCCCCAAGCATAGGCGATACCCGAGGGCCCGGAGACCCGGGGGACCACAACTTCTGGGCCATCACCGCAATCCAAGCACTACATGTAGGGCTTGGCACGTAAATCCGCCCACGCCGCGCGTGTCGCACACGTATGGGCAGGCACCCCAGGGCCAATCCGCCACGGGACGGCCGGGGATACGGTGAGGGCGACGCTCAGGAGGGGCCGGTACCCGGTTGCCGGGGCACCTGGTGGCAGACTGGACCACGAAGCGACATCGGCCCACAAGGCCATCGCCCGGCGGTGAACAGTACAGCAATGAGCGCTTTTGTCCGCCAGGAGCGGCGTTAGCCATACACCCGGAGATCTGATCGCGTCGACCAATCCGCGATTTTTCACTCGAACGTGTGTTTGGCGCAACCTTTCGAAAGCAACTACCGTTGTCCAGCACGGGAGACCATCGAGAGGGGCCGACGTGACCACCACCGCAGACAGTGCCGCCATCACTGCCCAGGACCGCTCCCAGGACCGATTCGAGCCGGTGCATGCGATGAACGAAGCCACGAACCATGAGGGGCCAAAGCGGTCCCTGCCTGGCCGACCTCCAGGCATCCGGGCCGACAGCTCGGGGCTCACGGACCGGCAGCGCCGGGTCATCGAGGTCATCAGGGACTCCGTGCAGCGGCGTGGCTACCCGCCGTCGATGCGGGAGATCGGCCAGGCGGTCGGCCTGTCCAGCACGTCCTCGGTGGCGCACCAGCTGATGGCCCTGGAGCGCAAGGGCTTCCTCCGTCGCGACCCGCACCGCCCGCGCGCGTACGAGGTACGGGGCTCCGACCAGGCGTCGGCGCAGCCCACGGACACGGCGGGCAAGCCGGCCGCGTCGTACGTCCCGCTCGTCGGCCGGATCGCCGCCGGTGGTCCGATCCTCGCCGAGGAGTCGGTGGAGGACGTGTTCCCGCTCCCGAGGCAGCTCGTCGGCGACGGTGAGCTGTTCGTCCTGAAGGTCGTCGGCGACTCAATGATCGAGGCTGCCATCTGCGACGGAGACTGGGTGACCGTCCGCCGCCAGCCGGTCGCCGAGAACGGCGACATCGTGGCAGCCATGCTGGACGGCGAGGCCACGGTCAAACGCTTCAAGCGCGAGGACGGCCACGTCTGGCTTCTCCCGCACAACGCGGCGTACGAGCCGATCCCCGGCGACGACGCGACCATCCTGGGCAAGGTGGTGGCGGTGCTGCGGCGGGTGTGACCCCGTAGCGGCGGTGCGCCGCCCCTGATCCGGGCCCCGGAACCTCTGCGCCGGTTCCGGGGCCCTGCCCTGTCCGGCTCCGCTTCCGTCGGCTGAAGGTGGCCCGTGACTCCGTTCCCGCCGGGACGGGGTCACGGGCCGCCTTCGGGCTTACACCTCTTCCGTCTGCTGGGCCACCTGGTCGATGGCCGCCAGCGACTTACGCACTTGATTACGGTCCGTCGTGTACCAGAAGTCGGGCAGTGATGCCTTCAGATAGCTGCCGTAGCGGGCCGTGGCCAGCCGCTGGTCCAGTACGGCCACCACACCGCGGTCCCCGGACGCGCGTACGAGGCGGCCGGCGCCCTGAGCCATGAGCAGGGCCGCGTGGGTGGCGGCGACAGCCATGAAGCCATTGCCTCCCGCGTCCTCGACGGCCTTCTGCCGGGCACTCATCACAGGGTCGTCGGGCCGTGGGAAGGGGATCTTGTCCATGACGACGAGCTGACAGCTGGGGCCCGGGACGTCGACGCCCTGCCAGAGGGACAGCGTGCCGAAGAGGCAGGTCTTCGGGTCAGCCGCGAAGTTCTTGATCAGCTCGCCGAGTGTCTCCTCCCCCTGGAGCAGGATCGGGAACTCGGGGATGCGGACACGCAGCTCCTCAGCCGCCAGCTGGGCCGCTCGCATCGACGAGAAGAGGCCCAGCGTCCGCCCGCCCGCGGCCTGGATCAGTTCGGTCAGCTCGTCCAGCATGTCGGCGCGGTCGCCGTCGCGCGCGGGGCGTGCCAGATGCTTGGCGACGTACAGGATGCCCTGCTTCGGGTAGTCGAACGGCGAGCCGACGTCGACACCCTTCCACTGCGGCAGGTCCTCACCCTCTGTGCCCTCGGGGGCCAGGCCCAGCGATGCTCCCACGCCGTTGAAGTCGCCGCCGAGCTTCAGGGTCGCCGATGTGAGAACCACCGAGCGGTCCGCGAAGAGCTTCTCCCTGAGGAGGCCCGAGACGGACATGGGGGCGACGCGCAGGGAGGCACCGCTGTATCGATATGCGGCTCCGCCGCGGGGCTCGTGACGCTCGTACCAGACGACGTCCCACTCGGAGCCGTTGCTGATCCGCTCCGCCACGTCGTGCACGGTCTCCACCGAGGCCAGCGCCTGCTTACGGACCGCGTCCTCGTCCTGGACGGACTTGTCGCGCGTGCTGCCGATGGCCGAGATCACCGTACGGGCGGCGTCACGCAGCGCCATCAAGGCGTAACCGAGGTCTTCCGGGATCTCCTCCAGGCGGCCGGGCAGGGCCAGCTCCATGAGCCGCTCGAAGCCCTCGGCGGCGGTCTGGAGCTGGTCGGCGGCCTTCTCGTTCACAAGCTTCGCGGCGCGGCGCACGGCCCGGTTGACCTGGCCGGGCGTGAGCTCGCCCGTGGCCACGCCCGTCACGCGGGAAACCAACTCGTGCGCTTCGTCGACGATCAGCACCTCGTGCTGCGGGAGCACCGGAGCGCCCTCGATCGCGTCGATCGCGAGCAGCGCGTGGTTGGTGACGACGACCTCGGAGAGCTTGGCGCGTTCGCGCGCCATCTCGGCGAAGCACTCGGCGCCGTATGCGCACTTGGAAGCACCCAGGCACTCCCGGGAGGACACAGACACCTGGGACCAGGCCCGGTCGGAGACGCCCGGAGTGAGGTCGTCGCGGTCGCCGGTCTCGGTCTCCTGTGACCAGTCCCGCAGCCGGATCAGGTCCTGGCCCAGCTTGCTGGTGGGCGCGGCCGCCTCGAACTGGTCGAAGAGGCCCTCCTCCTCGTCCTGGGGCACGCCCTCGTGCAGGCGGTGCAGGCACAGGTAGTTCGACCGGCCCTTGAGCATCGCGAACTCGGGGCGGCGGCGCAGCAGGGGGTGCAGCGCCTCGACCGTGCGCGGCAGATCCCGCTCCACGAGCTGACGTTGCAGAGCCAGGGTGGCCGTCGCCACGACGACCCGCTCCCCGTGGGCGAGCGCGGGCACCAGGTAGCCCAGCGACTTTCCGGTGCCGGTGCCGGCCTGGACCAGCAGGTGTGAGCCGTCGTCGATGACCTGCTCGACGGCTTGGGCCATGGTCACCTGGCCGGGGCGCTCCACACCGCCGACGGCGGTGACGGCAGCATGCAGGAGTTCGGGGAGTGAGGGCTTCGTCATAGCGCGACCACCCTACGACCCGGCGCTGACACGCGGGTGGTCAAGGCGGGGGTGAGGGGCGTGATCAGGACGGGGGTGAGGGGTGGGATGGCGGGTGGATGCAGCACGGAGTCCTTCGAAGTTCTTCTCGAGTCGGAACCGCTTCGTGGTGAGCGGTGTACCAAAAGTGGTGGCGCTACAGCAGATCGCGCAGGGCCCGGTCTCGGACCATGAGGGCGGCTCGCTTGTCGGGCAGGTCGACCTCGGCGGAGAACCGGAAGCCGGCGCTCAGGAACGCGGAGATGGAGGGGGTGTTGCGAATGTCGGGTTCCGCGATGACGCGTGCGCACGATAGCCGCTTGTCCAGCACGAGGTCGGCGAAGGCTCGGAGCAGGGCTGAGCCGATACCGCGGCCGCGGTCGGCGACACCGCCGATGACGAGGTGGACGCCGGTGTCGTGCGGGCGGGCGGGGTAGTGGCGGGCCAGGGGTCGAGATCCGCGCGGTAGACCTCCCAGTAGCTCATCGGGGTGCCGTCCAGCAGACCGAGGCACGGAATGCTGCGTCCGTCTCCGGCCAGCTGGTGGCGCAGGTGTCCCTCGGTCACGGACTGTGGTCCGGCGAGTTTCCAGAAGGCGGCCACGGCGGGGTCGTTCATCCAGCGGCTGACCAGTGGAAGATCCCGCTCGACGCGTACGGGGAGGAGGTGCAGGACACCTACCGGGGTGGTGACCGGACCCCAGTCGGCGAGGCGGTCGAGCAGGTCGTCGTCCGTCGGGACGCCATCCGTAGGGCGCACCTCCGCGCCGTCGCCCTCGCCCAGTCCCCCGCCGTGCTTCTCGGCCTCCTCGGCCAGGAAGTCCAGGAACTCGTCGGGCAGGCGTAGGTCCAGCGTGTCCTCGCTGTCCTGCGCCAGGGCGGACGCCTCGCCCGTACTGATGTCGGCGCGAGGACGGCTACCGGGGCCGGTGGCGGCCTCGGCCGGGGCGTCCTCTGCGGGGACCGGACCAGTGTCGTCGTCGCTGTCCGTACGCACAGCGGTGGCGGCGGTACGGGTGACGGGCTGGTCGGTGGTGTCGGTGTCGGCGGTGCCGCCGGTTGGGCTGGTGGTGCCGGTGCGGGCAGCAGTGCTGCTGTGAGCGGCGGTCGGGGTGCCATTCGGGGCGCAGGCGGTCCCGGCGTCGGTGCTCGCATCGGTGGGAGGCACGGCGACGCTCCTCTCAGGAGACGGGGTGGGTCATGTTCCTCAGGAATCAGGGGTCAGGGATGTACGGGGAAGGGATACGGGGATGTCAGGGAAGTCGAATGGGCCGGGTGCGCCTGTTCATCAGGAGCGGAGGGGATTGGCGATGGTGACGTAGACGGACTGGGTGTCCACGGGGCCGACGAGTTCGTCGAGGCCGTGCAGCCGGGTCAGCAGGTTCGCCTTGCAGCGCAGGACAGGTGAGTCGAGGAGCAGAGCGGGCAGGGAGGTGCGCAGTCGGGCGGGGCCGGTGACCGCACCGGCCAGGAAGCGGCGGAAAGCGGCGAGCAACAGCCTCTCGTCGGCGAGGTGTTGGGAGCCGAAGGCGCCGATGAGCCCGAACACGTTGTTGATGGCGAGGTAGTACGCGAAGCGTTCGTCGGTGACCTCGTCGGAGACGAATGTGTCGCTCTGCTCACCGATGCCGGGCAACCGGGCTTCGAGCTCCGCACGGCGGGACTCGCGGAAGTAGTAGCCCTGGTTGTCACGGTAGCGGCCGCCCCTGGGCCAGCCCTCGGGGTCCAGCAGGAGCAGGGTGTTCTGCTGGTGGGCTTCAAGGGCGATACCTGCCTCACCGTCGAGCCACAGCACGGGGCGCACGACGTGTTCCAGGTAGCGCAGGAACCACTCGGTGGCGACGGCTTGGCGGGTGCGTCCGGTGCGGTCGGCGAGGCGAGCGACTATGTCGGTGAGCCTGGAACGCATGACGAGGTCGGGGGTGTCGACGGGCCAACCGTGCTGTTGGTGATCGGTCCCGTGGGGTTGGACGGAGGTGTTCGGCTGGACGGACGCGTGCGGTTGACCCGTGTCGTGGTCCCGGACGAGCGCGTGGGACGAGTCGGTCGGGGGGCGTTTGCCGGTTGGGGGGCTTTGGCCGGTCGCACACGGCCGAGGGGAGACGAGGCCGGCGATGCAGGTGACGTCGTCGGCCGGGTCGAACGGGTTGTGCCGGATCACCACGTCCAGGCCCGGGACGGGGTGGCCGGCCGGTCCGGTGACCGCGAGCCAGGCCGGGTCGCGGACGATGTCGAAGCCGGGGTGGGCGTTTTGCCACTCCCGCGCCAGGCCGGTGCGGAGGAGGCGGTGGACCTCGACTCCGCGGTGGAGTTCCTTGCGGAGATTCTCGCGACGGGAGTTGGTGATGCGTAGCCCCAGCGACAGCTTGAGCATCGCGGGGGCGCCGGAACGGTAGACGGTGCGCACGGAGGAGGTGGGGTGCCAAGGCGAGCCGAAGCGGCCGAGGTACTGGAGGAGCCCGGCATCCAGCAGGGCCGCGGTGTCGGGGCGGTGCAGGATCGCGTGGAGTTGCCAGGGGTGCACGGGTAGGGCGGTGTGGCCCTTGGGCAGAGGCAGCCCGGAGCCGGCCAGCCTGGCGGTCAACTGCTCGGCGGGGACGAGGCGGCCGCGCTCCGTCCATGCTGAGTCGGCCACCAGGGCGGATGGGGAGACCGCGATCCAGTGCAATGGGAAGGAGCCGCGCGACTCCGGTGAGTAGAGCCGTGCTTCCGCATCGGAGAGCCCTTCACGGCTATTCGGAGTGGGGTGCAGGGGGTGACCGAGTACGAGTGACTGTTCGGCGGCGAGGAAGAGATCGGGTACGTCGGTGGGGTTGTTGCGCCGGTCGCTGATGAACACAGCTGTGCGCCGGAGCGAGTCGGCGACCCGGCCAACGAGGTCGGCACTCTCCGTACCAGAGGGCTGCGAGGCATCTGCTTCTGCGTCATCCGTTGCGGCGGCTTCCCTGGCCAGCAGGGCTGCCACCGTCACCGCGTCGGCCGGGGGTGCGGTTTCGGGGGCGTCTGCCAGACGGGGAGGCCGAAGCGGTGCCAGCCCGTGGGGGACCAGTAGTGGACCGGAGCGAGAAGAGCTGTGCCGGTTACGGGGAGGGGGACAGGGAGGGTGCCGTCGTCGGGGGCGGGGATGTCGTGTTCCCGTGCCCAACAGCGCAGTAGGTTCTCGACGGCCGCGGCTTGGGCTGCGACGTGTGGGTCGGGGTGGTTCAGAAGGTCGGCGGTGGGGGCGGGCAAAGGTTCGGCTGTGTGTGTGCCGTCGTTCTGCTCGGGGATCGATTCGGTGCCTCGCGTGTGGGGGCGGGTGCGCCAGTCGGGCAGGGGGTCGCGGTCAAGGAGTCCTCGTGAAGTTTCTGGGGTGCGTACGCGATGTGTTCATCCCAGGGCGTCGTCACGCAGATTCATGCGGGGACGAGGGCGCTCGGAGAAGCTATGGCCGAAGGGATGGAGGAATGGATGGAGACGGGGATGGAGGCAGGAGTGCTGGCACGGATGGGCGAAGGCGATAAGCGTGTGGCCATGTGGCACTGAAGCGTGTTGTGTGCCTGGGAATCGCCGAGCAGGTAGTGCGGCGGGCTCAGTGCTTCCACCGGTGCCGGCGCTCACCGCGGTTCGCCTCCACCTCGCTCGCAGCATCCCTGCGCCGCCGTCCGCACCGCGTCCGTGAGTCGGTCGAGTACGGCGTTGGCCTGTTCGTCCGTGAGGGTCAGGGGTGGGAGGAGCCGTACGACGCTGGCATGACGGCCGCCCAGTTCGACGATCAGCCCTCGTCGCAGGCACTCCTGCTGGACCGCGGCGGCCGGTTCGGGCGCTGCGGGCCAGGGGTCATGGGACGGGGCCGGACGGCCGGCTGCGTCAAGGCGATCGTCACGGCGAGCAAGGCCTGCGTCACCGGTGACGTGGGCGGCGCGAGGGATGCCTTCGGTGCGTTCCGGTGTGCCCTCCGGGTCCACCAGTTCGATACCGATCATCAGGCCTTGGCCGCGTACGTGCCCGATACAGGCGAACTCGGCGGCCAGGAAGCGGAGTTCGGTGAGAATGCGGGTGCCCAGGATTTCGGGGTGTTCGTCGAGGTGGTTCTGGCGGACGTAGGCGAGGGTGCCCGCACCGGACAGGCAGTCGAGGTAGCGGCGCCCGTCGGCACCCTCGATCGTCAACCCACGGGCCCTGACGCGGACGAACGGCAGGGCGCGTGCGTAAGTGCGCGACGCGGACTCGCGAGCCGACTCCCGCCGTAGGATCCCCTCGTGCGCCGCGCGCGCCCCCTCGGCCGCACGCCCCACAGACTCGGTCACAGCCACGACGGTTCCTCCGCTCCCCAGAGGCGAGTTGGCCGAGGGCTCCGATCAACGGCAGGCCCCCGCACGTACCAACGACGCGACCCGCGTGGGGAAGCGGGTGCGGCCCGGATCGGTGCGGATGAAGATCCGTGTCGCCATATGAGGGAAGGGTTGCTGCCGAGTTGGGGAGGGGCCGCCCGTGTTGCGGAAGATCCATGCAGTCGCGGAGCCGTGTCCCGGCGGCGAAGATCCACGCCGTGACGGAACCGTTGCGGTTCTGTCGGGTGTCCCCGACAGCGACCGCATAGTGTGTGGTGCCGTTCAGTGACGCCGCGACGATCGCGGCCGGCCGGTGTCGGCGGTTCCGTACCGAGGGGGCGAACATCGGCGGATCCGGACCAAGCCGGCGGGCGGCGGCGTACGGAGAGAATGACGTACGCGAACGTACGCGACCGCTCCGGCGGCACAGAGTTGTCAAACGCCCCAGGGGGAGTTCAGACCATGCCACCCATACGCCCGTTCCTCACCGCTCGCCGAGTCAGGGGTGGGCGCCGCACATCCTTCCCCACGCTGGCTGCCGTCGGTCTCGCCACGGCTCTCGCACTGACTGTCACCGCCTGCGGCACGGGCGACGACGGGGCGAACGCCGACGCGTCCGCGTCCCAGGGCTCCTCGGACGGCAACGGCAAGATCCAGATCCCGGACGACATCCGGGACAAGCTCAAAGAGCACGGGATCGACATCGACAAGTGGAAGAACGGCGCCTGGAAGAACTGGGACAAGGACGACTGGCTGCGCGAGGCCGAGGACTTCGTCAACCCGATCATCAAGGACCTGTGGGACCCGGACCGGATGCGGGAGGCTCAGGAGCCGGAGAAGGAGGTCGACGAGAGCGACCTCTCCGGTGACCAGGGCGTCACCGACCCGACGCCGGCGGCCGTGAGGGCACAGGCCGTGCCGACGGGCTACCACGACAACGTGCCCGAGGCGGGCAAGGTGTTCTTCGACGGACCCGAGGGCACGATGGTCTGCTCGGCGACCGTGGTCGAGGACCCGGCCAACCCCGGCAAGTCGAACCTCGTGTGGACCGCGGGCCACTGCGTGCACGCCGGCAAGTCGGGCGGCTGGTACCGCAACATCGCCTTCGTACCGTCCTACAACGACAGCGGGATGACGGCGACGGAGCTCGAAGGCGCCAC
This sequence comes from Streptomyces sp. KM273126, assembly GCF_004337435.2. NCBI lineage: Bacteria > Bacillati > Actinomycetota > Actinomycetes > Kitasatosporales > Streptomycetaceae > Streptomyces > Streptomyces sp. KM273126. The sequence continues at coordinate 4,514,062 of NZ_SJXB02000001.1, read as the reverse complement.
CAAGGAGGAGGTTGCTCCGTACGGCGTCTGGTGGGGCGACGGGGCGCGGACCTCGGACCAGTGGATCGAGCAGGGCGGCAGGACGGGCGGTGACGGCGCGTCGTACGACTTCGCGGTCATCCATGTCACGCCGGAGGAGGGTGGCGACGGCAAGTCCCTGGAGGAGACAGTCGGTTCGGCGCTCCCGGTGGACTTCAACGCGCCCGCGGTTCCGCAGGTGAGGAGCATCACGGCGACGGGTTACCCGGCGGCGGCGCCGTTCGACGGCGAGACGATGTACCAGTGCACGGACAAGCCGGGCCGGCTCTCGCTCCTGAAGTCCGACCCCACGATGTACCGCATCGGCTGCACGATGACCGGCGGTTCGTCCGGCGGCGGCTGGGTGGCGACCGGCGCGGACGGCAAGCCCGCGCTCGTATCCAACACCTCGATCGGCCCGGTGAACGCCGGCTGGCTGGCGGGCCCGCGGCTGGGCGGGGTGGCCAGGGACGTGTACGAAGAGGTGAGTCGGAAGTTCGCTGGTCAGTGACGACTCGGTGACCGACGACCGCGTGCTGTTCGTCGGGGGCCGGGCGCCCGGCCCCCGACGATCGGCCGTCGACCACCGACGAACACACGGCGGTGACCGCCAAGGGACAAACGACGGCGGACACCGGACGGCCAGAGAGACAGCGGACAGCCAGAGACTCAGAGAGTCAGACAGCGGTCGGTTCGAGGGACAGTCAGCGGTCGGGCGAGGCACAGGCCGCAGAAATCTTCACCGGCCGCCCGCCGGTCGTCCTCAGACGCCTGGGCATAGTGGGCGTGACATTTGGAAGTTCCCACGGGGGTCAAGCACCATGCGTTCCACACCACGGCGGCACCGCCTGCTCGCCGCCGCCGGACTCGTCGCCGCTCTGGCGCTCACCGCGACCGCCTGCGGGTCGGGCGACGACAGCGCGAGCGACAAGCCCGACGCCACCGCCTCCCCGGCTGCCGACATCACCGGTGACAAGGGCGGCAGCCTCGCCGACGCCCTCGCCGACAAGCTCAAGGAGCACGGCATCGATGTCGACGACTGGAAGGACGGCGGATGGAAGAACTGGGAGAAGGACAAGTGGCTCACTGAGGCAAAGGACTTCGTCAACCCGGTGATCGACGAGCTCTGGAAGCCCGAGCGGATGCAGTCCGCCGAGGAGGCCAACAAGACGATCTCGGCGAAGGACGCCACCGCCGACCAGGGCATAAGCGACCCGGAGCCGGCGCCGGTCGAGGCCACACCCGAGAAGACCCCGTACCACCAGAGCGCCGCGCCGGTCGGCAAGGTCTTCTTCGACTCCCCCGAGGGCTCAAAGGTCTGTTCGGGCACGGTGGTCAAGGACGTGAATCACCCGGGCAGGTCCAACCTCGTCTGGACGGCGGGCCACTGCGTGCACGCGGGCGGCAGCGGCGGCTGGTACCGCAACATCGTCTTCGTCCCGGCGTACAACGACCTGGGCAAGTCCGAGTCCGACCTGTCGAACGCCTCTCCCCAAGAGATCGCTCCGTTCGGTCCGTGGTGGGCGGACTGGGCCGCGACCTCGGACGAGTGGATCACGGGCGGATCGGAGACGGGCGGCGCGGGTGCCGCGTACGACTACGCGATCCTCCGCGTGAAGCCTGAGGCAGGTGACAAGTCCCTGGAGGAGACGGTCGGCTCGGCCCTGGACGTGGACTTCTCCACGCCGTCCGCCTCCGAGGCCGGCTCCATGGGCGCGTGGGGCTACCCGGCGGCGGCGCCGTACAACGGCCTCAAGATGTTCAAGTGCCTCGACCGGCCCGGCCGTCTCTCGCTCGACTCCGCCCTGCCGACGATGTACCGCATCGGCTGCACCATGACCGGCGGTTCGTCCGGCGGCGGCTGGTTCCGCGTCGTCGGCGGGGAGACCAAGCTGGTGTCGAACACGTCGATCGGCCCGTCCGACAACACCTGGCTCGCCGGACCCCAACTCGGCCGGGGTGCCCAGCAGTTGTACGACATGATGAGCACCCGGTACGGCGGGCAGTAGCCCTCGGCCGTACCCGCGACGCGCGACACGTGACACGGACGAAGGCCCGCCCCTCACGCGGGGGCGGGCCTTCGCTCATTGTGCGTACCGCGCGTCAGGCGGTTCGCGTACCGGTCTCAGGCGTTGTGCGTACCGGTCTCAGGCGTTGCGCGTACCGGCGTCAGGCGTTGCGCGTACCGGCGTCAGGCCAGCGGTGCCGGTGCGTACGGTGTCAGCTCCGCCGCCAGTTCCTCGTGGACCCGCGCCTTGAGCAGGGTGCCCTCCGGGGTGTGCTCCTCGGAGATCACCTCGCCCTCGGTGTGGGCGCGGGCGACCAGCTTGCCCAGCGTGTACGGCACGAGCGCCTCGATCTCGACCGAGGGACGGGGCAGCTCGTTGTCGATCAGCGCGAGCAGCTCGTCGATGCCCCGGCCGGTGCGGGCCGACACCGCGATGGCGCGCTTCTCGATCCGCAGCAGCCGCTGAAGCGTCAGCGGGTCCGCCGCGTCCGCCTTGTTGACCACGACGATCTCGGGCACGTCAGTGGCACCGACATCCCTGATCACCTCGCGCACTGCGGCCAGCTGCTCCTCCGGCGCCGGGTGCGAACCGTCCACCACGTGCAGGATCAGGTCGGAGTCGCCGACCTCCTCCATCGTGGAGCGGAACGCCTCGACCAGGTGATGCGGGAGGTGGCGCACAAACCCGACGGTGTCCGCCAGCGTGTACAGCCGCCCGCCCGGGGTCTCGGCCCGGCGCACGGTCGGGTCGAGGGTCGCGAACAGCGAGTTCTCGACCAGGACGCCCGCGCCCGTCAGGCGGTTGAGCAGCGAGGACTTGCCCGCGTTGGTGTAGCCGGCGATGGCGACCGACGGCACCTTGTGGCGCTTTCGCTCTTTGCGCTTGATCTCGCGGCCGGTCTTCATCTCCGCGATCTCCCGGCGCATCTTCGCCATCTTCTCGCGGATACGGCGCCGGTCCGTCTCGATCTTGGTCTCACCGGGGCCACGGGTGGCGAGGCCGCCGCCCTTGCCACCGCCCATCTGCCGTGACAGCGACTGACCCCAGCCTCGGAGCCTCGGCAGCATGTACTGCATCTGCGCGAGCGCGACCTGCGCCTTGCCCTCTCGGGACTTGGCGTGCTGGGCGAAGATGTCGAGGATCAGGGCCGTGCGGTCGATCACCTTGACCTTGACGACGTCTTCGAGATGGATGAGCTGGCCCGGGCTGAGCTCACCATCGCAGATGACGGTGTCGGCGCCCGACTCCAGGACGACGTCCCGCAGCTCGTCGGCCTTGCCTGAGCCGATGTACGTGGCCGCGTCCGGCTTGTCGCGGCGCTGGATCACACCGTCCAGCACCAGCGCGCCCGCGGTCTCCGCGAGGGCGGCCAGCTCGGCCAGCGAGTTCTCCGCGTCCTGCACCGTTCCCGAGGTCCAGACGCCGACGAGGACGACGCGCTCCAGGCGGAGCTGGCGGTACTCGACCTCGGTGACGTCTTCGAGCTCGGTGGAGAGCCCCACGACACGGCGCAGGGCCGCGCGCTCGGAGCGGTCGAACTGGTCACCGTCCCGATCTCCGTCGATCTCGTGGCTCCAGGCGACGTCCTCTTCCATCAGGGCATCGGCCCGAAGACCTTCGGTGTAGTTCTGCGCGAGGGCGCGCTGCGCGGCCTGGGAAGGGGAAGAAGAGGAGGTCATTGGATCCTTACGTCGATGGGAAACGGATGCGGCGACGGGCTTTCCGCCGATGACGGCAGTCCTTCCGCCAGTGGCAGCCGTCCAGTGGTCCTCACTGGCGGCACTCCGTCACTGACGACAGTCTTTCCGTCACGGGCAACGAGTCTCCATCACTGGTCACCGGTCTTCGGTCACGGGTCCGTCACTTGCGACGTACCCGTTCCGTCACCGTGGAGAACGCCCGAGTACCCCCGGAGATTCCCGGGGCCCGCCCCTAGGGGCCGGGCCGCGTCGCCGACGGAGAAGATGGTCGCACGACACGGCTCGTCTCGTCACCCGGGTTATTCCCGTTCCGTTTTGTGTGGTGATTTCTGTGATGACTTCCGTGCGGGCTCGGGCTTCCAGTCCGGGTGGCCCGGCATCGGCGGGGTCTTCGTCCCGTAGAGCCAGGCACGGAAGAACCCGCTCAGATCGCGTCCGGCGACGCGGGACGCGAGGTCCTGGAAGTCGCGCGTGCCGGCGGCCCCGTCGCGGTGGATACGCACCCAGGAGCGTTCCAGGTTGTCGAAGGCGGGGCGGCCGATCTCCTGGCGGAGGGCGTAGAGGAAGAGCGCGGCCCCGTCGTAGACGACGGGGCGGAAGATGCTGATCTTCCGGCCCGGCTCGGGTCCCTTGGGCATCGCCGGGGGGCCTCCGTCGGTGCGCCAGCGGTCGGAGGTGGCGTAGGCCGCCTTCATACGGGCCTCCAGGGACTTGCCGGAGTTCTCGTCCGCGTACAGGGCCTCGTACCAGGTGGCGTGTCCCTCGTTGAGCCACAGGTCGGACCAGGTGCGCGGGCTGACGCTGTTGCCGAACCACTGGTGGGCCAGCTCGTGCACCATGATCGACTCGACGTACCACTGCGGGTACTCGGACCGGGTGAAGAGCTCTCTCTCGAAGAGAGAGAGGGTTTGTGTCTCCAGTTCGAAGCCGGTCCGCGTGTCCGCGATCAGCACGCCGTACGTCTCGAAGGGGTACGCGCCGGCCTTCCGCTCCATCCAGGCGATCTGGGCGGGTGTCTTCGCGAGCCACGGTTCCAGCGTTTTGCGGTCCTTCGTGGGAACCACGTCGCGCACGGGCAGGCCACGCGGTCCGGTGCGGCGCAGGACCGTGGAGCGGCCGATGGAGACCTGGGCGAGTTCGGTCGCCATGGGGTGCTGGGTGCGGTACGTCCAGGTCGTGGCCCTGGGGCCGCGGTGCACGCCCACCGGCAGACCGTTGGCCACGGCCGTGTGTCCCTGGGGCGCGGTGACCCGGATGGTGAAGAGGGCCTTGTCGGAGGGGTGGTCGTTGCACGGGAACACCAGGTGCGCGGCGTCGGCCTGGTTGGCCATCGCAAGGCCGTCCGCGGTGCGCACCCAGCCGCCGTCCGTGCCTTCGGGGTACACGGGGTCACTGGTGTGGCGCACAGTGATCCGAAGCGGGCTGCCCCCGGGGAGCGGTGCGCGCGGGGTGAGGACCAGGTCCTCGCCCGCGCTGGTGAAGGCGGCGGGCGCGCCGTTGACCTCCACGGACCGCACCGTCCCGTGCGCGAAGTCGAGGTTGACGTGTTTCAGGGGTGCGGTCGTCCGGGCGTCGATGGTGGTGACGGCCGAGAGCGGTTTGCGATTGGTGCCGGAGTAGGTGAAGGCGAGGTCGTACGACCTGACGTCGTACCCCGGGTTGCCGAGGTACGGGAAGAGGCGGTCGCCCACGCCGAGGGGCACGGCCGGCGAGGGGACGCCTGCGGCGATCAGGCAGACGGAGACGGCGGAGGTGAGCAGCGCCGCCTTGACGCGACGGGCCCTGGGACGGGCGGTGAGCAGCATGCACCACCGCTACCAGCGCCCCTGCTCCCCCACAGCGACGGCGCGCGGCGGGCCCACTCGAACGGCGGGCCCCTCTGGCCTGCGCTACTGCGTGACCGGAGCCTGGTGCTGGGTTCGGCCCACGTCGTACACGCCCGCGACGTTCCGCATCGCGCGCATCAGGGCGGGGAGGTGGGCGGCGTCCGGGAGTTGGAGGGTGTAGGTGTGGCGGACGCGCTGCTGTGCCGGAGGTTCGACGATGGCGGAGACGATCGCGACGCCCTCCAGGGCGATGGCCTCGGTGAGGTCGGCCAGGAGGTGGGGCCGCTGGAAGGACTCGGCGACCAGCGTCACACGGCACTCGGTGGTGTCACCCCAGCGCACACCGACCTCCGCGCGCCCCGCGCTCTTCATCTGCTCCACTCCGGCGCACTCCACGCGGTGGACGGTGACCACTCCCCCGCGTACGGCGAAGCCGGTGACCTCGTCGGGCGGTACGGGCGTGCAGCAGCCCGCGAGCCGTACGCTCGCGCCTGGCTGGTCCACGGCGACGGTGGAGGAGGCGGAGCGTGCGGCGGAGGCGTCGGCCTCGGGTCGGGCGGACGGCGCGTCGGTGTTCGAGCGGGCGGAGAGGTCGTGGAAAGCGGACGCACCCGCGCCACCAGCAGCATCCGCACCAGCACCAGCAGGGCCGCCTTCCCCGGCAGAGCCTCCCTCACCGGCGGAGGCGTCGGCGGGCGACGGATGGGCCGCCAGCCAACGCTGGATGGCGATGCGTGCGCCGGGAGTGCGGGCGTGCTCCAGCCACTCCCGGGAGGGCTCGGAGGCCGGGTCCTGGCCCATGAGGAGCTGGACGCTGTCGCCGTCCCTCAGGACCGTACTCAGCGTCGCCAGACGGCCGTTGACGCGGGCGCCGATACAGGCGTGCGCGTCGTCGCCGTACTGGGCGTACGCGGCGTCCACGCAGCTCGCGCCCTCGGGGAGCCCCAGCGTGCCCCCGTCGGGCCGGAAGACGGTGATCTCGCGGTCCTGGGCGAGGTCCTCGCGCAGCGTGGACCAGAAGATGTCGGTGTCCGGGGCCGCCTCCTGCCAGTCGAGGAGCCGGGAGAGCCAGCCGGGGCGTGTGGGGTCGGCGCGCTCGCCGTCACCGCCGACCGGCCCGGCGTCGGTCCGCTCCCCATAGGTCTGCACACCCTCGCTCTGCACACCCTCGCTCTGCGCACCCTCGCTCTGCTCGCTGTCGGTCTGCGAGCCGTCGGTCTGCTCCTCCGTAGGAGGAGCGTAGGGATTGCCGAGCGCGATGACCCCGGCCTCGGCGACCTTGTGCATCTGGTGCGTGCGGATGAGGACTTCGGCGACCTCGCCGTCCACGCGTGCGACAGCCGTGTGCAACGACTGGTAGAGGTTGAACTTCGGTACGGCGATGAAGTCCTTGAACTCCGAGACGACGGGCGTGAGGCAGGTGTGCAGTTCACCGAGGACCGCGTAGCAGTCGGCGTCCTCGTTGACGAGGACGAGGAGGCGTCCGAAGTCGGCGCCGCGCAGCGGTCCGCGCTTGCGCGAGATGCGGTGCACGGAGACGAAGTGCCGCGGCCGGATGACGACTTCGGCCTGGATGCCGGCCTCGCGCAGCACTCTGCGCACCTCGTCGGCGATCTCGGCGAGCGGGTCGCCGCCGTGCGCCGCGTTGTCTACGATCAGCTCACGGGTGTGCTCGTACTCCTCGGGGTGGAGGATCGCGAAGGCCAGGTCCTCCAGTTCGGTCTTGAGCACCTGGACGCCCAGCCGTTCGGCGAGCGGGATCAGCACGTCCCGGGTCACCTTGGCGATGCGCTCCTGTTTCTCGGGGCGCATCACGCCCAGGGTGCGCATGTTGTGCAGTCGGTCGGCGAGTTTGATCGACATCACACGGACGTCGTTGCCGGTGGCGACGAGCATCTTGCGGAAGGTCTCGGGTTCGGCGGCGGCCCCGTAGTCGACCTTCTCCAGCTTCGTGACGCCGTCGACGAGGTAGCGGACCTCCTCGCCGAACTCCTCGCCGACCTGATCCAGCGTCACATCGGTGTCCTCGACGGTGTCGTGGAGCAGGGATGCCGTCAAAGTCGTGGTCTCGGCGCCGAGTTCGGCGAGGATCAGGGTTACGGCGAGCGGGTGGGTGATGTAGGGCTCGCCGCTCTTGCGCATCTGGCCGCGGTGCGAGGACTCGGCCAACACATAGGCCCGGCGCAGGGGTTCGAGGTCGGCGTCCGGGTGGTGGGCGCGGTGGGCCTCGGCGACATGGCTGATGGCGTCGGGCAGTCTGTCCCGGGTCGCGGTGCCGAGCAGCGCGGCACGGCCGAGGCGGCGCAGGTCGATGCGGGGGCGCCCCTTCCTGCGGTGTGCCGGCGGCACCGTCGGCTCGTGCGTGCTTCCCCGTTCATGCGAACTTGAGTGTGTGGAAGGGGGCGTCACAGGGGCGGGCGTGAGAGGGTTCGTGGCCTCCGCACTCATGGGCACCTCCGGCTGCGTGGACCGGCGGACGGATACCCCTTGGCGTACGGCGGCTCGGGGTATGCGTGGTTCCCCCGTCCGTGCCGGTGCTTGATGCTACCGAGCCCACCAGGTGCGATTGACCGCCTCCCCCCGAGCGTGAAACGGATCACTCATTCGAGCGACGCTTCACAGGTTTACGGTTTCGAGCCATCCATAGGGCAGTTGGCCATGGAATCGAACCCGCGAACGCCGCAGAGGGCACGGCATCGCAGCCCCGGGAAGCCCGAGTGCTGCGACACCCAGCCTGGACTCGGGTCAACTCGCCGCGTTTTCCAGCCAGTCCATGTCGATCGATCCCTCGGCGACGATCACGGCGGGGCCCGTCATCTCGATCTCGCCGTCCGGGCGTTCGGTGATGACGAGTGTTCCGCCGGGGACGTCAACGGTGTACGTCGCCGGAGTGCCCGTCACGGCCGGGTCGGTGCCGTCGCGGCGGGCGGCCGCCACGGCGACGGCGCACGCGCCCGTGCCGCACGAGCGGGTCTCGCCGGAGCCGCGCTCGTGCACGCGCATCGCGACGTGGGCCGGACCGCGGTCGACCACGAACTCGACGTTGACTCCGTCCGGGTAGGCGGAGGCCGGGCTGAACGGCGGCGCCGAGTACAGGTTGCCGGCGTGGGCGAGGTCGTCGACGAAGGCCACGGCGTGCGGGTTGCCCATGTTCACGTTGCGCGCGGGCCAGCTGCGCTCACCGACGCTCACGGTGACGTCCCCTTCGGGGAGGCGCGCCCTGCCCATGCCGACGGTGACGTCACCGTCCTTGTCGATGTGCACGGTCTTCACGCCTCCGCGCGTGGCGACCGCGAGGTCCCCCTCGGTGACGTGTCCGGCGCGCTGGAGGTAGCGGGCGAAGACCCGTACGCCGTTGCCGCACATCTCCGCGATCGAGCCGTCGCCGTTGCGGTAGTCCATGAACCACTTCGCCTCGGCCGCCATCGCCTTCGCCTCGGGGTGCGCGGCGGACCGTACGACGTGCAGCAGACCGTCCCCGCCCAGCCCCGCGCGCCGGTCGCACAGGGCGGCCACGGCGGCCGGGGGCAGGTCGATGGCGTTGTCCGGGTCCGGGATGATCACGAAGTCGTTCTCGGTCCCGTGGCCCTTGAGGAAGGCGATCGGCGTGCTCATTCCTCGATCGTACGGTGTGCGTACGACACCGCGTCGCCGCGCGGGGGTCAGCGCAGTCGGGCCACGCGCCACACGGCCAGGGCCACCACCGCGAGCACGATCACCGCGTACCCGAGGACCACCCGCCAGTCGGGGCGGCGTCCGGATCCGCGCTGGGGCAGTCCGGGCCAGGTGGTACCGACGCGGCGGGCGGCCATCATGCCCCAGCCGGCCGCGCAGGAGCAGATCAGCAGGCCCAGCATGGCGACCACGGCGCCGCCGTCGCCGAACTCGAAGGCGAGCGGGAAGGCGAACATCAGGGAGCCCAGCGCGGCCAGGGCGACGATGGGGGCGAGCTGCCAGATCCGTAGCCGGCGCTGGGGGCGGAGCTCGACCTCGACCTCGGGTCCGGCGGACATGTCGTCCACCTCCGGTCCGTCGTCGGTCACTCCGCCCGGCGACTGCTCGTCCGGGCCGTCCGAGCTCAGGGAGTCCCCGTCCGGGCTCAAGCGGTACCCCTCCAGGGCCTGCTGCTCCCCGTTCTCCGCTGTCTGGTACTCAGCGGTCTCGTACTCTGCGCCTTGTGCGGTGTTGCGAGGGCCGGCCTCCATCGCCACGCGCCCTCCCAACTAGGACTTCACTTGGTCGATCGAAGCTCGATGATGGCACGGTCCCGAAGGACCGGATGACGGCCGGTGCGTCCCGATGCCATGACGTGATCAGGCTGTGACCGGTCGTTCGACGAACGACAGGGCGAGCTCCGGAAGTTCCGCGTGATCGGCGACACCCCCCTTAAGCCAATGCACGCGGGGGTCGCGCCTGAACCATGAATCCTGGCGGCGCGCGAAGCGTTTGGTGGCACGCACGGTCTCGGCGCGCGCCTCGTCCTCTGAGCACTCACCCGCGAGCGCCGCGAGAACCTGCTGGTAGCCGAGCGCGCGCGACGCCGTGCGCCCCTCGCGCAGTCCTTGCGCCGTGAGTGAGCGCACTTCGTCGACGAGCCCGGCGTCCCACATGCGGTCGACCCGGCGGGCGATGCGCTCGTCGAGTTCGGGTCGGGAGACGTCGACACCGATCTGGACCGTGTCGTAGACGGAGTCGTGGCCCGGGAGGTTGGCGGTGAACGGCTTGCCGGTGATCTCGATGACCTCAAGGGCGCGGACGATGCGGCGACCGTTGCTGGGCAGGATCGCCTCGGCCGCCTCGGGGTCGGCGGCCGCGAGGCGGGCGTGCAGGGCGCCGGAGCCGCGCAGGGTGAGTTCCTCCTCCAGGCGGGCGCGGACCTCGGGGTCGGTGCCGGGGAACTCCAGGTTGTCGACGGCGCCACGGACGTACAGCCCGGAGCCGCCCACCAGGATGGGCCAGCGGCCCTCGGCGAGCAGGGCGTCGATGCGCGTGCGGGCGAGCCGCTGGTACTCGGCGACGCTGGCCGTGACCGTCACGTCCCAGATGTCCAGGAGGTGGTGAGGGACGCCGCCGCGCTCCGCGGGTGTCAGTTTGGCGGTGCCGATGTCCATCCCGCGGTAGAGCTGCATCGAGTCGGCGTTGACGATCTCGCCGCCGAGACGTTGGGCGAGGAAGACGCCGAGATCGGACTTTCCGGCAGCGGTGGGTCCGACGACGGCGATGACACGGGGGGCGGCGGGTGTGGTGCTCACCGCCCCAGTCTCGCAAACCCCCGCACCCGCCCTCGAACGAGTTACGTGACGGCACCGGGGTGGGGTCGTTCCCTGTTGCGAGGTTCGAACCGCCGGACTCGAGTACCGGTGACCCGGGCGACGCAATCGGACGCACCGGGCGACGCGGGATTTCCCCCGCACGAGTAACGTTGGAGTTGATATGGGCGTTTTTGCACGACTTTTCCGGAAGTCGAAGGCTACGGAGGAGGCGTCAACCGCCGAGGCGCAGTCCGACACGCCAACGGCCGGGTCCGAGGCACAAGGGACGGACGAGGCGAAGCGGCCGAAAGAGACCACGACGTCGGAGGCCACGGAGCCGGAAGGCAAGGCTGTCGAGGCCGAGGCGGGCGAGGTCAAGGCGAGTGAAGCCAAGGCAGGGGAAGCCGCGCCGGAGAAGGTCGCGCCGGAGGAACTCGGTGCGGGCGACGACGTGGAGATCCCGAACCAGCAGACCGCCGAGCAGGCCGCCGACAACGAGGCCGGCGAGAGCGCCCGCACATGACCGCTGCCCGCGGGAAGGTGAACCATGAGTCTCCTGGATAACGTGAAGTCCAAACTCACCCCGGCCAAGGAAAAGGTCTCGCACCTCGCGCAGAAGCACGGGGACAAGATCGACAAGGTCGAGCGCGGTCTCGACAAGGTCGCGAACGCGGTCGACAAGAAGACCAAGGGCAAGTACAGCGACCGGATCCACTCGGGCACGGGCCGGGCGAAGGGCGCCATGGACCGACTCGCGCACAAGGACAGCGGCGCCACCGCACCCCCGCCGGACGTGCCGCCACCGCCACCGCCACCGCCCCCGGCTTCCTGAGCGGCACGGTACGGCGGACGGCCGCGGAGCCCGACAGGTCCCGGCCGTCCGCCGTGTCGTGCCGTGTCATTCGTGCCGTGTCATTTCGTGTCGCGTCGTGTCGGGCGCTGTGGCTACGACCAGGCCGCCACCAGGTAGCCCACCCCGTACGGTGCCTCGTCGTAGAGGAGCGAGCCCGACAGGGCTGTGTTCTCGGCCGCGCCCGCGAGGATCTGCCAGGGGGCGCGGCCGGAGGCCTTGAGTTCACGGGCCAGGGCTCTGTCCAGGGCCTTGAGGGCCGGGATGTCCGCCGAGCCGAGCGCGCGGGCGACCTCGGCGTCGAAGCCGGCGGCGCGCTCGTCCAAGTAGCCGGGAGCCTTGAGGGTGCGGCACGCGCTGGCGTCGCCCATGACGAGCAGGGCCACCCGCTGGTCCGGCGCCGCGAGTTCCCGTCCGGCCCGGACGCACTGCTCGGCGTCCAGCAGTTCCCCGACGCCGAGGCCCGCTACGGGCGCGTCGGCCCAGTCCGCGCGCGCCAGCAGCCAGGCGGCCACCGCCAGGGAGGGCGGAAGCTCGCGTTCCAGGGCCGTGGCGTCCAGGGCCGCGGGGTCCGGCCTGCCGCGCCCCAGGCGTACGTCGACGTCCACGCCGAAGCCGCGGAACGAGCCCGGCGTGCCCTCCGGGTACTGTCCGCGTCCGGTCTCGTCGGCCGGGCCGACGACCACCAGCCGGTCGGGGCGTGCCGCGGCGAGCACCCCGAGCGCGTCCGCGCACGCGGCCCGCGCGGCGTCCAGTTCTGGCGCGGCACCCGCGGCGACCTCGGGCACGAGCAGGGGCGGACACGGGCAGACGGCTGCGGCGACAAGCATGATCCGCAGCGTAGCCGGGGGCGCGACCCGGTGGCTCCTCCCCCGGGCGGCCTTCCCACGGCCTGGCGTCCGCTCACCGCGACGGTCCGTCACTCCTCGATGAGCCTGTCACTCGACGAGCCTGTCGCTCCTCGACGAGTACGTCACTCCTCGATGAGTACGTCCGTCAGGTCGATGACCGTGACGACGAGCACCACGAGCTTGCCGTCGCTGACCACGTACTCGATGACGAGGTTGCGTGAGAGAGCGATCTCCCGCGCGGTCTCGTCGCCGCTCAGGGAGTGGGAGAGCTTGTGCCGCGGGTCGGTCACCAGGATGGCCAGGCCACGCTCCAGCAGATCCCGTCGTTCGGCGGGCAGACTGTCCCGCGCGCGGGCGGCCCGCTCGGTGAACTCAACGCTGTACGGCACCGCCATGCTCCCTCCCCTCACGCGGTGTGCCGGGCCCTCAGTCGCAGCCGCAGCCACTCGTCGCGGCGGGCAGCGGCTCCGGTACACCGATCTTCGGCAGGCCGAGCATCACCCCGGCCGGCTGTGCGGCGGCCTTCTCGGTGTTGCGCTTCTCCCAGGCGTCGCCCGCGCGCGTACGGCGCACGTCCAGGACGGCGCCCTCGGCGAGCAGGTGGTGCGGGGCCGCGTACGTGATCTCGACCGTGACCACGTCTCCGGGGCGGACCTCCTGGTCGGGCTTGGTGAAGTGCACCAGGCGGTTGTCGGAGGCACGGCCGGAGAGGCGCTGGGTGGCGCCGTCCTTGCGTCCCTCGCCCTCGGCGACCATCAGCTCCAGGGTGCGGCCGACCTGCTTCTTGTTCTCCTCCCAGGAGATCTCCTCCTGGAGGGCGACGAGACGCTCGTAGCGCGCCTGGACGACCTCCTTGGGGATCTGGTTGTCCATGGTGGCCGCGGGGGTGCCGGGGCGCTTGGAGTACTGGAAGGTGAAGGCCTGTGCGAAGCGCGCCTCGCGCACCACGTGGAGGGTCTGCTCGAAGTCCTCCTCGGTCTCGCCGGGGAAGCCGACGATGATGTCCGTGGTGATCGCCGCGTGCGGGATGGCCTGCCGCACCTTGCGGATGATGCCGAGGTAGCGCTCCTGGCGGTAGGAGCGGCGCATCGCCTTGAGGACCGGGTCCGAGCCGGACTGGAGTGGCATGTGCAGCTGCGGCATCACGTTCGTCGTCTCGGCCATGGCCGCGATCACGTCGTCGGTGAAGTCGCGCGGGTGCGGGGAGGTGAAGCGGACGCGCTCCAGGCCCTCGATCCCGCCGCAGGCCCGCAGCAGCTTGCTGAAGGCCTCGCGGTCGCCGATGTCGGAGCCGTACGCGTTGACGTTCTGCCCGAGCAGCGTGATCTCGGAGACGCCCTCGCCGACCAGTGCCTCGATCTCGGCGAGGATGTCGCCGGTCCGGCGGTCCTTCTCCTTGCCGCGCAGGGCCGGGACGATGCAGAAGGTGCAGGTGTTGTTGCAGCCGACGGAGATGGAGACCCAGGCCGCGTACGCGCTCTCGCGGCGGGTCGGCAGCGTCGAGGGGAACGCCTCCAGCGACTCGGCGATCTCGACCTGCGCCTCCTCCTGGACGCGGGCGCGCTCCAGCAGGACGGGCAGCTTGCCGATGTTGTGCGTGCCGAAGACGACGTCCACCCAGGGCGCCCGCTTCACGATGGTGTCGCGGTCCTTCTGCGCCAGGCAGCCGCCGACGGCGATCTGCATGCCGGGACGGCCTGCCTTCTTCGGGGCGAGGCGGCCGAGGTTGCCGTACAGCCTGTTGTCGGCGTTCTCACGAACGGCGCAGGTGTTGAAGACGACGACGTCCGCGTCGCCGTCCGAGCCCTCGGGTGCGCGCACGTAGCCGGCGTCCTCCAGGAGGCCGGACAAACGCTCGGAGTCGTGGACGTTCATCTGGCACCCGTAGGTGCGTACTTCGTATGTCTTGACGCCCACTGCCCGGCTCCGGTCGCTGCTGCTCATGCCATAAGGGTAGGCGTTGCCCGGAGTACACCCGGCCCGTGGCCTCCCGGCCGGCGGCGGGCCCGGGCGCGGTCTCGGTGGACGGGTCGTGCCCGTCGGCGCCGCCGTGCCCGGGCCCGGCTGTCAGTGTGGTCGTCCGACCGGCAGCGTGACGGTCGCCGGCCGCAGGCCGGGGGCCTTCGCGGTGAGGGTGAGGCGGCCCGTTCTCTTCCCCGGGCGAAGGATGGCGAGGGCCTTGCCGTGCCAGGTGTGGCGGCGCGGCTGCCGGAAGCTGTCGACGTTGTGGGGGTTGCCGTTGCCGGCGCCGGCGAGCTCCCCGGCGCCGGTCACCTCGAACGTCACCTCTAGCGCCGCGTCGGGGACCGGACGGCCGCGCCGGTCGATCACCTCGACGAGCACATGTGCGAGGTCGTCCCGGCCCGTGGTGAGGTCCATGACGTCGGGGACGAGCCGCAGCGCCGCAGGGGCGCCCACCGTCGTGAGGGTCGTCCGGCCGATCTCCCTGCCGTTCCTGGTGGCGACGGCCGTCAGCTCGCCGGGTTCGTAGGGCACGGTGAAGGTGGCCGTGGACCGCTCGGGAGCCGTCGCGGCGCCGCCCGGGACCGCCTTGCCGCCCAGCAGCAGCCGCACGCTGTCACCCGGTGTGTAGACGTGCACGGTCATCGGCGTGCCGGGCTCCACGTCCCAGGTCCAGCTCGCCAGCTCGTCGTAGTAGCCCCACCAGAGCGCCACCTGCTCGGTGCCCGGCGGGGTCGGGCGCAACACCATCAGCTCGACGGGACTGCGGCCGGTCACCGCCGCCCGCCAGTGGCTCTGCGGCTTGCGCTGCCCGATCAGGTCGAAGTCCCCGCAGTTCGCCTGGAAGTACGGGTACGGGTAGCCGAAGCCGCCCCAGGTGTGGTGCAGTTCGCGGGAGATCGACCAGCCCGGCATGACGCTCTGGTCGCCGATGGTCTCAGCCGTTCCCACGGGCGGGATCGCCGTCTTGCCGATGCCGGATTCGCCGAGGTAGTCCCAGGCGGCCCAGATCCACGTCCCGGTGGCCCAGGTGTGCTCGGCGGCGAACGTGATGTCCTGGTGGATCGTCGCCGGGAACGTCTCGTTGTGCGTCATCGCCTTGCCGGGGTGGGCCTCGTGCATCGGGCCGTAGGTCTTGCCGTTGGCGTTGTAGTGGACGTCGCCGACGTCGACGTAGTCCCAGGACGGGTCGTCCGCCGAGTGGGTCGAGCCGCCGCCGAGGGTGATCGGCCGGGTCCTGTCGAGGGAGCGGAGCGCCTGGGCCATCTCGGCTCCCCGGTGGCCGCTGGTGTTGTCGGTGATCTCGTTGCCCAGCGACCACATCACCACGCTCGGGTGGTTGCGGTCCCGGAGCACCGTGCCCCTGAGGTCCCGCTCCCACCACTCGGCGAAGTGCACGGAGTAGTCCTGGGGGTTCTTGCCGGTGTCCCAGACGTCGAAGATCTCGTCCATCACCAGCATGCCCAGCCGGTCGCAGACGTCGAGCAGCGCGGGTGTCGGCGGGTTGTGGGCGGTGCGGATCGAGTTGAAGCCGGCCGCCTTGAGGATCTCGACCCGGCGTTCCTCGGAGCGGTCGAGCGCGACAGCGCCGAGCGGGCCGTGGTCGTGGTGGACGTTGCCGCCCATGATCTCGACCGGCTCTCCGTTGAGCAGGAATCCGGCCTCGCCGTTCCACACCAGTGAGCGGATCCCGAAGGGGGTGGTGACCGTGTCCACGGCCCTGTCGCCGACGAGTACCTCCGTGTGGGCGGAGTAGAGGTTCGGCGCGTCCATGGACCACAGCTCGGGCTGCCTGACCGTGAGGTCGAGCCGTACGGTGGGCGTCGCGCCCGGCGCGAGGTCCTGTGCGGGCTCCTGTGCCGTCGCCACGACACGGCCCCGCGGGTCGCGCACGCTGACGCGCACGGATGCCGCCGAGGGGCGCCCGCCGAGGTTGACGAGGGACACCTCCACGCGCGCCACCGACCGTCGCTCGCCCATCACGGGCGTGCTCACATGGACGCCCCACAGCGGAATCCGCACCGGCCCCGTCGTCGTCAGCCAGGTGTGCCGGTAGATGCCCGAGCCCGAGTACCAGCGGCTGTTGCGGCCGGTGTTGTCGACCCGCACGGCGAGGACGTTGGTCCCCGTGCGCTTCACGTGCGGGGTCAGGTCGTACGCGAACGACGTGTAGCCGTAGGGGTGGAAGCCGAGGTGCACGCCGTTGAGCCAGACGTCCGCGTTCTGGTAGACGCCGTCGAACCGCAGCTCGTGGTGGAGGTCGTCGTCCGGGTCCGGCAGCGTGAAGTGCTTGCGGTACCAGCCGGTCCCGCCGACCGTGTAGCCGGTCGAGCCCCCGCCCTCGCTGTTCTCGGGGTCGAACGGGCCGATCACCGGAGGCGGGCCGGGCTCGGTCGGCGGCTCCTTGGGGACGAGCAGGGACGGGTCGCTGGTGGCTCCTCCGTCGGGAGCGGGGGCGTGGGGCAGATCCTCGACGCTCCAGTCATGCGGCAGGTCGAGCGACCGCCACTCGCGGTCGTCGAACTCCGGGTCCTGCGCACCGGTCGCCTCGCCACGGAAGAAGCGCCACCCCTCGTCGAACGACCGTTCCCTGGGCGGCCCGCCCGCGGGCGGCGACTCGGTGCCGGCCACGGCGGCCGCAGGGCCCGCGTCGAGCGCCAGCGAACCCACGCCCACCGCGCCCAGCTGCAGTGCCTGACGCCGCGTCACGCCGCCTGACGGGCCGTGCGATCGCCCGGGTACGTCATCGGCGGCGCGCTCCGGCGCATCGCTGTCGTGTCGCTGCTCCCGCATCGCCATGTCTTCCGCCCTCTCAGGAGAGTCAGGGGATTCGATATGCCGAACGTGAAACGAAGTACTGAACCGACATAGACATGACAGGAGTAGACGGGCTCGAAGGTGGCGTCAAGGCACAGAAACCCTCAACTGGCCGTGCGGCGGATGCGCCCGCTGTAGCGCTTCTCCAGTTCCAGGTTGCCCTCGAAGCCGCCGGGCACGTTGGCCGAGACGTACACCGGTGGGCGCTCACCGGCGGCGAGCAGTTGCGCGGCGGCCTCGGCGACGGACATCTGGACCAGCATCACGCCGGTCAGGGTGGACAGCGCGCAGACGGCGCCGCCGTCCGGGAGCCCGAGGAGCGCGTCGCCGCGCGGGGCGGCGTTGTCCAGGACGACGTCGGCGATGTCGGCGAGCTTGCGGCCACTGGGATGGGAGGCGGGGACGGCGCGTGTGTGGGGCAGCGAGGTGACGGCCAGGACGCGGTGCCCCTGGTCCTTGGCGTGCAGCGCCATCTCGACGATCACGTTGTTGACGCCCGAGTTCGACACGATGACGAACAGGTCCCCGGCCTGCGGCGCGGCGAGGTCGTAGAGCCGGGCGGCCACCCCGGACCGGCGCTCCAGCAGGGGGTCGTCCAGCACGCTCGGGTCGTCCCCGCCGTAGAGGACGAGGTCGGCGATGGACAGCCGGTTGGTGGGGACGAGTCCGCCGGCGCGACCCGCGACCTCCAGGACGACGGCCTGGGAATGTCCGGTGCCGAAGGCCTGGACGACTCCCTCCGAGCGCACACAGTCGGCGATCAGCTCCGCGGCCCGCCGCACCTCGTCGCGGGCGGACACGGTGATGCGGTCGAGAACGGCCAGGCTCGTGCGCGCGAAGCCCTCGGCGCTGACGGAGTCCACAGAGTCGACGGTCACGGGACACTCCCCACCGGTGGATTGAACCACCTCAACTACACCTGGTGAATCAATAAATCACACGCCTCGCACTCTGAGCAACGGAGCGATGCCCCCTTGCCCCACAAGCCTCATACCCGCGCCCCGGTCCTGAATTTCAATCTGTCGCCCAAGTGGTGGCTGGTACATTCTTCACCATCAGCACACAGCACCACGCACCACTCAGAACCAAGGAGACCGGGTACCGCATGCCCCCGACGGACGTCACCACTCTGATCCGTACCGAGCTGCCCCGCCTGGCCGGCTCCCTGCGGAAAGTGGGCGAGCTGATCCTGGAGGATCCGGCCGCCGTCACCCATGTCTCGGCCGCCGAGCTGGGCCGCCGCACCGGCACCTCGCAGGCCACGGTCACCCGCTTCTGTCGCGCCGTGGGGCTCGACTCGTACCAGCACCTGCTGATCGAGCTGGCCCAGGAGCGCGGCCGCAGCGAGGTCTCCGACTGGGGTACGGCCGAGATCGGCCCCGACATCTCCCCCGACGACGACCTCGAACGGGTCGTCCAGGTCGTCGGCAGCGCGGACCTGCGCGCGGTCCAGCAGACCATCGACCGGATCGACCTCGACGCACTGGAGCGCGCGGCGCAGGCCATGGCCCGCGCCCGCCGCATCGACGTGTACGGCGTGGGCGGCAGCGGCGCGGTGGCCCAGGAGACGGAGACCCGCCTCTTCCGCATCGGCTGCTCGGTGCGCGGCTGGACCGAAGTGCACGCGGCGACCACCTCAGCGGCGCTGCTCACCCCGGCCGACGTCGCCATCGGCATCTCGCACTCGGGGGCCACGCGCGAGACCATCGAGCCGTTCGAGCTGGCCAAGGAGCGGGGCGCCACCACGGTGGCCCTCACCGCCGACCCGCGCTCACCGCTCGCCCGGGCCGCCGGCATCCGGCTCATCTCGTCCTCGTCGCAGACCAGCTTCCCCACGGGCATCATCGGCGCCCGGCACTCGGTGCTGGTGCTCATCGACTGCCTGTACGTACGGGTCGCGCAGCTGTCGTACCAGCGCGCGAGCGCCTCGCTGGCCCTGACCGACCACATCGCCGGACAGCACGCGGTGAAGTCGCGCCGCGCACGGTGAACGTGACCGGAGATGCATGGGTGAACCACCGATGAGACGTGAAGGCGGTTGTTTGAACCATCGCTCGGTGCCACGATGAGGCTCCGCCGAGCACCCTCGTAGGAGCCTCATGCGTGTCACCGCTGTCGAGTCGACCGAGCTCTTCGCCGGAACCACCGAGCAGCCGCGTCAGGTGGTGGCCGTCGAGCTGAGCCACACCCCGGGCCGGACCGTCCGGCTCACCGTGGAGGGCCCAGGCCTCACCGGCACCTCGGAGACCACCGTGGGCGAGGACGGCACCGTACGCGCCGAGATACCCGTGACCACCGGCCTCGCCGCCGGCGACCGTTGCCCGATCACGGTGACGGCTGCGGACGGAGACGAACTGGCCCGGCACACGGGTGAGTTCACGGTCGCCGAACCCGGCTGGACCATGTTCATGGTCAGCCACTTCCACTACGACCCCGTCTGGTGGAACACCCAGGCCGCGTACACCGAGACCTGGGACGTCGCCGACGACCCGGCCGGCAGCGGGCTCCCGGCCCGCACCTTCGACTCGCGCGGCCAGTCCGGCATGAGCCTGGTGCGCGCCCACTGCGATCTGGCGCGGCGCGACCCTGCGTACACCTTCGTGCTCGCGGAGGTCGACTACCTCAAGCCGTACTGGGACGCCTTCCCCGAGGAGCGGGCCTTCCTGCGCCAGCTGCTGCGCACCGGCCGCGTCGAGATCATGGGCGGCACCTACAACGAGCCCAACACCAACCTGACCGGCGCCGAGGCGACCGTACGCAACGCCGTCTACGGGGACGGCTTCCAGCGGGCGATCCTCGGAGCCTCGCCCGAAACCGCCTGGCAGCTGGACGCGTTCGGGCACGACCCGCAGTTCCCGGGGCTCATGGCGGACGCGGGGCTCTCCTCCAGCTCGTGGGCGCGGGGACCGTTCCACCAGTGGGGGCCCACCCTCTCCGTGTTCGGTGAGGAGCCGCGCGATCCGAACAGGATGCAGTTCCCCGCCGAGTTCAGCTGGATCGCCCCGTCCGGGCGGGGCCTGCTGACCGCCTACATGGTCAACCACTACGGCGCCGGCTGGGCCATCGACAACGCGCCGACCCTGCCGGAGGCCGAGGCGGCCGCGTACAAGCTGTTCCAGGGCCTCAAGCAGGTCGCGCTCACCCGCAACGTGCTGCTCCCGGTCGGCGGGGACTACGCGCCGCCGTGCCGCTGGGTGATGGACATCCACCGGGACTGGAACGCCCGCTACGTCTGGCCGCGCTTCATCAGTGCCGTACCGCGCGACTTCTTCGCCGCCGTGCGGGCCGAGCTCGACTCCGAGGGGCGCAAGGCCTCGCCTCAGACCCGGGACATGAACCCCGTCTACACGGGCAAGGACGTCTCGTACATCGACACCAAGCAGGCCCAGCGCCACGGCGAGGCGCTGCTCGCCGACGCCGAGGCGTGGGCGACGCTCGCGTCCCTCGTCACGGGGCACCCGTATCCGGACGCCGCGCTCGACAAGGCCTGGCGGCAGCTCATCTACGGCGCCCACCACGACGCCATCACCGGCTCCGAGTCCGACCAGGTCTACATCGATCTGCTCACCGGCTGGCGGGAGTTGTACGACCTCGCCCAGGCCGTGCACGCCGACGCCACCCAGGCCC
This sequence comes from Streptomyces sp. KM273126, assembly GCF_004337435.2. Lineage (NCBI taxonomy): Bacteria > Bacillati > Actinomycetota > Actinomycetes > Kitasatosporales > Streptomycetaceae > Streptomyces > Streptomyces sp. KM273126. Next base: position 4,493,150 of record NZ_SJXB02000001.1, on the reverse strand, counting down.
TCACCGACCATGTCACCCCGCGGCCCGGCGGTGCCCCGGACCTCGTCGTCCTCAACTCCTCGACCTGGCCGCGGCGGGACGTGGTCACCGTCGAGGAGCGGGACCTGGTCCCGCTCGACGAGGGCACCGGCCGCGCCCTCCCCGCCGTGCGCGACGAGGACGGCCGGCTCCGTGTCGTCGTACCGGAGGTGCCCGGCCTCGGCCTCAAGGCCCTTCCCCTGGCCGAGGGTGCGGTGTCCGGGTGGACGCCGCGCGACGGCGACGGTACGACGATCCGCAACGCGTTCTACGAGGTGACCGTCGACCCCGCGCGCGGCGGCGCCGTCAGCGGCCTGCGCGCGCTCCGCGACGGCGGGCGCGAACTGCTGCGCCCCGGCGACGTCGGCAACGAGCTCGTCGTCCAGGAGGAGTACCCGAGGCATCCGCGCTTCGGCGAGGGTCCGTGGCATCTGACCCCGACCGGCACCACGGTGGCTCGCAGCCGGGATGTGACAGCGTCCGCGACAGTGGAACATTCTCCGGCCGGGTCCCGCATCACCGTCACCGGCGACCTCGGCCTGTTCCGGTACACCCAGCGGCTGTGCCTGTGGGAGGGCGTCGACCGGCTGGACGTGACGACCACCATCGACGGGTACGACGGTGCCGACCGGCTCATCCGGGTGCGGTGGCCGTCCTCCGTCCGGGGCGGGCTGCCGGTGCACGAGGTGGCCGACGCGGTCATCGGGCGCGGGTTCGGGTTCGTGGAGGTGGACAGCGAGCGGTTCCCGTGGACGCTCGACAACCCGGCCAACACGTGGTTCGGGCTCGGGTCCACCGCGCGGGTGGCGGTGCGGGACGACTCCGGCGCGTTCCTCGGGCACCGGTCCATCGGGGTCGCCGAACTCGTGTACGCGAACTGGGACGACGCCGGGGAGCTGGGCACCCCGCTCGCGGCCGCTCTCGTACGCGCCGGGGTGACGGCGACCTCGACCATCGCCGGGGGACAGCGCTACGGCGACCTCGAAGTCGACTCCAACCTCCCCGACATCCGCATCGCCGTCGGCGCACCCGAGCGCAACACCCTGGTCGCCGAGGCCCTCGGCTGGGACCCGGCGGCCGGGCGGGAACTCAAGCGGCAACTGGCCGAGAGGGGCGTGGCGGCAGTGTGGGTCGCACCGCGGGCCGGGCTGCGGGAGGAGTGGGTGCCGGGCGCCGATCTGCGCGATCTGGAGCGGCTGCCGCTGCTCGTGGTGGCGGGAGCCCACCCCGAGGACGACGCGAAAGCGGTCGAGGCGCTGATCGCCGACCTCGACGACGCGACCGTGACGGCCACGGCGGCGGGCGGCGGCGAGGCGCTGCCGCCGGGCGACGCCTGGGACGGGCGGAGCTTCGCCGTCCTCAACCGGGGCACGCCCGGCTGTGTGGTCACGGCCTCCGGCGACCTCTACATGTCCCTGATGCGCTCCTGCACCGGCTGGCCGTCGGGCATCTGGGTCGACCCGCCGCGCCGCACCGCCCCGGACGGCTCCGCGTTCCAGCTCCAGCGCTGGTCGCACACCTTCGAGTACGCCGTCGTCGCGGGCGGGGGCGACTGGCGGGACCTCGGACTGCCCACGCGGGGGCACGAGTTCAACCATCCGCTGACCGCACGGCTGCGAACCGACGGCGAAGGGCCCCAGAAGCCCGAGCTGCTGCCGAGGACGACCACCCTGCTGGGCCTGGAACCCGCCGGTGAGGTCCTCCTCGACGCCCTCAAGCCGGCCGGCTCCCCGCTCGCCCGGGGCAGCGTGGCGCCCGCCGATCCGGCGCGCGGGGTCGTCGTACGGATGCACGAGGTGAACGGGCGGCCGGTGCGGGCGCGCGTGACGGGGCCCCGCGCGTGGACGGAGGGCGCCCGCGCCGATGTCCTGGAGACGCCCGGCGAGCCCCTCGCCCCGGACGCGGGCGGCAACCTCGAAGCGGACCTGACCGGCTTCGAGGTCGCCACCGTCCTGGCCACGCCCGACCGCGGGCAGCCCTCCGCCGGGCCCGACCGTACGCAGCCCTCCGCCGGACCCGGAGTCGCCGCCCGTGAGCCCGCCCAGCCGGTCCACACCCGCTACTGGCTGCACAACTCCGGTCCCGCACCGCGCGGCAACCTGCCGGTGGCCGTGTACGTGTCGCCGACAGCGCTCACCGCGTCCGACGGCCGCCCGGTCACCGCGACGGTCCGGGTGAGCTCGGAGCTCACCGACGCGCCGGTGTCCGGGACGGTGACCTTCGCGGTGCCTCCCGGCTGGTCCGTCGCGCCCGCCGAACTGCCGTACGCGCTGGGCCCCGGCGGGTTCACCCTCACCGAGGTGACCGTCACGCCCTCACCCGAGGCCGCGCCCGGCCGGCACTGGCTCGCCGCTCACCTGGAGTACGGCGGTCAGACGTACGAGGACGTCGTCGCGCTCGACGTGCCGGGTGCCGTACCGGAGGGCGAGCCGGACGGGCGTACCGGACCCACCCTCGTGACCCGGCTCGGCACCGAGCGGGTCACCGTGCGGCGGGGTGAGCGCGTCCGGGTCCCGGTGACGGTGCGGAACACCACGCGGGGGCCGGTGAGCGGCACGCTGTGGGCGGTGTCGTCGTGGGGCACGTGGGCGGGCGTGGCTCCCGGCTGCCAGGGGTTCACGGTGGCCGCCGGGGAGCGGACCGAGTGCGTGATCGAGGTGGACGGCGGGGCGGTGCCTCCGGGGTCGTACTGGCTGATGGCGAAGGCCGCGTGGCACGGCAATGTCGCCTACACGGAGACCGTCGTCCTGGAGGTCACCCCGTGAACGGGCCCACGGCGACGCACGTCCACCCACACGCGCACCCACGAACGGACCCTCCCGAAGGCACCGCCGCCCTCGTCCACGGCGAGGCCATCCCCCGTACCCGCGTGGACGCCTTCCTGAAGGCCGTCCCCGCGCGCGACCGTGAGATGCGTCCCGAGGCCCTCGCCCGGGCCGAGCGGCAGCGGCGACGCTGGGCGACGCAGGTGGTGGTCGCGGACGAGTTGGCACGCCGCGCCTGCGTCACCCGGGGGCTGAGGACGCCGGAGGAGGTGTCGCCCGCCCAGGTGCTCGCCGTGGCGGAGGCGGACGTCGCCGACCTGGGCAGCATCGTCGCGGCGGTGCTCGCCCACTCCCCCGCCGCACGCGCCCTGTTGGACGAGTTGGAGGGCGAGCAGGAGATCCCCGAGGCGGTCGTACGGGACTACTACGACCGCAACCGCGACCGCTTCCTCACTCCTGAGGCCCTCCGGCGGGGCGTAGACCCCTTCGACGAGCCGGCACCGGCCGACGTGCTGCCGTACGAGCGGGCCCGCGAGAGCATCGAGCGGGAGCTGCGGCGGACGGCGGGACATCGGGCCTTTTTCGCCTGGCTCGACCAGGCTCGCGCCGACGTGGTGTACGCCGCCGGACACGAACACCCCGGCGACCCGGCGCACCCGGACCACGAGCACCGGCACTGACCGGGAGCCGCCCGCCACCCGGCCGGAACCGAAACGCAACACGGAACCCCATTGACCTCCGATGAATTCTGGTCCACCTTTTCATCAACTGGAGTCGAAGTTGGTGAATTGAACCAGCGGCGAGTGGCAACAACCCGACCGCAGGAGGGCAACGACCATGCGCACAAGAAGACTCACCGGATCCCTGACCTGTCTCGTCGTCCTGTCCTTGACGGCCGCGGGCTGCGGCCTGTCGGGCGGCGGCTCCGGAGACGGGGAGGCCACCGTGGGCAACTGCACGGTCGACAAGGGCAATGTCGGCTCCGGCAAGCTCTCCGGCGACATCAAGGGCAAGATCACCTTCCAGACGACGAACTTGAAGAAAGACTTCGGGGAGTTCTTCAACGGAGTGATCGACGACTTCGAGAAGGCCAACCCCGGCACCTCGGTCAAGTGGATCGACGACCCCGGCGACACCGCGACGTTCACCCAGCGCAACGTCGCCGACGCCCAGGCCTGCACCCTGCCGGACGTGCTCAACCTCAACTCCGAGACGGCGACGGCCCTCACCAAGTACGACTACCTGCTCAACCTCGGCGTCAAGGACCCCTCCTCCGCCGAGCCGTTCGTCCCGGCGTTCTGGAAGTCCAGCACCATGAAGGACTCCACGGACGCGTCCGTGCACACCGTGTTCCCCTGGTACACCGGCGGCGTCCTGCTGACGTACAACACCGACCTGCTGAAGAAGGCCGGGATCGACCCGGACAAGCCGCCGACGACCATGTTCGAGCTGTTCGCCGACTACGAGAAGATCGCCAAGTCGGCCAAGGGCGAGTACTACGCGACGATGGCCAACCCGATCTGGCGGATACCGGCCGACTGGGACCAGATGGACATCAGGACGCTGTCCGCCGACGGCAAGGCCGCCACCTTCGCCGAGGACCCGAGGACCACGCAGTGGGTCGCCTGGATGGCGAAGCTGTACAAGGAGGGCGCCATGCCGAAGGACTCGCTGTCCTCCAGCAACGACCCCTCCACGCCGTACAGCCAGGGCCAGGTCGCCTACGGTTCGACGAACCCGAGCTTCGTGCGCTTCGTGAAAGAGAACAGCCCGTCGGTCTACGCCAAAACCGGCGTCGGCCGGCAGCCGCTCGACAAGCTCGGCCACACCACCGGTGCCCCGCAGTACATCGGGGTCAGCTCGACGAGCAAGAATGCCCCCACGGCGCTCGCGTTCGCCAAGTTCCTCACCAACGCCCAGAACCAGACGGCCTGGTGCAAGAACCCGAACGTCGTGATCTTCCCGACGACCACGGCCTCGCTGGACGACCCGTTCTTCCAGAACGCGACCGGCGACGACCCCTTCTCCAAGGCCCGCGCGCTCGTCGCCGAGCAGCTCAAGACCGCCACCGCCTACCAGACCAACCTCTCCCCGGCGGTGCAGAAGGCCATCGTGTCCCAGGTGCAGCTGGCCATGCAGGGCAAGAAGAGCCCCGAGCAGGCGGTGAAGGACGCCCAGGACAAGGCGAACGAGCTGCTGAAGCAGGGCAGCTGACCGTGGTGGCCGACACCACGAAGCCGGTGTCCGTGCCCGGTACGGAGGCCACGCGGCCCGCACCGGGCACCGCCCCGTCCCGTATACGCCGAGCGGGCCGTGCCCTCAGGCCCGGGCCCGCTCCCGGCGCCAACGGCGCGGCGCTGTACCGCCGCTGGTGGCAGCCCTGGCTGTGGGCCGCCCCCGCCATCGTCTGCGCGGCGGTCTTCGGCGTATTCCCGTTCCTCAACACGCTTCTGCTGTCGTTCACCGATGCCAAGCCGCTCGGCGGCGCCGCGGGCTTTGTCGGGTGGTCCAACTACACGCGGATGCTGGACGACCCCGACTTCTGGCTGGCGACCCGCAACAGCCTGCTGTACGCGCTGATCGTGGTGCCGCTGATGGTGCTGCTGCCGCTGCTGCTCGCCGTCCTGGTGGAGAAGCAGCTGCCCGGCATCGGGTTCTTCCGGTCGGCCTTCTACACCCCGGTCCTCGCCTCCAGCGTGGTGGTGGGTCTGAGCTGGCAGTGGCTGCTCGCCGACGAAGGGCTGATCAACACCTCGCTGGAGAAGGCCCATCTGATCGAGGACGCCATCCCGTTCCTGTCCGACTCATGGCTGATCCTGTTCTCCGCGATGGGCCTGACGCTGTGGAAGGGCCTCGGCTGGTACATGATCTTCTACCTGGCCGCGCTGGGGAACGTGCCCAAGGAGCTGCACGAGGCGGCGGCGATGGACGGCGCCGGCGCGGTCCGGCGGTTCTGGCACATCACGGTGCCGGGCGTCCGGCAGGCCATGATGCTGGTCGGCACGCTCACCGGCATCGGCTCGCTGCGGGTGTTCACCGAGATCTACATGCTCGGCAGCCCCACCGGTGGCCCCGGCGGCGCCGACCGCACTCTGCCCTTCTACATCCGCGACGTCGGCCTCGACCCCCTCACCGGCAACGCCGGTTACGGATCGGCGGTCAGTGTGGCCCTGTTCCTGCTGACGCTGGGGCTGACCCTGCTGGCGCAGCGCCTGACGAAGGAGGACGAGTCATGACGACGGCCGTGCCCAAGTCCCGGCGCCCGATGCCCCGGCGCCCGATGCCCCGGCGTCTCATGCCCCGCTGGCGGGACTACGGCCGCCCCCGTGAACTCGTCCTGCGCTATCTGCTGCTGCTCTTCGTGCTCGGCATCACCGTGGGGCCGCTGCTCTGGCAGTTCCTGGCGTCGCTGAAGGGCACCGGCGAGGACGTCTTCGGGGAGAACGCCTCGCTGCTGCCCCACGACCCGACCCTGCGCGCCTACCGGGAGGTCTTCGAGCAGGTGCCGGTGGCCACGTACATCTGGAACAGCCTGTTCGTGGTCGTCCTGTCCGTCACCAGCCAGTTGCTGTTCTCCACCACGGCCGGGTACATGCTCTCCAAGCCCGCGTGGAAGGGCCGCAGGGCGGTGTGGGTCCTGCTGGCCGCCTCCATGATGTTCCCCTTCGAGTCGATCATGGTGTCGCTGTTCCTGAGCATCCGTGACCTCGGCCTGGTCGACAGCCTGGTGGGGGTGTGGCTGCCCGGGTTCGTCGGTGCCATCAACGTCCTGCTGATGCGCGGTGCGTTCCTGGCGGTGCCGCGCGAGATCGAGGACTCGGCGATGATCGACGGTGCGGGCGAGTGGCAACGGTTCAGGCACCTGTATCTGCCGTCCGCGTGGGGCGCGATCCTGGTGGTCGTCATCAACACCTTCATCGCCGCCTGGGACGATTTCCTGTGGCCGCTGATCGTGCTGCGCTCCGAGGCCAACATGACGCTGACGCTGGGTCTCTCCCGGTTGCAGAGCTCGTCGTTCGGCTACGACCAGCGGGTGGTCATGGCCGGGTCGGTGATCTCCATCGTTCCGGTGCTGGTGCTGTTCTTCCTCACGCAGCGGTGGTTCTACAAGGGTGTCTCGGCGGGCGCCGTGAAGCTCTGACCGTCGGTCCGCAGCACGAGGGGCACGGCGGTCAGCGCGGCCCGCGACGACTCGGCGACCCTGATCTCCAGGGTGCCGGGCAGTACGGCCGTCTCCAGGTCGGCGCCGACCTGGGCCAGCTGACCGTCGCCGAGGGGGAAGGTGATCGTGCGCCGCTCGCCCGGCGCCAGTTCGACTCTCCGGAAGTCCCGCAGTTCGAGGGTGCGTGGCCACACCGGGGTCAGCAGACGGCGGATGTAGAGCTGGGCGACGGTACGGCCGTGGCGCTGCCCGGTGTTGGTGATGTCGACCTCGACGGTGTCCCCGACGGCGTCCTCGGCGAGACGCGGCGGGCCGTACGCGAAGGCCGTGTACGTCAGCCCGTGCCCGAAGGAGTAGAGCGGCTCGGCGCTCTCGTCGACGTACGACCCGTACTCGGTGTCCTTGTGGTTGTAGTGAACGGGCAGTTGACCCACCGAGCGCGGCACGGAGACGGGGAGCCGTCCGCCGGGTTCCGCGTGCCCGAGCAGTACCTCGGCGATCGCGTCGCCGCCCCACGGGCCGGGGTACCAGGCGGTGAGCAGGGCCGCCGCCCGGTCCGCCGCCTCGGGTACGGCGTGCGGGCGGCCCTGGAGCAGGACGACCACGGTGGGTGTGCCGGTGGCCGTGACGGCGTCCAGCAGCACGTGCTGGGCCGGGCCGAGCCGTAGTCCGGCGAGGTCCACGCCCTCTCCGGAGGTCATCTCCGAGACGGGTGTGCGGGCGGCTCCGTTGGCGGCGAAGTCCGTGTCCGGGGTACGGGCGCTGCTGCCGCCCAGGACGAGGACGGCCAGGTCGGCGGCGCTCGCCGCGGCGACGGCCTCGGGGATGCCCGACACGTCGTCGCCGGTGAGCGCGCAACCGCGGGCGTGCCGGACCGCGACGTCCGGCGGGGCGAGGCGGCGCAGTCCGTCGAGGACACTGCTGCCCGTGCCGGGGCGCTGCGGGGCGGTGTAGTCCCCGAGTTGGTGGGCGGTCGTGGCGGCGTGCGGGCCGAGGACCGCGATGCGGGAGACCGTGGGCCGGACCGGCAGCACCCCGCCGTCGTCGTGCAGGAGGGTGACCGCGCCGCGCGCCAGGGCGGTGCTCAGGGCGCGCCCACGGTCGGCGGCGGGCGCGGCGACCGGCCGGTCGGCGGAGTACGGGCGGTCGAAGAGCCCGAGGCGGAACTTCAGGCTCAGCACCCGGGCGACGGCGGCGTCCAGGACGTCCTCACCGACGAGACCGCGCCCGACCGCCTCCTGAAGGTGCGTGAAGCCCTCGTCCCACAGGCTCAGGTCGACGCCCGCGGTCAGGGCGAGGGCGCCGGCGGACACCGTGTCACCGGTGATCCGGGCCAGCCGGTCCACGGCGAGCCCGTCGGCCATGACGATCCCCTGGAAACCCCAGCGCTCGCGGAGCAGCCCGTGCAGCAGGGCACGGTTGCCGGAGCAGGGCATGCCGTCGACCTCGTTGTACGCGGCCATGACGGCGGCGGCGCCGGCCCGGACTCCGGCACGGGCGGCCGGGAGGTGGATCTCGTGCAGTTCCCGGAGTCCGAGTTCCGACTCGGCGGAGTTGCGGCCGCCGACCGTGGCGCCCTGTCCGGCGAAGTGCTTGAGCACGACGGGGGCCTTGTCGTCGGCGAAGAGACCGTCCCGCGTGTCCCCTGTCTCCCCATGTGTCTCCCCCTGCATGCCCCGCACCAGTGCCTCGGTGAGCCGGGCGGCCAGGTACGGGTCCTCGGCGAAGCACTCCTCGGTACGGCCCCAGCGCGGGTCGCGGGCGATGTCCAGCGCGGAGACGAGGGCCACATGGCCGCCGCGGGCGCGCAGTTCGGCGGCGGCGTGGGCGGCGGCGCGTTCGTACAGCTCGGGGTCCCAGGTGGCGCCGACCGTCAGGTTGACGGGGAGGACGGTGCCGTCCAGGGCCATGTGGCCGTGCGGGACCTCCTCGACGAACAGGGCCGGGATGCCGTGGCGGCCGGCCGCCACGACGTGACGCTGCACCAGGTCGGCGAGGGCCGCGCCGTGCGCGGCGTCCGCTCCGGTGGCGTGGTCGACCCCGGACCAGGCGTCGGCGCGGAAGAGTCCGTACAGGGCGCCGAGCCCCGCGAAGCGCTCGGTCTCGGCGTGCAGCGCCTCGGTGAGCTCGAACGCTCCGTCGGGTGTGCGGCGGTAGGCGTCCCAGCCGTACATGCGCTGGTTGAGCTGGCCGGCCTTCTCGCGCAGGGTCATACGGGCCAGGAGGTCACGGACGCGGGTGTCGACCGGCGCCGTGGAGTCACGGTAAGGGAGGAGGGCTTCCTGCTGAGTGCCGCTCATCGGCCACCGCCTTCGTGTTCGAGCCGGGCGAGGGCCACGGCCCCCCGGCAGCCGTCCGCCACCCCGTCGAGCGTCAGGCCGAGAGCCCGGAGCCGGCCGGTCAGGGGTGCGGTCAGGGGGCCGTCGGGCCCGAGCAGCCCGCCGGTGGCGACGATCCGTTCGCCGGGCCGGGGTTCCAACGCGCGGATGGTTTGCGTCAGTTGGTCCGCCGCCTCGTCGAGGATCGCACCGGCGACGGCGTCGTCGCGCCGGGCCGCCTCGGCCACCAGGGGCGCGAGCCGGGCGAGCCGGATCGGCGGCTGCCCCATCACGGCCGGCAGCAGGTGCATGCGGAAGGCCTCGCGTCGGGCCCGGGTCCAGTTCTCCGAGGCGGCGCCTCCCTTTTCGTACCGCGGGACGTCTTCGTACGGCAGGGCGCCTTCGTACGGCAGGGCGCCTTCGTACCGGATGACGCCCTCGGACGGCAGGATGTTGGCCTCGGACGGCAGGACCTCCTCCGGCAGCCCCAGCGCGCGCCCGACCGTGGCGGCCAGTGCCGTGGGCCGGCCGCGCCCGTCCGCCATGCGCAGAGCGGCTCGCACGGCGCTGCGGCCGATCCAGAAGCCGCTGCCGTCGTCGCCGAGGAGCCAGCCGTCGCCGTCCACGGTGGCGGCGCAACGGCGTTCCGCGATCCTGGCCGCGACCGCGCCCGTGCCCGCCACCAGGGCGAGGCCGTCGGCGGGGGCGCCGGGCGCGGAGGCGAACGCGGCCTCGATGTCGCTGTGGATCCCGACCGTTTCGGTGGCGATGCCCAGTTCGCCGAGCGCGGCGGTCAGGGCGGCCAGCGCGTTGAGGCGCCCGGGCTCGTCCGGGGAGGCTCCCGTGGCACCCGCGAAGCCTCCGGCCACGGCCACGACCCTGCCGCGCGCCCCTTCCGGCACCGCCCGGTCGACGGCCTCGGCGAGGTGCTCGGTGAGCTGCGGCACGGGGACGGTCAGGGCGTTGCCGGGACCGGCGACGCCCTCGCCCAGCGGGCGTCCGTCCCCGGCGGCCGCCAGGACGGCGCGGGTGCGTGTGCCGCCCACGTCGAGACCGACCACAAGATCCTGGTTCAATTCATTGTTCATCGCGGACTATGGTGGTTGATACATTCGCCGGGGACAAGACCCGACCAGACCCGACCGGACCCGCCCGCGTCGGCGCACGCAGCGCATGCTTCGAGGAGGACCCCATCAGTACTCCCCCCGCGCCCGCACCGTCCCCCGCGCCGCCTCTCCGGTTCGGCGTCAACTACACACCGCGCCGCGGCTGGTTCCACTCCTGGCACGACTTCGACGAGGCACACGCCCGTGAGGACCTGGCGCAGATAGCCGGGCTCGGCCTGGACCACGTCCGGGTGTTCCACCTCTGGCCGCTCCTGCAGCCCAATCGCACGCTGATCCGCACCGCGGCCGTCGACCAGCTGGTCCGGCTCGTCGACCTGGCGGGCGAGACGGGCCTCGACGTCATGGTGGACGGCGTGCAGGGCCACCTGTCGAGCTTCGACTTCTACCCGGAGTGGACCCGCAGCTGGCACCACCGCAACGTGTTCACCGACCCCGACGCCCTCGACGCCCAGGCACGGCTGCTCAAGACCCTCGGCCGCGCCCTCGCCGACCGCCCCCATCTCATAGGCCTCCAGCTCGGCAACGAGCTCAACAACCTGGTCGAGCACAACCCGGTCACACCCGAGCAGGTGGACCACTATCTCGACACCCTCCTCGCCGCCGCCCGCGACGGCCTCTCCGCGGCCCCGCCCGGCCGCCTGGTCACGCACTCCGCGTTCGACGCGGCCTGGTACGGCGACGACCATCCGTTCACCCCGGAGGCCTCGGCCCGCAAGGGTGACCTGACGACCGTCCACCCCTGGGTCTTCTCCGGTGACTGCGCGCGCCGTTACGGTCCCCGCTCCCCGCAGGTGCTGCACCTCGCCGAGTACGGCGTGGAGCTCGCCAAGGCGTACGCCGTGGACGTGGACCGGCCCGTCTGGGTCCAGGAGACGGGGGCGCCCGAGCCGCACATCCCCGCGGTCGACGCCCCGGAGTTCGCCCGCGCGACCGTGCTGAACGCGGCCGGGTGCGCCGGGCTGTGGGGCGTGACGTGGTGGTGCTCCCACGATGTGGACCGCGCCCTGGCCGACTACCCGGAACTGGAGTACACCCTGGGCCTGTTCGACTCCTCCGGCCGGGCCAAGCCGATCGCCGCGGCCCTCGCCGAGACAGTCACCGGACTGCGCGCCGAGCCTCCCGCTCCCGAACCGCGCACCACCGCCCTGGTCCTGGACTGCGCACCGGGCACACGGTCCGTCTCCGGTCCGGGCGGCACGTACTTCGAGACGTGGATGCGTCTGTGCACCGAGGGCGCCCGCCCCGCCGTGGTCCTCGCCGGACGCGCGGACGACGCCGGGTACCTCGCGGCCCGGGGGATCACGGAGCTCGTGAGGGCGGGATGACGCTCACCCGCCCATGAAGGCCGGATGATGCTCACCCGCCCGTGAGGACCTCCGCGACCGCCCGCAGGTTCACGCGCCCCCGCCCGTACGAGCAGAGCCCGCCTGCCTCGCCCGCTGCGTCTCCTGCGTTTCCCGGCTCCGGCAACCCCGTCGCCACCCGCACCGCATCAGGCCGCCCGGCCAGCAGCGCGTCACGGAGCCGGTGCTGCCAGGGGTGCAGCCCGGCGTCGTACGTGGCGACCACCAGCGGCGATCCCTCGGCGCCCCGCAGCACCTCGGCGACGAGCCCCGCCGGGTCCGCGGGCTCCTCGGTGACCGCCGTCCCGGTGGCCGTGGGGTCGAGCGCGCGCACCTCGGTCAGCAGGTCCTCACCGCCCCAGTTGAGTGCGGGATGCGGGGGCGGGAACAGGTCGACGACATGGGCGCCCCGCACGGGCCCCGGCAGCGCCCGGCCGCGTACGGCACGGCGGGCCGCCTCCAGCCCGGCGCCGGCGTCCCACGGGCCGCTCACCCCCGGGGTGGCGTAGCGCCGGGCCAGCCGCCGGACCCGCCCCGCGGCCTCCAGCACGCGCTCCGCCGGCAACTCACCGGCCCGGAGCGCCTGGAGCACCGCGTTCCGGCAGGCGAGGGTGACGTCCAGGTCCGCCACCGCGACGACGACCTGGTCGACCCCGGCGGCGAGGGCGAGCCGCGCTCCGGCGGCCTCTCCGTAGCGGTCGGAGATCGCCTTCATCTCCAGGGCGTCGCTGACGAGGACGCCGTCGAACCCGAGGTCGCCGCGGAGCAGTTCGCCCAGGATGCGCGGGCTGAGGGTGGCGGGCCGCCCGGGGTCAAGGGCCGGGTAGACCACGTGCGCGCTCATGAGCATCGGGACGCCCGCGGCGACGGCCGCCCGGAACGGCTCGATGTCGTGGGCGAGTTCGCCGTACGGGCGGGGGTCGACGGCCATGTCATGGTGGCTGTCGGTCTCGGTGCCGCCGTGCCCGGGGAAGTGCTTGGCACAGGAGGCGACACCGCGCGCCTCGGTGGCGGTGATCCAGGCGCGCAGCTGGCGGGAGACGAGCGCGGGGTCGGCTCCGAAGGAGCGGGTGCGCACGATCGGGTTGCGCGGCTGGTGCTGGAGGTCGGCGACGGGGGCGTACGACGCGGTGATGCCGAGCGAGGCCAGGTGCCCGGCGAGCGCGTCGGCGCAGCGCGCGGTCAACTCGGTGTCGTCGACCACGCCGAGTGCGAAGTTGCCGGGGACCTCGGGTGCGCCCGCGCCCACCAGGTGGCCGATGCCGCCGCCCTCGTTGTCGATGGCGACGAGCAGGTCGGGGCGCAGTTCCCGCAGGCGCTCGGTGAGGCCGCGGAGCTGGTCGGCGTCGCGCACGTTGCGGGTGAAGAGGATGACCCCGCCGAGTCCGCGCTCGATGAGCCGCTTCAGGTCGTCGGGGACCGCCGTGGTGCCCTCGAACCCGGCGACGAGGCAGCGATGGGCGGCCTCGTCCAGGTCGGCCGGCAGGTCCGGTCGGTCGTGCGCGTGCTCGGGGTGGGTCATGATCCGATGATAGAAGCCACCAATTCCAGCCCACAAGGTGAATCATTCAACCGGAGCGGAGCCCGGGTGCGACGCTTCCGCAAGGAGCACAGGGAGCGAGCGCCCTACCCCTTCCACCCCTGGCTCCGCAGCACCCCCGACACGTCCGGCGCCCGGTAGTGCTCCCCCTTGAGGACCTTGCCGTCCTCGCGGCGGGTGACCCTGCCGTCAGGGCCCAGCTTGGTCATGTTGGAGCGGTGGACCTCGGCGATCACCGCGTCGAGGTCGATCCCGTGGACGAGGGCGGTGCCGTACGCCACGTACACGACGTCCGCGAGTTCGTGCGCCAGCCGGTCGAGCGGGCCCGCCACCGCCACCTCGGCGGCCTCGGAAGCCTCCTCCGCGAGCAACTCGCCCCGGTGGGCGGCGAGTTCCGGCGCCACCTCCGTCGGTTCGGTGCGAGCGTCGAGCCCGAAGGCGTGGTGGAACTCACGGACGAGATCGGCTGGCGAGAGGTACATCCGGCGACCTTACCGGTACGCCGCCGGCGGCCGTCCTGCGCGAAATTCGGAACCCGCCAGTAGCGGGGGGGCGGTGTGCGCCGCACCGGCCCAACCCCCTACTCTCCCTTGGGTCTTCAAGCATGGCCTGCGCACCATCTCAGCCAAGAAACGTCGAGGACCCCACCGTGACAGTTCCCCCCACTCCTCCCACCTCCCCTGCCCACCGGGCGAAGTCCCGGGTGACCCGGCGCACCATGATCGGTGCCGCGGGCGCGATCACGGCCGCGGCCGTGATCACACCGACCGTGATGGCCACGACGAACGGCTCCGACGGCGACGCCGCCATCGACACCGAGGACACCAAGCCGGGCACGACCTCGGAGACGTTCCCCGAGACCCGTGCCAAGACGGCCACCGGCGAGGCCCCCGTCGAGGCCGCGTTCCCCATCGGCTACGTGGGCGTGCGCTGGGAGGGCACCTCCGCCGTGTCCGGCGGCGGCATCCGGCTGCGTGACGCGGACGGCGCGCAGGGCGCCTGGCAGGACTTCAGCGCCGGCGGCTGCTCGGAGACCAACGGCGGCGCCCTGCTGATCGCCGCCGACAAGGCCTCCGGCTACGAGCTGAAGGCGCCCGACGGGTCCACCAGGCTGCGTTCGCTGGCCCTCGACACCCAGCAGGGGCCGGGACGCAAGGTCGCCGTCCCCTCGGACACGACCCGCGTACGAGGTGTCGCCTATCTGTCGCGGGCGGCCTGGGGTGCGGACGAGAGCCTGCGTTTCAAGCCGGACGGCACGGAAAACACGCCGCCCGCGTACTACCCGTTCCAGACCATCGCGGTCCACCACACCGCCACGGTCAACGACGACCCGGACCCGGCGGCCACCGTACGCGCGATCTACCAGCTCCACGCCATCACCAACGACTGGGGCGACATCGGCTACCACTTCCTCATCGACGAGGCGGGCGCCATCTACGAGGGCCGCTACTCGGGTGACGACGGCATGCCCGCGCACGACGGGGACGGCAAGCTGGTCACCGGTTTCCACTCCGTCGGCTACAACATCGGCAACCTCGGCATCGCCCTGCTCGGCACCCTGACGGAGCAGGGCCCGACGGACGCCGCCCGCGCCTCGCTGACCCGGCTGGTCCGCGTGCTGACGCGGCTCCACGGCGTCGACCCGAAGGCCACGGTCACGTACACGAACCCGGTCAACGGCAACGTGAAGGAGGTCCCGGAGATCACCGGCCACCGGGACTGGTTCGACACGGAGTGCCCGGGCCAGACGATGTACGACGAGCTCGACCGGCTCCGCGACGAGGCGGCCCGCGGCTGACCCTTCAGCCGCCCTTCACCGGCCCGGAGGATGCCGGGCCCGCGTTCCACGGCGGGCCCGGCATCACCGTACTGGGGCACCGATCGCGCCGGAGTTCCGCACTCCGCGTCACGCTTCCGCACCCCCTCGTCACGACCCCGCACCCGGTCGAGCCCGGCCCTTGGCCGACGTTCGCTGACCTGGCAGGATGCGCGCATGTTCCCGGCACCCCACCGCATCGGCGCCCACCGCGTGCTGCTGGCCTCGACGGCCGCGCTCGTGGTCCTCGGGCTGCTGACATGGTGGCTGTGGCCGCGCGAACAGCCGCCGACCGGGACGATCACGATCAGCACGGGACCGCAGAGCGGCGTCTACCACGACTACGGCGAGCGGTTGCGCACGGCCATCGCCAGGGACATGCCGGGCCTGAAGGTGGAGCTGCTGACGAGCGACGGCTCCCAGCAGAACGTCACGCGGGTGGCGGGCGGAGAGGCCGACCTCTCCATCGCCGCGGCCGACGCCGTGGAGTCGTACGAGGGACCCGGCCGCGGCAGGCTGCGCGGACTGGCCCGTCTGTACGACGACTACGTGCAGGTCGTCGTCCCCCACTCGTCGGACATCGAGAACATCTCGGACCTCAAGGGCAAGCGGGTGGGAGTGGGAGGGGCGGAATCCGGGGTGCGCCTGATCGCGACCCGGGTGCTCAGGGCAGCCGGGCTGGACCCCGAGAAGGACATCGTTCCGCGGAGCGACAGCATAGGGACGGCCCCGGACCGGCTGCGGAACGGCGAGATCGACGCCTTCTTCTGGTCGGGCGGCCTGCCGACGGGCGGTCTGATCAAGCTCGCCGAGGTGTACGACTTCCGGTTCATCCCGATCAGCGGCGACCTCGTCACCGAGCTGCACGTCCAGGGCGAGACCACCCGCTACTACCGGTCGTCGGTGATGCCCGGCGACGCCTACTCCGTCCAGCAGGGCGCTCCCGTGCAGACGCTGACCGTGGCGAACCTGCTCGTCACCCGCTCGGACCTCGATCCCCGGCTCACCGAATGGCTCACCCGCGTGGTCATCAAGAGCCGCGACAACATCGGCTCCCATGTCCACGCGGCCCAGCTCGTGGACCTGCGCACGGCGATCTACACGGACCCCCTGCCCCTCCACGAGGGCGCCAGGCGGTACTACCGCTCCGTCAAGCCGTAGGAGCCCACCACGCCGCCGGAAACGGCACCCTCACGGCCTCAGGACGTCGGCCCCGTCCTGGGTACAGTGACGGTCACCTTCAAGCCGTGCGGCTTATGGCGGGTGTACGCGATCGAGCCGCCGCCCGCGCCGAGGAGGGCACGGGAGATGGACAGTCCGAGGCCGGAGCCGTTGATGTTCTGGTGACCGGGACTGCGCCAGAAACGGTCGCCGATGCGCCCGAGTTCCTCGTCGCTGAGGCCGGGCCCGCCGTCGGTGACGACGACGGTGGAGGCCTCGCCGTTGGAGGCGACCTCCACGTCCACCTTCTGGCCCTCGGGGGTGAACTTCAGCGCGTTGTCGATCACCGCGTCCAGTGCGCTGGACAGGGCGACCGGGTCGGCCCAGGCGGTGGTGGGCGGGCAGGTCCCCGCCAGCCGGACGCCCTTGCTCTCGGCGACCGGTCCCCACGCGGCCACCCGCTCGGCGGCCAGCTCGCCGATGTCGGTGAGCCTGAGGTCCGCCTCGGCGTGCTCGGCCAGCGCCAGGTCCAGCAGGTCGTCGAGGACCTGGGCGAGGCGCTTGCCCTCGGTGCGGACGGAAGCGATCTCCTTGTTCCCCTCCGGGAGTTCGAGTGCGAGCAGGTCGATGCGCAGCAGCAGCGCGGCGAGCGGGTTGCGCAACTGGTGCGAGGCGTCGGCCACGAAGGCGCGCTGCTGCTCCAGCACGTCCTCGACGTTGTCGGCCATCTCGTTGAACGAGCGGGCCAGGCGCCGCAGCTCCGGCGGCCCGCCGGCGACCGCGACCCTCGACTTCAGGCGGCCCGAGGCGATGGCGTGCGTGGTGGTGTCGAGGACGCGTACGGGCCTGAGGACCCAGCCGGTCAGCCGCAGCGCGGCCCCGACGGCGAGGAGCATGGCGGCGACGAGACCCGTGGAGATGACCAGCCAGCCGTGCAGGATCTCCGACCGCATGTGTCCGGTCGGCGAGTCGGTGACGACGACGGCGACGACGTCACCGTCCCGGATGACCGGGGACGCCACGACGAGACGGTTCCGCTGCCAGGGCCACACCTGCTCCGGGTCGTGACTGCGGCGCCCCAGCCGAGCCTCGTCGTAGGCGTCGCGGCCCTCGCCCTCCTCGGGCACCAGCCAGGTCTCCGGCGCGTTCGCCATGGGGGTCCTGTTGCGGTCGTAGACGCCCGCCCGGATGCCGTACACGTCGTGGTAGCGCTCCAGCTCCTTCTGCAGGGTGTCGCGACGCTCGTCCGGAATGTCCACCCGTGAGCCGCTGGGACGCTCGGTGACGTACTGCGCGAGCGCCGCGAACCGCGCGGTGTCGTCGATACGGTCGACGACCACCTTCTGCTGCTCCGCGGCCGCCAGGCTCACCGCCAGCGGGATGCCGAGTGCGAGCAGCACGGCGGCCATGAGGACGATGAGCAGCGGAAGAAGACGAGTGCGCACGCGGGCACGCTATGACGCGGAGGTGACGAGCCGGTACCCGACTCCGCGCACTGTCTCGATCAGTGCGGGCATGCGCAGTTTGGACCGCAGGGACGCCACGTGCACCTCCAGGGTGCGCCCGGTCCCCTCCCAACTGGTCCGCCACACCTCACTGATGATCTGCTCCCGACGGAAGACCACCCCGGGCCGCTGGGCCAGCAGCGCGAGCAGGTCGAACTCCTTGCGCGTCAGCTGCACGACGGAACCGTCCACGGTGACCTGCCGGGTCGGCAACTCGATGCGCACGGACCCGAGATGGAGCACATCCTCCCCGGTCACGGCGGTGTCGTCCGGGACGCTGCGCCGGCTCACGGCGTGGATACGGGCGAGCAGCTCCCCGGTGTCGTAGGGCTTGACCACGTAGTCGTCCGCTCCGAGGTTCAGGCCGTGGATCCGGGACCGTACGTCGGAGCGGGCGGTGACCATGATCACAGGGGTGCTGGTGCGCTTGCGTATCTTGCCGCAGACCTCGTAGCCGTCCTGGTCGGGCAGGCCGAGGTCCAGCAGGACGACACCGAACCCGGCGCCCTCGGGGACCAGTGCCTGGAGCGCCTCCTCGCCGCTGCGGGCGTGTGTGACGTCGAAGCCGTGCCGCGCCAGCACCGCGGACAGGGCGGCCGCGACATGGTTGTCGTCCTCGACGAGGAGCAGTCTCATTCCGGCCCCCTCCGGTTCGTTCGGTCGTTACGTGCCCATGGAAGTGACGCCGATGACGGAGGACCGCGTCAAGTGCGTATCCCCCGGTGTTACCCAGCCGGTACGCTCCCCGGCCCGGCCACTACGGGGAGTACCTGTCTGCGACCCGATCGTTATGCTCAATTCTCGCTCAGATGTAATGACGCTGGTCGGCGCCGGTCACTACTGTCTCCGCAACCGAGGAGGACGGAGCCATAAAGCGATGACCGAAGTATCGGTGGCCAAGGACGTTGTGGCCGGGACGAGCGACTTGGTCGTCCTGAAGAGCGTCAACAAGCACTTCGGCGCGTTGCACGTGCTCCAGGACATCGATCTGACCATCGCCAAGGGTGAGGTCGTCGTGGTCATCGGGCCCTCCGGGTCCGGTAAGTCCACCCTGTGCCGCACCATCAACCGCCTGGAGGGTGTCGACTCCGGCGAGATCCTGATCGACGGCCGGCCGCTGCCCGCGGAGGGCAAGGAGCTCGCCCGGCTGCGTGCCGACGTCGGCATGGTGTTCCAGTCGTTCAACCTGTTCGCGCACAAGACGGTGCTCGAAAACGTGATGCTGGGACAGCTCAAGGTCCGCAGGACCGACAAGCAGAAGGCCGAGGAGAAGGCACGCGCCCTGCTCGACCGGGTCGGTGTCGGCACGCAGGCGGACAAGTACCCGGCGCAGCTCTCGGGTGGCCAGCAGCAGCGCGTCGCGATCGCCCGGGCACTGGCGATGGATCCGAAGGTCATGCTCTTCGACGAGCCGACCTCCGCGCTCGACCCCGAGATGATCAACGAGGTCCTGGAGGTCATGCAGCAGCTCGCCCGCGACGGCATGACCATGGTGGTCGTCACCCATGAGATGGGCTTTGCCCGTTCGGCCGCCAACCGGGTCGTCTTCATGGCCGACGGCCGCATCGTCGAAGAGGCCGTGCCGGACCAGTTCTTCAGCAACCCCCGCAGCGACCGGGCCAAGGACTTCCTGTCGAAGATCCTTCACCACTGAGGGCCCAGTGAGGGCCCATCGAGGGTCCGCTGAGGGCCACTTGAAGGCCCGTTGAGGGACCTGACCGAGGACCTGAACCCCAGGCCCCCGGCGGCCCACGTCACCCGCATCCGACGGCCTGCGTCCCCACCGCACCGACGGCCCGCATCTCTTCACCACGCAAAGGACGTGCACCATGAAGCTCCGCAAGGTCACCGCCGCCTCGGCCACCGTCTTCGCTCTCGCCCTGACCGCCACCGCGTGTGGCTCCGACGACGGCGGCGACAGCGGCGACGGCGGCGGCAAGAAGATCACCGTCGGCATCAAGTACGACCAGCCGGGCATCGGCCTCAAGGAGCCCGACGGCTCGTTCTCGGGCTTCGACGTCGACGTCGCGACCTACGTGGCCAAGCAGCTCGGCTACGACGAGAAGGACATCGAGTTCAAGGAGACGCCGAGCGCCGACCGCGAGAACGCGCTCCAGCGCGGCGACGTCGACTTCATCGCGGCGTCCTACTCGATCAACGACGAGCGCAAGGCGAAGGTGGACTTCGCCGGCCCGTACCTGCTGGCCCACCAGGACCTGCTGGTCCGTGCCGACGAGAAGGGCATCAGCGAGGGCACTGACCTCAACGGCAAGAAGCTCTGCTCGGTCACCGGTTCGACCTCCGCGCAGAACATCAAGAACGAGATCGCCCCCAAGGCCCAGCTGCGTGAGAACGGCACGTACTCCGAGTGCCTCGACGGGCTCGCGAGCGGCGCGGTCGACGCGCTGACCACGGACGACTCGATCCTCGCGGGCTACGCGGCCCAGGACCAGTACAAGGGCAAGTTCAAGCTGGCCGGCCTCAAGCTGAGCAACGAGAACTACGGCATCGGTGTCAAGAAGGGCGACACCGAGATGGTCGACAAGATCAACAAGGCCCTGGAGAAGATGGAGAGCGACGGCTCCTGGGAGAAGGCCGTCGAGGCCAACTTCGGCCCGGCGAACTACAAGAACGAGCCCGCCCCGAAGATCGGCGACATCGTCAAGTAAGGCAGGAATCGGCGGTGGGCCGCTCGGCGGACCGGCCCACCGCCGCCCTCGGCACACGCGGAAGCGCGGGAGATCGTGTTCGACTTTCTTGAAGGCTACGACGTCCTAGGGGCGTTCTGGACGACAGTGCAGCTGACACTGCTCTCGGCCGTCGGCTCCCTGGTCTGGGGCACGATCCTGGCCGGTATGAGGGTCAGCCCCGTGCCGCTGATGCGCGGCTTCGGCACGGCCTACGTCAACATCGTGCGGAACATCCCGCTCACCGTCATCATCGTGTTCACCTCGCTCGGCCTCGCCGACGTCTTCGGCGTGACCCTGGGCGCCGCCGACGACTTCGACGCGCTGTCCTTCCGGCTCGCCGTTCTGGGTCTGAGCGCCTACACAGCGACCTTCGTGTGCGAGGCACTGCGCTCCGGCATCAACACGGTGCCCGTCGGCCAGGCGGAGGCGGCACGCGCCATCGGGCTCAGCTTCACCCAGGTACTCACCCTCATCGTGCTGCCGCAGGCGTTCCGCACGGTGATCGGTCCCATGGCCAACGTCCTGATCGCGTTGACCAAGAACACCACGGTCGCGGCCGCCATCGGTGTGGCGGAGGCCTCTCTGTTGATGAAGGAAATGATCGAGAACGAGGCGCAGCTCCTCCTCATCGCCACGATCTTCGCCCTGGGCTTCGTGGTGCTGACGCTGCCGACCGGTCTCCTCCTCGGCTGGCTGAGCAAGCGACTGGCGGTGAAGCGATGAGCTCCGTTCTCTATGACACTCCGGGCCCCCGCGCGAAACGGCGCAACGTCATCTTCGCGGTGGTCTTCGCCGTCCTGCTGGTGCTGCTGCTCTGGTGGGTCTGGCAGACCATGTCCGACAAGGGCCAGCTGGAGGGCGCCAAGTGGAGCCCGTTCACCGAGGCGCAGGCGTGGACGACGTATCTGCTGCCAGGCCTCGTCAACACGCTCAAGGCGGCGGCCCTGGCGATGGTGATAGCCCTGCCGCTGGGCGCGATCCTGGGCATAGCGCGGCTGTCGGACCACCGGTGGGTGCGTGTCCCGGCCGGTGTGATCGTCGAGTTCTTCCGCGCCATCCCGGTCCTGCTGCTGATGGTCTTCGCCAACCAGTTCTACTCAGAGTCCACGCAGATCAGTAGCGACGAGCGGCCGCTGTACGCAGTGGTCACGGGCCTCGTCCTCTACAACGCCTCGGTGCTCGCCGAGATCGTCCGCGCGGGCATCCTGTCGCTGCCCAAGGGCCAGACGGAGGCCGCCCAGGCCATCGGTCTGCGCAAGACGCAGGTCATGTCGTCGATCCTGCTGCCGCAGGCCGTCACCGTGATGCTGCCGGCGATCGTCAGCCAGCTCGTCGTGATCGTGAAGGACACGGCGCTCGGCGGCGCCATGCTGAACTTCACCGAGCTGCTCAACTCCCGCAAGACGCTGGCGGCGAACTACGCGAACGTCATCCCCAGCTTCATCGTGGTGGCGGTCATCTTCATCGTCCTGAACTTCATCCTGACCAGCCTCGCCGGCTGGCTGGAGGACAGGCTGCGGCGCGGCAAGAAGTCGACCGGAGCGGTTCTTCCGGCGGCGGCGGTCGCGGGCACCGCGGCGACCGGAGCGGACGGCGGCGGCTTCATGGGGGTCACCGGCGGCGACGTCGGAGACAAACCCTGACCGACGCCGGCACAACGGCGTCGGTACATCGAACAACTGACGGCATGTGAGCAATCGGAGGCAGTGGCGCGCGCGCCACTGCCTTCGTCGCTTGACGCAAACACCGGCAGTGGGTTGCATACGTTCTGTGATCGTGCACGCCGCTCCATCTGGCTGTTCCCCAACATTCCTCAGGACACCTCTCCGGGCAGGGGGCACCGCGCCGTGGATCCGGTGATCATCGTCGGAGCGGGGCCCGTCGGGCTCACGCTCGCCCTCGCGCTCGCGCGCCAGGAGGTCCCGTCCGTGGTCCTCGACGAGAGCCCGGGCAAGGACGAACAGCGGCTCGCGCGCACCGTCGTCCTGCGCGAGGACACGGCCGCGCTCCTGACCCGGCTGACCGGGTTCCCGCCGACCGACGCGGGACTCGTCTGGTCCGGATGGCGTTCCGTGCGCCGCCGGCAGGTGATCCGGAACGTCCGCTTCGACGACATGCCCGGCGGGACCGCGTCCGAGGGCGTCGCCAGGGGTGCCGCCAGTGCCGCCAGTGCCGCCGAGGACGATCCCGACGCGTCCGCCGGACCGGCCCCGCTGCATATCGCCCAGCACGTCCTGACGAGCGCGCTGCGCGCCGCCCTCGCGAACGAGCGGCTGGTCAAGGTGGCCGTGGAGAACCGCCTCGACGCGATCGAGCAGGAGGCGTCGGGCGTCACGGCACACACCCGCGGCCCCAAGGGCACCTGGTGGCGGGGCAGCTACCTCATCGGCTGCGACGGCCCGCGCTCGACGGTGCGCAAGCTCCAGGACATCCGTTTCCCCGGACGTACCGCCGTGGAGCGGCACGCCGTGGCGGCGCTGCGGACGGAACTCCCCTGGCCCGCAGAAGCGTTGCTGCACCGGGCACCGCCGTGGCGGACGTCCGGGCCCTCGGCCGAGGAGATCACCGCCCGACCCCTCCCTGACGGCGTATGGCGTCTGGACTGGCTGCTGCCTCCGGGCAAGGACCTGGTCACCCCGGACCTGCTGGTGGCGCGCATCCGGGAGACCCTCGCGGGCTGGAGTTCGGGCTCGACCCCTCCGTACGACCTGCTGGACACAGGAGTCCACACCGTCCACCACCGCCTCGCCCGCCGCTGGCGGGCCGGCCGGGTCTTCCTCGCCGGGGACGCCGCGCATCTGCTGGGCGCGCTCGGCACCCATGGCCTCGACGAGGGACTGCGGGACGCCGACAACCTCGCCTGGAAGCTGGCCCTGGCCTGGCACCACGGCCCCCACGAGGGGCTGCTCGACAGCTACCAGGCGGAGCGGCGCGGGCTCGTCGCCGCCCGGCTGCGCGCCGCCGACCAGGCTCTGCCGCTGCTGCGCGGCAGCAAGGGCCTGCGGTCCTACGTGCCCGGCTCGTCCCGCGGCCACGACACGCTGCTCACGGACGGCCACCTGGGGCGCGGCCCGCTGGGCGCGCCCGGCGCGTACGCCGATTCACCGCTCGCGCCTCCACCCACCGAGTCGGAGACCGCCGTCGATACGCCCCCGGGTTCCCCGGTCGTCGACGTACGGGTGACCGCCGAGGACGGCACCTTCGTCCGGCTGCGGGACCGGCTCGGGCGCGGGGCGCTGCTGGTGCTGCTGATCGCGCCGGGCACGGGGGTATGGGAGCGCAGGCACTGGGTGAGCGCCGGGATCATGCCACGGCTCGCGGCAGCCGTGACCGCACTGCCGCGCCCCGCCGAACTGCTGGTCGCCGAGAGCTACCCGGGCGCGGCCGCGCACACGGTCCTGCTGATCCGTCCGGACGGCCATCTGGTCACCGCGCTGAGCGGGGTACGCCCGGCGGACCTGTACGCGGCGGCGGAGGCGGCACTGGGCGGCCCGCCGAGGCCGGAGGCGGCCGCAGGGGCGGAAGCCGGGGCTGGGACGGGAGCGGGAACCGCAGCTGGGGCGGGGGCGGGGTCCGGCTGAGCCGCCGGGCCGAACTCATGGTCACCCTGAGGTCCACATAGTGACGGTGAGTTGACCCGTCTCCGCGACCATGGTGTACTCCCGATCGTGACCGACACCTGTGTGCGCCTGTGGCGGAGGGTCCATATGGACCTCGTCCGCTATGCGGGCTGCGTGTGTCGTCCGACCTGCTGAATTCGCACCCCTGCTCCGCTCCGCGCGCCCGCTCTCGGGTCGCGTTTCCACGCGAACGCTCATCAGGTCACAAGGACGGTACTCGTGTCGGTATCCCGCACCGCATCCACCCCGGCTCCTTCCGCCCCTGCCCCTTCCTCCCCGGTTCCTTCCTCTGCGGTCTCCGCTCCGACCCAGGCGGAACTGCTCGACTTCGCTCGCCGTACGGCTGCGGACGCGGAGCTGATCGCCTCTCTCCCCCTCGACCCCGAGGGCCGCACCTGGGTCCGTCTCAACGGTCCCGGCGGCAGCGAGGCCTGGCTGATCGGCTGGCCGCCCGGCACCGGGACCGGCTGGCACGACCACGCCGACTCCGTGGGCGCCTTCGTCACCGCCGCCGGTGAGCTGACGGAGAACTCGCTCGCCGCCCGGCTGCCCACCGACGGCTGGAAGACCCTGGAACTCACCGAAGACGTCGACCGCGTACGGCAGTTGCCGACCGGTAAGGGCAGGTCGTTCGGCCGTCACCACGTGCACGAGGTGCTCAACGAGTCCAGCGAGCAGCACGCGATCTCCGTCCACGCCTACTACCCGCCCCTGCCCCGGATCCGCCGCTACAGCCGCACGGGGCCGGTACTGCGCCTGGAGCAGGTCGAGCGCCCGGAGGACTGGCAGTGACCACCGAGGGCGACCCCGCCGCCGAACGCTCAGCCGAAGAATCCGTCAAAGCTGCCGTTGAGGCTGCCGTCGAACCTCCCGTCGGTATAGACGAGTTGCTGGAGCGCGTCCGCCAGGGGCTCGACCGGGTCGAGCCGAAGGACGCGTACGACGCAGCCCAGGCCGGCGAGGCCCTTCTGGTCGACATCCGCTACGCCGCCCTGCGCGACCGCGATGGCCTCATACCCGGCGCCCTGGTCGTCGAACGCAACGAACTGGAGTGGCGGCTCGACCCCCAGGGCAGTCACCGCGCCCCCGAAGCCACGAGCCACGACCTCCGCATCGTGGTCATCTGCAACGAGGGCTACGCCTCCAGCCTCGCCGCCGTGTCCCTGCGGCAACTGGGACTGCACCGGGCAACCGACCTGGCGGGCGGCTTCCAGGCGTGGAGAGCGGCGGGACTGCCGGTGACGTTCTGAGAGCTGGAGTCCCAGGGACCCGGTTTCCGGTGACGAGAGCCGGAGTCCCGCGGAACCAGTTTCCGGTGACGTCCTGAGAGCCGGGCATCTTGAGGGAGCCCTCCGTGAGCTCCCTCTCTTCTCACCGCCGGCCCAGCCATCCCCTCTCCGGGCCCCCGGTCAGAACCCGTCGTCCCCCAACCCCTCCGTGTCCTCCCCCTCTTCCTCCAGTGCCTGGCGGACCACCCGGAGGGCCATACCCTCCGGATACCCCTTGCGGGCGAGCATGCCGGCCAGGCGCCGGAGGCGCTTCTCGCGGTCGAGACCACGCGTGGCGCGCAGCTTGCGGGCGACGAGCTCGCGCGCCGTGGCCTCCTCCTGCTCGGAGTCGAGCTGGGCGACGGCCTCGTCGATGAGCGCCGAGTCCACCCCCTTGGTCCGCAACTCCCGGGCGAGGGCCCGCCGGGCCAGCCCTCGGCCGTGATGCCGGGACTCCACCCAGGCGTCCGCGAACGCGCTGTCGTTGATCAGTCCGACCTCCTCGAACCGCGACAGCACCTCATCCGCCACATCCTCGGGGATCTCCCGTTTGCGCAACGCGTCCGCGAGTTGCTTCCGCGTGCGCGGGGTCCCGGTGAGCAGGCGCAGACAGATCGCCCGCGCCTGCTCAGCCGGGTCCCCTCGGGACTCCCCCTTCCCGGCCCTCGACGAGTGAGGGGAGCCTCCGTCCTGCGGGTCGCCGGACGACTCGCCGGTGCCATGTCCGCGGCGCCCACGGCCACGCCTGTCGCGCGGCCCGTCGCCACCGCGAGCACGGTCCCCGCCACGAGAACGATCGCCGCCGCGGGCAGCACCACCGTCCGACCAGCTGTCGTGCCCGTCCGACCGGCCGTCGTGCTCCCCCTCGTCCTCAGGGGTGATCGGGTAGGTGTACTCCGCCCAGTCCGTTCGCCACGCTTCTGAGTCAGGCACGGTGCTGGTCAGCTCTTGGAGGTCGCGGCCTTGGACTTGGCGGCCTTGGACGCCGGAGCGGGTGCCGCCTTCGCGGCCTCGTCCGTGGCCGTGGCGGAGATCGCCGCGTCCGTGCCCGGCTCAGCGGCGGGCTCCTCCGGCCGGACCCCGACGCCCAGCTTCTCCTTGATCTTCTTCTCGATCTCGTTGGCGAGGTCGGGGTTGTCCTTCAGGAAGTTGCGTGCGTTCTCCTTGCCCTGGCCGAGCTGGTCGCCCTCGTACGTGTACCAGGCGCCTGCCTTGCGGACGAAGCCGTGCTCCACGCCCATGTCGATCAGACCGCCCTCGCGGCTGATGCCCTGGCCGTAGAGGATGTCGAACTCGGCCTGCTTGAAGGGCGGCGCGACCTTGTTCTTGACGACCTTGCAGCGGGTGCGGTTGCCGACCGCCTCCGTGCCGTCCTTCAGGGTCTCGATGCGGCGGATGTCGATGCGCACCGAGGCGTAGAACTTCAGCGCCCGGCCACCGGTCGTGGTCTCCGGGGAGCCGAACATGACGCCGATCTTCTCGCGGAGCTGGTTGATGAAGATCGCGGTGGTCTTGGACTGGTTGAGCGCGCTGGTGATCTTCCGCAGGGCCTGGCTCATCAGACGGGCCTGCAGACCCACGTGCGAGTCGCCCATCTCGCCCTCGATCTCCGCGCGGGGGACGAGAGCAGCGACGGAGTCGATGACGATCAGGTCGAGGGCTCCGGAGCGGACCAGCATGTCCACGATCTCCAGAGCCTGCTCGCCGTTGTCCGGCTGGGACAGGATCAGGTTGTCGATGTCGACGCCGAGCTTCTTCGCGTACTCGGGGTCGAGGGCGTGCTCCGCGTCCACGAAGGCGACCTGGCCGCCGGCCTTCTGCGCGTTCGCCACCGCGTGCAGGGTCAGGGTCGTCTTACCGGAGGACTCCGGGCCGTAGATCTCCACGACACGGCCGCGCGGCAGACCGCCCACGCCGAGGGCCACATCGAGGGCGGTCGACCCCGTCGAGATGACCTCGATGGGCTCCATCGACCGCTCGCCCATGCGCATGACCGCGCCCTTGCCGAATTGCCGTTCAATCTGTGCGAGCGCGGCGTCGAGCGCCTTCTCGCGGTCGGTTCCTGCCATGGGTTCCACCCGGTTTGCTTGATTCGATCGCTTCACGTCAAAGACGCTAACGCCTGCCACTGACAATGCGCCCCGACGCCCGTCCCGCCTGTGGATAACTCGGGCACATCTCCGCGAAAACCCTGTCGAAGTCCCCGCCGAGAGTCCCGCCAGAGCCCCCATAAGAATGGATGTTCGATTTTCGTGTCAAGCGCACCCGCAAGAGCGCCGTGAGCGCGTTCACTGTCCAGTAGCACCGATCCGACGGCACCGCAGCCACGGCGCCGGCTCGACGGGCCCGCGTCAGGAAGCCCCGTTCTCCGGCTCCGCTTCCAACTGCCGCTCCCGCTCCCGCTTCGGTTCGAGCAGTCGGCGCACGCGGGCGAGGATGTTCCCCGGAGTCCGCTTGTGGTGGCCGTGTACCCGAGGGTCGTCCGTGACGTCGTACCGCCTCACGTACGCCCCGAGGAAGGCCTGCAGCGTGGCGACCGCCGGGATGGCGATCAGCGCGCCGACCGCGCCGAGGAGCGCGGTGCCCGCGATGACCGACCCGAAGGCGACCGCCGGGTGGACGTCCACGGTCTTGGCGGTCAGCTTGGGCTGCAGCACGTAGTTCTCGAACTGCTGGTAGATCACGACGAAGACCAGCACCCACAGCGCGTACCACGGGTTGACCGTGAAGGCGATCAGCATCGGCAGGGCACCCGCGAGGTAGGTGCCGATGGTGGGGATGAACTGGGAGACCAGGCCGACCCAGACGGCGAGCACGGGGGCGTAGTTCACCCCGAGGTACTCCAGCAGGATGTAGTGGGCTATCCCGGAGATCAGCGCCATCAGGCCGCGCGAGTACAGATAGCCACCGGTCTTGTCGACGGCGATCTCCCACGCGCGGAGCACCTCGGCCTGCCTCGCGGGCGGCAGCACGGAGCACAGGGCGCGCCGCAGCCGGGGGCCGTCGGCGGCGAAGTAGAACGAGAACAGCGTGATCGTCAGCAGCCGGAAGAGGCCGCCGAGGACCTGCGTGGAGACGTCCAGGACTCCGGTGGCGCTGTTCTGCACGTACCGCTGCAGCCAGTCGGAGCGGAGCAGGCCCTCCTGGATGTCCACCCGCTTCAGCTCGGTGTGGAACGTCGTGTTGATCCAGCTGATGACGGAATCGAGGTACTCGGGGAAGCCCTCGATCATCCGGATGATCTGGCCCGCGAGCATCGAGCCGAGCAGTGTGACGAATCCGGCGGCCACGATCAGCACGCCGAAGAAGACGAGGAAGGTGGCGAAGCCCCTGCGCAGGCCCTTGGAGGCCATCCAGCTGACCGCGGGCTCGATGGCGAGCGCGAGGAAGAACGCGATGAGGATGTTGAGCAGCAGCCCGATGAGCTGGTGGAACGCCCAGTTGCCCAGTTGGAACACGGCGACGAGCGAGAGCGCCAGCACCATGGCGCGCGGCAGCCAGCGCGGCATGCGCGCCTGCCCCGCGTCGTCACCGGACGGGGGCCGCGCGGGCGGCGTGGTGCCGAGCGGGGGTGCCTGTTGGTCGACCTGTGCGGTCTCGTCTGTGGGAGCCACGGACCCAAGTCTCACCCACGCCGACGACAATCTGTCCCCGCCCCCGCATCTTCACGCCCGCGACCGAGGTCCGAGCCGATGCTTTTGGGCAGGTCAGCGTCGTTCGTCCGGAACATCCATGGTCGCGCACACCGCACGCCACACGTCCTTGGCCTCCCAGCCGGCGTCGAGCGCCTCGTGCACGGTCCGTCCGCCGAGTTCGGACATCACGTGGTCGCGCGCGAACGTGTCGGCGTATCCCGCGCCGAAGTGTTCCGCCATCCGCTGCCAGAAGACCGTCAACCGCATGACTCCAGTATCCCGCCCCAGGGGGGCGGGCCGAGCCGGGACGGCCTGCTGAGACCGCTTTCCGCCCTACGGTCTGACGCATGGCCGCATCAGGAGCACCCCCACTCTCCCCGACGCCCCCGGCGCACTCCCCACGTGCCCGCGCCGAGCAGTTCGTCTGGCTCACCGCGCGCGTGCTGGAACAGCGCCGTTTCGCGTACCACTTCCTCGGCGGGAGCGCCGACGCGGTGGAGACCGCGCTGACCGCCTACCGCAACGAGGACGAGGGGTACGGCCACGCGCTCGAACCCGATCTGCGCGGGCCGGTGAGCCAGCCGCTGCACACCGGGCACGCGCTGCGCGTCCTGGACTCGATCGGGCGCTGCGGCGGACAGCGGGCGGAACGCGTATGCCGCTATCTGACGTCCGTGTCGACCCGGGACGGTGCCCTCCCGGCGGTCCATCCCGGCCAGCGAGGCTATCCGACGGCCCCTTTCATCACCGTCGCGGACAACCCGCCGGGCGACCTCCTCGCCACCGCCCCCGTGGTGGGCATGCTGCACCGCAACGAGGTGTGGCACGCGTGGCTGTTCCGGGCCACCGACTTCTGCTGGCAGGCGGTCCAGTCCCTGGAGAAGTCACATCCGTACGAGATCGAGGCGGCCGTGGCCTTCCTGGACTCGGTGCCCGACCGCTCACGCGCGCAGGCGGCCGCCGACCGGCTCGGCCGCCTGGTCCGCGAACACCGCCTCGCCGTGCTGGACCCGGACCGCCTGGAGACGTACCCGGTGCCGCCCGGATACGCGCCGGGCGAGCACCATTTCCCACACGACTTCGCGCGCACCCCGGACTCCCTCGCGCGCGCGTGGTTCACCGACGAGGAGATGACCCGCTCGCTGGACTTCCTGGTGAGCGAGCAGCAGGAGGACGGCGGCTGGCCGATCCTCCCCCACTGCTCAACGCGTGGGCGGTACCCCCAGCGCCAGTGGGCGCCCGGAACCGCCCTGGAGAGCCGCCCGATCGTCACGATCGAGGCCTTGCGCACACTTGGCGCGTACGGACGGCTGTAACGCACCGGAGGACTTCACGGCCCGCACGCGTACGCGTGCGGGCCGGGTCGTTCCTCACCCCGCCATCGCCCTCACTCCAGCCGTCACCACGACGGCGGCGCCCACGACGATCAGGAAGGGGGCGCGCATCACCAGCATGAGCGCCGCCGCCGAGAGCCCCGCCGCCTTCGCGTCCAGCACGAGGGCCCGCCCGTCGGCGAAGGTCTGCTGGGCCGTGAGAGCCGCGAGGAGAGCCACGGGCAGCAGGGCGGCCAGCCGCCGGACGAGCGGCCGCTCCAGCACGCCGTCGGGGACGAGCAGGCCGACGAGCTTGACGGCATAACAGCCGACCGCCGTCACACCGATCGCGATCCAGATGTTCAACGTTCCGTCCCCCGCAGGTCGCCTTCGGCCGTCGCCCCGCGACGCCCCCGCACCCACAGCACGACCGGAACGGCCAGCGCGGCCACGAGCACCGGCAGCCCGGCAGGCAGCACGGGCAGCAGACCGAGCCCCAGCACCACCGCGAGCCCCGCCACGACCCTCTCGGTGACGCTCTTCAGCATCGGCGCGAGCAACGCCAGGAAGACGGCGGGCCCGGCCGCGTCCAGCCCCCATGCCTCCGTGTCCCCGATGGCCTCGGCACCGACCGCGCCGAGCAGCGTCGTGAGGTTCCACAGCACGTACAGGCTCAGCCCGGTGACGGCGAAACCGATCCGGACGGCACGCCGCGAGGGCTGGGCGAGCGCGACCGCGGCGGTCTCGTCGATGACCCACTGTGCCGCGAAGGGCCGCACCGCGCGCGGGAGTGCCAGCAGCTGCGAGAGCCGCAGCCCGTAGAAGGCGTTGCGCACGCCCAGGAAGAAGGCCCCCGCGGCCGCCGCGAACGGATTGCCCCCGGCCGCGAGCGCCCCCACGAGCGCGAACTGGGAAGCCCCGGTGAACACCAGGAGGCTGAGCGCACAGGTCTGCACCAGCGTGAGCCCGCTGCCGGCCGAGGTCACCCCGAAGGCGAACCCGGACAGCCCGACCGCCACCCCGACGCCGAGGGCGTCCCTGACGACGGCCGCGTCTGGCTTTCCTCCGCTGTCACCACGTATGTCTGCGAGAGCTGTTTGTTCTGCCACATCCCGGACGGTAGGAGAACCGGCCCTCACAGGTCTTGTACGTTCTTGCGCTCCCTCTGGTACGCCCCCGGCGGCACCCCCACGATCCGGCTGAAGTGTCGGTTGAGGTGCGGCTGATCGGTGAAGCCCACGGCGACGGCGGCCTCCGCGGGAGCGACTCCCGCGTCCAGGAGCCGACGCGCATGCCGTACCCGCGCATCGGTCAGCCACGTGTGAGGCGGCATCCCGTAAACCTCCCGAAACGCCCGTAGCAGCGCGAACGGACTCGCCCCCAGGGCAGCGGCGAGCCGCTCCAGCGTCGGGGGATCGGCCATCCGCTCCTCGAGCACGGCACGCGCGCGTGCTGCCGTACGGGCTCCCGCGGTGCGCACGGCGCGCTGGGGCAACGGCCCGCCGTTGAGGCGCAGCAACCGGGTCACGACGACCCTCAGCAGGGTGTCGGCGGCGAGCGCGTTCCCCTCGTCCGCGGCCCGCAGCACCTCGTGCACCAGCCCGGCGGCATACGGATCGTCGAGCACCGGGTTGCTGAAGCCGGGCGTCCCTCGGATCGCGGTGGTCTCGGCCGCTATCTCCGCCACGAGTTGCGGCGAGGGATAGACCGCGCCGTACCGCCACCCCTCCGGCCCACCCGCGCGCCCCGTGTGCGGCGTCTCGGGATTGACCAGCGCCAGCGCGCCCGGCCCCGCGTACTGATCGGCCCCACCGTGGTGAAAGACCTCGACCCCGTCGGTGATCGCCGCGATCACGAAGTTCTCGTGCGTGTGCCGCACGAACCGTTTCTCGACATACCGGGCCCTCAGCAGGTCAACGCCGGGCAACTCGCCGTATCGCCAGTGCCGTGCCCGCTCAGAACCTGCCATGCCTCTGATTCTGCCGCTGGGTCGCGTGTCCCGGCACCGCACCCCACAACCGGAGACGCCCGAGAACCGGAGGCGCCCGAGCCACCACATCGGGAAGCCGAACTGCCACCGCCCACCCGTCGTGGGCCGAATCCCCACTGGTCAGCGCCGCTGTCAGTGCCCGGGTGCACCATGGTCACATGGTCCGTTCCGCGCTCGACGCCTTCTCCCCCGCGACCCGCGGCTGGTTCACGGGGGCCTTTCCCGCGCCCACCGCGGCCCAGTCCGGAGCCTGGCGGGCGATCGCCGAGGGCTCGGACGTCCTGGTCGTCGCCCCCACCGGCTCCGGCAAGACCCTCGCCGCCTTCCTCGCCGCCCTCGACCAGCTGGCCTCCAGCCCACCCCCCGCCGACCCGAAGAAGCGCTGCCGCGTCCTCTACGTCTCCCCCTCAAGGCCCTCGCCGTCGATGTCGAGCGCAACCTCCGCAGCCCGCTGACCGGCATCCGCCAGGAAGCCGTCCGCCTGGGCCTGTCGGAGCCGGAGGTCAAGGTCGGCATCCGCTCCGGTGACACCCCCGCCGCCGAGCGCCGCGCCCTGTCCACCCGCCCCCGGACATCCTGATCACCACCCCGGAGTCACTGTTCCTGATGCTCACCTCGGCCACGCGCGACGCGCTGACCGGCATCGAGACAGTGATCCTCGACGAGGTACACGCGGTGGCGGGCACCAAGCGGGGCGCGCACCTGGCGCTCTCCCTGGAGCGCCTGGACGACCTCCTGCCGAAGCCGGCCCGCCGCATCGGCCTCTCCGCGACGGTCCGGCCGGTCGACGAGGTCGCCCGCTACCTCTCCCCTCACCGCAAGGTGGAGATCGTCCAGCCGAAGTCCGGCAAGGAGTTCGACCTGTCCGTGGTCGTCCCAGTCGAAGACCTGGGCGAGCTGGGCGGCTCCCCGGTCGCCGACGGCTCCGAGGGCGCCGAGCGCCCCTCGATCTGGCCGCACGTCGAGGAGCGGATCACCGACCTCGTCCAGTCCCACCGCTCGACGATCGTGTTCGCCAACTCCCGCCGCCTCGCGGAGCGCCTCTGCAACCGGCTGAACGAAATCGCCTACGAGCGCGCGACAGGCGAGCCCCTCGACGAGCACCACGCCCCCGCCGAGCTCATGGGCGGCTCGGGCGCGGCCCAGGGCGCTCCCCCGGTCATCGCCCGCGCCCACCACGGCTCGGTCTCCAAGGAACAGCGCGCCCTGGTCGAGGAGGACCTCAAGGCGGGGCGCCTCCCGGCTGTCGTGGCCACCTCCAGCCTGGAGCTCGGCATCGACATGGGGGCGGTGGACCTCGTCGTCCAGGTGGAGTCACCGCCCTCCGTGGCCTCCGGCCTGCAGCGCGTCGGTCGCGCGGGCCACCAGGTGGGCGCGATCTCCCGAGGCGTGGTCTTCCCCAAGTACCGCGGCGACCTCGTACAGTCCGCCGTCGTCACCGAGCGGATGCGCACCGGCTCCATCGAGTCCCTGAAGATCCCCGCCAACCCCCTGGACGTACTGGCGCAGCAGCTCGTCGCGATGACCGCGCTGGACACCTGGCAGGTGGACGACCTGCTGGCCACGGTCCGCCGCGCGGCTCCCTTCGCCTCGCTCCCGGAGTCGGCGTTCACCGCCGTGCTGGACATGCTCGCAGGCCGCTATCCCTCCGACGCCTTCGCCGAGTTGCGCCCGCGCGTGGTGTGGGACCGCGTCGCCGGCACGATCACCGGCCGCCCGGGGGCACAGCGCCTGGCCGTCACCTCCGGGGGCACGATCCCGGACCGCGGCCTCTTCGGAGTGTTCCTCGCGGGCGCCGACCCGAAGAAGGGCGGCGGCCGGGTCGGCGAGCTCGACGA
The DNA here is from genome assembly GCF_004337435.2 of Streptomyces sp. KM273126. NCBI lineage: Bacteria > Bacillati > Actinomycetota > Actinomycetes > Kitasatosporales > Streptomycetaceae > Streptomyces > Streptomyces sp. KM273126. The sequence continues at coordinate 4,459,041 of NZ_SJXB02000001.1, read as the reverse complement.
GGAGATGGTGTACGAGTCCCGCGTCGGCGATGTCTTCACGCTGGGCACCAGTTCCTGGCGCATCGAGGACATCACGCGCGACCGCGTCCTGGTCTCCCCCGCGCCCGGGGTCCCCGGACGGCTCCCCTTCTGGAAGGGCGACCAGCTCGGCCGACCGCTGGAGCTGGGCCGCGCGGTGGGCGCCTTCCTGCGCGAGGTCGGCTCCCTGCCCCAGGACGACGCCCGTCTGCGCCTGCTCGCCGCCGGCCTGGACGCCTGGGCCGCGGACAACGTCCTGTCGTACCTCGCGGAGCAGCGCGAGGCCTGCGGTCACGTCCCCGACGACCGCACGATCGTCGTCGAGCGCTTCCGTGACGAACTGGGCGACTGGCGGGTCGTCGTGCACTCCCCGTTCGGCGCCCAGGTCCACGCCCCCTGGGCCCTCGCCCTGGGCGCCCGCCTGTCCGAGCGGTACGGCATGGACGCCCAGGTGATGCACGCCGACGACGGCATCGTGCTGCGTCTCCCGGACGCAGACCTGATGGGCCTGGACCTGCTCGACCAGGAGCCCAGGAAGGCAGGCACGGAATACGACGCCGAGCAGGCCCCCGTGGGCGCCGCGGACGTCGCCTTCGACAAGGGCGAGGTCGACCAGATCGTCACCGACCAGGTGGGCGGCTCGGCGCTGTTCGCGTCCCGCTTCCGCGAGTGCGCCGCCCGCGCGCTGCTGCTGCCCCGCCGCAACCCGGGCAGGCGCACCCCGCTGTGGCAGCAGCGTCAGCGGGCGGCCCAGCTGCTGGAGGTGGCGAGCGAGTTCGGCTCGTTCCCGATCGTGCTGGAGGCGGTCCGTGAATGCCTCCAGGACGTCTTCGACGTTCCCGGCCTCGCCGAGCTGATGGGCGACATCGAGTCCCGCAGGGTGCGGCTCGTCGAGGTCACCACACCGGAGCCCTCACCCTTCGCCCGCTCCCTCCTCTTCGGGTATGTCGCCCAGTTCCTGTACGAGGGCGACTCCCCGCTCGCCGAGCGCAGGGCCGCTGCCCTGTCGCTGGACTCGCGGCTGCTCGCGGAGCTGCTGGGCCAGGCGGAGCTGCGGGAGCTCCTGGACGCCGAGGTCCTGACCGAGCTGGAGCGGGAGCTCCAGTGGCTCGCGGAGGACCGGCGCCTGAAGGACCCCGAGGGCGTCGCGGACGTGCTGCGGCTGCTGGGCCCGCTCACGGACGCCGAGCTGGTGGAGCGCGGCGCCGAGCCGCAGTGGGCCCGGGAGCTGGCCGGGGCCCGCCGCGTCATCCGGGTCCGCGTCGCCGGCGCCGACCACTGGGCGGGTATCGAGGACGCGGGCCGGCTGCGTGACGCACTGGGCACGGCTCTGCCGGTCGGCGTCCCGGAGGCGTTCACCGAACCGGTCAAGGACCCGCTCGGCGACCTCCTCGCCCGTTACGCGCGCACTCACGGCCCGTTCACCTCCGCCACGGCGGCGGCGCGCTTCGGTCTCGGGGTGGCCGTCACGGAGGGCGCGCTGCAACGGCTGGCCGCGGGCGGCCGCATCGTTCAGGGGGAGTTCCATCCGGCGGGCATCGGCCAGGAGTGGTGCGACGCGGCCGTGCTGCGCCGCCTGCGCCGCCGCTCCCTCGCCGCGCTGCGGCACGAGCTGGAGCCGGTGCCGCCCGCCGCGCTCGCTCAGTTCCTGCCGCAGTGGCAGCACGTGGGCAACGGGCACGGTCTACGGGGCATCGACGGACTGGTGCGCGCCGTCGAACAGCTCCAGGGCGCCTCCGTTCCCGCGTCGGCCCTGGAGAAGCTGGTCCTGCCGTCCCGGGTCGGGGGCTACACCCCCTCGATGCTCGACGAGCTGACGGCGTCCGGGGAGATCGTGTGGGCCGGCGCGGGTGCCCTCCCCGGCAAGGACGGCTGGATCTCCCTCTACGTGGCGGACGCCGCGCCACTTCTCCTCCCGTCCCCGCACCCCCTGGAGCTGACCGCGCTCCACCAGTCGATCCTGGACACCCTCTCCGGGGGCTACGGCCTGTTCTTCCGCCAGATCTCCGACCAGGTCCGCGCCACCACCCACCCCGACGCCACCGATCCCCAACTGGCCGACGCCGTCTGGGACCTGGCCTGGTCCGGCCGGCTCACGAACGACACGCTGGCCCCCATGCGCTCCCTCCTGGGCTCGGGCCGCACCGCCGGCTCCACGGCCCACCGCGCCAAGCGCACGATCCCGCGCGGCCGGTACGGCTCGCTGACGGCGGCCGCACGCCCCCAGTCCCGTACCGGACCTCCCACGGTCGCGGGCCGCTGGTCGCTGCTCCCCGCCCATGAGGCCGACGCAACCGTGCGCGCCCACGCGCTCGCCCGCACCCTCCTCGACCGGCACGGCGTGGTGACCCGGGGCGCCGTGGCCGCCGAGGGGGTCGAGGGCGGCTTCTCGGCGACGTATCGCGTGCTGTCCGCGTTCGAGGAGAGCGGGCAGGCCCGGCGGGGGTACGTGGTGGAGGGGCTCGGCGCGGCCCAGTTCGCGATGGACGGCGCGGTGGACCGCCTGCGCGCGACGGCGAACGCCAGGGACCGGGGCGAGTCCCTGCCCCAGCCCGCCGGTTTCGGCCCACCCGACTTCCCCTCGGGCGCGGATGACTGGGCCGACTTCCCCGGAGGCCGCGCTGCCGGGACCGACTTCCCCGCGGACGCTGAGGGCGCTGCCGACTTCCCCGACAGCTACGGCTACGGCCACTCCCCGGCCCCCCACCGTGCCGGCAGCCGTACGCGCCGCGACGGCGCCACCCGATCCGTGGTCCTGGCCGCCGCCGACCCCGCGAACGCGTACGGCGCCGCCCTGCCCTGGCCCGAGCCTCCCACCGGTGCCGGCCACAAACCGGGCCGTAAGGCGGGCTCCCTGGTCGTGCTGGTCGACGGCGAGCTGACCCTGTACATGGAGCGCGGCGGCAAGACACTGCTCGCCTGGCCCTCCGACCCGGACGGCACGGTCACCGGGGACCCACGCCTCCTGGCCGCCGCCGAGGCCCTCTCCGCGTCCGCCCGCGCGGGCTCCCTGGGCACGGTCACGGTGGAGCGCGTCAACGGCGCCTCGGCCCTCACCTCCCCCTTCGGCACCCTCCTGGAAGGCGCAGGCTTCATAGCGACCCCGCGAGGGTTGCGGCTCCGCGCCTGAGCCGTGCCAGGCACCCCAAGGGGGCCCACAGCACCGTCCACCGGCGTGCCACCCTGGACCCATGCCCGAAGGAGACACCGTCTGGCAGGCCGCGAGACGGCTGCACAACGCCCTCGCGGGCAATGTGCTGACTCGCTTCGACCTCCGGGTGCCGAGGTACGCGACCGCCGACCTCACCGGCCGTACCGTCCTGGACGTCACCCCGCGCGGAAAGCACCTCCTCACCCGCATCGAGGGCGGCCTGACCCTGCACTCGCATCTGCGGATGGACGGCTCGTGGAAGGTGTACGAGAACGGCCGGCGCTGGACGGGCGGCCCCGCGCACCAGATACGGGCCGTCCTCGGTACCGCCGACCGCTCGGCCGTCGGCTATCGCCTCCCCGTACTGGAACTGCTCCGCACCTCGGAGGAGCACCGAGCCGTCGGCCACCTCGGCCCCGACCTCCTCGGCCCGGACTGGGACCCCGACCGGGCTCTCGCCAACCTCCTCGGCGACCCTGCCCGCCCCCTCGGTGAGGCCCTCCTCGACCAGCGCAATCTCGCGGGCATCGGCAACGTGTACAAGAGCGAGCTCTGCTTCCTGCTCGGGGCCACACCATGGCTCCCCCTCGGCGAGCTCCCCGAGAACCGCGCGGCCCAGCTCCCCGCCCTCGCCAAGCGTCTCCTGGAGGCCAACCGCGACCGCCCGGTCCGCATCACCACGGGCCGCCGCGACCAGAGCCACTTCGTGTACGGCCGGGCACCACGCCCCTGTCTGCGCTGCCGCACCCCCATCCGCTCGGCGAACCAGGGCGACGGCTCCCGAGAGCGCCCCACCTACTGGTGCCCGACCTGCCAGAGGGGCCCGGCTCCAACTGGCAACCGACAATACAATTGACGGACTGTCAGAAACTTTCGTACGGTCCCTTCATGGCCGTCACGGCGTACGACCTCACCGGACGCACCGCATTCGTCACCGGCGCCGCCAGCGGTATCGGGCGCGCCTCGGCCATCCTGCTCGCGGAGGCGGGCGCGACCGTGCACTGCGCGGACCTCGACGCCCCGGGGCTGCACGAGACCGCGACCCGCATCAAGAGCGGCGGCGGCACCGCGCACACCCACCACCTCGACGTCACCGACCGGGAACAACTCCGCCGAGCAGTCGCCGTCTGCGAGCGCCTCGACGTCATGGCCGCGATCGCCGGGATCATGCACAGCAGCCCGGTCCTGGAGACCCGCGACGAGGACCTCGACCGAGTGTGGGGCGTCAACTTCAAGGGCGTGCTGTACGCCTGCCAGGAAGCCGCCCGCCTGATGATCGCCGAGGGGACCCGGGGCAGCATCGTCATCATGGCCTCGGGCGCCGTCGACACCGGCGGCCCCGGCCTGCTCTGTTACGGCGTGGCCAAAGCGGCGGTCGTCCAGCTGACGAAGACCCTGGCGACCGAGATCGGCCCGCACGGCATCCGCGTCAATGCGGTGGCGCCGGGCTGGATCCGGACGCCCATGACGGACCGCCACGACGACGGGGCACAGGCACGCACGGAAGCCTTCATGGCACGGCTCTCCCCCCTGGACCGGGTCGGCGAGCCGGACGAGATCGCTCACGCCGTACTGCACCTGGCCTCCGACGCGTCGTCGTTCACGACGGGCCAGATCCTCCGCCCGAACGGCGGGGTGGCGATGCCTTGGTGACGGCTGCGGCTGACACGACTCACGTGCCAGCTGCGACTGACAGACACACGTGACGGCTGCAGCCGACGGGACACAGGGCTGGGGCCGACGGGAACAGGCGACGGCTGGGGCGGACGCACATGGTGCCGGTTCCTCAACATGGGCCGCATCGGCCTCAGACCGATCGCGGGCCACCCGGGCACCAGGTCACCGCTGCTCCGCCCCAACCGCCTCCTTCCCCTCCCCTCGGGCCGCGCGGCCCTCTCGGCGCCCTCGGCCCTCTGGGCGCCCTCGGCGCCCTCGCCCCCTTGGGCACGCAGTGCACCGGCAACAGGCTCAGCCCCCACCCCCGGCCGCGACCGCCGCCTCCACCGGACCCGCATCCGGCGCCAGAGCGAGCCGCAGCACCCCCACCACCACAGCGCGCCGAACCCCAGCGCCGCCCCCAGCGCCCCCAGCGCACTGTCCCCATGGCCGCCACCTCCAGGCCGCCCCGGCCACCCGGAGCCGTTCCACGCCCTCGGCCCGACGCTAGGCCGCCGCCCGCACCGCTCGGCAGGGCGCACCCCCGGCACAGGGGCGCACCGCACCCGCACGGACACCGCCCAGCGCCCGGGCCCGGCGCACTCCCCCCACGCGGATACGGCACTCACCCCACACAGGGCGCACACCACCCGTGCGCGGGCACGTACGCCACCCAGGGCGCGCCCCTCCCGCCGAGGCGCTCCCACGGGCTCCGCCCATCCTCGTCACCCGTGCTCCGCCTGGAACATCCAGTGATGCTTTTCGAGATCCGCCGTGATCCCGATGAAGATGTCCTGGCTCACCGGGTCGGGGTCGGCGGTGGAGTTCACCCGTTGCCGCATCCGCGTGATGACCGCGCCCAGCGCGTCCACGAGCGTTCCCACCGCGTCCGTGTCCTTGACCCAGCCATCAGGGACCTTGCCGATGCCGCTGGTGGCCGCGACCGTGCCGGCCCGTCCGTCGGGCGAGACACCCAGTGTCGCGGCCCGTTCCGCCACCGTGTCGGAATGCGTCCGGGCGGTGGCCACGACCTCGTCGAGCTGAAGGTGGATGGAGCGGAAACGCGGCCCGACGATGTTCCAGTGGATCTGCTTCGCCACCAGGGAGAGGTCCACCAGGTCGACCAGGGCGCCCTGCAGCGCCTCGGACACGGTCTTGAGGTCGGCCTCGGGCAACGGGCTCTTCACGACGTACATGGGCAAGCTCCGAATCCCTCCGCCGCGAACCCTCGCGCGGAGAATCGTTCGTACGGCCCCGAGCCCCCACTTACTCCAAGATGACCGCCCCGCCCACGACGGGCAAACGGGGAAACACGAAAGCCCCGGCCGACGCTCCTCCGGGTCTCCCCGGAAGAGCCCCGTCCGGGGCTTCCTCGCACCTCACCTCACGACGGGCCTCGGCCCGGTTCGTGAGTCAGACACATCACACCGCGTCGAACGCTCACGCGGCGACGACGTCCACCGCCTCGGCGGGCGCCTTGATCGTTACCCGTTCCGGTGGCACACCGGTCACCGATACGGAGTTGAGCATGGGTCGACGCACTGGTGCGGGCACCGGCTCGGCGGCCGCTGCCGACTGGGCCAGCTCGGCGAGTGCGAGCTCGTCGCTCACTTCCCGCATGAGCTCGGACATCCGTACGTCCAGCGCGTCGCAAATGGCGGAGAGCAGCTCGGAGGAAGCCTCCTTCTGCCCCCGCTCCACCTCGGAGAGATAGCCGAGTGAGACTCGGGCGGACGAGGAGACTTCGCGCAGAGTACGGCCCTGGCGCTGGCGCTGCCGACGCAGCACGTCACCCAGCAGGCGACGGAGCAGAATCATCGGTGGCTCCCTCCTCGGACCGCGTAGCCGCATCCTTCACGCCCCACCGTACCGCCTTGCGCCGCGGCCGTGCGGGGAGCGCTGTCGTGTTCACTAAGGGCTGCAAACATCAAGTCCCCCCGTTCTGTTCCGTATCCTGTGCCCGCTCATTCCCGGTCTGTTCGCCCGCAAGCTCCTTCAGGAGCAGTGCGAGTACGCTCCGTACACTCTCCATACGGATTTCCGCCCGGTCGCCGTTCAACCGCAACGCAGACACTTTCCCGCCACCTGAACCGCCGGAATCCGCGCCGAACGGTCCGTCGACGGCAACGAAAACCGTGCCCACCGGCTGTCCGTCCTGGGGTTCGGGACCCGCGACACCGGTGGTCGCGATGCCCCAGTCCGCACCGAGGAACTTCCGCACTCCGGCCGCCATCTGGGCCGCGACCTGCGGATTCACCGCTCCGTGCGCCGCCAGGAGACTGGCGTCGACGCCGAGCACCTCGTGCTTGAGCTCGGTGGCGTAGGCGGTCACCGAGCCGCGGAACGCATTCGAGGCTCCGGGCGTCGCTGTGATCTCGGCCGCCACCAGACCACCGGTCAGCGACTCGGCGACGGCGAGCGTCTCGCCCCTCACCATGAGTAGTCGCAGCACGTCGGCGGCCGTGGAACTCACCGATCCGCCTCCTCTGCCACCGTCTTCTGCGGGGCGACTCCGCGCTTGCGCAGCACAATGGCCTGTCTTACATAGTCGAGCCCGGTCACGACGGTCAGAACGACCGCCACGGCCATCACCCAGAACCGCAGCGTCGCCAGGGGACCCGTCAGCGCCAGGACGTACATCCCGACGGCCGTGCCCTGCACGAGCGTCTTCATCTTGCCGCCACGGCTCGCGGGGATGACGCCGTACCGGATGACCAGGAAACGCATCAGGGTGATCCCGAGTTCCCGGCCGAGGATGACGCCCGTCACCCACCACGGCAGATCGCCCAGACCGGACAGGCAGATCAGCGCCGCTCCCATGATCGCCTTGTCGGCGATGGGGTCGGCGATCTTCCCGAAGTCGGTGACGAGGTTGTACGTGCGCGCCAGGTGGCCGTCGAAGACGTCGGTGATCATGGCGACGGCGAACGCGGCCCAGGCCCAGGCGCGCCACACCGGGTCGTACCCGCCGTCCATGAGCATCAGCGCGACGAAGCCGGGCACGAGGACCAGGCGGAGCATGGTCAGGAGGTTCGCGACGTTCCAGAGACTGGCCTGGTTGACGGCGGCAGCGCCCAGCTTCCCGGCGCGCACCGGCTTGGCTCCGCTCGGGGCGCCCGAGGCGCCGGCGGAACCACCCGCCGCGGATGCCGGGACTCCCGTCATCTGACCCCCTCCTCAGGACAGGCGAGCGAGCCCTGCAGCGGCTCCGCCACCAGGTCGACGCCCTCCGTGCCGACCACCTTCGCCTCGACCATGAGGCCGACGCTCAGGCCCGCACCGGTCGTGAACAGCACCTGGCCGTCCGTCTCGGGAGCCTGGTGCGCACCGCGGCCGTACGCGCCCTCTTCGCCGTCGACCGACTCGACCAGCACCTGCACCGTCTCGCCGACCCGGTCCTCGGCGCGCTGCGAGACGAGCTCCTCGGCCAGCCGGGACACGCGCGCGAGCCGCTCGGCGACCACGTCCTCGTCCAGCTTGTCCTCGTACGTCGCGGCCTCGGTGCCCTCCTCGTCGGAGTAGCCGAAGACGCCGATCGCGTCCAGTCTCGCGCCGTTCAGGAACCGCTCCAGCTCCGCCAGGTCGTCCGCGGTCTCGCCGGGGAAGCCGACGATGAAGTTGGACCGCACACCGGCCTCCGGGGCCTTGGCGCGGATCGTGTCGAGCAGCTCCAGGAACTGGTCGGTGCTCCCGAAGCGCCGCATCGCGCGCAGCACACCGGGGGCGGAGTGCTGGAAGGACAGGTCGAAGTAGGGCACCACGTTCGGGGTGGACGTCAGCACGTCGATGAGCCCGGGCCGCATCTCGGCGGGCTGGAGGTAGCTGACGCGCACGCGCTCGATGCCGTCGACCGCGGCGAGCTCGGGCAGCAGGGTCTCCAGGAGACGGATGTCGCCCAGGTCCTTGCCGTACGAGGTGTTGTTCTCGGAGACCAGCATGATCTCCTTCACGCCCTGCTCGGCGAGCCAGCGGGTCTCGCCCAGGACGTCGCTCGGCCGCCGCGAGATGAAGGATCCGCGGAACGAGGGGATGGCGCAGAAGGAGCAGCGCCGGTCGCAGCCGGAGGCGAGCTTCACCGAGGCGACGGGCGAGCCGTCGAGGCGGCGCCGCAGGGGCGCACGGGGACCCGAGGCCGGAGCGAGACCCTCCGGGAGATCGACGGGCGCATGCCCGGGAAGCGCGACGTCGGCACCCGCGCTCTGCCGCTCGGCGGGGCTGATGGGCAGCAGCTTGCGCCGGTCGCGCGGGGTGTGCGAGGCGTGGATGCCGCCGGAGAGGATGGTCTGGAGGCGGTCGGAGATGTCCGCGTAGTCGTCGAAGCCGAGCACGCCGTCGGCCTCGGGCAGGGCTTCCGCCAGCTCCTTGCCGTAGCGCTCGGCCATGCAGCCGACCGCCACGACGGCCTGCGTTCTGCCGTGGTCCTTGAGGTCGTTGGCCTCCAGGAGGGCGTCGACCGAGTCCTTCTTCGCGGCCTCGACGAAGCCACAGGTGTTCACCACGGCGACGTCGGCGTCCCCGGCGTCCTCGACGAGTTCCCAGCCGTCCGCCTCCAAGCGGCCTGCGAGCTCCTCCGAGTCCACCTCGTTACGGGCGCAGCCGAGTGTGACGAGTGCGACGGTACGGCGTTCAGGCATGGGCTCAAGACTACTTCGTCCCACTGACAGCCCACGTCGACGGGGTTGGCCGATCTTGGCCAACCCCGTGCCCGCACACCCCTGTGGCTCGTCCGTGCGAGCCGAAACCCCTCGCCTATCCGGCCTCGGGGTCGCCCTTCGTGTACGTCAGGCGTTCGACCGCGCCGGGCTGCCACTCGTCCTCGATCTTCTTGCCGTTCACATACAGCTGGATCGCGCCCGCGTCACCGAGGACGAGGTCGATCTTCTCCTTGTCCTGGAAGGTCTTGGCGTCGCCCTGCTCCAGGAGCCCGTCGAAGAGCAGCCGGCCGTTGTGGTCCTTGGCCGAGATCCAGCTGCGTCCGTCGTCGGCACTGACCTGGACGGTCACCTTGTCCTGGGGCGCGGCCGCGATGGCGCTGTCGGACGCGTCGGGCTTCGGGGCGCCGTCCGCCCTGTCGTTCTTGGGCGTGGGCGAGGAATCGGGCTTGCTCGTGGTGGGCGTGGAGCCCTCGGCGACCGCCGTCGTGCCGTCGTCGTCACCGCCGCTGAACAGCGTGAAGCCGACGAAGCCGATCACCGCGACGATCGCGGCGACCATGGCGGCGGTCCAGTTCGGCCCGTGCCGGTCGGGGCGGATGCGCTCCGCCTCGAACAGCGGTGCCGCCAGGCCGGGGGCGGGGCGCCCGCCGTGGCCGGCTTCGAACTGTGCGAGCAGCGGCGCCGGATCGAGGCGCACCGCGCGCGCGAGAGTGCGGATGTGCCCGCGCGCGTAGACGTCCCCGCCACAGGCAGCGAAGTCGTCCTGCTCGATCGCGTGCACGATGGCGATGCGGACCCGGGTGGCGCTGCTGACGTCGTCGACGGTCAGCCCGGCATCGAGGCGCGCCTGCTGGAGGGCGCGGCCGATCGAGAGGCGTTCCGCCTCACGTTCGTCGCGGTCTTCTTCGAACGGACGCTCGTCTTCGGGGGAGTTGCCGTCAGGGGAGTTGCCGATGGACACGGGGGCGCCTTTCGAGCGTGTAGCCACCTGTGCTAGGGGTTCAGTCTAGGGGGGGTACGAAAGGGTGGGGCAACCGGGCGGTCGGAGTTTGTACGCCATCAGAACGGCCGGACATCCTGAGGGTGAGGCAGACAGTTGTCGCCTCCCTCAACTTGACGTACGCCGACGGGAAACGGTTGCCCACCATACCCTTACAGGCGGGGCATGTTCGATTACTCCGTTTGCCATGCACCACCCGAGAAGAGCATTCCCGGCGGCCGGTCTCCCTAGCCGTCGGCCTCTCCACGGATCACCGCGAGCACCCCGTCCAACTCATCGGGCTTCACCAGGACGTCGCGCGCCTTCGAACCCTCGCTCGGGCCCACGATGTTGCGCGACTCCATGAGGTCCATCAACCGTCCGGCCTTGGCGAAGCCCACGCGCAGCTTGCGCTGGAGCATCGAGGTGGACCCGAACTGCGTGGAGACGACCAGCTCGGCCGCCTGGCACAGCAGGTCGAGGTCGTCGCCGATGTCCTCGTCGATCTCCTTCTTCTGCTTGGTGCCGACGACGACATCGTCCCGGAAGACGGGCGTCATCTGGTCCTTGCAGTGCTGGACGATCGCCGCGACCTCGTCCTCGGTCACGAACGCGCCCTGCATTCGGGTCGGCTTGTTGGCCCCCATCGGCAGGAAGAGCCCGTCGCCCTTGCCGATCAGTTTCTCGGCGCCCGGCTGGTCGAGGATGACGCGCGAGTCGGCGAGCGAGGAGGTGGCGAAGGCGAGCCGTGAGGGCACGTTCGCCTTGATGAGGCCCGTGACGACGTCGACCGACGGCCGCTGCGTGGCGAGCACGAGGTGGATGCCGGCCGCGCGAGCGAGCTGTGTAATGCGCACGATGGCGTCCTCGACGTCCCGGGGCGCCACCATCATCAGGTCGGCCAGCTCATCGACGATCACCAACAGATAGGGGTACGGCTGGAGTTCGCGTTCGCTGCCCTCCTGCGACTTCACCTTGCCGCTCCGCACGGCCGCGTTGAAGTCGTCGATGTGCCGGTAGCCGTACGCCGCGAGGTCGTCGTACCTGAGGTCCATCTCCCGTACGACCCACTGGAGGGCCTCGGCGGCCCGCTTGGGGTTGGTGATGATCGGCGTGATCAGGTGCGGGATGCCCTCGTAGGCGGTCAGTTCGACGCGCTTGGGATCGACGAGGACCATGCGGACGTCCTCGGGGGTGGCGCGCACCATGACGGACGTGATCAGGCAGTTGATGCACGACGACTTACCGGAGCCGGTCGCACCGGCGACCAGCACATGCGGCATCTTCGCCAGATTGGCCATCACATAGCCGCCCTCGACGTCCTTGCCGAGCGCGACCAGCATCGGATGGTCGTCCTCGGCGGCGTCCGCGAGGCGCAGGACGTCCCCGAGGTTCACCATCTCGCGGTCGGTGTTGGGGATCTCGATACCCACCGCGGACTTGCCGGGGATCGGCGAGATGATCCGCACGTCGGGGCTGGCGACGGCGTACGCGATGTTCTTCGTCAGCGCCGTGATCCGCTCGACCTTCACCGCGGGACCGAGCTCGACCTCGTACCGCGTGACCGTCGGCCCGCGCGTGAAGCCCGTGACACGGGCGTCGACCTTGAACTCGGTGAAAACGGTCGTCAGGGAGTCGACTATGGCGTCGTTGGCCGCGCTGCGGGCCTTTCCGGGTCCCCCGCGCGCGAGGAGGTCCAGCGACGGCAGGGAGTAGGTGATGTCCCCGGCGAGCTGGAGTTGTTCGGCACGCGGCGGGAGATCGCGGGTATCGGCGGGCGGTGCCTTGGTGAGGTCGGGGACCCCCGCGTTCAGCTTCTCCTGTCGGGGCGGCTTGACGGTCCGCTCAGCCGCCTTGGAGCGCGCGGCCGGTACGGGTGTCGTCTCCTCGTAGCCGTCGCGTTCGGCGGTGACACCCTGGGTGAGGCCGGCGACGAGGGGCGAGGGCGGCATGCCGTGCAGGACCGCGCCGTCGAGTGCGGCAGCGGCGGCAGCAGCGACGTCCACAGCGCCCCTGGGCCGGTCCGGATCTGCTTGCGGCGCGGCGGACCTCCGGGGACGCCCACGGCGCCGTGAGAGGGCCTCCTGCTCGGCGCTGTCCGGGTCGTGGGCCTCGGAGGCGGTCCTGCGTCCCCGGGAGCGCGGGGGCAGCGACTCGCGCCACTGGTCGTCGTAGCGCTGGTCGTCCTCGGTGAGTTCCTCGTCGGTGTCGTCCTGGACGATGCCCAGCTTCCGGCCGAGCAGCCGCAGCCGCTGCGGGATGGCGTTGACCGGGGTCGCCGTGACGACGAGCAGACCGAAGATCGTGAGCAGCACGAGGAGCGGTACGGCGAGGACCTCACCCATGGTGTACGTCAGGGGCGTGGCCGCGCCCCAGCCGATGAGCCCGCCGGCGTCCCTTATCGCCTGCATGCCGTCGCTGCGCGCGGGCGCCCCGCACGCGAGGTGGACCTGACCGAGCACGCCGACGAGGAGCGCGGACAGACCGATGACGATGCGGCCGTTGGCCTCCGGCTTCTCGGGGTGCCGGATGAACCGGACGGCGATGACCGCGAGCAGAATCGGCACCAGCAGGTCGAGCCGCCCGAAGGCGCCGGTGACGAGCATCTCGACGAGGTCGCCGACCGGACCCTGCAGATTGGACCAGGTGCCGGCGGCGACGATCAGGGCCAGGGCGAGCAGCAGCAGCGCGATGCCGTCCTTCCTGTGCGCCGGGTCGAGACTCCGCGCGCCCTGCCCTATGCCTCGGAACACGGCGCCGACCGCGTGTGCGGCACCGAGCCAGACGGCGCGCACGAGCCGGTACACGCCTCCGGTCGGGTTGGGCGCCGGCTTCGGAGGGGCCGCCTTCTTCGCCGGTGCCTTCTTGGCGGGCGCTTTCTTCGCCGCGGTTTTCTTCGCAGGGGCCTTCTTCGCCGCAGCCTTCGGCGGAGCGGCCGTCTTCTTCGCGGCCTTCTTGGCTGCGGACTGACGTGAGGCCATGAGTGTGAGGTTACCGGTGGAGACCACAGTGGACACGTGTGGTTTCTGCTTCACCCATTCGTGTCGCCCGTGAAGAGGCAGCAAACTGACGTGACCCGCGGCAACCCTGACGGGCACTCACCCGGACCCTGACGCTTGCAGCAGCCCGTCCGGTGTTTGAGGACGAGGCCGTTCAGGCAGAAGCCGGAATCTGGGGGCGCTGCCCCAGGGGTGGGACGGGTAGGGGCGGCTGGGGCGAGATCCTCAGGCCCCAGCCACAACACCCGACCCCCGCAAGGCGCCACCGCACCCGGCAGAGCCTCGCTCAGTTCTGCGACGGCAACGAAGCCGCCCCGCTCCCGGTCCCCGGCTCCAACGCGTCCAGCGCCCTGCGCAGTCCCGTCAGTTTGCGTTCAAGATGCGCCGCGGTGGCCACCGCCGCCGCGTCAGCCGACTCGTCGTCAAGTTGCTTGGACAGCGCCTCGGCCTGCTCCTCGACCGCCGCGAGCCGCGCGGACAGCTCCGCGAGGAGTCCGACCGGCTCTTTGCTGTCGCCGACCGCGGACTTGCCACCGCCCTCCAACTGGAGTCGCAGCAGGGCGGCCTGCTCCCGGAGCTGGCAGTTCTTCATGTACAGCTCGACGAACACCGAGACCTTCGCCCGCAGCACCCACGGGTCGAACGGCTTGGAGATGTAGTCCACCGCGCCCGCCGCGTAACCGCGGAAGGTGTGGTGCGGGCCGTGGTTGATGGCGGTGAGGAAGATGATCGGGATGTCCCGTGTCCGTTCTCGCCGCTTGATGTGTGCTGCGGTTTCGAATCCGTCCATACCCGGCATCTGGACGTCCAGCAGAATGACCGCGAAGTCGTCCGTCAGCAGCGCTTTGAGCGCTTCCTCCCCGGACGATGCCCGCACCAGCGTCTGATCGAGCGCAGAGAGAATGGCCTCCAGCGCCAACAGATTCTCCGGCCGGTCATCGACCAGGAGGATCTTGGCCTTCTGCACCATGGCCCGCCCTCCTCGCCCCGGCGTGGGGCCTCCCCTGTCCTCAGGACTTGGGACGGCACCGCCGGGCGCCGTCCCAGGGGACGACTCCCTTGCGCCGCCCGTCCTTGTGCCGGTCATGGTAGCCGCACCCCGCCCGTCGCCACACCCTGTCACCGTGATGTCACTGTGCACGTAGCAGAAACGTAGCGGGAGACCAGAAGGTTCCCCCAATCCCGCCCCTCTACACGGCTGCGGCCACGGTCAGTTATGCGATTTCCGGCGCGCCTCGGCGGCAACTCGCTGCCGCCGGCACGCCAGTTGCCGGATCGCACCCGGAGTGTCCGGACACTCATTCGGCGCGCATCCACTGGTCCATGACCGTGAGCAGGTGATCGGGGTCGACGGGCTTCGTGACGTAGTCCGAGGCACCCGACTCGATGGCCTTCTCCCGGTCGCCCTTCATCGCCTTGGCGGTCAGCGCGATGATCGGCAGCCCGGCGAACTGCGGCATCCGGCGGATCGCCGTCGTCGTGGCGTATCCGTCCATCTCGGGCATCATGATGTCCATCAGGACGACCGCCACATCGTCGTGCTGCTCCAGGACCTCGATGCCCTCGCGGCCGTTCTCGGCGTACAGCACCGACAGGCCGTGCTGCTCCAGGACGCTGGTCAGCGCGAACACGTTGCGGATGTCGTCGTCGACGATCAGCACCTTCTCGCTGGCGAACCGGATGCCCCTCTTCGGGTGAGCCGCGGCCTCCTGGCCGCCCGCCGACCACTGCTCCTGCCCCAAGGTCCCGGAGGCCGCCGTGGGCTGGGGGCGGTGCTCAACCGTCGGCAGCGCCCTGCGGCGCCGCCTGAAGAGCGCCGCGGGCCCGTTCTGGGTCGCGTGGTACGACCTCACCTCGGCCGGGGTCTCGATGTCCGGCGGGGACAGCTCCTCCACCGCGGACGCCAGCAGCTCGCCGGGCTCGATCATCGCGGCCGCGGGCTGCGTGTATCCCTGCGGCGGCAGTTCACTCGGGTGCAGCGGCAAATACAGGGTGAACGTGGAGCCGCGTCCGGGCTCGCTCTGCGCGTAGATCTCACCGCCCAGCAGACGCGCGATCTCCCGCGAGATGGACAGCCCCAGGCCCGTACCGCCGTACTTGCGGCTAGTGGTCCCGTCCGCCTGTTTGAAGGCGTCGAAGATCACCCGCATCTTGCTGGCCGCGATGCCGATGCCGGTGTCGGTCACGGAGAACGCGATCAGGTCGGCGTCCGCGTCCCGCAGCGAGCCGGCCTCCAGCAACTGCTCCCGGATGGCCACCGGGACGTCCGCGCTCGCAGGCCGGATGACCAGTTCGACCGCGCCCGTGTCGGTGAACTTGACCGCGTTGGACAGCAGGTTGCGCAGCACCTGCAGAAGCCGCTGTTCGTCGGTGTGCAGCGTGGCGGGCAGCTCCGGCGACACCCGTACGGAGAAGTCGATGCCCTTCTCCGCGGTGAGCGGCCGGAAGGTGGCCTCCACGTAGTCGACGAGCTGGACGAGCGCGATGCGCGTCGGGGAGACGTCCATCTTGCCCGCCTCGACCTTGGACAGGTCGAGGATGTCGTTGATCAGCTGGAGCAGGTCGGAACCCGCCCCGTGGATCGTCTCGGCGAACTCGACCTGCTTCGGCGTGAGGTTCGAGTCCGCGTTGTCGGCGAGCAGCTTGGCGAGGATCAGCAGCGAGTTGAGCGGGGTGCGCAGCTCGTGCGACATGTTCGCCAGGAACTCGCTCTTGTACCGCATGGACACGGCGAGCTGCTCGGCGCGCTCCTCCAGGACCTGCCGCGCCTCCTCGATCTCGGTGTTCTTGACCTCGATGTCGCGGTTCTGCCGGGCCAGCAACGCGGCCTTGTCCTCCAGCTCGGCGTTGGACGCCTGGAGGGCCTTCTGCCGCTGCTCCAACTCCTCCGAGCGCAGCCGGAGCTGCTCTGTCAGCTCCTGCGACTGCTTCAGCAGCACCTCGGTCTTGGTGTTGACCGAGATCGTGTTGACGCTCGTCGCGATCATTTCCGCGATCTGGTTGAGAAAGTCCTTCTGGATCTGCGTGAACGGCGTGAACGAGGCCAGCTCGATGACGCCGAGCACGGTCCCCTCGAAGAGCACCGGAAGCACGATGACCTGCGCCGGGGGTGCCTCGCCGAGACCGGAGGAGATCTTCAGATAGCCACTCGGCGCGTTCTCCACGAGGATCGTGCGTTTCTCCATGGCGGCCGTCCCGATGAGCGCCTCACCGGGCCGGAACGACGTCGGCATGGAACCCATGGAGTAGCCGTACGACCCGAGCATGCGCAGCTCGTACGCGTCGTCGTTGCCGGTACCGAGGTCCTTCAGGTCCTTGCCGTCGACGAGCGGCATGGCGAGGAAGAACGCGCCGTGCTGCGCGGAGACGACGGGGGTGAGCTCGCTCATGATCAGCGAGGCCACGTCCGCCAGATCGCGGCGGCCCTGCATCAGGGCGGAGATACGGGCGAGGTTGCCCTTCAGCCAGTCCTGCTCCTTGTTGGCGATCGTGGTGTCGCGCAGGTTGGCGATCATCTTGTTGATGTAGTCCTGAAGCTCCTGGATCTCGCCCGAGGCGTCCACGTCGATCTTCAGGTTGAGGTCGCCTCGGGTGACCGCGGTGGCCACGCGCGCGATGGCGCGCACCTGCCGGGTCAGGTTCCCGGCCATCTCGTTCACCGACTCGGTGAGGTCGCGCCAGGTGCCGTCGACGTCCCGTACGCGCGCCTGGCCGCCCAGCGCGCCTTCCGTGCCCACCTCGCGGGCGACCCGGGTGACCTCCTCGGCGAAGGACGAGAGCTGGTCGACCATCGTGTTGATCGTGGTCTTGAGCTCCAGGATCTCGCCACGCGCGTCGATGTCGATCTTCTTGGTCAGATCACCCTTGGCGATGGCCGTCGTGACCATGGCGATGTTGCGCACCTGACCGGTCAGGTTGGACGCCATGCCGTTCACGGACTCGGTGAGGTCCTTCCAGGTACCGGCGACTCCCGGCACGTGCGCCTGACCGCCGAGGATGCCGTCGGTGCCCACCTCGCGGGCCACGCGGGTCACCTGCTCGGCGAAGGAGCTCAGGGTCGTCACCATCGTGTTGACGGTGTCGGCGAGCTGGGCGACCTCACCACTCGCCTCGACGGTGACCTTCTTGGTGAGGTCACCGTTGGCGACCGCCGTCGTCACCTGGGCGATCTGCCGCACCTGACTGGTGAGGTTGGCCGCCATCACGTTGACGTTGTCGCTCAGGTCCTTCCAGATACCGGTGACCCCGAGCACCCGGGCCTGGCCGCCGAGCTGGCCCTCCGTGCCCACCTCACGGGCCACGCGGGTCACCTGCTCGGCGAAGTTCGAGAGCTGGTCGACCATCGTGTTGACGGTCGTGACGAGTTCGAGGATCTCGCCCTTCGCGTCGACCGTGATCTTCTTCGACAGGTCACCGTTGGCCACCGCCGTCGTGACCTCGGCGATGTTGCGCACCTGCATGGTCAAGTTGTTGGCCATGCCGTTCACGGACTGCGTGAGGTCCTTCCAGGTGCCGGAGACGCCCTGGACCTCGGCCTGCCCGCCCAGGATGCCCTCGGTACCCACCTCGCGGGACACACGCGTGACCTGCTCGGCGAAGTTCGAGAGCTGGTCCACCATCGTGTTGAGGGTGTTCTTCAGCTCCAGGATCTCCCCGCGCGCGTCCACGTCGATCTTCTGCGACAGATCACCGCGCGCCACCGCGGTCGCGACCTGCGCGATGTTGCGCACCTGCGAGGTGAGGTTGCCCGCCATGCCGTTCACGGAGTCGGTGAGGTCCCGCCACACACCGGCGACACCGGGGACCTGTGCCTGGCCGCCCAGGCGGCCCTCCGTACCCACCTCACGGGCCACGCGGGTCACCTGGTCGGCGAATGCGGAGAGCTGGTCCACCATCGTGTTGAGGGTGTTCTTCAGCTCCAGGATCTCCCCGCGCGCGTCCACGTCGATCTTCTGCGACAGGTCACCCCGCGCCACCGCGGTCGTCACCTGGGCGATCTGCCGCACCTGGGAGGTGAGGTTGCCGGCCATGAAGTTGACGGAGTCGGTGAGCTCCTTCCACGTGCCGGAGACGCCGTCCACGCGAGCCTGACCGCCGAGTCGGCCCTCGGTGCCCACGTCACGGGCCACCCGCGTGACCTCCGCACCGAACGCCGACAGCTGGTCGACCATCGTGTTCACGGTGTTCTTCAGCTGGAGCATCTCGCCGGACACGTCGACGGTGACCTTCTGCGAGAGGTCGCCGTTCGCCACCGCCGTCGTCACCTGGGCGATGTTCCTCACCTGTCCGGTGAGGTTACGGAACGCCGTGTTGACGGAGTCCGTCAGGTCCTTCCACGTACCGGCCGCACCGGGCACCTGGGCCTGGCCGCCCAGTTCACCCTCGACGCCGATCTCACGGGCCACCCGGGTGACCTCGGCACCGAACGCCGACAGCTGGTCGACCATCGTGTTGACGGTGTTCTTCAGCTCCAGCATCTCGCCGGCCACATCGACGGTGACCTTCTGGGACAGGTCGCCGTTCGCCACGGCGGTCGTCACGGCGGCGATGTCGCGCACCTGAGTGGTGAGGTTGCGGAACACCGTGTTGACGGAGTCCGTCAGGTCCTTCCAGGTGCCCGCCGCACCCGGCACGTTCGCCTGACCGCCGAGTTGGCCCTCGCCACCGACCTCGTTGGCGACACGTGTGACCTCGTCCGCGAAGGTCCGCAGGGTCTCCGTCATCTGGTTGATGGTCTCGGCGAGCTGCGCGACCTCGCCGCGTGCGCTCACCGTCACCTTCTGCGACAGATCACCGTTGGCGACGGCGGTGGTCACCTGTGCGATTCCGCGCACCTGGGCCGTCAGATTGCCGGCCATAAGATTCACCGAATCGGTGAGGTCCTTCCACACTCCCGACACACCGGGCACCTTCGCCTGGCCGCCGAGCTCACCCTCGGTACCCACCTCGCGCGCGACCCGCGTCACCTCGGAGGAGAAGGACGCAAGCTGATCCACCATCGTGTTGACGGTGTTCTTGAGCTCCAGCATCTCGCCAGCCACATGAACCGTGACCTTCCGTGACAGGTCACCCTTGGCCACGGCCGTCGTCACCAACGCGATGTCACGTACCTGCGCGGTCAACCGGTACGCCATCGTGTTGACGGAGTCCGTGAGGTCCTTCCACGAACCGGACATACCACGCACGCGTGCCTGGCCGCCCAGCTTGCCCTCGGTACCGACCTCGCTGGCCACACGGGTGACCTCGTCGGTGAACGTCGACAGCTGGTCCACCAGGTTGTTGACCGTGCGCCCCACCTTGAGGAACTCCCCCCGGAGGGGATGCCCGTTCCCGTCGGCGCCCTGGGCGCGCAGTTCCATACGCTGCGACAGATCGCCGTCGGCCACCGCGGACAGCACCCGGCCGACCTCGGAAACGGGCCGCACGAGGTCGTCGACCAGGGCGTTCGAGTTGTCGATCGCGGTCGCCCACGAACCCTCGCAGGCGCCCGTCTCCAGCCGCTCAGTGAGCTTGCCCTCGCGCCCCACCACGCGCCGTACGCGCGACAACTCACCCGTCAGGTGCAGGTTCCGGTCGGCCACCTCGTTGAAGACGGCCGCGATCTCCGACAGCACGCCGTCACCGGTGACCGTCAGCCGTTTGCGGAAGTTGCCGTCACGCATCGCTTCCAGCGCCGCCAGCAGCTTGTTCAGAGCCGCTGTGTCCACTGTTGTGGTGCCGTTGCGTGATGGTCGCTGCTTGCTCAGGGACTGTCCGCCTTTCGCGCGCGTCTTAGTGCCCCGCGTCGCTGCGCCAGACTCCACTGTGTCCCTCCCGCAGGGGTCGACCTTTACTGCACTGCGTACTCGGCTACCACTCGGCGTACCGGTTAACACCGCCTGCCCGATATACCAGGGTCGGCTGGGTGCTGCTGCCCCGACTGCACGGAAGGCACCCCACCTGCCCGGACCCTCCTTGGAAGCTTGCCCAGTGTTTCACCATCACTGAACCAGGCCATAACAGTTCGGCAGCTTCGCACACGGTCCGCACACCCTCCGGGCGTAAACACAGCGAACCGGCATCCGCATGGACGGCGAAGGTAAGTAACCTTGCATGCGGCTGTCCAGCCGTGCCGGCATGTCCGGCCTGGGCGGTGGCACGAAGACGACCGGGCAGGCATCGGAGGGGCGGCCGCACCATGACCACCGGACTGCATCCCGGGGGCTCACCCCAGGATCCTCGGCCGACGGAGAACCAGCCTCTGCAGCGGCAGGAGCGGGACGGCCACGGACCCTCGCATGCCTCCCCGCACGTCCTCCCGCACGTCGAGAACCGGACAAGGAGTTCTGTGATCACCGCGCGCGCGGCCGCCAGTTTCGAGCCCGTCGGGCGATCGGTCGCGACCGCCCGGTCCTTCGTCCGTGACACCCTCCAGGGCTGGGGTTTCGCCGACATCGTCGACGACGCCGTGGTCCTCACCAGCGAGTTGGTCACCAACGCGGTGGTACACGCGGGCACATCGGC
This sequence comes from Streptomyces sp. KM273126, assembly GCF_004337435.2. Taxonomy (NCBI): domain Bacteria; kingdom Bacillati; phylum Actinomycetota; class Actinomycetes; order Kitasatosporales; family Streptomycetaceae; genus Streptomyces; species Streptomyces sp. KM273126. The sequence continues at coordinate 4,438,080 of NZ_SJXB02000001.1, read as the reverse complement.
CGACGTCCTCTGCCTGCGCACCGACGACGGCGTACGCATCGAGGTGGCCGACAGATACCCCGAGCGCGAGATCCCCCTCCAGACCACATCCGTCAACATGGGCAGCCCGGACCGCGAGGGCGGCCGCGGACTCCAGTTGTGCGCGGCGCTCGCGGGGCGCTGGGGCGTCGACTACACACCCACGCACAAGCAGGTGTGGTTCCACCTCGACCTGCCCGAACGTGCGGTGGGCACGCGCACGGCCGGCCCGTCCCTCCCCGCCGACCTCCTCCCGCTCGCCGACGGCCGAGTCCGCGTCGCCGTGGTCCAGATCGACCGCACGGGCTCGATCGGTGCCTGGAACGAGGACGCCGAAGAACTGTTCGGGTACATGGCCGAGCAGGTCACCGGCAAGCCTCTCACCGACCTCGCGGCCTGGCCGCACACCCCGGGCACCAGCACCGGCATCGCCGAGGCCCTCCAACTGTCCCGCTGGGAGGGCAGTTACGGCATCCGCGGCGCCAACGGCCGCGTAACTCCGGTGTACGCGTCACATCTCCGCGTCCGCGACACCCAGGGCGAGCCGTCCACCGTCTGCCTTCTCGTACGGGACCACGAACGCGCCGTCCTCCAGACCCCGGTGCGCGTACCGGCCTCCGACGCGGCCGTGGCGTCCGACGGCCAACCGACGGACCCCTTCGAGGTCTTCATCGGTTCCCCGGCCCCCGACGACCTGGACGGCCTCCTCCAGCGCACGGTCGAACGCGCCCGCGACATGCTCGACGGCGACTCCGCCTTCCTGCTCCTCGCGACCGACGACGAAACGGAGTTGGAGGTACGCGCCTCCACGGGCCTCCCCTCCGCCCGCCAGCGCTTCGCCCGCGTGCCGGTCGAGGCGGGCCCCGGCCGCTACGGCTCGGCCCGCATGCCGGCGGTCCACGACGACCTCACGGCGGTCCCCGGCGCCGTACCACTGCTCAGCGGCACGGGCATGCGCTCGGTCGTCACGGTCCCGCTCAAGGTCGAAGGCCGCCTCACCGGCTCCCTCGGCGTGGCGGCCGAGGCACCGGGGCGCTACTCCAACGAGGAGGCACTGCGCCTCCAGTTCGCCGCCGACCGCATCGCCCTCGCCGTCGAGTCGGCCCGCCTGGGCGAACTGGAGCGCCTGCGCCGCGGCTCGCTCAGCTTCCTCGTCGAGGCCTCGGACCTCCTCGCGGGCACCCTGGACCGCGACCAGACCCTCGCGCTCATGGCCCAGATGACGATCCCGACCCTCGCCACCTGGTGCGCGGTCTACACGATCGCCGACCAGGCCTCGGAGCCCTATCTCTCGTACGTCCTCCACGAGGACGAGGAGCGCATCGACGGCATCAAGGCCCTGCTGTCCAAGGTTCCCCCGCCGGACCCGATCCCCGCCCCGGGAGCCCGCGTTTGGTCGGCGCCCGCCGAGGCGGCCCATCAGGCCGCGCTGCGCACGTCCATGCGCAGCCTGGGCCTGGGCGAGCCCGCGACGGTGAGCTCGGGCATCGGCACCACGCTCGCGACGGCCGCGGCGGTGGGCGGCGAGACCGTGGTACTTCCGCTGGTGGCCCGCAACCGCGTGATCGGCATGCTGACGCTGGGCAAGCCGACGGACGAACACTTCCGCCAGGAGATCCTGGAACTGGCCGAGGACCTGTCGCGCCGGGCGGCACTGGCGCTGGACAACGCCCGCCTGTACTCGGAGCGCACGGCCATCAGCCAGTCCCTCCAGCGCAGCCTCCTGCCGCCCGAACTGCCGGAGGTCGAGGGCGTCGAGGTCGAGGTCATCTACCGGGCGGCCGGCGAGGGCAACGAGGTCGGTGGCGACTTCTACGACCTGTTCCCGATCCGCGACGGGGCGTACGGCTTCGCCATCGGCGACGTCTGCGGTACGGGCCCGGAGGCGGCCGCGGTCACGGGCCTCGCCCGGCACGCCCTGCGCCTGCTGGCCCGCGAGGGCTTCGGCGGCCCAGCGGTCCTGGAGCGCCTGAACTCCGCCATCATCGACGAGGGCGCCCGCAGCCGCTTCCTGACGCTCTTGTACGGCGAGTTGTGGCCCCAGGAGGACGGCAGCGCCATCCTGAAGGTGGTCTGCGCCGGCCATCCGCTCCCGCTCCGCCTGCGCCAGGACGGCTCGGTCGAACCGGCCGCCGAACCCCAGCCCCTGCTGGGCGTCATGGAGGACCTGGAGCTGTACGAGCAGACGGTCACCCTCGATCCCGGCGACGTCCTCCTGTGCGTGACGGACGGCGTCACCGAACGCCGCGAGGGCACCCGCATGCTGGGCGACGACGGCCTCACGGACGTCCTGACCACCTGCACGGGCCTGACAGCGGGCGCGGTCGCGGCTCGCATCATGCGCGCGGTCGAACGCTTCGCCTCCGACGCCCCGTCCGACGACATGGCGATCCTCGCGATGCGCGTGCCGGGCCTCCACAACGACTGACCCCAGCGCACAGAAAAGGCCTCGCCCTGATGGGCGAGGCCTTTTGTCAGAGCCCCCAAACGGAATCGAACCGTTGACCTTCTCCTTACCATGGAGACGCTCTACCGACTGAGCTATAGGGGCCTGTCGCCTTTTCGAGGTTTCCCTCGCGGCAACGGAATAGATCATACCCCGAACTGATGACTGCTCCACACCAATAGCCCACTGGGCCGCGCCACTGCCTGTGGGCGAGGGAGCGGACTCACGGGAAGGCGGGTTGCAGCAGTCCGCCCAGCGCGTTGCAGGCGGAGACGACACGCTGCACCTGCCGCTTGGTCAGTGAGCCGTCCACTGGCAGCGCCAGCGTCTCGTCCGAGGCGAGCTCGGTCTCCGGAAGGCAGACGTCCCGCCGGAACCCTGGCATGCGGTGCACGGGCGTCTTCACCGGCACCCGGCACTCAACCCCCCGGGCGCGCAAGGCGCGCGCGAAGGCGTCGCGGTCCGGCCGGCCGTTGCCGAGCACCCGCACGACGTACTGCTGGTAGGTGTGCTCACCGCCACCGTCCGGGGTACGCACCCCACGCAGTCGACCGCTGAGATGGGCGGCATGCGCCCTGCGCTGCGCGACCTCGTCGTACGGCCTCTCGGTCTCGCCCTGCTCCAGCACCAACAGCCCGTGCCGTTGCCCGACTTCACGCAACCGCGCGATGTCCGCAGTCCTGCCGAAGCGGTGCACGACGATCACGGCCGCGGTGCGCTCGCTGACGGCAGCATCGACGGCGGCGGCGTCCAGGCAGTACGTCCCCGGATCTATGTCGGCGAACACCGGCACCGCACCGGCCAGTTGCACGGCGTCGGCGACCTCCACGTTCCCGAACGCCGGCACGATGACCTCGTCACCTGCGCCGATGCCTGCGGCTCTGAGCATTGCGGCTGCACCCATGCTGCGGATGCTGGTGGTGCAACGTGAACACGAAGTGACGCGAAACAAAAAAGAGCTGGTCCCTGAACCGAAGTTCGGGGACCAGCTCTCTCAATATTTGTTCGGCGGTGTCCTACTCTCCCACAGGGTCCCCCCTGCAGTACCATCGGCGCTGTAAGGCTTAGCTTCCGGGTTCGGAATGTAACCGGGCGTTTCCCTCACGCTATGACCACCGAAACACTATGAAACACTCAACCGCACCACGCCTGTGGCAAACGTGGGGTTGTTCGTGGTTTCAGAACCAACACAGTGGACGCGAGCAACTGAGGACAAGCCCTCGGCCTATTAGTACCAGTCACCTCCACCCGTTACCGGGCTTCCAGACCTGGCCTATCAACCCAGTCGTCTACTGGGAGCCTTACCCCATCAAGTGGGTGGGAGTCCTCATCTCGAAGCAGGCTTCCCGCTTAGATGCTTTCAGCGGTTATCCCTCCCGAACGTAGCCAACCAGCCATGCCCTTGGCAGAACAACTGGCACACCAGAGGTTCGTCCGTCCCGGTCCTCTCGTACTAGGGACAGCCCTTCTCAAGACTCCTACGCGCACAGCGGATAGGGACCGAACTGTCTCACGACGTTCTAAACCCAGCTCGCGTACCGCTTTAATGGGCGAACAGCCCAACCCTTGGGACCGACTCCAGCCCCAGGATGCGACGAGCCGACATCGAGGTGCCAAACCATCCCGTCGATATGGACTCTTGGGGAAGATCAGCCTGTTATCCCCGGGGTACCTTTTATCCGTTGAGCGACGGCGCTTCCACAAGCCACCGCCGGATCACTAGTCCCGACTTTCGTCCCTGCTCGACCCGTCGGTCTCACAGTCAAGCTCCCTTGTGCACTTACACTCAACACCTGATTGCCAACCAGGCTGAGGGAACCTTTGGGCGCCTCCGTTACCCTTTAGGAGGCAACCGCCCCAGTTAAACTACCCATCAGACACTGTCCCTGATCCGGATCACGGACCCAGGTTAGACATCCAGCACGACCAGACTGGTATTTCAACGACGACTCCACATGAACTGGCGTCCACGCTTCACAGTCTCCCAGCTATCCTACACAAGCCGAACCGAACACCAATATCAAACTGTAGTAAAGGTCCCGGGGTCTTTCCGTCCTGCTGCGCGAAACGAGCATCTTTACTCGTAGTGCAATTTCACCGGGCCTATGGTTGAGACAGTCGAGAAGTCGTTACGCCATTCGTGCAGGTCGGAACTTACCCGACAAGGAATTTCGCTACCTTAGGATGGTTATAGTTACCACCGCCGTTTACTGGCGCTTAAGTTCTCAGCTTCGCCCACCCGAAAGTGAGCTAACCGGTCCCCTTAACGTTCCAGCACCGGGCAGGCGTCAGTCCGTATACATCGCCTTACGGCTTCGCACGGACCTGTGTTTTTAGTAAACAGTCGCTTCTCGCTGGTCTCTGCGGCCACCCCCAGCTCACCAAGAAAATTGGATCACCAGGAATGGCCCCCTTCTCCCGAAGTTACGGGGGCATTTTGCCGAGTTCCTTAACCATAGTTCACCCGAACGCCTCGGTATTCTCTACCAGACCACCTGAGTCGGTTTAGGGTACGGGCCGCCATAAAACTCGCTAGAGGCTTTTCTCGACAGCATAGGATCATCCACTTCACCACAATCGGCTCGGCATCAGGTCTCACCCTGCAAGAGCGGCGGATTTACCTACCACTCGGGCTACACCCTTACCCCGGGACAACCACCGCCCGGGATGGACTACCTTCCTGCGTCACCCCATCACTCACCTACTAACCGCTTGGTTCAGCGGCTCCACCACTTTCCATTCCCCGAAGGGTCCGGAACGGCTTCACGGCCTTAGCATCACGATGCTCGATGTTTGACGCTTCACAGCGGGTACCGGAATATCAACCGGTTATCCATCGACTACGCCTGTCGACCTCGCCTTAGGTCCCGACTTACCCTGGGCAGATCAGCTTGACCCAGGAACCCTTAGTCAATCGGCGCACACGTTTCCCACGTGTGAATCGCTACTCATGCCTGCATTCTCACTCGTGAACCGTCCACAACTCGCTTCCGCGGCTGCTTCACCCGGCACACGACGCTCCCCTACCCATCCACACACCCGTTAGGGCCATATGTGTGAATGACACGACTTCGGCGGTACGCTTGAGCCCCGCTACATTGTCGGCGCGGAATCACTAGACCAGTGAGCTATTACGCACTCTTTCAAGGGTGGCTGCTTCTAAGCCAACCTCCTGGTTGTCTCTGCGACTCCACATCCTTTCCCACTTAGCGTACGCTTAGGGGCCTTAGTCGATGCTCTGGGCTGTTTCCCTCTCGACCATGGAGCTTATCCCCCACAGTCTCACTGCCGCGCTCTCACTTACCGGCATTCGGAGTTTGGCTAAGGTCAGTAACCCGGTAGGGCCCATCGCCTATCCAGTGCTCTACCTCCGGCAAGAAACACACGACGCTGCACCTAAATGCATTTCGGGGAGAACCAGCTATCACGGAGTTTGATTGGCCTTTCACCCCTAACCACAGGTCATCCCCCAGGTTTTCAACCCTGGTGGGTTCGGTCCTCCACGAAGTCTTACCTCCGCTTCAACCTGCCCATGGCTAGATCACTCCGCTTCGGGTCTTGAGCGCGCTACTACACCGCCCTATTCGGACTCGCTTTCGCTACGGCTTCCCCACACGGGTTAACCTCGCAACACACCGCAAACTCGCAGGCTCATTCTTCAAAAGGCACGCAGTCACGACGCAAGGAACAAGTTCCCTGCGCGACGCTCCCACGGCTTGTAGGCACACGGTTTCAGGTACTATTTCACTCCGCTCCCGCGGTACTTTTCACCATTCCCTCACGGTACTATCCGCTATCGGTCACCAGGGAATATTTAGGCTTAACGGGTGGTCCCGCCAGATTCACACGGGATTTCTCGGCCCCGTGCTACTTGGGTGTCTCTCAAACGAGCCGCTGACGTTTCGACTACGGGGGTCTTACCCTCTACGCCGGACCTTTCGCATGTCCTTCGCCTACATCAACGGTTTCTGACTCGTCCCACGGCCGGCAGACCGTGGAAGAGAGATCCCACAACCCCGTATACGCAACCCCTGCCGGGTCTCACACGCATACGGTTTGGCCTCATCCGGTTTCGCTCGCCACTACTCCCGGAATCACGGTTGTTTTCTCTTCCTGCGGGTACTGAGATGTTTCACTTCCCCGCGTTCCCTCCACATACCCTATGTGTTCAGGTATGGGTGACAGCCCATGACGACTGCCGGGTTTCCCCATTCGGAAACCCCCGGATCAAAGCCTGGTTGACGACTCCCCGGGGACTATCGTGGCCTCCCACGTCCTTCATCGGTTCCTGGTGCCAAGGCATCCACCGTGCGCCCTTAAAAACTTGGCCACAGATGCTCGCGTCCACTGTGCAGTTCTCAAACAACGACCAACCACCCGTCACACACCAACTACGTCAGTGCTTCACCGGGGCCGGCAACCCGAAGGACGAGCAACGCTCGCACCCTCAGACACCCAACAGCGTGCCCGACACACTCGCCTCTCTCATTCGCTTTCCACGCCGAAGCAGTACTTGCGAACCCGAGCAGGCCGAGTGTGCCGAATAATCAACGTTCCACCCATGAGCAACCACCGTCGAACATTTGCCGACGTAATGGCCTCTGACCTCGTCCCGAAGGACTCGGTAAGAAGTGCTCCTTAGAAAGGAGGTGATCCAGCCGCACCTTCCGGTACGGCTACCTTGTTACGACTTCGTCCCAATCGCCAGTCCCACCTTCGACAGCTCCCTCCCACAAGGGGTTGGGCCACCGGCTTCGGGTGTTACCGACTTTCGTGACGTGACGGGCGGTGTGTACAAGGCCCGGGAACGTATTCACCGCAGCAATGCTGATCTGCGATTACTAGCAACTCCGACTTCATGGGGTCGAGTTGCAGACCCCAATCCGAACTGAGACAGGCTTTTTGAGATTCGCTCCACCTCACGGTATCGCAGCTCATTGTACCTGCCATTGTAGCACGTGTGCAGCCCAAGACATAAGGGGCATGATGACTTGACGTCGTCCCCACCTTCCTCCGAGTTGACCCCGGCGGTCTCCTGTGAGTCCCCATCACCCCGAAGGGCATGCTGGCAACACAGAACAAGGGTTGCGCTCGTTGCGGGACTTAACCCAACATCTCACGACACGAGCTGACGACAGCCATGCACCACCTGTACACCGACCACAAGGGGGCGACCATCTCTGGCCGTTTCCGGTGTATGTCAAGCCTTGGTAAGGTTCTTCGCGTTGCGTCGAATTAAGCCACATGCTCCGCTGCTTGTGCGGGCCCCCGTCAATTCCTTTGAGTTTTAGCCTTGCGGCCGTACTCCCCAGGCGGGGAACTTAATGCGTTAGCTGCGGCACCGACGACGTGGAATGTCGCCAACACCTAGTTCCCACCGTTTACGGCGTGGACTACCAGGGTATCTAATCCTGTTCGCTCCCCACGCTTTCGCTCCTCAGCGTCAGTATCGGCCCAGAGATCCGCCTTCGCCACCGGTGTTCCTCCTGATATCTGCGCATTTCACCGCTACACCAGGAATTCCGATCTCCCCTACCGAACTCTAGCTAGCCCGTATCGAATGCAGAACCGGAGTTAAGCCCCGGTCTTTCACACCCGACGTGACAAGCCGCCTACGAGCTCTTTACGCCCAATAATTCCGGACAACGCTCGCGCCCTACGTATTACCGCGGCTGCTGGCACGTAGTTAGCCGGCGCTTCTTCTGCAGGTACCGTCACTTTCGCTTCTTCCCTGCTGAAAGAGGTTTACAACCCGAAGGCCGTCATCCCTCACGCGGCGTCGCTGCATCAGGCTTTCGCCCATTGTGCAATATTCCCCACTGCTGCCTCCCGTAGGAGTCTGGGCCGTGTCTCAGTCCCAGTGTGGCCGGTCGCCCTCTCAGGCCGGCTACCCGTCGTCGCCTTGGTGAGCCACTACCTCACCAACAAGCTGATAGGCCGCGGGCTCATCCTTCACCGCCGGAGCTTTCCACCACCAACAGATGCCTGTAGTAGTTGTATCCGGTATTAGACCCCGTTTCCAGGGCTTGTCCCAGAGTGAAGGGCAGATTGCCCACGTGTTACTCACCCGTTCGCCACTAATCCACCCCGAAGGGCTTCATCGTTCGACTTGCATGTGTTAAGCACGCCGCCAGCGTTCGTCCTGAGCCAGGATCAAACTCTCCGTGAATGTTTTCCCGTAATCGGGATGACACCACGAGAGCGGAACCAGGAGGAGGAATAATCCCCCCGGCTCACAGCGTCCTCGCTGTGTTATTTCAAAGGAACCTCGCCCTCCCGGAATCGGGAGAGACGGGGTATCAACATATCTGGCGTTGATTTTTGGCACGCTGTTGAGTTCTCAAGGAACGGACGCTTCCTTCGTACTCACCCGAGAGACTCTCTCGCGGCTTTCCTCCGGGCGCTTCCCTTCGGTGTTTCCGACTTTATCAGAGATTCTGAGTCGGAATTTCCATCCGGTCCGGGAGTGAATCCCCGATGCGTGGAGCACCCGGGTTCCCGTTCTGGTGGAGCCGTAAACGTACTGGAGCGGGGCGCCCCGATGCAAATCGAGGGGCCCCGCCCCGAGTTCACACCCACCACGGTCCGGGCGGCCGTGCGAACGGCCGTCCGTGACGGCGGGTCAGACCTCGACGACGACCGGGAGGATCATCGGCCTGCGCCGGTAGGTGTCCGAGACCCACTTGCCCAGCGTGCGCCGGATGAGTTGCTGCAGCTGGTGGGGCTCAACGACGCCGTCCTGAGCCGACCGCTCCAACACCTCCGTGATCCTCGGGGTCACATCGCCGAAGGCCGAGTCCTCGATGCCCGAGCCGCGGGCCTGGATGTGCGGGCCGCCCGTGATCTTGCCCGTCGACGAGTCGACCACGACGAAGACCGAGATGATGCCCTCGTCACCGAGGATCTTGCGGTCCTTGAGCGCGGGTTCGCCGACGCCTCCGACCGAGAGGCCGTCGACGTAGACGTAACCGGCCTGGACCTTGCCGGAGATCTTCGCCCTGCCCTCGACGAGGTCGACGACCACGCCGTCCTCCGCGATGACGATCCGGTCGTGCGGGACGCCCGTCATGGCGCCCAGCTCCGCGTTCGCGCGCAGGTGGCGCCATTCGCCGTGGACCGGCATCAGGTTCTTCGGCCGGCAGATGTTGTAGAAGTACAGGAGCTCGCCCGCGGACGCGTGGCCCGAGACGTGCACCTTGGCGTTGCCCTTGTGGACGACGTTCGCGCCCCAGCGGGTCAGGCCGTTGATGACGCGGTAGACCGCGTTCTCGTTGCCCGGGATCAGCGATGACGCCAGGATCACCGTGTCGCCCTGGACGATGCGGATCTGGTGGTCCCGGTTGGCCATGCGGGACAGGGCCGCCATCGGTTCGCCCTGGGAGCCCGTGCAGACCAGCACGACCTCGTCGTCAGGGAGGTCGTCCAGCGTCTTGACGTCCACGACCAGCCCCGGCGGGACTCGGAGGTAGCCCAGGTCCCGGGCGATGCCCATGTTGCGCACCATCGAGCGGCCGACGAAGGCGACCCGTCGGCCGAACTCGTGGGCCGCGTCGAGGATCTGCTGGATGCGGTGGACGTGGCTGGCGAAGCTGGCCACGATGATCCGCTTGCGGGCGCTCGCGAAGACCTGACGCAGGACGTTGGAGATGTCGCGCTCGTGCGGGGTGAAGCCGGGGACCTCGGCGTTCGTGGAGTCGGTGAGGAGGAGGTCGATGCCTTCCTCGCTCAGCCGGGCGAACGCGTGCAGATCCGTGAGGCGGTTGTCCAGCGGGAGCTGGTCCATCTTGAAGTCGCCCGTGTGGACCACCATGCCCGCCGGGGTGCGGATGGCGACGGCCAGGGCGTCGGGGATGGAGTGGTTGACCGCGATGAACTCGCAGTCGAAGGGACCAATGCGCTCGCGGTTCCCCTCGGCCACCTCCAGGGTGTAGGGACGGATGCGGTGCTCCTGGAGCTTGGCCTCGATGAGGGCGAGGGTCAGCTTGGAGCCGATCAGCGGGATGTCCGGCTTCTCGCGGAGCAGGTAGGGGACGCCGCCGATGTGGTCCTCGTGGCCGTGTGTGAGGACGATGCCGTCGATGTCGTCGAGGCGGTCCCTGACGGAGGAGAAGTCCGGCAGGATCAGATCGATTCCGGGCTGCTCCTCCTCGGGGAAGAGCACTCCGCAGTCGACGATCAGCAGGCGGCCGCCGTACTCGAATACGGTCATGTTCCGGCCGATTTCGCCGAGGCCACCGAGCGGGGTGACCCGCAGGCCGCCCTCGGGGAGCTTCGGCGGCGGGCCGAGTTCAGGATGCGGATGACTCAAAAGACTCTCCTCACCACACACGCCACGTACCTGTAGGGCACGTGGCGCGCATGACGTTCGTGCAAAAGCAGTTGTCAGTGTGGGACGCAGGCACCTGTGTCCTGCCTATTCAGTTGTGAAGTCCGTTGTCAGAGCTGTACCCCGCCGGCGGCAAGATCGATCTTGAGCTGGGCGGTCTCCTCGGGCGTGAGCTCGACCATGGGGGCGCGCAGGGGGCCTGCGGGCAGGCCCTGGAGTGCGAGCGCCGCCTTGGTGGTCATCACCCCCTGGGTGCGGAACATGCCCGTGAAGACCGGGAGCAGCTTCTGGTGGATCTCGGTGGCCTTCTGGACGTCACCGGAGATGTACGCCTCGACCAGGGCGCGCAGCTCGGGGGTGACGACGTGGCCGACGACCGAGACGAAGCCGACCGCACCCACGGAGAGGAGCGGCAGGTTCAGCATGTCGTCGCCGGAGTACCAGGCGAGGCCGGACTGGGCGATGGCCCAGCTGGCGCGGCCGAGGTCGCCCTTGGCGTCCTTGTTGGCGACGATCCTCGGGTGCTCCGCGAGGCGGACGAGTGTCTCGGTGTTGATCGGGACGCCGCTGCGGCCGGGGATGTCGTACAGCATGACCGGCAGCTCCGCGGCGTCGGCGACGGCCGTGAAGTGCCGGTAGAGGCCCTCCTGCGGGGGCTTGTTGTAGTACGGCGTGACGACGAGCAGGCCGTGCGCGCCCACCTTCTCGGCGGCGTGTGCCAGCTCGATGCTGTGGTGGGTGTCGTTCGTGCCGACGCCGGCGACGACGTGGGCGCGGTCGCCCACGGCCTCCAGGACGGCCCGTACGAGATCCGATTTCTCCGCGTTGCTGGTGGTGGGGGACTCTCCGGTGGTGCCGTTGATGATCAGGCCGTCGTTGCCTGCGTCCACCAGGTGGGTGGCGAGCCGCTGTGCGCCGTCGAGGTCGAGTGCGCCGTCCGCCGTGAAGGGCGTGACCATGGCGGTGAGGACCCGCCCGAAGGGGGTCTGCGGAGTGGAGGTCGGAGCCATGGGTAACACGCTACTCGCTGCTCAAGGCGCGGTCTGCCCGCGGGGGGCCGTAAAAGTCCGGACAAAGGTGGAACCCGGCACTGCCTGCTCGGGGGTTCAAGCAGTGCCGGGTCCGTTTGATCAGGCTAGATGAACTTCGCGAAATGCCGCAATCCGGGCGCCTCTCTCGGTTGACCCGTACATGCGTGTCCCAGGCGACCGGAGCCGTCGCGATAGGGGTCCCCGTGGGTACTACGGGGCGATCCGGCCGTTGGCATTGAAGGCGGCGTGCGTCAGCGGCATCAGCCTGGCCCACTCCGCCTCCATCTTCTCGCCGACCATCTCGATCTCCCGTTGCGGGAAGGACGGGACCTTGGCGAGCTCGTGCTGGGTGCGCAGGCCGAGGAAGTGCATGAGCGAGCGGGCGTTGCAGGTGGCGTACATCGAGGAGTACAGGCCGACCGGGAGGACCGAACGGGCGACCTCGCGGGCGACGCCGGCGGCGAGCATCTCCTGATACGCCTCGTACGCGTGTACGTACGTGTCCTCCATGACCCGGCCGACCAGCTCCTGCTGTGCCTGGGTGCCCTCCACGAAGACGTACTTTCCGGGGCGGCCCTCCTGGACGAGCTTGCGGGACTCATCGGGGACGTAGAAGACCGGCTGGAGCTCGCGGTAGCGCCCGCTCTCCTCGTTGTAGCTCCAGCCCACCCTGTGCCGCATGAACTCGCGGAAGACGAAGATCGGGGCGCTGATGAAGAACGTCATCGAGTTGTGCTCGAAGGGGCTGCCGTGCCGGTCCCGCATCAGGTAGTTGATCAGGCCCTTGGAGCGCTCCGGGTCCTTCTTCAGCTCGTCCAGGGACTGCTCGCCCGCGGTGGAGACGCGAGCGGCCCACAGCACGTCGGAGTCGGCCGCGCTGTGCTTGACCAGCTCGACGGTGACGTCGCTGCGGATGCTCGGCTTGAGTTCGTCGGCGGGGGTGTCGGTCACGGCTCGGAGGGTCCTTCCATCACGTCTCTCGGGCGGCGTCCACTCTACGGTCCGGCACTGACAACGGGGCGTTCGGTGGCGGGCCACGACATTCGCCGGCGAACTTCTGTGAAATCGGCGATATCGGGCACCTTCTGAGGGTTTCGCACGTCTGTGTAGGTGACCGCGACCGTTCGAGTCGCCAGGTCCGTCACAAGGTCCCGAAGGAGAAGCGCACCCCATGTTCCGTCGGCGCGAGCCCGTACCGTTCGCCTTCATCGCCGAAGCCGACAGGTTCCGCAGCAATGTCACTCCCCCGCCCCGTGAGCGGACCTCCGCGCGCGAGAGGGCCGGGCGCTGGCTGATAGGTCTCACCGTCGTCGCGGGGCTCGTGGGCTCCGTGCTCCTCGGGATGCCCGCGCTGTCCCCCGACCAGTCGCCCGCGCACGAGTCACAGGCGTCCCAGAACCGCTGACCACGGGCCGCTCAGGCCAGCCGCCCGGGCCGGCCGCCCGAATGGCACGGTGCGCACCCCCATGGACCCCCGCGGGTGGTGGGCCCGCATCCGGCTCGATAGCCTCACTCGGCGATGTCCCCCGCATCGATTGAGTCTGGACTGAGTGAGGATCTGTCGTGCCCCTGCCCTTCCTGACCGCCGATCGCGCTTTTGACGAGGCGGTGGACGACCAGGCGCTGCCGTTCGACGACCGCGACCGCTGGCGGCGGCCCTACCGACCTGGCCCGTGGCGGGTGAGCGCGGCCGCGATCCTGCTTCTGCTCGCCTCGTACGTGCTGTTCGCGGCGGTCATCATCACGGTGGCCGGGACCCTGGCCGCCGGCGCGTTCTGCTTCGGGCTGGCGCTGTGCATCATCGCCGGCGCCCTGCGGCTGCTGCGCATGGGAACCTGGGTGAGCGGGCGGGGGCTGCGCAAGGTGAGCTTCTTGGCCACGCGCACGACGCCCTGGGAGCAGGTCGCCTCGGCACGGACGGTGCAGCAGCCGGTGCGCTGGCTCGGGCTGCCGCGCACGCTCCAGGGGCAGGCCCTCGTCCTCGAACGCAAGGGCCGGGCATCCGGGGCCGTGCTGCCGCTGATGACCTCGCACGACGCCGACTTCCTGGCCCGCCCGGATGCCTTCGACCGGGCGACGGACACGGTGGAGGCGTGGGCCTCGGAGTACACGCGGGGCGCCTGACCGTTCGGTTGCGGTGGTGTCCCCGGGACCACCGCAACCATCAATTGCGGAACCACAACGGCGATCATCCAGCTCCGCGAGAGCGGCGCCGGTTTAGGCGCAAAGAGGGGCCGTGGAGCGCGATCGCCCGTTGCATCGCCTTGCGCGCCCGGGGTGTGTCCCGGGCGTCGCGGTAGGCGATGGCGAGGCGGAACCAGCTGCGCCAGTCGTCGGGGGCGTCCTCGGTCTCGGCCCTGCGCCGGGCGAAGACCTCGTCGGCCGAGTCACGGTCGATACGGCCGCCCGCGGTGCGCCTCAACTCGTCGACGGGCAGGCCCCCCTCGGCGTCGAGTTCGGCGGCGAGCTGGTTGGCCTTGTGGACGAACTGGGTGTTCTTCCACAGGAACCACAGACCGATCCCCGGCAGGATCAGCACCGCCACACCGAAGACGATCGTGACGGGTGTGCCGGCCTCGATCAGCAGGATGCCGCGGCTGCCGACCAGGACGAAGTAGACCAGCAGGACGGCTGCCGTGACGGCGTACGTGATCTTCGCGCGCATGATGGTTCCCAGCCGCTCAGCTCAGGTCGAGGAAGTGCTCGAGGCCGAAGGTGAGGCCCGGGGCGGTCACCACGCGGCGGGCGCCCAGCAGGATGCCCGGCATGAAGCTGCTGTGGTGGAGGGAGTCGTGGCGGACGGTGAGGATCTCGCCCTCGCCGCCGAGGAGAACCTCCTGGTGGGCGAGGAGGCCACGGAGGCGTACGGCGTGGACGGGCACCCCGTCGACGTCCGCGCCCCGGGCGCCGTCCAGGCCGCTCACCGTGGCGTCGGGCTGCGGGGCGCTGCCGGCACGCTCGCGGGCGGCGGCGATGAGCTGGGCGGTGCGCATGGCGGTGCCGCTGGGGGCGTCCACCTTGTTCGGGTGGTGCAGCTCGACGACCTCGACGGACTCGAAGTAGGGCGCGGCCTTCTCGGCGAACTTCATGGTCAGCACGGCCCCGATGGAGAAGTTGGGGGCGATGAGCACGCCCGTCTCCGGGGAGCGGTCCAGCCAGCCCCGCAGCTGCGCGAGGCGCTCGTCGGTCCAGCCCGTGGTCCCGACGACCGCGTGGATGCCGTGGCGTACGCAGAAGTCGAGGTTGCCCATGACCGAGGCGGGGGTGGTCAGCTCGACCGCGACCTGGGCTCCCGTGTCGGCGAGCGTCTCCAGTTTGTCGCCGCGGCCGAGGGCGGCCACCAGTTCCATGTCCTCGGCGGCCTCGACGGCCCGTACCGCCTCGGATCCGATACGGCCCTTGGCGCCGAGGACCGCCACGCGCAGCTTGCTCATGTTGTTGCTTCCTTACGGGAATGCGGGCTTACGGGAATGCGGGTTGTCGAGGACGTACGCGAACCTGCCGGCGATGCGTGCCGTCGTGCTTCACGCGACCGCGTCGTGCAGCCGGGAGGCCTGCTTGTCCTTGAGCGGGCCGATGACGGACAGCGAGGGGCGCTGTCCCAGGATGTCGCGGGCCACGGACCGGACGTCGTCCGGGGTGACCGCTGCTATCCGGGCCAGCATGTCGTCGACGGACATCTGCTCGCCCCAGCACAGCTCGCTCTTGCCGATACGGTTCATCAGCGCGCCGGTGTCCTCCAGGCCGAGGACCGTGGAGCCGCGGAGCTGGCCGATGGCGCGGTCGATCTCGTCGTCCGGCAGCCCGCGCTCGGCGACCTGGTCGAGCTCGTCCCGGCAGATCTTCAGCACGTCGTGGACCTGGGACGGCCGGCAGCCCGCGTACACGCCGAAGAGACCGCAGTCGGCGAAGCCCGAGGTGTACGAGTACACGCTGTACGCCAGGCCGCGCTTCTCCCTGACCTCCTGGAACAGTCGGGAGGACATGCCGCCGCCGAGCGCGGTGTTGAGGACGCCGAGGGCCCAGCGGCGCTCGTCGGTGCGGGCCAGACCGGGCATGCCGAGGACGACGTGGGCCTGCTCGGTCTTGCGGCCGAGGAGCTCGACGCGGCCGGCCGTGCGGATGGTGCGGCGGCCGTCGCGCGGGGCGATCGGGGTGGCGTCGGGCCGCTTGAGGGCGCCGGCCTGCTCGAAGGCGGCGCGGACCTGTCGTACGACCTTGTTGTGGTCGACGTTGCCCGCGGCCGCGACGACGAGGTGCGTCGGGTCGTAGTGCTTGCGGTAGAAGCGGCGGATGCGGTCGGCGGTGAGGGCGTTGACCGTGTCGACCGTGCCGAGGACCGGGCGGCCGAGGGGGTTGTCGCCGAACATCGTGTGCGCGAACAGGTCGTGCACGCAGTCGCCCGGGTCGTCCTCCGTCATGGCGATCTCTTCGAGGATGGCGCCGCGCTCGACGTTGACGTCCTCTTCGAGGATGAGCGAGCCGGTGAGCATGTCGCAGACGACGTCGATGGCGAGCGGCAGGTCGGTGTCGAGTACGCGCGCGTAGTAGCACGTGTACTCCTTCGCCGTGAACGCGTTCATCTCGCCGCCGACCGCGTCGATGGCGGCGGAGATGTCGAGCGCGCTGCGCCGTGTGGTGCCCTTGAAGAGGAGGTGCTCCAGATAGTGCGTGGCGCCGTTCAGCGCGGGCGTCTCGTCGCGGGAGCCCACGTGCGCCCAGATCCCGAAGGTGGCGGAGCGCACGGACGGCAGGGTCTCGGTGACGATGCGCAGGCCGCCGGGGAGGGTGGTCTTACGGACCGTACCGATGCCGTTGCTGCCCTTGATGAGGGTTTGGGTACGGGCGACGGCCCGCGCCTCGGAGGAGGTGCGGGCCGTCGTCAGGGAGCTACGCGACGTCACTTGTCGCCGTCGTCCTTCTTCTCGTCGGAGCCGCTGTCGGACTCGCCCTCGCCCTCGATCACGGGGATGAGGGAGAGCTTGCCGCGGGAGTCGATCTCGGCGATCTCGACCTGGACCTTCTGGCCCACGCCGACGACGTCCTCGACGTTCTCCACGCGCTTGCCGCCGGCGAGCTTGCGGATCTGCGAGATGTGCAGCAGACCGTCCTTGCCCGGGAGCAGCGAGACGAACGCACCGAACGTGGTCGTCTTCACGACCGTGCCCAGGTAGCGCTCGCCGACCTCCGGCATGGTCGGGTTGGCGATGCCGTTGATCGTGGTGCGGGCGGCCTCGGCGGCCGGGCCGTCGGCGGCACCGATGTAGATCGTGCCGTCGTCCTCGATCGTGATCTCGGCGCCGGTGTCCTCCTGGATCTGGTTGATCATCTTGCCCTTGGGGCCGATGACCTCGCCGATCTTGTCGACCGGGATCTTCACGGTGATGATCCGCGGTGCGTTCGGGGACATCTCGTCGGGCGTGTCGATCGCTTCCATCATCACGTCGAGGATGTGGAGGCGGGCGTCACGGGCCTGCTTCAGCGCGGCGGCCAGGACGGAGGCCGGGATGCCGTCCAGCTTGGTGTCGAGCTGGAGGGCGGTCACGAACTCCTTCGTGCCGGCGACCTTGAAGTCCATGTCACCGAAGGCGTCCTCCGCACCGAGGATGTCGGTCAGGGTGACGTAGTGCGTCTCGCCGTCGACCTCCTGGGAGATCAGGCCCATGGCGATACCGGCGACGGGGGCCTTCAGCGGCACACCGGCGTTCAGCAGCGACATGGTGGAGGCGCACACCGAGCCCATGGACGTCGAGCCGTTCGAGCTCAGGGCCTCGGACACCTGGCGGATCGCGTAGGGGAACTCCTCTCGCGTCGGCAGGACCGGGACCAGGGCGCGCTCGGCGAGGGCACCGTGGCCGATCTCGCGGCGCTTGGGGGAGCCGACGCGGCCGGTCTCGCCGGTGGAGTACGGCGGGAAGTTGTAGTTGTGCATGTAGCGCTTGCGGGTCACCGGGGAGAGGGTGTCCAGCTGCTGCTCCATGCGGAGCATGTTGAGGGTGGTGACGCCCAGGATCTGGGTCTCGCCACGCTCGAACACGGCGGAACCGTGCACCCGCGGGATGGCCTCGACCTCGGCGGCCAGCGTACGGATGTCCGTCACGCCACGGCCGTCGATGCGCTTCTTCTCCTTGATCACGCGCTCGCGGACCAGCTGCTTGGTGAGCGAGCGGTACGCGGCGGAGATCTCCTTCTCACGTCCCTCGAAGTCGGGCAGCAGCTTCTCGGCGGCCAGGCCCTTCACGCGGTCGAGCTCGGTCTCGCGCTCCTGCTTGCCGGCGATGGTGAGCGCCTGGGCGAGCTCGGTGCGGACCGCGGCGGAGAGCGCCTCGAACACGTCGTCCTGGTAGTCCAGGAAGATCGGGAACTCGCCGGTCGGCTTGGCGGCCTTCGCGGCGAGGTCGGCCTGGGCCTTGCACAGGACCTTGATGAAGGGCTTCGCGGCCTCCAGACCGGCGGCGACGACCTCCTCGGTGGGGGCCTCGGCGCCGCCCTTGACCAGCTTGATGGTCCCCTCGGTGGCCTCGGCCTCGACCATCATGATCGCGACGTCGCCGTCCTCCAGGGTGCGGCCCGCGACGACCATGTCGAAGACGGCGTCCTCGAGCTCGGTGTGCGTCGGGAAGGCCACCCACTGGCCGCGGATCAGAGCGACGCGGACGCCGCCGATCGGGCCGGAGAAGGGCAGGCCGGCCAGCTGCGTGGACGCGGAGGCGGCGTTGATGGCCACGACGTCGTACAGGTGGTCGGGGTTGAGCGCCATGATGGTGGCGACGACCTGGATCTCGTTGCGCAGGCCCTTCTTGAAGGACGGGCGCAGCGGGCGGTCGATGAGGCGGCAGGTGAGGATGGCGTCCTCGGAGGGCCGGCCCTCACGGCGGAAGAAGGAACCGGGGATCTTCCCGGCCGCGTACATCCGCTCCTCGACGTCGACCGTCAGCGGGAAGAAGTCGAGCTGGTCCTTGGGGTTCTTGGATGCGGTGGTGGCCGACAGCACCATGGTGTCGTCGTCCAGGTACGCCACGGCGGAGCCGGCGGCCTGCTTGGCCAGGCGGCCCGTCTCGAAGCGGATGGTGCGGGTGCCGAAGGTGCCGTTGTCGATGACGGCCTCGGCGTAGTGGGTCTCGTTCTCCACTAGCGTTTTCTCCGTTACATATCGTCTTTCGTCCCTGGTCCCGCCCGTGTGGCAGGGGGACGGTGGTGGAGAAGCGCTCCGTCTGGTGCGGGCCGGTCTTCGATCGAAGCACCCGGGGCTCACTTCCCCCCGGGGGCCACTACCGAGGACCGGCGGCGGCGAGGCGCGCTTCTCCTCGTTCGGTGTGGGTGAGGTCATCCGGGTGTCCGCTCGTGTCCCGGTTGCCGTCACGCTGTGTCGTGTGTACTGCGTTGTGCTACCACCCTACAAAGCGGCGGTGACACTCCGCACGTTCCGCACGTACAGCAAAGGGAGCGGTCCCCCACCTCCGGGAACCGCTCCCTTCACGGCGTCTTACTTGGCGCCCGCCGCACCGCGGCGGATGCCGAGGCGGTCGACCAGCGTACGGAAGCGCTGGATGTCCTTCTTGGCGAGGTACTGCAGCAGGCGGCGGCGCTGACCGACCAGGATCAGCAGGCCACGGCGGGAGTGGTGGTCGTGCTTGTGGGTCTTCAGGTGCTCGGTCAGGTCGGAGATCCGACGCGACAGCATGGCCACCTGGACCTCGGGGGAGCCGGTGTCACCCTCCTTGGTACCGAACTCGGCCATGATCTGCTTCTTCGTGGCGGTATCGAGCGACACGCGTACTCCTTGTGAGTCTTCTTTGTTGCCACCGAGTGCCCCCTGGTCTTCTTCTCAGGGGAGCTTCCGTGACTCGGGAGGCGGGGATCCGTCCGGCGCGGTCTCCGGCAGGTACCGCGAACGCGCACACAAACGGCCGTCACACAGCGTACCAGCCCGGAAGTGTCCGGATTTCCGCCGTGGCCCGCGGGGCTCAGACGCCGCCGCGGACCTTGCCGTAGACATCGAGGACGGCCAGGCAGACCGGGATCAGGGAGAGCAGCACCAGCGAGTCCGCGAGGTCCAGCATGCGGCCCCAGAAGGGGGAGAGCCCCTTCTGCGGGACGATCAGCGCGATCGCGATCAGCAGCAGCACACCCGCCGCGACCGAGGCGCCGAGCCACAGGGTGCGTACGTCGACGGGGCCGGTGTTGCCCTGGACCAGTTCGAGGATGATGTCGGCCGGGGGCGAGATCGCGAGGCCGAGGATCAGCAGACCGAGCGTGCCGACACCGGCCACGAACAGGCAGGTGACCTGGGCGGTGTACCGGAACAGGCGCGCCCGCAGCATCGCGGCGACGCCGGTGCACAGGGCGAGCAGCTGTGCCCAGCCGCTGTCGCTGAAGCCGAGCACCGCGCCGCCCGCGCCGACGATGACGGCGGCGCAGCCGCCCACCAGGCCGAGCAGCAGTTCGTGGCCGCGGCTGGTCTGGGCGACGATGCGCTGGACGTCGACGGCCTCGAGGTCGCCCTCCTGGCCCTCGCGACGGGCCCTGGCCAGGTCCTCCGGGTTGCGGAAACCGATCGGCAGCTTGGCGAAGCGGGCCGACCAGCCGGGCAGGAAGCCGACGACAGCCAGGGCGACGACCGAGGTGCCGGCGGCGATCTCCCGCGGCTCCGCCTCGGTGAGCACACCGCAGAACACGGCGAGCGTGCCGATCGCGGAGGCAAGCGCGGCGGCCACGAAGGGGGCGTCCCCCTGCGGCAGCAGCATGATCAGGATGACGGAGAAGAGCAGGACGGCGACACAGCCGACGAGGAACTGGATCCTGCCCGGGCCCTCCCCCGGGTCCTGGGAGATGACGCCGGAGCCCGCGATGAGGGCGTGCGGCAGCGCCGAGATACCGAGTGCGACCGCGCTGCCGCGGTCGTCGTACACCCGGGCCCGTACGCCGGCGAGTGCCGTCAGGGTCACCGCGGCGACGCCGGCGAGGATCCCCTGCAGGCCGTGCATGTCGTGCCGTACCGGGTCCGCGAACCAGAAGACGAAGCCGAGCATGACCAGCAGCAGAGCGCCGGAGACAAGACCGGCGATCCGCATGAGGTTGTCGTTCCAGCTGCGGCTGTCCTGCTTGACCGCGGCGGCGATCGCGTCCACCACGTCGTCGTGGACGGCCGGCGGCAGTGAGTCGGCGAAGGTGCGCAGCAGCAGCACCTCGCCGTCCCTGACCCTGTGCTCCAGCAACGAACGGCTCGCGTCGAGGACTTCGCCCTCGCGGCGTACCAAGTGGTAGCCGGCGGGGCTGGTGTCCGACTGGACCAGGCCCGAGAGCCTGACGATCTCAGGAAACAGGTCCTGGATCGGCAGATCCTCAGGCAGAGCCACATCGACTCGGCTGTCCGGCGCTGCGATGGTGATTCGGCAGAAACCTGTCGAAGTCCCCGTGCTCACCTGGTACATCCCCCTGTGGAAAAGGCTTCTTCGCGCCGTTCGTACGACGCGGAGCGCCACCATATCCGCTACGGCAGGCGCAACAGGGCCTGCCTCCCTCAATTCTCCCCGGACCCCCTCGGCATCTCCATCCTCCTGGCGCCCTGGCGCACTGCTCGCATCAGTAGGATCGTCGCTTACGCGGACGACGCCTAACGCGGACGAGAACACGTCGCGGTACACGGGGGCGTCACACCAGGACGTATCAGACGTAGACGTATCAGACGTATCAATCGCGAAGGATGAGTGCATCGGTGAGCGTCGTCATCATCAAACGGCCGCCGCGGATAGCGCCCCCGGTGGTACCGGACGGCGAGGTCAAACTGGAAACGCCGCCCGAGATCCCGCGCGAGGGCGACGAGAGCATGCTGATGAACCTGCTGCCCATGATGGGCATGCTGGGTTCAGTCGGCTTCTTCTTCATGCCCAGCCTGCCCTCCTACATGAGGGTGGTCGGTGGGCTGATGCTGGCCTCGACCCTGGCCATGGCCATCGCCCAGTTCGCCAAGTCCCGGCAGGGCGGCGGCGCGGGTATGGCCCAGGACCGGCGTGACTACTTCCGCTATCTCGAACAGGTCCGCAAGGACGTACACAAGACAGCTGAACTGCAGCGGCGCAGCCAGCTCTTCCAGCACCCCGACCCGGAGCAGCTGTGGGCGGTGGCGGCCGACGGCAAGCGGCTGTGGGAGCGGCGCCCGACCGACGCGGACTTCGCCTCCGTGCGGATCGGCCGTGGTATCCAGCAGCTGAACACTCCGCTCGTCGCGCCGGAGACGGCTCCCAAGGACGAGCTGGAGCCGCTCACCGCGGCGGCCATGAAGGCCTTTCTCGACGCGCACGGCAGTCTGTCCGACCTGCCCGTCTCCATCTCGCTGCGCGCCTTCTACCACGTGACGGTGTGCGGAGAGACCGACACGGTCTACGGCAACGCCCGTGCGTCACTGGCCCAGCTGGCGACGCTGCACTCGCCCGAGGACCTGATGATCGCCGTGGTGGCGCACCCCTCCGCGGCGGCCGACTGGGACTGGATCAAGTGGCTGCCGCACAGCCAGCACCCGAAGGCCAAGGACGGGGCGGGCTCGGCCCGGCTCCTGTTCGACGACCTCGGCGAGCTGGAGGAGGCCCTGGCGGACCAGCTGGACGACAGGCCCCGCTGGAACCGGGAGGCCAACCCGGTCTACGACCAGCCGCACCTGATCGTGGTGCTCGACGGCGGCACCGTGCCGCCGGACTCCGAACTCGCCAGCAGCGAAGGGCTCCAGGGCGTCACCTTCCTGGAGATCTCCCCCGGCGAACTGGAGGAGGAACTGCGCGCGGGTCTGACGGCCTACGTGAAGCCGGACCGGATGCGGCTGTTCGTCGGCCACGAGTCCGCGTACACCGGCAAGCCCGACGTACTGAACCCGGCGCAGGCCGAGTCCCTGGCGCGGCAGCTCTCCCCCTTCCGGGTCGGCTCCGCGGAGGAGGGCGAACCCCTCCTGTCCAACCTGGACTTCACGGACCTCATGGGCATCGGCGACGCGGGTTCCGTGGACGTCTCCCGCACCTGGCGTCCGCGCACGCTGCACGAGCGGCTGCGGGTGCCGATCGGTGTCGGCGAGAACGGCGAGCCCGTCATGCTGGACCTCAAGGAGGCCTCGCAGGAGGGCATGGGCCCGCACGGCCTGTGCGTCGGCGCCACCGGCTCCGGCAAGTCCGAGGTGCTGCGTACGCTGGTGCTCGGTCTCGCGGTGACGCACTCCTCGGAGACGCTCAACTTCATCCTCGCGGACTTCAAGGGCGGTGCGACCTTCGCGGGCATGGCGGACATGCCGCACACCGCGGCCGTGATCACCAACCTCGCGGACGACCTCACCCTCGTCGACCGTATGCGTGACTCGATCATGGGTGAGACGCAGCGCCGCCAGGAGCTGCTGCGCTCGGCCGGCAACTACGCCAACCTGAACGACTACGAGAAGGCACGGGCGGCGGGCGCCGCACTGGAGCCGATGGCCTCGCTGGTGATCGTGCTCGACGAGTTCTCCGAGCTCCTCACGGCCAAGCCCGACTTCATCGACATGTTCATCCAGATCGGCCGCATCGGCCGTTCGCTGGGCATTCACCTGCTGCTGGCGTCGCAGCGCCTGGAAGAGGGCAAGCTGCGCGGCCTGGACACGTATCTCTCGTACCGGATCGGTCTGCGGACCTTCTCCGCCGCCGAGTCCCGTACGGCGATCGGTGTCCCGGACGCCTACCACCTGCCGTCGATCCCCGGCTCGGGCTATCTGCGGTACGACACCGACACCATGGTCCGCTTCAAGGCGGCGTACGTGTCGGGGGCGTACCACGGCGAGGGCCCCTCGCGGGTGAGCCGCTCCACGCAGCTGCGGCCCGCGCTGTTCTCCGCGGAGCATGTGGCACTGCCCCCGCAGCCGGTGATCGAGGAGCCGGAGCCCGACAACCGGGTGGACGACGCCCTCGCCGACACCGTCCTGGACGTCCTCGTCAGTCGGATGATCAATCAGGGACCGCCCGCCCACCAGGTGTGGCTGCCCCCGCTGGAGGAGGCGCCCTCGCTGGAGCAGCTCCTCCCGCAGCTCGCCGTCACCCCGGAACGCGGCCTGACCGCGCCCGACTACACGGCGCTCGGCCGGCTCAACGTCCCGGTCGGCATGGTGGACAAGCCGTTCGAGCAGCGGCGTGACGTGCTCTACCGGGACTTCTCCGGCGGTGCGGGTCACGGTCTGTTCGTCGGTGGTCCGCAGTCCGGCAAGTCGACGCTGCTGCGTACGCTCATCTCGTCGTTCGCGCTCACCCACACGCCGTCCGAAGTGCAGTTCTACTGCCTGGACTTCGGCGGTGGAAGCCTGATCGCGATGGAGGACCTGGCACACGTCGGCGGCGTCGCCAACCGTCTCGATGCCGAGAAGGTTCGCCGTACGGTCAGCGAGGTCGAGGGCATCCTCAACGCGCGCGAGGAGTACTTCCGCGCGAACAACGTCGACTCGGTCCAGACGTACCGTCAGCGCCGGGCCGCGGGCCAGCTGCCGGACCAGCTCTGGGGTGACGTCTTCCTCGTCATCGACGGCTGGGCGACGTTCAAGACGGACTACGAGATGCTGGAGTCCACCGTCACGGAGATCGCGACGCGCGGCCTCGGCTTCGGTGTGCACGTGATCCTGAGCGCGAGCCGCTACACCGAGGTGCGGCCGGCGCTCAAGGACATGCTGCAGAACCGCATCGAGCTGCGGCTCGGTGACCCGACCGAGTCGGAGATCGACCGCAAGGTCGCGCAGAACGTCCCCGCCACCGTGCCCGGCCGTGGTCTGACCCCGGACAAGCTGCACTTCATGACGGCGCTGCCGCGGGTCGACGGCTCCTCGGAGACGGAGGACCTGTCGGAGGCGACGTCGATCCTCATCCGCGGCATCAACGACAACTGGCAGGGCAACCCCGCTCCGGCCGTGCGGCTGCTGCCCACGCTCTTCCCGGTGGACCGGCTGCCGAAGGGCTTCGAGCACCCGGACCGCGGTGTCGCCATCGGCATCGACGAGTCCTCGCTCTCGCCCGTCTTCGTCGACTTCGAGACGGACCCGCACTTCATCGTGTTCGGTGAGAGCGAGTCCGGTAAGTCCGCGATGCTGCGGCTGCTCATCAAGCAGATCTGCGAGCGCTACACGCCGCAGCAGGCGAAGATCGTCATGGGTGACTACCGGCGTGCCCACCTGGAGGGAGTGCCGGAGTCGCACCTGTCCCGGTACTGCGCGTCGGCGCCCGCCCTGTCGGAGACGCTGGAGGGCCTCGCCGGTTCGCTCAGCCGCCGTATGCCGGGCCCGGACGTCACGCCCGAACAGCTGCGCAACCGCAGCTGGTACAGCAGCCCGGACGCGTTCGTCATCATCGACGACTACGACCTGGTGGCGACCGGCATGAACCCGCTGTCCCCGCTCCAGGAGTACCTGCCCTTCGCCCGCGACATCGGCCTGCGCATCATCATCGCGCGCGCCTCGGGCGGTGCCAGCCGGTCGCTCTACGAGCCGGTCATGCAGCGCCTGCGCGAACTCGGCGCCCAGGGCATCGTGCTCTCCGGCGACCGCGCTGAGGGCGCGCTGCTCGGCAACATCACCGCCTCGCAACTGCCGCCCGGGCGTGGGTACTTCCACACGCGTCGGCGGGGTGGGCAGCTGATTCAGACGGGGTGGCTGCCGGCTCGGTTCTGATCGGGTGCGGGATCGGTAGTAGGGATTGAATTGAGAGGGGCGGCACCCGGGTGGTGCCGCCCCTCTCCGTTGCGTGAGGGGTGGGTCCGGGCCCGGTGTCCCCGCTAGTCTGGCGTTGCGACAGAAAAGGCGAGCCACGGGGGGCAGTTGTGTCGTCGGACTACACGATCTCCGATCCCAAGGTCCTCAAGGACGAGGGCTTCAACATGTTCACGGTCGGCCAGGACTTCGCAAAAGCCGCGAAGAGCCTGGAGGACGGACTGACCGCGCTTGAGAAGGGTGACACCCCGCCCTGGGGTGACGACGACATCGGCTCGAAGTTCGGTGTCGTGTACGAGGGCCTGCGTGACGGCATGTACGACTCGATGGGCAGTCTGGCGGAGCGGCTCGCGGGGATAGGGCTGGCTTTCACGAAGATGGGCGTGGCGCAGGAGAAGAACGAGGCCAGGGAAGAGGAGATCTGGCGGGCGACGACCGCCGAGTACGACGGTCAGGTGAAGATGCCGTCGGGCGTGCAGGCGACGCTGACGCCTCGTCAGGATCTCTGAACTCTCAACGGGTCTGGCGCGCTCAGCGGGTCTGGCGCGCTGCAGGAGGTCTGACGCTCAACGGCTCCGACGTTCAACAGATCTGACCTGCAAGAGATCTCCCTTGCAAGAGACTTGCGAGGGATCTGACTTGCAGCAGATTTGTGACAGCAACCCCCTGAAGTTGTCCGCGGGTGTGTCCGTACACTCTGTGCACTGCTGTGCTTCTGTCTGATTTTCCTTGTGAGTGGGGACAGTTGTACGGCCGTGTCGGCTGACGGGGGTGCTTTAGCTGTGTCGATGATGCTGCCTGACGAGCTCGAGTGGGTTCTCGAGATGCTCGGCTACAACTGGCCGACGGCAGACGAGGACAAGCTGAGAGACTCCGCTGAGCTGTGGCGGAAGTTCGGCGATGACGTCGCCAAGCTGCACGAGTCGGCGAACTCCGCCGCCAGGAACGTGACCGCGCACAACGGCGGCGAATCGATCGACGCGTTCACCAAGACCTACGCCAAGTTCGACAACGGCGGCGACGGCTACCTCGCGAACGCGGCACAGGCGGCGTACATCATCGCGAACGTGATGGAGGCCTGCGCCTACATCGTCGAGTTCGCCAAATGGGCGGTGATCGCCCAGCTGATCGCCCTGGCCATTCAGATCGCCGCCGCACAGCTCGCCGCTCCGTTCACCTTCGGCCTCTCCGAGCTCGGCGCACTCGGCGCCACGCAGGCCACCCGGCTGATCGTGCGCCGCCTCCTCGACGAGCTCAAGGACGCCCTCATGGAGGCGATCGTCGAGGCGATGAAGGAGCCCGCCGTCTCGGCGATCGAGGCGATCATCACCGACCTCGTCCGCCAGACGGTGAACGTCGGCTTCGGCGCCCAGCAGGGCTACGACCTCAGCCAGACCGTCAAGGCCGGGGCCCAGGGCGGCTGGGAGGCCGTCCAGCAGACCCCGCAGACCCTGGCCGAGGGCGTGCGCGACAGCCTGGGGTCGAAGGCGGGCAGCCATGCGCGCAACTCGGTCGAAAGCCGTGTCGATGGCTATGGCCTGGGGTCGGGCACGTCGGGTACGTCGGGGAGTGATGGCAGGGACGGGGGTTCGGACTCGTCTTCCACTTCGTCCTCCAGCTCATCCGGTTCCTCTTCCGATTCGTCTTCTTCATCCTCGTCTTCGTCTTCGTCCAACTCCGGCTCGTCGGGGTCGGACTCGTCTGCGTCGACGCGTTCGGGGAACGGCGCGGGCGTGAACATAGGTGGCGGGATATCCGCCGACGGCGGTGGTGGTGGCATAGGCACGCCGGACGTGGGTGCGGGTCCGAGCTCTGACTCAGGATCCGGGTCGGGGTCCGGGTCCGGCGCTGGGCAGAATTCTTCCGCCTCGGACGCCGCGTCTCCGAGGCCGACACCGTTGCTGTCAGGGCCGACGCTGTCGGACTTCGACGACCCCGCGCCCGGCGGAACGTCGTCCGGTGGCTCGAACTCGGGCGGCTCGTCCGGCACTCCGAGTACGTCCAGACCGTCCCACACCGGCGACGGCCCCTCCGTGTCGAGCATCTCGTCGCCGAGTCCGCAATCCGCGCCGACTGCCGCACCGTCCGGCGGTACGTCGTCCTCGTCGCCGGGTGGCGGAGCGATCGGCACCTCGATCGACAGCCTGGCCGCCACTGTCCCCACCCAGTCGAACGCGGCGCCCACGCCGACGGCGACCGATCCATCCTCCGCGAGCACCGGGGGCCGTACGGATGGCGGCTCAACCACACCGACATCTCCGGTGGCGCCTTCCACGGGGGGTGGTGTGTCCGGCTCGCACCAGGGCGCCAGCGCCTCTGGCGGTACGCCCTCCGCCACGAGCCCCACCAGCCCGGCCCCCAACTCGGGTGCGGCACGGAATCCTTCCGCCAGCACGCCCGGTACGCCCTCCCCCACTGGAACCGGACCTGCCTCCACTCCGAGCGCCACGTCACCCGCGACGACGCCACGGAGTACCCCGACTCCGACGCCGGACGGTCGCACGCCCGGTACGGATGGCCGTACTCCGAGCACTCCAGCCACGCCGGACGGTCGAATACCGACCCAGCGCACCCCTGGTACGGCCCCGGGTGACGGAACCACGCCCCGGAACACGCCCGGTACGACGCCGGGCGACCGCACTACGCCCCGCAACACCCCAAGCACCACGCCGGGCGACGGGACGACACAGCGGAACACCTCGGGTAGTACCCCGGGCGACCGCCCCTCGCCTCGCACCAGCCCGGACCCGACCGGCACGCGCACGTCCACGCCGGGGCAGAACCCGGGCACGAGCACCCCCACGACGACGCCCTCGACGTCCACCGGCACGGGGACCGGCACCGGCTCCGACCGGACCTCCACGCCGAGCAGCAGCAACCCGAACTCCTCGACACGGCCGGGCCCGGCGCAGACGCCCAGCACGCCCAGCACGCCCAGCACATCCAGCACACCGGGAACGCAGAACCAGCCGAGCGCCGGTACACCCGCCACTCCCACCAGGCCGCCCCAGCAGCCCCAGCAGCCCCAGCAGCCCCAGCAGCCCGCGGGCAGTACCCCCAACACGCCCAACACCCCGCAGCAGCCGGCCGCGCAGCCTCACACACCGCAGAACACCCCGCCCAACCCGCAGCAGCAACAGCAACAGCAGGTGACCGCGGTCCCGATCCACACGGTGGTCGCGACCCCGAGTTCCTCGACGTCACCGTCACACGCGGCTCCCGCCACACCACACCCGCCGGGCTCGCCCCAGACCACCCCCGGCGACCCGAACCACCAGCAGCCGCCGCAGCAGGACAGCCTGGAGGACATCCGCTCCGACCTGGACCACTACCCGGGAGGTCTGTCCGAACCGGACCCCGCCGACCAGCAGGCACTGGTCGACGCCGTTCCGCACAACGAGGACGGCACCCCGGAACGCTTCCCCGACCCCTTCGGCTCCTGGTCACAGCTCCAGAACGACGGCGGCATCACAGTCCCCGGACGCAGCAACAACTGCGCCGACTGCTCCCGCTCCTTCCTTGAGACCTGGTACGGAAACCCCCAGGTCTCGGCCGCCCGAACCCCCGACTACGACGAAAACGGCAACCACGACCCGTTCACCCCCGAGGACAACGCCAACGACAACCAGATCCGCTGGACAGGCGCCGCCCACACCTACGCCGGGCCCGGCGGCGACCCCGAGACCGCCAACAACATCGCGTCGGTCCTCCAGCAATCCGGCCACGGCTCAGCGGCCATCGTCCAGGTCGACTGGCCGAACAATGGGGGCGGCCACGCCTTCAACGTCGTCAACCACAACGGCAACAT
Organism: Streptomyces sp. KM273126; assembly: GCF_004337435.2. Lineage (NCBI taxonomy): Bacteria > Bacillati > Actinomycetota > Actinomycetes > Kitasatosporales > Streptomycetaceae > Streptomyces > Streptomyces sp. KM273126. Next base: position 4,408,749 of record NZ_SJXB02000001.1, on the reverse strand, counting down.
CATCTGGATCGACACCCAGAGCGGAGAGGTCAGCAGCCAGCCTCTCCACATCGACAACGCGGAACACGTCTGGCATATCCCCCTCGACGCGGACCGGAACCCGATAGACACCACCCAGTCCGGCGCGGAGGACTCCGAGAGCCACAACGACGAGACGCAGAACCAGAACGACGACGAGTCCCAGCCGGAGAACTCCGAAAACAACGGACAGCCGGAGAACAACCAGAACCCGCAGAACGACGCCTCGGGCGACACCTCAAAGCAGGGCGGCGACCCCGACACGGGTACCGGCTCTTCCAAGTCGGCGGACCCCAGCACACCTGATGCAGGTGATGGCCGGGAGCGCTCCCGGGACACCCAGGAAGGCCGGCAGCCGTCCCCGGACGACAGCGACGCTGATCCACGGCAGCAGCCTCAGTCGCAGCAGTCTCCCTCCCCCGAGACCACCTCGGTACAGAACCGCCCGTCAGCGGCCGAGACCCTGAACACCCCGGATCAGCAGTCACGCCCGGACGAGGCGACGCACCCCGACGAGCAGGACCGCACCCCCGACAAGGAGTCCGAGCAGCCCACCACGACGACGGAGAGCGCGTCCAGGCCCGACTCCCCTTCGGAGCACCGGGACCCGCCCACCCACACCACACCGGACAGCGCCGACAACGGCACGCCGGACAAGGGCACGCCCCCCACCCGGACCGCGACGGACGCCCCGAGCGACCCAACGACCAATCGGGACACACCTTCGCGGACCACCGCTCCCTCGGACCCCCGTACGTCCATTCCGCACCAGCAGACCCCGGACCCCCGGCCCGCCGACCCGCGCATTACGGACCCCCGCACCACGGATCCGCGCACGGCCGATGCCCGCACGTCAGACCCGCGCACGTCAGACCCGCGCACGTCGGACCCACAGCGGGACTCTCCGACGCAGAAGAGGCCGGAGGCCAACGAGCGCCCCTCCGGAGAGCGCCCGAGCACCCCGCCACGGCCGGACCAGACGCGTCCCGATCACCTTGAGGACCCGCGGTCGGAGACTCCGGACAGGGACCGGTCCGAGGCCCCGGACCAGACGCGTCCCGCCGGCCCGAACCAGTCGCCGGGCGACGACCATCGCGACCGCCCGCACGACATGCGCAGCGACTCGGCGGTCCCCACGCGCGAGAGCCTGCCGGACGGCAGGAACGCCGAAGCGGCCAATTACGTCAAGGACTCGGTCAACGGGAAGAAGCCGCTGTACGGCGACATCGCGGCCGAGAACCCGGCGCAGACATCCCGGCCGACGAGTCCGGAGCGACCCTCCGGTCCGGCGGAGCCCGCAGGCAACGATTCCACTGACGCCAACGAGCAGGCACGGCGCCGGAAGCGCGATCTGGCGATGCTCGCGCGCGCCAATTCGAGGGACCCGGAAGACAAGGACTGGTTCGAGAAGTGGTACAAGCCGAAGAACGGGTACCGCAGGAGCGCGACCAATCCGGCCGAGGACGGCCGTCCCGTTCCCCAACTGCATCCGACCGACGATCCTGACAAGCCGTGGATGCTGGCCAGTGATGTGCCGGACGCCGATCGGGAAGACTATGTCGACGGGAGCAAGAAGACTGGCGTCCGGGACGAAGGGATATCCGAAGACAACCAGAAGCGGCTGGACAAGGCCGCAGTGGCACGCCAGAAGGCAATCGACGCGGACCGACAGCCACACGTGGACCGGAAGGCAGCCAAGGACGCCTACGAGGCGAACGCGACTCCCGAGAACAAGAAGAAGTTCGAGGAAGCAGACGCGCTGCACAGCCCGCTGCACGGGAAGATGACGCGGGCCAGCGAGACGTACGGCGATATGGTCGCCGAGTTGCACGCAATGCCCGAGCACTTCTCGGAGTACAGCAGTCGCGTCGACGACCGCGGGACCGGAAACAACCGGTTCGACCAGATCTGGACGATTCCGGACAGTGACCCGCCCCAGTTCGTCGTTGTGGAGGCCAAGGGTTCACTGGACGCCAGTCTCGGTGAACGGCGAGGGCTCGCCCCGGAGGAAGGCTCCGGTCAGAGTCCATCACCCATCGACCCTAGTCAGGAACAGGGCGACGGGACCCAGGGTGATGCCGATCAGGACGATCCGCGTCCTGGTGTGCCGAAGGTCCGGCAAGGCACTCGCGCATACTTTGAGACGATCCTTCAAGAAATGCAGGATCGCGCGGACCGGAACGAGCTGAAGGCCAAGACCGACGCCGAACTGGAGGCCGCCAAGGCGGAGCGAGCGCTGGCAGAAGCCCTCGACGAGGCCCTGAAGGCGAATCCGTCGCGGATCAAGTACGTGCTCGTCAAGGGAAATGGCGAGGGTTCCCAGCACACTGGTTACGAGATCGCGCAGTTCGACATCAGAACGAAAGCGGAGAAGGAAAGAGATGCAGATTCCGCGACATGAGTTCCCGACGCGAAACGTCGCGTCGGTCCTGGAATCCAGGGGCAAGCGCTTCTGGCGCGACGTTGGAGCCCTCCAGGACGAACCCTCATGGTTCTCGAACGCTCTGGCTTCCGGCGTCCAGCTCTTCGGCCTGCACTGCTCCGTGGACCCGGGGGCCGACAAGCTCGAGACCTGGGAATCCTGCGTTACCGCGATGCAGGTCGGCTCCGCCCTCTTCGCGTCGGCCCAGGCCACGACCAACAGCATCGAGTACCGCATCGATCACGAGATGCGTCCCATCCGCGCCGGTGCCCTACCCCGGGCCCATGCCGGAAACTGGCTCACTGCCTTCTGGCTGGCATGCGTCTGCCGTGAGAAGAAGCGGATGACCGAGCTGTGCCAATTCCCGGTCTCACAGCTGCGGGAAGCCGACGGGGTTTTCGACGCGTACATCTACGACTGGGTGGAGGCGCTGCAGGCCTACTGGCTCAAACGCCCGGACTTCGGCGACAAACTGGTAACCGCGGTGGAGGGCACCGACCCCGATGTGCTGCGGCACGCACCGCGCGACAGCGTCCTCCTGATCATGTATCCCCCGATGAACCTCCTCACCCAGCTGGCCCGCGGAGACCAGGAAAAGTTCAACACTGAACTGGCCAAGGCCCTGGAGTGGCACAAGGACTACTGGACCCGCGACGAGGACCGCGAACTGGAAGCCCGTGGCCTCGTGGCTCTGGGCCCGCTGGCCGTGTCCTGCCTCGCCGTTCAGGCCGGCTTCACCATCAGCGTCGAGTCCGAATATCTCCCCAAGGCACTGCTCGACGGCAGCTGGGTCAACGAATTCCCCACGTAGCCCCCAGCCACGCACCCCAGGCAGCAGAGAGGAAGCCCATGGCTCCCGACACCCCCACCCCAGCAACCCAAGGCCCGCCCACCACCCCGGACGAAGCCGTCGACATCGTCCGCGCCCGCTACGCCCAGCCCAAACTCCCCGACGGAACCCCCGCCGAACTCCAGGTACACGAGTTCGACATCGGCTACCTCGTGTACCCCACGTTCCCGCCCCGCCCCGAGGCATCCGGCCCCCGCCAACCCGCCCCGCCCGGCGGAGCCAAGATCGTGGTGTCGAAGGAGACCGGCGAAACCGTCACGGTCCCCAACTACCCCACCGAACAGGCCATCGCGCTGTACCGGAAGAACCGCGCGCGGAACACCTGACGGCCGGGTGAGCCGCCCGCGCGGGCCCCACAACACCGCTCTCCCCCGACCGCCTCACCACTCCGACACAGGACGGACACTCATGGCCGGCGCAACCGATGCCTACGCACCGCATCCCTACGTAGGCGGCCGCACGGCAGTGTTGCGTGCCCTGGCTGCCTGGCGGGTGGAGTGGCCGGGCACCCCGCGCGTCCTGGTCATGACGGGAAACCCGGGCAGCGGTCGATCGCATCTGATCACCGGGTTCCTGATGCTTTGCGACCCGGAGTACCGCAAGCGGCTTCCCCTGGACGAGCTCGACCCGTCGACCGTGCCGCCCGAGCTGCCCGCACCTGCTGTGCCGGGGGCTGCCGGGATGACCGCGGCCCAGGTCGCTTGGCTCCTCGCCGATCATTTCGGTCTGGAGGCCGACGGTGTGTCGGAGGTGTTCACTGAGCTGGCCACCGTCGCCGGCCCCGTCGCCGTGGTCGTGCCGGACGTCGACCGGGCCGGGCCAGTACGCACTGCGGACGAACCAGCTCGGCTCACGCGAGAGGTACTCAAACCTCTTGCCGCCATCGAGACGGTCCGCCTGCTCACTGAGATGCCCCGCAACCTCGCGGAGGAGTTCACAGCCGACTTCCCCGCCGGCACCGTGCAGGTCATCGACCTCGACGCACCGCACTGGACGGACCCTCAGGGCCTGATACTGCAGGCCGAGGCGCTGCTGAACCCGCAGTTCGGCGCGCCGGAGGCGCCCTTCACCACCGACCCACCGGCTAGACGGTCACTCGCCGAGGCCATCGGACGCCAAGCCGGGACCAGTCCGCTCGTCGTGGAACTCGCCGTACGGAGCATCCTGACGAGTCCGGGCACTGTCGTCCCGCACGACGAGACGCACCTCCCTTCGTCCGTCGGAGAGGCACTCGACCTGCACGCCCGCCGCCTCGGAGCGGACCCGCAGATCCTGCGTCAGCTGCTGGCCCCCTTGGCCCTCGCGGAGGGCGACGGACTGCCCGTCGGCATCTGGGAGAGGCTCGTCAGCGCCCTTGCGGGCAAGGACATGAGCGGAGTCATCGCGAGCAGCGGTGCGCTGACCGGACCCTTCGTCCAGGCGCCTCAACCGGACGGGGACGGCAGCGCACGCAGGCTCCTCCAGTTGCTCCACCCGGCCGTCGGCGACGAGATCCGCGCCGGCCTGCCGAACGTCCGCGCCGCTCAGACACAGATCGCGGTGGCTCTGCTGGAGGCCGTGCCCGAGCAGGACTGGGCCCAAGCCGATCCCTACGTACGCGACCACATAGCGGGTCACACCCTGGAGGCGGGGCTACTGCCCCAACTCCTCACGGACCCAGGGCTTTTCGTGCACGCCGACCCGGTGCCGCTGCGAGCCGCCGTCGAGGCTGTGCCGACTGGGGAGCTCGCTGCGCCGGCCCGCACGTACCTCCGCACGGCACCCCTTCTGACCCGTACCAAGGCCCCCGCCACGCTGCGCGCCGCGCTTCTCGAGACCGCGTTCGTCGAGGACGGCCTGCCCGAGTACGCCGATGCAGTACAACAGCGGCTCGGCTTCGAACTGCCCTGGCTGACCCTGTGGAGCGTGCCCCTCCCTGGGATCAGCGCCGTGACCGTCGCCAACCTGCCCCGCCACGACGGGCCGGCCATCCCTGTGGCCGTTCTCGCCGTGCCAACGGACACGCCTGGCGCCCACCCGGTCGGCGAGACGGGCCCGGAGAACGAGGCGAGCCGTTCCGCGGTGCTCGTCCACGGCCTCGTACGACCGGACGACCTCGGCGAGACCGGCACCGCCCCCCACCCGACGCAAATCCTGCGCCCCTCCGAGGAGGAGCGTGCCGCCGCCCCGCTGGGGCTGAGCCGCGGCTCCGACTACGTTCGTGTCTGGGACCGGGCAAGTCAGAAGGTCGTGGCCGAGTTGATCTCCGACGTGCCCTTCACCGCTGCCGACCTGTCCCCCGACGGCATCCTCCTCGTCGGCACCGAGCGCGGCGCCAAAGCCCTCCGCATCCGCCCGACGGGCCCAGCGACAGCCTCGTAGACTCACGACACACGTCCCGTCAATGAGGTCCCTCGCCACTCGATCATCGTCGAGCAAATGTGGCACGGGGTGTGCTGACAGCGCCGGGGCGGCACGTCTACGGTCCGCCCCATCTCCCTGGCCCTGCCACCGCCGTGCCTCGTACCTGCCCCCAACGGCCTTCACGCAGCCCGCTCGGGCTCCGACGGGCCCCTCCGGAACTCACTGATAGCTTGCTGCCCCTGTCAGTTCACTCCAGGGGGATCGATGAGCCAGCCGCCGTTCCAGCCACCCCAGCAGCCATCCCAGCCACCGCAGCCGCCCCAGAACCCCTACAACCCGTACGGCCAGCCCGCCCCACCGCAGTACCCGCAGCAACAGCCGCCCCAGCAACAACCGGGGTACGGCCCGGCGCCCGTTCCCGGGCAGCCACCGATGCAGGCGGGCCCGCCCCCGGTCCCGGGGCAGCCACCTGTGCACCCGATGCAACCCGGACCGCCGTACCAGGCACCCTCTTTCGGGCAACAGCCGAACCCGGCTGGCGGGAACCCCGTCGGCGCGGTCCTCCTCGGGTTCTTCGCCTCGGTCGTCGTCTCCCTGATCTACAGCGGGGTCATTTTCGCCACGTACAAGGACCAGTCGGAAACCACGGCCCACACCTTGTACATCGCGCACGCGCTGCTCAACGGTGTCGCCGTGGGCGCCCTGGCCGGCCTGGTGGGTGGTCGCGGCAACGGCGCCCTGATCGGCGCGGCCGTCATCGCCCCCCTCGGGGCCTTCTTCGGCTACACGAATGCCGTTCCGCTCGTCATCGCCGACAGCCAAACACCCTCTGTCGTGTGGGACATGCTGGAGAACGAGCCCTTCTTCCCGGCCAAGGCCTGGTGGGGCAGCGCGAGCGACTCCACATGGATCTCACTGCTCGGTCTCGTGGTCGCCGCAGCCGCTGCCTGGGGGCTCGCCTACGTCGCCGGCAACAGGGGCCGCCGAGCCTGACGCGGGCTCCGACGCGGGTGCCGGGCGGAGCCACTGCCCGGAGGCATCTCCGCCACGTGCGTCGGAGCCCCGTACGTCGACACGTCGTACTCCGTGGTCTCAGTGATCTCAGTGATCTCAGTGATCAGTACAGCGAGAACCCACCGCTGTGCCGTCCCGGGCCCTTCTTGCCTGACTGCCCTGGCTGTCCTGACTGGCCGGGTTGACCGGACCGCGAGGACTCCCCCGTGGAGCGCCCCCGCTCGGACGGCGATCCCGAGGACGGGTCACCGCTCGCCGGCGTCTCTCCCCTCCTGATCCGCTCCCGTTCCTCCTCGGAGAGCGACTCCCACTGCCCGCGCAGGGACGCCATGCCGCCCCCGCCCAGGGTGCGTGCCACCGCGGGGTCGTCGAGGGCGTCGCGCAGGGCGAGGCGGCCGGAGAGCAGCCTCTTCGCCGCGTCCTGCATCTCCTTGCTCGCACCTCCGTCGGATGCGGAGAGCCTGCGCAGGGCGGAGTTCAGGGAACGTATCTGCTCCGGTTCCAGTGCTTCGTCCAGCACTCCGCGGTCCGGCGAAGAACCGTCCGGGTTCGGGGAGTTCTCGGGTCGCCTGGCCATCTCGCTTCTCCTCGTCTCTCCTCGCTTCGCGTCACCCGCAGTATCTCCCGCCGCCCCCGCGAGTCGCTGCAGTGGTGCAGTGGTGCACCAAAGACACACCCTCCCCGCCGTACTCATAGGCACGGGTGCCATGCTGACTGACCGCACCAGCCGAAGAGCAAGCCCAAGAGCAAGCCGAAGAAGAGAAGGACGGCATCGTCATGGCTCGAAAGGCTCGAAAGCAAGGCACCGGGACAAACAACTTCCTCGTCGGCCTCGTCAGCAGAGCCTTCGGCCGCCTCGGCCGCGCGGGCGGCCTGGTCTTCCTGGTCGCGGGCCTCGCCCTGAGCGGATGGGGCGCATACGAGGGGGCGTACGCGGCGGGGTGGACGGGCACGCACGGCACCCTCACGGTCAAGGAGTGCGAGGTGAGCTACCCGAACAACGCCTCGCGGAGCAGCCGTAAGAACCGCCGCCCCATCCGCTGCGACGGCACCTTCGTCTCCGACAACGGCAGGAGCGAGGACGCCAACGCCGCGGTGCAGGTCAGGCATCGGTACGAGCCGGGCACCGAACTGTCGGTGCAGCAGACGGACCCGCCGACGACGGATGGCGCCACGGACGGCGCCACGGACGGCGACTACATCCAGAGCGGCATGGACCGGGCCTGGCGCTTCCTCGGCGCCTTCTTCGGTGGCTGGGTCCTCACAGGCCTCGGCGTCTTCTGCCTCGTCACGGGTTACGCACCGTTCGGCCGGAGCCGCATCTCGTACAACGCGGCCTGGGAGGCGTCGGGGCGAGGAGTGACGCGCCCGGCCGTGCTCGGGATGATCGGTGTGGGCCTCGTCGGGGCCGGGGTGTCGTTCCTGGTCAGCTACTTCTTCTGACACTTCTTCCGACGGCCGCCGACACCGGCACCGACACCGACGATGTCATCACACGGGCCGCTGAACCTCTCCCACACCTCCGCACGGTCGAGGAAAGGTGCAGATCCTCTTCAGAGCCGGTGGAGGCGGTGGCGGCGGACACGGCGGTGGAGGTCGGGCCGCCGCTCAGAGACTCCAGCCACGGCCGCTGTGCTTGCCCGGCCGGTTGCCCGAGCCGCCCTCCGAGCGGCTGCGCTCACGCGCCTCCTCGTCCAACTCACCCCGCACCGCGTCGAGTTGGCGTCGGCCTTCTTCCTCGGCCTCGCGGCGCTCCGACTCGGACATCGCCTCGTAAGCGCGCAGGCCCTGCTGCATGCCGGAGCGCATGGCCTCGCCGTACGCGGGGACGTTGGCGGCGTCACGGAGACTCAGCCGACCGGACAGCACCTCACCGGCCATTTCACGCAAGGCCGGATCGTTGCTGCGATCGAGGATCGTCTGGAGTGATTTGCGCAGTTGACGCGCTCTGACCGGATCGCCGGTCATCTCCGTGAACTGCTCGTCAGGTTGTGGACTTGTGCTCATTTTGGACACGCTCGTTCATCAGGGCGTACGTGATGGCAGGCTATGGTATCCAGCCATCAGCGGGTCAGACAGGGGGACGGCGGCAGTGTCATTCGATGTGGAGCCGGACGACGTTCGCAGCTTCGGCAAGCAGATCGGGCGCGCTGCCGAGGACGCCCAGGAAGCGAAGAAGTACGCCAAGACACACGGCGACGCGGTGGGCGGCCAGTCCCAGGATGGGCTGATCCTGCACCTGCTGGGGCTGCACCCGTCAGCGGTGGACAGGGTCGACGACACGCTGGAGCGCGTCCGTAAGCTGCTGGACTCCAGCTCCCGAGAACTGGACCGCTCCGCCGGCCTGTACGAGAAGACCGACCACGACGAAGCGGCACGCCAGGACGCCACCTACCCGGCGTCCAAGCGCTGACCAGGGGAGCGCCCGTCCATGTCCTTCACCGACACCGTAGAGCCCACGTCGTATCTGAAGGCGCCGCAGACGAAAGAGCCCGAGAAGGGCCCCGTCAGCGACGTCATCGGTGCGGTGAGCGACCTGCTGAGCCCGTCCGCCTGGGCGGCGGAAGCCCTGAAGGCGGCCTTCGACTTCGACCCGTTCGAGGAAGTGGCGAAGTGGTTCGCCGGGGACTGGGAAGGCTATGCCAAGTGCGCCGACGCCTGGGCCAACATCGGCAAGCTCACCGCCGGCATCGCCAAGAACCTCGACAGCGGCAACGGCACCCTCGACCAGACCTGGAACGGCAACGCCGCCGACAGCGCCTTCGTCTACTTCGAGCAGCTCGCTGACAAGATCGAGGGCCTGCAGGACGACTTCGACCAGCTGAAGCAGCACTACGACGAGTTGTACGCGGCCGTGTGGGCCGGTGCCGACCTCATCTCGGGCCTGTGCAAGCAACTGTTGGACGAGGCGATCATCGCAGGGGTCGCGTTCGCGGCGGGCACGCTCCTCGCGGAGACAGGGGTCGGACTGATCGCGGGTTACGCCGTGGGGGCACTTGAGATCATCCAGATGATCAAGACGTGGGGCCGCATCACCGAGGCCTACAGCGCGTGCGAGCAGGCGGTGATGATCTCGGTAACGGCGTCCGGCGCCATCGTCGGCGGCCTCGGCACGGCGCTGCAGAACTTTCCCGAGGTGGGCGGGGCGTACGACCACCCGGGAGTGTGAGCGGGCGTCCCGCGCCGGGGCTCCTCCGGGGCTGCTTCCGGCGCGGGGCGGAGGCTACGGTCCCGCCCCGCCTCAACTCACGGTCACGTACGTGAAGTACGAGACGAGCATCCCCGCAAGCCCCACCAGCAGCAGCGCGTTGCGCACACGGCCGGCGGTCGTCCCCTTGATCCCGAACGTCACCATGGCCAGCACCCGCGTACGGTTCTCGCCCCGCCCGAACCAGCGCGGCTGAATCCCCGTCGCGAGGAACGGCACGGCCAGCGCCGAGAAGGCCAGCCCTCCGAAGACCGCCATCACGCCCTGCGCGAGACCCTTGCCACCGGACAGCTTGTAGGTCGCGCCGTCCTCGTGCACGTCGAGCTTCTGACCGACCGCGACGTCGGCGGCACCGCCGCCCCGGTACTCGGCGTTCTCGACCGGCTCACCGCCCCCGTCCGGCCGGAACGTCCCGGAGCAGCGCGGCTCGTCGAAGGCCTTGCCGCTGCGGTCCTGCTTCCAGCACCGCTCCACGGTCAGCGTTCCCTGCACACCCTGCACCCCGGCGGCGGTCAGCATCATGTTGACCCCGGCCGCGCAGATCCCCAGCGCGACGAGGAGCAACAGGACCCCGAACAGTCGCCCGCCCACACCGCGCTCAGGCAGCTGAGCAGGGTCGCCGAGCACGGTCTCCCTGAGTTCCGTCACAGCCCCTCGCCTCCCACCGAGCACACCCACGAAGGCGCCCATCTTCCCACGCATGTTCACGGCCGCAATCCATGTGGCTCGCACCACGTCCAACGCCCCGTGCCAGTAACTGCCACCCTCACAAAACCCCGCAGTATGCGCTGTGCACGGGCGGTGAAGCCTCTCGAACGAAGCGGTAGAGATCATTGACTACTGTGGATCTTGCCGTGAAGTTGAAAATCTCAACTGTCGGGACACGGGGGACCGAATGAGTCAGGGATTTGGCGTAACGAGCGAAGCGCTGCGGACGTATGCCCGCAACACCGAGCCGGACGTCGAGCGGATACAGCGGATACGCAACCGAATCCAGCAACTGGAGCTGTCCGACGGCACCTTCGGCAAGCTGCCCCAGTCGGACGAACTGAGCGCCGACTACGACACGAAGCAGCAGGACGCGGTCAAGGACCTGGGTGACGCGGCCGACGCCCTTCAGGGCATCGTCGACGCGGCGCGGGTGACCGCGGACCGCTACGACGGCAATGAGGACGACACCGCGGCCGGCTTCGGAGGCGCGTGATCATGGACATACTCAGCCGTCTCGGCGTCAGCATCAGCGGGCCGTTCTCCGACACCCTCGACGAGATCATCCGGGGGATCATCAAGCAGTTCGGCCTTGAGGACGACCTGGAGAAGGTCAGCGGCGACAACGAGAAACTCGTGGAAACGGCCGCCCAGTACCGGCAGGCGGCTCGGGACCTGCGCGGCGTCGTCCAGGACCTGGAGGCCGAGCGCAGGACACTCCTCAAGAAGTGGAGTGGTGAGGCCGCCGACGCGTTCCGCGCGAAGTCGCTGGCGTTCGAGAAGGCGCTGGACGGCGAAGCCGACGACATGGACACCATCGCCACGCTCCTCGAAACGGCTGCGGAAGCCTGTGCCATGGCCGAGCAGCTGATGATCGATCTCATCGTCGAGATCATTGAGATGGCGCTGGCCGCGGCGGCCACGACGGCGATTCTGTCGCTCCTGACGGCCGGCGCCGCCGCCGCGATCGGACCGCTGATCACGGCTGCCGGCATCGCCCAGAAGGCCCTGAAGGCCGTCAGGATCACCTCCAACCTTGCCGACAAGCTGAGCGACCTGGCGAAGAGCCTGAAGGCGATCAAGCGAGCCGAAAAGCTCGCGACCGAACTCAAGAAGCTGGGCGCGGGAAAGAAGAACGCCCAAGAGGCCTACCGCATGGGCCTGGACCGCTACCGCGGCAAGGTGGACGGCATCGCGGGCGGCAACCAGGCCGACCTCGCCCAGTACGTCGCGTTCCAGGCGACCAAGCGCGGCATCAAGAAGGGGATCGTCACCCCCATCATCGGCCAGGATGTGGGCGAGCCCATCCGGCAGGCGTACGACGAGTTCGCGCCCAGCGACGCGCCGGGCGTGACACCGAGGGAACCGACAGCCTACGACCGGCGGCCCGAGTCGCAGAGTTTCGACCAGCGGATGTCCATGGCCGAGACTGCCACTCAGAAGAAGGTACGAGAGGACTTCGGGTGACCTGCGGCAGGGTCGAGGTCGACGGAACACGACGAATGGAGGGGCTTGTATGACAACGGCCAGGACGGACGCCGCCCTCCGGGAGCTGGCGACGACAGCGCTCCAGGGCGACCGCGTGGTCCACCTGCAGCCGGTGGTGTCCCACTCCCGGGTGCCCAGGCCGCCGAGGCGACGACGGCGGCACCCCGGCGTCCTGCCCCATGGCGGACGCCGCCCCAAGCCCTCCGCCGGGGTGCGGGTGCTGGCCGGGCTGACCGGCTTCCTCTCGTGGGTCACCGCCCCGCTCGATTTCCTCGGCGACCTGCTCCTGATGCCCTTCCGGGGGCTGTTGTGGCTCTGCCGGAGCAAGGAGAAGCGCCGGCGGGAGAAGGGACTCAACGGCGGATGGGACAGTGCAGCCGGGGGCCTCGCGATCGCTGTGCACGTCTGGGGCGACCGCGTGCTGGCCGTCGGAGAGCGACAGGTCGGCCTCGTGTACGTCGGTGAGCGCGAGGCGGAGCTCGCCTGGACCGTCCCCCGGGAGGAGGTGGCCGGTGTGGAGCTTGCCGACTGGGACACCCACGACGAGCAACGGGCCACGCTCCGGTGGCACTTCCGGGACGGGTCCTGGTGTGACGTGGTGGCACAGGGCGCCGGGTGGAAGTACCTGGTCGACGCTCTGCCCGTGCGCTGAACGGCTCCGTGACGGTCGGGCAGACGTGGCGGTTCAGCCGAAGTCGTTCGTGCCAGGCGTGGGACGGGTGCTGATGGTCTCGTCGTACGTCGGCATGTTGGTGCCGTACGAGGTGCGCGGGTCCGGTAGCGGTGCGTCGCCGGACGGTCGGCCACCCGGGTCGAAGCCCGGGGCTGCGCCGCCCGGGTGCCCGATGGGGTGGTTCTCGCCCTCGCGCGGGCGCAGTGCTGCGGGCATCTCACCGGGGGTGGCCTGCGTCGCGGTGTCCGAGCCGGTCTTCTCGAAGTCCTGGGAGACCCGCTCTTCGTTCCACTCATGGCCGTCCGCCGACGACCTGAGGTTGTCCCCGCCGGCCTGGACGCGGGCGCGCAGGCCGTCGAGGGCGGGCTTCCAGCTGGTGGCGATCTCCGTCAGGGCGGGCCCGATCGACCAGCCGGTGAGCGAGCTGCCCGCAGTCCTGGCCTCCTTGACCGCCTTGTCGGCGGGGTCCTTCATGGTGCGGGCCATGCCGTCGCAGGCTCCGGCTGAGGCGCGTAGTTCGGCCGGGTCGACTTTGGTGCGCTCGGACACTTCCGTCTCCTCTCAGGCGTTCAGAACTGCTGCTGCTTGGCGCCGGGCGGGAGCATGCAGGGGGTGCGTACGGAGAAGGAGAGGGCTTGCGGCTCCTTCTTGCCGGAACCAACGGTGTCGGCCTTGATCCGATAGGAGTTCTTCTTGTTGCGGGCACTGAAGATCGCCGATGAATAGGCGTCCTGGAACTCCCGGTATCCGGTGACCTCGTACCCTTGCTCGGACAGTTCCCGGCGGAGCGTCCGCACGACGCGTGTGTGTTCCGTGACGGGAGCCGGGGAGTAGACGTAGTAGAAGAGGCTGTACCGCCCGTCCTCAGCCACCTCGTCGTTCTCCCCGATACACGCCTCGAAGTTCACCTTGGCCGTCGAAGGGGTGAGTTCGACATCGGTGAGCCGGGCCATATACGCGGTGTAGTCCTCGGCCCATTTCACCGCGGCGTCCTTTTCCATACGGGGCAGCGGGGCGTTGGGGTTGTCGCTCTGGGACATACAGCCTCCAGTCGAGAGCAGGGCTGCGGAGACAGCGACGGCCGTGCGGAGAAGGGGATTACAGCCCGGGGACAATGGTGGCCTCCGGCGGCAGGTCGCTGCCCTTCTTCGGAACCTCCCCTGGCCGCTTGCCCGCGATGATTCTTCCCTGGTTGTCGAGGGATTCACTGTCCTTGTCCCAGTAGCCGCTGTGGCCGTGGGTGTCGACTTCGAAGTTGTTGCCACCGAAGCCTCCAAGCATCGGGTCGCGGCCGAGGGTGTAGTCGGAGAAGTGGTTGATGATGGGGTCGTCCTCCGCTCCGCCGATCCAGACGTGTTCTGGATCCATCTGCAGATCGTCCGCCTCGTCCACCGTCATCCCCGGACTGCCGACCACCACGATGTCGTCCGCGCCCAGGCCGGAGCCTCCTGCGGCGGCGGCACCGACCACGGTGGAGCCGTAGCTGTGCCCGAGGACGGTGGTGTGACTCGGCGACCCGTCGTGCGAGGCCTGCGTACCCGCCACGAACTGACGCAGGTCCGGAGCGGCGTCCTCGGCCCGCCCGGTCCCGCCGACGCTGTTGAAGTCGGTCGACTTGGCCTCGGGAGCGTCGTATCCGAGCCAGGTGACCATCGCCACACTCTCGGCCTTGGACTGCTCCTCCGCCGCCGTCTGCAGCTTGCCGATGCGCTCAAGCTGACCAGGCACACCGGTCATGTCCGTATTGGTGCCGGGCACCAGGATCCCGGTGTGCGCGGCGGTGTCCGGGTTGCCCATGGCGATGACGGCCCGACCGTCGTCCTTGGAGTCGTAGCCGAGGAGGTACAGCTCCTTGCCCTTGGGGGCGCTGTCGCCGGCGTTGAGCCGGTCATTGAGCAACAGGGCGTTGTTCAGGCGTTGGTTGACCGTCTCGTCGCTCTCGCCCGGGAATCCCTCGTCGTAGTTGCCCTCCTGGAGCATGTTGAGCTCCTGGGCGAGGGCCGTGCGATTGGCGTCGTTGCGTACGTCCGTCGGCAGACCGTCGGTCGCGCCGATCTCCTTCGGATAGAGCGTGGTGTAGGTCTGGCGCTCCTCGGGGCTGAGGGCCTTCCACCACTCGGCGGCGGCCTTCGGGTCGTCCTCGGGGATCTGCGGGGGCTCCACGCCGAGAGCTTTCATCGCTCGCTCGGTGTCCTGGGCGGATTCCGCTGCCGCGTCATGGTTGAACGGATCGGTGAGGATGTCGCCGTTCAGCTCCGTCAGGGCCCTCACGCCGTCGTTGCTGGCTTTGTGCGCGTCGCTCAGGGCCTCGTCGATACGTGTGCGGTGCTCCTGGAGCAGAGCGCCGCGCTCCTCGGCGATCACCTGATTGCTGCGTGGAAGGTCCGCGATCACTCCATCGCTGATCCCACCGTCGGCGTCGACCTCGAAGCCGTCCTCCTCCGCACGCCGTACCGCGTTGCGGAGTTCCGTCTGGGCCTGCTCCATCCAGAACTTCGTGGATTCCAGGGCGGAGGCGATGGCCATGGCCTCCGTCTCGACCACACCGATCCGCGACTCGACGTCCTCCAGGTAGTAGAGGGCCGATTCGGCGTCGTCGCCCTGCCAGGAGTGGCGCAGCGGTCCGGTGACCTGCCGGCGGTGGCGGTCATTCAGGGAGTCCATCGTCGACGACAGTCCATGCCAGGCCTTGGCCGCGGCTTCGATGTCGGAGAAGTCCTGCTTCATCAGCCGCGAGAAGTCAGAGGCCACTTCGGCTCCCGCTCGACCTGAACCCGAGCGGTTCAGAGCATGACAAGCCGATTACGCTTCCCGGCGACATAGGACAACCCCCGTTGCTACTGCTCGCCCATGAGTTCGAGGCGCCCAGGCTAGCCG
This sequence comes from Streptomyces sp. KM273126, assembly GCF_004337435.2. NCBI lineage: Bacteria > Bacillati > Actinomycetota > Actinomycetes > Kitasatosporales > Streptomycetaceae > Streptomyces > Streptomyces sp. KM273126. The sequence continues at coordinate 4,393,148 of NZ_SJXB02000001.1, read as the reverse complement.
ACATCGTCGCCGCAGAGAGGGCGTCCAGGTAATGACCTGGCAATGACGGACAGTTCGACCGGCAGTTCCGCGATCGCCCAGCGACCGGTTCCCGTTGTCGTCCGTGAACGCCGAGGCCTCCTCGCGGTGAGCCGGTGAAGGTCCTGCGAACACGAAGACCCTCGACGGAGCGTTCGATTCCTGCTGGATAACGTGTTGCGACAGCACATGATGCGCGTTGCGGGACAGGGGGATGCCGGCGCCATGGGAGCGGGCTTCAAGGTAGAGATATCGGAGTTGGACGGTCTCGTCAGGGAACTCCACCGGAGTCAGGACGAGATGCGCGCGGCGCTGAACGCGCTGCGCGACACCGGCCCGAAGACCACGGGGAGCAAGGAACTCGACAACGCGTGCGACGAGTTCCACGACAGCTGGGACGACGCGATCACGAAGATCGCCGAGGGCACGCAGGCCATCGAGGACGGCCTGAAGAAGACCCGCGACACCTACCGGGACGTCGAAACGGCCCTGCGTGACGGCTTCGCCGGAAAGGGCGGCACCCAGTGAGCAGCGACACCTACCCCGCGCTCGGCTTCGACCCGGCCCCGGGCAACCCCGGCAACGTCGACTCGCTCTCCGCCCGCACCAAAAAGGCCGCGGACGCGCTCGACAACGCCCAGAACAGCATCAAGCGCCTCACAGGAAACGTGACCTGGGCCGGGGACGCCGCCTCCGCGTTCTCGAAGAAGGTCGGAGAGCTGCCCCGCTATCTGAAGGACAGCCACGAGGCGATGCGCACGGCGTCGTCGGAACTGTCGAAGTGGCGCGAGGCGCTGACCGACTACCAGAGCACGGCGCGTACGTACGAGACCCAGGCCAAGGAAGCCAAGGGCCAGGTCGCCTCCGCGGAGAAGACCAAGAGCACCGCGACCGACCGCTACAACCAGGCGGCCTCCGATCCCGCGTTCCGCCTCAGCGGCCAGTACTTCACCGGCACCGCACTCCAGGACGCCCAGGCGAAGATCGACGCGGCCAGCACACGGCTGCAGCAGGCTGACGGCGACCTGTCGGCGGCCTCCTCGCGACTGGACCAGGCCGAGCGCGAACTCGAAGAGATCATCAAGCGGGCGGAGCGGCTGTACGAGGAGCACCAGGCCCAGGCCCGCGGCATCGCGAGCCACCTGCGCAAGGCGACCGACGGCGCACCCGACCCGGGGTTCTGGGAACGCCTGGGCGATCAGTTCCAGAAGCTCGGCCACGCCATCCAGGAGTGGTGCGCCCGCAACAAGGACCTCCTGAAGTCCATCGGCGACTGGCTCGGCAACATCTCCGCCGTCCTCGGCATCCTGTCGCTGCTGACCCTGTGGTGCCCACCTCTGTCGGGCGCCCTCGCCCTGGCCAGCGCGGGGTTCTCGGCGGGGGCGCTGCTTGCGCACGGGGCGGCGAAGATCGGTGGGGCGGACATCGGGCTGATGGACCTTGCGGGTGACGCGCTCGGGATCATTCCGGGGGCGGGGTTCGCGAAGACGGCCGTCACCGGGTCCGTGAAGGTCGCCGTACGCACGGAGCGGATCGGGGAGGCGATCGTCTCGAACGTCGACGACGTGCAAAGGATGGTCCGGTTGAACCGACTCGTCGGCGATGGAGTCGCGCAAGCGAGCGACTTCACACGAGAAGGCGGCCGTATCCTCCGCGCGGCTGAGGGCCAAGTCTTCAAGGCCACGGGCGGCATGGGGAACCGACTGCAGCTTGCCTGGGAGAACTCGGTCGCCAAGAACCTGGGCGCCTCGATCAGCGAAGGCGGGCTCGGGAAGATGATCTCCAACACCCCGATACTCAAGGACCTGGACTCCCTCAAGGCGGCCATCCGCGTCGACGGCAGCCTCGATCCGACCTCCTGGTGGTCCAAGGGTCCTCTGCTGGCCCAGTCGGTACCGGGTGCCGTGACCGGCATCTACGACAGCATCACGGGAGAGTAGGAATGGCTGCCGCACCGCACACCGAGCAATCCCCGGATCCGGTCCTTCGCCACCCGTCGCGGCTGGGGCTCCTCACGTGGTTCGTGGTGCAGTGGATCCTGATCCCGGTGGACTTCATCGCGCGGACCCTCTGGCTGCTCGTGCTCTTCTTCGGGGACGGTACCCCGGACCAGCTGTTGCGGCTGCTGGATCCCCCGTCGCGATTCCTTTCACCGGGCAAGCTCCTGGTGCGGATGTCGCACAACCCCGCCAAGCACGAGGCCTATCTGGACCGGGAGTTCGCTCGCCTGGCCCAGGAGATCGACCGAGGGAAGTTCAGCTGGCGCACACGGGTGTTTTACGGGGTTGCGCACGAGGTGCACTCCGACGGATACCTGTACCGCATCGGGGTGCATCCCCGCGAGTACCGAGGCGTTCCGCTCAGCACACTGAACCGCCTGGCTTCCCCGCACGCCCTCACCGTCGAGGCTTCATCGGACCTCAAGCACGGTGTGGCCCTTCGACCCGCACACGTAAAGGATTCTTGGTGACGCAGTCCGCAGCCGACGAGCTCCGGGGCGGAACGGATGAGCCCCGCTCCGCCGAACCGGAACTGCACCTGGACATACCCGGAGGGTTCAATTCCCTGGGCCTCGACCTCGACGGCGAGGAACGCCTGGAGCAACTCTGGTCCATCGCAGAGAAGATCTGGCCGACCGGCAGCGACTTCCAACGCGAGGTCGCCTTCCACTCCTACCGCGAGATGGCCGACCACGCCCTCGCCGAGAACTCCTTCTACGCCGGCTTCTGCCTGGACGAGGCACCGGACGGCCGCCTCACCACCGCCTCGCTGCTGGCCCGCCTCGACCCGTTGGACGAGCCGGACGCCGAGCTCTCGGCACGCGGCCTCTTCGAAGCGCTGTCCGCGAATGACAACAACACGGTCGAGGAGATCCGTGTTCCAGCTGGGCCAGGCGTTCTCGTCCTGTGCGGGCTGCAATGGCAATCGGAACCGGGGGACGACACCGCCCCGTCCCTTCCCCTCGCACGGGCCGATGTCTACCTCCCGCTTCCCCGCATGGGCCACCTCCTGGTCCTGAGCCTCGCCACCCCGTCGCTGCCTGATCTCCCCTTCTACGTCTCGCTGTTGTCGAAGTCCGCCCACGACCTGGTGGTGTCCGGCGGAGCAGGGGCCGGGCCCGGCCCGGGCAATGGGGGCGGCGAGGAGACGGGGCCGATCGCCGAGCATGTCAGGGCGGACTTCGGGTAGCAGGGCATCCGCACAGGTAGGCGTGCGTGTGGGCTCAGCAAGGAAGGACGGGTACGCAGACCCGGGCATCTGTCGATCAACCCACACGCAGGAAGCTCAGCGCCGACTCCTCGATTCGAGAGGCGCGTGCAGCACGCGCACTACGTGCATCACGCGCATTAGGCCACAGGAACACCCACGGGCTGTTCGGGGCTGCCTGTCAGTCGGCGACGCGCGCACCGATAGCCCGGGCGCGTCGGCGGGCTTCAGGGCTGAGGCCTTTGCGGCGGGGTGAGGTGCGAGGGTTGAACGCGGTGGGCTGTGCAGCGTAAGTCAGCGCCTTCAGGCCGGGTTTGGCGATGACGCAGGCGAAGCGGGCGTCGCCCGCGTACCACAGGTCACCGTCGAAGCCCTTGCGTGCGATGCGGTCCCAGGGCCGGAAGAAGAATCCGGAGATTTTCGGCGACACCGTCTTCTCCGGCCGGTCGGGGTCGGGCAGGACGAAAGAAGCCTTGCGCCCCCGTGCGTCGTACCGAACGCCACCCGGCTGCTGACGCCAGGGGTAGACCGTCAGGATCCGGCGCATCCGCCCGAATCTGCGCAGCTTGATGAGTGACATGACGGCGTTGTACATGAGCACAGCCAGCACGAGCGTCATGGGCACCACTGCCCCCACGGGCAGCAGCCCGACCGTGACGAACACCGCCCCCCACCACAGCGCCACCCAGCCGAGGAACCTGGTCAGCTGCCCTGCGGCCCAGCGGGACAGGGCACTGGCGGTGCCGGGACCATCCCAGGCCACGGGGCCGTCGAAGCCGCCCTTGTTGTTCAGGTTCAGGTTCACTCGTCACTCACCTCGGTCAGCCGAAGTCGGCCGTGATGCTGTCCTTGACGCCGGCGGTGCTTCCGTCCAGCTCGTCCCCTCGTACGGTCCGCTGGATGCCCGGGGGCGGACTGTGGAAGGCCACCGTCATCTGCGCGTTCTTTCTGCGTTCTCTGCGTTTGCCGTCATCGCAGCACCGCCCGCAGCGTGGCCTGGATCGGGCCGATCGCCCCGGGTGCAACGAAGATGCCCACGCGGCCGCTGTCGACAGCCATGGCACCGTCCCCCGTGCGCATCACGCACGGCCGGTCACCGCAGATGGCAGAGGAAGGCGCTCCATGCGCGGTGACCGAAGGAGAGCACGGGGCCAGTGGGGCGCTTACTGTCGCGCACGGGCAACACGCCGGACAAGCCGCCGGCAACCTCCACGCAGTTGCCCTGTCCGCCGCTGTAGCTGCTCGCACGCCATGCTGCTTCCGCGAGGGCGGTCGGTATGTGGTTTTCACGACTCATGGACGGTACTCCTTCGCGACGCGGTGGATCAGCGCGAGCGACTCCGTCGGCGGCAGCGCAGCAGTGCGTGCGTCGTCGAAGAGGCCGCGGTAATAGGCGACTTCGGACTCCCGCTCCACCCAGACATTGCCCGTAGGGGTCTCCGTCAGTACGAGATCGAGTGACGCGACCTGCGGGAAGCTCAGCACCAGGTACGGGCCGAACATACCGGAGTGCGCACCGCGCGAGAACGGCATGACTTGGACGGTGATATTGGACAACTCCGCCATCGTGAGCAAGTGCTCCAGTTGGGCACGCATCACGGATGCACCGCCGACGTGCTGGCGTAGAACGCCTTCGGCCAGCACGGCCCAGAGTTCGAGGGGAGTCGTGTCGGTCAGCCGTCGCTGTCGGGCGAGCCGCACCTCCACGAACTGATCGATCTCCGCGGCCGTCTGCCAAGCGCGTGAAGCGACCGTCACCGCGCGCCCGTACTCGGCTGTCTGCAAGAGCCCAGGAACCAGCTGGACTTCATACGTCCGAACGTGATCACAGATGGCTTCCAACTCAATCTGATCCCGGTAGGCATCGCCGAGAACGGAACTGTACGGATGCCACCAGCCGTCTCGGCGGCGCCGGTTGGCCCTCCGCGACAGCGCACTGAGGCGATCGCGGGTGTCAAGGTCCTCGATCTTGTAGGCGCGCATGAGGGCGTCCAGGTCTGGTGCGCGAACCGGCACGTGACCGTTCTCCAGACGACTGATCTTCCCTTTGGTGCAGTCGAGCGCCTCAGCTGCCTCTGCCATGGACACACCTGCGGACTCGCGGATTCTCTTGAGTTCGTCGCCGAGCTGCCTGCCGAGGACGGTGGATGGTTTCACAGAAGGCATGTGCAACTCCCTATCAGGCGCGCAGTGGAGGAAAGCAGGCGTTACTCGAAGGAGTGAACGGAGCTTCTGAGGCTCCGTGCAATTTTGCATGAAGCCTATGCTGCGAGTGCCGGAGTCGGTGAACGAGGCATGACTCTCTCACCGCACCGAGGGCAATCCGTCTCAGCCACGAACTTCAGGGGTCGCTTTGGCTATGCAGCCCGAGCTGTCAAGCACTCACGAGATCACTTGCCGCCTCCCCCGCCACCGCAGCACCGTCCCTAGAGCGCGGGCGCTACTCAAGGCCGTGCTCGGCGGCCGACACATCGATCAAGACTCCCTCGACACAACAGAGTTGGTGCTGTCGGAGCTGGTGACCAACGCCCTGCGAGCACGGGCTCCTCATGACCGCCAAGTTGGCGTGCGCATCGTGCACTGGGAGGAGGACGGGCTGCTGCGGCTGGAGGTGAGCGATGCCGGGGAAGGCCGGCCCGAGATGCAGAGCCCAGGAGAGGATGAGACGGACGGACGAGGGCTGCTCCTCGTGGAGGCGTTGGCCCACCGATGGGGCGTTCAGGAACGCGTGGGCGGCATCGGAAAGACGGTGTGGGCGGAGCTGAAAGCCCCGGGCATCGGGGCTGTTCCGGTCGAGAGGGAGATCGCGGCGGTAGCGCTCCAGCCCAGGGACGTGGTCAAGCTACGGGGGGCATGGCGGACGGTGCGGGGTGTCCGGGGCGAGCGTTCTCCCTCGGGCGGGTTCGTCATGGCGCTGGTGCTGGACGACGGCCTCGTGGTGCGGGTGGACGCGGCTGAACCGCTGACTGTACGGAGTGCAGGGCGAAATGGTCACTGTGGTGTGGCGGGACACCGTGAAACATGACTTGGCCCATCCACTCCGGTACTTCGCCACCTCAATGCGTAATGCCTCGGCATAACAACAGCGAACCAGGCAGGCCTTCCGGGCAGCGGCCCAACCTGGGGTGCAGCTCGATCAGTTTCTGTTTGCCACGCCTACGCGTGGGCCCTTGTCCACCGGCCCCGGCACCCTGGGCAACCAACCGCCGGACACCACCACCGAGCTTGACGACATCAATTGGAAGTAATCGACTCCACGAGATTAGCGACCCAGCCCAGGACGCCCACAGCGACGCAGACGAGGACACCGCCGCCCACTTGCTCGGCAGCCTTCTCGCGCCCCGAAGGCTCCCGGCTCCGATTCGGCTTGTCCGACTTGGGCGGCCTGATCACCAGGTACGCGAGCCAGCCGAGGGCGGCCACGGCAAAAGCGACCTGCCACAGTTCGCCCACGACACCCCGGATCCCGGCCCGCTGAATCGTCTGCGGCTCAAGCCCTTGCCGCGCGTCAAACTCGGTGCCGTCCGGGTAGTCGTGCCCGGTGCCCTTGAGGTGGACATAGACGGCGTCATCGGCCATGCCTCCGTCCGGCCTGAAGTCCCCGTAGCAAGAGATGTCGGAGTACTTACGGCGGGGGTTGGTGTCGTGGCAGCTCTCCACCTTGTATGTGCCCGGGGTGCCGTAGACGCCCGCGGAAAGGGCGAGATCAGCAGTCGCGGTGACGGCCCAGAAAGCGGCGACGAACGTGGCGATGCCTCCGCAGATCCAGAGGAACACCCGGGTCACGGGACCTCGGGTACGGGAGTCGGTGCGGGAGCCGGTCATGAGGAGCTAAATGATCCTTCGCGTGAGGTCGGCCTCCTGGGCCCGGGTGAGGCGGTCGGGGACCGCCAGCTTGCGGTCCCGCGCGGCCGTTTCCCAGTCCTCTGGCTGCATGAGGAAGAACGCTCCGGAACTCGGCACATAGCCGACCGCGCCGAAGGGCAGGTCTCCCGCGACGTACACGCCGCCCTCGATGCCTTCGGGCCATGGGTTACGCCACGGGGCGCGCCGTGGGACCGGGTTCATCCGCATCAGCGGTGACTCCTGCCCCTCGGCGATGCGCAGCGTGAGCGTCATGTTCTTGGGGCGGCCCTTGGTCGCTTCGGCACCGTCGACCTTGGTGATCTGCGGCCAGAACGTGTCGAAGGAGTACTGCGCGAGCGTCTTGCGGCAGCTGCGCGTGACGATGACCGCGACCGGGATGCTGTGGAGCGTGGCGAGCAGGCCGATGATGCCGACACCGGTGAACGGGGCGACGATGTAGACGAGCCAGGGCAGGCTGCTGTCTCGGACGACGCCGGTCAGGGCCGGTGCGCCGAAGGCCATGATCGCGTAGATCCCGCCGTTGCCGATACCGGTCCACCAGACCAGGCCGGTCACCTTCCGTCGCAGTGCGGCGGTGTCCAATGTCCCTGGTGCGTGGGCACCTTGAGTGTTCCCCGACACTATTCCTCCTGCAATCCGCCCCAGCCCAGCTGGCGCTATCCGAAGTCGTTCCGCATGGCAGCGGCGGCGCCTGTCAGCGCCTCCGGTTCCTGGTCCTCGTCGTCGGCCGCGGCTCGTGCGGGATCGGCGAAGGTCAGCGTGCGGGCGATCCCGAGCAGGATGTCCCGGTAGGCGTCGGCGGAGTCGAGATTCGGTGTCACCATCTGGAGGACGATGAGTTCCGGCGTGCTCGGTGCCGCTACCGCGACGGTTCCCTGCCAGATGTGACTCGGGGCCGCGTCGCTAGCTTCGGGCCGTCGGGACGACCGCGGGGCAGGTGACCGCTTCTCAGAGAAGAAACCGATACCGCACGGCAGCTCCAGCGGGCGCATTCCCTCGTCCCGACCGTCCGCGGCGCTGCCCGCGAGGCCAGCCACCACGAGTTTCGCGCTGTTGCCCGCCGTCAACATCGTCGACACGGTGAACACCGACGTCGTGAAACCACCGGAATCGTCGGGATGGACCCCGAGCGCGCACTCCTGCACCCGGTTCGTGTTCAGCAGACTGACGATGCCCGCATACAGGCGCAGGGCCCGGTCCGCCTCGTCCCGCTCCTGGTCGGGTAGCCCACGGAGCTGGTTGACGATTCCCATGAGCCGCTCGGCTGGCGGATGGAGGTCCAGGGACACATACCCGACGGGCAGCCCGTACCAGAAGGACGCCTTGCGGGTGTCCTGCGGTGCGAAGGTCACTTCACTCACGTTCATGCGTAGCCTTCACTCTCGCCGTGGCCGGTCACAGGAGGCCCAGCAATCCGGCGATGCCGTGCGCCGTCGCGGCGGCCTTCGTGCCCTCGGCGACGTTGTGCTCGGTGCCTTCCTTGTCCACGGCACCGAAGCTCTCCGCAGAGGAGACAGCGTTCGCGGCCACATTGAGGCCGTTGACACTGATCTCCGCCATCAGCAGCCCTGAGCCCTTGGCAGATTCACCGGCAACCCGCCAAGCGTCGTTGGTTTCGTCCAGCGCCGAGCGGCCGACGCCGAAGAACCCGCCCTTCATGCCGGCCCAGGTCTTCGAAGCGATGTTGGCTCCGTCGGCTGCGCTTTCGAAGCCCTCCTTGGCTGCGAGGCCCAACGCCTTCCCGCCTGGAATTATGCCGACCGCGTCACCGGCCAGCGAGGCCCAGGCTGCGAACTGATCCATGCCGCTGCCTCCGCCGAACAGATCACTCCGGAACTTGTCGTCGAGGAGGTTCTTGCCCATGGACACGGCGCTCGCCACGAGCGCGATGGGCGCCATGATCGGGGTCAGCACGGGAAAGAGGGCAAGTAGACCGGCAATAGCGCCGATGGTGCCCGCGTGCTCCGCCAGGAAGGCGCCAACGGACTTGAGGACGTCGCCGACCTTTTCCCAGAAGCCCGGCTCGGGGGCCTTGTTCGCCGAGCCCTCCAGAGCCTTGGCAACGATCTCGGCATCGTCGGTGTGCTCTGTCTCCAGCTCCTTAATTTTGCGGTTGAGAGACTCGTACTCGTTGTTGGCCTTCGTGAGGGCCGTGTTCGCCTCGTTCAACTCCCGCTCGGCGGTGCGCAGCCGCGCGGTAGCGGCGTCGGCCTCCTCCTGCGAGGGGAAGGTCTGGTTGGCGAGCTTCAGGTCCGGGTGCTGGGCGGCCTGGTCGTACGAGCTCTTGGCCTTGTCGGCTGCGGCCTGCTTCTCGGCCATCGCGTCGTCGTACTTCTTCGCCAGCCCCCGGTTGGAGGTCAGGTGCCCTTCCCACTTGTGCAGTTGGGTCGCGGCGGTACGCAGGGAGGAGGCGGCATCCTTGATGTACTTCGGCAGGTCGCCTTCAAGGGACTCGCGGAACTTCTCCGCAGCGTCGCCCTCCCAGTAGCTGCTCTCACCGGTGAGCTTCGCCAACTGCCGGTGCGTGTTCTCCAGCGCCGTCGCGGCAGCGGCCACCTTCTGCTGCAGCTTTGTGACCTCAGTGGGGATGCCCGGTACGGGGTTCCAGCCGATGTTGGGGTACGGGTTCGCGGCCATTACTTACCGCCCCCGTTGCCACCCGAGGTGCTCTTGTCCGCGATCTGCTTGAGGGCCTTCTCCAAGGCTTCCTCGACCTCTTCGTAGCCCTTCTTGTTGGACTGCACGCCCTCTTTGATCGCGTCGATCATTTCCTTGGTCTTGTCGGACCCGTACTTCCATTCCTCCTGGAACTTGTCACAGGCCTCATCGAGCCGGGCGGTACCGATCTGGTCGGCGCGCACGTGGTCAAGGGCGGACCGCGCCTCGTTCAGCTCGTCGACGCATCTCTCCAGACTCGTCAGGAACTGTTCGAGTTGCCCGATGTCCGTCTTGAAGTGGTCCCCCATGGGCCGGTTTCTCCCCGCTCGGCTCCGGATGCATCGGGCCCAGGCGACTCAAGTGGTCACCCAGGCCTCCCTGGCACCATACATGCACTGACTTTAGGCGTTCATTACCGAGTCCCTGCGGCCTCATGGCCGTACGGAAAACCGCCACAGGAGCGCCACGCGATCACCGCCTGCGTGTGACTGGGTCGACGCCCGGGAGCCGTCGTCAGGGCGTCCTACGCCGGCCCGCTTGCTGCGGCGGGTGGTCATGCGCATGCCGCGCCGAAGCGGTTCCAGGCCGGTTGATCGTCGTGATCGCGGCGATGCACACCGCTCATTCGGTTCTGCCGCTCCCGAGCGAACGAGTGCACCGCCTGCACTGCCTCCTGGTGCTCGGATGGATTCAATATCCACGGGCGGTCCAGGAGGCTCCAGGCCGCGGGGAGATCACCCCACCGGGGAAACCTCAGCTGACCACTCAGGCTGCAGCTCGCTGCCTTTTTCCCGTCCGGAACAGCAGCAGGCCGCACACCACGAGCAGTACGCCACCACCGGCTGCGCCGAGGCCGATCGCGAGCATCTCCATCTCCATGGGGGGATGGGAGATCTTGCTCGTGCCGGTCGGTGACGCGAAGTGCTCGGTGCCTCCCTTGTACGGCTTCGGCGCCGTGTCGATCTCCGGCGGGTTGGCGGCCGCTCGCAGCGCGGCCGCAGCGTTGATCTGGCCGGCACCGACGAGCGCGTTGTGCCCGCCGGCCGGACGGTCAGCCGTACGCATCAGAATCGCGCGGGTCTGAGCCGGGGTCAGATCCGGGTTCTCAGCCAGCAGCAACGCGGTGACACCGGCGGCGAGCGCACCGGCCGGGGAAGTTCCATTGACCGATTTGTAGCCCCCGTCCTTGTCGGCGCTGATGATGCCGACCCCGGGGGCGGCAATGGTGTTGTGGGTGCGCACCGTGGAGAAGTCGGCGCGCTCTCCTCCGGGCTGGGTCGCGGCAACGGAGATCACGGGCGCGTACCCAGCGGGAAAGTTGCCATCGTTGAGCTCGTCTCCGCTGTTGCCCGCGCTGGCCAGCAGCGTGACGCCCTTTTGCACAGCACGGGCGGCGGCGGCAACCTCCTCACCTCTCAGCTCGCCGAACATGCCTCCGCCGAGGGACAGCGAAATCACGTCGGCGCCGTTCTCCACCGCGAAATCGATGCCTTCCGCGAGTGGATTGGCGCGGTTCCCCAGTCGCTCCAGCTTCTCCTCACGGCTGTCGTTGATCACTCGAGCAGTGATGATCTCCGCTTTGGGAGCGACCTTGAGGACGTCCGAGACCATGGCTGTGCCGTGCTCGCCATAGCCCTCGTCTCCGGGCTTGAGGCCGTCCAAGTCGTAGAAATCGGGGCCGACCTTGGCCACCCGGCCCTTGAGCGCCGGGTGATCCGGATTGATACCGCTGTCCAGCACCGCCACGGTCACGCCTTCACCCTGGGTGACCTTGTGCGCCGCCGGCAGGCCGAGTGCGGCCGACTCCCAGCCGGCCGGGGCGTTCTCGGCGGCCGACGCGGAAACGGCACCCCAGGAAAGCCCCATACCCATCAGGACCGCCAGCGCGGCACCAGTGACGATGGTATTGCGCAGGGATCGGGTGCTCACAGCGGGTCTCCCATCTGCATGCGGTCCATGTGGACGAGAAAGATCTCGACGAGGTTTTCGGCGTTGGCGCTCCAGGACTCGCGGTCTACGTCGTTGCCGTCGATGTCACCCCACTCGCCGGGTAGATCGCCGGCGATGTAGCCGTCCACGGAGCCGCTGCTGGCGCCTACAACGTATGGCAGGTTCTCACCGGAGGCTGTCGTGAGGTAGGAGCCGTTGCGGGACTTCCACTTGGAGGCCGGAGTGCCGGACACCGCGTACGGAGTAACAGCGCCGTCCGAGAGGCGGTGGTCCTGGTATGCCGTGAAGATCTTCTCCTTCGCCCCGCCTGCGTTCGGGCCCTCGGGCAGCACCACGACCGCGACCGTCGCGACCATGTTCGCGGTGGTGTCGACGTACGTGGCGCGCAGGACTGCCTTGCAGCCGTTGTCCTTGGCAGCCTTGAGCGTGAAGCGAGTGAGGCCCTTGTCGCAGTCGGTCTCCGGTGAGATCCCCACGCGGTTCCACAACGCTTGCTTAGGGTCGTCGGGCTTGCTGTAGGCACCGGCGCCGCCGAGTGTGATCGGGAAGAACTTGTCCACCGGTTCGTCCCGCCACATCACATTGCCGTACTCGTAATTCCGGATCTCCTGCTGGGAATTACTGTACGCGTGCGCGGTGAGCGCGCCACCTGCGAGGAGCAGCACCGTTCCGACGACACCGAGCAACGAGCCGAACACCTTTCGACCCGTGCCACGTCCAGAAGCTCCGCCCTGTGGGTTCTGCGGCGGCCAAGGCGCCTGTCCATAGGGCGGGACGGCCGCACCAGGTGGTGGTGCCACCGGCACCGGCGGCTGCTGACCATACGGATTCGCGCCACCTTGCGGACTCTGCGCCGGCCAAGGCGCCTGTCCGGGAGGCGGAACGGCCGCACCAGGCGGTGGAGCGGCCGGCATCGGCGGCGGCTGGCCATACGGATTCGCGCTGCCCGGGCTGCCGGGCGGCGGGTACGACATGTGTTTCCTACTCCCCCATGCAGAGACCAACTCTTCTTACGGAAGCGGCCGACCGCCTTCTCGGCTGGAGCAACGCCCAACTCGTCGCTTCGGTCGCGCCGTGCTCGGCGCAGAATACGACAGGCCGTGGCAACCGAGCGTGTTGCCTTGACTCTTGCCTGAATGGGGGAAACCGGCGGGCGGTCCTGTGGGCAACGTTGGAGCCCCGGCCAACGAGGCGGCAGGCTGCGTCGTTCGCGCTCCGGTGACAGTGTCCGCCGGTGGCCTGGCCTCTTTATCGATGGAGGCAGCCGTGCGGGCCTCGACCCGCAGGGCGTCGATCACGTCCGATGGCGCACCCTCGCCACGTCACGCTCAACCCCCCGGCCGAATCGGCGCCACAGCCTGCGCGACCCATCCCCCGTTTCCGCTACTCCTTCACAACAGGGCCAGCAGTATCCACCGTTGGGAAACCGAGTGTCCGTGCTGCTTCGCGACTACGCGACAGGAGTCGTGAAGGGGTAGTGCGGGCAGGCCTCCGGGACCGATCCTGGTGATAGTGTCCGCAGGCTGGTTGCCAACGCGTGTGCGTACAGGCGGAGTTAAACAAAGGGATCTTGCTGTGACTGATCTCGAAGTGAGCCCCGAGATCCTCAAAAAGGGCGCTTCGAACATTCTGGAATGTCTCACGCCGGTGGAAAAGGTGGACCTGGAGCCGCTGGCCAAGCAGGGTTCCTCGCTCGGGGTTGATTCGGCCGCCGCGGCATTGATGACATTCTGCGCGACGTGGCAGTCGGGCGCCGGGTTCCTCGCCGACTGCGCGGCGACGCTGGCAGAGGGGCTGAACTCGGCCAGCAACAACTACGCGGCGACGGATGAGGTCATCCGTGACGCAGTGAACTCGGTCAATTCGGACTTGAGTTAAGAACGGGGAATCCGTATTCATGGCAGCCGCGCTCGGGGAGACGACTGACCCGAAGGAACTCATCCCGGGAGACGTCGAGAAGCTCGGCGAACTCACCACCGCCCTTACCAACTGGTCGGACAAGTTCGACGGAATCGGCGACGGCCTGCAGGGCCTGCGCATACCGGGCTGGACGGGTAAGGCAAGTGACGCCTTCTGGCCCACCTTGTCCACAGAGAAGACCAACTGGTACCTCGCTTCCGACGCGATGTCGGGGGCGGCCAAGGCAGTCACCTCGTATTCCTCCATGCTGAGCTGGGCGCAGCAGCAGGCCGCTACAGCGATTGCGCAATGGGAGAGCGGGCAACGCGATTCGGCGGAGGAGGTACTGAAGACCGCGCGCCAACAGCTTCAGCACGAGTCCGAGGCGTTGGCCAAGAAGCTCGACAACCTTGCGGGGGGTTCCTCCGACAGCCCCAGTTGGCTCGCAGAGGCCAGGGACTGGGTGGACGCCAAGCAGTGGGCCGACGAGCACGGGGTCGGCAAGACCACCCAAACCCACTGGAAGTGGGAGAACGAGAGGTGGCGGCCCAGAGGCGAAGACGGCCAGTGGCGCACGGACAAGGAGTGGGGCAAAGACGAGAACGGTAACTGGTATATCCGGGACAAGGCTCCAGGGCCCGAGGACGGGGATCCGGCGGATCCGGCCACTGGCAAGAAGGCGGATGTCAACATCAAGCTCGCCGAGTGGTCGGGCAAGGCCAGCGCCTGGTCGGCAGGCACTCCCCCGGGCGAGACGACGGTGGGTGGCGCCACGTTGAAGGGCACAGCAGGGGTTTCGGCGCTCGGGGTGGACGGATCTGCCACTGCCAGCGTCACCAACGGGCGAGTACAGGCCGGCGTTTCGGGCAGTGCCTACCTGGCGCAGGCGTCCGCGAACGGCAGCGTGCAGTACGGCATCGCCGGAGCCCAGGCGGAGGCAAAAGCCTTTGCGGGAGCCGAGGCCTCGGCGAACCTGTCGGCCGGCAAGGACGGACTGCACGCCGGGGCAGAGGCGTTCGCTGGAGCCAAGGCCACAGGGTCGGTCTCCGCCGACGTCGGCGGCGTCGGTGCCGGTGTCGGGGGCGAGGCCTGGGCGGGGGCGGGGGCTTCCGCCAGTGCCGACCTGGGCATGAAAGACGGCAAGTTCACCATCGGCGGAGAGGCCGGAATCGGTCTGGGTATCGGCGGCAAGGTCTCCGTTGATATCACCATCGATCCCGGCAAGATGATCGACTCGGCCGGTGACGCGGCTGACGCCGTGGGAGACGCCTGGGACAGCACGGTCGGCAGCTGGTTCTAGCCTGAGTTGACGCTCATCAAGGAAGTGGATTCACGATGACCACCACGTTGCCGATCAAGATCTCGTTCGCACTGCCGGACGGCTGGCAGGCAGCCCCGCCGGACGAGGTGGGGGCGCCTGGCGTGGCCTTCGTCGCGCTTCATCCCGCATCCATGGACGGATTCACGGCGAACATCACCATTGCCGGGCAGATGCGCAACGACAGCGCGGGCATTTGGCAGATCGCCGAGGAGTCGGTGCGGCGGCTGCAGCAAGCAGGGCCCGTAGAGGTCATCAAGAAGACCGAAGTGGGTACCCCGGACGCCCCGGGTCTGACGGATGCCCCTGGCGTGGTGCAGAACCTCCGACTCTCCACCACCCTGAGGGGAGAACCTCTGGTACTGCTCCAGAGCCAGGTCTACCTCGGCATGGAGGACGTCAAGGACCCGTCGAAGCGCGTCGTCATCGAACTCGTCCTCACCGCGAAGCCGAGCCAACTCGACCAGGTCATCGAGGACTTCAAGGAGTTCATCAGGACAGTACGCCCGGCCGAGGAATCTCCGGCGTAGCCAAACCGAATGCCCCTTGCCCCGCAAACCTTTCACTCCGGGGCAAGGGGCATTCTGGTTGCTCAGGCAGCAGTCCAGGCCTGGGCCGGAATCCGGTCGAGCACATCGCACAAGTAGTTCAACTTTTCGTCGACGGTCTGTGGTGACAGGGCGCCCGTGTACCACGTGATCAGTTCGTTGTCGCGGAACCGAAGTGGGGACTTCTTGGCCCGGGGGTCTGCGACTATGAAGGGCACTACACCACCGCTGAGGGCGTTCCGGAAAAATGCCTCGTCCTTGGCAAGGACCTTGAATTCCTTGTCGAACTCCGGTATCCCGACCCGCTTTCCGGGCCGCCCGTCCAGCACCGCCCCCAGCTTGTTCCTGCGAAGGATCTCCATATACGACCCCGAGCCAGGCGCTGTGACGATGAAGACTGCCTTGATGACGAGACGCCTGTGCTCCCCAAAGTCGTTGACGTCACCGTCCACCGTGGACCGTTTGTAGCGGTACTCGAAGTACGTGAAGGGACGGCCCCGGAACTCTCCTGTGGTGTAGTGCCAGGCGGCCTGATTCTCACCCTTATAGAGGATGGGGCCCATACCGCCATACTGATCGATCTGCCCTCGCGTACAGGGATGGTACGTCCAGCCACGTTCCGGAGCGATCTGGGCAATCTGCTCCCATTCATTCCTGATCCGTGCATCCTGCCTGCGTCCGCGCACGGACATGGTGATCACCAAGGTGAACATGCCCGCGATGACAGCGAAGAGCAACACCTTGACGAGGATCCCTACCAGCAGCTCCATGACCCAAGATTATCGCGGACATGCGACTGCAAATAGAACAGGGGGAATCCTGATCGCGGAAAATACGTGGATACCTGAGAGCCCCTCAGCGGCATCCTGCGGCGAAGCGTAACGGCCGCGAGGCCCTGGCGCAGACGTGCGTGAAGTCCCTGATGAGAACTGACCTGCCATGAACCCCTTCCGGAAGGTTCGAGTTGTCGCCGAGGTAGTTCACAGGGGCTCAAGCTCCACCATCCGTGTGGCCAGGGGCGCGTTCTGCGCCAAGCCGCTCGGACCGCCCAGCGAGCAACGGCGTTTTTGCTCAAGGCGAGCGCCTGGCCGGCGCGGTGCGGTGCGGCGCGGTGCGGTTGTGGGGGGGGCGTAGCTCGATCTCGGGTTGCCCTCACAGTCAGCGACTGACTTCCATCTGCCCTTCATAGGTGAAGACCGGCCGCAGGCAAAGTGAAGGGATCACGATGCACCGTCAGTTACACAGAGCGGCCTGATATTTAGTTGTGCTGACGCATGCCATCTCCTGAGCGCAGCGAGGGGCACTCCCGGGGCTTGCCGTGCTGGCAGGGTTTACTGATCCGGCTCAAGTCTGGAGCAGTTCTGTCGGGCGTGCTCCCGACACCTTGACTATCTTGATCACACGAAATGGAATCCATCATGGCCACAGCTCGCTTGTTCGGAGCAACTTGCGGCCTCTCGGCCGTAGCCGTCGGCGCGTTGCTCGTCGGCTGCTCGGCCTCGGTCAACGTTGAAAAGGCCGAGCCGAAACTGTCTGCGGACAAGCTATCCACCACTGTCGCCGAGAAGCTTGCCGCCACGACGGGCCAGCCGAAGCCCGACGTCACCTGCCCCAACGACCTCACCGGGAAGGTTGGCACCACCACCCGTTGCACACTCACAGCAGACGACGGCAGCACCCTGGGCGTGACGGTCACCGTTTCCTCCGTCGACGGAGACAAGATCAACTTCGACATCAAGGCCGACGACACGGCTTCCCCGGCTGCGAACTGACAAGCGGACCTTGCCGACCTGCTCCCGCGCGAGCGAGGATCGCGTACATCGAGATCACGAGCTGGCCAGCTGCCGCTTCCGTAACACCACCGCGGCAGCCCTGGTGAAGGTGCTGGTCGAAGCGGCAGGCGATAGGCAACTCGGCAGGACCAACGCCCGGTTGGCCGTGTCGACCTCTTGGAGATCGACGAACTCGGTAGCCGCGAACTCGACCGTCGCGGCGCCGCTGAAGATGTGGCGTGCATGAGGCGCCCGTCCAGTCGGAGGGTGATCGTGCGACTGGAGAGGGTGAGCCCGACCCGGTAGCGGCCCCACCAGGGCGGACGATCCCGTCGCGAAGGACCTTGCGGTCGACCTCAACCCGGCGGCGAGGATGACCGTGTCGCTGCCGGATCAAGGCAGGGCGACCGATGTGGGCTCGAGAGCGGGCCGGACGGGCACCATAGCGCATGGCCAGGTGGGCGATGTCCACCGGCCGTAGCCGGGAGTGGACCGTAGTGACCCGATGCCCGTCGAGGAGGAAGCGGATGCTGCGATAGTCCGCCCAGACCTGAGCGCCCCGCCGACTGGTGTCTGGTGGATGCCGACTCGCTGCCTGCCTGTCACCAGGATGATCTCGCGACTGGGAGGCACCCGCACGTCGAACACGACCGCGGTGTGACGGCAAGACCGACGGCGCGACAACAGCGACGGACAACTCCCGCCCGGCGACGGTCTGTTCAGGATGCGCGTCGACTCGGCTAATGCCGGTGTGGGGCCGGAAGAAGTGGCCTTCCGAATGACGGCATCAGTCACGACGTCGCGGAGGGCACCAAGGCGGGAGTCGCCCTATCCGGCGCGCCAGGCGCGCTGGGGACCTTCGGCACCGATATCGCTGAACTCGCAAGGAGCGTCCGGCTGTGAACAATCACCTCGGCGTCGCGGGCTCCGAGTCGAAGCCGGTTTTCTGGCACGGCGCTCCCGCACCCTCATGCCAGGGGCCGCCACGAAGGGGGCAGGCGTACTCGTGGACCCGGAGGAGAGCCGATTCCGCTGCACGGACACCACGCACGTATGGGCAGTGCTGACATATGCCGGGCCCACGGCTCGGCTTGAGCGGAGCAACCTCTCACGCCGGGCCGCTGGGCGATGTTACGGAGCAGCCCCCCTGGCCCCCTGCCCGCTGCTCAACTGCCCCTGCGCCGCCGGGTCCTGGCTCACGACTACGTACAGGCCATACACCAGAAGACCGACCGTGCCGGCGATTCCGACGACCAGGCGCCAAGTCGCCGAGGGAACGGGAAGCGCGAGCGCCACGACGCAGAGCGTCCAGAGCAGGAGGACGTTCATCAGCCGGTTCGGGATGCTGAGGATCCAGCCGCCGTCGAGGTCGAGCAGCCGCCTTTCGCCTGTTGAGCCGACAGAAGCCTGGTGACCAGCTTTCGCCCTCGCGGACTCCTCATACTCTGGGGCAAGCCCGCCCGGGATGAACCAGCCGGCATCGCTGATGAACACCGCGCCCGTACGATGCGGCCCCTTCCGGCCTCCGTGCCGGTTGCGGTCCGGCGCCCAGACCAGATGGCCTTCCGCACGCCCCACCGTGTCCACGTACCTGGCATTGTCCCCATGCACGTGCAGCTTCACGGGGCCCTTGGAGGTATCCAGGCAGATGTGTGCCTTCCCCGCCCCATGACCGTCGTACCCGGAAATGCTCGCCCGCAGCACGCGTTCGTTTCCGCGCAGCCTCCGAGGAAATTGCTGGTCCCTACGGCCCGTGAGATAGACGAAGAAGAGTACCCCGATGAGAAACAGCCATCCCGAACGCAGAATCCAGGTCCACCAGTTGCTCATGGTACGACCGGAGAGTTGACGGTCGACATCGGCCCTGTCGTTGTCGCCCACGGCTCCCAGTTCGGGTCGGTCGGGGGCGTAGGCGACGTAGGCCTTGCCGCCGACCACCGCGGGATCTGGCCATTGCGACCGGAAGGCGACGCGCCTCCCGCTCCCGGCTCCGTCGGCCGGAGGCAGCAGCACCGTCACTGTGCAGTAGTACGTGCTGCCGTTCCTGTGTCTGTCCCTGACGACATCCCGCACCGACTCGACCGGCAACGCCCGCACAACGGCGCCCGAAGAAGCGATCTCCGCTGCCTTGCCCGTGGGCGTGGGCGCACCCACCCCAAGGGCGAGCGGGAGGACCAGCGCCATAACTCCGCCGTAGAGCTTCAGGGCCTCTTCGTTCAACAGAGCGGAGGCGCCTCGCAACCTCCCGGGGAGCGCCCCGGGTCCGCTCTCTCCTGCTTCCGATGTGCGATCGGCCAGGGCGCGATAGACCGACGTGGAGTCAGGGTTGCCCGACGCGCGTCGCAACGCCCATGCTGAGACGGCAAGGACAGCGAGTACGACCGCGCAGCCCAGCACTAGAGCGTCCCGCAGCGTGGACTTCACCAGGAAGAGCCAGCACCCGAGGAGCACCGTCATCAGGAGGCACGCCACCCAGGCCACCACCTTGCCCAGGAAAATGGCCGGACCGAGCATGCGAAGGCCGCCGTCGTTCATGGCACCTGTTCTCGTTCCGTCCGAACCGTTCATCCGAAGTCGTCCACCAGACTCGTGTTCTTTCTGTGCTCGCGGAGTTGTTGGGCCGTCGTCTGCTGCCCCTCGTCGAGGTCGTCCTCGATGCTGTCCGCCTCTTTGAGCCGGTTTCCGGCCGTGGTTGTCTCTGTGCACACTCGGCTGTTCGTAGCCTTGTCGCGAAGCGCGTTCCGCTGCTCCTGTGTCAGCCCCTCGGTATCGGCTCCGGTGTCGGGCGTCGCCTGATCGCCGCTACCCTCGCTCGCCCCTCCAGCCCCAGACTCAAGGACAGCCCTTGCGGACCGGGGGGCACCATCCCGTCGCAACCGTCGCGATCAACGCACCGAATTGATGCGGGCTCAGCCCGGTGAACGCGGTGTCCAGCACGGCTCCGACGCCATGAACGCGCCAGCCACGGCAAGATCATCTGCCCGTGACCAAAGAAATCCGGACCGCCACTGCATGCACCGCGAATGACAGCACGATCAGGACCAGGCCGAGAGCACGGCGCCTTGTGACATGCCTCGCCCATGCCCTCTTTGTTTGCCTTCAGCACTTGCTCGATATCGGGTGCCCCGTTGGGCTGGTCATGTGGTTCTCTGTCCTCACCCGAAATCGCTGCGCACCGAGGTAGCTCCTCCCGGATGAACGGGGAACACTCCCCTACTGGCCTTGGTAAGGGGGCTGCTGGGTGTAGGGATTGGGGTTTTGCTGGGGCTGTCCCGGAGGGGTGGGATAACCCTGGCTGGGGGCAGCATTCGGGTACGGCTGTTGGGCGGTCGGATACATCGGCTGCTGAGGAGGGTAACCCATGTTCTGCGGGTAAGTTCCGCTGACGGGGCCGCTGTTGCCGGGGGTGCGCCGGCTGCGGATTACGACAAAGGCGACGACTGCGGCAGTTACGGCTCCTACGCCGATAATGCCTACTACAAGGACGGTAACGAGCATGGAGGAGGATCCCTCTCCTTTTGGCCTAGTTCACGACGTTGTCGATTTCCCGGCTACGGAGGGCTGCTGTCTACTGCGGACGGCGGCGGCGTAGCAGCGCGATCGCGATTCCGCCGACGACGAGGACGGCTGCGACGCCTCCAGCGATGACGAGGATGTTGCTGGAGGAGGAGTTCTCCTCTTCGGCCTGGGTTGAGGTGTCCTTGCCCTCACTTGCCTCATTTGAAGACCCTGAATTAGACGAAGAGATTTGGCCGAGAGGATTCTCCTTAGGGCCATCGGGGATATTCATCGTAAGTGCCGAGTACGGCCTGACGATCCCGTATCCATATTCTTCGTCGGGCGCTTTCAGTCCCTTGTGATGCGCAAAGGTGGCCGACTTGATCAGGCGGTTGATGACTTGGCCTGCGGAGAGGTCAGGGTACTTTGCGCGGATCAAGGCA
Source organism: Streptomyces sp. KM273126 (assembly GCF_004337435.2). NCBI lineage: Bacteria > Bacillati > Actinomycetota > Actinomycetes > Kitasatosporales > Streptomycetaceae > Streptomyces > Streptomyces sp. KM273126. The sequence continues at coordinate 4,371,970 of NZ_SJXB02000001.1, read as the reverse complement.
GCAGTGGCGGACACAAAGGCTGTGGCATCCGAAGTGCCGCTAGCCTCACCATACCCGCTGGGGTTTGTCGGATTTGCACCAACAATGTCTACACCCGGAGCTGTAAGCGTCAGCCCCTTTCCCGCATTCGACTTCTCCCAGAGATTAGCGTCTTTATCGACAGCGCCGACAGACACGACTCCAGGCAGCGCCGCTGGTTCACTTACAGCAGAATACCCATCATTACCTGAGCCCGCCACGACTACAACATCGTGAGCTTGCGCATATGCAATCGCTTCGCGGCCAGCACTTAGAGTTTTACTGCCGCCATCGCTTGCGAAGGAGAGATTAATTACCTTGGCGCCGCGGTCTACTGCATATCGGACTGCAGCACCCCATGTCTCATCAAGATTCCTATCGGAATTCGTTTGAAGCGTACGCAAGGGAAGAATCTTAGCTTTCGGCGCGAGACCCATCACACCGGAGGAATTTCCCGCACCGTGGCCACGGCCAGCAATGATACCTGCCATCGTTGTCCCGTGGCCAAGGACATCCTCCTGGGCGTTCCCACCATCGGTGAAGTCTTTGCCCTCAAGGACCTGACCAGTCAAATCAGGGTGATTGGCATCCACTCCGGAGTCGACGACAGCAACGGTGACGCCTTCTCCTTGAGACTCAGCCCAAACATCTTCTGCTGCGAATACATTCAAAGGCCACTGTTGATCTCTAATGTAGTCCGCTGAGGCAGTGGGGGCCGCGGTGAGGAGCAAAGCTCCTGCCAGTGCCACGACTCCCGTCGTGGACCAGAATCGCTTGAAACCCAATTCCTTGCTCCTCACTCAACTGTGACTGGTTCCGCCAGCCTTCATGCAAGCGAGCCGCACGTGGTTCGCCGTGCGGCTCGCTCCTATGCCTACTCGATGGTCCGCGGCACGTTCCGGTTGCGGTCCTCTTCCGAAATCCAGGTCTCTTCGTCCTCGACCAGGTAGTCGGGACGGTCCCCCTGGCTGTTCTCCTCAGACCGTCGGCCGTTGCGACCGCCCATGCCACCGGTCATTCCACCTGCCCCGGCGCCACGCTGAGTGCCGCCCCGGCTGCCGTGCAAGCCCGCGCCGCCGCCAGCGCCCTTGCCCGTGACCCCCTTGGCTGCGCCGACCACGCCGCCACGAGACTTCGCGAGGGCTCCACGACCACCTGTGCCCGCACCGCCTCGGCCAGCCGCGCCAGCTCCGGCGCCACCCATGCCGCCCATACCGGCTCGGCCTCCGGCTCCGCGGCCTGTTGCCGCTCCGCCACCGGCCAGACCACCGCGACCACCCGCAGCTCCGATGCCGCCTCGTGCGGCAGCACCGCGCCCGAGACCGGACGTTCCGCCGGCAGCCACGATGCCCTGTCCCTGAGCTCCACCGGTGCCAACTCCGCCGCCACCGCCGCTCACTCCAGCGGTGCCCGTGCTAGGGCCAGTCCCCGTCAAGCCGGGGGAAATACTGTCCACCTTCGTCTTGGTTGTCGGCAGCTGCGAGCCTCCCGTAACGCCCGGGTCACGGGGCACAGGGGGTGCTGGCTTGACGCTGGTGGTCGGACCCGCGCTCCACGGCTTACTACCAGATCCCGAAACGCTTGGTCGCGAGGCACCAACGCCGACCGGGGTGACTGGCGGCGGGTACTCCACTTCCCGGTTTGGCTCCTTGACATGGCCGGGGGGCTCTTGGACTACCTCGTTGTTTTTCAAGTTGCGGGTGATCCGCGCGTACTGAGCGCCCAGGTTCTCCATGACGGCAACACCGTTGAGCTGGGCTTCTCGGCTGGCGCCGATCTTGCCTTCATTCTTCTCCGCGATCTGAGCGGCCGTCAGATTTCCTTCACGGAGATCACTAGCTACTGCTTCGCCGTTGTCCCACTTCCAGTCGGTGAGACCATCACCGATCTTGTCCAGGGTGCTGGGTTCCTTGATGGCGTCCAGTTGCTCCTTGAACCTACGCAACTGTGAGCCAGCATCGGTCATCTGCGAGCTGTTGAGGTCCGCATGCCAAGCTGCGTTTCGAAGGCTCTGCGAGATTTCGCGAGCCTTCTTCGTGAAACTTCTGGATGCTTCACCGTCCCAGTGCTCCAGAACATTGTCGACCGCCTTGTCGAGCAAGCCAGCGATCCCGCCTCCCTCACCAGCGGCGAGGATTTCGTTGACCTTGCCCCAGTGGCGGCCGACCTCCTCGATCGCCCCCGGGTTGGTACCCTCAAGCATCTGCTTGAGCTCTTTGAGCGAGTAGTCGATGAATTGAGTCTTGGTTTGAGGACGCCCGACAGCGCACGTCTCTTGCTCGAGGACTGGCTTTGACGGATCTTTGTCACCGGCCATTTTGAACACTTCCCCTCTGTAGGTGATCCTCGATCGGTCTACTTGGCCCAATCACCGTTCGAGCCCCCGGAACTACCACCCATTTGCTGCTTGTTCGCGTACTCCTGCTCGGTGTACTTGTCTTTCACCTTGGAAGTGCTCGTGCCGAACTTGTCGATCAGACCGTGAAGTCCCTCGATCGCGCTCTCAAGCTGGGTCTTCGCGTCGTTGTGGGCAGCATGGAGATCACCCGCCTCAAGGAACGTGCAGGTGTTCCCGAAGGCGTCCATCGGGATCTCCGTGTTGTACCGCGACGTCTGCCCAGCCTTGTCCATGTCGTCCAGCAACGTCCAGAGCTTGCGGATGACCTCATCCAGCGCGCTCAGATCGACCCGCATTCCGTCGCTCATACCCCGTTGTCCTCTCCCCTGTTTCCAAGTTGTCGGCACCCCCCGGTGCCCAGCCATCGCCTAGCTCGACTGCCCAGCCCGTCGAGGCCGACCAACCCGCTTGCTCCTCCAGTCCCGCACAGCCACCCCGCTTCCCGCAACCACCAGGGCGAGCACAAAGCCCGTGCCCAGCACGTAAATCGCGACTCGGCGGTCCTTCTCCGCCTCGCTCTCGCCCATGGTTACCGCCATGGGGACGACTCCGCTCGACCGGAGCGCCTTCGGCGGGTCCGGTTGTGGGGAGTTGCCCGGGGTGGAGTCGTCCGAGAGGGCGGCCACCGGGTCGACGACGCCCCAGCCGATGAAGGGGTTGGGGCCGCGGGCCGGGCGTTGGGCGGTTTCCTGGATGCGGGTGGCGATCTTGGCCGCCGACCAGTCCTCGTGCTTCTCTTTCAGCAGGGCCGCGACGCCCGCGACGTACGGGGCCGCGAAGCTCGTGCCGTCGGCGGTGCACTGGCCGCTCTTCGGGACGGTGGAGACCATGCTGACGCCCGGTGCCGCGACGTCCACGAAGTCGCCGGCCTGCGAGAAGAAGGCCCGTTCGTCGTTGCGGTCGGAGGCCGCCACCGCGAGGACGCCCGGGTACGAGGCGGGAAACGTGTCCGCCTTTTTGCCGTCGGCTCCGTCGTTGCCCGCCGCAGCCACGATCAGCGCGCCCGCGTTCACGGCGAACGCCACGGCGCTCGCCAGGCCCGCGTTGTCCTCCTTGTTCGCGGTGTCCGAGGAGATGTTGATGATCTCTGCGCCCTTGGCGACCGCGTCACGGATCGCCTGGGACATGGTCGCCGAATTGCCCTCCTTCTCCTCACCGCCCGTGTAACGGAAGGAGAGGATCTCGGCCTCCGGTGCGATTCCCCGGAAGCCAGTGTCCTTCATGGGGCGGGCGGCGATGATGCCCGCAACCCGGGTGCCGTGGCCGTCGATGTCCTCGGTACCGGAGCCGCCCACATAGGACTTGCTGCCCGAGGCCATGGCCTCACGCAACTGAGGGTTGGAGTCGTCGACGCCGGTGTCGATCACCGCGACCGTGACGCCCTTGCCCGTCGCCTGTTCACGCAGCTGGTCCAGGAGGATCCGCTGGAGTGACCAGGGCGTGGACGGGATCACTTCGCCGCCGAAGACGCATTCCGAGCTGGCCGACAGGCCGAAGTCCGTCGTACGGCCGGAGTTACCGGAAGTGCCGGAGCCGTCAGAACTACCCGCGTCAGCGTGTGCCGGCGCGATCGATGCAAGGCAGACCCCGGTAACCGCGAGCACGCCAAAAGCCCGCTGCAGTGCGCGGGTTCCACTCGCGTGGCTACGCGACCGGGCTGTCAGGCCCCCCATTTCAGGCCCCCAGGGCTTCCTTGCTTCCTTCGAAGCTGGATCATGTGTCTGTGGTTGTGTCTTGTGCGTTGTGAAATTGCGCCAGGGAGTGTGGGGATTCCCCGGCCCTCGTGTGCGCGACCCCGGACACGGGGTCGGCCCAGCCGACGCTGTGGCGTCGGCTGGGCCGATCCGTCTCACGTCACGCCCTTTGGGCAGCCGACGGCTCAGCCCCAGGTCGAGGCGTTGCTCTTCTCAGTGGCCTGGTAGCTCTCGGCGGCGCTCTGCAGCGCCGTGGAAATCTTCAGCAGGGTCTGGTGCAGGTCCTGCGCGGTCTGGTCCCACTCGCGCTGCTTGCGCTGGTAACCCTCCTGCGCCTCACCTTCCCAGGTGTTGGCGACGCGCTTGACCGCGGCCTCAAGGTCGTCCAGCTGCTGCTTGATGCGACCGGCGGTGGTCTTCACGTCCGTGGACGCGTTGGTGATGGTTGCGTAATTGACGAGGATCGACATCGTCGCTTCCTTTCAGGAAGATTCGTTGGAAGTCAGCGGAGGCCGACGAAACCGATGCGAATCAGTGAGAGTCGGCCTGAATCAGCGTGAAACGGTGGAGATCACGCAGAGAAGAGCTGCGAACTGCAGCCCCGCGGCTCGATCAGCCGAAGTCCGACATGATCTTGCTGATCTCGGAGTTCTGCTGCTCTTCCGACGCGGAGTAGTTGCTCCGCGTGGCGTCCACGGCTTCCTTGATGTCGTTGAGGATGTCGCTCATCTTCTTCGCGTCCGCGTTCCAGCGCTCCTGCAGCTGGTTGTAGGACTTGGCCGCCTGGCCCTGCCAGCCGCCCGCGATCTGGTCGATCACTCCGTTGAGGCGACGGATCTCGCTCTGCAACTGACCGTTCGCGGTGTTGATGTCACCGGAGAGCTTGGCGAGTTCATCCTCTGTTACCCGGAACTGGCCGGCCATGTTGAACCTTCCCCCATGTTGTTGTTGATCCGGGAAGCCGTACTGGCGCCCGGAGAAGCTTCGCACCCTAAGAGCGCTGTAAACACTCTATCGTCCGCCCGTCGCACATCTACAGGCAAGAGCAATCAGTTACACGCCTCACACACTTGAGCGATCAATCTGTGACACAAGCGCCGTCTTACATTCAAGTGCCCCTAGCGGCAGGCCCGTTGGACGCCCGAGGGCAAGCCCGTCGACGGCCACACAGGCCTGTTGTCCCCCGGCTCAGACCCTCCGCACAGGCCCTCTCGCCGGTCACACACAAGCCACAAGCCGGCCACACGCAAGCCAGTGGCCGGTCAACCACAAGCTCGTTGACCGGCCACTGGCCTCACATCCGCACCTCACCGGTCCCACAGCCGGGCCCTGGCCCGCGGCAGTCACGCCTCACGGGCCCTACGTCCACACCTCACCGGCTCCGCAGCCACTGCCTCACTGGCTCTGCGGCTGCGACGCGCTACCCGTGTCCAGCGTGGGCCCCTTCGGGATGAACGTCGCCCACGTCTGCGGCACGATCGCGGGGTTCGAGACCTTCTCGTACCCCAGTCGCGTACGCGCCTTGTCCGTCTCGCTCGCCCCGCCCTCCGACGATGAGGCATCCCCCGAGGAAGAGGACGAACCACCGCCGCTCCCCTCCGCCCCCGCCTCGCTGTCGTTGTTCGCCGGCAGCGAGTAACGCAGACCCGTGTCGGTCAGCAGGTACGTCGCGCCGCCGCCCGCCGCGCCGCCAATGACCTCACGAAACAGAAGCCCCGAGCCGGACGAGACGTACGCGCTCAGCGAGTCGGCGATGACCTTCTTGGGGTAGTCCGCGCCCGCCCAGGCGGAGAGCTGCGGCTTCTTGTCCGGGCCGATCTTGCCGCTGTAGACGCTGCACGAGGTGTTACGGGGCGCGTCGGTCTCCACCGCCGCGGGGTTGGCCTGCTGCGGGGGCTCCTGGGGCCATCCCTTGTCGCCGTAGAACTTGTTGGCCTCGCCGCCGTTGGCCTCGATGATGGCCGAGGTGTCAGCCTTGATGTAGTCGATCTCGTCCGTGCCGTACGCCAGCTTGGCCTGGGGTGAGCTCTTGAGCAGGTTGGCCACGAAGGGCGTGATGGCAGCCACCTCGTCCTCGAGAACGACGTAGTACTGATCGCCCTGCGCCTCACTCGCCTTGAGTACCCGGCCCACCGTCCGGGCCTCCTCGGGGAGGCCTTCGACCGAGGTCGTCCCACCGATGCCCGGAATCGTCGGGAAGGTGATGACGCCGCCTTCGTGGAGCGTGCGCAGCCACTCCCGGCTCACCGGCTGCGGCGTGGCACCGCTGCCGAGGACGGCGGCGCGCAACTGCTCCATGGCGGTGTCGTCGAGACCGGGCTGGCCGGACCGAACGGACCGGGGGCCCAGCACGAACGCGTTTCCCTTGCCGTCGACCAGATATTGCTGGTCGGTCTTGGGGTCGACGACGTACAGGGCCTTGCGGTTGTCGACCTTCCTGCTGTCCTCCAGCACCTTGGCATCGTCGGAGTCGAGGACAAAGACGGCACGGTCGATGGCGCCGTCCGACCCGGGGGCCGGGCGCTCGCACACCGCCCAGGTCTTCGCCTTCTCCGCGTCGTCCTTGGCGGGCAGCCGGTCGGGGGCGTACGGGATGCCGAGCGTGGGGCCGTGCGGGATACCGCTCTTGTCGATCTCCTTGCCGGGGACCTCGATGACGCTGCCCTTGCCCTTGTCGAGGAGGAGCTTGGCGGAGGCGTAGTTGAGGACGGGGTGCAGCGTCTTGGCCTTCGTCTCCTTGTCGGGGAGGACGACGTAGCGCGTCGTGGAGTCGCTGTCCACGATGATGTACTCACCCGGGGTGTCCCAGCCCTTGGGCGCCGTCGGCTTGATCACGCCCCAGGCGATGAAGCCGATCACCAGCACCACACCCACCGCGAGGCTGGGCATCACCGTGCGAACGGGACGCGGCGCGCCCTCTTCGGAGCCTCCCGGCGACGGCGCAAGGAACGCCGCGACGGTGCGCTTGCGAGCGAACGTGTAGGCGGCTAGCTCGTCCCGACGCTGCTGTGCCATGGTCCCCGTGTCTCCCGTTTTGTGGTGCTCGATCGTGTTTTGTGGTGCTCGATCGTCCGTGGCGCCTTGGTGCCGTGGTGCCTCATCGTTGGCGATGACGACATCGTCGTCGACGCGCGACCGTACCCGGAAGGCCACTTCGTCCGAGCAGGCAAGTGATGCACGCAAGTGATGCGTGCAGCCGATGCAGGCAACTACTGCCGGCACTGCTGCCAGCACTGGTGCAGACAACCGAACGGGCACCCCGCCAACACCTACGCACGCGCAGGCGCAAGCGCAGGCACCTACTATGCACTGCATCGCGCGGCGACGATCCATCAGGTGTACGGCCGCCCCCGCATCTTCACAGAGCTTCACCACAGCGCTCCACCATGCGGGGCCCGTCCGTGAAAGGCTGGCCACCTGGGGTTTCGGTGTCCCCTGTGTCGCCCTACCAGTCTCAGCGGGTACCGTGAGCCACTCGCACTGAGATGACTGAGATGTGGGCCATCGACGCCCCTGGCCCGTCGCAGGGAACTCCAGCAGTCCGGCAGTCCAGTAGTCCAACAAGCACGAGGATCGCCGAGCCCCTGGGTCTCCGCCGACGTACGGCCACTACTTCGCGAAAGGGATGTACCGGGGGATGAGCAGCGCTACGAGCACTCGGCGCGATCGCCGCGCACAGCAGCAACAAGGTCCGGGCCGCAGACGTTCGTCGCGCCCGCCGGCTCCCGTACCCACCGCCGCGTCGCCGCGTACGCTGCCCCGTCCGGGCGGTCTGGGTCCGGTGCGGCTGCAACAGCTCATTCTGGTCGAGCTCGCGGCCGCCGTCATGCTGGCCGCCTGGGTCACCGACGTGTCCTGGCTGCTGGCCCCGGCCGGTGCCGTGGCGGCGCTGTTGCTGCTTCTGGCGGTGCTGCGCCGGGGCCGCCGGCCGCTGCCCGAGTGGTACGAGACGACGCGCGCCCTGAGGCGTCGCAAGCGTGACGCCAAGCTGCCCGTCCCGCCCGGAACGGACCCGATGCTGGCGCCCACCGTGGAGTGCGACCCGGCGCTGCGGACGTACAGCTTCGTGTCCCGTGACGACCGTTCGATCGGCATGATCGGTGACGGGACCTTCCTGACCGCCGTGCTCTTCGTGCAGCCGGCGGACCAGCCGCTGCGTCCCGAGTCCGCGGGGCGGCAGTTGCCGCTCCAGCTGATCCAGGACGCCCTGGAGGTCGACGAGATCCGTCTCGCGTCCGCCCAGGTCGTGCAGCACACCCAGCCGGCGCCCGCACCGCACCTGCCCGAGCAGTCGCTCGCCGCGCGGTCGTACGGGCCTCTCCAGGCGCGCGCCGGTTCTCCCGCGCTCCGGCTCACATGGGTCGCTCTCAAGCTCGACCCGGAACTGTGCCCGGAGGCGGTCAAGGCGCGCGGCGACGGCGTTCCCGGTACGCAGCGCGCACTGCTGCGGGCGGCGGACCAGTTGGCGAGCCGGCTGGCCGGGGCGGGCTTCAAGGCGACCATCCTGGACGAGAACGAGCTGGTGCAGGCGCTGGCGACGTCCAGCTGCCTGAACCCGCGGGCCAACGCGCAGCACGGCCAGGACGGGCGGACCCAGCGCCGTACGGTCGAGGCGGTGCGGACCTGGCGGGTCGACGACCGGTGGCACACGACGTACTGGCTCTCCCGCTGGCCGCAGTTGGGCAACGGCGGAGTGGCGCTGCCCGAGCTGATCACGCGGTTCACCTCGCTGCCGGTGCTCGCCACGACGTTCAGCGTGACCCTGAGCAAGGCCGGCAACCGGGGTGTCGCGCTCGCCGGGCACATCCGCGTCACCGCCCGCGGTGACAGCGAACTCGGCCAGGTGGGACGCGAGTTGGAGCGGGCCGCGAGTGCTGCGAAGGTCGGTCTGGTACGCCTCGACCGGGAACAGGTTCCCGGAGCCCTCGCCACTCTGCCGCTCGGAGGTACGTACTGATGTCCTACCCCGCTTCGACCATGCCCCCCGGACAGGGACAGGCACCAGGACAGGGGCAGCAGGGCCGGGCCGCCGCTTCCGGGCGCACGCCGTCGCACGTGGCCTCGCCCACCGACACCGGCATGATCCCCATCATCCGTCAGCCTCAGCCGGGGCAGCAGCAACGGCGCATCTTCAGCCCGGGGTTCGGGCTGCGCGGTCCGCGCCGGAACCGCCATGTCGTCACCGCCGACGAGCTCGCGGCGATCAGCATGCCGATCGGTGACGACGGCGTGATCATCGGCACCGACCCGGAGTCGCATCCGGCCGTGCTGGGCCTGTCCCGTCCGACCGCCTTCGACGTGGTCCTCGTGGGCGGTCTCTGGCTCGCCCAGGTGCTCGCGCTGCGCGCCGCCGCTACGGGTGCGCGCGTGGGCGTGGAGACCGGTCGTCCGCAGGCCTGGCAGCAGCTGGCCCAGGCGGCGGGCGGCGGCCAGCAGTGCGTGACGGTGTATCCGGTGGGACGGGTGCCCGCACAAGGTCCCTCCGTATCGAGCCCCGTGGTGCTGATCCGGGACTGCGGCATCCGCCCGCCCCGCGGACGGGTGACCTCCCTGCCGTGGCAGGCCGTGATGACCGTTCTGCCCTTCGTCGGTGAACACGCGCCGCGTTGGCTGGCTCAGGCCGATCTGGTCGGGATCCAGCGCATCTCGCCCCAGGAGACCGAGGTCGTACGCGACACCCTGGGCATCCCGAGCGACAGCCTCCAGCATCTGCCGACCCTGCATGACGGCGTCGCCCTGTGGTGCACCCGTAAGCACCGCAAGTTCGTCATGACCGAACCCACGGACGCGGAGACGGGCCTGCTCGGCGTGGCCCGTCGTATGGACTGACGCGTCGTCGTCTCCACGCGCGCGGGACGGAGCGAAAGGATTGCGCCTACGGGTGCTTTTCCGTACCGCGATACGAGTGATTAGTCTTCTGGTGATGCGGTGACGATCGCAGCCGCGTGGACTTGCCACCCGGTCCGTCCGGCCGCGATGACGACCAACTCAGCAACAGAGGCTGACCAGGAGGCATGCAGTGAACAGGGATCGGTCCGAGTACAACGGCGGCAGCCCGTCCTCGGACGGGGACGAGCCCGAGGTGGATCTGACAGGCGAGTTCGAAATCGTCTACACGCCGCCCGCCTGGTACGCCCAGAGTACGCAGAGTGGTTCCGCCGCCGGCGGACAGCAGGACGCCGGGCAGTCGTCACCGCCACCGCCGACCGGGGCGCCCGTCGGGTCGCCCACCGGTCCGCCCAGCGGGCCGCCAGGCGTTCCCGCGCCACCGGCTCCGGCGTCGCAGACTCCCCCACCGCAGGCTCCCGTTCCAGCGCAGCCGAACCCTCAGGGCACCCCCGAGCAGCCCGCGCAGGGTGCGCCCGGTGCGGGTCAGTACGACACGGGTCAGCACAGCACGGGTGGCTACGGATTCCCGCAGCAGCAGTCCGGTCCGGGCGCTCCCCCGGCGGCCGGTGGGTACGGCTACCCCCAGCAGGCGGGAGCGGCCGCGCCGCCTCCGTCGAACCAGGACACGTCGGGTGGTTACGGATTTCCCCAGCAGCAGGCGCCTGCCCAGCCGCCCGCGCCGCCCGCCTCGCCGGGTTTCCCCGTGCTGCGCCCGGTCGACGAGGACGCCCAGGGCGCCGCGCCCCAGCCCGCGTCCCAGGCCGCCACTCCGGCGGCGGGCGTTCCCGTACAGGCCACCCCTGAACAGCCCGCCCCCGAGCAGCCGGTGGGCGACCTGAACCATGCCGCCGCCGATGCCGAGGCGGCGAGGCTGTTCGGCGGTGCCGACGAGGAGCCGGAGGAGGAGCCGCGCGCCGAGGCGCCGACAGGTGACTCCGCCGGGTCCGTGTCCGGGGCGTCCGGTGCGGGCGGTACGGACCGTTCAGACCATGCGGACGGTGCGGACGGCGACGCGTCCGCGGACGTCCGGTCCGATGCCCGGCCCGATGCCCGCTCGGATGGGGAGTCCTCCGCGCAGGCCGAGGCCGAGTCCGCGCCGGCGACCCCGGCCGTACAGCCGGAGGCGGAAGCGGAAGCGGCGGCAGAGCCGGCGCCCGCCGTTCCCGAACCCCCGGCCGCAGCTCCCGGACCCCTGCCCGCCGCACAGGGGCAGCCGCCGCAGGCACAGCCCGCCGCGCACGCCCCGCCGCGCCCCAGGGCGACCAGGGGCTCCCCGCTGCCGCAGGGTTACGTGCCCGCGCAGCAGCCCGTCCAGGGAGGTCCGCAGCAGGCGGGGTACCCCGACCAGCAGGCCGCGGCCGCCGCGCAGGCGGCAGGCTACGGCTACCCCCAGGCTCCGCAGGCCCCCCAGGCACCCCAAGTCCCCGGCCAGCCCCAGTACCAGACGCCTCCGCAGGGCACGTTCGGCCCCGCCCAGCCTCAGCCCGGATACCCGGCGCAGGGCGGCCAGCAGCCAGGGGTCGACCCGCGGCAGGCCCACCAGCAGGCCCAGCCCCCGCACCCGTACCCGTACCCGTACCCGCAGGCAGCCGGATACGGCTACCCGCAGCAGGCACCCCAGGCCGGTCAGCCCCAGCCGGGACAGCCGCAGGTGCACCCTGGACAGCCTCAGCCCGGACAGCCGCAGCCCGGTCAGCCCCAGGCCGCCGGATACGGCTACCCCCAGCAGGGGCCCCAGGCCGACCAGCCCCCCGCGCAGCCGCAGCAGCCCGCACAACCCGGTTACGGCTACCCGCCCCAACAGCCCGGCTACGGCTACCCGCCGCAGCAGCCCGCCGAGCCCCAGCAGCCCGCGCCCCAGCAGCCTCCCGCCCAGGCCCAGCAGCAGGCGCCCCCGCAGCAGCCTCCGGCTCAGCCCGCCGCCTACGGCAACCAGGGCTGGAGCGCCCCGCCCGGCCCCCAGGCCGGACCCGGTGCTCCCCAGCAGCAGCAAGCCGCGCCCGGAACTCCGCTCGGTTACAACGCCGCAGTCGAGCTGTCCTCCGACCGGCTGCTGCGCAACCAGCCGAAGGCCCGCAAGAACAACCAGGGCCCGTCCCGCTTCAAGTTCGGCGCCAAGAAGGAGGAGCAGGAGCGGCAGCGGAAGCTGGGGCTGATCCGTACGCCGGTGATGTCCTGCTACCGGATCGCGGTCATCAGCCTCAAGGGCGGCGTCGGCAAGACCACGACGACCATGTCGCTCGGTGCCACGCTCGCCACCGAGCGCCAGGACAAGATCCTGGCGATCGACGCCAACCCGGACGCCGGCACCCTCGGCCGACGGGTACGGCGCGAGACGGGCGCCACCATCCGCGACCTGGTGCAGGCGATCCCGCAGCTCAACAGCTACATGGACATCCGCCGCTTCACCTCGCAGGCGCCCTCGGGGCTGGAGATCATCGCCAACGACGTGGACCCGGCGGTCTCCACCACCTTCAACGACCAGGACTACCGCAGCGCGCTCGAGGTGCTGGGCCGCCAGTACCCGATCATCCTCACGGACTCGGGTACCGGTCTGCTCTACAGCGCGATGCGCGGAGTCCTGGACCTCGCCGACCAGTTGATCATCATCTCCACCCCGTCGGTGGACGGTGCGAGCAGCGCCTCGACCACCCTGGACTGGCTGTCGGCGAACGGGTTCGCCGATCTCGTCCAGCGCTCGGTCACCGTGATCTCCGGTGTCCGTGAGACGGGCAAGATGATCAAGGTCGAGGACATCGTCGCGCACTTCGAGACCCGCTGCCGCGCTGTCGTCGTGATCCCCTTCGACGAACACCTCTCGGCCGGCGCCGAGGTGGACCTCGAAATGATGCGTCCCAAGACCCGCGAGGCCTACTTCGATCTCGCCGCCATCATCGCCGAGGACTTCGCCCGTACCCAGCAGGGCTTCGGCAACCCGAGCATGCAGTACCAGCAGCCGCAGCAGGGGTACGCGCCCCAGCAGCAGCCCCAGCATCCTCAGCAACCCCAGCAGCCCTACGCCCCTCCGGGCGGCGCCCCCCAGCCGGGGCAGGGCTGGCAGCAGCCCCCGCAGCAGCCCGGCCCGGGCCAGGGCTGGCAGCAGTCGCCCCAGGATCCGCCGGCGAACCAGCCCCAGCAGGGCTCCGTACCGCCCGGCTGGACACAGCAGTAGCGGACCGGTGGCAACGACCGGTGGCAACGTCTGAGGGCCGGCACCTGCACGGTGCCGGCCCTCAGACGTCAATGCTCTGGTGTCAATGACCAGACGTCAGAGCTCTCATATCACCCGCATCACGAGTGTCACGCGCATCAGTTCCATCACGCGCTTCACGAGTGCCACTCGTATCACTGCTGGAGGTCGAACTCCCCGTCGCGCGCCCCCAGTACGAACGCCCGCCACTCCGCCGCGGTGTAGCGGAGCACCGTGTCGGGGTCCGCGGAGTTGCGCATCGCGACGGCACCGCCCTCCAGATAGGCGATCTCCACCCGCTCGTCCTGGGGCCCATCAGGGGAGCCGACCCACTCGACGCCACTGATGTCCATGGCGTACAGCGCTTCCTTCTCCTGCTCGGTCGCCACCGGGCTCACTCTCCGTTCAACTGACCTTACGGACCGGGGAGATTCTACAAACCGGCAGACCTCAGACGGACCCTTCGGGTCAGACGGAACCTTCGGGTCAGCCGGAGCCTTCGGCGGCCTCGACCAGCTCACGGCAGCGCTTCACGTCGCCCGCCATCGCCTCCAGCAGCGCCTGAAGCGATTCGAACTTCCGCTGCCCGCGCACGAAGGCGAGGAAGTCGACGGCGACGTGGAGCCCGTACAGGTCGAGACCGACCCGGTCGATGGCGTACGCCTCCACGGTCCGCTCGGTGCCGTCGAACTGCGGGTTCGTGCCGACGGAGATGGCGGCGGGCATGGCCTCACCGTCGACGTGCAGCCACCCGGCGTAGACGCCGTCGGCGGGGATGGCGGTGTGCGGGAGCGTCTCCACGTTCGCTGTGGGGAAGCCCAGTTCGCGGCCGCGCTGCGCGCCCCGTACGACGATGCCCTCGACGCGGTGCGGGCGGCCGAGGATCTCGTGGGCTCCCTCGACGTCCCCCTCGGCCACCAGACGCCGGGTCAGGGTCGATGAGAAGGGCTGCCCGCCGCCCGCCTCGCCGGTCACGTACAGGTCGACGACCTCGACCTCGAAGTCGTACGTCTTGCCCTGCTCGGCGAGGAACGCGACGTTGCCCGCCGCCTTGTGGCCGAAGCGGAAGTTCGGGCCCTCGACGACGGCCTTGGCGTGCAGCTTGTCGACCAGGACCTTGACCACGAAGTCGGCCGGCGAGAGCTTCGAGAACTCCTTCGTGAAGGGGAGGATGAGCACCGCGTCCACGCCCAGCTGCGCCATCAGTTCGGCACGGCGGTGGTGCGAGGCGAGCAGCGGGGGGTGGCTGCCCGGTCGGACGACCTCGCTGGGATGCGGGTCGAAGGTCACGACGACGGACGGAACGCCCAGCTCGCGGGCGCGGTCCACGGCGTGCCTGATGATCAGCTGGTGCCCGCGGTGGACGCCGTCGTAGGAGCCGATGGTGACGACGCTGCGCCCCCAGTCCTGGGGGATGTCCTCCAAGCCACGCCAGCGCTGCACTGTGCCTGCTCCTTGTCGAAACGTGTCGAACCCGTGTCCGTGGTTGCCGCGTACGCAGGTCTAAGGGTGCCATGCCGGTTGCTGTCGGCCCGCATCGGCATGGAGGCTGTGACAGGTGGCACGCGGACGGTTACACGACCTCCCGCAGCGCACGCCTCGGCCGGCTCACGCGGGGACCCGTACCCCCGCGAGGTTCTCGATCATCCGGCGGGCGCTCGGGCCGACCACCGCGGCCCACTCCGCCGGCGAACCGCTGAGCCATCCCGACACCTGCACCGCGAAGCCCGGGACATGGCGGGCGAGGTCCACGAGACCGCGGTCGAAGCGGGTGGCGCCCTCGGGAGTGCGGACGAGGAGGAGGCCCGTACGGCGTACGAGCTCACGGAACGACGATCCGCCGTCCCCGCCGTCGTCCCCGCCATGGATCGTCTCGCCGTCCCCGCCACGACTCGTCCCGCGCACCGCGGCCCGCAGCACCGCCTCCAGCACGGCCGGGTCCCGCTCGCTCGCCAGCAGCAGGTCCAGCAGCTCACGCCGCAGCCCGCCCGAGGCCGGGGTGTCCGGCACGGCGAGGACGCCCGCGAATGCCGCCCGCACCTGCGGGGGACCGCCCGCCAGCAGACCGGCGACCAGCGGGAACAGCACCTCGCGCGTGGCGGGCCCGTGCTCCAGCCGCCGGTCGACGTACGCGGCCACGCGCCCGGCGGCCTCCGGGCGCAGCTCCACGACCTCGCGGATCAGGGCGGCGACCTGGCGCGCGAGGACGGGTGTGGTGACGTCGGCCAGGGTCCGCAGGACCTCGTCCGAGCCCGCCCGCAGCGAGCGCAGCCGCAGCCGGAACGCGTCCAGCACCTGGTCCGCGTGCGTGGCGAGCGCGGGCACGAGCGCGCTCGCGGGCAGGTGCGGGTCGCCCGCGGCGAAGCGCTCCAGTGCCTGCGGGAGGTGGCGGGGCCGCGCCCGGGTGTCCCGGACGAGGAGGGCGAGCGCACCGCCGTGCAGGGTGATGTCGGCGGGGCGGGCCAGCAGGGCGAGCGCGACGTAGCGGATGAGCTCGCTGTCGGCCTCCGTGCGCACGTGCGGCACGGCCCGCAGCGCGTACGTGAGGGCCGCCACCCGGCGCGCCGGGCGCTCGTCGTGCGCCCACCGGTCGACGGCCCGGCACACGGCCGAGGGCTCCTCCTCGGCGAGTACGGCGAGGAGCTCGTCCCCGCGCCGGTGGGCGCTGTCCACGAGCGCTTCCGCCAGATCGTCCAGGGCACGGCGCCGATGGGTGTGCAGCAGCGCCTGGGCCGCCGTCGCCACGGTCGCGTCGGGGGTCGCGGCGAGGGGACGGTCGTCGGCGAACCAGCGGGTGAGATGGGGCTGTACGGCGGCGGGGTCGGCCGCCAGGAGCCGGGAGACGGCGTCCAGGTAGCGGGGGCCCTCGCCCGTGGATGGGTCGGCGACGACGAGGCGTCGCAGCAGGTCGAGCCGCTCCTCCTCGGGCAGCGGCAGCGCCTCCCAGAACTCCGGCCCGAACTCCCCCGGTACGCCCCGGCCCTGGGCCCGCCACAGGACGACCCACTCGGTGAGCAGCCGGAGCAGCCCCAGGTGAGCGAGCGCGTCGGGCACACGCTGCAGGGTCTCGGTGACCAGGTGCACGGCCCACCAGACGGAGTCGCAGTACGGCGCGGGCCGGTCCGGCAGGAGGGCGTCCACGGCGAGGAGCAACTCCTCCAGGCGGTGGGCGAGTTCGAGCGGCCCCTCTTCGCGTGCGAGGTGGAGCAGGGCGTGGACGACGGGGCCGATGCGGTGGCGGGGGACGGTCGCGCAGGGGGTGCCGTGAGGGGGGAGGTCGCCGTCCGGGGTGTCGGCACCCTTCGGCTCCCGGGTCGGGGCCCGGTCCCGGCCCCGGTGCACCAGCGCGTGCAGCGCCGCGTCCAGGTCGAGGTGCGTGCCCTGGATCCAGTCGGCGAGTTCCTCGTGGGCGAAGCGGTAGCCGTCGCCCACGGGGACGAGCAGGCCCTCGGTGAGCACGGCGGAGGCCCAGCCGGTGGTCCCGCCGAGCCGCCGCCCCGGCGCCGGGCCCCAGGGGAAGACGGACTCGAAGGACGTCCGGTCCAACTGCCCCTGTCCGGGCCCCAGACAGCGCCGTGCGGCCTCGTGCACCTGGCCGGAGACCTGGGCCGCGAGCCGACGTACGGCGGTGCCGCGCAGCCCGTTCTCGGCGGCGAGGCGTTCGGCGACGCGCAGGCACATCAGGTCCAGGTGGGCCGAGAGGACGTCGTGGCGGTCGACGCGTCCGTCCGGGGCGTCGGGCAGGGCGGCCCGCACCTCCGAGAGCAGCCGCAGGGTGAGCGGATGCCGCGCGTCGGGCTCGGCGAGAGTGCCTTCGGGGATGCCGTAGCGTGCGCGGGCCTGACGTGCCTCGTCCTCGCGGAGATCGCCGAGGCGGATGCGGAGTGGGGTGTCGGGGGGTGTGCGGTCCGGTGGGGGTTCGCATCGGGGTTTGTCGCCCCCGCCGCCCCTACCCGTCCCATCCTTCCCTGGGGGCTGCCACCTCCAGATCCCCGCATCGGCCTGAACGGCCTCGTCCTCAAACGCCGGACGGGCCGAGTGAGCGAACCCCGCCCCAACCGTCTCCCAGTACTCCTCCCGGCACGCCACCACGAGTCGTGTGCCCGTGGTCCGCAGCCAGTCGTCCGTCGCCTCGGTCCACTCGGCCAGGCGGTGGGCGAGGGCGGGGGGCATCTGCTCGGGGCTGTCGAGGAGGAGCAGCAGGGGGCGGCCGCCGGCCAGCGCGAGACGGGTGAGGCGCTCGGGGGTGATGTCGCCGAGTTCGCCGCCGTACTCCCCGGGCAGCACGGCCGACGGGAGCGCCTCCTCCGTGCGCGACGCCGCCACGATCCGTCCCGCTCGCTCCAGGGCCCGCCTGATCGCGTCCCCGACCGACTCGTCGGTGCCCCTCAGGTCGGCGCCGCGCAGCCAGAGCGTCGGTGCCGGTTCCGGGCCCCGGGCGCGCCGGTCGGCGAGGGCGGCCAGTTCCGTCGTGCGGCCGCTGCCCGGGGCGCCGACGAGTCCGAGGACGGCGGCCTGCCCGGCCTTCCCTTCGGTGAACGCCGCGAACTCCCGTACGACATCGGCCCGTTCGACCAGGTCCACGGTCGTCGGGGGCCCTTCCCAGCCCACCGAGGCGGCCGTGAGTTCCAGGATGCCCGCCAGGTTGAGGTCCGGCCCGTACGCGGGCACGGTCGCCGCGTTGCGCGCCAGGAGCTCACCCAGCGGCCCGTCGCCCTTCCGCAGGGGTACCGCGAAGCCGGCCGTGCCGTGCTCGGTGTGCAGCGCGGTGCCCAGCACGGCGATGACGGTGCCGGTCGCGGAGTCGAGCACAGGGCCACCGGCCGCCCCGCCGCCCGGACGCAGTGCGTCACGGCCCGCTGTGCCGATCGCCAACTCCAGGGCCCCGCCGAGCAGATGGGCGCCGCCCCTGGGCGCGTACGTCACGTCGGCGGCGCCCAGGACCCGCGCCTCGCGCCACCCGCCGGCGGCGATCCTGACGTACGTACCCGTCCCGACCACGTCCCGTACGGCGATGGGCAGCGGTGCAAGGCCGAGTCCGTCGGTGCGGACGAGCGCGAGGTCGAGCGCGGGCAGGGGGGTCACGTCGGCGGCGGTCACCGCGCAGGTGGGGCCGCCGGGGGCCCGGAGCATCAGCCGGGTCAGTCCGTCGACCGCTTCGTGACTGGTCAGGACCGTGCCGTGGTGGTCGGCCACGAAGCCCGTACCGCGCGGTCGTCCGGCCGGGTCGCAGATCCGCACCAGGATCTCGTCCCGCCTCTCCCGGCCGTCGTACGCTGTCTGACGGCCTTGCCCGCCCATGCCTGAACCTCCCCGACCACCCCGCCGTGCACTGCTTCCGACGGTAGGCAAGCGATGATCAACGGAACAGATCGCCGGGCGAACGCGCCCCCTTCCACCCCCTCGGTTCACTCCGAGCGCCTGCTCGTTGGGGTGAATAGCGGGGGGCGGATGGATACACCCTTGGGTGGGGGAACCGAGGGGGGACCGTGGAGCGGCGGGATGGAGTCCCCGTGTTCGCCGCTCCACGGGAAGGCACTCTGCCAGGGCGTCAGCCGAACACCGCCAGGCTCTTCGCCTTGCCCTTCTGTTCCTCGACCAGGGCCAGGAACCGGCCCTCCGGGTCGAAGACGGCCACGGGGCCGGTACCCGCGTACGCGTCGGGCATCTCCAGCCGTACACCGTTCAGCAGCAGCCGGGCTCGTCTGGCGTCCACGTCCCAGCGGGGGAACGCGGCCGCGGCGGCCTCGGCGATGGGCATGACGGTGAGGTCCTCCTGGAGCTGGTCCAGCGTCCTCGCCGAGTCCAGCTTGTACGGACCCACGCGCGTGCGCCGCAGCGCGGTGAGGTGGCCGCCCACGCCGAGGTCCGCGCCCAGATCCCGGGCCAGGGCCCGGATGTACGTACCGGACGAGCAGACGACGGAGACGATCAGGTCGAGCACGGGGGTGCCGTCCTCGGCGACCGCTTCGCGGACGTCGTAGACGGTGAAGGAGGAGACCGTCACCGGGCGGGCCGGGATGTCGAAGTCCTCGCCGTCACGCGCCCGCTTGTACGACCGTACGCCGTCGATCTTGATGGCGCTGACCTTGGACGGCACCTGCATGATGTCGCCGGTCAACTTGGCGACCCCGGTGTCGACGGCCTCACGGGTGATCTTGGAGGCGTCCGTGGAGGTGGTGATCTCCCCTTCGGCGTCGTCCGTGACCGTGTTCTGTCCGAGGCGGACGGTTCCCAGGTACTCCTTCTCGGTCAGCGCGAGGTGGCCCAGGAGCTTGGTCGCCTTCTCGACGCCGAGGACGAGCACGCCGGTCGCCATCGGGTCGAGGGTGCCGGCGTGCCCGACGCGGCGGGTCTTCGCGATCCCGCGCATCTTGGCGACGACGTCGTGCGAAGTGAAGCCCGACGGCTTGTCGACGATGACAAGGCCGTCGGGCGGGGTGGGCTTATGGGTCTTCTGGGTCATTCGGCGTTGTCGTCCTCGTGCTCGCCCGGCTTCTTGTACGGGTCCGCCTCACCTGCGAACTGGGCGCCGGACGCGGCTTCGCGCACCGCGGCGTCGGAGGCCCGTGCCCTGTCGAGGAGGTCCTCGATGTTCCGGGCGGTGTCCGGGAGGGCGTCCGCGACGAAGGCGAGGGTGGGCGTGAACTTCACGCCCGCGGCCCGGCCGACCTCGGAACGGAGGATGCCCTTGGCGCTCTCCAGTCCGGCGGCCGCGGCCTCCCGCTCCTCCTCGTCCCCGTACACGGTGTAGAAGACGGTCGCCTCCCGCAGATCGCCCGTCACCCGGGTGTCCGTGATGGTGACGTGGGAGCCGAGCCGCGGGTCCTTGATCCCGCGCTGCAGCTTCTGGGCCACCACCTCTCGGATGAGGTCCGCCAGCCTTTTCGCCCGCGCGTTGTCGGCCACTGGTCCGTCTCCTCGTTCTTCCTGCTGTTCTGTGGTTCTGCGTGTCTGTGTCTGTGTCTGTGTCTGTGTCTGTTGTGTGGTGCGGTCGCGGGGGCGTTCAGTCGTCCTCGCCGTGGAAGCGGCGCCGCACCGAGAGCAGCTCCACCTCCGGGCGACCGGCCACCAGGCGCTCGCACCGGTCCAGTACGTCGGTCAGGTGCCCCGCGTCGCCCGACACCATCGCCAGGCCGATGCCGGCCCTGCGGTGCAGGTTCATATGGTCGACCTCCGCCGCGCTCACCGCGAACCTGCGTTGGAGTTCCGCCACGATCGGGCGGACGACGGAACGCTTCTCCTTCAGCGACCGGACGTCGCCGAGCAGGAGGTCGAAGGACAGAGTCCCCACATACATGTGTGTCCGGATGACCCGCCGGTACGGGATCGGTGGCCCCGCCATCCGTGTGGCAGGGACATCAGAACCGTACAACGAACCCGGCAGGTGGCTCGACGGGATTGTTCACGCCCCCGCCGCCCCTACCCTTCCCATCCTCAGGGGCTCCGCCCCTTCGACCCCGGCCAAGGGGCTGCGCCCCTGGACCCCCAGGGCTTCGGGGCTCCGCCCCGGACCCCGTTTCGGGGCCGGCCCCGGACCCCCGCTCCTCAAACGCCGGAGGGGCTGGATTTCCAGCCCGTCCAGCGATCGAGGACGAGGCCGTTCAGGCCGATGAGCAGGGGTCTGGGGGCGGCAGCCCCCAGGGATGGGACGGGTGGGGCGAGAAAGGACCGGCGGGGTGGCCCGGCAGGACGGATCCTGCCGGGCCACCCCGACCCGGTTCAGCCCGCGGGCATCACACCCGCGGCTTCTCGCGCATCTCGTACGTCGCGATGACGTCGTCGACCTTGATGTCGTTGAAGTTGCCGAGGTTGATACCGCCCTCGAACCCTTCGCGGATCTCGGTGACGTCGTCCTTGAAGCGACGCAGGCCCTCGATGTTGAGGTTCTCCGCGATGACCTTGCCGTCGCGGAGCAGGCGGGCCTTGGTGTTCCGCTTGACCTCGCCGGAGCGGATGAGAACACCCGCGATGTTGCCCAGCTTGGACGACTTGAAGACCTCGCGGATCTCCGCCGTACCGAGCTCGACCTCCTCGAACTCCGGCTTGAGCATGCCCTTGAGGGCTGCCTCGATCTCCTCGATCGCCTGGTAGATGACCGAGTAGTAGCGGACGTCCACGCCCTCGCGCTCGGCCATCTGCTGCGCACGCCCGGCGGCGCGCACGTTGAAGCCGATCACGATGGCGTCCGAACCCATCGCCAGGTCGATGTCGGACTCCGTGACCGCACCGACGCCGCGGTGCAGGACCCGGATGTCGACCTCTTCGCCGACGTCCAGCTGGAGCAGGGAGGACTCCAGGGCCTCGACCGAACCAGAAGCGTCGCCCTTGATGATCAGGTTCAGCTGCTGGACCTCGCCGGCCTTCAGCACCTTGTCCAGGTCCTCCAGGGACACGCGGCGCGTGCGCTTCGCGAAGGCCGCGTTGCGCTCACGGGCCGCACGCTTCTCGGCGATCTGGCGGGCCGTGCGGTCCTCGTCGACGACGATGAAGTTGTCGCCGGCGCCCGGGACGTTGGTGAGACCCAGGACCTGGACCGGAGTGGAGGGGCCGGCCTCGGCGACGTTGTTGCCGTTGTCGTCGAGCATGGCGCGCACGCGGCCGTAGGCGTCGCCCACCACCATCGTCTCGCCGACCCGCAGCGTGCCTCGCTGGACGAGCACCGTCGCCACGGCACCGCGGCCGCGGTCGAGGCGGGACTCGATCGAGATGCCCTGCGCGTCCTGCGTCGGGTTGGCCCGCAGGTCGAGCGAGGCGTCGGCGGTCAGGATGACCGCTTCCAGCAGCGAGTCGATGTGCAGACCCTGCTTGGCGGAGATGTCGACGAACATCGTGTCGCCGCCGTACTCCTCGGCCACCAGGCCGTACTCGGTCAGCTGACCGCGCACCTTGGTCGGGTCCGCGCCCTCGACGTCGATCTTGTTGACCGCGACGACGATCGGGACCTCGGCCGCCTTGGCGTGGTTGAGCGCCTCGACCGTCTGCGGCATGACGCCGTCGTTGGCCGCGACGACCAGGATCGCGATGTCGGTCGACTTGGCACCACGGGCACGCATGGCGGTGAACGCCTCGTGACCCGGGGTGTCGATGAAGGTGATCTTGCGATCCTCTTCGTTGACCTCGGTCGTGACCTGGTAGGCACCGATGTGCTGGGTGATGCCGCCGGCCTCGCCCGCGATGACGTTCGTCTTGCGGATGGCGTCGAGCAGGCGGGTCTTACCGTGGTCGACGTGACCCATGACGGTGACGACCGGCGGGCGGACCACGAGGTCCTCCTCGCCGCCCTCGTCCTCGCCGAACTCCAGGTCGAAGGACTCCAGGAGCTCGCGGTCCTCCTCCTCGGGGCTGACGATCTGAACGGTGTAGTTCATCTCGTCGGCGAGGAGCTGGAGCGTCTCGTCGGAGACGGACTGGGTCGCGGTGACCATCTCGCCGAGGTTCATCATGACCGCGACGAGCGACGCCGGGTTGGCCTTGATCTTCTCCGCGAAGTCGGTGAGCGACGCACCGCGCGACAGGCGAATGGCCTCGCCGTTGCCGCGAGGCAGCATCACGCCGCCGACCGACGGGGCCTGCATGGCCTCGTACTCCTGACGGCGCTGCCGCTTCGACTTGCGGCCACGACGCGCGGGACCGCCGGGACGGCCGAAGGCGCCCTGCGTGCCACCGCGGCCACCCGGACCACCGGGACGACCGCCGAAGCCGGGACGGCCACCGCCGCCACCGCCGGGACCACCCGGGCGACCGGCGAAACCGCCGCCACCGCCACCGGGACCACCGGGACGGCCGGCGAAGCCGCCGCCACCGCCGCCACCCGGACGACCGGCGAAACCGCCGCCACCCGGACGACCGCCGCCGCCACCACCGGGACGACCGCCACCACCGGGACCACGCCCGCCGCCGGGGCCACCGCCGCCGGGACGCGGGCCGGCAGCCGGACGCTGCGGCATCATGCCGGGGTTGGGACGCGGACCGCCGGGGCCGCCGCCGGGACGCGGACCGCCCTGCGGACGGGGCATGCCGCCCGGCGTCGGACGGGAACCGCCCGGAGCCTGGGGACGCGGACCGCCACCGGCCGCACCCTGCGGACGGGGACCACCCTGACCGCCGCCCTGCGGACGCGGAGCGCCACCGGGACCACCGGGGCCGCCGTGGCCACCGGGCCGGGGCGCACCGCCCGGACGGGGCGCCTGGGGGCGCGCCATGCCGGTGGAGCCGCCGGAGGTGAAGGGGTTGTTACCCGGACGCGGACCGGCCGGACGGCCGCCGGGACGCGGCGCGCCCTGACCACCCGAACGCGGTGCACCGGGTCGGGGCGCCTGGCCCTGACCGCCGGACGGACGGCCGCCACCGGGCTTCGGGGCACCGGGACCCGGACGGGCACCCGGACGCGGGCTCGAGGCCGGGGCCGGCGACGGGGGCGCCGTGAACTCCGGCTGGGCCGGAGCCGGAGCCGCCGGGGCGGGCTTCGGCGCGGGCTTCGGGCCGGGCGTGGGGCGCGGACCCGGAGCCGGGGCCTGGGCCGGGGCCGGGGCCGCGGGCTTCTCGGCCACGGGCGGCTTGGGAGCCACCGGTCCCGGGCGCGGGCCCGGACGGGCGGCCTGCGCGGGAGAGGGCGCCGCCGGCCTCGCCGGGGCAGCCTTACGGGGGGCCGCCGACTTGGCGCCCCCATTGCCCTGCTGGAGGGCATCGGTCAGCTTGCGTACTACAGGCGCCTCGATCGTCGAGGACGCCGAACGGACGAATTCACCGAGTTCCTGGAGCTTGGCCATGACGACCTTGCTCTCAACCCCGAACTCCTTGGCGAGTTCGTATACCCGGACCTTAGCCACTTCGCTCCTTTTAGGTCCGGGTTGCGGCCGGACCGTCGCTACTTCATGGGCGTACTCATCGCGTACTCATCGAGTGCTCATCGCAATCTCGACCTACTTCCGACTCGCGAGGTACCTGGCCGCACGGGGTTCCGTACGACACGTCTTACGGTGTTGCATGCTCAGCACAACCGGTGCTCAGCAACTGTCTGGCTGCTCGACGTAACGGCGCAACGCCTTTATGTCGAGCGGACCCGGGACGCGCAGCGCCCTCGGGAACGCCCGGCGGCGTACCGCCTGGTCAAGACAGACCGGGGCCGGGTGTACGTAGGCACCCCGGCCGGGCAGCGTACCGCGAGGATCGGGAACGCACTGTTCCTCGATCGCCACGATCCGCAACAGATCGTTCTTGGCCGCTCGCTCCCGGCACCCCACACAGGTGCGCTCAGGGCATGCGCGGGCACGCGTCCGGCCAGACACCCCTAAGTCTACCTCCCCGCACCGACCTCACCCCTTCGGGGCAAGGATCGAACGGCTGTTGTCGTGATCCAACCGACCTGCGGCTTGGATCTATTCCCCGCTCCCCGGGAAGTACCCCGGGGAGCACTACTCGGTCGGCTACTCGGTCGGCTGCTCCGTGTCCGGCCGGATGTCGATCCGCCAGCCGGTCAGCCGGGCCGCGAGGCGGGCGTTCTGCCCCTCCTTGCCGATCGCCAGGGACAGCTGGTAGTCCGGGACCGTCACCCGTGCGGAGCGGGCCGCCATGTCGACGACCTCGACCTTGGAGACCCGGGCCGGCGACAGCGCGTTCGCCACCATCTCGGCCGGGTCGTCCGACCAGTCGACGATGTCGATCTTCTCGCCGTTCAGCTCACCCATGACGTTGCGCACGCGGCCGCCCATGGGGCCGATGCAGGCGCCCTTGGCGTTCAGCCCGCTGCGCGTGGACCGGACCGCGATCTTCGTCCGGTGACCGGCCTCACGGGCGATGGCGGCGATCTCGACCGACCCGTCGGCGATCTCCGGTACTTCGAGCGCGAAGAGTTTCTTCACCAGATTGGGGTGCGTGCGGGAAAGGGTGACGGACGGACCGCGGACCCCCTTCGCCACCCGGACGACGTACGACCGAAGCCGCATGCCGTGCTGGTACGTCTCCCCGGGGACCTGTTCCTGCACCGGCAGGATGGCCTCCAGCTTGCCGATGTCGACGAGGACGTTCTTCGGGTCGCGGCCCTGCTGGACGACACCGGTGACGATGTCGCCCTCGCGGCCCGCGTACTCGCCGAGCGTCGCGTCGTCCTCCGCGTCCCTCAGGCGCTGCAGGATGACCTGCTTGGCGGTGGTGGCGGCGATACGCCCGAAGCCCGACGGGGTGTCGTCGAACTCGCGCGGCTCCTGCCCCTCCGACAGGTCCTCGGGGTCCTCCTTCGCCCACACGGTCACATGGCCGGTCTCCCGGTTGAGCTCCACGCGCGCGTGGCGGCGGCTTCCCTCGGTGCGGTGGTAGGCGATGAGGAGGGCCGACTCGATCGCCTCGACCAGCAGGTCGAAGGAGATCTCCTTCTCCCGCACCAAGCCCCGCAGGGCACTCATGTCGATGTCCACGGCTACGCCTCCTCCTCTTCCTTCATGTCCTTCTGTTCCTTGCGGTTGAACTCCACCTGGACGCGCGCCTTCGCGATGTCGGCGAAGGCGAGCCGGCGGGCGGTGGCCTTGCGGCCCTTGACTCCGGGGACTTCGACGTCGAGGCCGTCCTCGTCCACGGTGAGGATTCGCGCGACCAGGTCGCCGCCCTCGAGGAGCTGGAACCTCACCAGGCGGTCCGTGGCACGCACATAGTGCCGGTGCTCGGTGAGGGCGCGCTCGGCACCGGGGGTGCCGACCTCCAGGTCGTACGTCCCCTGGCCCATCGCGTCCGTCTCGTCGAGCTTCGCCGAGAGCGCGCGGCTCACATCGGCCACGGCGTCCAGATCGGCGCCCGAGTCGGAGTCGACGACGACGCGGAGCACACGCTTGCGTCCGACCGAGTCCACGGCGATCTCTTCGAGATCCAGGCCCTGGGAGCGTACGAGCGGTTCCAGCAGTTCTCGCAGCCTCTCGCTCTGGGTGGTGCTCATCCGGGTGACTCCTCGGCCGCGTGTGCTGTTGTGGGGACGTCGCGTGTCAGGTCAAAGGGTATCGGTTCCCGAGGTGTGTTGCCGTCCACTGGGGGCGCCTGACACTGGCTCCACGGCGCCGGTGACGGATAGTGCGCCGGTGCGCGGGTACCGTGATCACGGACTAAACCGCTTTTCCGTTCGTAGGACCCTTACGACCCTCCCGAGGACGTCTGCCGTGCCGTTCACCCTGCCGTCGCGCAACCCGTCTGCCGGGCCGCACAGAAGGAGCCTGCTCGCCGGGGCCGCGGGCGCGGTTCTGCTCGTGGGCTGCTCGCCCGGCTCCGAGTCGGCCACCACCGTGGACAGCCGTTCGGCCGCCGACCGGGCACGCGCGCGCGTGGCGCGCGACAGCGAGGCACTTGCCGAGCGGTACACCGCCGTGCTCGCCGCGCACCCGGCGCTGGCGGGGCTGTTGGAGCCGCTGCGGGCGGAGGTCGTCCGGCACGCGGAGGCGTTCGGGGGCGGCGCGTCGGCGACACCGTCGGCCTCGAAGTCGCCGTCCGCGCCGGCGTCGCGCTCGGCGAGCCCCTCCCCCGTTCCCGCCGACGAGAAGTCCGCGCTCGCCGAACTGGCCAGGCACGAGAAGCAGCTCGCGGACCGCCGCACGAAGGCACTCCTGGAGGTGCCGGGCGAACTCGCCCGGATGATGGCGTCCGTGGCCGCGGCCGGGGCCGGACACGCGTTTCTGCTGACGGAAGGTACGAAGTGAGACGGATCGCCGGCGCGGGCGGGCCTTCGAAGGCCGACGAGCTCAAGGCGCTGCAGGCCGCGCTCGGGGCCGAGCACGCCGCCGTGTACGGGTACGGGGTCGTCGGCGGGAACATCGGTGAGGCCAGGCGGGAGGAGGCCAGGGAGGGCTACGACGCCCACCGCGCCCGGCGCGACGAACTCGCCCGCGTCATACGGGACCTGGGCGGCAAACCGGTGGCCGCGGACGCGGCGTACACGCTGCGCTTCCCCGTGGGGGACCCCGACTCCGCCGCACGGCTCGCCGTCGAGCTGGAGGAGCGGGTGGCCGGCGTGTACTCCGACCTCGTACGGGCCAGTGAGGGCGACCGGAGGATGGCGGCCGCTCGGGCGCTCCGGGAGGCGGCGGTGCGGGCGGTCCGGTGGCGGGGCGGCAGCGTAGCCTTCCCTGGTCTCACCGAGCGGGCGGCCACGCGGACCCCGTCGGCGGCACCGCACACCTGAACGCGACCTGGGAAGGGAACGACTCGCACATGGCTCGCATGCCTTTCGAACCTCCGCAGCGCCTCGTGCGGGCACTCACCGAGGCGCGGCTGGGCGGGGCCGACGGGGCCGGCGACTGGCTGGACAAGCTACCCGATCTGGTACAAGAGGCCGTCGCGCTACGCGAGTTGACCGTCGAACGGGTGCAGGCTCCCGGAGGGCGCAGCAGCCTGGTGCTGCTGGTGCGGCAGTTCGACGGAACGCCCGCCGTGCTGAAGCTGGCGCCGCACCGGGCCCGGCCCGAGAGCGAGCGGGCGGCCCTCGGCCACTGGGACGGGCGGGGCGCGGTACGGCTCCTCAACCCCGGCGACACACCGGGCGTGCTGCTGCTGGAGCGGCTGCACCCCGACCTGTCCGTGCGGTCGCTGCCCGAGGCCAAGGCGCTGTTGGAGGCGACGGGGGTGCTGCGGCGGCTGTGGGTCGAGCCGCCGGACGGTGACGGGCGCCTCTTCGAGACGGTGGCCGAGCGGACGGGACGGCAGGCCGAGGCGATGCGGGCCGACGCCGCCGACGAGGACGTCGCGCCGCTGGTCGCCGCCGCGCTCGCCGCGCGGGACGAGTTGCTCGCCTCACCGCCCGAGGAACTGCTGCTGCACGGGACCTTCCGGCAGAGCAAGGTGCTCGCCGGTGAGCGGATGCCCTGGTTGGCCGTCGGGCCCGATCCGGTGGTCGGCGAGTGCGCGTTCGACCTGGCCCGGCTGGTCCGGGACCGCGTGGAGGACGTGATCGCCTCGCCCTCCGGGGCGGCGACCACCCGGCGCCGGGTGAAACGGCTCGCCGAGTCCCTGGACGTGGACCAGGAGCGGCTGCGGGGGTGGGCGCTGTTCCGGTCGGTGGAGTCGGGGCTGCGGGCCCGCCGGGTGGGGCGGCCCCGGGACGCGGAGTTGTTGCTGGAGTTCGCGGGGTGGTTGTGAGGTGCCCGGACGGGTACGGGTGCGGCGCTGAGTGCTGCCCCTGATCGTCGTAGGCCGAGGCCGGCTGGAGGCCGCTCTGGTAGCGCGTCTCCAACCGGCCTTCCGCCGGGCGCTGTTACGCCGTCACGCCGTCAGGCGCGCGATGGCCTCGTCCACGGTCAGCTCCTCACGCTCACCGGTCTTCCTGTCCTTGAGCTCCAGCACGCCCTCGGCGGAGCGGCGGCCGGCCACCAGGATCTGCGGGACGCCGATGAGTTCGGCGTCGGTGAACTTCACGCCCGGGGAGACCCCGGCCCGGTCGTCCACGAGGACGCGCAGACCGGCGGCGCGCAGCTTCTCGGAGACGTCGAGGGCCAGCTCGGTCTGCAGCGCCTTGCCCGCGGCGACCACGTGGACATCGGCCGGGGCGACCTCCCGCGGCCAGCACAGGCCCTGATCGTCGGCACTCTGCTCGGCCAGCGCCGCCACGGCACGCGAGACGCCGATGCCGTACGAGCCCATGGTGACGCGGACAGGCTTGCCGTTCTGGCCGAGGACGTCGAGCTTGAGGGCGTCGGCGTACTTGCGGCCGAGCTGGAAGATGTGGCCGATCTCGATGGCGCGGTCCAGCTTGAGGCCGGTGCCGCAGTTGGGGCACGGGTCGCCCTCCTCGACGACCACGACGTCGACGTACGCGTCGACCTCGAAGTCACGGCCCGCGACGACGTTCTTCGCGTGCGTGTGCTCCTTGTTGGCGCCGGTGATCCAGGCCGTGCCGGGTGCCACGCGAGGGTCGGCGATGTAGGTGACCTTGTCACCCAGGCCCTGCGGACCGACGTAGCCGCGGACGAGGTCCGGCCGGCCCACGAAGTCCTCCGCCGTCACCAGTTCGACGACCGCCGGGGAGAAGTGTGCCTCGACCTTGTCCATGTCGACCTCGCGGTCGCCGGGAACGCCGACGGCGACGATCTCGCCGTCGACCTTGACGAGGAGGTTCTTCAGGGTGGCGGAGGCCGGGACGCCGAGCGAGGCGGCGAGGGTCTCGATGGTCGGGGTGTCCGGGGTCGGGATCTCCTCGGCGGCCGGCACGTCCGCCGCGTCCACCGGCTTCAACTCGTACGTGATCGCCTCGGTGTTGGCCGCGAAGTCGCAAGCAGGGCAGTCCGCGAAGGTGTCCTCGCCGGCGGCGGCCGGGGCGAGGAACTCCTCCGACTTGGAGCCGCCCATGGCGCCGGCGGTGGCGGCGCAGATGCGGTAGTCGAGGCCGAGGCGCTCGAAGACCCTCTGGTAGGCCTGGCGGTGCGCCTCGTAGGACTGGGCGAGGCCCTCGTCCGCGAGGTCGAAGGAGTACGAGTCCTTCATCAGGAACTCGCGGCCGCGCAGGATGCCGGCGCGCGGGCGGGCCTCGTCCCGGAACTTCGTCTGGATCTGGTAGAGGATGACCGGCAGGTCCTTGTAGGAGGACGCCTGGTCCTTCACGATCAGCGTGAAGATCTCCTCGTGGGTGGGGCCGAGGAGGTAGTCGCCGCCCTTGCGGTCCTTCAGGCGGAACAGCTCGGGGCCGTACTCGTCCCAGCGGCCGGTCGCCTCGTACGGCTCACGCGGCAGCAGCGCGGGCAGCAGCACCTCCTGGGCGCCGATCGCGTCCATCTCCTCGCGGACGATCCGCTCCACGTTGGCGAGGACCTTCTTGCCGAGCGGCAGCCAGGTCCACACGCCGGCGGCGGTGCGGCGGACGTAGCCCGCGCGGACCAGCAGCTTGTGGCTGAGGACCTCGGCGTCCGCGGGGTCGTCGCGCAACGTCTTCGCCAGCAACTGGGACATGCGCTGCACCGGTGCGTTCGCCATGATTCTCGTACTCCTGCTGCGTAAGGGTGATGGCAAGGAGGTTAGCCGTGCGGTGCTTCCCGGTGGAAATTGACCAGAGCCGCAGGGCCTCGGAGTCCCAGGGCCCCGGGGTCGCTCAGTGGCGGCGCAGGGGCAGTGGGGCGCCCATCACCGCGTACGGCTTCGGGGCGCTCGGGAACAGCACCTGGCGGGCCAGGTCCTCGTAGCCGAGGGAGCGGTACAGGCCGCGGGCCGGGCTGTCGGTGTCGATCGCGGAGAGGATCGAGCGGGGTTCGGCAACGCCATCGGTGATGGTGGTGATCAGGGACCGGCCGATGCCGTGGTTCTGGTAGTGCGGGTGGACGTGCAGTTCGGTGATCACGAAGGAGTCGTCGAGCCAGCCGTCGTGGCCTCGGGCGCGCAGATACGGTTCGACGACGGTGGACCACCAGTGCGCACGGTTGTTGGGCATGCCGTAGACGAAGCCCACGAGCCGGTTGTGGGGGGTGGTGGCGCCGAGCGCGTGGGCTCCCGGGTAGGTGAGGTGCCGCAGGACGATCTGCCGGCGGACGGTGACCTCGTCGGCGCCGAGCCCGAAGGCCACGGCCTGGACGGCGAGGGCCTCGTCCACGCGCGCGGCGAGATCCAGCGGGCCGATGACCACGTCGCCGGGGTTGCGGGGGCCCTGACCGGGAAAGCGCAGCATGTCGGGGAGACTACCGGGGCGCTGCGTCGGGTTGGGCGGTGGGGACTGACGGTTCTCGGTCAACCACATGGTGTTCGTGGTTACTCGTCGTTCGTGGGTGCTCGTCGCGTCAGTGGCTGCGCGTCGTGCGTGGGTGCTCGTCGTTCGTGCGTACGCGCGCCCGCTCAGAACAGCACGCTCATGAAGGCGCCGATCTCTTGGAAGCCCACTCTTTGGTACGTGCGCCGGGCCGCGGTGTTGAAGTCGTTGACGTACAGGCTCGCCACGGGAGCCACGTCCGTGAGGGCGTAGCGCAGTACGGCGGCCATGGCGGGGGCGGCGAGGCCCCGGCCGCGGTACTCGGGGGCGACCCAGACGCCCTGGATCTGGCAGGCCTGGTGGGTGGCCGCGCCGATCTCCGCCTTGAAGACGACCCTTCCGCTCGCGTCGAGGCGGGCGAACGAGCGACCGGAGCCGACGAGTTCGGCGACGCGGGCCTGGTAGAGGAGCCCCCCGTCCCCGGCGAGAGGCGATACTCCGACCTCCTCGGTGAACATCGCCACGCACGCCGGCATGATCGTCTCCATCTCGTCCTTGCGGATGCGGCGGACGCACGGGTCCGGGGCGACGACGTGGGCGGCGGGGAGCCGGTCGGTGACCATGAGCGGCTGGTGGGCGCGGACCTCGCGGGCAGGGCCCCAGCTGGGTTCGAGAAGGCGCCAGAGCTGGGCGGTGGGTTCGGCGGGGCCGACGATGGAGGAGCAGCGGCGGCCCGCGCGGCGGGCTCGGTCGGCGAAGGCGCGTACGGCGCGGGGGGTGGCGCAGATGGGGACGAGGTTGGCGCCCGCGTAGCAGAGGCTGGTGAGCATGCCGTCCTCGTACCAGCCCCACATCTCGCCGCCCAGGCGCCAGGGGTCCAGGCCGGCGACCTGTACCCGCGACGTCACGAAGGCGTTCGCGACGGGCTCGCGGTCTAGGACGGCGAGTGCGGCGTCCAGGTCACTCGGTTCGAGGACCCTGGTGGTCGTCTGGGTCAACACGTGCGGGGGCCTCACCCTGGGGACTGCTGATCTCCGCACTGTACCCGGCGAATTTGCGGCGCGCCGCCTCGATGAGGTTGCCCGCCGGGCGGGACGGTACGGGGGTGGGGGCGGGTGGCTTCTGTGATGCCGTGCGGCCGGTCGTCGGGGGTTCCTCGCCCCCGCCGCCCCTACCCGTCCCATCCCCAGGGGCTCCGCCCCTTCGACCCCGCCGAGGGGGCGGAGCCCGTTTCGGGGGCCGGCCCCCGGACCCCCGCGCCTCAAACGCCGGAGGGGCCGGAACGTGCGAGGACGAGGCCGTTCAGGCCGACAGCGGAGGCTGGGGGCGGCAGCCCCCAGGGACGGGACGGGCAGAGTCGACCGGGGCGCAACCAACCCGGTCGCAAGCGGAGCTCAGCCCGCCACCGACACCGACGGCTCGCCCGACATGACGCCGGCCTTCTCCATTTCCTCGGCGATCTTCATCGCCTCCTCGATCAAGGTCTCGACGATCTTCGACTCGGGGACCGTCTTGATGACCTCGCCCTTGACGAAGATCTGGCCCTTGCCGTTGCCGGACGCGACGCCGAGGTCGGCTTCGCGGGCCTCGCCGGGGCCGTTCACGACGCAGCCCATGACGGCCACCCGGAGGGGGACCTCCATGCCGGTGAGGCCCGCGGTCACTTCCTCGGCGAGCTTGTAGACGTCGACCTGGGCACGCCCGCACGACGGGCAGGAGACGATCTCCAGGCCGCGCTGACGGAGGTTCAGGGATTCGAGGATCTGGTTGCCCACCTTGACCTCCTCCACCGGAGGGGCCGAGAGGGAGACGCGGATCGTGTCGCCGATGCCCTCGGCGAGCAGCGCCCCGAAGGCCACGGCGGACTTGATGGTGCCCTGGAACGCCGGGCCGGCCTCCGTCACACCCAGGTGGAGGGGGTATTCGCACTGGGCCGCGAGCTGCCGGTAGGCGTTGACCATCACCACCGGGTCGTTGTGCTTGACCGAGATCTTGATGTCCCGGAAGTCGTGCTCCTCGAAGAGCGACGCCTCCCAGAGAGCCGACTCGACCAGGGCCTCCGGGGTCGCCTTACCGTACTTCTGCAGCAGCCGCCGGTCCAGCGAGCCCGCGTTGACACCGATACGGATCGGCGTGCCGTGCTCCTTCGCGGCCCGCGCGATCTCCTTGACCTTGTCGTCGAACTGCTTGATGTTGCCCGGGTTGACCCGGACCGCCGCACAGCCCGCCTCGATCGCCGCGAACACGTACTTCGGCTGGAAGTGGATGTCCGCGATCACCGGGATCTGCGACTTCCGCGCGATCGTGGCGAGCGCGTCCGCGTCGTCCTGCGTCGGGCAGGCCACCCGCACGATCTGGCAGCCGGACGCGGTGAGCTCCGCGATCTGCTGCAGCGTGGCGCCGATGTCCGACGTACGCGTCGTGGTCATCGACTGCACCGATACCGGCGCGTCTCCGCCCACTGCCACGGACCCGACCATGATCTGCCGGCTCTTCCGGCGCTCGGCGAGCTTGGTCGGAACGGACGGCATGCCGAGAGAAATCGCAGTCATCTGCTGTGCAACCCCAAGTTGTGGATCAGGATCCGGTCCCGTGAGCAGCGGGCTCCAGGGCCGAGATTACGGCACGGACCTGAACCGAAGCACACGGCTGCCTGACGATCCGCCCCATGGCATGCAATGGGGGCAGGCCGGGCGGGGTGCGGGATCCGGAGGACAGGCTCCGTGGTTGATCACCATGCCCGGCCTGTGGCAGAACGCTCAGAAGAGGGTCCCGACGTCGAGATCCGTGTGGATGACCAGCGTTGGGGCGGCCTCGTATCCGGCCACCCGCGTGCCCTTGCCCTCCTTGTTGAGGAGCTTCACGATGTCGTCCCAGACGCCGTTGGTCAGCCAGGTGCCTTGTCGGCACCGGACCTTGTTCGGCGCTCCGAACTTCTCCGGAAGGTCGCGCCAGTGAATTCCGGTACGCAAGCGGTGCAGCATCCCCATAAGGGCTGCTCGCAGGTCCAGCGGTGACCGAAAGTGGTGCGCAGGATGCGTGGAGCGGAGCAATTCCTCGATGCGGCAGCAACGGCCCGCTGTGCGGCGGGATCGAGGCCAGCAGATCATTGACGTGCCTCGCCACCTGCTCCTCCACGTAATCAGCGGGCAGGAAGACACAACCGCAGGGGACCGCTGTGTCCCATCCTGAACAGCGATACGTCCGTACTCCGTCTTTGCTGCGGAAACATCCAACGTTGGGACGCCCGCAGAGCCCATGGATTCGTCCCGTGAGCGGGTAGGCGTATCCGGTCCGCCGAGAGAATCGGAGGCAACGGGATCACCGCAGTGGCGCCATGCAGGGGACGTCCGTCACTTCCGAGCCTGGTGCAATGGCCGCCCCATTGCTGATCAGGACGACGAAACACCGCTTCTCCGAGAAATGCCGCGCTCTGCAAGCGTCGGTGAAGGTTCACGCGTGTCCAGCGCTTACCGCTCCGAGTGAGGATTCCGCGGCCGTTCAGCTCCTCCGCGAGGTCCGTGAGGGTGCGCCCGCCAGACTGGCCAGACCCCAGGGTGTTGGCGCACCGCTGGGGTCACCCATAAACAGCAAGAACGTACGAAGTCCGCGTCTGTGGTATGCGAAAAAGTCGCACTCTTCGCTCGTGTGAGTTACACGAGCGAAGAGTGCGACTTACCGTCCTCGCGACAGAAAAAGTCTGTTTGTTAGCTGATCCTGACCGGGTTAACGACATCCGCGATTAGGACCAAGATCGTAAAGCATACAAACACCCCGGCCACCACATAAGCCACCGGCATCAGCTTCGCCACGTCGAACGGGCCCGGGTCGGGGCGGCGCAGCACCTTCGCCACGTTGCGGCGCAGTGCCTCCCACAGGGCCCCCGCGATGTGCCCGCCGTCGAGCGGGAGCAGCGGGAGCATGTTGAACAGGAAGAGCGAGAGGTTGAAGCCCGCCACCAGCATCAGGAACGTGGCGAGCCGCTGGGTGGCCGGAATGTCCATCGTGGCGATCTCGCCGCCGACGCGGGCCGCGCCGACCACACCCATGGGCGAGTCGGCCTCGCGCGGGCCGTCACCGAAGGCCGCGTCCCACAGGGCGGGGATCTTGGCGGGCAGGGAGATCAGCGACTCCACGCCGTTCTGCATCATGTCGCCCATGCGGTCCACGGACTGCGGGAACGTCTGCGGGACGATGCCGCTGGCGGGTGTGAAGCCGAGGAAGCCGGCGGTCACGTACTGGCCCTGGACGTAGCCGCCGTTGCCGTCGGTCTTGCTGACCTGGTTCTTTATGAGGGTGGCGGTGAGGTCGAGCTGCCTGCCGTCGCGCTCGACGGTGAGGGTGACGTCCTTGCCGGGGTTGGCGCGGATGTCCTCCTGGAGGGTGGACCACTCCTTCACGGGGACGCCGTTGAAGGCGACGATCTTGTCCTTCGCCTTGAGGCCGGCCGCCTTGGCGGGGGCGGCCTGGTCGCCCTTCTCGCAGGTCGAGCGGTTCGCGCTGGCCTGGATGACGCAGTCCGAGACCTTGCCGACCGTGGTGGTCTGCATGTTGGTGCCGAACGTCATCATCACGCCGACGAAGATCACGACGGCGAGGATCAGGTTGGCGAACGGGCCCGCGAACATCACGATGACGCGCTTCCAGGGCTTGCGCGTGTAGAAGAGGCGGTTCTCGTCCCCGGGCTTGAGCTCCTCGTAGGCGGCCGCGCGGGCGTCCTCGATCATCCCGCGGAACGGCGACGTCGAGCGGGCCTCTATGCGGCCGTCCTTGCCGGGCGGGAACATGCCGATCATGCGGATGTAGCCGCCGAGCGGGATCGCCTTGATGCCGTACTCCGTCTCGCCCCGGTGGCGCGACCAGAGGGTGGGGCCGAAGCCCACCATGTACTGGGGCACGCGGATGCCGAAGAGCTTGGCGAACGACAGGTGGCCCAGCTCGTGCCACGCGATCGAGATCCCCAGGCCGATCACGAAGACGACTATGCCGAGAATCGTCATCAGGGTGGTCATGCACGCGCCTCCGCGGTGGTCCGCTCGGTCGAGGTGGCCTTGGTCAGTTCCCGGGCCCGGGCACGCGCCCAGGTCTCGGCTTCGAGGACGTCCGCCACGGTCAGGGAAGTTCCCGTTCCGGGTACGCCGTGTTCCTCGACGACCCGGGTGACCGTCTCCATGATCGCGTTGAACGGCAGGGTGCCGTTCAGGAACGCGTCGACACATTCCTCGTTGGCGGCATTGAACACCGCCGGGGCCGTGCCCGCGAGCTGTCCGACGTGGCGGGCGAGCCCGACAGAGGGGAACGCGTCAGTGTCGAGGGGGAAGAACTCCCAGGTGGACGCCTTGGTCCAGTCGAAGGCGGGGGCGGCGTCGGGGACGCGCTCCGGCCAGCCGAGGCCGATGGCGATGGGCCCGCGCATGTCGGGGGGCGTCGCCTGGGCCAGTGTTGATCCGTCCGTGAACTCAACCATCGAGTGGACATACGACTGCGGATGCACGACCACCTCAATGCGTTCGAAGGGAATGTCGTACAGCAGGTGTGCCTCGATGACTTCGAGGCCCTTGTTGACGAGCGTCGCCGAGTTCACGGTGATCACCGGTCCCATGGCCCAGGTCGGGTGCGCGAGGGCGTCCGCCGGGGTGACGTTCGCCAGCTCCGCCTTGGTACGGCCCCGGAACGGGCCCCCGGAGGCGGTGACGACCAGCTTGCGCACATCGGCCCGGGTGCCGGCGGCGAGGGCCTGGAACAGGGCTGCGTGCTCGGAGTCGACCGGGATGATCTGGCCCGGCCTGGCCAGCGCCTTCACCAGCGGGCCGCCGACGATGAGCGACTCCTTGTTGGCGAGCGCGAGCGTGCGGCCCGCCTCCAGGGCGGCCAGGGTGGGTGCGAGGCCGATGGAGCCGGTGATGCCGTTGAGCACGGTGTGACAGTCGGAGGCGGCGAGCTGGGTGGCGGCGTCCGGGCCCGCGAGGATCTCGGGGAGCGGCTCGGTGCCGTACTGGCCCCTCAGGGCCTCCTTCAGCGCGGGGACGGCGTCCTCGCGGGCGACGCCGACCGTCCGGACCCGTAGCCGGTACGCCTGCTCGGCCAGCAGCCCCACCCTCCCTCCGGCGGCCAGGAGCCCGGTGACACGGAACCTGTCCGGGTTGCGCAGGACGAGGTCGATGGCCTGGGTGCCGATCGAACCGGTCGATCCGAGGACGACGACATCCCGGACCCCGGCGACGGGGTCGAAGACGAGATGCGGATCGGCGAGAGGGGCTGGACTGTCGGTCATCCCCCCATTGTGGCCGCACACGGCGCCCGGCCGGACAGCGCGTCGGGCTGCCGGCTCCCTTAGCACCATGTGTCATCCGACAGAGGCATATAGCCGTTTGTGAAGCACGTGTGAAGGTGAGGTGATATCACTGCTGTTCTGATCGGCGTACGGCCGGTCGGCAGGACGACATCTGGGGGGATTCTCCATGCGCAGAGGGATACGCGCCGCGCTGCCCGCGCTCGCCGGAGCGGTGGCTCTGACCGGGACACTGCTGAGCACGCCGGCCGAGGCCGCCGGCGGGGTGGTCATCCACCGTGTGTACTTCGACAGTCCCGGCACGGACGACCGCTCGAACACGAGCCTCAACGCCGAGTGGGTGCAGATCAAGAACACGAGTTCATCGGCGATCCCGCTGAGGAACTGGGTGCTGAAGGACGCGTCGAACCACAAGTACACCTTCCGGGACGTGAAGATCGGCGCGGGCAGGACGATGAAGGTACGCACCGGCCGTGGCTCGGACACCGCGGCGAACAAGTACCAGAACCGGCGCGCGTACGTCTGGAACAACACCAGCGACACGGCCACGCTGACCAAGGCGAACGGCACCAGGGCCGACTCGTGCTCATGGACGACGCGGGACCCCAGCGACAAGTACTGCTGATCCGTCCCCTACCGCCTACCTCTTGCGGCGCCGCTTCGCGCGGGACTGCCGTGTCCTCGCCCTCGCCGGGCGGGCCGCGCCCTGCGGGGGACCCGCCTCCCCGGAGCCGTCCGGCATCGCGTCCACCGGGGTGAAGTCGCCCTCGACGACTCCCTCCACCGTGTCCATGGTCGGGGCGGTGAAGTGGAGGGAGTCCTGAGGGCCGGGGGTGAGGCCGCCGGCGGTGGGGTCGAGGTTGAAGACGTAGCCGACGGACTCCTCCTTGATGGCGTCGGTCATGGCGACGAACATGTCGAAGCCCTCACGCTCGTACTCGATGATCGGTTCGCGGCCGAGGGTGAAGCGCAGGCCGATGCCGTCGCGGAGGTAGTCCATCTCGTAGAGGTGCTCGCGCCACTTGCGGTCCAGGACGGAGAGCATCACCCGGCGCTCCAGCACACGCAGCACGTCCTCGCCGAGTTCCGCCTCGCGCTCCGCGTAGCGGGCGTGGATGTCCTCGGTGAGCGCGTCCACGATGTGCTGGGCGGTGAGGCCGGCACGGCCGCCGAACTCCTCGTCCAGGTCGTCCAGGGTGACCCGCACGGGGTACAGCTGTTCGACGGCGGTCCAGAGCCGGTCCAGGTGCCACTCCTCGGGGAAGCCGTCCGCGGTCTCCGACTCGACATACGCCTGGACGGTGTCGTCCATGAAGTGCAGGAGTTGTTCACGCAGGTCCTGGCCCTCCAGGACACGGCGCCGCTCGGTGTAGATGAGCGTGCGCTGACGGTTGAGGACCTCGTCGAACTTCAGGACGTCCTTGCGGGACTCGAAGTGCTGCCGCTCCAGCTGCGCCTGGGCGGAGGCGACGGCGCGGGTGACCATCTTGTTCTCGATGGGGACGTCGTCGGGGACGTTGGCGGCGGCCATCACCCGGTCCACGACCTGGGCCTGGAAGAGTCGCATGAGGTTGTCCTGGAGCGAGAGGTAGAAGCGGGACTCGCCGGGGTCGCCCTGCCGGCCGGAGCGGCCACGGAGCTGGTTGTCGATGCGGCGGGCGTCGTGCCGCTCGGTGCCGAGGACGTAGAGGCCGCCGAGCTCGGTGACCGCGTCACGCTCGGCCGCGACCTGGGACGCCACGCGCCGGACGACGGCCTGGCGCTGCGCCTCGTCCGCCTCGTCGGGGAGTTCGGCGAGGGCGAGGGCCTCCGGGTTGCCGCCCAGCATGATGTCGGTGCCGCGACCGGCCATGTTGGTGGCCACGGTGACCGCTCCCCTGCGGCCCGCCTGGGCGACGATCAGGGCCTCGCGCTGGTGGTTCTTGGCATTGAGCACCTCGTGCCGGATGCCCCGCCTGCGCAGCAGCCCGGACAGTGCCTCGGACACCTCGACGGTGGTGGTGCCCACCAGGACCGGCTGGCCCTGGGCGTGCCGCTCCTCTATGTCGTCGACCACCGCGGCGAACTTGGCGTCCTCGGTGCGGTAGATCAGGTCCGGCTGGTCCGTGCGGACCATCGGCCGGTTGGTCGGGATCGGGACCACGCCGAGCTTGTAGATCTGGTGGAACTCGGCGGCCTCGGTCATCGCCGTGCCGGTCATGCCGGAGAGCTTCTCGTAGAGGCGGAAGAAGTTCTGCAGGGTGATCGTCGCGAGGGTCTGGTTCTCCTCCTTGACCTGCACGCCCTCCTTCGCCTCTATCGCCTGGTGCAGGCCCTCGTTGTAGCGGCGGCCGGCGAGGAGGCGGCCCGTGTGCTCGTCGACGATCAGGA
Organism: Streptomyces sp. KM273126; assembly: GCF_004337435.2. NCBI lineage: Bacteria > Bacillati > Actinomycetota > Actinomycetes > Kitasatosporales > Streptomycetaceae > Streptomyces > Streptomyces sp. KM273126. The sequence goes on along the minus strand of NZ_SJXB02000001.1, from coordinate 4,332,475 downwards.
CCTCGCCGTCGACGACGACGTACTCGTGGTCCCGGCGGAACAGTTCCTTGGCCTTCAGGGCGTTGTTGAGGTGGCCGACCAGCGGGGTGTGGTCGGACTCGTAGAGGCTGTCGATGCCGAGCTGGTCCTGGATGAACTCCACCCCGCGGTCCAGCACGGCAACGGTGCGGTTCCTCGGGTCGTACTCGTAGTGGTACTCGTCGCGCAGCGCCCGCAGCCGCTCCTTGTCCAGGGGCCTGACGAAGCGCTCCTCCTGGATCTCGACCCCCTGCATGGGCCGCACCAGCGTGGCGAAGGCCTCGTACCAGTGGGGGGCCTGGTCGGCGGGGCCGGAGATGATCAGCGGGGTGCGGGCCTCGTCGATGAGGATCGAGTCGGCCTCGTCGACGATCGCGAAGTGGTGGCCGCGCTGCACGAGCTCGTCCTGCGACCAGGCCATGTTGTCGCGCAGGTAGTCGAAGCCGAACTCGGTGTTGGTGCCGTAGGTGATGTCGCAGTCGTACGCGGCCCGGCGCTCCTCCGGGGTCGAGCCGGTGCGGATGACGCCCACGGTCAGGCCGAGGAACCTGTACGCCCGGCCCATCCAGTCGGCGTCGCGCTGGGCCAGGTAGTCGTTGACGGTGACGAGGTGGACGCCCTGGCCGGCGAGGGCGTTGAGGTAGACGGGCAGGGTGGCGACCAGGGTCTTGCCCTCGCCGGTCTGCATCTCGGCGATGTTGCCGCGGTGGAGGGCGGCGCCGCCCATGACCTGGACGTCGAAGTGACGCATGCCGAGGGTGCGCCGGGCTGCCTCGCGCATGGTGGCGAAGGCCTCGGGCAGCAGGTCGTCGAGGGTCTCGCCGTCGGCGTACCGCTGTTTGTACTCGTCGGTGAGGGCGCGGAGTTCGGCGTCGGTCAGGTCCGTGAAGTCCTCCTCGATGGAGGCGACCTGTGCGGCGATGTGGTGCAGTCGGCGCAGGGTCCTGCCCTCGCCGGCCCGCATGATCTTGCCGGCGACGGTTTCCAGTCCGAGAGCGGGCATTGTCCGAACCCCCAACCACCAGGAGAAAGAATCACATGTTCCGTTCCGGGGAATTCCCGGGTTCCGGTTTACCTGCTGCCGCGTCCGCGACGTCTTCCGTGGCGCCCACGTCCATTGTGTCCGCAGTCGCGGCGTCTGCACCCATGACGTCCGAGCCCACGGCCTCTGAACCCATGGCATCCGCGCCCATGACGTCCGCGGCCACGACGTCCGCGCCCATGACCTCCGCGCCCATGCCCTCCGCAGCCACGACGTCCGCGTCCATGGCGTCCGCAGCCACGACGTCCGCGTCCATGGCGTCCGTGAGCATCCGGATCCAGTGGTTCGCCCGCTGGAGAATGCGGACGCCCTGCTGGTTCGCCGTGATCACCTCGCGCAGTACGGGGTCCTTGACCACGTCGAGCGCGCCGCGGAAGAGCTGCTGGATCACCGGACGCTCGCCCGGCAGCCCGGCGTCCAGCAGCGCGTCCACGTCGTGCGGATCGATCCTGCGCACATGTACGGCGTCGAAGCCGGTCACGGGCGGCCTCGTCTCCTCGTCGACGACGGCCAGCGCGCACTCGTTGAGCAGTACGGCCAGGGCGTCCCGTTGGGTCTCGAAGGACTCCGGGTCCGCCATGCGCAGCTTCTCGGCCATCGGCAGCACTTCGTCCCGGACCGCCCGCAGCGCCCGTACGCGATCCGTCTGAAGGAGATACCCCCAGGCCTCGCGCCGGGCATACGTCAGCTGGACGGAAATTGCGTGACTGTCCCCGATTCCATGGCGCATCTGTCGTCCCCGTTCGCCTTCTGTCCATTGTTGACGCGAGATTTTCGAGCGGCAAGCAGCGGAATGACGACGGGGACGGCAGTGAATTCCTGGGAGGAATATCGAGGGACGGGACACGGGGTGCTTCAGCGACGGGGTGCTTCAGCGGATGGGACGGTGGACGTTCTCCCGGCGGGACGGTCCGGGGGTCGCGTCGGCGATCCACGGGCCCTCGCCGGACGGGTCGATCACGCCCTGCTCCAGCCACTCGTACGTGCCCGACAGCACCCCCTTGACGACCTTGCGGTCCAGGTCGTCGGTGTTGGTCCACAGGCGGGCGAAGAGTTCGTCGACCCGGACGCGGGACTGGCGGCAGAAGGCGTCGGCGAGCTGGTAGGCCTCGCGCCCGTGGTCGCCGGTGGTGCGCAGGTGCTCGGCACGTACGCAGGCCGCGCTCATCGCGAACAGCTCGGCGCCGATGTCGACGATCCGGCCCAGGAAGCCCTGCTTGGTCTCCATCCGGCCCTGCCAGCGGGACATGGCGTAGAAGGTGGAGCGGGCCAGCTTGCGGGCGCTGCGCTCGACGTGACGGAGGTGGACGGAGAGGTCGACGTGGCCCGCGGGGTGGAAGTCGCCGTACGCGCGCGGGAGCTGGCCCGCGCCCGCGACGAGCTTGGGCAGCCACTTGGCGTAGAACACGCCGGCGTTCGCGCCCGCCTTCGCCTTGTCGGAGAGGGACTTCTCCGGGTCGATCAGGTCGCCCGCCACGGACAGGTGGGCGTCGACGGCCTCGCGCGCGATCAGCAGGTGCATGATCTCGGTGGAGCCCTCGAAGATACGGTTGATGCGCAGGTCACGCAGGATCTGCTCGGCGGGGACGCCGCGCTCGCCACGGGCCATCAGCGACTCTGCGGTCTCGAAGCCGCGGCCGCCGCGGATCTGGACCAGTTCGTCGGCCATCAGACAGCCCATCTCGGAGCCGTACAGCTTGGCGAGGGCGGCCTCGATGCGGATGTCGTTGCGGTCCTCGTCGGCCATCTGCGAGGACAGGTCCACGACCGCCTCCAGCGCGAAGGTCGTGGCGGCGATGAAGGCGATCTTCGAGCCGACCGCCTCGTGCAGTCCGACCGGCCTGCCCCACTGCTCGCGGGCACCCGACCACTCACGGGCGATCTTCAGACACCACTTGCCCGCGCCGACGCACATGGCGGGCAGGGAGAGCCGGCCGGTGTTCAGCGTGGTGAGGGCGATCTTCAGGCCCGCGCCCTCGGGGCCGATGCGGTTCGCTGCCGGGACGCGGACCTGGTGGAAGCGGGTCACGCCGTTCTCCAGGCCGCGCAGGCCCATGAAGGCGTTGCGGTTCTCGACGGTGATGCCCTCCGAGGCGGCCTCGACGACGAAGGCGGTGATCCCGCCCTTGTGGCCCTCGGACTTCGGTACGCGGGCCATGACGACGAGGAGGTCGGCGACCACGCCGTTGGTGGTCCACAGCTTCACCCCGTCGAGGACGTAGTCGTCCCCGTCCGGTACGGCGGTCGTGGCGAGGCGTGCCGGGTCCGAGCCCACGTCCGGCTCGGTCAGCAGGAAGGCGGAGATGTCGGTGCGGGCGCAGCGCGGCAGGAACGTGTCCTTCTGTTCCTGGGTACCGAACAGTTTCAGCGGCTGCGGTACGCCGATCGACTGATGCGCGGAGAGCAGGGCGCCGACCGCGGGGCTCGCGGAGCCGACGAGGGCGAGCGCCTTGTTGTAGTACACCTGGGTGAGGCCGAGGCCGCCGTACTTCGTGTCGATCTTCATGCCGAGGGCGCCGAGCTCCTTGAGCCCGTCGATGACGGCGTCGGGGATCTGTGCGTCGCGCTCGATGACGGACGAGTCGATCTTCGTCTCGCAGAAGTCGCGCAGCTTTTCGAGGAACTCCTCGCCGCGCTGCGCGTCCTGGTCGGCGGGCATCGGGTGCGGGTGGATCAGGTCGAGCCGGAAACGGCCGAGGAAGAGCTCCTTGGCGAAGCTGGGCTTGCGCCAGTCCTGCTCACGGGCTGCCTCCGCCACCTGGCGGGCCTCGCGCTCGGTCACAGCGGGTCGGGGGGAAGGGGAAGCGGGTGCTGCGGACATGAGGCTCACCTCGCCGCGAATAGGGATCTTGGGGCAGGTCCTTACTGACCGGTGCTACTCGATCGTATGTACCCGATTCCGGTCACCCTCACCAGTCCTGGCGCAGCGACCGGCCCAACGCCGGATCGTTGGCATGCGCCCCTCCCTTGGCCGCCGGTCGCGCGCGACGACACCGCCGGGCGCCCCCGCTGCCCCATGGGCTCCAAGGGCTCCATGGGCTGCTCCATGGCCCCTACGGGCCGCTCGTGGTAGGCAGGGGGCCCGCCCCGGGAGCGGCACTCCGGGGCGAACCGGCGCACCCGGACCGCCACCCGGACCCCTTGGCCCCCATCCCCGAAAGTCCGTGTCGAAGCGCTTCGACAACCTATGGACACCCACTCACCGTCAAGCTACTGTCGAGCCGTCCTCACTCGTCATTGCCCGCAGCGCGCACTGTCGAAGCGCTTCACACCACGCTTGGAGAGCTGGATGGTCACCCTCGCCGAGGTCGCCCAGCACGCCGGAGTCTCGGCGAGCACGGTGAGCTATGTCCTCAGCGGCAAGCGGTCCATCTCCGCGGGCACCCGGCAGCGGGTCGAGCGGAGCATCCAGGAGCTCGGCTACCACCCGAACGCGGGGGCCCGGGCCCTGGCGAGCAGCAGGTCCAACATCATCGCGCTGATGGTCCCGCTCCGTACGGACATGTACGTGCCCGTGATGATGGAGATCGCCATAGCGGTGGCGACCACCGCCCGCACCCACGGGTACGACGTGCTGCTGCTCACCGGCGAGGAGGGCCCCGACGCGGTCCGGCGCGTCACGGGCAGCGGGCTCGCCGACGCGATGATCCTGATGGACGTGGAGCTCGACGACGAGCGGCTGCCGTTGCTGCGGCAGTCGGGCCAGCCGTCGGTGCTCATCGGCCTGCCTGCCGACACCACCGGACTGACCTGCGTCGATCTCGACTTCACCGCGACGGGCGCCCTGTGCGCCGAGCATCTGGCCATGCTCGGCCACCGGGACATCGCCGTCATCGGCGAGGCGCCCGCCGTCTACGAGCGGCACACCGGTTTCGCCGAGCGCACGCTCGACGGGCTGCGGACCCGCTCGCGGGAGCTGGGGCTGCGCGTGCTGCACCGGCCCTGCGAGGGCGGGTACGACGTGATGGCCGTGACCCTCGCCCGGATCTTCGACGAGCGCCCGGGCACCACGGGCTTCGTCGTGCAGAACGAGTCCGCGGTCGCACCCCTGCTCGCGCTGTTGCGGCAGCAGGGGCGCGCCGTGCCCGAGGACGTGTCCGTGATCGCTGTCTGCCCGGACCAGGTCGCCACCCAGGCGTCCGTGCGGCTCACCTCGGTCGCCATACCGGCGCAGGAGATGGGCCGGCACGCGGTGGAGCACCTGGTCGCGAAGCTGGACGGGCGCGGGACGGACGAAGTCGTGCTGCTCGCACCGGAGTTGACGGTACGGGCGAGCACCGGCCCGGTGCCGTCCGCCGGCTGACCCCGCACTTCTCCGCGTTCTCCGCTCGATCAGCGCCTCTCGCTCCGTCAGCGCCGTCCGTTCCGTCCGTACCTCCGTTCGATCAAGCCTTCCCGTTCCGTCAGCGCCCCGCTCGATCAGCGCCTCCCGTTCCAGCAGCGCCTCGCGCTCCATCAGTGCCTCCCGTTCGATCAGCGCTTCCCGTTCGCCGGCCCTGCCCCGCCCCTCGCCGGCGCCCCCCTGTCTGCACTCCTTCAGGAGCACCCGTCATGAACCAGCCTGCCGAGAACCAGTCCCAGGTCAGCCTCGCGCAGTCCTCCCCCACCGTCGGCACGTTCCGCGAGCGGGACGGTGCCCTGGAGTGGAGCGGCCGCCAGGAGACCGTTCTCATCGAGCCCTGGGGCCCCGACGCGGTCCGGGTCCGGGCCCGCCTCGGTGGCCCGGTCCTCGACGGGCTGCCGGGTGCCCTGCTCGACGACCCGCCCGCCACCGGGAGCACCGTCAAGATCGAGGACGGCCACGGGCAGCTGACCGTCGGCGCGCTGACCGTCGACGTCAGCGCCGAGGGCCGGCTCCGCTTCGTGCGCACCGACAACGGTGCCGAGCTCCTCGCGGAGGAGCGTGCCCACTTCTGGTGGCCGGGCCCGCGCCTGTACACCGCCGTCGGCAACGGCCACCACCGCCTGGAGCAGCGCTTCGCCGCGTACGACGACGAGAAGCTGTACGGCCTCGGGCAGCACCAGCACGGACGGCTCGACCAGAAGGGCCTGGTCCTCGACCTGGTCCAGCGCAACGCCGAGGTCGGCATCCCCGTGCTCACCTCCAGCCGCGGCTACACGCTGCTGTGGAACAACCCGGCGATCGGCCGGGTGGAGCTCGCGGGCAACGGCACGCGCTGGGTGGCGGACTCGGCCCGGCAGATCGACTACTGGATCACGGCGGGCGGCCCGGCCGACGCGCAGCGCCGCTACAGCGCGGTGACGGGCCGGACGCCGATGCTGCCCGAGTGGGCGGCGGGCTTCTGGCAGTGCAAGCTGCGCTACCGCACCCAGGACGAACTCCTCGCCGTGGCACGGGAGTACAAGCGGCGCGGACTGCCCATCGACGTGATCGTGTGCGACTTCTTCCACTGGACGCATCTGGGCGAGTGGAAGTTCGACCCGGACGAGTGGCCCGACCCGGCGGGCATGGTGCGGGAGCTGGACGAGCTCGGGATCAAGCTGGTCGTGTCCGTGTGGCCGTCGGTGTCCCCGCTCTCGGAGAACCACCCGGTCATGGAGCAGCGCGGCTACTTCATCGGCACCCAGTACGGGCCGGTGGCCCACGCCGACTGGCCCGACAAGCAGGTCGCCTCCACCGTCCAGGTCGCCTTCTACGACGCGACGAACCCCGAGGCCCGGGAGTTCGTCTGGTCGCGCGTGCGCGACAACTACCTGGAGCCGTACGGCATCACGTCCTTCTGGCTGGACGCAGGCGAACCGGAGATCAAGCCGGGCTTCCAGGAGAATCTGCGCTACTGGGCGGGTCCGGGCCTGGAGGTCGGCAACATGTACCCGCGCGAGAACGCCCGCACCTTCTACGAGGGCATGCTCGCCGCCGGGGAGACCGACATCGTCACCCTCAACCGTTCGGCGTGGGCGGGCAGCCAGCGCTACGGCGCCGCCCTGTGGTCCGGTGACATCCCCACGGACTTCACGAGCCTGCGCCGCCAGATCGCGGCCGGCCTCAACACGGCCCTGTCCGGCATCCCGTGGTGGAACACCGACATCGGCGGCTTCCACGGCGGCGATCCGGACGAGAAGGAATACCGCGAAGTGATGGTCCGCTGGTTCCAGTTCGGCGCGCTGTCCCCCTTGATGCGCCTGCACGGCTTCCGCGAGCCGGGCATGCCGCTCGGCCCGGAGATGACCGGCGGCCCGAACGAGGTCTGGTCGTACGGTGAGGAGGCCTACGAGGTCCTCGCGATGTACCTGCGGCTGCGCGAGCGCCTGAAGCCGTACGTCCTGGAGGTCATGCGGGAGGCCCACGAGGAGGGTCTGCCGGTGATGCGGCCGCTGTTCCTGGAGTTCCCCGAGGACCAGGCGGCCTGGTCCGTCGACGACGCGTACCTCCTCGGCGCCGACCTGCTGGTGGCGCCCGTGCTGACGGCGGGTGCGACCGCCCGGACGGCGTACCTGCCGGCGGGGGCGCGCTGGACGGACGCGTGGACCGGTGAGGAGTACGAAGGCGGCGCGCCGGTGACCGTCGACGCCCCGCTGGACCGCATCCCGCTGTTCCTGCGGGACGGGGCCCGGCTGCCGATCGCCGAGCCGATCGCCGAGTAGGCACCCGCGTCCAATCCCCGTTCAGGGGCCGGGTCTACGCTGGAGCGCCACGGCCACGCGAGCGGAGAGACACAGACAGCATGAACAGCCGTACGGGAGTTCCTCGCCGAGGCACCCGCGGGGGGCGGCCGGGCCGTCACAACGGGCCGATACGCAGAGCGCCCCTGCACAGGACGCGGACGACGATACGCACCACCGGCGCGCCCCTCGGCATACCGGGGGCGGCCGGCCCGGTGGCCGCGGGCGGCTCCCGCGGTTTCCTCCCGGGACCCGCCCGACGGCTCGCCGGGTGGAGCGCGCTCACGCTCCTCGTCACCGGTGTCCTCGCCGTGGGTGTATGGCTGTGCATCACGTTCCAGACCGCCGTCACTCCGGTGCTGCTCGCGCTGCTCGGCACCGCGCTGCTCGGCCCGTTCTACCGGCGGCTGGTCGCGATGAAGTTCAGCAGGTCCGTCGCCGCCGGGCTGACCTGCGCCGCCGTGGTCCTCGTCGTGGGCGGGGCCGCGTACGTCGTCGTGGCCGCGCTGATCGACACCGGCGACCAGATCATCTCCTCGCTGCGGAACGCGGCGGAGTCGCTCGGCGACGAGTTCGGCCTGGCGGGAACGTCCCTGGACGACCTCGCCAGGAACGCGAAGGGCCTGCTGTCGAAGTTCGGCGGTACCGCGGCCTCCGGGGTGCTCAGCGGGGTCGGCGTCGTCAGCGAGTTCATCGCGATGGCCGTTCTGGCGCTGCTGCTCATGTTCTTCTTCCTGCGCGACTCCGACCGGGCGGTCGCCGCACTGCACTCGTTCGCGCCGCGAGGCTCGGGCGAGAGCGTCGAGGTCATGGCCCGGCGTGCCTTCCAGGCGATCGAGGGCTTCATGCGGGGGACGACGCTCATCGCCTTCATCGACGGCGTGTGCATCGCGGTCGGCCTGCTGATCCTTCAGGTGCCGGGCGCCGTGGGGCTCGGGGCACTGGTGTTCGTCGGCGCGTACATCCCCTATCTGGGCGCCTTCCTCTCGGGCGCGGTCGCCATCCTGGTCGCGTTCGCGGACCGCGGCCTGGTGACGGCGCTGTGGGCGCTGGGCGTGGTCCTGGCGGTGCAGCTCCTGGAAGGGAACGTGCTCCAGCCGATGATCCACAGCCGGACGGTGCAGATGCACCCGGCGGCGATCCTGCTGGCCCTCACGGCGGGCGCCTCGATCGCCGGGATCCTCGGCATGCTCCTCTCTGTGCCCCTCACCGCGGCGGCGTTCGGTGTGCTGTCGGAGCTGCGGGGCCGGTACGGGGACGGAGCGGGAGAGGAAACGGCCAGGACGGCCAGGACAGCCAGGACGCCCGGGGCGGTCAGAATGCCCGGGGCGGCCGGGAGTCCTTCGACTGCCCGGTGACCGGGACCTCGCCGAGCGAGGGAAGGCTGCCCGGCCTCACCACGCCCTGCGGGCCGAGGCCGACCGGCCCCGACCGCACGGCCTCGGCCACCGGTGGGTCCCGGTGGCCGAGGCCGTCCGCGGTCCCGGGGCCTAGCCGACGACCCGGCCCAGTTCGATCCGGTCGATGTTCGGCGCCCACGCGCCCGCGTTCCCGAACGTCACCTTGTTGGCGCCCTTCTTCAGGTCGACCGGGACGCCCACCGTCCAGTAGTCGTCCCAGCTCCAGGTGTTCTTGAAGGTGACCTTCCGCGGGGCGGCGGTGCCGACCGTGATGTCCGCCGTGCGGGACATGATGTCCGTGTTGTAGGCGTGGCCGTTGTCGCGCCGGTCGTTCTGCGCGTAGTGGACGACCAGCACGTAGCGTCCGGAACTGGGCGCGTCCACGGTGAACGCGGCGGTGCTGGCGGCGCTGTTGCCGAGCCATCCGATGTAGGAACCCGCGGAGGCGTGGGCGGAGTCGACGAGCCTGGTCCCGCCCGCGAGGGTGGCCGCGGCGCCCTCGTACGAGAGCGTGCCGGAGTTCGAACCGTCGCCCGAGACGTCGAGGGAGCGGACGGCTGCCCGCTCGGCGGTCACGGCCACACGGTTGTTGCCCGCGACGAGATAGAGCCGCAGGGGCCGGCCGGGCGCCGCCGTGACCGTCTCTCCGTGCAGGCCCAGCTTCACGGCCGCCGAGGCCTGCGGCACCACCGTGTAGTAGCCGTCGCGCGGTGCGTAGACGTCGAAGACCGCCTTGTCGCCGTCAGCCAGGACGAGGGCGCCCGTGCCGGTCCCGGCGGAGGAGGAGTAGTCGTACGCGGGCTTCCCGCTGATGTCGGCGAGCGTGGCCTCGTACGAGGCGGACGGCGCGCCGGTGCGGGCGGTCAGGTCGACGCGGTCGAGGGTGACCTCGGCGTCGCCCTTGGCCAGCGTCAGCACATGGGTGCCGGTCGGCAGCTCCACGCGGACGTCGTTCTTGGCGCGGTAGGTCCAGTTCTCGGTGGAGGGGTAGGTGACCGTGACCGGGTCGCCGCCGTCGACGGACAGCTTCTGGGTGGCGGGTGCGCCGGACTGGTTGCCGTACAGGATCGCCAGGTCGTACGTCCCGGCCCTGGGCACCGTCACGGTGAAGTCGACCTTGCTGGCGGTGGTGTTGAGGGAGCCGACGTCCTTCGTCCCGGAGGCCGCGTAGCCGTTGGCGTTGCTGACCGTGCCCTGGGTGTAGACCTGGCCGCCGGTGATGGCCGCGTCCTCGGCCTCGTACGACGCCGACCAGGGGACGGAGGCGGCGGCCGGGGTTCCGGAGCCGCCGGGCGTGAGGACGACGCGGTACGCGGACATCTTGTGCATGCCGCGCAGCGGGACGGTCACCGTGCCGTCGTCCGCGACCTGGACCTTCGTACGGGCGAGGACGCGGGGCGCGGCGTGCTGGCCCTCGTAGCCGGACCAGGCGGCCTCGGCGACGGTCGCGGTGACCGTACGGCCGAAGAGGGACCGGGAGACGTTCTCGACCACGACGTCGCTGTCGCCGCCGGAGCCGCCGAGCAGGACCTGGGCCTGGCGGCGCGAGGTGTCGAGGGAGGCGAGACCCTGGAGGGTGTCGATGGTGTTGGCCTGCGGCGGGGTCACCCTGACGGTGTCGCCGGTCAGCCCGGCGTACCAGCGGAAGAACCACCAGCCGCCGTTGGGGATGTTCGACCGTACGACGTGGCCGCTGAGGTTGCCGGCCGCGTCCCAGTAGGCCGCGTTGGCGTACACCTTGTTCCGCTCGAACATCGAGACCCACTGCACGAGTTGTCCGGGCACGGACAGGTCGCGGCGGTTGGCGTACTCGTCGATGTTGATCTTCAGCGGGGCTATGCCCGCTTCCCGCTCCAGGGCGCGGTAGTTGTCGTAGTGCGCCTGGAAGTCCCGCAGGGAGCCGGAGCCCAGCTCGTGCCAGGTCATCACCTGTGGCAGGACGTTCTCGCGCTTGGCGAAGGCGAGGAAGTCCTTCAGCAGGCGGGTGTGGTACGCGGCCTCGTTGGGGCCGGCGATCCTCGCGTCGGGGTCGATCGCGCGGATGCGCTGGTACACCGTCTTCCAGTCCTTGAAGAACCGGTCGCGGTTCACCTCGTACTGCGCCTGGTCGGAGACGCCGAGGTTGTACCAGATCTGGTCGGGCTCGTTGAACGGGATATAGACGAAGCGGTCGCTGTTCGGGTCGGCCGCTACCTCCTTGACGATCCTGTCGACCTTGGGGAGGTAGTCGTCGATACCGAGGTCCTCGTAGGGCCACTTGGCGTAGATGTCCTGCATCATCACGTTGATCTCGCCGCCGCCGTTGCGGAAGAACGACTTCGAGACGGTGAGCGCGTCGCCGTTGGGGTGCTGGGCGCCGCCCTCCGGTTTCTGCGAGATGCTGGTGACCTTCAGGGGCTCCAGGGCCGCGTCGCTGGGCACCCCGTCGTCGCTGAGGCCGTAGAGAGCTCCGTTCGCGCCGAGCATCACCGGGCCCTCGGATGCGGAGAGGTCGACGGTGAGGCGCTGCGGATCGGCGGCGGCTGCCGCGGGACCGGCAGCGGGGAGGGTGCCTGCCATTGCGGTGACTCCAAGTACGGCGGTGACCAAGGTGGTTCTGATACGGGATCTCGTGCGGGCTCGCGTGCGGGTGGGGGTGATCACTCTGCTGGTCCTCCAGTCACTTGACGGCTCCACTGGTGATTCCGGACACGATCTTTCGCTGGCCGACGAGGAACACGGCGACCATGGGCAGGCTCATCACCACGACGTACGCGAAGACGAGATGCCAGTTGTTGAGGTAGAGCTGGGCGCTGGCGACCTGGTAGAGGTTCAGCGGGAGGGTGGCCCGCTCGCCGCCGCCGAGGACGAAGAAGGCGTAGAAGATGTCGCTCCAGGCGTAGAGCATGACCATGATCGTCGCGGTGGCGATGACCGGCCTGAGCAGTGGCAGGACGATCCGTACGAAGATCCGTGACGGCTTCGCCCCGTCGATCCGTGCCGCCTCCTCCAGTTCCACGGGGATGGCGCGGATGAAGCCGGTCATGAAGAAGATCGACGTCGACAGATACATGCCGGTGTAGACGGCGATCATTCCGGGCCGGGTGTTCGCCAGGCCCAGCTGTCGCAACTCCATCACGATGGTGATGACGGCGGGCGGCAGCAGCAGTCCGCTGATGCACAGCGCGTACGCGGCCGACACCAGCTTCGACTTCCTGCGCGCGAACACCCAGGCGGCGCCCGCGCCGAGGATCAGCACGAGGACCACCGAGGGCACCACGACGAGCAGCGAGTTGAGGAACCCGCGCAGCATCTCGCCCTGGCTGACGGCGTTCTCGTAGTTGCTGCCGGGCTGCCACCGCCCCGGCAGGTCCAGGTTGGGCTTGATGGCCTCGGCCTGCGGCTTGGCCGAGGTGACGATGACCAGCCACAGCGGTACGCCGACGGCGAGAGCGGCGAGGAGGAGGACGAGGGCGGGGCGGCCGTACCGCCAGGCGACAGACGGGCCTGCAGTGACGGTGCTCACAGCATCTGCTCCCTTCGCCTCAGGCCGACCACCAGCGGGATCGCGACAGCGACGACCACCAGGAACAGGACGAGGCTCATCGCGGAGGCCTGCGCGTACAGGCCCTGTCCGAAGATCCGGAACATGTAGATGTTGAAGACCTCCGTGGAGGCCGCGGGGCCGCCGCCCGTGGTGGCCTGCACGATGTCGAAGGTGTTCATCGAGCCGATCAGCGCGGTGGTGACGTTGAAGGTGACGGCCGGCGCGAGCATCGGCCGGCGCACCGACCAGAAGGTCCGCCAGGGCCCGGCGCCGTCGCACTTCGCGGCCTCCAGCATCTCGCCGGGGATGCCCTTGAGCCCGGCGAGATAGATCAGCATGGACAGGCCCATCCACTTCCAGCCGTGGACGAGGGTGACCAGGACGAGTGTCCAGGTCGTCGAGCCCAGCCAGGGAACGTCCGTGCCGAGGACGGAGTTGACGGCGCCGTCCTGGTCGAGCAGGGCCTGGAAGACATAGCCGGTCGCGAGCGCCGAGATCAGCACCGGCAGGAAGAAGACCGCCCGGAAGAACCGGTTGAACCGGCTGTCGTCCTCCAGCAGCAGCGCGAGCACCAGCCCGAAGCCGTTCTGGAACAGCGCCGCCAGCAGGGCGTACAGCAGGGTCGTGCGGATCGCGCGCAGCAGCGATCCGTCCTCGGCGATGGTCCTGAAGTTGTCAAGGCCGGTGAAGGCGATGTCCGGGTGGTACGAGGACCAGTTGGTGAACGGGTAGTAGAAGTTGAGCAGGTTCGGCACCAGGAAGAAGCCCGCGAAGACGACGATCGCGGGGAGCGCGAACCACCAGGGGTGATGCACGGCGGCGCGCGGCAGCCGTCCGACTCTCTTCCGTGTGCCCTCCACGGGCACCTGTTTGCGCGTACGTCGCGTGCGTATGGCTGTGTCCGCCATCGGTTTGTCCCCGCCCCGTGGTCGTCTTGGTCGTCTAGAAGCCCGGCGCGCCCTGGGCCTTGGCCACCTGCGCGAACTGGTCCTGGATCGCCTGCGCCACCTGCTGCGGGTTCTTCTTGCCGAAGATCATGTCGGCGAGGTAGAGGTGCGTGTCGGGGGCGACGATCGCCTTGGCCTGGAAGACCCCGATGGCGTCGGGCAGGGCCGCGATCTGCGCCTTGGACGTCTGCGGGAGGCCGTCGGGGGCCGGCACGGACGGCTGCACGGACGGGATCTTCATCGCCTTGATGTAGTCGGGGTAGTCGGGGCCGAGCCAGAAGGCGAGGAACTGGCGGGCCGCGTTCTGCCGCTTGTCGTCACCGGTCTTGAAGGCGACGACACCGTTGGTCTGGTCGGGCGAGTACATGCCGGTGGCCGAGGAGTTGGCGATCGGGAACCAGCCGATCCTCTGGTCGATCTCGGCGGTGGAGTACTTGGCCTGCAACTGGCTCTGGAAGGAGGTGACGTTGAGGACCATGCCTGCCTCGCCCTTCCACAGGGCGTCGGCCTGCCCGGTGAAGGTGCCGGTCCGGTAGTTCTTCTGGGCGAGCCCGGCGTCGAGGAGCTTGTCCTTGTACTTCTTGACGGCGTCGACGACGACCGGGTCGGTCCACTTCTCCTTGTTCTCGTTCAGGTCGGCCCACCACGAGTTGGCGAGGTCGGTGAGCTGGACCTGCATCTGCCACTGCAGGGGCCACTTGTCGCCGCCGGCCTCGTAGAACGCGGCCGCGTCGGTCTCGTCGACGACCTTGTGGCCCAGCGCCAGCAGTTCGTCGTACGACTTCGGGAAGTCCTTCTCGGTGAGTCCGGCCTGCTGGAAGACGTCCTTGTTGTAGTAGACGCCGAGCATGGCGGGGCTGGTGACGACGGCCGCGTACCGCTTGCCGTCGATGACGCCGAGCGACTTCTCGGTGTCGCCGAGCTTCGACACCCACGGCTCCCCGTCGAGGGTGAGGATGTTCTGCTGCGGCTGGATGAAGGGCAGCGTGGAGATGGACGGCTGCCAGAACATCAGGTCGGGCCGGTCGCCGGAGGCCAGCTTGGTCGGCACGTTCTGCTCGTAGAGGTCCGGGATGGCCTGGGTCTCCACCGTGGCGCCGGTGGCCTTCTCGAAGGCGTCGATGACCTGCTTGGGCGCGTTGACCGTGTTCTGTGCGGTCCACATGGTCAGCTTCACGCCGTCGAGGCGGGCCGTCGGGTCGACCGCCGTCTGCTTCGTGTCCGAGCCGTTGCTGCCGGAGTCGCCCGCGGTGGGGTCGCTGCACGCGGTGGCGGCCAGGCCAACGGCGCAGAGGAGGGCCAGGGTGGGGAGGGCTCTTGTCTTCATCGCGCGCCTTTCGAGAACGGTGGTTCAGGGCAGGGCAGGATTCGCAACAGCTGTGCTCGTGCGGGGAGGGTCAGGCCCTGGCCGACGGCGGCCCCGAGCTCTCCCGCACCACCAGTTCCGGTACGGAGACGGGGTGCGGGGCGATCTGGGCAGACTCCTCCAACACGCCGTGCAGCAGGGCGAAGGCGGCCCGACCGAGGCCGGTGAAGTCCAGGCGTACGGTCGTCAGGGACGGGGTGAGGTAGGCGGAGTGCGGGGCGTCGTCGAACCCGGCCACGCTCACCTCTCCGGGCACGGACCGGCCGGCCTCGTGCAGGGCGCGGAGCACTCCGAGCGCGAGGTCGTCGTTGCCGCACAGGATCGCGGTGACGGCCGGGTCCTTCGCGAGTCTCAGACCCGCGGCGTGACCGCCCGCCGGACCCCAACTCCCCTGCACGGGGCGGGGTTCCGGCGCTCCGGCCTCCTTCAGCGCCTGCCGCCAGCCCGTGGTACGGGCGCTGGTGCGGCGAGTGCTGGACGGGATGGCGACGTAGTGCACGGTCTCGTGGCCGAGGGAGAGCAGATGGCGGGTCGCCTCGTGAGCGGCCTCGCGGTCGTCGGTCCACACCCAGGGGCGGTCGCCGCCGGGTGGGCTCGCAGGGGTCTCGACGACGCCGACGACCGGCAGCTCGGCGGGGACGGCACCCAGGGCCCGTACACCGGCCGGATCGTAGGCGATCACGATCAGTCCGCCGCCCGCGTCGGCGGCCCGCTGCACCTCGGCGGCGACGGCGGGTTCCTCCGCCGATTCGAGGACGCCGATGCCCACCGCGTACGACGCGGCACGGGCGGCCTCCTCGACGCCCCGGAGGATCGAGGCGTAGCCGTAGTGGGTGGTGTTGGCGGTGAGTACGGTCACGGCCCTGCTGCGTCCGCTGGCCAGGGCGAGCGCGGTGGCGTTGCGCCTGAAGCCCAGTTCGTCGATGGCGGCGAGCACCCGTTCGCGGGTGGACGGCTTGACGCTGGGATGGCCGTTGATCACCCGGGAGACGGTCTGGTAGGAGACCCCGGCGGCGGTCGCGACGTCCCTGATGCTCGCCGGGCGCCTTGTGTGACCGGTCACATTCATGCCAGGATTGTGACCGGTCACACATGGGCCGTCAAGAGACCGTAACGAGGGATTCACGCGAGCGCGTCCGACAGTCCGGCAGTCCGGCGTGTGGGCGGCGTACGGATGGGACGGCTCAGGAGGGGGAAGCACCTTGACCGACACGGCAGAGGCGACGATGAGTGGCCCCAACTCCTCGCACAGAGCGTTCTCTTGGGGACACGCGGCCCTGGACGCCGAGTTCGCCACGGCCGACGACGGAACCCTGCGGCTGGTCCGGCTGGGAAGTTCCGGTGACCCTGGTGACACCGTGGACCCCGAAACCGCGCTGCCATTGGTCGAGTTGACCGCCCTGGGCCACGGCAGCGGCTGGTCAGGGCCGCGCTTCACCGGCACGGCCTTCGGCACACGGCTCGCGTACCGGGGTCACGACAGCGGCAGCGGAGCGGGCTGGGAGTGGCTCACCGTCGAACTCCAGGATCCGGTAACGGGATTGACAGCGTTCGTCGAACTGTCCTCCCCCACGGGGCTGCCGGTGCTCCGCTCGCGTGTCCGGCTCCGCAACGAGGGAACACAGCCCCTCGTCCTCCAGTCCGTCAGCAGCCTGCTGCTCGGCGGTCTGCCCTCCCCCGGCGCACTCGACGTGCACCGGGCCCGCAACGACTGGCTCGCCGAGTGCCGTTGGTACACGGAACCACTGCGCGACTCGGTCGCCGACATCCACGTGGACGCCCACCAGCACGACAGCCGCGCCGCCCTCGTCCTCACCGGCCGCGGCAGCTGGCCCACCGACGGCCATCTGCCGATGGGGGCGCTGACGGAGCGGGACGGCGGCCGGACCTGGCTGTGGCAGATCGAGTCCCCGGCCGGCTGGCGCTGGGACCTGGGCGAACGCGCCCACGGTACGTATCTGGCGCTGAACGGCCCCACGGACGCGGAACACCAGTGGCGCGTCCGGCTCGTTCCGGGCGAGGAGTTCACGACGGCCCCGGCGGCGCTGGCCCTGGGCTCCGGCCTCGACGACGCGATGGGTGCCCTGACCTCGTACCGCCGTGCCGTGCGCCGCCCTCACCCGGACCACACCGCACTCCCTGTCGTCTTCAACGACTACATGAACACCCTCATGGGCGACCCGACGACCGAGAAGCTGCTGCCGCTGATCGACGCGGCCGCCGACGCCGGAGCGGAGTACTTCTGCATCGACTCCGGCTGGTACGACGACGACACCGAGGGCTGGTGGGACAGCGTCGGCGAGTGGCTGCCCTCGCCGCGCCGCTTCCCCGACGGCGGCCTGCGGGCGGTCCTGGACCGGATCCGCGAGCGCGGCATGGTGCCCGGGCTGTGGCTGGAGCCGGAGGTCGTCGGCGTCCGCAGCCCGATCGCGTCGGCTCTCCCCCCGGATGCCTTCTTCCAGCGCGACGGCGTGCGCTTGGCCGAGCAGGGCCGCCACCAGCTCGACCTGCGGCACCCGGCCGCCCGCGCGCACCTCGACAAGACGGTGGACCGGATCGTCGGGGACTGGGGCGTGGGCTATCTCAAGCTGGACTACAACATCGTGGTCGACCCCGGCACGTGTGCCCCCGGGGACGCCTCCCCCGGCTCCGGCCTGCTCGGCCACGCCCACGCCTACCTGGACTGGCTGTCCGGCGTCCTGGACCGGTACCCCGGGCTGGTCATCGAGAACTGCGCCTCCGGTGGCATGCGCATGGACGGCGCCACCCTGGCCGTCACCCAGCTCCAGTCCACCAGCGACCAGCAGGACCCGCTGCGCCTCCCGCCGATCGCCGCCGCCGCGCCGACCGCGGTCCCGCCCGAGCAGGGCGCCGTCTGGGCGTACCCGCAGCCCGAGTACGACGACGATCTGATCACCTTCACCCTCGGCGGGGCACTGCTCGGCCGAGTCCACCTGTCCGGCCACCTGAACCGCATGTCGGAGCACCAACTCGGGCTGGTACGGGACGCGGTGGAGACGTACAAGGCGATCCGCGCCGACCTCGCGCGTGCCGTGCCGTTCTGGCCGCTCGGTCTGCCCGGGTGGACGGACGAGTGGCTGGCGCTGGGGATGCGGGTACCGGGCGGGCCGTCGTACGTGTCGGTGTGGCGCCGTGACGGGGACAGCGAAGGGCAGCAGAGCGAAGTGCGGCTTCGGCTCGGGCACTTGGCGAGCGGGGAGGGCCGTACGGTCCGCACGGAGATCCTGCACCCGTCGGCTCCGGTCGCCGGCTCGGCGGTCTGGGACGGGGACGGCCTGCGGGTGTCACTGCCGCGCACGCCCACCGCGCTGCTGATCCGTCTCGACACAGGGGCCCCCTGAGCGAGGGCACTACTGGCGTGGGGGCGGGCGCCGGCCCGTCTCCCGTCCAGGTCAACGAGAGCCGCCTTGCTCAATTCCAGATCCTTGACACACCGAGAACCTCGGAAGTTGTAGTGATCGGGATTCGCAGCAAACTCCGCCGCCCCAGGGGGAAGGGCACCGGAAAGCTGCGGGAGAACCTGCAAGTACTTCTGCGGATCTAAGGACTGTCCCGTAAATGATCTCGGACACTGCTGACCGGCTCGTTCCTTGGTCACCCGGCGAGGGCGAGGTTGTGCAGGCGATCGATGCCGAGCACGGCGTGGTGGACGCCGTCGCCTTTCAGGCGGAAGTCACGCAGGATCTTCCAGCTCTTCATGCGGGCGAAGACGTGCTCGACGCGGGCGCGGACCTTGCGGTGGGAGGCGTTGTGTTCCTCTTTCCAGTCCGGGAGCTCGGTCTGACCGGGCTCGCGGCGGTGCGGGATGACCAGGCCGGTGGCCCGGTAGCCGCCGTTCGCGATCACCACGGCCTTGCCGACGGCGGCCTTGGCACCGGACAGCTCCCACGCCTTGCAGCCGTTGCGGTTGCCGGGCAACGGCCGGCCGACAGCGACGACGAGCCGAGTGTCTGCGTCAATGACGACCTGGTGATTCGTGGAGTACCGATAGTTCTTGGACTGCTCGGCGACGTTGTGGTCACGGGTGGGGACCAAGGTGCCGTCCACGATCAGCACAGTGCCCCTGCGAAACCTCTTGCGCGCCTGGAGTGCGAGCGACGGTGCAAGGTGGTCGATGATGCGGCCGGCGGCCGACTTCGATACCCCGAACAGCGGCGCCAGCTGCCTCAGAGTCAAGTTCGTCCGCCAGTACGCGGCGACCAGCAGAACCCGGTCCTCCAGCGGCAGGCTCCACGGTCGCCCCCTGCGGACCGCGTCCGCGCCTTCGCGTCGCAGTGCGGTCAGCAGCTTGCTGAACTGCCGCGGGCTCAGCCCGGTGAACGGGGCTATCCAGGACGGCTCCGACGCCGTGATCACACCAGCCACACCAAGATCATCTCCTGTGACGGAGCGTCTCCGCGCGATGTCCGGCGGAATCGGATGGTGTGGCACGGCTCCGGCGTCGAGAATCGCCGAATGCATGAAGTGAAGCTGTCCGACGGGATCATCACTCTGTCCCCGCTGCGCCTGGGCGATGTGGAGGCGCACCTCGCGGGGGAGGATGAGCTGCTCGTTCGCTGGCTCAACGGCGCCCCGGGACACGTGAGGGCGTCGAAGCGTACTTCCGGCATTGCCAGGAACAGTGGGAGACTGCCGGGCCGCTCCGCGCTTTCGGCATACGGGTGGGCGCCGACGAGGTGCTCGCGGGGACGGTCGACTTGCGGTTCGCGGGAGAGGGGCTGGCTCCCGGTCAGGTGAACATCGCGTACGGCCTCTATCCGTCCTGGAGGGGACGTGGTCTGGCTACCCGCGCGGTCCTCTTGGCGTCCCAGTACGCGGCGAATGAGGGCGGAGAGGAGGCGGTGATCCAGGTGGAGCCAGAGAATCCCGCATCGGCCGCAGTCGCGCAGCGGGCAGGGTTCACCCCCGGCAAGCAGACGCGCAGCAAGGACGGCACACGGTTCATCTGGCACAGCCGAGAGCTACACGTCACTACCCAGTGACGAGGGGCAGTTATGGGACAGCCCTTAGCCTCGCGCTTTCACGAGGTGGAGTGTCCGAGGCTTGATCAAATAAGTGGAGAGTGCTCCTGACCTGCAACGATGGGACTTGTCTAGGGTCCTGTTGGCTGCAGGGAAAGAAGCACTCTCCAGGTGAAGAAGCGTATCGGGTCGTACCCGCGTGTCCGCATCGAGGGCGGCGGCCGGGCGGTGGTCTCGCAGGCCGGGGGCGTGCTGCTGGTCGAGACCGTCCGCAAGGCCGGCCTGGACACCGCGATATCAGCAGCGCTGACGCCGTGGCGGAAGGCTCGGGCGGTGCACGACCCGGGCAAGGTCCTGCTGGACGTGGCCCTGGCGGTTGCGCTGGGCGGCGACTGCCTCGCGGATGTCGCCATGCTGCGGGCCGAGCCGGCCGTGTTCGGGCCGGTGGCCTCCGATCCGACGGTCTCCCGCCTCATCGACGCCCTTGCAGCCTCCGGGGAGAAGGCCCTGCGGGCCATCCGTGCCGCGCGGGCTGAAGTCCGCCGACGTGTCTGGCGGTTGGCCGACCGGGAAGCGCCTGATGCGGGCGGGACGGTGACCGTGGACCTCGACGGGGTGCTGGTGATCGCGCACTCGGACAAGGAGGACGCCGCACCCACGTGGAAGCGAACCTACGGCCACCACCCGCTGATGGGGTTCGTCGACCACGGACCGGGCGGCACGGGTGAACCGGTCGCAGCCCTGCTCAGACCGGGCAACGCGGGATCGAACACGGCCACCGATCACATCACCGCCGCTCAACTGGCCTTGGCCCAGCTGCCGAAGAAGTACCGGCGCGGGCGCCGGACCCTGATCCGCACCGACTCCGCGGGCGGCACCCACGACTTCGTCGCCTGGCTCGCTCAGCGGGGACGGTGGCTGTCCTACTCGGTCGGCATGGTGATCACCGAGGCGATCCACCAGCATGTGCTGAAGGTTCCGGCATCGGCCTGGACGGCGGCCGTCGAGGCGGACGGCGGGATCCGCGACGGCGCCTGGATCGCTGAACTCACCGGCGACGTTCTGGACGGCTGGCCGGAGGGTATGCGGCTGATCGTCAGAAAGGAACGACCGCACCCCGGGGCCCAGTTGCGGCTCACGGATGCGGACGGCATGCGGCTGACCTGTTTCGCCACCAACACCTCGGGCCGGCCGATCGCCGGGCTCGAGCTCCGTCACCGGCTGCGGGCCCGGGCCGAGGACCGCATCCGCGCCGCCCGGGCCAGCGGCCTGCGCAACCTGCCCCTGCACCGCACGGCCCAGAACCGGATCTGGCTGGAGATCGTGCAGATCGCTCTCGACCTGCTGGCCTGGATGTCGACGCTCGCCCTGACCGGCAAGGCCAGGCTCTGGGAGCCCCGCCGGCTACGGCTCCGCCTGTTCACCGCGGCCGGACAGCTCGTGACCACCGGCCGTCGGCGAACCCTCCGCCTGGCCCGGCACTGGCCCTGGACCGGTCACATCACCGCAGCCCTCGACCTGCTCACCCAACTGCCCGACCCTGGCTGACCAGCAGATTCCCCGTCCCTTCGACAGCACCCCAACACCCGGAGCAGTGGAATCCGGCGCCATCCCGAGGCGACACTCGGGCCTTCGGCCTGCACCGCCTCAGCCCACGGCACGAAAACGGTCCACCGACTCCGTCGGCGGACCGTCACGAAACTTCGAGGTTAGCAGCCGCCACCGGTGATGCGTGAACGCTTCCAATTGTCACCCTTGACGCCCTCTGCACCCTTGGGACCAATGCAACCGCCTCTCCTCAATTCACCCACCGCCAGTGCCTTCAGGTTGTTATAGACACCCCGTGGGACATCGACGTCAGTACTCTTTCCGCGCTTTGAGGACCATCCGTCACTACCGAAAATCCCGAATTCCTTACCCCTGTGATAGACGTTGATCTCAAAGTCCATCGTGCCACCGATATCGAATCTGTCGACGCGTCCGGTTTAGTTACTCCCGAAACTCACGGGATCCTTCGGACCGCGTACACCTGCGTTGTGCACGAGGACCGGAGTCGAACCCGCCAGCACACAGTACGTGTGCTACGCGCCTCCTCACTACCTGCTTCTTCGCAGGTCAGCGCGTGAATTGCGTTCCGCTGGTGTCCGTGGTTGTGCGGGGGAATCCGTGGGTGTTGCCGTCACTACTGCCGTCAGGAGTCGGGCGGCTGGCACTGGTGCCTTGTCTCGCCCCCGCCGGTCACCGCAGAGTTTCTCGGGCCACCGTGTACACGGTTGGGCCGGTGAGCCCTCCACCTGTGCCGTCGCTCATGTCCAGGACCTCGAAGCCAGCACCCTCCGCGTAGCGTTCCAGCTCACGGGGGAACAGGACGCGCCTGCGGATCACGTCTCGCGCCTCGTCGCCCGAAGGGAGCGCCCAGTGCCGATGCATGGTGTTGATCTGGGTCCGCAGGTCCCACGTGTGGCGGATGGTGACGGTGGCGGGTCCCCTCGGGGTGTCCACCGTGGCAGTGGTCGGCTCGGTCCGGGTGATCGGGGCGACGGGGGAGCACAGCACGAGCAGCGCGCCCGCCCGGGCGTGGGCCGCGAAGGTGGCGAAGACCTGGCCGATCTCGTTGTTGTCGTACACGTAGGCGAGGCTGTTACCCATGCAGGTCACTACGTCCATGCGTTTGCCGAGTCGTACGGTGCGCATGTCGCCGGGGCGGATGTCCAGCTCCGGCCGGGCCTGGTGGGCGTAGTCGACCAGGCCGCGCTGGAGGTCCACGCCGATGCACTCGAAGCGCTTGCCCAGGATCTCCAGGTCCCGCCCGGTACCGCATCCGAAGTCGACCAGGGTCCGGGCGTCCGGCCTGTGCAGCTCGATCAGGGTCTGGCACATCCCGGCGCTCGTGCTGTCGGACTGCACCACGTCGTAAAGTGCCGGATCGCGGTAGAGGAGGTTTGTGTCTTCCACGTGCTCGGCTTCCGTGTTGGGGCTGGTCACATGAGGCTTCGCAGTCCGACCTCCAGGGCGAGCACATCGCACAGCAGATCGGGAACGACCGAGGCAGCGTCGGCGTCCCTCCGCGCCTCGGCGAGCGCCTTCCCGTCAACGTAGCCGAGGTCCACCAGGATGGACTCCTTCAGCATGTCGTCCAGTACGGGCAAACCGTAGGCCCGCAGGCCCTTTTCCAGAACGGCCAGGAAGTTTTCCGGTTCGGCCGGCGCGGCCACCCACTCGGGCAGCCCGGCCCGTCTGATCCGTTCGCGGAACAGCGCTTTGCCGCACTTGTGTTCGTGCGGTAGCTGCTCCATGAACCGCACGATCCGAGGGTGCACGAGCGGGCTCACCGGCCAGATTCCGGCCCGGAGGAATCCAGGGTTGTGCATCCCGAACGCCATCAGGGTCGGTACGGGCAGTATCGGGATGGGCGCCAGATGCTCGTTCACCTCGGCGAGCGCACGGGCCGCCTTGGCTCCGAGCCACGGTACGGGTTCAGGCATCGGCAGTTCGGCCCGCGTCCTGGAGTGGTATGCGTTGATCTCGTCTCCGCCGCTGCCCGTGAACATGATCTCGCACCGCTGGGCGGCTGCCTGCTCGCGTACGACATCGAATGCCTCCTGGTAGAAGGCTCCCGCCGGATCGTGCGGCTTGCGCAGGGCGCGCACGCCTCCGGGGCAGAAGGGTGGGTGCTGCATGGCGGTGGTGGCCGTGTCCCGGAAGCCGCAGTGCTCCACAAGGGCCCAGCGCCGCTCACTCTGTTGCCTGCCGGTGCTTCCTCCCATCAGCAGGCCGAAGCTGTGCATCTCGGGGAAGCGTGCCCCCTTCACGGCCAGGGCGACGTTCCCGGAGTCCGCGCCGCCGGACAACTCGACGCCCACGCACCCGGTTGCCGACGGCGCCTGGCGAATCACGTCGGCCAGCAACCCGTCCAGAGCCGCGAGTGGATCAACGCCGGGCCGCAGCGTGCGGGGCTCAAGTACGTGTTCGGCCTGCTCCGCGTAGCGGATGCTGAGCCCCGAGGGGCTGAACGTGGCCGATGCCCGTTCCGTGAGGCGGTAGACGTCTTCGAACAGCGTCTCGGACGTGTAGCGGTGCTGTCTCGTCAGCGTTCGGGCGACGACGCGCGGCACCAGGCGATCGGCCCGTAGATGCGGCCGCAGCAGCGTCAGGTCCCACGAGGCATGCAGTGCGCCGCCCCTCTCTGTCAGGTAGAGCGGAGCTGTACCGAAGACACCCGCTGACACACGGACTTCGCCCGGCTCCATGACGAGTTCGACGAAGTCGGCCCCGTCCCGCTTGCACTCCTGCACCCGGACCCGCACGCGCGACGCCTGGTCGTCGTGGACCTCCATGATCAACGCGGACACGTTCGCGGGCTCGATCCAGCTCCCACCGTTGATCCAACGGCCGCCCCGTGGTGTCCACTTGGGCTGCTGGAGATCAGCCAGGCGCAGACGCATCGACAGCATGTCGTCCCCTTCCAATGTCGTGCGGCGGGGCGGGGCCGCGAGCAGCCCCACCCCGCCTGGCGTCAGACCTCGATCACTTGCTGCAGTGGTCGCCGTTGTTGTCGCCACCGCCCGGCATCTTGTCGAGCAGCGCGGCCTCGACGGCCGGGACGCCGATGATCAGGTCGCCGGTGAACAGCTCGTCCACGTTCATCGCTTTCTCCCTTACGGTTTTCAGTGGACTCCGCGGCGGATGCTGCGGAGTTGGACCCGTCCGGCTGCCGGACCCTTGCGAAGAAGGCAGCCGGACGGGGTGCCCACCGCTTCCGACGGCGGGCCCTCCCTCGTCACAGGTGGGGAGCCTGCATTCGTGACGGAGAGGAGTCAGGTGGGTGTGGATGCGGCGGCCACGCCCAGGACGAAGCCGACCGATCCCGAGATGGTGATGATCAGGAGCGGCCCGGCGTAGCAGCCGACGACAGCGGCTAACCGCCTCAGTCGCTCTCCGCGACCGCGCTCGTTGACCTCGCGTACCGCGGCGCTCAGCCTCGCTGCCCCGTCCTGCGACGGCGTTGGGCAGTGCTGCGGGCAGCGACACGGCGAGAACCGATTCGAACTCGGCGGCAGGTCCGCGCCCCCGTAGGTGTCGATCCTCAACACCCCGTCCATGCCCCGCTCCTCAGTCATCCGGGCCAGACGGGCCCGCGCGTCACTTCTCATCCCTCAGCCCCTCAGACGACGGTTGCGGCGAGGTCTCGCCGTTCCCTGCTGTCTCTACGCAACCGCACGACCACGCTCAGCGGTACCGTTGCCGCAGCACCAGGACTTGAAAGCCTTGAAAGCTCGCAAGAGCACGGGGAGTTGAGGGCATGGCCAAGCGTGAACCGAACGTGGCGCTCGGTCGCCTGCTCTCCGAAAGCCGTTGGACTCATCGCCAGTTCGCGCGGGCGGTGAATCGCGTTGGAACGGAGACCAGCACGCCCTTGCGTTACGACGAGTCGGCGGTGAGCCACTGGCTCGGCGGCACCGTCCCCCGCGGTGCGGTGCGCGCATGCATCCTCGAAGCCCTCTCCCGCCGCCTCGGCCGCCCCGTCACCCATGCCGAAGCCGGGCTGCCCGTTCCACGCGATCGCTCATCCGCGGCTGCGGATACCGTGGAAGGGGTGATCGACCTGGGGAGGCTGGATATGGACCCGTCCCGCCGCAGCGTCCTGGGGGTCGGCCTGTTCTCCGTGGCCGTCGCCATTCCCGGCTGGCCTGATGTGGTTGGGCGTGCAGATGCCGTCCAGTCCGGCCGCACAGCACGCATCGGCATGAACGAAGTGAACATGGTCGTCGCCATGACCGAGCGTGTCTCCGAGCTGGACGATGAGTTCGGCGGCCGTCACGCACGTCCCATGGCGGCCTCGTTCATGGTCAACACCGTGGCCTCCTACCTGCGCGCCGACGCACCCGAGGACGTACGCAAGGCGATGCTGTCCGCCGCCTCGGACCTGCTCTACCTGACCGGCTACATGGCGGTGGACGAAGGGCTGCACGGTCTCGCGCAGCGCTACTACGTCAAGGCCCTGGAACTGGCGGGCGCTGCCGAAGACCACCTGACATACTGCACCACCCTGCGAGGCATGAGTGTCCAGGCAGTTGACCTCCGTCACGGGGCTAAGGCCATGGAGCTGGCCGACGCCGCTGCCGCCGCCTCCCCGAAAGCAGGCCCTCGGATGCTGGCCTTCCTCGTCGGCCAGCAGGCGCACGCCGCCGCGCAGACCGGCGACCGTACGGGCGCGCTGCGCTACATCCGGGAGGCCGAGGCGGCCATGGACCGTGCCGAGTCACGCGGCAAGGCATTCGGCTCGTATGACCCCTCTTCGCTCAACTACCACGTCAGCCAGGTACGTTACGAACTCGGTGACAAGGCCGGAGCCGTCGACGCCATGCAGCAAGCGGACCGGCTCCGCCCCAGCGTGTACCAGCGCACACGCGTACACCGTCGTGGCCTGTTGGCAGAGCGGCAGTTGGAACTCGGCCACCTGGAAGCGGCCTGCGTCACCTGGCACCAGGCCCTCGACGACTACCCCAAGGTGCAGTCCGACCGCGCCGACGAACGCGTGAAGGCAATGTTCGGTCTCTTGCGCCCTCATCTGAAGAACGCGACGGCCCGCGACCTGTACGACCGAGCACGGACGCTCGCACCACCGTCGCTGGTCACCTGACCCCCGTCGCAGCTTCAAGCCCAGCCACAGAAAGCCAACCACGACGGCGGGTGCGCCGAGAGATCACCCGCCATGTGTGCTTCCAGTAGCCCGGCTCGCCTCGACCACGCCTCTTCGTGCCGTCACGGTATCTGCGCTGCTCCGGCCTGGCCTGCGGGTAATGACCTGGGCGACTCGGGACGCGCCCCGCGCGACCTCACGTACTGGTTCGGCAGCATCGCCGTCCACCGGCTCCGCGAGAACACCCACACCCGCTACGCCACCTGCGTCCGCATCCCCCGCATCCCCGACCTCGGCGACAAGAAGGCCCCGCGGCTCGCCGCCAAGGACGTACGCACCTTCCTCGACCGCCCGCGCACCACCTGCCAGTGCGGCACCGACCGGGCCAGCTTCAGCATCGCCCGGTAGGCCGCCCGCGACCAGGTCATCCTGGCCGCGGGCGTCATCGCCGACAACGTCATCGACCGCGATTCCTCCCAGACCTGAACACCCGGGGGTTCCTCGCAGAACAGGTGGACTTCGACGGCCCGGACCAGCGCCGCGTGGGGTACGGCACCGGCCCGGGCCCTCGCTCAGCTGCTGCTGACGGTCAGGTTGTTCGTGGTGAAGTCCAGGCCGCCGGACGACGAGGTGATCTCGTAGCCGAACTGGACGTCACCGATGGTCTCGTTGCCGAACCAGCCCTTGGTGTCCTTGATCCACTTGAGGATCGGGAGGATGTTGACGGTGCCGGAGCTGGAGTCCGAGGTGCGCAGGAACGAGAACACCTCGTTGGAGCCGTTGTTGCCCTTGTAGACGTTCCAGGTGTGGCCGCCGAGGGTGGCCGAACCCTGCGGGCTGCCGAGCGGGCCGACGGCGCCGTTGTAGTTGACCCAGAGCATGATCTCGTAGTCGTAGTCCGTGTCCCAGATGTCGTACGAGGTGTTGTACGCGCCCGAGGACGGGACGGTGACGTTGTAGCTGCTGGTGAGCGAGGCGATCGAGGTGATCGGCTTGTTGATCACCTTCTTGGAGTTGGGGTAGGACTTGATGCCGCCGGTGTTGGGGTGGTCGGCCCAGACGCCCCAGTTGGTGCCGGAGTTGGCCCAGACGCACTGGCTGCCGGCGCCGGAGCCCCAGATGTTGTTGTAGAGCGTGTAGCCGTTCAGGTTCGTGTTGCCCCACTGGTCGCAGGAGTTCCAGATGGCGGCCGAGGCGGGGGCGGAGGCGAGACCGACGGTGGCGCCGACGGCCATCGCCGGGGCCAGCACCGCCATGGTGATCTTGCGCAGTGTGCTCTGTGTGCTCGTGTTCTGTGCGCTCTTTGCCATGGTGTCCCTTCCATGGGTGGGGGGAATTGCGGAGAGAATTGCGGGGGGATCACCACGCCTCAGGTGAGGACGTGGTCTTCTCCGGCGGCGGGACCGAGTTGCCCGGCGCCGGAGGAAGCGGTGGATGCCGGAGGAAGCGGTGGTGCCTCGGGGGGCGCGTTCATGGCTTCAGCACCGCCACGCCGTACCGGCCGAGGACCAGCGAGCCGGTGACCGTCGACCCGGTCAGCAGGTCGCGGTGGGTGCCCGGCACGTCGACCGTGATCTCGTCGCACCCGTGGTTGAGCACGAAGAGAAGGTCGCCGCGGCGGATCGCCTCCACCCGCTCGGGCAGCCCGTCGAGCACCGGCCGTACGCCCGCGCCGTCCGCCACGCCCGCCAGCAGGTCGCGCAGCGCGGCGGGTTCGGGCAACGTGGACACGTACCAGGCGCGGCCCTTGCGCAGGACGGCCGGCAGCCCGTCCAGCTCGCCGCCCTTGTAGCGGGCGACCACGTCCGCGTCCGCAGCCTGGAGTTCCTCGGACCACAGGGTGCCGTGGAAGCCCTCGCACTCGGCGTGCTCCCCCGCGTCGAGCGGCCACCACTCGTGCAGCGTGCGGATGCCGAACAGCTCCCGCAGCCGCGCGTCCATGCCGCCGGGCCGTACCCGGTCGTCCTCGTCGGCCACTCCGGTCAGGAAGCCGCATACGAGGGTGCCGCCGCCGTGTACGTAGGCGAGGAGGTTCTCGATCGCGGCGTCGCCCAGCAGGTAGAGCTGCGGTACGACGACGAGCCGGTACGCGGACAGGTCGTGCTCGGGGTGGGCGAACGCGGTGGTGAGGTGGGCCTCCCACAGGGCGCGGTGCCAGGCCCGCACGACCTGCGGGTAGTCGACCTCGGACGAGAGCCGGCCGTCCTGGGCGACGGCCCACCAGGAGTTCCAGTCGTGGAGGAGGGCGATGTCGGAGGTAATGTGATGCCCCGTCATCTCTCCGCCGATCAGGGCCAGTTCGGCGCCTATCCGCTTGACCTCCTGGAACGTACGGCCCTGCTCCCCCGCGTGGCCGACCATCCCGGAGTGGAACTTCTCGGCGCCCTGGCGGGACTGCCGCCACTGGAAGTAGCAGACGGCGTCGGCGCCGCGGGCGACGGCCTGGAAGGACCAGAGGCGGTTGAGGCCGGGCGGCTTGGGGTGGTTGACGCCGCGCCAGTTGACGGCGCCGGCGGCCTGTTCCATGAGCATCCACGGCCCGCCGCCCGCCTGGGAGCGGGTCATGTCCTGGACCAGGGCGCCGTCCTGCGCGCCGAACGGATCGCGCGGGTCCGGGTAGAGGTCCACGGAGACGACGTCCTCCTCCTCGGCCCACCGCCACGCGTCCTGGCCCACCCACATCGGCATGAAGTTGGTGGTGACCGGGATGTGCGGGGTGTGCCGGCGGACGATGTCGCGCTCGATGACGTAACACTCCAGGAGCATGTCGCTCGTGAAGCGCCTGAAGTCCAGGACGTGGGTGGGGTTCTTCATGTAGTGGGCCCGGCGCGGCGGCAGGATCTCGTGCCAGCCGTCGTATCCCTGACCCCAGAACGCCGTGCCCCAGGCCTCGTTGAGGGCGTCGAGGGTGCCGTACCTGTCCTGGAGCCAGCGGCGGAAGGCGGTGGCCGCCTCGTCGCCCCAGTCGTAGGTGCAGTACTCGTTGTTGATGTGCCACATGGTGAGGGCGGGGTGGCTGCCGTAGCGGGCGGCGAGGTCCTCGGTGATGGCGGCGGCGCAACGGCGGTAGGTGGCGCTGGAGTGGGAGAAGTGCTGGCGGGAGCCCCACCACTCGGTCTGCCCGTTCTCGTCGCGCGGGAGCGTCTCGGGGTGGAGGCGGCCCATCCACGGTGGGGGCGAGGAGGTCGGGGTGGCGAGGACGACGCCGATGCCGCCCGCGTGCATCAGGTCCATGACCGTGTCCAGCCAGCCGAACTCGCGTGCGCCCGGGCGTGGTTCGAGCTTCGCCCAGGAGAAGACGCCGAGCGTGACGGAGTTGACGCCGGCCTCCTTCATGAGGCGTACGTCCTCGTGCCAGATCTCCTCGGGCCACTGTTCGGGGTTGTAGTCGCCGCCGAAGAGGATGCGGCCGCGGGTGGCGGCGGAGAGTCCCGGCCTCGGGGTCCGCGCTCGGGCCGCGTCCTGCGCATTGCTGCCGGGGGTCATGGGGCGAGCTCCCCGTACGCGATGCCGCGGCTCGGCCGGGTGGGGCGCATGACATACCTCGTTCCACGGGGAGGGAGCGGCGGGGCGGGCCGCGGCGCTCCGGCGGGCGATGCTGTGTGTGCGGCTTGAACTGCTCGCGAGCAGCTCGGTTCGGTGCGGTGAATCGTGCGGTTGCGGCTCGTGTGGCTGGTCGCTCCCACACGGCGGAGCCGTATACCGGCACGGCCCGCGTCCCGGACGGGGCAGCCACATCCGGAGTGCACCCAGCGGAGCGTCCCCGTTGGGTTCCGCCGTGTCCGGCCGGGTGACGGGCACGGCCGGACACAGCGGAGTTCCGGGGGCGCGGCCGGGGTGTCAGCCCTTGACCCCGCCGGTGAGCATGCCCTTCTTGAAGTGCTTCTGGACGAAGGGCGAGAGGACGGCGACGGGGAGCAGGGCCATCACCATGACCGCCATTTGGATGGCGAGCGGGGAGAGCTGTCCGGTGTTGATCTGGGCGGTCAGGCCCACCGGGCGTTCCTGCTTCTGGACGAGCTGGATCATGACGTTCTGCAGCGGCATCATGTCCTGGTCGGTGAGGTAGATCGACGCGTTGAACCAGGCGCTCCAGTAGCCCACCGCGTAGAAGAGGGCGATCACCGCGAGGACGGCGCGCGAGAGCGGCATGACGATCTTCCACAGGATGCGCCAGTCGCCGGCGCCGTCGATGCGGGCGCTGTCGATCAGCTCCTGGGAGATGCCCATGAAGAACGAGCGCAGGACCAGGATGTTGAAGACGCTCACTGCGCTCGGGAGGATCAGCGCCAGGTAGGTGTCGGTGAGACCCAGGGCCTGCACCAGCAGATAGGTCGGGATCAGGCCCGCGCCGAAGAACATGGTCGCGAGCAGCGTCATCAGGATCCAGCGGTGGCCGAGCGAGCCGCTGCGGGAGAGGCCGTACGCGCTCAGCACCGACACGGCCATGCTGAACAGCGTGCCGACGACCGTCACGCCGATGCTGACAAGAGCGGCCCTCTGCACCTGGCCGCCGCTGAGGAGTTCCTGGTAGGCGACGAAGGTGATGCCCTTGGGGACGACCACCAGACCGCCGGCCTCGTCGATGGTCTTCTTCGACTGGAGGCTGGTGACGATGACGACCCACAGGGGGAAGAGGATCGCCAGGCAGGCGATGCCGAGGACGAGGCCCTTGCTCGCCAGGCCGGCCCTGGACGGCTCCTCCTCCCAGACGGGGCGGGGCGGTGCGGCCCAAGGGCTCGGCTTCTTCGGAGCGGACTGTGCCGGCTGCTCGCCGGCCGGCTGGTCGAGGACGGCGGTCACTTCTTGTACACCCCCTGCTCACCCATGAGATGGGCGACCTTGTTGGCGGTCAGCACCAGTGCCAGGCCGACCACGCCCTTGATGAGGCCCGCGGCGGCCGCGTAACTGAAGTCCTGGTTGCGGATGCCGTTCCACCACACATAGGTGTCGAGGACGTCGGAGGCGTCGACGCCCACGGCCTGCCGTTGCAGCAGCAGTTGCTCGAACCCGACGGTGAGGGCGTCGCCGACGCGCAGCACCAGCAGGAGGGCGATCACCGGGCGCAGGGCGGGCAGCGTGATGTGCCACATGCGCCGCCAGCGGCCGGCGCCGTCCATGGCGGCAGCCTCGTACAGGTCGTTGGAGACGGACGACAGCGCGGCGAGGAAGACGATGATGCCCCAGCCCGCGTCCTTCCAGATGGTCTCGACCGTGACCAGGTACTTGAAGATCTCCGGGTTGGTCATCAGGTCGAAGCCCTCGTAGCCGTGCCGGCGGAGGGTCTGCGCGATGATGCCCGCGCCGCCGAAGATCTGCATGAACACGGTGACGACGAGGACCCAGGAGAAGAAGTGCGGCAGGTACATGACCGCCTGGGCGAACGCCCGGACCCGGGGCCTGACCACGCTGTTGATGAGCAGCGCGAGCAGGATGGGGACCGGGAAGAACAGCACCAGTTGCAGGAAGAACAGCACGAACGTGTTCTGCACCGCGTGCCAGAAGCCCGAGTCCGCGAAGATCCGCTCGAACTGCTCGAAGCCCACCCAGGGGCTCTGGAAGATGGCGACGAAGCCGTTCTCGCTGAGGTACGGGTCGTACTCCTGGAAGGCGACCACATTGCCGAGGATCGGTATGTAGTTGAAGACCAGGATCAGCAGCACCGCCGGCAGCACCATCAGGAGCAGCGTGCGGTCGCGCCTGAATCTGAGCCGGAGGCTCAGCTTTCCCGACTTTCCCGAGCGTTTCCTGTCCCGGGACCGGAACCGGAACCGGAACCGGAACCAGGACTGGAACCGGGACCGGGGTCCGGCGGCTCCGCCGGACCCCGCCGGAGTCTTCGCGGGGGTCTCCGCCTCGGCCGCGGACCGAGGCACCGTGCTGCGGGACACGGCCTTCTCCTTGCCTCGGCCCCGGATCAGTTCGCCGAACCGGTGTCGTCGAGCAGCTTCTTGTACCAGTCGCGGAGTTCGTCGCCGCCCTTGCTCTTCCAGTCGGAGACGGCCTGCTGCACATCGCTGATCTTCTTGCGGCCGCGCACGACGTCGTCCTCGAGCTGCTCGAAGCTGTCGGCGAGGTTGGCCCAGCGGTTCGGCTCGGTGACGGTCAGTCCGAAGAAGGAGGACTTCGTGGTGAAGGCGCCCATGCGCTGCTGCCACTCGACCATGCCCTTGGTGACGTCGGGGAAGTCGGGGTAGGCGATGTACGGGGCGGGGTTGCCGGTGTAGTCGAAGGCGCCGTTGACCTCGTTGACGCCCTGGGTGGTCTTGACCGGCAGGCCCTTCTCGGTCTCGTAGTCCGTGCCCTCGACGCCGTAGGCGGTGAGCATGAACTCCTTGGTGCCGTACGGCGCGGCACAGAAGTTGCAGACGGCGAGGAAGTCCTTGATCTGCTGCTCGGACGCCTTCTTGCTGATGAAGGTGAAGATGTTGGCGGGCTGGACGGCCCACAGCTTCGGGTCGCCGCCGTCGGGGCCGAAGATGTCGAACGCGGCGATCTCGAAGTCCGGGTTCTGGGTGCGCTGTTCGGCCGTCTTGCCCCACCAGTCGGAGATGTTCTGGCTGTAGACCAGCACCTGTCCGGCGGTGAGGCGGTTGCCCGGGTTGCCGCCCGCCTTGCCGGAGACCGCGTCCGGGTGCACCACCTTGGCCGCGTAGAGCTTGCGCGTCCACTCCAGGGCTTCGAGGTACTCCTCGGTCTCGATGCGGTTGACGAGCTTGCCGCCGTCCATGTTCCACCACAGCGCCTTGTCGCTGCCCGACAGGACGCCGAAGACGTTGAACGCCGTCCACTTCATGTCGTCGCAGGCCCAGAGCTTCGACCTGGCGTCGGTGGCCTCCTTCGCCCAGGACAGGAAGTCGTCGGGGCTCGTCGGGACGCTGTACCCCTTCTTGTCGAAGAGGTCCTTGCGGTACAGGGGCGCGATGTCGGTGACGTACGGGGCGGGGAACGGGATCGCACGGAGTTGCCCGCCGAAGATGCCGCGCTGCCAGGCCTCGGTGGGGACGGCGGCGAGGTTCGGGTAGTCCCTGACCTTGTCGCCGGACAGGTAGGGGCCGAGGTCGGCGAACTTGGCGTTGATGGCGCCGGGGATCTTGCCGTTGAGGTTCCAGCCGGGCACGACCACGACGTCGGGGATGTCGCTGGAGGCGAGGACCGCGCCGAGCTTCTCGTCGTAGGTGACGCCGTCCTGGTTCTGCCAGGTGGCCTCGACGCCAATGGCTTCGTTCATGGCCGTGTAGTACGGGTTGTCGTCCTTCGGCGGGGTCCCCCAGAACGGGGACATGATCTTGAGCTTGCCGCCGCTGCCGAGCTTCTTCGTCACCGAGGTCTTCAGGTCCGCGGTGGCGATCGCCTTGCTGAAGCCGGCCGCCGATCCGTTCTTCGCCGGGATGTCGGGCGCCACGACGGTCGAGGCCACGTACGCCGGGAGGATCTTCGCCGCGTCCTTCCCCGAGGTGGTGCCGTCCTTGCTGCCCGGCTGCGAGCCGCCGCAGGCGGACAGCAGCGGCACGCCTCCGGCCACCGCGGCTGCGGCGACCGCCGTGGAGGCGAGGAAGCTTCTCCGGCTCGGAGCGGAAGTGGCGGAGTTCGGCGTCATTGCGTCAACCCTTCATGCCTTCATGGCGCACACCAGGACACACGGCGAGAAAGCCGTCGGCTGCGGTGTCTTGAGTAGAACTGGCTGTGCTGAAGCGGCGAACGTCGGAGGGGTGTGAGCACGCGAGGCGCATCCTCCGCAGTCGAAGCGCTTCGATGTTGCTGCGAGGTTAAGTGAACCCGTGGGGGTGCACAAGAGTCGATTCCACAATTCCTCGGAGGTGTAAGGGAGCGGAGCGATCAGTTCCAACCCCGCATATGACGGCGAGGAAACGAACCTGTTGCGCCTTGGTCTCTTGACACCCACCCTCGGGTCGAATGAGCATCGAAGCGCTTCGAAAGCGCCTCGCCGCTCCACCGCAAGGGGACCCACATCGTGACCGCACAGACGCCGCCCACGCCGCCTTTCCGCGATCCGCAGCTGCCTCTCGCGAAGCGCATCGACGACCTTCTCGGACGGCTCACCCTCGACGAACGGATCGCGCTCCTGCACCAGTTCGCACCAGCCGTCGAGCGCCTGGGCATCGCCGCGTTCCGCACCGGTCAGGAGGCGCTGCACGGTGTGGCGTGGATGGGCCCGGCCACCGTCTTCCCCCAGGCGGTCGGGCTGGGCACGACCTGGAACGAGGACCTCGTACGACGCGTCGGCGAGGCGGTGTCGACGGAAGTCCGCGCCATGCGGGCCCACGACGACCGCGTCGGCCTCAACGTGTGGGCACCCACGGTGAACCTGCTGCGCCACCCCCTGTGGGGCCGGAACGAGGAGGGCTACTCCGAGGACCCGAAGCTGACCTCGGCCATCGCGACGGCGTACACGCGGGGCCTGCGCGGCGACCACCCGGCGTACTGGCGCACGGCCCCGGTCCTCAAGCACTGGCTGGCGCACAACAACGAGACGAACCGGGACACCACCTCTTCCTCGGTCCGCCCGCGCGTCCTGCACGAGTACGACCTGCGCGCCTTCCGCGAGACCGTGCGGGCGGGGGCGGTGGCCGGGGTGATGCCCGCGTACAACCTGGTCAACGGCCGCCCCAACCACGTGTCGCCGTACCTGAAGGAGCACCTGCGCACCTGGACCGACGAGGACCTCCTCGTCTGCTCGGACGCCGGCGCGCCCTCGAACCTGGTCGACTCGGAGCACTACTTCGACACCCATGAGGAGGCCACGGCGGCCGCGATCCGCGCCGGCGTCGACAGCTTCACCGACCACGGCACGGACAGCTCGAAGACCGTCGAACGCGTCCAGGGCGCCCTGGACCAGGGCCTGCTGACCGAGGACGACATCGACCGGGCGGTCCGCCGCCAGCTCTCCGTCCGCTTCCGGCTCGGCGAGTTCGACCCCGGATCCGGTCCCCACGCCGGCGTCGGGGACTTCGACACCCCGGCCCACCGCGCCCTGGCCGAGGAAGCAGCCGGTCAGGCGATCGTCCTGCTCAAGAACGACGACAACCTGCTTCCGCTCCCCGAGGGCACCCGCATCGCGGTCGTCGGCCTCCTCGCCGACGAGAGCAAGCTCGACTGGTACAGCGGCACGCTCATCCACCGCTCCACCCCACTGGAGGGCCTGTACGACCGTTTCGGCGCCGAGCGCGTCACCTTCGCCGAGGGCGTGGACCGCATCCGCCTCAGGACGTCCTCGGGAACGTACCTCTCGGTGCCGGAGGCCGCCGACGCGTCCGACGAGGCACACGGCGCGGAGGGCGCCCTCGACCCCGCGCTCCTGGCGGGCCGCACGGACCTCCCCCCGCTGACCACCGACGCGACCGGCACCGTCCTCGCTCTCGTCGACTGGGGCGACGGCGTCCTCACCCTGCGCGCCCCGGACGGCCGCTACCTCTCGGTCGCCGACGACGGTTACGTACGCGCTTCCGCGGACCAGCCGGGCGGCTGGGTCGTACAGGAGACGTTCCGTCTGGAACGCCACGAATCCCATGAGGACGGCCACCTCCTCAGGCACATGGGGACGGGCCTGCACGTCTGTGTCGCCGCGGACGGCGTGAAGGTTGCCGAGGAGAACGGCGAGATCTTCACCCTGGCCGTGACCGAACGCGGTGAGGAATCCGTGGCGAGGGCCGCGTCCGAGGCGGACGCCGTCCTGGTGGTCACGGGCAACGACCCGCACATCAACGGCCGCGAAACGCAGGACCGCACCACCCTGCGCCTCCCGGAACACCAGGAGCGCCTGCTCCGCGCCGCCCGCGCCGCGAACCCGAACACGGCCCTGGTGCTCACCTCGTCCTACCCCTACGCCGTGGACCACGAGGACCTCCGGGCCGTCCTGTGGACCGCGCACGGCGGCCAGGCGGCGGGCACCGCCCTGGCCCGCGTCCTCGCCGGGGACGTCTCCCCTGCGGGCCGCCTCCCCCAGACCTGGTACGCCGCCGACTCGGACCTGCCCGACCTGCTCGACTACGACGTGATCGGCAGCCGCCAGACGTACCTGTACTTCGAGGGCGCGCCCCTGTTCCCCTTCGGCCACGGCCTGTCCTACGCGGAATTCGCGTACGAGAACCTCACCCACTGGGTGACCGGCGACGAGGTGAAGGTGACGTTCACGCTCACCAACACGAGCGAGCGCACAGCCGACGAAGTGGCCCAGCTCTACCTCAGGGCCGTGAACCCGTCGGTCCCGCGCCCGCGCCGCGAACTGGCCGCCCACCGCCGCGTCACGCTCGCCCCCGGCGCCTCGACGGACCTGACCTTCCACCTCCCCCTCTCCGCCTTCGAGTTCTGGGACGTGGCCCACAGCCGTCACCGCCGGGAGCCCGGCGCCTACGAGCTTCTCGTGGGGGCCTCCAGCGAGGACATCCGCCTGACCACCACGATCGACCTCGACGGCACCCCGGCGGCCCCTCGCCCGGTCGTCGAACTCGGCCTCGACGCCGCCGACTTCGACGACCAACGCGGCACGCAGATCGTCGACCGCACGAAGACGTCAGGCGACGCCGTGACACCCACCGCCGACGGTACGGGCGAACTCCTCTTCCATGACTGCGACTTCGAAGCCGGAGTCTCCGAAGTGACCATGGAGGCTGCGGGAGAGGGCGCCATCGAGTTCTCCCTGAACGGCGGCCCGGTCCTGGCCGTCCTGAACCTCTCGCCCACCGCGGGCCCGTACGACTACGCCACCCTGAGCGCCGGGATCGTGGCCACCGGCGTGCACGACGTCCACCTGAAGCTGCGCGGCCCGCTGCGGCTCGCGCACGTCGGCTTCTCCGGTTGAGGGTCCGGACAAGGCCGACACAACAAGGGGTCCGGCACCGGAAGGCATCGGTGCCGGACCCCTTCGTCCCGGGACACACCCGGAACTTACGTGAAAACGACTGTCACAAACCGAACCGATCCGTCGCGCCGGATCAGAGCTGAATCCCGGTCAGCACCATGACCCGCTCGTACGTGTAGTCGTCCATCGCGAACTTCACGCCCTCACGCCCGACACCGGACTGCTTCACACCGCCGTACGGCATCTGGTCGGCACGGTAGGACGGCACGTCCCCGATCACGACACCGCCCACCTCCAGGGCCCGGTGTGCCCGGAACGCGGTCTGCAGGTCATGCGTGAACACACCGGCCTGCAGCCCGTACTTGGACTCGTTGACGGCGGCGAAGGCGCTCGCCTCCCCCTCCACACGCTGCACGGCGAGAACGGGCCCGAAGACCTCCTCGCACGAGATCGTGACGTCCGCCGGCACCTCGGTGAGCACGGTCGGCGCGTACGAGGCCCCGTCCCGCTTCCCCCCGGTCAGCAGCCGGGCCCCGGCCCCGACGGCCTCCTCGACCCAGGCCTCCACCCGCCGCGCGGCGTCCTCACTCACCAGCGGCCCGACATCGGTCGCTCCGTCGGACGGGTCCCCCGTCACCTGAGCCTCGACGGCGGCGACGATCCGCGGCACCAGCCGCTCGTAGACCTCCGCGTCCGCGATCACCCGCTGCACGGAGATGCAGGACTGCCCGCCCTGGTAGTTGGAGAAGGTGGCGATACGCGTGGCCGCCCAGTCCAGATCCTCATCGCTCGCATAGTCCGCGAGGACGACAGCGGCGCCGTTGCCCCCCAGCTCCAGGGTGCAGTGCTTGCGCGGCACCGAGTCTATGATCGCGTAGCCGACCTTGTCGGACCCCGTGAACGAGATGACCGGCAGCCGCTCGTCCTGCACGAGCGAGGGCATCCGCTCGTTCTGCACGGGCAGCACGCTCCAGGACCCCGCCGGCA
This sequence comes from Streptomyces sp. KM273126, assembly GCF_004337435.2. Classification (NCBI taxonomy): domain Bacteria; kingdom Bacillati; phylum Actinomycetota; class Actinomycetes; order Kitasatosporales; family Streptomycetaceae; genus Streptomyces; species Streptomyces sp. KM273126. The sequence continues at coordinate 4,294,118 of NZ_SJXB02000001.1, read as the reverse complement.
GCTCGGTCTCGGCGAGCAGTTCTCCGATGAGGAGCCCGGACAGCGGGGTCGCGGGCGCGGGCTTCAGAATGATCGGCGTACCGACCGCGAGGGCCGGCGCGATCTTGTGGGCGCACAGGTTGAGCGGGAAGTTGAAGGGCGCGATGCCGAGCACGACGCCCTTCGGGAACCGCCGCGTGAAGGCGAGGCGCCCCTGGCCGCCGAGATCGGTGTCCAGCCGCTGGGCCTCACCGCCGTTGAACCGCCGCGCCTCCTCGGCCGCGAACCGGAACACCGACACGGCGCGCCCGACCTCACCGCGGGCCCACTTGACCGGCTTGCCGTTCTCGGCCGAGATGAGCTGCGCGATCTCCTCGGTCCGCTCGACCAGCCGCCTGCTCACGTGGTCCAGGGCGGCGGCGCGTACGTGGGCCGGGGTGGCGGCGAACTCGTCCCGCACGGCGTACGCGGCGGCCACGGCCTCCTCCACCTGGGCGTCGGTCGGCACGCTGACCCGGCCGACGAGTCGGCCGTCCCACGGTGAGGTGACATCGAAGCCGGTGTCGCCGGTCGCCTGGCGACCGGCGAGCCAGAAGGCGTGGGTGGCAGTCATGGTCCGGCCCTTCCGCGTTCGAAACGTACGTTCATGACCACGGTAGGTCCGGCTGCCCGCCAGGTCGTTTGTCCGAGTCGTAAAACTCTTCGCTCCGGACGCGCCGATTTGTCGTGATCGCCGGTGGGTTTGTGAGTCTCGTGTGCTGGGTTCTGCCGTGGGCGGCTGCGGGTTTGTTGTGGCTTGTCGCGCAGTTCCCCGCGCCCCTTGAAAGCACGGGCGCACCCGGCACCTGAAACGCGCCGCAACCAGAACCCGCCCTTTCCGGCCGTGGGCGGCTGCGGGTCCGTTGTGGCTGGGCCCGCCCACCCGGCGGAGCCGCATATTCAACACAGCCCGCGCCCCTGAAAGCACGGGCGCACCCAACACCGGAAACGCGCCGCCACCAGGACCCGCCGTCCCGCGCCCCTAAAAGCGCGAGCGCGCCCGAGGTCTCGACCGGGCCGCCCACGCACCGATGGCCGCGTACGCGCGGCAGGGGGTGTGTCGGGAGGTGTCCGCCCGCAGCGGCCGGCGTCCGCCGCCGGGCATCCTCACCACACCCCGGAACCGCCGGACCGAGGACGGAGCACCCCCCGGCGCGCCTCCGACCCACGACACACGCCTAGGCGACGCGAACCCCCACGACGGAAAGCCACCCCGAACCCCGAACCCCGAACCCCGGCCACCCAGCCACCCGGCCCCGGCCCCGGCCCCGGCCCCGGCCCAACCGCCGGAGGCAACCCGCCTAGTCCGCCACCCCCGCCGTCGCCTTCAGGGCCAGCCACAGTTCCATCCGCACGTCCGGGTCGTCCAGCGACCGGCCCAGGATCTCCTCGACCCGCCGCATCCGGTACCGCAACGTATGCCGGTGCACCCCGAGATCCGCCGCGGCCGCGTCCCACTGCCCGTGCTTCGACAACCAGGCCCGCAGGGACGCCACAAGATCCCCCCGCCCGGTCGCGTCGTGCTCGCGCAGCGCCCGCAGCAGCCCGTCCGCGAACGCCCGTACCGCGTCGTCGGCCAGCAGCGGCACCACGGACCCGGCCGCCAGTTCCTCGTGCTCCACGAACGCCCGCCCCCGCCGCCGGGCCACCGACAACGCCTGCTCGGCCTGCTTGTACGCGGCGCCCGCGGCGATCGGCCCGGCAGGCGCCGACAGTCCGACGGCCAACTCGTCCTCCTCACCCGCCCCCGCGTCGCGCACCGCGGTGGCGGCCCGCGCCGCCTCCAGCCCCAGCGCGAACTCCCCGCACGCGGCGACCGCCGCACCCCGTCGCCGGCCAGCACGACCAGCCGCTCCCCGTCCGGCACGACCAGCACGGACTCCCCGCCCGCGCCGCCGCCCCTCCACCACTTCGGCCAACTGCCCGAGCGGGCCACTGTCGACATCGGCCTGCAAAGGCTTTCCGGTCACCAGGGACGCATCCGCCCCCAAGGGCTTGGACGCCGAGGACGACTCCGCGAGGATCATCCGGAACGGAGCGTCCAGCAGTTCCCCGTACAGATCCCCGGCCACGGCCCGCGCATGGTCCGGCTCCCCGGCCAGCAGCATGCGCAGCACCGCCGCCCCGAGCCGCTGCTCGGCCGCGTGCAACGACCGCGACCGCTCCGTCGTCAGCGTCAGCAGCGCTATGGCCGAGTGAACGGCGTACCGTTCGGCGGTCCCCAGTGCCGCGGCGGTGCCCACGGCGAGCGCGGCCCGGGGCCGCCGCCCGGTGCCGAGGGAGTGCAGCTCGACCCGGTCGCCACCGCCGTCCCCGTCCGGACTCCCGACCACCGCGCTCGCCGGCGCGGGCCGTTCCCGCAACCGCTCGACGTCCGCGGTGAGCCGGGCGGCCCGCCGTCCGGCCCAATCGGGCGCGGTCGCCACCAGGGCGCCGGAGGCGTCGTACAGGGCGGCCCACCCGTCGAGCTGTGTGGCGAGCGCGGCGAGCAGGCCCTCGGGCGCGTCGTTCAGCGCCTGCTTGGTGAGCTCGCGCTGGGCCGCGAACCCCGCGGTCACGGCCCGGTACTGGTCGGCGGCTATGGCGGCGGAGACCGCCTTGCTGATGGCGAGGAACGGCGTGCGCCGCGGCACCTCCAGCAGCGGCAGCCCCTCGCCCTCGGCCGCGTCGACGAGCGCCTCGGGCACGTCCTCGTAGTTCACCCCGACGGCGAACCCGAGTCCGACGACCCCGGCCCCCACCAGCCGCTTCACATACCGCCGCATCGTCTCGGGATCCTCCGCGTCCAGCTTGAGCGCGGTGATCAGCAGCAGTTCCCCGCCCTCCATGTACGGCACGGGGTCGGCGAGCTCGCTCGCATGCGCCCAGCGGACGGGCACATCCAGGCCGTCCGTGCCGGCGCGCACGGTCAGTTTGAGCGCGGAGTGGTGGACGAGCGAGGCGAGCGTCGGGGGCATATGGCCTTCTGGTGTTCACAGAATCTGCGTCGGACACGGACAGTTTCTGCAATGATCACAAACAGCGTGATCATTTGTCCGCGATGTATGAACACCCTATGCCGATTCGGCCGGACCGTAAGGTCCGTATGGCCCGTACCGTCAGCTCCGCAGATCCACCAGCAGCGGCGGCGCGTGTTCCCCCTGCACATTCGTCAGCGACAGCACCGCGTGCCCCGGCGGCACCCCGTGCGCCAGCTCGGACGCGGACCACCGCTCCCGTTCGACCTGCCGCACGGTCACGGCCCGTGCGGTCGGCGCGTTCCCGGTGATCACGCGCCGCAGCACGTACAGGGCCTTGCCGGCCGGCGTCTCCGCGATGATCTGCCGGTCGGTGACGTCCCGGGCCTCGGTCCACTCCTTGCCCCACACCTCGGCGAAGTCCTGCCCGTCCCAGGGGGTGAGCCCGGACAGCGCCATCCGGCAGCCGGTCGCCCCGAGCAGCGGCCCGCGCAACGGCCGGGGCACGTCGTCGAGCGTACGCAGCGTCAGGACGGCCCCGGCGTGGGCGGACCGCAGCCGCTGGATGCCGCGAACGGCCTCCGGGGTCACCACTCCGGTGGCGTCGTCGAGGACGAGACAGGCGAACAGCGACCGGTCCTCCCTGACGGCCACGCTGGCCGTGAACTGCGCGAGCACCAGCCGGGCCAGGATCCGCGAGGCGTCCGCGTGCCCGCGCTCGGGCAGGTCGATCCGCACCCGCACCGGATGGTCGAGCGCCTTCAGCGAGAAGGGCCGGGACTGCCCGGACGTGTCGAAGAAACCGGAGAAGGCGGGCCGGTCCAGCAGCGCCACCCGGTCCGCGAGGACCGCTCCCACATCCCCGGGGTGCCCCGACTGCCGCTCCCGCGCGTCGAGTTCACGGAGCAGGGACTCCTCTCCGGCCTCCTGGAGGGCCTTGCGGAGCGCGTCCCGCGGTCCGGGTGCGCCGTCCAGGAGCTGTCGCAGTTCGGGCACGGACGGGAACCGGCCATGGACGGCACGGAACGGCCCGAGAAGCTGGGCGAGCACGGTGGTGGAGCGGCGGCTGTCGCCTCCGGGGTGCGGGTCGGCGAGGTCCCCGACCAGCGCCTCGGCGAGTATGGCGGCCGCCTCGTCGGGGTCGGTGGTGCCGCCGTACAGGTCGAGGTCGTGCACCGATTCGGGGTTCCCGATCCGTACGACGACGTCGTACGCGTCCGCGGGCCCGAGCCCGGCGCCCGCGGCACCGACGACGACGACCGAGGCCCGTCCGGCGAGCGCGTGCAGACACAGCGACTCGGCGACGGGCCAGACGACGGAGCCGGTCTTGCCGGAGCCGACCGGGCCGACGGCGACGAGTGAGGTGCCGAGGAGCTCGGGCCCGAGGGCGAGCCCGGCCCCGCGGTAGGCGTACGGGTTACGGGCGTCCTCCACGGTGGTCCCGAGCCGTACCTGTCCGGTGACCAGATCGTGTCGGGCGAGCCGCGCCGGCAGGTCGCGCTCGCCGGAGGGGTGGAGGCAGGCGGCGGCGCCGTCCTGGAGGACGGCGGAGCTGAAGGTGGCGAGGCTGTGGCGTCCGCTGAGCACGCCCTGCCAGGCACGGAGGATCCGGGCGTGGTCGACGTCCCGCATGAGCCCGGAGCTTGCCTCGGCGGCGAGCCGCTCGGCGGCGTCGACGGCTCCGGCCGCGCGGAGCTGGTTCCACTGGGCGGGGTCGTCCTGGGGTGCGGGGGCGCCTCCTGGGGCTCCGGCCGTCGGAAGCGGGGGGCGACGAAGCGGCGCCACACCTCGCTCCAGCGGCCGAGCCGGGCCACCCCGACCATGATCGCGAGGGCGACGAGCAGCTCGTAGCCCCGGTACACGAGGAACGTGCCGGTCTCGCCGAGCTCGCTGTCGGCGCCGCGCCAGGAGTCCGGGGTGATCAGGTTGAGGGGCACCCACCACCAGCCGCCGAGGTACCCGTTCTGCAGCAGCGACCAGATCAGCCATCCCACCAGGAAGGCGATCAGCGCCCCGCTCAGCAGCTGCCGCGTCGGAATCTCCTCGGGCGCCTCCGCGGGCCGCGGCCGGTGTCCGAACCGCCACACGCCGGGTGCCGCGTCGGGTCGTGGTGCGCGCAGCCAGTTGACGAAGGCCGATCCGTCCGGCATCGGGGGTGCACCCGGTGCCTGCGGCGGCCGGGGAGGCATCGCGGGCACATCCGGAGGCCCCGCCGGACGCGGTACGGGGTTCGTGTGCGTACCCCGTGCGTCCTGCGTCCCGTCGCTGTTCATCGCCGTTGCCCCCAGACCAGCCGCTCCGTCCACCATCAGCGAGTCAATCTAACGCCCCCGCCTGGGGAGTTCACCGTTTACACGGCCGGGGTGCGTGTCCGATGCCCCCTGCGCCTCTGGTTCAGGGGGCGAGCCCGTCCCCCGTGGTCAGCGGCGACGCGCGTACGAGGCCAGCAGTCCCGCTGCGAGCACCGGGTCCACGACCGGCACGCCCAGCCGGTCCTCCAGCAGTGGGCGGACCCCGATCGTGTTCAGGCCGGTGCAGGCCAGCAGCAGGGTGTCCGCACCGGCCTCGACGAGACCGGCCCCGGCCTCCAGCACCGCTTCGGGGCCATCGGGGGCGAGCAGGTCCGTCGTACGGCGCACTCCCCGCGGCCGTGCCGCGCCGGCGAAGCGCTCGCCGAGGACCGCCGTTACGGCGGGCGGCGCCTCGTCCCTGATGCCCAGTACCCCGACGCGGGTGCCGAGGCCCAGCGCCACGGCGGCGGCCGCCGAACCCGCGCCGATGACCGGCACGTCGACGGCCTCGCGCGTCTGCTCCAGCGCCGGGTCGGCGGCGCAGCTGATGACCAGGGTCGCGGCCCCTTCGTCGGCCAGTTCGCGGGCCAGGGACACGATCTTCGGTTCGGCGCGGCGCTCGGACTCGTCGTCGTGGATGCCGTACGGCTGCCCGGGGATGCAGCGGGAGACGGCCGGAATGCCGTACCGCTCCTCGATGACCCTGCCGTGGGCCGCCACTGCCGCGGTGTCATCGCTGGTGAGGACGCGGATCACGCCGATGTGCGCGGTCATGAGCCGCTCCCCGGGTGGGTCGCGGGCGCCTGGGAGGGGCGGCCGAAGGCGGCCACCACCTCCCCCGCCATGCGGACGGCGATGGCCCTGGCCAGGAGGACGGGGCGGCCGGCGGCGCGGACGGCGGCCTGCCGCATCCGCTCGGTGTAGCCGATGCAGTCCAGGACGATCCAGGAACTGCCGGCCTCGGCGAGGGTGCGTGCGGCTGCCGCCACCTCCTGAAGTGCCTGCTCCGGCGGTGCGTACGGGTTGGCGGGGGCGGCCCGGACGCTGCCCGGTGCCACCTGGGACCAGCGGTGGACCGCGTCCTCGGCCTGGTCCGGGTGCGGGCAGACGATGCCCACCGGGTCGGGGCCGACGGTGGCCGCGACGCCGCGCAGCACCAGCGGTTCGGCGAACAGCAGCGGCCGGCTCGCCCGTACGGCGGGGAAGTGCCCGGTGCACAGCAGCAGCGTCGCGGCGGCGCCGTCCCCCTCCGCGCGGGCGACGGCCCGCTCGATGCGCGGGACGAGGGCCTTGTGGCCGAGCACCACCGAGCCGCCGTCGCGCAGCCGGGAGACCAGCGGCGCCTCGCCGGGCTCGGGGGCCAGCAGCCGGCGGGTCTCCGGCTCGGCGGGGCCGTCGAACCGTTCGCCGTCGAGCGCGCCGTGTTCCACCAGGCGCACCCCGGGGAGCAGCGGTTCGGCGTCGGGCCGCAGGTCGGCGCGCGGGGCCTGGCCGATGGTGACGAGGCCGAGGGCCGGGGTGGTCACGGGTGGCTCCTTCGGGTTTCGGGAACAGGACGTGCGGAGGGGGTCGCAGGACACGCGGAGGGAGTCACTGGGCCGCGGAGTGGGTCACAGGGCTCTTCGTGACAGGGGGTCACAGGGCCTTCGTGAGCTGGCCCACGTCGTTCAGCGAGCTTCCGGCCACCAGGCCCGCGCCCACCAGCGACAGATCGTTCTCGGACTGCTCGTCGGAGTCCTTGCGCGCCTCGGGGTCGGTCAGTCCGCGACGGCGCCACATCGTGTACGCCTGACGGACGGCCAGGGCGCCGAGCACCATCCACCCGGCGTCGGGCGTGGCCACCAGCAGACCGGTGGCCAGCAGGACGCCCATCTGCCGGGACGGGCCGCCGAGGAACTGGACGAGCGCTCCGGGGATCGCCCACAGCAGCATGGTGGTCATGGTGCCGGGTTCGAGGCCGCCCTTGATGGTGGCCACGTACACCTCGGACACCGGGGGCACCCGCCCGTCCGAGAAGAACGACTTCCAGGCGATGGCGACCACGACGAGTGCGACACCGAAGCCGACCAGCTGCGCGAGGTACTGCTGACGCCGTCCCTCGATCTCGAAGGGCTGCCACGGCACGGCGTTCCGGCGCAGCAGCCAGCCGGCCTTGAAGTCGTAGCCGAGGTCGGCGAAGGCGGGGCCGGTGGAGGCCGTGTAGCCCACCATGAGGGCGAGCGGAACGGTCGGGATGTGCAGGACCAGGCCGATGATCAGGAAGATCAGGGTGACGGCGAAGGCCGGGAACCACCCCGAGTGCATCGCCGCGAGGCCCACGATGAGCTGGTGCACGATGGCGGCGACGCCGGCCAGCGCCACCCAGCCGATCAGGGCGGGCAGGGACAGGCCACCGGCCACTCCGCCGGCGATCGCGACCACGACCGCGCCGCACAGGAAGAGGACCATGCCCTCCAGCAGGCCGCGGCGCAGCTGCGGTGCCTGGACGGTGCGCTCGTCGTCGTCGGAGGCGGTGGGTGCGGCGTCCGCCGCCGTGCCGTCGCCGCGCCCCTTGCGGTTGCGCATCAGCAGCAGCGCCTGGACCAGGGCGACGAGACCGGCGCCGATCATCAGGCCGTGCGGCACACGCTCGGCGCCGAGGTCGAAGCCGAAGTCAGGGGCGTACTGGCCGACGGCCAGCCCGATGCCGAACATCGCGAGCGCCCAGATGTTGCCCAGGAAGCCCACGCCGGCGGCGCTGGTGGGGAGCTTGAACAGCGCGCCGACCACACCGATGACCGCGCCCACGCCGAGAATCGCGGCCTTGCGCCCGCCGGTGTCCCCGGCCTTGATGGTCTCGGCGGCGGCGATGCCCGCGGGCCAGGAGCCGGTGGCGGGCAGCAGCTTGGAGTCGAACACCCGGTACAGCACCCAGCTGTCGACGGCCAGCCCGATGACGGCGCCGCCCAGCATGGGCCACACCAGGTCGGTACGGCCCAGGGCGAAGGGCACGGCTATGGGGGTGAGCAGGGAGTTGGCGGCGGCGAAGGTGGAGCCGGAGATCGCCGACTGCACCAGGTTCTGCCGGTGCTGGGAGCGCATCCGGGCCAGCACGCCGACCGGGATGCGCCCGATCAGCATCGCCACCAGGGCGCCGATCACGGCCGTGTTGGGAGAGACGCCGAGCGACGTGATCAGCACGATGCCGATCAGGGCGCCGAGGACCGACATCAGGACGGTGATGACGAGGGTGACCGGTTCGAAGGCTCTGGGGTGAGCTTCGACCTGCGCGGAGGTGGCCTCCGCGGCGGTCCGGGTGTTCGGGTTGTTCATGGGGACTCCTGGGCGCGTGGGCTCATTGCGCGGGGACGGGCGCCTGCAGATGGGTCATGGGGCCGTACAGCTCGACCAGGCGCGCGAACTCCTCGTCGTCGAGGAAGCGCGCGACTCCGCGGCCGAACTCCTTGGCGGTCTCGATCGCGAACCGGGCGGCGGCCGCGATGTCGGTCTCGTGGCTGGCGCCGGTGGCGCAGCCGGCCACGGCGGTGGCGGCGGTGATGGCGAGGCCGACGACGGGGGCCTTGGTGGCGACGGCGGGCTGGAGGATGGAGTTGAGGTGGTGCACCCCGTTGCCGTACGGGGTGATGTCCTGCGTGGTGATGGGCAGCACGCGCGCGGGCTCCCCGGTGACGGTCTCCAGGATGGACACCAGGTCCTCGCTCACCCGGAGGATCCAGCCCTCGCGGACGGTCGGCGACAGGGCGAGGCCGCGGTGGTTGAGCAGCCGGTTGCCCTTGGTGGTGTCGATGGAGACGACCGCGTCCATCTCGGGGGAGATCTCCTCGCGGTTGCACACCAGGGTGTCCACCGGGGAGTCCATGAAGGGCACCGGGTCGTGCGGCTGGGTGGGGGCCCACCCGCAGACGTGCGTGGAGAGGGTGACATCGCCGTCCAGGACATCGCCGCGGGCGTGCATGTCCAGCAGCTTGGCGGCGGCGGACAGCGCCGCGACCGCCCCGTCGGCGTCGGAGACCAGGCCGATGCGCTCCGGCCGGGCGCCGACTCCGCCGAGCCGGCCGAGGATGCCGAGGGTCGGCGCGTCGCCGCCGGCGAGCCGGCCGCGGCGGCCCGGGACGGTGACGGAGACGAAGTCCGTGCTGCCCTTGTCGCCCTCGACGGTGCGTACCTCGATCCGCGGCGCGGTCGCCGGGTCGGCGCCGGCCGCGGCCTGAACGGCCCGCAGGTGGTCGGCGAGCAGTTCCCCGCCGGTCTGCGGGCGGTCGAGGAGTTCGATGATCTCAAGGACGTGTTTGAGCACGGGGGCCTCTCAGGACGGGATAGCGGGTAACGCGGCCGACAGGCCCGGGCTGGGGCCCTTCTGATGGATCTCCGCGGAGGTAGGAGCGGCGTCCGGTGCGTGCGCTCGGCGTGCGTGCCGGGCGTCGCGACGCCGCGGAGATCCATCAGAAGGGCCCCTGCGGCGAATGAGGAGGTGCCCGGGGCCGGTGCGCCCCAGAGTCGGCCGACCGTTCCGCCGAGCGCAATGTTTTCTCGATATGCGGGAATGTTTACTCTTCCGTCATGGTCGAGCAGTCACCCGTAACCGGTCCGCCACCTCTCCAGACCGCGGACCGCGTCCTCAATGTCCTGCTGTCCTTCGACCGGGAGCGCCCGGAGTGGGGCGTCACCGAAGTGGCCGCGGAGTTCGGCCTGGACAAGTCGGTCGCGCAGCGGCTGCTGGCCGCGCTGGCGTACCGCGGCTTCCTGGTCTCCGACCAGCGCACCCGCCGCTACCGGCTGGGCCCGGCGGTGTGGCATCTGTCACGCGTGTGGGAGCGCGGCGGCGGCATGGCCAGTCTGGTCCGGCCCGCTCTGGAGGGGCTCGCCGAGACGGTCGGGATCGGCGCGCTCTTCGCGGTGCCGGACGGGGTCCACATGCGCTGTGTCACGGCCGCGGACGGGGCGACCGGGCCGCTGCGCTACTACGCCTTGGCGGGCGAGCTGTACCCGGCGCACGCCGGGGCCACCTCGCGGGCCTACTTCGGTATGCTGCCGCCCGGCGATCGGGCCGTCCTGCTGTACGGCCGTCCGATGGCGCGGTTCAGCGAGAACACGCTGACCGACCCGGTGCGGCTGGAGGAGCGCTTCGCCGAGGTGCGGCGCCTCGGTTACGCGTACTCCGAGGGCGAGTACGATCCGCAGACCGCGGCGCTCGCGGTCCCGGTGCTCGTCGGCAGGCGTCCGGTGGGCACGCTGTCCCTGGCCTCGGCTCTCGAGGACCTGCGGGGCCGCCAGGAGGAGCTGGTCGGCCCGCTGCAGAGTTGTGCCGCGGACCTGGGCAGGCTGCTGACGCCGACCCGCCCGCGGCATGTCCCCCCGCGCCGCGACGGGCGCTGAGCGGGCACCTGCCGGGCCCGGCGCCGGCGCACACACCGCCCGCCCCCCTCCAGAGATCTCTTCCGTCACCACATCCCGTCCAGCACGTCCCGTCCCAGAAAGGGCCATCCGTCATGCAGTTGCTGCTGCTGTCCAACTCCACCGCTCCCGGCCGCGGTTATCTGGAGCACGCACGGGAGGAGATCGGCGCGCTGCTCGACGGCGTACGCCGACTGGTGTTCGTCCCGTACGCCCTGGCCGACCGGGACGGCTACACCGCCCAGGTGGCAAAGGCCCTTGAGCCCCTGGGTCTTGAGGTGACCGGTGCGCACACCGCCGCCGACCCGGCCGCGCTCGTCAGCGACGCGGAGGCGGTGTTTGTGGGCGGCGGCAACAGCTTCCGGCTGCTGAAGGCGCTGCACGAGCACGGTCTGGTGCGGGCCGTCCGCGAGCGGGTGGCGGCCGGTGTGCCGTACATCGGGTCGAGCGCCGGTACCAACATGGCCTGTCCCACTCTGCGCACCACCAATGACATGCCGATCGTCCAGCCGCCCAGCTTCGAGGCACTGGGCCTGCTGCCCTTCCAGATCAACCCGCACTACCTGGACGCGCGGCCGGACCTCGGCCACATGGGCGAGACCCGCGCCGAGCGGCTGGAGCAGTTCCTGGAGGAGAACGACGTGCCGGTGGTGGGGCTGCGCGAGGGCACCTGGCTGCGCAGGGACGCGGACCGGCTGACGCTCGGCGGGATAGCGGCCGGAGCCGTCCTGTTCCGGCGCGGCGCGGAACCCGCGGAACTCGGCCCCGGCGCGGACCTGAGCACCCTGCTGAGCGGGCGCGCGCGGTTCGACGCGCCGGCCTGAGCAGGTCTCAGAGGCCGGGTGACGCGCGAGGTGGAGACCCCGGCTTAGTCCACCGCGGACAACCCAACACCCCGACAACGCCCACATGGAGCATGCCCACCCCTCCTCCCCCGCCCTAGCCTGCGAGAAAAGAAGGCAAGCGTCCGGAAACGCCCCGCGTCGGAGCGGACCGCAGGCGCCCGGCCGCCGGCACCCGGGCGTCGGCACCCGTACACCGACACCCGTACGCGCCGGCACACCCGGACGCCGACACACCCGTACGCAAGATCATCAGGGAGCCCTCATGACCGCAGTTCCGCAGGAGCGCCGCGTCGTCACCGCCATCCCCGGCCCGAAGTCGCAGGAGTTGCAGGCCCGTCGCACCGCCGCGGTCGCGCAGGGCGTGGGCTCCGTGCTGCCCGTGTTCACCGCGCGGGCGGGCGGCGGCATCATCGAGGACGTCGACGGCAACCGGCTCATCGACTTCGGCTCCGGCATCGCGGTGACGAGCGTCGGCGCCTCCGCCGAGGCCGTCGTACGCCGGGCCTCGGCCCAGCTCCAGGACTTCACCCACACCTGTTTCATGGTCACGCCGTACGAGGGGTACGTCGCCGTCGCCGAGGCGCTGGCCGAGCTCACCCCGGGCGACCACGCCAAGAAGTCGGCGCTGTTCAACAGCGGCGCCGAGGCCGTCGAGAACGCCGTCAAGATCGCGCGCTCCCACACCGGGCGCCAGGCGGTCGTCGTGTTCGACCACGGCTACCACGGCCGGACGAACCTGACCATGGCGCTGACGGCCAAGAACATGCCGTACAAGCAGGGCTTCGGCCCGTTCGCGCCCGAGGTGTACCGCATGCCGATGGCGTACGGCTACCGCTGGCCGACCGGCCCCGAGAACGCGGGCCCGGAGGCCGCCGCGCAGGCGATCGACCAGATCACCAAGCAGGTCGGCCCGGAGAACGTGGCCGCGATCATCATCGAGCCGGTGCTCGGCGAGGGCGGCTTCATCGAGCCGGCGAAGGGCTTCCTGCCGGCGCTCCGGGAGTTCGCCACCGACCACGGCATCGTGTTCGTCGCGGACGAGATCCAGTCCGGCTTCTGCCGTACGGGCCAGTGGTTCGCGTGCGAGGACGAGGGCATCGTCCCGGACCTGATCACCACGGCGAAGGGCATCGCGGGCGGTCTGCCGCTCGCCGCCGTGACCGGCCGCGCCGAGATCATGGACGCCGCGCACGCGGGCGGCCTCGGCGGCACGTACGGCGGCAACCCGGTCGCCTGTGCGGGTGCGCTGGGCTCGATCGAGACCATGAAGGAGCTGGACCTCAACGCGCGCGCGAAGGCGATCGAGGCGACGATGAAGGCGCGCCTGTCCGCCATGGCCGAGAAGTTCGAGATCATCGGGGACATCCGCGGCCGGGGCGCCATGATCGCGATCGAGCTGGTCAAGGACCGCACCACCAAGGAGCCGAACCCGGAGGCGACCGGCGCGCTCGCCAAGGCCTGCCACCAGCAGGGCCTGCTGGTCCTGACCTGTGGCACCTACGGGAACGTCCTCCGCTTCCTGCCCCCGCTGGTCATCGGCGAGGACCTGCTGGGCGAGGGCCTCGACATCATCGAGCAGGCGTTCTCGCGTATCTGAGTACGGGGTCGTCGAACCTGGGCACGGATGAGTCCTGTGCGTGCCCAGATGAGCCCGTGACCACCATCCGGAATCCCTCCGGCCACCCCCATTCACCCCTGACGTCCCACGCTCCCCGCAACCGGAATCCCGGCCGGATTCCGGTGCGCGACGACAAGAGGCAGAGGGAGTGAAGAACGTGTGCAAGGTGGCCGTGAGGACCCGATTCCGTCTGTCGCAGCCGTTTCTCCTGCCGTAGGTTCTTAGCCAGATGAGAGATACACCCCGCCCACAGGGGACTGTGGGTGACACCGGGTCGAGGCCTCCCCAGCTTCGCCCTGGTCGTGCCCTCGCGCACACACTCGGAGCTTCCGGCTCCGGATCTCCTCACCGATCGGATGGCCGCTCGCCCCAAACCCCCCGGGGCGTGCGGCACACCGGTCTGGACGGCGGCCTCGGAACCACCCCCCCTGTTCCGGGGTCGCCGACCTCCCTCCTCCTCTTCTTCCTTCTCTTCCTGGGCCTTCCGGTCCTCCTCTTCGCGCTGGTCACCTGGCAGATCGCCGTCCACGGCCCGCTCGCCCGCGCGGACGAACGCCTCAGCGGCGAGCTGGTCCACCGGGACAGCCTCTCGGTCTTCCTCGCCGACCTCGGCAACGTCACGGTCGCCGTCCCCGTCCTGGCCGTCGTGCTCGGGTACGTCGCTGTGCGCGCCCGCCGAGCCGGTACAGACCACTGGTGGACACCTCCCGTGGCGGCGGGCGTCCTGATGGCCCTCGTACCGGCGCTGGTGGTCCCCCTGAAGGAGCTGATCGACCGTCCGGGCCCACCGGTCATGGGCGGCGGCACCGGCTACTACCCCTCGGGCCACACAGCCACCGCCTCCATCGCGTACGGAGGCGCGGTCCTCGTGCTGTGGCCCTGGCTGCGCGGCCGGCGCACGCGCGGCCCGGTCCTCCTCGTCTGCGTCGCGCTGAACCTCGGGGTCGCCCTCGGTCTGGTCCGCAGCGGCTACCACTGGCCACTCGACGTGGTGGCCAGTTGGTGCCTGTGCGCGGTGCTGCTGCTGTCTCTCCGGCTGTTCCTCGGCCGGAGAGACCGTCGAAGGTCCGCAAGCCCGGCCGTGCAAGCCCCCTGACGGCTACCGTCCCCCGTCCCGCGCCAGACCGGCCGCCGCCTCGTGCATCGCCAGTTCCAGCAGCGCCGGATCGGTGAGTGTGCCGGTGCCGTCCGGCGGGACCAGCCAGCGGATGTCGCCGCTTGGCCGTCCCGGATACGGCACCACGATCCAGGTGCCGCGTCCCGCGGAGCGCACGCCCGTGCCGAGCCACCGGCTCGCCGTGCCCGGGGGCACGAAGAAACCCGTGCGGTCGTCGCCGAAGTCGCTGAGCACCGGCCCCGGACGGTCGAGGCAGCGGGTCAGCACGTCTAGCGTGGGACGGCCGAGCCCGGCCGGCAGGATCAGCACGTCCCAGGCCCTCCCGGCCGGGAGCAGCGTGACCCCGAGCGGGCTGCGCTCCCACTCCTGGCGGCAGGCGTCGGGATCCGGAGCAACGGATGCCAGCCAATCGACCGCTGTCTTGGCCCCAGTCATGGCGGGACTTCCTCTCTGTGGTGCTGCTCTGTGGCGCTGCTCTGTGGTTCCGCTGTGGACGCCGGTCGCGTCCACGGGCGGAGAGAGGGTTTCCGAAGCATCATTACGCGGGTTCCGGACGGCTCCGGTGGTGAACGGGGCATCACAGCGCAGCAGGATGTGCGCCGAGGGATCACGAACGCCGCCGCACGCCCCGTCGCCCGCCGTGCGCGTCAACTGTCGAAGCCCAGACCGAGCCGGTCCATCGCCTTCAGCCACAGGTTCCGCCGTCCGCCGTGCGCGTCCGCGCGGGCCAGCGACCACTTGGTGAGGGCGATACCGGTCCAGGCGAAGGGCTCGGGCGGGAAGGGCAGGGGCTTCGTGCGGACCATCTCCAGCTCCGTGCGCTCGGTGCGCTCCCCCGCCAGCAGGTCCAGCATCACGTCCGCGCCGAACCGGGTCGCGCCCACGCCCAGTCCCGTGTAGCCCGCCGCGTACGCCACCCGGCCCTGGTGGGCCGTGCCGAAGAACGCGGCGAAGCGCGAGCAGGTGTCGATCGCCCCGCCCCACGCGTGGGTGAAGCGGACGCCCTCCAACTGCGGGAAGCAGGTGAAGAAGTGCCCGGCGAGCTTGGCGTACGTCTCCGGCCGGTCGTCGTACTCGGCGCGCACCCGGCCGCCGTACGGGTAGATCGCGTCGTAACCGCCCCAGAGGACGCGGTTGTCGGCGCTGAGCCGGAAGTAGTGGAACTGGTTGGCGCTGTCGCCGAGTCCCTGCCGGTTCCTCCAGCCGATGGAGGCGAGCCGGCTCGCGGTGAGCGGCTCGGTCATCAGCGCGTAGTCGTAGACCGGGACGGTGTACGCGCGAACGCGTCGGACGAGGCTGGGGAAGACGTTCGTGCCGAGGGCGACCCTGCGGGCGCGGATCGTGCCGTACGGGGTGCGGACGGCCATGCCGGCACCGTACGGCTTCAGGGTGAGCGCGGGGGTGTGCTCGTAGACCCGGACGCCGAGGCCCAGGCACGCCCGTTTGAGGCCCCAGGCGAGCTTGGCCGGGTGGAGCATGGCCACGCCCCGGCGGTCATGGAGACCGGCCAGGAATGTCGGTGAGTCGACTTGTTCCCGTACGGCGTCGGCGTCCAGGAACTCGATGCCGTCCGCGAGGCCGTGGCGCTCCGTCTCGGCGTGCCAGTCGCGCAGTTCGGCGGCCTGGTGGGGTTCGGTGGCGACGTCGATCTCGCCGGTGCGCTCGAAGTCGCAGTCCAGGGAGTAGCGGGCGAGGGCCGCCTCGATCTCGTCGAGGTTGCGGGCGCCCAGCTCCTGGAGCTTGTGGATCTCGTCCGGCCAGCGGGCGAGGCCGTTGGCCAGGCCGTGGGTGAGCGAGGCGGCGCAGAAGCCGCCGTTCCGGCCGGAGGCGGCCCAGCCCGACTCGCGGCCCTCGACGAGGACGACGTCCCGCTCGGGGTCGCGCTCCTTCGCGAGGAGCGCCGTCCACAGCCCGCTGTAGCCGCCGCCGACGACCAGCAGGTCGCACGTCTCGGCGCCGGTGAGGGCAGGCTCGGGGCGGGGCCTGCCGGGGTCGTCCAGCCAGTACGGGACCGGCTGGGCCTCGGAAAGAGACCTCGTCCAGCGGTGTCCACGGCTCATGGCGCTCGGGGCCATGATTTTCAACTCCCTACGCGGGCTGGGGGATCAGGGGAAGCCCCCTACGGCTTCTGGCGCTTGCGGCGACCACCGATGACCATGCCGGCCAGCACGAACAGCACGGCGACGACGAACATGGCCGTACCGATGACATTGATCTGGACGGGCGTTCCGCGCTGTGCCGAGCCCCAGACGAACATGGGGAACGTGACGGTCGAGCCCGCGGTGAAATTGGTGATGATGAAATCGTCGAAGGAGAGCGCGAAGGCGAGCAGCGCGCCCGCGGCGATTCCCGGTGCCGCGATGGGCAGGGTGACCCGCACGAACGTCTGGACGGGACCCGCGTACAGATCCCGCGCGGCCTCCTCCAGCCTCGGGTCCATCGACATGACGCGCGCTTTGACGGCGACCACGACGAAGCTGAGGCAGAACATGATGTGCGCGATCAGGATCGTCCAGAATCCCAACTGAGCACCCAGGTTGAGGAACAGGGTCAGCAGGGACGCGGCCATCACGACCTCGGGCATCGCCATCGGCAGGAAGATCAGCGAGTTGACGGCCCCCCGCGCGCGGAAGCGGTACCGCACGAGGGCGAAGGCGATCATCGTGCCGAGGACGGTGGCCCCGAGCGTGGCCCAGGCCGCGAGTTGCAGGCTGATCGAGAGCGAGCCGCACAGGCCGGCGACCCCGCACGGATCGGTCCAGGCGTCCGTGGAGAACGTCTGCCACTCGTAGTTGAAGCGGCCCTTCGGTTCGTTGAAGGAGAAGACGGTGACGACGATGTTCGGCAGGAGGAGGTATCCGAGCGTCAGCAGACCGGCGATGACGACGAGATGGCGCTTTGTCCAGCGCAGCAAGGCCATTTAAACCAGATCCTCCGTCCCGGACTTCCGGATGTAGAGCGTGACCATGATGAGGATCGCGGCCATGAGAATGAAGGAAAGGGCGGCGGCCGTCGGATAGTCGAGGATCCGCAGGAACTGCGTCTGGATGACGTTGCCGACCATGCGGGTGTCCGCGGAGCCGAGCAGGTCGGCGTTCACGTAGTCGCCGCTCGCCGGGATGAAGGTGAGCAGCGTGCCGGAGACGACTCCGGGCATCGACAGCGGGAAGGTGACCTTGCGGAACGTCGTGAACGGTGTCGCGTACAGGTCGCCGGCCGCCTCGTGCAGCCGCCCGTCGATGCGCTCCAGGGACGTGTAGAGCGGCAGGATCATGAACGGCAGGAAGTTGTAGGTCAGACCGCAGACCACGGCCAGTGGTGTGGCGAGGACGCGGTCCCCGGCGGTGATGCCGAGCCAGCCGGTGACGTCCAGGACGTGCAGCGAGTTCAGGGCGCCGACGACCGGGCCGCCGTCGGCGAGGATCGTCTTCCAGGCGAGGGTGCGGATCAGGAAGCTGGTGAAGAACGGCGCGATCACCAGGATCAGGATCAGGTTGCGCCAGCGGCCCGCACGGAACGCGATCAGGTACGCCAGCGGATAGCCCAGCAGCAGGCACAGGACCGTCGCGGAGCCGGCGTACAGGACCGAGCGCAGGAACTGCGGCCAGTACTCGGACAGGGCGTGCCAGTAGGTCGCGAAGTGCCAGGTGACCTTGTAGCCCTCCTCCAGGGAGCCCGTCTGTACGGACGTGGAGGCCTGGTAGATCATCGGCAGCGCGAAGAAGACGAGCAGCCAGAGAATGCCGGGCAGGAGCAGCCAGTACGGGACGAGGCGGCCAGGTCCGCGCGGGGGCTTCCGTGTCGGGGCGACCGTTGTGGGAGGCGCTGAGGGAGGCGGTGGCGCCTCGGCTTCGGTGAGGGTCGCCATCAGACAGCCACCTCTTCCTCTACGGTTTCCACGCCCGCGGAGCCCGCTGTCCCAGCAAGCAGGGACTGGGCGGCGTCCAGGCCGAACGTGTGGGCCGGGCTCCAGTGCAGGACGACGTCGGCACCGGGGACGAGCCGGGGGTCGCGGTCGATGTTCTGGACGTAGACCGCGAACTCGGGGCAGACGGAACTGTCGACGACGTACTGCGTGGAGACGCCGATGAAACTGGTCGCGGTGATCTTCCCGGTGATGCGGTTGCGGCCCACGGGGACGTCGCCGGCGTCGTCCGCGTGAGTGAGGGATATCTTCTCGGGCCGTACACCGACCAGGACCCTGCCGCCGGTGGTGGCGGGCGCCGAACAGCGTGCCTCGGGCAGTGACAGCTTGCCGTCGCCCGCCTTGAGGACGATGGCGCCGCCGCTCTTCGAGTCGACCTCGGCCTCGATGAGGTTCGAGGTGCCGAGGAAGTTGGCGACGAACGTGGTCCGCGGGTTCTCGTAGAGGTCGGTGGGCGAGCCGAGTTGTTCGACGCGGCCCGCGTTCATCACGGCGACCGTGTCGGCCATCGTCATGGCCTCCTCCTGGTCGTGCGTGACATGGACGAAGGTGATGCCGACCTCGGTCTGGATGCGCTTGAGTTCCAGCTGCATCTGGCGCCGCAGCTTGAGGTCGAGGGCGCCGAGCGGCTCGTCGAGGAGGAGCACCTTGGGGCGGTTGATCAGCGCGCGGGCGACGGCCACGCGCTGCTGCTGGCCGCCGGAGAGCTGGTGCGGCTTCTTGCGGGCCTGTTCCCCGAGCTGTACGAGCTCCAGCATCTCGTCGACCTGCTTCTTCACGGACCTGATGCCGCGCCTGCGCAGCCCGAAGGCGACGTTCTCGAAGATGTCGAGGTGCGGGAAGAGCGCGTACGACTGGAAGACCGTGTTCACCGGCCGCTTGTACGGCGGCAGAAGGGTCACGTCCTGCTCGCCGAGCGAGACGGTGCCGGAGGAAGGTTCCTCCAGGCCGGCGATCATGCGCAGGGTGGTGGTCTTGCCGCAGCCGGAGGCGCCGAGCAGGGCGAAGAAGGAACCTTCCGGCACGGTGAGGTCGAGCGGGTGGACGGCGGTGAAGGTGCCGTAGGTCTTGCTGATGCCAGAGAGGCGGACGTCGCCGCCGTGGTCTTTCGTCATGGTGTGGTCCCTGGGTGTCGGGGTCGACTGTGGTTCCGGAGCGGGCCCGGACACCGCGCCGTCGGGCGTTCCGCGGGGCTTTCAGCCCGTCCGGCGTTTGAGGACGAGGCCGTTCAGGCCGACAGCGGGGGTCTGGGGGCGGCAGCCCCAGCGGAAGGGACGGGAATGGGTAGGGGCGGCGGGGGCGAGGAAAACCGCCCACACCCCACCGCCGGAGGCTCACGCGCCCGTCAGCTTCGCGAACTTCTCCTCGTACGCCGTCTCTTCCTCGCTGCTCAGCAGACGGAAGGCGCGGGACTTGGCGGCCATGGCCTTGTCCGGAAGGATCAACGGGTTGTCCGCCGCGTCCTTGTCGATCTTCTCCAGCTCCGTCTTCACCCCGTCGACCGGGCAGACGAAGTTGATGTAGGCGGCGACTTCGGCGGCCGGGCGAGGCTCGTAGTAGTAGTCGATGAGCCGCTCGGCGTTCGTCTTGTGACGTGCCTTGTTGGGGATCAGCAGGTTGTCGGTGGACGTCAGGTAGCCGCTGTCGGGGATGACGAAGTCGACGTCGGGGCTGTCCGCCTTGAGCTGGACGACGTCACCGGCCCAGGCGATGCAGGCCGCGAGGTCGCCCTTGGTGAGGTCGGACGTGTAGTCGTTGCCCGTGAAGCGGCGGATCTGGCCCTTGTCGACGGCCTTCTGGAGACGGGCGATCGCCGCGTCGTAGTCGTCGTCCGTGAACTTCGCCGGGTCCTTGCCCATGTCGAGCAGGGTCATGCCGATGCTGTCGCGCATCTCCGACAGGAAGCCGATGCGCCCCTTGAGCCGGGGGTTGTCGAGCATGTCGGAGACCGACCGGACCTCGATGCCGTCGAGCGCCTTCTTGTTGTACGCGATGACGGTCGAGATGCCCTGCCACGGGTACGAGTAGGCGCGGCCCGGGTCCCAGTCGGGGCTGCGGAACTGGGCGGACAGGTTGGCGTACGCGTGCGGCAGGTTCGCCGGGTCCAGTTTCTGGACCCACCCGAGCCGGATCAGCCGGCCCGCCAGCCAGTCGGTGAGGACGATGATGTCGCGGCCGGCGTCCTGGCCCGCGGCGAGCTGCGGCTTGATCTTGCCGAAGAACTCGTTGTTGTCGTTGATGTCCTCGGTGTACTTGACCTTGATGCCGGTCCGCCGGGTGAACCGGTCGAGCGTGGGATGACGCCTCTCGCTCTCGTCCACGTCCATGTACTCGGTCCAGTTGGAGAAGTTGACGACCTTCTCCTCGGCCGAGTGGTCCTCCGCGGAGACACCGCCCTGGCTCTTGCCCGCCGGGGGGATACCGCAGGCGCTCAGCGCTCCGACGCCACCGACCGCGAGAGCGCCTCCCGCGGAGGCGCGCAGCAGCGAACGGCGGGTCAGGGAGGCCCTGCCGCTCAGGAAACTGCGCCGCATCGCGGCCAGTTGGACCGGGGACAGCCGGTCGGGCTCGTACTGCTCCATACGCGTGGTGCCCTTTCGGGAGGTTTGGCCGTGGTCGGCGGCAGGTGGCGTCCCCCTACCGCCGCTCCCCGAAGATCGTCCGGTGCCAGGCCTTCCTGGCGACCGCCGTGTTGTCGAACATGACGTGCTTGATCTGCGTGTACTCCTCGAATGAGTACACGGACATGTCCTTGCCGAAGCCGGACGCCCGATACCCGCCGTGGGGCATCTCGCTGATGATCGGAATGTGGTCGTTGATCCAGACGCAGCCCGCCCTGATCTCGCGGGTGGCGCGGTTCGCCCGGTAGACGTCCCGGCTCCAGGCGGAGGCGGCGAGGCCGTACGGGGTGTCGTTGGCGAGCCGGATGCCCTCGTCGTCGGTGTCGAAGGGCAGGACGACGAGGACGGGCCCGAAGATCTCGGACTGGACGATCTCGCTGTCCTGGGCGGCGTCGGCGATGACCGTGGGCCGGTAGTAGGCACCGTTCTTGAGGTCTCCCCGGGGAGCCTCTCCACCGGTCACCACGCGCGCGTGGGCACGCGCCCGGTCGACGAAACCCGCCACCCGGTCGCGGTGGCTGTGCGAGATGAGCGGCCCGATGTCCGTGCCCGGCGCGAACGGGTCGCCGAGCCGGACGGTCTCCATCAGGGCGGCGGTCCGCGCGACGAACTCCTCGTAGAGGGGCCGTTGCACGTACGCGCGCGTGGCGGCCGTGCAGTCCTGCCCGGTGTTGATGAGCGCGCCCGCGACGGCGCCGTGCACGGCTGCTTCGAGATCGGCGTCGTCGAAGACCACGAAGGGCGCCTTGCCGCCGAGTTCCAGGTGGATCCGCTTGACGGTCGCCGTGGCGATCCCGGCGACACGCCTGCCGACGGCAGTGGACCCGGTGAACGAGGTCATGGCCACGTCCGGGTGCGCGACGAGGTGCTCGCCGGCCTCCTTGCCGGTGCCGGCGACGATGTTGACCACGCCGGGCGGGATGCCCGCGTCGGTGGCGGCCTCGGCGAAGAGGAGCGAGGTCAACGGGGTGAGCTCGGCGGGCTTCAGGACGATCGTGTTGCCCGCGGCGATCGCCGGGAGGATCTTCCAGGCGGCCATCTGGAGGGGGTAGTTCCAGGGCGCGATGGAGCCGACCACGCCGATGGGCTCACGGCGTACGTACGAGGTGTGGTCGCCGGAGTACTCGCCCGCGGACTGCCCCTGCAACTGCCGGGCGGCCCCCGCGAAGAAGGCGGTGTTGTCGATGGTCCCCGGGACGTCGAACTCACGGCTCAGCTTCAGCGGCTTCCCGCACTGGAGCGACTCGGCGCGTGCGAAGTCCTCGGCGCGGTCGGCGAGGACGGCGGCGAAGCGGTGCAGCGCGTCGGAACGCTCGCCGGGAGTGGCGGCGGCCCAGCCCGGGAAGGCCTCGCGGGCCGCGGCGACGGCTGCGTCCACGTCCTCGGTGCCGGCGAGCTCGTACGTGTACACCTCCGCGCCGGTGGCCGGGTCGACGACGGCGTGGGTACGGCCGGAGGTGCCCCTCCGTGGGCGGCCCGCGATGAACTGCGCGCCGTCCGGGAAACGGTCCTGGGCCGGGAAACGGTGGGGGGTGGCGGTGCCCGGGCTGTGCATATGGCTCTCCTCCGTGTCCCCTGTCCGAGGGCCGGCGTGGCTCAAGCTCGATTTGAGTGCCGATCCTGACAGAGCGACAAAACCTCAACAAGGGATTCCGTTGTTGCCTTTTGGTTACGCGACGGAATCTGTCGACCGGGCGCCGACCAGGCACGAAAATCAGGGGACGGACTGTCAGTGGTGCGTGCCAGACTCGTCGGCATGGGGAAGATCGATTCTTTGGACACCCTGGTCAGGGAGGTCCGTGCGGGGGCGAGAGTCAAGTACCTGCACTTCTGGGGGCACCGGCCGCGGCCCGACGGCCGGATCGGCGCGAGCTGCCTGAGCCAGTGGTGGCCGTCGCCGTTCACGGTGGACGGGGTGGAGTACGCGACGGCGGAGCACTGGATGATGGCGTCGAAGGCCCGGCTGTTCGGTGACGCGGAGGCGGAGCAGATGGCCGTCTCGGCCACGAGCCCCGCGGTCGCGAAGAAGGCCGGGCGGCTGGTGCGCGGCTTCGACGAGTCCATATGGGAGCGGGAGCGGTTCGGGATCGTCGTCGAGGGCAGCGTCCACAAGTTCGCCGCGCACGCGGACCTGCGGGAGTTCCTGCTGGGTACGGGTGACCGGGTGCTGGTGGAGGCCAGCCCGCTGGACCGGGTGTGGGGCATCGGACTGGCCGCGGACGACAAGCGGGCCGCGGATCCCGAGCGGTGGCGGGGGCCGAACCTGCTGGGCTTCGCGCTGATGGAGGCGCGTGAGCGGCTCGCCTAGATCATTCGTCTCAGCCAGTCAGATCATTCGTCTCAGCCGGTGTGGCGCACCACAAGTGACGTGGTGGCGGCCGGGGCGGCGGAGTAGCCGGCGTCGACGGGGGCGCCGTCGGCGCTGTCGTCCGAGACCGCGACGATGAGGACGAACACGAGCGCGCCCAGGACGATGCCGGCCGCCCCGCAGATGATCCCGGCCAGGGCCTGCCCAGGATTCGTCGCCTCGCCCCGGCCCGCCTTGGCGCGGCCGATCACACCGAAGATCACGCCCAGCACGCCCAGCACGATGGACAACGGCCACATACAGAACCCGACCGCCGCGATGATCCCCAGGGTGAGCGAGGCGATCCCCATTCCGTTACTCGGCGCGAGCGGCATCCCGGACCAGCCGTAGCCCGGGGCACCGTGGTGCGGGGCGAACTGGTGACCGTGGCCCGGGTGGCCCTGGTAGGCCGGCTGACCCGGGTACTGGAGGTATCCGTACGGCACGTGTCCCGGACCGTCGGGGCCGATGGGGGCGGGGGGACGGGTTCGCCGGGACCCGGTGGTGCGAAGGGGTCGTTGGCCGCGGGCGGCGCGACGGGCGCGGGGGCCGTCGGCGGCGGGAAGGAGGCGTGCGGCGGGGGCGGGGCGAAGGGGTCGGCCCACGACTGGGGTTGGGGCTGAGGGTGGGAGTGCGGGTTGTGGCTGGGGCTGGGATGGGGGTACGGGGCCGCCGGATTGCCGGAGGCCGGCGGTATCGGGAGCCCGCCGGGGGCCATACGTGTACGTCTGCGGGTCGTGCGCGGAGGGCGGTACCGGGGGCGTGCTCGCCGACGACACGGTGTCCGCGGGCGGCGCCCACGGGTTCGGCGCGGGGGCGGGCGGCTTGTCGAGCCGGACCCCGGGCGCCGGGACGGCGTCCTGCGGCTCGGGAGCGGGACCGGTGCCGGGACCGGGACCGGTGCCAGGAGCAGGACCGGTCCCAGGCGCGGAACCGGTGCCAGGCGCGGCGGGAGAAGCCGGCGCCGCGTTCTCCGGAGGCAGAGGTCCGGCCAGGGGACGGTTCTCCGGGGCAGCCCAGGGGTCCTGGCCGGGGGTGTCCGGCATCTGCGGCGTGCGCGCCTCGTCGGACATGCGCGGGATCCCCTCTGTCGTACGTTCCGTCATGCTACGGCCCACGTCTGTCGCGCACGGGCCGCCGCCTACGATGATCCCTGAGTCACCGATCAGCCGATCACCCGCGTCCCCGACCACGGTCCTGGGGCGCCGTTCCCGGGGAGGAACCTTGACCGACCGCCACGCCGTACCGCAGGGCCCCACCGGCGCCGTCGGCGCCGCCGCCCGCGATCTGCACGCCTTCATCGCCGGTCTCCCGAAGGCCGAACTGCACGTGCACCACGTCGGCTCCGCCTCCCCGCGCATCGTCTCGGAACTGGCCGCCCGGCACCCCGACTCCAAGGTCCCCACCGACCCCGAGGCCCTCGCGGACTACTTCACGTTCACGGACTTCGCCCACTTCATCGACGTGTACCTGTCCGTGGTGGACCTCATCCGCACCCCCGAGGACGTCCGGCTGCTCACGTACGAGGTCGCCCGGGACATGGCCCGGCAGCAGGTGCGCTACGCCGAGCTGACCATCACGCCGTACTCCTCCACCAGCCGCGGTATCGACGCGCGCGCCTTCATGGACGCGATCGAGGACGCCCGCAAGTCGGCCGAGGCCGACTTCGGGACCGTACTGCGCTGGTGCTTCGACATCCCCGGAGAGGCGGGCCTGACCTCCGCCGAGGAGACGACCCGGCTGGCCACGACCGACGGGCTGCGCCCGGAGGGCCTGGTCTCGTTCGGGCTCGGGGGGCCCGAGATCGGCGTACCGCGGCCGCAGTTCAAGCCCTACTTCGACCAGGCCATCGCCGCCGGACTGCGCTCCGTACCGCACGCCGGCGAGACCACCGGCCCCCAGACGATCTGGGACGCCCTGACCGAGCTGCGCGCGGAGCGCATCGGGCACGGCACCAGCGCCGCGAAGGACCCGAAGCTCCTCGCCCACCTCGCCGAGCGGCGCATCGCCCTGGAGGTCTGCCCGACCTCCAACATCGCCACCCGCGCGGTCCGCACGCTCGACGAACACCCGATCAAGGAGTTCGTGCGGGCCGGGGTCCTGGTCACCATCAACTCCGACGACCCGCCGATGTTCGGCACGGACCTCAACAGCGAGTACGCCGTCGCCGCCCGCCTCCTCGACCTCGACGAGCAGGGGCTGGCCGCCCTCGCCAAGAACGCGGTGGAGGCGTCCTTCCTGGACGAGGCGGGCAAGGCGCGGATCGCGGCCGAGATCGACACGTACACCTCCGCCTGGCTCACTCCCTGAGATCCCCGGGCTCCGGCACTGCTGCCGGGGCCCCCGGGCCAGCACAATGGAGCCCATGCGCACCGTGACCGCCGTGGCCCATCGCGGCCACCCCTACCGTGCCCGCGAGAACACGATCGCCTCCCTGCGCTCCGCGCTCCAGGCGGGCGCGGACGCGGTGGAGATCGACGTACGGCTGACCCGGGACGGCATGCCCGTCCTGCTGCACGACGCGACCCTGAAACGGCTGTGGGAGCAGGACCGGCCGCTGGCCTCGCTGTCCTCGGCGGAGGTGCGCGGGCTCACCGGCGGCGGCGTGCCGACGCTGGCGGACGCTCTGCACACCGCCGGGGACACCCGGCTGATGATCGACCTTCCAGGCGCGGCCGACCCCCGGGCGGTACGGCGGATCGTGGACGTCGTCCGGGAGTGCGGGGCCGAGGAGCGGGTCTACTACTGCGCGGGCGCCGACACGATGCTCGCCGTGCGCGCCGCCGCCCCCTCCGCCGAGATCGCCCTGACCTGGACGACACTCGCCCCACCACGCCCGGCACTCCTCGACGCCATCCGCCCTCGCTGGCTCAACTACCGCTTCGGGCTGGTGACCCGGGAGCTCGCCGCCCGCGTGCACCGGGACGGCTATCTGCTGTCGGTGTGGACCCCCGACACCCGCCGCTCGATGCGTCGGCTGCTGGACGCGGGAGTCGACTCGATCACGACGAACCGCATCGACATGTTGTGCGCACTGCGCGGGACGTAGGCGGCCGGTCCCCTAGGGGCAGCCCCGGGACCGACTCCGGGGACCACGCCCTCCTCGGTGACGATCCGCGAGAGGCACATCCCACAGCATGATCAGCGGCAACACCCGCCCCCTTCCCGGGAGTTGCCGATGCCCCCTCGTACGCGCCCAGCCGTCGCCCTCGCCTCCGTCCTCGCCCTGGGCTTGGCGGCCGGCCCCGCGGTGGCCGCCGCCTCCCCATTGCCCCGACCGCCGGCGCGCTGCGACACCACGGGCCCGAACCACACGGCGCTCTGCGACGCGATCTCCGAGCTGCCGGACGACGACGCGACGGCCGCGCTCGTCCGGGTCGGCGGCACCGGCGGCACCTGGCGGGGCAGCGCCGGGGTCCGCGACCTGACGACGAACCGCCCCGCCCTGGAGAACGGACGCTTCCGTGCGGGCTCCACGACCAAGGTGGTGACCGCGGCGATGGTGCTGCAGCTTGCCGCCGAGGGGCGCGTGGACCTTGACGAGGACGTGCGGACCTACCTCCCCGGTCTCCTCACCGACGCCTTCACGAAGCCCGTCACCGTACGGCACCTGCTGACCTTCACGAGCGGGCTGAAGCCGGGCAAGGACCTCGGCCCGGTCGACGGCGAGGGCTACGACAACCGCTACGTCACCCTGACCCCGGAGGAGGTCGTGGCCTCGTCGGTGGCTCAGGGGCCCGCCTTCGACCCCGGGGACCGGCAGAAGTACCAGAACATCGACTACACCGTTCTCGGCATGCTGATCGAGCGGGTCACGGGCGACTCGTACGAGCACCAGGCGTACGTGCGCGTGCTGAAGCCGGTCGGCATGCGGGACACCTCCTTCCCCGGCGGCCCGGACCCCCGTATCCACGGGCCGCACAACCGCGGCTACCAGCTCCTCGCGGACGGACGCCTGGTCGACGCCACGGAGTGGAACGTGTCCGACCGGTGGGCGGCGGGCGACATGATCTCGACCACGGCGGACCTGGAGCGGTTCCTGGTCGCGCTGTTCCGCGGAAAGGTCGTGCCCGAGCCGCAGTTGGAGGAGATGTTCACCGTGCCGGACATCCCTGGAGCGACCATGAGCGCGGGACTGAAACGGGAGAAGCTGCCCGACAACCGCCAGGTGTGGGCCAAGTCGGGCGCTCGTCCTGGCTACAACACGGTCATTGCCGCGACCCGCGACCTCTCCCTCACCCTCGTGTACTCGGTCAACGCCACCGACGCCAAGTCCGAGGACATGAACCCGGTGGCGGCCCGGATCATCCAGGCCGCGCTCGGCTAGGGCCTGTCGTCAAATTCCCGTCTGCCCCACGACGCGAATTTGACGACAGGCCCTAGCGGGCCCTCACCCCAGCGGCTCCTCCAGCGGTATGTGCCGCACGCCCGGCAGATTGCCGTCGAGTTCGCCGGGTTCGAAGCGGCACATGCCGAGCACGTGCCAGAACTCGCCCGTGACGTCGCCCTCGTACTTGTAGCCGCCGGACGGCGACAGCGCGGCCCAGCCGCCGGGCATCCCGACCAGGGTCGCGCGCAGGGTGGCGGGGGCGTCGGCGGGGACGTTCCAGAGCCGTACCGTGCCGTCTTCGCCGCCGCTGGCCAGCAGGGAGCCGTCGGGGCTGAAGGCCACCGCCAGCACCCGGCCGGTGTGGCCGGTCAGGGCGGCGGTCTCACGGCCGGTGTGCGCGTCCCACAGGCGTACGGTCCGGTCGTCGCCGGCCGTCGCCAGCAGGGGGCGCATGGGGTGGGCCGCGGCCGTCCACAGCTTGCCGGTGTGGCCGGTCAGCCGGTGCACGGCCGCGCCGTCCTGCCAGATCACGGCGTGCCCGTCCCAGGAGGCGCTGGCCAGCCAGGACCCGTCGGGCGCGAACGCCACGGCGTACACCCGGTCGGTGTGTCCGTCGAGGACGGCGGTGATCCGGCGGTCGGCCATGTCCCAGATCCGCACCTTGCGGTCGTCGCAGCCGGTGGCCAGGACCGCCCCGTCGGAGCGGAAGGCGATCGAGCGGACCCGGCCGAAGTGCTCGCCGATGGTGGTGACGTGTGCGCCGGTGGCCCGGTACCACAGGCGTACCGTGTCGTCGTCGTTGGCGGTGGCCAGCAGTTCGCCGTCGGGGCTGAACGCCTCCGCCCACACGTGGTCCGTCTCGACGTCCATCTCGCGCTGGTACTCGCCGGTGGCCGCGTTCCACAGGTACATGTCGCCGTCGCTGCTCGCGGTGCCCAGCAGCGTGCCGCCGGGGCTGAACACCGCCGAGACCAGGCGGTCGCCCTGGCCGGTGAGCTCGCGCAGCCGCCGCCCGGAGGTGGCGTGCCACACGCCGACGACGCCGTCGTTGCCGCCGGCCGCCAGCATCGAACCGTCGGCGCTGAACGACACGGTGCCGATGCGCCGTCCGTGGCCGCGCAGGATGCGTCTGCCCTGGCCGGTGGCCGGGTCCCAGATCCGTACGACGCCGTCGTTGCCGCCGGTCACCAGCAGCGAGCCGGACTCCAGGGCGGGCGCGTCGGCGCCCGGACGGAACTTGCACACCCAGACCGAGCCGCGGTGTTCCGAGGGCTGCCGGCTCAGCGGCACGGCGACGGGCGAGCCACCGGACACCGGGTCGGCCTCCGGGTCGATCCGCCACAGCCGGACCACTCCGGCGCTGTCCCCGGCGGCGAGGAGCGTCCCGTCGGGGTCGAACAGCACCTGGTACACGGCGCCGCGGCAGCCGCCGAGCAGCCCGGCTGGGCCGCCCGCGGCCAGGTCCCACAGCCGTACGTCCCCTTCGGTGTCGCCGCTCACCAGGAACCTGCCGCCGGGGTGGAAGTCCAGGGTGTAGACACGGCCCGGGTGGCCGGTGAACTCGTGCAGCACCCGCCGCTCGATGACGTCCCACACCCGGACCGTGCCGGCCCCCTGCCCGTCGCCCATGTCTCCGGTGGCGAGCAGGCGGCCGTCGGGACTGAACCGGGCCCGGAACACCGCGCCCCGGTGGCCCGGCAGTTCACCGAGCGGCCGTCCGGTGGTGATGTCCCACAGCCGTACGGTGGCGGAGGCGTCCCCGGTGACGAGGGTGGTGCCGTCCGGTCCGAAGGCCACCGTGTAGACGGGGGCCGCGTGGCCCGGCAGCCGGTGCAGCGGCATGCCGGAGGCGGTGTCCCACAGGGTGACCACGCCGTCGGCGTCGCCGGTGGCCAGCAGCGAGCCGTCGGCGTCGAGGACGACCGGCCAGACTCCGCCGGGGTGGATCCGCAAGCCGTGCCGGCACCGTCCGGAGACCGGGTCCCACAGGCGTACCGTGCCGTCGGCGCTGCCCGTGGCCAGCACCCGCTCACGGAACTTGACCGCGTAGACCCGGCCGGTGTGACCCTGCAGGGTGCGCAGGGCGGTGCCGGTGACGGCGTCGCACACCAGCACTCCGCCGTCCTCGCTGCCCACGGCGAGGAGTTCGCCGTCGGGACTGTACGAGATGGGCTCGGGCAGCCGGCTGGTGCGCATGTCGAAGCCGTACGGCACACCGACCGCGGAGGGCCGGAAGCCGGAGTCGACGGCCATGCCGGGGGCGATCGCGGCGGCGGCCAGTTCGGGGGTGTCCGGCAGGCCGGGCCCGGTGGTCGCCGAGACGAGTGCCGCCCGCCGCCACCGGCCGCCCTCCACCTGGGCGCCGGTCAGGTCGGTCCGGATCAGCCGGGCCCGCCGCAGATCCGCGCCGCGCAGATCGGCACCGGTCAGGTCGGCGCCGTCGAGCCACGCCCCGGTGAGCCGGGCATGGCGCAGTACGGCGCCGGAGAGGTTGGCGCCGACGAGCCGGGCGTCGGTGAGGTCGGCGCGGGTGAGGTCCACGCCGGAGAAGTCGCGGTAGGAGAGGTCCTCCCCGGCCAGGGCGGCGCCGCGCAGGTCGGTGTGGGAGGGGACCCGGAGCCGGGTGAGGATCTTCACGGCGTTGGCGCGGGCGGTCTCCCCGCCCCGCACGGTCAGCTCCGGATCGTCCCCCGCGGCGGTGCTCAGCGCGCCCTCGGCCCACTCCTGGCAGACCCGGTGGTCGGCGAGGTCGCACAGGAACTCGACGGCCAGCCGGCTCAGTTGGCGGCGTGCCAGCAGTGTGGTGTCGCCGGCGGCCAGCCGCCGGGCGCACTCCCGGGCGATCAGCCACTCCACCACCGAGCCGTGGATGAACCGGAACACGCCGTCCTCGCTGCGGACCAGCAGGCTCCCGGAGCCGACGGCGTGCGCGGCCTGCGGCACGGACAGCCGGCTGTCGGCGAGTCCGGTCAGGGTCTCGGCGACGTCGGTGAGCTCGTCGAGCCGCAGCGAGTCCTGGCCGCTCTCCCACAGCCGCAGGGCGAGCGCGGTGACCGCGTTCCACAGCTGGTCCAGGCTGAGTCCGGGCGCCCGGCCCGGGCCGCCGGTGCCGCGGTGCGCTTCGAAGCGCAGCCAGGCGGTGAGCACCTCCTGGTAGAGCCCGGCGGGGCTGAGCGCGCGGCCGGCTCCGGCGACGGCGCGCAGCTGGTCGTCGTCGAGGTCGGCGACGAAGCCGAGCAGCCGCGGGTTGCGGCACAGGGCCAGCAGATCGGGGATGGCGTCGAGGAGCCGTACGCGGCGGTCGGCGGCGCGTTCGTCGCCGTCGTAGCGGTTGACCAGGTAGGCGCGGATCTGCTGGGGGGTGAACTCCTGGACGGCCAGCACCCGGCGCTGCGGGAGCAGGCCGACGCGTTCGCCGAGCGCGGTCAGCACCTGCCCCTGGGAGCGGAAGTGCTGGGTGCGGCTGCTGACCACGATCTTGGCGTTGTCCACGGCGGAGTCCAGCAGCACCTGGAGGCGTTCGGCGGCGCGGTCGTAGCTGACCTGGGTGACCAGTTCGTCGAAGCCGTCGAAGAGCAGCACGATCCGGCCCTGCTGGAGCATGTAGCGGAAGGCTCGCAGGTCGATGTTGTCGACGCCGTGGGCGGCGAGGTGGGCGGCGACCAGTCCCTCGAAGGAGTAGGCGCGGTCCAGCGCGTTCAGTTCCACGAGCAGCGGGACCAGGTGCGGCAGTTCGGCCGGGACACGGCGGGCCAGCTCGCGCAGCGCGAAGGTCTTGCCGTGCCCGAAGTCGCCGAGCAGCAGCAGGAAGCGGCCCTGGTCGGAGTCGAGCAGCCGGAGCATGTCGTCGACCAGTCCGTCGCGGTCCTCGGCGCCGAGGCGTTCCACCTCCCGGTAGCGCTGCGGCAGGTACATGTCCGGGGGGTAGCGGGGGTCGGTGCGCAGCCGCTCGCTCTGTGCGCCGACGTAGCCGCGCAGGTCGAGCAGGCCCTGGAACTCGGTGAAGCTGCGTACTCGTACACCCCTGCGGCGGGCCAGGTCGCGCAGGTCGCGGGCGGGCGGCGGGCCGTCGTGGACGAGTTCGGCCTCGGTCTCGGAGTCCGCGGCGTGCACAAGGGCGACGAAACGCTCGACGTCCTGTGCGGTGGGGGTGCCGGTGTGCACGGCCACCCGCTGCTGCCGGACGAAGCCCGACTGGGTCCAGGTGACGAGCAGTTGGGGCACCGGTCCGGCCACCGGGCGGATCTGGGCGCCCTCGTGCCGGGTGCGGCAGACCTCCGCGACCCGTGCGAGCAGCGCCTCGGCCGGGGACTGCACGGCGCGGAGCTCCGGCTCCGCCGCGCCACCGCCGCCGTTCGGGCCGGCCGGGTTCCCGGCGGTGTCCGTCGTGGCGCTTCCCGGGCCCACGGCGGCCGCGGGCTCGTCCGGGTCGGGGCCGAACGCGCGGTGGGCGCGCCGCCACTCGACCGGGCGACGCTGCGGCCCCTGGTCCTGCCCCTGGTCCTGGCCCTGCCCATGGCCCTGGTCCTGCCAACTCGTCAGGCCGTCACGGCTGATGCGGAGCAACCGGTGCCGGCCCGGCCCGGCGGCGCCGAGCACCTGCACCTCACCGGACCCGGTGGCGAGGACCGGCTGCGCACCGGGGCCGCTCGGGCCGTGCAGCAGCAGGTGCAGCCGGGGAGCGGTCAGCCGGGTCAGCACGTCGGTGTCGCGCAGCGGGCCGGCGCCGTCCGGGGCTCCGGCGCGGGCCGCAACGGTCCGGGCGGTGCCGGGCGGATGGCGCAGGACGCCGATCCGCAGCCACCCCTCGTCCTCGTACGGGCGCAGCGCCTGGGCGAACCAGGCAGCCTGCTCGGGGCCGACCAGGCCGTACTGGTCGTCGAGGCGGTGGCTGTAGGCCATCGAGGAGTTCAGGCCCGCGACGACGGTGTGCAGTTCGGGCACGGGGAAGAGCGTCCACGGCTGGTCGCTGTCGAAGACGGCGTCGAGGCCCTGGTAGAGCTCCTGGAAGAGCCGGGCGAAGTGCCGCCACTTGGGCCAGTACGGCGGCCGGGGCGGCATCTCGTCGGCCTCGCAGGTGCTGAAGTAGGCCCGGCAGGCGGCCTGGTTGACGTCCCGGCCGCCGGGCACGAGGGCGACCCGGTGCGGTTCGAGGCCGAGCAGCGCCCGCAGGCCGGTGAGGAAGGCCAGCGCCTGCTCGAACTCCCGCGGGCTGCCGGAGGCCGTCAGGTCGCCGGTGACCACCAGCAGGTCGGGGGCGGGGGCACCGGCGTCGGTGAGTTCGACGAGGTCGCCCCAGATCGCCGCCTGCAACTCGGCGGGGTCCTGCCCGCGGCCGAAGGCGGGCCCGGCCAGGTGGAGCACGGTGACCGCCTCGCGCGCCTGGACGTCCCCCCGGGTCAGCGGGTACGACGGCGGTGCCGCGGGCCTGCGCCGGCCGGCCCAGCCGAGGCCTCCGAGCGGCCGGGCGGGCGCCGGCGGAGCGGCCGGCTCCGGCGGAGACGCGGGCGCGGACGCAGGGAGGCCGTTCCCGCCCGGGTAGCCGGGACTCAGGCTGGGCCGGGCCCGGCCGTCGAGGGCCTGGCGGACCCGGGTGAGGAGCAGTTCCCGGGCGGCCGACGGGTCGGTGACGGGGACCAGGTCGACGTAGGTGATGGTGGCCAGCAGGCCCTCCACCGGAATGTCCTCGACGCGTACGGTGAGGAGCCGTCGCTCCGGGGCGTCGGGGTCGGCGCGTAACGCGGCCTGCCACTCCATCCGGCCGTACCGGGAGCGCTCGTAGTTGCGGGACAGTACGGCGATCACGGCCGCGGACTCGCTGACCCCGCGGTCCATGAAATCGACGAAGTTGGTGCCCGGAACGAAGTCCCAGGCCTGGAGGACCGTGCGGTATCCGGCCTCCTCCAGCGTCCATGCGATCCAGGACGCCCAGCGTTCGTCGGCCGGAGAGTAGCTGACGAAGAAGTCCAATGGTCCGGTTTCCCCCGTGGTGATCTGCCGCCCCATACATTCATGATGCAATGAGAGAGCCTCGGTATGAACCGTTTTCACGACGACTCATGTGGCGACTCCCGTGCCGACTCCTGTGGCTGAAAGGCCCGGCCGGGAAAGCGGCTCAAAAACAGCCCCTGGTCACAGCTGGGCGCAGATGTGCGACCCTTCCCACCGTGCGTGTCTTTCTGCGTCTGCATGTGCTGGACCGGGTGGCGATCGGCCTGCTGGTGGTCGGGCTGCTGTGCCTGGCCACGGGGTTGCTGCCCACCGCGTCGGCGGGCGACGCGATGACGCGGATCGCCCCGCTGCTGGCGTTCCTGGGCACGGTGATCGTGCTGGCCGAGCTGACCAGCGAGGCCGAGGTGTTCGACGTGGTGGCGGCGCGCGTCGCCCGAGCCGGGCGGGGCAGCTACGCGGCCCTGTTCCTGCTCTGTGTGGCCTTCGCCTCCGTCACCACGATCGCCCTGAACCTGGACACCACCGCCGTGCTGCTGACCCCGGTGATGCTGGCGCTCGCCTCGCGGGTCGGCATCGCCGCGGTGCCGCTGGCGATGACCACGGTGTGGCTGGCCAACACGGCGAGCCTGCTGCTGCCGGTCTCCAATCTGACGAACCTGCTGGCCGCGGACCGGGTCGCGCTGTCCCCGCTGGGCCTGGCCTCCCGGATGTGGGCTCCGCAGCTGGCGGCCATCGCGGTGACCATGGTCTGCCTGTGGCTGTTCTACTGGCGGCGCGGAAAGCGTGACGGAGCCGGGGCCGACACCGGGATCGAGCGAGCCCTGCCGGCCCTGCCGGAGCCCGGCGCCCCGGTCGCGGACCCCGGTGCGGCCCGCGCGGACGCCGTACGAGCGGGAAACGCGGGAGACGCGGGAGACGTACGGGGCGCGGGGAACACCGACCGCTACCGGCCGCCCGAGGTGCACCGGCCCGCCGACCCGGTGCTGTTCCGGGCCTGCGGGCTCGCCTGCGCCGGCTTCCTGATCGCGATCCTGGCCGACGTGGAGCTGTGGGTGGCGTCCGCCACGGCTGCGGCCGTCGCCGTGGCGGCCTTCGCGGTGCGCCGCCGCTCGGCGCTGCGGCTGTCGCTGGTCCCGTGGCGGCTGCTGGTGATGGTGCCCGGGATGTTCCTGGTGGTGGAGACGGTCAACGTCAACGGGCTGCACGACCTGCTGGCCTCGGCGGTCGGCCATGACGGCGGCCTCTTGGGCCTGTTCCGGGCGGCCGCGGTCGGCGGGGGCCTGTCGAACGTACTGAACAACCTCCCCGTCTACCTGGCCGGGGAGGCGGCCGTCCCGGTGGGCAACCACGACCAGCTGCTCGCGCTCCTCATCGGCACCAACGTGGGGCCGGTGGTGACGCCGTGGGCCTCGCTGGCGACGCTGCTGTGGTACGAGCGGTGCCATGCGTACGGGGTGCGGGTGCCGGTCGCGCGGCTGATGGGAACGGGTACGGTGCTGGCCGTCGCCGCGGTGCTGGCATCGGTGGCGGCACTGACGCTGACCTCGTAGGCGGGGTTACGGAACGGAGCGGCGCGGCACGTGCGAAGGCCCGCCACGCCCGACGGCCCCGGACATCGCCACCAGCTCCAGCAGATGCGGCAGCACCTCCGGCCGCCCCGCCACGAACGAGCGCTCGGTGTCGGGTCCGGTGAAGCCGCCGCCGAACTCACGGCCGTCCAGGTGCCGGACGGCCACTCCCGCCTCGCGGGCCAGCAGCGCCCCGGCCGGCAGATCGATCGCCTCCGCCCGGTAGCCCACGAACCCGTCGATGTCCCCGCGGGCCAGCATGGCCCAGGTCAGCAGCGGCGCCCACAGCTGGAGCAGCCGTCTGGACCGGTTCTCCAGGGTGTGCCTCAGGGCGCGGGCCGTAGGGTCGTCGCGGCCGACCGCGTGGCCCTGGGTCCAGGCGAGCAACGGTCCCGCCGACGAGAGCGGGCGGACGCCCGCGACGCCGGCGAGCCGACCGCGTGGCCCGTGCGCGCCGCCGCCGTGCAGCGCCGACCAGGTGCGTCCGGTCACCGGATCGTGCACGACGCCCACCACCGGTGCCTCGTCGACGCACAGGGCGATGCCGACCACGTAGGCGGGCAGCCCGATCACCACGTTGTTGCTGCCGTCGAGGGGATCGACCAGCCAGGTGCGGCCGCCGCCGTCGCCGCGCAGTTCCCCGGACTCCTCGGCGAGGATCCGGTCGTGCGGGAAGCGCTCCCGGATGCGGTCCACGACGAGGCGTTCGGCCATCAGGTCCAGATCGGTGACGACGTCGCCGTGTTCGCCCTTCGGGCGGGCGGCGAAGCCGTCCGGGAACCGGGACCGCAGCAACGCCCCGGCCTCCTCGGCCGCGGCCACTGCCGTACGGCACTCGGAGGCGAAGCCGGCCGACGGGTCACCGGCCGACGGGTCAGGAAAGGGATTCCGGTTCGGGCTCATGGATCCTCCTGAGGGCGGCTTGGGCGATCCGGGCGGTCTGGGCCGCGTCGCACGTCCTGCGGACCATGCGGTGGCCGGGGGCCGACAACGGGCCGAGGGACAGGTCCGCCCTGCCGGGCAGGGTGCGTCCCAGTACCAAGGTGGCGGCCGGACGGCCGCCCGGCAGCACGCTGGTGTGGAATTCACCCGCCGGAAGGGAGTAGGTCTGCCCTCGCGCGGTCGTCTGTTCGGCGCCGGGCAGACAGCGCACCAGCCGCTCGGTCGGCCGCAGGTCGTCGACCCCCGACGGATCGCTGTGCACCTCGAACACCCGGTGGGTGGGCTGCGCGGGCTCGTCGTGGACGCGCATGCGCCGGTTGCCGAGCCGCCCGTACAGCACGGTGCTCGTCAAGTCCCAGCTGTGCGAGTGCACCTGAGGGACGGTCGGCTCCGGTTGTGGCATGCCCCCGAAGACATGGACGCAGACACCCCGGGGACCGTCGCGGAGGACCGGCAGGCAGATGAAGCCCAGTGGATGGCGCACCGCGCGCAGGGCACGGTGGCCCGAAACGATCTGCTCCAGTTCCGTTGTGGCGTGCCGCAACAGCTCGGCTGCGGCCTCTTGTCGGCTGGCCCGTTCCAGGGCCCGGTAGTCCATCGTTCCCCCCTTGGCCGAAACACGGCGCTCACCTGCGGTAGGGGTCCTCCGCCCGCAGTGCCCTGTCGATGATGTCGCCGACGTCCGGGTCGGTGAGACTGGTCGGCAGCGGCAGACCGAGCCGGTCGAGCAGTCGTCTGGCCTCGTCCACGGTCGGCTCGTCGCTCAGCGGGGTGGCCTCCCGCAGATCGAGCTTGACCGCCTGCTCCCGGCTCTGGTGCAGCTCGGTGACGTAGTAGTCGTACAGCGGCCGGCCGCGCTCCACGTACAGGCTCACCCGGCGCGGGTCGTCCTGGGTGATGATCAGGCAGGTGTCGGACAGGTCGAAGCGCAGGGTCGGTGCCACCGAGGACAGGTGCACGTCGATCTCCAGGGTGTCCAGCCGCTGCCGGTGCCAGGCGGCGGCGAGCACGGTGGCGTACGACTCCTTGCGGGTGCGTTCGACGGTCCACTCCGGGTGCACTCCGGCGTCACCCTGGCGTCCGAAGGTGCGCCGGAACCGCGCGTAGGCGGCGCACACCCGGTCGTCGGCGGGGTTGACGATGTCGATCTTCATGCTGAGGGAGCGGCGCCGCCGTTTCGCCTCCTCGACGCACTCCGGCAGCGTCACGGCGCGCAGATAGGTGCCGGTGCCGCCCTTGAACACCCAACGGGTGGTGTTCCGGCGGGCCTTCTCGTGCGCCAGGCCGACCTCCGCGCCGGACAGTGTCCGCACCATGGCGAGGTCCTCGATCGCCCGGCTCGTCCCCTCGGTGGCGCCCCGGATGTCGGCCATCCGCCGTCGGCGCTCGGTGAGCGATCCGTACACCAGCGCCGCCAGGACCAGCAGGGTGGCGCCGGAGACGATGTTGTTGTCGAAGTTGTCGTCCAGGATGTCCAGCACACCGATGACCAGGGCCACAACGATGGCGACGACACCGTCCGCGTTCCTGACCGCCCATGCGATCCGGTCTTCCAGCCGACGCCCGGACGACTGTGATGTGTTGCGCGTCACGTCCCACCCTCCCCCGATGGTGCCCTCCATGGTAGGAGCAACGGCACTCCGGCGGCCACGGTGCGTGAATCGGCCTCGACTGCGGGTGTCCGGCGGAGGGGGGAGGGTGTGACCGCTGTTTCTTGACGGCTACGGCTCCCGCTGATCCTTGACGGCTATTCCTTGACGGCTCCCGCGTTGGCCCCCTGCACGAAGTACCGCTGGAAGCAGAAGAACAGCGCGGCGACGGGCAGGGTGGCCAGCAGGGCCGCGGCGAGCTTCAGGGGGTACTGGGTGCCGCCGCCCAGGCCGCCGGAGACCATGCGGGCGAGGCCGGTGGTCAGGGTTTCGTACTGGCTGGACTGGGTGGACACGAGGAAGTGGGTGAACTCGTTCCACGAGGACTGGAACGCCAGGATGGTCACGGTGATCAGGGCCGGGCGGGCCATGGGCAGGACGACCGACCAGTAGGTGCGGAAGACGCCGGCGCCGTCGACGCGGGCGGCCTCCTCCACTTCCCGGGGGATCGACTCGAAGAACTGTTTCATGATGAAGACCTGGGCCGCGTCCACCATCAGCGGCACGATCATGCCGGTGTAGGTGTCGAAGAGCCCGAAGGTGTTGAGGACCAGGAACTTGGGGATCAGCAGGGCCACCGGGGGGACCGCCATGAAGGCGAGGAGGAAGCCGAACAGCAGGGTGCGGCCCGGGAAGCGCAGCCGGGCGAGCGCGTAGCCGGCCATGGAGGCGAACAGGACCCGTGCGGCCGTGACCACGACAGCGATGACCGTCGAGTTGCCCAGCCAGCGCAGGAACGGCACCCCGTCACCGGCCTGGCTCAGCCCGAACAGGCGCTGGTAGGCGGCGGTCGTCGGGGTGACCGGCATCAGCCCGAGGGGGTGGGAGGCCGCGTCCGGGTCCGTTTTGAAACCGGTCACCAGCTGGATCACGAACGGCATGAGGTACAGCAGTCCGAGCACCGCCACCGCCGTGTAGCCGAGGGCCCGAAGGGGCACGGGGAAGCGGCGGAGCACCGGCCGTACGCGCACCCGTGAGGACGTGGGCTTCGCCCTCGTCCGGTTCTCCGGGATCCGGTTCTCCGAGAGTTTCATCGGGTCCTCCGGGGGCGGGGGGTGCGCTCGCGCAGCACGAAGCGTTGCAGGGCGGTCATGGTCAGGATCAGCGCGAGCAGGATGAAGGCGATGGCCATGCCCTGCCCGAAGTCGGCGTTGTCGAAGGCGGACGCGTACGACAGGAAGGCCGGCGTGAGGGTGGTGTTGCCCGGAGCACCCTGGCCCATGACGTACACCTGGTCGAAGACCTGCCAGGTGGCGATCAGCCCGAGGGTGAGGACCAGGAACAGCACGGGGCGCAGCGCGGGAAGGGTCACGTAGCGCAGCATCTGGAAGCGGCTGACGCCTTCGATGGCGGCGGATTCCTCCAGCTCGCGCGGGATGTCCTGGAGGGCCGCGAGGAAGATCAGCATGAAGGTGCCGGAGGTCGTCCACACGGCGAGCAGGATGATCGTGCACATCGCGACGGACGGTCCGGACAGCCACTCGAACCAGGACAGTCCCAGGAAGGAGTGGTCGGCGAGGAAGCCCGAGGGGTTGTCGGGGTCGACGATGCCGAGGCCGCCGAGCATGAGCGAGAGCACACCGCGGGGGTCGTTGAACCAGTTCGGGCCCTTCACTCCGATCCAGGACAGCGCGGTGTTGACCGCGCCGCTGCCCTGGAACAGGAAGAGGAAGACCGTGGAGACGGCGATCGAGCTGGTGACCGAGGGGAAGAAGAACGCGGTGCGCAGTGCGCCACGCCCGCGCAGCAGCTTCTGGTTGACGATGAGCGCCAGCGTCAACGCGAGGCCGGTCTGCAGGGGCACGGTGAGCAGCACGTAGTAGGCGTTGTTGCGCAGCGAGGTCGCGAACAGGGTGCGGTCGAGTCCGTCCTGCGTGAGCAGGTCCCGGTAGTTGTCCAGGCCGACGAACTGTGCGTCCGTGCTGAAGGGGTTGGACTGGCCGTCCCAGTGCAGCAGGCTCACCCACAGCGCCATCAGGATCGGCAGCACCATGAACAGGCCGAGGATGATCACCATGGGGCTGACGAACAGCCAGCCCCAGGCGCCTTCGCCGCGGCGCCCCACGCGCGGGGCGGGGTTGGCGCGGGGCGCCGCGGCCGGGCCGGGCCCGCCGGGCGCGTCAGGTGCGCCCGGCGAGTCGGCCGTACGGGGACCCCCGCCCGCGCGGGAACGCGCGGCCGGGCGGGGGTGTGATGACGTACGCGGGAACACGGAGACTCAGTTGCCCTTCGTGAGGGCCTGTTCGCCGTTGCGCTGGAGGTCGGCGAGGATCTTCTTCGGGTCGGTGTTGGGCAGCGCCGCGATGTCGGTGTTGAACTGGGTGAGCACCTTCTCGAAGCCCGCGACGGTCACCGGGCCCTGCGCGTAGTCGGAGGCGTCGACCCAGGCCTTGGCGGCAGGGTTCTTCGCCGCGTACTCGGCCAGGGCGGTGGTGCGGGAAGGCATCACGCCGAACGCGTCCGCGTTCTTCATCATCTGCTCGCTGGTGGTCAGGTACTTCACCAGGTCCACGGCCGCCGCCCGGTGGGCGCTCTCCGCGGCCACGCCCCAGCACTGGCTGAAGGCGAGCGTGCCCTTGCCGGCCGGTCCGGCGGGCAGCGGGACCGCCGTGTACTTCACGTCCGGGTAGTCGGCCTGCATCCCGCCGATGAGCCAGTTGCCCTCGATGGTCATGGCGGCCTTGCCCTTGCCGAGGGCTTCACCGCCCCAGTTGGTGTCGACCTGGTTGGCGTACTTCATGGAGCCGGACTTCAGCAGCGACCGCACGTAGTCGAGCGCCTCGGCGTTCTGCGCGCTGTCGGCGGTCATCTTCGTCTGGTCGGCGTTGGTGATCCAGCCGCCGGCCTGTCGCATGAAGGCACCGACCCGCGCGTACTCGGCGCCGGTGACCAGCCCGGTGACGTCGCCCTTGGTCAGCTTGCCGGCGACCGTCTTCAGCTGGTCCCAGGTGGTCGGGTAGTCCTTCTCGGTCAGCCCGGCCTTCTTCCACAGGTCGTCGTTGATCGCCAGGGCGAGCGTGGAGGTGTCCTTGGGCAGGCACACCAGCTTCCCGTCGTAGGTGAAGGAGGTGCGCAGCTGCTCGGAGAAGTCGTCCGCGTCCTTGACCTGGTCGCCGTAGGCGTAGAGGGAGCCGCCCTTGGCGTAGTTCGCGAACTGGTCGGAGTTGACGTAGAAGGCGTCCGGCGGCTTGTGCCCGGCGAACGACTGGGCGAGCTGCTGGTTGATGTCCTTGGCGACCTCCACGGTCACCGTGTTGCCGGACTGCTTGGCGTACGCGGCGGCCGCCTCCTTGACGGCCTTGGTCTCGGCGTCGCCCGAGGAGGCGATCAGCACCGTCAGGTTCTGCTTGGAACTGGTGTCCTGCTCGGTCTTCTTGTCGTCACCGAAATTCGACGAGCAGCCTGTGACGGCCAGCATGGCCGCACAGGTGACGAGGGCCGCGGTGGCCATACGGTTGGGCATGACTTCCTCCGAGGGTTACGGGTGGTAGCTGCGGCTCCGCCCTGGACACACGGGGACGTGGGCCCAGGGTGTGGGGGTGGAGGAGAAGAAACGATTCTGTGTGCGACGGGACCGGCCGGGCAGGGCCCGGTCCAGTCGCCGGTGGGACCTACCCGCCGGCGTTCAACGAGGCGGTGGCGCTGTCGCGCACGACCAGGGACGGCTCCAGCAGGATCCGTTCGGGCGGTGAGTCGGGGGCGGCCATCCGCGCCAGCAGCAGCCGTACGCACTCCCGGCCGACCGCCTCCAGCGGCTGGGCGATGGAGGACAGCGCGGGGAAAAGGAGCTCGGCGGTCGGCGAGTCGTCGAAGCCGATCACGGCGACGTCACGGCCCGGGGTCTGCCCGCGCTCGCGCAACGTCTGGTAGCAGCCGAGCGCCAGCATGTCGCTGGCCGCGACCACCGCGGTCGCGCCCCCGTCCAGGAGCGGTTTCACGGCGGCACGGGCCACGTCGCTGTCGTTCACGCTGCTCTGCCCGCGCCGCCCGCGGGTCGGCAGTCCGTGTCGTCGCATGGCGCGCTGCCAGCCCTCGGCACGGTCGTCACCGGCACTGGAGGAACCGCGCTCCCAGCCCAGGAAGGCGATCTTGCGGTGTCCCAGGGCGACCAGGTGCTCGACCGCGGCGTCCGTGCCCGAAGCGCCGTCGACGTCGACCCAGTCACCGATGGGCCGTCCCGACCACATCCGGCCGAACCCGACGAACGGCACGCCCCGCTTGGTCAGCCACGCCTGGCGCGGGTCGCCCCGCTCGGTGCCGCTGAGCACGAAGCCGTCGACCTCGTGCTGGTCCAGCAGTTCCTCGTAGCCGTCCAGGGTCGGGCCGCCGGGCGGGCAGGCGAACAGCAGGATCCGGTAACCGGCCTCCTCCGCGGCCTGGGACACGGCGTGCAGGAAGCGGTCCAGAACCGGATAACTGAAGGCGGCGGGCTGGATGCCGTAACCGATCAGCTTGCTGGAACGGGTACGCAGCGTCTGCGCGGCGCGGCTGGGCCGGTAACCCATCTCGTCGATCACACGGCGGACCCGCTCCAGGGTCTCGGGACGTAGCAGGTCCGGCGAGTTGATCGCGTTCGACACGGTCTGCGAGGAGACTCCGGCGCGCCGGGCGACCATGGCGAGGGTCACCGGGCCGCCTTTGGCCGAGGAGCTGTTGCTGGAGCGGGGCATGCGGGTCTCCGACGTGCAGAGAAAGCTACGGGCTTGGTTTTAGCGTTCCAAAAGCGTTGTCATCGCTCTGACGACTCGCTTAATGTCTTTTGAACGATCCAACGCTGAGAGGTTCTACTTCCTTGGACTCCACTGTCAAGCCCCAGGACACCAACGACTCGGTCACGGTCACGGCACCTTCTTCCGGGGGCCTGCAGCCGTTCCTGCACGACGCGGTGGTCACGCTGCACGCGCCGAGCCTCGTCATCTCGCGTGCGGACGGGCAGATCGGCGAGGGCGCCGACGGCGTCTACCACGGCGACCGCAGGGCGCTGTCACAGCTCACCGTCGCCGTCGAGGGCATCCCCCTGGCCCCGGTCGGCGGCGGGCTGCGGGGCGCCGACCGCGCGGAGTTCCGGTCCATCCTGCGTGGACTCGGCGAGGTCACACCGGACCCAGCCGTCGCCCTCCACCGCCGCCGCAGCACCGCGGCGGGCCGGTTCGAGGAGTGCTTCGACGTCACCAACGCGGGCGGCGAGCACGTCCGCTTCCGGCTGACGCTGACCGCCGGCACGGACCTCGCCGCCATGGACCAGGTCAAGTCGGGACGCTCCCGCGAGCAGGTACCGCCCGAGGTCGCGGACGCCGACGTCGTCGGCCTGTCCTGGACCGGCGACGACTTCACCGCCCACCTGGTCGCCGAACCCGCGCCGGACACGCTGGACGTGCCCGCGGGACGATTCTCCTACGACGTCGAACTGGCCCCCGGCGCAGCATGGTCGGTGACGCTGACCTGCACGGCGGGGTACGCGGACGGCGACCAGTTCCCTCCCCCGCCTGCGGGCCAGGTGCCCTGGAGCACCCCCGTCCTGCGCAGCGCGGACCGCGGCCTGGACCGCTGGCTGGAGCAGTCCCTCGCCGACCTGGAGCGTCTGCGTCTGACGGACCCTCAGTCGAGTGAGGCCCGCCCGGACCAGTTCCTGGCGGCGGGCGCCCCCTGGTTCCTGACCCTCTTCGGCCGCGACGCGCTCCTGGCCGCCCGCATGATGCTGCCCCTCGGCACGGACCTCGCGGCCGGCACCCTGCGCACGCTCGCCCGCCGTCAGGGCGCCGTCACCGACCCGGCCACGGAGGAGCAGCCCGGCAAGATCCTGCACGAAGTCCGCCGCGACACCCTCCAGTTCGCGGACAGGCTCTCCCTCCCCTCGGTGTACTACGGCACGGTCGACGCCACCCCCCTGTGGATCACCCTCCTCCACGACGCCTGGCGCTGGGGACTGGACCCGGCCGAGGTCGAACAGCTCCTGCCGCACGCGGAGGCCGCTCTCGCCTGGCTGCGCGACCAGGCGGACGTCGGCGGCGACGGCTTCCTCAAGTACATCGACCAGACCGGGCACGGCCTGTCCAACCAGGGCTGGAAGGACTCGGAGGACTCCATCCGCTACCGCGACGGCCGCCGCGCGCACGCGCCGATCGCCCTGTGCGAGGTCCAGGCGTACGCCTACGAGGCCGCCCGGGGCGGAGCCGCGCTGCTGCGCGCGTT
Organism: Streptomyces sp. KM273126; assembly: GCF_004337435.2. Classification (NCBI taxonomy): domain Bacteria; kingdom Bacillati; phylum Actinomycetota; class Actinomycetes; order Kitasatosporales; family Streptomycetaceae; genus Streptomyces; species Streptomyces sp. KM273126. The sequence continues at coordinate 4,250,352 of NZ_SJXB02000001.1, read as the reverse complement.
CGGCCGGCACGGGGCCGACGAGTGGGAGGAGTGGGCGGAGCGGCTCGCCACCCGTTTCCGCGAGCGCTTCTGGGTGGAGGACGAGCGGGGCGCGTACCCGGCGGTGGCGCTGGACGGCGACGGCAAGCCGGTCGACTCGGTCACCTCCGGCTTCGGCCACCTCCTCGGCACGGGTCTGCTCAACGCGGAGGAGAGCGCGCTGCTCGCGGCCCGGATCGCCGGGCCCGGCCTCGACGCGGGCCACGGTCTGCGGACGTACAGCAGCGAAGCCGTGGGCTACAACCCGTACGGCTACCACGTGGGTTCGATCTGGCCGCACGACACGGCGATCGCCGTGGACGGCCTGGTCAAGGCCGGATTCCCGGACACCGCGGCCTCGCTGTCGGCCGGTCTGTTGACCGCGTCCGCGGCCTTCGACGCCCGCCTCCCGGAACTCTTCGCCGGTCACGGTGCCGAGGAGAACCCGTACCCCGTCGCCTACCCGGCGTCCTGCCGGCCCCAGGCCTGGGCGGCCACCTCCTCGGTCCAGGTCCTCCGCTCGGCCCTCGGCCTGGAGGCCGACGTTCCCGGCGGCACGATCACGCTGTCCCCCACCTTCGCGGGGGCCTACGGCCCGCTGACGGTGACCGGGCTCCAAGTCGGCGGAGGCCGGCTGGACGTCAAGCTCGCGGCGGACGGATCGGTGGAGGTGGTGGCGCCCGAGGGGCTGACCGTGGTCACCCCCTGACCGGCGAGCCGGGCACGGATCACCCGGGACACCACCACCGTGAACAGGCGTCGAAACGCCAGGAAGCAACGGAGGCGAGACCAGCAGTCCCCAGGCCGCGGAGTTCCCCCACGGGCGGCCGCGGCACTGCTGGCCGCCTCCGGGGCGCAAGCGGCATGAACTCAGGGACCTTTGAACCCTCCCCCAGCTGAAGCGGGGGCATTCCTGGCTCAGGAAGCCCCACAGACCAGCGGCCTGAAAGGTCGATTCCTCCCCCGCCTCCCGGCCGGGGCCTCCTCGAAGGAGACCAGGTGAACGGGATACTTCTCGGATGATCACGCCTCCGGAGTTCGCATCACCACGTGACTACGTAACTCACCTTGAGGACCTCGGCTTCTGGCGGCCGTACGTCGCCGACATCCTGAAACGCCATGGCCTGGCCGACCCGGACGAAGGGATGGTGGCCGGAACCGGCGGAACGTATCCGACGTACCTCTGCGGCGACGTCGTGATCAAGCTGTTCGGCCACCTGCCCTCCTGGCGCGGCGGCAGCGTCGCCGAGACCGCCGCGCACGAACTGCTGGCCGCTCACCCCGACATCGCCGCGCCGAGACTGCTCGGCCGAGGCCGGCTGTTCGATGATCCGGCCGAGCCCTGGCCCTACCTGATCACCACGCGCATGCCGGGTGCTTCGCTGGAGAGCAACGGCGCGGTCACCCCGGAACAACGACTCGCGCTCGCCGAGGACTTGGGCCGGCAGGTCCGCAAGGTCCACGCCCTCGATCCTCAGGGCATCGCCAGCGACCTCGGTCTGCCCCTCCTCGATGTGACGGCGGCCTGCGCGCGGAGTTCGCTCCCGGCACATCTGGTCGCACAGGTCCAGGACTACCTCGACGGGCTCGGGGACTTCGACCGGGTCGTGGTCCACGGTGACATCACCGCACGTCATTCGTTCATCGAGAACGGGCGGTTCACGGGAATCATCGACTGGGGAGACGCCATGGTGACCGACCGGCACTATGAGCTCTGTCAGATACACCGCGATGTCTTCCGCTGCGACAAGACCCTGCTCCGTGCGTTTCTGGACGCCAGTGCCTGGCCGGTCGGGAAGGACTTCGCGCGCCAGGCGATGGGGCACGCCCTTCACCGGCAGGCTCGCGGCGTCGCCCAGCACCACACGATGGACGTCTTCGAACCAGTGGCCGCGCTTCTCCCGCTCCAGGACATCGCGACGCTGGACGAGCTCGCCGCGGAACTCTTCGAGGTCTAGCACCGATACGCCGGCCGCTGAAACGCCGGGGGTCAGAGGACGGTGTACGGAGAACGAGAGGACGGAGGACGAGGATGGACGTGGAAGCCTACGAGACCAGAGCGCGGAGTGGGCCCTGCTTCGTGTGTGCCTTTCTGTCGGGTCACCCCGACTACTCGCACCACATGGTCTTCGAGGACGAGGATCACGTCGCCTTCCTCGACCGGTGGCCCACCCTGCCCGGCAAGGTCCTGGTCGCGCCGAGGAGACACATCGAGCACGTCGTCCGTGAGCTCGACCAGGACGCCTACGTCCGGCTCATGCTGGTCGTCCGGGAGGTCGCTCTCGCGGTGGAGGACTGTGTCGGAGCCGAGCGGACCTACCTGTACTCGCTGGGGAGCCAGCAGGGCAACGCGCATCTGCACTGGCACATCGCCGGTCTGCCGCCGGACGTGCCGTACGAGCGGCAGCAGTTCCACGCGCTGATGGCCGAGAACGGCGTACTGTCCAATCGCCCCGAGGAAGCCTCCGACATGGCCGCACGCATCCGTGAGCGCATCGCGGCCCGGGGCGGGCTCACGGCGCGGTAACCGCATCGCCTGGCCGTCCTTCGCGGCGTCCGACGCACACGGCCCCGGGCGGGATCGACTCCCGGCCGGGGCCGCGCACGTGCCCGGAGGTCAGTCCAGCGACGTCATCACGTGCTTGATCCGCGTGTAGTCGTCGAACCCGTACGCCGACAGGTCCTTGCCGTACCCGGACTGCTTGAAGCCGCCGTGGGGCATCTCCGCGACCAGCGCGATGTGCGTGTTGATCCACACGCAGCCGAAGTCGAGCGCCTTGGACAGCCGCATCGCGCGCGCGTGGTCCTTGGTCCAGACGGAGGAGGCGAGGGCGTACTCGACGCCGTTCGCCCACTGGATCGCCTGGGCCTCGTCCGCGAAGGACTGGACGGTGATGACCGGTCCGAAGACCTCCTTCTGGATGATCTCGTCGTCCTGCTTCAGGCCGGAGACGACGGTCGGCGCGTAGAAGTAGCCCTTCTCGCCGACCTGGTGGCCGCCGGTCTCGACCTTCGCGTGGGCGGGCAGCCGCTCGATGAAGCCGGAGACCTGCTTGAGCTGGTTGGGGTTGTTGAGCGGCCCGTACAGCACGTCCTCGTCGTCCGGCCGGCCGGTCTTGGTCTCGGCGGCGGCCTTGGCGAGCGCGGCCACGAACTCGTCGTGGATGGACTCGTGCACGAGGACGCGGGTGGCGGCCGTACAGTCCTGGCCCGCGTTGAAGAAGCCCGCGACCGAGATGTCCTCGACGGCCTTGGGGATGTCGGTGTCCTCGAAGACGACGACGGGGGCCTTGCCGCCCAGCTCCAGGTGGACACGCTTGAGGTCCTTGGACGCGGACTCGGCGACCTGCATACCGGCGCGCACGGAACCGGTGATGGACGCCATGGCCGGGGTGTCGTGCTCCACCATCAGACGGCCGGTCTCGCGGTCGCCGGTGACGACGTTGAAGACGCCCTTGGGCAGGATCGAGCCCAGGATCTCGGCGATCAGGACGGTGGAGGCCGGGGTGGTGTCCGACGGCTTCAGCACGACGGTGTTGCCCGCCGCGATCGCCGGGGCGAACTTCCACACGGCCATCATCATCGGGTAGTTCCACGGCGCGACCTGCGCGCAGACGCCGACCGGCTCGCGGCGGATCATCGAGGTCATGCCCTCCATGTACTCGCCGGCGCTCCGCCCCTCCAGCATGCGGGCCGCGCCCGCGAAGAAGCGGATCTGGTCGACCATCGGCGGGATCTCCTCGGTGCGGGTCAGCCCGATCGGCTTGCCCGTGTTCTCCACCTCGGCCGCGATGAGGTCCTCGGCCCGCTCCTCGAAGGCGTCCGCGATCCTCAGCAGCGCCTTCTGGCGCTCGGCGGGCGTCGTGTCGCGCCAGCCGGGGAAGGCCGCGGCGGCGGCCTCCATCGCGGCGTCGACGTCCGCGGGCCCGGACAGCGGAGCCGTCGCGTAGGCCTCACCGGTCGCGGGATTGACGACCTCGGTGGTCCGCCCGTCGGCGGCATCGCGGAATTCACCGTTGATGTAGTTGCGCAGACGACGCAGCTCGGTGCTCACTGCCGACCCTCCAAGTTCTGGTGTCCCGAGTCCGGATGTGCCCGGGTATCTGGGTGTCCAATCTCTGAGACACCCACACTAGTCCGCTCAGCCACGTTTTCAACAGCACCGATCCCAACAGAGCTACGGAATCCGCAAACCTAAGGCACCTAAACAACGAATTTCATCGATTGAGCCTTGCGAAACTGTTGACCCCTCGTGCACAGTGAGCCCGTGGCCAGTCGAAGCGCAGACCCCAGGGACTCCCGGGACACCCGCGAGTCCAGGAACGGCACCCCGCACCTGGATGCCGTCTCCCTCGCCATCATCGAGCAGCTCCAGGAGGACGGCCGCCGGCCGTACGCCGCGATCGGCAAGGCGGTGGGCCTCTCCGAGGCGGCCGTGCGCCAGCGCGTCCAGAAGCTGCTCGACCAGGGCGTGATGCAGATCGTCGCCGTCACGGACCCGCTCACCGTGGGCTTCCGCCGCCAGGCGATGGTCGGCGTCACCGTCGAGGGCGATGTGGAGTCCGTGGCCGACGCGCTGAGCTCCATGGGCGAGTGCGAGTACGTGGTGATGACCGCCGGCTCCTTCGATCTCATGGTGGAGATCGTCTGCGAGGACGACGACCACCTCCTGGAGGTCATCAACAAACGCATCAGGGCCGTCCCCGGAGTGCGCTCCACCGAGAGCTTCGTCTACCTGAAGCTCAAGAAGCAGACCTACATGTGGGGGACCCGATAACCGTGAGGACCCGATAACCGTGAGCACCGACAGTTCCAAGGACCTCAGCCGGACCGCGTACGACCACCTGTGGATGCACTTCACCCGCATGTCCTCGTACGAGAAGTCCCCCGTCCCCACCATCGTGCGGGGCGAGGGCACCTACATCTACGACGACAAGGGCAGGCGCTACCTCGACGGCCTCGCCGGCCTGTTCGTGGTCCAGGCGGGGCACGGCCGCACGGAGCTCGCCGAGACCGCGGCCAAGCAGGCGCAGGAGCTGGCCTTCTTCCCGGTGTGGTCCTACGCCCACCCGAAGGCGGTGGAGCTGGCGGAACGGCTGGCCCACTACGCGCCCGGCGACCTGAACAAGGTCTTCTTCACCACCGGCGGCGGCGAGGCGGTCGAGACCGCGTGGAAGCTCGCCAAGCAGTACTTCAAGCTCACGGGCAAGCCGACCAAGTACAAGGTCATCTCCCGCGCCGTCGCCTACCACGGCACCCCGCAGGGCGCCCTGTCCATCACCGGCCTCCCTGCTCTGAAGGCCCCCTTCGAGCCGCTCGTCCCGGGCGCGCACAAGGTCCCGAACACCAACATCTACCGCGCGCCGATCCACGGTGACGACCCCGAGGCCTTCGGCCGCTGGGCCGCCGACCAGATCGAGCAGCAGATCCTCTTCGAGGGCCCGGAAACGGTCGCGGCGGTCTTCCTGGAGCCCGTGCAGAACGCGGGCGGCTGCTTCCCGCCCCCGCCCGGCTACTTCCAGCGGGTGCGCGAGATCTGCGACCAGTACGACGTGCTGCTGGTCTCGGACGAGGTCATCTGCGCCTTCGGCCGGCTCGGCACGATGTTCGCCTGCGACAAGTTCGGCTACGTCCCGGACATGATCACCTGCGCCAAGGGCATGACCTCGGGCTACTCCCCGATAGGCGCGTGCATCGTCTCCGACCGCCTGGCCGAGCCCTTCTACCAGGGCGACAACACCTTCCTGCACGGCTACACCTTCGGCGGCCACCCCGTGTCGGCGGCGGTCGGCGTCGCCAACCTGGAGCTGTTCGAGCGCGAGGGCCTGAACCAGCACGTGCTCGACAACGAGGCGGCCTTCCGCTCCACGCTGGAGAAGCTGCACGACCTGCCGATCGTCGGCGACGTCCGCGGCAACGGCTTCTTCTACGGCATCGAACTCGTCAAGGACAAGGCCACCAAGGAGACGTTCGACGACGAGGAGACCGAGCGGATCCTGTACGGCTTCCTGTCCAAGGCCCTCTTCGACAACGGCCTGTACTGCCGCGCCGACGACCGCGGCGACCCGGTCGTGCAGCTCGCGCCGCCGCTGGTCTCGGACCAGGGGACGTTCGACGAGATCGAGCAGATCCTGCGGGCGACTCTGACGGAGGCGTGGACGAAGCTGTGACCGTCCGTGATCGTCACGGCTCCGATCAGGTGAGACGCTGATCAGGTGAGCCTCTGATCAACAATCGGCCCCGGAGCCGCCCGTTCGAGTGAGAAACGGCGGCCCGGGGCCGCGTGCTGTCCGGCCCCGCCGTACCCGCTGCCTACCGTGCCCAGTGACCGATCGGCCCTGCCTTCGTTCCCCCGTACGGGGGACTCCCCACGGCAATCCTGATCTGAACCGAGGTGTACGCCCATGGTGGCCCCGCCGGACAACGACGTGCTCTGGGCACACGGCCTGACCCACACCCACGATGGCTCGCCCGCGCTTCACGGCGTGTCGATCGGCGTCCGCGAGGGCGAGATCCTCGCGGTCAGCGGTCCGCGCGGCAGCGGCAAGACCACGCTCCTGCGCTGCCTTTCGGGACAGGTGCTGCCGCAACAGGGCGAGGTGTGGTTCAACAGCACACCCGTGCACACCATGCGGCCGCACACCCGTGAGCGACTGCGCCGGGAGCGCTTCGGGTGGATCGACCCCGAGCCGGCTCTCGTCCCCGAACTGACCGCCTGGGAGAACGCTGCCCTGCCGCTGATGCTGCGCGGCACCGGCCGCCGGGCCGCCAAGACGGCCGCGCTGGAGTGGCTGGAGCGCCTGGACATCGGCGGCTGCGCCCGCAAGCGCCCGCACGCCCTGCTGTACTCCGAGCGCCAGCGCGTGGTCGTCGCCCGCGCGCTGGTCGGCTCCCCCACCGTGCTGTTCGCGGACGAGCCGACCGCGCCGCTGCACCGCGCCGAGTGCGCCCACGTCCTGCGGACCCTCGCGGCGGCTGCCCGTTCGCACCGGATCACGGTCGTCCTCGCCACCACGTGCGCGGAGACCGCCGCGCTCGCCGACCGTACGGTGTCGCTGCTCGACGGACGCCGCGTGCACTCCGTCAGTCTTCCCCAGGCTTCCGGGACGGAGGGCCGGGCCGCGTGCTCGCTCTCCGTCTAGCCCGCGGCGCCCCACCGGCCGTCCACCTGCGCCGCCTGCTGGTCACGGCGGCGTCGGCGGGCACGGGCTTCCTGCTGCTGTGCGCGCTGGGGCACGCGCTGGCGCACCCCGACGCGCCCGCCGGTTCCGTGCTGCGGCTCGTGTGGTGCGGGGTGCCGCTGGCGGCCGCGGTGTACTTCGCGGTGGCGGTCGCCCGTACGGACCCGGGGACGCGTCCCCGCCCGGGCCTCGCGGCGATCGGCCTCGGCCCGGGCCGTCTGATGGCCGTCTCGGCGCTGACGACGGCCCTGTCCACCACGCTCGGCTCGCTGCTCGCCCTGCTGTACTTCCTCCTGCTGCGCGGCGACCTGACGGGTGTCCCCCTCGACGGCACCGCCCCGGAGACCCTGGCCGCGGACCACCCCCTGCCTCTCCCGGCCGCGCTGACACTGCTGTTGCTGGTCCCGCTGCTCGCCTCGCTGACGACCGCGCTGATGCTGCGCCCCCGGGGTGGCGTACCAGGACACGCGGGGCAGCCGGGCGAACTCCGGCGCAAGGAGACGGGGCAGCCGACGGAACACCCGGCTGCCTCCGCGCGGACGGAGGTGCAAGGCCCAGCCGACGGCCGGCACCGGAACAGGGAGCACTCGACCGCGGCCCGGCATGAAGACGCGGAACACCCGGTCGGCCCCGACTACGAAGCCCCTGAACACCTCGCCGCCCCCGGCCCCGAAGACGCCGAGCATCCGGCCGCCCCACAGCGCCGGAAGGACGAACACCCGGCCGCCGCCCAGCACCAGGAGACCCGGCAGCCGGGCGCCCACGGCGCACCCGCCGGCACCCGCACCCGCACCCACGCCGACGCCCAAGCCGAAGTCCGCTCCCGCGCGCAAACCCGGGCCGAGCGTGGCAACACCGGCTCGCACGCCCTCTCCGAGGCGCTGGCGCTGGAGGCATCCGGCTCGTACGCCCCGGCGCCCGGGACCGCCCAGGCGTCCGACCCCTACCGCTCCACCGCTCCCCGGCCCGCCCCCGGCGGCCTCACCTGGGGATGGCCGTGCTCGCCGCCGGACTCGCCTTCGAGATGTACGCGAGCCGCTCCGGCCCCGCCCCCGGCCTCGCGATCCCCGGCTCCGCGAACAGCCCGGCCGGAGTGCTCGGCGGCTGGACGCTCACGGCACTCGGGCTGATCCTCGCCGGGCCGGGGCTGACCCATCTGTGCGCGCTGCTGTTGCAGGCCGTACGGCCGGGGGCGCTGCGGCTGCTCGCCGGGCGCATCCTGCAGGAGGAGGCGCGCCGGATCGGGCGCCCCCTCGGTGTGGTGTGCGCGGTGGCCTCGGGCGCGTACGCCATGGCCACGCTGCGCTCCGGGGCGCGCCTCGACATGGGCCCGCTGACGGTGCTGGGCGCGGTCCTGGTCACCGGCTGCACGCTCCTCACGCTGGCGACGGCCGCGATCGAGGCGCGGAACACGCGCGCGGAGACCGTGGCGGCCCTCCTGCGGCTCGGCGCGCCCGCGGCCGTGCTGCGCTCCGCGGCCCTGCTCCGCGCAGCCCTCCTGCTCGCCGTGTTCGGCTCGCTGACCTGGACGGTCGCGGCGCTCGCGGCCACACCCCTGGCTCCCTGACCGGCACCGCCGAGGGCGCGCGGACGCCGTACGACGGCCCGCCCGTGAGTCGGTTGCGCCGTCGCCGGAGGGCCACCGCAAAGCGGACGGTGAGCCGGCGGAAAGCCGGCAGAAAGGCCGACGGAAAGGCCGCTGGGAAGCCACCGGGAAGCCGCGGAAAGTCGTACGAAAAAATCCGCGGATCAGCGATGAGTTCCGCGCGGCACCACGGTCCACCCCCCGAACGGATCGACACCGATGGGAGAGACCGCGCATGTACCAGCAGATGATCTTCGTGAACCTGCCCGTGAGCGACCTGGACACCTCGAAGAAGTTCTTCACGGAGCTCGGCTACACGATCAACCCGCAGTTCAGCGACGACAACGCCGCCTGTGTGGTGATCAGCGACACGATCTTCGCCATGCTGCTGACCAAGCCGTTCTACCAGGGCTTCACGAAGAAGCAGATCGCTGACTCGGCCAAGACCAGCGAGGTGATGCTGTGTCTGAGCGCTCAGAGCCGCGAGAAGGTGGACGAGCTCGTCGACAGGGCGATCGCGGTGGGCGGCTCGGCGACCGGAGACACCCAGGACCAGGGCTTCATGTACAGCCGCGCCTTCGACGACCCGGACGGCCACACCTGGGAGGTCGTGTGGATGGACCCGGCGGCGGTCCAGGGCTGAGCACGCCATGGCCGCCGCGGGCCCGGGGCCTGCCCTCCGGGCGGACGGCGGGGGGGTGTGACGACGGGGCCCAGGGGGCTACTGACGGATCTCCGTGGACGCCGCGGAGATCCGCCAGAAGCCCCCTAGCATGGGCGGGTGCAGACGAGCCCCGCCCACGCAGCCCACCACAACGACCGTGAGATCGAGACGCTGGAGGAGTTCGACGCCACCGTCTCGGCCCGCGGCACGCTCGCCGGATACCGTGTCCAGGGCGTGGATCTGACGGACCGTACAAGGGAGTTGCTCGCCACGGACACCACTGGCGCCGTCTTCCTCGGCTGCCCCATGCGGGAGAACGCCGAGGCGAAGATACGCACCGACGGCGCCCTGGTCTTCCCGCCCGTCCCGGACCTGCCCTTCGATCCCTACCGCGGTCATGTCTACACGCCCGACGAGCTGTTCGCCTCGCTCGACAAGGGCTACGAGGAGACACCGGACGCCTTCGCGTACGCCTGGTTCCGGCGCACCAGGGCCGACGGCGACATCTACGCGTCGATGCTGCGCGCCGTCCACGACGACTCCGTCTCCGACGCCCTCGACGAACTCCTGCGCGGGGCACGGGTGGTGGGGGTGATGGGCGGCCACGCGATGGCGCGCGGCACGGAGGCGTACGAGGGCGCCGCCCGGCTCGGCCGCGCGCTGGCACGCGCCGGTTTCACGGTGGCGACGGGCGGCGGCCCGGGCGCGATGGAGGCGGCGAACCTCGGTGCGTACGCGGCCCCGTACGACGACGCCATGCTGGAGGAGGCCTGCCGGCTCGTCGGGAAGGCGCCCTCGTTCACGCCGTCGATCACCGAATGGGCACGGTGCGCGTTCGAGGTGCGTGCCCGCTGGCCGAAGGGCAACACCTCGGTCGGCATCCCCACCTGGTTCTACGGCCACGAGCCGCCGAACGTCTTCGCCTCCCACATCGCCAAGTACTTCGCCAACGCGACCCGCGAGGACGGTCTGCTGGCCCGCTCGAACGCGGGCGTCGTCTTCCTGCCCGGCGCCGCCGGCACGGTCCAGGAGATCTTCGACAACGCGACCCCGAACTACTACGAGTCCCGCGGCGAACCGACCCCCATGGTCCTGGTGGACCGCGCCCACTGGACGGACCGCCTCCCCGCCTGGCCCCTGTTGAAGTCACTGGCCCGGGAACGGTCGATGGAGTCCCGGATCGCGTTGGTGGACCACGTCGAGGAGGCGCCGGAGGCCCTCGCACGTCTCGGCGGTTGAACGGCACGGCTGTTAATGAGCGGGCAAAGCCAACTGCGGTGATACGTCGCCGGATTGACAGTACTTATGGCGCGCTTATAAACCTGTGAGCCACATGGGGTTACAGCTGTCACAGCTGTGGCCCGAACCCCCCGCATTTCCCTTGAAGGGCAACCGTGTCCATATCTCCGCGCACCGCACGCTCGGTGCGGTTCCTGGGTGTTGTCTCCGCGTCCGTGGCACTTGTGCTCGGCGTCGCGAGCAACGCAATGGCCTGCAGCATCCGTGACTTCTCGGCCAAGGCCGAGTGCGACGCCGACGGCAAGGGCGTCATCAGCGTCACCGACGTGGACCCGACGGGCGTCACCGCCGAGGTCTCCGTCTACCTGGAGAACAACGGCGCGGACGAGCGGATGGTCGGAACCCGGACCATCGAGAACTCGACTGCCAAGGGCGTCACGGTCTCGTTCTCGGAGGACTGGGAGCCGAACGCCGAGTACCGCATCCACATCAAGGCCAAGGGCTACGTCGACGAGGACATCAAGCCGAACCTGACCACGCCGTCCGAGGCGTGCGAGCAGGAAGAGGACAACCCGCCGGCGCCGGAGAACCCGAAGCCGTCGGACAAGCCGTCCACCCCGGCCGACACCGACACCGACACACCGGCGCCGTCGGAGTCCGAGAGCGCCACCCCGGAACCCGCCGGGGACGGCAACAGCCCGTCGCCCGAGGGTGACTCGAACCTCGCCGAGACCGGTGCCGACTCCAACACCCCCGTGATCGCCGGGATCGCCGCCGCCTTCCTGGCGGTCGGAGGTGGCGCCATCCACTACAGCACACGCCGCCGCGGGGCCTCGTCCCGCTGAAGCGTTCCGAAGCGTTCCGGGTCGTACGCCGCGTACGGCCGGTCTCCAGCCGTATGTCACGCACGGCTCCGTGGCCCGTCCCCTCGACCAGGGGGCGGGCCACCGCTGTGCGCGCTCAGCCGAACGTCGCCCGCTCCAGCCAGAAGTCCAGCAGCTCACGATCTCCCAGCACCTCCAGCCGCCCGTCGTCGGGCGGGAGCCGGCGGTAGAAGGCGAGCAGCACCTCCGTGAGCGGTCCGCGCAGCGCCACCGTCGCCTTCTCATGGCCCCGGCGCCAGGCGAGGCCCTCCTCGGTGAGCTCGATGAACCACTCGGCGTTCACACCGTCCGGGGCGTCGGTCGCGTGGAGGTGGATGCTGCGGTGCGGTCCGCGCAGCGCGCTCGCGGCGTCGTCCGGCCTCATCCGCTGCACGAACTCGACGATCTGCAGCCACTCGTCGATGGCGTCGGCGGCGATCTCGGGCGCCACCTCGTACGGCAGCCCGGCCGCGAGTGTCGCGTCCGCGCGGTGGATCGTGATCTCGTGGGCCATGCGCCGGGCCCAGAACGCCGTGCTCCGGTCCCAGGCCCAGGTCCACACCGGGGTGTCGGGGCCGGCCGCGCGTATCGCCTCGACGACCGACGCGCCGGTCTCGGCGAGCCATGCGTCCAGTGCGGCCGGGTCGCCCTGTTCCTCGGGGCCCTGGGAGTGCGGCACCTCGTCGTCGGGCACCTCGTCCTGCGCCCGTGAGCGGACGATGTGGTCCACCCAGCGCAGCGCCCCTCCCATATGCCGCACCAACTGCTCCAAGGACCAGTCGGGGCAGGTCGGCACCGTCACCGTGAGGTCCGCGCCGGAGGTCACCACCGCTCTCAGCTGCCGTACCTGTTTGTCGATCTCGTCGCAATAGCGGTCATGTCCGAGTGGGGTCATGCTCCTGACCCTAGGGCGGAAGGCTTCCCAAGTAGGACGATTTCCGCTGCGTCGAACGCCACACCGACCTCGTCCCCGGGCCCCGGCGCGTCCCGCAGGGCACACGCCGCCTCCAGCCTCGGCGCGTCCTCCGGTTGCAGGTGGACGGCGACGTGGGTGCCCCGGAAGGTCCGCGCCGCCACAGTGCAGCGCAGCCCCTCCGCGGGCTCCACGAGCCGTACGCCCGCGGGCCTGACCAACAGCGCGGCCGGCCCCTGCCGCGCTCCCTCAGGCACCGGCACCTTGCCCCAGGGGGTGTCCGCGACCTGGCCGCTGACGGTCGCCGCGACCACGTTGTCGAAGCCGAGGAAGCGCGCCACGAACTCGTCCGCGGGCCACTGCCACACCTGAAGCGGGGTGCCGGACTGGGCGATCCCCCCGTCCCGCATCACCACGACCCGGTCGGCGAGCGCGAAGGCCTCGCCCTGGTCGTGCGTCACGGCGAGAACGGTCGTGCCCAACTCGTGAAACACCTCACGGAGTTCCACCACGAGCCGCTCGCGCAGCGACCGGTCCAGCTGACCCAGGGGTTCGTCCAGCATCAGCAGCCTGGGCCTCGGGGCGAGGGCGCGGGCCAGCGCGACACGCTGCTGCTCGCCGCCGGAGAGGGAGGCCACGGCCCGGCGTTCGGCCCCCGGCAGCCCGACCAGCTCCAGCAACTCCCGGACCCGTGCGGCCCGTTCGCCCTTCGCCTCGCCGTGCATCCGCGGCCCGAATGCCACGTTCCCGCCCACATCGCGCTGCGGGAACAGCTGGTGGTCCTGGAACATCAGGCCGACGCCGCGCTTGTGCGCGGGTACGCCCGTCTGGTCCCGCCCGTCGAGCAGCACCCGCCCGGCGGACAGGGGTTGCAGCCCCGCCACCGCCCGGAGCAGCGTCGACTTTCCGCTGCCGCTGGGCCCGAGTACGCACACGATCTCGCGTTCGGCGACATCGAGGCCGACGGCGTCGAGCACGGCCCGCCCGCCGAAACGGACGGTCGCGTCCTCCAGACTCAACAGCATCTAGAACTCCCCGGTCCGGTTGGTGCGCAGCCGCTCCAGCACCAGCAGCGCCACCGCGCACACCACCATCAGAATCGTCGAAAGGGCCATCGCCTGGCCGTAGTTGAGATCACCGGGCCGACCGAGCAGCCGCGCCACGGCGACCGGCAGCGTCGGACTGTCGGGGCGCGCGATGAACACCGTCGCCCCGAACTCCCCCAGCGACACGGCGAACGCGAACCCGGCCGCGACCAGCAGCGCCCGCCGCACCATCGGCAGATCGACCTCCCGCCACACCCGCCACGGCGACGCCCCGAGCACGGCCGCCGCCTCCCGCAGCCGTACGTCCACGGCCCGCAGCACGGGCAGCATGGTCCGTACGACGAAAGGGACGCCCACCAGCGCCTGGGCGAGCGGCACGAGGATCCAGGAGGAGCGCAGGTCGAGGGGCGGCTCGTCGAGGGCGATCAGGAAACCGAAACCGACGGTCACCGCGGAGACGCCCAGCGGCAGCATCAGCAGCGCGTCGAAGCCGCGGACCAGACGGCCCGCGTCGCGGCGGGTGAGGGCCGCGGCGGCGAGAGAGCCGATCACCACGGCGATGGCGGTGGCGGCGAGGGCGTACTGCAGCGAATTGCCGATCGCCTCGATCGGCGCGACGAGGAAGGTCCCGCCGTCCTCACCGCCCAGCGCCCGGTAGTAGCCGAAGCCGGGTGCGTCCAGGGAGCGTTGCACCAGCACGGCGAGCGGCAGCAGGAGCAGGACGACGACGGTGACGAGGACTCCGGCCAGCAGCGCCCACTGCCCGGCGCCGCGCGGCCGCCGGGCCGTGATGTCCGCGTCGACCAGGCGCAGGGCGGTCTCCCGCCGCCGTACGGTCCAGGCGTGCACGGCGAGGATCGCGACCACGGCCGCGAACTGGACGATCGTGAGCACGGCGGCGGTGGCCAGGTCGAAGATCTCCGAGGTCTGCCGGTAGATCTCCACCTCCAGCGTCGAGAAGGTCGGCCCGCCGAGGATCTGCACCACGCCGAAGGAGGTGAAGGTGAAGAGGAAGACCATCAGCGCGGCGGCGGCCAGGGCGGGCGCGAGGGCGGGCAGGGTGATCCTGCGCCAGGCCTGCAGCGGCGATGCGCCGAGCATCCGTGCGGCCTCCTCCTGACGCGGGTCCAGTTGGGCCCACAGCCCGCCGACGGTCCGTACGACCACCGCGTAGTTGAAGAAGACGTGGGCCAGCAGGATGGCCCACACGGTCGTGTCCAGCCGTACGCCCCACAGCTCGTCGAGGAGCCCGCCACGCCCGAGAAGGGCCAGGAACGCCGTCCCGACAACGACGGTCGGCAGCACGAACGGAACCGTCACGACCGCCCGCAGCACGTGCTTGCCCGGGAAGTCGAAGCGCGCGAAGACATACGCGCCAGGGAGTGCGATCAGCAGCGTGAGGGCCGTCGAAGCGAGCGCCTGCCAGGTGGTGAACCACAGCACGTGCCGGATGTCGGACTGCGCGACCACGTCCACGATCCGCCCGAACCGCCAAGCGCCGTCCACCTTCAGCCCGCGCGCCACGATCGCGGCGACGGGCCAGGCGAAGAACACCGCGAAGAACGCGACGGGCAGGGCCATGAGCCCGAGCCGCGCCGCGCTCCCCGTACCGTTCCCGCCGACGGCTACTTCAGTACGAGTGACGTCCACGACCTGACCCACTGGTCACGGTTGGCGGCGATCTTCGAGGGCGCCATGGTCTCGGGGTCCTTGGCGGCGGGTCCGTACTCGGTGAACTCCTTGGGCACCGACGCCCCCTCGATCACCGGGTGGACGAACATGTTGAGTGGCATGTCCTCCTGGAACTCCTTGCTGACGAGGAAGTCCAGGAACGCCTTGCCGCCCTCGCTGTTCCTGGCGTTGCCGAGCAGTCCCGCGTACTCGATCTGCCGGAAGCAGGTGCCGTACGACACCCCGGTCGGCGCGGTCTCGGGCCTCGGGTCGGCGAAGACGACCTCGGCGGGCGGCGAGGAGGCGTACGAGACGACGAGCGGCCGGTCGGCCTTCGCCTTCCTGCCGCCCGCGGAGCCGGAGAACTCCTCGTTGTACGCCTGCTCCCAGCCGTCGACGACCTTCACGCCGTTCGCCTTGAGCTTCTTCCAGTAGTCCTGCCACCGGTCGTCGCCGTACCTGGCGGCGGTCCCGAGCAGGAAGCCGAGGCCGGGCGAGGAGGTGGAGGCGTTCTCGGTGACGAGGAGGTTCTTGTACTCGGGCTTGACCAGGTC
Organism: Streptomyces sp. KM273126; assembly: GCF_004337435.2. Lineage (NCBI taxonomy): Bacteria > Bacillati > Actinomycetota > Actinomycetes > Kitasatosporales > Streptomycetaceae > Streptomyces > Streptomyces sp. KM273126. The sequence continues at coordinate 4,234,618 of NZ_SJXB02000001.1, read as the reverse complement.
GTCGAAGGAGGTGGGCGGGCTCAGCTTGCGCTTACTGAAGTAAGCCTTGTCGTAGTTGACACATATATCGCCCGAGTCGACGGGCGTGACCCGGTGCTTGTCCTGGTCGACCCGGTACTGCGGCCGGATCTGCTCGGACCCCTTGGCCTCATAGGACTGGAACAGCCCGTTGTCCAACGCGCGGGACAAGAGCGTGTTGTCGACACCGAAGAAGACATCGCCCTGGGGGTTGTCCTTGGTCAGGATGGCCTTGTTGACGGCCTGACCGGCGTCACCGTCCTTGAGAACCCTGACCTTGTACCCGGATTCCTTCTCGAACGCCTTCAGGACGTCCTTGGACGCGGCGAAGGAGTTGTGGCTGACGAGGGTGACGGTCTTCGAACCGGAGTCCGAGCCGCCGCTGCCCGAGTCGGACGACCCGCACGCGGACAGCGTGGCCAGACCGAGCCCGATGGCGGCGGCCACGACCTTCTTGCTGGTACTCACTTGGATTCCTCCTGGGGATGACCAGGAGAAGACGCGGCCCTGCCCGGGATCAACGGACAACTCCGAGATTCCCGGGCAGGGCGCAACAGCTTGAGTGGTGACCGATCTCCCTACCCAGAATGACCTGGGCGAGGTTCAGAGGGTCTGCGGCCCTTGCCGCACTCTCAGCGCTGTGGCGCTCCCCTGCCGGAATATTGAGATGTACGCGCTCAGATTACCGCTCGGTGGCCGCCAGCTGACCGCAGGCCCCGTCGATCTCCTGCCCACGGGTGTCGCGAATAGTCACGGGCACACCATGCGCGGCGATCGCCTCGACGAACGCCTTCTCGTCCTCGGGCCGCGAGGCGGTCCACTTCGAACCGGGCGTCGGGTTCAACGGAATCAGATTGACGTGCACGGGCCTGCCCTTGAGCAGCCGCCCGAGCCGGTCACCGCGCCACGCCTGGTCGTTGATGTCCCGGATCAGCGCGTACTCGATGGACAGCCTCCGCCCGGACTTCGCCGCGTACTCCCACCCGGCATCCAGCACCTCCCGCACCTTCCACCGCGTGTTGACCGGTACGAGGGTGTCGCGCAGCTCGTCGTCGGGGGCGTGCAGCGAGATGGCGAGCCGGCACTTGAAGCCCTCGTCGGAGAACCGGTGAATGGCCGGCACGAGCCCGACGGTGGACACGGTGATTCCCCGCTGGGACAGCCCGAGCCCGTCCGGCTCGGGATCGGTCAGCGCACGAATGGCACCGACGACGCGCTTGTAGTTGGCGAGCGGCTCACCCATGCCCATGAACACGATGTTCGAGAGCCGCGCCGGCCCACCCGGGATCTCTCCATCCCTCAGGGCCCGCATCCCGTCCACGATCTGGTGCACGATCTCGGCGGTGGACAGATTCCGGTCCAGCCCTGCCTGCCCCGTGGCACAGAACGGGCAGTTCATGCCACACCCGGCCTGCGAGCTGATGCACATGGTGACCCGGTCCGGGTAGCGCATCAGCACGGACTCGACGAGCGTGCCGTCGAAGAGCCGCCACAGGGTCTTGCGTGTCGTGTCCTGGTCCGTGGACAGGTGCCGCACGACCGTCATCAGCTCGGGAAGCAGCGCCTCCCGCAGCTTGGCGCGCGAACCGGCGGGGATGTCGGTCCACTGCTCCGGGTCGTGCGCGTACCGCGCGAAGTAGTGCTGCGACAGCTGCTTCGCACGAAACGGCTTCTCCCCGACCGCGGCCACCGCCTCCTTGCGCTCGGCAGGCGTGAGATCAGCGAGATGCCGCGGCGGCTTCTTGGCTCCGCGCGGCGCGACGAAAGTGAGTTCTCCGGGCTTAGGCATGGCCGTACCAGTGTCGCAGATCGTTGTCCGGGTCCCGCACTCGGCGATCACAGCACCGGACGGCTGATCCGGCTTCAGAACAGACTGCCGACCACACCGATGACGCGGGCGCCGTAGTTCTTCAAGCGGTGGGACAAGCGGCAGTACAGCCGCGGCTTGCTCCGCCCGCCCTGTTCGATGAGTGCACCGCAGTATCTGCACTGCAGATCACCGTGATAGGTCCCGTCTTTGTGTAAACGCGCCCGCCCCATGCGCAGGACCCTACCCCAACCGGACGGCCCACCGGGGCGCAGAAGAGGTCGCCGCCCTGTGGACGACGAGCCCTTCGCGTACCCACGGTGCCGGGTCGGCTACCGCCACTCCCAGAAGTGCCTGGAGATCACCGCATCCCAGCAGCCGGAGGCCTCTTCCGTCGTGAAGCTCGTTCCGGGGAGGCCGGAGACCTGGGCGTCGACCGTATGGAGACGGTATTCGCTCGGCAGGCCCGGGTACGAGGGTGAGACGACCTTCTCGACGGCCACCGACAGGGACAGCGGATCGATGGTGACGTCCCTTTCGCGGACTCCGAGTTCCTCGGCCAGGCACCGCAGCACCGCCGCGACCACCGTCTCCCCGGGCTTCATCTTCTCCGTGGGCGGCGAGTTCCTCTTCCGCTCGGCGCCGCCCGCCATCAGCTGCCCGACTTCCGTGAGCTGCTTTCCGTCCTGCCCGATGCGCACGCTGACGACCGAGACGTGGCGAAGCGGCGGGTCGTCCGACAGGGTCGCCTCGCCGGAGGTGATCTCGTCCCACAGGTTCCGTACGGATTTCACGGCGCCGATGCCCCATGACTCGCAGGGAATGCCGTTGCTCCGCAGCCATTCCTGGAGTTCGTCCAGGCTGTGCAGGTCCCGCATACGCCGCACCCCTCCCGTCACGCGGATCCTCCTGCGGTGATCCTACGAACGGAAGGGGTGGTGAGGAGAGAGCGGCGATACGGCGGTCAGCCGGACCCCACGAAGAGGACGAACAGCAGCCACGCCACCGGCGCGGTGGGCAGCAACGAGTCCAGCCGGTCCATGATCCCGCCGTGGCCCGGCAGCAGCGTGCCCATGTCCTTGATGCCCAGATCGCGCTTGATCATCGACTCGCCGAGATCGCCCAGCGTGGCGCTGGCGGCGACCGCGAGGCCGAGGAGCAGGCCCTGCCACCAGGTGCCGTCGTCGATGAGGAACTGCATGCACAGGGCGCCGGCCACCATGGCGAACGCGACCGCGCCGAGCAGGCCTTCGCGGGTCTTGCCGGGGCTGATGCGCGGGGCCAGCTTGTGCGTGCCGAAGCGCCAGCCGACGGCGTACGCGCCCGTGTCGCTGACGACCGTGAGGAGCAGGAACGTCAGGACCCGCCACGGGCCGTCGTGCGCGGTGAGCATCAGCGCGACGAAGGTGGCCAGGAACGGGACGTAGAACGCAGCGAAGACGCCCGCCGTGACGTCCTTGAGATAGTTCTCCGGCGGCTCCGTCATCCTCCAGACCAGGACGGCGAGCGCGGTGAGCGCCATGGCCGCCCACGCGCCTTCGGCGCCCCGTACGTACCCGGCGACGACCATCGCCGCGCCACCGACCGCGAGCGGTACGAGGGGCGCCTTGATGGACTTGCGCTCCTGCAGACGCGACGTGAGCTCCCACAGGCCCACCACCACGGCGACCGCGATCACGCCCACGAAGACGGCCTTGACGATGAACAACGAGGCGACGATCACCGCCCCGAGTCCGATGCCGACCCCTATCGCGGCGCTCAGGTCACGGCCCGCGCTCTTCTTCTGCGGGGTGGGCTGAGGGGCGTCGGGCATGGGCTCCGGCTTCTTCTGCGGCGCGACCCCGTGGGGCTGCGCCGGCGGCATCTCGTCGCGGAACGAAGGGCCGCCCATCCGAGCGGCCCCCCGGTTGTCATCCTGGTTTCCGCCATGCGCGGGGACGTCGGGCACGATGGGCATGGGCTGCTGAGTCTGCGATGGACGCGGACCCACGTGCGCATCGTACGCGGGACCCGCCGGGGCAGCCCTCTGGACAGGCCCGTGGTCGGACGGCCCCCAGTACCCGGCTTGTGGCGGCGCCCCCCAGGAAGACTCGTTCATCAGACTTCGAGCAGCTCCGCTTCCTTGTGCTTGAGGAGCTCGTCCACCTGGGCGACGTACTTCGCGGTGGTGTCGTCGAGCTCCTTCTCCGCGCGACGGCCCTCGTCCTCGCCGACCTCGCCGTCCTTGATCAGCTTGTCGATGGCGTCCTTGGCCTTGCGGCGGACGGAGCGGATGGACACCTTGGCGTCCTCGCCCTTGGTCTTGGCGACCTTGATGTAGTCGCGGCGACGCTCCTCGGTGAGCTCGGGGAACACCACCCGGATGATGTTTCCGTCGTTGCTCGGGTTGACGCCCAGGTCGGAGTCGCGGATCGCCTGCTCGATGTTGCGCAGCGCGCTCTTGTCGAACGGGGTCACCACGGCCATGCGCGGCTCCGGCACCGAGAACGAAGCCAGCTGGTTGATCGGCGTCAGCGCTCCGTAGTAGTCCGCCACGATCTTGTTGAACATCGCCGGGTGCGCACGACCGGTGCGGATCGCGGCGAAGTCCTCCTTGGCGACCACGACGGCCTTCTCCATCTTCTCCTCGGCTTCGAGGAGGGTCTCTTCGATCACCACTTGCTCCTGCGTGTCTTGAGTAGGCCCGGCTGCTGTTCTCTGTCACGTCGGCGGCCGGCTGCGTCGCGTCTTGTTCCTGCACGGTTCCCGACCATCAGAACATTGTCCATCCCCCGGTCAGGGTCCGTCCCCCGGGCAGGGGTGGTTCCCGGTCAGGCCCGGCTGTCCTGTTCACCCACGAGAGTGCCGATCTTCTCACCCTTGACGGCGCGCGCGATATTTCCCTCCGCCAGAAGCTCGAACACGAGGATCGGCAGTTTGTTGTCGCGGCACAGAGTGATCGCCGTGGCGTCGGCGACCTTGAGTTCGCGGGTGATGACCTCGCCGTAGCCGAGGGAGTCGAACTTGACCGCGTCCGGGTTGGTCTTGGGGTCGGAGTCGTAGACCCCGTCCACACCGTTCTTACCCATCAGCAGCGCCTCGGCGTCGATCTCCAGGGCACGCTGGGCGGCGGTGGTGTCGGTGGAGAAGTACGGCATGCCCATACCGGCGCCGAAGATGACGACGCGGCCCTTCTCCAGGTGGCGCACGGCGCGCAGCGGGATGTACGGCTCGGCGACCTGGCCCATGGTGATGGCGGTCTGGACCCGGCTGTCGATGCCCTCCTTCTCCAGGAAGTCCTGGAGGGCGAGGCAGTTCATCACGGTGCCGAGCATGCCCATGTAGTCGGACCGGGCGCGGTCCATGCCGCGCTGCTGGAGTTCGGCGCCGCGGAAGAAGTTGCCGCCGCCGATGACGACCGCGACCTGCGCGCCGTCCCGTACGACGGCCGCGATCTCGCGGGCGATCTTGTGCACCACGTCGGGGTCCACGCCCAGGCCCCCACCGCCGGAGAAGGCCTCTCCGGACAGCTTCAGCAGAAACCGGCCGCGTACTTTGCCGTCATCGCTCTTCTGGGCCTTGGTGGTCATGGGGTTCCCGCCTCTTTCACCTGTTGCACATACGAAGAAGGCCACTGCCGGTGGGGCGTTTCGCATCCCATGCGCGGCAATGGCCTCCTCGTCAATTCTGCTGTCGTCCGTCACGCGTGTACGGGACGGCATACGCGAGCGACACGGACGACTCGGACGACTGCTGTCGACCCTAGCGGGGTCGCGCGTCGATCGCTGTAATGACTCAGATGCCGACCTTGATGCGCGAGAAACGCTTCAGGGTGACACCGGCCTCGTCCAGGATCTTCTGGACGGACTTCTTGTTGTCGAGCGCGTACGGCTGGCCCAGCAGCGTGGCGTCCTTGAAGAAGCCGTTGAGGCGACCCTCGACGATCTTCGGCAGGGCGGCCTCCGGCTTGCCCTCGGCGCGGGTGGTCTCCTCGGCGACGCGGCGCTCGGACTCGACGACCTCGGCCGGGACGTCCTCCTTGGAGAGGTACTTCGGCGCGAAGGCGGCGATGTGCTGGGCGACGCCCTTGGCCACCTCGGCGTTCGGCTTGTCGAGCTCGACGAGGACACCGATCTGCGGCGGCAGGTCGGGCATCGTGCGGTGCATGTACGCCGTCACGAAGCCGTCGGAGAACTGCGCGAAGCGGTCCAGGACGATCTTCTCGCCGAGGTTGGCGTTGGCCTCGTCCACGAACGCCTGGACGGTCTTGCCGGCCTCGATCTCGGAGGCGAGCAGCGCCTCGATGTCGGCCGGGGAGGTCCTGGCGACGTGCTCGGCGATGGCCGTGGCCGCGGCCTGGAACTTCTCGCCCTTGGCGACGAAGTCCGTCTCGCACTTCAGCTCGACCAGGACACCGGAGCTGTTGTCGTCGGCGATGACGGAGACCACGGCGCCGTTCTCGGCGGAGCGGCCCTCGCGCTTGGCGACGCCCTTCTGGCCCTTGATGCGGAGCTCCTCGACGGCCTTCTCGACGTTGCCATCGGCCTCGTCCAGCGCCTTCTTGCAGTCCATCATGCCGGCGCCGGTGAGCTCGCGGAGCTTCTTGACGTCGGCGGCGGTGTAGTTCGCCATGAGTCTGTGAATCTTTCTCGAAGTCTGGAGGATCGAAGATCTACGGGGTTGCGATCCACATACAGCCGTGGATCTCTGACGCGCCGTTGACCTACGGGTGAACGGCGGGAGCGGACTTCACCGCGCCGGAGGCGCTGTGGGATGCAGTGCCGCTCCCGCCGTCAACGCCCTGGTGTCAGGCCTGCTCGGCGTCAGCGGCCGGAGCGGCTTCGGCGGCCGGAGCAGCCTCGGCGGCCGGGGCCTCGGCCGGCTTCTCGGCCTCGGCGGCCGGGGTGGCCTCGGCGGCCGGGGTCTCCTCGGCCTTCTTCTCGCCACCCTCAAGCAGGTCGCGCTCCCACTCGGCGAGCGGCTCGCCCGCGGCCTTCTCGCCCTCGGTCTTGACGCCCGAGCGGGCGATGAGGCCCTCGGCGACGGCGTCGGCGATCACGCGGGTGAGCAGGGTGACGGAGCGGATCGCGTCGTCGTTGCCCGGGATCTTGTAGTCGACCTCGTCGGGGTCGCAGTTGGTGTCGAGGATGGCGACGACCGGGATGTTGAGCTTCCGGGCCTCACCGACCGCGATGTGCTCCTTCTTGGTGTCCACGATCCAGACGGCGCTGGGCACCTTCTGCATCTCGCGGATACCACCGAGGGTCTTCTCCAGCTTGGCCTTCTCGCGGGAGAGGACCAGCAGCTCCTTCTTGGTCAGACCGGAGGACGCCACGTCCTCGAAGTCGATCTGCTCAAGCTCCTTCAGGCGCTGCAGACGCTTGTAGACGGTCGAGAAGTTGGTGAGCATGCCGCCCAGCCAGCGCTGGTTGACGTAGGGCATGCCGACGCGGGTGGCCTGCTCGGCGATGGCCTCCTGCGCCTGCTTCTTCGTGCCGACGAACATGACCGTGCCGCCGTGGGCGACGGTCTCCTTGACGAACTCGTAGGCGCGGTCGATGTACGACAGCGACTGGAGCAGGTCGATGATGTAGATGCCGTTGCGCTCGGTGAAGATGAAGCGCTTCATCTTCGGGTTCCAGCGACGGGTCTGGTGACCGAAGTGGACGCCGCTTTCCAGCAGCTCCCGCATCGTGACGACGGCCATGGCCGTTCTCCTTGTGTTTCTCGGTTGTGCCGCGGGTGCCGGACGGCACCCGCGCCTGACGCCCACGACGCGCCGTGCCGCGAAGGACCGAGGGGCGCTGATACGGACCACTGACGGGCCTCGTATCGGGGCGTGCGAAGTCGACCCGGTGGCCCGGGTCGCCACCAGAAGTGTACGGGACCCAAGGGGCCCCGGGTGACGCCGATATCCACAACCCGCCGGTGGTCCACAGATCCCGGCCATGATCGACCGCATTGCGGCACGGTGCTCGTATGCGAGCGAAACGATGTGCGGCGAAACGACGTGCGTGGACGTGGCTGGACCTGCCGTGGCCGCGCCTGCCGTGGCCGCGCCTGCTCCTGGCACTGACGGTCACGGCCGTGGCGGTGATCCCACCCGGAGCGATCCCGTTAGGAGCGGGCGCTGGCGGCTCGGCGTGGCAGGGGCACGACGTGCCTGGCGCGTCCTTGGCGGGCGCGGTCCCGCCGACGGCCGCGGGGCGGGAGATGCCCTCCGCGGGGGCCGGACCTGGCGGCGCGGAGGAGTCGTCGAAACCCGGGAAGGGCCCGGCCGGGCCGCCGGGCGCCGACACGTCCCTACCGGCCGTCGGGCGGAACTGGCCCGTGGGGCCCGTGGGCCGGCGCCCGTTGGTCCTACGGGGCTGGGAACCCCCTGCGACGGCGTACGGCCGCGGTCACCGGGGCGTGGACCTGGCGGCGGCCGCCGATGCCCCGGTACGCGCCGTCGCGCCCGGCCGTGTGTCCTTCGCGGGCCTGGTCGCGGGGCGCGGAGTCGTCTCGGTGGAGCTGACAGGCACGGGCGATCCGCCCCTGCGGACGACCTACGAACCGGTGCGGGCCTCGGTGAAGGAGGGCGACGAGGTGGGCGCGGGCGATGTCCTGGGCTTCCTCGAACCCGGCGCCTCCCACTGCCCGTCGTCGTGCCTTCACTGGGGCCTGCTCAGAGCCGACGTCTATCTGGACCCACTGTCCTTGCTGCCCCCGTGGCTGCTGGCGAGAGGGCCGTCACGACTGCTGCCGGTGATCGGGGTGCCGGGCTGACTGGAGGTGAATGTGGTACCGCAGTAACTGCCGATGATCGGAGTACCGGGGTGATTCTTGGTGAATCGGGATGCCGGAGTTACTGCCGCTGATCGGGTACCGGGGTGGCTGTTGGTGAATGCGATACCGGGGTGGACTGCCGGGGTGCCGGGGTGCGCTGCCGATCGCCGGAGTACCGGAGCAATCGATGAACCGGCGTAACGGAGCCTCAGCCCCGAACCCCCCGCAACGCCATCGCGACCGCCGCCTCGGTGATCGACTCGGGGTCCTCCGCCGCGCCGAGCTCGATCCGCCGCACGGCCGCGTCGACCACGCCCTGGAGCAGCATCGCGGCCAGCCGGGGCTGTGTGTGCCCCAGGGCACCCAGCGCCTCGACGATCATCGTTGCGAGCCCACCGTGCGCGGCGCGGATCTTCTCCCGCGCCCCCGCGTCGAGCTCACTCGCCGAGATCGCGACGACGGCCCGGTGCCGCCGGTCCCCGACCAGCGCCAGCTGCTGCCGCACATACGCCTCGACCTTGCCCTCGGGGCTGTCCGCGACGGCCATCACAGCCTCGACCTCCGCCGCCCAGAGGGGGAAGTCGACCTCGCAGAGCTCCTCGACCACGGCGGCCCGCGACCGGAAGTACTCGTACACGGACGACCGCGCGAGTCCCGTGCGCTCGGCGAGCGCGGGGAACGTCAGCGCCTCCGTCCCGCCCTCGGACAACAAGGAGCGCGCCGCGTCCAGCAGGGCGGCACGCTGCATCGACCGGTGCTCGGCCACGGAGGCCGCTCGAATCCTTGGCACGTCAGCCACTTTACGGACGAATCACCGACCACGGGAGACGCTTCGTCCGACGGGACGGCCTCCGGCCAGGTCAACGGCCGAAACTCGCCAGCTTCGCCCGTAGCTGGAGCACGGACTTGGTGTGGATCTGACTGACCCGGCTCTCCGTCACCCCGAGCACGTTGCCGATCTCCGCGAGTGTGAGGCCCTCGTAGTAGTACAGCGTGACGACGGTCTTCTCCCGCTCCGGCAGGGTGTTGATCGCCCGCGCCAGAAACCGTCTGAGCTCCCGGTCCTCCGCCACCTCCACGGGGTTGTCGGCGGCGGTGTCCTCCAGCGTGTCCATCAGGCTCAGCCGGTCGCCGCCCTCGCCCCCGACGTGCAGCAACTCCTCCAGGGCCACCACGTTCGCCAGCGACAGCTGGCTGAACACCGCGTGGAGTTCCTCCACGGCGATGCCCATCTCGGCGGCCACCTCGCCCTCGGACGGGGTGCGGCGCAGCCGTGCTTCCAAGGTGGCGTAGGCCCGCTCGACGTTGCGCGCCTTCTGCCGTACGGACCGGGGGATCCAGTCCAGCGCCCGCAGTTCGTCGATCATCGCGCCCCGGATGCGTGTGATCGCGTACGTCTCGAACTTGATCTCCCGGTCGATGTCGAACTTCTCGATCGCGTCGATCAGCCCGAACACCCCGGACGACACGAAGTCCGCCTGTTCGACATTGGCCGGCAGGCCGACGCTCACCCGGCCCGCGACGTACTTGACCAGCGGCGAGTAGTGCAGGATCAGCTGCTCGCGCAGCCGCTCGTCGCCCGTCGCCTTGTACGACCGCCACAGCTCGTCGAGCGTCGAGGGGGCGGGCGGTCGCACGTCGACGCGGGTGGCTGGGGGAACTGCCGCCCGATCGGACCCGGAGTGGTGCTGGGGCATTCGTCGCCTTGTGCCGTTCTGCCGTGAACTGGTGCTGCCTGGTACCTGGTGCCTGCTGCCAGTGTCGAGTTGCCGTCTGCGTCTTGCCGTCTGCGTCGTCCTGCCGTCTACGCCGGAATCCTCGTGAGCGTAGCGTGACTGGAGCGTCGCAGTGCGCGAAGGGCGAGGGATCGCCCGTACGCGAACCCCTTCCGCCGGGCGCTCCCCGGGGTCACATCTGTCGCACTGCGTAACCCCGCGGAGGCACCAACTCCGGGAATTGCCGGGGCAGTCGGCGTTCCCCCGGACGGCCGAACACGCTCGGTCAGCATCGGCGTCGATCGGATGAGCCGGAGATCATGGCCTGGCGTGTCAACTTCCAGCCCTCGCCGTGTCGTTCGACGTAGCCAAGTGCTCGGAGTTCGTACAGTTTGCCGACCGCGTCGTCCTCCGCCGTGCCGGCACCGCGGGCGATCGCACGCGCCGTCGCGGCCCGGCGAGCGGGAAGCGCGTCGAGGACTCGCCGGGCCCCTGGTTCCAGCAGGTCACGCGGCAGTACGGGCCCATGCCGGTCGGGCGCCAGCTCGCCCATGTCGCCGATCAGCTCGGTCACCTCGGCGGCATCGGTGACCAGCGTGGCCTCGCCGCGCAGCAGCTCGTGCACACCCGCCGACAGCCCGCTGGTCGCCGGTCCGGGCACGCCCATCGTGAACCGCCCCAGCCGCTGCGCGGCCCGCGCCGTCACGAGCGCGCCGCTGCGGTACGCGGCCTCGACGATCACGGTCCCCCGCGTGAGCGCGGCGATGACCCGGTTGCGGAGGATGAACCTGCTGGGTGTCGGATGGTCCCCAGGAGGCAGCTCTCCGACCACGAGCCCCTGTTCGGCGATCCTGCTGATCAGCTGGGTGTGCCCTCGGGGGTAGGGCCGGTCCACCCCGCAGGCCAGCACGGCGACGGTCGCGCCCGCGGCCCCGAGAGCCCCTCGGTGGGCGGCCCCGTCGACGCCGTACGCCCCACCGGACACGACGACCCACCCCCGCTCGGCAAGCCCTGCCCCCAGCTCGGCCGCCATGTGGGCCCCGTACTCCGTACAGGCCCGGGCGCCCACCACGGCGACCGACCGCAACGCCCACATCCGCAGACTGACCTGCCCCCGCACCCACAGCCCGACGGGCCGTGTGTCCCCCAGGTCGTCCAGTTGCCCGGGCCACTCGACGTCCCCGGGGCAGACGAACCGGGCTCCGGCGTCTTGTGCCTGCGCGAGGTCCCGCTGCGGATCCGCACGCTCGGCGCGGGCACGCAGCCCTGCCCATCGCTTCTCCGAGGCCCCCGGCAACGGTCGTCCTCCCCCGGTGAGCCGCCGCACCGTCTCCCGGACGCCGAGCTCGCGGAGCCACCGCCCCCCAAGCTCGTCTCCCGGCTCGGTGACCCGGGAAAGAAAGACCCGGTCGAGCCGCTCGGCCTCGGAGAGGCCGCCCGCGCTCACGGCTGCTCCTCACTCTGCCGCCGGACACTGTTCATGACCGCGCTCCGATCGCCATGGGCACTCCACGGGGCACACCGGTCCGCAACTGCAGTGCGAGGCCGACGTCCATGCCGTCCGGCCGGTCGTGCCCCACGAGGTCTGCGACGGTCCAGGCGACCCGCAGTACGCGGTCGAGGCCCCGCGCGGTCAGCGCACCCCTCTCCAGGCCGCGCTCGGCTTCGTCCATGGCGCCCGGCGTGGCATACCACCGGCTGCGCAGCTCCCGCCCGGGAACCTCGCTGTTCGTCCGCCACGGAGTGCCGGCCAGGCGCGCGGCCGCCCGCTCCCTGGCCGCGCGCACCCGGTCGGCGACCGCCGCCGTGGACTCGCCGCCCGCGCTGCGCTCCGTCAGCTCGGAGCGGGTCACACGGTCGACCTCCACCCTGAGGTCGACCCGGTCGAGGAGCGGGCCGGAGAGGCGGGCCTGGTAGCGGCGGATCGAGAGGGGCGGGCACTCGCACAGGTCGTCCTTCTGCGAGAAGCGGCCGCACGGACACGGATTGGCCGCGAGCACCATCAGGAACTTCGCCGGGAACCGCACCACGCCCGCACTGCGAGCGATCACGACGTGCCCAGCCTCCAGCGGCTGCCGCAAGGCGTCGAGGGCCTGGCCGCTGAACTCGGGTGTCTCGTCCAGGAAGAGCACCCCTCGATGAGCCAGCGACACCGCACCCGGCCGAGCGACACCCTGGCCACCGCCGACGAGTGCCTGCATGGTGGCCGAGTGGTGTGGGGCGCAGTAAGGCGGGACGTCGACCAGGGGCTTGCCCGCGGGCAGCAGGCCGGCCACCGAGTGGACGGCCGTGACCTCCAGCGAATCCTGCCTGCTCAGCGACGGCAGGAGGGCCGGCAGCCGCTCGGCGAGCATCGTCTTGCCGGCACCTGGCGGACCTTCCAGGAAGAGATGGTGTCCGCCGGCCGCGGCGACCTCGACCGCGGTCCGCGCCGAGAGCTGGCCGACGACGTCGGCGAGGTCGTGCCCGTGGTCGTGGTGCGCGGCACCCACGCTGTGCATGCCTGTGGCCGCGCCCACCCCCGGCACCCGCAGGCCGGCCATCAGCGGGTCCGGGCGGGTGTCGTCCGGTTCCTCGTCGGGTACGGGTTCGTCGGTGAGCACCGCGATGAGCTGGCGCAGGCTGCGCACGCCCAGCACGGACACGCCCGGCACCAGCGCCGCCTCCGCCGCCGCGCATTCCGGGACCACCACCTGCTCGTAGCCCGCGTCGGCGGCGGCCAGCACCGCGGGGAGGATGCCCCGCACCGGACGGACCCGGCCGTCGAGCCCCAGCTCGCCGATCATCACGATGTCGGCGAGGACGCGTGGGTCGATCCGCTCGGAGGCGCCCAGGACGGCGCTGGCGACGGCGAGATCGAATCCGCTGCCCGCCTTCGGCACCGACGCGGGGCTCAGCCCCACGGTGAGCTTCTTCTGGGGCCACTCGGCGCCGGAGTTGACCATGGCCGCCCTGACCCGGTCCCGGCTCTCCGTCAGGCTTTTGTCGGGCAGTCCCACCAGTGTGAACGCCGCGACACCCGGTTCGAGATCGGCCTGGACCTCGACGACGACGCCTTCGACGCCGACCAGTGCCACCGCACACGTACGGGCGAATCCCATCAGGCCACCCCTCGCACGTGCTCGACGACGGCGGCGCCGCGCTCGGGCAGGACCACGCCCACCAGGTCGATGCGCACGCCGCCCGGCGGCGCCCCGCCGTGCGCGTGGAGCCAGTGTTCGGCGAGTTCACGCAGGCGTCCGGCCTTGGCCGGGGTGACGGCGGCCATCGGATGTTCGAAACTGCCGCTGCTGCGGGTCTTCACCTCGCAGACGACGAGGATGTCGCCGTCCCTGGCCACGATGTCGATCTCGCCGGTCCTACCACAGCGCCAGTTGCGCTCCAGGACGGTCATCCCGGCCTCGGTCAGCCGCCGGGCGGCCAGCTCTTCCCCGTACTTGCCGATCGCACTGCGTGCGTTGCGTGTGTTGCGTGTGTTCATGTCGGCACCACCTCCGGCGCCAACGGTCACGCATCCGCCTCCACACAGTGGATCTTGGTGGACAACTCAGCGGCTGTGGACAACTCCGTCACTCACACGAGGGGCCCACACCGTCATCGGGCCGGGAGCCGGATCCCTCGCCCACCCGGGAGCCCCGGAGCCCCGGATCACTCACCCGCCCGGAAGCTCCAGATCGCTCTTGTTCAGCTCCTCAATGTTCACGTCCTTGAACGTCAGAACGCGTACCTGCTTCACGAAACGGGCCGGGCGGTACATGTCCCACACCCAGGCGTCCGCCATCGACACCTCGAAGAACACCTCACCCTGGACCGAGTGCACCTGCATCTCGTAGTCGTTGGTCAGGTAGAAACGTCGCTCGGTCTCGATCACGTATTTGAACAGACCGACGACATCGCGGTACTCCCGGTAGAGCTTCAGCTCCATCTCGGTCTCGTACTTTTCGAGGTCCTCGGCGCTCATGGCATGTTCCCCTTCAGCCGTGCGTCCCCCTATTGTGCGCCAGCCCCGTGAGCCACTAGACGATTTCCGTGTCGAGGACCTCGGGCCTGGCCGGGGGACCTTCGTCGAGCAGCCTGCGCAGGAGCTCGGCGAACCTGGTCGGATACACCGTCTCATGCGCTTCGGTCAGTTCCTGACAGGTCCACCAGCGTGCTCCGGCGACGCTGCGGCGTTCCAGGTCGGTGAAGCCTGCGGCCACGGTCGTGGTCTGACGCGTACGGGCCAGGTAGTACCACTCGTCCTGGTCCCAGCGACGGCCCGCGAACGGAAAGGAACATCTGCGCCGCCACAGCACCGGGCCGAGTTCCACCTCGGTGATGCCGGTCTCCTCCGCGAGTTCCCGCAGCGCGGCCTCCTCGCGCGTCTCCACGCCCTCCAGGCCGCCGCCTGGCGTGAACCACCAGTCGTCCACAGGATCGTCCGGTTCGTGGCCGTGCAGCAGCAGGACGCGCTCCTGCGTGTCCAGCAGCACGACCCTGGCCACCTTGCGCAGGCCGCCCTCGTACGTCGCCTCAGCGGGCACGGGCCGGCTCCGTCGCCGTCGTCATGCGCCGACGCGTGGCCATGCGCTGGGCGATCGGCCCGTGTGCCGCGCCGCCCAGCACGAGCACCGCGCCGACGATGATCGCGGCCGTGATCAGCCGCAGCGGACCCGGCGACGAGAGTGAGCCGAGCGTCTCGAAGCCCGTGGGGCGGGCCAGCATGCCGTCCATGGGCCAGACGACGGCATCGACCCGCGCGTCCACGGAGTTGCGCGGCACCGTGCCGCTGCCGGCCTCCGTGAGGTGGGCCGTGGAGTCCAGGGAGCCGCTGCGCTCGTCGCCGAGGAGGAAGAGCCGTCCCTCGGGCACCGTGATCTCCGGGATGCCCATTGCCTCCGCGTCCTGGCCCTCGGGGAGGTACGCCTCGTCGATCTTCTTGCCGTTGACGGTCAGCTTGCCGTCCGTGCAGCAGGCGACCTTGTCTCCGCCGACCGCGACGACCCGCTTGACCATGGGCATGTCGCCCCAGCTCTTCTGACTGAAGACGACGACGTCACCGCGCTTGATCGCGCCGCCGTCGATCCGCTCGGCGAGGACCCGGTCCCCCGCCGTGATGGTGGGCGCCATCGAGTCGGTGGGCACGGTGTACGGCTGGTAGACAAAGGCACCCCAGGCGAATCCGCCGAGGAAGAGCACACAGCCGAGGGCCACGGCCAGTCCCGACAGCGTGCTGCCGAGCCGTCCGCGGCCCTCGTCCGTACGGCCTGTCGTCCCGCTCATCCCAGTGCTCCCCCAGGTCGGAGAGCCAACCTCCCGAGGACCGTGCGCGGCCGCGGGAGATCGGCGATCTGGGACGGCACCCTACCCGGCGGTACCGCCGCCAGAAACCCTGGGGTTTCCGACGGTAAGGACGCGGCGCCGGCGCCACAGCACCAGCGGAACCGCTCCCGCGAGACCGAGCGCACCGGGAGCCGCGGCGCTCAGGTCCTGGTCGAAGGTGTCGGGAATCGGCAGCGTGTCCCAGCGAGTGGGCGGCCAGGCGATGACGATGGCGCGGCCCACGACGCTGCCCACGGGGACGAAGCCCTCGTTCTTGTCGTTCTGGTGGTAGCGGGAGTCCAGCGAGTTCTGCCGGTGGTCACCCATGACCCAGATTTTGCCCTCGGGTACCTTCACCTTGAACTGGCCGCCCTGGTCGTCCATGCTGCACGGGGTGTTGCCCGGGTAGACGTACGGCTCGTACAGCACCTTGCCGTTGACCCTCAGGGGGCCGGTGTTCTTGCACTCGATGGTGTCGCCCCCGACGCCGACGACCCGCTTGATGAGGTCCTTCTCCTCGGAGGAGGGCATCAGGCCGACCCAGCTGAGCACGCGCTGCACGGGGTTGGGCTCGGGCGTGGGCTCGCCCGAGAGCCAGTTGTCCGGGTCGTGGAAGACGACGACCTCGCCCCGCTCGGGCTCGGAGCCGAACCACGGGGTGAGCTTGTCGACCAGGACCCGGTCGCCCTGCTGCAGGGTGTTCTGCATCGAGTCCGAGGGGATCGAGAACGCCTGCACCAGGAAAGTCTTGATCAGCAGCGCGAGGACCAGCGCGATGACGACGAGGAGCGGCAGTTCCTTCCAGAAGGACCGCTGCTTCCTCCTCTGCTGGCCTCCCGCATCGTCGCCCGCGGTGTTGTCCGCACCGTCCCCGGGGCTCTCGCCGTCCCTGGAGCCCTCGGCGTCACTGCGGTTCTCGGCGTCACCGCGGTTCTGGGCGTCCGGGGAGTCACTCCCGGAGCCCGCGGAACCTCCGGTACCACCAGGGCCTGCGGCGTTCCTGGAGCTCGCCGCGTCCTCCGCGGCCGGGGAAGCCGCTTCGTCGGGCCGCTCCGGCTGCTCCTCGGGGCCACCGGGTCCGGATCGTGCGCCGACCGCCAAATCCCCCACATCCACTCCTCACGCCGTACCGCCGCCTACGCCTCATCCGGTGCAGGCCCACCACTCCCATAACGAGCGGGAGTTCCGCAGGGGTCGGGAGCGGGATCAATCCATTCAGACCCGCTGAGGCCACCCTATGCGACGCGCCGAGAGCGGTGGTCGACCCGCTCGGCACGGACGCGTACGTGTCCGGTTCCTCCAACTGGCTCCAGTTGCCGATGGGCCAGGCGATGACCACGGCACGGCCGACGACGGAGTCCTCGGAGACGGTGCCGTTGTACGACTCGGTGCGGTGGTAGCGCGAGTCGGCGGAGTTGGCACGGTGATCGCCCATGACCCAGAAGCGGCCCGGAGGCACCGCCACCTCGAACTTGATCGACGACGGTGCGTTGCCGGTGCGGATGTACGGCTCGTTGAGCGGCATGCCGTTGACCGTGACGCGCCCCTGGGTGTCGCAGCACTTGACGGTGTCTCCGCCGACCGCGACGACCCGCTTGATCAGGTCCCGTTCGTTGTCGGAGGGCAGCAGTCCGATGAACTGCAGGCCCTCCTTGATCTGCTTGATCACGACGGGGTCGTCCTGCTTCACCGTCGTCTGCTCGTCCTCCAGCCAGCCGCCGGGGTCCTTGAACACGACGACGTCCCCGCGCTGCGGCTCGGAGCCGAACCACGGGGTGAGCTTGTCGACCAGGACCCGGTCGCCGATCTGGATCGTGTTCTCCATCGAGCCCGACGGGATCACGAACGCCTGGACCAGGAAGGTCTTCAGGACCAGGGCTATGACCACGGCGACACCTATGAGGAGCGGGATCTCCTTGAGGGCCGAGCGGCGCCTGCGGCGCTTGATCTTACGGGCGAGTTTGCGCCGTTCGACTCGGCTCGGCCGGGCTGCTCCACCGGACCGTCGGGCGCCGGTGGGCAGCAGGTTCTCAGCGGGGCTGCTGACGACCCCGCGGGGTTTGCCGCGGTTACCCATGGGCACCGTCCGCGGTGGACGCGGCGGGCACGCGCGCGTAGGCGCCGGGTCGGTCCAGGACCGTCATGTGTCCTACGGGCCAGGTGATCCAGTCGGCTCTGCCGATCACTCTCCCGACCGGGATCATGCCGCCACCCGGCGACCCGAGATGGTCGCGGGAGTCACTGGAGTCACTGCGGTGGTCACCGAGGACGAACAGGGTGCCGTCGGGCACGACCACGTCGAAGGGCACGTCCGACGGGCTGTCCCCCGGGTACAGAAACGCCGACTCGTCGACCGACCGGCCGTTCACCTCAAGCCTCCCCTCCCTGCCGCAGCAGACCACACGGTCTCCCCCAACGCCGACAACGCGCTTGACGTAGTCGGCGTTCCCGAAGTAGTCGGTGCCGTCGAACACCACGACGTCACCCCGCTGCGGCTCGGAACCGAAACGGTACGCCAACTTATTTACGAGAACGCGGTCCCCGATCCTCAATCCGCGCTCCATGGAGCTGCTGGGAATCTGGAACGGCTGGATCACGAACGTGCTGAGCAGCAGCAGGAAAAGCAGGCAAACCAGTGCGGTCAGGGTGATCCGCCCGCCGGGGAGCCAGTCGGCGACACGGGTGCCGAACGAGAAACGCGACCGTCCCTCCGGCTCCGCTGTGTCCGAGATCTCTTCGGAACCGTCCGGCGTCCGGCCGGAGTTGTCCGATGGGATCTCGTCCCCAGAAGGGCGGGAGGAGCGGTCGCGCTCCACGTGATGTGCTTCGGTGTCCATCGGGGCCAGATGCTATCCGGCCCCGCTCAGTGACACCTGAGCGCACTCAGTTCTCGCGCTTCTCCTTGATCTTCGCCGCCTTGCCGCGCAGGTCGCGCAGGTAGTACAGCTTGGCGCGACGGACGTCACCGCGGGTGACGAGCTCGATCTTCTCGACGATCGGGGTGTGCACCGGGAAGGTACGCTCCACGCCGACGGAGAACGAGACCTTGCGGACCGTGAAGGTCTCGCGGACACCGGCGCCCTGGCGGCGGATGACAACGCCCTTGAACTGCTGCACACGAGAGCGGTTGCCCTCGATGACGCGGACGTGGACGTTGACGGTGTCACCCGGGCGGAAGGCCGGGATGTCGCTGCGCAGCGACGCGGCGTCGACGGTGTCGAGCACGTGAGACATTTCGTCTGCTTTCTTCGCCCATGCCACAGGTCATCGGCGGGAGCTAGGTTGTTCGGGAGGATTGCTGTCCGGGTCGGGGCGGGCGTCGTGTCCCCCTGTGGCAGGGGCGCGCGCCGGACGACGCACAACAGCGGCCTATTCTTCCACGCCCTCTGTCCTGCGCCAAAATCGGCCGTGCGGCTCACCCTCGGGGTCCGGCGACCAGCCGAGGATGGAGAGCATCTCGCGGTCCTTCTTGTCGAACGCCTTGGGGTCGCAGCGCTCGATGAGGTCGGGCCGGTTGACCGTCGTACGCCTGAGCGCCTCGTCGCGGCGCCAGCGGGCGATCTTGCCGTGATGGCCGCTGAGCAGCACGTCGGGGATGCCACGGCCGCGCCACTCGGGCGGCTTCGTGTACACCGGGCCCTCCAGGAGACTGGCCATGGCTCCGGGCGCGAAGGAGTCGTCCCGGTGCGACTCGGCGTTCCCGAGGACGCCCGGCAGCAGTCGCGCCACGGCTTCCGTGACGACGAGGACGGCCGCCTCACCGCCGGCGAGGACGTAGTCGCCGATGGACACCTCGTAGACGGGCATACGGGTCGCGTACTCGTCGATGACGCGGCGGTCGATGCCCTCGTAACGGGCGGGTGTGAAGACCAGCCAGGGACGCTCGGAGAGTTCGACGGCGAGTGCCTGGGTGAAGGGGCGACCGCTGGGGGTGGGGACGATGAGGGCGGGGCCGTGGGAGCCCGTCTCGTAGCCGTCGGCCAGCACGGAGTCCAGCGCGTCGCCCCAGGGCTCGGTCTTCATGACCATGCCGGGGCCGCCGCCGTACGGCGTGTCGTCGACCGTGTTGTGGCGGTCGTACGTCCAGGTACGCAGATCATGCACGTGCACATTCAGCTGTCCACGCGCGCGTGCCTTGCCCACGAGCGACACGTTCAGGGGTTCGAGGTACTCGGGGAAGATCGTGACGACGTCGAGTCTCATGCGTGCTCGTCCTTCGGCGAGGCCGTCTCGGCGTGCTCGTCGATCAGGCCGGGCGGAGGGTCGATGACCGCCCTCTGCTCCTTCAAATCGATCTCGGTGACGATCTCCTCGACGAAGGGGATCATCACCTCGCTCCCGTCGGGCCGCTCGACGATGAAGAGGTCCTGCGAGGGCAGGTGCGAGATCTCGGTGATCCGGCCGACCTCCACGCCGTCCTTGGTGACCACGTCCAGGTCGATCAGCTGGTGGTCGTAGTACTCGTCCTCCTCCGCGGGGAGTTCCTCCGGGTCCACCTCGGCGATCAGAACGATGTTGCGCAGGGCCTCGGCGGCGGTGCGGTCGCGTACGCCCTCGAAGCGCAGGAGCAGCCGGCCGCTGTGCACCCTGCCGGTCTCGATGGTGAGCGGGCCCGCCGAGGCGGGATCCGTGTGGAGTACGGCGCCGGGTGCGAGCCTCAGCTCCGGCTCGTCGGTGCGTACCTCGACGGTGACCTCGCCCTTGATGCCGTGGGCGCGGCCGATCCGTGCGACTACCAGCTGCACTTGTTTAGATCTCCTGTCATACGACTGCGGGCCGGGGACGGCCCAGTGGCCTTCCCCGGCCCGAGCCGGTGCTGCGTTCGCGTCAGCGGACTTGGTCCACGTCGACGAGGTCGACGCGGACACCACGGCCGCCGATGGCGCCGACGACGGTACGCAGGGCACGCGCGGTGCGGCCGTTGCGGCCGATCACCTTGCCGAGGTCGTCGGGGTGGACCCGGACCTCTAGGACGCGCCCGCGACGCAGGTTGCGCGAGGCGACCTGCACATCGTCAGGGTTGTCGACGATGCCCTTCACGAGGTGCTCAAGCGCCTCTTCGAGCATGCTGCTCAGGCCTCGGTCGACTCGGACTCAGCCGCGGCCTCGTCCTTCTTCTCGGCCTTCTTCTTCTGGGTGATGGCCTCACCCTTGCCCTCGTCGTCACCGCCGAGAGCCTCGAACGACGGACGCCCGGACTTGGCCTCGGCGACGAGCAGCGGCGCCGGGGCGGGCTCGCCCTTGAACTTCTGCCAGTCGCCGGTCTTCTTGAGGATCGCGAGCACGGGCTCGGTCGGCTGCGCGCCGACACCCAGCCAGTACGCGACACGCTCGGCGTCGACCTCGATCACCGACGGGTGGTACGTCGGGTGGTACTTGCCGATCTCCTCGATGGCCCGGCCGTCACGGCGGGTGCGGGAGTCGGCGACGACGATGCGGTAGTGAGGCGAACGGATCTTGCCCAGACGCTTCAGCTTGATCTTGACTGCCACGGGAGTGGGTTCTCCTGGTTTTGACGTGGTGGGGCACAACGAGATGCCGCGTGGGGTTGCGGTACCCGAGTGGCCCGATGGACGCGTCAGCCGGAGGAGAGAGGGGTCCTGTGCGGCTGTCGAGTACAGCTAGCCATTGTGCCACACGCCGGAGATCGCTCCGGCCACGAGGGGCTCCTGGGCATGGCTGAGCGGCACCCGGCGCCGGCTCGGCGAAGCTGGTCCGCTCACCGCCCGGGCAGGGTGCCGCCGCGCCCACTCGTGCCCCGCTGCGACTGCCGAGGTACGGCTGCCACGAGCAGCCGTCGTCTCAGCTGGCCGCCGCGCCGACCACTTCGGGGATGCGGAACGGCTTTCCGCATCCGCCGCACACGATCGGCGCCTGGGCCAGGACCGACGGTACGACCCGGACGTTTCGTCCGCAGTCGCACACCGCCTTCACCCGGACGCCGCCACCGGACGAGCCGTGCCGGGCGGCCGGGCCGCGGAAGGACCGGGCCGTGTCGGCGGCGGTCGCGGCGGAGTGGGCCTTCAGCGCGCGCTGGAGCCGCTCGATGGTCGGGCGGTAGCGCCGCTTCGCCTCGGGGTTGAGCGTGACCAGCGAGAAGCCGCTGCTGGGGTGCGGCTCCTCGGGGTGGTCCAGGCCCAGCTCCTCGGCGATGGCGAGGAATCTGCGGTTGTGGTAGCGGCCGGCGCGCGAGGTGTCGCGGACTCCGCGGGCGGCGGCGATGCCGTGGACTGCCTCATGGAGCAGTCGCTCGAAGGAGAGCTCGTGCCCGCATGCGGACGACGACTCCCCGATCAGGGACTCGGGAGCGGCAAGATCCGGCAGCTCGGGGTGGTACCGCTGAATATCGGCCCACGCCTGTGCCAGCTCTGCGGCGAGAACAGGTGGTGTCTGTGTCGTGCTCACGTAATGACAACGAGCCTGGGTCCCGCTGTGTTCCTATTCCGGGGCATCTCAAATAATTTGCACGTACCCGTCAGTTGCCGCTGATGCGACCTGACGAGGGCGGGTGCGCCGATCTGCGGAGAAGCCTCACAGCTCATACCAAGGCGGTACGTAGACGCACGTACGTCCGCCCGTCTCCTTGCACCGCCCTCAATCGATGCCCTTCGGGCCACCCCTCCTGTCCGGCGCGTGGACGATTCCGCGCGCCGGGGACACCCGGAGTTGTCAGATGCGCAAGATGCCGTTCGGCCTCTCTCGCGGAGGCGCGGGCCGCACTAGTAGGCGCGCGCCACGACGGCGACGTTACCCGGCGCGTCGTCGGAGTCGGGCACCGACCCGTCCTCGGCGACCAGACACCGTACGGTCACCGCCTGCTCGGCCAGCTTGACCTCGCCTTCCTCACCGAGCACGGCCCACGGGATGCGCGCCCAGCCGCCGGCGGCCGCCGCCTCGACCGCCTCCTCGATCGTCGACACATCGCTCGTGCGGGACTCACGGAGCTCGCGCGACTGCCTCAGCAGGAGCGCCTGGTCCGCTTCGAGGACCGCGGGGAGCGTGTCGGCGAGCGAGTCGATCGCGACG
This sequence comes from Streptomyces sp. KM273126, assembly GCF_004337435.2. Lineage (NCBI taxonomy): Bacteria > Bacillati > Actinomycetota > Actinomycetes > Kitasatosporales > Streptomycetaceae > Streptomyces > Streptomyces sp. KM273126. The sequence goes on along the minus strand of NZ_SJXB02000001.1, from coordinate 4,212,004 downwards.
GGTTCCTTGCCTCCCGGGATACGGCGGGCCAGCATCTCGGTCCCCTTCTCCAGGTCGCGGGGCCCGAGCTCGATCCGCACGGGGACGCCCTTGAGCTCCCAGTCGACCGCACGGCGGCCGAACGGAGTGTCGGTGCGGTCGTCGACGTGGACGCGTACGCCCGCCGCCCTCAGGCGGTCACCGATCTCGTGGACCTTGGCCAGAACCGCGTCGTCCTCCTTGACCGCGAGGACGACAGCCTGGATCTGGGCGAGGCGGGGCGGGACGCGCAGGCCGCTGTCGTCGCCGTGCATCATCACCAGGGCGCCGATCATGCGGGTCGTCGAGCCCCAGGAGGTCTGCCACACCAGCTCCTGCCTGCCCTCCCGCGACAGGTACCGGGTGTTGAAGGCCTTGGCGAAGTTCTGGCCCAGCTCGTGGCTGGTGGCCATCTGCAGGGCCTTGCCGTCGCCCATCATGCCTTCGAGGGTGAGGGTGTTGATGGCGCCCGCGAACCGCTCCTTGACGGTCTTGCGGCCGGCGACGACGTCCATCGCGAGGACGTTCACCATGAAGTCCTCGTAGACCTTGCGGTGAATGTGCGAGGCGAAGTCACGCGCGTCCTCGTAGGTGGCGTGCGCGGTGTGGCCCTCCTGCCACAGGAACTCGGTCGTGCGCAGGAACAGGCGGGGCCTGAGCTCCCAACGGACCACGTTCGCCCACTGGTTGATCAGCAGGGGCAGGTCGCGGTAGCTCTGCACCCACTTCGAGAAGTAGTCGTTGACGATCATCTCGGAGGTCGGGCGGACCACCGCCGGCTCCTCCAGCTCCTTGCCGCCGCCGTGCGTGACCACAGCGAGTTCGGGCGCGAAGCCCTCGACGTGGTCGGCCTCACGCGTGAGGTACGACTGCGGGATCAGCAGCGGAAAGTACGCGTTCTGGGTGCCCGTCTCCTTGATGCGCCCGTCCATCTCGGCCTGCATCCGCTCCCACAGCCCGTACCCGTACGGTCGGATGACCATGGTGCCGCGCACCGGCCCGTTGTCGGCCAGTTCGGCCTTGTTGATCAGGTCCTGGTACCAGCGCGGGAAGTCGTCCGCCCGGGGTGTGAGAACGGGTGCCTTGGCCATGGCGCGATGGTACGGCGCCACGTTGCGGGGATGTGAATTCTTTTCCTGGAGCACAGTCATCACACAAACGGGTGCACGTGACCACTGGACGGGGCGTCGGGTGCGGAGTTTCCTGGCATACGGGGGACAAAGCGGGGGGAGTGCGACCGCACTGCACGGGGGCCCGGAAAAACGGGCACAGGACGACTCGGCAACTCTCGGCGGATTGGGGCGCTTTCGATATGACATCCACGCTCATGCGGCAGCACCTACCTCTCGCGGCGGCAGCGCCCCGCATGGACCAGGCCACACGCGCGCGTGACTGGGCCGAGATCCAGGAAAGGATGCTGGTACCTCTCTACGAGGCCGTCTATGAGCGACTCGACGTGGGTTCGGGTACGCGGGTGCTGGGCCTCGGCTGCGGTTCCGGGCTCGCTCTGTTGATGGCGGCCTCCCGGGGGGCCGCCATCACCGGCATCGACGCGGCGTCACCCGAACGGGTGCGGCTGGCGCGGGAAAGGCTGGTGCCGGAGGCATGGGGCACGCGCGCGCGTGCCGAGATGCGCATCATCGACGGAACCGACGGGACCCTTGAGGACGTGGCCGGTGCGGTCGGTGCCTGTGGGGAGCCCGCGTACAACCTCGTGACCGCCTTCGAACCGATCGGCTGCGTGGCCGGGGACTCCGAGGGGCTCGCCGAGTCGCTCACCGCGGCGAGGCCGCTCGTGCGTCGTGGCACGCCCGTGGTGCTGGCGGGCTGGGGCCCACCGGAACGGTGCACCACGTCGTCCGTGCTCCGCGTGGCCACCAAGCTGGCGGATCCCTTGCGTACGCCGGGGAGTTGGCGGCCCGCTCTCCGGGACGACCTGGAGGAGGTCGCCCAGCGGGCCGGTCTGCGGCCCGACGGGTCCGGGCGGGTCGCGTGCCCCTTCGGGTACGCCGACATCGACAACGCGGTACGGGGCCTGCTGTCCACGGGGCTGTTCGACGCGGCCGTCACGGCCACGGACCAGGCCCAGGTCGAGAAGGAGTTGACGGAGGCCCTTCACCCGTACCAGCGCGGTGACGGCACGGTGTGGATGCCGAACGTGTTCCGCTACCTGATCGCACGGACGCCGTAACCCGACGCCTTTCGCCCCCGTCCCATCCCTGGGGCCACGCCCCAGGCCCCCGTTTGAGGGCTGGGGTGGGTGAGTTGTGTGCGGGTGAGTGGGTGGCTGGGCGGGTGGGCGGGTGGCCCATCGGCCTGACGGCACCGTCCTCAACGCTGGACGGGCTTGGTGGCACCTGGCCTCGGCTGAAGTCCCAAGCCCCGGCCGGCACATTCCAGCGCCGCCGCGCGCCTTCCAGCCCCTTCGGCGTTTGAGCAGCGGGGGTCCGACGGCTGGGCCGCCGGAAACGGGGTCCGGGGCTGAGCCCCGAAGGAAGCGGGGCCCCCGGAGAGCGCGGTCTCAAAAGGCGGGCACGAGGCGCGGCCCCGAACTGGGGGTCCAGGGGCGCAGCCCCTGGGGATGGGACGGGTAGGGGCGGCGGGGCGCGAAACCGGGGCACCCTCACAGCGAGAGCGCCCCGGCGTCATACGCGTCCCGCACGAGACGCGCCGTAGGCGAACCGGCGAACCGGCGAACCGATCGGCGATCGGCGATCGGCGATCGGCGATCGGCGATCGGCGATCGGCGATCGGCGATCGGCGAAGAGTGAACGGTGGGAACGGTGAACAGCGGCCATCGGCCGGCGCCGCGCCCAGCGAACACGCCCACGGCCTCCTGCGAGCCACAGACCCGCACCCCCGCCGATCAGCCCATGAACTTCTTGAACTCGTCCGGCAGTTCGAAGTCCTGCCCGCTCTGCTGGCCCGGCAGGCCGAGCGCCCCACCCGGAGCACCCCCCTGCGCCGCGGCGGCACGCCGAGCGGCAGCCTCCTGCTCCTGCTGCTTGCGCTTCATCGGGTTCCCGGAACGCTGCTTGCCCTTGGCCTTCTTCGGCTGCTTCTTCGTCCGGCCGGGACCGCCACCCATGCCCGGCATCCCGGGCATCCCTGGCATACCGCCGCCCTGCGCCATGCGGGACATCATCTTGCGAGCCTCGAAGAACCGCTCGACGAGGTTCTTCACAGCGCTGACCTCGACACCCGAACCCCGGGCGATACGGGCACGCCGCGAGCCGTTGATGATCGTCGGGTCCTGCCGCTCACCCGGAGTCATCGACTTGATGATCGCGGCCGTACGGTCGACGTCCCGCTCGTCGAGGTTGTTGATCTGGTCCTTGATCTGGCCCATGCCCGGCAGCATGCCGAGCAGCTTCGAGATGGAGCCCATCTTGCGGACCTGCTCCATCTGGGCCAGGAAGTCGTCCAGGGTGAAGTCCTGGCCCTTCTTGGACGCCAGCTTGGAGGCCATCTTCTCGGCCTCTTCCTGGCTGAACGTCCGCTCCGCCTGCTCGATCAGGGTGAGCAGGTCACCCATGTCGAGGATGCGGGAGGCCATCCGGTCCGGGTGGAAGGCGTCGAAGTCGTCGAGCTTCTCACCGTTCGACGCGAACATGATCGGCTTGCCGGTGATCTGGCGGATCGACAGCGCCGCACCACCGCGGGCGTCGCCGTCGAGCTTCGACAGCACCACGCCGTCGAAGCCGACGCCGTCACGGAAGGCCTCGGCGGTGTTGACCGCGTCCTGACCGATCATCGCGTCGACGACGAACAGGATCTCGTCGGGGCTGACCGCGTCCCGGATGTCCGCGGCCTGCTGCATCATCTCCTGGTCGATGCCCAGGCGGCCCGCGGTGTCGACGACCACGATGTCGTGGACCTTCGACTTCGCGTGCTCGATGGAGTCCTTGGCGACCTTCACCGGGTCGCCCACGCCGTTGCCGGGCTCCGGCGCGAAGACGGCCACGCCCGCACGCTCGGCGACCACGCTGAGCTGGTTGACCGCGTTCGGACGCTGGAGGTCGGCGGCGACCAGCAGCGGGGAGTGTCCCTGCTCCTTGAGCCACTTGCCGAGCTTGCCCGCGAGCGTCGTCTTACCGGCACCCTGCAGACCGGCCAGCATGATCACGGTCGGCGGCTGCTTGGCGAAGCGCAGGCGCCGGGTCTCGCCGCCGAGGATCTGGACGAGCTCCTCGTTGACGATCTTGAGGACCTGCTGGGCCGGGTTGAGCGCCTTGGAGACCTCGGCGCCGAGCGCCCGCTCCTTGACGTTCTTGATGAACCCCCGGACGACAGGAAGCGCCACGTCCGCTTCGAGGAGCGCGACGCGGATCTCGCGTGCCGTGGCGTCGATGTCCGCCTCGGAAAGGCGTCCCTTACCCCGCAGGTTCTTGAAAGTCGCTGAGAGGCGATCGGAGAGCGTATCGAACACGGCGGCTTCGGTCCTCGGAGTCGGGGGCAGTGTGGGTTGCCCTCCAGGGTATCTGTCCGGCTGCGGTGGGGTCTCCACCCGTTCTCGTACGGAGCCAATGGCGCCCTTCCCGAACGGGTACGAACCCGAATCCCGAACACGTACGGACCCGCACGGACCCGCACGGGAACGGAACCGGGAGCGCCCGTCACGAAGGCGCCCCCGGCAGTCGGCTAACCCCGCAGCGTCTCCTCCAGTGCCCGGGCCACCGCGGCAGCCTCCTCCCCCGGCAGCGGCACCCCCTTCGCACTGGTCACGTAGAAAGCGTCCACGGCATTGGCGCCCAAGGTGCTGACGTGGGCGCTGCGCACCTGTACGTCCGCGTCCTCCAGCGCCCTCCCGATGCGGAACAGCAGCCCGGGCGCGTCCTGGGCCCGTACCTCGATCACCGTGGCGTGGTGGGAGGCGGCCGGGGCGACCGTCACCCGCGCCGCAGGCGCGAGCACGCCCCGGCGGCGCGGATACGCCGCGTCCCGCTCGGCCAGGCGGGAGGCGATGTCCAGGGAGCCGTCCAGCGCCCGTACGAGGTCCGTGCGCAGCCGGGCGGCCTGGGGCAGGGAGCCGTACTCCGCGGCCACCCGCCAGTTCAGCAGGAGCACCGGCCCGTCGAAGGCGTCGGCGTCGGGCAGCTCCAGGGCGCGCAGTTCCGCCGTGCGTACGGTCAGGCGGTGCACGGCCAGGACGCCGGCCACCGCGGGCAGGACGCCCGGCTGGTCCGGCACCGCGATGAGGAGTTCCACGCCGAGGGGCTCGGGCTCGCCGGAGGGCTTGTCCTCGCTCTCGCCGGACGGTTCGGTCTGGGCGCGCAGGGCGAGGACGGGGCCGCCGGTGCGGAACGCCTCGATGGCGAGTCGCTCCTGCTCGGCGGTGGGCGCCTCGGCGTCGGCCGCGGGCTGCTCGGGGGCGTCGCCGGAGAGCACGGCCGCGACCCGCTTGACCAGGTCGGCCACCAGCGAGGCACGCCAGGAGGACCACGCCGCCGGGCCGGTGGCCAGCGCGTCCGCCTCGGTCAGCGCGTGCAGCAGCTCCAGGGTGCCCTCGGAGCCGACCGCCTCGGCGACCGAGCGGACCGTCGCCGGGTCCTCCAGGTCGCGCCGGGTGGCCGTCTCCACGAGCAGCAGGTGGTGGCGTACGAGGGTGGCGAGCACGGCCACGTCGTCGCGGTCGAACCCTATGCGCGCGGCCACGTCCTTCACGATGATCTCGCCCGCGACGGAGTGGTCTCCGGGCCAGCCCTTGCCGATGTCGTGCAGGAGCGCGGCGACCAGGAGGAGGTCGGGGCGGTGGACCCGGCGGGTGAACTCGGAGGCCCGTACGGCCGTCTCGATCAGGTGCCGGTCGACCGTCCAGATGTGCACGGCGTTGCGCTGCGGACGGCAGCGGACCCGCTCCCAGTCGGGCAGCAGCCGGGTGATCAGGCCCTCTGCCTCCAGTGCCTCCCAGACGTCCACGGTCGGGCGGCCCGAGCCGAGCAGCGTGACGAGTTGTTCGCGCGCCTCGGCGGGCCAGGGCGTGGGCAGCGGGCGGGCGCCGGCCGCCATCCGGCGTACCGCGTGCAGCGAGAGGGGCAGTCCGGCCTGGGCGGCCGCCGCGGCGGCGCGCAGGGGCAGCACGGGGTCGCGCTCGGGGCGCGCGGCCCGCGCGAGCACCACCTCGCCGTCCTGCTCGACCACGCCCTCCGCGAGCGGGGAGCGCTCGGTGGTGGGCTTCCCGCCTCCGAGCATGGCGCGCAGTCGCGGCCGTACGGCGCGCGAGCGCAGCACACGCCCCACCTCGCGCCAGGTCACGTCACTGGCGTACGACACGACACGTGCGGCCTCGTACACCTGGCGCAGCAGCGTGTCCGCGTCCAGCAGTCCCAGTTCGGCGGCGACCTGGTCCTGCTCCTGGAGGGCGAGGCGGTCGGTGGCGCGGCCGGTGGTGAGGTGCAGTGCGTCCCGGACGTCCAGCAGTCGGCGCCGGGCGTCTGCCAGACCCTCCCGGGGGGCGTCCGCGAGCCAGGAGGCGGCGACGGCGCGCAGGGCTGTGGCGTCTCTCAGTCCGCCGCGGGCCTCCTTGAGGTCGGGCTCCAGCAGGTACTGCAGTTCACCCTGGCGTTCGGCACGTCCGGCGCACAGCTCCTGGAGTTCCGGGAGGCGTTTGGGCGCCTGGTTGCGCCAGTCGGCCAGCACGGCCGTGCGCAGGCCCGCGGTCAGGCCGAGGTCGCCCGCGATGTGGCGGGCGTCCAGCAGGCCGAGCTGCACCTTGAGGTCCTCGCCCGCCGTCTTGCGCGCCTCGGCGGGCGTGCGCACGGAGTGGTCGAGGGCAAGGCCCAGGTCCCACACCGGGTACCAGATGCGGTCGGCGAGAGCGGCCACCGCGTCCGTGTCGCTGCCGTCGTGCAGGAGGAGCAGGTCGAGGTCGCTGCGCGGGGAGAGTTCACCGCGCCCGTAGCCTCCGACGGCCACGAGTGAGACGCCACGCGGGCCGCCCTCCCGTCGCCCACCACCATCCTTCTGCGGAAGTCGCTCCGCTCCCTTTTCTCCGGTCCCGGCGTCGAAGAGACCGCGCAGCCAGTCGTCCGTGAGTTCGGCGAGGGCCGTACGGCGCGGCGGCCCTGACCGCGCCCCCTCTTGGAGGAGGCGCAGCCGGGCCGCCGCGTAGCCGCTGGGTCCCGAGTCGTCTGCTTGCGTGCGTACGTGCGTACTCGTCACCCAGAGACTCCTGTCCTTCTCGTCAGAGCGCGTCCGGGCCGCGCTCGCCGGTCCTGACGCGGACGGCCGTGTCGACCGGGAGGGACCAGACCTTGCCGTCACCGATCTTGCCGGTGCGGGCCGCCTTGACGATGACGTCGATCAACTGCTCGGCGTCGTCGTCCTCGACCAGCACCTCGATGCGGATCTTGGGGACCAGGTCGACGGTGTACTCGGCACCGCGGTAGACCTCGGTGTGTCCCCGCTGACGACCGTAACCGCTGGCCTCGGTGACCGTCAGTCCGTGCACTCCGAAGGCCTGCAGGGCCTCCTTGATCTCGTCGAGCCGGTGCGGCTTCACGACGGCGGTGATGAGCTTCATGCGTCCACCTTCTTGCTCGCAGTGGCGGCGACCGGGGCCGGCACCGTCCGGGCGGCACCGCCGCCGGCGCCGCTGAAGTCATATGCGGTCTCGGCGTGCTCGACCTGGTCGATGCCCGCCACCTCGTCGTCCTCGGAGACCCGCATGCCGATGGTCTTGTCGAGGATGAGGGCGAGGATCGCGGAGGCCACCAGCGAGTAGGCGAGGACCGCGAAGACACCGGCGCACTGCTTCCAGAACTGGTCCAGGCCGCCGCCGTAGAAGAGGCCCGCGACATCGGACTGGCCGTGACCGCTGGCGAAGAGGCCGATCAGCAGGGAGCCGACGACACCGCCGACCAGGTGGACGCCGACGACGTCGAGCGAGTCGTCGTAGCCGAACTTGTACTTCAGTCCGACGGCCATGGCGCACAGCAGACCGGCGATGGCACCGACGGCGATCGCGCCGAGCGGGGAAACCGAGCCACCGGCCGGGGTGATGGCGACCAGACCGGCGACGGCACCGGAGGCGGCGCCCAGCGTGGTGAACGCGCCGTGGCGGATCTTCTCGTAGATGAGCCAGGCCAGCATGGCGGCGGCGGTGGCGACCTGGGTGTTGACGAACATCAGCGCGCCGACACCGTCGTCGTTGCCGAGCCACGAACCGGCGTTGAAGCCGAACCAGCCGAACCACAGCAGACCGGCACCGAGCATGACAAGCGGGAGGCTGTGCGGACGCATCGGGTCCTTCTTGAAGCCGACGCGCTTGCCGATGACCAGGATCACACCGAGCGCTGCGGCACCGGCGTTGATGTGGACCGCCGTACCGCCGGCGAAGTCGATGACCCCCAGTTCGAAGGCCCAGCCGCCGGCGCCCCAGACCCAGTGGGCGACCGGGAAGTAGACGACCGTGGCCCACAGGGCGACGAACAGCGCCCAGGCACTGAACTTGACGCGGTCGGCCAGGGCACCGCTGATCAGGGCGGGCGTGATGATCGCGAACATCAGCTGGAAGACCAGGAAGACGAAGACCGGGATGGTGTATCCGTCCCACAGCTCCGTCAGTCCGATGTTGCTGAGGCCCACCCAGTCCGAGTTCCAGCCGATGAGGCTGCCGGAGTCCGTACCGAAGGCGAGGGAGAAGCCGTACAGCACCCACAGGATGGTGACGATGCCCAGGCTGATGAAGCTCATCATCAGCATGTTCAGGGTGCTCTTGACGCGGACCATGCCTCCGTAGAAGAAGGCCAGGCCCGGGGTCATGAGCATCACCAGGGCGGAACAGATCAGCATGAAGCCTGTGTTGGCGGCAGACAGTGTGGGTGCGTCTGCGGCTAGCGTGATGGCGGATGATGCCATCGGCGTCTCCTCGTCGATAGGTACGGCCCCGTGCGGGCGAAGCCTGAGCGGATTGAGGGGCGGGCCGGTTATGCGCCACGAGATTGGCGCAGCGCGGTTTCGGTCGACGCCCCTCGATGTTTCGCCACCGTGACGAAGGCACCTCGCGTGTTACGCCTTGATGAACTGCTGGATACCGGGCCGCACGATCGTTATCGTGACGCAACCTTCGGAAGCTCCCCCACCGCCCACGAGCCGAAGACCGCCGCAACCACCGGCCGAAGACCACCGCAACCATCAATTGAGAAACCCAAACGGCGCTCAGCCAGCTACGCGAGAGCGGCGCCGGTTCAGGCGCAAAAAGGCGCGTGTACCGGCCGCGGGCAGCCATCCGATGACCTGGCATGGGGGGAGCCGAGTCGGGTAGTCGGGGAGGCCGGCCGCGGCCGGAGCCTTGGGGTCCTGGAGCGGAGGGAGTCAGACCGCGTCGGCGGTCTCGGGCAGGTGCTTGGCGAGTTGGTCGTTGAGGTCCACGACCTCGGCCAGATCCCCGAAATCGCGTACGGCCGTGTCGACGGTCTTTCGGATACGAGTGTTGACCCGCTCGGAGCGCACCTTGACCGCGACCTCCATGGCCCTCCGGGCGAGCACCGCGCTCTGCTCCGGCTCACGCTGCAACAGGTGCACCGTGGCCATGCCGATCAGGTTGAGTGCGTACGACCGCTGGTGCTCGGTGTCCTCGGCGAACAGGTCGACGGCCTTGCGCATCACGGGCTCTGCCATGGAGGCGTACGTGGGGCTGCGGCCGGCGACGTAGGCGAGGTCGCGGTACGAGTGGGAGTTCTCCGCGTACAGCTCGGCCTCGCAGAAGAAGCGGATCCAGTCCGGGTCCGGCTCGTCCCACTCCTCGGCGTCGGCGAAGGTGTCCTCGGCCATACGCACGGCCCGCTTGCACTTGCTGGGCTGGCCCATGTTGGCGTACGCGCGGGCCTCCATCGCATACAGCATGGACTGGGTGCGCGGGCTCGCGCAGTCACGGCTGCCGTACTGGGCGAGGTGGATCAGCTCCAGCGCGTCGTCGGGGCGGCCGACGTGGATCATCTGGCGGCTCATGCTGGACAGGACGTACGACCCCAGGGGCTTGTCGCCGGCTTCCTTGGCGGCGTGCAGGGCCAGGACGAAGTACTTCTGGGCGGTCGGCTGGAGCCCGACGTCGTAACTCATCCAGCCCGCCAGCTCGGCGAGCTCCGCGGCCACCCTGAACAGGCGCTTGGCGGTGGCCTCGGGCTGGGACTCCTGGAGGAGGTCCGTCACCTCGTGCAGCTGGCCCACGACTGCCTTGCGGCGCAGGCCGCCGCCGCACTGGGCGTCCCACTTCCGGAACATCACGGCGGTGGACTCCAGGAGGTCCAGCTCGGGTTTGGACAGCCGGCTCGGACGGCGCGCGGCGGGCGCGGGCTCCGACACCCCGTGCGATGAGGCTCCCCCCTGCGCGAGCGAACCCAAGGGCCTGGGGGAGGACGGCGAGGGCACGAGCCAGCGCTGCATCGGCTCGATGAGGGACGGCCCGGCGGAGAGGACCAGCGAGGTCCCGAGGAAGCCGCGCCGCGCCAGCATCAGGTCGCTGCGCGAGAACTCGCTGATCAGCGCCACGGTCTGCGGGCCCGTCCAGGGCAGGTCGACGCCGGAGGTGGACGGGGACTGGTGGGCGGCGCGCAAGCCCAGGTCCTCGACGGCGACGACACAGCCGAATCGCTCGGAGAACAGCTCGGACAGGATTCTGGGGATCGGCTCGCGCGGATTCTCACCGTCGAGCCAGCGGCGCACGCGGGAGGTGTCCGTGGAGATGTGGCTGGCGCCCAGCTGGCGGGCCCGGCGGTTCACCTGACGGGCGAGCTCGCCCTTGGACCAGCCGCTCCGCACGAACCACGAACTCAAGAGCTCGTTGGGGCGCTTGTCAGCGTTCGTGCCGCCTCCGCCGTTGCCGCCCACTGGAACGCCCCCATTCCTGAAACCACCTGTACGCCATGTGCGCCAAGCCCGACCAGGATGCCGGTGCGGACGGTCGCACGTCCGGCAGTCGCCATCCGTCGAACGGAGACTCGACTTGCCTCCGGCATACCCACGCGCGCATGCACCCCAGGACTTGTGCACACACAGTAATCCTACGATCACCCGTCCAGCCACCGGGAATCCAGAAACGCCACCATTCGCCACCCCTTCGAATGAACTCACGGTTGCCTCTACACGATTCACTTGACACATGACGGCCGGGGGCAGGCGGAGTGATGCGTTCAGCGGCGCGCGCCGTCGAGCACGCCCCCCGGAGCACCACTGAGCGCCACCGGGACGAGCGGCCACTCGGGCCTGACGGAAACACAGGGTCACGATCCGCCTCCGTCTCGTAACCACTGGCGTGCTGGACCCGTTGGAGGGGGCATGGGCTTCACGATCGGCGGCATTCGGGACATGCGATCCAGCGCGCGCCGGCGCGGCGGCCGCTCGTCGGAATGCACCGCCGTGGCCGAGTTCACCGGGCTCTGGGGCTGGGACGTCGTGCCAGGTGCGCGGGCGGCCGCGGGTGCCTGCTCGTGCGGCAAGGCGAGTTGCGGTGCGCCCGGCGCGCATCCCCTCGACTTCGCTCCCCCGGTCCGCGCCGGGGCGACACTCGACGAGGTGGCCACGGCCTGGGCGGAATTCCCGGGCGCCTCGGTCATGCTGCCGGTGGGCCGCGCCTTCGACGTGATCGAGGTCGCCGAGGCCGCCGGACACCGGGCCCTGGTCCGGCTCGAACGGATGGGTCTCCCGCTCGGCCCTGTCATCGCCACCCCCGAGGGCCGCGCCCACTTCCTCGTCGCCCCGGGCGCGGCCGCCGAGCTCCCCGGGCTGCTCTACCGCATGGGCTGGGACGACCCGTCGTCCCTCGACCTGCGCGGCCTCGGCCCCGGCAGCCACGTCACGGCCCCGCCCTCCGACCGCGGCGGCCTGGGCCCGGCCCGCTGGCTCCGCTCCCCCGCCCTGGACTCGGCGACGCACCCACCGGCCGCACGCCTGATGCTGGGCACGCTGGCGTACGTGGCGCATCGGTCCCGCGCCTGACCCTGCCGTTCAACGACCAGGCCCCGCCACATCTGCAACATGTGACGGGGCCTTTTCTGTTTTTCGCCACCGTCGCTCCGCAACCATCAATTGAGGAACCACAACGGCGAGCAACCAGCTCCGCGAGAGCGGCGCCGGTTCAGGCGCAAAGAAGGGGCGCTCAGTCACCGATAAGCGCATCGACGAACGCTTCCGGCTCGAACGGCGCCAGGTCGTCGGCACCCTCTCCCAGACCCACCAGCTTGACCGGCACGTCGAGCTCACGCTGGACGGCGACCACGATGCCGCCCTTGGCCGTGCCGTCGAGCTTGGTCAGCACGATGCCGGTGATGTCGACGACCTCGGCGAACACGCGGGCCTGGACCAGCCCGTTCTGACCGGTGGTCGCGTCGAGCACGAGCAGCACCTCGTCCAGCGGGGCGTGCTTCTCGACGACGCGCTTGACCTTGCCGAGCTCGTCCATGAGGCCGGTCTTGGTGTGGAGGCGGCCCGCCGTGTCGATGAGGACGACGTCGGCGCCCATCTCCTTGCCCTCCTTGACCGCGTCGAAGGCGACGGAGGCGGGGTCGCCGGCCTCGGGGCCGCGCACGGTGTGGGCGCCGACCCGCTCACCCCAGGTCTGCAGCTGGTCGGCGGCGGCGGCACGGAAGGTGTCGGCGGCGCCGAGGACGACGCTGCGGCCGTCGGCCACGAGGACACGGGCGAGCTTGCCGGTGGTGGTCGTCTTGCCGGTGCCGTTCACGCCGACGACCATCACGATGCCGGGCTTGCTGGTCTCGGGCTCGGTCTTCACCGTGCGGTCCAGATCGGCGCCGACCAGCGCCAGCAGCTCCTCGCGGAGCAGTCCGCGCAGCTCCTGAGGCGTACGGGTGCCAAGCACCTTCACGCGCTCGCGCAGCCGCTCGACCAGTTCCTGGGTGGGCTGTACGCCGACGTCGGCGGTGAGGAGCGTGTCCTCGATCTCCTCCCAGGTGTCCTCGTCGAGGTGCTCGCGCGAGAGGAGCGTGAGCAGCCCCTTGCCGAGCGCGTTCTGCGAGCGGGAGAGCCGGGCGCGCAGCCGTACCAGACGGCCGGCGGCCGGCTCCGGGATCTCGATCTCGGGGGCTACGAGCCCGGGGACGGCGGGCGGCTCCTCCACAGCGACGCCGGTCGAGCCGCCGGGTAGGTCCACCTCCTCGATCGTCCGGCGCGGTTCGTCCCGCGGTGTTTCGGCCTCGTCGCCTACGTGCGGCTCGGCCGGAGGGGCGGTGATGTCGGGCGTTGTGGGGGGCGCCGGCGGCAGCTGCTTCTTCCTACGGCTGCCGATGACAAGCCCGCCGATCGCGGCGAGCACAACCACGGCGATGACTACAGCAAGGATGAGGATTTCCATAACACGCTCAAGTATGCGTGACCCCCCGCTCGGCGGTTCGTTGTCCACGCGGGGCCACACGTCCCACCGGGCCGGGCTGGCCCGCCCGTCCGACCTCGTGTCGGCCGGGAAGCCCCTCAGGGGCGGAGTCACAACGCACCCAGTATGCGGTTGCTGTCGGGTACGCGAAGCAGCGTCCCCAGGGTGTGTCACGGCCCATGATGTGGGTCGTGACACACCCTCCCCACAGTCACGTGGCCCCCACTATGGAAAGTTGACTGTGCGTCAGCTAACGTCCCCCTCCACCTACGCCACGAGGGGGCCCCATGCCCGTCACGGTCGTCCGTTTCAACCTCGTCGAGCCCGGTGCGACCCCGGCGTCGCTGGGCGCCCGCTACCAGGCGGCCGTCGAGATGGCCGCGTACGCCGACGACCGCGGGATCACCACCGTGCAGACGGAGGAGCACCACGGGGTCGCCAACAACTGGCTGCCGTCGCCGTTCGCCTTCGCGGGCGCGGTCTTCGGGGCCACCCGGCGGATCGCGGTCACCGTGTCGGCGGTCATCGGACCGCTGCACGACCCGCTGCGGCTGGCCGAGGACATCGCCGTACTGGACCTGCTGAGCGGCGGTCGGCTGGTGACGGTGGCGGGGATCGGGTACAGGCCGGAGGAGTACGCCCTGTTCGACGTGGAGTGGAAGCGGCGCGGCCGGCTCCAGGACGAGGTGCTGGAGACGGTCCTGAAGGCGTGGACGGGCGAGCCGTTCACCTACCGGGGCCGCACCGTCCGCGTCACTCCGCGTCCGTACACCGAGCCGCATCCCCTGCTGCTGGTCGGCGGCTCCTCGCAGGCCGCGGCGCGCCGGGCGGCCCGGCTGGGGCTGCCGCTCTTCCCGAGCGCGCATCTGCCCGAGCTGGAGGCGTATTACAAGGAGCGGCTCGTGGAGTACGGCACCGAGGGCTGGACCATGATGCCCGCGGCCGAGACCCCGCTGCTGCATGTCGCCGAGGACCCGGACCGGGCGTGGGCGGTGTACGGCGAGCACTTCCTGCACGAGGCGCGGACGTACGCGTCCTGGCAGTCGGAGGGGACCCGCTCGGCGGTGAAGTCGGCGGCCACGACGGTGGAGGAGCTGCGTGCCGAGGGCGTGTACCGGATCCTGACGCCGGACGAGTGCGTGGCGCAGGGGCTCGGCAGCTTCGTGCTGCATCCGCTGTCCGGTGGGATGCCGGTCGAGGAGGGCTGGCGCAGTCTGCATCTGTTCTGCGAGGACGTGCTGCCGAGGCTCACGGAGTGACGCCGCCGCCCCGGCCCGGGAGGTGTCCGGGGCGGGCGGCGGCGGGTTCGAGGAGAGGGGCAGCGGGGACTTGGCCCTTCTCCTCGGGCTTCGGTGAGCGAGGCGGTAGGTGCTGGACCGGGACGGGTTACCCCATCTCCTCCAGCGTCTTGCCCTTGGTCTCCTTCACGAACCTCAGCACGAAGGGGACGGAGAGCGCGGCGAAGACCGCGTAGATCACGTACGTCACGGAGAGGTTCCAGTCGGCCAGGGACGGGAAGCTCGCGGTGATGGCCCAGTTGGCGATCCACTGAGCGGAGGCGGCCACGCCCAGGGCGGCGGCGCGGAGCTTGTTCGGGAACATCTCGCCGAGCATGACCCAGACGACCACGCCCCAGGAGAGGGCGAAGAAGAGCACGAACACATGGGCGGCGATCAGGGCGATCCAGCCCTGGGCGGCCGGGAGCCTGCCGTCGACGAGGTCGTAGCTGAACGCCCAGGCCTCCAGTGCGAGGCCGACGACCATGCCGACGGAGCCGATGACGGCGAGCGGGCGGCGGCCTGTCCGGTCCACGAAGATCATGGCGATCACGGTGCCGAGGATGTTGATGATCGACGTCGTGAAGGAGTAGAAGAACGACTCGGTCGGGTCGACGCCGACGGACTGCCACAGCGTCGAGGAGTAGTAGAACGCGACGTTGATGCCGACGAACTGCTGGAAGACCGAGAGGCCGATGCCGATCCAGACGATCGGCTTGAAGAGGAAGCCGCCGCCGAGCAGGTCCTTGAACGCCGACTTGTGCTCGCTCTTCATGGCGAGCTCGATCTCGGCGACCCGGGCGTCCAGGTCGACGTCCTCGTCTTCGATCTCGGCGAGCACCTCACGGGCGCGCGCTTCCTTGCCTGCGGAGATCAGGAACCGCGGGGACTCGGGGATCGCGAAGGACAGCAGGCCGTACAGGACGGCGGGGACGACCATCACTCCGAGCATGACCTGCCAGGCCTCAAGGCCCAGCAGCTTGCCGCGCTGGTCGCCGCCCGCGGCGTTGAGGATGCCCCAGTTGACCAGCTGGGAGACGGCGATGCCGACGACGATCGCGGCCTGCTGGAAGGAGCCGAGGCGGCCGCGGTACGCGGCGGGCGCGACCTCGGCGATGTAGGCGGGGCCGATCACCGAGGCCATGCCGATGGCGAAGCCGCCGACGACGCGCCAGAGAGCGAGGTCCCAGAGGGCGAAGGGGAGCGCCGAGCCGACCGCGCTGATGGTGAACAGCACGGCCGCGATCTGCATGGACCGGATGCGGCCGATGCGGTCGGCGGTGCGGCCCGCGGTGGCGGCGCCGACGGCACAGCCGATCAGCGCGATGGCGATGACCTGTGCCAGCGCCGCGGAGCCGATGTCGTAGCGGTCCCGGACGGCCTCGACGGCGCCGTTGATCACGGCACTGTCGTAGCCGAAGAGGAAGCCGCCCATCGCGGCCGCCGCCGCGATGAAGACGACGTGGGCGAGATGCTCGGGGTGTGCGCCCCGGGCTCCTGATCTGGATGCCTGCGCTGTGCTGGTCACGTGTACTCCTCATGCCGCCGACAACGCTGCCGGCCTGGAACAAGCCCCTTTTCAGATGGTCATACCAATGGCATGGCCATGCGACCGGCCATCTGAAGGTGAAAACAACGCTGCAGAGACTATGCCTTCATGTTTCGAAGTCAACAGCGGGGTGAACCTGGACTTTGTTCCGCGGGCGAGAGTGACGTGTTCAACTCTTGAAAGAAGGGAGCATCAGCGAAGCCGCTGACTGATCACCTTCGACACCCCGTCCCCCTGCATGGACACGCCGTACAGCGCGTCGGCGACCTCCATCGTCCGCTTCTGGTGGGTGATCACGATCAGCTGGGAGGCCTCCTGGAGCTCCTGCATGATGCGGATCAGCCGCTGGAGGTTGGTGTCGTCGAGGGCCGCCTCCACCTCGTCCATCACATAGAACGGGCTGGGCCGCGCCTTGAAGATCGATACGAGCAGGGCGACGGCGGTCAGTGACCGCTCGCCACCGGAGAGCAGGCTGAGCCGCTTGACCTTCTTGCCCGGGGGCCGTGCCTCGACATCGACACCCGTGGTGAGCATGTTGTCGGGGTCGGTCAGGACGAGCCGGCCGTCTCCACCGGGGAACAGCCGGCTGAACACACCCTCGAACTCCCGGGCCGTGTCCCGGTACGCCTCGGTGAAGACCTGTTCGACACGCTCGTCGACCTCCTTCACCACCTGGAGGAGGTCGGCGCGGGTCTTCTTCAGGTCCTCCAGCTGCTCGCTGAGGAACTTGTGACGTTCCTCCAGCGCGGCGAACTCCTCCAGGGCGAGCGGATTGACCTTGCCCAGCTGCTGGTACGCCCGCTCGGCCGCCTTGAGCCGCTTCTCCTGCTCCGCGCGGACGAAGGTCCTCGGCTGGTTGCGCGGGTGCTCGGGGTCCTCGGGAAGCTGCTCGCCCTCGGCGGGCGGCGAGGGCGGTACGAGCTGGTCGGGGCCGTAGTCGGCGGTCAGACCCGCCGGCTCCACGCCCAGCTCCTCCAGCGCCTTGGTCTCCAGCTGCTCGATCCGCATCCGCTTCTCCGCGCCGAGCACCTCGCCGCGGTGGACCGAGTCGGTCAGTTTGTCGAGTTCGGACTTGAGGTCGCGGCCCTCGCCCCGGGCCCGGGCGAGCTCCTGCTCCCGGCGCGCCTTCGCGGCCTCAGCAACGGTGCGTTCCTCCTCGGCGCGGACGAGGGAGACCTCGACGTGGGCGAGCAGCTGCCGCGCACCGGAGGCGACGGCCCCGGCCACGGCCGCCTCGTGGCGCAGCCGTGCCCTGCGCTGTTCGGCGCGCGCCCGCGCCTCACGCTCGGCGCGCGCGGCCCGGTCCAGCGAGTCGGCGCGCCCCGCGAGCCCCTTGACGCGCTCTTCGTGGGTGCGCACCTGGAGCCGGGCCTCCATCTCGGTCTGCCGTGCGTTGGCACCGTCGGCGGCGAGCCGGTCCCGTACCGAGGTGTCGGGCTCCTCCTCGACCGGCATCTCCTCGGCGACGGCGAGCCGTTCGGCGAGTTCCTCGGCCTCCTGTACGGCCCTGTCGAGCGCCTCCTGGGCCCGGGCGGCCGCGGCGGTGCTGCGCTCGGCCTCCCCGGCGGCACCGCGGGCCTGCCCGGCGAGCCGTCCGAGCTGCTGCGCCACGGCCGACTTCTCCCGCTCGGCCGCCCGCCGCCGCTCCCCCAACTCCTCGACGAGCGCGGCCCGTTCTCTGCGCTGCTGCGTGGCCTGCTGCTGGGCCTCGGTCAACTCCTCGCACCGTACGGCGAGTTCTTCGAGCTCGGCCGCCGCCTCGTCGACGGACGCCTGCACTTCGAGCAGGCTGGGGGCTCCGGCGGAGCCGCCGCTCGCGAAGTGCGCGCCGAGCAGGTCGCCCTCGGCGGTGACGGCGGTCAGGCCGGGCCGTGCGTAGACGAGGTCCTCGGCGTCCTCAAGGGTGCCGACGACAACGATGCCGTGCAGCAACCGCCGTACGGCAGGCATGAGTTCGGAGGGCCCTCGGACCAGGTCGGCGGCGAACAGCGGGCCGTCCGTCCGCTCCCCGGCCGCTGCGTCCTCGGGGGCGCCGCTCACGAGCAGTGCCGCCCGCCCGGCGTCCTGCTTGCGGAGCAGACGGATGGCGTCGGCCGCGGAGGCCTGGGTGGTGACCGCGACGGCGTCGGCGGCGGCGCCGAAGGCAGCGGCCAGCGGGACCTCGTAGCCCGGGGTCACCGTCAGCAGCTCGGCCGCCGGTCCCAGGAGTCCGCCGATACGATCCTTCGCGGTCAGCAGCGCGCCCGTGCCGTCCTTGCGACGCAGGCCGAGGGCCAGGGCCTCGTGGCGGGCCTGGGTCGCGGCCCGCTTGCGCTCGGCCGCCGTGGCCGCCTCGCGGGCCGCCGTCAGGGCCGCTTCCGCCTCGGCCAGCGCCTGCTTGGCCGCGTCGTGCCGCTCGGCGAGATCGGCGTCGTCGGCGTCGAGGCCGTCGACCTCGGCCTTCAGGGTCTCGTACTCCTCCTGGGCGGCGCCGGCACGTTCCCGCGCCTCGTCGCGGGCGGCGGCGAGGCGGTCGATCTCGGCCTGGGCGGAGGCCGCGCGGGAACGGGCCGCGTTGACCTGACCTCCCAGGCGAGCCAGGCCCTCGCGGCGGTCGGCGATGGCGCGGGCGACGTCCTTCAGCCGGCGTTCCTCGACGGACAGCTCGCGTTCGAGTTCGGCCCGGTGGGCGACCGTGTCCTCCAGGGCGCGCTCGGCGGCCTCCAGGGCCGCTTCGAGCTCGGCCTCCTGCTCGCGGACCCGGGCGGCCTCGCGCTCCATGTCCTCGGGGTCGCGTCCGCGCCGCTCCTCGGGAGGCGTGGACGTGGCGCTCTTGACTCGGGCGTCGGCCAGCGAGACCGTGCCACGCACCCGCTCGGCGAGCTGCGACAGCTCGTACCAGGTCTGCTGGGCGCGCGTCAGGCGCGGCGCGAGCTGTCGTACCTCGTCCTCCAGCAGCCCCTCCCGCTGGAGCGCCTTCTTCAGCTCGACCTCGGCGGCCTCCTTGCGCCGCTTCAGCGCGGCCTCGTCGGCGACCTCGGCCTGGAGCGCCCGGCGGAGCCGTACGAGATCGTCGGCGAGCAGGCGCAGGCGGGCGTCGCGGAGGTCGGCCTGGATCACGGCGGCCCGGCGGGCGACGGCGGCCTGGCGGCCGAGGGGCTTGAGCTGGCGCCGCAGCTCGTCCGTCAGGTCCTGGACGCGGGCCAGGTTCGCCTGCATCGCGTCCAGTTTCCGCAGCGCCTTCTCCTTGCGCTTGCGGTGCTTGAGGACGCCGGCCGCTTCCTCGATGAAGGCGCGGCGGCCCATGGGGTCGGCGTGCAGGACCGAGTCGAGCTGGCCCTGGCCGACGATGACGTGCATCTCGCGGCCGATGCCGGAGTCGGAGAGCAGGTCCTGGATGTCCAGGAGGCGGCAGGTGTCGCCGTTGATCTGGTACTCGCTGCCCCCGTTGCGGAACATGATCCGCGTGATCGTGACCTCGGCGTACTCGATGGGCAGGGCCCCGTCGGTGTTGTCGATGGTCAGGGACACCTCAGCGCGGCCCAGCGGGGGGCGCCCGGTGGTGCCGGCGAAGATGACGTCCTCCATCTTGCCGCCGCGCAGCGACTTCGCGCCCTGCTCGCCCATGACCCAGCTCAGCGCGTCCACGACGTTGGACTTGCCCGAGCCGTTCGGACCCACGACACACGTGATGCCCGGCTCGAACCGCAGCGTGGTCGCCGAGGCGAACGATTTGAACCCACGGAGGGTCAGGGCCTTGAGGTGCACGCCGCCGGACTCTACCTTCCGGCCAGGTCTCACTCCATGAACGCGCGGTTTCACCGGTGAACGCGCAGGGCACACCCAACGTTAAAGAGGGTGAGGAGGGGCTCGGGGGCAAGAAGGAAGGGACGCCGAGAGGGCGCCCCTTGCAGATCTGACAACTTAGCGGTTGATACGAGCCGCCCAACCACTGCTGACGCCCGGCGATGCAGTGATCAGGTGAGCGCAGGCTCCGCCTGGTGTGCGTCGATGCTCTCGATAAGCGAGTCGTGAGAAGCGGCAGCCGTCAGCGCGTCGTTCTCCGCCTGGATTCGTACGAGCTCGGATTCCAGGTCCTGGACACGCTGCTGGAGCCGTCGCATCTCGGCGAGGAGTCGCGGGTCGGAGCCGCCGACGTAACCGAGAAGCGCCTTTGCCATGATGGATGGTCCTCCACACTGAGTGACCGACCGAAGCGGTGTGGGTCGTGAGGGAATCGCACCCGGAGTGCTTGGCACTGTGGAGTTTTGCTGCCGTTCATCCATGCCAAACAGCTAAGGTGCGCGGGGCTTTCAGCGTCTCACCAAAAAGTTTGACGGTCAACACGATCACGCCCCGCATCGGCGGGTGACCCGGGGGCGCGCGGCCCGGACGGGCGGCGCTGCGGCTCCTGCGGGACCTCGGGGGGCGAGGAGATCATCCTTTACCGCGGAGCCTGCCACGGCAAGCGATTCTTGGCAACCACCTGGTGATTTCCCCTTCGGGCGGGTGCCAACGGCATTTTCCGGCCGCTTCGGACGGCCGGTTCCACGCCTCCGGGTCACCGGACCTCAAAGCCGTCGTACCCCCCGCGAGGTGTGTCCCAGATCTCTGTCACACCGTCCACACGCCCGGGCGTGTCGTTGCCCTGAAGCCACTCCAGCAGCCCTTGGCAGCCCTCGTGCGGACCCTCAGCGACCACTTGGACCCGCCCGTCCGCCAGATTGAGAGCAAAACCACTCAGGCCGCCGATCTCCAGGGCCTTGGCCCGGGTGAACCAGCGGAAACCCACACCTTGGACGTGTCCGCGCACCCAGGCGATCAGCCGTACATCCTCGCTCATGCCCGCACGCTAACGGGCCAATGTCTCTCAGGTCTCACCGTCCCCCGGTGCCATGCTGTAGCGTCCCGGTCCAACGAATCTCATATGAAACTCACTCGTTCGTGTGAGTTCAGTGAAGAGAGTGACCGCAAGGTCGAGGAAGGCCAGGACATGGGACGCCACCGACGCTCCGCCGCCGGCCGCGCCGCCAGGGGCCGCGCCACGGGGGTTACGCACACAGAGGACGCGATCACCGAGCGCTACGGACCTGAGAACCTGTACGGCTTCGCCGCCGTCCTTGAGACCGAGACGCCGCACGGACGACGTTCGCACCGCAAGCAGAAGAGCGTCGTGACACCGGTGAAGACCGGCCTGCTGGGCGTGTCCGCGGCCGTCGCCATCGGCACCGCCGCGGTGGCCGCCGGGGTACTGCCGGGCGGCGACAAGTACGCCGTCAGCGGCGGCGGCAGCGCCGACACCGTCACTCCGGCGGGCACGCCGACGAGCTTCGAGACCCAGCAGGGCGGTACGGACGGCCCCGCGAACCGTGCCGAGGAGTCCACGAGCCGCGACTCCCAGCGCGAGGCGGCCTCACCCTCCCCACCCCCGTCGGAGACGGCCACGCAGCCGAAGACGCCCTCCAAGAAGCCCTCCTCCAAGGCGCCCAAGCCGGAAAAGCCGGAGAAGACCAAGGAGCCCGCCGGCAAGGCCACGGAGAAGCCCGAGAAGCAGGCCCCGGTGAAGGTCTCCGCGGAGACCAAGGCCGAGGCGGAGGTGCTCCGCCTGGTCAACGAGGAACGGCAGAAGGCCGGGTGCAGCCCGGTGTCCGCGAACAGCGCGCTGTCGGACCTGGCCTCCGCGTTCAGCCAGGACATGGCCAAGCGCGGCTTCTTCGAGCACACCGACCCCGACGGGAAGAGCCCCTGGGACCGGGCGACGGCTCTGGGCATCACCGACCTGGGCGCGGAGAACATAGCCCGCGGGCAGGCGACCGCTGCGGCCGTCATGGAAGCGTGGATGAACAGCCCCGGTCACCGGGCGAACATCCTGAACTGTGACTTCAAGACGCTGGGTGTGGGTGTGAATCTGGGGTCCGGCGGGCCCTGGTGGACTCAGGACTTCGGGTACTAGGAGTTTCACCCGGCTCCCGGCTCCCGGCTCCACAGCGCTAACCGGAAGTTAGTGCAACCTGGTGGTTAGCGCTGTCTCGCCGTACTCTCGGCGTATGGAACTCGACGCGCTGCCCTTCGACGTGTTCGCGAAGAACTGTCCCTCCAGGGGAACCCTGGAGCATGTGACGGGGCGCTGGGGTGCGCTGACACTGGGGGCGCTGCACGAGGGCTCGCTGCGGTTCAACGAGCTGCGGCGCCGGGTCGACGGGGTCAGCGAGAAGATGCTCTCGCAGACCCTGCACGCCCTGGAGCGCGACGGGCTGGTCCACCGTGAGGCGCAGCCCACCAATCCGCCGCGCGTCGACTACACGCTCACTCCTCTGGGCCGTGAGGTCTCCGAGCGTCTGCTGGCCCTCATCCACTGTGTGGAGGGCCGCATGGAGGACGTGCTGCAGGCGCGGGAGCGTTACGACGAGGTCCGCGGCGCCCGCTGACAGCGCGGGCAGAAGTAACTGGAGCGGTTCATCCAGGCCCGCCGCCGCATCGGTGTGGCACAGCGCCGGCACGGCAGACCCTCACGCCCGTACGCGTCGAGTGAGCGGTCGAAGTAGCCCGACTCTCCGTTGACGTTGACATACAGGCTGTCGAAGCTGGTGCCGCCCACGGCGAGGGCCGCGTTCATCACGTCCCGGACGTGGCCCAGGAGTTCGAAGGTGCGCGGGCGCGTGAACCCCGCCGTGGGGCGCTCGTAGTGGATCCGTGCGCGCCACAGCGCCTCGTCCGCGTAGATGTTGCCGACGCCGCTGATCAACGACTGGTCGAGCAGAGCCCGTTTGATGGTCGTGCGCTTGCGACGCAGTGCCCGGTGGAACGCCTCGTCGTCGAAGAGCGGGTCGAGGGGGTCGCGTGCGATGTGCGCGATGACGTCCGGCAGCCCGTCGGGCGTGGTGTCGTGCAACGAGAGGCCGCCGAACGTGCGTTGGTCGACGAAACGGAGTTCCGTGTCGAGGGCGTCCGTGAAGCGCACGCGGATACGGAGGTGCTTCTCGTCGGGCGCTTCGTGCGGCTGGACGAGGAGCTGGCCGCTCATGCCGAGGTGCGCGAGGACGGCCGTACCGGTGTCCTCGACCGGCAGCCACAGGTACTTGCCGCGGCGGCCGGGCTCGCCCATCCGGTGGCCCTTGAGGCGCTGGGCGAAGTCCTCGGGCCCGGCGAGGTGGCGGCGTATCGCACGCGGGTGCAGGACCTCGACGTCGGCCACGGTGCGGGGGGCCACCCAGCGGTCCAGTCCGCGCCGTACGACCTCGACCTCGGGCAACTCGGGCATGGGACTCCCCCGTGTCTCCCCTACGGGCCTTTCCCCGTACGGGCCGAGCGCCCGCCCCCGGGGAGGGACGGGCGCTCGGGAGCGAACATTCAGGCGGACTCGGCGTCGGGATGCTCCCCGTCGCGCTCTGCGGCCTCCTGGGCCGCCTTGGCTCGCTCGTCCGCCGCGGAGCGGATCGCACGCCAGGCGGACTCCGCCGCCTGCTGCTCCGCTTCCTTCTTGCTGCGGCCGGTGCCGGTGCCGTACGAGACGCCTCCGACGCGGGCGGCAGCAGTAAAGGTCTTCTCGTGGTCGGGGCCGGTCTCCGTGACCAGGTACTCGGGCACGCCGAGCCCCTCGGTCGCGGTGAGCTCCTGGAGACTGGTCTTCCAGTCCAGGCCGGCTCCGAGATTCGAGGACTTCTCGATCAACGGGTCGAACAGGCGGTGCACCAGCTCCGCCGCCGAGTCGAGCCCCTGGTCGAGGTACACCGCGCCGATCACCGCTTCAAGGGTGTCGGCGAGGATGGACGCCTTGTCCCGGCCGCCCGTGCCCTCTTCACCCCGGCCGAGCCGGATGAAGGAGCCGAGGTCGAGGCCGCGGCCCACCTCCGCCAGCGCACGCGAGTTGACCACCGCGGCCCGCAGCTTGGCCAGTTGGCCCTCGGGCAGGTCGGGGTGGGTGCGGTACAGCGTGTCCGTGACCACCAGGCCGAGCACGGAGTCCCCGAGGAACTCCAGGCGCTCGTTGGTGGGCAGACCGCCGTTCTCGTACGCGTAGGAACGGTGGGTCAGCGCACGCACCAGAAGGGCGGACTCGAGCTTGTAACCGAGCCGCCCTTCCAGAAGCGTGTGGGACGAGGCTGTGTTGTCCGTCTTCTTCCTGGCGTTCGAATCCGCCTTGGCGTCAGACATCAGACCTCTCACCGGCCGTTCAGACTTCGAGGACCTGGCGCTTGTTGTAGGTGCCGCATGACGGGCACGCGATGTGCTGCTGCTTGGGCTCGTGGCAGCGCTCGCACGCAACCAGGGTGGGGACCGCAGCCTTCCACTGCGACCGGCGGTGGCGCGTGTTGCTGCGCGACATCTTCCGCTTCGGAACAGCCACGGCTACTTCTCCTGCTTCTCGTCGGCGCGTGCTGATCGAGGCGCGCCGCCGCTCATCTCGTCCTTCTCGCCGTCCTTCATGGTGCCGGCGAGTCCCTGCAGTGCCGCCCAACGGATGTCGACGGCGTCGTGGTGGTGGTCAGGGTCGTCCGCGAGCCTGGCTCCGCACTCGGAGCACAGGCCGGGGCAGTCGTCCTGGCACACCGGCTGCATCGGCAGGGCAAGCACCACCGCGTCACGCAGCACCGGTTCGAGGTCGAACAGGCCGTCCTCGATGAAGAGCCTGTCCTCGTCGTCCTCGGCGTCGGTGTCGGGCTCCGCGATCACGCGGCCCCGCTCATCGGCGTCGGGGTACGAGAACATCTCCTGGAACTCCGCTTCGAGCGTCAGCTCCAGCGGCTCCAGACACCTTACGCACTCCCCCTTGGCCTGTGCACCGGCGGTGCCCGTGACGAGCACCCCCTCCATGACCGACTCCAGGCGGAGTTCGAGCTCCACCGGGGCGCCTTCCGGCACTCCGATGACCCCCTGAATACCGAAGTCCTTGGGAGCGTCGACCGTGCGGGTCAGGCGCTGCAGCGCACCCGGCCGACGCCCCAGCTCGTGCGTGTCGAACACGAAGGGGTTGCGGTGGTCGAGGCGGGCGTTCAGGGCCATTTCTGCTTTCGGTCTTCGAAACTCGGGGGAGACGCTGCCCTGCGGTGTTCCGGGCAGGTCTGATCGCGGCGTAGGCGCGACCGAAGAGCCAGGATACTGGACCTTTCGCTCAGGGCCCAATCCGCTGTCAGCGACCCTGCTCGTAGCGGCGCAGCTGCTCCGCGCTGATCATGGTGGTGTCGAAGAGACTTGTCTCCTCGAGGGTGTTCGGCTGGGGCTGGGTGTATCCCTGTTGATCCTGGTGCCCCTGGTGCCCCTGATGTCCCTGCTGGCCATGCTGCCCCTGGGACGGGTCGTACCCGGGCTGGGGCGGGTAGGCGGCGTACGGATCTGCCTGCTGGTAGCCGTACGGATCGGCCTGCTGGGCGTACTGCTGCTGGTAGCCGTACTGGTCCTGCTGCTGGTACGCGTAGGCGTCCTGCTGGGCGTACTGGGGCTGGGCGGGGATCTCGGGGGTCCGGGCGGCGGGCTCTGCGGTGCCCGCCAGCGCGGCCAGGTCGGCGAGGTAGTCGGCGTCGCTGGTGTGCTGCACCGGTGTGCCGTCGTCGTTCAGGGCGAGGGCGCCGAGGTCGTCGCTGGCGATGCGGCCGTGCAGCTTCTCGCGGCCGCGGCCGACGGCCTCCAGGGTCTTGGCGAGGACCGCCTCGAAGGCCCCCAGTTTGGCGTCCACGTACGCGTCCGCGTCCTTGCGCAGGGTCTCGGGGTCGTGGCTGCGCTCGGGGGCGTCCTCGTCCTGGTAACCGTTCTCATCGGTGCCTGGGCCGGTGCCGAGGAGCTTCTCACGGCCGCGGCCGACGGAACCGAGGGTCTTGGTGAGGACGACCTCGAAGTTGGCGAGCTTGGAGTCGACGTAGTCGTCGGCCTCCGCGCGGACCTCCTCGGCCTCCTGGCGGGCCTCGGCGAGGATGCGGTCGCCCTCGTTCTGGGAGCGGCGGGCGACCTCGGTGTCGGAGATCAGGGTGCCGCGCTCGGCGTGCGCGGTCTCGATGATCCGCTCGGCCTCCTGCCGGGCCCGCTCGACCATCTGCTCACGGTCGCCGATCAGTTCCTGGGCCTGGGCGAGGGAGCCGGGCAGGGCCTCGCGCAGCTCGTCGAGCATCGAGAGCAGGTCGGCGCGGTTGACCACGCACGAGGCCGACATGGGCATGGCCCTGGCACTGGAGACCGCGGCGACGATCTCGTCGAGCTTCTTCTGCACGTCCACCGTGTGCTCGCCACTCTCTACAGCGTTGTTGGAGACGGACGGTTCGACTGTACGGCCACTCGCGCCCCACCCGACACCGGGTGACGGGCTGTCAGGTCACGCGGGGTCGAGGTGTCCGCCACAGACGGTGCTCGGTCCTGTGCTCCGTCCTGCGCCCGGTCCTGTGCTCGGTTCTGCGCTCAGTCCTTCCCGAGGCGCTTGTGAAGTGCCTCCAGGACCACCGGCGGCACCAGGTGCGAGACGTCGCCGCCCCAGGCCGCCACCTCCTTGACCAGGGAGGACGACAGGAAGCTGTAGGTGGGGTTGGTGGGCACGAAGAGGGTCTCCACGCCCGAGAGGCCGTTGTTCATCTGGGCCATCTGCAACTCGTAGTCGAAGTCGCTGACCGCGCGCAGCCCCTTGACGATGGCGGGGATGTCGCGCTCCTTGCAGAAGTCGACGAGGAGGCCGTGGAAGGCCTCGACCTCGACGTTTCCGTACTCGGCGGTGACTTGGCGGATCAGGTCGATCCGCTCGTCCACGGTGAACAGGCCCTGCTTGGACTTGTTGATCATCACGGCGACGTGTACGACGTCGTACAGCTTGGAGGCGCGGGCGATGATGTCGAGGTGTCCGTTGGTGATGGGGTCGAACGACCCGGGACAGACGGCGCGGCGCAACTTGGGTCCCTCGCTCTCTGATCCGGTCATCGTGCGTCTTCGCACATAGAGGCGGCGCGACCGTACCAAAGCGTTCCTTCGCCGTAGCGACGGGCCCGGATCGCCTCGAAGCCGTCGGGCCAGAGGAATTCACCGCCTCTGGTGCTGCGCTCCACGGTGACGAGGGCCTCGGCAACGAGCCAGCCCCCGGTGCGGAGTGTGAGCAGAATCTCGCGAAGATCGTCGTCCGTGACCGCGTACGGGGGGTCGAGGAAGACGATGTCGTACGGCGTCGGCGGCGCCGGAGTGTGGACGATCTGCTCCGCTTTGCCCGCTCTGACCTCGGCGCCGGGGAGGCCCAGTGCCTTCACGTTCCCGCGGACCGTGCGGACGGCGCGGGCGTCGGCCTCGACGAGCAGGGCGTGACCCGCGCCCCGGCTGAGCGCTTCCAGGCCCACGGCGCCGGAGCCGGCGTACAGGTCGAGGACGCGCTCGCCGTCGAGTGGGCCGCCGAGCAGGGCCTGCCAGGTGGAGAAGAGTCCTTCGCGCGCGCGGTCGGAGGTGGGGCGGGTGCCGGTTCCCTGCGGGACGGCCAGGCGGCGTCCGCCGGCTGCGCCAGCGATCACGCGGGTCATCTCGGGTCCTTGTGTGTGGGGATGGTTACGGTCCAGTTTGGCAGGCCGGGTGGCGGGGGTGCCTCGTGTCGCGGGCGACGGCGGGTTCGCCGGCGGCTGCGGGCTGGTTGGCGACTGCGGGTTCGTTGGCGACTGCGGGTTCGTTACTGCGGGTTCCTTGTGGTTCCTCGCGGTGGTTGCCCACGCCCGCGCGGCGAAGCCGCATATCGCACGGCCCCGCGCCCTCATCGGGGCGCTGCCCTCAGCCCTTGTCCAGGTACTGCTCCCTCTCCTCGTCCAGGAGCGCGTCCAGCGCCGTGCGCAGCCCGGGAAGGTGCTCCAGGTCCGGGTCCGCGGCGACGACCGCCGCGGCCTCCTCCCGGGCCTCCGCGATGATCTCCTCGTCCTCGATGACGGCGAGCATGCGCAGCGAGGTGCGGGCGCCGGACTGGGCCTGGCCGAGGACATCGCCCTCGCGGCGCTGTTCTAGGTCGATGCGGGAGAGCTCGAAGCCGTCCAGGGTGGTTGCCACGGCGTTCAGGCGCTGGCGGGCGGCGCTGGCCTCGGGCATCTCGGTGACCAGGAGGCAGAGGCCGGGGGCCGAGCCACGGCCGACACGGCCGCGCAGCTGGTGGAGCTGCGAGACGCCGAACCGGTCGGCGTCCATGATCACCATCGCGGTGGCGTTCGGCACGTTCACGCCGACCTCGATCACGGTGGTCGCCACCAGGACGTCGGTCTCGCCCGCCGCGAAGCGCCGCATCACGGCGTCCTTGTCGTCGGGCTGCATACGTCCGTGCAGGACCTCGACCCTCAGCCCCTGGAGAGGGCCTGCGGCGAGCTGGTCGGCAATGTCCAGGACCGCGAGGGGCGGGCGCTTCTCGGCCTCGTCCTCGGGGGACTTCTTGGCGCTGCCCTTCTTGCCGTCGTCCTCCTCGTCGCCGATGCGGGGGCAGACGACGTACGCCTGGTGTCCGTTGCCCACTTCTTCCCGCACCCGCTCCCACGCGCGCGCGAGGAAGTGCGGTTTGTCGGCGGCCGGTACGACATGGCTCGCGATCGGGGAGCGTCCGGCCGGGAGCTGGTCGAGGACGGAGGTCTCCAGATCGCCGAAGACGGTCATCGCGACCGTACGCGGGATGGGGGTGGCGGTCATGACGAGCAGGTGCGGCGGCTGCTTTCCCTTGCCGCGCAGGGCGTCGCGCTGCTCCACCCCGAACCGGTGCTGCTCGTCGACGACGACCAGCCCGAGGTCGTGGAACTGCACCTTGTCCTCGATCAGCGCGTGCGTGCCGATGACGATCCCCGCCTCCCCCGTGGCGAGGTCGAGCAACGCCTGGCGGCGGGCCGCGGCGCCCATGGAGCCGGTGAGCAGGACGACCTTGGTGGCGTGCTCGGCACCGCCCAGCATGCCGCCCTCGGCCAGCTCTCCCATCATCTCCGTGACCGACCGGTGGTGCTGCTGGGCGAGTACCTCGGTGGGCGCGAGCATGGCGGCCTGGCCGCCCGTGTCGACGACGGCGAGCATGGCGCGGAGGGCCACCAACGTCTTTCCCGATCCGACCTCCCCCTGGAGCAGCCGGTGCATCGGGTGCTCGGTGGCGAGGTCGTCGAAGATCTCCCCGGAGACCTTCCGCTGGCCGTCGGTGAGGGTGAAGGGGAGGCGGGCGTCGAAGGCGGTGAGGAGGCCGTCCGGCTTGGGCGTGCGGGCCACGGCCGGGAGTTGGGCGTCGGCGTGGCGGCGGCGGGCGAGGGCGACCTGGAGGACGAAGGCCTCGTCCCACTTGAGGCGGTCGCGGGCGGCGTGGAAGTCCGCCTTGCTGTGCGGCTGGTGGATCTTCAGGAGGGCTTCGGGGAGGGATGCGAGCCCTCGCCCCTCCCTCAACGACTCCGGCAGCGGGTCGACAGCCTCTCCGGCATTCGGCAGGACAGTCTGGACGGCCTTGGCGATCTTCCAGGACTCCAGCTTGGCGGTGGCCGGGTAGATCGGGATGAGCGCGCCCGCCCAGCTGCCGATGGCCTCCGCCGCGTCCGGGGTGTCGCCGCGCAGCAGCTCGTACGCCGGGTGGGCCAGCTGCAGGCGGCGGTTGAAGACCGAGACCTTGCCGGCGAACAGGGCGCGGGTGCCGGGGAGGAGCTCCTTGTGGGGCTTGTGCACGCCGTTGCCGAAGAACACGAGTTGGAGGCGGCCGCTGCCGTCCGTGATCGTCACTTCGAGGCGCTGGCCCTTGCCGCGCGGGGCCTTCGCCGAGGCGAACGTGTGCAGGCGGGCGTCGGCGACCTGGGCGACCACCGTGACGTGCTCGTCCATGGGCAGGTCGGCGAGGTGGGTGAGCTGCCCGCGCTCCTCGTACCTGCGGGGATAGTGGTGGAGCAGGTCTCCGACGGTGTGCAGGCCGAGGTGCTCGGCCATCACCTTCGCGGTGGCGGGGCCGAGCACCGACCTCAACGGCTGGTCCAGGGGTTCTTGCAGTGCGGGCACGAGATCCATTGCACACCACGACACTGACAATGCCGTATACGTCTTGGAAATCCGCTGGTCAGGCGGGTAGTTCGCGCCCTAGGATGTCCCACTTCCGGCCTCCCTCCGCGGTCACCGCCCCACCGGGACCGCCCGACCCCGCGCCGTCGAACGTCCCCCACCCGCGGCGCTGTGACGATGGATTCCCAGACCTCACAGTCATCCCAGGCACCTCAGTCACCTCACTCACCTCATACGTTCCAGGTCGACCTGCGTGGTCTGGTGGACCTGCTCTCCCATCACCTCTACTCCAGTCCGAGGGTCTACCTTCGCGAGCTGCTGCAGAACGCCGTGGACGCCATCACCGCCCGGCGGGCCGAGCAGCCCGACGCGCCCGCCCGGGTACGGCTGTCCACCGACGGCGGCTCCCTGCGCGTGGAGGACTCCGGCGTGGGCCTCACCGAGTCCGACGTCCACAACCTGCTGGCGACGATCGGCCGCAGCTCCAAGCGGGCCGACGGCCTTCAGGCGGCACGCTCCGACTTCCTGGGCCAGTTCGGCATCGGACTGCTGGCCTGTTTCGTCGTCGCGGAGCGCATCCGGGTCGTCAGCCGCAGTGCCCGTACGCCCGACGCGGCGCCCGTGGAGTGGACGGCGACCGACGACGGCTCGTACACCGTGCGCACGCTGCCGCAGGACGCCCGCACCGAGCCGGGCACGACGGTGCACCTGGTGGCGCGGCCCGGCGCGGCCGACTGGCTGAGCCACGAGCGGGTCCTGTCCCTGGCACGGGACTTCGGGTCGCTGCTGCCCTACGACGTGCGCGTGGGCGACGAGGCCGTCACCGACCTGCCGGCGCCCTGGGACCGCGCGTACCCGTCGCCCGCCACCCGAAGGGTGGCCCTGGCGCGGCACTGCCACGAGCTGTTCGGGTTCACGCCGCTGGACTCGATCGAGCTGGACGTGCCGCTGGCCGGGATCCGGGGCGTGGCGTACGTGCTGCCGTCCGCGGTGAGCCCCGCCCAGCGTGCGAGCCACCGTGTGCACCTGAAGGGCATGCTGCTCACCGAGCGGGCCGAACAGCTGCTGCCCGACTGGGCGTTCTTCGTGCGCTGCGTCCTCGACACGGACAGTCTGCGGCCCACGGCGTCGCGCGAGTCGCTGTACGAGGACGAGACCCTCGCGGGCGTGCGGGAGGCCCTGGGGACGACGATCCGTGCCTGGCTGACCGGGCTCGCCGCGGGTGATCCGGAGCGGCTGGCGGCCTTCCTGTCGGTGCACTACCTGGGCGTGAAGTCCCTGGCGCGGCACGACAAGGAGATGCTGCGCACGATGCTGCCGTGGCTGCCGTTCGAGACGACGGACGGGCGGCTGTCCCTGGAGGAGTTCGCGCAGCGGCACCCGGTGGTGCACTTCACGCGGACGGTCGAGGAGTACCGGCAGGTCGCGCCGATCGCCTCGGCGCAGGGCGTCGGGGTCGTCAACGGCGGCTACACGTACGACAGCGAGCTGGTGGAGGCGCTGCCGTCGGTGCGCCCGGGGACGGTGGTCGCCGAGCTGGACGCCGACACGGTGACCGCGCACCTGGACGCCGTGGACCCGGCCGAGGAGCTGGCCCTGTCGGGCTTCCTGTCGGCCGCGCGGGGCAGGCTCGACCCCCTGGGGTGTGATGTGGTGCTCCGGGCCTTCCATCCGCTCTCCGTGCCCGCGCTGCACCTGGACGACCGGACGTCCCGGCACGAGCAGGCGCGCGCCGAGGCCGAGGAGCAGGCCGACGACCTGTGGGCGGGCATCCTCGGCTCCCTGCGGGGCAGCGCCCCACGCGCGCGGCTGGTGCTCAACCACCTCAACCCGCTGATCCGGAGGATCAGTTCACTCAACGACCCGGAGCTGATCGGCACCGCCACGGAGTCCCTCTACGGGCAGGCCCTGCTGATGGCGCAGCGTCCGCTCAGGCCCGCGGACTCCGCGCTCCTGAACCGTGCGTTCATCGGGCTCCTGGAGTGGGCCACCCACAGCGAGTCCGGGGAGGAGGGCCGCCGATGAGCCGGTTCAGCGAGTTCACCGAGATCACTTCCTTCGACGAGCTGCGCCACGCGATGGCGGAGAACTACGACGAGCCGGAGGGCCCCGCCCGCAACGCGCGCGCGGAGCACCTGCTCGTACAAGCCGAGAAGCTGACCATCCCGCTCGCCGTGATCGAGGCGCTCGGACACCAGCTGAAGGTCTACAACTACAGCTCCGAGAAGGACAAGATGTTCGTCCCGTTCGCGCGTCTGCTGCGCATGTGGGACGAGCGCCCGGAGGACTTCGACGAGTACGAGACCCACTCCCTGCACTGGGTCTTCAAGTGGATGTCGGCCGGCATGCTGAACCAGCCGCACATCCCGCTCGCCTCCATCGAGAAGTGGCTCGGCGAGATGGAGCGCCGCTACCGCCTCGCCGGGCACTCCGAACGAGCCGTGCGCAGCGCCGAGTTCAGTGTGGCCGCGCACGTCGGCGATCTGGAGCGGGCCGAGCGGGCGTACGGGGCGTGGCTGGCCGCCGACCGGGACGGCATGGCCGACTGCCACGCCTGCGAGCTGCACGGGCAGGGCTGGTGGCAGGCGCTGCGGAACGACGACGACCGGGCCCTGGAGCTGTGGGCGCCGGTCCTGGAGGGCGAGTACACGTGCGCCCACGAGCCGCACACGGTCCTCGCGGCCTCCCTTCTGCCGCTGCTGCGCCTGGGCCGCCTCGACGAGGCCCGCGCCCACCATCTGCGCGGTTTCCGGCTCGTACGGGCCATGGAGAGCATGCGGGGCGCCTACGCGGACCATGTGGAGTTCTGCGCCCTGTCCGGCAACGAGGCGCGTGGCCTGGAGCTGCTGGCCGAGCGCTCCGCGTACTTCACGGATGACGGGGACCCGCGCAGCAAGCTGGACTTCACGGCGGTCGTGGCCCTCCTGATGGACCGCCTCGTAGAGCGTGGGTTGGGCGATCAAACGGTGCCCGGGCCCGCCGGACGTGCCTGGACGGCACGGGAACTGGCCGCCCACACGCGCGGGGAGGCCCTTTCGCTGGCCGCCCGCTTCGACGAGCGCAACGGCACGCCGTACGTGAGCGCGCGCACCGAGGAGCGCATGGACCAGCGGCCGCTGGTGGAGCGGCTGCCGTTGGGAGTGCGCGCGAGGCGGCAGATGCCGGTGCCGTCGCCCAGGCCGCAGGCTCCCGTGGAGCCCGCCGCACCGGACACGCCCCCGGACCTGCCCGCCCTCCTCGCCGAGGCACGACGGCTCGCCGAGACCGTGCACCCCGACGCCGTCGAGGCGTGGGCCGCGGTGGCGCGGGCGGCCGATGCCGAGGACGCGGTGCTGGACCCGTACGACCGGGCGGAGATCATCGACCACCAGGCGATCGGTCTCGGCCCCGAGGGACTGGACCTCTTCGTGCGCGCGGCCGAGCTGTACGAGGAGGCGGGCGACCGGGGGGAGGCGCTGGCGGCCCACGCGCGCAGGGCGTCCGTCCACGCCTTCACGGGGCAGCCGGACGCCGCGCTGGCGCTGATCTCCGAGCCGTACGAGAAGATCCTCGCGCTCTTCGCGGAGGGCGGCACCGGAGTGCGGCAGACCGCGTCCGTGCTGGTGGGACGCGCACGCATCCTGATGCACCGCCTGGACGAGGCCCAGGGCGAGGATGCCGCGGACGCCGTTTCGGCCGCCGAGGAAGCCGTACGGGAGCTGCTGGCCCTCACCGAGCCGCACACCGCGGACGTACGCCTGGCCTCGCGGGCCGCGGAGGCCCTGGGCATGCTCGGAGAGCTGGCCGCGCGCGGCGGGAACGCCGGGGCTGCGGCGGAACTGCTCGCCCGGTCGGCCGCGGCGTACGTGGCGGCCGGACTGCCGTGGTTCGCGGTGGAGCAGGAGGCACGGCTCACCAGGGCCGCACGGCACCTCGGGGACCTGGAGGCGGCCGAGCGGGCGGCACGCGCGGCGCTGGAGCACGGAGCGCCCTACCTGGAGCCGATGGGGCACGCCCAGCTGCACCTCCAGCTGGCCGAAGTGCTCGGTGAGACCGGACAGTTCGAGCCTGCGGCCGAGCACGCGCTGGAGGCGGCGCACTGGGCCGACGAGGCCGGCGAGGCACGGACTCTCGGCGCGTGGGCACGGCATCAGCTCGGTGGTTTCCTGCTGCGGCAGGAGCAGTGTGCCGAGGCCGCCGAGGTGCTGGAGTCGGCACTCCTGGATCTCACCGCGGAGGCCCACGGCGACGGGGCGGTCGTGCAGACGCGGTGGTGGCTCGGCGACTGCCTCGCCGAGCTCGGGGAGCACCGGGAGGCCGCCGAGCACTGGTTGCAGGCCGCCGAGATCGCCCGGCACTGGCCCGAGCAGCGCGACCACGCCATGCTCGCGCACCTCGCCGCGGAGGCGCTGGGGCAGGCGGGGTTGCCGACGGAGGCCGAGCAGGCGTACGCGCGTGCCGGGGACCTGTGGCGCGATCTCGGCAACGGCCATGGTCTGGTCCGTGCCCTGCGCGCGCGGGCCTGGCTCGTGGTGCGCGAGCGTGGCGAGGAAGGGCTCGACCGGGCGCGGGAGTTGATGGCGGAGGCGGTCGCGGAGTGCGAGTCGGTGCTGGGTGCCGGGCCGGTCAGTGACTCCGACGGCTCCGACGACGATCGGGAGGCGCACCAGCAGATGCTCGCCGAACTCGGGCAGACCTGCCGGCAGTTCGGGGAGCTGGTGGCCCGTTCGGTGGCGGAGGACGCGGAAACCGACGCGCGTCGGCCGGCGTTCGAGGAGGCGCTGGGGCATCTGACGCGGGCGATCGACGCGTACGGTGCGCTCGGTGAGGCCGGCCTCGACGCGCGTACCGGTGCCGAGCTGGCGGCCGGCTGGCTGGAGGCGGATCTTCAGCGGCCGGGGGATGCGGTGGTGCGGGCTCGGGGCGTCTTGGCGGCGTACGAGGGGGTGCCGGGCGACACGGCTCAGGCGCGTCGTACGGAGGCCGGTCGGATGCTGGAGCTGATGGAGGCGCGGGGGGAGGGCTGACGAGGCCGCCAGGCCGATGAACCACCCACCCGGTGGGGCGGCGGGGGCGCTACTCCACGCCGATCAACAGCAGCGCCCCCTGCCGCCCGCCCCGGTACACCACCGTGTCCACCGCCAGGTACGACTCGCGTACCCGGGACTCCAGGTGGTCCACGATCGTCGCCGGGGCCTCGTCGCCCAGGACCAGCGTGACCATCTCCCCGCCGGCGGCCAGCATGCGGTTGAGGACCGATTCCGCGGTCGCCGTGACATCGGAGCCGATGACGGCCACGTCGCCGTCTATGAGGCCGAGGACGTCGCCGGCCTGGCAGATGCCGGCCATGGTCCAGGACTCGCGCTCGGCGATGACGACCTCGGCGTAGCGGGTGGCACCCGCCGCGGACGTCATGGAGACGACGTCCTCGTCGAAGCGGCGGTCCGGCTCGTGGACGGCGAGCGCGGCGATGCCCTGGACCGCGGACCGGGTGGGGATCAGAGCCACACGGACGCCCTCCGCGCGCGCCTGCTCGGCCGCCGCGGCGGCCGTGTGCCGCAGCTCCGCGTCGTTCGGCAACAGCACCACCTCGCGCGCGTGGGCACGCCGTACGGCCTCCACCAGTTCCCCGCTGGCGGGAGGCTCCCCGGGGCGGGCCACCACCGTCGTCGCGCCGGCCTCGGCGTACAGTCCGGCCAGCCCCTCCCCCGGCACCACCGCCACCACCGCGCGCGGGGCCCGCTCGCGCGGCGGACGCCCGGCGCCCGCCATGTGCGCGTCCTCGGCTCCGAAGTGCGTGATCCTGATCCGGTACGGCCGCCCGGCCTCGACACCCGCCTCCACGGCGGCACCGGCGTCGTCGACGTGCACGTGGACGTTCCACAGCCCGTCCCCGCCGACCACGACGAGCGACTCCCCCAGCCCGTCCAGCCGCTCCTTGAGCCGTGCCACGGCCGCGTCGTCCGCCTCCAGCAGGTAGATCACCTCGTAGGCGGGCCCGCCCTCCTCACACGCGTCGCCGGGTGCCCGCGCGTGCACGGCCTCCGGCTCCGGGACCGCCGTCCCCACGGCCTGTGCCGCTGCCGGAGCCGTCAGCGGCACGGTTCCGTGCTTCGGCGCCTCCCCGGTCAGCGTCTGCACCAGCGCCGCCAGGACCGTCACCAACCCGCGCCCGCCCGCGTCCACGACCCCCGCACGCTCCAGGACGGCCAGCTGCCCCGGGGTCGCCGCGAGGGCCGCCCGCGCTCCCTCGTACGCCGCCCGGGCGACCGTCCCGCAGTCGCCCTCGGCCCCGGTCGCGGCGTCGGCCGCCGCGTCGGCGACCGAGAGGACCGTGCCCTCGACGGGGTGCGCGACCGCCTCGCGCGCGGAGTCGGCCGCGTGCCGCAGGGCGACCCGCAGGGCCGGACCGTCGGTGTGTGCGGCCTCACGGTCGGAGGCCAGTACCTGTGCCATGCCCCGCAGCAGCTGCGCGAGGATCGTCCCCGAGTTTCCCCGGGCCCCGATCAGCGCGCCGTGCGCCATGGCCCGGACGACCTCGGCGAGGGCGGGTTTCATCGTCCCGTCCCCCGCCTCGTGCCCCGCGAACACCGCCTCGACCGCCGCCACGGCCGACTCCACGGTCAGGTACAGGTTCGTCCCGGTGTCGCCGTCGGCCACCGGATAGACGTTGATCGCGTCGATCTCCTCGCGGGCCCGCCCCAGCGCCTCCAGCGCGAGCCCGCACCAGGCACGCACCGCGAGAGCATCCAATGTCTGCGGCACCTGCGGCACCTGCGCCTCCTCGACGAGCTGCTGGACGTGGGACGCAGCGTAGACCCAAGGGCCGTGTGAGCAGGAAGAGGGCCGGGAGCGGGCCTCGGACCACCCATGGTAATTTCGGTCCACGGGAGCAGTCGTTGTATGCTGCTCCGGTTGCCCGATCCAGATCGGGCCTTCCCCTGGCAACGCCACTCGGATCTCCGATCGTGGATCTTGATCGATCGCGGATCTTGATCCCGGCATGCCGGGATCAACCGTAAGTGCATCTGAAGTCTTTGGAGTGACCCGTGGCTGCCAACTGCGACGTCTGCGGCAAGGGGCCGGGCTTCGGCAACAACATCTCGCACTCTCACCGCCGTACGCCCCGTCGCTGGAACCCGAACATCCAGCGTGTGCGTACCGTGGTCGGCGGGACGCCGAAGCGCGTGAACGCTTGCACCTCGTGCATCAAGGCCGGCAAGGTCTCGCGCTGACGTACATCCCCCCGGCTCTCGGCTTCGCCGGAGCAGGGGGCCCCATGCGCGCGGCCACTGCTGGTTCGCTGCACAGAGCCGGTCCACCGGAGTGTGGACCGGCTTTTTGCTGTCCTTGAAGCCCAGGTGTCGGCGGTATCGGTGTGCCTACGCCCTGCCTGCCCCCTGCTTACGCCCCGGCCCTGAACCGCCATCCGTGATCCACCGGCCCGATCCCGCGCCCGAGCGCGAACCCGGCGGCGATCGCCCCGGTCACGTACTCCTTGGCCGCCGCCACCGCGTCCGGCACGGTCTCCCCCTTCGCCAGCCCGCAGGCGATCGCCGACGCCAGCGTGCACCCCGTGCCGTGGGTGTGCCGGTTGTCGTACCGAGGGGCGCGCAGCCAGTGCTCCTCGGAGCCATCGGTCAGCAGGTCCACCGCCTGGTGACCGCCGGCCCGCCCGGCGTCCGTGGGCAGGTGGCCGCCCTTGATCAGCACCCATGCCGGGCCGTACGCCAGGACGGCCGCCGCGGCCCGCCTGAGGCCGTCCTCCGACTCGACGCGGATGCCCGTGAGTTGGGCGACCTCGTCCAGGTTCGGCGTCGCCACCGTCGCGACCGGCAGCAGCTTCGTGCGCACCGAGTCCAGCGCGGAGGCCGCCAGCAGTGGATCCCCGTGCTTCGACACCCCCACCGGGTCGACGACCGACGGCACGTCCGTACCGCCGATCAACTCGGCCACCGCCTCGACGAGTCCGGCCGAGGCCAGCATGCCCGTCTTGACCGCCTGTACACCGATGTCGTCGACGACGCTGCGGTACTGCGCCCGTACCGCCTCCACGGGCAGTTCCCAGGCGCCCTGCACGCCGAGGGAGTTCTGGGCCGTGACGGCCGTGATCACGCTCATGCCGTGCGCGCCCAGGGCCATCATCGTCTTCAGGTCGGCCTGGATCCCTGCCCCGCCGCCGGAGTCCGAGCCCGCGACCGTCAGCACGCGCGGCAGGGCACGGGCCGGCCCACTCGCTGCGGCGGCGGTGATCATGACTCCAGGGTCCCGAAGTGGTCCCAGCCGCCCTTGTTCGTCCACGGCGCCCCGTCGACGGTCACCTGGGGCAGCGCCGAGGGGTTCAGCACCTCGCCGATCACCTTCCAGCGGGCGGGCAGCTTCACGTCCGGTGGGAAGG
Source organism: Streptomyces sp. KM273126 (assembly GCF_004337435.2). NCBI lineage: Bacteria > Bacillati > Actinomycetota > Actinomycetes > Kitasatosporales > Streptomycetaceae > Streptomyces > Streptomyces sp. KM273126. The sequence goes on along the minus strand of NZ_SJXB02000001.1, from coordinate 4,173,536 downwards.
TCGCCACGATCGCGTGGTCCTCTCCCCCGGTCAGCACCCACTGCATGGGGTCGACACCGACGGCCTGACCGATGTCGTTCATCTGGGTGGGAATGTCGATCGCGCCCGAGCGGACGTCGATCCTGACCTTGCTCGCCTCCGCGATGTGGCCCAGATCGGCGATCAGTCCGTCGCTCACGTCGCACATCGCGGTCGCGCCCAGCCCGGCCGCCGCGGGCCCCGCGTGGTACGGCGGCTCCGGGCGCCGGTGGGCCTCCACGAAGGCCCGCGGCGAGCGGAACCCGCGCGACAGCACCGCGTGCCCGGCGGCGGACCAGCCGAGCCAGCCGGTCACGGCCACCACGTCCCCCGGCTGTGCGCCGGCCCGTGTCACGGGCTCGTGGTTGCGCAGATCACCGAGCGCGGTGATCGAGACCATGATCGTGTCACCGCGTACGACGTCACCGCCGACCACGGCCGCGCCTGCGACCTGGCACTCGTCGCGCAGCCCGTCCATCAGCTCGGACGGCCAGGTCGCCGGGAGCTCGGCTGGTACGACCAGCCCGAGCAGCAGCGCCGTCGGCACGGCGCCCATGGCCGCGATGTCGGCGAGGTTCTGGGCCGCCGCCTTGCGCCCGACGTCGTACGCCGTGGACCAGTCACGGCGGAAGTGCCGCCCCTCCAGGAGGATGTCGGTGCTCGCCACGACCCTCCGGTCGGGTGCGGCCACCACCGCGGCGTCGTCGCCGGGGCCGACCCGGACCGCCGGGGTGGTGGTGAGCCGCGAGGTGAGCTCCCTGATGAGCCCGAACTCCCCGAGCTCGCCCACGGTCCCCTTCACCGGACTCTCACCTGGCCCTTTCAACGATCGTCGCTCCAGCCGACCCGCTCTTCGGCCCAAGGTCCGGCCCGCGGCGCAGCCGCATTTGGGTACAGCGGTCCCCGGAATGGCACAGCATCGTCGTACGTCCCCTTCTCTGGCCCGTTCTCCGGCCCTTGCCCGGTCGCGGGCGGTCGTGGTCCTCGGTACGGTCGATTCGACCGTCAAGTCGATCGTCGATCGGTACGGTCGAGCCGACCGTCAACCAGTGTCGCGCGTGCACCCCGGAGTGCGCGCCACAGGGCCCACGGGTCTCCCCGAGTTGAGCGGCGACGCGATACCGTGGCGTTCCTTTTCCCCACATGATCCTCGTGGCCGCCCTGGAGGTTCCGTGGTACAGGCGTACATCCTGATCCAGACGGAGGTCGGCAAGGCGTCGACCGTCGCCGAGACGATCAGCAAGATTCCTGGGGTCATCCAGGCCGAGGACGTGACAGGACCGTATGACGTGATCGTTCGCGCACAGGCCGACACGGTCGATGATCTCGGCCGCATGGTGGTCGCCAAAGTCCAGCAAGTGGACGGCCTCACCCGCACCCTGACCTGCCCGGTCGTGCACCTGTAGCCCCCGTCTACCCTTTGGCCGGTGAACACCTTCCGTCCCCGGCACCGCATCCTTGTCGGGCCGCCCGTCCTGGCCCTGCTGATCGTCACCGCGGGCTGTTCCTCCAGCGACGCCGGCGACTCGGCTGCGGTTCCCAGCCCGGACCCGAAGGTCGCCGGGCTGTGCCGGAACCTGGACGAGGCGCTGCCGGACAAGGTGGACGGTCTCAACCGCGAGGATCCCGAGCCCCGGTCAGCGCTGACCGCGGGCTGGGGAGGCTCGGCGATCATACTGCGCTGCGGTGTCGAGCGGCCCCCGAAGATGACCGACCCCAAGGTGGCGAAGGGCAGCGACCCGGACGCGGTGGCCGGGGGCGTGAACGGTGTGGACTGGCTGATGGAGAAGCGGGACGACGACTCGTACCGCTTCACCTGCGCGAACCGCACCGCGTACGTGGAGGTCACCGTGGCGAAGGGGCGCGACGGCTCGGGTGCGCTCATCGATCTGGCCGGGGCGGTCAAGAAGGCGATACCGGAAGGCATCGCCGACTGAGCGCTCCGCTGCGAGGGGCGTTGCGGCGCCGTTGTGGAACGGGCCGTCGGTCAACTGCGGGTCCGATGTGACTGGTCGCTCCCCCACTCTCGGCTTCACTCGAGCGGGGGGACCCCCATCGCGGCGGAGCCGCGCAATGTCACAACCCCGCGCCCCTTCCGGGCGCGACTCACCGTAGTCCGGTGGACCTCCGCAACGCCGCCTGCACCAGCCGGTCCACCAGCTCCGGGTAGCCGATCCCGCTCGCCTGCCACATCTGCGGGTACATGGAGATCGGTGTGAAACCGGGCAGCGTGTTGATCTCGTTGATCACGAACTCGCCGTCCTCGGTGAGGAAGAAGTCCGCACGAACCAGGCCCTCGCAGGAGACGGCCTCGAAGGCGTCCACGGCGAGACGCCGGACCTCGGCGGTCTGCTCGTCGGTGAGCGGGGCGGGCACGATGCCGGGGGTCGAGTCGATGTACTTGGCCTCGAAGTCGTAGTACGCGTGGGCCTCGGGCGGCGGGATCTCGGCGGGCACCGAAGCGCGCGGGCCGTCCTCGAACTCCAGGACCCCGCACTCGATCTCACGGCCGCGCAGCGCCGCCTCGACGAGGATCTTCGGGTCGTGCTGCTGGGCCACCGCGATCGCCTCGTCCAGGCCGGACAGGTCATCGACCTTGGTGATGCCGATCGAGGACCCCGCGCGCGCGGGCTTCACGAACAGCGGCCAGCCGTGCTCGCCCGCGAAGTCGATGATCTTCTTGCGGGCGGCGGCCTCGTCGCGTTCCCACTCACGCGGCCGGATCACCACGTACGGGCCGACCTTGAGCCCGAAGGAGGTGAACACCCGCTTCATGTACTCCTTGTCCTGGCCGACGGCCGAGGCGAGGACGCCCGATCCGACGTACGGGACCCCGGAGAGCTCCAGCAGGCCCTGGAGGGTGCCGTCCTCGCCGTACGGGCCGTGCAGCACGGGGAAGACGACGTCGACCTCGCCCAGCGCCTTGGGGACCGATCCGGGCTCGCTGTAGACGACTTCGCGGTTGGCCGGGTCGACGGGGAGGATCACACCGCCCTCGGCGGACTCGGCGAGCTGCTCGACCTCCGGCGGGCGCCGGTCGATGATCGCCATGCGTTCCGGCTCGTCCGCCGTGAGCACCCAGCGGCCGTCCCGGGTGATGCCGATCGGCAGGACGTCGTACTTCGTCCGGTCGATGGCGCTCAGGACGGCGCCGGCGGTGACCATGGAGATCCCGTGCTCGGAGCTGCGGCCGCCGAAGACGACGGCCACACGCGGCTTGCGAGGCGGCTGGCCAGGGCTCTGGGGGAGGTTCTCGGTGCTCATATCGGGTTGAGCGTACCCGGAGGTAGGGGGCAAGTCAGCGTCCCCCGGCCCGCGAGTGGGCCGAAGGGACGCGCCGAGCACTGCGGACGCCCGGCGTTGTGCCTCAGTGGCGCTCCGGCTTGGCGCTGCGCGACATCAGTTCCTTGAGCGCGACGACGGGCGGCTTGCCCTCGTGGACGATGCCGACGACGGTCTCCGTGATGGGCATGTCGACGCCGTGGCGGCGTGCCAAGTCCAGTACGGACTCACAGGACTTGACGCCCTCGGCAGTCTGCCGGGTGACCGCGATGGTCTCCTGGAGGGTCATGCCCTTGCCGAGGTTGGTGCCGAAGGTGTGGTTGCGGGACAGGGGCGAGGAGCAGGTGGCCACCAGGTCGCCGAGTCCGGCCAGTCCGGAGAACGTCAGCGGGTCGGCGCCCATCACCAGGCCCAGCCGGGTGGTCTCGGCGAGTCCGCGCGTGATGAGCGAGCCCTTGGCGTTGTCGCCGAGGCCCATGCCGTCCGCGATGCCGACGGCGAGTCCGATGACGTTCTTCACGGCGCCGCCGAGCTCGCAGCCGACCACGTCGGTGTTGGTGTACGGGCGGAAGTACGGCGTGTGGCAGGCGGCCTGGATGCGCTTGGCGACGGTCTCGTCGGTGCAGGCGACCACGGAGGCGGCCGGCATGCGAGCGGCGATCTCGCGGGCGAGGTTGGGCCCGGTGACCACGGCGACGCGGTCCTGGCCGACCTTGGCGACGTCCTCGACGACCTCGCTCATCCGCATGGCGGAACCGAGTTCGACGCCCTTCATGAGGGAGACGAGGACCGTGTCCGGGGCCAGCAGGGGCACCCATTCGGCGAGGTTGCCGCGCAGGGTCTGCGAGGGGACGGCGAGGACGGTGAAGTCGGCGTGGGCGGCGGCCTCGGCGGGGTCCGTGGTGGCCCGGAGGTTCGCCGGGAGCTCGACGCCGGGCAGGTAGTCGGCGTTGGTCCGGGTGGAGTTGACCGCATCCGCGAGTTCCGCGCGCCGTCCCCACAGGACGACGTCGCACCCCGCGTCGGCGAGCACCATCCCGAAGGCCGTGCCCCACGAACCGGTGCCGAAGACGGCCGCCTTGACCGGCTTGCTCACGTGCTCTGCCCCTCTTCCTGCCCCTGCTTGCCCAGGGCGTGCTGCTGCTCGGCCCTGTCCGTGTGCGTGGCCCGGCGGCGCTGCTCGATGCGCACCAGCTTCGGGTCGTACGGCGTCTCGGGCGCCTTCTCACCGCGGATGATCTCAAGTTGCGCGGTGATGGCGGCCATGATGACCTCGGTTGCCTCTTTCAGGAGCTCCGGGGTCATCTCCTGGTCGTAAAAGCGGGAGAGGTCCACCGGCGGGCCCGCCAGCACGTGATGGGTCTTGCGCGGAAGGACGTTGGCCTTCTTGGCGTACGGCGGCAGCAGCAGGTTGGCGCCCCACTGGGCCACCGGGATCACCGGGCATCTGGTCTGCAGGGCGACCCGTGCGGCTCCCGTCTTGCCGGCCATGGGCCACAGGCCGGGGTCGCGGGTGAGGGTGCCCTCGGGGTAGAACGCGACGCATTCCCCGCGCTCCACGGCCTCGATCGCGGCGCGGAAGGCGCTCAGCGCGTCACTGCTCTCCCGGTAGACGGGGATCTGTCCGGTGCCGCGCATCGCGGCGCCCACGAATCCCTTCTTGAAAAGCCCGCTCTTCGCGAGGAATCGCGGAACGCGCCCGGTGTTGTACTGAAAGTGCCCGTATGCGACGGGGTCCACGTGGGAATTGTGGTTCACCACGGTGATAAATCCACCGGCGGCCGGAATGTTCTCCATTCCACGCCAGTCCCGCTTGAGCAGAACCACCAGCGGCGGTTTGCAGAGGACCGCTGCGAAGCGGTACCAGAAGCCGATTCTGCGGCGGGACACGCGGACACCTTCCTCTAGAACCTGGGGCCAGAGGCCCGGGGAGCCGCACAAGTGTGACCCCAAGCCGACGGTCTGTCGAGAACACCGTACGCCCCGAGGGCCGGAGCACCGGAGCACGGCACTTTGGGGGCCGGGTGAGAATGGCCGCGGCAATCCACGGGCGAAGGCCCGGCGACGGAGGAGCGGAGCGCTCGTGCAGTGGACCCTGGTCGTGCCCCTGAAGCCGCTGGCGCACGCCAAGAGCAGGCTCTCGGACACCGCCGGCGACGCGGTGCGCCCGGGGCTGGCGCTCGCGTTCGCGCAGGACACGGTGGCCGCGGCGCTGTCCTGTCCCGCCGTCCGGGATGTGGCAGTCGTCACCGACGACGGCCTCGCGGGCCGTGAGCTGGGCGCGCTGGGCGCCCGGATCGTTCCCGACACCCCGGGAGCGGGCCTGAACGCCGCTCTGGCACACGGGGAGGCGGTCGTCCGCACGTTGCGGTCCGAGCGGCCGGTGGCGGCCATGAACGCCGACCTGCCGGCTCTGCGTCCCGCGGAATTGGCCCGGGTCCTGGACGCGGCCGCGGAATTCCCGCGCGCTTTCCTCGCGGACGCCGCCGCAATGGGTACGACTCTGCTGGCCGCGGCCCCCGGTGCGGAATTGCTCCCGGCGTTCGGCACCGCTTCCCGCACCCGCCATCGCGCTTCGGGAGCCATGGAGCTCGCCCTCGACGCCGTGGACTCCGTACGCCAGGACGTGGACACCGGCGAGGACCTGCGGGCGGCGCTGGCGCTGGGCGTGGGTCCCCGTACGGCCGCCGCGGCCGCGCGGCTCCTGATGCCCGGACAGTAGGCTGCGCATCATGCAGGCGACCGCATACACGTACGACCCCGAGACCCGCAGCGGCCAGGTGCTGCTCGACGACGGCACCCCGGTGCCGTTCGACGCCGCGGCATTCGACGCGGGCGGCCTGCGGCTGCTGCGCCCGGGCCAGCGCGTACGCATCGAAACCGAGGGAGAGGGCGGGACCCGTCGGATCACCCTGGTGACGCTGCAGACCTTCTGAGGAGTCCGCCCCGCCGGAACACCCCTCTCAGCCCGGCAAGCACAGCACTCCGGCACTCCGGCACTCCGGCACTCCAGGAAGCCCACCGAGCAGGGAGGCCCCCGAAGGCCGGGACCCCGGAAACGCCGCGGGCCGGGCTCCCTGTGGGAGTCCGGCCCGGCGCGTGGTTTTCTGCGTCCCGGCTTACCTGCGGGTGGTGGCCTTCTTGGCGGTGGTCTTGCGTGCCGTCGCCTTCTTGGCGGGCGCCTTCTTCGCCGCCGCCTTCTTCGCCGGGGCCTTCTTCGCCGTCGCCTTCTTGGCGGTGGTCTTCTTCGCCGCGGCCTTCTTCGCCGCGGCCGTGGTCTTCTTCGCGGGGGCCTTCTTCGCCGCGGCCTTCTTGGCTGCGGCCGTGACCTTCTTGGCGGGCGCCTTCTTCGCCGCCGCCTTCTTCGCGGCGGTCTTCTTGGCCGCGGCCTTCTTGACCGCCGAAACACCGCCGGTCAGGCTGCCCTTGGGCGCCTTCTTCACGGCGACCTCGCCACCGCGCGGCAGCTTCTTCGTACCGCTCACCAGGTCCTTGAAACCCTGACCAGCGCGGAAGCGGGGCACCGAGGTCTTCTTGACCCGAACCCGCTCACCCGTCTGCGGGTTGCGGGCGTAACGGGCCGGACGATCAACCTTCTCGAACGAACCGAAACCGGTGACCGAGACCCGTTCACCCGCGACCGTCGCACGGACGATGGCGTCCAGTACCGCGTCAACCGCGTCGGCGGCCTGCTGGCGGCCTCCGAGCTTGTCCGCAATCGCTTCTACGAGCTGCGCCTTGTTCACGTCTTCCCCTTCGGAGACATTGCCAGAACGAAACAGTTCAAGCTTTTTCGCACGTTAGGCAGATATATACCGCAAATCAAACACGAAACGGGCTAATCACCCTTGTGCCGCAGCGGACTCGGACTGTCGCGGAGTTCCTCAGCGGTCCTCTTCAGGGGTCCGGCCCTCGTCGAGGTCCTTCATGAAGCTCTCCAGACGCCTTGCCGCGTCGACGATGTCGTGCTTGGCCACGGCCGTAATGACCAGCAGCTTCCGGTTCAGCGCCATCCGTACGCCCTCCGGGACTTGCGATGCGCGCACCCTTGCGTGCGCTTCCTTGAGCCGGTCCGCGACTGCCGTATAGAGCTTGAGTTGGCCGTCGTGTTCCATGCACAGATTGTGCCATCTGGGGCGAGTTGTCGCCTGCGCAGGGGGCAACTACCGTCTCCCAGCGGCCTTCCGGGCGCCTCGGCGCATCGCGGTCACGAGATTCGGTTACCCCGCCAAACCCCCTTGCAACCTGCGGAGTTGCCATGTCTCCCCAGTCCGCCGCACCCCCTGGCGGGGCCAGACACGGCTGTACCCCCAACCGTCCACGATTGGGGGTACAGAGGGGTGTTGCGGTGGCTGGAATCGGCCTTGTGCCGAAGCCAGTGCGTCCTGCGGGGGACCAGGGGCGCCCTCCTCGGGGCACCCTCACCGGCGCCGGTCTCAGAGCACCAGCGTCCGCGGCTTGTACGTGGGGCGCTTCGCCTCGTACGCGGCGATGTCGGCCTCGTTCTGGAGCGTGATGGAGATGTCGTCCAGCCCGTTCAGCAGCCGCCAGCGGGAGTTCTCGTCCAGTTCGAAGGGGGCGGTGATGCCCTCGGCGCGCACCTCACGAGCCTCAAGGTCCACAGTGACCTCAGCCGTCGCGTCCTTCTCCGTGAGCTCCCACAGCGCATCCACGATCTTCTGCTCCAGGACGACCGTGAGCAGGCCGTTCTTGAGCGAGTTGCCGCGGAAGATGTCGGCGAAGCGGGACGAGATCACGGCCTTGAAACCGTAGTTCTGCAGCGCCCACACGGCGTGCTCACGAGAGGAGCCCGTGCCGAAGTCGGGGCCGGCGACCAGGACGGTGGCGCCCTCGCGCTCGGGCCGGTTGAGCACGAACTCCGGGTCCTTGCGCCAGGCCTCGAACAGCCCGTCCTCGAACCCGTCCCGGGTCACCTTCTTGAGCCAGTGGGCGGGGATGATCTGGTCGGTGTCGACGTTGCTGCGGCGCAGCGGGACGGCCCGGCCGGTGTGCGTGGTGAATGCTTCCATTTCACTTCCTAGCAGAGGGGCCGACGAGTCCGGCCGACGGGGGAATCACTTCGTTCGCCCCCACGGCGCAAGGCGGCGCGGTAATGTCGCTTCCGCCCCGCATGGGGTCGGTTCGGGCTGGACCGCAACCTTGGGGTTGGAAGCCCGCCGCTTCGGCGGTGGGTGGAGTCACGACTCTCAGACTCCAGCAGAGACATCTGAGAGATCGGCCGGAGAGGCCAGTCTGCCGAGTACGGCAGTAGCGGCGGCAACGGGCGGCGAGACCAGGTGCGTCCGGCCACCCTTGCCCTGCCGGCCTTCGAAGTTGCGGTTGGAGGTGGAGGCGGAGCGCTCACCGGGGGCGAGCTGGTCGGGGTTCATGCCCAGACACATCGAGCAGCCCGCGTGCCGCCACTCGGCGCCGGCCTCCTTGAAGACAAGATCCAGGCCCTCGTCGACGGCCTGCAGGCCCACGCGCGCGGAGCCGGGGACGACCAGCATCCGTACGCCGTCGGCGACTTTGCGGCTCCGGAGGATCGCGGCGGCGGCGCGCAGGTCCTCGATGCGGCCGTTGGTGCAGGAACCCACGAAGACGGTGTCCACCTTGATGTCGCGCAGGGGCTGTCCGGCGGTCAACCCCATGTACTCCAGGGCCTTTTCGGCGGCCAGGCGCTCCGAAGCATCCTCGTACGAAGCCGGGTCGGGGACGGACGCCGAAAGCGGGGCACCCTGGCCGGGGTTGGTGCCCCAGGTGACGAACGGCGACAGCTCGCCGGCGTCGATGACGACCTCGGCGTCGAAGACGGCGCCGTCGTCCGTCCGCAGCGTCTTCCAGTAGGCGACGGCCGCGTCCCAGTCCTCGCCCTCGGGCGCGTGCGGACGGTCCTTGAGGTACGCGAAGGTGGTCTCGTCGGGGGCGATCATGCCCGCGCGGGCGCCCGCCTCGATCGACATGTTGCAGATGGTCATGCGGGCCTCCATCGAGAGCTTCTCGATGGCGGAGCCGCGGTACTCCAGGATGTAGCCCTGGCCACCGCCCGTACCGATCTTCGCAATGATCGCCAGGATCAGGTCCTTGGCGGTGACACCCTCGGGCAGCTCGCCCTCGACGGTGATCGCCATGGTCTTCGGACGGGCCAGCGGCAGCGTCTGGGTGGCCAGCACGTGCTCCACCTGGGAGGTGCCGATGCCGAACGCCAGCGCGCCGAAGGCGCCGTGCGTGGAGGTGTGGGAGTCACCGCACACGACCGTCGTACCGGGCTGGGTCAGGCCCAGCTGAGGGCCGACGACGTGCACGACGCCCTGCTCGACATCGCCCAGCGGGTGCAGCCGGACGCCGAAGTCGGCGCAGTTCTTGCGCAGCGTCTCCAGCTGGACCCGGGAGACCGGGTCGGCGATGGGCTTGTCGATGTCGAGGGTCGGGGTGTTGTGGTCCTCGGTAGCGATGGTGAGGTCGAGGCGGCGCACGGTGCGGCCGCTCTTGCGGAGACCGTCGAAGGCCTGGGGGCTGGTCACCTCGTGCAGCAGGTGCAGATCGATGAAGAGGAGGTCGGGCTCGCCCTCGGCGCGCCGGACGACATGGTCGTCCCAGACCTTCTCCGCGAGTGTCCTACCCATCGCTTTCCCCTTTTTTTGGGCTCGCTCACCTCCGGGGCGCTCCAGCCGGCGTCGAGGGTCCGATCGTGCTCGACCCTTCGGGCCTGAAGCGCGTTCGGCCCCTCGACACCGGCGCGCCCCTTCGGCTCGCTCGCCGCTGTTCTCGGGCATGTGGTCGTCGAGCCCATAAATCACGGGCCGCTGTGACTTCCAGAGTGGCGTGTTCCACCGAAAATTGAACTTGCGTTTCACAGAGTGAGACGCGAGTATCGTTGCATGGACAACAGTAGCGGCGTCGGCGTACTGGACAAGGCAGCCCTTGTCCTGAGCGCTCTGGAGTCCGGTCCGGCCACCCTCGCGGGCCTGGTCGCGGCGACCGGACTGGCACGACCCACGGCCCACCGGCTGGCCGTGGCGCTGGAACACCACCGCATGGTGGCACGTGACATGCAGGGCCGTTTCATCCTCGGCCCGCGCCTGGCCGAGCTGGCCGCGGCCGCCGGCGAGGACCGCCTGCTCGCCACGGCGGGCCCGGTGCTCACCCACCTCCGTGACATCACGGGCGAGAGCGCGCAGCTCTACCGCCGCCAGGGCGACATGCGCATCTGTGTCGCCGCGGCGGAGCGGCTGTCCGGACTTCGGGACACGGTCCCGGTCGGATCGACGCTCACGATGAAGGCGGGCTCCTCGGCCCAGATCCTGATGGCCTGGGAGGAGCCGGAGCGTCTGCACCGCGGTCTGCAGGGCGCCCGCTTCACGGCGACGGCCCTGTCGGGCGTACGGCGCCGGGGCTGGGCTCAGTCGATCGGCGAGCGCGAGCCGGGCGTCGCCTCCGTCTCCGCGCCCGTGCGCGGTCCCTCGAACCGCGTGGTGGCGGCCGTCTCGGTCTCCGGCCCCATCGAGCGTCTGACGCGCCACCCGGGCCGTATGCACGCGCAGGCGGTCATCGACGCCGCCGCCCGCCTCTCCGAGGCCCTCCGCCGCACCGGCTGACTCCATCTCGCACGTCAGCCACCTCTCCCCGTACGTCACCCGGAAGTGGGCCGGCCTCAACGCCGCGGCAGGCCCTCTCCGGGGACAGCTCCCCGACGATCAAGTCCTACGTGCGCGAAGGGCTGTTGGCCCCGGACCGCCAGGCGAACGCGACGACGGCCGGGAGGGAGACGTGGAGTTGAGGCACCGCGACGGGCACATCACAGAAACGCCGGTGGCCCTCCACCGAAGTGAAGGGCCACCGGACCGCGTACCCCCGACCGGATTCGAACCGGCGCTACCGCCTTGAGAGGGCGGCGTGCTAGGCCGCTACACAACGGGGGCGTGGATGCTGCGTTTCCGCAGATCCGAGCTGGTCTACCTGGACTCGAACCAAGACTAACTGAACCAGAATCAGTCGTGCTGCCAATTACACCATAGACCAATATGGTTTAGACCAGTCAGCGCTAGTCAGTACCCCCGACCGGATTCGAACCGGCGCTACCGCCTTGAGAGGGCGGCGTGCTAGGCCGCTACACAACGGGGGCCCTGGCGATCCTGATGTGATCAGGATCAGTACCCCCGACCGGATTCGAACCGGCGCTACTGCCTTGAGAGGGCAGCGTGCTAGGCCGCTACACAACGGGGGCTTTGCAGATGAGCTCTGCGAGCTGGCCTACCTGGACTCGAACCAAGACTAACTGAACCAGAATCAGTCGTGCTGCCAATTACACCATAGGCCACTGGAACGCAAGCCCCTGAGGGGATCTTGTTCTAGTTTGCGCTTCCGGTTTCCGGCCTTCCGGCCCGCTCCTCGGCGGCGCAGGAAGAACATTACCCGAAGGTGGACGGCGCTCCAAAACGAGTATCGGAGCCGAGGAGCGCGGGCAGTTCGGCGAGCGAGGCGATCCGGTGGGGGCCGACGGGGACGTCGCCGCCGGCGTGCGGGCCCTCGCGGTCGATCCAGACCGACAGCAGACCGGCGTCGGCGGCGCCCAGGCCGTCGATCTCCGGGTGGTCGCCGACGTACGCCACCTCGTGCGGCGGCAGGGCCAGAGCGGTGCAGGCGGCGTGGAAGGCCTCGGCCGCGGGCTTGTGGACGCCGAGCTCGGCGGCGCACAGCACCGTCTCGAAGCGGTCCCGGACGCCGAGGACGCGCAGCTTGCGGTCCTGGACCCGGATGGTGGAATTCGACAGCACGGCGTGTCGGTGACTGTCGGCGAGGGCGTCGAGGACGGGCAGGACATCGGGGAAGAGCGCCCAGGCCCCCTCGTAGTGGGTGATGTAGCGCTCGAACCAGGCGTCGGCCTCCGCGTCACTGAGCGGCGCGTCGAGGAAGGCCCGTACGCGGTCGCGCCGCGTGGCCTCCCAGTCGGTCTCGCCCGCGGAGAACCGCGCCCACTGCTGGTCCGTGAGCTCCCGCCAGCGCAGCAGGGCCTGCTCGACGGAGACGTAGCCGTCCAGCAGGCCCTCGGCGCCCAGGTGGGCGCGCATTCCGGCACGGTCGGCCGTGGTGTAGTCGAAGAGGGTGTCGTCCACGTCCCACACCACGGCTTTGATCAGCATGACTCCGACGGTAACCCCGTCGTGTGGGACGTGTCCTTCAGTTGACGGTGGTGGTGCGTGTTACGCGGCCAGCCTCGCCAGTGCCGCGTCGATGCGCGCCAGGGTCTTTTCCTCGCCGAGGATCTCCAGGGACTCGAAGAGGGGCAGGCCGACGGTGCGGCCGGTGACGGCCACGCGGACCGGGGCCTGGGCCTTGCCGAGCTTCAATCCGTGGGCCTCGCCGGCCGCCAGGACGGCCTCCTTGAGGGAGTCGGGCGAGGTCCAGTCGGCAGCCTGGAGCTTCTCGCGGGCCGTGCGGAGCAGCGCGTCCGAGCCCTCCTTCATGGCCTTCGTCCAGCTCGCCTCGTCGAGGACCGGCTCCGGGAGGAACAGGAAGTCGACGTTGTCGGTGATCTCCGAGAGGACCTTCAGACGGCTCTGCGCGTGCGGGGCGATCGCCTGCCACTTGGCCTCGTCGAAGTTCTCGGGCGCCCAGGGGGCGAACGGGGCCTTCAGCCAGGGGGCGCAGCGCTCGGCGAACTCCTTCACGTCGAGCATGCGGATGTGGTCGGCGTTGATCGCCTCGCACTTCTTCAGGTCGAAACGGGCGGGGTTGGGGTTCACGTCCGCCACGTCGAAGGCCGCCACCATCTCGTCGATGGTGAAGACGTCCCGGTCCGCCGACAGCGACCAGCCCAGCAGGGACAGGTAGTTGAGCAGGCCCTCGGGGAGGAAGCCGCGCTCGCGGTAGAGGTTCAGCGACGACTGCGGGTCACGCTTGGAGAGCTTCTTGTTGCCCTCGCCCATGACGTACGGCAGGTGGCCGAAGGACGGGATCTGCTTGGCGATGCCGAGTTCGATCAGTGCCTTGTAGAGGGCGATCTGGCGGGGGGTCGAGGAGAGCAGGTCCTCGCCGCGCAGGACGTGGGTGATCTCCATCAGGGCGTCGTCGACCGGGTTCACCAGCGTGTAGAGGGGGGCGCCGTTCGCGCGGACGATGCCGTAGTCCGGCACGTTCTCCGGGGTGAACGTCAGCTCGCCGCGGACGAGGTCCGTGAAGGTGATCGTCTCGTCGGGCATGCGGAAGCGGACGATGGGCTCGCGGTCCTGCGCCTCGTACGTCTCGACCTGCTCGGCGGTCAGCTCGCGGCAGTGGCCGTCGTAGCCGGAGGGCTTCCCGGCGGCGCGGGCGGCCTCGCGGCGCTCCTCCAGCTCGGTGGTGGTGCAGTAGCAGCGGTAGGCGTGGCCGCCGTCCAGGAGCTTCTGGGCGATGTCCTTGTAGAGGTCCATCCGCTGCGACTGGCGGTACGGGGCGTGGGGGCCGCCGTCCGCGCCGGAGGCGCTGTCGAACGCGGCGGGGCCCTCGTCCCAGTCGAAGCCCAGCCAGCGCATCGAGTCCAGGAGCTGCTCGTAGGACTCCTCGGAGTCGCGGGCCGCGTCGGTGTCCTCGATGCGGAACACGAAGGTTCCGCCGGTGTGGCGGGCGTATGCCCAGTTGAACAGGGCCGTGCGGACCAGCCCCACGTGGGGGTTGCCGGTGGGCGACGGACAGAAACGTACGCGGACGGGTGCGCTAGCCACGCTTGACTACCTTGTTGGTGAGAGTGCCGATGCCTTCGATGGTGACGGCGACCTCGTCGCCGACACTCAGGGGGCCGACCCCTGCCGGGGTGCCCGTGAGGATCACGTCGCCGGGGAGCAGCGTCATGGCCTCGGTGATGTTGACGATCAGGTCCTCGATGGGGTGGATCATCTCGCTGGTGCGGCCCAGCTGACGCTGACCGCCGTTGACCGTGCACTGGATGGTGAGGCCGTCGGTGATCGCGGTGAGGTCGAGATCGGTCTCCACCCACGGGCCGAGCGGGCAGGAGGTGTCGAAGCCCTTGGCCCTGGCCCACTGCTTCTCGCGCTTCTGGACGTCGCGGGCGGTGACGTCGTTGGCGCAGGTGTAACCGAAGATCACGTCCTGGACGCGCTCGCGCGGGACCTCGCGGCACATGCGGCCGATGACCACGGCCAGTTCGGCCTCGTGGTGCAGCTCGCTGGAGAACGGCGGGTACTGGATCTCGTCGCCGGGGCCCGTCACCGCGGTGGACGGCTTGAAGAAGGCGAACGGGGCGTCGGGCACCTCGTTGCCCAGCTCCTTGGCGTGCTCGGCGTAGTTGCGGCCGAAGGCGACGACCTTGTTGGGCAGCACGGGCGGCAGCAGCCTGACCTTGCTCAGCGGGACCTTCGTACCGGAGAGCTCGAATTCCGTGAACGGGATGCCCTTGATGATGTCGAGGACGAGCTCGTCCGGCTTGTCGCCCTCGACCGCGCCGAACGCGACGTTCCCGTCGATGGAGAATCTGGCAATGCGCACGGGATCCCTGCGCCCCTCACTTGAGCCGGCTGGAGTCTGACGATCCAGGCTAACGCGGCGGAGGGCCGTCACCCCGCCCATTACGCCCCGCTCATGACGAAGGGCGCCCGGGACGTCTCGGGGACGTTCCGGGCGCCCTTCACAGGGCTTCACAGTCCTTCACATTTGCGCTCGTCCGCCTGATCGCCGAATGATGGGACGCGACCGGCGAACTTCGTACGTGTCCGGACTCGCCCGCTTCGAGCGGTCGGTGACCGGCGCGCGCTATCCGGCGACGGCGGCCTGGACCGGGACCTCGTCGAGGATGGTCCGCCGGGGGTTGGCGGTCTGGGCGGGGAGATCGACGGAGTGCTCCTGCTGCAGCGTCTGAAGTTCGTCGGCGTCGGCGAGATGCGCCAGGGTGGTGCGTCGCGGGTTGGCTATGGCTTGGAACATCATCGTCGTCTTCACTGGTGTACGTGACCTCGCGGTTGTGGGCGCCGGACGGCCTCAAGAGCCGTCCCAGAAGCGCGGGTTGTCGGATTCGCCATCCCTGTAAAGCGTCAGGCTAAACATGCAATTCCCGGGGTAACTCGTGAAGACGGCATGATCACCGTGTGAGTTTCCTCACTCACCAATGGACGTTTCGGGCAATCAGGACCCTTGCTTCGCCCCGACGAAACGGACATCGCTCAACTGAAGCACTCATTCCGCTCCTGATCATCGCGACTGGGACACGCCGCGCTGCCCTGCACCTCGCTCTCGTTTGTCCCTTATATACGCGCTCCGCTTGTACTCCTGGTGACCTTTCCCTCACCCGGCGTCACGTTGAACACAGGGTCACCCATTGGCCTTGTTGGAGATCCTGCACTGTGCTGGAATTCCACGGACCGCCGCGGAGGAGACCCGGCGCACAGGGGGCGCAACGCAGCGCCAAGTGGCGGCGGGAAGGGGGAGCCAGCGCCGGTCACTTCAAGACCAATAGGGGTGTGCCTTCAAGGCGGCCCCAGACGCCGACACCGTCTCGCCGTTCACCCGGAGAGGCGCCTGGTCCAGAGGTTGCGACGCTAGTGCAGGGACGTTTCAAGAGGGATGGCAGCGCTTCGGCGGAGCCGGAGCCGCACGGCGGGACTGGCCCCATGAAAGGCAGCTCCGCGCCCCAGCACGCCCAGAACCCGGGCCCGGCGGAGATCGGCAACAGCGGTGAGCGCTCCGGGCGCCCCGGTGCGTCCGCGCCTCCGCCTCCCCCGCCCAGGCCGAAGAGCAGCCCGAGCAGCCCCGGTTCGCGAATAGCACTGCGCAACTGGCGCATCTCGACCCGCCTCGTCTCGCTGCTCGCGCTCCCCGTGGTCGCCGCCACCTCGCTCGGCGCGCTCCGCATCAGCGACAACGTGGACGACATCCAGCAGCTCGACAACATGCGGCTGCTGACCGACATGACGAAGCAGGCGACCGAGCTCGCCGCCGCCCTCCAGCAGGAGCGCGACCTCTCGGCCGGCCCGCTCTCGGCGGGCGGCGCCGCCACCGACCCCACGATCAAGGGTGTCCGCGACAAGACGGACACGGCCCAGCGGCAGTTCCTGCGGGCCACCCAGGAGATCGACGACGCCAGCTCGGCCGGTCAGCTCACCGGCGTCCGCGACAGCCTCGTGGGCATCGCGACCGAACTGGGCCAGCTCACCAACATCCGCCGGGACGCCTACCAGGACGGCGAGAACGCCACACTGACCGTCGAGGCGTACCACCGGCTCATCTCCCAGCTGCTCAACCTCTCGCAGGACATGGCGGAGGCCACCAGCAACCAGGAGATGATCTCGCGCACCCGCGCCCTCGCCGCGTTCTCCACGGCCAAGGAGTACGCCTCCGTACAGCGCGCGGTCATCGCGGCGGCGCTGCCGGCGGACAACAAGAACTTCGGCGAGCTCTCCGAGAGCGACCGGCAGTACGGGCTCTCGGCGCTGACCAGTGAGGGCTCCGAGACCGACAGCTTCGGCAACATCTACGGCCGGGACCGCGCCGAGGAGTTGATGAGGCCGATCAGCGACGGCAGCCCGACCATCAAGGCGGTCGACGACTACGCCAAGCGCGTGCTCGACAACCGGAACGGTCTGCGCTCGCTGGACAAGCGCTCGTACCGGGACTGGGTCGACGACGACTCGGTCAAGATCGAGCAGATGAAGAAGATCGAGGGCTCGCTCCTGGAGGAGATGGAGCAGACCGCCCGCCAGCTGCGGAGCGAGTCCGAGCGCGAGGCGATCATCTCCGGTGCGCTGATCCTGCTCGTCCTCGGTATCTCCCTCGTCGGCGCCTTCGTCGTGGCCCGCTCCATGATCCGCTCGCTGCGCCGGCTGCAGGACACCGCGACCAAGGTGGCCCAGGACCGGCTGCCCGAGCTGGTCAAGCAGCTGTCCGAGTCCGACCCGCAGGACGTCGACACGTCCGTGGAGACGGTCGGCCTGCGCTCCAAGGACGAGATCGGCCAGGTGGCCGCGGCCTTCGACGACGTGCACCGCGAGGCGGTCCGCCTCGCCGCCGAGCAGGCCCTCCTGCGGGGCAACGTCAACGCGATGTTCACCAACCTCTCGCGCCGCTCCCAGGGTCTGATCCAGCGCCAGCTGTCGCTGATCTCCGAGCTGGAGTCCCGCGAGGCCGACCCGGACCAGCTGTCCTCGCTGTTCAAGCTCGACCACCTCGCCACCCGCATGCGCCGTAACGGTGAGAACCTCCTCGTTCTCGCCGGTGAAGAGCCCGGCCGCCGCTGGACCCGCCCGGTCCCGCTGGTCGACGTGCTCCGCGCCGCCGCGTCCGAGGTGGAGCAGTACGAGCGCATCGAGCTGTCGGCCGTGCCCTCCACCGAGGTCGCCGGCCGGGTCGTCAACGACCTCGTGCACCTGCTCGCCGAGCTGCTGGAGAACGCCACCTCGTTCTCCTCGCCGCAGACCAAGGTCAAGGTCACCGGTCACGCGCTGCCCGACGGCCGTGTGCTGATCGAGATCCACGACACCGGTATCGGTCTGTCCCCCGAGGACCTCGCGTCCATCAACGAGCGGCTCGCCTCGCCGCCCACCGTGGACGTGTCCGTCTCCCGCCGCATGGGTCTGTTCGTGGTCGGCCGCCTCTCGCAGCGCCACGGCATCCGCATCCAGCTGCGGCCGTCCGACTCCGGCGGTACGACCGCGCTGGTCATGCTGCCCGTCGACGTCGCCCAGGGCGGCAAGAAGCCCACTCCGGGCAAGCCGGGCCAGCCGGGCATCCCCTCCGGTGGTCCCGCCGCCGCGCAGGCGTCGGCCGGTGCGGCCGCCGCACGCCGGGGCAACCAGCCGGGCGCGGGCGCTCCCGGTGGCCGGCTCGGTGCCGTTCCGCAGCGCGGGCAGGTGGGCGCCGGACAGGGTCCGCGGGCCGCGCTGCCCGGCAGTGACCAGGACAGCCGTCCGGGCGGGCCCGGTGGACCGCGCGGTCCGCAGGGTGCTCCCCCGGCGCCGGCCGGCGCGGGTGCCGGTGGGTTCTTCGGCGGTCAGGCGGCGCCGGGTGCCCCGCAGGGCCTGCAGGCCGCCGGGACCGGTGCGCCGCAGAACTTCTTCGAAGACGCCTCCGGGCGCCAGGGCGGCTTCGCCGGCGGCGGCTCGGGCCTGCGTCCTCCGGGCGGCTCAGTCGGCGACAACAGCTTCAGCGCGTCGCGTCAGGGGGGCTTCGGCGAGGGCGACCCCTCGGCGGAGCGCGGCTCCGGTGCCGTACCGCCGCAGCAGCAGCCCAAGGAACGGTCCGGCAGGCGCCGGCCGCAGCTCCCCGGGCGCGGTGGTCCGCGTGCCGAGCTGCCCGGTGGCAACCCGCAGCCGCGCACTCCGAGCTGGAGCGACGAGAACGCGCAGCCGCCGGTGCCGCGCGCCTCGCTGGACGCGCCGCGCGGCCACGAGGAGCCGCGCTACGACGACCGTCAGGGCCCGGGGGCGACCGAGGAGTTCCCCCGGATCGACGACCATCAGAGTCCCGCCGTCACCTCCGAGTTCCAGCGTCCCGACTTCGACGCGCCGCGGCCCGACCTGCCGCAGAACGGTACGGGGCAGTTCGTCCGCTCCGACGTGTTCGGCGGCCCCGCCCCGTCCGCGGCCGGGGACCGCTACCCGGCGCCGGGCCGTGGGAACCCGCAGGACACGGGCCAGTTCACAGCGCCCGGCTACGACGACGCCGGCACGGGCCAGTTCGACGCTCCCGGCTACGGGGACCGCCAGGACCTCTCGTCCACGGGCCAGTTCGAACGTCCCCAGGCGGGCGGCGGCGCCGACTTCGGCGCGCCCCGGTCCGCCATGCCGCAGCGTCCGCCGGCGCCTCCGCAGGAGCCGGACAACAGGGGCGCCGCGCAGCGGCCCGATGAGGGGCGGGGGTCGGGCGACGGGTGGGACCTGCCGCCCGCGCCGAGCCCCGGAGACGGCCGTACACCGCTGTACGACACGCTGGAGACCAACTGGTTCCACGGCGGTCCGCCTTCCCGGCCGGGCAACGGCAGCGGCAACGGTCCGGGCAACGGCTCCATGCCGTCGCAGTCCTCCGCGGCCGGCCGGGCGCCGGCCGGCCCGACGGGCAACGGCGGTTCCGGCGGTCCGGCCGGCAACGGCGGCTCCAGCTGGCGCGCCACCCCCAACGACGAGCTGGTCCGTCAGGCCGAGCGCGTCCGTCAGCCGTCGGCAGGCGGAGTCACCACCTCCGGCCTGCCGCGCCGGGTCCCGCGCGCGAACCTCGTGCCGGGCACGGCTCAGCAGCAGCAACAGCAACAAAGCGGTCCGCAGATCTCGCGTGCGCCCAATGACGTACGCGGCCGGCTGACCAATCTCCGTCGGGGCATCGCCCAGGGTCGCCAGGCCGGTACCGGCCAGACCGGCAGCTTCCCGAGCCCCACTCACCAGCAGGAGCGTTAGTTGAGCCAGATGAGCCAGGCGGCACAGAACCTCAACTGGTTGATCACCAACTTCGTGGACAACACCCCCGGGGTGTCCCACACCGTCGTCGTGTCCGCCGACGGACTCCTTCTGGCGATGTCCGAAGGCTTCCCCCGTGACCGAGCCGACCAGCTCGCGGCCGTCGCCTCGGGTCTCACCTCGCTCACGGCCGGGGCCTCCCGGATCTTCGAGGGCGGGACCGTGGCCCAGACGGTGGTGGAAATGGAGCGCGGCTTCCTCTTCCTGATGTCCATCTCGGACGGGTCGTCGCTGGCGGTCCTCTCCCACCCGGAGTGCGACATCGGCCTCGTCGGCTACGAGATGGCGCTGCTCGTCGACCGCGCGGGCGCGGTGCTCACGCCCGACCTGCGCGCCGAACTGCAGGGCAGCCTGCTCCACTAGACCCCACCCCCGCTGCACAACCACAAACCGTCCGGCCGCCATCAGTCCCCCCACCGGCCCCCTCAGACGGCTCGACTGACCGACTTGCTGTCCCGCCCGGAGGATCCATGACCCCGCCCACCGCCTCATCTGATCCGTACGCAGCGTCGTACGGGGACGAGGGCGACCAGCCGCTGGTACGGCCGTACGCGATGACCGGCGGCCGGACGCGGCCGCGCTACCAGCTCGCCATCGAGGCGCTGATCAGCACCACGGCCGACCCGGCAGCGCTCATGGGGCTGCTCCCCGAGCACCAGCGGATCTGCCACCTCTGCCGTGAGGTCAAGTCCGTGGCAGAGGTGTCGGCCCTGCTGTCCATGCCGCTCGGTGTGGCACGGATCCTTGTCGCGGACCTCGCCGAGGCCGGACTCGTCGCGATCCACCAGCCCGGCGGCGACGAGAACGCCGGCGGCGCACCGGACGTGACACTGCTCGAAAGGGTGCTCAGTGGACTTCGCAAGCTCTGACGCGGGCCGGGCGACCACCTCCGCGAAGATCGTGGTGGCGGGCGGCTTCGGCGTGGGCAAGACCACGTTCGTGGGCGCCGTGTCGGAGATCAACCCGCTGCGTACCGAGGCCGTGATGACGTCCGCGAGCGCGGGCATCGACGACCTCACCCACACCGGGGACAAGACCACCACCACGGTGGCCATGGACTTCGGACGCATCACCCTGGACCAGGACCTGATCCTGTACCTCTTCGGTACGCCCGGCCAGGACCGCTTCTGGTTCATGTGGGACGACCTGGTCCGCGGCGCGATCGGTGCCGTCGTCCTGGTCGACACCCGCCGTCTCGCCGACTGCTTCCCCGCGGTCGACTACTTCGAGAACAGCGGACTGCCCTTCGTCATCGCGCTCAACGGCTTCGACGGGCACCAGCCGTACACGCCCGAGGAGGTCCGCGAGGCGCTGCAGATCGGACCGGACGCGCCGATCATCACGACGGACGCCCGGCATCGCGCGGACGCGAAGTCGGCGCTGATCACGCTCGTGGAGCACGCGCTCATGGCCCGGTTGCGGTAGAAGCGCACCAACCGGTACCCCAAGCGCACTCAAGTCGACAGCTCTATACGGTAGTTGTCGTAGATACACCGGCGCCGACTGTGTCGTTTGACACGGTCGGCTTCGGTGTTCATAACGTTTCGACAGAGAAATAAGGTGGTACGGCCACGCGTCGCGGTCGACCGGTGTCGCTGCGTCCACCATCGGCCCGCTTTTTGCCGTGGCTCGCTCGTTATGACCGTTTTATCTAGGACTTACATCACGCGGAATCGTCGCTTCCGGGTGTTTGGAAGTGTGCAGGCTGACGTGCTGGAATGCCTGAACTGCCCAATAGTCAAAGACGTACCAGGGCGTTGGAGTCACCCGCGGCACGACTTAGGTGCCGGCGCCGAGAGGTTGTTGGTCGAGTGAGGCGAAGCAAGCGCAGTCCCGAGCCGTCGGCACGGGGCAACTTCACCCCGCCGCCGCGCGGGGCGACACCTGCACAAGCGTCCGGACCGGAGCCGACGGTCCCCCCGCCGCCGAGCGGCAGCCGGCTCTCCCCGCGCAACTGGCGGGTGCCCACGCGTCTGAACGCGATCCTGCTCATACCCGTGGTGGTCGGCCTGGTCATGGGCGGCTTCCAGGTGAAGGGCTCGATCGACACGTGGCAGCAGGCGAAGGACGCCGAGAAGGTCGCGAAGATCGTGGTGGCCGCCGAGGACTACGCCACGGCGATCATCAACGAACGTGACATCTCCGCGCAGCCGCTGCTGTCGGGCGACCGGAACAACGAGACCGTCCAGCAGGCCCGTGACTTCACCGACGAGAAGGCCGACGCCTTCCACAAGGAAGTCGTCGGAATGCCCGCCAAGCAGGGTCTGGAGCGCCGCCTCCGGCTGGTCGAGGAGGCGGAGCCGGGGCTGGAGCAGCTCCGGCAGGCGGCCTACACGCGGTCGATGGACCCGACGAAGACCGAAGAGGGCTACGTCGAGGTCCTGCGCCTGCTGATGGAGTTCTCGAACGAACTCGGCCTCGGCACCGGGAACATCACGGCCTACGGCCGCACGGTCTACGCCCTCGCGCTCTCCAAGAGCGCCGCCTCGCTGCAGCGCTCCATCGGCACGCACCTGCTGGTCAAGCCCAGCACCGACGAGACGGTCCTCCGGCAGCAGCTCACCGCCTTCACCTCGTACGCGTACCTGGAGAACATCGCCGTCCAGGAGTACGTCTCCGGCGGCACCGAACAGGACGCCAACCGCCTCAAGCAGGTCATGGCGCAGAAGACCGAGGAGGGCAAGAAGCAGCTGGCCGAGGCCGCGCAGCAGGCCCAGGCCGAGGGCAAGACCGTGGTCGCCCCGCCCACGATGACCGAGATGATCCAGGCGATCGGCAGCGGCCGGACACCCGCCCAGCTCGCGCAGCAGGGCGTCACCCCCTCCACCTGGATGGCCGCCTCCACCCTCAAGTTCGAGGGCTACAGCGAGGTGGAGACCGAGATGATCAACCGCGCCGTGGACGACGCGGGCCAGATCGCCTCGAACGCCCAGCGCAACGCCTACATCAACGGCGCCGTCGTCATCCTCGCCCTGCTCGCCGCGTTCATCCTCGCCTCGCTCATGGCCCGCCAGATGAGCCGCTCGATGCGCCAGCTGCGCAACGCCGCCTTCGGGGTCGCCGAGCAGCGTCTGCCGATGCTGGTCGACCAGCTCTCGCGCGCCGAACCGGGCCGCGTCAACACCCGGGTCGTGCCCATCCCGATCACCTCCACGGACGAGATCGGCGAGGTGGCCCGCGCCTTCGACCAGGTCCACCGCGAGGCCATCCGGCTCGCCTCCGAGCAGGCCATGCTCCGTGGCAACATCAACGCGATCTTCACCAACCTCTCGCGCCGCAACCAGTCGCTGATCGAGGGCCAGCTGACCCTGATCACCGACCTGGAGAACAACGAGGCCGACCCGGACCAGCTGGAGAACCTCTTCAAGCTGGACCACCTGGCGACCCGTATGCGCCGCAACGGCGAGAACCTCCTCGTCCTCGCCGGCGAGGAGCCCGGCCGCCGCTGGGACCAGCCGGTCCCGATGGTCGACGTCCTGCGCGCCGCCACCTCCGAGGTGGAGCAGTACGAGCGCATCGAGCTGTCGGGCGTCCCGGAGGCCGAGATCCACGGCCGCGCGGTCACCGACCTCGTGCACCTGCTGGCCGAGCTCCTGGAGAACGCCACGACGTTCTCCTCCCCGCAGACCAAGGTCCGCGTCACCGCGACCCGTCTCCCCGACGGCCGCGTCATGATCGAGATCCACGACAAGGGCATCGGCCTCACCGCCGAGGACTTCGCGGACATCAACCACAAGCTGGCCAACCCGCCGACCGTGGACGCCGCGATCTCCCAGCGCATGGGCCTGTTCGTGGTCGGCCGCCTCTCCGACCGGCACGGCATCCGCGTCCAGCTGCGCCCCTCGGGCGAGCAGGCCGGTACGACCTCCCTGGTCATGCTCCCGGACGTCATCACCCACGGTGGCGGTGGCGAGCAGCAGCAGTCGCGCGAGGAATTCACCGTCTCGCAGATCGTTCCGGAGCAGTCTCTCCAGTCCCCGTCCCCCGAGTCGATGCGCACCGCGGCCGAGCTCGGCTTCGACGACAGCCGCTACCTCGATGTCCCGGACGACCTGCGCGACCTGGACCCCGTCGGCCGCTCCCTGATGCGTGAGGAGCGCCGTGCGGCCCTGGAGGCCCAGACCCACGGCCAGGACCGTTCGGAGGCCATCGAGCCGCCCCGGTACGGCGACGGGCGGACCGCGTTCCTCGACCAGCCGACCGGTTACGACCAGCAGACCGCGTACGAGCAGCCGCAGCAGGCGTCGTACGAGAAGAAGTACCCCTCGCCGTTCGGTGGTGTACCGCAGGGAGGGGAAGCCTTCACGTCGAACGACGGCTACCCCCAGCCGAGTTATCCGGAGCCGGTCCAGGAGCAGCAGCAGGCGGCGCACGCCCCCGCTCCGGAGGCGTTCCCGTCCTTCGACGCGCCCTCCTATCAGGATGACTGGCCGCAGCAGGGCAACTACCAGAGCCCGTACGCGTCCGAGTACGCTCCGGAACCGGAATCCACGCAGGCCGATGACGCGAAGGAGCCGGACCGCGTAGGCTTCGACCGTCCGGGACCGGCCCCCTCCGCCGTCCACGAGCTGACCGACGCCGGGCTGCCCCGCCGCGGATCCCCCGCGAACGGCACAGGCATCCCCCAGCACGTGGCACAGGAACCGCCGGCGGCAACGGAGCCGCCCGGCGACTGGCGGTCCGCGAACGACGAGCGGTGGCAGCAGGCATCGCAGCTCCGGAAGCCCAGGGCGGGCGGGGTGACCTCCTCCGGCCTGCCGCTACGGGTGCCCAAGGCCAACCTGGTCGAGGGGGCCGCCGAATCGACCCCACAGGGAGGCCCACAGGTCTCCCGCGCTCCCGAGGACATACGGGGCAGGCTGAGCAACCTGCGCCGCGGTGTCCAGCGGGGACGCAAGGCAGGCAGTGAAACGAACGGCCAGGGCTTCGGTCCTGACAGCACCTACAACCAGGAGCGTTAGTGTGAGCCCGATGAGCCAGGCGGCACAGAACCTGAACTGGTTGATCACCAACTTCGTGGACAACACCCCGGGGGTGTCCCACACGGTGGTGGTCTCCGCCGACGGACTCCTTCTGGCGATGTCCGAAGGTTTTCCGCGCGACCGCGCCGACCAGCTCGCGGCCGTCGCGTCCGGACTGACCTCGCTGACCGCGGGCGCCTCCCGCATCTTCGAGGGTGGCAGCGTCAACCAGACGGTTGTGGAGATGGAGCGAGGGTTCCTCTTCATCATGTCCATCTCCGACGGTTCGTCCCTCGCAGTCCTTGCACATCCGGAAGCGGACATCGGCCTCGTTGGGTACGAGATGGCGCTTCTGGTCGACCGTGCCGGTACGGTCCTGACACCCGATCTGCGAGCGGAGCTCCAAGGGAGCCTGCTCAACTAGCAGACACTCGGTGCGTTTTGGCGTCCCGGGGCCGTAAGGTTTCGGGACGCGGCTTCCACAACGTCGGATGCCCGGCACAGTCGGAGGAGGAGAGAAAGTGGCAACACCCCCAGGCGGTTCGTCCTCGGGCAACTGGTCCTACGGCTTCGGCCAGGGCCACGGCCAGGGTGAGCAGAACCGGTACAACTTCCCCTCCACACCGAGCCAGCAGCGCCGCCAGCCGTACGCGCCTCCCGGCCCCCAGGGTCCGGGCCCGTCGCCGTACGACCAGCCGCCGGCGCCGCCCATCCAGCCCGTGCAGCCCCAACGCCGCACCCCTGAGCCGACGCCCGCAGCGGCGTCGAACCCTCTGGTGCGCCCGTACGCCATGACGGGCGGCCGCACCAGGCCCCGCTACCAGCTCGCCATCGAGGCGCTGGTGCACACCACCGCGCAGCCGCACCAGATGCAGGGCCAACTGCCCGAGCATCAGCGCATCTGCAACCTCTGCCGAGAGATCAAGTCGGTAGCCGAAATCTCCGCGCTGCTGACCATCCCTCTCGGCGTGGCCAGGATCCTCGTCGCCGACTTGGCGGAAGCGGGCCTGGTCGCGATCCATCAGCCCGGCGGCGACGAGAACGCCGGTGGCCAGCCAGACGTGACATTGCTCGAAAGGGTGCTCAGTGGACTTCGCAAGCTCTAGCGGAGGGCCTTCCCGCTCCACCACCTCCGCGAAGATCGTGGTGGCGGGCGGCTTCGGCGTGGGCAAGACCACGTTCGTGGGCGCCGTCTCGGAGATCAATCCGCTGCGCACCGAGGCCGTCATGACGTCTGCTTCAGCAGGCATCGACGACCTCACCCACACCGGGGACAAGACGACCACGACGGTCGCCATGGACTTCGGACGCATCACGCTCGACCAGGACCTGATCCTGTACCTCTTCGGCACCCCGGGCCAGGACCGCTTCTGGTTCATGTGGGACGACCTGGTCCGCGGCGCGATCGGCGCGATCGTGCTGGTCGACACCCGCCGTCTCGCCGACTGCTTCCCCGCGGTCGACTACTTCGAGAACAGCGGACTCCCCTTCGTCATCGCCCTGAACGGCTTCGACGGCTCGCAGCCGTACAACCCGGACGAGGTCCGGGAAGCTCTCCAGATCGGTCCGGACACGCCGATCATCACGACGGACGCCCGCCACCGGGCCGATGCGAAGTCGGCGCTGATCACCCTGGTCGAGCACGCGCTGATGGCCCGCCTGCGGTAGCGCTCCGCTGATACGCGAGCAAATGGGCGCCCTCCGTCTCGGAGGGCGCCCATTTGTTCTTCAGGGGCGCGGGGAACTGCGCGAGCAACCGCCGACAATCCGCAGCCTGCAAACGCCCCACACCCCCACGGCGCTCTGCAAAGACATACGAAAGGGCCCCCTCCCGTCGGAGGGGGCCCTTTCGTAACGGTCAGCGCCAGCTGTGGGGCGCCCGGAAGCCCCCCTCGCGCTCAAGGCGGCGCCAGCCCGCCTTGAGGCGCCCACGGTGCACGGGCGCCGGGGGCTGCGCGGCGGCGCGGGCCAGCAGGACGGCCGTGATCGCAGCGACTTCCTCGGGCTCGGCGTGGCCCTTCTCGACGCGGATGTCAGGCAGGTTCATGGGTTCAGTCTCCGTGGATGAGGTTTCCGCGGGAGTACCGCGAAGGATCCGCTGGGTTACCGGCAGGACTACTGCGGCGGGTTGCCGTGCTTGCGGGAGGGCAGGTCGGCGTGCTTGGTGTGCAGCATGGCCAGGGAGCGGATGAGGATCTCGCGCGTCTGAGCGGGGTCGATGACATCGTCCACGAGGCCGCGCTCCGCCGCGTAGTACGGGTGCATCAGC
Source organism: Streptomyces sp. KM273126 (assembly GCF_004337435.2). Taxonomy (NCBI): domain Bacteria; kingdom Bacillati; phylum Actinomycetota; class Actinomycetes; order Kitasatosporales; family Streptomycetaceae; genus Streptomyces; species Streptomyces sp. KM273126. Next base: position 4,146,570 of record NZ_SJXB02000001.1, on the reverse strand, counting down.
TCGGACTTGTACTCCTTGACCATGCGCGCCCGCATCGCCTCGGGGTCCTCGGCCTCGGCGATCTGCCGACGGAAGATGACGTTGGCCGCGCCTTCCGCGCCCATCACCGCGATCTCGTTGGTCGGCCACGCGTAGGTGAGGTCCGCACCGATGGACTGGCTGTCCATGACGATGTACGCACCTCCGTAGGCCTTGCGCAGGATGAGCGAGATCCTCGGCACGGTCGCGTTGCAGTAGGCGTACAGCAGCTTCGCGCCGTGGCGGATGATTCCGCCGTGCTCCTGGTCGACGCCCGGGAGGAACCCAGGCACGTCCAGGAACGTGATGATCGGGATATTGAAAGCGTCGCACATCTGGACAAAGCGTGCAGCTTTTTCCGACGCCTCGATGTCCAGGACCCCGGCCAGCGACTGCGGCTGGTTGGCCACGATGCCCACCACCTGACCGTCCAGGCGGGCCAGGGCGCAGATGATGTTGCGGGCCCAGCGCTCGTGGACCTCCAGGTAGTCCCCGTCGTCGACGAGTTCCTCGATGACCTTGGCCATGTCGTACGGGCGGTTGCCGTCCGCCGGGACCAGGTCGAGCAGGACGTCGGAGCGCCGGTCCGCCGGGTCCGTGCACTCCACGCGCGGCGGGTTCTCCCGGTTGTTCTGCGGGAGCAACGACAGCAGGTAGCGCACCTCGTGGATGCACGTCTCCTCGTCGTCGTAGGCGAAGTGGCAGACGCCGGAGGTCTCGGCGTGGACGTCCGCGCCACCGAGGCCGTTCTGGGTGATCTCCTCACCCGTGACCGCCTTGACCACGTCCGGCCCTGTGATGAACATCTGCGAGGTGTCACGGACCATGAAGACGAAGTCCGTGAGCGCCGGGGAGTACGCCGCACCGCCCGCGCACGGGCCCAGCATCACGGAGATCTGCGGGATGACACCGCTCGCCTTGGTGTTGCGCTGGAAGATGCCGCCGTACCCGGCGAGGGCGCTGACGCCCTCCTGGATACGGGCGCCCGCGCCGTCGTTGAGGGACACCAGCGGCGCCCCGGCCGCGATGGCCATGTCCATGATCTTGTGGATCTTCGTGGCGTGGGCCTCGCCCAGCGCGCCGCCGAAGATACGGAAGTCGTGGGCGTACACGAAGACCGTGCGGCCTTCCACCGTGCCCCAGCCGGTGATGACGCCGTCCGTGTAGGGCTTCTTGGCCTCCAGGCCGAACCCGGTCGCCCGGTGCCGGCGCAACTGCTCGACCTCGTTGAACGTGCCCGGGTCGAGCAAGAGCTCGATGCGCTCCCGCGCGGTCAGCTTGCCCTTGGCGTGCTGCGCCGCGGTCGCCTTCTCGCTGGGCCCGGCCAGCGCCTGCGCCCGGATCTCGTGCAGTTCGGCCACCCGCCCGCGCGCGTCGGTCGGCTCGCTCGGCGCATCATCCAAAACGGTCATGTAGTGACCTTACGAAGTGCAGCAAGAAAAGCGGGCCGTCGACTCCGTACAGTCTCCGGCCCGTTTTCCTGGTACCCCTGAACAGAACCAACGCCTTGTACAGCCGATCCGACTGCTCAGAGGGCCTCCGCGTTGTGGGGGTCACACAAAGTGGTCAGCCGAGAACCACCTCACAACGATGGGTCGCGCATACCGCCCCCGGAGTGACACGGAGGCGCAGACGGCCGCCGCCCGCCTCCAGCGTCTCGACCGACGGGTCCGCGTGGACGACGCGTCGTACGGGGCGGTCCCAGGTGATCTCCAGGGCCTCGCCCGTGCGCGGCGGTTCGCTCACGCAGAGGGTAGCGGTACCGCCCCGGCGGTGGACCAGCACACTCGCGGGTGCGGTGGCCGCGAGGGAGCCCGCGGCGCCCGGAGCCCAGAAGTTCGCCGCCGTCAGGCCCAGGGAGCCGACGTGGACCGCCTGGCGGCGGGCGTCGTTGGCGAGGACGGACAACCAGTGGCGGTCCGCGGCGCGGGCGGCGACCTGGTGGCGGGAGGCGCCCGGCATCAGGACGTACAGGTACCTCGCGTCCGCCGGGTCCGTGCCGTGGTCCAGCCAGAGGGTCTGCCAGCGCCGGGTACGCCGCTCACTCGTACTGGTGGTGTTGATGTCGGACCAGGAACCCGTGCGCTCCTCCCGGAGGGTGCGCAGCTCGCCCCCGTCCGGGAACACCCATCCACCATGGCCTTCCAGGTGGGCCCAGCCCCGCCGGACGAGGAACTCCGGATCGCCGTCCTCCCCCAGGTTCCGGTTGTCGACCACGGTCTCGACGGGCACCCCGTCGGCGCAGGTGATGCCGGCGCCGAGGCAGATGACGGCGTCCGCGACACAGAACCACGACTTGCGGGCCTGGAGCGTGGAGCCCAGGCCCCTGAGGTGCTGGCCGATCGCCGCGTACGTGCCGTCCGTGGTCCCGCCGACCCACCGTGCGGCGGGCCTGGGCTCACCCCACTCTCCGCCCTCCTTGTCGGCGAGGCGCTTGGTGGAGACCGTGATGCCGGGCAGGCGGTACCAGTCGACGGTGGGCCAGAACCAGTCGGTGTACTGATCCAACTGATCGGGCTGATCGGAGCCGTTGGACCGGTGGGATTTATGCCCCGGTCCCGAGGGCCACCAGAACGTCATTCCGGCGCCCGTGTGCCAGCCGCGCGGGTTCTCGCCGTTGCCGCACTCGTAGTGCGCGATCCGTTCGGAGGCCATGGCGATGTTCGCCACGAAGCCGGGGCGACGGTGGACGGCGCGGTCCATGGCGGCGAAGAGGCGGTGGCCGACGGGGTCGGTCACGGCCGGCACGGCGGACCTCGCGACCGTGTGCAGCCGGGCCAGGTCGGCGACCTCGAACTGGCGGGCCGTGAGGATCGGCGTCACCGTGTCCCGTTCGATCCAGCCCTTGATACGCCCGTACCAGCGTTCGCGCTCGGAGGCACTGGCGCCCTCCGCGAGCAGGGCCATCGCGGCGATGAGCGCCTGCCCGTGGAAGTGGTCGCTGCGCATCACGTGCCGGTCGTCGCCCTTGAGGTGGCCGCGGCTGATGGCACGGCCGTTGACGCTGTCCATGACCAGGCCGTCGTGGATGAGGGGCGCGTAGGCGCGCTCTACGCTGTCCAGGATGATCTGTTTGTTCGGGTCGGTCACCTCCCAGCTCGACCCGGCGAGCAGTGCGAAGAGCCGCCCGAGGCCGTCGAGCAGCACCTGCCCGTACGTTCCCGAGTACGCCACCCAGGTGTGCTGCACGAACGAGCCGTCCGCGTACAGCCCGTCCCCTTTCGTGACGTACGGGAAGACCGGGGAGAGTGCGTCCCGCGCCAGCGCGATCTTCTCGGGGGCGCGGCCGAGGACGCCCCGGAGGGCGACGGAGCGGCAGAGGTCGACACGGTTGGCACCGGTGGAGGTGCCCGAGTAGTCGCGGAGCACGGAGTCCGGGATGAAGTGGTCGACGGCCGCGCAGGCGGCGGCCCGCCGCTCGTCGGACAGGTGGTCGTGGAGGGCGGCCACGATGTCCGTCAGGAGGCGGGGGCTGCCGATCTGCCACTCCCACCAGTTGCCGTACGGGGTGGTGGACGGGTTGTAGACCGTCGTGGAGAGGTGGTCGAGTCCGCGCCGGACGTCCGCCAGCAGCCCCTCGTCGCCGGTGAGGCCGCTGCCCTCCTGTAAGTACGCCTGCGTCATGGTCCACAGGCGGCCGTAGCTCCCGGTGATGCCGGAGGGCGGGTCGAAGGGATGGCCCGGCCAGAGGGAGGTGGCCGCGGGCGCCATCGCGGCCTGAAAGGCGCGGGCGAGTTCGCCGGTCTCTCTCAGACGGCTCGCGTAGGGCTCGGCGGCCGGGTCGTAGCCGGTGCCCAGGGCGATGTCGAGCCAGCGGTGCCGGAGGGTGTCGTACTCGTCGTCGGCGGTGTTCGGCACGGGGGCGGCGTGCCCGAGGGGCGCTCCGGCGGCGGTCGCCGTCAGGGCGGCCGCGAGCAGGAGGGTGCGGCGGTTGAGAGTCATTCTTTGCCCTGTACCACCTCTTCCGTCACCTTGGAACCGTTTCCGTCACGCTGGAACCGTGCGTCAGCCGATCGGCGCGCGCCAGAAAAACCGCCGCGAGCCAGAAATATATGACGCGCAAGAAGTTGAAAGCTGAACCGGAATAGGTCTACGGTGGGTCCTGTTGAGGTCGTCAAACGTTCAACAACCTTGACCGCGGCTTCCCGGCGAAACCGCGACCCGCCTTCCAAGGAGCACGTCATGGGCATCTTCGGCCGCAAGAGCGACACCACCGAGACCACCACCGCCACCGCGCCCGCCGCGGCCGTGAACCCCGACCTCGCGGCGCTGACCGGCGAGTACACGATCGACCCGGCCCACTCGACCATCGGCTTCGTGGCCCGCCACGCCATGGTCACCAACGTCAAGGGCGGCTTCCTCGACTTCTCGGGGTCGCTGCACCTGGACGGCACGGACCCGGCGCGGTCCACCGCCTCGATCGACGTCACGATGGACAGCATCGACACGGGCTCGGCCGACCGCGACGGTCACCTCAAGAGCGCGGACTTCTTCAAGACCGAGGAGTTCCCGACGATGGAGTTCCGCTCCACCAAGGCGGAGGCCCTCGGCGGCGACGACTACCGCATCACCGGTGACCTCACCGTCCTCGGCACGACCAAGCGCCTGACGATCGACCTGGAGTTCAACGGCTCCGCCAAGGACCCGTTCGGCAACGAGCGCGTCGGCTTCGAGGGCAAGGCCGAGATCCTCCGCTCCGAGTGGGGACTCACCTGGAACGCGGCCCTCGAGACCGGCGGCGTCCTCGTCTCCGACAAGATCAAGCTGGTCTTCGACATCTCCGCGATCAGGAACGCGGGCTGAACCATGTCGTAGGCGGGGGTGTGCGCTGGGGCGCGGCTCAACTGCGTGCGCGGTAGCTTCGACACTATGAACGCTGCAGTCGCCCGCAGTCTTCTGCGCCTGCTGATGGCACCGCTCGTCGCGGCGTTGGCAGTGCTCTCGGTCGGGGTGTCCGACGCGCACGCGGCCACCGACGTGTCCGAGGTCGCCAACGCCCTGCGCAAGGGCCCTGTCTACGTCGATCCGGCGGCCACCGGCCAGTTGTCCGGGTCGGACGCCCAAGCGCTCGCCAACAAGATCAGGGGCGCCGACAAGCCGATCTTCGTGGCGGTCCTGCCGGAGGGCTACCCCACCCGGAACCTCTTCGCGAACCTCCGCACGGAGACGGGCATCACCGGTCTGTACGGCATCCGCCTCGGTGACCGCTTCGACGCGCGGGCCGACAGCAGCGTGCTGAGCCACCAGGCGGTGAGCAACCTCGTCACCTCGGTCCGCGGCGCGGGCGACGCCAAGGCCCAGCTCAACGACTTCGTCGACGACGCGTTGCGCAGCCACATCGGCGGTTCGGCACCCTCCTCCTGGAGCGCGAGCGGTGGCAGCCCGAGCGTGGACACGGGCACCCTGGCCGCCATCGGCGCGGTCCTCGTGGCGGGCGGCGCGGGCGCGTACGCGCTCGTGCGCCTGGGCCGCCGCAGGCAGGAGGAGGAGCGGCGTGCGGCGCTGGAGAAGCTGCGTGTCGTGGTCGACGAGGACATCACCGCCTTCGGTGAGGAACTCGACCGCCTCGACTTCCACCCGGCGGAGGCGGGCGCGGACGACGCCATGCGCGCGGACTACGAGCGGGCGCTGGACGCCTACGAGCAGGCGAAGTCACTGATGGCCGCGGCCCAGCGCCCCGAGGAGGTGCGCGGGGTCACCCAGGCCCTGGAGGACGGCCGGTTCTCGCTCGCGCTGCTGGCCGCGCGCCGTGAAGGCCGCCCGCTCCCCGAACGCCGAGCGCCCTGCTTCTTCGACCCGCGGCACGGCCCGTCGGTGGCCGACGCGACCTGGACCCCCGACAGTGGCGCCCCGCGTGAAGTCCCGGTCTGCGCGGCCGACCGGGCACGGCTGGCCGACGGCCGGGACCCGATGGTCCGCGAGGTGGACACGGCGTCGGGCCGCCGCCCGTACTGGGACGCGGGCCCGGCCTACGGCCCCTGGGCGGGCGGCTACTTCGGCGGCGGCATCCTGCCGGGCCTGCTCATCGGCACCCTGCTCGGCAACCTGATGGCCGGCCCGTCCTACGCCGCGATGTACGGCGCGGGCTACGGCGACTTCGGCACCGGCGGCTACGAGGGCGGGGACGTCTCCGGCGCCGACTTCGACAGCGACGACTTCTCCGGCGGCTTCGGCGGCGGCGACTTCTCAGGGGGCGACTTCGGGGGCGGCGGGGACTTCGGCGGAGGGTTCTAGGCCCTGTCGTCGGACTCCAGCCCGACGACAGGGCCCAGGGCCGACCGGGCTCCCCGGGACTGGGCGCTCAGTCTTCGGGGAGCCCGGCTCGTGAGGTCGACGAGGGTTACTCCGCCGGTTCCACCCCGGCCCGCAGCAGGCCGTAGGTGTACGCGTCCTCCAGGGCCGCCCAGGACGCGGCGATCACGTTGTCGGCGACGCCCACCGTGGACCACTCCCCCGTGCCGTCGGACGTGGAGATGAGCACCCGGGTCGTGGAGTTCGTGCCGTGCTTGCCCTCAAGGATGCGGACCTTGTAGTCGACGAGCTCGAGCTTGGCGAGCTGCGGGTAGATCTTCTCCAGGGCGACCCGGAGGGCGCGGTCGAGGGCGTTCACCGGGCCGTTGCCCTCCGCGGTGGCGACGATGCGCTCGCTCTTGGCCCACAGCTTGACCGTGGCCTCGTTGGCGTGGCTGCCGTCGGGGCGGTCCTCGACGATGGCCCGCCAGGACTCCGTGCGGAAGTAGCGCAGGGGTTTGCCCGCCACCTCCTCGCGGAGCAGGAGTTCGAACGACGCGTCCGCGGCCTCGTACGTGTAGCCGGCCAGCTCGCGCTCCTTGACCCGCTCCACGACCCGGCCGACCAGCTCGCGGTCGCCGCCCAGGTCGATGCCGAGTTCCTTGCCCTTGAGCTCGATGGAAGCGCGTCCGGCCATGTCGGAGACCAGCATGCGCATGGTGTTGCCGACCAGTTCGGGGTCGATGTGCTGGTACAGGTCGGGGTCGACCTTGATGGCGGAGGCGTGCAGTCCGGCTTTGTGTGCGAAGGCCGAGACGCCCACGTACGGCTGGTGCGTGGAGGGCGTGAGGTTCACGACCTCGGCGATCGCGTGCGAGATCCGCGTCATCTCGCGCAGCCTGCCCTCGGGGAGGACCTTCTTGCCGTACTTCAGCTCCAGGGCCGCGACGACCGGGAAGAGGTTGGAGTTGCCGACGCGCTCGCCGTAGCCGTTGGCCGTGCACTGGACGTGGGTCGCGCCCGCGTCCACCGCGGCCAGCGTGTTCGCCACCGCGCAGCCCGTGTCGTCCTGGGCGTGGATGCCGAGGCGGGCACCGGTGTCGGCGAGGACGGTGGCGACGACGGCCTGCACCTGGGCGGGGAGCATGCCGCCGTTGGTGTCGCACAGGACGACGACGTCGGCGCCGGCCTCCGAGGCCGTACGGACGACCTCCTTCGCGTACTCGGGGTTCGCGCGGTAGCCGTCGAAGAAGTGCTCGCTGTCGACGAAGACCCGGCGGCCCTGGGAGCGGAGGTGGGAGACGGTGTCCCGCACCATCTCCAGGTTCTCCTCCAGCGTGGTGCGCAGGGCCAGTTCCACATGCCGGTCATGGGCCTTGGCAACCAGGGTGATGACGGGGGCGCCGGAGGCGAGCAGCGCCTTGACCTGCGGGTCCTCGCTCGCCTTGCCGCCCGCGCGGCGGGTCGCGCCGAAGGCGACCAGCTGCGCGTGACGGAAGTCGATCTCCTGCTGGGCGCGGGCGAAGAACTCGGTATCGCGCGGGTTGGCGCCGGGCCAGCCACCCTCGATGAAGCCCACGCCGAAGTCGTCCAGGTGCCGCGCGATGGCCAGCTTGTCCGCGACGGTGAGGTTGATGCCCTCCCGCTGCGCGCCGTCGCGCAGGGTGGTGTCGAAGACGTGGAAGGAATCGTCGAGCTCGCTGGTTTCGGTCATGGTTTCGGCTCCTGTACTGGATCTCGGTCTACCGGAATGACCGGTTCCGCCATCCCCCAAGGATCCCTCGCGCTCCCCTCCCGGCTGGTGGTGGGCCAGGAAAACGAAAAACCTCTCGCGGGTGCGAGAGGTCTGCGCGCGGGTCGAGGACGACGGTGTCCGCCCGTACGTTGTCGTACGTGGCGGTCACTGCGGACCGGCGCGCCTGCTGCCAATAATCATGGCGAACGAGAGCACGGGGGCATTCTGGCACAACCCGCCCCCGTGCTCACCGTCCGTCTCAGGATGCGAGCACTGCGCTGATCAGGGCAGGTGGCGTACGAACACGTCGGTGCCGTCGTTGGTGTCGCCGGCCGGAATCAGCTCCGGATCGCTGGACCGGAACACGATGCGGCGGGCGCCGTCGGCGATACCGCCCGGGAGGACGTCGGCCGTGGCCGTGCCGCCGGTGCTGTCGGGGGTGACCAGGGTGGTGATGCCCTTCTTCATGTCGCGTACGTAGACGGGCCACTCCGTGCCGTACCGGCTGCCGGGCTCCTCCACCTCCGACCTGAACGTGACGTACCGGCCGTCGGCGCTCACCGCGGGGTTGCGGGTGGAGGCGGCGTGGGGTCCGCCGTGGGCGGCGTGGAGGCGCTGGTTGACTCCGGTGGCGACGTCGTGCACGAACACGTTCCAGCTGCCGTCGTTGTCGTCGGGGATCAGATGGGTGTCCCGGGACTCGAAGACGACCGTCCGTCCGTCGCCGCTGAGGGACGGCTCCAGCGACTCCCGCTCCGTCTCCGAGCCGTCGTAGGAGCGGTCGATCTGGGTGCGGGTGGCCGTGGCGCGGTCGTACAGCCAGATGTCGCCCCAGTCGTCGCCACGCGGGCCGTTGCCGTAGTTGTACTGGTAGACGACGCGGCTCCCGTCGTCGCTGACCGTCGGCTGGTAGGCGTTGCGGGGCTCCCAGGTCGGCCGGGGGTGGCTGATCCGCTCGGTGGTGCCCGTCACCCGGTCGTGCAGGAAGACCACGTTGCCCTCGTCGATCTCCTGGAGGGTGAAGACCGCGTAGCGGCCGTTCGGAGTTGCCGAGACCGCACGCGGCTGCCCGGTGAATCCCTCGGGGACCTGGATGCCGAACGCCGTGTTCCGGCCCGTGCGCAGGTCACGCAGCCACACGTCGTCGGCCGAGACGAAGACGAGGCGGCGCCCGTCGTCGCTGATCGACACCACGTCCCCGCTGACCGACACTCCCTCCCCGTATCCGGCCCAGCGGGTCTTTCCGGTGCGCAGGTCGCGCACGAACATGCCGCCGTTCGAGGTGCCGGGCAGCAGGTCCGTGGCCTCAGAGGTGAAGGCGAGGTAGCGGCCGTTGCGGCTGATCACGGCCGGACCCGACGGATGGTCGCCCGCCTTGCCCTCGGGCGTGACGCTGACGGGCTCGGTGCGCGCGGCCCTTGGTGCGGCGCTCGCCGCGGGCCCGGTCAGCGCCACCGTGGCGGTGACCGCGACGACGGCGGCCGTCAGGGCGGCACGGCGCTTGGTCCAGTGCATGGTTGTTCCCCCGTGGTTTCTCGTTGCCTTTACGGACAGCGTCGTTGCGGTCCGGGTCGTTGCGGTCCGGGTCGTTGCAGTCCGCATCACCACTGCACTGTCCGCAGGAAGACGTCCGACACCCCGTTGGTGTCCCCCTCCACCAGATCGGGTGACGCCGAGTCGAACGCGACGACCTCGTCTTCTCCAACTTGCCCTCGCCCCCGGCCCTGTGCCGAGGGCTCACCGGGATACAAGTGCATCGCTCGACTCGGGTCAATGCGCTCGTTTACGTACAACCCGGACGACTGATCAGGTGTCCGCGGACCACGGCGGTCGTACGACGGCACGCGGGTACACGTCAGGGCCGCCGCGGACCTGGAGTCCGGGGCGGCCCTGAAGGTCACCGGTGGGGGTCGGCCGTCACGCCGGGGTCAGCCGAGCCCGTGCATCCAGCCGTGGGCGTCCTCCGCCCTGCCGCGCTGGATGTCGAGCAGCGCCTCGCGGAGCCTGAGGGTGACCTCGCCGGGCTCCCCGCCCGCCTGCTGCCACTCGGCGCCCGTGCGCTTGACCGTGCCGACGGGGGTGATGACCGCGGCGGTACCGCAGGCGAAGACCTCCGTCAGCGTGCCGTTCTCGGCGTCGCGCTGCCACTGGTCGATGGAGACGCGGCCCTCCTCTGCGGTGTAGCCGAGGTCGCGGGCGACGGTGAGGAGCGAGTCGCGGGTGACGCCCTCCAGGATCGTGCCCGTCAGCGGCGGCGTGACGATCCGGTCCCCGTACACGAAGTACAGGTTCATGCCGCCGAGCTCCTCGATCCACTGGTGCTCGACCGCGTCGAGGTAGCAGACCTGGTCGCAGCCCTTCTCGGCGGCCTCGGCCTGGGCGAGCAGGGAGGCCGCGTAGTTACCGCCCGTCTTGGCGTCGCCCATGCCGCCGGGGACGGCGCGGACGTGGTCCTCGGAGAGCCAGATGGAGACCGGCTTGACGCCGCCCGGGAAGTACGCGCCCGCCGGGGAGGCGATCACGAGGAAGAGGTACTCGTTGGCGGGCCTCACGCCCAGGCCGACCTCGGTGGCGATCATGAACGGGCGCAGGTACAGGGTCTCCTCGCCGCCGTGCGCGGGCACCCATGCCCTGTCCTGCCGGACCAGGACGTCGCAGGCCTCGACGAACGTCTCGACCGGCAGTTCGGGCATGCCGAGTCGGTGGGCGGAGCGCTGGAAGCGCCGGGCGTTCATCTCGGGGCGGAAGGTGGCGACGGAGCCGTCGGGCTGACGGTAGGCCTTGAGTCCCTCGAAGATCTCCTGGGCGTAGTGCAGGGTCATGTTCGCGGGGTCGAGGGAGAGCGGGCCGTACGGCACGAGTTGGCCGTCGTGCCAGCCGCGGCCCTCCGTCCACTTGATCGTCACCATGTGGTCGGTGAAGTGGCGGCCGAACCCGGGGTTGGCCAGAATCGCCTCGCGCTCGGTGTCGGAGAGCGGGTTGGCCGAGGGCTTGAGTTCGATCGTGGGCGTCGTCATGAGTCGTTGTCCTTCACCGGTTGTTGTGACGGGCGCGCATCGGTACGGCTCTGGAGGACCAGTGCTAGGACGTCCGAGCATTCCCCCGCTGGGCAGCTCCGCGTTCGATTATCGCAAGCGGTTGGCCAGGGAAGGAATGGAGTGAATGCGGCCCTTGGGATGGCCCAGGGGACTGATGGTGACACCCGGCGAGGGCACGGAAAAGCCGCCGGGTGCGTTGGGTGCGACCCGGCGGCTTACTCAAAAGGGTGAGTGGCCCGACAGGTCAGCCGGTTACTCGTACGGCGAGCGCGTCGCCGATCTCGTCGGTGGAGCGGGCGGGCTTGCCCACGCGCTCGGCGAGGTCGGCGGAGACGGCGTCCTCGATACGCACGGCCTCGGCCTCGTATCCGAGGTGACGCAGCAGGAGCGCGACGGACAGGACGGTGGCCGACGGGTCGGCCTTGCCCTGGCCCGCGATGTCCGGCGCCGAGCCGTGGACGGGCTCGAACATGGACGGGAACTCGCCGCTGGGGTTGATGTTGCCGGAGGCGGCCACGCCGATGCCGCCGGAGACGGCCGCGGCGAGGTCGGTGACGATGTCACCGAAGAGGTTGTCGGTGACGATCACGTCGAAGCGCTCGGGCTGCGTGACGAGGTAGATCGTCGCCGCGTCGACGTGCATGTACTCGGTGGTGACCTCGGGGTACTCCTCGGCCACCCGGTTGAAGACGTCGGTCCACAGGTGACCGGCGAACGTCAGCACGTTGTTCTTGTGGATCAGCGCCAGCTTCTTGCGCGGGCGGGCCTGCGCACGGGCGAAGGCGTCCCGGACCACGCGCTCGACACCGAAGGCCGTGTTGACGGAGACCTCGGTGGCGACCTCGTGCGGGGTGCCCTTGCGGATGGTGCCGCCGTTGCCGGTGTACGGGCCCTCGGTGCCCTCGCGGACCACGACGAAGTCGATCTCGGGCTGGCCGGCGAGCGGGGTGGCGACGCCGGGGAGCAGCTTGCTCGGCCGCAGGTTGACGTGGTGGTCGAAGGCGAAGCGGAGCTTGAGCAGGAAGCCGCGCTCCAGGACACCGGACGGCACCGACGGGTCGCCGATCGCGCCGAGCAGGATCGCGTCGTGCTGCTTCAGGGCGTCGAGGTCGGCGTCGGTGAGGGTCTCACCGGTGGCGTGGTAACGCCTGGCGCCGAAGTCGTACTCCTTGGTCTCCAGCTTCACATCCTGCGGGAGGACGGCGGAGAGGACCTTGAGTCCCTGGGCCACGACTTCCTGGCCGATGCCGTCACCGGGGATCACTGCGAGATTGAGGCTGCGAGACATGACGGCACCGTACTCCTTGTCCCATGGGATGACACGGGCTGTCCGCGATATGGACCTCATCGTGTCACCGTTACGCCATTCCGTTGACTGGTGTTCACCCCTGCGTTTGCCCTGAGTTGGGTGTTGCTGGGAAGTTCTCGACCATGGAGACACCGGACTTCGGCATTCCAGAACGGCTCGCGCGCCATATGAGCATGGCGGAACAGCACGAGTACCTGCGCACGAAACTGTCCCGGCGGCGGACGCTGGTGACCGCGAGTGCGCTGGCCGGCGGGCTGCTGACCGGCTGCTCGGGATCGCGGACACCGATGGCGGACCGTTCGTCCGCGACCGCCACGGAGCGGGTGCACGGTTCCGTCGTCGCCCCCTTCGGGCGCCATCTCTCCTTCGGTGCCGACCCGAAGACGCAGATGCGGATCTCCTGGCAGGTGCCGCTCGCGGTCAGGAAGCCGTTCATCCGTGTGGGCTCCCGGCCCGACGACCTGAGCCGGAAGATCGAGGCCGAGGTCCGCGATCTGGTCACCCCGGAGCTGGGGGGACGCCCGCGGTACGAGCAGTACTACGTGCACGCGGCCCTGGACGGCCTGCGGCCCGGCACGACGTACTACTACGGCGTCGGCCACGACGGCTTCGACCCGGCCTCGCCGCGCCACCGGTCGACCATCGCCTCGTTCCGTACGGCGCCCGCGAGCCCGGAGAGGTTCGTCTTCACCGCCTTCGGCGACCAGGGCGTCAGCAAGGAGGCGATCGAGAACGACAAGGTGCTGCTGCGTCAGGACCCGGCGTTCCACCTGCACGCGGGCGACATCTGCTACGCGGACAACACCGGTCATGGCAAGAAGTCGGACCTGTTCAACCCGTCGACCTGGGACGCGTTCCTCAAGCAGACCGAGCCGGTGGCGAAGTCGGTGCCGTGGTTGGTGACGACCGGCAACCACGACATGGAGGCCTGGTACTCGCCGGACGGGTACGGCGGACAACTGGCCCGCTTCTCACTCCCCGAAAGCGGATTCGACCCGCGGAAGGCGCCGGGCGTGTACGCGTTCACGTACGGCAACGTCGGCGTGGTGGCGCTGGACGCGAACGACGTCTCGTACGAGATTCCCGCCAACTTCGGCTACACGGACGGCGAGCAGACGGCGTGGCTGAACCGGACGCTGAAGGAGCTGCGGGCTGAGGACTCGGTCGACTTCATCGTCGTCTTCTTCCACCACTGCATGTACTCGACGTCGAAGCACGCGTCCGACGGGGGGCTGCGCGCCGACTGGCTGCCGCTGTTCGTGGAGCACCAGGTGGACCTGGTGATCAACGGGCACAACCATGCGTACGAGCGGACCGACGCCATCAAGAACGGTGAGGTCGGCAAGCCGGTACCGATCGGTGCGTCGACGGATCCGAAACGGGACGGGATCGTGTACGTCACCGCGGGCGGCGGCGGCAAGACCCTCTACGGCTTCGACCCGGACGTCAAGGACAGCTACGAGGGGCACATCAGGGAACGCGAGTCCATCGAGTCCTTCGTCTGGACCAGGTCGCGGCAGCGAAAGGACGAGACCGTGGAGTGGTCGCGCGTGCGCTACACCGGGTACTCGTTCCTCTCGGTGGAGGCGGAGCCCGGTAAGGGCACCGGGCCCGCCCGGCTCAAGGTGTCGGCGCTCACCCACAAGGGCGAGCGCATCGATCACTTCGAGGTGCGGCGCGGCAAGTGAGCCGGGGCCCACGGCCGCGCCGCACCCCGTGCGGGTGCGGCTCCCGGCTGATGTGTGGCGGCTGAAGTGTGGTGGTGCTCGGCGTCAGTGTCCGGTCGCTCCGCCGTTGTCCCTGCGGTCGAGGGCGCGCTGGAGCGCGGCGGCGGCGTTCTTGCGGTCGGACTCGCTCGTACGGGTGTGGCGGCGGACTCGGCGGCGGGCGGTCGTCTCGGCCATGCGGAATCGACTCCTTCGAGGTCATCCGGGAGTGCGGAAAAGAGGGGTTACGAGACAGACGCCGGATGGGGCGGGGAGCGGTGCCGCAGGGATTGCCTGCCTTCGGGCTCCGGCTCACGACCGCCATTCGCTGGGTCGAGCGAGACGTTCGGCTTCTACAAAAGTAAGCGACGAGGGGTCGCTTGTCTCCACAAATACTTGGCCTTCCTACTATCTGAGACAGTGCAGTGGATCACACCGTCCAGTTCTCCGCAGTTATCCGATGTATATAGCTGCACGACTTCTTGACAGCCCCATTTGCCGCCTCCACTCTCACAGTCATCGGATGACTGCGACAGGGAGAGCCGCATGCCCGCCAAACCGGCCCTGTTAAGGCCGCGCACCATCGTGTTGACGCTCTGTTCCGCCCTCCTCGCCACCGCGGTGGCGCTGCCCCCCGCCCACGCCGACCCCACGGCACAGGGACAGTCCTGGGAGGTGGCGGGGCCGCCCGGCTCCCCCACCGCCGTCGTGGCGCTCGACCCGGCCGACGGCCGGCCCACCCTCGCCGTCAGACGCGGCGACCGTACGGTTCTCGAACCCTCGCCGGTAGGCCTGGTCACCGAGCGGGCCGACCTCTCCAGGGAGCTGACCTTCACCGGCCGCACCGACCGTGCGGTGGCCGGGAGTTACACCAGCACGTCGGGCAAGTCGGAGCGGCGCGTCGTCCGCATGACCGAGTCCCGCTTCCGGTTCCGTACGGCGGACGGCGCCCGCGTCGACCTGGTGACCCGGGTGGCCCGGGACGGCGTCGCCTACCGCTACGTACTCCCCCGCGACGAGGGCGACGTCCTGCGCGAGGCCTCCGCGTTCACCCTGCCCACGGGCACGGACGCGGTCATCGGCGGGTACCGCGCCGACAACGAGCTGCTCTTCTCCCGGTACGCGTCCGCGACGGAGCCGGCGACGGGCCGCTACATGATGCAGGCCCTCTTCAACACCCCCGGCGGCCCGGCACTGATCGCCGAGTCGGACGTCGACGGCAGCTACGCGGGTGCCCAGTTGACGCACGAGGCCGGCTCCTCGACGTACGGGGTGGCCCTCTGGAACGACGAACCGGTCCAGGTACCCGACGGCTCCGGGCTCACCACACCCTGGCGGGCGGTCATCACCGGCGACCTGGCGACCGTCACCGAGTCCACCTTCGTCGACGACCTGGCCCCGCCCTCCCGCGTCCGCGACACCTCCTGGATCAAGCCCGGTCCGGCCCTGTGGACCTGGCTCGCGGGCGGCAGGGAGGCCGGGCAGAGCCTCGAAGCGCAGAAGAAGTACGTCGACTACGCGGCCGAGCGCGGCTGGCCGTACGAGGTCGTGGACGCGGGCTGGTACTACAAACCCGGCGAGTGGAACGTCATCGACCCCGACTGGCAGACGAACAACTGGATGCCGGAGCTGGTGCGGTACGCGGCGAAGAAGGGCGTCAAGATCCAGGTCTGGCTCCACTACACCCTGCTCACGGACCCCGTCGAGCGCGAGAAGTGGCTGTCCACGCTGGAGCGCTGGGGCGTGACGGGCGTCAAGATCGACTTCATGGACTCGGAGTCCCAGGAGCGCATGCGCTGGTACGACGACGTCCTGGAGGCCACCGCCCGCCACCGTCTGATGGTCAACTTCCACGGCTCGACCATCCCGAAGGGCATGCAGCGCACCTGGCCGCACGTGATGACCATGGAGGGCATCGGCGGCGAGGAGAAGCGCACCAACACCGCCGAGCACCTCGCGGCCCTGCCCTTCACCCGCAACGTCATCGGCTCGATGGACTTCACCCCGGGCGCCTTCCACCGGCCCTACCGGCCCAACGTGGCCTCCGACGCGGGTGAGCTGGGCCTGACGGTCCTCTACGAGTCCGGCATCCAGAACCTCGCCGGGACGCCCGAGTCGTACGACGCCCGCCCCGAGGCCCGCCGCTACCTGGAGCAGCTGCCCGCGCGCTGGGAACGCACTCGGCTGCTGACCGGGGACCCCGGGCGTTCCGCGGTCCTCGCCCGGCAGGCGCCCGACGGCCGGTGGTTCATCGGCGGTACGTTCGCGGGCGCGGCACAGACCGTGGACGTACCGCTGCGGCTGGGTGCGGGCCGCTGGCTGGTGGAGACGGTCACGGACGGCCCGTCGGGGCTCGTCCGCACGCCGCACGTGGTCCGGGGCGGCGACACCCTCTCCGTACCGGTGGTCGCGGACGGCGGCTTCGCGGCGCAGGCGTGCCGCTGGTGGCAGGGCCGAACCACCTGCGACAACTGACTGAAGCCCGAGGGGCGGTCGCGGCAGGGCTCACAGCGCCGTCGCGACCGCCTCGCGGAAGCCTTGCGGGTCCTCGGCCCAGGGGAGGTGGCCCGCGTCCGGCAGGATGACCCGCCGCGCCCGGGGCAGGGCCCGCTCCAGCGAGTCGACGGCCGAGCGCGGCCGGATGTCCCGCTCGCCGTCGACGATGAGTACGGGCAGGTCGAGGGCCTGACAGGCGGTGTACAGCTCGGGGGTGCCCCAGGTCCGCTTCCGCTCGGCGTTGAGGGCCTTGTTGCACTCGGTGTTGACGCCGAACCACGGGTCGGCCATGCCCTCGGCGAGTTCCGGAGCCCGCTCGCGGTCCTCGAACTCGGCCGTCCACTGGAGCACCGCGCGCTGCCGTTCCTCCTCGTCGGTGCGCTGCGGACGGTCCGTCAACTCAAGCCAGCGGGCGAACCGTTCGGGTTGTTCGCCGAGCCGGGCGAGGAGGTTCTCCTCGTAGGCGCCGTGCCAGTCGGCATCCGGCCCGATGCCCGTTCCGGCCACGTACACCAGCGCACTCACCCGCTCCGGATGGGCGAGCGCGTAGCTGAGCGCCAGTTGCGCGCCCCAGGAGTGGCCGAGCAGTGCCGTCCGCTCCAGTCCGAAGTACGCGCGCACGGCGTCCAGATCGGCCACGAACCGCTCGCTCGTCCACGGTCCGGCGCACCGCTCGGACCGTCCGCAGCCGCGCTGGTCCCAGCGGACCACCGTGGCCAGGCCGCCGAGCAGCCCGGCCACGTCCTCGAACATGTCCCACAGTCCGGGGCCGCCGTGGCACAGCACCAGGGGTGTGCCACGGCCCGAACGGCTCGCCCACAGCCGTACTCCGTCGTCGGCGGTCACCGTCCGCGTCGTCCCGCTCTCCGTCCAGGTCATGGTGGAGAGTCTGCCGGGACGTCAGCCCATGTGCGGGTAGGTGTAGTCGGTCGGCGGAACGAGCGTCTCCTTGATGGCGCGGGTGAGCGTCCAGCGCATCAGGTTCTGCGGGGCGCCCGCCTTGTCGTTGGTGCCCGAGGCGCGGCCGCCGCCGAAGGGCTGCTGGCCGACGACGGCACCCGTCGACTTGTCGTTGATGTAGAAGTTGCCGGCCGCGTAGCGGAGCTTCTCGGCGGTGTACGCGGCGGCCGCGCGGTCGCCCGCGATGACCGAGCCGGTGAGGGCGTAGTCGGCCACCGACTCCATCTGGGTCAGCATCTCCTCGTACCGGTCGTCCTCGTAGACGTGCACGGCGAGGAACGGACCGAAGTACTCGGTGGTGAAGACCTCGTTCTCCGGGTCACCGCACTCGACGACGGTCGGGCGGACGAAGTAGCCCACCGAGTCGTCGTACGAGCCGCCCGCGACGACCGTGCAGGCCGGGTCCGTCTTCGCGCGGTCGATCGCGGCCTTGTTCTTGGCGAAGGCACGCTCGTCGATGACGGCGCCGATGAAGTGGGACAGGTCGGTGACGTCGCCCATGGTGAGGCCGTCGACCTCGGCGGCGAACTCCTCCTTGAAGCCGGAGTTCCAGATCGACGCCGGGATGTACGCCCGGGAGGTCGCGCTGCACTTCTGGCCCTGGTACTCGAAGGCGCCCCGGGTCAGGGCGGTCTTCAGCACCGCGCGGTCGGCGCTCGGGTGGGCGACCAGGAAGTCCTTGCCGCCGGTCTCGCCGACGATGCGCGGGTAGGAGCGGTACTTCTCGATGTTGTTGCCGACGGTCTTCCACAGGTACTGGAAGGTCTTCGTAGAGCCGGTGAAGTGGATGCCCGCGAGGTCGCGGTGTTCCAGGGCGATCTCGGAGACCTCGATGCCGTCGCCGGTGAGGAGGTTGATGACGCCCTTGGGCAGACCTGCCTCCTCCAGAAGCTGCATGAGCAGCACGGCGGCGTGGGTCTGGGTCGGCGACGGCTTCCACACCACCACGTTGCCCATCAGGGCGGGCGCGGTGGGCAGGTTGCCGGCGATCGCGCTGAAGTTGAAGGGGGTGATCGCGTAGACGAAGCCCTCCAGCGGGCGGTGGTCGAGGCGGTTCCAGACGCCCGGGGAGTTGGCGACCGGCTGCTCGGCGAGCAGGTCGCGGGCGTACTGCACGTTGAAGCGCCAGAAGTCGACCAGCTCGCAGGGGCAGTCGATCTCGGCCTGCTGGGCGGTCTTCGACTGGCCGAGCATGGTGGAGGCGGCCAGCGTCTCGCGCCACGGTCCGGACAGCAGTTCGGCGGCGCGCAGGATGATCGCGGCACGGTCGTCGAAGGACATGGCGCGCCAGGCCGGCGCGGCGGCGAGGGCCGCGTCGATCGCGTCCTGCGCGTCCTGCCGGGTCGCGTTCCGGTAGCTGCCGAGTACGGCCTTGTGGTTGTGCGGCTGGACGACGTCGAAACGCTCGCCGCCGCCGAGCCGCTTCTCGCCGCCGATGGTGCAGGGCAGGTCGACGGGGTTCTCGGCCAGCTCCTTGAGCCTGGCCTCCAGCCGGGCGCGCTCGGGCGAGCCGGGGGCGTAGCCGTGCACCGGCTCGTTGACGGGGGTGGGGACCTGGGTCACAGCATCCATGAGCTACCTCTTCCGGGTGAATCCCTGACTTCGGCTGGAGGGAGCCAAAGTCGTCTGCGTATCTTTGGGCGGCGGTCAGGGCTTGACCGTCACGAACCCGCTGCGGCGAGCGAGTGAGAAGTCCCCACAGGGGCGGAGTCACAAGTTCCGTACTCCTTGTGGTGCGGAACCGGGTCGGCTCAGTCGGCCGGTTGGGCGGTAGCTGTCGGTACCCAGGATGCACCCGGGTGCCGACAGCTGCCGCTCACCCTTTGCTGACCATCGAGCGCAGGAAAAACCGCAGATTCGCGGGCTTCTCCGCGAGCCGCCGCATGAAGTACCCGTACCAGTCGGTGCCATACGCGGTGTAGACGCGCATCCGGTGGCCGTCGGCGGCGAGCCGGAGGTGCTCCTCGCTCCTGATCCCGTACAGCATCTGGAACTCGTACTCGTCCGGCTTGCGCGCGGCGCGGTGGGCCAGCTCCTGTGCGATGGAGATGAGGCGCGGGTCGTGGGACCCGATCATCGGGTACCCCGAGCCCTCCATCAGGACCTTCAGGACACGCACGTACGCCTTGTCGATCTCGTGCTTCCGCTGGTACGCGACCGCGGCGGGCTCCTTGTACGCGCCCTTCACGAGGCGTACGCGGCTGCCGCTCGCGGCGAGGCGGCGGGCGTCCTCCTCGGTGCGGTGCAGGTACGCCTGGATCACGCACCCGGTCTGCGGGAAGTCCTTCCTCAGCTCGTCGTGGATCGCGAACATCGAGTCGAGGGTGGTGTGGTCCTCCGCGTCCAGCGTGACCGTGGTCCCGATGGCTGCGGCGGCCTCGACGACGGGGCGGACGTTGGCGAGGGCCAGCTCGTGGCCATGGGGCAGTGCCTGGCCGAACATCGAGAGCTTGACGGACATCTCGGCCCGCGTCCCGAGCCCGAGGTCTCCCAGCCGCTCGACCAGCTCCAGGTACGCGTCGCGGGCGGCCTCGGCCTGCTCGGCGGTGGTGATGTCCTCACCGACCACGTCCATGGTCACGTCCAGGCCCTTGCCGGTGAGGTCCTCGATGACGGGTACGACCTCGTCCACCGTCTCACCGGGGATGAAACGGTCGACCACCGACTTCGTCACCGGAGCAGCCGAGACCATCCGGCGCATCCGGTCGCTGCGCGACGCGGCGAGAATCACGGGACCCAGCACGGGGCACCTCCACAAAGGACCAGCGGAAGGCCGTGACCCGACCAATCGGGTACGGCACGGAGAACCACCGTGAAACCTAAGGATCCCTCCGATCGTCGGCCATCGACAGCTGTCACGCATCCGTGCCCTGGATCTCAGACAGATGTATGAAGGGCTCGCGGAATGCGGGAGAATGCCCGGGTGACGGACGTTTTCAGGACCGGAGGGGCGGGCGGCCGGGGCGACTATCAGGAGCTGGTCGACGAGATCTCCGGCCTGCTGGGCCTGCCCGCGACGCTGGAGAACCGTGACTTCGAGCTGATCGCCTTCGGGGCGTACGACAGCGAGGGCGACCTGGACGAGTCGGCCCTGGACCCCGTGCGTACCCGCTCGATCCTCACGCGCCGCTCGACGGCGGCCGTACGGCAGTGGTTCGAGGGTTTCGGCATCACCCGGGCGACGGGTCCGGTACGGATCCCGCCCACTCCGGAGGCGGGGGTGTACCGGGGGCGCATCTGCCTTCCCGTCCGGCACCGGGGTGTGGTCCTCGGGTACGTCTGGCTGCTGGAGGGCGAGCCGGGGCCCACCGACGCCCAGCTCTCCGCCGCCATGGAGGTGACCTCCCGGATCGGCGCCCTGCTGGCGGACGAGGCCCAGGCGGGCGCGGACCTGACGCGTGAGCTGCGCGCGGCCCTCACGGCGGAGCCCGGCTGGCAGCAGGACATGGCGGTGGGAGAGCTCCGCACGGCGCTGGGCCCGCGCGCGGTCGGCCTGCACACCGTGGTCTGCGTGGCGCCCTGGCCGTCCGCCGACCCGTCCGACGCGCCGTCCGTGCGAGCGGTGCCGGGGGCGACCGCCCTGTGCACGGTGCCGTGGGGCGCCGCCGCGCAGAGCCTGGCGCTGCTGGTGCGGCTGCGCTCGGCGGACCTGCCGCAGCCGGCGCGGACCGCGGCGGCCCGGCTGCTGGAGCGAGCCGGGGCGGACGCGGCGGCCGGCGTCGCGGGCGCCCGCTCCGGGCTTGCCGAGCTGGGCACCGCGTGGCAGGAGGCGTCGGGGGCGGCCCGCGCCGCGCTGGCGGAGCCCCGGCTCGGACCGGTCGCCGAATGGAGCGCGATCGGCCCGTACCGCCTGCTCACCACGCTGCCCCCCGAGGCGGTCCAGGACCCGTCCGTACGCGGGCTGCTGACCGACACCCACCAGGAACTCGTCCGCACGGCGGAGGTGTTCCTGGACTGCGCGGGCCAAGCGGGCCGCACGGCAGCCGAGTTGGGCATCCACCGGCAGACGCTGTACTACCGGCTCTCCCGCGTGGAACAGCTCACGGGCCTGGACCTGGACGACGGCGAGGACCGCCTGCTGCTCCACATGGCGCTCAAGGCACATCGGCTCTGAGACACATCGCCTCTGAGGCGCAGCGCCGTGGAGCTCCGTACGACACGATCCACATTATTGAAAATGATTGTCATCATGCTACGGTCGGCGCACTCACTCCCGAGCACCCACTCCTGACCGCCCCTTTGCCCGGAGGGCCCCGTGCGCCTGCCCGCCCGCCTGCTTCCCGTCGCGGCTCTCTCCGCGGCCTCCGCCCTGCTCACCGGATGCTTCGCCGACGCCGATCCGTCCGCCGGGCCGTCCGCGAAGGGTGACGGCAAGCGCATACGGCTCGCCATGATGCAGCCCCCGCGTTCGGGCCTGTCCCCGCTCTCCGACGACGCGTTCAAGCTGTCGCGCTGGTCGACGGCCGAGACGCTGGTGAAGCTGGACGCGCAGGGCGACGCCGAGCCCGCGCTGGCCACCGGATGGCAGCAGAGCGGGCGGACCTGGACGTTCGAGATACGTGACGGGGTGATGTTCCACGACGGCACCGAGCTCACCCCCGAGGCCGTCGTCCGCTCCCTGACCAGGGCGGCCGGCGCCTCCCCCAAGCCCCGCATCCTCGACGGTGTCGAGCTCACCGCGAAGGCCGAGGACGGCCGAGTCGCCGTCACCACAGCCGCCGAGGACCCGCTCGTCCCGCAGCGCCTCAGCTCGCCGCAGCTGGCGGTCCTGGCGGCGAGGGCGTACGCGGGGAAGACGGTGAACCCGGTCGGCGCGGGCACCGGCCCCTTCGAGCTGACCAAGGTGAACGGCACGTCCTCGGCCACCCTCGACCGCTACGACGACTACTGGGGCGGCAGGGCCAAGTCCCCGGGAATCGATGTGAAGTTCGTGCCCGACGGCACCGCGCGTGCCGCCGCCCTGCGCAGCGGCGAGGCCGACATCGTCGAGGCCGTCCCCGTCTCCCAGGCCGCGCTGCTCGACCAGGACCTGATCACCGAGGTTCCGATGCCCCGCACCAACACCCTGTATCTGAACACCGGGAAGGGCGTCTTCAAGGACGCCGGTCTCCGGGCGGCGGCCCGTGAGGCCGTCGACGCGAAGTCGATCGTCGAGGGCGTGTACGAGGGACGGGCGGACGTCGCCGAGGGGCTGCTCGGGCCGGCGCTCCCGTGGGCCGCCGACCTGCGGTCGCCGGTGCGGCGGGCCGGGGCCGGTGACCCGTCCGGCAGGTCCGTGACCATCGGCACGTTCACGGACCGGGCCGAGCTGCCCGAGGTCGCGGCCGCGCTGCAACAGCAGCTCCAGAAGGCCGGGTTCAGGGTGAAGCTGGAGATCCGCGAGTACGCCAACATCGAGTCCGACGCGCTGGCGGGCGAGTTCGACGCGTTCGTCCTCTCCCGGGCGACCGTCCTCGACTCCGGCGACCCGGCCGCGTACCTCTACAGCGACTTCGGCTCCGACGGTTCGTTCAACATCTCCCAGCTCGCCGAGAAGTCGGTCGACGCCGCCCTGGACAAGGCCTCCGAGTCCAGGGCCGGCGAGGCGCGCCGGAAGGCGGTCAGCGAGGCCGAGGCCGCCGTGCTCGCCACCGACGCGGCGGTGCCGATGCTGCACGAACGCGTGATCCAGGGGGACGCCGCCGGGGTCACGGGCGCGGCCCACGACCCGCGCGAGCGCGAGCTGGTCACGGCCGGCACCCACGTCAAGTGAGGCTCGCCGTAAGCGCCGCAAGCGCCGCAAGGAGATGGACCGGCCGGGCCGGGCTGACCCGTCTCGTCTGCCTCGCCGCCGTCGTGACGGCCGTCGGCCTGCTGCCATGGCTCTCCGGCAGGGATCCCGCGCTGACCGTGCTGCGGGCGCGGTCGGCCGAGCAGGAGGCGACGCCGGAGGCCCTGGCCGCGGTCCGCGCCGACCTCGGCCTGGACGCGGGCCCCCTGTCCCTGCTGGGGAGCTGGGCCCTGGGACTGCTGCGCGGCGACCTCGGCACGTCATGGGTGTCGGGCACGAACGTGCTCCCCTCCGTGGTGTCCGGCCTCCAGGTGTCGCTCGGCCTCATGGCCGCCGCCTTCGGGATCGCGGTGCTGCTGGCGTGCGCGCTGGTGGCGCCGGTGCTCGTACGAGGACGAGGGTCGGCGGGGGCGTTCGCCGCGATGCTCGCCGCCGTGCCCGAGTTCCTGCTGGCCACCGTGGCGCTGCTGGTGTGCGGGGTGTGGCTGGGCCTGCTGCCGACGTCCGGCTGGCAGGGCCCGCAGTACATGGTGCTGCCGGCGATCGCGCTCGGTGTGCCGGCGGGCGGTCTGCTCGGCCGCCTGGTCGCGGACGCGCTGCCCGCCGTGCTGGAGGAGCGCTGGGTGGAGCTGTGGCGGGGGGCCGGGGTGAGCGGGGCGCGCGTCGCGGCGGCGGCCCTTCGGCGCGTACTGCCGCCCCTGCTCCCGCAGTTCGGTATGGCGGCCGTCGGGCTGACGGGTGGCGCGGTCGCCGTGGAGACGGTGTTCGCGGTGCCCGGCATCGGGCGTACGGCACTGGGCGCGGCCAAGTCGCAGGATCTGCCGTTGCTCCAGGGGTCGGTCCTGGCGCTGCTCGCGCTCGGGCTGGTCACGGGCGCGCTCGCGGCACTCGTACGGCGCCGGCTGCTCGGACCGGCGCTGCGGGACGCGGGACTGACCCTGCCCACGGCACGCCCGGTCCGCTCCCACCCGGCCGTTCCGGTGGCGCTCGCGGCGGTGCTGCTGACCGCGGTCGGCTGGGGGTTGCTGCGCGACCCGTACGCCGTGGACACGACGGCCCGGCTCCGGGCGCCGTCCTTGGCGTACCCCCTCGGCACGGACGGGCTCGGCCGGGACGTGCTGGCCCGGCTGGGGCACGGCGCGGCCTCCACGATCGGCACGGCGGCCGCGGTCTGCCTGGCGGGTCTGCTTCTCTCCCTCGCCCTCGGCTTCCTGCCGTCCGTGGCGTCCGGGGCCTCGGACATCGCCAACGCGCTGCCGCCGGTGATCGCGGGCATCCTGGTCGCGGCGGTCGTCGGCACCGGCACGGGTGGCGCGGCCCTCGCCGTGGCCCTCCTCTCCTGGCCCGCTCTGGCAGCGCACGCGGCGGCCCTGGTCCAGGAGGTCCGCGCGTCGACGTTCCTGATCGCCCAACGGGCCATCGGGGCAAGCCCTGTGTGGATCCTGACCCGGCACGTCCTGCCCTCGGTGGCCGGTCCCGTCACCCGCCACGCGCTCCTTCGTCTCCCCGGCATCGCCCTCGCCATCGCCTCTCTGGGCTTCCTGGGCCTGGGCGCCCAACCACCCACCCCCGAGTGGGGGTTGCTGCTCGACGAGTCGCGCGCCTACGTGGAACGCGCCCCCTGGGCGGCCCTGGCCCCGGCGGTGGCCCTCGCCCTGCTGGCGGGGCTCGCGGTGTCGACGGCGGCGTACGCGGAGCAGGGCGCCAGGAGTCGTTCGGGACGGAACGCACGGAGAGCACGGAGAGCACGGAACGCGCGGAAAGCCGCCGGGGCCCGCGCCCGGACCCGGGCCCGTAAGGAGGAGACCCCCGTTGGAGTCTGAGGTGTTGCTGTCGGTACGTGAGCTGCGCATCGCCGTCGCGGGGGTGGAGGCCGTGCGCGGTCTGTCCTTCGACGTCCGGCCGCGCGAAGTGCTCGCCCTGGTCGGCGAGTCGGGCGCGGGCAAGTCCCTCACGGCACGCGCACTGCTCGGGATGCTGCCACGGGGCGCGACGACTAGCGGTTCGGTGCGCCTGCGCGGGGACACGCGACTCGGCGCCCAGCGCGGGCGCCGTATCGCGCTCGTCCCCCAGGACGCCCTCTCCGCACTCTCCCCCGTGCATCCCGTGGGCGACCAACTCGCCGCCGCCGTACGGTCGGTGGCCCGCGTCTCCCGTAAGGAGGCCCGCACCCGCGCGGTCGCCGCACTCGACCGTGTGGGCATCCCCGACGCCGTACGCAAGGCGCGCGCGTACCCGCACGAGTACTCCGGCGGCATGCGCCAGCGCGCCGTCATCGCCATGGCGACCGTCAACGAACCGGACGTGGTGGTCGCCGACGAGCCGACGACCGCGCTGGACGCGGAGCTCCAGGAGCAGGTGCTGCGGGTCCTCGGCGAGCAGCGCGAGGCCGTCGGCGCCGCACTCGTGCTGATCACACACGATCTGGCGGTGGTCCGGGAGCACGCCGACCGTGTGCTCGTCATGTACGCGGGCCGCCAGGTCGAACAGGGCCCGGCGGCGCGGGTACTGGACCGCCCCAGGGCGCCGTACACGGCGGGACTGCTGGCGTCGCTGCCCTCCGGTGAACCGGGCGCGCCGGGTGAACCGGCCCGCGCGGGTGTCCGCCGGCGCCTCCCCACCATCCCCGGCGTCCCACCCGTCCCCGACGCCCTTCCGCCCGGCTGCGCCTTCGCGCCGCGCTGCCCCCTCGCAGAGGAACGCTGCCGTCGTGAGGAACCACAGCCGCGGCAGGTGGACGACGGCCACGAGGTCTCCTGCCATCGCTGGGACGACGTCCCGTACCCGGCGGCCGAGTTGTTCCCGGAGCAGCGAGCATGAGCCCGAACCAGCCCCTCCTCCACGTTCGTGACCTGGTGGTCCGCTACGGCACGGTCACCGCCGTGGACCACGTCTCCTTCACCCTGGACGCGGGCGAGACGCTCGCGCTGAACGGCCCGTCGGGCTGCGGCAAGTCGTCCACGGTCACGGCGGTCCTTCAGCTGCGCCGCCCGGATGCGGGTGAAGTGCGCTTCGAGGGGCGGGAGTTGACGTGCCTGACCGAACGCGAACTGCGCCCGGTCCGCCCCCGGATGCAGCCGGTCTTCCAGGACCCGTACGGCTCCCTCAGCCCCCGCCACCGCATCCGCGACGCGGTGGCGGAACCCCTGCGCGTCCAGGGCCGCTGGGACGAGGCGGGCCCGGCCCGGGTCGCCGAACTCCTCGACCGGGTCGGCCTGGACCCGGCGTACGGCGACCGTTTCCCGTACGAACTCTCCGGCGGTCAGTGCCAACGCGCCGGAATCGCCCGCGCGCTGGCGTCCGGGCCCCGCCTCCTCGTCCTCGACGAACCGGTCTCGGCGCTCGACCCGTCCGTCCGCGCCGGAGTCCTCAACCTGCTCGCGGACCTCCAGGACGAGCTGGGGCTCGCCTACCTGTTCATCTGTCACGACCGGTCCGTCGTAAGCCACTTCGCGGACCGGTCGATCGAGTTGCGGGACGGGCGCGTCACCGAGGTCACGCCTGCTTGGCGGCCTCCATCACCTGGAGCAGGCCCTCGGTGAGCGCGTCGGCGTCGGGCGCGCTCTCGGGGGCGAAGGTCCACTGTGCGACGAGGCCCATCAGCAGGGTCGTGTAGAAGCTGCCGAGGGTGTCCGTGGTCCTGTCCGTGACATCCTCCTCGCGCCCGCCCATGAAGAGCGTGACAATGCCGCGCGCACCCTCCCGCTGGGCCCGCGCCAGATGCTCGCGCACCTCGGGCAGTTGGTCCCCCATGGCCACGATCTCCATGCTGAGGCGCCACAGCGAGCCGGGCTCCCGCATGGTGTCGACGATGTTCGACCACACCTCCCGGAACCGCTCGACCGAGCCGGGCGCGGAACTGCTCTCGATCGCCCCGCCGCCCTCGAAGGCGTCCGAGACCTCCTCGACCATGACCACGTACGCCTGCGCCAGCAGCGCGTCCTTCGAGCCGTAGTGGTAGCCGATCGACGCCAGGTTCGTCCCTGACGCCTTGACGATGTCGCGCGCGGTCGTGCGCAGGAAGCCCTTCTCCAGCAGGCAGCGCTTGGCGCCTTCGAGCAGATCCTCACGGTGTCCCATACCGGCCACCCTACCGCCGAATACAGACAACCGTCTTATACGCTCGTTCTAGACAAGCGTTTAACACGCTTGTACATTCCTCGGCATGACTACGAACCCGACAAGCGCGGGCCCGGAGCGCCCCACTCGTGCCGGCCGCCGCGAGTGGACCGCGCTCGCCGTGCTGATGCTTCCGCTGCTGCTGGTCTCGATGGATGTCTCGGTGCTCTACTTCACGATCCCCGCGATCAGCGCGGACCTGGAGCCGAGCGGCACCCAGCTGTTGTGGATCTTCGACATCTACGCGTTCGTGCTGGCCGGTCTGCTGATGACGATGGGCTCGCTCGGTGACCGCATCGGCCGCCGTCGGCTCCTGCTGATCGGCGCGGTCGCGTTCGGCGCCGCCTCCCTGGTGGCCGCGTACGCGCACAGCGCCGAGACCCTGATCGCGGCCCGCGCGGTTCTCGGCATCGGCGGGGCGACCCTGATGCCATCGACGATGGCGCTGGTGCGCACGATGTTCACCGACCCGGGCCAGCGGGCGAAGGCGATCGGACTCTGGTCCGGTGTGATGGTGGCGGGCGTCGCCCTGGGGTCGGTGATGAGCGGTGTGCTGGTCGAGTTCTTCTGGTGGGGCTCGGTCTTCCTGGTCAACCTGCCCGCGATGGTGCTGCTACTGGTCCTCGGCCCGGTCCTGCTCCCCGAGTCGAAGAACCCGAATCCCGGCCGCTTCGACCTGCTGAGCGTGCCGCTGTCGCTCGCGGCGGTCCTGCCGGTGATCTACGGCCTGAAGGAGCTGGCCGCCGAGGGCTGGAACGTGCGGTATGTGGTGTCGGTGACGGTGGGCCTGCTCTTCGCTGCGCTGTTCGTCCACCGCCAGCGCACCACGGCCTCTCCGATGATCCCGCCGCGGCTGTTCCACGGCCGGGGCTTCACTCCGGCCGTGGTCCTGAACCTGGTCGCGATCTTCGGGATGATGGGCTCTGCGTACTTCACCAGCCAGTACATCCAGTCGGTCCTCGGCAAGGAGCCGCTGGAGGCCGCGCTGTGGGCGCTGCTGCCCTCCGTGTTCATCGGTTTCGCGGGGTCCGTCTCGGCCCATCTGGTGCAGCGGGGCGTGGCTCGCGCGTACGTCGTGGCCGGTGGCTTCCTGACCGCGGCGTGCGGTTACGGTCTGCTGGTCCTCGCCGGCACGGACTCGCTGTGGCTGGTGCTCGTCGCATCCGGTGTCCTGGCCTCCGGGGTCATCGCCACCACCGCGCAGCTGGCCGACATCGCCATCAGCGCGGCGCCCGTCGAGAACGCGGGCAGCGCCTCGTCCCTCCTGGAGACCTCCGCCGAGTTCGGCGGCGCCCTGAGCATGGCGACGCTCGGCTCCATCGGTACGGCGATCTACCACCACGAGATGCCCGCGTCGGCGGCCGAACCCGCCCGCGAAACCCTCGGCGGCGCCCTCGCCGTGGCCGAGCAGCTGCCGGGGCGCGCAGGGGACGCCCTGGCAGCCGCCGCCCGGGAGGCGTTCACCAGCGGGATGCACGGCGCGGCGATCGCGGGGGCGCTGGTGCTGCTGGGCGCGGCGGTCGCGGGCGCGGTGGTGCTGCGCGGGGTGCGGATGCCCGCGGTGGAGGCGGCTGAGCGGGAGAAGGCAGCCGTCTGACCAACACCGGGGGTACGCGTTCGGGGCCCGTCACCAGTTGGTGACGGGCCCCGAACGTCGTCCAGGAACGAACCTCAGACCAGGTTCACCGACCGCGCCGACGTCGCGCCGATCTCCTCGGCCACCTCCGTGAGCACCGGCTGAGGCACCGTGTCGTCCACCGTCAGAACCGCGAGGGCCTCGCCGCCGGCGATGGAGCGGGCGACCTGCATACCCGCGATGTTGATGCCGGCCTCACCGAAGACGCGCCCTACGGTACCGACGACACCGGGACGGTCCGCGTACTTGAGTACGACCATGTGGTCGGCGAGGGCGAGGTCCACGTCGTACTCGCCCACCGCGACGATCTTCTGGTGGTGCTTCGGGCCCGCGAGCGTGCCGGAGACCGAGACCTCCTCGCCGCTGCCCAGGGTGCCGCGCACGGTGACCACGTTGCGGTGGTCCGGCGACTCCGAGCTCGTCGTCAGCCGCACCTCCACGCCCCGCTCCTGCGCGAACAGCGGAGCGTTGACGTACGAGACCGTCTCGTCGACCACGTCCTCGAAGACACCCTTGAGCGCCGACAGCTCCAGCACCTTCACATCGTGCTGCGTGATCTCGCCGTACACCTCGACGTCGAGGCGGACCGCCACCTCGCCGGCGAGCGCCGTGAAGATACGGCCCAGACGCTCGGCCAGCGGCAGACCCGGCTTGACGTCCTCGGCGATGACACCGCCCTGGACGTTCACGGCGTCCGGCACCAGCTCACCCGCGAGGGCGAGCCGGACGGACCGCGCCACCGCGATACCCGCCTTCTCCTGGGCCTCGTCCGTGGACGCACCGAGGTGCGGCGTGCAGACGACCTCGTCGAGCTCGAAGAGCGGGGAGTCCGTGCACGGCTCCTTCGCGTACACGTCGAGGCCCGCGCCCGCGACCCGGCCCTCCTTGAGCGCCGAGTACAGCGCCTCCTCGTCGACGATCCCACCGCGCGCGGCGTTGACGATCCGCACCGACGGCTTCACCTTGTGCAGTGCCTCGGCACCGATGAGACCGACGGTCTCGGGGGTCTTCGGCAGGTGGACGGTGATGAAGTCGGAGACCTCCAGCAGCTCGTCCAGCGACAGCACCTTCACGCCCATCTGCGCCGCCCGGGCAGGCTGGACGTACGGGTCGTACGCGACGACCTTCATGCCGAACGCGGACATGCGCTGGGCCACGAGCGCACCGATACGGCCGAGACCCACGACACCGAGGGTCTTCTCCGCCAGTTCGACACCCGTGTACTTGCTGCGCTTCCACTCACCGTTCTTCAGCGCCGTGTTGGCCTGCGGGATGTGGCGGGCGCTGGCGAGAAGGAGACCGCAGGCGAGCTCGGCGGCGGTCACGATGTTCGAGGTGGGGGCGTTGACGACCATCACGCCGGCCTTGGTGGCGGCGGAGACGTCCACGTTGTCGAGGCCGACGCCGGCTCGTGCGACGACCTTCAGCTTCTTCGCGGCGGCGATGGCCTCGGCGTCCACCTTCGTCGCGGAACGGATCAGGATGGCGTCGACCTCGGCGATGGCCGGGAGCAGCTCGGAGCGGTCCGCTCCGTTGCAGTGCCGGATCTCGAAGTCCGGGCCGAGGGCGTCGACGGTGGCGGGCGACAGCTCTTCAGCGATGAGTACGACTGGTTTCGAGCTCACGTGAGTCCTCTACATGTCCAATGCGGACGGCCGTCCCGACGGCCGCTGGCGGTGGAGGGGTGTGGCACCGGAGAGGGGCGGGTGCGTTCCCGCGCCCGCTGCGGCATCGGCTTGTGCCGGGCGGTGTGGGGACGTGCCTGGACTTCTTCGGTGTCGCTTGGCCGCGTGGAAGACGCACGACGCTGTGGGCCTGACGCGTATGTAGTACGGCAGTGTAGTGGCGTGGCGGGCGCGTCTTGTGCTCCTCCGGAAGGATCACCCCGACGGGCCGACCCGTCAGCGGCCCCTCAGGAGAGGGCAGCCGTCGGGGAACGCCACCGGAGCGGCGCGTCCGGCGATGGCCCACCAACCCCGCCCCTCCGGCGATGGCCCACCACACAGCCCCTCCGGCGTTTGAGGAGCGGGGTCCGGGGCGGAGCCCCGTGGCCGGACCCCGGCCTACGGGTCCGACCGCGACACCAGGCGAGCCCAGGGTCACGGCCGAACCCACGGAGTGCTACGCGTCCTCGTCGTTCACCCAGCTCATCAGCTTGCGCAGCTCCTTGCCGGTGGTCTCCAGCAGGTGCTCCGAGTCCTGGGTCTTGTACTCGTTGTACTTCTTCAGACCGCCGTGGTACTCGTCCATCCAGGCCTGGGCGAACGTGCCGTCCTGGATCTCGGCGAGGACCTTCTTCATCTCGGCCTTGGTGGCGTCGGTGATGATGCGCGGGCCGGTGACGTAGTCGCCCCACTCGGCGGTCTCGGAGATCGACCAGCGCATCTTCTCCAGGCCGCCCTCGTACATGAGGTCGACGATCAGCTTCAGCTCGTGCAGGCACTCGAAGTACGCGATCTCCGGCTGGTAGCCGGCCTCGGTCAGCGTCTCGAAACCGGCCTTCACCAGAGCAGCCGTACCACCGCAGAGGACGGCCTGCTCGCCGAAGAGGTCGGTCTCGGTCTCCTCGGTGAAGGTCGTCTTGATGACGCCGGCTCGGGTGCCGCCGATGCCCTTGGCGTACGACAGGGCGAGCGCGAAGGCGTTGCCCGTGGCGTCCTGCTCGACGGCGGCGATGCAGGGAACGCCGCGGCCCTCCTCGTACTGACGGCGGACCAGGTGGCCCGGGCCCTTGGGGGCGACCATGCAGACGTCGACGCCGGCCGGGGGCTTGATGAAGCCGTAGCGGATGTTCAGGCCGTGGCCGAAGAACAGGGCGTCGCCGTCGTTCAGGTTCGGGGCGATGTGCTCCTCGTAGACCTGGGCCTGGATCGGGTCCGGGACGAGGATCATGATGACGTCGGCCTCGGCGGCGGCCTCGGACGGGGTCACCACACGCAGGCCCTGCTCCTCGGCCTTCGCCTTGGACTTGGAGCCCACGTGGAGACCGACGCGGACGTCGGCACCCGAGTCGCGCAGCGACAGGGCGTGGGCGTGGCCCTGGCTGCCGTAGCCGATGACCGCGACCTTGCGGCCCTGGATGATGGACAGGTCGGCGTCAGCGTCGTAGAACAGCTCGGCCACTTTGGGTTCTCTCCTTGGGAGTGCAGGTGTTGCGTCCCACCGTATGACGGTGGGGTCGGTGGAGGTCTCGGGGTCTCGGAATACGGGCGGGCGACGCCTGCCGACCGCCCGTTTCCGGTCGTGAACGGCTCTTCTTCGAGTGTTACGCCGACCGGTCCAGTGCACGCAGCGACCGGTCCGTGATCGAACGGGCGCCGCGGCCGATCGCGATCGTGCCGGACTGGACGAGCTCCTTGATGCCGTACGGCTCCAGCATCTTGAGCATGGCCGACAGCTTGTCGCTGCTGCCGGTGGCCTCGATGGTGACGGCCTCCGGGGAGACGTCGACGGTCTTGGCGCGGAACAGCTGGACGATCTCGACGATCTGGGAGCGCGTCTCGTTGTCGGCGCGCACCTTCACCAGAACGAGTTCACGCTGAACGGCCTGCCCAGGCTCCAGCTCGACGATCTTCAGCACGTTGACGAGCTTGTTGAGCTGCTTGGTGACCTGTTCGAGGGGCAGTTCCTCGATCACGTTCACCACGATGGTGATGCGGGAGATCTCCGGGTGCTCGGTGACCCCGACGGCGAGGGAGTCGATGTTGAAGCCGCGGCGGGAGAACAGGGCGGCGATCCGGGCGAGGATGCCCGGGGTGTTCTCCACCAGGACGGAGAGCGTGTGCTTGGACATGTCTGAAGGTCTCTCTCGCTCAGTCGTCTTCGTTGTCGCCGAAGTCGGGGCGGACGTCCCGGGCGGCCATGATCTCGTCGTTGGAGGTGCCGGCGGCGACCATCGGCCACACCATCGCGTCCTCGTGGACGATGAAGTCGATGACGACCGGGCGGTCGTTGATCGAGTTCGCCTCCTCGATCACCTTGTCGAGCTCGTCCGGGGACTCGCAGCGGATCGCATAGCAGCCCATGGCCTCCGACAGCTTCACGAAGTCGGGGACGCGGGTGCCGGCGCTCGGCTGCTTGCCGTCGGCCCCGGGGCCGCTGTGCAGGACGGTGTTGGAGTAGCGCTGGTTGTAGAACAGGGTCTGCCACTGGCGGACCATCCCGAGGGCGCCGTTGTTGATGATGGCGACCTTGATCGGGATGTTGTTCAGGGCGCAGGTGGTGAGCTCCTGGTTGGTCATCTGGAAGCAGCCGTCGCCGTCGATGGCCCAGACGGCCCGGTCCGGCGTCCCGGCCTTGGCGCCCATCGCGGCGGGGACCGCGTACCCCATCGTCCCGGCGCCGCCGGAGTTCAGCCAGGTCGCGGGCTTGTCGTACTGGATGAAGTGGGCGGCCCACATCTGGTGCTGGCCGACGCCCGCCGCGAAGATCGTGCCCTCCGGGGCGAGTTGGCCGATGCGCTCGATGACCTGCTGCGGGGAGAGCGAGCCGTTGCCGGGCTGGTCGTAGCCGAGCGGGTAGGTCTCGCGCCAGCGGTTCAGGTCGGTCCACCAGGCTGCGTACCTTGGCCCGGCGGCCTCACCCTGCTGGCCCTCGCTGTGCTCCTTCTGGACGGCCTGGATCAGGTCGGCGATGACCTCGCGGGCGTCACCGACGATCGGCACGTCGGCGGCGCGGTTCTTGCCGATCTCGGCCGGGTCGATGTCGGCGTGGACGATCTTGGCGTACGGGGCGAAGCTGTCCAGCTTGCCGGTGACGCGGTCGTCGAAGCGGGCACCGAGGGCGACGATCAGGTCGGCCTTCTGCAGCGCGGTGACGGCGGTGACCGAACCGTGCATGCCCGGCATTCCCACGTGCAGCGGGTGGCTGTCGGGGAACGCGCCGAGCGCCATCAGGGTGGTGGTGACGGGCGCTCCGGTGAGCTCAGCGAGGACCTTCAGCTCGGCGGTGGCGCGGGACTTGAGGACACCGCCGCCGACGTACAGGACCGGCCGCTTGGCGGCGGTGATCAGCTTGGCGGCCTCGCGGATCTGCTTGGCGTGCGGCTTGGTGACGGGCCGGTAGCCGGGCAGGTCCATGACGGGCGGCCAGGAGAAGGTGGTCTGCGCCTGGAGGGCGTCCTTGGCGATGTCGACCAGGACCGGGCCCGGACGGCCGGTGGAGGCGATGTGGAACGCCTGCGCGATCACCCGCGGAATGTCCTCGGCCTTGGTGACCAGGAAGTTGTGCTTGGTGACGGGCATCGTGATGCCGACGATGTCCGCCTCCTGGAAGGCATCCGTGCCGATCGCCTTGGAGGCGACCTGCCCGGTGATCGCGACCAGCGGCACGGAGTCCATGTGCGCGTCCGCGATCGGGGTCACCAGGTTGGTGGCGCCCGGGCCGGACGTCGCCATGCACACCCCGACCTTGCCGGTGGCCTGCGCGTAACCGGTGGCCGCGTGGCCGGCGCCCTGCTCGTGACGGACCAGCACATGGCGCACCCGAGTGGAGTCCATCAGCGGGTCGTAGGCCGGAAGGATGGCGCCCCCGGGAATGCCGAATACCGTCTCGGCCCCGACCTCCTCAAGCGAGCGGATGAGGGACTGCGCGCCCGTCACGTGCTCGACGGTCGCGGACTGCTGTCCTCCGGATCGGGGCCGCGGCTGCGGATGGTGGGCCCCGGTGGCCTGCTCGGTCATCGGCTTCTCTTCTCGATGCTGAGGGTTTTTGCGAGGTTTGTTCGGTGTGCGACAGGTGCCTGTGCAACAAAAAACCCCTCGTGCCGTGAGGCAAGCGAGGGGAGCGCGCCGGATACGGTCGCTGGGGGTTCCGGTTGATCCTCCGGTGGGCCCCAGCTTCAGCCGACGCGCTTTCCAAGTACGAGAATTCGGGTGCGCATGGCACAGACCCTCTACCCGCCACGCACCACGTGTCAAGTGGGTGGGACGGGAGTCTCATTATGTGAGCTGAAGGGCGTACGGCCTCCGTGAACTGCGGGCACTCCACTGGTGTACACCCCTCGCCCCCCTTTCTCCGGCTCGTTCACCTCCGGGGCGCCACCGTCGGTGTCGAGGCCACGACCGTGCTCAGCTCTTCAGGCTTCTAGGCGGTCGCGCCCTCGACTCCGACGCGCCCCGTCGGCTCTCGGACGCTGCCCGCGAACACGGGCTCCGCCGGTCCGTGGGGAACCGGACAGTGCCCCGCGGCCAGCGCCCGTCGCAGCCGGTACTCGTCCAGCGGCGCGGAGAAGGCCGCCCCCTGTCCGTGGCTGCAGCCCATCGCGCGCAGGGCGATCACCTGCTCGGGGAGGTCCACCCCGTCCGCGAGCGACTGCACGCCCAGGTCGCCCGCGATCCGCAGCAGCCCACTGGTGATCGTGTGCAGCCGCGGTGACTCGACGATCCCCTCGACCAGACCGCGGTCGAGTTTGAGGATGTCCACGGGGAGGCGCTGCAGCGCCGTGATCGCCTCGTGGCCACTGCCGAACCCGTCCAGGGCGATCCGGACACCGAGCCGCCTCAGGGTGCTCAGCCGGCGCTCCAGATCGTCCAGACAGAGGCGAGCGTCGATGTCCGCCAGCTCGATCACCAGGGCGCCGGAGGGGAGTCCGTGGCGGGTCAGGAGCGCCTCGATGGAACCGGCGGGCAGAGAGCGGTCCAGCAGACGCCGGGCGCGCATCCGGACGGTCACCGGCACGCCGACTCCGGCCGCGGTGCGCTCGGCGGCCTGCTCGATGGCCTCCTCCAGCAACCAGCGGTCCAGCTCGGCGGTCCTGTCGCTGTCCTCGGAGACCCGCAGGAACTCGGCGGGGGTGAACAGCACCCCCTGGGAGGAGCGCCAGCGGGCCTCGGCCGTCACCGATGTGATCCGGCCACTCTGGAGCGCCACGACGGGCTGGTGCAGCAGCGTGAACTCGCCGTCGTGCAGGGCCGCGCGCAGCCGTGTGGCCAGCTCGGCCTTCCGTACGACGTCCTGCTGCATCTGTGGGGCGTACAGCTCGACGCGGCCCTTGCCGGAGGCCTTGGCGCGGTACATGGCGAGGTCGGCGTTGCGCAGCAGCTCGCCCGCGCCGAGGCCCGGCTCGGCGAAGGCGACGCCGATGGAGGCGGCCACCCGCACGTCGTTGCCGTCGATGGTGTACGGCTGGGAGAGGGTGACCCGGAGCCGGTCGGCGAGCTCGAAGATGTGCCGCTCGCGTGCGGCGCGGTCGCGGGTGTTGTCGCCCACGATGAGGGCCGCGAACTCGTCGCCGCCCAGGCGGGAGGCGGTGTCCCCCTGCCGGACCGCGTCATGGAGTCTGCGGGCGGCCTGGATCAGCAGCTCGTCGCCGGCCTGGTGGCCGATCGTGTCGTTGACGGCCTTGAAGCCGTCGAGGTCGATGAAGAGGACCGCCGTGTTGCGCAGGGCGACGCCCCGGTCGGTGGCGCGGCGGCCGGACAGTGCCTGCTGCACCCGCTTGGTGAACAGCGCGCGGTTGGGCAGGTCGGTGAGCGGGTCGTGCTCGGCGTTGTGCTGGAGTTGCGCCTGGAGGCGCACCCTTTCGGTCACGTCCCGGCTGTTGAAGATGAGGCCGCCGTGGTGGCGGTTGACCGTCGATTCCACGTTCAGCCAGGCGCCGTAACCGGACTTGAAGCGGCACTCGATGCGGGTGGTGGCCTCTTCGAGGGGGCTGGCGGCGAGGAATCGGCGTACTTCGTGCACGACGCAGCCCAGGTCCTCCGGGTGGATGAGCGAGGCGAGTTCGGTCCCGACGAGCTCCTCGGCGGGGCGACCGTACACACCGGCGGCGGCCGGGCTGACGTACCTCAGGATGCCGCTGGGGGCGGCGATCATGATGACGTCGCTGGAACCCTGCACCAGGGAGCGGAAGTGGTTCTCCTTCTGGGCCAGCTCCTGGGTGAGGGTGATGTTGTCGAGGAGCATGATGCCCTGGCGTACGACGAGGGCGAGCACGACGGTGCAGGCGGTGATGAGCACCACGCGGTCGACGCTGCGGCCGTTGAGCACGTTGTAGAGGATGCCCAGGGTGCAGACGGCGGCGGCCAGGTAGGGAGTCAGCGCGGACAGTGATCCGGCGATCGGACGGGTGGCCGGGCAGCGACTGAGCCCTACTCCCTGGAGGAGCATGTGCACATGTCCTCCCTGGTGTCCGTCGTGCCGGTCTGCGTCGGGTCGTTGCGCTTCGTGCCGTGGGGTTTCGTGCCGTACGGTTTCCTGCCGTTTGGTCTCGTGTCGCTGCCCTGGGATGTGCTCGTGCACCACGCGCGTGTGCCCGTCCGTGGTGTGCGGGGCCGTGGTGCCCCTGGCGGTGTGGTGGCTGTCGGCGGCCGGCCGGCCGCGCCGGTGGCTGACCCAGGGGGCGTACGCGAGGAGCAGCGAGCCCGCGAACCAGCCCGCGTCGAGGAGCTGGCCGGAGCGGTAGCTGTTGTGCAGCAGGGGTGAGGTGAACAGGGCGTCGCACATCACCGTGAGTGCGAGGGCGCCGATCGCGGTGTTCACCGCGGAGCGGTTGACCGCCGAGCGCCGGAAGTGCAGTGCGAGCACCATGCTGACGAGGGCGATGTCGAGGAGCGGGTAGGCGAGCGAGAGCGCCGTGTGCGCGACGTCGCCGTCGTCCTTCGCGGCCTGCGCGAGTGCCAGGCTCCAGGAGAGTGTGACCAGTGAGCCGCCGATCAGCCAGGCGTCCAGCGCCAGGCAGACCCAGCCGGCCTTGGTCACGGGCCTCTTGGCCAGGACGAGCAGCCCGACGATGGCGGGGGGCGCGAAGCACAGGAAGAACAGGTCGGCATAGCTCGGGTCGGGCATGGGGCGGCGCAGCACGACCTCGTACCAGCCCCAGACCAGGTTGCCGAGCGCCGCCATCATGGAGGACAGCGCGAACAGCAGCCATGCGGGTCGAAAGCGGCTGCGGCGGCTGCGCGCGTAGCGGAAACAGGACACGGCCGCGGCGATCGCGGCGGCGCTCAGCCCGAAGTCGCCCATGATGAGAGCCACGTACGGCGAGCCCCAGCCGAACGCGGCGCCGACGGCGTATCCCGCGCACACCAGGGCCAGCACGAGCTGCGAGCGCACGCTTGTCACGGAACCGCCGCGCAGGGCCGGCTCGCCCGTCGGCTGGGGGCTCGTCAGCGGCTGTGCCCGCAGCATCGGCTTGAGCGTGGTGACGGACGACGACCGGGCGCTCACCGGACCTCTCCCATCCGTGTCGCTCCCGCGTCCCGCTGGTACCGGGACGCCGGCTGCGTGTGCCGCCTACGGCTGCTGTACCTGCTGTGGTGATGGCCGTGACCGCGCTGACCCTGTCTGGCCGTCGCGCCCTGCAGGGGTCGCCGTCGACGGCCCCGCCGCGTCGGATCGTTCGTCCATAGGCCGTGCATCGCCCGTCGCCCCCCTCGCAGTCGCATTCCTTCCCCGGCGCCGAACGGTGCGCGGCGCAACCCCTGTCGGGACGATACACCAGTCTCGTCACTCAGGGACATAGCTGCTCTACGCTCCGTGACGAACAGTGGCGATACGGACACCATCCGCATCCGGGGGACTGCGGAGGGTGCCCGAAGTGGATTAGTCGTCGGCCGTATCGCCTGTCATAAGGACCACGTTTCGCAGCGGCTGCCGGTTCACGAATCGATTCAACTGGTCCGCCAGAAGCCTCGTCGCGCGGGGCAGAAAGGCCGACGTCGGGCCGCCGACATGGGGGCTGATGAGCAGGCCGGGCGCGTGCCACAAGGGATGTCCCTTGGGCAGCGGCTCGGGATCGGTGACGTCCAGGGCCGCGGTGATGCGCCCGCTCTCCAGCTCGGCGAGGAGCGCCTCGGTGTCGACGACAGGTCCGCGCGCGACGTTCACGAGCAGCGCTCCGTCCTTCATGCGGGCCAGGAATTCGGCGTTCACCAGGCCGCGTGTGCTCTGCGTGAGGGGCGTCGACAGGACGACGACATCCGCTTCGGGCAGCAGGGAGGGCAGTTCGGTGAGCGGGTGCACCGGTCCGCGTGCCGTGGTGCGTTCTGAGCGCGCGACGCGCGCCACCCGCGCGAGTTCAAAAGGTGCGAGCCGGTCCTCGATGGCGGCACCGATCGAGCCGTACCCCACGATGAGCACGGACTTGTCGGCCAGCGCGGGACGGAACCCGCTCCGCCACTCCTGACGCTCCTGCCCGCGTACGAAGTCGGGGACGCCCCGCAGCGAGGCGAGTATCAGCGTGAGGGTGAGCTCGGCCGTGCTCGTCTCGTGCACCCCGCGCGCGTTGCACAGCCGCACGCCGGGGCGCAGGTGCTTCAGGCCCGGCTCGACGTGGTCGATGCCGGCGGAAAGCGTCTGCACGACCTGGACGGAGGTCATGTCGGGCAGCGGTCGCTGGGAGATCGCGGGCGCCTTCATATAGGGCACGACGTAAAAGACACACTTGCCCGGATCACCGGGAAACTCCTGGTCACCATCCCAATAGAGGTAGTTGGGCCCATCAGGGAGCCCTTCGATCTCGTCGGCGCCGAACGGAAGCCAC
Source organism: Streptomyces sp. KM273126 (assembly GCF_004337435.2). Lineage (NCBI taxonomy): Bacteria > Bacillati > Actinomycetota > Actinomycetes > Kitasatosporales > Streptomycetaceae > Streptomyces > Streptomyces sp. KM273126. The sequence continues at coordinate 4,107,069 of NZ_SJXB02000001.1, read as the reverse complement.
ACGTCACCAGTCATGCCAAGGAGGCTATGCGAAGCCTCCTGAGCCTCATTGGTTAGTTTGGGGTGCCAGGAGAGGGAGGATAAGGCCAGGTGGAGCGCAGGACGATCGGCGCGGCGACGCTCGCGGTGGGGGCGGTGGGGCTCGGGTGCATGCCGATGAGCTGGGCGTACTGCGGGTCGCGGCAGCGGGGTGACGAGTCGCTCCGGGCGCTGCACCGTGCGCTGGACCTCGGCTCCACGCTCCTGGACACGGCCGACATGTACGGGCCGTTCACGAACGAGCTGCTGGTGGGCCGGGTCCTGAAGGAACGCCGCGCGGAGGCCTTCGTGTCGACGAAGGTCGGCCTGCTGGTCGGCGAGCAGCACATCGTGGCGAACGGCCGCCCCGGCTATGTGAAGCGCGCCTGTGACGCCTCCCTCCGCCGCCTCCAGACGGACGTCATCGACCTCTACCAACTGCACCGCGCGGACCCGGAGGTGCCGGTCGAGGAGACCTGGGGCGCGATGGCGGAGCTCGTCCGGGCGGGCAAGGTGCGGGCACTGGGCCTGTGCGCGGTGGGAGCGAGGGCCGCGCGACGGGCCGGGTCGGGGCTGCACGACGGAACGATCCGCCAGCTGGAGCGTGTCCAGCAGGTCTTCCCGGTCAGCGCGGTCCAGGCGGAGCTGTCGGTGTGGTCGCCCGACGCTCTCGACGCGCTCCTTCCCTGGTGCACGGCACACGGGGTGGGCTTCCTCGCTGCGATGCCCCTGGGAAACGGCTTCCTCACCGGCACGCTGACGCCGGGCGAGGGCTTCGAGCCCGATGACATGCGCGCCCGGCACCCTCGTTTCACGGCCGAGATGATGGCGGCCAACCAGCCGATCGTGGCGGGGTTGCGCAGGGTGGCGGCACGTCATGGCGATCGGGTGACCCCGGCCCACGTGGCCATCGCCTGGGTGCTCGCCCAGGGGGCCCACGTCGTACCGGTCCCCGGCACCAAGCAGGAGCGCTGGGTGACGGAGAACGCGTCCGCCGGCGATCTCCGACTGTCCCCGGAGGACCTGGCAGAGCTCGCGGCACTGCCGGCGGCGCAGGGTTCCTGGGACTGAGGGCACCGGTCCCGAAGAGGCTGTCGGCCGCCGTCCGGGAGAGGGTTCCGGTTGAAAAGTTGTCTTGATCCGCCGGAGCTGGAACCTGTGGGGCGTTCGCGGTGTAAGAACAGTAGTGGCTCCGCGTCGAAGGGATCTTGATCGTGCAACGTCGAGCTGTGACGGCCGTATTGGCCGCGGCCGTTCTTCTGGTGACGTCCGGTTGTTCCTCCGGCGACGGGGGCGCGGGCGGGACCTCTGCTGCGAACAGTAAGGGGCCAGGGGCGTCGTCGGACGAGTCCGCCCCGGAGGACGCCGCGCCCGCGAAGGGCTCGGTCAAGGTGGTGCGTACGGTCGCCGAGGGCCTGAAGAGCCCCTGGGGCCTGGCTCCGCTCCCCGAGGGCGGACTGCTGGTGTCCTCGCGGGACGAGGGCACGATCACGCTCGTCGACGAGAAGACCGGCAAGAAGACGGAGCTCGGCGAGGTCCCCGGGGTCTCCCCCGGCGGCGAGGGCGGTCTCCTGGGCCTCGCGATCTCCCCGGACTACGCGTCGGACCACATGATCTACGCGTACTTCACCTCGGAGTCGGACAACCGCGTCGTGCGCATGCTGTACGCCCCGGAGAAGCCGTCGGGTGAGCAGCTGGGTGCCCCCGACACGGTCGTGCGCGGCATCCCGAAGGGCACGAACCACAGCGGCGGCCGTCTGGCCTTCGGCCCCGACCGGATGCTGTACGCCACGACGGGCGAGCGGTACGAAGGCCCGCTGGCGCAGGACAAGAAGTCCCTCGGTGGCAAGATCCTGCGCATGACCCCGGACGGCGAGCCCGCCCCGGGCAATCCCTTCGGCGACTCGCTCGTGTACTCGTACGGTCACCGCAATGTGCAAGGCGTGGCCTGGGACGACAAACAGCGCCTGTGGGCGTCGGAGTTCGGCCAGAACACCTGGGACGAGCTGAACCGGATCAAGCCGGGCGGCAACTACGGCTGGCCGGACGTCGAGGGCAAGGAAGGAAAGTCCGGCTTCGTCGATCCGGTCGCCCAGTGGCGCGTGGCGGAGGCCTCGCCGAGCGGCATCGCCATGGCCGAGGGCTCGGTCTGGATGGCCGGTCTGCGCGGCAAGCGTCTGTGGCGCATCCCCCTGAAGGGCACCGAACTCTCCGCGGACCCCCAGGCTTTCCTGACGGACGAGTACGGGCGCCTCCGCACGGTCGTTTCCGCGGGCGGCAACAGGTTGTGGCTGACCACGAGCGAAACGGACGGCCGAGGCTCACCCGGGAAGGGCGACGACAAGATCCTCGAGCTGGAGGTGAAGTAGCCCGGGCGGGGTGGGCCGCCGGAGCGCCCTCACACAGCCACCAGGGGACTCATTCCTCGTCCGCTTCCCCTTCGTTGGGGTCCTTCGCGTCGTGGAGCCGGGCCGATGGGCGTATGACCGCGGTGCCCGACTCCAGGTCTATCGGTCCTCGCGCGGGGTCGCTGTCGCCGACGTCCTCCCGGGTCATCTCCAGGCGATTGCGTTCATCGCTGGTGTGCTTGTGTCCGGGCGCGAACAGTTCCTCGAAGGCGTTGAACACGGGCACCTCCCCGGACCGGCCCCACCGGCCCTCGTCTCTGCAGATGTCCTCGCTGCTGATGGCCTGGGGCCATTATCCGCTGCCGTCTGCTCCTCTATCCCGCTGCCGTCTGCTTCTCCGCCCCCGGCGGGAACAACCGCAGTCGATGTGCCAGCGCCGCCGCCTCGCCCCGGCCCGAGACGCCCAGCTTGGCGAGGATGTTGGAGACGTGGACGCTGGCCGTCTTGGGGGAGATGAAGAGTTCCTCGGCGATCTGGCGGTTGCTGCGTCCGACGGCGACCAGGCGCAGGACGTCGCGCTCGCGGCTGGTGAGGCCCAGGGCCTCGACGGGGTCGTCGGGAGCCAGGGCGGACCGCTCGGGGACGCGGGCCAGGGTGAGGCGTGCGCGCTGGGCGAGCAGGGCGACCGAGTCGGCGAGCGGGCGGGCTCCCAGGTGGTCGGCGACGGCGGCGGCCAGCCGGAGGAGTTCCGTCGCGCGGTCCCGGCCCTCCTGGTCGGCGCCGCTCACCAGAAGCGCCTCGGCGAGCCTGTACCGGACGCGGGCGAGGTCGTACGGCCGCTCCAGCGGTTCGAAGGCGGCCACGACCTCGGACCAGGTCCCGGGCTCCAGCACGCCCTCGGCGCAGCGGAGTTCGGCCCGTACCCACCTCTCGTACGCGAGCCAGACCGGCGCGCCCGTGGTGAGCTTCTTGACGGCTTCGAAGATGTCCGACAGGACCTCGGTGCGCCCTTCTTCGGCGACGGGCAGACCGCGGGCGTCGGCCTCGGCCGTGACCGCGGCCAGCAACAGGGGCCAGGCATAGCGCTGCATGCCGGGTGGGAAGCCGGCGTCCAGGGCGCGGCGGAGTTCGGCGCGGGCGTCGAGGAGCCTGCCTTCGGCGGCAGCCACGCCCATGATCAGGGCGGCCAGCGGGATGTTGTTCTGTGGCTGCGGGTCATGGGTGCCGTAGAAGGCGAGGGCGTCGGCCAGATGGCGGGCGGCATCGGCCACGTCGCCCCGGGCGAGTTCGACGTTCGTGAGGTGCATGGAGCCGCCGGCGCGTGGCTTCGCGCTCTGTCCTCCGCTGATCGCGTTCACCGCGGCCTCGGCGGCCTCGTCCCAGCGGCCCAGGGGGAACAGCGACTCGGAGAGGTTGCTCCAGACCAAGGTCTCCGACTCCGACAGGCCCATCCTGCGGGTGAGTTCGAGGCCTGTCCGCAGCACCTCGATGGCTTCCCCGGAGCGGCCGACGCTCTCCAGGGCCGACGGCAGGTTCACATGGCTGCGGCCCACGACGGCGGTCAGGGAGCGCTTCTCCACCTGGTCCTTGACCGCGTACATCTCGGCGAGCCCGGCCTCGATGTCCCCCGCGTCGACCATCAGGGTGCCCAGTGTGAGGCGTGCGTTCAGCTCGATGTCCTCGGCGCCCACCATGCGCGCGTACTCGACGGCGCGCTGGGCGTCGGAGAGCGCCTCGGGTCCGGGTGCGTGGAGCATGGACCAGCCCGCGACCATCGCCAGTACCTCGGCGTGCACCTCGGACGGGGGGAGTCCGCGCACCAGTTCCTGTGCGGTGCCGAGCTCCTTCCACCCGTCGCCCCGGGCCAGGCCCTGCACCAGCAGGGAACGCTGCACCCAGAACCAGGCCTCGCGCAGGGGGTCGCTCTCGTCTTCCAGGAAGTGCAGCGCACGCTTGGTGATCTTCAGGGCGCGCTCGCGCTCCCCGCACAGCCGGCCCGCGACGGCGGCCTCGGCCATGAGGTCGAGATAGCGCAGGGGCGTGGTGGCCGGGTCACAGCCGCACGGAGGGTAGACCTCGGTGTAGTCGACGGGGCGCAGTCCGACCCGCACGGAGTCGGGGGCGGTCTCCCACAGCTCCATCGCCCGCTCCAGGAGCCGCAGTTGCTCGGAGTGGGCGTGGCGGCCGCGGGCCTCCACGGAGGCGTGGAGGACGGCGGGGAGGGCCTTCGCGGCGTCGTGGGCGTGGTACCAGTAGCTGGCCAGGCGGGTGGCGCGGCCGTCGGCCGGGACGAGCGCCGGGTCGGCCTCCAGCGCCTCGGCGTACCGGCGGTTGAGGCGGGAGCGCTCGCCGGGCAGCAGGTCGTCGCTGACCGCCTCGCGGACCAGGGAGTGCCGGAAGCGGTAGCCGTCGCCGTCGGGCACGGCGAGCAGGATGTTGGCGCCGACAGCGACGCGCAGCGCCTCGATGAGGTCGTCCTCGGAGAGCCGGGCCACGGCTGCCAACAGGCCGTACTCAACGGTGGAGCCGCCCTCGGCGACGATCCGGGCCACGCGCTGGGCGTCCTCGGGCAGCCCCTCGACACGTACGAGGAGCAGGTCCCGCAGGGAGTCGGTGAGGCCGGTACGGCAGCCCTCGTGGGCCGCGACGGCCAGTTCCTCGACGAAGAACGCGTTGCCGTCGGAGCGTTCGAAGATCTCGTCGACCTGGGCCGGGTCGGGTTCGGAAGCAAGAATCCCGGCGAGCTGGCGGGCGACCTCGGCGCGGTTGAAACGGCGCAGTTCGACGCGGCGGACCGTGCGCAGGCGGTCGAGCTCGGCCAGCAGTGGGCGGAGCGGGTGGCGGCGGTGGATGTCGTCGGCGCGGTAGGTGGCGACGACGACGAGGCGGCCGGTGCGGAGTGTGCGGAACAGGTAGGCCAGGAGGTGGCGGGTGGAGGCGTCGGCCCAGTGCAGGTCCTCCAGGGCGACGACGACCGTGCGGTCCGCGGCGATGCGCTCCAGGAGGCGGGCGGTGAGTTCGAAGAGGCGGGCCGTGCCCTCCTCGTCATGCCGGCCGTCGAGTCGGCGGGGCGCCTCGCCCAGCTCGGGCAGGAGCCGGGCCAGCTCCGCCTCCTGTCCCTCGGCCGCGGCGGCCACCTCGTCGGGGAGTTGTCGGCGCAGGGAGCGCAGGGCGGTGGAGAAGGGCGCGAACGGCAGCCCGTCGGCGCCGATCTCGACGCAGCCGCCGAGCACGACGACCGCGCTCTCGCGGCAGGCCGTGGTGGCGAACTCCTCGACCAGGCGCGTCTTGCCGACCCCGGCCTCGCCGCCGAGCAGTAACGCCTGGGGCTCCCCCGCGGCGGCGCGGGAGAGCGCGTCGTGCAACACCTCCAGCTCGTCGGCGCGACCGACGAACACCGGGCTGACCGATCTCATCTCCACGCTGCCGAGCATCGCACGCGGGTCTGACAGCGCGGCACCGAATATCGGCACAACGGCCCCGCCACGCGTGTGCGGGGCGCCCGCATGAACGGGCAGAGTGCCCTGCCGGGCCGGCAGGGCACTCGCGGTACACACCGGAGGCAGGCCGCCCCCCGCGCGGCCGTCCTCCCCCGGCCGGGGGCTCACGCCGGGCGGGCGAGCCGGTGCCGACGGGGGCGGGGACTATGCGGCCTCCTCTCGGCGTCGTGCTGCCGGGACGCCTCGCGGGCGGCGCGGCGGGCTTCCCTGGCGATCCGGTACTCGGCGGCCTCGCGGATCAGCTCGGCGGACCGGATCTGCTGGAGCTCGTACGGGAACATCTCGTACTCCTCGTGAAACGTCGGTTTCGGGCTCGCTTGCTGCGATGCCCCCACCTTCGTCTCCGAGGGGGGTGTGCCACATCGGGAGAGTTCCGCATCTTGCACGCGCGAGGGGCCTTAGATCCGCCGTACGCCATGTACGGCGGGCCTAAGGCCCCTCAGAGCTGCGAGGACAAGCGTCTCTGATTGGCTTAGTGACCTTCAGTGTTGCTCAAGGTGTGAGCCAATCGTCTTCGTGCCCTGGTGCTGAGTGGCAGGTGCCGTCAGCCCTCGTGGCACGTCCCTCCGGACGCTGGTCGGCCAGCCTGCACAGCTATGGGCCGAGGAGGGTGCCCGACGTCGCCTGGGCGCCGGGCGTGCAGGTGACAGCCTGCCACAGGATCGCTACGGATCGCTAATCAGACTGGTGAGCCTCCTTGTGCGGTGGGGTCAACCCACCGTCGGGGTGGAGAGCAGGATGTCGGAGTACTTCACGGCGGCCAGGACCAGGCCGAGGAAGCCGAGCGAGATGCCCGCCCAGGCAACCGACTTGATCCAGGGTGTCTGCGGCGCCCGCTCCGGGTCGCCGAACGCCGGCCGGACCAGCACGGCGACGCCCGCGATCAGGGCGATCAGCGCGAACACGCCTGCCACCAGGGCGTTGGCGTTCCAGGAGTCGGCGTACACCTGCTTGATCTGTGTGGCGACGCTCACGCCCTGCGCGGCCTCCAGTTGGCCGTACAGCGACTCGCGGGCCTGCGCGATGGTGCCGACCCAGCTGCCCGTCAGCGAGACCAGCCCGAGCCCGACGGACACGATGGCCGCCGCGCCCTGGCCGACCCCGGCGGAGGCGTCGGAGGCGCCCTTCCCGTCGGCGGCCTCGTCCTGCTCGTCGGCCACGTCGTCGGAAGCGTCCGTCTCGTCGACGGAGGCTTCCGCGGAAGTGTCCTCCTTGGTCTCCGCGATCCCGGTGGCCTCCTTGGCCTCAGGGGCCTCCTTGGTGACGTCCACCGTCTCCTTGTCGCTCTGTGCCTCTGCGCCGGTCTCGACCCCGGCCTCATCCACTGTCTTCGAACCCATGCCTCGCACCGTACGGACGTTGTCTGAGAAGTCTCTTAATGATCGTTGTGAGCAGTACGCGTGCGCGTGGGTGTCATCGTTCCGTACGCGCGCGTGCCTCTCGCCACTCGGGCGCGAGGACCGACCACACCTCGGTGTCCTGGCGTACGCCCCGGTACGGGTAGCGCTGCCGGAGGACGCCGTCGCGGCTCATGCCCAGTCGCCGCGCCACGTTGATGCTCGGTTCGTTGGCGGACGACGCCAACCACTCCACACGCTGGATGCCTCGCTCGTCAACCGCCCAGTCGATGAGGACGCCCATGGCGCGGGTGATCAAACCCCGCCCCGTGGCGGCGGGTTCAAGCCAGCAGCCGACCTCGCACGTGCCGTTCGCGGCGTCGAAGATCCGGAAGAGCACACCGCCGACGAGCTTCCCCTCCAGCCACAGCCCGTGCAGGCTGCCGGTGTCGGCGGCGCGCTTGTCGGCGTACGACTGGAGGAGCTCGCGCGCGGTGTCGACGTCGGTGGCCTTGGCGCCGAACGGGATGTGCTGCCCGATGAACTCGCGCCCCCGGTCGAGGTGGGCGAGGAACTCCTCGGCGTGCCAGGTGTCCAGGGGCCGCAGTTCGGCGCCGTCGTCACCCAGAGATATCGCGTACATCCTGTTGCCGCTCCTTAGCCAGTGCGACCGGTTCGTCAGCCAGTACGACCGGTTCGTCGTCGAGCTCGTCGTCGGTGGCCGGATCGTCACCGTCCGCTCGCCGCCCGGGGATGGTCGCACGGGCGGCTTTCTCCGTGCTGGTCTTTTCGGCCGCGTCTGCGGCGGCCCGGTACTCGGCCGGTTCGATGCTGATGCGCGGCATGCGGCGGTCGAGCCAGCGGGGCAGCCACCAGTTGGCGCCGCCGAGCAGGTGCATGAGGGCGGGCACGAGGAGCGTACGGAGGACGAAGGCGTCGAGGGCCACGGCGGTGGCCAGGGCGATGCCGAACATCGCGATGACGCGGTCCCCGCTGAGCACGAACGCGAGGAACACCGAGATCATGATGACGGCGGCGGAGTTGATCACCCGGCTGGTCTCGGCGAGGCCGACGCGGACGGCGCGCCGGTTGTCGCCGGTCTCCAGCCACTCCTCGTACATCCGGCTGACCAGGAAGACCTGGTAGTCCATGGACAGCCCGAAGAGCACCGAGACCATGATCACGGGGAGAAAGGGCTCGATCGGCCCGGCGCTGCCGAGGCCCAGCAGTTCGCTCCCCCAGCCCCACTGGAAGATCGTGACGACGACCCCGAAGGCGGCGGCGACGGCGGCGACGTTCATCGCGGCGGCCTTCAGCGGGATGCCGATGGACCGGAAGGCGAGCAGGAGCAGCAGGCAGCCGAGCCCGATCACGACGCCCACGAACAGCGGCAGCTTGCCGACGATGACGTCCGCGAAGTCGTCGTAGCCGGCGGTGACCCCGCCGACGTGCAGGTCGAGCGAGGTGCCCGCCTCGGCGCGCGGCAGCACCTCGTCGCGCAGCCGGTCGACGAGGTCGCTGGTGTGCCTTGACTGCGGGGAGGACTCCGGAACGACGCTGAGGTACGCGGTGTCACCCGCCGTGTCGTACGTCACCGGGCTCACCGCGGCGACGCCCTCGGTAGCCCGGAGGGTGGCGTCGAGGTTGTCGAGGGCGAGCTTGTCCTGGGCGCCGCCGACCTTGGTGACCAGGGTGAGGGGCCCGTTCACACCGGGGCCGAAGCCGTCCGCGAGGAGGTCGTACGCCTGGCGCGTGGTCGCCGTCTTCGGGTTGTTGCCCTGGTCGGAGGTGCCCAGGTGCAGGCCGAGCGCGGGCAGCGCGAGCAGGGTCATGACGACCAGCGCGACGGCCCCGAGCTTCTTGGGGTGCCGTTCCACGAACGCGGACCAGCGGGCGGCGAGCCCGGTGGGCCGCTCCGGCTCGGGGCCGTGCTCGTCGAGGCGGCGGCGCTCACGGCGGCTCAGGGCTCGCATGCCGATGAACGAGAGCAGGGCGGGCAGCAGCGTCACGGAGGCGGCGACCGTGAGGACCACGGTGAGCGACGCGGCGATGGCGACGCCGTTCAGGAAGCCGAGCCGCAGGATGAGCATGCCCAGGAGGGCGATGCACACGGTGGCGCCGGCGAACACGACGGCCCGCCCCGTGGTCGCGACGGCGCTGGTCACGGCCTCGGTGACGGACAACCCGCGCTTGAGTTCCCTGCGGTGCCTGGTGACGATGAACAGCGCGTAGTCGATTCCGACGCCCAGCCCGATCAGCATGCCCAGCATGGGCGCGAAGTCGGCCACGGTCATGACGTGGCCGAGGAGCACGATCCCGGCGTACGCGGTCCCCACGCTGACGAGCGCGGTCGCGATGGGCAGCAGGGAGGCGGCGAGCGAGCCGAAGGCGACGAGCAGCACGACGGCGGCGACGAGCACGCCGGCCGCCTCGGCGATGTGCCCGCCCGTCGACTCGGTGAGCCCGATCGCCCTGCCGCCCAGTTCGACCTGGAGTCCGTCGGTCTCGGCTGCCTTGGCGGTGTCGACGACCTTCTGGGCCTCGGCCTTGTCGATGTCCTGGGTCTGGTCGTCGAAGGTGAGCGTGGCGTACGCGGTGTGTCCGTCACGGCTGATCCGGCCGCCGGGTGACCCCTCGTACGGGCTGGTCACGGACGCCACTGAGGGCAGGTCGGCGATCTCGTCCAGGGTGCGGGTCATGGCCTGCTCGACGTCGGCGGCCCGCACGGTGCCGTGGGTGGTGTGCCAGACGATGGTGTCGCTGTCGCCGCCGAGGCGCGGGAAGCCCTCGTCGAGGAGCTGGGTGGCTCGGCTGGACTCGGTCCCCGGGGTCGCATAGTCGTTCGAGTACGCGGATCCTGCGACGGATGCGACGGCGGCGGCGCCCGCGAAGGTGAGAAGCCACAGAAGTACGGCGACAAGGCGGTGCCGGACACACCAGCGCGCGAGGGCTGCCACGAACGTGCTCCCTGGGGAATGGGTGGATCTTTGACCGGGAACAGTCGTGGGCGAACCGAAGGACCCGCAAAGAACGCATGTCTGATGGCCCACACTCTGGCAAACGGAGAAGATCGTTTGCCGTTTTCACGGGTTCCGTCCCAGGAGTGCGAGCCAGGTCACAGGACAGATCGCGGACTCTGTCGCCTCTCCTCACACCCGTGGACACACCCAGGGGCGGTACATCGGTGTGGTCGATGTACCGCCCCTGGGGACGTGCGATCCGTGCGATCCGTGCGATCCGCGGATGATGCGGATCAGCCCTCGCTGACGCCGAGCTTCTCCAGGATGAGCTCCTTGACACGGGCCGCGTCGGCCTGGCCGCGGGTGGCCTTCATGACGGCGCCCACGAGCGCACCGGCAGCGGCGACCTTGCCACCGCGGATCTTGTCCGCGATGGCCGGGTTGCCCGCGATGGCCTCGTCGACGGCGGCGGTCAGGGCGCCCTCGTCGGAGACGACCTTCAGGCCGCGCTTCTCGACGACCTCGTCCGGGGTGCCCTCGCCCTTGAGGACGCCCTCGATGACCTGGCGGGCCAGCTTGTCGTTGAGGGAGCCCTCGGCGACCAGCGCGGTGACCCGGGCGACCTGCTCGGGCGTGATGGGCAGCGCCTCCAGGTGGGTGCCCGTCTCGTTGGCCGTACGGGCCAGCTCGCCCATCCACCACTTGCGGGCGGAGGTCGCGTCGGCGCCCGCCTCGATGGTGGCGACGATCGGGTCGATGGCACCGGCGTTCAGGATCGCCTGCATGTCGACCGCGCTGACGCCCCACTCCTCGCGCAGCCGGTTGCGGCGGGTGAGCGGCAGCTCGGGCAGTGTGGCGCGCAGCTCCTCGACCCAGTCACGGGACGGGGCGACGGGCACCAGGTCCGGCTCCGGGAAGTACCGGTAGTCCTCGGCTTCCTCCTTCACGCGGCCCGAGGTGGTGCTTCCCGTGTCCTCGTGGAAGTGGCGGGTCTCCTGGACGATCGTGCCGCCGCCGCTCAGCACGGCCGCGTGGCGCTGGATCTCGAACCGGCAGGCGCGCTCCACGGACCGAAGCGAGTTGACGTTCTTGGTCTCGCTGCGCGTGCCGAACTTGTCGCCGCCCTTGGGCATCAGCGACAGGTTCACGTCACAGCGCATCTGGCCCATCTCCATACGGGCCTCGGAGACGCCGAGCGCCTTGATGAGCTCGCGCAGCTCGGCGACGTACGCCCGCGCGACCTCGGGGGCGCGCTCCCCGGCGCCGACGATCGGCTTGGTGACGATCTCGATGAGCGGGATGCCGGCACGGTTGTAGTCGAGCAGCGAGTGCTGCGCGCCGTGGATACGCCCGGTGGCACCGCCCACGTGCGTGGACTTTCCGGTGTCCTCCTCCATGTGGGCGCGCTCGATCTCCACACGGAAGGTCGTGCCGTCCTCCAGCTGCACGTCGAGGTAGCCGTTGAAGGCGATCGGCTCGTCGTACTGGGAGGTCTGGAAGTTCTTCGGCATGTCCGGATAGAAGTAGTTCTTCCGGGCGAAGCGGCACCACTCGGCGATCTCGCAGTTCAGCGCGAGACCGATCTTGATCGCGGACTCGACGCCGGTCGCGTTGACGACCGGGAGCGAGCCGGGCAGGCCGAGGCAGGTGGGGCAGGACTGCGAGTTGGGCTCGGCGCCGAGCTCGGTGGAGCACCCGCAGAACATCTTGGTCTTGGTGCCGAGTTCGACATGGACCTCAAGGCCCATGACGGGGTCGTACGACGCCAGCGCGTCCTCGTACGACACCAGGTCGGTCGTGGTGGTCACGGTGAAACTTCCCTCTCAGCCCAGCAGGACGTCGTCGTCGCCCAGCCGCTTCAGCTCGCGGTACAGGATGGCGAGGCCGGTGACGATGGCGGCGGCGGACACGGTGGCGTCGATCAGGACCAGCGTGTCGTTCTCGGCGCGGGCCTTCTTGAGCCGCTTGGCGACGCCGATCGCGCCGAACGCGGTGGCGGCCATGGACAGGTACGTACCGGACTTGGACTTCTTGAAGCCCTTGGCCTTGGTCAGTGCACTCACAGCGACGGAGCCTCCTCAAGAAGCGGATGCCCCCACTTTTCCACGTAGGCGGCCTCGACGGCCGCCCCCACCTTGTACAGGCGGTCGTCCTTCATCGCGGGGGCGATGATCTGCAGGCCGACCGGCAGCCCGTCCTCCGGCGCGAGGCCGCAGGGCAGGGACATGGCGGCGTTGCCTGCCAGGTTGGTCGGGATGGTGCACAGGTCCGCGAGGTACATCGCCATCGGGTCGTCGGCGCGCTCACCGATCGCGAAGGCCGTGGTGGGCGTGGTCGGGGAGACGATCACGTCGACCTTCTCGAACGACTTCTCGAAGTCGCGGGTGATGAGGGTACGGACCTTCTGGGCGGAGCCGTAGTACGCGTCGTAGTAACCGCTCGACAGTGCGTACGTACCGAGCATGATCCGGCGCTTGACCTCGGCCCCGAAGCCTTCCGCGCGGGTGAGGGACGTGACCTCTTCCGCCGAGTGCGTGCCGTCGTCACCGGTCCGCAGGCCGTAGCGCAGGCCGTCGAAGCGGGCGAGGTTGCTGGAGCACTCGCTGGGCGCGATCAGGTAGTACGCGGAGAGCGCCAGGTCGAAGGACGGACAGTCCAGCTCGACGATCTCGGCGCCCAGCTCCTTGAGGAGGGCCACGGCCTCGTCGAACCGCTGCACCACGCCGGCCTGGTAGCCCTCGCCGCGGAACTGCTTGACGACACCCACGCGCATACCGGCGACCGAGCCGTTGCGGGCGGCCTCGACGACGGGCGGTACCGGGGCGTCGATGGAGGTGGAGTCGAGCGGGTCGTGCCCGCCGATGACCTCGTGCAGGAGGGCCGCGTCCAGAACCGTACGGGCACACGGTCCGCCCTGGTCCAGGGACGACGAGAACGCCACCATGCCGTAGCGGGAGACCCCGCCGTAGGTCGGCTTCACGCCGACGGTGCCGGTGACGGCGGCGGGCTGGCGGATGGAGCCACCGGTGTCGGTACCGATGGCGAGGGGCGCCTGGAAGGAGGCGAGCGCGGCGGAGGACCCGCCACCGGAGCCACCGGGGATCCGGGTCAGGTCCCACGGGTTGCCGGTCGGCCCGAACGCGCTGTTCTCGGTGCTGGACCCCATGGCGAACTCGTCCATGTTGGTCTTGCCGAGGATGACGACGTCGGCGTCCTTCAGCCTCTTGGTGAGGGTGGCGTCGTACGGCGGGATCCAGCCTTCGAGGATCTTCGATCCCACGGTCGTCGGAACCCCGGCGGTGGTGAAGATGTCCTTGAGGGCGAGCGGCACACCGGCGAGGGGGCCGAGCTTCTCGCCGCGCTCCCGCTTCTCGTCGACGGCGCGGGCCTGTGCCAGGGCGCCCTCGCGGTCGACGTGCAGGAAGGCGTGCACCTTCTCGTCGACGGCCTCGATGCGGGCGAGGTGGGCCTCGGTGACGGCTACGGCGGTGAGCTCGCCGGAGGCGATCTTCGCGGCGATCTCGGCCGCCGTGAGCTTGATGATGGCGTCGGTCATGACGTGATCAGTCCTCCCCCAGGATCTGCGGCACCTTGAAACGCTGCTGCTCCTGGGCCGGGGCGCCGGAGAGCGCCTGCTCGGGGGTGAGCGACGAACGGACCTCGTCCGCGCGCATGACGTTCGTCAGCGGCAGCGGGTGCGAGGTCGGCGGTACATCTTGGTCGGCGACCTCGCTGACGCGGGCGACCGCGCCGATGATGTCGTCCAGCTGGCCTGCGAAGTGGTCGAGCTCTTCGGGCTTCAGCTCCAGACGCGCCAGCCGGGCGAGGTGGGCGACCTCCTCGCGCGTGATGCCAGGCATGCAGCGATCCTCTGGGGTGAGTGTGTGTGGTTTGGGCTCAATCCTATGGGGCACGCCGACTTGCGCGCGCACGGGATTGTGTCTGAGGGGGTCGGGTCACTGGGTGCGGTTGTGGAGGGCGGGGTGTGGGCGGGGTGTTCTCGCCCCCGCCGCCCCTACCCGTCCCATCCCCAGGGGCGCTGCCCCTTCGGCCCCGGCGAGGGGCAGCGCCCCCTGGAACCCCGGTTTCGGGGCTCCGCCCCGCACCCCGCTCCTCAAACGCCGGAGGGGCTGGATTTGCCGGCCGGGGCTGGATTTCCAGCCCGTCCGGCGTTTGAGGACGAGGCCGTTCAGGCCGATGCGGGGTCTGGGGGCGGCAGCCCCCAGGGAAGGGACGGGAACGGGTAGGGGCGGCGGGGGCGAGGAAATCCCCTCGGCGCCCCGCCCTACTCGTCCGTCGTGGCCGCCGGCAGTGCCGCCGCCGGGCGCTGCCATCCCCGTGATCCCCGCGCCCGCAACCACGCCGTGGTCTCCTCCGGAGGCATCGCGGCTGCGACGAGCCACCCCTGCACCGCATCGCATCCGAGGTCCCGCAGCCGCTCCCAGGTCTCGTCGTCCTCGACGCCCTCGGCGACCACCAACAGCCCGAGGGAGTGCGCGAGATCGACCGTGCACCGCACGATCTCCGCGTCCTCGGTGTCCACGGCCAGCCGCGCCACGAACGACCGGTCGATCTTCAGCTCGCTCACGGGCAGCCTGCGCAGGTGCACGAGCGACGAGTACCCCGTACCGAAGTCGTCCAGCGACATCTTCACTCCGTGCCCGGCGAGCCCGGCCAGGGTGTCCGCGGCCCGCTGCGGGTCCTCCAGGAGCACGTGTTCCGTTATCTCCAGTTGCAGGGCTCCCGCCGGGACCCCGTGCCGGGCGAGCCGCGCCGCGACCGCCCCCGCGAAACCGGGGGTGTGGACGTCCCTCGGCGACACGTTCACCGCGACCGGTACGTGGAGTCCCTTGGCGCGCCAGCGTGCGACCTGCTCCAGTGCCGTCTCCAGCACGTACTCCGTGAGATGCGGCATCAGTCCGGACGACTCGGCGATCGCTATGAACTCGTCCGGCGGGACCTTGCCCCGCTCGGGGTGCACCCACCGCACAAGGGCCTCCAGCCCGGCCACCTTCCCGTCGAAGCGGACCTTCGGCTGGTAGTGCAACTCGACCTCGTGCGCGTCGAGCGCGCGCCTGAGATCGCCCAGCAGACCGAGGCGGTCGGGGGTGTTGGAGTCCCGCTTGGACTCGTACACCTCCACCCCCGTACGGTCCCGCTTCGCCTGGTACATCGCCACGTCCGCCCGCCGCAGCAGGCCCTCCGCGTCGAGCGCGTGGTCGGGGAAGACGGCGACCCCGGCGCTGGCCTCCAGCACGAGGGTGAGCCCGTCGAGGTCGAGGGGAGAGCCGAGCGCGGCGACGAGGTTGCGGGCGACCCGCGACGCGGACGTCGTGGAGTCGGCCACGGGCAGTAAGACGGCGAACTCGTCGCCGCCGAGCCGCGCGGCCTCCGCTCCGCGGGGCAGCGCCAGCTTCAGCCGGTCGGCGATCTGCAGCAGCAACCGGTCACCGGCAAGGTGACCGAGTGTGTCGTTCACCGATCGGAAGCGGTCCATGTCGATCAGCATCAGGGCCGCCCGCGCACCGATCCGCTCCGCGTCGTCGAGCGCCGTCCAGGTCCGTTCGAGCAGCCACTGACGGTTCGGCAACCCCGTGAGCGGATCTCGCAGTTGCTCCTCCGCCCGGGCGCGGGCGATCCACAGCGTGTAGTCGAGCGCGATGAGAGGGATGGCGAACAGCGGCAGCAGGAGGGGCTGGGCTTCGGCGACGACACAGACGAGCGGCGCGATACCGAGCAGCGCGACCGCGACCAGGCCGTGCCTGACCAGGGCCGTGCGGGCGACCGTGGGGACGCCGCCGCCGCGGGGCGCGTGGACGTACCAGAGCAGGCCGCGGGTGACCGCGAGGTACGCGGTGGCGACCAGCACCACCTGGGGTACCGCGTAGATGTTCCAACTCGTGGGAGTCCACGGCGACTCGACGGAGGGCACGCGTCCGAACGCGGCGAGCACGAGCGCGCCGGCACCGATGCCGAGTATGTCGACGGCGCCGTGCAGCACGCCCTGCCGCCAGCGGCCCCGGCGCGCCGCGCCGACGAGGACGACGACGGTGAGGCTGACCATCCCGGCGGGCACCCAGCCGTAGAGCAACAGGGCGGCGAGGGTGAGCGCGCCGCCCGATCCGGTGCCGCCCCACCAGCGGGCGCGTCCCATCGCGACCAGGTGGCCCACGATGACGCCGGCCAGCACGGCCAGCGACCAGCCGGCCGTGCCGGACGGGAAGAGCGCGTGCTGTCCGGTGAACGCCCGGTAGAACCCGGCGCCGAGCACCGCGCAGGCCACCCCGACGATGGCGGCGGGTACCGCGGGCCAGGGCAGGTGCCGCTCGGACTCGTGTCCCGCGAGTCCCACATCGCGCACGGCGCCTTGGTGCGCGGAGGGGTGGTGCGCGGCACCGTGCGCGCCCATCGCGTGCACCAAAGCGCCGCGTGCGGCGGCGTCATCGCCGCGCACGGAAGCGCCGTTCCCGCGCTCCGACGATCGCCCTGCACCCGCTCGTCGACTGCTCAGCCATGCCCCGGGCACCCGGCGCAGACGCAGCCGTGAGTCCGGGGCGGCGCTCTCGGTCGGTTCCATTCCCGTCCCTCTCACAGCCGGCGGTGCTCACGCAGCGCGGCCCGATGCTCCCGACAACCCTCAACGGCACCGCGTCTGAATACCCACCACGCGTCCGGGCACGGCAGGCGCACACCTCAACAGTAGGCCGCAGAAGGCTTCCACGGGCAGCGGTCGTCGACGGTTGCCCGAATGCGACCCGGCCACCCGTATGCATCTGGTATGCGCCGAACGGGTGGCCTTCAACCGCTACTCCTCAGTCGGAAGCGCGACTTCCGCTGCTGCCTCCGGCCCTTGTCCGAGCAGGACGGCGAAGCCCTCCTCATTCAGGACCGGCACCTTGAGCTGCATCGCCTTGTCGTACTTCGACCCGGGGTTGTCACCCACTACGACGAACGAGGTCTTCTTCGAAACCGAGCCGGTCACTTTCGCTCCCCTGCTCTGCAGGGCCTCCTTCGCACCGTCACGCGTGTGGTGCTCCAGCGTTCCGGTGACGACGACGGTGAGCCCTTCGAGCGGGCGCGGGCCCTCGTCCTCGCCGGAACCCTCCTCCTCCATGCGGACGCCGGCGGCCTTCCACTTGCGGAGGATCTCCTGGTGCCAGTCGACCGCGAACCACTCCTTGAGCGAGGCCGCGATGATGGCGCCGACGCCGTCGGTGTTCGCCAGCTCCTCCTCGGTGGCCTGCTGGATGCGGTCGATCGAGCGGAACTCGCGGGCCAGTGCCTCGGCCGCGACCGGCCCGACGTGACGGATCGACAGACCGGTCAGGACACGGGCGAGCGGGCGCTCCTTGGCGGCGGCGATGTTCTCCAGCATCGCCACCGCGTTCTTCTTGGGCTCGCCCTGCTGGTTGGCGAAGACCGTGGCGACCTTCTCCTCGCCCGTCTTCGGGTCGCGCTTGGGCAGGCCGCTGTCCTGGTCCAGGACGTACGCCTTGATGGGCAGCAACTGCTCGACGGTGAGGTCGAACAGGTCGCCCTCGTCCACCAACGGCGGATCGGCCGGCTCCAGCGGCTTGGTGAGGGCCGCGGCGGCGACGTATCCGAAGTGCTCGATGTCCAGCGCCTTGCGGCCCGCCAGGTAGAACAGCCGCTCGCGCAACTGGGCCGGGCAGGTACGGGAGTTCGGGCAGCGGAGGTCGACGTCGCCCTCCTTCATGGGCCGCAGCGCCGTACCGCATTCGGGGCACTCGGCCGGCATCACGAACTCCCGCTCGCTGCCCTCCCGCAGGTCGACGACCGGGCCGAGGATCTCCGGGATGACGTCGCCGGCCTTGCGCAGCACGACCGTGTCACCGATCAGGACGCCCTTGGCCTTGACCACGTCCTGGTTGTGCAGCGTGGCGAACTCGACCTCCGAGCCCGCGACCGTGACCGGCTCGACCTGCGCGTACGGCGTCACCCGGCCCGTACGGCCCACACCCACACGAATGTTGATGAGTTTGGTGTTGACCTCCTCCGGTGCGTATTTGTACGCGATGGCCCAGCGCGGGGCGCGGGCCGTGGAGCCGAGGCGTCCCTGGAGGCGGATCTCGTCGAGCTTCACGACCACGCCGTCGATCTCGTGCTCCACGGAGTGGCGGTTCTCCCCGTAGTACGCGATGAACTCCCGTACGCCGTCGAGGTCGTCCACCACCCTGTTGTGCGGGGAGGTGGGAAGTCCCCAGGTCTTCAGCAGGTCGTACGCCTGGGAGAGGCGGGTGAGGCCCTCGAAGCCCTCCAGTGCGCCGATGCCGTGGACCACCATGTGGAGCGGGCGGGTGGCGGTGACGCGCGGGTCCTTCTGGCGCAGGGAACCCGCCGCCGCGTTCCGCGGGTTGGCGAAGGGCTTGTCACCGGCCTCCACCAAACGGGCGTTGAGCTCCTCGAACTTCTCCATCGGGAAGTAGACCTCGCCGCGGATCTCGACAAGATCGGGGACGTGATCACCCTGGAGACGGTCCGGAATGTCCGCGATGGTACGGACATTGGGAGTGATGTCCTCTCCCGTTCGGCCGTCGCCGCGGGTCGCCGCGCGGGTGAGGCGGCCGTGCTCGTACGTCAGATTGACGGCGAGGCCGTCGACTTTGAGCTCGCACAGGAAGTGGTACTCGGAGGTGCCGACCTCCTTGGCGATCCGCTCGGCCCAGGCGGCGAGCTCCGTGTCGTCGAAGGCGTTGTCGAGCGAGAGCATGCGCTCGCGGTGCTGGACGGCGGTGAAGTCCGTCGCGTACGCGCCCGCCACCTTCTGGGTCGGTGAGTCGGGGGTGCGCAGCTCGGGATACGCCTCCTCCAGTGCCTCCAGTGAGCGCAGGAGCCTGTCGAACTCCGCGTCGCTGACGACGGGGGCGTCCTTCACGTAGTACCGGAAGCGGTGCTCCTCGATCTGCTCAGCGAGCTGCGCGTGCTTGTCCCGTGCCTCGGCGGGCACCGCCGTCTCCGCTTGCTTGTCGCCGGCCACCGTGTTGTCCTCCCGTTACTCAGGGTTGTCCGCGAGGGATCTCGCCGCCCGGACGCAGTGGGCGAGCGCCGCGCGCGCGTACTCCGGGGAGGCCCCTGCGAGTCCGCACGACGGCGTGAGGGAGACCGCATCCGTGAGAAGCCCCGGATTCAGCCCCAGCCTGCGCCACAGCGTCCTGACACCCATGACGCTACCGGCAGGGTCTGACAATGGGCCGTCCGTGCCCGGCACGACGCCGGCCAGCAGCCTCGTGCCGGCCTCGACGGCTTCCCCGATCGCGTCGTCATCACGCTCGGTGAGCAGCGAGAAGTCGAAGGAGATCGCGGCGGCGCCGGCTCGGCGGAGCAGTGCGAAGGGGACGTCGGGCGCGCAGGAGTGAATGACGACGGGGCCGTGTGCGCCATGTGTGCCCTGTGCGCCGATGACGTCCCGCAACGTCGCCTCGACGACCTGGCGGTCCACGGCGCGGTGGGTGCGGTAGCCGCTTGCGGTCTTCACCTGGCCGCGCAGGACGGCGACGAGGGACGGCTCGTCGAGTTGGAGCACGACCTCTGCGCCGGGCACGCGCCGGCGTACGTCCTCGATGTGCGCCCGCAGCCCCTCGGCGAGGGACCCGGCGAGATCCCGGCAGGCACCGGGATCGGACAGGGCCGCCTCGCCGTTCTTCAGCTCCAGTGCCGCGGCGAGCGTCCATGGCCCGACGGCCTGGACCTTCAGCGGTCCCTCGTGCTCCTGCGTGAACTCCTCCAGCGCGTCGAGGTCCTCTCCCAGCCAGGACCTCGCCCGCTTGGTGTCACGGCCCGGCCGGTCGCCGATCCGCCAGCCGCTGGGCTCGACGCGCGCGAAAAGCTCGACGAGCATTCCGGCGGTTCGTCCGATCATGTCGGCGCCGGGGCCGCGGGCGGGTAGCTCGGGCAGGTGCGGCATTCCCGTCTCCGGGCCCTCGAAGGTCCCGGAGACGGTCTTGGCGGCCTCGCGGGCGTCGGTGCCGGGCATGGAGCCGATGCCTGTGGCGGGGCCGAAGCTGAAGTTCTCGTTCACGTGGTGAAGCCTACGTAGGTCCCATCCCGGGGGCTCCGCCCCAGGCCCCCGGCGTGGGGTGCTGGGGGTGGGTGGGTGGGTCGTGTGCGGGTGGGTGGGCGTTTTTGTCGGCCTGAACGGCCTCGTCCTCAAACGCCGGACGGGCTGGTGGTGCCTGGCCTCGGCTGAAAATCCCGGCCCCGGCCGGGCACGTTCGGCCCGACTGGGCGCCTTCAGCCGGGCAGGGAACATTCACCCCGGCCGGGAAAACCAGCCCGGCCCGCACAATCCAGCCCCTCCGGCGTTTGAGGAGCGGGGGTCCGGGGGCTGGCCCCCGAAAACGGAGGCGGGGGGAGGAGCCCTGGAACCCGGGGGTTCCAGGGGGCGGAGCCCCTGGGTTCGGGGGCGGGGCGGAGCCCCCTGGGATGGGACGAGTAGGGGCGGCGGGGGCGCGGCAACCCTCAGCCGCCCGGTCGTACCGTCACGTCATTGATTTCCGCGTCCCTGGGGAGATCCAGAGCCATCAGGATCGTCGTCGCCACCGACTCCGGGTCGATCCACCGGGACGCGTCGTACTCCTTGCCCTCCTGCCGGTGGACCTTGGCCTGCATGGGGCTGGCGGTGCGGCCGGGGTAGACCGTGGTGACGCGGACGCCACCCGCGTGCTCCTCGTGGCGGAGCGAGTCCGCCAGGGCCTTCAGGCCGTGCTTCGACGCCGCGTACGCGGACCAGTCGGCGTGGGCGCTCAGACCGGCGCCCGAGTTCACGAACACGACGTGGCCGCGTGCGGTGCGGAGCTGGGGCAGGAAGTGGCGGGTCAGCTCGGCCGGGGAGATCAGGTTGACGTTCAGCTGGTGGCGCCAGGACTTCGGGGTCAGCTCGCCGACCGGGCCCAGGTCGACCACGCCCGCGATGTGCAGCAGGGAGTCGACCCGGTCCGGGAGCGTCTGGTGCGAGAAGGCCCAGGACAGCCGGTCCGGCTCCGCCAGGTCACCCACCAGGGTCTTCGCACCGGGGAACTGGGCCGCCAACTCCTTGGCACGGCCCGCGTCACGCGCATGCAGTACGAGATCGTCCCCACGCGCGTGCAGACGGCGGGCGACGGCCGCGCCGATACCGGAGCCGGCTCCGGTGATCACATGTGTAGCCATGCCGGACATGCTCGCACCACCACACCACGCCGGACGACGTACTCTGGCGCATCACCCCGCAGTGCATGCGCCCTTTCCGGACACCTCCACGCCCGCCGGCCCCATCACCGCGTCCCCAGCGCCTCCTCCAGGTACGCGAGCGCCCCCACCGGCTCCTCCGCGAAGAAGACGAGGTCAGAGAGGGGGCGGGGCAGGAAGCCCTCGTCCTCCATGCGCCGGAACTGCTCCTTGAGGCCGTCGTAGAAACCGGCCGTGTTCAGCAGCACGACCGGCTTGTCCGTGTGGCCGTGCTTCTTGAGCTCCAGGATCTCGGTCGCCTCGTCCAGCGTGCCGGTGCCGCCGACCATGATGACCACGGCGTCGGCCTTCCCCAGGAGCAGCCGCTTACGCTCGGCGAGGTCGCGCGCGACGATCATCTCGTCCGCCTCGGGCCGCACCCTGGCCGCGAGGAACTCGACGGAGACGCCGAGCAGGCGCCCCCCGGCCTCCTGCACCCCGTCCGCGACCACCTTCATGAGTCCGACGTCCGAGCCGCCCCACACGAGCGTGTGCCCGCCCTTGCCGAGGAGCTTGGCGAACTCGCGCGCGGGGCGCGTGTAACGGTCGTCGAGGTCGGCGGCGGAGAGGAAGACGCAGATATTCATGCGTCCACGCTACGGGCCACCACTGACATCCGGGCGGACTTCGCGACGCCGGACGTCGCGGTGGCTTCAGCCACGTACTTCACTGTGGCTTCAGCCATGTACTTCGTTGTGCCTTCAGCCATCTACTTCGTTGTGGACTTCAGACGTGGGCTTCCGAGCGGGCTTCCGAGGCTGCGTCCGACCGCACGGTCACGCGCATCTTCGACTGGCGGTGCGGAAGCTCCTCCCAGTCCTCCATGAGGTGGGCCGACAGGCCGTGTCGTGCGGCGAGTGCGACGAGGGTCTCGGTCCGGTAGTAGAAGTCCTCGTGCAGGACCTGGTGCTCCCTGCCCTCGGTGCGGTCGAAGGTGAAGTCGAAGAAGCCGCCGGGCGCGAGGACGCGGCCGACGTGCGCGAAGCACTCCTCGATGACGTGCCGCGGGGAGTGCGAGAAGACGCTGTGCGCGTGGACCACGTCGAAGCGCGCGTCGGGCAGGAAGGCGAGCGTGAGGTCGTCGGCGAGCGCCAGATACGGCACTTTGGACTGCAGCCCCTCGCTCACGAGGGTGTCCTGGGCCGCGAGCAGGATGTCCGGCGAGATGTCGATCCCGTAGTAGTGGCCGCTGTCCAGGTGATCGATGAACAGCCGCCCCGCGCGCAGGTTCCCGCAGCCGATCTCCAGCATGCGGTGGTGCGGCCGCAGCCCGTGCCGTACGAGGTAGTCGAACTGCATCCGGCCGAGCTGAGCCCAGCGTTCACGCGACGGGTTGTGCCCCACCGCCGCCTCGACGCTGCGGGCGGTGTCGGAGGCCATCACGGCCCGGTAGTACGCGATGTGGTCGTGTCGGTACCTGAGCCGCAGCCAGGCGTCACGGGCGGCCCGCCGGGCATGGGCGGGGACGCGCTCGGGGTGGCGCACGGCGTAACGGACCTGGTGAGCGAGGCTCCTGCGATTCCTGGACGGACCGGACCGATCTGCGGCTCCCACGACCACCTCCACAGGGGAAGAACACGTGAGCAGCATGCGCTGTAACGGAAGAGACCGCTATCTGAGGAGGGTCAATCGTGGCCGAGGGACACAGCATCACCATCGAACAGAGCGCCGAGCACGTACGCGTGGTGCACGACGGACAGGTCCTCGCGGACAGCACCCGTCCCCTGGTGCTGCGCGAGACAGGTAGTCCCGCGCGCTACTACATCCCCGAAGGGGATGTACGCACGGAGCTGCTCACCGCGTCCGAGACCCACACGCACTGCCCGTTCAAGGGCACGGCCTCGTACTGGTCGCTCCCGGACGCCCCCGACCTCGTGTGGGCGTACCCCGACCCGAAGCCGGAGGTCGCCGAGATCAAGGGGCACCTGTGCTTCTACGAAGTAGAGGTGGTGTGACCGCGTAGAAGCGGTGTGACCGGGTGCCCGTGACGACACCTGACGAAGGGGGACGGTCGCGGCAACAGGGTCACGCCACCGCGGTCGTCGCCCTCACCGTCGTCGCGATCGTCGCAGAGCCCACCACCCGCGTCCCGTCGTACAGGACGATCGCCTGGCCGGGGGCCACCCCGCGGACCGGCTTCGTGAAGGACACCTCCAGGGTGCCGTCGACCAGTTCGGCCGTGACCTCCGTCTCGCCGCCGTGGGCGCGGAGCTGGGCGGTGTAGGTGCCCGGGCCGGAGGGGGCCGTGCCGCACCAGCGCGGCTTGATCGCCGTCAGCGCGCTCACGTCCAGGGACGCCGCCGGGCCCACCGTCACCGTGTTGTCCACGGGGGAGATGTCCAGCACGTAGCGCGGCTTGCCGTCGGGGGCCGGGGTGCCGATGCGCAGGCCCTTGCGCTGGCCGATCGTGAAGCCGTACGCGCCCTCGTGGGTGCCGACCTTGGTGCCGGACTCGTCGACGATGTCGCCCTCCGCCCTGCCCAGCCGACGGGCCAGGAAGCCCTGGGTGTCGCCGTCGGCGATGAAGCAGATGTCGTGCGAGTCGGGCTTCTTGGCGACCGCGAGGCCACGGCGCTCGGCCTCCGCGCGGATCTCGTCCTTGGTCGTCACCGTGTCGCCCAGCGGGAACAGCGCATGGGCGAGCTGCTTCTCGTCGAGCACCCCGAGGACGTACGACTGGTCCTTGGCCATGTCGGAGGCGCGGTGCAGCTCGCGCGTGCCGTCCTCCCTGAGGATCACCTGCGCGTAGTGGCCCGTGCAGACCGCGTCGAAGCCGAGCGCGAGGGCCTTGTCCAGGAGCGCGGCGAACTTGATCTTCTCGTTGCAGCGCAGGCAGGGGTTCGGGGTGCGCCCGGCCTCGTACTCGGCGACGAAGTCCTCGACGACGTCCTCGCGGAAGCGCTCGGCGAGGTCCCATACGTAGAAGGGGATGCCGATGACGTCCGCGGCGCGCCGGGCGTCACGCGAGTCCTCGATGGTGCAGCAGCCGCGCGCGCCGGTGCGGAACGACTGCGGGTTCGCGGACAGCGCGAGGTGAACGCCCGTCACGTCGTGTCCTGCTTCCGCCGCGCGGGCGGCCGCGACGGCGGAGTCCACCCCGCCCGACATGGCGGCGAGGACACGGAGGGGCTGGGAACGCTGGGAGATCTCAGTCATAGCCCTTCCAGGGTACGGGGCCGCGGGAACCGGATCCCGCGAGTATCCGTTGACGATCACATGGGGAAACGAAGGTCTCCGGGGAACAAGCCTCCGCGGGACGGTGACCGGCGGATCGGGCGGCGCGCTCTGCTCATCGGCGGGGCGGTGGCCGCCGCGGGCACCGCCGTGCTCGCCCGCGACGAGCTCGGGCGGCTGTGGTGGCGCGTGCCGGGCGTGGACAAGCCGCGCAAGGAGGGCGAGGTCGACTTCGCGGGAGCCCGCTGGGTGTCGGCGTCGGACGCGAACTGGCGGCGCGCGGACCGGCCCGACGACTACGGGATAGACACGGTGATCATCCATGTCACCCAGGGCAGCTTCGAGAGCGCGGTGAAGGTCTTCCAGGACCCGGGGCACGGCGCGGCCTCGCACTACATCGTGCGCGATGACGGCCACATCACGCAGATGATCCGCGAGCTGGACGTGGCGTTCCACGCGGGGAACCGCGAGTACAACGAACGGAGCGTCGGCATCGAGCACGCGGGCTTCGTGGAGCGGGCGTCCTCCTTCACGGACGAGATGTACGAGGCGTCCGCGCGGCTCACGGCCCGCATATGCGCGCGCTACGACATCCCGGTCGACCGCAAGCACATCATCGGGCACGTGGAGGTGCCGGGCACGGACCACACGGACCCCGGCACGCACTGGGACTGGGACCGGTACATGCGGCTCGTACGGCAGGGGGTCACGGCGCGGCAGGAGGCCACGGCGCGGCAGGGCGTCACTGCGGTGACGTGACCCCGCCCGTCGGCGCACGCCCGCCGACGCACGCCTGTCCGCTCACACTCGTCGGCTGTCCGCGCAAACCCGTCTTCGTCACGGGCTCACGCGCTCACGCGCCCCCTTCTAGCAGTTTCTTCAGCGTCAGCTCGTCCTGCGGCATCTCCTTCCGCGCGTGCGGGCGCATGACGAGCGGGCCGATCACCCTCCCGATGCCGTGCTCCTCGAAGTCGAGGGACAGCGTGAGGCGCGACCGTTCACCCTCGGCGATCGGCTCGATCGTCCCCTTCACATGCCCCCGGATGGGGCCGTCGACGCCGTCGAAACGCCAACTCCTCGGCGGATCCAGCTCGGTGACCTCCGTGGTCATCGGGATCTCCCGGCGACCGATCCGCCGGGTCACCACGACCCGCGAGCCCACGGTCAGAGGGGCGTCCCCCACGGGCCGTACCGAGACGATGCTCTCCTGCCATTCGGGGAGGTGGGCGGGGTTGGTCACGTACGTGAAGACGTCTTCGGGACGACGGGCGATGTCGACGCTTTCCTTGATCGCAGACATATGAGTCCCCTTCGAGTCCTCTTTGCGGCTGCTTACGAAAATCGTCCCATGGCGACGACGGCCCGCAACCCCGACGGCGTCGCGCATACCCCCACGAAGATCCGAAAAAGGGGGTAAAGGGGTAAAAGAGCAAAAAATCATGCTTGCGGGTATTTCCATCCAATGATGGACGTTCTATGTTGTTTGAAGGCCTACGAGACGAGTGAGGGAGTTCGACCGGAGTAGCCGACTTGGGCGAGAAGCTTCGGCTTCCGCTGGGGCCGACGTCGACGGTCGAGCCGAGAAGCCGGAAGGTCGAAAGACCGGAAGGCGACCCGTCTCGTAGGTCGCTTTGTGTCCAGGCGGGTGGCTAGGTCAGACCCGCGTTCCGCGCCCGCTCCACCGCCGGACCGATCGCCTTCGCGAGCGCGTCGACGTCCGCCTCCGTGGAGGTGTGGCCGAGTGAGAAGCGCAGGGTGCCGCGGGCCAGGTCGGGGTCGGTTCCGGTGGCGAGAAGCACATGGCTGGGCTGGGCGACGCCCGCCGTGCAAGCGGAGCCGGTGGAGCACTCGATGCCCTGGGCGTCCAGCAGCAGCAGGAGCGAGTCCCCCTCGCAACCCGGGAACATGAAGTGCGCGTTGGCCGGCAGACGGCCCTCGGAGGAAGGATCGCCGCCGAGGATCGCGTCCGGGACGGCCGTACGGACCGCGGCGATCAGGTCGTCGCGCAGGGCGCCGATCTCCCCTGCGAACCACTCGCGCTGTTCGGCGGCGAGACGGCCCGCGACAGCGAACGAGGCCACAGCCGGTACGTCGAGCGTGCCGGAGCGGACGTGGCGCTCCTGGCCGCCGCCGTGCAGGACGGGTACGGGGCTGTACTCACGGCCGAGGAGCAGCGCGCCGATCCCGTACGGACCGCCGATCTTGTGACCGGAGACCGTCATCGCCGCGAGGCCGGAGGCACCGAAGTCGACGGGGACCTGACCGAAGGCCTGGACGGCGTCGGCATGCAGGGGGACATCGAACTCCCCTGCCACGTCGGCGAGTTCACGAACCGGCATGATCGTGCCGATCTCGTTGTTGGCCCACATGACGGTGGCCAGGGCGACGTCGTCGGGGTTGCGGGCGATGGCCTCGCGCAGGGCCTCGGGGTGGACGCGGCCGTGTGCGTCGACCGGCAGGTACTCGACGGTGGCGCCCTCGTGCTCGCCCAGCCAGTGGACGGCGTCCAGCACCGCGTGGTGCTCGACGGGGCTCGCGAGGACGCGGGTGCGGGCGGGGTCGGCGTCGCGGCGTGACCAGTACAGACCCTTCACGGCGAGGTTGTCGGCCTCGGTGCCGCCGGCGGTGAAGACGACCTCGCTGGGTCGGGCGGCGAGGGCCTCTGCGAGGGTCTCGCGGGCCTCCTCGACGGTGCGGCGGGCCCTGCGGCCTGCCGCGTGCAGCGAGGAGGCGTTGCCGGTGATGCCGAGCTGGGCGGTCAGGGCCTCTGCCGCCTCCGGGAGCATCGGAGTCGTCGCTGCGTGGTCGAGGTAAGCCATGATGACGCCGATTCTACGGGGGCGGCTCACAGCAACCTCGGCCGACGGGGTGCCGGGCACGCGTCCGGTCCCGCTTCGGTCGACGGCCTGCGGGGGCGCCCCTAGAAGCTCCACGAAACCGTGTTGTCCAGTTGCATCAGCGCGACCAGGACAAGGAGGTCGGCGACTCCGAGCGCGAGCCCGAGGCAGGCACGGCCGCGGCGGGTTGTTCCGCGCCACAGGGCCGCGGCGGCCAGGACGACGGCGATCGGACCCAGGAACACGTTGAGGACGAGCAGCCCCAGGA
The DNA here is from genome assembly GCF_004337435.2 of Streptomyces sp. KM273126. Classification (NCBI taxonomy): domain Bacteria; kingdom Bacillati; phylum Actinomycetota; class Actinomycetes; order Kitasatosporales; family Streptomycetaceae; genus Streptomyces; species Streptomyces sp. KM273126. The sequence continues at coordinate 4,079,402 of NZ_SJXB02000001.1, read as the reverse complement.
GGCCCAGGACGAAGGACGCCACAGCCATGCCGTCGGCGTCCTGGGTTCCGGTGCGGCGGCGTTGCGGTGCGGCGGCGAGTTCCATGATCGGCCAGCTCTCAACAGGAGGACGGAGAGGATCAGTTGGTGGTGGTGCGGCGGCGACGGCCGTGGCGCTCACGAACCGCGAAGACCGCGAGCCAGATGCCGATGACGGCCGCGGCGGCGAGGGAGACGGGCAGTGGCGCGTGGGCCACGGCGCCCATGACGACACCCAGAAGCATGAGGGCGGCTACGAGGAACAGCATGGTGGTGTGCCTCTCTTGTACCTCTGTACCTCTCGTTTCTTGTGCCTCTCGTTATGGCTCGGTGAACGATTGTAGGTACAGTTGTTCACTGACTTCTCAGTCTAGCCAGTCGTGCGGCTTTCCGGCGACTTTCCGATCCCGGAGAACAGTTGTTGACTGCATGGCATGAGTCACACCCTCGGCATCCGGCAGGCGCAGAAGCAGAAGACCCGGCAGGCGTTCCTGGACGCGGCGTTGGAGCTGCTGGAGGAGCAGAGCCTGAGCAGCCTGGGTCTGCGCGAGGTCACCCGAGCCGTCGGGGTCGCCCCGACCGCGTTCTACCGGCACTTCCGGTCGACGGCGGACCTCGGCGTGGCGCTGGTCGAGGAGGCGCTGGGCAGCCTGCACCCGATGATCGGGGCCACGGTGTCCGCGGCCGGCGACAGCGACCAGCGCATCGCGGGCGCCGTCGAGCTGATCGCCCACCACGTGGACGCGTATCCCGCACACGTCCGTTTCATCGCCCGGGAGCGACACGGCGGCGTTCAGCCGGTGCGAGAGGCGATCGGTGCTCAACTGGCCCGGTTCGCCGAGGAGGTGAAGGCCGAGCTGGCCACACACCCGGAGGCCGAGGGCTGGAGCGACGACGACCTGTTGATGCTCGCCGGACTCTACGTCGACCAGATGCTGATGACGGCCTCGCTCTTCCTGGCGACTCTGGACGCGCCCGAGCAGGAGCGTGCACGTGTGGCCGATGTGGCGTCCCGCCGTATGCGGTTGATCAGCATCGGCCGCCGCCACTGGCTGGGTTGACAGCCTCAGCCCTGGTACAGCTCCGTGACCGAGGCCGCCGCCGCGGCCAGTTCGGCGCGTGCCTCGGGGGGCGAGAGGACCTCCAGCCGGTCGGCGAAGACGAGGAGCCCACGCACCTCGCCAAGACGCCCGTAGGACAGGTGCGCGGTGAGCCACTCGCTCCCGCCATCGCCCTCCGGGTCCTCCGGGTCCTCCGGGTCCTCCGGCAGGGCAGTCAGCCAAGCAGCCTGGAGACGCAGGAACATGTCGGCGTACGCGCGCCGCACCCGCACCGTGACGTCGATGCCCGTCGGCCGCTCCTCGACCTGGCGCCGCAGCACCTCCCAGACGTCGGAGAGTTCGACGCCGGGGCGACGCTTCACCGTGTCGCGCAGCACGGTCGCCGACCGTACGCGGTCCGCGCGGAACAGTCGCGGTTTCCCCCGCCGGTCGGCGACCAGGTACCAGACGCCCGCCTTGGACACGAGCCCGTACGGGTCGACCGTGTACGTGCTCGGCTCCCTGTCGCCGCTGTGCCGGTAGCTCAGCCGCAGCCGCCGGTCGGCGAAGACGGCGTCCTGCAGCGTCTCCAGGTCGACGGCCTGCCGTGGGCCGCCCTTCCAGCGTGAGGCGTCGACGAGGACGCGGCGGCTGGTGGCTTCGGCGGCCGGCCGGTGGGGTGCCGGCAGCGCGGCCATCACCTTGCGCAGCGCCGAGCCGAGCGCCTCGTCCAGGCCGAGCGCCGCGTGCGTGCCCTGCGCCGCCAGGACGAACAGGGCGCGGGACTCGTCGGCGGTGAGCCCCGTGACGTCCGTGCGGAACCCCGCGAGCAGCTCGATCCCGCCGTGCCGTCCACGTTCGGCGTACACGGGCACGCCGGACGCCGACAGCGCCTCGACGTCCCGGTAGATGGTCCGCACCGACACCTCAAGGCGCTCGGCGAGCTCGTGTGCCGGGACGCGGCCGCGGGTCTGGAGCAGCAGGAGGATCGAGAGCAGACGGTCGGCCTTCACCGACCCAGGATTTCAGCCCGCACCGACAGCCGGCCGTGACGAGTCCGAGCCGTGACGAGTCCTGGTCGAGCGTGACGAGGCTCAGCCGAGCCGCACGCGCGCCAGCTGCCGCGACTGGGCGACCAGACGGTCCGCGCTGTCCCAGACCTCGGCGTCCTCCTCCAGGAAGCCGCCGGCGAGGTTGCGGGTGGTGATGGAGACGCGCAGGGGGCCCGGCGCCGGCCGGGACCGTACGTGCACGGTGAGCTCGACCGTCGGGACCCACCCGGAGATGCCCAGCTCGAAAGCCGTGGGCGGCAGCGCGTCCACCGCGAGCAGCAGCGCGAGGGGGTCCGCGTCGCGGCCGTCCGCGAGGCCGAACCACGCCCGCATCTCGCCCTTCCCGGACGGTGCGCCGAGCGCCCAGCCGAGCGTCGACGGGTCGAGTTTCAGCATCAGCCGCTCGGTGATGGCCGAGCTGCCGGAAACGGGGGTCGGTCCGTCCTGTGGACCGAAGCAGTCCTCCATGGGCGGGAACACGGGCGGCTGCGCCGTCGTGCGGACGTCGTCCGGCAAGGAGTCCAGGTCGCCGTACGAGGCGAGCACACGGATCCGCTCGACCTCGTGGCCGTTCTCGTCGTGCTGGAAGAGGGAGGCCTGGCCGGTGGAGAGGGTGCGGCCGGTGCGGATGACGTCCGTACGGATCACCGCGGGACCGGGCCGGGACGCCGTCAGGTAGTGCGCGGAGATCGTGAACGGGTCGGAGTGCGGCAGGGCGTCCGCGAGGGCGCGGCCCAGGGCGGCCAGGAGGTACCCGCCGTTGACAGCGTTGATGATCGTCCACCCGGCGGAGAGGTCGATGTCGTAGACGCCCTCGTCGCGCCGCGTCACGGCGGTGTCGCGGTCGAACTCGCTGTCGCCGACGGTCGCCTGGGTCGCCTCTGTCACCTGGGTCATGGCGGTACCGTACAACAGAAAATTACTAAGCAGTAGCTTTATGCCTGTGTCCCCCCTCCACCTCCTCCGCCTCCACCGCCGACGACCTGCGGTTCCAGGCCCTCGGCGCCCTCCAGTGGAAGTGCATCGCGAGCAGCCGCAGCACGAAGGCGGCGACCGCGGCGAGCCCGGAGGTGAGCGGCGTGAGGGTGTCGTAGCGGATGCACAGCACGACCAGGGCGGCACCGGCCATCGCGGGCACCGCGTACAGATCCCGGTCCCAGCGCAGCAGCGACGGCACCTCGTTGGCGAGGACGTCGCGCAGGACGCCGCCCCCGACGGCGGTCGCGAGGCCGAGGGCCGCCGAGGCGGTGAGGCCGAGCCCGTACTCGTACGCCTTCGTTGTACCCGAGACGCAGAACAGCCCGAGGCCGGCCGCGTCGAAGACATTCACGCCGGTCTGGATGCGCTCCACCTCAGGGTGGAGGAAGAAGACGAGGAGGGCGGCGAGCAGCGGCGTCAGGAAGTAGCCGAGGTCGGTGAACGCCGCGGGCGGTACGGCCCCGATGACCAGGTCCCGGATCAGCCCTCCACCCAGCGCGGTGACCTCGGCGAGGACGGCTATGCCGAAGATGTCGAAGTTCTTGCGGACGGCCAGCAGGGCGCCGGAGATCGCGAAGACGAAGATGCCGATCAGGTCGAGCGCATGCTGGACGGAAGGGGTGAAGAGTTGCTGGAGCACCTAAGCATTGTTACGCACAGTGGGCGTGCACCTTGCATTACAAGGTGCACGCCCACGGTCAGGCTCTACTTGTCGCCGGAGTCCGACTTCTCGACACGCTCTGCCTCCGCGCCCTCCTCGGCCGCCTCGGTCTGCTCCGCCACCTCGGCCGCCAGCGCCTCGGACGTCTCCGCCGACTCGGCGAGCACCGCGTCCGGCACCAGTTCCCCCGCGTCCTTCGCGGCGGACAGGAGAACCGTGTCCTGCGGCGCCTGGTCCTCGAAGTTCTCCGGGTGGTGGCAGGCCACCCGCTGGCCCGGCTTCAACTCCAGCAGCGGCGGCTCGGTCGTCCGGCAGATCTCCGTCGCCTTCCAGCACCGCGTGTGGAAGCGGCAGCCGCTCGGCGGGCTGATCGGCGAGGGCACGTCGCCGCGGAGCAGGATGCGCTCGCTCTTGGCCGAACGGCGCTTGGGGTCGGGGATCGGCACCGCCGACATCAGCGCCTTGGTGTACGGGTGCATCGGCGCCTTGTAGAGCGCCTCGCGGTCGGCGAGCTCCACGATCTTGCCGAGGTACATCACCGCGATGCGGTCCGAGACATGGCGGACCACGGACAGGTCGTGCGCGATGATCACATACGTCAGACCGAGCTCCTGCTGGAGGTCGTCCAGCAGGTTGACGACCTGCGCCTGGATCGACACGTCAAGCGCGGAGACGGGCTCGTCCGCGACGACCAGCTTCGGGTTGAGCGCGAGGGCGCGGGCGATGCCGATGCGCTGGCGCTGGCCGCCGGAGAACTCGTGCGGATAGCGGTTGTAGTGCTCGGGGTTGAGGCCGACCACCGACAGCAGCCGCTGCACCTCCTTCTTGATGCCGCCCTCGGGAGTGACCTTCTGGAGGCGGAAGGGGGCGCCGACGATGGTGCCGATGGTGTGGCGCGGGTTCAGCGACGAGTACGGGTCCTGGAAGATCATCTGCACGTCCCGGCGGAGCGGGCGCATGCCGCCGACGCCGAGGTGTGTGATGTCCTTGCCCTCGAACTCGACCTTGCCGGCGGTCGGTTCGAGCAGCCGGGTGATCAGCCGTCCCATCGTCGACTTGCCGCAGCCCGACTCGCCCACGACGCCGAGGGTTTCGCCCGCGCGTACCTCGAAGTCGATGCCGTCGACCGCGCGGACTGCACCGGTCTGGCGCTGGAGCAGGCCCTTGCGGATCGGGAAGTGCTTCTGGAGCCCGGTGACCTTCAGCAGGATCTCGCCGGGGGCGGCGTCCTTGGTGAGGGTCGCGCCCACGGCCTCGCCCGCGGTGGCGCCCGTGGTCGCACCCGGTTCCGCGCCGTCGGCCTGTGCAGGGATGCTCACTGCTTTGCCCTCTGCTTTGTCCTCTGCGTTCTCACTCACAGCTTCGGCGCAATCTCTTCGGTCCAGATCCGCTCCCGCTGCTCCTGCGTCATGTGGCAGGCGGCCCAGTGCCGGCTGCCGACCTCGGTCAGCTCGGGCCGGACCGTGCGGGTGACGTTGTCCTTCGGCAGGTCCGCGTACGGGCAGCGCGGGTTGAAGGCGCAGCCGGACGGGATGTTGATCAGCGAGGGCGGAGAGCCCTTGACCGGGATGAGCCGGTCCTGCTGATCGCGGTCGAGGCGCGGCATCGAGCCCAGCAGGCCCCAGGTGTAGGGGTGGCGGGGCTCGTAGAACACCTTCTCGGCGGGGCCGCGCTCCACGCACCGGCCGCCGTACATCACCAGGATGTCGTCGGAGAGTTCGGCGACGACGCCCAGGTCGTGGGTGATGATGATGACCGCGGAGCCGAACTCCTTCTGCAGGTCCCGGATGAGGTCGAGGATCTGCGCCTGGACGGTCACGTCGAGGGCGGTCGTCGGCTCGTCCGCGATGAGCAGCTCGGGGTTGTTGACCAGCGACATCGCGATCATCGCGCGCTGGCGCATACCGCCGGAGAACTCGTGCGGGTAGTTGTCGACGCGCTTGTCCGGCTGGGGGATGCCGACCCGGTCGAGCATCTCCACGGCACGGCGTTTGGCGGTCTTCTTGTCCACGTCGTGGTGGGTCCGGTACGCCTCCACGATCTGCTGGCCGATCGTGTAGTACGGGTGCAGGGCGGACAGCGGGTCCTGGAAGATCATCGCCATCTCGCGACCGCGCAGCTTGCGCACGTGGTCGGGGTCGGCGGACAGCAGCTCGGTGCCGTCCAGCCAGATCTCACCGGAGATCTGTGCCTTGCGCTTGCCGTACTGGCCCGCGGTGTGCAGGCCCATGATGCCGAGCGAGGTGACCGACTTGCCGGAGCCGGACTCGCCCACGATGCCGAGAGTCTTGCCCTTCTCCAGCGAGAAGCTGAGCCCGTCGACGGACTTGACCAGGCCGTCGTCGGTCGGGAAGTGCACCTTCAGGTCGCGTACTTCGAGGAAGGCGGAGGGGGTGTGAGAGTCGGCGACGGGTTCTCCGACGGCCGCTCCCGTCTTGTTCAGTTCGGTCATCCCAGCCTCACTCGCGGGTCGATGACGGCGTACAGAAGGTCCACGACGAGGTTGGCGACGGCGATCGCGAGGGCCGCGAACAGGGTCACGCCGAGGATCACCGGCAGGTCCTTGCTGCTGATGGCCTGGACCGCGGCAAGCCCGAGGCCGGGCAGGTTGAACGTCGACTCGGTGAGTACGGCGCCGCCGAGCAGCACACCGATGTCGAGGCCGAAGACGGTCAGGATCGGCGTCATCGCGGAGCGCAGGGCGTGCCGGGTGATGACGACGCGCTCACCGAGGCCCTTGGCGCGGGCGGTGCGGATGTAGTCCTCGCCGAGCACCTCCAGCATGGTGGCGCGGGTGAGGCGGGCGTACATCGCGGCGTTGAGCAGGGCGAGCACGATCCACGGCAGCAGCAGCGTCTCGAACCAGACGCCGACGGGGTCGTCGGTGCTCAGGTTGTCCGTGATCTTCACCCAGCCCAGGCTGTGCACGAAGATGCCCATCGCGACCATGCCGGTGAAGAAGATCGGCAGGGAGACACCGCCGAGCGCGGCGATCATCGCGCCGCGGTCCCAGATGGTGCCCCGCTTGAGCGCGGAGACCACACCGGTGGCGACACCTGCGGCCAGCCACAGGACGCAGGCGCCGGCAGCGAGCGCGCCGGTGACGGGCAGCGCGTCCTTGAGGGTGTTCCACACCGGCTCCTCCGTGACGAAGGAGTAGCCGAAGCAGGGGGCCGGGCACTGGGTCACGTCGTTGCCGTTGGCGAACTCGCGTCCCATGGGGATGCCCTTGACGAACTCCCAGAACTGGAGAAGCAGCGGATCGTCGAGGCCCAGCTTGGTGCGGATGCCCTCGACCTGCTCGGCTCCCGTGGCCTTGCCGGCGAAGAGGACGGCGATGTCCTGTCCCGCCCACCTGGGCAGCATGTAGAAGACGGTGAAGGTCGCGAGCAGTACGACCAGCACCATGATGACGACGGCGATCAGGCGCCGGATGAGATAAGCAAGCACTGTGCGCGGCCCGGCGGCGGCCGGAACTCCTCGTGGGAGTCCCGGCCGCCGCCCGGGGCCATCACCTGCCCTTCGGACTGGCGGGATTCGGCGGCAAGGAAACGGTCGGCTACGGCAGTTCGGCGGTTACTTCGTGACGCCGAGGCTGACGTAGTCGTAGCGGCCGTTGTACGCGGCGGACGAGTAGACGTTCGTCAGCCGCGGGCTGCGCCAGGAGATGTTCTTCTCGTAGATGAAGGGCATCCAGTCGGCGTTGTCGAGGAGGCGCTTGTTCATGTCCTCGTAGATCTTCTTGGCCTCGGCCGGGTCCGTCGACGCGATCGCGTCATCGAACATCTTGTCGATGGCCTTGTCCTTGATCTGCGACTCGTTGTAGTTGCCGTTCGGGAAGATGAAGCGGCTGTCGAACAGCGGCTGACCGTAGCCCTGGCCGGTCGGGAAGTCCGGGCCCCAGCCGGTCATGGTCATGCCGTAGCCGCGCTCCTTCACGACCTTCGGCGAGCCGGTGATGCTGGAGGACTGGGCGCCGTCGATCGGGTCGACCTCGACCTTGATGCCGACCTTGCCCAGCTGCTCCTGGAGCGCCTCGGCCGCGTCGACCTCGCCCGGGTTGTTGGTACGGGCGGTCAGCTTGGTGGAGAAGCCGTTCGGCTGGCCGCACTCCTTCAGCGCCTCCTTGGCCTTCGCGACGTCCGGCTTGCCCTTGCGGGCGAGGACGCCGTACGGGTCGTAGTCGGTGTAGCCCGGGATCGACTTCGGGAAGACCGAGTTGGCGATCTCACCACCGGCCACCTCGCCACCGCGCACCTGCTGCAGGCCCGCGAAGTCCGTGGCGTAGAAGACGGCCTTGCGGCAGTTGGCGTCGTCGAACGGCTTCGCCGTGTGGACGAGGGCCACGTAACGGACGAACGACGTCTGGATGTTGTCGACGCTTTCCTTGTGCTCCTGGACGGCGCTGACGCGGCCCGACTGGGTCATGCCGGTGCCGTTGACGTCGAGGTCGTAGTCGCCTTCCATCAGCCGCTTGTCGTTCTCCTCCAGGTTGGCGGAGATCGTCACGGTGATCTTGTCCGGGAGGGCCGGGCGGAGCGGGTCCGAGGCCTTCTTCCAGTTGGTGTTGCGGACCAGGGTCAGGCTCTTGCCCGCCTGGCGCGACTCGACCTTGTACGGACCGGAGGAGAAGGGCTTGTTGGTGTACTTGGCGCCGGTGTCCTCACTCTGCTTCACCGGGGCGCCGGTGGGCATCGCCAGGAACTGCTCGAAGTCACCGTTGGGCTTGGGCAGCTTGAAGACGATCGTCTGGTCGTCGGGCGTCTCGATGGCCTTCAGACCCAGCTTGTCCTTGGACTTGTCCTTGTACGGGCCGGGGTACTCGCCCTCGGGGTCCAGGGTCTGCTTGATGTAGGCGGGACCACCGGTGATGACGTCCGTCGCCCAGATGCGCTCGATGCCGTACTTGACGTCCTTGGAGGTCAGCGTCGAGCCGTCCTCCCAGGTCAGGCCGTCACGCAGCTTGTACGTGTAGGTCTTGCCGTCGGCGGAGACCTCGGCGGGGCCGGTGGCCAGGTCGCCGACCAGCTTGTTGGAGGCGTCGCCCGGCTTGGTGTCGTACGTGACCAGGGTGCGGGTGAAGAACCGCATGAAGTCCCAGGTCATGCCGTAGTACGTGCGCTGCGGGTCCAGGTTGTCGAAGTCCTGCTTGCCTATGAACTTCAGCGTCCCGCCCTTCTTGGTGGACGCGTTGACGACCTTGTCCAGCGCGGCGTTGTAACCCGCGCCCTTGTCGCTGCCGTTGTCGCTGTCGCTGTCGCCGCCGCCGCACGCCGTGGTGGTCACCAGCGCAGCGACTACGAGGGCCGCACCGGCAGCAAGCCGTCGCTTGGAAAGCATCTCTTCTCTAACCTCCGAGATTCGCGGTCCCGGTCCTGAGCCGGAGAACCATGGGATCAGCCACCTGACGGTGCGGCAGGGGCAAGTCGTGTGCGGGCTCTAGCGGGTGCCCTTGGGGTCCAGCGCATCGCGCAGACCGTCTCCGAAGAGGTTGAACGCGAGGACGGTGACGAAGATGGTCGCGCCTGGGAAGACCATGAACATCGGGTCGTGCTCGTAGGTCTCCAGCGCGTCGCGCAGCATGCCGCCCCAGGACGCCGTCGGCGGCCGCACACCCGCGCCGAGGAAGCTGAGCGCCGCCTCCGTGAGGATGTTGGTGGGGATCATCAGCGTGGCGTAGACGAGGATCGGGGCGACCAGGTTGGGCAGCAGCTCCCGGAAGAGGATGTGCCGCCGGCCGCCGCCGAGGCTGCGCGCGGCCTCGACGTACTCGCGCTCGCGCAGGCTCAGGGTCTGGCCGCGCACGATGCGGCCCACGTACGGCCAGCCGAAGAAGCCGATGACCAGGACGAGTACGGCGATCCGCACGCCCGAACCGGTCAGGCCCAGCAGGTCGTCGGGGAGCACCGAGACGAGGGAGATGATGAAGAGGAGCTGCGGGAAGGAGAGCAGCACGTCCATGGTGCGGCTGATCAGCGCGTCGATCCAGCCGCCGAAGTAGCCCGCGATGATGCCGAACAGGGTGCCGAGCGCCACGGCGACGACGGCGGCGAGGAACGCCACGAGCAGGGAGATCCGGGCGCCGTAGACGATGCGGCTGAACACGTCGCGGCCCTTGTTGGGCTCGACACCGAAGAGGAAGTCGCTGCTCACGCCGCCCCACGCGCCCTGCGGCAGGTTGGTCAGCGGGTCGAGCTTGTCCTGGTTGAACTGGTTCGGCGGGTGGCCGAGCAGACCGACGATCAGCGGGGCGAACACGGCGACCAGGGTCAGGAAGAGCACGAAGGCGCCACCGGCGAGCGCGACCTTGTCCTGCTTGAGACGGTTCCAGGCGATCTGTTTGAGGGACCGGCCCTCGACCTTCGTGGCGCCTGTCTCCGCCGGGTCGGCAGGAGCAGTCGGGGCCGCTTCCGCGGTCGTGTCGTGCAATGGCGCCGTCATCTGGCAGGGACCCCTCTCAACCGGCGGTGACCGGCCCGCGCTTGCCGCTGTAGCGGCCTGATCGTCCGTCGTGGTCAGGGGTTCGGACCCCTGCTCGTACCGAGGGGTATAGACCCCCTGGTGCGGGAGTCTTCAACGCTTCGCCGATCTGTTGCCAGCCTTGACGGCGAATGGATGCCTAAACGTGATGCTGCCCTCGGGTTTCCGTTATCCGGACGTCACACAACGTGAGTCGGACGCGGGGCAGTTGGGACATAAGATGTTGCGGCTTACATTTACCCGCGTAGATTCGGACATGTCCCGTAAAAAAGTCGGGAGCTTCTGTGGGTGTACTGTGAACGGCAGTTGAGGAGCTGTGAAGGGCGTCCGGGGTGCTCAGTACACGCCCGGGTATCCGTATCCGCCCGCCGCGGGAGCCTGGGCCGGGGCCGCGTGGGCCTCGCGGTCGTAGAAGGGGCGGGCGTTGGCACGCAGCCACATCGCCACCGGGTCGTACTCGTCGGACATCGCGACGGTCGAGACGGGCAGCCCGTCCGGGACCGCGCCGATGGACTGCTGCATCATCGCCCGTACGGAGTCCACGGCCGGGGGCGAGGTGTCGTACACGTCGAGCCCGATGGCGAGGTACGGCGCGCCGAGCGCGGGCTGCACCCAGGCGCGGCGCAGTGAGCGGACGGCCGGGGTGCGGTGGGCGTTCTGTGTGAGCAGGGCGTAGAACTGCGAAATCTCGATGCCCGGTTCGGAGAGCCGCAACGGGCCCGCGGGCTGGCGTTCGAGGCCGGTGGCGATCCGGCGCAGGTCCAGCCAGGGGATGCCGACGCCGCCGCCCGGCGCGTGCGGGTTCAGCCAGAGTCCGTAGTGGTCGGGGTACAGGGTGCGGGCCACGTCGAGGCCGTCGACCACTTCGTAACTGCGGTTCCAGCCGCTGGCCGAGAGCTCCTGGGCGGAGGTGACGCACGGGGCGTATCCGTGGCCCTCCACCTCCATGTTCCCGTACTGGGCGTCCGGGGAGCCGGCCTGGCCGTGCCACAGCAGCATCCAGACCTGGCCGGAGGACGGGGTCGCGAGCGCGCGCAGCAACGCCTCGTAGGCGTCGTAACGCCCGGGCGTCACCTGGCGCAGCATGTGGTCGACCTGGCCGGTCGCGGCGGTGCCGCTGGCGCTCACCTTTTACCGCCCCTTCAGTTGGACCCGCGGTATATGAAACCAGCTTAGGCGCTGGGCCGGGATAGCCGGTGGCAGCTCGGGGCCAGGTGTGATCTGTGGACTGCGGGCTCGTCGTGGCTTGTCGCGCCCACGCGGCGGAGCCGCACATCGATACAGCCCCACGCCCCTTACGGAACGCGCCCCTTTCAGGGGCGCGCCCTAGTAACCCTGCTGATGGAACGGCCGCACCTTCTCGCGCATCCACTCGCCCACCGGGTCCTGGGCCACGTCGAGGAAGACCATGTTCACGGCGTACCTGACGGGGGCCTTGGCCAGCGCGCGTCCCAGGGCGTCCAGGGGCAGGGCGCGGTCGGTCTCCCAGGAGGCCAGTTCGACGCCGATGAACATCACCGGGTCGGCGGTCTCGATGGCGGCCAGGCAGCGGCGGGCGCTGAGCACGACGCCGGTCCCGGCGAACTCGGCCGAGGCCGCGGTGAGGAAGTCCACGGGGTCGTCCTGCCAGTCCGGCTCGAACAGCCGTACCCTGGCGCCGCTCGCCGCCCCGTCCAGCGGGGTCCGCCCGGCCCGGCACAGCTCGGCCACGGCGGGCGGCGGCAGCGGTACACCGACCACGCCGTCCGGGTTCACCGCGATGCCGACGTGCGGGGGCAGCCCGCGCGCGAACTCGACGGCGGGCGCGATCGTGTACGACATGTGGTTGCCGACGACCTGGCGGAACTGCTCCTCGGAGCTGAAGACCGGCACATACGCCTGCCCCTCGATCTGCGTCGTCGGCAGGTCGAGGGGGCCACTGTGCGGGCCGCCGCCCTCGGGCAGGGGCACCCACAGGAAGCTGCGGGCGAGCACCTCCACGATCCGTCCGCCCGCGCTCGGCTGGCCGAGGGCCGCCGAGAGCACCTCCTCCAGCTCGTTGCCGGGCCATCCGCCGTGCGGGTGGGGGTGTGCCTGTGCCGGGAAGTCCGCCGGGATATCCATCTGCTGCCTACCGCTTGTTCTCCGAACCGCTGCTGTGACTGAACCCTAATGGGCGCCTCGGGGCCCGCGCCCCTGTGCAAGCCGCGAACAGCCCGAGGCGCGGGGCGCGGCCCCGGGCAGCGCGGCCCCTCACCCCGCGAAGTCGATCCGCTTCAACACGCCCGCCGCTGCCCGGTCCAGCAGCACCGCGCCCCCGCACCCCTCCGGCAGCCGCCCCTTCTCCACCGACCGCAGCAGCCGGGCCGTCGCCGCCCGATGCCGCGCGAAGGCGTAGTGCGACACCCCGCGGCCGCGCTCCCGCTGGCCCTCGCGGGCCTCGTCGGGGGTGACGTCGAGGAGCAGCAGATGCAGCGTGCCGCCCCGGCGGCGGGCCTCACGGGCGAGCCAGCCGCGCACCCAGGCCTGCGTGCCGCAGTCGTGCACGACGACACCGGCGCCGGAGCGCAGGGCGCGGTGCAGTCCGGCGTAGTGGGCGATCCGCACGAAGGGCCGGTAGAGCGCGTACGGCAGGACGCGGGCCAGGCGCGCGTCCCACCGGTCGCGGGTGTCCTGGGAGTCGATGCGCGGGCCGTACACCGTCCGCCGCATGAGGGTCGACTTGCCGCTGCCGGGGAGTCCCGTGACGGCGACGAGGTCTTTCGCACCGAAGGTCAGTCCGTGGGGGCTGCGGCCCGAGCGCTCCCGCAGGTCGCGGACGACCGCCGTCCGGAACGGCCCGCACGCCTCCCCGGCCGGGGCCGTCCGTCGCTCGGGCAGCGCGATGCCATAGGTCGTCGCGTACGCCGTGGTCCTGTTCACCGTGATCGTCCTCCCCATGGGTCTGGAGTCCCATCCCCCTAGAGTGTAAAGAGAAGGTAATGCCCGCTGCCTGCCTTTTCTGTTCTCGTACCGCCACAGCCCTGCTACAGAACGCTGTGCCTCGCCGTGAATCCTGTGCGTCGCCTGTGCGAGGCCTTCCGGCCACCCGTGCGGGCGCCCCTGCCGTGCCGGACCGATGCGTGCAATGATGTGCGCGCCAACTGCATACCGGCCGCTTGAATCCGCGCGGGAGAGTCCCCAGCCGAGTACGACGCGTACTTCTGGGGCGCCGAAGGAGCAAGTCCCTCCCTTGAATCTCTCAGGCCCAGTCACCGCGCGGGCGAGGCACATCTGGAAAGCGGGCCGCCCCGGACTCACGGGCGCGGCTCCACCCAAGGTGCAAGCCGTGACCAACCGGGGCATCCGTGGTCATGGCGAACCTCTCAGGTTCCGATGACAGATGGGGAGGAACGACCTCGCCTTCCCCCGTCTTCCTGGGAGCAGAACCGATGAGCAGCAGCCCTCTCCGCCGCACCGCGCTCGATGCCCTGCATCGCTCGCTCGGCGCGACGATGACCGACTTCGCCGGCTGGGACATGCCCCTGCGGTACGGCTCCGAGCGTGACGAGCACAACGCCGTCCGCACCAGGGCGGGCCTCTTCGACCTCTCGCACATGGGCGAGATCACCGTGACGGGACCACAGGCGGCGGCACTGCTGGACCACGCGCTGGTCGGCAACATCGGGGGCGTACGGGTCGGCCGCGCCCGCTACACCATGATCTGCCGCGAGGACGGCGGCATCCTCGACGACCTGATCGTCTACCGGCTGGCCGAGACCGAGGCCGGGGCCTCTCACTACATGGTCGTCGCCAACGCCTCGAACGCCCAGGTGGTGCTGGACGCGCTCATGGAGCGGTCCGCCGGCTTCGACGCCGAGGTGCGCGACGACCGGGACGCCTACGCCCTGATCGCCGTCCAGGGCCCCGAGTCCCCCGGCATCCTCGCCTCCCTCACCGACGCCGACCTGGAGGGCCTGAAGTACTACGCGGGCCTGCCCGGCACGGTCGCGGGAGTGCCCGCCCTCATCGCCCGCACCGGCTACACCGGTGAGGACGGCTTCGAGCTGTTCGTGAAGCCCGAGCACGCCGTCGAACTGTGGCAGGCGCTGACCAAGGCGGGCGAGGGCGCCGGCCTCGTCCCCTGCGGGCTGTCCTGCCGGGACACCCTGCGCCTGGAGGCGGGCATGCCGCTGTACGGGCACGAGCTGTCGACCTCGCTCACCCCCTTCGACGCGGGCCTCGGTCGGGTCGTGAAGTTCGAGAAGGAGGGCGACTTCGTGGGGCGCAAGGCGCTCACCGAGGCCGCCGCCAGGGCCGGGGCCAACCCGCCGCGCGTCCTCGTCGGCCTGGTCGCCGAGGGCCGTCGCGTCCCGCGTGCCGGGTACGCCGTGGTCGCCGACGGCACGGTGATCGGCGAGGTCACCTCCGGGGCGCCCTCCCCCACCCTCGGCAAGCCGATCGCGATGGCGTACGTCGACGCCGCGCACTCCGCGCCCGGCACGCCCGGTGTCGGCGTGGACATCCGGGGCACCCACGAGCCGTACGAGGTCGTGGCACTGCCGTTCTACAAGCGGCAGAAGTAGCAGAAGTAACAGAAGTAGAAGAAGAAGCGGAGACGCCGAGCGCCACCGCCCCGAGCGTGGCCCCGCGCACACTTCCGCTGTTCACCTACGTTTCCCGTAGTACCCCATTCATCACCGCTCCCCCGCGTACAGGAGAATTCAGGCCATGAGCAACCCCCAGCAGCTGCGCTACAGCAAGGAGCACGAGTGGCTGTCGGCCGCCGAGGACGGCGTCGCGACGGTCGGCATCACGGAGCACGCGGCCAACGCGCTCGGCGATGTCGTCTTCGTCCAGCTTCCCGACGTGGGCTCCGCGGTCGCCGCGGGCGAGACCTGCGGAGAGCTGGAGTCGACCAAGTCCGTCAGCGACCTGTACGCCCCGGTCACCGGTGAGGTCACCGAGATCAACGAGGACGTGGTCAACGACCCGTCACTGGTCAACTCCGCCCCGTTCGAGGGCGGCTGGCTGTTCAAGGTACGTCTCGCGGAGGAGCCGGCCGACCTGCTCTCCGCCGACGAGTACACCGCTTTTTCCGCCGGCTGAGGAGTCCTGCGCCTGATGTCCGTTCTGAACACGCCCCTGCACGAGCTCGACCCGGAGGTCGCCGCCGCGGTCGACGCCGAGCTCGACCGCCAGCAGTCCACCCTGGAGATGATCGCCTCCGAGAACTTCGCTCCGCTCGCGGTCATGGAGGCGCAGGGCTCGGTCCTGACCAACAAGTACGCCGAGGGCTACCCCGGCCGCCGCTACTACGGCGGCTGCGAGCACGTCGACGTCGCCGAGCAGATCGCGATCGACCGGGTCAAGGAGCTGTTCGGCGCCGAGTACGCGAACGTGCAGCCGCACTCGGGCGCCTCCGCGAACCAGGCCGCGCTGTTCGCGCTGGCCCAGCCCGGCGACACCATCCTCGGCCTGGACCTGGCCCACGGCGGCCACCTGACCCACGGGATGCGGCTGAACTTCTCCGGCAAGCAGTTCGACGTGGTCGCCTACCATGTCGACTCCGCGACCGGCCTGGTCGACATGGCCGAGCTGGAGAGGCTCGCCAAGGAGCACCGGCCGAAGGTGATCATCGCGGGCTGGTCGGCATATCCGCGACAGCTGGACTTCGCAGAGTTCCGGCGGATCGCCGACGAGGTCGAGGCCCACCTGTGGGTCGACATGGCGCACTTCGCGGGTCTGGTCGCGGCCGGTCTGCACCCGAACCCCGTTCCGTACGCGGACGTCGTCACGTCCACCACCCACAAGACGCTGGGCGGCCCGCGCGGCGGCATCATCCTCGCCCGCAAGGACTTCGCCAAGAAGCTCAACTCGTCCGTCTTCCCGGGCTTCCAGGGCGGTCCCCTGGAGCACGTGATCGCGGCCAAGGCGGTCTCCTTCAAGGTCGCGGCGAGCGAGGACTTCAAGGAGCGCCAGCGCCGCACGGTCGACGGCGCCAGGATCCTCGCCGAGCGCCTGACCGCCGCCGACGCCCGCGAGGCCGGCGTCGACGTCCTGTCCGGCGGCACGGACGTCCATCTGGTCCTGGTCGACCTGCGCGCCTCAGAGCTGGACGGGCGGCAGGCCGAGGACCGCCTCCACGAGGTCGGCATCACGGTCAACCGCAATGCCGTTCCGAACGACCCGCGCCCCCCGATGGTCACCTCGGGCCTGCGGATCGGCACGCCCGCCCTCGCCACCCGAGGCTTCACCGCCGAGGACTTCGCCGAGGTGGCGGACGTCATCGCGGAGGCGCTCAAGCCGTCCTGCGACACCGAGGCGCTCAAGGCCCGGGTCAAGGCGCTGGCGGACAAGCACCCGCTGTACCCCGGTCTGAACAAGTAGGCCCTGTTCAAGCAGGTCTTGTTCAAGTAGTTCCTTTCCGTGGGGTGTCGCGCGCTCGCAGGTGAGCGGGACACCCCACGGGCCCCCTGCACCACCCGTATTGAGGAGTCACCCGTGGCCATCTCGGTCTTCGACCTGTTCTCGATCGGCATCGGCCCGTCCAGCTCCCACACGGTCGGCCCGATGCGCGCGGCACGCATGTTCGCCCGCCGGCTGCGCAACGAGGAACTGCTCGGCGCGGTCTCCTCGGTCCGCTGCGAGCTGTACGGCTCCCTGGGCGCGACCGGCCACGGCCACGGCACGCCCAAGGCCGTGCTGCTGGGCCTGGAGGGCGCCTCACCACGCTCGGTGGACGTGGAAACGGCGGACGAACGGGTGGAGCAGATCAAGGAGGCGGGGCGGCTGCGTCTCCTCGGCGAGCACGACGTCCGGTTCTCGTTCGACGACGACCTGGTCCTGCACCGCCGCAAGGCACTCCCGTACCACGCCAACGGCATGACCCTGTGGGCGTACGACGCGTCGGGCGCCGAGCTGCTGACGAAGACGTACTACTCGGTGGGCGGCGGCTTCGTGGTCGACGAGGACGCGGTGGGCGCGGACCGCATCAAGCTCGACGACACGCCCCTCAAGTACCCCTTCCGCACGGGCGACGAGCTGCTGCGCCTGACCAAGGAGACGGGCCTGTCCATCTCGTCCCTGATGCTGGAGAACGAGCGGGCCTGGCGCACGGAGGAGGAGATCCGGGCCGGGCTGCTGGAGATCTGGCGGGTGATGCAGGCGTGCGTGGCGCGCGGCATGTCCCGTGAGGGCATCCTGCCGGGCGGCCTGCGGGTGCGCCGCCGCGCGGCGGTCTCGGCACGCCAGCTCCGGGCCGAGGGCGACCCGTCGGCCCGCTCCATGGAGTGGATCACGCTGTACGCGATGGCCGTGAACGAGGAGAACGCTGCGGGCGGGCGTGTGGTGACGGCCCCGACGAACGGTGCGGCCGGCATCATCCCCGCGGTCCTGCACTACTACGTCAACTTCGTGGCGGGTGCGTCCTCCGAGGGCGAGCGGGAGGACGGCGTCGTGCGCTTCCTGCTGGCCGCCGGCGCCATCGGCATGCTCTTCAAGGAGAACGCCTCCATCTCCGGCGCGGAGGTGGGCTGCCAGGGGGAGGTGGGTTCGGCCTGCTCGATGGCGGCGGGCGCCCTGGCGGAGGTCCTGGGCGGCACCCCCGAACAGGTCGAGAACGCCGCCGAGATCGGCATGGAGCACAACCTCGGCCTCACCTGCGACCCGGTGGGCGGTCTGGTCCAGATCCCCTGCATCGAGCGCAACGGCATGGCCGCGGTGAAGGCCGTCACGGCGGCCCGTATGGCGATGCGCGGCGACGGCTCGCACAAGGTGTCCCTGGACAAGGTCATCAAGACGATGAAGGACACCGGCGCGGACATGAGCGTGAAGTACAAGGAGACGGCGCGGGGCGGGCTGGCGGTGAACATCATCGAGTGCTGACAGTGTAGGCCCTGACCAGCGCGTTCGTTTCTTTCAGCACTGTCAGGGCCTCCCCTGTTTACGCGGCGGAAGGTCCCCGGAGTGTCCCTGGGACTGGCTTGAAAGTCCCCGAAAAGTCCCCGGGGTGTCCCCAGACGCAGGTCGCTCATCGAGGCTGGCGCGAACCGCCTTCAGGATCGGTTCGTCACCTTTGGGGCCCTCCCAGCGGGAGTGCAGTTGGTCCATGTCAGGTATTGAGACCTACGCACTACGAGACCGTGAGCGTTCGTGCTGCGTGGTGTCTGGTCGTGGTGCCGAGTTAAATTTTGCCTGATCAGAGCATGTGCGGCGGGTTGGTCTGTGCTACCTCGTGTTACATCATCCACAGGCGTCCGGCCGCCGGCTGGCCACCGGGAAGGGCATCGTCGGCGACAGGAAGCGGGTTCACCCGGGTGTCGGCCTCCCACAGACCTCCTACGATAACCCCGCACTCCCAACGGATCTCTACTACGTGTCGGCGGCCGTGCCACAGGAGCATGGGTGGGGGTTCTCGGCACTTCGGCGGGAGGGCCACATTTCATCGTCAGTCAGACGTAGTCCTTTTTGCCGTTTCGCTCCTCAATCGCAGGCGCCCGGCTGCCTCGACTTCCCCCGAGAATCTTCCCGATTTCAGCCAAATTCTCTTCGTCGAGCAACGAGGGATTCACCTCAAGCATCAGTGTGGCTCTATGCCCTTCGAGCGCGGCAACCAATTCCTGCGAAGCATCTGAAGATACTGATTCAATCAAGGTGGACGACTCAGTGGTGATGGCTTGACTGTCAGCCTTGCGAGTCCGGACAAACCTGGTGCGCGTCGACTTCACGAACGGGCGGGCCTGATAATTCCACCATCTCTTGAGGTGTGGAGCAGCCCTCTCCGCAGCCTTGACGAGAACAACCAGAGCCCCGATTATCTCCTCGGGTTCCAAGCGCTCCCGCGCTCGGGAGCCAGGAATCCCAGCCACCTTCTATAAGTTTCCGGCGAACAGACGGCAGACTCCGTCGCTGCTGAATTAACTACATGGCGGTCGACATCCGGCGATCGTCGCGCACGTGATCGCGCCCGAAGGGGTCCATCACAACGGAAAATGACCTGAAGGATGAGTCAAGCCGAGCCCATGGCGTCGCATGTAATTCAAAAGATGATTCAAAAAGGGGTGGACGTCCGCAGGCGCCCACCCCTCGACCGGCACTGGTCACATTCCGCGATCCGGCCCGTATCGCGTCTCGGGCCGTTCGCCCGGTGCCATGGGCAGGCCCTGCAGGGCCACGGGGCCAGGGTAGAAGGCGCTGCTATTAGGGCCCGCTACGTCTTCACCGACGAGCCATCGGTACAGCCACTCGGCGAATCCCATGGTGTACTCGAAAAACTCTCCCTCGCCGTCCTCGACGAACCACGAGCCGTTCCGCTGTGCGCCTCGTGGGGCATAGAAGAGAGTCTCTCCCCGATCAGTGCTGGCGAGCGGGATCAAGCCCTCTGATGTACCGAACGTCAACTCGTCCACGTCTAGGGAAACACGGGGGTCACCCTCGGGTTCTCCTTCTTCCCAGACCACTTTCGACCAGGATTCGGAGGTTCGCCGGATGGAATCTCCCAGGTTCCATCGCTCCGTGGCGGGATGGCTGAGGTAGAGGTGCCCGTTGACCAGGACAGGAGCGTAAGCATCGACGATTTTCTTGTAGTCCGCCGGCAGAACGACCCCCAGGTCCGCCTCCAGCGCGCTCCAGGCCGCCGCATCCCGATAACGAGCCTGGGGGTCACCGAGCATCTCCAGAACCCGCTGCAGATAGCTCTGGCTCATCTTCGCCATCTCCTCGGACAGCTTGCGCTGCCTGTCGTTGTCCCGCCGGTGGGCGACTGATGGATCACACAGTGTTTTACTGTGCTCTCTTCCGCGACTCCGTAGTTGTACTCGATCGAGGTCGGAATTCCACTGCCATAGTTCCCATAGTGCGGTATGACGGATATCGCCAAGCGCTTCCCCGACTTGATGGCATTCCTGATCTCCTTCTCAACGCCGT
This sequence comes from Streptomyces sp. KM273126, assembly GCF_004337435.2. Classification (NCBI taxonomy): domain Bacteria; kingdom Bacillati; phylum Actinomycetota; class Actinomycetes; order Kitasatosporales; family Streptomycetaceae; genus Streptomyces; species Streptomyces sp. KM273126. Next base: position 4,059,288 of record NZ_SJXB02000001.1, on the reverse strand, counting down.
GGTTGAGATACGGCGTGTTCGTCTCCTGGTACTCCGCCACCAGGTTTCTCAGGTCAATGCCAGAACCACTCGCTGCCGCAGGAATGAGGTGGCCGTTGGCGGGCACATGTCCCTGGCTTTCGATCTCTCGCATGCCTGGCGGCTGAGTCGAGCTGTTGGTGTTCGTACCCGGGGCCTTTCGCCCCTTGTTGTAGTCACTGCTATCGAGCAGACCGTACACACCCGTGGCCCGGCACTGGTAACTCCGCTCAAAGGTGTCGTAGTAACGCTCACGTGGCAGGTACACGGCGTGCCCGGTCGGGCTCACGCCGGGGCCGTCGTCGCACTTCTCGTCGTCACGTGTGCGGCCGTCGTTCTTCCCGCCGGGGGTGTTCATCGGCACCGGCAGCGTCTCCAGGACGGTACCCGGCACGTGCTGACCGCCATCGGCGAGGTCGAGCATGTTCGCCGCGCCGACGACCATCTCCACGGAGTCGCCGAGCTTCCATGCCTCCTTCTTGGGGTCCCAGTCGACCCTGGGCTTGGAGCGGGCCGGGGCGGGGACCGGGTTCGGCCCGTTGTTGGGGTTCTGGTCGATGGGAGGCTTGGGCGGGATGGTGACGCAGCCGTACACGCAGCCGCCGCCAGGCCCTGTTCCCATGCCCGGACCGACACCCGGGCTCGTGGACGTGCGGGGTCCGGTGCGGACGAGCGCCGACGTACCGCGCGGCTGCTTGACGCTGCCACCGCCACCGCCACCGCCACCGCCGCCACCGCCCGGCGGGCGGCCGGTCGGCGCGTAGGCCGGGGTGTTCCATCCGAACACGTTGAGGAAGACCGCGCTCGGGAGACCCGCGTATCGGAATCCCCACCTGCCGATTCTCCCCAGGGACGAGAGTCCCGACGAGAGGGAGAACCATCCTCCGCCGCTGGGCCGGTACTCGACCTGCCGGTACGGGATGTCCCGCACCTTGACGTCACTGTGCCCCATCGGGTCGATCCCGTTCAGCGGGCTGGCGCTGCCGTAGGTGTACCGGTTGCCCTGTACCGACGGCATCGGGTTCAGCTGCCAGGTGTCGCGGGACTCGAAGGAACCCGTGCCCGGCTGGTACCAGCGCGCCGCCATATTGACGTCGGCGGAGGTGGGGTCGGTGTAGCCGGACTGGTAGCCGACGGCGGGGGTGGTGCCGCTGGTGGCCGTCTCCGTGCCGAAGGGGTCGTAGGCGGTGGAGCCGTTGACCGCGGTGCCGTCAGGGGTGAGGCCGGCGACCAGGTCGGAGTGCTGGTCGGTCAGGGCCCACTGCTTGGTGGTGCCGGTGGCGGTGGAGAGGGGGGAGCCCCCGGGGGTGCGGTTGTACTTACTGGTGCCGTCGGTGGCGAGGTTGTTGGAACCGCCGTCGTAGGCGAAAGTCGTCGAGCCACGCGTCTGGACACGGTCGAGTGAGTCGTAGGAGTAGGTGACGCCGCTGTCGGTGATCTTCCGCTCGAAGGCGTCGGACGTCAGGGTCCGCGTGGTGCCGCCGTCGGTCACGGAGGCGAGGGTGCCGCGCGGGGTGTAGGTGAACGTCTTCGCGCCGTTCGTCAGTTGGCGGTTGCGGGCGTCGAAGGTCGCGGAGATCGAGTCGGCCTTGGTGCGGTTGCCGGAGTCGTCCCACTCGTAGGCCGTGGCAGTGGAGCCGTTCGCCCAGGACGTCAGGCGGCCTGCGTCGTCGTAGCCGTAGGAGTTGGTGGCCGCACCAGCGGTACCGGTGGTCTTCTTGGTCTTCAGCTGGTCGTCGAGGTCGTAGGCGTATTCGATCGCAGCGATGGTGCCGGTGCCGTCCGGCTGGGTGACCTTGTCGCTCTTGAGACGGCCGAGGTCGTCGTACTCGTAGGTGCGGCGCGTCGACTCGGTCCAGGTCGTGGAGCCGGTGGGCTTGATCGCGTAGCGCTCCAGCTTCGGGCGTCCGGCGGGGTCGAAGTCGTACCAAATGTCGTTGCCGGTGAGGGAGTCCCAGGCCCAGTCGAGGCGTCCGGCGCTGTCGTAGCCGTAGTCGGTGCTGCCGGCGGCGGTCTCGCGGTACGTCATGTTGCCGTCGGTGTCGTAGCGGAAGGTGGAGGACCCGCCGACGCCGGCAGCGGTGAGCAGTTGGCCCCGGTCGTTGTAGGTGTACGTGTTCTGCACGGCACCGCCGGCCGTGCCGACGAGCACGATCCGCCCGGCCAGGTTGTACTCCAGGGTGCGGGAGGTGGTGGCCGACTCCGCACCGGTGCCGGTCTCACCGGTCAGCCTGCCCAGGCCGTCGTAGGTGCTCTCCCGCTTGGCCCCGCCCGGCAGCAACTCGGTCACGGGCTGTCCGGCCTTGTCGTAGACCGTGGTCCAGGTGCGGTCCGCCGCGTTCGGGGTGGCCGTCGTGGCGGGTTCGATCGTGGACTCGGGCAGGCCCCAGCTGTTGAAGGTGTAGATCGTCGCGTTGGTGCGGCCGTCGGTGAGACGGGTGCGATTGCCCGCCGCGTCGTGGCCGAACGTCGTGGTGATCGACTTGGTGGACGTGACCGGCTCCACCTGCTTGGTCATCCGGCCGAGCGCGTCGTACGTGAACGTCGTACGCGTCTGCTTCTCGGCGGAGACCAGCGCGGTGCGGTTGCCGTCGGCGTCATACTCCTGGCCGACCGTGCGCAGGGCGGCGCTGCCCGTGCTGTAGTCGGTGGTGGCGGTGACGGCGCCGAGGGCGTTGTACGCGGTTGCCGTCCGGCGCTGGGTGGCGTCGGTGAACTCGGTCTGCCGGCCGAGGCCGTCGTAGCCGAAGGACGAGGTGCCCACCGCATTGGTCACGGTCCTGATCTCGCCCGCCGCGTTGTACGTCGCGGTCGTGGTCCGGCCCTCAGGGGTCCGGTACATGGTCGGGTTGCCGGCGTCGTCCCAGGTGTATTGGGTGGTCAGGTACTGCGTATCGGGATAGCGCTCGACGGTCGTCGCGGTCAGTTGCCGGCCGAGTTCGTCGTATGTGGCCTCGGTGCGGGCGCCGGTCGGGTCGGTCGCCGACAGCTGAAGGCCTGTGGGCGACCAGGTGTAGGCGGTGATCCCACCGCCGTTGGCGGCGGTCTGCGGGCCTACCAAGATCTCGGGGTTGTCCTGGTCCAGCAGTGCGGCGGTGGCGTTGGCCGGTGGGTCGGTCTTGCTGATCAGCTGACCGAATTGGTCGTACGCGTAGCTGGTGACACGGCCCAGCGGATCGGTGACCGACTCCTCGAGGCCGAGCGGGTTGTACGTGGTGCGGGTGGTCGCGGTGAGCTTCGTGCCGCCCGGCGGGGTGTAGTCGGGCAGTGTGACCGCGGTTGTACGGCCGAGCCGGTCGACCTCGGAGCGCGTGACCTGGCTCCGGGCGTCCTTAACCTCGGTAGCCTCGCCGAAGGCGTTGTAGCCGGTGCGTGTCACCGGCTGCACCGCCGTGGCGGAGCCACCATTCTCCTCGGCCTGGACCTGCGGCGCGGTCTCCTGGACCAGGCGGCCCAGCTCGTCGTACCGGTAGGTGGTCGTGTACGCGGAAGCGGTCGCACCGGACACGTTGCCGCGCGGGCTGACCGAGGCCAGCGGCAGACCCCGCCTGTCATACGTGTGGGTGGTGGTGTGGGTACTCGTGCCGTCGGTGACGGTCTGCTTCTTCACGTTGCCGGCCGGGTCGTACTCGGCCGTCGTCGTGAGCTTGTTGTCCCCGCCGATGGTCTGCGTCTGCTGCTCGACCCGGCCGTCATCGTCATAGGCGAGGGTCGTGACGCGGTCCAGGCCGCCGGGGTCCAGCACACTGCGCTCGGTCCGGCCCAGCGCGTCGACGGTGAAGGTCTGCGTGGTCTTGCCGCTGCCGGTGACCTGCTTGGTCAGGTTGCCCGCTGGGTCGTAGGCGTTGCTCTCCAGGACGATGTCGTGCTTGGTGCCGTCGGTCTGGGTGATCTGCTTGGCCGTGGTGGTGGCCGCCAGGCCGTCGTCGTAGTAGGTGTACGCGGTGGTCGCGCCCATCGCGTCCGTGGTGGAGGCGAGGCGGCCGGCCGGGTCGTACGCGTTGGAGACCACAACAAGGTCGCGGACAGTGCCGGAAGGGTCACCCCGCCAGTCGTCAAGGATCGTCTCGGCGTGCTGGCCGCGCGGAGTGTAGGTGTAGGTGAAGTGCGAGTAGGCGGCGTCGGTCATGCCGTCGACGCGGCCCAGTTCGTCGTGCTCGAACAGGGTCGTGTTCTGCTCGGCGTCGGTGACGCTGTCGTTCAGACCGTGCTCGTCGTAGTGGTATGCGGTGGCGCGTTCGGTGTCGCCGCCGGTGGTGTCCTTGGTCGTCTCGGACAGCAGGTTGCCGTCCTCGTCGTAGGAGCGGGTGATCTGCGCGCTGTGGGTGGTGTCGGTGATCTCGTTCTTCACGCCCGCGCCGGTCTCTGTGACGACGTGGGATGCCTTGTCATAGGCGTAGGTGGTGGTCACCCCGCTCGGGTAGGTGTCGGAGACCTGGGTCTCGGACAGCTTCCGGCCCAGTCCGTCGTACGTGTACTTGGTGACCAGCCCGGACGGGGAGGTCACCTCGGCCAGGTCGCCGCCTGCGTAGTAGCGGTTGGAGGTGACCGCGCCGCCGGGGGTGGTCTGCTTGTCGACCAGGCCCGCCGGGACGGTGCCGCCGCCGACCGCGGTCTCGGTACCGGCCGTGTAGGTCGTCGAGGAGCTGCTGCTGTCGGGGCGGACCGTGCTGGTGGGCAGGCCCAGGGAGTTGTAGGTGTACGAGGTGCGGTAGCGGTCGTCCTTGCGGTCCTTGGACCGCTGGTCGCGGACGGTCAGCGGCTTGTCGTTGCGCAGGTCGAGCGGGTTGGCCTCGTCGACGTAGTACGAGCGGAACGACGTCCAGCAGGAGCCGGCGTCCCGGCAGGTGGTGGTCGAGACGGCGTTGCCGCGCTTGTCGTGCCCGGTGACCGTGACGTGGCCGTTCGGGTCGGTGACGGTGTGCAGGTTGCCGCCGGTGTCGTAGGCGTAACTGGTCACCGCTCCGGTCGCATCGGTCCGCGAGATCACGCGCTGGCCACGCAGCGCGTCATAGATGGCCGTGCTGGTCTTCTGCTTCGGGTCGGTCACCTTCACCGTGGTGGCCAGCGCGGAGTCGGCCGGTTCTGCCTGCGCCCGGTAGTGGGCGGAGACCTGCTCGGCGGTGAGCGGGTGGCGGTACAGGGCGATCTCGTCGAGCTTGCCCTGGTAGTAGTACGGGTCCGGGTCCACGCCCATCCAGCTGTCGCTGGCGTATCCAGCCCCCAGGTAGGCGTACGGACGCGACTGATCGGAGACCGCGCCGGTGATCGAACCGACCTTGACGCCGTCCAGGTACAGGGTCTGGGCGGTGGCGTCCGCGCTGAGCACCACGTGGTGCCACTGGCCGTCCGTCACCGCCTGGGTAGAGGTGACGGGCCCGGTCGCGCCGGTCACGCCCGCCTTGCGGAACTCGCCGCGCAGCTTTCCGGCCTCGTCGATGTTGAGGACCGGGCGCCACGAGGTGGGGACCTGGTTGATCGGAGCGTCCTGGAAGCCGAGCAGGACGCCGGTGGGCGTGGACGTGTTGAACCACAGTTCCACGGCGAGCTCGGTGGTGCCCGCGAGAAGCGATCCGGGCAGTTCGGTGTAGGTCGTGCCGTCGGCGCTCAGCGCGCCGTCGCCGGACGGGCCGAAGACGCCGTCCACGTCCAGCCCCGTGTCCACCGCAGTGGTGTCCGGGTTGAAGGTCGCGGTCGCGTCGGACCCGCCGAGCTCGCTGGCAAGCGCGGTCCCGGACGTCTCACCCAGCCGCCAGTAGGCGGCGGGGGTGTCGGCGGTGGCCACGCCCTGGTACTGGGTGTCGCTTCCGCTTGCCAGGTCCTTACGGGCCTGGAAGTGCGCGGCGGGGGCGGTCGATCGCGAGCTGCTCGGGACCCAGTTGCTCCCGGACAGGGTGAACGTGACGATCGCCTTGTCGTAGAAGGCGACTTCGTCGATCTGCCCGGTGAAGTTGCGGTACCCGCTCGCCTGACCGTCCCAGCCGGTCGACGCGTAGCCACCGCCGACGAGGACGTGGGGGTGGCGCAGCGTCGGCACACCGAACTGGTTGTACGCCTGCCGCTTTCCGTCCAGATAGAGGCCCTGGGCCCCGGAGTTCCCAGTCAGGGTGACGTGGTGCCACTGGCCGTCGGTGACAGTTTTCGTGGAGATCAGACTGGTGGCGTCGGGGGAGAACTTGCCCCGCAGCTTGCCGTCGGCGTCGATCAGCAGCATGGGCCGCCAACCGGTGGGCATCTCGCCGAGCTCAGCGTTCTGCATGGTAGCCAGGACGCCCGGTTCGGCAGTCTTGAACCACAGTTCCACCGACATCGCGGTCTCGGTGCCCAGCGACTCAGTGGGCACCTCCACGGCGCCGCTGCCGTCGAACTCTGCGGACGTGTCGTCACCGTTGGTGAAGATGCCTGGGCTGCCGGGTCGTGCGCCGTCGAGATAGCTGCCGTTGAGTTCTTCGCTGAGCGGGCTGGTGGCCTCGGCGCCGCTGCGCTCGCCGAGCCGCCAGTAGCCGGTCGCTCCAGAGCTCTGGATGGTCTGCGCGTAGGAGGACGAGGTGTTGGAGTACGAGGGTGCCGAGACCGTCCAGGTGCCGCCGTTGGCATCGGTGTGCTTGCTCAGGCGTCCGGTGACCGGGTCGTACGTGGCCGTCGCGTGGATACGTCCCGACGGCAGGGTGACCTTCGTGACCTGGCCGACGACGGTGCGGGCCGCGTAGTGCTCGGCAACCGTCGCGGCGTTCAAGGAGTGTGCGTAAAAGGCGACTTCGTCCATCTGCCCGGTGAAGCGGTACTCACCCGTGGCCACGCCCATCCAGCTGTCGCTGGCGTATCCGGCACCCAGGTAGGCGTAGTCGCGGGACTGATCGGCGACGGCGCCAGTGATCGAACCGACCTTCTTGCCGTCCAGGTACATCGTCTGCGCGGTCGCGGAGGCGGTGAGCACGACGTGGTGCCAGGCATTGTCGGTGACGGCGGCGGAAGTGGTGATCGGTCCGCTTGCGCCGGTGACGCCGACCCGGCGGAACTCGCCGCGCAGCTTTCCGGCCGCGTCGATGTTGAGGACCGGACGGTAGGAGGTCGGCTTGTCACCGAGTTCCTCATTCTGGAAGCCGACCAGCACGCCGTTGGCCGTGGCCGTCTTGAACCACAGCTCGATCGTCGGGTACGCCGTCGACTTCAGGGAGTCGGCGGGCAGTTCGACTGCGGAGTCGATGCCGTCGAAGCCTCCGGAGGTGTCCGAGGTACCGGCAACAGCCGATGCGCCGCCGAACTGGACGTCCCGGTACGCCGCGTTGTTGATCCCGGTGCGTGACGGTGCCTCACTGACCGCCTCGGAACCCTCGCTCTCACCCAGCCGCCAGTACGAGGTCGGGGTCGCGTCCAGGACGCCGCTGCGGTACACCGAGCCGTCACCGTAGGCGTACTGCGTGCACTTGGTGGTCGAGGACGGAGGGCACACCTTGGTCAGACGGTCCCCGTCGTAGGAGTACGACCAGGTCAGGCCGGGCGTGCCGGGGCCGATCGCGCTCGTCGTCACGGAGTCGACGTGCTTGCCGGACCAAGTGAAGTCCAGGGAACGCCCGGAGAGCTCGTCGACCACCTTGGTCACCGGGCCGCCGTCCTCGGACTGGTGCTGCACCTTCTGGCCGCGCCCGGCGGAGTCCACGATCCGGGCGAGGACGCCGCTGGGCATGAAGTGGTAGACGGTCCCCGACTTCTCGCGCAGCTGCCACGCCTCGTTCTGGTGCTGGAGGGTGAGTGCGCCCCCGGGCGGGCCCGCGTACGTGCCGTCGGCGTTCTTGCCGAACCGCACCTGGGAGCCACCGGCGAGCGTGACCAGGACCATCCCGGTCTCGGTCTCCTCGCGCAGCACCATGTCCCAGCGGGTGGACCAGCCCGACCCGAACGCCCCGCCGGAGCGCGGGTCGAGGGAGTTGTAGGTACGGGTGACGGCCAGCTCCGGGCCCACGGTCGTGATCGCCGCGTCCGTGGCGGCGGTGACATAGTTGCCTGCTCGGGTGCCGATCTCCTTGCCACTGTCGGCACCGCCCAGATGGCTGGTCACCGCCGGCTGCGGTACCTCGGTCACCAGCAGGGCGGCACCCGGCCGGGCCGAGGTCTCGTCCCCGTCGTACACATACGCGTACCAGGCGTAGGTCTTGCCCCAGGACAGCCAGCCGGACGGCACCGTCCACTGAGTCTCGTCGCTGCGCGTCCCCTTCTTACAGTTCTTGCGGACGTCACTGCCCTCCACCTCACACACCTCGAAGGTGTACTGCAGCGTGGCCTTGGGGTAGCCGTCGGTGTCACTGCCCTTCGCCCACAGTGTCGGCGTCAAGGTATCCACGACCGCGCCGCTGCCCGGCGACTCGGCGGTCAGCTGCGGCGGGATGTTCACCGCAGAGAACTTGACGGCAGGGCCAGGGACACCTGCAGTGGTGAAACGGCTGACCCCGTAGTCGGTCATCGTCCACTGCAGGGTGTACGTGGCGGGCGCCAAGGGCGCAATCTTCGCGTCGACGGTCACACTCTCGCCGGGCGAGACCGCCTTCGGCATCTCCGTGTACGCGATCTTGTCGCTGTCGGTGATCTCTGCGCCCTTGGAGTCGTACAGGTTGTAGCGCAGCTTGTAGTCGCCGCCCGCGGGCCACGTCTCCTGGCCCTGGTTCTTGATCGTGAGCTTCTGCACGCCCTGGGAGGTGGCCGTCACCGGAGCCGTGAAGTCGCCCATCGTGTACGTGGCGCCGTACTTCGTCCACGTCACGTCCAGGCTGGGCTTGCCGTTCGGGTAGTCGTCGGAGCCGAACTGCTTCCAGCCCTTGGAGTCACTGGTGGACGCCTTGACGGCGAGGCCGTAGTTCTTCCTGCGGGCGTGCGTCCAGTCATCGACCAGCTTGCGGCCGGCCGAACCGAGCTTGATGGTCTCCCAAGCCGGGCCGCACGACCATGACTCCGTGCCCGTCGGCCGCCAGCCGTGCGCGAAACTCTTCGATGCCAGCGACGAACCCGTCGACGGGCCCGGGTACTTGGTGGTCGTGGACTCCGACCAGTTCGAGGTGATGGGGTGCACCGTCACCGGCCGCGCCGTGCACGACTGCGACCAGGTGTTGTAGAGCGCGAGATTGGCATTGAGCACCCAGGCGTTCTTCAGCGTGCTCTCCACACCGGTGAACCGCATGAACGCTGCGGCCTTGTGGTCGCCACCGTCGTATGTGCCGACCTTGAGCACGGTGTCGCTGGAGAAGTTCTGGTTGTACGGGGACTGCACGTAAGTGCCGGAGGTGGAGTCGAACGACTTGACCGACGGGTCGACACGGACGGGGAAGACCCGCTCCGGGGCCGTCAGCCAGTCCTCGTCAAGCTTCACGACGAGGACCTGACGGCCCCTCTCCTCGTCCAGACCGTAGGTGACACCTGAGGATATGGCGCCCTCGTTGGCGTCCTTCGCCAGGTTCGAGTCCTGCATCCATCCGGCGGGCGTCCAGGCATGCTGGTTGCCGTCGGCGTCGGCGAACACCACACTGCCGTGATCGTCGATCCGTGCGGTCAGTCCCTGGAGTTCTAGTGGGAAGCGCCAGGTAGTGGGCGCCGTCGCGTCCTTGAGGACCAGGGTCTCCTTCACCGAGTCGCTGCCCGCTATGAGCTCCAGGTCGGAGTCACCACGTACATGCGGGTAGGTGATGACACTGCCGTCGACCTGTCCAACAGAGGCGCTCGCCCCCTCGACGGCATACCCGATGGACAGACCGTCACCGACCTGCATGCGCACCAGGGGATCGGCGTCGGCCGAGCCGGCGAACTCGATTGGCGCCTTGGTGGAGTGGGTCTCCCAGTCCACCTCCTCGGCGCTCATCGTCCGCGCGCCCGACTCCTCCTGGGGCACCAGCGTGGTGTCTACGGTCTTCCAGCCGCCGTTCTCTGCACGGAAATTGACGGGCTCGTTGTAGAAGCGGGTGGTGTAGCTGCCGTCCTCGTTCAAGAACGTGCGCTCCCGCTCCTTGCGCTTGCCCTTGACCTCCTTGCTGCGCTCGGCATCGAAGCCGACGACCGCAGGTGCGCTGGGTGCCGCCGCCTCACGGACCGGCCCCGGCTCAGGCAGCTTCGGCGTACCGCCCAGCACAGTCGTACCGGGCTCATCCTCGACCGAAAGTTCGCCGCGCCCCCTCAGCGGACCGTCGTTCCCTCCCTTGGCGGCAGCATCCGTCGCCTTCGTGGACGCGGTGTGCCCAAGCCCGTTCGCGGATCCCCACCGCTGGTCCGGGGCGTCTCCGGTGGAACCGCCCGTCAAACGGTCGTCGGCCAGGGCGACATGTTCGGTCCCGGCCAGCACGGCCAGCACGAAGGCGACAGCAACGACAAACGGACGTGCCGGGCGCACGGGACCCCCCACCTCAATGATCAAAAGTAGAAGGCTTTATAGACATGTCCACAGAGCACACACAAGAGGATCACTCGGCACCCCAAGCGCGAAGTGATAATGAACACGTCACAAATCGGGCAAGGCGGTACGCCGGGCACTCGATGCTTCCGTTGGCCACCCGCATCCGCCCCTCAGCCCAGGACACCCAGGTAGCGGCCATCCGCGTGGGCCGGGCCTGTGAACTTGCTCCGCGGGGATCGTGATCGCCGCCCCAGCCGGGTGCTCGCAATGGCCTTTCCCAAGGCGTCAGCGCGCTTGGGTTGACCGCCGAAGGCCCGCCCCCTTCGACGGGCGAGAGGTGCTGAGGGTCCGCCAGGACTTCGGCCGGGGGAAGTCGCTCTGGTCCAGGTACGCCTGGAAAGCGGTCGATGGTCGGGTTGAGCTGACTTCGTCCGCAGGGTCCCGGCCACTGAGCCCTGATCCACAGGTCGGCGATCGCGGGTGGTCGGGGGCCGGAACGCAGAAGTGCCTTGTGACCTGGATGATGGGAGTTCTTGAGGCTTCCGGCACACACGATCAGCACGGCACTTCCGAGATGCAAGTGCGACACAAGGTCGCGTCGTTCGAGTGGACATCATCGAGAGGGGGTCGGCGGATGCCAACGTGATGGCCCGGGTCAGTGTCCGATGGCCTGTCCCCGCTCTGACGTACATCGCTGGTAACGGCGGGTGCGGAGCTCGGAGAAGAAGCCCAAGAGCACCCGTTCCATCCGGGAGCCCACAGGCAAGGGGAAGACTGGATGGGTGAACGCGAGTGAACCCTTGATGACGCCCCGTGACGCGAAAGCCCCGTCGATGGGATGTGGGAGTGGAGTGCAGGGCAGGCCGCTGCGATGCGGCAGGTGCCGTGCGGATGTTGCATGCCGCGCGGGAGGACACCACCGCCCCGGGGTAATTGAAGTACAAGGAGACGGCCCGCGGCGGGCTGGCGGTGAACATCATCGAGTGCTGAGAGACGACTGAGGGTGGGCCCTGACCAGTGCGCTCGTGTCTTTCAGCGCTGTCGGGGCCTCCCCCGTTCACGCGCTGGAGTGTCCCTGGAGACCCGCTGGGACTCAACTTCCCGCAAGGCCGGAGATGTTGCGGGCATGTCAATGCGTACCTAAAGTTTACGCGCGTCAACCCATGTTGTACGCGGAGGAGTTGCCGCCAGGCCCTCGCCTGCCGACCGCTCCACCGCGACCGGCTCTCACCCACGGCTCGCTGTTCCAACCCCCCACTGCCGACCGCCGATCGCCGCACCACGGCGGCCCTGGTTTACGCGCGTAGCAGCATCCCTCCACACACCTCTGGGAGCACCATGCCTGCAGCCACCCTCTCGCGGTTCAGAACCGGTGACACCCGTACCGGATCCGGCCGGACGCTCGCATGGACGGCCGGGCTGCTGTCCGCCGTCCTGACTCTGCTGCTCATGCCCGGCGCCGGCACGGCGACGGCCGACGACGGCCGCGGGATCCCGGTGCGCATGACGCACCCGGAGCAGGACCACGCCGGAGCGGGACTCCAGCGCCTGCGCGCGGGATCATCGTCGGCGACGGCGGCGCCGCTCGCCATCAGCACGGGCCCGGCCGGCCTCGACGTCAGCAGCCACCAGGGCAACGTCGACTGGACGTCCGTCAAGAACAAGGGCGCCGCCTTCGCCTACGTCAAGGCGACCGAAGGCACCACGTACAAGAACCCGAACTACTCCCAGCAGTACAACGGCGCCTACAACGTAGGGCTGATCCGCGGCGCCTACCACTTCGCGCTGCCGAGCAATTCGAGCGGTACCACGCAGGCCGACTACTTCGTCAACAACGGCGGCGGCTGGACCGGCGACGGCAAGACGCTGCCGCCCGCCCTGGACATCGAGTACAACCCCTACGGCGCCACCTGCTACGGGATGAGCCAGAGCGCGATGGTCTCGTGGATCCGGGAGTTCAGTAACCGGGTCCAGGCCAGGACCGGGCGCTACCCGACGATCTACACCACCACCGACTGGTGGAGCGCCTGCACCGGCAACAACAGCAGCTTCGGGGCCACCAACCCGCTGTGGATCGCCCGTTACGCCAGCAGCCCCGGCACGCTGCCCGCCGGCTGGTCGGCCCAGACGATCTGGCAGTACTCCGACTCCGGAACCTTCCCCGGCGACCAGAACACCTTCAACGGCACCCTCGCCGACCTCCAGGCCTTCGCCAAGGGAAGCTACAACCCGCCGCCGACCAGCAGTTGGCCCACCGTGCAGCAGGGAGCGAGCGGGGAGCGGGTCAAGACCCTCCAGTACCTGCTCAAGGCACACGGTTCCACGCTGACGGTGGACGGCGCGTTCGGGCCCGGGACCGACTCCGCGGTGCGTTCGTTCCAGTCCGCGAACGGCCTCGCCGTGGACGGCATCGTCGGACCCGCCACCTGGCAGGCCCTCATCGTCACCGTGCGACAGGGATCGTCGGGCCCCTCGGTCCAAGCGGTGCAGAGCCAGCTCAACTCGCGCGGTTACGCGTTGACGGTGGACGGCGCGTTCGGGCCAGCGACCGACTCCGCGGTGCGTTCGTTCCAGTCCGCGCGCCGCCTCACCGTGGACGGCATCGTCGGTTCCAACACCTGGCAGGCCCTGGTCGCCTGACGTTCGGCGCGTCATCCCCATAACGCCTCATCCTCATAACGCCTCATCCCCAGAAGAGGAGACTTCCATGAAACCGGCACGACACTCGGGTTCCGGTATCGACCGCCGCGGCCTGTTCCGGGGAGCGGCGGGGGTCACGGCCGCGCTCGGCCTGGCGGCGACCGTCAACCTCACCACGGCGGGCAGGGCCTCGGCCTACAGCTGGACCCGCACCCTTCAGCAGGGTGTCTCCGGCGCCGACGTGGTGGAACTGCAGATCCGGGTCGGCGGCTGGGCCGCGTCCAGCGCCCAGCAGACCTACGTCGCCTGGGACGGCGCCTTCGGCCCGGGCACGGCCGCCGCCGTCAAGCGCTTCCAGTCCGCCTACGGCCTGGCCGCGGACGGCGTCGTCGGCCCGGCGACCCAGAGCGTGCTCAACAGCCTGGAGAGCGGCGACGGTTCGACCGCGCACTTCGAGTGGAGCGAGTTCCACTCCAAGGACGGCGCCGGTTTCGGCGGCGGCAAGGTCGGGGCCACGACGGTCAAGGAGAACGTGCGCCGGACGATGTACAAGCTGGAAGCCCTGCGCAAGAAGGCCGGGAACAGCGCGATCACGGTCAACTCCGGCTTCCGCAGCGTCTCCCACAACGCCTCGGTGGGCGGCGCGTCCAACAGCATGCACGTCTACGGCGTCGCCGCGGACATCGTGGTGTCAGGGCACAGCACGCTCCAGGTGTACCGGATCGCCGAGACCTGCGGCTTCTCCGGGCTTGAGGCGTACACCAACTCCTGGCAGCACGTCGACAGCCGCGTCCAGTACCCCTCGTACGGCTCCGGCTCGTGGTGGTGGGAGAGCGGCGTGGTGTGATCCGCGCCCGCTCCGGCACACCGGGCCCGTCCGCGCCGCCTTGGCACGGACGGGCCCACGCCGTCCCCGCGACGCCCACGAAACCATGGGGGAGCCGCAGGGCCCGGGGCGGTCGAAGACCGATTCACGTACAACGCCTGGCTGACAGCCCATCACCTTTCGCGCAGCCAGGTCGACCAGTACTGCATTCTGTATACTGTTCACCACCAATGGCCCCGGCTCGGAGGCGACATGGAAGATCTGGATCCCGAGGTGGTGCTGGGAATGGCCGCCCAGGCGCCCGACGGCATAATGATCATCGACGGCGAAGGACTGATCCGCTATTGGAACCGGGGTGCGGAGCGCATCTTCGGGTTCTCGGCGGCCGACGTGGCCGGTCGCAGTCTGGACGTCATCATCCCCGAGAAGCACAGGAAGCGTCACTGGGACGGCTTCCGTGAGGCCATGGACCGAGGGAGTACCAAGTACGGAGAAGCGGACCTCCTGGCTGTTCCCGCGCTGGCCGCGGACGGCAGGAAGCTGTCCATCGAGTTCAGCGTGGTTCTGCTGCCCGCTCCCGACGGCGGCCCCTACGTGGGGGCGGTGGTCCGGGATGTCACCGCGCGACGGGCGAAGGAGCGGGAGATGATGCGGCGGCGGGCCGAAACCGCCGCGGACCGTACAACGGTCTGAGACGCGCTGTACGCCGGAGGCGGTCGCGGCCCTCGGGCCGCGACCGCCTCCGGCGTACAGCGGCACGTCAGGGACGCAACCGTGCCCCGCGCACGAGGACCGTACGCGGGGCGCCCTGGGCCGTACGGGTCAGGCGACGACCTTGCCGTCGTGCAACTTGCGGATGGCGTCCGCGTCGTAGCCGAGGTCCGCGAGTACGTCGTCGGTGTGCTCGCCGAGCAGCGGCGCACCCTGGATGTCGGGCTTCCAGCCGGAGAACTTGATCGGGCTGCCCACGGTCAGGTAGGTGCCGCGCTCCTTCTGCTCGACCTCGACGATCGTGCCGCTCGCGCGCATGTCGGGGTCCTCGGCGAGCTCCTTCATGCTGAGCACGGGGGCGCAGGGCACCTCCCACTCGCGCAGGATGTCGACCGCCTCGTACTTGGTCTTGTCGGCCAGCCACTTCTCGATCTCGCCGAAGATCTCCATGATGCGCGGCTGGCGGGCCCTGGCGGTGGTGTAGTCCGGGTCCTCCTTCCACTCGGGGTGGCCGATGGCCTCGCAGGTGCGGGCCCAGTTCTGCTCCTGGACCGTGAAGTAGATGTAGGCGTTGGGGTCGGTCTCCCAGCCCTTGCACTTCAGGATCCAGCCCGGCTGGCCGCCGCCACCGGCGTTGCCGCCGCGGGGCACCGCGTCCCCGAACTCGCCGTGCGGGTACTGCGGGTACTCCTCCAGGTAGCCGACCTTGTCCAGGCGCTGCTGGTCACGGAGCTTGACGCGGGTCAGGTTGAGGCAGGCGTCCTGCATGGACACCGAGACCTTCTGGCCCACACCGGTCTGGTCGCGCTGGATGATCGCCGTGAGGAGGCCGATCATCAGGTGCATACCGGTGTTGCTGTCACCGAGGGCCGAGCCGCTGATGGTGGGCGGGCCGTCCCAGAAGCCGGTCGTCGACGCGGCGCCGCCGGCGGCCTGGGCGACGTTCTCGTAGACCTTGAGGTCGTTCCACTTGGAATGGTCGTTGAAGCCCTTGACGGAACCGAAGATCAGACGCGGGTTCAGCTCGTGGATGTAGTCCCACCCGAGACCCATGCGGTCCATGGCGCCCGGCGCGAAGTTCTCGACCAGGATGTCCGACTCACGGATCAGCTTCTCCATGACCTCCTTGCCCTCGGGGGTCTTGGTGTTGATGGCCAACGAGCGCTTGTTGCTGTTCAGCATGGTGAAGTAGAGGGCGTCGAGGTCCTCGATGTCCCGCAGTTGCTGGCGGGTCACATCGCCGCCGTTGATGCGCTCGACCTTGATGACGTCGGCGCCGAACCAGGCGAGCATCTGGGTGCACGCGGGACCGGCCTGGACCCCGGTGAAGTCGATCACCTTGATTCCGGCGAGCGGCTTTTCACTCATGTTGGCTTCCTTTTCGTGAATGATCGTGTGCGAGGCGGCAGTTCGGGGGGGCGTGGAGGCGCTCACTTCTTCGCCGGCGTGATGTTGCCGACGGTGATGCCCTTGGGGTTGAGGTGTGAGATGTGGCCGCTCTCGGTACCGGCCGAGGGGTCGATCACGCAGTCGATGAGCGCCGGGCCGCCCGAGGCCAGTGCCTCGGTGAGGGCCGCGGTGACCTCGGCGGGCGTGGTGGCGCGGTATCCCTTGCCGCCGAACGCCTCGATCAGCAGGTCATGGCGGGCCGCCGACATGAGGGTTGTGGGAGAGGGTGCGTCGTCGTACGGGTTGACGTCGTCGCCGCGGTAGACACCGCCGTTGTTCATGATCACCGTGACGACAGGCAGCTTGTAGCGGCAGATCGTCTCGATCTCGATGCCGCTGAACCCGAACGCGCTGTCGCCTTCGATGGCCACGACCGGAGCGCCGCTCTCGACGGCGGCGGCGATCGCGTAGCCCATGCCGATGCCCATGACGCCCCAGGTACCGCTGTCGAGGCGGTGGCGCGGCACATGCATGTCGATCACGTTGCGCGCGATGTCCAGAGCGTTGGCGCCCTCGTTGACGATGTACGTCTCGGGGTGCTCGTGCACGACGTCGCGTACGGCCTTCAGGGCGCCCATGAACTGCATGGGGTGCGGGTCGGCCTCAAGGCGCTTCGCCATCTTGGCGACGTTCTGCGCCGAGCGCGCCTTCAGCTCGTCCCGCCAGGCAGCGGGGGTCGCGATCTGGCCGGGCTTGGTCCGCTCGGCGAGCGCGTCGAGCACCGACTCCATGTCACCGACGAGCGGGGCGGCAATCGGCTGGTTGCTGTCCATCTCCTTGGGCTCGATGTCCACCTGGATGAACTTGGCGTCGGGGTTCCACTGCGGTGCCTCGCCGTGGCCCAGCAGCCAGTTGAGGCGGGCACCGACGAGCATCACGACGTCGGCCTTCTTCAGCGCCAGGGAACGGGCGGTGGCCGCCGACTGCGGGTGGTCGTCGGGCAGCAGGCCCTTCGCCATCGACATCGGTACGTACGGGATGCCGGTGGACTCGATGAACTCGCGGATCTTCGCGTCCGCCTGCGCGTACGCGGCGCCCTTGCCGAGCACCACCAACGGCCGCTCGGCGCCCGCCAGGAGCTCGATCGCCCGGTCCACCGCCTCGGGTGCGGGCAGCTGACGCGGGGCGGGGTCGACGAGACGGCTCAGCGTCCTGGCGCCCGCCTCCTTGTCCATGATGGCGCCGAGCACCGCGGCGGGGATGTCGAGGTAGACCCCGCCGGGGCGCCCGGAGATCGCGGTGCGCAGCGCACGGGCGATGCCCCGGCCGATGTCCTCCACGCGGCTCACCCGGTACGCGGCCTTGACGAACGGCTGCGCGGCGGCGAGCTGGTCCATCTCCTCGTAGTCGCCCTGCTTGAGGTCGACGAGGTGGCGCTCGCTGGAGCCGGAGATCTGGACCATCGGGAAGCAGTTCGTGGTCGCGTTCGCCAGCGCGACCAGGCCGTTGAGGAAGCCCGGGGCCGACACCGTCAGCGCCACGCCCGGCTTCTTGTTGAGGTAGCCGGCGATGGCCGCCGCGTGTCCGGCGTTGCTCTCGTGCCGGAAGCCGACGTAGCGGATGCCCTGTGCCTGGGCGAGGCGGGCCAGGTCGGTGATCGGGATGCCGACCACCCCGTAGATGGTGTCGACGTCATTCATCTTGAGCGCGTCGACGACCAGGTGGTACCCGTCGGTGAGCTCGGTCGGAACGTCGGGTGCTGCCGCGGTCTCCATTGGCGAGGGGTCGGTCATGGTCCGAGATCCTCCTTGGGCAGGTCCTGCCGGAGCGGCTGTTCCTCTCACCATCCGCAGCACGCGCCCCCACGTCCAAGACCCATCGGCGACCAGCCGATAAACAACATCTATCGACCGAGTGCGGAGGCCCCTGACCTGGCCCTGCAACTCCCTTGATAGACGCCCGCTATTGGTCGTTCGCCAGTGCGTATTGGACGCGAACCCAGGACCGTCGCAGGCTCGCAGAGGACTGCTTCATCAGACTCGGTACGGGGAGGCGGAGTCATGGCCGTTCCGGCCGCAGCATCCGTGCGCGACAGGGACCAGTACCGGCCCCCGGGAATCACGGGCCTCGTCGGCCTCCTCGACCGGCCGGTGCGCGATCGTCCCCGCGCCAGAGCCCTCGTCGTCACCGGGGACCGGATACACCTGTCCTACCGCGCCCTCGCCGCCCTGGTCGACGACATCGCCACCCGCCTCGGCTCCACGGCGTTGCGCCGCGGCGACGCGGTGGGTCTCGTCTGCGCCAACACCGCCGAGTTCGTCGTCGCCCTGCTGGGCGCGGCGCGAGCCGGCCTCGTGGTCGCTCCGATCGATCCGGCCCTGCCCGAGCCCCAGCTGTCCGCCCGGCTCGAAGCGCTGGGCGCGCAGGCGGTCCTGGTCGGGCCCTGTGCGGCCGGCGCCCCGCCGGTCCCGCACCTCCGTGTTCCGGCCTGGCCGCTGCGCGTGCACGCCTCCCCTGCCGGTACGGCGACAGCGACACTCGATACCGGCGTGCGCGCGGTACGGGACGCCCGGGGCGCGGCACACGAGCTGTCGAGCCACGACGCCCTCGTCATGTTCACGGCTGGAACCACCGACCGGGCCAAGATGGTTCCGCTGACCCATGCCAATGTGGCCGCCTCCGTGCAGGGCATCTGCGCCACCTACGAGCTGGGCCCCGGCGACGCGACCGTCGCGGTGATGCCCTTCTTCCACAGCCACGGGCTGTTGGCGGCGCTGCTGGCGTCCCTGGCCAGCGGGGGATGCGTACTGCTGCCCGAACAGGGACGGTTCTCGGCGCACACGTTCTGGGACGACATGCGAGCCGCGGCCGCCACCTGGTTCACGGCGTCCCCGGCCATCCACGAGATCCTCCTGAACCGGTCGGCCACCGAGTACCCGGGCCCGCAAGCCCCGCCCCTGAAGTTCGTACGCAGCTGCAGTGCCCCCCTCAACCCGGCCACGCAACGGGCACTGGAGCGCACGCTCGGTGCACCGCTGCTCTCCGCGTACGGGATGACCGAGGCCACGCACCAGGCGACCAGCGAACCGCTGCCGCAGCAGGAGCCCCTGAAGCAAGGGTCCGTGGGCCGACCGACCGGGGTGGAGCTGCGGGTCGTCGACCAGAACGGGCGCCCGTGCCCGATCGGCACCGAGGGCGAGGTGTGGGTGCACGGTCCCACCGTCGCACGCGGCTATCTCGGCAACCCGGCCGAGACGGCGCACAGCTTCGCCGACGGCTGGCTCCGCACCGGTGACCTCGGCTCACTGGACAAGAACGGATACCTGACCCTCACCGGGCGTCTCAAGAACCTCATCAACCGCGGCGGCGAGAAGATCTCGCCCGAGCACGTCGAGGACATCCTCGCCGGCTGTCCCGGAGTCGCCGAAGCGGCCGTGTTCGCCATCCCCGACGCGACGTACGGTCAACGGGTCGGCGCCGCCGTGGTCGTGAGCGACGGCATCGGGTCCGAGGAGATCCTGGAGTACGCCCGTGACCGGCTTGCCCCCTTCGAAGTGCCCGACCGGCTCGTACTCGTCACCGATCTGCCGCACACCGCCAAGGGAGGGCTGGACCGGCCGGCGGTGGAGGCCCGGTACGTGCCGTGACGGCCCGTCTCACCGCACGCGATGCTCGGTCGTCAGCGGCTGGTCGAAGAAGTCGTCGAGCGACAGGCCCGTTGCCGCCTTCACGAACGCCCGGGCGGCGATCGAACCGGGAGTCGCCGCGTGGATCGCCACCGAGACCCCGGCCCTGACGTCCGGGTCGACCAGGCGCACGGCTCTGGTCCTGCCGATGACCGGCATCGCTCGCAACCACGAGTGCGGCACGATGCTCGCCCACTCGCCGCCGCCGACGTGCGCGTAGAGGGAGGCGATCGAGTCCGTCTCCACCTGCGGGGTCACGACGACCCCCTTCTCCGCGAACACGCTGTCGATGAGCTCCCGGATCCGGTGGTCGGGCGTCAGCAGCGCGAGCGGCAGCTGGGCCGCCTCCGTCCAGGTCATGGTGCTGGTCTGTGGCATCAGCTGGTCGCCCGAGACCAGCAGCACATATCGCTCCTCGTACAGCGGCATCACCTGTAGGTTCTCCCGGTCGCCGGGGGCGAAGTGGGCGATCGCGGCATCCAGTTCGAACTCACGCAGCTGACGGAGGAGTTCCTTCGTGGACAGCCGGGAGCGGACCTGCACCTTGGCCAGGGGGTGCTCCGAGCAGAACGCGGCCACGGGAAGCGCCAGGGTCGTCGAGGCCGTGGGTTCCGTTCCCAGCCGCAGCGTCCCCGTGATGCCCGACTGCATGGCGGCCACCTCGGCCTTGAACGCGTCCTGCTCGGCGAGGATCCTCTTGGCCCACACGACGAGCCGTTCGCCCTCCGGGGTGAGGCCCTGGTAGTTGTGCCCGCGGTTGATCAGCGTGACGTTCAGCTCCCGCTCCAGCTTGGCGATCGCCGCCGAGAGCGCGGGCTGGGACACGTAGCAGGATTCCGCCGCCCTGGCGAAGTGCCGCTCCCGCGCCACCGCCACGAAGTACTCCAGCTGCCGGAACAGCATGAACGACTCCTCTCTCCCCGGGGCCGCGCCGGCAGTGCAGACGGTCGAGCCGGATGCCGTGTGATCCGCCAGAGCCTATCGAGCACGGCAAGCCGGGCACTTGCCGGCCGGGGAGGAGGTCGGAGAGTAAGGCAGTACCCCAGGGCTCCAGGGCCTGTGTCGAAGAGTTCCGGACAGGGCGGCGGCGCGTGTGCGGGTGCCCGCACGCCCGGAGACGGGTGCCCCCGCGCGAGCTCGGGTTCGAGCGTGGAAGACCCGGCAGGCGCCGCTTTCGGCACGGGCTCCGCGACCGCTGCGCATGGTGCACGTCGCGCAGCGGTCGGGTACGCGGGTCAGCGCATGAGCTTCACGGCTGCGACCACCAAGGGGTCCAGCCCGTTCGCTCCGGCGTCGACGAACTCGTACAGCCGCGTGCGCATGCGCGGGTCCCAGAACCTGCCGATGTGTCCCGCGACCGCCTCGGCGGCCTGCTCCCCCGGCAGGTGTCCGAGGTTCGCGGCGATGTCGTTCGCCATCCTGCGTTCCGGTGGCACGGTGGCTGTCATCTCAGTCCACCACCGTGACCAGATCGTCCTCGGCGCGTTCCGTGTCGTCGTGCCTGAGCGGACGCGCGAGCCCGACCTGCACGGCGGTCACCTTGTACTCCGGGCAGTTGGTCGCCCAGTCGGAGTTCTCCGTGGTCACCACGTTGGCACCGGTCACAGGGTGGTGGAAGGTGGTGTACACGACGCCGGTCGGCATACGGTCGGAGATCTCCGCGCGCAGCGTCGTCTGCCCGACGCGGCTGGCCAGGGTGACCATGTCACCGTCGGTGATGCCACGGACCTCGGCGTCGTGGGGGTGCAGTTCCAGTATGTCCTCGGGGTGCCAGGCGACGTTGCCGGTACGGCGGGTCTGCGCGCCGACGTTGTACTGGCTGAGGATCCGCCCCGTGGTCAGGACCAGCGGGAAGCGCCGGGTGCTGCGCTCGTTCGTGGGGACGTAGGAGGTGACCACGAACTTGCCCTTGCCGCGGACGAACTCGTCCACGTGCATGATGGGCGTTCCCTCCGGAGCCGACTCGTTGCACGGCCACTGGACGCTGCCGAGCTTGTCCAGCACCTCGAAGGACACACCCGTGAAGGTCGGTGTGACCGAGGCGATCTCGTCCATGATCTGGCTCGGGTGGTCGTACGACATCGGGTACCCCATGGCGGTGGCGATCTCGCTCACGATCTGCCACTCGTGCTTGCCCGTCTTCGGCTTCATCACCGCGCGCACCCGGTTGATCCGGCGTTCGGCGTTGGTGAACGTGCCGTCCTTCTCCAGGAACGACGCCCCGGGCAGGAAGACATGTGCGAACTTGGCCGTCTCGTTGAGGAACAGGTCCTGTACGACCACCAGTTCCATGGCTTCGAGCGCGGCGGTGACATGCCCCAGGTTCGGGTCGGACTGGGCGATGTCCTCGCCGTGGACGAACAGGCCGCGGAAGGTCCCGTCGATCGCCGCGTCGAACATGTTCGGGATGCGCAGTCCGGGCTCGGCGAGGAGGGTGCCGCCCCAGAGGTTCTCGAACACGGTGCGCACCGCGTCGTCGGAGACGTGCCGGTAGCCGGGCAGTTCGTGCGGGAACGAGCCCATGTCGCACGAGCCCTGCACGTTGTTCTGACCGCGCAGCGGGTTCACGCCGACGCCGTCACGGCCGATGTTGCCGCACGCCATCGCGAGGTTGGCCATCCCCATGACCATGGTCGAACCCTGGCTGTGCTCGGTGACGCCTAGCCCGTAGTAGATGGCCCCGTTCGGGGCGGTCGCGTACAGCCGTGCGGCGGCCCGCAGCTCCTCGGCCGGCACACCGGTGATCGGTTCGGCGGCCTCCGGGCTGTTCTCCGGGCGGGCGATGAACTCGGCCCACTCGTCGAACCCCTCGCACCGCTGGTCCACGAAGGACCGGTCGACCAGGCCCTCGGTGACCACCACGTGCGCCATGGCGTTGACCACGGCGACGTTGGTGCTCGGCCTGAGCTGGAGGTGGTGCTGGGCCTCGATGTGCGGCGAGCGCACCAGATCGATACGGCGCGGGTCGACGACGATGAGCTTCGCGCCCTCGCGCAGCCGGCGCTTCATCCGGGAGGCGAACACCGGGTGCCCGTCCGTGGGGTTCGCTCCGATCACCACGATCACATCGGCCTGCGCCACCGAGCGGAAGTCCTGGGTGCCGGCCGACTCGCCGAAGGTCTGCTTGAGCCCGTAGCCCGTCGGGGAGTGGCAGACCCGCGCGCAGGTGTCCACGTTGTTGTTGCCGAAGGCCGCGCGCACCATCTTCTGTACGACGTAGACCTCTTCGTTGGTGCACCTCGACGAGGTGATGCCGCCGACCGCACTCGAACCGTACCGGTCCTGGATCTCCCGCATCCGCCGGGCGACCGTGCCGATCGCCTCGTCCCACTCGACCTCGCGCCACGGATCGGTGATCCTGTCCCGCACCATGGGCTTCAGCACGCGGTCGGGGTGGGTGGCGTAGCCGAAGGCGAACCGGCCCTTCACACAGGAGTGGCCCTCGTTCGCCCCACCGTCCTTGTGGGGAACCATGCGCACCAGCTCGTCGCCGCGCAGCTCGGCCTTGAACGAGCAGCCGACACCACAGTACGCGCAGGTGGTGACCACCGACCGGGTCGGCATCCCGAGTTCGACGACCGAGCGCTCCTGCAGCGTCGACGTCGGGCAGGCCTGCACGCAGGCCCCGCAGGAGACGCACTCGGAATCCATGAAGGTCTCGCCGGCGCCCGGCGAGACCTTGGACTCAAAGCCACGCCCCTCGATGGTGAGCGCGAACGTGCCCTGCACCTCACCGCAGGCCCGCACGCAGCGGGAGCAGGCGATGCACTTGGACGGGTCGAAGTCGAAGTAGGGGTTGGACGTGTCCTTCTCGGCGTCGAGGTGGTTCTCGCCCTCGTAGCCGTAGCGGACCTGCCTGAGCCCCACCACACCGGCCATGTCCTGCAGTTCGCAGTCGCCGTTGGCCGGGCAGGTGAGGCAGTCCAGCGGATGGTCGGAGATGTAGAGCTCCATGACGCCCTGGCGGAGCTTCTCCACCTTCGGCGTCTGTGTGCTCACCTTCATCCCGTCGGCGCACGGTGTGGTGCAGGACGCCGGGGTGCCGCGCCGGCCGTCGATCTCCACCACACACAGCCGGCAGGAGCCGAACGCCTCCAGGCTGTCGGTGGCGCACAGTTTGGGTATGTCGACGCCGGCCTGCGCGGCGGCGCGCATCACCGAGGTGCCCTCCGGGACGGTCACGGGCAGGCCGTCCACCTCCACCGACACCGTCGCCGGGCCGGGCCTTTCCGGGGTTCCGAAGTCGGGTTCCTTGAGGAGTGTCATGCCGTGCCCTCCGTCCTCACACCAGTCGCTCGTACGGGTTGGATCTCCAGGAGCCGACGGCCGCCCAGGAAGTCGTCGGGGAAGTGCGTGAGGGCGCTGCGTACGGGCATCGGGGTCAGCCCGCCCATCGCGCACAGCGAACCGTCGGTCATCAGGTCGCACAGATCTTCCAGCAGGGCCAGGTTCTCGTCCCGGTGCTGACCGGCGACGATCTTGTCGATCACCTCGACGCCCCGCACCGCACCGACCCGGCACGGTGTGCACTTGCCGCAGGACTCCTCGGCGCAGAACTCCATGGCGAAGCGCGCCTGGGCGGCCATGTCGACGGTGTCGTCGAACACCACGATGCCGCCGTGTCCGATCAGCGCGCCGGCCGCCGCGAACCCTTCGTAGTCCATCGGCAGGTCGAACATCGACGTCGGCAGATAGGCGCCGAGCGGGCCGCCGACCTGCACCGTACGCACCGGGCGCCCGGAGAAGGTTCCGCCGCCGTAATCCTCGACCAGTTCGCGCAGGGTGATGCCGAAGGCGGTCTCCACGATGCCGCCGTGGGCGATGTTGCCGCCGAGCTGGAACACCTGGGTGCCGCGGGAGCGTTCTACGCCGAGCTCCTGGTACGCCTTCGCCCCCTCGGCGAGGACGACGGGGACGGTGGCCAGCGTGAGGACGTTGTTCACCACGGTGGGTTTGCCGAACAGGCCCTCGATCGCCGGGATCGGCGGCTTCGCACGGACCATGCCCCGCTTGCCCTCCAGGCTCTCCAGCATGGAGGTCTCCTCGCCGCAGATGTACGCGCCCGCTCCGACGCGTACATGCAGGTCGAAGTCGAGCGCGGAACCGAGGATGCCCTTGCCGAGCCAGCCGTGCTCGCGCGCGATCGCGATCGCCGAGCGCATCGTGGCCACCGCGTCGGGGTATTCGGAGCGGATGTATATGTAGCCCTCGCTCGCGCCGACCGCGTGTGCGGCGATGGTCATGCCCTCGATGAGCATGAACGGGTCGCCTTCCATGACCATGCGGTCGGCGAAGGTCCCGCTGTCGCCCTCGTCGGCGTTGCAGCAGACGAACTTCAGCTCGTCGGCGCAGTCGAGCACGGTCTTCCACTTGATGCCGGCCGGGAATCCGGCGCCGCCGCGGCCACGCAGCCCGGATGCGGTGACCTCCGCGACCACGTCCGCGGGGGCGAGCTCCAGGGCGGCGCGCAGCCCGGCGAGGCCGCCGTGCGCCACGTAGTCCTCCGTCGACAGGGGGTCGGTCACCCCGACTCTGGCGAAGGTGACGCGGTTCTGGCGTGCCAGCCAGGGCAGTTCGTCCACGATGCCGAGCCGCAGCGGATGGTCCGCCCCGTCGAGCAGGCCGGCGGCCAGGAGCCCGTCCACGTCCGAGGGGGCCACGGGCCCGTAGCCGACGCGGCCCTGCGAGGTCACCACCTCGACCATCGGCTCCAGCCACAGCATGCCGCGCGATCCGTTGCGTACGACTTCGATGGCGAAGTCCCCGCGATCGGCGGCACGTTGCAGGGCGCCCGCAACCTCGTCCGCGCCGACGGACCTGGCCGCCGAGTCGCGGGGGACGTAGACCGTCGCCGCGGAGTGCGAAGAGTTGTTCATGAAGAGACCGTCCCGTTGAGGATCGAGCCCAGCTGGGCGGGGCCCACTCGTCCGTACAGCCGGCCGTTCGCCTCCACCGACGGCCCGAGTGCG
Source organism: Streptomyces sp. KM273126 (assembly GCF_004337435.2). NCBI lineage: Bacteria > Bacillati > Actinomycetota > Actinomycetes > Kitasatosporales > Streptomycetaceae > Streptomyces > Streptomyces sp. KM273126. Next base: position 4,033,674 of record NZ_SJXB02000001.1, on the reverse strand, counting down.
CAGTTGCCGAGGCAGAAGACCTGCTCGACGGTCACCGAACCGTCCGCCGTCGTCTCCCCCAGGGTCAGTCCGGCCTCGCGCGCATAGCCCACCAGGCTGTCGGCGCCCAGGGCCTGGCATGCCTCGGCGCGGCAGATGCGCACCGTGGTGCGGCCTGCGGGCTCGCGGCGGAAGTCGTGGTAGAAGGTCACCACTCCGTGGACGTCCGCCCGGGAGAGGTTGAGTTCGTCGGCGAGGACCGGAATCGCCTCTTGCGGCACATGGCCCAACTCGGCCTGAACGGCGTGCAGTACAGGCAGCAGCGCACCGCGCTGGCCCCGGTGACCGGCCACCACCCTCCGGACCACGCTCTCGACCGTCACGTCACTCCCGCTGGTCGTCATGATCGCTCCGCCTTCCGTCACACGGGTCCCCGGCGAGGATGCAGGAGACTCAGACGATACCCCATACAGGCTTCTGTATACAGAAGCCCAGCAAAGAATGTGGCCCAACCTCGGTCGCGAGGGCGCCGGAAGCCGCGCGACCACGGGACCCGCCGACCAGGACTCCGGCCGTGCTCCGTCAGTGCTCCGACAGAGCTCCGACCAGGGCTGCACCACCCACAGCTCACACCATCTTGCATACCAAAACCTGTACGCTGAAGCCGTCGTCGGCAACCCTTTCGGCGGCCACCACTTGGCAAAGCCGTCGGCCCCCGCGGGCCTTCTCGTCAGAACGGGGCAACCATGCGCGAGGCACTCACGGCCGCGGCGTCCCGGCGCGTCTCCCGCCCGGCACCGCTGCGCCAGGCCGTGTACGACGCCCTGACCGAACTGATCGTCAGCGGCTCCCTCAAGCCCGGCCAGCACCTCGTCGAGGCCGAACTCGCCGAACACCTCGGTGTCAGCCGTCAACCGGTCCGCGAGGCCCTGCAGCGGATGCAGAGCGCCGGGTGGGTCGACCTGCGCCCCGCCCAGGGTGCCTTCGTCCACTCCCCCACGGAAGAAGAGGCCGCCCAGCTCCTCGGGGTCCGCTCGGTACTGGAAACCTATTCGGCCCAGCTCGCGGCCCAGCACGCGAAGCCCCAGGACATCGAACGCCTCTGGGAGTTGCAGCAGGAGGGGATCGACGCACTCGCCGAGGGCGACGTCGAACGCCTGGTCACGGCCAACAGCGCCCTGCACACCTTCATCACCGCCGTGGCCGACAATGCCGTACTGGCCGAACTGATCTCACAGGTCGGCCAGAAGGTGCGCTGGTACTACACGCCCATCGCCAAACCCCGCGGCAAGGCGGCCTGGAACGAGCACGCGCTGCTCATCAAGGCCATCGCCAAGGGCGACGCGGACCGCGCCGGCGAGGTCATGCGCAAGCACACCGAGCGCACAACCGACTTCTACCGCAAGCAGATCGCCGCCGGAACGGGCCAGGAATGACCGAGGGCGCCGCCCGGAGAGGTCAGGACGACGCGAGGGAACCGGCGGGGCGGCGAGCGGAGCTGAGGGAGACGTCGACGGCCGCGGAGCAAAAGGTCTCGGCGCCGGCGGCGGCCCGCAGTTCGAGCAGCCAGGGCAGGACGGTACGCAGCACGATGTCGAGCCCGCCGCCGTCCGCGCCGAGCATCGCGTCGGCGGGAACGAGAACCGGGTCGGCGAACACCGTGGACGTCGCGCTGCCGTGCGGCTCCACTCCGCCGGGCCGGGCCGGAACGAACAGGTCCGGGGCGTGCGCCGGCACCATCCACAGGCTCAGGCCCTCCGGCGCGCCGAGCGGCCGGGAGGACCAGACGTAACTGTCAGCCTCCCCCGCCGCGACCACCTGGTGCTTACGGGCACGCAGCGCGACCACGCCACCGGAGCGGGCGGCAGCGGTGCGCGGCGTGCCGAGTTGAGCCTCCACCCCCTGCTCGCCGGTGCCGTCCTCCGACAGAGCGAGGCTGCCGAGGTGTCGTCCCGCGGCGACCTCGCCGCGCACCCAGGGGCTTCCGTACGACTCGATGACGGCGACCGCCGTGTAGTGAGACTGGAGCACGGCCGCCGTGGCCGGGCAGACGCGCGCGGTCCGCGCCACCACCTCGACGGCTTCCGGCAGCCCCATACCGCCGCCGCCGAACTCAGTGGAGACGGTGAGTCCCAGCAGTCCGGCACGGCCGAGAGCCGTCACGGCACGGCGGGGGAATCTGCCCTCCAGGGCGGTCTCTTCGGCGGAGAGCGCGATGACGCTGTTCAGGACCTCTGAGAGAGCGGCGCGGTACGGCACAGGGTGACCCCCTCGGGGCGGTTTCTGGTCCACTGTCAGGCAGCGGGATGATTGCATACAGTATTCTTCATCCCGTTCCAGACGCCAGAGGTGGGGCCGATCAATTTCCGCAACTTCGCAACACAACCGCACCCAGGACTGGCTATTGCATACTAAACTCAGTATCCCGGGACTCCAGTGGTTTGGCGTCAGCAGTCGAACAAGGGAGAGGGCCATGCCTGAGACACCCACCGCGACAGTCCGCGGCCCCATCAGACGGCCCGCCCCGCTACGCCAGGCCGTCTACGAGGCCCTCACCGAAATGATCATCAACGGCTCCCTCAAGCCCGGCCAGCACCTCGTCGAGGCCGAACTCGCCGAAAGCCTCGGCGTCAGCCGCCAGCCGATACGCGAGGCCCTGCAGCGGCTGCAGACCGCCGGCTGGGTCGACCTGCGCCCCGCCCAGGGAGCCTTCGTCCACTCCCCCACCAAGGAGGAATGCGCCCAGCTCCTCAGCGTCCGGGCCCTCCTCGAAACCCACTCCGCACACGGCGCCGCCCAGCACGCCACTCCCCACGACGTCGCCCGGCTGTGGGAACTGCAGCAGACCGGCCTCACCGCCCTCGCGGCCGGCGACGCCCGGGCCATCGTGGAGGCCAACGCCGCTCTCCACGCCCACATCACCCATCTCTCCCGCAACGCGGTCCTCGCCGAACTCATACCTCAGGTCGACCGACGCGTGCGCTGGTACTACATGCCCATCGCCAAACCCCGCGGCAAGGACGCCTGGAGCGAGCACGCCCGGATCATCGAGGCCATCGCCGACCGCGATGCCGACCGCGCCGAGGAGCTCATGCGCCGGCACACGCGGAACACCACGGACTTCTACTGCAAGCAGATCGCCGCTGTCGCCGACCACAGCGCCTGACGGCAGGGCGGGGCAACGGGGCAGAGGCGAGGCGGGGGGCCGGACAGAGTACTCAGGACCGCGGGTCGATCTCCCGCAGCAGCCCCGTCGACACGTCGAAGACGAAGCCCCGGACGTCATCGGTGTGCGGCAGGAACGGCGAGGTGCGCACCCGTTGCATCGACTGCCGTACGTCCTGGTCGACGTCCCGGAACGCCTCCACCGCCCAGGCCGGCCGCTGCCCGACCTCCATCTCCAGGTCGTGCCGGAACTCCTCGGTCAGGCTCTGCAGACCGCAGCCGGTGTGGTGGATGAGTATGACGCTGCGGGTGCCCAGCGCACGCTGACTGATCGTCAGGGAGCGGATCGTGTCGTCGGTGACCACACCGCCCGCGTTGCGGACGGTGTGGCAGTCGCCGAGCTCCAGGCCGAGCGCGGCGTGCAGGTCGATGCGAGCATCCATGCAGGCCACGACGGCCACGCGCAGGACCGGCCGGGCATCCATACCGGGGTCGACGAATCCGGCGGCGTAGGCACGGTTGGACTCCACGAGCCGGTCGATGACCGTCTCGGTGCCGGATGCGCTGCGGGTGGGCCGGGCGAAACGGGGTGCTGATGTCGACACGCTGGGCTACCTCACTCACGTCGGGTTCGAATAGTGCAGGGCGAGGGCCGTCCCGGGCGCGGCGGTGGACGCCTGGGGCCTGTCCCGCGGATCAGGTCGCGATCCGCCGGACAAGCCCTGGGCCGGGACGGAGGGGAAGTGCAGGCGCGGCATCAGCCGTCGTCGATCAGATCACTCCGTTCGCCTTGAGGAGCGGCAGCTCCTCGTGGTCGAGGCCGAGTTCGGCGATGTAGATCTCTTCGTTGTGCTCGCCGAGCAGCGGCGAACTGGTCACGTCCACGGGGGAGTCGGAGAGCTTCAGCGGGTTGCCCACGGTCAGGTACTCGCCTCGCTCGGGGTGCGGGACCTTGACGACCATCTCGTTGTCGGCCAGTGACGGGTCCTCGATGATCTCCTTGGTGGACAGGACAGGGCCGCAGGGGATGTTGTGGGCGTTGAGCTTCTCCAGCACCTGCCACTTGGGGAGGGTGCTGGTCCATTCCTCGATGAGCTGGAACATCTTGTTCAGCTTCGGCAGCCGGGCCTCGGGGGTCGACCACTCGGGGTCGTCGGCCAGTTCGGGCCGGCCGATGAGCTCGGTGACCGGCTTCCAGCCGACGGGCTGCACGATGACGTACACGTAGTCGTTCGGGCCGCCCGGCGCGCACTTGACCGCCCAGCCGGGCTGGCCGCCACCGGAGGCGTTTCCCGAGCGGGGTACTTCCGTGCCGAAGTCCTCGTTGGGATATTCAGCGAGCGGGCCATGGGCCAGGCGCTGCTGATCGCGCAGCTTCACCCGGCAGAGGTTGAGCACGGCGTGCTGCATGGCCACATTGACCCGCTGACCCCGCCCGGTGTTCTCCCGCTGGAACAGCGCCGCGAGAATCCCCGCCACGGCGTGGATGCCCGTGCCCGAGTCCCCGATCTGGGCCCCTGTCGCCAGCGGCGGCCCGTCCTCGAACCCGGTGGTCGACATCGACCCGCCCATGGCCTGCGCGACGACCTCGTACGCCTTGAAGTTGGTGTACGGGCCTTCACCGAACCCCTTGATGGAGGCATAGACGATCCGCGGATTGATCTCCTGGATGCGGTCCCAGGTGAACCCCATGCGGTCGACCGCGCCCGGTCCGAAGTTCTCGACCATGACGTCGGAACGCCGGATCAGCTCGGTGAGGAGTTCCTTGCCGCGCTCGGTCTTGGTGTTGAGGGTGATGCTCCGCTTGTTGGAGTTGAGCATCGTGAAGTAGAGGGAGTCGACGTCCGGGAGGTCACGCAGCTGCTTGCGCGTGATGTCACCGGTCGGCGCTTCCAGCTTCACGACGTCCGCGCCGAGCCACGCGAGCAGCTGGGTCGCGGACGGCCCGGACTGGACATGCGTCATGTCCAGGACACGGATGCCCTCAAGAGCTTTCGTCATGATCGCCACCTCACTTGTACGTCGTCGTGTGTACGTCGCCATCCATCGAGCCCCCGTCGGGCAGCGCCCCGATTCGGGCGCCGCCCGACCGCACCTCACGGCATGAGGTGGTGTTCCGGGAAGTTCCCGGGCAGCCGCTCCCCCGCCGGCCCCTGCGTCACCGCACGTATCAGCAGTTCCCCGCCCACGAACGCACCGCGCCAGGACGCGCCGAACCCGCCGAACAGCTCGTCACGGTCGCCCCGGGAGCGGGGCTTGCCGTGGCCGACCTTGAACGCGCGGATCTGCGGGGCTAGTCGGTCAAAGGTCGCCTGGTCGTCCGTGGACAGTGTGGCGACCAGGGCGCCGTTCGACGCGTTCATGGCGGCGAGCAACTCGGCCTCGGTGTCGACCAGGACGATGGTGTCGACCGGGCCGAAGGGCTCGGCATGGTGCAGTGGCGAGGACGGCGGCGGGTTGAGGAGCGTGACCGGCTGGACATACGCCGCCATGTCCTGGCCGGACAGGAAGCGGGCTTCGCTCAGCTCGCCGCGGTGCAGCGGGACGGCCCCTCGGTCGATGGCCTCGGCGACCTGGTCGCGCAGCTCCTTGGCCTTCGCCGCGTTGATCAGCGGCCCGAAGTCGAGTGTCGGGTACGGGTCGTCGGGGTGCTCGACCGCGAGCGGGTGGCCGACCCGAAGGGAGCGGACCGCCGGCAGGTACGCGGCCAGGAACTCGTCGAACAGCGAGCGCTGGACGACGAAGCGCGGGTAGGCCGTGCAGCGCTGCTTGCCGTAGTCGAAGAGCTTGGGGATGACTGCCGTCAGGGCGTCCCAGTCGGTGTGGTTCCAGATGCCCCAGGTATTGAGCCCTTCTTGTTCGAGTACATGCCGCTTACCCAGGTCGGCGACGGCTGTGGCCACCGCCGCGCCGGTGTCGCGGCCCCCGACGAAGGAGACGCAGCCGATCTCGGGTGCCCGCACCAGCGCCTCGGACAGCTCGCCTCCGCTGCCGCTGACGAGGGTGACGGGGACCCCCTCACGCGCGGCGAGCGCGCAGGCCAGGGTGAGGCAGGCGACACCGCCGTCGGTCGGGGTCTTGGCGATGACCGCGTTGCCGGCCAGCGCCTGCACCAGCATCGCGTGGACGAGCACGCTCATCGGGTAGTTCCAGCTCGCGATGTTGGACACGGGTCCGTCGAGCGGAGCCCTGCCTTCCACCATGGGCTCGACGCCGTCGACGTACCAGCGCACGCCGTCGATCGCCCGGTCCACGTCGGCCTGCGCGAGCCGCCAGGGCTTGCCGATCTCCCAGACCAGAAGGAGGGCGAGCAGTTCGCGGTGCTCGGTGAGCGCGTCCAGGGTCGCCGCCACACGCGCACGGCGTTCCTCCAGGGGCAGATGGCGCCAGGCGCGGTGCTGGTCGAGCGAGGCCCGCACCGCCTGCTGAGCCGTGGCACCGTCCAGGCGGGGCGGGCCCGCGATCGGGCTGCCGTCGACCGGGCTGGTCGCGGGCAGGGCCCGGCCGTCCGCCTGCCAGGCAGCGCCCCAGAGGTTCAGGACACGGTCTTCGCGGAACGCCTCAGGAGCAGCGGTGAGGCATCGCTGCCATGCGTCGTTCCAGGACGTGCCGGACTTCAGCACGAGTGGGGTGGGGTTGAGGGTGGTTGCCATTCGGTGTCTCCGCTCTCGGTGCACAGTCGGGGGCGGGAGGCCTGGCATCTGCTGAACCGCAGAATGCGTGCCGGCGCGACCAAGGGCCGCGTACACAGGGAGGAGCGAGGTGAGGCTGGACTGTTTGCAGCAGTCACGCCGCGTCAACCCTGCGACGTCACGTTCCGGTCCCGGCTGATGAGTTGGTAGGCGAGCGTGCCGGATGTGGAGACCTGTGCTCGCACAGGCCCAGGATTCGGCTCCCCGTCTTAAAAGTGCTGCACGCCCCCTGGACATCCACCCATCGGATGCGGGATAACCATCTTCATACAGTATTCGTCGACTGTATGCAATGTGTCAGGGCCCACGCACAGCACCGCCAGAACGTTCAGAGCAACGGACAAGTGAGGTGAGCCCGGTGACATCCGAGTTCGTGGGCACCCCGCTGAAACTGTCCGACTCCCCTGCCGAGATCGAGCGGTCCCCGCTGCTCGGCGACCGGCGAGACCTGCTATCAGCCGGTGAACTCGGCTTCCACAGCGAGGAGTTGCCGCTCCTCAAAGGCAAGAGAGTGATCTGACTCAACGACAGAGGAGCGGGCGAGGAGCCGACGACCGGCGAGACCTGCCACTACCCGGCGAACGAGGGGTCGTGGCTTGCCCGTACAGGACCGAGAAGCCAGTGGCCGGGCTCGGCGCGCAGTACCGCCGGACCCGTGCCGCAGGGCTGTTGGGCGGTGCTTCATGAGATGAGTGGGTGAGGAGTCGGCCGACGGTGCGCGTCGGCCGGCCCCGGGACCCGCGTGCGCACGAAAGGCATGGGACAGGGGGCGCTGGCCAGATCTTTCGACGCAAGGAGTTGCAACACAACATGACAACGACCGACCTCCCCACATCAGTTCCCTACCGTGAGGTGACCGACGCGAACGGACGCGTCTTCCGCGTCGGTGAGACCGACATCGACATCATGGGGCGCAAACGCAAGTGGATGGTCATCCTGCCGTGGGTCGGCATGATGGGCATCAGCTCGGCCGAGTACGCGTTCGCGTCGGCCGAGGACACGCTGCATACGGCGCACAGCTGGAGCAGCGCGCACATCTTCTGGATGCTGGGCGTCTGGGTCTTCTTCCAGGCGGCGGTGGCCTTCCCCGCGGGCAAGCTGCGCGAGAGCGGCAAACTTCCGGCCCGCTGGGCGATGATGTTCGGCGCGCTCGGCACGCTACTGGGTTACCTCTCGCTGGCGTACGCGCCGCATGTGGTCGTCGCGTACATCGGCTTCGGCATGTTCAGCGGCATGGGCGCGGGCATGGTCTACGCGACCTGCGTGAACATGGTCGCCAAGTGGTATCCGGAGCGCAAGGGCGGCAAGACGGGCTTCGTGAACGGCGGTTTCGCCTACGGCTCCGTACCCTTCGTCTTCCTCTTCACCGGTTACATGGACCTCACCAACTTCCGCTGGGTGCTGGTCTCCGTGGGCCTCTTCCTGGCCGCGGTCGTCGCGGTGGCGGGCCACTTCTTCCAGGACCCGCCGAAGAACTGGTGGCCGGCCGACGTCGACCCGCTGAAGAAGCCCGACGACGCACGTGCCCGGCGCGCGCTGGAGAAGAACCCGCCGGCCGTGCACCAGTACACCCCCAAGGAGGCGTGGCAGACCGGCCGCGTGGCCCTCATGTGGTTCTGCCTGCTCTGTACCTCGGGTGTGAACATCTTCGGCATAGCCTTCCAGGTGCCCTTCGGGGACGAGGCGGGCTTCGCGGGCGGCATCGTGGCGACCGCGATGTCCCTGAAGGCGATCGTGAACGGCACGGGCCGCGGCGTGATCGGCTGGCTCTCCGACCGCTACGGCCGCAAGCAGTGCCTGATCTTCGTCTGCATCGTCCTCGGACTGTCGCAGTACGGCATCCTGTTCTCCGGGAACATCGGCAACCTGCCTCTCTTCCTGCTCTTCTCGTCGATCTCCGGCTTCGGCGGCGGCGCCATCTTCCCCATGTTCGCCGCCATGACCGCCGACTACTTCGGTGAGAACAACAACGCCTCCAACTACGGCCTGGTGTACTCGTCGAAGCTGGTCTCCGGCCTGCTCGGCTCCGGCATGGGCGCCGTCGTGGTCGGTGCCTGGGACTACTCCGGCGCGTTCATCCTGGCCGGCTCGATCTCCCTCTTCGCCGGCTTCGTCGCCCTGTTCCTGCACCCGCCCGGACGTCCCAAGGCACAGCGCATCGCGACCGACCAGCACAAGCCAGGCGAGGAGATGGCGTGACATGACGGCTGCCCCCGTCGTGCAGAACAGCTCGACAGCACCCCGACGCCGCGAACCGTCCCCACCGTGAAGTGACCGACTCCCGCGGCCGCGTCCACCGCGTCGGCGAGACCGACCGGGACATCTTCGGTCACCCCCGCAAGCTCATGGTGTATCTGCCGTGTACGTCGGCGGGGTCATGTGCATCGCCGGGTTCCTCGCCCTGTCGCATCTGAGCAACGTATGGCTCGCAATCCTCGGATTCGGCGTCGTCGGCGGCGTCGGGGCCGGCCTCGTCTACACGACCTGCATCAACATGGTCGGCAAGTGGTTCCCCGAGCGGCGCGGCGCCAAGACCGGCTTCGTCAACGGCGGGTTCGCCTACGGATCGCTGCCGTTCATCGCACGGCTGCTGCGGCAGCCGGGGCGGCCCCGAGGCGCCACGTCGGTACCGCAGCAGCAAGCGGCCTGAGCAAGGGAGCCCGGACATCGGGCGGCCTTTCCCCACGACGGGCGTCGTGGGGAAAGGCCGCCCGATCCGTGGCGCACGTGGTGAAGGCCAGGAGGACAGTACAACCCGTGGTTTCCCACGCGCCCGCGGCGTTCTGGCGACCTGTCACCGAGTGCTGGAACGTGTTCTCGTGAGCGAGCCCGGCCGCCCTCCTACTTCTCGCGCTCGTGGTACATCTTCCGCGTGTGTTCCGTGTGGGCACGCATGATCGCCGTGGCGCGCCGCTCGTCGCGGGCCGCGATCGCCGCGATCAGCTCACGGTGTTCGGTCCAGGACTGCTGTCCGCGCTGCCGGGCGACCGGCGTGTAGTACCAGCGGACACGCCGGTCGACGCGCGCGGCCAACTCGGCGAGGACCTCGTTGCCCGCGAGTTCCATGATCTTCGCGTGGAGCCGGGCATTCATCGCGACCGCGCCGTCCACGTCGTCGGCGGCGACCGCGCGCTCGCCCTCCGTGCACAACTCCTCCAGCGCGATGACGGCCTCGGCCCTCGCATGGGCGGCGGCGAGCCGGGCGGCCTCGGCCTCCAGGAGGGTACGCACCGTGAGGAGCTGGTCCGCCTCCGCCTCGGTCGGTTCGTGCACGAACGCGCCCTGGGCGGGCCGCAGATCGACCCAGTTCTCGGTACTGAGGCGCTGCAGCGCCTCACGCACAGGCTGCCGGGACACCCCGAGATGCCCGGCGAGTTCGCTCTCGACAAGGTGCTGGCCCGGCTGGAGGGCGCGGGTGGTGATGAGTTCGAGCAGAGCCTCGTAGACACGGTCGCGCAGCGGACCGGGCCGTTCGAGCTTGGGCACCGCACCCTGCGGCAGTCCTGTCGTCGGCAACATCGCGGTCCCTCCTGGGCAGCGTCGCTGCAAGATGAAGGCCAATTATGATGTGTCTTTTGCCTACAGTCCACGGCGCACAAAACACCAGGAGACGCGGGAGCCGGACTCGTCACGCCGGGGCGTACGGGCAGCTCACGGACAGCGGAGGACCCGTCCCGCGCACGACCGCCCGTCCGCGTTTCTCTCACGCAAGGCGTTCGAGTGCTGTCCTAACTCTTGCTGGCCGCATCTCCATCCTGTAGACAATATTCCGTCGACAAGAGTTCGGCAGTTCCTCGGTACCCTCGACCGAACGGAGCTCCACACAGTGAAAGTTGCAGTTCTCGGCGCCGGTGCGATCGGCGCCTACGTCGGCGCCGCTCTCCACCGCGCAGGCGCGGATGTGCATCTCGTCGCCCGTGGACCGCATCTGGCGGCCATGAGGCAGCACGGCGTCAGAGTCCTCAGCCCGCGCGGCGACTTCACCGCGCGCGCCCATGCCACCGACGACCCGGCTGAGATCGGCCCGGTCGACTTCGTCTTCCTGGGCCTGAAGGCCAACTCGTACGCGGCGTGCGGGCCGCTGATCGAGCCCCTGCTCCATGAGACGACGGCGGTCGTGGCCGCCCAGAACGGCATCCCCTGGTGGTACTTCCACCGGCACGGCGGCCCCCACGACGGGCACCGTGTCGAGAGCGTGGACCCGGACGGCGCGGTCAGTGCGGTGCTCGCGCCCGAACGGGCCATCGGGTGTGTCGTCTACGCCGCAACCGAGCTGGAGGGCCCGGGGGTCGTACGACACCTCGAAGGCACGCGGTTCTCCATCGGCGAGCCCGACCGCAGTGTCTCGACCCGCTGTCTGGCACTCAGCGAGGCCATGCAGGCAGGCGGGCTCAAGTGTCCGGTCGAGCCCGACCTGCGCAACGACATCTGGCTCAAGCTGCTCGGCAACATCTCCTTCAACCCGATCAGCGCGCTGGCCCGCGCCACCATGCGGCAGATGTGCCTGCACGGCGGCACCCGCCAGGTCATCGAGATCATGATGAAAGAAACGCTCGCCGTCGCCGAGGCCCTCGGCTGCGAGGTCGGCGTCTCCATCGAGCGCCGTCTCGCGGGCGCCGAGCGCGTCGGCGACCACCGCACCTCCACGCTCCAGGACCTGGAGCGCGGTAAACCGCTCGAACTCGACGTACTCCTCGCGGCCGTCGTCGAGCTGGCGGAGATCACCGAGGTTCCGGTGCCGACGCTCCGTACCGTCCACGCCATCTCGGATCTGCTCGCGCTGCGGACCGCGGCGTGAGCGGACACGGCCTGATGGCCCACGCCCGGCTCACCCGGCCGCTGGTCCGGGACTCGCGCGACGAGCCCTTTCGGCAGGTCGACTGGGACGACGCGCTGACCCGCGTCGCCCAGGGGCTGAGCCGGGCGTGCGGCGCCTCCGGAGTGCTCTCCTGCGCCCGCGCGCCCCGTGGAATGAACGGCGTGGCGCAGAAGTTCGCGCGTGTCGTCATGGGCACGGACAACGTGGCCTCCTGCAACGGCACCTGTCACACGCCGACCGCCGAGCGGACGGAGGCCCGGGTGAGGCCGAACTCCGGCACCGACATCCCCATGGCTCACGCGATCGGCCGGGAGATCATCCGAGCGGGCCTCGCCGACCACGCCTTCATCGAACGGGCGACGACCGGCTTCGAGGAGTACCGGCAGCTCGTCGAGGACTGGACGCTGTCGCTCGCGGAGAAGGTGACGGGCGTACCGGCCTCCGCCATAAGGGAGTTGGCGCACGCCTACGCCCGCGGCGAGCACGGTCGGCTGGGCCGGCCGCGGGGCATCAAAGAGCACCACAACGCCTCGGACAGCGTACGCGCGCTGATCAATCTGTCCCTGCTGGTCGGCCACGTGGGCCGCTACGGTTCCGGACTCCAGCCCCTGCGCGGGCAGGACGACGTGCACCACGGGCTGACGCTGACGGAGATGTTCGAGGCCATGGAGGAGGGCACGCTCAAGGCCGTTTACTGCATCGGTGAGGACCTGGCGCAGTCAGCGGCCGACGGCGAGCAGGCGGTGCGGCGGCTGCGCGCCCTCGACTTCCTCGTCGTGCAGGACACCTTCCTGACGGAGACAGCGGAGCTGGCGGACGTCGTGCTGCCCTCGACCGCTGGGCCGGCGGAGGCGGATGGCGCAACCACCGGCAGCGAGCAGCGAGTTCCACCAGTCCACGGGGCGGTCACCGTGCCGGGCGAGGCCCGCGACGGCATCGACATCCTCTGCGACGTCGCCGTGCGCCTCGGTCACGACTGGGACCACACGTATGCCGAGACCGTCCGGAACGAGTCGAGGTCGGTGTCGTCGGCCGAGCGGGATCTGCGCGTGCCCTTCGGACTCGTCCCGTACGACCCGCCCGTGGACCTGACGGACGAGCGGTACCCGATCCGGCTCACCACGGGGCGCCGCCTCGACGAGTCGTACAACACCAGTGCGCAGGCCGGCAGTTTCGCGTCGCCGCTGCGGCGTGGTGAGTACGTCGAGCTGTGCCCGGAGGACGCCGAGCACTACGGCGTGGTGGTCGGTGAGGAGGTCCGGATCGCCACACGGCGCGGCTCGATGGTGGCACCGGTGTGGGTGGACACGGCGTTACGGCCCGGGCTGGCGTTCATGACCATGCGCCTTCCGGCCGAGGTGGACGCCGGCCGGCTGACGCGGAAGGCCAGTTGTCCGATCGCGGGGACCGCGGAGTTCAAGGCCTCGGCGATCCGGATCGAGAAGCTGCCGATCGCGGCGGTACTCGGTCCACCGGCTTCGGAGCGGGAGGACCCGGTGGCCCACGGCAACCTCCGCGTCAAGGGCCGCTTCGGCCACCAGCACGTACAGAACCGGGACTGATCGGGGCTGATGGGGACATGGGACGAGTGACGGAACGACGCAAGGTGATCCGCATCCGGGACGGCGCGGTCTCCGCCCGCCCGGACACGCTCGTCGCCGAGGAACCCCTGGAGATCCGGCTCAACGGCAAGCCCCTCGCGATCACCATGCGCACCCCGGGCGACGACTTCGCGCTGGCGGCGGGCTTCCTGGTGAGCGAGGGGGTGCTGGGCGCGGCGGACGAACTGCAGAACATCGTGTACTGCGCGGGCGCCACGGTGGACGGTTCGAACACGTACAACATCGTGGATGTGAAGACGGCTCCCGGCGTCGTCATCCCGGACATCACGCTCGAACGGAACGTGTACACGACGTCGTCCTGCGGGCTGTGCGGAAAGGCGAGCCTGGACGCGGTCCGTACGACGACCCGCTGGTCGATCGACGAAACGGAGGGCAACAGTACTCCCCCGGTGCGGTTGGAACCCGAGCTGCTCGCGAGCCTCCCCGACCGGCTGCGCGCGGCCCAGCGGATTTTCGACCGGACCGGGGGCCTGCACGCGGCGGCCCTGTTCACCGAGGACGGCGAGCTCCTCGACATACGTGAGGACGTGGGCCGCCACAACGCGGTGGACAAGTTGGTGGGGCGCGCGCTGCAAAGCGGCGCGCTCCCGCTGTCCCGGACGGTCCTGTTGGTCTCGGGACGGGCGTCCTTCGAGCTGGCGCAGAAGGCGGTGATGGCCGGCATCCCGGTGCTCGCGGCGGTCTCGGCCCCTTCGTCCCTGGCGGTCGACCTGGCCGCGGAGACGGGCCTGACCCTGGTCGGCTTCCTGCGCGGCGCCTCCATGAACGTGTACGCGGGTGAGCACCGCATCGCCCTGCGGGCCGCGGCCCCCCAGGGCTGACCGGCTCCCCGCGACACGGCGGCGGGGCCCCGACGGCGGGGAGCGCCCCCTGCGCCGGAGGGGCCCCGCCTCAGCCCGGCCGCGCACGAGGAGACGGTGCGGGGCGGGCCGGCGGTGCCTCGGGCCCGGCCGTCAGGGTTCGTTCGTCTCCGCCGTCGGGTCGGGCTGCGCCGGGCGGAAGCCCCACTCGGCGGCCTTGGCGACCGCCTCCAGCTGGGACCGTGCGTCCAGCTTCTCCAGGATTCCGCGTACGTGGGTGCGTACGGTGGCGTAGCTGATGGTCAGACGGTCGGCGATGGCACGGTTGTCGACGCCCTGGGTCATCAGGGCGAGGATCTCCTGTTCCCGGCTGGTGAGGCTCTCCAGCCGTTCCGTCTGCTGGGCGAAGACCCTGGTGCTCTCGCGGTGCCGGGCGAGGACCTCCATGAGGGTTCGGGCGGGGATGAGGGTTTCGCCCGCGGCTGCCGCGCGGATGGCGGAGGCGATCTCGTCTCCGCCCGCCGACTTGAGCAGGTATCCGCTCGCGCCCGCCTCGACCGCGGCCAGGAGGGCGGCGTCGCTGGTGTCGGCGCTGAGAAAGACGACCGCGACGGTGGGGTCGAGGGCGCGGATGCGGTCCGCCGCCTCGGCGCCCGTGCCGTCGGGGAGCCGGTAGTCGATCAGCGCCACCTCCGGGTCGAGCTGCTCCGTCATGGGCACCGCCTCGGCGACCGAGTCGGCCCAGCCGACCACGGTCAGGTCGTCGTACTCGTCGAGCAGGGCCCACAGCCCCTCCGCCACGACGCGGTGGTCCTCGACGAGCAGCACCTTGGTGAGGACGGGCGCGTTCTTCATGGCTCCGTATGCCGTTCCGGGGGGCCGCTGTTCTCGCCGGCACGGTATCCCGGGGGAGGCAACGGAGCCTCGGCGAGCGGCACCCAGAACTCGACGGTCGTGCCGGCCCCCGGCTGGCTCTCCACGCGGCTCCAGCCGCCCGCCATCTGCGCCCGCTCATGGATGAGGGTGAGGCCCAGGTGGCCGGGGCGGGACTCCACCTCCATCGGGTCGTAGCCCACGCCGTCGTCGACGATCCGCATCAGGCAGCCGTCGTCGACGCCCAGCAACTGCACGCGGACGGTCTTCGCCCGCGCGTGCTTGGTCACGTTCATCAGGGCTTCCTGGGCGGTCCGGTAGATCAGCACCATCGTCTCCACGGGCAGCACGGCCTGCAGCCGGTCCTCGAACTTGTAGTGGGTGCCGGTCTCGGCGCTCATCCGGTCCAGATACGTCTGCAGGGCCGTGGCCAGGCTGCCGTGCTCCAGGCTGGAGGGCCGCAGGTCGAAGATCAGTTGCCGCAGGCGGCTGAGCGACAGTTTCAGGGTCTCGTCCAGCCTGTCCATCACCTGCACGTCCTTGGGGTCCGTCAGTCGCCCGCGCAACTGCTGGAGGCGCAGGCCCACGGCGGTGATGACCTGGATGGTGTCGTCGTGGATGTCGGCGGCTATGCGCCTGCGTTCCTCCTCCTGGGCGTGGATGAGATGGCTGAGCAGGGCCTGCCGGTCACGGCCGGTTCCCTCCATGAGTTCCAGACTGCGTTCCAGGACGAACTGGGCACGCTGCACCTCGGTGATGTCCCGGACGGTCAGCACGGTGAACACGCCGTCCGGGGTGCGCAGCGGGCTGACGCTCACATCGGCCGGGAACTGCTTGGTGTCCTGTCGTCGGCCGACCAGTTCCACGCTGTGGCCCGCCCGTTCCTGCCAGGGCTCGGTCCAGTCCCGCAACGAGACGGTCAGCGGCTGGTCGGGCAGCAGCGTCTCGACGAGCATGCCGAGCAACTGTTCCCGGGTGTACCCGAACAGGGTCTCGGCCCGGGGGCTGGCCTGGCGGACACGGCCCTCGGCGTCCAGGAGCAGCATGGCGTCCGGTGAGGAGTCGACGAGCTGGCGCAGCCGGTCCCCGCTCGCACCGGCCTCGCTGAGGTCCGTCACGTACACCACGTACCGCGGGCGACCGTTCCGCAGCCGGCCGCCGACGATCCGCGCGGGAAACTCGGTGCCGTCCCGGCGCAGCCCCGGTGTCGCCGACGTGGGTGCGATCAGCTGTCCGGCGGCCGTCGCGGCACCCGGGTGCTCGGGCAGCAGGTCACGCAGCCGCTTGCCGCGCATCTCGGCGCCGCTGTAGCCGAACATGTGCCGGGCCTGGGCGTTGGCGAGTTCGACGCGGTCCTGGGCCCCGGTGACGAGCACGCCGCACGGGGCCTGTTCGAGCAGGTCCAGGCACGCCTTCTCGTCGACGCGCGGGGCCGCGGTTCTCACGCCGGGGCCGGACAACGGCCTCGGCTGCCGCTTCAGCGGTTCCAGGCAGGCCTCGACGAGCTTGGCCGACATGCTGAACTGGCCGCGGGCGGCACGGGTGATCGCCTCCAGGATCTCCTCCGCGGGCGCGCCCTTGACCAGGTAGCCGACGGCTCCGGCGGCCAGGACCTGCAGCACGGTCTCGCTGTCCGCGTAGGCGGACAGGGCCAGGATCCTCGTGTCCGGTGCGCGGTCGCGCAGGGTCCGTATGGTGCCCGCGGCGTCGCCCTCGGGCATCTGCACGTCCAGGACCAGGACCCTCGGGTGCGTCCGGCCCACCGCCGACACGGTCTGCTCGTGGTCGGCGGCCAGGCCGACGAGTTCGAAGGCCGGGTACGACCCGATCAGGTCCGCGAGCGCATCCCGGACCTCGGCGTCGTTGTCGGCCACCATGACGGGGATTCGGTGGTTCATGGCCGGCGGCTCCCCCCGAGTACGGCGTCCGGCAGGTGGTGGGTGCCGAGCTGGTCACGTCGGCACACGCCCAGGAACGGCATGACGGAGGCGACCGGGGCGATCAGGGTGTCGTAGTGGCCGCCGATCCGGTCGCAGACGGCGATCGCCATCACCGCGTCCCAGACCGCCGCCCAGAAGGCCCAGTCGTGCCGTTGGTGGCTCTGCGCCGTGTCCAGGGCGGCCCGGCGGGCCACGGACGCCGCCACGAGGATGCGGTAGCGCTCCTCGTCGGTGGTGGTGTGCCGGACCTCTGCCCATGCCTCGGCACGGGTCTGGCTGGAGGTCTGACGCCACACGCCGGCCACGCGGTCGATCTCCTGGGGCGACAGGTCCTCGATGTGGGTGAGGAACTGTAGGACTCTTCGGGAATTTGGCCCAAAAATGGTAGTCATGGTGCACTCCATGATGTTTCTACCCACAACTATGGAACACCGGGTTGCCTGACGGGCCGCCTCGGGAGCTTGCAGTTCGGGCATCTCCGGCGAGGCAGCCCACAGGCCCTGGGCTACTGGCCTTGAGTGCCCTGGTCCCCTTGGTTTCCGCCTTGGTTTCCGCCCTGGTCCCCGCCTTGGTTTCCGCCCTGGTCCCCGCCTTGGTTTCCGCCCTGATCTCCGCCCTGATCTCCGCCTTGATCCCCGCCCTGGTCTCCGCCTTGGTCGCCGCCCCCGCCTTGGTCACCGCCCTGGTCTCCGCCGCCCCCGCCGCCGCCCCCGCCGTCACCCTGGCCCTTGGAGTTGTTGATTCCCGCCTGGGCGGTGCTGCCGCTCTTCAGACCGACGAGCTTGAAGGTCACGCCGCTCTCGTCCGCCGCGGTGAGCCGGTAGGAGCCCGCGGGGCCTGCCTTGCCCCGGCTGTCCACCTGGAAGGTCGCGATCTTCCGTCCGCCGCCGCTTTCGTTGCCGCCGACGTACAGGGCCACCTC
This sequence comes from Streptomyces sp. KM273126, assembly GCF_004337435.2. Classification (NCBI taxonomy): domain Bacteria; kingdom Bacillati; phylum Actinomycetota; class Actinomycetes; order Kitasatosporales; family Streptomycetaceae; genus Streptomyces; species Streptomyces sp. KM273126. The sequence goes on along the minus strand of NZ_SJXB02000001.1, from coordinate 4,015,862 downwards.
TTCGTTCGGGGCGAAGCCGCTGACGTAGAAGCTCAGCGTGGTGCCCGCGCGTCCGCCGTAGGTGCTGGGCTCCGCGGACGGGGTGTACGGCATCACGCGGAACGCGGAGTTCGCCTTGGCCCGCGACTGCTCACCGACCAGGAGGAGGCTCTGCTTGCCCTTCAGACCGAACGGCACCTCGAACGCGACATCCTGGATCCGGCCCCGCCCGTCGGCGTTGGAGGTGAAGGCCGGGACGCCTGAGGCGCTGTTGATGTAGATGAGCACGCGTTCGTCCGGTGCGAACCCCCGCGCGCTCACGGTCAGTTTCTGCGCGGCCTTGACGGCCCACGGCGTGGACTTGACCGTGGGGTACAGCCCCAGCATCTGGAACGGGGCCGTTGCCGTGATCTTGCTCTTCTGGCCGACCAGCACCAGGGTGCTGGGGCCCACCGGGGCCACCCCCACCTTGATGCTCGCCTGGCCTATGCCGCCCGACGAGTCGGCCCGCAGCGTGGTGACGGGTTCGCCGCTGACGCGCCCCCAGTACACCGCGATCGACTCCCCGGCAGTGAAGCCGCGACCGGACAGCGACACCGTGTCGCCCGGCTTGCCGACCGCCTTGTTGATCGCCACGGTTCCGATCCCGCCCCCGCTGACCACCTGTGCCTCGGCCGTCTTCCCGGGCCTCTTGGCGGTGCCGCCGCGCTCCTGGGCGACCACGGTCGTGGGCGCGCTGCCCGAGTTCTGCGGCAGGCGGACCTGTGCTACGAACGCGCCGGACCCGTTGGACTTGACCGTCGCGGCCGGCTTGCCCGCCGCACCGGGCTTCTGGCCGCCCTCCAGCCGGAGGTCCACGGTGGCCATCGCGCTGAAGCCCGCGCCCTGGACGGTCACCTTGCCGCCCGGCGCGGCCCGGCCCTGGCCGACCACGATGATGGGCTGCTTGCTGCCGAAGTTGACCTCCTTCGTCGGACGGCCCTCGGGCCTCTCGGCCTCGTGGGTCTCGGACTTCTTCGCGCCTCCTCGCTCACCGGTGGTACTGAGAGCACCGCCGAAGCCGCCGGTCCGGACGACCACCTGCGCCAGAGATCCGACGACCGCGAGGATGATGACAGCCATCAGGACCTGCTTCACACCGAAACGCTTCTTCTTGTCGGGACCGCCGGGGACGTTCTTTTCCTCGTTCTCAGGCACGATCCCGTTCTCGTTCTCAGGCACGACCTTCACCTCCCGCCCTGAGGCTATTCCACCCGGTAGATTTCCAGCTTGATATCGCCGCGTTGGATGTACCAGACCCTCTTCGAATTGCGCAGGCCCTGGAGGATCCAGTTCTCCCGGCCATCACCGTTGTTGTCGTCGATGGACTTGCGCATCTTGTTCGACATGATGATGTAGTCGATGTTCTGCCATTTCTTGCGGAACAGTTTGTCCCGCACGGCCGGGTCGGACGCAGCATTCCAGTGGGAATGCGCATACGGATAGAACGGGCGCACATCGTGCAGCATCATCCATATGTCGTCGTCCGTGATGATCCTTGCGTCGGGCGGGATGTGTTTGCGTATCCACTCGACCTGTTGCCCCTGCAGGGCGGTCAGGTTGAGCTTCGGGTCGTACTGGTCCGCAAGTTTCACGCGTCCTTCGGTGTTCGTCGTCATGAGGTATCCCGAGGTCGGTGACATGATCAGCAGGGCGATGACGAAACAGGGCAGCCCGACCCGCAGCCCGCGATAGACCGGGCCACCCTGCTTCAGCATGGGACGCATCCACTTCATCACCCGGTCCGTCGCCATTCCGATGTTGATGGCGAACATCGGAATCAGCGGAGCCACGTAAAAGTCCAGGACCACGCTGCCTCGCAGCAGGTAGAAGAAGTAGCCGAAAGAGAGCGCTCCACTGATCAGGAAACCCAGATCGCGATTACGGTCCTTCAGGCCCCAGAGCAGGCACAGGGCCATGGCGACCACTCCGACGTACAGGAAGAAAGCGTCCCGGAAAAGCCAGCTCTGGTACAGGAGCCCTTCGTGACTGAACAGTTTTCCCTCGGTGCGGTTTACCTGCCACCAGGCGGTGTAGAGGAGCGATACGTGCTCGGTGGGCGGGCTGTTCAGATTGAAGCTGAGTCCGCTCGGCAGGAGCTCGTTCTTGAGCGTCGCGTACATGAGGTACCCGCCGACCGGAATCAGCATCGTGAACGGCCAGAACATCTGCGTGAACCGGAGGTTGGACGTGCCCTTGATCCTGCGGTGCAGGAGATACAGGAAGGCCGGAACGAAGAAGAGAGCGTTCTCCTTGGTGATCAGGCCGATCCCCAGGGCCATCCCGCCCCCGACGGCGTCCTTGATACGGAACTCCGGGCGCAGCAGGGCGAGCAGCCCCAGCAGCACCCAGAACATCATCATGTTGTCCAGCAGGACCTGACGCTGGAAGTAGACGGCCAGCGGAGAGACGTTGTAGAAGAAGGCGGAGACCGAGGCGGCCAGCACACTGCCGGACAGCCTGCGGGTGACCTCGAACAGCAGGTAGACGCTGGCGATGTGCACCAGCAGCATCAGGAATCGGCCGGTGTTGATCGCGTTGCCGAAGGTCTCGAACTGCTTCGGCAGCGGATACGCCCACCCGGCGAGGGTGATCCAGCCGCCCGGAGCGTGGTCGTAGGAGTAGGTGTACGGAGAGAGTCTGGTCTCCCGTATCAGCGACCACGCCCGCTGCATGTAGATGCCCTCGTCGGTGAGGTACAGCGGGTACTGGAACAGATGCCAGGCGTGCGTGACGAGCCCGGTGGCCATGGCGAAGACCAGCGACATCCTGCCCTTCCGTCCCAGCGGGGGGAAGCGGCCTTTCGCCACGGACAGGTTCTCGTCCGGGCGCTGCCTGGCCTGCGCGGTGGTCTCGGGCGACGCGGCGGTCTCGGCCGGTGCCGTGGCCCCGTCCGGCGCCGCGGCCTTCTCGTGGACCACACTGAGCCGCGGTTTCTGCTGATCATGCGACACGGGACTCAGCTCCCTCGGCCTGGGCCCGGTGGGCGCCTACGTGCGCTGTCTTCTCCCAGTCGTGCCGCCCCTGCATCTGCCTCCGCATGGCGCGCATCGCGGCGTAGCACAGGACCAGTTGGTACGGGTACCAGGCGAGGGCCATGCGGAACACGGTGCTCGACGTCGCCTGCAGCCCGTGGGCTTCGGCGAACTCGTACAGTCCGACCACCGCGGTCAGGAAGTGCGCCACGAGCATCAGCACGGGCAGGTACGAGATGAGCGCGACCAGCACCGGCACCTTGAAGAGGAGGATCATGCCGAGGGAGAACAGCAGGTACACGCCCAGCAGCGCCTGCCCGTGCGGGAAGGCCAGCACATAGAAGGCGAGCCAGCGCTGTTTGCGGGTGGGCATCTGTTTCCAGGTGCCCTTGCGCAGGGTCTGCATGAAGCCCTGGCTCCACCGGGTGCGCTGGCGGATGAAGTGGCCGAGCGTGGGCGGGGTTTCCTCCTTGGTCACGTAGCGGTCGTCGTAGACGACCCGCACCCGTTCCCCCGCGGCGGAGACCCTCAGGCCCAGGTCGGCGTCCTCGGTGAGGTTGTGCTCGTCCCAGCCGCCGAGGCGCACCAGCAACTCCCGTGTGAAGAACACCGTGTTGCCGCCGAGCGGGATGGACCCCCAGTGGGCGTGGTAGTGCAGACGGCTCTTGAACCAGAAGAAGTACTCCAGGACGTTCAGGGCGGAGTACCAGGTGGACTGATAGTTCATCAACTGCACGCCGGCCTGGACGACATTGACCTCGTCCTGGATCATCACGGTGTTGACCAGGTCGAAGATCGCGGGGTGGATGTCGTCCTCGGCGTCGAAGATGGTCACCACGTCGTGGCTCGCGTGCGGCAGAGCGGCGTTGAGCCCGTGCGGTTTGTTGATCGGCTTGTCGTCGAAGACGATGACCTCGACGTTGTGCAGCCCCTCCCGGCCGAGTTCTTCGATCTTCTCCTCGGCCTTGCCGATGGTTCCGGTGTCGTCGGCCGAGCAGATCACGAAGACCTCCAGCAGATCGTCCGGATAGTCGGCGCGCACCACTCGCTCGATGGTCGTCTGGATGACGTCCTCTTCATGCCGGGCGGGCAGCAGCACGCTGAACGACAGCTGCGGCGGCAGGAAGGTCTCCGGTGCCGCCGCCTTCCGTTCGGCACCGGGCTGGTCCCAGGTGTAGAGCATCAGAAAGAGCACATGGGCCGACTGCACGGTGAGCAGGACGGAGATCAGGACCAGTCCTGCGTACAGGAGGAAGGTCATCGATTCCTCCCCCAGGTCCCGTGCCACACCCAGAGGGCGCTGGAGGTGTAGTTGACCGCGAAGGCGACGCCGATGGCGACCACGTTCGCGAGCACGAGATGGCGTCCGCCGTGCACCAGGGCCCACAGGACCAGCACGTTGACGGCGAGGCCGGCGAGCATGGACGCGTTGAACTTGCCGAACCGCTTCAGTGAGAGGGCTCGCATCCCGAAGGTCCACCGGTCGTTCAGCACGTAGTTGTGGATGACGGCCAGCTCGACGGCCGCGGCCGAGGCAACGACGAGCGGCACGCGCAGCAGACGGTGAAGGGCGTACAGCGCTACCGTGTTCACAACCGCACCCGCGCAACCGACCAGCGCGAACCTCAGCATGCGTCTTGCGGCAGGTCCTCGGAGCCTGCCGCCGCGCGCCGGGGACCCGGGAGGACTCCCGGAGGGTTCTCCATCCGATGTGCGCGGCACGTCGGCTCGTACGGGTGCCGTCCGAGAGCGGTGCATCAGGTGCATCGCGACTCCTCCAAGCGAAGAGAATGCCCCTCGGTCCCGCACGGCGAGACCACCGCAGACCAGCGTGCGCTCATGGACGGTCGCGTACATCACGTGAACGGGTGAGGGGTCTTCCCCGCCTTCGGGGGAGGCGTCGGCTCCCCCATTTGGGGGAGAGACGCCCGGTCGGCCTCAGGTATCGGGTTCACCGGGCCCTCGCGGTCCCCCGAAGAGGGGACCAGCTTCTCCCCCATTCGCGGGTGCAATGCCTCGCGCGGGACCCGGACCATGGGCGGGCAGGCGAGTTCCCGCCGGGTGCTCCGGTCGGGAGCCCGGGCCGGAACGGCCGGGGCCGCTCCATCACCGCGGCCCGGCCCCACATCCACCAGCACTACGGGGCTTCTGACGGATCTCCGTGGAAGAAGGAGCGGCGTTCGGTGCGTGCTCTCGGCGTGCGGCGTGGAGGGTCATGTGGCGGAGCCACTTGTCCCTTCGCGCCGTGCGGCGAGTGGGGGTACCTCCCACGCCCTCAAGGCAGTGGGGGAGTGCCGGGCGTCGCGACGCCGCGGAGATCCGTCAGAAGCCCCCTAGGGGTAGCAGGGGTAGGTGCTTCGCCATGACAGGACGTACAACCTCGGGCTCCGCGCTCGCCGGACGCGCCCTGGCCGCCGTCGCGGCGCTGGCGCTCACTCTCGCCATGCCGGGTAAGGCGGCTCCGGCGGTCTCCGGGGCGCTCCGCGACTCCGAGTGGGCTCTGACCTCGCTCAAGGCCGAACAGGCATGGAAGATCACCAAAGGTGAGGGCGTGACGGTCGCGGTGATCGGCACCGGAGTCGACGCGTCCCATCCTGACCTCAAGGGCCGCGTCATCAGTGGCTCGGACGTCTACAACACGCGCGACGAGGGCAGCGAGACGTTCCAGGGCACCTACGCCGCGGGCATCATCGCCGGAACCGGCCGCAACTACCGCGGCGACGGCCTGGTCGGGCTCGCTCCCGAGGCACGCATACTTCCCTTCCGGGTCTTCCTCGACAACACGAGCCCCACCAACGCGACCGCGAAGTCGATCAGGGCGGCCGCGCGTCAGGGAGCCCGGGTCATCGACGTCACTGTGGGCTTCCGCCGTTCGAGCCCCGCCCTGAAGGCGGCGGTCGAGTACGCGGTCCGGCACGGCGCCCTGGTCGTGGCCGGTGCGGGCGACACCGGCGGGACCGGCAACGCGCAGACCTACCCGGCGGCGTACCCGGAAGTCCTCTCGGTCACCGCCATCGACAAGAAGGGCGCGCTCTGGCCGGACGCCCACCGCGGCAAGCACGTGGACCTGGCCGCACCGGGTGTCGACATCCTGACGACCGCCCGGAACGACGACTACTGGACCGGTTCCGGTACCGGGTTCGCGGCATCCTGGGTGTCGGCCTCCGCCGCGCTGGTGCGCGCCCAGCACCCGAAGTGGACCGTGGACCAGGTCACACGGCGGCTGACCGAGACCGCCACCCCTCGGGGCCGGGGTCAGGGCTCCGCGATCGTCGCCCCCGCGGCGGCGCTGCCGCAGCGGGCGGCCCTGTCCGACTCCGCGTCCACGGTGTCCGCCGACAAGGACGCCGCTGCCACCCGCTCCTCGGACACGGGACCGATCATGGTGGTGTCGGCCGCGACGGGCGCGCTGATCGTGCTGGCCGCCGTCTCCTGGTTCCTGATCCGGCGCACTGTGTCGACCACGGACGACGGCTGACGGCGGCAGCGGCTTGTACACCTCTGCCTCCCCGTACACGCGCCTCGGAGTACCGGACCCGGGGCGCGTGTATCCGCACGCCTGGCGGGTGCGGATGACGGCCCTGCTGTCCGCTCTCGGCCTCCTGGTGACCTTGGCCACGGCGGCGACCACCGCTCCGTTCTTCACCGCTCCCAGTGTCGGTGCCGCGGCGCCGCTCATCCTGCCGCCGCCCCGTTTCCCCGCCGACACCCGCCTCTACACCGACCCCGACACTCCGGCCGCCCTCTGGGTGCACCAGAACGCCGGGGACCCCCGGGCGGCAGTCATCGCCAAGCGCATCGCGGACCGGCCGCAGGGGTCCTGGTTCACCGACCCGGACCCGTTGAGGGTGACGGAGCAGGTGCGGGCGGTGATCGACGCCACCCGGGTCCGGGACACGCTGCCGGTCCTCGTCGCCTACGCGGTGCACCGCCGTGACTGCTCCGGACACAGCAGCGGCGGCACCGGAGATCCCACCGCCTACCGGGAGTGGATCAGGGCCTTCTCCCGGGGAATCGGCCCCGGCCGCGCCGCGGTGATCCTCGAACCGGACGCCCTCGCGCTCGCCGACTGCCTCAGCCCCCGGGAGCGGCAGGAACGGTACGCGGCCCTGGCCTACGCGGGCCGTGTGCTGCAGCGCGAGGCCCCGAACGCCCGGGTGTACTACGACGCGGGCCACTCCGACTGGCACCCCGCGCGGGCTATGGCCGACCGGCTCCGGCGCGCCGGGGTGACCCGGTACGGGGACGGCATATCCCTGAACGTGTCGAACTTCAACAGGACGGATGACGAGATCCGCTACGGCCTCGCGGTGCTCGGGGACCTGGCCGACGCCCGGCTGAGCATGGTGATCGACACCAGCCGCAACGGTGCCGGGCCGATCCGGGGCCATCATCCCTGCGATCCCCCGGGCCGGCGGCTCGGCCACGTCCCCACCACCGACACCGGTGTCCGTGGGGTCGACGCCTATCTGTGGGTGAAACCGCCGGGACAGGCCGACGGCTGCGCCGCGGCCCCGGGGACGTTCGACGCGCAGTACGCCTACCTGCTGGCCCGCTGACCCGTTGAGCCGCTGACTCGCTGAGTCGCTGAGTCGCTGACCAGCGCGCTCCGGGCGGCACAGGGCTGCGTGCAACACCGCGAACACCGCCTTCACCAACCGATCCACAGCCATATCAAAGAGCTCAAAACGGCCGAATTCGGGCTACCTCAATTGAGGTAGCCCGAATTCGGCCGTTTGGTGTGCGCGGATTTCGATCCGTCGTACGTCGATTCGGGCGGGGCCTCTTTTCTAGCCTTCTGGGCATGGCAGAAAAACGCTCGAAGGAGTTCCCCGCCCGTGAAAAGAGTTCTCGTCGTGGAGCCCCATCCGCAGGTAATGGCTGCTCTCGCAGATCTCGTCACGGAAGCGCCGGGATGTGAACTCGTGGGCGCAGTGGCCACCGTCTGTGAGGCAATTTCGCTGGTCAGCGGAGTAAGCCCGGACGTGGTCCTGGTCGACACGGACACGCCGCACTGGCCGTACTGGCCGTCGCATCAGCTCGGCAAGGCGCTCTCCGAACTCCTCCCCATGGCCGCACTCGTCTTCATTTCAACGGCCACGGAACCGTACACGGAGTGCCCGGAAGCGTCGGCGACCACGCCCCCCATCAGCATTCTCAAAACTGCCGTACCCGAATTCCTCAGGAGTCTTACCGCATGAATTCCCCCATGGAAAACCACGCCGAAACGACCACGACCGCGACCGAAAAGAAGCGAGGTCTCAGCCGCCGCATGATTCTCGGGGCCGCAGGGGCGGCCGTCGCGGTTGCCGCCGTCGGAGGGACAGTCTCCGCGTTTACGATGGATTCCGTGAAGAGCGGCAGCAGCTCCAGCGCCGAGGCCGGGAGCCAGGGTCCGCTGCGCACCTCCGGGGCCGACATCGTGGACTCCAAGGGCAAGACGGTGACCCTGACCGGCGTCAACTGGTTCGGCCTGGAGACCGGCACTTTCGCACCGCACGGCCTGTGGACGCGCAACCTTGACTCCATGTTCCAGCAGATGGTCGACACCGGGTTCAACACGCTCCGGCTGCCTTACTCCAACGAGCTCTTCGACGCCAAGAGCAAGCCCAACGGCATCGACCTCAAGCAGAACCCGGATCTCAAGGGGCTGAACGGGCTCCAGCTCATGGACAAGGTCGTCCAGAGCGCCACCAAGCACGGGCTGATGGTCATTCTCGACCAGCACCGCCCGGACCAGTGGGGTCAGAGCGAGCTCTGGTACACCGACAAGCTCCCCGAGAGCAAGTGGCTGTCCGACTGGAAGATGCTGGCCCAGCGGTACAAGAACAACGACCTGGTCATCGGCGCCGACCTGCACAACGAGCCGCGCGGCCAGGCCACCTGGGGCGACGGCAACCCGAAGACCGACTGGAAGATGGCCGCCGAGAAGGCCGGCAACACGATCCACTCGGTCAACCCCAACTGGCTGATCTTCGTCGAGGGCAACGACAAGTACAAGGACGAGACGACCTGGTGGGGCGGCGAACTGCGCCACGTCAAGGAACACCCGGTGAAGCTCAAGGAAGCCAACAAGGTCGTGTACTCCCCGCACGAGTACGGCCCGGGTGTCTACAACCAGAACTGGTTCATGGACAAGGACTTCCCCAACAACATGCCGGCCTTCTGGGACAAGCACTGGGGCTACCTGAAGAAGGACAACACCGCTCCGCTGATGCTCGGTGAGTTCGGCGGCAGGAAGTCCACCGGCAACAGCACCGAGGCCGTCTGGCAGCAGAGCCTGATGAAGTACCTGAAGAAGAACGGCATCAGCTACACCTACTGGTCCTGGAACCCGAACTCGGGCGACACCGGTGGCGTCCTCAAGGACGACTGGAAGACCCTGGACCCGGGCAAGAAGGCGCTGCTCGGGGACTACCAGGCGCCGCTGCTGAAGGGCAAGCCGGAGAACTCGTCGAAGTAAGCCGAAGCAAGTCGGAGTGAGTCGGAGCAATCCGACGTACACCCCGGAGTGACGTACGCCCGAGGTGACGTGCACCCGGAGTGAGCGGCGAGAGGCCGCGGGCGCGATGCCCGCGGCCTCTCAGCCGTGTCCGCCCGCTTCCGCCCGGCCGATCGCCCAGGCCGCGTTGACCAGGCCGATGTGACTGAGCGCGTGCGGAAAGTTGCCGCGCAGCTGACCGTCGTCCGGGTCCGCCTCCTCGGCCAGCAGCCCGACGTCATTGGCGCAGGAGGCCGCCCGCTCGAAAACCGCCCGCGCGTCCGCGACCTCGCCCATCAGGGCGAGCGCGTGGGCGAGCCAGAAGGTGCACATGAGGAAGGGACCCTCCCCGCCAGCCGGGCCGTCGCCAAGGCCGTGTCCGTTGTCGAGGCCCGGTCCGTAGCCGAGGCCCTGCCCGTAGCCAAGGCCCTGCCCGTCGTCGAGGCGCTGACAGCGGTGGACCAGCCCGCTCGGGCCGGTCAGCCGCTCCCGTACGGCGGCGACCGTGGCCCGCGCCCGCACGTCACCGGGCGATGTGAAGCCGGTGATCGGCAGCATCAGCGCGGAGGCGTCCAGCACGGCGGATCCGAACGCCTGGCTGTACGCCCCCGCCCGGTCGCTCCAGCCGTACGCCTCGATCGCCACGCGGATGCCGGCGCGGGCCGCGGTCCAGGCGGGCACCCGGGCGGCGGCCCGGAGTTCGTCGGCCAGGGCGATGGCGCGGTCGAGCGCGACCCAGCACATGAGCTTGGAGTGCAGGTAGTGCTGCGGGTGGCCGCGGAACTCCCAGATGCCGTGATCCGGCTGGGGCCAGTGCACCGCGGCCGCGTCGGCCAGGCTCGTCAGAAACCGCCGTCCGTCCGCGTCGAGCCGGTGCAGTCGGCCACGCAGCCGGTACGCGGCGTCCAACAGCTCGCCGTAGATGTCGAGCCGGCGCTGACGCCACGCGTCATTGCCGACGCGCACGGGCCGGCTGCCGCCCCAGCCGGCCAGATGGTCGAGCGTGCGCTCGGTCAGCTCCCGTTCGCCTCCGACCCCGTAGACCGCCTGGAGGGGGTGGCCGTCGGCGGGGCCCTCCGCGGAAGCGGTCCGCGCCATCCAGGCGAAGAACGCCTCCGCCTCCCCCGGACAGGCGGCCACCGACAGCGCGTGCAGGGCGAAGGAGGCTTCCCGCACCCAGGAGAACCGGTGGTCCCAGTTGCGCTCGCCGCCCGCCGCCTCCGGCAGCGATGTCGTGGGTGCCGCGACAACCGCGCCGGTCGGGGCGAAGGTGAGCGCCTGGAGCACCTGGCCGCTCCGGCGCACCGCCTCCCGCCACGGTCCCTCGTACCGCTGGTTCCGCGCGGCCCAGGACCGCCAGGCGTCGAGCGTGGTGGCCAGGGCCGCCTCGATCTCGTCCTGGGTCCACAGCCTCCGCCGGGCGCCGGCCGGCACGCACTGCAGGGCGAAGCCGGCCCGGTCCCCGGCGTTCAGCACCAGCTGTCCGCGGGCCGTGGCGGCCCGAGCCTGGAGCCGCACCGGTGAGGACAGCAGAAGCGATCCGGAACCGAACGGGCAGAGCAGGCCCCCGTCGGCGGGCGCCAGCAGCGGCCGTACAGCGCCGTACTCCGGCCGCGGAACGTACTCCACCGCCATCCTGACCGACCCCCGGGTGCACTCCACCACCCGCAACAGCGTGTGCGGCACCTCCCGGCCGAGGTCACGGCCGCTCGCGCACGCCCCCACCTGCAACGCGTCGGTCACCACGACCGTGCCGGTGTCGGTCCGGAACTCCGTACGCAGCACCATCGACGCGTCCACGTACGCCCGGCGCACGGTGAAGACGCCGACCGGACGGATCCACCAGTGACCGGCGGAACGGTCCAGTAACCGGGCGAACACAGACGCGGAGTCGAAGCGGGGAAGGCACAGCCAGTCCACCGACCCGTCACGCGCCACCAGTGCCGCGCCCTGACGGTCCGACAACAGCGCGTAGTCGGCTATCGGCCGCGCCTCCGTTCCGACCACCACGGCGGCGCGAGCGGGGTCCCTCGTCCACTCGGACATCTCAGTCACGGCATCTCCATGAACACGAAGCGACACCGGCGAACTAGAAGGAAACCCGCCTCGCAACCGGCGCATTCCACCATCCGGGCCCCGGGCTGAACCCGCGCGTGGCGCCCGTATGCATGCAAACACCTGCAAAATCATGTCAAGCGAGCGCGCACGTGGAATCCGCTGCACGTGGCGCCGGGTTTCCGGCGGGGGCCGGCCCGGTGCACCGGGCCGGCCCCGGCGCCAGGAGACGTTCATGGTTCACGGCGCACCGCGGAGCAGACCTCGGCCGCCGCCGGCCACCGTCCCACGCGGCCATGCACAGGCAGGAGCGCCCATGACCATCGCCCACGTCTTCGGCCGGAACCTACGGGACCGCGCTCTTCGGGCCCACCTCCTGGCCGGGGCGGAGGCCGTCGAGGAGGGCCTGCTGGCGGCCGTCAAGAGCGACGTCCCCTTCATCGCCGAGTCCGGCCGGAGCCTTCTGCGCACGGGGAAGGGGTGGCGGCTGCGCCCCCTGCTGGTACTGCTGGCCGCACGCTTCGGCGACCCGCACGCTCCCGGGGTCGCACCCGCGGCGGTCGCCGCCGAACTGACACACCTCGCCGCGCTCGGGCACGACAGCGTGCGCGACACGGAGGCGGCCGCGCGCCCCGGGCCGGGCTCCGGAGTCCTCGGGGCCACCTCGGTCGCGGTCCTCACCGGCGACTTCCTGTTCGCCCGCGCCTCGCAGATCGTGGCCGACCTCGGCCCCGACGCCGTTCGCGCCCAGACGGCCGCATACGCGCGCATGGTCACAGGCCAGGTGCTGGCCCGGACGGGCCCGGGTGAGGGATGCGATCCGGTCGCGCACCATGTCGAGGTCGCCGCCGCCCGGACGGGCTCGCTGACCGGCGCCTCGGGGCGGCTCGGCGCCCTCGCGTCGGGTGCCGACGCCCGCGTCTGCGACGCCCTCGCCCGGTACGGCGAGCGGCTCGGCACCGCCCTCGGGCTCACGGACGACGTGCTGGGGGCCGCCACCGTCGACCCGCCGCCCACACACCCGGCGCCGCGGCGGGCCCTGCGGGACGCTCGGCGCCGGGCTCACCATGCACGGTCGGCACTCAGGGACCTCCCGGACTGCGCGGCCAAGGACACGCTGGCCGGGCTGTGCGACACGGTGACCGCCCTCGGGCCGGGACGTGACCGGCCGGGGGATGACTCGCCGTAGAGCGGTCACCGAGCCATTGAGCAGTCACCGGTCCGCAGAACAGTCACCCGCCCGTGGAACAGTCGCCGGCCCGTGCAGCGGTCACCGGCCCGTAGAGCGGTCACCTCCGCGGAACCTCAGGACGACGGTCCGTCAGGCGGACCACCGGTATTCCTCGTTCACGACGAGACCACGGGCGAGTTCGCCGGGCGGCACCAGCCCCAGTCGCAGGGCGTGCGCGACAGCCTGGGTCCGGCTGTGCACCCCGAGCTTGTCGAAGATGTGGCTCACGTACGTCTTCACGGTCTGCTGCCCGATGTGGAGGTCGCGCGCGATCTCCTTGTTCGCCTTGCCTCGGGCGAGCATGACCAGGACCTCCGACTCGCGCTCGGTGAGACGCGCCGGCCCGGTCGGGCCGCTGACCTGGTCCACCAGACGGGCGACCGCGGCGCTGGAGACGTACGTCCGCCCGGTCGCCGCCGCCTTCACCGCGTGCCGCAACTCGTCGGCCTCCGCGTTCTTCAGCAGGAAGCCCGTCGCGCCCGCCCGGACCGCCGCCATCACCATGCCTCCGTCGAGGACGCCGGTCAGCGCCACGACCCTGACCTCGGGCAGTTCCCGGCGGATCTGTTCTGTGGCCTCGATGCCGTCCATGACGGGCATCATGAGCTCCATCAACACGACGTCAGGACACAGCTCCCGGGCCAGCCGTACGGCCTCCCGCCCGTTCGTCGTCTCACCGGCCACCGCGATGTCGCCGTCAAGGCTCAGAAAGTCACGCAGGCCCTGTCGGACCACCGCGTGGTCCTCTGCGATCAGAACTTGAACTGCCACTGGTGTTCTCCGTTGTCGAGCACCGGCTCACGGGCCGCCACCACGGTTCTCCCGCGGTACGCGTCCCGCGACCTGCGCGGCCCGCATCGCCCCAGGCGTTCATTCCGCCGGCACCGGACACAGCCGGCACCGGGCACAAGGGAATGACACAAGGGAATGCTGTGGGGAATTCAAGACATATCGGAAACCCGCGGCGGCCCGCGCTCATTCCATATCCGGGGATGGAATGCGGCCGTCACGGCGGCCGGGTTCAGCCACCGCGACGCGAACGCACGGAACGCGGAGGCCGCCCAGCCACCCGGCCCTCTCCGCCCACGAACCGCCCGAACTGCCGGAACCGCCCGAACTGCCGTACCCGCGGCCGCCCCTGGGCCCAACCATGACGCCGGGTCAGCACCCAGCCGCGCCCCCAGCCTCCTGACCCGAACCACCACCCACTCGGCGAACGGCTCGCAGTACGGAAGGGCCAGCAGCACGAGCGCACCGGCCGCCCAGCCGCCCAGCACGTCGCTGAACCAGTGGGTGCCCAGGTAGACGGTGGCCAGGCCGACCACCACGGCGGCCAGCGCGGCCGCCACGGCCGCCGCGGTGCGATGGCGCGTGGCGAGATGGGCGAGCGTTCCCCAGATGACGAGGCAGTTGGCCGTGTGGCCGGACGGGAAGACGTCGCCGCCCCGGAGGAACTCGGTGGAGCCGATGGTGTGCGCGGAGCCGGGCCCCAGGCGCCCGGTCCCCAGCTTGACCGCACCGACGCTCACGTTGAGCAGCACCAGCGCCGTGAGGAAGACCAGCAGCGGGCGCGGGTTCCTGCTGCGCCAGTAGCGCCACCCCAGCCAGGCCAGCGCCGCCGTCATCGTCGGCCCCCGTTGCCCGGCGACGACGAGGATGTCCAGGAGCTCGCGCAACTCGGGCCACTGTCTGTACGGCCGCCACATGGCCAGGCGCCAGTCCAGCCGCAACAGGGGCGACCGGGCGAGCAACGCCACGAAGACGGCCGCGTACACACCGGCCACCAGAGCGAAGAGCGTCACCGCGCGGCCCCGGCGCACCGGCCGACCGCGCCCGCACGGAACGGCGCGGCGCGCAGGAGCGGCTTCGCGTAATCCGGGAAACCCTGCTCGCCCCAGAAACCCTGCTCGCCCCAGCGGAAGACCCATGATGCCCAAGTCGCCCTCCCGGCCCCTCGGGAACTCCGGCCACGCCCTCCGGCACGGAGTCCGGACACGACGTGACCGAACAGCACTCGGACAGGAAACCCGACCCCCTCCGCACGACATTCCCTTTTCGCGAAATACGACCTCAAATGTCCGAGAGGGCGGGTCAGGCTCCGGGGCTTCAGGAGGCCGGGGTGAAGTGCCCCTTGCAGGAGCGGGTGCCGATGGATTTGGTGCCGTCAGGGCACACGACGTTCTCCCAGCTCGCGCCCGACAGATCGGCCCCGTCCAGCCGCGCACCGCGCAGTGTGCTGCCGGACAGCTCCGCGTCCGACAGATCCGCGTCACGCAGGTCCGCGTGGCTGAAGTCGACGTTGGTGAGGGAGGCGGAACGCAGGTTCGTACCCCGGAGCCGGCCTCTCGCGAAACTGACGTTGGTGAGCATGGTCCGGTCGAGCGCCGCCCCGCCGAGATCGGCACCACGCAGGTCGACCTCGGCGAGGGTGCCGGCGGTCAGACGAGCGCGGCGGAGATCCGCGTCACGCAGGTCCACGCTCTCCAGGGACACATCGGCCAGCCGCGCCCCGAAGAGGTTGCCCCGGCTCAGGTTCGCCTCGGAGACCGAACCCGTCAGCTCCGAGCCCTCCAGGTTGATGCACCGGAGCTTCTTCTGCCACAGGTCCACCCCGTCGACGGTGCGGCCCGAGAGGTTCCTGCCCGCCCCGCCGGGACAGCTACGGCCCCGCTCGTCCTCCTCCTGCCCGCAGCCGACCGCAAGGGCGACGGACAGGGCGAGCACGGTCGCCCACAGCCCCGTGCGGGACACATACACGTTCACGAGCCACCTCGGGCGCGGTCGGGCGGTGCACCTGCGTGCACGCGCAGCAGACGGCAGTCGCCCCGTCCATGATCGGGGCCGTTCACGTCCTGCGCCTCCTCTTCGGCGCGAGCCCGGCCGCCACCAGCTGGGTCCTTATCCGCTTGCGGGCCCGGTGCAGGCGGCTCATCACCGTCCCCTCCGGCACATCCAGCACCTGGGCCGCCTCCCCGTAGCTGAGCCCTCCGATGTCCACCAGCCGGACGACCTGCTTGTGCTTGTCGGGCAGTGCGGCGAGCGCGGCGCCGACCACCGCGTCGAAGCTCTCGCCGAGCACCAGTTCCTCGGGCGATTCGACCACCCCGGCCGAACTCAGCCGGTCCAGGTCGGCGTCCGGGTCGTCGAGCAGACGGGGGGTACGGCGGCGGTGCCGGTTGATCTCGGCCCGGCGCATGATGGTCAGCAGCCAGGCACGCGGATGCTCGCCGTCGAACCGGCCGATGGCCCTGTAGGCGCGCAGCAGGGTCTCCTGCACCAGGTCCTCGGCGTCGGCGGGCTGCGCGGTCAGCGTCATCGCCACCCGCAGCAGCACTTCCACCTCGGGCAGCACGAACTTCGCGAACGCCTTGTCCCGCACCTCCGGCGGCTGCGCCATTGTGTCTCCCACGGGCTGGTGAAAACCCTCCGGACCAATCGGAGCATTCCACGGAATGTCCCGCCTTTTAACGCGGGTTTCCGATACATGACGAAGCTGAGTACCCAACGGCCGAACAGACTCTGGTGGGAATGCCGCGAAAAGCTGCGCCATCTACGGCTGCACGGTGCGGTCGGGGCGTTCGCGGACGGGCAGCTCACCGGAGTGCGGCACACGCGTGTCGCGGCTCATGTGGCCCGCTGCTGGGCGTGCAGCGGCGAACTGATCGCCCTCCGGCTCATGAAGGCGTCGATACGCGGCCATCCGCACCGGGCACCGACCTCGCCGGCCTAGAGCCTGCCCTCGAACTCCCTCTCCCACCTGTCCGAAGGGCGAGTGCCCAAAAGGCGCGGGAGGTACCCCCAGCCCGGACTCCGACAGCTCACCGGCAGCGCCGGCGGGAGCGCTCACCCACCCGGTGTCCGATCGTGCCGGTCGCCCGGGGCAGGGTCCAGCAGGGACTCGCCGAAGCCGCGCAGGCGTGCCACCGCCCGGGCGTCGGGCTGCTCCTGGCGTACGAGTGCGTTCTTGATCTCACGGTAGGTGCGGGCCTCCAGCCCGCAGTCGCGGCAGCCGTCCAGGTGCGCCCGTACGCGTCGGGCGGTGGCGTCGTCCGTCTCCCCGTCCAGGTATGCCTGCAGGACGCGGAGCACCTGGGCGCAGCTCATCCTCCCCGTCGGGTCCCGTCGTCTCGGCCACACCCTCATCGCTCACCTCGGTTCCGGACCGGCCACCGTGTCGAGTCGTCACTGGCCGCGGCGGCTGCGGCGCCCGGACCTCCGTCGGCCCCGCTCATCGCTCGGGACCGGCCCGGACGCCCGGCTGAGGCCTTCCCACGCGCAGGAAACCCGCCGACGGCACCGCAACATTCCCATCCACCCGCTGATACACCCGAATGCCGCTCAGGCCACCGGAGTCTGTTCCTCCCCCTCGCCCTGCGTCTCGTGCTGCAGCAGTCCCCGCGCGAACCCGCGCAGACGCTCGACCGCGTCCGGGTCCGGCTCCGCCCGGCGGACGAGGGCGTTCTTGATCTCCCGGTAGGTCCTGGCCTCCGGGCCACAACGGCGGCAGTCCGCCAGGTGTACCGCGACCCGGCACACGGTCGCGTCGTCCGTCTCCCCGTCCAGGTATGCCTGCAGGACCCGGCCCGCCTGCATACAGGTCATCGTGCGCTCAGCCGGTTGTCTCCGCTTGGACCACATGCTCACCGTTCACCTCGTCCCGGCACCAGCCCGGCTGCCGCCAGCCGGACGCGGATACGCCTGCGCGCACGGCGCAGTCGGCTCTTCACGGTCGCCTCGCTCGTGCCCAGCGACCCGGCCGCCTCCGCGTACGACAGACCGTCGATGTCCACCAGACGTACCACTTGTCGGTACCTCACGGGCAGGGCCGCCAGAGCGAAATCCACGACTTCGTGGAACGACGGGCCGACCACGACTGGTTTCGCCGACTGCCCGGAAACGCCCGCCGGTGACGGGCGGGGGCCGGTATCCCGGTCACGCCGCGGACGCGGTCCTCGGGCACGACGCCGGTCGGTGCGCTCTTCGTACATAAGAGTGAGGAGCCAGGTCCGCGGCTGCCGGCCGTCGCACCGCTCTAGGGTCCGGTACGCGCGCAGCAGGGTGGCGCGCACGAGCTCCTCGGCGTGGTCCGGTCGCGCGGTCAGCGTCGTCGCCACCCGGAGCAGCATCTCCACCTCGGGCAGCACGCACTCCGCGAACTCCCGTGTTCGCTCCGCCCGGTCATGCGGCGACCGTTCCTCCATGTGACGGAAACCCTTCGTTCCTGATTCGGCATTCCGTTCTCTTGCCCTGCGGAGCGGAAATCCGCTCCACGGGATCCTCTGTTCGGGCGCACAGGGCCACGCGGAGACCGCGCACTACCGGAACGGGAACCTTCCGAACGTTGGCCCATAAGGGGGTGAGGCGGGGCGAGCGAGGGAAAGGCAAAAGTAGGTTCGCCCCCCACAGGTACTGTCGATTGCCCTGTCCCCCCATGCCCGGAGGCGCCTCATGCTGCGAGGCATCGACGTCAGCTCGTACCAGTCGTCCTCGTACGACACGGACGGCCTTTCCTTCGTCTTCATCAAGGCGACGGAAGGCCGGACGTACACCAACCCCAAACTGGCCGCACAGACGAAGACCGCCAGAGACGCGGGCCTCGTCGTCGGCTTCTACCACTTCCTCTGGCCCGGCAACCTGACCGCCCAGGCCGAGTACTTCGTGAGCAAGGCCCCCGAAAAGGGGGGCGACATACTCGCCGTCGACTGGGAGACGACGGGTGACGGCACCCACGCGAGCAATGCCGAGAAGGACCGGTTCATACGGAAGGTGAAGGAACTCCGTCCGAACCACCGGGTCGTCCTCTACACGAACCGCAACTACTGGTTGAACGTCGACACGACCTCCTACGCGGGCGACGGCCTGTGGATCGCGGACTACGTGACCGCGGGCAAGCCCCGCATCCAGGCGAAGTGGCGTTTCCACCAGTACACCGACGACCCGCTGGACAAGAACGTCGCCGACTTCGCCAGCAAGTCCGCGCTGCGGACGTGGGCAGAGGCCTGACCTTCTCTCATCCCGGGTCCTTCCACCCGAGAAGGGAGAAAGAGGGTGCCCGCCGCGCAGCGCGCACGGGCACCCTCTCCTTGCGGGCTCACTTGTTGAGGTGCCCCCAGAACTCCTCGAACGAGAGCAGCTTGTCGCCGTTGAGGTCCTGGGCGGCTATGACGGCCTCGGCCACCGATTCGGTGACGTGCCAGTCGCCCTTCTGGGCCAGGGCGGTCTTGAACTCGGCGGCGGTGATGAACCCGTCACCGTCCTTGTCGATCCGCTGGAACTGCGTGCGTGCTTCCTCGATGTCCGCCACCGGTCCGCCCCTTCATCATGCTTCCGTGCTTTCGTGCCGTACAGCCTTGTCGGCGGGCTCAGACTAACCGGCGAGCCTGGCCCGCAACGCGGCGACCACCCAGGCGAACTCCTCGGTGTGCGCGGGCAGCGGCTCGGTGCCCCGGACGAGCGCGGTGAGCTCCCGGAAACGGGCCATTTCGGCGTGCGCGGCGGACTCCATGCGTTCGAGTACGGCGGCCCGGTCGGCGTTGCCGAGCAGCGGGCCCAGCACCTCTTCGGCGCGCGGCGACTCGGGGGCGATTCCCTGTTCCCGCGCCTGTGCCGCGAGCTGCACCAGGCGGCTCATGAACCACAGGGACGTGCCGGGCGGCACCTCCGGCCCCCGGTCCGCGGCGTTGAACTCGATCGTCCTGCGCATGCGCGCCCGGAATCCGGGGTCCTGCAACAGCTCCGCGAGCTCCACCCAGGCGTCCACCTGCTCGGGCGTCGGGTCATCGGGCAGATCGGCGACGCTGAACCGCATCCGGGTGCGGATGTCGGGGTCCGCGGTCTCGAGGCCCCCGAAGGTCTCCTCCATGAAGTCGTCGATGATGCGTGTGCGTTCGGCGGCCGACAGCCGCGCCAGCTTGTTCATGAGTGTCATCTCCTCCGCGGTCGAACCGCGTCGCGACACGGTCGACAGCACCGCCCGAGTCAGCTTCAGGGCACGGATCTGAGCGTCCAGGGCCGCCACATGCGTGACCGCGACCTCCGCGACCGTCGTCTCGCCCGCCACCACCCTGCGTACGTCGTCCAGGCCGAGGCCCAGCTCCCGTAGCGTGCGGATGAGTTCGAGGCGGGCCACCGAAGCCGCGTCGTACAGCCGGTAGCCGCCCTCGCTGCGGGTCACCGGGGGCAGGACGCCCGCGTCGGACCAGTAGCGGATGGTGCGCACGGAAAGGCCCGTGGCCCGCGCCAGCCGGCCGATGGTGAAAAGTCCGGTGCCGTCGTCGATCATGTCTGAGAGTCTGGGCCCTCCAGTGGCTGGAGACTCAAGCGAGCGCAGGCGCTTCCGGGCGACTTCTCGCGGCTTCTTGCGACTTCTTTTGATTTCTTGCGAAGGGGAACAGGCGTCTTGGCCGGCACTCTGCGGGACATTCTGGATGCGGCGGCTCGTGGGAGCTTCCCTCCCGCCGACGGGGGCGTGACCGTCGTCCGCCAGCACTCCCACCGCGACGCCGGCGTCCTCGCCTTCACCGCCCACTCGGTGGTCTTCACGGACGAGGATCCGGAGTGGGTGCACGAGACACTGGGCTCCCTGAGGTGCGATGCGCTGGCCGCGACCATGAACCCGCGGTTCCTGGTGGCGTTCATGGAGCGTACGGGGCGGTCGAACGACACCATCGACATGCTCGCCGTCGCGTCTCCGCTGCCCGGGGAGCCGTCGGTCGCGCTGACGGAGATCAGCGATCCCGGGCATCCTCGGGTCGTCCGGGCCCGGAAGTACCGTGACGACGTCCGGGTGTGGGCCGCCGACGGCGGTGTGCTCGTTCTGGGGCGCGGGGTCGCGGGGCGGCTGGAGGCCGCGGTCGAGGTGGCCGAGGAGGTACGGCACCGGGGGCTGGGGCGGACGCTTGCGGCGGCCGCGCGGCAGTTGGCGGGCGGGGAGCCTGTCTGGGCCCAGTCGGCACCGGGGAACGCTCGCAGCGTGCGAGCGTTCCAGGCGGCCGGTTACCGCCCCGTGGGGGCGGAGGTGCTGCTTGTCGCCCACTGAGCCGCAAAGCCGTGAGTTCCGGCCCCGGCTTTTCCTCGCCCCCGCCGCCCCTACCCGTCCCATCCCCGGGGGCGCCGCCCCCAGACCCCCGTTCGATGGCTTGGGGGCGGTGGGTTGTGTGCGGGTGGGTGGGTGGGTGGGTGGTTCATCGGCCTGAACGGCCTCGTCCTCAAATGCCGGACGGGCTTAGTGGCACCTGACCTCGGCTGAGCTCCCCAGCCGGGGCATTCCAGCCCCGGCCGCACATTCCAGCCCCTCCGGCGTTTGAGGAGCGGGGGTCCGGGGCGGAGCCCTGGGGATGGGACGGATAGGGGCGGCGGGGCGGGACAACCCTGCTAACGGTCCGGCACCCGCATTTCGAACCATGTCGTCTTGCCGCGAGGCAGCAGGTCGACACCCCAGCGATCCGAGAGTTTGTCGACGAGGAAGAGGCCCCGGCCGCTGATGTCCAGCTCCTGGACGGGCATGAGACAGGGAAGGCCTCGCGAGGGGTCGCGCACCTCGATCCGGATCCACCGGCGCTGGCGGCGCATACGCAGCCCGAAGACACGGGCCCCGGTGTGACGCACGGCGTTGCCGACGAGTTCCGAGACGAGCAGCACCGCGTCCTCGGTCATCTTCGGCGAGAGCCCCCAGTGGCGGAGCACGACGACCTGGGTCAACCGCCGCGCGGTGGCCGCGGACTCGGGGCGGGACGGCAGGGGAACCTCGGCCTCGGCGGGATTGCCGAACAACTCCAGCGCCTTCAGAGCCCGTTCGTCCTCGACAGCAGGCGACCAGCGCGCCGCGGTCGCACTCCCGTGCCGCCGCGGCTGTTCGACACCCTCCAGCCCCGCCATGCCCCCATCATGGCCGCCCATGGCTTGGTTCGGGGCCGTTCCTCAGGAATAGGCCCCCTGGGACCTTCCTTCCCGCGGAGTCCATCTGGCATATGCCGGAGGCAGGGAGGAGGGTGCCGCACACCTTCCGAGCTGCGGCGATTCACCGGAATTGGGCAATCACCAACGGGCCACCCCAGGGTTCACTTAAGACTGTCTTAAGGCTCCGATAAACCGCCCCATTGAGGGACGCGGGTAAGACACCACGTCAACTGCAAGTCGATCAGCGGAACTTGGGGAGTGGAACGCATCACCGCACGCACAGCACCGGGCGGGGTCACACGAACTTCGCCTTGCCCGGCCCCTCCTCGACGAAGCTCCGCATCCCGCGCTCCCGGTCCTCCGTCGCGAACAGCCCCGCGAACCAGTTCCGTTCCACTGCGAGCCCGGTCTCGATGTCCGTCTCCAGGCCCGTGTCGATCGACTCCTTGGCCGCGCGCAGCGCGATCGCCGGGCCCTGGGCGAGCTTCGCCGCCCACTCGTGCGCCTGCGTGTAGACCTCGCCGGCCGGTACGACCCGGTCGACGAGGCCCAGCGTCAGGGCCTCGTCGGCCTTCACCATGCGGCCCGTGAAGATGAGGTCCTTGGCCCGGGACGGGCCGATCAGCCGGGACAGGCGCTGGGTGCCGCCCGCGCCCGGGATCAGGCCCAGCAGGATCTCCGGCTGCCCGAGCTTCGCGTTCTCCCCGGCGATGCGGTAGTCCGCGCAGAGCGCGAGCTCACAGCCACCGCCCAGCGCGTACCCGGTGACGGCGGCCACGACCGGCTTGGGGATGCGCGCCACGGCCGTGAAGGAGTCCTGCAGGGCCCGGGAGCGCACGACCATCGCCGCGTGGTCCATGGCCTGCATCTCCTTGATGTCCGCGCCGGCCGCGAACACCTTCTCCCCGCCGTACAGGACCACCGCGCGCACGTCCGCACGGTTCGCGGCCTCCTCTGCGAGTTCCTTGAGGCGGTCCTGCGTGGCGATGTCCAGCGCGTTCATGGGCGGGCGGTCGAGACGGATGGTGCCGACGCCTTCTGCGACTTCGAGATGCACTGTCATGCAGGCAGGTTAACGGGCACTAACGGCATACGGCCCCGGTGCCGTACCTCACATGCTCACACCGGGGCCGTATGCCGTCGAAGTGCCGTCGAAGGCTCACGCCTTCCACTTCTCCCATGACATGTTCCACCCGTTGAGCCCGTTGTCCGGGTCGACGGTCCGCTCGTTGGCGTTCTTCACGATCACCACGTCGCCGGTCATCGAGCGGTTGAAGAACCAGGCTGCCGAGATGCTCTTGTCGTAGCCGCCGCGCACGTCGCGCAGGCCGATGCAGCCGTGGCTGGCGTTGTAGTTGCCGAAGGCGCCGCCGCCCCAGTAGTTGCCGTGGATGAAGGTGCCGGAGCTCGTCAGGCGCTGGGCGTGCGGGACGTCCTTGATGTCGTACTCGCCGTCGTAGCCGACGGTGTCACCGTTCATACGGGTCACGGTGAGACGTTCGCTGATGACCATCTGCCCGTTCCAGGTGTCGTAGCCGGGCTTGCCGGTGGTGACGGGGATGGTCTTGATGACCTTGCCGTCGCGCTTGACGGTCATCTTCTTCGTCTTGACGTCGACGGTGGAGATCTGGCTGCGGCCTATGGTGAAGGAGACCTTCTTGTCCTGCTCGCCGTAGACGCCGGGGCGGCCCTCGACGCCGTCGAGGTCGATGTCGACCGTCACCTTCGTGCCGGGCTTCCAGTACTTCTCGGGGCGGAAGTCGAGGCGGTCGTTGCCGAACCAGTGACCCTCGACGTCGACGGCCGGCTCGGTCCTGATGGTGATGGCCTTCTCGACGTCCTCGGGAGCCGTGATGCCGCGGGTGAAGCGGAGCGAGAACGGCATGCCGACGCCGACCGTGGAGCCGTCCTCGGGTGTGAAGGTGCCCACGAAGGTGTTCTTCGGCTTCAGCGTGGTGAACGAGGACTCCTCCGTGGCCTTGCGGCCCTCCTTGTCCTCGGCGACGGCACGGACCGTGTACCTGGTGTCCGAGGCGAGGTGGGTCGACGGCGCCCATCCGGCACCGTTCTCCGTGATCTCCCCCGCTATCTCGTCGCCCTTGGAGTCCTTGACCGTGACCTCGGTCAACTTGCCCTTGGCCGCGGTGACCTCAAGGGCACCGCTGGTCTTCACGTCGTCGGCGCCGCTCTTCGGAGCTATGGTCACCACGGCCACGGAGGCCTTGCTCTCCGCCGCGCCGGAACCCTTGTCCCCCTTCCCCCCGCCTGAGCCGGAGTCCGACCCGCCGTCTCCGCCGCCGCACGCGGTCACCGTAAGGAGCAACGCCCCCAGCATCAGCGCCGGTATCCCCTGGCTGCGCCGGCTCCTCCGCGTCCGCGCACCAACCGACGCCCCCGATATCGGTCGCCCGTTCACGTTCGTATCTCCCCTCGCACGGCCTGTTCAGGCCCGCACCCCCAACGCGTCCCGCGCGTTTGTGCGTACGTTAACCGCAAGATCGGGATGGCGGGGGCCTCGTGATGGTCACTGTTCCGTCCCAAGTAGGACCGTCGTGTTCGCCATCCCGTTCCGTCCGGCTCCCCCCATGTCGCCGCCCTGTCGGCCTACTTCACCGCGCCGCCCGCCTTCCACTCCTCCCAGCCCATGTTCCACCCTCCGAGGCCGTTGTCGGGAGAGACCGTCCTGTCATGGCTGTTGACGACCTCGACGACGTCTCCGATGAGGCTGCGGTCGAAGAACCAGCCCGCGGGCGTGCTCGAACTGCCGCCCTTCACATCGCGCAGGCCCACACAACCGTGGCTGACGTTGGTGTTTCCGAAGGCGTCCGGCGCCCAGTAGTTGCCGTGCAGGAAGGTGCCCGAGCGGGTGAGCCGCATGGCGTGGGGGACGTCCGGGATGTCGTACTCGCTCTTGCCGTCGGCCTTCCTGAAGCCGACCGTGGCGCCGTCCATCCGGGTCACCTCCAGCATCTCGGTGACGACCATCTTCCCGTTGTACGTCTTCGTCGTGGGCGCCCCCGCCGTGATGGGGACCGTGGCGAGGAGCCCGTCGCCGCGGGACACCCGCATGGTGTGGGCGGCCGCGTCGACCAGGCTGGCCTGGTGGCGGCCGACCGTGAACGAGAACGTCTTGTGCTGCAGGCCGTACACGCCACGCGAGCCCTCGACGTCCCTCAGCCGCAGTCCCACGGTGACCCGCGTGCCGGGCTTCCAGTAGTGCTCGGGGCGGAAGTCCACCCGGTTCGGGCCGAACCAGTGCGGGCGGATCTCCACGGGGGGCCGTGCGGTCACGGCGATGGCCCGCTCGACGGCGGCCCGGTTCTGGATCGCCCGGTTGAACTCCAGGGACACGATCATGCCGGTGCCGACGGTCGCCCGGTTCTCCGGCATGGCGTAGGCGATGAAGCGCTTCTCGGGGACGTACGTCGTGAAGGTGACGTGGCGGGCCGAGCGGCGGCCGCCTCCGTCGAGGGCCACCGCGTCGACGGTGTATCTCGCGGCGAGCGCGAGTCCCCCGGCGCCGGTGGGGCGCCAGGTCAGGCCGTCGGTGGAGATGCGCCCCCGTACGGGCGACTCCTGTGCGTCCCTCGACACGACGACCTTCACCGACTCCAGGCGCCCGCTGGGCACCCGCACCTCGAACGGCTCGTCGGCGTGCACGTCCTTGCTTCCGTCCGCCGGTGTGACACGGATGGTGCCGCTCGGTGCTCCGGGCTTGCCGTCGAACCCCTCCGGCGTGCACCCGGAGGCCGCGGCCACCAGTCCCACCCATGTCAGTACGGCAGCCAGCGTGACCCCGGCGCGTCGGGGAGCATGTGTGGTGATGGGCACTCGGACCTCTGTTTTTCCGGCCGGGGGCGGGAAGGGTGTCCCCCGGAAAAGTGCAGTACGTGCGGCCCAACGACGGCGCACGCCTCGGGGAAACGTGAGTGCGAGCCACCGTCTGGGCAGAACTGTGGGGAGAACGACACGAGGGGGAACCGAGGCCGGGACGCCTTGGGGGTCCTTGCACCGCCGCGCGACCCGGGCGGGCACAGTGCAAGGACCCCCAAGGGCCCCGCACGGTCGTTCCGCCGAGCCGCAGGAGGCCGTGAGGTGGCGAGCGCACCCGAGCAGGAGGCAGTCCAGGAGGGACGCGGACCATCCGCGCGCCCGGCCGCCGTGCTGAACGGCAGGCGGCGGCGCACGGCGGACGACACCGCGCAGACGCCCGTGTGGCCGGGGGCTCCCATGCCGCTCGGGGCGCGGTTCCGGGTGGGGCCGGACGGAGTGGCGGGAACCAACTTCGCGCTGTGGTCGGGCGGGGCGGAGGCGGTGGAGCTGTGTCTGTTCTCCGCCGAGGGCGTGGAGACGCGCCTCCCGCTCACCGAACTGACGCACGAGATCTGGCACGGCTTCGTGCCGGGCGTGCTGCCCGGCCAGCGGTACGGCTACCGGGTGCACGGCCGCTGGGACCCCTGGACCGGCGCCCGCTGGAACCCGGCGAAGCTGCTCCTCGACCCGTACGCCCGCGCCGTGGACGCGGGCGCGGGGAACGACTACGGCAGGCTGCCGCCCGAGGTGTACGGGCACGTCCGTGACTGGCCGCAGCAGCAGGTCGCGGACACCGTGCGCGACGACCGGGACTCGGCGCCGTACGTACCGAAGGGAGTCGTCGTCCACGACGACGCCCCCGACGACGAATGGGTCGACGACCGCCGCCCGAAGACTCCGTGGGCGGACTCGGTGATCTACGAGCTGCACGTGCGCGGCTTCACGAAGCTGCACCCGGGAATCCCGGAGGAACTGCGCGGCACGTACGCCGGGCTGGCGCACCCGGCGGCGATCGAGCACCTGGTGAAGCTGGATGTGACGGCCGTCGAGCTGCTGCCCGTCCACCAGTTCGCCCACGAGGACCATCTGCTGCGGCGGAACCTGCGCAACTACTGGGGCTACAACTCGATCGGCTACTTCGCGCCGCACGCGGCGTACGCGGCGTCCGGCACGACCGGCCAGCAGGTGGGCGAGTTCAAGCGGATGGTTCGGGCGCTGCACACGGCGGGCATCGAGGTGATCCTCGACGTGGTCTACAACCACACCGCGGAGGCGTCCGAGCTGGGCCCGATGCTGTCGCTGCGCGGGATCGACAACCGCGGCTACTACCGGCTGCAGCACGACGCCCGCCGGTACGCGGACTACACCGGCTGCGGCAACACCCTGCACGTGGTCCAGCCGCACGTCCTCCGGCTCATCACGGACTCGCTGCGCTACTGGGTGACGGAGATGGGGGTGGACGGCTTCCGCTTCGACCTGGCCGCGGCGCTGGCGCGCTCGATGCACGACGTCGACATGCTGTCCCCGTTCCTCGCGGTCATCGCCCAGGACCCGGTGCTGCGGCGTGTGAAGCTGATCGCGGAGCCGTGGGACGTGGGGGCGGGCGGCTACCAGGTGGGCGCGTTCCCGCCCCTGTGGACGGAGTGGAACGACCGGTACCGGGGTGCCGTACGGGACTTCTGGCGCGGCGCCCTGCCCGACGTACGGGACCTGGGGTACCGCCTGTCGGGGTCGAGCGACCTGTACGCGTGGGGCGGCCGGCGCCCCTACGCCTCGGTCAACTTCGTCACCGCGCACGACGGGTTCACGCTGCGCGACCTGGTGTCGTACGAGCGCAAGCACAACGAGGCGAACGGCGAGGGGAACCGGGACGGCACGGACGACAACCGCTCGTGGAACTGCGGGGCGGAGGGCGAGACGGACGACGAGCGCGTCCGCGCCCTGCGCCGCCGCCAGTTGCGGAACCTGCTGACCACCCTGCTGCTGTCGACGGGCGTGCCCATGCTGGTCGCGGGCGACGAGCTGGGCCGGACGCAGGGCGGCAACAACAACGCGTACTGCCAGGACAACGAGACCAGCTGGCTGGACTGGGGGCTGCTCCAGGAGCCCGGCTGGAAGGCGCTGTTCGACCTGACGTCCAGGCTGATCGCGCTGCGCCACGCGCACCCGGTGCTGCGCAGGCGGGCGTTCTTCTCCGGGCGCGCCCACTCGGCGGACGGACTGCGGGACCTCGCGTGGTTCACGGCCCGGGGCACCGAGATGACGGAACAGGACTGGTACGCGCCCGCCGCCACCCTCGGCATGTACCTCTCCGGCCGGGACATCCCGGGCCGTGACGCACGTGGTGTGCCGGTGGTCGACGAGAGCTTCCTGGCCGTGCTGCACGCGGCGGACCGCCCGGTGTCCTTCGTCCTGCCGGGTCCGCCGTGGGCCGAGCGGTACGAGGTGCTCGTCGACACCTCCCGCGAGGACCAGGAGGGTCCGCCGGGCGTGGAGCACCGGGCGGGGACGGAGATCACGGTGCCGGCGCGGGCGGTGTTGTTGCTGCGGGTTCTCTGAGAGCCGGATGACCGGATGGCCGGATGGTGCTGTGGGCATCCCCGTTCCGGGGGGTTCGAACGCGAGTGCCTCGAACACGCGGCTCGCAGGCCCGGGGACCGAATCCGCTCCGGCCAAAACTCGGTGGGCAGTGTCAGTGCCGATCCGTACGCTCCGAGTGATGCCCACACAACCCGCACCCGCCAAGGACCACTCGGACCGGTCCACCGTCCGTACTCTCGTGCGTCTGTGGCCGTATGTCCGGCCCGTCCGCGCCCGGCTGCTCACCGCCGCCGCGGTCGCGATCCTCGCCTCGTGCGTGGGCCTGGTGATCCCGCTCGTCCTCAAGTGGATGGTCGACGGGCCGATCGCCGACCGCGACCCTGCGGGCGTGTGGCTGGGGGCGCTGTACCTGCTGCTGCTCGGGCTCGCCGAGGCGGGGCTGTTCGGGTTGCGGAGGTGGCTGGTGGCGCGGCCGCTGGCGGGCGTCGAGGCGGGGATGCGGGCGGATCTGTACGGGCATCTGCAGCGGCTGCCGGTCGCCTTCCACGACCGTTGGGCCTCGGGGCAGCTGCTGTCCCGAGGGACGACGGACCTGATGCTGCTCCGTCTGTTCCTCGCCTTTCCGCTGACGTTCCTGCTGGTCAACGGGGTGACGATCCTGGTCGGCCTGTTCATCATGCTGATGCAGGACTGGACGCTCGGGCTGCTGATCCTGGGTCCGACCATCCCCGTCATCGTCACCTGCTCCGTCTTCGAGAAGCGGTACGCCGGCGTGGCGCGGCTCGCCCAGGACCAGGTGGGCGATCTGACGACGGTCGTCGAGGAGAGCGTCCTCGGGATCAGGATCATCAAGGGGTTCGGGCGGCACCGCAGCCAGGCACGGGCCTTCCGCGATCTGGCCCTGACCCTGCGCGGGACCGAGCTGCGCAAGGCCCGGCTGCTCTCCGCCATCTGGGCCGTGATCATCACCCTGCCCGAACTGGCCATCGGCGCGGCGCTGGTGCTCGGCACGATCCAGGTCGCGGACGGCGAGCTCTCCGCGGGCACGCTGGTCGCCTTCCTGTCCACCGCGCTCGCCCTGCGCTGGCCGATCGACTCGATCGGCTTCCTGCTGGCGATGACGCAGGAGGCCGCCACGGCGACCGAACGGTACTTCGAGGTCATGGACGCGGAGCCGGAGCCGGAGACCGCGGAGGGTGCCGCCGCGGGTACGGGCGGGGCGGCGGACACGAACGCCGGGCTCCGCTTCCACGACGTCCGGTTCCGTTATCCCGACGCCCCGGAGGACTCCCCTCCCGTCCTCGACCTCATCGACCTCCACATCCGCCCCGGCGAGTCCATGGCCCTGGTCGGGGCGACCGGCAGCGGCAAGACGACACTCACGGCCCTGGTCCCCCGTCTGCACGAGGTGACATCGGGGCGGATCACGCTGGACGGGCGGGACATCACCGCGATGCCCCGGCAGACGCTGCGCGAACTCGTCGCCGTCGCCTTCGAGGAACCCACCCTCTTCTCGGCGAGCGTCGGGGAGAACGTGCTGATGGGAGCGGACGACAGCGCGGGCAGGACTGAACTGGACCGGGCACTCGCCGTCGCCCAGGCCGGTTTCACGCACTCGCTGCCCCGGGGCACGGACACCCAGGTCGGCGAGCAGGGCCTGAGCCTGTCCGGGGGCCAGCGGCAGCGGCTCGCACTGGCGCGGGCGGTCGTGGGCCGCCCGCGCTTCCTCGTGCTGGACGACCCGCTGTCCGCCCTGGACGTCCACACGGAGGCCGCGGTCGAGGCGGCCCTGCGCCAGGTGCTCGACCGGACCACGGCGCTGATCGTGGCGCACCGCCCGTCCACGGTGCTCCTCGCCGACCGTGTCGCCCTGCTCTCCGGGGGCCGCATCGCCGCCGTGGGCACCCACCACGAACTGCTGCGCACGAACGCCGAGTACGCCTGGCTGATGTCGGGCGCGGACACCCCGCACACCCCGCACACCTCTCAGACCGCCGACGGCCGCGAGGAGGCCCACCGATGACGGCGCCCACGACGCCCGCGCCGACCACCACCGACGACGACCCGGACCTCCCCGGACGGGACGCCGCCGGCGACCCGTTCGACCACGACGCGCTGCCCACGCCGCCCGGCGCCACAGCCACTCTCCTGCGCTCCCTGCTGGCCCCGATGAAGGCCCGCGTCGCCCTCACCACGTTCCTGCTGCTGCTCCAGCAGGCGGCCGTGCAGGCGGGCCCACTGCTCGTCGCGTACGCCATCGACAGTGCCGTACCCGCGTTCCGCCGCGCCGACCACGGTCCGCTGATCGCGGTGGCCGTGGCCTATCTGCTGTGCGCGGTGGCGTCCGGCGGGCTCCAGTACGCCTTCATCGGCGTCGCCGCCCGCGTCAACCAGGACGTGCTGCTCGACCTGCGCGGCCGTATCTTCCGGCACGCCCAGGCGCTGAGCGTCGACTTCCACGAGCGATACACCTCGGGCCGGCTGATCTCCCGGTCCACGACGGACGTCGAGTCGCTGCGCGAGCTGCTGAACGAGGGTCTTCAGGAGCTCGTCACCGTCATCCTGTCCTTCGTCTACATCTCGGTGATGCTGCTCTGGCTGGACCTCTCTCTGGGCGCGGTCGCGGTGGCGTCGTTCGTCCCGCTGTACGCCCTGGTCCGGATGTACCGGCGGCGCGCCGCCCGGGTGTACAAGCTGCGCTCCACCGCGATCGCCGCCGTCATCGTGAAGTTCGTGGAGACGATGAACGGCATCCGCCCGGTGCGCGCGTTCCGCCGCGAGACCGCCAACGACGCCGAGTTCAAGGTGCTCAACCGGCGTCACGAGCGCACCAACGGCGACGCGATGCTGGAGATGGCCCGCTATGTGGTCGGCTCGCGCATCGTCGCCAACATCGCGGTCGCGGGGATCGTGCTGTGGGGCGCGTACCGGGTGGCCGACGGCACGCTGGCCCTCGGTGTGCTGGCGGCCGCGGTGCTGTACCTGCGCCGGCTGTACGACCCGATAGACCGGCTCGGCATGTTCCTGAACTCCTACCAGTCGGCGGCGGCCTCGCTGGAGAAGATCGCGGGCCTGCTGGCCCAGACGCCCTCGGTGCCGGAGCCGTCGACACCCAAGGAACTGCCCGCTCTTCAGTCCGCGTACCCGGGCCGCGAGGTCGTCTTCGACGGTGTGCGCTTCGCCTACCGCACCGGCGGCGAGGTGCTCCCCCGCTTCGACCTGACCCTCCCGGCCGGGCAGACGGTCGCCGTCGTCGGCACGACCGGCGCCGGAAAGTCCACCCTGGCCAAGCTGCTGGCCCGCTTCTACGACCCCTCCGACGGCCGTGTCCTCCTCGACGGCGTCGACCTGCGCGACCTCGCCGTGCCCGAGCTGCGGCGCGGCGTCGTCATGGTCACCCAGGAGGCGTTCCTGTTCTCCGGCACGGTCGCCGAGAACATCGCCATCGGCCGCCCCGACGCCACACGCGCCGACATCGAGCGGGCCGCGAAGGCGATCGGCGCCCACGACTTCATCAGCACCCTGCCGGACGGGTACGACACGGACGTACGCAAGCGGGGCGGCCGGATCTCCGCCGGGCAACGCCAACTGGTCGCGTTCGCCCGGGCGTTGCTCGCCGACCCGGCGGTGCTGATCCTCGACGAGGCGACCAGCTCACTGGACGTGCCCGGCGAGCGAGCCGTCCAGCGCGCCATGTCGACCGTGCTGAGGGGCCGCACGGCCGTCGTGATCGCCCACCGGCTGTCGACCGTGGAGATCGCCGACCGGGTGCTCGTCATGGAGCACGGCCGGGTCGTCGAGGACGGCGCACCGGCCGAACTCGTCGCGGACACGGGCCGGTTCGCGGATCTGCATCGCGCCTGGCGGGAGAGCCTCGCCTAGGTCCTGTGACGACAGGGCCCGGCGGACCGGAGATCGTTCGGAAAACGAGGGGGTGGCGGATGGTCGACGCGCACGGGGATCCGGGGGTGCCCGGCTGTCGCAGCGGTGGTGGGTATCTGTGGTGGCTGGTCACCCGTCAGTGGAGGAGATCCCTCGCCGGTGCGGTGATCGCCAGCGTCTGGATGGGGCTGCTGGCGCTGCCGCCCTACCTGCTCTCCCGCGCGATCGACGACGGCCTGGAGCCATCGGACGGGGCCGCGCTGGTCGGCTGGACCACCGCTCTGCTGGCCGCCGGGACACTCAACGCCTTTCTGGGACTCCTGCGGCATCGCACCATGACCCAGCTCCGGATGGACGGCAACTTCCGTACGGTCAAGGTCGTGGTCGACCAGGCGACCCGGCTCGGGGCCGTGCTGCCTGGGCGGACCGGCGCCGGGGAGGTCGTCACGATCGGCGTCGGCGACGTCCAGACGATCGCCTTCTCCCTGACCGCCGTCGGGCCCGGTGTCGCCGCGATCGTCGTGTACGGCATCGTGGCCGCGCTGCTGCTGTCGGTCTCGCTGCAGCTCGCCGTGGTGGTGCTGCTCGGGGTGCCCCTGATCGCCGTACTCGTGGGGCCGCTGATGGGCCGGCTACAGGGGGCGGAGACCGAGTACCGCGAGCGGCAGGGCGTGCTGACCGCCCGGATCGGCGACCTCGCGGGCGGTCTGCGGGTCCTCAACGGCCTCGGCGGCAAGGGGCTGTTCGCCGACGCGTTCCGGCGTGACTCGGGGGCCCTGCGGGCGCAGGGGTACCGCGTCGGGTCGGTGACGAGCTGGATGCAGGCCCTCGGCCTCGGTCTGCCGACGCTGTTCCTCGCCGTGGTGACCTGGCTGGCCGCCCGCCTGGCGGCCCAAGGCGAGATCTCCATCGGTGAGTTGGTGGCGGTGTACGGCTATGTCGCGGTCCTGGTGGTACCGGTGGCCTTCTTCGTCGAGTGCGGTTACCAACTCAGCCGGGGCGTGGTGGCCGCGCGGCGCGTCGTACGGTTCCTGGCCCTGGAGCCCGTCGCCAGTGGCCCCGACGCCCTGGACGCGCCGTCCTCCGAGGCGGTGCTGTGCGATCCCGAGTCCGGTGTGCGCGTGGTGCCGGGACGGCTGACCGCGCTGGTCGGCGCCCGGCCCGGCGACCTGGCCACCGTGGTCGACCGCCTCGGCCGGTACACCGAGTCGGCGGCCACGTGGGGCGTCGCGCGCCTCGACGGGATCGATCTGGCGCAGGTGCGCGAGCGGATCCTGGTCGCGGACAACGAGGCCGACCTGTTCGCCGGGACGCTGCGCGACCTGGTCTCCGGCCGCCGGGACCACGGGGTCGGCGACGACGACATCGCCCGCGCTGTGCGCGCGGCCGTGGCCGACGACATCGTGCGGGGTCTGCCGGACGGTCTCGACTCGGCCGTCGACGCGCAGGGCCGCAACCTCTCCGGCGGCCAGCGGCAGCGCGTACGCCTGGCCCGGGCTCTGCTCGCCGATCCCGAGGTGCTGCTCGCGGTCGAACCCACCTCGGCGCTCGACGCCCACACCGAGGCCACCGTCGCCGCCCGGCTGCGCGCCGCCCGCGCGGGCCGTACGACCGTCGTCACCACCACCTCTCCGCTGCTGCTGAACCAGGTGGACACCGTGTGCTTCCTGGTCGACGGCAAGGTCACCGCCACCGGATCCCATGACCGGCTCCTCGTCGAGGAGCCGGAATACCGTGCGCTGGTGGCCCGGGACACGGAAGTGGGCATCGAGGAGGGCTCCCGGTGAGCGCGCAGCTTCCCGTCGCCGAACCCGCCGAGGTGCGCCGCGCCGCGTTCCGGCTGGTCCGGGCCGACCGGCGAGCCTTCGCCGTCGTGCTCGGCCTCAACTCGGCGGCCGCCGGGGTGGGGCTGGTCGGGCCCTGGCTGCTCGGGCGGATCATCGACGAAGTCCGGGCCGGGAGCGGTGTGGACGTCGTGGACCGGATGGCGCTCGCCATCGTGGTGTGCGCGGTGGCGCAACTCCTGCTGGCCCGATGGGCCCGGTACATGGGACATCGCTTCGGGGAGCGGACCTTGGCGCGCATCCGCGAGACGTTCGTCGAACGCGCGCTGGCTCTGCCCGCCTCGGTGGTGGAGCGGGCCGGGACGGGCGATCTGACCGCGCGCGGCACCGCCGATGTCACCACCGTGGGCACCACCCTGCGCGACGCCGGCCCGGAACTGCTGATCACCTCGGTCCAGGCGCTGTTCATCCTGAGCGCGGTCTTCGTACTCGACCCACTGCTCGGCGCCTGCGGAAGTCTCGGTCTGCTCGGCATCTGGTTCGCCCTGCGCTGGTATCTGCGCAGGGCGCGTACCGCCTATCTCGCCGAGGGCGCGGCCACGTCGGAGGTCGCCGAGATCGTCGCGGCCACCGCGTCCGGCGCCCGCACGGTCGAGGCGTTCGGGCTGCAGCGGCGCCGGATCACCGCGAGCCGGGAGGCGCTTGAGACCTCCCGCCGCACCCGGATGCGGACCCTGTTCCTGCGCAACGTGTTCTTCCCTTCGGTGGAGATCTCGTACGAGATCCCGGTGGTCGCCGTGCTGCTGGTGGGCGGCACGCTGCACGCGGGGGGCGGGATGAGCCTGGGCACGGTGGTCACCGCGGCGTTGTATCTGCGGCAGCTGAGCGAGCCGCTGGACCTGCTTCTGCAGCGGGTCGAGCAACTCCAGTCCAGCAGCGCCTCGTTCGCCCGTGTGGAGGGCCTGGCCCGGGCCCCACGGACGGGCTCCGACCGCTCTCCGGCTCCGGCTCCGGCGGGCGACCGTATCGACGTGACCGGTGTGCGCTACGCGTACGACCGTGGCGGCGAGGTGCTGCACGGGGTCGACCTCACGGTGAAGCCGGGCGAGCGACTGGCGGTCGTCGGGCCCTCCGGTGCCGGGAAGTCCACACTGTGCCGGCTGCTCGCGGGCATCGACGCGCCGCGTTCCGGGTCGGTGACGGTGGGCGGGGTGCCCATCGCGGCGCTGGACCCCGAGCAGCTGCGGCGGCAGGTCGTGCTGGTCACCCAGGAGCACCATGTGTTCCTGGGCACGGTCCGGGACAACCTGCTCATCGCCGAACCGGGCGCCACCGACGGCGAGTTGTGGGCGGCGCTGGCCGCGGTCGGCGCCGGTGACTGGGCGGGCGAGCTGCCGGCCGGCCTGGACACCGAGCTGGGCTCCGACGGCTACCGGACGGACGGCTCGCAGGCACAGCAACTGGCCCTGGCACGCGTGGTGCTGGCCGATCCGCACACGGTGATCCTGGACGAGGCGACCGCGCTTCTGGACCCGACGACGGCACGGCACACGGAGCGTGCGCTGGCCGCCGTACTCGAAGGGCGCACGGTGATCGCCATCGCCCACCGTCTGCACACGGCGCACGACGCGGACCGGGTGGCGGTGATGGAGGACGGCCGCCTGACCGAACTGGGCACGCACGACGAGCTGGTGACGGCGGACGGCGCGTACGCGGCGCTGTGGGGGTCGTGGCACGGGGACAGGCCGTCACCGGGCTGACGGCTTACGACCCATGGCTCACCGCTTGGACATGAGCAAGGTGACGGCTCCGCATATCGAACACGTCCACCCGGAAAACGGAATATTTCGGCAAAGTTGTTGACGCGCTCCTGACAGACCTGAGCTTTCCTGCCACTCTTCCCACGGCTGCGTCACAGCAATCCCACAGACACCGCCGCACCGTGCCGCAGCGCATGTGCCGCACGTGGTTCCGCGTTCCACCTTGTTCTGCCCGGACGGCCACCCACCGTCCGTCTCCCCGGCCGCGCGAACCGCGGCCACGCAGAAGGAGTTCCGTGTTGAGACGCCAGTCCCACAGACGCACCTCGCACGCCACACAGCGTTCCCGCACCACGCAGCGTTCGCACTCCACCCGGCGGCGCGCCGCCGCCGGCGCGCTCGTCGCCGTCACCGCCCTGCTGGCCGCGGCCGTGCAGACCGGTGCCGCCACCGCGGCCCCGGGGAACGCACCGTCGGCCGCGGGCAAGGGCTCCGAGTCCGTCAGCCTCTCCCCCGCCCAGCGCGCCGAGCTGATACGCGAGGCCAACGCGACGAAGGCGGAGACGGCCGACGAACTGGGCCTCGGCGCCAAGGAGAAGCTCGTCGTCCGTGACGTGCTCAAGGACCGCGACGGCACCGTGCACACCCGCTACGAGCGCACCTACGACGGGCTCCCCGTGCTCGGCGGCGACCTGGTCGTCGAGACCTCCGGGTCCGGCAGGACCGAGGGTGTCGTCAAGGCCACGCGGGCCACCGTGAAGGTGGCGACCACGAAGGCCGCGCTGCCCGTCGCGAACGCCGAGAAGCAGGCGCTCGGCGCCGCCGCGGCGGAGAAGGCCGAGAGCCCGGACGTGGCCCGCGCCCCCCGCAAGGTGGTCTGGGCGGCGAGCGGCGAACCGGTCCTCGCCTACGAGACGGTCGTCGGCGGCTTCCAGAAGGACGGCACCCCGCAGGAACTGCACGTCGTCACCGACGCGACGACCGGCGAGAAGCTGTACGAGTGGCAGGCGATCGAGACCGGCACCGGCAACACGGTGTACTCCGGCACGGTCGACCTCACCACCACGCAGTCCGGGTCGACGTACAACCTCACCGACGGAGCGCGCGGCGGCCACAAGACGTACAACCTGAACCGCGGCACCTCCGGCACCGGCACGCTCTTCTCGGGCTCCGACGACGTGTGGGGCAACGGCAGCCCGTCCAACCTGGAGTCGGCCGCCGCCGACGCGCACTACGGTGCCGCGCTGACGTGGGACTACTACAAGAACGTGCACGGCCGCACGGGCATCCGCGGAGACGGCGTGGGCGCCTACTCGCGCGTGCACTACGGCAACAACTACGTCAACGCGTTCTGGTCCGACAGCTGCTTCTGCATGACGTACGGCGACGGCTCGGGCAACACCAACCCGCTCACCTCGATCGACGTGGCCGCGCACGAGATGACGCACGGTCTGACGTCGAACACCGCGGGCCTCAACTACAGCGGCGAGTCCGGCGGCCTCAACGAGGCGACCTCCGACATCTTCGGTTCGACGGTCGAGTTCTACGCGGGCAACTCCTCCGATGTCGGTGACTACCTCATCGGCGAGGAGATCAACATCAACGGCGACGGCACGCCGCTGCGCTACATGGACCAGCCGAGCAAGGACGGCGCGTCCAAGGACTCCTGGTACTCGGGCATCGGCTCGATCGACGTGCACTACTCGTCGGGTCCCGCGAACCACTTCTTCTACCTCCTCTCCGAGGGCAGCGGCAGCAAGACGATCAACGGCGTCACCTACAACTCGCCCACCTCGGACGGGCTCCCGGTGACCGGCATCGGCCGCGACAAGGCGGAGAAGATCTGGTTCCGCGCGCTCACCACGAAGTTCACCTCGACCACGAACTACGCGGGCGCCCGCACCGGCACCCTCGCGGCGGCAGGTGAGCTGTACGGCACGACGAGCGCCGAGTACACGGCCGTGCAGAACGCGTGGGCGGGCATCAACGTGGGTGCGCGGCCCGGCGGTGGCGGCGGTGGCGGTACGACGTTCGAGAACACGACCGCCGTATCGATTCCGGACAACGGCGCCGCGGTCTCCTCGTCGATCACCGTCTCCGGCCGCACCGGCAACGCGCCCTCGAACCTCGCGGTCGCGGTGGACATCACACACACCTGGCGCGGTGACCTCGTCATCGACCTGGTGGCCCCGGACGGCACGGCGTACCGCCTGAAGAACGCCAGCTCCTCCGACTCGGCGGACAACGTGAACGAGACCTACACGGTCAACGCGTCCTCCGAAGTCGCCAACGGGACCTGGCAGTTGAGGGTCCAGGACACGGCATCCCTGGACACCGGGCGGATCAACGGCTGGAGCCTGACGTTCCCGTAGTCCCCTCCTCAGGACCTCCTGAGAGACGGCTGTGAGTCAGTGGCGCCGTCGCGGTCGGCCAACTCCCGTGGCGGCGCCACCCTTTGCCCTTCGAAGGACTCGC
Source organism: Streptomyces sp. KM273126 (assembly GCF_004337435.2). Taxonomy (NCBI): domain Bacteria; kingdom Bacillati; phylum Actinomycetota; class Actinomycetes; order Kitasatosporales; family Streptomycetaceae; genus Streptomyces; species Streptomyces sp. KM273126. The sequence continues at coordinate 3,977,949 of NZ_SJXB02000001.1, read as the reverse complement.
TTTTGTCGGCCCTTTACCGAGGTCAGGACGGGTTCACACACCCGCAACATTCATCGGGCCGCCGCTTTTGAGCCAACATCACTTCGGGGTCCTGACATGCACACGCCCCTGGGTGCACTCTTCCATCAACCGCCGCACCAGCACCGCAACTTCACAACTGTGCCGGGTAGTTACCCCATTTCGCCCGGCTCCCCCACACAAGGAGCTCGTGTGACCCCCTCGTACGCGCGTCACAAGCGCACCGCTCTGGCCATCGCGACCGCCGTTGCCGCCGGAGCACTGCTCACCACCGGTCTGACCACCGGTGCCTCCGCCCAGACGGAGCCCTCCACCGCCACGACCAAGGCCGCCGCCGTCCCGGTCTCCCTGACGCCGGCCGCGCGCACCGCCCTGATCAAGAAGGCCGACGCCGCCGCCGGCGAGACCGCCGGCGAACTGGGCCTGGGCGCCAAGGAGGAGCTCGTCGTCCGCGACGTCATCAAGAACTCCGACGGCACGACCGCCATACGCTACGAGCGCACCTACGCCGGACTGCCCGTCCTCGGGGGCGACCTGGTCGTCCGCCAGTCGGAGTCCGGCGAGACCGCGGGCGTCACCAAGGCCACGAAGGCCACCATCGAGGTCGCCGACCTCACGGCGGACGTCACCAAGGCCGCGGCCGAGAAGCAGGCCCTGAAGGCCGCCAAGGCGGAGGGCTCCACCGAGTCCGAGGCCGACAAGGCCCCGCGCAAGGTGGTGTGGGCCGCGAGCGGCAAGCCGGTCCTCGCCTACGAGACGGTCGTCGGCGGCTTCCAGAAGGACGGCACCCCGCAGGAACTGCACGTCATCACCGACGCGACCACCGGCGCGAAGCTGTACGAGTGGGAGGCCGTCCAGACCGGCACGGGCAACAGCCAGTACAGCGGCAGAGTCACGATCGGCACGTCGCTCTCGGGCTCCACGTACCAGCTCAACGACACGACGCGCGGCAGCCACAAGACGTACAACCTCAACCGCGGCACCTCCGGCACCGGCACCCTCTTCACCGACGCCGACGACACCTGGGGCACGGGCGCCGCCTCCGACACCCAGACCGCGGCCGTGGACGCGCACTTCGGCGCCCAGGTCACCTGGGACTTCTACAAGAACGTCCTGGGCCGCAACGGCATCAGGAACAACGGCGTCGCCGCCTACTCCCGCGTCCACTACAGCAGCAACTACGTCAACGCCTTCTGGCAGGACTCCTGCTTCTGCATGACGTACGGCGACGGCTCGGGCAACGCCAAGCCGCTCACCTCGATCGACGTGGCGGGCCACGAGATGACCCACGGCGTCACGTCGAACACGGCGGGCCTCAACTACAGCGGCGAGTCCGGCGGCCTGAACGAGGCGACCTCCGACATCTTCGGTACGGCCGTGGAGTTCTACGCGGCGAACTCCTCCGACGTCGGCGACTACCTCATCGGCGAGAAGATCGACATCAACGGCAACGGCACACCGCTGCGCTACATGGACAAGCCGAGCAAGGACGGCGCGTCCCGCGACTCCTGGTCCTCGACCATCGGCTCCATCGACGTCCACTACTCCTCGGGGCCGGCGAACCACTTCTTCTACCTGCTCTCCGAGGGCAGCGGCAGCAAGACGATCAACGGCGTCACCTACAACTCGTCCACCTCCAACGGCTCCACGGTCACCGGCATCGGCCGCGACAAGGCGGTCAAGATCTGGTACAAGGCGCTGACCGAGTACATGACGTCGACCACCAACTACAAGGGCGCCCGCACGGCGACCCTGAACGCGGCGGCGGCGCTGTACGGCTCCGGCAGCACGGAGTACAACACGGTGAACGCGGCGTGGGCCGGGGTGAACGTCACCGCGTGACCCCCGCGTAGCCGAGTGTCCCGGGCGGTACCCGAAGGGAATGCCCCTTCGGGTACCGCCCTAGGCTGTGGCCCCATGCCCCCCAAGGACGGCCTCCCCCAGAACCACTCCTCCGACAGTGCCTTCACCTACGCGGACGTGGGCGCGACCCGGTCCGGTCACTGCCCGCCCGGCTTCAGGCCGCTGGACGTCAGAACCCGCATCGGCGAGGGCACCGACGTCTTCGACCGGGCCGCCCGTCTGCTGTTCACCTGGGAGCTGCACCGGGCGGTCGGCGTGGGCATCACCACCGACGCCCCCGAGGCCGCACCCGGCGTCGAGGTCACGGTCACCCTCGGCGGAGTCATCACGGCCCCCTGCCGCGTGGTCTGGACTCTGGACGAACCCCGCCGCAGGGGCTGGGCCTACGGCACCCTCCCCGGCCACCCCGAGTGCGGCGAGGAGGCCTTCGTCCTCGACCGCACGGGCGACGGCACGGTGTGGCTGACCATCACGGCGTTCAGCCGCCCGGCGAAGTGGTACACGCGTGCCGGCGGGGCGGCGGCCCGCGGCCTGCAGCACGCGTACGCACGTCGCTGCGGGGCAGTGCTGCGGAAACTGTGCGAGGACCTCGACGACTGACCCTGGAAGGGGGCCCGGCGTGCGGCCGTACCGCCCCAAACGGGGCGCGGGGCCGTACCGACACGCGGCCTCGCCGCGATGGGGGTTCCCCCGCTCATGGGGGTCCCCCCGCTCGAGCGAAGCCGAGAGTGGCGGAGAAGCCGAGAGTGGGGGAGCGGCCGGCCACAACGAACCCGCAGATCACGACGGACCCGCACACGACGCACCGGTTCCAGCGGAGCGTACCGGCTCCTTCACCAGCGCACCGGCAGTTCCCGCACACCCCTGATCAGCAGCCCCGGCACCCAGGGCAGCCCGGCCTCGTCCGCGTCCGGCGCGAGGTCGGGGCAGCGCTCCAGCAGGGTGCGGATCGCGATGCGGCCCTCCAGCCGTGCCAGCGGCGCGCCCAGACAGTGGTGCAGGCCGTGGCCGAAGGCCATGTGGCCGCGGGCGTCCCGGCGGATGTCGAACCGGTCCGGCTCCTTGAAGCGCTCGGGGTCACGGTCGGCGTCCGCCATGGCGATCAGTACGGTGGCGCCCGCGGGAATGGTCACACCGCCCGTCTCCACGTCTTCCAGCGCCAGCCGTTCCGTGCAGTTCTCCACCGGCCCGTCGTAGCGCAGCATCTCCTCGATCGCCCCGTCGAGCAGCCCGAAGTCGGCGCGCAGATCGGCGAGTTGGTCGGGGTGTGCGAACAGCGCCCGCACCCCGTTGCCGATCAGATTGACCGTCGTCTCGTGACCGGCGACTAGCAGCAGGCTGGACATGCCGATGAGCTCGTCGTGCGAGAGCCGGTCGCCCTCCTCGTCGGCGGTGTGGATCAGCGCACTGAGGAGATCGTCGCCGGCATTCGCCCGCTTGGCCGCGATCAGCTCGACGAGATACCCCGTCATGTCCTGGTAGGCCCGCGCCTCCCGCTCCCGACCCGTCCGCGCGACGATCTCGTTGGACCAGCCGCGGAAGGCGTCCCGGTCCAGCTCGGGCACGCCGAGCAGTTCACAGATGACGGTCATGGGCAGCGGGAAGGCGAACGACGCGATCAGATCGGCCCGCCGCTCCGGTGCCGCCAGCATCGCGTCCAGCAACTCGTCGGTGATCTGCTGGACGCGCGGGGCGAGCCTGTCGATACGACGCGGGGTGAACTCCCCCGCCACCAGCCGCCGCAGCCGGGTGTGGTCCGGCGGGTCCGACATCAGCATGTGCATGAAGGCAGGCGTGCTCTCCCCGGTGTTCTTGATCTGCTGGATGTCCCCGGCCCCCAGCCAGTCCCGGCTGAGCCGCGGATCGGTGAACGCGGCCCGGCACGCCTCATGGCCGACGACGAGCCACACCTCCTCCCCGTTGGGGGCGAGCACACGGTGGACCGGCCCTTCCGCACGGAGGCGGGCGTAGACGGGATAAGGGTCACGGGTGAATGCCGTACCGAGTTTCTGCAGGTCGACGGTGGGTTGGGTGACCATGCTGTTTCCCCCTGTCCAAAGGTCGAACAGCACGTTAACCGGGATCAGCGGCTGATCAGGGTCGGTTTTCGGTCGGCTGTGCGCCTGCCACCGAGGCTGCTGTGCCGAGGCACCGGGCGATGTGCGATCGTGGGTGGCAGAGCCCGACAGGCTCCTGGACGAGGTGCGCCGTACCCAGTCATGACAAGACGACGCGAGGAGTCTGTCATGGCGTGGATCATTCTGGTGGTGTCCGGAGTACTGGAAGCAGTGTGGGCGACCGCACTGGGTAAATCGGAGGGCTTCACCCGCCCCGTGCCGAGCGTCGTTTTCGTGCTCGGGCTGGTGCTGAGCATGGCGGGTCTGGCCTTCGCGCTCCGGACGGTGCCCGTGGGCACCGGCTACGCGGTCTGGGTCGGTATCGGGGCGGTACTCACCGCGACGTACGCCATGCTCTTCGACGGTGAATCCGCGGGCTTGCTGAAACTGCTCCTGCTGGCCGGCATCGTCGGCTGCGTGGCCGGCCTGAAGCTGACGCACTGAGACCTTCCCGCCCCGGTTCGGCACTGAGACCTTCCCACCCCGGTTCGCTTCTTGACCCTTCCAGCGGGACGCGATAGGCATGCCCATGCCAGGTCTGGACCAATGAGGGAGTGGATGCTCCATGGGCAGCGTGGACAGCGTGGACAGCGTGGACAGCGGCAAGGAAATCCGCAGGAGGTCGTTACTCGTCGGCGGGGCCGGAGCCGCGCTGGGCCTGGCCGGCTGGGGGCTGTCGGCCACCGACACCGTGGCGGCGCCGATCGGCAGCGGCTGGACGGAGGTGTCGGCCGACTACAACCTGCACCAACCGCCCGACAGGACGCGCCACACGGTCGGTGCCGACGGCGAGCACCACTTCTGGCTGTACGACAGCGACCCGAGCACCTTCCCCGGCCAGGACTCGGGTCCGCGCAGCGAGCTCCGCTTCCGTGACCAGTACACCTCCGGCGCGGCCCAGTTCGAGGCCGACATCAAGGTGGGCGCCGGGTCGCACGACGTCTGTGTGATGCAGGTCTTCGGGGGCTCGTCCTGGGCCACAGCCTTCATGACGCTGGCCACGCACGACAGCCTGACCTACTACCACTACGCGGACCAGGTCATCCACGCCCCCGTGTACGACACCTACCTGCGGCTCAACGTCGTCCACGACACCTCCGCCGGCGTCGTCCACGTCTTCGTGAACCGCCAGTTCCAGGCGAGCTATCCGGACCACGGCCGGGCCACGCACTACTTCAAGTGCGGGCTGTACGGCCGGGAGGGCATGTCGGCCCGCTCCGACTCGTACATCAAGAACATCCACCTGTACCGCAAGTAACTGCCCCTCGCCTCACCGCATCAGCACCCCCGCCCCCTCCCCCGCGTCCTCCGACGGCAGCGCCACCAGCCCGAGCTCCGCGCGTGACGCCAGCAGCCGGTGGTCCGGGAGGATGCGGACGGTGTAGCCGAAGGGGCCGGTGCGGTCCAGGGACAGCGGGCCCTCGTACACCCAGCGGCCCTCCTCGTCCGGGCCACCCGTCGGCTTCAGCGGGACGCCCGCCGCGTCCGCGATGCGGTCGTCCCCGTCCACCCGGCCGGAGACCGCCTGGACCTCCACGTCGTCCGGGGCCAGGCCGCCCAGACCGACACGCACGCGCAGGTCCAGCGTCGTCCCCAGCTCCGCCGTGGCCGTCGAGGCCGACGTCTCCACATGGTCCACCGTGACCCGGTGCCAGGCCGCGCGCACCCGCGCCTTCCACTCAGCCAGTTCCCGTGCCGCGTCGGGTGCCAGCTCCCGGTGGGCGCGGGCCGCGGGGGCGTAGAGGCGCTCCACGTACTCGCGGACCATCCGGCCCGCCAGCACCTTCGGGCCCAGATGCGTCAGGGTCCGGCGGACCATCTCGATCCAGCGGTCGGGCAGGCCGCCCCGGCCGCGCTCGTAGAAACGGGGGGTCACCCGCTGTTCCAGCAGGTCGTACAGCGCCGCCGCCTCCAGGTCGTCCCGGCGGTCGTCGCCCTCCCCCACCGCTGAACGATCCGTGCCGTCCGCCGTGGGGATCGCCCATCCGAAGTCCGGCTGGAACCATTCGTCCCACCAGCCGTCCAGGACCGACAGGTTCAGGCAGCCGTTCAGCGCCGCCTTCATCCCCGACGTCCCGCACGCCTCCAGCGGTCGCAGCGGGTTGTTCAGCCAGACGTCGCAGCCGGGGTACAGCTTCTGGGCCATCGCCATGCCGTAGTCCGGGAGGAACACGATCCGGTGCCGTACCCGCGGGTCGTCCGTGAACCGCACCAGTTCCTGCACCAGCCGCTTGCCGCCGTCGTCCGCCGGGTGCGCCTTGCCCGCCACCACGATCTGGACCGGCCGCTCCTCGTGCAGCAACAGGTCCATCAGGCGGTCCCTGTCCCGCAGCATCAGCGTCAGGCGCTTGTACGAGGGGACCCGCCGCGCGAAGCCGATCGTCAGGACGTCCGGGTCCAGGACCTCCTCGATCCAGCCGAGTTCGGCCGTGCCCGCGCCCCGCTGTCGCCAGGACGCGTACAGCCGCCGCCGTACCTCCGTCACCAGTTGCTCGCGCAGCGACCGCCGCAGGTCCCAGATGTCCTGGTCGGGGATGTCGGCCACCGCGTCCCAGCGGTCCGTGCCGTCGGCGGTCATCGCGTCCTCGGTGCACTGCGCGCCGATCTGGCGGACGCCCAGACGGAAGACCTCGGGGGCCACCCAGGTGGGGGCGTGCACGCCGTTCGTCACCGAGGTGATCGGGACCTCGTCCGGGTCGAAGCCCGGCCACAGGCCCGAGAACATCTCCCGGCTGACGCGGCCGTGCAGCAGCGAGACGCCGTTGGCCCGCTGGCCCAGGCGCAGCCCCATGACGGCCATGTTGAACAGGTTGGGCTCGCCTCCGGGGTACGTCTCCATGCCCAGCCCGAGGATGCGCTCCACGTCGATGCGCGGGAGTTCCGCGTCGGGGCCGAAGTGGCGGGCCACCAGCTCACGGTCGAAGCGGTCGATGCCGGCGGGGACGGGGGTGTGGGTGGTGAAGACCGTGCCGGCGCGCACCGCCTCCAGTCCGGCGTCGAAGTCGAGTCCCTGGTCGCCGAGTTCGGCGATGCGCTCCAGGCCGAGGAAGCCCGCGTGTCCCTCGTTGGTGTGGAAGACCTCGGGCTGCGGGTGGCCGGTCAGCCGGCAGTACGTGCGGACCGCGCGCACTCCTCCTATGCCCAGCAGCATCTCCTGGAGCAGTCGGTGTTCGCTGCCGCCGCCGTACAGCCGGTCGGTAACGCCCCGCTCGCCGTGCTCGTTCTCGTCCACGTCCGAGTCGAGCATCAGCAGGGGGACACGGCCGACCTGGGCCTGCCAGACACGGGCGCGGAGCCGGCGCCCGCCGGGGAGAGCCAGGGGGACCTGGGCGACGGAGCCGTCGGCCTCCCGCAGTGGCACCAGTGGCAGTTCGTGCGGGTCGAGCACCGGATAGTGCTCCTGCTGCCAGCCGTCGCGCGACAGGGTCTGGCGGAAGTAGCCGTGCCGGTAGAGCAGGCCGACGCCGATGAGCGGTACGCCCAGGTCGCTGGCCGCCTTCAGATGGTCGCCGGCGAGGATGCCGAGGCCGCCGGAGTACTGCGGCAGGGCCGCGGTGATGCCGAACTCGGGTGAGAAGTACGCGACGGCGGCCGGGAGTCCGGGCGGCTGGGTCTGGTACCAGCGCTCGCCGGTCATGTAGTCGCGCAGGTCGTCGGCCACGGCGGCCAGGCGCCGCAGGAAACGCCGGTCCTCGGCCAGTTCCGCGAGACGGTCCATCGAGACCCCGCCGAGCAGACGTACGGGGTCGCCGCCGGAGGAGGCCCAGCGCTCCGGGTCGACGGACTGGAAGAGGTCACGGGTCTCGGCGTGCCAGGACCAGCGCAGATTGCGCGCCAGGTCGCTGAGCGGGTGAAGGGCTTCGGGCAGGACGGGTCGAACGGTGAATCTGCGGATCGCCTTCACTGGGTTCCACCTTCGCGAGGACGTACGCGGCCGAGGGCCACACGCGCTGTGCGCCCCTTCGTCCCCCGACCGTAGCGGCGTGAGTGCCTCTACGACATGGCGCCTCGCTGGATGCGCCCCTCCAGTGCCACCGAGCGCAACCATCAACTGAGAAACCACGACGGCGACCAGCCAGGTCCGCGAGAGCGGCGCCGGTTCAGGCGCAAAACCTGCCCTTGTGGTACTTCGCACCGCACGAGAGGCTGCGCAGGGTCGTATCGGCCGGACACTGCTGTAATGGGCTGACTCCGGCCGTCATGGGTCGAGTTGAGGAGGGGAACTCACACATGGCACAGACGGCGAACAGGCGTCTGCGCTGGGCGGGAGGCCTGACCGCGGCGGCCACGGCCGCGGTGCTTTCGGCCATCACCCTGCCCGCGCACGCCGTCCCGCAGGGGCGGATACTCGGCGCCGGCGCGGCCGGCTCCGTGAGCGGCAGTTACATCGTGACACTCAAGGGGGGAACGAAGGCCCCCTCGGCGGCCGGAAAGGGCATCGCCGAGAAGTACGGGGCGAGAATCAGCCACACCTACAGCTCGGTCCTGAACGGCTATGCCGTGCGGGTGGGCGAAGGACAGGCCAGGGCGCTCGCGGCGGACTCCCGCGTGGCGTCGGTCGTCCAGGACACCCGGGTGGCCTACGACCACACACAGCAGAACCCGCCGTCCTGGGGGCTCGACCGCATCGACCAGACGAACCCGCCGCTCGACAAGTCGTACACATGGCCGGAGTCGGCGGGCAAGGGCGTCACGGTCTACGTCATCGACACCGGCATCCGGATCACCCACAAGGACTTCGGCGGGCGGGCGTCCTACGGCTGGGACTTCGTGGGCGGCGACAAGGTCGCGGCGGACGGCAACGGCCACGGCACGCACGTCGCCGGCACCGCCGTGGGCGCGAAGTACGGCGTCGCCAAGAAGGCGAAGGTCGTCGCCGTCCGCGTCCTCGACAACGACGGCGGGGGCACCACCGCCCAGGTCATCGCGGGCATCGACTGGGTGACCAGGCACGCGAGGAAGCCCGCGGTGGCCAATATGAGCCTGGCCGGCTTCGGCAACGCGCAGCTCGACGCGGCCGTCCGCAGCTCGATCGCGTCCGGCGTGACGTACTCGGTGGCGGCCGGTAACGACGGTCTTTCGGCGGGGCTCTACTCGCCCGCCCGGGTGAGGCAGGCGATCACCGTCGGTGCCACCGACAAGAGGGACCGGCGAGCGAGCTTCTCCAACTGGGGTTCGAGCCTGGACCTGTTCGCGCCCGGCGTGGCGATCACCTCCGCGTCGCACCGGAGCGACACCGGGAAGGTGACCTTCGACGGTACGTCGATGGCGGCCCCGCATGTCACGGGTGCGGCAGCCCTCTACCTCGCCGACCACCGCGGAGCCACCCCGGCCCAGGTGAGCCAGGCGCTCGTCAACCGTTCTGTTTCGGGCAAGGTGACGGGCCGTGGCCTCGGCTCACCGGACAAGATCCTGCAGGTCGACAACCCCTAGTACCAGGCCGAACGCCCGACCGGAGCGGCACGGCACGGACCGGGCTCGCCCTCACAGGACGAGGCCGGTCTTGTGTGTAGACATACGCGTGAGTAGTTAACAAAGTGCCGGAATGCCCACCCGCGTAGGGTGGGAAGGCTCCTCCGGTACGTCCCGCAGGCCCCACCTCCCCACACCCTCATCCGCCCACCCACGTTGACGCGGACAGGAGCGGTCATGCCCGCCATGCACCATTCGTCAGCACCCCCGACGACCGGCACCACCCCCGCACCCCCGTGCGCCGGCCGAGCGCCGACCCGCCCTCCCCGGCACCCGAACCCCCCACGATCGGACGCATACCGGTCCTCGACGTCCGCCCCCTCGTCCACCAGGGGCGCCGCCCCGCCAAGGCGGTCGTGGGCGAGGAGTTCGAGATCTCGGCGACGGTGTTCCGTGAGGGGCATGAGGCCGTCGCCGCCAGTGTCGTCCTGAAGGACCCCGAGGGCCGTACGGGCCCGTGGACGCCGATGCGTGAGCTGGCGCCCGGCACCGATCGCTGGGGCGCCACCGTGTCCCTGCCGCGCGAGGGCCGCTGGACGTACCAGGTCCAGGCGTGGGGCGATCCGGTCTCCACCTGGCGGCACCACGCACGCATCAAGATCCCGGCGGGCCTTGACACCGACCTGGTACTGGAGGAGGGAGCGCGCCTGTACGAACGGGCGGCGGCCGGAGTGCCGAAGAACGAGGGCCGGCGGGACGTGATCCTCACGGCCGTGGACGTGCTGCGGGACGAGACGCGTCAGGCGGCTGTGCGTCTCGCGGGCGCGTTGACGCCCGAGGTCGATGAGGTCCTCGCGCGGTATCCGCTGCGGGAACTGGTCACCGCTTCGGAGGAGTTGACGCTGCTGGTGGAGCGGGAACGCGCCCTGTACGGGTCGTGGTACGAGTTCTTCCCGCGCTCCGAGGGCACGCCCGAGTGCCCGCACGGCACCTTCCGTACCGCCGCCCGGCGGCTGCCCGCGATCGCCGCCATGGGCTTCGACGTCGTCTACCTGCCCCCGATCCACCCCATCGGGCGCACCTTCCGCAAGGGCCGCAACAACACCCTCTCCCCCGAGCCCGGCGATGTCGGCGTGCCCTGGGCCATCGGCTCCCCCGAGGGCGGCCACGACGCCGTCCACCCCGACCTGGGCACCCTCGACGACTTCGACGACTTCGTGGAGGAGGCCCGGTCGCTGGGGATGGAGATCGCGCTGGACTTCGCCCTGCAGTGCTCCCCGGACCATCCCTGGGTGGACAAGCACCCCGAGTGGTTCCACCACCGCCCCGACGGCACCATCGCCCACGCCGAGAACCCGCCGAAGAAGTACCAGGACATCTACCCCATCGCCTTCGACGCCGACATGGACGGCCTGGTCACCGAGACGGTGCGCGTCCTGCGGCACTGGATGGCCCACGGGGTGCGGATCTTCCGCGTGGACAACCCCCACACCAAACCGGTCGTCTTCTGGGAACGCGTCATCGCCGACGTCAACCGTACCGACCCGGACGTGATCTTCCTGGCCGAGGCGTTCACCCGCCCCGCGATGATGCACACCCTGGCCCAGACCGGCTTCCAGCAGTCCTACACCTACTTCACCTGGCGCAACACCAAGCAGGAACTGACCGAGTACCTCACGGAACTGTCCGGGGACGCGGCCTCCTACATGCGGCCGAACTTCTTCGTCAACACCCCCGACATCCTCCACGCCTACCTCCAGCAGGGCGGCCGCCCCGCCTTCGAGGTACGCGCCGTACTGGCCGCCACACTGTCACCGGCCTGGGGCGTCTACAGCGGCTACGAACTGTGCGAGAACACCCCCCTGCGCCAGGGCAGCGAGGAATACCTCAACTCCGAGAAGTACCAACTCACGCCCCGCGACTGGGAAACCGCCGAACGTGAGGGGCGCAGTATCGCGCCTTTGCTCGGCAGGCTGAACGAGATCCGCCGAAGCAGTCCGGCGCTGCGGCAGCTGCGGGATCTTCACTTCCACGACACCGACAAGGAGGCGGTCATCGCCTACTCGAAACGTGCGGGTTCGAACACGGTCCTGGTGGTCGCCAACCTCGACCCCCACCACACCCAGGAGGCCACGGTCTCGTTGGACATGCCGCAACTCGGCCTGGACTGGCACGAGTCCCTGCCGGTGCGCGACGAGCTCACCGGCGAGATCTACCACTGGGGCAGGAACAACTACGTACGTCTGGAGCCCGGCCGGGCACCCGCACATGTACTGACCGTCCTGCGACCGTCCCACCCGCAGATCGGAGGGTCACCCGCCATATGATCGTCAACGAGCCCGTTCCGGACACTTTCGAGGACACCCCCGCCAAGGACCGGGACCCTGAGTGGTTCAAACGCGCCGTCTTCTACGAGGTCCTTGTCCGCTCCTTCCAGGACAGCAACGGCGACGGCGTCGGCGACCTCAAAGGACTGACCGCCAAACTCGACTACCTGCAATGGCTGGGCGTGGACTGCCTCTGGCTGCCCCCCTTCTTCAAATCCCCCCTCCGCGACGGCGGCTACGACGTCTCCGACTACACCGCCGTCCTCCCCGAATTCGGCGACCTCGCCGACTTCGTGGAATTCGTCGACGCCGCCCACCAACGCGGCATGCGCGTCATCATCGACTTCGTCATGAACCACACCAGCGACCAGCACCCCTGGTTCCAGGAATCAAGAAAAGACCCCACCGGACCCTACGGCGACTACTACGTATGGGCCGACGACGACAAACAGTTCCAGGACGCCCGCATCATCTTCGTCGACACCGAAGCCTCCAACTGGACCTTCGACCCCGTCCGCAAGCAGTACTACTGGCACCGCTTCTTCTCCCACCAACCCGACCTCAACTACGAAAACCCCGCCGTACAGCAGGAAATGCTCGCCGGACTCCGCTTCTGGCTGGACCTCGGCATCGACGGCTTCCGCCTCGACGCCGTCCCCTACCTCTACCAGGCAGAAGGCACCAACTGCGAAAACCTCCCAGCCACCCACGAATTCCTCAAACGAGTCCGCAAAGAAATCGACGCACACTACCCCGACACCGTCCTGCTCGCCGAAGCCAACCAATGGCCCGAAGACGTCGTCGACTACTTCGGCGACTACCAGACCGGCGGCGACGAATGCCACATGGCCTTCCACTTCCCCGTCATGCCCCGCATCTTCATGGCCGTCCGCCGCGAATCCCGCTACCCCGTCTCAGAAATCCTCGCCAAAACCCCCGCCATCCCCACCCACTGCCAATGGGGCATCTTCCTCCGCAACCACGACGAACTCACCCTCGAAATGGTCACCGACGAAGAACGCGACTACATGTGGGCCGAATACGCCAAAGACCCCCGCATGCGCGCCAACATCGGCATCCGCCGCCGCCTCGCCCCCCTCCTCGACAACGACCGCAACCAGATCGAACTCTTCACCGCCCTGCTCCTCTCCCTCCCCGGCAGCCCGATCCTCTACTACGGCGACGAAATCGGCATGGGCGACAACATCTGGCTCGGCGACCGCGACGCCGTCCGCACCCCCATGCAATGGACACCCGACCGCAACGCCGGCTTCTCCTCCTGCGACCCCGGCCGCCTCTACCTGCCCACCATCATGGACCCCGTCTACGGCTACCAGGTCACCAACGTCGAAGCCTCCATGTCCTCCCCCTCGTCACTGCTGCACTGGACCCGCCGCATGATCGAGATCCGCAAACAGAACCCCGCCTTCGGCCTCGGCTCCTACACCGAACTCCCTCCACCAACCCCGCCGTCATCGCCTTCCTCCGCGAAGCCCCCGCCACCGACGACACCACCGACGACACCACCGACGACCTCGTCCTGTGCGTCCACAACTTCTCCCGCTTCGCCCAACCCACCGAACTCGACCTCAGCACCTACACCGGCCGCCACCCCGTCGAACTCATCGGAGGAGTCCGCTTCCCCGCCATCGGAGAACTCCCCTACCTCCTCACCCTCGCAGGCCACGGCTTCTACTGGTTCCGCTTGCGGCGGGAGCACGGCGAGTAGCGGTACGCACTACCGGTCACAGCATCTGGCCACCATGAGGGCGGGACGGTTTCCGCCGTCCTGCCCTGGGAACCCTTCACGCAACCCGACGCTCCTCCGCCACCCGACGCGGAAAGGACGCATTCCATGTCGGAAGTCGTTACGCACTCCGCTCGCACGGCCGGTCCCGGCCTTCTCGCGTCTCTCGATCCGCTGCTGCGGGAGTGGCTGCCGCGGCAGCGCTGGTTCGCGGGCAAGGGCCGGCCGGTCACCGGGTTCACCCTGGTCGCGGCCACCGAACTGCTGCCCGTGAACTCGAAGCTGGGGCTGCTCCACCTCCTCGTACGGGCCCATCAGCCGCTCGTACCCCTCCAGACCGCGGTGGCGCACCCGGCCGACTGCTACCAGCTGCTGATCGGGGTACGCGAGACCCTGCCTCCACGGCTCGCGCCCGCTCTGATCGGGCACTTGGAGGAGGGGCCGCTGGCGGGGCGCACGGTGTACGAGGCGCTGTACGACCCCCGACCCGCCGATGTGCTCCTCGAAGCACTGCGGACGCGGGCCCGCGTGGGCGATCTGCGCTTCGAACGGGACATGCGGCAGGAGATCCGGTCGGAGCTGGTGCCCCGCATGGTGACGTCCGAGCAGTCCAACTCGTCCGTCGTGTATGGAGATACGTTCATCCTCAAGCTGTTGCGGCGGATCGTGCCCGGCACCAATCCCGATCTGGAGCTGCCCCTGGTGCTGGCGCGCGAGGGGTGCCCGCGGGTGCCGGCCCCGGCGGGCTGGATGATGGCGGACCTCGCCTCCTCCGACGACTCCTACGTCCTGGGCGTGCTGCAGCCCTTCGTGCAGGGCGCGTCAGACGGCTGGGAGCTGGCACTGCGGGAGCTGGCCAAGGGAGAGGACTTCGGCGCGGAGGCGCGGGCGCTGGGGCGTGCGACGGCCGAGGTGCACACGGCGCTGGCGCGGGCCCTGCCGACGGTCACGCTCGGGCGGCCCCAACTGGAGCTGCTGGTGGCCGGGATGACGGAACGGCTGGACGCGGCCGCGCAGGCGGTGCCGGCGCTGCGGCGGTACGCCCCCGGGTTGCGCTCGGCCTTCGCGGCGCTGGCCGACCTGGCGGCCGAGGGCCGCACCTGGACGGCCCAGCGCATCCACGGGGACCTGCATCTGGGCCAGTGCCTGCGGTCGCCCGACGGCGAGTGGTCGCTCATTGACTTCGAGGGCGAGCCCTCCAAATCGCTCACCGAGCGCCGTATGCCCCAGCCCATCGTGCGGGACGTCGCGGGGATGCTGCGCTCCTTCGACTACGCGTCCCACGCCCACCACCCCACGGAGCCCGACTGGGCGCCCCTCTGCCGGGCCGCGTACTGCGCCGGGTACGCGGAGATCTCCGAGGTCGACCCGCGGACCGATCCTGTGCTGCTGCGCGCGTACGAGACGGACAAGGCGGTGTACGAGGTCGTCTACGAGGCCAGGCACCGCCCCGACTGGCTGCCGGTGCCGCTGGCCGCGATACGCCGGCTGGCGGCGAACGACGACACCCCCTGACGCTCTGATCTGTCCGTGCCCATGCCTGTGCCTGTGCCGAGGAGGCCGTACCCGTGACCCCCCGTCCCCCGTCCGACGACAGTACGAACGCCACCGAAGGCAGGGCCACCGCGAAGAAAACCACTGGGGCGAAGAGGAGCGCAGAGAAGAAGGCAGCGGAGAAGAAGGCCGTCGCGAACAAGGCCGTCGCGAAGAAGGCTGCCGCCAAGAAGACAGCGACGAAGAAGACCGCGACTAAGAAGACCGCGGCCAAGAAAACCGCGGCCAAGAAGTCAGCGGCGGAGAAGGCGACCGCGAAGACGTCCCCCAAGAAGACCGCCGCGAAGACGACCACCGCCACCAAGACGGCCACCGCCAAGACATCTGCCAAGAAGACAGCTGTCAAGAAGACGGCTGCCAAGAAAGCTGTCGCGAAAGCTGCTGCGAAGAAGCCCACGGCGTCGAAGAAGGGTGCCGAGGCAGTCCCGCGGTCTCCCGAGCGTTCGGTCCCGGAGGCCACCGCCACCGAAACCGTCGTACGCATCCCCGAGCCCACCGCGCCCGAACCGCCCGCCCCCACCGCGGACGTCCCGTCCATCCCCGAACCCCGGGCCGCTCGGGGCCCCGGTGAGCCGCCCCCGACCGTCCCCGAGCCGCGGGTGCCCTTCTCGCCCGCGGTGGACGGCGGGGACCGGGAGCGGTTGCTCAGTGGTACGCATCATCAGCCGCACGCCGTGCTCGGGGCGCATTCCGCGCCCGGGGGCGTGGTGTTCCGGGCGTTCCGGCCGTACGCGCTGGGGGTCACCGTCGTCACGGACGAGTTGCGGGCCGATCTGCACGACGACGGGGACGGCTTCTTCTCGGCCGTACTGCCGCTGAGGGCCGTTCCGGCGTCGTACCGGCTGCTCATCGCGTACGAGGGGACGGTGCAGGAGACCGAGGACGCGTACCGTTTCCTGCCCGCGGTCGGGGAGCTGGACCTGCACCTGATCGGCGAGGGGCGGCACGAGGAGCTGTGGAAGGCGCTGGGCGCGGAGCCGATGGTGCACCAGGGTGTGACCGGCACCCGCTTCACGGTGTGGGCGCCGAACGCGCGCGGTGTGCGCCTGGCCGGCACGTTCAACTTCTGGGACGGCACGGGGTATCCGATGCGCTCGCTCGGCTCCTCCGGCGTGTGGGAGCTGTTCGTGCCGTCGATCGGTGAGGGGGAGCTGTACAAGTTCGAGATCACCCGGCCGGACGGGACGAGGACCCTGCGGGCGGACCCGATGGCCCGCCGTACCCAGGTTCCGCCGGACACGTCGTCCGTCGTGCACGCGTCCCACTACGAGTGGGGCGACGCGGAGTGGATGACGCACCGGGCCGACCGCCCGGCCCACGAGGCGCCGTTCTCGGTGTACGAGGTGCACCTGCCGTCCTGGCGACCGGGGCTGACGTACCGGCAGTTGGCGGATCAGCTGCCCGCGTACGTGCGGGACCTCGGCTTCACTCATGTGGAGCTGCTGCCGGTGGCCGAGCACCCGTTCGGCGGCTCCTGGGGTTACCAGGTCACCGGTTTCTATGCGCCCACGGCCCGGCTCGGCACCCCCGACGACTTCAAGTACCTCGTCGACCGGCTCCACCAGGCCGGCGTCGGTGTCCTGATGGACTGGGTGCCCGCGCACTTCCCGCGGGACGACTGGGCGCTGGCGGAGTTCGACGGGCGTCCGCTGTACGAGCACCAGGATCCGGTACGGGCCGCGCACCCGGACTGGGGGACGCTGGAGTTCGACTACGGGCGCCGGGAGGTGCGGAACTTCCTGGTGGCGAACGCGGTGTACTGGTGCGAGGAGTTCCATATCGACGGGCTGCGCGTGGACGCGGTGGCGTCGATGCTGTACCTCGACTACTCGCGCGAGCCCGGTCAGTGGACGCCGAACGAGCACGGGGGTCGCGAGAACCTGGACGCGGTGGCGTTCCTCCAGGAGATGAACGCGACGGTGTACCGGCGTGAGCCCGGTGTGGTGACGATCGCCGAGGAGTCCACGGCCTGGGACGGCGTCACGCGTGCCACGCACCACATGGGTCCCGGTGGCTTCGGCGGCCTCGGCTTCGGGCTGAAGTGGAACATGGGCTGGATGCACGACTCGCTCGGCTACATGTCCAAGGACCCGGTGCACCGCAGGTACCACCACAACGAGATGACGTTCTCGATGGTGTACGCCTACAGCGAGAACTACGTGCTCCCGATCTCGCACGACGAGGTCGTCCACGGCAAGGGATCACTGGTGTCGAAGATGCCGGGCGACTGGTGGCAGCAGCGTGCCAACCACCGCGCGTACCTCGGCTTCATGTGGGCCCACCCCGGCAAGCAACTGCTCTTCATGGGGCAGGAGTTCGCCCAGGGAGCGGAGTGGTCGGAGGGGCACGGCCCGGACTGGTGGCTGCTGGACCCGGCGTACGGGGCGGAGGCGGACCACCGGGGCGTACGGGACCTGGTCCGCGACCTCAACTCCGTCTACCGCGAGGCTCCGGCCCTGTGGGAACGGGACACCGTCTCCTCGGGATTCGCCTGGGTCGCGGGGGACGCGGCGGAGGACAACGTGTTCGCGTTCCTGCGGTTCGCGGCGGACGGGGCGCCGTTGCTCGCGGTGTCGAACTTCTCGCCCGTGGTGCGGCACGAGTACCGGCTGGGGGTTCCGGACGACGTGCCGGCGTGGCATGAGGTCCTGAACACGGACGCCGGTGCGTACGGCGGCGGCGACGTCCGCAACCCGCATCCCGTCAAACCCGAGCCTCAGCCCCGTCATGGTCGGCCCGCGAGCATCCGTCTGACGCTGCCCCCGCTCACCACGCTCTGGCTCCGCCCCGCGTAACTGTTTCCCTCCGTCGTCCCTTCGACCCCGGTCCAAGGGGCGGAGCCCGCTGGGCCCCCGGCTCCGAGGCTGCGTCCCCGGAGCCGGGTCCTCCGGGTCAGCGTCCAGTCCTCACCGCCTGCCACGCCTCTGCCAGGCGGTCCGCCATCGCGGTCTGGTCCCACAGCTCGGCCGGGTCGTCGGGCATGGCGGCGTCGTAGACCTCCAGGCGGGCGACCTCCGGTATGCCACGGAGCCGGTCGCGGGCGGTCCTGGCCTCCGTCGCCTTCAGGCCCAGGGTTGCGCGGGTCTCCGGCGGCAGGAAGTTGTGCCCGTCGTCGGTGATGTGCGGCAGACCGGCCATGAGCAGGGCCGCCGCGGCGTGGTCGAGGTCGGTGGCTTCGGCGAGCCGGGAAGCAGCGGCGGAGTCGAAGGGGACCGGTCCGCCGCGCTCCAGTTCGTCCAGCAGCCGGCGCAGCCGCTCGGGCGTGGCCCAGCCTTCGGGCACCGATTGGACGTCGAGGAGACCTGCGGGGCCGGGCACGGTTCCCTGTTGCAGAAACGCCGCGATGTTCCGGGTGTCATGGCGATGGGACCGACCCCAGTCGCCGGCGAGCATGGTGATGTTCAGCGGCATCAGTGTGCCGTTTTCGTCAGACAGTGCGGCTCGTTGCTCGCTGTCCAGAAGCCCTCGCCGCAGGCCCGGTGCGGCCAGCGGTGAGCGGGCCCAGAACCTCAGCAGCCGGGCCAGCGCCAGGCGGTGCGCTGCACTGGTGACGGCGCTGACCGTACGGACCGCGAGGCCCCCGATCCGCCCGGGGAGCTCGGTCCAGTCGAACGCACTCACATTGTCCAGCCAGCGTTCCATCGCGGTCGCCGCGTCGATCGTGCCGGCGAAGAACGCCGAGGTCAGCTCGATCTGCGCCGCCGTGCCGCCGTAACCGACGCTGTAGTGGCCGACCAGCCCCTCCAGCGCCCCGCCCAGGTCCTCCTCCGACCCCCTGAGCCGTGCCCGGTGTGACCGCGTCAGCCGGGTCAGGATCCGGTCCCGGTGGGAGATCATCTCGGTGGTTGCCTGGACACACCCGACGACGCCCCGTACGAGCAGCGGATGGCCGGCCTCGGGCAACAGCTCCCGGACGGCGGTCCGCAGCGCCTCCTCCGAGGTGGCCGCTGCTTTCAGCAGACTCCGTACGGTGTCCTCGGTGATCTCCCGCAGGGCCCGCGATCCGGCGGGGTCGCGAGGCGTGAGGAAGTGCCAGAAGGCGGGCGGTGGTATGAGCCGCGTCCCGGCGGCCATCGGGTCGGGCTTGTTGTCCGTCCAGCCGTCGTTCTTCAGTTCGGCCTGCCAGTAGAGCTCACCCGTTTCGGCGTCGCGGGCAACCACCGGGTCGTACAGGCCGACACCGCCGCTGAGTACCAGAGGCTTCTCGGCGCCCGGTAGGTCGAGCAGCCCCCACAGGGAAGTGATCCCGGTCCCATGGAGGGTGCCGTGGACACCGTCGACGCGGTGATAGCGGACCTGTCCGGTCGTCTTGTCCTCGGCGACCCGCAGGCCCACGTGTGTGCCGTCGCTGCCCAGCGGCGACTCCTTGACGCCGTACGGCAGCGGCGCCAGGCACGAGCACGCGAAGTTCCACTGTTCGTCCTCGTCCAGCAGGGACGGGTCGAAGAACTGTGGCAGGCCGGCCTCGGCAAGGTCGCCGGTCGCCAGGTCGACGCGGTGCACCCGCGATTCCGGACCGTCCCCGCTGTGCCACCAGAAGTCCCGGCCGTCATGGAACATATGACCGTTCGGGCCGACCCGCTTCTCGTGGGAATCGAGGACCCGGTGGCCCATGAACCGTCGGCCGCTCGGAGCCATGAAGGTGTATCCGGGCCGAGCCGGTTCGTAGTAGAGCGACTCCCATGTCCTGGGCCGTAGGGCGAAGAACTCGTCCGGTGCGTCCGACCAGTAGTGCCGCTGGTTGCCGTTGACGTAGTGCAGGACGAGGAACTGCCCGTCGGAGAAGTAGACCTCGGGTGTGTAGTGGTACCGGGCGGCTTCGCCCGGTACCTGCAGCCGGTGTTCCGCGAGGCGGCCGCCCGGCCCTATCGCGATGGCCTTCCTGCGGTCATGGACGGTCAGGGCGGGCCAGCTCGCCCGGCACCAGAAGTTCTTGCCCCCGAGCTCCGCGATGGCCTCGTCCAGGGCGGCCCAGCCCAGCTCGTCCAGGATGCCCGCCCGCAGCGTACGGGTCAGCGGCGTCACCATGTCGAGCTCCGCGATGCGGGCCGGCAGGTCGGGTGCCACTTTCAGCAGGTCCGCACGGATGTTGTCCTCCATCCAGCGGAGTGCGAGGGTCGCGTCCGCCAGGCCACCCGACCGTACGCGCGCGAGCCTGGCGTCGACGATCGCGTGCAGGACGGGCTGGAGGGCCTTCTCCCTCCACAGCCGGTGGAACGCGTCCCCTCCCTGTGGCACGGACCGGACCAGCACCGGCCCGAACCGCTCGTCATCGATCAGCGCCTGCAGATCGATGTGAGCAGTTCCCTGCCAGTTCCTCAACGTCGCCCCCGGGCCGGGGTCCGCGACCGGGATTCCCGCGTCCAGGCAGCGGACCAACGCGACGGCGTCGATGCTGCAGTGGTCCTCGGGCGCGCCGACGCCGAACCGTACCGGCGTCCCCGTTTCCCGGACACGGTCCGCCAACAGGGGCAGCAGCCGCAGCAACTCCTCGGGAACCGAGGGGGACGAGGCCCCGCTGTAGCGGCCGAGCATCGCGGACAGCCACGCGCCCGTATCGGCGGAGAGCTCGTCAAGCGCGCCGGTCTCTTCGAGGAGGCCGCACCACCAGGCGTCCATCTCCGACAGGGATGCCTCGGTCAACCGCCACAACAGCCGCTTCTTCAGCGCCGTGGAGGCGGCGACCGCGGGCTTCAGCAGCTTGCGCTGCGACGTCCAGAAACTGTCCGCCGACCGCCACAGAGCCGGTGCGTCCACCAGGCTCTCCAGCAGCAGCCGGTGCTCGGTGACGACGTCCAGCTCCGCGGCCTTGGCGAGTTTGCCGATCTGCTTGAGCATCTCGGGCCAGGGGGCGAGCCCACCCGTCGTCCGCCGTACGGCCAGCTCCCGCAGCTCGCGGTACGCCTCCTCGGCGTCGGGTGCCTGGGACAACTCTCCGACGTACGCCTTGATGTCCTTGGCCGACAGGGCTCCGGCCAGGGCGAACTCCAGGAATACCGCGCGCCGCCGGGCCGGATCGTTGCCCACGGTGGCATGCCGGTCGGCCGCCCGTGCCCTGCCGAACATCAACGCGCCCTGTTTGTCCCGTCCGGCCGCGATGAACATCCGGCCGACCTCTTCCCAGAACACGGGCAGGTGGCCATCGGGAAGCGTCGACGCGATCCGCTGGAACTCATCCAACGCGGGACCCGGCCGGGGACCGACCAGACGCCCGGCCCGCGCCATCTGCATGCCTGCGGACAGGGCGACCTCGGCGTGTGCGAGGTCATGCACCATCGCCCAGGTCGGATAGCGGAGTTCTGGGCGATACCCGGCCGCCACGGGCTCCCCCACGTCCGGCGCGGAGTACCCGAGGTCGGCCAGGAGCCGGTCCTCGACCGGTGCGGCTGTCCGTCCCGTCAGCCGGATCAGAGGCCGCGCGCCCAGCAACGGATGGCCGTACCGTCGCGCTGTGATGTCCTCCCCGCCCGACGTCCCGGCCGGTGCCAGCCCCGCCGTCAGCGCTGCTGACATGTCGGTGGCCGCCGCGGCGTTCACGCTGCTGTTCGTCTCCACGTCATGCGTCATCGGTCGCCGGACCCCCGTGATCAGTTCCGCCGTAGATCAGTGCCGCCATCCGCCGGCCCTCGGACCAGGCCACCGGCCCCACCTCGCCGAGTGGGACCGCTTGTTCCGCATCGTCGACCCACAGGAGCCGTCCGGTCTCCGGGGACTCGTCGCTCCCCAGCCAGCAGCGTGCCTCCACCGTGACGCCGCGCTCGGTCATCCTCAGAGCGGCGAATCCGCCCCGCACGTCAAAACCGTTCTCCACGGCGCGCAGCCGAGCGGACCCGCGGTTCTCGGCATCCTCGTCACCGTGCACGTCGATGCCGGTGGCCTCGGGGTCACTCACCTCGCGCCGACGACGAACCCGACGGTTCACCTGCTCGACCCCCTGGGTGGCCGCTTGCTCCTCCAGAAGCCGCCGCCACGACCTGAGATCGTCATCGTCGAGCAGAACGGGGTGCACCAGCGTCACAGCCGACCCGGTCGGGGGCTCGTACAGCGCGCCGTCCGATTCCCGTATGCACACCTGCCCGTTCACGGACACCGTCTCCAACAGCCCGACCCGCCCGTCCGCTTGCACCACCAGGTGCTGCAGGCTGGTCTGCCAGCTGGGATCCGGCCAGACGCGTGCGAGGAGCCGGGCGGGGACCGGCACCCCGCTCAGCAACCACGACTCCACGGCGGCCCGGCACTCCTTCGCATGCCGGGTCAACTGCTCCTGCAGCACCGCGAACTGCTCACCGACCTGACTTCTCCGTACGGCGTGGGGGATGGATTTCAGAGCCGTGCCGTCGGTCTTGCGGCATCTCAGATTCGTCCCGTCCAAGGCCAGCTCATGGCCCCGAATCGCGGGCACCCACGCCAGTGAAGTCGTCATGCCGTCGAACTATGGCAGCAACCACTGACAACCGACCGCGAGGTCCCTCGAAGGCCAGACGTCCGCCAATACCCCTTGTGATGCCTCACCCCACGCCCGTCACCAGCCCTTCCGGCAGCTCCCCCTCGTGCACGACCCCCAACGTCTGCGTCGCACGAGTGAGCGCCACATACAGATCACTCGTACCGAACCGCCCCGGCTCCACGACCAGCACCGAGTCGAACTCCAGCCCCTTGGCCTGCCGGGGGTCGAGCAGCACGACCGTCCGCGTCAGGTCCGGCTCCCCGCCCGCCGTCACACCGTCCAGTCGCGCGGCGAGCACCCGGTGCAGGTCACGCGGCGCGATCACCGCGAGGCGCCCCTCGGCGGGCGTCAGCTCGGCGACCGCCTTGGCCACCTCGCCGGGCAGGTCGCCGAGGGCCTTGCGGACCCAGGGGCGCACACCCGTCGAGCGGACCGAGCTCGGCGGCTCGAAGGCGGGGTTCTCGGCCCGTACGATCCCCGCCGCGAGCTCCATGATCTCGGCCGGGGTGCGGTAGTTGACGCCGAGGCGGGTGTGCTCCCAGCGGTCCTCGACATACGGCTGGAGGATGCCGGCCCAGGAGCCGACGCCCGCTTCCTCGGCGGTCTGCGCGGGGTCGCCGACCAGGGTCATCGAGCGGGTGGGCGAGCGCCTCATCAGCAGCCGCCACGCCATGGGCGACAACTCCTGCGCCTCGTCGACGATGATGTGCCCGAACGCCCAGGTACGGTCGGCCGCCGCACGCTCGGCGGCGCTGCGGTGGTCGTCCTCCTCCTGCCGTTCCGCGAACCGCTCGGCGTCGATGATGTCGTGCGCGGACAGCACCTCGGAGCTTTCGGGGTCGCTGTCCTCCTTGTCCTCGAACTCGTACGTACGGGACGCGAACGACACGTCCAGCACACCCTGCGCGTACGCGATCTGCTCCTCCCGCTCGCGCTCGGCGACCGCCCGTGCCACCCGGTCGTCCACGCCGAGGAGTTCGGCCGCCTCGTCGAGCAGCGGTACGTCCGCCACGGTCCACGCCCGTGTCACCGGACGGCGGACGGCGGCCGCGTCCTCGTCGGACACGTACCCCTCGGGCGCGGCGAGGAAGTCGGCGAGAAGGCGCTGCGGGGTGAGCCGGGGCCACAACTGGTCGATGGCCGACCAGACTTCGGGGTTGTCGGCGAGTTCGTCGCGGATCTGGGTGATGTCGCTGGGGTCCAGCAGGTTGGAGCCGTCGTAGGGGTCGGTGCCGATGCGTTCGGCGACCATGTCGGTGAGCGTGTTGAGGATGCGGCCCTCGAAGTGCTCACGCGCCACGTTGTGCGGGAGCTTCGCCTCGCGGGTGTGCTCGCGGGCGACCCGTACGAGGTCGTCGTCGAGCATGAGGATCTCCCGGTCGTGCTCGATGGCGATCACCGGGTCGGGAAGCGCCTGCCGGTCACGTACGACGGCGGCGAGGACGTCGGCCATGTCCGCGCGGCCCTTGACTCGGGCCGCGTCCGGGGTGTCCCGGGCGGTGGCCTTCACTCCGGGGAACAGCTCGCCGACCGTCGCGAGCAGGACACCCGTCTCGCCGAGGGAGGGCAGTACCTCGCCGATGTAGCCGAGGAAGGCGGGGTTGGGGCCGACGATCAGGACGGCGCGCTTGGCGAGCAGCTCACGGTGCTCGTAGAGCAGATAGGCCGCTCGGTGCAGGGCGACGGCCGTCTTGCCGGTGCCCGGGCCGCCCTCCACGACCAGCACGCCGCGGTGCGGTGCGCGGATGATGCGGTCCTGGTCGGCCTGGATCGTCTGCACGATGTCGTGCATGCGGCCGGTGCGGGCCGCGTCGAGCGCGGCGAGCAGGACGGCGTCACCGGTGGGGTCCTCGTGGCCGGTCCGGGTCCGGTCGCCGAGGTCGAGGAGTTCGTCGTGCAGGGCGGTGACGTCACGGCCCTCGGTGGTGATGTGGCGACGCCGGCGCAGCCCCATGGGGGTGTGGCCGGTGGCCAGGTAGAAGGGGCGGGCGACGTCGGCCCGCCAGTCGATGAGGATCGGCGTGAGGTCGGCGTCGTCGGCGCGGATGCCGATACGGCCGATGTGGTGGCTGACACCGGAGGTCAGGTCGATCCGGCCGAAGCAGAGCGAACCGTCCACGGCGTTCAGCGCGGCGAGCAGCCCGGAGCGTTCGGCGACGAGAATGTCCCGCTCCAGCCGCGCCTGCATGGGCGTGTTCCCCTGTGCGAGCGCGTCCGAGACGGAGATCTCGGCGTCCCCGCGCAGGGCGTCCACGCGCGCGTACAGTCCGTCGATGAATTCCTGCTCACGCCGCAATTCATCGTCGGAGAATTCTTTGTGCGAGCCCCTGTTTGACAATTCCACTCCCGCCCGGATATACTTCGTTCAATTGAACTTCCCCGCGACAGACTTTCATCAAATCGCGAACCATTAAATATACGCAGAGAAATCCCCCGAGCGCAATTGCAGCTCTCAAGAACAGCTGCCCCTGCTCATCCTGTACGGGAGTCACCCCGACACCTCCGACTCGGCGGACATCCGGCTGCGCGCCCTGATCGCCGGCGGCCTGGAAAGCGACGGGTTAGAGGGCGTTGGAGGAGCTGTGCCGGTGCCTGCGGCTTCACGAGGGGCTGCTCCGCCCCGG
Organism: Streptomyces sp. KM273126; assembly: GCF_004337435.2. Taxonomy (NCBI): domain Bacteria; kingdom Bacillati; phylum Actinomycetota; class Actinomycetes; order Kitasatosporales; family Streptomycetaceae; genus Streptomyces; species Streptomyces sp. KM273126. Next base: position 3,952,840 of record NZ_SJXB02000001.1, on the reverse strand, counting down.
TGAACAGTGCGGCTCGCATGGACAGGTCGCCCACCGAGCCCGGAGTGATTCACCCGTATGACTCCGCCGAGGCCCAGGACACCTCAAGCTGCACCCTGCCCACCCGCCAGTGCTCGGGCTCCGAGCCTGCGGCTCCAAAGTGCGCGACAGCAATGGCCCGCCTAGCGTGCGAAGTGCGTTGGGATTGCCCAACCGTGGGCGCGCCGACGCGTGAAGTCGGGACAAAGGAGCATTGGGTATGGCGAAGGTACTGTTCATCGTCAGCGGTGCCAGCTACTGGGTGCTTAAGGACGGCACGCGGCATGCCACGGGTTACTGGGCGGAGGAGTTCGCGAACCCGTACAAGATCCTCACGGATGCCGGTCACGAGGTGATCATCGCCACTCCGGACGGCGTGATTCCCACCGTCGACATGATGAGCCTGCGCCCGTCCTTCAATGATGGTGAGGACGGGGCTCTGAAGCAGGAGAACATCATCCGCGACGCCGAGGGGATGCGGCGGCCGCTCAAGCTCTCGGACGTACGGCTCGAGGACTACGACGCCGTCTACCTACCGGGCGGTCACGGGCCGATGCAGGACCTGGCGTTCGACCCCGACGCTGGGCGCCTGCTGACCGAGCAGCTGCAGTCGGGCAAACCCCTGGCGATCGTGTGCCACGCCCCGGCCGCGATGCTGGCCACCCGGATCCACGGTGTCTCGCCGTTCAAGGGATACAAGATCACGGCCTTCACCAACGACGAGGAGGAGGGCGTCGGATTGGCTCCCCGAGCCCCGTGGCTGCTGGAGACCGACCTCAAGGAGAAGCTCGGGGTCGACTTCAGCCGGGGTCCGAGCTGGGAGCCGTACATGGTCGAGGACCGCAACCTCATCACCGGCCAGAACCCGCATTCGGCCGGAGTCCTGGGCAAACGACTACTCGAAGTCCTGGCCTGACGGCGTCGCGGCGTGCTTCTGGCGGAAGGCGTCGAACGTCCCATCCTGCTGCCGCTGTCCACCACGATCAAGCATGTGAAACCCACCATCCTCATCGGCACGTCGACCGCCCACAACGCGTTCACCGAAGACGTGGTCCGCGCCGTCAGGACGTCGATCTGTCCGTCGGCCCATCCGGCTGCCTCGGCTTTCGGCCGTGCGTGGACCTGCTGGTAGTCGGGCAGGTCCCGCATGTCGTCCGTCACCAGGCCGTGGATGTCGACGAGCCAGATGTTGTTCTTGGCTAGGTCCGGTGTCGCGCCGGCGCGCAGCATGGCCGCGTGGATCTGGTCGGCCATGCCGGTGCCGGCGGTACCCGCGCCGAAGACCACGAGTCGCTGATCGGCTGGTTGGTGTCACGCGGCCCTTGCCGGGGGGCGCCATGTTGATGCGATGCCGGTTCAAGCCGAGACCGGCGTCTCCGGCTTCATCTTGTAGGCGTTCTTGATGGCCTGATGCCGGGTACCGAGGCCATCGGTGACCTTGCGCTCCCACGGAAGCTGCTGCAGCTGCTTGGTCTCGTCGATCATCGACTTCGGCTCCAGGTTCCGGAAGCTGTCGACCTCGCCGGCCGCCACGGCCGTCAACGTGGCGAAGACCGCCTCAGGGTCGAACTGCGCCCGCGGGAAGGCAAGTTGGGAGTAGTCGAACAGCCGCTCCGAGGGGTCGTCCTCCCAGCTCTCCCACGTCTGGAACATTCGGTCGTTGAAGCCGGTCAGGAACGGCCCCGGATTCACCGTGGCGACCTCGATGTTGTACTCCTGCAGCTCATACACCATGGTCTCGGCGATCGCCTCGATCGCGTGCTTGGACGCCGAGTAGATACCCGTGAACGGATTGACGTTCAGGCCCTCCCGTGAGGAGACCCAGACGATACGGCCCTCGCCGCGCTTGATCATCTGCTTAGCGATCCCCTGGGTGAGCAGAAGCGGCCCCGTGACGTTGACCTCGAACTGGTGCCGGATGTTCACGCCAGGGATGTCGACCGTCGAACCTCCTTCTCCGACACCCGCGTTGTTCACGAGGATCTCCACGCCCCAGTCGAGAGCCTTGCGTCGGTCGCCGTCATTGGTGACGTCGAGCTTCTCCACGTGCAGGTCGACCTTCCGCTCGGCCGCCTGCCACTTCAGGGTCTGAACCTGGGCATAGATCTCGACGCTGGCGATGACGTCGAATCCCTTCTGGGCCAGCCGCATGGCCGCCTCGAAACCGAAGCCGGAACCCGCTCCCGTGATGAGAACCTTCTTCAGCGACGAATTCGACATGGTGACACACTCCCTCTTCGTCTACCCGATTCGCGCGATTATCAAATTCTCAATAGCCTTCATCGCCTGCCACAGCGGCAGATTCCACGGCATCACCGCCAGCACCACGCCGATCGGCTGGTACGTCACAAAGGACTCCTTGGCGCCGACGTTCCCGGCGTCGTTCCGCAGATCCCGCAGGAATGCCGGGCCGTGGGCGGCGTAGAAGCGCAGTCCGTGGACGCACTTGGCCACCTCTTCGCGGGCGGCCTGGAGCGTCTTGCCCATCTCCGTGGTGGTCATCCGGCTGACGGCGTCGGCGTCCTTCTCCAGCACGTCGGCCGCCTGGTTCAGCCACTGAGCGCGCTGCTCCACGCTCGTCAGGCGGTAGGACTTCGCCGCGGCGGCGGCCCGGGCCAGCTTGTCATCAAGCTGCTCGGGGGTGAGTTCATCGAAGGTCTTAATGACCGCGCCCGTCACAGGATTAGTGGTGGCAATAGCCATAAAAGGAGCCTAGATCCGTCGGCCATTTGTAGCAAAAGATTTCATGTCTCCATGTATGGAGGCGCCGTGTGTCCTGTTTGCGCGAGCGCCATTGGCGTCGCACCGTACCCCGGGGAGGATCAACGCATCGGGCGGCGTCCGGCACTCCTGCTGCTCCGCGGTGGCCACAAACATCGGCGTAGTGGAGGGCCAGATCCTGTCCTCGAAGGCAGACGAGGCGAGGCTCGGTACACCGCTGCGAAGCGACATCGAGTCGCCATGTCGGACCTGGACAAGCTGCATTCTGCGATGGAGCCATCAGCTGACGCCGACCAAGCCGAACCGTTGATGGATGGCGGCGACATCGCCCACTCAGGGAAGCGACTTCGCCGCCGCGACGCCCTACCTCAACACCAGTAACGGGCCGAGACCCGGACCGTGCACATCTCCGCGGCGACCGTGAACCTGCTGCCCGGCAAGACCGCGCCGGCTGTGATCCTGTCGGACATCAGCAAGACGCAAGTTGCTGACCTGGCGCGGTGGGCGAAGATGCGCTGGCGGATCGAACACCACTACCGCGAACTCAAGCACGACCGGGGTGGTGGCGGACAGCTTGCTCACCCAGTAGCCGGTCGGCTCGTCGGCCTGGATTTCTTCGTGTCCGGAGCGGCGTCCGGGGGGCGCGTCACAGCACGTCGGACAGCTCCTGAAGCAGCCTCCGCTTGGGGCGGGCGCCCACCATCGCCCGTACGGGCTCACCGTTCCGGAACAGCATGAACGTCGGCATCGACAGCACCTTGTACGCGTTCGTGGTGACCGGACTGGTGTCGACGTCCAACTGGACCACCTTCAGCCGTTCGCCCTCCTCCGCGGCGAGGGCGCTGAGCACCGGCGCCATCTGCCGGCACGGCGGGCACCAGTCGGCGGTGAACTCCACCAGCACGGGCAGCTCCGCCCCGATCACCTCCGCGTCGAAATTCGCGTCCGTCACCTCGGCCACTCCCGTTGCTCTGCTCATGTCGCCCGCCCTCCCAGCTCACACTCGGGCTCCGGACCACCCGGAACCCCCGCCTCGGCCGCCAGCTCGTCCCGCGCCCTCTCGGCCCGCACGAGCTGGTCGGCGACCTGCGCGCGTACGGCCGTCAGCTCGCCGATCAGTGCGTCGAGCTCGCCGAGCTTGCGGCGGTAGACCACGAGCGAGGCCGGGCAGGAGTCGCCCTCAGGGTGCCCGGCCCGCAGACACTCCACGAAGGGCCGCGTCTCCTCCAGGCCGAACCCGAAGTCCTGCAACGTACGGATCTGCCGCAACAGCCGCAGATCACTCTCGTCGTACGTCCGGTACCCGTTGCCGCTGCGCCGCCCGGGGAGCAGACCCAGCGACTCGTAGTACCGCACCGCCCTCGCGGTCGTCCCGCCCCGCGCCGCCAGCTCGCCGATTCGCATGGGCCGACGGTATGCCTTGACGTCGGCGTAAAGGCAACGGCCGCCCGGGTCCGAGCCACCGAGGTGGCGGAGCCGGGCGGCCAGAACACGGAGCCGAGGCGAGCGGCCGGAACACGGAGCCGAGCCGAGCAGCCAGAGCAAAGGGCCGAGCCGTCGGAAAAAATGACCGAGCGGCCGGATATTCGGGGGAGAATCCGACCGCTCGGTGTCTGTGTGTTTTTTGAGGAACCCGGCGCCCCTTGTGCAAGGGGCGACCCGGCTCCCGTGGTGCGAGGGCGGCAGCCGCCCCCACGGCGGAGCTACGCCTTGGCCAGCGCCTTCTCGCCGCCCTGCTCGGCCTCCGAGTCCGTCACAGCCTCGGAACCCTCGTCGAGGAGCGTCCGCTCGTCGAACGGCAGCTGCCCCGCGAGCACCTGCTCCACCCGCTCCTTGTCGATCTCCTTCGTCCACGTACCGATCAGCACCGTGGCGACGGCGTTGCCGGCGAAGTTGGTCAGCGCGCGGGCCTCGCTCATGAAGCGGTCGATACCCACGATGAGACCGATACCGTCCACGAGCGCGGGCTTGTGGGACTGCAGGCCACCCGCGAGGGTGGCGAGTCCCGCACCCGTCACACCGGCCGCGCCCTTCGAGGCAACCAGCAGGAAGAGCAGCAGCGGGATCTGCTCGCCGATCGACATCGGCGTACCCATGGCGTCGGCGATGAAGAGGGACGCCATGGTCATGTAGATCATGGTGCCGTCGAGGTTGAAGGAGTAGCCGGTCGGAACGGTGATGCCGACCACCGGCTTGCTGACACCCAGGTGCTCCATCTTCGCGATGAGCCGCGGCAGCGCGGACTCGGAGGAGGAGGTGGACAGGATCAGCAGGAACTCACGGCCCAGGTACTTGAAGAACGTGAGGATGTTCAGGCCCGCGACGATCCGCAGCAGCGCGCCGAGCACGATGAAGACGAACAGGACGCAGGTGATGTAGAAGCCGAGCATCAGCACGGCGAGGCTCTTGAGCGCGTCCAGACCGGCCGACCCGGTGACGGCGGCGATGGCACCGAACGCACCGATCGGGGCCGCCCACATCACCATGGCCAGGATGCGGAAGACGAGGCGCTGGATGTGCTCGATACCGCGCAGGATCGGAGTACCGGCCGAGCCCATGGCCTGGAGCGCGAAGCCCGCGAGCACGGCGATCAGCAGGGTCTGCAGGACCTCGCCCTCGGTGAAGGCGGAGACCAGCGTGTTCGGGATGATGCCCAGCAGGAACTCGGTCGTGTCCTTGGCCTCCGCGTCGACCTGCGCCTGACCGGTCTGCTTGATCGCGTCGGTCACCGCGAGGCCGGTGCCCGGCTCCAGGATGTTGCCGACGACCAGGCCGATACCGAGGGCGACGAACGACATCACCACGAAGTAGCCGAGCGCTATGCCGCCGACCGCGCCGACCTTGGCGGCCTTCCGTACGGAACCGATGCCCAGGACGATCGTGCAGAAGATGATCGGCGAGATCATCATCTTGATCAGGTTCACGAACCCGGTGCCGATGGGCTTCAGCTCGACCGCGAAGTCGGGAGCGATGAGGCCCACGGCGATGCCGACGGCCACGGCAACGATCACGGCGATGTACAGGTAATGGGTGCGGTCCCGCTTGGCGGGTGCGGTAGGTGCCGTATCTGTGGTGCTGGCCACGGCTGCCCTCCTCGTCGACGACGTCGTCGGCTCGCTCTTCCGGCGTGCGGCTCACGTCCGGGGGATTCTGCGGGAACGAGCTCCCAGGATGGGAGATCGGCCCCGGGGTCGTGGGAGTGGGGGTCCCAGGGGTGGGAGACAGGCTCCCAGGGGTGGGAGACGGGCTCCCTGTGGCTCGGGATCGCGGGTCCCGAATCGGGAGTCGTGCACCCTTGCGACAGGGTGATCGCTCCCTTGCGATGGGGTGACTATCTCCCGCCCTGTGAGGGCGGTCACCCTTCCGTTCATTTAGTTCACGCTTATACGTGGATGCAGACTGTTGGCATGCGCTTCCCTCGCGCCTCCCGCGTGCTCAGACCCCGCAGCCTGGCAGGTCAGCTCTTTGCCGTCCAGGCCGTACTGCTGGCGGTCGTGGTCGTCGGGTACGCGCTGTTCACCTACGTCAGCGACCGCTCCCAGGCCGAGGAGGCGGCCGGCCGCCAGGCGACGGCCGTGGCCCGAGCGGTCGCGGACTCCCCCTCCGTACGCGAGGCCATCCACACCGAGAATCCCACAGCGGAACTCCAGCCGTACGCGCTGCAGGTGCAGCGCGACGCCGAGGTCGACTTCGTCACCATCATGAATACCGACGGCATCCGCTGGACCCACCCCGACCCGCAGCAGATCGGCCAGCACTTCCGCGGCCACATCGAGCAGGCGCTGCGGGGCGAGACCTTCACCGAGACGTACACGGGCACGCTCGGGGCGTCCGTGCGCGCGGTCACGCCCGTCGAGGAGGACGGCAGGATCATCGGCCTGGTCAGCGCCGGCATCAGGGTCGAGGCGATCAGCGCCCGCGTCCAGGAGCAGCTCACGGCACTGATCGGCGTCGCGGCGGGCGCCCTCGCCCTGGGCGGCCTCGGCACGTATGTGGTCAACGCCCGGCTGCGCCGCCACACCCACGGCATGAACGCCACCGAGCTCAGCAACATGCACGACTACCACCAGGCCGCGCTGCACGCCGTACGCGAGGGCCTGCTGATGCTGGACGGCCAGTACCGCGTCGCGCTGTTCAACGACGGCGCACAGGAGCTGCTCGGCCTGACCGACGACGTGGTCGGCCGCTCGGTCGCCGACCTGGGCCTGCCCACCCCGCTCACCGGCGCGCTGCTGGCCTCCGAGCCGCGGGTGGACGAGGTGCATCTGACGGCGACCCGCGTCCTGGTCGTGAACACCTCCCCCGTCTCCGGCGGTCATCGCCGTGGCACGGTCGTGACCCTGCGTGATGTGACGGAGCTCCAGTCGCTGATGGGCGAGCTGGACTCCGAGCGGGGCTTCACCCAGGCTCTCCGCTCCCAGGCGCACGAGGCCGCGAACCGTCTGCACACGGTCGTCTCCCTGATCGAGCTCGGCCGCGCGGACGAGGCGGTCGACTTCGCGACGGCGGAACTGGAGCTGGCCCAGGCCCTGACGGACCAGGTGGTCGCCGCGGTCAGCGAACCCGTCCTGGCGGCCCTGCTCCTGGGCAAGGCGGCCCAGGCCAACGAGCGGGGCGTGGAGCTGGTGGTCTCCGAGGACAGCCGCATCGACGACGGCCTCCTCCCGGAGTCCCTCTCCGCCCGCGACCTGGTCACCGTCCTCGGCAACCTGATCGACAACGCGGTGGACGCGGCGCAGGGGACGGCCCGGGCGCGGGTGACGGTGACGGCGTACACGACCGAGCCCGGTACGAGTACGAGTACGGGAACGGGTACGGATACGAGTACGGGTACGGATACGGGTACCGGCGCCTCGGCGGGCGCCGACTCCGAGCCCGGCTACGAGACCCGCCCCCAGGCCCGCTCCGAGCTAGTCCTCCGGGTCGCCGACACGGGCGCGGGCGTGGACCCGGCCCACGCGGAGGCCGTGTTCGAACGCGGCTTCTCGACGAAACCGGCGGGCCCCGGCGGCCGCGGCCTGGGCCTCGCCCTGGTCCGGCAGACCGTACGCCGCAATGAGGGCACTCTGACGGTGACGGAGGCCGTCGGGGGCGGGGCGGAGTTCGAGGCCCGGCTGCCGTTGCCTACGGTGGGGTCCGCCCGGGTCGGCGCGGAGACGGAGACCGCTCGGTCCGCCGTGCCCAGAGCCGTGCCTGGAGGCCACGTATGACAACCGAAACCATCCGTGTCCTGGTCGTGGAGGACGACCCGGTGGCCGCCGACGCGCACGTCATGTACGTCGGCCGGGTCCCCGGCTTCACGGCGGTCGGCAAGGCGCACACCGGGGCGGAGGCGCGCCGCGCACTGGACCGCATGCCCGTTGACCTGCTCCTGCTGGATCTCCATCTCCCGGACGTGCACGGCCTGCAACTCGCCCGTTCCCTCCGCGCCGCCGGCCACCACGCGGACGTGATAGCGGTGACGTCGGCTCGGGACCTGGCGGTCGTACGGGAGGGGGTGTCGCTGGGCGTGGTGCAGTACGTCCTGAAGCCCTTCACCTTCGCCACGCTGCGGGACCGCCTGGTCCGTTACGCCGAGTTCCACGCGGCGGCGGGCGAGGCGAGCGGCCAGGACGAGGTGGACCGCGCGCTCGCCACCCTGCGCGCTCCGGGACCGGCGGCGCTGCCCAAAGGCCTGAGTGCCCCCACGCTGGAGAAGGTCACCGTCGCCCTGCGCGACTGCGCCGGAGGGCTGACCGCGGCCGGGGTCGCGGAGGCGGTGGGAATCTCACGGATCACGGCCCGTCGCTATCTGGAGCACCTGGTGGAGGCGGGGCGGGCGGCACGCAGTCCGCAGTACGGGACGGTGGGGAGACCGGAGTTGCAGTACCGGTGGGTGAAGGAGCAGCACTAGTACTGCAACTAGGGCCTGTCCGGGCGGATCGGGCCCCAGCACCTGGAGCCAGGTCCGCCGAAGTCGCCAAGTGCGGGCCCGCGCAGACACATTGACCTGACAAGGGCGGCCCTCGTACGTTCACTGGGCAGCAAACTTCCGGCCACAACGAGGTAGGCCCGCAGGAGGTCGTTGCCCGTGCGCCCCACCGCAGTCCGCACCCGCTCCACCGCCGCCCGCTTCCGCCCCACTGCCCCACTCACCGCACTCGTCGCCCTCGCCCTCGCCGCCACCGCGCTCACCGCCTGCGGCAGTGGCTCCGGCAGCGACCCGGACACGGTGAAGGTGTCCTTCAAACAGTCCACGGACAACTCGGTCCGCGTCATGGACACCTTCCTCGCCGGTATCGAGAAGCAGTTCGAGAAGGCGAACCCGGGGAAGAAGGTCGAGCTCATCCCCATCAAGGCCCCGGACTCGGAGTACTACACCAAGGTCCAGCAGATGCTCCGCTCACCGAAGACGGCCCCCGACCTGGTGTACGAGGACACCTTCCTCATCAACTCCGACATCACGAGCGGCTATCTGAAACCCCTCGACCCGTATCTGGCCAAGTGGAAGGACTGGGACCAGTTCATCGACACGGCGAAGACGGCGGCCAAGGCCGAGGACGGGAAGACGTACGGCATCCCGGACGGCACCGACGCCCGCGGCCTCTGGTTCGACAAGGGCATCTTCGAGAAGGCCGGGCTGCCCTCCGACTGGCAGCCGAAGACCTGGGACGACGTACTTTCCGCCGCCCGCACCGTCAAGCGGAAGGTCCCCGGCGTCACACCGCTCAACATCTACACGGGCAAACCGGCGGGCGAGGCGGCGGCCATGCAGGGCTTCCAGATGCTGCTGTACGGGACGGGCGACGGCACGGGCAACGGAAAGTCCGACCCGCTGTACGACCGGGCGAGCAAGAAGTGGGTGGCCGGGAGCAAGGGCTTCAGGGACGCCCTGGCCTTCGTGGAGACCGTCTACAAGGAGAAACTCGGCCCGGACGTCTCCGTCGCCCTCGACCCGAACATCCAGACCATCGTCCGCGGTGAACTCCTCCCCAAGGGCAAGCTCGCGATCGACCTCGACGGCTCCTGGCTCCCGCAGGACTGGCAGAAGGGCGCCGGCCACGAGTGGCCGGACTGGTCCGAGAAGCTGGGCCTGGCATACATGCCGACGCAGACCGGACAGTCCCCCGGCAAGGTGAGCATGTCCGGCGGCTGGACCTGGGCGATCCCGGACAAGGCGGCCAACCCCGACCTGGCCTTCGAGTTCATCAAGACGATGCAGACGAAAGCCAACGCCCAGAAGTGGTACATCGCCAACTCGGGCATCGCGGTACGCAAGGACGTAGCCGAGGACCCTGACTACATCAGTGCGCAGCCCGGCATCAAGTTCTTCACCGACCTGGTCCCGAGCACCCACTACCGCCCGGCGTTCCCGGCGTACCCCAAGGTCTCGACGGCCATGCAGGAGGCGATGGAGGGCGTGACGACGGGTGACGTGTCGGTCGAGGAGGCGGCGAGCGGCTACGACGACACCCTGAAGTCGGTCACGAACGACCAAGTGATCGAGAAGTGAGCCACAAAGTAGACGCAGCAGAAGCGAGCCGGGAAGGGCGTGCGGCACCCGGAGAACCGGACCCGTCACGCCCGCCCCGCGCCCGCGACGTACCCGCTGCCCTGCCGCTGTCCCTCCCCCTCCGCCGCTCCCTCATCCGCGCCCTCCCCGTCACTCCCGCCCTCGTCCTCCTGCTGCTGTTCCTCGCGGGCCCGATCGCGTACTGCGCGTACATCGCGTTCACGGACCTCCAGCTCACCGGCCAGGCCCAGGAGTCGTTCGTCGGCTTCGACAACTTCCGTACCGCGTTCGAGGACCGGGCGTTCCGCAACGCCGTGTGGCTGACGCTGGTGTTCACGGTGCTGAGTTCGCTGATCGGGCAGAACACGCTCGGGTTGGCGCTGGCCTCGCTGATGCAGCGGGCGTCGAAGCCGGTCCGTACGCTCGTGGGCGGGATCGTGATCACGGCGTGGGTGCTGCCGGAGGTCGTGGCCGGTTTCCTCCTGTACGCCTTCTTCCGCCGCGAGGGCACCCTGAACGCCATCCTGGACTGGCTCCATCTCCCGTCCCAGAACTGGCTGTTCACGCTCCCGATCCTGGCGGTGTCGTTCGCGAACGTCTGGCGGGGCACGGCCTTCTCCATGCTGGTCTACTCGGCGGCCCTGAACGAGATTCCCAAGGAGATCACGGAGGCGGCCGAGGTCGACGGCGCGGGCGGCTGGCGCCGCCTCTGGCACATCACACTGCCCATGATCCGCCGCTCCATCGGCACGAACCTGATGCTGAACACGCTCCAGACCCTGTCGGTCTTCGGCCTGATCTGGGTGATGACCCGTGGCGGCCCCGGCGACAAGAGCCAGACGCTCCCGCTCTTCATGTACGAGCAGGCCTTCCAGAACAGCATGATCGGCTACGGCACGGCCGTGGCCCTGCTCCTGCTCCTGATCGGCTCGCTCTTCTCGGTCATCTACCTGCGCCTGCTCCGGACGGAGGTCTGAGCCGCCATGCCCCGCACCATGCCCCGTACGCTGAGCGACCGCCGCACGGCGCACCGTCTCGCGGCCGACATCGGCCTCCTCGCCGTGGCCGCCGCTTTCGCCCTCCCGCTCGCTTGGGTACTCCTGTCCTCCCTGGACCCGAACGCGGACCTGAGGGTGAAGGTGCCGGACGGCCTGACCCTGTCCAACTTCGACGCGGTCCTCACCCCGGACATCACCTTCACCCCCCTCCTCAACAGCCTGATCCTGTGCGGCGGCGGAACCCTCCTGACGGTGGTGTGCGCGGCCCTCGCGGCGTACCCGCTGTCCCGCTTCCGCTCCCGCCTCAACCGCCCGTTCCTGCTGACGATCCTGTTCGCGACGAGCCTGCCCATCACGGCGATCATGGTCCCGGTGTACGCCCTGTTCGTACAGGTGAACCTCATCGACACCATGCAGGGCACGATCTTCTTCTTCGCCGCCTCTCAACTCCCGTTCGCCATCTGGCTGATGAAGAACTTCATGGACGGCGTCCCGAAGGAGCTGGAGGAGGCCGCGTGGACGGACGGAGCGTCGTCGTCGCAGTCGCTGCTACGGATCGTGCTGCCGCTGATGGGTCCGGGTGTGGCCGTGGTGACGGTCTTCTGCTTCGTGATGATGTGGGGGAACTTCTTCGTCCCGTTCATGCTGCTGCTGACACCGGACCAGATGCCCGCCGCCGTGAGCATCAACGAGTTCTTCGGCAACCGGGGGATGGTGGTGTACGGGCAACTGGCCGCGTTCTCGGTGATCTACTCGTCGCCGGTGCTGGTGCTGTACGTGCTGGTGGCGCGGCGGTTGGGTGGGGGTTCGCGTTAGGCGGGGCGGTCAAGGGGTGAGGGGGTGTTGCTCCCCCGGCACCTGGGTGCGGGCGCGATCTTGGGTTGCGTCGAAGGGACCCAGCCCATCGATGGCAAGCCCTTGACGTGCAGCTTTCCCCACCAGCGGGCTTTTCCACCAGTGGCATTACATTTCCGATGTGAGAGCACGAATTCCTTGTCGATGCAATCGCCGTCGCCGTCGCTTTGTCCATGCCACTGGTCCGCCTGGAGACTCCGGCGGCGCGCACATACCCAAGCTGTGCGCCGGCTCTGGAGGTCACGTCCACGGACGTGGCACCGCGACGGCGGGCAGGCAACCGAATCCGCAGGTGCGACACTTTTCCCGAATGTGTCGCAGTTCCGCGGGTACATCACCTCCGTGACGCGGCCGCTCTGATCTTCCGCGGCAGCCCGCGATCGGCCTGACAGCCGTCCGTCCGACCGGAACGGCATCCGTATTCGGGTCACACCCCCGGCAAAACCGCCCACATCCGAGTCCCACCCCCGGGCTCCCGCGCCTCCCCGAAGCCCCACTCCCCCTCGCACGCCCGCACCACGCACCCCACCACCCGCAACGCCGCCCGCCGTCGCGCGTCGCACGCCTCCACCAGCCGCCGATGCGCGTGCCGTCGATGCCCGTCGTAGAGGACCACCCTCAGCGCCCCCTCCCGATACCGCAGCGACACATACACCTCAGTGTCCGGCGTGAACCGCCACGCGCACGCGACGAATTCGGCCACCACCTGCACGGCCGGGTCCACCATGCCGTCCAGCCCGTGCGCCTGGAGCATGGCCCGCGTGGACGCCCGAGCGATCCACGAACTCAACGGCCCGGCGGGCAAGGTGAAGCCGTACGCGAGCGTCTCGGGGCCCGGCGGAGGCGTACTGACCTCCGGGCGACTCTCCGTGAAGACGGGACAGGCCAGAACAGCGTTCATCGCTGACATGAGCAACTCCTTTGTTGTTGCAGGTGATCCGCGGCACATCGGACTCACGCGAGGGCACCTGGGCAGGCTGGCGCCACGCACTTCCGGCCCCACCGGACCGTAAGCGCCTCATCACTGACTGTAGAGCAATTGAGGAGTACGTGTACTACTCGATGTGGAACTCGGGTGGACCAACTGCACACCGCAACGGCAGACTGACACCGTCGAACGGCCGGACAGGAGAGGGCGCATGCCGCCGAGGAGTGCACCGACAGAGCGCCAGCGGCGCCTCGGCGAGGAGTTGCGCAGGATGCGTCTCGCGGCGGGGATGACCACGGAGCACGCCGCCGGCCTGCTGGGCGTCCCCCGCACCAATGTGCCCAACATGGAGTCCGGCCGCTCCGGCACAAGCCCCGAGCGCGTACGCGTCCTCGCGAGCAACTACGGCTGCACAGACCAGGACTACGTCGAGGCGCTGGCCGCCATGGCCACGAACCGAGCGAAGGGCTGGTGGGAGACGTACCGGGGCAAACTCCGGGACCCCTTCCTGGACATCGCCGAGCTGGAGTGGCACGCCCATCGGCTCCGCATCGCTGTCACCGTGCATCTTCCGGGGCTCCTCCAAACCGAGGAGCATGCCCGCGCCGTCTTCGCCGCCGTGATCCCGCCCCTGCCTCAGGCCGACATCGACCTCCGCGTGGCGCACCGCATCGACCGGCAACAGGTACTCGACCGCCCGGAACCCCCGGCCGTCGACGCGATCATCCATGAGGCTGCTCTCCGCATGGAGTTCGGCGGCCCCGAGGCGTCCCGGCGGCAGCACGAACACCTGCTGCGCATGTCCGAGCGCGACACCGTCACCGTACGGGTCATCCCCTTCAAAGCAGGTGGATTCCCCGGCGCCGGGCAGTCCGTCATCTACGCCGAGGCCGCCGTCCCCCGCCTCGACACCGTGGAACTCGACAGCACACACGGCCCCGAGTTCGTCGATACCGAGACACAGCTCAGCAAGTACCTGGCCCAGCTCGACGCGGCCGAGGCCATGGCACTCACTCCCGACGCCTCGCGCACCTTCATCCGCACCCTCGCCGACGACCTCAACGACCTCTAGGAGTCCCCATGCCGGACATCACCTGGGAGCCCCCCTATTGCGGCGAAGGCGCCAACTGCTTCCGCCTCGGCACCGACCCCCAAGGCAACGCCTACATAGCCATCGCCGGCCAGGAAGACACCTACCTCACCGACACCCGCGAAGCGCTCCGCACCCTCATCCAGGACATCAAGGCGGGAAAGGCCGACCACCTCCTCTAGTTCCCGTCAGGCGCCGCCGTGTTGTCAGTGGCCCCCGATACGTTTGGCAAGTGCCACGGGCCGCAAGGCCACGCCGTGCACAGCGCGACCGGTATGACCGACCGGTACGCCCCGAACGACGTAGGGACACGCATGGAACCCGTATTCGCCGACTTCTCCACCAACCCGGCCCAGCTGTCGAACGCCGTGGTCGCCCACCACCGCTGCGGGATCGCTCCCTCGCACCTCGCGCTGGGCGCCGGGGGACACATCAGGGTGGACTTCACGGTGGGCGAGCGGGAGGAGATCGCCGAGGCCGTCGTCACGGTGACCGTTCTTGGTGCGAGCGCTCCGATGGACGTCCTGCTCAACGGCAAGGCTCTCGCGGAGCAGCCGGCGATACCGGGGGACGGGGACAGGGGGCACAGCGACCCGCAGGTGACCGTCCTCAGTGCGCCGGGGGAACTGCTGGCCGCCGGTGACAACCTTCTTGAGGTACGCAACCCGGAGGGTGCGGAAGGACTGCTGCGGCTGCGTGCCGTCACCGTGGACCCCGCGCACGACCGGGACCGGTCGGAGCGTGCCCTGGCGGCCCGGACGACCAAGCGGTCCGTCGTCGCGTTCAGCACCGAGTTCCGCGCCCCCGGCTCCGCCACCTGGCAGACCGCTCCCCGGCTGCTCTTCCACATCGACAGCGGTGAGCGCGTCATGCCCGCACACCTCACCTGGCGCGGGGCGGACGGATCGGAGGCGGCGATCGGGCTGCGGGCGGACCTGTCCGGTTTCCTGGGCCACCGCAGGACCGCCGACGGTGCGGTCACCGAGTACCGCGGCACGCTCGCCGACCGCTGGGCCTACCCCGAGGGCACGGCCGGAGCTCCTCTGCACCGGTTCTCCACCGAGGAGGGGCACGACGGCGCCTGGTCCCCCTCCGGCGAGCTGCGGCTGCTGCTCGACGACGGCGGCGCGCCCGTGGAGCGCGTGTCCTGGACCGACCGGCGCGGCACCACCGCCTCGGTCGTCCTGAGCTCCGCCGGCGGGCCCGAGGTGCGGGAACCCGTCGGCGAGCTGCGGGACATCACCGGTACGGTTGCCCACATTGAGGCGAGCGACGAGTTCGAGATGGCGGGCGAGGTCGCGGAGAACCTGCTCAGCAAGTCCCGGAGCAAGTGGCTGGCGAACGACGACACCGCCGAGCTGGACTTCACCCTTGAGCACCCCGCCGCTGTCGCCGTGTACCGGCTGACCTCGGCGAACGACGCCGCCGACCGGGATCCGGAGGACTGGGAACTGCAGGGATCGCACGACGGCGATCACTGGACGACCCTGGACTCCCGCACCGGCGAACGCTTCAGGAAGCGCCACGAGACGAAGGAGTACTCCGTCGCCTCCCCCGCGTCCTACGCCCACTACCGCCTCAGCATCACCTGCAACCGCGGCTCCGACCTGACCCAGCTTTCCCGGGTCCAGTTCCTCGCCGCCGGGGCCCCGGCCGCCGGGCCGACACACGGTGCCGCCGACTTCACCGGCTACCGTGCGCCACGAGGGGGCGACCCCGTCGGATACCGGGGTACGACCGTCCCCGGCCCCTGGTCCGACGCCCCCCGTCAGGGGGAGGGCCACGGGCCGGAAGAGGGGCAGGCCCTGCAGAAGCTGCTCGCCGGCGACCTGGGCGAGACGGCCCGCGGCCTGGACGACGCCGCCCGGCTCATCGGCAAACTGGCGGCGTACCTGAAGACTTCCTGAAGAACTCCTGAAACTCCGGCGCCGCCACACTCCTTGCCGGTATCTCCCCACAGCGTCCTGATCCCCTGTGGGGAGATGCCACGGAAAGGCGGCGGCGGAGGTAACGCCACCGCCGTCCAACCTCTGCCGTACGTCAGGCCTTGCGCGTTCCCGTTCCCGTACCCGTCACGAGGACCGGGCCGTTGAAGGTGTTGGCCGTGCAGCCCGGGCCGGAGAGGGTGACCCTGTCACGGGTGCCCGTGATGGACAGTGCGCCTGTCACCGTGCTGCCGCAGATCTCGACCGTCCCCGCGCCGGAGGCCTGCACCGCGCCCGTGATGTCGGAGCCCCGCACCACGAAGCTCGCTCCCGAGGTGACCTGGACGGCGCCGGACAGCTGTGCGTTGTCCAGGCAGGTCGTACCGGAGGTGACCCGCAGCGCATCGGTGCGCTTGCCGGTGATGATCCGGGTGCAGGAGGGAGACTTCGGCACGCGGGAGCGGTAGTCCAGGGCGAACGCGAGCTTGCCCGGCTTGGCGTTGCTCAGCGGTACGGACAGGTCGCCGAACTCGCCCTTGGTCTCGACCTTGCCGTTGTTCCACGCGGCGAGCCGGCCCATCTCGTCGGCGGTGCGCCCGTCCGCGATCACCGTGCCACCGGGGACGTCCGACATCGCCCTGGAGGTGTCGCGGATGGCATCGAGGTAGGAGTCGAACGACGTCAGGTCGTACCGCGAGAGGTCGTCCCGGTCGCGCAGCCAGGAGCCCCACAGGAACTCCAGGAACTCCGCCGAACCGGCGGCCTGGTCGTAGCCGATGCCGCGCGTGAAGTACACCAGGCTGCGGTAGCGGTCGTCGTGGAAGCGGGACAGACCGAGCCGGGTCGGGAGCTGGTCCACGGTGATGGCGCGGCCGTTCTCGTCCTTCAGCCAGACCTGGTTGTCGTCCTTCATCTTCTGCCAGAAGGCCTCGGTCGACAGTCCGCTCAGGTTGGCCGTCACCCGCAGGCGTATGCGCGTCTTCGGGCCGCCGTCCGCCGCCTCCCAGAACGACGTCAGCGAGTGGTGGCCGTCCGTCAGATACAGCGTGCCACCGGGGCCGACGACCACGGTCTTCATCTGCGCGAGGCTGTCCTCGGTCTCCTGCGCGGCCGGGATCGAGCAGGTGAAGGAGGACGGGTTGGCGAGCGTGGCGCCCGCGTCCACCGAGGCGGCCTCTCCCTGCCCGTTGGTCTCGCACCAGTCGTCGAACCGCTTGTTGAACTTCCCGCGGTCCTCGTCCTTCGTGCTGGAGTACCGACCCAGCTTGTAGAAGATCTGGTCGTAGCCGAGGGAGGGCTGCGTGGGCCGGAGCTGTTCGAGGGTGACCTCGATCAGGTCACCCTCCTGGGCCGACATCGCGCCCGGCGCTGAGGGCGTCGCGGCGACCGCCGGGGTGACGGCCAGGGCACCGCCCAGCAGGAACGCGCAGCTCATGGCCGCGACTCCCTTGGCCAGGCCGCCTTCGCGCGACGTACGGGCACGGCGGGGGGCAGCCGTCGTGCGGACGCGGGCGGGCCGAACGGGGGTCGAGCCGGTCATGGACACTCCTACGGGACGAGTGGCGGGCACGGGCGAACGAAGCAGAGGCAGGGGCGCGTGGCTGGAACCACACCTGTGCCGGGAACGGCGCATCCCGGCGCACCCCAGCGCACATATCCAGCCAGCCGTACCGTCCCGGGGGACGACACTCGAGTGACCCATTGGCGTCCAGCAGGTAAACGAACGCGTATTGTCCCTGTCCGCAGCCGAGTTGACGAGGCGACACCGGTTCCCGCCTCCATGGACCGACGTTTGGTGCGATCCTCCGGATCGGCCAGTTGCAGTACACACGTCTCGAAGGTCAGACTTCGGTGAGGTACGGCAGTGACGACCGAGGGCCGACCCAAGTGGGCGGCACTGAAAAGGACTTGAGTGAGGTCCGCGGCCACCTCGATCCCGATGTCCAGGACCAGCCCCAGCACAGGCACAGGCACACTCACAGCCCCAGTCTCAGGCACAGTCCGAGACTCACCCGCAGAGCCAGCCAAAGGCGCAGGCCCAATCCCACGCGCGGAGCCAGACGCAGGCTCCCGCGGCGCCCGCCGGATCGGCGTCGGCTTCCCCCTCACCTCCGGCCGCGCCCCGCAGGGACTTGCGGCCCAGGGCATTGTCAGTGGTGGCGGGCACGATAGATCAACCATGACAACCACGTTGACTGGAGCAATCTTGCCTGTACGCACCCTGGCCATAGCGGTAGCAGTATCCGCGGGCCTGTCCCTGACTTTCGTCCCCACGGCGAGTGCGGTCACTGCTGCTACGGCCGACGACTTCAACGGAGACGGTGTCGCCGACCTCGTCGTGGCCACTCCCCAAGCCACTGTCGACGGAAGCCCCGGCGCCGGGTCGGTCACCGTGCTCTACGGTTCCTCTGACGGCGTGTCACCTGTCCGTTCGGTGACCATCACTCAGAACTCCGCAGGTGTCCCGAGCGCTGCTGAAGACAACGACCTCTTCGGCAGCGCCTACGCCACCGGCGACCTCGACGCCGACGGCTACACCGACCTCGTTGTCGGTTCCCCCGGGGAGCGGATGGATTACAACAGCGGTTCCTTCGGCAGCCTCACCGTCCTGTGGGGCGGCGCGGATGGCCTGCTGACGAGCGGCGGCATCGAGATCGACAGCCCGCTCGCCGACAGCCCCTGGGAAGCCGAGAAGGACTTCGGCAAGAAGATCGCCGTCGGTGACTTCGACGGCGACGGCACAGTGCAACTGGCCGCGCTCAGCCGTAACAAGCTGTGGGTGTACGACGACCTTGCGGGCCGCACAGCGCCGACCGACGCGAAGTACGCCGAGTATTTCTCGGCCTACATCGAGCCCCGCGCCCTGACCGCGGGCGACTTCACCGGAATTGGGCGTGCCCAGCTGGCCGTCACAGGACCCATGGCGTGTGACGGCCTCACGGACTGCCAGCACTCCGGCCTCTACACCTGGGGCGCCGACCGTCTCGATCGGGCCTCCCTTGCGGACCCGAGTGACGGGGCTCCCGGTGAGAACGAGGCCCCCACCGTTGCGGCCGCCACCGGGGACATCGACCACGACGGATACACCGACCTCGTCACCGGCCACATCCCTGCGTCGGCGACCACCGTAGGCGAGTACTCCGACGCCGCGGGCTTCCTCCACATCCGCTACGGCAGCGCAGACGGCCTTGGCGCCCACCGCACCTCCACGCTCGATCAGGACACCTCCGGTGTCCCGGGCACGAACGAGCCGGGCGACAACTTCGGCGCATCCCTCGCGGTCGGCGACGTCACGGGCGACGGCTACGCGGATGTCGTGGCCGGCGTGCCGGGCAAGACGGTCAACGGTGCGACGCAAGCCGGCGCGGTGGTCCTGCTCAAGGGCACAGTCGACGGCCTGACGGGCACGGACGCCCAGGCGTTCAACCAGGCCACCAGCGGCGTGCCCGGCCCCGCGGAGGAGAACGACTGGTTCGGCTCCGCCGTACGCATCGCCGACATCGACGGCAACGGCGCGGACATCGCAATCGCGGCGAAGGGCGAGGACGTCTTTCCCGGGTCGACCCGCGACGGCGCCGACTGGGTGCTGCGCGGCTCGGCGACCGGACCGACGACGAGTGGCGTGACCTCGTTCAGTGAGAAGTCCTTCGGCTTCACCTACCCCAACGCCGAGTTCGGCTCGGTCCTGGGCAGCTGATCCTCGGCTTGCCGCCGTAGGCCTGTTTTCACCTGGCTGCGGCCGTCACATGGCGGCCGCAGCCCGACCATAGATATCTGCACTCCGTAATTGTGGCCGAACAGACCGTAGTCATCGCAGCCCCGCGCCCCTACCGTGGCCGAGTGCGCCGATCACGAGCCCGAACCCAGCACCCCGCGCGGCCCCCGCACCCCTCGCACGCCGCGCAGACCACACCGCCCACAGCCCGCAACGCCCCCACCCGCCCCACTCCGCCCTTCGACTCCCCGGCCGCCCGCAGACTCCGTGCCGGGCTCGGCATGGAGCCGGAGCACGTGGCGTACGGGATGCGTTCCTCGTTCGGACTCCCCCACGTCACCCCGGACATGGTCATCGACTGGGAACGCGGCGCTGCCGCCCCCACCGGCGCCGAACTCACCGCTCTCGCGGGCATGTTGTGGTGCTCCGTGGACGACCTCGCCGGCAGGCCCCGGACGTTGCGCGAGTACCGCGTCGCCCGTGGTGTCTCCGCCGAGACCGTCGCCCACGTCGTCGGCCTCGAACTCCTCGCCTACCTGCGCATGGAGGAAACCGGGCAGTGGCGTGGCAACGAGCGCCAGTCCGCCGCCCTCACCGAACTGCTCGACCTCTCACTGGCGGAATTCGTCACCGTCTCGGGGAGGGACTGGAAGCTGGCCGAGCTGCTCCAGGGCGCCGTCACCACGCGCTGGCAGGGCTACGTGCGCCCGGCGGCCAAGCTGCTGCCCCTGGACCGGCGGCTCGTCGAGGACGTGCTCCGGGAGCTGCACAACGCGTACCGGAGCACGACAACGGCCGGTCTCACCTGGACCAACGGCACGGCCTGGACCGACGCCGACGACGCCGGCCGTTACTTCCTGGACCACATCGTCGATCGCTTCTGGTCGACGGTGTCGACGATGGAGAGCACCGGCCCGTACTGAGCGGAAGCCCAGGGCCGCGGTAGGCCGGGGACCCGCCCTGGAACACCGGCTTAGAACACCGACTCCGCCTCGTCCATACGGTCCTTCGGGACCGTCTTCAGCTCGGTCACGGCCTCCGCGAGCGGCACCATCACGATGTCGGTGCCGCGCAGCGCGGTCATCCTGCCGAACTCGCCCCGGTGCGCGGCCTCCACCGCGTGCCAGCCGAAGCGGGTCGCGAGGACGCGGTCGTACGCGGTCGGCGTGCCGCCGCGCTGGACGTGGCCGAGAATGACCGGCTTGGCCTCCTTGCCGAGGCGCCGCTCCAGCTCGTACGCGAGGGCCGTGCCGATGCCCTGGAAGCGCTCGTGGCCGAACTGGTCGATCTCGCCCTTGCCGTAGTCCATGGTGCCCTCGGCGGGGTGCGCGCCCTCGGCGACGCAGACGACCGCGAACTTCTTCCCGCGGGCGAAGCGCTCCTCGACCATCTTGGCCAGGTCGGCCGGGTCGAACGGCCGCTCCGGCAGACAGATCCCGTGCGCGCCCGCGGCCATCCCCGACTCCAGGGCGATCCAGCCCGCGTGCCGGCCCATGACCTCGACGACCATCACCCGCTGGTGGGACTCGGCCGTGGTCTTGAGCCGGTCCATCGCCTCCGTCGCCACCCCGACCGCCGTGTCGAAGCCGAAGGTGCGGTCCGTGGAGGAGATGTCGTTGTCGATCGTCTTGGGGACGCCGACCACGGGCAGACCGGCGTCGCTCAGCATCCGCGCCGCCGTCAGCGTGCCCTCGCCGCCGATCGGGATCAGGGCGTCGATGCCGAACTCGTGGATCATGTCGGAGGCGTTCTCGCAGGCCTCGCGCAGGCGGTCGCGCTCCAGGCGGGAGGAGCCGAGGATGGTGCCGCCGCGGGCGAGGATGCCGCCGACCGCGTTCAGGTCGAGGCCCCGGTAGCGGCCGTCCAGCAGGCCGGCGTAACCGTCCTCGAAGCCGATGACGTCGTCGCCGTAGTGGTCCACCGCTCTGTGCACGACCGACCGGATCACTGCGTTCAGACCCGGGCAGTCGCCGCCTGCGGTGAGAACTCCGATACGCATCGTGCTGTGTCTCCTGCTCGGTGCCGGTACATGCGTACGTACGCACGCGCTGCTGGTGCGTGGGGGTACTAGTGGGTCCATCCGATTGTTCCACGGTCCAGAGGGCGCTGCTGACAGCGTCCCTGCCACTCCACCCCATCCCCCCTGACGGGCGCCTTATCCAGCCACGGAGGTATTGTCAAGAGGGTTCTGCCCGCCACGGCGGGCGATTTTCGCGTGACGCCAAACGTTGCGAAATGCCCCGGAAAGACCCCGGAAGACCCCCGGAAGACCCCCGGAAGCCCCCGAAGACCGAACGGAGAATGACGCGTGACGCGCAGCGTGTACGTGACCGGGATCGACCGCGGCGACGGCCGCCAGGTCGTGGAACTGGGAGTCATGGAGCTCCTGACGCGCCAGGTCGACCGGGTGGGGGTGTTCCGTCCCCTCGTCCACCACACTCCCGACCGGCTCTTCGAGCTGCTGCGCTCGCGCTACCGCCTGACGCAGGATCCGGCCACCGTGTACGGCCTGGACTACCACGAGGCGTCCACCCTGCAGGCCGAGCAGGGCACCGACGAGCTGGTGTCCACGCTCGTCGGCCGCTTCCACCAGGTGGCGCGCGACTACGATGTCGTCCTCGTCCTCGGCACCGACTTCGCCGACACCCAGTTCCCGGACGAGCTGGCCCTGAACGCGCGGCTCGCGAACGAGTTCGGGGCCTCGGTGATCCCGGTGGTGGGCGCACGGGGGCAGACCGCGGAGTCCGTGCTGGCCGAGACAAGGAACGCGTACCGGGCGTACGAGGGCCTCGGCTGCGACGTCGTGGCCATGGTCACCAACCGGGTGGCCGCGGACGACCGCGTGGACATCCAGGTGGGGCTCGCCTCGCGCCTCGACGTGCCGGCCTACGTCCTGCCGGACGAGCCCGCGCTCTCCGCGCCGACCGTCGCGCAGATCACCCACGCGCTGGGCGGCAAGGTGCTCCTCGGCGACGACTCGGGGCTCGCCCGCGACGCACTGAACTTCGTGTTCGGCGGCGCCATGCTGCCGACCTTCCTGAACGCCCTCACGCCCGGCTGCCTGGTGATCACCCCGGGCGACCGCGCGGACCTGGTCGTCGGCGCGCTGGCCGCCCACAGTGCGGGCACCCCGCCGATAGCCGGTGTGCTGCTCACCCTGAACGAGCGGCCCAGCGACGACATCCTCACCCTCGCCGCCCGCCTCGCGCCCGGCACCCCGGTGGTCGCGGTGGAGCCCGGCTCCTTCGAGACCGCGTCCGCACTGTTCGGGATGGAGGGCAGGTTGAGTGCGGCCACGCCCCGCAAGGCGGAGACCGCGCTCGGTCTGTTCGAGCGGCACGTCGACACCTCCGAGCTGGCCGGGCGGGTGTCCGCGCCGAGCAGCGACCGGGTCACGCCCATGATGTTCGAGCACAAGCTGCTGGAGCGGGCCCGCTCCGACAAGCGGCGCGTCGTATTGCCCGAGGGCACCGAGGAGCGTGTGCTGCACGCGGCCGAGGTGCTGCTGCGCCGGGGCGTGTGCGAGCTGACGCTGCTCGGGCCGGGCGACCAGATCCGTAAGAAGGCGGCCGATCTGGGCATCGACCTCGGTGGCGCGCAGATCGTCGACCCGGGGACCTCCGAGCTGCGGGAGTCCTTCGCCGAGAGTTACGCCCTGCTGCGCGCCCACAAGGGGGTCACGGTGGAGCTGGCGTACGACATCGTCTCGGACGTCAACTACTTCGGCACCCTGATGGTCGAGGAGGGCCTCGCCGACGGCATGGTCTCCGGGTCGGTGCACTCCACGGCCGCGACGATCCGCCCGGCCTTCGAGATCATCAAGACGGCGCCGGACGCGTCGATCGTCTCGTCCGTCTTCTTCATGTGCCTCGCCGACAAGGTGCTGGTGTACGGCGACTGCGCGGTCAACCCGGACCCGAACGCCGAGCAGCTCGCCGACATCGCCATACAGTCGGCCGCCACCGCCGAGCAGTTCGGGGTCGAGCCGCGGATCGCGATGCTGTCGTACTCGACGGGCACCTCCGGCTCCGGCGCCGACGTCGACAAGGTGCGGCGGGCCACGGAGCTCGTGCGCTCCCAGCGGCCCGACCTGAGGATCGAGGGCCCCATCCAGTACGACGCGGCCGTGGAGCCGACGGTCGCGGCCACCAAGCTGCCGGACTCCGAGGTCGCCGGCCAGGCCAGCGTGCTGGTCTTCCCGGACCTCAACACCGGCAACAACACCTACAAGGCCGTCCAGCGCTCCGCCGGCGCCATCGCCGTCGGCCCCGTCCTCCAAGGCCTGCGCAAACCCGTCAACGACCTGTCCCGGGGCGCCCTCGTCCAGGACATCGTCAACACCGTCGCCATCACGGCGATCCAGGCCCAGGCCCCCGTCCAGAAGGCAACGGCCCAGTGAGCCCCGCGCGCACCCCGGTCCTCGACACCGGCGACGACACCTACCAGGCCGTCCAGCGCTCCGCCGGCGCCGTCACAGCCGTCCAGGCCCAGACCCCCACCGAAAAGGCAACCACCCAGTGAGCCCCACCCGCGTCCTCGTCCTCAACTCCGGCTCCTCCTCGGTGAAGTACCAGCTGCTCGACATGCGCGACAACAGCCGGCTGGCCGTCGGGCTCGTCGAGCGGATCGGTGAGGAGACCTCCCGGCTCAAGCACACACCGCTCCACGGCGGCGGCGCGACCCGCGAGTCGACCGGCCCGATCCCCGACCACGAGGCCGCCCTGAAGGCGGTGTCGGCGGAACTCGCCAAGGACGGACTGGGACTCGACTCACCCGAGCTGGCCGCGATCGGGCACCGGGTGGTGCACGGCGGGAAGTCCTTCACCGAGCCGACGGTGATCGACGAGGCCGTGCTCGCGGAGATCGAGCGGCTGATACCGGTGGCGCCGCTGCACAACCCGGCCAATCTGACGGGCATACGGACGGCACGGGCGCTGCGACCCGACCTGCCCCAGGTCGCCGTCTTCGACACCGCGTTCCACACGACGATGCCGGAGTCGGCGGCCCGCTACGCGATCGACGTGCGGACCGCGGACGAGTACCGCATCCGCCGGTACGGCTTCCACGGCACCTCGCACGCGTTCGTCTCGCGCGCCACCGCCGAGCTGCTCGGCAGGGCGCCCGAGGACGTGAACGTGATCGTGCTGCACCTGGGCAACGGGGCGTCGGCGTCGGCGGTCGAGAAGGGCCGGTGCGTGGACACCTCCATGGGGCTGACGCCTCTGGAGGGACTCGTGATGGGGACGCGGTCCGGTGACCTGGACCCGGCCGTCATCTTCCATTTGGCGCGGGTTGGCGGGCTGTCCACGGACGAGATCGACACTCTTCTCAACAAGAGGAGCGGTCTGATCGGTCTGTGCGGCGACAACGACATGCGCGAGATCCGCCGTCGTGTCGACGAGGGAGACCAACAGGCCCAACTGGCCTTCGACATCTACATCCATCGGCTGAGGAAATACATCGGCGCCTACTACGCGGTTCTCGGCCGGGTGGACGCGGTGGCCTTCACGGCCGGGGTCGGCGAGAACGCCGCACCGGTCCGCGAGGCGGCGATCGCGGGCCTTCAGGAGCTGGGCCTCGCGGTCGACGCCGAGCTCAACGCCGTACGGAGCGACGAGCCGCGCCTCATCTCGCCCGCGGGCGCGCGGGTGGCGGTCGCCGTGGTTCCCACCGACGAGGAGCTGGAGATCGCCACACAGACCTACGCACTGGTCGCACGGAAGTGAGACGGAAGTGAGACCGTGAGTGGGCGGGCCGGCGAGTGAGCCTCGCCACACCTGAGCGCATACCTGCCCATTTGTATCTTCCGCCAGACGGAATATTCCGTAGCGAAACAAACCGATAGGATCGTCCCATGCGCCGTTCGAAAATCGTCTGCACTCTCGGCCCTGCGGTCGACTCCCACGAAAAGCTCGTCGCCCTGATCGACGCGGGCATGAACGTGGCCCGCTTCAACTTCAGCCACGGCTCGCACGAAGAGCACGAGGCGCGGTACGTCCGCGTCCGCGCCGCCGCCGCGGAGACCGGCCGCGCGATCGGCGTCCTCGCCGACCTGCAGGGCCCGAAGATCCGTCTGGAGACGTTCGCCGAGGGCCCCGTCGAGCTGGTGCGGGGTGACGAGTTCACCATCACCACCGAGGACGTGCCGGGCGACAAGCACATCTGCGGGACGACCTACAAGGGCCTGCCGGGCGATGTCACCAAGGGCGACCAGGTCCTCATCAACGACGGCAACGTGGAGCTGCGGGTCGTCGAGGTCGACGGTTCGCGGGTGAAGACGGTCGTCATCGAGGGCGGCGTGATCTCGGACCACAAGGGCATCAACCTGCCCGGCGCGGCCGTGAACGTGCCGGCCCTGTCCGACAAGGACATCGAGGACCTGCGGTTCGCGCTCCGGATGGGCTGCGACATGGTGGCGCTGTCGTTCGTGCGCGACGCGGGCGACATCCAGGACGTCCACAAGGTGATGGACGAGGTGGGCCGCCGCGTCCCCGTCATCGCCAAGGTGGAGAAGCCGCAGGCCGTCGAGAACATGGAGGAGGTCGTGATGGCCTTCGACGGCGTCATGGTCGCCCGCGGCGACCTGGCCGTCGAGTACCCGCTGGAGCGGGTCCCCATGGTGCAGAAGCGCCTCATCGAGCTGTGCCGCCGCAACGCCAAGCCGGTGATCGTGGCGACCCAGATGATGGAGTCGATGATCACCAACTCCCGCCCCACGCGCGCCGAGGCGTCCGACGTCGCCAACGCGATCCT
Source organism: Streptomyces sp. KM273126 (assembly GCF_004337435.2). Taxonomy (NCBI): domain Bacteria; kingdom Bacillati; phylum Actinomycetota; class Actinomycetes; order Kitasatosporales; family Streptomycetaceae; genus Streptomyces; species Streptomyces sp. KM273126. The sequence continues at coordinate 3,926,345 of NZ_SJXB02000001.1, read as the reverse complement.
GGACGGTGCCGACGCGGTGATGCTGTCCGCCGAGTCGAGTGTGGGTGCCTTCCCGGTCGAGACCGTGAAGACGATGTCGAAGATCGTCACCGCGGCCGAGGAGGAGCTGCTCTCCAAGGGCCTGCAGCCGCTGGTGCCGGGCAAGAAGCCGCGTACGCAGGGCGGTTCGGTGGCCCGTGCCGCGTGCGAGATCGCCGACTTCCTCGGCGGCAAGGGCCTGGTGGCGTTCACCAAGTCCGGTGACACGGCCCGCCGGCTGTCCCGCTACCGCGCGGCCCAGCCGATCACCGCCTTCACCACGGACGAGTCGACCCGTAACCAGCTGGCGCTCAGCTGGGGCGTGGACTCGCACGTCGTGCCGTTCGTGAACAGCACCGACGAAATGGTCGACATGGTCGACCAGGAGATGATGCGGATCAACAAGTTCCACCAGGGCGACATCGTGATCATCACCGCGGGCTCGCCCCCCGGCGTCCCCGGCACCACCAACATGGTCCGGGTGCACCACCTGGGCGGCGGCGACCGCGACTGACGCCCGCACGGGCACCCCAGGCCCCCGTAGCGGCGTTGTACGAAACCGAGGGCGCCCCCTGCTCGGCAGGGGGCGCCCTCGGTGTGTGCGGCTCCCGAACGGGTCCTTGTGGGCTTCTCAGTCGGTGATGTACTGGTGCATCCGGGGGATGGTCAGCGTCCCGCCGAACTGGGCGGCCTGAACAACCGTCACGTCGGTGAAGTAGATCAGCGGGATGTTCAGCGGCGGCGGGTGCTCCGGGTCGAACGTGATCGGGATCAGACCGAGCAGGTTGCCGGAGATGCTCTCGGTGTACATGACCGTCTGGCCCTCACGGATGGTGGACGTGGTGCCCTTGCCCGCCTGCACGTGGTAGGTCTTGCCGGCCTGCTTGTCCTTGACGAGCTGGTGGAGGTCACCGATGTCGGTGCCGTCGGAGACCACGTACTTCAGGACCGGCTTGACCGTGCCGTTGGCCGTCTTCACCTTGACGATGCCCTGGTAGTCCGCGCCCTTGAGCAGCAGTGAGCTGGCCTCCAGGTACCAGGGGTCGTCGGCGAGCAGCGGAATGCCGGGCTCGACGCCGCCCTCCTCGTCCGTGGCGGCCGGGCAGTCCTCCGGGTCCGTGGTGGCGCTCGCGGAGGGGCTGGGAGTCGCGGCGTCCTCGTCGGCCGCCTCCTCCTTCGCCTCCTTTTCCGCCTTCTCCTCGGTGTCCTCAGTGTCCTCGGTGTCCTTGGACGCCGTGTCGGTCACGTCCTTGACCGTGTCCTCGACGGTGTCCTTGGCGTCCTCGGCGGCGCCGGCGACCTTGTCCGTGGTGTCCTCGACCGCGCCGGCGGCGCCCTCGGCGGCCGAGGCGGACGGGGACGGCTTCGCCGCGGCGTCCGCGGACTGCTTCTCGCCCGGCGTGAAGGCGTCCTTGATGGCGCCGCCGATGGCGTCGAGTACGTTGCCGCCGCCCTCGGACGGCGAGGGGGACGTCGTGGACGTGTCCTGGTCCGAGGACCCGGCCGGCGCGCTCGTGGACGGGGACGGCGCGGGCTGCGCCTTGTCGCCGGAACCTGAATCCGACGAAGAGTCCCCGCCCGAAGTCCCGCTGCCCGAGGAGTCCTTGCCCGAGGAGCTCTGCTCCTCCTTGTCGTCCTTGTCGTCCTTGTCGTCCGACGCGGAGTCGGTCGTCGAGGCGGAGGGCGAGGGCGTGGCCGACGCCTCCTTGTCCTCCTCGGCGGCCTCCAGTGCGTCGACGCAGTCCTTGTAGTCGCCGGCCTGGGCCGCCAGGCTCTTCGCCACGGGCTCGTCGTCGACCCTGGTGGCGGCCGGCTTGTCGTCGGCCCGGGCGAGCGTCGACGTGAACCCCATTCCCATGAGGACCGCCGTCGGCATCGCCGCCATGGCTATCGCCTTGCCCGCCGGGACCTGGATCCGGGTGAGAAGGGGCTTCTTGGGCGCCGCGTGCCGCGGTCCGGATCTCGCGCGGGACTCTCCCACCGCAGCCCCGCGAGTCTCCTCGTCAGCCGGCACTGTGCCTCCCGTTCGTCCCGTTCGTCGGGGTGGTACCTGACAGATCGTCGAACTCGCCGCCCGCCCCGTTCGTGGCTCCCGCTGCCGCCGGCTGAGGGGCGCCGGCGTCGTCCTTCCCGGTGACGGCGTCCGGCTGCTCCGCCTTGCCGGGCGCCCAGGACACGGCCATCGCACCGCCGACCATGGCGAGCAGGAAGCCGATCACGAAGCCACCGAGGTTGGAGACCGGGATGGACACCAGCGCCAGGAGGATCGCCGCGACGCCCGCGAAGGTCTGTACGTGCCGCTGGAACCAGAGACTGACCCCGAGGACCACCAGCAGCACGCCGATGATGAGGGAACCCGCGCCGCCCGTCGTGGCCATGGCCAGGGTGAGGTGACCGATCTGGAGGTTCGCGTACGGGAAGTACATGATCGGGAAGCCGCTGAGCAGGACGAACAGTCCCGCCCAGAATGGACGCGTGCCTCGCCAGGTGCGGAATCGCCGCCGAAAGACGCGGAGATAGTGTTCGTTCTGCCCCGTTGACTCGGCGCTCATGGACAACAGCTCCCTGGAACGGCGTTGCTGTGATTCACGTACGGGAAGCGCGGGGATGCGGTTCACGCACAGAGAAGTTCACGTACTTGAGAAGGGACGGGCGGGATGGGCGGGCGAAGAAGCCGCGACTCCCTCACCCGCCCGGTGAATGCCTAGTAGCACTCGTTGGCACCCTTGTGCAGCGACATCTTCAAGTTGCTGAGCTTGAAGGTTCCGGCGGTGGTCGCCCACGCCGTCTGCTTGACGTCGGTCAGCGTGGCCACGCGGGACTGCTGCCCGAAACCGAACGGGTTGGACTGCTCCTTGCCGCCCTTCATGCCCGGACCGGGACCGTCCTTGAGGTCGCCGGCCGCCACACCGATGTTGATGTCCTTGAACTCGGCGTCAGCGCTGAGTTCCTCGACATCGATGTACAGGTTGTCGGCTTCGACCTTCTTGCTACCCGTACCGGCGGTCAGCTTGAGGCTGACCGTGCCGACGAGCGGGATGTCCGGGGTGACCACCGACTGGCACATGTTGGTGATCGTGGCGTTCGTGAACGCCGAGACCGCCACCGGGCGGGCCACCTTCTCACCCTTGAGGGTGTAGCCCTGGTCGATGGCCCCGTACTGAGAGAAGCCCGTACCGTCGAGACGGTCCGCCGTCACCTTGAACGACTGGCCCGACACACTGAACGACGCGGCGAGAGCGCCCTGGGCGAGGGCGACACCTATTGCTGCTGTCGCGGCGACGCTGGGCACCATCACCACAGCGAACCGCTTCCATCTGGTCCCGCCACGCACCTGGGACTCCATATTTCCTCCTTCTCGGACGTACATCTCCTGGTCCGACTCGCCCCTTGACGGCGGCTCAGCCGGGCAGGGATGGGAGAAGTGCTACGTCCTCGGGAAGGAGAGCGCCTGCACTCGGAGGCACGAACCGCGCCCGAATCACCGGCGATCACCCCCGAGCGACAACCACTGGTCGCGCCTGACACGCATCACGCACAACCTGCCGGACAGGCTCTGCCGGCTGGGCAGAGACCCCCCTGTCCGAGAGCCGGCCCACTGCCGCCGGCTCTACTCGGTGGGGACCCAGAAAACCCGTTGACCCGACTGGCAGGCGGGGTAACGAGAATGGACCGAGCGTCGCCGATCGTGGTGCATTCTCGCCGCCCTCGCAAGGGGGTTCATTACTCGCTAGTAACGAACGGATAACCGATGTGCGACCCATCGACATCGAGCGGCAACTCAGGGTCGCCGCAGGCGAGTCGACAGACCAGCGGATCCACGGACAGAATCCGACAGATCGACGACCATGACCTACTCCAAGTAACAGCGGCCGCGATTACCAAGTTTTGGCAAAGCGCGGCCGCGGTGTCGCTCTGTCGGCAATTCTTTCACCTGGGCATCACAAGCCCCGGTGTTTAGGGACTGGTCAGAACAACGCGCGCGCCAGCGCCCGCCGCGCCGCCGCCACACGCGGATCCTCGGCGCCCACCACCTCGAACAGCTCCAGCAGTCTCAGCCGTGCGGCGTCCCGGTCATCCCCCGCCGTGCGCTGCACCGTGTCGATGAGCCGCCCGAACGCGTCCTCGACATGCCCGCCCACCAGATCCAGGTCGGCGGCGGCGATCTGGGCCGGTACATCAAGGGGGTTCTCGGCGGCGGCCTTGCGTACCTGCTGCGGGTCGGCGTCCTGCACCCGCTGCAGCAACTCGGCCTGGGCGAGGCCCAGTTTGGCCTCCGTGTTCCCCGGGTCGTCGCTCAGCACGTTCTTGTACGCCTGGACCGCGCCGCCCAGGTCGCCCGCGTCCAGCGCCTGCACGGCGGCTTCGAGCAGATGGTCGTACGGTCCGGCCGGGACCTGCGGGGCCGGCTCGGCGCTCCCCGGCTGGGCATCCGGATCCACCGTCAGACCCGTCAGACCGAAGCGCTCCTCGGCGACCTGCACGAGCTGGTCCAGGGTGCCGCGGATCTGGGCCTCCGGGGCGGCGCCCTGGAAGAGAGGCAGAGCCTGTCCCGCCACAACGGCGAAGACAGCCGGGATCCCCTGCACCCCGAACTGCTGCATCAGCATCTGGTTCGCGTCGACGTCGATCTTGGCGAGGACGAACCGTCCGTTGTACTCGACGGCGAGCCGTTCGAGCACCGGGCTCAGCTGCTTGCAGGGCTGGCACCACTCGGCCCAGAAGTCGATGACGACGGGCACCTCGGTGGACCGCTGAAGGACATCGTTCTCGAATCCGGCCTCGTCGACATCGATGACGAGGTCAGCGGGGGAAACGGCCCCTCCCCCACCCTGCCGGGCGGCTTGGGCGCGCGCCTGCTCCGCTTTCGACTTGGCCTCTTGGGCCGCCTTCACCGCGGCGAGGTCGACGACTCCGCTCATGGACATGTTCCGTGGCTGCATGAGTACATCCTCCCCCCTCCGCGCGCCCGTGTGAAAAGCGCTGTGAAAGCCTGTCCCGCCGCGTGGCGTTCGGCGCCTGGTCCCCACCCGGCGCCACCGTGGTTGTCACTCGCCCTGCCGCTTTCGATACGAGCCGTAGCGTAATCGTCCTGGAGGTCTCCACGGGACCACCCATCGGTGATCTCCCCCACTGCCTCACAGGAAACACACGTCCCGGAAAGGGCCGGATATGGTCGACGGATGCAGAGCCGCTCCTCCGCCTCACGCGCCACGGGCCGCCCGCGCAGCGCCGCCGCGGACGCGGCGATCCTGGAGGCGACCCGTGCGGCCCTGGTGGAGCTGGGCTGGTCCAAGCTGACGCTCGGCGACGTGGCGACCCGGGCGGGTGTCGCCAAGACGACCCTCTACCGCCGCTGGGCGGGCAAGAACGAACTGGTCGTGGACGCGGTGGCCGAGCTCTTCGACGAGCTGGAACTCCCGGACAGCGGCAGCCTGGCCGCCGACATCGAGGGCGTGGTCCTGCAGTTCGCGGCGATCCTGGACCGGCCGGAGGCGAAGAGCGGCCTGATGGCCGTGGTCGCCGAGTCAACCCATGACGGGGCGCTGCGCGCACGGATCCGCGCCTCGATCGTCGACCGTCAGAAGCGCCTGGTCCTGGAGGGCCGCGCGCACGCGCAGGCGCGGGGCGAGCTTCCTCCCGAGGAGGATCCCGGAACGGCCTCCCGCGCCGTGGACCTGATCTTCGACGTGGTCGCCGGCGCGGTACTGCACCGGACCCTGGTCAGCGCCGAACCGGTGACCGAGGACTGGGCCTGCAGACTCGCCCAGATACTCCTACAGGGCCTACCGGAAACGACGCCCCCACCGCCCACGTGAGACCCGGCTTCTTCGCCCCCGCCGCCCCTACCCATTCCCGTCCCTTCCCTGGGGGCTGCCGCCCCAGACCCCCGCATCGGCCTGAACGGCCTCGTCCTCAAACGCCGGACGGGCTGAAAACCCCAGCCCCACCCGCACAATCCAGCCCCTCCGGCGTTTGAGGAGTGGGGGTCCAGGGGGCGGAGCCCCTGCAGATAGGACGGGTAGGGGCGGCGGGGGCGAAAACAACCCCACGCCGCCCCGAACACACCGGCTCCTAGAACCCCGCCGGCTCCGTATAGACCCCCCACTCCTCCCGGAGGGCATCGCAGATCTCGCCCAGCGTCGCCTCCGCACGCACCGCATCCAGCATGGGCCCGATCATGTTGGCCCCACCCCGCGCGGCCACGAGCATCGCCTCCAGCGCCCGCCGCACAGCCGCATCGTCGCGCGCCGCCTTGCGCGCCCCGAGCACCCGCACCTGCTCCCGCTCCACCTCGTGGCTGACCCGCAGGATCTCCAGGTCGCCGGTGACCGACCCGGTGTGGACGTTCACGCCCACCACCTTCTTCTCGTCCTTCTCCAGAGCCTGCTGGTAACGGAACGCGGACTCGGCGATCTCGCCCGTGAACCAGCCGTCCTCGATCCCGCGCAGGATGCCGGAGGTGACCGGACCGATGGGATGCCGCCCGTCCGGGTGCGCCCGCAGCCCCCGCTCCTTGATCTGGTCGAAGATCTTCTCCGCGTCCGCCTCGATCCGGTCCGTCAGCTGCTCGACGTACCAGGAGCCGCCCAACGGGTCCGCGACGTTGCCGACGCCGGTCTCCTCCATCAGTACCTGCTGTGTGCGCAGCGCGATCTCCGCCGCCTGCTCGGAGGGGAGCGCCAGGGTCTCGTCCAGCGCGTTGGTGTGCAGCGAGTTCGTCCCGCCCAGCACCGCCGCGAGCGCCTCCACCGCCGTACGCACCACGTTGTTGTACGGCTGCTGGGCCGTCAGCGAGACACCCGCGGTCTGCGTGTGGAAGCGGAGCCACTGCGCCCGCTCCGACTTCGCGCCGTACACGTCCCGCATCCATCGCGCCCAGATCCTGCGCGCCGCACGGAACTTGGCGATCTCCTCGAAGAAGTCCACGTGCGCGTCGAAGAAGAAGGACAGCCCTGGCGCGAAGACATCCACGTCCAGGCCGCGGGACAGGCCCAGTTCCACGTACCCGAACCCGTCCGCCAGCGTGTACGCCAGCTCCTGCGCGGCCGTCGACCCGGCCTCGCGGATGTGGTAGCCGGAGACCGAGAGGGGCTTGTACGCGGGGATGTGGGACGCGCAGTGCTCCATCAGGTCGCCGATGAGGCGCAGATGCGGCTCGGGCTGGAAGAGCCACTCCTTCTGCGCGATGTACTCCTTGAATATGTCGGTCTGGAGCGTGCCGTTCAGCACCGTCGGGTCCACGCCCTGGCGCTCGGCCGCCACCAGGTACATGCAGAAGACGGGTACGGCCGGACCGCTGATCGTCATGGACGTCGTCACGTCGCCCAGCGGGATGTCCTTGAAGAGGACCTCCATGTCGGCCGCCGAGTCGATCGCCACCCCGCAGTGTCCGACCTCGCCGAGCGAGTGCCGGTCGTCGGAGTCACGGCCCATGAGCGTCGGCATGTCGAACGCCACCGACAGGCCCCCGCCGCCGTTCGCGAGGATCATCTTGTAGCGCTCGTTCGTCTGCTCGGCGTTTCCGAACCCGGCGAACTGCCGGATCGTCCACGTCCGCCCTCGATAGCCGGTCGGATAGAGCCCGCGGGTGAAGGGGTACTCCCCGGGCCAGCCGATCCGCTCGAAGCCCTCATAGGCGTCCCCCTGACGGGGACCGTACACGGGCTCCACCGGATCACCGGAGAGCGTCGTGAAGTCGGCCTCGCGCTTGCGCGCGGCGTCGTAACGGGCCTGCCAGCGTCGGCGGCCCTCCTCGATGGCGTCAGCGTCCATGGCTCCAATTTACTTGGACGTCCAAGTAAATGTCGACAGCTGACCGCCGCACGCGCATCCGTACGGCGGTAGGGGTCAGGCCTTGACGGCCGCGGGAGCGTCCTCCGCGATCTTCGCCTCGACCTCCTGGCTGACCTTGCGCTCCACGAAGAAGGCGGCCGTCGGGACCGTACCCGCCAGCAGCACCCACAGCTGCTTGCCGACCGGCCACTTCGCCTTGGAGCCCAGGTCGAAGGCGCAGACCAGGTACACGACGTACAGCCAGCCGTGCGCGAGGCTGACGACGTACGTGAAGTCCGCGGCCCCGTCCAGTTCGAGCCCGTACTTGGCGATCATGCCGAGGGTCAGCAGGATCAGCAGCACACCGGTGACGTAGGCCATGACGCGGTAGCGGGTCAGCACGCTCTTTTTCATGGGTACGAGCGTAACCACCGGTTTCGTACGGTCTTCGGGCGCCCCCGGGCCCCAGGACCCTACTCCTCCTCGAAGTCCTGCGCGGCCACCCGGAGGGGCCGGAGCATCGCGAAGATCTCCCGGCACTCCTCCGCGTCGTACGCGCCGAGCCCGAAGTCCATCGCCATCAGGTCGCGGGTGGCGGCCTCGCAGACCTCGCGGCCCTTATCGGTGATGGAGGCGAGCGTGCCGCGGCCGTCGTTGGGGTTCGGCCGTTTGTCGACGAGACCGGACTTCACCAGGCGGTCCACGGTGTTCGTGACCGACGTGGGGTGCACCATGAGCCGCTCACCGATCTTGGACATCGGCAGCTCGCCCTTCTGCGAGAAGGTGAGCAGCACCAGCGCCTCGTAGCGCGCGAAGGTCAGCTCGTACGGCTTGACGACCGCGTCGACCTCGGCGAGCAGGATCTGTTGCGCTCGCATGATCGAGGTGATCGCCGCCATGGACGGGACGTTCCCCCAGCGCTGCTTCCAGTGTTCGTCGGCGCGGGCGATGGGATCGAAGGAGAGGCTGAGCGGCTTCGGCACGGCATCGACCTTACCGGCCGGTTATATGGCGGTCAGCCCCGCCTCGTCCGTCGGTCTCCGGTCTCGCCGCCTTTCCTGCGCCTTTCCCCCGCCGTTCCCGCGCCTTTCCCGCGCGGCGCCCCGGTGTCGTATCCGAGTCACTCAGGCCCTCTGTGGAACCATGGGCGACCGAATCATCACTGTTTGCCTGAAATCGTCACTCATTGTCACCACCTCAGGGAACCTAGGGAGCAGCATGTCCCGGCTGATCCGTAACCTCGCGGCACTCGCGGCGCTCGGACTCGCGGCGGGCTGCTCGTCCGGGCCCGTGGACGGCGGAGCGTCGGCCGTCGCCGGCGGTACCACCGCGAAGGCCGCCAGGAAGGCCAGTCCGGCCCCCGGGTCGCCGTTCTGGGTCGATCCGTCCAGCCCGGCGGCCCTGCAGATGCGGCTCTGGCAGCGGCAGGGCCGGACGGAGGACGCCGAGTTGCTCAAGCGGATCGCGGACCAGCCGGCCGCGCTGTGGCCCGCGGGCGACGACCCGGCGCCGGCGATCAGGAAGGCCACGAAGGCGGCGGAGGAGGAGGGCCGCACGGCGCTGTTCGTCGCCTACAACATCCCCCACCGCGACTGCGGCCAGCACTCAGCGGGCGGCGCGTACGACGCGGCCGCCTACCGCGACTGGATCGACCGGTTCGCCCACGCCATCGGGGGCAGCAAGGCGCTGGTCGTTCTCGAACCGGACGCGGTGGCCCACATCGTGGACGGGTGCACGCCGCGCAGGTACCACGCGGAACGCGAGCAGCTGCTGCGCGAGGCGATCGACCGGCTGAAGGCGCAGCCCCGCACGAAGGTGTACCTGGACGCGGGCAACCCGACCTGGATCCAGGAGCACTGGAGGATGGCGGGGCCGCTGCGGCGCGCCGGCATCGCCGATGCGGACGGCTTCTCCCTCAACGTCTCCAACTTCCAGACCGACACGGCCACCAAGACGTACGGCCTGCGACTGTCCTCAAGGCTCGGCGGGAAGCACTTCGTCGTCGACAGCAGCCGCAACGGCAACGGCCCGCTGAACGGCGACCGCGGCACGGCCTGGTGCAACCCGCCGGGCCGCGCCCTGGGCACCCGCCCGACGACCGAGACCGGCGAACCCGCCCTCGACGCCTATCTGTGGATCAAGCGCCCCGGGGAGTCGGACGGCGAGTGCCGGGGCGGTCCCGCGGCCGGCACCTGGTGGCCGTCCTACGCCCTGGGGCTGGCCCGCAACTCCAAGGCGTAGTACGCGACTTCCCCACCTTCCCCCCACCTTTCCCCCCTCGTAACGCTCCTACTTGACCTGGATCCACCTGGCCTCCGACGGCGTGCCCTGCGCGTCCGTCACGAAGAGCATGTACCAGCCGGGCGGCACCAGGGTGCGGTCCCGCGGCACGTCCACCGTGATCGAGTCCCTGGTCCGGGTGAGTCCGAGGGCGATGGACCGCTGCTCCACGTCCGTGGTGTGGGTGACCGCGCTGGGCCGCATCAGCCGGGCCCTGGTGATGCGCTCCGGGTGGTCGCCGGCGAAGGTGGCCCGGCCGCGCCGGTCGGTCTCCTCGGGGCCGTCGCCGAGGACGGGACGGTTTCTGCCGTTCTTGTGGAGTGCGGGCGGGGTGTAGATCTCCATGCGCTGCTCGAAGTGGCCGAGCTTGGTGTTCTGCTGGTCGTCGTAGAGCGGGTCGGAGCCGAACGTGGCGATCCGGCCGTCGGGCAGGAGCAGGGCCTCGGAGTGGTAGTTGCGGCCGACCCTGGGTGCGGCGGCGGGCCGGAACACGTTGGTCTTCGGGTCGTAGAACTGGGCCTTGAGGATGTTGCTGGCGCTGCGGCCTCGGTAGCCGCTGGAGCCGTTGGTGGTGAAGACCGAGTCGTCCGGCATGATCACGCTGTTGAGGTAGCGGGTGCCCTGGGGCAGGTCGGGGCCGTTCTCGAACGCGGGGCGGGCCTTCGTCAGGTCGACGACCGCGGTGCGCCGGGTCGACTTCTTCGACTCCCCGACGCCTCCGCCGCCGAGGATCATCACCTTCTGGTCCTGGGCGGGCGGCAGGAGCAGGGAGGACGATGTCTCCGTCTGGTCCAGGTCCTTCAGACCGGGCACCCGCTCGAACTTGTTGGTTCTCAGGTCCCACAGCCCGGGCACGCGGCCCTTGTCGGCGGGTCCGTACCCGGCGTTGGACGCGGGGTAGAAGAGCTTGCCGCCCTTGGTGAGGAAGAGGGCGGGGTAGGTCGGGAAGTACCGCTTGGGGCCGGGCCTCCACTTCTTGGTCTCCGGGTCGTAGATCTCGTTGTCGCCCGGGTCGACCACGCCGACGTCGTCGAGTCCGGAGACGGCGAGGACGCGCCCGTCCTGCAGCCCCACGAGAGTCGGGTACCAGCGGGCCTTGTCCATGGGGTCGACGGGGACGTACTTCTCGGCCTTCGGGTCGAACTCGTACGCCGCCCTGATCCCCTGGAAGTCCTGCTTGTCCAGGGTGATCTTCTCGGAGATGCCGTACGTGTTGGCCGCCGCCCGGCCCTTGAGGCCGACGATCTCGTACTGGGCCTGCTTGTCGGTGACCGATCGCGGCCCCTCCTCGACCGCCTCCACCCAGACGCGGGCCTCACTCGCGGTGACCTTCGTCCTCCAGGGCTGCATGACGCCGTCGTCGTCGTAGGTGACGTCGAAGGTGCGCTTGGCCTTCGGCACGGTCACGTCGAACCGGCTGACGTACTCGATGCCGGCCGGCGAGCGGAAGCGCGTCCCCTTCTTCAGCACCACGGCCCTGTCGGGGCTCTCGTTCTTGATCCGCATCCCGCCGCCGGCCCGTTTCACCTCGCCGTCGAGCAGCTCGTAACGGGCGGTGCCGCCGGCCACCAGGAGGCGGCCGTCGGGGAGTTGGGCGTGTCCGGCGCAGAAGAAGTCCTCGGGGGTGGGGATCTTCTTGAAGGTGTTCTTCTTCGGGTCCCACAGGACGGTGTCGAACGACCCTTCGTCGAATTTCTTCTGCTCGTTCCCCGACCCCGCGACGATCAGCACCTTGCCGGTGTGCAGGAGGGCCGCGTGGATGGCGTTCGTGCGGTACTTCTCGGGGATGTCGACCTGGGACCAGGAGCCGTACTGAGCCCTGTAGACGGGCTGCGCGATCTTCCAGTCGTGGTACTTCTCCTGCGCGAAGCCCACGGCGGCGGGGGCGTTGAGCCCGAGGAGCAGGCCGACGCCGCCGATTCTCAGCAGGGTCTTCCTGGTGGTGTTGGTGTTCCTTGTCCGCATGGTCCGTTCCAGAGGCTTGTGGGCCATGGTCTAGGTGCCCCCTGTTCTGGTGCTGGAGATCGTGGCGCCGGGCTGGGCGGCGGCGCCGGGAACGGGCACCAGGGCGGTGCCGGAGAGGGCGCCCGGAAGCGGGACGGTGCCCTGAAGCGTGGGGCTGTGAACCGTGGTGCCCACGACGGTGATTCCGTGGAACGTGGTGCTGGAGACCGTGGTGCTGGGGACCCTGATGCTGGAGATCGTGATGCTTGGGATGGTGGTCCTGGGAGCGGGAGCGGTCGCCGGAACGGGAGCAGGAGCGGGAGCGTGAGCGGCAGCGGTCGTCGGAACCGGAGCAGGAGCGGCAGCGGTCGTCGGAGAGGGAGCGGAAGCGGGCGTGGGGGCGGGGGTGCGTGCGGGCGGCGGGACTTCCGGAGCGAGGGCGACGGGTGCGACCGGCGTGGCGGTGCGCTGCTTCTGTCGTGCGGCGTCCGCCCGGCGGGCCAGGCTCCCTTCGACGGTCCACACCGCGACCGGCGCGAGCGAGACCACCAGCGCGAGGACGGCCCAGGTGTGCAGGGCCACATGGCTGTGGTCGAGGAAGGCCGACGCGACCAGCGAGGACGCGAGGACCGCCGCCCAGAACAGGTGGACACGGAACGTCAGCAGCCGGTCCGGGCTGGCGCCGTCTCCCTTCGGGGTGACGACGAAACGGCAGGGCCGGCGGAGCACGGCGGCGGCGAGGGACCTGAGGTAGATGGGTGCGGAGAGCGCCGACATCGCCATCCCGGCGAGACCGCCCGAGCCCTCCGGTTCGTGCGGCGAGACGTTGTGCCGCCGGTTCCACAGATAGAGCCCGATCTGGAGGGCGGCGGCGTCGCTGTAGAGCATCAGCCACACGGAGGCGGCGACCTGGGTGCCGGACGCGCCGAACCACAGGAACAGTGCGCAACTGAGGATGCCCAGGAACCAGTTGACGGCTGACATCGGGTAGTAGACGAGCATCAGCGTGTACGAGAAGAAGCGGCCGGGCGGCATGGTGAACGGTGCCTTCCAGTACTGCTTGAGGAGCGTCTCGTACGTCCCGCGCGACCAGCGCATCTGCTGGGTGAAGAAGTCGGTCCAGGAGGCGGGGCCCTCGCCGACGGCCAGGACGTCGGGCGTGTAGACGGACCGCCAGTACCTGCGGGTCTCCGGGTTGCGGCGCCGGTGCAACTCGAAGCCGGTGGCCATGTCCTCGGTGATGGAGTCGTACAGACCGCCGATCTGCCGGACCGCCGAGATCCGTACGACGTTGTTGGTGCCGACGAACATGGGGGCGCGGTAGCGGTTGCCGGCGCGCTGGATGAGGGCGTGAAAGAGGAACTGTTGGGACTCGGCGGCCTTGGTGACAGGGCTGTCGTAGTTGCCGTACACCTGGGGCCCGACGACGAAGGCGACATCCGGATCCCGGAAGTACCCCATCATCCGTTCGAGGAAAATGGGGAGCGGGACGTGGTCGGTGTCCACGGAGGCGAAGAAGTCGTAGTCGTCGCCGTGCACCGTGATCCACGCGTTGTAGTTGCCGTGCTTGGTGCGGGCCTTGTGGACGCCCTTGGGGCGGTTCCACTCGGGCACGCCGTGCCGGGTGAAGTGCCGTACCCCGAGTTCGGCGCACAGGGCCTTGGCCTGCTCGTCGTCGCCCTCGTCGAGGAGCCAGACGTCGACGGGGCCGGTGTGGTGGATGCCGACGGCTCCTTCGAGGGTGGCGCGGACCATGGCGAGGGGCTCTTTGCCCGGGACGTACGTGGTGAGGAAGGCGACACGGGTGCCCTGTTCCGGAACGACGGGGACGGGATCGCGGGCGACCATCGTGGCGTGGGCGATGGAGATGACGTTCACGAGCATGAAGAACTCGATCAGGCCGACGCACACGAGCATCGTGATGTCGAGGCCGATCAACCATGCTTCGGCGCCCTCGCGTTCGACCCAGTGGGTGGGCCAGACGAGGTAGACGAGGAGCACGCCCGTGAGGACGGGCGCGAGGGTCATCAACAGGACGGCGCGTAAGGGGTGGGGTTCGCGAGCGAGGAGCTTGACGTACTGCACCCGGTACGGCACGGCCCCGGACGGGTCCGTGGCCCTTGACGGCTCCGTGAGTGGCTCTGTGAGCGGTCCGGCCAGTTGGCTGTAGGTGTCGTAGTCGTAGCCCTCGGGCCGCACAGCGCCCTCCAGAGATCAGAAAAGACGATTTCCATACGCGTGCACAATATCCACACAAAGTTGGACTTTTGGGTGCACGTCGCCCTGGAAACCTCCGAAAGGAGGTGTGCGGGGGCCTCCGGCGGTTGGGCCGGGGGTGGAGTGGGCGCCTGGGGTTCGGGGCGCCTTTTGGTCGTGGGGGTTCGCGTCACCTACGCGCGTGTCGTGGGTCGGGGGTGTGTCGGGGGTCTCCGTCCTCGGTCCGGCGGTTCCGGGGTGTGGTGAGGATGCCCGGCGGCGGACGCCGGCCGCTGCGGGCGGACACCCCCGACACACCCCTACCGCGCGTACGCGACTGCCGGGCGCGTCGGGGCGACGGTGCATGAGGGGCGCGCCCGTACGTTCCAGGGGGCGCAGGGGCACGCGGGACCGCCGGGCGCGTCCGCGCTCTTCAGGGGCACGCGGGCCCGCTGGGCGCGCCCGTGTCTTTCAGGGGCACGGGGGCACGCGGGGCCGCCGGGCGCGCCCATGCCTTTTAGGGGCGCGGGGAACTGCGCGACCAGCCACACACAACCCGCAGCCGCCCACCGACAGGAACCCGGCAGACGAGACGCCCCCAGCCACCCCGCGGCAGCGGTCCGGCGGCCCGACAGTCACGTCAAGAAGACAGATGCCGCTCCACCGTCGCCACCTTCGACGTCAGACCGTCCGTGACGCCGGGCCGGATGTCGGCCTTCAGGACCAGGGAGACACGAGGCGCCCGCTCCTCGACCGCGGCGACGGCGCGCTTCACGACGTCCATCACCTCGTCCCACTCACCCTCGATCGAGGTGAACATCGCGTCGGTACGGTTGGGCAGCCCGGACTCGCGGACGACCCGGACCGCTTCGGCGACGTACTCCCCGACATCCTCACCGACACCCAGCGGCGTCACGGAGAAGGCGACGATCATGCGTTGACGGTCCCTTCCTTACGGGCACGGGAGGCGATCACCGCGTCCTCGGCCTCACGGCGCAGCTTGCGCTCGGCGAAGAAACCGCCGGCGGGGAGGACGGAGAGGACGAAGTAGAGGGCGGCGGTCTTCACGGACCACTTCGTGCGGTTCCAGGCGTCGGCCCAGAAGATCACGTACAGGATGAAGAGGATGCCGTGGATCATGCCCATCGCCGGCACCGCGTTGAAGTCCGTGGTCCGCTTCAGCACCGAGCAGACGAGCAGGAGCAGGAAGGACACCGCCTCGGGGGCGGAGACGAGGCGCAGGCGGCGGAGGGCGGAGGCGGTCTTTATGTCCACGGGTCACCTTCGGTGGGAGAGTGGTCGAGCCTTGTGAACGCAAGCACAAGCGCCCCCATTGTGGCATCCGCAACCCGTACGGCCGGGGAGGGGGTGACCATTCGGCCGCTGTCGGCGCGCCGGGGTTTCCGCTCTCCTCGCGGCCGTCACCCTTAAGGGTCGTCTCGGGGTGGAGATCCACCCTGGGGCCCTGTCCTGTCGGCCCTGGCTGCGGCTACCTTCACTGCGTGGCGATGTTTCGACTTCAAGGCAGCAAGGTGCTCGCCGTCGACATGACCGGGGACGCCGTGAAGGCGAAGAACGGCTCGATGGTCGCGTACGACGGGCAGATGGCCTTCAAGAAGATGAGCGGCGGCGGGGAGGGGATCCGGGGGATGGTGACCCGGCGTCTCACCGGTGAGCAGATGACCGTGATGGAGGTGAAGGGGCACGGGACGTGCTGGTTCGCGGACCGGGCCTCCGAGATCAATCTCGTGAATCTCCAGGGCGACAAGCTGTACGTCGAGTCGAGCAACCTGCTCGCGACGGACGCGGGGCTGAGGACCGGGACCTCCTTCACGGGGCTGCGCGGGGCCTCGCAGGGGAACGGGCTGTTCACGACCAGCGTCGAGGGGCACGGGCAGGCGGCGATCATGTCCGACGGGCCGGCCGTGGTGCTGCGGGTGAGCTCGCAGTATCCGCTGGTCGTCGACCCGGGTGCGTACATCGCGCATCAGGGGAACGTGCGGCAGTCCTTCCAGTCCGGCGTGACGTTCCGCACGTTCATGGGTGAGGGCGGCGGCGAGGCCTTCCAGATCCGGTTCGAGGGGGACGGCCTGGTGTACGTGCAGCCGAGTGAGCGGAACACGATCGCGGGGGATGCGTGACATGCCCTTTCGTGAGATCAACTCGAAGATGATCGAGGCCACGATCGCCCCGGGGCAGCGACTCTTCAGTCAGCGCGGGGCGATGCTCGCCTACAAGGGCGAGGTGTCCTTCACGCCCAACATGCAGGGCGGTCAGGGCGGGATCATGTCGATGATCGGCCGCCGGGTGGCGGGCGAGGCCACACCGCTGATGACCGTGGAGGGCAGCGGCACGGTGCTCTTCGGGCACGGCGGCCACCACATCCAGGTGATCGAGCTCGCCGGTGACACGCTGTACGTCGAGGCGGACCGTCTCCTCGCCTTCGACGGCACGCTGCAGCAGGGCACGATGTTCATGGGTTCGCAGGGCGGGGTCATGGGCATGGTGCGGGGCCAGGTGACGGGACAGGGCCTGTTCACGACCACGCTGGCGGGGCACGGCTCCGTCGCCGTGATGGCGCACGGCGGCGTCATCGAGGTTCCCATCGCCCCGCAGCGACCGGTGCACGTCGATCCGCAGGCGTACGTGGCGCACCACGGCGACGTACGGAACAAGCTGTCCACCGCGCTCGGCTGGCGCGACATGGTGGGCCGCGGCTCGGGTGAGGCGTTCCAGCTGGAGCTGAGCGGCAGTGGCGCGGTGTACGTCCAGGCCTCGGAGGACAAACTGTGACCCCTCGTTCTCGCGTGCGACAGGGGTTCCCGCGACGGGAGTTCCCGGCTCACGTCGCATGTCCGCTGAGCACACGAACGCGTCTTACGGGATCATCGGCAGATCGCGCAAACATTCCAGGCGGTGACTCAGCGTGAGTGCATACGGAGCCCCCGGCGGTCCGGTGGTCCACGACCCGATGACGCTGCCAGTCGACGACAACGTCAACCACTACACCTTCTGCGTGGAGCTCAAGGGGAGCCAGTGGTTCCTGCAGAAGGGGAAGATGATCGCCTACTACGGGGCGATCGACTTCAACGGGATCGGGCACGGCCGGCTGGACCGTCTCGTCCGTACTTCGTTCCATTCGCCTCTGCACGCGAGCGACTGGGTCGTGGCGGAGGGCTCGGGCAAGATGCTCCTCGCCGACCGGGCCTTCGACGTGAACTCGTACGACCTGGACGAGGGCAACCTGACCATTCGCTCGGGCAACCTGCTCGCTTTTCAGCCAAGCCTGTCGCTCAAGCAGTCGATCGTGCCGGGCTTTCTCACGCTGATCGGAACCGGAAAGTTCGTGGCCGCCTCGAACGGTCCGGTGGTGTTCATGGAACCGCCGATCCGGGTCGACCCGCAGGCCCTGGTCGGCTGGGCCGACTGCCCCTCGCCCTGCCACCACTACGACCACGAGTACATGACGGGCGTGATGGGCGGTCTACGTGCGATGACGGGCATCGGCGGCGCCTCCGGCGAGGAGCACCAGTTCGAGTTCGTCGGGGCGGGCACCGTGCTCCTGCAGTCCTCGGAGGCCCTGATGGCGGAGCAGGCCACCGGAGCCGTCCCGCACGAGCCGGGCGTGCCGGGTTCCGGAGGGGCGCCAGGCCAGCACGGGCAGCACGGACAGCAGGCGGGCGCACCGCGCCTTCCCGGACAGCTCGGAGATCTCCAACGTCGCTTCGGGCTGTGAGCGGTAGTCTGCGGAGTGTGACATCGAACGCGTGCACCCAGTCACAAACCCCGTCACACAGTGCTCACTAGTTCGCCTTTCAACCTCTTAGGTAGACTTCATTCATGGAGACCGAGACGGCCACGCGCTGGCTGACCGATGCGGAGCAGTGCGCTTGGCGCACCCACCTGGACGTCAACAGGCTCTTGACGCACCAGCTCGAAAGGGATCTGCAGCCGTTCGGCCTGACAATGAACGACTACGAGATCCTGGTGAACCTCTCGGAGTCGGAGGCCATGCGGATGCGGATGAGCGACCTCGCGTCCGCCACCCTCCAGTCCAAGAGCCGCCTCTCGCACCAGATCACCCGCATGGAGAACGCGGACTTGGTACGGCGTGAGAACTGCGAGTCGGACCGCCGAGGGCTGTACGCGGTACTCACCGAGCACGGCCGGGAGACGATGCAGAAGGTCGCGCCGCATCATGTGGCGTCCGTGCGCAGGCACTTCATCGATCTGCTGCCGCCCGAGGCGATGGAGCAGCTGCACGAGTCGCTGACGCCCATCGCGCAGCACCTGCGGGGGCATCGGGGCAAGCCGTGACGCTCCGCTGAGAGCGGGTTGGGGAACTGCCGGTTGTCGGTTCGCTGCGGGTCAGTTGTGGCTGGCCGCTCCCCCACTCTTGGCTGCGCTCGAGCGGGGGGACCCCCATCGCGGCGGAGCCGCACATCGGCACTGCCTCGCGCCCCTTCAGGGCGCGGTCGGCACCCTCAGTTCGAAGAGTGCTCCGCCCTGTGGCGCTTCCCCGGCCCTGAGGGTGCCCCCGTGCCGTACGGCGATGTCGCGAGCTATCGCCAGGCCCAGGCCGGCTCCGCCGTCGTCGCGACTGCGGGACTCGTCCAGCCGGACGAAGCGCTCGAAGATCCGCTCGCGTTCCTCGGCCGGGACGCCCGAGCCGTCGTCGGCGACCCTGAGCACCACCCAGGTGCCCTCGGTGCGCAGGGCGACGTCGATACGGTCGCGGGCGTGCCGCTCGGCGTTGTCCAGCAGATTGGCGAGGACCCTCACCAGCTGGCCCCGGGATCCGGCCACCTCGGCGGAACCCACCCCGTCGAGGTGCACCCGGTCGCGCCCGCCGGCCTCTTCGCGGACCAGTTTCGCCAGGTCGAAGCGTGCGTCCTGCGGCCGCTCCCCCGCGTCCAGCCGCGCCAGCAGCAGCAGATCGGCCGCGAGCCGCTGCAGTCGTACGGTGTCCAGGACCGCGCCCTCCACGTCGAGCAACTCCGGGTGCGCGGCGCCCACTTCGAGCTGCGTGCGGAGCGAGGCGATGGGGCTGCGCAGTTCGTGGGAGGCGTCGGCGACGAAGCGGCGCTGGCGCTCCACGGACGTCTCCAGGGCGGCGAGGGTCTCGTTGGTGGTCCTGGCCAGCCGGGCGATCTCGTCGTGCGTGTCGGGCTCGGGCACCCGCCGGGAGAGGTCCTCCGAGGCCGTGATGGCGGCCATCTCGACCCGGATGCCCTCGACGGGCCGCAGTGCGCGCCGGGTGACGACGTATGTGGCGCAGCCCACGGTCACCAGCAGCAGCGGAAGACCGATCAGCATGGCCGTCTGCACCGTGCCGACGGCGCCCTCCTCCGCGGAGAGGGAGGCGCCCGCGTACACGGTCAGCGTGACCTTCTCGGACGTGGTCACGTCGACCGCGGCGATCCGGTAGTCAGCGGTGTGGCCGTCGACCGTCGCGGTGCCCGGCGTGATCGGTGCCTCCTCGGAGATCTCGCCGACGGCCGGGGGGTCGTCGTCATCGTCATCGTCCCGGTCCCGGCCTCGGCCCCGGCCCCGGTCCCGGCCCCCGTCGTCGGCGTCGTCATCGTCGTCACCGGTGGCGGGAGCAGCGCCGTCCGCCCGCCCCGAACCGGCCGGGGCCGGGGCCGGGCTCATGCTCTCGACGTCGTCGTCCCCCGCGACCACGCGCCCCTGCGGGTCCAGAACCTGGACCGGGCTGTCCCCGGCGTCGGGCAGGTCCAGTTCGGCGGACGGGACGCCGAACGCCAGGTCCAGGGCCACCTTTCGGGCCACGTTCGCGGCCCTGGCGTCGGCCTGGTCGATGAGGTTGGCCCGCAGGGCGAGCAGCACGGCGGTACCGGCGGCCACCAGGGCGACCGCGACGACCAGCGTGGCGTTGAGCGTGGCTCTGGCCCGTACGGACCCCAGACGGCGCCTCATCTCGTCTCCAGCCGGTATCCGGCCCCGCGCACGGTCTTGATGAGCCCGGCACCCAGCTTGCGTCGCAGGGTGCTGACGTACACCTCGACGATGTTCGGGTCGCCCTCGTACGCGAAGTCCCAGACGTGCTCCAGGATGTCGGCCTTCGAGACGACGTCGCCGGCCCGTACGACGAGTTGCTCCAGGACGGCGAACTCCTTGGCCGTGAGGACGGTCTCGTCCTCGCCGAGGAAGACCCGCCGGGCGGCGGTGTCGACCTTCAGCTTCCCGACCACATGCACGGGCGAGGCCCCGGCGGGCCCCCGGCGGCGCAGCAGCGCCTTCACGCGGGCGACGAGGACGACGTACGAGAAGGGCTTGGTCAGGTAGTCGTCGGCGCCCGTGTCGAGCCCTTCGGCCTCGTCGTACTCGCCGTCCTTGGCGGTGAGCATGAGGATCGGCACGTCGTGGCCGGCGGCTCGGAGGGTGGCGCACACGCGGTAGCCGTTCATGCCGGGCAGCATGATGTCGAGGATGACGAGGTCGTACGTCCCCTCGCCGGCCCGGTGCAGCCCGTCGATGCCGTCGTGCACGACGTCCACGGCGAAGCCCTCGGCCATGAGCCCCTTCGCGAGCGAAAGGGCCAGCCGCTTCTCGTCCTCCACGATCAACAGGCGCATGCGGACAGCGTCGCAAACCGAACCTGAAGGAGTCTTCAGGGGACTTCAGGTCGGCTTCAGCGTGCCTCGGCGAGATTGGTTCCCGTCGAAAGCGACCGCACCAGGTGGAAGCGGTCGCTTGATCCGTGAACGGGAGGAACCCCATGAAGCGCAACATCGTCATCGCCACCATCGCGGCCGCCGCCCTCGTCGGCGCCGGTACCGCGACCGCCCTCGCGGTCTCGGGCGACGACGAGGCGCCCGCGCAGCGGTCGAGCGTGCGGGTCCAGGACGACGACACCAACGAAACGGACGACAGGGACGACAGGGGCAACAGGGACGACAGGCACGATGCGGACGACAATGCCGAGGACGCCGCCGAGGCCAGGGCGGCGAAGGTCACGGCCGCCGAGGCGATCAAGGCCGCGCTGAGGGAGAAGTCCGGTACGGCAGTCGAGGCCGAACTCGAAAGCGAGGGCAAGAACCTCGTCTGGGAGATCGACGTCCTGTCCTCCGGGAACACCTGGTACACCGTCCATGTCGACCCGGGTACCGGCAAGGTGCTCGGCTCCCGCACCGAGCAGGAGGACGCCGACGACGCCGCCGAGGCCCGCGCCGCCCTCCAGAACAGCTCCGTCTCAGCCGCCGAGGCCGCGGAGGCCGTAGCCGCCAAGGGCACGGTCACGTCGGTCGAACTCGAAGACGAGGGGTCGGGCCACGGCTGGGACGTCGACACCACGGGAACCAACGGCGCGGAGAGCGAGTGGACCGTGAACCTGACCACAGCCAAGGTCACGGCGGACCGTTCGTCGGACGACTCGGACGACTGAGGGGGAGGGGTTTGTTTCGCCCCGCCGCCCCTACCCGTTCCCGTCCCCTGGGGGCTGCGCCCCCAGCCCCCGGCTATCGGCCTGAACGGCCTCGTCCTCAAACGCCGGACGGGCTGGGGGTGCCTGGCCTCGGCTGAAATCCCCCCGGCCCGGTCAGGGAAAACTCCAGCCCGACCGGGAAAAGTCCAGCCCGACGGGGAAAAGTCCAGCTCCGCCTCACACCATCCAGCGCCGCCTCACACCATCCGGCCCCGCCTCACACCATCCGGCCCCGCCTCACACCATCCAGCGCCCGCCCCGCACCACCGGCCCCGCCCCGCACCATCCAGCGCCCGCCCCGCACCACCCAGCCCCTCCGGCGTTTGAGGAGCGGGGGTCCGGGGGCTGGCCCCCGAAAACGGGGTCCGGGGCGAAGCCCCGAAGCAAGGGCCGGGGGCGAATCCCCTGAACCCGGGCCAGAGGGCGAATCCCCGAAGGCGGGCCAGGGGGCACCGCCCCGAAGTACGGGTCCGGGGCGCAGCCCCGGGATCGGAGGCGGGGGTCCAGGGGGCGCAGCCCCCTCGGCCGGGGTGAAGGGGCGAAGCCCCTCGGGATGGGACGGGTAGGGGCGGCGGGGGCGAGAACACCCCCCGCTCAGCCCTCCGTCAGGCCCGCCACCAGCTCGTCCGCCGCCCGGTACGGATCCAGCTCACCCGCCACGATCCGCTCCGCCAGCGCGCCCAGGTGACGGTCACCGTGCAGGTCGCCGATCCGCTCCCGCAGGGCCGTCACCGCTATGGTCTCGACCTCACGGGAGGCGCGGGACAGGCGCCGCTCCGCGAGCACCCCCCGCTCCTCCATCCAGGCCCGGTGCTTCTCCAGGGCCTCGACGACCTCGTCGAGGCCCTCACCCCGCACCGCGACCGTCTTCACGATCGGCGGCCGCCAGTCACCGGGACAGCGCGACTCGCCGAGCCCGAGCATGTGGTTCAGCTCACGGGCCGTCGCATCGGCACCGTCACGGTCGGCCTTGTTGACCACGTACACATCACCGATCTCCAGGATCCCGGCCTTCGCCGCCTGGATGCCGTCGCCCATGCCCGGTGCCAGGAGCACGACCGACGTGTCCGCCTGGGACGCGATCTCCACCTCCGACTGGCCCACGCCGACCGTCTCGACGAGGATCACGTCGCAGCCCGCCGCGTCCAGGACGCGGATCGCCTGCGGCGCAGCCCAGGCCAGCCCGCCGAGGTGCCCGCGCGTGGCCATGGAGCGGATGTACACGCCCGGGTCGGACGCGTGCTCCGACATACGGACGCGGTCACCCAGCAGCGCGCCGCCCGAGAACGGCGACGACGGGTCCACCGCCAGGACCCCGACCCGCTTGCCCTGCTTCCGGTACGCCGTCACCAGCGCGGACGTCGATGTCGACTTGCCGACACCCGGAGAGCCGGTCAGGCCCACCACGTACGCCCCGCCCGTCAGGGGCGCCAGCGCCGCCATGACCTCACGGAGCTGCGGGGACGCCCCCTCCACCAGCGAGATCAGCCTGGCCACGGCCCGCGGCCGGCCTTCCCTGGCCTGGGCTACCAGTGTGGGGACGTCCTGCATCACAGCTCCCGTTCAGTGAGTCCGAGTCCGGGTCGGTGAGATCCGGAGAATCCACAGCGATCAGAGAGACCAGCGAGGTCTACGAGACCAGCGAGGTCAGAGAGATCCGCGAGGTCAGCACGATCCGCGGTTGACGTACCGCGCCGCCCTCATACCTTCGGTACCCGCACGATCAGCGCGTCCCCCTGCCCACCGCCACCGCACAGCGCGGCCGCGCCCACGCCACCGCCACGCCGCTGCAGCTCCAGCGCCAGGTGGAGGACCAGACGGGCGCCGGACATGCCGATGGGATGGCCGAGGGCGATCGCGCCACCGTTGACGTTCACCCTTTCCGTGGATACTCCGAGGTCCTTCATTGACTGGACGGCGACCGCGGCGAAGGCCTCGTTGATCTCGATCAGGTCGAGGTCGGCAACCTCGATGCCCTCCTTCTTGAGGGCGTGCGTGATCGCGTTCGACGGCTGCGACTGCAGGGAGTTGTCCGGCCCCGCCACGTTGCCATGCGCGCCGATCTCCGCGATCCACTCCAGGCCGAGCTCCTCCGCCTTGGCCCTGCTCATCACGACCACGGCCGCCGCACCGTCCGAGATCTGGGAGGAGGAGCCCGCCGTGATGGTCCCGTCCTTGGCGAAAGCCGGACGCAGCTTGCCCAGCGACTCGGCCGTCGTCTCGCCGCGGATGCCCTCATCCTGGCTGAAAACGACCGGCTCGCCCTTGCGCTGCGGAATCTCGACGGGTGTGATCTCCGCCTCGAAGACACCGTTCTTCCGCGCGGCCGCCGCACGCTGGTGCGAGAGGGCCGCGATCTCGTCCTGCTCGGCCCTGCCGATGCCCAGCTTCGTGTTGTACTTCTCCGTCGACTCGCCCATGGCGATGTTCTCGAAGGCGTCGGTCAGCCCGTCGTGGGCCATCGCGTCGAGCATCTCGACCGCGCCGTACTTGTAGCCCTCGCGGGACTTGGGCAGCAGGTGGGGGGCGTTCGTCATGGACTCCTGACCACCCGCGACGATCACGTCGAACTCACCCGCGCGGATCAACTGGTCGGCGAGAGCGATGGCGTCGAGGCCCGACAGGCACACCTTGTTGATGGTGAGCGCCGGGACGTTCATCGGGATGCCCGCCTTGACCGCGGCCTGGCGCGCCGGGATCTGCCCCGCCCCGGCCTGCAGCACCTGGCCCATGATCACGTACTGAACCTGGTCGCCACCGATCCCCGCACGGTCGAGGGCGGCCTTGATCGCGAAGCCGCCGAGGTCGGCTCCGGAGAAGGACTTCAGCGAACCCAGCAGCCGCCCCATGGGCGTACGCGCGCCCGCGACGATCACCGATGTGTTGCCGTTCGTTCCAGTCATGAGGTGCGATCCCCTTCCAGCTTCACAGCCGAGGAGTGAACGAGGGTTTACTTCGAATGTACTGAGCGGTAGGCCATCGCGTCATCTGGCCGTCGGTGTGATCGCGCGCACGTTGCGTAACCACGTCGGTAGCGGTGCACTGAGACCATGCTGACGCGAATCGACCACATCGGGATCGCTTGTTTCGACCTCGACGCGACTGTCGAGTTCTACCGGGCCACGTACGGCTTCGAGGTGTTCCACTCCGAGGTCAACGAGGAGCAGGGCGTACGCGAGGCCATGATCAGGATCAACGGCACGGACGACGGCGGCGCGTCGTACCTCCAGCTCCTGGAGCCGACCAGGGAGGACTCCACCGTCGCGAAGTGGCTGGCCAAGAACGGCGAGGGGGTCCACCACATCGCGTTCGGTACGGCAGACGTGGACGGGGACGCCGCCGAGATCCGCGACCGGGGCGTGCGCGTCCTGTACGACGAGCCCCGGCGCGGTTCCATGGGGTCACGGATCACGTTCCTGCACCCGAAGGATTGCCATGGAGTACTGACAGAACTGGTCACTTCGGCGCCGGTTGAGTCACCTGAGCACTGACCCCCGTACATAGGGGCCGGTAGGGTTGGTCTCGGCCGTCACCTCGTGAGGAGGCGGCCCGGATTCTGCCGCCTTCCGACGACGGGATCCGAGGGCCGGGGTCCAGGTTTCGGGGGACGAGGGTTAGGGCGGCAGCCCGCGCTCCGCCGTTGATCTGACACCATTCCCCGGGGGCCCCGTTCGGCGGTTGGACGGAGCTCGTTTGGAGAAGCTTGCGACCAGGGGACGGATGGGACCGCGGAGTGCGGGGCTACGAACGCCAGGAGCGAGAGCCGGCGGCTGACGTCGACCACCTCTCTCGGTTCGAGGCCGAGATGGAGCGGCTGAAGACCGAGCGGGAAAAGGCGATCCAGCACGCCGAGGACCTCGGCTACCAGGTCGAGGTGCTGCGCGCCAAGCTTCACGAGGCGCGCCGCACCATCATGTCCCGACCCTCGTTCGACGGGTCCGACATCGGCTACCAGGCCGACCAGATGCTCCGTCAGGCCCAGATGCAGGCCGACCAGCTGCGCTCCGAGGCCGAGCGCGAGCTGAGCCAGGCACGCGCGCAGACCCAGCGCATCCTCCAGGAGCACGCCGAGCAGGCCGCCCGCCTCCAGGCCGAACTGCACGCCGAGGCCGTGTCGCGCCGCCAGCAGCTCGACCAGGAGCTCTCCGAGCGCCGCCAGACCGTCGAGTCGCACGTCAACGAGAACGTGTCCTGGGCGGAGCAGCTGCGCGCCCGCACCGAGCAGCAGGCCCGCCGTCTGCTGGACCAGTCCCGTACCGAGGCCGACCAGGCGCTCGCCGCGGCCCGCGCCGAGGCCGAGCGGGTCGCGAGCGAGGCCCGTCAGCGGCTCCAGGACGAGGCGGAGTCGGCCCGAGCCGAGGCCGACCAGATCCTGCGCCGGGCCCGCACGGACGCCGAGCGTCTGCTGAACGCCGCCTCCACGCAGGCCCAGGAGGCCACCGAGCACGCCGAGCAGCTGCGTTCCAGCTCCGCGACCGAGTCGGACAGCGCACGCCGTCAGGCCACCGAGCTGAGCCGGGCCGCCGGGCAGCGCATGGCCGAGGCCGAGACGGCGCTGCAGAAGGCCCGCGCCGAGGCCGACAAGGTGGTCGCCGAGGCCAAGGAGGCCGCGGCCAAGGCCCTGGCGAACGCCGAGTCGACGAACGAGCAGCGCACTCGGACGGCGAAGGAACAGGTCGCCCGTCTGGTCCAGGAAGCCACGAAGGAGGCCGAGAGCACCAAGGCGACCGCCGAGGAAGTCGTCGCGGACGCCCGGGCCGAGGCCGAGAAGATCGTCGCCGAGGCGTCCGAGAAGGCGCGCAGCATCACCGCGGAGGAATCCGCCTCCCAGCTCGCCAAGACGGCGAAGACCGCCGAGGACGTCCTCAACAAGGCGTCGGAGGACGCCAGGAACACCACCAAGGCGGCCTCCGAGGAGGCCGAGCGGATCCGCCGGGAGGCCGAGACCGAGGCGGACCGGCTGCGGTCCGAGGCGCTCGACCTCGCCGAGCAGCTCAAGGGCGCGGCGAAGGACGACACCGAGGAGTACCGCGCCAAGACGGTCGAGTTGCAGGAGGAGGCACGTCGGCTGCGCGGCGAGGCCGAGCAGCTGCGGGCCGACGGGGTCGCCGAGGGCGAGCGCATCCGCGCCGAGGCCCGCCGCGAGGCCGTCCAGCAGATCGAGGAAGCGGCCAGGACCGCCGAAGAGCTGCTCGCCAAGGCGAAGGCGGACGCGGACGAGCTGCGGGCGTCGGCGACGACGGACAGCGAGAAGGTCCGTACGGAGGCCATCGAGCGCGCCTCGACGCTGCGCCGCCAGGCCGAGGACACCCTGGACCGGACCCGCAAGGAGGCCGAGCGGCACCGTGCCGAGGCCGTCGAGCAGTCCGAGGCCACCAAGGAGGAGGCCGAGCGCGCGGCCCGTGAGCTGCGTGAGGAGACCGAGCGGGCGGTCGCGTCCCGCGAGGCGGAGGCCGCCGACGAGCTGAGCCGGCTGCACTCCGAGGCCGAACAGCGGCTCACATCGGCGGAGCAGGCGCTCAGCGACGCCCGCGCGGAGGCGGAGCGGATCCGCCGTGAGGCCGCCGAGGAGATCGACCGGCTCCGTTCCGAGGCCGCCGAGCGGATTCGTACGCTCCAGGCGCAGGCCGAGGCCGAGGCCGAGCGGGTGCGCGACGAGGCCGCCTCCGACGCGTCCGCGTCCCGGGCCGAGGGCGAGAGCATCGCCGTACGCCTGCGGTCGGAGGCCGCGGCCGAGGCGGAGCGGCTGAAGTCGGAGGCGCAGGACACCGCCGACCGGGTACGGGCCGAGGCGCTGGCCGCGGCCGAGCGGCTGGCGACCGAGAGCGCCGAGGCGCTGGCCGCCGCACAGGAGGAGGCCGCCCGGCGCCGCCGCGAGGCGGAGGAACTCCTCGGCGCCGCCCGGCAGGAGGCCGACCAGGAGCGCGAGCGGGCCCGTGAGCAGAGCGAGGAGCTGCTGGCCTCGGCGCGCAAGCGCGTGGAGGAGGCCGAGGCCGAGGCGCTGCGGCTGATCGAGGAGGCCGACCGGCGCGCCACCGAGATGGTGTCGGCCGCCGAGCAGCACGCCCAGCAGGTGCGTGACTCCGTGGTCGGGCTGCACGAGCAGGCCCAGGAGGAGATCGCCGGGCTGCGCAACGCCGCCGAGCATGTGGCGGACCGTATGCGGCGGGAGGCCGAGGAGGAGTCGGACCGGGTCCGCGGCGACGCGTACGCCGAGCGGGAGCGGGCCAGCGAGGACGCGGCCCGGATCCGGCGCGAGGCGGCGGCGGAGTCGGATGCCGCCAAGTCGCTCGCGGACCGCACGGTTTCGGAGGCGATCGCGGAGGCCGAGCGGCTGCGCGCCGACGCGGCCGAGCACGCCCAGCGCGTACGCACCGAGGCGTCGGACACCATCGCGGCCGCCGAGCAGGAGGCTTCACGCGCCCGGGCGGAGGCCCGCGAGGACGCGAACCGGATCCGCTCGGACGCGGCCACCCAGGCCGACACGCTCATCACCGAGGTGACGGCCGAGGCGGAGCGGCTCACCAACGAGACGGCCGCGGAGGTCGAGCGGCGGCGCGCCGAGTCCGTCGCCAAGGCCGACAAGCTCCTCTCGGACGCGACCGGCGAGGCCGAGCGGCTGCGTGCCGAGGCGGCCGAGACGGTCGGTTCCGCGCAGCAGCACGCCGAGCGTGTGCGCGCCGAGGCCGAGCGCGTCAGGGCCGACGCGGAGGCCGAGGCCGAGCGGCTCACCACGGCCGGACGCGATGAGGCCGACCGGCTGCTGGACGAGACCCGCAGGGACGCCAACAAGCGGCGTTCCGAGGCGGCCGAGCAGGTCGACAAGCTGATCACGGAGACGGCCGCCGAGGCCGACAAGCTGATCTCCGAGGCGCAGGCGACCGCGCACAAGACCACCGCGGACGCCGAGGCGCAGGCCGACACCATGGTCGGCGCGGCGCGTACGGAGGCCGAACGCCTGGTCTCGCAGGCGACCCGGGAGGGCAACTCGCGGGTGGAGCGGGCCCGTACGGACGCGGACGAACTGCTGGTGGGCGCGCGCCGGGACGCCACCGCGATAAGAGAGCGCGCGGAGGAACTGCGCGACCGCATCACGGGCGAGATCGAGGCACTGCACGAGCGGGCCCGCCGCGAGTCGGCCGAGACGATGAGGACTGCGGGCGACCGGTGCGACGCGCTCATCAAGGCCGCCGAGGAGCAGTTGGAGAAGGCCCGGGCGAAGGCCAAGGAACTGGTCTCGGAGGCCAACTCCGAGGCGGGCAAGGTGCGGATCGCCGCCGTCAAGAAGGCCGAGGGGCTCCTGAAGGAGGCCGAGCAGAAGAAGAACACGCTCGTCCGGGAGGCCGAGGAGCTCAAGGCCGAGGCGATCCGCGAGGCGCGGGCCACCGTCGAGGAGGGCAAGCGCGAGCTGGAGGTCCTGGTGCGGCGCCGCGAGGACATCAATGCGGAGATCTCCCGTGTCCAGGACGTCCTGGAGGCGTTGGAGTCTTTTGAGGCCCCGTCGAGCGGCAAGGACGGCGGCGTCAAGGCAGGCGCCGCGGTGGGCGCACCCCGATCGGGTGGCAAGGTGTCAGACAACTAGCCAGAGGCGCCGATCCGTGCTTGTCGGAGCGTGCCGGAGCCCTCTACGCAGGGTCTCTGGTGAGTAATCTGCTGGTTCGCCACTCAAAAGGGGTGTCATTCTCCAGATCAAACGGTGCATCTGCTCGATGACACGCCGCTTCGCCCCCTAGGATTCCACCTATCACCTCACCGGTCTCATTCGACAGGAACCCCATGAGCGACACTTCCCCCTACGGCTTCGAGCTTGTGCGGCGTGGGTACGACCGCGCTCAGGTGGACGAACGCATCTCTAAGCTCGTCTCCGACCGCGACAGCGCTCTGGCTCGCATCACAGCTCTGGAAAAGCGCATCGAGGAACTGCACCTCGAAACGCAGAACGCCCAGGCCCAGGTCACCGACGCCGAGCCGTCGTACGCCGGTCTCGGCGCGCGCGTCGAGAAGATCCTCCGTCTCGCCGAGGAAGAGGCGAAGGACCTGCGCGAGGAGGCCCGCCGCGCCGCCGAGCAGCACCGCGAGCTCGCCGAGTCGGCGGCCCAGCAGGTGCGCAACGACGCAGAATCGTTCGCTGCGGAGCGCAAGGCCAAGGCCGAGGACGAGGGCGTCCGGATCGTCGAGAAGGCCAAGGGCGAGGCCTCCCAGCTGCGGTCCGAGGCGCAGAAGGACGCGCAGTCCAAGCGTGAGGAGGCGGACGCCCTCTTCGAGGAGACGCGCGCCAAGGCCGCTCAGGCCGCCGCGGACTTCGAGACGAACCTCGCCAAGCGCCGCGAGCAGTCCGAGCGCGACCTGGCCTCCCGTCAGGCCAAGGCCGAGAAGCGCCTCGCCGAGATCGAGCACCGCGCCGAGCAGCTCCGTCTGGAGGCCGAGAAGCTGCGCACGGACGCCGAGCGCCGCGCCCGCCAGACGGTGGAGACGGCCCAGCGCCAGGCCGAGGACATCGTGGCCGACGCCAACGCCAAGGCCGACCGCATCCGTTCGGAATCCGAGCGCGAGCTGGCCGCCCTCACCAACCGCCGCGACAGCATCAACGCCCAGCTGACGAACGTCCGCGAGATGCTCGCGACGCTCACGGGCGCCGCGGTGGCCGCCGCCGGTTCGCCGGCCGAGGACGAGCCGATCACCCGTGGGGTTCCGGCGCAGCAGTCCCGGTAACCAGTAGCGACAGCACAGGCCCGCACCGTCCCCGGACGGTGCGGGCCTGTGGCGTTGTGCGGCGTCCTGTGGCATGCGCGTGCTGCTGCCCGCCGGCAACGGATTCAAGTGGCGGCCCCCGGACCGCCGTCTTAGCGTGAGCCCATGATCGAGCTTGAGGCGCTGACCAAGCGCTACGGCGAGAAAGTCGCGGTCAACAACCTCACCTTCACCGTCCGGCCCGGCATCGTGACCGGGTTCCTCGGGCCGAACGGGGCCGGCAAGTCGACGACGATGCGGATGATGCTCGGGCTCGACCGGCCGACCGTGGGTGACGTGCGGATCGACGGCAAGCGCTACGACCAGCTCAAGGACCCGCTGACGTACATCGGCGCGCTCCTCGACGCGAAGGCCGTGCACGGCGGCCGCAGTGCCTACAACCACCTCCTGTGCCTCGCACAGAGCAACGGCATCCCCAGGAGCCGCGTGGGCGAGGTCCTCGACGCCGTCGGCCTCACGGCGGTGGCCCGGAAGAAGGCCAAGGGATTCTCGTACGGCATGGGGCAGCGGCTCGGTATCGCGGGCGCGCTCCTCGGCGATCCCCGGATCCTGATGTTCGACGAGCCGGTCAACGGGCTCGACCCCGAGGGCATCCACTGGATCCGCACCCTGATGAAATCCCTCGCCTCCCAGGGCCGTACCGTCTTCGTCTCCTCACACCTGATGAGCGAGATGGCGCTGACCGCCGACCATCTCGTCGTCATCGGTCAGGGCAGGCTGCTCGCCGACACCTCCATGGCGGACTTCATCGAGCGGAACTCCCGGTCGTACGTCCGCATCCGTACCCCGCAACGCGAGCGGTTGCTGGACGTGCTGGGCGGGGCGGGGATCACGGCGGTCGAGGCGGACGGCGGGGCGCTGGAGGTGGACGGCGGCAAGGCCGAATGGATCGGTGAGCTGGCCGCACAGCACGAGGTCGTGCTGCATGAGCTGAGCCCGCAGCAGGCCTCCTTGGAGGAGGCGTTCATGCGGCTGACGGCGGAGTCGGTGGAGTACCACGCGCACACGGGCGCCGTCCCGGCCTCCGGCGAGGCGCTGTCGGCGTCCGCGCGGCAGGCGTGGGGCAGCGACTGGCAGAAGAAGGGGGCCTGAACGTGGCGTCGGTACAGGTCGTCCGTTCCGAGTGGACCAAGATCCGTTCGGTGGCGTCCACGGTGTGGACACTCGGAATCGCCGCGGTCGTCACGATCGCGCTCGGCATGCTGATCTCGGCGCTGCTGAGCCGCGACTGGGACCACCTGCCCGCGGAGGAGAGGGTCGCCTTCGACCCGACGTACGTGAGCTTCGCGGGGATGAGTCTCGGTCAGCTCGCGATGATCGTGTTCGGTGTGCTGGTGGTGTCGAACGAGTACAGCACCGGCATGATCCGCACCTCGCTGGCCGCCGTCCCGCAGCGCGGCACACTCCTCTTCAGCAAGATCACGGTGGCGACCGTGCTCGCCTTCGCCGTCGGCCTCGCGACCAGCTTCGTCGCCTTCCTCCTCGGGCAGTCGATGCTCGGCGAGCACCGTACGTCGCTCGACGAGCCCGGCGTCCTGCGCGCGGTCGTCGGGGGCGGGCTCTACATGACGCTCATCGCCGTGTTCTCCATGGGCGTGGCCGCGATGCTGCGCAGCCCGATGCCGGCGCTGGGCGTCCTGATGCCGTTCTTCTTCCTGGTGTCCAACATCCTCAGCAATGTGTCGGCGACCAAGAAGGTCGCCCGCTACCTCCCCGACCAGGCCGGGAGCAAGATCATGCAGGTCGTCCCACGGGCCGGCGAGGCCGCGCCGTACGGGCCGTGGGGTGGCCTGGGGATCATGGTGCTGTGGGTGCTCGCGGCGCTGGCGGGCGGGTATGTGCTGCTTCGGCGACGCGATGCGTGAGCGCTGCGCCGGCTGGGTGGGGGCGCGTCTGCCGGGTTCTGCCGGTGGCCTTGTGCGGGTTGTATGTGGCTTGTCGCGCAGTTCCCCGCGCCCCTTGAAAGCGCAGGGTGCGCCCGAGGCTTTTAGGGGCGCGGGGAACTGCGCGATCAACCACGACGGACCCGCAGCCGCTCACGGACAGAACCCGGCAGACGAGACCGACCGGCCACACCCCCCGGGGGGGGACCCGGCAGACGCTGAGCCACTCCACCCCCGGAGGGAACCGTCAGCACCCCGATATGCTTCATAACCCTTACGGGGGGCGTGCGCCCCGACGTCCTGAACCTTGTGATGGGTGCGGAGCATGATCGAGGCAGTCGGCCTGACGAAGCGCTACGGCGACAAGACCGCCGTGTACAACCTTTCCTTCCAGGTGCGGCCGGGTACCGTCACCGGCTTCCTCGGGCCGAACGGCTCGGGCAAGTCGACGACCATGCGGATGATCCTGGGCCTGGACAACCCCACCTCGGGGCAGGTGACGATCGGCGGCCACCCGTACCGGAAGCTGCAGAACGCCGCCCGCCAGGTGGGCGCCCTGCTGGACGCCAAGGCCGTGCACGGCGGGCGCAGTGCCCGCAGTCACCTGCTGTGCCTCGCGCAGCTGTCCGGCATCCCGGCGCGCCGGGTGGACGAGGTGCTGGGCGTCGTGGGTCTGCAGGACGTGGCCAAAAAGCGGTCCAAGGGGTTCTCGCTGGGCATGGGGCAGCGGCTGGGGATCGCCGCCGCGCTGCTCGGTGATCCCCAGGTGCTGCTCTTCGACGAGCCGGTCAACGGGCTCGACCCCGAGGGCATCCTGTGGGTGCGGAACCTGATGAAGTCGCTCGCGGCGGAGGGACGGACCGTCTTCGTCTCGTCCCACCTCATGAGCGAGATGGCGCTGACCGCCGAGCACCTGATCGTGATCGGGCGCGGCCAGCTGCTCTCGGACATGAGCGTCAAGGACTTCATCGCGCAGAACTCGGCCGGCTTCGCACGGGTCCGCACGCCCGACACCGAGCCGCAGCAGCGGGAGAAACTGACGGCCGCCCTGACCGAGGCGGGCGGCCAGGTGCTGCCCGAGGCGGACGGTGGGCTGCGCGTGACCGGCCTGCCGCTGCCGCGCATCAGCGATCTCGCGCACGGCGCCGACGTACGGCTGTGGGAGCTGTCACCGCACCAGGCCTCGCTGGAGGAGGCGTACATGCGGATGACGCAGGGCGCCGTCGACTACCGGTCGACCATCGACCAGAAGGAAGGGCTGATGCAGCCGCTGCCGCCCGGTGCGCAGCCGCCGGCGCCGGTGCCGGGTCAGGGCCAGCCGGGGTGGTACGCCCCGCCGCCGCCCCAGCAGGGCGGCCAGCCGTTCGCGATGCCGCCGGGCATGCCCCAGGGGCAGCCGCCCGCAGGGCCGTACGGTGCCCCGCCCGCGCCCGGTGCGCCGGCCCCGGGACAGCCCAACCCGTACGCCACCGGGGCCCCCGCGGGCCCGCAGCCGCCCGCACAGCCCTCCGCGCCCGCACACGCCCCCGCCCCCTCCCCGCCGACCCGAACAAGCCCGAGGACGCCCGATGAGCACGCCCCAGCCTCCCGCGCCCCAGCAGCCCGCTCCGCACTGGCAGGGGGCGCCCGGAGTGTCGTACACATCGCCGATCCCCGTCGTGCGCACCCACCTCGGGCACGCGCTCGCCTCCGAGTGGACGAAGATCAAGTCGGTGCGCTCGACGATGTGGACGCTGGGCATCTTCCTGCTGCTCGTCGTCGGCATCGGCTTCCTGGTGGCGACGCAGACGGAGGACGAGGCCTTCACGGACGTCCCGTTCACCGTCCCGGCCTTCTTCGGTCTGGTGCTGGGGCAGATCTGCCTCATCACACTGGGCGTGCTGGTGGTCTCGTCGGAGTACGGCACGGGCATGGTCCGTACGACGTTCACAGCCTCGCCGCAGCGGCACCGGGTGCTCACCGCCAAGCTGCTGATCTTCTTCGCGGTGGCGTTCGTCGTGTCGGCCGTCGCCATCGGGGCGGTCGGCCTGTTCACGCAGAGCCTGCACGGCGACTCCACGGGCAACGAGTGGGGCGGTACGGTCCTCAAGGGCGCCCTGTACGTCTCGCTGCTGGGCGTCCTCTCGCTCGCGGTGGGCTCGATGCTGCGGCACTCCGCGGGTGCGATCACCGCGATGCTCGGCGTCGTGCTGGTGCCCGCGATCCTGCCCGCGTTCCTGCTGTTCTCCGACAGCATGCGCAAGATCGGCGAGAAGATGCTGGACTACAACGCCCCCAACGCCCTCGCCAAGATCTTCGGGCTGGACAACGAGGCGGGCGGAGGCAACGCCCAACTGGGCCTCCTCGTGGGTGTGACGGCGGCCGCGATCGTGGGAGCGTACGTGCTGCTGGAGCGGCGGGACGTCTAACCGCGGCGATGTACCGGTGAAGTACCGAGGAAACGCACCGGACTTCGCCGGACCGCCCTAGAAGCGTGGCGCGTTACGGGACCGCTGCACCCTTGAGGTGCGGCGGTCCTTCGCGTTCCAGCAGGCCTTGTGCCAGTGGCGGCGATCGTCGACGCCGGCGTGCTGCGGCCAGGCCACCACGTGCGGGACTCCGGAGGAGATCATCTGGTCGCAGCCCGGGCAGCGGTACGTCTTTCCCTCGGAGCTCGCCCCGGCCACATGGCGCACGCTCCAGTCCTCGCCCTGCCAGTTCTCGCTCGACTGCCAGCCGCCGTAACGGTCGGCCCGGTCCTCGTCGGCGCTCCGGCCGGACGAGCCGGCACCCTTGGGTCGATTGCGACGCGGGGACACAGAACACCTCACGGGGCTATACAAGGGGGACGGGGTCGCGTCCAGCCTACGCGCGCCGACCACGGGTACGCGTACTCCACGAACCGTCACAGACTCCCCTCCGCACGACGCATTCTGCAGACAATCCGCAAATCTCGCCGACAAGCCGTGTCCTCGTCACGTGTCAGGGGGTTATGCCGGGTGGGGGAGCTCCGGGTCGGAGCGCCGAGAAAGCAGGAAACGCGATGCACGTTGGGACATTTGTACTTGCGGCCCAGTTCCCTGGACAGGGCCAGGGGGAGGCGCTCCACCGCGCCGTCCGGACGGCCGAGGTGACCGAGGAGGCCGGCCTCGACGCGGTCTGGCTGGCCGAACACCACTTCGTGCCGTACGGGACGTGTCCGTCGGCGGTCACGTTCGCCGCGCTCCTGCTCGGGCGCACCCGGCGGATCCGCGTCGGCACAGCGGTCAGCGTGCTCCCCACCGTCCACCCGGTGGCCCTCGGCGAGCAGGCCGCGCTGCTACACGTGACGTCCGGCGGCCGCTTCTCGCTGGGGGTGGGACGCGGGGGGCCGTGGGTGGACCTGGAGGTCTTCGGGGCGGGGATCGAGGCGTACGAGAAGGGGTTCCCCGAATCACTCGATCTGCTGGTGCGCTGGCTGCGCCACCCCTCGGTGGAGGCATCGGGGGAACGATTCGCCTTCCGTGAGGTCCCGGTCGTCCCCAGGCCCTCGGAGGTGCTGAGCGGCGTCCCGGGCCCGGAGGTCGTCGTCGCCTGCACCTCACCGTCGAGCGTCCGGCTCGCGGCCGAGCACGGCCTGCCGATGCTCCTCGGGATGCACGTAGGGGACGAGGAGAAGGCGGAGATGGTCGCACTGTGGCGCAATTACGCGCGTGCGGCGGGCCGTTCGGCGGACGAGATCGCCGTTGCCGGCCACGTGTCGGCCGGTGTCTGCCAGATCGCGGACCGGCGGACGGACGCCGTAGAGGCGCTCACGAAGGCGATGCCGGGCTGGCTGAAGCACGGCCTGGACGCCCATGTGACGGTGGACGGCCGCGCCCGCGCGATGCGCGACCCCCTGGCGTACACCGAACTGCTCTGCGGGCTGCACCCGGTGGGCACCCCGCGCCTGTGCGCGGACCGGCTTGCCGCGACGTCGGAGCGGACGGGCATCTCGCGCTTCGCGCTGCTCGTCGAGGGTTCGGGCGACCTGGCGGCCACCGAGGAGACCGTCCGGCGGCTGGGCGCCGAGGTGCTCCCCCACCTCGGCTGAGCGGACGCGCTGGGGCCTGTTCTGAGTTCCCCGTCGTCCGCGCGAAGCGCGGGCGCAGCGCCCGCGGCGGAGCCGCTGACGTCCGCAGCCGGTGCGTGCCCTCGGCGTGTGGCGTCGCAGGTCATGTGGCGGAGCCAGCTGTCCTGTGGCGTCGTGCGGTGAGTGGGGGTACCTCCCACGCCCTTGAGGCAGTGGGGGAGCGTGCCGGTTGTCGGGGCGCAGGCGGGGAACTCAGAACAGGCCCTAGGGCCGCGTCTGGCGGGGAGCTTGCCGCCCCGGTACGAATGCACCTCCCGCGTACGGAGCGGCAAGCAGTGCGGCAAGCCCGCCTCAGCAGTCCCGGAGCTCCGGTGACTGGTTCAGCAGCTGGTTGCGCACGGAGGTGAAGCGAGCCAGCGTGTCGTCCACTGAGGGGTCCAGCGGAAACACGGCCACCCGGTGGCAGTTCTGGAAGGCCAATCGCACACCGAAGTGCCGTTGCAGCGCGCCGCGTATCGCGTCGCTCGCGAGCGCACGCAGCAGCTGGCCACGTGCCTGCTCGTCCGGCGGGGGCGTCTGGTTGTCGGCGAACTCGCCGCCGTCGACCTTCAGCTGGGCCACCAGGGAACTGATCATCTCCCATGCGTAGGGCAGGGAGGTCCGGACGCAGTCGACGAAGGCGGCTTCGTCGACCTCGCCTCGCTCGGCCTGTTCGAGTAGGGCCGGTGAGACGTCGAGCGACATGGGTTCTCCTCTCGCACCCCCGCCGGGCGGGGGTTGACGGACAGGGAGGGAGTTCGCGATATCAAACACGCTGCGTACACGCACCGCGACCTCCCGTTTATACGTTAAGCACCGGGCGGTGGCCGCACCAGGAGAATGGGGATACGGGGAACTCCCACTACGACCACAATCAGCCATTGCCGCAAACGTGTTGCCTCTGGCACATGCCGATCGACGGCACGCTCCGGGCGCGGGAGGCGCACGCCGGGCGGCATGGGGGTTGACCTGCACTTCCCCGGGGTCACTCAGGTCACTCAAGCGGCTCTGAGGAGGCCGAATCGCGTACGGCGGCGGATGTCGAGTAGCGTTTCCGACCATGCGTCTCGTCATTGCCCGCTGCTCCGTGGACTACGCCGGGCGGCTCACGGCCCATCTCCCCTCAGCCCCCCGTCTGATCCTGGTGAAGGCGGACGGCAGCGTCTCGATCCACGCGGACGACCGGGCCTACAAGCCCCTCAACTGGATGTCCCCGCCCTGCGCGCTGAAGGAGGGCGAGGGAGACGGTGAAGGCAAGGCGGGCGTCTGGACCGTCACCAACAAGGCGGGCGAGAAGCTCATCATCACCATGGAGGAGGTCCTCCACGACTCCTCGCACGATCTGGGCGTGGACCCGGGCCTGATCAAGGACGGCGTGGAAGCGCACCTCCAGGAGCTGCTCGCCGACCGTATCGAGACCCTGGGCGAGGGCTACACGCTCATCCGCCGCGAGTACATGACCGCCATCGGCCCCGTCGACATCCTGTGCCGGGACGCCGACGGGCAGACCGTGGCCGTGGAGATCAAGCGGCGCGGCGAGATCGACGGCGTGGAGCAACTCACGCGGTACCTGGAGCTGTTGAACCGCGACCCGCATCTCGCTCCCGTACGCGGCATCTTCGCGGCCCAGGAGATCAAGCCCCAGGCCCGGGTCCTCGCCACCGACCGCGGCATCGGCTGCACGGTCCTGGACTACAACGCGCTCCGCGGCATCGAGGACGACAAGCTGCGGCTGTTCTGAGCGGCGACGCACCTCGGGGCCTTCTGACGGGTCTCCGTGGAAGAAGGAGCGGCGTTCGGTGCGTGCTCTCGGCGTGCGGCGCCGAGGGTCATGTGGCGAAGCCACCCGTCCCTGCGCGCCGTGCGGCGAATGGGGGTACCTCCCACGCCCTCAAGGCAGTGGGGGAGCGTGCCGGGCGTCGCGACGCCGCGGAGATCCGTCAGAAGCCCCCGAGGGCCGGGTCCGCTGTCGGACCCGGCCCTCGGTCGTTCGTCAGATCACCGACGCGTCGCTCTCCGTTCCGCCCGGCGAGCCGGGGGCGCTGCTGTCCGGGGCGCTCGCGGAGCTGCTGGTCTCCGCCGGCCGGCTGGACGCGGGGCCGCTGGCCGAGGTGCTGGTCTGCGGCGGGGGGTCCGACGACTCCGACTGGCTGGGCGTCGGGCCCGGTGACGTCGGAGAGCCGCTGGGCGACTCCGACTCCGGCTCCGATTCGGACGGCGTGGGCGACGGCGGCTTGGTCGGCGACTTCGTGGGCGACTTGGACGGGGACTTCGTCGGCTTGTCCGGCCCGCCCGTCTCACTCGGTTCGTCCGACGGCGAGCCGCTCCGCGTGGGCGTCGGGTCGTCCGCTGTGCCGAGGGTCCCGTCCGGGCCCGGGTCCGTGGGCTCGGACACGGCGCCCGGGTCGTCGCCCGAACCCTTCCTCACGCGGTCCGCGCCCAGCTCGCCGTCGTCGACGCCGGTGCCGGCCGACGGGTTGACGCCGACCTGCTCGGCCGGGGGATCGTCGCTGTTGCCGGAGGTCGCCCCCAGGGTCACCACCGTGCCGAGCACGGCCGCGAGCAGCGCGCCCGCGCCGGCGGCCACCAGGTTGCGCCGGGCACCGCTGACCAGGCGGCCCTTGACGCCGCCCTTGCCGGCGGGACCGGCTCCCGCCTGGTTCGTGACCAGTGTCGAGGTGTCGCCGGGTGTCCGGGGCGGGCCGCCGTACCCGGAGACGAAGCCGGAGGGCACGCCGCCAGGAGGCGCCGCCGACTCCTCGTGCCGGGCGTCCGGCACCTCCTCCCCCGCCGCCGTACGCCCCCCGGGCGGGGTCGCCCCGGAGCGGTCGGCGACCAGCGCCAGCGCGCGCCGGCCTGCGACCGTGCCGCGCTTGTCGGCGAGGGCACCGCGCAGCCCGATGGACGCCTCCAGCTCGGCGCGGGCCCGGTCGAGCTGCCCGGAGCAGAGCGCGAGGACGCCCAACTCATGGTGGAAGTAGGCCTGATCGCCGACCTCGCCGGTGAGCCGGGCCGCCTCGGCGCCAGACCGCAGCGCCCGCTCCCAGACGCCCCACTGCAAGGCGGCGGCGAACGCGGGCGCGGCCTGCCGGGCCAGCCGTACGGCGGCGCTCTCCTCGTCCTCGCCGGGGGGTGAGGTCGAGAGCCGCGGGGAGAGCGGTACGACGGCGGTCAGCGCGGCGAGCACGGCGTCCGCCTCTGCCGCGACCCGCTCGGGCGTGACCGAGGGGTGCCCGGCCCACCAGGCGTAGTGCTGGGCGGCGGTCTCGGCCCGCTCACCCGCGTCGTCCGCGTACCCGGCGACCTCCAGCTGGGTCTGCACCCCGGCCGCGAGCCGGTAGCGCGAGCCGACCGGGGTCACCAGGGCGCAGCCCACCAGTTCGGCGAGGGCGGCGTCCGCGTGGGTGTCCCCCACCAGCGCGGGCAGATGGGCCTGGTGCGGCACCTCGCCGCCGAGCGCGACCGCGAACCGCAGCGTGGCGCGCGCCGACTCGCTCAGCCGGGACGCGAGCAGAGCGGCGGGTGCGGCGCCCTCGGCGAGGGACGGCAGCGGTACGTCGTGGCCGTCCCCGGCGTCGAAGGGCGCGTCGACCGGGGCCTCCTGGAAGACACCGAACTCGTCGAAGGCGTCCGCGTCGCCGCGCAGCCGGTCCCGCTGCCGCAGCAGCGCACCGGACTGCATGAACCGCAGCGGCAGGCCCTCGGACTCGAACCAGAGGTCGCCCGCCCAGTTCGACTCCTCCTCGGTGAGGACGCGGCCGACGGCGCGCTCCAGCAGCTCCAGGCCGCCGGCACGGTCGAGCCCGCCCAGGAACATCTCTTCGAGGGGTGAGTCGGCGGACGGCGCGGGGACGTCGGGAGTGACGGCGAGCAGGAAGGCGCACTCGGGGGTCGCGTCGAGCAGCTCGTCGAGCGCGCTGCCGCCGAACTCCAGGTCGTCGAGGACGACGACCGCGCCGATCTCCCGGACGAGGTCCAGGAGTTGCTCCTGGTCCGGGCGGTGCAGCGGCGCCTTGTAGACGGTGGTGAACAGGTCGTGGAGCAGCTCGCCGCTCGTGCGCCGGTATCCGGAGAGGCGGACGACACCGTCCGGGGCGAGGTCCCCGCAGTCCTCGGCGACGAGGTCGAGGAGCGCCGTGCGGCCCGAACCGGAGTGACCGGTGAGGCGGACGGACCGGCCGCGTGCGAGGAGCCGTACGAGCCGTTCACGCTCGGTGTCGCGCTCCAGGAGCGGCGGCCGGGGCGGTGGGGGTCCCCGCTCGTGGGGGGACCCCCGCTCGAGCGAAGTCGAGAGTGGGGGAGAAGCCGAGAGTGGGGGAGGGTCCCGGCGGGACGGGCGGCCGTGCGGCGCGATCGATCTCGGCCCGCTCGGCCGCCGGGTGCTTCTCGGGCCGGCCGGGGCGCTCCCGCGGCGGGCAGTTCTCCACCTCGCTGCCGTCGATGGGATTGACGGTGAGCAGACAGTCGCCCGAGACGAGCTGGACGGTGCGGGCGAGCGCCGGAGCAGGCTGGCCGAAATCCGGCGTCAGGGAGTCGCGTGGCGGCCGCGGACGCGGCGCCCGGTCTCCGTCGTCATGGCGGTGCTCTTCGGGTCCCCGGTTCATCGGGTCCATCGGTCTTTGCCCCCCAAGAAGCGTGGTGTGCCTGGGTCCTGTCCCCGGACTCCCGCGCACCGCGCTGTCGCTTCTGGTCCGGTGCCCGCTCCGGGGTCGTCAGGGCGGCGGGCAGCCGAACCCTAAACCTTTGCACAGTATCCACGGAATGCCAGGGTCCCGTGCTGTCCGAGACGTCACAGTCTCGTGAGGATTGCGCGTGTGGCGCCTTTCGCCCCGGGGACGTCCGGGTGCTGCCCGTCCACCGGGTCACACATGAGTCCGTACGCGCATTCCCGCACGTCCGTTCACTTCCGAGCCGTCCTGTTCAGTGGCGTACCGATTCGCCCCGGTCGTGGTCCGGTGTCACACGCGGGGCAGCGACTCCACTCCGATGCCGCCCTCGATGGCCAGGATCCGGTGCAGCCGGGTGGCCACCAGCAGGCGTTGCATTTGCGGAGGCACCTCACGCAGCACCAGCCGCCGTCCACACCGCCCCGCGCGCCGGTGGACCCCCATGATCACGCCGAGTCCCGTGGCGTCCCACGAGTCCAGCCCTGACAGGTCGAGCACCAGATCACCGACTCCGTCGTCGATGGCCGAGTGCAGGACCGTACGGGCGTCCGCCGCGCTGCGTACGTCGAGGCGGCCCCCGACGACCAGCTCGGCGTGGTCGCCCCTGATGTACATATGCGCTCCCCGAGAGTGCGTCTTTCGTACGCCGGTCGTTTCTGATTGATGCAACTTCTGACGGTTCGGGAACCCCGGAAGTTGCCGTCTGTAAGCGAACCGATACCGAATTCACCCCAACGGGTGATACCCGTGGGGCTCGTGCGGTTCCCGTGACGTCAGTGTGTGTAGAACCCCTGCCCGCTCTTCCGGCCGATGTCACCCGCGTCAACCATCCGGCGCATCAACTCGGGCGGAGCGAACTTCTCGTCCTGGGACTCGGTGTAGATGTTGCTGGTCGCGTGCAGCAGGATGTCGACTCCGGTGAGGTCGGCCGTGGCGAGGGGTCCCATCGCGTGGCCGAAGCCCAACTTGCAGGCGAGGTCGATGTCCTCGGCGGTGGCCACGCCCGACTCGTACAGCTTCGCGGCCTCGACGACGAGGGCCGAGATGAGCCGGGTGGTGACAAAACCGGCCACGTCGCGGTTGACGACGATGCACGTCTTGCCGACGGACTCGGCGAACTCCCGTGCGGTGGCGAGGGTCTCGTCGCTGGTCTTGTAGCCGCGGACGAGTTCGCAGAGCTGCATCATCGGGACCGGCGAGAAGAAGTGCGCACCGACGACCCGTTCGGGGCGCTCGGTCACCGCCGCGATCTTGGTGATCGGGATGGCGGAGGTGTTGGAGGCGAGCACGGCCCCGTCACGCACGAGCTTGTCGAGCGCGCGGAAGATCTCGTGCTTGACCTCCAGCTTCTCGAAGACGGCCTCGACGACGATGTCGGCGTCACCGACGGCGTCCAGGTCGGTGGTCGCGGTGATACGGCCCAGGGCGGCCTCGGCGTCCGCGGCGTCCAGCTTCCCCTTGCTCACGAACTTGTCGTACGACGCCTTGATGCCGTCGGTGCCACGGGTGAGCGCCTCGTCGGTGACGTCACGCAGGACGACGTCCCAGCCCGCCTGGGCGGAGACCTGGGCGATACCGGACCCCATGAGACCGGCTCCGATGACGGCGAGCTTCCGTGTCACTGCGCGACTCCCCTGCTGACCCTGACTGACACGCTTTTATGTTTGCCTCTCGGGCGGACACTAGCGCTCGTGAGGCGCTGTGTGACCGGTTAGTAACGCGTGTCACTGTCTCAGGGGGTGAGATGGCTGTCACGATTCGGCCGACGGGTCCCGCCGAGGCGGCCCGAGTGCCGATTCCTCCCGAATTCAGGGCCAGTCGAGGGCCGTACGGCGTCGGCGAACGCCATAGGGTCACCCCGCGCCCCGTACCGCATAGTTGAGCACCTTCTCGCTCAACAGGCCCTCCATGTCGTCCGGAAGCCCGAGCACCTCGCGGGACACTTCGTCCGGTTTGCGCCCCGTGCCGTGACCATCTCGCCTGCGGTACTCGCCGGCGATGGTGGTCGCCGCACCCCAGCAGTTCGGTGCGACGATCAATGCCGTCGCCATGCCGTCCGTGCTCCTGCGACGCGGGACGCGTACGTGGGCCCGTACACGACGGCGTCCATGCTGTACGGGGTGCCGGTCGCCCTGGGGCTCACGGCGCCGGCCGTGACGGTGGGGACACGGGTGTTCCGGACGGCCGGGCCTGATTAGGCTGGTCACATGGTCAATCTGACGCGCATCTACACGAGGACCGGCGACCAGGGCACCACGAACCTCGGTGACATGAGCCGGGTGCCCAAGACCGACCTGCGCATCGCCGCCTACGCCGACGCCAACGAGGCGAACGCGGCGATCGGCACGGCGATCGCGCTGGGCGGCCTGGCCGAGGAGGTCGTCAAGGTCCTGACCCGCGTGCAGAACGATCTCTTCGACGTCGGTGCCGACCTGTCCACCCCCGTCGCCGAGAACCCGAAGTTTCCGCCGCTGCGGGTCGAGCAGTTCTACATCGACAAGCTGGAGGCGGACTGCGACCGCTTCCTCGCCGAGCTGGAGAAGC
The DNA here is from genome assembly GCF_004337435.2 of Streptomyces sp. KM273126. Lineage (NCBI taxonomy): Bacteria > Bacillati > Actinomycetota > Actinomycetes > Kitasatosporales > Streptomycetaceae > Streptomyces > Streptomyces sp. KM273126. The sequence continues at coordinate 3,882,773 of NZ_SJXB02000001.1, read as the reverse complement.
TCCGCTCCTTCATCCTCCCCGGCGGCACACCCGGCGCGGCCCTGCTGCACCAGGCGTGCACGGTGGTACGGCGGGCCGAGCGCTCGACGTGGGCGGCGCTGGAGGTTCACGGGGACACCATGAACCCGCTCACCGCGACCTACCTCAACCGCCTCTCGGACCTGCTGTTCATCCTGGCCAGGACGGCGAACAAGGAGGTCGGGGACGTGCTGTGGGTGCCGGGCGGGGAGCGCTGAGGCGCTAACGGCCCCCGGCAGGCGCGCGCACCGACTGGTACAGGCCCATCACCACCTGCGCGCCCCCGACGCACATCATCACCACTCCGACCTTCGTCAAGGTGACGACCGGAACCTCCACGTCCTCCGTGAACAGCCACAGCGCCAAACCGACGACGCCGGTGACGACCCCCTCCAGCAGGTTCTTCGACGCCCTGGTCATGAACGGGCACTCTCCTTTTCCGCCGTGAGCCGGTGCGCCTCGCCGGTCCCGCCCCCCGGGTCCTTCCTCGGCCAGATCGTGTACGACAGGGCGATCAGTCCATAGATGACGACCGTGCGTACCGCCACCCCCTGGAAGGCGCGCAGCGAGCTGACGTCGCCGGAGTCGCCGACGTACCAGACGGCGAGTTCGAGGAGCGCCAGCGCCACCGCGCCCCCGAGCACCGCCCTCAGCCACAGCTTCGCCTCGTGGCGGGCGCGGGCACGGCCGTAGCGCGGCGGCTTGGGCGGGGGCGGGCCGCCGCCCAGGCGATGGGCCGCGTGGCCGTCGAGCCAGCGGATCGTGTAGTGGCCGAACGCCACCGTGTAGCCGATGTAGAGCGCCGCCAGGCCGTGCTCCCAGCTCGGCTCGGCACCGTTCTTCAGGTCGATCGCCGTCGCGACGAACAGGACCAGCTCCAGCACGGGCTCGCACAACAGCAACACCACGCTCGTACGGCGCCACTTCAGCAGATAGCGCACGGCCAGGCCCAGGGCCAGCAGCGCCCAGAAGCCCACCTCGCAGGCGATGATCAACGCGACGACCACGGTTCGCTCCCTCCTGTCTCCCTTCAAGGCTCCCGGCGGGCCGCGCGGCATTCGTCGTCGGCGATGAGGAAGTCGCGGTACATCGAAAGATGCAGCCCGGGACCCTCCCCCGGGGTCAGGCGCCGGGTCCGTACGCCGTGTTGGATGGGGCCATGGCCGTACGACTCCCCCGCCCGCACCGCTTCGACGTGTACATCGCGGTGTCCGGTCTGCTCGGCGGACTCGCGCTGCTGGCGATCGGACTGGCCATCCGGACGGCCCAGGACCCGGTCGTGCAGTGGGCGGGACCCTGGCCCATCCTGGTACCGCTCGTCGTCATGGCGGGCTGCGAGGTGCTGCGCCGGGCCGCCCCGCGTACGGCGCTGCTGACCGGCACGGCCGCGATCACCCTGGACGCCCTCACCCAGGGCAGCCTGGTCACGGTCCTGATGTTCACCGACCTCATGTACGCGGCCGTCCTGTACGGTCCGCCCGCCTCGGCCCGCCGTATCCCGCGGATCACGGGGCTGCTCGCCGTGATCGGCACCGTGATGCCGTTCGCGATGTGGCGGGTCCCTGAGGCCCTGCTGATCGGCGTGGTCATCGGCATCGTGTCGTTCAGTCCCGCTGCCACCGGCCTGATCGTCCGCAACCACCGTGACGCCGCCGAGGCCGCCCGGCTGCGCGCCGAGCAGACCGCGCTGCTCGCCGAACTGGACCGCGGCCAGGCCGTGGCCTCCGAACGGGCCCGCATGGCACGGGAGTTGCACGACATGGTGGCCAACCACCTGTCCGCGATCGCCATCCACTCCACGGCCGCGCTCTCCCTCGACGACCCGGACACCTCCCGGCAGGCCCTCGGCGTCATCCGCGAGAACAGCGTCGCGGGCCTCGCGGAGATGCGGCGGCTGATCGGGATCCTGCGGGACTCCAGCGGCGACACCGAGCCCTCCGCCGCGCCCACGCTCGACGGGCTCGGCGCGCTCGTCGAGGGCGCCCGTGTCAACGGGCTCGACGTCACGCTCGACGCCGCCCCCGCCCAGGTCCCCGCCCCGGTGGAACTCGCGGCGTACCGCATCGTCCAGGAGTCCCTGACCAACGCCCTCAAACACGCCTGCCCCGGCCGGGTCACCGTGACGCTGGCCCGGTTGGACGGTTCCCTCACCGTCGCGGTCACCAGCCCCTTCGGCGACCGCGACAGCCCCCGCGCCCCCGGATCGGGCGCCGGACTGGTCGGCATGCGGGAGCGGACCGCTCTGCTGGGCGGCACCTTCGAGGCCGGCCCCGAGGACTCCCCCGACGGCAAGATCTGGGCCGTGCGGGCCACACTCCCCGTGACCGAAGGAGACCCCCCATGATCCGCGTGCTCGTCGCCGAGGACCAGTCCGCCGTACGTGCCGGGCTCGTGCTCATCCTGCGCAGCGCGTCCGACATCGAGGTGGTCGGCGAGGCCGCCGACGGCGAGCGTGCGGTGGCGCTCGCCCGTGAACTCCGGCCGGATCTGGTGCTGATGGACGTGCAGATGCCGCGCCTCGACGGGGTGTCCGCGACCCGGCAGGTCGTCGCGGAGGGGCTGGCCGACGTGCTCGTGCTGACCACCTTCGACCTCGACGAGTACGTGTTCGGGGCGCTGCGGGCCGGGGCGTCCGGGTTCCTGCTCAAGAACACGGAGGCGAGGGACCTGCTGGAGGCGGTCCGGGCGGTGGGCCGGGGTGAGGGGCTGATCGCCCCGGCGGTCACCCGGCGCCTGATCGCCGAGTTCGCCGCCAAGCCGGTACGGGAGCCCGCGGCCGATCCGTCCGTCCTGAACACGCTCACCCGCCGCGAACGCGAGGTCCTCTCCTGCCTCGGGGAAGGGCTGTCGAACGCCGAGGCGGCGGTACGGCTCGGCATGGCGGAAGCCACCGTGAAAACCCACGTCAGCCGACTGCTCGGGAAGCTGAACCTGCGCAGCCGGGTGCAAGCGGCCGTGCTGGCACAGGAGTTGGGCGTTTAGGGCCCAGGGGCACATCGAGCGGCATACTGGTCCAGACCTCTTGACCGCTGGTCCAGACCTTTCTATTCTCACCGCACTGCGCCACGTCATGCACATGCCCGAAACACCCCACACCCCACACCCCAAGGGGCGCGACGTGACGAGACCGCGAGTGCGCTGAGGCCCGAAGGGTCGAACGCGGTCGCGGTCCCGGCACCGGCTCGGGCGCCCCGCCCACAGGACAAGGAGGCGCGCATGCGCTTCAGGCACAGAGTTGCGGCCGGCTTCGCCACCCTGCTGCTCCCCCTCGCGGGTCTGGTCGGCCTCGCCGCACCGGCCCACGCGGCGGGCGAGGCCACCGCCGGCTACACCAAGACCCAGGACTGGGGCACCGGCTTCGAAGGCAAGTGGACCGTCAAGAACACCGGTACGACCACGATCAGCTCCTGGACCGTCGAGTGGGACTTCCCCTCCGGTACGTCCGTGACCTCGGCCTGGGACGCCGATGTCACCTCCTCCGGCACTCACTGGACCGCCAAGAACAAGTCCTGGAACGGCACCCTCGCTCCAGGCGCCGCCGTCTCCTTCGGTTTCAACGGGAGCGGCTCAGGCTCCCCGGCCAACTGCAAGCTGAACACCGGCAGTTGTGACGGCGGCGGCAGCGTCCCCGGTGACGCGGGACCCTCCGCGCCCGGCACCCCCACCGCCTCGGACGTCACCAACACCTCGGTCAAGCTGTCCTGGTCGGCCGCCACCGACGACAACGGCATCAAGAACTACGACGTCCTGCGCGGCGGCACCAAGGTCGCGACCGTGACCACGACCTCGTACACGGACACCGGCCTCACCGCCGGCACCGACTACTCGTACACCGTGCAGGCCCGCGACACCGCCGACCAGACCGGCCCGGTGAGCGGCGCCGTCGCCGTACGGACCACCGGCGGCACCGATCCCGGCCCCGGCGCCGGCTCGAAGGTCAACCTCGGCTACTTCACCGAGTGGGGCGTCTACGGGCGCAACTACCACGTCAAGAACCTGGTGACCTCGGGCTCCGCCTCGAAGATCACACACATCAACTACGCGTTCGGCAACGTCAAGAACGGCCAGTGCGTCGTCGACGACACCTTCGCCGCCTACGAGAAGGCCTACACCGCCGACCAGTCCGTCAGCGGCACGGCGGACACCTGGGACCAGCCGCTGCGCGGCAACTTCAACCAGCTGCGCCAGTTGAAGGCCAAGTACCCGCACATCAAGGTGCTGTACTCGTTCGGCGGCTGGACCTACTCGGGTGGCTTCGGGCAGGCCGCGCAGAACCCGGCCGCGTTCGCCAAGTCCTGCAAGGCCGTCGTCGAGGACCCGCGCTGGGCCGACGTCTTCGACGGCATCGACATCGACTGGGAGTACCCGAACGCCTGCGGTCTCACCTGCGACACCTCAGGTCCCGCCGCCTTCAAGAACCTCATGCAGGCCCTGCGCACCGAGTTCGGCTCGAACTCCCTGGTCACCGCCGCGATCACCGCGGACGGCTCCTCCGGCGGCAAGATCGACGCGGCCGACTACGGCGGCGCGTCACAGCACCTCGACTGGTACAACGTGATGACGTACGACTACTTCGGCGCCTGGGCGAACACGGGCCCGACCGCCCCGCACTCGCCGCTCACCTCGTACTCCGGCATCCCGACCGTCGGCTTCAACTCCGCCGACGCGATCGCCAAGCTGAAGTCGAAGGGCGTCCCCGCGGCCAAGCTGCTGCTCGGCATCGGCTTCTACGGCCGCGGCTGGACCGGCGTCACCCAGTCCGCGCCCGGCGGCACGGCGACCGGCGCGGCCACAGGAACGTACGAGGCGGGCATCGAGGACTACAAGGTGCTCAAGAACTCCTGCCCGGCCACCGGCACCATCGCGGGCACGGCCTACGCCCACTGCGGCAGCAACTGGTGGAGCTACGACACCCCCGCCACCATCGGCACGAAGATGACCTGGGCCAAGAACCAGGGCCTGGGCGGCGCCTTCTTCTGGGAGTTCAGCGGAGACACCAGCAACGGAGAGCTGGTGAGCGCCATCAACAATGGCCTGAAGTAGTGACCGTAGAGATCACGCAACGTTGACGCTCCCCCGGACTTCGTCCGGGGGAACCCCCACCCAACGAGTCACTGTGGCTTTTCAAGCCACATTGACTCGTTGTCCGGGCGGGGCCGCTTCCAGCCACGCGAGGAAACCGGTCAGCGCGTCCTCGCTCATCGCCAGCTCGAGCCTGGCCCCCCGGTGAAGGCAGGCGAGGATCACGGCGTCGGAGAGCAGAGCGAGTTCCTCCTCGCCCTCGGGAGTGCGGCGCCCGGCCACCTCGATCGCCGAGCGCTCCAGCGTGCGGCGCGGGCGCGGGGAGTACGAGAAGACACGGAACCACTCGATGCGGTCGCCGTTGTAGCGGGCGATGCCGTAGCCCCAGCCCTTGCCGTTCTCCTCGCCCTTCTCGGGTTTCTCCGGAGCGTCCCACCGCAGGCTGCAGTCGAAGGTGCCGCCGGAGCGCTGGATCAGCCGTCGCCTCAGACCGAAGACGAACAGCCCCACCACCACGATCGCGACCACCAGCCCGCACACAGTCAGAGCGAGGACCATCGGCACCGACCTCCTCGTCTCCTAGGTAACGGAACGGAAAAAACTCCCACATTCGCCTCAGCCGCGGCTGGGTCCGGATTGGATGAATCCGGTCCCAGCCGCGGCTGAGGTACAGCATCACATGCGGCGCTTGATCAGCGCGCACCCACCGCACGCAGTCGGACGTCCGCAGCGCGCTCGGCGGAGGTGTCGCCCTCCGCCTTCGCACGCTCGAGCTCCCGCTCCACGTGCTGGACGTCGATCTCGTCCGACAGCTCGGCGATCTCGGCCAGCAGCGACAACTTGTTGTCCGCGTACGAGATGAAACCGCCGTGCACCGCGGCGACGACCGTTCCACCATCACTCGTACGGATGGTCACCGGGCCCGACTCCAGCACACCGAGCAGCGGCTGGTGACCGGGCATGACGCCGATGTCGCCGGACGTGGTGCGCGCGACGACCAGGGTGGCCTCGCCGGACCAGACCTCTCGGTCGGCCGCGACCATCGCGACGTGCAGCTCAGCAGCCAAGGTGGCTCCTCGGGTCACCACCCGGCGGTTCTGCCGGGTGTTGGGTCAATTCTAGATGGCGTACGGAGGGGGACGGGACGCACCCCATGAGGTACGGTCCGTCCCCCTCACGCACAGAGGTACTGCTCGTCGGAGCCCGGCGTCAGGAAACGCCGAGTTCCTTCGCGTTCTTCTTCAGGTCCTCGATACCACCGCACATGAAGAACGCCTGCTCCGGGAAGTGGTCGTACTCACCGTCGATGATCGCGTTGAACGCGGTGATCGACTCGTCCAGCGGCACGTCCGACCCGTCGACGCCGGTGAACTGCTTGGCGACGTGGGTGTTCTGGGACAGGAAGCGCTCCACGCGACGGGCACGGTGGACGACGAGCTTGTCCTCCTCGCCGAGCTCGTCGATACCGAGGATCGCGATGATGTCCTGCAGGTCCTTGTACTTCTGCAGGACGTTCTTCACGCGCATCGCGGCGTTGTAGTGGTCCGCCGCGATGTACCGCGGGTCGAGGATGCGGGACGTCGAGTCCAGCGGGTCCACGGCCGGGTAGATGCCCTTCTCGGAGATCGGACGGGACAGCACCGTCGTCGCGTCGAGGTGGGCGAAGGTGGTGGCCGGGGCCGGGTCGGTCAGGTCGTCCGCGGGGACGTAGATCGCCTGCATCGAGGTGATCGAGTGACCACGGGTCGAGGTGATGCGCTCCTGGAGGAGACCCATCTCGTCGGCCAGGTTCGGCTGGTAGCCCACCGCGGAGGGCATACGGCCGAGCAGGGTCGACACCTCGGAACCGGCCTGGGTGAAGCGGAAGATGTTGTCGATGAAGAACAGCACGTCCTGCTTCTGCACATCGCGGAAGTACTCCGCCATGGTCAGACCGGCGAGGGCGACGCGCAGACGGGTGCCCGGCGGCTCGTCCATCTGACCGAAGACCAGCGCGGTCTTGTCGATGACGCCGGACTCGCTCATCTCGTCGATGAGGTCGTTGCCCTCACGGGTGCGCTCACCGACACCGGCGAACACCGACACACCGTCGTGGTTGTTGGCGACGCGGTAGATCATCTCCTGGATGAGCACCGTCTTGCCGACGCCGGCGCCGCCGAACAGACCGATCTTGCCGCCCTTGACGTACGGGGTCAGCAGGTCGATGACCTTGACGCCGGTCTCGAACATCTCGGTCTTCGACTCGAGCTCGTCGAAGTTCGGGGCCTTGCGGTGGATGGTCCAGCGCTCGCCCTCGTAGGTCTCGTCGACGTTCAGTACCTCACCGAGGGTGTTGAACACCTTGCCCTTGGTGAAGTCGCCGACCGGGACGGTGATGCCCGTACCGGTGTCGACGACCGGGGCCTGGCGGACCAGACCGTCGGTGGGCTGCATGGAGATCGTGCGGACCAGGCCGTCACCCAGGTGCTGGGCGACCTCCAGGGTCAGCGTCTTCTTCGCACCGTCCTGCGCCGGGTCGTTGACCTCGACGTGCAGGGCGTTGTAGATGTCGGGCATCGCGTCGACGGGGAACTCCACGTCGACGACCGGGCCGATGACCCGGGCGACGCGGCCCGTAGCCGTGGCCGTCTCAACTGTGGTCGTCATTACTTGTCACTCCCCGCGGTCGCGTCGGCCAGGGCTGCGGAGCCTCCGACGATCTCGCTGATTTCCTGGGTGATTTCGGCCTGGCGGGCCGCGTTGGCAAGGCGGGAGAGCGTGTTGATCAGCTCGCCCGCGTTGTCGGTGGCCGACTTCATCGCACGACGGGTGGCGGCGTGCTTGGAAGCGGCCGACTGCAGCAGCGCGTTGTAGATCCGGCTCTCGACGTAGCGCGGCAGCAGGGCGTCGAGGACGTCCTCCGCCGACGGCTCGAAGTCGTACAGCGGCAGGATCTCGCCCTTGGCGGTCGACTCCTGCGCGACCTCGTCGAGGCTGAGCGGAAGCAGTCGGGCCTCGACCGCGTTCTGCGTCATCATCGAGACGAACTCGGTGTAGACGATGTGGAGTTCGTCCACGCCGCCGTCCGCCGTCTCCTGCTCGATGGCCTCGATCAGCGGCGCCGCGACCTTCTTGGCGTCCGCGTACGCAGGCTCGTCGGTGAAGCCGGTCCACTGGTCCGTGATCTTGCGCTCACGGAAGTTGTAGTGGGCCACACCACGCCGGCCGACGATGTACACGTCGACCTGCTTGCCCTCGGCCTCCAGGCGCGCCGTCAGCTTCTCCGCCGCCTTGATGGCGTTGGAGTTGAAGGCGCCGGCCAGGCCGCGGTCGCTCGTCAGGAGCAGCACCGCGGACCGGGTGACCGTCTCGGCCTGGGTGGTCAGCGGGTGCTTGGTGTTCGAACCGGTGCCGACCGCCGTGACCGCGCGGGTCAGTTCCTGCGCGTACGGGGTGGAGGCCGCCACCTTGCGCTGCGCCTTGACGACGCGCGAGGCGGCGATCATCTCCATCGCCTTGGTGATCTTCTTGGTCGCGGTGACGGATCGGATGCGACGCTTGTAGACCCGGAGCTGGGCTCCCATGAGTCAGGTCCTTCCTTACGTCACTTGGCGGCGGCCGGGGCGTCCTCGCCGAGCAGCTTGCCGTCCGAGGTCTCGAACTGCTTCTTGAACTCGACGATCGCGTCGCCGACAGCGGTGAGGGTGTCGTCCGACATCTTGCCGCCCTCCTTGATGGAGGTCATGAGTCCCTGCTCCTTGCGGTGCAGGAACTCCAGCAGCTCCTTCTCGAAGCGGCGGATGTCGGCGACCGGCACCTCGTCCATCTTGCCGGTGGTGCCGGCCCACACGGAGACGACCTGGTCCTCGGTGGCCATCGGCTCGTACTGGTTCTGCTTCAGCAGCTCGACCATGCGCTGACCGCGCTCCAGCTGCGCCTTGGACGCGGCGTCCAGGTCGGAACCGAAGGCGGCGAACGCCTCCAGCTCACGGAACTGGGCGAGGTCCACGCGCAGACGGCCGGAGACCTGCTTCATCGCCTTGTGCTGGGCGGAACCACCGACTCGGGAGACGGAGATACCGACGTTCAGCGCGGGACGCTGACCGGCGTTGAAGAGGTCCGACTCCAGGAAGCACTGGCCGTCGGTGATGGAGATGACGTTGGTCGGGATGAACGCCGAGACGTCGTTGGCCTTGGTCTCGACGATCGGCAGACCCGTCATCGAGCCCTTGCCCATGTCGTCGGAGAGCTTCGCGCAGCGCTCCAGCAGCCGGGAGTGCAGGTAGAAGACGTCACCGGGGTAGGCCTCGCGGCCCGGCGGGCGGCGCAGCAGCAGGGACACGGCGCGGTAGGCGTCGGCCTGCTTCGAGAGGTCGTCGAAGATGATGAGGACGTGCTTGCCCTCGTACATCCACTGCTGGCCGATGGCCGAGCCGGTGTACGGCGCGAGGTACTTGAAGCCGGCCGGGTCGGACGCCGGGGCGGCGACGATGGTCGTGTACTCCAGCGCGCCGTTCTCCTCCAGCGCGCGGCGGACCGACGCGATGGTCGAGCCCTTCTGGCCGACGGCGACGTAGATGCAGCGGACCTGCTTGTTCACGTCGCCCGAGCGCCAGTTGTCGCGCTGGTTGATGATCGTGTCGACGGCCAGGGCGGTCTTGCCGGTCTGACGGTCACCGATGATCAGCTGGCGCTGACCACGGCCGATCGGGGTCATCGCGTCGACGGCCTTGTAGCCGGTCTCCATCGGCTCGTGCACCGACTTGCGCTGCATGACCGTGGGGGCCTGCAGCTCAAGGGCGCGACGGCCGGTGGTCTCGATCTCGCCGAGGCCGTCGATCGCGTTGCCGAGGGGGTCGACCACGCGGCCGAGGTAGCCGTCGCCGACCGGGACGGACAGCACCTCGCCGGTACGGGAGACCGGCTGCCCCTCCTCGATGCCGCTGAACTCACCGAGGACGATGGCGCCGATCTCGCGCTCTTCCAGGTTCAGCGCGAGGCCGAGGGTGCCGTCCTCGAACTTCAGCAGTTCGTTGGCCATGGCCGAGGGAAGACCCTCGACCTTCGCGATGCCGTCGCCGGCAAGGGTGACCGTACCGACCTCCTCGCGCGAGGCCGCGTCCGGCTTGTACGACTGGACGAAGTTCTCCAGCGCGTCCCGGATCTCCTCCGGCCGGATCGTGAGCTCCGCCATCTGGGTTCCCTGCTCTCCTTGTTGGGCCCGAAGTTTCACTTTGGGGGTCTGGGGGCGACCCCCAGGATTCTTCTGCACGGCCCAACCAGGGCCGTAATAAGTACGTACTGCTCTTGAGTTGCCGCGTTGCCGCTAGCTCGCCATGCGGCGGCCGGCGTCATCCAGCCGGTCCGCGATGGAGCCGTTGATGACCTCGTCACCGACCTGCACCCGGATTCCGCCGAGGACCTCGGGGTCCACGTCGATGTTCAGGTGCATCTGGCGGCCGTAGAGCTTCGCGAGGGCGGCGCCCAGGCGCTGCTTCTGCGGGTCGCTCAGCGGAACCGCGGAGGTGACGGTGGCCACCAGTCGGTCCCGGCGCTCGGCGGCGAGCTTGGACAGGGATTCGAGTCCCGCCTCCAGGCTACGTCCACGCGGAGCGGTCACCAGGCGCGTCACCAGACGCTCGGTCGCCACGTTGGCGCGACCACCGAGCAGGCTGCGCAGCAGCTCGCTCTTGGCCTGAGCGTTCGCGGACCGGTTGGTCAGGGCGGCCCGCAGCTCGGTGCTCGAAGAGACGATCCGGCCGAACCGGAACAGCTCGTCCTCGACATCGTCGAGCGCGCCCGCCTTCTGGGCCGCGGTGAGATCGGCCGTGTCGGCCAGCTCCTCCAGCGCGTCCACCAGGTCACGCGACTGCGACCAGCGGGAGCGCACGGTGCCGGCCACCAGGTCGGACGTGGCGCCGCTGACCTGACCGCTGAAGATGCGTCCGGACAGGTCGGCCTTGGCGTCAGCGGCCTGCGCCGGGTCGGTGAGGACCCGACGCAAGCTGACCTCGCGGTCGAGCAGCGCGGTGACGGCGGCCAGCTCGTCGGCGAGCTGCGCCGCGTCCACGGACGTGGAGTCCGTCAGCGCGTCGAGACGCTCACGTGCGGCTGCCAGTGCCTCGCGGCTCGCTCCGTTCATCGCGCGGCCTCGGCCTTCGAAGCGGCGTCGTCCAGCCCGTCGAGGAAGCGGTCGATCACACGGCTCTGCCGGGCGTGGTCCTCAAGGGACTCGCCGACGAGCTTGCCGGCCAGTTCGGTGGCGAGCTTGCCGACGTCCTGGCGCAGCGCGGACGCGGCGGCCTTGCGGTCGGCCTCGATCTGGGAGTGGCCGGCGGCGATGATCTCCTCACGCTGCCGCTGGCCTTCCGCGCGCATCTCGGCGATGAGCGTGGCGCCCTGCTCCTGCGCCTCCTGGCGCAGACGCGCGGCCTCGTGCCGGGCCTCGGCGAGCTGAGCCTTGTACTGCTCAAGCACGCTCTGGGCCTCGACCTTCATGGCGTCGGCCTCTTCGATACCGCCCTCGATCGCCGCGCGGCGCTCTTCCAGAACCTTGTTGATGTTCGGGAGCAGCTTCTTCCAGAAGAAGAAGAACACGATGGCGAAGGCGATGGTGCCCACGAGCAGCTCGGGGCCCGGCGGGACAAGCGGGTTCTGCTTCTCCTCGGCCGCCAGCTGTACCAGGTTGGCGATCACATCAGTGCCTTCCGTTGAAAGGTTCGCTCATCACTGTCCGTAGACGAACGGCATGACGATGCCGATGAGGGCGAGCGCCTCACAGAACGCGAAGCCCAGGATCTGGTTGGCGCGGATCAGACCGGCGGCCTCGGGCTGGCGGGCCAGGGCCTGGGTGCCGTTACCGAAGATGATGCCGACGCCGACGCCGGGGCCGATGGCGGCGAGGCCGTAGCCGATGGAGCCGAGCGAGCCGGAGACGGCGGCGAGGGTCTCAGTGGCAGCCATGCTGAATCTTCCTTCTCTTTACGGACCGGTGGGAGTTGGCCACCGGACGATCAGGGGGTGGGTGGGGTGCTCAGTGGTGCTCGGCGAGAGCGCCCTGAATGTACGAGCAGGCGAGGAGCACGAAGACGTACGCCTGGACGGCCTGCACGAAAAGCTCGAAGACGATCATGACCATGGTCATGATGAAGGAGACACCGGCGGCCGGGATCAGCCAGCTGTTCAGCAGGTACCAGGAGGCGACCGTGAACATCACCAGCATCAGGTGACCGGCGAACATGTTCGCGAAGAGCCGGACCGCGTGCGTGAAGGGGCGGACCAGCAGGTTCGAGAAGAACTCGATGAACATCACGAGCGGGAGAACCCCGCCGAGTTCCTTGTCGTAGCCGGTGACGTTCTTGAAGAAGCCGACGAAACCGTGCCGCTTGAAGGTCACCGTGACCCACACCACGTACACGATGCCGGCCAGCACAAACGGGTACGCGATGATCGAGGACACCGGGAACTGGGCCAGCGGGATCACGGACCAGATGTTCATGATCCAGATGAAGAAGAACAGCGAGACCATCAGGGGGACGAACTTCTCGCCCTCCTTCTTGCCGAGGGTCTCGTAGACGATGCCGCGGCGTACGAAGTCGTAGCCGGCCTCGCCGATCATCTGGAGCTTGCCCGGCACCACCTTCGCCTTGCCGAAGGCGAGGGTGAAGAAGGTGACCACCAGGAGGGTCGTGATGAGCGCGAGCAGCATCACCTTGTTGAACTCGAAGCCACCGACTGTGGCGATCGGCTTGAAGAGGAACGAGTGCAGGCCCGGAGCCGGGAAGCCGCAGCCGTTGTCGGACATGACCCGGCAGCTCCAGTCAAAGGCGAGCTGGGTCTGGTCAGCACTCACCGCGGACTCCTTCGACGTGACGCATGGGTACGGCAACCTCGTTGTGTCGGCGCGGCGCGCAGCCGCGGATCGGCACCGGACTGGTGTTACGGATGTGGGGGCGGCTGGGGGGCATCAAGCCTCGCGATTGAGCAGGCGTCAGCTCAGATGCCCGCGCCCGCGATGCCGCAGTTGGCACCGGACGATAGCAGGACTTCGCACACACACTTATACCGGCCCTACCTCTCACGACGAGTGCCCCGATTTTTCGGGCTTGCTGCCCGCGGAGGAATCGGGTTCGACGTAGAGGATCTTGGCCTTCATATGAGCCCGCGTCTGGGCGGCGATCCACACGAGGGTGGTGCCGATGAGCGTGAACGCGAAGGCCCTGGGATGGAACAGCGTGGTGTTCTTGAACACCGACAGGAAAATGAACAGCAGCAGGATCTGGGCCGCGTAGAGCATCAGACCCATCATCTGGAACAGCTGCGGAAGCGATTTGGCAGTGCGCTGCAGAACGTAGAGCCCGATTCCCATGAAGAGCATCGTGAGCACCGCCGCCACGACGGCCCCGATCGCGCCCTTGCCGCCGACGACCACACCGCTGACGACGGCAGCGATCGCGCCCGCGGCAGCCGTGGGTACGGCGGCCTGCAGCAGGATCCGGACGTCATTGGACGGCATGGCGGCAACTCCGCTCAGTAAAGGGGGGCAGGTGTCGTCATGGACGAGCGTAGTCCCGGGGCGAGAGGGAGAATCCCCCGCCTGGGACCGTCGCACTGCGGCCCCGCGGCTGTGTCCCCGGTTCTCGTGAACCGTATCACAAACTATTTGATGAGGTCTTTACCTGGTGGGTGGGCCAGCTGTCACACATGAGAGTGAAGCTGCGCGTCTGTGCAAAAACCGCGCCCACTTGTCTGGTATTAGGGCGCTTTGCGCCCAGGGCGCTGAGTCAAGAGTTAGTCAGATTCTTACCTTCGCGTCAGCGCGAGGTTTGAGCCTTACCTCGGTCCAGCAGGCGCGAACGAGCGCCGAGTGCGGTGGCACCGTTGACGCCGGAGACGCCCACGGCCACCGGAGTGCGCTGGTCGGCCGCCTCCGCGGAGTCCGCGGCCGCGCCGTACGCGGCACTCGACGCGGCCGGTGCCACCGCCGCGGCCTCCTCAGGGCGCCGGCGGCGGTACCGCGGAGGCACGAAGGCCTCGGCCCAGCGCGGGGCGCGCGGCGTGAAGCGGGGCAGCAGGAGCAGCACCAGCCCGACGAAGCTGAGCGCGACCACGCCGAGGACGATCCACATCGAGGCCGAGTTCACCGAGTACGCCAGCGCGCCGAAGGCGATCAGCGCGGACCAGAAGTACATGATCAGCACGGCCCGGCTGTGCGAGTGGCCGATCTCCAGGAGGCGGTGGTGCAGGTGGCCGCGGTCGGCGGCGAACGGGGACTGGCCGCGCCAGGTGCGCCGCACGATCGCCAGCACCAGGTCGGCGGCGGGGATCGCGATGATCGTCAGGGGCAGCAGCAGCGGGATGTAGACGGGGACCGTCTGGTGGACCGTCTCGCGCTCCGAACCCGAGAACAGGTTCATGGCGTCGGGGTCGATCTGCCCGGTGACGGAGATGGCACCCGCGGCCAGGACGAGCCCGATGAGCATGGAGCCGGAGTCGCCCATGAAGATCCGCGCGGGATGCATGTTGTGCGGGAGGAAGCCCAGACACATGCCCATGAGGATGGCCGCGAAGAGGGTGGCCGGGGCGGCGGCCTCGATGCCGTAGCTGTACCAGATGCGGTACGCGTACATGAAGAACGCCGCGGACGCGATGCACACCATGCCCGCGGCGAGCCCGTCGAGGCCGTCCACGAAGTTCACGGCGTTGATCGTGATGACGACGAGGGCGACCGTGAGCAGAGTGCTCTGCCACTGGGTCAGCGCGACGTTGCCGACGCCGGGGATGGGCAGCCACAGGATCGTCAGACCCTGCATGACCATGACGCCAGCGGCGATCATCTGGCCACCCAGTTTGATCAGCGCGTCGATCTCGAACTTGTCGTCCAGGACGCCGATGAGCCAGATCAGCGCGGCACCGGAGAGCAGGGCGCGCGGTTCGTTCGAGTTGGAGAAGACCTCGCTGAGGTTGGTCAGGTGGTCGGCGACCAGCAGGCCCGCGCACAGCCCGAAGAACATGGCGATACCGCCGAGCCGGGGCGTGGGTTCTCGGTGGACGTCGCGCGCGCGGATCTCCGGCATGGCACCCGCCACGATCGCGAACTTCCGTACCGGCCCTGTCAGCAGGTACGTCACCGCGGCCGTGATGCAGAGTGTCAGCAGGTATTCACGCACAGGCTTCCCCACAGGTCTCGCTGGCCATGTCAGCCCCACACCCTAGCGACGCATGCATATGGTTGGGGACTTCCGGGTAGCGACGATGGTTGCACGTGTGGCTGTCCACGGTGGTGCGCCTACCCCACCTCGGCCGGTATACGAGGGGGACCTTTCAGGACATACCGGCCCCTCTCGTGCGCATTCTCACTCGGGGTACGGCGGAAATCTCCCGGTCAGCTCCCGCACTTCTTCACGCGCCTGCCTGCCGGCGGTGCCCTCGCGGTCCTCGCGCAGCACCGCCGCGAACAGAACGGCGATCCGGGCCATCTCCGCCTCGCCCATGCCCTGCGTGGTCAGTGCCGCCGTGCCGAGCCGCAGACCACGGGCGTCGCCGTGGGGCAGAGCACACGTGTCGAGGACCATACCGGCCGCGGCCAGCCGCCCCCGTGCGGTGCGCCCGTCGATGCCGAGCGGCGCGGGATCGGCGATCACCATGTGGGTGTCGGTGCCGCCGGTGGTGACGACGAGCCCCGCGTCGGCCAGCCCCTGGGCGAGCACCCTGGCGTTGGCGACGACCTGATGGGCGTACGCCGCGAAACCCGGCGTCGCCGCCTCACCGAACGCGACGGCCTTGGCGGCGATGGTGTGCATCTGAGCGCCGCCCTGCGTGAACGGGAAGACCGCCCGGTCGACGCGCTCCGCGAGATCGCTGCCGCAAAGGATCATGCCGCCGCGCGGGCCGCGCAGCACCTTGTGCGTGGTGGCGCAGACAATGTCGGCGTACGGCACCGGGGAGGGAGCCGCTCCCCCGGCGACGAGTCCCATGGGGTGGGCGGCGTCGGCGATGAGATACGCGCCGGTCTCGTCGGCGACCTCGCGGAAGAAGGCGTAGTCCATGTGGCGCGGATAGGAGATGGACCCGCACACGATGGCCTTGGGGCGGTGGGTACGGGCCAGGGTGCGCACCTGGTCGTGGTCGATGAGCCCCGACTCGGCCTCGACGCCGTACCCGACGAAGTCGAACCAGCGCCCGGAGAAGTTGGCAGGGGACCCGTGCGTCAGATGCCCCCCGAAGGGCAGCCCCATGGCGAGAACGGTGTCCCCGGGCCGCAGCAGCGCCGCGTACGCGGCGAGGACGGCCGACGATCCCGAGTGCGACTGCACATTGGCGTGCTCGGCACCGAACAGTGCCTTCGCGCGCTCGACGGCGATCCGCTCGGCCACGTCGACGATCTCGCACCCGCCGTGATAGCGCGCCCCCGGATAGCCCTCCGCGTACTTGTTGGCGAGCGGCGACCCGAGGGCCGCGAGCACGGCCGGCGAGGTGAAGTTCTCGGCGGCGATGAGTTGCAGCGTCGTCGACTGCCGGGTCAGTTCGCCGAGCAGGATCTCGGCGAGTTCCGGGTCCTGACGGCGCAGGACGTCCGCTTCGAGCGTGGGTGTGACCGACATGGTGGACTCCGGGCGTCAGCGCTCCACTGGGTACGGCACCGGCCTTCGACAGGGCCGCTGAGAACCAATGTAGAGCTGTGAGCCCTGGGGCGCCCGGTGCCACGTCCAACCAGATACACCCGCGGACGGCGGCCTCAGGCCCGCGCGGGGACCCCCGTCAGCGCCGTCACCACCGGATCGAGCGCCTGGTGTATCTCGTCCCCCACCGACTGGAAGAACGGCAACGGCGCCCCGTACGGGTCGTACACCTCGTCCGCCTCCGCCGTCGGCGCGAGCAGCCACCCGCGTAGAGCCGCACCGGCCCGCACCAGCGCCCGCGCACGCGCGACCAGGCCGTCCTCCAGCGGGGGCAGCGTGGCGGGGTCTATCGCGCGGACGAGGCGGGTGAACTCCTTCAGGGTGAAGGTACGCAGGCCCGCCGAGTGGCCCATGGAGATGACCTGGGCGCGGTGGTCCCGGGTCGCGGTGAGGACCAGGTCGGCGCGGATGACGTGCTCGTCCAGGAGCTCGCGGCCCACGAAGCCGGTGGCGTCCGCACCGAAGTCCGCGAGGACCGCCTCGGCGTTGGCCTCCATGGGAGCGCCCTCGTGGCCCCAGGTGCCGGCGCTCTCGACGATCAGCGCGCCGCCCAGGACGCCGAGCCGCTGGCTCACGTAATGGCGGGTCAGCCGCTCGGTGATCGGCGAGCGGCACACGTTGCCGGTGCTGACGTGGAGGATGCGGAAGCGGTCACGCGGAAGCCCGACAAATGTCGTCGTGATCTCCGCCGCACGTTCCCCGTTCCATATGCCACGCCCCGCGTCAGGGGCCGCCGTCAATTCGCCACCTCAAGGTCGGGTACGACCTTGCGCAGTTCGTCCGCCGACAGTGCGCCCGCACGCAGCAGCACCGGCACCTTGCCCGTGACGTCGACGATCGAGGACGGCACGTTGCCCGGGGTCGGGCCGCCGTCCAGGTAGACGGAGATGGAGTCGCCGAGCATCTCCTGCGCGGCGTCACAGTCCTCCGGTGCCGGATGCCCGGTCAGGTTCGCCGAGGACACCGCCATGGGGCCGACCTCCGTCAGCAGCTCGATCGCGACCGGGTGCAGTGGCATGCGTACGGCGACCGTGCCACGGGTGTCCCCGAGGTCCCACTGGAGCGACGGCTGGTGCTTGGCGACCAGCGTGAGCGCGCCCGGCCAGAAGGCGTCGACGAGCTCCCAGGCCATCTCGGAGAAGTCCGTGACGAGGCCGTGCAGCGTGTTCGGGGAGCCGATGAGGACGGGGGTGGGCATGTTGCGGCCGCGCCCCTTGGCCTCCAGCAGATCGGCCACGGCCTCCGAGGAGAACGCGTCGGCGCCCACGCCGTACACGGTGTCGGTGGGGAGGACCACCAGCTCGCCACGGCGGACTGCGGAGGCGGCCTCGCGCAGACCCGTCGCGCGGTCGGTCGCATCGTTGGTGTCGTATCGCCGTGCCATCTAGCGAGCCTCCTCGTACACGTACTGCTGGACTGAAGTCGGTGGCGTGCTCACGGCATCGCCTTGCGTGCGGTCGCGAAGCGCGGCCGGTTGTTGAGGTCGGGGTGGTCGGCCGCGTCGGCCCAGCCCCGCTCCTCGGTGAAGATCCACGGCACCTGGCCGCCCTGGGTGTCCGCGTGCTCGATCACGACGACACCGCCGGGACGCAGCAGGCGGTGTGCGGTGCGCTCGATGCCCCGGATCAGATCCAGGCCGTCCTCACCGGAGAACAGGGCGAGCTGAGGATCGTAGTCCCGCGCCTCCGGAGCGACGTACTCCCATTCCGTCAGCGGGATGTACGGCGGATTGGAGATGACCAGGTCGACCTGGCCGTCGAGGTCGCGGAAGGCGTCCAGGGCGTTGCCCTGACGCAGGTCGACCCTTGATCCGGTCATGTTCTTGCGGGTCCACACCAGGGCGTCCTCGGACAGCTCCACGGCGTGCACCCGGGAACGCGGCACCTCCTGCGCGAGCGCCAGCGCGATGGCGCCGGAGCCGGTGCACAGGTCGACGATGCACGGCTCGACGACATCCATGGCCCGTACGGCGTCTATCGCCCAGCCGACCACGGACTCGGTCTCGGGGCGAGGCACGAACACACCTGGCCCGACCTGGAGTTCCAGGTACCGGAAGAAGGCCCGCCCGGTGATGTGCTGCAAGGGCTCCCGCTGCTCACGGCGCGCGATGACCTCCCAGTACCGGGCGTCGAAGTCCGAGTCCTTCACGGAGTGCAACGCGCCCCGCTTCACGCCGTGTACGAACGCGGCGAGTTCCTCCGCGTCGGTGCGCGGCGAGGGCACGCCGGCGTCGGCCAGCCGCTGGGTGGCCTGGGCCACCTCTGCGAGCAGCAGGTTCACGCAAGTCCTCCGTCTGGTACTCGTACGTGCCTTAAGGGGTCCTTACGCCGCTGCCAGCTTCGCGGCCGAGTCCGCGTCCACGCACGCCTGGATCACCGCGTCGAGGTCGCCGTCCAGGACCTGGTCCAGGTTGTACGCCTTGAAGCCGACGCGGTGGTCCGAGATGCGGTTCTCCGGGAAGTTGTACGTGCGGATCTTCTCGGAGCGGTCGACGGTACGGACCTGGCTGCGGCGGGCGTCGGCGGCTTCCTTCTCCGCTTCCTCCTGCGCCGCTGCGAGCAGCCTGGAGCGCAGGATACGCATCGCCTGCTCCTTGTTCTGCAGCTGGCTCTTCTCGTTCTGGCAGGAGGCGACGACTCCGGTGGGAAGGTGCGTGATGCGCACCGCGGAGTCGGTCGTGTTGACGGACTGTCCGCCGGGGCCGGAGGACCGGTAGACGTCGATCCGAAGGTCGTTCGGGTTGATCTCGACGTCGATCTCCTCCGCCTCGGGCGTGACCAGCACACCGGCCGCGGAGGTGTGGATACGGCCCTGGGACTCGGTCGCCGGCACCCGCTGCACACGGTGCACCCCGCCCTCGTACTTCAGCCGGGCCCACACGCCCTGTCCGGGCTCGGGGGTCTGGCCGCCCTTGGTCTTCACGGCGACCTGGACGTCCTTGTAGCCGCCGAGTTCGGACTCGGTGGAGTCGATGATCTCGGTCTTCCAGCCGGCGCGCTCGGCGTACCGCAGGTACATGCGCAGCAGATCACCGGCGAACAGGGCCGACTCGTCGCCGCCCGCGCCCGCCTTGATCTCCAGGATGACGTCCTTGTCGTCGCTGGGGTCGCGCGGGATCAGCAGGAAGCGCAGCTTGTCCGTCAGCTCCTCGCGCAGCTTCTCCAGCTCCTTGACCTCGGAGATGAAGTCCGGGTCGTCGGCGGCGAGTTCGCGGGCCGTGTCGATGTCGCCGTTGGTCGACTTCCAGAAGCGGTACGTGGCGATGATCGGGCTCAGCTCGGCGTAACGCTTGTTCAGCTTGCGCGCGGTCGCCTGGTCCGCGTGGACCGACGGATCGGCGAGCTTCTTCTCCAGGTCGGCGTGCTCGCCGACCAGTTCCTCGACCGCCTCGAACATCTCCGGCTCCCTGGACTGTCCCCCGCTCCCATCTTGAGCCCGGGGACGTGCGTACGACGAATAGGTGGGCTGCTGTTACCGCAAAACGCCGGTCCCGGAGCCCCCGGAGGGGCACCAAGGACCGGCGCTGTGAGGTCGCTACTTCTTGGCAGCGGCAGCCTTGCCGAAGCGGGCCTCGAAGCGGGCCACGCGGCCACCGGTGTCGAGGATCTTCTGCTTGCCCGTGTAGAACGGGTGGCACTCGGAGCAGACGTCCGCACGGATGGTGCCGGCGGGGATCGTGCTACGGGTGGTGAACGACGCGCCACAGGTGCAGCTGACCTGCGTCTCGACGTACTCGGGGTGGATGTCGCGCTTCAAGGGTGTCTCCTAGTTCAGGGAGGGCGCCGGGTCGCCGCCGCGGGATGCGGGAGCGTGAACCGGAGCCGACGGTCCAGTCTGCCAGGACTGGGTCCATACGCCCAAACCGGGGGTTGCCGTGGTCTATTCCCCTGCGCCCTGTAGGGGGCGCCTCAGGGGGTGCCACGTTGTCACCGTGGGCGTGTGCGGGTCGTATGTGGCTGGTCGCGCCCACGCGGCGGAGCCGCAAATCGACACAGCCCCGCGCCCCTGAAAAGCCCGGGCGCGCCCTACAAGCCGGGGCGCACGCTCTCAGGACGACTCCACCACTCCGCTCGCCCCGCCGTGGGCCGTGCCCTCGGTTGCCGACTTCGGGATCGGCTGGTCGGCCTTCAGGGCCTTCCATACGAGGTCGGCCTTGGTCTTGGCCATCAGGACGCGGTTGGGGTCCGCGGGGTCGTACTGGACCGGCATCGTGACCATGGTCATCTGCGACGCGCTGATGCCCTTGAGGCCGCTCGCGAAGGACGCCAGGCCCGTGACGGAGCCGAGCTCGGAGTCGGTGGTGACGGTCCTGGTGGCGGTGTCGGCGAGGTCGTACAGCCGCTTCGGGCTGGACAGGACGCCGATGTCCTGGACCTGCTTGACCAGGGCCTTGATGAACGCCTGCTGGAGCTGGATGCGGCCGAGGTCCGAGCCGTCGCCGACGCCGTGCCGGGTGCGTACGAGGCCGAGGGCCTGCTTGCCGTTCAGCGTGTGCGTGCCGGCGTTCAGGTTCAGGCGGCTGTTCGGGTCCTCGATGTTCTGGGTCGTGGTGACCTCGACACCGCCGAGCTCGTCGATGAGCTTCTGGAAGCCGGCGAAGTCGACCTCGATGTAGTGGTCCATACGGATGCCGGTCATGGACTCGACGGTCTTCACCGCGCAGGCCGCGCCGCCGGTCGAGTACGCGGAGTTGAACATGACGTTCTTGGCGGCCGGATACGCCGTGCCGCGGGTGTCGGTGCACTCGGGGCGCTCGACCAGGGTGTCACGCGGTATGGAGACCACGCCGGCCTTCTTGTGGCCCTCGTATATGTGCACGATCATCGCCGTGTCCGAGCGGGCGCTGCCGTCGTCGACGCCGCCGCCCAGCTTCTCGTTGCCGCCCGAGCGGCTGTCGGAGCCGAGGACGAGGATGTCCTGCGAGCCGTTGTCGACGTTCTGGGGCCGGTCGGTGCCGAGGGCCTGGTTGATGTCGACGCTCTTGATGTTGCCGTTGAGCTTGAAGTACACGTAGCCGAAGCCGGTGCCACCGAGTACGACGATGCCCGCGGCGGTCCAGGCGGCGGCCCGGAGCGCCTTGCTCCCCTTGCTCCTGGGCCCGCGGTGGCCGCCCTCGCCGCGGCGGCGGGCGCCCGTGGTGCCGGTCGTGCCTGGGGTGCCGGGTTCCGGCGTGCTCTCGGCGGACATGTGCTCCTCGGTCCTCTTGCGGGTCGGTTGCCCCCTGCTGTCTGGCTCGGGCCTGGTCCGTACCGTCAGACGGCAGACCGGGAGAAAGGGTTGCACATGGCACTGTGGCCACCGGGTGGACGAACCGGCACAGTGTGTGATCGGCCGTTCCGGTGAGGGCGGGTTCACCTGCGGTTTCACCCGAACAGGTCGTACTGGTCGTAACCGGTGCCGATCGAGATCCCTGTGGCAAAGGTCTCGCGCACAACGCCGCTGGGGGCGCCCTCGTGGCGAGGGCACCCCCAGTGGTTCGGTCCGCGAAGCGATCAGTCGCCGTTGCCCGGCATCGGCGTCGTCTTCTGGATCTGGAGCAGGAACTCGGCGTTCGACTTGGTCTGCTTCATCTTGTCGAGCAGCAGCTCGATCGCCTGCTGCTGGTCGAGCGCGTGCAGCACCCGGCGCAGCTTCCAGACGATGGCGAGCTCCTCGTTGCCGAGCAGGATCTCTTCCTTACGGGTACCGGACGCGTCGACGTCCACCGCCGGGAAGATGCGCTTGTCGGCAAGCTTGCGGTCGAGCTTGAGCTCGGCGTTACCCGTGCCCTTGAACTCCTCGAAGATCACCTCGTCCATACGGGACCCGGTGTCCACCAGGGCGGTGGCGAGGATGGTGAGCGAGCCGCCGTCCTCGATGTTCCGCGCCGCACCGAAGAAGCGCTTCGGCGGGTACAGCGCGGTCGAGTCGACACCACCGGACAGGATGCGGCCGGAGGCGGGCGCGGCCAGGTTGTACGCACGGCCCAGACGGGTGATCGAGTCGAGCAGGACGACGACGTCGTGGCCCAGCTCCACCAGACGCTTGGCGCGCTCGATTGCGAGCTCGGCGACCGTGGTGTGGTCCTCGGCCGGGCGGTCGAAGGTCGAGGAGATGACCTCGCCCTTGACCGACCGCTGCATGTCGGTGACCTCTTCCGGACGCTCGTCGACGAGGACGACCATCAGGTGGCACTCGGGGTTGTTGTGCGTGATGGCGTTGGCGATCGCCTGCATGATCATGGTCTTGCCGGTCTTCGGCGGGGCCACGATCAGACCGCGCTGGCCCTTGCCGATGGGCGCGACGAGGTCGATGATGCGGGTGGTCAGGACGCCGGGGTCCGTCTCCAGGCGGAGGCGATCCTGCGGGTAAAGGGGCGTCAGCTTGGTGAACTCCGGGCGGCCACGGCCGTGTTCGGGCGCCATGCCGTTGACGGAGTCCAGGCGGACCAGCGCGTTGAACTTCTCGCGGCGCTCGCCGTCCTTCGGCTGACGGACCGCACCGGTGACGTGGTCGCCCTTGCGCAGGCCGTTCTTGCGGACCTGGGCGAGAGAGACGTACACGT
Source organism: Streptomyces sp. KM273126 (assembly GCF_004337435.2). NCBI lineage: Bacteria > Bacillati > Actinomycetota > Actinomycetes > Kitasatosporales > Streptomycetaceae > Streptomyces > Streptomyces sp. KM273126. The sequence goes on along the minus strand of NZ_SJXB02000001.1, from coordinate 3,859,529 downwards.
CGTTCGGGCCCGGCAGGTAGCCCGAGGTACGGATGAAGGCGTAGTTGTCGAGGATGTCCAGGATGCCCGCGACCGGGATCAGGACGTCGTCCTCGGCGACCTGCGGCTCGGCGATGTCGTCGCGGCCACGGCGGCCACGGCGGTCGCGGTAGCGCCCGCGACGGCCCCGGCGGCCGTCGAAGTCGTCCCCGTCCTCGTCGCCGCGCTGCTGACGGCCGCCGCCCTGCTGGCCCTGCTGCTGGCCGCGCTGCTGCTGGCCGCCCTGCTGGTCGTCGCCCTTGCCACGGCGGTCCCGGTCGCGGTCCCTGCCGCGCTCGCGGCGGTCACGGCGGCCCTGACGACCGTCGCCGCCCTGGTCACCGGCGTCGCCCCTGGCCTCGCCCTGCGGCTGGGCCGGGGTCTCGGCCTTCGGCTCGCTCTTGGCCTCGGCGGCGATGCCGGTCCCCGGATCGGGGCTGCCGGCCTCGGCGGTGGCGCGACGGCGGCGGCGCTCGGTGGGCGCGTCCTCGCTCGTCGGCTGCGGCTGGCCGGGGATCTCGATCTGCTGCTGGGCCACGGCCTGCTCGGCGGGCGCCTCGGCCGTGGCGGCCTTCGTGGCCTTGACGGCCTTCTTGTCGGCGGGAGCCTCGACATCGGCGGAGGCGGTCTCGCCCGTACGCGTCTTCGAGGTGGCGCGGCGCTTCGGCTTGGTCTCGGTGGCTGCGTCGGCCTTCGCCGGGGCGCCCCCGGCCGCCTGCGCCTCCTTGATGACCTCGATCAGCTGGCTCTTGCGCATACGCGCGGTGCCCCTGATGCCGAGGCCGGATGCGACCTGCTGCAGCTCGGCCAGCACCATGCCCTCAAGGCCGGTACCGCGGCGCCGCCGGGAGCCGGCACCGCTGGCAGGCGCGGAGGCGTCCGTGGCGGGCGCGGCAGCGGTCTCCTCGACACGTGCGCCCATCAGATCGGTGGTGTCGCTCACGAAGGGTCCTTCCCTGGAGCGGACGTCGGCCTGTCTGGCTCGGCGACCGGTTGTGCTGTCCGGCTTCGGTCCTTGCTGTGTGGACCGTGCCGGGGCGGTGGTCCGCCAAAGGCGGCGGAGGTGATCTCTGATGATTCGGCGCTTCCCTGAGCCATGGCACGGGGTGTCTGTGTCACATGGCTTGGTCACGCCGATTCCGGAGCGTGCTCAGCAGATCGCTCAGTGCCTGCGTACGACATACTGCGTGACGGACGAGACACGGTGCGATTTGGGAAGCTCCCGGAAGAAAAGTCGTCCCGGACGGGGACACGAAGCACCTCGCCATGGTGGGGTCGGGTGCAGACTTGAGGTTAACACTACCGGATCCAACAAACATTCCCCCTCTCGAAATCCGGCAACCGTGTGTCAGGTGGCAAGCGGAAGCACGCTCGCTCCCTGTGCGTCGAGCTCCAGCCGGTTGGCGGCCCAGCCCGCGCCGGCCAGGTGTGCCACCTTGTCGGCGCTGTCACCGTCGGCCAGCGCGAGGACCGTGGGTCCGGCGCCGGAGATCACCGCGGGTACTCCGTCGGCGCGCAGCCGCTCCACGAGTGCGGCGCTGTCCGGCATGGCCGGGGCGCGGTACTCCTGGTGCAGCCTGTCCTCGGTAGCGGGCAACAGCAACTCGGGGCGCCTTGTCAGCGCCTCGACGAGCAGTGCCGCACGGCCCGCGTTGGTGGCGGCGTCGACGTGCGGGACGGTGCGCGGGAGCAGTCCGCGGGCCGTCTCCGTCAGTACCGGCTTCCCCGGTACGAAAACCACCGGAACGATGGAATCGGCGGGCTCCATCCTGATGGCCCGCGCGGCGCCGCCCTCCATCCAGGAGAGCGTGAAGCCGCCCAGCAGACAGGCCGCGACGTTGTCCGGGTGCCCCTCGATCTCGGTGGCCAGTTCGAGCAGCGCGGTGTCGTCGAGCCGGGAGTCGCCGCCTATCGTCACGGCGCGCGCGGCGACGATGCCGGCGCAGATGGCCGCCGAGGAGGAACCGAGGCCGCGTCCGTGCGGAATGCGGTTGGCGCAGACGATTTCGAGGCCGCGGGGCTGTCCGCCGAGCAGGTCGAAGGCGGTACGCAGGGAACGGACGAGGAGGTGACCCTCGTCACGCGGGAGGGTCTCGCTGCCCTCACCCGCGATGTCGATGTGCAGGCCGGAGTCGGCCACCCGGACGACCACGTCGTCGTAGAGGCCCAGCGACAGGCCGAGGGCGTCGAAGCCCGGGCCGAGGTTGGCGCTGGTGGCGGGGACGCGCACCCGGACGGCGGCGGCGCGGAACGCTGGACCGGCCATCGCTCGATGACTCTCCTTGAGCTTGAGCTGCGACTTTGTCGAAGGTCGAAGACATTCGATGCGTACGGAAGACCCTTGAGGCCACTGTCGACGGGATCCGGGGATCACTGTCGACGACGCGGCACCGCGGCATATGCGGCGGGCGGGTTCAGTACAGCCTATCGAAGGAAGGTTCTGTGGCGACATAGGGCGCACGGGAGGCGCACGATGCGTGTCGTAAGCCCCCTGTGCCCCCCTTGTCGGGTGCCATGCGGGGTTATCCCCCGGGAGTGCCCTCCTTACGCCAGAGCGTGGTGTCCTGCGCGGTTCTGCGCGGCGCGCATGGGCACCATGCGCGCCGCGCAGGGCCGACGCCCTCCCGGGGCCCGGCGTCCTACGCGAGACCGAGGCGCTCGGCCGCCGTAGCCGCGTCCACGGGGACCGTGACCGGCTGGGGGGCGCCGGCGACGGCCCAGTCGGGGTCCTTGAGGCCGTTCCCGGTGACCGTGCACACGATGGTCTGGCCGGGGTCGACCTTGCCCTGCTCGGCGGCCTTCAGCAGACCGGCCACCGACGCGGCGGACGCGGGCTCGACGAAGACGCCCTCCTGCGCGGCCAACAGCCGGTAGGCGCGCAGGATCTCACGGTCCGTCACCTCGTCGATGAAGCCGCCCGACTCGTCCCTCGCCGCCAGCGCGTACTGCCAGGAGGCGGGGTTGCCGATGCGGATCGCGGTGGCGATGGTCGACGGGTCCTTGACGACCTCGCCGCGCACGATCGGGGCGGAGCCGGAGGCCTGGAAGCCCCACATGCGCGGGGTCCGCCCGGCGATCCCGTCGGCCGCGTACTCCGTGTAGCCCTTCCAGTAGGCCGTGATGTTGCCCGCGTTGCCCACCGGCAGCACATGGATGTCGGGGGCGTCGCCGAGCATGTCCACGATCTCGAACGCGGCCGTCTTCTGGCCCTCGATACGCACTGGGTTGACCGAATTGACCAGTGCCACCGGGTAGTTGTCGGACAGCTCACGCGCGAGGGTGAGGCAGTCGTCGAAGTTGCCGTCGACCTGGAGGATCTTCGCGCCGTGCACGAGGGCCTGGCCCATCTTGCCGAGCGCGATCTTGCCCTGCGGCACGAGCACGGCGGACACCATCTGGGCCCGTACTGCATACGCGGCGGCGGAGGCGGAGGTGTTGCCGGTCGACGCGCAGATGACGGCCTTCGCACCCTCCTCCTTGGCCCGGGTGATGGCCATCGTCATCCCGCGGTCCTTGAAGGAACCCGTCGGGTTCGCGCCCTCCACCTTGAGATGAACGTCACAGCCCGTGCGCTCGGAGAGCACCTGTGCGGGCACGAGAGGCGTACCGCCCTCGCGGAGCGTCACGACCTGCGTGGTGTCCGAGACCGGCAGCCTGTCCCGGTACTCCTCGATGATTCCGCGCCACTGGTGGGTCATTGCTGGTTACTCTCCTTCAACCCGCATGATGCTGGCGACACCCCGCACGGTGTCGAGCTTGCGCAGCGCCTCGACGGTTCCGCTCAGGGCGGCGTCGGACGCGCGGTGGGTGACGACGACGAGAGAGGCCTCGCCGTCCTTTCCCTGCTGGCGAACCGTATCGATAGAGACACCGTGCTCAGCGAAAACGGTGGCGACCTGGGCGAGAACGCCCGGTTTGTCGGCGACGTCGAGGCTGATGTGGTACCGCGTGACGACGTCACCCATGCCCGACACCGGCAGGGCGGCGTACGCCGACTCACCGGGTCCGGTGGCACCGTTCAGCCGGTTGCGGCACACGGCGACCAGGTCACCGAGGACGGCGGACGCGGTGGGGGCGCCGCCCGCGCCCGGTCCGTAGAACATGAGCTGCCCGGAGGCGTCCGACTCGACGAACACGGCGTTGTACGCGCCGCGCACGGAGGCGAGCGGGTGGGTGAGCGGAATCATCGCGGGGTGCACACGGGCGGTCACGGAGGCACCGTCCTCGGCCCGCTCACAGATGGCGAGCAGCTTGATGGTGCAGCCCATCTCCTTGGCGGAGGCGAAGTCGGCGGCGGTGACCTCGGTCATGCCCTCGCGGTAGACGTCGTCGAGCCGTACGCGCGTGTGGAAGGCGATCCCGGCCAGGATGGCGGCCTTGGCGGCGGCGTCGAACCCCTCGACGTCGGCGGTGGGGTCGGCTTCCGCGTACCCGAGCGCGGTGGCCTCGTCGAGGGCCTCCTGATAGCCGGCCCCGGTCGAGTCCATCTTGTCGAGGATGAAGTTCGTCGTCCCGTTGACGATGCCGAGCACGCGGTTGACCTTGTCGCCGGCGAGCGACTCGCGCAGCGGGCGGATCAGCGGGATGGCACCGGCGACGGCGGCCTCGTAGTAGAGGTCCGCGTCGTGGTCCTCGGCGGCGGCGTGCAGCGCGGCACCGTCCTGGGCGAGCAGCGCCTTGTTGGCGGACACGACGGAGGCGCCGTACTCGAAGGCGGTGGTGATGAGGGAGCGCGCGGGCTCGATGCCGCCGATCACCTCGACGACGACGTCGATGTCCCCGCGTTTGACGAGCGCGGTGGCGTCGGTGGTGACGAGCTCGGCGGGAATGCCCTCACGCACCTTGGAGGGCCGCCGTACCGCCACCCCGGCGAGCTCCACCGGGGCGCCGATCCTGGCGGCGAGGTCGTCGGCGTGCGTCGTCATGATGCGCGCCACCTCTGAGCCGACAACCCCACAGCCCAGCAGCGCCACCTTCAGCGGACGCGTACGCATCATCCGACCTCGTTTCCTCACATACCGAATACGGTGGAACCAGTCTCACGCACCGGACGGGAGTTTCTGTCTCCCGTCCGGATCGTGAGACATTGATTTCATTTTCTTGGCGGGGGAAGACAGGAGATCTTCCACCCGGTCACGGCGCAGGTCGTGCAGCTAGTTCAGCTTCGTTCAGCTCGCTCAGCCGACATCGAGGCGCAGGAGGTCCTCCTCCGTCTCGCGGCGGACGATCACCCGGGCCTCGCCCTCGTTGACGGCGACGACGGGCGGGCGGAGCGCGTGGTTGTAGTTGCTGGCCATGGAACGGCAGTACGCACCGGTCGCGGGCACGGCGATGAGGTCACCCGGTGCCAGGTCGGCGGGCAGGAACGCGTCCTTCACCACGATGTCCCCGCTCTCGCAGTGCTTGCCGACGACGCGGACGAGCATGGGGTCGGCGTCACTTGTGCGGGAGACCAGGGCGACGCTGTACTCGGCGTCGTAGAGCGCGGTCCGGATGTTGTCGGACATGCCGCCGTCGACGGAGACGTACGTACGGAGCCCGTCGAGCGGCTTGATGGTGCCGACCTCGTAGAGCGTGAAGGCGGTCGGCCCGACGATGGCGCGCCCCGGCTCGACGGAGATACGGGGAGTGCGCAACTGGGCCCGCTCGCACTCGCGGCCGACGATCTCGGTCAGCGCCTTGGCGATCTCGTGCGGCTCACGGGGATCGTCGTCACTCGTGTACGCGATGCCGAGCCCGCCGCCGAGGTCGATCTCGGGAAGCTCGACGCCGCGCTCGTCCCGTACCGCCTTCAGCAGCCCGACGACGCGGTGGGCGGCCACCTCGAACCCGGACGTGTCGAAGATCTGCGACCCGATGTGGCTGTGGATGCCGATGAGTTCGAGCCCGTCGAGCTGCAGGGCGCGCCGTACGGCCTCGGCGGCCTGCCCCCCGGCGAGCGGAATGCCGAACTTCTGGTCCTCGTGGGCGGTGGCGATGAACTCGTGCGTGTGCGCCTCCACTCCGACCGTGACGCGGATCTGCACCCGCTGCCGCGTCCCGAGCTCCTGGGCCACATGCGCGACCCGCACGATCTCCTGGAAGGAGTCGAGCACGATCCGCCCGACACCGGCCTCGATGGCCGTACGGATCTCGGCCGTGGACTTGTTGTTGCCGTGGAAGGCGATGCGGTCGGCGGGCATGCCGGCGGAGAGTGCGGTGGCGAGCTCGCCGCCGGAACAGACGTCGAGGTTGAGCCCCTCTTCGTGCAACCAGCGCACGACGGCGCGGGAGAGGAAGGCCTTGCCGGCGTAGAAGACATCGGCGTCGTGCCCGAAGGCGGTACGCCAGGCCCGTGCCCGGGCCCGGAAGTCGGCCTCGTCGACGAAGTAGGCGGGCGTGCCGAACTCCTCGGCCAGCGTCTTCACATCGATCCCGCCGACGCTGACGACGCCTTCGGGGGTACGGGTCACGGTCTGTGCCCACACCTTGGGGTCGAGGGTGTTGAGGTCGGCGGGCGGGGCGGAGTAATGGCCATCGGGGAGGACGTCGGCGTGACGGGGCCCTGCGGGGTGTGCGGAACGGCTCATGACGTGTCGGGCTCTCTTGGCTCTCTGGACTCTCTGAGCCCTCTGGACTCTCTGAACCCTCTTGGCTCTCGAGTCCTCTTGGCTCTCTGGGGCTCTCTGAGTTCTCTGTGGGCGTTCTCAGAGGTGGTCGGGTGCGTCGATGCCGAGCAGGGACAGGCCGCCGGCCAGCACCGTCCCGGCGGCTTCGGCGAGGGCCAGCCGGGCACGGTGGGCGGCCGAGGGTTTCTCCTCACCGCGTGGGAGCACCGTGTGCTGGAAGGCGAGCAGGGCGTCGGCGACGGCGACGAGGTGCCGGGCCAGCCGGTCGGGGGCGCGGTGTGCGGCTGCGTGGGCGAGGGCGTGGGGGTATTCGGCCAGGGCGGTGACGAGGGGGTGTCCTCGCGGGGGTTCTCTGAGGGGTGGTGGTGCACGTCTCGTATGTCACCTGGGGTGCTGGTGAAGCCGAGGGCAGTGGCGTTGCGGTGGAGGGCTCGGGCGCGGGCGTGGGCGTAACGGACCCGGAAGAGGGGGTTGCTCGCGCGCTGCACGAGGTGATCGGCGGTGATCCGGGGCCGGTCGTGGGCGGCGGGGTACAGCAACGCCCACCGGGCGGCGTCTGGCCCGAGCGGTGCGGGGTCCTCCGGCGCCGGGACGGGCCGCAGATTCACGGGCTCGGTGTGCTCGACCTCGACGCGGCCGCCCTGACTGCCGATGATCCGCACGAGGGCGTCGGCGACGACTTCGGCGCGGATGTCGTACGGGATGCGCAGGGCGATGACTTCTCCGCGCAGGTCGTCACTGTGCCCGTACGCCCCCTGGAACTCTTGCTGGGCGCCTTGCTGAGCCCCGTGCTGGGTGCGTTGCTGGATGCTGCGGACCAGTGCCGTGGTCGCGGCCCCGTCGAGATGGATGTTGAGGAAACCGGGCCCGGTGATCTCGACGTCGGAGACGCCTTCCGTACGGCTGATGTGGGGGCGCAGGATCTCTGCGACCTGCCGGGGTGGCCGGCCGGCGGGCCGGGCCAGCTGCAACGCGATGTTCGTCGCGTAGTCCCCCCGCCCACCGGGCCCCGGCGGCGTCACGACGGCCCGTTCCGGCACCGCCACGCTCAGTTCCCCGTCATCCACAGCACGACGCACCGCGCGCAGCACGGTACGGGAGAGCTCGACGGGGGTCACGGGACAAGCGTATGGGAGGAGGGGGTGGGTAGGCGAGCCGGTTTGGCGGAGGTCCGGCATATGGACGGGGGAGGGAAGCACTCCGCGTACGCCGCCGGTCCCGCTGACGATCCCGCCGACGATCCGACGGTCAGGCCAGGTACGGCATCGCACCCGGCTCACCGAAGTGCCGGCTCAGCCCGCGGACCCGCCGACGGACGTGGTCGTACCACCACCGAGGCCGAACTGGGAGTCGTCGTCCTGCCCGCCCACGTCCCCGGCGCCACCACTCGCCTCGCCCCGCTTGCCTCGGGCACGCCGCTCGATCAACTCCCGCACGATCCGCACGAGTTCAACGGGCTCGAACGGCTTCGCGAGAAAGACGTCGACACCGACATCGAGCCCGGCCTCGACCTCGTACTGGCTACAGGCGCTGACGATGGCGATGGGCAGGTTCCGGGTGCGGGGGTCGCTGCGGAGCCGAGCGGCGGTACGCAAGCCGTCGAGCCGTGGCATGACCACATCGAGGGTGATGACATCCGGCCGAACCTGGTGAACGACATCCAGACACTCGGCACCATCGGCCGCGGTCACCACCTCAAGCCCCTCAAGCTCAAGATTGACCCTGATCAGCTGCCGGATGACCTTGTTGTCGTCCACAACAAGCACTCGGCCGAACGCGCCTGGCACAACTTGAGAGTAGGTCGACACCCACCGCCGCGTCCGGGTTTTCCCCACTTCCACCCCGTCCGTGCGCCCTCCCCCAGGTCAGCCCCACCCTCCACCGGAAACCCGTTCCTGACCTCCCCTCCGAAGCTGGTAGGGTTCTACCCGTCGCCGCGCACACCGCGCCACCGACACCGCCCCCGTAGCTCAGGGGATAGAGCAACGGCCTCCGGAGCCGTGTGCGCAGGTTCGAATCCTGCCGGGGGCACCGGAAATTTAGGCCCTGAACTGCAGAAACGCAGTTCAGGGCCTTTCTTGTGCACGCCAGAACGCACACGATTGCCCCGGCGACGACTGCTCAGCCCCAACAGGGCTGCGACCTGCGATTTTACGGTGCTGAACGAACGAAATCCCAAATGTCCGATCCCGCGAAGTCGCCGCACGCGGGACATACGCGGGACGGGAAAGGGCACAAGGCGGAGTCGTCACCCTAGGACACCTGCCGTGAACTGCGCGTTTGCCAACACCGACGGTCCGGAAACACACGGAGAAACAGGCCGTTTCATTTCGCGGTCAGGTCCGCGCACCGGCGCGGCGAGCGACGCCTCCTGCGGTACCACCCAGTCGGCCGCCACGGCCGCGTCCCGCGCCGCCGACCGGGTCTCGCCCGCCGCGCAGTGGAGTGCCACCGGATCGCCCAGGACCTCGCCCTCGAAAGGGAGCGGGTCAGCCGCAGCGTGGCACTGCGGACAAAAAAGGGCGTTAAGCTGAGCCTACGCCAACCTTGTACAGGTCAACCTGAACAGAACGGTAAGGCCATGGATGAACAGATCGAGAAGCCGGGGCGACTGCTGGACCGTGATCACGAGTGGTCCCTCCTGAACGATTTTCTCGCCGATCCGGCCACCGAGCTTCGGCTGGCGATCGTCTCGGGGCGTCGGCGCAACGGGAAGTCGTTCCTGTTGGAGGCGCTGACGGAGGCCGTCGGCGGGCTGTATCTGACCGCGGTGCAGGAGGAGGGTCGGGTGCCCGCGCTGCACCGGTTCACCGAGGCGGTCGCCGCGCACGCGGGGGTGCGGCCCGGGGCGATGCGGCTGGACGACTGGCGGGATGTGCTCACGGCCGCGCTGGAGGTGGTGAACCGGGCTTCGGGGGCACCGCTGATCGTCATCGACGAGCTGCCCTATCTGATGCAGCACTCCCCTGAGATTCCCGGGTTCCTGCAACTGCTGTACGACCAGTCGCAGTCCGGCAAGGCACCCGGCGGCCGAATCGTACTGTGCGGCTCCGCGATGAGCGTGATGTCCGAACTGCTGTCCGGCACCAAGCCACTGCGCGGCCGAGCCGTGCTGGACCTGCGCCTGCCGGCCTTCGACTACCGCACCGCCCGTACCCACTGGGGGATCGAGGACCCGGCGGTGGCGCTGCAGGTCGACGCCGTGCTGGGTGGTGCGCCCGGCTACCGGCCGCTGGCCGCTGGGCCGACGCCGCAGAGCGGGAGGGAGTTCGGTCCCTGGGTGGAACGCACCCTGCTGGACCCGGGACGGGCCCTGTACTCCAGGGTGGAGGCGGAGTTCCTGCTGCGCGAGGACCCACGGATCACCCACCGCACGCTGTACTACGACGTGCTGTCCGCGGTCGCCCGGGGCGCCTCGACCCCGGCGAAGGTCGGCTCGATGCTGGAACGGTCCCGCTCCGCCATGGTCGCCCCGCTGGAGGTGCTCGAATCCACCGGCTACGTCCGCAAGGAGCAGGACTTGCTCAAGGCGCGGCACCCGGCCATCAGCGTGGCGGACCCGGTGATCCGATTCAACCAGCTGATCACACTGCCCATGGTGGACCTGGTGGAACGGCGGCGCGGCGCCCAGGTGTGGCAGTCGTCCCGACCGACATACCACTCGAAGATCCTTGGCCCGCATTTCGAGGAGACCGCGCGCGAATGGGCCCGCTCCTTCGCCATCGACGAGACGGGGCTGGCGCTCGGCGCGGTGGGCACGGCGGAGATCGCCGACCCTACCGCCAGGACCAAGCACGAGGTCGACCTACTCGCCATGGCCCCCGGCGAGCGCCCTCAGAACCCGCGAGCCGCCATCGCACTTATCGGTGAGGCCAAGGCCACCGTCCAACCACGGGGACTCAAGGACCTCGAGCGCCTCGAGCACATCCGGACCCTCCTCGCCGGCCAGGGGCACCGGCCCGATGACGCGACCCTGGCCCTGTTCTCCCTGCACGGTTTCCATCCCGATGTGATCGACGCGGCCGGACACCGCCGCGATGTCCTCCTGGTCGACATCGCCGCACTGTACGGCGACGGGCCCGTCCACGGCCTGACATGACATGAGCCAGGGTTGCGCGACTCACGGGAGCACCATGGGTCCAGCCCTCGAGGCCGACCGGGGCGGGGATGGGCACCAGTCGGCACGCGAAGGCTCGCCTGCCGTTCCAACTGGGACATATCATTGCTGCGGGACATGCGCGGGACGGCGGGACCAACAGTCCGTCAGGTAGCCCGTCGGCCTGCAAAAAACGTTTGCGAACCGGCCGGCCTCCGGAGCCGCGTGCGCAGGTTCGAATCCTGCCGAGGGCACCGGAATCAAGGCTCTGAACTGCAGAAACGCAGTTCAGAGCCTTTCTTGTGCATGCCAAAACGCACACCCGGCTCTGCGAAGACCGGTGCAGCAGCGTCTCGTTCGGCCGCCGCGGCACCGGGTACGGCTTCACACGGCGAACGCGGCCGACGCCTCGCTCCGCTCACGCCGGGTCGGGGCAAACCGACCGACCCAGTGCGTCTGCGCAGAGTTCACGACGAGGGCGTACCAGCTGATTCACCTGCTTCCGGGACCCGCAGCGAGATCAACACCCCGGATCGGGATGATCCGGGCGGCCCGCACACCCGCACCGCCTACTCGCCGTCCCGCGGCACGCCGGTCTGCCTGCTCTCCGACCCTCCAATCCTTCGGCCCGCTGGTCCGTCCGTCGGTCACAGGGCCGGGCCGACAATCCGCGCCGCCTCGCCGCGGAGGTCCTCGATTGCCGTCAGCGCCGCCTCACGCTCGGCGTTGATCCTCGCACCCCGCTCCGTGAGACCGCCGAGCGACTGCTCCACCAGGGCGATCCACGCGCTCAGGTACCGCGTGCCGGCGTCGGTGAGGGCCTCCCGCTGTGTGCGTGCCTGCTCGGCGAAGTGGTCCCTGATCTCCTGCCGCCGCTTGTTGACCGCCATCCACTCGCCCTGCTCCTGCGCGATGCCCGCCAGGTCCGTCAGCGGCCCCATGACCGCCAGCGCCCACTGCACCTTGCCCGCCGCACCCGCCACCCTTCCGGCCGCCTTGGTCTTGCCCCACGGCTTGAACTTCCCCGCCCCGTCGGTGACTTTGCCACCGGCGTCGAGGATCTTCCGTCCCACCCCATGCTTGCTGAGCTTGTCCACGACGGCGGCGGCCGCGCTTCCCGGCCCGTGGCCGCCGTCCTTGACCTTGCCGAGCCACTCCCCCGCCTTCGCGGCGCCCGCCTTCGCGCCCTTCCTGGCCGCCTCCTTGACCCCCTGAGCCAGCGGGGACGCTTCCTTCGGCGCCGCGACGGGCGTCGTCCCGAGAGCTTCGAGGTCGTTCGCCCAGAGATCCGGCTCCGGCACATGGGTTCCGTACTCGGCGACCAGCGCGTCGAACGCCGTCCGCACCGACGAGGAGAACCTCGCGTCGAAATCTCCTCCCGTGTCCTCCAGTTCGTCCCGCACGGCACGGGCGACGCGGTCGGGGACGGCGCCGTCCTTGTCCGAGACCCCGGCGGCGGCCCTGCCTCCGGCCGCCGTGATCCTGTCGGCGACGACGCCGCTCTCCCTGTCCAGGGCGCTCAGCACGAGCTCTCTGGCGGCGGTGACCGCTTCCCCGGCCTTTCGCGCGGTCCGCGCGGCATCGAGATCCTCACCGTCCAGCTCCCACCGCCGCTCGGCGTCCGCCAGCACACGGAGGAGTTCGAACGCCTGGGCCCGGGGGCGGACACCGCCGACGCCGGGCGCGACGACGCGCCTCAGTTCGGCCGCGAGGGCGTCGATGCCGCTTTCGGTGACGAGTGCCGCACGGTCGGCCGCCGACAGGGATGGGTCGTTGACGGCGTCGACATAGTCGCGTGCGTCGGTCGGGACGATCGGGACGCGGTCGGCGAAGGGCCCGAGCCGTGCCCGGATCTCGTCGAGGACGACGTCGCGGTCGCTGTTCTCCGCGTTCATCTTGTTGACGACGACGACACTCCGGTCGGCGAACCCGTCGGGGCCGAGCGCCTCCAGCATCGCCGCGGTCTCCGCCTCGCCGGGCAGTTCGCTCGTCGTCACGATCATGAGCGCGTCCGCGCCGCGTACGCCGCGCCGGGCCGCCTCGGAGTGTTCTTCGTCGCCCGACAGAGTCCCGGGCAGGTCGACGAGGGTCGCTCCGTCCCACTCGTACGGCGTCGCCTCATGCGTCTTGGGAGCCGCGTCGACGAGTGCGCCGACATCGGCCGCGGGAAGCCGGAGGAGCGCCGCGACGAGCGTGGACTTCCCCGCGCTGTACGGGCCCAGCAGGGCGATGCGCAGCGGGCTCGCGTCCGCACGGGGCAGGTCCGCGGATAGCGGGCGGGTGCGCGGGTGGGCGTCCAGGACGTCCTCCGCTCGGGCACACAGCGCGAGCACCCGCGCGCTCGGGCGGTCCTCGCTCCCGGAGGTGTCGACCAGTGCCGTGTCAGTCCTCATGCGGTCCCTCGTCCCTCTCGTCCCGGTCGCCATGTGGCACCTCGCCCTTCTCGTCCATGGAGTCCGGGCGGATCTCGATCCGCTCGGTGAGTACGTCCACGGAGCAATCACGCAGGCGCGCCCGTACGTCGTCGGTGCGGGACGGGTCGGTCCAGAGCCGGAGTTCGGCCCCAGGCGTCCGGCGTGCCCGGCGGACGGCCGCCGGGGCACCGCCCGCGAGGGCGAGGAGCCGGCGTGCCAGGACGAGGTCGATCCCGTCGAGGGCGGACCGCAGGGCCGGCCGCAGTCGGTCGAGCCGTTCGCGCCTCTCCCGCGCGGCGGCGATGTCCGCGGACCGCGCTTCGAACCGGGCCTCGGCCTGGTCCGTCACCGCCTCCGTGAACCGATCCGACCACGCCGTCAGCTCGTCGAACAGCTCGTCGAGGCGGGCCGCGGCCTCGGTCGTGCTCGCGCCCGCCCACCGGTCCTGCGCCCGCCGTACCCGGAGGATCTCGCCGCTCACCGCCTTCGCCGCTCCGGCCAGTGCCCCCGCCGCGTGAACCACCGCCGTCGCGGGAGGGGGAAGGGCGGACTTGGGGACTCCCTTGGTGACCACGGACCCCAGGAGGGCCGTCGCCGCCCCCTTGGCAGCCGCCGTGCCGAGAGTCGCGGCCTGCGTCTTGAGGTCGGGACGCGGCCGTACCCGCGGTCGCGCGGCGTCTGCGTGATCCGGGACGTCCGCCGCCGTGCGCAGGAGGACGCCCCGTTTCAGCGCCTCCCGCTCACACGCGTCGGCGAGGCCGGAGAGGAGTTCCTCCAGTTCCAGGCCGGTGAGGAAGTCGCTCCACGTGCGCGCGGCGTCCGCGCCGCCCAGGCCCCCGACCACGTCCGGCAACCGCTCCCTGGCTCGGTGCCGCGCGGCTTCGAGCCGGTCGCGCGTGTCCCAGCCCGCCGCCCGGAAGACCGTGAACACCGCGGTCCGGTCGTCGTCCGTCGAGCGTTCGAGCGCGTCGAGCGCGAGACCGATCCCCCGGAGTTCACGGGCGAGCCGGTCGTGGAGAGCGGCGACCGGTGCCCGGACCGCGTCGGCCAGCCGGACGGCGCGCAGCGGAAGCGCCCGCTCGGCCAGCAGCCGGGTGAGGGACTGCTCCAGCTCGGGCAGCCGGCTGGCCCGAAGGGCCCGGTCGCCCAACTCACGGTCCGGCGTGGACAGCGCTTCGTGCGCGGCGCCGGAGTGGACCGGGAGAGCGGCGGGCGGGGCGGACCCGGCGGCACGGCAGACCTGCTCGATCCGGGCGGTGTGCCCCGCGACCTGCTCGAACTCCCTGGCCGGGTCGTCGGCGAAACGCCTCAGGCGGTGCGGTTCGACGACCCGGCTCTTCACGTTGACGACGACGAGCAGCGGTTTCCCCGAGCGGAGCAGCCGCAGGAGTTCGGCGGACTCCTCGTCGCGCAGAGTGTCGGCGTAGTTCCATATGACCGCGTCGGCGTCGTCGCAGGCGGCCCGGGCGCGCGTGGCGTCGTGGTCGTCGTCCTTGGCCGCGACACCGGGCGTGTCGAGGTACGTGACGCAACCGACCCGGAACGCGGCGGTCTCCCGCGTGGTGCGGTGTGCTCCTCGCCCGATGCCGTCCCGGTCCGTGTCGCGGATCAGGGCCTTGCGGAGCGTGGTCTTCCCGGACTTGGTCCGTCCGGCGACGGCGACCCGCAGCCTGCCTCCGGCGGCGGGCATGACCCGTACGGCGTCGCGCAGTGCGCGTTCGAGTGCTCCGACGCGGCGCATCACCTCCACGAGTCTCCCGCTCTCGACGGCGTGCGGTGAGTACGGCGTCGGCGGCGAAGCACCCCCGGCCTCGGCCCCTGCCCCGGCCCGCAGGGCAGCCTGGATGTCGCGGTAGGCAGGCCGGCTCGGGTCCACCGCCCCGGACGACGACGCGAGCCGGGCGACCAGGGGCGCGAGGGCCTCGCGGAGAGCCGGTTCGGTCCGCCACAGGTCCATGGCCGCGGCGACGCGGTCGAAGGACGCGAGGTTCCTCGTGTACCAGGACTCGAAGGCGCGCAGCTCGTCGATGCCGGTCCGGGAGGCGGATGCCAGGAGCCCTTCCGTGATCCGCGCGGCCGAAGCCGAGCCGGGCGCCGCCCACCCCGAGCCGGGCGCCGCCCACCCCGCGCCGGGCGCGGCCCACCCCGGGCCGGGCGCGGCCGAACCCGGGGCAGGCGCGGTCGAACCCGGGGCAGGGGCGGTCGGATCGGCGGCCCGGCTCACCGACGCCGCGGCTGGCCCGCGCCCGAGCACCGCCCGCACGTCGGCGTCCGCGAGCATGTCCAGGGCGCTCGCGGAGACGGCGCCGGTGTCCCGGGCCTCGATGGCCCAGCGCAGGGCGTCACACCGCTCCGTGTCGAATCCGGTGCGCGCGTCCGGCGCGAGCCAGCGCCACCACCGCGGCCGTCCCGACAGGAGCGTCTCGTACGCCTCCTCCGCCACGACCAGGTCGCGCACCTTCTCCAGGAGTGGCACCAGTTCCCGGTTGCGCAGCTCCCGGAGTGTGGCGGCACCGTGCCCCAGCACCAACTCGCGTGCCCTGGCCGCCCGTCGGCTGCCCCGTGGCAGGCTCAGCTCGGCCGTCGCGGACTCGACGTCGATCTCACGGATCGAGGGCCAGACCTCCGCTGGCCACTCCCGCTCCGCGCGACGGCACGGCTCCAGTGCTCCGGGCAGCTCCCGTTCCGCGACCGCCAGTGCCGCGACGTCCGCCCGGAGTGCCTCCACCGGCACGCCCTCCAGGGCCGGCAGACGGCTCCGCAGTCCGTCGAGCCGTCTCAGCTCCCCGAGGTGTCCGTCGCCGTCCGGCGCCGGGATCCGTCCCCGGGCCGTCGTCAGGCGGATCAGTTCGTGTGCCTCGGCGCAGGTCGCCACCGCGTCGGACACCGGTGGGAGAGTGCTCCCGGACGCCGGCAGATCTGGGCACCCCCACGCCTGGGCAACCGCGGCCACGTCCTCGGCGAAGCGCTGGAGTGCGGCCGGGCCCGCCACGGCGTCCACCCCCAGCGGTTCGAGCAGGAGGGCCAGCGTCCCGGCTCTGAGACCCGTTCCGTCGTGCACTGTCCTGCCGTTCGCCGCACCGTCGTTCGGCACGTCGTCTTTCAGCATGCCGCTGTTCACCGTCCCGTCGTTCCCCTTCCGCGCTTCCCCGCGCTCGCCCGCGCCTCGTGCGGTCCCTCGTCCTTCGTGGGAGCCGTACGCGCACGCCACCGGGCGGGTGCCGACGGCGCGGTCACGGCCTCCTCCGCCGGGCGGCGGTCTTCTTGGCCCTTCTGGCCGGCCCGGTCCCGGTCGCGGACCCGGAGTCCGTCGGCTCCGCGTCCAGGACCTGGGAGGCGAGCGCGAGCCAGGCCCGGGCATCCGCGCCGTCGAGGTCGTCGGTCCACATCAGGGTGCCGTTGGGACCGCCGCCCTTGTGCCATGGCTCGATGCCGTTCCTCGCGTACCACTCCTTCTTGCGCTCCCACTTGCGCGCGTAGTCGGGGAGGTCGAGCATGCCGGCGTGTTCCCAGAAAACCGTGCGACCGTCCTCGGCGGTGACGGTGAAGTCGGGGCGGACGACGCGGCCGTCGGCGCCCGTGAGCGGCTCCTCGTAGAGCCATCGTCCCGGCGCCAGGCGATCGAGGAGACCTGCGATGATGACCTCGTTCTTCGAGGCCATCGGCGTCCCGTCGGCGGACACGTGCATCAGCTTGCGGTCGAAGCGGCGGGTCTGCCCCCGTACGTCGAGGGCGAACGGCTGTGGTGCCTCGAAGAGGTCGGTCAGCCTGCGGGCGGTCTCGGAGTTACTCGGGTGGGCGAAGGCGCGCAGGTCCGCCAGGGTGCCCTCGTGGAGGATGACGACTCTGTCCTTCTGCCGGGTCAGCGCCGTGTACAGGAGTTCCCTGGGCAGGTTGGCCCTGGCGGGCAGGACCAGGAACGTCGTGCCGAACTCGGAGCCCTGCGCCTTGTGCACGGTGACGGCCCAGGCCAGCTCCAGTGGGGCATCGTCCCTGTCAGACGGCTGGTAGCTGTACGCGTGGCCGGGCTGGGAGGAGAACTCCACACCGAGCTTCAGGGTGTGCTTCTTCCGCTTGGCGGAGGGCGTGGGCCAGGCGAGGGCGACACCGATCTCCCCGTTGGCGACGTAGTCCATCGCGTTCTCGCGCGGCCACGCCTTCATGCGTTTGTTGGTCGTCTGCATGACCTTGTCGCCGCGCACGATCTCCTCGGGCCCGATCGGGAAGGGGATGTTCGCACCCCGGTACCGTTTCGCCCACTCGGTGTCGGCGGCCCGGTACACGCGTTTGATGTGGCGGTTCAGCTCGACCGTCCCGAAGGCACGGGACCGGGTGGGCGAGAGGATCTGCCACGCCTCCGCGCGGATACCGGCGCCGCGCTGCCAGTTGAGGTAGTCGCCGTTGACGCTGCCGCCGTAGGTGAGGGCGAACGCCCGCACGGGATCCTCCGCATCACCGAGACCGAGGACCTGGCCGAGGGCGTCGGTGAGGGCCTGCACGGCGGTGCGCCCGCCCCAGGGGACGTACTGGAGCGTGGGAAGGTCGGGGTTGGTCGCCAGTTCGTCCCAGATGGCCTCGTCGCCGGCGCCGCGCGTGCCCCCGCCGAACCAGGCGGCGAGTTCGAGGTCGTGGCGGGTGCCGTGGCTGCCGTCCGGCAACTGGCGCCGGGGCACCTGCAACTCGACGTATCCGGCGGCGACCCGCACCGCGGTCGGGAAGTCGTCCGGGCGCAGTTTGTCCACCAGGTCGACAAACGGCCGTCCGGCTCCGATCGGGGGCAGTTGGCGGGGGTCGCCCACCAGGATCAGCCGTTTGACGCCGGTGAACGAGTCCAGGGTCGCGGCGAGCATCTCCTCCGTCAGCATGGACGCCTCGTCGATCACGACGAGGCCGTAGCCGCGCCGGGGGCGGTCGGCGCCCCGCACCAGGTACCGGCCGCTCTCGGCGTCGTAGCGGCCGGTGGCGCTCAGGTGGGAGGCGAGGGTCTTCGCCGGGCGCCCGACCTTGGTCTCCAGCTGCACCTTCGCCTTGCCCGTGGGAGCGAGGAGCAGGACGTCCCCCGCGGCCACGCCGGGGTAGTCGACGAGGGCCCGCAGCAGCGTCGTCTTGCCGGTGCCCGCCGGTCCGACCAGGACGGACAGGCGTGCGTCGTGCAGGGCGGCGAGCCCCGCGGCCTTCTCCGTGCGGGCCCGCTCCTCCAACTCGGCGGCGTGCACGGCGTCCCCGGCGCCGTCCCGGTCCCGGTCACTGTCCTGGTCCCGGTCGAGTACGGCGTCGAGTACGGCGCGGGCGTCACCGATCCCGCCCAGCGGCGGGCGCGCCTGCTGCGCCGCCACCCAGTCCCGGACGACGTTCGCCGTCTCCTCCAGCCTGTCGAGTTTGTAGGCGGGCGTGCCGTCGGCAAGGCGGACGGTGGTCAGCGGCGACCAGTCCGGGCAGTCGACGACCCCGTCGTGGTCCAGGCCGAGCCCTGTGAGGATGTCGTGGTTCAGGGCCGGGAGTCCCGTGGGTGTCATGAGCCGGATGTACTCCAGGGCCTCGCCGACGGGGATCAGGGTGTCTCCCTGGTCGCACTGCCGCTCCAGCACCTCGGTGAGGAGTGCCTCGACCCGCCGGCGGTCCAGGGGGTCGCCGAGGCCCACCTCGTCCGGGACCGGCGGTCGCCAGGTGACGTGCGCCGGGGGGAACACCGCGCGGTCGACGGCGGTGAACGGGACGTGGAGGGGTTGGCCGTACGTGCAGGTCGCGGCGTAGTACGGGTTCTCCAGGAGTTCCTCGGCGGTCATCTCGACCTCGGTGTCGCCGTCGAGCAGCATGCGCACCTGGTCCGGGCCGATGTCGAACCCGGACAGCAGGCGCAGAACCGCCCGGCGCTCGGCCGGGATCCTGTTCCAGACCCGTGCCTGGATGGGGCCGACATGAGCCCGCAGGGCCCGCGGGGCGCGCGCGGGATCGGCGAAGACGCCGTGCAGCAGGTCCCACGGGTCGGTGGCCTCACCGGCCTCCGTGAGCACCGCTCGCGCGGCCACGTGGGGCTGCTGGACCCCGATGAGGGCGAGGACGCCGGGCAGGCCGGGGACCGGACCGCGCAGCTGCCAGAGCCGTTCGGTCTGCTCGGTCAGCCAGGTCGTGGCGGACTCGGGGACGTCGAGGCCCAGTTCACGCATGCCCTCGGCGGCCGACATCAGTGAGGCCAGGGACTCGATGGCAGCGTCGTCGGAGAGGTGTTCCGTGACGTAGGAGAACTCGACGTCACGGCCCTCGGGCGCCCAGGCCAGTGCCCTGTCGATGTCGGTGCCCCCGTCCAGGAGCGGCACGAGCTCCTGGTAGGGCAGCAGCGCGCCCTCGGTCATGCCGGGGCGCAGGGAGTGCTGCACGATCGTCTCCCACATGGAGGAGTCGAACGGCGGTTTCCCGGCCTGGTTCCACATCGGCGGCCGGGTCAGGCCCGTGACGTGTGCGGCGCCCACCAGGAGGCGGTCGGTGCGCTGCTCCTGGAGCGGGGAGTGCTTGAGGTAGACGAACACCAGGCTGTCACGTGGCGCGACCGGCTCGAAGAAGGCATCGATGACCGCCTGTTGGTTGCCGCCGTCCATCACCCAGGCGGCACGGGAGTTCAGGACGCGGTCGGTGCGGTCCTCGGCGAGCTGTTCGAAGGCGGGCACCCTTGAGTGACCGATCTCGTCGTTCAGGGAGGCCCGGTTCAGCCAGCGGAAGGGGATGGCCTCGAACGCGTACCCGGGAACGCTGAGGGACGTGGGGAGCAGACTGCCGCGCAGCGCCTGGTTGTGGCTGTAGGGGTGCTCCTTGACGACGGTGTATCCGACGGGCGACATGAAGGTGGCCCGCTCGCTCAGGCAGGGGAGCCTGTCAGGGTCCAGGCTGCCGACGGGGGCGCCCGCGTGTTCCGCCTCGAACTCGTCGTCGCGGCCCTTGCCGATCGCCGCGAGCAGGGTGCACGACGAGTTGCCCTTCGGGTCGTCGCAGAGGAACTGGTCCCAGGGGCGGTCCCGCCACGGGATCCTCATCGACAGATGCTTCACGCCGCTCATGCTGATGTCCTGTCGGCCGGGTTCGTACGGTTTCGGGTCGCGGAGTTCTCCGCGTGCGGTCGTGCCGGGTGGCCGCCGCCGGTCCGAGGCGCCGTCACGTGTCGCCCGTCCAGCCGGTCTGCCTCAGCGTCGGCATGAGGCGGGTGAGCACGTAGGCGACGACGGGTGTCTCCCGGTCCTCGTCCTCGAACACGATCGCGTGCTGGAAGCGCTCGGTGTCCTGCGGGTCAGCAGGATCGAAGGACGGGCTGAGTGACACGCCGGGGCGGGCCACCAGCCGGCACAGGAGCGGCGCCCCACAGCCCTGTGCCAACTGCGCCGTGGTCAGGGCCCGCTTCTGCTTCGGCCGTCCGTCCGGCTGGGGCAGGGAGAGGAAGGCCGTGATCCGTCGGCGCTCCTCGGACACCTCGGTGATCCCGGCCCGGTGCCGGCCATGCAGGTTGGCCAGTCCGGCCGGCATCTCCGGTAACAGTGCGCCCTGTTGCAGGACCACATCCCGTTCGCCGCCGTCCCACCGCGTGTCGTGGATCGTCAGCCGCGGACGGCCGGTGGCCTCCAGGTGCCATTCGGTGGCGAACCCCGTGTCCTGGGCACCGGAGGTCGTGGTGCCCTGCTTGGGGACGTAGTCGCGGGCGTGTTTCAGGGTGAGGGTGGAGCCGAGTGCGGTCAAAGTGCCTTCTCCTGTGCGGAACCGAGGACCTGGGGACATCGCGGACCTGAGGACGTTCAAGGGATGTGACGCTCGGAGTCTGTGATGCGCAATGCCCTGGGCCCCCGCCTTCGGGACGGAGTGACCGGTGACCACATCCGTTCATCCTGCATCGGATATAGCACCTGATGCACGGAGTTGGCGGGGGAAGTGATGATCCCGTCGACGAAGCGTGACACGGTCAGGGTGGTGTGCCGTCGACGTGTGCGGCTCGACGAGGTGCGGCGCGGGGCCGGCCGTACGGTGCGGGGACGAAGGTACGGCGACTCGCCATGACCGTTACGGAACGCCCTACGCGGCGATGCCGGTCGGTATCCCGTCGCGGGACGCCGCCAGGCAGTTGGCCGTCACCCTGGCAGATGAGCGGTACGGCATCCACGCCTGCGAGATCGGCCGGGACATCCCGGCAGGGGTTGACGCCGTACGCTTCGGCACGCTGCACGGCTTCAAGGGTCTGGAGTTCCAACGGGTTTTCCTCGCCGAGGTGAGCGAGGGCCTAATTCCGCATCAGTGGCTCGAAACCTACCGGCACGAACAAGTGGAACGCTACCGGCAGGAAGAACAGCGGTCCCGTTCGCTGCCCTTCGTGGCGGCCACGCGGGCCCGCGACGAACTGGTGGGCCGGGACGCCTTCGCCACCCACTGCAGCACCAGCCGGTCCTCCGTCGGCATCTCCCCCTGCCCCGGCCCGGGCACGACGAACGCCCAGTGCCGCAGGGCACGGCGCAGCAGCTTGCCGTTCGGCCGGCCTGGAAGGTCCCACAGCATCGCCACCGTGACGGTAGTCAGCGCCTCGCTGACCTCGTCCCGCGTCTTCGCCGCCCGCCCGGGCCAGTGCGCCCGCGCGTACTCGGCCGCGAAGGCATACCAGCTCAGCTGCGACGGCCCCCGCGCCCCGTGACCGGAGCTGCTCCCCTCGGCCAGGCCCACGCGAATGGCCCGCACCAGCTCCGCACCGAACTCGCCCGCCAAGCCCGCGAGCGCGCTGCCGCCGCCGTCCGTCCGCCCATCACCATGCGGCTGCGCCGGGGATCGGTCCGCAGGCTGCTCGGACTCCGGTGCGGCGCCGTGGTGCTCGTTCGGGTCCATACCCGCCTCCTTCTGATCGGCGGGAGCATGACTGCCCGGCGCATCCACTCCAACATCTCCCCGCAGGAGGGCACTAGCGCGGCGCCCGGTTGACGAGCGCGGATTGTCGGATGTCCGGTTCGGCTTCTATCGCCACTGGTCATACTCGGTCCCGGTGTGGCCAGTTGTAGTCCTTGGCGCACCATGCGCACTTGCACGCGCCCCAATGTCCCGAACTACCGTTCCCGGCCAGCCAGAGCACGCGGACCGTGGGGCATGCATGGCGAGAACCGCGCGACAGATCCTGAACGCACTCAGCCCCTCGACAAACGTTCACGTCCACTCGACGACAGAACTGGCAGCGCACGTGGACTCCGCCGCGGCAACCATCGACAAGAAGCGCCGAGAAAAGGGCCAGGAAGCAGCACGCAGGAAGCCCGACCTGCGGCCGGTCCCGCTGGCCGAGCACGGCCGGTCCATCGACCTGGCGCCGTGGCAGGTCCTGCACGCCGTCGCACGCGGCTACGTGCTGGCCGGCCAGGGAATGGGGCGCGGATTGGCGGAACACTGGCTCAGCCTGAAGTTCTGCGAGGCACTGGACGGCAACCGCGCCGGTTCCATGGATCTCACCGACAAGGGCCGCTCTTCCGAGAGCTGGTACAAGGGCATGCAGGCCCGAGAGCTGGCCGTCGGCTTCGGGCTCGCCATGGCGGAACACATCGTGCAGCAGCGCTACCCCGACCACATCGTGTCGGTCGTGGACACGAACACGGTGCTGCGAGCTGGCTGGCCCCTGAGCGTCTCTCAACGGAACAAGGGCTCACGCCCCCGGCCCGACTACACTTGGCGTAGCGGCTCAGCAGGACTTCGACGCTGTTGCCAGCGCATTCGGCGACGTCGGTCGGGCTGTTGCCGCGGGCATCGGGGTCGCCAGGTGGAGCGCGCCACTGTACGAACGACCTGGTGGCGGCGGACTGGAAGGTGTCCCGGCCCACGGCTGCGCGGTCGTTGGAGGCTGTCCGGACGCGGTCGACACCGTCAGGCGATCGGCCTCCTCGACCTACCGCTGCCCGAACCCGCGCCTGAGGGGTGGGCCTGGGTGGAGGCCTGCCGTACTGGGCATCCTGAGCCACGTACCCCATGCCTCACCGTCTCTCCGCTACTGCCAGGCGCGGACCAGGTCTTCAGGCCCCCAGTGGGCCGCAAGCGGCAGGCTGCCGACGACACCGCTGCGGGACACGGCGACCAGCGGGGTGTCCCGCCCGGCACCGGGCACCGCGACCAGGTCCCGAGCCAGGGCGTCGTATTCGCGCCGGCCGAACGGCTGGGACTCCAGCCACTTGATGGAGCCGACAAAGTGCACCGCGCCCGCCACGGGTTCACGGTCGGTGCCGACCAGGTCGATCTCGGGGTTGTTCTGCCGGTTCCACCAGCCGCCGACAGCCTCTGTCTCCGGCCATCGCTCGTCGGGCAGCAGCCGCAGCAGCGACTCGCGGACGAGCGGCTCGACCGCACGCCCCCGCCAGGTGGTCCAGGACCGCTCGATCCGCTCCAGGGCAAGATCGCCCCGGCCGCGCTCGATGAGCGGGATACCCCGCTGCAGGAAGGCCAGCCAGAACCGGAGATACGGATCCGCGATGCGGTAGCGCTTGTTCTTGGTGTCGGCCTTCGCGGAGAGCGGCAGGTCGGCCGCCAGAACCCGCTTGGCCTGCAGGGTGTTCAGCAGCGGGGACAGCGTGCCCGATGGCAGGGCACCTGTTCCCCCGGCCTGTGCCGCGATGGTGGAGAAGGTCCGCTCGCCGCTGCCCACCGCCTCCAGCACCGCCCGCGAGTGCGACGCCTCGGGGAACTCCCCCAGCAGCGACAGCTCGCCCGCCACCAGCAGCGGAGACAGCGGATTCGCCACCGCCTCGCGCAGGAAGTCCGCCCGGCCCACCCTTGGCCGCCACGACTGAACGATTTCCGGAAAGCCTCCCGTGATCAGCAGCGCGTCCACCGCGTCCGCCGCATCCAGCCCGGTCATGGCCTGCACATCGCCCAGGTGCAGCGGCCGTACGGTCATCTTCGCCGCCCGCCCGAAGAACGGGCGGCCATACGACTGCAACGCGTCCATCACCGACATGTCGCTGCCGACCAGGATGAGCAGGACCGGCTTGGCGGACAGGTGACGGTCCCAGACGGTCTGCAGAGCCCCCTCGAACTCCGCGTCCTGCTCAACCAGCCACGGCACCTCGTCGATCACCGCGATGCTCGGGGCGTCGTCCGGAACCGCGACGGCCAGTGAGCGCAGCGCCTGATTCCAGTCCGCGGCCTGCAGCCCGGCCACCAGCTCCGCCCCTGGCAGGGCGGACTGGGCGAGCGCCCCGGTGAAGTCCGCCCGCTCGGCCACGGCGTTGCGGCCCCGGGTCGCCTGGAAGACCACGTACGGAACCCGGGACCGGTCACAGAACTCCTGGACCAGGCGAGACTTCCCCACCCGGCGCCGCCCGGTCATGATCACGGCCCGCCCACGGGTGGCGCCCGCGCCCTCGATCACCAGGCCCAGCTGTCGAGCCAGCAGATCCAGGTCAGCCGCCCTCCCTTTGAATTCCACAGGCGGCTCCTCTCGGCCAAAACGCAGTTTCGATATTACGTAGATTGAATCTTACTTAGATGTTAGCTCGCTTCCTGTGCCGGCGTGGACCCGTTGGAAGCATGGACGGGCGCGCCACGCGCCACACCATTTCGGGCTGGGGCAGATGGCCTCAGCTGCCCGCCCTCGCCCAGCGGCTCACCCGGCCCCGCCCTCTCTCGTTGCCTCTCGGCGGCCCGCGGAAGGCAGGTCACTTCCCCGTTGACTGGGCGTAGAACTCCGCGGGGTCCGCCGCGAGCGAAGCCTTCACGTAGCGGCTCGCGTCGTCGACCAGTACCTCGATCGCGCCGGACTCCACGCCGTCGAGGCTGGCTCGGGCGACGTCCGCCGGGTCGATCTTCGGGACGTCGTGGCCGGCCATGATGTCGGTGTCGGCTGCTCCGAGGTGCACGCCCTGCACCAGGGTCTTCTGGTCGGCGAGTTCGAGGCGGAGGCCGTTCGTCATGTTCCACTCGGCGGCCTTGGCCACGGAGTAGGCACCCGCTTCGTCGGAGGCGAACCAGGACAGGACCGAGAGGATGTTCACGATCCCTCCCCCGCCGTTCGACGCGAGAACCGGTGCGAACGCGCGGATCACGCCGAGGGTTCCGAAGAAGTGGGTGTCCAACTCCAGGCGGATCGTGTCGAGATCGCCGGTCAGGAGGTTCGCGCGCGTGGCGATACCGGCGTTGTTGACGAGCAGGGTGACATCGGGGGCTGCGGCAGCCGCGTCCGTTACCGACTGCGCGTCGAGGAGGTCCAGGCGCAGCACCTCGACCCGCGGGTCGGAGACCTCTATCAGCTCGGGGCGGCGGGCCGTGGCGTAGACCTTGGCGGCGCCGCGTGCGAGCAGTTCGTCGACGAAGCGACGGCCTATGCCGCGGTTCGCTCCGGTGACGAGTGCGATCGAGCCAGTTACATCCATGGTGATTCCTCTTGATTCATTACATAAGCGGTCACAACCGCCCTTCGTTGGCTACGGTAGAACTTGACGTTGACGTCAGAGGCAAATCGTGTGCGCCGACGGCCGCCGGTGATCGGGACGAAAGTGGAGTAGGCACACCATGCGAATCGGTGAACTGGCCAGCAGGGCCAAGGTGAGCACGCGCGCCCTCCGCTACTACGAGGAGCAGGGCATCCTCAGCTCCGAGCGCACGCCGAGTGGCCAGCGGCACTACCCGGAGTCAGCGGTCGACCGGGTGCGGCTCATCCAGCAGCTCTACGCCGCCGGGCTCGGCAGCCGCATGATCGCGTCCTTCCTGCCCTGCATCGACGCCAAGCAGGCGGGGCCCGAGATGATCGAGCGCTTGCGCGCCGAACGTGCTCGCATCACCGCGAGTGCTGCCGAGCTTGAGGAGGCGGGGCGGAAGCTGGATCTGTTGATTGAGCTCGCCGCGCATCCAGGGAAGAGGCACTGCCCTGCATCGCTCGACGCGCAGTCGGCTGGCGGAGACGTTGCACCGGCGTGAGTGGGTGCTGTCTGGCGGGGGACGTGGCTTTACCGGAGCAGGAGGTCCGGCCTCCTTGCAGTGGTCGCTGCGTGATCTCGCTCCACGCCGTCACGTCGCTCCCGGCTGCCCGGAGCGCCGCTTCGCGGTGATCGGTGCGGCGAGCATCCCGAGGAAGGCCGCCGCCCACACCACCAGCGCCGCCCACGCCTCGTCGGCGCCGACCGAGGTCATCCAGCCCCACCCTGCTGCCTCTCCCAGTGCCCGGGACGCCACCCCGTACATGGCCACGGGGAAGACCAGGCTCCACAAGCTCGTCTCGTACCGCAGCGGAACGCGGCGCAACACGTGCCGCCACACACCCAGCGCGAGCAGGAGCGGGATCAGCCAGGTGGAGAACATCCACAGCACTACGGACGCACCCGCCACGAACGTCCCGGGCACAAGCGCGCCTCCGTACGGGAGCTGAAGGAGCCGCACGCCGGCCAGCACGCTGATCGCGGGGGCACCCATGAACACCCAGTAGGGCGGGGTCATATCCGCCGGCTCGACGGGTTCCAGCAGGAGCCGGCCCAGTACCAGCGCGGCCACCAGCAGGAACTGCAGCAGTCCGATGGCCCAGCAGGCCGAGGCCAGGTCGCCCAGGGCCCGGCTTCCGGTGTGCTGGGCGAGGTCTGCGGTGGCGACCGCGAGGGACTGCGTGGCCAGCGCCCAGATCAACCACGTACCGTTGGCCGCACGCAGTGACAGTGTGTGACCGGAGCAGATCAAGAAGAGCGGCACACCGTAACCGAGCACCAGCCACCCGGCCGCGCCAATGACGGCCAGCGTGATGGCGGCGCCGTAGTGCTGGTCGAGGGCCAGCCGGGCGGCCAGCACCTCGGACGCGGCGACGACGGTGAGGAAGGCGAAGCCGCGCGGACCTGCGAGTTCGGCGCGGAAACGCTGCCACCGGTACGCCAGGCGCCACAGGTAGCCCACCCACAACACCACGTATCCCACGATCGCGATCCACAGCAGGATCGCCGAGCCGGCCGTCGCACCGCCTTCGGCCAGCAGGGTGGACACCGCGGCCGTAGCCATGACGAACGCGAACGCCCCCGGATTGAGGTCCTCCGCCACGCCGACCACCGCACGCCGCGTGCTGGGTGGCCCGGCGGGCACCGCGGCATTCGTCACAGCCTTCACCTCCGCCTTCACCGGGCTTCACCGGGACGGCAGGTCACACACGCCGGACGTCGTCATCGACCAGCGCGCCAGGCCCACCATGGGTCCTTAGGCGAGGTCTCCTCGTGGACTCGCCGGTACGTGATCTGTTTCGCCATTGCGGCACCTTCCAGATCCGTCGGTCACCTCGGAGCCCGCTGAGGGCTGTGCGGTCCGCCGCGTAGCAGGCGCGTCCGAGGGTGTCCGATTTTCGCCCATTTTATCGGTGGACGGTCACGTGAGCCGCTCAAGCACCTGTCGGGAGCCTCCCGCGACCGCTCGGTACGTCCGACACGTCACACTTGGTCTCACGGTCGGCTCGCCCTCGGCGGGGCGTCGCCATCAGTCCTCGGCGAGGCGTCGCCATCAGTCCTCGTCCGGGACGGCCTCCGCGCCGTTCCGGCCGTGCATGCGGACGAAGGCCGGGTTGGCCGCCGCGGTGGCCGTGTTCAGGGTCTCGGCCTCCTCGGTGCGGCCGTCGGACCGTAGGGTGCGGACGAGGTCGTGGACCACGGCCGCCTCGTTCCACTCGTAGTCACCCGACCGGTAGACGGTGAGGGCCGCTTCGAAGTCTGCGTACGCCTCCGGGTAGTGGCCGAGGTCGCGGTGGGCGACTCCGCGCAAGTGGTGGGCCATGGCGCCGGCGTAGGCGTCTCCCGCGCGGCCGGTCACGTCGACGGCGTGGGTCAGCGGTTCGAGGGCTTCGGCGGGCCTGCCCGCCTTCAGGTGCAGCCAGCCCACGTCCCGCTGGGTGTGGGCGGACCACATCTCGTCGCCGAGCTGCTGGAAGATACCGAGCGCCGTACTCGCCGTGGCGGCGGCCTCGTCCAGGTTGCCCATGCCGGCCAGGACACGGATCTTCGCGTTGGTGACCCGCCCGACCCAGTGGCGCTCACCCATCGGTCCGAAGATCTCCTCCGCCCGCCGGTAGCAGTCGAGAGCGTCGTCACGGCGGCCGAGGAGACGGTAGATCTTGCCGAGGGCGTAGAAGCAGGCGCCTTCCCATCTGCGGTCGTTCAGTACCCGGAAGTCGTGGACGGCCGATTCCAGCAGCGGCGCCGCCTCCTCGGGTCGGCGCAGGTAGCCGAGGGTTTCGGCCAAGGTCCGCTGAAGCCGGGCCCGTGCTCGGAGGTCACCGGCGTGCTCGGCCAGCCGCAGCGCCTCCCGCTGGCTCTGTTCGGCGAGCTCCGGCTTGCCCCGCCATCTCTGGAACTCGCCCAGTTTTTCGAGGGAGTTGAGGACGTGCCAGGAGTCCTGGCCGGTCCGCAGTCGGTCCATCGCCGCGGTCATGTGGCGCAGGGCCTCCCGGAAGTCGTTCTTCGCGGCGTGAGCGCGGGCGACGACCATCTCGTCCCTCGCCCGGTCGACCGGGTCCGTCACCGTCGTCTCCGGGGCGTCTGATTCGCCTGTTGCCAGCAGCGTCAGTGCCCTGTCCGGCGCGCCCTCGGCCAGCGCCGCCGCCGCGCGGGCGCGGCGCAGGCTGCCCCGTACCCGCGGCCTTGCCCCGGACGGCGTGCTGAACAGCCAGTCCGCGGCGCCGGCCGGGAGGGTGATGTCGTCGAGGAAGTAGGAAAGGGCCTCGCCGATCTCGGCCGCCTCCGTGTCCATGCCGAGGCTCCGGCCCCGGGCGATGGCCCACTGGAGCCGCTCCTGCTCGTCCGAGACCCAGGCGGCGGCCGACAACCGGTCCAGGTCGTCGACCTGATCCGGGGACACCTCCGCCGCGAGTTCCGGGGCACGCTGTGCGGCCAGATGGACGACGGCGTTCCGGAAGGCCCGCACCAGACGGGCTTCCCACCGCTGCTGCTCGTCGGGCGGCAGGTGCGCGTACTGCTCGGCCGCGTAGACGCGGATCAGGTCGTGGACGTGGTAGCGGGTGTCCGCTCCGTCGTCGTCCTGGGCCTCCATCAGGCTGACCTCGATCAGCTCGTCGCAGGCCGCGACCCCTGCTCGCCGGGCTCCCACGACGGATGCGAAGTGCCAGTCCGTGAGCCGTCCGACCGGCAGCGTCGCGATCAGTCCGAAGGCCGTACGGGTGGACTCCTCCAACTCCCGGTGGGTGAAGCCCAGGCAGGCCTCCAGGCTCTTGTCGTCGTGGACGAGTTCTCGCAGCCGATGCCGCTCGTCCTCCAGGCGTGCCTGCATCCGCGCCAGGCTCAGGTCCGGCCGGTGCTTCAGCTTGGAGCCGACGATGCGCAGCGCCAGGGGAAGCCGGCCGCAGAACCGGGTGATCTGCAAGGCGACGGCCGGGTCGGCGGCGATACGGTCCTGGCCGGCGTAGTGCGCGAGGACGTCCAGCGCCTCGTTCTCGTCCGGAAGGAAGACCTGCACAGGGGGGCGCGTGACGTCTCCGGCGGAGAGCGCCTTGCGGCTGGTGATCAGCACCGCGCACCCCGAACCCACCGGGAGCAGCGGCCGTACCTGTTCGGTGCTGTGCGCGTTGTCGAGCACGAACAGCAGCCGCCGGTCGTTGGTCACGGTGCGCAGCAGCGCGGCTCGGTCCTCGACGTCGGCCGGGATGTCCTCGCGTGCGACATCGAGTCGCAGCAGGAGCCGCTCCAGGGCATCGGCGCTGGTCCGGGGCTCGTCGCCGTCGCCCCGCAGTTCGAGGTACAACTGGCCGTCGGGGTATTCGTCCCCACCCGGTGCGCCGCGTTGAGGGCGAGCGTGGTCTTTCCCGTCCCCGGTGCCCCGTGGACGACGAAGATCTTCGACTGGCTGTCCATGGGACGGACGGCCAGTGCCCCGCCTGTCGGTGCCGGAACGTCCCGGAGCAGGGCGAGTAACCCGTCGAGCAGGACCTCTCGCCCCACCCAGGGCTCGGCGCCCGGCAGATCGTGCCGCGGCACGCTCCGCGGAGCTGCGGCTGCGGCTGCGGGTGCGGCTGCGGCTGCGGGTGCGACCGTCTGTTGCTGGGTGCGCACCATGAGGTACCAGGCGAGGCCGCCTACCAGTACGGCCACCCCGCCGCACACGGCGATGGCCGTCGGGCCGTTGAAGACGTTGAAAATGATGTCACCGGTCATGCTCAGCGCGGCCACCGTGCCGCTGACGGCGCCGGCACCGGCGACCCAGTACGGCGCGCGACGTGAACTGACCTGCTCCGCCATGGAATTCCCCCGTGAAGTCAGCGTGGCGTGAGCCGATGATGCCACGACCACGCGGCCTGCGGACAGCGGGCTTCACCCGGCCTCCGCGCTCGGGGGTGTGCGCCCACGACCGCGTTCAGCAGCGTCAGCACGATGAGCACAACAGCCGTACCCCCCTGGGCGATCAGCAGCGACACCACCACGGCCGCGACCAGGACGATCTGCATGTAGCTGCGGTACTGGCGCAGGAACCACCGCCATGCCGGCTCCGGTTTCTCCTCCGGCAGGGCGTTCGGCCCTTTCCCGGCCAGCAGTTCCGCGGCCAGGACCGCGGAGAGGCCGGCCGCCGGGTCGACCCCGGGAGCGGTCGCGACCTGCTCCGGGGAGCGTGCGTACCAGGCGCCGGGGCCGAGGGACCGTTCCGCCTCGTGATTCCACTCTGCCGTCATGGCCGGACCCGCGGATGCGCGCCTACCTGCCGCGCTTCCCCACGTGTGGATGCGCGGCCGCATAGGGGTCGGCGGCGGCGCCCTTGGGGGCCTCGGCCTCCAGGTCGCGCCGTGTCGCCTGGAGGGCCTTGCGGGCCTCCTTGCTCACCGTCGGGTACTGGGGGTCGATGTCCATCAGCACGTGTGCCAGCACGGCGGCGGTACAGATGCGAGCGAACCATTTCCGGTCGGCGGGCACGACGTACCAGGGTGCCCAGGCCGTACTGGTCGCCGAGAGCATCTCGGAGAACGCGCGCTGGTAGTCGTCCCAGTACCGGCGCTCGCGGGCGTCGGCGGCGGAGAACTTCCAGTTCTTCTCCGGCCGGTCGATGCGCTTCATGAAGCGCACGCGCTGCTCCTCCTTGGAGAGGTTCAGGAAGACCTTCACCACCTTGAACCCGTTGTCCGTGAGATAGCGCTCCCAGTCGTTGATCTCCCGGTACCGGCGGTCCCAGATGTCGGGGCCGCGTGAGTGCTCCGGCAGTTTCTGTCGTTCGAGGTTCTCCGGGTGGACGCGTACGACCAGGACCTCCTCGTAGTGGGAGCGGTTGAAGATGGCGATCTCACCGCGCGAGGGCAGCCGGGCGGCATAGCGCCACAGGTAGTCGTGGTCCAGTTCCTCGGCGGAGGGCACCTTGAAGCTGCTCACCTTCACGCCCTGCGGATTCACCCCGCTCATGACGTGCCGGATCGTGCCGTCCTTGCCCCCGGCGTCGAGTCCCTGAAGACAGAGCAGGACGCCGTAGGTGTCCTGGGCCGCGAGCCGTTCCTGGTACTCGGCGAGCAACTCCACGCCCGTGCCCAGCAGATCGACTCCGCGGCTCTTCTTCAGGCCGCCCTTGTAGCGCGGGGCGAAGTCCCCGCTCAGGTCCACCCGCGATCCGGGTGTCACCCGCAGCGGCTCGATCAGGCTTGCGATCCGCTGGGCCCTCGGGTCCGCCATCTCACGCCCGCCCTTCCTGCTCCCGACCCTTTCCCGGGCCTGTGGCCTCCGGCGCACGTCGTGTCCGGTGTTTGTGGGCGCGGTGTTCGCGGTGTTCGACCGGGAGCCGCCAGGCTCCTCCTCAAGGATCACCCCGGGAACGCCGCCCCGCCACAGCGGGCCGCGGGGCCGCGTCGCCCGCGGAGAGCGGTCGGCGCAGCCAGGTCGCCCGCGGAGAGCGGTCGGCGCAGCCAGGTCGCCCGCGGAGAGCGGTCGGCGCAGCCAGGTCGCCCGCGGAGAGCGGTCGGCGGGCGGTTGTCAGTGGCGGGTGCCACGCTGGGCACACACGTGATGGCACACAGAGGATCCACGGAAGGACATGATCAGCATGATCACCACGGACTTCGTCCCCGGCTCCCCCTGTTGGCTCGACCTCGGCGCTCCCGACGTCCGCGCCGCGGCGGCCTTCTACAGCGCCGTGCTCGGGTGGGACTACGAATCCATGGGTGAGGGAGAGGACATGGAGGGCGGCATGTTCCGGAAGGACGGCAAGATCGTCGCCGGGCTCGGCAAACTCACCGAGGAAGGCGCCCGTCCGGCTTGGATGATCTACTACAGCGTCACCGACGCGGACGCCACGACCCAGGCCGTGGAGCGCGCCGGCGGCACCGTACGGGTGGCCCCGGCGGACCTCGGCGACTGGGGCCGGATGGCGCAGTACAGCGACCCGCTTCAAGGTCAGTTCGCCGTCTGGCAGCCGGGCACGGACAAGGGTGTCGAGCTGGTGGACAAGCCCGGCTCGCTGTGCTGGACCGAGTTGTACACCACCGACGCAGCGGCCGCGAAGGAGTTCTACGGCGGTATCTTCGGCTGGCAGTTCAGCGATACGGAGCTGCCCGGTGGCGGGGGCACGTACTCCCTCATCACCCCCGCCGGGCTTCCCCCGGAGCGCATGCACGGCGGCCTCATGGAGCTCCCCAAGGAGCACCTCGCCCTGGCGAACGGGCGGCCTTACTGGCACCCGGTCTTCGCCGTCACCGACTGCGACGCCACGGTCGCCAAGGTCACCGAGAACGGCGGCAGCGTGCAGATGGGGCCCGTGGACGCGGAGGGCGTCGGCCGGCTCGCCGTCTGCCTCGACCCGTCGAACGCGGACTTCGTGGTGCTCACCTCGGCCGAGAGCTGAACCCCGACGCGGAGGCGGTTCTCGGGCTCCAAGTGCCAATGGGCCAGATCCTCTGCCCGCCCTCGAGTCGTGGCTGTTATCGCGTCGGCCAGTCCGGTCGGCCGACGTCCTGTCCTGTCAGCAGTTCCGCCGCCTGGTGCTGGGTGTGTTCTGCCGCGACCCGGGCTTCCGCTACGACGTCTCCACGTTCGCGTACCAGGTCTTCATAGATCGGCAGGTGATCGCTTTCAGCGTGCATGCCTGAGATCGTTTCCGCGAGCTCGCTCCTGTTATGCCGTCAGACCCGGTTGAGCCGAGCGGCGATCCCGTGACCGATCAGCAAATACACACCGGCCGGAAGACCATAATTAAGGGCAACGCGTAGACCTTCTGTGTCCATCGTGAAGATGTCCCGTGCCCACCCGGACAGCCAGTCCGCCGTTCCGTGCACGAAATCGACGAATGCATTCGCCTGGTTCGCGTCAAGCAGGTAGAGCACGATCCACAGACCCAGCAAGCCGGCCGCGACGTCGGCGATCGTGCAGATCGCGAGAGCTGTCCGCCGTGCGGCGACCTGATTGCGCATGGACCGATCGGGCGTGGAGGAGTGGTCGTACGTCTGGTATCCAGGAGCCGGGTCGATGTTGCTCACAAGAAATCCAATCCGAGGCGCTGTTGTGTCGAAAGGTCGCCCGGTGCCGAGATTTCAGCCCCGCGAGCAACCCACTTCTTTCTGCCTCAGCGTCACGCGTGCGCGACCGTGTTACACCCCGTCCGTTATGGCCCAAATATGGTTTCCTATTCTGGCACTTACCAAAATGTTTACGCGGGAGGGCATATTGCGGGTATGTCAGTCCGTGCCGAGTTCCATCGCGGCGCGGTCGAGGAGTTCGTCGTCACCGGAGACCTCGCCGCGGGAGGCGATGGCCTCGGCGCCGCCCTCCGGGAGGGTGCCGATCAGGCCGGTCGCGGCCGCCTGGGCGGCGCCGATGGCGGGGCTCCCGGTACCGATCAGGCCGAGCCCGGCGTACTGCTCCAGCTTGGCGCGCGAGTCGGCGATGTCGAGGTTGCGCATGGTGAGCTGGCCGATCCGGTCCACCGGGCCGAACGCCGAGTCCTCGGTGCGCTCCATGGACAGCTTGTCCGGGTGGTAGCTGAACGCCGGGCCCGTGGTGTCGAGGATCGAGTAGTCCTCACCGCGCCGCAGCCGCAGCGTGACCTCGCCGGTGACCGCCGAGCCGACCCAGCGCTGCAGCGACTCGCGGATCATCAGCGACTGCGGGTCGAGCCAGCGACCCTCGTACATCAGCCGGCCGAGGCGCCGCCCCTCGGTGTGGTACTGGGCGAGGGTGTCCTCGTTGTGGATCGCGTTGACCAGGCGCTCGTACGCCGCGTGCAGCAGGGCCATGCCGGGGGCCTCGTAGATGCCGCGGCTCTTGGCCTCGATGATCCGGTTCTCGATCTGGTCCGACATGCCGAGGCCGTGGCGGCCGCCGATGGCGTTGGCCTCCATGACCAGGTCGACCGGGGAGACGAACTCCTTGCCGTTGATCTTCACCGGGCGGCCCTGGTCGAAGCCGATCGTCACGTCCTCGGTGAGGATCTCGACCTCGGGGTCCCAGAACCGCACGCCCATGATGGGCTCCACGGTCTCCACGCCGGTGTCCAGGTGCTCCAGGGTCTTGGCCTCGTGCGTGGCGCCCCAGATGTTGGCGTCGGTGGAGTACGCCTTCTCCGTGCTGTCCCGGTAGGGCAGGTCGTGGGCGAGCAGCCACTCCGACATTTCCTTGCGGCCGCCCAGCTCGGTCACGAAGTCCGCGTCCAGCCAGGGCTTGTAGATCCGCAGGTGGGGGTTGGCGAGCAGGCCGTACCGGTAGAACCGCTCGATGTCGTTGCCCTTGAAGGTCGAGCCGTCGCCCCAGATCTGCACGTCGTCCTCAAGCATCGCCCTGACCAGGAGCGTGCCGGTGACGGCGCGGCCCAGCGGCGTGGTGTTGAAGTAGGCACGCCCGCCCGAGCGGATGTGGAACGCCCCGCAGGTGAGCGCGGCCAGCCCCTCCTCGACCAGCGCCGCGCGACAGTCGACCAGGCGCGCGATCTCGGCGCCGTAGGTCTTCGCGCGGCCGGGCACCGAGGCGATGTCGGGCTCGTCGTACTGGCCGATGTCGGCGGTGTAGGTGCACGGGACGGCGCCCTTGTCGCGCATCCACGCGACCGCGACCGAGGTGTCGAGGCCGCCCGAGAAGGCGATGCCGACGCGCTCGCCGGTGGGAAGGGAGGTGAGGACCTTGGACATGGGAAGAGTATGCATGCTTTCGCATGATCATGCAAAGCCCGAGTTCCTGGCTCTGCACCCGGATCCAGGGCCCTGGGCTCAGGGCTCTGGACTCTGGGCTCTGGACTCCGGCATCGGCCGACGCGGCACTACGGGCCACGCGCGCACCAAGGGTGCCAACAGATCCACGACGAAACCGCGCCACACCTCCACCGTTGATCCGTTATCGTTTCGTGATCGGTTCGGTCTGATCCGATCACTTCCTCATCACACTCTGAAAGAACATGAGCGCGCACAACACCAAGCCTTCCAACGCCCGCCGCCGTCAGAGCGGTCGCGTGTACGCCTCCAGGCGCCGAGGGAACCGGGGAAACCGAGGAAACCCAAGGAAGGGCCCCTGGTTGGGAGGCCTGGCGGTGGTGGCCGTGCTCGGGGCCGCCGGATTCGCCGCCATGGGGTGGGCATCGGGAGGCACGGGAGAGTTACCGGACAACGCCGGGTCCACCGAGCAAGCCAGGCCCACGTCCGGCCCGTCCCGGCCCGCCCCCGGCCCCAACGGCACCAGCAGCCCCTCAGCCTCGACGAGTCCGTCCCCCAGTAGCTCCCCCAGCACGTCGTCCAGCCCCTCCCCGATCGACATCCCCTCCACCGGGCCGGGCACGTTCACCACGGCCTCCGGTGGAAGCGACAAGGTGGGCAAGGGCAGCACCCTGCGCTACCGGGTCGACGTCGAGAAAGGCATAACGCTGTCCGCCGAGGACGTCGCCGAAGAGGTGGAACGCATCCTCGGCGACGCTCGCGGCTGGACGGCGGACGGGCGGTCGGCGTTCCAGCGGGTCTCCGGGGGCGCCACCGACTTCGTCGTCCGGGTCGCGACTCCCGGCACCGTCGACACCATCTGCGGCAGGTCCGGGCTGAACACGAGGGGTGAGGTCAACTGCCGCGTCGGCGACGACGTCATGGTCAACCTCAAGCGCTGGCAACTGGCAACACCCGTGTACGCCAAGGACGTCACTGCCTATCGCGCACTCATAATCAACCACGAGGTCGGTCACTTCCTCGGCCACGGCCATGTCGGCTGCCCGGGCCGGGGCAAACCGGCACCGGCGATGATGCAGCAGATCAAGGGCATGAACGGCTGCGTTCCGAACGTCTGGCCGTACGACGAGGAAGGGCAGCTCGTCACCGGGCCCGCCGTCCCCTGAGCCGGAGCGCATCGGGGCGCGGTTCGCGGTTCGGCCGCGCGGGCTTCGATGCGCGAATGTCGAATGCCGACTTCGGCATGCCGCATGCCGCAGTCGAGCATCGAAAGTCGACATTTTGCCCGCCGGGGAGATGGTTAACATTGCGACAAGGGACGTAGGCAGGGTGCCAAGGCAGCAGGGCAAGCAGGGCACAAGCAGGGCAGGAGTCATGAGCGACCAAGGCAAGGTGGCCCCCGCGCGTCGCCGGGGACTGGCCGACGAGGTGGCCGACAGCATCCGGGAGGCCATCTTCAGCGGGGCCTACGCCCCCGGCGCACAGTTGCGCGAGGTCGAGCTCTCCGGCGCCCTGGACGTCAGCCGCGGCCCGGTGCGCGAGGCGCTGCTGAAGCTGGAGCGCGAGGGCCTGGTACGCAGTGCGTGGCACCGCGGGGCCACCGTGACGACACTGTCCCCCGACGACGTGGCCGAGTTGGACAGCCTGCGGGGCGTGCTGGAACAACTCGCCGTACGGGAGGTCGTCGCCCGTGCCTCGGACGAGGACATCGCGGCCGTCGAGAAGGTGGTCGACACCATGGACCGTGCGGCGGACGAGCACGAGATGGTGCGCTGCGACATCGCCTTCCACGACGCCGTCTACGCGGCCGCCCGGCACCGTCGCCTCGAAGAGGCGTGGCAGGCCATCCGCTGCCAGGTCCACCTCTTCCTGCTCACCCGGATCGGCCGCAGCACGGACGGCTACCTCACCCACATCCCGGCCGAACACCGCGAACTCGCCGCCGCCCTGCGGGCCCGCGACGCGGAGGCCGCCCTGGCCCTCTTCGCCGCACACCGCCGCGACGCCTTCACTGTGCTCACCGGCACGACGGACGCGGACTGACCCACCCCACGCGCCACCGGCCCGCCCCCGACTCCTCAGCCTTACCGGTCCCGGTGAGGAGCGGCCTAGCCGGACGGGTTCAGGCGGATCAGGGTGATGCCGTACGTGACGATCCAGACGACCCAGGCCAGCCGGCCGACGAGGCCGAGCAGTCCCAAGGGTCCCTCCTCGGCGATGACCATCGGGGCGAGGGTGGCGGAACCGAACATCAGCGCCGCCGCCAGCAACCCCAGCGCCCCGTGCCAGGGCCGGATAAGACCGGCGCGCAGACCTCCGACGGACAGCCCGGTGAGCGCGGTGGCCAGAAAGGTGCCGTTGAGAGTGAACAGCGCGTCGTGCACGCCCACAGCCCCGCGGTCGCCGAGGTGTCGTGGGCGGCCGTCGTGGCCGTGAGCGGGGCGACGAGACCCGGGTACGGGTGTTCTCCTCCTGGCCCGCGGACGTCCTGAGGGAGGGTCTGGACGTGCGGACCGCCGTCGACGTCTACGCCGCCCTCTGCACCGTCGACGTCTACGCCGCGCTCACCACGGAACGCGGCTGGTCACCCGAGCAGGTCGAACGGTGGTGGAGCGAGGCGCCGGCCCGCGAGCTCCTGAGGTGACCCGTCCTCCTGAGGTGCCCCGTCCGCGCGGGACCGACCCGGCTGACCAGGGCGCACGGCACGGCTCACCGGACTGCACGGCACGGATCGCCGCCGCCCGGTCCGGTGAAGCCGGGCGGCGGGTCCCGCGCGGCTCGTCAGGCCGCGGTCGCTGCCACAGTCACGGCCACCAGTCGGGGCTCTTCCGTCTCGTACAGCGACTCGATCAGTGAGCGGCGTGCGCGGGCCACGCGGGAACGGACCGTGCCCACCGGGCAGCCACTGACGAGCGCCGCCTCCGCATAGGGCAGGCCCAGCAGTTGGGTCAGCACGAACGCCTCACGGCGGTCGTCGGGCAGCGCGGCCAGCAGTTCCGCGAGCGCGATGCCGTCGTCGAAGCCCGGCAGACCGCGCGGCTGGGCGCGTTCGGCCGCCGACTGCCAGTCGTCGGTGTCCGACAGGCGGGGCCGGGCGGCGGCGTACCGGATGCTGTCGATCACCGCACGACGCGCGATGGACAGCAGCCAACTGCGCGCCGAGGAGCGGCCTTCGAAGCGGTGCAGGCTGCCGAGGGCCCGCAGGAAGGTGTCCTGGGTCAGGTCGTCGGCGGACTGCGGGTCGGCGCCGAGGTAGGTGACGTAGCGGCTGACGTCCCGGTGCAGGGCGCGGACGAACTTCTCCACGGCGTCGGCGTCGCCGCCGCGCGCGGCGAGCGCCCAGGCGGTTATCGACTCGTCGCGCGACGTGGGCGGGGCAGTCGGCAGGGCAGCCGACCGGGCTGTCGGCGCTGCACCGGGCAAGGCAGCGGGCAGGGCAGTGGGCAGGGCAGGAGTGAACACCTGGTGTCCTTCTCGGGAGTCCGGGAACCGGACCGGCGCAACGGGCACGGCGGTTCCGGTGGTTGATGACGTACGGCCGCGCGGACGTGCGCGACCGATGCCCGAGGCAGGAGCGGAGTGTCGGCGAAGAGGGAAAAGACGGAGGAGTCGGCGACACCTCCGGGTACGGCCCCGGGGAACCGGCTGTCGTCAGAGGACAGCGGTCCCGGCGGGCGGACCCCGAGAGGTGATGGCGTGGACGAGAAGGAGCCGGCGCGGGGTGCGGTCCGAGTAACCCCGACGGGCGCGGACGCGTGGGCGGTGCGGCGGCGCGGGCAGCCGCAGCAACAGGCGCAGGGGGGCGACGAGCCATCCGGCGAGAGCCCGCAGGATACGGAAGGCGGCGCGTTCGCCATGGGCGAGCCACAGGCCGCCCAGCAGGGCGGCGATCAGGTGGACCGTGAGCATGCCCGTCGAGGACATGCCGCCCATGGCATGGCCCGCGGGACCCACCATGTCGATGCCGCCCGCGCCGTCCATGCCGCTCACCGGGATCACCGACCCCGACGCATCCAGGAGCGACGCATCCATGCCCAACGCGTCCTCATGGCTCATGGAGTGCGCGAGCGTCGTCGCGGCGCCCGAACCCCCGTCGGCCTCCGGCGGTGAGCACAGCACATATCGCACCCACCGCTGGGCGAGGGACGCCCCGCCGGGTTCCGGCCGCTCGACCGCCTGCGCGAGCGCGAACAACGAGTGGAGCACCACCTGGGTGGCGACCGCGACGGAACCGACCGCTAGAAGTCCGCGTTCGCGGTGGGCGAGGCACCACACCGTCCCGCCCGTCGCCAGAGCTCCGGCGACCAGTGCCCACCAGGGCACCTCGACACCGGACGTCATCACGTGTCCCTGCACGGCGAACAGCACGCAGACGGCCGCGAACACCGCAGCCCTCAGCGCGCGAGAACACCGTCCAGCAGTCATGGCGGTTCATCCTTGCACCGGCACCTCGGCTGTCACAGCTTGGTACGGAAATCCACCGGGTAAACCGCTCAGTCCCGCAAGCGTGATCCACACCACAACAATGTGTCGTAAACCGAGGGAGGTTCGGGCCGCGCCGATCACGAACTCGCGATGGCCGCCGCACTCCCGCCGTATGCGCCCCGCCTAATGCACCCCCCCCACCGCGTACACCCTCACCGCGCTAGCGCCCCGACACCGCACTGCCCTGCTCGGCATGGGCCGCTCCCTGTCCCGAAACGCACTCCTTCGGAGCGCTGCGTCCAGGCAGTCGTCGTAGCGCCCCAAGGCCGAGTCCCCGGCCCCTGAAGAGCTCGCGCGGCGTCCGGCCTCCGGCCAGGCACCACAGGGCGATGACCGGGTCGCAGATCGCGCAGCCGAGCGAGGAGTCGGCGAAGAAGGGGATGATCGGGTTGCCCTTGATGTGGTGGACGACGTCCCAGGCGGTGTGCAGCAGCCAGCCGATGCCGATGAAGGTCCACGACTCCAGCCCGCGGTAGGCGACGTACGTGACGACCGCGGCGAAGGCGAACTCCCAGCCGCCCAGGCCGCCGCCGCTCAGGTACGCGGCGCCCGCTCCGGCGACCATGACCGCGTTGAAGGGCCTGCGGTGCGGTTCGCGGATGAGGGACATCAGCAGTGCGTAAAGGATGCCGATGACGACGGGCATGACGTACTGCATGGAGGCGCCTTTTCCTGGGGCGGGTGCGGGAACGGTTCACGACCGTACGTCCGCGCCAGTACGCCCCCCAGAGGCATAATCGACAGGTTCCAACGGGTTACCGCCACGCCGGTGTCACCGCCACACCGGTGTTGACGCCCTCGATTCCTTAGCCGTCCCCCAGATGACCCCGAGCCATCCCTGATTCATCCCTGAGCCATCCCCGAGCTATCCCCCAGATGTGTCAGAAATCTTTGACAGGTGTGCGGGGCGGCCGTCAGCCTTTTCTGACAGGTACGACGGAAAGGGCTCGCGATGCCCGAGGTCCCGCCTCCGGCACCGACCGGTGACGAGTTGCTGAAGGTGCTCTCCGCTCTCGGCAATCCGCACCGCATGCGGATCATCGCGGCGCTCACGGAGAACCGGAACTACGTCAGCGCGCTGGCTCGCGAGATCGGCATGGGCCGCCCGCTGCTGCACATGCATCTGCAGCGGCTGGAGGCAGCCGGACTCGTCGTCGGCACGCTTGAGCTCGCGGAGGACGGCAAGACGATGAAGTACTTCGAAGTCTCCCCCTTCTTCTACGAGTTGACGCCCCACATCATCACCCGGGCGGCCGCGACGATCACCGAGAAGGCTGATCCCGCCGAGGAAACCGACCGGACCGCGAGAGAGGAGGCGAAGTGAATCAGGAACAGGTGACGCTCGCCGCCGGAGCCGACGAGCTGGGAGTTCTGGTCGGCGCCGTCGGCGCGGCCGGCTTCTTCAGCCTGCTGATCGTGATCGTCTGGCAGGTCGCCGCCACCTGGCGGGCCCGGATGCTGGCCGCGCGCGAGCAGCAGTACAAGGAGTTGGCGGCGAGGTACGCACAACTCCTGGAGGACACCGTGGAGTTGCAGCGCCGCACGGTCGAGGAGCAACGGCAGACCCTCGACGAGCTGACGCAGACACGGCTCGCGGTCGGCTCGATGGAGAAGATGATGCGCGAGATCGAATAGGTCAGGACAGGACAGGACAGGAGTCGCAGGGCCTGCGGCGCGACC
Organism: Streptomyces sp. KM273126; assembly: GCF_004337435.2. Classification (NCBI taxonomy): domain Bacteria; kingdom Bacillati; phylum Actinomycetota; class Actinomycetes; order Kitasatosporales; family Streptomycetaceae; genus Streptomyces; species Streptomyces sp. KM273126. Next base: position 3,818,156 of record NZ_SJXB02000001.1, on the reverse strand, counting down.
CCAGGGGATGCGCGCCCCTCAGTCCGCCGCGTCCCGCCTCACCGTCCTCTCAGGACGTCGTCCGGGCGAAACGGAGGGACGCCGTGACCGTGGTGCGGCCGCGCATCATGCCCAACTGGTTCCAGTCCATGCCGAACTGCTCCCGGTCCACGCTGAACTCCGCCGTCAGCGTGACCGCGTCGGCGCTCACCTCCGCGAGGCGTGCGGTGAGGGACTGCGGACGGCTGATGCCGCGCACGCTCAGCTGACCGGCGACCTGAACGGCCCCGTCACTCGCGGGCGCCGCGCTGCGCACGACGAAGGTGAGCTCGGGGTGCCGGTCCGCGTCGAAGAAGTCGGCGGACCGCAGGTGCGTGTCGCGCTTGGCGTTCTTGGTGTCCAGGGACGTGGCATCCAGGGTGATCGAACCGGTGGCGGCCCCGTCGGCCCCCACCTCGCCCTCGCCCGTGAGCCCGGTGAAGGTGCCCTTCACGGTGACCAGCCCCCACATCGTCTTGTGCTGGACACCGACGGTGGAACGGGTGGGGTCGAGCTGCCAGGTCCCGGTTTCGACTGCGACGGACATGAGGTTCTCCTGAGAAGGGCGGGGTGGAGGTGGACACGACGACTCAGCGACGAACGACCCGCCAGTCGTCCAAATTTGGATGACCTCAGGCTAGTCGATGCTCCAAATTTGGACAACAGATAGACTGGGACCTCATGGCCGACTCCCCGCCCCCGCCGACCCGCCCGGACACGACCCGACCGGCGGGGCCGCCCTGCTGCCCCCGAACTACGGGCCTGGATGGGACTGCTGGCCGCCGCGGGCGCGATCGAGCAGCAACTTCGCCCCCTGGTGAAGGAGACGCTCGACATCTCCCACGACGAGTTCCTGGTGCTGTGCCTGCTCGCCGACGGCCCCGCCACCGGCCTGCGCATGACGCAGATCGCCGAGCGTCTCGGCCGCCCCAAGACCCGGCTCACCTATCAGGTCGCCTGCCTCCAGCACGCCGGACTGATCACCCGCAACACCGCGTGCGGCGACCGGCGCGGCATCCAGGTGGCGCTCACCGACAAGGCGCGCCGGCTCCTGAGCGAGGCCTCCGCCTCACTCGCCGGCGCCGTCACCCGGGCGGTCGAGGGCCTGGAGGGGCAGCACGACTGCACGGTGATGCGCGCCCTGCTGCCCAAGCCGGCGGACACCGAGAACGACATGTAGGCCTCCCGGGACCCCGAGGTCCCAGAAGGCCTACATGACCGGAGCGGACTCGGCCCTCAACGGGCCTGTGGAAACGAAGGACCCCGCCCGGCAAGACTCGCGGCAAGACCCGCCGCAAGCCCGTGGCAGGACCCTCAAGCCGACGCAGAAGCCCCTCCCCCGCCTCAGAACCCGGGGAAGACCCTCCGCAGATCGTCCAGCGTCAGGACGTCCCCGGTGAGGGTCACGCTCGCCGGCGTGTACGCGGGCGCGTGGCGGCCGGTCGTGAGGCGCAGCCACCACTCGGCGGGTGCGCCCAGGACCGCGTCGGGCTCGGCCGGTTCGTCGCCGAGTCCGACCGCCTCGCCGAGGTCGAGACCGAAGGACCGCTCGGGCGCGGTGGTGCGTACCGCGAGACGGACCGCGCGACTCTCCAGGGCATCGGCCTTGCCGAGGAAGCCGATGAGCATCCCGGCCTGGTCGAGCAGCGGTCCGGTCGCGTCGGACGCCAGGACGGCCGCCGGATCGAAGGCGACCTCGACGTCCCAGGTGTGGAAGGTGAACTCGCTGAGCCGCAGGCCCGCCGCCGTGGCCACGTCCACGGGCGTCGGCAGGAAACCGAGGTTGATCCTCAGATCCTCGCGCGCCCGCGCGTCCAGGCTCTCGTAGCGTGCGACCAGCGCCTCGTTGGCGGGCACGAAGGCCTCGGCCCGCTCGCCGGGGGACATCGCGTCCCAGCGCGCCCATACCGACTTGTTGAAGTCCGCGTCCTTGGGCCCAGTGCCCTCCAGGGCGCCTTCGAGGGTGGCCAGGCCGATCTCCGCACCGCTGCCCAGGTGGCTGAGCACCTGCGACACGTCCCACTCCGCCGCCCCGGACGCCCGGGTGAGGTCGTCGGCGCCCCAGCCGCCCGCCAGTGAGGCGAGGTGGTCGTGTCCGCTGCGCAGGGCGGCGATGATCCGGTCGGCGCGTTCACTCATGAATGTCTCCAAAAACGGTAGGCGGTTTCCAGCGGTCACGGTCACGGTCGTCCTCGTGCCCGGGGTGGATCTCATGTCCGCGCTCGCCCCTGGTGACTTGACGCTTCAACCGCAACCTAAAACAGCTTCACTTGAACAGTCAATCAAATCCTTCGTCCCGTAAGTGGCCGGAAACACGCGGTTCCTCGACGTTCCGCGCCCGCGCAGAGAGGGGAGCTTGAACGAGGAACCCATCACGCCACAGGGGACTGGGCCGACCCACGGGAGTCGCCGGATTGGGGCACGAGATGAGTCGTACGCCGCACACCGTCACCGTCGCCGAACTCGTCCCCGGGGATCTGCTCGCCCTCTCGGCGCGGGACGCCGACGTGGACCGCTGGTACGTCGTGATGCACACCCTTCCGGTGCGTCCCGAGGCGATCCGGGTGACGCTGCGGCCGCCGCTCGGCGGCGCCGACCGCGACGAGGAGCTCGACCGGACCCGGACCGTGACCGTCGGCGACCACCGCGTGGACACCGCCGGGATTCCTCTCCTCACCTCCGCCAACCTGAGAGCCGTGGACTTCCGGGACGGCGACCGCGTCGACTTCCTGCGCACGGTCGATCCGCACGCGGTCGAGGACACGTACGTACGGCGACGGGGCGGCTGGAGCCACGACACACCGGGCGACCGCGCGGACAGCCGCGCAGACCACCGTGCGGGAAACCATGCGGACCACCGTCCCGAACCACCGCTCTCGGACGCGGAGTTGAGGAAGCGGGCGGCCGAGGCCGTCGACCACGTCGTACGGCACCACCCGCGCCGCGCCCGGCCGGCGACGAGCCGGACCGGCGGACCGCGACGGGTGGTGGTCACCGGGCTGGGCGCCGTGACCCCACTCGGTGTCGGCGTCGACGAGCTGTGGGCGGGGCTGCTCGAAGGGCGCTGCGGGATACGGGAACTCGACGGGGAGGAGTTCGCCGGCCTGCCCGTACGCATCGCGGGGACCGTACCCGTGGACCCGGCCGCGCTGCTGCCCCGGCCGCAGGCCCGGCGGATGAACCGGGCCGCCCAGTTCGCGGTGCTGGCCGCACGGGAGGCGTGGCAGGACGCCGGGTTCGACCCCGCGGGCACGGCCGAGAGCGGGCCGGCCCCCGAGCGGGTCGGGGTCTCGGCGGGGGCCATCCTCGGCGACGCGTCCGTCCTCGTCGGCGGTGACCGGCGGCTGCGAGAGAAGGGCCCCAGGGGCGTGTCCCCTCTGACCACCCCCATGACCGTGCCCTCGCAGGCCGCGTCCCAGGTGTCCCTGGCGCTGCGGATCACCGGCGAGGCCCGCACGGTGACCAGCGCGTGCGCCTCCGGCACCGAGGCGATCGGAGAAGCCGTGGACCGCATACGGTACGGGCGGATCGACGTGGCCCTCGCCGGCGGGGCCGAAGCCGTCGTCACCCCGGCGATCATGGCGTCCTTCGCTGCCATGCGGGCGCTGTCGACCCACGGGCTCGGGGACGGTGAGAGCCCCTCGCGCCCCTTCGCCAGGGACCGCGACGGGTTCGTGAACGGGGAGGGCGCCGGGTTCCTGTTGCTGGAGGCGGAGGAGCACGCACGGGCCCGTGGCGCGCGGATCTACTGCGAGGCCGCGGGCTGGGGACTCTCCGCCGACGCCCACCACATGGCCGCGCCCGACCCGACCGGCACGGGGGTCGCGCTCGCGCTGCGGCGGGCGCTGGCCGACGCGGGGGCCGAGGCCGCGGACGTCGTACACGTCAACGCCCACGCCACGGCCACCGCCGACGGCGACCTCGCCGAGGCGCGGGCGCTGAAGTCCGTACTGGGGGGCTGCCGGGTGCCGGTCACCGCGCTCAAGGGGCACCTCGGGCATCTGCAGGGTGCGGCGGGCGGAGTCGAGGCCGTCGCCACGGTCCTCACCCTCCATCACGGGATCGTCCCGCCCACGATCGGTTGCGCCGAGCAGGACCCCGCGATCGAGCTGGACGTGGTGACCAAGGCCCCGCGGCCACTGCCCGCGCGGGGGGACGTGGCGTTGAGCAACTCGTTCGGGTTCGGGGGCCACAACGCGGTGCTCGCGCTGCGGCGGGTGCGGGGGTGAGGGGGCGGTTGCTGTCGGCCCCGTTGCGCTCGGTGCCCTCAGCGGGCGCCCGTGCCGAGCCGTGGCGGCTCAGGCCGACGCGCGCTTCTTCGTCGTCTTCTTGGCCGCCGTCTTCTTCGCACCTGTCGTGGACTTGGCGGCAGTCTTCTTCGTCGCCGCCGTCGACGTGGCCGCGGACGTGGACGTGGACCTCTTCGCCGTTGATGTCGACTTCCTCGCCCCCGTCGTGGTCCGGGTGGTCTTCTTCGCCGCCGCCGTCTTCTTCGCACCCGCCGTGGACTTCTTGCCGGCCCTCTCCTTGGAGGCAGCGCCGGACGGCCTGCGCGAGGGCGTCTTGCCCTTGAGGGGGGTCACCTCGGCGACCTCCTCGCCGCGGGACTCCTTGGCCGCGCGGACGCTGCTCTCCAGGGCGGACATGAGGTCGAGGACCTTGCCGGCCCGCGGCTCGGCGGGGGCGACCGGTGGTGCCTCGCCGGAGGCCTTCGCGGCGATGAGTTCCTCGACGGCCTCGCGGTAGTCGTCGTGGAGGTCGGCGAGGTCGACCTCGCCAAGGGTGTCCATGAGGGCGTCGGCGAGGTCGAGTTCCTTCTCCTGCACGGTGACGTTCGTGTCGGGGGCGACCTCGTCGGTCGCGCGGATCTCGTCCGGCCACAGCAGTCCGTGCATGGCGATCACGTCGTCCACGACACGGAGCATGCCGAGCCGTTCCCGCCCGCGCAGCGCGAACTTGCAGATGGCGACCTTCTGGCTGCGTCTGAGCGCCTCTCTGAGCAGCGCGTACGGCTTCGCGGCGGGCACGCCGTTCGCGGAGAGGTAGTACGCCGCGTCCATCTGGAGCGGATCGATGCGGTCGGCCGGGACGAACGCCTCGATCTCGATGGTCTTGGCGGTGGGGATCGGCAGCGAGGCCAGGTCCTCGTCGGTGATGGGGATGATCGAGCCGTCCGCGGCCTCGTACCCCTTGCTGATCTCGTCCTGCGTCAGCTCGCGGTCCTCGAGCTCGCAGATCTTGCGGTAGCGGACTCGGCCGCCGTCCTTCAGATGGATCTGGCGGAAGGAGATCGAGTGGCTCTCGGTGGCGTTCACCAGCTTGATCGGGATGCTGACCAGGCCGAAGGAGATGGCCCCGTTCCAAATGGATCGCACGAACCTCACGCTATCCCCGACCGGCTGGGAGCGCCTGCCGAGCGCGTGGGCACTGCCGCCTTCGCGTGCGCTGGGCCTGCGCGTGCGCTGGGCCTGCGTGGGCACGCAGGCCCAGCGATCGGCACACTCGGCGAAGTTTGCCCGCTTTTCTTGGTATTTTCATGGGATTCTCGTCGTATGACGCCGATCACGGAGGTGGAGGGCCGGAGGGTGGCCCTCTCCAACCTGGAGAAGGTCCTGTATCCCGCGACCGGCTTCACCAAGGCCGAGGTGCTGCACTACTACGCGACGACCGCGGAGCCGCTGCTGGCGCACCTCCGGGACCGGCCACTGTCGTTCCTGCGCTACCCGGACGGGCCCGACGGCCAGCTCTTCTTCGCCAAGAACGTGCCACCGGGCACGCCCGACTGGGTCACGACCGCCGAGGTGCCGCGCTCCGAGGGGCCGGCCCGGATGGTGCTCGTGCAGGACCTGGCGAGCCTGATGTGGGCGGCGAACCTGGTGACCGAGTTCCACACTCCCCAGTGGCTCATCGGCGCGCCGGGCGAGGCCGACCGCCTGGTCTTCGATCTCGATCCCGGCCCGCCCGCGACGATCGTCGAGTGCTGCCGGGTCGCACTGTGGCTGCGGGACCGGCTCGCGGCGGACGGGATCAAGGCGCACGCGAAGACGTCCGGGGCGAAGGGGCTGCACCTGCTGGCGGCTGTGCGGCCGACTCCCTCCCGGCGGGTGACGGAGTACGCCAAGGAGCTGGCCGTGGGGGCGGAGAGGGCGATGCCTCGGCTCGTCGTGCACCGGATGACGCGGAGCCTGCGGCCCAGGAAGGTGTTCGTCGACTGGAGCCAGAACGCCGCGCGCAAGACCACGGCGGCTCCGTACACCTTGCGGGCGCGGCCCGAGCCGAGCGTGTCCACGCCGGTGACCTGGGAAGAAGTCGCGGACTGCACGGATCCGGGGCAGCTCGTCTTCTGCGCGCCCGATCTTGAGTCCCGGCTGCAGGCGTACGGGGATCTTCTGGCGCCGTTGCTGGATCCCGCGGGGGCCGGGGCGTTGCCTTGAGCGGGGGCGGTCCGGGGTGCGCCGGGCTTTCCTCGCCCTCGCCGCCCCTACCCGTCCCATCACCAGGGGCTCTGCCCTTCAACCCCGCCAGGGGGCTCCGCCCCCTTCAACCCCCGCTCCTCAACCCCCGCTCCTCAAACGCCGGAGGGGCTGGATCGAAACGCCGGAGGGGCTGGATCGGCCGGCTCACACCCTCGACCACGTGTGCCGGTCCCGCGCCATCGCGTGGAGTGCCTCCACGTCCGCCGGTTTGAGGATTCCGCCCGAGCGGGCGAGCTCCGCGAGGTCCGTGTCCCGCAGGACGCGGGCCTCGCGCAGGGCTGCGATCACCTCGACGCCGGACGGACCGACGGGGGCCAGCACCGGGTACACCTCCGCCGTGAGCGCGTACGAGGCGCGGGCCGCGTCCGCGCGGACCTGCCGGAGCAGCGGGCTCGGCTCGCGGCGGCCGACCGTGACCATGGGGTCGGCGACCAGCACGCGCTGTTTACGGGCGTACAGGGCGCGGACGCAGAACAGACCTCCCGGCCCGATCACCAGGTGATGGATACGGTCGCCGCCCGGCAGCGGGATCGAGTGCAGGGTGCGCCAGCCCGCGCCCTCCAGGAGGTCCAGGGCCTCGCCGACCGTCTGCTCCGCGGTCAGGGCCCGGCGACGCGGGTCCGGGCGCAGGCGCCGGGACGGGCCCGGATCGCGGTCGAGAGCGATCAGGAGCGCCTCACCCGGGCGGTTCGGGGCCAGGTCGTCGTCCGGCGGCAGGGTGAGCCGGGCGAGCTCCGCGGGGGTCGGCACCGGGGGCGGGCCCACCGTGACCGGGCCGGTCAGGAAGGGGCCGAGCACGTGCAGCACGTCCTCCCGCCGGTCCTCACCGAGCAGGTTGACCCGGCCCGTCTCCCTGTCGTACCAGGCGATGTTCCGCCCGTCCGTGAGGCAGACGTAGAGCCGGTCCTGTCCGTGCCGCCGGCTCGGTACGACCCGCAGTCCGCTCATGCGGCATCACCCCCGACCATGGGAACAGGCGGGGTGCTCCAGGGGCAAGGACCCGGTTACCTTTGGGATGAGTTGGGGGAGGTGCCGTTGCGGACCAGCAGGATGCAACCCGATGTCCCGGCCCCGGACCGCCCGTGGAGCGAGATCGTGCCCGGCCTGTGGATGGGCGGTCACGAGTTCGCCGGGCGTTCCGGCGAGCGGGAGTTCGCCGTCGTGCACGACGAGTTCGATCTTGTCCTGACCCTGCTGAGGCTCCCGGGACACGGGCCGGACGACGGCGTCGAGCACCATGTGTGGCCCATCCCGGACGGGCCGCTGGACGGGACCCAGCTCGCGGGCGTGATGCGGCTCGCGCAGACCGCGTCCGAGGCGCTGCAGGAGGGGCGCAGCGTGCTCGTGCGCTGTTACCACGGGTACAACCGCTCCGGGCTCGTCGTGGCCCAGTCCCTGATCCGGGAGGGCCGCTCCCCCGACGACGCGATCCACCTCATCCGCTCGCGCCGCTCACCGTGGGCCCTGCACAACGAACTGTTCGTGGACTACCTGCGCACCGGCCTGGCCACGGCACGCCTCCTGGAGGAGCTGGCGGAGGAGGTCGCCGAGTAGCGTGAGCTCGGGGTCCCGCGTGATCTTCCGCATGATCTCGCCTGCTCATGACGCCCGACAGGCCGGTCACCAAGTGCACAATTATGGCTGACTGTCACGACATAACGGGACATCAGCCATCTCGCTTGCTACGTTCCGGGCATGACCAAGGCCGGAACGACCGTGGCGGCGGACCCGTCCCCTCCGGCGCTACGCCTGCCCCGGCGCCGTGGCGTGGAACTCGCCCTCATCGTCGTCGCCGTCCTGCTCTCCGTGTACGGCTACTGCGCTGTCGGTCTCGCGCACAGCGGCACCGTCCCGCCCGGCGCCGCCCGTTACGGAGCCGGGCTCGGCGTACTCGCCCTGCTCGCGCACTGCGCGGTGCGGTTCCGGGCGCCGTACGCCGATCCGCTGCTGCTGCCGATCGCCGTCCTGCTCAACGGCCTGGGCCTGGTACTGATCTACCGTCTCGACCTGGAGACCCCGCACGACCAGGCGGCGCCCGCGCAGCTCAACTGGTCCACGCTGGGTGTCGCGCTGTTCATCGCGGCCGTGGTGCGGTTGCGGGACCACCGGGTGCTCCAGCGCTACGCGTACGTGTCCGTCGCCGGTGCGCTGGGCCTGCTGGCACTGCCGATCCTCTTCCCCGCGGTGAACGGCGCCCGCATCTGGATCAGGGTCTTCGGATTCTCCATCCAGCCGGGCGAGTTCGCGAAGGTGCTGCTGGCCGTCTTCTTCGCCAGCTATCTGGCGGCGAACAGGAACGCGCTCGCGTACAGCGGCCGCCGTGTCTGGCGGTTCCACCGGCTCCAGCTGCCCACCGGGCGGATCCTCGGCCCGGTCGTCGCCGTCTGGCTGCTCAGTGTGGGCGTCCTGGTCCTGGAGCGGGACCTGGGGACGTCGCTGCTGTTCTTCGGGCTGTTCGTGATCCTGCTGTACGTCGCCACCGGCCGCACCGGCTGGATCGCGGTGGGGCTGCTGCTGGCGGTCGTGGGCGCCGTCGCGGTGGGCCGGCTGGAGCCGCATGTGCACAGCAGGGTCGAGGACTGGCTGCACCCCTTCGCGTCGATCGAGGCGGGCCTGGGGCCCAACCAGCTTGCCCAGGCCCTCTTCTCGTTCGCCGCGGGCGGTGTGCTCGGCACCGGCCTCGGTCTCGGCCACTCGATCCTGATCGGGTTCGCGGCCAAGTCGGACTTCATCCTGGCGACGGCGGGCGAGGAGCTCGGCCTCGCGGGTCTGTCGGCGATCTTCCTGCTGTACGCGCTGCTGGTGGAGCGCGGCTACCGGGCGGGCCTCGCCCTGCGGGACCCCTTCGGCAGGCTCCTGGCGATCGGCCTCGCCTCGATCGTCGCCCTGCAGGTGTTCGTCATCGCGGGCGGGGTGACCGGGCTGATCCCGCTGACCGGCATGGCGATGCCGTTCCTCGCGCAGGGCGGCTCCTCGGTCATCACCAACTGGCTCATCGTGGCGCTGCTGATCCGGATCAGCGACTCGGCCCGCAGTCAGTACGACGGGAGAGGGGCGCCGTGAGCGGCACAGGTCCCAGGCGCACGGGAGGTCCGCTCATGGCGAAGTACATCCGCCGGGCCGCCTTTCTCTCCGCGTTCCTCTTCCTCGCCCTCCTCGTGAACGCCGCCCGCGTCCAGGTCTTCCAGGCAGGCACGTACGACGACAACCCCGCCAACCGCCGGACGGCGATCGCCCGCTGGAGCAAGCCGCGCGGGGACATCGTCGTCGGTGACCACGCGGTCACCGGCTCCCGCGACACCGGCGAGCAGCTCCGCCACGAGCGGACGTACCGCGACGGCCCGCTGTACGCGCACGTCACCGGCTTCGCCTCGCAGTTGTACGGGTCGAGTCTCCTGGAGGACGCGGAGGACGGCGTGCTGGCGGGCACCGATCCGATGCTGTCCCTGCTGCCGGTCTGGAACGACGTGACGCGGTCCCGGACCCCGGGCGGTCGGGTCGTCACGACCATCGACCCGGCGGCACAGCGGGCGGCCTTCGACGGGCTGAAGAACCGGCGGGGCGCGGTCGCGGCGCTCGAACCGGCCACCGGACGCGTCCTGGCGCTGGTGTCCACACCGTCGTACGACCCGGGAGAGCTGTCCGGGAACGGCCCAGCGGTGGCGGGGGCATGGGCGCGGCTGAACGGGGACCCGGCCAAGCCGATGCTCAACCGGGCGATCCGGCAGACCTATCCGCCGGGTTCGACGTTCAAGGTGGTGACGGCGGCGGCGGCGCTGGACTCGGGAGTGATCACGGACGTGGACGCGCCGACGGGGTCCCCGGACCCGTTCACCCTGCCCGGCACGCGGACCTCGCTGTCGAACGAGGCCGAAGGCTGCGAGGACGCGTCCCTGCGCCGTGCCTTCGAGTGGTCGTGCAACACGGTCTTCGCCAAGCTGGGCACGGACGTGGGGCTGAGCCGGATGACGAGCACGGCACGGAACTTCGGTTTCAACGACCGCAGGCTGCAGATCCCGTTCGCGGTCGCGCCGAGCAGTTTCGACACCACGATGGACTCGGCCCAGCTCGCGCTCTCCTCCATCGGGCAGTACAACACGCGGGCCACCCCGCTGCAGATGGCCATGGTCACGGCGGCCGTCGCGAACGGCGGCTCGGTCATGGCGCCCCATCTGGTGGAACGCACGACCACGAGCATCGGGGCCACGCTCAAGGCGAGGGGCCCGCATACGCGGCGTCTGGCGATGAACCCGGCGACGGCCGCGGAGCTGCGCGAGCTGATGACCGGCGTGGTGAAGGAGGGCACCGGCGCGAACGCCGCGATCCCCGGCGCGACGGTCGGCGGGAAGACCGGCACCGCCCAGCACGGCATCGGCAACTCCGGCACCCCGTACGCCTGGTTCATCTCCTGGGCCCGCGCGGACGACGCGATCGACCCGGCCGTCGCGGTCGCCGTCGTCGTCGAGGACGCGAACGCCGACCGCAGCGACATCAGCGGTGGCGGCGACGCGGCCCCCATCGCCCGCGCGGTGATGGAGGCCGTACTGAAGACGGCGGCAGCGGACCAGCCGGGGAAGTGGGCGGGGCGGGGCCACAGGTGACCCGAAGGCCTGGGACACCCCGTCCAGTTGGACGGCTCGTCAACAAGTGGTGTCCCAAGCATTGACGGGCTTGCTGACAAGCGGTCTCATAACCGGTGACCGCCGGCAGCCCTAGGGGGACAGCGACGATGACGACGGTGACCGAGGCCGAGGTGCTGCGCGACGCGCTCGGTCTGCTCAAGGACCGGGAGCAGGTGGCCGAGCGGCTCCTCGCCTCCTCCGCCAAACACTCCTTCGACCCGGACGAGGAACTCGACTGGGACGCCCCCTTCGAGGACGGCAAGTGGTTCTGGCCTCCGGAGCTGGTCTCCCTGTACGGCACGCCGATGTGGCGGCGGATGGGCGAGGAGCAGCGGATCCTGCTGTCGCAGCACGAGGCGGCGGCGCTCGCCTCGCTCGGGATCTGGTTCGAGATCATCCTGATGCAGCTGCTGGTGCGGCACATCTACGACAAAGCGGCGACGAGCGCGCACGTCCGCTACGCGCTGACCGAGATCGAGGACGAGTGCCGGCACTCGAAGATGTTCGCGCGCCTGATCGCGCGGGGCGGCACACCCTGGTACCCGGTGAGCCGGGTCCACCGGAACATGGGCCGCCTCTTCAAGACGGTCTCCACGACTCCGGGCTCCTTCACCGCGACGCTGCTGGGTGAGGAGGTGCTGGACTGGATGCAGCGCCTGACGTTCCCCGACGAACGCGTCCAGCCCCTCATCCGCGGCGTGACCCGCATCCACGTGGTGGAGGAGGCCCGCCACGTCCGGTACGCCCGTGAGGAACTCCGCCGCCAGATGCTGACGGCCCCGCGCTGGTCCCAGGAGTTCACCCGCGTCACGTCGGGCGAGTTCGCTCGGATCTTCTCGGTGGCCTTCGTCAACCCCGAGGTCTACACGAACACGGGCCTGGACCGAGGCGAGGCCGTGGCCCAGGTGAGGGCCAGCGCCCACCGCCGGGAGGTCATGCAGACCGGAGCGAAGCGGCTGACGGACTTCCTGGACGACATCGGGGTGCTGCGGGGAGTGGGGCGCCGGCTGTGGCGGTCGTCAGGGCTGCTGGCGTAAGAACATCCGCCGGCAGAAGCCCGACAGAAGCCCGACAGAGGCCCGGCAGCAGCCCGGCGGAGGCAACGGACCGGCCGCACCATTACGCTGCGAGGTCATGACCCCCCAGGCCCCCACCCCCGCCTACCGGCGCCTCAGCGTCGAGCAGCGGCGCAGCCAGTTGCTGAAGGCGGCCCTCGAACTGTTCGCCCACCGGGCACCCGAGGAGGTCTCCCTCGACGACGTGGCGGAGGCGGCCGGTGTGTCACGGCCGCTGGTCTACCGCTACTTCCCCGGCGGCAAGCAGCAGTTGTACGAGGCCGCCCTGCGTTCCGCCGCCGAGGAGCTGGAGCAGTGCTTCGACGAGCCAGCGGAGGGCCCGCTCACCCAGCGGCTGTCGCACGCGCTCGACCGCTACCTCGCCTTCGTCGACGAGCACGACGCCGGGTTCAGCGCACTGTTGCGGGGCGGCAGCGTCGTGGAGACCTCCCGGACCACCGCCATCGTGGACGGCGTACGGCGGGCCGCCGCCGAACACGTCCTCGGCCATCTGCGGGTCACGGAACCCGGCGCCCGGCTCCGTATGACCGTGCGGATGTGGATCGGGTCCGTCGAGGCCACGTCGCTGATCTGGCTGGACGAGGGCAAGGAGCCGCCGGTGGACGAGCTGCGGGACTGGCTCGTCGAGCAGTTCGTGGCATGTCTCGTGACCACCGCGGGGCGCGATCCGCAGACGGCCGACGTGGTGCGTGCCGCGCTCGCGACGGAGCGTGCTGAGGGGGCCGTCGGCGGGCTCGTACGGCGGGTGCTGCCCGTGGTCGGCGACGCCGGGCATCTGTGGTGACGCATCTGTGGTGACACTGGTGCCGTGAAGAGCGAAGACACCCCCTTCGTGGGCGGCCCCCTGGACGGGCGTGTCCTGCCCGTGCTGCTGGGCATCACCGGACATCCGCCCAAGACGTACCGGGTCCCGGTCCCGGACGCCGCCGGCGGACCCCCGACCGTGCTGGTCTACCGGCGTGTGCCGAGGCCGCACGGCGGACGGTTCGCCCTCGGCCACAAGTGGCAGTACGAGTTCGACCCCCAGGGCCGTGCGGGCGGGCCCCACTGGCCGTGGTCCAGGCCCGCCCCGAAGCCGGACGCCGCGCCGGGCGGGAAGGACGAGACCACGGACGGGTGACGTGGTTGGGCCGATCCGACCTCTCGGGATGCGGCCCCGCCGTACTCGTCTCAACCTGCCGGTGCGCGGGTGGAGGGTCCACCCCCGCAGCGGAGGTGATGACGTGTCAGGAAGGCTGCTGCGCCTGGTCTGTACGGCGGCGGTCGCGGCCGGCGCGGCCCTCGGGCCCGCCCCGGCACTCGCCGCACCCGAGCCGGTGGGGCCGCCCGCCGCCAACGAGCGCTCCGTCGCCGAACTGCTCACGGATCTCCAGCGCCTGTACCGCGAGGCCGAGAAGGCCACCGAGGCCTACAACGCCACCGAGGAGAAGCTGAGGAAGCTGCGGACCGTGGCCGAGCGGATCGAGTGGCGGCTGGCGCGGGCCCGGCTGTCCCTGAACGACAGCCGGGGTGCCGTCGGCCGGCTCGCGCGGCAGGAGTACCAGAGCCGCACCGACATCTCCCCGTACGTACGGCTGCTGCTGGCCCGCGATCCGCAGCGCGCCCTGGACCAGAGCCATGTGATCCGGCAGGTGGCGCTGGAGCGGGCGGAGACGGTGGAGCGGCTGGCGGGGAACGAGCTGCAGGCCGACGCCCTGGCGCGGAAGGCACGGGGAGCCCTCGACGAGCAGCTCTCGCTCGCCGAGCGCCGGAAGAAGGAGCGGGACGACGTCCAGGGCCGCCTCAAGGAGGTCGAAGCACTGCTCGCCTCCCTCACGTCCCAACAGCTCGGCGACATCAGCGCGTTGGAGCGGGAGAAGGAGGCCGGGGCGCAGAAGGAGTTCGTGGCCTCGGGGGCGCTGAGCAGCGTACGGCCGCCGACCGAGGAGGGTGAGCGGGCGCTGAGGTACGCCGTCGAGCAGCTCGGCAAACCGTACGAGTGGGGAGCCGAGGGGCCCGAGTCGTACGACTGCTCGGGGCTCACCTCTCAGGCCTGGGCGCACGCGGGGCTGCCGATCCCCCGGACCAGTCAGGAGCAGTGGGCCGAGCTCGAACGGGTGCCCATGGAGCGGCTGCGGCCCGGGGATCTCGTCGTGTACTTCCCGGAGGCCACGCACGTCGCCCTCTACCTGGGGAACGGTCTGGTCGTGCAGGCGCCGCGGCCCGGGTCGCGGGTCAAGGTGTCGCCCATCGCTGCGAACCCGGTGCTGGGGGCCGTGCGGCCCGACCCCCTCGGGGAGCCCCTGGCGCGGTACACGCCGCCGGAGCTCCCCGACGGGGCGTCGGACGGGTCCGACGAGGGTTACGCGTCGACAGTGGCGCCGGTGACGGAGGCGAGATAGGCCTCGGTCTTCGCCGGGTCGTAGAAGAAGTGCTCGAAGTCGGCCGGGTCGTCGAAGCCATTGGCGAAACGGTTCGCCACCGAGGGCAGGGCGCCCGCGGCGCCGATCAGGTTGAGGACGTGCTCCGGCGGCACGCCGAGCATGGCGTTCGTCCACTTGGTGACGTGCCGGCCCGTGGCCCAGTAGCGGTCGAAGGCCGACCGCATCCAGGTTTCGTCGAACTCCTTCTCACCGTGCTCCAGGATCGCGTCCAGGTAGGCGGCCGCGCACTTCGACGCCGAGTTGGAGCCCTGGCCCGTGATCGGGTCGTTCGCGACGACCACGTCGGCCACGCCCAGGGCCAGGCCGCCGCCGGGGAGGTGGGCGACGGGGTTGCGCACGGTGGGGGTGTAGCGGCCGCTCAGCGTGCCGCCCGCGTCGGTCAGTTCGACCTCGGCGGTCCGTGCGTGCTCCCAGGGCGTGAACCGCTCCATGAGATCCAGGGTCAGGGAGAGGTGCTTCGCCGGGTCCTTGATGCCGTCGAAGGCGTCGAGCGGGCCGCCGGGTATGCCCTCCCAGAACAGGATGTCGGCGGGACCGGAGGTGGTGAGGGTCGGCATGACGAAGAGTTCGCCGACGCCGGGGACGAGGTTGCAGCGGACCGCGTGGTAGTCCGGGTGCTCGGGGCGCGGGGCCAGACCGTGGACGTACGCGACGGCGAGGGCGCGCTGCGGCTCGGTGAAGGTCGAGCGGGAGGCGTCGCGGCCGAACATCGACACCAGCTCGCCCTTGCCGGCCGAGACGAGGACGAGGTCGTAGAGGCGGGAGAAGTAGTCGAGGTCGGAGACCGCGGCGCCGTGGATGACCAGCTGGCCGCCGCGCTGCGCGAAGGTGTCCATCCAGCCGGCCATCTTCACCCGCTGGTCCACGGACTGGGCGTACCCGTCGAGCCTGCCCACCCAGTCGATCACGCGCTCCGACTCCGGTCCGGCGACGGAGACGCCGAGCCCTTCGATCTTCGGGGCCTGGGACTCCCAGAAGTTCAGTTTGAGATCGCGCTCGTGCTGCAGTGCCGTGTGGAACATGCACTGTGTCGACATGACCCGCCCGGTGCGGATCTCGTCCGCCGTCCGGTTGGACATCAGGGTGACCTCGTACCCGTGGGACTGAAGCCCGAGGGCGAGCTGGAGTCCGGACTGGCCGGCTCCGACGACGAGTATCTTCCGCATGCGGGGGCTGTCTCTCCTGGTCGTGCTAGTCGGGCAGAACGGATATCGCGTGGGCGCACAGCGCCAGCAGGGTCTCGGTCACCGACAGCCGGTCCCGCGCGTCCATGATCATGACAGGTACGTGTGCGGGGACGGTGAGGGCCTCACGCACGTCGTCGGGTTCGAACTGCTCGCTGCCGTCGAAGTGGTTGACCGCGACGACGTACGGCACATCGCAGCTCTCGAAGTAGTCGAGGGCGGCGAAGCAGTCGGTCAGACGGCGGGTGTCGGCGAGGACGACCGCGCCGATCGCGCCGCGCGCCAGGTCGTCCCACATGAACCAGAACCGCTGCTGGCCGGGCGTGCCGAACAGGTAGAGCACCAAGTCGTCGTCGAGCGTGATGCGGCCGTAGTCCATGGCCACCGTGGTGGTGGCCTTTTCCGGGGTGGACGTCAGGTCGTCGGTGCCCACGCTGGCCTCGGTCATCAGCGCCTCCGTCTGGAGGGGCGTGATCTCCGAGACGGCGCCGACGAGCGTGGTCTTGCCGACGCCGAATCCGCCCGCGATCACGATCTTCGTCGCGATGGGGGCGCGGGTGACGTCCTTCTGCCAGGGTTTCAGCTCTTCTTCGGGCTCGACGGCCGGGACGAGCCCCCGGGAGCCACGAGGAGAGACAGGATTGTGCGTGACACCCCGCACGGCGGGGTCTCGGGTGACGCCGACCAAGGCGTCGGTGCCGCCGACGGACGCGGCAGCGGGGGTGACGCCCGGGGAGGAGGCGTCAGAGGCGACGGAGTCCACTCAGCACCCTTTCCAGCAGGGCGCGGTCCGGCTGGCCCGGTCCGTGCCCTGTTCCGTACACACGGATCTTTCCCTGGTCCGCGAGATCGCTGAGGAGGACACGGACCACACCGAGCGGCATTCTCAGCAGCGCGGCGATCTCCGCCACCGTTCGCATGCGGCGGCAGAGCTCGACGATGGCCCGCAGCTCGGGCATCAGCTTGGTGCTGAGTGAGCCATTCGTCAATTCCGGTCGCTCATCGGGGGCTTCGAGAGCGGCGGGACTGCTCACGACGAACGTCTCGACGAGCAGGACATGGCCGAAGCGGGTGCGGCCGCCGGTGAGGGAGTACGGCCGGACCCGGGCGGGTTTGCGGTCCCCGCCGCGGACCGGAAGCTTCGTCCTGGTGCTCGGCTCGGGCATGTCCCGCCCGGCGGAGGCACGCTGTTCGGGCATCGACGCCTTCGAATCGCTCACCGCGCGCTCCCGGCCGTCTCCGTCTCCAGTGACTTTCGTAGTTCACTGCGGAGTTCGGGGGTCAGGACGTGTCCGGCGCGGCCGACGAAGAGCGCCATGTGGTACGCGACCACGCTCATGTCGCAGTCCGGGGAGCCGTGCACACCGAGCAGCGAGCCGTCGCTGATCGACATGACGAAGAGGCTGCCCTCGGCCATCGCGACCATCGTCTGTTTGACCCTGCCGTAGTCCATCAGCTTGGCGGCGCCGATGGTGAGGCTGCCGATGCCGGAGATGATGGTGGCCAGGTCGGCGGACGATCCCCGGGGGCCGGCGGATCCAGCGGTGTCCGCCTCCCGTGCCTCGGCGTTCCTCCCGGGGTCGGAGGAGAGCAGGAGCAGGCCGTCGGAGGAGACCACCGCGACCGACAGCAGGCCCGGCACCTCCTCGACGAGGTTGGTGAGCAGCCAGTGCAGGTTGCGGGCTTCGTTGCTCAGTCCGAACTTACTGGGGCCGGTCAACTGCTTGCCTCCTCGGATGTGCCCCCCGATGTGTCGACTGCGTCGTGCTCGTCGTGCCGTCGCCCCGCGGGCGCCTTGGTCTCCCCCGTCTTCTCGGTCTTCTCGGCGATCTCCGCCGCGACGTCGCGGTGGCCGTCCTTGGCCCCCTGGTGGAACCCTCCCAGCCGGCGGCGCAGTTCCTCGGCGTTCACGCCCCCGGCGCGGGGCCTGGGGGCCGCCGTGGGCGCGGTGATCCTGGGCGTGCGCTTGGGAAGGCCCTTGTCGGTGAGCCTCGGGGCCTCGCTCTGCGCGGTGGCGGAGGTGTGGGGGTCCTCCTCCGGGTGCGCCGCTCCTCCCTCGTCGGCGGCACGCTCGTGCGCATCGGGCCCGATGGCGTACGGGTCGGTGGTGGGCGCGGGGTCCGGGTCCGTCGGCGGTACCGGGGCGAACAGCTCCATCGTGGTCTCGGAGACCGTCTCGGGCGCCGGTTCGGCCTCGGCGGGTTCGTCCGCCCGTACGGCGTCGTCGCCCCGTACGGGCTCGTCCTGTACGGGCTCGTCCTGTACGGGTTCGTCCCGGCCGGTGTCCTCGGCGGTCTCGCGGTCCCTCAGTACGCGCTCGGCCGCTTCGATCAGCGGGTCGTTGTCGCCGTCCGGCTCGTGGACGACGACGGCCGAACGGCCGGGCAGGACATTGGAGTTGGCCTCGGCGTCGGCACCCGGCAGGGAGGTGGCGCCGGCCGTCGGCCCCGGCGTGGCGGCGGCCGTGGACGTGGTGGCCAGCACCGGCTTCGGGACGACCACGACGGCCGCGATGCCGCCCTCCTTCTGCTCGCGCAGCCGGACGCGGATACCGTGCCGGTGCGCGAGGCGGGCCACCACGTACAGGCCGAGCCCGAGCCCGTCGCCGTCCTCCTGGTCGTACGGCTCTTCCGGGTCGAACTTCTTGAGGCGGGTGTTGAGCCGCTCCAGCCGGTCGGCCGTGATGCCGAGGCCGTCGTCCTGCACGGAGAGCATGACCTCGCCGCTCTCCAGCAGCCAGGCGGAGATCTCGACGGACAGCTCCGGCGGGGTGGCCGAGGTGGCGTTCTCCAGGAGTTCGGCGATCAGATGACTGAGGTCGTCGGCGGCGAACCCGGCGATGTGCTCGTGCGGCGGCAGAGCGGCGATGCGGACGCGGTCGTAGCGCTCGATCTCGCTGACGGCGGCCCGGACGACGTCGACGAGCGGGACCGGGCTCGCGTGCTGCTGGCCGTGCTCGGCGCCGGCGAGGACGAGGAGGTTCTCGCTGTGGCGGCGCATGACGGTCGCGAAGTGGTCGAGCTTGAAGAGCGTGGCGAGCCGGTCGGGGTCCTGCTCGCGCTCCTCCATGCCCTCGATGACGGCGAGCTGCCGCTCGACGAGGCCGAGGGTGCGCAGCGCGAGGTTGACGAAGGTGCCGTGGATGCTGTGCCGGACCTGCTCCAGGTGGCCGGAGGCGTCGGCGAGTTCGGCGCGCAGCCGGTCGCGTTCGTCGGCCATCGTCTGGCGCTGGCCGATGAGGTGCTTGCGGTCGCCCTCCAGCGGCGAGAGCCGCTCGTGGAGCGCGAGGGCGTGCGCGTGGAGCGCGTTGACGGAGCGGACGACCTGGGCGAACTCGTCGTTGCGGCCGGTGAACTTGACCGGTTCCTCGGCCGCCGGGTCGGCGGCGACGCGGGCCGAGCCGATGCGCAGCACGGCCAGCGGGCGGGTGAGGGTGCGGGCCATGGCGGTGGCGATACCGATGGCGACGAGGATGAGGGCGCCGAGGACCGCGATACGGATCTCCAGCGCGGTGACGTCGTCGTCGCGGAGCTGGGCGAGGTCCTTGGTGCGCTGGTCGTTGAGGGAGGCCTCGACGCCGCGCATCAGCTCGACGCGGGCGGACAGCGCCGCGTTCAGCTTCGTTGTGCTGGTGCTCAGCTCGGAGTTGGTCAGCGTGGGCTGGTCGGTGAGCCGGTTGAGGTGGCCGTCGGCGGAGGTGACCTCGGGGCCGGTGACCGTGGAGTCGTAGGAGGTGCGGGCGCTCGCGGGTGCCGTTTCGCGGAAGTCGGCGAGGGCCGCGTCGGAGCGGACGCGGGCCAGCTGGGCGGCGGCGGTGAGCTCGTCGCGCTGCTTCTTGTCCGCGGCCGAGCCGGGGGGCGTGGTCGGCAGCCCGGTCACCGGGTCGATGATCGTCTGCGTGGACCTCGGCACGCTCAGCGCGGCGAGCAGCAGTCCGCGGGCGGCGGCCGACTGCTGGACGGCGGTGTCGAGATCGGCGAGCGCGTGCGAGCCGCCGCCCGCGCGGGGCGGCAGCTTCTCGGCCAGCTCCTCGGCGAGGGCGTGCAGGTCGGCGATGGTCGCGGAGTAGGCCTCGTGGGCTTCGAGAGCGGTGCTCTTGCCGGTGAGCGCCGCTCGCCGGACGGAGGCGATCTCGTTCAGATCCCCGCCGAGACCCGCGGGCGGATCGGCCTTGAGCTCATCGACCCGCCGGTCGACGCGGGCGCTGCGCTCCTCGCTGGGGGCCCGGGACTCGGGGCGCCCGGCGGCGACGTACGCGGTGACCTCGTCCCGCTCGTCGGCCAGGGCATGGGCGAGGGTGAGCGCGTGCTGGGTCTGCTCGGCGAGCGTCACCAGGTTCTGCGCGTCGTTCAGCTGACCGGACGCGGCGAGAATCGAGGGCGTGCCGGCGCCGGCGATGGCGGCGGCGACCACGGCGACGGCGCCGATGAGCCGGTTGCGGACGTGCGCCCGGCGTCCGGTGCCGACCGCGGGCTCGTCCCCCGTCTGCCCGCCCGGGTTCGGAGCGGCCTTGGAGGCCGTCTGCTTGCCTGTGCGCCGAGGCCGCTTCTTCTGCACCGGTGCTCGCATTCCTGACTCGTTATTCCCCTATGGGCCCGGGTGACGTTCCGTCAACCTGTGCGTCTTCCCGGTACGGCTCCCGACCCTCCCAGTGCCGGTGGACGGTGATCCCGCATCATCAGACCCACCACCCGAAGGAGTGAACCCCGGACGGGAGTTGGCGGGCAAGTTCCACTGGCGTACGCGAGGCACCTGCACGGCGGGCCCATTGGACGTGGACGGCGGCCTTTGACAGTATTCGCCACCACGCTCCACCGGACCCGATCATTCCACGCCAAAACCGGCGCCTGACCTGCCGCGTCAAGGGAGTCCGGCAACCAATGCCAGCCTTTCGTGGCCCTCGTGAAGGGCTCGTGCAGACTGGCCGAATGCGTACGGAACTCGTCTCGGAGCCCGGTGACCCGGCCCGCCCCAACGAGGACTTCGCCGCGGTCGCGCTTCCCGCTTCGGGACAGGGCGGTTCGCTGGTCGTCCTGGACGGCGTGACGCCGCCGCGGGGTGAATACGGCTGTCGACATTCGGTCGCCTGGTTCTCCTCCCGCCTCGGCGGCGCCCTGACCGAACTGTCCGTTTCAGAACGGCATTGGGCGTTGTCCGAAGTTCTCGCGCAGGCCATCTCTCGTACCGCCGCGTCCCACGATCAAACCTGTGACCTTTCTCACCCGCGTACCCCGCAGGCCACAGTGGTCCTCGCCCGCTGGTCCGCCGACACCGTCGAGTACCTGGTGCTGTCGGACTCGGCGCTCCTGCTCACGGCCCCGGACGGCGCGGTGACGCCGGTCCTCGACGACCGTCTGTCCCGCGTTCCGCGCGCCACTCTCACCTCGGTCGCGCTCACCGACGCCACGCTGCGGAACAGGGAGGGCGGCTTCTTCACCGCCGCGGCCGACCCGTCGGTCGCGTCCCGCGCCGTGACCGGGACGCTCCCCCGCTCCTCGGTCCACAGCCTCGCCGCCCTGACGGACGGCGCCACCCGCTGGGTGGAGAAGTTCCACGAGGGCGACTGGACCGAACTGCTCTCCGTCGTACGGAAGGAGGGGGCGGGGGCGCTGGTGGAGCGGGTACGGGCCCTGGAGGCGGCCGACACCGAGCGGACGTACCTGGGGCGGAGCAAACGGCACGACGACGCGACGGTGGTGTACGCCGAGTTGTGACCGGTCCCCCGACGGGGGTCACCGGCGGGGAACCCCCGTCAGCTTTCGCTGGTCTGGTTCAGGTGATGGAGCAGACGGGCGAGTTCGGCGACCTCCTCACGGTCCCAGCCGGTCATCTGCCGTACGTACCGCTCCCGCCGCGCGTCGCGTACCTGGCGGAACCGGGACCGGCCCTCGTCCGTGAGGTGGACGAGCCAGGCGCGGCCGTCGGCGGGGTCGGGTTCGCGGGCCACGAGACCGAGGTGTTCCAGGGCGCGGAGCTGGCGGGACATCGTGGCCTTGCCGACGCCGATGTAGGCGGCGAGGTCCGTGGCACGCAGCGGGCCCGTCTCGTCCAGACGGGCCAGCAGCCCGTACGCGGCGGACTCCAGATCGGGGTGGACGGCACGGGCCATCTCGCCGGACTTGGCGCGGGCGCGCCGCAGGAAGACGGTCAGTTCGCGCTCCAGCTCCAGGAAGGCGTGGTCCATGCCTGCCTGGGGCACGCCGGATTCGACCCGATGCCCCTCACCGTTTCCGCCCTCGTGCACGTCAGCGCTCCTGATCCCGTCTCGCGTTACCTGGCCTCAGGTATTTTCCTCATCGTCCCGCAAGGGATCGATTGGGGCTGGACCGCAACCCTCGGGTTGGAAGCCCCCCTCCTTCAGGTGGGGGAGCGGCGTCACTGCCGCAGCTCCGTCAGGCAGCGGCGTTCCGTGCTCGGCGCACGGACTCCCCCATGGGCCGCAGGACTCCCCATGGGCGTACGGAAGGCCCGGGTCCCTTCCGGGAACCCGGGCCTCCTTCACCGGTCGCGTCCCTCACAGCGCGACCGGAACCGGCCGGAGCCGCTCCGAGCGACCGGGACCGTCGGGACCGGTCCGGGTCAGGCTGCGGCCGGGAGCTTCACCTCCGCCGGGGAGAGGGCCAGTTCGAGGACCTGACGGACGTCCGTGACGGCGTGGACGTCGAGCTTGTCCAGGACCTCGGAGGGCACGTCGTCCAGGTCGGGCTCGTTGCGCTTCGGGATGATCACCGTGGTGACCCCGGCCCGGTGCGCGGCGAGCAGCTTCTGCTTGACGCCGCCGATGGGCAGGACCCGGCCGGTCAGCGAGACCTCGCCGGTCATCGCCACATCCGTACGGACCAGCCGGCCGGACAGCAGCGAGGCAAGCGCCGTCGTCATGGTGACGCCCGCGCTCGGACCGTCCTTGGGCACGGCCCCCGCCGGGAAGTGGATGTGCGCACCCCGGTCCTTGAGGTCGCCCACGGGCAGCTCCAGTTCGGCGCCGTGCGAACGGAGGAAGCTGAGTGCGATCTGCGCGGACTCCTTCATGACGTCCCCGAGCTGACCGGTGAGGGTCAGTCCGGCCGCGCCCGTCTCCGGGTCGGCCAGTGACGCCTCCACGTACAGCACGTCGCCGCCCGCGCCGGTCACGGCGAGACCGGTCGCGACCCCGGGCACGGCCGTGCGCCGCTCCGCCGGGTCCTGGGCCGACTCGGGCACGTGGTGCGGCCGCCCGATCAGCCCGCGCAGGTCCTCCTCGGTGACCGTGAACGGCAGCTCCCGCTCACCGAGTTCGTGCTGGGCCGCGACCTTGCGCAGCAGCCGGGCGATGGACCGCTCCAGGTTCCGTACGCCGGCCTCGCGCGTGTACTCACCGGCGAGCTTGCGCAACGCGCCCTCGTCCAGGGTGACTTCATCGCTCGCCAGCCCGGCCCGCTCCAACTGCCGCGGCAGCAGGTGGTCCCGGGCGATGACGACCTTCTCGTCCTCGGTGTACCCGTCGAGCCGGACCAGCTCCATACGGTCGAGCAGCGCCTCCGGGATGGCCTCCAGCACGTTCGCGGTGGCCAGGAAGACGACGTCCGACAGGTCCAGCTCCACCTCCAGGTAGTGGTCCCGGAAGGTGTGGTTCTGCGCCGGGTCGAGGACTTCGAGCAGCGCGGCGGCGGGGTCGCCCCGGAAGTCGGAGCCGACCTTGTCGATCTCGTCGAGCAGCACGACCGGGTTCATGGACCCGGCTTCCTTGATGGCACGGACGACACGGCCGGGCAGGGCGCCCACGTAGGTCCGCCGGTGGCCGCGGATCTCGGCCTCGTCCCGCACACCGCCGAGCGCGACGCGCACGAACTTCCGCCCCATGGCGTGCGCCACGGACTCGCCGAGGCTGGTCTTGCCGACACCGGGCGGGCCTACGAGTGCGAGCACGGCACCGCCGCGCCGTCCGCCGACGACACCCAGTCCCCGGTCGGAGCGCCGCTTGCGCACCGCGAGGTACTCGGTGATGCGCTCCTTCACGTCGTCGAGCCCGGAGTGCTCGGCGTCCAGCACGGCCCTGGCGCCCCGGATGTCGTACTCGTCCTCGGTCCGCTCGTTCCAGGGCAGCTCCAGCACGGTGTCCAGCCAGGTCCGGATCCAGGACCCTTCCGGTGACTGGTCACTGGACCGCTCCAGCTTGTCGACCTCCTTCAGCGCGGCCTCCCGCACCTTCTCGGGGAGGTCGGCGGCCTCGACGCGCGCACGGTAGTCGTCGGACTCCTCGCCGTCCTTCTCGCCGTTCAGCTCGCGCAGTTCCTTGCGGACGGCTTCGAGCTGGCGCCGCAGCAGGAACTCGCGCTGCTGCTTGTCGACGCCTTCCTGCACGTCCTTGGCGATGGACTCGGCGACGTCCTGCTCGGCGAGGTGCTCACGCAGTTGCTCGGTAGCGAGCTTCAGCCGGACGACGGGGTCGGCCGTCTCCAGCAGTTCCACCTTCTGATCGGTGGAGAGGAAGGGCGAGTACCCGGAGTTGTCGGCGAGCGCGGAGACGTCGTCGATCTGCTGCACCCGGTCCACGACCTGCCAGGCACCGCGCTTCCTCAGCCAGCTGGTGGCGAGCGCCTTGTACTCCTTCACGAGTTCGGCGACCTGCCCGGGCAGCGGCTCGGGCACGGTTTCGTCCACCCGGGTCCCCTCGACCCACAGCGCGGCACCCGGCCCGGTGGTCCCGGCGCCGATCTTCACGCGCCCGCGCCCGCGGATGAGCGCCCCGGGGTCT
Organism: Streptomyces sp. KM273126; assembly: GCF_004337435.2. Taxonomy (NCBI): domain Bacteria; kingdom Bacillati; phylum Actinomycetota; class Actinomycetes; order Kitasatosporales; family Streptomycetaceae; genus Streptomyces; species Streptomyces sp. KM273126. The sequence continues at coordinate 3,793,623 of NZ_SJXB02000001.1, read as the reverse complement.
CCGTCGGCCAGCCGTCCCACCTGCTCGACGGTCCCGAGCACACCCGTACGGGCGTACGTCCCGTCGATGCGGGGCACGAGCAGCACTCTCGGCTTCCCCGGCTCCGAGCGCGCGGCGGCCTGCGCGGCCTCCACCGCGGCCCGTACATCGGCGTCGTTCAGATCCAGCGGCACCACCATCCCCGGCAGCACGACCTCGTCGTCGAGCGGCAGCACGGGCAGGGTGAGCGGTGTGGACGTCGACGTCATGATCTCTCCCTAGGCAGTCAAGTTGAGCTATGCCGACTCAATGCATATGAGCCTGCAAATGTTCCCCGAGCAACGTTCGCTGTGAGCGATCAGGTGGCTGACCTGGGAGGGTGGGACGGAAGGGTGGGTGGGGCGAGTGAATGTGATCAGCCCCCGGCTTCGAAGACCCGCGGGGTCCGGGGCGTCCGGGGCGACCGGGGTTCGACCGGGGCGTCCGGGGTTCGACCGGGGCGTCCGGCGTTATACGGCGGTATCCGGCCGCCGCCGTACCGGGCGCCGTACCAGCGGCCACGCCGCGACTCCGATCACGAGCGCCAGCAGATGGCCCCAGTTCGTCAGCGGGTCCGTGAACTCGATCAGTTCGGCGACGAGCACCCCGCCGAACGCGAGCAGAACCGTCCACCGGAACCACGACGGCAGCAGCCCCGCCAACGCACCCACGCTCGCCGCCACGCCGAAGCTGATGCCGTAGTCGAGGCGGTGGAGCGAGCTCTCGGGGAGGTGTCCGGCCAGGACGGAGAGGCCGACCGGGATCTCGGTGCCCAGGGTGGCGACCACATGGCCCAGCAGGAACACACCTGCCGTTCGCATGCCGCCGACACGGCGCTCCAGCGCGGTCAGCGCCAGCAGGAAACCGATCCCGTACGGCGACATCACACCGCCCACGACCCAGAGCGCACTCGCGACCAGCGCCAGCACCGGGTTCTGCACGAGGTGTGCCACGTCCGTGCTGGAGCTCTGGTGGAGGGCGTGGACGAGGGACGGGTCGGCGTGATCGGCGATCAACGAGGTGACCAGCAGGACGGTCACGTACGAGAACGTGAAAGGGGTGCCCGTGGGGGTGGGGAGCAGCCGCCAGGGGTGCCAGGCCCGCCAGGACTGCCAAGGCTGCGAGGACTGCCAGGATCGCCAGGGCGGCCAAGGCTGCGAGGTAGCCGTGGTGCCCGGCCGTCGGGTCGGCTCCGTCGTCGCTCCCCGCTGCTGCGGGATCCCGTCCGGGAGGGCCTCGCCACTCGCCCCACCACTCACGCCGGCGCGCGCGCCGGTCTCCGCCGGCTCGCCTGTCGGCGCAGCCGCCGTCGCGGTCCGGTCCACGGTCGTGTCCACGGTGAGGCGCTCCTTCCGTTCCCTCCACCTTGGACATATCGGGCGGCGCTGTCTATGACCGCCGCCACGCAGCCATGTGGGTGCGCAGCCGCGCGGGTCCGCCTTTCGCCGTGAACGGTCCGGCGCCGTAATTCGCTCGGGGCCGTCCCGGAGAACTGCCAGGATGGGCCCATGAGCACCTCGTACGACATCCCGGAAGTCATCGATCGCCGCGAGGGTCCGTACGGCGAGGTCGTGTTGCGACGCCACGGGGAGCTGCTCCAGATCATCGCGAACGGGTGCTTCCTGATGGACACGTCCGACGGGCGCTCGGAGCGGCTGCTCGTCGACGCGGCCCTCGACGCCCTGGACGAACGGCCGGACCCGAGCGTGCTGATCGGCGGCCTGGGCGTCGGGTTCTCGCTCGCACACGCGGCGGCGAACCCGCGGTGGGGGCGCATCACCGTGGTGGAACGCGAGCCGGCCATCATCGAGTGGCACCGGCGCGGACCGCTCGCCGAACTGTCCTCCGATGCGCTCGCGGACCCCCGTACGCGGATCGCGGAAGCCGATCTCGTCGAATTCGTCAATGAGATCTCCGACACGTACGACGCTCTGTGCCTGGACATCGACAACGGACCCGACTGGACTGTCACCGAGGACAACGACAGCCTGTATTCACCACCCGGACTCGCAAGCTGTGCAAGGGTGTTGAGGCCGGGCGGGGTACTCGCGGTGTGGTCGGCCCAGCCGTCTGCGGAATTCGAGGAAACCTTGGCGAATGCCGGTTTCCGACAGGTGCGTACCGAAGAGATCCCGGTTGCCCGAGGCGTTCCGGACGTCGTGCACCTCGGGATCCGCCCTGGATAGCCGCGGCACGGTAACTGCCCGTACGCTGCTCCTCTGGCGCCGATCATTCATGCGGCAACCGCAGTCATGCGCAGTCAAGGGATCACCCCACGGATTCCGGAAAGCAATACAGGGGCGGGCGATGGAGCAGACACACACCTCCCACAACGGCACGGCGGCGACGCCGGGCGCGCAGCGCCGGGTGCTGGTGGTCGAGGACGACCCGACGATCGTCGACGCCATCGCGACCCGACTGCGTGCCGAAGGGTTCCTCGTGCAGACCGCGGGCGACGGTCCGGCCGCTGTCGACACCGCCGAGGCCTGGCAGCCCGACCTGCTGATCCTCGACATCATGCTGCCGGGCTTCGACGGCCTGGAAGTGTGCCGGCGGGTGCAGGCGCAGCGGCCGGTTCCGGTGCTGATGCTCACCGCGCGGGACGACGAGACGGACATGCTGGTCGGGCTCGGCGTGGGCGCCGACGACTACATGACGAAGCCCTTCTCCATGCGGGAGCTGGCCGCGCGCGTGCACGTCCTGCTGCGCCGGGTGGAGCGCGCCGCGCTGGCCGCCTCGACGCCGCGCTCGGGCATCCTGCGCCTCGGCGAACTGGAGATCGACCACGCGCAGCGGCGGGTGCGGGTGCGCAGCGAGGACGTGCACCTCACGCCGACCGAGTTCGACCTGCTGGTGTGCCTCGCGAACACCCCGCGTGCCGTACTCTCGCGCGAGCAGCTGCTCGCCGAGGTGTGGGACTGGGCGGACGCGTCCGGGACGCGGACCGTGGACAGCCACATCAAGGCGCTGCGGCGGAAGATCGGGGCGGAGCGGATCCGCACCGTGCACGGTGTGGGGTACGCGCTGGAGACCCCGACACCCTGAGCCGGTGATTCCGGTGATCCCGTGATTCGGTGATCATCCGGTGAGCCGATGGTCGTGTGTAGGGGGCTGATGGCGGTATGAGCGGTCTCGGTGAGTCACGCAAGGATGAGGAGCCCTGGGGCAGGGTTCGCCCGTTCTCGGTCAAGACGAAACTGGGGACGCTCGTCGTCGTTTCGGTCCTGATCACCACGGGTCTGTCGATGATCGCGGTGCACACCAAGACCGAGCTGCGGTTCATCACGGTGTTCTCGATGATCGCCACGCTTCTCATCACGCAGTTCGTGGCGCACTCCCTCACCTCACCGCTGGACGAGATGAACGCGGTGGCCCGGCACATCTCGCTCGGCGACTACACGCGCCGGGTGAACGACAGCCGGCGGGACGAGCTGGGCGACCTGGCCCACACGATCAACCTCATGGCCGACGAGCTGGAGGCCCAGGACCGCCAGCGCAAGGAGCTCGTGGCGAACGTCTCGCACGAGTTGCGCACACCCATCGCGGGCCTGCGCGCGGTCCTGGAGAACGTGGTGGACGGCGTCTCCGCCGCCGACACCGAAACGATGCGCACGGCCCTGAGGCAGACGGAACGCCTCGGCCGCCTGGTGGAGACCCTGCTGGACCTCTCCCGTCTGGACAACGGTGTCGTCCCCCTCCGTACGCGCCGCTTCGAGGTGTGGCCGTACCTGTCGGGTGTCCTCAAGGAGGCCAACATGGTCGCCTCCGCGCGCGGCGGCATCGCCTCGGACTCCGGCAAGCACACACGCAAGGACGTCCATCTGCACCTGGACGTGCATCCTCCGGAGCTCACGGCCCACGCCGACCCGGAGCGCATCCACCAGGTCGTGGCCAACCTGATCGACAACGCGGTCAAGCACAGCCCGCCGCACGGCCGCGTGACGGTGAAGGCGCGGCGCGGCAGCACACCCGAGTCCCTGGACCTGGAGGTGCTGGACGAGGGGCCGGGCATCCCCGAATCCGAACGGCACCGTGTCTTCGAACGCTTCAACCGGGGCGCCGTCAGCTCCCCCCACGGCCCCGGCAGCGACGGCGGCACCGGCCTGGGCCTCGCCATCGCCCGCTGGGCCGTCGACCTCCACGGCGGCCGCATCGGCGTGGCCGAGTCCCAGCGAGGCTGCCGCATCCAGGTCGGCCTCCCTGGCCTCCCCGGCCAACGCACAGCCCAGTAGACGGCCCAGTACACGGCCCAGTAGCCGGACCGGTCACCGGACCAGTCGCCGGACCAGTCGCCGGTTGCCGCGCGGCTTTCCCACCATGGTGGCCGGCGCCCGCCACGTCGCCCTCCCGGGCCTCCCCAGGCCGCCGCACGGCCCAGCAGCCGGTACCGGCCGCCGCGCGGCTTTCCCACCATGGTGGCTCGGGCGCCCGCGGTTTCGTCGTGGGTCGGGGGCGCGCCGGGAGGTCTCCGTCCTCGGTCCGGCGGGTCTGTGGGGAAGTCAGGTGCTCGGCGGCGGACGCCGGCCGCTGCGGGCGGACACCTCCCGGCACACCCCCTTACGTGCGTACGCGGCTGCCGGGCGCGTCGGGGTGCGGGCTCGGCTGGCAGCGCGCGGACGGGTACTGGCCGCCGGTGCGGGTGGTGCGGTGCGGTGGGGCCGGAGTATGAGTGGTGCTGGCGTGGCTGCCGGTGCGTGGCCGGTGCGGTCGAGGTGCGCCGCGGGTTCGGGCTCGGGTGCGCCCGTGCTTTTAGGGGCGCGGGGCTGTGCTGAATATGCGGCTCCGCCGCGTGTGCGCGACCAGCCACATACGACCCGCAGCCGCCCACCAACAGAAACCCGGCAGACGAGCCACCCCCACCCGACCGCCGGAGGCACGCGGCTGGAACCGAGTCACTCTTCCGGGACTTCCATCTTTGCCAAGTTGACGTAAAGTTCAACGTGGAGCCACAAGATCCGTGTGCGTCCGCACTGGCGGACACGTGTGATCAGGCCGCCGTCAGGCACAGGGCCGCGCGCACAGCGCCACAGGCCCCCGCCGCGGCATGCATTCCAAACCGGAACCTCGCTTGTTTCCCGCCATTTCCAGCCCCGAAACACGCTTTCCGATGTGACTTACACGACGATGGACCAGCCCGACCTGACCTTCCCGGCCACGGAGGCGTAGCCTTTATTCCCGCTGTCCATCACCTTGTGAAGCGGAAGAGGGCGGTTGCCGCCGTGTCGCCACAGTCCCCCAGTAACTCCAGCATCTCGACCGACGCCGACCGGGCGGGCGAGAACCCCGCCGCGGCCTTCGGGCCCAACGAGTGGCTCGTCGACGAGATCTATCAGCAGTACCTCCAGGACCCGAATTCGGTAGACCGTGCCTGGTGGGACTTCTTCGCCGACTACAAGCCAGGGGCGGCCGCCGCCCCGGCTCCGGCGGGTACCGCGGCCGCGGGGCCGCGGGCACCACCACCCCGCAGGCTCCGGCCGCTCCCGCCGCCCCGGCCACGCCGGCGGCCCCCGCGGCTCCGGCCCGCGCCGCCGCGCCGGCGCCCGCGGCCCCGAAGCCCGCCGCCGCCCCGGCCGCTCCCAAGCCCGCCGCTGCCGCCCCCGCGAAGCCGGCGAAGAAGGCCGAGCCCGCAGCCGCGCCCGCCGAGGGCCCCGAGCTGGTGACGCTGCGCGGCCCGTCCGCCGCCGTCGCGAAGAACATGAACGCCTCCCTGGAGCTGCCCACGGCCACGTCCGTGCGCGCGGTCCCGGTGAAGCTGCTGTTCGACAACCGCATCGTCATCAACAACCACCTCAAGCGCGCCCGGGGCGGGAAGATCTCCTTCACGCACCTCATCGGGTACGCGATGGTGCAGGCCATCAAGGCCATGCCGTCGATGAACTGGTCGTTCGGCGAGAAGGACGGCAAGCCGACCCTCGTCAAGCCGGCACACGTCAACCTCGGCCTGGCCATCGACCTGGTGAAGCCGAACGGCGACCGCCAGCTGGTCGTCGCGGCCATCAAGAAGGCCGAGACGCTGAACTTCTTCGAGTTCTGGCAGGCCTACGAGGACATCGTCCGTCGCGCCCGCGACAACAAGCTGACGATGGACGACTTCACCGGTGTCACCGTCTCGCTGACCAACCCCGGCGGACTCGGCACCGTCCACTCGGTCCCGCGTCTGATGCCCGGCCAGTCGGTGATCATGGGCGTCGGCTCCATGGACTACCCCGCGGAGTTCCAGGGGACCAGCCAGGACACCCTCAACAAGCTCGGCATCTCCAAGGTCATGACGCTCACGTCGACGTATGACCACCGGGTGATCCAGGGCGCGGCCTCCGGCGAGTTCCTGCGCGCCGTCGCGAACCTGCTCCTCGGCGAGAGCGGCTTCTACGACGAGATCTTCGAGGCGCTGCGCATCCCCTACGAGCCGGTCCGCTGGCTCAAGGACATCGACGCCTCGCACGACGACGACGTCACGAAGGCCGCCCGCGTCTTCGAGCTGATCCACTCCTACCGGGTCCGCGGCCACGTCATGGCCGACACCGACCCGCTGGAGTACCGCCAGCGCAAGCACCCCGACCTGGACATCACCGAGCACGGCCTCACCCTGTGGGACCTGGAGCGCGAGTTCGCGGTCGGCGGCTTCTCCGGCAAGTCGATGATGAAGCTGCGCGACATCCTCGGCGTGCTGCGCGACTCGTACTGCCGCACCACCGGCGTCGAGTTCATGCACATCCAGGACCCGAAGCAGCGCAAGTGGATCCAGGACCGCATCGAGCGCGGGCACACCAAGCCTGAGCGCGAGGAGCAGTTGCGCATCCTGCGCCGCCTGAACGCCGCGGAGGCCTTCGAGACCTTCCTGCAGACGAAGTACGTCGGCCAGAAGCGCTTCTCCCTGGAGGGCGGCGAGTCCGTCATCCCGCTGCTCGACGCGGTGCTGGACAGCGCGGCGGAGTCCCGCCTGGACGAGGTCGTCATCGGCATGGCCCACCGCGGCCGTCTGAACGTCCTGGCGAACATCGTCGGCAAGTCGTACGCGCAGATCTTCCGCGAGTTCGAGGGCAACCTCGACCCCAAGTCGATGCACGGCTCCGGCGACGTGAAGTACCACCTGGGCGCCCAGGGCACCTTCACCGGTCTCGACGGCGAGCAGATCACGGTCTCGCTGGCCGCCAACCCCTCCCACCTGGAGGCGGTCGACCCGGTCCTGGAGGGCATCGCCCGCGCCAAGCAGGACATCATCAACAAGGGCGGCACGGACTTCACCGTCCTGCCGGTGGCCCTGCACGGCGACGCGGCCTTCGCCGGCCAGGGCGTGGTGGCCGAGACCCTGAACATGTCGCAGCTGCGCGGCTACCGCACCGGCGGCACGGTCCACGTGGTCATCAACAACCAGGTCGGCTTCACCGCCGCCCCGGAGTCCTCCCGCTCGTCCATGTACGCCACCGACGTGGCCCGCATGATCGAGGCCCCGATCTTCCACGTGAACGGCGACGACCCGGAGGCTGTCGTCCGCGTCGCCCGTCTGGCCTTCGAGTTCCGCCAGGCGTTCAACAAGGACGTGGTGATCGACCTCATCTGCTACCGCCGCCGCGGTCACAACGAGTCGGACAACCCGGCCTTCACCCAGCCGCTGATGTACGACCTGATCGACAAGAAGCGCTCGGTGCGCAAGCTGTACACCGAGTCCCTGATCGGTCGCGGCGACATCACCCTGGAAGAGGCCGAGCAGGCCCTCCAGGACTACCAGGGCCAGCTGGAGAAGGTCTTCACGGAGGTCCGCGAGGCCACCTCGCAGGCGGTGTCGACGGAGTCCCACGACCCGCAGGACGGCTTCCCGGTCGCGGTGAACACGGCCGTCTCCGCCGAGGTCGTCAAGCGCATCGCCGAGTCCCAGGTCAACATCCCCGACCACATCACCGTCCACCCGCGTCTGCTCCCGCAGCTGCAGCGCCGGGCGGCGATGATCGAGGACGGCTCGATCGACTGGGGCATGGGCGAGACGCTGGCGATCGGCTCCCTGCTCCTGGAGGGCACCCCGGTGCGCCTCTCGGGCCAGGACTCCCGCCGTGGCACGTTCGGCCAGCGCCACGCCGTCCTGATCGACCGCGAGACGGGCGAGGACTTCACCCCGCTGCTGTACCTGTCGGACGACCAGGCCCGCTACAACGTCTACGACTCCCTCCTCTCCGAGTACGCGGCCATGGGCTTCGAGTACGGCTACTCGCTCGCCCGGCCGGAGTCCCTGGTCATGTGGGAGGCCCAGTTCGGCGACTTCGTCAACGGTGCCCAGACGGTCGTGGACGAGTTCATCTCGTCGGCGGAGCAGAAGTGGGGCCAGACGTCCGGCGTCACCCTCCTGCTGCCCCACGGCTACGAGGGCCAGGGCCCGGACCACTCCTCGGCCCGCCCGGAGCGGTTCCTCCAGATCTGCGCCCAGAACAACATGACGGTCGCGATGCCGACCCTGCCGTCGAACTACTTCCACCTCCTGCGCTGGCAGGTGCACAACCCGCACCACAAGCCGCTCGTCGTCTTCACTCCGAAGTCGATGCTGCGTCTGAAGGCGGCGGCGTCGAAGGCGGACGAGTTCACCTCGGGCCAGTTCCGCCCGGTCATCGGCGACAGCTCGGTGGACCCGGCGGCGGTCAAGAAGGTCGTCTTCACCGCGGGCAAGGTGTTCTACGACCTCGACGCCGAGCGGAGGAAGCGCGGTGTCACGGACACCGCGATCATCCGCCTGGAGCGGCTGTACCCGCTCCCGGGTGCCGAGGTCCAGGCGGAGATCGCCAAGTACCCGAACGCCGAGAAGTACCTGTGGGCCCAGGAGGAGCCGGCCAACCAGGGCGCCTGGCCGTTCATCGCCCTGAACCTGATCGACCACCTGGACCTGGCGGTCGGCGCGGACGTACCGCACGGCGAGCGCCTGCGCCGCATCTCCCGCCCGCACAGCTCGTCCCCCGCGGTGGGCTCCGCCAAGCGCCACCAGGCCGAGCAGGAGCAGCTGGTACGCGAGGTGTTCGAGGCGTGAGCCGCTGAGCCCGTCGAGTTGACGAAAGGGCCCGGTCCCGGAGAGTTTCCGGGGCCGGGCCCTTCGGCGTTTCCCGCCGCATTCGGACTCGACGGGGCTCTCTCACGTCGTCTGTGGCTCGAAGTCCCAGGAGGGTCGGGTGCGGGAACGGGCGGAGACGGTGTGGAAGTGCTGGGACCCCAGGGTCATGGCAAGAGCCTGCACGGCCTCCTCCTCCACCACGTCCGCCTCTCGGCGTTCCCCCAGCACACGCAGGTCGGCGGCCAGGGCGACACGGGCGGACAGGGTCAGCGGATGGGTGGCGCCGACTGCCACGGCGGCCCGGGCTGCCGTGTCCCGGCTGAGGGCGACGGCGGACTCCGGGTCACCGACGAGGTCGCGCAGGGCCGAGGCGTTGATGGCGCAGCCGAGGGTCCAGGGGTGGTCGGGTCCGACCGCTCGGGTCATGCCGGTGAGGGACTGCTCCGCGAGGGCGTACGCCTGTCGTCGCTCGCCGACGTCGCGCAGGATGAGGGCGTGGTTGGTACGGGCCCCGGCGGTGTAGGGGTGTGCCGGGCCGAGCAACTGTTCGTAGCGCGCGATGACGGATTCGCTGAGCTCACGTGCCTCGTCTATGTCTCCGTACGCCCGGGCGAAGCAGCTTCTGCTCGCCGCGAGTATCAGCGTGAGCGGGTCCGCCTCGCCGAGAACGCGCTCGCAGCGTTCCAGAGCGCGGCCGAAGAGAGGGACGGCCCTGTCGCGGTGGCCCGAGCGGTAGAGGCACAGCGCGAGGTTGTGCTCGGCGCGCAGCGTCTGCGGATGGTGGGCGCCCACCACGTTGAGATGCTCGCGCGCGCTGCGTTCCTGGAGGGAGGCCGCTTCGGCGTAGTGGCCCAGGAGGCGGAGGTCGGTGGCGCGGAAGATCTCCGAGTAGAGGGTCCACACGTCACCGGCCCCCAGGAATCGCCGACGGTCGTCGAGCGTCCGCCGGTCGACGTCCAGGGCGTCCTGGTAGCGGCCGAGCAGCCGCAGCGAGACGGCCATGTTGTTGCGCGCCGCCAGGGTGCGGGGGTTCGCCTCCCCCAGCCGTTCCCGGTAGCCGTCGTAGACCTCCTGGGAGAGGAACAGGGCCTCGTCGTAGCGGGCCAGCGCCCTCAGGTCCGCGGCGAGACCGCCGACGGCACGCAGATACCCGGTACTGCGGTTCCCGCCCGCGGCACGGTACTGCTCGACGGCCGCACGGCTCACTGCCTCGCTGTGTCGGTACTCACCGCACGCACGGAGCAGGTTCGCGTAGTGGTGGCCGAGGTCCCACAGCAGGTCGTCAGGTCTGCCCGGACGGTCCTGCCATGCGGGCAGCACCTGTTCGGCCAGCCGTACGCCGGCGCCGTACTCGCCGGAGAGATAGAGGAAGCGCAGGCAGTGGAGAACCAGCGCGTGGACGGCCGGATCTGTGTCGCGCAGGGTGTCCGCGTACTCCAGGTGCGGGACGATCTCGGCGTAGCGGGGCCACGTGTCCGTGTCGGCGGGTCTTCCCGGGTCGGCGGCGATGAGCGCCCGGCGGACCACGCCCGCGAGCTCCTGGCGGTCCTCGTCGGACATGTCGTTGCGGACGATCTGGTGCACCATGCGGTGGAGATAGACGTATCCCCTCGACGCGTTGTCCCCGCCGGACTCCGGACGGACCACGGAGTACTGGCGCAGCTGGTCGATCGCCCTGTGCCACACTTGCGGGTCGTTCAGCAGCCGGGCCACGCGCTCCGGCAGCTCTTCGGCCGCGGTCTCCCTGAGGAGGTGCACGGGAACGAAGCCGGGCGCGAAGAAGGTGCACATCCTCAGCAGGTCGACGGATTCCGAGGAGCTCTCGCGCAGCTTGTTCAGCAGGACCGACCAGGCCGTGCGGAACGCGAGCGGGAATTCGGACGGCACTGTGACGGAGGTCTGGTCTCCGCGCAGGAGTTCCAGGTACTCCTCGACGGAGGTGCCGGAATCGTTGAGCCAGCCCGCCATCTGGTCCAGCAGCAGCGGCAGGTCCTCCAGCGCCTCCGCCAGCCGGTCCGCCTCCGCGTCCGTCAGCCGCGGTGCGCGGCGCCGGATGAGCGCCACCGACTCGTGGCGGTCGTAGACGGGCACCTCCAGCAGCGTGCTGTTGTGCGCGGCCCGTGCGGAGTTGCGCGTGGTGATCAGGAGGTGGCCCGGCCCTGTGGGCAGGAGGTCGGTGATCTGGTCCGGCTCGTCGGCGCCGTCCAGGATCAGCAGCCAGCGCGCGTACGGATCGCCGTGGTGCAGCGAGTCCTGTACCGCGCGCAGCCGTTCTCCGTACTCGGCGCCTGTGGACAGCTCCAGCCGTGGGGCGAGTTCGGCCAGTCCCTGCCGGAACGTCGTCCGTTTGCCGGCGTTGACCCACCACACCACGTCGTATTCGGACCCGAACCGGTGCGCGTATTCGGCCGCGAGCTGTGTCTTGCCCACCCCCGGCATGCCGTACAGAGTGACCACGCCTGCGTCCAGCAACTGTTCGTAGACGGTGCTGAGCAGCTGCTCACGCCCCGTGAATCGGGTGTTCCGCCGTGGTATCCCGCCCCATACGCGCGGGGCGTCGCTCGGGAAACGAGAAGCGCTCAGCACACGCTCCTCGGACTCCGCCACGGGGGCGGCAGGAAGACCTAGCCGGGCCATGAGGAGGCGCTCGGCCTCGGTCGCGTCCACGCCGGTCAGGTCGGCCGGGGCGAGCACCGCCATCGTGGTGGGCAGCGCGGACGTCGTGACGGAAACGGCGGCGAAGCGGTCCTGGTGGGGGGTGACGACCTCACGCAGCGCGTTGTCCCACTCGTCGCGGCTGCGCGGTCCCAGCTGGAGGTACGAGTCGCTGATGACGAGCAGGACCGGGCCCGGCGCCAGCAGGAGATCGCGCAGTGACTCGTCCAGACGGGCACCGGGCAGCGGATTCCATCGCTGGTACACGACCCGATGGCCGTGCTGCTCCAGTCGGCCCGCGATCCAAGCCGCCCAGGCCCGGTTGAATCCGGCGAAGCTGATCGTGACGGTCTGTCGTCCGGCGCGGGCCGCAGGGCTTTCCGCTGCCGGTTCCAGGCTGCTGGTCCGCCGGGTGTCCGCGGTGCGGCCCGACGGCCGTTCCCAGGGTCTCGGGACGCGGGCGGGGCGCTCAGGCGCCCGGGGCGTGGGCAGCACCGCCGAGGCGGACGCCCGCTCCCGCACCACCTCCGCCAGCTTCGCCGCCGGCGTCCGTCCCGGCTCCAGTCGCCGGATCTCCGACCGGAGTTCCGCCTTGCGGACGGGCACACCCCACTGGTTGCTGACCGTCAGCCAGAGGGAGGCGTCCCCCGTCTCCCTGCCGGTCGACACGCGAAAGCGCGCCGCCCCGTACGTTCCGCCGAAGCGGTGGAGGACGACGCTCGGTTCGTCGAGCGCCGTGCAGACGAAGAACGGGGAGCCGTCGAGTGCGATGGTGAAGATGAACTCCTCGTCCGGGTAGGGCCAGGCTGCCGGGGCGCCGTCCTGGGCCGGAAGCGGACCCCGCAGATCGACGGTGACGAGGTAGTCGCACTCCGTCTCGGCCTGTCTCGGCCAGGCGACGACGGGTTCGATGACAAGGGGGTGCTCGTCACCGCTCACCACCCATCCCCTCCTCCGACGCTCCGCTCGTCGCCTGCGGCGAGGCGCAGGGTGGTGAGCGGGTGCCCGTAGTAGTGGAACATGAAGGCGTACAGGAGCCGTAGGACTCGTTTCTGGCCAACCCGGTCGACCTGCCCGTCATCGTTGCGCGTTGTCGGGATGACCGCCAGGGAGCCGAACTCCTCGACCGCGCGTGCGCGGAAGGCCCGCAGGGTCTCGGTGACGGGACGCTCCGGATGGGCTGCGACCTCGCCGACGAGGCGTCGTACCAGAGCGCGGGCCTCCTGGTCCCCGACCTTGCCGGCGGTGACGATGCATCCGCCCGCGCCCTTGCGCAGGAAGAGTTCGGCGAAGCCCCGCAGCACGTGCTCCCCCTGCGCGCTGTTGTCGACGAAGCGGCCCGAGTGACAGGCGTTGAGGCAGACCAGGGACCGGTCCGTGCGCAGTCCGTGCATGGTCTCCGCGTTGAACTCGGCCCAGGTGCGGTCGCCGAGCGAAAGGCGGGGGACGGTGTCGCCGTAGGTGCCGTGGCAGCCCATGTAGACCAGGCCGGTGCGGTCGGCCGGGTTGTCCAGCGCCTGGAGGAAGGGCGTCATCTCCAGGTGCAGTTGGTGCTCGTACGGCGCGAAGACCCGGCTGTCGTCGGCCATGTCCTTGTGGAGGTAGCCGAGGATCCGGCCCCGGCAGTCGCCCGTCTCGCGCGGCAGGTCCTGGCCGACGTCGTGCACGGTCGTCCAGCGGGTCGTGACGATGAGGGCGCCCAACAGGCCGCCTTCCAGGCCGTCTTGAGGGTCCGGGGGTACCCAGAAGAGTTCCCATGGGAGCTCGTATCCGGTGTCGTCCCACACGATGAGACGGAGTGCGCCGCCGTGCCGGGCGCGGATCTGGTTGATCCAGTGGGCGAGTTCGGTCTGGTTGACGGACCAGAGGCGGGTGCCGCGCAGGATCTCTGACGGGTACTCCCCCTCACCGCTGGCGTTTCCCAGGCTGACGGCGGGTGCGGCGAGCCGGGTCGGTCCGGCCGAACAGGTCACGGTGAGGTCGCCGCACCAGCCGTGCAGCCGATAGGCGTCCTGGCTGCCGGGCCCCTCGGCCCGGACGGCCCGGAGCACAGCGACTCCCTCGTCCAGGCGGGCGTAGGGCAGGGCAGCCGATCCGCCCAGTCCGAAAGGGCGTCCGTGCGTGGGGCGCAGTTGCCGTACGGGGGCGGGTTCCCGGCGGATCGCGGCCTTCAGACCGGGCACGGTCGCGCGGCGCATCATGGTGCCGGCCCCAGTCAGCCAGCGGGCGCCGCGCTGCGGCTCACCGCTCAACGGTTCCTCCTTCCCCGTTCGGCCCTCGACCGCGCGCGGCACGCCCCTCGACCACGGAGCCACCGAGCCGGTCGGCGAGCGCGAACGGCAGGTCCCCGTACGGCTCCCGGGCCGCGTCGACGACGGTGACATGCAGCCTCGTCCGGTCCATGGCGCTGATGCGGGCCGCTGCCTTGAACGCGTCCTCGACGCCCTCTGCGGCCACCGGGCCGCTCACACGGCCGGTGTGGCTGACGCGCAGGGGTACGTTGCCGCGGCCGTCGGTGACGACGACCAGCCACGCCTCCGCCAGGCCGTTCCCCTGCTGCCGGAAGGCACGGCGCAAGGCCTGTGCCGCCTGCTCGATGCCGTGAGCGAGGGGGGTGGCATGCCCCGCCGGGCGGTACAGCGCGGCGAGAACACGCGGGTCGAGGACACTGCGAGCGGCGAACGACTCCGCCCGCAACTCGTCCGCCGGCTCCGCGACACCGACCTCGACCACCTGCGTCGCGGCCCGGCCGGTGTACGCCCACTGCAGGAACGGTGTGAGGGCGTCCTGCCAGTCCCAGTCATCGCCCCGGCACGTGTGGTCCAGGACCAGCACGAGCATGCGCTCGGGGGCGCTGGCCCGGACATGGCTGTGCAGATCGACGGGCGAGATCGTGAACCGCTCGGTGCGGCGGAGGCGTTGGTGCACAGCCGCCTCTCGGACCGTACGCACGTACGCGAGGTCGTGGAGGTCCCGTGCCCGCCGGGTGCCGATCACGACGCCACGTGCCGCGGCGGGGCCAGCCGTGCGCTGCCAGGGACTGCTCAGGGGCGCGAAGTCGCGCAGTACCGCCGCACCGTCCTCGGGGAACGGGCCGGCGAGGGCTTCGGGGGCTCCGCCGGGGAAGGTCCCGATTCCCTCGGCGGGCTCGGTCTCCAGCAGTGGCTCACCGGGTTCGCGGCGGGGTCGCGCGTCCTCGTCGGCGCGGCCGCCTCGGTCCCTGTGGCCGTCATCCGGGAGCGGGCCGCGGCGCGGCAGCAGTGGCGGTGAGGTCTCGGGGCCGACAGCTGTCTCGGCGGGCTGCGCCGACTCGGCCACGGCCAGGCCGATGAGCCGGGCCGCCGCGTCGCAGTGGCGGCCCGTGGCCGTACCCTCGCCGTCCAGCGCGGCGAGGGTACGGGCGAGCCGTGCCAGTGCGAGTTCCCTGCGGATGCCCGGGGCGCTCGTATCGCGGCCAAGAAGTTCCTGCACGCGCTCAAGGGCGTCGTCGGTGACGGTCGCGACGGGGACGCCCTGAGTGGCAGCCGTGAGCCAGGCCGGTGGCAGCCTGCCGAGCAGCCGGTGGGCCGGCGGGAGGTTCAGACCGGCGGCCGACAGCCGTACGGCGAACCGGTCCAGCAGATGCGGGCTGAGCCGGCCCGCGTCGGACGAGCGGCAGGCGGCCAGCCAGCGCGTCCGGGGCCTGGCAGCATGGCTCAGCCCGGTGTGCTCGACCACGACGAGGTCGGCGCCCACGAGTTGCACGGCCGCGCGCATCCCGGCAACGCTCAGTCGGGTCAGGTCCGGGACAACAGCCAGGGGCGGCGCTCCGGGGCGGCCGTCGGCCCGGATGAGCGGGCCGGGCTCGATCCGGAACGACAGGCCGTCCGGCCCCTGCCGGAGGCGGGGCCGGGTCCACAGGTCTTCGTCGCGGCTGGTGGCTCCCAGCACGAGCGGGGTGTCGGCCGGCTGCCCCTCGCCGGTCAGGATGCCGGCGAACAGACGCGCCACCGGATCGATCAGCCGGGGTTCCAGGTCGAAGAGCAGGACGCCGCCCAGGGCGGGTTCGACGGCCGCGCAGACCAGGGCGCGGACCAGTCGCAGCGCGAGGTCGTCCGGCTCCTCGGGCACGGTGCCCACGGCGGACGTATCGGAGCCACTCGCCGGGTCGGCGGGCACGATGCCACTCATACGGTGTCGAAGAGGTCCTTGACCCGGGCCTCGTCGTCCGGCCCCCAGTCGAACATGCCGCCGTGGGCCGTCTCCGGTCGACGGTGCCGAAGGGCCATGGGCAGCACCCGCAGCAGGTGCTCGGGCTGAACCTGGTCCGCCCCCTCAAGGGCGGCCAGCGCCCGAGCCGCCAGTGTGGCGACGATCTCGCCGCGCTGTCCGACGGCGTCCACCCGCTCGGCCGCCTCGGCGCACAACCGAACGATCCCGTCGGGGACCTGGGTCTCCGGCACCCGTCTCCGGGCGGTGTCCAGTCGGCTGCGGTTCGCCACGTCGTCGCGATCGGCGGCGGCCAGCCAGTCGGAGTGCTCCTTGCCGAGTTCCTCCTCGAAGTCCAGAACCGTACGGATCATACGGTGACGGGCCCCGACATCCAGCTGTGCCGTGGTGACCATCAGCCCGAACCGGTCGAGCAACTGCGGCCGCAGCCCGCCCTCTTCGGGATTCATGGTGCCGACGAGCCCGAAGGAGATGTGCTTGGCGGCGGCGAGGCCCTCCCGCTGCACGGACAGGACGCCTGTCGAGACGACGTCGAGGATGATGTTGACGAGGTGGTCGTCGAGGAGGTTCACCTCGTCTATGTAGAGCAGTCCCTTTTCGTCCGCCTCCTCCAGGAGGCCGGGCTGCGGTCGGGCCTCGCCTCGGATCAGGGCGTCGAGTTCCCAGCCGCCGAGGACCCGGTCGTCGGTGGCGTTGATGGGGAGGGTGACAGGCAGCTCGGCGTGGGCCATGAGGGCGAAGGCCCGCACGAGGGTCGACTTGGCGGTGCCCCGTGCCCCTGCCATCAGCACCCCGCCGATGCGGGGCACCACGTGGTTGAGCTCCAGCGCCAGCTTCAGGTCGTCCTGCTCCACGACTCGGCTGTAGGGCAGGATGCGTACGTCCCCCGTTGTCCGGTTCACGAGGCGGCTCCCTCCGGGGACTCGGCCGGCTCGCCCCGCGTGGTGGCCGTCTGCCAGCGGAACGTGATCTGAAGCTGCGCCTCGGCCCCGCTCTTCACCAAGGCCGCCACCCCGGCGTCGACCTTGATGGAGAGCTGCATCTCTATCTCGTCGGGCCGGACGCCCTCATTGAGTTCCGCGAACCGCCGCACCGCCTGTGCCGCGCACCGACGGGCCAGGTCCAGCCCGTCGGTATAGGCGTCACGGGCGACCTGCACGACACGCTGGGCGGCTCCGTCCCGGGTGTCCTCGTCGCCGTAGACGAGGTCGAGGCCGTCCGCGGCGGCCGGCTGGAGGACGGTCTCGACTTCGATGGGAATGGGCCCGTCCGCTCCCGCCGGGACAGGCCCAACCAAGATCACCACACAGGGCCCCCGTTCAACTCCCGTGTATTTCAGGCAAGTTAAGAGACCTGGGTCATTCCCCGGTGCGCGAAGGGTTATGCGCACCGGTGCCCCCAGCCTGTCAGCTCGCCTGTGGTTCGAAGTCCCAGTACGGCCGGTTGCGGGCACGGGCCGAGATGGTGTGGACGTGCTGCTTGCCCAGCGTCGCGGCGAGATCCGACAAGGCTTCCTGTTCGATCTTCTCGGCCTGCTGCCGGTCCCTCAGGCCGCGCAAATCGGCCGCGAGGGCGACGCGGGCGGACAGGGTCATGGGGTGGGTGCGCCCGAGTGACTCGGTGGCCCTGGTGACCGTGTCCCTGCTGAGCGAGGCCGCCGACTCCGGATCGCCCACCAGGTTGCGCAGGGCGGCCGCGTTGATAGCACAACCCAAGGTCCACGGGTGGTTCTCGCCCACCGCAGGGCCCATCTCTGCCAGCGACTGCTCGATCAGCGCGTAGGCGTGCTCCCGTTCACCCACGCTTCGCAGAATCAGTGCATGGTTGGCGCGGGCTCCGGCGATGAACGGGTGACCTTCGGCGAGCATCACTTCGTAGCGGGCGATGATGGATTCACTGATCTCGCGTGCCTGGTCGATATCGCCGTGCTCACGTGCGAAACAGCTCTGGCTGACGGCGAACATCAGCGTGTCCGGATCCGTTTCGCCGCTCACTCGCTCTCCGCGCTCCAACACGCGGGCAAAGAGGGGTCCGGCCTTGTCCCGGTCGCCACTTCGGTACTGGCACAGTGCGAGATTGTGCTCGGCACGCAGGGTCCGCGGATTGTCGGCGCCCATCACGATGCGGTACTCCCGCACGTTCTTCGCCTGCACCGACTCCGCCTCGGCGTAACGGCCCAGCAGGCGCAGATCGATCGCGTAGGAGGTCTCGGAGAAGAGGGTCCATGGATGCCGGCCCCTCAGCAGCATCCGACGCGCCTCAAGCGTGCGCCGGTCGATGTCCAGGGTCTCCTCGTAGCGGCCGAGCAGTCGGAGCGAGAATCCCAGGTTATTCAGCGCATTGAGGGTCCGCGAGTCCTGTTCGCCAAGCTGGTCGCGGTAGGTGGCGTGCAGCCGCTGGGACAGCTCCAGCGCCTCCTCGTAGCGGCCGAGCCCGCGCAGGTCCCCGGCGAGACCGCTGGCCATGCGCAGGTAGTCCAGGTCCTGCTCGCCGTGCTCCTCCCGCAGATGTTCCGCGGCGGCCCGGTCGATGGTCTCCGTGCTCTGGTAGTCACCGGCAGAGCGCAGCGAGTTGGCGTAGTGGTAGGTCAGCTCCCAGATCTGAGGATGGGTCTCGCCGAGCAGGGACCGCCAGGCCTCCAGGGCACGCTCGCCCAGTCTGATGCCCGACGTGTACTCGCCGGTGAACCACATGTAGCGAAGGCAGTTGAGGACAAGTCGCTGCACGTCCCGGTCCTTGCTCTGCAGGGCGTCCGCGTACTCCAGGTGCGGGACGATCTCCGCGTACCGGTCCCACAGGCGGGTGTCGGTGGGCCGTCCGGGATCCGCGGCTGCCAGCGCCCGCCGCACCACGTCGATGAACTCGCGCCGGTCATCCTCCGGCATGTCCTTGCGCACGATCTGGTGCACCATCCGGTGCAGGTACAGCGATTCCCCGGCGGAGGCAGCCTCGTCGGTGGCGGCCTCATGGGACTCCAGGCGGACCACGGAGTACTGGCGCAGCTGGTTGACCGCCTTGTTCCACAGCAGCGGGTCGTTGAGCAGCCCGGCGATCTGCTCGGGCAGCTCGTCGAGCGGCATCTCCTTGAGCAGCCGTACAGGGACGGAGCCCGGGGCGAAGAAGGTGCACAGCCTGAGCAGGGCGACGGACTCCGGGACGGTCTCGCGGAGCTTGTTCAGCAGTATCGACCAGGCCGTCTGGAACGCGAGCGGGAAGTCCGCGGAGACCTTGACCACGTCCTGGTCGATGCCGCCGTCCAGCAGCTGGAGGTACTCCTCGACGGACAGGTCGGAGTCGTTGAGCCAGCCCGCCGTCTGGTCGAGCAGGAGTGGCAGGTCCTCCAGCGCCTCGGCCAACTGGTCGGCCTCCGTCTCCGTCAGCCGCGGCGCGCGGCGCCGGATGAACGCCACCGATTCGTCCCGGTCGTACACCGGCACCTCCAGGAGTTGGCTGTTGTGCTCACTCCACTCCGGATTGCGGGTGGTGATCAGGACGTGGCCGGGGCCTGTGGGCACCAGGTCCCAGATCTGCTTCGGTTCGTCGGCGCCGTCCAGGATCAGCAGCCAGCGCGCGTACGGATCGCCCCGGCGCAGCGAGTCCCGTACGGCGCGCAGTCGCTCGCCGTACTCCGGGCCCGTGGACAGGTCCAGTCTCGGGGCGAGTTCGGCGAGGAAGCGCCGATAGGTGACACGACTCTCGGCGTTGACCCACCACACCACGTCGTACTCGGACCCGAACCGGTACACGTACTCTGCGGCAAGCTGTGTCTTGCCCACTCCCGACATGCCGTGCAGGGCCACCACGCCGGCGCCCCGTTCGGCGCCCTGCAACTGGTGGTAGGCCTCGTTGAGCAGCCTCTCGCGGCCCGTGAAGCGGGTGTTGCGGCGCGGCACCCCGCCCCAGACCTCGGGCATGGCCGCGGGGAAGCGCGGCCCGCGTCGCTCACCGTCCGCGGAGTCCGGCAACGGATCGCCCGGCAGGTCGAGCCTGTCCAGCAGGCGCCGCTCGGCCTCGTCGGCGCCCATGTTGGTCAGGTCGGTCGGTGCCAGCACCGCCGTGGCCGTGGGGACCGGGGCCGTGGTGACCGAGACGGCCGCGAAGTGCGAGGGGTCGGGCGCCACGACCTCGCGCAGGGCCGCGTTCCACTCCTCATGGGTACGGGGACCCAGCTGGAAGTACCGCTCGCTGACGACGATGAGGATCCGGCCCTCGGCGAGCTTCAGATCACGCAGCAGGTCCACCAGGGGAATCTCCGCCGGGGAGTCGTACCGCAGGTACACGACACGCAGACCGCGCCGCTCCAGTCGGTCTCCGATCCAGACCGCCCAAGCTCGGTTGAACCCGGCGAAGCTGATGGTGACGGTCTGCTTCGCGGCCCCCCTCCCGGTTGGCCTGACAGGCGTGCGAGCTTCAGACATGCAAGCGGCCTCCCCGTTCGTAAATTCCTGATTCTAGAACTGCGACGCCGCGATGGGATAGCCGCTGACGACAGCCAAGGCGGCACTTCCGATCGCCTCCCGTGGCGACGATCTTCGCGTACGACACCGCCGACCACCAGGACCCCCCTCTCACTTGAACCCATTCTGTCGACTTCGATCTACTCCAATCGCACTATCGCTTAAACGATCTGAATTGATCACACTCGATCACAAGTGCAAGAGAGCATCACGGACGAGTGGGAGCGTGACGCTGCGTCCACAGGGCGCGGGTGGCCTCCACATAGGCCCGCGCACGCGCGACATGGCCTCGGGGCGGGCGGTGCTCCGTCATCCGCTCGTACACGGCGACCATCTGATCGACGAACCGGCGCCCCCGCGCGGTGAGGTCGGGCGAACCGACCAGGGCCGGCAGCGCCGCCCCCACCTGCTCGCGATAGCGCGCGTGCTGCGCCCACGCGGGCTCCCGGTGTGCCGGGTGTGGGGTGTCGAGCGCACAGCGCTGGAAGAAGTCCGCGAGCGCCAAGTGGGAGTAGGCACCCTGCAGCAACCCGTCGTACGGCCGTGGGTCGGGCCGCCATGGCGCGAAGTACCGTTCGCTCGGACCGGCCCGGTGGAGCGTCACGGCCTCACTGAGCGCCGACAGCTTGGTGTGCTGCAGTTCGTGGACGAGCGTCGCCGCGAACACCGCCGACGTGGGCGGTGTACTGCTCAGCAACGCCCCGAACGCCTCCCGCCGGGTCCCGCTGCAACTGCCGCTGCCATGTCCGTCCGCTCCGGGCGGTGTCGCCAGCGGGACCAGGCACCGCAGCAGAGCCACGGCCTCCGCGACCCGGTGCTCCCCGCCGAGCCGCAGCGCCGCCGCCGTCCCCGACCACGCCTGGAGCCACCGCTTGCGCTCGGCGTCGTCGAGGGTGACGGGGCCGCTCAGGTCCTCGTACCGGGGGCCGCCGCGGACGGTGCGGTACGGGTCGAGGTCGTCCAGCGGCATCGGCGCGGAACCGGGCAGCAGGCCGGGCAGCGCGTGGGCGGGCGACCAGGCGGGGGCGGGGGACCAGGCACCGAAGCCGGTCTCCAGGTGCACTGTGACGTCGTCGGCCCCACGCTGACGCAGCGTCAAGTGACCCTGCCGGTGCACTGCCTCGACTTCGGCATCCCCGGTCTCGGCCGTGTGCAGTGCTCCCAGCGAGGGCAGTGTGAGCACCCCGTCCCAGGCGGTGAGCCGTACCGTGAAGGAGATTCCCGCACGGGCGGCGGCCACGGCCGCCAGGGCGCTGAAGTGGGACAGGTCGTGCCTGAGGTCTCGTATCCCTTGCTCCGTACATCCGCCGGACACCGGGTCCAGGGCGCGCAGACAGCGCCGGGCCCATGGGCCGATCAACGGGGAGAGGAGCAGTGCGCGGGCGGGTGAAAGCGGCTTCACGGACGGCAATGCGTCTGCCATTCCGGCAGGAACAGACGGCATTGTGGCGGCCGTTCCGGCAAGAGGGGCCGTGCGGACCCCATCCGCCTCCTCCAGAAGCGCCCAGTCCTCCCGCACCCGCCTCCGCACCCTCACGGAGCAGACCGCCGCATCGGCCCCCTCCACGGCGTCCAGTACCGCCCGCAGCATCAGCAACCGCCGCGTGTCCTGGTCGCGGATCAGGAGCGCGAGCGTGTCGGGGCCGCCCTCGGTGCGGCCAAGTTCTAGGAGGGCCCGGTCCGGGACCGCCGGGAGTATCACGGGGTGCCCCCTTCGCACGAGGCGGACGACGTTGCGGACGGCATTGCGGGTGACGGGCCGGGGGCCGCGGCGGCCGGGGCCGTGTCCTCGGCCAGTCGCCGCGCCACGTGGCGGATGAAGCGCTGGAGGTCCGCGCAGTAGACCGACGGGTTGGCGAAGCCGTGTCCGGCCCGGTAGCGGTGGGCGTAGTGGCCGCCGCCGCAGACGGAGAGCAGCGGGCACGACCGGCACTCCTCCGCCAGCGCGGACACGCCTGCCTGGCGCGCCGCCACGCCCGGGTGGTGGAGCGCCGCGTCGAAGCCGTGATGGAAGACGTCCAGGCCCGTCTCCGCCGCCCCCTCGTAGCAGGACTTCAGGGAGTCGACCTGCTCGATGGAGCCGTCCGTCTCCACGACGAGCGCGTCGAAAGGCGCGAGGCCCAGGGACTCCGTGGCCGCCGGCAGGCCCAGCAGCAGCGCGACGCACTCCTCGAAGAGCCGTACCCGGGTCTCCCGCCGCCCGGCCCGCCACCAGCGGTCGAAGACGGCGCACAGCCACGCCCCGTGGGCGGCGTCCGCCAGGTGGGGTGGCGGGGCCGACCAGTTGCCGTGGGGCAGCAGGAGGTCCAGGGCGGGTGGGCGCAGGGCGAGGAGCGAGTCGTATGTGTCGATCGGGTCCAGGGTCGGGTCCACGACCGTGAGGATTCCGGCGTACGACGACGGGAAGCGGTCCGCGAGCAGGCGGGCCCCGCGCACGGCCGCCGGCCAGGACGGGCGCCCGGCGTGGTCGACGCGCCGTGCGTTGTGGGCGGGCAGGCCGCCGTCGAGGCTGATGCCGACGCGGATACCGTGGTCGGCCAGAACCGCCACCCGCTGCTCGGTGAGGAGCGTGGCGTTGGTCTGGACGGTGGCGTGCACCGTGCAGTCGGGCGGGACCCGGTCGCGTACGAGACCGGTGAAGCGGGCAAGCGTGTCCGCGCCCGCCAGCAGGGGTTCGCCGCCGTGCAGCACGAGCGACAGCGCCCTCAGGGCGTGGGCCCGCGCGTGTTCCGCGATACGGGTCGCCGTGCGGTCCAGTACGGCCGGCGGGGCGGCCGCGGGGCGGGTGCGCCAGGAGTGGTCGGGGCCCTCGTAGAGGTAGCAGTAGCGACAGGCGAGGTTGCAGCGGCCGTGCATCTTGACGATGAACTGCCTGAACGGGGTGGGGTTTTGGGATGCCGGGTGGGGAGCGACCTGTGCAGACACTCCGGCACCCCCATGCTGTACGGCCCGCACCAGCGCGCCACGGCCCCCTACCCGTGCCCGGGCGTATTCCCTGACCGGGAACCGACAAACGCCGGCCGACTCCCGGCTGGCCGGATGGGCGAATATTTCGACCTGAAGTGACGCCTTGTGAGGTGCGCGTCCCGGTCCCTCCCGCCTTCAGAACGCGTTGTTGAACCCCCACAGCATCTCGCTCGGCCGCGCCGCCCGCTCCCGCAGATCCTCCAGCACCTCACGCAGCACCGGATGCTGGATCGTCCTCAGCTCCGCCAGGTCCAGCTCCAGCAGGTCCGGGAGCGGAGCCTGCGGCCGGCCCGGGTCCGTGGCCTCGGCGGACAGCTGCTCCTCCGGCTCAGGTGCGGGCTCGTCCCGTACGTCCATCCTCAGCCCCTCTTCCCTCTCCCCCGTCACTCCAGCTCCGCCAGCCGCTGTGCCGTCTGCCGTGCCGTCGGCTCGCTGGTGCTCACCATGTCGTCCGGCAGTCGCGCCCACTCCGCACGGGCGGACCGATAGGCATCCCTGGCCGCGCGTGGGCGGGCGGCCGCCTCGAAGGACATACCCCGCCAGTGGTGTGCCTGCGCACCCAGCTCCACGGCTTCCTGGCGCCGCCGGTCGATCTCGGCCATCTCCTCCGCCTCACGGGCCGACTCCGCGGCGCTGCGGAACGCGTCCACCGCCTCGTCGAGGCGGGCCGGACGGTCCAGGCTCTGGTACGCCTCGAACTGGGCCTGGCCCAGTTCGAGCCAGCAGCGGGCCGCCAGTAGCGCATCGGCCGCGTCGGCCGCCGCGAGCCCGAAGAGGTACTCGGCCTCGCGCAGGTCGACACGGTCGCCCCGGCCGCGGTACCGGAGCATCAGGGCGCGGCCGAGCTGGAGGATGCGGTGGGCCAGCCGGTCACTGCCCACCGGGGTCTCCGTGCGGCAGTCGCGCAGGACGCGGATCGCGCGGGACAGGTGGTCCTGGGAGCGGGCGCCGGTCTCCAGCTGCGCCCGGCGCAGCAGCACGTCGCCCCATTCGGCGAGCACATCGGCGTGGGCGGGGGCGTCCCGTGGCATGCGGTGGGCGGCATCGCCGAAGCGGGCGGCCGCGTCCTGGAGTTCGAGCGGGTCGCCCGAGTCGGCGTACCGGGCCACGTGGATGCGCCCGGCGCGCACCAGGAGCGCGGCGCGCAGGCCCTGTTCACGGGTGACGGCGAGCGCCTCGTCGACGCGGGACGCGACGTCGTCCAGATCGCCGCCCGCCCTGAGGAGCGCGTCGACCAGGTCGAGGAGGATACGGACGCGTTCGCGTGCCGTCTCCGGGGCGGCCGTTCCGTCCTCCGGGGCGGCCTCCAGCGCCGCGCGCAGCGACTGGGCGCTCTGTTCCGCGTACCCGCGGGCCTGCTCGGGGTCGGTCGTGGCGCCGGACAGGCGGAGCAGGATCCGGCCGTGGGCGAGCGGGAGCTCGGGCGGACGCTCACCGCGGTCGGGCCAGGCGTCGGCGAACGCCTCCAGCATGCCGACCGCGCTCTGGAGCAGCGCGCTGTCCCCGCCGAGGCACGCCTGGGTCTCCAGGGCGCCGACTCGTTCGAGGGTGAGCCGCAGCGCCTCCTTGTCGTCGTCCAGGTGGGGATCGGCGCAGGCCACCGCGTACTCCCGGTCGGCGCGCCGCAGCAGGTCGAGCGCGCCCCGCCGGTCGCCGTGGCGCCTGCGGTCGGCGGCGGCCGAGCGCAGCACCCTGGCCAGGACGGCTCGTTCGCGTACGGCGCCGGGGTGCGCCACGGCCCGTTCGGCCGCCGACTCCGCCTCACGCAGCAGGTCGGTGCCGCCCTGCACCTCCCACAGCCGCAGCAGGCAGTGGGCGTACTCGGCCCACAGTTCGGGGTCCCGGTCCGTGGGCTGCTCATGTTCGGTGGCGCCGCGCAGGAACTGCACCGCGTCGATCAGGTCCTGCACCATGCCCTCGCGGTCGAAGCGGGAGAGCAGGTCGCGGGCCCGGTTCACCGCCTGGTGCGTGGGCCGCTCCTCGGCCGGTCCGGTGCGCTCCCGGCTGCCGTACAGGGCCAGCTGCCGGGGCAACGGCATGAAGCGCTCCAGGACTCGCGCGGCCACCTCCGCGAAGGGCTGAGGGACCAGGTTCGCCGCGCCGTTGAACCCGTTCTCGCCGGTCCCGCCGGGGTAGCCGGCTCCGGGCCCGTACGGGCGTCCGGCGGCCTCGCTCCGGTCGCCGCCGCCGTCGCCGCCGCCGAGCTGGGCGAGGGCGAGGGCCGGGAAGTTGGGCCCGCCCTTGCCGAAGCGCTGTTCGATGTACTCCGAGCAGTGCTTGAGGACCAGCATGGCCTCGTCCCGGCCCAACGGGGACAGCAGCGACTCCTGCACGCCCGGCGCGAACTCGTACCACTGGGCGCCGTCCGTGCCGTACTCCTGCCTGGCGCGGGTGAGCAGGCCGCTGAGCAGGACCTCTGCGAGTTCGGACGGGCCGGAGCCGGGCAGCATCGTGCGTTGCACGAGCTGCATCACCGGCAGGCAGAGCGGGGCAGCCGCCAGGTAGACGGCGAGGCGGCCCGCGGCCGGGGAGGCGGTGGCGCGGAACCGGCTGACCAGTTCGAGCGGGGAGGGGCGGCGCCCGGCGCGCGCCGCCGGGGCGGGCGGCTGGTCCGCGCGCACCCAGCCGACCGCACCGGCCACCGGACCCGCGCCGGCCCCGGACAGCAGCCGCGCCCACGCGCCTAGCGCCACCGGCTCGGGCGGCAGCACGGGCACGGGGAGCGCGCCCTTGCGGTTCTCCGCAGTCCGTCCGGTGGCCGTGCGCACGCGCAGCGCGGCGGCACCGCCGAGCGCCTCGCCCCGGGTCAGCTCGCCGTAGGTGACGGGCAGCCGGGTGCGGTTCCACATGCGTTGCGGCAGCGGCTGGAGTACGGCGGCGGGGGCCTGCCGGGACAGCTGGTGCAGCAGCCGGTGGGCCTGGCCGCTGTGCCAGAGCGGGCCCGCGCAGTCGCTGACGAGGAGAGTGATCCGGCGTCCGGTGGGGTCGCTCAGCCGGTCCGTGGAGTGCAGTGGCGCCGCGTACGCCTCCGGGCTGCGGCTGACGGCCGGCGCGCCGTCCGGACCCTGGTGGAGATGACTGACCTGGATGTCCCAGAAGGCGCCCAACTGGCCGAACACCTGCTCCAGTTCGGCGAACATCCGGCCCCATACGCGCATCGACGACGAGGCGTCCATGACGAGTTGCAGCCGTGCGTCGGCGCGGGTCACCGCCCGGTGGACCGGCAGGATCAGCCCTCCGGCCCGCGCGCTCAGCTCGGCCGTGGCGGTCTCGTCGAGCACCTTGCGCAGGGGCGGCGCGGCACTCCGGTAACCCTGCAAGGGCCTCAGTGCGCGCTGGAGTTCGAGTGTGGCGGGGAAGGCGGGGGCCGCCGGCACCCCCACCGGCAGCGCCGTCGCCCGGCCCGACCCGCCGGTACGGGTCGCACCGTGCTGCGGCACCGGGTCCGCCATGAACAGCGCCACGCGCCGGTCACCCTCACCGTCGTACGGCTGGGGCCGCACGGGCGCGGGAGGGGGCGGGATGTCCGGTTCACCGGAGGTCGTGACGGGGCCGCCGGGCGTCGGCGTACCGCGCGACACGGGCCCCACGCCCGGGTGGGCGGGCGGCTCGGTCTGCTCGTGGCTGTTCGCAGGCCGCGTCCAGCGGGCGAGCCACACGGCGTCGCACAGCGCCTCGGCGTCGGGGTCGAGGCCGATCTCCCTGAGTCGGGCGATGAGTTCGGCGATCGGGTCGCCGCCGGGCGTGGCGGATGCTCCGCCGTTCCCGGGCACGTCGGACGCTCCGTCGTCCCCAGGCATGACGGATGCTCCATCGCTACCGGGCACGTCGGACGCTCCGCCGTTCCCGGGCACATCGGACGCTCCATCGCCCCCGGACACATCGGACGCTCCACCGCCCCCAGGCACGACGGACGCTCCATCGCCCCCGGACACATCGGACGCTCCACCGCCCCCAGGCACGACGGACGCTCCATCGCCCCCGGACACATCGGACGCTCCACCGCCCCCAGGCACGACGGACGCTCCATCGCCCCCGGGGATGGCGGACGGTCCATCGCCTACAGGCATGACGGAGTGTCCGGCGTCGGGGCCCTCGCCGGGTGTCCCGGCGGAGGAACCCGGGCCGTGGGGCGCCGCAGCGTCGGGCATCAGCGCCTCACCTCGGGCGGTCGAGTCGCTGGATGAGCAGGTCGGCGAGTCGGTCGCGGCTGGTCGGGGCGGCCGCGTCGGTGAGGTAGATCGCGTTCAGCAGCTGGTCGGTGGCGAGGAGTTCGCTGCGGGAACGTTCCAGGAAATGGGCGATCAGATCGTCGCCGCGGCGTGCGGCCTCGTCGCCCAGGTGGGCGCGTACGAAGGTGGCGAGCCGTTTGTGGTCCGGCCGGCCGAGCTCCAGGTGGATGCAGCGGCGCATCAGGGGGGCCGGGAAGTCGCGCTCCCCGTTGCTGGTGAGGACCACGAAGGGGAAGGCGCGGCAGCGCACCCGGCCGTCGCGCACCCGCACCTTGGCGCCGTCGGCGGTGAGCACCTCGGCCTCCCCGTCCGGCAGCCGGTCGGCGACACGCTCCAGTTCGGGGATGGCGAACTCGCCTTCCTCCAGCACGTTGAGCAGGTCGTTCGGCAGGTCGATGTCGCTCTTGTCGAGCTCGTCGATGAGCAGTACGCGCGGTGTGTCGGACGGCAGCAGGGCGGTACCGAGGGGCCCGAGGCGGATGTAGCTGCCGATTCCCTCAACGGCTCCCGGGCTGCCGGGCGCGCTTCCGAACCCTCCCTGCGCGGCGATCTGCACGTCCTGGAGCCGGGCGATGGCGTCGTAGTGGTAGAGGCCGTCCTGAAGCGTGGAGCGGCTGACGACGGACCACTTGAGGACATTGCCCAGGCCGAGTTCGTACGCGACGGAGTGGGCCAGCGTGCTCTTGCCGGCTCCGGGGCTGCCGGTGACCAGGAGGGGGCGGCGCAGATAGAGCGCCGCATTGATCATCTCCAGTTCCTCGGCGCCGGGGCGGTGCAGTTCGGCGAGGTGCCGGTGCGCGCCGAGACGGCGGTTCTGGGAGCCGCCCGCACCGGGTCCGGCGGTCTCCCGGCTCGCGAAGTCGCGCCACGGCGGGGGTGGGGGCAGCCGGTCCATGCCCTCGTGGGGTTCCCCGGCGCCTCGGTAGATGAGCCACTCGCTGGATTCGGTCCTGGATTCGGTCATGGTCCGGTCCTCGTCGTCACTCGTCCGCCCCTGGCAGCCGTCGAACATGCGTTGCGGTCCGTAGAACGTGCATCACCGTATCGATACACAGGAAGCCTGGTAAGTGTCCGGCGGACTCCGGGACTTGGCCGGATCATGGGGCCTCCAGCAGGTCACCACCAGTACCGGGCAGGGGCTGGTGCGGATCGTCGTAGAGCAGCGCGATACCGTCCGCCCAGAACGTCTCCGTGCGCCCCGCGCGTACGCCGGCGCGCAGCGTGCGCACCAGCTCCGGGAGCCGGTCGGCGCCGCCCGCGACCGCGACGGTGTCGCCCGCTCTCCGGTGGAACTCACCGCACACGGCGTCCCGTCCGCCACTCCAGCGCCGCCACAGGGCCACGCCGAAGCCGCCGTGCACGATCCGGGCGAGGGCCATCGTGTCGTCCTCGAAGCGCTGGTCGCCGTGGCGGCACAGCACCGGCACGGCGCCGGGATGCAGGCCACGCAGTCGGTTCACGGTCGGTACGGGTATCCGTAATCCGTCGTCGCAGTCCAGGACTTCCGCCTTGGCGGCTTGCGCGTGCACCCAGCGCCAGCGGGACTCGCGCTCGTCGTGGGTGTGACTGGTGTGAGGGGTGTGAGGCGGGTCGTGGGGGGCAAGTGTGTCGTGCGTGACATGTGGGGCATGTGGGGCACGTGTGCGGCGCGCAGCGTATGCGTCGTGTTCGGTGTGTGTGCCAGGCGCATCACGTGGGTCGTGCGCGTCGCCTGCGCCGTAGGCCCGGTCGCGCTCGAAGGGCCAGAGCTCTCCCTCGTCGAACGGCTGCTCGCGGTCGGCACTGCGTACCACGACGGGACGGTACGTGCCCAGCGGGGGCTCGCCGGGTGCCAACTGCCAGTCGTCCACGGCGACTCCGAGCAGCGCGTGCGGCAGCGCCACCTGGAGGACGGCGGGCCGTTCGTCCTCGTCGCACTGGCGGAACGCCTCGTCCAGAGCTCCGGCGAGGTGTTCGGGGAGCCTGTCCAAGGGGGCCTGTTCGGCCTCGTCGAGGCGCTCGATCTCCCCGCCGGGGTGCATCACGGAGACCCTCCAGTCGCAGTGGTCACGCTGCCAGCCGCGCTCCAGGAGTTCGAGCAGCGCGGTCCGGCGCAGCGCACCGCCGGCGGGCGCCTCCTCGTGCTCCACGCGCGCCGGGTCGGGAACCTCCACCGGTTGCCCGGGCTGCCCGTGCCGCCGTCCTGAGGACGGCGGCCCCGGAGCCTGCGATCGCTGCTGGATCCATTCCGTCCGCAGCCGCGCGAACCTGCTCCGGTGCTTCGAGGAGAGGCCCAGCGCGGCCTGGTGCACCCATTCCCACAGGGCACGCTCGGCGTCCTGGGTACCGGGCGTGGAGAACGGGCGCTCGGCGAACAGGACCCCCACCACGTAGTCGAGGAGGAGCTTCAACGCACCGTCCTGGCGCGCATTCGCGTACAGCGCGCCGAGACCGTCACGCCAGCCGCGCGGCGCCGGTGCCGGAACCGCGGCCTCGTGGTCCGGAAGGGAGTCGAGGATGTCGAGCAGGCTGCGGGTACTGACCGGAGGCGGGAGATCCGCGAGCCGGCCGAGCAGCTCGACGCGCTCGACCGGGCTGAGAGTGCGCCCGGGGCGCGCGCGGAGCTGGCCCTGCGCGTCGGCCCAGGTGGGGCGGACGGAGTCGGCGTGCCGCTGCCTGTCCCGGTGGTAGCGGTCATGGGCGTGCAGGACCGCCTGGTACAGATCGTCGTGCTCGGCGCGCATCTCGCCCCGCGGCACGGGCAGCGTCCGTAACTGCTCGACCCCCATGGAGGTGCCCCCGCTGCCACGGTCCGACCGCGACTTCAATATGCCGACGACCTCGCCGCGCTCCGGGTCGACCACCGGTCCTCCGGAGACACCGAGGGGCAGGTCGTTGTCGCCCAGCCGCATCTGCACCCCCGCCGACGCTCCGCGCACGCCGCCGTGCACCGAGAGCGGCCCGTCCAGGAGCACCAGCTGCCCGCCCAGCACGGTCCAGCCGGCGTAGAACACCTTGCTCTCGCTGTAATAAGCGGCGGGCCGCTCGGAGAGGTACACGCACTCGTGGTCGACGGGCTCGCGGAGCCGTACGAGGGCGAGGTCCGGAGCCGGCCAGGCGCCCTGTGAGGGAAGCCCGGCGTACTCCGGGAGGGTGGCCGCCACTTCCCCGGCGACAGCGGTCGCACCGCGGCCCGGATCGGTCTCATAGACCACGGTGACCTCGCCCCCCTTCCCGCTCCTCGGCACGTGCGCGCAGGTCAGAACCCAGTTCGGCGCGACGAAGAAGCCGCTTCCGAGGAACGTCCCGGGCTCGTCGAGGGCATACCCGAACCCCGCCCGATGGATGCGCACTGTCGCGGCCATGACGAGTTCACGGAGCGCACTGTGGGCGTCACCGAACCCGTCCGATGCGCCCGGGGCGTACCCGCCCATCACGCCCCGCTCCTGGTGACCGGGTCGCCCGCGCCTCCATGCACCGAAGCGCCGGGAGACGCGCCCGCGCGCGCATCACCGGGCCGGCCCTCCTGGCCCGAGCGGGGAGCGGCTGGATCATGAGGAGACAAGCCGTGGGCAGAGGAGCCCTGAACGGACGAGCCTCGAATGGATGGGTCGTGATCGGACGAGCCGGACGCGGCTGGGGCGAGACCGGACGTGTCAGACGCGGACGAGTCCGGATCGGGCGGCCCGCCGTTCCAGGTCAGCGTGACCTTGATGCCCGCCTTGGCCTCCCCGTCCGCGAGCAGACCGACGACCTTTCCCGCCTTCGCCGTCAGCTCGATCCCGAACTCGACGCTGACCTCGTCCGGGCGGACCGCGCGCAGCGGTGCGGCCAGCGAGCGCGCGACGCTCGTGACGACCGACTGCAGGCTCTCGACCTGCGCCTCCACCCGGTCGGTGAACCCGGTGTCCGTGTACGACAACTCCCCGGACGGCACGGCCAGCTCCTCGGCCCCCGATATCCGTGCCCACACGGGCGTCCCGTCCGGCATCTCGATGCGCGCGACGCGCGTCACGTCCCCCATGGCATCCCCGTTCCCCCGTTCCCCTGAACCCCCCATGATCCCGCCTGCCCGGTGCGCAGGCTAGTGGCGTGGGGCCGGCCCGCGAGGGCCCCTCAAGCGCCCCACTGAGCCGCCTATCCTTTTCCTTGGCTTCCCTCCCAGGAAGTCCTCGCCCTTTCTTCCCGTAAGGGAAGAGTTCTTCCCGCGAGGGAGGATTCCCACCCCTCACAGAACCAACGGAGCACCATCCATGTACTTCACCGACCGCGGTATCGAGGAGCTGGAGAAGCGGCGCGGCGAGGAAGAGGTCACCTTCGAGTGGCTCGCCGAGCAACTGCGGACGTTCGTCGACCTGAACCCGGACTTCGAGGTTCCGGTGGAGCGCCTCGCGACGTGGCTGGCCCGGCTGGACGACGAGGACGACGAGGAGTAGAACGGCGCTTCCTGGGCGCCGACAGCAGGGGGCTTTGCCGTTCGCCCCCCTTAACAGGCGGTGTGGCCGCAGCGCGGGCAGCGCTGCGAGGCGCTGCCCGCGCTCACCTCAAGGAAGCCCCCGCCGGGCCGCCACGGGCGACGGGCTCACCCTCCGCCCGGCAGAGCAAGAGCGCGCCGGGAACAGAGAGGGACCGGGAGCCTCGGCCTCCGGGAGCTTGCCCTGACGCACTCCCGCATCAGGGCATTTTGCCCGCATACATCCCCACGGGATCACCGGAACGGGCGCCTTGACTTTCCGTGACCGCGATATATCGTGAATAGCGGAAGACGCGATATGGCGCGTTGCGTCCGGTCGAGGAGGTCGACACCATGCCCGAGTGGTCAGTCACCGAGCCACGGAACCTCACGTTCAACGACCCCGTGACGGCACTCCATGTGCGCATCGTCAATGGAACGGTGAACGTCGTGGGCACGGACGAGGGTTCCCCGCGCCTGGAGGTGTCCGACATCGAGGGGCCGCCTCTGACGGTGACACAGGAGGACGGCACGCTGACGGTGGCGTACGACGACCTCCCCTGGAAGGGCTTCCTGAAGTGGCTCGACCGCAAGGGATGGCGCAGAAATGCGCTGATCTCCCTGACGGTTCCGGCCCGGACACGCGTCGAGGTGGGCGTCATAGGCGCGACGGCCGTCGTCTCCGGCCTCGACGGACGTACGGAGGTAAAGGGCGTCTCGGGCGACGCGACCCTGGTCGGCCTGTCGGGCCCGGTGCGCGCAACGACAGTCTCCGGGAACGTGGAGGCCCAAGCCGTCACCGGCGACCTCCGGTTGAACTCCGTCTCCGGTGACCTCACGGTCATCGAGGGCTCCTGCCCGGCCGTGAAGGCCGACTCGGTGAGCGGCTCGATCATCCTCGACCTCGACCCCACGAGCAGCCCCACAGACGTCGGCCTCACCAGCGTCTCCGGCGAGATCGCGATCCGGCTCCCCCACCCCGCGGACGCGGAGGTCGAGGCGAACACGGCGAGCGGCACGATCGCCAACGCCTTCGACGACCTCCGGGTCAGCGGCCCCTGGGGCGCCCACAAGATCACGGGCCGTCTGGGCGAGGGCAAGGGCAAGTTGAGGGCGACCACGATCTCGGGCTCGATCGCCCTGCTCCGCAGGCCCCCGTCGGAGGACGATTCGCCGACCACCCCGACTTCTGCGACCTCCGCGAACTCCCCAACCTTCCAGGCCGCTGCGAATTCCCCGACCCCTTCACCCTCTTCAACCCCTTCGCCCCCTTCAACCCCTTCGAACTCGTCGAACCTCCCGGAACCGGAGGATCCGAAACCGGCCGGCACCGGATCCGACGAGAATGCGTCCGACGGCACGACTGACAAGAAGGTTCTCTGACATGCCCCCCGTCTTCGCTCACGGACGCCTCCGCCTCTACCTGCTGAAGCTGCTGGACGAGGCCCCGCGCCACGGCTACGAGGTGATCCGCCTCCTGGAGGAGCGCTTCCAGGGCCTCTACGCGCCTTCGGCGGGCACGGTCTACCCGCGCCTGGCCAAGCTGGAGGCCGAGGGCCTGGTCACGCACACCACCGAGGGCGGCCGCAAGGTGTACGCGATCACGGACGCGGGCCGTGCCGAACTGGCCGACCGCCGAGGCGAGTTGGCCGACCTGGAGCTGGAGATCCGCGAGTCGGTGGCGGAGCTGGCCGCGGAGATCCGTGCCGACGTCCGGGGCGCGGCCGGTGACCTGCGCCGCGAGATGCGCGCGGCGGCCTCCGAGGCACGCAAGGGCACCAGGAGCGGGGCCCGGGAGCAGGGCCCGCTCGGCGACTTCGGTGACTACACCGACAAGGAGGCCTGGCGCGCCGCGAAGGAGGAGATGCGCCGCGTCAAGCAGGAGTGGAAGGAGCAGGCCCGCCGCGCGAAGGACGAGAGCCGCCGGGCCCGCGAGGAGGCCCAGCGAGCCCGCCGCCAGGCCAAGGAGGCCCAGGAGCACGCCCATACGCAGGCGCAGGAGGAGTTCCAGCGCCTCGCCAAGCGCGTTCAGGAACAGGTCCAGGACCACTTCGCGCGGGGCGACTGGCCGACCGGGGTACGTGAGGGCCTCTCCGAACTGGCAAAGGAATTCGGCGATTTCGGAAAGGACTGGGGCAAGGACTTCGGCTTCGGCCGCCCGGGAGCGACGCCCGACAAGGGCACGGATACGGACACGGGGACGGGGACAGGCCCGGGCACGGGCACGAGGACGTCGGGGACATCCAACACCGCCACACCCTCCCCGGAGCACACGACCTCCCCGGACTACACGACCACTCCGGACGAGTTCCCCGCCGAGTACGAGCCTGTCTGGGCCCACGAGGCCTCCACGGGCAATGCCGCCCGCGACCTCGACCGACTCCTCGACCGCTTCCGTGACGGCATCCGCGACGCGGCCCGCGACCACGGCGTCACAGAGGACCAACTCCGCGAGGCCCGCCGCCACTTGTCCACGGCGGCGGCCCACATCGGAGCGACGTTGCGGACGCCCAAGGGGTGAGGTGAAGCGGGTGGCGTGCCGGGTGGTATGCGGACGGTGACGTGTTGCGGGTGCCGACGAGGCGGCGAGCGTCAGGCCCTCATCCGGCCTTCGCCTGTCCCTGGCCACCCCACAGCACACGCTCCACCGCCGCATACGTCACTCCGTGATCCGCGAGGACCTCGGCGGCGACCCCCGGGCGGGCCGTGAGGGCCAGGAGGAGGTGCTCGTCTCCGATGTGACGGTCGCGATGAGCCAGGGCGACCCGGAGGGACTGAGTGAGCAGTTCCTTGGCGCCGGAGGCGAAGGGTCGACGACCGGCCCACCGGCCACCCCTCCCCTTCTTCCCATTCCCGTTCCCGTCCTCCCTCCCGTTCTTCCTTCTGGACTCCAAAGCCCCCACCCCATGGGCCTCTTCGACGCGGGAAACGATCTCCGTCAGGTCGATACCGAGCCCGGAGAGAGCATCCGCGTCGGCGCGGGACAGGCCGCCACGGCGGCGGGCCTCGGCGAGCGCGCGCTCCACGGAGCTCCGCCGCTCGGCCAGCCCCAGGGCGTCCAGGGCGAACGCGGCGCGGCTGGCCTCCCGGTCGAGCAGCGCGAGCAGCGCGAGCAGCAGGTGCTCCTCGTCGACCATGGCCGCGCGTGACCGTTCGGCGTGGTCGACCGCGCCGAGGACGACAGCGCGGGCGTCCTTCGTGAACCGTTCGAACATCACTGCCTCCCGTACTTCTTGTGCACGGCCTGCCTGCTCACCCCGAGTTCCGCGGCGATCTCCTGCCACGACCACCCCTGATTGCGCGCACTGCGCACCTGAACCGCTTCCAGCTGCTCCAGCAGCCTCCGCAGCGCGGCGACCGCCCGCAATCCGACCCGCGGATCACGGTCACCCGCACGCGCTGCGAGATCCGTTGCTTCGGTCATAGCGTCAACCTACATTGACACCCTGACGACGTCAACCCCGGTTGACATGACACGGACCCCCGGCCCCTCAGGGGACCGTCAGTACGACCTTCCCGAACAGATCACCGGCCTCCAGCCGCTCGAACCCTTCCCGCGCACGGTCGAGCGGCAGTACCTCGTCAATCACGGGCCGCACACCGGTCGCCGCACAGAAGGACAGCAGATCCTCCAACTCGTCCTTCGTGCCCATCGTGGAGCCGACCACCTTCAGCTCCAAGAAGAAGATGCGGGTCAGTTCGGCGTGGGAGGGCCGGTCGCCGCTGGTGGCACCGGAGATGACGAGCGTGCCACCGGGCTTCAGGGACTTCACGGAGTGGGACCAGGTCGCGGCGCCCACGGTCTCGATGACGGCGTCGACGCGCTCCGGCAGCCGCGCCCCCGACTCCAGCGCCTCCACCGCGCCCAGCTCCACGGCCCGCTTGCGCTTCGACTCGTGCCGGCTGGTGGCGAACACCCGCAGGCCGGCGGCCTTGCCCAGCACGATGGCCGCAGTGGCGACACCGCCACCCGCGCCCTGGACAAGGACCGAGTCACCCGGCCGCACTCCGGCGTTCGTGAAGAGCATGCGATACGCCGTCAGCCACGCCGTGGGCAGACAGGCGGCTTCCTCGAACGACAGTTCCTTGGGCTTCGGCAGAACGTTCCACGTGGGTACGGCGACAAGTTCGGCGAACGTCCCCTGGTAGCGCTCAGTGAGGATGGAGCGGGGCTCGTCGGGTCCCACCCCATGACCGCTCTGTCCGATCACCGAGTGCAGTACGACCTCATTGCCGTCCTCGTCCACACCCGCCGCGTCACACCCGAGGATCATCGGCAGCTTGTCCTCGCCCAGCCCGACGCCCTTCAGGGACCACAGGTCATGGTGGTTCAGCGAGGCCGCCTTCACCCTCACGGTCGTCCAGCCCGGCCTCGGTTCGGGAGCCGGGCGCTCCCCCAACTCCAGCCCGTGAAGGGGCTGGTCACGGTCAATCCGAGCAGCGTAAGCAGCGAACATGGCCCCGACCCTAGGGCTCCGCCCCGACCGAGGGAACCAACCCCGCCTGTGACATGCCCCTCCGGGACACATCCGGATGCGTCCCGTCTGCCGGGTTCTTGTCGGTGAGCGGCTGCGGGTTCATCGTGGCTGGTCGCGCCCACGCGGCGGAGCCGCTAATTCAACACAGTCCCGCGCCCCTTGAAAGCACGGGCGCACCCGCCGCCACAACACACCGCGAGTTCCGTACGCATCGCCGCAACGCACCGTGCGTTCCGTACGCATCGCCGCGCCAAACACGACATGGACAGCGCCCGCACCCCCGACGCGCCCGGCAGCCGCGTACGCACGTAAGGGGGCGTGCCGGGAGGTGTCCGCCCGCAGCGGCCGGCGTCCGCCGCCGAGCACATCGCACCCCCACAGACCCGCCGGACCGAGGACGGAGACCTCCCGGCGCGCCCCCGACCCACGACGAAACCGCAGGCGCCCAAGCCACGACGGCGGGAAAGCCCCGCAACACCCGGCCTCAAATCATGCACCGGCCCAACGCATTGGGCTCCGCCCAACCGGACGGAGCCCAATCCCAAAAACGAACCCGACCCCGAACCCGCAGAACGACCCCGCAGAACGACCCCGACCCCGCGGAGCGTCCCCACGCCTAGCGGCGTGCAACCCCCTCCGCCCGAGCCGCCGCAGCAACCGCCGCGGTGACCGCCGGCGCGACCCGCTCGTCGAAGGGCGACGGGATGACGTAGTCGGGCGCGAGATCGTCACCGACGACCGAGGCCAGCGCCTCCGCCGCCGCGATCTTCATACCCTCGGTGATCCGGGAGGCCCGCACCTGCAGCGCCCCGGCGAAGATGCCGGGGAACGCCAGCACGTTGTTGATCTGGTTCGGGAAGTCGGACCGCCCGGTGGCGACCACCGCCGCGTACTTGTGGGCGACGTCCGGGTGCACCTCGGGGTTCGGGTTGGCCATGGCGAACACGAACGCCCCCTCGGCCATCGACGCCACGGCCGGCTCCGGCACCGTACCGCCGGACACCCCGATGAACACGTCCGCACCCGCCAGCGCCGCCTCCAGCGACCCCGACAGCCCGGACTTGTTCGTGATCTCCGCGAGCTCCCGCTTGACCGGAGTCAGGTCGTCCCGGTCCGAGGAGACAACGCCCTTGCGGTCCGCGACCGAGACGTCCCCGATCCCGGCCCCCAGGAGCATCTTCGCGATGGCGACCCCGGCCGCACCCGCGCCCGAGATCACAGCCCGCAGATCACCCAGCTCCCGCCCCGACAGCCGCGCGGCGTTCCGCAGGGCCGCCAGTGTCACGACCGCCGTGCCGTGCTGATCGTCGTGGAAGACCGGAATGTCCAGCCGCTCCTCCAGCCGCCGCTCGATCTCGAAGCACCGCGGCGCCGAGATGTCCTCCAGGTTCACGCCGCCGAACGAGGGAGCGAGCCGGACCACGGTCTCGACGATCTCGTCCACATCCGTGCAGTCCAGCGCGATCGGCACGGCGTCGACGCCCCCGAACTGCTTGAACAGGATCGCCTTGCCCTCCATCACGGGGAGGGAGGCCTCGGGCCCGATGTCCCCGAGCCCCAGCACGGCCGTACCGTCGGTCACCACGGCGACCACGGACGACTTCCACGTGTACTCGTGGACGAGGGCCGGCTGCTCGGCGATGGCGGTGCACACGCGGGCGACGCCGGGTGTGTAGGCGAGGGACAGGTCGTCCTTGTCACGGACCGGCACGGTGGCCTGCACGGCCATCTTGCCGCCGCGGTGCAGTGCGAAAGCGGGGTCGAAGGAATCGAGGGGCTCGCCTCCGCCTTCCTGGTCCGCACTGCCGCCGTTGCTCTCAGTAGGAGGATTCACGATCTCCGCTGCCACTTCTTTTACCCCTTAAGTCTTCTTTGCCTGAGGGTTGTCCACTCCCGGTCGGGGGGTGGGTGGGCACCACGCACGGTCCCGATGGGCCATACGCACGGACGGATGGCCGAATGGCCGATACGTACGGGCGGATGGCCGGATACGCACGGGCAATGCGTGACGGACGCGCCGCACACGCGCCCTGGGCCCCGGATGAGGGGTGTAAGGAACCTTCTTACCCGACCCACGGCTTCGGCGACGAGTCCATCACGTGTAGGTCACACACCGGAGACGTGACATACAGGTGGATTCATTCAGCCGCCGACCGCGCCCGTGACATGTCACACAGCTGCTCGCACAGCCGCCGCCGGCCGCCGCACACATACGAAGTCCGT
Organism: Streptomyces sp. KM273126; assembly: GCF_004337435.2. NCBI lineage: Bacteria > Bacillati > Actinomycetota > Actinomycetes > Kitasatosporales > Streptomycetaceae > Streptomyces > Streptomyces sp. KM273126. The sequence goes on along the minus strand of NZ_SJXB02000001.1, from coordinate 3,754,921 downwards.
GTCCGACCGCACCCTGAGATGCACCGAAGATCTTCCGGCCGGAGGGAGAGATTCCCGCACAGCATCCGGCCCTGGCGGACCGTCCCACGGCGGTTCGGGGGTCACCCGTTATCCGATTTTGACATATCGAGTCACCTGAGTGCCCAAGTCCGAATGGCAAGATGCCGTAATCACACGAGGTCGCCACACCCAATGACGTGTGTTGTCGTCGACCCAACGGCACAACCGTTGCATCTCTCATCCACCCCCGCCGGAGGACACCACCATGACCGCAGGCAAGACCCGTCGCACCACCGCCCTGCGCACCCGGACTACCGCGGTCGGCGCGATCGCGGTAGCGGGCGCCCTGCTGCTCACCGGCTGCGGTGACCAGACCAAGGACAACGGCAGCGGTAGCGGCAACGACTCGGACAAGACGAACACGAACTCCGCGCCCCTGGCCGACAAGCTGCCCGCGGACATCCGCAAGGCGGGTGTCATCAAGGTCGGCTCGGACATCTCGTACGCGCCGGTCGAGTTCAAGGACGACTCCGGCAAGACGGTCGGAATCGACCCCGACCTGGCCGACGCGATGGGCAAGCAGCTCGGAGTGAAGTTCGAGTTCGAGAACGGCACCTTCGACACGCTGCTCGGCGGTCTGCGCTCCAAGCGCTACGACATAGCCATGTCGGCCATGACGGACACCAAGGCCCGCCAGGAAGGTATCGACTCCGACACCGGCAAGAAGGTCGGCGAGGGCGTCGACTTCGTCGACTACTTCACCGCGGGTGTGTCGATCTACACCAAGAAGGGCGACACCCAGAACATCACGACCTGGTCCGACCTGTGCGGCAAGAAGCTGGCCGTCCAGCGCGGCACGGTCTCGCACGACCTGGCCAAGGCCGAGGCGAAGAAGTGTCCCAAGGACAAGACGATGTCCATCGAGGCCTTCGACAACGACCAGCAGGCCCAGACCCGGCTGCGCTCCGGCGGCGCGGACGCCGGATCCTCCGACTTCCCGGTCGCCGCGTACGCGGTGGCGAAATCGGGCGGCGGCAAGGACTTCGAGCTCGTCGGCGAGCAGGTCGAGGCGGCGCCGTACGGTATCGCGATCGCCAAGTCGAACACCGAGCTGCGCGACGCGGTCAAGGCGGCGCTGGACGCGGTCATCGCGAACGGCGAGTACGGCAAGATCATCGAGAAGTGGGGCGTCACGGACGGCGCGGTCAAGGAAGCCACCATCAACGGCGGCAAGTGAGCGCGTTCCCGTCATCGCGTCGCTGAAAGGCAACATCCGTGACTGACATCAAGAAGACGGACAGGCCGGCGGAGACCCCGCCGGCCGGGCCGGAGGCCATCAGGGCCGTCCCGGTCCGGCACTACGGACGGTACGTCGCCGCGGTCGTGGCCCTCGGCATCCTGGGACTGCTGATCTGGGCTTTCGCAGGCGGCGACATCAACTGGGGTGCCATCCCCGACTACTTCTTCAACGACCGCATCCTCACGGGGGTCCGCGAGACCCTGCTGCTGACGGTCCTGTCGATGCTCATCGGCATCGTCGGCGGCGTCGTCCTCGCCGTGATGCGGCTGTCGAAGAACCCGGTGACCTCGTCGATCGCCTGGTTCTACATCTGGTTCTTCCGCGGTACCCCGGTCCTGGTCCAGCTGTTCGTCTGGTTCAACCTCGGCTTCGTCTTCGAGTACATCAACCTCGGGCCGATCTACAAGGACGAGTGGTCCGACTTCATGACGCCGTTCCTGACGGCGCTGCTCGGCCTCGGCCTGAACGAGGCCGCGTACATGGCGGAGATCTGCCGCGCCGGTCTGCTGGCCGTCGACGAGGGCCAGACCGAGGCCGCGCACGCGCTCGGCATGAGCCACTCCAAGACGCTGCGCCGGATCGTCATCCCGCAGGCCATGCGTGTGATCGTGCCGCCCACGGGCAACGAGGTCATCAACATGCTGAAGACGACCTCGCTGGTGGCCGCGGTCCAGTACTACGAGCTGCTGCGGTTCGCGCAGGACATCGGCACGACGTCCGGCGCCACGGTCGAGATGCTCTTCCTGGCCGCCGCCTGGTACCTGATCCTCACGTCGATCCTGAGCGTGGGCCAGTACTACATCGAGCGGTACTACGCACGCGGCTCCAGCCGCCAGCTGCCGCCGACTCCGTGGCAGCGGGTCCGGACCCACCTCACGTCCCTCTCCAGCCGAAAGGGGGTCGCGGCATGACGACCGCCATGGTGAAGGCCGAGGCCGTCCACAAGTCGTTCGGCCATGTGCAGGTCCTCAAGGGGATCGACCTGGAGGTGAAGTCCGGCGAGGTGTTCTGCCTCATCGGACCCTCGGGCTCCGGCAAGTCGACCTTCCTGCGGTGCATCAACCACCTGGAGAAGGTCAACGCCGGCCGCCTGTACGTGGACGGGGAGCTGGTCGGCTACCGCCAGAAGGGCGACAAGCTGTACGAGCTCAAGGACAGCGAGGTCGCCCTGAAGCGCCGTGACATCGGCATGGTCTTCCAGCGCTTCAACCTGTTCCCGCACATGACGGCCCTGGAGAACGTCATCGAGGCGCCCGTCCAGGTCAAGGGCGTCAGCAAGGCCCAGGCCAGGGAGCGGGCGATGCAGCTGCTGGACCGCGTCGGCCTCGCCGACAAGGCGGGCAGCTACCCGTCCCAGCTCTCCGGCGGCCAGCAGCAGCGCGTGGCCATCGCCCGGGCGCTGGCGATGGACCCGAAGCTGATGCTCTTCGACGAGCCGACCTCGGCGCTCGACCCCGAGCTGGTCGGTGACGTGCTCGACGTCATGCGCGACCTCGCCGAGTCCGGGATGACGATGGTCGTCGTGACCCACGAGATGGGTTTCGCCCGCGAGGTCGGCGACAGCCTCGTCTTCATGGACGGCGGTGTGGTCGTCGAGTCCGGCAACCCCCGTGAGGTCCTGACGAACCCGCAGCACGAGCGCACCCAGTCGTTCCTGTCGAAGGTGCTCTGACCCGTCGAAGGTGCTCTGACGCTCCGCTGAGAGCGAGTGCGAGAAGGGCGGTACGCGTCGGCGTACCGCCCTTCTCCCATTGCGTTCTCCCGTGCCCCGGCCCGTGTCACCTGAGCGCCAGCACCAGCGCGTCCGACGGCGAACGCCACACGGGCCGAACCTCCGCGAAGCCGCTCTCCCGCAGCGTCCGCGTGTGCCACTCGACGGACGGGGTGTCACCCTCGGCGTGCTCGCCGTAGATCTCGAAGCGGCGGGCGGTGGGCTCGGCGAGGACGGGGTCCTGGGCGGCCAGCTGCCACCATTCGGACCAGTCGACCGCGCCGTTCTCCTTGGCCTGATCCATGTGGGCGTGCCGGTGTGCGCGCTCGGCCGCGTTGATCCTGGGCGTGCTCTCGTCGATCATGTGATCCGCGTTCATGAAGACACCGCCGTCGCGGACGAGCTCCGCGACCTGACCGTAGAGGGCCGCGAGGGGTTCGGTGGGCAGCCAGTGCAGGGCGGTGGCCGTCAGCACGGCGTCGAAGGTGCCGTACGGCAGCCGCGTCACCCATTCGGGGTCTTTCAGGTCGGCCGTCACGAGCGTGACCCGGTCGTCGCCGGCGAAGGTGCCCTCGGCGATGGCGAGGAGGGCCGGGTCGAGGTCGACGCCGACGCTGGTGGCCTCCGGGAACCGGGTGAGCAGCCTGGCCGTGATACTTCCCGTGCCGCAGGCGAGATCCAGAACGCGGGGTGCCGGGCCGACGAGAGCCTCGACCATGTCCAGCATCACGCGGAACCGCTCCTCACGGTCCGGCATGTACCACTCCTGCTGCCGGTCCCAGCTCTCCTGCCAGGCGTGCCAGTCGGTTCCGGTGGTGGTGGTCATGGGAGCCCCTTTCAGCACTGCGTCTCCGCCGCACGTAATACCCTGAAAGCACAGTCAGTCATTACTTCTCCGCCCGTACGACAATAGAGCGCCCCCGTAAGGACTACAAGTGGAACTGGCCTATTACTCGGATTACGCGGTCCGCCTCGTCAACACGGAGGAGCCGGTCCGGGGCACGGACACCCTGACCTCGGTGGAGGCCGTCCGCGACCTCTTCGAGGTCAACCAGTCGGCGGCCCGTCGCGCCACCGACGCCGACGTGACCCGCTTCCGCTCGGTCCGCTCCCGGCTGCGCGCGGTCTTCGAGGCGGCGGACGGCGGCGACGAGACGCTCGCCGTGGACCTGCTGAACTCACTCCTCCTGGAGTTCCCCGTGAGCCCGCAGATCTCCGGCCACGACTTCCGGGACGACGACGGACGCCCCCTGTGGCACATGCACCTGGCGGACCACCCCTCGAACGCGACCGCGGGCTACGCCGCCATCGCCGCGATGGGCCTGGCCTTCCACCTCACCGAGTACGGCGTGGACCGCCTCGGCCTGTGCGAGGCGGCACCGTGCCGCAACGCCTACCTCGACACGTCCACCAACCGCTCCCGGCGCTACTGCTCGGACCGCTGTGCGACCCGCGCCAACGTGGCCGCCTACCGGGCCCGCAAACGCCTGGAGGCGGACCGGTCGGCGAGCACCGGCCGGGCCGCGACCAGCACCCAGCGGACGAGCGCCAACAGCGAGCGCTGACCCTCGGGCCGGGGCCGGTACCGGAACCGCACCTTGCCGAGCACGAGCTCGTCGGGCACGGTCCCGTAGTCCGTGCTGTCCCCGCCGGCGTACGGGTTGTCGCCGAGCACCCACCAGCCGCCCTCGCGCCGTTCGGCGGCCCGCTTCACCACGAGCAGGTCCTGCTGGAAGGGATGCCGCAGAACGACCACGTCACCGGCCCTCAGCCGCGCTCCGTAGTGCACGACCAGCCGGTCCCCGTGCCGGAGTGTGGGCACCATCGACGGTCCCGTCACCTCGGCTCCCCCGAACGGCAGCACGGCCCTCCCCCGTTCGGTCTCCTGCGACAGCTCCGGCATCACCGGCACCTCCCCGGTCGGATCCTCCACCACTCCCAGTCCCAGTCTCACCCCGGACTTTTGTCCTAAGCCCATGGGGGCACTCGCGAAAACCCGTCTCCTACGGAGTAATGTCCCACCTGAGAAGACGATCACGAGGAAGGATTGCTCCATGCTTTCCCGCCTGTTTGCCCCCAAGGTCAAGGTCAGCGCGCACTGCGACCTGCCCTGCGGCGTGTACGACCCGGCCCAGGCCCGCATCGAGGCGGAGTCGGTGAAGGCCGTGCAGGAGAAGATGGCCGCCAACGACGACCCGCACTTCCAGGCTCGCGCGACCGTCATCAAGGAGCAGCGCGCCGAGCTCGCCAAGCACCACGTCTCCGTTCTCTGGAGCGACTACTTCAAGCCGCCGCACTTCGAGAAGTACCCGGAGCTGCACCAGCTGGTCAACGACGCCCTCAAGGCCCTCTCGGCCGCCAAGGCGTCCACCGACCCGGCCACGGGCCAGAAGGCGCTCGACTACATCGCCCAGATCGACAAGATCTTCTGGGAGACCAAGAAGGCCTGATCTTGAATCATGCCCTCTGACCTGCGATTACTTTCGTTGCAGCGTCTCCTTGCCCGCACCCGGCCCGCAGGCCGCCGAACACGGCGTTCCTGACGGTCCGGGTGCGGTCTTTTGTGCCCGGGGGACGCGCAGCCTGGTGTGCTGAACAATGTGCGTTCGCTGTGCGTACTGATGGCGAGGCGGCCTGTTCGCGGGCCTCGCCTTCGTGCCGCTGGTGGGATGATTCGGCCGCGTCGCACACCAAGGGCTCCCCTGCATCCGGTACGGCGCGGCCCCGGAGAGACGGGTCGCATGGGCGTACAGGTACTCCTCATCGAGGACGACGAGACCATCGCCGAGCCGCTGGCCGAGGGGGTGGGACGGTTCGGTGTCTCGGTGGACTGGGTGGCCACGGGAGCGGACGGCCTGAAGGGCCCGTACGGGGACGCCGTACTGCTCGATCTCGGGCTGCCGGACATGGACGGTCTCGACGTGTGCCGCGGCATCCGCCGGGTTTCGGACGTCCCGATCATCATTCTCAGTGCGCGTGGCGAGGAAACCGATCGCATTCTGGGCCTGGACATGGGGGCCGACGACTACTTGGCGAAGCCGTTCAGCGTGCGGGAGCTCGTCGCGCGCATCCGGGCCGTCTCGCGTCGGTTGCAGCGTGTGCAAAGCGCCGATACCCCGGCAGGGGGCGACGGGCCCGTTCCGACGGTCGGCTTCGGAGGGTTAGGGGCGACGGCGCAGGCCTTCTCGTTCGCGTTGCGGGCGGAACACGATCACGGAGGTGCGGCGCCCGTACCGCCCGGCGATGCCCCGCTCGGCGATGCCCCGCTCGGTTCGCTGGTCGTGGATCGCAGGACCCGCCAGGTGTGGGTGGAGGGGAACTCCGTCGCGCTGACGCCCAAGGAGTTCGACTTGCTGGCGCTGCTGTACGAGGACCCGGGCGCGGTCTACGCGCGCCGGGAGATCCTCGACCGGGTCTGGGATCCGCACTACCGGGGTCCGACCAAGACGCTGGACGCGCACGTGGCCGCTCTGCGCCGCAAGCTCGGTCACCCGGAGTGGATTCAGACACTGCGGACCGTGGGGTTCAGGCTGGCCCTCGACGGCACGGCGGGGGAAGCGGGCACCGGCCACGGCGACACCGCGGAGGGCGGCGTCCGATGACCCGCCGATTGCTGCTGGGCAATCTGAGCATCGCCGTGCTGGTGCTGCTCTGTCTGGAGATCCCGTTGGCCTTCGTCTACTCCCGGGCCGAGAAGGAACGCACCGTCACCGCCACGCATGACGAGGCCGACTCGGTGTCCGCGTTCGCCGAGTTGTCCCTGGCGGCCGGCCGGGAGAAACGGGAACTGGCCCATCGGCTCGTCGAGTGCGCGCGGCGCATCGGTGGGCAGGTGGTCGTGGTCGGCCGGTCCGGGGAGGTGATCGCCTCCTCCCATCGGATGTCCGCAGGGCAGACCGGTGGGCTGCCCGCACTTCCCGAGGTCGCCGCCGCGCTGAGCGGGCGCGGTCCCTTCCACGCGCGCACCTCCACGATCGACGGCGCGCCCCATCTGTCCGTCGCGGTCCCGGTGGGCCACGACAGCCCGCCGGCCGCCGCCGTGCACATCACCGTGCCCACCGATGCGGTCCACAGCCGGGTGAACCAGGTGTGGCTGCTGCTGGCCCTGGCCGGGCTCGCGGTGCTCGCCGCCGTCACCGGAGTGGCGTTCGCCTTCGCCCGCTGGGCCGCACGGCCCATCCGGGAACTGGAGCACGCCACCGCCGGTCTGGCCGACGGCCGGCTCGACAGCCCGGTCCTCGTGACCGCCGGGCCGCCTGAAGTACGCAGCCTGGCGGAAACGTTCAACCGGACCGCCGCCCGGCTGGAACAACTCCTGGCCTCGCAGCGCGCCTTCGCCGGTGAGGCCTCGCACCAGCTCAAGACGCCGCTCGCCGCCCTGCGGCTGCGCCTGGACAACCTGGAACCGGCGGTCGCCGTGCAGGCCCGGGGCAGCCTGAACGCCGCGCTGACCGAGACGGACCGGCTGGCCAACCTGGTGGAGGGGCTGCTGGCGATGGCCCGCCTGGAGGACAAGGCCGCCGCCGTCGAGGCGATCGACGCGGGGGCCGTCTGCGCCGAACGTCACCGCACCTGGTCCGCGCTCTTCCAGGAGCACGACGTGGACCTCGTGTTCCAGGACGGGGGAGTCGATGCGGTGCTCGCGCTGCCGGGGGCCGTCGAGCAGATCCTCGACAACCTGCTCTCCAACGCCCTGCGTGTCTCACCTCCCGGCAGTACGGTCCGCCTCGAACTGCGTCACCGTGCTCCGGGCCGACGCCGCTCGGCCGCGGGCGACCGTGGCCTCCTGGCCGAACTGCACGTCATCGACGAGGGTCCGGGTATGCCCCCGGAGCAGCGGCGCCGCGCCTTCGACCGGTTCTGGCGCGCTCCCGGCGCCCCCAAGGGCGGGACCGGTCTGGGCCTGTCCCTGGTCCAGCGGCTCGCGCAGCTCAGCGGTGGCGAAGCCGTCCTGCGAGAGGGGCCCATGGGCGGCCTCGATGCCTTCGTCCGGCTGCCGTGCCCCGGCCCCGCCTCCGGCCGGCCGTCTGCCGGCCACCGTTCGCAACGGCCGGCTTCCCGGGTCTGACGGGTTCCGCGTCCGGGCGCCTCACCGGCGGGCCGACGGCTCGTTCCACCGCCACCGCCGGCAACACGCGGGCGCCCCGCCGCACCAGGGGGAACTGGTGCCACGGGGCGCACACGAGAGGGGATGGCCAGGCTCAGTCGTCGTCGAAACCGTCACCGCGGTCGTCGTCGCCCCCGGAGTCCTCGAAGTCCCCTGAGTCACCCGCGTCCTCGCCCACGATCTCTCCCGTGAAGGCGTCGACAAGGGCCTCGATCGAGCCGCCCCCCAGTTGCGCCTCGACCTCCCAGACCGCCCGGCCCCCCTCCTCGTCCAGTTCCACCTTGACCACGCGCGCACCCGGTTCGGCGGCGGTGACGGTCTCGGCAGCGTCGACGGCGTTGACGGGACGCGGCCCGAACCGTGCGTCCAACTCCGGGTCGATCTCGATCTCGAAGCTCGGTGCGGCGGCGGTGCGGACCGCCTCCCGCGAGGGCGAGTCGGTCTCGCCGGCCGTGGCGAACGCGGCGCCCACCGTGCCGGAGAGCAGAAGCCCGCCGCCGATAATGCTCAGCACCTTCATCTTGCCCATGGTTGTCCTCCTGGGAATGCGACCTGCCCGGCCGCCGGACCGCCGGGAGAGAGTCGCGGTCAACAGACCTCACCCGGGGGAACCGGCACCACCAGTGCATGCAGGAGGACGCTAGCGACCGGCGCCCAGCGCAAGGTTAAGGAAAGGAAGGGCGCAGGTCAGGCAGGGCGCACGAGGCAGGCCGCCGCTCTACGGTCACCTGAGTGGGTCAGCCACGGTCGACCGGCGCACACGGCCCCCCCTGGTCAACGGCCCCTGCCGCCACACCGACAGCATGAACTGATCCGAACCATACGAGAGCGAGCGGCGCGCATGACCGGAACGATCCGATGGGCTTACGCCTTTGTGGACAGGCCGATGGCCCGGTTCGCCCAGGCGTGTGACTTCTGGACGGCGGTCACCGCCACCGGGCTGTCCGAACCCCGGGGCGAGCGGGACGAGTTCGTCACGCTGCTGCCCGAGGCCGCCGACGCCTGTGTGAAGGCGCAGGGGGTCGTGGAGGGGGACGCGGGCGCTCATGTCGACCTCGCCGTCGAGGACGCACCGGCCCTGGTCGACACGGCGGTCCGGCTGGGTGCCGAGGTCGTCGCCCCGCTCCACGTGGGGAGCGTGCTCCGCTCCCCCGGCGGCCAGTTGTTCTGCGCGGTGCAGTGGCACGGTGAGTCCGTACGGCCACCGGTGGTCGAGGGAAGCCGCCTGGACCAGGTGTGCATCGACGTGGCCCCGGCCGCGTTCACCACCGAGGTCGCCTTCTGGACCAACCTCACGGGCTGGGACTCGCGACCGGGCTCACTTCCTGAGTTCCACGTACTGACGCCGCCCGCCGGCCTCCCCCTGCGCATCCTCCTCCAACGCCTCGGCACCGACCGCCCCGTCTCTGCCCATCTCGACCTCGCGTGCGCCGACATCGACGCGGTCCGGGCCCGCCACGAGGACCTCGGCGCCACGTTCGTCGCCGCCGGCGCCCACTGGACGGTGATGCGGGACCCGGCGGGCGGCACGTACTGCCTGACGAGCCGCGACCCGGAGACGGGCGGCCTGCCAGTCGCCCGTCTCGCGTAAGAACTACGGCTTCAGAGCTACGGTTTCAGAGCCACGGCTTGAGTGCTACGGCTTCGGCCTGGCGGGCCCCACGGCACTCCGGGCTACTTCGTGGCCTCCTTCGGCGGCACGCTCGCGGTGCCCTCCTCAGCCTCCTCGACATACGCCCCGCACTGGGGGTTCCGGCACGGTCCGGGGCCCCAGACGGGCACCCAGGCGCCGAGCGTCTTGTGCCGCCGTACCACGGTGGCCACGGGCTGTCCGCAGACCGGACAGACACGCTCATCCCTGTCCATGCCCTCAGGGTATGGCGGGACGGGGCCCCGCGCTCCCCCTCCGCAGAGCCGGCGCTTCCGGGTGACGAAATCCGCACGGCGGTCCACACGGCGGTCCGCTCGCCGGGGAACGGGCAGGAGCCGGGCAGGGTGACGGCGAGACGGGTGGGCCCCGCGCACCGTGGGGATGCGCGGGACCCGCCCTGACCGGAGCCACCGATGCTGTAAGGGTCAGTTCAGCACGGGACCGGCAGCTCCGGGGCCTTCACCTTCAGGGTCTCTACTCTGAGCAGCCGCGCCACTCTGAGTAGCCGCGCCGCTCAGTTGCTGCGCCGCGTCACGAACTCCGCCAGCGCGAGGAGGCCACCCGCCGCCTCCGGGTCCGGGACCGCCCGGGACAGCTCGTGCATCGCCCGTGACATACGGTCGGCCGCCTGGCACTGGGCCCAGTCACGGCCACCTGCCCGCTCCACCGCGAGGACCGTGCGCTCCAGCTCCCCCGCTTCGTACGGCAGTCCGTACAGCTCGGCGAGTTCGGCCGCCGCCGGGGTGCCGGACGCGAGGGCGGCGACGACGGGCAGCGACTTCTTGCGGGCCATGAGGTCCGCCCCGGCCGGCTTGCCGGTGCGCCTCGGGTCACCCCAGATGCCGATCACATCGTCGATGAGCTGGAAGGCGAGCCCGGCCTCACGTCCGAACGCGTCCAGCGCCTCCACGCCTTCCTCGCTCGCCCCCGCATACAGCCCTCCCAGCGCACAGGCGCATCCGAGCAGCGCGCCCGTCTTGGCCTCGGCCATGGCGAGCACCTCGTCGAGAGTGACCTCGTCGGGGCTGCGCTTCTCCATGGCCGTGTCCGCGTGCTGGCCCTCGCACAGCTCGATGACACAGGCCGCGAGCCGGGCGGCGGCCGCCGAGGACGCCGGGTGCGGGTCCTCGGCGAGCAGCCGCTGGGCCAGCGCCTGGAGGGCGTCCCCCGCGAGGATCGCGCCTGCGTCGCCGAACACGGCCCACGCGGTGGGCCGGTGCCTGCGGGTGGCGTCCCGGTCCATGACGTCGTCATGGAGCAGCGTGAAGTTGTGCACCAGCTCCACCGCCGCCGCTGCCGACACGGCGACGGACTGCGACCCACCGAGTGCCGAGGCCGCGGCCAGCACGAGTGCAGGGCGTATGGCCTTGCCCGCGTTGCCCATCGCCGGGGTGCCGTCCGCGTGTTCCCAGCCGAAGTGGTAGCGCGCGATCCGGCGCATCGAGCCCGGCAACGACTCGACGGCCCGGCGCAGCTCGGGGTCCACCGACGCCCGCGTCCGCTCCAGGATTCCCGCCGCCTCCTGCGCGTCGAGGGGGCTCGACGAGCCCTGCCGTCCGATCGTCCCCGCGATGCCCGCCGGACCGGCGGTTCTCACCTCACCGACGGGGTGAATCGGACGTGCGGGACCCGCCGAGCCAGCCGAACCGGCGCCCCCTGCGGAGCTGCCCGGAGGTGCCGGAGCATCCGGGAACGCCGAAGCAACCGGGTATACCGACCCCCCTGGATCATCTGTCGAGCCTGTCGGCCCCATGGAACTCGCGATGGGGCTCAGCCTTTCCAGGATCTCGGTCGGGCTCTGTGTCGCGTGTGTCGCATGTGTCGTCTCCGTCATGAACTCACCCGTGGGGCCGCCTTGGAGAGTCCCCGGACGGTGGCGTTTCGGCTTCCCTCGGGCGCCTCCCCAGCGGTGTGACCGGGAGGCGTACCCGACATGGCGAACACGGACACGGGGTGCGGGAGGGGTCGGTCACGACCAACGACCGATCTCGACGTTCTCCAGGACGCCGAGCGCGTCCGGGACCAGGACCGCCGCCGAGTAGTAGGCCGTCACCAGGTACTTGATGATCGCCTGTTCGTTGATGCCCATGAACCGAACGGACAGGCTCGGCTCGATCTCGTCCGGGATGCCCGACTGCCGGAGCCCGATGACACCCTGCTCCTCCTCTCCGGTACGCATACAGATGATGGACGTCGTCCTGGCGTCGCTGACCGGGATCTTGTTGCACGGGAAGATCGGCACTCCGCGCCAGGTGGGGATGCGGTTGCCCGCGATCTCGACGCTCTCCGGCACGAGCCCGCGCTTGTTGCACTCGCGGCCGAACGCGGCGATCGCACGCGGGTGGGCGAGGAACAGCTTGGATCCGCGCCGACGGCTGAGCAGCTCGTCCAGGTCGTTGGGGCTGGGCACGCCGTCGTGCGGTTGCAGCCGCTGGTCGTACTCGCAGTTGTGGAGCAGCCCGAACTCGCGGTTGTTGATGAGCTCGTGCTCCTGGCGTTCCTTCAACGCCTCGACCGTCAGCCGGAGTTGCTGCTCCGTCTGGTTCATCGGCTGGTTGTAGAGGTCCGCCACGCGCGTGTGGACGCGCAGGACGGTCTGGGCGACGCTCAGTTCGTACTCGCGCGGCGCGGCCTCGTAGTCCACGAACGTGTGCGGGATGTCCGGCTCGCCGGTGTGGCCGGCGGCGAGCTCGATCTCCTTCTCGCCATATTTGTTGGTGCGCTGCGAAGGGATGGAGCGCAGCTGCTGGAGGTGCTCACGCAGGGAGTCGGAGCGCTCGGCGATCTGGTCGAGGGCCTGACGGGGGAGAGCGAGGACGGTGCACGCGGTGACCGCGCGCGCCGTGTACTCCCAGATCGGGTCCGGGTCGAGGAGCGCCTGGTCGCCGAAGTACGCCCCGTCGGCGAGGACCCCGAGGACCGCGTCGTCCCCGTAGGGGCCCGTGCCGATCTTCTCCACCTTGCCGTGGGCGAGCAGGAGCACCTCGTCGGCCGGGCTGCCGAACTCCGCGAGCACCGTGCCGGGCTGGAACTCCCGCTGCTGACAGCGCCGGGCGAGCTCGCCCAGGACGTCGTCGTCCTCGTACGACCGCAGGGCCGGCAGTTCGCACAGCTCCGCGGGGATGACCGTGACCTGGTCGCCGGTCTTCACGAAGGTGATTCGGCCGTCGCCCACCGCGTAGCTGAGCCGCCGGTTCACCCGGTATGTGCCACCCTGCACGTTCGCCCACGGCAGCATCCGCAGCAGCCAGCGGGAGCTGATCTCCTGCATCTGGGGTGCGGACTTGGTGGTCGTGGCCAGGTTCCGCGCGGCCGCGGTGCCGAGACTCTGCTGCGGCTTCTCCTGCGCGTGAACCTCTTCGCCTACCGACATAAAGGAATGCCCTCCCGGTCGTGCCCTGATCTCGCGGTCATGCGCCGATCTCGCGGACAAGCCTTCCAGTGAGGAGCGTGATGGTGCTATTACCCGAAAGAGCGGGAATGGATCTTCGCCGGGCTGGGCACACTGAGGGCCTTTGTCGAGGGACACCGACGGCGAGGGAACGAGATGGCATGGGAACGCGGTGGCGGTGGGGCGGGAACTTCAAGATCCGGCCGCCCGTTTGATGCCATGACGGGCCCTTCGGCCAAATCGACCCACCGTCCATCCTCGAACCGCTCGACATTCATCCTCAAGCCACTCAGACCGTTCAAACCACTTGAACCACTCGACGACGGGAGACGTCATGGCAGGCTTCCTCGACCGTGCCAAGGAGCAGGCGCAGCGCGGCCTTGTTCAGGGCAAGCAGAAGCTCGACGAGGTGCAGAACCAGCGGGCCGGCGGCGATCTGCTGAAGAAGCTGGGCGCGGCGTACTACGCAGAGCGGCGCGGCACTGGTTCCCCGGCCGCCACGCAGCAGGCACTCCAGGCGCTGGAGGCCCACATCGCCACGCACGGGGACAGCTTCCTGCGCTCCTGAGGCGGGGGCGGCCCCTCGCGGTGCCACGCCTGCCCCGCTGCACAACCCGCTCGGCCCGCTCGACCCGCCCCTCCGGATCACGGGACGACCGTGGCGAGCAGTCCGACCATCACTCCGGACAAGCCCCGACGGCCCGGCAGCCGCCTGACCGGATCGGCTCGCACACCGTGCGAGCGACGGGTCGCGGCCGCCGGGTCGGGGGTACAGCAGCGGTACGAGGCGGCCGCGACAGGTGGCCGTTGCCCAGTGCGAAGGAGGCGGTCATGGCCTCACCCATGTCCGCGGGCACGTTTCTCACCATCCTCAAGGACGAGGGCGTCACGGTCGTCGAGGTCGGTGACTGGGAGCACCACAACCGCAACCACAAGGGCCCATGGGGTCCGGTCCACGGCGTGATGATCCACCACACGGTGACGTCGGGCAGCGAGAGAACCGTACAGATCTGCCGCGACGGCTACTCGGGCCTGCCCGGCCCGCTGTGCCACGGCGTCATCACCAAGGACGGCCACGTCCACCTCGTCGGCTACGGCCGGGCCAATCACGCGGGACTGGGTGACGACGACGTCCTGCGGGCGGTGATCGCCGAGACGGCCCTCCCGCCGGACAACGAGGCGAACACGGACGGCAACCGCCACTTCTACGGCTTCGAGTGCGAGAACCTCGGCGACGGCGAGGATCCCTGGCCCGAGGCCCAGTTGGACGCCATCGAGCGCGTCTCCGCGGCGGTCTGCCGCCACCACGGCTGGACGGCCCCCTCGGTGATCGGCCACCTTGAGTGGCAGCCGGGCAAGGTGGACCCCCGCGGCTTCACGATGGCGTCGATGAGGGAGCGCATCCAAAACCGGCTGGCGTGACCCGCACCTCCGGCTGAGGGCGGGGCGGGCCTGTCGGCCACCGCCCCGCGGAGACGCGGGCCTCGCCACGCGCCCTGTCCGGCCTGCGGCCGGGACACCCGCGCCCCGCCAAGGCCCCCAGGCACCCGCGCTCCACCACCTCACCCCACCACCGCACCTCGCCGATCCCCCGACCACCCCACCCCCACTCGCCCCCGCTCCCCCTGTCCGACAATGGGCAGGTGACCAGCCTCGCCGCCCTGCGACCGGACCTGCCGTCCCCCGTGCAGCACATCGACGACGAGCGGTTCGGGCGGCGCGGGGTGCGGCTGGTGCTGAAGCGGGACGATCTGATCCACCCGGAGCTGGTCGGGAACAAGTGGCGCAAGCTCGCCCCGAACCTGCGGGCCGCGGCGGGCCGCCCTGTGGTCACCTTCGGCGGGGCGTACTCGAATCATCTGCGGGCCACGGCCGCCGCGGGCCGCCTGCTGGGTGTGCCCACCGCGGGGGTGGTACGGGGCGAGGAGCTGGCAGACCGCCCCCTCAACCCGTCGCTGGCCCGGTGCTCGGCCGACGGAATGCGGCTGCACTTCGTCGCACGGTCGGCGTACCGCCGCAAGAGCGACCCGGCGACGCTGGCCGAGATTCTCCGTACCGTGGGCGCCGAGGACGCGTACGTCGTCCCCGAGGGCGGCAGCAACTCCCTCGCCGTGCGTGGCTGTCAGGAGCTCGGCGAGGAGCTGCGCGGCCGGGCCGATGTCGTGGCGTTGGCCTGTGGCACGGGCGGTACTCTCGCCGGGCTGGCCGCGGGTCTCACGTCCGGACAGCGCGCCCTGGGTGTGCCCGTCCTGCGGGGCGGTTTCCTGGAGGCCGAGATACGTATCCTCCAGCAGCGCGCCTTCGGCGGCCCCCGCGGCGACTGGTCCCTCGACGACCGCTTCCACTTCGGTGGCTACGCCCGCACCACCCCCGAACTCGACGCCTTCGCCGAGGCGTTCGAGCAGCGCCACGGACTGCCGGTCGAGCGGCTCTATGTGGCCAAGATGCTGTACGGGCTCGTCACCCTCGCCGAGGAGGGCGCCTTCCCCCGGGGGACCACCCTCGCGGCGGTGATCACCGGAGCGCCGTTCGCCACCTGAGCGGACCGAGCCGTTCCGGACGGAACCCGACCCCAGGGGCACACCCGGATTGACCGCACGCGCCCGTTCTCACTCCTCCGACTCCCGGTAGGCCGCAGCCTCCTCCAGGTCCAGTCTGCGCAGCAGGGTCCGAAGCATCTCGTCGTCGATGTACCGGCCGTCCCGGAGCCTCACGAAGACGGCTCGCTCGGCGCCGATCATCTCCCGCGAGAGGCGGCTGTAGGTGTCCGCTGCGGTCTCGCCGGTCAGCGGGTTCACCGAGCCCAGCCGCTCCCACACGGCGTTGCGGCGCCGTTCCAGGACCGAGCGGAGCCGGTCGGCCAGCGGCGGCGGCAGCGCGTTGCGCTCGTCGGCGAGCAGCTCGTCGAGGCGTGCGTCGGCGGCCCGGGAGGCCTGGGCCTGGGCGTTGGCCTCGGCGAGAGTCTCGGCATGGGAGTCACGCCCGGGCAGACGCAGCAGGCGGATCAGCGGGGGCAGGGTGAGCCCCTGGAGGACCAGGGTGCCGATGACCGTGGTGAAGGTCAGGAACAGCAGCAGGTTGCGCTCGGGGAAGGGCCCGCCACCGTTCACCGTCACGGGGATCGAGAAGGCGATGGCCAGCGACACCACGCCCCGCATTCCGGCCCAGCCCACGATGAAGGGAGCCTTCCAGGTGGGATTCTCCTCCCGTTCCCTGATCCGTCGCGAGAGCAACCGTGGCAGGAAGGTCGCCGGGTACACCCACACGAAGCGGGCGGCGACCACCACGGCGAAGAGGACTGCCGCGTACCAGGCGGCGCGTGTCCCCTCGTTCTCGCCGAGCCCCGTGACGACGACCTGCAATTGCAGTCCGATCAGTGCGAACACCGCCGACTCCAGCAGGAAGCCGACCATCTTCCAGACCGCCTCCTCCTGGAGCCGGGTCGCGAAGTCGACCTGCCAGTTGCGGAACCCCAGGTAGAGGCCGACAACGACCACGGCGAGCACTCCGGAGGCGTGCACCCACTCGGCGAGCCCGTACGCGACGAACGGGATCAGCAAGGAGAGGGTGTTCTGCAAAAGCGCCTCCTTCAAGTGGGTCCGCAGCCATTGGATCGGCACCATCAGCAGCAGCCCCACCGCGATCCCGCCGAACGCCGCCAGCACGAACTCGCCGATCGCGCCCGCCCAGGTCGCGCCCTCGCCGACGGCGGCCGCCAGGGCCACCCGGTACGCGGTGATCGCGGTGGCGTCGTTCACCAGGGACTCGCCCTGGAGGATCGTGGTGATCCGCGACGGCAGCCCCACCCTGCGCGCGACCGCCGTCGCCGCGACCGCGTCCGGCGGCGCCACCACCGCCCCGAGCACCAGTGCGGCGGTCAGCGGCAGCCCCGGCACGATCAGGTACGCGGCCCAGCCGACGACGAGCGTCGCGAACAGCACGTATCCGACGGACAGCAGCGCCACCGGCCGCAGTTGGGCCCGCAGGTCGAGGTACGAGCTCTCGGTGGCCGCCGTGTAGAGCAGCGGCGGCAGGATCAGCGGCAGCACGACATGCGGGTCGAGCGTGTACTCGGGCACCCCGGGCACGTACGAGACGGCCAGGCCGGCCGCGACGAGCAGCAGCGGCGGCGGCACCGGTGTGCGACGGGCGGCACCGGCGACGGCGGCACTGCCCGCGACCAGCAACAGCAGTGGCAACACGTCCATGATCCTCGCCGTCCTCTTTTCCGCGCCGCGTTCCGCGCGACCGTCGTAACCTGGCAATCATGAAACAGTGCACGCACGTCGACGCGCTGCCGGGTCCGGAGCCGGCGCCGCTGAGCGACACCTGCCCCGAGTGTCTGGCCGCCGGTACGCACCCGGTGCAACTGCGGCTGTGTCTGGCGTGCGGGTACGTCGGCTGCTGCGACACCTCGCCCGGCCGGCACGCGACCGAGCACTACAAGGAGAGCGGCCACCCCATCATGCGGACCTTCGAACCTGGCGAGAGCTGGCGATGGTGCTTTGTCGACCACGTACTCGTGTGACGCGCGTCCACCGGGCACGCGACCAAAGAACCGTAATGCGCATGACACAGGCGCCGCGATGGCGTAGTCATGTGACACGGTTCGACGGTCTGACGTGTGGGTACGTCAATGCGGCGCGCGCTCTTCCTATTTGAGGCCCGCAGACCCCTAGCCACCGAGCGTGTTCATGTGCTTACTATGAGTGACAGCACGAGACGGGGTCACCGGGACACGGAACGTGGGAGCGCGGTAGCGTCACCGCTGAACCACATAGCGCGTTACCCCGGGGGGCGACCCTCGGACCCCGAAACAGCTTGTACCACCTTGGAGGTGAGGGTGTCCCAGATCGCAGGCGAGCCCGCGACCCAGGACTTCGTGGAAGTCCGGCTGCCGGCTGCGGGTGCCTACCTGTCGGTGCTGCGTACGGCCACGGCCGGCCTCGCGGCCCGTTTGGACTTCACCCTCGACGAGATCGAGGACCTGCGCATCGCGGTAGACGAGGCCTGCGCGATCCTGCTTCAGCAGGCCGTGCCGGGCTCGGTGCTCAGTTGCGTCTTCCGACTCGTCGACGACTCGCTCGAGGTGACGGTCTCCGCCCCGACCACGGACGGCCACGCCCCCTCGCGGGACACCTTCGCCTGGACCGTCCTGTCGGCCCTCGCGGGCAAGGTGTCGTCCGCCGTCGACGACGACAAAACCGTTTCGATCAGCCTCTACAAACAGCGCGGCGCGGGACCCGGGCCGGCGTGAAGAACGGGGAAGGGCCGGTGCGGGACGAAGAGCGCGGCACACGGGAACTTCCCGCCGGGGGCACGGATGGCCCGGGCGGGCCGCGGCACTGGGCGGACGGCGTCGACGGCATCCCCGAGCAGGCCCGGCCGCACCCCGAGGACGATTCCTCGGCGGCGGTCGGCGCGCCCCAACGGGCGGAGCCGACCGACGACCAGGAGCACGGGGAGCTCTCCGACGGGCGAAGGAATCCGGAGGGTGCCGTACGGAGCACCACGTCCTCGGAAGGGCGGCGTCGGGTGACGGCGGGCGGGACTATGAGCGAGCACGAGCGGAACGGTGAGCAGAGCGTGCAGGGCACGCAGCACGACCCCCACGACCGCAGCGGGGCGCGGGCGATGTTCGTCGAGCTGCGCGCGCTGAAGGAGGGCAGCGCCGAGTACGCGGAGCTGCGCAACCAGCTGGTCCGGATGCACCTGCCGCTCGTCGAGCACCTCGCGCGCCGCTTCCGCAACCGCGGCGAGCCGCTGGACGACCTCACCCAGGTCGCCACCATCGGCCTGATCAAGTCGGTGGACCGCTTCGACCCGGACCGGGGAGTCGAGTTCTCGACCTACGCCACGCCCACCGTGGTCGGCGAGATCAAGCGCCACTTCCGCGACAAGGGCTGGGCGGTCCGCGTCCCCCGCCGGCTCCAGGAGCTGCGCCTGGCGCTCACCACGGCCACGGCGGAGCTCTCCCAGCAGCACGGCCGCTCCCCCACCGTCCACGAGCTGGCCGAGAAGCTGTCCATCTCGGAGGAAGAGGTCCTGGAGGGCCTGGAGTCGGCGAACGCCTACTCGACCCTCTCCCTGGACGTCCCCGACACGGACGACGAGTCACCCGCGGTGGCGGACACCCTGGGCGCGGAGGACGAGGCGCTGGAGGGCGTCGAGTACCGCGAGTCGCTCAAGCCGCTCCTGGAGGATCTCCCCCCACGGGAGAAGCGAATCCTCCTGCTCCGCTTCTTCGGCAACATGACCCAGTCGCAGATCGCCCAGGAAGTCGGCATCTCCCAGATGCACGTCTCCCGTCTGCTGGCCCGCACCCTGGCCCAGCTCCGGGAGAAACTCCTGGTCGAGGAGTAGCCCCTCGCGGCGCCCACCGCTCCGCCAGGGCGTACCGCTCCGCGGGGGCGCTCCTCGCTACTTCTGGTCCTGCACGTCCCCCGGCCCTCGGATGCCGAGAGCCCGGGTCGTCGCCGGGTTCACCAGGAGAACGAGCGCGGTGACCGCGACGACCGCGAGGACGATCCCACCCGGGATGGCCAAGCTGTCGGCCTGGAGGAGGTTGTACGCCACCGGGAGCGCCATGATCTGTGTGATGACCGCCGGCCCCCGGCTCCAGCTGCGCCGCAGGAACAGTCCCCGCGCGGCGAGCAGGGGCAGCAACGCGAGCACGATCAGGGTGACTCCCCCGGTGACGGCCTGCTGACGATCGTCCGGGTCACCGGCCAGCCCCAGCACGAGCATGGCTCCACCCCCCACGGCGAGGGCCAGCCCCTCCAGCGCGGCCAGCGCTGCCGCGGCGGTCAGCCGTCCGGGGCGGGTCTCGGCGTCGGAGTTCTCGGGGTTGCGGTTCTGCTCAGAGCTCACGCGAGGAAGCGTATCCCTCCGGGGGTGCAGGCTGACGGTCCCGTCTGCCGGGGTCTGCGGACAGGCACCAACGCAGCGGACGAACCGGGCCGACAGGCACCAAAAAGCCCATCACTCCACGTTCTCCCACCCACCCCCTACCTCGAAGTGGGCCGAGTACCACCCTGTGGGTACGCTGCATCGCATGCGTGCACTTCTCGTGGTCAATCCGGCGGCAACCACCACAAGCGCACGTACGCGCGATGTCCTGATCCACGCCCTCGCGAGCGAGATGAAGCTCGACGCGGTCACGACGGAGTACCGCGGGCACGCACGCGACCTCGGCCGGCAGGCGGCGGACGAGGATACCGACCTGGTCATCACGCTCGGCGGCGACGGCACGATCAACGAGGTCGTGAACGGCCTCCTCCACGAGGGCCCCGACCCCGACCGCCTCCCGCGCCTCGCCGTGGTCCCCGGCGGGTCCACCAATGTCTTCGCCCGCGCCCTGGGCCTTCCCAACGACGCGGTGGAAGCGACCGGCGCCCTCCTGGACGCCCTGCGTCAGGGCAGCGAGCGCACGGTGGGCCTGGGTCTCGCCGCCGGGACCCCGGGCAGCGAGGACGAGGGCGTCCCCGCCCGCTGGTTCACCTTCAACGCCGGCCTGGGCTTCGACGCCGGCGTGGTCGGCCGCGTCGAACAGCACCGCGAACGCGGCAAGCGCTCCACGCACTCCCTCTATCTGCGCCAGGCGATACGCCAGTTCCTCGGGGAACCCCACCGCCGCCAGGGAACCATCACACTGGAGCGCCCCGGCGCCGACCCGGTGACCGATTTGGTGCTGTCGATAGTCTGCAACACCTCTCCGTGGACGTATCTGGGCAATCGCCCGGTGTACGCGTCACCTAAGGCCTCGTTCGATAAGGGACTCGACGTACTCGGCCTCAGCCGCATGTCGACGGTCGCGGTTGCCCGGTATGGCACCCAGTTGCTCACTTCGTCCCCCGAGCGGGGACCTCACGGCAGGCATGCGACATCCCTCCATGACCTGACCGACTTCACCTTGCATTCGAAGGTGCCACTCCCGCTTCAGATGGACGGCGACCACCTCGGGCTGCGTACGAGCGTGACGTTCACAGGCGTACGCCGTGCACTGCGTGTGATTGTGTGAGCGGAACACGCAAAAGTCCTTCCACTCGAACGTTTAGCCCAGGGTCCACCCCATGGAAGTACGGCTGTGACCTAGTCGACACCGAGGAATCAAAAAAAACTTTCCGGAAGGGGTTGTATCCGCCGCTGAGGTTTGCGAGTCTCTACGTGGCGCTCGGGACAGCCCGCAACATCGGCCCCACAGAGCACCGGAACCCCTCCTCAAACCCAAGGACCACACCAGTCCGTCTGGTGATCGGCCCTTCACTTGTTGAGGGATTCGTGAAAGCGTTCACATTCACAAGCAACGTGCAAGTAACACCAAGAGAGGTAGCAGCCATGGACTGGCGTCACAACGCCGTTTGCCGCGAGGAAGACCCCGAGCTGTTCTTCCCCATCGGCAACACCGGTCCTGCGCTGCTGCAGATCGAGGAAGCCAAGGCTGTCTGCCGTCGCTGCCCGGTGATCGAGCAGTGTCTGCAGTGGGCGCTTGAGTCCGGTCAGGACTCCGGCGTCTGGGGTGGTCTCAGCGAGGACGAGCGCCGCGCCATGAAGCGCCGCGCCGCCCGCAACCGGGCCCGTCAGGCCTCCGCCTGACATCCCACCCAGCAATAGCCTGAGCTTGGCGGCGCGTACAGCGAGTATGCATCTCCCGCCCCCGAGCCGCAGCGCGCAGTGCCCCCGATGCGCATGATTCAGAGCATCTGAGCCCCGGACCGATTCCTGGTCCGGGGCTCATCGCTTTTTTGACGCTGCTTCTGCACGCCGCTTCTGTACGCCTGTTTTGCAGGTGTGTTCTGCAGGTGTGTTCCGTAGGTGTGTTCTGTACGCGTGTTCCGTACGCCACCCGCAGTCGCGGAGCCGTTCGCGTGCGCAATGAATGTGAACGTCCTGCGTACGCCTACTTCTGCGCCCGCTACTTCTGCGCCCGCACCGGAACGTCGAGGAGCACCCGCGTCCCCCGCTCCGGCGCCGGCACCATGTCGAACGTGCCGCCCAACTCCCCCTCCACCAGCGTCCGTACGATCTGCAGGCCGAGATTGCCCGAGCTGTGCGGGTCGAAGCCCTCGGGGAGGCCGACGCCGTCGTCCTGGACGGTGACGAGAAGGCGGGCTTCCTTCGTCGTGCCGCCGCGCACCACCGAGACCTCCACGGTGCCGGTCTCGCCCTCACGGAAGCCGTGCTCGAGGGCGTTCTGCAGGATTTCCGTGAGGACCATGGAGAGCGGGGTCGCCACCTCCGCGTCCAGGATTCCGAACCGGCCGCTGCGCCGGCCCGTGACCTTGCCCGGAGAGATCTCCGCGACCATGGCGAGGACGCGGTCGGCGATCTCGTCGAACTCCACTCGCTCGTCCAGGTTCTGCGACAGCGTCTCGTGCACGATCGCGATGGACCCGACCCGCCGTACGGCCTCTTCGAGGGCCGCACGACCGCGCTCCGACTCGATGCGCCGGGCCTGGAGACGCAGGAGCGCGGCCACCGTCTGGAGGTTGTTCTTGACGCGGTGGTGGATCTCCCGGATCGTCGCGTCCTTCGTCATCAACTCACGCTCGCGGCGGCGCAGTTCGGTGACGTCCCTGAGGAGGACCAGTGAGCCGATACGGGTGCCCTTGGGCTTGAGCGGGATCGCGCGGAACTGGATGACCCCGTCGCGGGCCTCGATCTCGAACTCGCGTGGCGCCCAGCCGCTGGCCACCTTGGCGAGGGCCTCGTCCACCGGGCCCCGGGACGGGGCGAGTTCGGCGGTCGTCAGGCCGAGGTGGTGACCCACCAGGTCGGCGGCGAGACCGAGGCGGTGGTAGGCGGAGAGGGCGTTCGGGGAGGCGTACTGGACGAGGCCGTCGGCGTCCAGCCGGATCAGTCCGTCGCCCACGCGCGGCGACGCGTCCATCTCGACCTGCTGGTTCGGGAACGGAAACGATCCGGCAGCGATCATCTGGGCGAGGTCGGACGCGCTCTGGAGATACGTCAGTTCGAGGCGGCTCGGGGTGCGCACGGTCAGCAGGTTGGTGTTGCGCGCGATGACACCGAGGACGCGGCCCTCCCGCCGCACGGGGATGGACTCGACCCGCACGGGGACCTCCTCGCGCCACTCCGGGTCGCCCTCGCGCACGATCCTGCCCTCGTCCAGGGCCGCGTCCAGGAGGGGTCTGCGGCCGCGCGGGACGAGGTGGCCGACCATGTCGTCCTGGTACGAGGTGGGGCCCGTGTTGGGGCGCATCTGGGCGACGGAGACGTAGCGGGTGCCGTCGTGGGTGGGGACCCAGAGGACGAGGTCGGCGAAGGAGAGGTCCGAGAGCAGCTGCCACTCCGACACCAGCAGGTGCAGCCACTCCAGGTCGGAGTCGCTGAGGGCGGTGTGCTGGCGTACGAGTTCGTTCATGGAGGGCACGTGTGCGAGCGTACCTGGCGGTTCGGACAGGGCCGCCAAGCCGTGGGAGCACCCTCTGGCACGGCCCCGGAAACACCCGCGGGCCGCGGCGCCTGAGAGGGACCCTCAACCCTCCCGGCACCGCAGCCCGGAGCAGCATCGGCCGCGGGGTGTGCGGTCCCGGTCGGCCGAAGGATGAGGAGCCGGAGCAGTCAGGGCAGAGAGCGCCGGTTCCTCGGTCCGCCTTCCTGTGCGGGGAAGACGGAGGCTTGTGGTTCGCATGCTTGGTGGTTACACGCTCTACCTAGGCATTGTGGACTAGACCACCACGTGTGTCCATGCGTTGACGGATGTTTGTTGTTGTCGCATTGTCCAACATCCGCCGATGCCCTCCACGCAGAGTAGCCCTCTTCGGTTCATGCGGGGGACCCGATCGAGACACTCGCCAGAAGGCGCTTCTGCTAGATTGGTCTAAACCACATCGTGCCCTTCCGGGTCCCAGTTGAGTCCCTCTCCAGATCGGCAGGCCCAGCGTGGAAGTTGTCATCGTCCCGGACGTGAAGGCGGGCGGCGAACTCATCGCCGAGGCCATGGCCCAGCTGCTCCGGCGCAGGCCCGACGCCCTGCTCGGCGTGGCCACCGGCTCCACACCACTGCCCGTCTATCAGGCACTGGCGGCACGCGTGGGCTCCGGCGCGGTGGACGTATCGCGAGCCCGCATAGCCCAGCTCGACGAGTACGTGGGGCTGCCGGCCGAGCACCCCGAGTCGTACCGTTCCGTGCTCCGGCGCGAGGTGCTGCAGCCGCTCGGTATCGGCATGGACGCGTTCATGGGGCCCGACGGCACCGCCGAGGACGTGCAGGGGGCGTGCGAGGCGTACGACAAGGCGCTCGCCGCAGCCGGAGGGGTGGACCTCCAGCTGCTCGGGATCGGGACCGACGGGCACATCGGGTTCAACGAGCCGTGCTCCTCGCTCACCTCCCGGACGCGGATCAAGACACTCACCGAGCAGACCCGGATCGACAACGCGCGGTTCTTCGGCGGCGACATCGAGCAGGTGCCGCACCACGTCATCACCCAGGGCATCGGGACGATCCTGGAGGCGCGGCACCTGGTGCTGCTCGCGACGGGGGAGGGCAAGGCGGACGCGGTGGCGGCGACGGTGGAAGGGCCCGTCGCCGCGGTGTGTCCGGCCTCGGCACTGCAGCTCCACCGGCACGCCACGGTCGTCGTGGACGAGGCCGCGGCGTCCGAGCTGAAGCTCGCGGACTACTTCCGGCACACGTATGCGAACAAGCCGGAGTGGCAGGGGATCTGAACGTGGCGCTGCGCTTGCAGCGTGGACATGCCGATCAGATCACGGGACTGACGAGAGTTGCGGTCTGCGGGTCGTACGTGGCTGGTCGCGCCCACGCGGCGGAGCCTCATATTCAGCACAGCCCCGCGCCCCTTCGGGGCGCGGCCGCGCCCTTCCCCACCGGCCGGCCCGCCGTCACTCCCCCGCGATGACCTCCGCCGCCGCGCGTCCGCACACCCGGGCCGCGCCGTGGGTGGCGATGTGGAGGGCGCCGCGGGGCGGGGACTGGGGGACGCCCATCTCGACCACGATCGTGTCGGGGCGGGTGGCCAGGAGCGTGTCGAGGGCCGCGTCCATCCACGCGTGGCGGTGCGCGTCGCGGACCACGGCCACGATCCGCCGGGCGCCCGCGGAGGCCAGGGCCGCCTGTGCCGCCCCTTCCCCCGCGAAGCTCGCCGTCTCCGTGCCGGGCAGCAGGCGCGCGAGTTCCGCCGCGACTCCCCACGGGGTGTCGTCACCGACGGCGATGTTGGCGACCGGGGTGAAGGCCGCGACGAAGGGCGGCTCGCTCACGGGCTCGTACGTCGTGGAGCGTGTCACCGTCAGCGCACGGCGGGCGGCCGTGAGGCCGACGTCGTCGGTACGCGTGCCACCGCTCCCGGCGGTACGTGTGCCCGCCCAGGACGCCAGCTCCCGTACCCGGGCCGCCGCGTCGGCCAGGCGCTCCTCGGGCAGTTCGCCGGAGCGAACCGCCGAGACGAGGGCGTCGCGCAGGCGGCGTACCGTCTCGTCGTCCGAGAGGCCTCCGCCGACACAGATCGCGTCCGCGCCCGCGGCGATGGCGAGGACGCTGCCGCGCTCGATGCCGTAGGTGGAGGCGATGGCCTTCATCTCCATGCCGTCGGTGACGATGAGGCCGTCGTGGCCGAGGTCCTCGCGCAGGAGGTCCGTCAGGACGCGCCGGGAGAGGGTCGCCGGGTGCTCCCCGTCCAGGGCCGGGACCAGGATGTGCGCACTCATGATCGCCTTGGTGCCGGCGGCGATCGCGGCCCGGAAGGGGGCCACGTCACGGGCCTGGAGCAGCGACCGATCCGCGTCGATGCGGGGCAGCGCGTGGTGGGAGTCCACCGCCGTGTCGCCGTGCCCGGGGAAGTGCTTCGTGCAGGCCGCGACTCCGGCGGCCTGGAGCCCCGAGACGTAGGCGGCCGTGTGCCGGGCCACGAGGTCGGGGTCCGCGCCGAAGGAGCGCACTCCGATCACGGGGTTGGACGGGTTGGCGTTGACGTCCGCGGAGGGGGCCCAGTTCAGGTTGACCCCGCACTCCGCGAGGCGGCGGCCCAGCTCGTGGGCCACCTCGCGGGTGAGGTCCACGTCGTCCACGGCGCCCAGCGCGTGGTTGCCCGGGAAGGAGGAGCCGGTGCGCACCTCCAGGCGCGTCACGTCACCGCCCTCCTCGTCGATCGCGACCAGGACGTCCTCGCGTTCGGCACGCAACTGGTCGGTCAGGGCCGCGAGCTGCTCGGGCGAGGCGACGTTGCGGCCGAACAGGCCCACCGAGGCGAGGCCCTCGCCCAGGCGGCGCAGCAGCCAGTCGGGGGCGGTGGTGCCCGGGAAGCCGGGCTGGAGGACGGTCAAGGCGTCCCGTGTCAGGGTGTCCTGTCCGGAACCGGGCACGGTGGTGCCACCGGCGATCGTCGTCATGGGTGCGTTATCCCTTCACGGCGCCCGCGGTGAGGCCCGCGGCCATCTTGCGCTGGACGAGGAGGAAGAGGACGACGATCGGCACCGCCATCATCGTGGCGCCGGCCATCATCGGGGCGTATTCCGTGCCGTTCTTGGTGCTGAAGTTGCCGAGCCAGACCGTCGCCGTCTGGTTCTGCTGGCTCATCAGCATCAGGGCGTACAGGTACTCGTTCCACGCCTGGATGAAGCCGTACACCGAGGTGGCCACCAGACCTGGCGCGAGCAGCGGGAAGACCACCCGGACGAACGCACCCGTGCGTGAGCAGCCGTCGACCATGGCCGCCTCCTCCAGCTCGCGCGGGATGTTGACGATGAAGCCGCGCAGCGTCCACACCGTGAACGGGAGGATGAACGTGAGGTACGTGATGATCAGGCCGGACAGCCTGTC
Source organism: Streptomyces sp. KM273126 (assembly GCF_004337435.2). Lineage (NCBI taxonomy): Bacteria > Bacillati > Actinomycetota > Actinomycetes > Kitasatosporales > Streptomycetaceae > Streptomyces > Streptomyces sp. KM273126. Next base: position 3,727,963 of record NZ_SJXB02000001.1, on the reverse strand, counting down.
GTACTGGTTCAGGTCGTTCAACAGCAGGAAGACCGGGATGATCATCGCGACCAGCGGGACCATCTGCACCGCCAGGACGCCGACGATCACCACCTTCCGGCCGCGGAAGGCGAAGCGTGAGATGGCCAGGGCCGCCAGCATGCCGACCACGACGCCGATCACGACCACCGTGAGGGACACGACGAGGCTGCGGCCGACCGGGCCCCAGAAGTCGGCGACGTCCAGCGCCCGCTTGAAGTTGGCGACGGTGAGTCCGGTCGGCAACAGGCTCGGATCCGGGTCGATGGCGTCCTTCGCCGGTTTGAACGCCGTGTTCAGCATCCAGTAGACGGGGAAGCCCGCGGTGACGAAGACCAGCAGGCCGAGCAGGTTCCAGCCGAGCCTGGACTTCCGCGGCCCAGCGGGGGCGGGGGTGCTCATGCCCGTCGGGCCGCTGGTACCGGTCGCGCCGGTTGTGGCAGTCATGCCGCTCATGCCGCTCATTCGACGTCTCCGATCTTCAGCATCTGCCGCATGTAGACGGCGACGACGCCGAGCAGCAACAGCACGGTGAGCAGGGCGATCGCCGAGCCCTGGGCGTAGTCGTTCACGACGAACGCCTTGTCGTAGGAGTAGGTGGTGAGCAACTGGAACTCGGCCTCCGGGTGGCCGTTCCGCATCACGAACACCTGGGGGAAGACGCCCATGTCCCAGATGACCGAGAGGGTCGTCAGCATCACGATGATCGGCTTGAGGATCGGCAGGGTGACGTAGCGGAACACGCCCCAGGCGCCCGCGCCGTCAAGGCGGGCCGCCTCCTGCAGTTCCTTCGGCACCTGGGTGAGGCCCGCGCTGAGCGTGATCACCACGAACGGCACCGCGCCCCACACCACCAGCAGCATGATCACGGCCAGGCCCTGCGGTCCGCTCGCGAACCAGTTGTGGCCGATCATGTCGACGCCCGGCAGCTTGCTGAGCAGCGCGTTGAAGATGCCGTAGTCGGAGTCGAAGAGCCACTTGAAGACCGTGGTGGCCACGATGATGGGCATGCCCCAGCTCGCCACCAGCGCGATGTTGATCAGCGTCTTCACCCAGCCGGAGACCTGCTGGAGGAGCAGCGCGATCAGCATGCCGATGACCATCGTGAAGACGACCGCTCCGGCCGTGAAGACGACGGTCCGTACGACGACCGCCCAGAACTCGCCGTCGCCCAGCACGTCGGTGAAGTTCGCGAAGCCGACGGACTCGGCCGGCTGGAAGCCCCACAGCTGGGACTGGCCGAACTTCTGGAAGGACAGGGTGACCAGCCGGACCAGCGGATAGCCGAGGACGAGCACGAGGATCAGCAGGCAGGGCGCGAGCAGCGCCCAGGGCACGGCGGCCCCGCCCGGGGTGCGCCGCGCGCGTGGTGTCTCCGTGGCGGCCGGGGACGGTGTCGGCGGTGCCTGCCGCGGGGGCGGCACCTTGGCGGGGGTGGTCGTGTCTGCGGCACTCATCGCGCGCTCCTCAGCGGTCCCTCAGGTCGTACGGGCAGCCAGGTCGTACGGGCAGCGGGACTCCGCCGGTGACGGAGCCCCGCTCGCGGGTCACTTGGTGTTGATGACCTTGTCGATCGCGGCGTCCGCCTCCTTGGCCGCCGCCTCGACCGACTGCTTGCCGGTGCCGATGTTCTGCAGCATGGTCTGCAGGATCTGGGCCTTCTCGACCTGGCCCCAGCCCGGCGCCATCGGGACGAACCAGTTGGACTCGGCCGCGGTGGCCGGGACGGCCGTCGCCGGGTCGCTCTTCAGGGTCGCGAGGTCCGTCTTGTTGTTGGGCAGGTTGCCCTTGGCCATCAGACCCTTCTGGCCGGAGGGGCCGGTGAAGGCGTTGATCCACTCGGCGGCGACGGCCTGCGCGTCGGACTTCACCGGGACGGCGAGGTCGGAGCCGCCCAGGAAGACGGGCATGTTCTTGCCGGACGGGCCCGGCATGACGAAGTTCTCCAGGTTGTCCTTGAGCTTGCCGGTCTTGTCGTTCTTCGGGTCCGCGGCGGTCGCGCCCTCCCAGGCGGCGGCGAAGATCATGGCGGACTTGCCCTGGCCGTAGACGATGTAGCGGTCCGACTCGTCCTTGGTCTTGTCACCGTTCATGTACGTGTCGATGACGTTCTTGAACTCCTCCAGGCCCTTGACGGACTCGGGCGAGGACAGGGTGGCCTTCCACTGGCCGCCCTCCTCCTTGGCGATGGCGCCGCCGGCGTCGTACACGAAGGACATGGCCGCGTACCAGTCACGGGTGGGCTGGTACCAGGCGTTGAACTTGCCGCCCTGCTCCTTCTGGATCTTGTCGAGGGCGGTGGTGAGCTCGTCGTACGTCGTGGGCGGGGACGTGATGCCGGACTGCTTCGCGATGTCCTTGCGCCAGTTGGCGACACGGCCGCCCGCGTAGTACGGGACGCCGTACGTCTTGCCGTCGTACGTCACGGAGGCCTTGAGGCCGTCGAGCCAGGCGTCCGCGTTGTCGAACTCGGACGCCTCCAGGGGCGCGAAGGCTCCCTTGACCATGTAGCCGAGCATCTCGGTGTTGCCCATCTCGACCACGTCGGGCGCCTTGTCGGTGGCGAGGACGGCGTCGAGCTTGGTGTTCTTGTCGGGCCAGCCGTAGTACTCGTGCTTGATCGTGATGCCCGGGCGCTTCTTCTTGACGGCCGCGTCGGCGGCCTTCACCAGCTCCGGCCAGTTGTTCTGCGCGTCCACCGTGAGCCAGACCGTCAGCTCCTTGGCATCCGCCCCCTGGCCGGACTCCTCGGCCTTGCTGCCGCCCCCACACGCAGCGACGGAAACCATCATGCCCGCGATACCGATCGCGGCTGTCAGCTTGCGCTTCACGCCACCCTCCTCAGGGATGCCACGTACCCCCCTGCCCACCGCGGTGACATACGACGAGGTACTGCCCGTGGGGCCGGGACACTGGACCAATGGTGTAGACCAGTGCGCCGAGCTTGGCCCAGACCAATAGGTGTGTCAAGGGTGTGGGAGTGCGCCCTCACCAGCCGTTATGGGACCTACATATGCAGGGACCTTTAAGTAAGAAGCCGACGAAACCAGCGAGCCCCGCGCGCACAATCGAGTAGACCACTGCGCCGCGGTGGACTAGACCAGCAAGGGGCGTGAAGGTATACAGAGGGATCACGCAGCGTGCGGGGAACACCCGCACCCGAAGCCGTGCCACGATGTGAGCCGTGACCGAGATCCGTCGGGTCGCGTCGGCACCGGGAGCCGGGAAGGCGGAGCATGAGCACCGACGTCAGCAGTGCGGAGAACGAGAACGGGACCACCGTCCGTACCGCGCGCGTGCCCAAGTACTACCGTCTGAAAAAGCACCTCCTCGACATGACGGAGACGCTGCCGCCGGGCACCCCCGTGCCGCCGGAGCGCACGCTGGCCACCGAGTTCGACACCTCGCGCACGACCGTGCGGCAGGCCCTGCAGGAACTGGTCGTCGAGGGCCGTCTGGAGCGCATCCAGGGCAAGGGCACGTTCGTCGCCAAGCCGAAGGTGTCGCAGGCCCTCCAGCTCACCTCGTACACCGAGGACATGCGCGCCCAGGGCCTCGAACCCACCTCGCAGCTCCTCGACATCGGCTACATCACCGCCGACGGCACGCTCGCCGGGCTGCTCGACATCACCGCCGGCAGCCGGGTGCTGCGCATCGAGCGGCTGCGCATGGCGAACGGCGAGCCGATGGCGATCGAGACGACCCACCTGTCCGCCAAGCGCTTCCCCGCGCTGCGCCGGTCCCTGGTCAAGTACACGTCCCTCTACACGGCGCTCGCCGAGGTGTACGACGTCCACCTCGCCGAGGCCGAGGAGACCATCGAGACGTCCCTGGCCACCCCCCGCGAGGCCGGCCTCCTCGGCACGGACGTCGGCCTGCCGATGCTGATGCTCTCCCGTCACTCCCTGGACAAGGAGGGCAAGCCGGTGGAGTGGGTGCGGTCCGTTTACCGAGGTGACCGGTACAAGTTCGTGGCACGACTGAAGCGCCCCGCGGAGTAGAGCTCAACCCACCGCGGAAACGAGCCACTTGAACTCGTGCACGCGGTGTGGCGCAAGCCCTCTTCCTGCTCTACGTTCCTGCCGTCTCCGTATGGACGGGAGGACTACCCGGTGCGCACCGAGAACGCTCAGAACAGTCCCCGTACAAGCCGTCGTACGACCCCACGAACGCGAACCATCGTCGTCTGGACCGTCGTCGCCCTCGTCGGCGCATCCGGCTGGGCCGTGCTCGCGCTGGCCCGTGGCGAGAACGTGTCGGCCGCCTGGATGGTCGCGGCGGCCCTCGGTTCGTACGCCATCGGCTACCGCTTCTACGCCAAGTTCATCGCGTACAAGGTGCTCAAGGTCGACCGGAACCGGGCCACCCCGGCGGAGCGCCTCAACAACGGCATCGACTTCCACCCCACCGACCGCCGTGTGCTGCTCGGCCACCACTTCGCGGCGATCGCGGGCGCGGGCCCGCTCGTCGGTCCGGTGCTCGCGGCGCAGATGGGGTACCTGCCGGGCACGATCTGGATCGTCGCCGGCGTCATCTTCGCGGGCGCCGTGCAGGACATGGTGGTGCTGTTCTTCTCGACGCGCCGGGACGGACGCTCCCTCGGGCAGATGGCCCGTGAGGAGATCGGCCCGTTCGGCGGGGCCGCCGCGCTGCTCGCCGCGTTCGCCATCATGATCATCCTGCTCGGGGTGCTCGCGCTGGTCGTGGTCAACGCCCTCGCGGAGTCGCCCTGGGGCACCTTCTCCATCGCGATGACGGTCCCGATCGCCCTGCTGATGGGCTTCTACCTGCGGGTGCTGCGGCCGGGACGGGTCACCGAGGTCTCGCTGATCGGCGTCGCGCTGCTGCTGCTCGCGCTGGTCGCGGGCCGCTGGGTCGCCGAGTCGTCGTGGGCCGACACCTTCACGCTCGCGCCGTCCACGCTGGTCGTCTGGCTGGTGGCGTACGGCTTCATCGCCTCGATCCTGCCGGTGTGGATGCTGCTCGCGCCCCGCGACTACCTCTCCACCTTCATGAAGATCGGCACGATCCTGCTGCTCGCGCTGGGCGTCGTGTTCGCGCTGCCCACGCTGAAGATGGACGCGGTCACGGACTTCGCGACCCGGGGCGACGGCCCGGTCTTCGCGGGCTCGCTCTTCCCGTTCGTGTTCATCACCATCGCCTGCGGCGCGCTGTCCGGCTTCCACGCGCTCATATCGAGCGGTACGACGCCCAAGATGATCCAGAAGGAGACCCAGGTCCGGCTGATCGGCTACGGCTCGATGCTCATGGAGTCCTCCGTGGCCGTGATGGCGCTGGTGGCGGCCTCCGTCATCGACCCCGGGCTGTACTTCGCGATGAACGCGCCCGCCGGGGTCATCGGCGACACCGTGCAGAACGCCTCACAGGTGGTGGGGAGCTGGGGCTACCAGATCTCGCCGCAGGCCCTGGCGGAGGCGGCACGGCAGGTCGAGGAGTCGTCGCTGCTGTCCCGCACCGGCGGCGCCCCCACGCTCGCGGTCGGCGTCTCGGAGATCTTCGCCCAGGTCACCGGGGACGGGATGCGCGCCTTCTGGTACCACTTCGCGATCATGTTCGAGGCGCTGTTCATCCTGACCGCGCTCGACGCCGGCACGCGCGTTGGCCGCTTCATGCTCCAGGACACGCTGGGCAACGTCTACAAGCCGTTCAGGAACGTCAGCTGGAAGCCCGGCCTGGTCATCACCAGCGGCATCGTCTGCGGGCTGTGGGGCTACTTCCTGTGGGTGGGCGTCCACGAACCTCTCGGCGGCATCAACCAGCTGTTCCCCATCTTCGGCATCTCCAACCAGCTGCTGGCGGCGGTCGCCCTCGCCGTGTGCACCACGCTGCTGGTGAAGTCCGGGCGCCTGAAGTGGGCCTGGATCACGGGGGTTCCGCTCGCCTGGGACGCCACGGTGACGCTCACCGCGAGCTGGCAGAAGGTGTTCTCCAGCGACCCGCGCGTGGGCTTCTTCCAGCAGCGCGAGGTCTACCAGGACGGCATCGACGCAGGGAAGGTGCTCCCGCCCGCCAAGAGCATGGACGACATGCACACCATCGTCACCAACTCCACGGTGGACGGCGTCCTTTCGGCGGTCCTCGCGCTCCTCGTCGTCGTCGTGATCGTGGACGCGGCCCGTGTCTGCGTCCGCCACGTACGCCGCCCGGCGCTCTCCACACTGAGCGAGGCCAGGTACGTGGAGTCGAAGATCGTCGCCCCGGCGGGACTGTTCCCGACGCGTGAGGAGAAGGAGGAGGCCCGCGATGCGATCGGTGCTGGGCAGGGCGGTTGAGGCGGCCAGGGGCCTGCGCTGGTACGTACGGGAGTTGACCGACGAGTCGGCGTACGACCGTTACGTGGCGTACCTGCGCGCGGGGCACCCGGACGCGCCGGTGCCGTCCCGGCGGGAGTTCGAGCGCATGCGGACCGACCGGCAGGAGTCGGATACCCGACAGGGTTTCCGCTGCTGCTGAGTTCGCCCCGGGTGCCGCATGTGTGCCGAGTTCGTGCCGAGTGTTGTGCCGAGCACACAACCTCCGCATCCGATATCCGGACGGGGGGTTCCGTACGGCGTGAACGTCCCTTACATTTCCTGCGCGTTGCACAGGTGATCAGTGAGGGGACGGAGCCGGAACATGTCGGATGCGCCTGAAGTGAAACCGCCGGTGGTGACACCGGTGAGAGTGGTCATCGCCCTCTGTCTGTTCGCCCCGTTCGTGGCGATGCTCTGGGTCGGCTCGTACGCCAAGACCGACCCCACGCTCATCGGCATCCCGTTCTTCTACTGGTACCAGATGGCCTGGGTGCTCATCTCCACGGCCCTCACCGCGATCGCGTACAAGCTGTGGCAGCGTGACCAGCGCGAACAGCGTGCCCGTGCCGCCTCGAAGGGTGGTGCGGACGCGTGAAGGACGGCGTGAACGGCGTCGCGCTCGCCGTCTTCATCTTCTTCTTCCTGGCCGTCACGGTCATGGGCTTCCTGGCCGCCCGCTGGCGCAAGGCCGAGAACGAGCAGAGCCTCGACGAATGGGGCCTGGGCGGACGGTCGTTCGGCACCTGGGTCACCTGGTTCCTGCTCGGCGGCGACCTGTACACCGCCTACACCTTCGTGGCGGTACCGGCGGCGATCTACGCGGCGGGTGCGGCCGGCTTCTTCGCCGTGCCCTACACGATCCTGATCTACCCGCTGATCTTCACGTTCCTGCCCCGCCTGTGGTCGGTGTCCCACAAGCACGGGTACGTCACGACGTCGGACTTCGTGCGCGGCCGGTTCGGCTCGAAGAGCCTGTCGCTGGCGGTGGCCCTCACCGGCATCCTGGCGACGATGCCGTACATCGCGCTCCAACTGGTCGGCATCCAGGCCGTGCTGGACGTGATGGGCGTCGGTGGCGGCGAGAACACCCACTGGTTCATCAAGGACCTGCCGCTGCTGATCGCCTTCGGTGTGCTGGCCGCGTACACGTACTCCTCGGGTCTGCGTGCCCCGGCGCTGATCGCGTTCGTGAAGGACACGCTGATCTACCTCGTCATCGCGGTGGCGATCATCTACATCCCGATCAAGCTGGGCGGCTTCGACGAGATCTTCGCCAAGGCAGGGGAGGCGTACGCGCAGGTCAACCCGGCGACGGACAAGCCACGCGGTGCCGTCGTCCCTCCGGAGGCCTCCCAGTGGACGTACGCGACCCTGGCCCTCGGCTCGGCGCTCGCGCTCTTCATGTACCCGCACTCGATCACAGCGACGCTGTCCTCGAAGAGCCGTGAGGTGATCCGCCGCAACACCACGATCCTGCCGCTGTACTCCCTGATGCTGGGCCTGCTCGCGCTGCTGGGCTTCATGGCGATCGCGGCCGGCGTCAACGTCAGCAACGGGCAGCTGGCCATTCCGCAGCTGTTCGAGGACATGTTCCCGGACTGGTTCGCGGGCGTGGCCTTCGCGGCGATCGGCATCGGCGCGCTCGTTCCGGCGGCCATCATGTCCATCGCGGCCGCGAACCTCTTCACCCGCAACATCTACAAGGACTTCATCAAGCCGGACGCGACGGCCGAGCAGGAGACCAAGGTCTCGAAGCTGGTGTCACTGCTGGTGAAGGTGGGCGCCCTGGCGTTCGTCCTCACGATGGACAAGACGGTCGCCATCAACTTCCAGCTGCTGGGCGGCATCTGGATCCTGCAGACCTTCCCGGCCCTGGTCGGCGGACTGTTCACGCGCTGGTTCCACCGCTGGGCGCTGCTCGCGGGCTGGGCGGTCGGCATGGTGTACGGCACGGTGGCCGCGTACGGCGTCGCCTCCCCGACCCAGCAGCACTTCGGCGGCTCCAACGCGGAGATTCCGGGTCTCGGCGAGATCGGCTACATCGGTCTGACGGCGTTCGTGCTCAATGTGATCGTCACGGTCGTCCTCACCTTCGTCCTGAAGGCGGCCAAGGCCCCCGAGGGCATCGACGAGACGAAGCCGGAGGACTACACGGCGGACGCGGGCGACGCGGGTGTGCAGGTGGAACTGCCTCCGGCCACGGCCGGCTCGGCCCACTAGCCGCGGGTAGGGGCGAGCAGGGTTTTTCTCCGCCCCCGCCGCCCTACCCGTCCCATCCCGGGGCTCCGCCCCGGACCCCGCTCCTCAAACGCCGGACGGGCTGATTGTCAGCCCGTCCGGCGTTTGAGGACGAGGCCGTTCAGGCCGACAGAGGGGTCCGGGGCGCAGCCCCAGGGATGGGTATGGGTAGGGGCGGCGGGGGCGAGAAACATCCGTGAGCCGGAGACGCCGCTGCAGCAGACGACGCGGCCTCATCCGCCACCCCCAGGAGGTGCCCCATGACGCCCCGCCCCCGATCGTCCTCGACAGCGATCCCGGCATCGACGACGCCCTGGCCCTGCAGTACCTGCTCGGCACGGGACGATGGGACCTGAAGGCCTACACCTCCGTCGGCGGCAACCTCCCCGCCGAGCAGACGTACCTGAACGCCCGCGCCCTCACCAGAGCCTTCGGCATCGACACCGACGTACCGGTCCACCGCGGCACCGGCCGCCCCCTCACCCGCCTCCCGTACACGGCCGCGACCGCCTTCCACGGCCCCGCGGGCCTCGGCAACGAGACGCTGCCCGACTCCACGGCCGCCCACCTGCCGGAATCCTCCGCGCAGGCCCTGCTCAGGCTGTCCCGGGAGTACGAGGGCGAGCTCACCGTGTGCGCCACGGGCCCGCTCACCAACGTGGCGATCGCGCTCCTGGAGGACCCGGGCTTCGCCCACCGTGTCAGGAAGTTCGTGTTCATGGGCGGCGCCGCACAGGTGCCGGGGAACATCACACCGGTCGCCGAGTTCAACATCTGGGCCGACCCGGACGCCGCCGAGGTGGTCCTCTCCTCCGGCATCCCGTTCACCATGGTCGACCTGGACGCCTCGCACCACTGGCTGGTCCGCCCCGCCGACCTGGCCGTCCTGGAGGCGGCGGGCCCGGGCACGGCGCTGGCCGCCCGCCTGCTGCGGGCCTACATGGACGCCTACCAGCGCCACGGCGGAGACGACGCCTGCCCGCTGCACGATCCGCTCGCCGTGGGCGCGTGCGCGGACGAGTCGTACCTCACCACCGAGGAGGGCGCCGTCATCGTCGAGTCCACGAGCGAACTCACCCGCGGCAAGACGGTGTTCGTCCCCTCGGCCGCCTCACGCGTCTTCTACGCCGGCTCCCCCGCCCTCACCGCCCGCATGGCCCTCACGGGCCGCGTCGCCCTGGGCCCGGGCCCGCGCGACTTCTCGAAGGACTTCGTCGCGACGTTGCCGCGGTGGCCTGGGGTGGGCTGAGCCCACATCCGTCGGCACCACATCCGTCGGCACCACGTCCGTCGGCACCCACGCGAAATCCGCAGGCCGCTGTCGCACCCGTCCGGCACACTCCCCACCATGGACATCACGATCAGGCAGGCGCGACCCGACGAGTACGAGGCCATCGGGGAGATCACCGCACAGGCGTACCTGGGCGACGGTCTGCTCGACTTCGGAGAGAGCGACGAGTACCTCGGCGAGCTGCGGGACGTGGCCAAGCGGGCCGCCGCGGCCGAGGTGTTCGTCGCCGTCGGGGACGGCCGGGTGCTCGGCGCGGTGACCTTCGTACCGGCCGGCGGGCCCATGGCCGACATCGCGCGGCCCGGGGAGGCGGAGATACGGATGCTCGCGGTGGCCGGTGAGGCCCGGGGCCGGGGTGCCGGGGAGGCGCTCGTCCGTACCTGCGTCGAGCGGGCGCGGGCCACGCCCGGCTGCGTCCGCATGGTCCTGTCCACGCAGCGCTCCATGCACGCGGCCCACCGGATCTACGAACGCCTGGGTTTCACCCGCACCCCCGACCGCGACTGGAACCCGCTCCCGCACCTCGACATCGCTCTCCTGACCTATGAATTGACGTTCTGACACCGCCACGACACAACATGTGGGGGTGCTTCAGCAGCCCGGCACAAGATGTATGCTCGTGCTCGCTGTCGCCGCAGGGGAATCCGGTGCGAATCCGGAACTGTCCCGCAACGGTGTACTTGCGTGTGTTCGCACGCATGGTCAGTCCGAGGACCTGCCGACAGTGCACCCGGCCGTCCGGTCCGGGTGCCCGACGTCCGGGCCTCGTGGAATGGGCCGGTGGACGCGACGCCGTGTGCGCTCGTGAGCTGCCCCCTGCCCTCCGCAAGGCCCCGTGCCGAGCGAGGGAGTGCCCCCACGTGACCATCGCGCCAGCCGACCCGGTTTCAGCGACCGAGGTAGCCGAGGAAGCCGAGTCGACCGCGGCAAGCAGGGTGATCGCGGCAACCGAGGTGATCGAGGCGACCACGGCGGAGTCCGACGGCCCCGGAACCGCGTTGCTGCGGACCCTGACCGAGCTGACCGCAGACCTCCCCGACGCCGACCCCGGACGGGTCGCCGCCGCCGCGCTGCGCGGCCGGTCCGCGCACGCCGACGAGACGGAGCTGCGCGGGCTGGCCACCGAGGCGGCGGCCGGTCTCATCTCGGAGGACCCGGCGTACTCGAAGCTGGCCGCCCGGCTGCTGACGATCGGTATCGCGGCCGAGGCAGCCTCGCAGGGCGTCACGTCGTTCTCCGGGTCCGTCGCCGTGGGCCACCGCGAGGGTCTCATCGCGGACCGCACCGCCGCGTTCGTAAGGCTGCACACGGCCCGCCTCGACGCGCTCGTCGACCCGGCCGCCGACGACCGCTTCGGCTACTTCGGGCTGCGTACGCTGCACAGCCGGTACCTGCTCCGGCACCCGATCACCCGCAAGGTCGTCGAGACGCCCCAGTACTTCATGCTGCGCGTCGCCGCCGGTCTCGCCGAGGACGACACCCCCCGGTCCGTGGACGAGGTCGCCGCGCTCTACGGGCTCATGAGCCGTCTCGACTACCTGCCGTCCTCCCCCACGCTCTTCAACTCCGGTACCCGGCACGCACAGATGTCGTCCTGCTACCTCCTCGACTCCCCGAAGGACGAGCTGGACTCCATCTACGACCGCTACCAGCAGGTCGCCCGGCTGTCGAAGCACGCGGGCGGCATCGGCATCGCGTACTCCCGCATCCGTTCCCGCGGTTCACTGATCCGCGGCACGAACGGGCACTCCAACGGCATCGTCCCGTTCCTGAAGACCCTCGACGCCTCGGTCGCCGCCGTGAACCAGGGCGGCCGGCGCAAGGGCGCGGCCGCGGTCTACCTGGAGACCTGGCACTCGGACATCGAGGAGTTCCTGGAGCTGCGGGACAACACGGGCGAGGACGCCCGCCGCACCCACAACCTGAACCTCGCGCACTGGATCCCGGACGAGTTCATGCGCCGGGTGAACGAGGACGGCGTCTGGTCCCTGTTCTCCCCCGCCGACGTGCCCGAGCTCGTGGACCTGTGGGGCGAGGAGTTCGACGCCGCGTACCGGAAGGCGGAGGCGGCTGGGCTCGCCAGGAAGACCATTCCGGCCCGCGACCTGTACGGCCGGATGATGCGCACCCTCGCTCAGACCGGCAACGGCTGGATGACCTTCAAGGACGCCGCCAACCGCACGGCCAACCAGACGGCCGAGCCCGGCCACGTCGTCCACTCCTCGAACCTGTGCACCGAGATCCTGGAGGTCACGGACGACGGGGAGACGGCGGTCTGCAACCTGGGGTCCGTCAACCTCGGTGCGTTCGTCGACCGGACGACCGGCGACATCGACTGGGAGCGGCTCGACGCCACCGTCCGCACGGCAGTCACCTTCCTCGACCGCGTCGTCGACATCAACTTCTACCCGACCGAGCAGGCGGCCCGCTCGAACGCCAGGTGGCGGCCCGTCGGCCTGGGCGCGATGGGCCTCCAGGACGTCTTCTTCCAACTGCGCCTGCCCTTCGACTCGCCCGAGGCCAAGGCCCTGTCCACCCGTATCGCCGAGCGCATCATGCTCGCCGCGTACGAGACCTCCGCCGACCTCGCCGAACGCAGCGGTTCGCTGCCCGCCTGGGAGAAGACGCGCACCGCCCGGGGCGTCCTGCACCCCGACCACTATGACGTGCGACTGACCTGGCCGGACCGCTGGTCGGCGCTGCGCGAGCGGATCGCGGCGACGGGCCTGCGCAACTCCCTCCTCCTCGCGATCGCCCCCACCGCCACCATCGCCTCGATCGCGGGCGTGTACGAGTGCATCGAGCCGCAGGTCTCCAACCTGTTCAAGCGCGAGACGCTGTCGGGCGAATTCCTCCAGGTCAACTCGTACCTGGTGAACGACCTGAAGCAGTTCGGCGTCTGGGACGACCGCACCCGCGAGGCGCTGCGCGAGTCGGGCGGCTCGGTGCAGGACTTCGGCTGGATCCCGGACGACGTACGCGCCCTGTACCGCACGGCCTGGGAGATCCCGCAGCGCGGCCTGATCGACATGGCCGCCGCCCGCACCCCGTTCCTGGATCAGTCCCAGTCCCTGAACCTGTTCTTGGAGACACCGACCATCGGCAAGCTCTCCTCGATGTACGCCTACGCCTGGAAGTCGGGCCTGAAAACCACGTACTACCTGCGCTCCCGCCCGGCGACCCGCATCGCCCGCGCCGCCCAAGCCACCGTTCCCGTGCAGCAGGCGACCTCCCAGGAGGCCGTCGCCTGCTCCCTGGAAAACCCCGAGTCCTGCGAGGCCTGCCAGTAATGACGACCACCCGTAACGCCAATCTCCTCGACCCGGGCTTCGAGCTGACCCTGCGCCCCATGCGCTATCCCGACTTCTACGAGCGCTACCGGGACGCCATCAAGAACACCTGGACGGTGGAGGAGGTCGACCTTCACTCGGACGTGGCCGATCTCGCGAAGCTCACGCCCGCCGAGCAGCACCTCATCGGCCGTCTGGTGGCCTTCTTCGCGACGGGCGACTCGATCGTGGCGAACAACCTGGTGCTGACGCTGTACAAGCACATCAACTCGCCCGAGGCACGCCTGTATCTGAGCAGGCAGCTGTTCGAGGAGGCCGTCCACGTCCAGTTCTATCTGACGCTGCTGGACACCTATCTGCCGGACCCGGAGGACCGCGCGGCGGCCTTCGCGGCCGTCGAGAACATCCCGTCCATCCGGGAGAAGGCCGAGTTCTGCTTCACGTGGATGGACTCGGTGGAGAAGCTCGATCAGCTTCAGAGCAAGGCCGACCGGCGCCGGTTCCTGCTCAATCTGATCTGCTTCGCCGCGTGTATCGAGGGACTGTTCTTCTACGGGGCGTTCGCATACGTCTACTGGTTCCGCAGCCGGGGTCTGCTGCACGGACTGGCCACCGGCACCAACTGGGTGTTCCGGGACGAGACGATGCACATGAGCTTCGCCTTCGATGTCGTGGACACCGTCCGCAAGGAGGAGCCGGACCTCTTCGACGACGAGCTTCAGCAGCAGGTGACGGACATGCTGCGGGGGGCCGTCGAGGCCGAGCTGCAGTTCGCGCGCGACCTGTGCGGTGACGGCCTCCCGGGGATGAACACCGACTCGATGCGGCAGTATCTGGAGTGCGTGGCCGACCAGCGTCTGACGCGCCTCGGCTTCGCTCCGGTGTACGGCTCCGAGAACCCCTTCTCGTTCATGGAGCTTCAGGGAGTCCAGGAGCTGACCAACTTCTTCGAGCGGCGGCCCTCGGCGTACCAGGTCGCGGTGGAGGGTTCGGTCGGCTTCGACGAGGACTTCTGATCCTCGGCCGGCTCCGCACGCCGGTTCTCCTGCTCGGCCTCCCTGAGCTGACGGTCGATGCGCCGCTCGCGCACGATTCCGATCGCCGAGGGGAGGACGAGCAGGACGAACATTCCGAGGACGGTCAGCATTCCGGTGAGGGCTTCCGCGTGTGTCGTATCCATGGACACCACTGTGGCGCCGGATACTCCTTACCGTGAGTGGCAGGACTGCCGCACACCCTCGAATTCCTGCCACGCCTGCGGCACACTGGCAGCATGCTGAAGAACGTGGCCGTCGTCCTGCTCGACGGGGTGCATCCCTTCGAACTCGGTGTGGTGAGCGAGGTGTTCGGCCTCGACCGCAGTGACGAGGGGCTGCCGGTGTACGACTTCGCGGTGGCCTCGGCGGAGGGGCCGACGCTCCGCACGCCCGCCGGGTTCACGATCGGTACGTCGTACGGGCTGGAGCGGCTGGAGGCGGCCGACCTGATCGCCGTACCCGCCGGGGAGGGCTATGTACGGCGGGACTATCCGGCCGAGCTCCTCGACGCGCTGCGGCGCGCCACGGACCGTGGGGCGCGGGTGCTGAGCGTGTGCTCCGGAGTCTTCATGCTGGGCGCGGCGGGGCTGCTGGACGGGCGCCGCTGCGCGGTGCACTGGCGGCACGCGGAGGAACTGGCCCGGCAGTACCCGCGGGCGATCGTCGAGCCGGATGTGCTGTACGTGGACGCGGACCCGGTGATCACCTCGGCCGGCACCGCCGCCGGGATCGACGCCTGTCTCCATCTGGTCCGCAAGGAGCAGGGCCCTCAGGTCGCCAACGCCATCGCCCGCCGCATGGTGGTGCCCCCGCACCGGGACGGCGGTCAGGCCCAGTACGTCGACCGGCCGCTGCCGCGGTCGCGGTGCGACACGGTGGGCGAGGTGCTGGTGTGGATGGAGGAGCACCTCGACGAGGAGGTGACCGTGGAGCAGCTCGCCGCCCGCGCCCATATGTCGCCGCGCACCTTCGCCCGCCGCTTCCAGCAGGAGACCGGCACCACGCCGTACCGCTGGATGCTGCGCCAACGGGTGCTGCAGGCCCAGCGGTTGCTGGAGGCGACGGACGAGACGATGGACGCGATCGCGGACCGCACCGGCTTCGGCACGGCGGCCGCGCTGCGGCATCAGTTCGTACGGTCCCTGGGGACGACCCCGCAGGCGTACCGGCGCACGTTCAGAGGGCCGGAGGCCGCCTGAGCGTGCGCCGAGGGTGTCTCAGTCGTTCGGGACGACCGGGTACCGCGGCTCGTTCTCGGCCATCTGCCGCAGCGCGTCCTTGCGCTCGCGCTTGGAGAGCCGGTCGATGTAGAGGTAGCCGTACAGGTGGTCCGTCTCGTGCTGGAGGCAGCGCGCGAAGTAGCCGGTGCCGCGCACCTTGATCGGGTTGCCCTTCTCGTCCTGCCCGGTGACCTCGGCGTAGTCGGGGCGGGCGAGCGGCGCGTACGCGGTCGGCACGGACAGGCAGCCCTCGTTGCTGTCGTCCAGCCGGCGCTTCTCGGCGGGCAGGTCGACGAGCTTGGGGTTGCAGACCACGCCGACGTGCCGGGCGCCCTCGTCGTCCATGCAGTCGTACACGAAGACCTTCAGGTCGACGCCGATCTGGTTGGCGGCCAGGCCCACGCCCTCGGCGGTGCGCTGGCTGGTGAACATGTCGTCGACCAGCCCCGCGAGCTCGTCGTCGAACTCGGTGACGTCCTTGCACTCCTTGTGCAGCACCGGGTTCCCGACGACGGTGATCGGACGCGAGGTGCCGCGCTCGCGGTACGCCTGCTCGCGCTCCTCGCAGTCCTCCGTGTCGATGACGAAGCCCTCGTCGTCCACGGGGAGCACGCCCGCGTGCTGCTGATCGGTGTCCTGCTGCGCCATGACCGACGTAAGCCTTCCTGGGTTCTCAAGAAAAGGTGCGGGTACAGCGTACGGGGACCGCGCCCCGTCAGGGGCGCGGCCCTTAGGGGCGCGGGACCTTGACATCTTGCGGCTCCGCCGCGTGGGCGCGACCAGCCACACACGACCCGCACTTAAAAACGACCGAAGTCACAACGGCGCTCAGCAAACCTCTTCCAGGTCCCGCCAGTCCCGAGAATCCGGACTGTCCGCAACCCACCCGTCCAGCAACCCCCGCACCAACGAAGCCGGCGCAGCAACCCCGCACTCGCGCTCGGGCGCCCACAGCTGCCCGTCCGTGCGGTGGCCCAGCGGGCCGGGGTGGCCGGGCTCGCTGTGATCGTGCGGGTCGAGATGGTCGCCGTCGCCCTCGTCGGACGGCATGCGCGACTCCGAGCACAGCCGGCACAGCAGCCGCACGGAGGACGACCAGTCCTCCGCGGCGAAGCCGGCGTCGGCGGCGAGCTGCTCCAGGGCGTCCCGGTCGTCCTCGGTCGCGGCCTCCAGGAGCACCACCCATGTGGGCACCGGTGAGGGCGCCCACAGCTCGATCTCGTCGAACACCGGGTACGCGTGCCCGGCGGCGGTGGTCCGCTCGCCGTGCGGCACCCCGTCGTGCAGGACGACCTCGCCCCAGCGGCGGCCGGAGGACGGCAGTGGAATGGAGAGGACCTCGATCCGGGCGGGGTCCAGCCGGCGCCCCCACACGACCTCGGCCTCGCCCTCCGGCGACAGCCGCACCGCGGCGCTGCCCAGCTCCATGCCGACGGGCTCACTGGAGGCGCCGGGGCCACCGGGCACCCGCAGCCCGTACGCCTGCCAGGCCCGGCGGGCCAGCGGCCAGTCCTGCAGGGCGGTGGCGGCAATCCCGACGTTCCACCAGTCGGGCGCCCCGGTTTCCCGGTCGAGCAGCGCGACGGCCCTGAGGCCCGCGGCCCGTGCCTGCTCCCAGTCGTGCCGGAACTTGTGCAGCAGCGCGAGGTTGAACCAGGACTCGGACAGCCACGGCTCCAGGTCCGCGGCCCGCGTCAACAGCGCGCCCGCGTCCTCGTACCGCCCGTCACCGATCAGCGTGAACGCGCGGTCGGTGGCCTGCCGCCAGGAGGCGGAGGGCCGGTGCCGTCCCTTGCCGAAGATCCTCACGATTCCCGCCTGCCAGTTCCGTCCCGTTCGGTGGAGTGGGCTGGCTCTGTGCCCCCGGACACCCTCTCCCTCGCATCCAACCACGTACGGCTGGAAGGACGCTCATTACCCATGGGTTACCCAGCGCTGGCCTGGGTATGACCGCCCATCCCTCTCTCCTCACCCTCGCACCGTTTCTTCCTCTCCGAGGCGTTCGATCGGGTCCTCCGAGTGCTCAGGCCGGTAGCGCGCCCTAGGGGGCTTCTGACAGATCTCCGTGGAAGAAGGAGCGGCGTTCGGTGCGTGCTCTCGGCGTGCGGCGTGGAGGGTCATGTGGCGGAGCCACCTGTCCCTTCGCGCCGTGCGGCGAGAGCACGTGCGGGGCGTCGCGACGCCGCGGAGATCCGTCAGAAGCCCCCTAGGCGCCCCAGGGCGCCGCCGCGCTGCCCCGCTGGTTCAGCAGTACCCGGGCCAGTGACTCGACCACCTCGGGCTGGTAGTCGCGGGCGGTTGCCAGCCGCAGTTCCTCCAGCGCCCGCAGCGGTCCGCCCGGTCCGGCGTCGCGCGTCTTCTCCTCGTAGGCGTTCACGGCCCGTACGATCCGCGCGCTGACCGGCTGGTCCCGGTACGGGTCCGCCTGGCGCTCGACGACCACCGCGACCTCGGCGTCCACCCCGGTCTGCCGGACGACGGCACCGCCGAGCAGCGCGATCCGCCGCTGCTCCTCGGCGGGCAGGACGGCGGTGGCCCCGGCGGGGACGGGGTCGACCAGGGAGAGCTGCCCGATGTCGTGCATCAGGGCCGCGTGCTCCAGCACGGTCAGCTCCGGCCCGGACAGCCCGAGCTCCCGGCCCACGGCCCGGCTGAGCGCGGCCACGCGCCGGGCGTGGCCCGCGGGGGTGTACCCGGCGATCTCGGTGGCCCGCGCGAGGGAGGCGATGGTCTGCCGGTAGGTGGCGCGCACGCCCGCGTACCGCCGGAAGGAGAGCTGGGTGAGCAACAGCGGCAGCGAGAACACGGGCAGCGCCCACAGTCCGACGACGGCCACCGCGAGGGACATCACCACGCCGGTGGCGCACACGGCGGACCCGATGCCGAGCAGCGCCCGCAGCTCGTCGCGCAGCAGCGGGCTGAGCGGCCAGCCGGTGCGCGAGCGGGCCAGCACCGCGGCGAGCACGGCGTCGCACAGCACGGTGAGGACCAGCAGCGCGACGACGAGCAGCACATATGCGGGGCCGCTCCACTCCCGTAACGCTCCCCGGCTGCACAGGGGTTGGAAGCAGACGGCGGCGAAGGCGACCGTGAGGACGCGCCGGGCGAGGTGGTCGGCCGTCGGCCCCTGCCCCCGGGCGACATGCGGCACGCACCCGGCGAGCGCGGCCGCGACGACCACGGCGACGACCTGTGCCGTGCCGTGTTGTGTGGGTTCCCCGCCGTTCACCCCGAACAGCGCGTACGCGAGCGCCCCGGCGGCTCCGAGCGGTGCCGACTCCCGCCCTTCGGTACCGCGCCACCGGGAGAGCTCGCCCACGGCGACGAGCAGCCCGAAGGCGAGGGCCGCTCCGGGTTCTTCGAGCCCCTGCCAGAGGGTGCGGGCGAGGCCGGTGACGGCGACGAGGGCGGCGGTTCCGTGGACGAGGACGACGATCGGGTGTCTCACGAGCCGGCCTCCGCACGCAGGGGCTCGCTCTGTGGCGGGACGTTTCCGCGCTGATCGTCGCCGTCCGCGGTGACCGCCGGACGCCAGCCGTGCCGCCCGAGTGCCCGTACGAGCGCCTCGACCATCTCCGGATCGAACTGCGTCCCCGCGCACCGCTCCAGCTCCTCCAGCGCGTCCGCGACCGGGCGGGCCCGCCGGTAGCACCGGGTCGACGTCATCGCGTCGAAGGCGTCGGCGACCGCCACCACCCGTGCGCATTCAGGGATCTGAGTGCCCGTCAGGCCGTACGGGTACCCGCTGCCGTCCAGTCGTTCGTGGTGGTGCAGGATCGCCGACCGGGCCTCTCCGAGGAACCCGATCCCCCGCACCATCTCGTGCCCGTACTCGGGATGCAGTTCGATGACCCGCCGTTCCTCGGGGGTCAGTGGCCCGTTCTTGCGCAACAGCCGGGTGGGGACGCCGAGTTTGCCCACGTCGTGCAGGATCCCGGCGAAGCGGAGCACCTCGACCCGTGCGTCGTCCATGCCGAGTTCACAGGCGATCATCATGGACGCCTGGCCGACCCGTTCACTGTGGCCGCGCGTGTACCCGTCCTTGATGTCGACGGCCTGCACCAGGGCGCGGATGGTGGCCTGGTGGGCCGCCCGCTCCCGGTGGTACTGCTCGAACACCCAGCAGGACACGTGCATCGGCAGCAGCACGAGCAGCGCGGCGACCGGCCCGTAGTGACTGCGCCACAGCACCGCCATCATCAGCCCGGCGAGACCGTGCACGGCGACGGGAGCGAGGGACCGCAGGAAGAGCCCGCGCCAGGCGTTCCGTACGGGCACCCGCTCGGCCAGGGCCAGGATCCCGCCGTCGAGGGCGGTCAGGACCGCGCAGAACACCAGGACGGCGGCGCCCACGGGCACCAGCGCGTCCGGGAAGTCGGGCTGGGCGACCGCGTCCCGGCCGGCCAGCGCCCAGTGCACCCGGGACGCCGCCCAGACGGCGAGGCCGAGCCGGGCCGCCCGCCACACGCGCCTCAGCCCTCGCGGCCGCTGCTCGACCCGCGCGAGGAGCGCACCCGGAACCGCCACGAGCGCGGCGGCCGCGGGCGGCAACAGGAAGGCCCCGGCCAGCAGGACGGGGAAGAACGTACCCATGCCCCTGGGCGCGTGGCGCCCGAGAAGACGACACCGGGCGAGTTGCTCGCACCCGGCGTACAGCGCCGCGAGCAGCCCCACGGCCCACCACGGAACGTGAACGTCCGGCACGGGAGTGAGGCAGACCAGAGCACCTGCGACGACACAGGCGACGTACACACGTGCCCATGCCGGAACCGACCCCATCGTGCTCCTCCCCTTTTCCGGCTCCGGAGCCTAGGGCGGGGCGGGGCACATGGGGGCGGCTATGGCCGGAATCGGCGGGTACACGCGACGCGCATTACCCCGTCCGGGTGATCGGACGCTCCGATGCTCGTACGTACGTCCGGGGTGGGAACGGTGGTTCAGTGGGCGACGTCGGAGGCGAGCACCTTGTTGAGCTGCTCCACCGTGGCCGGCGACTCGCGCTGGAACGCGGCCAGGTCGAGGCCGTCGTCGCCCTTGACGGTGAGCAGGGCACGGTCACCGACGGCCACGACGATGACGTGGCCCGAGCCGCAGCGGGCGACCACCTCACGGAGCGCGCCGACGCCGGTGGTGTCGGCCATACGGCGGCTGACGCCGAGGGTCGCGGCGGCGAGGGCGGCGACGGACTCCGGGTGGACCGTGTCGGAGTCCGCGACGACCAGGAGGCCGTCCACTGTGGACAGGACGCTCTCGGAGACCCCCATCACCCGTTCACGCAGCGAGGTCAGAATGCCGTTCAGGGATTCGGGCGGTGGGATTTCGGACATTTAAGGTGCTCCTTGTTCCCGGCATATGCCGGTACTGGTATGGTCCAAACGGAACTCGACGGAGTCAGTCGGACTCCGGGAGGGCCCGCAGCGCCGCACGGACACGTTGCAGCGTTTCGACAGGTGGTTGGTCGGCTGCCAGCTCTTCGGCCGACAGCATCGAAAAAAGGGCATGCGCGGGTAGGGGCACCGGCGCAGCCGGGGTCTTGGCCTCCGGCCGAGGGCTCCCGGGAGCCGGTACAGCACGGCGGCGGGGCAGCGGTCGGCGTACCGGTAACGCTGTCCGTGCGGGTAAGGAACCGAGGTCGGCGTCCGGCGTGGGGGGTGCGTCCGTCGACGCTTCTTCTTGGTTCTGTTCTTCTTCGTTCTGTGGTGGCGCGGCTTCTTTGGTCCGTGGTGGCGCGACTTCGTTGTTCTGTGGCGTCGCGGCTTCTTTTTGGTCCTGCGCGGCTTGGTCCTGTGCGAATTGGTCCTGCGCCGCTTGGTCTTGTGCGACCTGGTTCTGTCCGGCTCGGTCCTGCGCGGCCCCGGCCTCTTCCCGGTCCTTGGGGGCCTTGGCCTCTCTGCGTTTGCGTGTGGGTGCTCGCTGGGATCGGGCGCCCGTGGTGCGCTGCCGGGCCTTCGCCGCCCGGTCGTCGTCTGGACTCAACTCCCACCCCTCGGTCCGGCGTCGTGCCCGGGGGATCCGCCCCGGGGCCTGCGTTTCGGCAGGGGCACCACCTTCGGCGCCGGGGCGTCGGTGGGCGGGGGCGTCCGTGATGTGCGGGGGCGGTGCTCGGCCGGCTGTCGGGGGCGGCCCTGGTGTCCCACCGGACGAGGTGGAGCGCCTCCAGGCGGATGAGGTCCAGCATGACGGCGTACAGTCCGCGCCCCAGCGCGAAGGCCAGGTCCCGTGGTGTACGGCGCCCGTTGACGTGGTCGAGGACGTCCTGGTGCCGGCGCGTGAGCCGGACGCCGGGCCGGCGGGGGCCCGAACCCGTCACAGCCACGGGACGTACACGAGTCAATTCACCCGGGGCACCCCAGGAACGGGACAGCAGCGCCACACGCCGGGAGGTCTCCTCGGTCAGTTGCTGCGGCTCGACGCCCGGCTCGGTGACGAGCGCGGGCTCGCGATCGCTCAACTCCCAGCTTCCCGGGGGACTCAGGGCCATGGCGAACGCGCCGTCGAACACGGCCGCGGCGCAGACGACCTCCAGTTCGGCGGCACCGATCAGCCCGGCCGCCACGAGGTGTCCGCCCAACCGGTCCACGTCCGGTTCCGTGGCGCACGCGGCCAGCCAGGCCTCGTCATCGATCCGGCCCGAGGTGAGCAGCGCCGACGTGACGGTCGGTGCGCCCGGCGTCTCGATCGCGCCCACCAGCCCGTTCCGCAGGTGGATCGTTCCTCCCGGGTGGCCCGAGACACGTACCGTTCCGCTGAAGCCCTCGTCGCGGAGCCCCAGCAGAAGCGCGGGCACATTGCGTGCCGCGTGCGCCGTCACGCCAGCACCTCTCCGACCCGGTCGCCCAGACTCCGCAGCGCCAGCGCCACATTGACCCGGTCCCGGTCGAGTCCCGCCGACAGCAGCAGAGGATCACCCGTCGGCCGCACCACGGTGAAGAGCACCTGCTGGCGCTTCGTGCTGGTCGTGACCACGCTCTCCAACTCCCCCTCGGCCCCCGCCGCCCCCAGTCGTTCGGCGATGAGCGTGGCGAGTTCGGAGGCATCCGTCCCGTCCCCCGCCTCGGCGATGTCCCCCGCGACGCCGTAGGTCAGGCCGGTGACCGCGTCGACGAGAGCGACGCCGGTGACCCCGGGGGAATCGAGGAGCCGGTCCAGGGAAGCGTGGAGTGCCGTCGTCATTTCCCCCATTCCCCCTCCAACTTTCTTCGTCGCACAGTACTTTGAGCGTCACCTTCCACAACTTCACCAAAGTTGACGCGTTTTGACCCCAGGGTCGCACACATTCGATCGTAGATGGCCGGACAGTCACCGGTCAGCAGCACTGAGGAATTGAGGCAAGATCATGAACATCGAGACCGCGCTCAAGGAAGCCATGGCCCTGGAGGGAGCGCTCGGCATCGCCCTCGTCGACTACGAAAGCGGCATGTCGCTGGGCACGCTCGGTGGTGGCCCGGGTCTCGACCTGGAACTCGCGGCGGCGGGAAACACCGAGGTCGTGCGCTCCAAAATGCGCACGCTGGCCTCGCTGGACATGAACGACGTCATTGAGGACATCCTGATCACGCTGGGCCAGCAGTACCACCTGATCCGGCCGCTCACCAGCAGCAAGGGAACGCTCTTCCTCTACCTGGCGCTCGACCGGTCCCGCAGCAACCTGGCCCTGGCCCGGCACGGCCTGAAGCGGATCGAGACCAGCCTGGACGTCTGACCGGGCGCGCCCGGCCCCGGACACACATCGTCGTCCACGGGGATCACCCCGGAACCACACGGGGATCACGCGAAGATCAGTAGGCCCGGAGTCCGGGAAGCCGGGACTCCGGGCCGGACGTTCACGACTCCTGCGGAGTCGCCGTCACGTCGTGTTCGGGCACGGCCTGCCCGGAACGGATCATGTCGATCCGCCCCATGACCTTGGCACGCAGATCGGTCGGCACGTCGTCCTGCCCGCAGCACCGCTTGACCAGCTTCTTCACGGCCTGCTCCAGCCCGTACTTCTCCAGGCACGGCGAGCATTCCTCGAAGTGGTGCTCGAACTTGGTGCAGTCGGCGTCGGGCATCTCACGGTCGAGGAACTCGTAGAGATGATCGAGGATCTCGCTGCAATCCGTCTCGTGCGGCTCTCCGCAGCTCATGAGCCCGAGCCTTTCGCTTCGTTCGACTCCCCGGCGCCGGCCGGGACCAGACCACGGTCACGGGCGTAGTCCTCCAGCATGCCGCGCAGTTGACGGCGGCCCCGGTGGAGGCGGGACATCACCGTACCGATGGGTGTCCCCATGATGTCCGCGATCTCCTTGTACGCAAAGCCCTCAACGTCCGCGAGGTAGACGGCGATGCGGAATTCCTCGGGGATCGCCTGCAGCGCTTCCTTGACGTCCGAGTCGGGCAGGTGGTCGAGCGCCTGCGACTCGGCGGAGCGCAGACCGGTCGACATGTGCGACTCGGCGCGCGCCAGCTGCCAGTCCTCGATCTCCTCGGCCGCGCTGCGCTGGGGTTCGCGCTGCTTCTTGCGGTACGAGTTGATGAAGGTGTTGGTCAGGATCCGGTACAGCCACGCCTTCAGGTTGGTGCCCTCACGGAACTGGTGGAAGGACGCGTACGCCTTCGCGTACGTCTCCTGCACCAGGTCCTCGGCGTCGGCGGGGTTGCGCGTCATGCGCAGCGCGGCCGAATACATCTGGTCGAGGAAGTCGAGCGCGTCCCGCTCGAAGCGCGCGCTGCGCTCGGCGGTCGTCTCCGTGCCGCCACCCCGGCCCTCGGGCTGCTCCGCCTGGCCGTTTTCGGTCCCTGCGTCGGTCCCAGTGACCGGACCCACCTCCTCCAGAGTCTGGGCAGGACCGAAACCGATCCCACTCGAATCGGAGAATAGACGACCTTCGGCCGGGACTGCTTGCACTTCCGTTCCACCTGCCGCCCGAACAGGGGTGGTCTTGGCCGCGTACAGCACCGTCCAGTCCAGGTCACTGGCGCTGCGACGGCTCGGGCAGATGGTCGAACCCATGCGGCGGACTCCCTCTCGTACGAACGGGTCAGCGCGTTTCCGCGCTGTCTGATCCGCACAACAGTCACCCGGGACCCGGCATTCCCGCCCGCCCTCACCGGAGTGACGCACTCCACTGTGTGACGGCGTCGGTGACGATCTCCAGCGCCCGGTCCTGACCCAGGGGCGCCCGCTTCGGCACGGCGAAGCCGTGATCGCCGTACGGCACCTCCACGAGCTGGTACGCGCCCTCGGGGAACTCCTCCGGCCGGCCGAACGGGTCGTTGCCGCCCTGCACCACCAGGGTGGGCACCCCGGCGCCGAGCAGTTCGTCGGCACGGGACTTCTCGGGCCTGCCCGGCGGGTGCAGCGGGAAGCTCAGCGCGAGGACGGCCGCGGCGCCGAGTTCCGTCGCCGTACGGCAGGCCACGCGGGCGCCGGCGCTCCGGCCGCCCGCGATCACGGGAAGCCCGGGCCCCGCCAGCGCGGGCCACAGGCCCCGCCAGCCCGTGTCCAGGGTCTTCGGGGCGGGCGCGACCTTCTTGCCCGCCACCCGCCAGGGCTGCTCGACGAGGGCGACGGTCACGCCGTGGCCGGGGAGGGTCCGGGCGAGTGCCTGGAGGTCGCGGGCCTCGATGCCGCCGCCGGCGCCGTGGCTGACGGCGAGGACGAGCCGTGCCTTCCCCGCCGTGCGCCAGGTGACCCGGGCCGTCCCGGCGTCCGTCTCGATCGTCTCGATGATCTCGGTCACATCAGAAGTCGCGTGGGAACTCACGTCAGAAGTCACCTCAGAAGTCACGTCAGAAAAGTGTGCCCTCCTCGGGCCCCTCCAGCTCCTTCAGCAGCTCCGGGCCGTTGTTGCGGACGTTGCTGACGGCGGTGGTCACGGGGTACGCCCGCATCATTCCGGCGGGCGGCGGGGTGAGCAGCTCGCGCACGTCGTCGAGGCCGGTGCGGGCCGGGTCCAGCCAGGCGTCCCAGCGGTCCGGGGTGAGCATCAGCGGCATCCGGGGGTGGATGTCGGCCAGGGCGTACGGGCCGTCGGCGGGCGCGACGGCGAGCGGGGTGCTCTCCGCCTCGGTCGTGATCACCGAGCAGGTGACCCACCACGCCTGCGGGTGCTCGTCCGGGAGCGTCCGGTCCCGCCAGAACTCGTACAGCCCGGCCATCGCGAACACCGAGCCGTCGGCGGGGAGCACGAAGTACGGCTGCTTGCGGGGCCGCTTCTTCTTGCCCTCGACCTCCAGGTCGCGCTCCTGCTTGCTGGTGACCCACTCGTAGTAGCCGTCGGCGGGCAGGATGCAGCGCCGGGCGGCGAAGGCACGGCGGTACGAGGGCTTCTCGTGGACGGTCTCGGCGCGGGCGTTGATCATGCGGGCGCCGCCCTCGGGCGTCTTGGACCAGGAGGGGACGAGGCCCCATTTCAGCCTGCGGAGCTGGCGGACCGGCCGCTTGTCCTCGACGTCCTTGAGAGGGCGGTCGAGGACCGCGTAGACCTCCTTGGTGGGAGCCACGTTGTAGTCGGGCGCCAGCGTCTCCTCGGGCTCCCACTTCTCGACCTCGAAGATTCCTGCGAGATCCTCTGGCCTACGGCTCGCCGAATACCGTCCGCACATCTCCAACCACCCCTCCGATCTGCGAGAACGCTAGATCATGCCGCATCGGCCGGCACCAAGTCGTCAAGTCTGGGGTGACGTGCCCGTACGTGTCCGCCGTTTTCTCGATGCCCTCGTGCCCGAGTAACCGGGACACGTTCAAGGGTGGCAGACCGCGGGAAGTCCCCGTCCCGCGAGCCGAGCATCCTGGAGGCGCCGTCGCGGAGCATCGCGAACAGGATACCGACGCGGTGGCGGGCCGGGCGGAGCGGAGCCCGGATGTGGGTCGTGCCGCGGGCACGGCACTTGTCGTGGTGGGGGCGGGAGACGGGGTCGCGCGACCGGGGTAAATCGCCGCATAGCTTCCACAAACCTTCGGCCAGTCCGTTACGAGAGCGTGACCAGCACCCCACTTGCCAGCCTTTCGCCGCGTGCCACAAGGTTCTGTATGCGCTTACAGACAGCGCATACATTCGGCCATGCTCAAGGAGGAGCACCCATGCACCGCGCCGCCAGAACCACCTCGCTCGCCCTTGTGGTGGCGTCCGCTCTCACCCTCACCGCGTGCGGTGGCTCGGGGAAGACGGACGTGGGTGCCGACGACAAGCAGACCCTGACCGTCTGGGCCATGGGCACGGAGGGCGAGAAGCTCGCCGACGTGGCCAAGGTGTACGAAAAGGCCCACCCCAGCATCACCGTCAAGGTGACCCCGGTCGGCTGGGACGTGGCGCACCAGAAGCTGGTCGCCGCGGCCGCCGCGCGCAAGCTCCCCGATGTGATGCAGATGGGTTCGACCTACCTGGGCGAGTTCGCCGACATGGGCGCTCTGGAGCCGGTCGACACCAAGGTCTTCAAGGAGGGTGACTTCTTCCCGGCCGCCTGGGATCAGGGGATCTACGACGGCAAGTCCTATGGAGTGCCCTGGTACGTCGACACCCGCGTCCTGTACTACCGCACCGACCTGGCGAAGAAGGCCGGTCTGGGCGGCGCCCCGGGCACCATGGCGGACCTGCAGAAAGCGGCCGGGGCCTATGGCGACAAGGCCGGCGCCAAGTGGGGGCTGTCGATCCAGCCGAGCGGGCTGGACGCCGTGCAGAGCTTCTACCCCTTCCTGTTCTCGGCGGGCGGCGCCGTCCTCGACGACAGCGGCAAGCCCGTCGTCAACAGCACCGCCGCCGTCAAGGCACTGGAGAACTACGGCAGTTACTACAGCAAGGGACTCAGCGACAAGACGTTCCGGCCCGGCTACGACGTCACCAAGGACTTCAACACCGGAGCCGTGCCGATGTTCTTCAGCGGACCGTGGATAGTGGGCCTGCTCAACGACAACTACCCCGACATCAAGGGCAAGTGGGCCGTCGCCCCCGTACCGGCGGACAAGGCATCGGTCTCGTTCGCTGGCGGATCCAGCCTCGCGATCTCCGCGGACAGTCCGCACAAGGCCGCCGCCGAGAACTTCATCACCTACCTCACCGACGCCAAGGGCCAGGCCGACTGGTACGAGCGCACCAAGGACCTGCCCGCCAACACCCAGGCATGGGACGGCGGTGAGCTCGCCACCGACGCGAACCTGGCGGTGTTCCGGAAGCAGATGGAAACCGCCAAGGCACTGCCCACCCACCCCAAGCTCACCGAGATCACCTCCAAGCTCGACGAGGCCATCGGGTCGGTCACCCAGGGCAAGTCCTCCGCGAAGGCGGCCCTGGACAAGGCGCAGTCCTCGATCGAGAGCCTGGCGGGATAGTCCGGATGCCTCTCTTGAACCCTCCCCCAGCTGAAGCAGGGGGATTCCTGGCTCAGGAAGCCCCACAGACCAGCGGCCTGAAAGGTCTTACTCCCTCAACACCAGCCGGGACGGAACCTGCCCGGTTTGTTGAACAAAGCCCGGCAGTGCCGTCTTGGTTCTCGATCGGCACAGTATGCGCGCTTGGTTCTCGCAACGCACGAAAGGCACCTTACCCGATCGTATGGCGGTCTTTCGCCCTGGAGGCGAAACTCCGTTCCCTGCCCTGCTACGCAGGAGTTCGATTCCTCCCCCGCCTCCCGGCGGAGGCCTCCTCGAAGGAGACCAGGTGATCGGATCGGCCGCGGGTGACGCTGCCGTCTCGAAGACCCGGCGGTCCGGCGGTGCACAGCCGCCGGCCGCGGGATCGCGGCGGCACGGCCGACGTCGTTCGCGGGGCCGACACACGCTGCACGGGTGGCTGTTCTCCACCCCCTTCCTGGTGCTGTTCGGCGTGTTCATGCTCTTCCCGATCGTGGCGACGCTCTGGATGAGCTTCACCGACTTCGGGGTACGCGACGTCAGGCAGCCCCTGGAGGCACAGTTCGTCGGCCTGGACAACTACACCAAGCTGTTCGACGACGACACCTTCCACACGGCCCTGTTCAACACCGCCTACTTCGTCGTGGTCGGCGTACCGCTGACCATCGTGCTCGGCCTGCTGGTGGCGCTGTTGCTGAACAACGGCATCGACCGGGCCCGCACCTTCTTCCGGGTCGGCTTCTACGCTCCCGTCGTCACCTCCATCGTGGCGGTCGCCGTCGTCTGGCGGTTCGTGCTCAACCCGACGGACGGCCTGATCGCCGGCCTGGCCACCGAGCTCGGCACGAAGGCGCCGGACTTCCTCGGCTCCGAGACCTGGGCCATGCCGTCGCTGATCCTGCTCGCCGTCTGGCGCAACCTGGGCACCGTCATGGTGCTGTTCATCGCCGGCCTGCAGGCGATCCCCACCGACGTGCGGGAGGCCGCGCGGCTGGACGGCGCCGGCGGCTGGCAGGAGCTGTGGCGCATCACCGTGCCGCTGCTGCGGCCGACCATGCTGTACGCCACCGTCATCACCACCATCGGCTACCTCAACGTCTTCGAGGAGCCCTTCGTGATGACCCAGGGCGGCCCCGACAACGCCACCTTGACGGTGTCCCTGGACATGTACCGGGAGGGCTTCAACCTCTTCCACATGGGCTATGCGAGCGCCATGGCGTACGTCCTGTTCGTGGTGATCATGGGCATCACGGTGCTCCAGCTCCGACTGCTGAAGGACAACACCCGATGAGCGCCCCGACCGCCTCCGCACCGACCGGCCGACGCCGCGAGGGCCGCGTACGCCGACCCGTGCTGTACGTTCTCGCGTCGCTGGGCCTGCTGGTGATGGCGACGCCGTTCCTGTGGATGGCGCTGTCCGCCTTCAAGTCCAAGCAGGACCTGACGGCCAGCCCACCGGTGTGGATCCCGTCGAGCTGGACGCTGAGCAACTTCAGCGCGCTGCTGGACCAGCTGGACATGCCGCGCTACTTCGTGAACTCGCTGATCGTGGCCGTCATGGTGACCGTCTGCAATCTGCTGTTCTGCTCGATGCTCGGGTACGCGCTGGCGAAACTCGACTTCGCGGGCCGCTCCAAGGTCTTCGGCATCGTGCTCGCCGCGCTGATGGTGCCGGGCAACCTGCTGATCCTGCCGCTGTACGTGCTGATGAGCGGGCTGAACCTCATCGACACCTACGCCGGGCTCGTCCTGCCGTTCGCCGCGGGTGCCTTCGGTGTCTTCCTGATGCGGCAGTTCATGCAGACGGTGCCGGACGAACTGCTGGAGGCAGCCAGGATCGACGGCGCCGGCGAGTGGTACATCTTCTGGCGCATCGTGTTGCCCCTGGTCAGACCCGCCCTCGCCACATTGACGATCTTCACGTTCCTCGGCTCGTGGAACAACTTCGTCTGGCCGCTGGTCGCCACCAACGACCCGGGCAAGTACACGCTGCCGGTGGCACTCGCGACCTTCGCCAACGACCCCAACCGCACCGTCGCCGGCGGCAACGGCATGCTCATGGCCGGCTCCCTGCTGGTGGTACTGCCCGTCCTGGGCGTCTTCGCCCTTCTGCAACGCCACTTCACCCAGGGCATCGCCACCGCCGGC
This sequence comes from Streptomyces sp. KM273126, assembly GCF_004337435.2. Lineage (NCBI taxonomy): Bacteria > Bacillati > Actinomycetota > Actinomycetes > Kitasatosporales > Streptomycetaceae > Streptomyces > Streptomyces sp. KM273126. The sequence continues at coordinate 3,698,076 of NZ_SJXB02000001.1, read as the reverse complement.
CTGAAGTAGCCCTTACGGCGCTGTCCTTGAGCGAACAGGCCGACCGTGCCACGCCCGCGCGTCCGGCCCGCCTCCACGATCACAACGACAGACGGCCCGCCCTCCACCATCACAAAGACAGAAACGGACGATGACCCACACCTCCCTCCCCTTCCCCGACGGCTTCCTGTGGGGCGCCTCCACCGCCGCCCACCAGATCGAGGGCAACAACGTCAACAGCGACTGGTGGCGCAAGGAACACGACCCGGCGGCCAAGATCGCGGAACCGAGCCTGGACGCCTGCGACAGCTACCACCGCTGGGAGCAGGACATGGATCTGCTCGCCCGCCTCGGCTTCACCGACTACCGCTTCAGCGTCGAGTGGGCACGCATCGAACCGGCCCCCGGCGCCTTCTCCCGCGCCGAGATCGCGCACTACCGCCGCATGGTGGAGGGCGCCCTGGCCCGCGGGCTGCGCCCCATGGTGACCCTGCACCACTTCACCGTGCCGCAGTGGTTCGAGGACCGCGGCGGCTGGACCGCCGACGGCGCCGTGGAGCTGTTCGCCCGGTACGTCGAGAACTGCGCGCCGATCATCGCCGACGGTGTCCGCCATGTGTGCACCATCAACGAGCCCAACATGATCGCCGTGATGGCGGGCCTCGCCAAGCGGGGCGAGCAGGGCTTCCCGCCCGCCGGACTGCCGTTCCCGGACGAGGAGACCACTGACGCGGTGATCGCCGCGCACCACGCCGCGGTCAAGGCGGTCCGGGCGGCCCACCCGGACATCCAGGTCGGCTGGACCATCGCCAACCAGGTCTACCAGGCCCTTCCCGGAGCCGAGGAAGCCACCGCCGCCTACCGCCGCCCCCGCGAGGACGTCTTCATCGAGGCCGCCCGTGGCGACGACTTCATCGGCGTCCAGTCCTACACCCGCACCAAGATCGGACCCGACGGCCCGATCCCTGCCCCCCAGGACGCCGAGCGCACGCTGACGCAGTGGGAGTACTACCCCGCCGCCGTGGGCCACGCCCTGCGCCACACCGCTGACATCATCGGCCCCGACATGCCGCTGATCGTCACCGAGAACGGCATCGCCACCGGCGACGACAGCCGCCGTGTCGACTACTACACCGGAGCACTCGCCGCGGTCGCCGCCGCCATCGAGGACGGCCTCGACGTCCGGGGCTACCTCGCCTGGAGCGCCCTCGACAACTACGAGTGGGGCTCTTTCGCCGCCACCTTCGGTCTCATCGCGGTCGACCGGGTCACCTTCGAGCGCACGCCCAGGCCGTCCGCCGTATGGCTCGGCGGCCTCGGCCGCACCCGCGAACTGCCGCGCACCGCCTCCTGAGACCCCCCGCCACCTCCCCGTCCCCCGTATGCGCGGGAGCCGGTGGGCCCTGACACCCACCGGCTCCCGCCCCGCCTCCTCCCCTCCCCTCCCTCCCCTCAGAGGAGTTGATCCCGTATGAACCGCCGTCGTTTCCTCACGGCTGCCACCGCGGCGGCAGCGGCCGCCGGCGTCACCGGTCCCCCCGCTTTCGCCGACACGGCCTCCCGTGCCACCTCCCGTGCCGCCTCGGACACCGAGACGCTGCTCACCTGGTTCGAAGCCACCTACCGCTCGATGACGGCCATGACCACGGACTTCGGCCTGACCGCGGACAAGATCGACGTCAGCGGCACCGGCACGCCCGTCCCCTCGACGCAGACCTCGCCGACCAACATCGGCTGCGGGCTGTGGGCCACGGTGGCCGCGGCCGGCCTCGGCGTCATCTCCCCCTCGGTCATGCACGACCGCCTCGTCCGCACGATCACGGCCGTGGAGCGGCTCGAACGCGCCCACGGCTTCTGGTTCAACTGGTACGACGCCCACGACGGCTCGGTCCTCACGACATGGCCGGAGAGCGGAGGCACCGTCCGCCCGTTCCTGTCCACCGTCGACAACGCCTGGCTGGTCACCGGCCTGAAGATCGCCGCCGACGCCGATCCGGCGCTGCGTCCACGCGTAGCCCGGCTCCTCGACGGAGCAGACTGGTCGTACTACTACACCCCCTTCGACCCGGCGGACCCGTTCGCCGGCCCCGGCCAGATGCGCGGCGGCTACTGGCCCGACAAGCCCGGCAAGGGCGAACCCACCGGCCACCACTACGGAGCCCTCAACACCGAGCCGCGCATGGCCAGTTACCTCGGCATCGCCGACGGCTCGCTGCCCACCGACCACTACTGGCACATGTACCGCACCCTGCTGCCGGAGTGGGGACAGGAACAGCAGCCCGGGGGCTCCTACGTCACCATCGACGGCGTACGCGTCTGGCAGGGCCACTACACCTACCGGGGCCGCAAGCTCGTTCCCACCTGGGGCGGATCGATGTTCGAGGCCCTGATGGTGCCCCTGTTCGTGCCCGAGGCGGAGTGGTCACCGCACTCCTGGGGCACCACCCACCAGCGCTATGTGCGCAGCCAGATCGAACACGGCCTGATCGAGGAGAAGTACGGCTACTGGGGCTTCTCGCCCGCCAACATCCCCGAGGGCGGATACCGCGAGTACGGCGTCGACGCGATCGGCATGCAGGAGGACGGTTACAACAGCCTCGGCGTCGTCACTCCCCACGCCTCCTTCCTGGCCCTGCCCCAGGCACCCGAAGAGGCCATCGCCAACCTCCAGGCCCTGGCCCGGGACCTCGGCGCGTACGACGACCGCTACGGCTTCCGCGACTCCGTCAACGTCACGACGGGCCGCGTCAGCGACTTCGTTCTCGCCCTGGACCAGGGAATGATCGCTGCCGCCCTGGCCCAGCACCTGCGCCCCGGCCTCCTGCAACGCCCCTTCCGCACAGGCGGCTTCCAGTCCCGGGTGCGGCCCACGCTGGCCAAGGAACGCTTCAGCATCTGAGCTCTCGGTCGGGCTGCGCCTCGCCCCGGGCGGGGCGCAGCCCGCCACAGCGTCGTCCCGCCACAGCACCGCCCCGCCAGAGCATCGCCCCACCGCAGCGTCGCCCCGACCCCGGCCGAGCCACGTATCGCTTGCCCGCTGATTAGACGAGATCTAGGATGAATGCGCTTACAATCGTATGCGCGCGCATACCCGTCGCCTCGGGAGTCCCTTTTCGTGAGCTCTGCCCCAACGGTGTACGACGTCGCCGCACGGTCCGGGGTGTCCATCGCAACCGTGTCCCGGGTGTACCGCAATCCGGACTCCGTCCGCGCCGAGACGCGTGAACGCGTACTGACGGCGGCCCGTGCACTCGGTTACGTACCCAGCGGCAACGCCCGTGGGCTCGCCAGCCGCTCCACCGGCATCCTCGGCCTCTGCTTTCCGGACTACTCCGACCCGGACACGGAGGCGACCGAGGCGGAGGACGAGGACGCGGCCATGCTCTACTCCGACCAGATCATCCGGGGCATGGAACGGGCAGCACGCCGCCACGGTTACGCGTTGCTGATCGCCGCATCCCTCAAAGGAGGGCCGGAGAGCCTGGTGGCCAAGGTCGCCGGTCGCGTCGACGGGTTCGCGGCGCTCGCCCGTACCGTGCCCACGGAGGACCTGGAGGTCATCTCCCGCCGTCAGCCCGTGGTGATGCTGGCCGGCCCCCGTGAAGGCACCGATCACCTGGACCACCTGGACCACATCGAGGTCGCCAACTTCGACGGCCAGAAGGAGCTGACCCGGCACCTCATCGAGGACCACGGCCTGCGCCGCCTCGCGTACATCGGCTCCGCGGAGGAGTCACCGGACGTGGAGGCCCGTTTCCGCGGGTACCTCGAAGCGTGCCGGGACGGCGGGCTGAGCATGGGGCCCGAGCCCGATCTGCGGGTGCGGATGATGAGACAGGCGGACGGCGCACGCGCCGTGGACGCCCTGTGCGCCCCGGACCGTGAGCGCCCCGAGGCCCTGGTGTTCGCGAACGACCAGATGGCCGTCGGTGCCCTGCACGCGCTGGAGAAGCGGGGTCTGCGGGTTCCGGAAGACATGGTCGTCACGGGCTTCGACGGCATTCCGCTCAGCCGCCTGGTACGCCCGGCACTGACCACCGTGCATCAGCCGATGCTGCGCATGGGCGAGGAGGCGGTGGAACTGCTGGTGAAGCGGCTGAGCGGCGCACGCGATACCGAGCCGGTGTCACTGATGCTCCCCGTGACGGTCGTACGGCGAGACAGTTGCGGGTGCGACAAGGGAGAGGTCGCGCACACGGACATTCCGTGACGCCTCCGCGCCGCGGCCGTCCGATCAGCCGGCTCAGCACCGCGCCCGCCTGGGACGCGAACGCGTACGTGCTGCCGCCGCCGCGTTCCTGCGCACCACCGACCCGGCGCGGGACGGGACGGCTTTCCCGAGGTGATCTCAGGTGCCTCCAGCCCGGCACACAGCCGGCACACAGTCAGCACCGGTAGAGAGCACGAGCCCCTGATCACTCCGGCATCCAACGCTGTGGCCTGCGCATTTGCCGTCAGGAACGATCTCGGCCGACTCAGCGTCTCAGATACCGTCCGCGCAGACGTGCCACACTGCCAGGCCACCCGTCACCCGACCGCCCCTCTATCGATGCGACCAAGGGAGCCAACCCCCACATGGACACCACCTCGCTGGCCGACCTCTGGGACGAGGTGTTCGGAACCCAGCCCGACCCCGGCCTGTGGGTAGTGATCGCCACCGCGGTCGTCGCGCTCGCCGCGATCGTCCCGCAGGGCGTCTGGCGGCTCTCACGCAACGCCATCACCATCGCCCACGAGGGAGGCCACGGACTGGTCGCACTCCTCACCGGCCGTACCCTCACCGGCATACGTCTGCATTCGGACACCAGCGGTCTCACGGTCAGCCGGGGCAAGCCGACCGGGCTCGGCATGATCCTCACGGCGGCCGCGGGCTACACCGCTCCCCCGCTACTCGGCCTCGGCGGTGCCGCACTGCTCGCCGCCGGGCACATCACCGCGCTGCTGTGGCTGGCGACCCTGCTGCTCGTGGCGCTGCTGGTGATGATCCGCAACGCGTACGGGGCGGTCACGGTGCTGGTGACCGGCGGCACGTTCGTGCTGGTGTCCTGGCTGGCCGGGACCCAGGTGCAGGCGGCGTTCGCGTACGTGGTGGTGTGGTTCCTGCTGCTGGGCGGCGTACGGCCGGCCTTCGAACTCCAGGCCAAGCGTCGCCGGGGTGGCGCGGGCGACTCGGACGCGGACCAGCTGGCCCGGCTGACGCACGCACCGGCGGCGATGTGGCTGTTCTTCTTCCACGCGGTGTCGCTGTGCTCGCTGCTGGGCGGCGGTCGGTGGCTGCTGGAGGTGTGAGGCAGCACCTCCGAAGTGGAGGCTGCGGCCCGTAAGACGCGCAGGGCTGTAGGCGCGCGGGGCTGTGTCGATGTGCGGCTCCGTCGATGTGCGGCTCCGTCGCGACGGGGGTCCCCCTGTTCGACCGAAGCCGAGAACTTGGGGGAGCGACCAGCGACGACGGCGTCGCACCCGAAAGAGAGCCGACCACTAAAGTGGGGCCCATGGCCCCGAACAACGCACACACCGCCCTCTGGCCCGCCCCGCACGCGAGCGGAGCCGTCGACGCGACGGTCCACGTGCCCGGGTCCAAGTCGGTCACCAACCGCGCACTGGTGCTGTCCGCCCTCGCCTCCGAGCCCGGCTGGCTGCGCCGCCCGCTGCGGTCCCGCGACACGCTGCTGATGGCGGCCGCGCTGCGCGCGATGGGTGTGGAGATCGAGGAGACGGTGTCGTCCAGCTCCTCCGCCGCGGGCGGCCCGGACGGCGCCGGAGAGGCCTGGCGTGTGCTGCCCACGGGTCTGCAGGGTCCCGCCACGGTCGACGTCGGGAACGCGGGCACGGTGATGCGTTTCCTGCCCCCGGTGGCCGCCCTCGCCGACGGCCCCATCCGCTTCGACGGCGACCCCCGTTCGTACGAGCGCCCTCTGAACGGCGTGATCGACGCCCTGCGCGTCCTCGGTGCCCGTATCGACGACGACGGCCGGGGAGCACTCCCGCTGACGGTCCACGGCAGCGGCGCACTGGACGGCGGCCGGGTCGAGATCGACGCGTCGTCGTCCTCCCAGTTCGTGTCGGCCCTGCTGCTGTCCGGGCCGCGCTTCAACCAGGGCGTCGAGGTGCGCCACACCGGCTCGACGCTGCCCTCCCTCCCTCACATCCGTATGACGGTGGACATGCTGCGCGCGGTCGGCGCCCAGGTGGACACCCCCGAGTCGGGCGGCGAGCCGAACGTCTGGCGGGTGACGCCGGGCGCGCTGCTGGGCCGCGATCTGACCATCGAACCGGACCTGTCGAACGCCCAGCCGTTCCTGGCCGCGGCCCTGGTGACCGGTGGCAGGGTCATCGTCCCGGACTGGCCCGCCCGCACCACCCAGCCGGGCGACCAACTGCGCGAGATCTTCTCCGAGATGGGCGGCACCTGCGAACTCACCGAGTACGGGCTGGAGTTCACCGGCTCGGGCGCGGTCCACGGCATCGACGTGGACCTGGGCGAGGTCGGCGAACTGACTCCCGGCATCGCCGCGGTCGCGGCCCTCGCCGACTCCCCCTCGACGCTGCGCGGAGTGGCCCACCTGCGCCTGCACGAGACGGACCGGCTGGCCGCGCTCACCAAGGAGATCAACGAGCTCGGCGGTGATGTCACGGAGACCGCCGACGGCCTGCACATCCGCCCGCGCCCGCTGCACGGCGGTGTCTTCCACACGTACGACGACCACCGCATGGCCACCGCTGGTGCGATCATCGGCCTCGCGGTGAAGGACGTGCAGATCGAGAACGTGGCGACGACGGCCAAGACCCTGCCGGACTTCCCCGACCTGTGGACCGGGATGCTCGGGAACTGACGGGCGGATCGGGATCATGCGCCGCTACGGCAAGCACACCGACGAGGACGACGTCAGGGTCCGCCCCAGCCGCAAGGGCAACCGTCCCCGTTCGAGCATCCGCCCCAAGCACGAGGACGCGGCCGACGGGATGGTCCTCACCGTCGACCGCGGTCGGCTGACCTGCCTCGTCGAGGACCGCGTGGTCATGGCGATGAAGGCCCGCGAGCTGGGCCGCAAGGCCGCGGTGGTCGGTGACCGCGTGGCCCTCGTCGGCGACCTCTCCGGCAGGAAGGACACGCTCGCCCGCATCGTCCGCATCGCCGACCGCACCTCGGTGCTGCGGCGCACGGCCGACGACGACGATCCGTACGAGCGTGTCGTCGTCGCCAACGCCGACCAGCTCGCCATCGTCACCGCCCTCGCCGACCCCGAGCCCCGCCCTCGCCTCATCGACCGGTGCCTGGTCGCGGCGTACGACGGCCGACTGGAGCCTCTGCTGGTGCTGACGAAGTCGGACCTGGCCCCGCCCGACAAACTCCTGGAGCTGTACGGCGACCTGGACATCCCCTACGTCGTCACCAGCCGCGAGGAGCTGGAGAACGGCGGCGCGGCGGACCGGGTACGGGAACAACTCGACGGCAAGATCACGGCGTTCGTCGGCCACTCCGGCGTGGGCAAGACGACGCTGGTCAACGCGCTCGTACCCGAGGAGCGGCGCCGCAGCACCGGACACGTCAACGCGGTGACCGGCCGCGGCCGCCACACGACGACGTCGGCGCTGGCGCTGCCCCTGACGGAGTCGGACGGCTGGGTGGTCGACACTCCGGGCGTACGGTCCTTCGGTCTGGCGCACATCGATCCGTCGCGCGTGATCCACGCCTTCCCCGACCTGGAACTGGGAACCGAGGGCTGTCCCCGTGCGTGCAGTCATGACGAACCGGACTGCGCGCTGGACGAGTGGGTGGCGACGGGTCATGCGGACCCGGCCCGCCTGTACTCCCTGCGCCGGCTGCTGGCGACACGGGAGCGGCGCGAAGGTGACTGACAGAGAGGCCGCCGACAGGGGAGGCGACTGACGGGAAGGCGGCTGACCTCCGCGTTGTTTGCTTTCATACCTGGCCGGTAAGTGCATAATCGCACCGAGCCGATCCAAGTCAGACGAAGCGGTCACGGAACGTGGGGACGCGGGAGGACGAGACATGGCGTGGCTGCTGGTCATCGTTGCGGGGATACTGGAGACCGGCTTCGCCGTCTGCCTGAAGCTGTCGCACGGCTTCACCAGACTCTGGCCGACCGTCGCGTTCTGCGCCTTCGCCCTCGGCAGTTTCGGCCTGCTGACCCTCTCGCTGAAGAAACTCGACGTGGGCCCCGCCTACGCCGTGTGGACGGGCATCGGGGCGGCCGGCACCGCGATCTACGGCATGGTCTTCCTCGGCGACATCGTGTCCACGCTGAAGCTCGTCTCGATCACGCTGGTGATCGTGGGAGTCATCGGGCTCCAACTGTCGGGATCGGCACACTAGTCGAGAACTCGTTGAGAACTGATTGAGCACTGATTGAGCACTGGTCGAGGACCCGTTGAGCTCACCCCGAGCGCGTCGGGTGCCGTGGCAGGACGGTGCGCACCAGTGCCGTGACACCGCCCTCGCCCGGGGGCGCGGACACGCAGGACAGGGCCAGGCGGACGACGAGTTCGCAGGAACGGGCCGACTCCGCCGCGTCGGCCTTCGGGATGCCGGGGCCGGAGAGGACGGCGACCGCACGGTCACGGGCCAGGGCCACTAAGTCGGCGGGGGAGGGCAGAGGGCCGTCGGCGCGGCGCTGTGCGGGCACCGCGGACGACGAGGGCACCGCGGTGAGCGTGGGCGCGGGCAGACGTTCGCTCCAGCAGCCGGTGAGCATGGCCTTGATGAGAGCGTTGCCGCGTGCGGCCGAGACGGTCCACTCGGCAACGGCGGCCAGGCGCTCGCGGGGATCGGCGGGCGTGGCCAGCGCCCGGTCGACACCGGCGAGATAGGCATCGGCCTCCCGACGCACCAGGGCGCGCGCGAGCCCCTCCTTGCTGCCGAACTCGTTGTAGAGCGTCTGCCGGGACACTCCGGCCACGGCGGCGACGTCGACCATGCGCACGGCGGGCCACGGGCGGCGCGCGAGCGCCGTGTAGGCGGCGTCCAACAGGGATTCCCGCGCTGCAGGCATCATCGCCTCCCTCTGCCGAGCGGCGGCTCTGGACCTCAGATTTGACGCGCACCGAGGCACTGTCAAGGGCTCTCGGCAAGGCCGAGGGGCTTGTGCTCGGCCAACATGCGCGGTGGCGAGGGAGGGTGCGGGGGCGCGTGGTGGCATTTGGCGAAGGCCTCGGGAAGAGTCTCGGGGAGGACCTCGGGGATGCCTGCCCACACCGACTCGCCGCCCTGGGAACCTCACCCCTCCCACCGATCCCACCCCTCCCACTGATTCCACCCGCCCCGCTCCACGCCCACTCGGGGCCCGCTCCGCGCCCCTCACGCGGAGGTCCCGTAGCGATCCCCGAGGCCGTGTGGCCGGATCGATGACCTGGCGGATACGGTTCGCTCATGCCCGACTATCTCGATGACCTGCGGCTCGCCCATGTCCTCGCGGACGCGGCCGACGCCGCGACCATGGACCGGTTCAAGGCGCTCGACCTCAAGGTCGAGACGAAGCCGGACATGACTCCGGTGAGCGAGGCCGACAAGGCCGCCGAGGAGCTGATCCGCGGCCAGCTCCAGCGCGCCCGGCCGCGCGACGCGATCCTCGGCGAGGAGTACGGCATCGAGGGCACGGGCCCGCGCCGCTGGGTCGTCGACCCCATCGACGGCACCAAGAACTACGTCCGCGGAGTCCCGGTGTGGGCCACGCTGATCTCCTTGATGGAAGCGGGCGAGGGCGGCTACCAGCCGGTCGTCGGCGTCGTCTCCGCCCCCGCGCTCGGCCGCCGCTGGTGGGCGGCGAAGGGCCACGGCGCGTTCTCCGGCCGCAGCCTGGCCTCCGCCTCCCGCCTCCGCGTCTCGCAGGTCAGCAGGCTGTCCGACGCCTCCTTCGCGTACTCCTCCCTGAGCGGCTGGGAGGAGCAGGGTCGGCTGGACGGCTTCCTGGACCTCACCCGCGAGGTGTGGCGCACGCGCGCGTACGGCGACTTCTGGCCGTACATGATGGTCGCCGAGGGGTCCGTGGACATCTGCGCCGAACCCGAGTTGTCCCTCTGGGACATGGCGGCCACCGCGATCGTCGTCACCGAGGCGGGCGGCACCTTCACGGGTCTTGACGGCCGCCCCGGCCCGCACAGCGGCGACGCGGCGGCGTCGAACGGGCTGCTCCATGGCGAGTTGCTGGGGTATCTCAACCAGCAGTACTGAGGTAACTCGGGGCTTGACCTGCGCGTTTCCCCTCGGTTTAGGCACCCTGAGCCGTCGTTGGGCCGCCATAGGTGGCCGGGCCGCCTTCCAAGGCCCGGTTGACGGCCTCTGGACAACGGATCGGTACCCGCACCGAACCCACCACCTGCCTCGCACGTCGAAGGGTCATGAAGCGGACGACAAGAGTGAAGTACGCCGCCGCGGCTCTGGCCGGCACAGCGGTGCTGGCCGCCTGCGGCACGGAGTCCGACGGCGGGAGCATCTCGGTCGGAGACGGGAGCATCACGGACATCGCCGACATCCGCTGGGTGCCGCAGAAGGTGACCGTGGACGGCAATGACTACGTCCTCCCCAAGGGCGACCAGTTCCGGGTCGACGAGGCCCACGTGACGTTCAAGCCCGGCGCCGCCGAGCCGGACGTCGCCGGAGGGGACTCCGGCGGCACCGTGGGCTGCAACAGCTTCGGCGCCGACGTCGAGATCGACGGCGATACCGTGAAGGTCTCCGACCTCGCTTCGACGAAGATGGGCTGCCCCGGTCCGGTCCAGGAGTTCGAGGAGCGGTTCATCAGCGTCTTCAGGGGCACGCTCAAGGCCGCGGTCGAGGAGCGCGACGGCACCAAGACCCTCAGGCTGACCAGCAGTGAGGGCGACAGCATCACCCTCCGCGAGGGGAACGAGGAGACGGCCCGCCCCTGACGGGCACCCGGTCGACGATCGACACCCTGACGTCACAGATCCAGTAAGCGGGGCCGGTGGCCGAACGCTCGCCGGGTGGCGGTGGGTTGGGTCATGCCGGGGAATCTCCGGTACTGAGTCGCACGGGGCACAAGTGATCCGCGAGTGATCCACGAGCGCCCCCAACTGGCCACGCGCGCCCTCTTGTTGACTTCCTCTTTGCCTGGGACTCTGAGAGCCCCCACTTGTGAATTTGTGAATCCCTGAACCAACCCTCACCGGGATTCTCTAGGAGGTGGCTGAGCTCCATGCTCGTCCGCGACGCCATGACCACGGTGGTCCTCACCATCGGCCCCGACCACACCCTCCGCCAGGCCGCCGCCCTGATGTCCGCCCGCAGGATCGGCGCGGCCGTGGTGTTCGACCCGGACGCCGGCGGACTCGGCATCCTGACCGAGCGCGACATCCTCAACTCCGTCGGCCTGGGCGAGAGCCCGGACACCGAGCGGGCGCACGCCCACACCACCACCGACGTCGTGTTCGCCACGCCGTCCTGGACCCTGGAGGACGCCGCCCGAGCCATGACCCACGGCGGCTTCCGCCACCTCGTCGTTCTCGACGGCGACGAACCGGTCGGCATCGTCTCGGTCCGCGACATCATCCGCTGCTGGGCCCCGGCACGGCAGCCCGCACCCGCCTGACCGGTAAAGAACGGCGTACGTCAACGGGCCGGAACTCCCATGGAGTTCCGGCCCGTCTCCTTCGACAAGCGGTCCAACCCCGGTCAGCCGCTCAGGGCCTGGACAGCGGCTTCCAGGCGCTTGCCGAAGTCTCCGTCAGCCTGACGGAAGCTGTTGATCACACTCTCCACGCCGCTCCACGGGCTCCGCTCGCAGCCCTTCACGTCACACCCCCGACACTACAATAGACAATGTCTAAGTCAAGGGTGGTTCCAATTTCACACCCGTTCGGAATCTGGTCCTCATGCTGTTAGGCTGGTTTTATGAGTGACCTTCTGGAACGGCTGCGCGGACGCGGTTGGCGCATGACCGCGCAGCGGCGCGTCGTGGCCGAGGTCCTCGACGGCGATCACGTCCACCTGACGGCCGACGAGGTGCACGCGCGGGCCGTGGCCAAGCTGCCCGAGATCTCCCGGGCGACCGTCTACAACACTCTGGGTGAGCTGGTCTCCCTCGGCGAGGTGCTTGAGGTGACCACGGACAGGCGCGCCAAGCGATACGACCCGAACGCGCACCGTCCGCACCACCACCTGGTCTGCGCCCAGTGCGGCGCGATCCGTGACGTCCACCCGACGGGCAACCCGCTCGCCGACCTCCCCGACTCGGAGCGCTTCGGCTTCACGGTGTCGGATGTCGAGGTGACGTACCGGGGCGTGTGCCCCAACTGTGCGGCAGCGTAGGAGCGCTACTTGCGCCTGAGTGGTCACTGCCAACTGTCAGCCGGCAGTGACCGCTGTTACAACTGCCGCCACTGCCGACACCGCCGCCGACTATAAATCGACATATCGGCTCACAGTCACTCGCACAACACTGAGGGGTCGGAACTCTTACGAGCTCCGACCCCTCAGGATCAGTAGCGGGGACAGGATTTGAACCTGCGACCTCTGGGTTATGAGCCCAGCGAGCTACCGAGCTGCTCCACCCCGCGTCGATGAATGGAACACTACGTCAGCAACGCGGGCCCGTGCAAATCCGTTCCGGAGGCAGGCACCAAGCCGAGGCCCCTGCCCTCCCCGGACCACACACGCCCCTACGCCGACAGCTCCTCCCGCAGCGCATCCCGCAGCCGCGCCGCCCGCTCCACAACCTCCGCCGGCCCGAGCGACACCGCACGATCAGCCCACCGCTGCCCTTCCGCCAGCTCACCCCGGCGCGCGTAGACGAGGGCCAGCCTCAACGCCGCCCGCCCGTGCCCGGCGTCGGCCGCCCGGGTCCACCACAGCGCGGCCTCCGGCTCGCTCCCTTCCCGCGCCAGCAGCAGCCCGAGGTTGAAGGCCCCGTTCCGGGACCCGGCCTCCGCCGCCTCCCGGTACCAGCGCGCCGCCTCGACGACGTCACCACGGGCCGCCGCGAGCATGCCGACCCGCACCTGGGCCCGCCGGTGCCCCTGGGACGCGGCGCGCTCGTACCACTCCTCGCACTCGCCCTTCTCGCGCGCGGGCTCACCCAGCTCGTGCGCGGGCACGGGCGGGCGCCGGGCGTCCAGTACGGCAGCGAGCCGGTACGCGGCCTCGGCGCTGCCACCGCCCGCCGCCTGCCGCAGATGCCGCTCGGCCGCCCGCTCGTCGCCCTCGCGAAGCCGCGCGATGGCGACCTGGAGCGCGGCCTCGGTGTGCCCGGCGGCGGCCGCCCGCTCGTACCAGACCAGCGCGTCCGCGGCATCCTTCTCGGCGCCCCGCCCGGCGTACAGGATGCCGAGGTTGAAGGCGGCGTCCACGCTGCCTGCCTCCGCCGCCTTGGAGAACCACGGCTCGGCCCCGGCGGCGTCCCCGACCTGCAGCAACAGGATCGCGAGCGCGTTCGCGGCCTCGCGGTGCCCGGCGTACGCGGCCCGCCGGTACCACTGCTCGGCCTGCGCGGTCCGCCCCTGCTCGGCGCAGAGCAGCCCGAGGTTGTACGCGCCGTTCACGTCGCCGGCGTCCATCGCGGCCCGGTACCACCGCTCGGCCGTCTGGGTCTCCCCGCGCTCGGCGTGCAGCGCACCCAATGCGTTCGCCGCGTTGCCGTCGCCGTCCTGGGCGGCCCGCAGCCACCACACCGCAGCGCTCTCGGTGTCCCCCGCGTCCCGCAGCAGGAACCCGAGCGCACACGCGGCCCGCGCCTCGCCGTCCTTCGCCGAGGTCAGGTACCAGCGCCCAGCCTCCTTGAGCTCCCCGCGCCGCTCCAGGATCGCCCCGAGGTGCAGCGCGGCTCTGCGGTGCCCGCGTGCCGCAGCCTGCCGGTACCACTGCTCCGCCTCCTCGGCGGCGAACCCCGCGACACCGTTGTCAGCGCCCGTCTTCCCCACCCGTACGACCTTGTCGTCGTCACGCATGGCTGAACGGCCGTCTCGCGCGGCCCGGGGGTCCTCCCGTACGGCCAGGGGCCCCTCGGCCATCGCCTGCCGGTCCAGCGCCCGGGCCAGCCGATACGCGGCCTCCCGGTGCCCGCGCTCGGCGGCGGCCCGCATCCACTGCTCGGCCCCGGGGCCGCCTCGGTGCTCCAGCAGGTCGGCGAGCGCGTACGCGCCCAGGGTGTGCGCCTGCTCGGCGGACTGCCGCAGCCAGTACTCGGCGGCCGGCTCGTCGCCGCGCTCACGGTGATACCGCCCGAGCGCGTGTGCGGCGGCCGCGGAACCGGCGACGGCGGCGATCCGCCACCAGCCGGCGGCCTCGTCGGCGTACCCGCGCTGGTGCAGGAGGACACCCAGGTTGTTGGCGGCGGCGCGGTCGCCCGCGGCGGTGGCAGCGCGCAACTGCGGCTCGGCTCCGTCGAGATCACCGCGGCGCAGCAGCATGGCCCCGAGGACGCTCATCGCCTCGACGTCGCCGGCCTCGGCCGCGAGCCGCTGACGCGCCTCCTCCACGGCCTCACCCGTTTCGTCCCGGTCCGTCGACTGCGGAAATTCCGCAGGCTGCGCAAACCGCCCGTTCTCCAACAGAGTTGCCTTGTCCCCCATAACGTCCATCGTCGCACCACCTGCAACCTGGGTACACCTGGTATACCGCAGCCAGTGAGGTCACTTCAGCGTTTTGTCGACATGCCCACAGAGAGACAAGTCAAACACAGTTTTCTCAACTCGCTCCGTATGACGCGGCACTTCGCGCGATTCGTCGCCTCACCACTCAGGACGCACCCGAACCACTCCCCGGCTCCCGTCCTGGTGACCGGATGTTCAGGGGTGCTCGTCGCTTGGATTCGACAGGTGGCTGCGCACACGTCGAAGGCCCGGATCCTTGGAGGATCCGGGCCTTGGACTTCAGTAGCGGGGACAGGATTTGAACCTGCGACCTCTGGGTTATGAGCCCAGCGAGCTACCGAGCTGCTCCACCCCGCGCCGTTGCTCGGCAACCGTATCACGGCGCGGGACGGAGCCCTGAATCAGCTGCTTCCCGAACTCCCGTCGCTGTTCTTGCCGCTGTCCTGCTCGCTGTTCTGCTCGTTCTTCTGTCCGGCGCCACTCGCCGAGTCGGCCTTGGACTGTGCCTCGTCGGCCTTCTTCAGCGCGTCCTCAAGGTCCTGCTGAGCCCGTCCGTACGCGTCCCAGTCGCCCTTCTTGAGGGCTGCCTGGCCCTCGTCGAAGGCCTTCTGGGCATCGGTCAGGGCTTCCTGGACCGTCGGGTTGTCCGACGTGGGCGGCTTGGTGGTGTCGCCGCTCTCGTCCGGCGGCTGGGTGGTCGTGCCCTCCGCCCCGAACACCTTGTTGAGCGCCTCGTCGAGGGTGTCCTCGAAGGCGGTGGCGCCTCCGTAGGTCACCAGCACCTTCTTCAGCAGCGGGTACTTGAGGTCGCCACCGCGCACGTAGACGGGCTCCACGTACAACAGCCCGCCGTCCAGCGGCACGGTCAGCAGGTTGCCGTACTCGACTTCCGAGTCACCACCTCTCAGCAGCCGGATCGACTCGGCGATGGACGGTTCGGAGTTGAACTGGCTCTGCACCCGTTTGGGACCGTCGACCGTCTTGCCGGTCGGCAGTTTCAGAATGGTGATCTTGCCGTAGTCCTTGGCGCCGGCCTCGGCGTTGACGGACATGAACGCGCTCAGGTTGTCCCGGCCGTTCGGCGTGAACGTCGTCGTCAGCGAGAACGCCTGGGCGTCCTGCTCCGGCAGCTTCATGCTCAGGTAGTACGGCGGCACGGCGTCCCCGGACCGGTTGGTCGGGTCGTCCGGCACCTGCCACACCTCGCTGCCGCTGAGGAACGTGTCCGCGTCCTTCACGTGGTAGCGGGACAGCAGCTCACGCTGGACCTTGAAGAGGTCCTGCGGGTACCGCAGATGGTCCATGAGCGACGGCGAGATGTCGGACTTCGGCTTCACCGTGTTCGGGAACGCCTTCATCCAGGTCTTCAGGACCGGATCCTGCGTGTCCCACTGATAGAGCTTGACCTCGCCGGTGTACGCGTCGACGGTCGCCTTCACCGAGTTGCGGATGTAGTTGACCTGGTTCTGCTGGGCCACCACAGCGCGCTGGTTGTCGGCGGCGGTCAACGAGTCGGCCGTCGTGTCGCCGAGGGTCGTACGGGAGGCGTACGGGTAGCCGTTCGTCGTCGTGTAGGCGTCGACGATCCACTCGATCTTGCCGTTGACGACAGCCGGGTAGGCGTCGCCGTCGATCGTCAGCCAGGGGGCGACGGCCTCGACGCGCTCCTTGGGCGTGCGGTTGTACAGGATCCGCGAACCCTCACCTATGGCGCCGGAGTAGAGGATCTGCGGCTCGCTGAACGCCACCGCGTACGCGGCCCGGTTGACCGGGTTGGAGAGGTTGACCCCGCTCTTGCCCTTGTAGCTGGTGGTCTTCTCACCGCTGTCGTCGGAGTAGTCGATCTCCTTCTGGGGACCGCCGACGATCGAGTACTGGCTGGTCTTCTCGCCGTAGTAGATCCGCTGCTCGTACGCGCCGAAGTCGCCCCCGTTGGAGTTCTTCGAGGGCAGGTCGGACGCGGTGAAGACCGGGCGTCCGTCCTCGTCGGCGTCGGTTCCCTTGGCGGCGACCACACCGAACCCGTGGGTGTACCGGAAGTGGTCGTTGATCCAGTTGTTCTTCGGGATGCCGCCCAGGTTCAGCTCGCGCAGGCCGATGACCGTGTCCTGGACGTTGCCGTCCTTGTCCTTGTAGCGGTCGACGTCCAGATTGGCCGGAAATGCGTAGTAGTTCCGGATCTGTTGGAGCTGCTGGTACGTGGGCGAGACGATGTTCGGGTCGAGCAGGCGGATGCTCGCCGTCTTGTCCACGTCGTCGCGCAGCTTCGTCACATCGTCGGTGTTGCGCTCGCCCGAGTACTCGTCCACCTTGGCGCCGTCGATGCCGTACGCCTTGCGCGTGGCTTCCAGGTTCTTCTCGACGTACGGCGCTTCCTTGGCCTGCTCGTTCGGCTGGACCTGGAACTTCTGGACGATCGCCGGGTACAGCCCGCCGATGAGGATCGCCGAGAGCACCATCAGGCCGAAGCCGATGACGGGCAGCTGCCAGGTGCGCCGCCACAAGGTGGCGAAGAACAGCAGGGCGCAGATGACGGCGATGCAGAACAGGATCGTCTTCGCGGGCAGGTAGGCGTTCGCGTCGACGTACCTCAAACCCGTCCAGTTGCCCGTCGCCTTGAAGTCACTGGACTTCACCGCGAGCCCGTACCGGTCGAGCCAGTACGCGACCGCCTTCAGGGCGACGAAGATGCCGAGCAGTACCGAAAGGTGCCCGGTGGCCGCAGCTGTGGCCCGCGCGCCCGGAGAGGTGATCCTCAAACCGCCGTACAGGTAGTGCGTGAGCGCGGCGGCGATCAGCGAGAGGATCGTGGCGGCGAAGCCGAAGCCGACCAGGAAGCGGTACCAGGGCAGGTCGAAGGCGTAGAAGGCGACGTCCAGGCCGAACTGGGGGTCCTTCTGTCCGAAGGGGACGCCGTTCACCCACATCAGCCACGTGCGCCACTGGCCCGAGGCGGAGGCGCCCGCGATCAGGCCCACCAGGGACGTGAGCGCGAGGAGCAGCCACTTCTTGTAGGGCGCGATGCCCATGCGGTACCGGTCGAGGCTCTGTTGCTCCATCGACATGGCGCTCAGCGGCGGGCGCAGCCGGTGGGCCAGCCAGACGTTGAAACCGACCGCGGCCGCCATCAGCAGACCGAAGACGAAGAAGAGTCCGATCTTGGTCCACAGGGCGGTCGTGAAGACCGATGAGTACTTCACGGACCGGTACCAGAGCCAGTCCGTCCAGAACCCCGCGAACATGACGAACGCCATGAGCAGTACGGCCAGAACGCCCAGTGTCATGAGCAGGGTCCGGACACGCCGGGACGGTCGGCCCACTCTGATCCGTGGCCCCGTCGGGCCTCCGCCGCGGTCCGGCATCTGGAATGCCAAGGTTCGCACCTCGAAGTCGCTGTTGATCCGTCAGGCCCCCGGGAAACGCGGACCATCTTTCAGGCCCCGTGATCGTCGAGATCGTAGGGGCCTCACCTATGCAACTTACTCACGCTTTACTCGGTTCCCGGTTCGGGTAACGAACGAGGCAGGATTGTGACCATGTCCAACACACCTCCCATGACGGCGAGCCCCCTCACCCGGGCCGTCCTTGAGATCGACGAGTACGCCTCAGGCCTCGGCTGGGACCAGCCCGCCCGCCTCTTCGCCCTGGTCGACACCGCACGACTGCGGGCCGAACAACCCTCGCTCGCGGACCGGCTGGGCCTGCGTGACGAGTCCGCCAGCTCCGGTCTCACACCGATCGAGCAGGACGAGATCCCGGCGGGCAAACCGCTGGACGAGTTCCTGGGCACGATCGCCTGGCCCGACGCCGTGGTCGGCTGCGCCCTCACCGTGGAGCGGCTGATGCTGCCGCCGTCCGCGGAGGCGTCCGTCCCGGACGGTCTCGACGAAGCCCGTCTCGCCAAGTGGGTCGCGGAGCACCCTGACCGCCAGGAGGTCCGCATGACGGTCGCGGTCCTGCGGGACGGGGCGCGTGAGTCGGCGCTGCGGCTGCGCGAGAAGGACACGGCGACCGAGGTGCTGACCGGGTCGGACCTGGTGCCGGGCCTGGCGGAGGCACTGACGGCGACGTTCGCGGACTGACATCGCGGCGTTCGCGGACTGACGTCCCGGTGTACGTGGCTGGGGGCGCCCGTGTGCGGCTCGGGCGCGCGGCAGGAAGCGGGTCACCCCGGGCGCTGGGCCCTCGGTACCGTCGACGACGTTCGGGCGGGCGGCGCCGTCAGCCCTTGGTGGTGCATTGCGGCAGGTCGGCGGTGTCGCCGGAGCGGATGTCCTTGAGGGCGCCGAGCGCGTCGCCGATGGTGTCGACCTTGACGAGGGTGAGTCCCCCGGGGGTGTCCCTGGCGGCGGTGGCGCAGTTGTCCTTGGGCGTCAGGAAGTACTTGGCGCCCTTGTCGCGCGCGGCGACGGTCTTCATCTCGATGCCGCCGATGGGCCCGACCTTGCCCGTGTCGTCGATGGTGCCGGTGCCGGCCACGAACGTGCCGCCGGTGAGGGAGCCCGGGGTCAGCTTGTCGTAGATGCCGAGGGCGAACATCAGGCCGGCGCTGGGTCCGCCGACGTCGGCGAGCTTGATGTCGATGGTGAACGGGAACGTGTGGTCCGTCCCGGCCGAGATCCCGACGATCGCGCGGTCCTCGCCGCCGTCTTCGGACTTCGTGGTGGTGATCGTGACGGTCTGCTGCTCGGTAGCCGTCCGGTTCTCCTTCTCGGCGGCGGCCTGCGCCTTGGCCGGGACGATCGTGAAGCTGACCTTCTCGCCGGGCTTGTGCTTGGTGACCAGCTTCGCGACGTCCTCGGGCGCCTTGATGGCCGTACCGTCGACGGACTTGATCACATCGCCCGCGTGCAGCCTGCCCTCGGCCGGCGAGTCCTTGAGGACGGTGGAGACGATCACCCAGGACTTCACGGGGACGTCCAGCGCCTTCAGGGCCGCGACCTTGGCGCTCTCCTGGGACTGGCTGAACTCCTCCGCGTTCTCCTGGGTCGACTGCTCCTCGGTCTGGCCGTCCGGGTAGAGCGTGTCGTGCGGCACCACCTTGTTGTCGTGCGCCAGCCACCCGTACACGGCCTCGACGAGGTTCATCCTGTAGTCGGCGCTGGTAACGCGGACCGTGGTCATGTTGAGGTGCCCGGACGTCGGGTAGGTCTTGCGTCCCTCGATGTGCAGCACCGGCTCGCCGTCGTGGTCCCCGAGCGTGTTCACCGTCGGCCCCGGCGACATCTCCGAGTACGGCACGGGGATGAACACTCCCGCGCACAGGAGCGCGATCAGCATCAGGGTGGAGGCGAGCATCGTCGCGGTGCGGCGTGGCATGGAACGACAGTACGGGACGGGTCTGTCAGGGCACTGTCGGGGCCGTCCGTCCGGGGCCCGCTCCGGGATCTCAGCTGCGCGAGCGGGATCTCTCCATGGCCTCGCGGAAACGGGTGTAGCCCGCGAGCTCGGTGCCGTCCTCGACGCTCTTGCGGCTACGGCTCGCCCAACCGCCCCATACCCCGGCACCGACAGCGGCGAAAAGCGGAATCAACAACCAGGCGAGCGCCGCCATGCCGACCTCCCAACCCCATGAGCGACCGCAACTGACTGATCAGCAGATTAACCATCTGCTCCGTCAACGCTCACGCCGGGGGTGGGGTTACGCAACCGGAGACAGTGCGCGCTAGCAGGCGCCGACCCACTCCTCCGTACCGTCGGAGAACCTCTGGTGCTTCCAGATGGGAACCTCGTGCTTCAGGTCGTCGATCAGCTTGCGACAGGCCTCGAACGCCTCACCGCGGTGCGGGCAGGACACGGCCACGACGACAGCCAGGTCCCCGACCCTGAGATCCCCCACCCGGTGGACGGCGGCAAGGGCCCGGACCGGGAAATCGGCGACGACCTTCTCGGCGATCCTCCGCATCTCGGCCTCGGCGCTGGGATGGCACGAGTACCCCAGCTCGTCCACGTCGGCGCCCCCGTCGTGGTTCCGCACAGTGCCCACGAACAGCGCCGTCCCACCTGCCGCTTCGTCCCCGACGGCTCGGAACACCTCGTCCACGGACAGCGGGGTCTCCCGTATGCCGATCAGCTTGATCGGTTGCTGCGCCGCCTGCTCACCGGGGTGATCGTTGTTGGGTGCCATGCGCTCCATCGTGCCCCACACCACTGACAACCCGGAACAGACGCTCCTGGCGATCAGCCCCTCCGCCGTGCCTTCCGGGCCCTTCGTACCAGCGCGGCCGTACCCAGCAGCGCGACCGTCGCGCCCGCGGCGCCCGCCGCCGTCGCGTCCTTGCGGCCCAGCCGGCGCCCAGCCACGGTGTGCCGCCCGGAGACCTCCTCCAGGAGTTCGGCGAGGACCTCCTCGTTGGTCCACTGGGGCCGCCAGCCGGCGTCGTGGAGGCGGCTGCCGCTGACCACCCAGGGGTACATCGTGTACGCCAGGTCACCGGCCGGGGACGGGGTGAGCCCGATGCGGTGCAGCCGCGCCGCCGCGCCCAGCGCCACCGCGGACGGCAGCTCCATCCGGCGGATCCCGCTGAGCTCCTCGACCTCCTCCTGCTCCAGCCACCCGTCACACCCGACGGCCAGCTCGCCCTCGGCCTTCTCCAGGACGGCGTACTCCAGAGCACCGCACAGGTCCTCGACGTGACAGAACTGCCAGGCGGGTCGCGACCCGGCCACCACGAGCAGCCGGGGCGACTCGAAGTACCTGGTCAGCGCCGTGTCGGTGCCTCCTACGAGCACTGCGGGGCGCACGACGGTGACGTTGAGGCCCGGATGGGCGCGCGGCGCCCGGCGCGCGAGCCGCTCGATCTCCAGCAGGTCCCCGACCCCGGTCGCCTCGGCGGTCGCCCGCAACTCGGCGTCCTCGGAGAGCGGCAGCTCGTTGTCCGGCAGCGCCCCGTACACCATCGCTGACGTGCACAGGACGACCCGGTGGACCCCGGCCGCGGCCGCCGCCGTCAGCACCGTCTGCGTCCCCCGGACGTTGTAGGCGGTCCGTGCCGCCGTGTCGGTGCCCAGGTCCAGGTCGACCGCGAGGTGAACCACGGCGTCGGCCCCGCGCAGTTTGTCCGCGATCGCCGGGTCCCGTACGTCCAGGATGTGCCACTGGGCCGCCGCGCACTCACCGCGCCGCTCGTCGATGGCGATGACCTGCTTGATCTCGTCGGATGCGACGAGCCGCTCGGTGAGCAGCGCGCCGATACCGGACGCGGCTCCGGTGACCGCGACGACTGGCCCGCGCACGGCCGGGCTGGTTGAGTGGTTTCGCGTTGCGCGAACCTGCGGATCTGGGGAACTCACCGGGCGTCTCCAGCGGTTGTCTTCAGTACGCAAGCGTGTGACGCGCACGTACCAGGTGGCATCCATCCTGCCGCAGCCCAGCAGTCGGCGACGCATCGAGGCCCGAACCGGCCCGTGGTGTCTACGCTGGGTGGTGTTGTCGGGCAGCCGTGCCGTCGGAGAGAACCGGCGGCCTTACCAGCCGAGGAATCCCGTGAGTGACACCCCATTCGGATTCGGCCTTCCGCCGGAGGAGCCGGAGAACGGCGACGAGGGCAAGAAGAAGGACCAGCAGAGCGGTGGTGGTCAGGGACCGGGCAACCCGTTCGGTTTCGGGCTGCCCGGTACCGGAGGACCTGGCGCCGACAATCCGCTCGCCGCGATGTTCGGTTCCATGAACCCCACCGACCTGGGCGCCGCCTTCCAGCAGCTGGGCCAGATGCTCTCGTACGAGGGCGGCCCGGTGAACTGGGACATGGCCAAGCAGATCGCCCGCCAGACGGTCTCCCAGGGCACCGCCGGCGGCGTGAAGGACTCCAGCGTGGGCCCCGCCGAGCGCTCCGCGGTCGAGGAGGCCGTGCGCCTGGCCGACTTGTGGCTGGACGACGCGACGTCCCTGCCGTCGGGCGCCGGCTCCGCCCTGGCGTGGAGTCGCGCGGAGTGGGTCGAGGCGACCCTGCCGGTGTGGCAGGAGCTCGTCGACCCGGTCGCCGAGCGCGTTGGCGCGGCCATGGGCGACGTCCTGCCCGAGGAGATGCAGGCCATGGCGGGCCCGCTCATCGGCATGATGCGCTCCATGGGCGGCGCCATGTTCGGTACGCAGATCGGGCAGGCCGTCGGCGTGCTCGCGGGCGAGGTCGTCGGCTCCACGGACATCGGCCTGCCGCTCGGGCCGTCCGGCCGGGCCGCGCTGCTGCCGGTGAACGTGGAGGCGTTCGGCAAGGACCTGGGCGTGCCGAGGGACGAGGTGCGGCTCTACCTGGCCCTGCGCGAGGCCGCCCACCAGCGACTCTTCGCGCACGTGCCGTGGCTGCGCTCGCACCTGTTCGGCGCGGTCGAGGGCTACGCGCGCGGGATCAAGGTCGACACCGCCAAGCTGGAGGACGTGGTCGGCCAGTTCGACCCGCAGAACCCGGAGGAGATCCAGCAGGCACTCCAGCAGGGCATGTTCCAGCCGGAGGACACCCCGGAGCAGAAGACGGCCCTGGCCCGGCTGGAGACCGCTCTGGCCCTCGTCGAGGGCTGGGTGGACGCGGTCGTCCACGCCGCCGCGAAGCCTCGTCTGTCGTCCGCGGACGCGCTCCGTGAGACGCTGCGCCGTCGCCGTGCCACAGGCGGCCCGGCCGAGCAGACGTTCGCCACGCTGATCGGTCTGGAGCTGCGCCCGCGCCGGCTGCGCGACGCCTCCCGCCTGTGGGCCTCGCTCACGGACGCGCACGGTGTCGACGGCCGGGACGCCCTGTGGGCCCACCCGGACATGCTCCCCACCGCGTCCGACCTGGACGACCCGGACGGCTTCGTGCACCGCGAGCAGCTGGACTTCTCCGAGCTGGACAAGATGCTCGGCGAGGCGGCGGACGGCGGTTCCTCCGAGCAGCCGAACCTGAAGAAGGACCAGGACGGCAAGGGCGACGGCACCGAGTGAGCGTCTACGACGACGCGATCCTCGTCCTGAAGGGGTACGAGGGCCAGGAGGAGCTGCGCCAGTCGTATCTCGACCATCTGGAGGCGCACCCGGACGGCATGTGGAAGTCGTGCCACACCGGGCATATCACCGCGAGCGCCCTCGTGGTCGATCCCGAGGAGGGCCGGGTTCTCCTCACGCTCCACAAGAAGCTGCGGATGTGGCTCCAGATGGGCGGCCACTGCGAGCCCGAGGACGCCACGCTGGCGGCCGCTGCCCTGCGCGAGGCCTCGGAGGAGTCGGGCGTCGCGGGCCTCACGCTGCTCCCGGGCGGGCCGGTGCGTCTCGACCGGCATCCGATCCCGCCGCCGTGCCACTTCCACTTCGACGTCCAGTACGCGGTCGTGGCACCCGCGGGTGCGGTGCAGGAGATCAGCGACGAGTCGCTGGACCTGCGCTGGTTCGGCTACGACGAGGTGAAGGACGTGGCGGACGACTCGGTCGTACGGCTGCTGGACGCGGCGCGGGCCCGGCTCTGATCCAGTTACTGAGCGGGCAGAGCTCTGAACCAGTAAGGAGTGGCCCAAGTAACCCGAGTAAGGGGTGACCACCTGGCGGGCACCCCTTACCGACTGCTCGCGTTACCGGCTGCTCACGCGAGCTCAGCTCCAGACGTTGCCCTGGTTCTGTCCCCGCGCACCCTGCTGGCCCATGCCGTACTGGGCGGCCAGGCCCGAGCCGATCTGGGCGTTCTGCGGCGGGAGCAGCTCGCTGGGCTGGACGAGGATGAAGCCCTGGCCCATGAAGCTGAGCTCCCAGCCCTCGCCCGTGTTGCCACGGCGCCGCCACACTCCGGAGGAGTGCGTCTGGGCCTGCATCTGCACGCGCAGCGATGTGGACCAGGCCACGATGGCGTCGGCGTCGCAGTTGACGTACTTGTCCGATGTGACCTGCATCATCAAGGGCATGCCCGAGGTCATCAGGGCGACCTGGCCGCGGCCCGTGATGTTGAGCTGGTACTTCCCGGAGCCGGAGATGCCGTAGAGGCTGTCCACGGCGATCACCTCGTGATGCAGCGAGGAGTCCATGGCCAGGACGTAGCTGCTGTCGACGGTGAGGCCGTCCTGATCGACGTCCATCATGTGCACGTGCTGGGCGAGGTTGGCGAAGTAGACCGTCCCCTGCCCGTGGCAGCGCATGAGGTCGAGGCCTTCGCCGGTGTGCGCCCTGGAGCGCCGCTGGTTGTTGTTCTGGTACTCGGCGTCGAACTCGACCAGCCCCTGGTAGGCGACCATCGTGCCCTTGCGCGCGAGGACGTCCTCGCGGCCGTCCAGGGCGACACGCAGCATCTGCTTGTTCTGCAGGCTCCAGCGCTCCTGGGTCTGCTGCTCGTTGTAGCCGAAAATCGGGCTCTGCATGGTGTGTCGCTCCCCCTCAGCCCCGGACTCGGAGGCGGTCGGTGCTGTCCTCGCTGGGCTGGACGACGACGATGCCCTCCCCCGAGAACGCCATCTGGTACGCCTCGCCGCTGCCGCGTCCGATCAGCGACTGCGCCTTGAAACTGCGCTTGCCCTTCACCTTGAGGTTCGGGGACCAGGCGACGAGTGCGTCCGGGTCGACGTACGTCTCGTTCTCACCCCCGCCGCAGTCGACGACGATCGGCTTGCCCCGGGAAGTCAGCGCGACCCAGCCCTGTCCGGAGATCCGGGTGTTCCACAGGCCCTGCCCGGCGAACTTGGCGAGTCCCTTGACCCGCTCGACGCCCCAGGTGAGGTGCGCGTCGAAGGCGAGCAGGTTCGTGGCGTTGACGGAGATCCCGTCCCCGTCGAGGTTGATCACGACGACGTTCGCCCCGTAGTCGGCGAGGTACAGCAGACCGTCACCGGAGCACTTCATCAGGGGCGCGCCCTCGCCGGTGACCCAGTCCTTCGCGATCTGGCGTACGGCGGGCGGGTTGGGCTCGTACTGGACGAACCCTTCGTAGGCGACCATCGAGCCCACGCGCGCGAGGAGGTCGTTTCCGGTCTGCATGGCGACCTTGAGCATGTGGTCGCCGTGGTTCTCCATGCGGGCGGTCACTGGAGCGGGTGCGAAGCCCGCGAGCGGCTGGTTCATGACGGGCTCCCTCAGACCTCGTACGGCTGGACGACGATGAAATTGCCGGGCGCGCCGCGGAACTGGAGGTTCACGCTCTCGCCGGTGTCCCCGGCATAGGCGTTCCGGCGCATCCGCACCTGGCTGGAGACGACCACCTGGGCGGCCGCGGACCAGGCGACCACGGCGTTGCAGTCGGCGAACGTGGTCGGCGTCACAGGCAGGACGACGGGAGCGCCGTGCGTCTTGACGACGATCGTGCCGGTGCCCTGGAACTGCATCGTGTAGAGCGCGCCTCCGGGGATGCCGTGTCCCTCGATCCTGCGCACCTCGTAGTGGAGAGTCTCGTCGAAGGCGAGGACGTTCTCCGCGGACACACAGATCGCGTCACCCTGGAGCTCGATGGGGTGCAGCATCGTGGCCTCCTCGGCGAGGAACACCTGTCCCTTGCCGGAACAGCGCATCAGCTGCATCTCCTGACCCGTCGCGTTGCCCACGATCCGGCCCGCGAAGCCCGCGCCCTTGTAGCTGAAGTCGACCTTGCCCTGGTAGAGCACCATGCTGCCCTGACGCGCGAGCACGGGCTGGTCGCCGCCGATACCGAGGTCGACCCGGACGAGCTTCTTGTTCTGCTGGGTCCACCGCTGCCCTGTGGGCGCCTCCTTGAACTTCTGGAGCGCGGCGGTCACACCGGCACCGCCCTGCGGTGCGCCCTGGGGTACGCCGTACTGCGACGGGGCCCCGGGGGCACCGGGCTGGCCCGGGATCTGGCCGTATGGCGGCTGCTGACCGTATCCGGGGGGCGCCGCCGGGGGCTGCTGGCCGTAGCCCGGAGGCGGTGCGGGTGCCTGAGGGGCCTGGGGGCGTGCGGCTGGGCGTAGCCGGGCGGCAGCGGCGCACTCGGGGCGGCGGGCTGCTGGCCGTAGCCGGGTGGGCCGGGCTGGGCGTACGGCGCGGGTGGGGGCGGAGGCGGGGCTGAACAGCGCTGCCCGGAGGGACGTTCACGGGCGCGATGATGGTGGGCTGCGCGTGCACCGAGGGCGCGGGAGCGGGGGCCGGGGGCGCAGGGGCGGGGGCGTGGGCGGCGTGAAGCCCGGCGCGGGCTGAGGTGCGGGGGCCGGTGCCGGGACGTGCGCCGGAGCACCGGCCGGGGCTGCGAACGCGGGCGGTGCGGCAGCCTGGGACGGCGGGGCGAAGCCCGGTGCGGCGCCGGACTGCGGCTGCTGCGGGGCGGCGGGCTCCTCCTCGGCGACCTCACCGCCGAAGTTCTGCAGCAGCGCGTCCAGGCCGCCGTCGAAGCCCTGCCCGACAGCGGCGAAGCGCCAGACGTCCTTCACGTAGAAGTCGCCCAGCATCACGGCGCGTTCGGTGGAGAACTCGGCCCCGTTGAACGAGTACCGGGCCACCTCCTCGCCGCCCGCGACGATGCGGATGTAGCCAGGGGCGATCTGCGACATCTGCCCGGCGCCGTCGATGGTCGCCGTGAACGACAGCTTCTGGATCTGCTGCGGGATCTTGTCGAGCGTGACGCGGAAGGACTCTGTGTCCCCCGCCTGGGGCCCCAGGAGCTGGATAGCCTCCTCCGGGGACTTCGGCTGGTTGAAGAAGACGAAGTACCGGTCGTCCGAAAGCCGTTCGTCGGCGTCCAGTCCGAAGCAGCTGATGTCGAAGGTCAGTCCGGGCGCCGAGATCTGTACCCCCACGTACAGATCCGTCCCCGCCGTGAGGTCACTGATCCTGGCCTTGTGGCCGCGTTGGAATTCCCTGGCCATGCGTAACGACCGTCCCCCATCCCGATGGTGAGTGCGTCGCGCCAGGCTAACGGCAAAATCCGGCAGCGAACGAAGCCGGTACAGACCCGGTACACAACGCCCGCTTGCGGGCCCCTTCCGAGCCCCTTCCGGCCCGTTTCCGACGCGGGCACGCGCACGCGTGGTGGCCCGTTCTCGTCAGTGGGTCACTCGTCGCGCTCGGCGGGCAGACGCGGCAGCCGGTCGGCGGCGACCACTCCTTCGAGGTAGCCGCGGGCGCGCTCCGTCCGCGGATAGGCCTCCAGCAGCCGCCAGAAACGGGGGCCGTGGCCGGGCACGAGCAGGTGGGCGAGTTCGTGGACGAGGACGTAGTCGACGACGTACTCGGGCATTCCCTGCAACCGGTGCGAAAGGCGGATACTGCCCTCGGACGGGGTGCACGAGCCCCAGCGCGTGTTCTGATTGGTGACCCAGCGGACCGATGCGGGCCGGGCACGGCCGTCGAAGTACTCGAGCGACAGGCGCTCGGCACGCTCGGCCAACTCGGTGTCCCCGATGAGCCGCTTGTTCTCCTGCGCGGCGAGCTTGTCGAGCATGACGGTCACCCAGCGCTGCTCCTCCGCCTCGGACATGCGGGCGGGGATGAGCACGATGGTGCGATCGCCCTCGCGGTACGCGGACACCGTTCTGCGCCTGCGGGCACTCCTGCGGACCTCGATCGCGCTCGCCCCCGAGCCGCTTGGCGGCTGGCTCGTCGTGCTGCGCTCTGGCATTCCGGCACGGTGCAGTGGGTCGGCGGGCACGCCACGACGTTACCCGCTGCACACGTGGGAAGTCCCGACTCCGGGACGGTTCGATACCGATCCGCGCTCCCGGCACTGGGTTTGTACGACTAATACAGCGGCCTGTGGACAACTCCCGACGCCTGGCCGCGGAACCCCGGCATCCTGGCATTCGACGGCGGACCGGACACGACAGCGCGACTGAGGCTGTGGCGTCCGCACCCCGCCGGCACACGGGGACTTACTACGGCTACGGGGGCCGATCATGCATCCGATGGTGAAGCCCGCGCTGCGGCGCGGCTGGCGGGACCTCAACACCGTGCAGTTCGGGATGGCACCCGCGCACGCGCTGGTGCTGGGGCCGATGGACACGGCGACGGGCAGTTTCCTCGCCCTGCTGGACGGGACGCGCGGCCTGCCGCTCCTGCGCGACGAAGGACGCCGGATGGGGTTGCCCGAGGGGCATGTCGACGGGCTGGTGGAGCGGCTCGCCCAGTCGGGCCTGCTGGACGACGCAACGGGAGGCGGCCCGGCCGCGGACGCCCTGCGGCAGAAGGACGGGGTCGTGGACCGTCTGCGCCCCGACCTCGCGGCGCTGTCCCTCGTCTCCCCCGAGCCGGGCGGCGCGATGGGCCGCCTCGCCGCCCGCCGCTCCCTGCGGGTGCAGGTGCGCGGCGCCGGACGGGTGGGCGTGACCCTGGCCACACTCCTGGCGGGCGCGGGCGTGGGCAGCGTCGACGTGCGCGACGTCGGCCGGGTCGAGCCATGGGACGTGGCACCAGGTGGACTGCCGGCCGACGCGATCGGCGAGCGCAGGGACGAGGCGGCACGCCGGGCGGCACGAAGAGCGGCGCCTGATCGTCGCCCACGGGCAACCACGTCCGGAGAGGACCCCGGCTTCTCCCTGGTGATCCTCGCCCCGAGAGGTGGCGTCGACGTCCACGCACCCGACCCGGTCGCCGCCGAACCGCTCATCGCCTCGGGAACGCCGCACCTCTATGCGGGGGTCGTCGAGGGAACGGGCGTGGTCGGCCCGCTGGTCCTGCCCGGCGAGACGGGCTGCGCGGGCTGTCTGGACCAGGATCGCGCCGACCGGGACGCGTGCTGGCCGCGCCTGGTCACACAGTGGCGCTCGGGCAGACCGCGCCAGGTGGAGGCCTGCGACCTGGCCCTGGCCTCGGCGGTGGCCGGACTGGCGGCAGGGCACACGCTCGCCTTCCTGGACGGTCAGGTACCGTCCAGCGCGGGGGCGCGTTGGGAGGTGTCCCTTCCGGGGTTCGACTGGCACTCCAGGCCGGTGTGGGCACATCCCGCATGCCCGTGCGCGGCCACGGAGAAAGGTAATGGGGAACACACCTCGGAGGACGGGGACCCACACGAGACAATGGCGGGGCAACAGCGGTCAACGAGCTTGTCCCGCACAGCACACTCCGCACGGCGGTCTGGGACTTGGAGGGCGCATGTCTGATCTTCCCCGGAAGGCGGTCACCCGTACCGCCAAGCTCGCCGCGCTCCCGCTCGGCTTCGCCGGGCGGGCGACCTGGGGGCTCGGCAAAAGGATCGGCGGGAAGTCGGCGGAGATCGTGGGCCGTGAGCTGCAACAGCGCACGGCGGAGCAACTGTTCAAGGTGCTCGGCGAGCTCAAGGGCGGCGCGATGAAGTTCGGGCAGGCACTGTCCGTCTTCGAGTCGGCGCTGCCGGAGGAGATCGCGGGGCCGTACCGCGCGGCCCTGACCAAACTCCAGGAAGCGGCACCCCCGATGCCCACACACACGGTGCACTCGGTGCTGGCGGAGCGGCTCGGCGAGGACTGGCAGGAGCTGTTCCTGGAGTTCGAGGACAAACC
Source organism: Streptomyces sp. KM273126 (assembly GCF_004337435.2). Lineage (NCBI taxonomy): Bacteria > Bacillati > Actinomycetota > Actinomycetes > Kitasatosporales > Streptomycetaceae > Streptomyces > Streptomyces sp. KM273126. Next base: position 3,668,160 of record NZ_SJXB02000001.1, on the reverse strand, counting down.
GGCCGCCGCGGCCTCGATCGGCCAGGTGCACCACGCGACCTGGCACGACGGCCGCGAGGTCGCGGTCAAGGTGCAGTATCCGGGCGCGGGCGAGGCTCTCCTGTCCGATCTGAAGCAACTCGGCCACTTTGCCCGCCTTCTGGGGCCTTTGATCCCGGGGATGGATGTCAAGCCGCTGATCGCGGAGCTGCGCGACCGCGTGTCCGAGGAACTCGACTACGGCTTGGAGGCTCAGGCTCAGGAGGCGCACGCGGCGGAGTTCGCGGACGACCCGGACGTCCTGGTTCCGGCCGTCGTCCACCAGTCCGAGCAGGTCCTGGTGACCGAGTGGATCGACGGCACGCCACTGTCGGATGTGATAGCGGACGGTACTCAGGAGCAGCGCGACCGCGCCGGTCAGCTGCTCGCCCGGTTCCTCTTCTCGGGCCCTGCCCGCACCGGCCTCCTGCACGCGGACCCGCACCCGGGCAACTTCCGCCTGGTGCCCGACGAGAAGACCGGCTGGCGCCTGGGTGTCCTCGACTTCGGCACGGTGGACCGCCTCCCGGACGGCCTGCCCGCACCGATCGGAAACTCCCTGCGGATGACGCTCGACGGCCAGGCCGAGGCGGTCTACGAGCTGCTCTGCGCGGAGGGCTTCGTCAAGGAGTCCGTGGAGCTGGACCCCGACTCCGTCCTCGACTATCTGCTGCCGATCATCGAACCGGCCCAGGCCGACGAGTTCACCTTCACCCGGGGCTGGATGCGCACCCAGGCGGCCCGTATAGCCGACCCGCGCTCCCCCGCCCACCAGCTCGGCAAACAGCTCAACCTGCCCCCGTCGTACCTGCTGATCCACCGGGTGACGCTGAGCACGATCGGGGTGCTGTGCCAACTGGGCGCCACGGTCCGTCTGCGGGACGAGCTGGAGGAGTGGCTGCCGGGGTTCCTGCCGGAGGAGCAGCAAGCCGCGGAGGCGTGATCGCCGGGAGCTGCGGCACGAGACCGCGCGGCACGCAGGGACGAACCGTGGTGCGACGCCGGGCACTTCCCAAGCTCGACGGGGCCGACCCGGTTCGTACCGACCACCACGCATTCCTGCCGACCAGCGCACGTTCCTGCCGACCACCGTATGCTCCCGCCGGCCACCGCGTGTTCCTGGAGTGATCAACTGCCTCACCACCAGGCCGAGTCCAGGCGTCTCTCGATGGCCCTGATGTTCGCTCGGGCGCAGTTGTCGCAGAAGTAGTGCCGGATGCCGTTCTCCACGGAGCACGTCCAGGTGGGCTGAGGGTCTTCGGCCGGGGTGCCGCACTGGGCGCAGACGAGGTGGGGCGCTTCCGTGGCGTCGGGGCACCGCGCGGAGCCGCTGTGGTCGCAGTCCCCGGGATGAATCGTCACTTGGCGACGATATCGCCGCGTCTGACGGTTCGGTGGGCGCAGCACACAGCGGGGGCCGGTCCGTTCGGACCGGCCCCCGCTCAGCTACTGCTTCTGTTGGTGCCCGTGTGTCTGGCTGCGGCTACTGCATCACGGCCATGGCGAGCGCGCGGCGAGCCCGCATCGAGGCGCGCTCGGCGCGGCGCTGCATCCGCCGGGCCATCGCCAGGCGCATCGCCCGGCGCTCCTGCTCCGCCTCCCGCAGTCGGTCGTGCATATGCGCACGGGCCAGGGCTTCTGGAATGAGTTGCATCTCTCGGGTCCTGTTCTGACGCGAGCCGGTCGCACCGGCGGTGGTGAAGTCTGGAATCGCGGAGCCTGCGGGCTCATGGGTGGACGGCTTCATCGGGGCCTGCTTCTTGGGGTCGTGCGTGAGGGGGCGGTCGATCGTTCCTAGCGTGTTCATGCCGTGACCGGGTTCTTGCGCGGGCGACCACGCGGCCGCTTGCGGGCCACAACGACACCCTGGACGAACAGCTCGCCACCCCAGACACCCCAGGGCTCACGCCGCTCCTTGGCGCCGGCGAGGCAGGCCTCGATCAGCGGGCAGGTGCGGCAGAGGGACTTGGCGTACTCGACGTCCGCCGGCGACTCGGCGAAGAAGACCTCCGGGTCGTAGGAGCGGCAGGGGACGGGCACGCCAAGGTTCTCGATGGCGTCGTCGAGCGCGGTGAGCGCAGTGAGCGGGGTCAAGGTGGAGTCCTCCGTGAGGCCGGGCGGGGAGATCGTTTCGGAAGGCGGTACGGACGGGGCGTGCGCTTCGAGTTGCACGGTTCGTCTTCCTCGTCTGGTCGTTCCGGCCGGTTGGCCGGTGGCGGCTGGTACCGGGTTCTTTCTTGTCCCGAGGCCCCTTCGCTCTGTCATCCCCGGTGAGGGACAAACAGAAGGGCCGCGGATCCCGGATGGGGTTCCGCGGCCCTGAAGGCGCCGGCCTGATCGGCGATCAGGCTGGATCACTCCAGGGATCTGGCCCACGGAAGGCCCACATCGTGTGGTGCTGCGTCGTCTGCTTCGGGGATCCGGCACCGGCGGCCGCCACAAAGGCATAGGCCTGCGCCTGTGCCACTGCTGCTGCTTCCAGTGCCTTGGTCGGTCGCTCGTTGCGCTCACGGACGGGAAGACCCGCGAGAGACACAGGGGACGCCGGCCGGACGGCACGGATGCCGGACAGACCGGTGCCCAGGTTCGAGACGCCGAGCATGCACAGGGAGACGGCCGAGCGATCGGTCAGTTTGACGGTGCTGACGGTGCTGGTGTTGATGCTGATCACTGGAATCGCCTCCTCTCGGCGTCTAGGGGGATCGGGGTGAGCCGATCCAGCGGTTATTAAGTACAGCACGAAACCGGGGCCTGGGAGAAGGCCGCCGTTCCCGTGCCTAAGAACCTATGGGGATTGCTGGCGCATGCGCAAACTATTTTTTCGACGAGTTGGCGTCAGTCGCTCCCATCGCCTACCGCAACCTCCTGACCTGCGCAGATGGTCAGGACGTCGGCCCCGTAGCGCTGCAGTTTACGCGCGATGACCCCTGGGATGCGCGCGAGTTCAGCCGGAGTGGTCGGTACCGCTTCGGTGATGGCCATCAGGGTCCTGTCGGTGAAGACGCAGAAGTCCGGCTGGCCGCTGCTCCGTGCCTGCGCCGCCCGCCACTCGCGCAACCGCTCGTAGAGGGCCTCGTCCATGTCGGATGGGCAGTCCTCACACCGCATCAGTTTCATCTCGCCGGCGTCCCTCAAGGTGCGGCCGCAGACACGGCAACGGGCCGGGGTCCGGCTGGTGGGCCGCGGGGCCACAGCAGCCGCGCTGCCCGGGAAACCACGCTCGATGCCACCGGCTCTCCCCGCACCACCCCTGCCCGCGGTGGCGGTGGATCCGGGGCGCAGGCCGTCGAGGAAGCGGCTGGGGCGGCGGTTCGGGCGCCCGCCGGGCGAACGGGACAGGGCCCAGGAGACGTGCAGGCGTTCCCGCGCGCGCGTGATGCCGACATAGAGCAGGCGCCTCTCCTCCTCGACCTGCTCATCGGTCTTGGCGTAGGTGATCGGCATCATGCCCTCGGCGACTCCGACCAGGAAGACGACGTCCCACTCCAGGCCCTTGGCGGAGTGCAGCGAGGCGAGGGTGACGCCCTGCACGGTGGGTGCGTGCTGTGCATTCGCCCGCTCGTCGAGCTCCGCGACGAGGTCACCGAGGGTGGCGTCGGGCTTGGCCGCGGCGAAGTCCTGTGCGAGGTTCACCAGCGCGGCCAGCGATTCCCAGCGCTCTCTGACGGCGCCCGAGCCCGCCGGGGGCTTGCTGGTCCACCCCTCCCCCGACAGCACGGCCCGCACCTGTGACGGCAGGTCGACGGTGTCGTCGAGGAGGACGTCGTTGGCGCCGAAGCGGGCCGCTCCGCGCAGGGCGACACCCGCCTTGCGCACCTCGGGCCGGTCGAAGAACCGCTCGGCGCCTCGGAGTTGGTAGGGCACCCCAGCGTCGGCGAGCGCCTGTTCGTAGGTCTCCGACTGGGCGTTCGTACGGAACAGGACGGCGATCTCGCTCGCGGGGACGCCCGTGGCGATGAGGTCACGGATGCGGCGGGCGGCACCCTCGGCCTCGGCGGGCTCGTCCGCGTACTCGGTGTAGACGGGCTCGGGGCCGGGGCCACGCTGGGAGATCAGCTCCAGGCGGTGCTCGGCGGCGCGGCCCCGGGCCTGGGCGAGCAGGCCGTTGGCGAGGTGGACGACCTGGGGCGAGGAGCGGTAGTCGCGGACCAGCTTGACGACCGTGGCTCCGGGGTGGCGGATACGGAAGTCGAGGAGATGGTCCGGGGTTGCACCCGTGAACGAGTAGATCGTCTGGCTGGCGTCGCCGACGACGCACAGGTCGTCCCGCTCGCCGAGCCACAGTTCCAGCAGGCGCTGCTGGAGCGGGCTGACGTCCTGGTACTCGTCGACCACGAAGTGCTGGTACTGGCGGCGGACCTGCTCCGCGATGTCGCGCCGGTCCTGCAGGATGCCTACTGTGAGCAGCAGGACGTCCTCGAAGTCGATGACGGCACGGTCACGCTTGAGATCCTCGTACGCCGCGTAGAGCTGGGCGATCTCGGCGGGGTCGCGAGGGGCCTCGCGACCGTGCTTGTCCGCCACGGCGGCGTAGTCGGCGGGGACGGTCCGGGTGACCTTGGACCACTCGATCTCGCCGGCGACATCCCGCAGTTCGTTGCGATCGAGACGAATGCGGCAGGCGGCCGCAGCGTCGGCGACGATCTGGATCTTGCGGTCGATGATCCTCGGCATGGAGCCGCCGACGGCCTTCGGCCAGAAGTACTGGAGTTGGCGAAGTGCTGCCGAGTGGAACGTACGGGCCTGGACGCCGGAGGCACCGAGCTGGCGCAGGCGGCCGCGCATCTCACCGGCAGCGCGGTTGGTGAACGTGACGGCCAGCACACTGGAGGGGTGCAGTATGCCGGCGCGCACCCCATAGGCGATGCGGTGGGTGATCGCCCGCGTCTTGCCCGTGCCGGCCCCCGCCAGCACGCACACCGGACCGTGCAGGGCGGTCGCCACCTCGCGCTGCTCGGGGTCGAGCCCTTCGAGCACCGCGTCGGGGGTGTCCGGGACCTGTGGGAACAGGGTGGAGTGCGTTGCTGCTGTCACCCCGCCATGCTGCCAGGTCCCCGGTGACGGGTGGGCAAGTTGTCCACAGGCCCGGCCCTGCAGTCGTACCAATGCGGCAGGTGCCTCGGGACGTGACCTGTGTCCCCGCCGTGTGAGCACAGGGGAACCGCCTGTGCACGGGAATGGCGGACCACACCCGTGCGTTCACCTCACAGCCACTCCACCCCCGAGCCGTGAAGGAGCGCCAGAGACATGCTGGGCACTGTGACGATGTACAGCACCACGTGGTGCGGCTACTGCCGTCGGCTGAAGAGCCAGATGGACCGCGAGGGCATCGCGTACACCGAGATCAACATCGAGCAGGACCCCGAGTCCGCGGCGTTCGTGGAGAAGGCGAACGGCGGCAACCAGACGGTTCCCACGGTGCGGGTGGTTCCCACCGCGGGTGGCACCGAGGTCGTGATGACCAACCCGAGCCTTGCCCAGGTGAAGCAAGCCCTCAGCGCCTGACCCTCGCACCGCACGACCCCCGACGACCTCAGTGGCCGATCGGGGGTTTTTGCGCTCCGCACCCCCGCCGCTTCCCGTTCCCGTGAGTCATCCGCCTGCGGCAGGAGTTGTCCGCCCGACCGATACAACCCGCAATCACGCCACTTATGCCGCCATCGATACTTTGGCATATTTTATTAGCCTGTATACGGGAATACTCATCCGGGGACGTTGATCCGGGACATGGGACATGTTGCTTCGCCTACGCCCAGGACATGCAGATCACCGACAGGCAACCCATGACGGCACACAAAACGCACCACGAAAGTCGGACGTCGCGGTGGTCCCAGGAGGAGCGCCTGCGGGCTCTCGCGGCGTTCGGTGAGGACGTCACGGGAACCGAGGCCTTGAACTGCGCTTTGCACCACGCGGTCGCCGAGCTCGGAGGTCTGGGCGGGATGGCGCATCTCACGGGCCCCTGGATGGGGTCAGGGCTGCGTCTCCTCGCTGTCGACGGTCTGCCCGCAGCGCATGCGCGGCAGTGGCAGGACCACGTGGTCGGGCAGCTGATGAGCCCGGTCGACCGCATGCTGGACGGAAAGTGCCGATGGCACCCGGCACCGCACCGGGGAGACAGCCTCGGACCCGCCCCGGCTCCTCTTCCGGACCCCCCGGGCGGTGCAGCCGTGGCCGGTGTCGTCGTCGTCCCGATGGTGTCGCAGGAGCGCGTGCTCGGCACTCTGTCCATCATCTGTCTGGACGAACGGCCGACGGTCGCACAGTGTGCCTTCCTGGAGGAGGCCGCTCGCCGCGTCACCGACCACCTGGGCCGCTCTCTCGGCGCCTCCCACAGCAGATCCCCCGAATGGTGGTTCGAGCCGGACAGCGACTCGCGACTGAGCGAGGCCGCCAAGGCGGTCAGTGTGGGGTCCTGGGACTGGAACATCCGCACGGGCGAGCTCTTCTACGACGAGCAGTCCATGAGGGTGCTGGGCATCGATCCCGACACCTTCGACCAGCGGATCGAGACCTGGGTGGACATGGTCCACCCCGACGACCTGCCATGGGTGATGGCGGACACCGAGGACGCGATCCGGACCCGCAGCATTTACGGAGTCGAGTACCGCATCCGGCGCCCGGACGGGACCTCGGGCTGGGCGCAGGCCCGCGCCCGGGTGATCACGGATGCGGACGGGGAGCCCACGCACATGGTCGGCACGGTGTGGGACACCACCCGCACCCGGGCCGCCAGGGACGCCGTCGATCACGCCCTGCGACACATGACGGACGGATTCGCCGCCGTGGACGCCGACTGGCAGGTGACGTTCGTCAACGCCGAGGCAGAGCGGGCACTCGGCCCGGTCCCCGCCACCGGGGACCGCTCCCTGTGGAACATCGCCGCCGCACGGACGCCCGGGTTCGAGGAGATGTGCAGACGCACCGTCTCGGAAAGCCGGCCGATGGGCGCCGAACTGAACTCGCCCGCCAACCAGCGCTGGTACCACCTGCGCCTGGTACCGGTTCCGCAGGGACTGGCCATCTACTCGACCGATGTGACCGACCGGAGGATCAGAGAGGCGGAACGGGAAGCCGCGGAACGCAGCGCAGCGGAACGCTCCGCACACACCGCACGGCTGACCGAGGCGCTCGCCGAGGCGATCACCATGCGGGACGTCGTGAAAGCGACGGCAGAGCACGTCCTCGCACCGTTCGGAGCCAGCAGGCTCGCTGTCCTGACCCTGGAGGACGGCTTCCCCTGTGTCGTCGGCTCCATCGGGTACGGCGAGACCCAACTGGACGCCTTCCAGGTTCGCAGCCCACGCCTCGGCACCCCCGTGGCGGATGTCCTCACCACCCGAGTGCCGCTGTTCATCGAGTCCGTGCACGAGCACAGGGAGCGCTACCCGCATGCCGCCGCTGGCGTCGTCACCGGCGAGGACCAGTCCTGGGCCTACCTGCCGCTGATCGTCACCGGTCGGGTGACCGGATGCTGCGTGATCGCCTTCAAGCAGCCACAACCGTTCAGCGGCGAAGAGCGGACTCTGCTCATCGCACTCAGCGGACTCATCGCCCAGGCGCTGGAGCGCTCCAGGCTCTACGACTCGGAGCACAACCGCGCCCAGGAACTGCAGCGCGGGCTGCTGCCCCAGAAGCTTCCCGCGCTCCTCGCCATCAGCGCCGCGGCACGCTATCTGCCGGCTGACCGCCGCCTCGACGTCGGCGGCGACTGGTACGACCTCATCCCGTTGTCCGCCGAACGCGCCGCGCTCGTCATCGGCGACGTCATGGGCCACGGCCTGTCGGAAGCGGCCACCATGGGGCGCCTGCGCACAGCCGTACGCACCCTCACCGAACTCGAACTCCCACCCGACGAAATCCTCGCCCACCTCAACGAGCTCGTGAGTGATCTCGGCGACAGCTTCTACGCCACGTGTCTGTACGCCGTCTACGACCCCACGACACGTCTGTGCGAGTTCGCCTCCGCCGGTCACCTCCCACCGGTCGTCATCCACCCCGATCACACGACGCACCTGCCGAAGATCCCCACGAACTCGCCCCTGGGCGCCGCCACCCCGCCGTTCGATGTCATCCAAATGGAAGTACCGGACGACAGCCTGGTGGCACTGTTCACCGACGGCTTGGTGGAGTCACCCGGCCAGGACATCGACGAGTGCATCCACCGGTTCACCGGGATCCTGGCCTCGGCCGCGGCCGAGGAGGACCGGCCGGGCCTGGAGAAGCTGTGCGACACCGTCGTGTCCGCCCTGCTGCCGACCCAGAAGACCGGCAGGGACGACGCAGCGCTGTTCATCGCACGCACCCATGCGCTGGCGCCCGATAAAGTCGCCGCCTGGCCCCTGACCACGGATCCCACCGCGGCACGCCAGGCACGTGAACTGGTCCGTGGGCAGCTCGGCCTCTGGGATCTGGACGATCTCGTGATGAGCACCGAACTCGTCGTCAGCGAACTCGTCGGGAACGTGGTGCGGCACGCGCGAGGACCCGTTGACCTGCGTCTGCTGCGCGGGCACAACCTGGTCTGCGAGGTCTCCGACGGGAGCCTCACCACGCCCCACGTCCGACGGGCCTCCGACACCGACGAGAGCGGTCGCGGACTTCAGCTCATCGGGGCGCTCACCCACCGCTGGGGCGTGAGATACGGCGCTTCCGGCAAGACCATCTGGACCGAACAGATGCTCCACCCACTGTCCATGGCCTGACTGCCCACTGGTCTGACTGCACACTGTCCGTGGTCTGACAGCCTGTCGGCGCCCACACCGCCGACCGTCAGAGGGCGCTGCCCGGCCTGGGCAGGGGCTTGCCGTACCAGAGCTCGATCAGGCGGGCCGCGATCGAGATGCCGTAGGGCGGCAGCACCTCCCCCGACTCGAAAGCGGCCCGTAGCTCCTCGCGCGAGAACCAGCGTGCCTCGTGGATCTCGTCGCCGTCGACGTTGATGTCGGTGGAGGTCGCGTGCGCCAGGAAGCCCAGCATGAGGCTGGAGGGGAAGGGCCAGGGCTGGCTGGCGATGTACTCGACGGGGCCGACGGTGATGCCCGCCTCCTCGAAGACCTCGCGCCGCACGGACTGCTCGATGGACTCACCGGGCTCGACGAAGCCGGCGAGGGTCGAAAAGCGGCCCTCGGGCCAGTGCACCTGCCGGCCCAGCAGGATCCGGTCCTCGTCGTCCGTGACCGCCATGATCACCGCCGGGTCGGTACGCGGGTAGTGCTCGGCGCCGCAGGCCGGGCAGCGGCGGATGTGGCCGGCCGCCGCGATGACGGTGCGCTCGCCGCAGCGCGAGCAGAAGCGGTGGGTCCGCTGCCAGTTCTCCAGGCCGACCGCGTGCACCATGAGGCCCGCGTCGCGTGGCGACAGCAGCAGACCCGCCTCCCGCAGCCCCGCCGGGCGCGCGGACTGGTCCATACGGCCCGGGAGCCCGTCCTTCTGGAGTGCGAAATAGGCCACACCCTCGTCGTCGATGCCCAGGAAGTAGCGGTGGGCCTCGGTGAGCGGGGCCTCGAACGACGGGGTCATGACGAGTTCGGTGGTGCCGTCCTCCGTCTCGTCGATGAGGACCTGGCCGCCGGACACCACGAAACAGCGTGTCGTCGGGTGGCTCCACGCCGCCGCGAGCCAGGCCTCGTCGAGCCGGTGGTGGGCGGCCCGGTCGATGCCGCTCGGGGCGGTGAGGGAGATGGGGCGGTCGGCGGTGTGGTCGGTCCAGGTGGTCACAGGTGCTTCCAACTCCCCCAGGGGAACGGTTGTTTCAGCGGGCGGTTCGGCAGGGTGTGCGGCGGGCGGGTGGGGGCGGGCTGGTGGGCTCGGCGTCGGGGGCCTCTTTCAGTGTGTCTCTTGTCCGTTTCCGGCCAGGTCGCCCCACAGGTGGGCGCTGGTTTCGACACCTTTGAGGAGGAGGTCGAGCTCGACCTTCTCGTTCGGGGCGTGCCATCCGTCCGAGGGGACCGAGATGCCCAGGAAGAGCACGGGTGCGCCGAGGACGTCCTGGAGGTCGGCGGCGGGACCGGAGCCGCCTACGCGCGTGAAGCGGACGGGCTGCTCGAAGGCGCGGCCCATGGCGCGTACGAGGGACTGCAGTGCGGGGTGGTCCAGGGGCGTCAGACAAGGGCGGGTGGCCGGGCCGAAGGTGATCTCGCAGCGGATCCCTGCGGGCACCTGGTCGGCGGCCCACACGCGGACGGCCTTCTCGATCCGGTCCGGGTCCTGGCCCTCGACCAGCCGGAAGGAGAGCTTCACCAGGGCCGAGGACGGGATGATCGTCTTGCTGCCGGGGCCCTGGTATCCGCCCCCGATGCCGTTGACCTCGGCGGTGGGGCGGGCCCAGAGGCGCTCCAGGGTGGTGTATCCGGCCTCTCCGCAGGTGGCCGCGGACTTGGCCGTGCGCAGCCAGCTCTCCTCGTCGAAGGGGAGCTCCGCGAAGAGTTCGCGCTCGCGGTCGGTGAGGTCGACGACACCGTCGTAGAAGCCCGGGACCGTCACGCGCGCGTGCTCGTCGTGGAGGGCGGCGACCAGTCGGGCCGCGGCGGTGGCCGGGTTGGGCACGGCGCCGCCGAAGGCGCCGGAGTGGAGGTCCTGGTCGGGGCCGTGAAGCTCGATCTCGCACTCGGCGAGGCCGCGCATGCCGGTGCACACGGTGGGGGTGTCCTCGTCCCACATGCTGGTGTCGGAGACGATGACGGCGTCGGCGGCGAGCCGGTCGGCGTGCTCCTCGACAAGGGCGCGGAAGTGCGGGGACCCGGACTCCTCCTCGCCCTCGACCAGCATCTTCAGGTGGACGGCCGGCGTGGTGCGACCGGTGGCGGCGAGGTGGGCGCGGACGCCGAGTGTGTGGAAGAACACCTGGCCCTTGTCGTCGGCGGCCCCGCGCGCGTGAAGGCGGTTTCCGCGGATGACCGGCTCGAAGGGGTCCGTGTCCCAGCCGTCCGCACGGGCGGCGGGCTGCACGTCATGGTGCCCGTAGACGAGGACCGTGGGTGCCCCGGGGTCGTCGGAGGGCCACTCGGCGAACACGGCCGGGGCTCCGGGCGTCTCCCAGACCTCGGCAGTGGGGAAGCCGGTCTCCCTGAGCTTGTCGGCGAGCCAGTCGGCACTGCGCCGCACGTCCGCGGCGTGCTCGGGCTGGGCGGACACCGACGGGATGCGCAGCCATTCCACGAGGTCGTCGAGGAAGGCGGCGCGGTGGTCCTCGATGTACGTACGGACGGCGCTGACGGCACTGTCAACGGGCTGGCTCATGCTCACGAGCCTATCGGCCCGCGCCGACATGCTCGTCCGGCGGTTCGTCCGCTGCCTGCGCCCGTGGGTCCGAGCCGGGTTCTCCCAGGAGGAGACGTTCCAGTGCGGCCCGGTCGGGCAGGTCGTCGGGGCGTACGACCTCACCGGTGCGCACGTACAGGAACGCGGCCCCGACGGACTCCAGGGGCACGCCCTGCTGCTCGGCCCAGGCGAGGCGGTAGAGCGCGAGCTGGAGGGGGTCTGCGGTACGGGTGCGACTCGTCTTCCAGTCGACGATCTCGTACGTGGTGCCGTCCCCCTCCGGGCCGGAGCCGTCACCCTCCTTGTAGACGGCGTCGATGCGGCCGCGGACGACACGTCCGGCGATCGTGAGCTGGAAGGGAGCCTCGATGCGGTACGGCGTCCGGTGCGCGTACGGGGTGCGCTCGAAGGCGTCCTTGAGGACTTCCAGATCGCGTTCGTCGGCGATCTCGGCCTCGGTGCCGGGCAGGTCCTCGGGTTCCAGCATGGGCAGCCGGAGCTCCTCGAAACGAGCCTCGACCCAGGCGTGGAAGCGGGTGCCCCGGCGCGCGGCGGGCTGCGGGGGGCGCGGCATGGGCCGTGCGAGCTCCTGGGCGAAGCCGTCCGGGTCGGCCGCCAGGCGCAGCAGCTGGGACGCGGTGAGCGACGCGGGCAGGGCGACGTCGGTGACGCCCTGGCGGGCGCGCAGCAGCTCTCCGGTGAGGGCGTCCAGGTCACGGTCCCAGGACGCGATGGTGCGGGCCTCCTCCGGGGTGAGGGGCGCCGGGTCGACAGGGTGTGGAAGGGCTTCGGGGGACGGCGCCTGGTGCGGAATCGCGGGGCGGGCCTTCGGCCACGAGTCCCAGTCGGGGTCACCGTCGAGGTCGTCGTCGGGGTTGTCGTCATGGACGTCGCCGGGGTCCCCTTCGGGGAGGTCCTCCGGGAGGTCGTCCTCCCCGTAAGGGGGTTCGGCTGGGAAACCGTCGTCCCCGTAAGGGGGTTCGGCCGGGAAGTCGCCGTCTCCGTAGAGGTCTTCTTCGTCCTCGGGCGGGGGCGGCCAGTCCGGGTCGTCGTAGGCACTCGGGTCGTGGGTGGCCGCGGGGTGGGTGTCCTCGCGGGAGACGCCCCTCTCCAGGTGGGCCAGGACGGTCTCCGCGGCCGCGCGGCGGAGAGCGAGGGCCGCGTCGTCCAGCGGGAGCGGCCATGCGTGGTCGGCGGCCGCCTCGTGCAGCGCGGGGTTCTCCTCGTCCTCCTCGGGTGCGTCGGCCCAGGCCTCGACCTCGCCGTACCCGGCGGCGGAGTGCTCGTACAGGGCGAGCAGGAAGTCGGACGGTCCGCGCGGGCGCTTCTGGGATGGACCCCACCAATGGCCGGAGCCGAGGAGCAGGGAGCGGGGGCGGGTGAACGTGACGTAGCCGAGGCGGAGTTCCTCGGTGTGCTGGTGGTCCTTCATGGCCTCGTGGAAGGCCTTCATGCCGCGGGAGTCCCATGCCTCGATGTCGGGCAGCGTGTCGGCGTCGCCGCGCAGCTCGTGCGGGAGAACCTTGCTCTGGGCGGTCCATTTCTCCCGGCCCCGGTCGCTGGGGAAGGTCCCGGTGACCAGGCCGGGGACCACCACCACGTCCCACTCAAGGCCCTTGGACTTGTGCGCGGTGAGCACCTTGACGGTGTTCTCGCCGCCCGGGAGGGCGTTGTCGAGGCCCTTCTCGTACTGGGCCGCGGTGCGCAGGAAGCCCAGGAAGGCCAGCAGGGTGGCCTCGGCGTCGTTGGCGGCGAAGGACGCGGCGATGTCGAGGAAGTTGGACAGCGTTTCGCGGCGGCGGGCGGCCAGGGCGTGCGGGGACGCGGAGAGCTCGACCTCCAGGCCGGTGACGGCGAGCACCCGGTGCAGAACGTCCATCAGCGGGTCGGCGAGCGAGCGGCGCAGGTCGCGCAGTTCGGCGGCGAGGCGCGCGAACCGGACGCGCGCGTCCGGTGAGAAGGGCAGGCCGTCGTCCTCCCGCTCGGCCTCGAACGGCAGTTCCAGGAATGTGTCGAGCGCGTCCGCGAGAGAGATCACCTCGGCCGGATCGACTCCTTCGACGGCCGCGGCGAGCCGCCTGTCGGGGTCGTCATCGGCACCCACGCGCGCGTGGGGCACGAGAAGCCGGGCCCGCCGTCCCAGGAGGGCCAGGTCGCGGGCTCCGATGCGCCAGCGCGGACCGGTGAGCAGGCGGACCAGGGAGGCGTTGGCGCCGGGGTCCTGGAGGACCTCGCAGACGGCGACGAGGTCGGCCACCTCGGGGAGGTGCAGCAGCCCGGACAGGCCCACCACCTCCACGGGGATGTCGCGGGCGACAAGGGCGCCCTGGACCTCCGCGAAGTCGGTCGCCGTACGGCACAGGACCGCGATCTCGCCGGGCTCCTTGCCGGTGCGCACGAGGTGGGCGATCGAGTCGGCGATCCAGTCGATCTCCTCGGCGTGGGTGCGCAGGAGGGCACAGTGGACCGTGCCGTCGCGTTCGGCGCCGGGGGCGGGGCGGAGGGCCTCCACGCCCGCGTGCATGGCGCGCAGGGGCTCCGCCAGGTCGTTGGCGAGGTCGAGGAGGCGGCCGCCGCTGCGGCGGTTCTCGCTGAGCGCCTGACGGGTCGCGGGGCGGCCGTCGGCGTGTGCGAAGTGCTCGGGGAAGTCGTCGAGGTTTGCCACGGAGGCGCCACGCCAGCCGTAGATGGCCTGGCAGGGGTCACCGACGGCGGTCACGGGGTGGCCGGTGCCGCCGCCGAACAGCCCGGCGAGCAGGACGCGTTGCGCGACCGAAGTGTCCTGGTACTCGTCGAGGAGCACCACCCGGAACTCGTCCCGCAGGACGCGGCCCACTTCGGGGAGCCCGGCGAGCTGGGCCGACAGCGCGATCTGGTCGCCGAAGTCGAGGAGGTCGCGCTCGCGCTTGGCCGCCCGGTAACGCCCCACCAGTTCCGCGAGTTCGCGGCGGGCGGCGGCCGTGTCGGGGACCTTGCGGAGGTCGGCGTTGGTGAGTTTGGCGTTCTCCAGGGTCCGCAGCAGCTCGGTGTCGTACGCGCGCAGGTCCTCGGGGCGTACGAGGTGTTCGGCGAGTTCGGAGTCGAGGACCAGGAGGTCGCTGACGAGGTCCGCGAAGGAGCGGGTGAGCGCCGGGTAGGGGCCGGGGGCCTCACGGAGCACACGTGCGGCGAGTTGGTAGCGAGTGGCGTCGGCGAGGAGGCGGGAGGTGGGTTCCAGTCCGATGCGCAGGCCGTGGTCGGTCAGCAGGCGGCCCGCGAAGGCGTGGTACGTGGAGATGACCGGCTCGCCCGGCGGGTTGTCGGGATCGATGACGTCCGGGTCGGTGACGCCCGCCTTGATGAGTGCCTTCCGTACGCGCTCGGCGAGTTCACCGGCCGCCTTGTTGGTGAAGGTCAGGCCGAGCACCTGCTCGGGGGCGACCTGTCCGGTGCCGACGAGCCACACCACGCGCGCGGCCATCACCGTGGTCTTGCCGGACCCGGCTCCGGCCACGATCACCTGCGGGGCGGGGGGTGCGGTGATGCAGGCCGTCTGCTCCGGGGTGAACGGGATACCGAGGAGCTCCTTGAGCTGCTCGGGATCGGTGATACGGGCGGACATCCAAGAGAGGCTAGCGGTGGCCACTGACAGTGGGTGCCGGATCGTCCCGTAGGCGGGGAGATGCGCTGGTCAGCCCGTGTGGTGCGGTGCGTCACGTGCGCTACTCGACGACGTGTCGTCCCTCCGGCCGGGCCGTGCACGATGCCCGGAACGCGCAGTGTGCACAGTGTTGTCCCGTGGTCGGTGAGAACCGTTCGTCGAGGACCTTGCCCGCCGCGTTGGCCAGCAACTCGCCGACCCACTCGCCCTCCAGGGGCTGCTGGGCCTGGACCTTCGGTACGGCATCGCCGCCGTCCTTCTTCGGTGCCCCCTGGCGCAGTTGGACGAGTTCGGCGCCGCCCGGCTCGGGGCGCACGCCGTCGAAGGCCTCGTCGACGGCGCCCTCGCGGACGGCGAGCTGGTAGACGGCGAGCTGGGGGTGGCGCGCCACCTCGGCGGCGCTCGGCGTCTGCTTGCCGGTCTTGAAGTCGACGACGTAGGCACGGCCTTCGCCGTCGGTCTCGACGCGGTCCATGGAGCCGCGGATGCGCACCTCGTAGTCGCCGGCACCCAGGGTCACGTCGAAGTCGTGCTCGCTGGCCACCGCCGTGCGTCCGGTGCGGTCCATGACGTGCCATTGCAGGAAGCGTTCGAGCGCTACGCGCGCGTGCTCCTTCTCCTGGGTGGACTTCCAGGGCGCGTCGAAGGCGAGCGCGTTCCACACGGAGTCGAGGCGCTCCATGAGGACGGCCAGGTCGGCGGGGGTGCGGCCGGAGGCGACCTCGTCGGCGAGGACGTGGACGACGTTGCCGAAGCCCTGAGCCGCGGTCGAGGGCGCGTCGGCCTTCACCTCACGGCCCAGGAACCACTGCAGGGCACAGGTGTTGGCGAGCTGGTCGAGGGCGCTGCCGGAGAGCACGACCGGCTGGTCACGGTTCCTCAACGGGACCTTGCTCTCCGTGGGTTCGAACATGCCCCACCAGCGGTACGGGTGCGCCGAGGGCACCAGGGGACGGCCGTCCTCGTCGGCGAGCGCGGCGAGCCGGGCCAGACGGCGGGCGGCGGCCTCCCTGAGGGCGTCCGACACACGCGGGTCCACGGTTGTGGCGCGCAGTTCGGCGACGAGTGCCGCGACGGACAGCGGGCGGCGAGGGCGGCCGGTGACGTCCTTGGGCTCGACGCCGAGTTCGGTGAGAAAGCGGGAGGGCTGGTCCCCGTCGTCGGCGGGGGCCTTCACGGCGGTGACCACGAGGCGTTCACGCGCGCGCGTGGCGGCCACGTAGAACAGGCGCCGCTCCTCCGCCAGGAGCGCGCCCGCGGTGAGCGGTTCGGCCAGTCCGTCGCGTCCGATGCGGTCGGCCTCCAGGAGAGAGCCGCGGCGTCGCAGGTCGGGCCACAGTCCCTCCTGGACGCCCGCGACGACCACCAGTCGCCACTGAAGGCCCTTGGAACGGTGTGCGGTCATCAGGCGTACGGCGTCGGGGCGTACCGCCCTCCTGGCGAGCGTGTCGGCGGCGATGTCCTCGGCCTCTATCTCCTCCAGGAAGTTGAGGGTGCCGCGCCCGCCGGTGCGCTCCTCCGCACGCGCCGCGGTAGCGAACAGCGCGCACACGGCGTCGAGGTCTCGGTCCGCGTTGCGGCCGGCCGCGCCGCCGCGCCGAGCGGCCCATGCGAGCCGCTTGGGCCACGGTGTGCCGTCCCACAGCTCCCAGAGCGCTTCTTCGGCCGTGCCGCCGTCCGCGAGGCGCTCCCGGGCCCGGCGCAGCAGTTCGCCGAGCCGCTGGGCGCCCCGCGCGTACGCCGGGTCGTGCGCGACCAGGCGCTCCGGCTCGGCCAGTGCCCGCGCCAGCAACTCGTCCGAGGGCGGCGGCAAGGCGTTGCCTGCGGCCCGTTCCTCCTCGCGCAGGGCTCGGCCGAGGCGTCGCAGGTCGGCGGTGTCCATGCCGGCGAGGGGGGAGGCGAGGAGGTCGAGAGCCGTCTCGGTGTCGAGCCAGGGGGGCTGCTGTCCGGGCTCGTCGGGCTCGTCGGGGCCTCGGTGCTCGCCGCTCCGTTCGGGCTCTTCCGGCCCTCCCTGCTCCCCGGGGGCCGTCTCACCGGTCTCGCCCAGTTCGGCTCGCGCCACCGCCCGCAGCGCTGCCAGCAGGGGTGCCACCGCCGGTTCGTGCCGCAGCGGGAGGTCGTCTCCGTCGATCTCCAGGGGTACGCCCGCCGCGGTGAGCGCCCGCCGGACCGACGGGATCGCGCGGGAGCCCGCCCGCACCAGGACCGCCATGTCGCTCCATGGGACGCCGTCCTCCAGGTGGGCCCGGCGCAGAATGTCGGCGACGTTGTCCAGCTCGGTCCCCGGCGTCGGGTACGTGTACACCTCGACGCGCCCCCCGTCCCGTACCGGCTTCAGCTCGCGGTGGGCCCGTGCCTTCTCCGCCGGGAGACGGGTCAGCGGCATGCGCTGGGTGAGCAGTCGCGTGGCCGTGAGCAGGGCGGCTCCCGAGCGGCGGGACGTCCTGAGAACCTCCACCGGAGCCGGACGGCCGTCAGCGCGGGGGAAGGCGACCGGGAAGTCCAGGATGCCGTTCACGTCGGCACCCCGGAACGTGTAGATCGACTGGTCGGGGTCGCCGAAGGCGACGAGTGTGCGGCCGTCGCCCGCGAGGGCCTGGAGCAGCCGTACCTGTGCGGGGTCGGTGTCCTGGTACTCGTCCACGTAGACGGCGTCGTACTGCGCTGCGAGGTGCTTCGCGACTTCGGGGCGGCGGGCAAGGAGCACCGCGCGGTGGACCAGTTCGGCGTAGTCGAGGACACCCTGCAGGTCGAGGACGTCGAGGTATTCGGCGAGGAAGGCGGAGGCCGCGAGCCAGTCCGGGCGGCCGATACGGGCGGCGAAGCGCCGCAGGTCGGCGGGCCCCAGCCCCAGCTCGCGGCTGCGGGCCAGCACCGCGCGGACCTCGTCGGCGAAGCCGCGTGTGGTCAGGCAGGCGCGCAGCTCGTCCGGCCAGCGGACGTGCGCCAGGCCGAGGCGCTCCAGGTCGGGCTGGCCGACGAGGAGTCCGCGGACGGCCACGTCCTGTTCGGGACCGGAGAGCAGTCGCATGGGTTCGACGAACAGGTCGCTGTCCTGATGGGCGCGGACCAGGGCGTAGCAGAAGGAGTGGAACGTGGTCGCCTGGGGCGCGTGTGCGGCCCCGATGCGCTGGGCCATGCGGTCGCGCAGTTCCACGGCCGCCTTGCGGCTGAACGTCAGGACGAGCACGCGCTCGGGGTCCGCACCGCGCGCGACGCGGGCCCCCACGGACTCGACGAGCGTGGTGGTCTTACCGGTGCCCGGACCGGCGAGAACGAGCAGTGGGCCGGTCCCGTGGTCAACCACGGCACGCTGGCCTGCGTCAAGACGAGGGGGGTCCACCCTGGCCGGCGGGGTACGAACCAGTCGGTAGGCGCCACGGCTCCCCTGGCGCACCTGAGGGTGCGACGGGCGTGTGGTGGAGGAAGAGGAGCTCACGTGGTTCGCCGGTCCTGGAGGGTGTACTCGGGTTGCGCGTGGAGGGCGGTGGCCGCGGGGTGAGGGGGACAAGCGATGCCGACGCTACGCCGACGCATGGTGCGGAAGCAGGGCTTCCTTGTGTTCCCTCCCGGCCCGCGCGGCACGCGCGTCCCTCGTCCCACGAACGTACGCCATGCCACGGACGTGCCCCGCTTCCCCCGTACGAGTCACAGGTCACCGCTTCGCCCGCCCGGTGCCGGAAGCTGTCAGATGTGATCCTGGCCGCGTTCACCGCCGCCCCATCGCGCCCGCTTCATGTCAACCCGCGGCATATGCCCCTCGGAGGCGCGGCTCGCCTCGCGCAGGGGGGTGCCCTCGGCGCGGTAGTGCCCCAGGGCGTCCAGCTCGTGGCCCGGCAGCAGCACGCCGTCCGCGCGTATGACCCGCCACCACGGAACCGCGCCCCCGTACAGAGCCATCACACGTCCCACCTGGCGTGGGCCGCCCTCCTCCAGCCACTCGGCGACATCGCCATACGTCATGACGCGCCCGGCCGGGATCATTTCGGCGACCTCAAGGACCCGCTCCGCGTAGTCCGGCAGGGCGTCCGATGGAAGGCTCTCCTCACTCATCCGACCCATACTGCCCGACCCCACCGACAATGGGGCGGAGTGGCGGCCGGGCTCAACCCTCGCCCCCGCGGTGCGCTTGGGGCAGACTGTTCGCCCCCGTATTGCACCCTGATGCCCGAGTGTGTCGACGGGGCATGCCACCATCGTGCGGGCGGTGACCGGTGATACGAGACCAAGAAGAGACCATGAGGCAGCAGAGCGTGCACCCAGAAGACGCTGCGGGCACCTCTGAGGCATCGTCGCGTCCGGACACCGCCGACGAGGGCACGACAACCGACACGTCCCCCGCCCGGGAGACGACCGGTAAAGCACCCTCCCAGAAGACATACGAAAACGAGAAACACCAGGTCGAGCGGGACGCGGAGGTCGTGGACGAGGCATACGCCGACGAGGTCGAGGGCGACGAACCGCTGCTCCCCGCGCGCGTGCACCGTCCGTCGGACCTGATGCGGCTCCTGGTGGGCGTGCTCGCGGTCGTGGTGCTCCTGGCGATCGCCGCGTTCGCGCACGGCACCACGTCCGGGCTTGAGCAGGACATCAACAAGGGCACCGGTCAGGCGCCCGATCTGCTGATCAAGCTCGCGGGCCTGGCGTCGAGCATCGCGATCCTCCTGGTCCCGGTCGCCTTCGCCATCGAGCGGCTGATCAAGCGCGACGGGCTGCGCATCGCCGACGGTGTGCTCGCGGCGGTCCTCGCGCACGGGGTGACGCTCGCCACAGACCTGTGGGTCGCCAGAGCGGCCCCGGAGTCGATCCAGGAAGCGCTCACCCAGCCCTCGCCCGGCGACATCCACGCCCTCACCGACCCGGTGCACGGCTATCTCGCACCCGTCATCGCGTACATGACCGCAGTCGGCATGTCCCGCAGACCCCGCTGGCGCGCGGTGCTGTGGATCGTGCTGCTGCTCGACGCGTTCTCCATGCTGGTCACCGGGTACACGACACCGTTCTCGATCATCCTGACGGTGCTGATCGGCTGGACCGTGGCCTACGGGACGCTGTACGCGGTCGGCTCGCCGAACGTGCGCCCCACCGGGCGGACCCTGATGGCCGGCCTGCGGCACGTCGGCTTCAAACCCGTGAGCGCGTCCCGCGAGGAGGTCCCGGACACGGCCGAGAGCGGTGACCGGGGCCGCAGGTACTTCGTGACGCTGGAGGACGGCTCGCCACTGGACGTCACGGTGGTCGACCGGGAACAGCAGGCGCAGGGCTTCTTCTACCGCGCCTGGCGCAACCTGACGCTGCGCGGACTCGCGACGCGCCGCAGCCTGCAGTCCCTGCGTCAGGCCCTGGAACAGGAGGCCCTGCTCGCCTACGCGGCCATCGCGGCCGGCGCGAACGCACCGAAGCTGATCGCGACCTCGGAACTCGGCCCGGACGCCGTGATGCTCGTCTACGAGCACACCGGCGGGCGCACCCTGGACTCCCTGTCGGACGAGGAGATCACCGACGATCTGCTGCACGACACCTGGGACCAGGTGAAGGCGCTGCAGTCACGGCGCATCGCGCACCGCAGGCTCGTGGGCGACGCGATTCTGGTGGATGGTTCCGGCACGGTGATCCTCACCGATCTGCGCGTCGGCGAGATCGCCGCCGGTGACCTGCTGCTGCGCATGGACGTGTCCCAGCTGCTGACGACGCTCGGCCTGCGGGTGGGCGCCGAGCGCGCCGTGAGCTCGGCCGTGAGCGTCCTGGGCCCCGACGCGGTGGCCGACTGCCTGCCGCTGTTGCAGCCCATCGCACTGTCTCGTTCCACGCTCGCGACGCTGCGCAGGCTGGCCCGGGAGCGGGCCGAGCGCGAGCGTGAGGCGGTCCTGGAGGCGTCCCAGCTCGCCAAACAGGCCCGCGTGGAGGAATCCCAGGCACTCGCGGCCGGCAAGTCCGCCAAGAAGGCCGTACGGGCCGAGCAGCGGGCCGAGAAGCGCGCGATCGACGAGGCCATGGAGGAGGCGCGGGAGGAGGACCTGCTCACCCAGATCCGCCACCAGGTGCTGCTGATCAGGCCGCAGGCTCCAGTCGAACCGGCCCGCCTGGAGCGGGTCAGGCCGCGCACGCTGATGAGTTTCATCGCCGGCGCGATCGGCGCGTACTTCCTGCTGACGCAGCTCGCCCACATCGAGTTCGGGCCGCTCATCGAGAACGCCGAGTGGGGCTGGGTCGCCGCGGCCGCCGCGTTCTCCGCGCTGAGCTATGTCGCGGCGGCGATGAGCCTGCTGGGCTTCGTGCCCGAGCGGGTGCCGTTCCTGCGGACCGTCGCGGCGCAGGTCGCCGGATCGTTCGTGAAGATCGTGGCGCCCGCCGCGGTGGGCGGCGTCGCTCTCAACGCGCGGTTCCTGCAGCGCTCGGGGGTACGACCGGGGCTCGCGGTGGCCAGTGTCGGCGCGTCGCAGCTGTTCGGACTGGGCTGCCACATCCTGATGCTGCTGTCCTTCGGCTACCTGACGGGTATCGAGAAGACACCCTCCCTGTCGCCGTCCCGCACGGTCATCGCGGGCCTGCTGACGGTCGCGGTCCTCGTGCTCGTGGTGACGTCGGTGCCGTGGTTGCGGAAGTTCGCCGTCACGCGCGTGAGGTCACTGTTCGCGGGTGTCGTGCCGCGCATGCTCGACGTGCTGCAGCGGCCGCAGAAGCTGGTCACGGGCATCGGCGGCATGCTGTTGCTCACGGGCTGCTTCGTGATGTGTCTGGACGCGTCGATCCGGGCGTTCGGCAGCGAGAACATGCCCTCATTGAGCATCGCCAGCGTGGCGGTGGTCTTCCTCGCCGGCAACGCGCTCGGGTCCGCGGCGCCGACCCCGGGCGGTGTGGGCGCGGTCGAGGCCACCCTCACCGTCGGCCTGATCGCGGTGGGCCTCCCCAAGGAGGTCGCGGCGCCCGCGGTGCTCCTGTACCGGCTGCTCACGCTGTGGCTGCCCGTGCTGCCGGGCTGGCTGGCCTTCAACCACCTGTCACGCAGGGGCTCGCTGTAGGCACGCGCGCGTGGACGTCCGAAAACGGGTACTCACCCGCCCGGCCCTCGCCCCGAGCGCACCGGACGGAGCGCGGCCAGGATGGGAGGCATGCCCATCCCGCCCCGGCTAAGCGCCGCCGCCCTGATCGCCACAGCCGTCCTGCTGTGCCCGCTGCTGGCGGGCTGTGGTGGCGACGACCCCAAGGACAACAACCTGACGGGCCAGAAGCTGAGCTGGAAGGACTGCCCGGCACCGTCCGCGTCCGAGGGCGGAGGGGCGGCACCCTCACCGCTGCCGAACGGTGGCACGTGGCAGTGCGCCACCATGAAGGCACCACGCAACTGGAGCGAACCCAAGGGCGACACGATCGATATCGCGCTCATCCGGGTCAGGACGAGCGGTACCAAGAGCCAGCGCATCGGCTCCCTCATCTTCAACTTCGGCGGCCCCGGCGGATCCGGTGTCACCGGTCTGCCCGCCTTCGCCGACGACTTCGCGGAGCTGCGCACCCGGTACGACCTGGTGAGTTTCGACCCGCGAGGGGTCGGCCGCAGCGCGGGCATCGAGTGCAAGGACGCCCGGCAGCTCGACAAATTCCTCCAGCAGGACATGACGCCCGACGACACCACCGAGGAGAGGAAACTCCTCGACAGCACCGAATCGTTCAATGCGGCCTGTGAGAAGAAGTCCCGCGCGATGCTCCCGCACGTCCGCACCACGGACGCGGCCCGCGACATGGATCTGATGCGCCAGGTCCTCGGCGACCGCAAGTTGTACTACTTCGGCATCTCGTACGGCACCGAACTCGGCGGCGTGTACGCCCACCTGTTCCCCAAAAACGTGGGGCGGGCCGTCTTCGACGCGGTCGTCGACCCGACGCAGAACTCGGAGCAGGGCGCTCTCGGGCAGGCCAAGGGCTTTCAGCTCGCGCTCGACAACTACGCGCGGAACTGCGTCTCGATGAAGGGGGGCTGCCCAGTCGGGGACACCCCGCAGGATGTGAAGAACCGGATCGCCGAATTGCTGAAGGCTCTCGACGCCAAGCCGATCCCCGGCGTCCTCTCACGCCAGCTGACCCAGTCGCTCGCGACGGACGGGATCCTCCAGGCCCTTTACTCCCAGGAGCTCTGGAAGTACCTGACGCAGGGCCTGTACCAGGCGTACCAGGGTGACGGAAAGGTGCTGATGCTGCTGGCCGACTCCCTGAACGGACGCAACGAGAACGGCGAGTTCAGCAATCTCATCCCGGCGAACGTCGCCATCAACTGCGCGGACGACAAACCCCGCTACACCGTCAAGGACGTGACGGCGAAACTGCCCGAGTTCCGGGCCGCCTCCCCTCTCTTCGGCGACTCCCTGGCCTGGGAGATGCTCAGCTGCAGCGACTGGGCCGTGCCCGGCGCCGCCAACCACCCCAACGTGAGTGCGCCCGGGGCGGCTCCGATCCTCGTAATCGGCAACACCGGCGACCCGGCCACACCGTACGAGGGCGCGAGCAGGATGGTGAAGGCGCTGGGCAAGGGGGTCGGGGTCGAGCTCACGTACAAAGGGCAGGGGCACGGCGCGTACATCAGCGGGAACACGTGCGTGCGGAATGCGGTGGACGCCTACCTGCTGCAGGGGAAGGTGCCCGCGCCGGGGACCGTCTGCTCGTGAAGCAGGTCACCCGGGCCGCGAACCCACAAAAGCACAGGTCACAGAGTTATCCACAGGCTGCCGCACCGCTCGTGGTGATACGCCTACCATGGCATGACTGTCATCCGGGACATCAGGCGGACGACGAAGCGAGGGGGGATTGCTCATGGCGCGATTCGGACGGTGGACGGCTCTGGCCGCCGCCGCGGTGTTGATGGCCGGCTGCAGCGGCGGCTCGGACGACGGGAAGAGCGACGCGGGAGCGTCGTCGGCCACGTCGCCATCGGGTACGTCATCGGGTACGTCATCGGAGCTGCCCGCCTCGCTCACCTCCCAGAAGCTCGACTGGGGCCGCTGCAAGGCGACATCGGACGGCCCCGCACCCGGCGGCGACTGGCAGTGCGCCACATTGAAGACACCCCTCGACTGGAACAAACCGGACGGGGAGACGATAGGGCTCGCGTTGATCCGGTCGAAGTCGACCGGCGGCCAGGGCGAACGCATCGGCTCGCTCCTGTTCAACTTCGGCGGTCCCGGTGGCTCGGGCGTCTCCATGATGCCCTCGTACGCCGACATCGCGAGCAGCCTCCACGAGCGGTACGACCTGGTGAGCTGGGACCCGCGCGGGGTCGGCGCGAGCGAGGGCGTGCGCTGCCGCAGCGACAAGGACATCCAGGCCGCGGAGTCGGTGGACGCCACGCCGGACGACGCGGCCGAGGAGAGTGCGTACCTCAGGGACGCGGCCGACTTCGGGGCAGGCTGTGAGAAGGCAGCGGCCAAGCTGCTGGCGCACGTCTCGACGACCGACACGGCCCGCGATATGGACCTGATGCGCCAGAACCTCGGCGACAAGAAGACCCACTACTTCGGCATCTCGTACGGCACCCAGCTCGGCGGCGTCTATGCCCATCTGTTCCCCAAGAACGTGGGCCGTCTGGTGCTGGACGCGGTCGTCGACCCGAGCGCCGACGCAGTGGGCCACGCCAAGAACCAAGCCCGCGGCTTCCAGCGCGCCCTCGACAACTACCTGAAGTCGACGGGCCAGGACCCGAAGGAGGGCACGCAGAAGATCGTGGACCTCCTGAAGCGGATCGACGCGAAGCCGCTGCCGGCGTCGTCCGGCCGCGATCTCACCCAGACGCTGGCCATCACCGGCATCGTCCTGCCGCTCTACAGCGAACAGAGCTGGCCGACGCTGACCAGCGCGCTCGACGCGGCCGAGGGCGGCGACGGCTCCGAGTTGCTGGCGCTCGCCGACGGTTACAACGAGCGTGACCCTTCCGGCCGCTACGGCACGACGACGCACTCACAGCGGGTCATATCGTGCCTGGACCAGAAGCAGCGGCCGACCGCCGAGGAGACGAAGAAGCTGCTGCCCGAATTCCGCAGGATCTCGCCGGTCTTCGGGGACTACCTGGGCTGGGACACGGCGGGCTGGTGTCACAACTGGCCGGTGGAGGGCCAGTACGACACAACCGAGGTGAGCGCTCCGGGAGCCGAGCCCGTGCTGGTCGTGGGCAACACCGGGGACCCGGCGACGCCGTACGAGGGCGCGAAGAAGATGGCGGACGAGCTGGGCGACGACGTCGGTGTGGAGCTCACCTGGAAGGGCGAGGGCCATGGGGCGTACGGAAGCGGGAGCGACTGCGTCGACTCGACGATCAACGCGTATCTGCTGAAGGGCACGGTGCCCGACGACGGCAAGGTCTGCTCGTAGCACGAACGGAGGGCGGGTGCCTCGCGCCCGCGCCGCCGTTGCCCGCACGGGCAGCGGAAAGGGGCCCGGCACACGCGGTGCCGAGCCCCTCCGTGGAAGGTGTGCGCCTAGTAGACCGGCTTGTTCGGCTCGATCTGGTTGATCCAGCCGATCACGCCGCCGCCGACGTGGACCGCGTCGGCGAAGCCGGCCGACTTGAGGACGGCGAGGACTTCCGCACTGCGGACACCCGTCTTGCAGTGCAAGACGATCTTCTTGTCCTGCGGGAGGCTCTCCAGGGCGGAGCCCATGAGGAACTCGTTCTTGGGGATCAGACGGGCGCCGGGGATCGAGACGATCTCGTACTCGTTGATCTCGCGCACATCGATGATGTCGATGTTCTCGCCGTCGTCGATCCACTCCTTGAGCTGCTTGGGAGTGATCGTCGAGCCGGCGGCCGCCTCCTGGGCCTCCTCGGAGACGACACCGCAGAAGGCCTCGTAGTCGATGAGCTCGGTGACGGTGGGGTTCTCGCCGCAGACCGCGCAGTTCGGGTCCTTGCGGACCTTGACCTGGCGGTACTGCATCTCCAGGGCGTCGTAGATCATCAGGCGGCCGACCAGCGGCTCACCCGTGCCGGTGAGGACCTTGATGGCCTCGGTGACCTGGATGGAACCGATGGACGCGCACAGCACGCCCAGGACGCCGCCCTCGGCGCAGGAGGGGACCATGCCGGGCGGCGGGGGCTCCGGGTAGAGGCAGCGGTAGCAGGGGCCGTGCTCGGACCAGAAGACCGAGGCCTGGCCGTCGAAGCGGTAGATCGAGCCCCACACGTACGGCTTGTTCAGCAGCACGCACGCGTCGTTGACCAGGTAGCGGGTCGCGAAGTTGTCGGTTCCGTCGACGATCAGGTCGTACTGGCTGAAGATGTCCATCACGTTGTCGGCCTCAAGCCGCTCCTCGTGAAGGATCACGTTCACGTACGGGTTGATGCCCTTGACCGAGTCACGCGCGGACTCGGCCTTCGAGCGGCCGATGTCGGCCTGGCTGTGGATGATCTGGCGCTGCAGGTTCGACTCGTCGACCTCGTCGAACTCCACGATGCCGAGCGTGCCGACGCCGGCCGCGGCCAGGTACATCAGCGCCGGCGAGCCCAGGCCGCCGGCGCCCACGCAGAGCACCTTGGCGTTCTTCAGCCGCTTCTGCCCGTCCATCCCGACGTCGGGGATGATCAGGTGGCGGGAGTACCTGCGGACCTCGTCTACGGTGAGCTCAGAAGCGGGCTCGACCAGGGGTGGCAGCGACACGGGGACTCCGTTGGTCGGTCAATCACTACAGTTGTTCTCTCCGTAACACTGCCACGCCCTTTTTCATTCCGAGACACCTGGTCCAACCAGCGAGACGATGTCGTCCCAGTAGCCGGGCATGGTCTCCCAGGGGTCGGTGCGGCCGCCGCGGTCCGTGCGGTCGGTGAAGTAGATCGTGGCCGCGCCCTGCCATCGGGCGATGCGGAGGGCCTCGTCGAGGTGGCCGCGGGGCACGCCGTGCACGAAGTGGCAGAAGCGTTCGGGCGGATGGTCGGCGGTCCACTCGGCCACCTGCGACCAGCGGTAGTCGCTCCAGGGCCCGGAGAAGGTCACCAGTTGATCGACGTGCTCCACATATCCGGGGTAGGGGTGGCTGCCGTGGCCGAGGACGATGTGTCCTCCATCGAGCAGTTCCCGGAGCGCGGTGACCGTGCGGCGGACCTCGGGGAGCGCTGTGCGCTCTGTGGGGCAGCGGTTCAGGACGAAGCCGTCGACCCGGTACCAGCGGAGATACCGGTAGGCGTCGGAGAGCAGTTCGCCCAGCGTGCGTGCGCCGTACGTCGTATCCAGATGCCCGAGGACGCGGACACCCGAGTTGCGCAGCCGGCCGGCCGCCTCCAGGCACAGCGGGTCGGGTCGCGTGCCCGGCCCACGGCTCACGTTGAGGACGACCCAGTGCAGAGGGGTGCCGGGGCGGGTGAGTCCGCCCCACTCCGCCGGTGCGAGAAGGGGGTGCGCGTAGCCGGGAATGCCGAGGCCGAGGACCGCGCCGGTGCTCGCGGTGCCGACGGCTGTGCCGGTCAGATACGGCATGCCGCCTCCATCCAGATGTCGGCGAGGGACTCTTCGAGGTTGATGCGGGGTCGCCAGCCGAGCCGGTCGCGGGCCGTGCGTACGTCGGCCTGTTGCCAGCTGCCGCAGCCGTCGGGGTAGGGGTAGGCGACGGGGCCGGCGTGGTCCGGTTCGGGGCGGGGGTGCCCGATGGACGGCCTGATGTGCCCGGGTGGTCCGTCGAGTTCGTGCAGGGCGCCGCCGTAGCCGGCCACGCGGGCGAGGACGGCGGCGGCGTCGCGCAGGCGCACGGCGCGACCGGAGCCGATGTTGATCACGCCCTGGGCCGCGGAGAGCGAGGCGGCGTGGACGGCTCGGGCGATGTCGCGGACGTCGATGAAGTCGCGCTGGACGCCGAGGCCGCCGAGTTTGAGTTCGCCGTCGCCGGACTGCATGGCGCGGCGCATGGCCTCGGCGAGGCGGCCGAGCGGGGACCCGGCGGGGGTGCCGGGACCCGCGGGCGAGAACACGCGCAGCACGACGGCGTCCAGGCCGGAGCCGAGGACCAGTTCGGTGGCGGCGAGCTTGCTCACGCCGTACGGGCCGCCGGGGCGGGGCACGGCGTCCTCGGCGGTGGAGGAGCCGGGCTGGCTGGGGCCGTACTCGGCGGCGCAGCCGATCTGGACGAGGCGCGCTCCGCAGCCGCTGCGGCGGAGCGCCTCGCAGACGGTGGCGACGGCGACGGTGTTGTGCCGGATGAGTTCGCGGGCACCGCCACGGGTGGCTCCGGCGCAGTTGACGACGACTCCGGGGTGGACGGCGTCCAGGAAGCGGGTGAGCGCGCCCGGGCTGCCGGTGGCGAGGTCGAACCGTACGTCGGCGTCGTCGCCGCGGCCGAGCGCGGTGAGTTGCACGGCCGGGTCGGCGAGCAGGCGGTCGGCGACGAAGCGGCCGAGGTATCCGTTGGCTCCGATCAGCAGGACCCTCATCGGGCGGCTCCCGGGGCGGATCGTCCGGTTCGGGAGGTGATCATCTGGCGTTCTCCTTGTGGGCTTGCCGTGGATCGGGCGAAGGCCCGCGGTGTGGGACCCGCGGGAGGAATGTGCTGAGCACTCATCACTGGTCTCCGGGTGGGTCGGTCACGGCTCGAAGTTCCTCCGGTGGTGTGCCTGGGGCCGGGCGCGGTTCACGAGCGCGGCGGGGCCGGGCGGCGGGCCGGGGTTCACGGTGCTCCGGAGGGCGCGGCGTGGGCCGAGGCCCGGGTCAGGGTGCGGATGGAGTGGATCAGGAGGGCCAGGGCGGCGAGGCCGCACGCCAGACCCGGGACGGCTCCCGGCCCCGAGGCGTCGACGACGGTGCCGACGGGGACGGCCAGGATGGAGCAGCCGGGCAGGCGGCCGGCGAAGACCGTGGCGAGGGCGATCACTTCGATGGCTCCCGCCGCACCGAGGGCGAGGGCGGGAGCGCGGGTGAAACCGTGCGCGGTGAGAAGGCGGGCGAGCAGGAGCAGCGCGCCGAGTGAACCAGCCGCGGCGTATGCGGCGGGCTCGTCCAGCGCCGCGCCGCACAGGGCGAGCAGCACGGCGAGCGCGCACAGGAAGAGGGTGGGCACCGTGAGGAGCACGGGGCGTACGGAGTCGGCGAAGTCGGCCAGGCCGCGGCTCGCGGCCAGATTGCGGCGGGCGCGTACAGCGAGGAGGTGGGCGCACCAGGCGGCCGGCGCGTAGGCGAGGGCGAGGGCCAGGGCGGATGCGGTGGCCAGGGGCCAGGGGCCGTGCGGGCCGCCGTCGAGGCCGGCGTTCAGCAGGCCGTCCCCGAGGACGGCGTACGCCAGCAGCCACCCTGTCCAGGCGCGCGTGCCGCTCGTCGGGTCCGAGGCGGTACGCAGCGGGCCCCGGCGCAGCGCCAGACGCAGGCCCAGGAACACGGTGAGGGCGCCGACAGTGGCGATCAGGAGGCGGGGGCGGCCCTCGGTGAGGCGTACGCCGACGACTACCGCCGTGCACAGGGCGCCCGGCAGCAGGGCGAGGGCGGCCCAACCGGCGTGCGCGCCGGGCGCGTCGGGCCCGGCGGTCGCCGCGTTTTCCGTGGACCGGGTCTCCTCGTCCCGGGGGACGCGCGCGTACAACTCCTCGGCGAGGGAGAACACGTCGCGGTGGCGGAAGCGGGCGGCGGTGCGGTCGGTCACGCCGTGTGCCTCCAGCCCGGCGGCGATCTCAAGCGGGTCGACGGCTCGCTCGCAGAGCGCGCGATGGCGGTGCATCAGCGCTTTGACCGGGTCGGCGCCACCTCTCCGGGCGAGCGGCTTGCGGCTTGCCGTCGGGGGCGAGGGGGTGGCCGGGTGGGAGGAGGATTCGTGGGAGGCGTGGGAGGAGGGTTCGCAGGAGGGCTCCCCAAGCTCGCTCGGCTCGCTCAAGGTGCCTCTCGGCTCGCCAAATGTGTCTCTCAGCTCGCTCATCGCGCCGCCTCCCCCGCCGGGACCGGTTCCCCGGACTGCGCCGCACCCGAAGCCGGGATCGGAGCCGCAGTCGAAGCCGCCCCGGCCGGAGCCACCCCGACAGGAGCCGTCGCCCGCACAGGAACCCCGGGCCCGCGGCACGGGCGGCCCCCGGACTCCGGTCGGGCCTCAGCCGCCGATCGGGCCTCAGTTACTGGTCGGGCCTCAGCCGTCGATCGGACCTCAGTTACTGGTCGGGCCTCAGCCGTCAGTCGAACCTCAGCAGCCGGCCGGACCTCGGTCCACCGTCCCGCGATGTGGGCCTCGGCCGGAACGCCGAAGGGCAGCGGGTCGCCCATGTCGTCCACGAGCAGCCTCCGCACCGGGGACTGGGAGACGATCTCAAGGTAGATGCCACGAAACGCCTGGACGTTCTGCTCGACGGTGAACAGTTCGAGTGCTCGGGCGCGGGCGGCCGCGCCGAGGCGTGCACCGCGCTCCGGGTCGCGCAGCAGCGCCACGCACGCCTCCGCGAGCGCCCGCGGATTGCGCGGCGGGACGACGAGCCCCGTACCGCCGATGACCTCCACCACCGCCCCCACGTCGGTCGACACGGTCGCGCGTCCGCAGAACATGGCTTCGACGAGGCTGATCGGGAACCCCTCCACGACGCTCGACAGGACGATGACCGCCCCGGCCGCGTACGCCTCCGCCAGATCCGGCACTTCCGGGCCGCCGATCTCCTCGAACGACACCGGGTTGTCGCCGACCGCGTGAGCGCCCTCGGCCTCGTCGGGGAAGAGCTGTGCGGCCAGCACACGGCAGTGGCCGAGGTAGGCCGCGCCCTCCGGCCCCTCGGCGGGGGCACCGACGATCCGCAGTCGCGCCCTCGGCTCGCTCCGGCGGATCTCCGAGAAGGCGTGCAGCAGGGAGATCAGGTCCTTGGCGGGTTCGATGCGGCCGATCCAGACGAGCGTGTACGGGTCGGCGTTCTCCGCGGACTCGCCCACGTCCGCGAAACGGGACGCATCCATGCCGGGATAGACCGTACGGAGCTTGGCCCGGTCGGCGCCGCAGCGCTCCTGCCAGCGGCGGGCGTGGGTGTTGCCGGGCGTGATACAGGCGGCCTGCCGGTACACCTCGGCGGCGAGCCGCCGGTGGAAGGCCGAGAGCAGCGCGCGGACCGGCGCGTCGCCGGAGACCGCGAGGTAGTGCGCCCGCAACTGCACGCCGTACTCCGTGACCAGCAGCGGCACGTCCGAGAAGTGCCGGGCCAGCAGCCCGGGCAGTGCGGCCGAGCCACCGGCCGCCGCGTGGCACAGGTCGACCGAGCCGAGGCCGTCGCCGTCGTACCAGTCGAGCGAGAGGGGGCGCAGGGCGCGTTCGAGGTGTGCGGCGACGGTGAGCAGATCGGGTACGCGCGCCTCGCGCGCCACACGCAGTGCGCCAGGTGCGCGACAGGCGCGTTCCAGAATGCGTACGGCGGCTTCCGAGCGCAGGGCGCCGACCAGTCCGCCCTCGTCGCGAGCGAGTTCGGCGAGCCCGTACAGCGCACTGCCGAAACGGTCCGCCTCGACGTCGGGGACATCCACGGAGTTCTCGGCGCCCCTCGCCTCCCGCCCAGCGCCCCCGGCTCCCCCGAGTCCAGCTCCTCCGGCTGCCCCGGGTCCGGCTGTACTGGCTCCCCCGATCCCGGCCGCCCCGGCTCCTACGCTTCCGACCGCCCCGACAGCGCCAGCCCCGCACACCGCCGCCACCAACTCCCCGTACGCCTCCGCGAACCGTCTCCGGGCCCGGCGGCCGTACACGACGCCGTCGGCCTCCGCGCTCCACAGCGGAGCAGTCCGTACGCGGCTGACCTGTGGCGGCAGTGGAATCCAGCCCTCGTCCTCCTGTTGCTCACTGCGGCTGAGCGCGTAGATGTCGAACTCGTGCTGCCCGAGTCCGCGTACGAGCCGGTCGCACCAGAGCCTGGCGTCACCGCTCACATACGGATAGCCACCCTCCGTAAGCAGTCCGATGCGCACGTGTGCACCCCCGATCTCCCGTTTGGGAGCCGCCATGGAACCGGCGGCTCGCAGCGGAACGAACGTATGCGGACATGACGGTGGCGCGACGGACGGTTGTCCGTCGCGCCACCAAAAGGGGTGAACGGCCGTGACTTTCGCGCGTGGGTAGCGTTTTGTCGCGCTAAGGAATCAAGCCGCCGTGTTTCGCCAGGTCATGGGCAAAGGCGAATGACCAATGACCAACTCCCGCCGAGGAGCGCGACGCCGGATCGGCGGGTCCGCCTGCCGGAGATCAACTTCCCGGGAACGGCCAGGGGTTGGCCCGGCAGCTGATCCCGCCATGGTCCAGGAACTTCGTCTGCTGCTGCATGACGGGGGCGAGTTCGCCGTCCTTGTCGCAGGTCACATGGCCGTAGCCGAGGCGGTGGCCGACCTCGTGATTGATCAGCATCTGCCGGTACGCGAACATCTTGTCGCCGTACGTCTTGGAGCCCTGGGCCCAGCGGTAGGCGTTGATCATCACACGGTCGGTGGCGGCGGAGTCGCAGGACACGTTGTCCACGGTCGTGTCGAGGCCCGACTTTGCGCACCAGTCGGCGGTGGTGCCCGGACTGGCCAGCGTGATCACGAAGTCCGGCTTCCCTGAGGAGATCCGCTCGAAGGTGCGGCCTCCGCCCTGGGCCCAACTCCGGTCGTCGTTCAGGGTCTTCTGCACGGCGTCCGCGAACAGCTCCGCGTCGAGGCCGAGTCCCTCCTCGACGTCGACGCGGTACCGGTGCTTCTGCCCCGTGCCCGGCGCCCGGTCGAAGCCCATGACCGCCTGGAACTTCCCGCTCCCCTCGAGGTCGGCGGCGAGCGGGTACCGCTTGCCCATCTTCTCGTCGTACGTCAGCGGGGTCGCGCTCGGCGTCACGGACTGACGAGGCCGGTCGTCGCTCCGCGAGGCGGAGTCGGCGGAGTCGACGGAGTCGCGGTCACTGCCCTCGTCGGCCTGCGACTGCAAGGACACACCGTCACGACCGACGGTGACCTGTCCGGCCACGACGACGGCCAGCACGGTGGTGACCGCGGCGGCCGCGATGCCAGTGAACGTCCGCCCCTTGCCCCCCTTGCCCTTCCCGCTTCCCGGCGCCTCGCCCGGCAGCCCCTCCTCGGCCTCGTCGGCCCCCTCGAAGGCGTCGAGGTAGGCCTGCCGCGGACCGGGCCCAGGACCGGGAGCGCCGGACCGCCCCTCACCGGACTCCGGCCTGTGGCCGGGGACGGGCTGCTGTCGCTGTCGCGGTATACGCGGGTCCGCGTACCCGGTCGGCGCCTCCTGCTGCATGGCCTGCGCGGGGCCCGCGGCGGCGAACTTCCCCAGCCCCCACCCTGTTCACGCTGCTCGGGGTGCCCGCCCCTCACCTGGGGTGTGCCCTGCGCCGGCGTGCCGTCGGGGAAACGCGGCGGACGCGGGACACCACGCGCCGGCGTACCGTCCGGCAGACGTGGAACCCCCTGCGCCGACGTACCGCCAGGAGCATTAGGCGTACCAGGAGCTCCGGGAAAGCGTGGGACGCCCTGTGCGGGCGTCCCGTCGTACATGCGCGGCGCCCCACGCGAGGGGGCGCCGTCGGCGAATCGGGGCACTCCCTGTGGGGGTGTGCCGTCCGGGTGGCGCGGTGTCCCGCGCACGGGCGTGCCGGTCGCCCCGGGCACCGGCGGCGCCGGGGCCACTGGTGTCTCGGTTGTCCCGCCCTTGGCGGGCCGCCCCTTGCGGCTGTGCCGTCCCACGCCGCGCCTCAACCTCCCGCGCCCGGGACGCCTGAACCGGGTTCGCCCGTACCGGACCTGTCCGTCCTGGACCTGTCCGTCCTGGACCTGTCCGTCCTGGACCTGTCCGTACCTGACCTGTCCGTCCCGGAAGCCGAGCCGGACGCGCCGAAGGCCGGACGCTCCGCACCGGAGGCCGCCCCGCTCTCGTCCGACGAACCGCTCAACTCCGCCGTCTCCGCGAGCAGTTCACGGAACATTGTGGCCACCGCCTCCGGATACTCCATCATCGCCACATGCCCCGCGTCCGGCAAGGACAGCAGGCGGGAGTCGCGGAAGGTGCGGGCGGCCCGCTGGGCCATCCGATAGGAGACGAGTTGGTCACGGCCGCCGTAGACGAGGAGCGTGGGTGCGAGGACGCGCTCGGCCTGGCGCCAGAGGTTGTGCTGGCCGCCCAGGGTGTACGCGTTCACGATCCCGCGCGCCGACCGCGCCATCGCGTCCCAGAAGTACGGCAGCTGCAGCCGCCGCTCCATCTCCTCGACCGCGTTGCGGAGCCCCTCCGGCGTCACGCGCCCGGGGTCGCCGTAGCACAGTTCCGTGACTCCCCGTACGCGCTGCTCGGCGGTCCAGCCCCGGGTGAAGCGGGTGAACAGCCGGGCCACCCCGGGCAGGGCCAGCAGCGCCGTGGGCACCGCGGTCCGCTGCACGCGGATCTCGGGCAGCGCGGGCGAGACCAGCGTCAGGGTGCGGACCAGATCGGGGCGTACGGCCGCGACCCGGGTCGTGATCGCACCGCCCATCGAGTTCCCGAAGAGGTGCACGGGCCCGCGCCCGGCCGCGTCGAGATAACGGATCACCGTGCGCGCGTGCCCGGTGACCGAGTAGTCGCCGTCGTCCGGCGGCGGGGAGTCCCCGAAGCCGGGCAGATCGATGGCCTCGCTGTCGACCAGGCCGTCGACGAGCGGCATCAGCGCCGACCAGTTCTGCGAGGAACCGCCCAGGCCGTGCACATACAGGGCGGGCGGCAGTCCTTCCCGCGCCGGTGGTCGCGACCGTACGGTCAGCGTGACCCCCGGCAGCCCGACCGACCGCAGCCGCTCACCGACCGCGACCCGCACCGGGCTCGCCTTCGGTGTGACGGTGGCGGCCAGCGCGGACGGCAACTCGGTCGAAGACATGCGGCAATGTTACGAGACGATCACGCAGTGGCTCATGTGTTCGCCGTCACAGACACCCGTTGCCGGTACGGAAGTTAGCCCTCATGGCACGTCGGGGAGCCGTACGGTGGCCATTCGGACCCCACAAAACCGCAGGCGGATCACATAGCGCCGCCATCGCGTGTCTCCTAGGCTCGTACGCAGGGTACCCGCACATGACCCCTGCTTCTCCAGGGAAGCTCAGGGGTTTTCCGGGAAGGGAGCCCAGCATGACCGTCGACCCCACCGACCCCGAGACCCTCGGCGAGCCGAACACCACCGAGTTCGACGTCGAGGCACCCGAGGCCGACGCCGCCGAGCAGCACGCGGACCTCGCCCCGCACCGCGACGACCCGCTGACCGGCGTGGACCCGGACAGCGCCAACGAGGCCGACCGCGTCGAGCAGGCGCGGGTCGTCGAACTGGACGAGGACGATTACCGGTGACGGGGCAACGGCCGGCAGGAAAACGGCCCGCAGCAGGAGGACGGGCCGCGGTAGACAGACGGCCCGCCGGCGAGGGGACGACCCCCGGGGACCTCGGGGCCATGGGGGACACCGGCGACCACACTCGGCCCCACCCCGGCGAAAGAGACCCCGGCCGAGTCCACCCGGCAACAAGGCCGGGAAGCGAACCGGCAGGGCGGACGGCCGACCCGGGAGGCACTCATGACGGGAATCCGGAACGCGAGGAAGGCCGGGCGGTGCGCCCGTCTACCCGCCTCACCCCTGTTTGATGCGCTCCGCGCCATTTCCTCCCGCGTACGGTCCATGAAATTCTGCGCTGGCACCGCGCACACCAGGGTTACCGAAAAGTACGATGGCGGCGCGGCGCACACCGCATGTGGACGATTTTGGGAGGCGGCGTGACAGCCATCGAGCAGACAGAGGCGGCACGCCCGCGGGGCACTCGCCTGCCGCGCCGAGCCCGACGCAATCAGCTCCTGGGCGCCGCCCAGGAGGTCTTCGTGGCCCAGGGCTACCACGCGGCCGCGATGGACGACATCGCCGAACGCGCCGGCGTCAGCAAGCCGGTGCTCTACCAGCACTTCCCGGGCAAGCTCGACCTGTACCTGGCCCTGCTGGACCAGCACTGCGAGGCACTGATCCAGGCGGTCCGCGGGGCACTGGAGTCGACGACCGACAACAAGCAGCGCGTACGGGCCACGATGGACGCGTACTTCGCGTACGTCGAGGACGAGGGCGGCGCCTTCCGGCTGGTCTTCGAGTCGGACCTGACGAACGAGCCCGCCGTGCGCGAGCGCGTCGACAAGGTCTCGAACGAGTGCGCCGAGGCCATCTGCGACGTCATCGCCGAGGACACGGGCCTGTCGCGGGCGGAATCGATGCTCCTCGCCTCGGGCCTCGGTGGTCTCGCCCAGGTGGTGGCGCGCTCCTGGCTGCACAGCGACCGCAGCGTGCCACGCGAGCAGGCGGTCCAACTGCTGGCCTCGCTGGCCTGGCGGGGCATCGCCGGGTTCCCTCTGCACGGCAGCGAGCACCACTGACACTCGCCACGTGCGGGGCCGTACGGTTCTTTGTTCCCGTCCCCTGTTCGCTCCTGGCGTTCTTGGTCGGCCGATGCACGTCCCCTCACCGGGCTAATGTGTGCTGGGTACGGCGCGGACGGCCGCGCACTTCACTGACCGTCGGAGGGACATAGCCGTGGAGGTCAAGATCGGCGTGCAGCACGCGCCCCGCGAGATCGTTCTGGAGAGCGGTCAGAGTGCCGAGGAGGTCGAGCACGCGGTGTCCGAGGCGCTGTCCGGCAAGTCGCCGCTGCTGAGCCTCGTGGACGACCACGGCCGCAAGGTCCTGGTTCCGGCCGACCGCCTCGCGTACGTGGAGATCGGCGAGCCCACCGCGCGCAAGGTGGGCTTCAGCGCGCTCTAGGCACGCGGGAGCGCCGGCGGTACGCACGCGTACGCGGCAAGCAGGGAAAGGGGCCCGGTGGCGACGACTCGCCACCGGGCCCCTTCGCTGCGCGCCCCCTCGCTCGTGGGCCTCTGACTCATGGGCCCCTTCGCTGCCCCACCTCTTCACTGATCCGCCCCCTCAGTGCTCCGTCCGGGCCTGAACTGCACAGATGGAGCACATCTCCCCCACAGACGATGATTGCCCCGGGCAGGCCAGGGGTAAGACGGGCTACGACCGATGATCTGCTCATGGCCGTGCGGGAGGGAACCCATCATGTTCTTGGAAGCGCTCGGCTCCGCGCTCCTCGGTCTCGCCCTTGCATGGGCGGCCCTGCACCGACTGCCGCACCGCCTGCCGTCCCGCACCCTGGTCCTGCCGACCGGTGTCGCCGGGGCGCTCTTCGGTGCGTTCCTCATGCACACTGCGCTGGGAGCCGGACATCTCCTGGTCATCCTCACCGGCGCGCTGATCGTCTCCGTGGCCTCGCTGTCCCTGCTGCTCCGCCCCGCAGAGAGATTTCGGCGAAGGTCGGCGACGGCATAAGGCCGACCGCCGACCACGGCACCGGGGGTCCTGAGGGCGCACCTCTGCTTTTCCGGGATGCGGGGACCCACTGCGCCCCGACGAACCGCCCCCGCCCAAGGGCCCGCCCCCGCCCCCAGGGCCTGACTGGACCCTAGGCCGCGAGGCCCAGCGCGGCCATCCGCTTCGTGTGCGCCTCAGTGATCCGCGAGAACATCTTGCCGACCTCGGCGAGGTCGAACCCGTCCGCGACCCCGCCGACGAGCATGGTCGACAGCGCGTCCCGGTCGGCGACCACCCGCTGGGACTGCGACAGCGCCTCACCCATCAGCCGCCGCGCCCACAGCGCGAGCCGGCCGCCCACCCGCGGGTCGGCGTCGATCGCGGCGCGCACCTTCTCGACGGCGAAGCCGCCGTGCCCCGTGTCGTCGAGCACGGCGAGTACGAGCCCGCGCGTGTCCGAGTCGAGGCGGGCGGCGACCTCACGGTAGAAGTCGCTGGCGATCGAGTCGCCGACGTAGGCCTTGACCAGGCCCTCCAGCCAGTCCGAGGGCGCCGTCTGCCGGTGGAAGCCGTCGAGCGCGGCGACGAACGGCTCCATCGCCTGCGTCGGCTCCTCGCCGATCTCGGTGAGCCGGTCCCTCAGCTGCTCGAAGTGGTGGAACTCCGCCGACGCCATCTTGGCCAGCTCGGCCTTGTCCGCCAGCGTCGGAGCCAGCTTGGCGTCCTCCGCGAGCCGCTCGAACGCCGCCAACTCCCCGTACGCGAGCGCTCCGAGCAGATCCACGACCGCGGCGCAGTACTGCGGGTCGGTGGAGGCCTGCTCCCAGTTCTGGGCGGCGACCCCGGTGTGCTGGGGGGCCCCGGCGGAGGTCTCGGCAGAGGTCTCTGCGGCAGTGTCGGCGGCGCGGTCAGGCTTGTCAGACGTCGTCATGCAGCGCACAATAGCCCGCTCGACCAGTGGCGTATGTCCCTGATCAATCACTGTGACGACCACTACGTGACCAAATCGGCCATCGCGTGTGCGCGATTCCGGGGTATGGTGGTAAAGCGCCCGCCGAATATCCGACGGGCCGCACGAATGAGGATGCCCGGTCGGTGGCCCGATCGGCTCCGACCCGACAGCCCTCCCGGGTCGTACGGCACTGTGAGTACGGAGTCCGGAGGGACCCTCAGCGGTTCGAGCGCTAGAGCGTCGGCAGTGGTCCCGTGCCCCACGGCCAGCCCGTGAGGCGGCCGACGTCCCCGGCACGGTCCGACACGACCCCCGCGCTCGCCTCGCACCGCCCACACAGAAGAGGCAGCGCCCTGACTACGACGTTCCGAGAACTCGGGATCCTTCCCGAGACCGCCGAGGCCCTGGAAGCCGTCGGCATCACCACACCCTTCCCCATCCAGGAGATGACGCTCCCGGTCGCCCTCTCCGGCACCGACGTCATCGGCCAGGCCAAGACCGGCACCGGCAAGACGCTGGGCTTCGGCCTCCCGCTCCTTGAGCGCGTCACCGTCCCCGCCGACGTCGAGGCCGGCCGCGCCAAGCCCGAGGAACTCACCGACGCCCCGCAGGCACTCGTCGTCGTCCCCACGCGCGAGCTCTGCACCCAGGTCACGAACGACCTGCTGACCGCGGGCAAGGTCCGTAACGTACGCGTCACGGCGATCTACGGCGGCCGCGCGTACGAGCCCCAGGTCGAGGCGCTCAAGCGGGGCGTCGACGTGGTCGTCGGCACTCCGGGCCGGCTGCTGGACCTCGCCGGCCAGAAGAAGCTCAACCTGAAGCACGTACGGTGCCTGGTGCTCGACGAGGCCGACGAGATGCTCGACCTGGGCTTCCTGCCCGACGTCGAGAAGATCATCAACATGCTTCCGGCCAAGCGCCAGACCATGCTCTTCTCGGCCACCATGCCGGGCGCGGTCATCGGTCTGGCCCGTCGCTACATGTCGCAGCCCACGCACATCCGGGCCACGGCTCCGGACGACCAGGGCGCGACGGTCGCGAACACGGCGCAGCACGTCTACCGCGCGCACTCCATGGACAAGCCGGAGATGGTCGCCCGCATATTGCAGGCCGATGGCCGCGGCCTGGCGATGGTCTTCTGCCGCACCAAGCGCACGGCCGCGGACATCGCCGAGCAGCTCCAGCGCCGCGGGTTCGCCTCCGGCGCGGTGCACGGCGACCTCGGCCAGGGCGCCCGCGAGCAGGCCCTGCGGGCCTTCCGCAACGGCAAGGTGGACGTCCTCGTCTGCACGGACGTGGCGGCCCGCGGCATCGACGTCGAAGGCGTCACGCACGTCGTCAACTACCAGTCCCCCGAGGACGAGAAGACCTACCTCCACCGCATCGGCCGCACGGGCCGCGCGGGAGCGTCGGGCACCGCCATCACCCTGGTCGACTGGGACGACATCCCGCGCTGGCAGCTGATCAACAAAGCGCTGGAGCTCAGCTTCAACGACCCGCCGGAGACCTACTCCACCTCCCCGCACCTGTTCGCGGACCTCGGCATCCCCGAGGGCACCAAGGGCGTCCTCCCCCGTGCCGAGCGCACCCGCGCGGGCCTGGAGGCCGAGGAGCTGGAGGACCTGGGCGAGACGGGCGCCCGCGGCCCGCGCGGCCGGAGCCCCCGCCCTGCCGAGGACCGCCCGGCCCGTACGCCCCGACGCCGCCGCCGTACGCGCGCCGGCGCCCCGCTGGAGTCCCCTGCCTCCGGGACCCCCACGGAGTCCACGGACTCCACGGACGTCGCAGACTCCACGGAGCTCACGGAACCCCGCACCCCGCGTCGCCGTCGCCGCACCCGCGCCGGCGTCCCCGCGGAGCAGCCGGCCGTCCAGGAACCGACCGCCCCGGTGACCACCGAGGCGATTCCTGCGGCGGAGCCGGGCGAGGCCGTGGAGGAGGCCCCGACGAAGCCCCGGCGCCGCACCCGCAAGGCGGCAGCCACCGCCGAGGCAGCGGTGGACACGGCCGAAGCCACCGAGACGGCCCTGGCTCCCTCCGAACCCACGGAGACCAAGCCCCGCCGCCGCACCCGGAAGACCGCGGCCACCACCGCCGAAGCCCCGGCCGAAACCGCCGCCGAAGCCGCCCTGAACACGGCCGAAGCCACGGAGACCAAGCCTCGCCACCGGACCCGCAAGGCGGTGGCCACGGCCGAGGCCGAGATCCCGGCGCAGACGGCCGAGGCCACCGAGGTCGGCGAGGTCACCGAGGCCAAGCCCCGGCGGCGCACCCGCAAGACCACGGCTGCGGCTGCGGCCGAGTCGGCGGTGGCCACGGTGGAGGAGGCCACGGAGACGAAGCCCCGGCGACGTACACGGAAGGCTGCCGAGCCGGCGGTGGACACCGTAGGGGAGGCCACGGAGGCCAAACCGCGGCGCCGTACGCGAAAGGCCGCCGCTGAGCCGGCGGTCCCGGCCCAGGCAGGCGACGAGGCTGCCGAGGCGAAGCCCCGGCGACGTACGCGGAAGGCCGCGGCCGCCGCGGAGGTCACAGAGGTCACGGACTCGTGACCACAGCGGCCTGACAGCTGCCGACTGATGGCCCGGTCCCCTTACGGGAGCCGGGCCATCAGCCAAATTCTCGACTTCGCGCGCCCCCATCAGGGGCGCACTCCGATGCCAACGCCGTCCCCACGCCTATAACCTCCCCCATGAGCCGTCCCGCCACCTTTGCCCCGCCCCCCGGCGCGCGAGCGCATCGTCTCCGTACCCCCCGTGGGGAATTCGCCGTGATAGAGGCGGGTACGGCCGAGAAGGGCACCGCCCTGCTCCTTCCGGGGTTCACCGGCAGCAAGGAGGACTTCATCGCCCTCCACCAGCCCCTCGCGGCCGCCGGTTACCGGACCGTCGCCGTGGACGGCCGCGGCCAGTACGAGACCCCCGGGCCCAGGGACGACGAATCCCCGTACGCCCAGGCCGAATTGGCGCAGGACGTCCTCGCCCAGGTCGCCACGGTCAGCGACACCCCCGTACACCTCGTGGGCCACTCCCTCGGCGGTCAGATCGCCCGTGCCGCCGTACTCCTCGATCCGGCCCCCTTCGCCTCTCTCACCCTCATTTCCTCGGGTCCGGCCCAGATCTCGGCCTCGCAGCAGCAGCGCGTGAAGCTGCTGCGAGACGTCCTCGCCGTGATGGACATGGCGCAGGTGTGGGACGCCATCCAGGCCATGGAACCCCCCGAGGACACCGATACGCCCGCTCTCGACAACGGGCTGGAGGACCGGGCCGCCCTGCGCCACCGCTGGCTCGGCAACAGCCCGGCCCAGCTCATCACCACGGGCCGCCAGCTCTGCACGGAACCCGACCGCGTCGCCGAGCTGGCCGCGCTCCGGCTCCCGGTCCATGTCCTCTCCGGCGAACGCGACGACACCTGGCCGCTCCCCCTCCTCGACGACATGGCCGTACGGCTCCACGCCCACCGCACCGTCATCCACGGAGCCGAACACTCCCCCAACGCGGACCAGCCGGAGGCAACAGCCCGGGCCTGCGTCGAGTTCTGGGACGGCATCACGGCCGACGCCTAGCGGCTCAGCTCTCAGGGGCGCACGAACTGCTCACGAGCTCGGGGGCTCCGCGGCTCAGAAACTCAGGAGCTCCGCGGCTCAGAAACTCAAGGGCTCCGCGGCTCAGTACTGAGCCTGCAAGTGCTCCCAGAAGCCGTCCCGCAGCGCCCGCCGCAGATCGGCCTGCCCCCGTAGCGAGTACTGCAACAACCCCTCCGCCTCGACCAGCAGGTCCTGGTCCACGGACCCCGGCAGATAGGGATGCCCGGGCAGCAGCTCCCCCACCGTCTCCCGGCCCCGCGCCGCCAGCCACTTCGCCGCGATCTGGGCGCCCACGAAGCGGACGTCCTCACGGGTCGGCCGGGCGGCGGTCGTGGCGTCGTACGTGGGGGCGGTCCGCCGTGACACGTACGGCTTGAAGAAGTCGAGGTCGAGCGTCCGCTGGCTGTCGACCTCCCAGAGCAGCGGCTCCGCCTGGTTGCGGCCCTCGGGCGCCTCGATGCCCCAGAGGTGAACCCGCGCCCCGTAGCCCTGGGCCGCCTCGACCGCCGACACCAGGTCCTCGTCCCCGCCGAGGAGCGCCGCGTCACTGATGGCCCGGTGGCGGGCCAGGGACTCGAGGTCGGTACGGATCAGGGAGTCGACGCCCTTCTGCTGGTTGTTCGCGTTCAGGTTGCCGAGCCGGACCTTCACGTCCGGCAGCTCCGCGATCGACTGCTGCTCCGCCGTGTGGATGCGGCGTCTCGCTCCGTCGTACCAGTACACCCGCAGCAGCCGGCTGTCGGCGAAGATCGTGCGCGCCCGGTCGATGAGCGCGTCGATCAGCCCCTCGGCGTCCAGGTCGAAGGACCGCCGGTCCTCCGTTCCGGCGACGAGCCGCCCCGCGGCCGCGTAGAGGTAGCCCGCGTCGACGAAGATCGCATGCGTCGAGGGCGTCTTCGCCACCTCGGCGAGCATGCGCTGGAGCAGCTCGTTCGTTCGGTCGATGCGGGCGCCGAGCGCCGTGAGGTTGTCGTCGTTCATATGCATCCATTGTCCCGGCGGTCACGCTGCGAACACAACCGGTCCCGGTCAGTCTTCTTCACCTGACGGAGATTCGCTCTGGGACAGCACGCTCACGGGTGAGTAATTAGGTACCCGAAAAATTTCCTTAGCGTAGGGAATGTTTGCAGGGGGCATCTCGTTGACCCCATTAGGAACGCAGGTCACGGAAAGCCCTGCGCTCCACCATCAGCAGTTCTCCTCAGGAGGATGACCAGACGAAGGGAGAAGCCATGCGCTTCGAAATCATGCGACTCGACGATGTCGACGGTACGCCCGTGGACAGCACCGTTGTGGACGCCGCCTCCGTCAACCGGATCGTTCAGCAGGCCGCCGCCACCGGGCAGCGACTCTGGATCCGCCCGGCCGAAACGACCGCTTCGTAACGCGGATCTTCACAGGCTTCAGAGCCCCGTACGGCATCGGCGCCGTGCGGGGCTCTGTTCGTCCGCGTGGCCGACCCGAAGGAGCAGGAGCGGAGTGGCCAGGAGGAGGACACCCGCGATCCCCACCGCCGTCCGGGTGCCGACGAGGCCGGCCAGCAGGCCCCACAGGGCTGTCAGAGCCGCGATGCCGGCCTTGCTGGTGACCGACCACGCGGTCAGGGTGCGGGCGACGCGTTCCGTCGGCGTCCGTTCGAGCCGGCAGGTGGCGAACACCGGGTTGAACACACCCACGCAGGTGATCAGCCCCAGCTCGACAGCCATGACGAGGACGAGACCCGTGGTGCCGGGCCCGACGAAGGCCAGCCCGAGCGACCAGCACGCGCGCAGTGTTCCGGCGGTGAGCATGACCCTGTGCCGCCCGAACCGCGTGACGAGCCGAGGGGCCAGTCGTGAGCCGATGAGCCCGCCCACGCAGGGCACGGAGAAGGCGAGTGCGTACTGCCAGGGCGCGAACCCCAGGTGGCCGAGCATGAGAACGGCGAG
Organism: Streptomyces sp. KM273126; assembly: GCF_004337435.2. Lineage (NCBI taxonomy): Bacteria > Bacillati > Actinomycetota > Actinomycetes > Kitasatosporales > Streptomycetaceae > Streptomyces > Streptomyces sp. KM273126. The sequence continues at coordinate 3,624,523 of NZ_SJXB02000001.1, read as the reverse complement.
CAGCGGCGCGGTCGCCATGATCAGGCCGCTGACCAGGACGGTGTTGAGGAACAGCGGGCGCAGCACGGGGTCGCCCAGGATGTACCGCCAGCCGTCGAGGAGCTCACCGACGCGTGAACGCGACGCCTCCTTCTCGGCAGGTGGCCGCGCCGGTTCACCGGGCGGCAGCCGTGACGGCTCCTCGGCACGCAGCCGCGACGATGCGTCGGCCCGCGACCGCCCTGCCGCCGTGCCGGCACGTACGGGTAGCGGCTCCCCGCCCCCGATCGCACGGATGCCCACCGCCGAGAGCAGATAGCTCAGCGCGTCGGCCACCACGGTCACCACCGGGCCGAACACCCCGATCATGGTCCCGCCGAGCGGCGGTCCGAGCATGGTGGTGGTCCAGGTCGTGGCCTCGAACCTCCCGTTCGCGACGAGCAGGTCCTCCGGCCGTACCAGTGCCTTCAGGTACGCGCCGGCGGCCGCGTTGAAAGTGATGTCGGCCGCGGCGACCACGACCGACACGACCACGAGCTGGACGAAGCTCAATAGGCCGAGCGCGAACGCGGCGGGGACGCTCAGCAACGCCGCGAACCGGACCAGGTCCATCGCGATCATCACCGGCCGCTTGCGGTGCGACTCCACCCACGGGCCGAGCGACACCGCCACCACGGCCCCCACCGCCAACCCCGCGGCGGCGAGCGCCGACACCTCCATGGGCCCGGCGTGCAGCACCAGGACCGCGATCAGGGGAAACGCGTCGAAGGCGAGCCGGGTGCCGAACGCACTGACCCCGTACGCCGCCCACAGCCACCCGAACCGCCGCCCCAGCGACCGCCTGGCCCCCATGCCCAGCACAACCCCCAGCCGCCGCACCCGAACGAAACCTCACATCGACCAGCGACAGCAAAGCGCCCGGCGCGCCACCTGATCAAACAACCATCCGGCCAACAGTCACAACCAGAGGTTGTGCACCCGGCCCGACCTCGCCCCCCAGCCCCGCCCCGGGACTCACCGGGGACTCAGCCGCCCCGCACCACCTGCGTCACCCCGTTGATGATCTGCTGCACGGCGATCGCGGAGAGCATCATGCCCGCGAGCCGGGTCACCAGCACCACCCCGCCGTCCTTGATGACGCGGATGATCAGCAGCGAGTACCGCATCGTCAGCCACAGCACGACGTGGATCGCGAGTATGGCGGCCCACACCGACACCTGGGACGCCACTCCGTCGGCCTTCTGGACGGCGAGGATCACGGACACGATCGCGCCGGGCCCCGCGAGCAGCGGCATGCCCAGCGGTACGAGGGCGACGTTCACGTCCTTGGTCTGCTTCGGCTCGTCGGTCTTGCCGGTCAGCAGGTCCAGCGCGATCAGCAGGAGCAGCAGTCCGCCCGCGATCATCAGCGCGGGGACGGAGACATGCAGGTAGCTCAGGATCTGCTGTCCCAGGAGCCCGAAGACCGTGATGACCCCGCCGGCCACGCAGACGGCCTGGAACGCCATCCGCTTCTGCGTCCTGACCGGACGGCCGGCGGTGAGCGCCAGGAAGATCGGGGTGATCCCCGGCGGATCCATGATCACGAACAGGGTGAGGAAGAGCGAACCGAAGACGGCGACGTCGAACACAGTGGTGCCTTGCGAGGGAGGGAGAGGGAAGAGGGAGAAGCGAACGAGGTGGTGGCCCACGGAGGGGAGGCTGTGCGGCTCGGGAGCCCGGCAGACATGCCGCCGGAACCGGCGGAGAGCCACCAGCCGAGAGCTCAGCCGGAGTGGAAGAGATCAGGCAGGACCGAGCAGAACCACGTCCGGCCCGGACAGAACCAGGACCGGAATCACGACCGGAGTCAGGACAGAACCAGGACCGGAATCAGGACGGAATCAAAGGGGCATGGGCATCCGAAGCGCCCCGGATGATCGGCTGTTTCACCCGGCGCCGCGGCCCCCGCCGGTCCCCGGCACGGGGAAGGCCCCGGTCGCCCGTCGCGTGATCTCGCCGTACACCTCGGGATCGGTCGTGTACTCGCCGAGCACGCAGGTCTTGCGGCTGCCGTGGTAGTCCGAGGAGCCCGTGGTGAGCAGCCCCAGCTCGCCCGCCAGTCCGCGCAACCGCGCCCGGGTCTCGGGCTCGTGGTCCATGTGGTCGACCTCGATGCCGTCGAGCCCGGCGGCGGCCATCTTGGCGATCGCGGACTCCGGCACGGTACGGCCTCGCTTGGCGGCGCCGGGGTGCGCGAAGACGGTGACACCGCCCGCGCCCTTGATCAGCCGGATCGCCTCGAAGGGGTCGGTCTCGTGCTTCTCGACGAAGGCCCGGCCGCCGTCGGCCAGCCAGTCGGCGGTGAAGGCGTCGCCCACGGTCGGTACGACGCCGAGCTCGACAAGGGCGGTGGCGACGTGGGGGCGTCCGACCGACCCGTCTCCGGCGATCCGGGAGACCTGCTCCCAGGTCACGGGCACGCCCAGCTCGTTCAGCTTGGCGATCATGCCGTGGGCCCGCGGCACCCGGTCGTCCCGGACGAGCTCGCGCTCGGCGAGCAGCTCGGGCTCCTCGGGGTCGAAGAGGTACGCCAGCATGTGCATGCTCACACCGTCGAGGCGGCAGGAGAGCTCGGCACCGGTGACCAGCGTGAGTCCCTCAGGCACCGCAGCGATCGCCTCGGCGTACCCACGGGTCGTGTCGTGATCGGTCAGCGCTACGACGTCCAGCCCGGCGGCGGCCGCGTTCCGCACCAGCTCGGCCGGGGTGTCCGTACCGTCGGAAGCCGTGGAGTGACAGTGCAGGTCAATACGCACGACACAAACTCCAGGCGACGACGAAGCGGAAGGGACGCTCTAGGGTAACCGGCCCTCGGGCCACCCCGGCACCGCCGGGCACGGGCACGCAAGCGGCGCGGGGCTGCGACAGTGTGCGGCTCCGCCGCGTGGGCGCGAGCAACCCACAACACCCCGCACACGAAAACCGCCCCCAGAAACCCACGAACCCCACCGCCCAACCCAGCGGAGCGCTACGGCTCAAGGATCCGCGGCGACAACGCCCCGCACGGCAGCAGATCGACCTCCGCCCCCGCGTCCCGCAGATCGGTCAGCACCAGTTCGTCGTACATCAGCAGCCCCGTCGTCTCGGGCCAGACGACCGCCCACAGCCACAAACCTCGTGCCTCGCCCGCGAAGACGGCCCGGTCGTCGGGGGTACCGGATACATGCCAAAGCGGGGTCGGGCGGCCGGCGGCCAGGACCTTGGCCTGGGGCGGCTTCTCGACGTTCATGTACGGGCCGGGGTCGGGTCCGTCGATGCCCGCGTACCGCGCGCCGAGCCCGACACCGAGTTCCTCGGCGACGAGCACCAGTTCGCCCACGCCGCCGAGCGGTCCCGGCCCGGAGCAGGCCACGACGGTCCCGCGACCGCCACTGCGCTCGTCCCCCGCGAAGGCCGCCCCGGTGAACAGCCAGCCGACCGGCAGCGGCCACGGCATCCAGACCGGCACCCGGGCACGGTGCACCACGACGCTGAGGGCCTCGACGCTGGGCGGGATCACGGGCTGCAGCGGATGCACGGTTCCGTGCACGTCACACTGCCACGAGTCGGAAAAGAGTCCGGGAGCCCTGACCCGGCCACCGCACTTCGGGCAACTGGGTTCGCCCCTCATAGGGCTCAACGGTCCTACCCGTCCCCTCTCGCGTCAAGGACGATCACCCGTCCGCAGCGGCCCGATCACCAGAAGAAAGTAGATGTAGCTTGCATTAATTAGGCAATCTAACTTATTATGTGTATACAGCACTGATCCCCGTGGCGATGAAGGAGCAGACATGAGTACAGGAGATCCCGCCAGGCCGGAGGCGTTCGACGCCGGAGGGGGCGGGCTGCTGTGGCAGCCGAAGGCCGTCTGGGCGACCGCCGGGGCGTCCGTCGTCGCCTTCATGGGCATCGGGCTCGTCGACCCGATCCTGCCGTCCATCGCCAAGGGCCTCGACGCGACAGCGGGTCAGGTCTCGCTGCTCTTCACCTCGTACTTCCTGATCACCGCCGTCGCGATGCTGGTGACCGGCTTCGTCTCCAGCCGCATCGGCGGCCGGAAGACCCTGCTGCTCGGTCTCGCGCTCGTGGTGGTCTTCGCGGGCCTGTCCGGCACGTCCGGGTCGGTCGGTGAACTGGTGGGCTTCCGCGCCGGATGGGGGCTCGGCAACGCGCTGTTCGTGTCGACGGCGCTCGCGGTCATCGTCGGCGCGGCGGCCGGGGGCAGCGCCGCCGCGATCCTGCTGTACGAGTCGGCCCTGGGCCTCGGCATGGCGTGCGGGCCGCTGCTGGGCGCGCTGCTCGGGGACGCGAGCTGGCGGTACCCGTTCTTCGGCACCGCGTTCCTGATGGCGGTCGGGTTCCTGTGCATCATGGCGTTCCTGAAGGAACAGCCGCGGCCCGCACGGAAGACGGGACTGCTGGACCCGGTCAAGGCGCTCGGCCACGGAGGTCTCGCCTCGGCGGCCGTCTCGGCGTTCTTCTACAACTACACGTTCTTCACCGTGCTGGCCTTCACGCCGTTCGTGCTCGACATGAGCCCGTACCGGTCGGGCGCGGTGTTCTTCTGCTGGGGCGTGCTGCTCGCGGTCTTCTCGGTGATCGTGGCGCCGCGGCTCCAGGCGCGGTTCGGTTCGCTGAGGGTGCTGGGCGGTTCGCTGGTGCTGCTGGCCGCGGACGTGCTGGTCCTCGGGTACGGCGACCACGCCACCGCCGTCGTCTGCACGATTCTGTCGGGGGCGGCCATCGGCGTGAACAACACCGTTTACACGGAGCTGGCGTTGGGCGTCTCGGACGCGCCGCGGCCCGTGGCGAGCGCCGGGTACAACTTCGTGCGGTGGTTCGCGGCGGCCGCCGCCCCCTTCTTCGCGCCGAAGATCGAGGAGTGGACCGACGTCCATGTTCCCTTCGTGGTCGCCGCGGTGACGGCGGTGGCGGGCGCCCTCGTCGTCCTCGTACGGCGGAAGGCGCTCACGACGGAAGCGGAGGAGCACCGGCCGCAGCACGCCCAGGAGGACGGCGTCGCCGTCTTCGCCGGCTGACACGACTGACACTGCGGACACGGCGGACCCGGGCACTCCCCGGCTCTGCCGGCCAACCGTCAGCGGTCAACGGCCAACTGACCGACGGAGGGGCCGTTTTCGGCCACATGACAGGCTCAGCCCAGGGACACGGACCCACGGGACGGATCACGCAGGTCCGTCCCGCCGGCGAGCCAGCGCTCCTGGAGGGCCTGGGCTCCGTGGACGCGCTTCCAGGCTGCCTCGTTCGGAGTCATCGGCAGCAGCGGCAGGAAGCGCACGGGCTCGGCCGGCGGGTCCAGTTCCAGGTCCTCCACCAGGCCACCGGACTCGGCCACCAGGACGGACATGAACGGGGCTCCGGGCCACAGCGGCTCACCCACGTCGAGCGAGGCGCCGGGGGCCACCACCACACCCTCCACCTGCGGAGACGCGGCGAGCACGGCGAGCGGGCGGAGCACCTTGTCGGTGTCGGCGCCGGCGCCGCGCCGGACCGTGAGGACCAGCTCGGCGCGCGGTCCCTTGACCGGGTCGGCGACAACGGCGTTCGGATCGGCCATCGGCTGGGCGGACATGCCCAGCGTGGCGTAGCGGACGATGTCGTCCTCTGTGAAGCGGAGCACCTCGATGCGATCCGCACCCAGGAAGGTCACCGCGGCGCGCGCGTCGGGTTCGCCCAGCGCAGAGCGCAAACGGGCCTCCACCAAAGGAAGAACATCGGCCATGAGCCGAGCATAGAACTCGTCAGCAAAGGGCAAAGCGGCGCCTTGACTCCAAGGGCGGCTGTTACTCTTGAGCCCCGGTCGGGGCAGCACGCCGAAGCGTCGCTGTCAAGCCTCGACCCGCTGAAACTCCCCTACGGGGACCGGGGCCCCGAGGGGCCCGGGATTGGATCGTCCCTCACGGGGGACCGGCCGGAGGAGGTGAGGCTGCAATGGACCGAAGTCGACCGTGCAGTACCACCCGCTCTTCCGGTCACCGCGTTCCGTAGTTCCGGTTCTGGCTGTCGCTCCGTCGGCCGCCGCCTCCCGCACCCGCGTCACATCCGCTGCCGTGTCGCCGGTGCACAACGGAAGAGCACTTCGTTCCACCTGATCCGGCCGATCGACCGGACGCCGTCGATCCAGCTCGAAACCGAACCCGAGCCAGATCTCGTCGTTCCATTCGATCCGTCCGATCTGCCTTGATCTTTCTTGATCTGTCTTGATCTGAATCAAGCGAAGCTGCCACCGCGACGGTGCGGTGCTCCCCGCTTTGTGGACGTGCCAAACATCCTTCCCTGCCTCACAGGCGGGGAGACGCCTTGTCAGGACGTCCCCATTCCGGGCAGTTCCAACCGCCGCCGGCGGCCTTTCGTTGCGAAGGAGCCAGCCATGTCGATGATCCGTGACCTGCGTGCCGCGGTCCGCCCCCGTCCGTCGCTGCGCAAGAACGGCACGGCGTACGACACCGCGCACGCGGCCGAGAACAACTCGGCCGTCGTGGACTGCGCCGTCTACCGCGGCGGCGAACGCGTCACCGCCGACCGGAACCTGACGCCGCATGAGGCGATTCGTCAGGTGCGCCGGGACGGAGGGTTCGTGTGGATCGGCCTGCACGAGCCGACCGAGGCCGAGTTCGCCGACATCGCGGCCGAGTTCGGGCTGCACCCGCTGGCCGTGGAGGACGCGGTCCACGCCCACCAGCGACCGAAGCTGGAGCGGTACGACGACACGCTGTTCACGGTCTTCAAGACCGTCCACTACGTGGAGCACGACGAGCTGACCGCGTCCAGCGAGGTCGTCGAGACCGGCGAGGTCATGTGCTTCACCGGACGGGACTTCTTCATCACCGTGCGGCACGGCGGGAAGGGCTCCCTGCGGGCGCTGCGGCACCGGCTGCAGGAGGACCGGGAGCTGCTCGCCAAGGGCCCGTCGGCGGTGCTGCACGCCATCGCGGACCACGTCGTGGACGGGTACATCGCGGTCGCGGAGGCCATGCAGGACGACATCGACGAGGTGGAGACGGAGGTCTTCTCCCCGGGCCGCAAGGGCACCCCTCGCGGTACCGACGCGAGCCGGATCTACCAGCTCAAGCGCGAGGTGCTGGAGTTCAAGCGCGCGGTGTCGCCCCTGGTGCGGCCGATGCAGCTGCTGAGCGAGCGCCCGATGCGACTGATCGACCCGGACATCCAGAAGTACTTCCGGGACGTGGCCGACCACCTCACCCAGGTCCAGGAGCAGGTCCTCGGCTTCGACGAGTTGCTCAACTCGATCCTCCAGGCCAACCTGGCGCAGGCCTCGGTGGCGCAGAACGAGGACATGCGCAAGATCACGTCGTGGGCCGCGATCATCGCCGTACCGACGATGGTGTGCGGGGTGTACGGCATGAACTTCGACTACATGCCGGAGCTGCGGTGGAAGTTCGGCTACCCGATGGTGCTGACCGTCATCGTGGCCCTCTGCTTCGGCATCCACCGCACGCTGAAGCGCAACGGCTGGCTGTGAGCGGGGGCCCCACGCTGTCGGTGGCGCTCGTTAGGCTTGCCCCCATGACCGTCACCGACACGCTGCTCGACCGGGCCTTGGTCGAGGAGGCCACCAAGAAGTCCGGGCTCATCTGGGTCCAGGGCACCGGCGCGCCGTCCCGGGCCCTGTGGCACGTCTGGCACGAGGGCGCGGCGTGCGTGGTCGGCGACGGGCCCGGTGAGCAGCCGCTGCCGGGGCTGGTGGACGGCGCCGAGGCGGCCGTGACCGTCCGCAGCAAGGACAAGGGCGGCCGCCTGACCACATGGACGGCGAAGGTCACCGAGCTCGCCCCGGGGTCCGCCGCCTGGGAGGCCACGGTCGCCGAGCTGAAGGGCAAGCGGCTGAACGCCCCCGACGGTGAGGCCATGCCCGACCGCTGGTCCCGCGAGTGCCGGGTGCTCCGCCTGGAGCCGACGGGAGCGACGGTGCCGCTGCCCGACTCCTCGCTGGCTGCGACGCCGCCGGCCACTCCGGCCACCACGCGTCGCCCGATACCGGCCGGGCTCCCCCGCCTCCTGTTCAGGAAGCGCAAGGGCCAGCGCTCCGCTGAGTAGGGGAGCGGTGCGCCCTACGACGTCGGCAGCTGCTGGCCGTAGTCCACGACTTCCTTCTCCGTCGGCTCCTCCAGGGAGAAGGGCTTGCCCCAGTCGCTGAGGCGGATGGTGCCCGCGTCGCCGGCCCGGACGAGGCGGAGGGGGTACGGGGTGCCCTCCAGGGACACGTCGAGGGTGCCGCCGGAGCCCTCGTCGCCGGTGATGCGGATCGTGCGGATACCGGCCTGCTCGTGGCGGCCGGCCGTCGAGAGGTCGCCGTGCAGCGTCAGCAGGCCGGCCAGCAGGACGTCCTTGTCCGTGAAGCCGCTGAAGCGCTGGTACGACGGGTCGCCCGTCGGCACCTTCACGTACATCCCGTTCAGCTTGTCCGCGGCCGCCCTGTCCGACTCGCTGTCGCCGCCCTTGTCGTCCTCGTGCTCCCAGAACGCCTTGTCGGCCTTCAGGAACAGGTGCTCTCCGACCCGCAGCAGCCGGAACGTGGAGCCCTCCGACGTCACCGAGCCCGTACCGCCGTTCTCGGCGAGACGCATGTCCAGCTTGTACGTGCGGCCCTTGCTCACCACGGTCCCGGACAGCCGCACGGTGTCCGCCGACTTCGCCGCCGACGCCGTCCGGCTCTGGATCTTCGCGGCCGACAGCTTCCCGACCCCGTTCGTGCCCTCGTCGGGGTCGTCCTTGGCGCACCCTGTCAACCCGGACCCGGCCACCACCAGCGCACAGATCGCGCTGACCATCGCGCCCCTTCGGGTACGGGGAATCACAGTCACAGGGGGGACACCTCTCGTACGGGAGGACTCAACGGCGTACCGCAGCGTACCGGGGCCCCGCGCGCCCCTCGGAGGCAGTCCGTCCGCCCCGCTCACCAGGGCGTATCCGACCGGGACGGGCTAGCCTGAAGCCCATCTAGGTGGACAATCCCGCATGAAACGGAGGCCTGACACATGGCGGCCGGCGTGCCCCGGATCTTCGTCTCCCACCTCTCCGGAATCGCCGTCTTCGACCCCAACGGAGACCAGGTGGGCCGTGTCCGCGACCTCGTCGCCATGCTCCGCGTCGGCCGTAAACCCCCGCGACTGCTGGGGCTGGTCGTGGAGCTGACGACCCGGCGCCGCATCTTCCTGCCCATGACCAGGGTCACCAGCATCGAGTCGGGGCAGGTCATCACCACAGGAGTGCTGAACGTCCGCCGGTTCGAACAGCGGCCCACCGAGCGGCTGGTCCTCGGTGAGCTCCTCGACCGGCGGGTACGGCTCGTGGAGACCGGGGAGGAGGTGACGGTCCTCGACGTCTCCGTGCAGCAGCTGCCCGCCCGCCGGGAGTGGGAGATCGATCGTGTCTTCGTACGGAAGGGGAAGGGCGGCACGTTCCGGCGCAGCAAGGGAGAGACGCTCACCGTCGAGTGGTCCGCCGTCACGGGGTTCTCACTGGAGGAGCACGGGCAGGGTGCGGAAAGCCTGCTGGCCACCTTCGAGCAGCTGAGACCCGCCGACCTCGCCAACGTGCTCCACCATCTGTCCGCCAAGCGCCGCGTAGAGGTGGCCTCGGCCCTCGACGACGACCGCCTCGCCGACGTGCTGGAGGAGCTGCCGGAGGACGACCAGATCGAGATCCTCGGCAAGCTCAAGGAGGAGCGGGCCGCGGACGTCCTGGAGGCCATGGATCCGGATGACGCCGCCGACCTGCTCTCCGAGCTCCCGGAGGAGGACAAGGAGCGGCTGCTGACGCTGATGGAGCCGTCCGAGGCCGCCGACGTACGCAGGCTCATGGCGTACGAGGAGAAGACCGCCGGCGGGCTGATGACCACCGAGCCCATCGTGCTGCGGCCCGACGCGACGGTCGCCGACGCGCTCGCCCGCGTCCGCAACCCCGACCTCTCCCCCGCGCTCGCCGCCCAGGTGTACGTGTGCCGCCCGCCGGACGAGACCCCGACCGGGAAGTATCTGGGCACCATCCACTTCCAGCGGCTGCTGCGGGACCCGCCGTACACCCTGGTCAGCGCGCTCCTCGACGACTCCCTCCAGACGCTCGGCCCCGAGGCCCCGCTGCCCGTCGTGGCCGGGTTCTTCGCGACGTACGACATGGTCGCGGCGCCCGTCGTGGACGAGAGCGGCTCGCTGCTGGGCGCGGTGACCGTGGACGACGTGCTCGACCACATGCTGCCGGAGGACTGGCGGGAGACGGAGTTCCATCTGAACGAGGGGGCGAACACGCATGCCTCCTGAGCGCCAGGGGCGCGAGCGCGCCCACGCTGCCGGTGAGCGCACGCCCGCCGGTGCCACGGCCAGCGCCCGCGCCCGCCTCGACCAACCGCTCCCGCGTCGCCGGAGGCTGGTGCCGGAGTGGGACGCGGAGGCCTTCGGGAAGCTGTCCGAGCAGATCGCGCGGTTCATCGGCACCGGACGGTTCATCGTCTGGATGACCGTCGTCGTCGTCCTGTGGGTGGGGTGGAACGTGGCCATGCCCGTCCACCTGCGTTTCGACAAGTACCCGTTCATCCTTCTGACCCTGGCGCTGTCGCTCCAGGCCTCGTACGCCGCACCCCTGATCCTCCTCGCGCAGAACCGCCAGGCCGACCGCGACCGGGTCAACCTCGAACAGGACCGCCAGCAGAACGAGCGGTCGATCGCGGGCACGGAGTACCTGACGCGGGAGGTCGCCGCCCTGCGGATGGGCCTCGGCGAGGTCGCCACACGCGACTGGATCCGCTCCGAACTCCAGGACCTCGCCAGGGATCTGGACGGTCACCGGGCGAACGGCCACGGCGACGAACGCGGCCACGGCCCCGGTGACGGGCGCCACCGCGAATTCCCGGCCGAGCCCGACGGCGGACGTGACATGGACGACCGGTGACGGGCTCCCAGGGCTCCCAGGGCCCCCGCGGGTCGCCGTACCATCGTCCTATGGTTACGGAAGACGCGGTCCGCGAAGCACTGGCGACGGTGAACGACCCCGAGATCAACCGCCCCATCACCGAACTCGGGATGGTCAAATCGGTGGAGATCGGCTCGGACGGAGCGGTCGCGGTCACCGTGTACCTGACGGTCTCCGGCTGCCCGATGCGCGACACGATCACGCAGCGCGTGACAGACGCGGTCTCGGGGGTCGACGGCGTCACACGCGTCGGCGTCACGCTGGACGTCATGAGCGACGAGCAGCGCAAGGAACTGGCGTCCTCGCTGCGCGGCGGCCAGGCCGAGCGCGAGGTCCCGTTCGCCAAGCCGGGCTCGCTGACCCGCGTGTACGCGGTGGCCTCCGGCAAGGGCGGCGTCGGCAAGTCCTCGGTGACCGTGAACCTGGCGGCGGCGATGGCGGCGGACGGCCTGAAGGTCGGCGTCGTGGACGCCGACATCTACGGCCACTCCGTGCCGCGCATGCTGGGCGCCGACGGACGCCCCACCCAGGTCGAGAACATGATCATGCCGCCGTCCGCGAACGGCGTGAAGGTCATCTCGATCGGCATGTTCACCCCGGGCAACACGCCGGTCGTGTGGCGCGGCCCGATGCTCCACCGCGCGCTCCAGCAGTTCCTGGCGGACGTGTACTGGGGCGACCTGGACGTCCTGCTCCTGGACCTGCCCCCGGGCACGGGCGACATCGCCATCTCGGTCGCCCAGCTGGTCCCGAACGCCGAGATCCTCGTCGTGACGACGCCTCAGCAGGCGGCGGCCGAGGTCGCGGAACGGGCCGGTTCCATCGCGGTGCAGACCCACCAGAAGATCGTCGGCGTGGTCGAGAACATGTCGGGCCTGCCCTGCCCGCACTGCGGCGAGATGGTCGACGTCTTCGGCACGGGCGGCGGCCAGGTGGTGGCCGACGGGCTGACGCGTACGACGGGCGCGACGGTCCCGGTGCTCGGCAACATCCCCATCGACGTCCGCCTCCGCGAGGGCGGCGACGAGGGCAGGCCGGTCGTCCTCACGGACCCCGAGTCCCCGGCGGGCTCGGCCCTGCGTGCGATCGCGGGGAAGCTGGGCGGCAGGCAGCGCGGGCTGTCGGGCATGTCGCTGGGGATCACGCCCAAGAACAAGTTCTAGAGGGGTCGTACGCCCGTTAAGGGGGGTCGTACGCCCGTTAAGGGGGGTCGTACGCCCGTTAAGGGGGGTCGTACGCCCGTAAGGGCTGCGTTGGATATAGGGCTGCGTTGGATATGCGGCTCCGCCGCGTGGGCGCGAGCAGTCCAAGAGCACCCGCACCAGAAAGGGGCGCCGTACCAGGGCGGCGCCCCCTCGGCTGCGCGCCGCAGGTTACTCGTACGCCCCGATGTCCTTGATCACGGCGAAGCCCAGCCCGTACGCACTCATCCCCCTGCCGTACGCACCCACATGGACGCCCTCCGGCGTCGAGCCCGCGAGGACCCAGCCGAACTCGGACTCCCGGTAGTGGAAGGGCGTGGGGACGCCGTCCACGGGGAGGGAGAGCGTGGTCCAGTCGGGGCCGTCCAGATCGTCCGCGAGGACCCAGGCCGTCTCGGTCTGCTGGTCCAGCCAGTCGTCCCGCAGGGTGTGGTCGATCTGGCCGGGCCAGGTGAACGACAGCAGCCCCACACCGGCCAGCCAGGCCGCCGAGGAGACCGTGGTGGCCTCCATGACCCCCGTGCCGTCGGCGCTCCGCCGTACGGGGTTCGCGGCGACCGTGACCACGATCGCGAAGCGCTCCCTGCCGTCCTCGCCGGAGCCCTCGTTGCGGATCGAGGGTTCGTCACCGTGCCCGATCGATCCGTACTCCACGGCGCCGTCGGCCGCCGTACCCACCTGCACCAGCCGGCGCGGCCCCGTGAAGGCCTCGTCGAGGCCGTACCACGGGAAGGGCGCCCGCAGGTAGCTGTCGACCGTGCGCCGGGCGGAGGGACCCGGTTGTCCGTCCTCCGCGACCGGCGCCTGCGCGCCTACCCTCGTCGTCTCCATGTGCCCCGACGCCTCCTCGCTCTCGGCGGACCGGAGCGGCCCGCCCCCCTCGGGCGTCGTCGCTCACACGCATACGGTCCGCACATCAACTGGGCAGCATAGCCACAGCGCTGCGAGCAGCAGGGAAAGCGCCCGGCGCGCGAGGCGCGCACGGGGCTGGTTCACGCCGTACGAGGGGCTGTGCGCGTATGACTCGCGTCACGTCGGAGGGGGTGTACGGCCCCTCGTACGGCCCCGTGTGCGGCTCTTCCTGCGACCCGGGTACCGCTCGTGTCCAACTCGGGTGGCGTACGGCTCAGGTGGCGTCCATGTCGAAGGGCGGGCGCTCGACCGGCTGGGTCGTCTGGGGCTTCTTGGTCAGGTCGACGGTGCCGCCGCTGCCGCCGGACGACCCGACGGAGGCGTCCGCGGACGCCTCGGCCTCACGGCCGTTCACCGCGTCCGTGATCTCGGCCATTTCCTTCTTCAGGTCGAAGCCGTTCCGGATCTCCTTGATGCCCAGCTCGTCGTTGTCCAGCTGCTTGCGGATGAACGTCTTGGGGTTGAGGTCCTCGAACTCGAAGTCCTTGAACTCGGGGCCGAGCTCCTGCCGGATGTCCTGTTTCGCACTCTCGGAGAAGTCGCGGATCTTGCGGATGGTACGCGTGACATCCTGGATCATCTTCGGGAGCTTCTCCGGGCCGAAAACGAGCACGGCGAGGACGACGATCGTCACCAGCTCTAGCGGTCCTATGTCATTGAACACCTGAAGCTCCTTGCGATGTCCTTGGCCCTGTCCGTCGGCCCTCGGGGTCGTTCCGTGGTGTCTTCCGTGGTCCGGGCCGGGTCCACGGTACCCGGCGTTCCTGTCCGTCCGGTACTGTCGCGGCGCTCCGGGATGCGTGTACAGGGCCGGTTTTGCGCGAAGTTCACCGTTCAGAGGTGGTTCGAGGTGTGTGCTGTGAAGCTGCTGTCCATCGTGCCCGCCCCGCTCAGCCGCCGGAGGAGCCGAGAGTCAGGGTGACATTCCTGGCCCGGCCGTCGCGCTGAAGGGTGAGTTCCAGCCGGTTGCCGGGGCGGTGGGCGCGGATCTTGACGATGAGTTCCTCGCCCGAGTGGATGCGCTGTCCGCCGACCTCGGTGATGACGTCGCCCGCCTTGATGCCGGCCTTGTGCCCGGGGCCGCCGACGTTGACCGGGGGCCCGCCGTCGTTGTTCTCGGTGCCTACCCGCGCGCCGTCCCCCGCGTAGTCCATGTCGAGGGTGACGCCGATGACGGGGTGGGTCGCCCTGCCCGTGTTGATCAGTTCCTCGGCGACGCGCTTGCCCTGGTTGATGGGGATGGCGAAGCCGAGTCCTATCGAACCGGCCTGCCCGCCCTCCGGGTCGGAGCCGGTGCCGGCGGAGCGGATCGCGCTGTTGATGCCGATCACGCGGGCGCTCGCGTCGACGAGGGGGCCACCGGAGTTGCCCGGGTTGATCGGGGCGTCGGTCTGCAGCGCGTCCACGTAACTGACGTCGCTGCCGTCGCCCTTCTCTCCGCCCGCCGTGATGGGCCGCTCCTTGGCGCTGATGATGCCCGAGGTGACGGTGTTGGACAGCTCGAAGGGGGCCCCGATGGCGACGACGGGGTCGCCGACCTGAACGTTGTCGGAGTTGCCGAGGGGCAGCGGCTTGAGTCCGCTCACGCCCGTGACTTTGACCACAGCGAGGTCGTAGCCGGTGTCCCGGCCGACGACGGTGGCCTTGGCGGTCTCGCCGCCACTGAAGGTCACGGAGATCTGGCCGTCGCCGCCGGCGGGTTCCACGACGTGGTTGTTGGTGAGGATGTGCCCTCGCTTGTCGAGCACGAAGCCGGTGCCGGTGCCCTGCGCGTCCGCGCCGCTCACGTGCAGGGTGACCACGCTGGGCAGCGCGCTGGCCGCGATCCCGGCGACGCTGTCGGGCGCGCGGCCCTTGGCGTCGTCCCCGCCCTGGGGCAGCTCCACGTTCCCGATCCCGCCGTTCCGCTCCAGATAGGAGCCGACGGCTCCGCCGATCCCGCCTGCCCCGAGCGCGAGCACCAGGGCGCCCAGGACGAGGACCTTTCGCGCCCGCTTGCGCCGCTGGTCCTTGCTCTGGACCGCGGCACCGTTCTGCTGGAGCGGCCCGGAGGCGGCCGCCCAGGGGTCGTAGTTCTGCCAGGGGTCGCGGGGCGGGGGCGCGGTGTGGGCCGCGGGCGGCTGGGGGAGCCCCGGGGTGCGTGGCCTCCTGGGCGGGGGCCGGAGCGGGGGCCGCCACCCCTGGGCCTTGCGCCGGGGCCGGTGTGCCGCTGGTGACGGGGGTACCTCCCTGCTCGGGCGGGGCCGGGGGCTGAGGGGAAGGGGGCGGCATGGTCGCGCCATGGGCCGCGCTGACGGCCGGGCCGGGCACCACGGGCGCCGGAGGCTGCGCCGCAGCGGCGGACACTCCGTGGGGCGGGGCCATCCGCGGAACGGCCGTGCCGTGCGCGGGAGTTCCCGGGTGCTGAACCGGCGGCGCGGGCGCCCACGGCCCCGGCTCGCCGTAGGGCGGGGTGCTGTAGGGATCGGGGTCGTGCAGCGGCTTGGGCCGCTCTCCGAAGACGCCTGCGGGGGCGTCCGCACGGGCGCCTTCCTCGCTGCCCCGGGGTAGGTCGGCTTCGGGTATGGGGCGGGAGGTCGCGTCGCCGGCGGGCGCTGCGCTCGCCGGTACGGCATCGGTGGGTACGGGCCGGCCCGCGGCCTCGGCCACGCTGCTCGCCTCGGTCACCGCACCGGACACGGACTCGGGCCTGGAATCGGGCACAGGCAGGGACGCGGGCTCGGAACCGGGCGCGGGCAAAGGTGCTGGTACGGACGCGGGCATAGGCTCAGACGCACGCGTCACGGCAGCAACCGGCCGTTCGAGCTCGAAGTCGCCCTCACCGCCTCGCTCTTCACGCACCACCGCAGCACGGCTCTCGCCCCGCACAGCCCTGCCCTCGGGCCGGGCCAGCTCGAAGTCGCCGTCGGTCGCCGCAGCGTCGTCGGGAGCCGCCTCGTCCGGGCGCCGCAACTCGAAGTCGCCACCATCGTCGCCGCCGCCGGCGTCAGTTGCTCCCGCCCTCACCGTCACCGCCGCACTCGCCTCCGCCGGACCGGCCACGCCGTCCTGAACCGCCGCCGAACTCGCCGCCGCCTCACCCTGGCCGGCCAAGGAACCCTCTGTCGGGCCCTCGTTGCCGCCCCTGAGGCCCGCCTCCGCACCCCGGCCGTCTTCCGGCCCCGACGGGGCTCTCACCGCAGTCATGTGCTCCGGCGTCAGGTCGGCCCCCGTGCCCTGGGCTCGGGGGCGGCTCCACCACTTCGCCTTCGTGGGCTTCCCCTGGTTCATGCTCTCCCCACACCTGGCCCGCGGCACGACTCGCCGGCGGTCATCACGGATCGTCGACTCCGCGTCCGGGGTCACCCCGGCGGACGCGGCCCAGCATGGATTCAACCAGGTTCACGGGCCGCGGCGCAGTGGACGGGGGTCAGGGGACCGCGGGAGGGATGGGTGTGGGGGACGTGATCGCGGCGGGGGCGGTCAGCAGGCCCGGGGTGGTGAGCCCCGGTGTCGTCGGCCACTCTGCGGACAGCACCTGTGGGTGCACCGGGAGCGGCCGTATGAGCGGGGACATCGCGGCCGCGCCGGCCACCACGGGTGCGGTCGGCGGATGCGCGGCCTGCTGGCCCTGGCCGGCCGGAGCGGGGACTCCGGGCAGCAGGGGTGCGGACACCTCGGTGGGCGCCATGGGGACGTCTCGCATCGACCCCTGGCCCTGTCCCAGCAACGGTGCCACGGATCCCCGACGGCGCTGTGACTCGGGGACGGTGGTGGTGCCCGAACCGGGCGCCCGCATCGGCGTCACATTGCTCCCCGAACCGGAACCGCCGCGTGCCTCCGCGGTGTCGGCGGGCCCGCCGGCGGACACACCGCCCAGCGCGATGGCGGCCAGCGACACCGCCCCGGCCGCGACGAAGGCGAAACGCAGGCCCCGCGAGGCCTGCCGCTCGGCGTCGTGACGCCCGACGTGGTGGATGCGGAAGCCACGCTGTCCGTTGTCGCCTTCGTCGGCAACGGGTCCGATGGTCTGCGCGCCCCGGGCGTGCCCGCTCCCGTCGGTTCCGGCGAGCTCGGGCAGGACCGGGCCCCGATCGTCCAGGAAACTCCGCCCACCGGAGGGGCTCCGGTCACCGAAGAAACTCCGTCCCCCGGTGAGCCCGCGGCCACCGAACAGGCCGCGCTCCTCCGACGGCGACAGCACACCGGCGTGCGGCCCCGACGGGACGTATCCGAAGGAGTCGCCGCTCACCCCGAACACACCGGGGCCTCCGGCGACCCTGGGGTCGCCGGGGAGCCCCGCGCGTCCGCCCGAGCCCGGAAGTCTTCCGCCGAAGCCTCCCCCGCCCAGCGGCGAGCCACGGCCGTCGAGGTCGCCTCCGCCGGGAAGCCCCTGGAGGCGGGCCAGGAAGCTCTCGGAGGGCGGTGGAGGGGCTGCCTCCGCGAACACGTTCTTCAGCTGGCGCTGGGCGTCCGCCTCGGCCTTGCACTTCGCACAGGTGGCGAGGTGAGCCAGGACACGCTCACGCGAGTCATGACCGAGCTCTCCGTCCACCAGGGCGGAGAGTCGGTCCCCAAGATGCTGGTCGGCGACGCACCGTTCGCCGGGATTCGGTCGTGATCCACTCACGCGGTCGCGCCCCCTCCTCCCAGCGCGGGCACTCCGACCACGAATCCCCGGCGCTCCGCACGGGCCTCCGGCGAACGGTGCGCCAGGGCCTTGCGCAGCTGGGAGCGGCCGCGGTGGATCCGGGAACGGACCGTGCCGAGCTTGACGCCGAGGGTCGCGGCGATCTCCTCGTACGACAGTCCTTCGATGTCGCAGAGCACCACGGCGGCGCGGAACTCGGGCGCGAGGGTGTCGAGGGCCTGCTGGACGTCCGCGTCGAAGTGCGAGTCGTTGAAGACCTGCTGCGGGGACGGCTCACGGCTGGGCAGCCGCTCGGCAGCGTCCTCGCCGAGCGCGTCGAAGCGGATGCGCTGCTTGCGGCGCACCATGTCCAGGAAGAGGTTCGTGGTGATGCGGTGCAGCCAGCCTTCGAAGGTACCCGGCGTGTAGGTGGACAGGGAGCGGAAGACGCGGACGAAGACCTCCTGCGTGAGGTCCTCCGCGTCGTGCTGGTTTCCAGTCAGGCGGTACGCCAGTCGGTAGACGCGGCCGCTGTGCGTGCTGACGATCTCCTCCCAGGTGGGCGGAGTCCACGCCTGCCCGTCCGCGTCGGTGGAGAAGGTCGCGGTCTGGGTGAAGTCAGCGGCGTGGTTGCGGTCAGCGGTGTCGTTCACGGATTTCGGCCTGCCTGCCGATCCGAGGAAGCGCCGCAGCACTCCTCTCCGATCTCCAGGCGCAGCCGCACCTCCCCTGTCGGCTCTGGTGGTGTCCAGTGGAGCCCCTACCATAGCCACCTCGCCCGTTAGCTCCGGATAAGCGGTTTTCCGAGATTTTGATACACGCTGACATGGCTGATGGGCCTGCGTCTGCACTTGCTCGGCGTCCTGATCCATCCAGTACCCCCCGCTGTCTTTCCCACCCCCTCTAAACGACCGGTCCCATCTGCGGGTTCCCGACGCCAACGGATACAGTCACGCCGAGGCAACCACGGGGACAGGAGAGGGTCATTACCGGCAACCGGCAGACGAGCTGGGCGTTCGCCGACGCCTTTGTCGCCGAGGACGAAGCGCTGCACTGGGCCCGTGACCGGGCCCGCGAGGCAGGGCTGCGCTCGGTGTCGCCCAGCACGGGCGCCGCGCTGCGGTTGCTTGCCGCCACCGTGGACGCGAAGGCCGTGGCGGAGATCGGGACCGGGACCGGCGTCTCCGGGATCCATCTCCTGCACGGTATGCGGCCGGACGGGGTGCTGACCACCGTGGATCCGGAGCCGGAGCACCAGCAGTTCGCACGGCAGGCCTTCCGCGCGTGCGGCTTCGCCAGCAACCGGGCCCGTTTCATCCCGGGCCGGGCCCTGGACGTACTCCCCCGGCTCGCCGACGCCGGCTACGACCTCGTCTTCTGTGACGGTGACCGGCTGGAGTACATGGAGTACCTCGCTGAATCGTTGCGCCTGCTCCGCCCCGGAGGCCTGGTGGTCTTCGAGGGTGTCTTCGCCAACGGCCGGACCGTCGACTCGGGCCCTCAGCCCACGGAGGTCATACGCATCCGCGAGCTGCTGCGCACGGTCCGCGAGAGCCAGGACCTGCTGCCGTCGCTGCTGCCCGTGGGTGACGGGCTGCTGTGCGCGGTCAAGCGGTGACCACAGGTCGACAACTGACCGTGTAGCGGGCGGCGTCGGGGGCGGCGTCACGTGCCACGGGCGGAACCGGCCCCCGGAACAGTCACTCCGGAGAACGCTCCGGACAAACAACTGCCCCGGCACCGCGCGTTCGGTACCGGGGCAGTTGAAAGGGTATGGTCGCTTCCCAGCGTCAGCCGACGACCTTCTTGAGGGCGTCGCCCAGGGCATCGGCCTCGTCAGGGGTCAGCTCGACGACGAGCCGACCGCCGCCTTCGAGCGGAACGCGCATGACGATGCCCCGCCCCTCCTTGGTCACCTCGAGCGGGCCGTCGCCCGTCCGCGGCTTCATGGCCGCCATGCTCGTTCCCCTTCCTGAAACCAGCTCACCGTCAGCCGACGGCCCCTTGAAGGGCACGCGCGCTCTTTACTCGGACACGCGACACCGGCATCGAACACATTGCTTCCAAGCCATTATCCCGCATCTCAGGACCCGATGACCAACATCAGTCGGCATCGCTTGGGCAACGCACGCGAGCAAAACCACTCAATTCGGCGATGTGACTGCGATACTGCGCGACCGCAGGGAGATCTTCCGGAGTTCCACCGGCCGGAATTCTTTGACGCAGGTCACATGTCGTGCCCGCGCCACCGCCGGTGATCTCCGCCATGCTGTGCGATGACACAGGGGCGTACCGCTCGGTACGCCGGAGCCGCGACACGGAGGGGAACCGACATGGCCGACACCGTGCTCTACGAAGTGAGTGACGGACTGGCGACGATCACGCTGAACCGCCCGGAGGCGATGAACGCGCTGAACGTCGAGACCAAGGTCGCCCTCCGGGAGGCCGTGCGGTCCGCCGCCGCCGACGACGCCGTACGGGCCGTGCTGCTGACGGCCGCCGGGGACCGTGCGTTCTGTGTGGGGCAGGACCTCAAGGAGCACATCGGGCTGCTGACGGCGGACCGCGAGACCGGCTCCGGCCAGACCATGAGCACCGTACGCGAGCACTACAACCCGATCGTGCGGGCGCTGGCCGGGATGGCGAAGCCCGTGGTGGCCGCGGTGAACGGGGTCGCGGCCGGGGCGGGCTTCGGTTTCGCGCTCGCCGCGGACTACCGGGTCGTCGCGGACACGGCGTCCTTCAACACGTCGTTCGCCGGGGTCGCGCTGACCGCCGACTCCGGTGTCTCGTGGACCCTGCCGCGGGTCGTCGGCCCGGGGCGCGCCACCGACCTGCTGCTCTTCCCGCGCAGTATCAAGGCCCAGGAGGCGTACGAGCTGGGCATCGCGGGACGGGTCGTCCCGGCGGCCGAGCTGCGGGCCGAGGCGGGGAAGGTGGCCCGGGCGCTGGCCGAGGGCCCGACGCTGGCGTACGCGGCGCTGAAGGAAGCCGTCGCGTACGGGCAGTCGCACTCGCTGGAGGAGGCGCTGGAGAAGGAGGACGAGCTGCAGACGCGGGCGGGCTCCTCGGAGGACCACGGGATCGCGGTGCAGGCGTTCGTCAACAAGGAGAAGCCGAAGTACCTGGGACGGTGAGGGCCGGGGAGGGGGTCGGGCGCGGGGCGACCCCGGGGCTCCGGCCCGGTTGCTCCGCCCCGGCACGGCACGGCTCAGGCCGGACCGCGCCGCGCCGGGGCGACAGCTCAGCGTCCTCTTGCCGTGCAGTCCGCCAAGTGGTCGTCGACCAGGCCGCACGCCTGCATCAGCGCGTATGCCGTCGTGGGGCCCACGAAGCGCAGGCCCCGCTTCTTGAGGGCCTTCGACAGGGCCGTCGACTCGTCCGTGATGGCCGGGACGTCGGTGAGTGTCCTCGGGGCTGGTCGGGTCGCATCGGGGGTGTGGGACCAGATCAACTCGTCCAGCTCGCCCGGGGACCACTCGGCCAGCACGCGCGCGTTGGCGAGGGTCGCGTCGACCTTGGCGCGGTTGCGGATGATGCCGGCGTCGGCGAGAAGGCGGGCACGGTCGTCGTCGGTGAACGTCGCCACCGAGGCGATCTTGAAGTCGGCGAAGGCGGCCCGGAAGCCGGGGCGGCGGCGGAGGATGGTGATCCAGGAGAGCCCGGACTGGAAGGCCTCCAGGGAGAGCCGCTCGAACAGGGCGTCGTCGCCGTGGACCGGACGGCCCCACTCCTCGTCGTGGTACGCCACGTAGTCCTCGGTCGACAGGGCCCACGGGCAGCGCAGCCTGCCGTCGGGACCCGCGGTCGCGCCGCCGCTCACTGGTGCTCCCCCTCCTCCGGCTTGTGCAGCGAGGTGGAGGGCGGGCCCGTCGTCGCGTGGGCGGCGGCGAGGGCGGCCTCCAGTTCGGCGATCCTGCTGTCCCGCTCGGAGAGCTCGGCGCCGAGGCGGCCGAGGGCGTCGTCCACGTCCGCCATGCGGTAGCCGCGCACGCCGACGGGAAAGCGGAGCGTCTCCACGTCCGCGCGGTTCACCGGGCGGCCCTGCGGCAGGGGGTCCTCGAACCGCTCGGGCCCGGCCTCGGGGAGCGTGGCGCTCTCGCCGCCGCCCACCACGGCGAGCGTCACCGCGCCGACCACGACGGCCAGCGCGACGACCAGGAACAGGAACATGAACATCGCTGAGGTGCCCCTTCTATCGTGCCGCGCCGCCGCGCCTGTCGGGGCGCCTCGGCCGGTGCCGAGTGGGCGACGCGCTGTGCGCCGGCACGGAAGTCGAAGTCGAATGTGTCCGGCTCCGATCGTGCCATGCGAGTCTGACAGTTAAGGTCACAGGCGGCTAAGCAGCGGGACGTACTGGAAGAGGTCACAGGGGATGCTCAGGCTGGGCAGGCGTGAATTCGGCACGCACGAGCCGGTGATCATGGCGATCGTGAACCGGACCCCCGACTCCTTCTACGACCAGGGGGCCACCTTCCAGGACGAGCCCGCACTCGCGCGCGTGGAGCAGGCGGTGGCCGAGGGCGCCGCGATCATCGACATCGGCGGGGTCAAGGCCGGGCCCGGCGAAGAGGTGACGGCCGAGGAGGAGGCCAGGCGCACCGTGGGCTTCGTCGCGGAGGTCCGGCGTCGGTTCCCCGATGTCGTCATCAGCGTCGACACATGGCGGCACGACGTGGGTGAGGCGGTCTGCGAGGCGGGGGCGGATCTGCTCAACGACGCGTGGGGCGGGGTGGACCCCCGGCTGGCGGAGGTCGCGGCGCGGTACGGGGCGGGACTGGTGTGTACCCACGCGGGCGGTGCCCAGCCGCGTACGCGCCCTCATCGCGTCGCCTACGACGACATCATGGCCGACATCCTGCGGGTGACCGTGGGGCTGGCCGAGCGTGCGGTGGCCCTCGGGGTGCCCCGGGAGGCGGTGCTCATCGATCCCGGGCACGACTTCGGCAAGAACACGCGGCACAGTCTGGAGGCGACCCGGCGGCTGGGCGAGATGGTCGCCACGGGGTGGCCGGTGCTCGTGTCCCTGTCCAACAAGGACTTCGTCGGGGAGACGCTGGACAAGCCGGTGAAGGAGCGGGTGGTCGGGACGCTGGCGACCACGGCGGTGTCGGCGTGGCTGGGGGCGCAGGTGTACCGGGTGCACGAGGTCGCGGAGACCCGTCAGGTGCTGGACATGGTGGCGACGATCGCCGGGCACCGCGCCCCGGCCGTTGCCCGGCGAGGGCTGGCGTAGGTCGGCGGGCGGTTTCCTCGCCCCCGCCGCCCCTACCCGTCCCATCCCCAGGGGGCTCCGCCCCTTCGGCCCCGGCCCAGGGGGCTCCGCCCCCTGACCCCCGCTCCTCAAACGCCGGAGGGGCTGGAAAACCAGCCCCTCCGGCGTGTGAACGATCCCCGGTCTCCTACCGGCCCGCCTCCTTCGACACCAGGGCCACCGCCTCGTCCACGTCGTCGGTCAGGTGGAACAGGAGCAGGTCCTTCTCCGAGGCCTTGCCCTGGGCGACGAGGGTGTTCCGGAGCCAGTCGACGAGGCCGCCCCAGTACGCGGTGCCGAAGAGGACGATGGGGAAGCGCGTGACCTTCTGGGTCTGGACCAGGGTCAGGGCCTCGAAGAGCTCGTCGAGGGTGCCGAGCCCGCCCGGCAGGACCACGAATCCCTGCGCGTACTTGACGAACATCATCTTCCGGACGAAGAAGTAGCGGAAGTTGAGGCCGATGTCGACGTAGGGGTTCAGTCCCTGTTCGAAGGGGAGCTCGATGCCGAGGCCGACCGAGATGCCCCTGGCCTCGACGGCCCCCTTGTTGGCCGCCTCCATGGCGCCCGGACCGCCACCGGTGATGACGGCGAAGCCCGCGTCGACCAGGCCTCGCCCGAGGGCGACTCCCGCCTCGTACTCGGGAGAGTCCGCCGGAGTCCGCGCCGAGCCGAACACGCTGATCGCGGGTGGGAGCTCCGCCAGTGTGCCGAAGCCCTCGATGAACTCCGACTGGATGCGCAGGACCCGCCAGGGATCGGTGTGGACCCAGTCGGAGGGTCCGCCCGCGTCCAGCAGCCGCTGGTCCGTCGTGCTCGCCTGCACCTGACCGCGCCTGCGCAGCACGGGACCCAATCGCTGCTCCTCCGGTGGCTGCTTCTTGCCCTCCGGGTTACCGGTAGCCATGTGCGCTCCCTCCGCCGTGCTGGTCGTTCCGCCTCAGCGTAGATCCACGCGGGTTAAGGACGGGGGACGTGGGCATGTCCGCCACGAACCGCCGCGGCCCACGGACGGCGGCGGACCCGTACGTGGAGGCCTGAGCGGGTCGTACAGGGAGTCCGTCGGACGGTCGTGCGAGGAGACCACCGGAGGAGCGTCAGGACGTCAGCCACTCCCTCAGGCGCTCCTCCCCCGCGAGGATCTTCGCCGTCTCGACCCGCTCGTCGCGCTTGTGGGCCAGGTGCGGGTTGCCCGGGCCGTAGTTCACGGCGGGGACGCCGAGCGCGCTGAAGCGGGACACGTCCGTCCAGCCGTACTTGGGCTGCGGGGTGCCGCCGACCGACTCGATGAAGGCGGCGGCCGCCGGGTGGGACAGACCGGGCAGCGCCGCACCGCTGTGGTCGTCCACCACGAACTCCTCCACCCCGCAGTCCGCGAAGACCTCGCGGACATGGGCCAGCGCCTCGGCCTCCGTACGGTCCGGCGCGTAGCGGAAGTTGACCGTGACCACGCACTCGTCGGGGATCACGTTGCCGGCCACACCACCCGAGATGCCGACCGCGTTCAGGCCCTCCCGGTACTCCAGGCCGTCGATCACCGGGTGGCGCGGCTCGTACGCCGCCAGCCGCGCCAGGATCGGGGCCGCCGCGTGGATGGCGTTGGAACCCATCCAGCCGCGCGCCGAGTGCGCTCGCTCGCCCTTCGTCTTCAGCAGCACCCTCAGGGTGCCCTGGCAACCGCCCTCGACCTGGCCGTCCGAGGGTTCCAGGAGGACCGCGAAATCGCCCTCCAGCCACTCCGGGTGGGCTTCCGCCACATGCTTCAGGCCGTTCAGATGTGCGGCGACCTCTTCGTTGTCGTAGAAGACGAAGGTCACATCGCGGTTCGGCTCCGGGACCGTGGCGGCGATCCGCAACTGGACCGCCACCCCCGACTTCATGTCGCACGTGCCGCAGCCCCACAGCACACCGTCCTCGTCCAGCAGTGACGGCACGTTGTCCGCGATGGGGACCGTGTCGATGTGTCCGGCGAGGATCACGCGCTCGGCACGGCCCAGGTGCGTGCGGGCCACGACGTTGTTGCCGTACCGGTCGACCGTCAGGTGCGGCAGGGCGCGCAGCGCGCCCTCGATCGCGTCCGCGAGCGGCTTCTCGCTGCCGCTCTCGGAGGGGAAGTCGACGAGCTGCGCGGTCAGCCGCGCGGCGTCGAGCGTGAGGTCAAGCGGGGTGTCGGCCATGCCGACGACCCTAACGCCACCCGGGACCCGCGCCGACCGCCCACCGGAATACGCCCTTCCGCGGCCGGATCTCGCCACCCGCGCCCCTCTGATCACAGAGGCACCAGTGGCCCACAAGCGTCTCCGATAAATTCGGAGGCGTGTCAGAACCGTCCCCCTCTTCTCGTCGTCGCCGTGGCCGCCTCCTGCGTCGCGGGGCGGCCCTCGTCGTCCTTGTCTCCGTCGCGGGATACCTGGCGGTGCAGTACGTCACCGGCGGCACCGGTGCCCCGCGGTGCGAGGTGGTGTCGGGGAAGGGCGACGGCGCGTCGTACGAGTTCACGCCGGAGCAGGCCACGAACGCCGCGACGATCTCGGCCGTGGGCACCTCGCGCGGGATGCCCGAGCGGGCCGTGGCCATCGCCCTCGCGACCGCGCTGCAGGAGTCGGCGCTGCGCAACATCACCCACGGCGACCGGGATTCGCTGGGCCTGTTCCAGCAGCGCCCGTCACAGGGCTGGGGCACCGAGAAACAGATCATGGACCCGACGTACTCGGCGGGCGAGTTCTACGAGCACCTCGCCAAGGTGCCCGACTACACGCGGCTGCCGCTGACCGTCGCCGCCCAGCGCGTGCAGCGCAGCGGCTTCCCGGACGCGTACGCGAAGCACGAGCCGGACGCCACGCTGCTGGCCGCCGCGCTGACCGGCCGCGCCGCGGCCACCCTCACCTGCGAGGGGCGCCCCGGCGCGACCCCGAACGGCGGCCCGGACGCGGTGCGGGCCGCGCTCGTACGGGACTTCGGCCGCGGCGTGCTCCAGTCGGCCGCGACGGAGATGCGGTCCAGGGATTCCGCCGGCGCCACCGAGTCCACGAGCACCGCCGGGTCCGCCTCCGAGTCCGCGAACGCCTCCGGTACCGCCGCCGCTCCGTCGCCCACGGCCCCCACCGCCGACACCGTCACCATCCCCGTGCGGTCCGACGCCGGCTCCGGCGCCGCCTCCGAGGCCTCGGTCCGCCGCCGCGGCTGGGAGCTCGCGCACTGGGCCGTGGCCAACTCCTCGGAGCTGCACATCGAGCGCGTCGCGTACGCGGGCCGGGAGTGGGTCGCCGGCGGCCGGGCGGGCGCGTGGCGCACACCGGCGGACGGCGGCGCGGGCGGCGACGCAGGCAGCGGGCGGGCAGGTCTCTCGGAAGTTCGAATCGTCACTGGACAGTAGTGGCCGACCGTCACCCTCCGGGGGTATGTCCGGCGCGCACGGTGGACGATGTGCGCAAATTTCCGCCCCCTCACCCGGGCCGGCGAGAGAAGCCCTGCGAACCCGTGAGAACCCTTGGGAACAAAGGGCTCTGAGGATTCCCCCGACTTTCGCGCGGGATTCTCTTTGCCCGTTTTCATCCGCATCCGATAATGCGACACATTGCCAATTCTTTACGTGGCGCAGCCGCAACCTTCAGGGCCTTCGAGCGGTAGTCACTGCGTCCGAGCCCGGACGATCAAGGGTCGATCGGCGAGTCAGCCGCTCAGCCCCTGGGAACGGGCGGACACGTCAACGTTCCCTCCCGTCAAAGGAGCACCATGTCCCTCCCCCTGACCCACCGGATCGCCCGTGCCGCGCTGCTCACCGCAGCGGGAGCGGCCTCCGTGGTCGGTGCGGCCGGCTCCGCGAGCGCGGCGCCCGAACTCCCGGCCACCCCGAACCTCGGCGGACTGTCCACCCTTGACGGGGCGAGCGTCGGCAACACCGCCGACGACGCGGCGCAGAACGTCACCAAGCTCGCGGGCAAGACCGGAGGCAAGGCCGTGAACAAGGCCGTGCCGGCCGCCGGCAAGACCGGTGGCAAGGTGGCCAAGACCGTGGCGCCCGCCGCCCAGAAGACGGCCGGGGTCGCGGCGGGCGAGGCCGGCGGCCTCCTCGGCGAAACCGCGAAGGCGGCGGGCAGCAGCCTGCCCACCGGCCCCGTCGGCAAGGGCAACACCCTGCCGACCAAGGCCACGCCCCTGAAGGGCGGCCTGCCGCTCGGCTGACGGGCGGCCGCGGACCGGTACCGAGGTGAGGAGGGGCCGGGGAACGTTTCGTTCCCCGGCCCCTCCTTCGCTGTCCGGTTCCTGCGTGCGGTGGCCAGTGGGCGTTCAGTCCGCGTTCAGCGGAGCCGCTCCACCGCCGCCGCCACCCGCTCGTCCGTCGCCGTCAGCGCCACACGGACGAACCGGTCGCCCGCAGGACCGTAGAAGTCGCCGGGCGCGACCAGGATCCCGCGCTCCGCGAGGTGGGCCACCGTGTCCCAGCAGGACTCGTCGCGGGTCGCCCACAGGTAGAGGCTGGCCTCGCTGTGCTCGATACGGAAGCCGTGCTTCAGCAGGGCGTCGCGGAGGAGGACGCGGCGGGCCGCGTACCGCTCCCGCTGCTCGCGGACATGTGCGTCGTCGCCGAGGGCCGCGACCACGGCGGCCTGGGTCGGCGCGGCCGTCATCATGCCGCCGTGCTTGCGGATCTCCAGCAGCGGGCCGAGGACCGCGGGGTCACCGGCCAGGAAGGCCGCGCGGTAGCCCGCCAGGTTCGACCGCTTGGAGAGGGAGTGGACCGAGACGATGCCCTCGTACGAGCCGCCGCAGACGTCCGGGTGCAGGACGCTGACGGGGTCGGCCTCCCAGCCCAGCTCGATGTAGCACTCGTCGGAGAAGACGAGGATGCCGTGCTCACGGGCCCAGGCGACGATGCGGGTCAGCTCGTCCTTGCCGAGCACCCGGCCCGTGGGGTTCGAGGGCGAGTTCAGCCACAGCAGCTTGAGGCCGGCCGGGTCCAGCTCGGTCGGGTCGTCGTACGCGACGTAGTCGGCGCGGGCGAGGCGGGCGCCCACCTCGTACGTCGGGTAGGCCAGCCGCGGGTAGGCGACCCGGTCGCCCGGGCCGAGGCCCAGCTGCGTGGGCAGCCAGGCGACGAGTTCCTTCGAGCCGACGATCGGGAGGACGTGGCGGTGGGTGATCTCGCGGGCGCCGAGGCGGCGCTCCACCCAGCCCGTGATCGCGTTCCGCAGCTCGGGGGTGCCCCAGACGGTGGGGTAACCAGGGGAGTCGGCCGCGGCGACCAACGCCTTCTGGATCAGGTCGGGTACCGGATCCACGGGGGTGCCGACGGAGAGGTCGACGATGCCGCCCGGGTGAGCTTTGGCCGTCGCCTTGTACGGCTCCAGCTTGTCCCAGGGGAAGGTGGGGAGGCGGTCGGAGACTGCGGACACGGGATCTGGCTCACTTTCTCGTACGTACGCCTCGGTCCCGTACGGCGATCAGGGCGATCGGGCCGTACGGGACCGAGGTTGCGCGGGTGAGGCCGCTCAGTTCTCTTCCTGGTTCATCGGGGGCAGGCCCGCGATGAAGGGGTGGTCACGCTCGATCAGCCCCAGCTTGCTCGCGCCACCGGGGGAACCCAGCTCGTCGAAGAACTCGACGTTCGCCTTGTAGTAGTCCTTCCACTCCTCCGGGGTGTCATCCTCGTAGAAGATCGCCTCAACCGGGCAGACCGGTTCGCAGGCACCACAGTCGACGCATTCGTCCGGGTGGATGTAGAGGGACCGCTGCCCCTCATAGATGCAGTCGACCGGGCACTCCTCGATGCACGCCTTGTCCTTGACGTCGACACAAGGCTCTGCGATGACGTAGGTCACGCTGTCGTTCCTCCTCGATAGGGCGCTGGCGGGCCTCTTCAGGCTCCGCCGCCTGGCGCGCGGGAGCGCGGCGTCGTCGATGCCCGCACCTAGTATCTCCGTTCTGGGGCATGATCCGAACAGGAGGGGTGGACCGACCCGTGGAATTCTCTGCCGGCGGACGGCTCGAAGTCCGTGTCACCACTGCTGACGTGGGTAAACGCGTCTCGGTGCGGCAACTTGACGAAGATGCACCCAAGGGTGAGAAGTTCACCGACACGGTGGGCGTTCTCACATCATGGGACGACGGCGTGCTGGTGATCAGGCGCCGGACCGGTGAGCGGGTGCGGATCGCGGCGTCGTCGCTGGTGGCGGGCAAGGTCGTCCCCGCTGCTCGGGCGCGTCGGCGGGGGCCCGCGGCCTCGTACACGGAACTGGCGCGGGTGGCCGCGCGGGGCTGGCAGCCGGTGGAGCGGGAGCGGCTCGGCGAGTGGGAGCTGCGGGCCGCCTCCGGATTCACGCGGCGCGCCAACTCCGTGCTCCCGATGGGCGATCCAGGCCTGCCGCTGGACGAGGCACTGGCGTACATACGGTCCTGGTACGCGGCCCGTGGGCTCCCCGCCTACCTGCAGCTCGCCACCGGCGCCGAGGGCACGCACGAGCCGCTGTGCGCGGAGCTGGAGCGGCGGGGCTGGACGCGGGAGGTGACGGCCGAGCTGTGGATGGGGTCCCTGGCGCCCGTCGCCGACCATGATCTGCCCGGCGGGGTCGTGCTGTCGCCGGTGGCGGACGAGGCGTGGCTGAGCCGCTACCAGCGCAAAGGGGTGAGCGAGGTCGCGCTGGCGGTACTGGGGAGTGGGCCCTCGGTGTGGTTCGCGACAGTGCCGGGGCCGGCGGGCGCGCCTCCGGCGGCCATCGGGCGGTGCGTGGTGGACGGCCGCTGGGCGGGTTTCTCGGCGGTGGAGGTCGATCCGTCCCGTCGCCGTCAGGGCCTCGCCACCGCCGTCATGACCGCCCTCGCCCGCCAGGCCCTGGACGAGGGCGCCTCGGCCGGCTGGCTCCAGGTGGAGACGGACAACGTGGGGGCACGGACGCTGTACGCCGCGATGGGCTTCGGGGCGCACCACGCGTACCACCACTATCGGGAGCCGGACGTGCCCGGTGCCGGAACCGGCGGTCCCGCCGACGAGTCGTACCGATCGCCGTGACCGGGCACGAGTCAGACATGGGTGCTCCACGGCCTCCGGAACCGGAGCGGGCCGCTGAGGTGCGGCGTCGGTTCGGGGAGGAGGCGCGGGCCGAGCGGCCGGATCTCGCGGCGCTGTGCCTGCTGGTGGGGGCGGCCGGTGACGGAACGTTGGACGAGGCCGGGGAGGACGCGGCGCAGATCGAGCTGGACCGGCTGGCCGGTCAGGTGCCGTTCCGTCCCGGTGGCGCCGCTTCCTGGGCTCAGTCGCTGGCCGAACTGCTCGGCGGGCGCCACGGGTTCCACGGCTCGCCCGGCGACTACCGGCGGCTGGAGTCCTCGTTCCTGCACGAGGTGCTGCGGCGGCGGCGCGGGCTGCCCATCCTGCTCTCGGTGGTGTGGATGGAGGTCGCACGGCGAGCGGGCGCGCCGGTCTACGGAATCGCCCTGCCGGGACACTTCGTCGTGGGTTTCGGTCCGCCCGGTGATTCCTCCCGGGAACAGGTGCTCGCCGATCCGTTCAACGCAGGGCGCGTCCTGACCGGTGGGGACGCGGAGATGCTGGTCCAGGGGACCACGGGGGCGACACTCGATCCGTCGATGCTGGAGCCCGCCGCCCCGCTCGACGTGGTGCAGCGCGTCCTCAACAACATCCGCGCCTGGGCCGCCGCCCGCCCCGAACGGACGGACGTCTCGCTGTGGGCCGTGGAGCTCTCCCTGCTCCTGCCCTCCCACTCCGCCCGTCTGCGCCACGAGCACGCCCAGCTCCTCGTCCGGCGCGGCGACTACCTGCGGGGCGCCGCCGAACTCGACGCGTACGCCGATGTCGTCTCGGCCGTCGACGAGCCGGCCGCCGACCGGGTACGCGGGCAGGCACGGGCGGCGCGGGCGATGCTCAACTGAGCGGACGCAACGAGGGCACGTCACTGGCGGGCACCCGGTCGGAACCGGGTACCCGCCAGTGACGTGACGATCAGGCGGTCAGCTCGGGTTCGTCTCGATCACGGCCGTGCGCTCCGCCGGCGTCTTGCCGAGGAGGGCCGGACGCAGGGCGCCGATCACGTCCTCGGGCGTCACCGGGGTCTTCTGGCCGTTGCCTCGCGTGATCAGTACGCCGTCGAAGGTTCCGCCGTACAGTTCCTTCAGCGCGGGCCTGTCGTAGAACTCGACGAGCTTTCCGTCCTGGGCCTTCACTCCGAGGAACTTCCACAGCGAGTTCTCCGGGCTAAACCTGACCTCCGCCGCACCCGCCTTGACCGTGACTATGCCGGACATCGCGGGCTGCGCGAACTCCGTCATCATCCGGTCGACCTCGGCCTTGGGGACCGACGGCTCCCTGGTGGCGGTGGGGAGTGTCACAGGGGGGGTCGTGCCGGCCTCGACCTGTGTGCGGTACGCCTTCTCGACGGCCCGCGTGGCCTGGTCGACGGCGATGCCCTTGCCCGCCTTGCCGTACACGGGGACGGCCCTGCCGGACTCGAACTTGATCGTGCCGTCGCCGGACGAGGCGGAGCCGCCCGCGGCCCGTTCCAGGGCGGCCCGCAGCTTCTCCCCGTCGACGGGCATGACGGGCTCGATGACCCGCTCCTGGCCGAACAGCGAGCCGATCACCGACACCGGGTTGTAGTCGCTCTTCGCGGCGGCGCCGACCGTGGCGTCGGCGTCGAGCTGGAGGCCCGCCTGGTCCGGCCTGAGCGACACGGTGTCGCCGTCGACGGACAGCCTGAGCGCCTTGTCCGTGCGGTCCCCGAGGACCTTGTCGAGCTTCTTGACGGCGTCGTCGCGGGTGCCGCCGCCGATGTCGACGCCGAGCACGGTGGTGCCCTTGGGTACGTCGGAGTGGTTCATGAGCAGCCCGGCGCCGTACACACCGGCCGCCACGAACACGAGCCCGCCGCCCAGCAGCACCAGCTTGTTACGGCCCTTCTTCTTGGGCTTCGAAGAGCCGGCCGTGGTCGACTGGGCGGGCTCCGGCAGCTTCGGCGGGGTGTGCGGCCCCGACTGCTCGTCGGCGGCGCCCGGTCCGAAGCGCGAGTCCTGGGCACCGGGCGGGACCACCGGAATGCCGCTGGTCAGGGTGTCCCCGGAGACGTTCTCCCGGGGGCCGCCGGGGCCGTGGGCGCCCGGACCGGGCGCCGGGCGCTGAGGCGTGAGGATCGCGGTGTCGTCGCTGAGGCCGCCGCCGGGAGCGGAGAAGTCCTGGCCGGGACCGCCGAAGGGAGCCCCGCCGCCCGGACGTCCGGCGCCCGTGCCGGGCCCGCCGGGGGCGACGCCCAGGGCCCCGCCGGGGCCGGGGCCGGAACCGGGGGGCGGTGCCATTGCCCCGACGCCGGTGACCGGGCCGCCGGTGGGACCGCTCGGCCCGCCCGTGGGCCCGCGCCCGTCGTCCCGGCCCGTCGTGCCGCCGTCCGAGAAGTACGGCAGGCCGTCGCGCCCTCCCGTGCCGCCGTCGGGCTTGGCTCCGGGGCGCGAGCCGGCCGTCAGCGCGGCCGACACGTCGAAGGAGCCGGTGCCGCCGCCGTGGCCGGGCGCCACGGGTCCGGCGCCGGTGGCACCGGGGAGCCCGGCACCGTTCGCGCGCGGGCCCGTGCCGCCCGGACCGTTCGGACCGCCCGGGGCACCCGCGCCGGATCCGTTCGCCGAGCCGCCCTGAGTACCCGTCGGCCCCGCGCTCCAACCCGTCGGAAGACCGGCCCCGTTGGTGGCGCCGCCACCCGAACCGGCCTTGGCGGCGCCGGGCCTGCGTGGCGCAAACCAGTCGCTGGTCTTCCCGTCGGCAGGCGCGGCGGGCTCCGGTGAGGGCGCAGGGGTGTCCGTGAACACGGGCATGCTCGTGGTGCCCGTGGTCTCCGACTCGCTGACCGTCTCGTCCTGCGCGGGTTCGGCCTCCGCCACCGGGGTGCGGACGACGACCGGCGGGATGGGGCGCGATCCGGGGATGTTGATGCGAACACGCGTGGTCAGCGTGGTCTGCGTGGTCTCGTTCTTGCGATCCTCCGGCCGCGTGCCCGCCGTCGAACGGCCCGGGTCACCGGCGCCGTCGGAAGCCATGGGGGTCCCGTACGGCGGGGTCCCCGACGGGTACGCGGCTCCTCCGTGCCCGTTGGGCCCGGAGGACGAAGTGTCAGTTTCACGACTCAAGGCAGGTTCTCCCGATCGGCTTCGCCGCCCGCGACGACCTCACACGTCGGGCAGCTCGGCGGCGCGCACCACCATACTGGCCACTTCTCGCCCGTATCCCACGACCGCCGGGGAAACCCACACCGGCCCTCCACCGACGCTCAGTGGCGAAGTGGTACGTCACTTGGCAAGTCGGGCACCGGGGTCGTTCGGTTGCCGCCCCGGGCCAAGCGTGGCACACATCACAGCGACCGCCATGCCGCCCAGCAGGAAGAGATACGAGACGACTCCCGCGGCGAAGAGGAAGTCCCCTTCGGGACGGGTGGCGGTGAGGAGGATGACGGAGATCATCCAGCCGGCCGCGGGCGCCACGGCCCCGGCCCGGGTGCCCATCGCGTACGCGCCGCCCCGGAAGAGCCCGACCGCACCCAGCAGCGCGAGCAGCACTCCGGCCGGGACCCAGGCGGACTGCACCAGTGCCCCGGCCGCCCCGACCACGGCACCGAGCAGCAGGAGCCCCACGTAGGCGGCGACCCGCCCGGCCGGGGGCATCGTCAACGGCTCTGCGAGCGCGCTGCCTTGCGCGCCGTGCCCCTGCGGTCCCACCGCCTTCACCACGCACCCGTCTTTCCGGCACCGGCCGAACGGCACGTACGCCACGTGCGCCCCATGCATCCGTCATACCCAGTCGTACGCATCAGAGGGCCGCTCCGTTCTGTTCCGGCGCCGAAACGTTCCCCTCGACGCCTTCGGCACCCCCGAAATCGACACCCTCGAACAAGTCTGTCTCCCGTCCGCCCCCTTCGCGTCTGCCGCGTACCAACTCGTAGTACTCGGTGCTGAAAAGGGGCTGCGCCAGCTCGTTGGAGAGCTCGAAGAAGGGCTCGGCGACCGTGATCTGGGTGGCGTGCGCCCGCATGGCCGCGGCCTTTGCGGCGGCGAAGGCCGCGCCGTCGATCTCGGTGGTGACGATCCAGTCGTCGACGACTCCGGGGACGTCGATGACGGCGGCGGCCTTGGTGAAGGGCAGCCGACCGGGCTCGGCGAGCGCGTCGCGCAGCCGGGCGAAGCCCTCGACGGCCACGGAGCGTGGCACCCGGTTCCAGTAGACCTTGGCGATCTCCCAGGGTTCGCCCAGGTCCGTACGGAAGCCGGGGTCGGCGGCGAGATCGGCGGCGCGCATGGCGACGCGGTGGGTCTGGATGTGGTCGGGGTGGCCGTAGCCACCGTTCGGGTCGTAGGTGACGAGGACCTGGGGGCGGACCTCGCGGATCACCTCGACGAGCAGGGCCGCGGCCTCGTCGACGTCGGCGGCCCAGAAGGCGCTCTCGCGGTCGTTCTGCTCGACACCCATCATCCCGGAGTCGTGGAAACGCCCGGGGCCGCCGAGGAAGCGGTGGTCGGTGACGCCGAGCTGCTTCATGGCCTCGGCCAGCTCGCCCTCGCGGTACGGGCCCAGTGCGTTGTCGCGGTCGGGCGCGAGATGGGCCAGGTGGGGCGGTATGACCTCGCCCTCCTCGCCGCGCGTGCAGGTCACCAGCGTCACCTGGGCACCCTCGGCCGTGTACTTGGCCATGGTGGCGCCGTTGTTGATCGACTCGTCGTCCGGATGTGCGTGCACAAGGAGCAGACGACGGGCGGACAGATCGCTCATGGGCCCACCCTACGAGGCGACGCCCCGCGCCACGGCGGGCCCGGCCCCTTCACAGGGTCGAGGCGGTGGTGGCGCGGGGCGTGCCCGGAGTCAGAACTTGATGCTGCCGATCATGCCGGCGATGTTGGTCGTGAGCTCGCTGATCGTCGGAGCGATGGTGGAAGAGGCGAGGTAGAAGCCGAGGAGGATGCAGACGGCCGCGTGACCGCCCTTCAACCCCGATTTCTTGATCAGTAGGAAGACGATGATCGCCAGCAGCACCACCGCCGAAATCGAGAGTGCCACGGCGGCTCACCTCCTATAGAACAGAGCACCGGAATATGTAAATCGACACAGCAGCCAGCGGGTTCATACCCACATGGCGGTAGTGATCATAACTATCGGTGCGCGCGCATCGATCGGCGCACAGCCGCACAAGGGGGCGCATGGCCAATATGGTCGGGTCATGACGACCGAGCCCGAATCCTTCCCCCGCCGGCAGGCCCGCACCCAGCGTTTCACCCTCGGCGCGCCGCGTGCGTTCGCCATCGCACCCGACGGTTCCCGTGTGGTGTTCCTGCGGTCGGCCTCCGGCACCGACCGCGCGAACAAGCTGTGGGTGTACGACATGACGGACGGCGAGGAACGCATCGCCGCCGATCCGGGCGCCCTCCTGGACGGCGCCTCGGAGGAGCTGCCCGCCGAGGAGCGGGCGCGCCGCGAACGCAGCCGCGAGGGCGGCGCCGGCATCGTCGGCTACGCCACCGACAGGGCCGTCGAGCTGGTCTCTTTTGCCCTGTCAGGGCGGCTTTTCGTGGCCGAGCTGCGCGCCGGGACGGCCCGTGAGCTGGACGTCCCCGGCCCGGTGATCGACCCGCGCCCCTCCCCCGACGGCCGGTACGTCGCGTACGTGGCGCGGGGCGCCCTGCGCGTCGTGGATGCGGAGGGCGGGAACGACCTGGCGCTCACCGAGGAGGGAGCGGAGAACGTCACGCACGGTCTGGCCGAGTTCATCGCGGCCGAGGAGATGGGGCGTTCGCGCGGCTTCTGGTGGTCGCCGGACTCGGACCGGCTGCTCGTGTCGCGCGTGGACGACACGCCGGTGAAGCGCTGGTGGATCTCCGATCCGGCGCATCCGGACCGGGCGCCGCAGGAGGTCGCGTACCCGGCGGCGGGCACGGACAACGCGGACGTACGGCTGTTCGTCGTGGACCTCGCCGGGGTGCGTACGGAGGTGCTCTGGGACCGGAAGCGCTACCCGTATCTGGCGCGTGTTCACTGGTCAGCGGCAGGTGCGCCGCTGATCCTTGTGCAGGCCCGCAACCAGCGCAGCCAGCTGTTCCTGGCCGTGGACCCGGACTCGGGGACGACTCGGATGGTGCACGCGGACGAAGATCTACATTGGCTTGATCTTTTCCCCGGGGTGCCGGCCTGGACGCCCTCCGGGCAGCTCGTCCGCATCGTCGACGAAGGCGGCGCCCGGGTGCTCGCGGTGGGCGACCGGCCGCTCACGAGTGCGGCGCTCCACGTGCGCGCGGTGCTCGACGTGGCGGACGAGGACGTGCTGGTCTCGGCGTCGGCGGGCGAGACGGCCGACGACCCCGAGATCGGCCAGGTGCATGTGTACCGGGTGAACGAGCTGGGTGTGGAGCGCCTGTCGCAGGAGCCCGGTGTGCACTCGGCGGCGCGGGCGGGCGGAGTGACCGTCCTGACCTCGGCGGTACCGGACCAGCCGGGTACCAAGGTGCAGTTGCTGCGGGACGGCAAGCAAGTGGCGACGGTCCCCTCTTATACGGAACATCCCGGTCTGTCCCCGCGCGTGACGCTGACACAAGGGGGCGCACGACGCGTACCGTGCGCCGTACTTATGCCTACGGACTACCCCGGTGACACTCCCCTGCCCGTACTCATGGATCCGTACGGCGGTCCGCACGGTCAGCGGGTCCTCGCCGCGCACAATCCGCATCTGACCTCGCAGTGGTTCGCCGACCAGGGTTTCGCGGTGATCGTCGCGGACGGGCGGGGGACGCCGGGACGTTCTCCCGCGTGGGAGAAGGCGATCAAGGACGACCTCGCGGCGGTCGTGCTCCAGGACCAGGTGGACGCCCTCCAGGCCCTGGCCGCCGACTTCCCGCTCGACCTCACACGGGTCGCCATCCGCGGCTGGTCCTTCGGCGGCTATCTGGCGGGCCTCGCGGTGCTGCGCCGCCCCGATGTCTTCCACGCGGGGATCATCGGGGCACCGGTCACCGATCTGCGCCTGTACGACACCCACTACCAGGAGCGCTACATCGGCCACCCCGGCGAGCAGCCGGAGGTGTACGCGCAGAACTCACTGATCGACGACTCCGGCCTGGTGGGCGCCGCGGAGCCGAACCGGCCCATGATGATCGTCCACGGTCTGGCCGACGACAACGTGGTGGTGGCCCACTCCCTGCGGCTGTCCTCGGCCCTGCTGGCCGCCGGCCGCCCCCACGAGGTCCTCCCGCTCTCCGGAGTCACGCACATGACCCCCCAGGAGGCGGTCGCGGAGAACCTGCTGCTGCTCCAGCTGGACTTCCTGAAGCGTTCACTGGGCCTGGCGTAGATACGGCAACGGGCCGGGGCGACATGGCGCGCCCCGGCCCGTTTCACGGCACCCGCACGGCCGTACGCTGTACAGACTGGCCGGTCCGTATATCGGTGCCGCTTCCGTGAAGTTGCTTGCGTGTTAACGAACTTGGTGCCCATTTGTGCGGCTATTTCGGGCCGTACGCGTGCTCGTCGTGCTTCTCCTCCGCGAAGTGGCAGGCAGAGTCGTGCGCGGCGGGCCCGGCGGTGTACCGGAACCCGGCGGGTACGGCCAGCGGCGGCATCTCCGTCTCGCACCGCTCCCGGGCCTTCCAGCAGCGGGGGCGGAAGCGGCAGCCGGACGGGACGGCGGTCGGGGAGGGCACGTCCCCGGAGAGGATGATCCTCTCGCGGTGCTCCCGCGCCCCGGGGTCCGGCACGGGCACGGCGGAGAGCAGGGCCTGGGTGTAGGGGTGCGTGGGGTGGTCGTAGATCTCGGTGTCCCGGCCGGTCTCCACGATCCGCCCGAGGTACATCACCGCGACCCGGTCGGAGATGTGCCGCACGATCGACAGGTCGTGGGCGATGACGACGTAACTCAGCCCGAACTCGCCCTGCAGGCGCTCCATCAGGTTGACGACCTGCGCCTGCACGGACACGTCGAGCGCCGAGACCGGCTCGTCGGCCACGATGATCTCGGGCCGCAGCGCCAGCCCCCGGGCGATGCCGATGCGCTGGCGCTGGCCGCCGGAGAACTGGTGCGGATACCGGTTGATGTGCTCGGGGTTGAGCCCGACCACGTCCAGCAGTTCCCGCACCCTGCGGCGCCGGTCGCCCTTGGGCGCCGCCTCGGGGTGGATCTCGTACGGCTCCCCGACGATGTCGCCCACCGTCATCCGGGGGTTGAGGGAGGTGTACGGGTCCTGGAAGACCATCTGGATGTTGCGCCGGACGGCCTTGAGGGCCCTGGCGGACAGCTTGGTGAGGTCCTCGCCCCGGTAGGTGATGGTCCCGGCCGTGGGTCGCTCCAGGTTGACCACCAGCCGGGCGAGCGTGGACTTGCCGCAGCCGGACTCGCCGACGATCCCGAGGGTCTCGCCCCTGGCGAGCGTGAAGTCGACCCCGTCGACGGCCCGGACGGCGCCGACCTGTTT
Source organism: Streptomyces sp. KM273126 (assembly GCF_004337435.2). Taxonomy (NCBI): domain Bacteria; kingdom Bacillati; phylum Actinomycetota; class Actinomycetes; order Kitasatosporales; family Streptomycetaceae; genus Streptomyces; species Streptomyces sp. KM273126. The sequence continues at coordinate 3,586,152 of NZ_SJXB02000001.1, read as the reverse complement.
CCTGAGGAGGACACCCCGGGTGAGCGGGTAGTGCTTGACGAGGCCGCTGACCTCCAGGATCGGCTCGCCCACGGTGTCAGCCATGCAGGCACTCCCTCCAGAAGTGGCAGGCGCTCCCGCGCTCGCCGGTGACCTCGTGCAGGGGCGGTACGTCGGTGCGGCACAGGTCCCGGGCCGCCGTGCAGCGCGGGTGGAAGGCGCAGCCGGCCGGGATGTCCATGAGGCTGGGCGGCAGGCCCTTGATGGCGTAGAGCTCCCGGCCCTTGTGGTCGAGCCGGGGGATCGAGTCCAGCAGGCCCCTGGTGTACGGATGGGCGGGCGCCTTGTAGAGGTCGTGCACGGGGGCCGACTCGACGATGCGGCCCGCGTACATCACGGCGATCCGGTCGGCGACGTCCGCGACGACGCCGAGGTCGTGGGTGATGAGGACGAGCCCCATGGTGAGCTCGCGCTGGAGCTCGGCGAGGAGGTCCATGACCTGGGCCTGGACGGTGACGTCGAGTGCGGTGGTGGGCTCGTCGGCGATGATCAGCGCGGGTTCGAGGGCCAGCGCCATGGCGATCATGATGCGCTGGCGCATACCGCCGGAGAACTGGTGCGGATAGTCCCGTACGCGTGCGGCGGCACCCGGGATGCGGACGCGGTCCATCAGCTCGACGGCCTTCGCGCGGGCGTCCTTCCTCGACGTCCCGCGGTGCACGACGAACATCTCGCCGAGTTGGTCGCCGACCGGCAGCACCGGGTTCAGCGCGGACAGCGCGTCCTGGAAGATCATCGCCATCTCGGCGCCGCGGATCCTCCGGCGCTCCTCCTCCTTGAGTTTCAGCAGGTCCCGGCCCTGGAAGAGGATCTCGCCGCCGGTGATCCGGCCCGGCGGACTGTCGAGGATGCCCATGATCGCCTGCGCGGTCACCGACTTGCCGGAGCCGGACTCGCCGAGCACGGCGAGCGTCTCGCCCGCGTCCACGCCGTAGCTGACCCCGTTGACGGCCCTGGCCACCCCGTCCCGGGTCCTGAACTCCACGTGCAGGTCACGCACTTCGAGCAGCATGACGACGGCTCACCTCAGCTTCGGGTCGAGGGCGTCGCGCACCCGCGCCGCCGCGCATGATGAACGCAAGCACCGTGACCGCCGACGCTCCCGAAGACCACCGGCAGCCCCACGGACGACACCCGCCCCGATCCCCCACCGGCACCCCGAATCCCACCCGCACATCACGCACTTCCAGCACCATGCCGCGGTCACCTCAGCTTCGGGTCGAGGGCGTCGCGCACCGCGTCGCCCAGCATGATGAAGGCGAGGACGGTGACCGCGAGGGCGCCGGAGGGCCAGAGCAGTGCGTGCGGGGCGTTGCGGATGTACGGGGACGCGGCGGAGATGTCGATGCCCCAGGAGACGCTCGGCGGTTTCAGCCCCACCCCGAGGTACGACAGGGTCGCCTCCAGAGCGATGTACGTACCGAGGGCGATGGTGGCCACGACGATGACGGGCGCGATCGCGTTGGGCGCGATGTGCCGCAGCAGGATGCGCATGTGGGAGGCGCCGAGGGCGCGGGCGGCCTGGACGTAGTCGTTCTGCCGGGCGGTGATGACCGAGCCGCGGGCGATGCGGGAGATCTGCGGCCAGCCGAGCAGCACCATGAACCCGATGACGGGCCAGACGGTCGGGCTGGTCACCACGGAGAGCAGTACGAGACCGCCGAGCACGACCGGGATCGCGAAGAAGACGTCGGTGACACGGGACAGGATCGCGTCCCAGACCCCGCCGAAGAACCCGGCGAGCCCGCCGAGGACCGAGCCCAGGACCGCGACCCCGAGCGTGGCGCAGACTCCGACGGTGACCGAGGTCCGCGCCCCGTGGACGGTGCGCGTGTAGACGTCGCAGCCCTGGCCGTTGAACCCGAAGGGATGGCCGGGCCCGGGGCCCTGCTGGGCCTTGGCGAGGTCGCAGTCGAGGGGGTTGCCGGGGGCGATCAGCTGGGGCCAGAGCGCGATGAGGACGAGGAAGAGGATGACGAGCGCGGAGACGAGGAAGACCGGGTTGCGGCGCAGGTCGTGCCACGCGTCGGACCACAGGCTGCGCACCCGTTCTTCGGCGGCGGCCGCGGGGACGGCCGTGGGGTCCGGGCCCCGCGGACCCCTGCCGCCCGGTCCCGTCCGGAGGACCTCCGCGTCGGCCGGGACGAGCTCCGCGGTCACGCCCGGGACGTACGACGACGGCTCCAGGTGCTGGGGCTCAGGCATAGCGGATCCTCGGGTCGAGTACGGCGTACAGGAGGTCGACGAGCAGGTTGGCGACCAGGAAGACCAGGACGAGGACGGTCACGAAGCCGACGACGGTCTGGGTGCTCTGGCGGAGGATGCCCTGGTACAGCTGGTAGCCGACGCCGTGGATGTTGAAGATCCGCTCGGTGACGATCGCGCCGCCCATGAGGAAGCCGACATCGGCGCCGATGAAGGTGACCACGGGGATGAGGGAGTTGCGCAGCAGGTGCCGGACGATCACCCGGTGCCGGGGCAGCCCCTTGGCGACGGCCGTACGGACGTAGTCGGCGCGGGCGTTCTCGGCGATCGACGTCCTGGTCAGCCGGGTCACGTAGGCGAGCGACACGGACGCCAGCACCAGACCGGGCACGATCAGTTCGTCGAAGCCGGCCTCCCACGACACCGACGGCTTGATCCAGCCCCACTCGACGCCGAGCAGCAGCTGGAGCAGCAGGCCGGTGACGAAGGTCGGGACAGAGATGACGACGAGGGTGACGAGCAGGACGCCGGTGTCGACGGGCCGGCCGCGGCGCAGGCCCATGGCCACGCCCAGGGTGACGCCGATGGCGATCTCGAAGAGGATCGCGACGATCGTCAGCCGCAGGGTGACCGGGAAGGACGTCGCCATCAGCTCGGTGACCTTCTGCCCGTTGAACGCGGTGCCGAAGTCGCCCGTGAAGACGTTGCCCATGTAGGTCAGGTACTGCTGCCAGACGGGCTGGTCGAGGCCGAACTCCTGCTTCAGCCGGGCGGCCGTCGCCGGGTCGCAGCTCCGCTCGCCGCACAGGCCCGCGACGGGGTCGCCCATCACGTTGACCATCAGGAAGATCAGCAGGGTGGCCCCGGCGAAGACGGGCACCATCTGCAGCAGCCGCCGGACGACGTACGGTCCCACGGCCGGTCAGCCGACCTTGATCCGGTCGTAGACCGGGACACTGAACGGGTTCAGCGCCACGTTCGAGAGCCGCTGCGAGTAGCCCGCGTTTCCGTTCTGGTACCAGAGCGGGATGGCGGCCATGTTGGTCCGCAGGACCTCCTCGGCCTGGCGGAACCTCTCGACCGCCCTGGCGGCGTCGGTCTCTGCGTTGGCCCGGTCGACGAGCCTGTCGAAATCGGGGTTGGACCACTTGCCGTCGTTGGAGGAGGCGCCCGTGTAGTACAGCGGCTGGAGGAAGTTCTGGATCAGCGGGTAGTCCATCTGCCAGCCGGCGCGGAAGGGCCCGGTCATCTTCCGGTCGGTGATCCGGTTGCGGTAGTCGGCGAAGGTGCCGATCGGGTTGCCGACGCAGGCTTTGTCGTCGCCGAGGGCGTTGTTGATGGAGTTGCAGACGGCGTCGACCCATTCGCGGTGGGAGCCGGTGTCCGCGTTGTAGGTGATCCTGACCTGTCCGCCGGGAAGGCCGCCGCCCTCCTTGATCAGCCTCTTGGCCGCCGCCGCGTCGTACACGCAGGCGGTGCCGCACGGGCCCGCCCGGTAGCCGCCCTCCTTGCCGAGGACGGGTGAGGTCCAGTCGACGGCCGGGGTGCGGGTGTTCCGGAAGATGGTCCGGGTGATCTGGTCGCGGTTGATCGCCCGGGACAGACCCTCGCGGACCTTCTCCATGCCTTCCCTGCCCCACCGCTTGTCGTAGTACGGGAAGGCGAGGGTCTGGATGATGCCGGCGGGGGCGTTGATGTAGCGGTCGCCGAGGTCGCTGTGGACGTTCTTGAGCTGGGAGGCGGGGACGTCGTCGACGAGATCGAGGTTGCCCGCCATCAGGTCCGTGTAGGCGGTGTTGTTGTCGGTGTACACCTTCAGGTCGACGCCGCCGTTGCGGGCCTTGTCCTCGCCGGGGTAGGCGTCCCATCTGCGCAGGGCGAGCTGGGAGCCCCTGGTGTACGACGCGACCCGGTACGGGCCGTTGCCGACCGGCTTCTTCAGCCAGGCGGCGTGGTCGTCGAAGAACGCCCGGGGCAGCGGGGCGTACGCGTTGTAGCCGAGGGTGTCGGGGAAACTGGAGAACTTCTGCCGGAGCCTGACGGTGAACGTCCTGTCGCCGACGACCTTCAGCCCGGAGAGGGTGTCGGCGCTCTGCTTGCCGCCGTCGGCCGGGTGGGTCTTGTCGTAGCCGTCGATGTACTCGAAGAAGTACGCGTTGCGCTGGTTGTTCTTCAGTGCGGCGCCGTAGTTCCAGGCGTCCACGAAGGAGCGGGCGGTGACCTTCTCGCCGTTGCTGAAGGTCCAGCCCTTCTTGACGGTGATCGTGTAGTTCTTCCCGTCCGTGGTGTCGATCGTCTCGGCGAGCATGTTCTTGGCCTCGCCGGTCTTCGGGTCGTACTGCTTCAGACCACGGAAGATCATCGACAGGACCTTGCCGCCCTGCACCTCGTTGGTGTTGGCCGGCTCCAGCGGGTTCGGCGGGTCGCCCCAGGAGGAGCTGAGCACCGCGCCGGTACCGCTGCCGCCACCGCCGCAGGCCGTCGCCACGAGGGCGACGGCCACCGCGCATACGACCGCTCGGGCGTGCGTCGCTCCGCGCATGGAGTGCCTCCTCGTGAGTGCTGGTGGCGCCGGGCGTTGTTCCGTTACCGGTTCCGTTACCGGTCAATATCCGCCCATCACGCACATGACGCACTTGCACTCCGCCCGTCCGGGGGTGGCTGACCGCCATCCGGACGTACGCACGAGCTCGCACCCCCGCCGCCGGCGTTCTCCGGCGCGGCCCCGACAGTGGAGGCCTCCGCCTTCCGCCACTACGGCGGAGCCGGCACCGGCACCAACTGACGGATCAGCCCAACTCGCCTCGCTCGACGCAGAACTCGTTGCCCTCGGGATCGGCCAGCAGTACCCAGCCGCCGCCATCGGGTCGGGTGTGGTCCGCGACGAGCCGGGCGCCGAGCCCGATCGCCCGCTCGACCTCCTCCGCACGGGTGCGCCCCTGCGGACGCAGGTCGAGGTGCACCCGGTTCTTGACGGACTTGCCCTCTCCCACCCGGACGAACAGCAGGCCAGGACCCCCGGCAGGGTCCTCGATCACGGCCTCCGGGTCACCCGGTTTGTCGTCGTCGGCCAGCGGCCGTCCGAGCAGCTCGCTCCAGAACAGGCCGAGATCGTACGGGTCTCCGGTGCAGTCAAAGGTGATGTTGTGTATCACGGGATTCAACGGGCGCCTCCAATAAGGCCGGTTGTAGTCGCCTGGGCAGCTTTGGCGCGGGAGTTCCAAGGTCCGCTAAAGATGCCTTGATGCCTCCTGCTGAAACTCGCTGACCAATTCTTTAAGCGCAGCACAATCGCGCTTGATCGTTTCCCTCATGTCACCGTCATCATGGAGGCCGTTCGAATGGGCAAAACTCACCCTTGCTTCCAGCGAGGACATTTGCTGGGCCACCTCGCTCGCAGGAGATGAGACGCTGTCAGGCCCCTCCAAAAGGACCCCTATTTCCAGAGACCCGAGGCCGGATACAGCACTCCCAAGGTTCGCCAAGCCGACCGCGATGGCATCCATACGCTCCTCCTTGAACCTCCTCCTCCGCGCCCTTCCCCGCCACCCTCCTCCCCCACCCGCCCCCTCGTCGAGCAGGCTGTAGAACATGAGGTCCTGCAGCTTCGCGACCTGCGCCTCAATTGCGTTCACCTCGGAGAGAAAGGCGTGATAGACCCCGCGGCGCGCCTGAACCTTTTGCGCCTTATTGGCATATATGCCCGATACGTACGCCCCTCCCCCTATAGCCAACGCACCCACCAACGCGCCCATTACAGCAGCTAACCCCTGATCCATTAGACCTCGCTTTAGCGACGGACCCGTTCTGCTCCGGATGTTCCCCCGGCGAACGAGGCGTGACACCCGATCGTCGCGCGCTGGTATGCGTCGCTGGCGGATTCCAGGCAGTCCCAATTTGACCTAGACCGCCTATGATTTCCAAAGGCTCGGAAAAGCCCCGCCCCATGCGCCGCAACTGGCCACCTGGCGGGGCACGCGACCCCCGAGATCATCACCGTCGTGGCGAGCCGAGCCCTGAGCGGCTTCGGCCCGCCGTTCGCACCGTCAGTCCCCCACCTGGGTGGCGTCACCGGTGTGGACCAATGGGCGTGACACCAACGCCCACCTCGCCATATCCGCAGGCCACACGGGGTCCACGCGCCGTTGACGTGCGCAGACGGCGCTGATAGAACCACTCATCAACCCAGCCGACGCCACCCGGCGGACGCCACCCGGTCACGTCCGATCACACCCCGTCAGTCAGTTCAACAAGCCGCCGCTGTACGAGCGATGACGCGAGGTCACGGATTCATGAACACACACGATCAGCACGGCAGAGGGCGCCCGAACCCCGTCAGGGGCCCACGGCTGCGTGGACCCCGGCTCGTCGCCGTCGGCACCGCGGCCCTCGCGCTCTCGGCCGGCCTCGCGTCTCCGCTCGGCCCGGCGCCCCAGCAGGCCGAGGCGAAGGAGAGCGGGAAGGTCCTCACCGTAGCGGTCGCGCAGAGCGTCGACTCGCTGAGCCCGTTCCTGGCGACCCGCCTGGTCAGCACGAGCATGCACCGGCTGACGTACGAGTACCTGACCAACTACGACCCCGGGGACGCCCGCGCGGTCCCGGGTCTCGCCACCAAGTGGTCGTCGTCCCCCGACAAGCTCACGTGGACCTACACGATCCGCTCCGACTCCAGGTGGTCGGACGGCAAGCAGGCCACCGCCGAGGACGCGGCCTGGACGTTCAACAAGATGATGACCGACGACGGCGCGGCCACCGCCAACGGCAGCTTCGTCACCAACTTCCGCAAGGTCACCGCCCCCAGCCCCACCGAGCTCGTCATCGAGCTGAAGAAGCCGCAGGCCACGATGACCGCGCTCGACGTGCCGATCGTGCCCAGGCACATCTGGGAGAAGGTCACGGACTTCTCGGAGTTCAACAACGACAAGAGCTTCCCCGTCGTCGGGAACGGGCCGTTCGTCCTGACCGGCTACAAGGCCGACAGCTACGTCCGTCTCAAGGCCAACAAGGACTTCTGGCGCGGGGCCCCGAAGTTCGACGAGCTGGTCTTCCGGTACTACAAGGACCAGGACGCCGCGGTGGCGGCCCTGCGCAAGGGCGAGGTCTCCTTCGTCGCCGGTTCTCCTTCCCTGACGCCCGCCCAGGCGGCCTCCCTCAAGGGCGAGAAGAACATCCGCGTCAACGACGCCCCCGGCCGCCGCTTCTACGCTCTGGCCACGAACCCGGGCGCTCAGTCCAAGGACGGCGAACGCTTCGGCGACGGAGACCCGTCCCTGCTCGACCAGCGGGTACGGAACGCCCTGTTCCTGGCCGTCGACCGCAGGACCATCATCGACAAGGTCTTCCGGGGCCACGCCGTCGAGGGCGAGGGCTACATCCCCCCGCGCTTCTCGACATACTTCTGGAAACCGTCCCCGAGCCAGGAACTGGCGTACGACCCGACGAAGGCGGCCCGGCTCCTCGACGAGGCCGGCTACCGGAAGAACAGCGACGGCAAGCGCGTCGGCAAGGACGGCAAACCGCTCGACTACCGGATCCTGTGCCACGCGACCGACCCCAACGACAAGGCGGTCGGCAAGTACCTCCAGGAGTGGTGGGGCGAGCTCGGTATCGGCGTGAAGCTCAACTGTCTGGACAACGTGACCGACCCCTGGCTCGCGGGCACGTACGACCTCGCCTTCGACGGCTGGTCCGTCAACCCCGACCCCGACTTCGTGCTGTCCATCCACACCTGCGGGGCGCTCCCGGCGACCCCCGAGGACACCGGCGCCACCGACAACTTCATCTGCGACAAGGAGTACGACGAGCTGTACGCGCGGCAGCTCGCCGAGTACGACCCCGCCAAACGGGCGGACATCGTCAAACAGATGGAGTCGCGGCTCTACGACCTCGGGTACATGAACGTCATGGCGTATCCGAACGCGGTCGAGGCCTACCGGACGGACCAGATCGAGTCGATCACCACGATGCCGCGGAAGGCGGGCAACATCTACGGGCAGGACGGCTACTGGAGCTGGTGGTCGGCGGTTCCGACGGACAGCGGAGACTCCGGGGGCTCCGGCGGCTCCTCCGGCGACGGCGGCTCCACGGGTGTCGTCATCGGCGTCGCCGCGGGCGTCGTCGTCCTCGTGGGCGCCGGGGCGTTCCTCGCGATGCGCCGCCGCGCCACCGCCGATGACCGCGAGTAGCCGATGGACCGACCAGCCACACCAGCCACACCAGCCCGGCAGCTGGATGGCCCCGACCCCGCCGGGGCATCGGTCCGTGCAGCACGGGCGCGGACCAGGACCGCGTACCTGCGCCACGTGGCGGGCAAGCTGGGCGGCGCGGCCGTCTCGCTGCTCGCCGTCCTGGTCACCAGTTTCTTCCTCTTCCGGCTGATTCCCGGTGACCCGGTCAAGTACATGACGGGCGGCCGCCAGGTGTCGGCGGAGCAACTTGCCTCGTATCGCAGGGAGTTCGGGCTCGACCTGCCGCTGTGGCGGCAGTTCACGGACTACTGCGGCAAGGCGCTCACCGGGGACCTCGGCACCTCGTACCAGTTCCGGACGCCCGTCATCGACAAGATCACCGAGGCGCTGCCGAACACGCTGCTGCTCACCGGCACCGCGTTCGTCCTGTACACCGCGCTCGGCATCGTCCTCGGCACCCGCTCGGCGTGGCGCCGCGGCCGGCTCGGCGACCGGCTGAACACCGGTCTGGCGCTGGCCCTCTACTCGGTCCCGTCGTTCTGGCTGGGGCTGCTGCTCATCATCGTGTTCTCCGTGGGCATGGGTCCGATCCCCGGGCTCTTCCCGACCGGCGGCATGGAGTCCGGCGGCGAGGAGGGCTTCGCGTACGTCGTCGACGTCGCCCATCACCTCGTCCTGCCCGTGATCACGCTGGTCGCGGTCGAGTACGGGCAGACGCTGCTGGTCACCCGTTCGGCGCTGCTCGACGAGATGGGCAGCGACTATCTGACCACCGCACGGGCCAAGGGGCTCAGGGACGACCTGGTCCGGCGCCGGCACGCCGTACCGAACGCGATGCTGCCCACCATGACGCTGATCTTCGTCAACCTCGGCCGGACGGTGGCGGGCGTGATCCTCGTCGAGACCGTCTTCTCCTGGCCCGGCCTCGGCGGGCTCTTCTACCAGGCGCTGAGCGTGCCCGATCTCCCACTGGTCCAGGGCCTGTTCTTCGTCTTCGCCTCGGCGGTGATCGTGATGAACACGCTGGCCGACCTGATCTATCCGCTGCTCGACCCCAGGGTGGGCCGATGACGACCGACGCGACACCGCCGTCGCCCTCGCCTGAGATTCCTCCGTCGACTCCGCCCGGTACTCCTCCGTCACCTCCGCCCGGTACTCCTCCGGCGTCTCCCCGGCCCCCGAAGGGCGGTCCCCGCGCCCTCGCCCGGCAGCGGCGCCTCCACTCCGCCGCGCGGTTCTGGAAGCAGTACCGCACCCATCGCGCCGGGCTCCTCGGCCTGGCCGCGCTCGCGTTCTTCGCGCTGACAGCGCTGACCGCGCCGCTGACGGTCGGTTCCGACGTGGCCGGTGTGACCAGCGCGCCGGGCCGGCCGCTGGAGAGTCCGAGCGGGGAGTTCCCCCTGGGCACCGACCAGTTCGGGCGCGATCTGCTGGGTCTGGTCGTCTGGGGGTCGCGGGTCTCGCTCCTCGTCGGACTGCTCGCGGCCGTGCTGTCGGTGGCCATCGGCGCGCTCGTGGGGATCACGGCCGGTCACTTCCGCGGCGCGTACGCCACCGTGATGATGCGGATCACGGACTGGTTCCTGGTGATGCCGGCGCTGGTGCTCGCCGTCGCGCTGGCCACCGTCATGTCGCGCTCGCTCGGCACGATCGTCCTGGCGATCGGCGTGACGTCCTGGCCGACGACGGCCCGCCTGGTGCGAGCACAGACACTGGCGGTGGAGGCGCGGCCGTACATCGAACGCGCGAAGGCGCTCGGCGGCGGCCACTGGCACATCATGTCCCGGCACGTGCTGCCCAACGTGATGCCGCTGGTGCTGGCGCAGACGACGCTGATGATCTCCTCCTCCGTCCTCGCGGAGGCGACGCTGGCCTTCCTGGGCCTGGGCGATCCGACGGTGGTGTCCTGGGGCGGTCTGCTCCAGGACGCGCGCGAGGCCGGCGCGGTCAGCTCCGGCGACTGGTGGTACCTGGTGCCGCCGGGCATCGCGATCGCCCTGGTCGCGCTGGCGTTCACGCTGTGCGGCCGCGCGGTGGAGTCCGTTCTCAACCCCAGGCTGGGGGTGGCCCGTTGACGCTGCTGGAGGTACGGAACCTCGAAGTGACGTACGCGGGCGGGGCGGCCGCGGTGCGGGGTGTGGACCTGTCGCTGGCGGCGGGCCGGAAGCTCGGCCTCGCGGGCGAGTCGGGCTGCGGCAAGTCCACGCTCGCGCTGGCGCTGCTGAGGCTGCTGCCGTCCGGTACCCGGGTCCGCGGGGAGGTCCTGCTGGACGGCGAGGACGTGCTGGCGATGCGGTGGGGCCAGGTGCGGGCGGTGCGCTGGGCGGGCGCGTCGATCGTCTTCCAGGGGGCGATGCACTCCCTGAACCCCGTGCACCGCGTCGGCGACCAGATCGCCGAACCGATCCTGCTGCACCGCAAGGCGACCGCCGCCGCGGCTCGGAAGAGGACCGGCGAACTCCTGGAGCACGTGGGTCTGCCCGCGGCGCGGGCGTCGGCGTATCCGCACGAGCTGTCCGGGGGCCAGCGCCAGCGCGTCATGATCGCCATGGCCCTGGCCTGCGACCCGCGGCTGATCATCGCCGACGAGCCGACCACGGCCCTGGACGTGATGATCCAGGCGCAGATCCTGCGCCTGATCCAGCAGCTCGTCGCCGAACAGGACCTCGGCCTGATCATGATCAGCCACGATCTGGCGGTCCTCGCCGACCTCTGCGACCGGCTCGCGGTGATGTACGCGGGCCGGGTGGTCGAGGAGGGTCCCGCCCGGGAGGTCCACGAGCACGCCCGGCACCCGTACGGCGAGGCCCTGTCGGCGGCGTTCCCGCGCATCGGCGACCCGGCCTCCCGGTTCGCCCCGCGCGGCCTGGCCGGCGACCCTCCCGACCCGTCCGCCCTGCCCTCCGGCTGCGCCTTCCACCCGCGCTGCCCCGTGGCCCTGGACACCTGCGCCGCACAGGACCCGTCGCTGCGGGACGCCGGTCCGGGGCGGCGGGCGGCCTGTGTGCACGTGGAGGCGCCGGTCACGGGCCCGGCCGCCGCGACAAAGGGGGCCACCCCATGAACCACCCCATGACAACGGCACCACCGCCCCTGCTCAGCGCCCAGGGCCTGCACGTGACCTTCCCCGGACGGCACGGCACCGCAACGGCCCGGGCCGTGGACGGCGTCGAACTCGACATCCGGGCCGGGGAGATCGTGGCCTTGGTCGGCGAGTCGGGCTGCGGCAAAACAACACTGGCTCGCTCGCTGCTCGGCCTGGTGCCGCCGGCCTCGGGGCGGGTCAGCTTCGGCGGGAAGCCGCTGGAGTACTCCTCGCGGGCCCTGAAGGCGTACCGCAGGCGCGTCCAGCTGGTGCTCCAGGACCCGAGCGGCTCACTGAACCCACGCCACACGGTGTACGACGCGGTGGCCGAAGGGCTGCGCATCCACGGCTACGCGGGAGACGAGCGGGCAGCGGTAGCGCAGGCCCTGTCCCGCGCAGGCCTCCGCCCACCCGAGCGCTTCTTCCTCCGCTACCCGCACGAGCTGTCCGGAGGCCAGCGCCAGCGCGTGGTGATCGCGGGCGCGCTCGTCCTGGAGCCCGAACTCATCGTCGCCGACGAGCCGGTGGCCTCACTCGACGCCTCCGTGCGCGGCGAGATCCTGGCCCTGCTGCTGCGCCTGCGCACCGAACTGGGGCTGTCCGCGCTGGTGGTGACCCACGATCTGGGCCTGGCCTGGAACATCGCCGACCGGGTGGCGGTGATGTACCTGGGCCGCATCGTGGAAACCGGCGACGTCGAGCAGGTGCTGACGGCACCCCGGCATCCGTACACCCAGGCGTTGCTGTCCGTCCTGCCGGACGCCGCGGGCGACCCTGTGGTCCTGACCGGCGAGCCCCCGGACCCGTCCCGAATCCCCTCTGGCTGCCGCTTCCACGCCCGCTGCCAGATCCTGGCGAGCGGCGAGGCGGAACGGGCGGGCGTGGCGGAGGCGTGCCGCGGCCGGGAGCTGGAAGTGCTGGACGGGGGTGGCGGGGCGCAGGTGGCTTGTCACTGGGCGCGGGCCGCCGTCTGACGGCCGCCGCCTGGACAGCCTCGGGACGGCACCTCGGTCACGCCAACGGACGTGGTGTACGGCGACTGCGAGCAGGCAAGCGAACCCGCAAGTGCAGCACAATTCCCGAATGTGTCGCAGTTCAGCCGGCACACCACCTCCGTGGACACGGCCCCCCGGGGTCAACCTCCGGACGTCGCCTCGCCCTTGGCCCAATCGACCAGTGCCACAAGGGCCGACGGTGCCAGGGTGGCCACGGTGCCGGGAGCGACGCTCTCGCGGAGGCGGAGGCCTATTCGGTCGAGGGCGACCTCAACGCATGTGTCGCCGCCAGGTTCACTGAAGCTCGACTTCTGCCACGTGAGCTGAGACATGCGGTTCCTCCTGGAGCAAGGGGTAGAGGAGGCGCTGGATCAGCCCCAAGGAGTTCTTCACCAGGTACGCCTCGGTGTTGACCTCGGGTGCCAGCGGAGGCAGCGCCGCTTCGCACAGCCTAGCGAACCAGTTGCGGTACCTGGCCAAGGCTTCCGGATCCCCCAGGTACAGCGGCTTCTCGACGTGCTCGACGACCACCGTGCTGAGCTGCGGTACAGCCGGTTCCAGCAGCGTGAAGGATGTTCCAAAGCCCACCCGCCCATCGAACGGGAGCACTTGGAGCGTGACGTTCGGCAACCGCCCCACCTCGATCAGCCGGAGCAACTGGTCACGCATGATCTCGGAGCTCCCCCACGAGACGTGCAGGGCCGCTTCGTGGATCACCGCATGAATCCGTGGCGGCCGTTCCCCCTTGAGCACGCGCTGGCGCTGCATACGGAAGTCGACTTCCTTGCCCTGCTGTTCGCGCGATGACAGGGCGTAGCCGCCCTGGTAGCCGGCTGTCGCGTACGCCAGTGACTGAAACAGGCCGGGGATGAACATGGGCTCGTAGCAGACGATGTTCACCGCCCGATCCTCAAGCTCGGCCAAGTCCAGCAGCGACGGCCGTAGTTGCTCTCGGTACTCGGTCCACCAGCCCTTTCCGGACGCTTGCCCCAGCTCCACAAGCGCATCAGTGCGGGTGGTGTTCTCACCACCATTGGCCGCAGCAAGGGCACGCAGCCGTTCGGGCGACAGGCTCGTCCGGCCCGCCTCAACGTTGCTGATGTGCGACTGCCGCATCCCCATGACACCCGCCGCCTCAGCCGTTGAGAGCCCCGCGCGCTCGCGAATCGCACGCACTTCCGCACCGAACCTCCGCTGGCGGTACGTCGGGTTCGCCCTCAGCCCCATAACTCCTCCTCGCCCAGCCGGAAATATCACCCAACCACACACCAACTTTCAAGGAGGTTGTATATCAATAACTCGCGCCGCCACCTTACGTATGGCACCAGTCACAGCATGCACACAACTGGGAGGCTGCCACATGCGCACGCCCGAAACCCCCCAGCCCCTCTGGGCCTACGGTCTCACCATCCCCCACGACCCTCGCGCCGTACGGGTAGTCCGGGCGACGATCCGCAGCATCCTCGCCGCCGCCAGACTCAACTGCATCGTGGATACCGTGGAGTTGCTGGTCTCCGAGGTCGTCACCAACGCCTACCGCTGCTCCGCCCAGGAGTCCTACGTCAGCATGGAACGCACCTCGGAGGACTTCCGCGTCACAGTGTGGGACCACGGTTCGGGCGCACCGGCACTGCGTACGCCCTCGAACGAGGAGGAGCGCGGACGCGGGCTCGGCATCGTCGAGGCGTGCGCCGATCACTGGGGTGTTCGGGACTACCCGCGCGGCAAGGCCGTGTGGTTCAGCGTCGCACCGAAGGGGAACGGGGACGAGGCGTGAGTTGTCCACAGGCACAGGCCGCGCCGCAGCCTCACAGGTACGCCGGCGCCCAGTGGGCAGCCCACGGTAACGCCCCGAGGAGACCGAGCATGAGCGCCGCCGCACAATCCGGCCCTGGAGACTCCGTCGCCCCCCAGCCGGCCGGCACCCCGGAAGACCTGCGGGCTGCCCTCGCGCAGCTGGCGCCCGACGCCCTGCCCACGTTCGACGCCGAACGGTCCGTGGCTCTCCAGCAAGCACGCGAGCGGGTCAGCGCCGCTCCTATGCGCCGCTTCGTCGGTCAGTGGGCGGTGTACGTCGCGCTGGAACGGCATCCCGAGCGGGCCGCCAGGCTGCGATCCCTGGAATCTCGCACCGCTGCCACCGAGAGCCTTGAGGAGGCCCGGACCATCGCGGCCGAGATCGGCAGGATCCTCGACATGGCGTGTGCCGAAGCCGGGGTCGAGCGGGCCGAGGGCCTGTGACTGCATGGGAGACGAAGAAGCCTGGCGCTGGGAGTACGACCCAGATGCCGAACACGTCGTGGCCGGTTCCCACGGCACATCGTCGACGAGGTCGAGCGGCTGGCGTCGGAACTGGTCGCCCTCGCCGAGGTCGGCGTCGATGTGACGGACATCGGCGAGGGACCCCGAAGAGGCGTTCCTGGCGGCGTACGCCGCATCCCGCTCCTGTCCGACGGCCGGTTCTACACGCTGCCGGTACCCCGGCTGCGTCTTATCGCCATCACCCGGATCATTCCGCCGTTCGACTTTCTCTGAGTACAAGGGCCGGTACGCCGGCCCGTGCACGGGCCGGCGGCGGCATGGGCAGCGGGCAGCGGGCAACGGGCAACGGGCAACGGGCAACCCACGGCAACGCTCGACCGAGAAAGACCGGAACGGCGCATCCGAGATCACCCGAATCCTCGCCCTGGCGCACACGGAAGCCGGAGGCAAGCGGGGCGAGAACGCACGACGAGCCAAAGGTATTCGCCTCGGCATACTTGCCGCATGGGCACCATGATCAACGTCGATTCCAAGACCCCTGACCGCCTCGCCGGTCTTGCCGAGGCACGGGGTACGACCATGCGTGCCCTCGTCGAGGAGTTCGCCGAGAGCACGCTCACCCCGGCCGAAATGAAGGAACACGCTGATCGCACCGCCGCCTACCTGGCCGAGCACCTCGGTGTAACCGTCACGGACGAGAGCAGCGCCGAGATCCTGCGCGGGGTGCGCAGCCAGGTCGTGGCACACCACGCGGCCGAGCCGGTACCGCGTGATCCGGGAGCACTACAAGGCATCGCGGTGCACGTCGGGCAGCTTGGCATCCCGACAGTCGACCTTGATTACCCGGCTGCCCTTTCCTGCTGCCAACTCCACGCCTGCGGCGTTCCGTTCGGCAGGGCGGCGGCAATCGAAGCCGCCCGTCGGATCGCCGGGCGGTGGCGCGTGGGCCGCCGGGGTAATTGGCAGAAATCGGCCACCGGCGGCCCCGGAATGACTTGGCCTCCGACCACCAGAGTTGTCCCAAATCTGCCAATCGTCGGCCAGCGTGACGGCCCCGCGGCTGTGACGTCGCTCGTCGGCCCCGCCAGGGGGTGACGGCCGTTGCACGAACTCGTACGACGGCCTACGACGATGCGGTGCAGGCGCCTACAGAGCAACTTCCAAGGTCACTGACTTGGACACGAAGCCGTTGCGCTCATAGAAACGGACAGCCTCGGTGTTACTCGCGTACGCCGTCACCTCCGCCAGCTCCGCGCCCCTTTCGCGACCCTCACCGGCTTCATCGCGGACGCCTCGGCCACCACTCCGGTGAGATGGCCCACGACCTCGCCGTCCCGATCGGCAACGAGCAGCAGCCGGTCCGGATCGTCGATGCCGGCTGCGAAACGCCGCGGTCCGTGCTCACGCGGCCAGTCCACGTTGATGCTCGGATCACGAGTCCCCGCGTCCTCGGCCAACAGAGCACGGCTGCACGCCACCAGACCGTCCACATCCGCGTGCCGTGCCTTGCGGACAACCACCGCATCCTGTTGATCGCTCATGGGCCGTGACACTACCGACTGCCACTGACACGGCCACCGGACATCCCAATCGGTCCAAGACAGGCCAATCCTCGGGGCCACTCTTGCGCCGGTCTCGCCGTATGGCAGCGTCTCGGGGGCTGGGGCCAAGGGCCATTTTGCCCTCGCTCCCAGCCCCCGAGATCATCACCGTCGCAGGGCGGGCCGCGCCCTGCGCTTCCTGCCCTGTGCGGGCAGGGGCGCCCCCTGTCAGTCCTTCGCGGCCTTCGCCGCAGGCTCGTCCGCCGCGCCGTCCTCCAGTGCCTTCAGCGCCGGGTCCATCACCACGTCCTCGCCTCGGGCCTCCGTGGTCGGCTCCTCCGGGAAGTGGCAGGCCGTCAGGTGGCCCTCGCGGTTGCCGGAGAGCTGGATCAGCGGCGGCTCCTCGGAGGCGCACTTGTCCTGGGCCTTCCAGCAGCGGGTGCGGAAGCGGCAGCCGGACGGCGGGTGGATCGGCGAGGGCACGTCACCGGCGAGACGGATGCGCTCCTTGTCGTCCGCCTCGTCGTCCACCGCGACCTCGGGGACCGCGGAGAGCAGGGCGTGGGTGTACGGGTGGCGGGGCCGGTTGTAGATGGAGTCCCGGTCACCGACCTCGACGACCTTGCCGAGGTACATCACGGCCACGCGCTGGGAGAAGTGCCGGACCACCGCCAGGTCGTGCGCGATGAACAGGAAGGCGATGCCCATCTCCTCCTGGACCTTCTGGAGGAGGTTCACCACCTGCGCCTGGATCGACACGTCCAGCGCGGAGACCGGCTCGTCCGCGACGATCAGCTTGGGGTTCAGTGCCAGGGCGCGGGCGACCCCGATGCGCTGGCGCTGGCCGCCGGAGAACTCGTGCGGGAAGCGGTTGTAGTGCTCCGGGTTGAGGCCGACGAGCTCCAGGAGTTCGCGGACCTTCTTCTCCCGGCCGCCCTCGGGGTTGATCCCGTTGACCTCCATCGGCGACTTGATGATCGTGCCGACTGTTTGCCGCGGGTTCAGCGAGGAGTACGGGTCCTGGAAGATCATCTGGATCTCGGACCGCACGGGGGCCAGCTGCTTGCGCGAGGCGTGCGTGATGTCCTGGCCCGCGTAGCTGATCCTTCCGCCGGTCGGCTCCAGGAGCCGGGTGATCAGCCGGCCGGTGGTCGACTTGCCGCAGCCCGACTCGCCGACCAGACCGACGCTCTCGCCGACGCCCACGGTCAGGTCCACGCCGTCGACGGCCTGTACGGCGCCGACCTTCCGCTTGATCGGGAAGCCGCCGTAGATCGGGAAGTGCTTCGTCAGGCCCTCGACCTCGAGGAGGGTCTCGGCCGACGTGCCGGTGGCGCCCTGCTGTGCGGGGAGGGTGAGGTTGTCGCTCATGTCTCGGATCTCCCTAGCGCAGCCGGGGCTGGATCTTGTCGATGAAGATGGTCTGCTTCTGCTCCGCCGTCAGATGGCACGCGGAGGCGCGTCCCTCGCCGAGCGCAGGCCGTTCCTCGCTGCACCGGTTGCCGGTCACCTCGCCGGTGAAGGCGCAGCGCGGGTGGAAGGGGCAGCCCGACGGCGGGTTGAGCAGGCTGGGCGGGGACCCGGGGATCGGGGTGAGCGCCTGCTCGGTGTCGCCACCGAGCCGGGGCATCGAGCTCAGCAGGCCCCAGGTGTAGGGGTGCTGGGGGTTGCGCAGCACCTCTCGGACGGTGCCGCGCTCCACGGCCCGGCCCGAGTACATCACCAGCAGGTCGTCGGCCATGTCGGAGATGACGCCGAGGTCGTGGGTGATGAAGATGATCGCCGAGCCGAACTCCTGCTGGAGGTCCTTGAGCAGGTCGAGGATCTGCGCCTGGACGGTCACGTCCAGTGCGGTGGTCGGCTCGTCGGCGATCAGCAGGTCGGGGTCGCAGACCAGCGCCATGGCGATCATGGCGCGCTGGCGCATACCGCCGGAGAACTGGTGCGGGTAGTCGTCCACGCGCGTCTGGGGCTGCGGGATGCCGACCTTGGCCAGCATCTCGATCGCCCGCCGCCGTGCCTCCTTCTTGGAGGCACCGGTGTGCTTCATGAACGGCTCGGCGATCTGCCGGCCGACCGTGTAGTAGGGCGAGAGCGCCGTCAGCGGGTCCTGGAAGATCATCGCGGCCTTGTTGCCGCGGATCTTCTCCATCTCCTTCTCCTTGGCGGTGATCAGTTCCTTGCCGTCAAGGACGATCTCGCCGTCGATGCTGGTGGTCATGGTGTTGTGCAGCCCGAGGACCGTCAGGTTGGTGACGGACTTTCCGGAGCCCGACTCGCCGACGATGCCCAGGGTCTTACCGCGCTCGACGTCGAAGGAGAGGCCGTCGACCGCCTTGACGATGCCGTCCTCGGTGGAGAACTGCACCCGCAGATCGCGGACCGAGAGGAAGGCGTCCGACCCTGTCGGGTTCGGCGCGTCTTCGGTCTTGGTCAGTGTGGTCACGGTCGTTCTCCTAGCTGAGGCGCACGCGCGGGTCGATGAACGCGTAGGCGATGTCCACGAGGATGTTCAGGATCAGGATGAAGAAGGCCCCGAACAGCATGGCGCCCATCGTCAGCGGCAGATCCTTGGTCACCGAGGACTCCACGGCGAGCCGTCCGAGGCCTGCCAGGTCGAAGGTGAACTCGGTGACCACACCGCCCGCGAGGAGCGAGCTGAGGTCCATGCCGATGATGGTGACGATCGGGATGAGTGAACCGCGCCAGGCGTAGCGGAAGAACACGTACTTGCGCGACATGCCCTTCGCCCTCGCGGTGCGGACGTGTTCTTCCTGAAGCTGCTCGATCATGGTCGAGCGCGCCATACGCGTGTACTGCGCCGTGAAGATCGTGGCCATCACGACCATGGGAATGAGCAGCCCGATGAACCAGGCGGCCGGATTCTCGGTGAACGGGACGTACTTGGGGTTCTCCATCCAGCCCGTCTGGTAGACGAGGATGCCGAGCACGATCGGGCCGAGCAGGTAGATCTGGAACGAGCTGAGCACGATGGACGCACCGCTGGCGACCTTGTCGACCACGGTGCCGCGCTTCCAGGCGGCCAGCATGCCGGTGCCGAGACCGAACAGAAGGAAGATGATGAGACCGCCGATGGTCAGCGACAGCGTCAGCGGGAAGCGGTCCATGATGGAGTCCCAGACGAAGTCGCCGGTCTTGAAGGAGACACCCAGGCACGGGGCCGAGCAGTGCCCGACGGGGAAGTCCCGGCCGGCCACGATACCGACCATGAAGTCCCAGAACTGTGCGGTGATGGGCTTGTCGAGTCCGAGGTTCTCCCGGATGACGGCGAGGTTCTCCGGCGAGCAGTTCTTGCCGCAGGAGAGGGCGGCGAAGTCCTGGGGAACTGCGTAGAACAGGAAGAACGTGAACGCGCCGATCAAGAACATGATCACGACGGCGCCGATCAACCTGCGGATGAGGAACTGAAGCATGGCGGGCGGCTGCTCTCTTCGGAAGCGGCGGTGCGGTGAGGGGATGGGTGCCCGTGGGGGTGCGCTCCGCCTGGCGCGCACCCCCACGGATCAGCCGTGGCTGTTGCTTACGGCTGCTTCAGGAACAGATCGTCGATGTCGATGTAGCTCGACTCGGTGCTGTACTTGGCACCGCCGATGTTCGAACCGAACAGCTGGATCTGCTTCGAGTAGTACACCGGGGCAGCGGGGTTGATCTCCTCGACGATGCGCTTGTGCGCCTCTTCCCACTTCGCGGCGGCCTCGGTCGGCTCCAGCTTCAGGGCTTCCTTGATCAGCTTGTTGACCTGCGGGTCGTCGATGTGCGAGTAGTTCGGCGAACCGTCGGCGATCTGGTCACCGTCGTAGACCGGGGTCACGACCGTGGACGGGGAAGACCAGTCCTGGCCCCAGCCGGTCATGTAGAGGTCGTACGGGTTGTCGAGCTTGCCGATCTGCTCGTAGAACGTGGCGCGGTCGATCTCCTTGGCCTGGATGTCGAAGCCGATCTTCGCCAGCGCGTCCTTGATGATGACCTGCTGCGCCTGGCCGCGCGGGCTGTTGGAGTACGCGTAGGTGAGCTTGGTGCCCTCCTTGACGCCCGCTTCCTGCAGCAGCTCCTTGGCCTTGGCGATGTCACCGTTGGGCTTCTTGAGCTTGCCGTACGGGTCGTACTTCGGGTCGAAGCCCGGCAGGGTCGGGGCGAACAGACCACCGGCCAGCTCACCGCCGTACTTGCCGCCGTCGGCCTGGATCATGGCCTGGCTCGGGATCGCGTACGTGATGGCGTCGCGGATCTTCTTGTCCTTGATCTTGTCAAGGTTGAAGGTCATCTGCCAGACGTAGGGCTGGTATCCCTTGATGGTGCGCTTGTTGACCGCCGGGGCGGTGACGACGTCCTGGATCTGCGCCGGGTCGACCGAGTCGGTCCACTGGATCGCGTTCTTGGCCTCGCCCTGGTCGGCGATCAGACGCTTGGTCTGGCTGGTCTGGTCGATCGTCGTGGTGAAGTCGTAGCCGTCGACGTACTGGTGGCGTACGGCGTCCGTCTTCGGGTCCCACTGGTCGTTCTTGACCAGCTTCAGCGACTTGCCCGACTTGTACTCGGCGACCTTGTACGGGCCGAGCGCGGCCGGGGCCTTGTCGTACTTCTCCTTCGTGTCCTGCTTCTCGGGCACGATGGAGTAACCGGCCATGGCGAGCGCCTGCGGCAGGTCGGGACGCGGCTGGTCGAAGTGGAAGACGACCGTCTTGTCGTCCGGGGTCTCCAGGACGGAGTCCGGCAGGTGCTTGCCCTTGTACGGACCGTCCGGCAGGGCCTTGCGGTAGCCGGCACCGGAGAGCCAGGTCTGGACGAAGGTCGGACCGTCGAAGATGACCTTCGCGTACTGGCGCTCGATGGTGTGGCGGACGTCCTTGGACGTGATGACGTTGCCGTCCTCGTCCTTGATGCCGTCCTTGAGCTTGTACGTCCAGGTCTTGCCGCCGTCGGAGGACTGGCCGGAGTCGGTGGCGATGTCACCGACGACGGTCAGGTTGCCGTTCTCGTCCTCCTGGTAGTTCGTCAGGCCGCGGTGCACCAGGTTGGCGAACTGTCCGGCGTCGCTGACGTAGATCTGCCCCGGGTCCATGTGGGACATGTCCGACTGCATGTAGGCGTTGATGGTGCCGCCGGACTTGGCTCCGGGAACGGGCGCGGCGGGGCCGGTGGAGGCCTTGGCGTCGCCGTACTCGACGGGCTTGGACTGCGCTGCCGCGTCCTCCTTGGACTTGGACTGGTCCTTGCCCTCCTTGCCGCTGTTGCTGGAGCAGCCGGTGAGCGCGAGCGAGCCGGCCACCGCGGCGATGGCGATGGCTCTCACTGAGCGCGATCGGATGGGCTTCATGATGCGGTTGCACCTACCTGTCGGTCGTTATCCAGAAGTGCTGCCTGGCCATCCGGTTGCCCGGCGTCAGGGGAGGCAGCCACCCCCCTGCTCATGGACGTCACCGTCCGGTCTTCGGGTCGAACGCGTCTCGGACGGAGTCACCGAGAAGGTTGAAGGCGAGGATGAAGATCACCAGAGCCACACCCGGGAAGAACAGGAACGCGGGGTCCTGCTCGTAGATGTCGGCACCGATGGCGAACATCCGGCCCCAGTCGGGAGTCGGCTCGACGAAGCCGACACCGACGAACGAGAGAAACGCGATGTTCAGGATGGAGCTGGGCAGCGTGTACGTGGCCTGCACCAGGATCGGGGTGACCACGTTCGGGAGGATCTCCTTACGGACGATCCGCCACCGCGAGGCCCCCGAGACCTTGGCCGCCTCGACGAACTCCCGCTCACGCAGGGAGAGCACCGAGCCGCGGACGAGCCGGGCCAGGCTCATCCAGCCGAGGAACCACATCACCAGAATGATCGCTGTCGCCCGCAGGTAGGTGGGGGTCTCATCCGTCGGCGACACGAACATCGCGGTGACGATCGGCATGAAGGCGATGAAGAACAGCTGGTTCGGGAACGACAGGAAGAAGTCCGTGACCCGGCCCAGCCAGTAGTCGACCTTGCCACCGAAGTAGCCGCTGACCAGGCCGATGAGGACACCTGTGACGACGCACAGGGTCGTCAGCAGCACGGCCATGTAGAGCGAGTTGCGGATGCCGTAGAGCAGCATCGTGAACACGTCGCGGCCCAGCTTGGGCTCGACGCCGAACCAGAACTCGCCCGACACACCACCGAACGTTCCGGTGGGCATGGCGAAGTCGTCGAGCAGGAAGGGGTAGTCGGGCTCCTGCGCGTACAGCGTGTACGGGTTCTTGCCGTACAGCGACGAGATCACCGGCGCGAGCGCGGAGATCACGAAGAAGAAAATCACTACCCCGGCCGAGATCATGCCGGTACGGTCACGCCTGAAGCGTTGCCACATCAACTGGCCGGGGGAGCGACCCTCAAGCTTCTTCGGCTTGTCGGCCTCGGTGGTCGAGGCCAGTTCGGGGTCCAAGGCGACCGACGGACCCGAGCCCTCGGCCTTGGTTGGACTGGTCATGTGTGTTCTTCCCCCGGGGGATGGAGAGTTGAGCGCAGCACAGATACCGGCGGGTTCTGTGGTTTGGGGGAACTTTCGCCAAGCGAGTCAACGCGCGTCAAGGGCGGAAGACATAGGGATCTCCCTACCGTCCATATTTTGAGCAAAAATTGCAAAGATTGACACCTAAGCGCGCTTGACAGGCTCCACCAAGACTTCGCGAAACGGACATTCGCGGAGGGTTTTTTGTTTACATGTCCGAAACCTGATCGCGGGATCACCGATATCCGAACAGCGCCTCACAGCCCAGTTACAGCAAAGTCGGCCGAATCCTGCCGGTGCGTGGAGCGCGGGTGCGGAACCCTGGGTGAGCGACGATACGCGCACGGCGAGGGCCCGGTCCCCAGAGTGCGGGAACCGGGTCCTCGGAAACGTCCGGTGAGGGGCGTCAGCCGTGCTTGGCGCGGCTCGCGGCGCGGGCGCGCTCGCGGGCGTCCAGGTTGACCTTGCGGATGCGGACCGCCTCGGGGGTGACCTCGACGCACTCGTCGTCGCGGCAGAACTCCAGGGACTGCTCCAGGGAGAGCTTGCGCGGCGGGACGATCGACTCGGCCACGTCGGCCGTCGAGGACCGCATGTTCGTGAGCTTCTTCTCCTTGGTGATGTTCACGTCCATGTCGTCGGAGCGCGAGTTCTCGCCGACGATCATGCCCTCGTACACCTCGGTGCCCGGCTCGACGAAGAGGACGCCGCGCTCCTGGAGGTTCGTCATCGCGAAGGCGGTGACGGCACCGGAGCGGTCGGCCACCAGCGAGCCGTTGTTACGGGTCTGGAGGGTGCCGAACCAGGGCTCGAAGCCCTCGTGGATCGAGTGGCCGATACCCGTACCGCGGGTCTGGGTCAGGAACTCGGTCCGGAACCCGATGAGGCCGCGCGAGGGCACCACGAACTCCATGCGCACCCAGCCCGAGCCGTGGTTGGACATGTTGTCCATACGGCCCTTGCGGACGCCCATGAGCTGTGTGACGGCGCCCATGTGCTCCTCGGGCACGTCGATCGTCATGCGCTCGACCGGCTCGTACACCTTGCCGTCGACGTCCTTGGTGACGACCTGGGGCTTGCCGATGGTCAGCTCGAAGCCCTCCCGGCGCATGGTCTCGACGAGGATCGCGAGGGCCAGCTCACCACGGCCCTGGACCTCCCAGGCGTCCGGCCGGTCGGTCTCCAGCACGCGGAGGCTGACGTTACCGATCAGCTCGCGGTCGAGGCGGTCCTTGACCTGGCGGGCGGTGACCTTGCGGTCCTTCACGGCCGCCTTCGCGTCGGCGCCCTTACCGGTGCCGCCGCGGCCGACCAGCGGCGAGGTGTTGGTGCCGATGGTCATCGAGATCGCGGGCTCGTCGACCGTGATCAGCGGGAGCGCAATCGGGTTCTCGGTGTCCGCGAGGGTCTCGCCGATCATGATGTCCGGGATACCGGCGACGGCACAGATGTCACCGGGGCCGGCCTTCTCGGCGGGCTTGCGGGTGAGCGCCTCGGTCATCATCAGCTCGCTGATGCGGACGTTGCTGATGGAGCCGTCCCGCTTGATCCAGGCCACCGTCTGGCCCTTGCGCAGCTCGCCCTGCTCGACACGGAGCAGCGCGATACGGCCGAGGAAGTTGTCGGCGTCGAGGTTGGTGACGTGGGCCTGGAGCGGGGCGCCCTCCTCGTACGTCGGCGCCGGGATGTGCTCCAGGATCGTGGAGAAGAACGGCTCCAGGCTGGTGGAGTCGGTCGGGACCGTACCGTCCGCCGGCTTCGTCAGCGAGGCGATGCCGTCACGGCCGCACGCGTAGACGATCGGGAACTCGATCTGGTCCTCGTCCGCGTCCAGGTCGAGGAAGAGGTCGTAGGTCTCGTTGACGACCTCGTCGATCCGGGAGTCCGGGCGGTCCGTCTTGTTGATGCACAGGATGACGGGCAGGCGCTGCTGGAGGGCCTTGCGCAGCACGAAGCGGGTCTGCGGCAGCGGGCCCTCGGAGGCGTCGACGAGGAGGACGACCCCGTCGACCATCGACAGACCGCGCTCGACCTCGCCGCCGAAGTCGGCGTGGCCGGGGGTGTCGATGATGTTGATGGTGATCGGGTCCCCGCCGGCCTTCGGGTGGTACTTCACCGCGGTGTTCTTGGCGAGGATCGTGATGCCCTTCTCACGCTCCAGGTCGTTCGAGTCCATCATGCGGTCGTCGACGGAGTCGAGCTGGTGCGCGGCGAAGGCTCCCGCCTGCTTGAGCATGGCGTCGACGATCGTCGTCTTTCCGTGGTCGACGTGGGCGACGATGGCGACATTGCGGATGTCGTGACGCTGGATGGACGCAGGCATGGTGCGGCGTATCTCCCGGGTTTGTGGACGGCCTCGCGGACTCGTTGTCCCGCGGACCCTGCCGGGCTGGACACGCCACGGCCTCACCCCATGGTACGGGGGCGCTGCCGCTGGGCTTGGCCGGGAGGTGTGGGGGGCCTGTTTTGTGAGGAACTCGACGGTGGGGCGGCCTGTGCGGTCTCGTCTGCCGGGTCTGGGCGTTTTGGCGGCTGCGGGTGCGTTGTGGCTGGTCGCGCAGTTCCCCGCGCCCCTGACTACCTTGGGCGCGCCCGGCGTCTCCACGCGCCGCCACTTTCAGCGCATCCGCAGCCGCCTCCCGCTACGAGTGGCTCTGGGCCGGCTTTTCCGACTTCTTCAAGAAGCCCATGTCCTCGTACACCGGGGTCGCGAAACCGAAAGCTCCCACGTTGGCGAGGTTCGTGCGTGCGGCCACCAGCTGGGGGCGCTGGTAGAGGGGGATCGAGCCGGCGGCGGCCCAGATGCGGGCGTCGGCCTTGCGGATCAGGGAGCGGGACTCCTTCTCGTCGAGCGTGGAGATGGCCTGGTCGAAGAGCTGGTCGACCTGGTCGGTACCGACGCGCGTGTAGTTCTGCTCGATGGTCAGGGAGCCGTCCGCGCCCGGGACGGGCTTGGCGTAGATGGGGCGGGCGTCGGTGGCGGGGTAGGCGGAGGCGGGCCAGGAGTACAGCGCGAGGTCGTACTGGCCGTTCGCGATGTGGTCCTTGAAGTAGCTGGTGTCGGGGACCTTGGTGATCTCCGTGCGGATGCCGACGCGCTCCAGCATCCGCGCGATGCGCCTGCCCACGGCCCGCAGGGACTCGGAGCCGGGCCCGGAGGGCAGTACGAAGCGCAGGCTGAGCGCCTTGCCGTCCTTGGCGAGCGGGCCGGGCGCGGCGGTGCCCTCCGGGGCGTACATGCCCGCGGCGCTGTCCGGTTCCAGCTCCGGCTTGTACCGCTTGCTGTCCCCGGCGAGCTGCCGGGGCTCGCCCTCCTCGTTCGTCTTCCCGCCCTCGGCGTCGTGCGACTTGTTGTCCTCGCCGACGACGTACGTCCCGCCGTCGCCGTCCGGGGAGCCGGTCTCGTCGGAGCTCTCCGAGTCGCCGGACCCCTTCTTCTTGCTCTCGGCTCCGGCCGCCTTCTTGTCCTTCTTGACCGGCCCGCCCGGCACCCACCCGGCGTCGGCGAGCAGGGCCTTCGCCTCCTTGGTGTCCTCGCCGCCGAGGGCGCCGCTGTTGTCGGCGTAGGCCGCCTGGCCGGCGAGGGCGACGTGGCTGCCGACGGGGACGGGGGGCAGTCCGAGCGGCTTCAGGACGACGTCGGCGAGCTGCTTGCGGTTCAGGGCGCGGGCCACGGCACGGCGGACCCGCTCGTCGGTGAGGGGGCCGTCGGCGCCGTTGAGGGCGAGCTGGGTGTACGCGGGCTCCAGTGACTTGCGGACCTCGAAGCCGCGCAGGGCGGACTGCTGCAGGGCGTACTCGGAGATCGCCCGGCCCCGCTTCCGGCGGACGCCGGCCTCCTCCTCGGCGGCCTTGTCGTCGGAGCCGTGCGCCACCGCCCAGGAGCGCAGGGCCCTGGCGGAGGTGAGCCCGGTGGCGGGACCGTGGGCGACGGACGCACCCTTGCGGCCCTCGGTCTCCTTGCTGCCCTCCCGTCCGACGCGGTCGATCCGCCGGGCGTCCTCCGCGTCGACCTCCGCGATGTCGACCTTGCCGTCGGCCAGCGCCTCCGCCCGCTCGTCGCGCGGCACGGCACGCAGCACCAGCTCCTTCAGCTTCGCGGGGCGGCCCCACCAGAGCGGGTTGCGGGCGAGGGTGACCTCGCCGTCCTTGCGGTCGACGGACTTGAGGGCGAAGGGTCCTGCGGTGAGCTTCAGCTTGCGCCGGGTGCCGTCGTTGAAGGCGTCCGGGCTGCTCGTGATCTCCTTCGGGTACAGCGGCGTGAACAGCGACTTCCAGTCGGCGTACGGCTTTTTGAAGGTGACGCGCACCTCCAGGTCGTTGGCCCCGCGCTCGATCTTCTCGATCCGGTCGTACCCGGCGTTGCGGGCCGTCCAGTACGTGGAGTTCTTGCCGGACAGGGCGCGCCACTGGGAGGCGAAGTCGGCGGCGCCGATCTCGCGGCCGTCGCTCCAGACGGCCTGCTGGTGGAGCTTGTAGAGCACGACCTGCTTCGGCTCGCGCTTGACGATCTCGGCGGACTCCAGGTAGTCGGCGTTCCGCTCCGGCCGGCCGTTCGCGTCCAGCCGGTACATCGACGGCAGGACGGCGCCGACGACCCGCGTGGTGGCGGCGTCGGCGTCCGCCTGGAAGACGTTGAGCGTCTCGGGCACGGCGTCCACGGCCCAGCGCAGGGTGCCCCCGTCGGCGATCTGTTTGCGTTCGGCGGGCGCGATGTCCTGCCCGGCGAGGGGTTTGCCGGCCGGGTCCTCCTCGCTGCACGCGGTGAGCACCGGCGCCACGAGCACGCCCGCGGCAAGAAACGCGACCGAGCGCAGCACCGCGCGCGGTCCGACTCGGTCGTCGGCCTTCACTGCAACCTCCGGGTGTCGCCGTAACGCTCCGTCGCTGTCGCCACGGAGAGTAAGGTCGTTTTGATCATATTCGGGGTATATTGGGCGATATGGCGCTGATCACATCGATCAGACGGATGGGCCCCACTGAAGGCGAGAGAGCGCGAGTGGACGCGGCGACACGACGAGAGGCGGAGGCAAGGCCACCCAGGCGGCGCAACGGTCCCCTGTCCGCCGGGGCACGACCGGAGCGCGCGACGGCGCGTTCACCGGGTTGCGACTCGCCAATCCGTGCACATGCCTTCACAGGGGCTTGTGTGACGCGCAACACTCTCAGGCGCATGAACGTTGCCACCCAGGGCCCGAGAGCCCCCGGAAGCGAGGTCACGTCATGTCCGTGCACGATGAACTGACATCGGTCCAGCGCTGTCTCGACGACCTGTTCCGGTCCCTGGGCCGCCTGGAGCAGCATGTCGGCAGCGGCGGGCTGGAGATGCGCCGGGTCCGCGCCGACGCCGACCACCTGCGCGAAAGTGTCGCCCTGCTGCGCGACGCTGCGCCCGGGCTCGGGGAGACCCGCCGTCCCGAGCTCGTCACCATCCCCGACACCCCGTACGACAGCACCCTGTGGACGGACTCGGACGACGAGGGACTCGGCGCCCGCGACCGCCACGCGCCCTGACCCCCGACCGCGAGTGAGCCGAAGGGGCGCGACACAGGCTCAGGCGCCCCGGAGGCGACCCGAGCCCTGAAAAAGGGTTTCGCCCGAGCCCCGACAAGAAGGTGCGTCCTAAGTTGGCCACTGGAACGGAACCTCATCTGAACAGCGGCGGTGTACGCACCGGCACACGCGCCGCGATCGCCGCCCCGCACCTGCGGACCGACCGCTGGTGGCTGGCACCCGCCGCCACCGCGGCCGGACTGCTCGCGTTCATCGTCTACTCGACGTGGCGGGCCTTCGCCGACGCGCACTACTACGCCTCGCCCTATGTCTCGCCCTTCTACTCGCCCTGTCTGGCCGAGCGGTGCGAGCCCATGCCCGGCGGGCCCAACTGGGAGATCTTCGGCAGCTGGTGGGGCATCTCCCCCGCCATCATCATCCTGATCTTCCCGCTGGGCTTCCGGCTGACCTGCTACTACTACCGCAAGGCCTACTACCGCGGGTTCTGGGCGTCACCGCCGGCCTGCGCGGTCGCGGAGCCGCACAAGAAGTACACCGGCGAGACCCGTTTCCCGCTGATCCTGCAGAACATCCACCGGTACTTCTTCTACGCCGCGATCCTCGTCGCCGGGATCCTGACGTACGACACCGTGCTCGCCTTCCGCAACGAGCACCACGAGTGGGGCCACATGGGCCTCGGCACCGTCGTGTTCCTCGTCAACATCGCGCTGATCTGGGCGTACACCATCTCCTGCCACTCGTGCCGGCACATCGTCGGCGGCAGGCTCAAGCACTTCTCCAAGCATCCCGTGCGCTACCGGATGTGGACCTGGGTCGGCAAGCTCAACGCCCGGCACATGCAGCTCGCCTGGGCGTCGCTGGTGAGCGTGGCGGTCGCCGACTTCTACGTCTACCTGGTCGCGTCCGGCGCCTTCGACGATCCGCGATTCTTCTAATGAGTGGGGCCTTGTGATGTCCGTGGTCGACCGGCAGGAGTGGGACGTCGTCGTGGTGGGCGCGGGCGGCGCCGGGCTGCGCGCCGCCATCGAGGCACGCGAGCGGGGCGCCCGTACGGCCGTGATCTGCAAGTCCCTGTTCGGCAAGGCGCACACAGTGATGGCCGAGGGCGGCATCGCGGCGGCGATGGCCAACGTCAACGAGCACGACAACTGGCAGGTCCACTTCCGCGACACCATGCGCGGCGGCAAGTTCCTGAACCAGTGGCGCATGGCCGAGCTGCACGCGCAGGAGGCCCCCGACCGGGTGTGGGAGCTGGAGACGTGGGGCGCCCTCTTCGACCGTACGAAGGACGGCCGGATCTCCCAGCGCAACTTCGGCGGGCACGAGTACCCGCGTCTGGCCCACGTCGGCGACCGCACCGGCCTGGAGCTGATCCGCACCCTCCAGCAGAAGATCGTGTCGCTCCAGCAGGAGGACCACCGGGAGACCGGCGACTACGAGTCACGGCTGAAGGTGTACCAGGAGTGCACGGTCACCCGGATCCTGAAGACTGCGCCTGACAGCGGCTCCGCCGCGGGCCGCCGTGTCTCGGGCGTCTTCGCGTACGACCGCGAGTCGGGACGCTTCTTCGTCCTGGGGGCCCCGTCGGTCGTGATCGCGACCGGCGGTATCGGCAAGTCCTTCAAGGTGACGTCGAACTCGTGGGAGTACACGGGTGACGGGCACGCCCTGGCGCTGCTCGCGGGCGCGCCGCTGCTGAACATGGAGTTCGTGCAGTTCCACCCGACGGGCATGGTCTGGCCGCCGTCGGTGAAGGGCATCCTCGTCACGGAGTCGGTGCGCGGCGACGGCGGTGTGCTGCGCAACTCCGAGGGCAAGCGGTTCATGTTCGACTACATCCCCGACGTCTTCAAGGAGAAGTACGCCGAGTCGGAGGAGGAGGGCGACCGCTGGTACGACGACCCGGACCACAACCGGCGGCCCCCGGAGCTGCTCCCCCGTGACGAGGTGGCGCGGGCGATCAACGCCGAGGTGAAGGCGGGCCGCGGCTCCCCGCACGGCGGAGTCTTCCTGGACGTCTCGACCCGTATGCCCGCGGAGGTCATCCGCCGCCGGCTGCCCTCCATGTACCACCAGTTCAAGGAGCTCGCCGACGTCGACATCACCGCCGAGCCGATGGAGGTCGGCCCGACCTGCCACTACGTGATGGGCGGCATCGCGGTCGACTCGGACACGGCGGCGGCACGTGGCGTGCCCGGCCTGTACGCGGCCGGCGAGGTGGCGGGCGGTATGCACGGCTCCAACCGCCTGGGCGGCAATTCACTCTCCGACCTGCTGGTGTTCGGGCGCCGGGCGGGGTGGCACGCAGCCGAGTACGCGGCCGGGCTGGCGGGCGCACGGCCACCGCTGGACGACGTCCAGGTCGACACGGCGGCCGCGGAGGCGCTACGGCCGTTCTCGGCCGAGGGCCCGGAACCCAGCGAGGAGGCGGGGCGGCCGCCGGAGAACCCGTACACCCTCCACCAGGAGCTCCAGCAGACAATGAACGACCTCGTCGGCATCATCCGCCGCGAGACCGAGATGGAGCAGGCCCTGAAGAAGCTCGCCGATCTGCGGGTACGGGCGCGGCGGGCCGGGGTCGAGGGGCACCGCCAGTACAACCCGGGCTGGCACCTCGCCCTGGACCTGCGGAACATGCTCCTGGTCAGCGAGTGCGTGGCGCGGGCGGCACTGGAGCGCACGGAGTCGCGCGGCGGCCACACACGGGAGGACCACCCGACGATGGACCGCGGGTGGCGCAACATCAACCTCCTGTGCGCGCTCACCGACCCGACGGGCGGGCTGGCGGCCACCGACCCGGTCCGCGGCCAGATCGCCCTCACCCGTGAGACCACCGATCCCATCCGTCCCGACCTGCTCGCCCTCTTCGACAAGGAGGAGCTGGTCAAGTACCTCGCTGAAGAGGAGCTGTTCGAGTGACCAGCTATGAGGCCCGCTTCAAGGTGTGGCGCGGGGACGCGGAAGGCGGCGGCCTGGAGGACTTCAAGGTCGAGGTGAACGACGGCGAGGTGGTCCTCGACATCATCCACCGCCTCCAGGCGACCCAGGCCCCCGACCTGGCCGTCCGCTGGAACTGCAAGGCCGGCAAGTGCGGTTCCTGCTCGGCGGAGATCAACGGACGGCCTCGGCTGATGTGCATGACGCGGATGTCGGTGTTCGACCGCGAGGAGACGATCACGGTCACACCGCTGCGCGCGTTCCCGGTGGTCCGCGACCTGGTGACGGACGTCGGCTTCAACTACACCAAGGCGCGCGAGGTGCCGTCCTTCGTCCCTCCGGAGGGTGTCGGTCCCGGCGAGTACCGGATGATGCAGGAGGACGTGGACCGCTCGCAGGAGTTCCGCAAGTGCATCGAGTGCTTCCTGTGCCAGGACACGTGCCACGTGGTGCGCGACCACGAGGAGAACAAGCCGGCGTTCGCGGGCCCGCGCTTCCTCATGCGCGTCGCCGAGCTGGACATGCACCCGCTCGACGCGGCCGCCGAGTCGGGCCTCGACCGCAAGCGCACCGCCCAGGACGAGCACGGCCTCGGCTACTGCAACATCACCAAGTGCTGCACGGAGGTCTGCCCCGAGGGCATCAAGATCACGGACAACGCCCTGATCCCCCTGAAGGAACGCGCGGTGGACCGCAAGTACGACCCGTTGGTGTGGCTGGGGTCGAAGATCCGGAGGCGGTCGACGTAGCGCCGTCGTGAGCGGGGGCGCCTGTGGGCCAAGGGTGGTGGTGACGGTGCGTTGCAGTGCCGGGCGCGCCCATGCTTTTAAGGGGCGCGGGGAACTGCGCGACCACCCGGCAGACGAGACGCACCCGGCCACACCCCCGGAGGACCCCGGTAGCGAGCCCCCGAAAGGGGCCATACGCTCCCAGATGTGACGTCCACCGGGGACCTGGTACCGCCGTTGGTCGCGCTGGTGACCGCGGCGGTGCTCGCCGCGTACTCGTTCGTACGGCGGACGCGGCGGGCCAGGACGCGTACGACACCGGGCGGCGGCGAGCCGGTCGTGGCGTCGGCGGAACTCGACCGGCAGGCGCGGCGGTTCCTCGTCGAGGCCGACGACTGTGTGCGGACGAGCACCGAGGAGCTCGGGTTCGTCGTGGGGTGGCTGGGCGAGGAGGCCGCGCGGCCCTTCACTCAGGCGCTTCAGGACACGCGGGCCGAGCTGGCGGTGGCGTTCCGGCTGCGGCAGCGGCTCGACGACACCGCCGAGCGGGTGCCCGCCGACGAGAGGCGGGAGGTCCTGAAGCAGACCGTGGCGCGGTGCGTGGAGGCCGGGCGGCGGCTGGACACTCAGGCGCCCGCGTTCGACCAGCTGCGGGCGCTGGAACGGGAACCGGCCGGGGCCCTGGAGTTCGCGGAGGCACGCTTCCGGCAGCTGACCGGCCGGGCGACGGGCGCGAAGGCGGCCTTGAGCGAGCTGCGCGAGCGGTACGGCCCCGCCGCCTGCCTGCCTGTCGCGGGCCACGTCGAACAGGCCGAGGACCGGCTGGTGTTCGCCACGGAGCAGCTGGACCGTGCCCGGAAGGCCGCGGACCGGGGCGACCACGGCCCGGCGGCGGTCCACCTGCGGGCGGCGGAGGGAGCCGTCCACCAGGCGGACGTCTTCGTGACCGGTGTGGACCGGCTGGCCGCCGGGCTGGCAGCGGCCGAGGAGCGACTGCCGACGGTGCTCGCGGAGCTGGAGTCGGCCCTCGTCGAGAGCGGTCTCCCCCAGGACCGTGTCACCGCGGCGACCGTGACGCAGGTACGCCGGAAGGCCGCCGCCGGGCCGTACGACCCTCTCGACGCCCTGCGCCGCCTCGCCGGAGCCGCTGCCGCGCCGGGGAGCTCACTGCCCGGCCGGTACGCCGCCGACCTGCTCGACGGGGCCCTGCTGACGGCCCGGAGCGCGGTGACCGCGGCGATCGGCTTCGTCACGACGCACCGGGGGGCCGTGGGCAGCGAGGCACGGATCCTGCTGGCGGACGCGGAACGGCACTTCGCGCTGGCCCAGGAGAACTCCTCCTTCACCGAGGCCCGGCGCGCCGACCTCCAGGCTCACGAGGCCCAGCGACTGGCCCGGCGGGACGTGCGGTCGTACGGCAATCCGTACGGCGGCCCGTTCGGCGGCGGACTGGCCGGGGCGCTGCTGGGCGGCGTCCTCCTCGGGGAGGCGCCCGGCGACCGGGGCGCGCCGCGGGGGCCGGCCTGTTTCGGCGGGCCCGCGACGCGGGGGCGGAGAAGTACGGGCGGGCCGTTCTGAGCAGCCGCTCCCTCGATCGAGCGGCGGGCGCAACAGGCCCTAGAACAGGCTCAGCAACGCCTCCGCCGGGTCCGTCAGTCCGGACTCGCCGTCCGGGAGCGGCAGTTCGAACCAGACCGTCTTGCCGCGCGGCGTCCGGCGCGAGCCCCAGGCCGCGGAGAGCAGGCCGACCAGCTGGAGCCCCCGGCCGCCCTCGTCGGTGTCCCGCGCCCGGCGCCGGCGCGGTTGCACCAGGCCCGCGTCCCACACCTCGCACACCAGCGTCCGGTCCAGCAGCAGCCGCAGCCGGATCTCGCCCTCGCCGTACCGCAGGGCGTTGGTGACGAGCTCGCTGACCAGCAGCTCGGTCGTGTCGACCAGTGGTTCCAGGTCCCATGCCTGGAGCTGTCCGCGCGCGTACTCACGGGCGCGTCCCACGCTGCGGGGTTCGCGGGCCAGGGTCCAGTCGCCCACGGAGTCGGCGGGCAGGCCCTGCACACGGGCCATCAGCAGGGCGATGTCGTCCTCGCCGTGGTGGGTGTCGAGGGTGTTGAGGACGTGGTCGCAGACGTCCTCCAAGGGCTGGGAAGGGTCGGTGAGGGCACCGACGAACGCCTGGAGGCCCTCGTCCAGCGGGTGGTCTCGGCTCTCGACCAGTCCGTCCGTGTAGAGCGCCAGCAGAGCGCCTTCGGGCAGGTCGACCTCCACCTCTTCGAACGGCTCGCCGCCCACGCCGAGCGGCATGCCCGGCGGCACGTCCAGCATGAGCGCGCTCTCGCCGGGCTCGACCAGCACGGGTGGGAGGTGGCCGGCGTTGGCGAAGGTGCACCTTCTCGTCACCGAGTCGTAGACCACGTACACACAGGTCGCGAGGTACACCTCGGAGAGGTCCTTGTCGCGGGGCTGGCGGGCGGCCGTGCGTGAGGCCTGCTGGATGCCGCCCTGGGTGCCGAGGCCGCGGGCGATCTCGTCCAACGCCGAGAGGACCTCGGCGGGTTCGAGGTCGAGCAGGGCCAGGGTACGGACGGCGGTGCGGAGTTCACCCATGGCGACTGCGGCGCGCAGGCCCCGGCCCATGACATCGCCGACGACCAGCGCGGTGCGGTGACCAGGGAGTTCTATGACGTCGAACCAGTCGCCGCCGACCTCGGTGGCCGCGTTGCCGGGCAGATAGCGGCAGGCGATGTCCAGTCCGGAGGCCTCCGGGTCGCCCGGCGGGAGCAGGGACCGCTGCAGTATCAGGGCCCGTTCGTGCTCGCGGCGGTACAGGCGGGCGTTGTCGATGCAGACCGCGGCGCGCGAGGCCAGCTCCATGGCGAGGGCGCGGTCGCGTTCGCCGAACGGCTCGCTGCCCTTGGTGCGCGAGAACTGGACGAGCCCGACGACCGTGTCGTGCGCGACCATCGGGACGGCGAGAGTGGACTGTATGAGGCCGCCGTCCTCGGCGGGGATGTGCTGCGGCCGGGCCATGCGCAGGGCGTCCGCGCAGGGCGAGTTGAAGGGGTAGTGGTGGACCGCGCCGAGGGCGACGGGGGCCGGGCCGCCCACGAAGGGCGCGTCGGAGACCGCGCTGGCGAAGGCCACCCGGCGCAGTTCGGCGCTGCCGTCGGCGAGTCCGGGCGGGGTCTCGTCGCCCACGAGGAGCCCCTGGTAGAGGTCGACGGTGGCGAGGTCGCAGAAGCCGGGGACGACGACGTCGAGCAGTTCGCGGGCGGTGGTCTCCAGGTCGAGGGAGTTGCCGATGCGGGCGCCGGCGTCGTTCAGGAGGGCGAGATTGCGTCGCGCGGCGGCGGCCTCGCGGGCGGCGGCGCGCCGGGCCGTGACGTCCGTTCCGAGCCAGGCGATGCCGATGGGCCGGCCAGTGCCGCTGTGTACGCGGTAGAGGTTGATGGACCAGTGGCGGCGCTCGTCGGAGCCCGGCACAAAGCCGGTGACGTTCATGTCCGTGATGGACTCGCCGGTCTCAAGGACCCGGCGCAGGGTCGCGGAGACACGCTCGGCCTCGGATGGCGGCAGGTAGTCGTGGACGCCGCGCCCGCGGTGCTCGTCGGGGGGCCCGCCGAAGGTGGAGGCGAACCGCTGGTTTGCGCGCCGTACCCGCATGTCGGTGTCGATCAGCAGGAACGCAAACGGAGATTGGCCGAAAATCGACTGCGAAGCGGCGACGTCGGTCTCGATCGAGCGCAGGGTCCGGACGTCCACCACGATGCACACGGCGGCCCGTTCGCCGTCCTTCGTGGTCGTGGGCATCACATAGACCTCGGCGAGTCCCTCGGTGCCCTCGGCGTCGGGCATCCGAACCGGGATGACTCCGGTCCACTCACGGCCGTCGAGGATCTCGGCCATCTTGCGCTGACCACGTTCGTGCAGATCGGGAGCCACGAAAGCGGCGATGGGATCCATACCGAGGGCCCGTTCGGCGGGGATACCGAAGATGCTCTCGGCGCGCAGGCTCCACTGGTCGACGAGACCGTCGGGGCCGATCGAGAACGAGGCCACCTTGACGTAGTCGTAGAGGGAGCCGGGCGGACTGCTCTGCCACATGGAGTCACCGGGCCCATCACTGGACGCGCCCGCACCGAGACCTTCACCGGGCCGGTCGGCCGACACGCCCGCACCGCGACCGTCACGAGGCCGGCCGGCCGACACGCCCGCGCCACGTCCGTCACCAGACCGGGCGGCCGACACACCCGCAGCGATGCCATCACCAGGTCGCGCACCGGACGCGCCCGGGCAGCGGTCACCGACTCCCGCACCCGGGGTACCGGTGCCGAGGCCCTCGCCGGGCCGGTCCGCCGACTTGCCCGCGCCGCGGCCGTCACCGAGTCGCGCGCCGGACGCGCCCGCACCCAAGCGGTCACCGACTCCTGCACCCGGTGCGCCCGCGCCGGCGCTGCGGCCTTCACCGGGCCGATCGGCCGACACACCCGCGCCGAAGCCTTCGCCGGGCCGGGCGCCAGCTGCCGAGCCCGCGCCCGAGCGGTCGCCGGACCGTTGGTCCGGGACGCCCGCGCCCGGCGCCTCACGCCCGTCACCGGCCGACGCGCCGGTCATTCCGTTACTCGTGGCGGTGGACACGCGGTGGGCTCCGCGGGCGGCGGGCGCGCGGCGGTCCGCGTCACCGGGCGCGTCTTCGGTGGTCCCACCGGGCACACTGTTCGCGCCTGCGGTGCCGATGGTTGTGCCATGGGTGGTGCCGTCGGCAGTACGGGCCGTCGCGCGGCCCGTTGTGCGGCGTACGGCCCCGCGTGGCGTGCCGCCCGCGGCGGAACGGCTCGCGGCCTCACGCCTCGCGCCGTCCGACGGGTCCTCCGACTCCGTGGCCTTCGCTGGTATCTCGCTCACGCGAACCGTCCCCTCCAGCTCACCGCGTCCGGCTTCGGTCACCGGGGGCGGCTGCCCGCAGTATCCAGCACTACGGCGCCGCACGACACGGTGTTCACGATCACAGCACGGTCCCGATGCCTTTTGGACCGGCCCGGCCATACTCCCAGTCTTCTAACCCTGCGGCGGCACCTCGAACCAAGGAGTCCGGGCGGCACCACTGGTTTGAACCGCTCTGCGGCCGTGCGCCCCGGGGAGCCTCCCCCCGCGGAACGTGCATCATCCGGGCACGGCCAGTTCGAACCATACGGTTTTCCCTGCCGTTCCGGGCCGGGTGCCCCAGGCCCGGGAGGACGAGGCCACGAGCTGGAGACCCCGGCCGCCCTCGTCGTCGGGGTGAGGTGCGAGCGTGCGGGGCGGGTCCGGGAGGGAGTCGGAGACCTCGACGAGCAGGACACCCAAGGGGGCGGTGGGGCGGCTGAGGCGCACGCCAATGGGCCCGGTGGCGTGTCGCAGCGCGTTGGTCACCAGCTCGCTCACCAGCAGGGCCGTCACATCGGCGAGGGAATCGAGGCCCCAGCCGCGCAGCCGGTCCCTGACGGCGGCGCGAGCGGCCCGCACGGCACCGGGCTCAGCGGGGAAGGTCCACTCGGCGCAGTCGCCTTCGGTGTCGATCACGCCGATCACTTCCCAGACCAGAAGCGGAGGATGTCCGGTTTCTTGGGGTTAATGAGCACATACCCGATATCGGATACCACCTACCGCGCACAGGGGCGCACTGTGGCACGAACAGCGTAGGAGGCGCACACGCCATGAGCCTCATGCTTCCCGCAAGTCCGTGAGGCACATGCCCTGCCAGGGGACAGGGGGACCCGCGGCACTCGATTGCCGGGATACGCACGGCGCACTCTCGGACACACCCCCTCGCACGCACCCCTGGGCCGAACAGAGCCGGTCCGCCGCGCGCGGAGCGTCACCCCAAGCCGGAGGCCCGGAATATGCCGGGATGCCGGGATGCCGGGATGCCGGGTACACCCTGACACTGGCGCACCTGGTGGCTCCGGTTCCGGCATGCCCGATGCACCGTGGTTCTGGTTCGCCCGGTGCGCCCGCTAGCGCACTCCGGACCCGTCCCTTCCCCATGCCATCCGCGCCGCCTCCATGACCGCCGGGACGTCCTGGTCCAGCCAGTCGACGTCCCAGACCTCGTCGGGAGTCAGCCAGCGCAGCTCGTCGTGGTCCTCAAGGGGCCGGGGGTCGCCGGAGAGGAGGTGCGCGGTCCACACGTGCAGCACGTAGTCGGCCCTCAGGGGCCATTCACCGGGGACACGCTCGGCGGGTTCCGCCTCCACGCCGAGTTCTTCGCGCAGTTCACGTACGAGGGCGTCCTCGGGGGTCTCACCGGGCTCGACCTTGCCGCCGGGCAGTTCCCAGCGTCCGGCCAGTTCGGGCGGGGCGCTGCGGCGCGCGGCGAGCAGGCGTCCGCCGCTCAGCAGGGCGGCTCCCACCACCACGATCGGTTCGGTCATGCGCGGGAGCCTACGGGAGTGGGCCAGGACGCCGGGCGGGAGCCCGTCAGTTACCCCCACTTTGACCGTTCTGCCCGATGCGCTCGACCCAGTAGAGCTGCTTGTGTCCGCGACTGTCGAGGCTGTCCGCGATCTTCTGCGCCTCGGCCCTGGTCGCGTACCTGCCCACGCGGT
This sequence comes from Streptomyces sp. KM273126, assembly GCF_004337435.2. Lineage (NCBI taxonomy): Bacteria > Bacillati > Actinomycetota > Actinomycetes > Kitasatosporales > Streptomycetaceae > Streptomyces > Streptomyces sp. KM273126. Next base: position 3,547,577 of record NZ_SJXB02000001.1, on the reverse strand, counting down.
AGCGATTGCCGTTGTCGTCCTGCCGTATGACGAGCCAAGGGAGAGTGATCGTGCCGTCGTTCATCGCGCCCCTCCACTTCCCGCCCTCGGCTCTCGCCACGCCCCGCCTAAGGAAACCGCAATCCGCATATGCCCGAGCGTACGCCTTACCTTTACTCAGCGAATACGTAATTACACAAAGAGGTACGCAACCAGCCATGGCGGAGGGGGCGCTTCCCGTCGAACGCGCCGTCGACCGCCCCATGCGCGCCCCTTAGCGCTCCCGCGAGCAGCGATCGAGCAGGCGAGAGCTGCAACGGGGTGCGCCGGGCGCGCACGACGGCGCCCCTACGAGAACGGCCAGATTCGAACTGCGGCCCGGACGAGGTCACTTGGCCGAGCCGCGGTGCATGTAGGCCGACCAGGGCCGGGTTCCCCATGTCTCCTCGCCCCCGCCGCCCCTACCCGTCCCATCCCAGGGGCTCCGCCCCTTCGACCCCGGCCGCTGGGGCTGCGCCCCTGGACCCCCGGGCTTCCGGGGCACGGCCCCAGTCCCACCTTTCGGGGCTCCGCCCCGGACCCCGCTTCGGGGGCCGGCCCCCGGACTCCCGCTCCTCAAACGCCGGAGGGGCTGAATGTGCGGGGCGGCTGGAATGCGCGGGCGGGCTCGAATGCGCAGGGCGGGACTGGAATGTGCGGGCGGGCTGGAATGCCCGGGCGGGCTGGAATGCGCAGGGCGGGGCTGGGTTTCTGCCGGCCGGGGCCGGGTGTTTGCCAGCCAGGGCCGGGACCTTCCGGCCGGGAGCTGGGACCCTCCGGCCAGGGCCGGGACCTTCCTGCTGGGGGTTTTCAGCCGAGGCCAGGCACCCCCAGCCCGTCCGGCGTTTGAGGACGAGGCCGTTCAGGCCGACAAGCGGGGGTCTGGGGGCGGCAGCCCCCAGGGAAGGGACGGGGACGGGTAGGGGCGGCGGGGGCGAGGGCGGAACACTCCTGGTCCAGCCACCCGCCCCACCCCGTGCGCCTACTTCACCGGCAAGTGATAAGCCACCCGGTACCGATCCGCCGGGACCACCACATCCGCCGTCTCCACCGGTCGCCCGGACGCGAAGTACGTGCGCTGGATGACGAGGACGACATGCCCGGGGACACCTCCGAGGGCGAGGAGTTCCTCGGCGAGGCCGGGCCGCGCACCGACCTCCTCCGTGACGTTGTCGACGATCACATCAATGGCCGCCATGCGCTCGACGACACCCATCCCGCCGAGCGGCCCTTCCTCGGGCAGCATCACGGGCGTACGACCGGTCACGGCGAGCGGCTCCCACGACGTGGAGAGCATCATCGGCTCCCCCGCGTCCCGGAACACGTACTTCGTGCACATCACACGGTCCCCGGGCTGAATGCACAGCCGCTCGGCCACGGCACCACTCGCCTCGACCTGCTCGCTCTTCGACTCCCACGTCCCGCGCCCGGCGGCGTCGGCCTGCTCCTGCCGGAAGGGCGTGGCCCCGCTGGAAGGCCGGAACCCGGAACGGGCGACCCGCCGGGGCACGGGCCTCTCCCGCACATACGTCCCCGACCCGGAGCGGCCCTCGACGAGCCCCTCGGCCATCAGCACCTTGCGGGCCTCCAGCGCCACCGTGTCCGAAACGCCGTACTCCTCGCGGATACGGGCCTGCGAGGGGAGCCGGGTGTGGGGCGGAAGCGAACCGTCGGCGATCTTCCTGCGGAGATCACCCGCGACGCGCAAGTACGCCGGCTGCTCACCGAAAGTCACTGGCCGCTCCCATCAGGTTGTACAGACAGCTACAGCCTGGCAACCCTGGGTTCAGCCATGCAAGCAAAGGCCTGAGAATCACTCGATGTGATGACAAGGGTCACTGGAGGGCTTTACGCAGGCACTTTCTCCCCACCACACCCGCCTTCACACCTCCTTGGCGTTGTCGCCCCCTCCGCCGGCGTCCCCGCCGCTCTCCTCACCGTACGAAGGCGGGGTCGCGGCCAGGCCCAGAGCCTTGCGGGCCGTGACCGCCGTGGCGCCGTCCACAAGTTCGTAGGCCTTGTCATAGTGCTCGTAGAAGATGTCGGCGTCGGCCGCCCTCGCCGCCTTCTCCCACTCCTCACGCGCCCGCTCCAGGGCGTCCGCGTGGTCGGTCACCGGCCGCTCGGCGTCCCCGGACCACCCGTAGGTGCGCAGCATCGTCGCCTGCTCGTCCAGCCCCTCGGCGACCCGGGTGGCCCACTCCTTGTGGCCCGGCAGATCGTCCTCGACGTACTCGGCGGCGGGCGCGGTGTCGAGGGCGTCGGTGTACGGCACCTCGGCCAGGAGGTAGGTGAGCTGGTCACCCGTCAGCATCGAGTCGTCCTTGCGCAGCGACCCCGTCAGCCCGGTGTTCTCGTCCGTGCTCCCGAACATGCACGTCACCACGCGGTCGCCCGCACTCCAACTCTCCCGGGTCGGCGTGAAGTAGTACACGTCGACGTGCTCCGGGAGGGCCCAGGAGTCCATCGCGTACGCGTCGGCGAAGTCGTAGCACTTCTCGTCGGCGGTTTCGGTCAGCTCGTCGTCGCCGGGGTAATCACCCCCCGGTATCTCGAAGTTGGCGAACACCTCCGCGTCGTGCTCACCGTCGCACGGCACCGTGTCGACGTCGTACGCGTAGCCCTCCAGCGAACCGTTCGGCGCGTCGAAGCACTCACCCTTCTCCACCGAGAAGGTGCTGCCGTTCTCGCGGGCCGCCTCCTCGAAGCCCTCCCAGAAGGCGCGCGCACCGCCCGTGGCGAGGGCGACGGCCATCAGCAAGGCACCGATCGTCGAGAGGACGATCCCCGAGACGGCCATCCCCTTGCCGCGCTCCCCCTTCTTGTTGATCTGCACGAGCCCGACGATCCCGAGCACCAGGCCGACGAGCGGCAGGAAACAGAGGAGTCCGAGCACGAGCGCGGCGATCGCGAAGCCGTTGACGGGCGCGGGGTGGTTGTACGGGGAGTACCCCTGCCCCCAGGGCTGGTAGGGGTGGCCGTACTGCTGCCCGGGACCGGCCGCGTACGGCTGCCCGGGATCCGCGTACGGCTGCCCCGGACCCGGCGGCGGTGGGTACTGCCCCGGAGGTCCCGGAGGCGGCGGGGTCTGGCCCTGGGGCGGCGGGTACGGGCCCTGGGGCTCCTGGGGCTGCTGCGGCCCAGGGGGCGGGGGTATCGCCACGGCTACCGTGCCTCTCGTCCGGGATTCGGGGAACTGACGTACGACTTGGCGCATGGTAAGCGGCGGCGGACGTGGCACGGGAGCTGCCCACCCCCTGGGGCACGGCTCGTCCTCGCGGCGGGCCGGGGCACGACCCGGAGCCCGTCCACGAGGACGAGGGTGACATCCGAGGGTTTACACCCGAGGCGGTTGCACCTGAGGTGGTTGCACCCGAGGCGGTTGTAGCGGTTATACCTGAGCGGACATCAGAACTGCAGCGCCCAGGAGTCGATCCGCCCCACATCCCGCGCCGCGTGGTCACTCACCCTGAGCTTCCACACGCCGTCGGCCGTCTCGGAAGAGGCGTTCACCGTGTAGGTGGTGTTGATGTTGCGCGCACTGCCGCCGGAGCCGTACCTCTTCAGGGTGTACGCCGTGCCGTCGGGGGCGATCAGTTGCACCCGAAGGTCGCCGACATATGTGTGAACAATGCTCACAGGCACGCGCAGCGACGACGGCGCCTTCCCGGAAACACCGCTCACAGTGATCGGTGACTCGACCGACGCGTTGTCGGAGATCGCGAAGTCCACGGTGCTCTCGAAGCGCCGGGCGGACGGGGCTGTCGTCCCGCCCCGGCCCACGTTGAGGAGGCGGTTGGGCGAACCCGTGCCGGGGCTGGTGACGACGCCGGTGGTCGCGGAGTTGACGAGGGCCGTCTGGACGGCGGCGGGCGTGGCGGAGCGGTGGCCCGCCAGATAGAGCGCGGCGGCTCCGGCGACGTGCGGGGTCGCCATCGACGTGCCCGAGAGGGTGTTCGTCGCCGTGTCGCTCGTGCGCCAGAGCGAGGTGATGAGGGAGCCCGGGGCGAACAGGTCAAGCACCGTGCCGTAGTTGGAGTATCCGGCCCGGGCGTCGGCGCTGGTGGTGGCGCCGACGGTGATGGCTTCGGTGACGCGGGCGGGCGAAGTGGTGGACGCGTTGGTCGCGGCGTTGCCTGCGGCGACCGCGTAGGTGACGCCGGAGGCGATGGAGTTGCGGACGGCCGCGTCGATCGCGGTGTCGGCGGGGCCGCCGAGGCTCATGTTGGCGACGGCCGGCTTGACGGCGTTACCGGTCACCCAGTCGATGCCCCCGACGACCTGCGCGGTCGTCCCCTCACCGGAGTTGTTCAGGACCCGGACACCGACGATCTTCGCCTTCTTGGCCACGCCGTAGGCCGTGCCGGCGACGGTTCCGGCGACATGCGTGCCGTGACCGTGGCCGTCCTGCGCCGTGTTGTCGTTGTCGACGGCGTCGTAGCCGTTGAAGGCGCGGCCACCGAAGTCGCGGTGCGTGATGCGGACACCGGTGTCGATGACGTAGGCGGTGACGCCCTCTCCGGCGGTGTCGTCGTAGGTGTAGCTCCGGTCGAGCGGGAGCGCCGCCTGGTCGATGCGGTCCAGGCCCCAGGAAGGCGGGTTGGACTGGGTCGCGTCGATCGAGAACGTGCGGTTCTGGACGACGGAGTTGACGGCCGGGTCGGCGGCGAATCGCTTCGCTTTGGCTTCCGTGGCCTTGATCGCGTAGCCGTTGAGGGCCCGCGTGTAGGTGCGCTCGATGGTCGCGCCGTACGTCTTGGCGAGAGCCTTGCCCTGATCGGAGCCGGCCTTCGCGAGGTCATCCTTCAGGATCACGATGTAGCTGTCCTTGATGGCGCCCGACGCGCCCGCGTACTGGATCCGGCCTTCTGGTTCGGGGTCGGCGGCGCTCGCGGCAAGTGCCGGGAGGAGAGCGAGAACGAGTGCCGCCGTGGTCGCACCGGCCAGTCTTCGCCGGGTCTGACGCATCACTGCCATCTGAGGGACCTTCCTCGATCGGTGGTGCGGAACGGCCCGTGCACGCCTGACGCCCGCGCGCCGGAGAGCCAGAAGGGCATGGGCATGCCGATGCAGGATTCGCACGGGCCACTGTTGCATAAATATGGTCATACTTTGCGTATCCGACGCCTCCCCTGTGCGCCAGGAGAAGGATTGACGGAGCCTCAGGAACAGCTCCGGGTCAGCTCGGCAATCGCTCCGGATCAGCTCGGCAATCGCTCGGGAACAGCGCGGGCCTGCGCATGAACCCGACGTCCCCGCCCCGCCTCAGTCATGACTCTCCGTCACCGACCGGCACAACTACGCTGCGGCCATGACACCTCTGCCGGACTGTTACTGCCCTTCCGACGGCACGCGCGTCCCCACGGGCTCGCTCGCCTGGTGCTGCCCGGCCTGCCGCGGCCCGCTGGACCTGGACTTCGCTCCCACGCCCGCCCCGCTCAAGTCGCTGGCCGGACGGGTGAACTCGCTCTGGCGGTACGCGGAGTGCCTGCCCCTGTCGGCCCCCTCGACGTCCCTGGGCGAGGGCCGCACCCCGCTCGTGGAGCTGGGGGACGGCGTCTCGGCCAAGCTGGACTTCCTGATGCCGACGCTGTCGTTCAAGGACCGGGGCGCGGTGGTGCTGGCCGAGCTGGCGCTGCGGCTGCGGCCTCGCCAGGTGCTCGCCGACAGCAGCGGCAACGCGGGCACGGCGATCGCGGCGTACTGCGCACGGGCCGCACTGCCCTGCACGGTGTACGTTCCCGCCGGTACGTCGGCCAAGAAGCTGGAGCAGATCCGGGCGCACGGCGCGCGACTGCACGTGGTGGACGGGGACCGCGAGGCGACCGCGCGGGCGGCCCGGGAGGCGGCGGACGAGGAAGGCGTCTTCTACGCGTCGCACGTCTTCAACCCGTACTTCCTGCACGGCACGAAAACGTACGTCCACGAACTGTGGGAGGACCTCGGCGGCCGCCTCCCCGACGTGATCGTGGTCCCCGTCGGCAACGGCACGCTGCTGCTCGGCGCCTCCCTCGCGGTGACCGAGCTGCACGCGGCGGGGCTGATCGACCGGCGGCCCGCCCTGTACGCCGTCCAGTCGGCGGCGGTCGCCCCGCTGGCCCACGCCTGGACCGAGGGCGCCGACGACCTGGTCGGCCGGACCCCGATGGCGCCCACTCTCGCCGAGGGCATCGCCATCCCGCACCCGCCGCGGGCCCGGCAGATCCTGCGGGCGGTCAAGGAGTCGGGGGGCGGATTCCTGACGGTGACGGAGGACCAGATCCGGCACGCGCAACGGGACCTGGCGTCGCGGGGACTCTACGTCGAGTCCACGGGCGTGGCCTGCTGGGCTGCCGTACGGGAGGGGGCACTCGGGGACCGTACGGCCGTGGTGCCGTTGTGCGGGGCGGGGGTGAAGTCGGGATTGGCGGACGGCTGACCGCCCGCTCCCCGATCCCCGCTCCTCGATCCCGGCAGCCCTCGGGCCTCGGGCCTCGGGCCTTGCGCCTCGGGGCTCAGTCGTCGAAGGCCGTCGCCCTGGTGCGCTGCTCCCAGGGAGCGATGTCCTCGCGCACCTGGTCGAGGTGGCCGAGGACCGCGCTCACGCCGTCGTCCCCGAGCGGCAGCCGGAGCGGAGTCCGCTCGTCCTCCAGCGCGGCCAGGATGAGGGCCGCCGCCTTCGCCGGGTCCCCCGGCTGGGTGCCGTCGCCTCCGGCGACGAACCGCCGCGTCTCCCCGACCTTGGCGTACACGCCACTGTCCGCGCTCACCCCGGCCCGGGCGGTGTCGAACAGGGCAGTGCGGAAGGCGCCCGGCTCGACGATCAGCACCTTGATGCCGAAGTCGCGCACCTCGTCCGCCAGCGCCTCGGACATGCCCTCCAGGGCGAACTTCGTCCCGCTGTACGCGGAGAAGCCCGCGAAGGACATCTGCCCGCCCACGCTGCTCATCTGCACGATCGCGCCCGAGCGCCGTCGCCGCATGTACGGCAGCACGGCCCGCACCAGGGCGGCGGGGCCGAGAACGTGCAGGTCGAAGAGCGCCCGGAGCTCGGCGTCGGTGGTCTCCTCGAAGGCACCCACGTGCGTGCGTCCCGCGTTGTTGACCAGGACGTCGATCTGCCCGTGCCGGGCCACGACGCCCCGTACGGCCGCCTCGACCGCCGCCGTGTCGGTGACGTCCAGGGACAGCGCCTCCACCCGGTCCGGGTGGGCGGCCACCAGGCGGGACAGCGCGTCGGTGCGCCGCGCCGCACCCACGACCACGTCACCGGCTGCGAGCGCCGCCTCGGTGATCGCCCGCCCGAACCCACTGCTCGCGCCCGTCACCAGCCACACCCTGTTCATGACCACTCCTCGTTCATGACCGCTCCCTCGTCCACCGTTCCCTCGCCCGTCGGCTCTGGTCGGCGTCGAAAAAATTTACCCAAAACCTATTGACTCGGGACATATGCCGTGGAGAGTGGTTACTAGGCCACAACACCGAAAGAGTCACAAAGTCGGCAAGGACGTCTAGTCGGCGGAGCGACTTGGACAGGATGTGGTTTAGGCCCCCGGCAAGCCGGCGCGATACCGAGGCGACAGTGACGACTGAAGCTTCAGGACACGTGCAGCACTACCGGGGACTGTTTTTTGCCCTCGGCAGCCAATCAGGAACGGGGTCCGCCCCGTTCCTCGTGCGCCCGGCTTGGTCGCTTGCCCGGCCAGTGATCACGTGCCGGACCAGTGACGCGGCTACCGGGGGCCGACGCCGAAACCACCCAGGCCAAGAACGACCTGATCGCCGACCACCACCTACGCCTCCTGCTACCTGGCGTCGGGCGCTTCCCTACCCAAGAGGCTTCCCAAGCCATCGCTGAGCTATTCCGCACGTCACCCCGCGTGACTGGATTCAGCCGAACATCCCGCGATACGCATGGCTCGGGCTGGACGCCCCCACCAGCGGTTCCGTCACGGTGAACGGCCGGCGCCGCGTCCGGCGCCGGGCGCCGCTGCGGGAGGTCGGCGGCCTGCTGGAGGTCGGCGGCCTTCCCTCGAAGGACACCGCCCCGAGGAACTCCTCGCCGGCATCCGGGCTGTCGCCGACGGCGTCGCCGTGATCGCGCCTGCCGCCGCCGGCCGCCTCCTGCACGAGTTCGTCCACCCCTCGCCGACGACCCCGCCAAGAGCCCCGCGATTCGGCGTCCTCACCTACCGCGAACGCGATATCCCGGGTCGCCATCGGCAAGGACGCGCACAGGCGGAATTCACGCGATGCGCTGGACTTCGAACTGCCCGCCAGAGGGCACCTGTCGCTTTTCGCGCAACTGCCGTACCCGCCGGGGCTTCCTCCCGGAACGCGAGCAAACAGTACTGAGATCTCACCGTTCAGCACTCCAGTGGGCGTTCTGTCGTTGTCGGCTGCGCCGGGGTTCCACAGCACCTGGTGATCGTGCGGGCCCGCACGGTTTCGCCGGCCGGCCACTGTGCTGGAGGGCAGCACCTGGCCGGGTTCCGCTGAATGCCCGGGGTCAGTTCTCCGTTCCCGCGGCCCAGAGCACGGTGTCGCCGGACTTGATCAGAACGTTTCCGTCGGCCTGGAACACGAGGACCGCTCCTGGGTGGCCATTGGTCCGCGAGGCCCACAGGGGCTGCCCGTCGCTGTTGTAGACGACCAGATTGCCGTCCGGCTGGAAGCGGGCGGAGTTGCCCTCGCCCTTGGTCATCGCAGCCCAGCGCGGCTTGCGATCCTGGTCGTAGATCACCAGGTTGCCGTCCTCCTGCATGACCAGGGTCCTGGCCCCGGCCTCCACTGACTCTCCTGTGGCCAGCTCGAACGTGGCCTGTATGACCTTGAGTGCCGCACCCGGCTCCTGCGGCTCCTGGGCCGAGGCAGACGGCGTCCCGCCCGCGGTCGCCGAGGCAGACGGCGTCCCGCCCGCGGTCGCTGAGGCAGACGAGCCCGACGGCCGTCCCTGCGCGGACGGGGAGGACTCGGCCGAGGAACGCTGCGTACCGAAGTGGACGGCGGCCGCCACGGCCGCCACGACCGCGAACGCGGCGATGGCCGTGGTCAGCAGCCAGGCGGGCCGGCGACGCCAGCCGAGCTCAGCCGGGGCGGCGAGTACAGGGTCGGGACTCATCAACGTTGGTGACAGGTCCTGACCAGCGGGGGCCTTGACGGCGTGGTGTTCGAGGTCGACCACGGTGCGCGCCGCATGCTCGGCCTCGGTCAGTCTGCCGGTGAGAGCCGCGGGGCATTCCTCGGGCCAGCGCCCGATCCGGCCGCCGATCTCCGCCAGCCATCCGCGCAGCTGGGCCGCGGTCGGGCGCTCGTCGGGGTCCTTGGCCAGACACTCGGTGAGCAGCGGCACCAGCGACGGGGCGACGCCTGCGAGGTCGGGTTCCTCGTGGACCACTCGGTACAGCAGCGTGGCAGCGGGGACCTCTTCCCCGACGCGCGAGAAGGGGCCGCGCCCGGTTGCGGCGTAGACCAGCAGGGCGGCCAGTGAGAAGACGTCCGCGGGTGCCGCGGCGACACCGCCGACGGCCTGGTCCGGCGCGAGAAATCCGGGGGAGCCCACGGAGACACCGATGTGGGTGTGCCGGCTGTCGTCGGCGGCCCGTGCGACACCGAAGTCGATCAGGCGGGGACGGTCGCGTGCCAGCAGGACGTTCCCGGGCTTGAGGTCCCGGTGTGCGAGGCCGGCCTCGTGCACGGCCTGCATGGCGCCGCACAGTTCGGCGGCGAGTGAGAGCAGCGCGGTGTGCGGCAGCGGACCATGGGCCGTGACCCATTCGCCGAGCGACGGCGCGGGCACATACTCGGTGGCCAGCCACTGCGGGCGCTGGCCCGGGGCACTGTAGTCCACGACGGTCACGGTCCACGGCGAACGGACGCGGTCGCTGTTGCGTATCTCGCGGGCGAACCGCTCCTCGAACCCCGGCTCGGAGGTGAGATCGTCGCGGATCGTCTTCAGCGCGAGCAGCCGACCCGAACCCGTACGGGACAAGAACACCTGCCCCATGCCGCCCGCACCGAGCCGGCCGAGCAACGGATAGCCGCCTATGGACGTCGGGTCCGAAGGCTGAAGGTTATTCATGACGACTGTTCCCCGGAAGTGTGCAGGAGCGCTCGAATTACGCGCTGGGCCTTTACTTGATACTGACGAGCAGGATGGTCCGCGCCCGCAAGTATGCCGGACGCGTTCGCCCTTCGCTTTTCTTTCCGACTGATTGACACCGACAAGTTGCCGCGCCTGGCCGGGAATTCACGGAAAGCTTTCCTGCTGCTGCCTTGGCCTCCGCCGGCGCGAGCGTGGCCCCGGCGGGGAATCCGCCGGGGGGCCTCTGTCTGAGACGCCGAGTTGGAGCGCTGCCGAACTCACCGTACGGCGGCTCACCTGGAAGCACGGCCAAGACCATACTCTGGTCATCACAGCGCGCATGGAACTTGCCGACCTCACTGGGCATAGCGGTGACGTGCGCGGAGCTGCCGAACTGTACGACCGTCTCGGCCGGGACTGCAGCACCTGGTTCGATGGCCTGTGTTCGAGAACCTGAAGTACTGCCCGTCGGGTCCTGGCCTTCCCCTGCGTAAACTCCACTTCGAGCGCCCAGCATCAATCCGGCATGAGAGCGTTAACCCAGTACGGACGGTCCTGCGGTCAGTAGTGATAGCGGGCTACGAGGATCACGATCTCCTTGTCCGTGACCAGGTAGACGAGGCGGTGCTCGTCATCGATCCGCCTCGACCAAACCCCAGGCAAGTGATACTTGAGCGGTTCGGGCTTGCCGATCCCCGTGAAAGGGTCTCGCTTGACGTCCTCGATGAGCTTGTTGATCCGAGCGAGCATCTTGCGGTCGTTCTTGAGCCAGGACGTGTAGTCCTCCCAGCCCTGACCCTCGAAGACGAGCCTCACTCAGCGCCCACAGCAGAGTCCACCGCATCCGGATCAATCAGCTCGCGCTCCGACACGTTGATGTTGCCCAGGGCATTCTCGTACGCCTTGAGCAGTCGCCGCGCGTTCGCAGGCGAGCGCAGCAGGTACGAGCCCTCACGCAGTGCCGCGTAGTCCTCGGCCGAGACGAGCACAGCGTTGCCATGCTTGGACACGATCTCGATGGCCTCGTGATCGTCGTTGACCTTCTTGATCAGCGGAAAGAGAGCCTTACGGGCTTCGCTCGCAGTTATCGACATGGGTTGACTCCCTCCATCGAGTGGTACCGAATAACGTACCACTAATGGCCGCCCGAAGCGGCGTTAAATGAGTGACAACCCGTCAAAAATCCCAGCACCTTCCCGGCACGGGAAGGAGCGAGGGGCTCGACTCCGATGAGTCAAGCCCCTCTGACCTGCGCATTAAACAAAGCCGACGTGGTGGATTTGCGCCTACACGTTGAAGCGGAACTCGACCACGTCCCCGTCCTGCATGACGTAGTCCTTGCCCTCCATGCGGGCCTTGCCCTTGGCGCGGGCCTCGGCGACCGAGCCCGTTTGCACGAGGTCCTCGAAGGAGATGACCTCGGCCTTGATGAAGCCCTTCTGGAAGTCGGTGTGGATGACACCGGCGGCCTCGGGGGCGGTGGCGCCCTTCTTGATGGTCCAGGCGCGGGACTCCTTGGGGCCGGCCGTCAGGTAGGTCTGCAGGCCGAGGGTCCTGAAGCCGACGTGGGCGAGGGTGGCGAGGCCCGGCTCCTCGGCGCCGACCGACTGGAGCAGCTCCAGCGCGTCCTCCTCGTCGAGCTCGGCGAGGTCCGCCTCCAGCTTGGCGTTGAGGAAGATCGCCTCGGCGGGGGCGACCAGGGTGCGCTGCTCGTTCTTGAAGTCCTCGTCGACCAGTTCGTCCTCGTCGACGTTGAAGACGTACAGGAACGGCTTGGTGGTCAGCAGGTGCAGGTCGTGGAGGAGCTCCGCGCGCTCGCTGCCCTGGACGATGCCATGGGCGAACAGCGTGTCGCCGCTGTCCAGGATCTCCTTGGCCTCCTCGACGGCCTTCACCTTCGGGGCGATGTCCTTCTTGATCCGCGACTCCTTCGCCAGGCGCGGAAGGACCTTCTCGATGGTCTGGAGGTCGGCGAGGATCAGCTCGGTGTTGATCGTCTCGATGTCGTCCTTGGGCGAGACCTTGCCGTCGACGTGCACGACGTTCTCGTCCTTGAAGGCGCGGATGACCTGGCAGATCGCGTCCGACTCACGGATGTTCGCCAGGAACTTGTTGCCGAGGCCCTCGCCCTCGCTGGCGCCGCGCACGATGCCCGCGATGTCGACGAAGTCGACGGTCGCCGGGAGGACCCGCTGGGAGCCGAAGATCTCGGCCAGCTTGGTCAGACGGGGGTCGGGAACGCCCACGACGCCGACGTTCGGCTCGATCGTGGCGAACGGGTAGTTGGCCGCCAGCACGTCGTTCTTGGTCAGGGCGTTGAACAGGGTCGACTTGCCGACATTGGGCAGACCGACGATTCCGATCGTGAGCGACACGTTGCGACTTCCCGTACGTGAGGACTGAGCAGCTGACTTGTCGGGCCCGGGTCCTTCTGCGTTCAGCGTGGTGCGTTCCTGGGTGCGCGGGCCGATCCACCAGTCTACGGCGTAGCCGCGCCCGCCCCGGCGGCCGTATCGAACGCTTGGCCAAGCTCTGCTCAACCGCGTGTCAGAGCGGCCGTTCAGCACATAAACCGACCTAAGTTGGTCCGGTGGAGCAACACAGGACGCGTCCCCCTCGGCCCCGACCGCGCCGTGACACGCCCCTTCCGCCCCAGACGGGCAGAGCGGGGGCCGCTCCGGGACGGTCGGGCAGTCCGGGTAGGCCGGGCAGGCCGGGCAGGCCGGGCAGGCCGACGGGGCCGGCAGGGCCGGCGGACGCCCGGTGGCCAGGAGCGGACGCCGCCCGGTTGCCTGAGTGGCCGGCGGCCGACGCCCGCAGTCCGGGCGCGGGCGCGGGCAGAGGGGAACCCGGCACGCACGCGCGCGGGCATGCGGAGGCCGCGCAGGTGCCCGGCGCCGATGTGCCGGGGCGCGCTCCGGGCGTACGGAGGCCGGTGGGTCGGCTCGTGGCCCCTGCGGTCCGAGCCGTACGGCGCATGCCGAACCCCCGGCTCACCAGGCTTGGGGGCGGACTGTTCTGTGGCGCGGCGATGGTCACCGTCGGCTGCCTCGACCGGCTGCTGCTCGGGGCCTCGATGACCGTGTATGGCCTGGTGTTTCTGCTGGTCAGTGCGTTGACCGCAGTCTGGGTGGGGCGGGGTGACCTGGTCACCCCGCCCGTCGTCGTGCCGATCGCCTTCGCCGCCGGGCTGCCTCCCGTCATCGAGAGCGACGGCGGCCTCGCCGGGCACCTGGTGGGCCTGGGCACCGCTCTCGCCACACAGGCGGGCTGGCTGTACGGCGGCACGCTCGTCGCCGGTGCGATCGCGACCGAACGCAAGATCCGCCTGATGAACCGCAGCGGATCCCTCCGTGAATCTCTCCGCGGGTCCCTCGGTAGGTCCCCCGGCAGCGACCCGGGACGCCCCGGCCTCCAGCCGGATACGGGACCTGAAGGTCCGACCCCCGAACCACAACGCCGTCTGGCCCGGGACGCCGTCTGACAGGCATGCCCTCTGGCAGGCACGCCGTCTGGCAGGCACGCTGTACGCAGTCGCGCCGAGCAGAACGCTCCAGCCTTCGGCCGGGGGCTACGCCTTCGCCGCCCGCATCGCCGCTCCCACGATCCCCGCGTTGTTCTGCAGCTGGGCCGGAACGATCTCCGCCCTTATGCCCTCGATCAGCGGCAGGAACTTCTGGGCCTTGCGGCTCACTCCGCCACCGATGATGAAGAGCTCGGGCGAGAAGAGCATCTCGACATGGGCGAGGTATTTCGTGACGCGCCGGGCCCAGTGCTCCCAGGTCAGCTCGTGGTCCTCCTTGGCCTTGGTGGACGCGCGCGTCTCCGCGTCGTGGCCGTTCAGCTCCAGGTGGCCCAGCTCCGTGTTCGGCACGAGGACGCCGTCCACGAACACGGCGCTGCCGATGCCGGTGCCGAAGGTGAGCAGGATGACCGTGCCCCGGCGGTCCCGGCCCGCGCCGAACTCCACCTCGGCGACGCCCGCCGCGTCCGCGTCGTTGACCAGCGTCACCGGCAGTCCGCCGAGGCGCTCGCCGAGCAGGGCACTGGCGTCGAGGTCTATCCATGCCTTGTCGACGTTGGCCGCCGAACGGGTCGTGGTGCCGCCGGTGACCACTCCGGGGAACGTGATCCCGACCGGGCCCCTCCACCCGAAGTGGTCGACGACCTCCTTCACGCCGTCGGCCACCGCGTCGGGCGTCGCCGGGTGCGGGGTCAGCACCTTGAACCGCTCGTGCGCCAGGTCGCCCCGGTCCAGGTCCACGGGAGCACCCTTGATCCCGGATCCACCGATGTCCACGCCGAAGATCTGCATGGCCCTACGTTACGACGTACGACGGACAGTGACGTGCCGACCCCGGGCCCACGTGATGCAACCGCGCAGAACCCTCACTTCTCGACGACGTCCCGGCCCGTGCGCTCCGCCACCAGGCTCGCCGCCTCCGCACGCAGGTCCTTGCGCAGTTCCTTCGGCAGGGAGAAGACGATCGACTCCTCGGCGGCCTTGACGAGCTCGACGTCAGCGAAGCCGCGCTGCGAGAGCCACTCCAGGACCTCCTCGACGAGGATCTCGGGCACCGAGGCGCCCGAGGTGACACCGACCGTGGAGACGCCCTCCAGCCAGGCCTCGTCGATCTCGTCGGCGAAGTCCACGAGGTACGCCTCGCGCGAGCCCGCGAGCTTGGCGACCTCGACGAGCCGCTTGGAGTTGGACGAGTTGCGCGAGCCGACGACGATCACCAGCTCCGCTTCCGCGCCCATCTGCTTCACGGCGAGCTGACGGTTCTGCGTGGCGTAGCAGATGTCGTCGCTCGGCGGCGAGACGAGCAGCGGGAACTTCTCCTTGAGCGCGCCGACCGTCTCCATGGTCTCGTCCACGGAGAGCGTGGTCTGGGAGAGCCACACGACCTTGGACGGGTCGCGGACCTCGACCTTGGCGACGTCCCCGGGGCCGTCGACGAGCGTGATGTGGTCCGGCGCCTCACCGGAGGTGCCGATGACCTCCTCGTGGCCCTCGTGCCCGATCAGGAGGATGTCGAAGTCGTCGCCGGCGTACCGGATGGCTTCCTTGTGGACCTTGGTGACCAGGGGGCAGGTCGCGTCGATGGTGGCGAGGCGGCCGCGCTCGGCCTCCTCGTGGACGGTCGGCGCGACGCCGTGCGCGGAGAACATGACGATGTTGCCCGGGGGAACTTCCTCCGTCTGCTCGACGAAGATCGCGCCCTTCTTCTCCAGCGTCTGCACGACGTACTTGTTGTGGACGATCTCGTGGCGGACGTAGATCGGGGCCCCGTACTGCTCCAGGGCCTTCTCGACGGCGATCACGGCGCGGTCGACACCCGCGCAGTAGCCGCGGGGGGCGGCGAGGAGGACACGGCGGCCAGGCGAAGCAGTCATACGCACCATCGTAAGGCCGCGCCGGGCGGGCCGAAGTTGGCGGGGCAGCGCGGGCGGGAACCTTCTCCTGCGGCTACCGGTTCACGCCCCGGGAGCAGCCGGAATGTCAGTCGCCCCCACTACTCTCGGGCGCATGGCACTGACTACGTCCGCGGACGCCCCGCTGCCCGTCGGCGAGGTGTCGCGGCTCATCGGAGGGTGGATCGACCGGCTCGGCGCGGTGTGGGTCGAGGGGCAGATCACCCAGTTGTCGCGGCGCCCGGGTGCGGGCGTCGTCTTCATGACGCTGCGCGACCCGTCGTACGACATCTCCGTGAGCGTCACCTGCTACCGGCAGGTGTTCGACGCGGTCGCCGACATCGTGAGCGAGGGCGCGCGCGTCGTGGTGCACGCGAAGCCCGAGTGGTACGCGCCGCGCGGGCAGCTGTCCCTGCGCGCCGCGGAGATACGGCCGGTGGGTGTGGGTGAACTCCTGGCGCGGCTGGAGCAGTTGAAGAAGTCCCTTGCCGCGGAAGGGCTGTTCGCGCCCGAGCGCAAGAAGCCGCTGCCCTTCCTGCCGCAGCTCATCGGGCTCGTCTGCGGGCGGGCATCGGCGGCCGAGCGGGACGTGCTCGAGAACGCCCGGCACCGCTGGCCGGCCGTCCGCTTCGAGGTGCGCAACGTCGCGGTGCAGGGCGTGCACGCCGTGCCGCAGGTCGTCCAGGCCGTCAAGGAGCTCGACGCCCTCGACGACGTGGACGTGATCATCGTGGCGCGGGGCGGCGGCAGTGTGGAGGACCTGCTGCCGTTCTCCGACGAGCAGCTCATCAGGGCCGTGGCGTCCTGCCGTACGCCGGTCGTGTCGGCCATCGGGCACGAGCCGGACAACCCGCTGCTGGACCATGTGGCCGACCTGCGCGCGTCCACGCCGACCGACGCCGCCAAGAAGGTCGTGCCGGACGTCGGCGAGGAGTACGAGCGGGTGCGCTGGCTGCGGGACCGCGGGCGGCGCTGCGTCGAGGCGCTCATCGAGCGTGAGGAGCGGGGGCTGGCGCATGCGCTGGCCCGCCCTTCGATGGAGGACCCGCACCGCATGGTCGACGAGCGCGCGGACCAGGTCGCCGCGCTCGCCGACCGGAGCCGCCGCTGCCTCGGCCACCACCTGGACCGCGCCGACTCGGAGCTGGCGCACACCCACGCGCGCGTGGTGGCCCTCTCCCCGGCCGCGACGCTGAAGCGTGGGTACGCGGTGCTGCAGAAGGCGGACGGCCATGTCGTACGCGCCCCGGACGAGGTCACGGACGGCGAGCCGCTGCGGGCCCGGGTGGCCGAGGGCGAGTTCACGGTACGAGTCGACACATAGGGTGAGGGACATGACCAGCAGCAACACGAGCGAGACCAGCGAGGCGCTCGGGTACGAGCAGGCGCGGGACGAGCTGATCGAGGTCGTCCGCCGCCTGGAGGCGGGCGGTACGTCCCTGGAGGAGTCCCTCGCCCTGTGGGAGCGCGGCGAGGAGCTGGCCAAGGTCTGCCGGCACTGGCTGGACGGTGCGCGGCGACGGCTGGACGCGGCGTTGGCCGAGGAGGAAGAGGAGGAAGGTCCGGAGGCGGGCGCGGAGGGCGCGGGCGCCAAGTGACCGGCGCTGTGCGTTTCCGTCCCCCGGGGACCCCGCGCCGGCAGGATCTGCCACTGCCGACGGCGCCGAGCACATCTCCTGGCGGTACACCTGGGACGGCGGCCAGTGGGCCACCGGGTGTCCGTACTGCCCGCCGGAGTCGAACAGCCACTTCCTGACCGGCGCGGGCACCCTGGCCTACGTGAGGTGGGGCGGCGAGTACTGACCTGAACATCCTTGTCGGCCCCCGGTCACGATCGGGGGCCGACGCGCGCGCCCACGCACGTCTCACTCCGTCTTCAGCGCCTCCGCCATCTCCGTCAGACGGGCGAACGGTGCCGACCCCGTGACCACCGTCGTCACCCCCTGGCCCTCCAGGACGAGGGCGTCGTAGCGCTCGCCCTCGTAGCGCCGCCACACCTGGTCGCCGATCTTCTGGGTGGACGTCTCCTCGGCGCGCTGGGTGGCGTCCTCGATGAAGGTGGACGGTTTCTGAGCGGACTGCTCGACGGCCACGTACTGACCATCGGGGTCGTGGAAACCGAGGTGCCAGGCGTCGAAGTTGTCGCCCTGGAAACGGACCGAGGTCGCCTTCCAGCTCTGGGGCAGGCCCTCGGGCGCGGCCACCGGATAGGACGCCGCACGGCGTGCCGTCAGGAGCTCGACGCGGTAGTCGACCCGCTTGAGCTCGGGAGGCGTTTCGTCGTGCGGAACGAAAAGATAGATGACGCCGGCCGCCAGCACACTGACCCCGAGGGAGAGGACCATGTTGCGGACCGTCTGCTTGCCATTCTTGCCTGCCACGCCCTCATCGTCGCAGGTGCACCGGTCTGCTCATCCGTGGGGTCCCCTGCTCGTTTTGTCGGTCTGGCGATAGAGTCGATCCGAACCCTCATACGGCCGTCGTCGTATCAGAAAGGTGCGCTCCGATGACCGAGAACCATCATCTGCCGTCCGAACTCGAGGTCCCGTCCGAGGCCCCCGACCGCAACCTCGCCCTGGAACTGGTGCGCGTCACCGAGGCCGCCGCCATGGCCGCCGGCCGCTGGGTCGGGCGCGGAGACAAGAACGGCGCCGACGGTGCCGCCGTACGCGCCATGCGAAGCCTCGTCTCCACCGTGTCGATGAACGGTGTCGTCGTCATCGGCGAGGGCGAGAAGGACGAGGCCCCGATGCTCTTCAACGGGGAGCGTGTCGGAGACGGGACCGGCCCCGAGTGCGACATCGCCGTGGACCCGATCGACGGTACGACCCTGACGGCGAAGGGCATGACGAACGCCATCGCGGTGCTCGCGGCCGCCGACCGGGGCACCATGTTCGACCCGTCGGCCGTCTTCTACATGGACAAGCTGGTCACCGGGCCGGAGGCCGCCGACTTCGTCGACATCAACGCGCCCGTGTCCGTCAACATCCGGCGGGTCGCCAAGGCCAAGCGGTCCGCGCCCGAGGACGTCACGGTCGTGATCCTCGACCGGCCCCGCCACGAAGGGCTCATCAAGGAGGTCCGGGAGACCGGAGCGCGCATCAAGCTGATCTCCGACGGCGACGTCGCGGGCTCGATCCTGGCGCTGCGCGAGAACACCGGCATCGACCTGCTGCTCGGTATCGGCGGTACACCCGAGGGCATCATCTCGGCCTGCGCGGTCAAGTGCCTCGGCGGCACCATCCAGGGCAAGCTGTGGCCGAAGGACGACGCGGAGCGGCAGCGCGCCGTCGACGCGGGCCACGACCTCGACCGCGTGCTGACGACGGACGACCTGGTCTCCGGTGAGAACGTCTTCTTCGTGGCCACCGGCATCACCGACGGCGAGCTGCTGCGCGGTGTGCGCTACCGCGCGGAGACCGCGACGACCGACTCGATCGTCATGCGGTCGAAGTCCGGCACGGTCCGCCGCATCGACTCCGTGCACCGGCTGAGCAAGCTGCGCGCGTACAGCTCGATCGACTTCGAACGAGCCAAGTAGCTCCGCCGGTTTGGACGTTGGGAACTGCGGACCGTGGGTCACATCGGGTAGTCCGTGGCTGGTCGCGCAGTTCCCCGCGCCCCTTACGGGGCACCCCTGTGCGGAGGGGTGCCCCTTGTTCTGGAGGAGTCCGGAGGAATCCCGAGGAGTCCGGAGGAATTCAGGACGCGGCAGCCACGCGGCTCGCCGAGGCCGCCTTCTTCAGCTCCAGCTCGCGGCGGCGACGCCGGGCCAGAACCACACGGCGCTCGGCGGCGGTGAGGCCGCCCCAGACGCCGTACGGCTCGGGCTGCAGCAGCGCGTGCTCGCGGCACTCGACCATGACGGGACAACGGGCACAGACCCGCTTCGCCGCCTCCTCGCGGGAGAGCCGGGCCGCGGTGGGCTCCTTCGACGGGGCGAAGAACAGTCCGGCCTCATCGCGTCGGCACACCGCCTCCGTGTGCCAGGGGACGTCCTGATCCCTGTCTCGCGCTGGCACCCGCTGGGACGGAACAGCAGCGACCTGCAGGGACGAATGGGACGGTTGCAGCACGGTCTACTCCTGACGACGGCTTCGCGAGCGAGAGACGATGCAGCAAGGCCTACCCGTTGTGCGCGGGCCTAAGCGTGGAGTTCCGAACCGCTGGGTTCCGAGGGCGACATGGAGCGAAAGACAGTGAGTACAGGGCCTTCCGAGGCGAAAGAGATTCGCGAACGTCAACGATCCAGGTGTTTGCGCAAACTGCTGTCGACCTTGCGCGTGACGCGGTCGAGCAGGTCGGCGATCACCTTGCCCCGCTTGGGCCTCGCCTCCACGCTGCCCAGCACGGCCAGCCCGTCCACATAGACCACGGGCGCATCGGGCTCCCCCGAATCCAGCGTGTCCACTTCGAAGCTGCCGAGGACGCCGCCACCGCTGCCCCGCAGCGAGACGTTCTCCGGGACGCGGACCTCCACGCTGCCGAATATCGAGATCGCCTTGATCATCACCTGGCGGTGCTCGAAGAGCGCCTCGCTGAGGTCGATCTCGACGCTGCCGAATATCGCGTACGCGTGGATGCGGCGGCCGGCCCGCCAGCGGCCCCTGCGCAGCGAGGAACTGAAGATCGCCACCAGATGCTCGTCGGGGTCGACCGGAATCGCGCCCGGCGAGGGCCGGCTGGGCGCCGCCGCGTACGCGGCCGCCCTGCCGTTGTGGGCGGCGGGCAGGTCCCGTATGAACACCTCCAGCTCGCCAACCGTCTTGGCGGCGAGCACGCCCTCGACCCGCTCGGCGTGCTCGTCGGCGGTGAGGCGGCCCTCGGCGAGGGCGTCGCGCAGGATGTCGGCGATGCGGTCACGGTCGGCGTCCGAAGCGCGCAGTTCGGAAACGCGCGCTACGGTGACCGGCTGCTGGGCGCTCTTCTGAAGGTCCACGGCAGCAGCGTACCGAAACGCGATAGATCGCGACTACCCCTCGTCCGGGCCTGTGGAAAACCCGTCCTGTTTCCCAGCCTGTGGAAAACCCCGGTTCTCGCACTGAGCCTTACCTCACAGGCTCCCTGTCGGCGGCAGGTTCTACGCTGGTGAGGCCTGCCGGTGTCGGCGGGCGGCCGTCTGCCGAGTGAGGAATGGGCTGAGATGCCGCGTAGTTCCCCCCCATCCAACCCTGAGTTCGCGTACACCGATCTGCTCCCCATGGGAGAGGACACCACCCCGTACCGGCTGGTGACGTCCGAGGGTGTCTCCACTTTCGAGGCCGACGGCCGCACGTTCCTCAAGGTGGAGCCGGAGGCGCTGCGCAAGCTCGCCGAGGCGGCCATCCACGACATCCAGCACTACCTGCGCCCGGCCCACCTCGCGCAGTTGCGCCGCATCATCGACGACCCCGAGGCCTCGGGCAACGACAAGTTCGTGGCGCTGGACCTGCTGAAGAACGCGAACATCGCGGCGGCGGGCGTCCTGCCGATGTGCCAGGACACGGGCACGGCGATCGTGATGGGCAAGCGCGGTCAGAACGTGCTGACCCCGGGCGCCGACGAGGAAGCGCTGAGCCGCGGCATCTTCGACGCGTACACCAGGCTCAACCTGCGCTACTCCCAGATGGCTCCCCTCACCATGTGGGACGAGAAGAACACCGGCTCCAACCTCCCGGCCCAGGTCGAGCTGTACGCGACGGACGGCGGCGCCTACAAGTTCCTCTTCATGGCCAAGGGCGGCGGCTCCGCCAACAAGTCGTTCCTCTACCAGGAGACGAAGGCCGTCCTGAACGAGGCCTCCATGATGAAGTTCCTGGAGGAGAAGATCCGTTCGCTGGGCACGGCCGCCTGCCCGCCGTACCACCTGGCGATCGTCGTCGGCGGCACGAGCGCGGAGTACGCGCTCAAGACCGCGAAGTACGCCTCCGCGCACTACCTGGACGAGATCCCGGCCGAGGGCTCGCCGCTCGGTCACGGCTTCCGGGACAAGGAGCTGGAGGAGAAGGTCTTCGAGCTCACACAGAAGATCGGCATCGGCGCCCAGTTCGGCGGCAAGTACTTCTGCCACGACGTGCGGGTCGTCCGCCTCCCCCGGCACGGCGCGTCCTGCCCCGTCGCCATCGCCGTGTCCTGCTCCGCCGACCGCCAGGCCGTCGCGAAGATCACCGCCGAGGGCGTCTTCCTGGAGCAGCTGGAGACGGACCCGGCGCGCTTCCTGCCGGAGACGACGGACGAGCACCTCGACGAGTCCTCCGACGTGGTGAGGATCGACCTCAACCAGCCGATGGACGCGATCCTCGCCGAGCTGACCAAGTACCCGGTGAAGACCCGTCTCTCGCTCACCGGCCCGCTGGTCGTGGCCCGCGACATCGCGCACGCCAAGATCAAGGAGCGGCTGGACGCGGGCGAGGAGATGCCGCAGTACCTGAAGGACCACCCCGTGTACTACGCGGGCCCGGCCAAGACCCCCGAGGGCTACGCCTCCGGCTCCTTCGGCCCGACGACCGCCGGCCGTATGGACTCCTACGTCGAGCAGTTCCAGGCCGCGGGCGGCTCCAAGGTGATGCTGGCCAAGGGCAACCGCAGCAAGCAGGTCACGGACGCGTGCGGCACGCACGGCGGCTTCTACCTCGGCTCCATCGGCGGCCCGGCCGCCCGTCTCGCCCAGGACTGCATCAAGAAGGTCGAGGTCGTCGAGTACGAGGAGCTCGGCATGGAGGCCGTCTGGAAGATCGAGGTCGAGGACTTCCCGGCGTTCATCGTCGTCGACGACAAGGGCAACGACTTCTTCCAGGACCCGGCGCCGCAGCCGACGTTCACCAGCATCCCGGTGCGTGGTCCCGGCCTGGCGTAGTACGTGGCTCACGCGCCCCTGCTGGCCCGAGGCCGGCGGGGGCGCCTGGCGGTGGCGTGGCCCTCACCGACAAGTGACCGTGGGGGGGCGGTGAGGGCGGTGACGAATGCCGACCAGGCCGGCCTACCGAAGACCAGCGCCGGGCCGTGAGGGGTTTTCGAGTCCCGTACTGGGACGGCGTACGGCTGGTTGTCGAGCACTTCGAGGCAGCTGCCCTCGTCGCCGCCGCTGTAGGACGACTTGCGCCAGCCGTCCAGCACGGAAGCATCGAGGATTATGTGCTGCTCATTCATGGTGGCCGTAATCCTTTGCGATCGACCGCATCAGGGCGAGTGACTCCTTCTGCGGCAGGGAGTCTCCCAGCACGAGATGGTAGGTCGCCTGGAAGCGCTCGACCAGGGCAGGTTCGTCGTGCACCGTGCCCGTGTGCAGTGCTTCGACGTAGACGACGGGCGGCTGGTCTTCGAACCACATCAGCGAGACCATGCTCACCATGAGCGGGTGGCCGCCCAGGCTGAGCGGCACCACGTGCACTCGGACTCGCTCACCCTCCACCAGCCTTACGAGGTGCATGATCTGGTCCGCCATCACCTCCGGGCCGCCCACTGGTCGCCGCAACACTGCCTCGTCGATCAGGGCCCAGACCACAGGGTTAACGGGATCGGTGAGGATCCGCGCCCGATCGAGCCGTGTGGCGACAGCCCTGGCCCGCTCCTCCTTGCCCAGCGGAGGGTACGCCGCGTCCCGCAGCACAGCATCCGCGTACGCCTCCGTCTGAAGGATCCCAGGCACGAACGACAGCGCGAACTCCCGGATCACCGAAGCCTGCTGCTCCAGCGCCAACGCCGCCTCAAAATGCGCCGCCACCGGCCTCCGGTCATTCCCCGGACGAAAACTGCACAGCGCCCCGCGCGTATTGAGCACCTCGTCCAGCCTCCGCGCATCCTCCTTCGACGGCACCCGCCGCCCCGCCTCGATGTGCGCGATGTGCGAGCGCGTCATGATCGCCGCGTCCGCCAGCTGCTGCTGCGTCATCCCCGCAGCCTCCCGCTACTGCCGAAGCCAGTCCCCGTAGGCCGTCGTCCCCATGCGGCACCCCCTGCCATCAGTTCAGACACTCAGCGCATTCATTCACTCACGCTCAGGTAGGCGAAGCCCGGAACATCCCCACCGCCCCGTTTGCTATAGCCGGCATGAGCGAATACCGCATCGAGCACGACTCCATGGGTGAGGTCCGCGTCCCCGCCCACGCCAAGTGGCGGGCCCAGACCCAGCGTGCCGTCGAGAACTTTCCCATCTCCGGCCAGCACATCGAACGCTCCCACATCGAGGCACTCGCCCGGATCAAGGGAGCTGCGGCGAAGGTCAACGCCGGGCTCGGGGTGCTCGACGAGGACGTCGCCGGGGCGATCCAGCAAGCGGCCCAGGAGGTGGCCGAGGGGAAGTGGGACGAGCACTTCCCGGTGGACGTGTTCCAGACGGGGTCCGGCACCTCGTCCAACATGAACACCAACGAGGTCGTCGCCACGCTGGCTAGCGAGCGGCTCGGCAGGAACGTGCATCCGAACGACCACGTCAACGCCTCCCAGTCGTCCAACGACGTCTTCCCATCCTCCGTGCACATCGCCGCCACCGCCGCCGTCACCCGGGACCTGATCCCCGCCCTGGAGCACCTCGCCGGCGCCCTGGAGCGCAAGGCCGAGGAGTTCGCCGACGTCGTCAAGTCGGGGCGCACGCACCTCATGGATGCCACCCCCGTGACGCTCGGGCAGGAGTTCGGGGGATACGCGGCCCAAGTCCGGTACGGCGTCGAGCGGCTCACCGCCTCACTCCCCCGCCTCGCCGAACTGCCCCTCGGCGGCACCGCCGTGGGGACCGGCATCAACACCCCGCCCGGATTCTCCGCCGCCGTCATCGAGGAGGTGGCCCGGGCCACGGGGCTGCCGCTGACCGAGGCGCGGAACCACTTCGAGGCGCAGGGGGCCCGGGACGGGATCGTCGAGACCAGCGGGCAACTGCGGACCATCGCCGTCGGGTTGACAAAGATCTCCAATGACCTGCGGTGGATGGCGTCGGGCCCGCGGACCGGGCTCGCCGAAATCCGGCTCCCCGACCTCCAGCCCGGGTCCTCGATCATGCCCGGCAAGGTCAACCCGGTGATCCCGGAGGCCGTCCTCATGGTCTGCGCTCAGGTCATCGGCAACGACGTGACCATCACCACCGCGGGTGCCTCCGGGAACTTCGAGCTCAACGTGATGCTGCCCGTGATCGCCAAGAACGTGCTGGAGTCCGTCCGCCTGCTCGCGAGCGCCTCGCGGCTGCTCGCCGACCGCACCGTCGACGGGATCACCGCCGACCGCGAACGGGCCCGCGAGTACGCCGAGTCGTCACCGTCCGTCGTCACCCCGCTGAACAGGTACATCGGGTACGAGGAGGCCGCGAAGGTGGCCAAGAGGTCGCTGGCCGAGCGGAAGACGATCCGGGAGGTCGTGCTGGAGAGCGGGTACGTGGAGCGCGGCGACCTCACCGTCGAGCAGTTGGACGAGGCACTGGATGTCCTGCGGATGACGCGGCCGTAACCGATTCCCGCCATGGCGTCACCTTCTCGGCCGTGAACGGCCAGGCTTGTGCACTCGGTCGTTCACACCTCGTCGCGCTCCCGACCGTCCCCTACGACAGGACGGTCACGGGTCGCATCCACCCAGCCCCGGCAGATGTCAGGGGGAGGGTGCGGGTGCGGTGACGAACACCCACGCCGAGCGCGCGCGGTCGCGCACGTTGACCCCGGCGACGACATCGGCAGGGCGTGGGGGCACCTCCCGCTCGAGCGAAGTCGAGAGTGGGGGAGAGCCCGCACCGACGACAGCGGAAGTGATCCCGGGCAGGCCGGTTGGCCCGCTCGGTATGCCCGCAGCGCGGACAACGCTGCGAGGTGCAGGCCGCATCCACTTCCAGAAACGGCACTCCGGTCTTGCATGCCTTGTAAACCAGGTGCTGCCCGAGCTGGTGGAAGGGCCACAAGGAGAGGGTGCCCCGCTGGTCGCGGCGAAGCCGTACCCGCTCACGGATCCCGCCCAGTTCCTCGACGGCGATGCCGCGACCGGTGCTCCCCCACGCTCGGCTTCGCTCGCGCGGGAGGTGCCCCCATCGCGACGGACACAATCTCCTTGCTGATGCGGTGGTTCACGTGGGTGGCATGACGCTTCTCCTTCAGCGCGCGGCGGGCGAGACGGCGGGTGGCCGAGCGGGTCTGCCTGGACTGCAGTTCTGCGCGTTTGCGGGCCTGCCGGCGCCGGTAACGGGACAGGTGGCGGCCCTGGTAGTTGCTTCCGTCGGACGTCGTGGCCAGGTTCACGATGCCCCGGTCCACGCCGATGAAGTCGACCGGCTCATACACCTGCGGGTCGGGGATCTCGCAGGTGGCGATCAGGAACCACTTCCCGCCCCGCTGCACCAGATCGCGCTCTCCCTTGCGGTAGGCCACGAGCGTCTTGAGCTGGTCGGGTGAGCAGGCGAGCCGGATCCCCTTCATCCGCCCGTCCACCGTCCAGATGGAGACGGTCCGCGCGTCGTACTGCCAGGACAGGCAGCGGTCGTCGAACGGCTGCGCCGCATCCGGACGGAAGCTGACGGGCGAGCCGATCGCCCTGCGGTACCGCTTCGAGGTGGATACGCCGAGGTTTCCGGCCCGTAGGTTGGCCTTCAAGGTCGCGTAGGCGTCGACAGCCTTCTTCACCACCCGCACCGCCGGCTACGCGGAGCCCGAAGGCGGCCTTCAAGTCCGTATACACCGCCTTCTGCAGGCCGTTGCGGTCCTTCAGGTCGTCGACGAAGGCGACGGCGGAGGCGTGAGTGGCAGCCCGGTTGCAGGCGCGCAGGGTCGCCACGAGCGCCGACGCCTGCTCCGGCGTCGGCAGCAGCTTGATCTGGACCACCACCTTCATGCCATCGGACCGTAGTACGACAGCCGCACGCACGACCGGCACTTCCTCGACGATCACCAGTCCAGGTGACCCATGGGCCTCTTGTTCGCATTTTCCGGCCTCGCCGGTCAGCCACGCGGGCGCTCCGCGCGCCCCGCAAGCGAGCAGATACGGCGACGCCCCGCGTCGCAGCGACAGGAGGCGATCCCTCCCCGCGTGAACGCCGGTACGTCCTCGTCAAAACCAGGTGAACCTTGACGCCCACAGCGGCGTCGTATGCCAGGGGCACCTAATATCTCTGCATGGCGGATGACGGAGCGGTGAGACGAGTGGACAAGCGCGAGTCTGCGCCCGGGTACTGGGCGCCAGGGAGTCAGATCCTGTGGCGCTACCGGGAGAACGCCGGCGAGCACTTCCACATCGTGCGCCCCGTCACCGTCGTACGGGATGACGCCGAGTTGCTCGCCGTGTGGCTGGCGCCGGGCACCGAGTGCGTCCGGCCCGTGCTCGCCGACGGCACCCCTGT
This sequence comes from Streptomyces sp. KM273126, assembly GCF_004337435.2. Lineage (NCBI taxonomy): Bacteria > Bacillati > Actinomycetota > Actinomycetes > Kitasatosporales > Streptomycetaceae > Streptomyces > Streptomyces sp. KM273126. The sequence continues at coordinate 3,520,797 of NZ_SJXB02000001.1, read as the reverse complement.
GCACGTCGAGCCGCTGGAGACCCGCTACACCAAGCCGCGGGCCGTACAGCGGGACCGCTGGTTCGGTACGGGTGTGCTGAAGCTGGCCCGGCCCGGCGAGCCGTGGTCCGTGTGGCTGTTCTGGGAGCCGGGCTGGCGGTTCAAGAACTGGTACGTGAACCTGGAGGAGCCGGGGACGCGTTGGGACGGCGGTGTCGACTCCCGGGACCACTTCCTCGACATCTCGGTGCGTCCGGACCGCAGTTGGCTCTGGCACGACGAGGACGAGTTCGCGCAGGCCCAGCGGGACGGGCTGATGGACGCTCAACTGGCCGAGCGGGTACGCGAGGCGGGACGTGCGGCCGTGAAGGTGATCCAGGACTGGGGACCCCCCTTCTCGGAAGGGTGGCAGCACTGGCGCCCGAATCACGAATGGGGCGTACCCTCCCTTCCGGACGACTGGGACCGCACTCCGGCGCACGCGTCGCCATGAGACCCTTGAAACGCCCCCGGTCCACAACCGTAGGATCGTCCTCCGCAAAGGATTTCATGGGGGCAACTCCCGCAGGACGCACAGTGCTTGACCGAACGTCACCGAGGGGCGGCAGGACGTGACCAAGGGGTACGAGGGCTACACCGGTACGGGCCGGAGACGGCCGGTCGGGCCGTCCGTGCGGCCAGTGCTGTGGTCGACCGGGTCGGCCGATACCGCCTGTGGCACAGGAACTGCCTCTGACCACGCGGGAATTCCGTTCCCGGGGCACCTATTCCGGGTATCGGGCTTCCTGCGGGAGGAAACAACGGGTTTGCTGTGTGCCGGACCCCACGCACGGCGCACAGCCCCGCACGGATGGATTCGACACGCGTGACGGAGCACCCCACCTCCCACGAGCGCCCCCAGCCGGGCGCGAGCCCCGCGGATCCCCGCGGGGCGCTCCTGCGTACCCCGGAGGCGCTGCCGATGCCGGCCACCGAACCGCTCCAGATGCCGCCCTCCGCCGCCTTACCCGCTCAGGCGCGCACGGGCGACGCACCCTCCGAACCGGGTACACCCTGCGCGAAGAGCTCCCAGGGCGCCTCCTCCGGCCAGGGCGCCCCCGCGACCGGCGACACCTCCGCGACCAGCGGTCCGGAGCACTCGCAGCCCGCGGCCAGCGAGCCCGACCCGCACCGCCCGCGTCCCGTTCCGGAGGGCATCCCGGCCCAGCCGGGCGCCGAGCAGCTCTCGGGCTCGGCGGACGGCCAGGAGCGGCGCCGGGGCCAGGGGCTGCCGCCGGGCAGTCCCATGCCTATGCGGCGGGACGGGGACCGGCTGCGGTTCGTGGGCGCGGCGACGCGGCGGATCGCCCGGGGCATCGACCTGGACGAGATCGTGATGGGTCTGTGCCGGGCCACCGTGCCGACGTTCTCGGACGCGATCCTGGTCTACCTGCGCGAGCCGCTGCCCGTCGGCGACGAGCGGCCGGTGGGCCCGCTGGTGCTGCGGCTGCGCCGTACCGACCGGATCCCGGCGGAGCGCGACACCGAGAACGGCTTCATGCCCGCGGTCCAGCCGGAGCCCGCCGATCTGTCGGCGGTCACGGCGGAGCTGTGCGAGGTACGGCCCGGTGGCGCGCTCGCCGAGGTGCTCCGCGGGGTACGGCCGGTGTTCGCGGACGCGCCCGCGGCCCGGGACGCCCTGCCCGAACTCATCGGTGAGGACAGCCCGTTCGCGGTGCCCACGGGCCAGCGCGCCATCCTGGCGCCGCTGCGCGGCCGCCGCCGGGTGATCGGTGCGGCGCTGTTCCTGCGCCGCCCGGAGCGCATGGCGTTCGAGCAGGACGACCTGCTGGTCGCCGCCCAGCTCGCCACGCACAGCGCGCTGGGCATCGACAAGGCGGTGCTGTACGGCCGCGAGGCGTACATCGCGGACGAGTTGCAGCGCACGATGCTGCCCGAGACGCTGCCGCGCCCCACCGGGGTACGGCTGGCGCACCGCTATCTGCCGGCCGCCGAGACCGCGCGTGTCGGCGGCGACTGGTACGACGCGATCCCGCTGCCCGGCAGCCGGGTCGCCCTGGTCGTGGGCGACGTCATGGGGCACTCCATGACCTCGGCCGCGATCATGGGCCAGCTGCGGACCACGGCGCAGACCCTGGCCGGGCTCGACCTGCCGCCGCAGGAGGTGCTGCACCACCTCGACGAGCAGGCCCAGCGGCTGGGCACCGACCGCATGGCGACCTGCCTGTACGCGGTGTACGACCCGGTCTCGCACCGGATCACCATCGCCAACGCCGGGCATCCGCCGCCGGTCCTGCTGCATCTGGGCGGCCGCGCCGAGGTGCTGCGGGTGCCGCCGGGCGCGCCGATCGGTGTGGGCGGGGTGGACTTCGAGGCGGTCGAGCTGGACGCGCCCGCCGGGGCCACGCTGCTCCTCTACACCGACGGCCTGGTCGAGTCGCGGCTGCGGGACGTGTGGACCGGGATAGAACAGCTGCGCGAGAAGCTCGCCGCCACCGCGCAGCTCACCGGCCCGGACCATCCGCCGCCGCTGGAGGCGCTGTGCGACGAGGTGCTCGACATGCTCGGCCCGGGCGACCGGGACGACGACATCGCGCTGCTCGCCGCCCGCTTCGACGGCATCGCGCCCAGTGACGTCGCGTACTGGTTCCTGGAACCGGAGGAGATGGCTCCGGGCCGGGCCCGGCGGCTGGCCCGGCACGCGCTGTCCCGCTGGGGTCTGGAGGAGCTGAGCGATTCGGTGGAGCTGCTGATCAGCGAGGTGGTGACCAACGCGGTGCGGTACGCCTCCCGCCCGGTCACCCTCCGCCTGCTGCGCACCGATGTGCTCCGCTGCGAGGTCACCGACGACGTGCCCCAGCTGCCGCGGCTGCGGCAGGCTCGGGCCACGGACGAAGGGGGCCGCGGGCTCTACCTGGTCAACAAGATGGCCCGACGCTGGGGCGCGACCCGCCTGAGCACGGGCAAGGTGGTCTGGTTCGAGCTGAACCGGGCGTGAAGCGCACATGAGACGAGGGGTGTCCCCCTGGGGGCCACCCCTCGTCTCCGTTCGTGGACCGGGTCTTCGCTCCTCCCGCTACGCCGCCGCGCGCTGACGGTCCGCGAGTGTCCGGGCCGCCTTACGGCGCTTGGTGGACGTCACGTCCACGGGCGCACCGGCCCCGGCTCCGGGAGCCTGGCTCCACCTGTGGAGCTTGGCCGCGACCTGCGCGAGGCGCTCGTCGCCGGGCCCCACGTCGATGGAGAACAGCGACTCGTCCGGCTTGCGGTCGTCCCCGCCCCAGCGGACGACCCCGTCGAGCTCGGCGAGAATGTCCCGGATCACCAGCAGTTGCTGGGGGTAGAAGCCGCCGCGGGCACCGCTCGGGTAGTGCCCCGGCCGGATCTGCACGGCCGTGCCGGACGCCTGGTTGGACTCGGCCAGGCCCTTGCGGACCGTGCCCGGGGAGCGCCAGCCGACGACGTCGCCCTTGCGGAGTTCGTCGACCTCGTAGTGGAAACGGCGGACGACGTGTACGAGGACGGTCTCCACGTCTCCCAGGCGTACGGCGATGCCTTCGAGCGGGGTACCGGGGACGGGACGGGTGTAGATGGCACCGTCCTCGTCGGCCACCCGCTCCATCTCCCAGCCGTTGTGGGACGTCTTGCCCGTCAGCACTCGTCTGTTGCGTGCCTGTGCCCGTCGCACGGCCTCCCGCACCCGGGCGGGAGCCGGGTCCTTGTCGGCCGCGTACGCCGGGGAGGCGAGGAACTGGGAGGCGGGAAGGGAGGCCGCGATCGCGACACCGGTGATCGCTGCGGTGCGGCCGAGGAACGTACGGCGTGTGGTGTGGTGAGCGTTCAACTGGAGGTCTCTTTTCTGAGGTCGTGTCTGGCCCGGAGCTCCGATACGAATCCCCCGGAGATCAGGAGCACGACGCCGGTCAGGGCCAGTCCCACCGCGGCGGGGTTGACATAACCAGGGACGGCGGCGGCGTACGTACCGACGCCTTCGACGTGGCAGCCGAGGCGCAACGGGACATAGGAGACGTCGTAGCGGTCGATGTCGGCCGCGTGCTGCTCGCCCACCGCCTCTCTGCACGCGTCGGTCGTCATGGTCTCGTCCAGCAGGAGGTGCACAGCGCCCCAGACGTACATGGCGAGGGCGGCGGCGCCGGCGAGGGCGGCGAGAGAGGGCAGGACGACCTCTGGACCCGAGCCTCGCACGCCGTGCCGGCCGAGCCTGCCGAAGCCGTAGCCGGCGAGGCCGAACGCGGTGATGCCCCCCACCACGATGATCAGGAGCACAATGAGGGGGCTGGGCCCCGCGAAGGGATCGGATGCCGTCATCTCGCCGCCTTGCTCACGGGTTTCTAAGGATGCTGTTGTACTTCTCGAAGATCTGGTAGATGGCCATGCGCTTGCCCGCATGCTCCTCCGCCTCGGTTCCCCACCCCTGATAACGGCGCAGAACCTCGAAAATCTCCGACTCGGTGTAGTCGAGGCGCATGGAGCGCATGACGCTCTCGCCGCCCGGAGGGTTTATACCGCCCGGCTTGCCTCCCGCGTCCCACAGGTGGATCAGCGACACGGTCCGCACGCTGTAGGCGTTGTCCTGGTTGACCCTCTGCCACATCGTCCAGATGTCGGCGTCCTTGGTGGGTTCGAGCTTCGTGCCGGTCGCGTGGCCGTTGTCGATGCAGTAGTTCCAGGCGCGGATGCCGACGTTGCCGCTGATCTGGGCGATGCCGGTGGAGGAGTCCTTGACCGCACCGACGCCGTTGAGGTGGTAGGAGGCGACCTGGTGGTCCACAGCCTGGTCGATCAGGTCGTAGTGGCGCATCTCCCAGTAGGCGGAGGTCTGGATCAGCGCCTTGCGCATGTTGTACGTGTTCGACAGCTGGGTGATCAGCGCGTCGTGCGACATGATCGTCTCGAAGCACTGGGTGTGGGTGAAGAGCCTTGCGTCAGCGCCGGTGCCGCCGTCGTCCGCGTAGCCGATCGACCGCATGTACTTGCTCAGGTCGATACCCAGGGCGTTCAGATAGCTGCTGCCGAAGCCGACGTCCGGCACCTGTGTGCGCGGTTTGTTGAACGAGTTCTGCCCGATGTCACGGCCGGAGGCGATGTTGTTGTCGATCTCGATCGCCCCGTCGCCGGAGCCGACCCACTTGGTGACGATCTGGTCGTAGGCCCAGTCCGCCGGCAGCGGATACCCGAAGTTCCCGGAGAAGCCTGAGGACATGTCGGAGACGAACGAGGCTCCGGAGTGGCCGGCCTCACCGACCCGGGTGCACACGTTGCGCGGCCCGTACACGCCGATCGCGAACCGGATTCCGTCGTCCTCGACGGCGTCCTGGATGCCCTTGAAGTGGGGCAGGACGTTGTTGGTGACGTCCGAGTCCAGGGCGTCGAAGTCGACGGCGAAGAAGATGCGGGTGCCCGGCTTGAAGCCGTGGTCCAGGGCCGCGTTGATCGCGGCCTGCCCGGCCGCACGCCCCTGGGCGTAGCTGAAGTCGCCGGCGTCCCGGCCGAAGGTCTGGTAGATCGGGAAGCAGCGCAGTCCGTTGTCGGCGATGGTCTGCAGCTCACCGGGCTGGATCGCCTTGTGCTTCAGGTCGTCGCTCGGCGTCGGGTCCGGGTTGGTGAGGTAGCGTCCGACGTATTTGATGCCCTCCGCCTTCAGCGCCGCCGCACGCGCCGGGGTGATCAGGGTCACGCCGTCACATGCCTCGCCCTTGCGGGACTGGTCGCCGTAGGAGACGAGCAGAGAGGCCCAGGTCGAGAAGTCCCCCACGCCGGTCACGGGGAGAGCCACGAAGTTCTGGAAGTCCCGCACCGCGGACTGCGTGGCCGTGGTGAAGCCCCCGAACGACACCGGGCGTTTGTTGAGGATCATGCCGGCGGAGAACAGCAGGGCCCAGGTGCCGGCGTCCCCGACCGTCACGGTGTGGCTCTTCAGCCCGCTCTGGGTCCCCGGACCGAACACGCCGTTCGCGGTGCCGTCGGCCATGCCGAGTTCGTACTGGATGGCGTAGAGCATGGACTTGGAGACGTCGCGGGAGTTGTGGCCGTCGCACGGGATGATGAAGAAGTCCTGGCGGTTCACGTAGCGGCCGTTCAGCCACCGCTGCACGCTGCGGATCGCGTCGGATCCCGAGTTGACGGTGACGTAGGCGTCCATGTTGAGCAGGCCCTTGAACACCTTCGGCGTCAGGTCGCTGCCCGGGAACGCGATGTCGACGCCCATGTCGGTCTTCAGCTTGGACATCGCGGCCTGGACGCGGGAGTTGTACGTCCCGTCGATGTCGCCGCCGTCGTAGCCCTTGCAGTACATGGCCGACTGGATGATGCGGCAGAAGTCCGCCGAGGGCACCGTCGACGCGTTGAGCTTGGGGTACTTCGACGTCAGCGTGGAGAGCGTGGTGGGCCCGAAGCTGTTGGAGAGTGTCGTGATGCCCAGCTCCCACTGGAGGGCGCGGGTCAGGGCGTACATGGTGTTCCAGCCGGTCTGACCGTTCTCCGTCACGGTCATGCCGATGCGGCTGCCGTAGACCTGGTTCACGAACTGCTGGGCCCGTCTGACCATTTCATCGGCCACGATGGTGTTCCCCCTTTTTTTGCCCCTTTTTGGGCAGACAGAATTCACCCACCGGCGCCTGCGTGGAATTACCCAGTACAGGCACCGGTGGGCCAGGAATCGTGTTACGCGGTGATGGGGACTACTGCCGGAATACCGGCGACTACCACTTCGTGCTGCACTTCAGCGGGTAGAGATCCGCGTCGAACCGGACACAGATGCGGTAGTAGTACTGCGAGCCGCCGAGCATGTTCGACCAGTCGGACTGGCCATAGGGGGGCGTGTCGACCCGGAGGGACTTCAGGAGGTTCCCGCTGGCGTCGTACTTCTCGATCGTCGCATAGGAGGCGTACTGGGACGGGTTGGCGTTGTTGGTGACGCGCACCCAGCCCGCGGTGCAGTCGGCCGACCAGCGCAGTTCAGCGACACGGCTGTTGTTGTTGACGGACCGCATCGTGGTGACGTCGCCGTCGCAGCCGTAGGTCACCGGGCCCTTGTTGTCGCAGCCCGAGCCGGAACAGCCGGCGGCGTACGAGGTGCCGCCCAGAGGAATCATCGTGAGAGCCACCGCAGCAGCGGAAACCAGCGCAGCCTTGACTGCGTTTTTGCGGACCATGCCGCTCCCCCTTATTAAGGATTCAGACCACCGATCGCGGTGGATCGTGGCTGAGATTAACCCGCCGAGGGACGACCGTCCAGCACTTTTGTGGGAGAAGCAAAAACGCCACAAAGGGCATTTCACCCCGCGATACCCGGAATTCGGGATTCCCCATGGGAGAGGACTCCGAGACCAAGGGCGCGAAAAGGGCGCCCGGCGTGATTCCGGGCGCCCTTTTCTTTCTCTCACTGGCTGTTTCGCGGATTGTCCGGATTTCCGGGCAGCGAGATCTCCGGTGACGAGGTGGTGTCGTCCGGCGTCGGACTCGTCGGTCCTCCCGTCGGTGTCCCCTCGGGAGTCGTCTCCGGAGTGCTCGGCGGAGCAGTCGTCGTCGGCTCCTCCGTGGTCGGCTCGTCCGACGGAGGCGTCGACGGTGTGTTGCTGGGCGTCGGCGGCTGGCTGGGCTCGACCGCCGCCCCCTGGTTGGTCTCCAGGTCGAACTTGGTGACCTCGCCCATCGCGCCGAAGGTGTACGCGGCCCAGATCTGCGCCGGGTAGCCACCGCCGTTGACTCGTCCCTTGCCCGGGAGGAGGCCCGTGGCGCCCTGCAGGCTGACCTGGGCGCTGTTCTTGGGGCTCTCACCGAACAGGCCGACCGAGGTGACCAGGTTCGGGGTGTAGCCGGTGAACCAGGCGGACCTGTTGAAGTCCGAGGTACCGGTCTTGCCGGCGACCTGCTGGCCGTCGCGGTTCGGGTTGTCCCGCACCGACGTACGGGCCGTACCGTCGTCGACCACGCCGGTGAGCACCGAGGTGACGGTGTCGGCGGCCTCGCGGCTGATGACCTGGTCGCCGATCGGGTCCGGGAACTCGACCGTGCGGTCCTTGTGCTTGGCCGAGGCGACGAGGGCGGGGGTGACCTTCTTGCCGTGGTTGTCGAGAGTGGCGTAGACGCCGGCCATCTGCAGCGGGCTCGCGCCCATGGTGCCGAGGGTCTGGGCGGGCACCGCCTGCTCGTTCTCGACGTCCATGCCGAGATCGCCCGCGACCTTCATGACCTCGTCCATGCCGACGTCGACGCCCATCTGCGCGAAGACGGAGTTGATGGACTTGTTCATGGCGGTCTGGACGGTGACGTCGCCGTAGTCGACGTCGTCCTCGTTCGGCGGAGCGAACCCGACCTTGTTGCCGTTGCCGTCCACGACCGGCCGCTTGCTGGTGCCGTCGTAGATCGTCCTCGCGGTGATCGGGTCGCCGTTCTGGTTCTCGGCGCCCTCCGCGACGGCGGCGGCGAGGATCAGCGGCTTGAAGGTGGAGGCGGGCTGGTAGTCGGCGCGCGTGGCGTTGTTCGTGAAGTGCTTGGTGTAGTCCACGCCGCCGTACATCGCGAGGACCTTGCCCGTCTTCGGGTCGACGGACGCGGCACCGGCCTGGACGTCGCCGTCGACGGCCCGCTTCTTCGGGTCCAGCTTGCTGGTGAGGGTGTCCTTGACGGACTTCTCCAGCTGGTCCTGCTTCTTCTTGTCGATGTTCAGCGTGATGGTCCAGCCGCCCGCGTCGACCAGCGCCCTGGCGTCGTCCATGTCGCTGGCCGAGCCGTCTGCGACGAGCTGCTTCGCCAGCGCGGTGTTGGCCGCCTGGACCAGGTACCCGGTCTGGCCGCTCAGCCCGGGCGCGCCCTGGGGCTTCTTCGGCACGGGGAACTTCATGGCGTCGCGCTCGGCGGCGCTCAGCCAGCCTTCCCCGACCATGTTGTTGAGGACGTAGTCCCAGCGCTGCTTGACCAGCCTCCTGCTGGTGTCGCTGGCGACCGCCCAGTCGTACTGGCTGGGGGCCTGGAGCAGTGCGGCGAGGTAGGCGCCCTCGGGGACGGTGAGCTCGCCGGCGTCCTTCTGGTAGTACGCCTGGGCGGCGGCCTGGATGCCGTAGGCGCCGCGGCCGTAGTAGCTGGTGTTGATGTAGCCCGCGAGGATGTAGTCCTTGGACTCCGTACGGTCCACCTTGAGCGAGATCACGAGCTCTTTGAGCTTGCGGGTGATCGTCTGGTCCTGGCTGAGGTAGTAGTTCTTGACGTACTGCTGGGTGATCGTCGAACCACCCTGCTTGCCCTTGCCGGACAGCGTGTTGATCAGACCGCGGGCCGTGCCCCTGAGGTCGACGCCGGCGTCCTTGTAGAAGGACTTGTTCTCGGCGGCGACGAACGTGTACTGGACGCCCTTGGGGACCTGGTCGAGGTCGACGATCTCGCGGTTGACGTCGCCGTCGCGGGCGAGGGTCTTGCCGTCGGAGTACTTGTAGATGTTGCTCTGCTCCTGGGCGAGGGCATTGCCCTTCGGGACGTCGATGACCAGGTAGAGCACGATGAAGGCGCCCATGCCGAGCAGACAGAGGCCGAAGAAGGCGCCGAGGATCTTCTTCCAGGTGAAGAAGCGACGAATGCCGCCCTTCTCGGAGGCCCTGGAGGCGGCCGCCCTCCTGGCCGCTCTCGGCCCCGCGGTGCCGGTACCGACAGGGCCGGAGCCGATCACTCCGGACGAGGGCCTGGGCGCCGCGCGGTGGCCGCCGCGCTGTCGCGCTCGTCTCTCTTCCGCTCGTCCCATGGGCCCGATCCGCTCCGCTTCAGTCTCGTGTTCCTACTCGTACGCCACACGCGTGTGTGCCGCCGGTCGGCCTAGCAAGCTAACACCGCGCGCTATGACAAAGGGCCGCCGATCCCGGCTTTTCGGGACGTGACAATCAGCACGCGTCCCTGGGAATCGACGCGTCAGCAGGCCGGAAGGTTGCCCCAGCAGGCCCGCGAGCACCGACAGGCGCGGTAGCAGAACCGTGACAATCGCCCGTGACCTGCGGCACTGACGCCCCTGATCGTCGGCTATACACAGCGGGTATACGTCGTGTGTATACGCCGCGTGTACAGTGCTCCGCATGTCCATCGGTCACACACTCCTGGGACTCCTGGAGTCCGGGCCCCGACACGGTTACGACCTGAAGCGGGCCTTCGACGAGAAGTTCGGTCACGACCGGCCGCTGCACTACGGCCAGGTCTACTCGACGATGTCGCGGCTGCTGAAGAACGGTCTCGTCGAGGTCGAGGGCGTCGAACCGGGCGACGGCCCCGAGCGGAAGCGGTACGCGATCACCGAGGCCGGCATCACCGATGTCCGGCGGTGGCTCGCGACGCCCGAGAAGCCCGAGCCGTACCTCCAGTCGGTCCTCTACACCAAGGTCGTCCTGGCCCTGCTCACCCACCGGAACGCGGCCGAGATCCTCGACACGCAGCGCTCCGAGCACCTGCGCATGATGCGCATCCTCACCGACCGCAAACGCAAGGGCGATCTGGCGGACCAGTTGATCTGTGACCACGCCCTGTTCCACCTGGAGGCCGACTTGCGCTGGCTCGAACTCACCGCCGCCCGTCTCGACAAGCTCGCCCAGGCGGTGACCCGATGACGCCCACCGGCTCCCTCCTCGTCGCGACCGAGCTGCGCAAGGCCTACGGTCCGACCACGGCCCTCGACGGCGCCGAGTTCTCCATCCACCCCGGCGAGGTCGTCGCCGTGATGGGCCCCTCCGGCTCCGGCAAGTCGACGCTGTTGCACTGCCTCGCCGGGATCGTGACGCCCGACTCCGGGTCGATCATGTACCACGGCCGCGAGATGGCCACCATGAACGACACCGAGCGCAGCGCGCTGCGGCGCAGCGAGTTCGGGTTCGTCTTCCAGTTCGGCCAGCTGGTGCCCGAGCTGACCTGTGTCGAGAACGTCGCCCTGCCGCTGCGGCTGAACGGGACCTCCCGCAAGGAGGCCGAGCGCACCGCCCTGTCGTGGATGGAGCGCCTGGAGGTCGACGACCTCAAGGGCAAGCGGCCCGGTGAGGTCTCCGGCGGTCAGGGGCAGCGGGTCGCCGTGGCCCGCTCGCTGGTGACGAGCCCGCGTGTGCTGTTCGCCGACGAGCCGACCGGCGCGCTCGACTCGCTCAACGGCGAGCGCGTCATGGAACTGCTCACGGACGCCGCCCGGTCCACCAACGCGGCCGTCGTCCTGGTCACGCACGAGGCGCGGGTCGCCGCGTACTCGGACCGGGAGATCGTCGTACGGGACGGGAAGTCCCGGGACATGGAGCGGGCCGTATGAGTGCGGGCCAGTGGATCCGCGACCTGGCGATGGGTGTCAGGTTCGCCTTCACCGGGGGCCGCGAAGGGTGGGTGCGCGCCACGCTCACCGCGGTCGGGGTCGGGCTGGGCGTGGCGCTGCTGCTGCTCACCGCGGCGATACCGAACGCCCTGGCCGCGCGGGACGACCGCGACGACGCCCGGGACGACATCGGCCTCGTCCTCCACGAGGAGACCGCCACCGCCAAGCCGTCGGACAAGAGCCTCGTCGTCGCCAACGCCGACACCGACTACCGCAACCAGGGCGTCCGCGGGCGGCTGCTGGAGCCCGAGGGGCAGCGGGCGCCGCTGCCGCCAGGGGTGGACAAGTTCCCCGCGCAGGGCGAGATGGTCGTCTCCCCCGCGCTCGCCGAGCTGCTGAAGTCGGACGACGGGAAGCTGCTGAAGGACCGGCTGCCGTACCGCGTCGTCGGCACCATCGGCGAGCCCGGGCTGATCGGCTCGCGCGAACTCGCCTACTTCGCGGGCGCCGACGGGCTCGCGGAACGGATCGACGGCTCGTCCGTGGGCCGCATCGAGCGCTTCGGAGCGGTGACGGACCAGTCCGGCGGGGAGGAGATGGACCCGGTCCTGGTGCTGCTCACCCTGGTCGTCCTCGTGGTGCTGCTGATGCCGGTCGCCGTCTTCATCGCCACGGCCGTACGGTTCGGCGGCGAGCGGCGCGACCGCAGGCTCGCGGCGCTCCGGCTGGTCGGAGCCGACGGCGGGATGACGCGCCGGGTCGCGGCGGGCGAGGCGCTCGCGGGGGCCGTCCTGGGGCTTGCGTTCGGCTTTGTGTTCTTCCTGATCGGCCGCGAGATCGCCGGTTCGGTCGAGGTGTTCCGGTTCAGTGTGTTCCCGGGCTATCTGAATCCCTCCCCCGCGCTCGCCGCACTGGTCGCCGTCGCGGTCCCGGCGTCCGCGGTACTCGTCACCCTGTTCGCGCTGCGCGGCGTCGTCATCGAACCGCTCGGCGTGGTCCGCACGGCCAAGCCGCCCCGGCGCAGGCTCTGGTGGCGGCTGCTGCTGCCGCTGGCCGGACTCGCGCTGCTCTACCCGATGGTGGGCCAGGGCTCGGACAACGGGGACTTCAACGAGTACATGGTCACCGGCGGCGTCGTCTTCCTGCTCGTCGGTGTCACCGCCCTGCTGCCGTGGACCGTCGAGGCGGTCGTCGCACGGATGGGCTCCGGCTCCGTGTCCTGGCAACTGGCCGTCCGCAGGCTCCAGTTGAGCAGCGGCTCGGCGGCCCGCATGGTCAACGGCATCGCGGTGGCGGTGGCCGGCGCGATCGCCCTGCAGATGCTGTTCGCCGGCGTCGAGGGCGCGTACACGAGGCCGACGGGCAAGGACACCGGCCGCGCCAATCTGGAGGTCGAGGTGGCGCACGGCGTCCCGGTGGCCGCCATCGGGCAGAAGCTCGACCGGACCGAGGGCGTACGCGACGTCGTGGCGGTCTCCAGGGGCTGGGTCGGCGAGAAGCGCTACGCCCCCGAGATGACGTCGGACGTCACCATCGGCGACTGCGCGGCCCTGCGGGAGATGGCGAAGCTCCCCTCCTGCCGTGACGGCGACATTTTCGTGGTGCCGACCCCGGACGACACGGATTCGGCGAAGCTCGCCGAGCCCGGCCGCACGCTGTACTTCGACCCGTCCTACGACACCAGCCCGGGCAAGGAGATCGCCTGGACGGTACGGGGCGAGGTGAAGAAGGCCCAGACGCGCGAGGATTCACTCCGTGGGGACACGATGTGGGGCCTGCTGATCACGCCGTCCGCCCTGTCCGACGAAGTCGCCCCCGCGCTCACGAGCTCCGCCTACGTGCGCCTCGACCCGTCGGTGCCGGACGCGACCGAACGGGTACGGAACACGGCGGCCGCCCTCGATCCGCTGGCGGACGTCTGGACCTGGACGGCGACCGAGCAGTCCGGCGAGTTCACCTCCATCCGCACGGGCCTGTTCGTCGGTGCGACCTGTGTGCTCTTCCTCATCGGCGCGAGCCTGCTGGTCGCGCAGCTGGAGCAGCTGCGCGAGCGCAAGAAGCTGCTGTCGGCCCTGGTCGCCTTCGGCACCCGGCGCCGCACGCTGAGCCTGTCGGTGCTGTGGCAGACCGCGATCCCCATCGCGCTGGGCCTCACCCTCTCGTGCGCCTTGGGCCTGGTCCTGGGTGCGGTGCTGCTGAAGATGACGGCCACCCCGGTGACCGTGGCCTGGACGAGCGTGCTGTCGATGGCCGGCGTCGGCGCGGGTGTCGTCGTGGTCGTCACGCTGCTCAGCCTGCCGCCGCTGCTGCGGCTGATGCGGCCGGACGGGCTGCGCACGGAGTAGCCGTACACGGCTCCAGCCGTACGACGACGGGCCCCTTCCCTTTCGGAGGGGGCCCGTCGTGCGTGCTCACAGGCTGTGGCTCTGCACCACCCGCCGCGCCTGGGCGAAGAGCATGCCCACGTTCACCGACTTGCGGCAGACGACCACGGCCACGACGTCCTGCTGCTCGTTGATACGGATGAACAGGTGGGTGAGGTTCTCGCTGTTGACGAGGATCTCCTGGAAGAAGTGCTGGTCACCGGTGTCGCCCCGGCGCTCCTTGAACACGTCCTCGATCATCACGACCGTACGGCCCTGGAAGAGGTCGAGGGTGGCGCCGGCGAGCAGGTCGAGCACCTCCGGCGGATGGTTGTCGACCGTCTCGTACGACAGCAGCATCCCTGTCGACATGTCGACCACTCCGGCGGCGACGCAGTCGGGTGCCTCGGAGCGCAGTGCTTTGACCAGGCTCATCACCTGGTCGGAGAAACCGGTCGTCATTCGATTGGTCGCCATCCCCTCACACCGCCCCGACCGCGGGTGCGGGCTCGTGCCCGGCACCGGTCGCCGTCAGGATCGCGTCGATACGGGCAAGGGCCGGACGGGTCGCCTCGTGCAGCCGGTCCATGTCGAGGCCCTCGTCGCCCAGGACCACCAGCAACGCGGTCTCCCCCACCGCGTAGAAGGCGGCGCAGCCCTGGCTGCCGTGGGTCACCGTCTGGCGCAGGGTGCCGAGCCCGGTCGCCTCGGCGGTGCGACGGGCCAGCCCGAGTCCCGCGGCGGCGATCGCGGAGACGCCCTCCGGGTCGATCGGGCCCGCGGTGTCGGCCGCGATGAGCAGTCCGTCGACGGCGGCCACCGCCGTGTCCGTGACGCCGGTGACCTGCTCGCGCAGACCTCGCATCTCCCTGGTCAAAGCCTCGTGATCCATGTCCATGAACTCCCTGACGTGTTCGTGGTTCTCCGTGTGCGGGTCCGTGTCCGTCAGGTGCCGGAGTCCGGACTCCAGAGGCGGTGCCGCAGACGGAAGAACCCTTTCCAGCTCGCATCGCGTTTCGCGGCGAGAGTCTCGGTGATGCCACTGGCCCCCGGCTCGCGCCGGGGAAGCTTCCTGGGCCGCTGGGGTGGCCGGGGCGCCGCGGTGGGTACGGGCTCGTCGAGCCGTACGGCTGCCTCCGGTGGCGCGGGGCGGTCCTGGCGTACGGGGCTCAGGGCGCCCGAGGGCGGTGTGCGGACCGGAACCGGCAGGGCCGCCGGCGTGGTGGTGTCCTCGCAGCGCAGGAGGCCCTCGGCGAGCATGCGGGCGAGTTCGACGGTGACGGGGTAGACGCCGCGGCCGGTGGTGAAGGCGAGGTCCCGGGCGGTGCGGCGGCCGTCGGCGTGGGTGAGGAGCTCCCGCCGGGCGGGCGGCACCCGGGTGTCGTCCGCGTCGGTTCCGGGGGCCGGGAGGGGCCGTTCGCGGTCGGGCAGGACCGGGCAGGGCAGCGCCGCGAGGGCCGTGAGTTTACGGGTCGCCTCCTGGAGCAGCCGCAGCGGACTCTCGCCGATCGCGACCGGCGCGACGGGGCCGGAACCGGACGGCTCGGCGAGGGGTCCGACGCCGTCCACGCGGCCCGCGACGACCGCGAACACCGCGTTCTGCAACGCCATCATGCGGACCACCCGGAGCTGTGCGGCACCGGCGTATCCGTGCGCGACCAGTCCCGTCTCCGGCCAGCGCCCGGCCCCGGGCTCGCGCAGCAGCCCGTCCCACTGCTCGCCGCTGATCCGCCCCGAACGCAGCAGCAGCGCCTCGGGGCCGGGCGCGCCCGGGCTCTCGACGGCGACGACGAGGCCGCCCCGGAGGTGGAAGGCGCCACCGGGGCGGCCGGACACACGGAGTTCCCCGGTGGCCGCGTCCCGCCCGCACTCGGCGAGGGTCCGCGACAGCAGGCCGTACCCGGCACGGTCGAGGGAAATCCGACGGTCCGCCATCACTCCCCTTGACCTGTCGCACACGCGCCTGACGTGTAACTCCGAGGGGTGTAGATCTAGCAGCCGGGGAGCACGGCACGGCGGGACTCTCGCTACCTGCCGTTACCTGACGGAAGATGAAGCGTACGGCGCCCAATGGGTCTTTGTTCGGGTGCTCATTTGACCGAATGCGGGACCGTTTCGTACGCCGGTCCCGCACGCACGTACTGCTGACCGGATGGTGCCCCGACATGTCCCTCGACTCCCTCAAGTCCTCGGTACCGGACTACGCCAGGGACCTGCTCCTGAACCTGGGGTCGGTGATCGACGGCTCCGGCCTCACCACTCAGCAGCTGTGGGGCACGGTGCTGGCGACGGCGATCGCCTCGCGCTCGCCGATCGTCCTGCGTGAGCTGGCGCTGGAAGCCCAGGCGCACTTGTCGCCGGAGGCGTACACGGCGGCCAAGTCCACCGCCGCGACGATGACGATGAACAACGTCTTCCACCGCACGCGTCATCTGCTGTCGGACCCCGAGTACGGCACGTTGCGGGCGGGGCTCCGCTCGAACGTCCTCGGCGACCCCGGTGTCGGCAAGGTCGACGTCGAGCTGTGGTCCTTGGCCGTGTCCGCCATCAACGGCTGCGGTGCGTGCCTCGACTCCCACGAGCGGGTACTCCGCAAGGCCGGTGTCGACCGCGAGAGCATCCAGGAGACCTTCAGGATCGCGTCGGTCGTCCAGGCGGTCGGGGTGATGCTGGAGGCCGAGGCGGTCCTGGGCGAGTAGCGCACGGCCCACGCCTCGGGCACGCGTCGGGGCCGCTGTCGAGCCGGTCCCTCAACACAGCCTTCGCCTCAACTGCTTCTCCAGCCGGGGCCGGACGGCTTCCCTGAAGTGTTCCAGGCGCTCCTCGTCGTCCTCGACGAGTTCGAGGATGTCCAGGGCCGTCCCGGTGTCGCCGTGGAGCGCCTCGTCGTAGTAGAGCCAGAGCCCCTGCCTGGCCTGCTCCCGGCACTCGTCGCCCAGGTCGGGCTGGCCGGCCTCGGTCTCGGAGCGGTGCGAGTCACCTGCCACCAGGTGCCACAGCGCGGTCAGCAGATACCTGTGCCGCCCGCGGGGCAGGTCCTCGCCGAGTGCCGCGACGAGCACCGGCACGGCCTCCGGCGCGGCCCGGAAGAGCAGCCCCGACACCTCCAGGTGGTTCTCCAGGTGTCGGCCCGGCACCGTCTCCGCGGACTCGGCGTCGAGCAACTCGCGGAACGTCTCCTTGAGGTGCTCGGCGGACTCGCCGCAGCCGCACTGGTATCCGGACCAGTCCAGCCGTTCGAGTTCCAGGAGTGCCAAGTTCGTCATTTCGCGTTCCAGGGCCCCTGCGGGTCGAACAACACGCGAGGGGTCACGTCGGGGTCACGTCACTTCTGTCCGCCGGCCGTACCGTCCGGTGGTGCCGACTCCCGTGCCGGGCCCGGGCCCGGGCCCACCACCGTGGCTCCCCGCGGCTGCGGCGCGTACCGGAGGGACGTCTCGCGGGAGTGGGCCCGCAGATAGCCCACGACCGTGTTCGTCACCGCCGCCAGCGGAACCGCGACCACCGCACCGCCGATGCCCGCGACCATGCCGCCGGCCGCGACGGACAGGACGACCGCCAGCGGGTGGACGCGGACCGCCCGGCCGAGGATGAACGGCTGGAGGATGTGGCCCTCGATCTGCTGGACGGCCAGCACGACCACCAGTGTCATGACCGCGGTGAAGACGCCCTGTGTCACCAGCGCCACGACCACCGCCAGCGCGCCGGAGACCACGGCGCCCACCAGCGGGATGAAGGCGAAGAGGAAGATGAAGACGGCCAGCGGGACCGCCATCGGGACGTCGAGGAAGTAGATGCCGAGGCCGATGAAGATGGCGTCGATCAGGGCCACTATCACCGTGCCGCGCACGTAGGCCGTCAGCGTCCGCCAGGCACGCGGGCCCGCTCCGGCCACCCCTGGACGCGCCGCCTCCGGCACCAGTTTCAGGGACCACTGCCAGATCCGCTCGCCGTCGTACAGCAGGAAGAGCGTGGAGAACATCGCCAGGAGGATGCCGGTCAGGGCCTCCACGATGACCGTCACGCCTTCCAGGCCCGCCGACGTGATCTCGTCCGTGTTGGAGCTGACCGCCTCGCGGAGGTTCCTGGCGATGTCGTTGATCTGGTCTTCGGTGACGTGGAAGGGGCTGTTGAGCAGCCAGCGGCGCAACTCGTCGATGCCGTCCTGGATCTGGTCGGAGAGGTTGTCGATGTTCTCCATGACCTGCCAGGTCACGAACCATCCGATCAGGCCCATGATGACGAACCCGAGGATCGCGGTGAGCGCCGTGGCCAGGCCGCGCGGCACGCCGAGGCGGCACAGCCGGGAGACCGTCGGCTGCAGCAGGGCCGTGATGAGGAGTGCCGCGACGAACGCCAGCACCACCAGTTGGACGGCGCTGATGACTCGCATGAGGACCCAGAGGGTGCCCGCGAGGACGAGTAGCCGCCACCCGGCCTCGGCCGCGACCCGCATCCCCCAGGGAACGGCCTCGGCGGGATGGGGGCGGGCGGTGACGGCGGGTGCGTAGGACGGCGGCGCCGGGACGAACCCGGTCGGCTGGGCCTCCGCCATGGTGGGGTTCCCGGGGGATTCGCCGTTCGTGAAGTCCCTGGTGTCCAGCGGGTCGTCGGCGGCGTCCCGGGCCTCGGCCTCCGCGCGCCGGCGCTCCAGTTCCTGTCCCCAGCCGGTCAGTCCGGCGCCGAGCCGGTCGAACCACTCTGGCACTCGCGACATGATCCGCCCTCTTCCCCCGTTCCTCTTCCGCACCACCGCTCCCCCTCCAGTGGTCGACGTCGACCGTACATGGCCAAAGCCCCTCACCAAAGGACGGTGAGGGGCTCGTGGAGGTTGAGCGGCCGACGGGTTGTACCCCGAGGGCTTAAGCGCGGCTCAGTACCAGTTGTTGGCCTGCCAGAACGACCACGCCTCGCAGGGGCTGCCGTAGCGGGAGTCCATGTAGTTGAGGCCCCACTTGATCTGGGTGGCCGGGTTGGTCTGCCAGTCGGAACCGACGGACGACATCTTGGAGCCGGGCAGCGCCTGGAAGAGACCGTAGGCCCCCGAGGAGGGGTTGACGGCCTTGTAGTTCCAG
Organism: Streptomyces sp. KM273126; assembly: GCF_004337435.2. NCBI lineage: Bacteria > Bacillati > Actinomycetota > Actinomycetes > Kitasatosporales > Streptomycetaceae > Streptomyces > Streptomyces sp. KM273126. Next base: position 3,502,090 of record NZ_SJXB02000001.1, on the reverse strand, counting down.
GTGGACTCGTGGGTCACGATGTTGCTGAAGCAGGTCCACTGGTCGGCGGCCACCACCTGCTTGGCCATCGCCTGGACCTCGGCGACGGAGTAGCTCTTGCTCGCGCTGGCCGTGAGGGAGGAGACATCACGGGCCGCGGAACGGCTGGCGGCTTCCTTGGCCTTGCGCTCGGCTTCCGCCTTCGCGGCGGCCTCCTCCGCGGCCTTCTGCTTGGCGATCGCGTCCGCGGCGGCCTTCTTACGGGCCGTCTCCTCGGCGTCCTTCTTGGCGCTGGCGTCCGCGGCGATGGCCTGTGCGTCGGCCTGCTGCGCCAGGGTCGCGGTCTGCACCTGGGCCTGCTGGCCCATCGGAATGTCCGAGAGGAGAGTCGCGTCGCTTGCTGTCGCCTCGGCGTCGTTGGTCTGCGCGACGCTGCCCGAGGCAACGCCGACGACACTTCCGACAGCGGTGACCGCGGTGGCCGAGGCCACTGCGAATCCCCGGACCGAAATCCGGCTCACACGGTTTCCTTCCAGCATCGCCCGCTTCGGTGACCCTGGCGGACGCAATCGTGCCCCTGGCACTGGCCTCCCCACTGCACGGTCACGGGAGGCACGGGCCCGGTGGGCAACTCCCCTGCGGGGAGCGCCGCGTGGTGAACTCGGGCGGCATACGACAACGCTATGGAGTTAACCGTGGTGCTTCTGTTGTGCCGTACCGCTGGGGGTACCGGTGCGTCGTATGCGGGGCCTGACAGGAGTGAGACTCTGCCGTAACCCGGCGCCGCAAGGCAATTCCGCCGTACGTGTGAAAGCTCACACCACCGTTTACCCCAGGTGAATCCAGGAAAGCCGCACAAGCCGAGCGCCGCCCAGCTAGGCTCATGGCCTTTGCTGGACGGCGCCAACCAGCGAGTAACTACCTCAAGTTGAGCACTCCGGTCAGATCTGCCCGTCCTCCAGCATTTCGGTCACAAGGGCCGCGATCTGGGACCGCTCGGACCGGTTCAGCGTGACATGGGCGAAGAGCGGATGCCCCTTCAGCTTCTCGACGACGGCGACCACTCCGTCGTACCGGCCGACCCTCAGATTGTCCCGCTGGGCCACGTCATGGGTGAGAACCACCCGCGAATTCGCGCCGATCCGGGACAGAACGGTCAGCAGGACGTTCCGCTCCAGGGACTGGGCCTCGTCCACGATCACGAACGCGTCATGGAGGGAGCGGCCGCGAATGTGCGTGAGCGGCAGCACCTCCAGCATCCCGCGGGCGGTGACCTCCTCGATGACCTCGCGGGACGTGACCGCCGAGAGCGTGTCGAAGACCGCCTGCGCCCAGGGGCTCATCTTCTCGGCCTCGGTGCCCGGCAGATAGCCCAGCTCCTGCCCGCCCACCGCGTACAGCGGCCGGAAGACCATCACCTTCTGGTGCTGACGGCGCTCCAGCACGGCCTCCAGGCCCGCGCACAGCGCCAGCGCCGACTTGCCGGTGCCGGCCCGGCCGCCCATCGACACGATGCCCACGTCCGGGTCGAGCAGCAGGTCGAGCGCGATCCGCTGCTCGGCGCTGCGGCCCTTGATCCCGAAGGCCTCCCGATCGCCGCGTACGAGGCGGACGTTACCCTCGGGGGTCACCCGGCCGAGCGCCTTGCCGCGCTCGGACTGGATCGTCAGGCCCGTGTGCACGGGGAGTTCGGCGACCTCGGGGACGAATGCGTGCCCCTCCTCGAAGAGGATGTCCACCTGCTCGCCGGCCAGGGTCAGTTCGGACATTCCGGTCCAACCGGAGGAGTCCGTGATGGCCAGTTCCGCGCGGTACTCCTCGGCGAGGAGGCCGACGGAGGACGCCTTGATTCTGAGCGGGAGGTCCTTCGACACGACGGTGACGTCGTACCCCTCGGCCTGCAGATTGCGGGCGACCGCGAGGATGCGGGAGTCATTGTCCCCCAGGCGGTAGCCGGTCGGCAGGACGCTGGGGTCCGAATGGTTGAGCTCGACACGGATCGTTCCGCCGAGGTCCCCGATCGGAATGGGGGCATCGAGACGGCCGTGCCTCACCCGGAACTCGTCCAGCAGACGGAGGGCCTGCCGGGCGAAGTAGCCGAGCTCGGGATGGTGCCGCTTGGCCTCCAGCTCTGTGACCACGACGATGGGGAGCACGACCTCGTGCTCGTCGAAGCGGTTCAGGGCGTTCGGATCGGCCAGGAGGACGCTGGTGTCGAGAACGTAGGTGCGCCGGTCTGGCTTGTGGCGCTTTGTGCTGGTCACCACGGAAGGACGTACCCCCTCGGATGAGGTCGGGGAGCGACGGAGAGGAACTGGACCGGTCGACGGCCGCGATGCACAGGCCGGTGACCGGCCCTCAAGCCTCTTCGTCCGTGCGGTGACCACACGGTCGGGCTGGTGCAAAGGGCCTCCCGGGCGGACGGCCCCGTGCCGCCCGCTGAGATCCGACACCCGTGGTTCGGGTGTCGACCTGACTGGCTTATGCCCTCGAACACGCGCCGCCATGCCATGTGGCACGACGGCGCCCCGGTGAACTCCTCGTTACTTCCGCCCCGCTGGCGGCGTTGCGCACCTCACCCCGGAAGCGGAGGGTCAGCCTCCGTAACGCCGGTGTCGCGCGGCGTAGTCACGCACGGCACGCAGGAAGTCGACCTTGCGGAAGGCCGGCCAGAAGACGTCGCAGAAGTAGTACTCCGAATGGGCGGTCTGCCACAGCATGAATCCCGACAGGCGCTGCTCGCCGCTGGTGCGGATCACGAGGTCCGGGTCGGGCTGGTCGCCGGTGTAGAGGTGCCGGCCGATCATGTCGATGTCGACGGACTCGGCGAGTTCGTCCATCGAGGTGCCCTTGTCCTGGGCGTCGAGAAGCATCGAGCGCACGGCGTCGGCGATCTCCTGACGTCCGCCGTATCCGATGGCGCAGTTGACCATTATCCCGTCGACGTGCGCGGTGGCCTCCTCGGCCTCCTTCAGGGTGGTCTGCATCGGCCCGGGCAGCAGGTCCGGGGTGCCCACGTGGTGCACACGCCAGCGGCCGTCGGCGGCAAGGGAGCGTACGACGTCCTCGATGATCCCGAGAAGCGGGCCGAGCTCCTCCTGCGGGCGGTCGAAGTTGTCCGTGGAGAGCAGCCAGAGGGTGACGACCTTGACGTCCGTCTCGGTGCACCAGCCGAGGAACTCACCGATCTTGTCCGCCCCGGCCCGATGCCCCTGCGCCGCCGTGGAACCGGCTGCCTTCGCCCAGCGCCGGTTGCCGTCCATGATCACGCCGATGTGCTTGGGCACCTGGTCGTGGTCGAGGTGACCTTCAACCCTGCGTGCGTAGACCCTGACCAGCAGGCCACGCAGTTTGTCGCGCAGGTACACGTGTACAGCCCCTCCGTAGCGGATGCGGTCCCCCTCGGCGAAGCCTACCGCTGCCGCGAGGGGCGGGGCCTAGGGGTGTCTGGGGTTGAGGGGTGTGCGGCGGGTGCGTGTGGTGGGTCTGTGCGGGGGTGTGCGGTGGGTCTGCGCGGGGGCATGCGGTGGGTCTGTGCGGGCGGGCGTGGGGGTGTGCGGGTGGGGTGGGGGCTCTGTCCCGTCGGGTTGCGAGGCGTCCATGCGGGGCGGGGTGCGGGGGTACCTCTCGCCGCACAAAAAACGGGCCGGTCCGTGGGGGAGACGGACCGGCCCGAGGGGGGGCTTCCACCATAACCCTTCGTAAGGAATGCTGCATGCATCGGCGCGAAACAACTACTCTCCGGAGTCGGTCGACGACGCGTGGATGGGCGCGGAAGCGTTCATTCAGGGGGTATTCATGGCCGGATCGCAGCGGATTCCAAGGCAATCAGGTGATATCCGAAGGGATACAAGGGGTTTGAGTTCGCTTGTGCGCCACTCGCCGACACATTCCGGCACACCCCCGCACGGGTGAAGGGCGCGAGGTGCGCCCATTTGACGCCATCGTTGATGACACATCCATGATCACGTCCACGACGGCGGAGACGGCCGGTCCCATGCCACTGGAAGCCGTGGAGTCGGCGCGAGTTCGGGGTGCGGGGTGTGGGGCGTGAGGTGCGGCATGCGACCGGTGTCGAGCCGTCGCACGCGGCCGGTGACATGCCGTCAGTCCGGTGGCCACGACACCGCGCAGCCCCCTCCTCCGCGCGGTGCCATGCGCGCAGCTTTGCTCACGCGAATTACCTTGGTCTGAACTTAACGCTCGATGTGCGACTTGAGCGAGCGGCCCCCGATAACGATGTGGACACCGCGCGACTCCGACCGGGACGAATACGGTGAACTCAGGCGGACGTACCGGCACGTACGGGCCAGCCGGTGCGGGTCGCTACCGGCCGGACTTGCGGGCCTCGATGAGATGGCGGGTGCTGTGGGCCACGAACGGGCCCTCCGCCTCGATCCTCTCGTGCAGCGCGAGGAGTCCGGGCCGGTACGCGTCCACGCTGAAACCGGGCACCATCCAGACGACCTTGCGCAGGAAGTGCACGACGGCGCCGATGTCGAGGAACTCGATCCGCAGCCGTTCCGCGCGCAGGTCGACCACCTCCAGCCCTGCGGCCTCCGCATCCGCGCGCTCGCGGTCGGGGTGGCGGTTGCCGCTCTGCTCCTCCGGCTGCGGGCCGAGGAAGTACTCGACGACCTCGAAGACGCTGCGGGGGCCCACGTGCTGGGCGAAGTACGTGCCGCCCTGCTGGAGGACACGGGCGATCTCCGCCCACTGCGGGCTGACCGGGTGCCGGCTCGTCACCAGGTCGAACGCCTCGTCCGCGAACGGCAGCGGCGCGTCCTCGGGGCTGGCGACGACGGCGACGCCGCGCGGGTGGAGGAGGGCGGTGGCCTTGGCGACGTTCGGGGGCCAGCCCTCGGTGGCCACGGTGAGCGGGGCGAACGCCGGGGCGGAAGCCAGGACCTCCCCTCCCCCGGTCTGGAGGTCGAGCGCGGCGGAGGCGCGGGCGATCCGCTCCGCCATCGACCGTGCGTACCCCCACGAGGGTCGCTCCTCCGTGGCCCTGCCCTCGAACCAGGAGAAGTCCCAGCCTTCGGTGGGCGCGGCCTCGGCCTCGGCGACGAGGGCCTCGAAGGTGCGCGAGGTCCGAAGCGTACGAGGGGTGCGAGGGGTCCGGTCAGAGTGGTCGGCGTCGGCGGCGGTCATGGGGGGATCCTCGCAAGGGCGGGATGAAGGACGCGACTGAATTCGGGGTCGGTGACGGGGCCGGCCCGGCCCTCACGCCTCCAGGACCAGCAGGACGTGCTCGTCCTCGCCATGCCGCACAGTGCCGGTGCGGCGGAAGCCATGGCGCTCCAGGAGGCGGACCGAGGCGGTGTTGCCGTGGAACGGGTCGGCGTACAGCGGACGGTTCTGCTCCTCCTGGAGGAAGAGGGCCAGGGCTCTGGTGCCGATGCCCCGGCCCCAGTACCGGCGGCCCAGCCAGTAGCCGACGAAGCGGCGGCCGTCCTCCTCCCACCAGGCCATCAGGTTCCCGGCGGTTTCACCGTCGACCGTGACCGTCCGCACGAGGCCGGTGGGGTTGCCGAGGACGCGCTTCGCCCAGTGGTTCATGAAGGCCTCGCGCTCACGGGCGGGGAACCTCGAACGCCGCACCGCCTCCGCGTCCTGTTCGTAGGCGTGGAAGAGTTCCAGGTCGCTCTCCTGAACGCCCCGCAGCCGAATGATCTCGCCGTCGATCCCACCGTTGTCACTCATGCCCGGGAGTGTGTCAGCGGGCACTGACAACGATCGCTGACCTGCGCTTTCCGAAATCACGGGAGACTCGCGGGAAGTATCACGGGACCAGCGGGCGCACCTCGGTCGCCACGAACCGTACGAAGCCCTTCGGGTCGGGCTCGTCCGCCGTGGGCTGGAGGATCACCGTGTCCGCTCCCGCCTCCGCGAAGCGGCGCACGGCCTCGGCGACGGTGCCCGCGTCGCCGGCGACCCCCGAGGCCCGCCCCTCCACCGCCTGTTCGGCCTGGACACGGGCGGAGGCGTCCGGGCCGGTCGCCGCGAGGAGGTAGACGATCACCTTGTGGGAATCGGTGCGGCCGGCCGACTTCCGCCCCTCGTCGATGAGCCGGCGGGCGCGGCGTACGTCCTCCGGTGACGTACCGGCGGTCAGGATCGTGCCGTCCGCCGCCTCGCCGGAGAGCCGCAGCGTGCGCGGCCCGGTCGCGCCGGCCAGTAGCTCCACGCCGGGCTCCGGGGGCCAGTCGAGCGCCACGTCGTCCAGCTTCACGTAGCGGCCGCCGGTCGTGATCCGCTCCCCGTCGAGCAGCGCGCGCAGGGCCAGCAGATGCTCACGCAGCAGGGTCAGCGGCGACTCCACCCGCGCTCCGACCTGTCCCATCCAGTTCTGCACGCCGTGTCCGACGGCCAGGGTCGCCCGCCCCGGGAACAGCCGGTGCAGGGTGGCGGTCTCCATCGCGGTGACCGCGACGTTCCGCAACGGCACCGGCAGCAGCCCGACCCCCACCCGTACGCGTTCCGTCCAGGCGAGGGCGGCGGACGCGGCCGAGATGCCCCCTTCCAGAAAACAGTCCTCCCACAGCCACAGCTGCTCCAGACCGGTCTCGTCGGCAAGGCGCGCGATCGCACGCAGTCGCTCGGGCGGCAGTTGGGGCCGGAACACAGCACCGAGTCCAGTCATGATGCCTTCCTACCTACGGCCGGGGACCCGTACAACCGCATTACGCGTCCGCGGAGTCGGCGGGCTCGGCGCGCTCGTACCGCAGCAGCACGACCCCGTTGCCGAAGGTCCGGTTCTCCAGCAGCCGCAGCTTCCGCCGGGTGTCGGACTCCGCGAACAGGGGCTTGCCCCGGCCGAGGACGACCGGGTGGACGTAGATCCGGTACTCGTCGACCAGGTCGTTCCGCATGAACTCGGCGGCGAGTTCGGCGCCCCCGAGGGCCAGGTCGCCGCCGTCCTGCGCCTTGAGCGCCCGGATGTCCTCGACCACGACGTCCCGCACGATCGTCGTGTGCCACTGGGCGTGCTGCAGGGTCCGCGAGAACACGATCTTCGGCATGTTCCGCCAGATCGCCGCGAAGTCGGCCACGGGACCGGTGCTGTCCTTCGCCCGGTCGGCGGTCGGCCAGAAGTCCGCCATCAGCTCGTACGTCACCCGCCCGTCGAGGAAGGCGCCCATGGTCGCGAGCTGCTCGTTGAAGTGCGTGTGCAGTTCGTCGTCGACCATGTGCCAGTCGATCTCGCGGTTCGGCCCCTCGATGTAGCCGTCGAGGGACACGGACATCATCAGGATGATCTTTCTCATGGCGGCTCGCTCCTGGTCCCGCGCGCCGGTGGCGCTCCGACTCGTCGCTTCCGTACGTGCTCACTCCCGTACGTGCTCTCGCGTCTCCAGCATCGCGCGGTCCGGCCCACCGGGCGGGGACGCCGGGCCCGTACGCCGTGTGTGTCCGGACCTCGGCCGAGCCGGCCGTCGGGCGGCTGCGATCGGCCCTCCGGGTCCTCCGGGTCTTCCCGGTCTTCCGGGTCCTCCGGGTCCTCCGGGTCCTCCGGGTCCTCCGGGTCCTCCGGGTCCTCCGGGCGATCGTCCGTCAGCTCAGTTCGCCCCCGGCCCCGCTCGCGGTGCCCTTCCCGTCCTCGCTCGCCGTCGCGCCCCTCGGGAACGACACCTCCACGCGGCGGTTCTTGCGGCGGCCCTCCTCCGAGGAGTTGTCCGCGATGGGGTAGTCCTCGCTGTACCCCCGCACCTCGAAGGTGACGTTCGAGCCGAGGGAGCCGGCCAGCTGGTCGTGGACGATGTCCGCGCGCGCCTTGGACAGGGTCTTACCGTGCGCGTACGAGCCGAGGTTGTCCGTGAAGCCGAAGACACGGACCGTGGTGGGCTTCTGTGCCTTGATCTCGTCGGCGATCGCCTGGATACGCGAGCGTGCCTCCGGGTTCAGCTTCGAGCTGTTCTTGGGGAACAGCACCTCCGCCTGGAGCGCGAACGTCACGTTCTGGTTCGTGTCCTCCCTGCGCTCCTCACCTCCGAGGTCCTCCACGACCGACTTGATGTCCAGCACCTTGGCGGACGCGAGCGTCGCGCCGTCGGCGAGCTTGAGTCCCGGGCTGTTCGCATCCACCTCCGGGGGCGGTGCGCTGGTGACGGTGCCCGGGGGTTCGCTGGGGTCGTCGGCGGCGTACACCGGGGTGAGGGTGAGGGTGGCGAGTACGGCCAGCGCCGTGCAGGTGGTGGCGGTACGGGGCGTGAGTGCGGCCATGGGTCACTCGCCCTGGGAGAGTTCGACGGAGGCGGGGGGCATGGAGCCGACCTGGAAGTCGACCTTTGTGGTGCCGTCGGGTGGGGCGGGGAACTGGGCGTACCACTGGGAGGTGGCACCGTCGCGGACGCCGCCGCCGGTAAACTGCGTGCACAGGCAGCGCCCTGCGGTGTCACGCAGGATGAGGTACTTCTTCTTACCTTCCTGGTCAATGAGGCTGGCGCCGGAAATCGATCCGCCGTTCTTGGCCAACTCCGTTTCGTCGCTCCGCCAGTCCGCCGCAACCCAGACGGCGCCCGTGTTGTTCGTCACGGTCCCCTCGACTGTCACGAAGCCCCCGCCGTCACGCTTGGCGGAGGTGATTGCGAGCGTCAAGCCGTTCTGCCCCTTGACCTCGGCGAGCACCGTATCCGACTGCGGTTCCTGCGACTCCTGCTTGCCGTCGTCGCTGCCCTTCTTGGCGGGAGCCGAGGAAGAGGCGCTGTTCTCCGACTTGTCGTCGTCACCTCCACCGCAACCGGCTACCGTGAGGAGCAGTCCGCCGGCGATCGTCACCGCGGTCACCGCCCTGCGGACCTTCATGGTGCGCCGAAAGTTCATCGGTACGGCTTCCTCTCACTCGGCCAGATGCACTGAGAACATCACGGACGCGTCGGGAAGGTCGTCCGGATCGAAATCTTCGGGGTCGATGTTCACGGGTTCGTCGTCACAGACGAGATCCAGGGGCTTCGTCGGATCCGCGTCCGCATCGAACTCGCAGCGCGGCTTGATGACGGCGGTGGCTTCGGCCTCTGCCTGCATGTTCTCCGTGCCGGGGATGATCGAGTCGCCGACTGTGTAGTTCGTCTGGACGGCGACGTGGAACCTGAGATAGCCGTCCACGACCTCAGCGTCAGCTCCGCCCAAGACCGTCGCGTCGTTGTCGGCGGCCAGCGCCTGAGCCGCAGCTGTAGGCCCGTCGTTAGGGATGGCCACGTCACCCGGCAGGTGCAGCCAGTCCAGCCAGTTGTCATCTGTGCCGACGGCGTCCCCCAGGCCAAGCAATAACTCGTCCCGGGCTTCCTGCGCCGCCGCCAACGCAGCAGCGTCCGCCGCGGATTGAGCACCATTGCGGGCGAACGCTGCCTGGGCGAACGCGAAGAAGGCCAACGCGGCGAAGAGCAGAATCACCGTCAGCCAGATGTAGATCGGGAGAGTCTGCCCTCTGTCGCCGCGCGGATGCCTGAAGGTCAGCCGCCGCCGATCACATTGCCGACTGCGGTCGCGATCGCGCCGGAGATCATTCCATCCAACCCCAACCCATCGATCATCACGAAGATCCCCGCCACGATGATCATGATCCCCGCGTACTCCACGAACCCGGCCCCCGCGTCCCGTCCCTTCCCCCGCATCCGGGAGACAACGGTCCGCTTCCAGTCGCCGAACTTGCTGAACCTGTTCACGACGCCTGCCCTCTCGCCCGATGCCGATGACACTGCCGACCACAGCACCGTACGTGAGATTCCGCCTACTCCGGGTGGGTCCGGAGACCCAACTTCCCCCGCCTCCCCCGGGAACCGGACTCATCAGCTCCACCCCTCCCGAGCAGTCCCGAGCCAGTGAGCAATCGCTTCGCTCCGCGAGGAACTGTGCAGCTTCGCGAAGATGCGGTTGATGTGGTTCTTCACGGTCTTCTCGCTGATGAAGCAGGCGGCGGCGATCTGGCGGTTGTTCATGCCGGACGCGATGAGGTCCATCACCTCCACCTCCCTTGAACTCAGACCGAAGGCCGGACGGTCGGGGACGCGGCGACGGAGTCGTGCCGCGACTGCGGATCGAGCCTTCGACGACTGTGCCACAACCAATTGCAGCTGCGAAGTGGGTTCATGACTTTCGTGTGAAGGTTCGTACGAAACACCGAGCGGAGATGAGACACCGGCGGAGGCGGGGACGTGCGCCGACGGCGAGAGTGTGGGCAAGCCGTTCTTCAAGTCCCTTACCGAGGCGATCAGTTCGGGCGCCGTGAACTCGCCGTGGACCAGGTAGCCGGTGGCGCCCCGGCGCAGTGCCTCGGCCACGACCTCGGGTTCTCGGCTGTACGTCAGCATCATCACGGGGGCCAGCGCGGCGAGTTCGGGCAAGGCGGTCAGGCCGTCCGTGCCGGGCATGCGGACGTCCAGCAGGATCACGTCCGGGCGGCAGCCGGCGGCCCTGCGCACCGCTTCCTCGCCGTTCGTCGCCTCGGCGACGACCTCGATGTCGGGGTGCGCGCCGAGCAGCGCGGCGAGGCCCGCGCGGACGACCGGGTTGTCGTCGGCCACGAGGACGCGGAGGGGCGGGCCGGGAAGTGCCTGGTCAGGCATGGACGGCCTCCTGTCGGGGGGTTGGGGGTGGGCAGCGGGAGGTCGATCGTGATCTCCGTACCTCCCGTCGCGGGTCGCGTCACGTGCAGTCGGGCGCCGATCCTCGCCGCTCGCTCCGTCACGCCCAGCAGCCCGAAGTGGCCGGATCTGGCCGCCTGGTTGACGGTGAAGGCGGGCGGGAGGCCCACTCCGTCGTCCGTGACGCGGAGACGGAGGGCGTCGGCGGAGTGCTCCACCTCGACCACCACCTCCGTCGCCTGCGCGTGGCGGTGCGCGTTCTCCAGGGCCTCCGAGACGATCGCCAGGAGGTCGTGGGTCTTCTCGTACGAGAGCGGAGGGGGCGTGGTCCGCGTATGCCGGAGCCGTGCCGGGAGCGACGTGCGAGAGGTGAAGTCCTCGCTCCGCGACGTCAGTTCGGTCAGCAGGTCCAAGGGCTGCGGCGTCGTCAGGTCCGTGTGGTGGCGCAGGTCCGTCAGGAGGTCGCGGGACTCCGAGGCCGCCCGGCGGGCGGCGGCGGCCACCAGCGTGGCCTGCTGCCCGAGTACCTGGGGGTCGGCCGCCCGGTCCGCCGACGTCGCCAGGGCCTCCGCCGCCAGCGCCAGGCCGTGCAGCGTCTTGGCGACCGAGTCGTGCAGTTCGCGGGCCAGGCGGGCGCGTTCGGACTCCACCGCCTCCGCCACGGCGAGGCGGGACGTGGCCTCGGAGAGCGCCTGGGTGGCTGTTCCGAAGCGGAACATCAGGTTGCGCAGGGTCACGCCGACGATGCCGGCCGCGATGCAGAAGCCCGCGATCAGGAGGGTGCTCGTGCCGGCGCCGGGGCGGTGTTCCCAGGCGCGGTACACGGTGAGCAGGACGGCCAGTTGCAGGCCGGTGAAGACTCCGGCGCCGCGCCAGCCGTAGAGGAGGCCCGACAGGAGCGGGGTGCAGACCGTGGCGTAGGCCAGGGGGGACGCCGGGGACGCCGTCAGGAGCAGGACGGCACCGAAGAGGAGGTCCAGCGCCATGAGGGTGGGGTGCGCGAGGACGCGGGGGCCGAAGCGGTCCCAGTCCCTGAGCATGGCGTACGAGCCCATGGTGCCGAGGACCCCGGCGGTGAGGACGGCGTAGCGCGAAGGGCTGTCCGTGGTGTTGGCCATCGCGAAGGGCGTGCCGATGACGAGCAGGGCGAGGCGGACGGCGAAGGTCTGGCGGCACAAGGCCTGCAGTGCGCTCAGTCGCAGGCGGAGGCTTGCGGGAGCGGGCACGTCGTCGGCCAGGTAGCCGCCGGCGGTTCCTCCCGGCCGGTGCCCGGAACGCGGCTGACGCGGACCGTGGAACGGACGCCTTCTCATCAGCGGCCCAGGATGTCGCCGAAGTTCGTGCCCGAGCCGAGGAACATCCCGGTCGCGATGAGGATCATCGTCGCGGGGAGCATGAAGACCAGGGTCACGAGGGTCGCCTTGGGGATCGTCTTGGCGGCGCGGCGGCGGGCGTTCTGGGCGTCGGTGCGACGCATGTCCGTGGCGAGCTGGATGAGGGTCTCGGCGATCGGTGAGCCGAGTTCCTCGCCCTGCTGGAGCGCCGACACGAACTGGGCGACCTGCTCGGAGGAGTTGCGCTTGCGGAGCTCGTCGAAGGCCTGGCGGCGGCTGACGCCCATGTCCATCTGGCGCAGGGTGATGCGCAGTTCGTCGGCCCAGGGTCCTTCGTATTTCTCCGCCACCCGGTCCAGTGCCTGGCGGAAGCCGAGGCCCGCCGAGACGACGACGGCCAGGACGTCGAGGAAATCGGGGAGTGTGCGGTCGATGACGTCCTTGCGTTCGCGGATGGCCTGCCAGATCAGCGCGTCGGCGGCCAGCACGCCGAAGGCGAAGGTCCCGAGGGCCAGGAAGAGCTGGCCGTTGGTGAGGAAGACCAGGCCCATGAAGAGGCCGAAGATGCCGTAGACGGCGCGGCGGGCCGCGTACCTGTTCAGGGTGAGGCCGCCCGGGTTGCCGGCCATGTCGATGCGGCGGCGTTTCGCATTGACGCGGCGCGGCCCCATCAGACGCAGGACGAGGGGCGCGAAACGCATGCCGATACGGTCGACGGCCGAGCCCGCCTTGGAGACGCGGGTCGCGCCCACCTCCAGGGCGAGGGCCAGGTCGCCGGGCAGCTTCGCCTCCGCGCGGATCATGCGGATACCGAGGAACATGCCCGCGACCGAGACGGCGGTCAGGAGGGCGAGCAGCAGGGGCAGCACCGTAACCTCTCCTCCCCTCTCATCCTTCGAATCTCATATTTCGATTCTCATACTTCGATCTTGCCCAGGCGGCGGATGACGAAGAAACCGACCGTGTAGAGGCCCAGCGCGATCAGGACCAGGGCCTGGCCGAGCGGCGATCCGGTCACACGGGCCAGCGCGCCGTCGTTCGAGGAGTTGATCAGGACCAGGGAGCCCAGGCCCAGGAACGGGACCGTGAAGGCCGTGGCGTTGACCTCGGAGAGCATCGTGCGGACCTCGCGGCGGGTCTCCTTGCGGTCCTCCAGCGTCTGGGTGAGGTTGCGCAGGGAGCTGACCACCGAGCCGCCCGCCCTGTTGGACAGGACGAGGGTGGTGACGAGGACGATCAGCTCGCGGGACGGCAGGCGTTCGGCCAGCTCGCCGAGTGCGTCGTCGATCGAGCGGCCGAGGGTCAACTGGTCGGCGACCCGGGCCAGTTCCTCGCCCGCCGGGGCCTCCAGCTCCTCCGCCGCCAGGGCCAGCGCCGTACGGAGGGCCAGGCCGGCGGCCGTGGCGTTGGCGATGAGCCGTGCCACGTCGGGGAGTTGGTTGATGAACGCCTCGATGCGTTTCTGGCGCTGCCAGTTCAGGAAGATGGCCGCGCTCCAGATGCCGACGAGGGCGGCGATCGGGCCGAAGAAGGGCGCCAGGGTGGCGGCGGCGATCAGCCAGAGGGCGACGACGACCGCGGCGACGTACGTGGCGAACTCGCCCGCCGTCAGGTCGAGTCCGGTGGCGGAAAGGCGCAGGTTGATGGTCCGGCCGAGGCGGGTGCGGCGCAGGCGTCGGTCGATGCTCGTGAAACGGCGGACGCGGCCGCCCAGAGTGCGGGCGGGGGCTGTGCCGGCGAGCCGGTCGACGAGAGCCTGGCGCTGGGCGCGGCCGGAGGCGAACGTGTGCACGCCCGCGACGGCGAGGGTGCAGCACAGGACGGTGGCGCCGAGGGCCAGCAGGGAGGGGTTGTTCATGCCGGGCACCTCTTCGAGGGCTCGTACGTCTTCATCGGTTCGTACAACGGCTGGGGCGTCATCACCGGCTCGCACGTCTCCAACGGCTCGGGCGTCCTCGTCATCCGATGGCCTGCCTCGTGGGAAGTGCGTCGAGGGCCTCGGCCACGCCGAAGGCGGGCGGCAGCGGTTCGTTGGCCACGTACAGCTTCTCCGCGACCTGGCGGGGCAGAGGGAGGTGCTCGAAGTGGCCCTTGACGACGCGGTCCGCCCCGAGGGGCTGCGGGACGAAGCGCGACACCGTGGCGATACGGAACTGTTCGCGGCCGTGCGAGACGAGCAGCGCGACCTCCGTCACCTTGCGGGAGCCGTCCGCGAAACGGGTGAGCTGGACGACCACGTCGACGGCCGAGTTGATCTGGTCCTTGAGGGCCTCGAAGGGGATGAGCACCTCGGACATCGAGCCGAGGGTCTGGAGCCTCATCAGGGCGTCCTCGGCGGAGTTGGCGTGGACGGTGGCGAGGGAGCCGTCGTGACCCGTGGACATCGCCTGGAGCATGTCGAGGGTCTCGCCGCCTCGGACCTCACCGACGATGATGCGGTCGGGGCGCATACGGAGGGAGTTGCGGACCAGGTCGCGGATGGTGATCTGGCCCTTGCCCTCGATGTTCGGCGGGCGGGACTCCAGGGGGATCACGTGCTCCTGCTGGAGCTGGAGTTCGGCGGAGTCCTCGATGGTGATGATGCGCTCGTGGGACGGGATCAGGCCGGAGAGCGCGTTGAGGAGCGTCGTCTTTCCGGTGCCCGTACCACCGCTGACGATCACGTTGAAACGGGCGCGGACGAACGCGGCGAGCAGCATCAGCATCTGCTCGTCGAGCGAGCCGAGGCCGATCAGCTCGGGGAGCGTGTACGCGCGCGGGAAGCGGCGGATGGTGAGGGTCGGGCCCGAGAGTGCGAGCGGCGGGATGATCACGTTGACGCGCTCGCCGGTGGGGAGGCGGGCGTCGACCATGGGGTTCGACTCGTCGACGCGGCGGTTCACGGTCGAGACGATGCGCTCGATGGTCTGCATGAGCTGTTCGGTGGAGGCGAAGCGGAGGGGGAGCTGTTCGACCCGTCCGGCGCGCTCCACGAAGATCGAGTCCGGGCCGTTGACCATGATCTCGGTGATCGAGGCGTCGGCGAGGAGGGGCTCCAGGACGCCGAGGCCGAGCGCCTCGTCCACGACCCTTCGGATCAGCTGGGACCGCTCGGCGGACGAGAGGACCGGCCCCTCCCGGCTGATGATGTGGCCGAGGACGCGCTCCAGGCGGGCCCGGCGTTCGGCTGCCGCCAGGCTCGACATCTCGGCGAGGTCGATCTCTTCGAGGAGCTTGGCGCGGTAGACGGCCACGAGGTGTCCGTCCTCGCGTCCGGCTCCGCCCTCGTCGGGGGTGGCGATACGGGATCGCAGGCTCATCTTCTTCTTCAGCTCCTCTCGGGGGTACGGGGTTCAGACGCCGTCGTTGTCATTGGGCATGGTGACGCTGCGTTCGATCGGCGGGACATCGAACAGGGGGATGACGGAGGGGACATTGACGATGACGGTGGCGGTGACGGTGTCGCCGCCTCCTCCCCCGGGTTCGACAACGGGGTCCAGCCATTGGCTCGCCGCCGCCTGGCCTGCGGCACCGCCTGTGCCGGGGTTCAGGGACTCGGCCCGAGCCGCAGCCCGGGCCGCCGTACCCGCCTGATTGACCCCGTACCCGATGAGCCCGAGCTGGATGGCCGCCATCCCCACGAGGAGGAGGATCGGCAGGAACCCGGCGAACTCCAGGATGGAGGCGCCTCGGTCGTTCCAGCGGCGACGGCTCGGCTGCGCCGGGGAATTTCGCCCCCGCCGCCCCTCCCCTTTCCCATCCCCAGGGGCTCCGCCCCTTCGGCCCCGGACTCGGAGTGGTGAGCGGGAGGCGGACAGCCCGGCCTCGCCGATCGCCACCGCAGCCGCCTCCGGCGGTCGCCCGGTGACGAACGGCCAGGCTTGGACCGTGGAAGGTCCGCCGATATGAGGATGGCGAGGAGACCGACGCCCAAGCTGTCGGGCTGGGGACAGGACGGGGGGTCTGTGACCGCGAGGCGGCCCGGGACGGAGCCGTCGGGCCTCGGAGCGCACGGGGGACCTGAGAGTGCGCGAGCACCCTCGACGCAGCCGTCGGGACTGGGGCGGCGTGTCCGGATCACGGGCCGTCCCCCTCCAGCGCTGCCCCTGCCTCGCCCACGACCGTCCAGCCGGTGTCGAACCCTGGGAAGAACACGGGAACTTGAGCCTCGACACGGGCGGTCATGACGGAGCCCTGCGGGTCGCAATCGATCCCCGCGCCACTCCAGGCCCCCGGCAGATCCTCGCTACCGGCGGCCTGGCACGAAGCCAGGAAATCGCCGTCCAGCGCATACGCCGCCGTAGCCGCCCGCGCCGCCTCATCCGCCGCGTTCCCCGCGAGCGAGTACGTGTAGCCGTACAGCACGCACTGCCACAGGATCGCCATCACCACGAGCAGCAGCGGGAACATCCCGACGAACTCCAGCGTCACCGACCCCCGGTCGCCGCCCTTGCGCCGCAGTACCAGCGAGCCCCGGTCCGAGGCCGGCTTACGGCGGCGGCCGCCTCCGCCCTCGTGGGCCACGACCAGCTCCAGCTCCGCCGCCAGCGACCACAGGGCCTGCTTGACCGTGGACTTGGCGTCGAGGTCCTGCAACCGCCCCGCGTCGACCACCGACTGGAGTTCCTTGAAGGCCGCCGGGACGGTGACCCGTGAGACCCGCGTGCCCGTGACCTTCTCCACCAGCGACGGCTGGATCTCCGTGCCCCGTGAGTGGCGGTTGACGACTGTGAGGGTCTCCTCCGCCTTGCGGATCTGGAGGCGGTCCCAGAGGCGGACCATGCGTTTGGCGGCGCGGACCGCGACGACGTCGGGGGTCACGAGCAGCAGCGCCTGGTCGGCCGTCTCCACCGCCGCCGCGGTCGCCGCGTTCATCTGGGAGCCGCAGTCGACGATCACCACGTCGTGCCGGGCGCGGAGGGCGCCGAGCACCTGGCGGGCCACCCGGTCGGTGACCTCCTCGCCGCGCTCGCCCTCGGCGGGGGCCAGCAGCAGGGCGAGGCCCGTGTCGTGGGCGTAGACCGCCTCCTGGAGGACGCGCGGGTTGATGTCCGTGATGCCGGCCAGGTCGGCGACCGAGCGCCGGAACTGGACGTCGAGGTACGAGGCCACGTCCCCGGACTGGAGGTCCAGGTCGAGCAGTGCCACCGTACGGCCCGACGCGCGTGCCGCCAGGGCCAGTTGGACGGAGGTCAGCGTCGCTCCGACGCCGCCCTTGGCCCCCGTCACCGTGACGAGCGTGCCGCCGGGTCCCGCGTACAGTTCCGGCGCTCCGCTGCCGAGGTGGCGTCGCATGCCGGCCGACCAGGAGGCGGCGGCCTGGACGCGTTCGGCGAGGGCTTCGTAGCCGAGGGGGAGGGTGACGATGCCGCGGGCGCCCGAGTCCATGGCGGCCGTGAGGACACCCGTGCTCGTGTCGGCGGTGATGAGGACCACCCCGACCGCCGGGAAGCGCAGGACCAGGTCGCGGATGAGGTCGAGCGCCGGGACCGGGCCGATCCGTTCGTGGATGAGGACGACCTCGGGCAGTTCGTCCAGGGAATCCGCGGCCAGGCGGGCGAGGGAGTCGAGCAGCGCGGTCGAGTCCGGTACCGGGGCGGCCGGTTCGGCGTCCGCGAGCTGGCTCAGCAGGGTGCTCAGGGCGCGGGCCGAGTCGATGTCCCCGACGGCGGGGAGGATACGGATGGTCATCGGCCGAACCTCACCCGGGCGTACGCCGGGACCCCACGTACTGACCTCATGCGCGGCCTCCTACTTGTCCTCGTCGAGGGTGTACGTACGGTCCGAGGGCGCCACGCTGGTGGTGTCGCCGCCCGCGACCAGGGCGAGCCGGACGTGTTCGGCGAACGACTCGGCGTACGCGACGCGCTGGGCGTCCGCCGTGTCGAGCGCGAAGGTGATGGGGACCGCCTCGGTGGCCGTACGGCGGCGGTCGTTGCCGGACTGGTTGGCGTCGAGCGGGGTGAGCTTGCCGACGTCGAGGACGCGTGCGTCGGCGACGATCAGCTTGGACTGGTCGGCGCCCCTGTCGTTGTCGGCCTCGAAGGTGGCGAAGATGTTCACGCGGGAGCCGGGGTTGATCTTTCCGGCCACACCCGTCGACGCGTCGATCATGATCGCGATCTCCTGCTGCCCCGGATCGAGTTCGGGCCGGTCGACGATCATGTCGGTCTGGAGGAGGGACCCCTTCTCCAGCTTGGTGACGGCTATCTTCCCGCGGATGTCGCCGAGGTCGGTGACGGCCGTGTCCGACAGCCATCGCTCGGGCATCGACACCTTCTCGAACTGGCCGGCCGACAGCTCCTTGTACGGCGCGATGTCGTTCCTCAGGCGGTACGCCGTCACCTCCGGCCCCACCTTGGAGTCCACGTCACGGATCACCGAGAGCACCCCGGCGAACGCGGCGACGGCGCACAGGGCCGAGAGGACCAGCAGGATGACGCCACGGCGCTGGCGTGAGTTCATGACGCGGACAACCTCGATCGGGGGCGGGGGGTGGACGGGGTCAAGCGGCCTTGCTCGCTATGGAAGTTGTCTTGCTGTGGAACTTGTCTGACGTGTCGTGCTGTGGAAGTCGTCTTGCTATGGAGTTGTACGGAGGTGACTCACGTGGCGCCTCGGGGGAGCGCCCGGATGGCCGACCGTTGAACGGCGGGCGAA
Source organism: Streptomyces sp. KM273126 (assembly GCF_004337435.2). Lineage (NCBI taxonomy): Bacteria > Bacillati > Actinomycetota > Actinomycetes > Kitasatosporales > Streptomycetaceae > Streptomyces > Streptomyces sp. KM273126. The sequence continues at coordinate 3,483,555 of NZ_SJXB02000001.1, read as the reverse complement.
GAAGTCGTCAGCGGTGCCGCGCAGAATCCGCAACGGTCGCCGATGAGTTCGAGCCCGCACCAGTGGCAGGTCTCCCGGCGTACGGACGAGACGAGCTGGTAGAGCACGGACACGTCGTACAGCCCGGCGGCGAACTCGACGAGCTTCCCCGTCCCCCACCAGCGGGCGGACTCCGCGGGCAGCGGCACGGTGGCCACGCCCTGCACCTGCCAGGCGGGCGCGAGCGTCGAGGTGACCCAGTCGGAGGGCGGCTGCGGCCCGTTGGCCACCAGCAGCCGCGTACCGAACTCCGGTCCGGTGAGCTCCTCCTGGCCGACACGGACGAGCCCGGGCCGCGGATTGGCCAGTACGGCGAACTGGGCCCCCGGCACCCACGACTTGGCGTGGGACTTCAGGGACACCGGCACCCGGTCGAGCCTGGTGACGGAGCCGAGGAGGGCGCCGGCGTAGATGTAGTGGGCGAGGAGGCGCGCGGAGGAGGCCAGCACGCCCGGGCTGAAGTCGCACACGGACAGCTGCCGCAACTGCTGGGACAGCAGGGCGATCCCGAGCGGCGGCAGATCGATCCCGAGCAGAGCGATCCGGTCGCTTTCGAGCACGGAGCGGACGGCGTGCAGCCGCTGGGCGGCGGACCTTCCGGCGGCCCCGGCAGACCCGGCGACCCCGGCCCTCTCGGCGGAGGCCGAGTAGAGGGCGATCACATACCCGTGCTGCTCGATCAGCGCGTGCATCCCGATGAGGGAACTCTCCAGCGTGTCCTGCGGCTGGACGGAGGCGGGCGGGGTCTGCCGGTCGTGCGGCGGGAGCACCAGATCGGAACTGGTGACGGCTATCGCGGTCGGCACGCTCGACACCACCCCGTTCTGACTGCGGCGGGGTGGTCGACCACCGCCTCAGACCGCCCCTGTGACGTCCTGTGACGTCCTTCTGCATCCTCTTGCACAGCACCATATCCACGGCATGGCCCGCTCAACACCGAATCTCCTTGATCAACCCACGGAAAGTACGGCGAGTCCCACACAGAGTGAGACGCATGTGCCCCAACTGTGCACTGGCGTACGGAGTTTGAGGTCTGGCGAGAAACCTTGACAGCTCGATTGGTCTGGACCAAATTATAGGTCCAGCGGTGGCCACCCTGACGGATCCCCACATCCACTCCCCACGGGAGGCATCAGTGCACCGCACATCACGCGTACCAGGCATACCCAGACGCCGTCGGCGGACCTGGGCGGGAGCCCTCGCCGCCGCCCTCGCCGCGTCCGGCCTCGCCCTCACCGGCGCGGGCCAGGCATCGGCCGCGGACGTCAACAACGCCAAGAACGCCGGCTTCGAATCCGGTCTGACCAACTGGACGTGCTCCGCGAACAGCGGTACGACCGTCTCCTCCCCCGTCCGCACCGGCTCATCGGCCCTCAAGGCCACCCCGGCCGGACAGGACAACGCCCGGTGCGTCCAGACGGTCGCGGTGAAGCCCAACTCCACGTACACGCTGAGTGCGTGGGTGCGCGGCGGATACGCGTACCTGGGCGCGAGCGGCACGGGCACGACGGACGCGTCGACGTGGACCCCGGACACCACGGACTGGAAGCAGCTCACGACGACGTTCACCACCGGCGCCTCCACCACCTCGGTCACCCTCTACACGCACGGCTGGTACGGGCAGGCGGCGTACTACGCGGACGACGTGTCGGTGTACGGCCCGGACGGCGGAGGCGGCGGCGACCAGCCGCCCACCATCCCGTCCGCCCCGGCCGGCGTGACGGTGTCGGGCTCGACGTCGTCGTCCGTGTCCCTGGCGTGGAACACGGTGTCGGGCGCCACGGGCTACAACGTCTACCGCAGCGGCACCAAGGTCCAGGCGGTGACGGGCACATCGGCCACGGTGACCGGGCTCGCCGCCTCCACGTCGTACACCTTCCAGGTCACGGCGACGAACGCGGCGGGTGAGTCCGCGAAGTCGGCGACGGTCACGGGCACGACGACCACGAACCCGGGTGGCGGCAGCGCACTCCCCAAGCACGCCGTGACCGGCTACTGGCAGAACTTCAACAACGGCGCGACGGTCCAGCGCCTCTCGGACGTCCAGTCCCAGTACGACATCATCGCGGTGGCCTTCGCCGACGCGACCACGACGCCGGGCGCCGTGACCTTCAACCTGGACTCGGCGGGCCTGGGCGGCTACACGGTCGACCAGTTCAAGGCCGACATCAAGGCCAAGCAGGCGGCCGGCAAGAAGGTCGTCGTCTCGGTCGGCGGCGAACGCGGAACCGTGTCCGTCAACGACGCGGCATCGGCCACGAACTTCGCGAACTCGGTCCACTCCCTGATGCAGACGTACGGCTTCGACGGCGTCGACATCGACCTGGAGAACGGCCTCAACGCGACGTACATGACACAGGCGTTGCGGTCGCTGTCGACGAAGGCGGGCCCGTCGCTCGTCCTCACGATGGCGCCGCAGACCATCGACATGCAGTCGACGTCGAACTCCTACTTCCAGACCGCGCTGAACGTGAAGGACATCCTGACGGTCGTCAACATGCAGTACTACAACAGCGGTTCCATGCTGGGCTGCGACGGCAAGGTCTACAGCCAGGGGTCGGTCGACTTCCTGACGGCCCTGGCCTGCATCCAGCTGGAGGGCGGCCTGGCCCCGTCCCAGGTGGGCCTGGGCCTTCCGGCGTCGACCCGGGGAGCGGGCAGCGGTTACGTGGACCCCTCCGTGGTGAACAACGCACTGGACTGCCTGACCCGGGGAACGAACTGTGGCTCCTTCAAGCCCTCGCGCACGTACCCGGACCTGCGGGGCGCGATGACGTGGTCGACGAACTGGGACGCCACGGCGGGCAACGCCTGGTCGAACGCGGTGGGGCCGAAGGTGCACGGGTTGCCGTAGCGGCAACGGCCGGCAGGGGTGAGCCGGCGACGGCGGCAGCACCCGTGTCCCGTGTCCCAGCCGTGCCCGGTCCACTCGTCGAGTGGGCCGGGCACGCCCGTGCCGTCGGGCAACGGGCACATCAGGCGAACAACACGTGTCGCACATGACCCCCAGATGAATTCGTGTCGGAGGATTCCCGCACGCATGGCAACACGTCACCCCCATTCGTCACCCTGGGCCTCCCTATCAAGTGCATGGCGTATCACGGGGGTTCGGCGATGGACTTTCTCGGGTTCGAGACGTGGGTGGCGTTGCTCAGCATCGCGATCCCGGTGCTGGCGTTCGTTTGGGAGTTCTTCGTCGGCGGACTCAAACGGCTCGGCTACCGGGTGCAGATGGACACCACGGCCACGGACGCGGCCCAGTCCACGGAGGCCGGAGTGTTGCAGCACATGCAGCAGAACGGGGCCGCGCTGACCGACCCGTCGTTCGTCCTGCTGCGGATAGAGAACACCGGCTGGACCCCGATCGTCACGGACGACTACCTGTCGCCCAACGACGATCCCGTGGGCATCAGGATCAGGTTTCCGCACCGCCGCGTCGCGGGCACGGTCGTGACCGAGCTCAGTCAGCCCGGACTGCGCGACTCCTTCAACGGCGTCGGCTTCGGGGTCGACGAGGACAACGGACTCATCAAGCTGCCGAAGGTGAAGCTCAACCCCCGCGCCCACTACAAGGTGCTCGCGGTCCTCGAACGCGAGCCGGGCTACGAGGCCGAGACGTTCCCCGACCCGGAGGTCCGCGCGGGAGTGGTCGGCGGGCGGCGTGGCGGCCGGATCAATATGAGCAAGACCGAGAGCCACGTCTTCGCCTCGAAACCGGCGCGGGCGTTCATGGCTCTCCTGGTGGTGGCGTCCGTCACCCAGGCCGTCCTCACCTTCACCCGGGAGGAGCCCCGGCCCGCTCCGCTGGACTGCGCCGGCGGCACCCTGCGCCTGCACGGCTCCACGGCCTTCGCGCCCGTGGTACTGGAGGCCGCCAAGCGGTACCAGGAGACCTGCGAGGCGAAGGGTGTGAAGATCGTCCCCACCGAGGCGGGTGACTTCGAGGGCAGCGGCGACGGGCTCGAAGCGCTCGCCGCCGCCGGAGGCAAGGTGAAGCTGTCGGGCAGCAAGGGACTCGGCGACCACGTGACCTTCACCGACGGCCGCGTCGGCGGCAACCGCCCCCGGCTGCTGCCGAGACCGGTTGCCCTGTCCCTGTTCACCTTCGTCGTCAACAAGGACACCAACGTCGAGAACCTCACGCGCCAACAGCTCAAGGACATCTACGCCGGAAGGATCACCAACTGGTCCGAGGTCGGCGGCAACGACGTGCCCATCCACCTCGTGAGCCGCCGCACCGGCTCGGGCACCCGCTCCACGCTCATCCAGCGCGTCCTGGACGGCCGGCCGGTGCCGCTGCCCACCGTGGACGACTGCACCGCGCTCGACCCGGACAAGCACGGCCGCTGCGAGGTCGGCGACACCGGCACCCTGCTGGACAAGGTCGCGGCCATCCCCGGCGCCCTGGGCCACAGCGAGGTGGGCCGGACGGGCACCCGCGACGACCTCTTCCAGGTCCGCATCGACGACCAGCAGGCGACGCTGGAGGGCGTCGAGCAGGGCACGTACCCGTTCTGGCAGACCGAGTACGCCTACACCTACGGTGAGCCGCCCGCCGACTCCATCGCCGCGGCCTTCCTCCGCTACCTCGCCAACGAGGTCGGCAAGGACGTCCTGCGCTCCCACGGCAACCGGCCCTGCTCCGAACTGGAGAAGCCGCTGCTGTGCGAGCCGACGTGAGCCGACCGGCCCGAGGCGGTGCCCGTCCTGGGCTCCGGTGCGGGTGTCACTCCGATCCGGAACCGGGCCGTGGGGAACCAGGCCGCTGGCGATACTCGTCGACGACGGCTCGCTTCAGGATGGCGGACTCCCCCAGGACCGTTCCCTTCTTGCCCGTCTGGCTGTCCTTCGTCAGGTAGGTGCGTTCGCCGAGGTAGGCGAGGGTGTCACGGTCGAAGATCCACACGGTGGCCCAGGAGGACCGCTTGTCGACGCGGCGGATACCAACACCGTGCCGGCCCGCCGGATCCACCGCGTCCTCGACCCGCTTCACCCCGGGGATCTTCGCCGCGGCCTCGTACAGCGCGGCAGCGGTCCGCGGCGGCATGACGTTGCCCAGCAGTTCACCGATCTTGTCGAAGACGGCCTGCGCCTTCTCCTGGCCCTCCACCGGCTTCGTCAGACGGTAGAGCTCGTCAAGCAGTTCGTCCGGGTCGGTGGGCAGTGCCGCCAGCCACTTGTACGTGGGGCGGTTGATGCCCGCCGGGGTGCCGGGCGAACCGGGCGGCAGCAGTTCCCTGAGCGGGGAGTAGCCGCCGGCCTCGTAGAACAGCGCCAGCTGTTTCACCGGGCCCGGCTCCTGCGACCACCAGGCCTCCCGCTCGCTCAGCCGCCCGGGCTCGCACGGGCCGTCCTCCTGGCACTCCGCCCCGGCGTCCAGGCTCTTGATGTAGACCAGCTGGTCGTCGCGTACAGGCGTGGCCTCCGTCTTCGCGGCGACGTCGGCGATGCGGTCGAGCAGGACCACGGCCGTCTCACCGTCGGACGGTTCGCCCCCATAGCCGGAGTCGATGTTCGTGACGAGGCCGACGGTCAGTGCCCCGGCCAGCGTGAGGGCCGCGGCGGGCACCCACACCGCCGGGCGCAGCAGGCGGAGGCGGGGCCGCGTCGTGTGCGGGGTCTCGGACTGGGACTGGGACTGAGCAGGCGTACGGCTCTGGTCGTCGTCGATGAGCTGCATCAAACGGTCCTTGTGGTGGGAGTGGCGACCAGGGGGCAGATCCCGTTGCGGCAGGGACGGGAGCAGTCGGGTCAACTCCTCGTACGCCTCGTCCTCACGCTCGGTCCGGAACGGCCCGGAGCCAGCGGCGTTCATCGGGATCCCTCCTGAATCTCCTGGAACGGAAGGGCCGCCAACGCGGCCTCACCCGGTAGCTCTCCGCGACGAGTCGCCGGTTCCGTGTTTTTTGCTCGGGTTTCTTGGGTTTCCGGGATTTCCTCCCGCAGCCGCTGGTCGGTCAGCTTCCACAACCGTGCCCGCGCCCGGGACAGCCGCGAGCGCACGGTTCCCACCGGGACCCCGAGGGCCTGAGCCGCCTGCGCGTAGTCCAGCCCGGACCACACGCACAAGGCCAGCACCTCCCGCTCCCCGCGCCGCAGGCGGTCGTACACCTGCCGTACGGCGGCCAGCCGGCGAGCGTCGTCGAGGCGGCCGGCGCTCTCCTCGGCGAAGTCCGCCACCGGGTCCGGTGCGGGGCGGCGGGCGAGGAAGGCCAGGCGGCGGCCGAGACCCCGGTTGGCGTTGCGGGACTTGTTGGTCGCCATGCCCAGCAGCCACGGCTTCAGCGAGCCGCCGTCCGGCTCCAGTTGCTCCCGGGTGCGCCAGGCGTCGAGGAAGGTGTCCGCCATCACCTCCTCGGCGGTCGACCAGTCGCCGGTCAGCCGGAAGGCGTGGTTGTAGACGGTGCGCGCGTACTCCTCGTAGATCTCCGCGAAGGCCTCCCGGTCACCCGCCCGTATCCGCGCACGCAAGCGATCACTCATGTCCTATGCACCTCATACACCTCACACCCCTGGGCTCTCCGCCGGGCGCGGGCGGTTCCGGTGACGTGCGCCACAGGGGGCGGCGGTGCGCGGCAGCCCTGCGCGTACGCCCGCACCGGCTATGGCCACGCCCGCACCGCCTATGGCGAGGTAGGCATTGCCTTCGGGGTCGGTGCCGAGGCGGAAGCCGCTGGCTCCCGGAGCGGCTCTCTCGCGCCTGTCTCCAAGGATGGTGATTGGCAACTTTGGGACAGCTTTGCCAGCCGTGAAGAGGTCGAGAGTGGCCCAAAGTCGCCAATTACACGACGGGCCCCACCTCGGTGCAGGAGATCAGCTGCTCCCTGACGCGCTGTCCATCCAGTTGGCAGAGGTGACTCGCTTCGGCGCCCTCAGCCCATAGGGCGGTAGTACTGCAGCACAGGGAGCAACTGGGCGAACCATTCCTGGAGCCGGTCGCGGCCCTTGGCGTCGACCACGCACTCGTAGAAGCGGCCGTCGACGTGGGCGACGCCCATGACGAGGCCCTTGTTGTTGGTGCTCGGCTTGTAGTGGACGCTACGGACCTCCGGCCAGGGGAAGTCGACGCTCGCGCCGTGGTCCTCGAAGGAGACTCCGGAGGCGTCGACGACGATGGAGTTGTGGAGGTCCACGGCCAGGAACTCCGGGCCCTGGGGCACGGTCGGCTGGCCGGGCGGAGCAGCAGGCGCCGCCGGGTACGGGGCGGCGTACGGGTTGGGTGGTGGCGCGCCGTAGGCCTGGGGCGGTTGCGCGTACGGCTGCCCCGGTGGTGCGGGCGGTGGCGCGTACGGCTGCCCCGGTGGTGCGGGCGGTGGCGCGTACGGCTGCCCCGGTGGTGGGGTGTTCGGCTGGGCCGGTGGTGCGTACGGCGGGGGCGGAGGGCCGAAGCCGGGGGGCGGCGGTGGGGACGGCTGTGGCGACGGTTGTGGGGCTTCGTCGGGCTGCTGCATCGTCGGGCGTCCCCCTGCGCATCTGTCCTGGTGCCTGGTGTGGTCGGCGTGATCCACGACGCACCGTATCCGTCCCTGCGGGTGAAACATTCCCCGGGGTCCACCGCATTAAAGAAGTCGAGCGGTGCCACGAGCCCACACGAACCAGGGGGAACGCATGAGACACGTCCGCGCGGACGGCTATCCGGAGTTCGCGGCGGCGCGCGCTGGGCACCTCTACCGGTCCGCCTGTCTGCTGACCGGTGGTGACACCCATCTCGCCGAGGATCTCGTGCAGGAGACGCTCGGGCGGCTGTACACGCGGTGGGGGCGGGTGTCACGCGTCGGGAATCCGGCCGGGTACGCGCAGACCGTGCTCACCCGTACGTTCCTCGCCCACCAGCGGCGGCGCAGCAGCACCGAGCGGGCCACCGACGCGTTCCCCGACCTGCCCGACCCGCGCGGTGCCGACACTCCCCTGCGGCTCACCCTCGTCGAGGCGCTGGGCCGACTGCCCGCCAAGGACCGGGCCGTGGTCGTCCTGCGGTACTGGGAGGACCGTTCCATCGAGGAGACCGCCGACGCCATGAACGCCAGCTCGGCCGCCGTACGCACCCGCTGCGTCCGCGCCCTCGCCCGGCTCCGGGAGCTGCTCGGCGAGGACCTCGCCGAGTACGCGACGCCCTGACCCGCCTCGGCACACCCCACCCCACTCCACCCACGCCCCCAACCCGCCCACGTACGCCCCTCCAGAAACGGTGGTTCGCGATGCCCGTCGAACATCACGAGGACCCCTTCGAGCACCGGCTCGGCGACGCCCTGCGTCAGGCCGGCGGAGCCTTCGAGGCCGACGGCGCCGCCCTGGTCGCCGGCGGCGAGGTGCGGGGACGCCGGTTGCTGCGGCGGCGCCGGGCCACCGTCGCGGGAGGTGTCGCCGGCGTCGCGCTCGCGGGGGTCGGCGGGGCCCTGCTCGTGCCCTGGGGCGGGGGTGGCGACGGCGAGTCCGTGGCGGCCGCCGCCCCGACGCCGAAGCCGTCCGCATCCGCATCCGTCTCCGCCTCCCCGACGCCGGCCAGGCAGCCGATGTCGGGCGACGAACTGCTCCGTACGCTCAAGCGTCTGCTCCCCGAGGGGAAGTTCAGCCGCGAGGACTCCCGCGGAACCGGCGCGGAGTTCGGTCCGTACGCGCAGCTCGTCTACGACGACGGCAAGGGGGCGGCCGCGATCGGTATCAGCATGGGCCGGATCGAGCCGGGCAGTCAGCAGGCCCGTCAGGTGACCACATGCCCGGCCGAGGAGCTCATTCCGCACGACGCCTGCTCCACGAGCCGGCTCCCCGACGGCTCGCTGCTCATGCTCTTCCAGGGCTACGAGTATCCGGACCGCCGCGTGGACACCAAGCGGTGGAACGCCGAGCTCGTCTCCCCGGAAGGGCACCACGTCTCACTGACCGAGTGGAACGCCGAGGCCGAGGAGGACGCCCCGGTCACCCGGCCCGACCCGCCCCTCTCCACGGAGCAGCTGAAGAAGGTCGTCACCGCCAAGGACTGGCGTACGGCTGTCGACGCCATCCCGGAGAAACCAGAGGGCCCGAAAGAGCCGACCGCCTCCGCCGAGCCTCCGGCCGCCGACGGCCAGGCGATCCAGAAGACGCTCATCAGCCTGCTGCCCAAGGACGTCAAGGTGGTCTCGAAGGGGGATCAGGAGGGCGAGTACGGCTTTGTCGTCGTCGACGACGGCAAGGGCGCGACGTTCGTGCAGATCAATGTGCAGCCCGGCATGTCCGACGTCGAGAGCGAGCTCTTCGGGCCCGACGCCGAGGTCCTGCCGGACGGCACCAAGGTGACCACACGGCAGGGCCCGGGCGACGACAAGGGCATGGGGCTCGTCATGTGGACCGTCGACACCATCCGCACCGACGGCCTGCGGGTCGTGGTGATGGCCTTCAACTCGCGCTCACAGCTCACCGCCCCGACCCGCGACACCCCCGCCCTCACCATGGGGGACCTCAGGAAGATCGCCACGAGCGAGCAGTGGGAGCAGCTCCTTCAAGCCGACTGATCGACTCATCGGGCTGATCGGGCTGATCGGGCTGATCAGCCCGATCAGAAGAACTCCGCCCACGGCTGGTCCCAGATCTGCTTCACGCACAGCACCACGAACAGCACGCCCGCGACCGCGAGCATCCCGTTGCTCAGCGGCCCGTTGCGCCACTCGCGCGGGGTGCGGTCGGAGTTGAGGAGCCAGATCAGGGTGAGGGCGAGGAACGGGAGGAAGGCCGCGCCCAGGACGCCGTAGATGATGATCAGGCGGAAGGGCTGGCCCTGGAAGAGCAGCGCCATGGGCGGGAAGGTCAGCCACAGCAGGTACGCGCGGAACGGCCACGACCGCTCCCGCTCGCCCGACGCGACCTCCTCGCCCTTCAGCTCCCCGCCGCGCGTGCTGTAACGGGCCACGAAGTCGGCGAACATCAGGCTCACCCCGTGCCAGACGCCGATCAGCGAGGTGTAGGAGGTGGCGAAGAAGCCGATCAGGAAGAACTTCGCGGTGGCCGGGCCGTACTCGTCCTCCAGGATATCGCCGAGCTGGATCAGGCCCTTGTCGCCGCTCGCGATGGCGATGTTCGCGGAGTGCAGCAGCTCCGCGCCCACGAAGAGCATCGCGATCACGAAGATGCCGGTCGTGGCGTACGCGACCCGGTTGTCGAGGCGCATGACCTTCATCCAGCCCGAGTCCGTCCAGCCCTTGGCGTTGACCCAGTAGCCGTACGCGGCAAGCGTGATGGTGCCGCCGACGCCGCCGATCAGGCCGAGGGTGTTGAGGATGGAGTCCTTCTCGTCGGGCAGGACCGGGAGGAGGCCGGCGAAGGCGTCGGGGAGGTTCGGGGTGACGCGGATGGCCAGGTAGACCGTCACCACGAACATGACGCCCACCAGGACCGTCATGACCTTCTCGAAGACGGCGTACTTGTTGAACCAGACGAAGACCAGGCCGAGCAGACCGCAGACGATGCCCCACCACTTGAGGTCCATGACGTCCGGGAACAGCGCCTGCAGCGGCAGCGCGCTCGACGACATCGCGGCCGCGCCGTACACGAAGCCCCAGATCACGGCGTAGACGGCGAAGAACCACATGGTCCAGCGGCCGAGGCTCGCCCAACCGTCGAAGAGGGTGCGGCCGGTGGACAGGTGCCAGCGGCCCGCCGCCTCGGCGAGGGAGATCTTGACGAGACAGCCGATCACCGCGGCCCACAGCAGGGTGTAGCCGAAGTTGCTGCCGGCGATGAGGGTCGCGACGAGGTCACCGGCGCCGACGCCGGTCGCGGCGACGACGATGCCGGGGCCGATGTACTTCCAACTGGACTTTCGAGGGGCTGAAGTGGGCTTTCCTGTCGCTGTGTTGTCCGTGGTGTCCGCCATGCGGATCAAGAAAGCGTAAAGCGGACGACGGCACAAGAGGGCATACGGTGAAGGAAATCGGCCGTCTGGCCGCTTCAGACCGGTCACTCGCCCCGCGAAAGCGCCGGGCTCGCCCCACGAAAAGCACCGGGCTCGCCCCGTGAAGCGCGCCGGAACTCCCGGCTACGGCCGTCGCCCGCCGCAGCCGTCCAACCCGCACGTGGCGAGTTCGAACCAGACGGTCTTGCCCGGCCCGTCCTGATGGCAGCCCCAGCGGCGTGCGAGCGTGTCCACCAGGAACATCCCCCGGCCGTCCTCCGACGTCTCCGTGACCCGGTGCACCCGGGGACGGCGTCCGTCGGCGTCGGACACCTCGCAGCGCAGCACGCCGTGCGCCGCCGACAGGGTCAGCCGCAGGCGGCTGCAGGCGTGCACCACGGCGTTGGTCACGAGTTCGCTGACGAGGAGTTCCGCCGTCTCGCTCTGTTCGGTGAGCCCCCAGCTCTCCAGCTGCCTGCGGACCTCCGCGCGGGCCCGGCCGGCCGCGGAGGGGCAGGGGTCGTACTCGACGCTCCGGTGGCCGGCACCCGGCGGCAGCGGGGAGAGCGTGCCGAACCGGGGGCCGTGGTCGGGGAGTTGTCGTTCGTGTGCCTCGTATCCCACGGAAAGTCGCAGCATGCGTTCAGGGTGCGCTTCCCCGGTGTCCGGCGTCCGGCGCACGGGAGGAATACATGCTTCCGGGTGTACGCGTACCGCCTACGCCCTGACCGTGGTGCCAAGCCCGGCCAATTTCCGAGCAGTTCAGGCCAACAGAGGGTCGTCAAAATCACCCCCACCCTTGACCTGCTCATGCCACCACCGCACGATGAGCGCCACACCCGCACCAGAAGTCGTACGTCGCGCCGAACCACCCCCCGCTCCACACCCCCGGAGAACCTAGGAGACTTCATGCGACTCCGCATACGCGGCAGCGGCAACGGCAACGGCAGACCAGGTCGCCGTTCCGCCGCCCTCATCGGCCTGCTGGCGCTCACCCTCGCGGCCCCCGTCGTCGCGACGGCCTCCACCGACGCCACGGCGACCAGCGCGCAGCGTCCCTCGGCCTCGGCGGACGACATCCGCCAGTACGAGGTCCGCATGCAATCGGACGTCAAGTCCCGCACCGCGCTCCAGCAGGCCGGCGTCACCGTGGACGACGCCGACGACCACAGCGTCTTCATCTCGGGCCGCGCGGACCAGATCAAGAAGCTGAAACAACAGGGTTACGATGTCTCGCCATTGGGCGCGGCCCCCGACCGTTCGGGCGGCGAGGACGACGTAAGGCTCCTCGACTTCCCCTCGGCCGACTCGCGCTACAACAACTACGCCGAGATGAACGCGCAGATCGACCAGCGGATCGCGGCGTACCCGAACATCATGAGCAAGCGCGTGATCGGCAAGTCGTACGAGGGCCGGGACATCATCGCGGTCAAGATCAGCGACAACGTCGCGAGCGACGAGTCCGAGCCCGAGGTACTGTTCACCGCCCAACAGCACGCCCGTGAGCACCTCACCGTCGAGATGGCGTTGTATCTGATCCGTGAGCTGGGCGCGGGCTACGGCTCCGACTCCCGCGTCACGAACATGGTCAACAACCGTGAGATCTGGATCGTCCCGCAACTCAACCCGGACGGCAGCGAGTACGACATCGCCACCGGGTCGTACCGCTCGTGGCGCAAGAACCGCCAGCCCAACAGCGGTTCGTCGGCCGTCGGTACGGACCTGAACCGGAACTGGAACTACCGGTGGGGCTGCTGCGGCGGGTCCTCCGGGTCCACGTCCTCGGAGACCTACCGGGGTCCGTCCGCCGAGTCCGCGCCCGAGGTGAAGGTCGTCGCGGACTTCGTGCGCAGCCGGGTCGTCGGCGGTGTCCAGCAGATCAAGGCGGGCATCGACTTCCACACCTACAGCGAGCTGGTGCTCTGGCCGTTCGGGTACACCACCGCCGACACCACCACCGGGATGACGGCGGACGACCGCAACGCGTTCGCGACCGTCGGCCAGAAGATGGCCGCCAGCAACGGGTACACGCCCGAGCAGTCCAGCGACCTCTACATCACGGACGGCTCGATCGACGACTGGCTGTGGGGCAACCAGAAGATCTTCGGCTACACCTTCGAGATGTATCCGTCGTCGGCCGGCGGAGGCGGTTTCTACCCGCCCGACGAGGTCATCGAGCGGGAGACGTCCCGGAACCGGGACGCGGTGCTGCAGCTGCTGGAGAACGCGGACTGCATGTACCGGTCCATCGGCAAGGAGGCCCAGTACTGCGCCTAGCGCTCCGCTGGGAAAGCCGGTCGACTTGAGGTTGTTGGGGAACTGCGGGTCCGTCGTGGCCGGTCGCGCAGTTCCCCGCGCCCCTGTCTACGGGGCACTCTCCGCCGTCTCGGCCGGCTCGGTCTCGGCCGTCTCCGTTTCCGCCGCGCCCTCCTCGAAGTACGCGTCCAGCACCTCGTCCAGCTGCGACTCCCACTCCTGGAAGCGGCTCCTGGACGTCGCCTCGATCTCGATCGGGTACCAGCGACGGTCGGGGGTGTGCACCGTCACGGTGAACCGCTTCCCGAAGCGCGGGGTCTCGGTCTCCAGGGCGCCGATCTCGTCCCAGCGGAACTCGCACCGCTGGTCGTCCAGAGAGAGACGTACGCCCCTGTGGTCCGCGACGATCTTCGCGCGGCGGTCGGAGGCCTCGAAGACGGGACCGTCGGGGGTTTCCTCCTCTTCGGTCCCCTCGCTCTCTTCGGCCTCCTCGGCATCCTCGGACTTCTCGGCATCGGCCGAGGGCTCCTCGGGTGCCTTGTCCTCGACCGGGGCCGCACCGTCGGTGTCGGCGTCGGTGTCGACGTGTGCGTCTGCGTCGGCCTCGACCGCCTCCTTCGGCTTGGCGTCCTTCGGTTCGCCGGACACGGGTGAGGTGAGCCCGGGGATAAAGGCCGGGTCGAATCCGGCGCCCTCCAGGGGCTGGCTGCTCGAACCTATGCGCTGCTCCACAGCGGGCAGTATGGTCGACGATCCTGTGCCTGGCACAGCCAGCCCCTGGTTCGTTACACGCATTAAATGCGTCACCATGCGTCACACGAAGAAGCTCAGGCCCGCCGCCACCACGAAACCGGCCACCGACAGCACCGTTTCCAGGACCGTCCAGGACTTCAGGGTGTCGCGTTCGCTGATGCCGAAGTACTTGGCGACCATCCAGCTGCATTCATTGGCGCGCTCCGCGCGCGGGCGCCGTCGTTGACGTGCGAGGCGAGGTCGGGTGGACCGGACGTACGGACCCGACCTCGAAGTACTGGTTTTGGAGCTCTCTCCCGCTCAGAGACGTGAGATTCTCCCCTGGATCGCTCCGTGGAGTTTGACAGCACTCATGTCTGCCTGACGACTGCCCTCCCGGCAACCGAGGCGAGTACGAGACCCGCCTGATCGATATTGCGGCTCGCGTTGAAGTCGGCATTTCCGGACCAGCCACACTCAGGGCTCCGGCATACGAACCGTGCTTGTGACTCACGGCTGCCAGGCGTCACGACCCCGCACTCTGAACAACGCAACGATGTTCCGGGCGCGGGCACTCGGATCAGGACGCCGCCCCGGTCGTCGAGCTTGTATGCCAGCAGCTCGACAGTACGTCCCCACGCCTCGCCAGCAATGCCGCGGTTCAGCCCGGCCTTCTGCGCCACCTTGACGCCTGGCAATTCGACGGTTCCTTTGGCGGACTTGACCATGTTCACAATGCTGAGTTGCTCCACCGACACCAGCGCGTACTCCTCTGCGATGGCGGTTGTGGCCTTGTGCTGCCAGTCGAGTACCCGCCGCTTGGCTCTCGCACGCAGGTTCTTGATCTGGTCGTACGCGCCGCGCAGCCTCTTCGAAGCGCGTCCTTGCGGTCCCCCGTACTGCTTCCGGTGCGCTGCTTGCCGTTGAGCACGCAGCATCCGGTCGTCCTCTGCATCAGTCAGCCATGGTCCGTGACCGTAGGCACTGCCGTCAGACAAGGCGAGAGGAACAGTGATGCCCCGATCGATGCCGACATGCGAGCGACCCCAGTCCCTGGGCATTGACGCCTGCTGCATGGTCTCTGTGCGGAACACGATGTGCCAGCCGAGTGCGTCCTTGATCAGCCGTGCTCCCGTGATGCGGCCTGAAGGACTGCTTTTCGTCACCCCGGGCAAGTCCTTCGTCCACCGGAAACGCAATCGTCCGAGCTTCGGAATGTTCACCATCCCCCAGCGACGGTGCACCCGGGTCACCCGCAGGTCCCGTCCCTGCGGAATGTCCACCGCCGGCACCACGCAGGAGCGAGACTTGTAGACTGGCGCCTCCGCCCTGCCTTCCCAGCAGTTCACCCATGCGCGGTGATATGCCTTCAGCACCGCCTGCGCGGCCTGCGCCGGAAGCACCGCGAGCCAGTCAACATTGGCCCGCGCCCAACGGATCTCACCGTCCAGGTAGGCAAGGGGAGGGCGACGGGCTCCGGAGACGGTGAACAGCTCGTGCAGAAGATTCCACAAAGCCCTCGCAGCATGGGCCTGCTGGTCGAGTCGTGATTCCTGCGCAGGCGTCACGGCAAGCCGTACGCGGCAACCACGGTGGCGTGTCGCCCTCTCGTCCATGCTCCCCTCCAACCGTTCCACTGATCAGATCAACGGCACCGCCATGAAAAGGTCACGGGTTCGACTTCCGGTCAGTCAGTCGAGCACGGCCAACGCGTCCATCTCGATCAACAGCCCTTCAGGCAGACCGACGTAGACCGTTGTCCGCGCGGCCGGTGCCTGCCTGAGGGCCTGCCGCTCGAAGTACTGGTCGTAAATCTCGTTCAGCTCGGCGAAGTGACCTGTGTCCGTGAGGTAGACGCGGATCATCATCACGTCGTCCCAGCCGGCGCCGCCCTCTTCGAGGATCGCCTTGACGTTGGCGAGGGTCTGGAGGGTCTGCTCGCGCAGGGTGGGCCCGGCGGGCGTCGGGGGCTTGCCCTCCTCGGCCGGCAGGAAGCCGACCTGTCCGGCGACCTGGAGGATGTTCCCCTTCCTCACTCCGTGCGAGAACTTCGCGGGCGGGGTGGTGTGGGTCTTCGGGGTGAGCGCGATCTTCTCGGTCATGCGGGGTCCTTCGCCTTCGCGGTGGTGGGGTGCTTGGCCTTCACGGTCATGGGGTCGTCCTGCCCGAGTACTCACGGCTGATGGCCTCGGCGGTGCGGCGTACCAGGGGGAGCAGGGTGAGGAGTTCGTCGCCGGTGACGACGACGTTCGGGGCCGAGACCGACATCGCGGCGACGACCCGGCCGTCGGTGCCGCGAACGGGGGCGCCGACGCAGTTGATGGACTCCTCGTGGCCACCGAGGTCGGTGGCCCAGCCCTGTTCGCGCACCCGCTCCAACTCCTTGAGGAACGCGGGGGCGTTGGGCGTCGAACGGGGCGTGTACATGGGGTAGTCGAGCTTGTCGGCGAGGGCGCGGCGCTCGACCTCGGGGAGGTCGGCGAGGAGCAGCTTGGCGACGGCCGCGACGGTGATCGCGACGGGTTTGCCGATCCGGGAGTACATGCGCACCGGGTAGCGGCTCTCCACCTTGTCGATGTAGAGGACCTCGTTCTCCTCGTAGACCGCGAGGTGGACGGTGTGGCCGCACTCCTCGTTGAGGCGTACGAGGTGGGGGTGGGCGATCTCGCGGATGTCGAGGTTCTCGACGGCCTCCTGGGCGAGGGCGAAGAGGCGGGCGCCGAGGCGGTAGCGCTGGTCGGACTGGCGGTAGACGAGGCCGTGCTCGTGGAGTGTGCGGAGGAGGCGCAGGGCTGTCGACTTGTGGACGCCGAGGCGGTCGGCGACCCGGCCCAGGTCGGCGGGGCCCTCGGCCAGCAGCGGCAGGATGCTGAGGGCACGGTCGACGGTCTGGCTCATGGGTGGTGTACCTCCTCCTCGGCCCGCGTGACGGGTGTGGTCGTCCAGCCTGGGCCGAGACGAAGTGTCCCCCACGTCGCGTCGTCCAGAGCGGCCAGGCGGTCGGCGTGGGCGCGGGTCGGGGGTGTGCCGAGGTCGCCGTGCACCGTGAGCGCGGTGGCGGCCATGAGGTGGCCGTGGCGGAGGCGTGCCCGTGCGGGGAGTTCACGCAGCGTGGCCGACAGGAATCCGGCGGCGAAGGCGTCTCCGGCGCCCACGGGAGCGACGACGTCCACGTGGAGGGAGGGGGCGAAGGTGATCGTGTCGTCCGTGGCGGGGTGCGGGTGCTGTGTGTGCTCGAACAGGGTGGCCCCTTGCGTGCCCTGCTTCACCACCAGCACGCGGGGCTCGGGAAGGGCCGCTCGGATGGTCCGGGGGTCGGCGTCGACGCCCCAGGCGGCCGCCGCCTCGTCGGAGCCGACGAACACGAGGTCGGCGCGGCGGGCCAGATCGAGGAGGACGCCTGGGCCGTCGGGGTCGCGCCACAGGCTGGGGCGGAAATTGACGTCGAAGGAGACGAGCGGGCGGCCGGGGCCGGGTGCGGTCAGTTCCCGGAGCAGGGCGAGGCAGTCGTCGGACAGGGCCGCCGTGATCCCGGAGAGATGCAGGACGCGGCCTGCCCTCACCGCCGCGAGGTCGACGTTCCCCACGGCCATCGCGGACGCCGCCGAGCCCGCACGGTAGTACGCCACCTCGTGCCCGTCCCCGTCCCGGTCACTCGCCGTACGGAAGTACACGCCCGTGGGGCGCTGCGGGTCCCGTCGTACGGCCGACACGTCCACGCCGTACCCGCCGATGGTCTCGACGAGGTGGTCACCGAACCCGTCGGCGCCCACGCGGCTCACCCACCGTGCCGCGTGCCCGGCGGCGGCGAGCGCACAGGCGACGTTGGACTCCGCTCCCCCGATGCCCCGCTCGAATGACGGAACGTCGGCGAGGCGGCCCGGCCGGGAGGGAAGGAAAGTCACCATGGACTCGCCGAGCGCCACCACCTCGACAGCACCGCCGCCGGCACCGACGCCGCGGGTGGCGTCGTGGTCCACGAGGGCGGCGGGTCGGTGGGTGGTCACACGGGCTCCTTGTCGGTGCTGGGCGTCGGTACTGGGCCAGCAGATCCCGTTGACCCGGTGTTGGCTGGGATGTTAGACAGCAGTGAGCGACATACGCAATGACCGTTGCAGATATCGCAATTCACCTGATCAGGGAGGCTCCATGGGTGCGGAAGCCAGTACCGATGTACGAACCAGTACCGACGTACGGACCGAAGCCCTGGCAGGCCTGGCCGCCGAGCAGGTCGGCCACCGTTTCAAGGGCCTCCCCCCGGACGCCGCAGGCCTGACCGTCGGCGAGCTCACGGCCGAGCGCCGCAACCTCTTCACCGGTGGCTTCACCACCCCGGTGCTCGCCCTCTCCGCCGAGCGCCTGGAGCACAACCTCGCGCTCATGGAGACGTACACGGCCCGTCACGGCCTCGCGTTCGCACCCCACGGCAAGACGTCCATGGCCCCGCAGCTCTTCTGGCAGCAGATCGACCGGGGCGCGTGGGGCATCACGCTCGCGGTGCCGCATCAGGTGCGGGTGGCACGGGAGTTCGGGATCGAGCGGATCTTCCTCGCGAACGAGGTCGTCGACGAGGCGGCGCTGACCTGGATCGCCGCCGAGCTGAACGCCCACCCCTCCTTCCGGCTCGTCTGTTACGTCGACTCCGTGCGCGGGGTCGAGTTGATGGACGCGGCGCTGCGCGGTGTCGCCTCCCGCCCGCTGGACGTGGTCGTCGAGCTGGCCGCCGGTGAAGGGGCGCGTACCGGGGTGCGGACCGAGGCGGAGTGCGCGGCGGTGGCGGACGCGGTGGCTGCCGTGTCCACGCTGCGGCTGGTGGGGGTGGCCGGTTACGAGGGCGAGGTGCCCGAGGCGGACCCGGAGCGGGTGCGGGCCTGGCTGCGGCGGCTCACCGCGCTGGCGGCGGACTTCGACAAGGCCGGGCGGTTCGCGGGCCTGGACGAGATCGTGGTGAGCGCGGGCGGCAGCGCCTGGTTCGACGCGGTGGCGGACGTGTTCGCCGAGCTTCCCGAACTGTCGCTGCCGGTGCTGAAGTTGCTGCGCTCCGGGGCGTACGTCTCGCACGACGCGGGCCACTACGGGCGCGTGACCCCGTTCAACCGCGTCCCCGAAGAAGGCGCCCTCCACCCCGCCTTCCGCCTCTGGGCGCAGGTGGTGTCCCGCCCCTCCCCCGAGCAGGCCTTCGTCAACGCGGGCAAGCGGGACGCGGCGTACGACCTGGATCTGCCCGCCGCGGAGACGGTCCGCCGTGCCGGGGCCGAGCATCCCGCCACCGGCGTCACGGTCACGTCCCTCTCCGACCAGCACGCGTGGATCGGCACGACCCCCGAGGCGGACCTCCAGGTCGGCGACTGGCTGGCCCTCGGTCTCTCCCACCCCTGCACGTCCTTCGACAAGTGGCAGCTGATCCCCGTGGCCGAGGCCGACGGTACGGTCGTCGACTACGTCCGCACGTTCTTCTAGGAGGCGTTCGTGGAGGACCTCGTCATCCGTGACGCGGACGTGGTGGACGGCACCGGCGGCCCCTCGTACCGGGCCGATGTGGTCGTCGACGGCGGCCGGATCGTCTCGATCGTGCAAGAGGCCGCCGCGGCCGGCTGCCAGCGCCCGCGTGCGACACGGGAGCTGGACGCCGAGGGCCTGGTGCTCTCCCCCGGGTTCGTCGACATGCACGCCCACAGCGACCTGGCCCTGCTGCGGGACCCCGACCACAGCGCGAAGGTCGCGCAGGGGGTCACGCTCGAAGTGATCGGCCAGGACGGCCTGTCGTACGCACCGGTCGACGACCGCACCCTCGCCGAGGTCCGCAGGGCCATCACCGGCTGGAACGGACACGGCGACGACATCGACTTCACCTGGCGGTCCGTCGGCGAGTACCTGGACCGCCTCGACCACGGCTTCGACGGCGAGGGCATCGCGGTCAACGCCGCCTACCTCATCCCCCAGGGCACCGTGCGGATGCTGGCCATGGGCTGGGAGGACCGCGAGCCGACACCCGAAGAGCTCGACCGGATGCGGCAGTCGGTGGCCGACGGGATGCGGGAGGGCGCCGTCGGGATGTCGTCCGGGCTGACGTACACGCCCGGCATGTACGCGAAGGACGCCGAACTCACCGAGCTGTGCCGGGTGGTCGGGGTGCACGGCGGCTACTACTGCCCGCACCACCGGTCGTACGGCGCCGGGGCGCTCCAGGCGTACGAGGAGATGGTCGCCCTCGCGCGGGAGGCGGGCTGTCCGCTCCATCTCGCCCACGCCACCATGAACTTCGGCGTGAACAAGGGCCGGGGAGCCGAGCTGCTGTCCCTGCTGGACGACGCGCTGGCCGACGGCGCCGACATCACCCTCGACACCTACCCCTACACCCCCGGCTGCACGACCCTCGTGGCCATGCTGCCCAGCTGGGCGAGCGAGGGCGGCCCGGAGGCGATCCTCACGCGACTGGAGGACGAGGGGACCGCCGAGCGCATCCGGCACCACATGGAGGTCGTGGGCGCCGACGGCTGCCACGGCGTCCCCATCGAGTGGGACACGATCGAGATCTCGGGAGTGACGGACCCGGCTCTCGCGTCGTACGTCGGCAGGACCGTCCAGCAGTCGGCCGACGAGCGCGGCGAGGCCCCCTGGACCACCGCCCGCCGGCTCCTCCTCACCGACCGGCTCGGCCCGACGATCCTCCAGCACGTGGGCCACGAGGAGAACGTCCGGACGATCATGCGGCACCGCGTCCACACCGGCGGCTCCGACGGCATCCTGCAGGGCGCCAAGCCCCACCCGCGCGCGTACGGGACGTTCCCGCAGTATCTCGGCCGGTACGTACGGGAGTTGGGGGTGCTGTCGCTGGAGGAGTGCGTCGCGCACCTCACCTCCCGGCCCGCGGCCCGGCTCGGGCTCGCCGACCGGGGGCTGGTGCGCGAGGGGTACCGCGCGGATCTGGTGCTGTTCGACCCGGCGACCGTGGCTGCCGGGTCGACGTTCGAGGAGCCGCGGACGCTGCCCGTCGGCATCCCCTACGTGCTCGTCGACGGCCGGTTCGCAATCGAGGACGGCCGCCGGACGGACGTGCTTGCGGGGCGGGCGGTGCGCCGAGCCCAGTGACCAGGGCCCTTCTGATGACCGGTGACCGCTCGCCCCACACGACGGTGTGCGCGCCTCGTGCCTCTACGGCTTGGGCAGGACGCAACCGCTCGCGCTCAGGTCGAGCTTGTTGCCGACGCCGAAGCAGGCGGGTATCTGGTAGGTCTCCTGGGCGTAGTTGATGCCCTGACGGACGGTCACGTTGCCGCTCGCGTCGACCTCACAGGGGTTGTTGAGGGTGCAGCGCTCGCCGTCCTCGTTGCCCGTGTTGTTGACGGCGACCACCTTGCCGGTGGCGTCGTCGACGACGGGCGAGCCGGAGGTGCCGCCGATGGTGTTGCAGGCGGAGGTGTAACGGACCGAGTCCTTCCAGGTCCAGTCGCCCTCCTTCAGGCGGTACGCGAAGCCGTCGACGTTGCAGCTGTAGATCCGCTTCCAGTAGCCGGAGACGACGCTGATGGCGGTGCCGGCGGTGGGACGGGCGTCGTTGAGGGTGAGCGCGTCGATGCCGTACGAGCTCTTGATCTGCGCGTACGTGCTCGTGATCTGGTACAGCGCGACGTCCGTGTCCGTCATCGTGCCGTACGAGATCTTGCTGGCGCGGAGCGTGGCGACACGGGTGCCGGCGGAGTTGAGCAGGCCGAAGGTACGGCTGGACGCCTGGTCGACGATGACCTGGCCGGCCGCCGGGAACCCGGACTCCAGACAGTGACCGTTGGTCATCACGAGCGCCGGGTCGTTGTCCGCGGAGGCGGGCATCCGTACGACGGAGCCGGAGCAGTTGTTGAGCGCGACGGTGCCGGCGAAGTTGACGGCCTGGGCGGACGGCTGGGTGATCCGGCCCACGGTCTCCGTGGCGGACGCGACCAGGTCCGAGACCGTGGACGTGATCGAGTCCGTGCTCGTGCCCGTGTCCGCGATCTTGCCCACGGAGGCCGAGGCCGCCGGGTCGACCGGGTCGGCCGCGGGCGCGCCGGCGGCGACCGCGGGCGCCGCGCCCGCTCCGGCAAGCGCCAGGGCGAAGACTGCGGCGACGAGAGGTTTTCTCATGTGGGGTCCCCTCTTACGACGTGGGTGACGGTGCTGGAAACGGAAGGGTTCCGATCACCGCTGGTTTGTCATGCGCATTGTGAGGGGCGTGGAATGGGCGAGCAAGGAGGTGTTTCCGGACGCGCGACACTCCCAAGGGCCGCACAGCCGACCGCCCATGGATCATGATCGGGGCAACTGACTTACGGATGCCCCCACTTGGGCCCTTCTTGGGCTCCTTGCCGCAAGGACTCCACCGGATCTCCTCATGAGGGTGGATTAGGCAACGGGCAGGGCGGGGTCTCGGCGGGGGGCGGGCGGGGTCGATGGATCGGCCGGCGCGGTAGGGGGACCGGCCGCTCGGAGCGAAGGGGGGACCGGCCGCTCGGAGCGAGGGGGATTCGGCCGCTCGGAGCGAGGAGGAATCGGCCGGGACTACTTCGGTCCCTTGGTCCAGCCCTGTCCACGGCCGGGGTTGTTGCCGGAGTTGCCTCTGCTGGGCCCGGTCGTGGTGGCGGAGGCGGAGGCGGCCGGGGCCGAGGGCGTCCGAGCGGCGGGGGCGGAGGCGCCCGAGTCGGAGCCGTCGGGGGAAGCACTCGACGTACTGTCCGAGGACCTGGTCGACGCGCCGTCCGCCGCACCCGAGGAGACGCCGGACGACGGGGCCGCCGTCGCGCCCGGCGAGCCGCCCGCGCCGGGGATCTCGGCGGCCGGGACGGACCCCGGCGCGGTCGGGGGCTTCCGGTCGCCGTGCTCCGGGGAACCCGAGCCGAAGATCCCGGCGACCGTGGCCGTGACGGTCACAAGGACGGCGCCGACGCCGCCGGTAACCAGGGCCCCGCGCCGCCCGATCCGGCCCCCGGCCGCACCGGCTCGCCGCCCCTTCCGGGGCCGACGACGGCCCTCCCCCTCCTTCCGTCTTCGGCGGCCGCCCCCGCCGACAGGTCCCGTGCCACCTTCGCCCGGCCGCCCGGCAGCACTCTCCCTGCCGTACCCGAGCTCTCCGACCGCTGGCCCGGCCGAGCCGTCCCCGTCCCCGGCCCCGGCCCCGGCCCCGGCCCCGGCGGGATCCACAACAGGATCCATCCGCACCGTTTCGTCGTACGCGTTCTGCCAGCCGTGTGCGGTGGCCGGGTCCGAGTACGCCTCGTAGGCGGGTGCCGCGGCGGCGTCACCGTACGGGTGGTACACGTTCGGGCGACCGTGGAGGTCCGGGTTCTCCCCGGACTGACCCTTCATCCCGTTCGCACCCTTCGCTCCGTTCGCCGCATCCACGCCGTACGTCATGTCATTGCGCTGAGGATGGCTGAACATGGGCGGGGATTGTAGAGACTTCTGGGGTTCGTGTGACAGCGGAGGCGCATATGGGTCCATAGCGGTCGTCTCACGTGGTGGAAAACACGCCGCGGGAAGCGTTACCGGGCCGTAAGCTCACCGACATGCAGGTGATCCAGTCGACCAAGCTCGCCAACGTCTGTTACGAGATCCGGGGCCCGGTGCTCCAGGAGGCGATGCGGCTTGAGGCGGCGGGACACCGCATCCTCAAGCTCAACACCGGGAATCCGGCCGCCTTCGGCTTCGAGTGTCCGCCCGAGATCCTGGAGGACATCCTCCGCAACGTGTCGTCGGCCCACGGGTACGGCGACGCGAAGGGCCTGCTGGCCGCTCGCCGGGCGGTGGTCATGCACAACCAGACGCTGGGCATAGAGACGGACGTCGAGCACGTCTTCATCGGCAACGGCGTGTCCGAGCTGATCGTCATGGCGATGCAGGGCCTGCTGGACGACGGCGACGAGGTCCTCGTACCGGCCCCGGACTACCCGCTGTGGACGGCCGCGGTCTCACTGTCGGGCGGCACGGCGGTGCACTACCGCTGCGACGAGCAGTCCGACTGGATGCCCGACCTCGCCGACGTGGAGCGGAAGGTCACCGACCGCACCAAGGCGATCGTCATCATCAACCCGAACAACCCGACGGGCGCGGTGTACGACGAGACGGTGCTCCGTGGCCTCACGGACATCGCGCGGCGCCACAACCTGCTGGTCTGCTCGGACGAGATCTACGACAAGATCCTGTACGACGGCGTCACGCACCGCGCGACGGCCTCGATCGCGCCCGACCTGCTGACACTCACCTTCAACGGCATGTCGAAGGCGTACCGGGTCGCGGGCTACCGGGTGGGCTGGCTGTCGATCTCCGGCCCGCGGGCGCACGCCGACTCCTACATCGAGGGCCTGACCATCCTGGCGAACATGCGGCTGTGCGCGAACATGCCGGGCCAGCACGGGGTGGTCGCCGCACTGAGCGGCCGCCAGACGATCAACGACCTCGTGCTGCCGGGTGGGCGACTGAAGGAGCAGCGGGACGTGGCGTACGAACTGCTGACGCAGATCCCGGGCGTGACGTGCGTGAAGCCGAAGGGCGCGCTGTATCTCTTCCCGCGCCTGGACCCGAAGGTCTTCAAGATCAAGGACGACCGCCGGATGGTCCTGGACCTGCTGCGCCGCGAGAAGATCATGGTCGTCCAGGGAACGGGCTTCAACTGGACGGAGCCCGATCACTTCCGGGTGGTGACACTGCCGACGGTGGCGGACCTGACGTCGGCGATCACACGGATCGGACACTTTTTGGACGGTTACAGCCAGCCGTAGCGCTGCGCTCGCCGGGCCGGAGACGGGGCCGAGCTCGCTGTTTCCGGACGGCGGGCCCGGCCCCTTGGCGTTCGCATTCCGACACGCATCTGAAGTGGGGCCGGGATCTGCCGTGCTCCTCAGGGTCCAACTGGATAAGGTGGTCGACCGTTTGTGCGATGAGCGCGTGAGGGTCGACAGGGGTGGCCGGGATGGGCGCGGGGGCGTTGCGGGTGCGGTTGACGGACCTGGCCGCGGCCGGTCAGGGCGATCTGCGGGCGGTGCTGGGGGAGTTCCGGCGCGGTGAGGTGCTGGTGCCGGTGGTGGACGACGCCCTGCTGTCGGTGGAGGCGGGTGGTATCCGCTGGTTGCTGGTGTTCACCGATGATGCGGCACTGGCGCGTTTCGCTGAGGCGCGGGGCGAAGCGGTGCCCGATCGGGTGCCGGTGTACGGGGCACGGCTCCTGGATCACGTGATCCCGGAGGTGGGCGGGCCGGTCGGGATCGCGGTGGACGCGGGGAGCGCTGCCGGGATGGTGCTGCCTCCGGTGGCGGGGATCGTTCCGGACTCGGTGGCCCTGGATGCGGAGGGCGCGGGCGCATGACCGGCGGCGGTGGTGGCGGCTACCGGGTCGATGCGGAGGCGCTGGAGCGGATCACGCGGGGCATCAACCTGGCGATGGACGAGCTGAAGGAGCTGGGCTTCGACATCGAGGCGAATCTGGGGCGCGGCTTCAGCGACCTGGAGCTGGCGGGCCTGGAGGTGGGGGACGCGAGCCTGCACCAGGTCTTCGCCGACTTCTGCGAGCGGTGGGGCTGGGGTGTGCGCTCACTGATGCAGGACGCGAATGAGTTCGCGGGGCGGCTGAACCTGTCGGCGGGGCTGTATCACGAGCAGGAGGAGTACGTCTCGAACACCCTGAAGACGGTCTGGACGGCGGCAGCAGGCAACCCCTACCTGTCCCCGGAGGAAGTCGAGCAGCGTTCCTGGTCGGACACGCTCAAGGACAACGCCCTCTCCCATGCCGCGAACGCGGACTACAGCCCTGGGTCCTATCTGGCGGGTCAGGAGGGGGCCCGGCAGGCCTGGGCGCAGGCGGGGCAGGACATATCGAGTTCCACGGTGACCCCGGACGCGCTGTTCGATCCCCGGACGGAGTGGCAGTGGGGCGGGCCGCCACAGCCCGAGGCGGAAGCACCGCAAGCCCCGGCGCCCGGGGAGGGTGAGGGCTGATGGGTGTGGGGGACTGGGTCGACGGGCTCGGCGACGGTGTTGAGGGCGTCGTCGACAGCGCGACGAGGGGGATCGGGGAGGCCGCCAACTGGGGCGCGGACCGAGCGGCGGATGGCCTGTCGGCGGTCGGCGCGGGCGGGCTGGCCGAGGGGGTGCGCGACTTCGGCGAGGGAGTGAACAACCGGCTGGGCGGCGATGTCGCCGAGCGCGAGCTGGGCGAGAGCGAGGACCCCAAGGAGTTGGTCCACGGCAGCCCGGAGGCACTGGAGGCGCGGGCCCGGCACCTGCGGGACTTCTTCCGGGCTTTCGACAACGTCGGCCAGGGCCTGCGGAGTCTGGACTCGGGCGGCTGGCAGGGCGAGGCCGGAGACGCTTTCCGGGCGAAGTTCGACATGCAGCCCAAGCAGTGGCTCGCGGCGGCCGACGCCTGCGAGACGGCGGCCGCCGCGCTGGAGGCGTACGCGGACACGGTGCGCTGGGCTCAGCAGCAGGCGCAGGCGGCGATCGACGCTTTCCGCAACGCACAGGAGGCCTACCGGCAGGCGGCGGACGCCCACAACACCAAGGTCAAGACTTTCAACCAGGCGGCCGAACGGTACAACGCGGCCGCGCTGGCGGGCCGGGACCCCGGCCCGAGGCCCACCGAGCCGGGCACCTTCACCGACCCGTCGGTGGCGGGCAGGCGGGAGGCGGTGGAGATCCTGGAGGAGGCGCGCCGCCAGCGCACCAGCGCCGCCAGGGATGCGCAGCGCCGGTTGGCGGGTGCCCTGGAGCTGGCACCGGCCAAGCCGGATTTCACGGACCGTTTGGGTGCCAACGCGGCGGACGCCTTCGTAGGCGCCCAGCTGAACTCGGTCCACGTCCTGGGCGGTCTGCTCAAGGGCGGCGCGGACGCGGTGAAGCTGGCCCGCACGGTCAACCCGATGGACTCCTACAACATCACCCACCCCGGCGAGTGGCTGCAGAACTCCAACATGCTGCTCGCCGGCCTGGTGGGCACCGCTGCCCACCCCGAGCGCCTGCCCATGTCAGTCCTGGGCACGGGCTGGCGCAGCGACCCCGGCGACGCGATGGGCTATCTGGCCTCGAACCTGATAGGCGGCAAGGGCGCGGGGGCCGCGGGTAGAGGGGCACTACGTGGAGCCGCACGGGAAGCTGCCACAGGAGCCGCGCGCCGGAGTGTCGGCTCTGGGCTGCGGGACTTCGGCCGAGAACTCACCAGGAAGACGTTCGGCGGCGACCCGATCGACATGGCCACCGGCCGCATGGCCCTGCCGCAGACCGACGTGTCCCTACCGGCCCGGCTCCCGCTGGTCTTCTCCCGGTGTTTTGAGTCGTCCTACCGGGCAGGCCGCTGGTTCGGCCCCGCCTGGACCTCCACGGCGGACCAGCGCCTGGAGATCGATGCCGAGGGCGTCGTCTTCATCCGCGAGGACGGCTCCCTGCTGGCCTACCCGCACCCCGCTCCTGGGGTGCCAGTGTTGCCCCTGGACGGCGAGCGCCATCCGCTGACCATCGACGCCTGGGGCGACTACACCGTCACCGCCCCCGAGTCCGGCCGCACCTGGTACTTCGCGGCCCCGGGCGGCGACGGCAACGGCATCGCGCTGCTGGAGCAGATCTCCGACCGCTCGGGATCCCAGTGGCTCACCTTCGAATACGACCCCCAGGGCGCCCCCACCGGCATCGCCCACTCGGCTGGCTACCACCTGAAGATCACCACTGAGGGCGAACGCATCGCCGCCCTGCACTTGGCCGACTCCGACGCCGGCCGTGACATCGAACTCGTCCGCTTCGGCTACGACGGGCACGGCCACCTGACAGCGGTGACCAACTCCTCAGGCATGCCGTCCCGGTTCACCAACGACGACCTGGGTCGGATCACGTCCTGGACCGACACGAACGGCTCGTCGTACCGCTACGTGTACGACGAGCAGGACCGCTGCGCCTTCCAGACGGGCGAGGCGGGCCACCTGCGCAACACCTACACCTATGACGACACCGACCCTGAGACCGGCCACCGGGTCACGACGAAGACCGATTCCCTAGGTCACACGACCCGCTACCTGATCAACAATCATCTGCAGGTGGTGGCGGAGCCCGGACCGGACGGCGCGACGACCCGCACCACCTACGACCGCCACGACCGCCCGGTCACCATCACTGACCCGCTCGGCCGCACCACCAGCTACGCCTATGACAAGACCGGCCGCCCGATCATGGTCGTCCGCCCCGACGGCCGCTACAGCAGCATCGGCTACAACGACCAGGGCCTGCCGGTGGTGATCGCCCACCCGGACGGCAGCCGAACCCTGCAGCAGTACGACGCAGACGGCAACCGCGCCGCAGTGACCGACCCTTCCGGGGCGACCACACGCTTCGCTTACGACGCCATGGGCCACCTGGCGTCGGTCACCAACGCGCTGGGCACGACGACGGAGGTACGGTGCGATGCGGCGGGCCTGCTGCTGGAGATCACCGACCCGCTCGGAGCTGTGACCCGCTACGAACGTGACGCTTTCGGCCGACCTGTCACAATCACGAACCCGTTGGGCTCGATCACCCGCCTGGAATGGACGGTGGAGGGCAAGCCCGCCCGCCGCACCGCCCCGGACGGGAGCACAGAATCGTGGACGTACGACGGCGAGGGCAACTGCACCAGCCACACCGACCCGATGGGCGCGGTTTCCCGCTACGAGTACACCCACTTCGACCTGCTGACCGCCCGCACCGCCCCGGACGGCGCCCGCTACACCTTCGACCACGACACCGAACTGCGCCTCACCCAGGTCACCAACCCCCAGGGTCTGACGTGGACTTACGAGTACGACCCGAGCGGCCGCCTCGTATCCGAGACGGACTTCGACGACCGCACCCTCGCCTACACGCACGACGCAGGCGGCCGCCTGATATCCCGCACGAACGCGCTCGGCCAGACGATCTCCTTCGAACGCAACGCCCTGGGCCAGGTCATACGCAAGAACGCGGCAGGCCGCATTACGACGTACGCGTACGACACGACAGACCAACTCGCCCAGGCGACAGGCCCAGACGACACGACGCTCACACTGCTGCGCGACGAATTCGGACGGCTGACGTCCGAGACGGTCGACGGCAGGACACTGACGTACACCTACGACGAACTGGGTCGCCGAACGAGCCGCACGACCCCCACGGGCGCGATCACGACGTGGAGCTACGACGCCGCCGGGCGCCGCACGGGGATGGTGGCCTCGGGCCGCGCCGTCGACTTCACGTATGACGAGGCGGGCCGGGAACTGACCCGCAGCATCGGCGAACTGATCACCCTGGACCACACCTTCGACCCCACAGGCCGCCTGACCACGCAATCGGTGACAGTCGCGAGCGGCCGTACGGTCCAGCACCGCTCATATACGTATCGCGCGGACGGCAACCTCATCGGCATCGACGACCACCTGAATGGCCACCGCCACTTCGACCTGGACGCCGCGGGCCGCGTGACGGCGGTGCACGCGGCGAACTGGACCGAGACGTACGCCTACGACGAGGCAGGCAACCAGACCTCGGCGGTCTGGCCTTCCAACCACCCGGGCCAGGAGGCCGTGGGCGAGCGTACCTACACGGGCACCCGCATCATCCGCGCGGGCAACGTCCGCTATGAACACGACGCCCTGGGCCGCATCACTCTCCGCCAGAAGACCCGCCTATCCCGCAAACCCGACGCTTGGCGCTACGAATGGGACGTCGAGGACCGCCTCACTCAGGTGATCACGTCGGATGGCACACGCTGGCGCTACACCTACGATCCACACGGCCGCCGCACCGCAAAACTCCGCTTGGCCGACGATGGCGAAACGGTTGTCGAACGCACCATCTTCACCTGGGACGGCACCACGCTGTGCGAACAGACCACCACGTCTCCCAACCTGCCGAACCCAGTCACCCTTACTTGGGACCACCAAGGTCTTCACCCCATAGTCCAGACGGAACGCATCACCGCAGCCGAGGCCTCACAGGAGGAAATCGACACCCGCTTCTTCGCCATCGTCACCGACCTCGTCGGCACACCCAGCGAACTCATCGACGAACACGGCGACATCGCCTGGCACACCCGTAGCACCCTGTGGGGCACAACCGCCTGGGCCACCAACAGCCACACGTACACATCCCTTCGTTTCCCAGGCCAGTACTACGACCCCGAAACCGGCCTCCACTACAACTACTTCCGTCACTACGACCCCGAAACCGCCCGCTATTTCACCCCCGACCCCCTCGGACTCTCACCGGATCCCAACCCCACGACCTACGTCGACAACCCACACGCCTGGACAGATCATGTGGGTCTGTCTCCTTGCCTACGGAATGAAAAAACACGGGCAGCTCCAAACTTTGTGGCTGGCAGCAGCGATGAAATCGTCGATGTCCGCAAGATGGGACGGCCGGATAACCAACTGGTCTTGAGCGGGCATGGCGGGATACGCGCTGGAGACGGTGCTGCGGTGACTGTTCCAGAGGGTACGAGCATCCACATGTACGGCAAGCATGGGGAAACGATCAGTGATGCACTTGGAAACAAGATTGAAACAGGGAGCCCTACCCCAGTCGAAGTTTACGGCCCCGGGGAAAAACTTCCCGATTACTCACTTTTCCCGCCGGATGATTTGAAAATCCTCGGGACGCCACGCAATGTTACAGTGACTGATGAGACATATTTGTCGGATCTGCTTCGCCCCAACATGGGGTCAGTACATTGGGCTGCATGTAGATCCGTGTTCTAAACACCGAGGAAAGCGGCCATGACACACTATGAAGACCTGTCTCCCTACGAATATGTCAGCGACTCCGTCCCGGACGGCGTGACGGCTGTCAATGTAGGATGGCTGGAAGCCGGCAGAGAGTTTCCCCGGGGGAACGTCCCTGAAGAATTCATCGAAACACTGTCCAGCGTGGTTAAGTGCGACCGCCAGATGAAGATGCGCGGTTGGCACAGGTGCCGGATCCCTCATATCAACAACGAGGAAAGGTATCCGGTAACTGCCGAAATTGACGGTCAGAAGATCTCGCTTGGCGGAGCAGAAGTTCGCTTCATTTCGACATCCGGGGAGTGGATGATCGCCCCGGATCTAATTCTTCATTACGTCACGGACCACTCTTATCGACCACCAGCTGAATTCATTGAAGCTGTGATCAGGAAACGCATCGCCCCCTCTTCGTAGACGCCTCAGAGTTACTGGACACAAAACCGGAGACACCAGAGGCGGACCGCATGGATGTGGCGGCCCCAACAGCCGGGCGCTGGGCGGCACCATTCGCTCCTAGATAAAGGCACAGGCCTCCTGTCCGAACGGGAGTTATTTCTATCTCCTGTTCTCCGACGTAGAGGCTTTGCGTGTAGCTGGATGGGGCCCTCCTGCATGCAAGACTTTCAGTCTGGAAGCCCAGACGGGCGACGTAGTCGCGATATCCATCGCCAGCGATGACTGCGATGTTGCGTTTCAAGCCCGGCGCATGTCCCTTACACGCACGCGTGCCTACACGGCAGCGTTCGACTGAGGGGCCCCGCGGGATGCTGCCCCGCGCGCCGCGTGCCCCTTGGCAAGGCCGCGCCGGTGGCGGCGCTGCAGTGGGCCGTGCCACCGCCCGTCGCGAGGCATGGGGGCTTCGAAGTTGAGCGGTGGTCTGCCATGAGCGATTGGCAGATCTGTGCCACCGTCGACCTGGGTCCGGCCTGGCCGGAGCAGTCAAGGCTGGCGCGAATCCGCCAATCGTCGGCTGGCGCGACGGGACACGAACGCAGCTCATGGCAGCACCTGGATGTTCACATTGAGGCGGCACGCCACGGGCCGAAGGTGATCGACCTGTTCGGCCATCACATCAGATGGTCACCGGTCACGGCTGGTCGACTCCGAATTCGTAAGCCACTTCCCAGCGGATGTCCGGAACAACGATGTCCGCGGTCTCCACAGGTCGCCCATCGGTGGCGTAGTAGGTTCGCTCGATCCGCAGTACGAGATCGCCCACGCTGATGCCCAGCAGATTCGCCTGTGCCTGGGTGGCCCGGCCAGGGCGAGGTACCTCGACGGCGGTCTCGACCTTCACCCCGATGGAGCGCATGCGCTCGACCACCCCTGCCCCCGCGAGAGGGCCCATCTCGGGGAGCACGATCGGGGTTCCGTCCGTGATCGACATCGGTTCCCAGGACTCGGAGAGCTGGACGGGCTGCCCGTCCGCCAGGAACTCGTACCGGGTGTTGACGCACAGATCCCCAGGGCTGATGGCGAGTCGCTCGGCGATGGCGGCCGGAGCGGGGACGCGTGCCTGGCTGTGTGACTCCCATGTCCCTGCTCTGCCCTGCTCTCTCATGTCGGCACGGAAGGGCGAGCCATCCCGGCTTTCGCGGTGCCGGGAGCGGACCATACGTACGCGCTCACGCGGCCTGCGGACGTAAGTACCCGACCCCGCGCGCCCTTCGAGCAGCCCTTCGATGATCAGGCGATCCATGGCCCGCTGGGTGACGTTGCGGCCGACACCGTACTCCTCGGCGAGCTGAGCCCTCGACGGCAGCCGTGCGCCGACCCCCCACTCGCCCGCGAGGATCCGGGCACGCAGTGAGTCGGCTACTGCAAGGTATGGCGCCTCTCGGGGCATGGAAGCTCTCCGGTTCTCTGCCGTACGAACTGCGGTCGTCCCAGTCGACATTGACAAGCTACTGCATCAGGTGGATGCTACTGGAGTAGAAATACTCTCCGCATTCGTTCCGTCACGGGGGCTTGTGTGTGCTCTGCCACGCCGCAGGCGGTCGCCCTTGCCGCCGCACTCACCGCGTCGACGGGCTGTGTGGCGCACACCGAAGAGTTCACCGATCGGATTCGTGTCAGGGCCGCGCTTCCCGCACGGCTCAGCGAAGCCCGCCGCCGCGCACTCCTCGTGGCGCTGGCCGATGTCGATCGGTACGGCCATGACGTAACGGCCGACGGCGCCGTCATCTGGGGCGAGATCGACAGGTGCGTGGCCCGAGATTCCAACGACAGTTCAGCAGATGGGAGTTGACCAGTTGTTTCGTTTGATCACTCGCGTACTGGGACGCATCCGCAGCCTCTTCGCCTCGCACGGGAAGCATCGCGCGGGGGCGCAGCCCCTCCGTCTCGTGCCGCCGAGACGGCCCATTTCGCCCGTGGCTCAAGCGGTGCCCCCCTTCGGCATGCCGCGTCCAGCCCTCGCCCCGACCGTCCGCCGCTGGTACGAACCCGTCGACGGCACCTCCACGCCTCTCGTCCGCCCGTACCTCCAGGCGCACGAACGCGAAGAGGAGGCCCGCATCCAGCGCCTGCGCCGCGACTCCCTCCGGTGTGCCACGTACGGCCTCGACCTCGACACCCATGACATCCACTCTCACCTGGGAGCGGCATCGTGAACGACGACACGACCCGCGTACGGCTACTGCCCTGGACCGGTGCCCACGGCCAGCCCTGTCTTCTCCTCACGGACGGAGACGGTCCGGCCTCCCGGCACGCGGATCGGATCGAGAACATGCAACTCGACCTCGCAGACCGGCTCCTCGGGCGTACAGGAGACGCGCTCGCGAGGCGCGGCGCAAGGGCTAATGGGGAACTCGTGGCCCTGGTGGCGCAGTTGGCCGACGCGCTCGCAGACACCCTGCTCATCGCCAGGTCCAGAGGCGCACGGCTCGCTGAAGTGCCGCGAGCCCGCCTGGACGGAACACCGGCGGTCTCCCTCTTGCCGGAGCAGGTCTTCCCGGACGTACCGGTCGGCACCTCGCCCGCACCCCACGCGTACGCCCTGCTCACCCTCCCCGGCCACGACCTCGCCTCCGCGCCCGCCGCCCGGCGCTACGTACGCGACACCGCCCGATCATGGGGCCTCTCGCTCCGTACGACGGACGACCTGGAGACGATCGCCGGAGAACTGGTCGCGAATGCCCTGGAGCACACTGACAGCGGCACCATCACGGTGACCTGCGCCCGCACCGCGGGAACGGTCACGATCAGCGTGATCGACGAGGGACACGGCCCGGCGCCGGTGGCCGCACACAGAACGCCGCCCGACCCGGAGCGGGAGCACGGGCGCGGGCTCCTGATCACGGAGGCGTTGGCCGACCGCTGGGGGACACGGGAAACCGGCGCCGGCCTGATGGTCTGGGCCGAGATCGCCACCGACTGCCGGGCCACACTGCCATGATCCCCGCGATCACTCCGACGCCCCTCATGCCGGATGCGGGAGGCCCCGATGACCCAGCAGACCCTTTACCAGCGGCTCCGCAACCGCCGCGACCGCATCACCCCGCCGCCGGGCTCCACCTGGCCAGAGATCAGTGACGGACAGCTCGTCATGGTGGTGAGCCCGCGGCCCCGCCACCAGTTCACGGCGAAGTGGGTCTCCCGGCAGCTCGACGCGCAGCTTCCGGAGGGATTTTTCGCCTTTGAAGCCACCGACATCGATGACGAGTCGCTCGGCAAGCTGCGTGTTCCGGACATCCTCGTCTGCTCCGGCGAGGCCATGCAGACGGATAATCCTCTCGATCCCCACGAGATCATCTTCGCGGTCGAGATCGTTTCGCCCTCGAACCCCGAGAACGACTACGAGCACAAGACCCGCGACTACCCTGCCATGGGCATCCCCCACTACCTGATCCTCGATCCGCGCGACGGGACATGGACGTACCAGTGGGAGATCGGCCGGGCCGAGGGGCGGCCCGCCTATGAGAACCGCCTGCACCTGTCCTACGGCAAGCCCGTGACCGTTACCACGGACCTGGGCACGTGGACGATCGACACCAGCGACCTGCCCCGCTACAGCGCGAAGGAGATGGGGCTGGAGCCGGAGGAACAGCAGCCGTAGGAAACGGTCGCCCGTCTCACCCCAACGGACACTCGTAAAGCTGTCGGGCACCCGCAAGGCTTTCGGACTGCACTCAACTTTAGACGGAATCTAAGCTAGGCTGGGTGCACGAGAGCTTGGAGGCCGTCCCATGTACGAACCGATCCGCACCAAGTCGGTGCACACGATGGCCGGCACCAGCCCCGACTTCCCCCACCGCTCCCGCGAGGAGGAGTTGGACATCCAGCTCGCGGGCCATCTCGCGGCGCTGCTGACCGTGACGGACGAGCTCCGCGCTCTGGCTCCGTCCGACGACCTGGACGCCGCCGCGGAGCGGCTGACCGGGCAGGTGGCCCGGTTGCGGGGAGGACTCCCGCCCGTGCGGTCGGCGGAGGCCGCCGCCGTCCACGATGCGCATACCGCGGCGCTCCACCGGCGGGCGCACGCCCTCGCGGGCCGCGCCCTGGTGGTCGCCGCCTCCCGCGCCGACACGGCGGCGGCGATCCTCGCGGCCGAGCGCATGGACGCGCACAGCGCGGCGCTGGCCAGCCGGCGTGAGCTGAGCACCACCGGCTGACTCCTCACCGGCTGACTCCTTCCCTGCAGGCAGTTCCCAAGATCGGTCCCGGCCCCGCGTGCACCCGCAGCGACGGGCGGACCGGGTGCCACAGCACTGCGCGCAGCCGGGCGAGAAAAACCGTCGAGCGGAGCCCCGGCGCGCGGGGGTGACTCGGCTGATGCCACCACGCGGTGAAGCGCCGGGGCCCGTCACAACCCCGGCGCTCCATGTCGCAGCGCGTCGCCACCACCCCCAGCACCTGCCCGGCATCAGCCCAGCCGGAAACAGACGGGAAGGGAAACAACAGCCTTACGCCGCCTTCGAGTACCCCACCGAACCCGAAAACAATCGGCCACCGGCCGGAACGCAGCGCTCCGGTTGCATACCGGGATCGGCTCGTCACCCTGCGTTCACCAGGACACACAGGGAACTTTGCCTTCCGCGAGCACTCTCCCCGATGTGAGACGCATCGCAGGAATCGTCCTGGCGGTCCTGTTGCTCGGCGGCGTGGTGGCGGCCGTCGTGGCAGGACGCGAGGAGCAGGACACGGGCACGGCAACGAAGACCGTGCGCATGGTGATCGGATCGGAGAAGGCCGAGTTCTTCGCCGATCCGGACGTGGTGAAGGCCCTCGCCGTCAAGGGCTACACCGTGAAGGCCGAGACCTCCGGGTCCTGGGCCATGGAGGGATTCGACCTCAAGGGGTACGACGCCGCCTTCCCGTCCAGCCAGGTGCCCGCCGCCGAACTCGCGAAGAAGTACGGCGTGAAGCAGACCCTGGCGCGCCCCTTCTACTCGCCCCTCGTCGTCGTGGCCCACCGCAACGCCGCCGAGGTCCTGGCCTCGAACGGGCTCGCCACCCTCGACGAGCACCGCGGCACGCTGAAGATGGGCGCCTACCTCGACGCCGCCCGGGACGACCGGACCTGGCAACAGCTCAAGGGCGCCGAGAAGTACGGGGAGCTGACCGGCACCCTCTACATCTCCAGCACCGACCCGGAGACCTCCAACTCCGGCGCCCTCTACCTCGCCGCAACCTCGTACGTCGCGGCCGGCGGCCGGCTGGTGGCGAGCGACGCCGACGTCGAGCGCGTGGCGCCCCTGATGCGCAAGCTGATCGGCGTCCAGGGCGCCCAGCAGTCCAGTACGGACGCGGTCTTCCGTGACTTCGTCAGCGGTGCCGGCAACCCGCTGGTCCTGGTCTACGAGTCGCAGGTCGCCGCACTCCTCGACGACGGGCAGAGCCCCGGCGACATGGTGGTCCTCTACCCGGACACCACCATCACCAGCGACCACACCGTCGTACCGCTCACCGAGAACGGCCGCGCGCTCGGTGAACTCCTCGGCACCGACCCACAGTTGCGCAAGCTGGCCGTCCGGCACGGCTTCCGGCCGCAGGACGGTGGCGCCGAGTTCGCGTCGGCCGCTGCCGACAGCGGCACATATCTCAACCAGCAACTGAGCGGTGTCCGGCAGGCGCCCGTGCCCACCTCCGCGGTGCTGCACGAGCTGGCGCGCCGGGCCCGCGGATAACGGGGGAACAGCAAGTGACCACAGATAACGACACCAACGACACCTTCATACTCACACCGCCCGAGGCCGTCGCGCCCGTGCCCCGGGAGAAGGCCGGCGGGCTCGTCCCCGTCGACGACGGGGTCCGTACGGACATGGAGCGCAAGGCCGCCGAGTACGTGCGGGGGCTCGCCACTCTCGACGCCCGCTCCCCCGAGTTCGCCGGCAAGGTCGGCGAGATCACCGCCCTCGGCGCCGGCGAGATACGGACCGCGGCGGCTCAGTCCAACCGCATGCTGGAGCGCACCGTCCGCTCCCTGCCGTCCAAGGGCGAGGACGCCCAGTCCCAGGTGGCGGGCTCGCTCGTCGAGCTCCGCCGGGTGGTGGAGGACCTGGACCCGCGTGACCTGCCGGCCGCGAAGGGGCGCAGGTTCCTCTCCCGGCTGCCCGGCGGCAACAAGCTGCGCGATCACGTCGCCAAGTACGCCTCGGCACAGGGCACGTTGAACAAGATCGTGGGCTCGCTGCGCGGCGGGCAGGACGAACTCCGCCGCGACAACGCGGCGCTCCAGACCGAGCGGGTCCGCCTCTGGGAGTCCATGGGCAAGCTCCAGGAGTACGTCGTCCTCACCCAGGCCCTGGACACGGCCGTCGAGCAGCACATCGCGGGCGTGGAGGCGACGGACCCGGTACAGGCCGACGCCCTGCGCGCCGACGTGCTCTTCCCCGTCCGGCAGAAGCACCAGGACCTGCTCACCCAGCTCGCCGTCTGCGCCCAGGGCTATCTGGCCATGGACGTCGTACGGCGCAACAACGACGAGCTGATCAAGGGCGTCGACCGGGCCGCCACCACCACGGTCTCGGCCCTGCGGATCTCCGTCATGCTCGCCTCCGCGCTCGACAACCAGCGCAAGGTCGTCGACCAGGTGAACGCCCTGCGCGGCACGACCGAGGACCTGATCCGCGGGAACGCCGAGATGCTCGCCACCCAGAGCGGCGAGATCCAGCGCATCGCCGCCGACCCGGCCGTGGGCGCGGAGACCCTGCGCTCCGCCTTCCAGCAGATCTATCGCACCCTCGACGCCATCGACACCTACAAGGTCCAGGCCACCGAGACGATGGCCGCCACCGTCGAGTCCCTCACCTCCGAACTCCAGCACGCCACGGCGTACCTGGAGCGCAGCCGCTCCCAGGGCGCGCTGGAGGGAGGGCTCGGATGACGCGCGGAACACAGCCGAGAACACGGCAAAGCGGACGTACGAAAGGACGTACGGCAGCGCTCGCCGTCACTCTCGCCTCGGCGGCGGCCCTGCTCACCGCCTGCACGGCCGACGGCGACCCGGGCAAGTCCGTTCAGACCCCCGGCAACCCGGGCAAGCCCGTCCCCGGCACCCTCCGCGTGCTCGCCTCCAGCGAACTCGCCGACATGACAGTGGTGTTCGAGCAGGTGGAGAAGGACACCGGCATCAAAGTCCGCCCCACCTACACGGGCACCCTCGACGCGGTCGACCTGCTCGCCGAGGGCAGGGCCAAGGAGAGGTACGACGCTCTCTGGCTCTCCTCCAACGACTATCTGCGCCTGCGTCCGGAGGCCGCGAAGCAGATCGTGTCCGAGACACCGGTGATGTCCAGCCCGGTCGCGATCGGCGTGAAGCCGGGGACCGTACGGGAGCTGGGGTGGAAGCCGGACGACGTCACCTGGTCGGACATCGACGAGGCGGTCGCGGACGGCAAGCTGACCTACGGCATGACGGACCCCTCCCGCTCCAACTCCGGTTTCTCCACCCTCATCTCGGTGGCTTCGGGCCTGTCCGGAGCCCAGTCCGCGCTCACCGACGCGGACGTGGAGAAGGCCACACCGAAGTTGAAGGAGTTCTTCAAGGGGCAGCAGCTGACGTCGGGGTCGTCGGGCTGGCTTGCTCAGGCGTACGACCGGCGCGGTGACGTCGACGCGCTGCTCAACTACGAGTCGGTGCTGAAGGCCCGCAAGGACCTGACGGTGATCCGCCCGCGTGACGGGGTGGTCACCGCCGACTACCCGCTCTCCTCGCTCGCGTCCACGGGCCAGGAGGTCCGCGACGACGTCCGCCGTCTCACCGAGGCCCTGCGCACCCCGGAGATCCAACGGCTCATCACCGACCGCACCCTGCGCCGCCCGGTCGTCGCCTCCGTGCCGCTCGGGCCGGGGCTCGACAGCGGCAGACGGCGCGAACTGCCCTTCCCGGGCAGCCGTTCCGTCGCCGACGGGCTCCTCGACGCGTACGACAACGAGCTGCGCCGGCCCTCCCGCACCGTGTACGTCCTGGACACCTCGGGCTCCATGGAGGGCGAGCGCCTCGACCGGCTGAAGACCGCGCTCACCGAGCTGACCAGCGAGTTCCGGGACCGGGAGGAGGTGACGCTGATGCCGTTCGGGTCGGAGGTGAAGTCCGTGCGCACCCATGTCGTACGGCCCGAGGACCCGCGGGCCGGGCTCGACGGCATCCGTACGGACACCCGCCGGGTCAGTGCCTCCGGCGACACAGCGATCTACACCTCGCTGGAGAAGGCGTACGAGCGCCTCGGCGCCGCCGACCGGGACACGTTCACGTCGGTCGTGCTGATGACGGACGGCGAGAACACGGCGGGCGCGGGCCCGGAGGAGTTCGACGACTTCTACGCCCGGCTCACCGGCCACCAGCGGGACATCCCCGTCTTCCCCATCCTCTTCGGCGACTCCGACCGGGCGGAACTGGAGCACATCGCCGACCTGACCGGCGGCCGCCTCTTCGACGCCCAGCAGGGCTCGCTGGACGGCGCCTTCGAGGAGATCCGTGGCTACCAGTAAGTTCCTCGGGTACGTCGAGTCCCGCAAGAACCTCACCGGCAGCGCCCTCGGGCTCGTCGGGCTCGCGCTGACCTTCACCGGAGTCGCGGGCGTGTACTGGCCGGTCGTGGTCGTCGGCCTGTACGGCGCGGGCGCCCTGATCGCCCCGCCCGAACGCCCGCCCCTGCCGGACTTCCCGGACCCGTCCGCGCAGCTCGACGAGGTGCGCGCCGACTTCGGCCGGCTCCGCGACTATCTGGCGGACGTCGAACTGCCGCCCGCCGCCTCCGGCCGTCTCACCGAGCTGACCGAGCTGCTCACGGCCCTCCTCGACCCCGGCTGGGTCGCCGAGGTCCTCGCGCACGACCCGGAGGGCATGCACGCCCTGTCCAGGGCCGTGCGGCAGGACGTACCCGAGGCGGTCGACACCTTCGTACGGACCCGGTGGTGGACCCGGCTGTCGCCGGGGACGGATCCGCCCGAGCATCACCTGGAGCGCCAGCTCTCCGCACTCCAGGAGGAGCTCACGAGGCTGGCGGCCGCCCTGCGGGACACCGAGGCCCGGCGACAGGAGTCGCACACGCGTTATCTGGAGGGCCGGTCCGGGTAGCACCGCCGCCGTTTCGGCCGCAGCCCTCAGACCGGCAGCCGACCGGCAGCCGACGGGCGGCCTGAGGGCTGCCGCCTGAAGGCGGCGGGAGCGAAAAAACCCCGGGGCTCGCACGCCTTTGTGCGAGCCCCGGGTTTCCCAGTGTTGCGTCACCGCGACCGGCCAAGGTGACATCGCAGGTCAGGGCGGGTCATGGCCGGCCACGGAGCGAGGGGGCGTCAGCCCAGGCGCTGCACCAGGG
This sequence comes from Streptomyces sp. KM273126, assembly GCF_004337435.2. Taxonomy (NCBI): domain Bacteria; kingdom Bacillati; phylum Actinomycetota; class Actinomycetes; order Kitasatosporales; family Streptomycetaceae; genus Streptomyces; species Streptomyces sp. KM273126. Next base: position 3,443,149 of record NZ_SJXB02000001.1, on the reverse strand, counting down.
CGTGGTACTCGTCCCACAGTTCCTTGGGCGTGTGATCGCCGAAGGTGTTGAGGTGGTCGGGAACCAGCCCGGCCTCCTCACGCCACACCTCCTTGTCGACGGTGAGGAGGAAGGCCAGGTCCGAGTCGGACAGGTCGAGTCCGTTCGTGTCGAGGGCCTCCTTCGTCGGCAGGATGCCGATCGGGGTCTCGACGCCCTCGGCCCGGCCGGCCAGCCGGTCCACGATCCACTTCAGGACGCGGCTGTTCTCACCGAAGCCCGGCCAGACGAACTTGCCCTCGTCGTTCTTCCGGAACCAGTTGACGTAGTAGATCTTCGGCAGCGCGGCCGGGTCCTTGCCCTTGGCGACGTCGACCCAGTGGCCCATGTAGTCGCCCATGTTGTAGCCGCAGAAGGGGAGCATCGCGAAGGGGTCGCGACGCAGCTCGCCGACCTTGCCCTCGGCCGCCGCGGTCTTCTCCGACGCCACGTTCGCGCCGAGGAACACACCGTGGTTCCAGTCGAAGGACTCCGTCACCAGGGGCACCGCCGAGGCGCGACGGCCGCCGAACAGGATCGCCGAGATCGGCACGCCCTTCGGGTCCTCCCACTCGGGCGCGATGATCGGGCACTGCGAGGCCGGTACGGTGAAGCGGGCGTTGGGGTGGGCCGCCGGGGTGTCCGAGGACGGCGTCCAGTCGTTGCCCTTCCAGTCCGTGAGGTGTGCCGGGGTCTCCTCCGTCATGCCCTCCCACCAGATGTCGTTGTCATCGGTGAGCGCGACGTTCGTGAAGACCGAGTTGCCCCACAGCGTCTTCATCGCGTTGGCGTTGGTGTGCTCGCCCGTGCCGGGCGCGACCCCGAAGAAGCCCGCCTCGGGGTTGATGGCGTACAGACGCCCGTCCTCGCCGAACCGCATCCAGGCGATGTCGTCGCCGATCGTCTCGACCGTCCAGCCGGAGATCGTCGGCTCCAGCATGGCGAGGTTCGTCTTGCCGCACGCCGAGGGGAAGGCCGCGGCCACGTACTTCGACTCGCCGCTGGGCGGGGTGAGCTTGAGGATCAGCATGTGCTCGGCCAGCCAGCCCTCGTCCCGCGCCATCACGGACGCGATGCGCAGGGCGTAGCACTTCTTGCCGAGCAGCGCGTTGCCGCCGTAGCCGGAGCCGTACGACCAGATCTCGCGGGTCTCGGGGAAGTGCGAGATGTACTTGGTGCTGTTGCACGGCCACGGCACGTCCGCCTGGCCCGGCTCCAGCGGCGCCCCGAGCGTGTGCACGGCACGCACGAAGAAGCCCTCGGAGCCCAGCTCGTCCAGCACCGGCTGTCCCATACGGGTCATGGTGCGCATGGACACCGCCACATACGCGGAGTCGGTGATCTCGACGCCGATCGCGGAGAGCGGCGAACCCAGCGGGCCCATGCAGAACGGCACGACGTACATCGTCCGCCCCCGCATCGAACCCCGGAAGATACCGCCGTCCCCGTCCGTGCCCTGGAAGATCTCCCGCATCTCGGCGGGAGCCTTCCAGTGGTTGGTCGGGCCGGCGTCCTCCTCCCGCTCGGAGCAGATGAACGTACGGTCCTCGACCCGGGCGACATCGGTCGGGTCGGAGGCCGCGTAGTAGGAGTTGGGGCGCTTGATCGGGTCGAGCCTCTTGAAGGTGCCCTTTTCGACGAGCTCCGCACAGAGCCGGTCGTACTCGGCTTCGGATCCGTCACACCAGACCACGTTGTCCGGCTGCGTCAGTTCGGCTATCTCGTCCACCCACGCGACCAGTTCCTGATGGCTGGTGGGGACGGTATTCGGGGGAGCCGCGATGTCGCGCGCCACGATTGCTCCTAAAACGAGGGATTTTTTGTTGGGTGCCCCTTGGGGGCCGCGACCCGGATGCTTCACGGTCTGGACCGCTTGGCGCTCATCCGGTGCCGACCGCACTCATTTGATCATCCGACGCATCTGCGCATATGTCCAGTGGGCCTCACACCTGAGCGGCGTGAGCATCACCACTTGGTAGAATTCGCCCACCTGGTTTCGACGCGTCACGGGCGCTTCACCACGGGTATCCCGAATTCGGGCCCGCCATGAGAACATCGCCACTCCTGGGCGCCCAACCGGTCAGACTGATACATCACTTACGGCTGCGTAGGTACGATGCCGGACATGACTGCGTCCGCCTCCGACGCGCACACGGACACGCCGGTCGCCGACCGCGGTCCTGCCGCGCTCTCCCCGTCGCATCCGGTCAAGCCGAGACTCCGAGGCTGGCTGCACGCGGGCATGTTCCCGGCCGTGATCGTCGCGGGCCTGGTGCTCACCGCGCTCGCGAGCTCGCCGCGGGCACGCATCGCCTGCGGTATCTACGTCCTGACGGCCTGCCTGCTCTTCGGAGTCAGCGCGCTCTACCACAGGGGCGACTGGAGCCCGCGCATGGACGCCGTGCTGCGCCGCCTGGACCACGCCAACATCTTCCTGATCATCGCGGGCACCTACACACCGCTGACCCTGCTGCTCCTGCCCGACAGCAAGGGACAGTGGCTGCTGTGGGGCATCTGGGGTGCCGCGCTGGCGGGCATCGTCTTCCGCGTGTTCTGGATCGGGGCCCCACGCTGGCTCTACACCCCCTGCTACATCGCGATGGGCTGGGCCGCCGTCTTCTTCCTCCCCGACTTCCTGCGCACCGGCGGGATCGCCGTCCTCGTCCTGGTGATCGTCGGCGGCCTCCTCTACAGCGCGGGTGGCGTGATCTACGGGATGAAGCGCCCGAACCCGTCACCACGCTGGTTCGGCTTCCATGAGGTCTTCCACTCCTTCACCCTCGCTGCGTTCGTCGTGCACTACGTCGGCATCTCACTGGTGGCCTATCAGCACGCCTGACCTCCCGACCCTTCCGGACAGCTCCTCTTCAATGGCCGCGGCTTCGAAGCCGCGGCCATTTCGCATGCCAGGGCACCCAAGATTGACACTCACTACCTTTTGAGAGTTACTCTCATTTCATGGCTACTGTCACGCACGCACAGGACCAGCGCCGTGATCCCCGCCGCTGGTGGGCCCTCGGCGCACTGGTCGCCAGCATGCTCGTGCTCGGCTTCGACATGACGATCCTGAACGTCGCGCTCCCGACGATGGCCGGGCAGCTGGGAGCGAGCACCGGCGAACTCCAGTGGATCGTGGACGCGTACATCGTGGTGTTCGCGGCGCTGATGCTGCCCGCCGGACTGCTCGGCGACCGCTTCGGGCGGCGCAGGATGCTGATCGCGGGACTCGGCGTGTTCCTCGTCGGCGCCCTGTTCGGCACCCTCGTCGACACACCCGGGCCGGTCATCGCCGCCCGCGCGGTGATGGGTGTGGGCGCCGCGCTGGTGATCCCGCTCGGACTGTCCGTACTGCCGTCGATGTTCGGCCCCGAGGAACGCAGCAAGGCCGTCGCCGCCGTCACCGCCTCGATGGCCGCGGGCATGCCCCTCGGACCCCTCGTCGGCGGAGTCCTGCTCGACCACTACTGGTGGGGCTCGATCTTCCTGATCAACGTGCCGATGGTCGCGATCGGCATCGCCGCCTGCGTCCTCCTGCTCCCCGAGTCCCGCGACCCCTCCTCGCCCAAGGTCGACGTACTGTCCACCGCGTACAGCGCCCTCGGCCTCGGCGCACTGGTCTTCGGCATCATCGAGGCACCCGGGCGTGGCTGGGGCAGCCCCGAGGTCATCGGCTCGTTCACGCTGTCCGCACTGCTGCTCACCGCCCTCGTCGTACGGGAACGGCGCGCCGTACGGCCGATGCTCGACATCCGGCTCCTCCGGCATCGGGGCTTCCTGTTCAACACCCTGGCCGCGACACTCGGCACGTTCGTCTTCTCCGGTCTGCTGTTCATGCTGCCGACCTACCTCCAGGAGGTCGGCGGCACCGACGCGTTCGGCACCGGGCTGCGGCTGCTGCCGATGATGGGCGGCCTGATGGTCTCCGCGCGGCTGAGCACACTCCTGGTGGGGCGCGCGGGTCCCCGCCCGGTCGTCACCGCGGGCCTGGCGGTGCTGTGCTTCGCCGCGCTGCTCGGCTCGCGCACCGAGACCGGCGGCGGCTACGGGTTCACCGCGCTGTGGCTGACGGTCGCGGGCATGGGCTTCGGTCTCGCGATGGTGCCCGCGATGGACGCCGCACTCGGCGGTATTCCCGCCGAGGAGGCGGGCAGCGGTTCCGGTCTGCTGATGACGCTGCGCCAGGTGGGTGGCGCGATCGGCATCGCGCTGCTCGGCAGCCTGGTCGCCGGGACCTACGGCGACCGCGTCGACACCGCCCGCCTCCCGGCCGAAGCGGCCGACGCCGCGCGCGCCTCACTGACCGGCGCCCACACGGTCGCCGAACAGCTCGGACTGCCGGTCCTCGCCCGCTCCGCCGACTCCGCGTACGTGGACGGCATGTCCACGGTCCTCGTCGTCTGCGGCATCGCGGCCCTGGTGGCCGCACTCCTGACGGCGGTACTGCTGCCGAACCAGCGACCGGGCGAAGCCCCCGAACCGGCCCCGGCGTCGGACGGCGAAACTCCGGATCTGGCTCCCCGGTAGGCCCATGGCCGACAATGAAGGACATGACCACGGCACGAACCCCTGTTCCGGACACGGCCCGGCGGCTCCCGGAGGCGGAGCGCCGGCTGAGCCTGCGGGAGCGGAAGAAGCTCAAGACACGCACCGCGATCCGGGACGCCACCTACCGGCTCATCAAGGAACAGGGGTACGAGGCGACGACCGTCGAGCAGATCGCCGACGAGGCCGAGGTCTCTCCCAGCACCGTCTTCCGGTACTTCCCCACCAAGGAGGACATCATCATCACGGACGAGTACGACGTCCTGGTGGAGGAGATGCTGCGGTCGCGCCCCGCGGACGAGCCGGTGCTGGAGTCGGTGCGGTGGGCGATCCGGCAGTCGATGGCCATGCAGGTCGCCGACACCCCGGGCTACGAAGAGGAGGACTTGAAGCTCCGTTCGGGGCTGATCGTGTCGGTGCCCGCGGTGCGCTCCCGCGCCATGGAGAGCATGTCCGTCACGGGCCGCCTGCTGTGCCGGGCGATCGCGGACCGCACCGGACGCGACCCGGACGACCTGGAGGTACGGGTCTACGCGATGGGGCTGATGTCCGCCCTCTTCGAAGCGGTGATCTACTGGGCCGAACGCGACTACCGGGACGACGTGGTCGACCTGGTCGACCGCACCCTCAGCACCTTCAGGGACCTGGCCCGCCGGCCACCGGACGATGGCCCGGACCATGGCCCGGGCGTTGCCCCCGTCGAGGCCCCGAAGGCCTCCGAAATGCACGGGCCTGCCGCACCGCAGCCATGACATCCTGACCGGGTGAACGGACCGGAGATCCACGTCGAGTTCGCCCCCGAGCTGGGGCTCTTCCTCCCGCAGGGGCGACGGAGGGGCGCCACGAAGGTCGTCACCGACGGCGTCTCGACGCTCGGCCACGTCATCGAGTCACTGGGCGCCCCCCTGACCGAGGTCGGCGCGCTGGTGGTCGACGGCCGTGAGGTACCGGTCTCCCACGTCCCCGGGCCGGGCGAGACCGTGGAGGTGCGGCCCGTCCCCCGCCCCCAGCGCGTCCCCGGCGCCCCGCTCCGCTTCCTCCTCGACGTCCACCTCGGCACCCTCGCCCGCCGGCTGCGCCTCCTCGGCGTCGACGCGGCCTACGAGTCCACCGACATCGGCGACCCCGCCCTCGCTGCGCGCTCCGCCGCCGAGCGACGGGTCATGCTCAGCCGGGACCGGGGGCTGCTGCGGCGCCGCGAACTGTGGGCAGGGGCGTTCGTGTACAGCACGCGCCCGGATGAGCAACTCCGGGACGTACTGGACCGGTTCGCACCCGAGCTACGGCCCTGGACGCGGTGCACCGCCTGCAACGGGCTCCTCAAGGAGGCGGCGAAGGACGACGTCGTGGACCAGCTGGAGGGCGGGACGCGGCGGTCGTACGACGTGTTCGCGCAGTGCGGGGAGTGCGGGCGGGCGTACTGGAAGGGCGCGCACCACGATCAGCTGGAGACGATCGTGGTGCGCGCCGTCGAGGAATTCGGGTAGCGGAGACAGAGCCAGCCCCCTGCCGGGACGCTATCGCTTCCGCACATCCGCCTTTCCGCACGCCAGCCCGTCCCCGTTCGGGTCCAGCCCCAGGGGATCATCCTTTCCGTTCACCTTCAGGCGCCCGTAGTCGTGCTCCTTAAGCCATGTACAACGCGCCTTCGTCGTGTCCTTGACCTCCGGCGGGAAGGCCGTCGGCACACACACGTTGGCGGAGCCGTAGTGGCGGTCGCAGCCGGAGATCGTGGTGCTGACCTTCTGGGACGTGCGCTTCTTGCCGGGGCCCGTGACCTTGCCCGTCAGGGAGTCGGCGAAGGAGTGGATGTGGGCGTCGGGCGTGGTGGCCGCGGCCAGCGCCGACGGTCCCTGGAGGTGGACCCACTTCGCCACCGACGGCACGCCGTTCGCGTCGACGGCGAAGAGCATGTACCAGCCGGGCGGGGCCAGGTTGGGGTTGCTCGTCACGTTCAGGTCGACGTTGTTGCCGTCCACCGACAGGGGCAGGTCCACGAAGCGCTGGTTCGGGTCGGAGGAGTGCGTCACCGCGGCCGGACGGATCAGCTCCGCCTTGGCGATGGGACGGTCGACCGTGATGCGCTGCGTGTCGCCGTACTGCCATTCGGTGTCGATGACCGAGGTGATCGTCGGGCGGGGTCCCTTCAGCAGGTACGGCGGCGTGTAGAGCGACACGTCGTGGTTCCATGTGCCGTTGCCCGGGTTGTCGCCCGTCGCCATCACCCGGCCGTCGGGCAGCAGGAACGCGGACGAATGGTAGCCACGGGCCTCGGGATCGGCGGCCACCGGGTCGAAGGTGTTCGTGGCCGGGTCGTAGACCGACGACTCGTACACCGGATCGGCCCGGTTGTGCAGCGCGCCGCCCGTCTCCAGGACCTTGCCGTCCGGCAGGAGTACGGCGGAGACGTACATCTTGCCCTGGTCGCCGGTCTGCGGGACGGGACCGGCACCGACGTCGACGGTGCCCTGCGGCAGCGGCGGGCCCGCGACGTACGAGGGGTTCGCGGCCTTCAGGTCGATGACGTCGGTGAGGCGGTTCGCCTCGGGGTTGGAGTCGATGTTGCCACCGCCGATCGTGAGGACCTTCTGGTCCTGGGCCGGGGGCAGCAGCACGCTCGCGGACTGGTCGCGCTCGTCCTTGTTCTGCAGGCCGGGGATCTGGGTGACCGTGTTCGCGTCGTAGTCGTACACCGCCGAGCCCGTGCCGGGAATGTTGTTGCCGAAGACGTGGCTGCCCGAGTAGAAGAGCCGCCCGTCCTGCATGAGGATCATCGACGGGTACAGGCCCCAGAACGACCAGGTCTGGTTGACCTTCCACAGCGGCTGCCACTGCTGCTCGGCGTCCGACCACAGCTCGGTGGTCACCGAACCGGAGGAGTCCTCGCGCAGCCCGCCGAACGAGATGACGTCACCGTTGCCGAGTGCGGTGGCCGACGGGTACCAGTGGCCGTCGTTCATGTCGTTGGTCTTGCTGTAGGCCTCGGTGACCGGGTCGAAGACGTACGAGTCCTTGTAGCCCTCGTAGCCGTGCCCGCCCGCGACCGGGTACGCCTTGTTGCCGCTCATCACGAGCACACGCCCGTCGTCGAGCTGGACGTGCCCGGCGCAGAACATGTCCTTGGGCGTGGGGATGACCTTGTACGTGCCGGCCACCGGGTCGTAGACAGCCGAGGTGAACGTGCCCGCCTCGAACATCGTCTCGCTGTTGCCCGAGCCCGCGATCAGCAGCACCTTGCCGTTCCTGAGGACGACCGAGTGCATGGAGCGGACGGGGTTCTGCGTGGGCAGGACGTCCCACCTGCCGTTCGCGCACTCCTCGGCCGTGCCCGTGCAGGTCGGCTCGGGGACGGGGTCGGCGACCTGTTCCATCGTGTAGTCGTCGGTGGTCACGGACCCGGTGCCGTACACCGAGACGCCCCAGGTGATGCGGTCGGTGCCGGCCGGGACGGCCGGCGTGCGCACCGAGGCCCGGGTCCAGGTGCCCGCCTGCTCCAGCGTCTTGAGGTCGGTCCAGTACTGCCAGCCCGCCGTGGCGTCGTGCCGGAAGAGGGTGACCGCGGTGTCGGGGGTGGTCGACTTGTACCAGAGCGACAGGTCGTACTGCCTGCCCACCGAGACCACCGGTGCGCACTCGGTCGACTCGGTGATCAGCACCTTGCGGTCGCCGTCGACGCGCCGGGGCAGCTCGACCTTCATGGCCCTGGAGCCGGAGTGGGCGTCGGCGACGGTGGAGTAGGTGACGTCGTTGTCGCCCCAGCCGGACTTCTCCCAGCAGTAGGGCATGTCACCGGTGCCTGCGGTCTCGAAGCCGGGGTTCTTCACCAGGTTGGCGGCGGACGCGGGCTGGGGCACGGCGAGCAGCAGGCCCGCGGCCAGGGCGCCCACGCCCAGCAACGATGTTCTCCGCGTCGGTCTCATCCGGAGTTCGGGTCTCATCCGGGGTGTCGGTCCGATCCGAACTCTCATGCGGTTCTCCTCGGTGTGCGGCTCCCGCGCCCGGCCTTGTTCCTGCGCGGCAGATAGACCAGCGCTTCGGTGCCGGCGAAGCGCAGGACGAACGTCGTCACCAGCGCGAGCGCGGTGGCGGGCAGCACGCCCATCCCGGACCGGCCGACCAGCAGCGCGATCAGCGGGATGCGCAGCACGAGATCGGCATTGGCGAGCAGGGCGAAGCGGCCGACACGGTCCCAGCGGGCCCGGTGCCGGCGCCGTTCTCTGAACAGCAGGTGCTCGACGAGGCAGAAGTTCCAGGCCACCCCCAGCTGGTTGGCGAGGATCTCGGCCGGTAAGTAGTGCATGCCGAGCGCGGTGAGCGCGTACAGGCCGAGCAGGTTCGGTACGAAGCCGGTGGCGCCGATCAGACCGAAGGCCACCATGCGGGCGACGGGCGAGGCGGTGCGCAGCCCGGCGAGGTGGCGCAGGAACCGCAGGCCCTCCCGCGCGGTCGACTTGGACTCCCCCGCGAACCGGTCCTGGAAGACGAACGGCACCTCGGTGACCTGGCGCGGACGGCTGCGCACGGCCAGTTCCAGGAGGATCTTGTAGCCGAGCGGCTGGAGGATCGCGGCCGTGACGGCACTGCGGCGGATGGCGAAGAAGCCGCTCATAGGGTCGCTGATGCCGTGCAGCCGGCGCGGGAAGAGGGACTTGGTCAGCCAGGTCGCCGCGCGTGAGACGGCGACGCGGTAGCTGCCCGCGAGCCCGGCGCGGCTGCCGCCCTTGATGTAACGGGAGGCGACGACCAGTCCGGCGGCGGCCCGCTCACCCGTCGCCACCAGCTCCGGCACCAGGGACGGTGGGTGCTGGAGGTCGCCGTCCATGACGACGATCCAGTCGGACGTGGCCGCCTTCATGCCCTCGACGACCGCCCCGCCGAGCCCGCCCACCGGTTCGTCGCGGTGCAGCACGGTGACGGGGAACGGGCAGTCCTGCGCGGCCTTGGCGATCACCTCGGGCGTGTCGTCGGTGGAGTCGTCGACGAAGACGACCTCGCAGGGCAGCCTGCCGGGCACCGACTCGGTGATCCGGTGCAGCAGTTCCCGTACGTTGGCGGACTCGTTGAAGGTGGGGACGACGATGGTGACGGCACCGGGCTCGGGGACCTCGGCGCCGCGTACGGCCGGATCGCCCAGCTCGTCGGGGACGGTGGACTCGTAGCCGGTCATCGGTCGCCTCCCGCGGCCTGGATCTGACGGATCTCGATACGTTCCTCGCCGGTGCCGAAGGTGGCGACCGGCGTCGAATGCTCCATCGCGGCCTTGACGGTGGGCAGGTCGACGGCGTCGCGCCGTACCGTCGGCGAGGCGACCACGTAGTCGAGGTCGCGCCAGCCGCGCGGCATCGTCTTCGTCACCGCGGGGTCGAGGTCGGCCTTGTAGAACCAGATGACGCCGAGGCCCGGCTTGTAGCCCTCGTGCACGAGGTCGAGCCAGAGCGCGTCGTCGACGAGCACCCGGGCCTTCCCCGGGTTGTCCACCTCGCTGCCCAGCCACTCGGCGGCAGCCCGGTAGGGGGCGTTGGCGTCGGCGGTCACCGCGGTGCGGTTGCCGTCGTACCAGCGCGGGACGACGTACGCGGCCGAGGCGCCCACGAGCGCCGCCGCGACCGCGTACCGCCCCCAGGTGAGGTACGTGCGCTCGCCCGTGCGCCGCCCACGGCGCAGTACCGCGTGGGCGACGCTCGCGGTGCCGCCCGCGAGGACCAGGGCGAGGAACGGCAGCGCCTGGATGACGTACATCGCGGGCAGGTAGCCGGGGCGCATCGCCATCCCGGCGAGGATCGCCACGGCGAGCGCTGGTCCGGCGAGCGCCCGCGCGGTCACCGACCAGCGCCAGGTGACCAGGAGCAGCAGCGCGGCGGCGAGCCCGCCGACGGGCAGCACCCGGTCGTAGTACAGCCACGACTGGAACACCGCGTACGAGCCGGAGCCCGGGTCGAGGATGAAGCCCGAGCCGGGCCGGGTCATCTGGTACTCGATCCCGTCCCAGAGCGAGACGTGTCCCGGGCCCGGGAACAGCTCTCCCTTGAGCAGGGCGAGCAGCGGGTACGAGACACCGATGAGCGCGCACGCGGTGATGGCGCCGGTGAGGGCGAACTTCCTGGTGTCGGGGTGGCTGTGCCGCCACATGGTGACCATCACCGCGGGCAGCACGATGAGCATCGTCTCCTTGGTGAGGACCGCCGTCGCGGCCGCGATCCCGGCGCCGAAGTGGTGCCAGAGGTGGCGGCTCGGCGAGGCGGCCAGGCAGAACGCGAGCAGCGTCCACATCACCGCGAGGTTGTCGAGGAAGATCTCCCGCTGGAGGACCACTGACAGCGGGGAGAGCCCGAACAGGACCATGCCGAGGCCCGCGGCCCAGCGCGGCAGCGACAGGCGGCGCGCGAGGACGTAGACGAGGACGGCGCTGACCGCACTGATCACCAGCATCGTCGCCCGCATCGAGCCGACGGTCATCGACCCGGGGGCGAAGTGCGCCGGGATCCAGGTCAGCACGGCTATCTGGATCCAGCCGAGCGGCGGGTGGTCGTACCAGTACGTGTAGTGGGCGAGGCCCCGGCCCTCCTGGACGGCCCAGGCCTGGGCGAGGTAGGTGCCCTCGTCGTCGCTGAGGGTCGGGTAGTCGGCGATGTTCCAGCCCTGGACGACGAGGATCGCCACCAGGAGGACAGCGCACAGGACGAGGTCGGGGCGCGAGCCGCGCAGGCGCTCCGGCGATGTTGTCCGACGGGTCGAACCGGGTGGTGGCGCAGCTGTCCGCTGCGCGGGGACCGTGGCTCCGGTCACCGCGGGAAGGGTGGAGGTCACGCAGGAACGTCCTCTCGGTTCACGTGCGCGAGATGTGCGCCGACGTGGCTGGTCAACTCCCAGTCGGTGCGGCCGCGTTGCTCACGCCATACGGCGCGGACGGCGGCCCCGGCGAGGAGCACCTGGTAGAAGGGCCCGCCCACGATGAGCTTGAGGTAGTGCACGAAGCGGACACGCAGGCCGTACTGCTTGCCGAAGTCGTGCAGTCCGACGATCTCGAAGACGAAGGTGACGAGAGCGGTGACGGCCGGCAGGAAGGTGACGAAGGCGATGCCCACCGGCACGTCGAGGAAGAGCGCGATGGCCACGTTGAGCGGGATGACCACACCCGAGACCGCCTGAAGGTAGGGCGTCATGAGGGTGTAGCGGGCGAGCAACCGCTGGCCGAAGCCGGGCAGTTGCTTCCAGTCCCGCTTCCGGTAGACCTGGAGGAAGCCCTGGTTCCAGCGGGTGCGCTGCTTCATCAGCGACATCAGGCTGCCGGGGGTCTCCTCGCGGGTGACCATCTCGGAGTCGTACGCGACGACGACCTTTCTGCCGGCGCTGGACAGCCGGACGCCCAGGTCGCAGTCCTCGGCCAGGCAGTGGGGATCCCACCCGCCGGCGTCGCGCAGGACGCCGGTCCGTACGAAGACGGTGTTGCCGCCGAGCGGAATGAACCCTTTCTGCGCGTGCAGATGGAGCCGCGACCGGAACCAGAAGAAGTACTCCAGGCAGTTGCGCAGGCTGTACCAGCTGGAGTGGAAGTTGATGAGCTGCACGCCGCCCTGGACGACGTCCGCGCCGGTGGAGCGGAACGCGTGGTCGACATGGGCCAGCAGCTCCGGGTGGACCTGGTCCTCGGCGTCGAAGACCCCGACGACGTCGCCGCGGCAGTGCGGCAGCGCCGTGTTCATGGCCTTCGGCTTGTTCTTCTTCTCGTGGGTGTCGACGACGACGCGGACGCGCGGGTCGCGGTCCGCCGCCTTCCGGGCCACCTCGGTGGTCTCCGGGTCGTCGTGCCCGACGATGACGATGATCTCGAAGTCCGTGTGTGTGGATTCCAGCAGGCGCTGGACCGTGTGGTCGAGCACGGCCTGCTCGTGTCTCGCCGGCAGCAACAGCGAGAAGGAGACGTGCTCGTCCCCGTCCGGTCTGCTGAACCGGGTGGAGGCCAGCACCTCGGGCGTGCGCCACGCGTGCATCTGCCACCACAAGGTGAACGCCGCCATCCAGAACAGGGCGAACGAAACGACAGCGATGAAGACAGACGTCAGCAAAGATCCCCCCAGATCTCCGAAACCCCCTGTCGCGACAGGGGCGTCACTCGACCAGTGCGAGCCACTCCCGTCGCGTCCCCGTGCAGAGACTAGGGGGAAACTGTGAAACCCAAGGGCACTTCCGATAAATAGACTGTTTCGGATCGGTCACCCGTGTAGTCCGAAGTATCCGAACACACGCCCATTCGGCCTGGTTCTGCAACCGCTTTCGCCCCGTGTTTCAGCCGCTCAGCGCCGCCCGAAGGCGGTCCGCGTCGGTCGTCGGGGCGTCGCAGGCGAAGTTACGGCAGACGTACGCGGTCGGTTCTCCGTCGATGAGCGTACGGCCGGCCAGCAGCGGCAGTTCGTCACTGTCCGGAGCCCCCGCGGCGACGACCGCGCCGGGCGCCGTGCCCAGAAGTGCCGTGCGGTGCAGGGCCTTTGTGCCCGGATGGCCGGCGGCCGGACCCACGACGGCGACCTCCCGCGGTCCGTCGAGCAGCGCCTCGGCCGTCGCGAGCCCCCACCCGATGAAGCGAGGCGCACGCGGCCCGAGGGCCTTCACCACACCCAACGCCCGCTCGGCGGCGGTGCGATGGCGTTCGGAGCCGGTGTGGGCGGCATACCCGAGCAGGGCTCCGGCGGCCGCGCACCAGCCGGACGGGGTGGCGTTGTCGGTGGGGTCCTGGGGCCGCCGGATGAGCTGTTCCGCGTCAACCGCCGTGTCGTACAGGGCGCCCGACTCCTCGTCGGTGAACGAGGTCAGCACGTGGTCGAGCAGGAACCCGGCGAATTCGAGCCAGACGCCCTCTCCGGTGACGGAAGCGAGCGCGAGGAACCCTTCGGCGACATCCGCGTAGTCCTCCAACACGCCTGCGTTGCCGCCGACCTGCCCGTCCTTGCTGGTCCGGGAGAGCCGTGCGTGGTCGTCGAGGTGCAGCCGTACGAGGAGGTCGGCGGCCGCGAGCGCCGCCTCGACGAGGTCGGGGCGCTCGAAGTACGCACCGGTCTCGGCCAGCGCGGCCACGGCGAGCCCGTTCCAGGCGGCGACCACCTTGTCGTCGCGGCCGGGAGCGGGGCGCGTGGAGCGCGCGTCGAGGAGCCGCCGCCTGATGGACTCGATCCGGTCGGCGTCGAACACACCCTCGTGCTGCGGAAGCTGCAGGACGGACTGCCCGTGCTCGAAGGTACCCTCTTCGGTGACGCCGAAATGGTGCGCGGCGAGTTGCGCGTCGTCGTCCCCGAGGACCTCGGCGAGCCGGTCCGGGGTCCACACGTAGTAGGCGCCCTCGACATGCCTGCCGCTGCCGTCCTCACTGTCGGCGTCGAGCGCGGAGGCGAACCCTCCCTCGTTCGTCCGCAGCTCGCGCACCATGAAGTCGGCGGTCTCCAGGGCGACCCGCCGGGCGAGCTCGGAGCCGGTGGCGCGCCAGAGATGGGCATAGGCGCGACACAAAAGAGCATTGTCGTAGAGCATCTTCTCAAAGTGGGGCACAACCCAGTCCCGGTCGACCGAGTACCGCGCGAACCCGCCCCCGAGCTGGTCGTAGATGCCACCGCGGGCCATGCGCTCGCACGTGTCCCGCGCCATCTGCAGGGCACCCTCGGAGCCGGTCCGGGCGTGGTGCCGCAGCAGGAACTCGATGACCATGGAGGGCGGGAACTTGGGCGCCCCGCCGAACCCGCCGCGGGAGGCGTCGTACTCCCGGGTGAGCCCCAGCAGCGCCTGCGCGATCTCCTCCTCGCCCGGCACGTCCATCGGGCCGTACTTCAGCTCCCGCGCGGCCAGGTCCCGCACGATCTTCCCGGCGACCTCGGCGACCTCGTCCCTCCGGTCGGCCCACGCGGCCCGTACGCCTTCCAGGACCTGACGGAAGGAGGGCATGCCGTGACGGGGGGCGGTCGGGAAGTAAGTTCCAAAGTAGAAGGGCTCGGCGTCCGGGGTCAGGAAGACGGTCATGGGCCAGCCGCCCTGCCCGGTGGCGGCCTGCACGGCCTCCATGTAGACGGCGTCCACGTCGGGGCGCTCTTCGCGGTCGACCTTCACGCTCACGAAGTGCTCGTTCAGATACGCGGCCGTCGCCTCGTCCTCGAAGGACTCGTCAGCCATGACGTGACACCAGTGACAACTCGAGTAGCCGACGCTGAGCAGCACCGGCGCGCCTCGCTTGCGCGCCTCGTCGAAAGCCCTGGATGACCAGGGCCACCAGTCGACGGGGTTGTCGGCGTGCTGGAGGAGGTACGGGGACGTCTCGTGAGCCAGTCGGTTCGGCATACGTCAATCCTCGCGCACGCGGCGAAGCCCCGCAGACACGGCTCACGGGGCACCGGCGTGGCCCCACCGCCCAGCACTGTCCGGCCGCTTCAGGCCGGATCCCGTGCGGCACCCCCGGCAGGCCCTAGGCGGGAGCCACCGGCATTTCCAGCAAGGGGCCCAGGCCCGTCCCCCACAGCCTCTCCGACAGGCCGAAGCCACTGGCCGCGCGGGCGGCCAGGCGGCGTTCCTCTCCGAGGAGCGACGGGCTGGGGATCATGATGACGATGCTGCCGGTGTGGAGCGGGTCCTGCACCAGGCAGGCGTCGCTCTGCTCGTCCTTGCGGCTGAGGCGCAGTCCGTCGCCGTCCGCGGTGAGCCAACGGGCGCGCCCGGGGGTCGTGCAGGGCGTGGCGGAGTGCAGGGCGACGGCCGCTCCGCGCCGTTGCTCGACGGCGCCCAGCAGGACGCGTTCGACCTCGTGGGCGGGGATGCCCAGGTCGTGGCCGCCTGCGACAGCGCCTTGGAGCAGGCCCCAGGGCAGACCCGGGGTGGCGGTGGACATGACACGGTGGGCGGTGTTGCCGCGTGGCAGCAGGTCGAGCGGGACGAAGCCGTTCGCGGTCTGCACGCCACCGATGCTGAAGGCCCCCCGGAATCCGGTCTCGCGGTGCATCAGCGCAGCCACCCTCCGGGCCAGGTCCCGCATCCGGTCGTGGACGGTCGGCGGGGGGTCGAAGTACGTGGAGCAGCCCGCGTAGACCAACTGCGAGTGCTCCGGGCCACGCAGCACCAGTTCCTCGAACGGACGCAGTACGACGACGCCGTCGGCCAGGACGAACCCGTTGATGCCGCACGGCGTTCCGGCGAGGAACGGTGTGACCTTCACCTGCAGACACTCCCGTGCGACGGCCGTCGTGGCTTCGGCGAGGCCCGCGGCGTCGCGCACCCAACGGGCCTGTTCGAAGGTGACCTGGACCCCGCTGTTCATGTCGCGGTACCAGACGGTGCCCTGACCGAGGTCGAGCCGCTGGTGCGCCGCGTGCAGCGCCTCGGGTGTCGCGGGGACGACCTCGGAAGGCAACCGGTCGACGTTCAGCTCATCCCAGATCCGCTCCAGTTTGATCTTGTCCTCCAGCTCGGCCCAGGCAGGCGGGCGGCCGTCGGCGACCTGCCTGCCGTCCATCTCGTTGCGCGTGACGTTGGACTCCGCGAGGACGATCGCGGTGCGGTCCGGATCGTACGCGTCGAGGGCTCGACGCACGTTCGGGGGCGGGTCGGCGAGCAGCCGGTCGGTGGCGCGGGCGGTGTCGGTGAAGCTGACGGTGCCCAGTTCGACAGTGGTCCAGTCGGCCACGCCCGCCGGGATGTCACCGTGTCCCGCGCCGTTGCCGATGATGAACGGCGCCTGGGAGCCCATCGCCGCCAGCGCCTGCACCCGCAGCCGGTACTGGGGCACCTCGCGCCCGAGCAGCACCACTTTGCGGCCGCGGTAGAAGCGGGCCACGGCCTCGGTCAGTTCCGCCCATTCAGGGGTGGGGGTGGCCGGTTGCTTGCTGGCTTCCTGGCTGTTCACGCCGTTTCCTTTCCTGGGTGGGTTTCTCTGTGCTGCAGCAGGTGTCGTGTCCTGAGTGGACGTGCGGTCACTGCGCTCGTGCACCGGTCACCGGGTCCGTGCCGTCCGGGGCGTCGGTGCCGTCGATGTCGCTGTCCTGGTCGCTCCCGGGCAGCGTGCGCAACTTCCGCGCGGGGCCCACGAGCGGCCACAGGGCCGAGGCGAGCACCCCGAGCCCGGACAGCACAAGCGTCGTCCGCAGCCCGAGCAGCCCGGCGCCGAGCGCACCGGCCAGGAGGGCGCCGAAGGGCTCGACTCCCCAGCTGATGAAGCGCACCGAGCCCGTGATCCGGCCCAGCATGTGATCGGGGACCAGGGCCTGCTTTATGGTCTCGCTGAGGATCAGGTTGACCACGACGGCCAGCACCCAGCCGAACTGGGAGAACCCGACCAGCACCAGGGCTGCGGCCTTCCCCTGCCCCTCGGCGAGCGGTACCAGCAGGCCCGCGGCGCCGGGTGCCGCGTAGGCGAGGGCGAGCGGGACGCCGTAGCCGAAGCGCTCGCTGATGCGGGCCGCGGTGGCCGAACCGAGGAGAGCCCCCACCCCCCCGGCCGCGCTCAGGACGCCGAGCAGGGCGGGGCTCAGCCCCAGGGTCTTTACGACGTACAGGGTGTACAGGGTGTAGAACATCGCGCTGAAGAAGTTGAAGTGCGCGGCGGCCAGGGCCAGGGAGCGCTGGACGGGGTCGCGCATCAGCAGTTTGAGGCCGGTCAGGGCGGCCCTCAGGTGCTTCTCACGGGGGCCGTCGGGGGCGCTGGGCTCGGCTCGCGGCAGCCCACGCAGGGCCAGTGCGCTGGCCGCGTAGCTGGCGGCGTCGACCGCGATCGCCAGCGGGGCGCCGAGGAACTGCACCAGCACGCCTGCAGCGCCCGGCCCCGCGACCTCGCCGACGGCTGAACTTCCCTCCATCCACGCGTTCGCGGGGCCCAGCTGCTTCTTGCCGACGAGCCGCGGCAGATACGCGGACATGGCGCTGTCGAACAGCAGACTGAGCGCCCCCACAGTGAAGGTGACGGCGAGCAGCACCCAGATGGTCAGCGCGTCCAGCAGCCACAGCACCGGGATCACGGCGAGGGCCAGGCCGCGCACCAGGTTGGCGAACTGCAAGAGCCTTCGGCGTTCGAAGGAGTCCGCCCACACTCCGGCAGACAGGCCGAACAAGAGGGTCGCGGCCGATCCCGCGGCTGCCAGCAGACCCATCTCCCAGCTGCCCGCGTCAAGGACGAGGACGGCGATGAGCGGCGTAGCGAAGTAGGTGATCTGGGAGCCGGCGAGGGAGAGGGTCTCTCCGGTCCAGAGCCGGAAGAAGCCGGCCTTCCGCAGCTCGGGGGAGATGGGCATGGAATCCTCAGCAATCAGTGGAGCGGTCGTCGGCGCGGCAACGGCAACTGTCGGGGCCCGCGTGCCGTGTCAGGCGCCCGGTGTCGAAGGCCATCAGTCCCCGGGCGCCCAGAGTCAGAGCGGTCCCCGAGGCCAGCCAGCGCAGGGCGTCGTGGGCGAGAAGGGCGGCGATGGCGGAGTTCGACGGCCCGAAGGAGTACGGGGTGGGTGTCGTGTCCGCATCCTCCAGCCGCAGTTCGTCGGGGCCACAGCGGCCGCGCCGCGCCTCCTCGAAGCAGCGCAGACAGTGGCCGAGCGCCGGGTCGAGCAGCGGACCCCAGTAGCCGCTGTCCAGTCCGACTGCGGCGGACGTTATCGCACTGCCCCGGGCAGCCGCCCAGGTCCAGCACACCTCGGTGATCCCTGCGGGCGTGTCGGCGCCGAGGACCAGCAGGTCGATGCCGTCCGGCAGGATGTCGAGGTCCTCGGGGGTGAGGACGCGCCGAACATTGCCGGTGACACGCACGTCGGGTGCCAGGGCGCGCAGCCGGGCCGCGGCGGCGTTCACCTTGGGCGTGCCCACGTCGTCGAGGGTGTACAGGTGCTGCCGGTTGAGGTTGTGCGTCTCCACCCGGTCGGGGTCGATCAGCCAGAGCTCGCGCAGCCCGGCGGCGACGAACTCGCGGGCGGCGAGGGCCCCGATGCCGCCGATGCCGACGACGGCGACGCGTGCGGTGTCGAGACGGCGCTGCATACGTACGGGTTCCGGGCCGAAGAGCTCCAGGTAGCCGAGCTGCCGCTGGTGTGGAAGCCCGTCGTACGCGGCGGGGGGCGGGGCGGGCTCGGTGGTGATCCAGCCCATCCGGCCGAGCTCGCCGACGAGCCGCCCGAGTGCGCTGCCCGCCGCCGGTTGTGCCGTGCCGGCGCGCAGTTGTTCCAAGGCTCCGGCCAGCCACGCCTGCGGGCCACGCACTTTCAGGGCCTGTCGGCCCCGGCTGAGCAGTACTCCGTCGCCGAGGCCCACGACATCGACGGTGGCCGGCAGCCGCACCGGGGTGCGGCTCTGCCGTGACGCTGTCTGCCGTCGCTCGGGGGCGTGCTCCGCGTGTGTCTCAGCCACGGCCGGCCTCGGCGAGCAGTCCGGAGCGGCGCAGGTTGGTCACGAGGACGTCGGCGACCCGCTCACCGTGGACCGCCGCCAGCTCGCGCGGGGTGAAGGGGCGGCCGTCGAGCAGGTGGGTGAGCCGGGCACGGGCAGCGGGGGGCAGGGTGATGCGTTCCTTGGTCCGCAGGTTGACCAGGTACAGACGACCGTCGGCGGTGCCGCCCGCGGTTCTCGTCCCGGTCCGGCCGGCCGGCACGCCGTCCTGGTCGGCCGTGTACAGGTCCAGTTCCTCGACAGGGATGCGCAGGGCAGCGTCAGGTGTGATCCGCACGTCGCGAACGACCCGGTCCTGGGCGCCGTTGACACGGTCCGCGAAGGAGACGTAGCGGCGGTGGACGTCGGCCCGCTGCTCGGGCGTCATGGCGGGATCGCTGTTGGGGAGGTGGTTGAGGGCGTACTGGGACTGCCAGTTGCCCTCCTGTGATCCGGTCACGACGAGGCCGAAGGCTTCGGGGTCGCGGCCGACGCGGGAGGAGCGGGTCGCCTCGAAGGGGAACACGGACACGGACTGGACGCAGTGCGCGAGTTCCTCGACGTCGGCGAGGGCTTGGAGTGCCTCCTCGTAGGTGGTGGAGGGCAGGTCCGGGATGAGGTTCACGACAAGCCGCACGCCCGCCGCGTGGGCATCGCGCAGGAAGCGCAGATTCTCCTCGCGGTCCGCGGACTTGTGCACGAGCTTCAGGACGCGCGTGATGGTGGTCTCCATCCCGACGACCAGGAACTCGCAGCCGGCCTCCGCCATCAGCGCCAGCAGGTCCCGGTCGAAGCGTCGGTCGACCATCACGAACGACGACCAGGTGATGTCCATGCTCCGTTCGATCAGGAGCCTGCTCATCCGGCGGGCGAAGGCCGGAGGGATGGACTCGGTGACGAAGCTGAAACGACGGGTGCCGTGCTCCCTTGCCAGGTGGTGCAGTTCGTCCAGGAATGCCTCGGGGCGGCGGCCCCGGAAGGAGGGCGACCCATCGTACAGTTCGACGAAGTCGCAGTAGTCGCACTTGCCCCAGTAGCAGCCGCGTGCCTGGGTCACACCGAGGACCGGGTCGGACAGCCGCGCCATGGCCTCGGCGGGAAAGACCGGGTGCGGCAACGTGTTGAGGTTGGGGCCCGGGGCCGGGTCCTTGGTGTGCGGGGTGCCGTCGGCCAGCAGGCAGGAGACTCCGGGCACCCGCTCGGGTTCCCAGTCCCCTGCCTCGGCCTGGCGGGCGAGCGACAGCAGCGGGAACTCGCCGTCGAAGCGGACGACCGCGTCCACCTCGGGGAAGTCGATGAGCAGTCGCTCCAGTTCGGGCAGCAGCATCAGGCTGAGCGCGGGACCACCGAGCACCACCCGCAGGGCCGGACGCATCGCCTTGAGCCGCAGGGCGAGCAGCAGCGTCGGTACGAGCTGGGGGCCCATCGGCACGGAGATGCCGACCAGACTGGTGCCCGCGAGGGGGGTGCGGCCGCCGTCATCGCTCACCCATTGGTCGTAGAACCGCCCGAACACGCCGTCGGCGGCCCGCTCGACGGCCTCGCGCCGCAGCGTCGCCTCGTCGGGGTCGATACGGAACGGGACTGCCAGGGTCTCCACGATCCGCCCCGTGTGCCGCCCTGCCCCGAACAGGTGCCGGCCGTCGGCACCGACCATCATGTCGGGCTCGCGCAAGGCCCAGCGGGCCGCTGACGCGGTGTACGAGTCGTACGCCACCCCGGGCACCCGGCCCGCGGCGAGCGGCGTCAGCTCCGCCGGGCCGAGCAGGAACTCGGCGAATTCCTCGTTGAGGTCGCGTTGCCACACGTCCAGGCCGCGGTTGTCGAGGAAGCCGGCGAGGACCGCGGTGGACGGGTAGAAACTGCCGAAGTTGGACTCGACGAGGGGCGGGAAGACCAGGCCGATCACTCGCCCTCCTCCCACCGCACTTCGTGCGGCCGGCCCAGGAGATGCTGGCCGATGCTGACGGTGTACCGGCCGGTGCCCTCGCCGGAGAACGGCTCGACCCAGTGCCAGCACTCCTCACGGACCGGAATCATCGAGAAGGTGTTGAACAGCGGGTCCACCAGTTCGTCGGTGCTGGCCTCGTTGCGGAAGCCGAGCCGTCCACCGGTGCCCGGCCGGTAGGTGGCGTCGAGGTAGAAGTTGACGGCCATCACCCGCCCCGGGAACAGGTCCTGGTGGCGCCGGATGCGGTCGCCCTGCCCGTAGGCGGCCAGTTCGACGCTGGTGCGGGGCTCCAGCGGGAAGCCGACGCCGGCGGCGATGAAATCCCTCAGCGTGTCGGTCAGCACGCAGAAGGCGAGGAACTGCTCGATGGTCCTGCGGTGTTCGTCGACGACGATGCCGTTCTGCAGAGCCTCGCCGAGCGGTCGGGCGACGAAGTGGCGGGCGGCCCGGTGCGGGTGGTCCGTCCACTCTTCCTCGGGGATCTCCGCGCTGTCGCGGGAGTTGGTGTAGACGGTGGCGCAGCGCGACCACACCGGAAGAGCACGCATCGCTGCGTCCATGGCCTCGGCCCACTCGGGCCGCAGGAAGTTCCGCAGGACGAACGGGCGGCCCGGCTCGGCGGTGTACCACTCGCGCATCTCCCGCCACACGGCCGGTGTCAGATGGCGCTCGTCGACGAAGCGGCGGGCGCGGGCGAGAGAGGATTCGGACATGGCGGGAGCAGCGGAAACAGTCATGTCGCCTTCGCAATCGGTTTCGGTGGGTGCGCGGGTGGCGGTCGTGGTCCGGGTGGCGGGTGACGGCTGGCCTTGTGGAGGGTTCCTCAGCGGCGTACAGCCGGCCGGGCCGACAGGCCCTGCGGCGGGACGAGTCCGCTCGGGGTCAGCCCCGCCGCACGCACCCGAGGGCTCGCCAGGTAGTGGGCGCGGACCCTCAGCAGCGGTACGCGCGGCATCAGGTACAGCCACCGCTGCTCGGCCTCCAGCCAGGCCTCTGGCCCGTCCGTACCGGTGGTGGCCCGAGCGGCAGCGAACAACCGGTCGAAGGCGGCGTCCGTGAAGCCGGTGGTCCGGCCGTACGTCCCGCCCGCCGCCCAGGGACCGAGGAGAGCGGCCGGGTGCGGGAAGTCGGCGGTGGTGAGGGTGTAGAGGAGGGCGTGGTTGCCGGTCAGTGCGGCGCGTACGTACGCGCCGTACGACAGTGCCCGCGGCCGGACGTCGAGACCGAGGGTTTCGCGCAGCCGGGCGCAGATCCCCTCCACGACTGTCCCGTTGGGCACGAAGTCCGCGTAGGCCACCTCCATCGGGCCCGCTCCCGCGTACGCGGCGCGGACCGCCCGTATCTCCTGGGCACCGGGTGCGGCGGGCCGGGGCGAGCCGTCCCGGCCGAGCAGCGAGGCCACCGGAGCGGGTGCCGCTTCAAGGAGTCCGCCCGTCCGCGCGGCCAGTGCCTCGGGGTCCAGCGTGGCGGCGACGGCTGCGCGCAGTCCGGGCGCCTGCCGTACGCGGGGTGCCCGCCGGCCGAACTCAAGGCTGCCGAACAGCGTGACGGGAGCGGTGACGAGGTCCGGGTCGTTCGCATGGCTCTCGATGTCCGGCACGTCGAAGCTCGTGGTGGGCGTGGCCTGGACAAGGCCGCTGCGGAAGGCGCCCACAGCCCTGTCCAAGTCCGCGAGGACCGGGAACCTCAGTTCCTCGGGGAGCCCTTCGGCCTGGGCGTACGGTTGCAGCCTGAGCCGGGGGCCACCGTCGCGTCCGTTGCGCCCCGCGGGCAGGTACGGCCCGAGAAACCCGTCGAAGTGCGGTCGTATCGGCGAGAGCTGAGGGAGCGTCAGGAGAGCGGGGAGGAAACCGGTGGGTTCCCGCAGCCGTACTTCCACCCGGCCGTCGGGGAGTTCGGCCGCGGCCTCATCGCCGTCAGCGAGGAAGCGGCCGGTCTGCCGGTCCCGTACGGCGGCGTCCCGGATGCCCGCGACGAGATGCGCGGTCCGCAGCGGGGTGCCGTCCGACCAGCGCAGCCCCTCGGCCGGACACATGCGCCAGCGCAGTCCGTCATCCACTGCCTCCAGGCCGTACGCCGCGTGCGGCAGCGGTTCGGCAGCACCGGGCGCCTCGCGGTACGGCGTCGCCAACACGGCTTCGGCAACCAGACGTGCGTTGTAGTCGACCGGCCGTCGGACATCGTTGCCCAGCGGCTCGGCGTCCAGGGCGAGGGCGAGAGTGTCGAGGGGCATGGATCCGTCCTTCAGCGAGTGTCCGCCGCTGTTTCCGCCGCCCGGCCAGGGGCGGCGGAAACAGCGGACGGAAACCGTCAGCCTTCGAAGCTCCGCACATACGGGGTGCGAGGCTCCGTTTGCGAGCCGGGCGATGCCCCGCTCATCAGCGCCGGGGCCTCGCTGTAGCGAGTGGTGCGAGACCCCCGCCCTGGCGGTTCATGGCACCGGATGCGCGTGAGGCGATGCTCCGTTACGAGCGGTGCTTGACGGCAAGCAGGTCGTTCAGGGTCTCGCGGTCGAACTCCAGTTCCTCAGCGAGCACCTCCTCGGCGACCTCGACGGTCTGCGCGTCCTGCGCCTCGGTGGTTGCGGCGAGTTGCTGCGACATGGGCCATCTCCTTCCAGAAACAAGGGAATTCGGACCGACGGCCACTCAGCGGAAGAAGTATTCCGATCCTGGCCGACGGAGCTCACCCTGCCTTCCGTCCCACCTCGGCAACCAGACCTCTCCCCTGGCCGGATCCGGTCCCGTCCCGAACCGTCCGTGGGCTTTCGTGGGCCCCCGAACGGCGAGGCGGTCCGGGGTCCGACGGCGCCCCCACGACCGGCTTCGCTCACGCCGGGGACCCCCATCGCGTTGACGCCCTGCTCCGCCTTACAACTGCACGCACCAAGCCCCGCTCACCGGCGGTCACAAGAAGCCCTGGCCCGAAGCCGACATGACCCGAACGACAGGCCCTAGGCCACCTCGATGCCGCGTCCTCCCTGTTCGCGCAGCCAGCCGCAGGTCGCGGCAAGGGCACCCGCCTGGAAACGACTGCGCGCCCCGAGGCGCTCCATCAGCGTGCTCGCGATCCGGCGAGCCGTACGCGCGGAGACGCCGAGCCGCTTGGCGATGGCCTCGTCCGTGTGCCCCCCGGCGAGGAGCCACAGCACCATCCGCTCCTGGGACGACAGGCCCTGCTCGTCCGCCCGCCGCTTCGGCGCCTCGCCGAGCGGGGAGGCGCTCTGCCACACCAGTTCGAACAGGGCGCTCAGGGCACCCAGCACGCCCGTTCCGGTCAGCACGACCGCGCCCTTGGCCGAGTTCTCGGGGTCGACGGGCAGCACAGCCAGCCTCCGGTCCGCGATGATCATGCGCGTGGGCAGCGAGGGTGCCGTCCGCACCCGACCGCCCCGCTCGGTGAGCCACGTCGCGTGCGTCACGGTCTCCGGACTGTTGCGGATGCTGTCCAGATAGATCGTGCGCATCCGAACGCCCCGGTCGAGAAGCTGCTGATTGAGAGGCTGGGCAGCGGACCGGTTCGCCTCCGTCTGCGCTCCGTCGGGCGCGAACGAGAGCACCTCCTCGCATACCTCGCGGGTGATCTCCACGAGCCTGTGCCGTACGGTCTCCACTCCGAGTAGCACCTCGACCTCGCCCTGGTTCTCGTAGGGGCGCATCTGGTGGTACTCGGCCGCCAGACGCGAGGCCAGTGCCTCGCTCTCCGCCAGACGCTTTTCCTGAGCGGCCAGTTCGGCGCGCTGCTGGGCGAGCAACGCGTCCATGCCGACCTCCGGGTTCACCGCGCGCACCCCGCCGGGTGCCTGCGCCGTGTGACGGACCAGCGCCAGAGCGCTCAACCGGTCCATGGCCCGGCGGATGCGGGCCTCGTCGAAGCCCAGGCGCCGGGCGAGGTCGGTCACTCCGTCCTGGGGGTGCAGCAGCATGGCGCGATAGACGTCGTGCGCGTCGTGATCCAACTCCGGCCCAACCCACTCCCCGCCGGTGTCACCCGCCGTGCGGATCGGCGTATGAAACGCCTCCCACGCGCCCCGTACACCCTGTGCGCCCGCCGCCCCCCGTTCGTTCCGGTCGCGGTTTCCGTGCCCGTTCCCCCGGGCAGTTCCAGTCAGGTCCACCGCCACACGTTCCTCCCCTTCCGGCCCCGCGCGGCATCACGGTCGGTCTGCTCCGCTCGGCATCGCTCGGACCCCCGTTAAGAAAGTCCGATCATCTCACGTATGGCCGTTTCCGGCCCGGGCCGGAAACGGCCAGTACCGTGGCCCACCCGCTCCTCGTCACCGTTGGCACAGTTCCGTCGCGTGTTCCATGTTCTTGTCGGACTGCGCGCCTCCGACGACCGCCCGCTGCCCGCCGATGCCGCAAGCCGAGTCCAGGACAACGGCGTTGAGCACGTCTGCGTCCACGCCTGCGTCCGCCCCGAACCCGCTCTCGGCGTCTACCTCCATGCCTCCTCTCCGGCCGCCGCGGAACGCCGGGCCGCCGCCGCCTGCCGCACCGCCTTGTGCGGCTGGCGCATCGTCTACGCCCGGGCCACCGACCAGAAGCAAGTGTTTGGACACCTTGGGCCATGACCCTTTGCGGCCAGGGCTCTCCCCTTTTTTTGCGTTGCCGCTCCGACAGAGACTCCTGCCTGCGGTCGCGTCTGCCGACGATCCCCCGCGGGTTCGCACGGCCGATCGAACGCTCCATGGGCTCAAACCCGTCATACCCTCCAGGAAAGGCTCGCGTATGACCCGCACGATCAGCAGTCGCCCTCACACTGCGCTGCTCGCCTCGGCTTTCCTGGCGGCCGCGACGACGGTTCTGCTCAGCGCTCCGGCGGCGGCCCCGCACTTCCCCTCCCTCGGCGCCCAGGCCCAGCGCACCCACCCGACCGGCCACGGCCACGACTCCGCCCAACACGACATGGGCTGGCAGTAGCCATGGGCCGGCAGTAGCGCTGCCCAACGTCCTTCATCGCTCACACGGGCCGATCGGTTCGCTTGCCTCCACCGGTCACACCTGATCCCACGTCAGGTGCGGCGGCCTGGCCCCGAGCACGTCGGCTCACGCGCCGGTGATCCGACACCCGAGCCCGGTACGCGCATCCGGGGACACGACCACAAGGCCACGGCCGCACAGAGTCACAGGGCCCGCTCGGACCACAACCATTCGTGAGCGTCGCCCTCTCGCGCTCCCGTACCGCCCGAAGGACACTCATAGGCAACGGAGTTGCCGCGGGGAGGGGGACGTGTCATGCGGGACGGCCATCGGGTGGAGGCCGAGCGACTGCTGGCGAGGGCGGTGGAGGAAGAGGTCCGGCGGTCGGGCGGCCGTACGGACGGCGGCGTACTGCTCTCCCGGGCACGCGGCGCGCTCGACGCCATGGCTCAGGCGGCCGCCGAGGAGTACGAGGCCTACACCCGTGCCCTCGACGAGGCCGGGGCCGGTCAGGTCACCTTCGCCCAGCGGTACGCCAAGGAGGGCGCCGGAACCCCCCTGATGGTCGCTGGCGTGGCCGCGGTCGCGGCGGCCGTCGCCGACCTGGCCCTCGGCACGGGCGCCGGCACCGCCCTCGGCGCCGGCGTCACGGTGGGCGTCGTCGGCGCGGCCGCCACCGTCCTGAAGGTGACCGCCGCCCACTTCCCGGCCGCCCACCACCGCGCCGGGGCGCTGGGCCAGCCCGGCGGCCCCGAACAGCTGCGGCTCCAGTGGCTGACCGCCCTGGAGGTGCGCGGCATCCGCCCGTTCCTGGACCAGCAGCGCGTCCTGAGCGCGAGCACGAGCACCGGCGCGAAGAAGGGTGCGCCCCAGCTGCGCCGTACCGACAAGAGCGCGGCGGCGCGCAGGAGAAGAGTGCTGGAGCAGTCGTTCGGGCAACTCCCCGACGCGGACGGCCCGTTCGCGGGGCGACGTACGGAGATGGCCCGGGTCCGGCAGTGGGTGCAGGCCGCGCGGGCCAGTACGGAGACCCGTTCGACCGTGGTCGTGCTGCACGGCGCCCCCGGTTCGGGCCGTACGACGCTCGCCGTGCGCGCGGCCCACGACCTGAAGGACCAGTTCCGCGGCGCGTGCGTGGTGGACCTGCGCGGTGACGGCGCGGGAGAGCCACCGCTGTCCACCCGGGACGCCCTGCTGCATCTGCTGAACCGTCTCGGCGCTCCGCGTGAACAGCTCCTCTTCCGCGAGCGCTCCTCCCCCGACCAGCAGGTCAAGCGGCTGAGCGAGCTGTACCACCAGCATGTGACGGGCCTGCCGGTCACCATCATCCTGGACGACGCCTCGGACCCCGAGCAGGTCCGCACCCTCGTCCCCGACCGCTCCGACAGCCTCGTCCTGGTCACCGCCCGCAAACCCCTCGATCTGCCCGCCGACCTTCCCGCCTGGGTGCACCAGCTCCCGGTCGAGGCCCTCGACGAGGCGGGCGCGGAGGAGTTGCTGGGCGCGGCGGCCCAGGACAGGTCGGCGCCGTACGACGCGCAGTCCTCCGAGCGCATACGGGAGCTGTGCGGCGGCCTCCCCCTGGCTCTGCGCGTCGCGGGCTCGTCCCTCGGGACGCGCACGCCCCGCCGGCTGGCCACGGACCTGGGCGCGTACGGACCGGTGGAGCCCGTCGAACGCGCCCTCTGGCTGCGGTACACCGACCAGCCGGACCCGGCGCGGCGGCTGCTGCGGCGCCTGGCCCTGGCGGGACGGGCGTCGCTGGGGGCCGCCGCGGCGGCCTCGCTGCTGGCCACGGACGAGCCGGAGGCCACCCGGCATCTGACGGCGCTCGCCCGCGCGGGCCTGATCGACCACGTACGGGGCAACCGGTACCGCCTCCACGACCTGGTCCGCGCCTTCGCCCAGGCCCGCCTGCTGGACGAGGAGGAGCCGGCGGAGCGGACGGCGGCCCACGAGCGTCTGATCGTCACGTACGCGGAGCTCGCCGACTCGGTGCTCCGCCTGGTCGACGGCAAGATGTCGACCCGCTCGGACCGTTTCGGTCCGCACGGCTTCACCTCGCTGGACGAGGCGCTGCGCTGGCTGGACGACGAGTCCAGCTTCATCACGGCCGCCCTGCGGCACACGGAGGGCGTGAACCAGGCGGCCGTACTGAACCTGCTGGGCGCCCTGTGCGACTACTGCCTGCTGCGCGGCGACCTGTACCGCCTGGGCGAGATCAGCGAGCTGGCCCGCGCGGTCGACCAGGGTCTGCTGGTCCGCTCGGTCCAATGGCGTACGGGCATCGCGGCCCGCCAGCTCGGCGAACTGGACCAGGCCCGCACCACCCTGACCTCCGTCGTCGACCTCTACATGGAGGCGCACCACGACGCGGGCGCGGCCCGTGCCCTGTGTTCCCTCGGCATCACGCTCCATCACCAGGGCAACCTGACCGAGGCGGCGGCGAAACTCCGGGAGGCCCTGGACCTCCAGGCGGCGCCGGAGCTGTCCGTGGACCGGGCCTGGACGATGCACGCACTGGCGGCGGTGGAGCGGGACCGGGCGAGGCTGGCGGAGGCCCTCGATCTCCTCACCCGGTCCCTGGTGCTGCACGGCGAGGGCGAGTCGGTGCACGGCCAGGCGTGGGCGCACTTCCAGCTCGGCCAGCTGAAGCTGCGGATGGGTGACGTGCCGGGCGCGGAGGAGGATCTGCGTACGGCCCTGGATCTGTACGGCCGCACCCGCGACGCCCGCGGCGAGGCCTGGGCCATGACCCAGCTCGCCCGTGCCCGTCTGGTCGCCGGCGACGCGTCCGCCGCGGTCGACAGCCTGCGCCAGGCGACGGCACGCCATCAGGACAACGAGGACGCCCGCGGGGTGGCCTGGTCCGTGTACTACCTGGGTCAGGCGCTGGAGGAGGCGGGCAATCTGGACCAGGCGGTACGGGAGCTGGAGCGGTCGAGGACGATGTTCTCGCGCATGCGGGACGTGTACGGGCTCGCCTGCGCCCGCCACCACTCGGCTCGTGTGACCCGTGACCAGCGAGCCGTCCAGACGGGTTCGCTGCGTAATTCGGGCTTCGCCCGCCAGCTGCTGGTCGACGCCCGCGCCGACTTCCAGCGCGTCGGCGTCGCCCACGGCGAGGCGTGGACCTGCCTGGAGCTGGCAGTGGTCGATGCCGGCAACGCCCGCACGCAGCAGGCCCTGTCCCTGTGCGACGACGCCGTGTCGCTCTTCGCCTCGTACGGCGACCTCCGGGGCGAGGACTGGGCCAGGTTCCTGAGGTGCACCCTGCTGCCCTACGCGGCGCCGGGCGGTGTCGAGATCGGCACCGCGGTCGCCCAGGAGGAACTGACGCAGCTGTCCCGCGCCACGCACCCTCTGCGCGACAGCAAGCTCGACGAGTACGTGGACGCGTACCAGCTGCTCCTGGAACGCGGGGTCGATCTGGACGCCGGGTGGCGGGCCTGGACCCTGGGGATGGTGCCGGACCGGCACGCCCGCGAGGTCATGGGGGTGCCGGTGGCGGCCCGGAAGTGACAGCTGTCACCGGGCCCTGTCTGCCGGTGACCCGCCGTGCCCTGTCGTCACACTCGGGGGGTGGGTGAGACCTCCCGCACCCGTCAGGCAGTGGGTGAGGGAGTTCGACGACAGGGCCCGGTGCCCGAACTCAGCCCTGCTGTGGCTCGGGCTCAGCCCTGTTGTGGCTCGGGCTCAGCCCTGTTGTGGCTTGGGCGTGCCCGAGGCCTTGCCCGCGGCCTCCGCAGTTGTCTTGCCGGAGGCGCCGGGCTGGTCGTCCGATGCCTCCTCGAAGTCGACCTTGCCCATGTGCTTGCTCATGGACTTCATCAGGGCCCATACCGCCAGGGCCATCACCGCGAACACGATGAAGCCGAGGACGCCGGGGGTGACCTTGTCCTCGTCCAGTTCCTTGGCGAGGGGGACGAGGTGTGTCAGTGCAAGGCTTGCGCTCATGTCATGCATTGTCGCGGATGCCCGCGAAGAGGTCGTCCTCGGGGAGGGAGGTGTCCACGAGTGACTTCGCCAGCTCGTACTCCTCCGTCGGCCAGACCTCCTTCTGGAGCTCCATGGGAACCCGGAACCAGCCGCCGTCGGGGTCGATCTGGGTGGCGTGTGCGATCAGCGCCTTGTCGCGGATCTCATAGAAGTCGGCGCAGGGGACGTGGGTGGTGAGCGTGCGCTCGGTGCGCTCGAACTCGTCCCACCGCTTGAGCCAGTCCCCGTAGGGCGACTCCAGGCCGCGGTCCAGCATCGCCTGGTGCAGCGCCTCGGTGCGCGGGCGGTTGAAGCCCTGGTTGTAGTAGAGCTTCTGCGGCTGGTAGGCGGGGCCGAACTCGCCCTCCGGGTACTTCTCGGTGTCGGCTGCCCCCTCGAACGCCACCATGGAGATCTTGTGGGTCATGATGTGGTCGGGGTGCGGGTACCCGCCGTTCTCGTCGTAGGTCGTGATCACCTGTGGGCGGAACGAACGGATCTGCCTCACCAGCTCGCCGGCCGCCTTGTCGACGTCCTCCAGGGCGAAGCAGCCCTCGGGCAGCGGCGGCAGCGGGTCGCCCTCGGGCAGGCCCGAGTCGACGAAGCCGAGCCACTCCTGCTTGATGCCGAGGATCTCGCGTGCCTCGTCCATCTCCTTCTTGCGTACTTCGTGGATGTGCTCCTCGATGTATGCGTCGCCCTGCAGCTTGGGGTTGAGGATGGAGCCGCGCTCCCCGCCCGTGCAGGTCACCACCAGCACGTCCACCCCCTCGGACACGTACTTCGCCATGGTGGCCGCACCCTTGCTCGACTCGTCGTCGGGGTGCGCATGCACGGCCATCAGTCGCAGCTGGTCAGTCAAGACTCATTCCCTCGTAAGTCGGCGCCCGCTCTGAACTCGGTGACTGGTGTGACACGCCCCGGCGTGACCCCGGGTGTCGGGCGACTTCTATAGTGACCGAATCGGGGGACGAAAAATTCCGGGGCCGGTCCCCGGGGTCCCTTTCAGGACCCTGGTCCGGGTCCAGGACCTTGGTCAGGGCCCCTTTCCGAGAGGACGATCATGAGCACGGCGAGCACGCAGCTGCCCGAGGGCCGGTACGGCCGCTCCGCGGACGAGCGCGCCGACCGCAAGCTCAAGATCCTCGGGGCGGTGCTGGGCACCGGCCTGCTCGTCCTCATCGGCTGGTTCGCCTCCTACTACGTCGGCGGCAACAAGATCAGCGCAGAGGTGATCGCCTTCGACACCTCGGCCAGTGAGGTCAAGGTGCACCTGGAGGTGCGCAAGGACGCGGGCGCGAGCGGCTACTGCACCGTGCGCTCCCAGGCCGAGAACGGCGCCGAGGTCGGCCGGGCGGACTTCCGCTTCGACGGGGACGCCACCCGTATCGACAAGGTCGTCACGCTCCGTACCACGACTCGTGGCACCACGGCCGAACTGCTGGGCTGCCACGCCGACTGAGCCTCCGGCACCTATGGCGCTGACCTGCGATGACGTAATTCTGGTGGCTTATGTCCTCCCCCTTCCGTCGTTGAATTGTTAGGCTCGTGGTTTCGCCCACTCTTGAAGGAACATTCTTCTGGGTAGGGCGATGCTTTGTATTCCCAGCACCTACGAGGAGCACCTGTGACCCAGACCAGCGAGAACGTCACCTGGCTGACCCAGGAGGCGTACAACAAGCTCAAGGTCGAGCTTGAGTACCTTACTGGTCCTGCGCGCACGGAGATCGCCGCCAAGATCGCGGCCGCGCGCGAGGAGGGGGACCTGCGCGAAAACGGCGGGTACCACGCGGCCAAGGAAGAGCAGGGCAAGCAGGAGCTCCGTGTGCGGCAGCTCACCCAGCTTCTGGAGACCGCCAAGGTCGGTGAGGCCCCGGCGGCGGACGGTGCGGTGGCACCGGGCATGGTCGTGACCATCGCTTTCGACGGTGACGAGGACGACACGCTGACGTTCCTGCTCGCCTCCCGCGAGTACGCGAGCTCCGACATCGAGACCTACTCGCCGCAGTCCCCGCTGGGCTCCGGCGTGATCGGCAAGAAGGTCGGCGAGGACGCCGAGTACGAGCTGCCGAACGGCAAGCTGGCCTCGGTGAAGATCCTCAAGGCCGAGCCTTACCAGGGCTGACCGCACGGACCGGTTTCCGGCGAGCCCTCGATGCCCACAGCGGCACCGGGGG
Organism: Streptomyces sp. KM273126; assembly: GCF_004337435.2. Classification (NCBI taxonomy): domain Bacteria; kingdom Bacillati; phylum Actinomycetota; class Actinomycetes; order Kitasatosporales; family Streptomycetaceae; genus Streptomyces; species Streptomyces sp. KM273126. The sequence goes on along the minus strand of NZ_SJXB02000001.1, from coordinate 3,411,188 downwards.
CTTCGTCATACCCCGGGGTACCGGCGTACGTACCTGGCGTATCTGGCGTACCTGTGGCGGTGCCCGCCGACGCGGACTGTCGTCAGTCCATGACCGTGTAACCCGCCTCACGCAGTGCCTGGCCGACCTCGGCGCAGTGCTCCGGGCCCTTCGTCTCCAGGTGCAGCTCGACCTCTGCCTCCGTGAGCCCGAGCCGTGGATCGGTCCGTACGTGACTCACGTCGAGGACGTTGGCGTCGACCACTGACAACACCCCCAAAAGCGTCGCGAGGGCGCCCGGCCGGTCCGTCAGACGCAGTCGAACAGCCAGGTAGCGGCCCTGCGCGGCCATGCCGTGGCGCAGCACGCGCTGCATCAGCACCGGGTCGACGTTGCCGCCGGACAGCACCGCGACCACCGGCCCCTCGAAGGCTCCCGGCCCGCTCAGCAGCGCCGCGACCGGGCTCGCCCCAGCCGGCTCGACGACGAGTTTGGCCCGCTCCAGGCAGAGCAGCAGCGCGGCCGACAGCGCGTCCTCGGAGACCGTGCGGACCTCGTCGACCAGCTCGCGGATGATGCCGAACGGCACGTCACCCGGCCGCCCGACCTTGATCCCGTCCGCCATGGTCGCCGGATTCCCGATCGCCACCGGGCGTCCGGCCGCCAGCGAGGGCGGGTACGCGGCCGCTCCCTCCGCCTGCACGCCCACGATCCGTACGTCCGGGCGCAGTGCCTTCACCGCGACTGCGATGCCCGCGGCCAGCCCGCCCCCGCCGATCCCCACGACGATCGTGCGCACTTCGGGGCACTGCTCCAGGATCTCCAGGCCCACCGTGCCCTGGCCCGCGATGATGTCGTGGTGGTCGAAGGGGTGGATGAACACCGCGCCCGTCCGCGCCGCGTGCTCCTGAGCGGCGGCCAGCGTCTCGTCGACGACCAGGCCGTGCAGCCGTACGTCGGCGCCGTACTCGCGCGTCGCGCTGATCTTCGGCAGGGGCGCGCCCTTCGGCATGAAGACGGTGGCGTGGACTCCGAGAAGCGCGGACGCCAGGGCGACGCCCTGCGCGTGGTTGCCCGCGCTCGCCGCGACGACCCCCGCGGCGCGTTCCTCGGGCAGCAGCCCGGCGATGCGCACGTACGCGCCGCGGAGCTTGAACGAACCGGTCCGCTGAAGGTTCTCGCACTTGAAGTGCACCGGCGCGCCGACCAGCTGCGACAGATGCCTGCTGCCCTCCATCGCGGTGACCCGCGCGACACCCGTGAGCATCTTCTGGGCCCCCCGCACGTCGTCGAGGGTCACTCGCGCCAGGGAGTCGGCCGTGCTGTAGCTCATGACCACCAGTCTCGCAGTTCACAGCGGCACGACACGGGAGTGACCAAGGGGCGAAACTGGTTTGCACAGCGCCCGTACGACGTGCCTGTCCGCCGCGTACTCTTTCCCCAACCCAGCACCCTCGCAATGAAGTGAGCCCTCGGCCATGCCCACAACACCTGACATGTCGATGAACATGACGACCGTCGGTGACACCGGTCTCCTCGACGCGCTGCAGCATGAGGTCGCGGTGTTCGCGCGCCGTGCCGAACAGACCCGGCTCGGCGGCGTCGGACAGGTGCGCAACTCCATGGACCGCGCCGCGTATCTGCTGCTCAACCGCCTCGACAAGGAAGGCCCGATGGGCGTCAAGGCACTCGCCGCGAGCATGGGGATCGACTCGTCGACGGTCACCCGTCAGGTGGCCCCGCTCGTCGACACCGGGCTCGTCAAGCGCACCTCCCACCCGGAGGACGGGCGCGCGGTGGTGCTCCAGCTGTCCCCGCGCGGGTTGTCCCGCCTGGAGGAGGTCCGGTCGTCGAGGCGCCAGCTGATGGCCGAGCTGACCCATGACTGGGCGCCGGAGGAGCGCGAGGCGTTCTGCAGCCTCCTCACCCGCTTCAACACGGCCCTCTCCGCCCGCATGGCCGTCACGGGTGTCGGGGTGGGGGATTCGTCGCCCACCTCCTGAGCGGCGCCCGTCCCGTCCACAGCGTGCCCCCGCGCGGTCGGCGATCGTCCTCCACGCGCGCGTGAGGGGGACCGTTTCCCCAGTGCCGCGTGGCGGCGGCCGGCTCCGGTGCTGCGCGGCTCTTGACCGTGGGGCCGCCCCCGGTCTGATATGAGACGGGGCCCTTGTCGTACGGCTGTCGCGTTTCCGTACACGGCTGTCGCGTTTCCGTGCCCGGCCGGGGCCCGTTTTCCGTCAGGGTGCCCTCAGCGGGAGGCGCGGTGCGAGATCGGCAGGCGTCCCAAGGCGCCCGCCGGGCCCGGGAGTTCGAGGCATTCGTCGCGGGCGCGGCTGGGCGGCTGCTCCATGCGGCGACACTGCTCACGGCGGAACCGCCGACCGACAACCCACGCGCGCGGCGCCTGCTGACCCTGGCCCTCGCCCACACGTACGCGTCCTGGGACCGGCTGCGCGGCGAGGACCCGTACGACCGGACACGCCAGCAGCTGGCCCTGCGCTTCGCGCGCGGGGCGTGGCACCAGTACGGCCGGTTCCGGCCCGCTCCGGCGAGCGTTCTGGCGGGGCTCGGCCCTCAGGAGCGGCTGATCGTCGTCCTCAGGCTGTACGAGGGCGTGGCCGAGGAGCAGACGGCGGCGTTGCTGGGGCTTCCCGTCGAACGCGTGCGCACGATCTGCGCCCGTGCGATGGCGACGCTGCTCCATCCGCCGCGCAGGCCCGCGCCGGCGGCAGTGGAGGCGGAGGTGGCGCCGTCATGAGGCCCGGCGGAGGCGGCTCATGAGCCGGCACGAGCGGGAGGCGGCCGTGCGGCGGATGCTGGAGCGGACGCCGCCCCCGGTGCCGCCCGAGCTGTACGGGGACGCGCTGCGACGCGGCGGGCGCATGCTGCGCCGCAGGGCCGCGGCCCGCCGCCTCATGTGGCTGGTGCTGCTGGCCGCGGTGGTCGCGTTCCTCGTGTGGGCATCGATGACGCGCCCCTGGGTGGAGCCGCCGTCGGACACGACTCCACCGGTCCCCGGTTGGTGACTAGCCCAGGGCCTGCTGCAGGTCCTCCAGGAGGTCGTCGACGTTCTCGATGCCCACGGAGAGGCGTACGAGATCGGCGGGGACCTCCAGCGCCGAGCCGGCCGCGGACGCGTGTGTCATGCGGCCCGGGTGCTCGATCAGGGACTCGACGCCGCCCAGGGACTCGCCGAGCGTGAACACCTTGGCGCGGTTGCAGACCTCGACGGCCGCCTCCTCGCCGCCCTCCACCTGGAACGACACCATGCCGCCGAACGCCTTCATCTGCTTGGCGGCGACCTCGTGCCCCGGGTGCTCCGGAAGGCCCGGGTACAGCACGCGCGTCACGCGCGCGTGCCGGGTGAGCATGTCGGCGACCCTGGTGGCGTTGTCGCTGTGCCGGTCCATGCGCACGGCTAGCGTCTTCGTCCCGCGCAGCACCAGCCAGGAGTCGAAGGGCCCGGCGACCGCGCCCATCGCGTTCTGGTGGAACGCCAGCTCCTCGCCCAGTCCCTGGTCGCCGACGACGAGCGCGCCGCCGACCACGTCCGAGTGGCCGCCCATGTACTTGGTCAGCGAGTGCACGACGACGTCCGCGCCGAGCGCGAGCGGCTGCTGGAGGTACGGAGTGGCGAAGGTGTTGTCGACGACCAGCCTGGCACCGGCCTCACGGGCGACCTGGGCGACGGCGGCGATGTCGGTGATGCCGAGGAGCGGGTTGGAGGGGGTCTCCACCCAGACGACCTTGGTCTTCGGGGTGACGGCCGCTCGTACAGCGGCGGGATCGCTGGTGTCGGCGACCGACCATTCCACCCCCCACCGCGAGACGACCTTCGCGAACAGGCGGAACGTACCGCCGTACGCGTCGTTCGGGATGACCACGTGGTCGCCGGGGCTGAGGAGCGTACGCAACAGGCAGTCCTCGGCGGCCAGCCCGGACGCGAACGCGAGACCACGGCGGCCGCCCTCCAGGGCGGCGAGGTTCTCCTCCAGCGCCGTCCGGGTGGGGTTCGCGCTACGGCTGTACTCGTAGCCGCCACGCAGGCCGCCCACGCCGTCCTGCTTGTAGGTCGAGACCTGGTAGATCGGCGGGACGACCGCGCCGGTGAGGGGATCCGCGGTGTTGCCCGCGTGGATCGCGAGAGTCTCGAAGTGCTGACTGATGTGCCTGTCGCTCATGAGCACCGAGCGTAGTGTGCGCGGCGTGTGGATGGCGGCGGGCGGTGACCAGCGGACAGCGCGGGTCGGGACCGGATGGGATGGGACCGGAAGGGGTAGGTCCGGGCCGGGCCGGACTGGGCCGGACTGGGCCGGACTGGGCCGGACTGGGCCGGACTGGGCCGGACTGGGCCGGACTGGGCCGGACTGGGCCGGACTGGGCCGGACTGGGCTGGGCCGGACTGGGCTGGGCCGGACTGGGCTGGGCCGGACTGGGCTGGGCTGGGCTGGGCCGGCGAGCGTGCGGTCACCACCCCCGTCGCCCGCCCTCCCTGCCCCCGCACGGGAACTCCGAGCAGGAACGAAGTCGTGACCCGGCCGGGTTGGCCAATTGTCAGACCTGTCTGGTTCGCTTGAGGCATGGAGATTCTTTGGGTCCTGATCGCGCTGGTCATGATGGGCTTCGTCATCGGCCCGATCGCAATGCGCAGGCGTGCCGGAATCCAGCAGGTGTCGCCCGGCGACCCGGACGCCGCGGACCCGGCGAACTACGGCTTCGTCCAGCAGGAGGAGCTGGACATCCGCATGCCCGGCCCCGACCAGGACCTGCTGGACGTACTGGACGTGGTGCAGGGCACGCAGAACTACCGTGCGGCGTCGCAGCTGCTCGCGGGCACCGAGGCGGAGGGCGAGCGGCGGTGGCAGCGCGTGCAGGCCTTCGCGGGTGCGGCCGCGCTGGAGCTGCAGCAGCGTCCGGGCGGGGTGAGTGATTCTCCGGGCGGGCAGTGGCTGCGCGTGTGGCGGGCCGAGGCGCCGAAGGACGCGGGCGGGGCGGCGGTGCACGCGGAGTTCCTGGTGCAGCAGGCCTGGCGGACGTCGACGCCGGGCACGGACGACTTCCGGATCATCATGGAGGAGGCGAAGGCGGCCTGCGGCGAGGCGGCACTGCTGGCTCCGGGTGACCCGATCCCGTACATCATCGAGCTGTCGGTGGCACGCGGACTCGCGTACCCGCAGCCGGAGTTCGAGAAGCTCTGGCTGAAGATCCTGGACCGTGCGCCGACGCACATGGGCGCACACCTGGCGGCGTTGCACTACTGGTGCGAGAAGTGGCACGGCTCCCGGGAGCTGGCGTACACGTTCGCGGAGTCGGCCGCGGCTCGGGCACCCCAGGGCTCGCTCCTCGCGGCCATGCCGCTGTTCGCGGTCTTCGAGCACCTGCCCGAGGTGAATCTGGTCAGCGGCTTCTACCAGAGCGAGGTCGTGACGAAGGCGGTCCACGGCGCCCTGTTCGCGGTGCACGCAGCCCGCCCGGACGACCCGATGCTGGCCCATGTCCGCCACCTCCTGGTGTGGTTCCTGGTCCGCAGTGAGCGCTGGGCCGAGGCGATGAGCCAGCTCGTCCACGTCGACGGCCATGTGGGCGCCCTGCCGTGGACCCTCACGGCGGACCCGGCCGCGGACTACGCGATATTCCGGGCGCTGGCCGTGGCGGGCTACGAGGCGAACGGCGGCAACCCCGCGACGCTGCTGCGCTGAGGCCGTGCCGGTGGCGAGGCGACCGCTCGTTTTGCCACCGGGCACACCGCCCCGGACGTGCTGGGTCATCGACCACTCGTTTTTTGCCACCGGGCATGCCCATGGCTCATACTCCACCCTCGCAGATCTTCGTCATGAGCATGTCTCACGACTGCCTGCTTCCTTGATCGTTTCCTGTGGGGGGACCTCTGATCGATGGGCGCGACCCTGCGCGCGCTGCGCGCTTCTGTGCTGCTCGCCGGCTTCTATTTGCTCGGCGTGTTCCTACTGGCTGCCCTCGCGGGCGCCGACTACCTGCTGTACCTGTATGCCCCGGCGAGCATCGCCGCCAAGCTGTACTTCGTCTCCGCGCTGCTGGCGATTCCGCTGGTGCGTGGCTTGTTCATGCTGCGCGCTCCGAAGGGCGAGGAACTCCCCGGCCGGCCGGTCACGGAGGCCGACGAGCCCGCCCTCTGGCGGACCGTGAGGGAGCTGGCCGAACAGGTCGGAACCCGAGCCCCGTCCCGGATCGTGCTCACGGCCGACGTCAACGCCGCCGTCAGTGAGGACGCCCGTCTGCTCGGACTGCTCCCCGGCCCGCGCCGCCTCTACCTCGGCATCCCTCTGATGCAGGGGCTGACCGAGGCCCAGCTGCGCGCGGTCATCGCCCATGAGCTGGGCCACTACTCGAACTCCGACACCCGGCTCGCCGCCATCACCGTACGCGGCCGCGCACAGGTGCTGCGCACGATCGCGCACTTCGAGGAGCGGGCCGACAGGACCGTGGCGCGCGAGCGGACCCAGCAGGAGAAGCGGAACGCCAAGGCCGAGGCCAAGGGGAAGAAGACCAAGGAGGTCGACACGACGGGTGCGGGCATCACGTACCGCACGATGGCGAAGATCTACATCGGCTACGCCAAGCTGTACTTCCGCGCCACGCTGGCCACTTCCCGCCGCCAGGAGTACGCCGCCGACGCCACGGCCGCCCGGATCGCCGGACGCGACGCCTCCGCATCGGCACTGCGCGAGATCCCCGCGCTGGACGCGGCGTTCGGGTTCTACATGGGCAGCTACGCGACGCTGGGGTCCGAGGCCAGGCTGCTGCCGCCCCGCGGCGAGGTCTTCGGGGGCTTCGGCCGGATGCTGAGCGCCCGCCGGCTCGAACTGGTCGGCCTGCGCACCGAACTGCCCACCGAGCCCTCCTCGCCGTACGACTCGCACCCTCCCATCGCCGACCGGGTCCACCGCATCGAGGCCCTGCCCGCGGACGGGCGCACGGAAGAGGCCAAGGGCGCGGCCCTCGCCCTCCTCACCGATCCGGAACGCGCCCTGGCCGACCTGGAGGACGCCGTCCTGACGGACGAGGTACGGCGGTTCCGGCGCACCGGCGACTGGCAGGAACTGCTCGACGGTGCGATGACAGAGGGACTCTGCGACCTCAGCACCCCACTGCACCGAGCGCTGGCCTTCTACACCAAGGACCGGCCGACGCTGCCCGCGCTGCTCCAGGTGATCGACGACGGGCAGCTGTGGCAACTGGCCCGGCGGCTGCCGATGTCCGAGGAGGCGGCCTCGGCGAGCGGCCGTGCCTTCCGCGAGTTCGCCCGCCCCGTCATGCAGAAGTCGCTGAACAGCATGGCTCTCGCCGACCTCAGCGCCCGCTCCCGGCTGCGCTGGGAGTTCTCCTGGTCCGAGGCCGCCACCGCGCATGTGCTGCCCGCGCCCGACGGCACCGAGGCCGACCTCGGCTCCGCGGTCGCGGCAGCGGTCGCCGACCACCCGGACACCGGTCCGCTGCGCGCCCTTCTCGCCTCCGCTCCCCGAGAAACGGACACTCCTCGATGACCGTGCTGCTGTGGATCTTCGGCATCCTGGCCCTGCCCTTCGTGCTCTTCGCCCTGTACCTGGCCGGAGTGTTCGTCAAGGAGCTCTTCTCCCCCAGTGACGACTCCGAGGCGGATTCCGAGGCAGCCGCGGAGGCCGCGGAGGCAGCCGGGAAACTCGGCCTGCTGCCCGCGGAGCGGCAGAACACGGAGTACGCGGGCCCGCTGCCGGCCGACTGGGAGAAAGCGCTCGGGGCCGTGCGCGGCGGCGACTGGAAGGCCGCCGCCGAACTGATGCAGGCCATCGGCCGCGACTGGGAGCGCCGGTCGGCGGCCGCCTACCTCCTGGCCGAGATCGCGGCCGAGGAGGACGGCTGGCTGCTGGCCTGGGAGGCCGACCGTCCCGAAGACCCGGACGCGGCCGTGGTGCGGGCTCGCAGCACGGTCATCCTCGCCTGGGAGCTGCGGGGCGCGAAGCGGGCCAAGCACACCACGGACGAGCAGTTCGCGGGGTTCCACCGGACACTGCAGGGCTCCCGCGAGGAGATCGCGCGGGCGGCGGAGCTGAACCCCGACGACCCCACGCCCTACATCACGGAGATCTGGGTCGCACTCGGGCTCGGCTATCCGCACTCCCAGATGGACAAGCTGTGGACGGAGATCACGGCCCGCGCTCCGCACCACTACGAGGCCCACTTCTCGGCACTGCAGTACTGGTGCAAGAAGTGGCGGGGCTCGGAACGCCTGGCCACCGAATTCGCCGAGCGTGCGGCGGCGGCCGCGCCCCTGGGCGGCCTGCTCACCGTTCTGCCCCTCATCGCCCACTTCGAGCACGACGAGTCGGACGACACCAGCACCGACCGCACCCCCGAGATGGTGGCCCGGGTGGACGCCGGCCTCGCCGATGCCGCCGCGGCCGACCCGGACCACCACCGGCTGCCCGAGTTGCGGCACCTGCTGGCGTACTACCTGTCGCTCCAGGACCGGGACGAGATGGCGATCGAGCAGTTCAAGCTGGTCGACGGGTACGTGAACGCGGTGCCCTGGCGCTACCGGGGCGACGCCGCCGCGATAGCGGAGTACTACTGCCGCATCCGCAACTCAAGTGCTCAGGTGGTGGCCGCCGACGCCGACTGAGGCGCCTGTGCGGCACCCTTCGTCCACAGCGGGGCCGGGGCCGGGGCGGCCCCGGCCCCGTGGGCGCAAGCGCGGCCCGGCGGAAGTCGGAGCCTCGGCCGGTCGGCCTCCGCCTTCCGCCGGGCCGCCTCGCGGTCAGCCCTCCGCGCGGGCGGGCAGCCGCCATCCCGGGCGCGGGAAGTGGCAGGTGTAGCCGTCCGGGTAACGCTGCAGGTAGTCCTGGTGCTCGGGCTCGGCCTCCCAGAAGGGGCCGACCGGCTCCACCTCGGTGACGACCTTGCCGGGCCACAGTCCAGAGGCGTCCACATCCGCGATCGTGTCCTCGGCGATCCGCTTCTGCTCGTCGTCCACGTAGTAGATCGCCGAGCGGTAGCTGAGGCCGATGTCGTTGCCCTGGCGGTTCTTGGTGCTCGGGTCGTGGATCTGGAAGAAGAACTCCAGGATCGCGCGGAAGTCGGTCTTCGCGGGGTCGAAAAGGATCTCAATGGCCTCCGCGTGCGTGCCGTGGTTACGGTACGTCGCGTTCGGCACGTCACCCCCCGTGTATCCGACACGGGTCGCCGTCACGCCCGGGAGCCGCCGGATCAGTTCCTCCATCCCCCAGAAGCATCCGCCAGCCAGCACGGCCCTCTGCGTCTGCGCAGCCATTACGGCCCCTCCAATGTGTGTCAGCTCGGTCACTCGGGCTACTCGGCTCGCACACCACCGGCATCCCATGCGCACTGTTCTCAACGCGCGAGGGTTCCGAGCGATTCCGTGCCCGCCAAACCCGCCCTGCGGTCGCCGACCACCGGCCACCCCGAGGAGCGCACCGACCTGTTGCCCACCCCCACGCCGGTGCCCTCATCCGGAGAGCCCTACTCCCCATACGGCTACTGCGGCGTCGACATCACTAGGGCCTGTCCGGCGGATCATGTGACTGTTGCGAGTTCAGCTCGTTGGCATGTTCATGGGGCGGGGAGATCTCACGAGCGCGGAATGGGCCCGGCTGAAGCCGCATCTGCCGAAGTCCGGTCACCGGGGCGGCCGTTGGGCCAGCCATCGCAGGATCATCAACGGGATCTTGTACCGGAATCGCACGGGGGTGCCCTGGCGGGATCTGCCTGCACGTTTCGGCAAGTGGAAGACCGTGTTCGAGCGGCACAGACGATGGTCGGCGGACGGCACCTGGGACAGCCTCTTCGCGGCCGTCCTGGCCGACGCCGAGGGCCGCATCGACTGGTCGATGGTGAGCGTGGACTCCACCTCCTGTCCGGCCCACCAGCACGCCGCCGGAGCCCGCAAGAGACGCCCGCGGGTGCCGGGAAAAGAACAACGCCCCGGCAGCACCGCCCCGACGAGGGACTCGGACGCTCCCGGGGCGGCCTGACCTGCAAGATCCACCTTGCCGGTGAGGGTGGACGCCGCCCCCTGGCCCTGCTGATCACGCCGGGCCAGTGGGGCGACGCTCCGCAGCTCATCCCGGTCATGGAACGCATCCGTGTCGGCCGCCTCGGTGGCGGACGCCCGCGCACCCGGCCCGACCATCTCGGCGGTGACAAGGCGTATTCCTCCCGCCGCAACCGCCGCTACCTGCGACGACGCCAGATCAAGCACACCATCCCCGAACCGAGGAACCAGAGGGCCAACCGTCAACGAAGAGGCAGCAAGGGCGGCCGGCCCGCAGGCTTCGACAAGACGATCTACAAGCGCAGGAACGAAGTCGAGCGGACGATCAACGCGTTGAAGAACTCCCGGGCCGTGGCCACGAGGTTCGACAAGCACGGCTACATCTTCCACGGCACCGTCACCGTCGCCTCAATCCGATTCTGGCTCCGCCCGTGATCTCCGCCGGATCTAGCCGCCGGTCGTGCCGTCGAGCATCTCGCGCAGGATGTCCAGGTGGCCGTTGTGGCGGGCGGTCTCCTCGGTGAGGTGGAGGAGGATCCAGCGCAGGTCGACGTGGAGGCCATTGCGGATGGTTCCCTCGGCCTGCTTGGCCAGGTCGTTCCCGGCGACCAGTTCTCGGTAGCGGGCGCTCTGTTCGGCGTATTCGTCGAGCAACTGCGTGAGCGGGAACTCGACGGCGATACGCATCTCGCGGTCCGGGTCCTCACCCGTCATGGGGGCCCGGTCTTCCTCGCCGAGGAAGACCACTTGGAACCAGTAGTACTCGACCCAGCGGAGATGGTTGATCACTCCGCTCATGGTCATCAGCGGTGAGCCCGGCAGGAGCGCCTTGCGGGCGTTCTCCGCGGAGACGCCATCGCACTTGGCGCGGGCGGTGTCCCGTGCGTAGTCGAGAAAAGTGGTGAGCTGGGTGCGCTCGTCCCACGCGGGCGGCGTGTCGTCAATTCTGGGCATCGCACGAAGCGTCCCCGATCACCGCGACCGATGTCGAGGCATTTACGACGGGCCCAACCTGCTCCACTCAGCTCCTTGTCCGGTGGGTCGCTGCAGCCGTTCAGCGCCGGTGGGCCGCCCGGCATGATCCGCCGGACAGGCCCTAGCCTCGCACGGCGGTGCCGCCGCCGCTCTCCGTCGCGGCGAACGGCAGTCGAAAATCAGTGGCCGCCGGAACCGGCCGACTCCACGCTGTACGCCATGGAAGAACCGCAACGCAGGATCCGCGCGGCCCACTCGGAATCCACGATCACCGTCTACCAGGCGTACTCCCCGGAAATCGGCCTGCCCACCGTCCACGACGGCCGTTTTCCCGCAGCGTGGAAGCGGGACAGGATGACGTGGATCAAGCCGTCGTTCCTGTGGATGATGTACCGCTGCGGCTGGGGCACCAAAGCGGGTCAGGAGACCGTCCTGGCCGTCGAGATCACCCGCGACGGCTTCGAATGGGCGCTGCGCCACGCATGTCTGTCAAGCTACGTCCGCGGGGTGCACCCCGACCGAGCCACCTGGCAACGTCAGTTGAAGCATGCGCCCGCTCGTGTGCAGTGGGACCCCGAACGGGACCTCCACCTACAACCCCTGCCCTACCGGTCCCTGCAACTCGGCCTCTCCGGTGAGGCCGTACGCCGCTACGCGGACGAGTGGACGGTCGGCATCCGCGACATGACCCCGCTCTCCCGCGAGATCCATGCCCTCGTCAGCGGTGGTGACCTGGACTCCGCCGCCCGGCTGTTGCCCGAGGAACACCCTTATCCCAAAGACGACGAACTTCTTGCCCACCTACGGGGATGACGGGCTGGTGCACCGACAGACGGGTCACCTGCCGGCACGGGCTCGGCGGGACTGGGGTGTCCTGCCCGATCGGGTCGCGAAGGCGGACAGATGACCGCGGACGTCACCCCCGCGCTGCTGGCGGGGCTATGGCAGGAACGTCGGTCGGCTGATCCGCCCGTTGCCCACACGTTCCGCGGTACGTACGCGGAGCACTGGGTGCGCTTCCACAGCCTCCCTGGCTCAAAGCGCCACCCGGAGTCCGAGGACGAGTACGCGATAACCGGTACAACACGATCCTCGACGAGCTGTTCGCGGGCATGGACATTTTTGTGGTGACCATGGACTGGTCGTACACGCCGGACGGTCCCGCCGGCTTCCCGACACCACGACAGACGCTGCACCCCGACGGCAACCGCTGGTGGACCGAGTCGGACGAGGACGACCCGGACCCGGAGTTCCACTCCCACACGTCTGTACGCCGACCGGCGCCCGTGGGAACGCGGCTGCGTCGACGATCTGCTCCGCGCCGTCGCGGACGACACGCTGGGCGACGTGTTCTTCACCGATACCGAACTGCTCCGCATCCACCATCCGTACGACGGCGGTGCGGACGTCATCCTCGCCACGCCTGGGGAACGAGACCGGCTCCGCGACCGGCACACCGACTGGCTCTCCAGCCACCCGGCGGGTCTGTGACAGACGAACGGGTATCGGTTGTTCTCATATATCGAGGGCTGACACCAGCAGTACCTCGACAAGAACCCGGCGGGGTACTGCGGGCTGGGTGGGGCGGGGGTCAAGCTGAGTACGCCGTTCGAGACAAACTGGGGTGCGTCGTGCCAGCGCCCGAGGCAACGGACAAGTTAAGGCCATGACGGGAAGTGCCGTGTACGGGGCCGTCGAAATTCAGAGGCCGTAGTCGCATGTGATGACTCCTCCCTAGCCGTCCGTGCCGTACAACTCGGCGCGGATCCGCTGGGTGGCCCTCGCAGCGAGCGAGATTGCGGTACCCCTGTCAGCACCGGCTTTCACCATGGCGAGCACGCCACCGACGCGCACGTCGACGGCGTACGACGGGCTGCCGTCGTACTCATCGCCGCCAGTGACTCGCAAGATGTCCAGCATCGCTTCGTCGCCGAGGGCGGCGATTTCCTGGGTCTCGTGGTGCTCCTGAACGGGGGCGGCCTCCGTGTCAACGGTGACCTCGGGACAGATCTCACGAAGTCGGCGCTGAATCTCGAAGTAGCGCACGGCCCGCGCGGCGGGCATCGACACCAGCTGGACGGTGATCACTTGAGCGTCCTCAGTAACCGGTCCGAAGCGCACCGTCTGCATGGCGCTGGCGCCGTCAAAGCCGTTCAGTTCCTCAAGCAGGTCCTCCGCCGGCTCACACCCGCCCCAGTCGCCGTGGCCGTACGGGCCGAAGGGGGCCAGATCAGTGGCGGTCACCTTCACGCGCTCGCCGAACGCCTCGGCGGGCAGAAGCGCAGCCTTCAGCCTGGCTTCGGTGAAGATCCGGTCCGGGTCGGCCTCGCCATCGACCCCGGGCGCTGTGGAAGGGGTCCGCGACGGGTCCTCCGACGCGGCCGAGCGCCCCACGTCAGACGGTGCCCCCGTGCCGCCACAACCGGCGAGAAGGGTCGCCAACGTAACGGCCCAAGCTGCGATTCCTGCGTGTATGGCCGCTCGCACGACGCCTTCCCCTGGTTCGGTGAACTTCGGCTCACAACCTGTCGGCTCCACGCAGTACGCCATGCGTCAGTTCAGCGCAGGTGGTGAGGGTACACGGGGGACCGCGGAGTTGGGATCGAAGCCCGCGAAGGCCAACCCGTTGCCCGCGGATCGGTCGTCGGCGCTGTCTGAATGAGACCGCGTTTGAGACCACGAACCAGTCGGCGCGATGACGAAACCCGCCGCCTCCTCCAACTGACGGGCGCGATCCAGCGCCCCCAGAATCGCCGGGGAGTCACATTGGCACCGCAGGCCCGGCGGGACGGGCCTGACCTGCCCGATCGGGGTGGCCCCCGCACCGCAGAAGGCTGATCAATTGACTTGCACCTCGGGCTGAAGCCCGAGGATTCTGGCCTTCTCGACTTGTTGCTGTGCTGCTACGCGGCACGGGGTTCGGTCGGGAATCCGTGGCTTCCTGTTTCTTCGCGCTGTGCCGGGATTGCTCCTGGTCTTACCGGCGCTCCGCAGGCCGATACCGCCAGTCCGGCGGCCGTCTTCACGTTGATCGCGGCATTGGTGTCCCGGTCGTGGACGGTGCCGCAGGCGGTACAGGTCCATTCCCGGACGTTCAGGGGTTTGGGTCCGTCCTTGACGCCGCAGGTGGAGCAGGTCTGGGACGTCGGCGTGAACCGGCCGATCTTGACCAGGGTGCGGCCGTACCGTTCCGCTTTGTACTCCAGCATGCTGATGAACGATGACCATCCGGCATCGTGTACGGACTTGGCCAGCCTCGTGCGGGCAAGTCCCACCACCGATAGGTCCTCCACGGCGATCCCTTGGTTCTCGGAGATCAGCTTCGTGGAGAGCTGGTGGTGGAACTCACGGCGCGCGTCAGCGACTTTGGCGTGGGCGCGGGTGACCTTGAGGCGGGCCTTGGCCCGGTTCTTTGATCCCTTCTGCTTGCGGGACAGCTCCTTTTGGCCCTTCTTCAGTTTCTTCTCCGCGCGCCGCAAAAAGCGCGGAGAGTCAATCTTCGTGCCGTCGGAGAGGACCGCGAAGTGGGTGAGGCCGAGATCGATGCCGATGGTGCGGTCGGTCAGAGGCATCCAGGTCGCGTCGACGGCGGGGTCGGTGTCGATGACAAAGGAGGCGAAGTACCGCCCGGCCGCGTCCTTGATGACGGTGACGGAGGTGGGGGTGGCGGGCAGGGAGCGGGACCATTTCACCTTCACCGCGCCGATCTTCGGCAGGTTCAGACGGCCACTGTCGGTGATGTTCCAGCGGGCGTTGGCGGTGAACCGGATCGACTGCCGCGTGTCCTTACGGGATTTGAACCGTGGTGCTCCCACCTTCGGTCCCTTGCGGGTGCCCTTGAGGGAGGCGAAGAAGTTGCGGTACGCCTTCTCGGCGTCCCGCAGGGACTGCTGGAGCACCACCGCGGAGACCTCACCCAGCCAGGACCGCTCGACTGTCCGCTTCGCCTCGGTGATCAGCTCCCGGGACAGCTGACCGGCCGTCGGGAACGGCTGCTCGGCCTTGCGGGCCTCTTCACGGGCGCGGACCGCGTCGTTGAACACGACACGGGCGCACCCGAACGCCTTCGCCAACGCAGTCTGCTGACCGGTGTCCGGGTACAGGCGGAAGCCGTACCTGAGCTGCATGACCGTCACCCTACGTACTTGGGTTATGGGTGAGATGCAGGAGATCAGAACTGGTCGTCACTGTGCTTTCGTGATGCATGTGCACTTGGTCTTCGTGACCAAGTACCGGCACAAGGTGTTCACCGATGCCCACTTGAGGCGGACGGAGGAGATCATGCGGTCGGTGTGTACGGACTTCGAGTGCGACCTGGTGGAATTCAACGGCGAGGACAACCACGTCCACCTGCTGGTGAACTTCCCGCCCAAGGTCGCCGTGACCAAACTGGTCAACTCCCTCAAGGGCGTCTCGTCCCGCCGCCTCCGTCAGGAGTTCCCCGACCAGGTGCGCCACTACTGGCGGGCCAACAAGCTCTGGTCCGGGTCCTACTTCGCCGGAACCGTCGGCGGCGCCCCGCTCTCCGTGGTCAGGCAGTACATCGAACAGCAGAACCGGCCGGTGTGAGCACCGCCCGGCTCCGCCGGGAGAAGACCTCACGACGCTCCGCGGCGCAGGCGAAGAACCGCGGTGTCCGGCCCGCCGGACCTGAGTCTGCGACGCTCCGCGTCGCCACTGCCAGATTCGCTTCACCACCGGCCTGAGGGCCGATGCACTGCGAATGAATTCCAGTAGCGGCCGGCCCCTTACTGGGGCGGGCCTGGCGAGCGGCCAACTGATGCCACTCGTGGGTATCGGCGTCCTCGCCTCCTGACAGCGGTCCTCGCACGCCCTCCGCTCTCGTTCCGCGTCCCGTGGCACCCCCGTCGCACAAGGCGGACAGTGGGAGTAGGGGCATCAACAGTGGGAGCAAGGGCCTCAGGGGCATCAGGGAGGCGAGATGATCGTGGAACGCTACCCGCCCATCGCCGACCATGGCCTCGTCGGTGACCTGCAGACCGCGGCTCTGGTCTCGTCCCAGGGAGTCGTCGACTGGTTCGCGGCTCCCCGGTTCGACTCGCCCAGTGTCTTCGCTGCCCTGCTCGACCACGACCGGGGCGGCTACTTCCTGTTGGCGCCGGAGGACCGGAACACCATCTGCAAGCAGCTCTACTACCCCGACACCGCGGTTTTGGTGACGCGGTTCATGTCGCCGGACGGGGTCGGCGAGATTTTCGACTGCATGTCACCGGACCGCACCGGCACCCCCACGGACAGGCATGTGCTGCTGCGCGGCGCGCGAGCCGTGCGCGGCACGGTGCACTTCACTTTGGAGTGCCGTCCGCGGTTCGACTACGGCCGGGCCACCCACCAACTCGACGTGCGGGACGGTACCGCCACGTTCCGGGCACCGAACGTCACCGCCTACCTGCAGAGCACCTTCCCCCTGCAGCCGGACGGCACGGACATGCGGGGTGAGGTGACCTTGAGGCCGGGTGAGCTGGCCGCGGCGGTGTTCACGGTCGACGGGCCCGATGGCGACACCCCTCCGCCGGTCAACCCGGGCCATACGATGGAGCAGTTCTGGGACGTGGTGGACTTCTGGCAGCACTGGGTGCGCTCCTCCCGGTACCGCGGCCGGTGGCCGTATGTGGTGCACCGCTCGGCCATCACGCTCAAGCTGCTCACTTACGCACCCACGGGTGCCCCCGTCGCCGCCGCCACCATGGGCCTGCCCGAGCAGGTGGGCGGTGAACGCAACTGGGACTACCGCTACACCTGGGTCCGCGACGGCTCCCTGTCCGTGCGCGCCCTGCTCGATCTGGGGTTCGCCGAGGAGGCGGCGCAGTTCACGCACTGGCTGGGTGACCGTCTCCAGGCCCGGGAGCGCATCGACGGCGAACCGCTGCAGATCATGTACCGCGTCGACGGGGACCCCGAGCTGCCGGAGGAGGTTCTCCCTCACTTCGAGGGCTATCGCGGTTCGTATCCGGTGAGAGCGGGGAACGCGGCGGCCGATCAGCTGCAGCTGGACATCTACGGGGAGGCGCTCTATGCCCTGTCGGAGGGGCGTGAGATCGCCATGGGAAGCAGCTACCACGGCTGGAAGAACCTCGCCCGGACGCTTGACTGGCTCGCCGATTCCTGGGACCGCCCCGACGAGGGCATCTGGGAGACCCGTGGCGGGCGCCAGGACTTCACCTTCAGCCGGATCATGGCGTGGGTGGCCCTGGACCGGGGGCTGCGCCTGGCGCGCGAGTACAGCCGTCCCGCCGACGCCCCTCGTTGGACCGCGGCTCGCGACGCGATCCTCGAACAGGTGATGCAGCGGGGCTGGAACGAGAAGGAGCAGGCCCTCGTCCAGCACTACGGAGGTGATGTCCTCGACGCTTCACTGCTGCTCGTCCCGCGCCTCGGGTTCCTGGCACCCAGGACGGTGAGCTGGCTGTCGACCCTGGACGCGATGGAGCGCACGCTGGTGTCGGACAGCCTCGTCTACCGCTACGACCCCGCGGCCTCCCCGGACGGTCTGCAGGGCTCCGAGGGCACCTTCAGTCTCTGCACCTTCCTCTACGTGGATGCTCTCGCCCGTGCCGGCCGGATCCGGCCGGCACGCTATGCCTTCGAGAAGATGCAGACCTATGCGAACCACGTCGGCCTGTTCGCTGAGGAGATCGGCCCCACCGGCGAGCAGTTGGGCAACTTCCCGCAGGCCTTCACACACCTGTCGCTGATCATGGCCGCCACCACCCTGGACGACGCCCTCGACCAGCAGCGCGGCTGAGAACCACGGCGGAGAACCACGGCTGAACGACGCTGAACGACGGCTGAGCGCGACTGCTGGGCACGACGGCTGAGCCCGACTGCCGAGAACTCCCGACGCAATGGGACGAAGCGTGCCGCCCGAGGTCGCGCAGCGGTTCAGCCACCTGTGGCGAAGCCGGGGAAGAGGGTCATGCCGCCGTCCACGTAGAGAGTGGCGCCCACCACGTAGTCCATGAGGTCCGAGGCGAGCCCGACGGCCGCGCGGGCGATGTCCTCGGGATCACCGACCCGTCCGTACGGAATCAGCTGCAACAGGTCCTTCTCCGCCGTGGGAGTGTCCCACGCGCTGCGGTTGATGGGCGTCCTGATGGCTCCGGGAGCGATTGCGTTGACCCTGATCCGGTGGGGCGCGAGCTCCTGGGCGAGCGTCTCCATCATCATCTGCACGCCGCCCTTGGAGGCCGCGTAGTTGACGTGGCCGGCCCAAGGGATGAGCTGGTGCACCGAGCTCATGCAGATGATCTTCCCGGCCGCACGCGACACCTCGGGGACGACCCCCCGCCTCAGGAACTCCTTCGCCGCCTCGCGCGCGCACAGGAACTGGCCGGTGAGGTTGACGTCCAGCACCTTCTGCCACTGGGCCATCGTCATCTCCGTGAGCGGAGCGTCACGCTGCAGCCCGGCGTTGGCCACGAGGATGTCGATGGTCCCGAACTCCTGAGTCATCCGCTCGATCATCGCGACGACCTGGTTCTCCTGCGACACATCGGCCTCGTACGCCGCCGCACGCACTCCGAACCCGGAGATCTCCTCGACGACCTGCTCGGCCTGCTCGCGCCCGGCGACGTAGTTCACGACCACGTCGGCTCCGGCGCGCCCCAGGCCGATGGCCGTCGCCCTGCCGATGCCCGAGTTCCCGCCGGTGACGAGTGCCTTCTGGCCCTTCAGCAGCTGGGCGGGAATGACGCCCTGGGGGGCTTCCTGAGTCACGCTCACGCCGGTTCTCCTCCTCAACTGGCTGACGTCACGGCCCAATGTGGGTCGGGTCGGGTTCGGGTCGGGTCGGGTCGGCTCCTGTCGCCACCGAATCATCCGGAGGCCCGGTCCACACGCCGGGCGTGGGCCGATTGCGCCGATCGGTCGAAGACGGCCGAGCCGGGAGGGCAGGTGGCTCCCGCGCCCATCGGCAGGACGCGCCGCCCGTCGGCAGGACGCGCCCGCCCGTCGGCAGGACATCCCTCTCCCGCCGCGCGGCCGACTCCCCCCAGGGGTGCGGGCGACTCTTCCGGGGTGCGGGCGATATGTGCGCGGGATAGCCTGATTGAGAGGAAAGTCAGGATCTCCAGGCGGTTTTACAGACGCCGGTCGCCTCGTGCGTCTTATGCGTCTGCACGCCTTGTGCGTTTTGTGCATTGCGTGCCTTGCACGTCTTGCACGTCCTGTACGTCTTGTACGTGGTGATCAGTTCTTTCTGCGGAGACCCGCCGAGCGCGGTGCACCCCCTCGCAGTTCGCAGGCAGAGGTGGGCAACGGCCCATTCCCTCTCCGTCAGCCCGTCTCGCGCTTTGCGCGCCACAGTAGCGCCGGAGTAGCGCCGGAGTAGCGCCGGCTTCAGGGTCCGCAGCTCGCAGTACCTGCGGAGGTCGGGATGAGAATTGTCGTTGATCTTTCCCGATGTGAAGGGTATGCGCAGTGCGCCTTCCTGGCTCCGGACGCGTTCCGGATGCACGGCGAAGAAGCGCTGATGTACGACCCGAGCCCTGACGACGCCCGGCGCGACCAGGTGCTGCGCGCCGCGGCGGCCTGCCCGGTCCAGGCGATTCTGGTCGACCAGTTGGAGGGACGGGACGCACCGGTGGAGGCGTCGAGGTCATGACCAGCGCCGACAACCTGCGAGCGTTCAAGCGCGACGGCCGCATCGTGGTCGTCGGGGCGTCACTGGCGGGACTGAGGGCCGCGGAGGCTCTGCGCGCCGAGGGCTTCACCGGATCGTTGACCATGATCGGCGACGAGTTGGGCGAGCCCTACGACCGGCCCCCCTTGTCCAAGCAGGTACTGACCGGGTGGGTACCGGCCGGGGGCACCACGCTGCCGCGACGTCGTGACGTCGATGCGGAGTGGCTGCTGGGTGTGCCCGCCAGCGGGCTGGACCTGGCGACCAACCATGTCCGTCTCGCCGACGGACGCGAGGTCCCCTTCGACCGAGTGCTGATCTCCACCGGGGTACGGGCCCGGCCTTGGTTCGTGGAGAGCGAGGCAGCCCTGGACGGCGTGTTCGTCGTCCGTACGCGAGAGCACGCCGAGAGCCTGCGGCAAGCCCTCGCCGCCGGGCCCTCCCGTGTGCTGGTCATCGGTGCGGGATTCACCGGCTCCGAGATCGCCTCCGTCTGCCGTGAGCGGGACATCCCCGTGACCGTCGCCGAACGCGCGCCGGCCCCGCTGGTCGGAGCGCTCGGCGCCATGATCGGCGAGGTCGCGGCGGACATGCAGCGCGCTCACGGTGTCGACCTGCGTTGCGGTGTCAAGGTCACCCAACTGGAGGGCGACGCACAGGGGCGGCTCCGCCGCGCTCACTTCGACGACGGAAGCACGATCGACGCCGATGTGGCGGTGGTGGCGCTCGGAGGCATCCGCAACACCGAGTGGCTGCGGGATTCGGGCCTGGCGGCGGGCGTCTGGGGCATCGCCTGCGACACGGGCTGCCGCGCCCTCGACCTCAACGGCCTGGTCACCGACGACGTCTTCGTCGCCGGAGACGTGGCACGCTGCCCGAACCCGGTCTACGAGTACCGG
The DNA here is from genome assembly GCF_004337435.2 of Streptomyces sp. KM273126. Taxonomy (NCBI): domain Bacteria; kingdom Bacillati; phylum Actinomycetota; class Actinomycetes; order Kitasatosporales; family Streptomycetaceae; genus Streptomyces; species Streptomyces sp. KM273126. The sequence continues at coordinate 3,390,667 of NZ_SJXB02000001.1, read as the reverse complement.
CTCATCTCGCTGGAGCACTGGGTCAACGCCGTGGAGCAGGCCGAGGTCGCGGCGCACAACATGGTCAGTGGCCAGGCGGACCGCTGGCCGCACCTGTCCATCCCGCTGTTCTGGTCGATCCAGTTCGGCGTCAACATCAAGTCCGTCGGCGTGCCGACCTTCGCCGACGAGGTGGCTGTCACCCAGGGGTCGGTGTCCGACCACCGTTTCGTCGCCTCATACGGCTATCGGGGCCGCGTCACCGCGGCGGTGAGCTTCGACAACGCGAAGTGGCTGGACCACTACCGGCGGCTCATCGAGACGGCCGCACCTTTCCCGCCGCCCTGCCCCACGCCCGACCAGCCCGTCGACATGAAACCGGTACCCGTCGACTTCCCCGGCCCCACCCTGCTCGCCGAGGGCGCCACCGTGGTCGTCACCGGTCATGACCCGGGTGAGCGGCGCGTCACGTCCGCGCAGCAGCACCCGTAGGAGGGAAGGGAACAGGAGGAAAGCGAGATGACCACGATCCAGAGGCCCGACACGCTGCACCGGATTCTCGACTACTCCTCCCGCGCCGACCCGTACCCGCTGTACGCCGAGCTGCGCAGGACGCCGGTGGCTCGGCAGGAGGACGGCAGCTACGTCATCAGCACGTATCGCGAGCTCACGGACATACTGCACAACCCGCACCTGAGCTCCGACGTCCGCAATCTGGCGCATCCGATGCCCCTGTATGAGGAACGCACCACGCCGTCGTTCATCAACCTCGACCCGCCCGAGCACGACCGCCTGCGCCGTTTGGCGATGCGTCATTTCGGCCCCCCGCACACCCCGGGGCTGGTGACCGGCCTGGAACCCGCCCTGACCGCCACCGTCAGCAGTCTGGCCGACGGCTTCGCGGGCAAAGGGCAGATCGACATCGTCGACGACTTCGCCTACCCGTTCCCCGTCACTGTGATCTGCCACGTGCTCGGCGTGCCCCGCGAGGACGAACCGAGGTTCCACGTGTGGGTGGACGCCATCGTCAACTCGATCGACTACGACCCCAAGACCGACCCGAAGGAAAAACTCGACAACGGCGTGCAGGCCACCAAGGACCTCCACCAGTACCTCGGCGGGCTGCTGGAACAACGCCACGCCCGGCCTACCGACGACCTGTTGTCGCGGCTGGCCAACGACGACGGGCCGGACGGGCGAATGACCGACGACGAAATCGTCAGCACCGCCCACCTGCTCCTCATCGCCGGCCACGAGACCACCGTCAACCTCATCGCCAACGGCATGCTGACGCTGCTGCGCCACCCGCAGGTCCTGCAGCGACTGCGTGACGAACCGGGCCTGGTCGTACCGCTGGTAGAGGAACTGCTGCGTTACGAGCCGCCCGTGCACATCATTCCCTGGCGGGCGGCGTACAGCGACATCACCGTCGCCGACACCGTCATCCCCAAGGGCTCGCAGATCATGCTGATGCTGGCCTCGGGCAGCCGCGATCCGAACCGCTTCCACGATCCCGACCGCTTCGACCCCGATCGGCGTGACAACCAGCACCTGGGATTCGGCAGCGGCATCCATCTGTGCTTCGGCGGCCCGCTGGCCCGGCGGGAGACCCAGATCGCGCTGACCGAGCTGGTACGCCGCCTCGATCGGCCCAGGCTGGTCACCGATCCGCCTCCGTACCGGCGCAGCCCTGTCCTTCGCGGTCCGATCCACCTTCACGTCGAGCAGGGTGGCGGCTGACCCGAAAGCGCGCAGGTTCTCAGGTGGCGAGGATGCTGATGCCGTCGCCGAGGAGCTTGAGGCCGAGCACGAAGAAGAGGACGGCCAGGACGGCGTCGTTGTGCTGCGCGGCCCAGTCCCGCCAGTTGCCGAGGATGCTTTTGGCGCGTTCGCCCATGACCAGGTAGACGGCGAGTGGTGCGAGCACTCCGAGGGAGGCGATGACCACGAAGATCGCGAGTGTTCCGATCTGCTGTGGCACGGGGAGCCCGGCGGAGCTGATCGAGGCGCCCGCGGCGATGGTCAGGGGCGCGTTCTTGAGGTTGGCCGCCGAGAGCAGCAGCGCCAGGCCGAGGATCTTGACGGGAGTGAAGCGGTCGATCGCCGCCATCCACTTCGGAAGCTGTGCCTGGGAGGGGTCTCTGGGGCGGCGGCGCCACTGACGGGCACCGAAGAGGGCGCAGACCGATGAGTTTCCGCGTCGGCGGGCGTCTACCGGTGTGACAGTCCCGACCAGGCATAAGCCAGGCAAGCCAGGCAGAAGCCAGCACAAGCCAGGCACAAGAACGAGGAGACGAAGCATGAGCACCGAGCAGACCACCCCGGCCGACGGCTTCTCCTACAAGCTGACCCGGACGCTCGACGCCCCTGCGGTGAAGGTGTGGCGTGCGTGGACCACCCCCGAGCAGTATGCCCAGTGGGCTTACGCTGCTGCCGGCTCCGTCGAGATGGACGTACGGCCGGGCGGAGCGTGGAAGGCCACGATGGTCACGCCCGACGGCGGGCAATTCCCGCTGACCGGCTCGTATCTTGAGGTCGCCGAGAACCGCCGCCTGGTGGTCGGCATGGACGTACCCGGCAAGCCCGCGCCCGCGGCCATGACCGTGGAACTCGACGAGCAGGACGACCAGCACACGCAGATCGTGCTTCACCAGACCTGCGACACCGCCGAGGAACGCGACATGGCCGAGCAGGGCAGCACCATGCTCCTCGACAGCCTGAGCGCCTTCCTGGCCGGTGGGGCGAGGAACTGAGCCCTGTTCAGAAACATCAACCGGCCATGGATCAAAAGGGGTCGCGAACAGGGCTTGGCTTGGATCGCCAAGCCTCGTTCACGGCCTTCTCGTCGCGAGGTCTGCGTTGGGCAGGGGTTGGCACCGCGTACCGCGACCGGTCAGCGGTGGATCACCTCGCGGGCTACATGGCTGCGAGGACTCAGCACGCGCGCATGCATTGACATGTTCACGGTACATCCTTATGGTCCGGACCAATCCTTCCATATTCGGAACTGCGTTCCCATTCGTGAATGAGGTCATCGGATGGCACGAACCAGAACCGCACTGCTCACTGTTCTAGCTCTACTGGCCGGCCTGTTGAGTCTTCAGTTCACCGGGCCGGCCCCACGGGCGGCGGCCGCGTCGGCCGCACCGGCCACCTTCACCCACCCCGGCGTGCTGGTGAGCCGGGCCCAACTCGACTTCTCCCGTTCGAAGGTGCAGGCCGGCCAACAGCCGTGGAAGGCCGCGTACGACGGCATGATGGCGAGTTCCTACGCCTCGTTGTCGCGTACGGCCAAGCCACGGGCCGTGGTGGAGTGCGGGTCGGGGTCCAACCCCAACTACGGCTGCACCGACGAGCGTCAGGACGCCATAGCGGCCTACACCACCGCGCTCGCCTGGTACTTCACCCGGGACAGCAGGTACGCCAAGAAGTCGATCGAGATCATGGACGCCTGGTCCGCGACCATCACTGATCACACGAACAGCAACGCCCCACTGCAGTCCGGCTGGTCCGGGGCGACCTGGCCGCGCGCCGCCGAGATCATCAAGTACACCTACGACGGAGACTGGTCCAACGGCGGCCGCTTCGCGACCATGCTTCGCACCGTGTACCTCCCCGAGGTGATCAACGGCGCGGCGACCAAGAACGGCAACTGGGAACTCGTCATGACCGAGGCGGCGATCGGCATCTCGGTCTTCATCGAGGACCGCACCAGCTACGACAAGGCAGTCAGCACCTTCCTCGCCCGCGTCCCCGCGTACGTCTACCTGACCAGTGACGGCGACCTGCCCAAGCCGCCCGCGGGCAGCAGCATCGACACCAGCGCCGAGATCATCAAGTACTGGCAGGGCCAGAGCACCTTCACCGACGGCCTCGCCCAGGAGACCTGCCGCGACTTCGGGCACACCGGCTGGGGCATCGCCTCCATCGCGGACATCGCGGAGACCAGCCGCATCCAGGGCCAGGACCTCTATCCGAGGATCCAGGACCGGCTGCGCCACGCACTGGGCTTCCACACCTCCTACGAGAACGGCACCGCCGTGCCGTCCTGGCTGTGCGGCGGCTCGATCAGCCCGGGCCTCGCCCGGGTCACCGAGGTCGGCTTCAACGCGCTCCACAACCGCCTCGGCATCGCCATGTCCAACACCCAGAAGTACACCGAGGCACACCGGCCCTCCGGCACGGACAACTACTTCAACGCCTGGACGACCCTCACGCACGCGGACAACCCGAACTGACGACCTCCGACCACCGCTCCCGTTGCGGCTACGGCGCCTCGCATCCCGGGCGCCGTAGCCGTTTCCGCCCGCCGTGCCGCGAAGTCGGCCGATCACTGCCCTGTGCCGGGCCGCGTCGGCCCCGGAGAATGGGAAGCGGACGTTTCGCTTGGGTGCGTCGGTACCGGAAGTCGAGGGGGAGCCGTGCTGTTCGGTCGGAGTCGTGAGCTGCGCATGCCCACACCCGAGGAGGCGCCCCCGGGGCGCCCCTCGCTCGCGTACGAGGTGCCCGAGCGGCATGCCGTGCTCGGGACGGCGTTGCGGGGGCCGTACCCCGAGGGCTCCGAGGTCGCGGACTTCGCGCTCGGGTGCTTCTGGGGTGCCGAGCGGAGGTACTGGCAGCTTCCGGGCGGGGTGTGGACGACGCTGGTCGGCTTCCAGGGCGGATACACGCCCCACCCCGTGGACGACGAGGTGCGTACGGGGCTGACGGGGCACGCGGAAACGGTGCGCGTCGTGTTCGATCCGGACAGGGTGTCGTACCGCGATCTGCTCACCCTCTTCTGGGAGTCCCACGACCCCACCCAGGGCTTCCGCCAGGGCAACGACGTCGGCACCCACGTCCGGTCGATCCTCTTCACCCGCTCCCCCGCCCAGCGCGCCGCGGCCGAGGAGACCCTCGCGGCCTACCAACGGGCCCTGTCGGCCGCCGGATACGGCGAGATCACCACGGAGATCCTTCCGGCCGAGGAGTACCCCTTCTATCCGGCGAGCGCGCTCCACCAGCAGTACCTGGCCAGGAATCCGTCCGGGTACTGCGGGCTCGGCGGGACGGGGGTCACGCTGGTGCCGTGAACGCATGAGGTCGCCGGGCGTGCCGCGCCGTTTCACACCCTGACATCGATCAGTCGGGCGGGATCGATTGATTTTCGATCGAAAGCGATCGATAATCGATGCATGCACAGCTTCCTCATAGCCGCGCTCCGCGCCGGCATCGTCGCAGCGTTCGCATTCGGTCTCTTCGGTCAGATCGTGGTCATCCCCACGATGGCGGCCGACGAGGTCGACCGCTTCCCTCCCTACGCCCCGTTCGCCGCGCCCTACGTGACAGTGGCGATCATCGGCGTCGTCTGCATCCAGGTCGCCCTCGCCGCGGTGTGGATGCTGCTCACCATGGTCCAACGCGACGCGATCTTCACAACGAAGGCCTTCCGATGGGTCGACATCATCATCGGGGCATCGATCGTGGCGACGCTGATGGCGATCGGGGCCGCCGGGCATCTGGCTCTGGCCGAAATCCCCTCTCCCCAGGACGGCATGGACATCATCAGCGCGCTGATCGCGGCTGTCGCGAGCGTCGGTGTGGGGGTGGCGTTCGCGATGCTCGTTGTCGTCCTGCGCAGTCTCCTGCTCAAGGCGACGGAGCTGCAGACCGAGATCGCCGAGGTGGTCTGATGGCGATCATCGTCGAGCTCGACCTCCAGCTCGCCAAACGCGGCTTGTCGGTGGGCGAGTTCGCCGATGCCGTCGGCATCACCCCCGCCAACATCGCCGTACTGAAGAACGGTCGCGCCAAGGCGGTACGGTTCACGACCCTTGACGCGATCTGCCGCACACTCGGCTGCCAGCCCGGCGACGTACTGCGCTGGGTGCCGGACGATGACGCGGACGACGGCTAGAAGGTCTGGAACGTGTTGAGAACGAGCCCTTCGCGGAGTGCGGGCACGCGGAGGGCCGGGGATCGCCCGCCCGGAGGCGGAAGACGATCCCGCTCCCCCGCCCCTCCGCCCGGCGGGCGGAGGCCGGTGACCGGCAGGAGAGGGCGGACGAGCCGTCAGCCTCCGCTGCCGTACGGCCTGGTCAGGATCTCCAGCCTGTGGCCGTTCGGGTCGTCGAAGTAGGCGCCCCGGCCGCCGTCGTTCCTGTTGATCTCCATTGAGCGGCGGTGGTACGGGTCCGCCCAGTAGGTGAGGCCGGCCGCCTGCACGCGGGCGAAGATCTCGTCGAAGTCCGCCTCCGAGACGAGGAAGGCGTAGTGCTGGGGCGTGATGGGCCCGGACGTGTCCGCGTAGTCGAGGGTCACGCCGTTGGTGATCTCGACCGGGATGAACGGACCGAACTCCGGACTCACCTCCAGCCCCAGGATGTCGGCGAGGAACTGGGCCGACGCCTGCTTGTCATGGGCGGCGACGATCGTGTGGTTCAGCTCGACGGACATGGCGAAGACTCCTCGGCACGAGTGGGGTGCGCACGACATCGCGGCGCTGCCCGTACGACTTCAAGGACACTTCCCACGCTAGGCACCCGCTCCGGCGAGCACCATCCGTCCTCCGACCCCATCCGCTCCGTCTCACGAACGGGGACTCGGGTCCTAGGCGAGACTCGGGCAGGCCAAGGTAAGCCTTACCTTAGCGAGGGTTCACCTTGCCACCGACATCCCGGTCTACTTCTGCGACCCCGCCAGCCCCTGGCAGCGCGGCTCGAACGAGAACACGAACGGTCCGCTGCGGCAGTATTTCCCCAAAGGCACCGATCTCTCGGTCCATAGCCCCGAACACCTGGCCGCTGTCGCCGACCAGCTCAACCGCCGCCCACGCAAAACGCTCGGCTGGGAAACCCCAGCCGAGCGCCTGCATAAACTGCTCGCGGCCTGATCAACACGACCACGTGTCGCAGCGATCCCTAGAAACCGCCTCACCGGCCCCGGCCCTCAGAAACGTCAGGAACGCCACGCGAAGATCAGATCGTCGCCGTGTCGATCACGAACCGGTACCGCACGTCACTCGACAGCACCCGCTCGTACGCGACGTTGATCTCGGAGGCCTCGATCAGCTCGATCTCGGCGCCCAGGCCGTGCTCGGCGCAGAAGTCCAGCATCTCCTGGGTCTCGCGTATGCCGCCGATCATGGAGCCGGCGAGGGTCTTGCCGCCGCCGATCACCGAGAAGAGGTTGAGCGAGACGGGCTCCTCGGGCGCGCCGACGTTCACGAAGGCGCCCTCCGCCTTCAGCAGGGACAGGAAGGCGTCCAGGTCCAGCGGGGCGGACACGGTGGACAGGATCAGGTCGAAGGAACCCCGGAGCTCCTCGAAGGTCTTCGGGTCGCTGGTCGCGTAGTAGTGGTCGGCGCCCAGCCGCTCCCCGTCGTCCTTCTTGCGCAGGGACTGGGAGAGGACCGTCACCTCGGCGCCCAGGGCGTGCGCGATCTTGACGCCCATGTGGCCGAGGCCGCCGAAGCCGAGGACGGCGACCTTCTTGCCGGGGCCCGCGTTCCAGTGCTTCAGCGGGGAGTACGTGGTGATGCCGGCGCACAGCAGGGGCGCGGCCACATCCAGCGCGAGCCCGTCGGGGATGCGTACGACGAAGGACTCGGCGACGACGACCTTCTGGGAGTAGCCACCGTAGGTGGGCTCCCCGTCCTTGCCGATGCCGTTGTACGTCGGGATGTTGCCCTTGAGGCAGTACTGCTCCAGGCCTGCCTTGCAGTTCTCGCACTCACGGCAGGAGTCGACCATGCAGCCGACGCCCACGCGGTCGCCGACCTGGTACTTGGTCACGCCGGAGCCGACCTCGGAGACGACACCGGCGATCTCGTGCCCGGGCACCATCGGGAAGATGGCCTCGCCCCAGCCCTCGCGGGCCTGGTGGATGTCCGAGTGGCAGATGCCGGCGAACTTGATGTCGATCAGTACGTCGAACTCACCGACCTCGCGGCGCTCGATCGTGGTGCGCTCCAGCGGAGCCTTGGCCGCGGGAGCAGCGTATGCAGCGACAGTGGTGGTCATGCGGGGGGTACTCCTAAGAAACAGCAGAGGATCATCCTGCTCGGGCTCCCGGCCTGCCTTCGGGCCGGGCGCGACTTCCAGCCTGCCTCAGCCACCAGGGTTCGCCCAGGTCACAGCTTTGCGTACGTCCACTGGTCCTACTACTGGCGGGGTCAGGCTCACGGTCGTACGACCGTGAATACTGGAGGCATGGACGAGAAGCCCGAGACCGTGCCGGCCGGCGGCCAGGGGCCCGCCGGCGATGCCGGGGGGACCCTGGACCGGCGGGCCGAGCTCAGCGAGTTCCTGCGCACCCGGCGCGCCCGGCTGAAGCCGGAGGACGTGGGGCTGCCGGACTTCGGCCGGCACCGCCGGGTGCCCGGGCTGCGCCGGGAGGAACTCGCGCAGCTGGCGGGCGTCTCGGTGGCGTACTACACGCGGCTGGAGCAGGGGAACGGGCGCAATGTGTCGCCGGAGGTGCTCGACGCGATCGCGCGCGCCCTGCGGCTGAGCGACGCCGAGCACGCGCATCTCACGCATCTCGCGAAGGGGAAGGCGCACAAGAAGAAGCCGTCGGCGCGGACGGAGCAGGTGCGGGGCTCGCTGCGGCAGCTGCTGGACCTGCTGGACGGTGTCCCCGCGTACATCACCGGGCGGCGCTCGGACGTCCTGGTGTGGAACCGGATGGCGGCGGCCGTCTTCGGGGACTGGTCCGAGCTGCCCGCCCAGGAGCGGAACTGGGCGCGGATGGTGTTCCTGAAGCCCGAGTACCGCGAGCTGTTCGTGGAGTGGGACCGCAAGGCGGCCGACGTGGTGAGCTATCTGCGTATGGACGCGGGCTGCCATCCGGACGACCCTCGGCTGTCCGCGCTGGTCGGGGAGCTCTCGATGAAGAGCGAGGAGTTCCGGCGGCTGTGGGCCACGCACGACGTCAGAGAGAAGGGCCACGGGGTGAAGCGGCTGCGTCATCCCCTGGTCGGTGAGCTCACCCTGTCCTTCGAGACATTCCGGCTGCCGGACGACGGCGAGCAGGCTCTGATCACGTACCACGCGGAGCCGGGCTCACCGTCCGCGGAAGCGCTGCGTCTGCTGGCGAGCTGGGGCGCGGACGCGAGGGCCTCCGGCCGGAGCGCGTCCGCTCTCGGGGGCCCCACGGTTGGCCGACCGGAGTAGCGGCTGCGGGAGGTGTCCGGGCGGCCGCCGCCCCCTCCCCTGCGCCCGTGCCCCGCACGACGGTCGGCTTGTAGTGGCGCATCTCCTCGATGTACGGCGCGTACGGCTGGATCTCGGCGAAGAAGTCCTGGAACAGCTCCGACTTCCGGAAGCCCTCCAAGTGGTCCTCGGTCGACGTCCAGGTGATGCGGAGGATGAAGTGCTCGAAGTCCTCCTCGCAGCGGGCCAGTTCGTAGTCGACGCACTGCGGTGCCTCCGCCAGCGGGGCGGCGGCCTTGGCGTAGGCGGACAGGAACTCCGCCGACCGCTCCTCGGGAATCCGGTACCGGATGTACTCCACGGTCGATGTGGTCATACGCCCACGGAAACACGAACGGCGAACGTTCAGCCAGCCAGCCCGTCCACCTTGAGCGCCGCGACGAACGGGGCCCAGGCGTGGGCAGTGAGGACGAGGACGGGCCCGTCGGGGGCCTTGGAGTCGCGTACGGGGACGAGACCGGGGAGGTTGTCGGCGATCTCCACGCAGTTGCCGCCGTCGCCGTTGCTGTAGCTCGACTTGCGCCAGAGGGCGGCGCCGGGGAAGTCGCTCGCGACCTCCACGCAGTCGCCGCCGTCACCGTTGCTGTGGCTGCTCTTGAACCAGAGCGCGTCACTCAAGTCGATCCGGTTGCTTGCCATTTCGGTAATCCTCCGCCGCTGCCTTGATCATGGCCAGGGACGCCTCCGGAGCGAGTGCGACGGCCCTGAGCCGATCGTATGCCTTGCGGTACTGCTTCACGAGGGCCGGATCGTCGATGGTGTCTCCGCTGTACGACGCCTCGATGTAGACCAGTGGCGGCGCGTCGGGGAAGGTCATGACCTTGATGGAGGCGGCCATCAGGGGATACGCGCCGCACTTCCGCGGAACGATCTGCGGAGTGATCCGGTGCCGCTCGGCCAATCCCACGATCCGGTCTAGCTGTTCGGCCATGTCGCGCGGCGGCAGGATCACGTCGGTGATCAGCGACTCGTGCAGGACCGCCCAGTACTCAGGGGTGGAGTGATCGTCCTCGAAGAGGCGGGCGCGAGCCAGACGGGCCTGTACCTTCTCCTCCACCTCCTCGTCGGAGGCCGTCGGGTGGGCCGACCGGACCAGCGTCCGCGCGTAGGGGGCCGTCTGGAGCAGCCCGGGGATGGTGCTGGGGCACCACTCCTCGATGGACTCCGCGTGCCGCTCCGCCTCCAGGACCTTCTCGAAGTACCAGGCGTGCGGCCCCCTCCGCGCCCTCCGCACATCCTCACAGTTCCGCTCGAAGAACCCGTTCGTCTTCAGGACCTCATCCACATGCCGGGCCAGATCCAGCGGCATCCGTCGCTCCCCCCGCTCGATGTCGCTCAGGTGGGACTTGCCGTAGAAGCTGCCCGCGACAAGTTGCTCCAGGGAGAGCCGGGCGGCTTCCCGCTGCCACCTCAACTCCTTGCCGTAGAAGGTCGGGACGCTCATCGAGCCGTCGATGTCCTTGCGTCGTGCCATTACTCACCGCCGTGGGGGGTCTGTGCGGCCGGACTGTTCCACTTCCGCGGTTTCCGCAACGCTCCCCGCCTGATCCGCAGTTGGGGGCGCGTACGCGAAACCTCTTTTACGGTACCGGGCTTGACGCCACAGTGTGAGTGATTCATCACAGAGCGCAACCAGCAAAGGCGTCACTCATGCCCGACGACATGTCCCGTTGCGTGGAGGAACTCCGCGCGGCCCTCGCCCTTCACGGCATCACGCTTCCCTCGCTCCGCGTGGACCTCCCGACCTTCGCCGGCACGTACGCGCCACCCGCCGGTCTCATCACGCTCGGGAACTGCAACACCGCCACGGCCCGCGCACTCGCCGCCGCACTCCGGAAGGCGGCCGGGCAGTGACGTTCGAACTCAGCCTGCTCGCGGTCCCGAAGTCCGTCCCGGAACTACGCCACCATCTCCGTCACCACAGCTTCGACGTCCGCCTCTGCGTCAGCGAGTTGGTGACGAACGTCATCGATCACGTCGGCGAGGGAACCCCGGTGACCGTCCGCGTCCTGTCCACGGACACCGGCGGCACCCGCGTCGAGGTCACGGACCCCGATCCGCGCGCACTGCCCGTGCTCCTGCATGCCGCCACCACCGACGAATCCGGCCGCGGTCTCGCCCTCCTCGGTGCGTGCGCCCGGCGGTGGGGCGTGGAGGCGGGGGCAGACCGCAAGACCGTTTGGTTCGAGTTGACGGCACCGGATCAGGAGTCCGTCACACCCTGGCGCGGTTCACGGTAAGCGTGTGGCCCCGGCCCTGCTTCACCAGGAAGCGGGGCCGGGGCCAAGCTGCGGGAACGCGACACCTACTACAGGCGGCTCCAGAGGATGCCCCCTACGATGCCGATGGCGACGATCGCGGCGATGACGTACAGGACGACTCTCGTGAGGGTCTGTGCCATGAGTTCTCCTCGGGTGGACGTCTGCCTCACGGCTACATGCACTCCGCGGACAGGCCTCTCCAGCCGGACTTGGGCTACGTCGAACGGGCCGCCGTCCTGTTCGCCGACGGCCCATTCGACAACCATCAGTGCGAGGTCACTTGCCGTAGTAGGCGTTGTAGACCGACACCGTCGACTTGTTGCCCTTCTTGTCGGCGATCTTGGCGTGGAACGAGATGCCCTTGCCCTTCGCCGGGTTCTTGACGGTGATCTTGCCGTCCTTGACGGTGAGCTTGGTCCACTTCTGGCCGTAGTCGTACGACACGTACACGGCCAGCGACTTGAGGTTGCTGCCCGCGGCCGCGCCCTGGACGGTGACCGGGAAGCTGACCTTCTTGTTCTCCGGAGCGCGGCTCCAGAGGTCGAGGGGCGCGCCGAAGCGGGCCGTCGAGACCGGGAGCTTCGCCTGGGAGCTGGTCTTCTTGGACTTGAACTCCCAGCTCGTGTCGACCCGGGTGGAGGCCGCGGCCACCTTCACGGACCGCTTGATGGACGTGGTCAACTTGTACGTGGCCTCGCCGGCCGGGACCTTGAACTCGCCCCCGCCCTCCAGCGCGTCGTCGTTCTCGACGATCTTCGTGCCGTTGCGGTACAGCGTCGACTTCACCGAGGTGTAGAGCGACCCGCCGGCGTGGGTCTTGCCGTCGGCGAACATCGGCAGGAAGCCCCTGACGGTGTTGCCGTCGCGGGTGATGCCGTAAAAGCCGCCGATCCGGGGGCCGAAGACGCCGGTGTTGAACGTCTTCTCGTAGGTCTGGCCCGCCTTGAACGTCTGCTCGGCACCGAGCGTGTAGCTCGCGTCGACGATCGGCCAGCCGTCCTCGTCGGCCCCGGCGGTCTGCTCGAAGTCGAGGCCCCACTTCACGCCACCCGTGGCGGACAGGTACAGCGTCCGGGTGCCGGGCAGCTTCTGCTCGATGCCGATGGCGGAGGCGCCGGAGCTGTCGGGCAGGTAGCCCCACGCCGTGACGGAGCCCTTCTTGTCGCTGCTGGAGGCGCCCAGGTTGACCTTCACCGTGGACAGCTCGCTCTTCTTCCAGTGCTTTGTGTAGCCGGTGGCGAGCTGCTTGACCTTGGCGCCGGTGACGGCGTCGTACTCGGTGCTGGTGCCCTTGGTCCAGTGCCCGTCCCACTGCTGGTACACCGAACCGTCGGTGATCTGCGGACCGACGTGAGCGCTGCGGAAGCCCTGGTAGGAGTCCAGCCACCAGCCGAACGAGTAGCTGCCGTCCGGCACGTCCACCGTGTAGTCGGCCGACGCGAACTGGGACTCGGCGGCCGCCTCGGGCACCGTGATGTCGACCGGCTTGGCCTTGCGGGCGTCCAGCGTGATCGTGGTGTCCTTGGTGACGGACAGCTTCGGCTGGGCCAGCCAGTCGGCGCCCTTGGTGAAGTCCTCCGGGTCCACGAAGAGCGAGGAGTTGAGGATGTAACCACCCTTGGGCACACGGACCTTGACGGTGCCGGAGGCGTCGTACGGGGAGAACCACTTCTCCGTGGCGAGGCCGGAGACGCCCGCCAGGTTGATGTTGTAGTTCACGGCGGGCTTGCCGTCACGGTCGATCGCCTTGAGCGTGACGGTGTACGACTCCACCTCGCGCTGCACAGCGGCGGCGGCGCGCACGGTCTGGCCGCCGCCCGTGGCCGTCACGAACGCCGAGTAGGCGCCGTCCACGGTGCCGCCCAGCTTGGTGTTGACCGTCAGGTCGACGGAGGCCGTGCCGCCCGCCGGGACCTTCACGGTCTTCGCGGCGAGGGTGAAGAAACCCGTGGGAGCGGCCTGGCCCTTGGGGTTGGTGCCCGCCACGGTCAGGTCGAGGGTGACGTCGTCCTTGCCGGTGTTCTTGTACGTCACCGGCTTGGTGACCGGCGTGTCGTCGGTGTGCGGCCACTGCTGCGTACCGAACGTCACCGACACCGGGTCGGCGAACACGGTCTGCTTGATGGCCTTGTCCACCTGGATCCGGCCCGAACCCTGCTGGAACGCCGTGTACGCGCCGCCCTTGGTCGACCCGGTGAGGGCGCCCTTGAGCTCGGCGTACGTCCAGTCCGGGTGCTGCTGCTTCAGGATGGCCGCCGCGCCCGCCACGTGCGGGGTCGCCATGGACGTACCGGAAATCGTCAGGTAGCCGGGCGGGTTCTCCCCGACCTCCTGCTCGATGACGCTGCCCTTGGCCGAGGCGGCCGTGATGTCCACGCCCGGCGCGGTCACGTCCGGCTTGATCTGGCCGTCGAGGCCGGGACCGGTGCTGGAGAAGTCCGCCAGCTTGTCGTTGTCGTCGACGGCGCCGACGGTGAGCGCGGCGGCCGCCGTGCCGGGAGAGCCGACGGTCTGCTCGCCCAACTCGCCGGAGTTACCGGCCGCGACCGCGAAGAGGACGCCCTTCTCGGCGGAAAGCTTGTTGATCTCCGCTTCCATCGGGTCGACCTCGGGTGTGTCGCCGCCGCCCAGGCTCAAGTTGATGACGTCGGCGCCCTGTGCAACGGCCCACTCCATGCCCGCGATGATGCCGGAGTCGTCACCGGAGCCGGTGTCGTCGAGGACCTTGCCGTTGAGGATCTTCGCGCCCGGGGCGACGCCCTTGAACTTCCCGCCGGACTTGGCGCCCGTGCCCGCCGCGATCGAGGCGACGTGGGTGCCGTGGCCGTACTTGTCGCTCGCGTCCGCGGCCGAGGTGAAGTTCTTGGACTCGATCACCTGGTCCTTGAGGTCCGGGTGGGTGGTGTCCACGCCGGTGTCCAGGACGGCGATCTTGGTGCCCTTGCCGTCGTAACCGGCCGCCCATGCCTTGGGGGCGCCGATCTGGGGCACGGACTTGTCGAGGCTGGCCTTGCGGACGCCGTCGAGCCAGACGTTGGCGATGCCGGAGGCGGTGGTGCCGTCAGTGTCGGTCACCGCGTTCCACAGCTTGGCCGCGTCGTCCTTCGGCGTGAGAACCGCGTCCGCGTTCAGGGTCCTGAGGGTGCGGCGGACGGTGGTGTCACCGGCGTCGCGGACGTCGGCGCGGGCCCCCGTGGCGGCTCCCTTGTAACCGACGATGAGCTTCAGGCCCTTCTTCTGGGCCTTGCGGGTCGCGGACTTGTTCAACTCGGTGATGTCGAACAGCCGCTGGTCCAGCTTGCCGCCGGCTATCAGGCGGGCCGCGTCGGCCGGTATCACGAGGGTGTGACCGTCGGCCTTGCGTATCTGGACGGGTATCCCGTCGCGGCCCTCCGCGCGCTCGAAGCCGACGGGGCGGCCCTTGGCGTCGACCACGACGCGGTCACCGGTGATCAGTGTGATGCGCTGCTTGGCCGCGAAGTCGGCCGCCTTCGAGCCGGTCGCGAGTTCGGGCGCCGCGGACGCCGGGCTGGTCATACCCGCCGTCAGGGCCACGGCCGCAGCCATGGCGATCGCGGTCGCGTTCGCTCTCTTCATTTGTCTGCGCAATTCTCCCCCTGGAGCTGAGGTCCGGGCGAAGCAACCGTTCGCCCAGCCAGGGGACACCTCGTACACGCATGCGCGTACACCCCCCGGAATACGCAGTATGCCGAGGGGTTGACGCACGCTCAATAGTGAGGCGGTTGTTAACAGTTGACGGTTTACTTCCACTTACGGCTGGAATTGAACGGCCACGCCCGGAAGACGAATCAACCCGCCAGACACTTACGACAAAGCGCCCCGAGCATCGCGCTCCGTCACCGTGACCCTTCCCTTGCGGATCGTCACGAGGCGTGGCGCCTTCTTCGCGATCGACGAGTCGTGGGTGACCATGACGAAGGTGAGCCCGTGCTCCTTCCACAGGCGCTCCAGGACGTCCATGATCTCGTCGCGCATGGACTCGTCGAGGTTGCCGGTGGGTTCGTCGGCGAGCAGCACCTTCGGACGTTTGACCAGCGCCCGCGCGATGGCCACGCGTTGCTGCTGTCCGCCGGACATCTCCGAGGGCAGATGCCTGAGCCGCTCGCCGAGCCCGACCGACTCCAACGCCTGAGCTGCCCGTTCACGCCGCTCCCCCGTCTTCACGCCGAGCGGGACGAGCGCGGTCTCGACGTTCTCCTGGGCCGTGAGCGTAGGAATCAGATTGAAGCTCTGGAAGACGAATCCGATGTTCTCGCTGCGCACCCTGGTGAGCTTGGCCTCGGACAGTTTCGCCAGGTCCGTGCCGTCGAGTTCGACACTGCCCCCGGTGGGCTTGTCGAGCCCGCCGAGCATCTGGAGGAGCGTGGACTTGCCGCCGCCCGTGGGGCCCTGGATGACGAGGCGGTCCCCGTCCCCGATGGTGAGGTCGACGCCGTCCAGCGCGTGGACGGTGTCCTTGCCGCGCGTGTAGCGCTTGGTGACGCCTCTGAGTTCGTACATCGTGCAACTCCTGGGATACGTGAGGGGGATGGGCGTCGGCTACTCGACACGGCGCAGGGCGTCGGCGGGGCGCAGCCGGGAGGCACGCCAGCCGCCGAAGGCGCCCGCGACGAGACCACCCGTGACGGCGAGGCCGACCGCGAGGGCGATGGTGGAGAGGCTGACCGGTGCGGTCAGCGCGACCTTGAGGGCCTCGGTGGCCGCCTGCCGCCGGAAGCCGCCGCCCATGCCGCCGGGACCGCCGCCACCGGGACCGCCGCCCGGACCGGCCGTCCCACCACCGGAGGCACCCACCTGCGCCTCAAGGGTGGGGCTGATCGCGGTCACGACGTACGCGCCCAGCAGGCCGAGCGCGATGCCCAGCGCCCCGCCGACGAGCCCGTTGACGACGGCCTCACCGACGACCTGCCGGGTCACCCGGCCGGACGTCCAGCCCAGCGCCTTGAGGGTCCCGAACTCCCGTACGCGGCGGGAGACGGCCGCGGAGGTGAGCAGTCCGGCCACGAGGAACGCGGCCACCAGCACCGCGAGGGACAGCCACTTGCCCACGTTGGCAGCGAGGTCGGAGGCCGTGGACAGGGAACCGGAGACGGTGTCGGCGAGATCGGCGGAGGTGGTGACCGTCGTTCCCGGGATGTTCTCCTGGATGCTCGACTTGACGGAGTCGATCTGCTGCGAGTCCGAGGCCTTGACGTAGATCGTGGTGACCTCGTCCTTGGAGTCGCTCAGGGTCTGGGCCTGTTTCAGCGGGATGTAGAGGTTGGCGGCGGCGTCCCCGCTGTCGGGGGTCGCGATGCCGATGACCTCGAACTTGGTGCCCTTGATGGTGACGGTGTCACCGACGGCGAGCTTCTTCTCCTTGGCGTACGACGTGTCGGCGACGACCACCTCGGCGTCGGTCTCGGAGGTCTTGAACGTACGACCGCTGGTGATCTTCGAGGAGGTCAGCGGGCCGAGAGCCGGCTTGGTGACGTCCGTGCCGTACACGGAGTAGTTGTCGACCTGGAAGTCGGCACCACCGCCCTGGACGCGGCCCTGGGGCTCCCCGCCCCGGTCGCCGCCGGGCTGCCCGCCGCCGTACTGTCCCTGGCCCGGCTCCTGCTGGAACTCACCCTGCCGGAACTCCCCGCTCACCTTGAGGACCTGCAGGCTGAGCCCTCCGACGGCGCCGGAGACCCCCTGCTGCGCACCGACCTTGCTCACGGTGTCCGCGGCCAGGGTCTGGAAGCCCCGGACCATCACCCGGTCGCTGCTCTGCTCCTCGTCGGAGTCGTCGTTCCGCGCGTCGAACTCGAACCTGGGGCCCTGGTTCTGTCCTGACTGGGCCTCAGCGGCCTTCGTGACGGTCATGTCCGTGCCGAGCCCGTACAGCGACTGGAGGACCTTGCCCTGCGCCTTCTCCATGCCGGAGGACACGGAGCTGACCACGATGACGAGGGCGATACCCAACGCGAGCCCGGAGGCGACCACGAGGGCCGCCTTTCTACGGCGGCGCAGTTCGCGCCTCAAGTAGGTGAAGAACATGGCGGCAAGCTAGGGACGCCCCGTGATGAACGAATAAGCCCGCCATAAGAGCTGGATGAGAAGCCCGTGCCCGGCCCGGACCCGACGACAACGACGAAAACGACAACGACGGCGGCACGGCCCCCAGGGCCCGTGCCGCCGTCGTCAGGAAGTTCAGGAAGTTCAGGAAGTTCGGGAAGGTCAGATGTTCAGATGGTCAGCCTCGCCGGAGCGTGGGACTCAGACCGCCGAACCCGCCTTCCACGAAGCCCAGTCCATGTTCCAGCCGTTCAGGCCGTTGTCGGGCTTGATCGTGGCGTCGCCGGTGTTCTCGACCACGACGACGTCACCGACCATCGAGTTCTTGAAGAACCAGGCACCCGGTGTGTTCGGGTCGTTGGCGCCCTTGGTGTCCGAGAGACCGATGCACCCGTGGCTGGTGTTCACGCTGCCGAAGATCGACTTGGCGCCCCAGTAGTTGCCGTGGATGAAGGTGCCGGACGTCGACAGGCGCTGGGCGTGCGGCACGTCCTTGATGTCGTACTCGCCCTTGCCGTCGTCGTCCGTGAAACCGACCGTAGCGCCGTTCATCCGGGTCTCCTTGAACTGCTCGGAGATCACCATCTGGCCCTCGTACGTCTTGTTCTCGGGCGAACCGGCGGAGATCGGGATGGTCTTGATGACCTTGCCGTCCTGCGTGACCTTCATCTGCTTGGACTGGGCGTCGACGACCGAGACCTGGTTGCGGCCGATCTTGAAGGTGACCGTCTTCTGCTGCACGCCGTACACACCGTCGGCGCCCTCGACGCCGTCGAGCGCGAGCTTCAGCGTGACGGTCGAGCCCCCCTTCCAGTACTCCTCGGGCCGGAAGTCGAGCCGGTTCGGGCTGAACCAGTGGCCGACGACCTCCTGTCCGGAGCTGGAGGAGACGGTGATCCCCTTCTGCACGGCGGCCTTGTCCGTGATCGCCTTGTCGAAGTTGATCGAGACGGGCATGCCGACGCCGACCGTGGAGCCGTCCTCCGGCGTGAAGTAGCCGAGGAAGCTGTTGTCCGGTGAGACGGTGGTGAACGTGGCGTTCTCGTGGGCCGCGCGGCCCTCGGAGTCCTCGGCGGTCGCCGTGATCTTGTACTGGGTCGCCCGCTCCAGCTGACCGGTCGGCGCCCAGCTCTTCTTGTCCGCGGATATCTCGCCGGCGACGGCGGTGCCGTCCTCGGTCTTCATCTCGACGGACGTGAGCGTGCCCTTGGCCACGGTGACCTTGGCGGCGCTGTTGATGGACGCGTTGTCGGAGCCGTCCTTCGGCGTGATCTTGATTTCGGCGACGGAGGTCTTCTTGGCCGCCGCCTCGTCGGCCTTGGCCTGCGAAGTGTCACCGTTGCCGGAGTCCGACGCCTTGCTGTCGTCGCCTCCGCTGCACGCAGAGAGCACCAGCACCCCGCCGAGCAGTGCGGACGCGACCGCGAGGCCCTTGCGCCGCTTACTGTTCGTCATCACACGCTTCTCCATCGTTGCCGAATCCCCAAAGCCCAGAGAATCCCCGTAGGAACTTAAACGCCACGACCGGTTCTTCCCGTTCCACATCCCGAGGATGTGTGGGGCACGCCACTTTCGGTCCGCTCCGGCCGACTGTCTGGCGCTGGGACCCTGTTGCCGAACTCCCGCCTTCCGGGCGGACAACGGGAGTTCGACGACAGGTGGTCAGTGCGCGTCATGAGACGACAGAACCCCGGGCCGCGGTTGCCGCCCGGGGCTGTGATTCTCACCCCGCGCGGGTCAGCGGACCCGGTCGTCCTCTTCGTCCTCGGCGACATCATCCTCGTCCAGGTCCCAGTCAGGCGAGTCCGGGTCGTAGTCGATGTGCTCACTGCTCCAGGAGGCCTGGGCCAGATCGACCCCGGGCACCTCACTGACCAGGTCGAACGGGTCGACGAGGTAGGAGAGGGCCTCCGATGTGTCCTGCGTCACCGCGCTCTCGGCGTGCACGCGCTCGTCCGCCGCCAGGTCGACGTCGGCCTCGATACGGTCCAGCGCGGCCTTGGTCAGCGCGTCGGCGCTCTCGATCTCGACCACCAATTCCACCCGAAGGCGGATGAACTGTGATGTCTCAGAAGTACTCATAGGCGGAGCGTAAGGCTCACAGCTCGCGTGACTTTCCCGTGACCCGCGATTTTCACTAACATCGCCCCACACGGCCAATTCGCCAGCTCCACAAGGGGATCGATATTTCGTGTCCGCCGCACGTCGATCGTCGTCCACCGCACGCCGCACGCTGCTGACCGCCGCCGCCGCGGGAACCCTCCTCACGGCCCTGTGGTTCGTCCCGTCCGCGGAGGCGACCCAGGACGGAACAGAGGACGCGACAGGGCAGCAAGCGCTGACGTCCATGAACACGGACACGACGACCGAGACGTCCACCGACGCGGTCACCACCTCCGGCACCGACGCGGTCACCACTTCGGACTCGTCCCGGTCCACGGGCCCGGGCACCCAACTCGCCGACACCGGCGGCGTGGACACCACGCCGTACCTCGTCGGCGGCACCGTGTTCCTCGGCCTGGGCGCGGGGTTCGTGGCGTATTCGGTCCGACGGGAACGCATGGCGCTCTCCTGACCCGGGGGTGGAGGGTCGGCCGCTGATCCGCGCGTGAAGGGGGCCGCGCACCCTCACGCGCCCACGGCCCCCGAGTCCACCGCCCTCAAGCCACCACCCTCAGGCCAGCGCCCTCAGGCCAGCGGCCCCGTCACCGGCTCCACCGCCGCGACCAGGCGGCCCTGCCGGACGAAGGTGTCGGCCGCCGCCAGGTCGGGGGCGAGGAAGCGGTCCGGCCCCGGACCCTCGACGCCCGCCTCGCGGACGGCCTCCAGCACCGCCCGGGAGGCGGGGGCGGGGGTCAGCCCCTCACGGAGTTCGATGGCGCGCGTGGCGGCGTACAGCTCGACGGCGAGCACACGGGTCAGGTTGTCGACGGCCGTGCGCAGCTTGCGGGCCGCGGACCAGCCCATCGAGACATGGTCCTCCTGCATGGCCGAGGAGGGGATGGAGTCGGCGGAGGCCGGGACGGCGAGCCGTTTCATCTCGCTGACCAGGGCGGCCTGCGTGTACTGGGCGATCATCAGCCCGGAGTCGACGCCCGCGTCGTCCGCGAGGAACGGCGGGAGCCCGTGGCTGCGGTTCTTGTCGAGCAGGCGGTCCGTACGGCGCTCCGCGATCGAGGCGAGGTCGGCGGCCGCGATGGCGAGGAAGTCGAGGACGTAGGCCACAGGGGCACCGTGGAAGTTGCCGTTGGACTCGACGCGGCCGTCGGGCAGTACCACCGGGTTGTCCACCGCCGACGCCAGCTCCCGCTCGGCCACCGTGCGTGCGTGGGCCATCGTGTCGCGGCCGGCGCCCGCGACCTGCGGCGCGCAGCGCACCGAGTAGGCGTCCTGGACGCGGGGCGCGCCCTCCTGGTGGTGGCCGGTCAGGCCCGAACCCTTCAGGACGGCGAGCATGTTGGCGGCCGAGGCGGCCTGGCCGGGGTGCGGGCGGATGGCGTGCAGCTCGGGCGCGAGGACCTTGTCCGTGCCGAGCAGGGCCTCCAGGGTCAGGGCCGCCGTGACGTCCGCGGACTTGTAGAGCAGCTCCAGGTCTGCGAGGGCCATGACCAGCATGCCGAGCATCCCGTCCGTGCCGTTGAGGAGGGCGAGCCCCTCCTTCTCGCGCAGCTCGACCGGGGCGATGCCGTTGGCGGCGAGCAGCTCATCGGCCGGCCGTACGGCACCGTCGGGGCCCTCGGCCTCCCCCTCGCCCATCAGTGTCAGGGCGCAGTGGGACAGCGGGGCGAGGTCGCCGGAGCAGCCCAGCGAGCCGTACTCGTGGACGACCGGGGTGATGCCCGCGTTCAGCACGTCCGCCATGGTCTGCGCGACCTCTGGCCTGACCCCCGTGTGCCCGGAGCAGACCGTCTTCAGGCGCAGGAACATCAGCGCCCGGACCACCTCGCGCTCCACGCGCGGACCCATGCCGGCGGCGTGCGAGCGGACGATGTTGCGCTGGAGCCGGCCGCGCAGCTCCTGGCTGATGTGCCGGGTGGCGAGGGCGCCGAAGCCGGTCGAGACGCCGTAGACGGGGTCCGGCTTGGCCGCGAGGGCGTCCACGACGCCGCGGGCCGCGGCGAGCGCCGTCACGGCCTCCTCGGAGAGCTCGACCCGGGCGCCGCCACGCGCCACGGCGACGACGTCGGCCGCGGTGACACCGGACGTCCCGAGCACCACCGGGTCCACAGAATGCATATCCATATTCAGGATCGTAGGGATTGAATCGCCGAATGTCACGACCGAATGAGGGAGGAGCTCCTTACCGGCCCGGGACCACTCGGCACAGGCCCGGAACCCGCTCGGCACAGGCCCGGAACCGCTCTGCACCGTTCCGGGACCGCTCAGCGTCCGCGGATGCGGCGCCGCTCCCCCGTCGCCGCGTCGGCCGCCGGAGGCCGGTCGGCGAGGCGGACCACCGGGTCGCCCGGACCCGCCCGGCCGGCCACCACCGGTCCCAGCGAGCCCTCGGCCTTGGCCCGGTACTGCGCGGCGTCCGCCAGGCGGAACAGCCTGCGCGGCGACCGTACGGGACCGATCGGGTCCTGCGTCGAGGCCACCCCGCACGCGACGCCCTCGCCGAGGTCCAGCCCCGCCGCCCGGTGGCAGAGTTCACCGGCGACCTTGACCACGTCGTCCGCCGGGGGGCCCACCGCCAGCAGACAGAACTCGTCGCCGCCGAGCCGCGCCGCCAGAATGCCCGGCAGTATCGCCCCGCACAGCGACAGCACCGACCCGAAGCGCTCCAGCAGACGGTCACCGACCGCATGGCCCTGTGTGTCGTTGACCCGCTTCAGCCCGTTCAGATCGCAGACCACCAGGCTGACGACCGTCCCGTCGGCCTTGTGCCGCTCCACCGCCTCACCGAGCCGGACGTCGACGGCACGGCGGTTGGCGAGCCCCGTCAGCGGGTCGGTGAACGCCAGCCGACGGGCCTCCTCCAGCCGCTCGGACTGCGCGATCCCGGCCGCGACGACGGCCGCGAGCACGGTCGCGAACTCCGCGTCCCGCGTACGGAACACCTCCGCGCCCGCCGGACGCGCCACGTACAGCTCGCCCCAGGCACGGCCGTGCAGCACGACCGGGGCGATCACGCAGCTGCCCCGGCCGCGCCGGCGCAGGGCGGCGACGCGCTGGTGGCAGTACCCCTCCGTACCGGGCCCGGCCGGGCCCTCGACGGTCTCGACCCACGCGCTGGGCCCGACCCCGCCCGCCCAGCGCTCATGCAGGAACTCCGTGATCTCCGGGAACTGGTGCACGGGGTAGGACTCGCCATCGGGGAACTCCTCCTCGTCGGGAGCCCTCTTCCCCACGTTCACGAGCACCTTCAGCCGGCCCAGGTCGCGTTCCCACACCGACAGCGCGGCGAAGCTCCCGGCGAGCGCACGGCACGCACCCGCGGCCGCGGCCCGCCACGACTCGCGCGGCGTCTGCGCGGCCGCCATCGCCTGCGCCAGCGCCACCACGGCCCGCAACCGCTTGTCCTCACCCATCACTCCAGGCTAGGTAGTTTTGCGGTGTTTTGGAGGATTGGGTGACGATCTGATGACGTCTACTCGCCCGGCCACTTTGGCGCCCGCTTCTCGTTGAACGCCGCCACACCCTCCGCCCGGTCCCCCGAGAACGCGACCGACCGCCACGCCGCGTCCTCGACCTCCAGCCCCGCCCGCAGATCCAGCCCGTGCCCGAGGCGCAGCGCACGCTTGGCGGCGCGCAGACCGACGGGCGAGTTGGCGGCCATCCGGGCGGCCAGCGCCAGCGCCTCCGTACGGTCCTGCCCCTCGTCCACCAGCTGGTCGACCAGCCCCGTCTCCCGCGCCTCGACCGCCTCCACGCGCCGCGCGGTGAAGATCAGCTCGGCGGCGCGTGCGGCCCCGACCCGGCGCGGCAGCAGCTGGGTGCCTCCCCCGCCCGGGATCACGCCCACGGACACCTCGGGCAGCCCCACCACGGCCGTACGGTCCGCCACGATCACGTCGCACGACAGCGCCAGCTCGAACCCGCCGCCCAGCGCGAAGCCGTGCACGGCGGCGACGGTGGGCACGGGCAGTTCCAGTACGCCGGTGTACGCGGCGCGCGCGACGGGCCGCTGACGCACCAGGTCGGCGTCGCTGAACGAGTTCCGCTCCTTCAGGTCGGCCCCCACGCAGAAGGCCCGCTCATGGGTGGAGGTCAACACGACCACGCGGACGTCCCGGTCGGCGGCCAGGGCCTCGCAGGCGCCGACGATCGATCGGGCCATGCCGGTCGAGACCGCGTTCATGGCCTTCGGCCGGTCGAGGACGAGCTCCGCGACGTGGCCGTGCCGCCGCACGACGACGTGCTCCCCGAACCGCCGCTCGTCCCCTTGCTCCACCATGACGCCCTCCGGTTAACGCGGGTTAACTTCCGTTGCCCCGATCATCGCAGCCGGGCCCCACCTCGGGGAAGTACGGATGGGCCACCCCGTTCGAGTGACACCGCACCCAACTCCCGCCCCAGCGTCCGGCAGGGGCGCATAGCGTGCGCACGCACAGCGCAACGGGGGCGCAGGGCGCTTCGAGGAGGAACGGCCGTGACGCAGAGGACGAGCAGGGCAGTCAGGGCAACCAGGGTGACCGGGGTGACCGGGGTGACCGGGGCAACCACAGCCGATCCCGAGGCCGACGCCCTCCACCCCCACCCGCGGCCCACCCGCGGGCGCCACCGCAAGCCCCGTCCACGACGGATGCTGTTCGCGGTGGGCGGGCTCGCCCTGGCGGCGGGAGCACTCAGTTTCGTGCGGCTGGTGCCCGAGTCGGTCGGCGGAGGCGGCGCCGGGGTCACGGAGGCGGAGCCGAGGGCCGCCGCCGACGGGGTTTCGGAGGGTGCGACCAACACGGCGGCGACCATGAAGGCCGCGGGGCCCCCGGCCGGGTCCGCGGGTCCCGGCACGACCACCGCGCACGTCGTCGTCGGAAGCGGGCCGTCCCCCCGTACGACGACGGGGGCGACCCCGTCCTCCGGGGCCATGTCACCGGGCCCGACGGCCCCGCCCGCCCAGTCGCCCGGCATCCCCACGACGCCCGCCAACAAGGCCCCGGCGACCACCGCACCCGCCGCGCCCCGGCCCACGCAGAGCACCGCCGCTCCGGCTCCCCGGCCGGGCCACCCGGACGAACGGGATCAGCGCGACGACCGGGGCCTGTGCCTCCCGGTCATCAAACTGTGCCTCGCCGGAGACGGCGGCGGCAGCAGCAACGGCAGGCGAGGCGGCCCGCTCGGCTGACGGCCCGCTCGGCTGATGCGCTAGCGGGACGCGCCCGCCCGGCGCGAGAGCATCCACGGCTCGACGACGCCCAGCCCACGCACCGGCCGCTGCCACATGGGCTGGAGCCCGAAGCGGTAGGACGGCGGCTCCTCGCCCTCCTTCTCGGCGGCGGCCGCGGCCTCGGCGGCCTCCGCCTCGGAGGCGGGGGCGTCGCCGGTACGGATGACCTCCTCGGCGAACGCGGAGTCCACCAGCACCGTGTCCTTGGGCGCGATCGACGTCAGCCGGGAGGCCAGGTTCACCGTCGTACCGAAGACGTCGCCCATGCGCGTCGTCACCGTGCCGAACGCTATGCCGACGCGCAGCTCCGGCATCGTCTCGTCGTTCTCCATGGTCTCGATGAGCCGGAGCGCTATCTCGGCGGCGATGCCCGCGTCGTCCGCCGCGTACAGCACCTCGTCGCCCAGGGTCTTGATGAGCCGGCCGCCGTGCGCGGCCACCAGGTCGGCCGCCGTGGTCTCGAAGGCCTCGACGAGCTCGCCCAGCTCCTCTTCCTCCATGCGGCGCGTCAGCCGGGTGAAACCGACCAGGTCCGCGAAGCCGACCGCCAGCCGCCGGTCGACCATCTCCTCGTCGTCGGCGGTCTGCACGACCCGGCCGGTGGCGGCAGCGAGCTGACGCCGCCAGACGTAGACGATGAACTCCTCCAGTTCCGGCAGGAGCAGTTCCACCAGGGGATACGTGACCTCGGTCCGCGTCATGCCCGGTTCCGGCGGCTCGGTCAGGCCCTCCAGGAAGGAGTCGATCTGCCATTCGGCCAGCCGGGCCGTGGTCTGACCGGTCGAGCGGGCCACCTGCACCGCCATCGCCTCGCTGAGCAGCCCCGCCTCGACCAGACCGGCGAGCCGCCGCAGGGCGAGGACGTCGGCCTCCGTGAGGGCCTTGGCCTGGCCAATGTCCGCGAAGCCCATGGCGCGCCAGAAGCGGGAGGCCAGCTCCATGGAGACGCCCGCGCTGCGGGCCGCCTGGAAGGGGGTGTACCGGCGCTCGGCGCCGAGGATGAGTCCTTCGAGGCGCAGTGCCAGGGGGTTCTCGACGGGGTCGTCGCCCTGCGCGTCCCCGCGCCCGCGTGGCTCGGCCCGGTCACCCGGAGCGTCGCTGGCAGACCCGACGGTACGGTCCGGATCGGCGTCGGGACCGGGGTGTGCGCCCGTGCCGGAGCCCGTGTCGTCGACGGTCACGCCTGCTGCCCTTCCGATCTGCCACGGTCAGGTATCGACCGGCCTCAACTCTACGGCAGGTGTGCGCTGGCTCACTCGCCTGCCGAGGGCCGACAACCCTTGTCGGCTGGGGGGTCCGGGGGTTACCCCCCGGGTCAACACAGCACGGCAGGTGTGCGCTGGCTCACTCGCCTGCCGAAGGCCGACAACCCTTGCCGGCCGGGGGTCCGGGGGCCCGCGGAGCAGCCGCTCATGTCACGGCCCCGGGTCGGGCGCCCCGTGCTCGGGGTCGGCCCCCAGACTCGTACGACTTGATCGTCCCCAGCGTTCACCGGGCCGCTTCGGGTACCCAGTCGTCCCCTGCGTCACTCGGGTCGCAGATGGATGATGTCGCCCGCCCCCACCGGCTCCTGCACACCCTCCGCCGTGGCCAGAACCAGCCGGCCGTCGCCGTCCACCGCGACCGCCTCCCCGACGATCGAGCGGTCGCCGGGGAGCTCCGCGCGGACCGTGCGGCCGAGCGTGGAGCAGCCCGCCGCGTACGTCTCCTGGAGGCCGCTGAGGGCGGGATCGCCGCCGGCGTCG
The DNA here is from genome assembly GCF_004337435.2 of Streptomyces sp. KM273126. Classification (NCBI taxonomy): domain Bacteria; kingdom Bacillati; phylum Actinomycetota; class Actinomycetes; order Kitasatosporales; family Streptomycetaceae; genus Streptomyces; species Streptomyces sp. KM273126. The sequence continues at coordinate 3,364,101 of NZ_SJXB02000001.1, read as the reverse complement.
CGCCACGTGCCGTACCACTGCTCCAGGGAACGGAGGACGGCCCGCAGCAGCGGGTCACGGTCCGTGTTCGCGGCGCCCGCCAGGGAGAGGGAGCCCGCCGTGGGCACGGGCAGTTCGTCCTCGCGGAGCGTGACGTTGATGCCGATGCCGACGACCACGCCGTCCGGGCCCGCGCGCTCGGCGAGGATGCCGCCGGCCTTGCGTTCCTCGCCGCCCAGGGTCACCAGCAGGTCGTTGGGCCACTTGAGGGCCGTGTCCACGCCCGCCGCGCGGGCCAGCCCCGTCGCCACCGCGACCCCGGTCAGCAGCGGCAGCCAGCCCCAGCGGTGCACGGGCACCTCGGCCGGCTTCAGCAGCACCGAGAAGAAGAGTCCGGAGCGCGCCGGGGCGCTCCAGGTGCGGTCCAGCCGCCCGCGCGCCGCGTTCTGCTCCTCGGCGACGAGGACCGCGCCCTCGGCCGCCTTGCCCGCCTCGGCGAGGGCCACGAGGTCGGAGTTCGTCGACCCGGTGCGCTGCACCACCTCCACCTCGGACCACAGCGAGCGCTCCCGCACCAGTGCGCGGCGCAGGGCGGTGGCGTTGAGGGGCGGCCGTTCCAGATCGGACCAGCGGCCGCCGCCCGTACCTTCGCCCGGACCGTCGCCCTTGCCGCCGTTGTCGTGCGCGTCTGATGCATCTCGCGGGGTCATGAAACCCACCCTAGGTGTGGTCAACGCCGCACTGCTGAACCGCAGGCACACCACTACGCTACGGATGAGTAGCCATACCCACTTGTGAGCACGTCCCTGAGCAGGTACCTGAGTACGTCACCCTCACGTCCCCCACTGAGCAGGCAGGGAGCCGCATCCCGATGTCCGAGCCGGAAGAGCTGGAAGAGCGCCAGACGGTCGACGAGATCGACATCCACACCACCGCGGGCAAGCTCGCGGATCTGGGGCGCCGCATCCACGAAGCGACGCACGCCGGCTCCGAGCGCGCCGTGGAGAAACAGCACGCGAAGGGCAAGCTGACGGCCCGTGAGCGGATCGGGCTCCTCATGGACGAGGGCTCCTTCGTGGAGTTCGACGAGTTCGCCCGGCACCGCTCCACCGACTTCGGCCTGGAGAAGAACCGCCCGTACGGTGATGGCGTCGTCACCGGTCACGGCACGGTGGACGGCCGTCCGGTCGCCGTGTTCTCGCAGGACTTCACCGTCTTCGGCGGGGCCCTGGGCGAGGTCTTCGGCCAGAAGATCATGAAGGTGATGGACTTCGCGCTGAAGACGGGCTGCCCGGTCATCGGCATCAACGACTCCGGCGGCGCCCGCATCCAGGAGGGCGTCAGCGCGCTCGGCATGTACGGCGAGATCTTCCGCCGCAACACCCACGCCTCCGGGGTGATCCCGCAGATCAGCCTGGTCGTCGGCCCGTGTGCGGGCGGCGCGGTCTACTCCCCCGCGATCACCGACTTCACGGTCATGGTCGACCAGACCTCGCACATGTTCATCACCGGCCCGGACGTCATCAAGACGGTCACCGGGGAGGACGTCGGCTTCGAGGAGCTGGGCGGCGCCCGCACCCACAACGCCACCTCCGGAGTGGCCCACCACATGGCGGGCGACGAGAAGGACGCCATCGAGTACGTCAAGCAGCTGCTGTCGTACCTGCCGTCCAACAACCTCAGCGAGCCCCCGGCGTTCCCGGAGGAGGCGGACCTCTCCCTCACCGACGAGGACCGCGAGCTGGACACGGTCGTGCCGGACAGCGCGAACCAGCCGTACGACATGCACACGGTGATCGAGCACGTCCTGGACGACGCCGAGTTCTTCGCGACGCAGCCGCTGTTCGCGCCGAACATCATCACCGGCTTCGGCCGGGTCGAGGGCCACCCGGTGGGCATCGTCGCGAACCAGCCGATGCAGTTCGCGGGCTGTCTCGACATCGACGCCTCCGAGAAGGCCGCGCGCTTCGTCCGCACCTGCGACGCCTTCAACGTCCCGGTGATCACCTTCGTGGACGTCCCCGGCTTCCTCCCGGGCGTCGACCAGGAGCACACCGGCATCATCCGCCGCGGCGCGAAACTGATCTACGCCTACGCGGAAGCGACCGTCCCCCTGATCACGGTCATCACCCGCAAGGCCTTCGGCGGCGCGTACGACGTCATGGGCTCCAAGCACCTCGGTGCGGACCTCAACCTCGCCTGGCCGACCGCCCAGATCGCCGTCATGGGCGCCCAGGGCGCGGTGAACATCCTGCACCGGCGCGCCATCGCCGCCGCCCCGGAGGAGGAGCGCGAAGAGGTGCGCGCCCGCATGATCCAGGAGTACGAGGACACGCTCCTCAACCCCTACACGGCAGCCGAGCGCGGCTACGTCGACGCGGTGATCATGCCGTCCGACACCCGCTCCCACATCGTGCGCGGCCTGCGTTCCCTGCGCACGAAGCGGGAAAGCCTCCCTCCGAAGAAGCACGGCAACATCCCCCTGTAGCCCCGGCCGGACGCGGACCGGGCCGGACCCGGTCAGTCCCTGTTCCCTGTCCCCTGTTTTCGAACCCTTGGAGCCGTCATGACGATCAAGGTCGTACGGGGCAATCCGACCCCGGAGGAGTTGGCCGCCGCACTGGCGGTGGTCCGGGCGCGCGCCGCGGCGGCGGCCGCCGAGCCGTCCGGCGCGCCCCGCCCCCGCGACTCCTGGGCCGACCCGTCCCGCCTCGCCGCCCGCCGCCTGCCCCAGCCGGGGCCGACGGCGTGGGGCCGCACGTACTGGCCGAGCCAGGGCTAGGGATCCAGTCCCGAGCCAGGGCCGGGGATCTGGTCAGCACGGACCCGACAAGTTGAGTACGCGTACTCAGGCGCCGGGCCGCCGGCGGCCGCAGCATCGTTGTCATGCTGTGGTCCGATCCCGAGAACGAACCGCCCAAGGAACTTCGCGACACGCAGGACATGTTGCGGCGGCTGGGCGTTCTCGTGGCGTTGGCCATGGTGCTGGCGATGCTCGTGCTCGGTATGCGGTGAGCCGGTGCCCCGGGCCGTGGCCCCGGGCCGCGCCGATACCCTGGCCGCATGACTGATCAGCCGCGCCGCCGACTCGTGCTCGCCTCCCAGTCCCCCGCCCGGCTGGGCCTGCTCCGCCAGGCGGGGTTCGACCCCGAGGTGATCGTCAGCGGGGTCGACGAGGACGCCGTGACCGCCCCCACCCCCGCCGAGCTCGCGCTGGCCCTCGCCGAGGCGAAGGCCTCCGTCGTGGCGGCGAAGCCCGAGGTCAAGGGCGCCCTGGTGATCGGCTGCGACTCGGTCCTCGACCTGGACGGCGAGGCGCTCGGCAAGCCCGCCGACGCCGAGGAGGCCACCGCGCGCTGGAAGTCGATGCGCGGCCGGGCGGGCACCCTCCAGACCGGGCACTGCGTCTGGGACACGGTGGGCGAGCGGTACGCCTCCGGCACCGCGTCCACCGTGGTCCGCTTCGGCGACCCGACCGACGAGGAGATCGCCGCGTACGTCGCCTCCGGTGAACCCCTCTACGTGGCCGGGGCGTTCACGCTCGACGGGCGCTCGGCGCCGTTCATCGACGGCATCGACGGGGACCACGGCAACGTCATCGGGATCAGCCTGCCCCTGGTGCGGCGCCTGATGGCCCAACTGGGCGTGGGCATCACGGAGTTGTGGACACCGAGGGAGACGTGACCGCGTCGGCCGGACCCGTCTGACGGTCGTCCGCCATCAGCGTGAGCAGGACAAGGCCGAGCACGACCATCATGAACGTGAACGCGCCCCAGCCCACCAGGCCCACGGCGAACGCGCCGAGCAGCCCGTGCACCACGGCCGCGCTGATCAGCAGGACGCGCCGGACGCCGGTGGCGGGCCGGCCGCGCAGGGCGACGAGCAGCGCGGAGAGGCCGCACAGGGCGAAGTAGAGGCCGAAGACCAGGCCGCCGGCCTTGGACGAGGTGGACATCGCGTCCGGGTCGAGTCCGGCGAGGGACATGTCCTGGCGGTCGACCACGATGCCGAGGAACCAGTTGAGCCAGGCGACGGCCCCCGCCTCCACGAAGAGCACGATCGCCGCGACCATCGCCACCGGTCTCCGTATCACCGGGCCCACCCCATTTTCGCCGCCGCCGTCCGTCACCCCGGGCACACGACGCCCGCCACCGTCGGCGCCGCCGGGACATCACGAACGCTACTAACGGGTAAACCGAGGGACAAGGGTTCTCACGAAGGCAAAGAATCATTGGGCCATTAGTAGGGACTCCACAAAGAAACCGATCCGGGCGCAGCGCGGCCTCATAGAGACCTTGACCACATGGGACGGCTAGGGTTTTCCGGTGGAGTCCTGCGGAGTGCGGTGCGACAAGGGATTTCGCAGGTCGAGCGAGCCTCCCCTCACGCTCCGTGTGGGCAAGCTCACCATTGAGGACGGGTCGAAACGCCGTGTCGGCAGTCCCTAAACTTCGCTTGTTTCAAGGAGAGGGAGCCATCGTGCGCAAGGTGTTGATCGCCAACCGTGGCGAAATCGCTGTCCGCGTCGCCCGGGCGTGCCGGGATGCGGGGATCGCGAGCGTGGCCGTGTACGCCGACCCGGACCGGGACGCCCTGCACGTCCGCGCGGCGGACGAGGCGTTCGCCCTGGGCGGTGACACCCCCGCCACCAGCTACCTGGACATCAGCAAGGTGCTGCAGGCGGCCAAGGACTCCGGCGCGGACTCCATCCACCCCGGTTACGGCTTCCTCTCCGAGAACGCCGACTTCGCCCAGGCGGTGCTGGACGCGGGCCTGATCTGGATCGGCCCGCCGCCGCAGGCGATCCGTGACCTCGGTGACAAGGTCGCCGCCCGGCACATCGCCCAGCGCGCCGGCGCCCCCCTCGTCGCCGGCACCCCCGACCCGGTCTCGGGTGCCGACGAGGTCGTGGCGTTCGCCGAGCAGCACGGCCTGCCGATCGCGATCAAGGCGGCGTTCGGCGGTGGCGGCCGTGGTCTGAAGGTGGCCCGCACCCTGGAAGAGGTCCCCGAGCTGTACGAGTCGGCCGTCCGTGAGGCGGTGGCGGCCTTCGGCCGGGGCGAGTGCTTCGTGGAGCGCTACCTGGACCGTCCGCGCCACGTGGAGACCCAGTGCCTGGCCGACACCCACGGCAACGTGGTCGTGGTCTCCACCCGTGACTGCTCCCTCCAGCGCCGCCACCAGAAGCTGGTGGAGGAGGCCCCGGCACCGTTCCTCTCCGAGGCCCAGAACGCCGAGCTGTACCGCGCCTCGAAGGCCATCCTCAAGGAGGCCGGCTACGTCGGCGCGGGCACCTGCGAGTTCCTCGTGGGCCAGGACGGCACGATCTCCTTCCTGGAGGTCAACACCCGCCTTCAGGTCGAGCACCCGGTCACCGAGGAGGTCACCGGCATCGACCTGGTCCGCGAGATGTTCCGCATCGCCGACGGCGAGGAGCTCGGCTACGACGACCCGCCGTTGCGCGGCCATTCCTTCGAGTTCCGTATCAACGGCGAGGACCCGGGCCGCAACTTCCTCCCCGCCCCCGGCACGGTCACGACGTTCGCGCCGCCCACCGGCCCCGGCGTGCGCCTGGACGCGGGCGTCGAGTCCGGCTCGGTGATCGGCCCGGCCTGGGACTCCCTGCTCGCCAAGCTGATCATCACCGGCGCCACCCGCCAGCAGGCTCTGCAGCGGGCCGCGCGGGCGCTGAACGAGTTCCGGGTCGAGGGCATGGCCACGGCCATCCCGTTCCACCGGGCCGTCGTGACCGACCCGGCGTTCGCGCCCGAACTGACCGGCTCCACCGACCCGTTCGCGGTCCACACCCGCTGGATCGAGACCGAGTTCGTCAACGAGATCCCCGCCTTCGCCGCCCCGGCCGACGCCGCGGAGGCGGAGGACGACACAAGCCGCGAGAACATCGTGGTCGAGGTCGGCGGCAAGCGCCTGGAGGTCTCCCTCCCCGCCTCCCTCGGCATGACCCTGGCCCGTACCGGCCTCGCGGCGGGCGCCAAGCCCAAGCGCCGCGCGGCCAAGAAGTCCGGCCCGGTCGCCTCCGGTGACACCCTCGCCTCCCCGATGCAGGGCACCATCGTCAAGATCGCCGTGGAGGAGGGGCAAGAGGTCAAGGAAGGCGACCTGGTCGTCGTCCTGGAGGCCATGAAGATGGAGCAGCCCCTCAACGCCCACAAGGCCGGCACGATCAAGGGCCTGGCCGCCGAGGTCGGCGCCTCCCTCACCTCCGGCGCCGCGATCTGCGAGATCAAGGACTGAGGTCGGCACTCCGGCGGTCGGGCGCGTGCGCGTTCTCGACCGCCGGGTTCTGTCCGTGGGCGGCTGCAGATCTCTCGTGGTGGCCGGTCCCGCCCACGGGCAGCCACGCTCACGGACGACGGCGGAAAGCCACCCTCGAACCTCAGACGCCCCGCGTACCGTGCCGTGAGCCGCGGTGGCATGCTGGAGGCCGACCCGGCGCGGTGGAGGAGAGCAGGTGGGCGCCATGGTGAGCACGTCCCCGGGTGAGGCCGCTCAGGCCCTGGAGGCGGGCCCGCGGCCGTACGGGACGCCCCCGCGCCCGATGCGGGCGGACGCGCGCCGCAACTACGAGCGCCTCCTCACCGAGGCGCGCGCCGCCTTCGCCGCGCACGGCACGGACGCGCCCCTGGAGGACGTGGCGAAACGCGCCGGCGTCGGTATCGGCACGCTCTACCGCCACTTCCCGAACCGGTACGCGCTGATGAGCGCGGTCTTCGAGGACGCCGTTAGGCAACTCCTCGCCCGCTCCCGCGAGTTGCTGGACGACCCGCAGCCGTGCGCTGCCCTCGTGACCTGGCTGCGCGACATCATCAGGCACGCGGGCGAGTACCGCGGACTGTCGCGGGCACTCATGACGGTCTCGTACTCGGCCTCGTACGACGACGGTTCGGAGCTCGGCCGGTGCAGCGGCCCGATCCGTGAGGCGGGCGGCGCCCTGCTCACCCGTGCGCAGGAGGCGGGCGCCGTACGTCCCGGGGTCTCGATCGGCGATCTTCTCCAGCTGACGAACGCGATCGCCCTCGCAGCCGAGGAAACCCCCGCCGATCCCGACCTGGCCGACCGCCTCCTCACGCTCACGGTCCGGGGCCTGAAGCCGTAGAGGCCTGAAGCCGTAACGGAACGGGGCGGACGCGCAGTTGCGCGCCCCCGGGGTGCCGGTCGTTCAGCGGCGGCGGAGGTCCGCCACCCTCGCCCGGTCCGCACCGGGTGGCTGTTCACCCGGGACCGCCGCCGGGCGGAGCAGCGGACCGGCGCCGGGAACCTGACGGCGCGGGCCGGGGAGGGACACGTCCCGGCGCCGACCGGGCGCCGGGACGGGATCACCTCCCGCGTTTCCCGAGGCTCCGGCGACCGCGATCTGGACGCCCTGATCCGCGAGCGCCTGGAGTTCGGTGGCCGCGCGGTCGTCGTGGGCGGGCGGCTCGTCGGTCACGAGCCGGGTGATCACATCGGTCGGCACGGTCTGGAACATCGTGTCCGTACCGAGCTTGGTGTGGTCGGCGAGGACGACGACCTCGGCGGCCGCCTGGACGAGCGCGCGGTCGACGGACGCCGACAGCATGTTGGAGGTGGAGAGCCCCCGCTCGGCGGTCAGCCCGCTCCCGGAGAGGAAGGCCCGTGAGACCCGCAGCCCCTGGAGGGACTGTTCCGCTCCCGAGCCGACCAGGGCGTAGTTGGAACCGCGTAAGGTGCCGCCGGTCATCACGACCTCCACACGGTTGGCATGGGCCAACGCCTGGGCCACCAACAGGGAGTTGGTGACGACGGTCAGCCCGGGGACCCGCGCGAGCCGGCGTGCCAGCTCCTGCGTGGTGGTCCCCGCCCCGACCACGATGGCCTCGCCCTCTTCGACGAAGCTCGCGGCGAGGTCGGCGATGGCCGTCTTCTCGGCGGTCGCGAGATGAGACTTCTGCGGAAAGCCGGACTCCCGCGTGAACCCGCCCGGCAGTACCGCACCGCCGTGCCGGCGGTCGAGGAGTCCTTCTGCCTCCAGTGCGCGCACGTCCCGCCGTACGGTCACTTCGGAGGTCTGGACGACGCGGGCGAGCTCACGGAGCGACACGGCCCCGTTCGCTCGCACCATTTCGAGGATCAATTGACGACGTTCTGCAGCGAACACGAAACTGACAGTAACGCGGGCGACCGTCTGCTTTCAGCAGTTTGCGCCGAATAACAGAAGTTGTTCGCATGACAGGACGCGGAGTGGTATACGGCGTCCTCGCGAACCGCCCCTGCCTCCCGGGAGACCCACAACTCCCCACGACCGACAGGAAATCGGCGCCCGGCGCTCAGGCCTCGCCGCTTGTCTTCCGGGTGTGCAGCTGCCGTGCCACCTCGGCGATCGAGCCCGACAGGGAGGGGTACACGGTGAAGGCGTTCGCGATCTGTTCGACGGTCAGGTTGTTGTCGACCGCGATCGAGATGGGATTGATCAGTTCCGGAACGAGCAAACCCCAGATGCCCCACCGATCGCGGTTGCTGCCCAATCTTCGTCCCTTGTAGTCTAGTTGAACTAGCGTTACACACGGATCGATTACCCCGTACGCACGAGAGCGTCTCACCAGCGGCTTCACCGACATTCAGTCGGTCAGACACTCTCTCCTTCACGCCTGGCGGGCAAGTTCCTCTGAGGAACCGCTCCCGTCCAGCCTGTCGTCGGCGTACGACTCCCTCGGTCCACCACTGGAAATGCGCGAGCGACGAGTGCCCTCACGCAACGAAGTGCAGGAAGACGGACCTTCGCGGTCGGCCTCCTGCGTAGAGCCGAAAGGCTCCGAGGAGGCTGGACATGCGTGCTGCCCATCCGTACGACGTCCCCGACGACCTGGGGACTGGAACCATCGCCCTGTGCGACGAGTCAATGCGTCATGACCGTGGGTCTGGCGGCATCTATCTACTGTCCTCGGTCATCGTGCCGCTGACCGCGCTACCCGCGGTACGTGAGCGCATGACCGAGCTGCGTATGCCGGGTCACCGCAGGAAGCTCCACTGGCGTGACGAATCCGCACCCCGGCGATCGCTGGCCGCCGGCAGGCTGGCCGCGCTGCGTGCGGACATCGTGATCGCAACCTGGTGCGGGTTGAGCCACCACAAGCAGGAGCGCGCCCGCCGCAAGGCGCTGGAGACGCTGCTGCTGGATCTGGCCCGCCGATGCGTCCGGCGTGCCCTGTTCGAGTCCCGGGGACCGGATCGTGACCGGGCCGACGTGGCCGCGTTGGCCGGACTGCGCAGATCCGGGATACTGCCGCCCTCTCTGCGGGTGGACCATGCGCCCGGCAATGACGAGCACGCCCTCTGGTCCGCCGACATCGCGGCTGGCGCCTACAGTGCCGCGGTAGCTGGTACGCCGGAGCACTGGACGACGGCTCTCCAGGGCAGCAAGGGGACGGTGCTGACATGCGGGGCCTGCGGGACGCCTCACACACCCGATGGGGCAACCGGATCCGGCTGAGGAAGCGCGAAGGCCAGGCGTCCGTCGTCCGGCGGATGGCCTGGCCTCACTTCCGGCCCCTCCTGGGGTCGGCGATACACCCACTTTGCCTCCCCGTCTGTCGGGGGTCAAGCGGAAGGTCTGACACGTATGAGTGACATCGATCCCCCCTATGAACTGCCCGAAGACGAATACCACAACCGCGTCCGTGTTCTGGCCGACCGGCTCACGGACCTGCAGATCCGTGACACGAGAGCGGTCCGAGCGGCGGCCGAACGCATCGTGGAGCACCCGAACGGTACGACACACACGGTCGATTCAGCCGCCCAGCTACTCACCGTGGCGGTCGATCCGCGGGCGGTCCGCCCCAACCAGATACGGTCGCAGCGCGTGCGCGGTGGACGCATACTGCAGCTTCTGCGCGCCACCGTGTGGACGCCACTGCTTCTGGTCGACGCGACGAACGGCCGTTTCGTGGTGGGGCAGACCTACCTCTCGGACCCCGAAGTCACTCCTGGTACGTCGTCGAAGGTGGCGCTCGCGGCCCCGGACTCCTACGGGAGCGTTCCCTCTCTCGTCTACCGCGGCACCCGGCAGGCCATCGCTACCGCGCTGGACGAGAACGCCGACTACGTGCGTCAGGTGAACTCCTGGGAAGCTGACATCCGGGTCAACGGGATTCTGATGCCTCTACTCGCCGGGCATGTGGAATACCGCTTCACCGACGCACCACCGCGCCCCGCCGTCGGTGTCGTGGACGGGACGTCACGTACCGCCTCGGCTCACAGGATCCTCGGTCTGGCCGAGTCCGACATCGTCGCCGCCACGCCCGAGTCGCTGCGCAAGTGGCTCGTCCGTTTCGTAAAGACGCTGGCGCAGGACGTCAAGGCGCTCGCCTCCGCCGTCGGACCGGACCCGGAGGGGCTGCTGGCCGCGGAGAGCGCGGTGAACGCGTTGACCGCGGAGGCCGATCTGATCGTTGGCTGGGGCTGGGACGAGCACGTGGCAGGCCGCCCCGCCAACGTCGATCCAACCTACGCGAGCACGCTGAACCTGGCTCTCGGTGCACAGAACATCGAGCCCAAGTCCTTCTCCGCGGAGGCCCAGGGCACACTCCTCGCGGAACGGTCCGTGAACACGCTTGCGGACTACGGACTGATCAGCTCCACCGAGCTCGTGTACGCGCTCGGCCGTGAGGACGTCACGAAGGTTGCCGATGATCTGGGCTTCAGCCGGCACCGAGACGAGCGCTGCGCCTGGCTCATCCGCCTCATGACATCGCCCGAACCGAGACTTCGCCGGGTGCTCAATGAAGCCCTCGGAGCGAAGGCATTTTCAGCCAGGAATCGCTCCCGCCCCACCATCGAGTTGGCACTGCGTTCATTCTCCGGCCATGATCACCAGTACCTGGACCGCGCCCGCAATGCCGCGGTGCATGCCTTGTGGACAGACGTGGGGTCGGCGCCATGGAAAGTCAGTCCGCGCCCTGATGCCCCGGCCCTCGACGAGTTGGAGGCCGAGGCTCTGACCGAGGTGCGAAACGGTCAGCCCAGTGCCCACTGTCACGAGGTCGCGGCAAGAGGCGTCGTCCCACTCCTCGCCCTGGGCGGTCTGGGCGTCGACCGCGGTTCTGCACGCTTCCGAGGCCAGCCTGCCGTGGTGATCGGCCGCATGATGAAGAACGAGTGGGGAATCCGGCAGCTCATGGCCACCGTACGGGCCTCCCGCGAGGGGCGTCCCTTCCCACGGCTGGACCCCGAGGGCAGGGAACTGCCCGAGGACGCACGACTGAACACACCGTCGTACAACAACGACTGGCTTCGCGAGCGGGTGCTGAGCGAGGACGTGACCACGCCTGTCACCCAGGCAGAAGAGCCGGAGAAGTTGCTGTTCCAGTCGCTGCAGTCCGCGTGGGATGCGTTCGAACGGTTCCGGGAGCTGAAGGATCCGCCATACGACTCTCTGAACGACGACAAGTGGCGGGACGCAGCCAAGACAGCCAGCCGCTTGTCCAAGAACATCAACAAATACGTACGGGAAGAGGACTGAGCCGCAGCACACACCCGGTGCCGGGACACCCGACCGCTGGGCCCGGCACCGCAGGGTGTTACGCCTCGCCGCTGGTCTTCCGGGTGTGCAGCTGTCGTGCCACCTCGGCGATCGAGCCCGACAGGGAGGGGTACACGGTGAAGGCGTTCGCGATCTGTTCGACGGTCAGGTTGTTGTCGACCGCGATCGAGATGGGATGAATCAGTTCCGAGGCGCGCGGCGCGACGACGACACCACCGACGACGATCCCCGTGCCGGGCCGGCAGAAGATCTTCACGAAGCCGTCGCGGATGCCCTGCATCTTGGCGCGCGGGTTGCGCAGCAGCGGCAGCTTCACGCCCCGGGCGTCGATGAGCCCGGCGTCCACATCGGCCTGCGAGCAGCCGACGGTCGCGATCTCGGGGTCGGTGAAGACGTTGGACGAGACGGTCTTCAGGTTCAGCGGGGCCACCGCGTCGCCCAGGAAGTGGTACATGGCGATACGGCCCTGCATGGCGGCCACCGACGCCAGGGCGAACACTCCGGTCACGTCACCGGCGGCGTACACACCGGGAGAGGTGGTCCTGGAGACCTTGTCGGTCCAGATGTGCCCGGACTCGCGCAGCTTGACGCCGGCCTCCTCCAGCCCCATGCCCGCGCTGTTGGGAATGGCGCCGACGGCCATCAGACAGTGCGTGCCGCTGATGACGCGCCCGTCGGAGAGCGTGACCTCGACCCGGTCCCCCACGCGCTTGGCGGACTGGGCACGGGAGCGGGCCATGACGTTCATGCCGCGTCGGCGGAAGACGTCCTCCAGCACGGCCGCGGCGTCCGGGTCCTCACCCGGCAGCACACGGTCCCGGCTGGACACGAGGGTGACGCGCGACCCGAGCGCCTGGTAGGCCCCGGCGAACTCGGCACCGGTGACACCGGACCCGACCACGATGAGCTCCTCGGGCAGCTCGTCGAGGTCGTACACCTGCGTCCAGTTGAGGATGCGCTCCCCGTCGGGCTGGGCGTCGGGCAGCTCGCGCGGATGCCCGCCGGTGGCGATGAGCACGGCGTCGGCGACGAGCGTCTCCTCGCTGCCGTCGGCGGCCCGCACCACGACCTTCCGGGACCCGTCGAGGGCCTGCTGCCCCTCCAGCCGCCCGCGCCCGCGCATGACCCGCGCGCCGGTGCGCGTCACGGACGCCGTGATGTCGTGCGACTGGGCGAGCGCGAGCCGCTTCACACGCCGGTTGACCTTGCCGAGATCGACACCGACCACGCGCGCGGGCGTGTCGATGTGGGGGGTGTCGTCGGCCACGATGATCCCCAGCTCCTCATAGGAGGAGTCGAAGGTGGTCATCACCTCGGCGGTGGCGATGAGCGTCTTGGACGGCACGCAGTCGGTGAGCACCGACGCGCCGCCCAGACCGTCGCAGTCGACGACGGTCACCTCCGCACCGAGCTGAGCGGCCACCAGGGCCGCTTCGTATCCGCCGGGTCCGCCACCAATGATCACGATCCGAGTCACGTACCCCATTGTCCCGCACGCCCCGAAGTGGCACTGAATCGGGGGCCCGGTGACACCCGTGTGACAGGAGGGGCGCACGGCGCGGCTGCCGTACCCTCGGTCCATGTCGCTCTACGCCGCGTACGCCGGCAATCTCGACGCGCGGCTGATGTCCCGCCGCGCCCCGCACTCGCCGCTGCGCGCCACCGGCTGGCTCAGCGGATGGCGGCTGACCTTCGGCGGCGAGCACATGGGATGGGAGGGTGCCCTCCCGACGATCGTCGAGGCCCCTGACTCCCAGGTCTTCGTCACGCTGTACGACGTCGCCGCCATGGACGAGGCCTCCATGGACGGCTGGGAGGGCGTGGGCCTGGACGTCTACCGCCGCATGCGCGTCCACGTCCAGACCCTGGAGGGCCAGGAGCAGGCCTGGACCTACGTCCTCAACGGCTACGAGGGCGGCCTGCCCTCGGCCCGCTACCTCGGCGAGATCGCCGACGCGGCCGAGTCGGCCGGGGCTCCCCACGATTACGTGATGGAGTTGCGGAAGAGGCCGTGCTGATGCGCCCGACCCCTAAACTTGGGCGGGATCGACGCACGAGCGGGAGGCCGCGATGACCCCCATGACGTACGACGTCTACTACACGGTGCAGGCCGCTGCCGCCCGGGACAGGCTCGACGACCGTCAGCGCATCGCGTTCGACAAGGGCATCGCCATGCTGGCCCGCGATCCCTTCCTCTCCGTGTCCCGCCCCATAGGTTCGACCGGAGACGACCGCACGATCCGGCTCACGCAGAACATCCTGGTGGAGTACACGGTGAGCCGCGGCCGGCTGCTGATCTTCATCGTCGAGGTCTTCAACGACAAGGACGTCCTCATCACCGACGAGGACTGATCCCCCTTTCTCCAGGAAATCTCCCGGAAACGACAAGGCAACGGTCACACTCCCGTGACCGCATCCATCTACGCGCGTAGGCTCAGACCAGCTACCCTCATCGCGTGAACGCATCTCTTCTTCCGGACGACATCCAGGGCGACCCGTACGAGGCCGCCGACGCCGCAGCCGCGCGCCTGCGCGAGCTCACGGGCGCCGAGACCCACGACGTCGCCCTCGTGATGGGCTCCGGCTGGGCCCCGGCCGTGGAGGCGCTCGGCACGCCCGAGACCGAGTTCCAGGTCACCGACCTGCCCGGTTTTCCGCCCCCGGCGGTCGAGGGCCACGGCGGCAAGGTCCGCTCGTACCGCATCGGTGACAAGCGCGCGCTCGTCTTCCTGGGCCGGACCCACTACTACGAGGGCCACGGCGTCTCCGCCGTCGTGCACGGCGTCCGCACCGCCGTGGCCGCGGGCTCCAAGACGGTCGTCCTGACCAACGGCTGCGGCGGTCTGCGCGAAACCATGCGCCCCGGCCAGCCGGTCCTGATCAGCGACCACATCAACCTCACGGCGACGTCCCCGATCGTCGGCGCCAACTTCGTCGACCTCACGGACCTGTACTCGCCCCGCCTCCGCGCCCTCTGCAAGGAGATAGACCCCACCCTGGAGGAGGGCATCTACGCGCAGTTCACCGGCCCGCACTACGAGACGCCTGCCGAGATCCGCATGGCCCGCGTCATCGGCGCGGACCTCGTGGGCATGTCGACGGTCCTGGAGGCCATCGCCGCACGCGAGGCGGGCGCCGAGGTCCTGGGCATCTCCCTGGTCACCAACCTCGCCGCCGGCATGACGGGCGAGCCCCTCAACCACGAGGAGGTCCTCCAGGCCGGCCGCGACTCCGCCACCCACATGGGAGCGCTCCTGACCCAGGTCCTGTCGCGTCTGTAGCGTCCGGCGGTTGTGTGCGGGGGTCGCCTCCGGCGGTTGGGCGGGGCACGCCTCGTCTGCCGGATTCTCTGCATGGACGGCTGCGGGTTCGTGGTGGCCGGCCGCGCAGTTCCCCGCGCCCCTTAGAAGCACGGGCGCAACCCGGCACCACAACGCACCGCCAAACCCGTACGCGCCGAAGGCAACCGGGCGGGCGACATCCGCCCCCACCGGGCCGCAGCCGCGTACGCACGGCAGGGGGTGTGCCGGGAGGTGTCCGCCCGCAGCGGCCGGCGTCCGCCGCCGAGCACATACGACACCCCACAGACCCGCCGGACCGAGGACGGAGACCTCCCGGCGCGCCCCCGACCCACGAACAAACGCGTAGGCGCCCAAGCCGCCACGGCGGGAAACCCGACCCCCGCAGACACCAGGCCACACACCCAGGCACTCTGGAACACCCCCGCACCGCACGAACAAGAGAGGTTGGACCCCGACGTGCAGGACGAACTCATCGCACGGGCCCAGGCGTGGCTGACCGAGGACCCCGACGCGGACACCCGCGAGGAACTCGCCAAGCTCATCGACGCCAAGGACACCGCAGAGCTCGCCGCGCGCTTCAGCGGCACCCTCCAGTTCGGCACCGCGGGCCTGCGCGGCGAACTCGGCGCCGGCCCCATGCGCATGAACCGCTCCGTAGCCATCCGCGCCGCCGCAGGCCTCGCCGCGTACCTCAAGAAGAAGGGCGGCGGGCAGGCCCGGAACAACGAACAACCCGCCCTCGTCGTCATCGGCTACGACGCCCGCCACAAGTCCGCCGACTTCGCCCGCGACACCGCCGCGGTGATGACCGGCGCCGGCTTCCGGGCCGCGCTCCTCCCCCACCCCTCCCCACCCCGGTCCTCGCCTTCGCCATCCGGCACCTCGGAGCGGTCGCCGGCGTGGAGGTCACCGCCAGCCACAACCCGCCCCGCGACAACGGCTACAAGGTCTACCTCGGCGACGGCTCCCAGATCGTGCCCCCGGCCGACGCCGAGATCGCGGCCGAGATCGCCGCGGTCACCACCCTCACCACGGTCCCGCGCCCGGACACCGGCTGGGAGACCCTCGACGACACGGTCCTCGACGCCTACCTGGCCCGTACGGACGCGGTCCTCGCCCCCGGCTCCCCCGCACCGCCCGCACGGTCTACACGCCGATGCACGGCGTCGGCAGGGACACCGTCCTCGCGGCCTTCGCCCGGGCCGGCTTCCCGGCCCCCGCCCTCGTCGCCGAGCAGGCCGACCCCGACCCGGACTTCCCCACCGTCGCCTTCCCCAACCCGGAGGAGCCGGGCGCGATGGACCTGGCCTTCGCGAAGGCCCGCGAGACGAACCCCGACCTGGTCATCGCGAACGACCCGGACGCCGACCGCTGTGCGGCGGCGGTCAGGGACGGCGACGACTGGCGCATGCTGCGCGGCGACGAGGTCGGCGCCCTCCTCGCCGTCCACCTGGTAACCCGCGGAGCGACCGGCACCTTCGCGGAGTCGATCGTCTCGTCCTCCCTCCTCGGCCGGATCGCCGAGAAGGCGGGCCTGCCGTACGAGGAGACGCTCACCGGCTTCAAGTGGATCGCCCGCGTCGAGGACCTGCGCTACGGCTACGAGGAGGCGCTCGGCTACTGCGTGGACCCGGAGGGCGTGCGCGACAAGGACGGCATCACCGCGGCGCTCCTGATCACGGAACTCGCCTCCGTCCTCAAGTCCGAGGGCCGCACGCTCCTCGACCTGCTGGACGACATCGCGGTCGAGTACGGCCTCCACGCCACGGACCAGCTCTCGGTCCGTGTACAGGACCTGTCCCTGATCGCCGACGCCATGCGCCGCCTGCGCGAACAGCCCCCGACCCGCCTCGCGGGCCTGCCCATCACCGGGTCGGAGGACCTGACCCGGGGCACGGACAGCCTCCCGCCCACGGACGGGCTGCGCTACACGCTGGACGGCGCCCGCGTGATCGTCCGCCCGAGCGGCACGGAACCCAAGCTGAAGTGCTACCTGGAGGTCGTGGTCCCGGTCGCCTCGCACACCGACCTGCCCGCGGCGCGCGCGAAGGCGGCGGACCTGCTGACGACGATCAAGCAGGACCTCTCGGCGGCGGCAGGCATCTGACCCACCCGTGGCGAAGCCCCGGTCCGTCAGCGGACCGGGGCTGAACGCTCAACCCACCACGCTCAACACACCGCGCCCAGCCCACCGCACTCAACCCACCACGAGCAGCCCACCACGCTCAACCCACCACAAGCAGGACCACCAGCAGCACCGCTCCCACGACAGCCGGCGCCATGATCTCCCACGACCACCGCACACTGGGCTCGCCCTGGGAGTCCGCGGCCTTGGCCCGCGCCTCGCACAGCTGGCGCAGGTCGTCCATGATCTGGTCGGACGGAGCGCGCACGGGCCCGGTCTCCAGAGACGTCTGCCCGCTGAGGTCCCTCCGGACGGGCGCCCGGCCGTCGTCCACGCGGGCCTGCCGCCGCTGGGCCTTCTTGCGGGCGCGGAGCGAGACGGGGAGGGACCAGAGCTGGTACTTGGTGCCGGACTCGTCGATCACCTCGTTCGAGTATCCGGAGCGCAGCGAGGCGACCGAGCCCCAGGGCAGCACGATCACCCGAAACGGGTTGCGCACCCGCAGCCGGTCGTCGTTCGCGAAGACGGCAGGCCGCACCGCGAAGGCGATCACCAGAGGGACGAGGCACAGCAGCGTGGCCAGCGCCAGCCACGGGGTGCGGCCGTGGCCCGTGACGATCGCGTCGACGCCGAGCCAGCCCGCGATGGCGAGGAGCAGCACACCGCCCGCGATCCCGCCGGGCGAGCGGTAGGCCCGGTCGTTGTAGGCGGGCTTCGAGGACTTCACAGAATCCGGCACGGACCCCGAAGACTTCACGGAATCCGAAGACACGGAATCCGAAGACTCCACGGAATCCGAAGACTCCGCGGACTCCGAAGACTCCACGGACCGCGAAGGCTCCGGCTCGGGTGACTGGTGGTCGGAGGTGCTCATAGCCCCGATTCTGCCCGACGCCTCCAACAGCACCCCGCCCGCGGTGCCCCATGGCACCGCTCCCCGCCCTGCTCGCCCTCCTAACTCCCCCGCTCACCGCCCTGCTCGCCCCCTACTCACGCTCCGCTCACCACCCCACTCCCCCATCCCGCTCCACCCCTCAGGGCTGTACAGCCGCTACGCGCGTAGATATGCTCACCTGGTGACCATGCCCATCCATGCACCTGCCTCGCACGCACTCACCGATGTGACCGCGTCCGACAGCACGCTGCGCCGCTTCCTCCACGGACTGCCCGGCGTCGACGCGGTCGGCCTGGAGGCGCGCGCCGCCTCGCTCGGTACCCGCTCCATCAAGACGACCGCGAAGGCGTACGCGATCGACCTCGCCATCTCGATGGTCGACCTGACGACGCTGGAAGGCGCGGACACCCCGGGCAAGGTCCGGGCGCTCGGCGCCAAGGCGGTCCGCCCCGACCCGACCGACCGTACGGCGCCGTCGACGGCCGCGGTCTGCGTCTACCCCGACATGGTGGCCGTCGCCAAGGAGGCCGTCGCGGGTTCGGACGTGAAGGTCGCCTCGGTGGCCACGGCGTTCCCGGCGGGTCGCGCCGCGCTGGCGGTGAAGCTGGCCGACGTGCGCGACGCCGTGGCCGCGGGCGCGGACGAGGTGGACATGGTGATCGACCGCGGGGCGTTCCTCGCGGGCGACTACATGAAGGTGTACGACGAGATCGTCGCCGTGAAGGAGGCCTGCGGGACGAGTTCCCGCCTGAAGGTCATCTTCGAGACCGGCGAGCTCTCCACCTACGACAACATCCGCCGCGCTTCCTGGCTCGGCATGCTGGCCGGGGCCGACTTCATCAAGACCTCGACGGGCAAGGTGGCGGTGAACGCGACCCCGGCGAACACCCTCCTCATGCTGGAGGCGGTGCGCGACTTCCGGGCGCAGACCGGGGTACAGGTCGGGGTGAAGCCGGCCGGCGGCATCCGTACCTCCAAGGACGCCGTCAAGTTCCTGGTCCTGGTCAACGAGACCGTCGGCGAGGACTGGCTGGACAACCACTGGTTCCGCTTCGGCGCCTCCTCGCTCCTGAACGACCTGCTCATGCAGCGTCAGAAGCTGGCCACCGGCCGCTACTCCGGCCCCGACTACGTGACGGTGGACTGATCACCATGAGCACGGACAACGCGAACAACATGGACAAGCGGTCATCAAGCGCGGACAAGCAGTCATCAAGCATGGACAAGCGGTCATCAAGCATGGACAAGCGGTCATCCGCGTTCGAGTACGCACCGGCACCCGAGTCCCGCGCGATCGTCGACATAGCGCCCTCGTACGGCCTGTTCATCGACGGCGAGTTCACGGAGGCGGCTGACGGCAAGGTCTTCAAGACTGTCTCGCCGTCGACCGAGGAGGTCCTCTCCGAGGTCGCCCAGGCCGGTTCCGAGGACGTGGACCGTGCCGTCGGGGCCGCCCGCAAGGCGTTCGAGAAGTGGTCGGCACTGCCCGGCTCCGAGCGCGCCAAGTACCTGTTCCGTATCGCCCGCATCATCCAGGAGCGCAGCCGCGAGCTGGCGGTCCTGGAGACGCTGGACAACGGAAAGCCCATCAAGGAGACAAGGGACGCCGACCTCCCCCTGGTCGCGGCCCACTTCTTCTACTACGCGGGCTGGGCCGACAAGCTCGGCCACGCGGGCTTCGGCGCGAACCCGAGGCCGCTGGGCGTGGCCGGCCAGGTCATCCCCTGGAACTTCCCGCTCCTGATGCTGGCGTGGAAGATCGCCCCGGCCCTGGCGGCGGGGAACACGGTGGTCCTCAAGCCCGCGGAGACGACCCCTCTCTCGGCTCTGTTCTTCGCGGACATCTGCCGTCAGGCGGGCCTGCCCAGGGGCGTCGTCAACATCCTTCCGGGATACGGCGACGCGGGCGCCGCGATCGTCGCGCACCCGGACGTCGACAAGGTCGCCTTCACCGGCTCCACGGCGGTCGGCAAGGAGATCGCGCGGACCGTCGCCGGCACCCGCAAGAAGCTCACCCTGGAACTCGGCGGCAAGGGCGCCAACATCGTCTTCGACGACGCCCCGATCGACCAGGCCGTCGAGGGCATCGTGACGGGCATCTTCTTCAACCAGGGCCAGGTCTGCTGCGCGGGCAGCCGCCTGCTGGTCCAGGAGTCGGTCCAGGACGAGCTGCTCCACTCCCTGAAGCGCAGGCTCTCCACGCTCCGCCTCGGCGACCCGCTGGACAAGAACACGGACATCGGCGCGATCAACTCGGCCGAGCAGCTGGCCCGGATCACCGCACTCGCCGAGCAGGGCGAGGCGGAGGGCGCCGAGCGCTGGTCCCCGGCCTGCGAACTGCCGTCCGCCGGCTACTGGTTCGCCCCGACGCTCTTCACGAACGTCACCCAGGCACACACCATCGCCCGCGACGAGATCTTCGGCCCGGTGCTGTCGGTCCTGACCTTCCGCACTCCGGAGGAGGCGGTAGCCAAGGCCAACAACACCCCGTACGGCCTCTCCGCCGGCATCTGGACGGAGAAGGGCTCCCGCATCCTCGCGGTCGCGAACAAGCTCCGCGCAGGCGTGATCTGGTCCAACACGTTCAACAAGTTCGACCCGACCTCGCCGTTCGGCGGCTACAAGGAGTCGGGCTTCGGCCGCGAGGGCGGCCGCCACGGCCTGGAGGCGTACCTCGATGTCTGAGAAGCCCAAGAACCCCAAGAACACCGAGAAGGCGGGGCCGCAGCGCCTGAGCGTCTTCAAGACCTACAAGCTGTACGTCGGCGGGAAGTTCCCGCGTTCCGAGAGCGGCCGGGTGTACGAGGTGACGACAGGGACATCAGCCGCCGGCGCGGCGGGGAAGGGCACGTGGCTGGCGAACGCGCCCCTCTCCTCCCGCAAGGACGCCCGTGACGCGGTCGTGGCCGCCCGCAAGGCGTTCGGCGCCTGGTCCGGAGCGACGGCGTACAACCGCGGCCAGGTCCTCTACCGCGTGGCGGAGATGCTGGAGGGCCGCAAGGCGCAGTTCGTCCAGGAGGTCGCCGACGCCGAGGGCCTGTCGAAGCCGAAGGCGACGGCACAGGTGGACGCGGCGATCGACCGCTGGGTCTGGTACGCGGGCTGGACGGACAAGATCGCCCAGGTGGTCGGCGGCGGCAACCCGGTCGCGGGTCCGTTCTTCAACCTCTCCTCCCCGGAGCCGACCGGTGTGGTCGCGGTCCTCGCCCCGCAGGAGTCGTCCTTCCTGGGCCTGGTGTCCGTCATCGCCCCCGTGATCGCGACCGGCAACACGGCGGTGGTCGTGGCCTCCGAGAAGTCGCCGCTCCCCGCCCTCTCCCTGGGCGAGGTGCTGGCCACCTCCGACGTGCCCGGCGGTGTCGTCAACGTGCTGTCGGGCCGTACGGCGGAGATCGCGGCCCCCCTCGCGGCACACCAGGACGTCAACGCGATCGATCTCGCGGGCGCCGATGACGTACTCGCGAAGGAACTGGAGATCGCGGCGGCGGACAACCTGAAGCGGGTTCTCCGTCCACAGCCTGTGGACGACACGGACGGCGTCGACTGGTTCGCGACCCCGGGCATCGAGCGCATGACCGCGTTCCTGGAGACGAAGACGGTCTGGCACCCGACGGGTTCGCTGGGCGCGTCCGGCTCGTCGTACTGACGCGGAGCGCCCCTGAACGGGGCCCGGGGCGGGGACGGGCTCCCCGCCCCGGTCGGCCGTCAACCGTGCAGCAGCCCCGGAATCTGCCCCAGCAGCGGAATGCCGCTCACCGACGGCGCCTGGGCCACGGGACGCGTCACGGCCCGGGACGTCACCGGCTTGAAGTCGGCGACCTGCGTGCCGACGCCGTTGTCGAGCGGGTCGACGCCCGTACCCGCCAGCGGGTTGGGCTTGAGGCGTTCGACCGGGCTGGTGACGTGCCGCGCGGACTTCGTCACGGCCTCGGCCCCGGCCGCGGGCTCGACCCTGCCGAGGGCCACGGGCCGGGTGAACAACGGGTCCTGGCCGGGTCCGGCATCGGCGGCGGTCGCGGTGGCGCCCACACCGAGGCCGAGTCCCGCGGTCGTGAGGGCGAGCACCGCGCGCCGGGCGGTCGAGGGGCGGGGGGCCGAGTGTCGTGCCATCGCTTGTGCCACCTTCTGCTGCTGAAAGTAAACAGATGAACACGTAGGGTAGTTGAGATGTGATGTGCGCTCCAACGGCGACCCGCTGTCTCGGCGGGAGCCGCGCGATGCCTCACACTGGACTCTCGTGAGTTCGCATCCTCCGACACCGACCCGAGTCGTCCTGCTGTCCGGCCCGTCCGGGTCCGGCAAGTCCCTTCTCGCCGCCCGTTCCGGCCTGCCCGTGCTCCGGCTGGACGACTTCTACAAGGAGGGCGACGACCCGACACTGCCGCAGGTGGCGGGGAGTTCGGACATCGACTGGGACCATCCGCTGTCCTGGAGCGCGGACGACGCGGTCGCGGCCATCGAGGAGCTGTGCCGCACGGGTTCGACGACCGTCCCGGCGTACGACATCTCCCTGAGCGCCCGCACCGGCACGGAGACCCTCGCCATAGGGCGGACTCCGGTGTTCATCGCGGAGGGCATCTTCGCCGCGGAGATCGTCCTGCGCTGCCGCGAGGCGGGCGTCCTGGCCGACGCCATCTGTCTCAGCCGAGGCCCGCTCACCACGTTCCGCCGCCGCTTTCTGCGCGATCTGAGGGAGGGCCGCAAGTCCGTTGCCTTCCTGCTGCGCCGCGGCTGGCGCCTGATGCGCCTGGAGCGCTCGATCGTGGCCCAGCAGACGGCACTGGGCGCGTATCCGTGTGACCGGGACGAGGCCCTCGGGCGGCTGGCCGCGGCGGCCGCGGGGCGGGTCGCACAGACGCGGACGGCCGCGTAAGGCCCCGCACACGCCCTCCATACACGAAAGCGGGACTGGACGGACCCCCCGGCCCTCCAGTCCCGCTCTTCTCCTGCCCCCCGTTTTCCCCGTTGCTCCCCGATTTCCCCGTTGTTCCCCCGCGATCCCCGCGTTCCCCGTACTCCCCGTTCCCCTTACCCCTCGGGCGTTGCTCCCCGTGGACCCTGTCGGACGCCGTTCCCCCGTCGTCCTCCAGGCAGTACGGCGGCGCTCCCCCGCGCCACCACCCCCGCTACCGGTTCCCCTCCAGGCCTTCAGGCGACGAGTTCGCCGAAGGACTCCTCCTCGTCACGGCCGAAGCTGAGGACCTCGTCCTCGCGCAGCCGGCGGAGCGACCGCCAGATGCTGGACTTCACCGTGCCGACACTGATGTCGAGGATCTCCGCGATCTCCGGGTCCGTGCGGCCCTCGTAGTAGCGCAGGACCAGCATGGTGCGCTGGAGTTCGGGAAGCCGGGCGAGCGCCTGCCACAGGACGGCGCGCAGTTCGGTGCCGCGCATCGCGTCCGTGTCACCGGCGGTCTCCGGCAGTTCCTCGGTCGGGTACTCGTTCAGCTTGCGGCGGCGCCACGCGCTGATGTGCAGGTTGGTCATGGTGCGGCGGAGGTAGCCCCCGACCGCGGCCTTGTCACTGATCCGGTCCCATGCCTTGTACGTCGAGAAGAGGGCGCTCTGGAGCAGGTCCTCGGCCTCGAAGCGGTCACCGGTCAGGTGGTAGGCGGTTGCGTACAGGGAGGCGCGGCGTTCCTGGACGTAGGCGGTGAACTCCGCCTCCGACACCGAACGACGTTCCCCCGTGGCCTCCCCGTACGCGGCTCCCCGTGCGCCGCCGCCCCCGTTCCCCCGTGGGTCCCCCCACGTGGGCGTCAACCACCGTCATGAACGTGGTGTGCTGACGCCCGGTGCCGCGAGCGCACCCCCGCCCGGTCACGGCACCGGACTTCTCCGTGCTCCTGGCGACATCGTGGAGCCGCGTGACAACTGCGCCAGTCCTGGTGCTTTGCAGCGTGTTCATCTCGCGCCCCCCGTCGTGGAGTTCCGGTTTTCGGTGGCTCGGCGGCCCCTCCCTCTCGTTCCCCCGGGGCGGCGCCTCCTTGCCTGTGCCGAAAAGCTTGCCGAGCCCACTTCATGGCCGTGTCCGCCGACTGTCACAGGCCTGTCACAGGGGTCACCCTCAGCCGGATCGAAGCCGGAGCACAGCCGGATCGCAGTCGGATCGCCGTCGGATCGCCGTTCGGATCGCCGTCGGATCACAGAGAAGAGCCGTACGGCTACACAGACGGCAGGATCATGTGCGGGTGACGAGCAGGAGCCCGTCAACAGTCGATAGAGCACCTCACCATGGGCCAGAATGAGCGCGTGCCTTCCCTGTTGCTGATCGAGGACGACGACGCCATCCGCACGGCCCTGGAGCTCTCACTGACGCGCCAGGGACACCGTGTCGCCACCGCCGCCAGCGGTGAGGATGGTCTCAAGCTGCTGCGCGAACAACGCCCGGACCTGATCGTCCTGGACGTGATGCTGCCCGGTATCGACGGTTTCGAGGTATGCCGTCGGATCCGGCGCACCGACCAGTTGCCGATCATCCTGCTGACGGCGCGCAACGACGACATCGACGTCGTGGTCGGGCTGGAGTCCGGCGCCGACGACTATGTCGTGAAACCCGTGCAGGGGCGGGTGCTGGACGCCCGCATCCGGGCCGTGCTGCGGCGCGGCGAACGCGAGGCCAACGACGCGGCGGCCTTCGGCAGCCTGGTCATCGACCGGGCCGCGATGACGGTGACCAAGAACGGCGAGGACCTCCAGCTGACCCCCACCGAGCTGCGGCTGCTCCTGGAGCTGAGCCGGCGGCCCGGTCAGGCGCTGTCGCGCCAGCAGCTGCTGCGCCTGGTCTGGGAGCACGACTACCTCGGTGACTCGCGGCTCGTCGACGCATGCGTGCAGCGGCTGCGCGCCAAGGTCGAGGACGTACCGTCGTCGCCGACCCTGATCCGTACGGTCCGCGGCGTCGGCTACCGGCTGGACACGCCTCAGTGAGTGATCGGCAAGGAGGGTTCCGCGGCTGGTCCGCGGCGCGCAGGGCGGTCTCGTCGGGTCTGCGCTTCACGAGCCTGCGGCTTCGGCTCGTCGTCGTGTTCGGGCTCGTGGCGCTCACGGCCGCGGTGTCGGCGTCGGGTATCGCGTACTGGCTCAACCGCGAGGCCGTACTGACGCGTGCGCAGGACGCGGCGCTGGACGACTTCGAGCGCGCGATGCAGAGCCACGCCGGCACGCTGCCCGTACACCCGACCGAGGGACAACTGGCGTACGCGGCACGACAGATGGGCGACGGCGGCCAGCGGTTCAGCGTGCTGCTGATAGCGGAGGGCAAGAACGGCGAGACCGTACAGGGCAGTTCGGGCGAGTCGGCGCTGGACGGCTTCACCCTGAGGGACGTGCCGGCGTCCCTGCGGAAGGCCGTCACCGAGAAGCAGGAGCTCACCTCCGGCAACAAGAACGAGTACCACCTGTACTGGCAGCGGGTCGTCGACGGCGGCACGCCGTACCTGGTGGGCGGTGCCAAGGTGATCGGCGGCGGCCCGACCGGCTACATGCTCAAGTCGCTGGAGCCGGAGGCGAAGGACCTCAACTCGCTCGCCTGGTCGCTGGGCATCGCCACGGGACTCGCCCTGATCGGCTCGGCGCTGCTCGCGCAGGCCGCCGCGACGACCGTGCTGAAGCCCGTGCAGCGCCTGGGTGTGGCGGCCCGACGGCTCGGCGAGGGCAAGCTCGACACCCGGCTGCGTGTGTCCGGTACGGACGAACTGGCCGATCTTTCCCGGACGTTCAACCGTGCGGCGGAGTCCCTGGAGAAGCAGGTCGCCGACATGAGTTCCCGTGACGAGGCGTCCCGTCGCTTCGTGGCGGACATGTCCCACGAGCTGCGCACACCCCTGACGGCGATCACCGCCGTGACGGAGGTGCTGGAGGAGGAGCTGGACGCGGAGACGGGCAGCGTCGACCCGATGATCGAGCCGGCCGTGCGCCTGGTCGTCAGCGAGACGCGCCGCCTGAACGACCTCGTGGAGAACCTCATGGAGGTCACCCGCTTCGACGCGGGCACGGCCAGGCTGGTGCTGGACGACGTGGACATCGCCGACCAGATCACCGCGTGCATCGACGCGCGCGCGTGGCTGGACGCGGTGGACCTGGACGCCGAGCGCGGCATCATGGCCCGCGTCGACCCGCGCCGCCTGGACGTGATCCTGGCCAATCTGATCGGCAACGCGCTCAAGCACGGCGGCTCGCCGGTCAGGGTCTCGGTCCGCGAAGACGCCGACGACCTCCTCATCGAGGTGCGGGACAACGGACCGGGCATCCCCGAGGACGTCCTCCCGCACGTCTTCGACCGTTTCTACAAGGCGAGCGCCTCCCGCCCCCGTTCCGAGGGCAGCGGCCTGGGTCTGTCCATCGCGCTGGAGAACGCCCACATCCACGGCGGCGAGATCACCGCGGCGAACTCCCCCGAGGGCGGAGCGGTGTTCGCCCTCCGCCTCCCCCGGGACACCTCCCCTCTGATCGCGGAGGACCAGCCCAAGGCCACAGAGGGGAACGGCGTATGACGTCACGGATAGCGTCGGCCCGGCCGTGGCTTGCGGCCCGGCCATGGCTTGCGGCCGGGGTGCTGGCGGCTGTGCTCTCGGGGTGCGGGATCCGGGCCACGCAGGTGCCGACGGACTTCGGGCCGGCTCCGTCGCGGGTGCCGTGCACACTGGCGGGCACGGACATCGCCCCGCAGAGCTCACAGGGGATCCCGGTGCAGGTCTTCCTGCTCTGTTCCCGGCAGTTGGTCGCGGTCGGCCGTGCCGTGAGCGTCCCCGACGGCACCCCCGACGCCCAGCGGCGCGTCCTCGTGGCGCAGGGGCTGCTCGACCAGCTCTCCGAGCGGCCCTCCGCTGCCGAGGACCAGGCCGGGTACGACACGGACGTCCAGAGCGGTCTGCGGGTGAGCGGTCCGCGGCCGGGTGACCCCGAGGACGCGCTGCGGCTGTCCACGGCCCCCGAGCGGCTGTCGGAGTACGCCCTCGCCCAGATCGTCTGCACCTTCGCCGACTCGGCGGCGGCCCAGGGCGACGGCTCGGTGGTCCTCGGGGGCCCCGGCACCGAGTCGCTCCGACGCTACAAGTGCACCACGGAGGTCCGCTCGGAGCCGGGCGCCCGGAAGCCGCCCTCCTCGGAGGTCGGGACGTCCTGAGGGGCGTGGGCGGGGGCGCCCGCTGCCGTAGGTGTGGCGCATCCCTCACCCGGTCGGACCAAGTGGGGCGCCGGCGCGGAACCGATCGTGCCGGGGGGCGCGTCTTGGGGTGCGTGCAGCGTCAAGGTTCGAACGGCGGCAGCGCCGGGATCCGCGTCCGTGCGACGGGAGGTGTCCTCCTCGTCGCACACCTCGCGCTCGTCGCCTGGATCACGCTGCGTCCGCTGGACGTCCCCTGGGTGAGTGCCGCCAATCTGACGCCGTTCGCCGGGATCAGAGCCGATCTGGCGCTGGGATGGCCGGAGGCGGCCCGCCGCATCGGCGAAGGGCTCGCTCTGCTCGCGCCCCTGGGCGTCCTGCTGCCGATGGCGGACGGCAGACTCATCGTCTCCCCGCTCGCCTCCCTCACGCGTACGGTCGCCGCCGGCTGCCTGCTCTCGCTGGGCATCGAACTGCTGCAGACCGGGGTGCCCGGTCAGGTCGTCGACATCGACTCGATCCTGCTGAACACGCTCGGTGTGGCCCTCGCCCACCTCGCGATCGTCCCCGCCGGACGAGTCCGGCTGCGCCGCAGGGCCGAGACCAGGCACCGGGCCGCCCACCCCAGGGAGGAAGCACCTCAGGGTCGCACCCCGACGATTCCCAGGGTCGGAATAGCTCCGTAGAGTGACGCTTCGTCCGCTTCGTCACCGTAGCGTTGAGGGTGTTGAGGACGACGGGGCCGCCAACGGGGAGGCCTCCGTCCCTGGCTGACGAAGGAGCCCTCCATGAGCCGCCTTGCCCGCCCCACCGACGGCCGGATGATAGGCGGAGTGTGCGCAGCGCTGGCACGGCGCTTCGGCACCTCCTCGACCACGATGCGTGTGATCTTCCTGCTGTCGTGCCTGCTCCCGGGCCCGCAGTTCCTGCTCTACATAGCCCTGTGGATCCTGCTGCCCTCGGAGGACAAGGCCCGCACGGCTTGGTGACCGGCACCGACCGGTGACCGATACGACGCTGGGGCGCACCCACCAAGGGTGCGCCCCATGCTCGTCCCTACGAGAACCGGGAACCGAGAGCCAGGTGCCGAAGAGCGCCGGCACCAAGAAGAGGTACGGCTCAGACGGCACCGCCGAGCGGCAGTCCGCTCACGCCCTTCCCCTTGCCGGACAGGGCCTTCACGGGCAGACCGCCGAGCAGCTTGGCCGCCGGGTTGGTCGGGCCTCCGGACACCACCTTGTCGGTGGTGGGCTGCGCGGACTCCAGGCCGGCGCCGAGGGCGGACTGGCCCTGGGTGACGACCCCACCGGCAGCCGGCACCGCCTTCGAGACGTTCTGCGCCGGCAGCGCCTGAGTGACGGTCCCCAGCGCCTGAGGGGCGGCGGGGACGCCCGGGGCGGCGTTCGCGGCGCCCGCGCCGACGGCGGCGACGGCGGTACCGAGGGCGGCGACTGTGAGGGTCTTGGCAGCAGACTGCTTCATTTTGGATGCGTCCTTGAATGCGTGATGACGGGGATCTGAGCGGTCTTGAAACGTAAACACCAAAGACCCGGCCGAGGCAAACACGGAAAAGCGGCCGGGCCACCGCGACCCAACCGCTTCCCGGAACCGTCAATCAGCCCTTGTCCACCACGGAACCGCTGGTCGAAGCGGACTGGCGAAACAGCCATTCGGATTTCAGCTCGGCATATCCGGGCTTGATGACGTCATTGATCATCGCCAGTCGTTCATCGAAAGGAATGAATGCTGACTTCATAGCATTGACGGAGAACCACTGCATGTCGTCGAGCGTATAGCCGAAGGCATCGACAAGGTGCTCGAATTCCCGGCTCATACTGGTGCCGGACATCAGGCGGTTGTCCGTGTTCACGGTCGCCCGGAAGTGCAGGCTGCGCAGCAGCCCGATGGGGTGCCCTGCGTACGAGTCGGCGGCGCCCGTCTGGAGGTTGGAGCTCGGGCACAGCTCCAGCGGGATGCGCTTGTCGCGGACGTACGAGGCGAGCCGGCCGAGCTTCACCGAACCGTCCTCGTGCACGTGGATGTCGTCGATGATCCGTACGCCGTGGCCGAGCCGGTCGGCACCGCACCACTGGAGGGCCTGCCAGATGGAGGGCAGCCCGAAGGCCTCGCCGGCATGGATGGTGAAGTGGTTGTTCTCGCGCTTGAGGTACTCGAAGGCGTCGAGGTGGCGGGTGGGCGGGTAACCGGCCTCGGCACCCGCGATGTCGAAGCCGACAACACCCAGGTCGCGGTAGCGGTTGGCGAGTTCGGCGATCTCCAGGGCGCGGGCCGCGTGCCGCATGGCGGTGAGCAGGGCGCCGACGCGGATGCGGTGGCCGTTCGCCTTCGCCCGCCGCTCCCCTTCCCGGAAGCCCTCGTTGACGGCCTCGACGACCTCTTCGAGGCTGAGCCCCGCCTCAAGGTGCTGCTCGGGGGCGTACCGCACCTCGGCGTAGACGACCCCGTCCTCGGCGAGGTCCTCGGCGCACTCGGCGGCGACGCGGACGAGCGCCTCACGGGTCTGCATGACGGCACAGGTGTGGGTGAAGGTCTCCAGATACCGCTCCAGGGAGCCGGAGTCCGCGGCCTCGCGGAACCAGACACCGAGTTTGTCGGGGTCGATCTCGGGGAGGCTCGTATAGCCGGAGGCACGGGCGAGGTCGACGATCGTGCCGGGGCGCAGCCCGCCGTCGAGGTGATCGTGCAGCAGAACCTTGGGCGCCCGGCGGATCTGGTCCGAGCTCGGGAGGGCAGCACCGGTTGGGGCAGTCTGGCTCGTCATGGCCGCACTGTAGCGCCTACGCGCGTAGATGTCCCGGTAACGAAGATCCGCCGATACCCAACGGTGACCGTCCGGCCAGGTGTCGTACACCGCGACTTCTGACACTGTTTCTGTCATGTCACAGCAAGCAACGCCGTTGCGCAGCCCCAGACTTGGGCGAGTCGTGGGGCCTGAGCCGTCGGCCGTGAGCGGGGTCGTGCTGCTCCTCCCCAGTGGCGACGAGGTCTCGGAGCGCAGACCCACTCCGATGATGGCGGCGGCCTCCCTGCGCGCCCTCGGCCGCCGTCTCGCCCGCACCGGGCACGACGAGGGTCTGGCCGCGCACGTCGTGCACTACCGCTACCGCGGCTGGAACGGCGGCGAGGCCCATCTGGCGCACGACGCCTCCTGGGCCGCCGACGAGGTCGTACGGCGCTACGGGGACGTACCGGTCTGCCTGGCCGGAGTGGACATGGGCGGGCGGGCGGCGCTGCACGCGGGCGGGCACGCTGCCGTCAACTCCGTCCTCGCGATCGCCCCCTGGCTGCCCGAGGACGACGTGGCCGTGCCACCCGAACCGGTGAAGCAACTCGTCGGCCGCCAGGTCATGATCGTGCACGGCACCAACGACCAGCGCACGGACCCGGAGCTGTCCTTCCGGCTCGCTGCCCGGGTGAAGAAGGCCAACCGGGACATCTGCCGGTTCGAGGTGCACTCCGACGGGCACGGGCTGCATCAGCACCGGGACGAGGTGCACGCGCTGGCGGAGGACTTCGTGATGGGCACGTTGTTCGGGCGCGTGTTCGCGCGCCCCGTGGAGGATGCGCTGGCGGCTCCGCCGCCGTTGGGGCTGCGGATGCCGTTGGCCTCCGGCTTCGGTCGGTCGCGCTCCGGGAGGGGTGGCTGAGCGGTGTTTCGCGGCTGCGGGTGCGTTGTGGTTGCGGGCGCAGTTCCCCGCGCCCCTTGGTGCGCGGGGGCGCCCTCAGTCCGGTAGGAGCCGGCCCCTTCGTGACAGCAGGAACCTCTTGAAGGCCGCCACCGGAGGTGTGTCCGGGTGGCCCGCCAGCCAGGCGACGCCGATTTCCCGGGCTGCGCGCGGGGCCGTGACCGTCAGCTCGGCCACTCCCGGGCGGGGCACGGCCGGGGGTGGCAGCAGGGCGACGCCGAGGCCGGCCGCGACCAGGCCCCGCAGGGTCTCCGCCTCCTCGCCCTCGAAGGCGATGCGGGGCTTGAAGCCGGCCTGCCGGCACAGGTCGTCGGTGATACGACGCATGCCGTAGCCGGGTTCGAGGGTCACGAAGGTCTCGTCGGCGGCCTCGGCGAGGCGGACGCGCTTACGGGAGGCGAGGCGGTGGTCGGCCGGGACGACGAGGCGCAGTTTCTGTTCGTCGAGGCGGCGGGCGACGAGGTCGGGCGCGTCCGGGACGGGCGACGTCAGGCACAGGTCCAGCTCCCCGGCCCGTAGCCGTTCGATCATGGCCTCGCCGTAGTTCTGGACGAGGCTGAAGCGGACGCGCGGATGGTCCACGCGGAAGGCACGGATGAGCCCGGGGACCGTCTCCGAGCCCATGGTGTGCAGGAAACCGAAGGCGACCTTGCCGGTGGCGGGGTCCGCGTCGGCGCGCACCTCCTCCGCGGCGCGTGCGATCTCGGCGAGCGCACGCTCGACGGAACCGAGAAAGGTGCGTCCGGCGGGAGTGAGGGAGACTGTGCGTCCCCGCCGGGCGAACAGGTCGACACCCAGGTCCTGTTCGAGCCGGACCATGGCCCGGGACAGCGTCGACTGCGGGACCTGCATCTCCTGCGCGGCACGGGTGACGTGCTCGGTGCGGGCGACACCGGCGAAGTGGGCCAGGCGCGGGGCGAGTACGGAAACGATGTCTTCTGTGTCACTGGATGGTGACAGGTGAGCTTCTGACCTCTGCTGATGCACCATGGGAACGATTATGGGGGTTCCATGCATTGGACGGATGAGTCGCCCTGTCCGTACGTTCGAGGCATGCCTTCCGTCAGTACCGAGGCGTCCACCACCGTGGGCGCCGGACCGACCGCTCCTGCTTCCGACTCCCAGACCCACTCCCACCCCCAGTCCGACTCCCGCTCCAACCTTCCTTCCGACACCCGTATGACCCCGGGCGGGCCCGGCTACCGCCGGATGAGCCTGGCGCTGTTTCTCGCCGGTGTCGCGACCTTCGCGCTCCTCTACTCCACTCAGGCGCTCCTGCCGCTGGTCTCCGGCGACTTCGGGGTGACCGCGAGCGCGGCGAGCTGGACGGTGTCCGCGGCGACGGGTGCGCTGGCCCTGTTCGTGCTCCCGATGAGCGCTCTGTCCGAGCGGTTCGGGCGGCGTACGGTGATGACGGCGTCGCTCGCGGTCGCGGTGACGGTCGGGCTGCTGGTTCCCTTCGCCCCGAACCTGTTCGTTCTGGTGGTGCTGCGGGCGGTGCAGGGTGCGGCGCTCGCGGGGCTTCCGGCGTCGGCGACGGCGTACTTGGCGGAGGAGGTCCGCCCGAAGGCCCTCATCACCGCGATCGGGCTGTTCGTCGCGGGCAACAGTGTCGGCGGTATGAGCGGCCGGGTCATCACCGGCTGGGTCGCGCAGGAGTGGGGCTGGCGGGTCGCGGTCGGGGTGATCGGCGTCGTGGCGGTGGGGTGCGCGGTGGCCTTCCGGCTGCTGCTGCCGGCGCCGAGGCACTTCACTCCGGGTTCGCTGCGGCCGCGTGTGCTGGCCCGTACGGTTCGTGACCATCTCTCGAACCCGCTGTTGCGCCGGCTGTACGCGATCGGTGCGCTGTTCATGACGGTGTTCGGCGGCGTGTACACGGTGATCGGTTACTGGCTGACCGAGGCGCCCTTCTCGCTGCCCCAGGGCATCGTGGGCTCGATCTTCCTGGTGTACCTGGTGGGTACGGTGTCGGCCTCGACCGCCGGGAAGCTGGTGGGGCGGCTCGGGCGGCGTGGGGCGCTGTATCTGGCGGGCGGTACGACGACGTCGGGGCTGCTGCTGTCCCTGTCCGACGCCCTGCCGCTGGTGTTGCTGGGGCTGGTCCTCATCACGGCCGGTTTCTTCGCGGGGCACGCGGTGGCGTCGTCCTCGGTGAGCCACACCGCGACGCACGGGCGCGCGCAGGCTTCCGCTCTCTACCAGTCCGCGTACTACGTCGGTTCCAGTGCCGGGAGCACGGTCGGTGCGGTGGCGTTCCACGCCGGGGGCTGGGCCGGGACCGTGGGGGTCGGGCTGCTGGCCGTGCTGGGCGTGGTGACGATCACTGTGGTGGGGTCGCACGCGGCGCGGGTGCAGGCGCGTCGGGGGGCGGTGGCGGTGGGCTGAGGGGGTTCGGGGGCTGAGGGGGGCTCAGGGGGTTCCGGGCGGGGTCGCTCCGCGGGTTCGCGGGTTCGCGGGTTCGCGAGTTCGCGAGTTCGCGAGTTCGCGAGTTCGCGAGTTCGCGAGTTCGCAGTTCGCAGTTCGCAGTTCGCGGGATTTTTCCTCGCCCCCGCCGCCCCTACCCGTCCCATCCCCAGGGGCTCCGCCCCTTCGACCCCGGCCAAGGGGGCCGCGCCCCTGGACCCCCGGTTTCGGGGCTGCGCCCCGGACCAGTCCCTCAGGGCTCCGCCCCCGGCCCCCTCTTCGGGGCTCCGCCCGGACCCCGTTTCGAGGGCCGGCCCCGGACCCTCGCTCCTCAAACGCCGGAGAGGCTGGAATGGGCTGGCCGGCGCTGGAATGTGCGGCCGGGGCCGGGACCTTCCGGCCGGGGGCTGGGACCCTCCGGCCGAGGGCTGGGACCCTCCGGCCGAGGGCTGGGACCCTCCGGCTGAGGGCTGGGGCCCTCCGGCTGGGGATTTCCAGCCGAGGCCAGGCACCACCCAGCCCGTCCGGCGATTGAGGACGAGGCCGTTCAGGCCGACAAGCGGGGGTCTGGGGGCGGCAGCCCCCAGGGAAGGGACGGGAATGGGTAGGGGCGGCGGGGGCGAGGAAAAACCCTGGGCGAGCGGACACTCGCCTGACCTGCACCTTCCTCTGTCAAGGGGCCGTTGTCAGTGGGCTGCGGTAGCTTCCGAAGTGCTGGGCGTGAAGACGCGCGCCAGGGAGCAAGCCACAGGGGTGGGTGGACGATGAGCAAGGGCACGGCGACAACAGCAGACCTCGACCTCCAGTTGGAGAAGTACCGGGTCGAGCTGACCGGTTACTGCTACCGGATGCTCGGCTCGTCCTTCGAGGCGGAGGACGCGGTGCAGGACACCCTGGTCCGGGCCTGGCGGAGCTACGAGAAGTTCGAGGGCCGCTCCTCGCTCCGCTCCTGGCTGTACCGCATCGCGACGAACGTGTGCCTGGACATGCTGACGGCAGGCAACAAGCGGGCACGCCCCGTCGACCTCAGCGACTCCACCCCCCTGGCCCAGGCGGCGCTCTCCCCCCGCCCGGACAACACATGGCTGGAGCCCGTCCCCGACGCCCGCGTCCTGCCCACGACCAGCGACCCCGCGGAGGCGGCCGTGGCGAAGGAGTCCGTCCGGCTGGCCTTCGTCGCGGCCCTGCAGAAGCTGCCCGCCAAGCAGCGTGCCGTGCTCATCCTCCGCGAGGTGCTCGCCTGGAAGGCGAGCGAGGTCGCCGAGCTGCTCGAAACCTCCGTGGCGTCGGTGAACAGCGCACTGCAGAGGGCACGGGCGACGCTGGCCGACACGGGCGGCCAGGACGCGGAAAGCGCCGTCTCCGACCCGCTGAACGAGGAGCAGCAGAAGCTCCTCGACCGCTACATGGCGGCGTTCGAGGGGTACGACATGGCAGCGCTGACCGCGCTGCTGCACGAGGACGCGGTCATGACGATGCCGCCGTTCGACCTGTGGCTGCGCGGCACGGACGACATCACCGGCTTCATGACGACGCTGGGCGCACCCTGCGCGGGCTCGCACCTGGTGCCGGTCGCCGTGAACGGCCTGCCGGGCTTCGCCCAGTACAAGCCGGATCCGGAGAAGGGAGGCTTCTCCCCATGGGCGATTCAGGTCCTGGAGATATCAGAGGGCCGGATCGCCGGGTTCCACTGCTTTCTCGACGCAGTGCGCCTGTTCCCGCTCTTCGGGCTGCCCCTCCATCTCGAAGGCGAGGCCGACGAGACCGAGTAGCGCGCGCAGCGCCGGGTCGGGGCCGCGCAGCCGGATGCGGCCCCCGGCACGCCGTGCGGTGAGCTGAAGCCGGGCGAGTACGTCGACGGTGGCCAGCCCCGCCGGTCCGATCCCGGCGACATCGCACACGACGACCTCCGCCCCCGTCGCCGTCAGCAGCGCGCGCACGTCGGCACAGAGCCGGGGCACCTCGTCCTTGGCGACGGGTCCCAGCAGCGTGAGTACAGCGGGTGTCGTGGCATCCACGTTCGGTAGACCGTTCTGGGGCTCGTGACTCATCGCGGGCCGTGCACCGGATCGATCCAGAGGGGCGCGCCCGCGCGGTCCGCCAAAGATCACATTGACCTGTGCCCTGCCTTCCCCGGAGGGTTGGGTGTATGCCCCATGGATCCGCACCGCCCGCGATACCCGACGGCCTCCTTCCCGCCGAGGAGGCCCTGTGCAGGGGGTGCTGACGGGTTTCGCGGTGATCGCCGTCGTCATCGGCGTCGGCTTCGTCATCGGACGCCGCGGATATCTCGGCGAGCACGGACGGGAGGTGCTGACCAAGCTCGCGTTCCATGTGGCCTCACCGGCCCTGTTGTTCACGACGCTCGCCGAGGCCGACCTGTCCGTGATCTTCTCCAACCGCCTGCTCGTCACCGCACTGAGCACGGCAGCGGCGGCCGGAGTGTTCGTCGCGGTCGGTGTCGTACGGCGCTGGGGCGTCGGCCGGACGACCATCGGCGCGCTGTGCTCCAGTTACGTCAACGCCGGCAACCTGGGCATCCCGATCGCCGTGTACGTGCTGGGCGACGCCTCGCTCGTGGCGCCGGTGCTGCTGTTCCAGGTGATCGCGCTGACACCGATCGCGCTGACGATCCTGGACCTGTCGGGCCAGGGCGAGAAGGGCCCGCTGTGGCGACGGCTGATCACGCCCCTGCGCAACCCGATCGCGGTGGGCTCGCTGGCGGGGGTCGCGGTCTCGGCGTCGGGCCTGAGGGTACCGGGGCCGATCATGGATCCGCTGACGCTCATCGGGAACATGTCGGTGCCCGCGGTCCTGCTCGCCTTCGGTATCTCCCTGTGCGGCAGCACCGTCCCGGGCCGCGGCCCCGACCGCCACCTCGTGCTGCTCTCGGTCGCCCTCAAGTCGGTGGGCCAGCCGGCCGCGGCCTGGGCGCTGGCGGCCGGGGTCTTCGGGCTCCGCGGCGCACCCCTGCTCGACGTCGTCGTCACCTCGGCGCTCCCCGCCGCGCAGAACCTCTTCACCTTCGCGAGCCGCTACCGCGTGGGCGAGGTACTGGCCCGGGAGTCCATCCTGCTGTCGACGATCCTTTCGGTGCCGGTGCTGGTGGTGATCGCGGCGTTGCTGGGGTGACGTGCGTTGGGCCAACGCCGTCGATCACCTTCACGGGACCGGCCCGTACGTCGACGAACGGGACTGGCGCCGGTCCGCCCCGGTCCACCGGTCCCGTTCACTGGTCCCGTTCGCCGATCCCGTTCGCCGATCCCGTTCGCCTGAACAGGGAAACTCCGGCTCAGCCGATGCGTTCCAGCACCACCGGCGACGGTGTGAAGTCCGTTCCGGCCGCCCCGATGTCGTACGAACCCTCCACCGCCTCCAACGCGTAGGCGAACCGTTCCGGCGTGTCCGTGTGCAGGGTGAGCAGGGGCTGGCCCTCGGTCACCGGGTCGCCCGGCTTGGCGTGCATCTCGACGCCCGCCGCCGCCTGGACCGGGTCCTCCTTGCGGGCGCGGCCGGCGCCGAGGCGCCAGGCGGCGATGCCGATGTCGTACGCGTCGAGGCGGGTCAGGACGCCCGAGGAGAGGGCGGTGACGACATGCTGTTCCCTCGACGTCGGCAGCGGAGCGTCCGGGTCGCCGCCCTGGGCCTTGATCATGCGGCGCCACACGTCCATCGCCGAGCCGTCGGCCAGGGCCTTCGCCGGGTCGGTGTCCCGCAGCCCGGCGGCGTCGAGCATCTCTCGGGCCAGGGCCAGGGTCAGTTCGACGACGTCCGCCGGGCCGCCGCCCGCGAGTACCTCCACCGACTCCCTGACCTCCAGGGCGTTGCCCGCGGTCAGGCCCAGGGGGGTGGACATGTCCGTGAGCAGGGCGACCGTGCGTACGCCGTGGTCCGTGCCCAGGCCGACCATCGTGGAGGCCAGTTCACGCGCGTCCTCGATCGTCTTCATGAAGGCACCCGTGCCGACCTTCACGTCCAGGACGAGCGAACCCGTGCCCTCGGCGATCTTCTTCGACATGATCGAGGAGGCGATCAGGGGGATCGCCTCGACGGTGCCCGTCACATCGCGCAGCGCGTACAGCTTCTTGTCCGCCGGGGCCAGTCCGTCGCCCGCCGCGCAGATCACCGCGCCCACACCGTCCAGGACGGACAGCATCTCCTCGCCCGAGAGCTGGGCGCGCCAGCCGGCGATCGACTCCAGCTTGTCCAGGGTGCCGCCCGTGTGGCCGAGGCCCCGGCCCGAGAGCTGCGGCACGGCCGCTCCGCAGGCCGCCACGAGCGGGGCCAGCGGAAGCGTGATCTTGTCGCCGACGCCGCCCGTGGAGTGCTTGTCGGCGGTTGGGCGGGTCAGGGACGAGAAGTCCATGCGCTCACCGGAGGTGATCATCGCGGCCGTCCAGCGGGCGATCTCACGGCGGTCCATGCCGTTGAGCAGGATGGCCATTGCGAGCGCCGACATCTGTTCGTCGGCGACCTCCCCGCGGGTGTACGCGTCGATGACCCAGTCGATCTGTTCGTCGCTGAGCTCACCGCGGTCCCGCTTGGTACGGATGACGGAGACGGCGTCCATGGCCATGGCTTTGCTTTCCTTCCGAGGTTCCGAAAGTGACTTCCGGGGTTCCGGAAGTGCGCGGCCCCTGAAGACCGGTCGTCAGGAGGGGCCGCACGCGTTACTTGGTGAGATGCTCCGGGCCGAACGCCTGCGGCAGCATCTCCGACAGCGGCAGGACGCCCTCCGGGGTCTCCAGGAGCATGTCCGGCCCCCCGAACTCGTACAGCAGCTGGCGGCAGCGACCGCACGGGACGAGGATGTCGCCCTGCCCGTCCACGCACGTGAAGTGCGTCAGCCGCCCGCCGCCGGTGTTCTGCAGCTGCGACACCAGCCCGCACTCGGCGCACAGCCCGAGGCCGTACGAGGCGTTCTCGACGTTGCAGCCCGAGACGATCCGCCCGTCGTCGACCAGGGCGGCGACGCCGACCGGGTAGCCGGAGTACGGGGCGTACGCCCGGGACATCGCGTCCCGGGCCACCACCCGCAGCTCGCCCCAGTCGACGTCGTCGACGCCGGCGGGCGATGTCACTTGCCCTGTCCCTTCCGGTACGGCAGACCGTCCGCCTTGGGCATCCGCAGCCGCTGCGCGGAGAGCGCGAGGACGATCAGCGTGATGACGTACGGCGTGGCGGAGACGACCTGGTTCGGAACCTCGTCGGTGGTCACGTACCAAGTGAACAGCAGGGCGCCGATGAGGACGGTGATCGCGGAGGCGGTGTACTTCTTCCGGACCGCAAGCCAGACGGCGCCGATGACCAGCAGGAGGGCGCCGAGCAGCAGCAGCGCGTGGACGTTCTCGGCGCCGCCGCGCAGGTTGAGGCTGTCGGTGTAGCCGAACAGGCCGGCGCCGAGGGCGAGTCCGCCCGGCATCCAGTTACCGAAGATCATCGCGGCGAGACCGATGTAGCCGCGGCCGCTGACCTGGCCCTCCAGATAGAAGGGGTTGGCCACGATGGACAGGAAGACACCGCCGAGGCCGGCCAGTCCGCCGGAGATGACCACGGCCAGGTACTTGTACTTGTAGACGTTGACGCCGAGTGATTCGGCGGCCACGGGGTTCTCACCGCAGGAGCGCAGACGCAGGCCGAAGGCGGTGCGCCACAGGATCCACCAGCTGCCGGGGATCAGCGCGACGGCGATCAGGGTCAGCCAGGAGACATGGGTGACCAGGCCGCCGAGCAGGCCCGCGACGTCGGAGACCAGGAACCAGCCCTTGTGGTTGAGCTCCTGGAGCGCATCCGAGAGCCCTGGCACGGTGAAGTCACCGAGGGACTCCACCGGCGGGGACTGCTTGGCCGAACCGCCCGACTTGCCCTCGAAGGCGAGGGGGGCCAGATAGCGGGTGGCACCGAGGGCGAGGATGTTGATGGCCACACCGGAGACGATGTGGTTGACGTTGAAGGTGACCGTGACGAGGGCGTGCACGAGGCCGCCGATGGCGCCGCCGGCTATGCCGACGAGGACGCCGGTCCACGGGCCCCACTGGTAGCCGGCCCAGGCCCCGAACCAGGTGCCGAGGATCATCATGCCTTCGAGGCCGATGTTGACGACACCCGCGCGCTCGGCCCACAGGCCGCCGAGACCGGCCAGTCCGATCGGGACGGCCAGCTCCAGCGCGGTGGACATCTGGCTGACGTTGGTGATGCCGTCGGCGCCCGTGACGATACGGACGAGCGAGGTCAGCGCGAGGCCGCCGGCGATGATGATCAGCAGGACGGGCAGCGACAGTCCCCGGCCGGCCGGGGCGGCGGGCTGCAGCGTGGGCTGGTTGACCGCGGTCGCGGTGGTCATCGGCCAGCCACCTCCTTCTGGGCGTTGTTGTCGGTGGCGTTGTCGGTGGCGCCGAGGACGTGACCCGCGGCGAGCTCCGCGCCGACGCGGCGCTGCTGGCGGCGCAGACCCCACTCGCGCACGGCCTCGTAGGAGACGACGACCGCGAGCACGATCAGGCCCTGCATGATGACCGCGATCTCCTTGTCGTAGTCGTGGAAGTCGAGCTCGGGCGAGGCCTTGTCGAGCCAGGCCCACAGCAGGGCCGCGAAGGCGATGCCGGTCGGGTTGTTCCGGCCGAGCAGGGCGATGCCGATGCCGAGGAAGCCGATGCCGGTGGGGAAGTTCAGGCTGTAGGTGTGCGTGTCGCCGAGGAGGATCGGCAGGCCCGCGAGACCGGCGATGCCGCCGGAGATCAGCATCGCGGTGAGCACCATCCGCTTGGGGTCGACACCGCTGGCCGCGGCGGCGCTCTCCGAGGCGCCCGAGGCCCGCAGGTCGAAGCCGAAGCGGGTGCGGTTGAGGACGACCCAGTAGACGACGCCGAGCAGGACGGCGAGGAACACCAGGCCGTAGATCTCGCCGGCCGCGCCCAGGTCGATACCGGGCACCCAGCCGGACTCGTGCATCTCGCCGGTGGTGTTGTTGTTGCCGACCTTGACACCGAAGACGGAGGGCAGCCACAGGTAGGCGATCACGGATGTCGCGATCGCGTTGAGCATGATCGTCGCGACGACCTCGCTGACGCCGCGGGTGACCTTGAGGACACCGGCTATGCCGGACCAGAAGGCGCCGGTGAACACCGCGGTCAGGAGCAGCAGCGGGATCTGGAGGAACGCCGGCAGGTTCACATGGGCGCCGACGACCGCCGCGATCATCGCGGCCAGCTGGTACTGGCCGTCGACGCCGATGTTGAACAGGTTCATCCGGAAGCCGATGGCGACCGCGAGCGCCGCGATGTAGTACATCGAGGCCTGGTTGATGATCAGGACCTGGATGTCGGAGAACGAGGCCTGCTCGAACATCAGGGTGTACGGCTCGACCGGGTTCTTGCCCGAGGCGATCAGCACCACCGAGGTCAGGGCGAAGGCCACGGCGAGCGCGATGACCGGCCCGGCCACCGCGAGGAGCACGCGCTCCTTGTCGAACTTCTTCATCAGCGGGCCTCGTCTTCGGGGGCGTCTGCCTGGGTCTTCGCCGGACCTTGGGAGGGGATGTGCGCCGGACCGTCGGCCGGGCTGTCGGCCGGGGTCTCGACGGGGTCGCCGGCCTGGGCCTCAGCGGGACCGTCCGCCGGGGTCTCCCCCCGGGCCTCCGCCGGGCTCACGGACGGGGCCTCCGCCGGACCGTTGGCCCGGGTCTCGGCGGGACCGTCCGCCGGGGACTCGGAGCCGTCCGCCGGGGTCTCCTCGGCACCGTTCGCCGGGTTGTCGGCGGCGTCCTCCGCCGAGGTCTTCGCCGGCCCGTCCGCCGAGGGCTCCTCGTGTTCGAGGTGGCCCGTGGCCGCGCCGGTCATGGCCGAGCCGAGTTCCTCCGGGGTGATCGTGGCCGGGTCGGCGTCGGCGACCAGCTTGCCGTTGTAGATCACCCGGAGCGTGTCGGACAGGCCGATCAGCTCGTCCAGGTCGGCGGAGATCAGCAGCACGGCCAGACCCTCGCGGCGAGCCTCCCGGATCTGGTCCCAGATCTGGGCCTGTGCGCCGACGTCCACCCCGCGGGTCGGGTGGGCGGCGATCAGGAAGCGCGGCTTGTGGCTCATCTCGCGGCCGACGATCAGCTTCTGCTGGTTGCCGCCGGAGAGCGAGGCCGCGGTGACGTCGATGCCCGGGGTGCGGACGTCGTACGCCTCGACGATCCTCCGCGTGTCCTCCTGGGCGGACTTCGGGTCCAGCCAGAAGCCCTTCGCGTTGGGCGCCTCGGTGACGTGGCCGAGGATACGGTTCTCCCAGAGCGGGGCTTCCAGGAGCAGTCCGTGGCGGTGGCGGTCCTCGGGGATGTAGCCGATGCCCTGCTCGCGGCGCCTGCGGGTGGGCCAGGCGGTGATCTCGTCCTCGGCCAGCGTGATGACGCCGGAGTCGGCGTGCTTGAGGCCGATGAGCGCGTCCACGAGCTCGGTCTGGCCGTTGCCCTCGACACCGGCGAGACCCAGGACCTCGCCCGCGTGGATGGTGAAGCTGATGTCGTCCAGCAGCGCCTTGCCGCCGGGGGCCTCAAGCCGGAGCTTCTCGACGGTCAGTACGGGGCGGTCGGTGACCGTGGACTCGGCGGTCTGCGGGGTCGGCAGCTCACTGCCGACCATCAGCTCGGCGAGCTGGCGCGGGCTGGTATCGGCGGGCACGGCCGTGCCGACGGTCGTGCCGCGGCGTATGACGGTGATCTCGTCGGCGACCGACAGCACCTCGCCCAGCTTGTGGGAGATGAAGATGACCGACAGGCCCTCGGACTTCAGCTCCCGCAGGTTGGCGAAGAGCGCGTCGACCTCCTGCGGCACGAGCACCGCGGTGGGCTCGTCCAGGATCAGGGTGCGGGCGCCGCGGTAAAGGACCTTGAGGATCTCCACGCGCTGACGGGCGGCGACACCGAGTTCCTCGACCAGGAGGTCGGGGCGCACCCCGAGGCCGTAGCGGTCGGAGATCTCCTTGATCCTGCGGCGGGCCTTGCCGCCGATGCCGTGCAGCTTCTCGCTGCCCAGCACCACGTTCTCCAGCACCGTGAGGTTGTCGGCGAGCATGAAGTGCTGGTGGACCATGCCGATACCGCGGGCGATGGCGTCGGCCGGCGACGAGAAGGTGACCTGCTCGCCGTCGATCGCGATCGTGCCCTCGTCCGGCTTCTGCATACCGTAGAGGATCTTCATCAGCGTCGACTTGCCGGCGCCGTTCTCGCCGACGAGGGCGTGCACGGTGCCCTTGCGGACGCTGAGGTGGATGTCGTGGTTGGCCACGACGCCCGGGAATCGCTTGGTGATCCCGGCGAGTTCGACGGCGGTCGCCTGACCGTTGACCGCCGCGCCGGCCGGAGGGCTGCTGGACGCGTTGATGGCGCACTCTCCTGTGGAAGGGGGTCGCCTACGCGTGTGGCACCCCTATGGCAACGAAAGGGGTGACGTACCGTCGACAACGGGGTACAGGGCGAAAGAATCCCCGTACCCCGTTGAGCGGAGGTAACCCCGCGGTTACTGGCTGCTTGAGGCCCTGCTGAGTCAGCTGGTCCTGCTGAGTCAGCTGGTCCTGACCTTGATCTCGCCGCTGATGATCTTCTCCTTGGCCGTTTCAATGGCTTGCTGGAGCTCGGTGTCGTCCTTGAACTTGGGGTTGGAGTCCGCGAGGCCGACCTCACCGGTCTTCAGATCGCCCCGTACGATACCGGTCTCCGGCTTGCCGTCCTCGACCGACTTCGCAAGGTTGTACACCGCCTTGGCCACGTCCTTCGTCGCCGAGGTGAGGATGTAGTCCTTGTACTTCGCGAGGGCCTGCTGCCCGTACTGGTCC
Source organism: Streptomyces sp. KM273126 (assembly GCF_004337435.2). Classification (NCBI taxonomy): domain Bacteria; kingdom Bacillati; phylum Actinomycetota; class Actinomycetes; order Kitasatosporales; family Streptomycetaceae; genus Streptomyces; species Streptomyces sp. KM273126. Next base: position 3,321,253 of record NZ_SJXB02000001.1, on the reverse strand, counting down.
GAGTCGACGCCGATCGCCCACACCTTGTTGGCGGCGGCGGCCTCGATCACACCCTGACCGGACAGGCCGGCCGCCTGGTAGACGACGTCGGCCTTCTTCTCGATCTGGCTCTCGGCGGCCGTCTTGCCCTTGTCGGGGCTGGAGAAGCCGCCCTCCTCCGCGGTCTGCGTGAGGTACTGCGAGAGGACCTTCGCCTTGGGGTTGGTGTCCTCGACGCCCTGCTTGAAGCCCGCCTCGAACTTGTGGATGAGCGGGATGTCCACGCCACCGACGAAACCGACGGTGTTCGTCCTGGTCGCCTTGGCGGCGGCGACACCGGCGAGGTACGAGGCCTGCTCCTCGGAGAAGACCAGGTCCGCGACGTTCTCCGCCTCGATGGTGGAGTCGTCGACGATGCCGAACGTGACGTCCGGGTACTTCGCCGCGGCCTCCTTCACGGCCGCCGCGTAGGCGTAGCCGACACCGATCACCGGGTTGTAGCCCTGCTTGGCCAGCGAGACCAGGCGCTGGGTCTTGTCGGCGTCCGTCTCGCCGTCGGTGGGCTCGACGTCGGTGGTCTCGTAGCCGAACTCCTTCTCCGCCTTCTGCAGGCCCGCGTACGCGGCGTCGTTGAAGGACTGGTCGCCCTTGCCGCCGACGTCGTACGCGATGGCGAGGCCCTTGTCGCCCTTCGCGTCCTGGGAGGAGGAGGCCTCGGTCGAGGTGCCGCCGCAGGCGGAGAGGGCGAGGGCGAGGGATGCGGTCGCTGCGCCTGCGACCGTGAGGCGGGAAACCCGGCGCATTGGTGTGCTCCTGTCGTACTGCGCCGTACGGTGGTTCTTCACGGCTTCGGCGCGTGGTGGCTCCGCCGCAGAGTAACGCGCGTAGACCTGCGGGTGAAAGCCTGCGGTACGGCTTGTTATGGGGCCGATACGCTCCGCGGGGGCGCTCCGCTGGTTGGGCGGGTTCTGGTAGCGCCGTTGTGTTGTGGCGCCGTCCAGGGCTGCGGGTTGGTTGTGGCTGGTCGCGCCCACGCGGCTGAGCCGTATATGTCACAGCCCCGCGCCCCCTGCGGGGCGCTGCCCCGCCAACTAGAAGCGGGCGGGCACCGGGGCGCCCGCCCGTTTCCAGGAACCTTCGACTACCGACTACTCGGTCTTGACCTTGATGGAGCCGTCGACGATGCCTTCCTTGGCCTTGGTCACGGCGTCCGTGAGACCGGGGATCTTCGCGAACTCGGGGTTGCTGTCGGCCAGGCCGACGCCGTCCACCTTGAGGTCGAAGGTCTGCGTGCCGGTCAGCGGCTTGCCGTCCTCGACGGACTTGGCCAGCGCGTACACCGCGTCGCCGATGTCCTTCGTCGCCGAAGTCAGGATGTAGTCCTTGTACTTGGCGAGGGCCTCCTGCTCGTACTGGTCGGAGTCGACGCCGATCGCCCACTTCTTGGCGGTGGCGGCTGCCTCGATCACACCCTGACCGGAGAGGCCGGCCGCCTGGTAGACGACGTCGGCGTTCTTCTCCAGCTGGGCCTCGGCGGCGGCCTTGCCCTTGTCCGGGCTGGAGAAGCCGCCCTCCTCGGCGGTCTGCGTCAGGTACTGCGACAGGACCTTCACCTTGGGGTTGGTGTCCTCGACGCCCTGCTTGTAACCGGCCTCGAACTTGTTGATCAGCGGAACGTCCACACCGCCGACGAAACCGACGGTGTTCGTCTTGGTCGCCTTGGCGGCGGCGACACCGGCGAGGTACGAGGCCTCGTTCTCGGCGAAGACCAGGGAGGCCACGTTGTCGCCCTCGACGACCGAGTCGACGATGCCGAAGCTGACCTTCGGATACTTCTTGGCGACCTCTTCCATCGCGGGGCCGTACGCGAACCCGACACCGACGATGGGGTTGTAGCCCTGCTTGGCCAGGGAGGTGAGGCGCTGCACCTTGTCGGCGTCGGTCTCGCCCTCGGTCGGCTCGATGTCGGCGGTCTTGTAGCCGAACTCCTTCTGCGCCTTCTCCAGGCCGGAGTACGCGGCGTCGTTGAAGGACTGGTCGCCCTTGCCACCGATGTCGTAGGCGATGGCGAGCCCCTTCGCGTCGCCGCCGCTCTCGCCGCCGTCGCTCCCGGCTTCGCTGCTCGTACCGCCACAGGCCGTGGCCGCGAGGGCCAGCGACGCGACCCCCACCGCGACGCGGGTCAGTTTGGATATCCGACGCATCCTGAAGTTCCCCATTCTCCCTAGCCCCGCAGTGGGTGCTGGTTCAGCCCCCGCCGTGGGTGCCGAGTTCGGCGCACATTAACGCGCGTAGACCATCGAGGGAACGGGGTATCGCTTGGCTGTTATCCATTCGTGCCGATGGCCGGTTAAGTCCGCGTGAACCACGCCACCAAAAGGCACGAATGACGCATAACACCCCGAGCGCTGCTCACGCTCCGTGCCCGCGGCACGACTCGTACGTGCCGGTGGAACACGTGCCGTACGGGGCGGGGAGAGACGCCGTACGAAGCGGGGAGAGGCGCCGGCAGCGACCGCCGGCCGGTCGCCCCTCCAGGCCGCGACTACCGTCCGGCGTCGAGGAGGGCGGCCGCGGTGAAGAGCTCCACGCCGACAGTGATGGCGTGCTCGTCGGCGTCGAAGTCGCCCTGGTGGAGGTCGCGGACCAGACGGTCGCCGGGCCGGCGGACACCGAGGCGGGCCATGGCGCCCGGGACGTGCTCCAGGTACCAGGAGAAGTCCTCGCCGCCCAGGCTCTGGTCGGTGTCCTCGATGGACTGCGCGCCGCGGCGCGCGGTCATGGCATCGCGCAGCAGTTCGGTCACGACCGGGTCGTTGACGACCGGCGGAACGCCCCGGACGTAGTTGATCTGGGACTTGGCGCGGTGGAGGGTGGCGACCTCGTCGATGGCCGCGTGCACCAGGTCGGGGGCCTGCCGCCAGGCCTCGATGTCGAGGCAGCGCACGGTTCCGGAGAGCTCGGCGTGCTGCGGGATCACGTTGCAGGCGTGGCCGGACTCGATGCGTCCCCAGGTGACAGCGAGCCCGCTGCGGGCGTCGACGCGGCGGGCCACCAGCGCGGGCACGTCGGTGGCGACGCGGGCGGCGGCGGTGACCAGGTCGGTGGTGAGGTGGGGGCGCGCGGTGTGGCCGCCGGGCCCGTCGAGTGCGACTTCCAGCCGGTCGCAGGCGGACGTGAGGGGCCCGTTGCGCAGCCCGATCCGCCCGGCCTCCACCCTGGGGTCGCAGTGCACGCCGATGATCCGCCCCACGTTCTCCAGCGCGCCGGACTCTATGGCGTCGGGCGCGCCGCCGGGCAGTACTTCCTCGGCCGGCTGGAAGATCAGCCGCACGGGCCGGGGCAGCCGCCCCTTCCGGTGCAGCTCGGCCAGGACGAGCCCGGCGCCGAGGACGACGCTGGTGTGCACGTCGTGGCCACAGGCGTGCGCGCGGTCGGGCACGGTGGAGCGGTAGGAGCAGTCGACCTTCATGTCGGGAATCGGCAGGGCGTCGATGTCGGCCCGCAGGGCGAGCATGGGCCGCCCGCCGTCCCAGTCACCGATGTCACACAGGAGCCCGGTCCCGGTTTCGAGTACGCGCGGCGCGAGCCCGGCCTTCTCCAGACGGGCCTTGATCGCGGCGGTGGTACGGAACTCCTGGTTACCGAGCTCGGGGTGCATGTGCATGTCGCGGCGGAAGGCGACAAGTTCGGTGCGCAGGGCATCCGGCAGGGCGCCGGGAAGCGCTGCTTCCCCGGGCAGATCGGCCTCGGACTCTCGGGACATCAGTTGGTTCACCCTATGAAGAGTAGGGCGATCGGGCGGTCGACTAACCCGCGATCAACAAAAATTCAGCCCGTTAGAGAAGAAAATCTGACCGGTCGGCGCATGGGGATCAAGCGGGGTGGGTACACTCGCCCGGCTTTTCGGGACGATTGGGCTTTGGCAGCGACCTTGATCGATACGTACCGACACCTGCCGAGGTGCGACGAACCTTGGTGTTGTTCCGATCGGGTCGGCTCGCGTCGACTCGGGTCGGCTCGGGTCGGCTCGGGTCGCGGCCGCTGGGACCGCACCCCCGGGGATGCGGGGCGCGGAAGTGCGACAGTTTCCGGAAATCTGTCGCACTCGGCGGAGAAGTGGCCGCCGAGTCCCTCCGGCCGCGTCCGCGCCGAGCCGCACGACGCCCATGCGGGCGGCCGCCGGGTCAGGCCGGTCCGCTGGTTGCCGTCCCCCGGCCTTCGCTCTCACCCTCCGTGTTCTCCGGTGGCACGGCGAACCCGGAGGTGTCGAGATCGAAGTCGAAGGGTGCGGGGACGTGGAGGGCTCGCCCGAAGGGCACGGTCGTGCGCGAGCGGTAGCCCTTGGGTGACGGGTCCCAGAACGCGGTGATCTCCTGGACCTGCATGTCGAGGACGAGGTACACGGGGACCACGCGTCCGTAGGTGTCCAGCTTGTCGAGCCAGTCGGTGTCCTTGGTGGACAGGGAGGTCAGCTCGGCGACCAGGGAGAGCGCGGCGCCGTCGGCGTGGCGGCCTTCGGTGTCGAAGGCGGCTTCGTCGGCGACGAAGAGGTCGGGACCGAAGCCGCGCTCGGACGAAGGGAACGTGAAGAGGAAGGGCGAGGTCTCCGTGACGTGGCCCTCCGGCGCGTATGCCTCCACTTGACTGCGCAGCCGCCGCATCGGGCGCAGGTAACGCAGCTTCGACCACGGCGACACGACGATCTTCCCCCGGATGAGCTCGGCCTTGTAGCCGTCAGGTGTGTCCAGTTCCTCGACGGTCCGGAGCATGTCCTCGAACGCTCCGGACCCGGATGCGTCTATGGCCGCCGGGCGCTCGATCATGGTGGTCACCACGGTCCTCCGCTGAGTACAGGGCGTGTCGATGCCTCCACCGTAGTGCCGGGCGAGACGCGCGGCGCGGCTTGCGTTCCGCTCCACCCGTACGAGGTAGCTCACCGTGACGGGCATGTCCCGAACTGCGCCACTCACGCCACGACCTGCACGTCCGTCGCCGACCGGTTCTCCAGCTCGAACCAGAGCAGCTTCCCGCCACGTCCGAACAGATCGTCACCGAGCTGGCACCCGCCCCAGCGATCGGCCCACTCGCGTACGAGGACCAGCCCGCACCCGCCGAGGGATCGCTCGTCCGCCTGTTCAGCCTGCCCCTGCCCGGCGCCTGGCGGACCGCGCCGCGCGGGCGGCTTGTCGAACGGCGAGGGCACGTAGGGGTCCGTGTCCCACACAGTGACCCGCACCCCGCTCCGGGGCTCGGCATCGAGCCCGTCAAGCCCGCGCAGCCGCAGGAATGCCGGCCCTTTGGTGTGCTGGTAGGCGTTGGTGACCAGCTCGGAGGCCAAAAGTTCGGCGGTGTCGAGCAGTTCACCCATCCCGTACGCCGGAAGCACCGCCCGCAGGGTCATACGGGCGATGCGCGGGGCGCGTGGGTCGTGGGGCAGGTGCAGGGCGTAGGACCAGGCGGGGGTCGGTGACGGCGATACGGTGGCCATGAACGCCTCTTTCGAGGAAGGGACTTGGATCGCTCGTCGGCCTTCGGTTTGCGGGCGTAGGTCGTTGAGCGGGGTGAGTCTCACCGTAGGCCCGAGATTGGCCTACATTCCACAAAAGAAGAGGAAGAGAGGCCATTAACGCTCGTGTGGGTGACATGGCCGCTCGCTCCCGGCGCGAAGGGACATCGATGCCGCCCAGCAAGACCCCGACCCTGCGTCAGCAGCGCCTCGGCGCCGAGCTGCGCAAACTCCGCGAACGAGCGGGCCTGTCCACGATCGAGGCGGCAGCCCTCCTTGGCGTCAACCAGTCACGCATCAGCAACATCGAAGCGGGGCGCTACGCCGTCAGCGCCGACCGCGTACGGGCCATCGCCCGCAACTACGCCTGCTCGGACAAGGCACTCATCGAGGCACTGACCGGGATGACGGGCCGCAGGGCGCGCGGGTGGTGGGAGGACTACCGAGGACAACTGCCGCACGCCACGCTCGATCTGGCGGAACTCGAACACCACGCCACAGCGCTACGCGTGACCCAAGCCCTGCACATTCCCGGCCTGCTGCAGACGACGCAGCACGCGCGGGCACTCTTCGGCGACGCGGTGCCGCCGCTGCTTCCGCACGAGGTCGAACACAGGATGTCGTACCGGATCAAACGTCAGGCCGCGCTGTACCGCGATCCCCCCTTCCCCTACACGGCGCTCATCCACGAGGCAGCGCTCCACATGCGGGTGGGCGGCCCGACCGTCGCCGCCGAACAGCTCACCCACCTCGTCGAGATGAGCCAGCGCGACAGCATCACGATCCTGGTCGTCCCCTTCGGCCGGGGCGCCTTCCCCGGCTCCGGACAGGGCATCGACTACGCGTACGGCCCTGTCCCTCAGCTCGACACCGTGCAGCTGGACACTGAGCACGGCAGCGAATTCATCGACGCCGCAGCCCAGTTGGAGCGCTACACGGCGGTGCTGGACCGCCTGGAGAAGCTGGCCCTCCCAGCGGAGGAATCCCGCAAACTCATCCACAACATCGCCCACGAGGCCTGAAGGAGGCTCATGTCCACCAAGCCACCCCTCACCTGGCAGAAGTCGTCGCACAGCTCGGAGGCCTCCTCCTGCGTCTACGTCGCCACCACCCCCGACACCACCCTCCGCCTCCGCCTCCGCGAGAGCGACGAACCGGACATCGTCCTCCACACGAGCCGTGCGGCACTGGCTGCCCTCATAGCAACCGTCAAGCAGGACGCCGTGAAGGCCTGACGAGCGAACGCAGCCGGACCCGCTTACCGAGCCCGGTCATGAGAACAGGGCGCCTCCGCCGAGGCGCCCTGCGGTCAGACCACAGCCCTACTGGGGCTTGAACGAACGGATCTGGTAGTTGCCCTGCAGGTTGCCGCCCGCGCCCGCGGGGGTGGAGCCGACACGGGACTGGTAGTTGGTGCCCTTGTAGTACTGCTTACGGTGCCCGGTCCCGTTCCACAGCGAGCGTACGTTCTGCCCCCTGCGGATGAAGGAGCAGTCGTCGGCGGTGTTCGCCCTCCTCTCGCTCTGCCACTGGCAGCGGGTCCCGCCGCCGTCCCAGTCGCTGTAGATGCAGAAGTATCCGGGGGTGCAGTTGTAGGCGGCCCGGCTGCCGGGTGCCGCGGGGGCCGCGTTCGCGGCGGGTACGACACCCAAGGCCGTGACCAGGGCGGCTGCGGCGACGGCGAACGAGCGGATGCGACGCATGGAGTCCTCTCCTCTTCCTCGCTGACGGTATGGAGGAGCCACACCGACCCCGACATACTGAACAAACCAGACAGCGGGTAAACCACCGAACAAGTGGACGAGGTATCCCCAAACGGAGGAACAGGAGAAAACCGACGGCGACGGCGACCTGGCCGTCGCATGAGCCACCGCCGCTTACGACCGTGTGGCGGTCCCGCACCCCTCGTCGTCGGCGTCCCGCATGCGCTCGTCCATCGAGTCGCTCCGGTCGTACGGATCGACCTCGCGATCGTCTCCCTGGCCCGAGGTCGCGCGCTCGGCCCTGAACTCGGGGTTGAAGTAGCCGGTGAAGGTGTCGCAGCCGCCGTTGGTGGTGTCCACCTTGTAGGACACGAAGGAGAACGTCCCCGGCTCGACGATCACCTTGGCCGGGTCGTCCCAGCTCATCACGACCTCGCGGCGCACGATGGTGCGCGCGACTTCGTCGCTCCCCTCCGCGGTGCGTACGACCGGATAGACGTACGTGACATCGGTCGTCACCTCGACCGCACCGCGCTCGCCTTCCCGGAACGTGATCCGTCCTCGCGTCTTGACCACGTCACCGACCAGCCGCACCTTCGAATCCTCGAACCGGCTGAACAGCAACAGAGGATCGTCCTCGCGGCTGGGCGCGCGGAACGCGGCAGCCAGGTAGTCCTGGACATCCTGCTGATGCGGATTGATCAACGCGATCGCCTTCCGCGGCCGCTCCCCGCTCAGCACACCGGCATCCAGACTGGACTCGGCAAGGAAGTCCCGACTCCGATCGAGCGCCTTCTCGACCTGCTCCTTGCTCATCCAACCGGTCGCCCGTGCGGCCGGCAGATGGATCCCGGCCGCACCGTCGGCCCAGCGCACGGCCGGCGATCCCCTGAACGGCTGCTCCACTGTGGGAAGTTGGGCGGTCTCCGTCGCCGGCGGTTTGCTCGGACGTTGCGACTCCGCGGCGAGCGGCGCACTTTCGCCGTCTCCGCTCGCGATCCATCCGGCCACCCGCTCCGGAGCCACTGCCACCACCAGCAGTCCGGCCGCCACCAGCAGTCCGACCGCGTGCCAGCCCTTGCTCCGTCGCCGCCGGGCCGGTTGGTGAGTTCGCCACCCTTCCGGCGGACCGGGCTGTTCCCGCAGCCGCCGCGCCACCATCCGGGCCCGCGCCGAGGGCTCCTTGGGCCCACCCTGAGTCCCGGCCTCGGCCTCTCGCAGGAAGCGCTCCCACTCCTCGTCCGGTATGGACCCCCCGTCCTTGCCCACTCTGCGCTCCCGCCCTTTCTCACGCACCCGGTCCCTCCCCGGGGCGGCTATTGTCCGTGCATCATCACACAGCTCAGCCACACCACCGATCGGCTCCGCGAAGGGGACCCTTGCCGCCGCTTCCGACTTCTTCACCTCAACTTCCCCTTGCTGCCACCATGTTGTGCGAACCTTCAGAGCGGACGTGTGGTGCGCAGGGCGGCCGGACGGGCGGGGGAGAAACAAGTGGAGATCAGGTTCTGGGCCGGGGGCAGTGACCAGGACGAGGATCAGAGGCAGGACGTACGGTCACTCCACGAGTGGCTCAGGGACGATCGCGATCTGCGGCTCGCCGGCGTGCGGATCGAAGCCGTGGTCGGCGCGGCGCAAGGGCGGATGGGGATCGGGCCCGAGGAGATCGGGGCGCTGTGCGGAGCACTGTCCCTCGGGCTCCAGCTCGTGGACAGCGTTCGGGCGTGGCGGCAGGGACGTCGGCCGACCACCACCATCAATGTCACCGTCCTCGGAGGAGATCCGGGACAGGCGGAACAGCTCGCGGCGGCGCTGCGCGCTGCCGGGCTCGTACCCCAGGACCGCGACGAGTCCCATGAACCGACCGTCTCCCCCGGAACCCAGCCCGCCGACCACAACCGTGATCCCGGCGACAGCAGCGACGACGGAGACGGCGGCGGCAACGGGGACAGACGGTGACCGAGCCTGTCGTCCCCGCGGCCTCGTCTCCTGACTCCGCTGACTCCACCGCGGCACGAACGCCCGGGGCACCCCAGCGGCTCGACCCGGCCCGGTCGGTCTGCCTGCTGATCGGGGTCGACGCCTACAGCGGCCCCGCACATGACGGCCTGGAGAAGCTCAACAGCGTCAAGCACAACCTCGCCGGCCTCCGGAAGGTCTTCCTCGACCAGGACATCGGAGGGTTCCCCGAGGGTCGCGTCATCACCCTGCCCAATCCGGCCGAGGCGCCCGAGATCATGGACGCCGTCGAAGAGGCGGGCGCGCGTGCCGAGGACACGCTGATCGTGTACTACGCGGGTCACGGGCTGCTGGGCACCGATCAACGTCTGTATCTGACCCTGCCCAAATCGCGGCTCCGCCGTCCGGCGGGTTGGGTCGACACCCGCCACCTCCGGGGCGCGATCGAGAAGAGCTCCGCCCGGCGCGTCGTCCTCATCCTCGACTGCTGCTTCAGCGGCAAATGGATCCGGGACGAGGGAGAGTCGTACTCCGCCCCGGACAGCGCCGAACTGGCGTTGAGCACCCTGACGCAACTCGACGCCGGGACGTACGCGTTGACGTCCACGGCACACAACCGCCTCTCCCACGCCCCCGACCCCGACAAGTGCTCCGCGTTCACCGGGGCCCTGGTGGACGTCCTCAGCAAGGGCGACACCGGCGGCGGCGAAGTGCTCACCCTGGGCGAGGTGTTCCGGCTCGTCCGGAAGAAGATGAGCACCCTGAAGCTGACCGAGCCTCAGGAAGCGCGCGCCCAGGACGAGAACGGGCTCTCGGGCCTCGGCTTCGTGCGCAACGCGGCGAAACGTCCCGTCCCGGAGCACACGCCCACGCCTGCGGGGGTTCCGGCCCTGCCACCCGGCCGCCTCCGCCGCAGACTGCTCATGGCACTCGCCTCGGGACTCGCCGCCGGCGTAGCCATCGGTCTCGCGGCACCGCCCGCATGGGACCGCCTGCGCCCGCCCACGGCGGCCCGCGGCGACTGCTCCTCCCGGGCCGCCCTGCTGGACCACTCCGACGCGCTCGACAAGAAGGAGGTCGACAACGAGAAGGTCGTCGGCCTCTCGGGCCTGGCCTTCGCTCCCAGCCGCTATGGCAGAGCGTACGCGATCACCGACAACGAAACGGGACGGATCTTCCCCATCGACATCGGCACCCCCGAGGCCCTCCGGCCACAGGCCGGGAGGGCCACGACCCTGCGCAAGGCGAACGGCAGCGAGTTCGGCCCGTGGTTCGACGGGGAAGCACTCGCCGTCGAGAAGGGTGGGCGGACAGCGCTCGTCGCCTCCGAGACCGGGCCCGCCATCCGCCGCTTCAATCTCGACAGCGGCCATCAGGTGGGACCCGAGCTCCCCCTGCCCAAGAGTTTCCAGATCTGGCCCGACGGCGGCGCCATGGCGGGCCGCACGATCGAGTCCCTCGCCCTCACACCGAGCGGCAAGTACCTGTACGTCGGACTGGAATCACCCCTCGCCCAGGACGGCGACGACCGGGGCACGAACCTCCTGCGCATCCAGCGCTACACCGGCACACCCGGCGGGGCCTACACCCCGGACCACCAGTACGCCTACCGCACGGCCGAGGGGCTGAGCCTGGTGGAGCTGGTGGCGGTCGACGACAACCGGCTCCTGGCCCTGGAGAGGCAGTACTCGGCGGGCCTGGGCAACGCAATACGGGTCAAGGACGTCACCCTGGGTCCCGAGGCCCGGGATGTGACAGGAAAGAAGTCGCTGTACGACATGCCCTCGGATGAATCCCTCACCAGCACGCTGCTGTTCGACCTCGCCGAATGCCCCGCGGGCAGCCCGGGTGAGGTGGCGGTCAAGGGGACGCAGACCAACCCGCTGCTGGGCAACGTCGAAGGCATGGCACTGGGCGGCACGCTGAGCGACGGCCCGTACCGGGGGCGGCGTTCCCTGCTGATGGTGGTCGACGACAACGACAACGCACAGCAGATCACCCGCTTCTACTCGGTCGCCGTGCGCCTCTGAGAACCGCGACGGACGGACAGCGACGGACCGCGAGAGCCTACGCCGACGTCACCGCCGACAACCGATGCACATCCCGCGCCGTCCCCGTCACCCCGGACAGGAAGCCCTGCGCCCTGGGCGAGGCGTTCTCCGTCAGCCAGGTGGGGTCGATGTCGCAGACGGCCACCTTGACGTCCGTGCCTGCCAGGGCGAGCGGCAGGGTGTGGACCACGGTCGACGGGAAGCTCAGGATCGTGCTGCCGATGGGGCCGCGGCGGGCGATGAGTTCCAGGGGGAGGTCCGGGCGGACCACCTCCAGGCCCGTCTCCTGGGCCAGCCGGTGGAGCTTGTCGGTGCTCTCGCGGCGGTGGGCGAAGTAGCGGGTCGCGCCGTGGGCGCGGGCGAGGGCCCGGACCGCCTCCAGGTAGCGGTCGCCGTCCACGACGCCCGTCTCGACCAGGGACGTACCGACCATGTCGGCGCCCTTGGTGATGCGCGGAGGGCCGAAGCGGGCGCGGGTCCAGGCGAAGCCGTTCGCGGTGACCGTGACGCCGTCGGGGATCTCGTCGATCGGCATGGAGGAGAAGACCTCCACGTGCCGGTTCTCACCGGGGGTGAGGCGGTGGCGGGCCTTGGAGGAGACCGGGGCGAAGAGCAGGTCGCGGGGGCCGGGGCGGCCGCCCTTGCGGTGCCAGCGCACCAGGCGTTCGCCGCGGGCGAGCTGGGAGACGAACTCCATGGTCGCCGTGCCGTCGTCCACGACCACCAGGTCCTGGGCGCGGGTGATGGTGAGCAGGAGTTGTACGTAGCGGGAGAACGGGTCGCCCATGACGACCCGTTCCGCCTTGCGCAACAACGGCGCCAGGCCCGCGATCGTGTGGAACGGGGCCGTCGTGCCGCCCCGCGCCTCCTCCCACCGCACCTCGTACCCCTCGTCCCGCGCCAGCTCCGCCATACGGCGCAACTGGCCCCGGGTCATGGGGTCGTTGGGTGAGAGGACGACAAGGGTGAGCCCCGCGCCGGGTGCCCGCGCGGAGTCTGACTCCGTGCCGAGGGCGTGGGCGTGCGCCCACTCCAGCACGTTCAGGAGCTGGACCGGACTCTCGACGAAGGCGAGAGTGTGGAGGCCGGCGGTTCCGGCGCGGGGGCTCATCGACGTACGACCGTCGCTTCCCTTGGTGTGGGGGTGGAGGGGATCAGACCGAGACCGGCTCGCCCGCCGCCGCGGCGATCTCCGCCTCGGCGACGACGCCCTGGACACGGCGCAGCTTCTTCATCGGGCCGAGCTCGGAGTCGTACACCTTCTTGACGCCGTCGCCGAGGGACGCCTCGATGGTGCGGATGTCGCGGACGAGGCGCGTGAGGCCCTGCGGCTCCACGGACGCGGCCTGGTCCGAGCCCCACATGGCGCGGTCGAGGGTGATGTGGCGCTCGACGAAGGTGGCGCCCAGGGCGACCGCGGCGAGCGTGGTCTGCAGGCCCGTCTCGTGACCGGAGTAGCCGATCGGGACGTTCGGGTACTCGGCCTGCAGGGTGTTGATGACGCGCAGGTTGAGCTCCTCGGCCTTCGACGGGTACGTCGACGTGGCGTGGCACAGGAGGATGTTGTCGCTGCCCAGGACCTCGACCGCGTGGCGGATCTGCTTCGGGGTCGACATGCCCGTGGAGAGGATGACCGTGCGGCCGGTGGAGCGCAGGGCGCGCAGCAGCTCGTCGTCGGTCAGGGAGGCCGAGGCCACCTTGTGGGCCGGGACGTCGAACTTCTCCAGGAAGGCGACGGCCTCGGTGTCCCACGGGGAGGCGAACCAGTCGATCCCCTTCTCCTTGCAGTGCGCGTCGATCTGGCGGTACTCGTCCTCACCGAACTCCACACGGTGGCGGTAGTCGATGTAGGTCATGCGGCCCCAGGGGGTGTCGCGCTCGATGTCCCACTGGTCGCGCGGGGTGCAGATCTCCGGCGTCCGCTTCTGGAACTTGACCGCGTCGCAGCCGGCCTCGGCGGCCACGTCGATCAGCTTGAACGCGTTCTCCAGGTCGCCGTTGTGGTTGATGCCGATCTCGCCACAGACGTAGACGGGCTGACCCGGACCGGCGGTACGCGAACCGAATGCACGCAGGCGGGAGTTGGAGCTCATGAGAAACGTTCCTTACTTGTCGAGAGGGTCGAGAGAGTCGAGAGAGGGTCCGAGGATCCAGCCGGCGATCTCTCGGATCGCGCCGTCGCCACCGGGGACGGTGGTGACCGCGCGTGCGGCGCCGCGCACGACGTCGTGGGCGCTCGCGACCGCCACGGGCCAGCCGACGAGGGCGAAGCACGGGAGGTCGTTGACGTCGTTGCCGACGTAGAGCACGCGCTCAGGCGCGATGCCCTGCTCCTCGCACCACTGCTTCAGTGCGAGGTCCTTGCGGTCGATGCCGTGGAGGACCGGAATCTTGAGCTTCCGGGCCCGGGCGGCGACCACAGGGTTCTGTTCCGTGGACAGGACCAGCATCTTCAGGCCGCTCTTGCGGAGGGCCGCGATGCCGAGGCCGTCCCCGCGGTGCACGGAGACGAACTCCCGTCCCTCGGAGTCGATCAGCACCCGGTCGTCGGTCTGGGTGCCGTCGAAGTCGAGGACGACCGCGTCGACATCCTGAGCGGTCGGCAGCGAACCGGGGAGGTCCGCGTCGAAGAGGGGAGCCAGCGCGCGGGCGCGGGCCAGGTCGTGCGGGTCGTCGATCTCCAGGACCCGCGCGGGGTCGGTGCGCACGAGTTCCGTACGGCCGAAGAAGCGGTGCTGGTGCTTGCGCAGACCGGCCGCGTCCATCGCGTAGGCGGCACCGGTCTCCAGGAGGTCCTGGGGGCGGTCCTGGCGGCGGGGGCGGAACGACTTGTCGTGGTTGACGCCGTAGCCGCCGTCGGTGTCCGTGGAGTGGGTGACCGTCGTCGTGCCACCCACGGCTCCCGTACGGGCGGGCTCGACGACCGAGGGGTCGTCGGCGGCGTCCCGCCAGATGAACCCGTGGAAGGGGGCGACAGTGAGGGCGGTGTCGGCGCCGTTCTCGACGATCGCGGCCGCGACACCGTCGATGTCCTCGCGGACGATGAACGGGCTGGTGCACTGGACCAGCAGGACGACGTCCACCGAAGCGCCGTGGCGGGCTTCGTGCGCGTCCACCGCGTGCAGGACCGCGGCCTCGGAGGTGGCGGTGTCACCCGCGATGGCGGCCGGGCGCAGCACGACCTCGGCGCCGGCCTCACGGGCGGCGGCCGCGATGGCCTGGTCGTCGGTGGAGACCACGACGTCCGTCACCAGCCGGGCGGCCCGGCACTCGCGCACGGCGCGGGCGACCAGCGGGACGCCGCCGACCGGGGCGAGGTTCTTCGCGGGGACGCCCTTGGAGCCGCCGCGCGCGGGGATCACGGCGAGCACGCGGCGTGCCGAAGCAGCCGGGCCCGCTTCCGGGTTGGGCATGGGATGTACTCCTTGCGACGGGTTCACGGCATACGCGGGCACGCTCACAGCTCCCCCATCCGCCGGATGACGGGTGCCACCCGCTGCACCCCGTGCCGGTACGCGCCGCGTGCCGCCCGGCGCACGATCTGCCGTACGGGGCTGGGCTCCTTGTCGGCGACGGGGGCCCCGGGCAGCGGTGCGCCGTCCGGGCCGAGGTGGTGGCGGGCGAGGATGCCGGGCAGGTAGCCGGGCGCGGTGACGGGCGTGTAGTACGGGTCGAGGGGCGGGAGCTCGGCGGCGAGCAGCTTGCCGATGCGGGCGCGCGCCGTGTCGAAGGCCGTCTCGTACGACCCGTAGGCGGCGACCCCCTGGCGGGTGACCCACGCGGCGTCGGGCGACGGCTCGTGCCCGGCGTCGAGCTGGTCCCAGGAGGCGAGGCAGCCGGAGCCCACGAAGTGGTGGTTGCCCAGCGCCTCGCGGATCCCCAGGTCGGTGAGGACCACGGTGGGGATACGGCGGTGCAGGGACTCCAGGGCGGCCGTGGAGCTGACCGTGACCAGCAGGTCGGTCCGGTCGAGGACCTCGCCCATGTTGCCGTACACCAGGCGGAAGTTGTCCGGCAGGTCGAGCCGCTGGGCCAGCTTCTGGTACGGCAGTTCCTCGATGTGCGTGGTGTGCTCGCCCGGCTTGGAGCGCAGTTTCAGTAACACCTCGCGCTCGGGGTGCAGCCTGGCGTGCTGGACCAGCCGGTTCAGCAGGTACGTGCGGTCCTTGCGGCTGTCCGGCACGGAGGGCTGGGCAGCGAAGACAACGGTGTAGGGGTCGTGCTTGGTGTACGGGGCGCCCCCCAGGAAGGGCAGGGCCACCTCGGTCACCGACGAGGCGTCGGCGCCCACTCCCTCGTACACGGCCCGGAACCGGTCCGCGTCCTGGCGGGAGTTGGCGAGGACGAGGTCCGCGCCGTGCCGCAGCAGCAGGCCGTCGGCGAGCTTCTCGTAGACGACACCGACGTAGCCGGTGACGACGACGGGCCGCCGGGTCCGCGCGCCCCAGGCGTTCCTCAGTCCGTGCAGCATCGCCTGGACGCCGCCCCCGACGAGGGAGAGCACGACGAGGTCGTACGGCGGCTCCTCGTCGTCGGCCGCCCCGCCCATCACCCGCAGGAACTCGACGCCGGTGACCTCGCGGAGCGAGTCCGCGCGGACGCCGACTTCTTCGAGCTGGCGGGCCGTGGGGGTGGCACGGCCCCGCAGGAGGTAGCCGTCCAGACGGATGTCCGAGTCATCCGGAGCGAGACGGTTCGCGGTGAGCGCGCCCCATTTCCACCGGGTGTCGGAATCCGCGAGAACGGCGATCCGCAGGGTCTTCCTGGTACTTGCTGGCACGCCGAAGACGCTAGGAAGCCATTTCGCCCCGCAGCCCAACCAGAATCCAACAAACGGTTAACAGCGCGTCGACGAATGGCGAATCAGGCCATGATCGGCGCGGAATATCGCCTGGTTCACGGTACCGCCACGTGTCGTTCACCTGGCATCAAGCCGGGAGTCAAGACGAATGCCGGGCCGCCCCCTAACGTCGGGCACGTGGTCAAGCTCTCCGTCATCGTGCCGTTCTACAACGTGCAGCAATACGCGCCCGACACCCTGAAGAGCCTGCGCGCCAACGCGCGGGACGACTTCGAATTCATTCTCGTCGACGACTGCTCGCGCGACGAAACCCCGGACATTCTCGCGCGTGCGGAGCGCGAGCTCCCGGGCGCGGTGTATGTCAGACACGAGAAGAACGGAGGACTGGCAACCGCCCGCAACACCGGGATCGACAAGGCGCGCGGCGAGTACCTCACGTTCCTCGACGGGGACGACTGGCTCGCCCCCGGCTACTACCCGCAGCTCCTCGCCGCAATCGAGGACCTGGGCGTCGACTTCGTCCGCACGGACCACGTCCAGTGCACCGCGCGGGCGCGCTCCATCCACCGGGTGCCGCACGGCCGGCGGGGGGTCGTACTGCGGCCGCGGGACATCATCCTGCCCGCCGACCGGTCCACGTCCGTCGACTACGCGTACGCGTGGGCCGGCGTCTACCACCGCCGGCTGGTCGACCGCGGACTGCTGCACTTCACGGACGGTCTGCGCACCGCTGAGGACCGGCCGTGGATCTGGAAGCTCCACCGGGAGGCCGAGTCCATGGCCGTGGTGGGGCTGCTCGGCGTCTACTACCGGCGCGGGGTGGCGTCCTCGCTGACCCAGATCGGGGACGTACGGCAGCTCGACTTCATTCGCGCGTTCGACCAGGTCATCACGGAAACCGCCGCCGACCCGGACGCGTCGAAACTCCTCCCGAAGGCCGTGCGCACGTACTGCGCGATCATTTCCCATCATCTGGGATCCATCGAAAGGTTCGAGCCACAGGTGGCACGGAAACTGAAGGCGATGAGCGCCGGTGCGCTGCGGCGCATGCCGCAGGACGTGCTCGACGAGGCCCTCGACTCCATGGACGTCCAGCGCGCGACGAGGCTGCGCCGGCTGCGCCGCCGTCCCGCCGCCGCGGGGGTGGCCGCGTGACCACCCAGATCTTCCTCTCCTCCACCCTGTACGGCACGGCCACGCTCGCCGCCGCGCTGGACACCGACTGCTTCGGGCCCGCGGACCGGCGGATCCTGCTGGTCTCCAACAACGCGTCGACGCCCGAGACCTCGCCCTCGCTGGACGAGATGCCCGGCTTCGAGCGGCTGCGCGGCCGGTTCGACGACGTGATCTCGTGGAACGAGACCATCTCCCCCTTCCACCCCGGCGGCTGGCAGCCCCGCCAGGACGACGCCCCGCTGTGGGAGCGGCACCTGCGGCTCGCCTGGAACCTGGGCGACGACGACATCGAGCTGGCCGTGGAGTCCATCCAGGTGCAGCCGGCGCTCGGCATCGCGCAGATCTTCATGGGCGCGCCGGTCACCGTGTACGCGGACGGCCTGATGAGTTACGGCCCCACCCGTAACAAGATCGACCCGCTGGTCGGCACCCGCGTGACCCGGCTGCTGCACCTGGACCTCGTGCCGGGTCTGACGCCGCTGCTGCTCACCGAGTTCGATGTGGAGCCCGAGATCGTCCCCACGGACGCGTTCTCGAAGGTGCTCGCCGAGCTTGAGGACACCGGCGACGCGCTGCCCGCCGTCGACGAGCCCGCGCTGCTGCTCGGCCAGTACCTCTCCGCGCTCGGCATCCTCACCGCCACCGAGGAGGAGGACCTGCACGTACGGATGCTGAAGGGCGCCGTCAAGCTGGGTCACACCCGCGTGGTGTTCAAGCCGCACCCCAGCGCCCCGGCCCGCTGGTCGCGCGGCCTGGAGAAGGAGGCGGAGAAGCTCGGCGCCGATCTGACGGTGGTCGACACGCCGGTCCTCGCCGAGGTGCTCTACCAGCGGATGCGGCCCGCCCTGGTCGTCGGCTGCTTCTCCACGGCACTGCTCACCGCGTCCGCGCTGTACGGTCTGCCGGTCGCCCGCATCGGCACGGAGACCCTGCTGGAGCGCCTGACGCCGTACGAGAACAGCAACCGCGTCCCCGTCACCATCGTGGACGCCCTGCTGCCGGAGCTGACGGACCGCGCCGCGGTGACCGAGCAGAAGCAGGGGCTCGACGCGGAGGAGCTGACCGGTCTCGTGCGGGCCGTCGGCTTCGCGATGCAGCCGAAGATCTACCCGGAGCTGCGGCCGGAGGTCGAGCGCTACCTGACGGACCGGCTGAACCAGCACACCTGGCGCTACTTCAAGCGCCGCCGCCTCACCTCGCTGGCCCTGCCCGGCGCGGTCCCGTCACAACTGGCATTCATCCCCCGCAACGCGACGGTCCGAAGAGTCGCCCGTCGCGCCCGGTCATTGAAGAGGGCGACGCTCGGTTGATCTGATGAATACACCTGCGAAGACAGCACCCCCCACCTCGTCCTCACAGGAAACGAACCCCATAGGAGCACCACGGCCGGGCATCCGGCCGGGTGACCCCTCGCGGAGAGCGGGACCGGACACGGTCCGCGTCCCGCCCCGCACCACCCGTCGGGCCGCCGCCCCACGCCTGCGCGCCCTCGACGGGCTGCGCCTGATCGCCGCCCTGATGGTCGCCGCCTATCACTACGGCGGCCGTGACGGCGAGATATCCCAGGCGTGGGGCACCTCGTCCAAACAGCAGTTCCCCACACTGCACGAGTGGTTCTCCTACGGCTGCCTCGGCGTGCAGATCTTCTTCGTGATCAGCGGCTTCGTGATCTGCATGAGCGGCTGGGGCCGGCCGCTGCGGTCCTTCTTCGTCTCCCGCGCCTCCCGGCTGCTGCCCGCGTACTGGGCGGCGGTGATCCTGGTGACGGTGGTGTTCGCGCTGCCGACGGTCGCGTACAAGGCGGTCTCGCCGAGCGACGCGCTCCTGAACCTGACCATGCTGCAACAGCCCCTGGGCGTGGACCGGGTGCTGGGCGTCTGCTGGACGCTGTGGGCGGAGGTCCGCTTCTACGTACTGTTCGCCCTGTGCGTGGTCCTGCCGGGCGTGACCCGCAGACGCGTGATCATGTTCTGCGCGTGCTGGACCCTCGCGGCCGCCATCGCCCAGTCGGCGAACGAGCCGCTGCTGGACACCGTGCTGATGCCCGAGTACGCGCCGTTCTTCATCGGCGGCATGGGCCTCTACCTGGTCCACCGCGACCGGCGTGATGTGTACGCATGGGGCATCGTGATGGTCAGCTGGCTGATCGGCCAGCATTACGCGGTCCAGGAGTTGTGGCACGCCCCCAACCCGGACGCCTTCTCCTCCCGCACGTCGTACGGCATCGTCCTCGTCGTCACGCTGGGTTTCGCGGCGGTGGCGGCGATCGCCCTCGGCTGGCTGAACCGGATCAACTGGTCCTGGCTGACGGTGGCGGGCGCGCTGACGTATCCGTTCTATCTGGTCCACGAGCACCTGGGCTGGGTCTCCGTGGATGTCCTGCACCAGGGCCTGGGCCTGTCGTCGGGCGCCACGCTCGGGCTCACCCTGCTGGGGATGCTGGTCCTCGCATGGGCGCTGCACCGCGGGGTGGAGGTACGACTGGGGCCCGCGCTGAAGAGATCGCTGGAGCGCAGCCGCGACTAGGGGGCTCCTGACGGATCTCCGCGGGAATTCCCCGGCAATCGCCGACTTCTCCGGGACGCCGCCTTGGGGACGCCTCCGGGAATCCATCGGTGATTATCGGGGAGTTTCCGCGGAATTCATCTCGCCCGTCGTTTGAGGAGCCTCACACGGGTGAGCAGCGCAGCATTCCTTGACCGCACCACAGACGTCTCATAGGTTCCAACGACTGTTCGGTCCCGCCCCGGTAACGCCAGCACGTCACGCCCACGCGAGAGAGTGTTTTCGCCTCATGACCGTTGCACCAGGCATGACCCGACCGCCCCGCGAACTCGCCGATGTCCCCGGCTGGTTCCCCGTACTCGACCAGATGCTGTTCACCTGGTTCCTGGACCGGCAGGAGGCCCGCGAAACCCGCGGAGACCTTCTCGAAGTCGGCGTGTACATGGGCAGAAGCGCGATCCTCCTGGGGCACCACCGGCAGAAGGGCGAGCAGTACACGGTGTGCGACCTCTTCGAGGGCGACGCGCCGGACGACGCGAACCGGGCCGAGGCGAACAAGTCGTACTCCCGGCTGACCCGGCAGATCTTCGAGGAGAACTACCTCTCCTTCCACGACGAGCTGCCGCGCGTCCTCCAGGGCCCGAGCTCGATCGTCCCGGACGAGGTCGACCCCCGTTCCTGCCGTTTCGTCCACATCGACGGCTCGCACCTGTACGAGCACGTGTACGGGGACATCGGCGCGGCCCACGACACCATGCTCCCCGAGGGCATCGTGGTCCTGGACGACTTCCGCTCGGAGCACACGCCCGGCGTGTCCATCGCCGCGTGGGAGGCGGTGCTCAACCGCGGGCTGCGGCCCATCTGCCTCAGCACCCAGAAGCTGTACGGCACCTGGGACGACCCGGAGCCCGTACAGGAGGAGCTCCTGGCCATGCTGCGGGAGCGCGGCGACTGCCATCTGAGCGTCCAGCCGGCGGCGGGCCACCGCATCATCCGCCTCAAGTCCAAAGGGATGTCCGCCCCGCCGTTCCCGCACTCCAGGCACTACGAGGAGACCCCGGAGACCCCGGAGACCCCGGAGCCTCCGGCTCCCGCTCCCGCTCCCGCCCCAGCTCCTCGCCCCGAGTCGGCGGCCCCGCGCCCCCGCCCTCGACGCAGCCGCGCCCGCCGGCTCGCCGTGGACCTCCTACCGCCCGTCGTCACCCGGGCCATACGCAGGGCCCGGGCGAACGGGCACCCGAGCAAGGCCTGACCGTCACCGCAGGAGAGCGCACCCGACGCGACCGCGCTACTCAGAACACATCGCTCGGCACGTAGGTCCCCCACACCTCGCGCAGGGCGTTGCACACCTCGCCCACGGTCGCCCGCGCCCGCAGGGCCTCCTTCATCGGGTAGAGGACGTTGTCCGTGCCCTCGGCGGCCTTCTTCAGGTCGGCGAGGGCCGCGTCGACGGCCGGCTGGTCACGCTCGGCACGAAGCTTGGCCAGCCGTTCGGCCTGCTGAGCCTCGATGGCCGGGTCGACGCGCAGCGGCTCGTACGGCTCCTCCTCGTCGAGCTGGAAGCGGTTGACGCCCACGACCACGCGCTCGCCCGAGTCCGTCTCCTGGGCGATCCGGTAGGCGCTGCGCTCGATCTCGTTCTTCTGGAAGCCCCGCTCGATCGCGTCGACCGCGCCGCCGAGGTCCTCGACCTTCGTCATCAGCTCCACGGCCGCGGCCTCGACGTCGTCGGTCATCTTCTCGATGACGTAGGAGCCCGCGAAGGGGTCGACGGTCGCGGTCACGTCCGTCTCGTGGGCGAGGACCTGCTGGGTACGGAGCGCCAGCCGCGCGCTCTTGTCCGTGGGGAGCGCGATGGCCTCGTCGAAGGAGTTCGTGTGCAGCGACTGGGTGCCGCCGAGGACCGCCGCCAGTCCCTGGACGGCGACCCGGACCAGGTTCACCTCCGGCTGCTGGGCGGTCAGCTGCACGCCGGCCGTCTGGGTGTGGAAGCGCAGCATCAGCGACTTGGGGTTCTTCGCGCCGAACTCCTCTCGCATCACCCGCGCCCAGATCCGCCGGGCCGCACGGAACTTGGCGACCTCTTCGAGGATGGTCGTGCGGGCCACGAAGAAGAAGGAGAGCCGGGGCGCGAAGTCGTCGACGTCCATGCCCGCCGCCACCGCCGTGCGGACGTACTCGATGCCGTCGGCGAGGGTGAACGCGATCTCCTGCGCGGGAGTCGCGCCCGCCTCCGCCATGTGGTAGCCGGAGATCGAGATCGTGTTCCACTTCGGGATCTCGGCCCTGCAGTACTTGAAGATGTCGGCGATCAGACGGAGCGAGGGCTTGGGCGGGAAGATGTACGTCCCGCGCGCGATGTACTCCTTCAGCACGTCGTTCTGGATCGTGCCGGTCAGCTTGTCCGCGCTGACACCCTGCTCCTCGGCCACCAGTTGGTAGAGGAGCAGCAGCAGCGCGGCCGGGGCGTTGATCGTCATCGAGGTCGACACCTTGTCCAGCGGGATCCCGCCGAACAGCACCCGCATGTCGTCGACCGAGTCGATCGCCACGCCCACCTTGCCGACCTCGCCGTGCGCGATCGGGGCGTCGGAGTCGTGGCCCATCTGGGTGGGCAGGTCGAAGGCGACCGACAGACCCATGGTGCCGTTGGCGATGAGCTGCTTGTAGCGGGCGTTGGACTCGGTCGCCGTCCCGAACCCGGCGTACTGGCGCATCGTCCACGGCCGTCCGGTGTACATCGACGGATAGACGCCGCGCGTGAAGGGGTACGCCCCCGGCTCGCCCAGCTTCTGAGCCGGATCCCAGCCTTCCAGGGCGTCCGGACCGTACACGGGCTCGATGGGCAGTCCGGACTCCGACTCGCGCGCCATGGTGTGCCTCCGCGTTGCTTGGTTACCCGCTGGTACGACGACCCTCGCTGACGGACTGTAGCGGCGGCCGTGCTCCCGGTGGAGGGGCCCACGCTGGGACCTTGCTCACAAGGGTCCGCCCCCTGCTCGTTCCCCACAATGTCGCGGGTTCGCGACCGGTCACGAACGGGGAACATCTCAGGGGAACATCTCAAGGGGCACAACCGGACATCGAGCGGGATCCCGGGGCACGGTGAGACGGCTGGGGGGCCGGTATGCGTATCAGGGGCATGCGGAGACCGGTGGCCGTGCTGGCGGCGCTCGTCGCGGTCGGCGGATGCACGGCCCAGTCGGTGGACGTGGAGAACGGCCGGCGCCAGCCGATACGCATCGACATCACGGCCACGCCGGACGGAGCCCGGGGAAGCGGCGAGAACGGCGACGATGCCGGTACGGACCAGAAGGGCGGGGGAAGCGAGAAGAGCGACAACGGGGACGGGAGCGGGATCGGAAGCAGGAACGGGAACGGGAACGGGAACGGCGGGAAACCGCCGACCACCTCGGCCTCCTCGCCTCCCCCGCTTCCCTCCGCTCCCCGGCCCCAGGTCCTCTGGCACCGGGGCGACAAGGGCCTTGGCATACGTGAGATACAGGCCCGGCTGCGGCAGGTCGCCTGGCTCTTCGACGGGCCCACCGGCGTGTACGACGACCTGACCGTCCAGGCCGTGAAGGGCTTCCAGGGAAAGCGCGGGCTGCCACGGACGGGCGCGACCGACAGCGTGACCTGGGCGCGGCTGCTGGCCATGACCCGGGAGCCGACCAAGTGGGAGCTGTACGCGTTCGGCGGGCAGTCGGCCGCCCAGCCCGATCCGCGGTGCATGACGGGCCGGGTGCTGTGCGTCAGCAAGACCAGCCGGACCCTGCGCTGGATGATCGACGGGCGGACGCTGTCGACGGTCGAGGTGCGGTTCGGCTCCGAGTACACGCCGACCCGCGAGGGTGTGTTCAGCGTCTCCTTCAAGTCCCGCCACCACTGGTCGACGCTCTACGACACTCCCATGCCGTACGCGATGTTCTTCAGCGGCGGCCAGGCGGTCCACTACTCCTCGGACTTCGCGGCCCGCGGCTACTACGGGGCATCCCACGGCTGCGTCAACGTGCGCGACGAGGCGAAGATAGCGGAGCTGTTCGCGCAGGTGCGGACCGGGGACAAGGTCGTCGTCTACTGGTGATCCGCTGGGGATACGAGGGAAGTGCGGGCGCGGGCGGGACCGGGGGAACGTGTCCCGCCCGCGCCGATGTGCACTGAGCTTGGGGTACGGGGGGAACCCCGGCTCTGTGCGACGGCCGATGACCAGTCGGCTCACTGAGTACTGCGCTCCGGCAGCCGAAAACGTCACACCCGGCCGGAAAAAATTCTGCCGCGCCACAAAATCGCAGGTCAGGACGGGGGCAGAGGAGAGGAGCTGACGAGGCCGCCACTGCCGTAATGGCCGTTGCCGTGATGGCCGTCGCCGCCGGGCACGGTGCCGGAGCTAGTCGTCGTTCCCTTGGCCGTTACCGCCCTTGCCCTGGGCGCCGTTGCCCTTGCCGTTGTTCCCCTGGCCGTTGTTGCCTTGACCGTTGTTGCCTTGGTCGTCATTGCCTTGACCGTTGTTGCCCTGGCCGGAGCCCGTACCGCCGTTACCGGTGGTGCCGGCCTTGCCCGAGGAGCCCGTGCCGGTGCGGCCGCCCTGGCTGCCCAGGATGGCCGCGCAGTACTGCTTCACCTTGCTCTTGCCGCCCGCCGCGTCCTCCAGGTTGCGCATGCGGCCGAGACCCAGGTTCTTGCCGTCCCTGATGTCGCGGCAGGCCGTGAGAGCCCCACCGCGCCATCCGCGGCCGGTGCCCTGCCAGTCCTTCCCGGAATTCTTGGAGCCCGGCTGCTGGGAGCGGTCACCACCGTGGGCCGAATCGTTCCGGGCGCCCCCGGGGTTCGCTCGGCCCGTGCCGTCGCCGGGAGACGGTTCACCGGACGACCCGTTCGCGGTGGACTCGGGCGACGGCGACACGAACGGCCGGTCCGGCGGCGCCGGAGCCGACACCGTCGAGGCGGGCTCCGGCCGGTCGTCACGGAACGGAGTCGGCAGGACACCGGTTCCTGCCGCGACGGCGACCCCGCCGAGCATCCCGGCGGCCAGCGCCGCGGCCATCGCGAACCGCACGGGACGGCCCCAGCGGGCCCGCCGCTCCTCCGGCTCAGGCCACCCGAACCGCACCAGACCGGCGTCGGCGGACCCCTCCGTGGCATCCGTACGGCCACGGCTGGAGAGTGTCGTGTCCTCGCCGTCCCGCTCCGCACGCGCTTTTCGGAAGGCGGCCAACGCCGCTTCCTCGCCGGGGAGTTCGGCATCCGTGGAGGGAAGGTCGGCGGTCAGTGCGTCCAGGGCCCCGGTGAGCCGGCCAACGGCTGTGCGGGCGTCGGCATCGACGGCTTCGAGCGGCTCACCACGCAGCAGGCTCTCCGCGGCGTCGCGGTCAAGCCACTTGTACTGCTCGTCGGCCATCACATGTCCTTCTGCGTCCGCGACCGGATATGCGTCACACCGGCGGACGTCACCGCGCGTGTCCGCGGTTCTCTCTGTGGGGGTACGGCGTCGAGCGAACCGGTTGATTCCGGGTCCGCGCCGAGCAGCTCCGCGAGCCGCTTCAGTCCGCGGTGGGCGGCGGTGCGCACGGCGCCGGGCCGCTTGCCCAGGGTCTCGGCGGCCGTCTTGGCGTCGAGGCCCACGACGACGCGCAGGACGACCGCCTCCGCCTGGTCCTGCGGGAGCTGGGCTATCAGTGAGAGCGTGCGGTCGGTGGCGAGCGCCTCGATGGCCTCGCCCGCCGTGTCCGACTCGCCGGCCTTTCCGGTCAGTTCGGTCTCGTCACCACCGATCGCCGGGCGCCGGCCGCGCATGCGTATGAGGTCGAGCGCGCGGTTGCGGGCGATACGGGCGGCCCAGCCCCGGAACCGGTCCGCGTCCCCGCTGAACCGCTCCAGGTCCCTGGCTATCTGCAACCACGCCTCGGAGGTGACGTCCTCCGCGTCCGGGTCGCCGACCAGTGTCCGAACGTATCCGAGCAGTCTTGGGTGCACCGCGCGGTACACAGTCCGGAACGCGGTCTCGTCCCCGTCCTGTGCCGCAAGTACGGCGGCGGTCAGCTCCGCGTCGTCCCCCAGCACCTGCGCGCGCCCCTTTTTGCGCCTAAACCGGCGCCGCTCTCGCGGATCCGGTTCTCGCCGTCGTGGTTCCTCAATTGATGGTTGCGGTTTACAGGCCGTAGGTGGTTGCGGTGGTCGTCCGCCCCCCGCGCTCCGGCGCGAAACGCACGTTACGGCCTGAAACCGCTCCCCGTCCATGTCCGTCGAGCCTGCAACTAACTCGTGATGCCCTGGGGTGTGACAGAAAACGAGCCCACGGCGCTGTAGAGAGTACGGGTCGCCGCGCGGCCCGTGCCGTGCGACGGCCGGGGCCTCTCCTGTGGGGGGTGGCGGCCCCGGCCGTTGCCGTCGGCGGAGTTGGCCGGGTGTCTTGCAGGTACGGGGGTCTTGCGAGCACGCCGGCCTTACTTCTTTCCGGACTTCCTGGATTATCTGAACTACCTGGACTTCCCGAACTTCTTGGACCACTCGGACTTCCCGAGTTCCCCGGACTTCCTGGACTGTCTGAACTGTCCGGTCTTTCGGGATGTTTCCGGCGCTGGACGCTAGTCCTTCTTGGACTTCCCCGTCTCGGGAGTCGCGGCGCGCGTGGAGGCGGCGGGGTCGCCCGCGCCTCCGGTACCGCCCGTGCCGCCAGTGCCTCCGGTGCCGCCCGTGCCACCCCCGGCGCTGGACGCTGCTGACGGGCCCGCGCTGTTGCCCTGACCCTGACCCTGGCCCGGGCTCTGCCCCTGCCCCTGCCCGTTGTTGTCGCCGTCGCTCTCGCTCAACTGCTCGGCGCAGTACGCGCGCACGTTCGCCTCGCCGCCCGCCGCGTCGATCAGGTGCCGCCAGGCGGTGGCCTCCATGGCCTTGCCGCGCCGCTTGACCTTCTCGTAGGCACGGCAGTGGGCCTCGGTGTCCTTGGCCTGCGAGGGGTGGTCCGAGGGGACGCCCGGCGGAGAAGCTCCCGGAGTGGGCACCACCGCGCCGACCGATTCCGACGGCGTGGCCGTGGGCCGCTCGGGGGCACGGCTCGACGGGCCGCCGCGCCCGTTCCCCTCGCCGTCGCGGTCGCTGTCCGACGAGACGCCGATCGCGGCCACGGCGACTCCGCCGAGGGTCACGCTGGCCAGCAGCGCCGCGAGCGTGGCCCGCAGCGAACGCCCGGCCCGCCGCTCGACGTGGGGACTCCAGTCGTCGCGTCGCCGGGTGTGGGCCGTGTGGGCCCCCCGCGCGCGTGCCGCCCGGAACGCCGCGACGGCCTGCGCCTCGCGCTCGCTGTCCACGTGACCGGCCCGCACGGCGGCGAGGAGCACGTCCACAGCGGCGGACGAGGCGCCCGTGGGGAAGTCCCCGCCCGTGGGGAAGTCCCCGCCCGTGGGGAAGTCCCGCGGGGCGTCCGCCCCGGGACGCGCGAAGTGGTGGCCGGATGGCGTGCTGTCGCCCTGTTGTCCGCCCATGCCCACGTCACCTCCACCCGACGGCAGCCTGTCGTCGCCGTTCATCTCGACTCCCCCAGCGTCTGGGGGCCCTCATCCGTCACACCCTCCCCGCCGAGCAGCCGCGCGAGGCGTTTGAGGCCACGGTGAGCGGCGGTACGAACCGCGCCCGGGCGCTTGCCCAGAACGCGGGCGGCGGCGGGCCCGTCCAGGCCGACCACCACCCGCAGCAGCACGGCTTCCGCCTGGTCGCGAGGCAGCCGGGCCACCAGTTCCAGGGCGTGCTGGGTGGCGAGGGACTCCAGGGCCTGCTCGTAGGTGCTGTGGGTGCCGGGCAGGTCGAGGACGTCGTTCTCCAGCGCGGTCGCCCGGGGTCGTACCTTCTGCCGGCGCAGATGGTCCAGGGCCCGGTGCCGGGCGATGGTCGCGGTCCACCCGCGGAAGCCCGCGCCGTCCCCCTTGAACCGCCCGAGGTCCCGCGCGATCTCCAGCCACGCGTCGGACGCGACATCCTCCGCGTCGTTGCCGACCAGACCCCTCAGATAGCCGAGCAGGCCCGGCTGGACGATCCGGTACGCCACGGCGAAGGCGGCCTCGTCCCCCTCCTGGGCCCGCGCGACCGCAGCCCCCAGCTCCCCGTCGTACGCCTGTACACGACGGGGTTCCCCTTGCTGGCCCACCACTGTCCTCGTTTGCACCGAGATCGAGTTCCGCGTCCTCCGGTCCGGCCGGACGTGGTCACATCCGGCCGCGCCCACGCCCTCCAAGGTCATCAGCGTCGGGCCTCACAGAAATGTCACAGTTCCCCGGCGGCCCCAGGCGTCGCACGAACCGGTCACCTGAAGGTCATCTCCTGGTGATGTCGCACACATCTGGTGTTCTCGATGATGATGTGAAGCCCTCCCTGTGTGCTCAATGGAGGGCTGCCCGTACGCCGGGCGGTTTGTTTGTGTGGCTTTTCCAGGGGTCGGGGATTTGGGTGGGGAGAATGAGTCGTCGTAGGACTCACGCGTACAAGCCGCTCGGCATGAGGCGGAGAGCGTGGCTGACGCTGGGGGCCGTCGTGATGGGCGGGTCGGGCGTAGTGACGTACGCCGTCGCCAGTCCGGGCGGCGGGCCGACCGCCGACTACACGGGAGACGGCGTCAGTGACCTCGTGGCCGCCACACCCGAGACCGGCAGCGGCTGGATCACCCTCGTGCCGGGCGGCGCCGGCGCCCCCGTCTCCTCGTCGAAGCTCCGCCTCAACCAGGCGAGTCCGGGTGTCCCGGGCGCCGCGGAGTCCGGCGACCAGTGGGGCGCGGCCACCGCGTGGGGCGACATCAACGGCGACGGCTACGCGGACCTCGCGATCGGCGCGCCCGGCGAGGACGACACCACCGGGCACAAGGACCGGGGGGCGGTGACGATCCTGTACGGCCCGAAGTTCGACACGGACGCGGACACCATGGCGCTGGGCGACGACTACAACCCCAACAGCGCGAAGTTCGGCTCGACCGTGGCCGTGGGCGACTTCAACTCCGACGGCAGGGCCGACGTCTTCACCGCGGCCACCGGCACCGGCGGCAACTGGGCCGCCCGCTTCGACGACGGCCACGAGGTGGCGGGCGACCTCACGACGGTGACCGGCTCCCTGGCCTACGCCGACGCCACGACCGGTGACTTCAACCGGGACGGCTACGCGGACGTGGCCCTCAACTACCGTGACGCGTCCGGCGTCGGCAAGGTCGTCTGGTTCAAGGGCTCCAAGTCGCTGGGTCTGACCAAGGTGTCCACCCTCAGCGTCAAGGGCGGCCGCTCCATCGCCTCGGGCGACATGAACGGCGACGGCTACGACGACATCGTCATCGGCCAGCCGTACACCTCCGAGTCCGGGGCCAAGGCGGGCGGCCAGGTCACGATGGTCCTGGGATCGTCCACCGGCTTCACCACCACCGGCATGAAGACGATCCACCAGGACACGAGCGGCGTGGCGGGCGCCGCCGAGGCGGGCGACGCCTTCGGCACCTCCGTCTCGGTGGGGGACTTCAACGCCGACGGCTACGCGGACGTCCTGACCGGCGCCCCGAACGAGGACATCACCCGCGACGGGAAGAACCGCTCCAACGCGGGCGCGGTCTGGCTCCTCAAGGGCACGTCCTCCGGCCTGACGGGCACGGGCTCGCTGTCCCTCTCCCAGGACTCCCCCAACGTCCCCGGCGCCACCGAGACCGACGACAAGTTCGGCTCCGCCGTCTCACTGACCGACCTCACGGGCGACGGCTACGCCGACCTCACCATCGGCACCGAGGGCGAGGACAACGGCAACGGCACCCTCCTCTGGGTCCCGGTCCCGAACGGCACGGTCACGACGACCAAGTCGACGTACTACGGGCTGACGCAGTTGGGGACGTCGACGGGGGGCAGGTTGGGCCAGGTACTGACGCCGTAGCGCGCCGGTCACTGGTTCAGGCGGGACTGGTTCAGGCGGGACTAGTTCAGGCGGGACTGGTTCAGGCGGGGGCGAACCCACCCAACGCGTCCAGACAGAGCAACCGCAGCGACCCCTCACCCGCATAACACCGCCGGGCCTCATCGATCGGATCCCACAACCGACCGTCCGGCGTCCGCACCCACAGGTCCCCGCCCTCCGACACCCACTCCCCACCACTCTCGCGGACGATCACCTCACCCGCATACGCGCCGAAGCCCCGCAGCACCCGCTCGGCAGCAGCCCACGGCGTACCCTCCCGCCGTATCGCCTCGATCATCCGGTCCACCCGCCACAGACTCCGCGCCGAGTAGTCGAGACGCACCCGCGCCCCTTCGCGCATCGTCCCCACCACGTCAGCCGCCCACCGAATGGGCTTGCCCGCGGAATGGTGCCGTGTCCCGTTCTGCGTCCCTGTCGTCGCTGTCGTGGCTGTCGTGGCTGTCGCCGCCGTCCCCGTCGTCGTCGCCGTCCATGCCGTCTGCTGTGCGTCGTTCACACTCGGAAGAGCGCCCTCCGCGCGCGACGCGTCACACGAATCCGGCGGATGCGCGACACCGGCGCGGAAACGCCACAGCGACCGCAGGAAGGTCACAAGATCCTTGCGCCATAAGGGGTTTGCCCTGCGGCCAACACCCCGTCACGTATCAGACCCTGCCCCGCGCCCGCCGTGACACGACCGCCCGCAACACCCGCCGCCCCTCCGTCGACACGTCGAGTGCCTGCCGCACCCCGTTCGCCCCGTGCCCGGCGAGCAGTTCCAACACGGTGACCTGACGGCGCAGTTCGGCGGCGACGAGCGGGGACATGCCCTCCGTACGCCCCTCACGGCGGGCCGTCACCGACGAACCGCCCTCCTCCGAGCCCTTGTCCATGGGGTCGAGCAGCCGGTGTATCCGCAGGGCGGCCACCGAACAGCCGTCGGCCCACTCCCGGAACGCCCTCGCGGACCGCTCACCGGGCACGGCGGCGAGCATCCGCCGGGCGAGCAGAGCGGCCTCGTCCTCGACGGAACCACTGCCGGGACCACCGCCGGGACCACCGCCCTCGCCCCAGGCGTCCCCCACGTCCAACTCCCCGCGCACCTTGGTGACCCGCTCTTCCCAGTCGCCCCAGGCGTCCGCGCCCGCGAGGCTCGCCCACAGCGGGCGCAGCACCTCGTCGTCGCCTCCGAGCAGTGGAACGCAGCGATCCAAACAAGCCAGTCCGCTGGCGGCCAGCCCGCGTTCGTCGGCCTGTGCGATCAGTTCCACCAGGCTCATCACGCCTCCTCGAACTCGCTCGAACTCGCTCGACTGGGCGCCTGCGCTTGATGGAGCCCGCACTTCCCCTTACTGCGTGCGACGGCCCGGGAGTGTCACAGGGGTACGACCCCGAGCCGGTCCAGTAACTGGAACAGCAGGTTTTCGGCCACCGGAGCGGCCGGGTCGGGCTCCATGGCCAGCAGGTCGGCGAGCCGCTCGGCACTCGCGGTGTGCCCGGCCTCCGCGGCCCAGGCGACGGCCCGCTCGGCGGCGTCGTGCGGCTCCAGGAAGTAGTCCTCGACGGTGAGCCCGTCGTCGGCGCCGCCCAGGTACCCGGCCATGGCCCCGCGTGCCAGACACGTGGTCCAGCCGCCGCTCTCGGGGGCGGCGGCCTCGACCGCCACGCAGTCGCTGTTCATGACATAGCCGAAGAGCGCGGGCGCCCCGGTCTCGCGGGCGAGCGCCTGCATGCTCCCGACGTCACCGGAGCCGTCCTGGTTCGTGTACTCCCAGACCTGCCAGCCGTCGTCCCCCGTCGAGAGCAGCGACATGCCCTCGGCCCCCGCCAGCGCGTCGAGCTCCACGAGCGGCCGCTCGCTTCTGCCCACGACGTAGTAGCCCCAGTAGCCCATCCCGGCTCCCCCCGTCATCTCGGCACGACTCGCGCCGACTCCACCACAGGCGTACGGCAGTTCGCCCCCGGAATCGGGCAATCCGCCCCGGCGCACCCGCGGTCAGCCGGAGACGGGCACGGGCGCGCCCGGCCCGCTGCGCGCCTTGGTGTCCTGCATGCGTGTCAGGGTGAGCACGAAGATGATCGCGAGGACGGCGGCGACGACGTCGACCACGTCCGCGAACAGGATCTGCCCCACGGCCCGCGCGATCTCCGGCGCCGTCTCGGCCCTGCGGTACGCGGTGGAGGCGAGCCCCCCGGCGACCTGACTGATCACCCAGGCGGCCCACCAGGCGTTCACGAGCGCGTGCGAGCGGGGCGCGTTCCAGGGGGTGCTCGCGTCCCAGATGTCGAGCGCGATCCGGCGCGGGAACCACAGGTTCACGATCGGCACGAACCAGCCGCCCACCGCCCAGCCGCGCTTCTTGCGGTGCCCGAACGGGTGGAACACCTCGGCGTTCACCCGCACCCGGTGGAACCAGACGAGGAAGACGACGGCGGTGGAGAGCAGAGCGGCCGTCTGCACGGACCCGGCCGCCGCGAACAGCGAGTCCGCGGAGTCGGCCCTGCGCTGCACAGCGGCACCGGTTTCACCGTCGGCAATGTCGCCGATCACGTCGTACGACACGAGGTCCGACCAGATCGCGAACAGATCGGCGGCGACGACCGCGCCGAGCAGCACGGCGACGGCCCGGCCGAGACCGACGGGCGAGCTCAGCCAGGCGCCGCGCCCGTGCGGCGGGGCCACGGGCGCGGCGCCGGCCGCGGCGCACTGTGCGCAGATGACCCCGTCAGGTGTGGCGTCGAAGTGTCGGCACCGCGTGCAGAGCATGGTGAAGTGGCCCCCGTGTCGGATCGGACAGAACCGCACGGGGCCCTCCCCAGAACCTCACGCGCGGCACGCGGAACATACGGCGCACCGGCCGCGCACGTCCACCGGTTTCAGACTCCCCCGGCTGCGCACGTCCACCGGTTTCAGCCCGTACGAACGCCCGGCGCGCCACGCGTCAGCTGACCCGCTCCGCCAGCTTCTGGAACTCCGCCCAGGACAGGGTGGGCTTCCCCGGATCCCACAGCTTCTGGCTCAGCGCCCGCAGCGGCATCCGTACGCCCGCCGCCACCTGCGCCTCGGTCTGGGAGTTCGACAGGTCGCACCACACCGCGAAGGACCCGCCCAGGATCTGGTCGTCGTACTGCTCGGCCACCGGTGTCGTGCCGCGCAGCACGAGCGGGGTCCACTGCTCGTAGATCCGCTCGCCGGTCGGGTAGACGAACTCGTTGGGTTCGCCGAGGACGTAGTACAGGAACTCGTCGTTGTAGTTGACCACCCGGCGTCCGGCGCTCAGGTATTCGTCCGGCTGCCGGGCCCCGATCTCCTTGCCGGTCCAGTACGCGACCTGGATGTCGCGCGACGGCTGCACCTTGGTGTCGCGGAAGAACCCGTCGTTCCAGGCCCGCATCGTCCGGTCGTGCTTGCGGATCGTGTCGGCCCGGTCGTCCATCCAGCCCGTCGCCAGGTCGGCCACGGTCGCCCCCGCCCCGTACCGGGCCCGTGCCGCG
This sequence comes from Streptomyces sp. KM273126, assembly GCF_004337435.2. Classification (NCBI taxonomy): domain Bacteria; kingdom Bacillati; phylum Actinomycetota; class Actinomycetes; order Kitasatosporales; family Streptomycetaceae; genus Streptomyces; species Streptomyces sp. KM273126. Next base: position 3,288,163 of record NZ_SJXB02000001.1, on the reverse strand, counting down.
GCCGCCAGCTGCGGATACGAGGTCTCGGGGTCCGAGACCATCAGTGCCCTGTACTCGTCGGCGCCGAGGTGCCAGTAGGGCCCGGGGAACAGATCCGCGTACTCGTTCAGCAGATCGTCGACGATCTTGGCCGCCGCGGGCTTGGAGATGTCCACCGCGCCGGAGGCGGCCACGCCGCTCGCGTTGCGCAGCTGCAGGTCCGGGTAGGCGGCGATCACCGCGCCCAGGTGGCCCGGCGAGTCGATCTCGGGGACGACCTTGATGTGGCGGCTCGCCGCGAGGTCCACGATGCGCCGCACCTGCGCCTTGGTGAGGTGCTGCTTCGACACCACCTCGGGGTGCGTGTCCGACTCGATGCGGAAGCCCTGGTCGTCGGAGAAGTGCAGCCCGAGCTGGTTGTACTTCAGGTCGCCGAGCTCACGGATGCGGTCCTCGATCCAGCCCGCCGTGAAGTGCTTGCGCGCGGTGTCCAGCATGAACCCGCGCTGGGGCTTGGCCGGCTCGTCCCGTACGACGCCCTCGGACGCCGTACCGCCGTCGCGCACCTCCTGTTTGAGGGTGCGCGTGCCGTAGAAGACGCCCGTGTCGGTGGCCGCGGAGATCCGTACGCGCCCGTTCCGCACGGTCATCGTGTACGCCTCGGAGTTCGGCTGGTTCTTGCCGGTCAGCGTCAGCTGTACGTCCCCGTCGCAGGGCTCGGCCTCTCCGGCGTACGTGAGACCCAGCTCACGGGCGGTGAGCTTGCCCTCGTCGGCCAGCTTCTTGTCGCCGATCACAAGCCGGGCGCCGTCGGAGGGTCGCCAGCCGGGGCCACGGGCGGGCGTGTGCTCACGCACCGCCGGGATCGTCTTGGGCTTCTGGGACATCGGGTACGAACGCGACGGCGAGGACGACGCGGACGGGGAGGGGCAGTCGCTGCTCCCCGCACCCACCCCCGTCGGCTGGGAAGCGTTCGTCTCCCCCGTGCCACCGCCCGGCCAGACGGTCACACCGAACACGACGGCACCCCCCGCCAGAGCAACCCCCACGAAGGGAAGCAACCACTTGGGCGCCACGGGCGTCCTTCTACGGGGTGCCCGGCGCCGACCACGGTTCACGACGCGCCTCCGGTTGCTCTTTCTATCCGCATTCGCCCCATTGCACGTACCTCCACTCACGCACCTCCGCCGTCGAACCTACGACGTCCATCCAGCCCGACTGTCCACCACGGTTTCCGAAACTCTTCCCTCCGGGTGAATTTCGGGCATCGTTCAGACAGTCGTTGACCGCCCTCGATAACGTGACGGCACATCTCACACCCCACCCCCAGCCGACCCGTACGCGAGGTCCACAAGACCTCGCCACACACCGCCGAGGACCCACGCTGCCTTCGCACCGTCTTCCGCACCTCCCCGGCCAGGTCGCCTTCCCGGAGCAGCCCCGCACCGCCCCCGGCCCCATGGCCCTGGAGGGGTTCAACACCGCGCCCGCCACCGACGCCGAGCAGGCCCTCCTCACCTGCTGCCGGAGTCCGCGCTGGGCCCACCGCGTCGCCGAGCACAGGCCCTACCCGGACCTGGAGGCGCTCCTCGCCGCGGCCGACGAGGCGTCCTACGACCTGACGCCCGCCGACGTCGCCGAGGCCCTGGCCGCCGAGTCACTCACCCTGCTCCCGGCCGGCGCGTACTCCGCCGCCCATACCGCACTGAGCGCCGCACACGCCGCGTACGAGAGCCGCTTCGGGCACGTCTTCGTGATCTGCCTGGACGACATCCCCGCCGCGGAGGCCCTCGACCGGGTCCTCACCGGCATCCGGTCACGATTGACAAACGATCCGGAGGAAGAACGCCTCCTGGCAGCGGAGGAGCTCCGCCGCCTGGCACGGGGAAGGCTGAGAAGGATCGTAGGGGACTTTTCATCCCAGCCGGTGCCTTAGGGACGCGGAGCGCCTTTTAGGGGCGCGGGGCTGTTTCTGATATGCGGCTCCGCCGCGTGGGCGCGACCAGCCACAATCAACCCGCACCCGACAAAAAAGACAAACCCCCACCCCGGAAGCCGCCCACCACTACCCCGTACGCATGCCTGTTTGATCACACCCACGGCCCCCGAGTAAGCACCACAGGCACACGTCGCTACGATGCTGGGGGCCGGTGGACCGTACCCGGCCGGGCCCGACCGACACAGAAGCCGGCAGGCCCCAGTCCCCGCTCCCGGAGGGTTCTTCCGTGCCGGCTGGAACGCTGTACCGCGGCCGGGAAGGAATGTGGTCCTGGGTGGCTCATCGAGTCACCGGCGTCCTCATCTTCTTCTTCCTGTTCGTACACGTGCTGGACACCGCTCTCGTGCGTGTCTCCCCCGAGGCCTACGACACCGTCGTGGCCACGTACAAGACGCCTCTCGTCGCGCTGCTGGAATACGGCCTCGTCGCCGCCATTCTCTTCCACGCGCTCAACGGCCTGCGCGTCATCGCCGTCGACTTCTGGGCCAAGGGCCCGCGCTACCAGAAGCAGATGCTCTGGACCGTCGTCGGCGTCTGGCTCGTGCTGATGATCGGGGCGCTGTACCCCGTCCTCGGCCACGCCGTTCGTGAAGTCTTCGGGAGCTGAGGCACATGTCCACCACTGAGACCACCGAATCCGGAATCGGCCCGGTAGAGGGCGCGGGCGAGCTGTCGGGCTACAGCCCCGAGAACCCGGCTCCCGTCATCGAGCCGCCCCGCAAGCGCACCACGAAGACCCCGAAGTCGACCCGCGGCAACTTCGAGATGTACGGCTGGCTGTTCATGCGCCTGTCCGGCATCGTCCTGGTCGTCCTGGTCATCGGCCACCTGCTGATCCAGCTCGTCCTCGACGGCGGCGTCTCCAAGATCGGCTTCGCGTTCGTCGCGGGCCGCTGGGCCTCGCCGTTCTGGCAGACCTGGGACCTGCTGATGCTGTGGCTGGCGATGCTGCACGGCGCGAACGGCCTGCGCACGATCATCAACGACTACGCGGAGCGCCCGAACACGCGCCTGTGGCTGAAGGGCCTGCTGTACACCGCCACGGTGTTCACCATCCTGCTGGGCACGCTGGTGATCTTCACCTTCGACCCGAACATCCGCTAGGCACGGGGCTGAGGTATCCACTCATGAAGATCCACAAGTACGACACCGTCATCGTCGGCGCCGGTGGCGCCGGTATGCGCGCCGCCATCGAGTCGACGAAGCGCAGCCGCACCGCCGTGCTGACGAAGCTCTACCCGACCCGCTCCCACACGGGCGCCGCACAGGGCGGCATGGCCGCCGCGCTGGCGAACGTGGAGGAGGACAACTGGGAGTGGCACACCTTCGACACGGTCAAGGGTGGTGACTACCTGGTCGACCAGGACGCCGCCGAGATCCTGGCGAAGGAGGCCATCGACTCGGTCCTCGACCTGGAGAAGATGGGCCTGCCGTTCAACCGCACCCCGAACGGCACCATCGACCAGCGCCGCTTCGGTGGGCATTCGAGGAACCACGGTGAGGCCCCGGTCCGCCGCTCCTGCTACGCGGCCGACCGCACCGGCCACATGATCCTCCAGACGCTGTACCAGAACTGCGTGAAGGAGGGCGTGGAGTTCTTCAACGAGTTCTACGTCCTGGACCAGCTGATCACCGAGGTCGACGGCGTCAAGAAGTCCGCGGGCGTGGTGGCCTACGAGCTGGCCACCGGCGAGATCCACGTCTTCCAGGCGAAGGCGGTCATCTACGCGTCCGGCGGCTGCGGCAAGTTCTTCAAGGTGACGTCGAACGCGCACACGCTGACCGGTGACGGTCAGGCGGCCGTGTACCGTCGCGGGCTGCCGCTGGAGGACATGGAGTTCTTCCAGTTCCACCCGACCGGCATCTGGCGCATGGGCATCCTGCTGACGGAGGGCGCCCGTGGTGAGGGCGGCATCCTCCGCAACAAGGACGGCGAGCGCTTCATGGAGAAGTACGCGCCGGTGATGAAGGACCTGGCGTCCCGAGACGTCGTGTCCCGCTCGATCTACACGGAGATCCGCGAGGGCAGGGGCTGCGGTCCCGAGGGCGACCACGTCTTCCTCGACCTCACCCACCTCCCGCCGGAGCAGCTCGACGCCAAGCTCCCGGACATCACGGAGTTCGCGCGCACCTACCTCGGCATCGAGCCCTACACGGACCCGATCCCGATCCAGCCCACCGCGCACTACGCCATGGGCGGCATCCCGACGAACGTCGAGGGTGAGGTCCTGATCGACAACACCACGGTCGTCCCCGGCCTGTACGCGGCCGGCGAGGTCGCGTGCGTGTCGGTGCACGGCGCGAACCGCCTGGGCACGAACAGCCTCCTGGACATCAACGTCTTCGGGCGCCGCGCGGGCATCGCCGCCGCCGAGTACTCCCAGAAGGCCGACTACGTCGAGCTGCCGGAGAGCCCGGAGTCCCTGGTCGTCGAGCAGATCGAGCAGCTGCGTTCGTCCACGGGCAGCGAGCGCGTGGCGGACCTGCGCCGCGAGCTGCAGGAGACCATGGACGCGAACGTCATGGTGTTCCGCACCGAGCAGACGATCAAGACGGCCGTGGAGAAGATCACGGAACTCCGCGAGCGCTACAAGAACGTCTCGATCCAGGACAAGGGCAAGCGGTTCAACACCGACCTGCTGGAGGCCATCGAGCTCGGCAACCTCCTGGACCTGGCCGAGGTCATGGCCGTGTCGGCGCTGGCCCGCAAGGAGTCCCGCGGCGGTCACTACCGCGAGGACTACCCGAACCGCGACGACGTCAACTTCATGCGCCACACCATGGCGTACCGCGAGGTGGGCGACGACGGCACCGAGTCCATCCGTCTCGACTACAAGCCGGTCGTCCAGACCCGCTACCAGCCGATGGAGCGTAAGTACTGATGGCTACCCCTGTTATGGACAAGGCCGAGGCCCAGGGTTCGGCGTCCGCTGCCTCTCCGTACATCACGGTCACGTTCCGCGTGCGCCGGTTCGACCCGGAGGTCGCCGCCGAGGCGTTCTGGGAGGACTTCCAGCTGGAGATCGATCCCAAGGAGCGCGTCCTCGACGGCCTCCACAAGATCAAGTGGGACGTCGACGGCACCCTGACCTTCCGCCGTTCCTGCGCCCACGGCATCTGCGGCTCGGACGCGATGCGGATCAACGGCAGGAACCGCCTCGCCTGCAAGACGCTGATCAAGGACATCAACCCCGAGAAGCCGATCACGATCGAGCCCATCAAGGGCCTCACGGTCCTGAAGGACCTGATCGTGGACATGGACCCGTTCTTCCAGGCGTACCGGGACGTGATGCCCTTCCTGATCACGAAGGACACGAACGAGCCCACGCGGGAGCGCCTCCAGTCGTCGGAGGACCGGGAACGCTTCGACGACACGACGAAGTGCATCCTCTGCGCGGCCTGCACCTCCTCGTGCCCGGTCTTCTGGAACGACGGCCAGTACTTCGGCCCGGCCGCCATCGTCAACGCGCACCGCTTTATCTTCGACTCGCGTGACGAGGCGGGCGAGCAGCGCCTGGAGATCCTCAACGACAAGGACGGCGTGTGGCGTTGCCGCACGACCTTCAACTGCACGGACGCCTGCCCGCGCGGTATCGAGGTCACGAAGGCCATCCAGGAGGTGAAGCGAGCGCTGATCACGCGCCGCTTCTGATCCGCTGAGCCGCCTGGCTCCACGGTGCAATGGGCCCCGTCTCCCGGTTGTGAACTGTCACGTGCCGGGGCGGGGCCCATACGTATCTCTCCGGCCGTGCCGCCTAGGGAGCCCGCCACTCGGCCCACACCTCCTTCCCTCCGCCGTCACGACGCCCGTTGACTACGAGAAAGTGCCCCCACTCATCGGCACACGCCCGCGTCAGCCAGAGCCCGCGCCCGCTCTCCTCGTCGAGCCCCGGCCGCGGGCTCTCGCGCGGAGGGCAGGAACTGCTGTCCCACACGCTGAGCCGCAGCCGCCCGTCCGCGCGCATGAGCCGCACGGCGATGGGGTCCCTCGTACTCCTCGTACCGGCAAGGGAGTTGGTGACGAGTTCGGAGGCGACGAGCTGGGCGTTGTCGAGGACGGTGCGTTCGGCCCGGTACCGGGTGAGCACGGTCCGGACATGGGCGCGGACGATGCCGGGGCCGAAGGGTGAGTGGGGGATGCGGAGGGTGTACTCCCAGTCGGTGTCGAGCGGGGAGTGAGTTGCGGACTTTGTCCGGGCGAGTTCGGTCATGGCCGTAACTCCTCTTCGGGGAAGGGGGGTTGGATCGGGTGGACCATTCAGTGGGATGACGGGTGACACACGCGGTGGCTCCGCCGCCACTGCCGTGCGCTGCGCTCGGGCAGGGCGGTGCGCTTCCGGGAACCCCGGCATCACGTTGGGTGGTTGATGCGATACACAACGTAGAGCATGCGGAGTAGGCTTACTACCTACTACGTCAAACCACTACCCCTAAGAGTGAGAGGGACGCGGCATGCCACCAAGGGCATCAGCGACCGTACGCCAGCAACGCCTCGGCGCTGAGCTGCGGAAACTGAGGGAAAGAGCAGGCCTGACCGCCCGCGAGGCGGGCGAGTTGCTGAACGTCAACGCGGCACGCATCAGCTCCATTGAGGCCGGCCGCTTTGGCGTCAGCGCTGACCGGGTCCGCATGTTCGCCCACAGCTACGGCTGTTCGGACGAGCCGTACATCGAGGCCTTGGCCGCCATGACTGCGGGACGCGGCCGTTACTGGTGGGACGAGTACCGAGAGACTCTGCCCTCAGGCCTCCTCGACCTGGCCGAGCTGGAGCACCATGCCACCGCGATCCATACGGCCCAGATCGCCCACCTTCCAGGCTTGTTCCAGACGGTGGACTACGCACGCCTGATCTTCCGCCAGTCCATCCCGAAGCTGTCCCCTCCGGAGATCGAGCACCGCGTCACCCACCGCATCAAGCGGCAGGGCATCCTTTTCGCCGCCTCGCCGACTCCGTACACGGCGATCATTCACGAGGCGGCCCTGCGCATGCGGTTCGGGGGCCGGGACGTGACGCGCGAACAGCTGAAGCAGGTCATCGAGATGAGCGAGTTCAACCACGTGACCGTCCTGGTGATCCCCTACGACGCCGGCATCTTCCCCGGTGCCGGACAGACCGTGCTCTACGCCGAAGGCCCTGTCCCGCCGCTGGACACGGTCCAACTCGACGCCGAACATGGGTCCGTATTCCTTCACGCGGACCTCCAGTTGGAGAAGTACCGCACGTTCATGACGCGCTTCGAGGCGGTCGCCCTCAAGGAGTCCGCCTCGCGAGACCTGATCCACGAGATCGCCAGCGACCTCTGAAAGGCCCCAAGTGCTCACAACTCTCCACTGGCAGAAGTCTTCGTACAGCAGCGAGGGAAACAACTGCCTCGAACTGGCCCCAGCCCCCGACGGAACCATCCGCCTCCGCGAATCCGACGAACCAACCGTCAGCCTCGCCTTGCAAGTTCCCGGCCTCAACTCCCTGCTGCACGCGGCTCGCCGAGGAATACGCTCGGCCCGCGCCACCTGAAGCCTCCCAAGACCCAGCGCAATCTCAGTCCCACCAGAACGTCCATACGGTCGAACGGATCTCGCCGTCCCCCAGCACCGGCAGGTCCGGAGAATTGTCACAGCAGTAGGAGTACCGCTCAACGGCCGCACGGGCCGCTGCCTCCGGAGTCAACGGAGGACGGTCCACGGCCAGCCGCATGTTACTGCCGTCCATGTAATACGGATCCGCGCCGAAGCGCTCATGCCAGCTACGCAGGAAGGCCAGATGATCCGAGGGCTCAAGCCCCCTTTGAACCTCGTCCACCCACCAGTTGGGCGTGTGCGGCAGCCCGGGCAGAAGCACCGGGAGCTCGTAGCCGTGACGTGCCTCGACCAGGCAGAACCAGAACTCCGGGTCCCACGACAGAGAGCCCTTCCACGGATCGCCTGGCCGGGGTGCGCTGAGCGGGCCCGCCAACGACTCGGCCAAGCGCTGCGGCGTCAACTCCGCGATCCACTCGTCCATGGCCTCTTGGTCCGCCGACTTGTCAAGCGCGTCGACCAGGAAGGCAGCCATAATCTCGTCGATGATTTCGTCCGGGTTACGGGAAACCGCCGAGACCACCGCCTCACGGCCACCCCGAGGGATGGCATCCGGCGCGTTCCAAACCAACTGCCGCGGATTCACCTCGGAAAGTACCGGATACCACCCCGAGCCGACCGCATGGCGCTCGCGCCACAACCTCCATACCTCGAAGGCCCGCGTGCGCGACACGAGAAACCCCATGGCTCGGACACCGTCCGGTGATACGGCCGCAGTCACCACCTCCGGAGGGACCACGTATCCGACTCCGGCCATGACAGCGCTCACCTCGTGTGGACCGAGTCCACCCGTTTCCGCGCCGCTGCCAGGCATGTTCTCCCTACTTCCGAAGAGCCAGTGTGGAGTCGTAACCGCCGCCCTGAAACGGGGTCTTCGAACTTGACCGATGTACGGATCACCGCAGTCGAGGTCGTGACCGTCTCCAAGGCTGGTGATTGGCAGATTTGGGCCAGCTCGGACGGCCGTGAAAAGGTCGAGAGTGGCCCAGATCTGCCAATCCCGCGACGGACCCCGCCGCTCAACTTCGAAGACCCCTGTAACGCCATCCATTCGCCGAGGGCCGCGACTGAACCGCGGACACGTCCAACGGCATCCTGACCGCCATCCCCTTGTCCTCGGCGCAGACATGAACTCCGCGTCGGCCCCGAAGGCAACGGCCGCACCCTCCGACCGTTCACTGGCGATCTCCTGAGGCCGCGACCTCACCACGAGATCAAAGCTCGATGGGCTCGTACGACAGGGCGGCATCGACGATCTGTTCTGCCGTCAGCTGAGCCTCCTGAAAACCATCCAGGTGCGGGTGAAAGATGAGGTCGAGGACACGTGGATGAGGCACGTTGTTTTCAAGGGCTTCAACAAGCCTTCCGTGCTCATCTTCCGCACCCTCGCCGCCCATGATCCTTTCGACCAAAGCAACCAGCTCGACCCTGCTCATGATTTCCATCGCAACACACCTCGCGACTGGACCAGCCACATCGGGCGGTCGAGCCTTCGCCGTGTCACGCCTGCTCCATTTCGCGCACTGCAGGACTACGAGCTCACGACCCAGCGAATCTCACATAAAGATCGCGGTCGCGCCAGGAGTCAGAGAAGGAGTCCAACATGGCCTCGTAAAGCCGAATATTACTGACGTTCCCCCTGGGATGATCGATCCTTTCCCCGACCGCCTCTCGGACGGCTTCCCAGCGCAGCTCGTGCATCAGAAAAGAGATAATTTCGACAACGCCTTCCTTTGGGGAATCAATAAGAGCAATCATCCGGGTCTCGAATTCCCCCCTCGATTCAGGGTTCCGCTGCAGAATCGCTAGCGCACGCTCCAGGCCCGGCTCCAGCTCCTCGGTACCAAAGGTCTCTTCTGCAGCGGCAAGGACCTCCTGGACGGCCTTCATGAACTCTGCGACCGGATCAGCAGCTGGGTCGCCATGCCTCGATGTACTTCCCATCTGCGCCAAGTCCATTCCTGTTAAAAGCATCCGTTGCCGCCTTTTGAGCGTGAGCTCCGTAAGGCTGATAATGGCCAGATTTGTTATCGAGGTAAACGACTTGACCACCCTTAGTCTTAAACTCTCCGGCAGCCAGCACATCCCTCCCCTGGGCGAGGCTCACGTGGCCAGCCGTACGCTTCCCGATAACTAGCTCACCATCTCCCGTCACTACATATGCATAGTTGCCTGAACGGGACAGCACGGTGCCAGGAGCGATCGGCTTGAACCACTCAGGAGTATCTTCCGGTATCAAGTTCGAGAAAGAGCGGGGGTCATCCCCCGCATTGCTGTTGTGAACGAGGACCGGAGTGGCCCCCGCCAGCACATAGTACGTATGCAGGTCGTCAACCGTAAGGTTGTAGGTACGGGCGTACCTGGTGAAGGCGCGGTTGCCCGTGACGATGACCGTGTCGCCGTCATCGGTGCGCAGGGTCATGCCCGGCCTGAGCTTTCCTGCCTCAATCCAGTCGCGTTCGGACGGGGACCAGAAGGGGTGCTCGTGAGTGGCCGTGAGTTTCTCGATGCCGTCTTCCGTAGCGATCGACAGCTCGTTGAAATACTTGTCATCCTCGGTGCGGATGAGGCGAGTGACTTTCCTGGGGCCGGTCTTACCTGTTTTCGGGTCAGTGGCCAGGACCCTGTCCCCGACTTTGATGTCCTCGATGTCCTTTGTCGAGCCGTCAGCCATCAGGACGTCGGTTCCGGCCAGGAAGCACCGGCAGCCCCACTTGACCTTTCCCGCCCTGCCCGCGCCGAGGCGGGCTGTGATCGCCTGGAAGCCCACGTTGCCACATGCAGGGCACGTGTCGACGGCGTTGATGCTGTCTACGTGTTTCCAGCCTCCGTAGAATTTTCGTAGTTCACTGCACCCGTCGTTGAAGCTGAGGCTACAGCGCTCCCGGAAGTAGAGTTCCACCATGAGTGCATAGCTGAGATCGGGGAAGTAAGCGCCGTTCTGCCGCAGCTGCCCGATCCCGGGAAGTTTGTTCTGGTACAGCTGGTAAAGCTTCTTGGAGGGCAAGGCGGGCTTACCGTATCCGAGATCAACGATGACTGGAGTTCCCCCCGAGTTCTTGTTACTCGAACCGGACGAACTTCCCTTTGTCGCTCCACCACCACCAGGCTGGAGCGGCGTCTCGTTGGTGTTCTGGCCGCCGTCCGGACACAGGTCCTTCGGGCACAGCCCGGTCGGGTCGCTCTTGCTGACCGGGCTGTTGTTGCTGTAGGCGTACCCGTTCATCTGGAGCGGGTCCGCGATGTCGATGATCGGGTCCGCCGAGAGGAAACGGCCCGAGTTCTGGTCGTACTCGCGGGCGCCTATGTGGGTCAGGCCTGTCGCCGCGTCGTCAATGCCCACGCCCAGGTAGCTGCGCTTGTTGGGCCACGTGGACGGCTTGGGTCCGCGCACCTCGCCGTACGGCTTGAAGGCACGGCGCGTGACCTCCTGGCCGCTCGACACCTTCACCGACGTGGTCGCCGTGCCGAGGTGGTCCGCGAGCATGACGCTGCGCTGGTGGCCCGTCGTCGCGCCGTTGCTCGTGGTGCGGGTCACCGTCGGGGCGCCGGGGTGCGCGTAGGAGCGGGACGCCCGGGTGACCGTGCCGGACGCGTCCGTCGTCACCTCCGTCTCGCCCATGTACAGCGTCGAGCCCGACGGGGAGTTCTCCAGGATGCGGTTGCCGGCCGCGTCGTAGACGTACGTCGTCTTCTTGCCGTCGTCCGTGATCGTGGCGAGCTTGTTCTCGGACGTCCAGGTCAGGTCCTGCGTCGTGGCGGGCAGATCGCGGGACTCGGTGTTGCCCACCGCGTCGTACGCGTAACTGCTGCCTTTGCCCGACGGGTTGGAGCTGATCCACTTCATGGTGTGCGGCTGCGTCGTCCCGTAGCCGTACGTGAAGGTGACGTTCTTCGTCGCGTCCGCCGGGTCGGGCTCCGTCATCGTGGCGCGGTTGCCGAGCCAGTCGAAGGTGAAGGACTGGCGGTACGCCGTCGTGCCTGTCGAGACCGAGGCCGCCTCAGGAGCGGTGGCCGCCAGCGTGGACGTCAGCGAGGCGTCCGGGCTCGACACGTCCGTCGATGCGTCCGGGGCGTCGGCCACCGGGCCGGACGAGGCCACATAGTCCGTGCGATAGCCCCACGTCGTACCGTTCGACGACTTGCAGCCCGTGCCACTGCCACCGGGCGTGATGTTCGACGTCCAGGCGTTCACCAGCTCGCCCATCACGTCGTACGTGAAGCACTGGGTGTCCCACGTCGTGCCCGAAGCCTCCGACAGCTTGCGCGCGTTGGACGTGATGGTCCCCGACTTGTCGTAGGAGTAGTAGCTGTCCGAGATGCGGTGCGGGCCCGACGTCTCCCGGTCGGCCACCGTGCGCTGGAGACGGCCGGTGTGCGGGTCGACGAAGTTGGTCGTCCAGACCCGGTACGGCTGCGCGGCGGAGACCGTGCGCAGGGGCTCGCCGTACGGCGAGTAGGTGACATCGGACGTGTACCAGGCGAGGCCCGAGGTCGACTCGGCCAAGCCGTCGCCGTTGTAGCGGGTGACGACCTTCTCCTTCGCCAGCCCGCCCACCGCCGGCAGCGTGACCGTCTGGGGCTTGCCGGTCGGGGTGTAGGTGTACGCGTACGCGTACGTGCCGGAGAAACCCGTCGTCATCGTGTTGGCGGGGATGACCGTCTCGGTGCCGGTGGGGCGGTAGTCGGTGTCGTAGCCGGTGACGCGGTTGATGTAGTCGCCGTTCGGCGTGCGCCGGATCGAGGCGACCGGCTGGCCGAGTGCGCCGGACAGGGTGTCGTACGTGAACTCCTTGACCGGTGTTGCCGTCTCGGAGCCCTCGCGGACGTACGTCACCCGGCCGAGGTCGTCGTACTGCGTGTACGTCGTCGTCGATTTCGCGTCCGTGACCTTGACCGGCCGGTCGGCGTCGTCGTACCCGGTCTCCGTCCTGCCGGTGTCGGGGTCGGTGGTCGAGGTCACCCGGGCCCGGGCGTCGTACGTGTACGTCCAGGCGTTGCCTGCCGGGTCGGTCACCTTGCTGCGGTTGCCGCGAGCGTCGTACTCGTAGACGGTGGTGCGCCCTTGGTCCGTGCTTCCGTCGTCCTTGTAGTGGCGGATCGAGGTGACGCGGCCGAGCGCATCGGTGAAGGTGCGGGTCCGCGGGGCCGTCGAGCCGGCCGGGTTCACGTAGGTGCTGGTGTCGCTGTGGGTCGTGTAGGTCGCGTACACGTAGTCGCCGTCGTGGTACGTCGACTCGCGAACCCGGCGCTCCAGGCCGTCGTAGCGGTACTTGACCCAACTCGGTATCAGCGACTTGGACCTCGGTTCGAAGAGCTCGGCGGCCGGCTCGCCCTTCGCGAGGTAGGCACCGGTCTGCTCGTCGACCAGACCATGGTCGTCGTAGGTGGTGTCAGTGACGATGCGGCCGGGGCCGTGGGCTTCGGACTGGGTCTGGACCTGGCGCATCAGGCCGTCGTAGATCGTCACCTGGCGGCTGTAGGAACCGTCGTCCTTCAGTGCCTTTGTGGTGACGGCGGCGGGGCGCGTCGTCTGGGAGGTGGCGATCGCCGCCTGGTACACGATCTCGACGTCCGGCGACTTGCCACCCGAGGAACGGGACGGAGACCAGCCCTTCACGAGGCGCCCGAGATCGTCGTACTCGTTACGCGTGACCCGGCCGTTGGCGTCGGTGACCGTCAGCGCCAGGCTGCGGCCCGGGTCGAAGGTCGTCGTGACGGAATGGCCCTTGGCGTTGATCGTCTTGACGGAGGTGACCGGGCCGCCCGCGTCCCCGGGTGTGTACTGCGTCTCGGTCGTTCCGGTGCCCGGCTTCGTGACGGTGCGGACGCGACCCAGCGGGTCGTACGTCGTCTTCGTGACGATCGAGTACGAGGTCCCGGCACCGTTGATGTCGGCGGCAGAGGTGACCAGGCCCTTCGTCGGTGTCTCGCCGTACGCCAAGCCGTCGTAGCTGTTGCGGACCGCTTTCACGAGCTTCGTGGACGGGTCCGCTGCATCGTGATCGGCACACGACGTGCCCGTGGTCCGCTGTTCCTTCGGCAACCCGATCAGCCACGCCGACGTGTTGTGCACGTACGACGTCCTGGTGCAGGTCTGGTCGGACAGCGTCTCGCCGGACCCGTTCGGCTTGACCACGGCCGTCTCGACCTCGATCGGGAGCCCGTATGTGTCGTCCACCGTGGTCGACGTCCGTACGGCCTGCCAGCTGCTGCCGACCGTCTGGATGGCTTCCGTGCGCTTGACGCCGCTGCGGTGCGCGAGGAGCGGGTCCATGTCCGTGCCGTTCTCGGCCTCGCGGGCACGGGATGCGGTCTGCTTGGACCAGGGGTACGTCAGCTCCCTCTTCTTGACCGCCTTGTCGGAGTCGAGGTACGTGATGGTCTCCGCCGTCATCCCCGCGTACTGCGGCGCGTCATCGGCGAGCAGCGTGTACTTGCCCGTCGAGTCCTTGACCTCCCCGCCGACGCCCTGGAAGTACCGCGTCTCGGAGTACGACTGGGACAGCGGATCGCCCTGCTGGGAACTGGACCGGCTGCCCTTGGTGACCGCGACCTGGCGATAGCCGCGCCAGACGCTGTACGTGCGCAGGGACGGGCGGGTGAACTCGTCGTCGTTCTTGGCCCAGGCGGAGTCCGCGTACTTGTACGTCGTGTGGACGGGCCTGCTCTGGGAGGTGACCTTGTCGGTCTCGGTGACGGAGGCGACGACGTACTTGTTGAACCAGGCCTTGGCCGGCGTCCTCTCGTCACCGTCCGGCGACCAGCGGACCGGGTAGCAGGTGCCGTTGTTCTCGCCCTTGTCCTCGGCGGGTTCGGACGCGCAGCCTCCCCTGTACTCGACCTCGATGTCGCCGCCGTACTCGGTCGCGACCGTGCCGATGCGCGGTCGGGTGAAGCCGGGGCGCTGGTCGTTCGGGCCGCTGGGGACCAGGTTCGGGAGCTGGCGGTCCTTGAGGCGGGCGCGCAGGGGCGAGGTCGCTCCGACCGTGTACTCGGCGAAACTGACGCCGTCCTTGGACTGGAGGGTGCCGGTCGTGTCGCCGGGGGCGAAGCCGCGGCGGGTGATCGAGTTCAGCCAGAGGCCGGGGGACGTGTCGTACCAGTCCTCGGGGAAGGACTGGTGGAGCTCGTACGTGTCCACCTTGCCCAGGCCGGTCCGGCCGGCGCGGGCGGCCTTCGTCGTCACCGTGTCCAGGCGCATCTGCGTCCAGAAGGACGGGAAGGGCGGGCACAGCTTGGACGTGGACTTGCAGTTGAGGTTGCCGGGGGTGTCCCACCAGGGGCGGTACGCTCCCGGGTCGTCGGTCTTGGCGAAGTTGGCCGAGTCGCAGGCCGTCTCCGACTTCAGGCAGCGCTGCTGAGCGCCGAACTCGACCGTCGCGGACGGCTTCGTCAGGTCGGAAGAGCGCATGCCGTACTCGATGGTCGTCGGGTAGGCGTAACGGTCGTACTTCTCAGGGGACTTGAACTTCTTCTTTACGGCGTAGTAGTTCGTCTCCTGCTTCCAGTTGACGACCATCACGTTGCCGTGCACGTCGACGACCTTGTCCAGGCCCCAGCGCCAGGCCTGCTTCTTGCCCGCGCCGCAGCGGGAGTCGGCGAAGGCAGTGGCGTGGCAGGGCTCGCCCGGGTGGTTGCCGAAGACGGGGACGGTGGAGACCGAGTTGGTGTCGGAGTGGCCGCCGCCGACCTGGTTGAGGCCGAAGTGGTACTTGGTGCCGTCGGCGGTGGTGACGATCCAGTACTCGCCGTTGTTGTCGCCGTTGCTGCCGCCGGTCCTGCGCTCGACGCGGGTGCCGTCGTCGCTCTGCGGGCGGTAGATCTCGGTGTCGGTCTCCGGGTCACTGCTCGTGGGCGCGTCCCTCACCAGCTCGACGGTCCTGCCGCCGAGCGACATCACCGCGTTGTACGACACCCAGCACAGGTCGGACGTCTTGTCCTTCTTGGTCGTGTTGTTGGGCGTGCCGGAGTTCAGGTTCTTACGGTCGTCCTTGCAGGTGCGGTAGCGGCGCTCGATGTGACCGGGGTCGTAGTCCCAGCCCTCGCCGATCCAGGAGGACTGGGGAGAGGAGACCGCCGTACGGCCGTCCACGGTCTGGGAGTTGTAGTTGAAGGAGATGGCCGGGGCCGGGCCGGCGGGGGCTGCCGGGATACTCAGCGGGTACGACCACGTGAACGCGCCCGACGAACCGCCTGCCTCCCACTTGCCGTTGGAGGCCAGGGGCGTGGCCTTGAAGGAGCCGCCCTCGGCGCCACCGGAGTCGACCGCTCCGAGGACCGCCCTGTCGCCGGTCGCCGCGACCGGTGTCGTAGCAGCCCCGTAGGAGGCCTGGGCAATCGATCCGCCGTCGGACTCACGGAGGTTCGCCGAGGCCGGGGTGACCGTTCCGTCCGCCGCCGTGTCGACCGTGGCCGTGATCGACTGGGTCCTGGTGTCATTGGTGGTCTCCAGCTCCTCGTACTCCTGGCACGCCTCGTCGTCCGGCGTGTCCAGGTAGCACTCGGGGAACTGGACGAACCGCAGGCGGGAGGCCCAGTCGGCGCCGTAGAGGTTCCTGAACTTGGCGTAGTCGAGCCTGACCGAGATCGGCACGGAGCCGGTCGCCGGAGCCTGGACGGTCACGACGGCACCGTCGACTCCCTGCGATACGGGCGCGGTGCGTGCGGCGACGGAGACCTGCCACGTACCGGTGGGCGCGGGCTGGTCCGGGGCCTGCCCAAGACTTACCGGAAGATCCTCAACCGGGGTCAGGCCGACCTGTTGGGCGTTGGTACCCATGCGCGCCGCAGCCGGAGTGACACTCGCGGAGGAGCCGAAGCTGACCGTCCCCGAGTCGGCGACCGGAGCCGTCGCCGTACCCGCCGGAGCCTGTTCCTGGTCCTCAGGGACCTCGACCTTCAAGGTCTCCAGGTCCCGTTCGAAGGCCTCACCCGATATGGGCTCGTCCTGGTCGAGCTTTTCCAGGTCAAGCGTTTCGCGACCCTGGTCGGCGGCGGTCGGGTCGGGCGGCAGCGCCACCGACTGGGCGGGGAGGAGCCCCACGAGCAGGGCTGCCCCGAGCGTGGGCACGAGCGTCGTGCGCAGACGCCGCAAACGGCGCGGACGGCGAAGGCGGGCATGCGAAAAGCGACCGAACACGACGAGGTCCCCCCGGACCACTGAGGCGGGACCAGGTTCGGACCACGCGTGATGGCGTTTCAGATGACGCAGATTTTGTGTGGCTCCTGTGAAGTTCCGCTAGAGCACCTGTGCGAATGTGATGACCGTCACGGTATGTAGCGCAGCACGACAGTTGGTAACACCCAAACTTGATCACATCCGAGGTTGCGGGCACTTCCGCCCCTCTGCGGGCTTCTCATGCAATTCATCAAGTCACTTGACAAAGGTGGTTCAATCTCCAGGCGCTTTGAGCGCCTTCGCCACGATTCGCACCCAAGCCCGCCCAGCACCCACGCAGTTGCCCGCCTCAGTGCCCAACCATCCATACGGACCGGGTAGTTGATCCACTCAATGACGCGTGCCGCACGCGAAGGGTGACGACGGCTCGCTGATGGGTCATCATCGGCTGGCCCGGCCGCGCCCTGCATCGCGCCGGTTCCAAGGGGGAAGGGGAACTCGCCCGATGACGCGCACGACGCGGAACTGGTTCCGCGTGCCCGCGAGACGGACAACAGCCGCCGCGCTCACCACGGCTCTCGCTGCCACTGGTATCGCCTTTGTGGGCCTCGGCCTGGGCGATTCCGGCTCCGGAGACGGGCCGAGCCGCGACCGGAGGACAAGGCCAGTCACTGAAGCGGCAGCCCTCACCCGGGCTGCGAAGACGGGAAAGTCCGTCGAGGTCACCGCCCTGCGCGCCGCGCGCTCCACCACCTGGGCCCGCCCTGACGGCCTCATGGCCAAGAAGCTGTACTCCTCCCCGGTCCGGGCCAAGGTGGGCGGCGAGTGGAAGGACATCGACTACGACCTCCACCGCACCAGGAACGGCTGGGAACCCAAGGCCACCACCACACAGGTGGTGTTCTCGGCCGGCTCCGAAGGCGCTTCCGGAGTGCGTGGCAAGGAGGAGCGCGCCTCACGCGCCGGCGCCCAACGCGTCTCCCTGCTCACGGGGCTCCAGGACGCCACCACGGCCGACGAGACCGCGAGTCCCTTGGTCACCCTGACCGTCGACGGCCACGACATCCAGCTCACCTGGCCCGGCCCCGTCCCCGCCCCGATCATCGACGGCTCCCGGGCCCTGTACCCGGAGATCTTCCCGGGCGCCGACCTGGTGCTGACAGCCGACGACGACGGGTTCGCCCAACTACTCGTGCTCAAGAACCGCCAGGCCGCGGCGGATCCACGCGCCCGGCAGCTGTCCTACGGCATCACCTCCGCGGACCTCACCTTCCGCCTCGACCCGCTGACGGGCGTCGTCACCGCCGAGAACGCCTACGGCAACGAGGTCGCGATGTCGCCCACACCGCTGATGTGGGACAACAGCGGTGCCCCGGCGGTCACCGACGGGAACGTGGGCGCCACCGCACAGCCGACCGAGTCCGAGAGCCCGGAACCCACCGAGCCGGCGGACGACGGGCCGAGCGACAGCCCCAGCCCCACCGAAGAGACCGTCGAGAGCGACGAGCAGACCGACACCAGCCCCGAAACGCTCCCGGCAGCCACCGACGGCCCCGAACCCACCGTGTCGGAGTCCCCGCTGCCGTCCGCTCCGGCCGAGCCGACACCCGCGCCCTCGCAGAGCGGCTCGGCAGCCACCCTCAGCCTGCCCGGACTCGACGGCCCCTCTCCCGACTCCCGTGGCGAGCTCGTCGAGGCCGGCTTGTCCGAAGCGAACTGGGTCCTCACCCCTGACCAGGACTTCCTGCACGACCCAGCAACCACCTACCCGGTGTTCATCGACCCCTCGGTGAAGAAGCACACCCAGAACTGGACCACCGCCTACAGCCGCCACCCCAGCGCCACCTTCTACAACGGCAAGGGCTTCAACAAGGGCGGTACGCACGAGGCCCGTGTGGGCTTCGAGTCCGACACCTGGGGTACGTCCCGCTCGTACTTCAACATCGACTTCGACAAAGGCCTCAAGGGCACGAAGATCACCAGCGCGAAGCTGCGGATGCTGGAGACCTACTCCTGGTCGTGCAGTCCCCGCTCGATGAGCGTGCACCTGACCGGCAAGATCAACGGACACACCAACTGGCGGAACGCGCCCAAACTCCACAACGGCAACAAGGTCGCCACCAAGAGCTTCGCGCACGGCTACAAGTCGCAGTGCCGGGACGCGTACGAGGCCTTCGACGTGAAGAAGGCCGCACAGAAGCAGGCCGACCAGGGCAAGGACACCATCACGTTCGGTCTGCGGGCCCGCGACGAGCACTCGCAGTACGCGTGGAAGAAGTTCCAGGCCAACGGGGAGAACGCACCCGTGCTGGAACTCGTCTACAACCGCAAGCCGACCATCGACTCCAAGTCGCTCGACCTCGGCCCCGACGGCAAGTGCACCACCACCGAGCCGTACGTCCGCATGGGCTCGGGCAACCTGACGTTCACCGCGCGGGCGTCCGACAAGGACAAGAACCTCGACTACCTCGACTTCATACTGTGGCCCACGGGGAAGTGGGGCACCACCGGTGATCTGCTCGGCTCCACCGGCAAGGTCTCCGTCGGCGGGGACAAAGACACCGCGCTGCGCACCACCAGCTCCTTCCCCACCAGCAAGCTGACCAACGGCACGGTCTACTCCTGGCAGGTGCGGGCCGTCGACGACGCGAACAGCAGCTCCGGCTACACGCCGGCCAAGACGCCCTGCCGCTTCGTCCTCGACACTTCGGCGCCCCGGCCACCAAAGGTCAGTTCCACCGACTTCCCCAACGCCGACGGCAGCGAGAACGGCTTCGGCAACGACGCCGAGGACGCGAACTGGAGCACGAAGAAGTTCGGTGAGGCGGGCAGCTTCACCGTGCGGGCGCTCAACAGCGACGTCCTACGGTATGAGTACGGCTTCAACTCGCCCAGCTATCCGTTCTCGCTCGCGCGGACGGCCGGTACGAGCACGAGCGTGAGCGCGACCCTCCAGAACGCGAAGCCGCCCACGGCCGGCCCCAACGTGCTGTACGTCAGAGCGGTGGACGGCGCCGGCAACGTCTCCGAACCGACGAAGTACTTCTTCTACGTCACGCCTCGCGACCAGGCCGACTCGCCCGGCGACTTCACCGGCGACAAACTTCCCGACCTGATGGCGGTCACCGAGGGCGGCAACCTGTCCCTCTACCCCTCGCAGGCCACCAACGATCTCTCCAAGGGCTCGGGCGACCTGGACTACTCGATGCCCGGCGCCTACCGGAGCAACCCCGACAAGGACCCCAACGGCGACGAGCTGCCGCCGTACGTCGCTCCGCCCTCCGGCCATTTCAAGGGGGCACTGATCACCCACAACGGCGACATCTACGGCGGTGACGGCCTCCAGGACCTCGTCGTCCGCGTCGAGGGCAAGCTGTGGGTGTATCCGGGCGACGGCTACGGTGCCGTCAACATCGACAAGCGCCGCGAGATCCTGCTGCCGGACGGCGCGCCCAGTCCCGCCGACCTGACCCAGTTCGTGTCGGCGGGCGATGCCACCGGAGACGGCCGGACCGACTTCTTCGCCACCATCGGCGACGAGTTGTGGATCTTCACCGGCTACCACGGGGCGACGATCGACCAGGCGACCCGGCTGTGGTCGTCGGGCTGGACCGCACGCGACATCGTCACCGCACAGGACATCTCCGGCGACGGTGTCACCGATCTCGTCTACCGCTCCGACCCCGCGGCCAAGCTGATGCTCCGCAAGGGCATCTCCGACGGCGACGGAGGGGTCGACCTGGACTCGCTGGCCTCGGCCGGCAACTCCGCGGGAGGCAACGACAGCGAATACGGTTCCGCGGGCTGGTCAGTCGGCAACGTGCCCCTGCTGATCGGCACCCCGGACGCCAACGGCGACTCCATCCCCGACGTCTGGGCCGTACGCTCCGACGGTTCCGTGCGCTTCTACGCGGGCGGAAGGACGACGCTGCCCGGGTCCGGCACGGAGATCATCAGCCCCAGGTCCTACTGGCGGACGCGGATCGCCATCGGCTGAGGGCACCTCGCGAACGGGCTCGACCGCGTCGTGCGGTCGAGCCCGTTCGCCTTGTCACCTCTGCTTCACCTGCCGCGTTGTGCCAGGGCGCCGGTTGATGGCCGTCAGGTCGATCTCGATGTCGAAGGGCACTGTGACCTTGAGACGGTCGTGGAAGATGCCGGTGAGGGCGTAGGACTCGGTGGCCGGGTCGAGCTCGTAGACGTAGACGACCGGGAGGCCCTTGTCCTCGTCCTCCTCCACCCGCCAGAGGTGAGGGAAACCGGCCGCCGCGTACTTGCGGGGCTTGACCTGGCGGTCACGTTCGCGAGAGTCGAGGGAGGTCACCTCGGCGGCGAGGAGGACACCCTCAGGGCGGTACCAGGTCTGGTCCGGGCTCGTGTTCGCCTCCATGGGGAGCACCATGAGGTCCGGCTCCGGACGGTTCCACTTGTCCAGCTTGACCGTCATCTCGCGGGCCACGTCGAGGTGGTCTGGCGCGTACTCCAACAGGGAGTTCTCCAGGAGACGCAGGCAGCGGACGTGGAACGTGGAACCGGGTCTGCGGGCTCCTGAAGAGCAGCGCGCCGTCCAGCAGTTCCGTGTGGGGAGGCAGGTCCGGGATGCGCTCCCATGCGGCGGAGTCTCTCTGGCGTGCAACGCAGCCGAGGACCAGGACAGCGTTCCGGGACACGGCACCCGAGTGACACCTTCGTGGGCTCCCCGGCCATGCCCGCACCTGGATCTAATCTGATGCCATGTCAGATGACGAGTCGTACGAGCTGCTCGGTTTCGACAACGTGCTCCTGCCCGTCGGCGACCTCGACGAGGCCGTGGCCTTCTACGGGAGGGCCGGGTTCGGGGTGGCGTTTCGGCTGGACGAGGCCGGGATCGCGCTGTTGAAGGTGGGGAAGGAGACGCCCGGCCTGTTGCTCCGGATGGAGGAGGCGCTGGGGCAGCGACCGCCGGAGTGGGCCTCACCCCGGGTGTGGCTGGAGGTGCGGGACGCGCGGGCCGCCGGGCGGGCCCTCGAAGCGGCCGGAGTACAGCCGCTCGACGCACCCTTTTCCGTGGCCACGGGGTGGACCGTGGAGTTCGCCGACCCCTGGGGCAACGTCATCGGGCTCACCGACTACAGCAAGCGGCCGGAGCTGGGGCGGGGCTGACGCCCAGCACCCGCAGCGCCCCCAGCGCCCCCAGCACCCCCAGCGCCCGCCATTGCCCGCCCCAACCCCACCCCCACCCCTTCCCTTGAACGTGTTCAAAAAGAGGAGTACGGTTCCTGACAAGAACCTTTTGAACGTGTTCAAGAAGGGGTGGGGACATGGACCTCACGGTCGTCGCGTATGCCATTTACCTGCTGGTCAGCGTGGGGCTGACGGTCTGGGTGGCACGGACGCTGAGCCACAACGGGCGGATCTTTCTCGGCGATGTGCTGCGCGGGAACGAGAAGCTGGCCGACGCCGTCAATCACCTGCTCGTAGTGGGCTTCTACCTCGTCAACCTGGGGTTCGTCGCTCTCTACCTGAACCAGGACGGAGCGGTCGCCGACCCGCGCGGGGTCTTCGAGGCGGTCTCGTCGAAGCTCGGCGTCGTGCTGCTCGTGCTCGGCGCACTGCACCTGGGCAACGTGTTCGTGCTGAACAAGATCCGGCGGCGTGGAGTCATGGAGCGGGAGCAGGTGCCCCCCGTGGCGCCGCAGGACTGGGTCGCCCCCTCAGCCAGGGCGTGACGAGACGTGACGACGCCGATGGACGCCATCGCCGTACGCGACCGGGACGCCGCACGCGTCCCGGTGCGCGGGCTCACCGTGCTGTACGACGCCGAGTGCTCGCTGTGCCGGTCCGTCCGGGAGTGGCTGGGGCGGCAACGGCAGCTGGTGCCGTTGGAGTTCGTGGCGGCGGGGCAGGAAGAGGCCCGGCGCCGTTTCCCCTCGCTCGATCATCGGGCCACCCTCGACGAGATCACCGTCGTGGGCGACGCGGGGCAGGTGTACCGCGGGCCCGCCGCCTGGATCGTGTGCCTCTGGGCGCTGCGTGAGCAGCGGCCGCTCGCCCACCGGCTGAGCACCCCGGCCGGGGCGCGGCTGGCCAGGGGTGCCGTCCTGGCCGCGGCCAAGTGGCGTCAGGCGCAGGCGCAGGCGCAGGCGCACGGCGGGAACCGGTGGGGCGGAGGCGTGTACCGGCGTGGTGACGGCTGGGCCTACGACCCGCAGTACGGGTGGACGTACAGCCCACCGGGCTGCGACAGCGGTACCTGCGCGACTCGTTAGGCTCTGTTCCGTGTCAGCAGTTCGCGAAGCGGCCGACGCGGGCGACGGCCCCCGGCCCGAGAAGGACCCCAGCCAGAGCCCCAGCCCGAGCCCCGGCTCCGCCCAGGGCCCGGACTCCGGCTCCGCCCCGGCCTCGCCGCGTGGTCCCGCCAAGTCCGAACAGACCCGCGCGCTCATCCTTGAGACCGCACTGCGGCTCTTCCAGGAGCGCGGGTACGACCGGACGACGATGCGGGCCATCGCGAAGGAGGCCGGGGTCTCCGTCGGCAACGCGTACTACTACTTCGCCGGCAAGGAGCACCTGATCCAGGGGTTCTACGACCGGATCGGCGCCGAGCACCTGGCGGCGGTCCGGCCGGTGCTGGAGCGGGAGACCGATCTGGAGGCGCGGATAGCCGGGGTGCTCAAGGCGTGGCTGGACGTGGCCGAGCCGTACCACGAGTTCGCGGCGCAGTTCTTCAAGAACGCGGCCGATCCGGACAGTCCGCTCAGTCCCTTCTCGCCGGAGTCGGAGAAGCCGCGGAAGGAGGCCATGGCCCTCCACCGGGAGGTGCTGGCCGGGTCGAAGGCCAAGGTGCCCGACGAGCTCCGCGAGGTGCTGCCCGAGCTGATGTGGCTGTCCCAGATGGGGCTGGTGCTGTACTGGGTGTTCGACCGGGCGGAGGGACGCGAGCGCAGTTACCGGCTCGCCGAGCGGGGGGCCCGGCTCACGACGCGAGGCGTTTCACTGGCACGGTTCCGGGTGCTGCGGCCGCTCGTCCATGAGGTGCACGAGCTGTTCAGGGACTTCTTGCCGGGGATGACCAGGGCGTTGCCGGATCCTGGGGGCAAGGGGCGGGCGGGTTGATCACTTTCGGGTGAAGCGGTTCGAACGGGACACCTGGCATGCGACCTGCCTACGATGATGCTCTCGACACCAGCCCACAGGAGGCACGTGATGTCCGCAGCATCCGTCGAGCGGCCCCATGGAGACCGTCCGCTGATCGCGGAAGCCAACCGGCTCATGGACCGCAATCCGGGCTACCGCGTCGAGATCATCGGAGGCCAGATCCTCGTGTCCCCGCCGCCCGACGGCCCGCACGCCGTAGCCCTGACCGACCTCATGCTGCCTTTCGTGACCTCCGGTCTCCACGGGATGGAGTCGAAGGTTGTTCAGGGCATCGGTCTCTGGCTGCCGACCGGCACCGAGGACTACGCGATTCCCGACCTCTCCGTGGTCGATGCCGACTACCACGACCACTACGTCGAGAACAACTGCTACGACCCCGTCTGTTTCCGCCTGGTCCTGGAGGTCACCTCCAGCAACTACCGGACCGATCTGCGCGACAAGGTCAAGGCCTACGCCAGCGCGAAGATCCCGGTCTACGTCATCGTCGACCGCAAGCACCAGCGCCTCCACGTCCTGACCGAGCCCGCCGGGGTGGAGTACGAGAACCACCGCCCGCACTCCCCCGGCGAGATCGTCACCCTGCCTTCAGACATCGGCGGCCAGGTCACCCTGAACGTCGACGAAATCCTCAAAGCCGGTCAACCGAAAGCTAATTGACCACGCCCACCTCTCCCTCGGCCACCTCCAGGTCACACACCACCGGCCCTTCGGCCACCACCACCTGCCGCGCCCGCGCGCCCAGCCCGGCAGCCGTCGTCGCCAGCAGATACTCCCCCGCCCCCGGCACCGCCACGATGTACGAACCGTCCGCCGGCGACGCCACCCGGTCCAGCTGACGCCCGCCCTCCGAGAGCAGGGTCACCGCCCGCCCCGCACCGGTTCGCCCTCCTCCGTGCGGACGAAGCCGTGGATCACCGAAGTGGGACCCCCGGTCGGCGCGGTCTCGGCCCCGGCCTCCTCCCCGGACTCCTCCGTGGGCTCCACCGTCAGGTGCGGCAGCCGCTTGTCCAGCCCGGCGGGCAGCCACCAGTTGGCGCGGCCCAGCAGGTGCATCGCGGCCGGGACGAGGGCCGTACGCAGGATGAACGCGTCCAGGGCCACCGCGGCCGCCAGGCCGACGCCGGACATCGCGCCCTCCAGTTCGCCGCTGAGCACGAAGGCCGAGAACACACAGATCATGATCAGAGCCGCGGAGTTGATGACCCGGCTCGTCTCGGCGAGACCGACGCGCACGGCCCGCGCGTTGTCCTTGGAGCGGACCCACTCCTCGTGCATCCGGCTCACCAGGAACACCTGGTAGTCCATCGAGAGGCCGAAGAGCAGCGAGAGCATGATGACCGGGAGGAACGCCGAGATGGGGCCCTCCTTGCCGATGCCGATCAGCTCCAGGCCCCAGCCCCACTGGAAGACCGCCACCAGCACACCGAAGGACGCCGCCGCCGCGACGAGGTTCATCAGCGCCGCCGTCAGCGGGACCACCAGGGAGCGGAAGGCCAGGAGCAGCAGCAGGAAGCCGAGCGTGATGATCGCCGCCAGGAAGTACGGCAGCCGGTCGGCGGTCACGGCCGCGAAGTCCTTGAAGACCGCCGTGACGCCACCCACATGGGCCTTGGCCCCGGACTGCGGGATCACCTCGTCCCGCAGGCGGTCGATCAGCTGGTCCGTCTCCTCCGACTGCGGTGACGTCGCCGGCACCACCTGGATCAACGAGACGCCGTTCGCGGGCGGGACGGCGACCGCCCGTGCCACGCCATCGGTGCTCTCGATGGCCGGGAGCAGCTTCTGGGGTGCCGAGCCGTCCACGACCACCTGGAGCGGCCCGTTGAAGCCGGGCCCGAAACCCTCGGCGAGCAGGTCGTACGCCTGCCGCGTCGTTGTCGGCTCCTGGTGGTTGCCCTGGTCGGTGGCGCCGAGCCGGATCGACAGGACGGGGATGGCGAGCACCGCCATGACGACCACCGCCAGTGTCGCGAGCGAGCGCGGGCGCCGCTGCACGTACGACGACCAGCGCGCCGCCAGACCGCTCGCCTCCTCCGGCTGGGGTCCTGCCTCGGCGAGCCGGCGCCGCTGCCGGCGGCTGAGCACCCGCATGCCGAGCAGCCCCAGCAGGGCGGGCAGCAGCGTGACGGCCGCGAGCACGCTCAGCACCACGGTCAGCGAGGCCGCGAGGACGACCCCGTTCAGGAACTTCAGGTTCATCACCAGCATGCCGGCGAGCGCGATGCACACCGTGCTGCCCGCGAACAGCACCGCGCGCCCGGAGGTGTTGAGGGCCGTCGCCGCCGCGTCCTCGGGCTTCACCCCGCGCAGGATGCCGCGCCGGTGCCGGGTGACGATGAACAGCGCGTAGTCGATACCGACGCCCAGGCCGATCAACGAGCCCAGCAGCGAAGCGATTTCGGGCACGTCCGTGACATGGCTGAGCAGCGCCGTCGACATCATGCCGGTGCCGACGCCGGCGATCGCCACCACGATCGGCAGCAGCATCGCGAAGAGCGAGCCGAAGGCGAGGAAGAGGACGACCGCCGCCGCCAGAATGCCCACCAGCTCGGCCAGGCCCTGCGGCGGTTCCTGGACGCGGGCGATGGCCTGGCCGCCCAGCTCCACCTGGAGGCCGGCCCGTTCGGCGCCGCGGGCCGTGTCGACGACGTCCTCGATCAGCTCCTTGGGGATGGCGTTCGACTGCTCGGGGAAGGTCACCTGGGCGTACGCGATCCGCCCGTCCTGGCTGATCTGTCCGGCGCCGCCACCTCCGGCCGCGTACGGGCTCGTGACCTGGCCGACGCCCTTCATCCCCGCGATCTCCTGGAGCGCGGGCTCGATGCGCGACCGTACGGACTCGTCCCGTACGGATCCCGTGTCCGTCTTCCACACCACCGTGTCGGTGTCGCCCGCGCTCTGCGGGAACGCCTTCTCCATCAGGTCGTTGGCGCGCTTGGAGTCCGTGTCCGGCAGGGTGAAGACGTTCGCGTAGTCCGTCCCGGCGGACGAACCCGCCGCGCCCAGACCGAACAGCGCCCCCACCCACAACAACAGGACCACCAGCCGGTGCCGATAGCACCACCGTGCCAATGTCGCCACGATCAACACTCCTTGTACGACGTGTTCGACAGTCGATTGGTCCCCCGGGTCCTGGACAACAGCATTGGCGGAGGCGGGGACGCGGGGACATGAGCCGGCCGTGGCTCTCAAGGAACTCCAAGGCTCTAAAGGAACTCCAAAGCGGGAGCGGCCGCCCGTGTTAACCCCCGTGCGGATGCCGAGGTCATGAGCGGAAACGAAGGTGCCGGAAAGGAAGGTGCCGGAAAGGAAGGTGCGGAGACCGCAGGCACCGTCCGTGAGGCGCTCGCCCTCGCCGAGCGCACCCGGCCCGACGCGACCCTGCTCGACGTGATGCTCCCCGACGGCGACGGCCGGGCGCTGGGGCCGTGAACTGCCGATGAAGCAGCCGGAGCCGGCGCTGGTGTTCCTGACCGCGCGGGACTCGCCCGCCGAGATCGTGGGTGCCCTCGGTCGCGGCATCCCCTCCCTGCGCGGCAAGCTGACGCTGACCAATGTGGCATCCGGCAGAGGATGTCGCCCGCCTCCTCGGTGGAGGACACCGCCTCCCCTGTCCGGGACGGGGTGTTCACGGCCCTGGACGAGAAGGAGGAGCCCCTGGCCCTCGTCGGTTTCGCGCCGACCGCCCGGCAGCGCGCCCTCGACGACGCCGTCGACGACCCGGCCGCACTGGCCGAGGACGACGAACCGCACGACGTCAGCGTGAAGGGCTCTCCCTCGGGACGCTGCTGCCGGCCCTGCTCGCGTGCCTGACGATGATCGGTGTGAGCCGTCGTCTGCGGCCCCTGGAGGACCTGGTGGAGACCTCGTCGGCGATCGCCGAGGGCGACCTCATCTGGCGCGTCCCCCTATGACGCCGGGTACGGCGCCGGCGTATGGGGCCACCATTCCACCAGAGTGATGGTTCGGGGCCTCCCCACCGCCACTGGCCGTACCCACCTGGCCAGGTCGCGCCGAGCCCGCTCAGGCCTGCTTCGACGCCAGTTCAACCACCGTGATGTCCGAGGGCGCTCCCACTCGCACCGGCGGCCCCCACGCGCCCGCGCCGCGGGTGACGTACAGCTGGGTGTCGCCGTGGCGTTCGAGTCCCGCCAGGGTCGGGTTGGCGGCGTCCGCGACGAAGTTCACGGGCCACATCTGGCCGCCGTGGGTGTGGCCGGACAGCTGGAGGTCGACGCCGTGGTCGACGGCCTCGTTGATCTGGACCGGCTGGTGGGCGAGGAGGACGACGGCCCGCGAGGTGTCCCGGTCGCCCAGCGCCTTGGCGAAGTCCGGCCCCTGGCCGTCGTCCTCGCCCGCCACGTCGTTGACGCCCGCGAGGTCGAAGGCGGGCAGCTCCCGGCGCGCGTTCTCCATCGGGGTCAGGCCCAGCCGCCGTACCTCGTCGACCCACTGCTCGGCGCCGGAGAAGTACTCGTGGTTGCCGGTGACGAAGTACGCGCCGTGGCGGGCCGTCAGCTGCGCCAGCGGGGCCGCCGCCGGGCCCAGGTCCTCGACCGTGCCGTCCACCAGGTCGCCGACGATCGCGATCAGGTCGGGCTGGGTCCCGTTGATCGTGTCCACGACCTTCTGGGCGAAGCCCCGGCCCAGCATCGGCCCGAGGTGGATGTCGCTGACCACGGCGATCCTGAACCCGTGGGCGGCACGCGGCAGTTTGGCCAGCGGCACGGTGACCCGCTTCACCTTGGGGCCGCGCACGACGCTGTACGTGCCGTACCCGACGGTCCCGACCGCGGCGGCGGCCACGGCTCCGCCGACCACGCGGGAGACGAAGAGGCGACGGGAGGGGTCGGTGGGCGCCGGGTCCGCGGACGTGGTGGATTCCGCCGGGGCCGCGGGAGTGGTGGGTTCAGTCGGGGCCGGGGGTCGGTGGGTTCCGTGGGCTTGGGGCCGGCCGGGACGGGCTCGGCCTCCCTCACCGGCACCGGCACCGGCTCCGTCGCGGTGGCGGGTGCGGGTGCGGGCGCCGCAGCGCGCCGCTCCACCAGACGCCGCACCAGCGGGCGTACGAGCTCTCCCACCAGCAGCGCCAGCAGCAGGTACAGCGACAGCGCCAGCCACAGGAAGCCCGGCCAGCCCAGCACCTGCTGGAGCCAGAAGGGGGCGCCGCCGCGCTCGGCCCCGAACGCCGCGAACAGCAGCACCGGCCCGGCCACGAACACCGCCGCGCCCACCCGGCGGGCGGTTCCGGGCCCGGCTGTCGTGTCCCGCACCAGGCGGCGCCAGGCGTACCAGTGCAAGGCACCGAACGCGGCCAGGACGACCAGGGCCGCGAGTATGAAGACAATCACCATTCCGCCGTATTCCCCACTATGACGTCGGACGCAGTGCGCGCAGTCCGCGCAACCCGATGACCCCGATGGCCGTCCCAAGGACAAACGAGACGACGGCGAGCGTCAGGTGCACCCAGAAGTAAGCCGTCGGATCACCCGCGTCGTCGAACGCGAGCCCGCTGCCGTCGTTCCAGAGGTTCTTGACGAAAGTGATCCAGATGACCCAGCTCCACACCCCGAAAGCGAGCAGGAACCAGGAGAGGGGGCGGCTGAGCTTCATGGGCCCAGTATTACCTTTGGGCGTTGGGCTTCGCCGACCGGGTGGGGGCAGCGGTAGGACTAGTCGGTCGGAGCCATGTACTTTCTCGGTCGTGCCCGCCTCCTTGAAGACCGCCAGGCGATCCCTGCTGGTCGCTTCCGCCGTGTCGTTGCCCCTGTCGTTGTCCCTGTCGCTGACGGTGGCCCCGGCCGCCCTGGCCGCCGACAAGCCCTCGCCCGGTGCGTCGCCGTCGGTCACGCCCCCGGCGAAGATGTCCACCGTGGGGGGCGAACGGCTCGGCACACCGGGCACCCAGGCCGACCTCGGTGCCGGCGCCCCGGTCCTGCCGAAGGACATCACCGCGCGCTCCTGGATCGTCGCCGACGCCGAGTCGGGTGATGTGCTGGCCGCCCACAACGCGCACTGGCGGCTGGCGCCGGCGAGCACCCTGAAGATGCTCTTCGCGGACACGCTGCTGCCGAAGTTCAGCAAGGAGGAGGAGCACAAGGTCGTGCCCTCCGACCTCGCGGGCATCGGCGCGGGCTCCAGCATGGTCGGCATAAAGGAGGACGAGACCTACACGGTCCACGACCTGTGGCTCGGCGTCTTCCTTCGCTCCGGCAACGACGCGGTGCATGTGCTGTCCGCGATGAACAACGGCGTCGACCAGACCGTCAAGGACATGAACGCGCACGCCGAGGAGCTCCAGGCCCTCGACACGAACGTGGTCAGCCCGGACGGCTACGACGCGAAGGGGCAGGTGTCGTCGGCGTACGACCTGACCCTCGTCGCCAGGTCCGGCCTGCAGAAGAAGGACTTCCGCGAGTACTGCTCGACCGTGCGGGCCGACTTCCCCGGCGAGACCAAGAAGAACAAGAAGGGCAAGACGACCCGGGAGTCCTTCCAGATCCAGAACACCAACCGGCTACTGACCGGTGACACGGGTCTGGACGCGTACCAGGGCATCGCGGGTGTGAAGAACGGCAACACGACGAACGCGGGCTCCACCTTCACGGGGGTGGCCGAGCGCGACGGCAGGGTGCTGCTGGTCACGGTGATGAACCCGGAGAAGGACGAGTACAACGAGGTCTACAAGGAGACCGCCCGCCTCTTCGACTGGGGCTTCCAGGCTGCGGACAAGGTGACGCCGGTGGGTGAGCTGGTGCCGCCGAAGAGTGCGGACACCGGGAGCGGTGGGCAGCAGGGGGCCACGGCGTCCCCGTCCGCCTCGGGCGCCACGGAGGGCGAGCCGATGGCCGCGGGTACCTCCGGGTCCAGCGGTATCGGGGTTGCTCTGGGGATCGCCGGGGGTGTTCTGGCGCTTGTGGCGGGTGGGGCGTTTCTGGTCAATCGGCGGTGGCCGCTGCCGGAGCTGATGCGTCGCCGTCGGTGACGGTTCGCTCCGCTGCGGTTAGGGCCCTTCTGGTGGATCTCCGTGGAGGAAGGAGCGGCGTCCGGTGCGTGCGCTCGGCGTGCGGTGTGGAGGGTCATGTGGCGGAGCCACCTGTCCCTTCGCGCCGTGCGGCATGGGGTTCCCCCCGCTCGAGCGAAGCCGAGAGTGGGGGAGTGCGTGCCGGGCGTCGCGACGCCGCGGAGATCCACCAGAAGGGCCCTACGGGGAGCGGTGGTGCAGCGAGGAGTGGGAGGAGTGGTCGGGGCGCTTGTCGGGCTTCTCGTCCGTGCCGGCTGCGCCTTCCTCCGGACGGTCCGTCCGCTCCTGCTGTTCCGCCGGCTGTTCCACCTCCTGTTCCGCCGGCTGTTCCACCTCCTGTGCCGCCGGCTGTTCCACCTCCTGTGCCGCCGCCTGTGCCGCCGTCTGTTCCACCGTCTGTCCCGCCTCCTTGCTGTCCGTCGCCGTCCAGGCCGCGCAGTACAGGAGCAGTTTCACGGTGAAGTTGATCCAGAGGAGAAGGGCGATGGGGACGCCGAAGGCGCCGTACATGCTCTTCGAGGCGACGCCCTGCATATAGCCGCTGAGCAGCAGCTTCAGGAGTTCGAAGCCGACCGCGCCCAGCAACGCGGCCACCATCAGGCGACGGCGCGGCGGACGGACGCCGGGCAGCAGGGTCAGGACGTACAGCAGGATCAGGAAATCGGCGAGGACGGCGATGGCGAAGGCGGCGGCCTGGAGCAGTGCGCCGCCCCAGCCGCTCCGGTCGAGGCCGAGTTGCTCGGTGATCCGGCCGACCATCGCCGAGGCGACGGTGGAGACGGCGAGACTCACCAGGAGCGCGCCGCCGAGGCCGAGAAGCACGCCCGCGTCCTTGGCCTTGCCCAGGACCGGGTTCTCCTCGGGGTCCGGTTTCTCCCACACGGTACGCAGACAGCCCCGCATCTCGCCGACCCAGCTGATGCCGGTGAACAGCAGCAGGGCACCCGCGATGATCCCCACCGTGCCCGCGTTGCTGACGAGCGCTCCGATGTCGAGTTTGCCCGCGATCCCCGGCACCTGCTCGGCGATCTTGTGTTCGAGTTCCTTCAGCTGGTCCTTGCCGAGGGTCGCGGCGACCAGGGTGGCGACCAGGGTCAGCAGCGGGAACAGCACCAGGAAGCTGATGAAGGTCATCGCCGCGGCCAGCCGCGTCCACTTCACGCGGTCCAGCCGCTCGTAGGACCTCCACGCGTGCGTGGTCATCAGCCATGCCACCACCGGGCCGATCACTGGGAGCTTCTTCAGCCAGTCCATGATCCCTCTCAGTTTCCTCTGCCTCTGCCCCCGCTCCGGAAGACCATGTCCGGGTACCCCGAAAGCCGCAGGACCGGGGCCGTCACCAGGGTGCCGAGGAGCGGACCCTCACCAGTGGGCCACCGCCAGGCCGTACATCGCGATCCACACGGCCCCGATGACTGCGAGCGCACGGTCGCGGAGCACCACGTCCTCGGGCTGGCCCGCGGTGCCGCGGTCGGCGAAGACGGCGTACCTGAGGATCGCCAGGACGAAGGCGACCACGGACAGCTGGCGCCACGGCAGCAGGCCCGTGTGCGGCAGCCCGCCCTCCTCCAGGGCCCACAGGCAGTAGCCGAGCACCGCGACCCCGGCGGCCAGCTGCCACACGAAGCGCAGGTATCCGACGGTGTACTCGGTGAGGAGCACGCGCGTGGCCCCCTGCTTCCCGGCCATCTGAAGGGCCTCGGAGTACCGCTTGGCGGCGACCATGAACAGCGCGCCGAAGCCCGTGGTGATCAGGAACCAGCGTGAGAGCGGGATGCCGAGCGCCAGCCCGCCGGCCATGGCCCGCATCAGGAACCCGGTCGTGACGACGACGAGGTCGACGACGAGGACGTGCTTGAGGCTGAAGCAGTAAGCGAGCTGGAGCCCGAGGTACGCGATGAGCAGAGCCGCGGTCCGTGGCGAGCAGAGCCAGGCCGCGGCGGTGGGCGCGAGTACGGCGAGGGTGCCTCCGACGGCGTACGCGACCGGTACGGGAACCTGACCGGCGGCGACCGGGCGGTGGCGCTTGACCGGGTGGGCGCGGTCGGCCTCGGCGTCCCGGGCGTCGTTGACGAGGTAGACGGCGGCCGCGCAGGCGGTGAACAGGACGAAGACGAGCGGGAGTTGGATCAGGGCGCGGGCGGAGAAGAGTTCTCCGGCGGAGGCGGGGGCGGCCACGACGAGGACGTTCTTGGCCCATTGGCGGGGGCGGGCGGTGCGCAGGAGACCGAGGGCGAGGCCGCGGGGACGGGGCGCGGGGGCGGTCGTCGGGCTCGGTTCGGGGAGCGTGGTGGGTTCAGCCATAGTCACCGCACCCAGTCGCGGGCGCCGCCGGGGCCGCCACCGCCTCGGTCATCCAGCGGGCGCCGAGCCGCGCCGTGGCCGCGCCGAGCGCCACGCCCGCCGCCACGTCCGACGGGTAGTGCACGCCGACCACCAGCCGCGAGACGCACATTGCGGCGGCCAGCGGGGTTACGAGGGAGCCCAGCAGAGGCGCACGGAGCGCCCCGCACGCCACCACCGCCGCTGCCGCCGAACTCGCGTGCGAACTGGGGAAGGAGTGCCGGCCGGCGGTACGGACCAGGGGTTCGACATGGGCGGGCCGGGGGCGGCGCACCACCCGTTTCACGCCCATGCTGACCAGGTGTGCGCCCGCGGTCAGCGCGGTACCGCGCAGCCAGGCGCCGCGTCGCTCCCGGTCGACAGCGGCACCGGCCAGGCCGGCCGCGAGCCACAGGGCGCCGTGTTCCCCGGCCCGGGACAGGGCGCGGGCGGCGATGGCGACCCGAGGGTCCGCCCCGTACCCGTGGAGCACCGAGAGGAGCCGCCGGTCCAGGTTGGGAACGTCGTCAACATCGTCCATGTGACGCCACTCTTCTAGGGAAGCGGTCCAGAACTACGGAAATCTTGACTGACATCCCATTAATCACCCATTTCGGTGAGGGGTGCGGAGCGCGCTCAAGGGATCGCGGCGATATGTCCCTTTGTTGGCGATACCGTCGCGGGCATGCCAGCCGACCCGGTCCCTTCGACGACCTCCGCCCCTACTCCCACCCCTTCTCTCGCCCCTTCTCCCGCCGCCTCCTCTGTCTCCGTCCCGGTCTCCGGCCTCGTCTCCGACCCTGTCACCGTCCCGGTCACCGGCTGGGGCCGCACCGCTCCCACCGTCGCCCGTTTGATCCGCCCGCACACGTACGAGGAGGTCGCGGCCGCCGTCCGGGCGTGGGGGGTGCGTGGGGCGCGTGGGGGGATCGCACGCGGGCTCGGGCGGGCGTACGGGGACGCGGCGCAGAACGCGGGCGGCGCCGTGCTCGACATGACGGGTCTGGACCGCATCCACGCCATCGACGTGGACGGCGGGACCGTGCTCTGCGACGCGGGCGTGTCGCTGCACCGGCTGATGGAGGTCCTGCTGCCACTGGGCTGGTTCGTGCCGGTGACGCCCGGGACGCGGTACGTCACGGTCGGCGGCGCGATCGGCGCGGACATCCACGGCAAGAACCACCACGTCTCGGGTTCGTTCTCGCGTCATGTGCTGTCCCTGGAACTGCTGACGGCGGACGGCGAGATCCGTACCGTGAGCCGCGGGACGCCGCTGTTCGACGCGACGACGGGCGGCATGGGCCTGACCGGTGTGATCCTCACGGCGACCGTCCGGCTGCTGCCGGTGGAGACCTCGCTGATGTCGGTCGACACGGAACGCGCCCGCGACCTGGACGACCTGATGGTCCGCCTCACCACGACGGACGACCGCTACCGCTACTCCGTCGCGTGGATCGATCTCCTCGCACGCGGCGCGTCGACGGGCCGCTCGGTGCTGACCCGCGGCGACCACGCGCCCCTGGACGCACTGCCCACGCGCGCGCGGAGAAATCCGTTGGAATTCCGGACCCACCGGCTCCCCGCCGTCCCCGCCCACGTTCCGGAAGGGCTGCTGGGCCGCACGACCGTGGGCGTCTTCAACGCGCTCTGGTACCGGAAGACGCCCCGCTCGCGCACGGGCGAACTGCAACGGATCGCGAGCTTCTTCCACCCCCTCGACGGGGTCCCCCACTGGAACCGCGTCTACGGCAGATCCGGCTTCGTCCAGTACCAGTTCGTCGTCGGCTACGGCCGCGAAGAGACCCTGCGGCGGATCGTGCAGCGGATCTCACGGCACCGCTGCCCGTCCTTCCTCGCCGTGCTGAAACGCTTCGGGGAGGGCGATCCGGGGTGGCTGTCCTTCCCGATGCCCGGCTGGACGCTGGCCCTGGACATCCCCGCGGGCCTGCCGGGCCTCGCTGCCTTCCTCGACGAGCTGGACGAGGAGGTCGCGGCGGCGAACGGCCGCGTCTACCTGGCGAAGGACGCCCGGCTGCGGCCCGAGCTGCTGGCGGCCATGTACCCCCGGCTGGCCGAATTCCGGGAACTCCGCCGAACGTTGGACCCACGCGGCGTCTTCGTGTCGGACCTGGCCCGACGGCTCGACCTCTGAGGCCGCCGAGGCCTCCTGAGACCGCCCAGACCTCCTGAGACCGCTGAGTCTGAGACCGCTGAGACCGCTGAGGCTTCTGCTCTCAGTTCCTCCTTCTGCCGCTGAAGGACCTGTTCGCTGCCCCTTTTACCCCTCCCACTCCCACCCCCACTCCAAGATTCCCAGGAGCTGTCATGAAGGACGCCTTCGGTACCCCCCAGTCCCTGCTGGTCCTCGGCGGCACGTCGGACATCGCGCTGGCCACCGCGCGCCGCCTGATCACCCGCCGCACGCGCACGGTGTGGCTGGCCGGACGCCCCTCGCCCGACCTGGACGAAGCGGCCGCCCACCTGCGCGGCCTGGGCGCCGATGTGCGCACCGTCGCCTTCGACGCGCTCGCCCCCGCCTCCCACGAGACGGTCCTCGGCAAGGTGTTCGCCGAGGGCGACGTCGACATGGTGCTGCTCGCCTTCGGGGTGCTCGGCGACCAGGCGAACGACGAGCGGGACCCGGTGGCCGCGGTGCGCGTCGCACAGACCAACTACACGGGCGCGGTCTCGGCCGGGCTCGTGTGCGCACGGGCACTCCAGGTCCAGGGGCACGGATCGCTCGTGGTGCTGTCGTCGGTCGCGGGCGAGCGGGCCCGCCGCGCCAACTTCATCTACGGCTCCAGCAAGGCCGGTCTCGACGCCTTCGCCCAGG
Source organism: Streptomyces sp. KM273126 (assembly GCF_004337435.2). Classification (NCBI taxonomy): domain Bacteria; kingdom Bacillati; phylum Actinomycetota; class Actinomycetes; order Kitasatosporales; family Streptomycetaceae; genus Streptomyces; species Streptomyces sp. KM273126. The sequence goes on along the minus strand of NZ_SJXB02000001.1, from coordinate 3,252,171 downwards.
GCCTCGGTGACGCCCTGCACGGCACGGGCGTCCACGTCATGGTCGTCCGCCCCGGCTTCGTACGCTCCCGGATGACGGCCGGCCTCCCGGAGGCCCCGCTGGCGACGACCCCCGAGGCGGTCGCGTCCGCCATCGAACTGGGGCTCCGCCGCCGCTCGGAGACGGTGTGGGTGCCCGGGACGCTGCGCCTGGTGATGTCGGCACTGCGCCACGTGCCGCGGCCGCTGTTCCGAAAGCTGCCGCTCTAGCCGCGGGAACGCGTCGGCCACCCACACTCGGGGCGGACCCGCTACCGGTTGAGGGAGACCACCACGGCCTTGCTCATCGGGTTCCCGCTCTGGTTGACCTGCACGTGCCCCACCCCGATCACCTCGTCCGTGCCGGGCAGCCGGGCCAGTTCCTTCAGCCACAGCGACTGCTGCGACGTACTGCGGACCCCGTCCTTGTTCGGCAGCCGGGAACGGGTGATCTTCTGGCAGGTGCCGTCCGCCGTGAGGTACCAGTTGCCGTGCAGGAAGAGCCCGTTGGCATCGTCGCTCAGCACGGGGATCCGCTCGGCGCACCGGCCCGGCGCCTGAGGCTGCTCGGCCCAGCGTTCGCCGTCCCAGCGCAGCCGTATCGCCTCGTCGTCCGGCTCGTCCTCGACTTCGCCGTGGTTGAAGCTGTGCGTGCCGTACGCGCGTATGTCGTCCTCCGCGAGCGCGACGACGGTGTCGAGCCAGGCGCCGGGCTCGGGCGGCACCGGCTCCGGGAAGTGGTACTCGGGAGTCTCGGCGCGGCTCCACGTACGGCCGTCCCAGTGCACGGCCACCGGTTGGGTGTACTCGCTCTCTCCGGGGCCGTCGGTCGTGCGGGTGTCGCGGTACCCCACGGCCCACAGGTCGTCCGTGGCGGTGCCGTCGAGCGAGGCGAGACCGTCGGCGGGCACGCGCATGACGGTCCACCGGGTGCCGTCCCAGTGCTGCACGCGGCTCTCGCCGGTCAACACCCAGACGTCGTCCGGGGCGAAGGCCTTGATGTCTTCGATGCGTTCACTCGGCGACGGTTCCAGCGGGGACCAGCATGTGCCGTCCCAGCGGACGATGCGCGTCTCGCCGGTGGAGCCGGTCGTCGCGTCGGTCAGCCAGACCTCGCCGGAGCCCACCGCGGTCAGCGTGGCCGCCTGGACCTCCGTGCCGAGGGCCTCCGGCAGGGGCTGTTCGCGCCAGTCCTTCCCGTCGTAGCGGACCAGGAAGGGGTCGCCCGTCCCGTCCGCGCGCCGTCGGCTGCCGTAGGCCCAGATGTCGTCCTCGGAGACCACGGCCATGTCGCCCAGGGCGGCGGATCCGTCGAGGATGCGGTCGTACGACCAGGACAGGCCGGGCTCGCCGGAGCCCTTGGCTCCCGAGGACCGCTCAGTGCCCTCCGCCCCGTCGTCCGAGCCGCTCTCGTCCTGCCCGCCGCAGCCGGCCACTGCGAGAACGAGCACGGCGAGCAGCGCCACGGTCCTGCGCATCATCCCCCTCGTCCCCCTCGTCCCCCTCGTCCCCTTCAGCATCCCCCCGGTGCCTCAGCGCGTCGGCAGGGTGGTGTCCCTCTCGGTCGGCGCCCCCGCCTGCGGCGGCACGACCGCTCCGCCGAAGGCGAACTCCCGGAGCTTGCGCCACACTCCGTCCGCGCCCTGTTCATAGAGCGCGAACCCGGTGCAGGGCCACTCCGCCTCGTACTCGGAGAGCTCTTCGTACGCCCGGTCCATCGCCTCGTCGGAGATGCCGTGCGCCACCGTGACGTGCGGGTGGTACGGGAAGGCGAGCTCGCGCGCCACCGGACCCGACGCGTCCCGGACCTGCTTCTGCAGCCACGTACAGGCCTCCGCCCCGTCGGCGACCTGTACGAACACAACCGGCGACAGCGGCCGGAAGGTTCCCGTGCCGGACAACCTCATCAGGAAGGGGCGCCCGGCGGTCGCGACGTCGGTCAGATGGTCCTCGATCGCGGGCAGTTCCGAGTCGTCGACCTCCGTCGGCGGCAGCAGGGTGACGTGGGTGGGGATGCCGGAAGCCGCGGGGTCGCCGAAGCCCGCGCGCTGCTCCTGGAGCAGGCTGCCATGAGGCTCCGGGACCGCGATCGAAACACCGATCGTTACGGTCCCCACGTCGTCTCCTGTCGTCTGGTGTCGTCTGTGTGGTCGGTTGGGTCCGTCGTCCGCGTCCGTCGTCCGCGTCCGTCGTCCGCGTCCGTCGTCCGCGTCCGGGTCCGGGTCCGGGTCCGTCGTCCGCGTCCGTCGTCGCGTCCGAGCGGTCGGCAGGCAGGGGTGATTGAGGCCTGGCTATCGACTGTACGGTGATGCGGCTCGACGCGGGGAGGGCGGCCGGGCGGCTCAGTGCTTGGCGGGCAGGAAGCCCACTCTCGCGTACGCCTGCGCGAGTGTCTCCGCCGCGACACCGCGCGCCTTCTCTGCGCCCTTGGCGAGGATCGAGTCGAGCGTCTCGGAGTCGTCCAGATACTGCTGGGTGCGCTCCCGGAACGGAGTCACGAACTCCGTCATGACCTCGGCGAGATCCGTCTTGAGCGCGCCGTAGCCCTTGCCCGCGTACTTCTCTTCCAGTTCCGCGATTCCGGCCCCGGACAGGGTCGAGTAGATGGTCAGCAGATTGCTGACGCCCGGCTTGTTCTCCGCGTCGTAGCGGATGACCGTGTCGGTGTCGGTGACCGCGCTCTTCACCTTCTTGGCCGTCACCTTGGGCTCGTCGAGCAGGTTGATCAACCCCTTCGGGGTTGATGCCGACTTGCTCATCTTGATCGACGGGTCCTGAAGGTCGTAGATCTTCGCCGTCTCCTTCAGGATGTACGGCTTCGGGAGGGTGAAGGTCTCCCCATAACGGCCGTTGAAGCGTTCGGCGAGGTCGCGGGTCAGCTCGATGTGCTGGCGCTGGTCCTCGCCGACCGGGACCTCGTCGGCCTGGTACAGCAGGATGTCCGCGACCTGGAGGATCGGGTACGTGAAGAGGCCGACGCTGGCCCGGTCGGCGCCCTGCTTGGCGGACTTGTCCTTGAACTGGGTCATGCGGGACGCCTCGCCGAAGCCGGTCAGGCAGTTCATGATCCAGGCGAGCTGCGCGTGCTCGGGGACATGGCTCTGGACGAACAGGGTGCACCGCTCGGGGTCCAGCCCGGCGGCGAGCAGCTGGGCAGCGGCGAGCCGGGTGTTGGCACGCAGCTCGGCCGGGTCCTGCGGAACCGTGATCGCGTGCAGGTCGACGACCATGTAGAACGCGTCGTGGGACTCCTGCAGGGCCACCCACTGGCGCACGGCGCCGAGGTAGTTGCCGAGGTGGAACGAGCCTGCGGTGGGCTGGATTCCGGAGAGCACCCGGGGTCGATCAGAGGCCATGCTCACCATTCTCTCAGGTGCCGGGGCCCACTCCGGAACTGGTGGGAAACAGATGTGACACAGGTGGGAACCGATCCCCGTCGGCCGGTGTAACAAAGACGTGAGAACGCGGGAGGGGGGCCGCATCGTCGATGAGGCCGCGGTGATCGCACGCGTACGCACCGGTGATCCGGAGGCGTACGCGGACCTGGTGCGCGCCCACACGGGCATCGCGCTCAGGGCTGCCCGCGCGCTCGGAGCGGGTGCGGACGCGGAGGACGTGGTGCAGCAGGCCTTCTTCAAGGCGTACTGCTCCCTGGGGCGCTTCCGGGACGGCATGGCGTTCCGGCCGTGGCTGCTGTCGATCGTCGCCAATGAGACGAGGAACACAGTGCGGGCGGCGGGCCGCCGACGCACGCTGGCCGGCCGGGAGGCGGCACTGATCGAGACGGAGCCGCTGATACCGGACTCGGCGGACCCGGCGGCCGCGGCCCTGGAGATAGAGCGCCGCGTGGCACTGCTGCGCGCGCTGGAGAAGCTGAGCGAGGAGCACCGTCTGGTCGTCACGTACCGCTATCTGCTGGAGATGGACGAACCCGAGACCGCGGAGGCCCTCGGCTGGCCCCGGGGCACGGTGAAGTCCCGTCTGAGCCGCGCCCTGCGCAAGCTGGGGCGGCTGCTGCCGGAGTTCGAGCCGAGGGAAGGAGGTGAGGAGGGTGAGTGAGCGGTACGGAGATGAGGACGCCGAGGTCGAAGGCGGCAGGGCCGGGCGCGGCGATGTCGGGCACAACGATGACGGGCACGGCGATGTGGGGGGCCGTGATGTCGGGTGCGGGGAGACCGGGGACGGGGGCCGGATGGCTTCGGGCGGCTCCGGGGCCGAGGAGACCGGGGGCCCGGCGCGGCGCCCGGGCGGGGACGCGGGCCGGGGCGGCCGTGATCCCGGGGAGCCCGGCGGATCGCGTCAGCGGCCGGCTCGCGCCGCCGATCGACGTGCTTCCCGGTTGCCCGAGGAGCTGACGGCGCTCGGGAGGTCACTGGACCGGCCGGGGGCCGACGGGGACGACGGGTGCGAGACGATGGTCGAGCGCGTCCTTCAGCAGATACTCGCCGAGCAGGTGCCGACTCCGACCCCGGTGGCCGGGCGCCCCGGTCCCGGCGAGCGGCTGCGAAGGGTGCGCCGCTGGTCCCGCGCGCACTGGCGCACGCTGACGGCCGTGCTCTGCGGGCTGCTCACCGCCCTCGTGCTCACGCCTCCGGTGCGGGCGTCGGTGGCCGACTGGTTCGGCTTCGGCGGCGTCGAAGTGCGGTACGACCCGTCGGCGGTGCCCACGCCCGGGGCGTCGGTGCCGGGGTGCGGGACGTCCGTCTCGCCGGCGGAGGCCGAGCGGCGGGCGGGGTTCACTCCTCGTGTGCCGGAGGCACTGGGCACGCCGGCCGCGATGGCGGTGACGCGCCAGCCACACGACCGGTACCTGATCAGCCTGTGCTGGCGGGAGCAGGGGCACACGGTCCGGCTCGACGAGTTCCCGGCCCGCCTCGACATCGGCTTCGTCAAGGGCGTCCGCGAGCAGCCCGACTGGGTGCCCCTGAGCCGGCCCGACGACGCGGGCGACGGCCTCTCGGACACCGCTCTGTGGTTTCCGCGCCCGCACCTGCTGACCTTCTGGCTGACCGACGAGAACGGCGACCGGTTCGTCCGCTCCGAGCGCACAGCCGGCCCCACGCTGCTGTGGACGCACAGGCAGGTGGACGGCAGCGACCTGACGCTGCGCCTGGAGGGGGTGGCGTCGAAGACACGGGCGCTGGAGATCGCGAAGTCGCTCGGCTGAGGAAAGTTCGGGCGGAGTGGGAACCCCGGCGGGTCGAGCGGTGTACCAGGAATGACACTGCGGGTGCGGGCGGTCCGCACCGAGCCTGATGGGGGGTGTCCGATGCGCTGGACGCGTGACTGGGTGGTGCATGACTGGGTGCATGACTGGCTGCGTAAACCGGGGGTGCTGTTAGGCGCACTGGCGACATCTTTCGCCCTTGTGCTGCTGGGGGCGCCGTCCTCGGTGGCGGGAGGACCGACAAGCGTGTTGCTGGCCTCACCCACCAGCAGCCAGACAGCCTCGCTGTACTCGACGGATGATGACTACAACCTCCTGGAAACACTCCTCGGCCGCACGGGCGGCGACCTCGACCGCGGCGAGGAGAAGCCGCCGAAGCTGGACGAGACCATAGGCCACTCGGTCAACGTCACCTGGCTGATCCACGACGTCAACCCATGGCGCGTGGACCAGATTTACCCCCTGGTGCCCGAGACCCGGGGCGTCTGGATCCACACGACGATGGGCGTCCCGAACGGCAAGGACGGCATCTGGCACAAGGCGGAGCGCCCGGAGGAGCTGCGGTCGCTGCTCACGGATCTCGGAGTCATGGGCAAGGCGCCGAAGAGCGAAGGCGAGGGCGCGAACGCACCGGCAGGCCGACCGTCGCACGACGATGTCACCCCCGCCCCCGCAACCAACGACAGCCCTCCCACCAGGGCAGCCGCCGCGAGCACGGGCCTCGGCACCAACTGGTGGTGGGCGATACCGGGACTGGCAGTCGGCGCGGCACTGGCCCTGGCGCTGCGCCCGCTGGCGGTACGCGCCGGATGGCCCCCGTCCACGCAGTGGCGGACCGGGTGGAGGCACCGCCGAGAGCCCGGACCACGGCAGGAACTGCGGGATATCTGACCTGGCCCTGGGCTGGGGCGGCACTTCGGAACGGCACCCTGCGGATACGCCGCGCGGCGGCCTGGCACGAGTCCGGGCCGCCGCGGGAACCACGACCGGAGGCGACCGGCGGGTGAGACCGGCGGTCGCCGCTCGGTGGCCTCAGCCGAGGTCGATCTCCGGGTACAGCGGGAAGCCGGCCACGAGGTCGGTGGCCCGGCGGGAGATCTCGTCCGCGACCTTCGGGTCGAGCACATGCTGGGCCTTGGAGGGGGCGCCCTTGGAGGTGGTGCCACGCTCCGTGGTGGTGAGGACACGGTCGATGAGGCCGGCGACCTCGTCCATCTCCGCGGTGCCCAGGCCTCGCGTGGTCAGCGCGGGCGTGCCGATGCGGATGCCGGAGGTGTACCAGGCACCGTTCGGGTCGGACGGGATGGCGTTGCGGTTGGTGACGATGCCCGAGTCGAGCAGTGCGGACTCGGCCTGGCGGCCGGTGAGGCCGTAGGAGGAGGCGACATCGATCAGGTTGAGGTGGTTGTCGGTGCCGCCGGTGACGAGGGTGGCGCCACGACGCATCAGGCCCTCGGCGAGGGCGCGGGAGTTGTCGACGACGGCCTGGGCGTAGTCGCGGAACTCGGGACGGCGTGCCTCGGCGAGCGCGACGGCCTTGGCGGCCATGACGTGCGGAAGGGGGCCGCCGAGGACCATCGGGCAGCCGCGGTCGACCTGGTCCTTGAGGGAGTCGTCGCACAGGACCATGCCGCCGCGCGGGCCGCGCAGCGACTTGTGGGTGGTCGTGGTGACGATCTGGGCGTGCGGAACCGGGTCGAAGTCGCCGGTGAGGACCTTGCCGGCGACCAGGCCCGCGAAGTGGGCCATGTCCACCATGAGCGTGGCGCCGACCTCGTCGGCGATCTCGCGCATGATCCGGAAGTTCACGAGACGGGGGTAGGCGGAGTAGCCGGCGACGATGATCAGCGGCTTGAACTCGCGGGCGGAAGCACGCAGGGCCTCGTAGTCGAGGAGGCCGGTGGAGGGGTCCGTGCCGTAGGAGCGCTGGTCGAACATCTTGCCGGAGATGTTCGGGCGGAAGCCGTGGGTGAGGTGGCCGCCGGCATCCAGGGACATGCCGAGCATGCGCTGGTTGCCGAAGGCCTGGCGGAGTTCGGCCCAGTCGGCGTCGGAGAGGTCGTTGACCTGGCGGACGCCGGCCTTCTCCAGGGCGGGAGCCTCGACACGCTGGGCGAGGACGGCCCAGAAGGCGACGAGGTTGGCGTCGATGCCGGAGTGCGGCTGGACGTAGGCGTGCTGGGCGCCGAAGAGCTCACGGGCGTGCTCGGCGGCGAGGGACTCGACGGTGTCGACGTTGCGGCAGCCGGCGTAGAAGCGGCGGCCGACGGTGCCTTCGGCGTACTTGTCGCTGAACCAGTTGCCCATGGCCAGGAGGGTGGCCGGGGAGGCGTAGTTCTCGGAGGCGATCAGCTTGAGCATCTCGCGCTGGTCGGAGACCTCCTGCCCGATGGCGTCGGCGACGCGGGGCTCCACGGCCCGGATCACGTCGAGGGCGGCACGGAAGGCGGTGGACTCGGTGGAGAGAGGCGCAGAGTTGTCGGACATGAGGACCTCCGGACGTGGCGTTCGGCGTGCACGGTACGGCCCAGGCGCACGGCACTCGCATGCTCGGGCCGCTCCCCGATGGTCGGTCCCATCCTTGGACCCCTGCCGTCACGGCAGGGTCCGGCGCGCCAGTCACGGCCCGCCGCTCACCCTACCGGGCACGCCGGAGCAGCGGGTTCGCACGTCCAGCATGCGAGCGTCAAGTGGTACGACGCCCTCGACGTGGACGTGTATGTACCGGACAAGGCCTGGCCCGACTCCGCGTCGCACGGCAGGCGGGTCGGAATTCGGGTCACAGAATCACGTGGGGCAGGAACCGTGCGTACTCGTCCGTGACCAGTCCCGACGACTCGCGGATGCCGAGCCCCGCCGACTCGTTCTCCACGACCCACGCGCCGAGCACCACCCGGTTGCCGTCGAAGGAGGGCAGGGGTGCGAGTTCCTGGTAGCAGCAGGGCTCTTCCCGGGCGGTGCCCCGGGCACCTCGGGTGGTGTCCGGGGTGCCCGGCTCGTGCACCGTTACTCCCGCGCCCTCCCGCCCGAGCAGCGGCTTGGCCACGTATCCGTTCCCGGAGGCCAGCTCACGGGGCCCGTCCAGGTAGGCGGGGAGCAGGTTCGGGTGTCCCGGGTACAGCTCCCACAGCACCGCCAGCAGGGCCTTGTTGCTGAGGAGCATCTTCCAGACGGGTTCGATCCACAGCGTGGTGCCCGTGCCGCCGCCGTTGTCGAGGGTGGCGAGGACGTGTGGGGCGAAGCGGTCGGTGGTCAGCCACTCCCACGGGTACAGCTTGAAGATGCCCCGGATGAAGCGGAGCTTCTTGTCGACGAAGCGGCCGGACAGGCGGTCCCAGCCGATGTCCTCCATGGAGATCCAGTCGGTGTCGAGGCCGGCCTGTTCGGCGGTCTCCTTCAGATACGCGACCGTCATCAGGTCCTCGCCGAGCTCGTCCGCCGCGGAGTGGGCGAAGTACAGCGGGCCTCCCGGCGGAAACAAGGTGGACTGGTTCCTCCAGGCGTCGACGAGGCGTTCGTGGAGGGAGTTCCACTGGTCGGCGCCCGGGAAGCGTTCCTCCATCCAGAACCACTGGGGGCTGGCGGCCTCGACGAGCGAGGTTGGGGTATCGGCGTTGTACTCCAGCATTTTCGCCGGACCCGTGCCGTCGTAGCGCAGGTCGAACCGGCCGTAGACGGAGGGGAGTTCGGCTCGGCGGTGCCAGGCCTCGGCGACCAGTTCGGCGAGCCGGGGGTCGGTGATGCCGAGGTCGGCGAACCGGTCCTGCTCGACGATGTGCGCGGCCGCCGCCAGGCACATGCCGTGCAGTTCCTCGACGACCTCCTCCAGCGCCTCGATCTCGGAGAGCGAGAAGACGTAGTACGCGCTCTCGTCCCAGTACGGGCGCAGGGAGCCGTCCGGGTAACGGGTCAGTGGGTAGATGAGGCCCTGTTCCTCGACGGTCTGCTGCCAGCCGGGGCGGGGCTCGATGGTGCGGCGCTCCACGGTTCCGGGTCCGTCCGTCCGCGCGCCTGCTCAGCCGCCGCCCGAGCCGGAGCCCGAGCAGCCGAAGCCGTCGCGGTCGACGGCCTCGCTGCGGCTGAAGGTGCCGTAGTCGGCGTAGCGGCCGGTGACGTCGGCGTCGTAGTACCAGGCGGCGTCCGTGGTCCGGCTGCCGCTGCTCTTGCGCTTCTTGGCGGACGACGTGGAGCCCGACCCGGACGACGTGCAGTTCTTGTCGGAGATGATCTTGTAGCCGTTGGCGAAGCTGTAGCTGTCGCGGTCCACGCAGCGGCGGTCCGGTTCGGAACCGCAGGATGTGAGGGCCGCCGCTATGACGCCCATGCCCCCGAGTACGACCGTGCTGGACCGCAGGCGCCTGCGCTGCTCTGCCATGTTCTCTCCCCCGTTGGATGTACACCTCGCATGTACATATGCGGGCCGATGCGCGGCACGTGTCCGGCGACCGACCGGCGCTCACACTAGTGATCGGACCGAGCGGTTGCCCAGCCGGTTCCCCGTACCGGTACGCGCACGCCGGTGCGGGACGCCCGCCGGTGCGAGGCGCCAGTTGGTGCGAGGCGCCCGCCGCTGCGAGGCGCCCGCTATGGCAGCACCCTGCACAACGTGTCCAGCGCCCCCGCCCACGCGTGGTCCGGCGGGGTTCCGTAGCCCACGACCAGGGCGTCCAGCGGGTCGGCGGTCGCCCGGGGGTGCCGGTAGCGGGCGAGGCCGTGCACATCCAGGCCCTGCCCGGCCGCCGCCCGGACCACCGACTCCTCGGTGCCGGGCGGGAGTTGGAGCACCGCGTGCAGACCGGCCGCGATGCCGGTGGGGCGGACGCCGGGGGCGTGTTCTCGCAGGGCGTCGACCAGCGCGTCCCGGCGGCGCCGGTAGCGCAGACGTACGGAGCGCACGTGCCGGTCGTACGCCCCCGATGTGATGAACTCCGCGAGCGTCAGCTGGTCCAGCGCCCCGCAGGACCAGTCCGTGCCGCCCTTCGCCGTGAGGACCTCCGGGGTGAGGGACGGCGGCAGGACCAGCCAGCCCAGGCGCAGTCCCGGCGCCAGGGACTTGCTGGCCGTTCCCAGGTACACCACGTGGTCGGGGGCGAGGCCCTGCAGCGCGCCGATCGGCTGGCGGTCGTACCGGAACTCACCGTCGTAGTCGTCCTCCAGGACCAGCCCGCCCGTGCGGCGCGCCCATTCGACGACGGCGGCGCGGCGGTCGGGGTGGAGCGGCGCCCCCATGGGGAACTGATGGGCGGGGGTGAGCAGGACGGCCCGTACGCCGGTCAGGTCGTCGGTCAGGTCGTCGGTCCGCGTGCCGAGTTCGTCGTACGGGAGCGGGACCGTCCCGAGACCGGCCCGCGACAGCAGCCTCCAGTGGACGTCGAGTCCGTACGACTCCACCGCCGGCGAGTGGCCGCCCCGGCGCCGCAGCACCGTGCCGAGCAGCATCAGCGCGTGGGAGATGCCGGAGGCGATCACGATGTGCTCGGGGTCGGCGCGGACACCGCGGGTCCGGGAGAGGTAGTCGGCGAGGGCGGTACGCAGTTCCACACGGCCGCGCGGGTCGCCGTAGCCGAGGGCGTCGTGCGGGGCGGAGGTCAGGGCGCGGCGAGCCGCCTTGAGCCACTCGGTGCGCGGGAAGGACGCCAGATCGGGGCTGCCGGGGATGAGGTCGTACACCGGACGGCCCGGTTCCGGGCGGGGCGGAGGGGGCTGCTGCCCGCGCCGGGCACTCTGCGGGACGGCGCCGTCCGCGACGCGGGTGCCCGAGCCCTGGCACGCGGTGAGCCAGCCCTCGGCGACAAGGTCCCCGTACGCACCGGCGACCGTGTTGCGCGCGATGCCGAGGTCGGCGGCGAGGATGGGGTTCCCCCCGCTCGAGCGGAGCCGAGAGTGGGGGAGGGAGGAGGGCAGCCGGGCGCCGGAGGCGAGACGGCCACTGCGCACCGCCTCCCGGAGCGCGTCCGTCAGGCCCTTGCGCACGCCAGGACCGGACGGTTCGACATGCAGGTCGACGCCATGAGTGGCCCACGGTTTCGCCATGGAAATGGACCATACCTCTGGGCTGCCTCGCTCCTAAGGTCGAGGTCATGACGACGACGAACGACGAGACGAGCGACGAGACGAAAGTGGAGTACGCCCCTCAGACCGGCCCGCGCCTGCAGTGGGCCCAGCTCGCCCCCGACGTCTACAAGGCGATGATCCGGCTCGACACGGCCGCCCGGCAGGGGCTCGACCCGACGCTGTACGAGCTGGTGAAGATCCGCGCCTCCCAGATCAACCGCTGCGCCCTGTGCATCGACATGCACACCAAGGACGCGCTCGCCGCGGGTGAGCGGGTCGAGCGGATCATCCAGCTCAGCGCCTGGGAGGAGTCGCGGCACTTCTACACCGAGAGGGAGCTCGCGGCGCTGGAACTGACGGAGGCCGTGACGGTCCTGACTGGGGGCACCTCCCAGGCTTTCGGCTCTGGGGGAGGCTTCGTACCCGACGAGGTGTACGAGAAGGCCGCCCAGCACTTCGAGGAGGCCGAACTGGCCCAGCTGATCTCCGCCATCGCGGTGATCAACGCCTGGAACCGCTTCGGCGTGACCGCCCGGATGACGCCGGGCCACTACCGGCCGGGGGCGCACACGTGACGGTCCGGACACAGCTCCTCGACCAGGCGGTCGGCCAGGCCATGTCGGCGCTCAGCGCGGCCGCGAAGAAGGGGCTCGGCGACCCCGCCCTCGCCGAACTCGTCATGATCCGGGCCTCGCAGCTCAACCACTGCGCGTTCTGCCTCGACATGCACCTCAGCATCGCCCGCAAGCACGGCGTCAGCGACAAACAGCTCGACCTCCTGGCCGCCTGGGAGGAGGCCGGGGACGTCTTCGACGAGCGGGAACGGGCCGCGCTCGCGCTGACGGAGGCCGTGACGGTCCTGACCGGGGGCACCTCCCAGGCTTTCGGCTCTGGGGGAGGCTTCGTGCCGGATGAGGTGTACGAGCGGGCAGCCGAGCACTTCGACGACGTCCGTCTCGCCCACCTCCTCGCCGTGATCACCGCCATCAACAACTGGAACCGGGTGATGGTCAGCCGCCGGATCCCGCCGGGGGGTTACACACCATGAGTGACGTCGGCAAGGTCGATCTCTTCCGCGCCCTGCACCGCGGCCGGACCCCGGAGGACCCTCTCGTCCTGCCGGGTCCGTGGGACGCGGTCAGCGCCCAGGTCCTCGCCGAGGCCGGGTTCCCTGCGCTCGCCACGCCCAGCGCCGGGGTCGCCGCCTCGCTCGGGTACGAGGACGAGGACGTTCCCGCCGACGAGATGTTCGCGGCGGTCGCACGGATCGTACGGGCCGTGGACGTGCCGGTGTCCGCGGACGTCCGGGACGGGTTCGGGCTGCCGCCGAAGGAACTGGTGGAGCGGCTCCTGGAGACCGGTGCCGTGGGCTGCAACCTGGAGGACTCCAGCGGAGGCGAACTCAAGGACCCGCGGGAGCACGCCGACTGGCTCGCGGAGGTGCGGGCGGCGGCGGGCGGGGCGCTGTTCGTGAACGCGCGCATCGACACGTTCGCCCGCGAAGTCCCCGATCCCGGCCGGGCCATCGAGCGGGCGGCGCTGTACGTCGCCGCGGGTGCCGACTGCGTGTACCCGATCTACGCCCCGCCGGAGGTGCTGCCCCTGCTGCGGTCCGGGATCCAGGGGCCGGTCAACGTGTTCGCCCGGCTGGACGGCAAGGGCCCCTCGCCCACCGAACTCGGTGGACTCGGGGCCACTCGCGTCACCTTCGGGCCGGGACTGCAGCGCTGGGCGGCGCAGGCACTGCGGGGGATGGCCGACCAACTCCGACGGTAAGGGCGTCGACCTTCCCAGACGGTAGGCGTGTTCGGAGTTCAGCCCTCAGGACTCGGAGTTCAGCCCTCAGGGCTCAGGGCTCGGGGCTCAGGGCAGCCACGCCCTCCACGTGGACTCGTGGCTGTCCACCCACTTCTTCGCCGCCTCCTGAGGCGTGAGCTTCTGGTCGGCGATCATGAGGGAGACCTGGTTCTGGTCCTCGGTGGTCCACTTGAAGTTCTTCAGGAGGGCCGCCGCCTCGCCGCCGTTCCGGGCGAAGTCGGCGTTGAGGTACTTCTGGAGGGGCGTGTGCGGGTACGCGCACGCGACCTTCTCCGGGTCGGCATCGCAGCCCTCCTTGTACGGCGGGAGCTTCACCTCGGTCATCGGGACCTTCTCAAAGAGCCACTGCGGTGTGTACCAGTAGGTCAGGAAGGGCTTCCTCTCCTTCGCGAACTGCCGGATCTGGGTGATCTGCGCGGCCTCCGAACCGGCGAACACCACCTGGTAGTCCAGGTCCAGGTTGCTCACCAGCGCCTTGTCGTTGGTGACGTACGACGGGGAGCCGTCCAGCAACTGGCCCTTGCCGCCGCTCTCGGCGGTGCGCAGGTCGTCGGCGTACTTGTTGAGGTTCTTCCAGTCCGTGACGTCAGGGTGCTGCTCGGCGAAGTACGTCGGCACGAACCAGCCGATGTGCCCGGTGACCCCGAGGTCACCGCCTCGGGCGATCGTCTTCTTGTCGTCGACGTACCGCTGTTCCTGGTCGGGGTGGCCCCAGTCCTCCATGATCGCGTCGACGCGGCCCTGGCTGAGCGCGTCCCACGCGGGGACCTCGTCGACCTGGACGGTGTCGACGCGGTAGCCCAGCTCGTGTTCGAGCAGGTACTGGGCGACGGCCACGTTCGCCTGCGCGCCCACCCAGGACTGCACGGACAGGGTCACCGTCTTCGCGCCCCGGGCGTTCGCGAAGGGCGAGGCCTGCTTGGTCATGTCGGCGGCGCCGCAGCCGGTGAGGACCAGCAGGGAACACACGGTGGCCAGGGCGCCCGTCAGGCGCGTACGGCTGAAACGTGTACGGCTGACTGCAGAGGTACGCATGTCACGCTCCCTTCTTCGCTCGGCGTTCCGTCGGCTGCGTGACCCGGTCCAGCACCAGGCCGAGGCAGACGATCGCGACGCCGGCCACCAGCCCGGTCGCCAGGTCGCCCTGGGCCAGGCCGAAGACGACGTCGTAGCCGAGCGCGCCGCCGCCGACCAGGCCGCCGATGATGACGACGGCGAGGACGAGGACGACGCCCTGGTTGACGGCGAGCAGCAGCGCCGGGCGGGCGAGCGGGAGCTGGACCTGGCGGAGCTGCTGGGCGCCGGTCGCGCCGAGCGAGCGTGCCGCCTCCAGCGCGGCCGGGTCGACCTGGCGCAGCCCCTGGGCGGTGATGCGGACGACGGCGGGCAGTGCGTAGACCACGGCGGCGGCCACGGCGGGGGCGCGGCCCACGCCGAAGAGCGCCACGACCGGGATCAGGTACACGAACTGCGGCATCGTCTGGAACACGTCCAGGACCGGGCGCAGCAGCCGCTCCACCCGGTCGCTGCGGGCGGCCGCGATGCCGGTCGCGAAGCCCAGGACGAGCGTCACGGCGACCGCGGCGAGCACCTGCGACAGCGTGTCCAGCGACGGCTCCCACACACCGAGCACACCGGTCGCGGCCATCGCGAGGACGGCGGTGAGCGCGGTGCGCCAGGTGCCGATCAGCCAGGCGAGGGTGGCCACGATGAACAGGACGGACCACCAGGGCAGCCCCTGGAGGCCGGACCGCAGCGGGTCGAGCACCCAGGTGGTGAAGTGGCCCGCCCAGTCGGCGGTGCCGCCGAGGTACGGAACGCCGGAGTAGAGGTGGGCGGTCATCCAGTCGACGGCCCGGTTCACGGGCTCGGCGATGTTCACGGTCCACGCCTCGGGCCACTCCGGGCGGCCGGCGAGACGCACGGCGCCCGCGACGGCCACGGCGAGGACGGCCGCACCGCCCCACAGCAGGGCACTTCGCCGGCCGGAGATCTCGGGGCCGTCGCCGCCCAGCCGGCGGCCCGCCGCGCCGGTGACCCGGTCGAGGACGACCGCGAGCAGCACGATCGGGATGCCGGCAGCCAGTGCGGCGCCGACGTCGACCGACGCGAGCGCCTGGTAGACGCGGTCGCCGAGGCCGCCCGCGCCGATGACGGACGCGATGACGGCCATGGACAGCGCCATCATGATCGTCTGGTTGAGGCCGAGGAGCAGTTCCCTGCGTGCCAGCGGCAGCCGGGCGGTCACCAGGCGCTGGCGCGCGGTCGCGCCGAGCGAGGCGACGGCCTCCAGGACGCCCGGGTCGGCGCCGCGCAGCCCGAGCGCGGTGAGCCGGGCCATGGGCGGCGCCGCGTAGACGACGGTGGCGAGCACGGCCGCGGGGACACCGATGCCGAAGACCAGCACGACGGGCAGCAGGTACGCGAACGCCGGGAGCACCTGCATGGTGTCCAGTACGGGCCGCAGCGCGCGGTACGTACGGTCCGACAGCCCGGCGGCGAGGCCCAGCAGCGCGCCGAGGACGACCGACGCGAGGACGGCGACCGCCATGAGTGCCAGCGTCTGCATGGTGGGCACCCACATGCCGAGCAGCCCGCAGGCGAGGAACGCGAGGGCCGTACCGAGCGCGAGCCTCACACCGGCCACGCGCCAGGCGACGAGTGCGGCCGCCGCGGTGACGCCCGCCCAGCCGGCCGCGAGCAGCACGAGGTAGACGGCGCGCACACAGAGCACGACCGCGTTGCTGACGTGGCCGAGGAAGTACAGGAACAGCGGGTGGCCGTCCCGGTTGTCGATGATCCAGTCGCTGGCCCTGCCGAGCGGCTCGGACAGGTCCACGGTCAGCGCGTCCGGCCAGCTGCCGCTTGCCCAGCGGGCGGCGGCGACGGGCACGATGACGGCCGCCGCCAGGGCCAGCAGGGCGAGCTTGGCGAGGGCACGGCGCCTGAGGAGGCCGGGCAGGCCGGGGCGGACGGTGGGTGCGGTGACGGCGGCCATCACACCGCCTCCCCGCCGGCTTCGGCGTCGGCCTCCTTGCCGGTGGCCTGCGGGGCGACGCCGGTGGCCTGCGTGGGAAGGGCAGCCACCGGCTTCGGGGCGACACCCGGGTGCGTGCCCGCGACCACGCCGAGGAGCGCGTCGGAGTCGACCACCCCGAGGCAGCGGCCGTCGTCCACGACCCGCGCGGGGGTGCCGGTGCGGGCCACCGCCTCGATGGCCTCCGAGACCGTCACGTCGGGTGCGACGGCTGGTCCCTGGCCGGCCTCCTCGGCGGTCGCGGGCGCCCGCATCGCGGTGCGTACGGTCATGACCTGCTCGCGGGGCACCTCGCGCACGAACTCCCGTACGTAGTCGTCGGCGGGTGAGCCGACGATCTCCTCGGGGGTGCCCAGCTGCACGACCCGGCCGTCGCGCATGAGGGCGATGCGGTCGCCCAGTTTGAGCGCCTCGTTCAGGTCGTGGGTGATGAAGACCATCGTGCGGCCCTCCTCCCGGTGCAGCCGTACGACCTCCTCCTGCATGTCCCGCCGGATCAGCGGGTCGAGCGCGCTGAACGGCTCGTCGAACAGCAGCACCTCGGGGTCGACCGCGAGCGCCCGGGCGAGCCCGACGCGCTGCTGCTGGCCGCCGGAGAGCTGGCCGGGCCGGCGCTTTTCCATGCCCTCCAGGCCGACCTTGGCGACGACTTCGCGGGCGCGGGAGCGGCGCTCGGACCTGCCGACGCCCTGGATCTCCAGGCCGTACGCCACGTTGTCGAGGACGGAGCGGTGCGGCAGCAGGCCGAAGTGCTGGAAGACCATCGACGCGCGGTGGCGCCGCAGTTCCCGCAGCCGTGCCTTGTCCATGCCGAGGACGTCCTCGCCGTCGATGGCGATCCGGCCGGACGTCGGCTCGATCAGCCGGGTGAGGCAGCGCACCAGTGTGGACTTGCCGGAGCCCGACAGCCCCATGACGACGAAGACCTCGCCCCTGCGCACGTCGAAGCTCACGTCCCGGACGGCGGCCGTGCAGCCGGTACGGGAGCGCAGCTCGGCGGGCGCGAGCGCGGTGAGCTCGGGGTCGGCGGGCACGCGGTCGGCCTTCGGCCCGAAGACCTTCCACAGGCCCTCGACCGAGAAGACGGGGGGACCGGCGGCGGTGCTCGTGGCCTTGCCGGTCGCGGTGTCCGTGGGGGTGGCCGCGTTCATCACGCCTCACCCCCGGCCGTGGCAGCGGCAGTGGAAGTGGCAGTGGAAGTGGCGGTGGAAGTGGCGGTGGAAGTGGCGGTGGAAGTGGCGGTGGAAGTGGCGGTGGCGGTGGCACCGACGAGGTCCGCGCACCTCTCCCCGACCATCAGCACCCCGATCATCGGGTTCACGGCGGTCATCGTCGGGAAGACGGACGCGTCTGCTATCCGGAGTCCGTCGAGTCCGCGGACCCTGAGCTCCGGGTCGACGACGGCGAGCGGATCGTCGGGGTCGCCCATGCGGCACGTACCGGCCGGGTGGTACACCGTGTGAGCGACCTTCCGGGCGTACTCGCCGAGCTCCTCGTCACCGGTGACGTCGGGCCCCGGGCACACCTCGCGCCGGAGCCATCCGGCCAGCGGCTCGGTCTTCGCGATCTCGCGGGCGATGCGGATGCCGTCGACGAGGGTGCGCCCGTCGTAGTCGTCCTCGTCGGTGAAGTACCGGAAGTCGAGGGCGGGTTTGACGGCCGGGTCGGCGCTGGTCAGGTACAGCCGGCCGCGGCTCTTCGGCTTGGGGATGTTGGGGGTCATCGAGACGCCGTGCACGGGCCGTTCGTACCCGAGGCGCTCCGGGTTGTCCGTGAACGGGATCTGGTAGAAGTGGAACATCAGGTCGGGGCCCGCGCGTTCGGGGTCGCGGCGCACGAACAGGCCGGCGTCGCTGTCCATGGCGGAGTTCTCCGGGATCGGCCCGTTCGTCTCCCACACGATCACCGACTCCGGGTGGTCGAGCAGGTTCTCGCCGACGCCGGGCAGATCGTGGGTGACGGGGATACCGAGCGCCTCCAGGTCCGCGCGGGGTCCGATGCCGGAGTGGAGCAGCAACCGGGGCGAGTCGACGGCACCGGCGCACAGCAGCACCTCCCGGCGGGCCCGTACGAGAAGTTCCTCGCCGTCCTTGGTGCGGACGTGCACGCCCTCGGCGCGCGTCCCGTCCAGCTCCAGCCGGTGCGCCCAGGTCTCCAGGAAGACACGGAGGTTCGGCCGCTCGTCCATGACCGGGTGCAGATACGCGACCGACGCGCTGGAGCGCTTGTTGTTCTCGGGGTGGTAGGCGAGGTCGAAGAAGCCGACGCCGTCGTTGAAGGGCTCCTTGTTGAAGCCCTCGACGCGGGGCACGCCCAGTGCGGTCCGCGCGGCGTCCACGAAGTCGCGGGCGATGGCGTTCCGGTCCTTCTCGTCGACGGGGACGATGTTGTTCTTCAGCCGCGCGTAGTACGCCTCCATCGGCACCGAGCCCCAGCCCTTGGCGCCCGCCGCCTCCCACTCGTCCCAGTCGGAGGGCAGCGGCTTGAACGCGATCAGCGTGTTGTGGCTGGAACAGCCGCCGAGGACGCGGGCGCGGCTGTGCCGGATGTGGGAGTTGCCGCGGGGCTGCTCGGTCGTCGGGTAGTCGTAGTCGAGCTCGCCGCCGAGGAGCCCCATCCAGCGGCGCAGGGTGAGCACGTCGTCCCGGCCGACGTCGCTGGGCCCGCCCTCGATGACGGCGACGGTCACCTCGGGGTTCTCGGTGAGGCGGGAGGCGATGACGGAGCCCGCGGTGCCGCCGCCGATGACGACGTAGTCGTACGTGAGGTGGTCGTACGTGACGTGGTCGCCCGTGTGCTGCTGCGTGTCTCGGTGCATGGGGACGCTCCAGGGTGGGGGAGGTGATCGGACCGGAGAGGCCGGCGAGGCCGAAGAGACCGAAGAAGTCGGAGAGGCCGGTCTGATCGGTCCGGTCGGTCCGGTCGGTCTCGGGGAGTGCTGCGGGGACTGCGGCGGGGCCTCAGCCCGCGAACCACCGCACCGGCTTCGGAGCCAGGTTCTGGTAGACGTGCTTGGTCTCGCGGTACTCGGCGAGGCCGCTGGGCCCCAGTTCGCGCCCCACTCCGCTCTTGCCGAAGCCGCCCCACTCGGCCTGCGGGAGGTAGGGGTGGAAGTCGTTGATCCAGACGGTGCCGTGCCGCAGCCGCCCTGCGACGCGCCGCGCCCGCCCCGCGTCGGCGGTCCAGACGGCGCCCGCGAGCCCGTACTCGGTGTCGTTCGCGAGGGCCACGGCCTCGTCCTCGGTGCGGAAGGTCTCCACCGTCAGGACCGGCCCGAAGACCTCCTCGCGTACGACCCGCATCTCACGGTGGCAGCGGTCGAGGACGGTCGGCTCGTAGAAGTACCCGGTGGCGGGCCGCTGCGCCGACGGCTCGGGCCGCTTGCCGCCCGTGCGCAGCACCGCGCCCTCGGCGAGCGCGGACGCGACGTACGCCTCGGTCCTCTCCCGCTGCTGCTCGGACACGAGGGGGCCGCACTCGACGCCGTCCTCGGTGCCGCGCCCGAGCCGGATACGGCTCGCCCTGCGGGCCAGCTCGGCGACGAACCGCTCGCGCACGGACTCCTCGATGATCAGCCGTGCCCCGGCCGAGCAGACCTGGCCGCTGTGGATGAACGCGGCGTTGAGGGCCTGGTCGACGGCGGTGTCGAAGCCCTGCTCCGTCTCGCAGGCGTCCGCGAAGACGACGTTCGGGTTCTTCCCGCCCAGTTCCAGGGCGACCTTCTTCACTCCGACGGCGGCGGCCTGCGCGACCTTCGTGCCGCTGACGAGTCCGCCGGTGAACGACACGAGATCGACGCCCTCGTGCTCGGCGAGCCGCGCCCCGACCGAGTGCCCCGGCCCGGTCACGATGTTGGCGACGCCGTCCGGCAACCCGGCCTCGACGAGCAGTTCGACGAGGGCGACGGTGGTCAGCGGCGTGATCTCGCTGGGCTTGACGACGAAGGTGTTCCCGGCGGCCAGCGCGGGCGCGATCTTCCAGCTGGCCTGGAGGAGCGGATAGTTCCAGGGCGTGATCAGCGCACAGACACCGACGGGCTCGTGCACGACGACGCTGTGGATGTCCTCGGAGCCCGCGTCCACGACACGGCCGCCGCCCTCGCCCACGACGAGGTCGGCGAAGTACCGGAACGCGTCCGCGACACAGTCGATGTCGACGCGCCCCTCCTCCAGGGTCTTGCCGGCGTCACGGCTCTCCAACAGCCCGAGGGCTTCGCGGTCGCGTACCAGGAGATCGGCGACCCGGCGGAGCAGGGCGGCCCGCTCGGCCACGGGTGTACGTGCCCACGTGCCCTCGTCGAAAGCGTGCCGCGCGGCGGCGACGGCCGCGTCCGCGTCCCGCTCGTCACCCTCCGCGACGACCGCGAACGGCTTGGAGTCCGCCGGGTCGAGGATCTCGCGCGTGGCACCGGAGACGGCGTCCAGCCACTCGCCGCCTACGTGGATGCTGCGCTGCGCCTGCTGTCCTGCCATGTTCGGTGTTGCCTTCCGTTCCGGGTCCGTGCCTCTGTGTCACAGCGGTGTGACTCCGGGGGCCGTGAGCGCCTGCCCGCGCCCCCGGAATGCATGCATGATCGGCGGCTTGAAGTGCCTGGCGTCACTGACCATGCGGGCAAAGGGCGTGAATCGGAAGGGAGTGGAGCACGGAAACCCGTGCGTGGTCAGCCGTGAGCCGCCGGATCAGCCCGCGCGGGTGGTCAGCCCGCGCAGGTGGTCAGCCCGCGCAGGTGGCGCCCGGCGGGCAGAACCAGCCCACCGCTGTGTCGGACATGGCGATCTCGTCGCTCCGGCCGTCGGCGTCGCGGCCGTACACGGCCACCGCGTAGAGCGTGCCGTCCGTTGCCGCGAAGCGCGTGTCGACGACATGCCAGGTGCCGCCGTCGGGCTCGCCCCGGATCGAGTCGACCAGGTACTCCAGCCGCTCCCCCGCGAAGTCGCCGTCGCTCAGGTCCTGCCGTCCGAGCTCCCGGAAACTGTCGGACTTCGGGGTGTCCGGCGACAGGAACAGGTCGAAGGACTCCTGCGGGGTCGCCTCGGCCACCTGGAACACCTGGATGCGTTGTTCGCCGTCCGGGCTGCGGAAGTTGACGACGTCCATGCCGTACTGGGACGGCATGCTGTCGCGCTCCCAGCCCTCGGGCACGGCCGTCCGGAACCCCTCGGGGTCGTCGAACGACTCGTAACCCGTGGGGAGCTGGGCGGCGGTCAGGGTCGGCGAGGACGTCTCCTGGGGCACTTCCCCGGTGGGCGACTCCGACGTGTACGTGCTCGCCGGGTCCGTGGGGGTCACTGATCCGGCGGCCTTCTGGTCCCGCCCGCTGTCGTCGCCGTCACTGCTCGTCTGCGTCAGCACCAGGCCCACGGTGACCCCGACCACGGCGGCTCCGGCCACCACCGCCGCCCACACGCGCCGCCGGTCGAACCGCTCGAACCGCTCGAACCGGTCCGCCGTCGGCGCCGACGGCTGGTCCGCGGGAGGCCAGCCAGGGCCGGACGGCCAGGGCGCCGGAGGCGGCGGGGTCACCGGCGGCTCCGATCCCGCCGGGGGCAGGATCCCCTCGTCGTCGCCGGACGGTACGACCACCGTCGGTTCGTGGTCCGGCCTGCCGGGCGGTGGCGGGGTGGCGTGGGCCGTCTCCCGGGTGCCGTCCTCCCAGCGCTGTGTCTCCTCGTTCCAGTACCGCTGTCCCCCGTTCATCGCGTCCCCCTCACATCCCGAGCAGTCCTGCCACGGCACCGGCCACGGCTCCGGCCGAGGCGAGCAGGCTCACCAGGGCCTCGGAGTCCGCGAGCAGCCGGCGCAGCCGCTGCAGTCTGCTCTCGCCGACCGTGCCGGTACGGCTGATCTCGTCGTCGGTGTCGGCCAGTTCGGCGTCCAGTTCGCGGGTCCGCTCGTCCGCCCGCACCCGGGTCAGGTCGGCGCGCAGCTCGCGCACCGCCTTCAGCAGCTCCTCCGCGGCGGCGTCGCGCGGGCCGCCCGTGCCGTGGTGGCTCTCGGCGTGCGCGTGGCTGCCGATGGCGAAGGTGCTGTGCGAGACGTCGCCGATGCGGACGTTCGGCTCATCCGTGGCCATCGCTGTCGGTTCCCTTCTGCTTCCGCGGCGCGGAGCCGCCGCTCGTGGTGGAGGAGTCGGAGGACGCACCGGAGGCGGAGGAGGCACGGGCGTGGGAGCCGACGGCGAACGTGCTGTTGTCGACGGAGTCGATGTGCACGCCACCGCCGCTGATGTTGACCACCTTCTGCACGAACTCGCCCGTCTGGTAGCCGTGGTCGGCCAGCGCCGTACGCACCCCGTTCGCGATGCGGTCCTGAACGCTCCTGAGGTAGCGGTCGACGTCCATCTGCTGGAACAGCGACCCGGCCCGTGCCGAGCCCAGCTCGCGCACCGACATCGCGGGGCCGTCGGGCAGCGCGTTCCCGTAGCCGCCGGTGAGCAACTGCCAGCCGTAGGCCGCCCCGTGGCCCAGGGTGACCAGGGAGCCGATCGCGGAGCGGGGCACCTGGCCGACGGCCCAGGTGGCCTTGCCGAAGGTGCTGTTGCTGCGGAACCGGTGGGCCGTGCGGTCGGCGTCCTTGAAGTCCGCGCGGATCGGCTGCAGTACGTGCGGGGCGATCTCCAGCATCAGCATGCGGCCCTGGGTGTGGATCCGGACGTAGACGGTGACGACCAGTTCCTCCTCCCAGCCGCCCACGCGGACACGCAGGAAGTGCCGCCGCTTCTCGGCGCCCTCCTCCACCGCGCGGGCCCGGTGCTCCTCGAACGCCTCCTGGCTGTACGGGGCGTCCTCACGGCTGCCGAGGCCCTCGGCGGGCAGGAACACGCACTCGTCGATCTCCAGCCAGCGCAGCCGGTCGCGCACGGCGTGTCCGGCGTACTCCGAGGGCAGCCGCAGCCCTTCGACCAGCGGTCGGACGACGTCCAGGATCGTCCGGTTGCTCATCGGCCGGACCTTCTCCATGCCGTCGGGCCGCAGCTCGACGGCGAGCACCCAGGTGTCGTAGGCCGCACCTGCCCCGCAGAACGGACGGGACTCGTGGTACATGATCAGCGGCGCGCGCTGCTCCAGCCGGATGCGCTGCTTCAGCCGCTGGAAACGCCGGTTGTCCTCGCTCTCCGCGGGGTCGGAGGCGGCGTCCGGGAATCGCTCCGGGGACAGCTCGCCGCCCAGGGCCCGGGCGAACTGGCTGCGCTGGGCGCCCGTGCACAGGGCGACGCCCACGAAGAGCACGAGCGCGAGCCAGGCCTGGAGCGCCTGGACCGAGGCGTCGCCGCCGACCAGTTCCGACAGGGCCGGCAGCAGCCCCTTGAGGAAGTCCCAGAAGCCCGGGCCGTCGTCGTAGGAGTACGACTGGCAGTAGCCGTTGGAGTCGTACGAGTCGCAGGAGGGCTCGGACGACGAGCCGCTGTCGGAGCCGGAGAACGCGAAGACGACCGTGGCGACCAGGAACAGGCCGAACACGATCCGGCCCAGCCAGCGGACGACGAACGCGGCCAGTCGCCGCGGGAACGGCGGGCGGTCGTCGTCGCCCCGGATCGCGGTCCCCATCGCCAGCAGGGCGCTGGGCAGGAGGTAGCCCGCCAGCAGGAAGTCGGTCACCAGCAGGCCCACCACCCACAGGCCCACGATCGCCCCGGCCCAGGCCAGTTCCAGGCGGCGGGCACGCAGGGCGTGCGCGAGGACGCGGGCTGCGTCGAACCCCAGGGAGGGCGCCACGATCCGCTGCTCGTTGAGGTCCAGCTCCTCGATGACCCGGTCCCGGTAGGCGGAGTCGAGGTAGGCCCCGGCACACAGCAGACGGCTGGCCTCGCTGGCGTGCGGTGGGATGGGCGGCGGGGCCGACGGGGTCGGTGGCGCCGCGGGTGTGGCCGATGCGGCGGGTGCTGTCGTTGATGTCGGCTGTGGCTGTGGCTGTGGCTGTGATGGCACGCTGGCGGTACTCACACCATCTCCCCCGATGTGTGAACTGGCTTGCGCTACAGGCCAAGTGAGAAACCATCAGCATAGAGGGGCCGCAGGAACAGCGGTAACTGTTTCGCACGGCCGACGGTCACCGCACAGACGTGCCATAAGGGCGCTGGTCCAGGTACCGGCGGAGCGCGTCCCTGCCGTCGCTCACGAACGGCCGGCGCCGGACCGCCTCCTGGAGTTCGTCCTCGGTGAGCCAGGCGTACCAGGAGATCTCCGCCGGGTCGGGGGTGACCGGGCCCGTCAGGACGGTCTCGTGGACGCCGAGCCAGTAGGGACTGATCTCCCCGCGGCAGAGGTACTTGAACAGGAAGCGGGGTGCGGCGGACACGACCCCCAGCTCCTCTCCCAGTTCGCGGGCCGCCGCCTGTTCGTAGGTCTCGCCGATGTCGACGGCCCCGCCTGCCAGCCAGTGGTACTGGCCCGGAAAGCGGGACATGTCGTTCGCGCGGCGGTGGACGAGGATGCGGCCTTCGGGGTCGCGGCAGACGGTGGTCGCTATGCGGTGCAGCCAGTGGCGTGAGATCGCCTCGGCCCGGTCGACGACCCCCACCACGCGGTCCTGTTCGTCCACCCGCTCGATGAGTTCGCGGAGTTCGCGGAGTTCGCGGAGTTCGCGCCGAGGAAGGGCCATGGCGGCAACGTACCATCGACACACCTCATTTCTTTGACTAGGGTCAAAGAAATGAGGGCCATGCATCCCGTGACGGTGAACACATCGACCGTGGCCGCGGAGGACATCGCGAGTCTGCGGCACTTCAACCGCTACTTCACGCGCCGGATCGGCGCGCTCGACGACCACTACCTCGGCCAGGACCGCCCTCTCGGCGAGGCACGGCTGCTCTTCGAGATCGGGGAGGACGGAGCCTCGCTGCGGGACCTGCGAGTGCGGCTCGGGCTGGACGCCGGCTATCTGAGCCGGATGGTGAAGGCGCTGGACGCGGAGGGTCTCGTACGGGTCAGCGTGCATCCCGGTGACAGCCGGCTGCGCATCGCCGAGCTCACACCGGCCGGGCGGGTCGAGGTGACGGAGCAGAACCTGCGGGCCGACGCGCTGGCCGCAGGGTTGCTCAAGGGACTCACCCCCGGCCAACGGGACCAGCTGACGGGCGCCCTCGGGAGTGCACAGCGGCTGCTGCGGCTCGCCGCGATCCGTGTCGAGGTCGTCGACGGAGGACATCCCGACGCCCGGGCCTGCCTCGACGCCTACGCCGCCGACATCGACGAACGGTTCCCCGAGGGCTACGACCCGGCCACCCTCGTCCAACCCGGCGAGGTGTCCGGGGAGTCGGGTGCGCTCCTTGTCGCGTACGAGGAGAAGCGGCCCGTGGCCTGCGGGGCACTGACACGGTTCGACGAGGGCGGCCGGATCGGGGAGATCCGGCACGTGTGGGTGCACCCGGACGCCCGCCGGCTCGGGCTCGCCCGGCGGCTGCTCGGGGAACTGGAACGGCAGGCCGAGGAGCGGGGGTACGACGTCGTACGCCTCGACACGCACGCCTCGCTGACCGAGGCCCAGTCCCTGTACCGGGCGTGCGGGTACAGGGAGATCCCCCGCTACAACGACGACGTCTACGGGGCGCACTTCTTCGAGAAGCGGCTCGGCGCGGAACGACCCTGGGGTCCTTAGCCCTGGTCCTGGCCCCGGCCCTGACCTTGGCCCTGGCCCTGGCCTTGGCCTTGGCCTTGTCCGGAGGCCGCCGCGGTCTTCGCCAGTTGTGTCGCCGTCAGCAGACTCAGGCCCGGTTCCGCCTGCCGCAGCGCCTTGATGCCCGCGACGGAGTCGGGGGCGCCCTCGTATCCCGCCGCCGCCAGCCGCTCGTGCACCCAGCGGGCGCGCAGGTCGTCGTCGTGCGCGGCCGCGGCCTGCTCGATCAGGGCGGCGGCCCACTCAAGACCCGGGCGTTCCTCCTCGCCCGCCTCGGCGAGGGCCTGGCGCACGGACGCGGCGATGACGTCGGCGTCGCGCAGCACGAGGACGTTCAGCTGGTCTTTCCTGCTTCCGAGTGAACCGAACATGCCGGTCATCCTGTGGGCGGACTCCCTTGCGGATCAAGCTACTTGAGGACCATTTGAGCCCGTAGCCGACGATCGCGCGGCGGGCGGCCAGGCGGGCCCACACACCAGACAGGCCCCGTCCCGGGCGGACCGGGACGGAGCCTGTACGGGGTGGTGTTCGGATCCCTCTGATCCCTCCGACTCTCGGATGAGGCCGATTCTCAGATGAGGCCGAGCGCGCGGACCGCCTCGCGCTCCTCCGCGAGCTCCTGGACGGAGGCGTCGATGCGGGCGCGGGAGAAGTCGTTGATCTCCAGGCCCTGGACGATCTCGTACTTACCGTCCTTCACGGTGACCGGGAAGGAGGAGATGAGGCCCTCGGCCACACCGTACGAACCGTCCGACGGGATGCCCATGGAGGCCCAGTCGCCCTCGGCGGTGCCGTTGACCCACGTGTGGATGTGGTCGATCGCGGCGTTGGCGGCGGAGGCGGCCGAGGAGGCGCCGCGGGCCTCGATGATGGCGGCGCCGCGCTTGGCGACGGTGGGGATGAAGTCCTCGGCGAGCCACTTCTCGTCGTTCACGACCTCGGCGGCGTTCTTGCCGGCGACCGTGGCGTGGAAGATGTCCGGGTACTGGGTGGCGGAGTGGTTGCCCCAGATCGTCAGCTTCTTGATCTCGGAGACCGGGACACCGGTCTTCTTCGACAGCTGGGTCAGCGCACGGTTGTGGTCGAGGCGGGTCATCGCGGTGAAGCGCTCGGCCGGTACGTCCGGAGCGGCGGCCTGGGCGATGAGGGCGTTGGTGTTGGCCGGGTTGCCGACGACGAGGACCTTGATGTCGTCCGCGGCGTGGTCGTTGATGGCCTTGCCCTGCGGCTTGAAGATGCCGCCGTTGGCCTCCAGGAGGTCACCGCGCTCCATGCCCTTGGTGCGGGGGCGGGCGCCGACGAGCAGTGCCACGTTCGCGCCGTCGAAGGCGACGTTCGGGTCGTCCGTGATGTCGATGCCCTGAAGGAGCGGGAAGGCGCAGTCGTCGAGCTCCATGGCGGTGCCCTCCGCGGCCTTCAGCGCCGGGGTGATCTCCAGCAGGCGCAGCTTGACCGGCACGTCCGCGCCGAGCAGCTGGCCGGAGGCGATGCGGAAGAGCAGGGCGTAACCGATCTGGCCGGCCGCGCCGGTGACGGTGACGTTCACGGGAGTGCGGGTCATGGCGTTCTCCGTATGACAGCTGGCGGTGGGGCGGTCCCTGCCCCGGGTGGGACGTACAAATGATCGATCTCTTGGCGTCAAGAGAGATCAGCGGTCAGGCTATCGCGCATCCAGGATCTCGTACGGTCCGGTGTGTGTGGCCCGTCCCACAGCGGCAGGGGGGCCACGAAGAGGCGGCCGCCGTCCGGGAGAGGGGGACGAAGCGGCCGCCATGTGGGGGCGCCGGGCCAGGAGTGGGTCTCGGTCTCCCGGGCGGCCGGACTCCCGTGGGGGTACTGTCCGCATGCCCCGGCCGGGCGAGGGCATTCCCCTTGCCCGGCGATTACTTTGGGTGGCGGGAGTGTCACGGCTGGGCGCGCCGCTCCACCTGGCGCCTGCACCCCCGCCGCCCCTACCCGTCCCATCTTCGAGGGCTCCGCCCCTTCGACCCCGGCCAAGGGGCTCCGACCCCTGGACCCCCGGCTCCGGGGCTGCGCCCCGGCCTCGCCTTCGGGGCTCCGCCCCGGACCCCGCTTCGGGGGCCGGCCCCGCACCCCGCTCCTCAAACGCCGGAGGGGCTGGAATGTGCGGGCGGCGCTGCAATGCGCAGGGCGGGACTGGAATGTGCGGGCGGGCTGGAATGCGCAGGGTGGGGCCGGGCTTTTGCCGACCGGGGCTGAAAGCCTCCGGCTGGGGTTTCCGGCCGAGGCCAGACACCCCCAGCCCGTCCGGCGTTTGAGGACGAGGCCGTTCAGGCCGATGCGGGGGTCTGGGGGCGGCAGCCCCAGGAAAGGGACGGGAATGGGTAGGGGCGGCGGGGGCGAGAAAACCCGTCCACCCCTACTGCGTACAGCCCTCCTCACCCGCCGCAAGCGTCACGCACGCCGTCGCGTCACCCGCGTCCTTCACGGCGACCATCGGGGTGTACGCGGTGGTGTCACCGACCGTCTCGACGGTGGCGGCCTGCTTCGTTTTGCCCACGCTCACCCGCACCTCGTCCCCCTGCGCGGCGGCAGTGATACGCGCCCAGGCCGCGCCACAGGTCTCGCTGTAGCGGACCTCGACCTGGGTCGTGCCCACGGTGACGCTGTCGGTGGTCTGCACAAGCTCGCCGCTGCACCCCATGACCTCGGCGTCCTTGCCGGTGCAGCTGTTACCGCTGCACTCCACACCGGGCGGCAGATCGGGGTCGGAGCCGGCGGAGGTCGCGGGCGTGGACGGCCTGTCGTCGGCCGCGTTCTCGTCGCCGCCGCTCGTGAGGAAGAAGGCCGCCGCGACCACGACAGCCGCACCGACGACACCGGCGAGGAACATGGTCAGCCGCCGCTTCCCCCCTCCCCCGCCGGGCGAACCGCTCCCGCCCGGCCGGGCGTCCTGCGGAGTCCCAGCCGGACCGAACCCACCAGGCCCACCGGGCGCACCGGGCGCACCGGGCCCACCGGACGTGCCGGCACCAGGCGACCGCCCGGGCGGATACGACGGCGATGCGGCAACTCCCCAACCGCCGCCCCGGGAAGCCCCGCTCCCGGCCCCACCGCCCCCGGAAGCCGCACCGTACGAGCCCGCGGACGAGCCCGCCGACGACCCTCCGTACGGCCACTCCCTCCCCCGGCGCCGTCCCCGGGACGGAGCCGAGGGCGGGACCGTGGGCGCCACGCCCGCCGGGCCCGCCACACCCGGCGTCGCGGTCGCGCCGCGGCCCGCCCTGCCGCTCTTGCCCTTGGCGGGCGGCGCATTCGTCCCGAGCGCCCCGAACTCCCCGAGCTCTCCGGTTTCCCCGAGCGCGGCGCGCGCCTGGGAGATGCGGATGGCCTCCATGGTCATGTCGTGGCGCATCTCCGAGCGGCTCCAGGCCCGCTCGGCCAGTTCCCACATGGTGGTCAGGTGCACGGGATTGGTCCCGGTCACCTCGGCCAGCGCGACGATCGCACCCTTGGGCGCGAGGAGCCGGCCGTTCAGATAGCGCTCCCAGGACGTCTTGCTGTAACCCGTGCGGTCGGCCACCGCGGCAATACTCAGCCCGCTGCGGTCGACGAGCCGGCGCAACTGGCCGGCGAACTCCTTGACCTGCGGATCGAGTTCATCGGGCAGATCCCTCCAACGAGGCATTGCTCCCCCCTCTTTCCCCCCGAACGTGCCTGATCTTTCCCCCCGTACTGCTTCTCCCGCGCATGGTGCCCTCGCCGTGTTCGAGCGTCCGCGCGTCCGAGTCCGCGTTCGTCATTCTCGACCGTCCCGAGAGCGCTCCGAAGCGTTCCGGACATCTCGTTACGTCTCGTTACGTTCTTACGTCTCGTTACGCTCTTACGTCTCGTTACGTTCGTTGCGCCCGCTCCGGACCACCCTGTGGGATGCGCCTGGTCAGGATGCCAGTTCCCGAAGTGCGGGCGCGCACGGAAGCATTCGGGCCAAGGCATGCGCCGTCGCACACCCCCCTGGCCTGCGGTCCAGTGTCCCATCGTCACCCTGCGCCCCCAGACGGAGCCCTGACGGGCCCGCGGGAGTCACCGGACCACCCCAATTGACCACGTTATCCCTGCCGTTGAGCGCTCTCGCCACAGTTCCCGAACTTGTCAACACATCGACACAATGGGGACACATGCACAGAAACAGGAGGATCAGGGGGGATCACCTGCCTCACAGGTGTGCCCGACGGGGGCGGAACAGGGCGACGACCGCCCGCCCGGACGGAGAAACCGTGCCGGAATGGTCACCTCCGTGCCACAGCGCGCAGACAGCTGTTGAACGCCGTCTTCGCCGTACCCGAGTGTTGACCCCGACGGCGGTCCGTCCTGACTCGGGGGAGAGGTCGGGCCGCCGTCCTGGGTTCCAGCCTCTGTGGGTGAGAACGGCAGGGACTCGTACTGCCACGACGGCCTGCCCACGCACAACTGACGGGCCCGCCGGTCCCTGAGAACAGCGGTGGCCCGTTCCTCACCCGGAGGTGTGGACGGGCCACCGCGGTGCGCGCTGCCGCGTCACCTGATCGTGAAGTGGAGCGTGTCGTCGAGGAACGGTATCTCCAGCCACGGGTCCGGCTGGGCCATCATCGCGAGCAGGACGATCCCGGCGCCGAGGACGCCGTACGTGACCATGTCGGTGAACCGGGAGCGCACGGCGAGCATGCCGACGTCGGGCAGGGCCCAGCGCAGGACGGCGCCGGCGATCAGGGCGGCACCGACCAGGATCGTGCCGAACCGGAACACGTCCAGCGCGGTCAGCAGCAGTCCGAGCCCGACGCCGGAGAGCACGGCGAGGATCGGCCACTGACGGGCCGGTGCCGGGGCGTCCCGGGGCGCCGCGCGGCCGCCGCCCTCGGGGCGCGCGGTGTCACGGGTGAACCGGGGGAAGCGCCGGGTGGCCCGTTTCGGCTCCCCGGTGGCGTCCGGCGCGCTGATCGCGTCCCGTACGGTCTGCTCCGCGTTCTGCTCCGCGTTCTTCTCCGCGTTCTTCTGCGCGTTCGTCTCCGGGGAGCCGGCGCCGTTCTCCAGCCCGGCCCCGGAGGTCTCGTCCTCGCGGGTCCTGTCCTTCACCGTGCCCTCCGGCTCGCTCGTCGCCTCAGCCGACACCGCGCTCCGCCGCCTCGACCACGTTCACCAGCAGCTGGGCGCGGGTCATCGGGCCGACACCGCCCGGGTTCGGCGAGATCCACCCGGCGACCTCGGCGACACCCGGGTGGACATCGCCCACGATCTTGCCCTCGGCGGACCGCGAGACGCCGACGTCCAGGACGGCGGCGCCCGGCTTCACGTCCTCGGGCCGGATCAGGTGCGCGGAACCGGCGGCCGCGACGATGATGTCGGCCCGCTTGAGGTGCGCCGACAGGTCGCGCGTGCCGGTGTGACACTGCGTCACGGTCGCGTTCTCGCTGCGCCGCGTCAGCAGCAACGGCATCGGGCGCCCGATGGTGACGCCGCGGCCGACGACCACGACCTCGGCGCCCTTGATCTCGACGCCGTACCGGCGGAGCAGGGTGAGGACGCCGTTCGGGGTGCAGGGCAGCGGCGCGGGCTCGTTCAGTACCAGCCGGCCCAGGTTCATCGGGTGCAGGCCGTCCGCGTCCTTGTCCGGGTCCATCAGTTCCAGGATGCGGTTCTCGTCGATGCCTCTCGGCAGCGGCAGCTGGACGATGTAACCGGTGCACGCGGGGTCCTCGTTCAGCTCCCGCACGACCGCCTCGATCTCCTCCTGCGTGGCGGTCGCGGGCAGTTCGCGCTGGATGGAGGCGATCCCGACCTGCGCGCAGTCGCGGTGCTTGCCGGCGACGTACTTCTGGCTGCCGGGGTCGTCACCGACCAGGACCGTGCCGAGCCCGGGTGTGACCCCCTTCTCCTTCAGGGCCGCCACGCGGGCGGCCAGGTCGGACTTGATCGCGGCTGCGGTGGCCTTGCCATCGAGAATCTGGGCGGTCATGGGCCCCATCCTCGCCGATGACCTGCCCCCGGTACCAATCCGGGCACCCGCCGACGCCACCGGGGTACCGGTCACCTCGTATCCGCCCATGATCAGTGATGTTGCACTTGCACAACACATAGTGAATGCCGCTGGACAAATAAGCCGGGCCTAAAGAACGATGAACGGCGCAGTGCCGCGGGCAGTGCCGGGGGGACGAACCGCATCACATGAACCTTCCTCCGAACGTGCCGCGCGTCGTCCCCATCAACGGAGGAAACACCGCCATGAGTTTCGGCGACCCGAACAACCCGTACGGGCCCCCGCAGGGCCAGCAGCCCGGCTATCCCCAGGCCCCGCAGCCGCAGCCCGGTTACGGCTACCCCCAGGGCGCCCCGCAGGGTGTGCCGCCGCAGCAGCCCGGTTACGGCTACCCGCAGGCCCCGCAGGGTGTGCCGCCGCAGCAGGGCTACGGCTACCCCCAGCAGCCGGGCTACCCGGGCGGGCCCGCCGCTCCCCGGCCGGCCTCGATGGGTCGCCGCTTCGGTGCCCGTCTGATCGACGGCGTGGCCTTCGCCGTCATCTACTTCATCCTCGGCGCCATCGGCGTCGGCGGTGCCATCGGTGCGGCCCAGGACTGCGACCCGAACGCCGCCGACTACAGCACCTGCATCAACGACGCCAGTTCGAACTTCGCGGCCTCGTTCGGCGCCGCGATCGGCATGCTCGCGATCGTCGGCCTGCTCTACGAGTGGCTGATGACCGGCCTGGTGGGCGCGACCCTGGGCAAGCTCGCCGTCGGCATCCGCGTCGTGAAGGTGGACACCGGCCAGAAGCCCGGCCTGGGCTCCTCGTTCATCCGCTGGATCATCCCGCAGGTGGGCAGCTTCGCCTGCGGTGTCGGCGCGCTCCTGGTCTTCCTGTCCCCGTTCTGGGACAAGTCGGGCCGCCAGCAGGGCTGGCACGACAAGGCCGCGAGCACGATGGTCGTACAGAACTGACGCTCGGCACCTGACGACGTCGCGTTCGCGCCATTCACCCCTGGGGCCGTGCCTCTCCCCCATCGAGGAGGGGCACGGCCCCGGTGCGTCCCCCTAGGCTGTTACAGGTAGCCCGCGAGGCACGGATTCAGCCGCGAGGCACGGGGAGACACACCTTGTACAGCATCATCGTGGTACCTCCGCCGACCACGGAGGACGAGCGAACCAGCCGCCGCACCGACCTGCCCGACAGCCCTGGGAGCAGCCCCCAGTTCCGGCTCGCCCCGGGCGAGCGGCTCTCGTTCGGTCGGTCCACGGCCGACAACGACCTGACGATCCCTCACGAGGGCGTCTCCCGCGCGGCCGGTGAGATCACCGCGCACAGCGCGTTCTGGATACTGAGCAACCTCTCCACGTCCCAGACGTACGTCGTGGAGAACCCGGAGGGCGCGGGCGAGCACATCAAGGTCGGGCCGGGCCGCCTGGACGCGCCGGTCCCCTTCGAGTTCTCCCGCATCGTGCTGCCCGCCGCCGGCGATCTGCTGGCCATCGAGGTGTGGGCGCCGCGCCACGACTACCTCAGCTCGCCCGGCGGACTCGACGGCGCCACCACGGCGCCCGCGTTCTCGGTGGACCGCTCCAAGCGGTACTTCGCGGTCCTCGCCGCCCTGTGCGAGCCACGCCTGCGCGGTGAACCGCACGCGCCCCTGCCCACCGTCGACCAGGTCGTCGAGCGGCTGCGCCCCCACTGGCCCGCGGCCTCCCGCACCTCCGTCCAGTGGAACATCGACTACCTCGCCGTGAAGCTGAGGCTGAAGCCCGGCCCGGACACGGCCGATACGGGCCCCCGCCTCAACGGCAAGAAGGAGTCCCTGGTCTCCCTGGCCCTCCGTTTCGACCTCGTGCGCGAGGACGACCTGGCGGTGCTGGCGAGATCCTCGGTCCGGGCGTCCGCGCACGACGCCCCGTCGAGCGGGGCGGCCCGGTGACGGAGGCGTACGCCGTGCGGGTGCCCAAGGGGTACCGCGTGGGCGGCTGGGAGGTTCGGGAGCCGATCGCGACGGGGGCGTTCGGGAGCGTGTACGCGGCGCGGCGCGCGGAGGCCGACGAGCAGCCTCGGGTCCCGCCGGCCGACGAACTCGCCGGCGACCTGCCCGCTCAGAATCTGCCCGCACACCACCCGCCCGCACTCGATCTGTCCGCTCACGACCTGCCCCGCACCGCCGCCCTGAAGTTCCTGCCCACCGGCACCGGCACCCCGCGCCAGCTCGCCCACCTGCGTGAACTGACCGAGCGGGAGCTGGAGTTGCACCGCCGGCTGAAGCGCCCGCGCCTGATCCGCATGTACGAGACGCTGACGGTGGACGACCCGGCCCACCCCGACCTCGACGGCGCCACGGTCCTCGTCCTGGAGAAGGCGGAATGCTCCCTGGCGTCGCTGCTCGCCCGCACACCGCGCCCACCGGACGGTCCCGCGCTCCTCGCCCAGATCTGCGAAGGGCTGGCCCAGCTGCACCGCGCGGGCTGGGTGCACGGCGACCTCAAACCGGCCAACGTACTGCTGATGAAGGACGGTTCGGCCCGTCTCGCCGACTTCAACATGGCCGCCGAACTGGAGGGCACCCACGCCTACACCCCCGCCTTCTCCACCCCGGACTACACCCCGCCCGAACTGCTCTGGTCGGAGATCGGCGAACGCGGCCGCCGTATCCGCCCCTCCGCCGACGTCTGGGCCTTCGGCGTCCTCGCCCATCTCGTCCTCGCCGGCTCCTTCCCGCTGCCCGGCGGCACCCCGTCGGCCCGCCGGGACGCGGCCGTGGCGTACGCGCGCGGCACCGACGAGCTGCGCCTGTCCCCCGGACTCCCGGACGTCTGGCGGGAGATCGTCCGCGACTGCCTGGCCCGTACGCACGGCGAACGCATCGGCGTGGACGCGCTGCTGCGAAGGGTGGAGGCGGCCGCGGGGACCCCGCGCTCCCGGCGGCCGTTCCCACAGCACGTCCGCCGTACGGCGGTGCTGGGCACGGCGGCCGCCGCGGCGGCGGCCGCCGCGCTCTCGTACGGCGTGACCGCGTGGACCGGCGACGGCGGCGACAACCGCTCCGGGACGGAGACGAAGAAGGTCGTTCCGGCGACGTACGGCCAGTCCGAACTCCGCACCGACAAGGGCGTTCCCGGCGCGTACCGCCCGCTGATCGTCGACTCGGCCCACGACTGCGTGCAGGCCGAGGTCACGCCCGCGCTCATCGCCGCGATGCTGAAGGCGGAGAGCGGCTTCGACCCGAACCTCTCCGATCCGGACAACGACGAGTTCGGGATCGCCCGCTGGACCCCGCGGGTACTGCGCTGGTGGATCCGGGACGACGGCATGCCCGCGAAGACCATCCCCGAACCCCCTTTCCCGCCCGCCCAGTCCATCCCCGCCATGAGCCGCTACCTGTGCTTCATCGAGCCGCGCCTGAAGTCCGGTCTCCCCGGCGACCGACGGGTGCTGATCGCCGCCGCATACCGGACGTCGTACGAGGTCGTGAACGACACGGGCGGAGTTCCCCCGAAGTACCGCGACTACGCCGACCGCGTCGCTCACTACCTCAAGGAGTACACGCCCCCGGGTGAGAAGTGACCCTGAGACTTCCGAGGTACCTCTGACTCCGCGCCCGCGGCACTGTGAGCACGAAGCGGCCTCCGGCTCCCTCGGGGGAGGGCCGGAGGCCGCTTCTGTGTGCTCGCTCGGTTCCCTCGGTTCTCCCGGTTCGCTCAGTGGAAGAAGTGGCGCGTTCCCGTGAAGTACATCGTGATGCCCGCCTTCTGCGCGGCCTCGACGACCAGTTCGTCGCGGACGGAACCGCCGGGCTGCACGATGGCCTTGACGCCGGCGGCGCTCAGGACGTCGATGTTGTCCGGGAACGGGAAGAACGCGTCCGACGCGACGTACGAGCCCCGGGCGCGCTCGGCACCGGCCCGCTCCACGGCCAGCTTGCAGGAGTCCACACGGTTGACCTGCCCCATGCCGACGCCCACCGAGGCGCCGTCCTTGGCGAGCAGGATCGCGTTGGACTTGACGGCCCGGCACGCCCTCCAGGCGAAGGACAGCTCGGCCAGCTCCTCGGGGGAGAGCGCCTCGCCGGTCGCCAGGGTCCAGTGGGCGGGGTCGTCGCCGTCGGCCTGAAGGCGGTCGGTGACCTGGAGGAGGACACCGCCGTCGATGTGCTTGGCCTCCACCCGGTTGCACGGGCCGTCCGGGGCCTTCAGGACACGGATGTTCTTCTTCCTGGTGAGGGCCTCCAGCGCGCCGTCCTCGTAGTCGGGCGCCACGATGACCTCGGTGAAGATCTCCGCGACCTGCTCGGCCATCTCCTTGCTGACCGGCCGGTTGACGGCGATGACCCCGCCGAACGCCGACAGCGGGTCACAGGCGTGCGCCTTGCGGTGCGCCTCGGCGACGTCGGAACCGACCGCGATACCGCACGGGTTGGCGTGCTTGATGATCGCGACGCAGGGCTCGGCGTGGTCGTACGCGGCACGGCGGGCGGCGTCCGTGTCCGTGTAGTTGTTGTACGACATCTCCTTGCCGTGGAGCTGCTCGGCCTCGGCGAGGCCGCCGGCCGGGCCGCCGCCGACGTAGAGGGCGGCGGGCTGGTGCGGATTCTCGCCGTAGCGCAGGGTGTTCTTGCGCTCGTAGGTGGCGCCGAGGAAGTCCGGGAACGGGCCCGCGGCGGAGCCGCTGTCAGCTGCGGCGTCGGCCGGCGCGTAGGAGGAGGCGAACCAGGAGGCGACGGCCACGTCGTACGCGGCGGTGTGCTGGAAGGCCTCCGCGGCGAGCCGCTTGCGGGCAGGGAGGTCGAAGCCGCCGTCCTTGAGAGCGGCCAGGACGTCGGCGTACCGGGCCGGGCTGGTGACGACGGCGACGGACGGGTGGTTCTTGGCGGCGGCCCGCACCATGGAGGGCCCGCCGATGTCGATCTGCTCGACGCACTCGTCGGGGGTGGCGCCGGAGGCGACGGTCTCGCGGAACGGGTAGAGGTTCACCACGACGAGGTCGAACGGCTCGATCCCGAGCTCGGCGAGCTGCCGCTGGTGGTCGTCGAGGCGCAGGTCGGCGAGGATGCCGGCGTGGACCCTTGGGTGGAGGGTCTTGACCCGGCCGTCCAGGCACTCGGGGAAGCCGGTGAGCTCCTCGACCTTGGTGACGGGGACGCCGGCGTCCGCGATGCGGGCGGCGGTGGATCCGGTGGAAACGATCTGGACCCCGGCCTCGTGCAGCCCACGCGCGAGCTCGCCGAGCCCGGTCTTGTCGTAGACGCTGACGAGCGCACGGCGGATGACGCGCTTGGTGCCGCTCCCGGCCGTCGCTGTGCTCTCGGTGCTCTCGGCGGTCACTGGATAACTACCTTTCGTCCCTCAATGCGATAGCCGTTGCGGGCGATCCGCCCCACGACATCGACGAGCAGCCTTCGCTCGATGTCCTTGATGCGCTCGTGCAGAGCGCTCTCGTCGTCCTCGTCCCGGACCTCCACCACGCCCTGAGCGATGATCGGTCCGGTGTCGACGCCGTCGTCGACGAAGTGGACGGTGCATCCGGTGACCCTGACGCCGTACGCGAGCGCGTCACGGACGCCGTGGGCTCCCGGGAAACTGGGCAGCAGAGCGGGGTGGGTGTTGACGAACCGCCCGCCGAACCGCGCCAGGAACTCCTTGCCCACGATCTTCATGAACCCCGCGGACACGACGAGATCGGGCTGGTGGGCGGCGACGGCGTCGGCAAGGGCCGCGTCCCACTCCTCGCGGGTGGCGTAGTCCTTCACCCGGCACACGAAGGTCGGCAGCCCGGCGCGCTCGGCGCGGGCGAGCCCCTCGATGCCGCCGCGGTCGGCTCCGACGGCCACGATCTCGGCGCCGTAGGCATCGACACCCACCTCGTCGATGGCATCCAGCAGCGCCTGCAGATTGGTCCCGGAACCGGAAACCAGGACGACAAGGCGCCTGGCCGCGGACTTGACCACGGGCTCGGCCACGGCGGGGCCCTTTCTCGGG
This sequence comes from Streptomyces sp. KM273126, assembly GCF_004337435.2. Classification (NCBI taxonomy): domain Bacteria; kingdom Bacillati; phylum Actinomycetota; class Actinomycetes; order Kitasatosporales; family Streptomycetaceae; genus Streptomyces; species Streptomyces sp. KM273126. The sequence continues at coordinate 3,214,517 of NZ_SJXB02000001.1, read as the reverse complement.
GAGTCTTTTGTACGGTCGTACGAATGCTTCGCGCCCCCTGATACGGGGAAGTGTACGAAGCGGTCGACCGCCAGCAACGATACCGGCACTCCGGACGGCCCCCACGGGACGGGGGCGTGGCCGGAAGGTACCGTCGGGGAAGCATCCGACCGGGGAACGCAGCTCAGCGAGGGGAACGCCTTGCCCGTCCGGGACGTTGACCAAGGACGGATACGACCGTTCCAACGGCACGGAAGTACCGAATCCAGAAGCCCAGATCTCAGAAGCCCAGAAGCCCAGATTTCAGACGTACAGATCCCAGACGTACTGATCCCGTCCAGAAGTACTGATCCCAGAACTTATTCCAAGGGGAAGACGCACACCTGATGCCGGACCGCAGTCTCCGACTTTCGCCGCTCCTGCTGCGCGAGCGGCGTTCTTCGCCCACCCCGCCGCGGGAGAGCGAGGACGCGCCCAACAGCGGTCAGGACGCCACCGGTGGGCGTGGGGCCCAGGCCCCGGCCGACGACAACCCCTTCGCGCCACCCCCGGAGGGGACGCCCGACCGCCCGTGGCGGCCGCGCCGCCCCGCGCGCGGCCAGGGAGAGGGCGACGAAGGGAACTCCCCCTGGGGCAGCCAGTGGAGCGACCGCCAGCCCGGCCGCTCGTCCGGCGGCGGCTTCGGCGAGCGCCCCCGCCCCTCCGGCGGTGGCGGACAGGGCGGCCCCGAGAGCGGTCCGGGCGGTGGCCTGCGCTGGGACCCCACGGACCCGGCCCAGCGCCGTGCGCGCTATGCCCTGCTCGCCGGCATGTGGGCGTTCTTCTTCTCCCTCTTCAGCTGGCCGTACATGGCGCTGCTGCTCGGAGCGCTGGCCCTCTACTGGGGCATCAGCGCCCTCCGTGCCAAGCCCCGCCGCCCCGACCCGGGCACTCCGGCCGCCGACTCGACCGCCCGCCCCCAGACCACGGCGGCGATCAGCGGTCTGGTGACCGCCTCACTGGCCCTGGTGATGGTGGCCGCCACCTTCACCGCCCAGCTGGTCTACCGCGACTACTACACATGCACCAACGACGCCCTCACCACCGCCTCGCAGAAGTCCTGCGACAAGCTCCTCCCGCAGGAACTCCGCGGCGTCCTGGGCACCCCCTGAGTCCACCGCCTGAGTCCCGACTGCTCGGGCGCTCAGGGGCGGATGCGGTCCGGGCGGGTGGGGTCCAGGCGGGTGCGGTCCCGCGAGTCCTCGGCGGACGTGGCTCTGCGGAGCGCCGCCCAGCGGGTTTCGCGGGAGCTGTCGTCGTGCCAGGGGGAGCCCTTGGGGTCGAGGGGGACGAAGTCGTAGGGCTCCACGCCGGGGCCGGAGCGAGTCGTCGGCATGCGGGACGGCGGGGAGCCGGGTGTCGCGACTCGGGCGACTCGGGTGGACCGTTTGCCGGGCCGCAGGACGCGTCGCCCGGACCTGCGTCGTCCGGCCCCGCGCTGTCCGCCGGGGGCCGGACCGGATGGCGCGGAAGGTGTGGACAGGTTGGTTTCGGGCGCCGCCGCGGTTTCCCCTCCCACGGGCCGCTCTCCCACGGTCCGCTCTCCCACGGGCCGCCGAGCCCTGCCCGTACGAGTGACCCGGCGCCCCTCCTGCTGCGGCCGTCGGGACCCGTGTGCACGGCTGACGTAACGCCGTCCCGTCTTCTCCGGGTCCCGAGCCCCGCGTACCCCCAGCGCCACCGGCACCCCCACCACCACGGTCCACGCCACCACCGCACCCCCACCTGCCACCACACCGGCCCGACGTGGGCCAGCGCGGCGTTGCCGAGGCCGCCCGCCGACAGGGCGGCGAGGGCGGCGAGGAGCAGACCGCACAGGACTGACGCGAGGACCGTCGTGGCGCAGGTCCGGCCACGGGACCAGGGCGCCGCCCCGCGGTCGGCACAGGCAGCGGCCCCCGCACACCAGCCGAGGGTCGCCGCCGCGGCCAGCGGCACCGCACCGGCCGCCCACTCCACCGCCGGTGCGCCACCGCCCGGTACCGCGGCCAGGAGGGGGAAGGACGGCAGGAGAGGGTCGGGCGGGGTCGTCGACAGAGGTGCCGTCACCTGCGCCGCTCCCAGTGAGAAACCGGGCCCGAGGGCGTAGGCCGCCCCCCACACCGCCGCGTTCGGCAGGAGCGCCAGACACAGCAGCAGTACGGCGCAGCGCCCCGACCACACCTCCGTCAACTGCAGCAAGGCGTCCCGCGCCGCACCGCCGTGCCACGCCAGCGACGCCACGACCAGGATCCCGCCGCCTCCGACCAGCACCGCCGCCCCCGCCCCCGCGGCCCGCCCGGCGGTCATGAGGCGTGCGCGCGTCACGGGCTTCAGGCCCCCGCCGAGCCACGCGGACAGCGAACCGCCCGGACGCCCGGACGCCGACGACACCCCCGCCCACGCCACTGCGCCCGCGAGCAGCGGCACGGACACGAGGGCCCATGTCCTGGAAGGCCGGAGTGCGCCGTTGGAGGCGTACACCGCGGCCGCCCCGCCGACGGCCGCATAGCCGAGTACGACGCCCGCCCACGCCGTACGGATCGGCCCCGCCACGCGGATCGGCGCCGCCATGCGGATCGGCGCCGCCATGCGGATCGGCCCCGCCGCACGGGGTGCGGCCTCGGCATCGTCCACCGCGTCCCGCGCCGCCCGCCGTACGAGCCCCATCGGCAGCGCGAGAAGCAGCAACGGAGTGACGCCGACCGGCGCCGGTACTCCGGACAGCGTCTCGGTGCGGACGAGTTCGACGCCGTGGGCGAGCAGCCACAGCGCCGCCACGACGTGCAGCGCCCCGTCCGGCCCGCTGTCGGGGTACGGCGAACTGATCCACAGCACCATCACGAGCACGGCGAACGCACCGAGCCCGAGCCCTGCCGCGAAGGCTCCCCCCAGCAGTGCCGCGCCCAGCCCGGACGGCCGCCTCCGCAGCCCCCCGCCGGGGAGACCGGTCCACCGACCGGACGGCCGGTCCGGCGCCGGCGGTGGAGGCGCAGGTGGAGGTGGGGGTGAGGTGAGGACCTTACCGGGCGGGCGGAGCGCCGGGAGTCGTCGATGCGAGGGGACTCGGCGGGACGAGGCCGACGCGCCGGGTCGGGCGGTTCGGCGGGGTGGGGGGACTCGCTCAGGTGCGTCACGGCCCCATGCTGCCAACGACACGCGCTTTGGCCGCGTAACGGGAGAATCGTGGATGTGTCGCTCAAGATACGTTTATGTGCTTTTCAGTGCGGAGGGCATACCCGTGACACAGAGCCCCGGAGCGTCGTCCACCCAGGCTGTCGAGCCGTCGACCCGCGCGACCGAGCCGTCGGCCGAGGACGCCGAGCCCTCACTCCCGGCCGCCGAGTGGTACGAACTGACACCCATCGAGGCCGCCGAACCCGCGCCCCCGTCGGGCCCGCTGACGCCCGCCCAGGCGTTCGACGCCCTCTACGCGTTCTGCGCCCCCACCCTCGTACGGCAGACCTACCTGCTCACCGGACGGCGCGCACTGGCCCGCGAATCGGTGGAGCGCGCCTTCCAGCTGGCGTGGCAGCACTGGCCCGAGGTGGCCGTCGACCGGGACCCCACGGGCTGGGTACGGGCCGCGGCACACGAGTACGCGCTCGCCCCCTGGCACCGGCTCCGCCCCCGCCTCTGGCGCACCGACACCTGGCGCACCCCCACGCTCTCCGCCTCACCCGACCAGACGGGCACCGCCCTCACCGACCGCGCCCTCATCCACGTACTCCTTAAGCTGCCGCCCCCGTACCGGCGCACGGTGCTGCTGTACGACGGCCTCGGCCTCGACCTGCCCGAGACGGCCGCCGAGACCGAGGCGAGCACCCCCGCGGCGGCGGGCCGTCTGCTGTACGCCCGCGAGGCGGTCGCCGCGCGCCTGCCGGAGCTGGCGGACAACGAGGAACTGCACCGCCGGCTCGCCGATGCCGCGAACGGGGAGGGCCCCTGGATCGTCAGGCCGTGCTCCCCGTTCGCCGCGCGCCGCCGCGGCGAACGCCGTGCCCGCCGCTGGATCCACGTGGCAACCGCCTTCGCGGCGCTTCTCCTCAGCACGACCGCCGTCGCCGTACGCACCGCCCCCGACCACTACGAGCCGCCGGTGGCCCCGGGTGCTCCGATCCGGGGAATCCCGCCGGAGGGCGCCATGGGCCCGCTCTCCCAGGACCAGCTGGATCTCCGGGCCAAACTGAGATCGGCCACCACGGGAGGCGGCCCGCAGAGGCTGGCTCCGGAGAGCAGGTGACACCCCGGAGCAGATGGCACCCCGGTTCCCGGCGCCTTGGGTAACGCCGGTGGGCCCGCACCCCCGAGGGGTACGGGCCCACCTGACCGGGCTTCGGACCGAGGCGTCAGCCGGCCAGGATCTCCCGCGCGAGCTTCGCCGTCTCGGTCGGGGTCTTGCCGACCTTGACGCCCGCGGCCTCCAGGGCCTCCTTCTTCGCCTGGGCGGTGCCCGACGAACCGGAGACGATGGCGCCCGCGTGACCCATGGTCTTGCCCTCGGGAGCGGTGAAGCCGGCGACGTAGCCGACGACCGGCTTGGTCACGTTGGCCTTGATGAAGTCGGCCGCGCGCTCCTCGGCGTCGCCGCCGATCTCACCGATCATCACGATCAGGTCGGTGTCGGGGTCGTCCTGGAACGCGGCGAGGGCGTCGATGTGGGTGGTGCCGATGATCGGGTCACCGCCGATGCCGACGCAGGAGCTGAAGCCGATGTCGCGCAGCTCGTACATCATCTGGTACGTCAGCGTGCCGGACTTCGAGACCAGGCCGATGCGGCCCGGCTTGGTGATGTCGGCCGGGATGATGCCGGCGTTCGACTGACCCGGGGTGATCAGGCCGGGGCAGTTCGGGCCGATGATGCGGGTCTTGTTGCCCTTGGCCTGGGCGTGCGCCCAGAAGCTCGCCGTGTCGTGGACCGCGATGCCCTCGGTGATGACGACCGCGAGCGGGATCTCGGCGTCGATGGCCTCGACGACGGCGTCCTTGGTGAACTTCTCCGGGACGAAGATGACCGTGACGTCGGCGCCGGTCTTCTCGATCGCGTCGGCGACCGAGCCGAATACCGGGATCTCCGTGCCGTCGAAGTCGACGACCTGACCCGCCTTGCGCGGGTTCACGCCACCGACGATGTTCGTGCCGGAGGCCAGCATGCGCTTGGTGTGCTTCTGGCCCTCGGAGCCGGTCATGCCCTGGACGATGACCTTGGATTCCTTGGTGAGGAAGATAGCCATGGTGTTCTGTGACCTCGTCCCTTACTTCGCGGCAGCAGCCAGCTCGGCGGCCTTGTCGGCCGCGCCGTCCATGGTGTCCACCTGCTGCACGAGCGGGTGGTTGGCGTCGTTGAGGATCTTGCGACCCAACTCGGCGTTGTTGCCGTCGAGGCGCACGACCAGCGGCTTGGTGACCTCTTCGCCCTTGCTCGCGAGGAGCTCCAGGGCCTGCACGATGCCGTTGGCGACGGCGTCGCAGGCGGTGATGCCACCGAAGACGTTCACGAAGACGGACCTGACGTCCGGGTCGCCCAGGATGATCTCCAGGCCGTTCGCCATGACCTCGGCGGAGGCGCCACCGCCGATGTCGAGGAAGTTGGCGGGCTTGACGTTCTTGTGGGCCTCACCGGCGTACGCGACCACGTCGAGGGTGGACATGACCAGACCGGCACCGTTGCCGATGATGCCGACCTCGCCGTCGAGCTTCACGTAGTTCAGGCCCTTGGCCTTGGCCGCGGCCTCCAGCGGGTTGGCCGCCGCCTTGTCCTCGAACTCCTCGAACTCCGGGTGACGGAACTCGGCGTTCGCGTCCAGGGAGACCTTGCCGTCGAGGGCGAGGACGTCACCGGAGGCGACCTTGGCGAGCGGGTTGACCTCGACCAGGAGGGCGTCCTCCTTGACGAAGACGTCCCACAGGGTGACCAGGACATCGGCGACCTTGTCGGCGACCTCGGCCGGGAACTGGCCCGCGGCCACGATCTCCTGGGCCTTCTCCTTGGAGACGCCGGCGTTGGAGTCGACCGGGATCTTGGCGAGCTTCTCGGGGGTCGTCGCGGCGACCTCCTCGATGTCCATGCCGCCGGCGACGGAGGCCATGGCCAGGAAGGTACGGTTCGTGCGGTCGAGGAGGTAGGAGACGTAGTACTCCTCGACGATCTCCGGAGCCGTCTCGGCGATCATGACCTTGTGGACCGTGTGGCCCTTGATGTCCATGCCGAGGATGTCCGTCGCGCGCGCGACGGCCTCGTCCGGGGTGGCGGCCAGCTTGACGCCGCCGGCCTTGCCACGACCACCGACCTTCACCTGCGCCTTGACGACCGACTTGCCGCCCAGCCGCTCGGTGATCTCGCGCGCCCCTTCAGGCGTGTCGATGACTTCACCGGCCAGCACCGGTACACCGTGCTTGGCGAAGAGGTCCCTCGCCTGGTACTCGAACAGGTCCACGCGCTTCCGTCCCTATCAGTGATCTAGCGGTTCGTTGGATGCGTGGGCGTGCCGCGAAGGGCAACGTGACGTCCGCATGAGTCACAGGGGAAGCGCACACGGTGTCCGAGCGCGCGGCATGTCCGTCTCGCAGGTTATCGCTGCTTCCGGGGGGCCTCTAAATTCCGGGTCACACATGAGCGGTGATACCTGTCACATGATGCCTCCCTCACTGGCACGGCGTGCCGCATGTGCGGGGCCTCACCGGGCTGGGGTTGACCCGGTGAGGCCCCTGGACGGCCCTCCAGTGGCTGTGAAGGACCCAGGGCGGGTGGCCCCCACCCCAATGGGGACCGCTCACCGCCCTCCGCCGGAATTCGCTCGGACACGGCCGACGGCTTCGACCGCCCGCGACACGACCGATGGCTTCGGCCGCCCGGATGCCTCCCGGCGGAGCTGGTTCTGATTCATGGGCTAGCCCTCCGCGCCCCCGCACTCAGGTCCGTACTGCTTTCGTCTGTATGTACGGACCTGGTCTCGGTCAGGGCGGGGGGTCGGTACAGCTCTGTCGGGCGCTGTACTCCGCGTTCGGCACGTAGCACCGCATGTGCGGGATTGGCCGAAGGGTCCGGGAAGCGGGGACCAACGGCTGTGTGTCCGAGTGCGGGTCAGGGCTCCGGTGCGGGTCGGGGCTCCGGTGCGGGTTCGCGGGTTCCGGCTACTGCACCGTCGCGGTGCGGTGCCGGCGCTGAACGACGCGTTCCGGCTCCGGTGGCGTCCGTCCGGGGATCGGAGGGATGCCCGAACGGCGGGCAGACCTGCTCCGCTCCCCGCGCTACAGGCCTCGCGGGGAAGGGCCGCGCTAGCCGGGGAACTCGGCTATGTCCCGGTGTCTGTCCCGGGTGCCGTCCGCGGCGACGACCGCGGTGATGCCGAGCACGCGGCTCAGCGGCGCCCGGTGATCGAGGGTGACGGCGTGCGGCTCACAGTGCCGCGACCCGCCGTTGTCGACGGCCGAGTGCCGGCCGAGCGCACCGGCCTCGTCGCCCGGCGCCTGGTGCACGGGCGTCCGTACGGTGTCCATGCCCTGGGGGACGAGGGCCCCGGACACGTCGGCCTCGGCGCCGTGGGCGAACCGCGGTCCGTACCCGGCCTCCGCCCGTGCGGCCGGCCGCGCCTCGGAACCGTCACCGCGCTCGGCGGCGCCGGGCTGCTCGGACGCCGCCCCGCCGGGCTTCTGGGGTGCCGCACCGATCGGCAGAATGTTCGCCGGGATGCCGGGCAGCCCTGGCAGGCCCGGCAGTCCGGGCAGCTCGGGCAGTGACGGCACCTCGGGGAGACCGGGCAGCGACGTGCCCGGCAGCGGCGGGAACTGCGAGGGTTCGCCCGCCAGCCCCCCGGTCACCGTCTCAACGAGATCACCGACGGGTCGCACGACCTGTTCGGTGACCGGCCGCACGACACGCTCCCCGACGGGCTGCACAACCTGCTCCCCGACCGGTCGCACGACACGACCAACGGTGCCGGTGACGGCCGCGCCCGTGTCGGTGGCGGTGGTGGTGGTTGTTGTGGGGGCGGTCCGAGGGTTGGTGGCGGCGCCGGTCGCCTGAGCTGTCGGGTGGGTGGGAGCGGAGATTCCCACCGTTGGTTCGGCGCTGTCCTCCACGCCCTGTGCCGTGCTCTTCGCGGTGCTCTCCCCGGGAACAGCATGCGCATGAATCACGGACCGAAGGGACTCGGTCGACGTGGTCACCGCGACCGTCACCGCCTCCGGCGATGTCTCCGGCGATGTCCCGTCCGCCGCGTGTGCCTGCTCGCCGCAGAGGAACCCCAGCACGAACAACCCGCCCACCAGCAGCAGAACCTGCAGCACACGCCGCCCGGCCGCCCCGCGCGTCACGCGCAGAACGGCACCGGCACCGGGCAGTGCGGCTGACGGAGTCACAACGGGGAGAGCCCTCCCAGGGAGCGGAACGACGGCGTACGACGCGGTGGACGCGGGGGACTTGAGGCCCAGCGGTACGAGGCGGTGCGCGCGCCGGACATCCGGCGAACTGTTCGAAGCGTGCGAAGAGGTGCTGCCGATCCTCGCACGGGACTCCCGAGGTTGCGCAAGCCCCTCGTTACCGATGGCCAGTCATGTCCCCTTTCTCGGTTCTCTCAGTCACCCTTGCTTCACCTCCCGCCTCCTCCGCTCTCATCTCTCATCACACTCCACCGCCTGTCCCGTCACGTCACGTCACGTCACGCGGTGTCAGGGACCGGCAGGGGCCGCTTCTCGATGGCCGCCGCCATGACCTCGGGGAAGAGGTCCGGCGTGCAGGCGAACGCCGGTGCCCCGAGGGCCGCGAGCGCCGCCGCGTGCTCACGGTCGTACGCGGGCGCCCCTTCGTCGGAGAGCGCGAGCAGCGTCACGAACTGCACGCCCGACGCCTTCATCGCCGACACCCGCTTCAGCATCTCGTTCCGTATCCCGCCCTCGTACAAGTCGCTGATCAGCACGACCACCGTCTCCGCGGGCCGGGAGATCTGCGACTGGCAGTACGCCAGCGCCCTGTTGATGTCCGTGCCGCCGCCGAGCTGCGTGCCGAACAGGACGTCGACCGGGTCGTCCAACTGGTCCGTGAGGTCGACGACGGCCGTGTCGAAGACGACGAGCCGGGTGCTGATGGACCGCATGGACGCCAGCACGGCCCCGAACACCGACGCGTAGACGACGGATGCCGCCATCGAGCCCGACTGGTCGATGCAGAGGATGACCTCCTTCTTCACCGACTGCGAGGCCCTCCCGTACCCGATGAGCCGCTCGGGCACCACCGTCCGGTAATCCGGCAGGTAGTTCTTCAGGTTGGCCGCGATCGTGCGGTTCCAGTCGATGTCGTGGTGGCGGGGGCGGCTGACGCGGGCGCTGCGGTCGAGGGCACCGGTGAGGGTGGCCCGCGTGCGGGTGGCGAGCCGCTTCTCCAGGTCCTCGACGACCTTGCGCACCACGGCCCGCGCGGTCTCCTTGGTCGTCTCGGGCATCGCCTTGTTGAGCGAGAGCAACGTGCCGACGAGGTGCACGTCGGCCTCCACCGCCTGAAGCATCTCCGGCTCCAGCAGCAGCGTGGACAGCCCGAGCCGGTCGATGGCGTCCCGCTGCATGACCTGCACGACGGACGAGGGGAAGTACGTCCGGATGTCCCCGAGCCAGCGCGCCACGGACGGCGCCGACGCCCCGAGCCCGGCGGAACGCTCGCGTCCCGACTGCGGTTTGTCGCCCTTCCCGTAGAGAGCGGTGAGCGCACCGTCCATGGCCGCGTCCCGCCCGGAGAGCGCGCACCCGGTCCCGTCCGCCGCGTCACCGCCCAGCACGAGCCGCCACCGCCGCAGCCGCTCCTGACCGTCGGCCGACTGGTCCGTCACCGCTGGCCCGCTCGTCGTATCGGTACTCATCGGCTCACCCCCGCGAGGTCGTTGATGCCTGTCGTGATGCCGGTGCCGTCGGTCGTGTCCGCCTCGTCCAGCCCCAGCAGCAGACGCAGCACCGGCAGCACGGCGTCCGCCCGGTCGGTGTCGAGCTCGGTGGCGAAGCCCGGTATCCCGGAACCGGCGGCCGCGGCACCCGTCCGTGCTCCCGGCCCGCGTCGGACCAGCTCGCCGAGGGTTCGCCGCACCCCGGGCTCGTACGCCGAGAACGTCCGCCGCAGCAAGGGCAGTACGTCGGTGAACGCCTCCTGTGGCACCCCGGTCAGCCATGCGTCCACCAGCCCGAGGAGCCGCTCGTCGTGCACCAGCAGCATGCCGCCGCCGGCCCCGCCCCCGACGAACCCCTCGATCCAGGCGGCAGCGTCCCCCGGCGCCGTCCCCGGCGACAGCACCAGCGCCATGAGCCGTGCGGCGTCGTCCTGCGCCAGCTCCCCGTCGTCCAGGAGGAGCCGTACGGCCCGGCCCCGGATGACACCGGGAACGGTGTCGCGTCCGCAGAGGACGTGCAGCACGGAGTGCCAACGGGCCCGTAGGTCGCCGTGCGCCTCCGAAGCGGTCTCGCCCAGCAGCGCCACCGCGCCGTGCACCGCGTCCACATGGCGGCGAATCTCCTCCGCCGCCTCCGCGTCGAGCGCGGCACAGGCGGGCGGGAGGCCCACGAACACACGCTCGGCGAGGCCGGCCGCGACCTCGGCGAGAGCGTGCGTGTCCGTGGCGCGGACGTCGCCGTAGCGAAGGGAACGGACCAGGGCGGGGAGCGCCTGGGCGAGGTGGCCGACGTCCGCGTCGAGCGCGGCGCGGTCGGCGAGGGCCCGCATCACCACGGGGAGGGCGTCCGGGAGTTCGGCGAGGAGGCAGCGCTCGGCGAGCCCTGTGACGTCGGCGAGCGACTGCGCGGCCACGGCGTCCGCTTCGGCCTTGGCGGTCGCGGCCGAGAGCACCGTCGTGCCCCACACCCCGGCCTCGGCCACCCGCACCCACAACTCCGGCTCCCAGCACAGCCGCCAGGTCTCCCGGAACGTGCCCGTGCTGCCGCGCGAGGCCGTGGGCTCGCCCCACTCGATGCGGAGCAGCCTCAGCCGGTGGAGGAGGAGGCTGCGCCCGGCGTCGTTCTCCTTGCGCAGGTCGAGCTCCAACTCCCGCTCCAGCGCCTCCGGCTTGAGCCGCAGCTTCCGCTGGATCCGCACGAGGTCCCGCTGCAACGGCACCGCCGGCGCCGCCTCGGGCACCTCCCCCAGTACGTCCCCGACGACGAGCCGGTCGTGCACGAGGCCCAGCGGCACGTCCGAGCCCTCGCACATCACCGCCCGCACGGCGTCGGTGGTCTCGGTGAGGCCCGGCAGCGGGCGCCCTCGCATGGCCGCCAGCGTCTCGGAGAGCCGTACCGCCTCGATGACGTGCGCCGACGAGACGATCCGGTCCTCCTCGCGCAGCAGCCCGGCCACCTTGGTCATCCACCGCTCGACGGGGCGGTCGGGTGCGCCGAACAGATGCCCGTACCAGCCCGGCGAGTCGATGCCCGCGCCGTACCCGCTGACCCGGGACAGCCTCCGGTGCGTCCACGGCACCCACGTCATGTCGGCCCTGACCTTGGGCAGCCCCTTCAACAGCGCCCGGTCGGCGGCGACGGTGTGCTTCTCCCGCAGCGCGGGCACGTGCCACGCACCGCACACCACGGCGACCCCGTCCCCGGCCTCCTTCTGCGCGGCTCTCATCTGGAGCCGCATGTACGCCTCCCGCACCAGGTCCCGGTCATGACCACCGGTCCCGTACGCCTCCCGCAGCGCCCCCATGGCTTCCCCGAGCACCGCGAACGGTGCGAACACGTCCCCACCCGTGCCCCTGTGCTCGACGACGTCCTCCCACCACCGCTCGGGGTCGTCGTACCCGGCGGCCTCGGCGAGGGCCGCGAGGGGATCCACGCGGAGGGCTTCCGCAGGCGTGACGGTCTCGGTGGCCTCGGTGGCCTCGGTGGGCTCGGTCGGCTCCGACGGCTCGTCCTTGCCCCACGCCAGCGTGTGGGTCGCCGGGAGGTCGATGAAGCGGGCCGGGACCAGGTGCTCCAGGGCCCAGCGGATGGCCACCCACTCCGGGGAGAACTCGGCCAGCGGCCAGAAGGCCGAGCGGCCGGGCTCGTCCACCGCGTGGGCGAGGAGGGCGACCGGAGGTCGCATGTCCTCGTCGGCGGCGAGAGGGATCAGGGCGTCCGCCTCCGGTGGCCCCTCGATGAGGACGACCTGCGGGCGCGCCGCGTCCAGCGCGGCCCGCACCGCCCGTGCCGACCCCGGACCGTGGTGCCGGACACCGAGCAGCAGCGGCCCGTCGCCGTACTCCCGCTCTCGCGGCGGTACCCCCTCGACGCCGGTCACTTGGTCCTCCAGAATCCCCAGCCGGAACCATCCGGACACAATCCCCGGCCGGCGTCGCCCGAACCGGTCCCATCGGCTCCGGAGCCGGACCCGCGGCGCGCGCTCACCTTCTGGAACCTGCTCACGCGCTCACCTCCCGGCAGGCCCGGTAGAAGTCCGCCCAGCCGTCGCGCTCGCGCACGACTGCCTCCAGGTACTCCTGCCAGATGACGCGGTCGGCCGCCGGGTCGCGGACGACGGCGCCGAGGATGCCGGCGGCGACGTCCGAGGCGCGCAGGACGCCGTCGCCGAAGTGGGCCGCCAGGGCGAGTCCGCTGGTGACGACGGAGATGGCCTCCGCTGTCGACAGCGTGCCGCTGGGCGACTTCAGCTTCGTGCGGCCGTCGGTCGTCGTGCCGTCGCGCAGTTCACGGAAGACCGTGACGACCCTGCGGATCTCGTCGATGCCGTCGGGGGCGGCCGGCAGGTCGAGGGAGCGGCCGATCTGGTCGACACGGCGCGAGACGATGTCCACCTCGGCGTCGGCGCTCTCCGGCAGCGGCAGCACCACCGTGTTGAAGCGGCGGCGCAGGGCGCTGGACAGCTCGTTGACCCCGCGGTCGCGGTCGTTGGCCGTGGCGATCAGGTTGAAGCCGCGGACGGCCTGCACCTCCTGCCCCAACTCCGGTATGGGCAGCGTCTTCTCGGACAGGATGGTGATCAATGAGTCCTGGACGTCGGCGGGAATGCGGGTCAGCTCCTCGACGCGGGCGGTCATGCCCTCGGCCATGGCGCGCATGACCGGGCTCGGCACGAGCGCGTCGCGGCTGGGGCCGTGGGCGAGCAGCCGCGCGTAGTTCCAGCCGTAGCGGATCGCCTCCTCCGGCGTGCCCGCGGTGCCCTGCACCAGCAGCGTCGAGTCGCCGCTGACGGCTGCGGCGAGGTGCTCGGACACCCACGTCTTCGCCGTGCCGGGCACGCCGAGGAGGAGCAGGGCGCGGTCGGTGGCGAGCGTGGTGACGGCGACCTCGACGATGCGGCGCGGGCCCACGTACTTCGGTGTGATCACCGTGCCGTCCGGCAGCGTGCCGCCGAGCAGGTACGTCGACACTGCCCACGGCGACAGCTTCCAGCGGGTCGGGCGCGGCCGGTCGTCCTGCGCGGCCAGCGCGGCGAGCTCCGCGGCGAAGGCGTGCTCGGCGTGCGGGCGCAGCGCCTCGGCATCGGTCTGTTCCGTGGGCGTGTGCCCGCTCGTGCGGGCGCCCGAGTCCACGTGCGTGTTCGCGGGCGCGGACGGGTTCTGGTGCTCGTCGACGGACGTCGGGTCAACGGAAACAGGCATGACTGAGTCCCCCTCCAGCTCGGCCGCCTCCGGCCGCTTCGGATCTGGTGTCCACCGTGCACCACGCCACTGACAATGCGTTCTGACCTGCGGAAACGTGCCGCAGAGGTCGATTGTCAGTGGTGGGTCCTACCTTCGATGACATGACTCAGCAGGGGGTGCGCTGGACGGCTGAGCAGGTGCTGGCATTGGCGCCTGACGCCGCGTCGCGCAAAGCGGGAAGCAAACTCGGCGCGGCCGGGCCGTGGTCGGAGGCGGGCAGTTCTGACGAGGGGACGGTGTGGGGACTGTGCAAGGGCAGTGGCAGCAAGCCGTATCAGACGGTCATCGACGTCGCGGACTCCAGTGGGCCCGCGTACAAGTGCAGTTGTCCGAGCCGCAAGTTCCCGTGCAAGCACGCGCTGGGGCTGCTGTTGCTCTGGGCGGGCGACGACGGATCGGTGGCGCGTGCCCAGCCGCCGGACTGGGCGGAGCAGTGGATCACCGGGCGCCGACGGCGCGCGGAGGAGAAGAGGACGACGACGGGCGCGGAATCTGGGGGCACGTCAGGTGATCCGGAGGCGGCGCGCCGCAGGGCGGAGCGGCGCGCCGAGCGGATCACCGCAGGGGCGACGGAGCTGGAGCAGCGGTTGTCGGACCTGCTGCGGGGCGGTCTGGCGGCGGCCGAGCAGGCGGGGTACGGGCTGTGGGAGGAGACCGCGGCCCGCATGGTCGACGCCCAGGCGCCCGGACTGGCCGCGCGGGTACGGGAGTTGGGGGCGATACCGGGCTCGGGGCCGGGCTGGCCTGTGCGGTTGCTGGAGGAGTGCGCGCTGCTCCACCTCCTCGACCAGGGCTGGTTGCGGCGTGAGCGCCTGCCGGACGGCCTCGCGGCGACGGTCCGTTCCCGGGTCGGCCTGCCCGGCTCGGCGGACAGCCCCCCGGTGCGCGACCACTGGCTGGTCCTCGCCCAGTACGACACGGTGGACGCCCGCCTGACCACGCGCCGGATCTGGCTGTACGGCGCCGAGTCCGGGCGTACGCCGCTGCTCCTCTCCTACGGGGCGGCCGGCCGCGCGCCGGAGTTGACGCTGCCCATGGGGCTCGCCTTCGAAGCGGAGGTGTCGTCGTATCCGGGTGCGGGGCAGTTGCGGGCCTCTCTCGGCCACCGGTTCACGGCGCCGGAGCCCGCGGCGATACGACCGCCGGGGGTGACCCCGGCTCAGGCCGCTGCCCGCTACGGCGAGGCGCTGCGCGACGACCCGTGGCTGGACTCGGTCCCGGTCACCCTGTCCAGGGTCGTCCCGGCCCCGGACGGCGACTCCTGGCAACTGTCCGACGCGGACGGCGACATGGCCCTCCCCTTGTCTCCCTCCGCCCGCTCCCGGCCGGGCCTGTGGCGCCTCGTCGCCCTCTCGGGCGGCGCACCCGTCACGGTCTTCGGCGAGTGCGGTCACCACGGCTTCACACCACTGACGGCTTGGCCGGAGGGGGCGGGAGACGCGGTGGGGCTGCGCTGAGGGAGATGAGTGGCCGCGTGAGGGGACCCGGCGCGTGAGGTGAGCCGGCGCGTGACGAGCCGGGTGTGACCCGCACCCGGCTCGTCCGCTCCAGCGTCTCCAGGACCTGGCCGGCCTCCTGCCGAACCAGCGGAACCAGCCGAACGGGCGGAACCAGCGGAACCAGCCACACAAAGAAACATGGACGGAAGGAACCCTCATGAACAGCACCTCGGCTCCTCCGCGGAACGCATGGGAAGAGCTCGTGACCGTCGCCCTGCTCGGGACCGATCGGCGCCCGGCTCCCGGCCCGGCCGCCGGGCGGGAGGCGCCGGTGGCGTTGTTGGACGCGGCGGCGATGGAGACCGTACGGCGGAGGGCGGGGGTACGGCCCGCGCGGGCGGCGGTGCGGCCGGAGCCCACCGCACCGGATCCACGTCCACCGCTGCCGCCGGCCGCGGCGCGCAGGCTCACGCAGTTGCTGGCCGATCGGCCCGGCGCGGGAGGCGGGGGACGCAGGGGGACGGCGCCCGACCTCATGGAGTTGCTGCCGCAGTGGCTGGCGCTGGCGAACGCGCGCGGGTTGGCGGCACCCCCCGAGGCGCTGCCCGCCCTTCTGGACACGGCACGGGGCCGTACCGACCTGCGCCCGGCGGCCCTGGCCTTCGCGGGCCCGCGCGCGCTGTGGCTGGCCCGGCTGAACCCGGACTGGCGTTTCGCTCTGCGGGCCGCACCGGGTGGCGGCGCCGATCTGCCGGGCCCCCAGGACGCCGACCGCATCCGACGGCTGTGGCAGGAGGGGCTGTTCGCGGAGCGGGTGGCGCTCCTGACGGGGATACGGGCACAGGAGTCCGCGGCCGCCCGCGAGTTGCTGGAGACGACGTGGGCGACGGAGCGGGCCGAGGACAGGCTCATGTTCCTCGATTCCCTGCGGACGGGGCTGGGCGCGGACGACGAGCCGTTCCTGGAGCGGGCGTTGACGGACCGCAGCCGGAACGTGCGGGCGACGGCTGCGGAGCTGCTGTCCGCGCTGCCGGGTTCGGCGCTCGCCGCGCGGATGGCGGACCGTGCGGCGGCGTGCGTGGCCGTCGACCGTACGCGGGACATACCCACGATCGTGGTGGAGGCGCCGCACGAGTGCGACGCGGGCATGGAGCGCGACGGGGTGGTGCCCAAGGCTCCGGCGGGACGGGGTGAACGGTCCTGGTGGCTGGGCCAGTTGGTGGAGGCGACACCACTGGCGGCGTGGTCGGCGCGGCTCGGGGGGCGTTCACCGGAGGAGATCGTGGCCTTGCCGGTGGCGGACGACTGGCAGGGCGAGCTGAATGCCGCGTGGTGCCGGGCGGCGGTGCGGCAGCGGGACGCCGGCTGGTCCAGGGCGCTCCTGGGTTCGCCGTCCGCTACCGAGGCCGCCGGCCCCGGGGCGGTGTCGCTGGCCGAGCGGGCCAAGCTCCTGGGGACGCTGGATGCCGGCGAGCGGGCGGAGTGGGTGGCGGGGTTCATCGCGACGCACGGACTGTCGGAGGCGTTCCAGTTGCTCGGGGTCTGTGCGGTGCCGTGGGCGCCGGCTCTGGGCGGCGCGGTGGTGGACGCGCTGAACATCGCGCGGGACGCCGGTAGTTATCCCTGGAGCTTCAGCGGCGTGATGGGACTCGCCGAGCGCTGTCTGTCCCCTGCGGAGGCGGCACGTCTGGATGCCCTGACGGCCACCCCCGAGGAGCAGGAGGACGCGTCTCCGGGTGCCGGCGGGTACTGGTCCGAGGCCTTCCAGCGCCTCGTCACGACGTTGCGTCTGCGCGCTGCGATGGAGGAGGAGTTGAGGAGCTGACCCCGCCGTGGCGCCGGACTTCTCCGCCGCCGCGGCGGGGGCGGCCATGCCGACACGGCGGGCGGCCACCCTCTGCGGGGGCCGCTCGCCGGGAGGCCGGGGACCTAAGCCTCCGCCGGCTGCCGTACGTTCGCGCGGACCCAGTCCACGATCGAGGCGGTGGTGGCGCCGGGGGTGAAGATCTCGGCGACGCCCATCTCCTTCAGGGGCGGGATGTCGGCCTCGGGGATGATGCCTCCGCCGAAGACCTTGATGTCCTCCGCGTCCCGCTCCTTGAGGAGCCGGATGACGGCTGCGAAAAGCGTGTTGTGGGCGCCGGAGAGGATGGAGAGGCCGATCGCGTCGGCGTCCTCCTGGATCGCGGTGTCGACGATCTGCTCCGGTGTCTGGTGGAGGCCGGTGTAGATGACCTCCATACCGGCGTCGCGCAGCGCCCGCGCAATCACCTTGGCCCCTCGATCGTGGCCGTCGAGCCCCGGCTTGGCCACCACCACACGGATTGGACCGGCTGCCACACCCATCACTGCCTCCATCAAACGACTGCACCGAACCCGTACCGAACGTCACGACACACACGGCAGACGAACCATCACAGTACGTACTGTCACAAACCGTACCGACCACCCGTACAGCATGCACACCGTACATATCGCTACATACCGCCACCTACCGCGACTGACGCCGCTGCGGGCACAGGCCCCGCACCGCACCGGCCGGGAAAGTGAACGAACGTTATCGCCAGCATCCCGCAACCGGCAGTTTCGCGGTGCGGACCGAGGGGGAAATCACACAGTGGGACACGTTCACAGCGCAAGGTTCCGGGTTCCGCGGCACACGCGTCACCGAGACGGGCGGCCACCAGGCCGCACGGCCCCGGGAAACGGGCGTCACGGGCGGATCGTGCGCAAGGAGAGCCGCCACGAGGTGGCCGCACCACCGCCGTACCGGCGGGAGACGGCAGCGGTGGTGAGGCGCTTCGGCGATGGCACGAGCACGAAAGCGAGGAATCGAGGTCGTACGGAGTCCGGGACAGCCTGTGCCGTGAGCACGGCAGGGCGTCGCGTCGCCGACACGGCAAAAGCCCTCGTCGCGACACCGGCGCCTCAGCGTCGCCCACGCCGCACTCGCACCGTCACCCACCTCCACGGCGGCTCACCATGAGGGCACATGGGGGACAGGGACGTCCTCCCGAGTGCCGACGGGAGGTCGGCCATGAAGGTCACCTGGGGAGCACTGCCCTTTCTACCGTTCTGCCAGCGCCTGTGGCCCGTCAAACTGGCAGGGCTGTCAGTGGCCCTCCTGAAGGCGACCGCCCTGGAGTTCGCGGTCCTCGCGGGGCATCTGCTCCTCTACCCGTCCGGGATCGCACAGGAGCGCCGTTCCGTTCCCGCCCCTTCGCCCCCCGGCGACACCACCACCGCTCCCCTGCCGACCGAGGTCAAACCCCCGGTCGTCCTGTTGCACGGGTTCATCGACAACCGGTCCGTGTTCGTCCTGTTGCGCCGCTCCCTCACCCAGCACGGTCGGCGGCAGATCGAGTCGCTCAACTACTCGCCCCTCACCTGCGACATCCGCACCGCCGCCGCGGCGCTCGGCCGCCGCGTGGAGGAGATCTGCGAGCGCACGGACTGTGAGCGGGTGGACATCGTCGGGCACAGCCTCGGCGGACTCATAGCGCGGTACTACGTACAGCGACTCGGCGGCGATGCGCGCGTGCGCACGGTCGTCACACTCGGCACCCCGCACGGGGGCACGCGTGTAGCGCCGCTGGCCGACGCACACCCCGTCGTGCGCCAGATGCGCCCCGGCTCACCGGTGCTGGAGGAGTTGCGCGAGCCGGCGCCGGGCTGCCGTACGCGGTTCGTGGCCTTCTGGAGCGATCTCGACCACCTGATGGACCCGCTGGACACCGCCTGCGTCGACCATCCGGACCTGCTCGCTCAGAACGTGCGGGTGAGCGGCATCGGGCACCTCGCCATGCTGGTACACCCCGCCGTCGCCGCAGGGATTCGGCAGGCACTCGACCTCGACGAGACGACACCCGAGACGGTCCACGGGCCCACCGGAGAGCCGGGAGCCCCCACAGAAGGCCTGACCGTGGCGTAATCGCTCAAAGTCAGCTGAAAATCCGGCAGAACCAGTCGAGTCGAGCGGCGACCAGCCACCCGAACGACCACCGGCGCAGTCATTCGACAGCCTCGATCCCGTCCCGCACTTTCGAACACTCATCGAACACAAAGCCAAGGCTCAGTCCACGGTCCACCGAAAGGCGCTCGAATGCCCGTTTCCTGCGAGCGCGAAACCCGTTGAAGATTGTCGCGCCCGCGCACCGCCGGGTACAGTCGCCGCACTGCTCTGCCAGCCCCTGTTGTCGAGGCGAAAGAGAAGTTGGTGAACGATCGTCACCCGTCGGGGACTGTGACTCCCCCGGCTCCGGCTTCCGATGCCGCCTCGGCGCATTACGCGTCGTACGGCCACCAGGAAGCCTCGTACGGCGACTTCACCACGTATGACAGTTACGGTGCCACCGGTTTTGACGCCGGTCACCACACCACCGTCACCGCCGACCCGGGCTTCGCGACCGCGACCTTCGAGACCGACCCTCTCTTCGGCAATTTGCCGGGCGACGGCGCGACGGGCTCGTACGACTCCTCGCAGTGGTCCACGGGCAGTCGGCAGACGCTGAACCACGACCCGTACGCGGCCCAGCACCAGGAGCACCAGACCGCCTACGACACGGGCGGCTACGACGCCACCGGCTGGACGGCGGGTTACCAGAACCTCGGCGAGATCCCCGCGCAGCCCCAGAGCCCCGAAGCATCCGGGCAGTGGGACGCGAACGGGTGGATGCAGGCCGAACAGCTCGGCCAGGCAAGCGAGTTGGGACAGCCCGACCAGACCCAGCAGTGGACGGACGGGCAGTACTTCGACACGGGCGCCTACGACGCCACGCAGTGGAACAGCGGCGGAACCCCCGGCGATCACGACGCGAACGGCCATGAGTCGTACGAGGGGTACGAGCAGCAGACACCGGCCGACGGGTACGAGCACCCCTCCCCCGACACCTTCGGCCAGCAGGCGACCGCGACCTTCGAGCAGGTCAACCCCTACGACGACGGGCAACCCGCCGCCATGGAGGGTGAGTTCGAGGGGGCCGACGACATCGATGCGCACGGAACAGGCCGTTCCACGCTGCTGGAGGACGAGGAAGAGGCCGCGTCCGGGACTGCTGTCGCCTCAGCGGCGGCCGGCGCCTCCGTCGGCTCCGGCCGGGCGGCGGCCCGCGCGGCCGCACGCTCGCGGCGTCGCGCTCCGGCGAAGCGTTCCGCCGTGCTGACCATCGCCGTTCCGTCCGCGTGCGTCATGGGCGTCGCGGGGATCGCCGCCGCCTCCGTGGGCGGTGCGGACGACGACGTCAACAAGACGACGGCCAGTACGTCGGAAGCGGTCGCGGTCAAGCCGTCCACCGCCAACAACAAGCTCGACACACAGCTCGAAAGCCTCTCCGCCGGGGCTGACGACTTCGCCGACCGGGCGAGCCGGACCCAGGAGCGCATCGACCTCAAGGCCCAGCAGGAGGCCGAACAGAGGCGGGCGGCGGCGGAAGCGGCGCGCAAGGAGCGCCTGCGGCCGAAGTTCGCGCTCCCGGTCGCGCAGAGCGGGCTCAGCGCGTACTACGGGCAGTCCGGCATCAACTGGATGTCCACGCACACCGGCATCGACTTCCCGGTGTCGTACGGCACGCCGGTGATGGCGGCGGCCGATGGCGTCATGCAGACCAAGTGGAACAGCGCCTACGGCAACATGGTCATCCTGACCGCCAAGGACGGTACGGAGGTGTGGTACTGCCACCTCTCCACGTACAAGATCCCCTCGGGTACGGCGGTGAAGGCGGGTGACGTGATCGCGTTCTCCGGCAATTCGGGCAACTCGACGGGCCCGCACCTGCACCTGGAGGTACGGCCCGGGGGCGGCTCGGCGATAGACCCGCTGGCGTGGTTTCGCAGCCACGGGCTCGACCCGACGTAGTTCGACGCGCCGCGAGCCCCGACCCTCCGCAAGCGCACAATCGGGCCCCTGCTCTGCAGGGGCCCGATTCGTGTCCGCGACCTCGTCCTCCGCCTAAAGCTTCTCCACCGGTGCGTACCGCAGGAGCAGCCGCTTCGGCTTGGTGTCGCCGAAGTCGATCGTCGCCTCGGTGTTGGCACCCGTGCCCTTCACGGCGACGACCGTGCCCAGGCCGAACTGGTCGTGGGTGACGCGGTCTCCGACGGCCAGGGAGACGACCGGCTTCTCGGTGGCACGTCGCGTCGCGAAGCCGGAGGCGCCCGCGGCGGACGAACGGGAACGGGAGGACGACAGGGAGGCAGCGATCCCCGAGGTCGGGCCGGTGGAACCCGGGGCCGCTGAGGCGCCCGTGCGCTTCCAGTCCAGGTGCGCCGCCGGGATCTCCTCCAGGAAGCGGGACGGCGGGTTGTACGAGGGCTGGCCCCAGGCACTGCGCAGGGTCGAGCGGGTCAGATAGAGCCGTTCCCGCGCGCGCGTGATGCCCACGTACGCCAGGCGCCGCTCCTCCTCCAGTTCCTTGGTCTGGCCGAGGGCGCGCATGTGCGGGAAGACACCGTCCTCCATGCCGGTGAGGAAGACGACCGGGAACTCCAGGCCCTTGGCGGTGTGGAGGGTCATCAGCGTGATGACGCCGGAGCCGTCCTCCTCCTCGTCCGGGATCTGGTCCGAGTCGGCGACCAGGGCGACCTGTTCCAGGAAGTCGGACAGGGCCACCGACTCGCCCTCGGCGCGCTCCTGCTCGAACTCCAGGGCCACGGCGGCGAGTTCCTGGAGGTTCTCGATGCGGGTCTCGTCCTGGGGGTCGGTCGAGGCCTGCAACTCGGCCAGGTAGCCGGTGCGTTCGAGGATCGCTTCCAGGACCGTCGCCGGGCCCGCACCCGAGTCCACGATCGTGCGCAGGTCCTCCATGAGCGTGTTGAAGCGTTTGACGGCGTTCGTGGAGCGCGCGGCCATGCCGTACGCCTCGTCCACACGCCGCAGCGCCTGCGGGAAGCTGATCTTCTCGCGCTGGGCGAGGGCGTCGATCATCGCTTCGGCGCGCTCGCCGATGCCGCGCTTGGGCACGTTCAGGATGCGGCGCAGCGGGACCGAGTCCTCCGGGTTGGCCAGCACCCTGAGGTAGGCGAGGACGTCCCGGACCTCCTTGCGCTCGTAGAAGCGGACGCCGCCGACGACCTTGTAGGGCAGGCCGACGCGGATGAAGACCTCTTCGAAGACACGGGACTGGGCGTTCGTGCGGTAGAAGACCGCGACATCCCCGGCCTTGGCCTCGCCCACGTCCGTCAGGCGGTCTATCTCGTCGGCGATGAACTGCGCCTCGTCGTGCTCCGTGTCCGCGACATAGCCGGTGATCTGGGCACCGGCTCCGGCATGCGTCCACAGGTTCTTGGGGCGGCGGGACTCGTTGCGCTCGATGACCGCGTTGGCGGCGGAGAGGATCGTCTGCGTGGAGCGGTAGTTCTGCTCCAGCAGGATCGTCGTCGCGTCCGGGTAGTCCTCCTCGAACTGGAGGATGTTGCGGATGGTCGCGCCGCGGAAGGCGTAGATGGACTGGTCGGCGTCACCCACGACGCACAGCTCGGCGGGCGGGACGTCGTACTCACCGGGCGGTACGTCGACGGGGTGCTCGGAGGTCCCGACGAGTTCCCGTACGAGTGCGTACTGGGCGTGGTTGGTGTCCTGGTACTCGTCGACGAGGACGTGCCGGAAGCGGCGGCGGTAGTGCTCGGCGACGTCCGGGAAGGCGCGGAGCAGATTGACCGTCGTCATGATCAGGTCGTCGAAGTCGAGTGCGTTGGCCTCGCGCAGCCGCGACTGGTACAGCGCGTACGCCTGGGCGAGGGTCTTCTCGAAGCCGTCGGCGGCCTGGGCGGCGAAGTCCTCCTCGTCGATCAGCTCGTTCTTCAGGTTCGAGATCTTGGCGCTGAACGACTTGGGCGGGAAACGCTTCGGGTCGAGGTCCAGGTCACGGCAGACGAGCGCCATCAGCCGCTTGCTGTCGGCAGCGTCGTAGATCGAGAAGGACGACGTGAAGCCGAGCTTCTTGCTCTCCCGCCGCAGAATCCGTACGCACGCGCTGTGGAAGGTCATCACCCACATCGCGTTCGCGCGCGGGCCGACGAGCTGCTCGACGCGCTCCTTCATCTCGCCCGCGGCCTTGTTGGTGAAGGTGATCGCGAGGATCTGGCCGGGGTGGACGTTCCGCTCGCCGAGCAGGTGCGCGATGCGGTGGGTGAGCACGCGGGTCTTGCCGGAGCCGGCGCCGGCCACGATGAGCAGGGGGGAGCCGGAGTGGACGACCGCCGCGCGCTGGTTCTCGTTCAGCCCCTCCAGGAGCGCGGCCGGGTCCACCGCGGGGCGTGGCTCGCCGTCGCGGTAGTAGGCGTCCCGGTCCGGCGGCGCGTCGAACCTGCCGCCGAACAGATCGTCCGGAATCGGCTCCGGTACGTGCTCGTCCTCGGGCGGCGGCGGAGGCTCTTCCTCATGGGCCCGCGGGGCCTTGAGGTCCGCCAGGAAGCTGTCATCGAAAAGGCTGCTCATCGCTCTCCGAGTCTAGGCCGCCCCACCGACACCGAGGGGCCACCCCGCAAACTCGGTCCGAGCGCGCGCTGCCGACGATCTTCAAGGGCTGGCCTCTCCCGGAATTATGACCGTCCGGGTTCACGCCGTATGACCGTCCGGGTCCACGCTGTCACCATCCGGGTTCACGCTGCCACCGTCCGCGGTCGCCAGGTGAAGACCCGACCCCTCCACCGCAACGGATCACCGCGGCCCCACCCCGGAACCGGCAGCACGGAATCACGACCGACCGCACCTTAAACCCCATAACAGGCGTATCGCATATGAGAGATCATGCATCCACAGATCACTCCGAATTCGTCACACGCGGCAGCCATGTTGACTAAGGTCACGAAAACGTATCGGGCATATCGCGCATCAACCTTCACAGGCGCCACACGAATTGGCTAGCGTTCTTGGTAGGCCGCTCGACCCAACCGGCGAACCTCGCCGGGCCGGGCGGCCTCCGCCGAGTCCGGCGCCCCTCGCGGAGCCGGAGCCGGGGACCCACCGACCTTGGGGTGAATCGGCCCACCTGCCGCACACGGCAAGGGCCGTAGGGCACACCTTCCAATGCACGCGCCCGAACCCGACAGCTAACTCGGTAGGCGGACAACGGAAGGAGCCGCCTTTCATGGCGCCGCACCGAAAGTCGCGTCCCGCCCGGACGCGCACAGGCATACGGACACCCGCCCTCGCGACGGCGGCGCTGACCTCGATGGCCCTGTTCTCCCAGACAGCGACCGCCGCACCCTCGACCGACGACAAGCCGAGCCTCGAAGAAGTCGAGAAGAAGGTCGGCGACCTCTACCGCCAGGCCGAGTCGGCGACCGACAAGTACAACGCGGCCGAGGAGAAGACGGCCAAGCAGAAGAAGCGCGTCGCCACGCTCCTCGACGATGTCGCCAAGCGCACGGAGAAGCTCAACGAGGCCCGGCAGCAGCTGGGCTCGTTCGCCGCCGCCCAGTACAGGACAGGCGCCGCGGCCCCGGGCACAGCAACGATGCTGCTGGCGGACAACCCGCAGGACTACTTCGACCAGACCCAGCTGATGGACCGCTTGACGGAACGTCAGAAGGAAGTGGTCGACGACTACGTCACCCAGCGGACCGAGACGGCTCAGAAGCGCCAGGAGGCCACCGAGGGCCTGGAGTCGCTCACCCAGTCGCAGTCCACGCTGAAGGCGAGCAAGGCGCAGGTCCAGGCGAAGCTCACCGAGGCCCGTCAACTGCTGGACAAGCTGACCGCCGAGGAGAAGGCCCGCCTCGCGGCGATCGAGAAGAAGAAGCAGGAGGAGGCCGAGCGCCGGGCTGAGGAGCTGGCGCGGCAGCAGGCGGCCGAGGCGGAGAAGAAGCGGCTGGCGGCCGAGGCGGAGAAACGGAAGCAGGAGGCGGCCCAGGAGCAGAGCGCCGGCAGCAGCTCCACCGTCGAGGCCCCGGCAGAGGACTCCACCTACGCCACGAAGGCCGCCAAGGTCATCGCGTTCGCCCGCGCGCAGATCGGCAAACCGTACGTCTGGGGCGCGACCGGCCCCGACTCGTACGACTGCTCCGGGCTCACCCAGGACGCCTGGAAGGCCGCCGGCGTCGACCTGCCGCGCACCACGTACGACCAGGTCAACGCAGGCAAGACCGTCTCAGTCGCCGACGCCAGGCCCGGCGACCTCGTCTTCTTCTACGACGACATCACCCACGTCGGGATCTACATCGGCAACGGCATGATGATCCACGCGCCCAAGCCGGGGACGTACGTCCGCGAGGAGTCGATCTTCTACGACGGCGAGTCGTCGATCCACAGCGTGGTGCGGCCGGCGTAACGGTCGCACCCTCCCGGCCCTGGCCGGCGCCCGACTCCTCGGTCGCCGGTCGGGGCCGGCGCGGTTCCCGGTCAGGTCCAGAGCACCGCGATGAAGATGTTCGCCGTGGTCAGGGCGCCCACCAGGCCGAACAGCCCCTTCTCCACCTGTTCCTCGTCGCGCTTCACGTAGACGAGCCCGAGGATCACGACCAGCAGGGCCAGCTTCACGCCGATCTTGACGTTGTTGACCGTCTGGTCGTCGGCCTGGTTGAGGCCGACCAGAACGGCACCGGTGATGAGCATCGTCAGCGCACCGTGCAGCATGGCGGGCACGAAACGGGCCGTCCCCTGCCCCATCGCCTTCATCTGGGTGAGAAAGCCGCCCAGAAGGGAGGCGATACCGATGATGTGCAGGGCGACGAAGAGATGGATGAGTATGTCCATGGAGCCGGAGCCTAGCCAGGGCCTCTTTCGCGGCTTGGCACCGGCCCCGGAAAGCCGCCGGTACTGGCTGCGGAAAGTCTCCGGTACTTGGTACGCCGCGCCGCCACCCCTGAAAACCCGGACCTTCACCGCATAGCAGGCCCTGCCACACACCAGACAACCCGCCGCATATATGCGCCCCATAGCACCGCCTCGCCGCCGGTTGCCCCCAAACCACCGCATTGATCATCGCTCTGCGTGAAGGCGGTGCCGCCAGGCAGGGATCACGGTCACATATGGTCACCATTGGTCCACTGGGGCCAGTTCCGTACATGGCGTCACCGAGCGGACACAGCCACATTTAGCGTCCTCCAGCAGGTGCCCGCTCCCCACCGCCGCCCGGGCCAGGGGCGGCAGTCGGGCACCTCCGCCGAGAGGTCCGGCGGCGGCC
The DNA here is from genome assembly GCF_004337435.2 of Streptomyces sp. KM273126. Classification (NCBI taxonomy): domain Bacteria; kingdom Bacillati; phylum Actinomycetota; class Actinomycetes; order Kitasatosporales; family Streptomycetaceae; genus Streptomyces; species Streptomyces sp. KM273126. Next base: position 3,188,342 of record NZ_SJXB02000001.1, on the reverse strand, counting down.
CGCTGCCCCTGTGCGGGCCGCCGCCGGACGCGCGACCGCCGACCCCCCACGGCGGCCGCGGCCGAAGAGGCCGTCTCGGTCGTAACGCGTCGTACGAAAGGACGTGACGTCCACTTGCCAGTGCACCGCAGGCCCAGACAGCGCCCCCTCAGCGGCACCACGGCCCGTACCGCCGTCACGATCGCCCTGGCGGGCGCGGCGAGCGCGACCGGCTTCGACGGCACCGGGCACGCCGAACCGCAGCCCACAGCGGCGCAGGCCAGGGCGAAGGTGAACAAGCTGTACGAGCAGGCGGAGGTCGCCACCGAGCAGTACAACGGCGCGAAGGAGGAGGCCGACAAGGCGCGGGAGCGGCTGGAGGACCTGCGGGACGAGGCGGCCCGCCGCGCTGAGGGGCTGAACTCCGCACGCGAGAAGCTGGGTTCGGTGGCGGCGGCGCAGTACCGCGGTGACGGCATCGACCCCGCGGTGCAACTCGCGCTGAGCGACGACCCGGACGCGTACCTGGACGGTGCGGCCTTCGCCGAACGGATCGGCAGCCGGCAGGCGTCGGACGTGGCGAACGTACGGAAGCAGTTGCGGGAGATCGAGCGACTGCGGGGTGCCGCGCGCATCGAACTGTCGCGGCTCTCGTCCCGGCAGGCAGACCTGAAGCGGCACAGGGGGACGATCACGGGAAGGCTGGGCGAGGCGAGACGTCTGCTGGCGCGGTTGCCGGAAGGCGCCCGGGCCGAGCTGGACGCGGCGGCGGGCGCGGGGCGCGCATCGCGGTCCGGTGCCTCGGCGCACGGCCTCGGACCGGTCCTGGCAGCCTCCTCCAGCGCCCAGGCACCCAGTTCACGGGCGGCCGCGGCCCTGTCGTACGCCTACGGCAAGCTCGGCAGCCCGTACGTGTGGGGCGCGACCGGTCCCGACGCCTTCGACTGCTCCGGGCTCACCCAGGCGGCCTACCGCGCGGCGGGGGTCTCACTGCCCCGGACGACGTACGCGCAGATCGGCGCCGGACAGCGCATCGCGCGCTCCCAGCTCCTGCCCGGTGACCTGGTGTTCTTCTACTCCGGGATCAGCCACGTGGGCATCTACGTGGGGAACGGGCAGATGATCCACGCACCCCGTCCGGGGACCCAGGTCCGGGTGGCGCCACTCGACGAGATGCCGTTCGCGGGCGCTACGCGGGTGGCGTGAGCCTCAGGGCGCTGCGGCGGAGGCCGCGTAGCCGAGGAAGAGGACCCGGCCGCCGCCTTGAGCTCGAACCCCGACCCGGACTCGAAGCCGGGCTCGGACTCACCCCTGGCTCCGCCATCGGCCCCGGGCTCGGGCTCGGGCTGGGGCTGGGGACTGGTGGCCGAGGGCTGGGGCTGGGGCTGGGGCTGGGGATCTCAGAACTGCCTCACACCAATCGTCGTGCCGTCGCCCACCTTGTCAGTTCGTGCCGGTTGGAGAGCTGCAACTTCCGCAGCACCGCCGAGACATGGGACTCCACCGTCTTGACGGAGATGTACAGCTGCTTGGCGATCTCCTTGTACGCATAGCCACGGGCGATGAGGCGGAGGACCTCACGCTCGCGCTGGGTGAGACGGTCCAGGTCCTCGTCGACGGGCGGGGCGTCCGTGGAGGCGAAGGCGTCGAGGACGAAGCCGGCCAGCCTCGGGGAGAACACCGCGTCGCCCTCCTGGACGCGGAAGATGGAGTCGACCAGATCCGTGCCGGTGATCGTCTTGGTGACGTACCCCCGGGCGCCACCCCGGATGACACCGATGACGTCCTCCGCCGCGTCCGAGACGGAGAGGGCCAGGAAGCGGACGGGCTGCTCGGCGTCCGACATCAACGCGGCGCACCGGCGCAGCACTTCGACCCCGCCCCCGCCCGGGAGGTGCACATCCAGGAGCACCACCTCGGGCCGTGTGGCCGAGATGACACTCACCGCCTGGTCGACGTCCGCCGCCTCCCCGACGACCTCGACACCGGTGCGCTCCGTCTCCCCGATCTCCGCCTGCACGCCCGTACGGAACATGCGGTGATCGTCGACCAGCACGACCCGGACCCGGCGTCCGGACGCCGAACCGCTCGCCACCGCCGAGGCGCTCGCCGCGTCCGAGTCCGTTGGGGCACCCGCCGTACCAGTAGGACCGGTGGGACCGGTGGGACCGGTGGGACCGGGACCGTTGGGACCGTTGGGACCGATGGGACCGATGGGACTGGTGGGACTGGTGAGACCCATGGGGCCGGTGACACCCGTGGGGCCGGTGGGGCCAGTGCCGGGAGCCGAACCGTCCTGCCCAATCGGACCGCTGGCCCCGTTCGCATCGCTCATGACGTCGTCTCCGCCCTCTCCATCTCCAGCTCGACCTCCGTGCCGCCGTCCGGTACGGCGCGTAGCCGCGCCGTACCGCCGTTGCGCTCCATGCGACCGATGATCGATTCTCTAACGCCCATGCGGTCGGCGGGTATCGAGTCGAGGTCGAAGCCTGGGCCCCGGTCACGCACGGACACGAAGACCGTCCCGCCCTCGACTTCGGCGAAGACCTGTACGGCGCCGCCCTCGCCACCGTACTTGGCGGCGTTCACCATCGCCTCGCGCGCAGCCTGCATCTGCGCGCCCAGGCGTTCGTCGAGCGGGCAGTCGCCGACGACCACGACCTCGATGGGGACGCCGTGCTTGTCCTCCACCTCGGCGGCGCTGCGCTTCACGGCCTCCGCGAGTGTGTCGGGCTCGTCGTCCTCGTCCTTGCCGGTGCCTTCCGGCTTGTAGAGCCAGTTGCGCAGGTCGCGCTCCTGGGCACGGGCGAGGCGGCGTACCTCGTTCGCGTTCTCCGCGTTGCGTTGTATCAGGGTCAGGGTGTGCAGCACCGAGTCATGGACGTGGGCCGCGACCTCCGCCCGCTCCTGGGCGCGGATGCGCATCAGCCGCTCCTCGGAGAGGTCCTGGGTCATGCGGACGAGGTACGGGCCGGCCAGCAGCGCTATCCCCACGAGGACCGCTAGCGCGGCCTGCAGGACCGACCCGAGGTGGGCGGCGGAGCCCTGCAGAACGAATATCCCGGAGACGCCCGCGGTGACGAGCAGCACACCGCCCACGGAACGGAGCAGCGTGAGCGTGCGCCGACGGCGGCCGACCTCGACCCAGCGGGCCCGCCGCGCGTTGTCCGCCTGGCGCCAGACCAGGGCGACACCGGCGGCAACCAGCACGGTCGGCCACAGATACGCCTTGGCCCCGTCGCCGAGGTTCACATTGCCGACGAAGACCATGGCCACGACGACCATGAGGAGCAAGGCGACGATCTGGCCCTTGTCCGGTCTGCGCGCCACGAGTTTTCGCCGGCCGTCCGGCGACGTCTCCGTGGAAACGGCGGGGGGCCGCTGGTTGTCGACACCGCCCACGCCGAGCGGGACGAAGAACCAGAACGCCGCGTACAGCAGCGCGCCGAGACCGTCGGCGAGGAACAGGCCGACGAACACGAGCCTCAGCCATGTCACGGGCAGCCCAAGATGCCCTGCGAGCCCCCGCGCCACGCCTCCGAGCCAGCGACCGTCGCTGCTGCGGTAGAGCTTGCGCGGGGGCCGCGGGACGTCGACTGGCACTGTTGCGGCTTCCGGCATGCCATTGATGTTCACACGCATGGCGGACCATGGCATCAGGGTCTACCCCGGAGACGCCCCTGATCTCCGACCGGCTCATGATCGAACAGTTCCCGGGGCCAATATCAGGGTTGGGCCAGGGTCATCCCGACTGCCGCGGGGCGGTCTCGGCAGCCACGATGGACACATGACAGATCAGCAGCACGCGGCACCGGAGCCGGGCCCCGGCTCGGACGCCCGGCGGACGGCCACCGAGCCGCAGGACGCCGTGCCCGCCCAGGACAAGGGCGGCACCGCGCCCGGACCGGGCCAGGGCAAGGAGCCGCGCGCGCACGGGGGCGCTCACACGCATGCGGGCGCAGTCGCGGGTGCGCACGCGGACGCAGGCACGCCCACGGATCAAGCAGGCCCATCTTGCGAACCACGTAACGAGCCAACGAGCGAACCGGCGGACGGGCCCCCCGACCGGAACGCGGTCGGGCCTGCGGGGCAGGCGAGGAACACGGATCAGTCATCCGGGGGCACCCCACCCACCCGGCCCACGGCTCAGGTCACCGCCGACGGCTCCATCACGCCCCCGGCTCCCACCGGGTTCCGCCGTGACCGACGGCACAAGATGCTGGCCGGGGTGTGCGCGGGGCTGGGGCGGCAGTGCGACATGGATCCGGTGATCTTCCGGATCGTGCTCACCGTCCTGTCGGTGAGCGGCGGCGCAGGCCTCATCTTCTACGGCTTCGTCTGGCTGTTCGTCCCGTACGACGACGAGGAGGAGAACGAGGTACGCAAGCTGCTGACCGGCCGTGTCGACGGCCAGGCCCTCGCGGCCGTGCTCTTCGCCCTGGTCGGCTGTGGCGTCTTCCTCACCATGCTGGGCAATGGCGGGGTGCTGACCTTCGCGGTGGTCCTCGCCCTGCTCCTCGCGGGCGCGGGCTACTGGTCGCAGCAGCGCAGCGCCCCGGACCCCGACCCGCTTGCCGCGCAGGCCGTCGCCGACGCCCCACCGGAGGCGCAGGCCCCGCCCGTCCCCATTTCCTACCCGTCCTGGTGGCGTGACCCGATCGTCAAGGACGGCAGGCACGTGGGCAGGACGGGCTATCTGTGGGGACCCTGGGATGCCCGGGACCGCGACGTCGCGGCGGCCATCAACATCGCCCGGGGGACGCCGTCCCGCCAGGACATACGTGCCGCCCAGACGCCCAAGCCGCGGGGGCCGCGCTGGATAGGCGCCTGGGTGTTCCTGCTCGCGCTGCTCGCCGGCGGTCTCGCTACCAGCCTGACGTGGGACGACCGCGCACTGGGGACGAGCCTGCAGGCAGGCCTGGCCTGCGCCCTCGCCGTGTACGGCCTGGGCATCGGGGTCAGCGCGTTCCTGGGACGTACGGGTGCGGGGTCGATCTTCCTCGCGGTGGTGACGGCAGGTCTGATGGTGTGCTCGGCGGCACTTCCGGCGGACATCAGCACCCATTGGATACGCACGACCTGGGCGCCGACCGCCGTGGCGGGCGTGCAGCCGACGTACACGCTGGGCAGCGGTGTGGGCACCTTGGACCTGACGCGCATGGACGTGCCGAAGGGCAGGACCGTGACGACCCGTGCGGAAGTGGGCGTGGGCAAGCTGGAGGTGGTGGTCCCCTCGGACGTCACGGCGCGTCTGACGATCGAAGTGGGCGTGGGAGACATCCAGTTGCCCGGGGAAAAGAAGGAGGACGTGGACGTGGCACCGGGCAAGGCGAAGCAGCTGACCCTCTCCGCCGAGAAGGGGGACACCGATGACGGGAAGTCCGGCGGCACGATCCGTGTCCACCTCCAGGTCGGCATGGGCCAGGCGGAGGTGACCCGTGCTGCGGCATGACGTTCAGCCCGGCAAGCTCGTCGCGGGCTTCTTCCTCACCCTCACCGCCGTCATCTACGCCGGAGACGCGGGCGGCGCCTGGGAAGCCCCTTGGTTCGTGGCCCTACCCCTGGTCACCGCAGGCCTCTGCCTGGCGGGCGCCACGGCGCTCCTGACGCACGCGATACGACGACGCCGATCGTCCCCGCGTACGGGGCACGCTCCCGGGAACAGGCAGCCGTCAGACGCCGGGGCGTCGGGCAGGACCGAGTAACGGCCCTTTCAGGCCCTGCCTCGCGGAGCAGCAGGGGCGCGCGGTGTCCACGCGGTCGAGGGCGAGATGCTCCCGGAGCGGAGCGGGAGAACCGCCCGGGCACACGTGCCGACCCGGCACAGGGTCGTCCCGGATCACGGGGCGCCCGGAGCACCCAGGCACCGCGCGCCGGCCGTGGGCGGTCAGTGACATGCGGCAGTGCGGCACGCAGCGGCACGGCTGTGCGCCAGTTCAGCAGCACGGCTGTGCGGCAGCTCAGCGATAGGCGCCCATACGTTGCCGTCGGCGGTTGCGGATGGCTGCGTCGATGGAGAGGACCGAGGCGCCGGCGAGAACGAGGGGGAGCCAGGCCATGAGGTAGGCGAGGTCGTTGCCGTAGTAGTAGGGGTCGGATGCCCAGCTGACGGTCAGCCACAGGCTGAGGGAGATCAGGGCGCCGCCGAAGGCCGCGAGGCGGGCGAGGAGGCCGACGAGGGTGCCGATACCGACGGCGAGTTCACCGAAGGCGATGGCGTAGCCGAAGCCCACGGGGTTCTTGAGGGCGAGATCGATGAGGGCGGGGATCGCCGAGGTGTCGCGGACCGCGCGCATCATGTCCCCGACCGAGCCGGAGCCGGCATCGGACAGGAAGGCACTGTCGGTGAGTTTGTCCAGGCCGGCGTAGATGAAGGTGACGCCGAGAAAAACCCTGAGGGGGAGCAGGGCGTAACGGGTGGCGGTGTCACGCCAGTCCCGGCCGCCATCGAAGTAGGGGGTCCGCGTGTCCGTACGAATACTGTGAGTCATGACTCTCCGCCGCCTCTCGCCGCCGTGCCGTTGACCCCTCAACAGACCATACGTACGAAAGGGGGGAGCCGCTCAATGAGCGCGCATCAGATTTCTGTGAAGATTCCCTTTGGGCTCGTTGCCTTTGGGCTCGTTGCCTTTGGGCTCGTTGCCCGGTTTCTCTCAGCGGGTTTCCGCACGGCTCGGTCGGCTCTGGCCCCGTACCGGCCAAACGACCCGAACCAGGCCCACGTGGCCCACGCCCAACACCTTGTCTGTCGACGGTCGGTCAACGGACCAGTCGGCCACTCGGGCAGTCGGTCACTCCATCGGTCGGCCAGTCAGCCGGCCAGCCAGTCGGTCAGCCAGTCAGTCGGTCACCTCGATCACGCACCGGTTCGTCTCCACCCCGGCGGCGGTCACCACCTGGACCTCCACTCGGCCGGGCTCCACGTCGGCGGGGACCGGCACGGTGAGGACGGCGTCCGTGGGGTTGCTGAAGCCCCCGACGACGGGTACGAGCGGGACGTGGACGTGGACGGCACCGATACGGACGACCATCCGGGAGAGGCGGTCGGCGGCCTGGGCGCCCGGCGGTACGAAGCCGGCACCGCGGATCTCGATGTCGTCGCCGGTGCGGATGGGCGCGTCGAGGTCCCCTGCCTCACGGGCTCGGACCACGGAGAGGATCACGGGGCGGCCGCCCTCCGCGTACTTGCCGGCGACGTACGTGGCCGCGGAGACCAGCACCAGCAGCGCCAGCCCCCAGGGGAGGTCGGGGAGTTGGTCGGGGCGGCGGGCCAGACGTACGAGCGCGAAGGCGAGGGCGACGGCGTTCACGACGACGTACTGGATGTCGGTGAAGCTGCCGCGGCCGGAGTCGTCGGTGAGAAGGTCGGAGGCGCGTGGGCGGTCGGCGCGGACCTTCTGCAGGCGCTGGCCGAGGACGCGCAGGCCCACCACCCGCCGGACCAGCACGGCGATACCGCACACCACGGCAAGAACAGTCACTACGCCCGCGCCCCGGGCGAGATCGAGCCCGGTGATCAGCGCGTCCCGCTTGCCGTGGTCCGAGGCGGCGGCGAGTTGTCCGACGAGCACCAGGACGGCGTACCCGGCGAGGAGCACCCAGCTCGCGGCCACGGCGCGGGAGGTGGACAGCCGGTTGTCCTCACCGATCACGGGGGCCAGAGCGCCGCCCTTCGTACGGTGCAGGTATCCGGCGCCCGTCACCGCCAAGCCCACCACCAGTGCGGCCAGCAGACCGGCCGTGCGCGCCGCCGTCCAGCCCGCTCCGATCGCGGTGAGTGCCTGGACCAGGAGCAGGAACAGGAAGGCGCCCCACACGACGTAGGCCGTGCGCAGCCACAGGCGGCTCAGCCATGCCTCGCCCTCCACTCGACCGCGTTCGGCGACGAGGGCGGCGGACTGGGTGAGTTCGTCGGAGACCCACTGACGGGACGCCGACGCGGAGTACGCGACCGCCGCGGGCAGTCCCTGGCCGGACGCGAACTCCTCGCGCATGAGCAGGAATTCAGCGACCGCGCGCCGGTGTCCCTCGCGTGCGCCGTGGGGGCAGTCCCCGCACGCGCAGCCGCCCTCATGGGCGCCCGCGCCCTGCCTCGCCTCCTGCACCGCCACGCCCGTGCCCGCCTTCCCCGCGCCGTTTCTCCTCCGCACGCCTGCGCCATGCGACAGCCGTACATCCGCCCTGTGATGACAGGGAATTCTGCCGTACGGAACAGGGCCTTCATCCGGCAGGTCTGGTCAGCGCGGGGTGAAGAGAGGAGAAGCGTGTTGACCAGGACGGCGACGCTCACATCAGCGCCCGTTCAGGAGTGTGGGGCTGTGAGATCCTGCGGCACCACCGGGCGGGCGCGAGCAACCACACCCACCCCGCACCACCCCACCGTCCTTTCTCGCCGGCCCTCCTCCCACGGAGCGCCCCGCTGCGAGAATCTCCCTATGGCCGAGATCATCCAGCGCGACGGGACCTGGGCCTTCGACGGCAGCACGGTCCGGATCACGCCGGGACTCCACCGCACCGTGCCGCTGTTCCGACAGACGTACGGGGAGATAGCGGTGCCCCTCGAAGCGGTGTCGGGCATCGTCTACGAACCCGAGCGCAAGCGCGGCCGGCTGCGGCTCAGGCTCCGCGAGGGCTGTGATCCGCTGCTCCAGGCGACTGGTGGGCGGCTCCCCGACGCGGCCGATCCCTACCGGCTGACGGTCGACATCGACCGCGCGGGCGTCGCCGAGTACGTGGCGGAGGAGGTACGCCAAGCCCTGCTGCTGGAGCAGACACCCAAGGAGCCCGCCAGGACCTATCTGCTGCCCGGCCCTCCGGTGCCGGTGTCCGTGCGGTCCAGTGACGGCACGGTGTCGTTCGACGGTACGCAGGTGCGGATCGACTGGAGCGACACCTCCGACCGGGTCAAGCGTGCGACGGGGCCGCGCATCCTCGCGATCGGTGACCTGGTACAGGTGGAGTGGCTGCCCAACACCGGGTACGAGGACGGGTTCATGCGGTTCGTGACGCGCGAGACGGTGTTCTCCAAGCTGCCGCCCGAGAAGGACCCGTACGCGCTCGATCTGTGGGGCAGTTCTCGTCGCGACCTGCTCACGGCCCTCGTCGCCACCGCGGTCACCGCCCGGCTCCCGCACCCGTCGACCCGCGCGATCGACGACGTGGAGCGCCCCCGGTTCGCCGCCGCGACCGCGTCCGCGGCTGACCATCACGACATCCTGCTGCGCAGGTTGCGGGAGTTGGGGGAACTGCACCGGGACGGGGTACTTACGGACGAGGAGTTCGCGATGACGAAGGCGGCCGTGCTACGGGGTTTCTAGGTGCCGCGCCAAGGGGTTGTGTCCAGGTGTAGTGCTACGGGGTTCCAAGGTGCCGGGCCCGTGCCGCGCCGTGTCGTGTCATGTCGTGCTGCGCCGTTTCCGCGGTTTCGTTCCGCTGGAACGAGGTGTCTGGACCAGGGAACATGCGGCATGGATGGTGCGCTAGCTCAGCAGGTCGGGCTCGCTTCTGCTGATGTCCTGCCACAGGGGCTGGTAATTGATCCACGCCACCAGGTCGCCGCCGAGTTGCTCCCGTGTGGCCACCGCCTGCCGGTGGCCGATGAGCACGGGCCGTCCCGCAGCCTTCGCGGTCAGCTGGACCTGGGCCGACCGCTCCATCGACAGGAACCACCAGGCCGCCGCGTCCACCGAGTTGCCGACCGTCAGTAACCCGTGGTTGCGCAGGACCAGGGCCTTGCGGCTGCCGAGCGCGGACGCGATCCGGCGGCCCTCGTCGGCGTCGACGGCGACACCGGTGTACGCGTCGTAGAGCGCGTGGTCCTCGTAGAACGCGCAGCTCTCCTGGGTGATCGGGTCCAGCAGTTCGGCTAGCGCCGAGAGGGCGCGGCCGTGCACCGAGTGACAGTGGGCGACCGCGACGACGTCCGGGCGGGCGGCGTGCACCTGGGCGTGCACGGTGAACGCCGCCTGGTTCACGTGGTAGCGACCGTGGATCACCTGCCCCTCGGCGTTCGCCATGACCAGATCACTCACCGTGACGTGCTTGAACGGCATCCCGAACGGATTGACCCAGAAGCAGTCGCTGAACTCCGGGTCGCGGGCGGTGATGTGTCCGGAGACCCCGTCCTCGAACCCGAGCCGCCCGAAGACCCGCAGTGCCCCGGCCAGCCGTTCCTTGCGGTGCCGGCGCTCGTCGTCCAGCGAGTCGTGCATCGGCGGCATGGCGAACTGCAGCTGGTCGGTGGGTAGGGGCAGGGGCGGTGTGGGCCCGTGCATATGTCCTCCAGCACTGGGTTCCTGTACGGAGCGGAAGTTACCCTCAGTCCCCGTAAGAGGACAGGGCCGTCGAGTGAAGAGTGTGCGCAACCGTTACGGAAGTCACGGAAGCGCACCGCGCCTCACGACGCCGCCCCTCACGACGCCGCCGCCACGCCGTCGCCCCACGACCTGGCCCCCGTGCCCTCGCCCCGCGCCCTCACCGCCACGACAAGAGATCCGGAATACGCGACAGAAGGTGTCGGGTATGAGGGCCAGACTCGCCGTATGAACCACATCGATGTGAACACGGGTACGAACTGGGCCGCCTTCGCCGGCGCCGAACCCGACCTCGCCGGAACCATCGAGGAGCGCTTCGGCGCCTTCACACACCACGTCCTCGCGACGCTCCGCAAGGACGGTTCGCCGCGCACGACCGGGCTCGAGGTCCGTTTCCTGGGCGGTGAGCTGTGGCTCGGCATGATGCCGGACTCGCTCAAGGCGCTCGACCTGAGGCGCGATCCGCGGTTCGCGATCCAGGCGAATCCGGGCTCGGGTACGGAGATGAGTGGCGGCGACGTACGGATCAGCGGGCGGGCGATCGAGGTCGAGGACCAGGAGACGAAGGCCCGCTACACGCGAGAGGTGGAACCGCCGGAGCCGTTCCACCTCTTCCGCACCGAACTGACGGAGGTCGTACGGACCTACATCGAGGACGACAAGTACCTGGTCGTCCAGGTCTGGAAGCCCGGAGAGCCGGTGCGCACGCTCAAACGGACCTGATCTTCAAACGGTCCTGAGCCTCAAACGGACCTGAGTCCCAGAAAACCCGAAGGGGCTCACTCCCACTCGATGGTCCCCGGCGGCTTGCTCGTCACGTCGAGGACGACCCGGTTGACGTCCTTGACCTCGTTCGTGATGCGGGTGGAGATGCGGGCGAGGACGTCGTACGGCAGGCGCGACCAGTCGGCCGTCATCGCGTCCTCGCTCGACACGGGGCGGAGCACGATCGGGTGGCCGTACGTGCGGCCGTCGCCCTGGACGCCGACGCTGCGTACGTCCGCGAGCAGCACCACGGGGCACTGCCAGATGTCGCGGTCGAGGCCGGCGGCCGTCAGTTCCTCGCGGGCGATGGCGTCGGCCTCGCGAAGCAGGTCGAGGCGGTCCTTCGTGACCTCGCCGACGATACGGATACCGAGGCCCGGGCCCGGGAACGGCTGACGCTGGACGATCTCGTCCGGCAGGCCGAGCTCCTGGCCGACCATGCGGACCTCGTCCTTGAAGAGCTTGCGGAGCGGCTCGATGAGCTCGAACTCCAGATCCTCGGGGAGGCCGCCCACGTTGTGGTGGGACTTGATGTTGGCGGTGCCGGTGCCACCGCCGGACTCGACCACGTCCGGGTAGAGGGTGCCCTGGACGAGGAACGCCACCTCGGGGCCCTCGTCCGCGATGATCTCCGCCTGGGCCTGCTCGAAGACCCGGATGAACTCGCGGCCGATGATCTTCCGCTTCTCCTCGGGGTCGGTGACCCCGGCGAGCGCCTTGAGGAAGCGCTCCTCGGCGTCGACGACCTTCAGCTGGACGCCGGTGGCCGCGACGAAGTCCTTCTCGACCTGCTCGGTCTCGTCCTTGCGCATCAGGCCGTGGTCGACGTACACGCAGGTCAGCTGGGAGCCGATGGCCCTCTGCACGAGGGCTGCGGCGACCGCCGAGTCCACGCCGCCGGAGAGGCCGCAGATCGCGCGCCTGGTGCCGACCTGCTCGCGGATGGCCGCGACCTGCTCCTCGATCACGTTGCCGGTGGTCCAAGACGGGGTGAGACCCGCGCCCCGGTACAGGAAGTGCTCCAGGACCTGCTGGCCGTGCGTGGAGTGCATGACCTCGGGGTGGTACTGGACGCCGTACAGCTTCTTCTCGTCGTTCTCGAAGGCAGCGACCGGGACGACGTCCGTGGAGGCCGTGACGGTGAAGCCCTCGGGGGCGGCGCTGCACGCGTCGCCGTGGGACATCCACACCGACTGCTCGCCCGGGGTGCCCTCGAAGAGGGTGGAGCCCGGCTTGGAGACGTGGAGGGGCGTACGGCCGTACTCGCGCGCGCCGGTGTTGTCGACCGTGCCGCCGAGGGCCTGGGCCATCAGCTGGAAGCCGTAGCACATGCCGAAGAGTGGGACCCCGGACTCGAAGATCTCGCGGTCCAGACGGGGGGCGCTCTCGGCGTAGACCGACGAGGGGCCGCCGGAGAGGATGATCGCCGCCGGGTTCTTGGCGAGCATCTCCGCGACCGGCATGGTGCTCGGCACGATCTCGCTGTAGACCCGGGCCTCACGGACTCGGCGGGCGATGAGCTGGGCGTACTGCGCGCCGAAGTCGACGACCAGGACGGTGTCGGGGGTGGCGGCAGCGGGGGTCGCTGATGACACGGGGTGCCTTCCGGCGGTTGGGCGGGGGTCTGTGCTGCCGAGTCTAACCGGGGGTGTTGATCGGGGGTGCCTGCGCCGGTTTTTGGACCCCGCCGCCCCTGCCCCTCCCATCCACGTCCCAGCCCCCAGGGGCTCCACCCCTTCGACCCCGACCCAGGGGCTCCGCCCCCTGCCCCCGTTTCCTCAAACGCCGGAGCGGCTGGAGCGTGCGGGGAGGCGCTGGCCTGGGTTTTCACCCCCATCCCACCTGCACCATCTGACCTGCACTATCTGGCCTCCACCATCTGACCTGCACCATCTCACCATCCGAACCCACTTGGTCCCCGCCCCCATCCAGGGCCATACTGCTCGCATGCTCAAGCACCAGACGTTCGTCTTTACCTATGGCAACCGGCCCACCGGCTGCCATGGTCGTGCTGCTTGAGCAACTGACAAGCGACTTCCCAGGCGCCCCGGGCCGACAAGGCCCGGGGCGCCTCGTCGTTTCCGGGTCCTGCCGCTCCGGGGCATCCATGACGAACACGGAACAAGGAGCCCCAGCGATGACCGCCACCACGCCCACCATGCCCACCTCCACCGAGAAGACCGGCGCCCGCACCGAGGAAGCGGCCGATGTGATCACGGGCGCACGCGAACGCATCGATGCTCTGGACGACCGGATCATCGGGCTCGTCCAGGAACGGATGGCCATCTCAGCGGTCATCCAGGACGCCCGCATCGCCTCCGGCGGCCGCCGCGTGAACCTCTCCCGCGAGATGGAGATCCTCACCCACTACAGCGAGGCCCTCGGCAAGCCCGGCACCTCCCTCGCCATGACCTTGCTGGAACTGTGCCGGGGCCGCATCTGAACCACCCCCTGCACCGGCGCACCACCCGGCACGCGAGCCGGCGCACGCCCGTCCGCACCCCCCTCTCACCCGGACGGCGCGTGACCGCCGTACGGCACGTCTCGTTGGTCCCGGTGTCCGCGCCAGCCAGGCGCGGGTCCGAAAGAACCACGCGTGGCTCCGCTGGGGCGATGAGGCGTACGGATCGTGCTGTGCGCCGTGGGACCTCGCTCCAGGGTCGTGACCGGACGGCAGGGGACAGCAGCCCGGTCACCCAAGAGAACGGTCGGCTTCGGGGACGCCCGGAGCCGATCGGCGGAATCTGTTCAAGGGTGGTCGAAACGGTTGCGGAGGCCGTGCCCCATCCAGCACGATGCAGGGACAGCCCGCACCGCACAACCGCACTGCACAGTCCGACTGCCAAAGGTCGAGACCACGCACGCTCCCCCAGTGCGCCAAGGCGCCGACCGGCGGTCGGCACACCGAGAACCAATCAAACACCGAGAACCAATCAAGCGGCGCAACCCCCCGGCGCCGCTTCCCAAGCACCGGCGCTGCCCTGACGCCGGTGCTGACTCCGAAGAGCCCCGCGGGACGCACCCCGCGGGGCTCTTCGCCGTCCGGCCCGCGGAACACCGAGCCGATCGACCGAGCGTTTTCCGCTTCGGCTCAGCCCGACACCTTCTCCGGCTTCGTCAGTTTCGTCAGTTTCGTCAGTTTTGTTAGCTTTGTCAGCTGCGCCTCGATCACCTCAGCCGGCACCTGCACCTTGTCCGCGTCGAGGTTCATCGCGTAGAACGCCGCAAGCGTCGACCCGCTGCGGACAATCGTGAAAGTCATCGGCACGTCGGTGCCCTCGATGGAGCTCGTCAGCTTGAACGAGGCCGCCTCGTCGCCCTGCTTGGGAGCGGGCAGGGCCTTGACGCCGCTGTGCTTGTAGTCGGCGTGCTCGTAGACGGTGCACGACTTCGACTTGGCGCGCAGGTCGGCGATCACCTTCTCGGCGTCGCTCTGCTCGTACGCGAGCAGAGCGAGCGAGACGACCGTCGCGTCGAGCTCGTTCCTGGCGGTGAGGGTGCGGGCCGCGCGGGCCTCGGCCCTCGGGGTGGAGGTGAAGAAGAACATGTCCGCGATCGACTGACAGGCGGCCGGCTCAGCGGGCACGGACTCGGCGGGGATGTCCCCCTCGGGCGTCTTCGCGATCTTGTAGCTCCTGGCGTCACCGCTCGCGAGAGCGGCCTTCTCCAACTGGGCCTCGGTCAACGGGCCCTGGCCGGCGCTGCCCGCACCACTGCCGCCGGCTCCGCCCTCGCCGCCCTTCTCCTCGTCTGCGGCCTTGGTGGCTGCCTCGGCGGTGCCAGACCCCGTCGGCTGCTCCACGGCGTCACCCTTGTCGCCGCCCCCACCGCACGCCGCGGTGAATCCCAGTGCGGCCACGACCGAGACGGCCACAGCTGCCCGCGACATCCTTGACTTCACGTTCCCCCACCTTCGGCTCCGGCGCACGCCTGCACACCTCGCATGCGGCCTCGCATGCGCCCCACAAGACTCGGACAGTTTCATGCGAGTCGGCGCACATCACATCATGTACGCGACATCGCAGTATGAGGGCATGAGGCATGGGGGCATGAGGCATGGGGGCATGGGGGCATGGGGGCATGACAGCGTCGCCATATCGCGCCATGCCCCTGACCTCCATCCGCATGTGACCCAACACACATAAGGATTCTGTGAAGTCGGACGCAACCCTTCTCAGATCTCGGGGGTCACATGTGTGCAGAAACCAACAGCCATGCCCGCGGTCCGCGGTGTGGCCGCCACCCCCCGCCCCGCACTCGTATGAGGTCTCGATGAAGCTTCGCCGCACTCTGGCCACGGCGGCCACGACGGCAGTCCTTGCGCCGCTGGCCCTGCTGTCGGCCCCGGCCGCGTTCGCCGAGGAGCCGTCGACCTCGAGCGAGACCCCGAGCGCGAGCGCGCCCGAGGCCCCGCCCGAGTCCACCCCCGAGACGACGCCGGAGAGCACTCCGCCCACCACGACCTCGGAGCCGGAGGCCACCCCCTCCACGTCCGCGCCGGCGACCGAGGAAGAGGAGGAAGAGGGCGAGACGGACCCGACCGAGTCCCAGACCCCGACGACCACCCCGTCCCAGTCGAGCGAGCCGGAGGACCCCTCCGACCCCGAGATCCCGTTCTGCGAGGAACTGGACGAGGACTACGGCGACGCCAAGGTGTCCGCGCAGGTCAAGGGCCTGCCCGGCAAGATCGTCGCGGGCAGCGGCGCCCACTCGTTCCAGCTGGTCGTCACGAACGACAGCAGCGTGGACATCAACGGCGTCGCCTTCTACGCCGAGATCGAGAACTACGAACTGGACGAGGACAAGTTCCTCAGCCCCTACATCGACCTAGAGTTCAAGAACCCCGAGGACGGCAAGTGGACCCGGATCGGGAACGACGAGTGGGCCGGTGACTACTTCGCCTACGTCGACGAACTGAAGGCGAAGGCGAGCCAGAAGTTCGACCTGCGCGTCAGCATCGACGCGAAGGCGCCCGCGGGCGACGCCTGGTCCTTCGGTTCCGGCGCCTACCTCGACAAGGTCAACGACCAGGACTGCATCGCCGAGGGCTGGGCTCAGTACGACTTCGAGGTGCTGAAGGCCGGCTCCGAGAACCCGAACCCGGGTGAGGCCGGCCCGAGTGACCCGGGTGACAAGGGCAAGGGCGAGAAGGACTCCGTGAAGAAGCCGCAGGGCGATGTCTCCGAGCTGCCGAACGGCAACCTCGCCGAGACCGGGTCGAGCTCCGCGCTGCCGGTGATCGGCCTCGTGGGCGGCATCGCCGTCGTCGCGGGTGCGGGCGCCGTGTTCCTGGTCCGCCGCCGCAAGGGTGCGGACGCCGTCGCCTAGGACCACCGCGAGCCGCGTAAGCATCACGCCTCGCACAAACAAGAAGGACCCGCGCTCGGAGGGGAGCGCGGGTCCTTCTCGTCCTGCATCTCTTCTTCCGCGGATTCCAGTACTCCGCTGCTGACTCTGCTTTCTCTTCTTTCTCTGCTGCGCTGCTTCCGCTGCTGACTCTGCTTCCTCTACTTCTTCGGCGGTACCGTCGGCACCCCCAGGAAGGGCAGCCGCAGTGCCCCGAACGCGTTCTCCGGGACCGCCGGGTGCCGTGGCTCCACCGGCTTCAGCCGCTCGTACGCGGCACCCGGGGCCGGACGCGGGTCGGCCTCGCCCTTGTTGGGCCAGTACGACATCGCGCGCTCGGCCTGGGCGGTGATGGTGAGCGACGGGTTCACGCCGAGGTTCGCCGAGACCGCGGCGCCGTCGACGACCGAGATGCCCGGGTGTCCGTACAGCCGGTGGTACGGGTCGATCACGCCCTCCTCGGGGGACGCACCGATCGGGCAGCCGCCCAGGAAGTGCGCGGTGAGCGGGGTGCCCATCAACTCGCCCACGTTGCTGCCGGCGAAGCCGTTGATCTCGGTGGCGAGGGCGGAAGCGGCCTCCGTGGCGGCCCTGATCTGCTTGGGATTGGGGGCACCGTGACCCTGGCGTGCCGTCAGCAGGCCCTTCCCCAGGCCCTTGTCCTTCAGGTACGTGGTCAGGGAGTTGTCCAGCGACTGCATCACCAGGCCGATGATGGTCCGCTCCGACCAGCTTCGGTTGGACAGCGAGCGGACCACGAGCCAGGGGTGCCGTGCGGCGTGCGCGAGCCAGCCCAGAGCCCTCGACGAGCCCTCCGCGTACGGCACCTGGAGGATGGACAGGCCGCCCATCGCGTTGGAGCCCTTGCCGTAGCGGACGGGTTCGATGTGGGTGTTCTCGTCGGGGTGGATCGAGGACGTGATGGCCACGCCCCGCGTGAAGTCGGCCCGGGGAGCGCCGTGCGCCTTGCGGTAGCGCCGGTTGTCGGTCTGCGCGCCCACCAGCGCCTCGGAGTTGGTACGGGTGAGCATGCCCAGCCTCGGCGAGAGGTACGGCAGTTGGCCGCCCGCCTTCATGCGGTGCAGCAGCGTCTGGGTGCCGTACGTGCCGGCTGCGAGTACGATGCGCCGCGCCTTGAAGACCCGCCCGACCTGGCCGTCTCGTCCCACCCGGCCGTTCCCGTTCACTTCCTCCTCCCCCTCCTCCCCTTCCTCCCTCTTCCTCTTCCCCTTCGCGTCCGTGGGGAGCGTCGTGACGGCGTATCCGCCCTGTGAGTCGTCGGTGACCGACACGACCGTCGTCATCGGATGGACGACGGCGCCCGCCTTCTCGGCCAGGTACAGGTAGTTCTCGTTGAGGGTGTTTTTCGCGCCGTGGCGGCAGCCCGTCATGCACTCGCCGCACTCGGTGCAGGCCCTGCGGGCCGGCCCGGCGCCGCCGAAGTACGGGTCGGCGACCTCCTCGCCGGGCCCGGCCTTCACCGTGCCCTCCGCGTCCTCGCCGTCCCCGAAGAACACGCCCACGGGCGCCAGGTGGAAGGTGTCGCCGACGCCCATCCGCTCGGCCGCTGCCTTGAGGTGCACGTCCGAGGGGGTCATCGTCGGGTTGAGCCGTACGCCGAGCATGCGCCGGGCCTGGTCGTAGTAGGGCTGCAGCTCCTTCTGCCAGTCGGTGATGTCCTTCCACTGCGGGTCCTCGAAGAACTGCTTCGGCGGCACGTAGAGGGTGTTGGCGTAGTTGAGGGAGCCGCCGCCGACTCCGGCGCCCGCGAGCACCATCACGTTGCCCAGCAGGTGGATGCGCTGGATTCCGTACATGCCCAGCCTGGGCGCCCAGAGGTAGTTCTTCAGGTCCCAGGAGTTCTTCGGCAGTGTCTCGCGGGTGAAGCGGCGGCCCGCTTCCAGCACGCCGACCCGGTAGCCCTTCTCGGTCAGGCGCAGGGCGGTGACGCTGCCGCCGAAGCCGGAGCCGACCACGATGACGTCGTAGTCGTATGCGGAGTACTCCTGGGGCACGTGCTCTCTCCTCGTCGGGTGTGCGGTGCGGGGCCGTCCGTGGTTGCTCGCGCCCACACGGCAGAGCCGCATGGTTCCGGGTTTCCAACGCCCCGCGCCCTTGTCGGGGCGCGCCTAGCGCAGCCTCAGCGCCTTCATCACCCTCAGGCTCCGGCTCATGAACGCCGCGTACTTCTCGTCGTCCATCCCCAGCGCCGGCGCCATCGGCAGCACCCGCTGCTGGGCGATCGTCTGGGCCTCGGTGTACTTGAGGATGCCCTCGGAGCCGTGGCGGCGGCCGAGGCCGGAGTCCTTCATGCCGCCCATGGGCGACTGGACGCTGCCGTACGCGGAGGCGTAGCCCTCGTTGACGTTGACCGTGCCGGTGCGCAGCCGGGAGGCGACCTCGCGGCCGCGCCTGCCGTCCTGTGTCCAGACGGACGAGTTCAGGCCGTACGCCGTGGAGTTGGCGAGCTCGACGGCCTCGTCCTCGTCCTTGAAGCGGTAGACGGAGACGACCGGGCCGAAGGTCTCCTCGGCGCACACGGCCATGGGGGCCTCGACGCCCTCCAGGATGGTCGGCTCGTAGAAGTACGGGCCGATGTCCGGGCGGGCCACGCCACCGGCGAGGACCTTCGCGCCTTTGGCGACGGCCTCCTCCACGTGCCGCGTGACGGTCTCCAGCTGCCGCTCCCCCACCAGCGAGCCCATGTCGGCGCCGTACGCGAGGGACGTGCCGAGCCGCATGGCCCTGGTGCGGGCGGCAAACCGCTCCACGAAGGCGTCGGCGATCGACTCGTGGACGTACAACCGCTCGATCGAGATGCAGAGTTGACCGGCTGAGGAGAAGCAGGCCCGGACGGCACCGGCCGCGGCCTTCTCGATGTCGGCGTCCTCCAGCACCAGCATGGCGTTCTTGCCGCCGAGTTCGAGGGACACCCCGACGAGCCGGGCGGCGGCGCCCTGGGCGACCTCGCGGCCGGTGCGGGTGGAACCGGTGAACGAGACGTAGTCAGCGTGCCTGACGACCTCCGGGCCGACCACCGGGCCGTCGCCGATGACGACCTGGAAGACCTCGGCGGGCAGTCCGGCCTCGATGAGCAGGTCTCGGGCCCAGAGCGCGGTGAGGGCGGTCTCCGTGTCCGGCTTCATCACGACCGCGTTGCCCGCGACGAAGGCGGGGATCGCGTCGCCGACCGACAGCTCCAGGGGGTAGTTCCAGGGGGCGATCTGGCCGATCACGCCGCGCGGGTGGCGGAGTTCGGTGACGCGCGTGAGGGTGGGCATGGCGCCCGCGTGCCGCTTGGGCTTCAGGTACGACGCCGCCTTGCGCCCGTAGTGGCGGGCGGCCACGGCGACGGCCTGGATCTCCTCGTGCGCGTGCAGGCGGGCCTTGCCGGTCTCCAGCTGGATGAGGTCCAGCACCTCGGCCTGACGCTCCAGCACCAGGTCGTGGAAGCGGAGCAGGACGGCGGCGCGCTCCCGTATCGGCCTCTGGGCCCAGACGGCCTGCGCGCTGCGCGCCTGCTCGTAGGCGTGTCCCACGTCCTCGGGGGTGGACTCGGGCAGGTCGGCCAGCTTCTCACCGGTGAACGGCGTGTGGTTGGCGGTACGGCCGGAACCGGCCACCCCCTTGGTGAGCTGGGCGACCAGCTCCGGCGTGACCACGTCGGCGACGGTGCGGGTGCCCTGGGGGGCGGGCGCGAGCGGGTTGGTACCGGGGGTTGCGTCCATGCCGGTCTTCTCCGGGGCCTGCGAGTCCATCATGACGCGCAGAGTATGCCTGGGCGGAGCCTTTGGGTACCCGGCGGTAACAGGCTTTCACCAGGCGCGCACACCGCGCGGGCGAGCAGCGGCGGCGAATGCACTGCTCAGGACGCAGGTACGGTAATTGAAACACGTACGATGACGAACGATGACGACTTGATCACGTTGTGAGAATCTTCAGCCGGTCCCGGGCCCCTTTGAAGACCGCGGTTCCCCGCCGTGTCCGCCCCTCCAGTCGCCCCCGCCCTGGCGGCTCTTGGGCAGGGCGGTGCGGCCCACCGCGGCCGCGAGCTTGCGCAGTCGTCGCCAGTCCAGGGGCGGCTTGGTCTCCGGGACGCCGGGACGGCCCGCGGGGACCCGTACCCGCAGGGCCCCGGGCTCGATCCGGCACCGTACGGGCGTGGTCAGGACCAGCGCCTCGCCGTCGATGCCCACCTCGATCTCTGCCCGGTCGGCCTGGACGACGACCTCGTGGGCGGTGAGGACCGTGAGTCCGGGGGCGTTCGGCCCGAGCAGCAGGGCGGCGGCCTCGGCGGCGCTCTCGACCTTGACGCCGATCACGCCGAGCGCTCCGGAATCGAGCCGTTCCCGGCGCCCCAGGCCGGCGAGGTCGTCGCTCCGGTAGGGGTTGTTGCTCACGAGCACGGCCTGGGGCGCCTCGATGACGGTGTCCCTGGCGCTGGCGACGAGCCGCGACCCCCGCTGGTGGGTGAGCAGGTCGGGCAGCAGCTCCAGCGTCGTACCGATCTTGTCGTCCCGGTATTCCGGGCTCTGCACGACGGCGGCGTAGGCCCCGAACGAGGCGTTGTTGACGAAGGGGTGCGCCGCACCGCCCGTCGGTGTGTCGGCGAAGCCGAGGTCGACGCGGAGTTCGACGCCCGCGTCGGTGAGCGCGTCGAGGCAGGCGGCCGGATTGTCCCGGTCGAGGCCGAGGTCCATGGCGAAGTGGTTGCGGGTGCCTGCGGAGATGACGAGGAAGGGAATGTCGTGCTCCGCGGCGACGGCGGCGACGAGGGCCTGTGTGCCGTCCCCGCCGGCGACCCCGAGCAGATCGGCCCCGCGGTCGACGGCGTCCCGGGCGAGCGCGACGACGTCCTCGTGCCGTGCCGGGTCGAGCAGGTGGACGTGCGCCCCCAACTGCTCGGCCTTCTCCTTCAGCCCGAACCGCTCGACCTTCCCGCCCCCGGACCGCGGGTTCATGATGAGGAACGGCTGGGCGGGAGCGGGCGTCCGGTACGCGCGCACCCCCACGGCATGCGACCGGGTGGTGCTCAGAGCGAACTTCCCGGCCCAGACGGCGAGTCCCCACAGGGCAAGGGACACCACGACGACCCACAACAGATTGGCGGCGGCGAAGGCCCAGATGACGGCGGTCGGCGCGGCGACGGCGAGCAGCCCGGCACCGATCCGGGCGGCGCCCCGCCGGGTCAGGACCCACCAGAGCGCGGCAAGAGTGACCGCCACCCCGATCAGCACGCCCAGGAGGAGCAGCACACTCGTGGGCCCAGCTACCCCTAGAGGCAACAGCACGGAGAGGCCCGCGGCCCCGAGTGCGACACGGGCGGCCCAGCGTTGCCTGGCATGAGCCCGCCCGTCCAGATCAATGCCCACGTCCGTCTGCCTCTCCTGCGATCATGCCCTCGGCAGGGGGAATAGTAGAAGGAACGCACGCGCGCCGGAGGGCGATCACGAGCGTGCGGGACGGAACTCGTGTAGGTCCTCCGGCACTTGGTAGGTCTTCCGGTATTTGGATGTCCCCCGGAAAGCGTGCGAGGAGCGCGACGGTCATGCCGCCCAGGCCCCCAGCAGATCGCCCGGCTGCCAGCACACCGCGAGGTCCTCACGCACGCCCTTCGTCGGCGCAGTACGGGTGACGGCGACCGGCACAGCCCTCTCCGCCCCCGGGACCTGACGCGCGTGTTCGGCGAGTTCCGTGAGGTCGCGTGCGTCGAAGGGGGCGTCGTCCCGCCACTTCACCGAGCCGACGAAGCGCACGGCTCCGGCCACCGGCTCGCTGTCGGCGCCGATCAGGTCCACTTCCGGGTTGTTCTGGCGATTCCACCAGCCGCCCACCTCGGACACGTCGGGAAAGGTGTCGTCGGGCAGCAGCCGCACCAGTGCTTCCCGGACGACCGGTTCGATGGCCCGCCCGCGCCAGGACGGCCAGGACTTCTCGATGCGGGTCAGCGACTGGGCGCCTCGCCCCCGCTCGGCCTGGGCGACCGCGTTCTCCAGGTGGGCGAGCCAGAAACGGAGGTAGGTGTCGGCGATGCGGTACCGCTTCAGTTTGGGCGCCGGCCGAGTCGAGAGCGGCATGTCGACGGCCACGATCTTCTTGGCCTCGATGAGCTCGGTCAGTATCGGAGCGAGGGTCCCGTGGGCGAGCGGCTGCCCTCCGCTGCCACCGGTACGGGCCGCGATCCCCGAGAAGGTCCGCTCCCCGGAGCCGATGGCCCGCAGCACCCTGCCCGCCTGCAGTCGGGCGGGGAACTCGGCCGCGAGCGAGCGCTCTCCGGTGGTCAGCAGAACCGAGGACGGATCCTCCAACTGCCGTTCCAGATAGGCGGACAACGACTCTCCGGCCCGCCAGCCCGTGACGACCTCCGGGAAACCACCCGTGACGAGGTAGGCGTCGAAGGCGGACGCGGCATCCAGTTCCGTGGCGTCACGGACGTCCGCGGGGTTGAGCGGACCGACCGTGTACTGCCCGGCCCGCCCGTAGAACGGATGGTCGTAGGAGGTGAGCCGGTCCATCATCGCCAGGTCGGAGCCCAGCAGCAGGAGCAGCACGGGCCGGTCGGACAGGTGCATGTCCCAGGCCGTCTTGAGCGCGGCATCGAACCCCGGGTCAGCCTCTACGAGCCAGGGCACCTCGTCCAGTACGAGGATCGACGGTTCCCGCGCGGGCAACGCGGCCGCTACGGCTGCAAGGGAGCGCACCCAGTCCCCGGGAGGTGCGGCGTGGGCGAGCGCCTGGGCATGTTCCCGCAGCCCCTCCCCCTCGGCCACGGCGTCGAACAGTGCCTGCCGGGCAAGCGGCGCGGGTTGGCTTCTGGTCGCCTGGAAGAAGGCGTAGGGCACTCCGGACCGCGCACAGAACTCCTGCACCAACCGGGTCTTCCCGATCCTGCGCCGCCCTGTGAGGACCAGCGCCTGCCCCGCACTCCCACCGGAGGACGAGCGCACCTTGTCGAGCCAGGAATCCAGGATGCGCAGTTCACGACGGCGGCCGGTGAATGCCATGGGCGGCTCCGAAGTAGGACTCGGGCAAAGTTTGCGGTATTCCTACTTTACTGGCGCCCAGGGCGCCCCGCACGGGAAGCGCAGCGCGGGCCCCGGCACCTTCACTGCCGACCACGACAGCAGGAGCCCCTTGCGCCCCCTACACCAGCCTGAAGACGTTCACGCGGCAGCCACGGCCGCATTGACGCACCGCGCCCCCAGCTCACACCACAGCAGCTTCCCGCCCCGCCCGAAGAGATCGTCACCGAGGGGATAACCGCCCCAGGCATCCGCGTAGTGGCATACGAGGAACAGACCGCGCCCGCCGACCGCCTCAGCCGGAACGAGACTGAGCGAACCGGGCTGCCGCTGGTCAAAGGGAGGCGGGATGTGAGGGTTGGCGTCCCAGACGCTGACCCGCAGGCGATCGCCGCCGAAAGCACGGAGTCGGAGCAGCGCGGGCTCAGTGGAGTACTGATACGCGTTGGTCACCAGCTCGGACGTCAAAAGCTGGGCGATGTCCGCCAGTTGAGACATGCCGTGTCCTGCAAGTACAGCACGGAGGGTGACGCGGGCGATGCGAGGGGCGAGCGGATCGTGGGGTAGTTGGAGGGCGTAAGCCCAAGATGGGGATTCTTCGGACTCCGA
The DNA here is from genome assembly GCF_004337435.2 of Streptomyces sp. KM273126. Taxonomy (NCBI): domain Bacteria; kingdom Bacillati; phylum Actinomycetota; class Actinomycetes; order Kitasatosporales; family Streptomycetaceae; genus Streptomyces; species Streptomyces sp. KM273126. The sequence continues at coordinate 3,164,308 of NZ_SJXB02000001.1, read as the reverse complement.
CGGCGATACGGTGACCACGAACGTCTCCTGCGATGGGGGAACTTGACTTGCTCGACGGCCCGGCCGGGCGGTGGCGTCGCCGAGCTTGGCGGAGTGCAGCGCGGTGCGCTTCCGGCTTGCATACGGGACCGGTTGAGCGGTTCGGCTTCACCGCACCGACACTCGTAGAATGGTTTCTACGGAATCTGCGGATGCATCCGACGTTCCACTCGTGTGGGTGACCACGCACCGGGCAACGCAAGGAGCGGAAAAACATGCCGCCACGGCAGACACCGACGGCACGCCAGATCCGCCTGGGAGCCGAACTACGCAAGCTGCGCGAGCGCGCGGGCCTCACCGCCCGCGCGGCCGGCGAGATGATCGGCGCCAACCAGGCGCGCATCAGCAACATCGAGACAGGACGCTTCGGCCTCAGCGAACAGCGCATCCGCACCCTCGCTCACAACTACGACTGCACCGACGGGGTCCTGATCGACGCGCTCGTAGCCATGGCGGCGCATCGCGAACGCGGCTGGTGGGAGGAGTACCGGGACACACTTCCACCCCGCTTCCTGGACGTCGCAGAGATGGAGCACCACGCGGTCGCCCTGCGCGTGGCCCAAGTCATCAACATCCCCGGCCTGCTCCAGATGCCGGAGCATGCACGTACCCTCTTCCGCCAGGTAGTCCCGGCGCTGCGCCCCCACGAGATCGAGTACCGCATCTCCCACCGCATCAAGCGTCAGGCGGTGTTGCACCGGGAGCAACCACCGCCATACACGGCGATCATCCACGAGGCAGCCCTACGCATGCGCTTCGGCGGTCGCGAGGTGGCCCGAGCCCAACTGGACCATCTCGTCAAGATGAGCCAGCAACCGCAGATCACCCTCCGGGTGATCCCCTTCGACGGAACCGCGTTCCCCACCGTCGGCCACGGGCTGGACTACGCTCACGGGCCCGTTCCCGAACTCGACACTGGTCAGCTCGATGCCGCCCATGGGAGTGAACTCATCGACGCTGTAGCACAGTTGACGAAGTACCGACTCATCCTGGACGGCATGGAGCGGGTCACACTCGAACCCGACGCTTCTCGCGACCTCATCCATCGCATCGCCCGAGACACCTGAAAGCCGAGCCGTGCCCGAACTCAACTGGCAGAAGTCCACCTACAGCGAGGAAGCCTCCTCCTGCGTCTACCTCGCCGCCACCCCCGCCGGAACGATCCTCCTCCGCGAAAGCGACGCCGCGGAAACCGTCCTCAGGACCGACACCCGTCAGCTTGGCGCTCTGATAGCCACCCTGCGACCGCCGAGCCTCATCGCACTCCGTTGAAAGGCTTGGACCGCCACGGCCCCGCACCAGGGGAAAGGGTCCCGCAGAACCAGCTGGAAGCCCTGCAACAACCGCCGTGCAGCACCCGTGACGTTGCCGTAACTCTACTACCGCCGTGATGGCACAGGAAGCCCCACCGGATTCTTACCCGGTGGGGCTTCCTGGTTACTCAGCCAGGGGATTAATGGAAGAAATCCCCCTCCCGCTTGTTCAAGTGCGACCCCGATTCCTGCAAGGTAGATGAACTCGCATTCAAGGGCCTGATGGAAAATCAGATGGAACTCTCCGGGAAGCCGAAATGATCCTCGCCGGGGACGACCATGCGCCACATTTCCAAATTGCCAGAACACGCAGGGAAAACCTCAAGCCTAAACTGCGGATCCCAACTCGCAGCGATTGCTCCAGCCTCTCCCAGGCGAGCGCCGAAAATCGTCGGATTCAACTCGCGGAGAATGGAGTTGATAGCGGCAGATCGAGAGTCGAAGATTGTCCCATATTCGTCGAGTTCCTCGACGCTTTCTCCGCCTCGCGCGTACGCCATGTCGGAAGATCCGAGTATAATCTGACCTTCTTGAACGATTCGAAACGGGCACTGAAGGTGAAGTCTGACCTGGCTCGCAGATTGACTCTCAAACTCCAGTATCCCCATGTTCGTCGCTCTGCCGACAGACCTAAGAGTCATGCCATTCAGACGGTCAACTGCCGCTTCAAGCTCTCTCATTCAGCATGCACCAAACATTCCCTTACCTTCCTCCACGATGCGATGGTAATCGTAGCCCTGGCCCGTGATTCGGTCATGGAGGGCGCGCCTTTCTGCGGAGTTGAGCGGCCTGCCGACGCCGCGCTCAATCTCACGCATCGCATCCCTGAATTCCTTGTTCTCTGCTTGGTTTCCGCGAGGCGCGTGATAGCCGTCATCGTCCAGGTCGCCCGAATCCCAGTTCTGTCTGAGGTCTTCGAGGCCTTTTTCCCAGTCAAAACCGCCGTCGTTGTGTACCAGCACCGGCGTAGCGCCCGCCAGCACATAGTACGTATGCAGGTTGGCGACCGTGAGGTTGTGGACTGTGGCCGACTGGGCCGTCCAGCGCTTGATCGCGGTCACCTGGACGTACGTCCCGGCGCTGGTCCGGAGCCAGGTGCCGCGGGTCAGTTCGGTGGCGTCGATCCACTTGCCGATTTCCGGGACCCAGAAGGGGTGACCGTCGGTGGCGGTGACGGAGGCGGTCTTGTCGCCCTTGTCGCCGTCCACGTCGATGGTGATCCTGACGAGGTTCTTCAGGCCCTTGCCCTTGATCTCGGCGGTGACGGTTTGGGTGGTCGTCCTGCCGGTTTCGGGGTCTGTCGCCTTGACCTTGTCGCCGATCTTCACGTCTTCGATGGCTTTGGTTGTGCCGTCGGCCATGAGGACGCGTGTGCCTGGCTTGAAGCTGTTGCAGCCTCCTCGGCTCAGGCGGCTGGCGAGTCTGCTGCTCTTCCACCAGTCCTTGATGCCGGCGATCAGCTTCGAGCCGAGCGCCCACAGCCTCTTGCCCAGGGCCAGCGCCTTCGACCACTTCCACGGCGCCGCGTACTTCGCCGCGAGCTTGCCGACGACTCCGCCGATGAAGCTGGTGATGACGTTGACTGCCGTGGCCCCGCAGGATCCCAGGGATCCTGTGGTGAAGCAGTCCAGTGCATCCGTTATGCCCAGTTCGTCGGCGGCGATCCGGGCTATTTCCTTCGCTGCCCCGATCGCGCGCTGTTTGCCGGCGTCCGCCTTGGCCCGCTGCTCGCGGGCTTTGATTTCGGCGACAGTCTCCCGCCCCAGCGCCTGCTCCAGCGTTATCCCGGCCGCCTTCGCCGAGGGGACCAGACGTATCGGTCCGGGCTTCTGTCCAGGAGTGTTGTTCTCACAGACGGGGCACGGGCGCGTCGGGCAGTCGATCTCGGCGCACGTGCCTGACGGGTCGGAGTAGGTGACCGGGTTGTTGTTGGCGTATGTGTAGCCGTTGATCTGCTGCGGGTTGGCCAGATTCATCACCGGGTCGGCCGATATGAACCGCCCTGTTGTCGCGTCGTACTCACGCGCCCCGAGATGCACCAGCCCGGTGGACTCGTCGTTGGTGCCGCCGACGAAGCCCTTGTCCGTCACCCACGACGACACGTCGCCAGACGCCTGGTCCCGTGCCTCGCCGAACGGGTCAAGGCGCCGCCGCTGGGTCTGGCCCGTCGCCGCGTCGATCGCGATCTGCGCGGTGCCCTGGTGGTTGGACGACAGGAAAGTGACCCCGTCCGCATCCCGGACCGCCACCACCTGGCCGCCGACCGAGTAGAACCGCTGACCCGTGACGGTCCCACTGGCCTTGGTGAGCTTGAGCTCCATGCCCGGCAGGTAGAAGGTCTTGTCCGTCGGCGTCTCTCGGATGATGCGGCTGCCGGAGGCGTCGTAGACGTAGGAGGTCTCGGCCCCGCCTGCCTCGGTGACCTTGGTCAGGTCGTTCTGTTTGTCCCAGGTCAGGGTCTGTTTGTCGCCGTCCAGAACACGCTCGGTGGTGTTGCCGGACGCGTCATACGCATAGGTGTTCTGGGCGATGACCTCGGGCGTGGTGTCGGTCGCGGCGGTCTCGGTGACTGTCTTGGTCAGCTGGTGCGGACCCGCGTCCGCCTCTCCATAGGTGTATTTCGTGGTCGCGGTCGGCTCTCCGCCGATGCCGTGCCTGGTCTGGGACGTACGGTTGCCCGTCGCGTCGTACGCGTACGAGGTCCAGTACGCCGATGTGCCGCCCACGTTCGACGTGCTCGGAGCCGCGGCACACGCCGCGTCCGCGGTCCCCGTGCCCACCGCGCCGTTGGGGACGACGTTCGAGGTCCACGCCTGCGTCATCCTGCGCAGCCCGTCATAGGCGAAGCACTGCGCGTCGTTGGTGCCGCCGGTCGGGGTGTCGACGAGGGAGGTGACGTTGCCGGCCTGGTCGTAGGTGTACGTGGCGTCGTAGGCCACCGCCGAGGCGCCCTCGACATCCACCCGCGAGCTGGTCAGCCGGTTGGTGCCCTGCTCGTACTGATAGGTCAGCCAGGACTTCTTCTCGCTCGCCCCGCCGGTGTGCAGCTGAAGCTGCTCCAGCTGGTTGGTCGGCGAGTACACGGCCTGGGAGACGTAACTCTTGCCGCCCAGTGACGTGTTCAGCGCCGTGAGTCGCTGGATGTCGTCGTACTGGTAGGAGATCGCCTCCCCCGGGAGCCCACCCGCCGCCGGGAAGTTCTGGCCCTGGACCGTGCCGTCCGCGTTGTACTCCGTGTTGAACTCGTACGTACCGCCCAGCTTCGGCTCAGCCGTCGTGGACAGCGAGTACTTCACCGACGTCGGCTGGTACATCTCGTCCAGCACCGCGTACAGGACCGAGGAGTACACCGCACCGCTCTTGTAGGTGTACTGCCCGTACAGCTGTCCCTTGGCGAGGGTGTCCCAGCGGGTCAGCGACAGCCGCGTACCGGTGGTCGCGGCACCGTCCCAGGTGCCCGTGGTGCGGCCGAGCACGTCGTACGTGGTCGTGGTCGTGTTGCCGCGCGCATCGGTGACGGAGGTCTGCCGGTCCAGGTCGTCGTAGGTGTGCGTCGACGTGCCCGTGTCCGGGTCGACCGCCTTGACCTTCCGGCCACGCTGGTCGTAGTCGTACGACCAGGTGTTGCCCTCCTCGTCCTTCACCTGCGCCAGCTGCCCGGCCCCGGTGTAGGTGTAGGCGGTCGACACGTAGTCCGCCGTGGTCCCGGACGGCAGTGGCACGGAGGACTTGTCGTACTCGCGCAGCTCGACCGTGCGGTCCTGGGCGTCGGTGACGGTGGTCGTCGGTGCCTGCCCGGCGGGCGGGTCGATGTGGACGCGGTCGCCGCCGTACGTGTAGGTCGTCCGGTACTTCTCCACCGCGGCGACCTTGAAGACCTGCGCGGTGGTGCGGCTCGCGCCGTCGTACTCCGTCACCGTCTGTGCGTCGATGTCCGCGCCGACCGGGTCGAAGAGGGTCGACGACGGTGCCCCGGACGCGTGGTAGGTGTCGTTCGTCCTGACCGTGCGGCCCGATCCGTCGTAGTACGTGTCGGCGATCAGCCGGCCGCCGTCCGCGCCTTCGGTCTGGATCTGCCGGGGTCGCAGCAGGCCGTCGTACAGGGTGTACTCGCTGCCGTACGACGTCCCGCCCTTCTCGATTTTCTGGGTGTGGACGTAGTTGGGGTCGTCCTGCCGGATGCCGTACGCGTACTTGACCGACGGTGTGAGGTCGGACGCCTTCGGCCGGTCCGGCAGCCACACCGAGGTCAGGCGGCCCAGACCGTCGTAGGCGAGATCGGTGCGTTTGCCGTTCGGGTCCACCTGCGCGACCGGCTGCCCCCACTCGGGCGCGTACTCGGTCCTGGTCTCCCAGCCCAGCGCGTTCTTCTCCGCCTTGGCGGTGGCCAGACCGTAGGTGTCGGTGTAGGTGGTGGTCGTGGTGGTGTCGGCGGCGTCCTTGACCGTGAGCGGGCGGCCCTGGCCGTCGTACGTGGCCGTCGAGACCGTCTGGTACGTCGCGGTGGTGCCGTTGTGCGCGGCGAGGCGCTTGACCGTGGTCGGCAGGCCCTTGGCCGGCGCGGCACCCACCGTGGTGGTGCCGTCGTACAGGGTCACATCGTCGGAGATGACGTCCTTCGACCGGTCCGGCGTGGTCGCGCAGTCGACGCCGAGGACCTCGGCCCGGGCGATGAACGCGTACATGTGCTTGCCCGCGTTGTCGGCGTACTGGGTCGTGGTGCACTTGTTGTCCGCGACGTCCAGCTCGCCGTAGTCGGCGACCTTCACCTCGCGGCCGGTGGTGTCGTCGTACGTCGTCGTCGACGCCGTCTGCCGCCATCCCCCACCGGACAGCGCCGTGTACGTGTCGGTACGCCACGGCCTCACGAACCGCGCGGACGTCGTGCCCCAGCTCTCGGCGCGCTTGGCGGTGACCTTGTCCCAGGCTGTGGTGGTCGACTTGGAGACGACCTCGTCCCCGTCGTAGGTGATCGTCTCGGCCTCGAATCCGGCGCGCCAGTCCTCGTCGGCGGTTGTCACACCGGTGGAGGTGGTCACTGACGACGACCTGGTACCGCCGTCCGGGTCCGCGTCACCGTCCAGGCCCTGGAAGAACAGGTGCTCGGTCTTGGTGTTGGAGGCGCTGTTGGTGCCGTCCGAGGTCTCGACCCGGACCTTCTGGTAGCCGCGCCAGTCGCTCCAGGTCAGGTACTCGGACTTGGTGAGGCCGTCCGGCTTGGTCTTGCGCCAGCCGGCGTTACCCAGGTACGTGTAGGAGGTGACCTGATCCGGGCTGCCGCCGACCAGATCGGTCTCGATCACCTGGGACACCACGTACTTGTGGAACCAGTCGGTGATCGGGTCTTCCTCACCTGGCGGGTTCCACTTCACCGGGTAGCAGCGCACCGTCGACTTGCCGACGGTGGGCAGGGCCGTCCCACTGCACTGTGTGCCCGCGTAGTTGACCGACAGGACGCTGCCGGACTCGCTCTCCACGGCGGCCAACCGGAAGCGGTTGAACGGCTGGATGTTGTCGCCCGCCTTGTCGACGCGATTGGCCAACTGCTCGCCGTACAGCTTGACTCCCGGCAGGGAGACGTCCGTGCCGACCTGACCGGTGTGGTTGATCGTGTTCAGCCACAGCGCTTTGGAGCCGTCTCCGTTGTCGGTGAAGACGTGGCCCAGAGTCCAGGAATCCACGTTCTTGAACGTGGTGTCGCCGCTGCGGATCTGCGTCGTGACCTTCGTGAGCTTCTTCCGGGTCCAGAACGTCGGGGAGCTCTGCCCCTCGCACTTGGTGTCCGCCTTGCAGTTGCGGTCCCAGGGCACGTCCGGCCAGTCCGCGGCCGTGGAATCCGTCAGCGCGCCTGCCGAGCAGTCGGTCAGGTCACCGATGCAGCGCTCGGCGGTGGTGAAGGCCACACGGGCGGAGGGCTGGGTGTCGTAGACCGAGCCGTCCTTCTGGCCGTAGTCGATCCGCTTGAGGTAGCCGCCGCGGATGTAGGACTTGCCGTTCTCGCCGGTCTTCAGGCCCTGGGTGTAGTAGTTGGTCTCCTTGCCCCAGTAGAACGACATCGCGTTACCGACGGGGTCGACCACGTAGTCCAGGTTCCAGCGCCAGGCCTGGGTGCAGTAGGCGTCGGCGAAGCTGGCGTTGTAGCAGGGCTCGCCCGAGTCGTCGCCGTAGACCGGGAGAGTCCAGGTGGATTCGGTCTCGGTGTCGCCCGAGGCGTAGCCGGGAAGCCGGTTGAGGCCGAAGTAGTACTGGGTTCCGTTGGTCGCGGTGACCTTCCAGTACTCGCCGTTGTTGTCGCCGTTCGTGGTGCCGGTGAGTTTCTCGACCTTGGAGAAGTCGTCTGAGGAGATGCGCCACTCGCCGGTGGTGTCGTCCTTGATCAGCTGACCGGAGGTGCCGCCCGCGAGGGAGATGGTGGCGTTGTCGTACGCCCAGCACTGGTCGCCGTAGGTCTTGTCATGGCCGTCGTCCGCACACGGCTTGTAGCGGCGCTCGATGTAGCCCGGCTCGTAGGTGAAGCCCTGGCCGATCCACGAGCCCTGGTTGTTGGTGGCGGCGGTCTGGCCGTCGACGGACTGAGAGTTGTAGCCGAGCGTGGGGCTCGGGGTGAGGCCGCCCGGCACCGGGGGCACAGTGATCGGGTACGACCAGTTGAAGGCGCCCGAGGAGTTGGACACCGTCCACTGCGAGGACGGCTGCAGCGAGGTCGCGGTGTAGTCGCCCTGAGCGCCTCCCTCGCCCGCCGCGGCCGCGAGGACCGTGACGGAGGAGGTGGCGGCCGTGTCGGCCGCATCAGCCGCTGCGAGCGACTGCGTGCCGAGGCCTGCGCTGTCCGGGGCTGCCGCGACCTCGGCCGTGAGGGTCTGCTTCTCGGTGTCGTTCTGCGTGGTCAGGGGCTTCGCAGTGGCGCACGCCTTCTTCTGAGGCGTTGTCAGCACACACTCCGGGTACTGGAGCAGGCGCAGCCGAGAGCCGTAGCTGCCGCCGTAGGCGGCGGCGAACGACGCGTAGTCGACGGTGACTTCGACCTTGCCGGCCTTGGTCGCTCCGTCGGAGCGGGCAACAGTCAGCAGGGTGCCGTCGATCCCGGCGGCCCTTGCCTTCTTCCGGTCGACCACGGAGACGTTCACCGAATCCGGGGCGGTGGCACTTGCCTTCGCCGCGCGGGAAACCCTGACCGGCAGGCCCTCGGCCTTGGCCGGCTTGTCGCCGAGCGTGACCTCGTCCCTGCCTGGCTTGGGCCACGCCGTCTCGTCGGCCTTGGTGACCCTGGCCTTCTCCGCCGGGTCGGCCTTGCCCCAGGAGCGGGCCTTGGCGTTCTTGCCGTCGACGGGGTCGTCGAGGTTCTTCTGTGTGGCCGGGCGGGACAGACCGTCGTCCTTGGCCTCAGCTTGTGGTGAGAACTGCGGCAGCAAGCCGACAGTCAGGGCCACGCCAATCGTCACCACCGTGCTTCTGAGCACGGGTATGCGGCGGCGCGCCCTCCAGGGAGTGCGCATCACTGCTCCAGATGTAGGGGGATGGGGATGGGGGGTGGCGCGTGGGTGGGGGTGGGGGTGGGGAGTGGAGGTGTGGGACATACACGTGGGGCGGGCCCCGGATCCCTGATGGGATCCGAGTCCCGCCCCACTCAGGCGGATCAGGTCACCGTCTCTTCGATGCTCTCCCCGCTCGGCAGCACGGCCACCGTGGGCACCATGCTCGTGTCCAGAGCGCCGCGGAAGATCCGCAACTCATCGACGGCGCCCGCGAAGTAGCCGGACGCGGTCGATCCCTTGAGGCTCCGGCCGACCTGGACACTGGCCGTGGTGAAGTCCCAGCTGTTGTCCCAGGCTGCCTTGGCCGCCAGCTCGCCGTTGACGTACAGCAGCACGTCACCGAAGACGGCCGAGTAGACCAGAGCGAGGTGGTCGCCGTTGCCCTCCGCGCTCGGCGCACTGCCGTTGCTCTGCACCTCGGTCACTGCAGCCGAACTGCCGTCCTTTTCGGTGGCCTTGAGCTGCCAGCGGTCCGCGGAGGCGAGGTACCTGACCTCGACCGCACTGGCCGCGGCACCCGCCAGCGACAGAACCGTGAGGTCCCTGCCCGGGGCGACGGTGGCCAGCCGTGCCCTCGCGGTCAGCGTGAAGCTGTCCTCCTTCGCCAGCAGACCGGACGTACGGGTCGCGTATCCGCTGGTGCCGTCCAGTTCCAGGTGGCCGTCCCCCCACAGCGGCTCGGCGGGCGGCAGGCAATCGGGGTCGAGCGCCGGGTCGCACGAGTCGTCCGGCAGGTAGATCGACGCGCCACCGCCCAGAGACAGCCCGGTACCGCCCGCCTCCTCCGGTGTCACTCCACCCGACGCGCTGTCCACGGCCCAGTACGCGAGCTGGGCTGCGGAGATCCCGCCCAGGTTCTCGCCCTCGGCCTCGGGGACGACGCGGTCGTAGATCTTGACGTCCGCGATGTTGCCCTTGAAGTGGTTGGTGTAGCCGTCGAGGGAGATCTTCCGGCCGATCTGGACCCCGCCCGTGGCGTTCCACACCGTGCGGCGCGGCTGGACGTCCTCCTCCAGGAGGTCGCCGTTGACGAACAGGCTCAGCGTGCCCGTCACCTCGTCGTACACGCCGATCAGGTGCATCCAGCTGCCGGGGACGGCGGTCGCGCCGGACACCTTCCACGTGCCCATCGTCTCCATGTCCGTCACCGGCGTACGGAAGACCCAGGACTCGGTGTCCACGTCGTAACCCAGCTCGAAGCCGGGCTCGGAGGTGCCGTCCTGGCTGACCACCGTGACGTCCTCGGTGGGCCGTTCGGCCAGGTTCACCCAGGCACTCACCGAGAAGGTGCGACTGGTGTCCACGGCCGGAGCACCCGCATCCAGGTAGGCGTTTGCCGTCCCGTCGAGGGACGCCGCCGTGTCCGTCGGGCCGAGCGGTCCCTCGTTACCGAAGGAGACACCTGATCCGGGACGGGCGTCCGGGGAGCCGCTGGTGCCGACGGCCACGGTCGATCCCCTGGCGTCGCCCAGCGTCCAGCCGGCGGCAGGGGCGCGGCCGTCGCTGACGAGGAAGGTGTGCGCGGCCGGGGTCTTTTGCGCGTTACCGGCACCGTCCACCGCCTTGGCCTCGACGTACATCGGGCCCTCGTCCGGTGGCATCCACTTCACCGTGGCGGGCCCGCCCGTGGACGAGGCGTCGACGGTCTTCCAGGAACCGTCCCCCTTGAACCGGTACTTGTACGAGACCACGTCCGTGGACGGCGAGTCGAAGGTGAAGCTTCCGTAGTCACCCACACCCGCGTGCCAGGCGTCGTCGGCCGGGTACTCGGTGGAGGTGATCACCGGTGCCTTGGGCACCGTGGCGTCATAGATGAACTCACATCGCGTCGCGTCCCCGGCCAGGCTCCACGGACCCCAGTCCTGACCGTCGAAGCCGCGCACCGCCCAGCCGATGGTCACGTTCTGCGGCACGGTGAAGCCGGCCTCGCCGTCGCCCGCGACATCGGAACCCGCCCTGTACTTGAACAGCGCGCCCCCCGTCTGACCGCTGTTGGACGCGTCCGTCGTACTCTTGGCCGGCATCGTGGCGGTCTTGGTGTAGGAAGTGCCGTCCTTGGTCCAGAAGACCTGGAACTGCGCCTGGAGTTTCTCCGTGTTCCCTCCGAGGTCACCGTGGTCGTAGTCCTTGATGTACGCGGACAGGACCGGGACCTCGGCAACGTAGTGCTCGGTGGCGTTCCCGTACTCGCACACGCCGCCGGGCGACATCTGCAGGTCGTCCATCTCGGGCTGTAGTGGCGGCCGGTTGTAGGTGACCTCAAGGTGCGCGTTTCCGCAGAACCGCTTCCAGTACGAGTAGTCGCTCTCGTTCTCCGCCCCGCGGCCCGCCTTGAGCCGGAACGTCGTGGTGTCCCAGCCGCTGTCCGCAGCCTTCTGCACCGTGCCCGTCACGGTGAAGCGGACGTTCTGGTTGGTGGACGTGCATGATCCTGCCGGGTTGGTCGGCGACTGTGAGGTGATGGTCTCCTTCAGTGACGGCTGGTTGCTCCAGTTCGTCCCCGAGTTGATCGCGCTCGCGCCCGAGGAGTTCACCCGGCCGAGCTCCACCTCGCGGCTCGAGGAGCTGTAGGTATGCACCATCGTGACGGCGAACTCGGCCTTCACGATCTTCTTGTCCTGGAAGGTGCCCGTCGGGATGGCGAAGAACTGCCGCTTCACGTCGTTGAGGGACGCGCACTGGTAGGACACATCCGCGGGACAGCGGCCGACGCCCTCGTGGTCGGAGAACTTCCAGAACTCGGCGGAGGGGTAGTACGAGGACACCATGGTCCAGGCGGAACGGTTCGCCGTCTTGGTCACCGGATCGATGTAGACCGGGTAGACGGTGTCCTTGCCCTTGAGCAGGCTGGCATCCGGCTTCAGCAACAACGTCCCGGCCGCTACGTCCACCCCGACATCCGCGACGCGGGCGCCGTCGGGCGGGGTCACCACCTCATCGGCAGATGTTGTCACTTCAGTGGTGTCCGGGGTTGCGGCAGCGGTCGGTGCGCTCGCGGCCCCCTCGGGAGTGGAAATCGCACCGCTGGAGTCCCACATCATGGGCTGGGCCGCCTCGAAGACCGCACCGCCCGTGGCCGCGTCGGCCGCGGTCAGTCCACCGTTCTCGGTCTTCTTGACCTTGATTCCCTGTGACTTGACCGGGAGGTCGAGCTGGGCGAGCTCGGGCTGTGCCGCAGCCTTGGCATCCTTGACGACCAGGACGTGTGCGAACCCGTCCGCGCTCGCCGTGACCTTGAGGTCCACCCCGCGCAGGACGTTGTTGTACAGCGCGGTCGAGCCCTCGATCTCGGGCTTGGGCAGCTTGTCCAGCCAGTCCAGGGACAGCGAGCGGCCGTCCTTCTCGATCTCGGCGAAGGTGGTGCTGCCGCCGTTGGAGAACGACATGGCGGCAAGGGCCGCCTTCGGCGCCCAACTGCCGTTCTTCTGCCTCACCAGCGTGGTGTCGATATCGGTCCACTCGCCATTCTTGCGGACTCGCACCGGCTGTACGTACTGCCTGGTGGTGAAGGTGCCGTCGGGGTTGGCGTGGGTGGTGGAACGCTCGTCGCGCAGGGAGAGGACCTCGACCTTCCTCCCGGACTCGACCGCCTTGGCCTGTGCGGCCTCCGTTCCGGCAGCGGTGGGGCGGTCGTCCGTCGCCGCGGCGGCCCGCTGGGGCGTGCCGTCGAGCGCGGGAGCGCCGCCGAGTACCGTCGCCAGCAGGGCCGTGAGGCCGGTGGCGACAGCGAGCGAGCGGCCCGAGCGGCGGCCTCTGGACGTACGAAGCTTCATCGCGGTGTGCTTCTTTCTTCCCGTGCCGCCGGTCACCCGACCACGCCGAACGAGACGCCGTCGCCGGGCAGTCCGCCCGCCCCCGGCTGGTACGTGGTGGCGCCCGTGCTGGTCGCCCCGTCGGCTTCCGTCCACGGCAGGACGTAGAGCACGCCCTTGGTGGTCCCGGACGCCTTGCTGTAGGGCACGCCAAGGTAGAGATTGCTGGCGCCCGAGGTCAGGGCAATGCCGGTGTAGTCGCGCGCGGTGGCGGTGCCCGGCAGGCCTGAGCCGCGGGTCAGGAGCCTGTCGTTCGCGCCGAGGGCGGCCATTGGCCGGAAGATCTGGACGGCGCCCGCGTCGGCGGCCGTGCCCACCTCCCTGCCGGGGATGCCGACGGCGAGACGTACGGTTTCGGCGGTAGTGACGACGCTGGTGTCGGTGTTGGCGATGGTCACCCGCTGTCCGAAGAAGTCACCGGCTGTCGCTTCTCCCTCCACGTCGACGACGTCGGCGTGTGCCACGGCCGTCTGCGTGTACGCACCTGAGGGCTGCATCAGCGCCACCGTGACGCTACCCGCGTCAACCGTGTCGCCGACGTCCCCTCCGGGAGTGCCGATGGCCAGCAGTGCGTCCGAGTTGTAGGTCTGGTCCGAGGGCCTGAAGTTCGTCATGGAGATGGACGTTCCGAAGCCGTCGTCCCTCTCCGCGGCTCCGGAGAGGATCCCGTCTCCCTGGTTCATGCCGGCCAGGGCCGTCGGCACGCCGCTGGTGATCGTGTGGTTGAAGACCGTGACCGCACCGGCGAACGTCTCCTCCTCGATCGCCTCGCCGGGCGCGCCGACGGCGAAGTACCGGTTCGTGCCCGCGAGGGAGTAGCCGAAGCGGTCGTGGGCCTCCACGACGCCCGGCACACCGGGATCGTCCTGGTTGACCGTGTACTTGGACGAACCCTGCATGTAATGGATGCAACCGGCGTCCGCGTAGTCCGTGCCGTCGACCGTGACGTTCTCGCCCGGCACACCGATCACGAGGTACGGCTCGCCACCGGCAGTGGCGCCGGCCTTGAGGGCGAAACCGAACCGGTCGTACGCCTCGGTCACCGTCGAGGAGTCGAACTGTGCCTGGGTGTAGCTCTCGATCGTCGAGCCCGCACCGATCCCGGTGGGTGTGCCGTGGATGACGTAGATCGCTCCGGCGTCGTGCAGGTCCTCGCCGTCCTTGGTGACGTCCTCGTACGGGGCGCCGACGACCAGGTCCGTGCAACCGTCCCCGTCCACGTCGAACGTGGCACGGGAGAATCCGAACTGATCGCCCCGCTCCGGCTGGGCGTTCATCCCACTGGTTGCCTGCGAGATCTCGAAGACGCCCTTGTCGCCACCGAGCACCACACGCACCAGGCCCGCGTTCTTGGCTCCGTTGACCGTGGCGTTCGGGTCGGCGATGACCGTGTCGACAATGCCGTCACCGTTGAAGTCCGTCGACGTTCCACCGGTGCAGGTGGCGGCGGCCACCTCGGTCACGCTGGAGGGCAACAGCCCTGATGACAGAACGACTGCCGCCAGTAAAGCAGCCCCCGCAGTGCTTGTGCGTATTCGCACAACCCACCCCTCATGTTCCGTTGTGTGACCACATCCACACCCCAGGTCACATGAGCAGCAACTTAAAGGCACTCTTTACTCTTACGTCAACCCTGCTTTTCCCATGGTTGGCGCACGGGATGGACGAAATTTACACAAGCCGCCCGCAGCCGCCGCCAATGTGACGGAAGCCAGATTCCACGCCAACTGCAAAACTGCGCTTGACTGGCGGTTACTCCGGGCAGTTACATTCCACCCTGCTCGCGCAAGCAGGCCGGGCGAGCCACAATTCACCTCGTGCGTGCTCTGTCCGAAAACCGGTGCACGCCACGCCAGTCGCCTGCCATCACTCCACTCGAAGGGCAGGTAGCCGTGCGTCGGCTCTGGGGTTGTCTTGTTCTGTGCGCGGCGATGGTCATCGCGTTCGTCACCGTTGACGCGCGTAGCAGCCGGGCTGCCGACCGCAGTGAGGCCACGTACTCCTACGGCTCCCACGAGCGACAGAAGCTCGACGCCTACTGGAACGCGTCCGGCACCGAGCAGCCCGGCATCGTCGTGCTGCACGGCGGCTACTGGTACGAGGACACGGGCTGGGCCACTTGGTCGCGTACGTTCGCGGAGTCGGGCTACGCGGTGTTCTCCGTCGACTACCGGCTGAACTTCGACGCGGCTTGGCCTGCCCAACGGACCGACGCGCTGTCAGCGCTGGACTGGATCAAGGAACATGCCGCCGACTTCGACCTCGATCCCGAGCGGATCGTGATCCTGGGCTCCTCTGCCGGTGGCCAGATCGCGACGGCCGTCGCGACATACGGCTCCGGCGCCGACCGCGTCAGGGGCGTCGTGGGACTGTCGCCCGTCGCCTCCCCATACCGCGCCTGGAACGACGGCAACCCCGCAGCCGCGAGCACCCAGCAGCGCAAGCTGCGTGACAACGCCTCCATCCTCGCCCGCTGCTATCCCGACCCAGCGGACACGGACACCTCCATGCACGCCAGTTGCTGGGACACCTGGAAGGACATGGTGGTCAAGAACCGCGCCTCGGGATCCAACGACGCCCCCATGTACCTGATCCACTCCGAGGGCGACTTCGTCCCGGTACAGCACTCGCTCGACCTCGAAGCCGACGAGGAGGTCGAGCACGACATGCCCTTGGACGGCGTAACCGTCGAGACGGTACCCGGATCAGCCCACGGGGGAGGGCTGTTGGACGAGACGGTCATGGCCGACAAGGTCATGGCCTGGATCGCCGGCAAGACGTCCTGAGCGGAGAGTCGACTCACTTCATGAAAATCAGCTTCCTGCTGCACAACGCCTACGCGATCGGCGGCACGGTCCGCTCCACCCTCAACCTGGCCGGGGCGCTGGCCGCCCGCCACGAGGTCGAGATCGTGTCGGTCTTCCGTACCGAGGAGAGACCGCTGCTCGGGGTGAGCGGCAAGGTCCGGGTGGTCCCGCTCGTCGACGAGCGCCCCGAAGCGCCGTCGTACGACGGTGAACACGAGCTCATGGCGCGCCCCTCCGTCGCTGTGCCGCCCACCGAGGTCCTCGCCCACCGCTACACGGCACTCACCGACCAACGCCTCCACGCCTTCCTCGACGGCACCGACGCCGACGTCGTCATCGCGACCCGCCCCGCACTCGTCGTCTTCCTCGCAGAACACGGAGCGCGCCGCTATGTGCGTATCGGGCAGGAGCATCTGTCGTACGACAACCACGTGCCCGGCGTCAGGACTGCGCAGAACGAGGCCATCCGCCACCTGGACGCGTTCGTCACCGTTTCCGCGCAGGACGCGGACGACCATCGCCGGCACCTGTCCGGGCTGAGGACACGGATCACCGACATCGCGAACGCGGCGCCCCGGCCGAAGGCCGAACCCTCCGACCTACAGGCTCCGTTGGTGATCGCCGCCGGGCGGCTGATGCCAGTCAAGCGCTACGACCTGCTCGTCGAGGCCTTCGCCAAGGTCGTGGCCGCACACCCCGAGTGGCGGCTGCGGATCTACGGTCAGGGACCCGAGCGCGCGAACCTGCGTGCCGCCATCGACAGGCTCGGCCTGAACGACCACGCGTTCCTCATGGGCCCGCACGCGACCATGGAGACCGAGTGGGCGAAGGCGTCCGTCGCCGCGGTCAGTTCCGAGTGGGAGTCCTTCGGCATGACGATCCTGGAGGCCATGCACGCCGGCGTCCCCGTGGTCGCCACCGACTGCCCACACGGTCCCGGCGAGATCATCACCGACGGCTCCGACGGACTGCTCGTGCCCTCAGGGGACCCGGACGCACTCGCCGCCGGGCTGCTGAAGCTGATCGAGGACCCGGACCAGATGCGGAGACTGGGTGCCGCCGCCCGGTCGAGCGTCCAGCGGTTCGCCCCGAGCGCCATCGCGTTGCAGTACGAGCAGCTGATCGGCGAGCTTCTGGAGGCTCGCACTCCTGTGACGCTGAAGATCACCCGACGGGCAAGGCGTGCCCTCGGCGCTCTGTTGCCACGCGCCTCCCGGGTTCCCCGTACCAACGAGACACCGGGTCCGGGTCCGAAAAATGCCACCTCCTCGTCGACCGGAGAACTCGCCAGGGACGCCAAGCCGCGTCCGCTGCGGCCGATGAGCGACTGCCGGGTGGACACCGAGGGAAGCGTACGGATCTCAGTGAGGGCGTCGGGCGTTTCCGGGGAAGGCCTCGCGCTCGTGCTGCGTCGCCGACACAACGACGACGAACTCAGGATTCCCCTGGAGCCGCCCAGCGACACGAAAGATACACGGACCGTCACTCTGACCCGTGATCGGCTCTCCTTGGCCGAAGGCCGCTGGGACCTGCACATCGAGCGGTCCCAAGACGGGATACGGCGCCGTCTCAAGGCCGGCCTCGTCGAGCAACGCGGTCTGTTGAGTGCGACACCCACAGCTGGGGAACCTGTCACGTGGTCGATTCCGTACACGACCAAGGACGGCTACCTCGCCCTGCGGACGTTTCACCGCGCAGCACATGGTGAGGTCACGGCCCTGCCCGCCGACGACGGTTCGCTGACAGTGGAGGCATTCGTTCACGGAGTCGTGCTCGGTGAGGGAGCGGCGCTGGTGGGCGTTTCACGCGGTGAGGGCACGGAGGGCTTCGAGACACCTGTGGCGGCCGTCGACGGGCCGCTGTTCCGCGCCCGGCTCATGTCCCTGCCCAGTCCCGCCGGTCCCGACAAGGCGTTGTGGGACCTGTTCCTCAGACCCGTCCAAGGCGCCGAACCCGTCCGCCTCGGACGGTTGCTCGGCGACATAGTGGACCGCAAGGAAACCGACAAGTACCCGGCCGTCACGATGACCACGTCAACCGGCGGATCAGTGGCAGCCCGCTTCTTCTTCACCGTCACGAACGACCTGGCCATCAGCGCTTCCTGATGGTCCATCGGTGGCCCACCGCACTCGGCCGAGGGCACCGATGTCCGCATCACGGCGTGGTGATGTCCAGGTTCGCGATCGCCGTCCTCGCCACCTCGCGGCCGCGGTCCGTGAAGTCGCCCTTGCCGGGGTAGCTGATGGTGAGCTTGTACATGTCCCCGTCCGTGGTGCGGTAGTAGAAGATCTTCAGCTCTCGGGGGCGGGGGTTCTGGGTGTCGGTGGTCGTGTACGCGATCGTGTTCTCGGCGGCCTGCTTGCCCTGGTACGTGACCTTGTCGTCCGTGGTTGTCTCCACACCCTCGGGCATGGACAGGTCGTAGCTGCCGTCGTCCTTGAACTTCTCGTCGTCGGCGTACATCTGGGCCGGCGCGGAGTTCTTGATCTGGTTCAGGGAGTCCTCGGACTTCCGGGCCACGTTCAGGCCGATCCAGATGCTGCCGCTGAAGTCGGAGTAGGTCAACCAGTTCTTGTCCCGGTCGTCGGCGTCGGGCCTGGTGACCTGGTAGTCCGCGGGCACCCCCAGCGTCACACCGAGCTTCGTGTGCGCCCGGGTCTTCCAGCCGTCCGGGAGCGGTCCCGCGAACGGGTCGGCGATCACCAGGTAGGCCGCCACCGCCACCGCGACGACCGCGGCGCCCAGGCCGAACAGGGCCTTGGGGCCGACGCGGACGCCCTTGCCGCTGGAGCCGGAGCCGGGTGCGGCTGCGGGGCCGGTGAGCTGTACGACCTGGGTGGGCTCCGGGGCCGGGGGCTTGACGGCCTCCTCCAGGAGGGCCCGGACCCGGTCGGCGGTCGGGCGGCGAGCCGAGTCCTTGTTGAGCAGGCCGTTGATGACCTCGGCCAGCGGACCCTGCGCCGAAGCGGGCGCGGCGGGCGTGGAGTTGAGGACGGACTGGAGGGTCGCGGGGGTGTTGGTGCGGCGGAAGGGCGAGACTCCCTCGGTGGCCGCGTAGAGGACGACACCGAGCGACCACAGGTCCGACGCCGGGCCCGGGCGCTGGCCCAGCACCCGCTCCGGCGCGATGTACTCGGGCGAGCCGACGAAGCCGCCGGTGTCGGTCAGGTTCGTCTCGCCCTCGATCTGGGCGATGCCGAAGTCGGTGAGGACGACACGGTCGTGACGGCCCAGGAGGACGTTGTCGGGCTTGACGTCGCGGTGCAGGATGCCCGCCGCGTGAGCTGCCTCCAGGGCGCCCAGCACCTCAAGGCCGATCTTCGCCGCGTCGCGCACCCCGAGGGTGCCCTCCTGGAGCGCGGCGCCCAGCGAACGCCCCTGGACCAGCTCCATCACGATCCACGGCCGGCCGTCCACGACCGCCACGTCGTGCACGTTGACGACCGCCGGATGGTCGAGCCGGGCCGCGGCGCGCGCCTCGCGGCGCATGCGCTCGAAAGCCTTGGAACGTTCGCGGTCGGGAAGATGGTCGGGGACGCGGGGCTCCTTGACAGCGACCTCGCGGTCCACCGTCTCGTCCTTGGCCCGCCAGACGGTGCCCATGCCGCCGTGGCCGAGCTTGGCGAGCAGCCGGTAGCGGCCGGCTATCAGACGTCCGGCGCCCGGGTCCTGCTGAGGCGGCAGGGGCGGCCGGGACTCCACCTGAGCGGGAGCGGTGGGCGGGGGTGTTGCGTGTGAGGGTGCCGCGCGCGGAGGCGTCGCGTGCGGGGGCGTCGCGTCTGGAGGCGTCGCGTGTGGGGCTGGTACGGGTGCATGCGGCGACGCGTGGGCGGGCGAACCGTCGGCGGGCGACGCGTGGGCGGGCGAACCGTCGGCGGGTGACGCGTGGGCGGGTGCGGCCCCCGTCGGCTGCGCGTACGGATTCCCCGGGTACGGCACTCCCGGCCGCGGCGGTTGCAGTCCGAAACTCGTCGACTCGTCGGA
Source organism: Streptomyces sp. KM273126 (assembly GCF_004337435.2). Classification (NCBI taxonomy): domain Bacteria; kingdom Bacillati; phylum Actinomycetota; class Actinomycetes; order Kitasatosporales; family Streptomycetaceae; genus Streptomyces; species Streptomyces sp. KM273126. The sequence goes on along the minus strand of NZ_SJXB02000001.1, from coordinate 3,144,818 downwards.
CCCGTAAGGGGCTCCCCCGTTGCTGCTCATGGGTTCATCTCTATCGCGGCAGGCGCCCGGCATCCACCCTCGCCGCTTTCTGGTCACAGACCCGTGACGCGGGTTGCCGCTTATCTCCCTTTTATGGCACGGCGAGCGCGAACCCCCGCGGGTCCTCGGCGAGCCGGTAGCCCGAGGGTTCCGTGGGCGCGGTGGGCGCGGTGGGCGCCGTGGGCCCAGTGGCCGCGACGGCCGCGGTGGCCGCATGGGAGCGCGTCCCGGCGGAAGTGGACCCCGACGACGGCGGCGTGGCCCTGGCCGAGTGCGAAGGCGAGGGCGAGTCGGTGTCCGAGGGGGTCGCCTTGTCCGGGGGCGAGTCCGTGTCTGAAGGTGTAGCCGAGGGCGAGTCCGTGGCCGAGGGCGACGGCGGGCTCGACGACGGGTTCCCCGGCGTCCTGGGCGCCGAACTCGTCGGTGTGACGCCCCCGTCGCCGCCGTCCCGCATGAGCAGGGCCGCCGCCGACACTCCGGCACCCGCCATCGCTGCCACCAGCGCGGCCGCGATCAGCACGCCCCGGGTGGGCTGCCGTAGGGGACGCTCGGCCGCCCCACCGGGTACGCCGGGCTCGCCGGGCACGAGGTTGCGTAAGTGCGCGGGGGCGTCCTGCGGGGTGGCCCCCGAAGCATCCTGCGGGTCCGGGCGAGCGGAGCCCCGCCTCGCGTCCGGTCGTGCCGGCGTGCGCCCCACCCGTGCCGGGGGCGTACGGCCCGTCTCCAGATAGGCCCGCAGCAGCCGCTCGGCCTCCGTCGCGTCCAGCCGCCGGTCGGGGTCCCGTTCCAGCAGTCCGCGGACGACGGGCAGGAGCGGCCCGGCCTGCACGGGCGGACGTATCTCGTCGGTGACGACCGCGTGCAGAATCCCGCCCAACGAGTCGCGCCGGAACGGCGATTCACCGCTCAGCACGGCGCACAGCAACGCGCCCAGCGACCACAGGTCCGACTCCGGCCCGGTCCTGACCCCGGCCATCCGCTCGGGCGCGGTGTACTCGGGCGAGCCGACGAACGACCCGGTCTCGGTGAGCGTCGTCGCGCCCGCGATCTGGGCGGTGCCGAAGTCGGTGAGGACGACGCGGTCGGTGCCCGCCTCCATCAGGACGTTCGCGGGCTTGAGATCGCGGTGCAGCACCCCGGCGTCGTGGGCACGCCGCAGCGCGCCGAGCAGGTCGACGCCGATCCGGGCGGCCTCGCGCGCGTCCACCGGACCGTCGGCCGCGACGCGCTCGGCGAGCGAGCCGCCCTCGATCAGCTCCATGACGAGGTAGGGGCGTTCGTCGTGCTCGACGACATCGTGGACGACGATGATGTGCGGATGACTGAGCTGGGCCACCGCGCGGGCCTCGCGCAGGGTGCGCTCACGCTGCCGCCGTGACTCCTCGTCGTCGAGGGAGGGGTCGAGGACGAGTTCCTTGACCGCCACTCTGCGGCCGAGGAGTTGGTCGGTCGCCCGCCAGACGACACCCATGCCGCCCCGGCCGATCCTCGCCTCCAGGCGGTAACGGTCCGCTATGACACGGAAGTTGTCCCCCTCGGTCCCCATGCGCCCCATCATGCACCACACGGACGGAGCCCTTCCGGGACCGTGCGCCGGGGTGGCCGACAAGCGACGTACACACGGCGCGCGGGCAGCGGGTGACGGGCGGCGAGCGGCGAGTGACGCCAGGCCCTGTGAGCGGGCTACTGTCCCGGGGGCCGCCAACCGCGCAATATCGTGTCGAACTGCTTGCGCGCGGTGTCCCAGTCCTCCGCCGGCGCGGACACGTAGATGACGTACTCGACGCCGTCACGGGCGATGTACATCTCCTCGATGGCGCGGCGCGGCCCCGGCCATGGGGTGTCCTTCGCCAGCGCCGTCCACGTGTACTCCCACAGGGAACCCCTGCGGTCACGGTAGGTGTTGACCTCCAGCGTCAGCCGCTCGTAGTCGACCAGCCGCTGCGCGAGCTGCTGGTCCAGGTCGACCTGGTGCATGTACGGGTCGTCGAAGTCCGGTGAGTCGTCAACGGCGATGCGGATGAAGTGCTTGCCGCCGTCGGGGGTGTAGTCGGTCTGGTTGGCGTCGAAGACCTTGCGCTCCCACTTCTCGCTGGGCAGGGGAAGGCTGAATCCCACAGGGTCGGTGCGGCGCACCCAGCCGTCGGGGAGGTTGTCGGCCGTGCCGTCATCGGGACTCTGTGTCGCACCGTCGCTGTCGCTGGGGCCGGCGCTGGGGCCCGGGCTGGGCGTGTCGGACACCTCGTTCCGCGCAGTCCCCTCGTCCCACTGCTGCAGGACAACCGCGGTGCCCCCGCCGATGAGGGCGGCCAGAGCCACGACGAGGACGAAGGTACGGCCGCGCCTGCGCTTCGCGGGCCGGGCGACAGCCTGGTCCTGGGTGTGGGTCGGGTAGGCGCCTGCCACGGGGGTGTGGGACGCGGTGTAGTGGCTCGGCCCATGGGCCTCGGCACCATACGGGCCCGTTCCGGGGTGTGCCCCAGTGACCGGCGGCTGCGAGGCCGTGTGCCCCGGGACTGCGTGCCCTGAGGCTATGTGCCCCGGGGTGCTGTGCCCTGAGGCCGTGTGCCCATGCAGCTCATGGTGGTTCGGCTCATGGTGGTTCGGCTCATGGCGGTTTGCCTCATGGCCCTTCGTCCCGTGGCCATTCGTCTCACCCTCGTTCGTCCCATGGTGCGTGGCCACATGACTGGTGGTCGGCACGTACGCCTGCGCCCCACGCGGCCAACGCCCCTCCGCCGCCTCGGCGAGCATGTGCTCCGCATCCGCCAGGCCGGGCCGCTCGGCGGGATCCTTGCGCAGCAGCGCCGTGATCACGGGCCCGAGCGGACCCGCGTGGGCCGGCTCGGAGGGGTTCTCGTCGACCACGGCCTGCATGGTGGTGAGCGGAGTGGTGCGCCGGAACGGCGACTTCCCCTCCACCGCCGTGTACAGCGTGGCGCCCAGCGCCCACAGGTCCGAGGCGCGTCCGGGGTCCTGACCGCGGACCCGCTCGGGGGCGATGTAGTCGACGGAGCCGACGATCTCCCCGGTCTTCGTGAGGGTCGTGTCGCCCTCGACCTGAGCGATCCCGAAGTCGGTGAGCAGCACCCGCCCGTCCTCGGCGAGCAGCACGTTCCCGGGCTTCACATCGCGGTGCAGCACTCCGGCGTCATGTGCGGCGCTGAGGGCGCGCAGCACCCACAGCCCGATCCGGGCCGCCTCCTGCGGCTCTACACGGCCGCGTTCCTTGACCGCGTCGGCGAGGGAGACGCCCTCGACCAGCTCCATCACGATCCACGGCCGGTTGTCGTGGTCGAGCACGTCGTGCACGGTGACGACGGCCGAGTGGTTGATCCGGGCGGCCGCCCGTGCCTCGGCGTCGGTTCGGGCTAAGAGTCTGGCCCGGTCGCTGTCCGTGACGTACAGCGCCGCCGTCAACTCCTTGACCGCGACCTCCCGGTGCAGCAGTTCGTCCCGCGCGCGCCACACGCGGCCCATGCCGCCGCTGCCGATCGTGTCGACGAGCCGGTAGCGGCCCGCGAGGAGCAGGCCCTGCATCTGATTCACGTTGCCCCGCAATGGTCTTGACAACATCAGAGTAGAGATCGGCTCCCGCACAGGGAACGGACGGGGGGACACAGAGACAGCACTGTGACGGTTCTCGCTTGCCGTGACGTACGGGAACCGTTCCGGCGGACGGTTCCCTCACGCTCAGTCAGCCACCCGGTACGTCGACGATGCCTGCTCGAACAGGCGTGTGACCTCGTCGCGTTCGGCCTCCGGGCCACGCAACTGCACCACGTGGTACCGGCCGTTGATGAGGATCGCGAGGTTCCGTACGAAGATCTCGCTCCCGGTGGAGTCCTGCCAGGTGAACTGTCCCTCGGCCATGCGCCGCCCGCCGACCTCGATGAGCCGCATACCGCTGGAGGTCGCCCAGGTCGAGTCGCGGAACGGCTGGAGCTCGCGCTCGTCCTCCCGCTGATACGCCAGCGGATCGCTGCCGAACGTGCCGGCGCTGTCGCGGCCGGGGACGACGATGAGCTGGAAGCCGCCCTGTGCGTAGACGATCTGGCCGCGCCCGTTCTTGGGCGTGCGGTCCCAGCCGCGGGCGACGGCGACCTGGAAGCCCTCGGAGTCCTTGCGCAGGGTGAAGCCCTGCGCAACCTGCTGGCCGTTGCCCTGCTCCTCGGCCGAACCCGACGATCCGGAGGGGCTCTTGTCGTCGTCGGCGGGCGAGGTCTGGTCGGGCCGCGGCTCGCTGCTGGCCTCGGGAGCGGGGCTGACGTCCTCGGCCGCACCGGTCCGGCCGGTGTCGGGACCGCTGCCCGTGCCAACGGCGTCGCTGGAACCGGCCTTCGGCATGAACACCATGGCGTACGCGATCGCCGCGGCCAGCGCGAGCAGTATCACCAGGAGAAGGTTCCGCCCGAGACTGCGCGGCCTGGGCGACCTGGGCGGCCGGTCCTGCTTGGCACGCCGGTGGCGGGCGTGCGGGCCGGCCGCGGGCAGCCCGGCGCGGCGCCTGGGGACGAGCCAGCCCCGGCGCCGTACGATCGGCAGCCGGTTCGGTTCCGCGGGGGGTGCCGCTATCACGTGCGCACCGGCCTCGGGCTCCGGAGCCGACCGCACGAGCGAGCGCAGCCAGCCGCGCAGTTCCTCGAAGTCCAGCCGCTCGGTGGGGTCCTGGCGCAGCAGCGACTCGACGACCGGCCGCAGCGGCCCGCACTCCTCCGCGAACGCGGGCGGCTCCGAGCACACCAGCTGCACCAGTTCGGCGGTGTTCTCCTCCGGGTACGGCGCGTGCCCCTGCACGGCTCGGAACAGCAGCGCCCCGAGCGCCCACAGGTCGGTCGAGGGCCCGATCGGCGCCGCCAACTGCCAGTTCTCGTGCACCGGCCCGGCCTGTTCGGGCGCCCACCTCTCGGTGACGGGGCCCACGACCGCCATCCTCGCCTGCCGGGCCCGCTCGGCGGCCAGCGCGGTGGCGGGCCCACGCCGGGGAGCACCGGTGGGGACCGTCTGGCCCCACGGGCTGGGCACGCTGTCACCGTATGGGGCGGGTGCGGACGCGCTGTTGCCGTACGAGGGGCTCGCGGGCGCGCCCTTGCTGAGGGGGTCCGCGCCGTACGCGCCGCTGCCGGGCACGCCGTGCCCCTGGGTGCCGGCACCGAGGGCGCCACCGCCATAGGTGCCCGTACCGGGTCCACCGGGTCCACCGGGTCCGCCGTGCTCTGGTGCGCCGTTCCGCGTGCCGTGCGCCTCGCTCTCGCCGCCCCGGGCGCCGGTGTCGCCGCCGGGGAGGGCCGGCCGTCCCCGGCCATTGCCGTCGGCTGTGGGAGCGCCGGCGCGGGGCAGCGCTCCGTGCCAGGGGTTCGGCCGTGCCACGCCGTACGGGTCGGCGATCTGCCCGGGCGGTGTGTACGGCGCGCCCTGACCCGAGGCGGGCGTCACCTCGCCGTGAGCGGGCGCCGGTCGCTGCGCGGGCAACTCCACGCTCTGGCCGCCCTGCTGTTCCTCGTGCACGCGTGCCGCGGCCCGCGCACCGGCGCGGTAGGCCGCGATGGCCCCGGCCCGGGCCGCCCGGACGTCACCGCCCGCGTCGAGCACGCGCTGTCCGCCCGACGGGTCCGGGTCCGTGACCGGCCCGGCGCCTCCGGCCGCCCGCGCCTCGATGGCGGCACGCCGCGCGAGCTCGGGATCGGCGCCACCCGCCAGGGGCGCCCCGCCCTGGGGCCCCCTCAGCTCAACGGCACGCGATCCGCCGCCGTCCGGGCCACCGCGCCCACCGTCGGCAGAAGCAGCCGCGGAACCGGAGGCACCCGAAGGGCCCGATGCCCCCCGCGGTTCCCCGGGCGGGCTCTCGCCCCCGAACTCGCGCACCGGCACGGGGTCGTACCCGCACAGCGCCTCCTCGGCCGCTCCGGCCGCCAGCCCGGAGAGCACCACGCGCCCGTCGTCGCAGACGAGGACGGTTCGCGCGGTGATGTTCCGGTGCACCCAGCCATGGGCGTGCAGCGCGCGCAGGGCGGTGAGGACGTCGGCGGCGACCTCGGCCGCCCGGTACGGCGTCAGCGGCTGCTCGGCGAGCAGCGCGGCCAGCGGCCGTGCGCCCACCAGCTCACTCACTATCCACAGCGACCCGCTCTCGGCGAACACGTCGAAGACCTGGTCGAGCCGTGGGTGGTCGGGGATCTGCGCGGCGGCCTGCGCGGCCTCGATCGCCCGGCGCACGGCCGGGTCGGTGGGCCGACGCGTGGTCCGCGCGGCGGTCCGGCCTGCCCTGCCGTCGCGGGCGACGTACCCGTCGGGCAACCCGTCCGCGTCGAGCACCTCCGCCTCGACGATCTCGGGCAACGGCACCTGCCGTAGGAGGACTTCCTGCCCGCTGTATGTGTCGAACGCCCGGGTCTCGGCCAGTTCGTACTCGTCCGACGGCGGCAGCGGCAGGCGGTAACGGTCGGCGAGTACCCGTCCCGCATAGTCGTCCACGATGCCTCCCCCGGCCACATGGTCGGTCAAATCCGTTCGCCTCGCGCCCCGTTCCGTACTGGATGCGTACGGTCCGCAGCCATTCACGATACGTGCCGGAGGCAACCCGCATTGAGGGGATTCGAGATCTCACCCCTCCCAAGCCTTTCAAGAGGTCTCAGTACCCCCTCAGGGCCTCGCCTGATCCTCTCAGAGGACGCCGAGGGAACCTCTCAGGGCTTCGCCTGATCCCCCGGGAGGATCCCATCCGGTCGTCCGGGCCTCCGGCCGGACTTCAGGACTTCGGCTGGAACGTTTCCGTGAACGTCCGCCACGTGTCCTTGCGCAGCTCGCTGTCCCAGTCGGAAGCCTTGGCGGTGTACATCAGCGCGTACCCCTGCTGTGAGTTCACCACGAACCCCCGGTCGATCGACCGGTACTTCGTGCCGCTCTCCGTGTAGGTGAACTCCCAGTCGGCCGTCTTCCAGCCGCGGTAGTCCACCTCCTGTATTCCGACGCGGTCGTACTGCGAGCGCGTCATGTAGCGCTCCTGGTTCTCCCAGTCCGCCACCGGGTCGTCCTTGGGTGTGGTCGTCCAGGCGACCAGCAGCTTCTGCCCGTCGGGCCCGGCGAAACGGGCACCTGCGGCATCCGTCGACCGGTACTTCCACTCCTTCGGCAGCCCGATCGAGAACCCTTGCGAACCCTTGTACGTCGACTCCGCGATGCCGTCCGAACCCGACGCGTCCCCGCCGCTCCCGGAACCGCTCTCCGTGCTCGCCTCGCTGCTCGCCGACGCACCCGCTCCCGGGGCCGCCTCGGACTTCTCGGTCTTCTCCGTCTTCTCGGTCTCCGTACGGGCGCCCGAGTCGTCGTCCTTGCTGCTGCTCGCGCTCACGCCGCTGGACGCGGCCGCCTTGGTGTCACCGCCCTTGGAGTCCGACCCGCCGTCGTCGCCGAGGGTCAGCGCGAGCACGGTGCCGAGTACGGCCAGCACCACGACCACCGCGACGATGACCAGCGTCCGCCGGGGTACGACGTCGGTGATCGGCGCGCGGGGCACGGGCCGCGGCGGCAGGTCGGGCGGCGGCATCTCCGGCCACCCCGAAGTCCGGCCCCCGGCCACCGCGTTGACCGACTTGGTGGCGGCGACGTCCTCTGCTCCGGCCGGCCCGGCCGAGGCCTTGCCCCCGGACGCGGTGCCCCCGGAGCCACCGGCCTGCCCGGACAGCGCCCCGGACTTGTCTGAGGTCTTGTCGGAGGACTTGTCCGATACGCCCGTACCGGCGGCCGTCCCCTGCCCCGACCCAGCCCCGGCACCAACTCCGGAGCTCGCCCCGGGACCTGCGGTGGAGCCGGGTGCAGAGCTGCTCCCCGAGCCGGATTTGGATGGGGAAGCGGAAGCGGATGCGGATGCGGAAGCCGATGCGGAAGCGGAAGCGGATTCCGTCCCGGACGAAGCCGTCCCGGAGGCGCTCTCCTCACCTGCCTTGCCCCGCGTGCCTGCCGCCGCCGTGGCCGCCACGGCCCCCGACGCCGCCTTCCGCACGGAACGCAACGCCCCGCGCCAGCGCTCCGCCGGCTCCCCCTGCTTGGCATCCGCCCCGGAGCCGGCCGAACTCCCCTTCCCCGAGAGCTCCTCCGGCACCGGCGGCAAGGCCACGACCCGCGTCGCGTCCAACGGCTCCGGCTCGGCCTGCTTGGGGTCGGGCGCATGGATGACGTCGCTGAGCAGGGCCCGCGCCCCCGCGTCGTCGAGCCGCTGCTGGGGGTCCTTGGCGAGCAGTCCGAAGATCACGTCCTTCAGCGGTCCCGCGCACTTCGGCTCCGGGACCGGCTCGGTCATCACGGCGGTCAGCGTCGCGATGGCGGAGCCCTTGTCGTACGGTGGCACGCCCTCGACCGAGGCGTACAGCAGGCCGCCGAGGGACCACAGGTCCGCCGCGGGGCCGGGCTTGTGACCGCGCGCCCGCTCCGGCGAGATGTACGAGGGGGCGCCGACGAGCATGCCGGTCGAGGTGATGGACGGGTCGCCCTCGACCTGTGCGATGCCGAAGTCGGTGAGGACGACCCTGCCGTCCTCCTTGGAGATCAGCACGTTCGACGGCTTCACGTCACGGTGCAGGATTCCCTCTCGGTGGGCGGCGCGCAGCACATCGAGGACGGCGAGGCCCACCTCGGCGGCGCGCTTCGGCTCCAGGAGCCCGTCCTCGCGGATGACCTCGGCGAGCGACTTGCCCTCGATGAGCTCCATCACGATCCACGGCCGGTCGTCCTCGTCGACCACGTCGTAGACCGTCACCGCCCCGTTGTTGCGGATCCTGGCGATCGCCTTGGCCTCGCGCAACGTGCGCGTGATGAGGCGCCGCTTCTCGTCCTCGTCGATGCTCGACGGGAACCGCAACTCCTTCACGGCGACCGTACGGCCCAGCGTCTCGTCCTTGGCCCGCCACACCGTGCCCATGCCACCGCGGCCGAGGACCCCTCCCAGCCGGTAACGCCCGGCGAGGAGACGTCCGCTCTCGTCCCGACGGGATGCCCCGCCCCGCTCCGCCTCCGACATGCGTCCCCTCATGCAACCCGCCCTGACAGAGCCTCCATTGTCCCTCACCCGACAACCGCTCCACGCCCAGGGTGTCCCTTGCACGCCCGAAGACACGCCCTCGGCCGACCCCGGCCCGGGGAGCGCGCTACGGCACCGCACACCACCACAGCCGGGACAAGGACTTCACCACGGCGCCGCCTCGCGTCCACCGCAGCGACACCGACGGCCGTCGCACCGAACCCACCCCCCTCACCGCCGAGTTCTGCCCCGCATCTCGTAGAACGACCGGGTTCCGAACAGAGATCCCAGCTCACGACACCCGTTCGAGTGATACCAACGGATCCCCCGTCCCCCGTCCCCTACCCCCCGCCCCGTATCCCCTCATCCCCATCCCCTCACTACAGCGGCACGATGTCCGGCGCCCCCAGCCGTGCCGCGTCGGCGGTCAGGTCGTCCGGCTGGCGCTGCGACTCCCGCTCGGCCTCCACCCGCTTCCGGTAGTGCTCGATCTCACGCTCGACCTGGTCCTTGTCCCAGCCGAGCACGGGAGCCATCAGCTCCGCGGCCTCCCGCGCACTGCGCGTGCCGCGGTCGAACGTCTCGATCGAGATCCGCGTCCGCCGCGTGAGCACGTCGTCCAGGTGCCGTGCCCCCTCGTGCGAGGCCGCGTACACGACCTCGGCCCGCAGATAGTCCTCGGCCGCGTGCAGGGGCTCCCCCAGCGACGGATCGGTCCCGATCAGGTCGAGCAGTTCCTCCGCCATCGCCCCGTAGCGGTTCAACAGGTGCTCGACGCGTGCCACATGGAGTCCGGTGCGCGCCGCTGTCCGAGCCCGCGCGTTCCACAGCGCCCGATACCCCTCGGCCCCGAGCAGCGGTACGTCCTCGGTCACGCACTCGGCGACCCGCTGGTCGAGACCGTGCACCGCCGCGTCCACGGCGTCCTTGGCCATCACCCGGTAGGTCGTGTACTTTCCGCCCGCCACGACCACGAGCCCCGGCACCGGATGCGCCACGGTGTGCTCGCGCGACAGCTTGCTGGTGGCATCCGACTCGCCTGCGAGCAGTGGCCGCAGGCCCGCGTACACGCCCTGCACGTCGTCCCGGGTGAGGGGCACCGCCAGCACCGAGTTCACGTGCTCCAGGAGATAGTCGATGTCCGCGCTGGACGCGGCCGGGTGGGCCTTGTCGAGGTCCCAGTCGGTGTCCGTGGTGCCGACGATCCAGTGCCGCCCCCAGGGGATGACGAACAGCACGGACTTCTCGGTCCGCAGGATGAGCCCGGTCGTGGAGTGGATCCGGTCCTTCGGCACGACCAGGTGGATGCCCTTGGACGCCCGCACATGGAACTGGCCCCGCTCGCCCACCATCGCCTGGGTGTCGTCGGTCCACACACCGGTGGCGTTCACGACCTGCTTGGCGCGGACCTCGTACTCCCCGCCCGCTTCCACGTCCTGCACCCGGGCCCCGACGACGCGCTCGCCCTCGCGCAGGAAGCCGGTCACTCGCGCGCGGTTGGCGACCTTCGCGCCGTACGACGCCGCCGTGCGCACCAGAGTGGCCACGTAGCGGGCGTCGTCCATCTGGGCGTCGTAGTACTGGAGGGCCCCGACCAGGGCGTCCTTCTTCAAGCAGGGCGCGACGCGCAGGGCGTTGCGGCGCGTCAGGTGACGGTGCACGGGCAGGCCCCGGCTATGGCCGCGCGCCATCGACATGCCGTCGTAGAGTGCGACGCCCGATCCCGCGTACAGCCGCTCCCAGCCCTTGTGCTGCAGCGGGTAGAGGAACGGCACCGGCTTCACCAGGTGAGGTGCCAGCCGCTCCAGCAGCAGCCCGCGCTCCTTCAACGCCTCCCGTACGAGCGCGAAGTCGAGCATCTCCAGATAGCGCAGCCCGCCGTGGATCAGCTTGCTGGACCTGCTGGAGGTGCCCGACGCCCAGTCACGCGCTTCGACCAGTCCCGTGGACAGGCCGCGCGTCGCCGCGTCGAGCGCGGTGCCCGCACCGACCACGCCCGCGCCGACGACCAGCACGTCCAGCTCGCGCTCGGCCATTCCCGCCAGGGACTCGGCGCGCTGCGCCGGCCCCAGTGTCGCTGTCCTCACCGCTGCCTCCCGCTGTCTGTCGCGCTGGTCCCGCCTTCCCGGCAAGACCCGGCTCACATCCCCCATGCCCAGAATTCTGACCGCGTCGTCCGACTTCGGCCACCACCCGCCGTCCGCCTGTGGACAACTCTCGGGGACGCGCGGAGAAAGAGAGTCAGCCAATACCGCATAACGGTCATATTTACTCCTAGTCTGACATTGCGCTCGCCCATCCTGTCCACAGGGCTTGCGCGACTGTTCCGCTTCGGCTATCGCGAAGGACGGCCCACGCCATGCCCGCAGATCTCGCCGTCATCGGACTCGGTCAGCTCGGCCTGCCGCTGGCCCAGGCCGCCGTCGCCGCCGGCATCCCCACGCTCGGGTACAGGACCGCCCCCGATGCCGACTCCCAGAACGGCTCCCTCACCCCCGCCGAACTCCGCCGCATGCGCGCCCAGGGCTTCCGGCCCACCACCAGTCCCGCCGAACTCGGCCGCGTCCGTACGGCGGTCATCTGCGCCCCGACCCCGCACGGCGCCGACGGCACCCTCGACCTCACCCATGTCGCCGACGCCGCCCGCACCCTCGCCGAACGGCTGCGCCCGCACACCACGGTGATCCTGGAGTCCCCCGTGCACCCCGGCACCACGGAGCAGTTCCTGCGCCCGCTCCTCGAAGAGGGCTCCGGCCTGCGCGCGGGCCGCGACTTCCACCTCGCGTACTCACCGGGCCGCGCCGACCCCGGAAACCGCGACTTCGGCCCCGCCAACACCCCCAAGGTGATCGGCGGCCTCACCCCCGCCTGCACCGAGTCGGCCGCCGCCTTCTACGGGCGCCTCACCGACAAGGTGGTACGCGCGCGTGGACCCCGCGAAGCAGAGACCGTGCAGCTCCTGGAGACCAACTACCGGCACGTCAACATCGCCCTCGTCAACGAGATGGCCGTCCTCTGCCACGACCTGGGCGTCGACCTGTGGGACGTCATCCGGTGCGCCGAGACCAAGCCGTTCGGCTTCCAGGCCTTCCGTCCGGGCCCCGGCGTCGGCGGCCACGGCGTCCCCCAGGACCTGGCCGGCCACGCGCCCCGCTCCCTGCGCATGGTCGAACTGGCCCAGCGGGTCAACGACCGCATGCCCCAGTACGTCGTCCAGCGCGCCGCCACACTCCTCAACGAGCACGGCAAGTCCGCCCGCGGCGCCCGCGTGCTCCTCCTCGGCGTCACCTACAAGCCCGACGTGGCCGACCAACAGAGCACCCCCGCACGCGAGATCGCCCTGCGTCTGATGGAACTCGGCGCCGCCGTCAGCTACCACGACCCGTACGTCCCGTCCTGGAACGTCCTCGACCGCCCGGTCCCCCGCGCCGACTCCCTCTACGAGGCCGCCGCCGACGCCGACCTGACGATCCTGCTCCAGCAGCACCGGACGTACGACCTGCAGGGGTTGTCGGTGAAGGCGCAGTTGCTACTGGATACGCGGGGGGCTGCGCCTATGGGGGCGGCGCATCGGTTGTGACGGGGGGCGCGTGGGTGGCTGAGCCGCCGGGACTGATGGTGTGCGAGGCGGGTCCGCCGCTAGCGTACGGACAGGTGGAGCCCACCGCAGTCGGCTACTGCGGCAGGCTCTAGGACGGGTTCCGGGTATCCGCCCCTAGGTCTCGTAGGGACGGCTACTCGCCGTCCACGGATCCGCAAGATCCGCCCTGCAGTACGGTGCCGCCCGACGGCGGATCCGGTACCGTACAACAGGTGGAGCCCACCGCAGGGGGCACTGCGGCAGGCTCCCGGGCGATTCACAGAGTGTCCACCCCTAGTTTTCGTAGGGGTGGCCGCTCATCGCCCAAAAATTCGCAAGATCCACCTCCTACGGAACTTCACCAGCCGAAGCCTGAATCGGTCCCCGCAGGTGGGCTTGCGGTGGCGTCCCATGAGCGCCCCCTTCCACGATGCCGCCCATAGGCCCGGTAGGCGGTCCGTTGGAGTTCGGGCCGGGCCCCGAGGGCCGGGGTCCGGAACCGTGTTCCTTGGAAGGGGGCGCTCAGAAAACCGAGGCGCCGGACACGGACGTTACCGCTTCAGCACTGCCCTCCAGCGCGTATTCGCACCGAAGGCAACCGTGCGCCCCCGTACCGCAAAACACGCCCCACCAGCCCCACTTGGGCACACAAAAAGACCCGGTCACCCCCACGAGCAACCGGGCCCTTCGATGCCTACGGCCTGACGGCCTACCGCTTGTGCTGCGAGTCCGCCACCGTCACCTCGACCCGCTGGAACTCCTTCAGCTCGCTGTACCCGGTGGTGGCCATGGCCCGCCGCAGCGCCCCGAAGAAGTTCATCGAGCCGTCCGGAGTGTGGGACGGGCCCGTCAGGACCTCCTCTATGGTGCCGACCGTCCCCAGGTCGACCTTCTTGCCGCGCGGCAGCTCCTCGTTGACGGCCTCCATGCCCCAGTGGTGGCCCTTGCCCGGCGCGTCCGTGGCACGGGCCAGCGGCGAGCCCATCATCACCGCGTCGGCACCGCAGGCGATGGCCTTGGGCAGGTCGCCGGACCAGCCCACGCCGCCGTCGGCGATGACGTGCACGTACCGCCCGCCGGACTCGTCCATGTAGTCGCGCCGGGCGGCGGCCACATCCGCCACCGCCGTCGCCATGGGCACCTGGATGCCCAGCACGTTGCGCGTGGTGTGCGCGGCGCCGCCGCCGAAGCCGACGAGGACACCGGCCGCGCCCGTACGCATCAGGTGCAGGGCCGCGGTGTACGTGGCGCAGCCGCCCACGATCACCGGGACGTCCAGCTCGTAGATGAACTGCTTCAGGTTCAGCGGCTCGGCGGCGCCGGAGACGTGCTCCGCCGACACCGTCGTACCGCGGATGACGAAGATGTCGACGCCCGCGTCCACGACCGCCTTGGAGAACTGGGCGGTGCGCTGCGGAGAGAGCGCGGCGGCGGTGACCACACCGGAGTCGCGCACCTCCTTCAGGCGCTGCCCGATCAGCTCCTCCTTGATCGGAGCCGCGTAGATCTCCTGGAGGCGGCGGGTCGCGGTCTCCGCGTCCAGCCCGGCGATCTCGTCGAGCAGCGGCTGCGGGTCCTCGTACCGCGTCCAGAGGCCTTCGAGGTTCAGGACGCCGAGGCCGCCCAGCTCGCCGATGCGGATGGCGGTGGCCGGCGAGACGACCGAGTCCATGGGGGCGGCCAGGAAGGGCAGCTCGAAACGGTAGGCATCGATCTGCCAGGCGATCGAGACCTCCTTCGGGTCCCGGGTACGGCGGCTCGGGACGACGGCGATGTCGTCGAAGGCGTACGCCCGGCGGCCGCGCTTGCCGCGCCCGATCTCGATCTCAGTCACGTGAGTGGCCTTTCCCTTTGCGTTCCAGCGCCTCCAGTATCCCCGACACCCGTGACAAGGGCGGTCCCGGAGGTTCCGGGACCGCCCTCATCGAACCGTGGACGTGGGGCACGCGTACGCGTGGAGGCTGTTCTCCAGCTCCGGCCGTTCAGCCCGGCAGCTCCGGCTGTTCAGCCTCGGCTGGTGTAGTTCGGTGCCTCGACCGTCATCTGGATGTCGTGCGGGTGGCTCTCCTTGAGGCCCGCCGAGGTGATGCGCACGAAGCGGCCCTTGGACTCCATCTCGTCGATGGTGGCGGCGCCCACGTAGCCCATGGTCTGGCGCAGACCGCCCACGAGCTGGTGCAGAACGTTGGCCAGCGGGCCGCGGTAGGGCACCTGTCCCTCGATGCCCTCGGGCACCAGCTTGTCGTCGGTGGCCACCTCCGCCTGGAAGTAGCGGTCCTTCGAGTAGGACCTGCCCTGGCCCCGGGACTGCATGGCGCCGAGGGAGCCCATGCCGCGGTACGACTTGAACTGCTTGCCGTTGATGAAGAGCAGCTCACCGGGCGACTCCTCGCAGCCCGCTAGGAGGCTGCCGAGCATCACCGTGTCGGCGCCGGCGGCCAGCGCCTTGCCGATGTCGCCGGAGTACTGCAGGCCACCGTCACCGATCACCGGGACACCGGCGGCGCGGGCCGCGAGGGCCGCCTCGTAGATGGCCGTGACCTGCGGGACACCGATACCGGCGACGACTCGGGTGGTACAGATCGAACCGGGGCCCACGCCCACCTTGATGCCGTCCACACCGGCGTCGATCAGCGCCTGGGCTCCGTCGCGCGTGGCGACGTTGCCGCCGATCACGTCCACGCCCACGCTCGACTTGATCTTCGACATCCAGCTGAGCGCGTTGCTGTTGTGGCCGTGCGAGGTGTCGACGACCAGGAAGTCCACGCCGGCCGCGGCCAGTGCCTGGGCCCGCTCCAGTGCCTCGGGGCTGGCGCCGACGGCGGCACCCACGAGCAGACGGCCCTCGGAGTCCTTCGCGGCGTTCGGGTACTGCTCGGCCTTCACGAAGTCCTTGACGGTGATGAGGCCCTTCAGGACGCCCGCATCGTCGACCAGGGGAAGCTTCTCGATCTTGTGGCGGCGCAGCAGGTCCATGGCGTCGTTGCCGGAGATGCCGACCTTGCCGGTGACCAGCGGCATCGGCGTCATGACCTCGCGGACCTGGCGCGAACGGTCCGACTCGAAGGCCATGTCGCGGTTGGTGACGATGCCGAGCAGCTTGCCGCTGCCGTCGGTGACCGGGACACCGCTGATGCGGAACTTGGCACACAGGGCGTCGGCGTCGGCCAGCGTCGCGTCCGGGTTCACCGTGATCGGGTCGGTGACCATGCCGGACTCGGAGCGCTTCACCAGATCGACCTGGTTGACCTGGTCCTCGACGGAGAGGTTGCGGTGCAGCACACCGACGCCGCCCTGCCTGGCCATCGCGATCGCCATGCGGGACTCGGTCACCTTGTCCATCGCCGCCGAGAGGAGCGGGATGTTCACACGCACATTGCGCGACACACGGGACGAGGTGTCGACCGCGTTCGGGAGCACTTCGGATGCGCCCGGCAGCAGCAGCACGTCGTCGTAGGTCAGCCCGAGTGTCGCGAATTTCTCGGGCACTCCGTCGACGTTTGCAGTCATGACACCTTCCCCAAATGGCCTTGCTCGGTGCGGATGTCCATGCTAACGGGAAGCGGAGGTGCCTCATTCCATGGCGTAGCGCACCCTTTGGCTTCGTATGTTCGTACGGTTCGGGCATCACTCCCGTTCATCAGCGCACCGGATGCGGCCGGAAATGCACCTCCCGGAGGTCCGGGGCAGGCCCCCGGGGGAGCCCGCCTACTGCTCCGCCAGCGCCCGCAACCTGCTCAGTGCGCGGTGCTGTGCCACGCGTACGGCCCCTGGAGACATCCCCAGCATCTGGCCCGTCTCCTCAGCCGTGAGCCCCACCGCGATGCGCAGCAGGAGCAGCTCCCGCTGGTTCTCCGGAAGGTTGGCCAGGAGTTTCTTGGCCCACTCGGCGTCGCTGCTCAGCAGCGCACGCTCCTCCGGGCCCAGCGAGTCGTCCGGCCGCTCGGGCATCTCGTCCGAGGGAACCGCCGTGGAGCCCGGGTGGCGCATCGCGGCCCGCTGCAGATCGGCGACCTTGTGGGCGGCGATGGCGAAGACGAACGCCTCGAAGGGCCTTCCTGTGTCCTTGTAGCGCGGCAGCGCCAGGAGCACGGCGACGCAGACCTCCTGTGCCAGGTCCTCCACGAAGTGGCGAGCGTCACCCGGAAGCCGGGACAGCCGCGTACGGCAATAGCGCAGGGCGAGCGGGTGGACGTGGGCGAGCAGGTCGTGCGTGGCCTGCTGGTCTCCGTCGACAGCGCGATGAACGAGCGCGCCGATCACCGTCGTCTCGTCATCGCGCATCGGTCCATGGTGCCCTGAGGCCGTCCGCCCCGTGACACCGTGCGCCATGTTGTGCACCGAAGCGTTATGAGCAGGTGCGCCGGAACTCATCTCCTGCGCCCTCCCCTTCCGCTCGTCCGACTCGTCCCCGAGGAACTCCACACCTCAAGGATGCGGCATCCGCGGCGAAACAAGCAGCAGGCACCCGGCGGGCCGCTTTGCCACCCCCGGCCACCTCGCGATACGCACCCCCGTTGACCTGCCGGAAAGCGCTCCCGCCGACTTTTCGGGAACCGGCCCCGCCCACCCTGCGGCAGGCGGGGATTCCCGAGCCCCCGCTTCGGTTCACCTTTAACGGACCAGGCCCCACCGGAAGCCCAGTGCCACGGCGTGCGCCCGGTCGGAGGCGCCGAGCTTCTTGAACAGCCGCCGGGCATGTGTCTTGACGGTGTCCTCGGAGAGGAAGAGCTCCCGGCCGATCTCCGCGTTCGACCGGCCGTGGCTCATGCCCTCCAGGACCTGGATCTCGCGCGCGGTGAGCGTGGGGGCGGCCCCCATCTCGGCCGAACGCAGCCTGCGCGGGGCGAGCCGCCACGTCGGGTCGGCGAGCGCCTGCGTCACCGTGGCCCGCAACTCGGCGCGCGAGGCGTCCTTGTGCAGATAGCCCCGCGCCCCGGCGGCCACCGCGAGCGCCACTCCGTCGAGGTCCTCGGCGACGGTGAGCATGATGATGCGCGCACCGGGGTCGGCGGACAGCAGCCGCCGTACGGTCTCGACGCCGCCCAGACCGGGCATGCGTACGTCCATGAGAATCAGGTCCGAGCGGTCGGCGCCCCAGCGGCGGAGGACTTCCTCGCCGTTGGCCGCCGTCGTCACGCGCTCGACGCCGGGCACGGTCGCGACCGCGCGGCGGAGCGCCTCTCGGGCAAGCGGGGAGTCGTCGCAGACGAGGACGGATGTCATGGCCGCCCTCCGCAGCTGATGCGCGTCACCTTGAGCCTCCAGGCTGGTACGAATCGTCACCTGTGCGGTCGACACTCGCGAGCGGACTTGAGACGCCTGCCCGAGCGCTTGTTCCTTCAACCGCCTCCGCACTCTCAACGACGGTCACTCGAAAGAGTTACGGGGCACTGAGCCACCTTCGGCACTCTACGTGAGGGGACGGACACAGCGCAGACATGCGCAACGGACCCTCAACGTTTCATCACAACCATGCCCCATTTAGCCCCATTTCTTCCCTTTTTGCGGTGTTTGAGGCTAGATTCGCAATGGGTCATATTTTCATCTCCTTAGATCGCGGATGTACGGTCGAGTCACATCGTCGAGTCACATCTCAGCCCAGAACGGCAACAAGGGGACAACGCAATGGCAGATTTCTCCCGCCTTCCCGGGCCCAACGCGGATCTGTGGGACTGGCAGCTCCTTGCGGCGTGCCGCGGAGTCGACAGCTCGCTCTTCTTCCACCCGGAGGGTGAGCGTGGCGCGGCACGGAGCGCTCGCGAGAACTCGGCCAAAGAGGTCTGCATGAGGTGCCCGGTCCGCGCGGAGTGCGCGGCGCACGCGCTGCGGGTGCGCGAGCCGTACGGCGTGTGGGGCGGACTGACAGAGGACGAGCGCGAAGAGCTCATGGGCCGGGCGCGCAACCGGCTGGTGTCGGCATCGGCGACCGGAAGCGATGCCGCCTCGCACAACTGAAAGAACGTTTCCTCGATACCCAACACCGCACTGCACGCCGGGCACGCTTACGTGTGCCCGGTTTTTCGCTATCGGGCGGCCGCCTTGGCCAGCTGCTCCAGCGTCGCCGCGACCGCGGGCACCTTGGCCAGGTCCGGCAACGTGAGCGCCACGATCTCCCGGCGCACGGCGGGTTCCACCGAGACCGTCCGCACCCCCTTGGGCCGTACCGACTCGATGGCCAGCTCCGGCAGTACCGCGACGCCGAGCCCCGCCCCGACCAGGCCGACGACGGCCGGGTAGTCGTCGGTCGCGAAGTCGATCCGCGGTGTGAAGCCCGCTCCCTCACAGATCTCGACCAGGTGGCCGCGGCAACGCGGACAGCCCGCGATCCAGGGCTCCGCGGAGAGTGCCCCGATCTCCACGGATTCCGTACGGGCCAGCCGGTGCCCCTCCGGTACGAGCCCGACGAGCCGGTCGCTGAGCAGCGGGCGCACGACCAGGTCGTCCCACTCCTCGGGCCCGGCCGCGCCCTCGTACCGGAAGGCGAGCGCGATGTCGCAGTCCCCCTGGCGCAGCATCTCGACGGACGCCGGCGGCTCGGCTTCCTCCAGAAAGACGCGGGTCCCGGGGTGCGCGGCGCGCAGCGCGGCGAGCGCCGTGGGCACGAGGGTGGAACTGCCGCTGGGGAAGGACACGAGACGGACGCGTCCGGCCCTGAGGCCGGCGATGGCGGCCACCTCCTCCTCGGCGGCCGTGAGCCCCGCGAGGATCCCGGCGGCGTGCCGGACCAGCGCCTCGCCCGCCTGCGTCAGCCTCATCTCGCGACCGCTGCGGATGAGCAGCGGCGTACCCACCGAGGTCTCCAGGGCCTTCATCTGCTGGCTGACGGCGGGCTGGGTGCAGCCGAGCTCACGTCCCGCCGCCGAGAAGGAGCCGGTGGTGGCGACGGCACGCAGGACGCGGAGATGACGGGCCTCAATCACGCTTCGAGCATAAGTCAAGCTTGGACAGGGAGCCGGATATTGCGTCGACGCTTTGGCCGTGATCGCCTAGCGTGCCGCCATGAAGGTTCTTTCGCTGAACGTGGGGCGCCCCAGGACCGTGGATCACGCGGACCTTCGAGGGCACGTGACCGGCATCGACAAGCGACCGGTGGAGGGGCCGTTGCGGATCTCCGCGCCCGGTCCCAAGGGAGTGGGCGCCAGTGGGGTGGCCGGGGACGCCGTCTGCAACACGGAGCATCACGGCGGCGAGGACCAGGCGGTGTACGCGGTCGCGCGTGAGGACCTCGACGGCTGGGAGCAGGAGCTGGGCCGAGCCCTGCCCAACGGCGTGTTCGGCGAGAACCTCACCACCGAGGGCATCGACGTGTCCGGCGCCCGGATCGGGGAGCGCTGGCGGATCGGCGCCGACGTGATCCTGGAGGTCACCTCGGGCCGTATCCCCTGCCTCAACTTCCAGGTGCACCTCGGTGAGCAGGGCTGGGTCAAGCGCTTCACGCGGAAGGGCGCGCCCGGTGCGTACCTGCGGGTCGTCGAGACGGGCGAGATCCGGGCCGGCGACCCCGTCGAGATCGTCCACCGCCCGGACCACGAGGTGACGGTGGCCCTCCAGTTCCGGGCCGTGACGACCGAGCCGGCGCTGCTGCCACAGCTGCTGGCGGCGGGGGACGCGCTGCATCCGGAGGCACGGAAGCGGGCGGAGACGTACGTGGCGAAGCACAGCGGGGGCGTGTAGACGGCAGGGCACCCAGGGCGGGACCGTGTTCGGTGCTGGGCGCGGGAAGGACAGGTGAAGGCCTTTACGGGCGGCGGACTCGCACAGTCCGGTTCACTAACCTTGCGTCATGACAACGGCTCTGATTACGGGTTCGACCGCGGGTATCGGCGCCGCCTTCGCTCGGCGGCTGGCGGCTGACGGTCACAACCTCGTCCTGGTGGCGCGCGACACGAAGCGGCTGCGCGAGCAGGCGACCGAGTTGCACGACCGGCACGGCATCGAGGCGGAGGTGCTGACCGCCGACCTGTCGACGGACGACGGCATCGAGTCGGTGGAGCGGCGGCTGGCCGACCGCAGGAACCCTGTCGACCTGCTGATCAACAACGCGGGGTTCGGCACCAAGGGCCACTATCTCGACGTGCCGATGGCCGACGAGCTGACGATGCTCAAGGTGCACTGCGAGGCGGTTCTCCGGCTGACCTCCGCGGCGGCCGAGGGGATGCGGGAACGGGGCCGGGGCGGAGTCGTCAACGTGGCGTCGGTGGCCGCGTTCGTGCCGCGGGGCACGTACAGCGCGTCCAAGGCGTGGGTCGTGCAGTTCACGCAGGGCGCGGCGCGGGATCTGGCGGGCAGCGGGGTGCGGCTGATGGCGCTGGCCCCGGGCTTCGTGCGGACCGAGTTCCATGAGCGGGCCGGCCTGGGCACGGACAGCATCCCGGGCTGGATGTGGCTGGACGCCGACAAGCTGGTCACGGCGGCGCTGGCCGACCTGGCCCGCGGCAAGTCGCTGTCCATCCCGGACCCGCGGTACAAGGCGCTGATGGGCGTGGCGAAGGTACTGCCCCGGGGCCTGCTCGGTGGGATCACTGCGAAGGGGAACAAGTTCGGGCCCCAGTAGGGAATCCCGGCAGGCCGAACCCCGGTGGGAAAATGGGGGTGTCAGCCGGACCCAGGGGGGCTGGGAGGCGGTGTCATGACGTTCGTGCAGCTCATCGACTGCAAGACAACCCGGTTCGACGAGATGAACCGGCTGATGGACACATGGGTCGAGCAGACCAAAGGCAGGCGGACCGCCACGCACAACATCATCGGCAAGGACCGGTCCGACACGTCGCACCTGATCGAGATCGTGGAGTTCGGATCGTACGAGGAGGCGATGCGGAACTCGAAGCTCCCGGAGACCGGACGTATCTTCCGGGACATGGTCGCGCTCTGCGACGAGAGCCCCACGTTCACCGATCTGGACGTGGTGCGGGACGAGCAGCTGTACGCGGCCAACGTCCGCAGGCTCTTCGAGCTGGCGGCCACCGAGGGCGATCTGCCTCCGCTCAACGACGTGTACGCGGAGAGCTACCACGACCACGACCCGGCCAATGAGCAGGACAGCATCGGGCTGGACGCCATACGCAGGGACATACGGATGTGGCGCGGCGGCTTCGACTTCGCGTTCACGATCGAGGACCAGATCTCCCAGGGCGACCGGGTGTCGACGCGGTGGACCTGGAACGGGACCCACAAGGGTGAGTTCCTGGGGATCGCGGCCACGGGCAGGAAGGTCGGCATGACCGGGACCACGATCTTCCGCTTCCAGGAGGACGGGAAGATCGTCGAGGGCTGGTGGCAGTACGACCGGCTGGGGCTGATGGCTCAGCTCGGGGCGCTCGACGCGCTGGAGAGGTGAGGAGGCAGGCCGGTCCGGACGACGCCGGAAGCAGACACCGGACGGCGCCGTAAGCGGAACGGAAGCAGACCGGACAGGCGAAGGCCCGGCACCCCCGAAGGGGCGCCGGGCCTCACGGCGATATGCCGGGTGCGTCAGTGGGCGTGGCCGTGGCCGTGACCCGCGGCGGCCGGCTCCTCCTCTTCCTTCTTCTCGACGACCAGGGTCTCGGTCGTGAGGAGGAGGGAGGCGATGGAGGCGGCGTTCTCCAGGGCGGAGCGGGTGACCTTGACCGGGTCGATGACGCCGGCCTTGACCAGGTCGCCGTACTCGCCGGTGGCGGCGTTGTAGCCGTTGCCCTTTTCGAGCTCGGCGACCTTGGAGACGATGACGTAGCCCTCCAGGCCGGCGTTCTCGGCGATCCAGCGCAGCGGCTCGACGGCGGCCTTGCGGACGACGGCGACACCGGTGGCCTCGTCGCCGGTCTTGTCGAGGTTGCCCTCCAGGACCTTCACCGCGTGGACGAGCGCAGAGCCACCACCGGAGACGATGCCCTCCTCGACCGCGGCGCGGGTCGCGGAGATGGCGTCCTCCAGACGGTGCTTCTTCTCCTTCAGCTCCACCTCGGTGGCGGCGCCGACCTTGATCACGCACACGCCGCCGGCCAGCTTCGCGAGGCGCTCCTGGAGCTTCTCGCGGTCCCAGTCGGAGTCCGTGGTCTCGATCTCGGCCTTGATCTGGGCGACGCGGCCGGCGACGTCCCCGGCCTGGCCACCGCCGTCGACGATGGTGGTGTCGTCCTTGGTGATGGTCACACGGCGGGCGGTGCCGAGCACGTCCAGGCCGACCTGGTCGAGCTTGAGGCCGACCTCCTCGGCGATGACGGTGCCGCCGGTGAGGGTGGCCATGTCGCCGAGCATCGCCTTGCGGCGGTCACCGAAGCCGGGGGCCTTGACCGCGACCGCGTTGAAGGTGCCGCGGATCTTGTTGACGACGAGGGTGGAGAGGGCCTCGCCCTCGACGTCCTCGGCGATGATCAGCAGCGGCTTGGAGGAGCCCGCCTGGATGACCTTCTCCAGCAGCGGCAGCAGGTCCGCGATCGAGGAGATCTTGCCCTGGTGGATGAGGATGTACGGGTCCTCCAGGACGGCCTCCATGCGCTCCTGGTCCGTCACGAAGTACGGCGACAGGTAGCCCTTGTCGAAGGCCATGCCCTCGGTGAAGTCCAGCTCCAGACCGAAGGTGTTGGACTCCTCGACGGTGATGACACCGTCCTTGCCGACCTTGTCCATCGCCTCGGCGATGAGCTCGCCGACCTGCTGGTCCTGGGCGGACAGCGCGGCGACGGCGGCGATGTCGGACTTCTCTTCGATCGGGCGGGCCGAGGCGAGCAGGTCCTCGGAGACCGCGGCGACGGCGGCGTCGATGCCCTTCTTCAGGGCGGCCGGGGAGGCACCGGCGGCGACGTTCTTCAGGCCCTCGCGCACGAGCGCCTGGGCGAGCACGGTGGCGGTGGTCGTACCGTCACCCGCGATGTCGTTGGTCTTGGTCGCCACCTCCTTCACCAGCTGGGCGCCGAGGTTCTCGTACGGGTCCTCGACCTCGACCTCGCGGGCGATGGTCACACCGTCGTTGGTGATGGTGGGGGCGCCGAACTTCTTGTCGATGACGACATTGCGGCCCTTGGGGCCGATCGTCACCTTCACCGTGTCGGCGAGCTTGTTGACGCCGCGCTCAAGGGCGCGACGGGCGTCCTCGTCGAACTTCAGGATCTTCGCCATGGGAGCGTTGGCCCTCTCGGAAATCTAGAGGTGTGCTAGGTGTGCTAGCGGTGAATGAGCTGCGCCCCTGGCACCCGGCTGATCAACGGCGGGGCCAGGGGCGCAGCTGTAAAGCAGAACCGGTGGTTCCGGGTGAACTACTTCTCGATGATCGCGAGCACGTCGCGAGCCGAGAGGACGAGGTACTCCTCGCCGTTGTACTTCACCTCGGTGCCGCCGTACTTGCTGTAGAGCACCACGTCACCGACCTTGACGTCGAGCTCGACGCGCTTGGCGTCCTCGATGCGGCCCGGGCCCACGGCGAGGACGACGCCCTCCTGGGGCTTCTCCTTCGCGGTGTCCGGGATGACCAGGCCAGAGGCCGTGGTCTGCTCGGCGTCCAGCGGCTGGACCACAATGCGGTCCTCGAGCGGCTTGATGGCAACCTTGGAGCTGGCGGTCGTCACGATCCGACCTCCCCCTTCGGAGATCTCACGGGGTTAACTGTCTGAGGTGGCGACCAGGTCGATCCGTCGTCGCGGGTGCCGGACCTGCCCGTCGCGTTGTTGGCACTCTCCAGGGGGGAGTGCCAGACCTGAGACTATGACCGCGATTAGCACTCGGTCAAGCGGAGTGCCAATTGCCTGCGGCGCGGCGGGGTTTCCGTAGGCGCGCGCGTGGTCTCCGGCGCACCGGAGATGGGGGTGCCGACCCTGAGGGCTCCGCCTCCAGACCCCCGTTTCGGCCTGAACGGCCTCGCCCTCAAACGCCGGACGGGCCGGCTGGGCTTGGCGCCGGCCGCATGAACCGGCCCTCAGAGATAGTCCTCCAGGCGGGCCACGGCGTACCCCTGCTCGGTCACCCGCTTCATGAAGTCGCGGATCATGTCGGGCATCGTGCCCTTCCACTGCCCCTTCCCCCGGAAGTGACTGAGGACGATGTCGCCGGGGTGGAGGTTCCGGCCCGCCTCGCGGTAGGCCCAGCGGCCCGGGAAGACCTCCTCGTTCCACAGGAGGACGGCCTTGATGCCGCAGGCCTTGGCGGCGCGCAGGGTGTCGCGGTCGTAGCTGCCGTACGGCGGGCGGAAGAGGGCGGGCCGCTTCCCGAACTGCTTCTCCATGACGTCCTGCATTCCGCAGATCTCGCGCTTCTGCTCCGCGTAGGGGAGGCGCCGCAGATAGCGGTGGCGGAGGGTGTGGTTGTTCAGGCCGACGCCACGGTCCCGCACTTGCCGGAAGTAGCCGTAGTCGCTCCTCACCACATTGTCGGTGAGGAAGGCGGTGTACGGGATCTTCAGGTCGCTCGTCATCCGCAGGAACGCCGGGTCCTTCTCGGCGCCGTCGTCGATGGTGAGGAACACGACCTTCTCCCGGGTGGGGATGCCGGTGACGACGGGCGGCAGACCGTCTCGTTGGTGCCCGGCGACCTCGAACCCCTTGCGGGTCCGCAGGACCGGCTTCTTCGCCGGGGGCAGCGGCGGCGCCATGGGCACCCTGCCGAGCCCCCAGCGGTTCGTGGCGGCGACCTGGACGGTGTACGACCGGAGCAGCTTCGAGGCGTACGCATCGAGGGCGCGCGCGGGGGGCGCCTGGAGGGGGTCCTGTCTGCCGTGGTCCCGCTGCGCCCCCGCGCCCCGCTCGACCTCCGAGGACGTGTCACCCCGATCGGCCTCCGAAGACGTGTCGTGCCGATCGGCTGCGCCCCCGCACGCGGAGGACGCCAGGGCGGAGACGGCCAGGACGACCACGACCCCCCGGACCCCCGTCCACTTCGCACGCTTTTGATCATTTTGTCGTACGAGTCGCATGTTGCTGCATCCTCGCAGTCCATCCCCCACCGCCCGGCCCGACACCGCCACCGGCCGCGCACCATCCACCGACTGGCCGACAATGATCGGGTGAACGACCTCGCGCCCCTGGACTCCTTCGCCGCCCTCCTCACCCCCGAGGGCCTGGCCCTCCTCGACGAGGTGCGTGGCACCGACCCGGCGGCGGAGCTGGCCGTCGCGACCCGGCTGCGCCGCGACCACCCGGCCGGCCTCGTCTCGGCCGCCCTCACCCAGGCTCGGCTGCGGCAGCGGGCGGTGGCCAAGTTCGGGACGGCGGACGCGGAGCGGATGTTCTTCACGCCGAACGGCGTCGAACAGTCCACGCGCACGTCGGTGGCGACATACCGGGCGAACCGGTTCACGGCGCTGGGAGTGCGGTCCGTCGCCGACCTGTGCTGCGGCATCGGCGGCGACGCGATCGCGCTGGCCCGTGCCGGAATCCGCGTCCTGGCCGTCGACCGGGACCCACTGACGGCCGCCGCGGCCCGCGCGAACGCCGAGGCCCTCGGACTCGCCGACCTGATCGAGGTACGGGAGGCAGATGTGACGGAGGTGGACACGTCCCCCTACGACGCCGTGTTCGTCGACCCTGCGCGACGCGGAGGCCGTGGCCGGATCTTCGATCCCGAGGCCTACTCGCCTCCTCTCTCCTGGGCCGTGGACAACGCCCTCAAGGCACCGCACGCCGCACTGAAGATCGCCCCCGGTGTGCCGCACGAGGCCGTGCCGCCGCAGGCCGAGGCCGAGTGGATCTCCGACGTCGGGGACGTGAAGGAGGCGGTGCTGTGGTTCGGCACCGAGCCGGGCCTGGTGCGGGCCACCCTCCTCCCCGGCCCGCACACCCTGCTCGGCCGGGGCCTGCCCAATCCCCAGGTCCGTTCACTGGGCCGCTACCTGTACGAACCCGACGGCGCCGTCATCCGCGCCCACCTGGTCGCCGAGGCCGCCACGGACCTGGACGGCGGCCTGATCGACGAGACCATCGCCTACGTCACCGCCGACGAGCTGCGCCCCACCCCGTACGCCACCGCCTACGAGATCACCGGCCAACTCCCGTTCAATGTCAAGAAGCTGAAGGCCCTGCTCCGCGAGCGCGAGGTCGGCGTCCTGACCGTGAAGAAGCGCGGCTCGGCGGTCGATCCGGAGGAACTGCGCAGGAAGGTGCTGCCGAAGCCGCACGGGCGTAACGCGGCGACCGTCTTCCTCACCCGGGTCGCGGGAGCCCCGACGATGCTGCTCGGACACCCCGCACGGCCCGGCGAACCGGCCGCCTGACACGCCTTCCCCCACGAACGGCGGTGGCCGGAGTGCGATCCGCGTGGAGCACCACAAGACTGAACGCGACACCACAGACGCCACCGACGCCCAAGGCAGGACAGGAGGCGAGGACTCTCGTGTTTCGCGGCTTCAAGAACTTCCTCATGCGCGGCGATGTCATCGTCGTGGCCGTGGGTCTGGTCGTGGCGCTGGCGTTCAGCACGCTGATCAAGGCATTCACCGACTTCGTGATCAACCCCCTCGTCGCCAGGGCTCAGGGCGGCAAGTCACCCGGCCTGGGCTGGCAGCTCGGACAGCCGGGCAACACCGCCACCTATCTGAACCTCGGCTCGTTCATCGCCGCGCTGATCTACTTCATCATCTTCATGGCGGTCATCTACTTCCTGATCGTCGTTCCCTACAAGCACTACCAGGCCAAGCGCGGCGTGACGGTGTTCGGCGAACCCACACCCAGCAGGACGTGTCCGGCCTGTCTGCAGGACGACCTGCCCAAGGCGGCGACCAAGTGCCGCTACTGCGGCACCGACCTCACTCCCGCGCCCTAGCCGGGCCCGGTCGCCTCCGCCGCCCGCCGCAGCAGGAGTTCCCGCTCCCGCTCGTTGCGCGTCAGCTCCGCCGCCCGCTCGAACTCCGCCCGGGCCTCCTCCGTACGGCCGAGGCGGGCGAGGAGGTCACCGCGGACGCTGGGGAGCAGGTGATAGTCCCGTAGGGCCGGTTCGGCGGCGAGGTGGTCGACGATCTCCAGGGCCGGGCGCGGACCGTCGGCCATCGAGACGGCGACCGCCCGGTTCAGCTCGACGACCGGGGACGGGGTCCGGGCGGCCAGCAAGCCGTACAAAGCAGCGATGCGCGTCCAGTCGGTTTCCTCGTACGTGTAGGCCTGGGCGTGGCACGCCGCGATGGCGGCCTGGAGCGCGTACGGGCCGGAGGCACCCCCGGCGGCGGCACTGGCGCGGCCGAGCGCGGCGAAACCGCGGGCGATCAGCATCCTGTTCCAGCGGCGGCGGTCCTGGTCCTTCAGCAGCACCGGCTCACCGGACGGACCCGTACGCGCGGCCGCCCGCGCCTCCTGGAGCTCCAGCAGCGCCATCAGCCCGTGCACCTCGGGCTCCTTGGGCATCAGCTGGGCGAGCACCCGGGCGAGCCGGAGGGCGTCCTCGCACAGGGCGGGCCGCAGCCAGTCGTCGCCGGCGGTGGCCGCGTACCCCTCGTTGAAGATCAGGTAGATGACCTCCAGGACGGACCCGAGCCGGGCCTCCCGCTCGGGCCCGTACGGCACCTCGAAGGCGACCCCCTTGGCGGCCAGCGTCCGCTTGGCGCGCACGATGCGCTGGGCCATGGTCGCCTCGGGAACCAGGAACGCACGGGCGGTCTCGACCGTGGTCAGCCCTCCGAGGAGGCGGAGCGTGAGCGCGATCCGCGCCTCGGCGGACAGGACGGGGTGACAGGCGGTGAAGACGAGCCGGAGCAGATCGTCGTCGATGTCGTCGGGATCGGAGGGCTCGTCGAAGTGGTGCGCGCCGGTCAGGGACAGGTCCCGTCCGACCTCCTCCAGCTTCTGTGCGTACCGTTCCCGCCGCCGTACGAGATCGATGGCCCGGCGCTTGGCCGTCGTCGTCAGCCAGGCGCCCGGGTTGTCCGGCACCCCGTCCCTCGGCCACTGCTCCAGCGCCGCGACCAGCGCGTCCTGCGCCAGTTCCTCCGCGATGCCGACGTCCCCCACGATCCGGGCGACACGGGCGATGACGCGGGGCGACTCGATCCGGAAGACGGCCTCGATGGTGCGGGTGGCGGGCTCCGTCGGCTCCGGGGAGCCGACGGGCCCGGCGGGCCGCTGGGGCGGGGTGGGCTGCGGTGTCACAACCCACCATCAGACACCCGTACGGGCCGCCGGGCCAATGAACGGCCCCCGTCAGCCTCCCTGGATCTCCCGGACCTCGCAGGTCACCGTCCACTCGGGCCCGTGCACCCGCACGAACCGCTTGGTCCACTCAAGTGCCTCGGCCATGTCCTTGCACTGCATGACGGCGTACCCGCCGACGACCTCCTTGGTCTCGGTGAACGGCCCGTCGGTGACCGACACGTTCCCGCCCTCCCAGTGCACCCTCTTGCCCTGGACGGTCGGCATCAGCCCGGCGGTGTCGAGCATGACCCCGGCCTTCGTGATCGCGTCCAGCAGCTTCCCCATCCGCTCCATCATCTCGGGGCTGGGGCCCTCGGCGGGAGCGGTCGCCTCGTCGATCTTCACCAGCGACAGGTAGCGCGGCATCGTGACTCCTCAGGTGTGACGGCGGGACCTTTTCCCCGCCTCTCACCCTGAGCGTCGAACGACAGAAACCCGGATCGACACGCCCGCCAGAAAACTTCTCACGCACCGCGGAGGCCTCACCGCAGCGACGCCCACACCTCGCTCGCCTCCGGCTCGTCCGCCACCACGCGGTTGCGGTCCGACGGCGCCGGTACCACCGGCATCATCACCGTCGTGACATCGGCCGAGGTCAGGCCCCTCAGGCTCTGGCCAAGGCTCATCAGCCCGCCGAGGGAATCCAGCCCGGTGTCCGTCGTCAGACCGCCGGTGACCGCGTCGGCGACCTGGTAGAGCCTGGCAGGGCTGGTCAGCAGATTCGTCGAGGAGACCTGATCCAGCAGGGCCTTCACCAGCGTCTGCTGGAGGCCTATGCGGCCCAGGTCGCTGCCGTCGCCTATGCCGTGGCGGGTACGCGCGAGAGCGAGGGCCTGTTCGCCGTCCAGATGGTGGGTGCCGGCCTCCAGTTTCAGACGGCTGTCCTCGTCGTCGATGTCCTCGTCCGTCGTGACGGTCACCCCGCCCAGCGCGTCCACCAGCTTCGCGAAACCCGAGAAGTCGATCTCGACGTAGTGATCCATACGGACGCCGGTCAGCGACTCGACGGTCTTCACCGCACACACCGGACCGCCCACCGAGTACGCGCTGTTGAACATCGTGTTGTACGCGACCGAGGTGGAGCCGCCCGAGGGCAGGGGGCAGGACGGGCGCGTGACCAGTGTGTCGCGCGGGATGCTCACCACCGTCGCCTCACTGCGCCCCTCGTCGAGGTGGACGACCATCGCCGTGTCGGACCGGGCACCGCCACTGTCCCCGCCTCCGAGCTCGGCGTTCTCCTCGCCGCTACGGGAGTCGGAGCCGAGGACCAGGATGTTCAACGCCGTGCTGGGCAACGGTGAGGCGGCGGACGAGGGCGACGGGCTTGGCACCATCGCGGGCGGGCGGTCGTCGCCGAGCGCGCTCTCGATGTCGACGCTCTTGATGTTGTCGTTCAGATGCCAGTACGCCCAGCCCGCCGTGCCCACGCCCAGCGCGAACACCCCGGCGAGGGTGAGGCCGGCGGCCTTCAGCAGCCTCGGCCGCCGGCCCACTTGTCTGTCCGCCGCTCCGCCGTCATCCCCGCGTTCACCGCTTCGCACAGTCACACGCAGGAACATAAGTCCGAATTATTACGAGCGGAGACGTCCGACCGGCATTCTTCGGAAATTCTCAGACTCTTCGGCCGATGGTCAGCCGTGCGTGAGCGCACCTCACGCCAACGTCACCGTCGGCAGCGGGTTGCTCCCGTTCCAGTTCGCGTTGAAACCGAAGGTCACCGAACCGCCGCTCGGCACGCTCCCGTTCCACGAGACGTTCGTGCAACTCACCGCCGAGCCCGTCTGTGTGCACGTGGCGTTCCAGGCCTGGGTGATCTGCTGGCCCGCGCCGAACGTCCAGTTGGCCCTCCAGGACGAGAGGGACGCCCCCGAGCAGGCGATCGTCACCTGGCCCGTGAACCCGGTGTTCCACTGGCTGGTGACGCCGTACGTCGCCGTGCACGCGCCCGTCGGAGGCGGTGTCGTCGTGCCGCCGAGGGCCCTCACGATGCCTGAGTACGCCGGTTTCGGGGCGTAGTTCTCGTCGTACGGGGTCGCCGCGCCCTGGCCGGGGAAGGTGTCCGGGATCCACGAGTCGGAGTCCGTGAAGCCCCAGACGGTGACCCCGGTGCACCGGCTCACCGCGACACACGCCTTCACCACGGCCTCGTACTCGGTCCCCTGCTGCGCCAGCTTGGCCTCGGTGGCCGGGAGTTGCATACGGATGTCCAGCTCCGTGATGGCCACGTCCACGCCCAGGTCGGCGAAGCGCTGGATGTTCTGCTGGAGAGTCGAGGGGACCTGGCCGAGGATCAGATGGGCCTGGAGGCCGACGCCGTCGATCGGGACACCGCGCTCCTTCAACGACTTGACCAGGTTGTACAGCGCCGTGCTCTTCGCGTTGACGCCCTCGACGTTGTAGTCGTTGATGTAGAGCTTGGCGCTGGGGTCGGCCGCGCGGGCGGCGGTCAGGGCCTGGGCGATGTAGTCGGCGCCGAGGCCGTTGTACCAGAGGGTCTGACGGTAGGTGCCGTCCTCGTTGAACGGCTCGTTCACCACGTCCCAGGCGGCCAGCCGGCCCTTGTAGCGGCCGACCTCGGTGGCGATGTGGTCGTTCATCAGCTGGCTCAACTGGGCGGAGGTCCAGCTGCCGTTCGTCAGCCAGCTCGGGTTCTGGCTGTGCCAGACGAGGGTGTGGCCGCGCACCTGCTGCCCGTTGGCCTCCGCGAAGTTGACGATCTGGTCGGCCTCGGTCCAGTTGAAGTTGCCTCGGGTGGGCTCGACGGAGCCCCATTTCATGGCGTTGCCGGGGGTGAGGAAGTTGAACTCCTCCCCGGCGATCCGGCCGTAGGTGCCCGTGAGCTTGGAGCCGGTGACCGCCGTTCCGATGACCTTGCCCTTGGCGTCGGCGAGGTCGCGCAGCGGGGGGTCGGCGGCGTGGGCGGGGGCCGCGCCCAGCAGCGCGGTCAGCGCGGTCAGCGCTGCCGCGCCGGTGAGCAGGGTGGTGAGGCGGGAGCGTAACGGGGATCTGGAGGTTCTCATGACGGGTGCCTCCGAAAGTTTCGGCCGTTCAACCGATTGACTTCGGAGGAGTGTGGGGGTGGATGCCACACCCGTCAATAGGTTCACTTCGGGTGCGTTTCGTCTGCCGGGTTTGTGTTGGTGGGCGGCTGCGGGTCGTGTGTGGCTGGTCGCGCAGTTCCCCGCGCCCCTTAAAAGCACGGGCGCACCCGAGCCCGAGCCCGAGCCCTTGGCGCACCTCGACCGCACCGCCCACGCACCGTCAGCCACGCCCGCGCGCCGCCCGCACTCCGACCCCACGCACCACCTGCGCCCCACCCGCACCCGCAGCCACGCCCGCACCCGTCCCCGCACCGCCAGCCGTGCCCGTACCCCCGACGCGCCCGCCAGCCGTAACCGCACCCCCGACACCCTCGGCAGCCGCGTACGCGCGGCAGGGGGTGTGCCGGGAGGTGTCCGCCCGCAGCGGCCGGCGTCCGCCGCCGAGCACATACGACACCCCACAGACCCGCCGGACCGAGGACGGAGACCTCCCGGCGCGCCCCCGACCCACGACGAAACCACGGGCGCCCAGGCCACGACGACGGGAAGGCCGCCCATGAGCCTCAGGAACGCTCCCCGTAATGCGCACTGCCCGCTGCAGAGGCGCACCCGACCCGCGAACGAACAAGTAGGCGACGCAAACCCCCACGGCAGCGGAGCACTCCACGAAACCTCAGGCACCCTCCCCGGACGCACCCCTCCCCCGCCCCGGAGGGGCCCCGTGCTGCTCCGGACCACCAGGCTCGTCGCCAGCTCCACCCGTGTCGCCGCCGGCGACCCCTCCTCGCGCCCCAGGTCGAGCACCAGCCGCGTCGCCGCCTCGGCCATCTCCATCAGCGGCTGCCGTACGGTCGTCAGCGGCGGCCCCACCCAGCGGGCCACCGGCAGGTCGTCGAAGCCGACCACGCTCAGGTCCTCGGGAATCCGCAGCCCCAGCTCGCGCGCCGCCTCGTACAGGCCGAGCGCCTGGAGGTCGTTGCCCGCGAAGACGGCGGTGGGGCGGTCCGGCAGCCGGAGCAGTTCGAGCCCCAGTCGGTAGCCGGTCTCGTGGTGGAAGTCGCCGGCCTTGATCAGCTCCGGGTCCACCGGCAGCCCGGCCGTCTCCAGCGCCGCCCGGTAGCCGTCCACCCGCGCCCGGCTGCACATCATCCGCGAGGGCCCGCTGATCGCACCGATGCGTTCGTGCCCCAGCTCGACCAGATGCCGGGTCGCGGCCAGCCCGCCCTGCCAGTTCGTCGCACCGATCGAGGGCACGTCGTCGCCCGGGTCGCCCGCCGGGTCCATCACCACGAACGGGATGGACCGGCTGGTCAGCAGCGCGCGCTGAGACGCGTCGAGCCCGGAGAGAACCAGCACCACCCCGTGCGGGCGGCGAGCCGCGACCTGGTCGGCCCAGGTCCGGCCGGGCGTCAGCCGGCCCGCGCTCTCGGAGAGGACCACGCTCAGCCCGGCCTCCCGCGCCACCGTCTCGACACCCCGGATGACCTCCATCGCCCAGGCGCTCTCCAGCTCGTGGAAGACCACGTCGACGAGCGGCGAGCGGGTCGCCTCGGCTCGGCGCCGCCGGTAGCCGTACTCGCGCAGCAGCTCCTCGACGCGCGTGCGCGTCGCCGGGGCGACGTCGGCCCGGCCGTTGAGCACCTTCGAAACAGTCGGAGCCGAGACCCCCGCCTCACGGGCGATCTCGGCGAGCGTTGCCGTCTGCGTGGACTGCGTCCCCTGCGGTCTCGTCGGGGTTTCCTCGGGCTTCGGAGGTTTCATGGGCCGGATCGTATCCCTGCGCGACCCCTTGACGGACCCCTTCGGGCGCCCTACGTTCCCGGAACATTCGAAGTGCCATCCGAAACATTCGCGAAGGGTGAGCAAGGGTGAGTGCTGCAATGGAGTCGCACAGAGGTCGGTCCGGCGGCGGGAGCCCGGGCAGCCGTACGTTCAGCAGGCGCTGGGTGCTGGGGGCCGGTGCCACCACGTTGCTCACCACCGGGACCACCGGACTCACGGCCTGCGGCTCCGGCAGCGGCTCGGGCGGCGACAGCGGCACGATCACCGCCTTCGTGTACGGCGACGACGCGGTGAAGGTCCAGGAGGCGGGCGTGGCCCGCTTCAACAAGTCGGCCGCCGCGAAGAAGGCGGGAGGCAGGGTCAAGCTGGAGAAGGTCCCCGGCTCCGACTACTCCCCCAAGCTCCGCACGGCCATGGGCTCGCCGAGCGCCCCGGACGTCTTCTTCAACTGGGGCGGCGGCTCCATCAAGGCGTACGAGGAGGCGGGCAAGCTCGTCGACCTCACCGACATCATCAGCGACGACCCGGTCCTCAAGGACGGCTTCCTGCCCGCGGTGCTCACCGCCGGCGACCTCAAGGGCCGCCACTACGGCATACCGATGCGCGGCATGCAGCCCGTGATCCTCTTCTACAACAAGTCGGTCTTCGCCGAGCACAAGCTCCAGCCGCCCACCACCTGGGACCAGTTGCTCGACATCAACGCCAAGCTGAGAAAAGCAAAAATCACCCCCTTCGCACTCGGCGGCGCCGACATCTGGCCCGAGCTGATGTGGCTGGAGTACCTCGTCGACCGCATCGGCGGCCCCGAGGTCTTCAAGCGCATCCAGGACGGCGACGCCGAGGGCTGGGGCGACCCGGCGGTCCTCAAGGCCGCCGAGATGGTGAAGGAACTCGTCGACGACGGCGCCTTCGGCTCCAAGTTCACCTCGGTGTCGTACGTCAACGGCGGCGCCCCCGCGGTCTTCGCCAAGGGCAAGGCCGCCATGCACCTGATGGGCTCGTGGGAGTACTCGACGCAGCTCGGCAAGTTCCCGGACTTCGCCAGGAGCAACCTGGGCTGGGCCGCGTTCCCCAAGGTCGAGGACGGCACGGGCGACGTCCGCAACGTCGTCGGCAACCCCACCAACTACTGGTCCGTCAACGCCCGTACACGGAACAAGGACCTGGCCGTCGCGTTCCTCAAGGACTGCGCGTCCCAGGCGTACGCGAAGGACCTGATCGACCTCGGTGACGTCCCGACCACGTCGAACGCGGCCGAACTGCTCTCCTCCGCGCCCAACCCGGAGTACGCGAGGTTCCAGTACGACATGGTGGAGCAGGCCCCGGCCTTCACGCTCTCCTGGGACCAGGCGCTGGGCGACGCACTGGGCACGAAGATGCACACGGAGATCGGCAAGCTGTTCGCGGGGAAGTCGTCACCGAGCCAGTTCGTGACGGCCTGCAAGAGGCTGAAGTGAGCGCGACGCTCGACAAACGGCCGCCCGCCCCGGTAACCACCCAGACGAAGAGAACCAGTGCCGGCCGCCCCCACGCGGCCTGGGCGCTGCCCGCCGTAGCCTTCTTCACCTTCTTCGCGGTCGTCCCGATGGCCCTGGCCTTCTACCTCTCCTTCACCAGGTGGGACGGCCTCGGCGACCCACAGCCCGTCGGCCTGGACAACTGGCGGAAGCTGCTCGACGACCCACGGCTGACCCAGTCGCTGCGGCTGACCGTGCTGCTGACGTTCGCGAGCTGGGCGTTCCAGACGGTGGTGGCCCTGCTGCTGGGCGTCTGGGCGGCGGGCCGCCAGCGCAACCGGGCGGTCCTGTCCGCGATCTTCTTCGTGCCGTTCCTGCTGTCCTCCACCGCCATCGCGGTGCTCTTCTACGCCCTGCTCGACCCGAACTTCGGCATCATCCAGAGGGACGTCCTCGGCTCGTCCAGCGGGGCGTTCCTCGCGGTCGTGTTCGTCGGCGGCTGGCAGTTCATCCCGTTCCACACGCTGATCTACCAGGGCGGCGCCCGGCAGATCCCGCAGGTCCTGTACCAGGCGGCGGCCATCGACGGCGCGGGCCGCTACCGCCAGTTCTTCTCCATCACGCTGCCCCAGCTGCGGCACACCATCACGACGTCGACCGTGCTGATCGTCGTCGGCTCGCTCACGTACTTCGAGACGGTGCTGATCCTGACCAAGGGCGGCCCGGGCACGGACACGGCGATCCTGCCGTACCTGATGTACGAGGCGGGCTTCAAGTCGTACGACTTCGGCTACGCGAGCGCCATCGCGTCGTTCCTGGTGCTGGCCGCCACCGGCCTGTCGCTGCTGCTGGTCCGGATGACCGGCTTCGGCACCATGCGCAGCACACGCGAAGGGATGTGACGGGGTGTCACGGGTGTCACACGATACGTTGCCGCGTCCCGTGAGGACCCGCGAGCCCGGCCGGGAGCCACCCGCATCGGGCCGCCGCCGCAGGCACTGGACGAGGCGCGCGAACCCGGTCGCGGGCCTCGGCTCGGTCGTCTGGCTCGCGATCGTCGTCATCCCGGTCTACGCCATGCTGTCGGCCTCCCTCACCGGCCAGGACAAGGCCCTCACCGGCAACCCCCTGAAACCGCCGACGAGTCCGACCCTCGACAACTACAACACCGTCCTCCACACCGGGTTCGGGCATCTGCTCGGCAACACGGTGATCGTGGCCGTGGCGGTCGTGGGCATCGTCCTCGTGCTCTGTGTCCCCCTCGCCTACGTGGCCGTCCGCACCCGCGACCGCTGGTCGACCACGGCCTTCCGCCTGTTCCTGCTGGGCGTGGCGATCCCGGCCCAGGCGGTCGTGGTCCCCCTGTACCTCCTGATCGCCCAGCTCGACCTGTACGACACCCTCCTGGCGGTCATCCTGCCGACGGCGGCCTTCGCGATGCCGGTCTCGGTGCTGGTGCTGGTCGGCACGCTCCGGGACGTGTCGGAGGACCTGTACGAGGCGATGGCCCTGGACGGCGCGTCCCCGCTGCGGATGCTGTTCCAGCTGACGATCCCGCTCGCCAAGGGCGGTATCAGCACCGTGGTGATCTACGCGGCGCTCCAGGCCTGGAACGGCTTCCTCTTCCCGCTGATCTTCACCCAGTCGGACGGCCCACGCGTCCTCACCCTCGGGCTCTTCAACTACGTCAGCCAGTTCGGTGTCAACATCCCGGCGCTGCTGGCCTCTGTCGTGCTGTCCGGCATTCCGATCTTCACCGTCTATCTGGTGGCCCGCCGTGCTCTCGTGGGCGGCCTGATGGGCGTGGGCGGCAAGTGAACCCGCATCTCTCCGACAGCCTGGGACCTCTCCGACAGACCGACTCTGACAGGAGTTTCATGACCACCGCCTCATGGCGTGACCGCGCCCTCCCCGCCGCGGTCCGCGTCGACGACCTGCTCTCCCGTATGACCCTGGAGGAGAAGACCGCCCAGCTGTACGGCGTGTGGGTGGGCGCCGCCACGGACGGCGAGGGAGTCGCCCCCCACCAGGACGAGATGGCCGAGACCGTCGACTTCGACGAGGTGATCACCCGGGGCCTCGGCCAGCTCACCCGCTCCTTCGGCACGGCTCCCGTGGACCCGGCGCTGGGTGCGCAGGCGCTGGCCCGCGCCCAGCGCCGCATCGTCGCCGCGAACCGTTTCGGCGTCCCGGCCGTCGCCCACGAGGAGTGCCTGGCCGGCTTCACGACCTGGGGCGCCACCGCGTACCCGGTCCCGCTGGCCTGGGGCGCGACCTTCGACCCGGCGCTGGTCGAGGAGATGGCCCGGCGCATCGGCCGCGACCTGGCGTCGGTGGGCGTGCACCAGGGCCTCGCCCCGGTCCTGGACGTCGTACGGGACCTGCGCTGGGGCCGGGTCGAGGAGACCATCGGCGAGGACCCGTACCTGGTCGGCACGATCGGCACGGCGTACGTACGAGGTCTGGAGTCCGCGGGGATCGTCGCCACACTGAAGCACTTCGCGGGCTACTCGGCCTCCCTGGGCGCGCGCAACCAGGCGCCGGTACGGGCAGGGGTGCGGGAGTTCGCCGACGTGACGCTGCCCCCGTTCGAGATGGCGCTGCGGGAGGGCGGGGCGCGCTCGGTGATGGCCGCGTACAACGAGACGGACGGCGTCCCGGCGTCCGCGGACCCGTTCCTGCTGACCGAACTCCTGCGGGAGACCTGGGGCTTCACCGGAACGGTCGTCTCCGACTACTTCGGCATCGCTCTCCTCCAGACGCACCACCGGATCGCCGGAACCCGCGCGGAGGCGGCCCACGCCGCCCTGGCCGCGGGCCTCGACGTCGAACTCCCCACCCTGCGCTGCTACGGCGACCCGCTGGCGGAGGCCGTACGGGAGGGCACGGTCCCCGAGACCCTGGTGGACCGGGCGGCGCACCGGGTGCTGCTCCAGAAGTGCGAGCTGGGTCTGCTGGACGAGGACTGGGCCCCGGAGCCCACGACGCCCGTGGACCTGGACTCTCCGCGGAACCGTGACCTGGCCCGCCGTCTGGCCGAGGAGTCGGTGGTCCTCCTGGCCAACCCGGAGGGCCTGCTCCCTCTGGCCCCCGACACCCGGATCGCGCTGGTGGGCCCGCGGGCCGACGACCCCCTCGCCATGCTGGGCTGCTACTCCTTCCCGTCCCACGTGGGCACGCTGCATCCCGAGACCCCCTTGGGCATCGAGATCCCGACGCTCGTCGACGCCCTGCGCACGGAACTCCCCGACGCGAAGATCACGTACACACCCGGCTGCGACGTCTCCGGTGACGACACGGCCGGCTTCCCGGAGGCGGTGGCGCGAGCGGCGGAGGCGGACGTCTGCGTGGCGGTCCTCGGCGACATGGCGGGCCTCTTCGGGCGGGGCACGTCGGGCGAGGGCTGCGACGCGGAGGACCTGCGGCTTCCCGGCGTCCAGGGCGCGCTGCTGGACGCCCTGGCCGCGACGGGCACGCCGGTGGTGCTGGTCCTGCTCACGGGCCGCCCGTACGCCCTGGGCCGCTGGGAGGGCCGGCTGGCGGCCGCGGTCCAGGCGTTCTTCCCGGGGGAGGAGGGCGGCCCGGCGGTGGCAGCAGCACTGTCGGGCCGCGTCGACCCGTCGGGCCGCCTCCCCGTGAGCGTGCCGCGCCGCCCCGGAGGCCAGCCGTGGACGTATCTGCAGCCCCCGCTCGGCCTGGCGAGCGACGCCAGCAGCCTGGATCCGACACCGCTGTACCCCTTCGGGCACGGCTGCTCGTACACGTCGTTCGCGTGGGAGAGCCCCGAAGACGCCGAAGAGGCCGAGAACCCCGAGGACACTGCGGACACCGCCGCGGACACCGAGGACACCGCGGGCGGCCCGCAGCCGGAGATCGACACGGACGGCACGTACGACGTGTCGGTCACCGTCCGCAACACGGGCGACCGTGCGGGCGCCGAGGTCGTCCAGCTCTATCTGCACGACCCGGTGGCCCGCGTGACCCGCCCGGACGTCCGCCTGATCGGCTACCAGCGCGTGGAGCTGGCACCGGGCGAGGCGCGTCGGGTGACGTTCCGCTTCCACGCCGACCTGTCCTCGTTCACCGACCGCTCCGGCCGCCGCGTGGTCGAGCCCGGCGCCCTGGAACTGCGGTTGGCGGCGTCGAGCGCCGACGTGCGCCACACGGCACGCCTGACCCTGACGGGACCGGAGCGCGTCCTGGGCCCGGACCGGCGGCTGCTCTGCGAGACGACGGTGTCCGTGCCGGAGTGAGGGCTCAGCCCAGGGCGCTCAGCCGAGGGCGCGGTCGAGGTTGAAGGCCGCGCTGATCAGCGCCAGGTGGGTGAAGGCCTGCGGGAAGTTGCCCTGCTGTTCGCCGGTGCGGCTGATCTCCTCGGCGTACAGACCGAGGTGGTTGGCGTAGGTGAGCATCTTCTCGAAGGCGAGCCGGGCCTCGTCGATCCGTCCGGCCCTGGTCATTGCCTCGACGTACCAGAAGGAGCAGATGGAGAACGTGCCCTCCTCGCCGTAGAGGCCGTCGGGGCTGGCCTCCGGGTCGTAGCGGTAGACGAGGGAGTCGGACACCAGTTCCCGGGTGAGCGCGTCGAGCGTGGAGAGCCACTTGGGGTCGGTGGGCGAGATGAGCTTGGCCAGGGGCATCATCAGGACGGCGGCGTCGAGGACGTCGCCGTCCTCGTACTGCACGAACGCGCCGCGGTCGGCGGACCAGCCGTGGGTCATGATCCGGCGGTAGATCGTGTCGCGGGCCTGGCGCCAGCGGATGATGTCGGCGGGCAGACCCCGCCGGTTGGCCATGCGGATGGCGCGTTCGACGGCCACCCAGCACATCAGCCGGGAGTACAGGAACTGCTTGCGCCCGCCGCGGGTCTCCCAGATGCCCTCGTCGGGCTGGTCCCAGTGCTCGCACACCCAGTCGACGAGGTCGCAGACGTCGTCCCACTGGTCGCTGGAGATGGGCTGGGCCCACTTGTCGTAGAGGTAGATCGAGTCGATCAGGGCACCGTAGATGTCCAGCTGGAGCTGGCCGGCGGCGGCGTTGCCGACCCGGACCGGTGCCGAGCCCCGGTGGCCGTCCAGGTGGTCCAGCACGCGCTCGGGCACGTCCGTGCGGCCGTCGATGCCGTACAGGATCTGCAACGGGCCGGACGGGCCGCCGTCCCCCGAGCTGATGTGCCGGACCAGGAACCCCATGAACGCCTCGGCCTCGTCGGAGAAGCCCAGCCGCAGCAGGGCGTACACGCAGAAGGCGGCGTCGCGGACCCACACGTACCGGTAGTCCCAGTTCCGCTCGCCGCCGAGCTGCTCGGGCACGCTGGTGGTCGGCGCGGCCACGATGGCGCCGGTCGGGGCGTAGGTGAGGAGCTTCAGCGTGAGCGCGGAGCGGTGCACCATCTCCCGCCAGCGGCCGCGGTAGCGGGAGGAGGACAGCCAGCGCCGCCAGTACGCCACCGTCTCCCCGAACTCGCGCTCGGCCTCGAAGCGGGCACACCCGCGCGGCGCCACGGCACCGCCGACCTGGTCGAGCGCGAACACGGCGACCTCGCCCTCGGCGAGCTTGAACGTGGCGCGGGCGTCGGAGCCGTCGTGTTCCAGGGGCACGGTGGAGGTCAGGGCGAGCGCCAGCCCGGCGGACTCGAAGACCGCCACGTCGCCGAGGTTCCGCAGCGTGTGCGGGTCGGCCCCGTAGTTGAACCGCGGCGCCACGAGCACCCGGAACGGGACGGTGCCGCGCACGCACAGCACCCGCCGGATCAGCCGGTGCCGTCCGGCCTCGCCTCCAGTGCCCGTCTCCTCGCCCCGTATCGGCATGAAGTCCTGGACCTCCCCCACACCCTCCTCGGTGAAGAAGCGGGTGATCAGCACATTGGTGTCGGGGAAGTAGAACTGCTTGGTCCGCGCGGGCACGCTCGCCGCCAGCTCGAAGCAGCCGCCCCGCTCCGCGTCCAGGAGGGAGGCGAACACGCTCGGCGCGTCGAAGCGGGGGCAGCAGTACCAGTCGATCGTGCCGTTGCTGCCCACGAGGGCCACGGTCCGCAGATCGCCGATCAGCCCGTGCTCTGCGATGGGCAGGTATCCGCTGGTCTCCGCCATGACACACCTCACCGGGACGCGGCCCGCGTCGGCAGGCCGACGCTTCCCAGGCTACGACCACGCCGCCCGACCGGCCCGTCCATGTCGACGACAGGACGCCGAGCAAACGCCGAGCAGACGCCGATCAGACGCCGATCAGACGCCGACGACGGGACTCCGGCGACAGAGCCCAGGGCCCAGGGGATGGCCCTAGCCCAGCGACTCGAACCGCCACCGGTGCACTGCCCGCATCACCAACTCCCCGCCCGGCTCCGGCAGCTCGGGCAGTTCGGCGTCGTACGCAGCGTCCCACCAGGTGATGACGAGCACCCGGTCCTCAGGTGCGCGGAACGTCTCGCGGCGCAGGGGGGAGGACGGCAGTTCCTGCGCGCGGGCCCAGGCGAGAAGCTCATCGCCTCGGCCCGCCACCGCCCGGGCCTCCCACATCAGGGCGACGGTCACGAGTAGAGGTTCTCCTTGCTCACCTCGTGGACGTGGTCGTGGTCGTGGGCATGCGTGTGCGCGATGCCCGGCACATGCGGGTCCGTCACGGGGAGCGACGAGTCCGCCGACAGGTCCCAGTCCGAGGCGGCGCGCCCCCGGGCCACCATCTCGGCGCCCAGTGACGCCACCATCGCCCCGTTGTCCGTGCACAACTTGGGCCGGGGAACCCTCAGTCGGATACCGGCCGCTTCGCAGCGTTCCTGGGCGAGGGCGCGCAGGCGGGAGTTCGCCGCGACGCCGCCGCCGATCATGAGGTGGTCGACGCCCTCGTCACGGCAGGCCCGTACGGCCTTGCGGGTCAGGACGTCCACCACGGCCTCCTGGAAGGACGCCGCCACGTCGCGCACCGGGACCTCCTCCCCCGCCGCGCGCTTGGCCTCGATCCAGCGGGCCACGGCCGTCTTCAGCCCGGAGAAGGAGAAGTCGTACACCGGGTCGCGGGGCCCGGTCAGCCCGCGCGGGAACGCGATGGCGCCCGGGTCGCCCTCGCGTGCGTACCGGTCGATGACCGGCCCGCCCGGGAAGCCCAGGTCGAGTACGCGGGCGATCTTGTCGAAGGCCTCGCCCGCCGCGTCGTCGATGGTCGAGCCCATGGGCCGTACGTCGGA
This sequence comes from Streptomyces sp. KM273126, assembly GCF_004337435.2. Taxonomy (NCBI): domain Bacteria; kingdom Bacillati; phylum Actinomycetota; class Actinomycetes; order Kitasatosporales; family Streptomycetaceae; genus Streptomyces; species Streptomyces sp. KM273126. The sequence continues at coordinate 3,102,641 of NZ_SJXB02000001.1, read as the reverse complement.
GGTGATGTCGGTGGACAGCAGCAGGGAGGAGTGCCCGCCGCTCACCAGCAGCGCCATCGTCGGCTCGGGCAGCGCGCCGTGCTCCAGCTGGTCCACGCAGATGTGGGACGCCAGGTGGTTGACGCCGTACAGCGGCTTGCCCAGCGCGTACGCGTACGCCTTCGCCGCCGAGACGCCCACCAGGAGGGCACCGGCCAGGCCCGGACCGGCGGTGACCGCGATGCCGTCCAGGTCGCGCGCGCTGACCCCCGCCTCCTTCAGCGCACGGTCGATGGTCGGCACCATCGCCTCCAGGTGCGCGCGGGAGGCGACCTCGGGCACCACACCGCCGAAGCGGGCGTGCTCGTCGACGCTGGACGCGATCGCGTCCGCGAGCAGGGTGGTGCCGCGGACGATGCCGACACCGGTCTCGTCGCAGGAGGTCTCGATGCCGAGGACGAGTGGTTCGTCGGCCATTGATCCGTCAGCCATTGATCTCGGTTCCTTGTACGCCGTTCACGGATGGTGCACCCGCGGCCGGGCCGCTCTCGGGTGCGGTGCTGAGCCTCATCACCAGGGCGTCCACGTTGCCCGGCTGGTAGTAGCCGCGCCGGAACCCGATGGTCTGGAAGCCGAAGCGCTCATACAGTTTCTGGGCGCGGACGTTGTCGACGCGGCATTCGAGCATGACCTCGGCGCAGTCGAACGACGTGGCGGCCCGCAGCAGCTCGGCCATCAGCCGCGCACCGAGCCCGGTGCCCCACTGGTCACGGGCGACGGCGATGGTCTGCACATCGGCCACCGCGCCGGAGTCGCTGTCCGAGCGGCTGTCCGAGCCGCTGTCAGAGCCGCTCTCGGACGCGGTCCCGGCGGCCGCGAGACCCGCGTACCCCACGAGGCGGTCCCCCTGGACGGCCACGACATACCGCCGGGTCGCCTGCGGCCCTCTGGCGTGGGCCAGCTCGGACCAGAACATGCCCCGCGACCAGGCGTCCTCGGGAAACAGGGCCTTCTCCAGCTCCAGTACGGGATCTATGTCCCACCAGCGCATCTCGCGCAGCACCGAGGTCTCCTGGGTCACTTGGGGGTGACGACCTTGTAGTTCTTGGGCACCTGCGCGTCGGGCCGGCGCAGGTAGAGGGGCCGGGGCGGAGGCAGTTCCTCGCCCGCGGCCAGCTTCCCGGCGGCCAGCGAGGCCAGCGCGGCGGCCGACACGTGCTCGGGCTCGTGCGCCTTGGGGAAGGTGTCCGGGTAGAGCAGCGCACCGGCGCCCACCGCCGGGAGTCCGGCCACGGCGTCGGTGATCTCGGCGGGCCGGTCGACGGCCGGATCGGTCACCCGCGTACGGGAGTCCGCGTACCGCGCCCAGTACACCTCCTTGCGGCGGGCGTCCGTGGCGACGACGAACGGCACGTCGAGGTCGGACGCGTACGCGAGCCCGTCGAGCGTGCACAGTCCGTGGACGGGGACGCCGAGGGCGAGCCCGAAGGTGTCGGCGGTCATGAGGCCGACGCGCAGCCCGGTGTACGGGCCGGGGCCGATGCCGACGACGATGCCGGTGACGGCGTCGAGGCGCGTGCCCGCCTCGGCGAGGACCCGGTCGACGGCGGGCAGCAGCAGCTCCCCGTGCCGGCGCGCGTCCACCTGACTCGACGAGGCGACGACGTCCGTCCCGTCGTGCAGCGCGACGGTCACGGCGGGGGTGGCGGTATCCAGAGCGAGCAAGAGCACGCAAACAGCCTACGGCGCCCGAGCCGCGCTGACGGCCGCCCCGGACAGCCGCCCCTCTCCTGCTACCGTCACAACGAAGAATTGCTCGAACGACGTACAAGACATCAGCGGTAACTGAACATCAGCCGTACTGAGGTACGAGAGGTGGGCGCAGAAGGTGGCCAGTAGCAGCTCGGGATTCGTGGCCGGGCTCACCGTGGCGGCCCTCGCCGCAGTCGGTTTCCTCGCCTACCAGGCGTCGGCGAACGTGCCGGACGACCTGGGCAAGCCGTCCGCCACCGAGTCCCCGGCGGCCGTGAAGTCGAAGACACCTTCGGACAAGAAGGCCCCGACACCCGTGCCCGACGACTCGGGCTCCGGCCAACGTGTCGTGTACTCGCTCTCCGACGACCGCGTCTGGCTGGTCGGCGCGAACGACAAGGTGACCCGCACCTTCAAGGTCACCCCCAGCACGGTGGACCCGGACCCCGACTCCTACCGGGTCACCTCGCGCACGAACTCCACCACCGGCTCCGACGGCACCGCCATCGAGCACGTCGTCCGCTTCACCACCGCCGAAGGCGTCGTCATCGGCTTCAGCGCCGCGGTCGACGGCTCCACCCCCGAGCCCGACCCCGCCACCAAGACGGGCGGCATCCGCGAGTCCCGAGCGGACGGCAACGCGATGTGGCAGTTCGCAACGATCGGCCGAACGGTCGTGGTGGTCGAGTAGGGCGCGGGGAACTGCGCGACAAGCCACAACGCACCGTCAGCGGACAACGACCAGCAGACCCCCCCACGCGATTCCCGCGAAACGCCTACGCGGCCTCGGGGCGCCGTACGTCCTCACCCTCCGCCGGAGGCACAGGCTCGGGCGCCGACGGAGTCGACACCACCCGAGCCGCCGCACAGGAATCCAACAGCTCCCGCATGGAAACCCCGGGCACCCCGGCCACCCGCTCAGCCCGCGGCAGCGTCTCGTCTCGTTCTGAAGCCTGCATGGGACGCCTCCTGGAACCTGGGGGCGAAGAAAGTTAGGTACACCTAACTACGGACCATTACCATGTGACCACGCAAGAGGCACCCCACGCAACATCTTGCCGACGCGTTGTCGGAAACGTTCACGCCGAGAGCACACTCAGATCCACGGCCGCCCACCGCTCCCCGACCCCGCGGAGCGTGACGTGACGGACCTCGTCCGCCGTGTCCCCCACGGCCCGGTGGATGAGGACGTGCAGCCGATCCTCCGTCAGCTCCTCGACCTTGCCCTCGCCCCACTCCACGACGACCACCGAGTCGGACAGCGACACGTCGAGATCGAGGTCCTCCATCTCGTCGAGCCCGCCGCCCAGGCGGTACGCGTCGACGTGCACGAGCGGCGGCCCGTCCCCCAGCGAGGGGTGCACGCGCGCGATGACGAAGGTCGGGGACGTGACCGCGCCCCGCACGCCCAGCCCCTCGCCGAGCCCCCGGGTCAGGGTCGTCTTGCCCGCGCCGAGTTCCCCGGTGAGCATCACGAGGTCGCCGGCGCGCAGCAGCTTGGCGAGGTGGCGGCCCAGCTCCCGCATCTGCTCGGGCGCGCTGACGGTGAGCTCTACGGACACGGACACGGACGCGGGGGAAGCCCGGTGCTCACCCGGGCTGTGCGGTGCTGCTGGTGCTTCCATAACGGCCAACGGTAGCCCCTGCCGGGACGGCACCCGCGCGCGTGAGGAGGTCGGCGAGGCGGTCCATGACCACCTCGGGGTGCTCCAGCATCACCAGGTGACCGGCGTCCGGCACGAGCACGAGTTCCGCGTCCGGCAGGAGGTCCGCGATGGCCTCGCTGTGCTCGCTCGGCGTGACGAGGTCCTTGATGCCGGCCAGTACGAGCACGGGCAGCTCGGCGAAGTGCACCAGCGCCTCGGTCTTGTCGTGCTCGGTGAAGGCGGGGTAGAACTCGGCGACCACGTCGATGGGTGTGCCCTCGATCATGCGCTCGGCGAACCGCGCGACCGCCGGGTCGATGTCCCGGGTCGCGAACGAGTACCGCTTGATGATCCCGGCGAACAGGTCGGCGGTGGCCCGCCGTCCCCTCTCCACCAGCTCGGCCTGCTGCCCGAGCGCCCGCAGCACACTGGGCAGGACACGGCGTATGGCGTTGACGCCCGCGACGGGCAGCCCGAAGTTGACCTCGCCCAGCCGCCCCGACGACGTGCCGATGAGGGCCGCGCCGACGACGCGGTCGCGGATCAGTTCGGGGTAGTGGGCGGCCAGCGCCATCATCGTCATGCCGCCCATGGAGTGCCCGACGAGCACGATCGGCCCCTTGGGCGCGGCCGCGTCGATGACCGCCTTGAGGTCGCGGCCGAGCTGGTCGATGGTGACCGGCACCCGGCCCTCCACCTGTGCCGGGTTCCGCCCGGAGCGTCCATGGCTGCGCTGGTCCCAGTGCACGGTCCGTACGACACCGCGCAGCGCGGCCCGCTGGAAGTGCCAGGAGTCCTGGTTGAGGCAGTAGCCGTGGCAGAACACGACGGTGACCGGGGCCGGGGCCCTGCGTCCGAAGAGGCGGCGCTTGCGCGGACCGAGACCGGCTTCGGGCTCGATGTCGTCCACCTCGTAGTACAGCTCGGTGCCGTCGTCCGCGTACGCCTTGCCGGGCGTGCCGCGCAGCGATCCGTACGGTCCCGTCGAGTCGAGGGCGAGCCGGGCCTTCTTGCGCATGCCGCGGCCCACGGTGAGCCGCTCTATGGCGACACCGGCGGCGGCGCCCGCGGCGACCACGCCTATCGCCGCGCCCGCGATGCCGGCCTTGCGCCAGTTCCCGGCGGAGGCGGCGGCCGAGGCCGCGTTCGCGACGGCCTCCATGGCCTTCGCGCTGCTCTCGCTCACGTCCCGCTCCTCCTCGCCGGGGTCCGCGGCCTTGGCCTGGCCTGACGGACGCGTGCTCGTTCTGTCCTGTAGTCGGGTGGTACCGGCACAGGTCTGCCGTGCCGCACGCCTCTTCGCGTCTGCGCGGCTACCCGCCTTGTGCGTCGTTCACCAGAAACGGTCACCGTTCACCGAAAACGGTCGCCGATCTCCGGAAACGGTCGCCTAAGACGCGTCGTCGTTCACATAGACGCGCGGAACGCGCGTTCCGATCCGGGTGACGATTTCATACGCGATGGTTCCGGCCGCCTGCGCCCAGTCCTCGGCGGTCGGCTCGCCCCGGTCGCCCGGTCCGAAAAGCACCGCTTCCGTACCGGCGGGCGGTTCGTCCCCGCCGAGGTCGACCACGAACTGGTCCATCGCGATCCGCCCGGCGACCGTGCGCCACTTCCCGCCGACGAGCACCGGGCCGGAGCCGGAGGCATGCCGCGGGATGCCGTCCGCGTAGCCGACGGGCACCAGGCCGAGGGTCGTGGCGCCCGGGGTGACGTACTGGTGGCCGTAGGAGACGCCGTGCCCGCCGGGAGCGTGCTTCACCAGGGCGAGGGACGCGCTCAGCGTCATCACCGGCCGCAGTCCGAAGTCGGCGGGGGTACCGACCTGGGGGCTGGGCGAGATCCCGTAGACCGCGACTCCGGTCCGTACGAGGTCGAAGTGGGCCTCGGGGAGGGTGAGGGTGGCGGGCGAGTTGGCGATGTGCCGTACCTCGGGGCGGGCGCCCTGCCGCTCGGCGTACGCGACCATCTCGCGGAAGCGGGTGAGCTGGGCCGCGATGGAGGGGTGGCCGGGCTCGTCGGCGCACGCGAAATGGGACCACAGTCCGGTGACCGTGAGCAGTCCGTCGGCCTCGGCGCGCAGGGCGCCCGCGACGAGGTCCGGCCAGTCGTCCGGCTGGCAGCCGCTCCGCCCGAGCCCGGTGTCCGCCTTGAGGTGCACGCGCGCCCGTACCCCGGCCGCTGCCGCCGCCTCGGTGACCTCCCGCAGCGCCCACAGTCCGCTGACGGAGACGTCCAGGTCGGCCTCGATGGCCTCCCGCCAGGGACCGCCGGGGGTCCACAGCCAGCACATGATGCGCCCCGGCAGCCCGGCCGCGCGGAGAGTCAGGGCCTCCTCGGGCGTGGCCGTACCCAGCCAGCCGGCCCCCGCCGCGACGGCCGCCCGGGCGCACCGCACGGCCCCGTGGCCGTATGCGTCGGACTTCACCACGGCCATCAGGACCGCGCCCGGCGCGTGCGCGCGCAGCGCCCGCACGTTGTCCCGCAGTGCGGCGAGATCGATCTCGGCGCGGGCACGCAGGGGCGCGGTCGGCGGCAGTACTGTCTCAGTCATCGCGCCCAGTGTCTCAGAGGGACGACAGCGGCCCGCTGGGGAGCGCGCGCGGAGGCGCTACGACCGTTCCGGGCTCGCCCGCCACCCCCGTCGCGCCCGTCACCCCTGGCACCTTCTTCACCCCCGTCACCTTCCTCACTGCCGTCACCCCCGTCACCCCTGAACCGCGCCGGCGTGGGCAGGTCGTGACCCATGTCCCGCAACGGCCCGCGGCCGCCGGGTCGCGTGGCTCGGAAGACCACGGACCCGGCGGCCGCCTCGATGATGCGGTACGTACGCGATCAGTCCGCCGGCCCGGCAGCCATGCCCTGCGAACCCATCCCGCTCTCCGACGTGTTCGACTCCTGCGCCCCGGAGGACGGCGCCTGGCCGAGCATGTCGGACTGCGAGGACTGGTCGGACTGGCCGGAGTCCGAGGACTGACCCGAGTCCGCGGACTGGCCGGAGTCCGAGCCCTGGCCCGAGTCCGAGCCCTGGTCGGAGCCCGAGCCCTGGTCGGAGCCCGAGGACATGCCGGGGACGCTGTCGGCGACGGGTCCCGGCGCGGGCGGCGCGGGGTCTGCCGCGGCAGCGGCCGCGTTCATCGGGAGGACGGCCAGCAGGGCGAGGACTACGGCGGCACCGCCGATCGCCGTGCGGCGGGCGGAGACGCGCGTTCCGGTCATTCGTGTTCTGGTCATGCGACCAGCGAACGCGTCACGGATGGGCCGTTGGGTGCGCCGCGCGCGTGAGGTCACCCGATTTGAGGCTTACCTGCACTACATCGTCACGTAAAGTCACATCAAACACACACAAATTTCCCGAACTCGGGCACCTTGAAGGGTCTGGTATGTGCGGAATCGTGGGATATGTGGGCGCACGGCCCGCACTCGACGTGGTCCTCGCCGGCCTGAAGCGGCTGGAGTACCGGGGGTACGACTCGGCGGGTGTGGCGGTCCTGGCCGACGGGGGCCTCGCCACCGCCAGGAAGGCCGGGAAGCTGCTCAACCTGGAGAAGGAGCTGGCCGAGCACCCCCTGTCGACCGGCCCCACGGGCATCGGCCACACCCGCTGGGCGACCCACGGCGCCCCCACGGACACCAACGCCCACCCGCACCTCGACAACGCGGGCCGCGTGGCCGTCGTGCACAACGGCATCATCGAGAACTTCGCCTGCCTGCGGGCCGAACTGGCCGAGCGCGGGCACGAGCTGTCCTCCGAGACGGACACCGAGGTGGTGGCACACCTGCTGGCCGAGGAGTTCTCCTCCTGCGCGGACCTCGCGGAGGCGATGCGGCTGGTGTGCCGCCGGCTGGAGGGCGCGTTCACGCTCGTCGCGGTGCACGCGGACGAGCCGGACGTGGTGGTCGGTGCACGCCGTAACTCGCCGCTCGTGGTGGGCGTCGGAGACGGCGAGGCCTTTCTCGCCTCGGACGTCGCCGCGTTCATCGCCCACACGCGGTCGGCGATCGAGCTGGGCCAGGACCAGGTGGTGGAGCTGCGCCGGGGCGGTGTCCTGGTCACGGGCTTCGACGGCCGCCCGGCGGACGTGCGCTCGTACCACGTCGACTGGGACGCGTCGGCGGCGGAAAAGGGGGGTTACGACTACTTCATGCTCAAGGAGATCGCCGAGCAGCCCAAGGCGGTCGCCGACACGCTGCTGGGCCGCATCGACGCGTCCGGCTCGCTGACCCTGGACGAGGTCCGGATCAGCGCCCCCGAGCTGCTCGAGATGGACAAGGTGGTCATCGTCGCCTGCGGTACGGCGTTCCACGCGGGCCTCATCGCCAAGTACGCCATCGAGCACTGGACCCGCATCCCGTGCGAGGTCGAGCTGGCGAGCGAGTTCCGCTACCGCGACCCGATCCTCGACCCGCGCACGCTGGTCATCGCCATCTCCCAGTCCGGCGAGACCATGGACACGCTGATGGCGCTGCGGCACGCCCGCGAGCAGGGCTCCAAGGTGCTCGCGATCTGCAACACCAACGGCTCGACGATTCCGCGCGAGTCGGACGCGGTGCTGTACACGCACGCGGGCCCGGAGGTCGCGGTCGCGTCCACGAAGGCGTTCCTGACCCAGCTGGTCGCCTGCTACCTCGTGGCGCTCTACCTGGGCCAGGTGCGCGGCACGAAGTGGGGCGACGAGATCCAGGCGGTCGTCCGGGAACTCTCCCGCAGCTCCCAGGACGTCGAGCGGGTCCTCGACACCATGGAGCCGGTACGGGCGTTGGCACGCTCACTCGCCCACAAGGGCACGGTGCTCTTCCTGGGCCGGCACGTGGGCTACCCGGTGGCCCTTGAGGGCGCCCTGAAACTGAAGGAACTCGCGTACATGCACGCGGAGGGCTTCGCAGCGGGCGAGCTGAAGCACGGCCCGATCGCCCTGATCGAGGAGGACCTCCCGGTGGTGGTGGTCGTACCGTCACCTCGCGGCCGTTCCGTCCTCCACGACAAGATCGTGTCCAACATCCAGGAGATCCGCGCGAGGGGCGCACGAACGATCGTGATCGCGGAGGAGGGCGACGAGACGGTCGTCCCGTACGCGGACCACTTGATCCGCATCCCCGCCACACCGACACTCCTCCAACCCCTGGTGGCGACGGTCCCGTTGCAGGTGTTCGCATGCGAGCTGGCGACGGCCCAGGGGAACGAGGTGGATCAGCCTCGGAACCTGGCGAAGTCGGTGACGGTGGAGTGAGCCTGGTTCTTCAGGGCTTCTATGAAGGTGGTGAGGGCTCCGGCCGGGAAGCTGAGAGGGCCTGGCCGGGGCGACAGCGGCTCGGGCTGCTGACGCGGTGACGCCTTCGCGGACCCTTCACCGGGGGAGGCCGACCGCCCGGGAGATGACGGTGTCGAAGGCGCGGTCGGGAAGGATCCGGCGCAGGGCGATGAGGGGTCGGGCGCCGAAGCCGGTGGCGTAGCGGGTCCTGGGGCGGCGGGCGGTGACGGCCTTGCCGATGGCGTCGGCGATGACGGTGGGCGGAGAGTTGCCCTTCGCGTTGGCCTCGGAGCGCAGGGAAGAGGCCACCGCGGCGGCCTGGGCGGCATAGGGGCCGGTACCGGAGGACTTCTCCAGCTTGTCGGCGGCGATGCCGCCCCATTCGGTGGCGATGCCGCCGGGTTCGATGACGACGACGTCGATGCCGAAGGGTTTGGCCTCAAGGCGCAGGGAGTCACTGAGGGCTTCGAGGGCGAACTTGGTTCCGTGGTACCAGCCGCCGAGCGGGGTGTAGACCTTGCCGCCCATCGAGGTGATGTTGACGACGGTGCCGCTGTGCTGGGCGCGCATATGAGGCAGGACGAGCTGGGTCAGACGCAGGGCGCCGAAGACGTTGACCTCGAACTGGTAGCGGGCCTCGTCCAGGGGGACGTCTTCGAGGGCGCCGTAGGAGCCGTAACCGGCGTTGTTGACCAGGACGTCGATGCGGCCGGTCTCGGCGGTGATCTTCTCGACGCCGGAGCGCAGGGAGTCGTCGTCGGTGACGTCCATCTCCAGAGGGCGGATGCCGTGGTCGGCGAGCTTCTGGAGGCGGTCGGTACGGCGGGCAGCGCCGTAGACGGTGTAGCCGAGTTCCTGGAGCTTGAGGGCGGTGGCTTCGCCGATGCCGGAGGAGGCACCGGTGACAAGGGCGGTCTTGGCGGGCGTGGCGGGCATGGCGGTTCCTCACAACTAAGATGAACTACGGTTCACATCTATTCTGAACCACAGTTCACTTTGATGCAAAGGGAAGGGCAGGCGAGCTCGATGTCCCAGGCCCGGGCGCCACGCGCCGACGCGGTCCGCAACCGCAAGAAGATCCTCACCGCCGCGGGCGAGCAGATCACCGCACACGGCCCCGACGTCGGAATGGACGAGATCGCCACCGCGGCAGGCGTAGCCGTGGGAACCCTGTACCGGCACTTCCCCACCAAGACGGACCTGGTCGCGGCCGTCGTCGCCGAGTACGTCGCCCGCGTCGCCGACGATGCCGAGGCCGCGCTCGCACGCGTCACCGGAGGCACCCGCGCCGCGGACGAGCTGACCGAGTTCCTCGGCCGCGTGGTCGAGGCATCCGCGGCCGACCGTGCCGTCAAGGCCGCCGCCCAGGCCCTCGGTGCGGAGCCGGTCGACCGTGCCACCGAGGACCGCGCAGGCGCAGCCGTCACCGCCCTCATCCGCGCCGGCCAGGCCGACGGCGACATTCACCCCGACGTCACCGTCAACGACATCTACCTGCTGTTCTCCACCGCCCCCACCGACCAGCCTCCCGCCGCCCGCAACCGCTGGCTCACCCTCGTCACACCGGGACTGACCACCACCCGGCCGCCGACATCCAGTTGAGGCCGCTCATCCTCAGGCGGCTCAAGGGCGGCCGGCGGTGCTGTCGTCGTTTCTCAGGAACAGAGCCATACGCAGTCGTTGCCGTCGGAGTAGGAAGCACCCGATGCAGCCGCGCCGATGAAGCCCCGAGTTTTCGCTGCCCCCCGGCCGCTCAGTAGCTTCTTGACCCTCACACCGTGTCAGGCGGTCAGCTCGGAGACATCATGTTCACCATCGGAGACTTCGCCCGGCACGGCCGCGTCTCGGTCCGCATGCTGCGTCACTACGACGCGACCGGACTGCTGCGCCCGGCTCACGTCGACCCCGCCAGCGGCTATCGCCACTACACCGCCACCCAGCTCGCCCGCCTCAACAGGATCATCGCGCTCAAGGACCTCGGATTCACTCTCCAGCAGGTCCAGGACATCGTGGACGAGAAGGTCAGCCTCGATGAACTGCGCGGCATGCTGCGGCTGCGGCGGGCCGAACTGGAGACCGCGATGGCTGCCGCCGGAGCACGGCTGGTCCAGGTTGAGGCGAGGCTCCGAGCGATCGAGAGTGAGGGGCACATGCCCACGAACGACGTTGTCATCAAGAGCGTCCCTTCCGTCCGTGTGGCGGAACTGACCGCGACCGCCGCGAGTTACGAGCCCGAGGACATCAGCCCGGTCATCGGGCCGCTCTACGACGAGCTGTTCCGGTGCCTGGGCTCGGCGGGTATCACCCCCACGGGCCCCGGCGTCGCGTACTACGAGGACGCCCCGGAGGGCGGCGGCAGGATCATCGTCCACGCCGCCGTCCAGGTCTCTGCCCCTCTCCAGGACGGCGCCTTCCGAATCCTCGACCTGCCGTCCCTCGACGAGGCGGCGACCATCGTGCACCGCGGTTCGATGGACACCGTGCTCCCCACCGCCCAGGCCCTGGCCCGCTGGATCGACGCCAACGGCTACCGGTCGACCGGATACCCCCGCGAGATCAACCTGGAGTGTCCCGAAAATCGTGACGACTGGGTGACGGAGCTGCAGGCACCGGTGACCCGGGCTGGATCAGTCGCGCCCCAGCCTGGCCGCTGATCACGTTCCGGCAGCGGGGGACCACTACGGTCTCCCGCTGCCCGACTTCAGTCTTGAGAGCTTCTTGTAGCAGGTCAGGGCGGCGAGACCGAGACGGGCGAGGAAGGGTGAGCCGGTTCGCTCGTATCGGACGGTGCGGCGGCGGTAGCCGAACAGCCAGGCGATCGACCGCTCGATCTTCCAGCGGTGCCGGCCGAGCCGTTCGCCCGATTTAATCCCCGGGCGTGCGATGCGCGGGATGAGCCCTCGGTCGCGCAGCCAGGTGAGGTGGCCTGCGGAGCGATTGGCAGATTTGGGACAGCTCTGACGGTGTCGAACCACGGCCTTACCGGGGTTGCCCGTGGCCGAGATCTGCCAATCACTCGGGCAGGCCGCCACTCAACCTCCCAGTCCCAGAACCAGCTCTCAGGGCGTCGACGAAAGTGGTGAAGGCCCCAGGGCGGAACATGAGGGTGGCTCGGGCGGGGGCCTTGGAGTCGCGGATGGCTATGTGGGTGGGCAAGTTCGCAATCTCCACGCAGGCGTTGCCGTCGTCAGGGCCTGAGTAGGACGACTTCCGCCAGTTGTCCATGGTGTGCCTCACAGTTCTTTCGCCAGCCGGTAGATGAAGTCACGCGACCGCACGGAGTCAAGTGATACGGCTTCCACTTTACGGAAACGCGTTCGAAAGGCGCTGTGCTGTGCTTCGGAGTCGATGAAGGCCAAGCCGTGGGGCACGTCGCGCACGACGGTGTCCAGTTTGGGGAGAGGGCCACCGACGTACGTCATGGTGCTGGCTGCCCTACCGAAACCGTCCAAGTCGAACGGGATGACGCGCACGGTGATGTTGTCGGCTGCGGAGAGCTCCACGAGTTTGGTGAGTTGAGCCCGTGCGGCGGCCCGGTCGCTGACCCTGATACGTAGGGCGCACTCGTGGATCACCAACTCGTACGGAATGGTGATCTGCTGGCGCCGCATTCGGTGGCGCAGACGCAACTCCAGTTCATCGTGGGTGAGTTCGGGAACCCTGGAGGAAAAGACACCACGGGCGTAGTCCTCCGTCTGCAGCAGGCCCGGTACGTACAGGATCGCAACCTCGTGCAGGAAAGTGGCATGGTGCTCCAGTTCCGCGAGGTCCAGGAATGACGTGGGCAGCAGGCCCCGGTAATCCTCCCACCAGCCGCGCGTTCGGTCCGCGGCCACGGCGACCAGCGCGTCGATGAATTCCTCATCCGTACATGCGTAATGGGACGCGAGTCGGCGCAGTCGCTGCTCGCTCACACCCGCGACCCCGGATTCGATTTGGCTGATCTGGACTCGATTCACTCCAAGCAGCGCTGCTGCCTCGATGGTGGTGAGCCCTGCCGCCTCACGGAGCCTGCGCAACTCACCTGCTAGGCGCATCTGACGCGCAGTCGGTTCGCGCCTCAGGACCATCAGTTGCTCCTTGGTTCAACACGTCTGCCAGTGCGGCTCGTTCGGGGTCAGATTACGGGATCGGCTTGCTCCGCATTACATGTAAGCCCTACCTTCAGTGACGCGACGCACACGCTGCGGAGTTTCCGGGGCGCCGGAAGCGCACCACTCCGTCCTGCCATGACGGCTGCGGCAATGCCACCGCCCGCGAACGCCCACAGATCTCCGAACCCCTCGCCCTGAACCGGAGTTGACGCATGCTCGAAAACGCCGAAACCGAACCGTGGGAGTACTCCCTCCACATGCCGAACGACCCCCGCGCCGTCCCCGTCAGCCGCCGCACCCTCCGCCTGATCCTCACCATGCACGGCCTGATCCGCCTCGCCGACACCGCCGAACTGCTCGCGTCCGAGCTGGTCTCCAACGCCGTACGCCACACCAAGGGATGCGCCGCCCTGCACGTGCGCTGTTTGGCCGACATGCTGAGGATCGGTGTGTGGGACGCCGACCCCGAACCGCCCGGACTGCCGTGTTCACTGGACCAGTTGGGCGAGTCGGAAGACGGGCGAGGGCTGGCCCTCGTCCAGGCCTGCGCCGACCTGTGGGGCTGGCAGCCGCTGGCCCGACACGGCAGCCCAGGCAAGTACGTATGGTGTGACCTCGCCGCCACCCAAGCCCCAGCGCGGGTCACACCAACTCGGCAAGAGGCTCGACCGTCCGCCACTGCTTGACGTGTCGGTCACGTCCACGGACGCGGCGTACGAGAACCGCCCTCGGCGCCGACTACCGATTCGCTGGTGCCCGACGAGCGCTTCTTAAGCTCCAGGGAACCCCGGCCACCAGTGGTCGGTGCGAACGCAGTGCGGCGCCGCGGAAGGAGACTCGGGTGAAGCGACTGATGGTCGTCTACGGGACCAGACCGGAGGCCATCAAGATGGCTCCCGTCATCGAGGCGCTCGGCCGGTCTCCGATGTTCCGGCCGACGGTGACGGTGACCGCCCAGCACCGCGGACTGCTCGACCAGGTGCACGCGTTGTTCGGCATCCGTGCAGACCACGACCTGGACATCCTCACCCACCGCCAGTCCCTGGCCGACATCACCGGGCGCATCCTCGACCGGCTGTGTCCGCTGCTGCGGCACGAGCGCCCGGACGCGGTGCTGGTCCAAGGCGACACCACGACCGCCTTCGCGGGGGCCCTCGCCGCCTTCTACAGCCATATCCCCGTGGTCCATCTGGAGGCCGGCCTGCGCACCGACGACCGGTACGCGCCCTTCCCCGAGGAGATCAACCGCCGGCTCACCACCCAGTTGGCATCCCTGCACCTCGCGCCCACCCGTCACGCCCGGAACAACCTGCTCCGGGACGGTGTCGCACCGTCGGCCGTCGTGGTCACCGGGAACACCGTCATCGACGCACTGCGCTGGGCGGTCGGACGCACGGCGGACCACGGTTACGGGGACCCGGCGCTGGCCGACCTCGACGACACCACCCGCCGGGTCCTGCTGGTGACGTCCCACCGCCGGGAGGCGTGGGGAAGCGCCATGGAGTCCATCGGCGGCGCCCTCGCCGACCTCGCCCGGAGCGAGCCCTCCGTGCTCATCGTGGCGCCGCTGCACCCCAACCCGGTGATACGGGCCGCGATACCGCCCCAGGTGGCGCACCTGGAAAACGTAAGGCTGACGGAACCTCTCGACTACGGCGCCTTCGCCCGCCTGATGGACCGCGCGCACCTCATACTCACCGACAGCGGCGGTATCCAGGAGGAAGGCCCGGGCCTGGGCAAGCCGGTGCTGGTCCTGCGGGACACCACGGAGCGCCCGGAGGCCCTGCGGGCGGGCACCTCCCGGCTGGTGGGCACCGACCGCGAGCGCATCGTGAAGGAGGTCCGGCGGCTCCTGCACGACCGGTCGGCGTACGCCGCGATGGCGAGAGCGGTCAACCCGTACGGGGACGGGCGCGCGGCGGACCGTACCGTACGGGCGATCGGCCACTGGATGGGGTTGTGCGCCAGGCCGTCGGAATTCGCCGCCGACGACGACGGCGACGGCGCGTCAGCGCCAGAGGCCGCGGGTGTCGAACACGGCCTTGCCGCGCAGCGCGGTCCGCTTGACGCCGCGGAAGGCGTCGTGGTCCACGAGCAGGACGACGACGTCGGCGTCCCGCACGGCGGTGGTGACGTCGACGAGTTCGACCGCGCTTGTGCGTGCCAGTGACTCGGGCAGTTGGCGGATGTGTGGCTCCGCCACCAGCAGTCGGCCGGCCTGACGCTCGGCCAGCTGCGTGACGATGTGCAGGGCAGGGCTCTCCCTCAGGTCGTCGATGTTCGCCTTGAAGGCGAGCCCCAGGCAGGCGATCACCGGCTCCTTGAACCGCCCGGCCGTGCGCACGACCTCGTCGAGCACATAGTCGGGCCGGGTGTCGTTGACCTCGCGGGCGAGGCGTATGAGCCGGGCCTGCCGAGGAGCGGCGGAGACGATAAACCAAGGATCCACGGCGATGCAGTGCCCGCCAACGCCTGGTCCGGGCCGCAGGATGTCGACGCGGGGGTGCCGGTTGGCCAGGTCGATGACGTCCTCGACATCGCTGCCGAGCTGGTCGCAGATCGTGGACAGCTCGTTGGCGAAGGCGATGTTGACGTCCCGGAAAGCGTTCTCGCTGAGCTTGGCCAGCTCCGCCGTCGTCGCGTCTGTGAGCAGGCACTCCCCTTCGGTGAACACCTCGTAGAGCTCCCGTGCCCGCTGGGCGCAGCCCACACCGACGCCTCCGACGACCCGGTCGTTGGTCACGATCTCGATCATCGTCCGACCCGGCAGAACCCGCTCGGGACAGTGGGCGACCCGCACGTCCGGCACGTCCGCCGTCGCGTGCGGGAACCTCAGGTCGGGCCGGTGCTCGCCGAGCCACCGGGACAGCTCCACGGTCGTGCCGGGCGGCGAGGTGGACTCCAGGACGACGAGGTCACCCGCCTTGAGTACTCCGGCCACCGAGGCGGCAGCGGCACGCACGTGGGACAGGTCCGCGGTGCGGTCCTCCCGGAGCGGCGTGGGCACGGCGATGACGAACGCGTCGGCGGCCTCGGGCACCCCGGCCGCCCGCAATCGGCCCATCGCCACGGCCTCGCTCACCGCCACGGCCAAGTCGGGCTCGACGAAGGGGACACGGCCGGCGTTGACGACGTCGACGGTGACGGCGTTGACGTCGACGCCGATGACGTTGATCCCGTTGGTCGCGAAGGCGGCGGCAGTGGGGAGGCCGATGTAGCCGAGGCCTATGACACAGACGGTGGAGAACACGAGGGAATGCCTTTCCGGAACGCACCACGGTTCGTCGGGCTCACGGCGCTTGGAGAGAAAATAGAGGGCGTCCCGAGCTCACATGGCCATGCTCAAGGCCGAATTGGCCGACCCTGTCGCCGCGCTCGCCAAGCTGGACGGTCCGTGCGACACAGGCCCGTGAGCCGGTGCCGGGCGGTCCCCGCAGATGTCGATAACGACCTGCGCGCTGATGCGGATGTCGGCTGGAGCAGTTGAGGAGTCCAGCAGACCAGCCCACTGGTGAGTAGCTGCGTCAGAACCGGTGATCCGTAACGCTGCGTGACGCTGCGTGACGGGCGCCGACAGCACCGGGCGCCGCCCGCCGCCGAGGGGGCGTTTTCTGGACGCCATCCTCTACGTGAACCGGACTGGGATCCCCTGGCGTCACCTCCCGCTCGACTACCCGCAACAGCGGTCGGCGCGGTAGGTTATCGGTCGACCACTAACGTAGGAGTGAAGATGACAGTCAAGGAAGACGACGCCGCCCGCCGCGCCGCTGCCCAGCACACCCTGGCCGAGCACCTGCGCCTCACTGCCGCAGGACGCGTCGACGAATGGGTGGAACTGTTCGCCCCGGACGCGACGCTCGAGTTCCCGTACGCGCCCGCCGGCGTGCCCCAGCGGGTATCGGGGCGAGACGCACTGGTCGCGCACATGAGCAACTTTCCCGAGACCTTCGACGTCGAGTTCGTCGACCTGGTCTTCCACGACACCGTCGACCCGAGTCTGGTGATCGCCGAATTCCGCTCGAAGGGCACTGCGCTGCCGACCGGCAAGCCGTACGAGCAGACGTGCATCTCCGTCGTCCGGACCGATGACGACGCGCGCATCACCCACTACCTGGACTACTGGAACCCGCTGGTGGCGATCGAGGCACTCACACCCAACGACGTGCCGTCCGACCCCGACCTGAGCGTGACTTTTGGAAGCTGAAAGGAGCCGTGTTTGACTGACGCCCATGCCTGCCCCCGGCACCAGCACGAAGAGCGACGAACGACGTCGGACCATCATGGCCGCCGCGGTCGAATGCTTCGCGCAAAAAGGTTTCTACGGTACGACGACGCACGAGATCGCAGAGTGGGTCGGCATCTCTCAGCCGTATCTCTATCGCCTGTACCCGAACAAGGAAGCGCTGTTCGCGGCGGTGGTCGACCACGTGTCCGTCATCATGACCGAAACGCTGGTCGCTCACTCGCCGGCGTCGGGCGGGGCCGGGCTCGCGCCCGAGGCGGCGTTGGATGCGGCACGCGGCGCCTACGCCGCGCTCGTCGCGGACCGGAACATCCTGCGTTTCCTCATGCACGCGAACTGTGCCGCCGGTGAGCCGCTAGTGGAGCAGGCCGTGCGCCGGTGCTACGCCAAGCAGGTTGACACCGTTCGGCAGCTGCTGGGCGACGACGACGCCGTGCGGCGCTGGTTCGGCGCCGGAATGCTCGACAACGTGGTCGCCGTGCTGGGTCTGGCCGACATCGATGAGCCGTGGGCGCACGTCCTCACCGCTCGATGACCCGACACCGGCAGTTCGGCGACGACGGCCCCGAGTCTTCCTCGTAGGCCGGCTCGGCCGGTGGGACTCGGCTTCCAGAGTCCACCTCACACCATCAACATCACCAGAAGCCCAGCCAACATGGCCAATTCCGGCCGCTATCTTCCGATGTGGCGGCCCGAAGCGGCAGTAGTCGCCGGGCTGACGCGCACTCCCCAGGCCCTCGACTTCGCTCGGGCAGGGGGACCCCGTCACGAAAGGGGCCCGGAGCCCCTTGGGCTGTAACCGCCCAACCGCCTTCTTCCGGGCCCCTCCCGTGCACTCAGGGCGCCAGGGACACCCAGTCGGCGCCGGGTGCGGACTCGGTGCCGTCCGCGTACAGGGCGGTCACCCAGTAGTAGTGGGTGGTGCCCTTGGCGGCGCCGGTGTCCTCGTAGGAGGTCCCCGTCGTGGCCGCCAGCTTCTCGTACGCCTTGGCGTCCGGGTTCCAGCGGTAGACCTGGTAGCCGGTGGCGTCGGTCACCGGAGACCAGGACAGCTCGACGCCCGCCTCACTGGAAGTCGCCGTCAACCCGACCGGCGAGCCCTCCGGCGTCGCCACGCTCGGTGTCAGGTCGAGCTCGGTGGCGGTCACGATCTGGGCCTCGCCGGTCCACTGGAAGGAGGAGTTCCCGGCGTCGTCGATGGCGTCGACGATGAAGCAGGACTCCTCGCCGTCCGGGACGGTGACGTAGGCGTACGAGGTGGTGTCGGCCGACACGTGATAGCCCGGGTAGAGGGAGCACACCTGCTCCTCTTCGTCCCCCCACAGCTCGCCCCGCCGGACCGCGTAACTCGCCAGGTCGGGGGTCGGGTTGGCGTCCCAGCGCACCTCGAAACCGTACTCGGTCGGAGTGACGGTCACCCCGGTGACGGCGGACGGCGGGGTGAGGTCCCGGCGCTTGCCGCTCACGGCGGCGGACCGCGCGGACTCGTTGCCCGCGGCGTCCAGAGCGGTCACCCGGTAGTAGTAGGTGGCGTCCTCGGCGGCCGAGGTGTCCGCGTACGAGACCTGGTCGGTACTGCCGACGCGCGTGTAGGTCCCGTCAGCGCCGGCCGCCCGGTACACCCGGTACGACGCCGCTCCCTCTACCGCCTTCCACCGGATCCGCAGATCCGTCGGTTCGGAGGCGGTACTCAGGCCGGTCGGTACGGCCGGTGCGGTGCGGTCGACGGTGGTGACCAGCTGATCGGCGGTGCCCGTCGACTCGTTGCCGGCCTTGTCGTAGGCGCGGATCTCGTAGTAGTACGCCGCGCCGGTCACCGGCAGAGTCGCGTCCGTGTACGACGTGGCGGTGGTGGTCGCCAGCCTCGTCCAGGCGGTGCTGCCCTTCGAGCGGCGGTAGACCCGGTAACCCGCGAGGTCCATCTCCTTGTTCTTGGACCAGCTGAGCTTGGCCTTCCCCGTCACCGTGTCGTACGACACGGCGGTTCCGGTCGGGGTGAGCGGCTTGACCTTGTCGACGGTCGCGGAAGTGCGAGGGGCGTAGGCGAACTTGACGTTCGCGGTCCCGGTCCAGTTGACGTAGTCGACGCGGAGGGTGTGTTTGCCGGAGGGGATGGTCAGGTTGACCGTCGTGGAGACCGTCGACGAGACGTTCTTCCACAGGTCGATCTTGCGGGTGCCGTCGAGGTAGACGCGGATGCCGTCCTGGGTCGACGCGGTGAGGGCGAAGGGGCCGCCGGAGCCGAAGTCGCGGGTCACCGTCCAGCGGACGGAGAAGTTGTTGGTCGGCAGGCCCGAAGCGGGGGCGCCCGTGCCCCAGTTCTGGCTGATCGTGGAGTCGCAGTCCGTCTTCTTCGGTGTGCCCGAGAAGGTGGTGTTCGCGAAGAACTCCCGCTTGTAGACGGGGGAAGTGCAGCTGACGGCCGCTGAGGCGGGCGCGGCGAGGGCGGTGAGCAGGCCGCCCGTGGTGGCGAGCACGACGGCCGTGGCGGCCGCGGAGGTCGTGCGTCGTCTGGCTGGGTTCATTCGGTCCTCTGATGGAGTCAGAACGCGGAAGACAGCGTTCGTGATCACGATAAGCGGAGGCCGGGAAGAGGTTCATGACGAGGCCATAACGCAGCGGTCAAGAACCGTCACGGGTCGACAGACTCCACGACTTCAAGCCGAGCGACCCCTCTGCAGCTCAGACAGCGAACCGGTACGTGTCAGCCCTTCGTCGACGCCCGGGTGGCCATCATTCTCCGGGAGTTCGCGGCGCTTTAACGGGTGGGCACCGCGCGGGCTGCGCCTGAGGATTAGCCTCGCGTGGTCGAGTTTCATATGAGATAAATGAGGTACAAATGTCTCTCCGGCATGCACTTGCTGTACTGGCTGTCGTGCCCGCGCTCGCCTTCCCCGCGACCGCCCAGGCGGCCACCGCCCCTCAGCCCGAAGAAGTCCTGCCCCAGAAGACCCACTTCGACCTGCAGGCCCACCGCGGCGGCCTGGGCCTGACCACCGAGGAGTCCCTGGAGGGCTTCGGCAAAGCACTGCGTCTCGGGGTGAGCACCCTGGAGCTGGACACCCAGATCACCAAGGACCAGAAGGTCGTCGTCACCCACGACAGGCAGGTCAGCGCCAACAAGTGCAAGGACACCGCCCCGCTGACGCCGGGTGACCCGATGTACCCGTACGTCGGCAAGTACATCAAGGACCTGACGCTGGCCCAGATCAAGACCATGGACTGCGGATATCAGCAGCTGCCCGGCTACCCCGAGCAGGAGCAGATCAAGGGCTTCCGCATGGTGGAGCTCAAGGACGTCCTCGGCCTGGTCAAGAGCTACAAGGCCAACCAGGTCAAGCTGAACATCGAGACCAAGGTCGAGGCGGGCGCGCCCGAGCAGACCGCGCCGCGCGAGCTGTTCGTGCGCCGCGTCTACGAGGAGATCCACCGCTCGGGCATCGAGAAGCAGGTCACCATCCAGTCCTTCGACTGGGGTGCGCTGAAGGAGATGCACAAGCTCGCGCCGTCCTACCCGCTGGTGGCGCTCACGAACTACGACTTCCTCCAGGTCGGCAAGCCGGGCGCCTCCCCGTGGCTCGGTGGCATCGACGCCGACGACTACGACGGCGACTTCGTCAGGGCCGCCGCCACCATTCCCGGCGTCACCGCGCTCTCTCCCAACTACGGCTTCCCGCAGAACGGCACGATCGCGGACCCGAACTTCCGCTTCTACCCCGACGCGAAGATGGTCTCCGAGGCCCACAAGCGCGGACTGAAGGTCATCCCGTGGACCTGTGACGACCCCGCCACCATCGAGGCGCTGATGGACATGGGCATCGACGGCATCATCACCGACTACCCGAACCGCGTGCGGGACATCATGACCGAGCGCGGCATGCGCCTGCCCAAGGCGTACCCCGCGCCGCGCCACTGACGAGCTGCGCCACTGACGAGATGCGTCACTGACAAGCCGCGTCACCGACAAGCCGCGTCACTGACGACCCGGCAACGCCTCCGTAACCAGTGCGTCCTTGGAGCCCAGTGTCCCAGGGACGCACACGGGTGTGAGTAGTCGAGATACAGAATGTGCCGCTGGGATTGATCTTGCTCGGGTCCGCCTACTTCGCGGGCGCTTCGAGCTGACGGGAAACGGTGCCTGCGCACAGCTCGCGCAGGTCCTGGATGTGGTTGTAAAGGGTGCCCGCGGAGACGCCGAGCAGTTTGGCGATCGAGGTGATGGAGCGGCCCGGGTCGGGCAGCAGGTCGCGGGCTGTGCGGATGATCTCCTCGCCGGCGACGTGGGGGCGTCCGCCGACCCGGCCGCCGAGGGTGGTGGTGTCCAGGTTCTCGTGCAGCGAGGTAAAGCCGATGCCGCGCTCACGCAGCTGGGCGACCATGTCGATGAGGTCCTGGAGGCTGCGGCCGTAGCGGTCGAGCGAGGGGACGACAAGCGTGTCGCCCGAGTCGAGGAAGGCGTGGCACGCCTTCAGCTCGGGACGAGGCGCATCCTTGCCGGACTTCTTGTCCGCGAAGCCCTTCCGGCACTCGGCACCCGGCACCCGGCACCCAGCACCCAGCACTCGGCGGCGGTGAGCGCGTCGAGCTGCCGCTCCAGCTTCTGCCCGCCGGTCGACACCGGGGCGTATCCGATTTTGATCTCGGTGCGCGCGAGCGTCTCTGCGACGAGCACGTCCGCGTCGTCCGCTGGCTCCTGAGTGGTCGTCATGGCGCCGGAGCATGTCAGAAGACGGCGGTCCGGGGTTCTTGAACGACCCAGGTTTTTGAAGGGTTTGTTGAAGGCTCTGAGGAGGGGGCGGGCTGCCCTTCGGGAGGGATCTTCAGAGAACGAAGGGTTCTTGAAGACGGGAGCGCGGCCTATGGGGGCAGTTTGACTCCGCTTTTAGTTAACCGCTATCCATTGAGGTGTTGCAGAGGAGGGTGGTCCGTGCAGGACGTGGTGCTGGCGCTGCTGGTCAAGGGGCCGTCGCACGGCTACGACTTGCGCGGGCGGCTGCTTGCCGCGCTCGGGCCACTCGGCGAGACGCTCAACGTGGGGCAGGTGTACGTAGCGCTCACTCGGCTCGAGAAGACGGGTCTGGTCGTACAGGAACGCGAGGACGCGTCGGCGCGGGGTCCGCGGCGCAAGGTGTATGCGCTGACGGGGGGCGGACGGGAGCGGGTGGCCGGGTGGCTGGCCGAGCCCGCTGGGCCCCGGGCGGACGTGGCGGAGTTCCATCTGAAGCTGGTGGCCGCCGCCGAGTCGGGCATGGCAGAGCCACTCGCGCTCGTCGAGGCCCGGCGCCGCGAGCTGAGGCGCAGCCTCGCCGAGGCTCAGCACGCCGTCCTCATTCACGACACGGACTCGGAGGCCGGGCTGCTCCTGGAGGGCGTAGCGCTCCGATTGCAGGCCGATCTGCGCTGGTTGGAGGCGTGCGAGCGGACCTGGTCCGCCCGCGCCCCGTACGGGGAAGGCGGAGAAAACGGATGACGACACGAGGCGGCCGGTGGGGCGGAGGGCTGTCCCGGCGCGGAGACACCGGGCACGAAACCGCCGCAGGTCCGGTGCTGCGCGCCGTTGGCCTGTCGCGGCTCTACGGGCAGGGCGAGAGCACGGTTCTGGCCGTCGACGGGGTCGACCTCGACATACCCTCCGGGCAGACGCTGGCCGTGACCGGTCCCAGCGGCTGCGGCAAGTCGACGCTGTTGCATCTGCTGGGCGGCCTCGACCGGCCCGACGAGGGTGAGGTGTGGCTCGGCGGGCAGCGCATCGACCTGCTCAGCGAACGCGCGCTCGCCCGGCTGCGGCGCCGCGCCGTCGGCTTCGTGCACCAGGACTTCCACCTGATGGACGAGCTGACCGCGGCCGAGAACGTCGAGCTGCCCGCGCTGCTCGCCGGAGACTCGCCGCGCAGCGCCCGCCGTCGCGCCGCCGCCCTTCTCGACCGTGTCGGGCTCGCGGACCGGGACCGGCACCTGCCGTCCCAGCTGTCCGGCGGGCAGCGGCAGCGCGTCGCCATCGCCCGCGCCCTGGTCAACGAGCCGCTTGTGGTCCTCGCCGACGAGCCCACCGGGAACCTCGACACCGCCGCGACCCACGACGTCCTCCGCCTCTTCGCCGACCTGCGGGCCACCGGACAGACCCTCGTACTCGTCACCCATGACGAACGCGTCGCCGCCACCGCGGACCGGGTCGTCTCCCTCCGCGACGGGGCGTCGGCCGAGGACACCCCCCTGGCTGCGGGTGGCTCGCAACTCGGCGCGCTCCTCGGCTGGGAGGGGTGACCATGGGCCGTCTGCTGCTGATCTGGCGGCTCATCGCACGGGACATGCGGCGCCGCCCGGGCGAGGCCGTCATGTTCCTGGTCGCCATCACCGCCGCCACCGCGTCGCTGACCCTGGGAATGGCTACTGACAACGCCGTGGCCAGCGGGTACATGAAGACCCGCGAGGCCACCGCAGGACCCGACATCACGGCCATCACCACCGCCACGGACCCCTCCGCCCTGGCCGGGCGCATCGCGGACGCCCCCGGTGTGGACACGCTCGCCGACCCGGTCCCCGGGTTCTCCACCGCGGTCCGCGCCAACGGGCAGACAGAGAACACCGCGGTCGAGGGGCGCGAGCGCACCGCGTCTGCCGTGGACCGGCCGCTCGTGACCTCCGGCACGTGGGTGCGCAGTGGCGGCGCGGTGGTCGAACGCGGCTTCGCCCAAGCGCTCGGTGTACGTGTCGGTGACCGTGTCACCATCGGTGGGCGCGACTACCCGGTGCTCGGTACGGCCATCAGCGCGGCCACCGCGGTGTATCCGTGGGGCAATTGGGCCGAGGGCCCGGGGCCTTCCGACGGTGGAGGCCGAATCTGGCTCACCACCGACGACGCCCGCGCGGCAGCCGGCGACGAGTCCCTCCTGTACCTGCTCAACGTCAAGCTGTCCGACCCCGACGCGGCAAGGAGCTGGTCGGACACCGTCTTCACCGACGACCTCAGGGGCCAGGACTGGGTCAACACCCATCCCTGGCAGACCTTCGTCGAAGGGGACACACGACTGCTGAGTTTCGCCCGGCCCGCCCTGGTCATCGGCGGGGGTCTGCTCGCCGCGGCCGCGCTCGTCACCCTCGCGTCGCTCGCCGCCGTGCGCGCCCCGCGGGACCACCGGCGCGCGGGTCTTTTCAAGGCGGTCGGTGCCACGCCCCGCACCGTGGCCGCAATGCTGCTCGCGCAGTATCTGCTCCTCACTGTGGTGGCCGCCGCGGTCGGGGTCACCGTGGGATGTCTGACCGCGCCCGCGCTGGCCGACCCCAGCGCCGGGCTGCTCAACACGGCCGGCCCGCCGACCACCGGCATCGTCGTGGCCGCGACCGTGCTCGCCGTGATGGTGGCCCTGATCGGCACGCTCGGCCCTGTCCTGCGCACCGTGCGCTCCAGCACAGTCGACACCCTGGCCGATCCGGCACACCTGATCGCGCACCGTCCTCGGCTGACGGCCATGACGGCTTATCTGCCCACGCCGCTCCTGATCGGCGTCCGGCTGATCGCCCGTCGTCCCGGCCGCGCGGCCCTGAGCGCCGTCGGCACGGCCGCCACCACCGTCATGGTGACCGCGGTCCTCACCTTCCAGGTGTCGCTCGAAGCGGACACCGCCCAGGGAACGTCCACCGTTCAGGAGATCCGCAACGCCGTGACAGGCCAGGTGATGCTCGGTGTCACGGTCGCCCTCTTGGCGCTGTCCGTGTTCAACACCGTCTTCGTCAGCTGGAGCACCGCGGTGCAGGCCAGGCGCGCCCTGGCCGTCACCCGCACCCTCGGCGCCACCCCCGGCCAGGTCATCGCGGCGCTCTGCACCGCGCAACTGCTGCCCGCCGCGGGCGCGATCACGGTGGGGACCCCGATCGGGATCGGCCTGTTCGCGCTGTTCAGCACGGTCGTGGTGACACCCCCGGGCAGCTGGCTCGCGGCCGCAGCCCCGGCCGTACTCCTTGCCGTAGCGGCGCTGACCGCCCTGCCCGCCTGGCTCCACACCCGCAGCCCCGCCGGGCGCGTCCTCAACGCCGAACCCGTCTGAGGCGGTCTTCCCTGCCGGGGTCACCGATCAGTCCTCGTCCTCACCTCGTCTTCATCGTCGTTGACGGCGTCCGGGTCACGGAAGGCACCAGCTCGGCGTCGACCCTGCGAGTCAGGAGCGGCCGGTCCTTGACCCGACGGCGACTTTCTGTGCCTCAACTACCCACACTCAACACACGGTCGCTCAGGGTCCGTAAGGCGGTGCCGGGTGGCCGACGCCTGCGTCAGTGACGGCCCCGTACGGGCGGCCCGTAAGGTGCAGGGCATGAGCATCATCGGGGTCGGCATCGACGTAGCCGAGATCGACCGCTTCCGTGTC
The DNA here is from genome assembly GCF_004337435.2 of Streptomyces sp. KM273126. Taxonomy (NCBI): domain Bacteria; kingdom Bacillati; phylum Actinomycetota; class Actinomycetes; order Kitasatosporales; family Streptomycetaceae; genus Streptomyces; species Streptomyces sp. KM273126. The sequence goes on along the minus strand of NZ_SJXB02000001.1, from coordinate 3,077,312 downwards.
TCCCTGCAGCGCACGCCGGGGCTGGCCGAACGCCTCTTCGTGGACGGCGAGTTGTTCCTCCCGAGCGGCGAACGCCGGGGTGTCGCCTCCCTGGCGGCCCGCTTCGCCGCGAAGGAGGCGCTGGCCAAGGCTCTGGGCGCCCCGCCGGGCCTGCACTGGACGGACGCCGAGGTCTACGTCGAGGACAGCGGGCAGCCCCGCCTGCGCGTCCAGGGCACGGTGGCCGCCCGCGCCGCCCAACTCGGCGTCACCTCCTGGCATGTCTCGCTGAGCCATGACGCGGGGGTGGCGTCGGCGGTGGTGGTGGCGGAGGGGTAGCCACGCGGATGGCGCCCCAGGATGGGTAGCCCTGGATGGGGCCCCAAGGATGGGTAGCCCCTGGGCAGCCCCTCGGTGGCCCTCTGGATGGGTGGCCCGCCGACGCCTCGGGGTGCCGCGGGGTGCCGTTCAGCGACCGTACGGGAGACTCGACAGCATGCGTAGTGCGTACCGCGTGGAAACCGTCCGAACCGCCGAGCGCGAGCTCATGGCCCGGCTCCCCGACGGCGCCCTCATGCAGCGCGCCGCCGCCGGCCTGGCCGCGGCCTGCGCGGACCTGCTCGGCCGGGTGTACGGCAGCCGTGTCGTCCTCCTGATCGGCAGCGGCGACAACGGCGGCGACGCCCTGTACGCGGGCGCCCGCCTGGCGAAGCGCGGTGCGGGCGTCACGGCCGTACTGCTCAACCCCGACCGCACCCACCCCGGCGGCCTCAGGGCCCTGCGCCGGGCGGGCGGCACCGTGATCCCGCCCCACCGGGCGGACCACGCCCTCCAACGCGCCCACGTAGTCGTCGACGGCATCGTCGGTATCGGCGGCAAGGGCGGCCTCCGCCCCGACGCCGCACCGCTGGCCGAGCTCGCGGCGGCGTCCGGTGCCGCCGTGGTCGCCGTGGACCTGCCGTCCGGTATCGAGGCCGACACGGGCGAGGTGCGCGGTGCGGCCGTCCGCGCCGACCTGACGGTCACGTTCGGGACGCACAAGCCGGGCCTGCTCGTCGACCCGGCGCGCGAGTACGCCGGTTCCGTACGTCTCGTCGACATCGGGCTCACCCTCGCCGCCGACCCGGACGTGGAGGCGTTGCAGCACGCGGACGTGGCGGCCCTCCTGCCCCACCCCGCCGCCGAGAGCGACAAGTACCGGCGGGGTGTGGTGGGTATCGCCGCCGGTTCCACGCGCTATCCCGGCGCGGCCGTCCTCGCCGTCTCGGGCGCCCTGCGCGGCGGCGCGGGAGCCGTCCGGTACGTCGGTCCGGCCGGGGACGCCGTGATCGCCCGCTTCCCGGAGACCCTCGTGTCGGACCGGGGGCCGAAGCACGCGGGCCGGGTGCAGGCCTGGGTCGTGGGGCCGGGCGCCGGGGACGACGCGGAGCCGGTGGCCGAGGTCCTCGCCGCCGACGTGCCCGTACTCCTCGACGCGGACGGCCTCCGCCTCGCCGACCGGGACGCCGTACGCGCCCGCACCGCACCCACCCTCATGACCCCGCACGCCGGAGAGGCCGCCGCGCTGCTCGGCACCTCGCGCGAGGAGGTCGAGGGGGCGCGCCTGACCGCCGTACGGGATCTCGCGCGCAGCTATGAGGCGACCGTGCTCCTCAAGGGCTCCACCACGCTCGTCGCCGGCCCCGACGGCGGCACGGTCCGGGTGAACCCCACCGGAACCGCCTGGCTGGCCACCGCCGGCAGCGGCGACGTCCTCTCCGGTCTCTCCGGCTCCCTGCTGGCGGCCGGTCTGTCCGCCCTGGACGCGGGGAGCGTCGCGGCGTACCTCCACGGCCTGGCGGGCCGCTATGCCGCGGACGGCGCCCCCGCGGGCGCGCACGACGTGGCCGAGGCGATCCCGGCGGCATGGCGGGACATCCGCACCTGAGAGGTCGCGGAGACCTCAGGGAGACGTCAGGGAGACCTCAGTGGCCCTGCTCGATCCGGTCGATCGCCTCCTGGACCATCCCGAGGTATTCGACCTCCTCGCACCGGGGCTTGCTTCCCATCCGGTACATGTCGATGCAGTCGTAGAGGTACTCCCCGAGGTCCTCGTCCGGCAGATCGGCCGCCAGTTCGCTGTGCACACGTCCGGCGAAGTCCGGTTCGACGCGCGTAGAGCCGCGGCGTACGACATCCCGAATACGTGTGACATCACGAATACGTGCGACGTCCCGGATCCGAACGGCATCACGAAGACGCATGGCATGACCACCTCAAGCCGGCACTCCGGGAGACGGCTCGCCCCCGGCAGCCGGGACGCTATCCCCTCCCCCACCTCCGGTCCATACCTTCGACACAAGTCATACACAGCGCAAGTCATACAGCTCATACAGCGCTCAAGTCATACAGGGCGCAAGTCGTACGCATCGCCCGCCGACGTGACGGACCCCACCCGCCACCCCGTTCGTACTCCGTTAACAATGGACTGTGATCTCTCCGGTCTCCTCGTTGCCGCGGAGCGCCCACCGGCCCAGGCCGGAGGCGACTCCCTACGTCGACCTCACCCGTTCCGAGTGGAGCGCGCTGCGTGACAAGACGCCGCTGCCCCTGACCGCCGAGGAGGTCGAGAAGCTGCGCGGCCTGGGCGATGTCATCGACCTCGACGAGGTGCGGGACATCTACCTCCCGCTCTCCCGGCTCCTCAACCTCTACGTCGGCGCCACCAACGGCCTGCGCGGTGCGCTGAACACCTTCCTCGGCGAGCAGGGCTCCCAGTCCGGCACCCCGTTCGTCATAGGTGTCGCGGGCTCCGTCGCCGTCGGCAAGTCCACGGTCGCCCGCCTGCTGAAGGCCCTGCTGGCCCGCTGGCCCGAGCACCCGCGCGTGGAACTGGTCACGACGGACGGTTTCCTGCTCCCGATGAAGGACCTCCAGGAGCGGGGCCTGATGTCGCGGAAGGGTTTCCCCGACTCGTACGACCGCCGCGCGCTCACCCGCTTCGTCGCCGACATCAAGGCGGGCAAGGACGAGGTGACGGCACCCGTCTACTCCCACCTGATCTACGACATCGTCCCCGGCCAGAAGCTCACGGTCCGCCGCCCGGACATCCTCATCGTGGAGGGCCTGAACGTCCTCCAGCCCGCCCTCCCCGGCAAGGACGGCCTCACCCGCGTCGGCCTCGCCGACTACTTCGACTTCAGCGTGTACGTCGACGCCCGCACCGAGGACATCGAACGCTGGTACCTGAGCCGCTTCCGCAAGCTGCGCGAGACGGCCTTCCAGAACCCGTCCTCCTACTTCCGCAAGTACACCCAGGTGTCGGAGGAGGAGGCCCTGGACTACGCCCGCACGACCTGGCGGACCATCAACCGGCCCAACCTGGTCCAGAACGTGGCCCCGACCCGCGGCCGCGCCACCCTGGTCCTGCGCAAGGGCCCGGACCACAAGGTGCAGCGCCTCAGTCTCCGTAAACTCTGACCTCACCTGCGGCCGTTACCCTGCCCGCATGCTGCATCTGCGCCTGATCACACCGTCCGACATGACCGACGGCGTGGTGCGCCTCATCGAGCGGACGGTCGGTACGACGCACCTCGTCGTGCTGCCCGGCGCCGCCCGGAACCCCGCCGGTGACGTGGTGCTGTGCGACGTGGCGCGCGAGGCGGGTGACGAACTCATCGGCTCGCTGCGGGCGTTGGGCCTCGACACGACGGGGTCCATCGCCGTCGAGAACATCGACCTGTCGCTCTCCAAGCGTGCCGAGAAGGCCGAGGACGAGGCGCCGGGCGAGGGCGCGGACGCGGTGCTGTGGGAGCACCTGGCGGACGCGACGCACGAGGAGTCGACGCTGTCGATCACGTACGTCGCCTTCATCACCCTGGCCACGATGATCGCGGCCTGCGGTGTGGTGCTCGACAACGCGGTCCTGATCGTGGGCGCGATGGCGGTGGGCCCGGAGTTCGGCCCGCTGGCGGGCTTCTCCACCGCCCTCGTGCAACGCCACCCGCGTCTCGCCCTCCGCTCGGTCATCGCACTGCTGGTGGGCTTCGCGGTGGCGATGGCGGTGACGGTCGGCTTCAGCCTCTTCATGGACGCGGTCGGCCTGTTCAGCGAGGAGCAGCTGAAGGCGGAACGGCCCAACACGGGCTTCGTCTACGCCCCCGACGCGTTCTCCTTCGTCGTGGCGGTCCTCGCCGGCATCGCCGGCACCCTCTCGCTGACCTCGGCCAAGTCGGGCGCCCTGGTGGGAGTGGCCATCTCGGTGACGACGGTCCCGGCCGCGGCGAACGCGGCCGTGGCCCTGAGCTACGGCGACACCGCCCAGACCTGGGGTTCCACGGAGCAACTGCTCCTGAACCTCCTGGGCATCGTCCTCGCCGGCACCCTCACGCTCCTGGCCCAGAAGTGGCTGTGGTCGAAGCAGCGGGAACGCACGGCGGCGAGGAGCACCTTGTAGGGGGCGCGGGCCCCGTCAGGGGCACGGGGCCGCGGTCGATACGCGGCTCCGCCGCGTGGGCGCGACAAGCCACGACGAACCCGCAGCCCGCAACGGCCAGTTCCCGCACCCCCGTACCCGGAACAGCTAACCGAGCGCGGACTTCACCGCATCAGCAAGCCGCCCGGCAACCGACCGCGCCTGGTCGATGTCCGCAGCCTCCACCATCACCCTCACCAAGGGCTCCGTCCCCGAAGGCCGCAGCAACACCCGCCCCGTGGACCCGAGTTCACGCTCCGCATCGGCGACGGCGCCCGCCAGCTCCGCGGACGTACGGACCCGGGACTTGTCGACGTCCCGCACATTGATCAGCACCTGCGGCAACCGCTCCATGACGGACGCGAGGTCCTTGAGCGTACGGCCGCTCTGGGCGACCCGGGCGGCCAGCAACAGCCCGGTCAGCGTGCCGTCCCCGGTCGTCGCGTGGTCGAGGATGATCACGTGCCCGGACTGCTCGCCACCGAGGGCGTACCCGTGCTCCTTCATCTCCTCCAGCACATAACGGTCGCCGACCGCGGTCTGGACGAGTTTCAGCCCCTCACGCTCCAGCGCGAGCTTGAAGCCGAGGTTGGACATGACGGTGGCCACCACGGTGTCGGCCCGCAGAACGGACCGTTCCCGCATCGCCAGCGCGAGCACGGCGAGGATCTGGTCGCCGTCGATCTCGTTGCCCTCGTGGTCCACGGCGAGGCAGCGGTCGGCGTCACCGTCGTGCGCGATGCCGAGGTCCGCGCCGTGCTCGACGACGGCGGCCTTCAGCGGGTCGAGGTGCGTGGAGCCGCACCCGTCGTTGATGTTGAGCCCGTCGGGCTCGGTGCCGATGGTGACGACCTCGGCTCCGGCGCGGGTGAAGGCCTCGGGCGAGACGCGGGCGGCGGCCCCGTGCGCCTCGTCCAGCACGATCTTCAGCCCGTCGAGCGGGTGGGGCAGGACACCGAGGAGATGCCCGACGTACTGGTCGAGCCCCTCGTCGTACGACGTCACCCGCCCGACACCCGCACCGGTGGGCCGGTCCCAGGGCGCCCCGGTCCGGTGCTCCTCGTAGACACCCTCGATCCTGTCCTCCAGATCGTCGGCGAGCTTGTGGCCGCCGCGGGCGAAGAACTTGATCCCGTTGTCGGGCATGGCGTTGTGGCTGGCGGAGAGCATCACGCCGAGGTCGGCACCGAGCGAGCCGGTGAGATACGCGACGGCCGGGGTGGGCAGCACACCGACGCACAGGACGTCCACGCCCGCGCTGGCGAGGCCGGCGACCACGGCGGCCTCCAGGAACTCCCCGGACGCTCGCGGGTCACGCCCGACGACCGCCAGCGGCTTGTGGCCCTCGAACGTGCCCGCCTCGGCGAGTACGTGGGCCGCCGCGACGGAGAGGCCGAGAGCCATCTCGGCCGTCAGATCCGCGTTGGCGACGCCGCGCACGCCGTCGGTGCCGAAGAGTCGTCCCACTGTGTGTCCTCCGAATGTACTGAGTATGTACGGCTCATGCCGAGTGTCCAGGCTCGGCCGGGGTCACGTATATCCCCTGGCTCCCTTGGCATCCCGGGTTCCCGTGAAATCGACCGTCGCCCGCACTACACGGTTGCCCTGTGTCCGGCCACCTTCCCTGGAGTCCCTGCCCTGTCCACCCGTGTAGCCGTGCGGAGTACGGCGTGCGGCGTCGCGCATAAGCCTGCGATAAAGCATCGTCCCCCGGAAACGAACCGCCCCGACGGCACAGAACGTGCCGCCGGGGCGATGCGTGCGGTACAGCGAGCGACGATTAGCGCTTGCTGTACTGCGGGGCCTTGCGGGCCTTCTTCAGACCGGCCTTCTTGCGCTCGACCGCGCGGTCGTCGCGGCGGAGGAAGCCGGCCTTCTTGAGCGCGCCGCGGTTGTTGTCGACGTCGGCCTCGTTCAGGGCGCGGGCGACACCGAGACGGAGCGCACCGGCCTGGCCGGAGACGCCGCCACCCGCGATGCGGGCGATGACGTCGTAGCGGCCCTCGAGCTCAAGCACCTTGAAGGGCTCGTTGACTTCCTGCTGGTGCACCTTGTTGGGGAAGTAGTCCTCAAGGGTGCGCCCGTTGATCTTCCACTTGCCGGAGCCCGGAACGATCCGGACACGGGCGATGGCGTTCTTGCGACGGCCCAGGCCGGCGGCCGGCTGGGGCTCGCCGAAGGCGGAGGCGAGGGACTCGGAGGTGTACTCGCCCTCCACCGGAACCTCGGACTCGGTGGTGTAGCTGTCAATGTCGACGAGCTCAGTCTCTTCGACCGGCTGCTCAGCGGTGGTCTCGGCCACGATTCTCCTCAGATTCTCTTCAGGCTTAGGGGATGGCCGGACTTACTGCGCGACCTGGGTGATCTCGAACGGCACCGGCTGCTGGGCAGCGTGCGGGTGCTGGTCGCCCGAGTAGACCTTCAGCTTGGAGAGCATCTGACGGCCGAGGCTGTTCTTCGGGAGCATGCCCTTGACGGCCTTCTCGACGGCCTTCTCGGGGCTCTTCGCCAGCAGCTCGTCGTAGCGGACGGAGCGCAGACCACCCGGGTAGCCGGAGTGGCGGTACGCCATCTTCTGGGTCCGCTTGTTGCCGGACAGGTGCACCTTGTCGGCGTTGATGATGATGACGAAGTCACCAGTGTCGACGTGGGGCGCGTAGATGGGCTTGTGCTTGCCGCGCAGGAGAGTGGCCGCGGTGGTGGCCAGACGACCCAGGACGACGTCCTGGGCGTCGATGACGTGCCACTGACGCGTCACATCGCCGGGCTTGGGGCTGTACGTACGCACGGTTCGTAGCCTTCGCTTCTTCAGTGAGGTTCCTGACAAGGTCACCGAAGACGATCACGACAGCCATGACCGCACTGCGGTGACGCAAGCCGCGTGCTGGTCGCTGGTCATCGGCCCGGTGGACCGGTGTAAGGGCCCCTCACGTGAGAATGAGCAAGCCAATACACATAACGAACATGCAGAATAGCCGGGCCTGCGGGGACGGGTCAAAACGGGGCCCGGACCACTGCCGCTGGGCTCCGCCTCCTTTCCCCTGGCTACGGGGCCGGACCGCCGCCGCTGGGCTCCGCCGCTTCCCCGAGCTCGCGTGCCACGCCCGATCCCTGGGGCCGGCGCCTCCCGGCCCCACCTCTAAACCCTGGGGTCCAGGGGCGCAGCCCCGGAACCTGAGGGTCCAGGGGGCGCAGCCCCCTGGGCAGGGTCGAAGGGGCGGAGCCCCTGGGGATGGGACCGAGGAGGGGACTCAGGCGGGGAATGGGCAGGGGCGGCTGGGGCGAGCTCCTCCGCGGGCGGCCGATGCCAGGCCAGCGTCAATGCCAACGCACAGAGCGTCACCGCGTCCTTGAACGCCCGCCTTGTCGGCAGCTCCAGATACGGCCACGTGAACCCGGGCACCTGTGGAACGAGCGCGAGCCAGAACCACGGACTCCGCGCCACCGAACCGGGCAGCGCCGCACTCGCGAGCAACAGCGGAAGCACGACCACCAGGTAGTGATCGAACGACGGCCGTGACACCAGGAACACCGACAGCATCAGCAGGCACGCCGTCTCCGTCAGCCGCAGCGGCCCGCCGCCCCCGCGGCGCCATCGACCGTACGCACACCACAGCCCCACCCCGGCCGCCCCCACGGCCACCGCACTCGCCACCGGCTGGGGCACCCCGAGCCTCGGCAGCACCGCCCCCAACGACGCCTCGTACAGCCGTACGAAATCCTCGTGCCCGCTCAGCAGGGACGGCAGGGTCCGGGTGAAGAACTCCGCCGGGTCCTGCATCAGCAGCGCCGACCCGCCGGAGGCCACCACCGGCACAAGAACCATCAGCCCCAGTCCACGCCACCGCCGCGCGAACACGAACAGCAGCACCATCGGCGCGAGCAGCGGCTTCAGCGCGACGGCCGCGCCGAGCACCGCCCCCGCCGTACCCCATCTCCCCCGTGACATCAGCAACAGCGCCAGCGGCAGCGCGGCGGCCGCCGTGGCGGTCCAGTTCCCCAGCCTCACGAGATGCCCGAACGGCGCGAACCCCACGGCCAGCCCGACCAGCCCCAGCACCGCGAACCGGCTCCGCCACGGCACCCCGTGCAGCCGCAGCGCGCACGCCCACCCCGCCACGAGGAGCCCGGTCGTCACCGCCGGCACCAGCACCCGCAGCACGGCCGGCGGCACGAGCACCTGGGGCGCCGCCGCCACCATGGCACTGGGAAAGTAGAAGAAACGCTGGTCGGCGTAGGGCGACCCACCGTTCCAGAACGCTCGCGCCGCCCGTACGACGATGGCGTTGTCCATGCCCCCCGCCGCGGACACCTGCGCCACGCTCACGACCAGCGCGCACAGCACCGCTCCCAGTGCCGCCCACGCCTGCCAGGACGCCCGGCCCAGCGCCCACCCCGACCACCACAACCGCCCGCGCTGCCGCCGTTGGGGCCGACCGGAGCGACCAGAAATGTCCTCTACGTCCACGTTCATTCAGGTCACGCTAGGGGCTCAAGTGCCCCAAGCCCCTGAACAGCACACCCCAACCCCCGTCTAAAATGCGGTCCATGAGTTTTGGGCAAGGGGAGCCTCAGTGGGATCCGTGGAAGTCGGGTTCTCAGCAGCCGCAGTGGTCGGACCAGGGGGGCGGGACGCCCGACTGGGCGGCACTCGCGGAGCAGTCCGAGACGCGTAACAAGCGGCGCCGCGTGCTGTTCATAGCCGGCGGCGCCCTGGCCACGGTCGCCATCGGCGCCGCCGTCGCCGTGGCCGTCGTCTCCGCGGACGGCGACGCCGAGGCCTCGAACAACCCCGCCAACGACCTGCCGTCCAGCGCGTCCATCCCGAGCGCGAGCGACGCGGCCGAGCCGTCCTTCGAGCCGACGTCGGCCCCGCCCCCGCTCGACCCCAAGGACTTCATCTCCAGTGCGAAGAAGGACACGGCCCCGCTCAGCGCGGAGAGCCTGTTCCCGGGGTCGCAGCTGACGATGGGCGAGTCCGTCTACAAGAAGGGCGCCACGGCCTCCACCGCCGACTGCGCCTCGGTGGCCCAGGGCTCCCTCGACAAGGTCCTCACGAACAACGACTGCACCCGCGTCATGCGCGTCACCTACACCAAGGACGGCGTCGCGGTCACGGTCGGCGTCGCCCTCTTCGACACCGAGGCCCAGGCGATCAAGGCCAAGAAGGACGCCGACGCGAAGAGCATCGTCAAATCGCTCCCCGGCGACGGAGTGGCCGAGTTCTGCCGTACGGCGATCTGCCGCTCCACGACCAACTCGTACGGCCGCTACGCGTACTTCACCCTCGCCGGCTTCACCAACGGCAAGGACGTCACGGAGAAGGACTCCGCGGTCTTCTCCACGGGCGACGACCTGGCCGAGTTCACCTTCCGCCAGATCCGCCGCCGCGGCGAGGCCCAGGCCTCAGCCGCCGCGAACGAGTAACCGAACGCATGAGGGCAAGTCAAGGCACACCAGGCCCGCCCGGCGCTTGAGGACAAGGCGGTTCAGGCCAACACACCCCGCGCCCACCCGCAAAATCCCGCCCATCCCAGCCACCGCCACCCGTCTGTCCGGCGCTTGAGGACAAGGCGGTACAGGCGCACGCGCCCACACCCACACAAACCGGCCCACCCCAGCCACCGCCCCCAGCCCATCCGGAGCTTGAGGACACGGCCGTACAGGCAGACGCGCCCGCGCCCACACCGGCCACCGCCCCCAGCCCGTCCGGCGCCTGAGGACAAGGCCGTACAGGCCGACACACCCCACCCACCCGCACAAACCCACCCACCCCAGCCACCCACCCCCAGCCCGTCCGGCGTTTGAGGACGAGGCCGTTCAGGCCGATGCGGGGGTCTGGGGGCGGCAGCCCCCAGGGAAGGGATGGGACGGGTAGGGGCGGCGGGGGCGAGAAAACCCTCCGGGAACCCCCGCGGCACCCACCCCCACACCCCCACCCCTCACAACCGCTTGGCGCTCCGCAACGTCTTCGCGTAGTACCCGTTGCCGTCCAGCCGCGACACGCCCCCCACGTCACCGATCGTCGGCCCGTTGACCTCCTCACGGCTGGACACGAAGATCAGGTGCCCCTCGGTGTCATAGCCGAGAACCATCCCGACGTGGTCCAACCGCTCCCCGGTCCGCGCGTCGAGCTTGAAGAAGACGAGGTCCCCGGGCTGAAGCTGGTCGATCCCGGTCGGCCGGTCCTTCGGCGTGATACCGGCCAGCGGCAGCACGTCGACGCCCTCCTTCGAGCGGGCCATGCCGTTGGCGGTGCGCGGCAGCCCGTCTCCCGACTTGTCCGAGGACATCAACGGGTAGCGGGTCCGGTAGCCCAGCACCATGCGCATGAACCCCGAGCAGTCGAGGGACCTGGCTCGCATCGACTCCGGCTGCCCGGTCACACCGTCCCGGAAGGGGTACGGCACACCGAGGTAGTCGTAGAAGTCGGACTGCTCCAGGCGCAGGTCGTTGCCCTCGGATCCGTTGGGGTTCAGAGGCCCGAAGCTGGCGTCACCGGCGTAGACGACGCCCTGCGCGTCCTTCTTGTCCTTGGCGCCCGCCACGTACTGGAACGCGATGGCGAAGATGTCGTCCTTCTTGCTGCCCTCGTTCTCGGTGTACCAGTCCTTGAACCACTTCTCCTTCTCCGCGCCCTTCTTCCACGGCTCGGGCATCAGCCGCACCCAGTCCGTCGTCGAGACCTTGGAGCTGGTGGAGGAGGGTTCCGCGAAGGTACGGGACGGCCCGGTCAGCGTCGCGGTACGCGCCCCGTCGGTGAGCACCGCCTTGACCTGGCCGTCGCCCCCGCGCAGCACGGAGCGGGCCGGGTTCTCCAGCCGGGACCAGGTTTCCTCGCCCTTGTCCGCGCTCTTCGACCCGCCGCCGGAGCCGTCCAGCACGCCGACGTTGGTGATCTCCGTGACGCCCTGCTCGTCCTGCTTGCGGAGCTCCACGGTGAGGTAGCCGGACGTCCCCACGAGGGCCAGCACCACCAGACCGGAAAGGACCGGACGCGATTTCTTCTTCCCTGCCATGCGTTCTCTCCCCGTACCTTCAGACGGTGGGCATGATGCCGAGCAGCAGCCCGGCGGCGACGACGATGTAGGCCATGAGCGAGACGGTGCCGGTGGCCAGCAGCGTGGCCCCCTTGGGCTGGCGCACCATCTGGTAGGCGATCAGACCGGGGACGATGAAGCCGAGGGTCTGGTTGCCGTACAGCAGCGGGAACTCGATCGAGAGCAGGATCATCACCGTGGCCTGGAGCAGCACGCCCAGCAGGACCACCGCGGCGAAGAGCCGCTTGCCGTAGAGGATCACCAGTCGCTGCATGACCTTGGTGCCCCCGTAGGTGAGGGCGGTGACGCCGACCACCATGGCCGCCCGCTGGAGGTCCTCGATGAGAGTGAGGGCGATCCAGCCGGGCGTGATCATTCCGCCGGGGGACAGGTTGGTGGTCAGGTAGCACAGCAGCGAGAAGAACAGGCCGATGGCGATGCCCAGGGCGGCCATCTCGGGGGTCAGGGCGGCGGTGGTCAACGGGGTCTCCGGGCACGGGTGCGGGTCGTGGTGCGGGGTGGTCGGCGGCGTGCGGGTGCGGGGTGTCGTCCCCGTCCGCGGAGGTCAGGAGTGCGGATACTGCCCACCGGTCCCACTGCCGTCGGCCGTCGGATACGGGTGGCTGCCGTGGGAGTCGTCGCCGTAACCCCAGGTCTCCCGGGCGGGTGCGGCGTACTGTCCCTGCTCCTGGGCGTACGGCCCCCCGGGGTGACCGGAGTGGGCGTACTGCCCCTGCTGGTGGCCCTGCTGGTATCCCTGCTGCTGGGCCGGGATGCGGATCACCGGGATCTCCTGGGTCTGCGAGGCCTGGTAGCGCTCCTCGTAGGCCATGGGGTACGAGGCGTACGGGTCCAGGCGGGCCGGCGGGGGCGGCAGCACGGGGTCCGCGGGCAGGTCCGCGTCCTCGGGGGCGGAGTCGTCCGCCGGGAGTTCGGCCAGGTATTCGAGGAGTTCCTCGCCCTGGCCGTGGATGTTGCCGATGGCGACAAGGGACGAGTAGGACGCGTCGGCGGCCATGCGCCCCAGCAGGGTGGGCATGAACTCCTCGGCCGAGCGCCGCTCACCGCCGAGGTCGATCGCGCGGTCGCGCCACTCGGCCGGGATGGCGTCGATGGCGCTCTTGGCGGGGTGGCCGATGACGAACACGTTGTCCGGCTGGAGGTCGGGGATGATCTCGCCCATCTGGCCGTTGCGCTCGACGCGGTCGGGGCGGCAGTTGATCACGACGTTCAGCGGCCGGTGGATGGCGCCGAGGTCGAGCAGCTGGTTGATGTTCATCAGCGTCGACTCGGGGTCGTTGGCCGCGAAGACGTTGGCGAAGGCGAGCCGCTTGCCCTCGGGCGTGCGGTAGCGCTCCACGGAGAGGACACCGGGGTCCGGCGGAGCGTCGTACATGCCCTGGAGGGCGACCTGCCGTTCCACGCCGAGCAGTTCGGCGACGACCAGCGCGATCGCGACGTTCTCCTTGAAGGTGAACCAGCTGAAGCCCCGCAGCTCCTCGTCGGTGACCGTCTCCGGGTCTGCGTAGATGAGCTCGCAGTTACGGGCGTCGGCCTCCTCCTGGAGGATGTGGAAGCGCTCCTTCTCCGCGGTGACGCAGATGCCGTCCTCGGGCATCGAGCGGCACAGCGAACGGGCCACGTCGTCCAGGGTGGGCCCCATCTCGGCGAGGTGGTCCTCGCGGACGTTGCACAGCACGCCGATCGTGGAGCGGATCAGCTTGCTCTGGTTGACCTCCTGCAGCGCCGGCATGACGGCCATGCACTCGATGACGAGGGCGTCGGGACGGTACGTGGCGGCCCGGCGGACGATGCCGATCTGCTCCACCACGTTGGCGATCCCGAACTTCCGGTAGACCGGCTCCTCGGTGGCGTCGGGGTGGATGAACCGCGCGGCCGTGCCCGTCGTCTTGGCCACGGTCACCAGGTCCCCGCCCCGCAGGGCGCCGGCGCACAGCCGGGTGATGGAGGACTTGCCGCGGATGCCGTTGACGAGCACCCGCGAGGGGATGCTGTGCAGGCTGGCGTAGTGCCGGCGCTGCTCCACGACGCCCGCCACGAACAGCGCGACACCGCCTATGAGCAGCACGAAGTAGAGATAGAGCACAGCTGGGTCACCTTCCCCGGACGACGGGCTGTGGCTCCGCGAGCCGGCGCGCCTGGTTCTGCTTACGGACCTGCAGTTGCTGACGGATCAGTTCGAGGCTGCGCACGACGGCACCGACCTCGTCCTGGTAGCGGGGGTACTGCACGGTCTTGAGGTCGCCGTCCGCCAGTTTCTCGGCGCCGGTGGCGAGGGCCCGCAGTGGCCGGGCCACGACCAGGAACACCCAGCCCAGGCAGACGACGATCAGGGCCAGACCGAGCAGCCCGGCGAGCACGCTGCGGTCCTCCAGCTGGTAGGCGGCGATCTGGAAGTCCTTGGCGTTTTGCCAGCTGACCGCGGTCCAGCCGAGGTCCGCCGCCACGCCGCCGCCGGAGAAGGGGGCCGCCGCGGCGACGGTGACCCCACTCCCCTCACGGAACAGCAGGCCGTTCTCCACGGGACCGGCGCCGACCGGGACGCTGCCGGCCCGGACGACGTCGGCGAGCGCGTCGCGCGGCAGTTTCTCGAAGGCCAGGAAGCCGTCGCTGGCGGCGATGGTCTGCGCCTTGGAGTCCACCACGCGGACCTCGCCGAGGCCGGGCCGCTTGAGCAGCGAGTTGAGGAACTCGACCCTGACCTCGCCGACGACGGTCTCCCCCTTACGGTCCGGAACGGGGGCCCCGACCTGGATGACCGGCTTCTTCCCGCCCTTGCCCGCGACCCGGACCGGCGGAAGGTCCGCCTCGCCGCTCCACTGGGCGCTCGGCTCCTCCCCCGCGCGGGCCAGGACGTCGCCGTCCGCGGAGAGCAGGTACAGCGACTGGTAGCGGGTGTGCTCGCGCAGGCCGGCCTCCAGCACCTTGGTGGTGGCGCCGCTGTCGTCCCCGCTGATCAGCCGGGAGGTGGAGACCATGTCCGCCTGGGCCTCGTTGAGCGCCCGGCGCACGCGGTCGGCGACCAGGTCGGTGCGGTCGCGCTGGTCGCTGACCATGGAGGCCGGGACGCTGACCGAGTCGTCCGTGCGGTTCAGCAGGAGACCGACCGGCACGCACCACAGCAGCAGCACGACGGCCGTCAGCGCGAGCGGGCCACGGACCCCGAGCCGTGTCTTCACCGGCCGGCGCTCGGACGCGTCGGCCGCGCCGCCGAGCTGTACGCGCAGGTGCTCCAGGGCGCGGCCGATGCGCGCGGCCTCACCCCAGCGGGGCACGGCCACCGGCCGGGTCAGGTCACCGCGGGCGAGTCGGCGCGATTCCAGGAACAGTCGCAGCAGCGGACGCTGCACGGTCACCAGGAGCACGGTCGCCGCGAACAGACCGAGCACCACCAGCGCGCCGGCCGCCAGCAGCCCGTACAGCTCCCGGCCCGGGGCGGCGGTCTGCTGCTGGACCACGGGGAGCATGGCCACCACGGTGAGCCCGAGCCCCGCGCCCACGCTCTGCTTCTCCTCGGGATCGGAGGAGGCGAGGGAGGCGTACCCGGCGGTGGCGATACGGCCGTTGTAGGACTCGCCGACGAGGCTTCCGCTGACGCCGGGGTAGCCGCGGGAACCGGGTTCCCTGGCACTGACGGGATTCTGCTCGGTCTCGTCGGCGGCCCGGCCGGAGAGCTTGCTCATCTGCTTCTGGAGGAAGGACAGTTCCTTGCGCTCCTGGTCCGAGTTGAGCGCCTCGGACTGCTCGAAGCCGGCCGTGGCGAGGACCTCACCGCCGGTGGCGACGACCGCCATGGAGCGGAACTGCCCCAGGTTGATGGCGGGCACGGACAGGCTGTTGGAGGCGATCAGCAGCTGCTGCTGCGGCCGGTCCTTGAAGCCGAGGACGGCCATGGTCATCAGCCGTACGTCACCGGTCTCCAGCCGCACCATACGGGGCTTGAGCGCCTTGCCACCGGTGAGGACGTCCCTGTCCAGCCAGCCGAGAGGGATCGTTTCTCCTCTGGCTGCCAGGACCTTGCCGGTCTCCAGGTCCAGGACCGTGGTGCCGGTCCACTTCTGGTACGTCTTGCCGAGGTCGGACAGGACGCGCTCCGGCTCCACCGGTGAGCCCTCGTTCAGCGCGGCCGCGGTGCGGTTCAGGTCGGCGACCCGCTCGTCGATCGAGGCCCGAAGGGCGATGGCGCCGTCCTCCGCGAAGTGCTGCTGCGCGGACAGCACGGCCTCCGGAACGACCTTCTCGCCGGCGGGGCCGAGCACCTTGGCGGTGAGTCCGGCGAGGGCGAGCACCAGCACGCAGAGCAGCGCGATGGGCGGACGGATACCGCCCAGAAGCGGCATGTCCGCTCGTCTTCGGCTTCGTCGCCGCCCGCCCTTCACAGGGCCCGCGGCACGAGTGGATGTCACCGGTGGTCTCCTCCGACCTCTACGGATGACGGCGCCTGCCGGAAACACCGCCGAAACGCGGGGCATGACACATCCGTCACTAAATCCGTCACTTAAAAGACTGTTAAGGAGCGCCGAGGTTGTGTCTCACGCCCCGGAACGCGCTGTGGCACTGGTCACGCCATGGCGCTAGTCACGCTCCAACGTGAGCTCCTTCAGACCGTCCCCGCCGGGGGCCCCGCGGTTGTACAGAAAGCCCCGGGTACGGTCCTCCGCCAGCCGGTAGCGGGCGAGCCGCTCCTCGGAGACGTCCGAGTCCTTCAGGGCCTGGCGCACGTCCACCACCCGGTGGTCCTCGACCGCGCCGGCGGGTGCCTTCTCACCGGCCTCCAGCTCCGGCGGGATGTCCACCAGCGTCGTGGCGTAGCGGGCCGAGACGTCCCACTTCCCGTCGGTCGTCTCGCGGAACTCGAACCAGCCGATCGCGCCCTCCTCGGTGAGCCCGGTGGGCGAGGAGTGGCGGGCGACCTGGTTGCCGAGACTGTAGGCGACCCAGGTGCCGTTCACCTTCTGGATCGGCTGCACCACGTGGGAGTGGTGCCCGATCACGAGGTCGATCCCCGTGTCCTCGGTGATCCGTTCCACGAGCCGGAGCTGCGGGATGCTCGGTTCGTTGTAGTGCTCCAGCCCCCAGTGGAGCGAGAGGATCACCACCTCGGCGCCCTTCTTCCGGGCCCGCGACTCGGCGTTCTTGATCGCGTCGAAGCCGATCCGGTTGAACGCCCACTTCTCCTTCTCGGGCGTCGGGTTGAGGAACGACTCCCAGGAAAACGCGAGGTGGGCGACCTTCACGCCGTTGACGTCACGTATGTTGATCTGTTCTGCTTCGTCGGGCGTGCGCGACGAGCCGGTGTGTCCGAGGCCCACCTTGTCCATGGCGTTCAGCGTGCGCCGCACGGCCTTCAGGCCGTGGTCGTAGGTGTGATTGGAGGCCGTCGAGCAGGTGTCGTAACCCACACCCTTGAGGGCCGTCAGGATCTGCGGCGGAACAAGGAATTCCGGGTAGCCCTCGAAGGGCCCCTTGGGCTTTCCGACCGGCGTCTCCATATGGCAGATGGCCAGGTCGGCCTTGCTGATGATCGGTTTCACACCGGCGAGCATCGGGCCGAAGTCCAGCCCGGCCTCCCCCTTGCCGGTCTTCTTGGCATCCTTGGCGGCCTGCTCGACCAGCTCGGGGTGGATGAGCACGTCACCGGCGGCAGCGACGGTGAACGAGCGCCCGTCCGGCTTCACCTTCGCCGCCGGGGTACCAGAACTGCACGCGGTGGTCACGGCGACGACCGTCGCCAGGGCGGCAACAGAACGACCGATCCGGAGAGGATTACGAAGTGTCACCGCGCCATATTCACACGGGCCTCACAAGCGTCAGTCCTGTTGCTGTCACAAGACAATCACATTTCGTCCGCATACTGGTACAAGTCGGACTCGTTCTCGCATTGTTCGGCTGCCAGTCACCAACAGGGCAGGGAGCGGAAGAATCCGCTCCACGTTTGAGGGAATTGGCGGACCTCCGCAGCCGGATCCTCGCCTACACGGCGGAGTTCGAGCCGGACGGCGACTACACCCCGCCGAGCGACACCCAGCGCGAGAAACTGTCCGAGGGCGTGGGGAATCTCCTGGACGGGAACGCCGCGCGGGCCGAACAGCTGCTCTCCCCCATCGGCCTCAAGGTCACCCGCCTCACCGACACCGAGTCCGGACGCCGCTACGACGAGATCGCGGCCCGCAGGCCGGGCGAGGCCCAGCACTGGGGACGCCTGTACCTGAACGCCGACGCCGGCCTCCACTGGAACGCCCAGATCCCCCACCCGATGAGCGACCGGGACACCGAACTCCTCGGAGTACGGCTGCTGGAGGACAACCCCGGCGGCTCACTCGTCCTGGCCGGCGCCCACCGCCGCGCCGGCCGAGGCGACGCCGCCGATGTCGCCCACAGCGAGGACAGCGCCTTCCACACCATCGTCGTGGAGCTCCAGAAGCGCGACGTACCCGGCGTCCAGCTGCACGGCTTCACCGACGGCCCGGACCGCCCCTACGAGGCCGTCGTCTCCACCGGCGCCGCCCAGAGCGCGCACACCGAGACCTCCGCCATGGCCGACTCCATGGAGGCCGACGGGCTGCGCGTGTGCCGCGGCTGGCAGGACCGGTGCCCCCTCGAAGGCGTCACGAACGTCCAGGGCAAGGCCGCGCAACGGCAGCACGCGAAGTTCGTCCACGTGGAACTCGCCCCCGACGCCCGGGGTGACGGCCCGGACGCCGACGAGGCCGAGAAGGCACTGTCCGGCCTGGTCACGTCCTGGGCGCACGACTGAGGCGCACGACTGAGGCGGGCGCACCCGGCACAACGGACCACTCAACGCACCGGAGCTCATCGAGCCTTCAGCAGCAACCGGCCGCCCCGGGCAGCGTCCTCCTGTTCCGCGCCTCCTTGTTGCGCGCGGCCAGCAACTCGTCGGCGGGGTACCCGACTTCCTCCAGGGTCAGCCCGTGCGGCCGTACGACATGCACGGCGGAGTCCCGCACTCCGGCGGCCAGCACCTTGCCCGGCCAGTCCGGTGCCCGATGTCCGTCCCCCACGAACAACAGGGCACCGATGAGCGACCGCACCATGTTGTGACAGAAGGCGTCGGCACGCACGGTGGCGGTGACGATGCCGTCCTCCCCCCGCACAAGGCTCAGCTCCCGCAGCGTACGAATGGTCGTGGCGCCCTCACGCTTCTTGCAGTAGGCGGCGAAGTCGTGCTCGCCGAGAAGCCGCTCGGCGGCTTCGTTCATGGCGTCGACGTCGAGGGGCCAGTCGTGCCACAGCACATGGCTGCGCAGCAGCGGGTCGACACCGCCGGGATTGTCGGTGACCCGGTACGCGTACCGCCGCCAGACGGCCGAGAACCGCGCGTTGAACCCCGCGGGCGCCTCCCTGAGCGCCCACACCCGCACATCCTTGGGCAGCCTCCCGGCCAGCCGCTTGAGCAGCTTCCCGTGGTGCTCGCCCCACACGTCCCTGGGCAGATCCACATGCGCGACCTGCCCCCGCGCATGCACCCCGGCATCGGTCCGCCCGGCTACGGTCAGCTCGTACGGGGCCCCCTTCGAACGCGTCACCGTCCGCAGGGCGTCCTCGATCTCCGCCTGCACGGTCCGCCGCCCTCCGGCCTGCTTGGCCCAGCCGGAGAACTCGGTGCCGTCGTAGGAGAGATCAAGCCGTACGCGCACGTGTCCGGGCTGTACTTCGTCACTCACAGGTAGATCCTCTCAGGACCGGCGAACGCGAAAGCGGGCCCGCCCCAACGGACGGACCCGCTCCGAAGCGAGGTCAACCTCAGGCGTCCTTGGACTCCTCAGCGGGAGCCTCAGCCTCGTCGGCCTTGGCCACGTCGACCTTGGCGTCCTCGGCCTTGGTCTCCTCGGCCTCCTTGACCGCACGCTTGGTGGCGGCCTCGGCCTCGCCCGTCGCCTCCTGCGCAACCGTCAGCGCCTCGACCAGCTCGATGACGGCCATGGGCGCGTTGTCGCCACGGCGGTTACCGATCTTGGTGATACGGGTGTAACCACCCGGACGGTTCTCGTACCGCGGGCCGATCTCGGTGAAGAGCGTGTGCACGATGCTCTTGTCCGTGATCACCTGGAGCACCTGACGGCGGTTGTGAAGGTCGCCCTTCTTCGCCTTGGTCACCAGACGCTCGGCGTACGGCCGCAGACGGCGGGCCTTCGCCTCGGTGGTGGTGATACGGCCGTGCTCGAACAGCGCCTTCGCCAGGTTCGCGAGGAGCAGCTTCTCGTGCGCGGCACTGCCGCCCAGACGGGCACCCTTGGTGGGCTTCGGCATGGTTCTTCTCCTGTGTGTCTGCCCCGGCCGTGTCAGGTACCGGGGTCAGTATCCGAGCGGGCGGTTGCCCGTCGGAGATCCGAGCAAGCCCCGAAGGGGCTGCTCGGAAGGGGCGCGGGGAACTGCGCGACAAGCCACAGTCCACCCGCACCCAAAATCGAATCCGTCGGTCCCGAGCTCTTAGTACTGCTCGGTCTCGACGAACCCGGCATCCGCGTCGTCGTCCGCGCCGAACGCGTCCGCCGCAGCGGTGGGGTCGAATCCGGGCGGGCTGTCCTTCAGGGCCAGGCCCATACCGGCCAGCTTCGCCTTGACCTCGTCGATCGACTTCGCACCGAAGTTACGAATGTCGAGCAGGTCGGCCTCGGAGCGGGCGACGAGCTCACCCACGGAGTGGATGCCCTCACGCTTGAGGCAGTTGTACGACCGAACGGTGAGCTCCAGCTCCTCGATCGGCAGCGCCAGATCCGCGGCGAGAGCGGCGTCCGTCGGCGACGGACCCATGTCGATGCCCTCGGCGTCGATGTTCAGCTCGCGGGCGAGACCGAACAGCTCGACCAGGGTCTTACCGGCGGAAGCCATGGCGTCACGCGGACGCATGGCCTGCTTGGTCTCGACGTCGACGATCAGCTTGTCGAAGTCGGTGCGCTGCTCGACACGCGTGGCCTCGACCTTGTACGTGACCTTCAGCACCGGCGAGTAGATCGAGTCGACCGGGATACGGCCGATCTCCTGGCCGACCTGCTTGTTCTGCACGGCGGAGACGTAGCCGCGACCGCGCTCCACGGTCAGCTCCATCTCCAGCTTGCCCTTGCCGTTGAGCGTGGCGAGGACGAGGTCGGGGTTGTGCACCTCGACACCGGCCGGGGGCGCGATGTCGGCGGCGGTGACCAGACCCGGGCCCTGCTTGCGCAGGTACATCACGACGGGCTCGTCGTGCTCCGAGGAGACGACCAGCTGCTTGATGTTGAGGATCAGGTCGGTGACGTCCTCCTTGACGCCCGGCACGGTGGTGAACTCGTGCAGGACACCGTCGATCCGGATGCTGGTGACAGCCGCACCGGGGATCGACGACAGGAGCGTACGACGCAGGGAGTTGCCGAGGGTGTAGCCGAAGCCCGGCTCCAGCGGCTCGATCACGAACCGGGAGCGGAACTCGTCGACGACCTCTTCGGTCAACGAGGGACGCTGAGCGATCAGCATGTGTGGATCAGATCCTTCAGTCGTGGGCGCCCGCTATATGACGCCCGACGGAACCGCCCCTGCCATAGAGGGCGGGTACTGCAAGGGTACGGGCGATACGACCCCAAAGGGTCGTACCGCCCGGAAACCGCGAAAGCGCGAGGCGTCAGACGCGACGACGCTTCGGCGGACGGCAGCCGTTGTGCGGGGTGGGGGTGACGTCCTGGATGGAGCCGACCTCGAGACCGGTCGCCTGCAGCGAACGGATGGCCGTCTCACGACCCGAACCCGGGCCCTTCACGAAGACGTCGACCTTGCGCATGCCGTGCTCCTGCGCGCGACGGGCGGCCGACTCGGCAGCCATCTGCGCGGCGAAGGGGGTCGACTTGCGCGAGCCCTTGAAGCCGACGTGGCCGGCGGAGGCCCAGGAGATCACGTTGCCGGACGGGTCCGTGATCGAAACGATGGTGTTGTTGAACGTGCTCTTGATGTGCGCGTGGCCGTGAGCGACGTTCTTCTTTTCCTTGCGGCGCACCTTCTTGGCAGCGCCCTGACGACCCTTGGGGGGCATCTATAACTCCTACGGGAGGTGGTCGGTCCTACAGCGAAGACCGCTGGACGGCGAGTCCGCTGCGGACTACTTCTTGCCCGGCTTCTTCTTGCCGGCGATGGCGCGACGCGGGCCCTTGCGAGTGCGGGCGTTGGTGCTGGTGCGCTGACCGCGGACGGGCAGACCACGGCGGTGGCGCAGACCCTGGTAGCAGCCGATCTCGACCTTGCGGCGGATGTCGGCCTGGATCTCGCGACGGAGGTCACCCTCGGTCTTGATGTGGTTGTCCACGTACTCGCGGATCTTGACGAGCTCTTCCTCGGTCAGATCGCGAACACGGGTGTTCGGGTTGACGCCGGTCTCGGCCAGCGTCTGCTGCGACAGGGTCCGGCCGATGCCGAACACGTAGGTGAGGGCGACCTCCACGCGCTTGTCGCGCGGGATGTCAACACCGGAAACGCGTGCCATTCAATGGCTCCAGTTGATACTCGGAGGTCTTCCACAGAGCCGCTTCCCAGCCGCCGGCCTCTTCACGCTGTTCAAAGGATGCAGCCGAAGATTAGGTACGAACTGGGTCCCCGGCCTCCGAACCGGGGGTGTCAGGCACCGTCTGGCGCCTGGGCCCTGCGTATGAACAAATTCAGCTCGCGTCGCGCGAATCCCTGCGATATCTGTGCAGAGGGAGCGATCGATCGTGCGTCAGCCCTGGCGCTGCTTGTGGCGCGGGTTCTCGCAGATGACCATGACCCGACCGTGACGGCGGATCACCCTGCACTTGTCGCAGATCTTCTTGACGCTCGGCTTGACCTTCATGGGATGTGAGGTTCTCCGGGTCAGTTGCCGGCGGACCCGCGGGAAACACGGGACCTGGGCAAGATCTACTTGTACCGGTAGACGATCCGGCCACGCGTCAGGTCGTACGGAGACAGCTCCACCACGACCCGGTCGTCAGGGAGGATGCGGATGTAGTGCATGCGCATCTTGCCGCTGATGTGTGCCAGGACCTGGTGGCCGTTCTGGAGCTCGACCTTGAACATGGCGTTCGGCAGAGACTCGACGACAGTGCCCTCGATCTCGATGGCACCTTGCTTCTTGGCCACGCTTCGCCCTTCGAATCGACTACCTAGGTCGGCCCCGGGCGACCGCATGCGGGCATACGGGAACACGAGAGCCGACGAGTCAGTCTACTTCAGCCCTCCCGGAAACACGAATCGAGAAGGCTGCCCACGAAGCGAGATCGTTATGCCGGGGTGCCGGGAGAGTGCGGGGAGTGCGGCCGCGGGCCGTCGCTCCGTTACGCCAGCGGATCGGGCGCTGCGGTGACCCCGTACTCCGCCAGCTTCGCCTTCCCCCCGTCGGGCGACGTGAGCACCAGCGGGCCCGCCTCCGTCAGCGCCACCGAGTGTTCCCAGTGCGACGACCACGTACCGTCCGTCGTGATGACGGTCCAGTCGTCTTCCAGCACCTTGGTCCTCGGCGTCCCCAGCGACACCATGGGCTCGATCGCCAGGCAGAACCCGGGCACCAGCTTCGGCCCCTTGCCCCGCCGCCGGTCGACGTAGTTCAGCAGGTGCGGGTCCATGTGCATCTCGGTGCCGATGCCGTGCCCGCCGTAGTCCTCGACGATCCCGTACTTGCCGCCGCCCGGCTTCGGCTGGCGCCGGATGTACGTCTCGATCGCCCTGGAGACGTCCACGAGCCGGTGCCCCTGCTTCATCGCCGCGATGCCGGCCCACATCGACTCCTCGGTCACCCGGGAGAGCTCGATGAGCTCCGGAGCGTGACCGGAGCCCACGAAGGCGGTGAACGCCGCGTCCCCGTGCCAGCCGTCGATGATCGCGCCCGCGTCGATCGAGATGATGTCGCCGTCCTTGAGGACGACCTCGTCGCTCGGGATGCCGTGGACGACGACCTCGTTCACGGAGGTGCAGATGGTCGCAGGGAAGCCGCCGTAGCCCAGGAAGTTCGGCTTGGCCCCGTGCTCGGCGATCACCTTGCGGGCCACGTCGTCGAGGTCCTTGGTGGTGGCACCCGGCACGGCCGCCTCACGGGTGGCCGCATGGATGGCGGCGACGACCAGCCCAGCCTCGCGCATCTTGGCGACCTGCTCGGGGGTCTTGATCTGCACCATGGGGGCTACGGCCTTTCTGGACCGGAGAAAAGACGGACCCTTCAACAATACGGGTGGCCGGCGGTACCGCTTTCAGCCCAGTCAGGCAGCACCAGCCCGTCCGGCGCTTGAGGACGAGGGCGTTCAGGCCGACAGCGAGGGTCCGGGGGCGCCGCCCCCGGAGACGGCACCACAGAGAGGGCACCACCCACCCCCGCACACTTCGGCCGCGGCACCCCCGGAGGGACACCGCGGCCGAAGAAACCAGCTCGACTACTTGTCGTCGTCCTCGCGCTTCAAGGCTTCCATCGCGCGCTCGGTGACCTCTTCCACCTTGCCGAGCGCGGAGATCGTCACCACCAGGCCCTGGGCCTTGTAGTAGTCGATGATCGGCTCGGTCTGCGTGTGGTAGACCTCCAGCCGCTTGCGCACGGTCTCCTCGGAGTCGTCGTCGCGCTGGTACAGCTCGCCGCCGCACACATCGCAGACGCCCTCCGCCTTCGGCGCCTTGTACGACACGTGGAAGACGTGCGACGAGTCGTTCCGGCAGATGCGGCGGCCGGCGATCCGCTTGACGACCTCGTCCTCGGGGACCTCCAGGTCCAGCACCGCGTCCAGCTTCATGCGCTCGGCGGTGAGCATCTCGTCCAGCGCCTCGGCCTGCGAGACGTTCCGCGGGAAGCCGTCGAGCAGGAAGCCGCTCGCGGCGTCCGGCTGCTCCATGCGGTCCTTGGCCATCGCGATGGTGACCTCGTCCGGCACCAGCTCGCCCTTGTCCATGAAGGACTTCGCGAGTTTGCCGAGCTCCGTCTGCTGGCTGATGTTCGCACGGAAGAGGTCGCCCGTGGAGATGTGCGGGATCGACAGGTTCTTGGCAAGGAACGCGGCCTGCGTTCCCTTGCCGGCACCGGGCGGCCCGACGAGGACGATTCGCATCAGCGGAGGAACCCTTCGTAATTGCGCTGCTGAAGCTGGCTCTCGATCTGCTTCACCGTCTCCAGACCCACACCCACGATGATCAGGATGCTGGTTCCGCCGAACGGGAAGTTCTGGTTTGCCCCGAAACCAGCCAACGCCATCGTTGGGACGAGAGCGATAAGCCCCAGATACAGCGAGCCCGGCCAAGTGATCCGGTTGAGCACGTACGAGAGATACTCAGCGGTTGGCCGACCAGCCCGGATGCCCGGGATGAAGCCACCATACTTCTTCATGTTGTCCGCGACTTCCTCGGGGTTGAACGAGATGGCCACGTAGAAGAAGGCGAAGAAAACGATGAGGAAGAAGTAGAGGGTGATGTGCGCGGGCGCCGCCGTGTCCGCCAGATTCTGCTGGATCCACGTCGCCCAGCCCGCCTGGGAATTCGAGAACTGGACGATCAGTGCGGGAATGTAGAGCAGCGACGAGGCGAAGATGACGGGGATCACACCCGCCTGGTTCACCTTCAGCGGGATGTACGTCGAGGTGCCGCCGTAGGAACGGCGGCCGATCATGCGTTTCGCGTACTGCACCGGGATACGGCGCTGGGCCTGCTCGACGAAGACCACGAGCGCGACCATGACCAGGCCGACCGCGATGACGGTGCCGAACTCGATCCAGCCGTCCGCCAGGTTGCCCTGCTTCTTGATCGCCCACAGCGCGGACGGGAAGGTGGCGGCGATCGAGATGAACATCAGGATCGACATGCCGTTGCCGATGCCGCGGTCGGTGATGAGCTCACCGAGCCACATGACGACGGCCGTACCGGCGGTCATCACGATCACCATCGTGATCGTGGAGAAGATCGAGCGGTCCGGGACGATGGAGCTCGCCATGGTGCAGTTCGAGAACAACGAGCCGCTGCGGGCGGTGGCCACCAGACCCGTGCCCTGGAGAATCGCCAGGGCGACCGTGAGGTAGCGCGTGTACTGTGTGATCTTCGCCGTGCCGGCCTGGCCCTCCTTCTTGAGGGCTTCGAGGCGCGGGATCACGACGGTCAGCAGCTGCAGAATGATGCTCGCCGTGATGTACGGCATGATGCCGAGCGCGAAGACCGTGATCTGGAGCAGCGCGCCACCACTGAACATGTTGACCAGACCGAACAGGCCTTGGTTCTGGTTCGCCTGGTCGATACAGAACTGGACGGCTGTGTAGTCGACGCCCGGGATCGGGACGTGCGTACCGATCCGGTAGATCACGATGATGCCGAGCGTGAAGAGCAGCTTCTTGCGCAGGTCGGGCGTCCTGAACGCCCGGGCGAACGCGGTGAGCACGGTGCCTCCTGCGACCCCCGCGCTACTGCGTCAAGGGTGACGGTCTTGAGGTTCGACGAATATGTAACGGCCAACTGCCGCTCAGGGTGCCCCACGTGGCGCACTCTGTGAAAGATGGCAGTGCAGGCCACCTTACCGGCGAGACTGCCCCCTCGGAACGACCAACCGGGGATACCCCTTTTGTGGGGCATCCCCGGTGGGATCGTTCAGGTCATCAAGACGCCTGCCGTGATGTCAGACGAGCTCGGTGACGGTACCGCCGGCGGCGGTGATCTTCTCCTTGGCGGAGCCGGAGACGGCGTCGACCGTCACCTGCAGCGCCACGGAGATCTCGCCCTGGCCGAGGACCTTGACGAGGCTGTTCTTGCGGACGGCACCCTTGGCGACCAGGTCGGCAACGGTGACCTCCCCACCCTCGGGGTAGAGGGCGGAGAGCTTGTCCAGGTTCACGACCTGGTACTCCGTCTTGAACGGGTTCTTGAAGCCCTTCAGCTTCGGGAGGCGCATGTGGAGCGGCATCTGGCCACCCTCGAAGCGCTCCGGAACCTGGTAACGGGCCTTCGTACCCTTGGTACCACGACCGGCCGTCTTACCCTTCGACGCCTCACCACGACCGACACGGGTCTTGGCGGTCTTGGCGCCCGGGGCGGGACGGAGGTTGTGGATCTTGAGCGGGTTCTGCTCCGCCATGATCAGTCGACCTCCTCGACCGTCACGAGGTGGCGGACGGTGTGCACCATGCCGCGGAACTCGGGGCGGTCCTCCTTGACGACCTGCGTGTTGATGCCCTTGAGGCCAAGGGAGCGCAGGGTGTCACGGTGGTTCTGCTTGCTGCCGATGTACGACTTCGTCTGCGTGACCTTGAGGCGAGCCATCACACACCCGCCCCGGCACGCGCACGCAGCAGGGCCGCGGGGGCGACGTCCTCGAGCGGCAGACCACGGCGGGCCGCGATCTCCTCGGGACGCTGCAGACCCTTCAGGGCCGCCACGGTCGCGTGCACGATGTTGATCGCGTTGTCGGAGCCGAGCGACTTCGACAGAACGTCGTGGATACCGGCGCACTCCAGCACGGCACGCACCGGACCACCGGCGATAACACCGGTACCGGGGGACGCGGGCTTGAGCAGCACGACGCCGGCAGCCTTCTCACCCTGGATCGGGTGCGGGATGGTGCCCTGGATCCGGGGGACCTTGAAGAAGTGCTTCTTGGCCTCCTCAACGCCCTTGGCGATGGCGGCCGGCACCTCCTTGGCCTTGCCGTAACCGACACCCACGGTGCCGTCACCGTCGCCCACCACGACCAGCGCGGTGAAGCTGAAGCGACGACCACCCTTCACAACCTTGGCGACGCGGTTGATCGCGACTACGCGCTCAACGTACGCGGTCTTCTCGGCGGCAGCTGCGCCGCCGTCACGGCCCTTCCGGTCCCGCCGCTCGCCGCCACCGGCACCGCCACCGCGGCGCTGGGGTCCAGCCATTGGATTACCTCTCTCTTTCCGCTAGCTACAGCGGCTCAGAACTTGAGCCCGGCTTCGCGGGCGGCGTCCGCCAGGGCGGCGATGCGCCCGGCGTACTGGTTGCCACCACGGTCGAACACGACGGCCTCGACACCGGCGGCCTTGGCACGCTCGGCGACCAGGGCGCCGACCTGCTTGGCCTGCGCGGACTTGTCGCCCTCGCCACCGCGGACCGACGAGTCCAGGGTGGACGCCGACGCCAGGGTGTGGCCCTTCAGGTCGTCGATCACCTGCGCCACGATGTGGCGGTTGGAACGGGTCACGACCAGACGGGGGCGCTCCGCCGTACCGTTGATCCGCTTGCGGATCCGGATGTGACGGCGCTTGATCGCGGCGCGCTTGTAGGCGTCGCCCTTGAGGATCTTCTGCCCGTATGCCATGGCTTACTTACCCGCCTTTCCGACCTTGCGGCGGATGACTTCGCCCTCGTACTTGACGCCCTTGGCCTTGTACGGGTCGGGCTTGCGCAGCTTGCGGATGTTGGCCGCGACCTCGCCGACCTTCTGCTTGTCGATGCCCTCGACCGAGAACCGGGTGGGGGCCTCCACCTTGAAGGTGATGCCCTCGGGGGCCTCGACGGTGATCGGGTGGCTGTAACCGAGGGCGAACTCCAGGTTCGAACCCTTCGCGGTCACGCGGTAACCGACACCGCTGATCTCGAGCTTCTTCACGTAACCCTGGGTCACGCCGGTGATCATGTTCGCCACCAGCGTGCGGGACAGGCCGTGCAGGGCCTTGTTCTGACGCTCGTCGTTGGGGCGGGTCACCTGCAGGGTGCCGTCCTCGCCCTTGGCGATGTCGATCGGCGCCGCAACGGTGTGGGTCAGCGTGCCCTTGGGGCCCTTGACCGCGACCGTACGGCCGTCGATGGTGACGTCCACGCCGGCGGGAACCGCGATGGGGAGCTTGCCGATGCGCGACATAGCTGTTTCCTCCGTTCCCTTCTGCTACCAGACGTAGGCGAGGACTTCCCCACCCACGCCCTTCTTGCCGGCCTGCTTGTCAGTGAGGAGCCCGTGGGACGTGGAGATGATCGCCACGCCGAGGCCGCCGAGCACCTTCGGCAGGTTGGTGGACTTCGCGTACACCCGGAGACCGGGCTTGGAGATGCGCTTGATGCCCGCGATGGAGCGCTCACGGTTGGGGCCGAACTTCAGCTCCAGGACGAGGCTCTTGCCGACCTCGGCGTCCTCGACCTTCCAGCCCGTGATGAAGCCCTCCTGCTGGAGGATCTCCGCGATGTGAGACTTGATCTTCGACGCCGGCATCGTCACGGAGTCGTGGTACGCCGAGTTCGCGTTTCGCAGACGCGTAAGCATGTCTGCGATCGGATCAGTCATGGTCATGAATTGGCCTTCGGCCTCTCTCGCCGGGGTTTCCTGGTGTGCCATCCCTCTCCCCGATCCGAGACGGGGCGGGTGCGGCACGGTGGACCTACGGCGTAGTAAGTCGTATGGGCGTCAGGCGCCCAACCCTCCAAGCCTATGCCATGGAGAGGTGGGCCCCTGACAGTGCCCGTTACTTACCGAGAGCTTCCGGAATCCCTGATTACAGGGATTACCAGGAGCTCTTGGTCACGCCCGGCAGCTCGCCACGGTGAGCCATCTCACGAAGGCACACGCGGCACAGGCCGAACTTGCGGTACACGGAGTGGGGACGGCCGCAGCGCTGGCAGCGCGTGTAGCCACGCACGCCGAACTTGGGCTTGCGAGCAGCCTTCGCGATCAGAGCCTTCTTCGCCATCTCGCTCACGCCTCCTTGAAGGGGAAGCCGAGGTGACGAAGGAGCGCGCGGCCCTCAGCGTCGTTGGTCGCCGTGGTGACCACGGTGATGTCCATACCCCGGACGCGGTCGATCTTGTCCTGGTCGATCTCGTGGAACATGACCTGCTCCGTGAGACCGAAGGTGTAGTTGCCACGGCCGTCGAACTGCTTGGGGGACAGACCGCGGAAGTCGCGGATGCGCGGGAGCGCGAGCGACAGGGTGCGGTCCAGGAACTCCCACATGCGGTCGCCACGGAGCGTGACGTGGGCACCGATCGGCTGGCCCTCACGCAGCTTGAACTGCGCGATGGACTTGCGGGCCTTGGTGACGGCCGGCTTCTGACCGGTGATCGTGGTGAGGTCGCGGATGGCGCCCTCGATCAGCTTCGAGTCACGGGCGGCGTCGCCGACACCCATGTTGACCACGATCTTCACGAGACCGGGAACCTGCATGACGTTCTCGTACTTGAACTCGTCACGCAGCTTGCCCGCGATCTCCTCGCGGTACTTCGTCTTCAGACGCGGAGTGGTGGTGGTAGCCATCAGATGTCCTCACCCGTCCGCTTGGCAACGCGGATCTTGTTGCCCTCGTCGTCGAAGCGGTAACCGACACGCGTGACGACCTTGTTGCCGTCCTTCTCAACGACCAGCTGGACGTTGGAGACGTGGATCGACGCCTCGGTCGTGACGATGCCACCGGCCTGCGAACCCTTGGCGGTCGGGCCGGCCTTGGTGTGCTTCTTGACCCGGTTGACACCCTCGACCAGAACACGGTCCTCGCGGGGGTAGGCCGCGATGACCTTGCCCTGCTTGCCCTTGTCCTTGCCGGTGATGACCTGGACCAGGTCGCCCTTCTTGATCTTCATGCTTACAGCACCTCCGGAGCCAGCGAGATGATCTTCATGAACTTCTTCTCGCGCAGCTCACGCCCGACCGGGCCGAAGATGCGGGTGCCGCGAGGGTCGCCGTCGTTCTTCAGAATGACGGCGGCGTTCTCGTCGAAGCGGATGTACGAGCCGTCCGGACGGCGGCGCTCCTTGACGGTGCGAACGATGACCGCCTTGACGACGTCACCCTTCTTCACGTTGCCACCGGGGATCGCGTCCTTGACGGTGGCGACGATGACGTCACCGATGCCCGCGTAGCGGCGACCGGAGCCACCGAGCACACGGATGCAAAGGATTTCCTTCGCTCCCGTGTTGTCGGCGACACGCAGTCGCGACTCCTGCTGGATCACGTCTATCTCCTGATCGTCTGCCGGTTCCCGCAGCGACCTTTTCGGGTCAGACCTGCGAGCCTGGCGGAACTGTCCTGCGAGTTGTTCCCGCAGGAATTACTTGGGCCTCTACAGGCGGAAACCCGCGCCGGGAGCCGGGGCAGTGCCCCGGCGGGGCCGGTCACAGGGCGGCCGGGGTTCCGCGAGTCGCCTCGCGAAGCTCCGCGCCGGACCTGCGCCCGGACCCCTGGCTCACGGCGGGGGCAGCAGGGGCTTCAGCCCCCGCTTGTTACTTCGCCTTCTCGAGGATCTCGACGACGCGCCAGCGCTTCGTCGCGGACAGCGGCCGGGTCTCCATGAGGAGGACGCGGTCGCCGACACCCGCGGCGTTCTGCTCGTCGTGGGCCTTGAGCTTGTTCGTACGGCGGATGACCTTGCCGTACAGGGCGTGCTTCACCCGGTCCTCAACGGCGACGACGACGGTCTTGTCCATCTTGTCGCTGACGACCAGACCCTCACGGGTCTTGCGGAATCCGCGCGCCTCAGTCTTCTCTGCAGTCACATTGCTCTCGCTCATCAGGCGCTCTCCACCGTTTCGATGCCCAGCTCACGCTCGCGCATCAGGGTGTAGATCCGCGCGATGTCCTTGCGGACCGCCTTCAGACGGCCATGGTTCTCGAGCTGACCCGTCGCCGCCTGGAAGCGGAGGTTGAACAGCTCTTCCTTGGCCTCGCGAAGCTTCCCGAGAAGCTCCTCGTTGCCCAGCTCGCGCAGCTCGGACGCCTTGGTACCGGCCGACATCACGCTTCACCTGCCTCGCGCTTGACGATCTTGCACTTCATCGGCAGCTTGTGAGCCGCACGGGTCAGGGCCTCGCGCGCGATCTTCTCGTTGGGGTACGACAGCTCGAACATCACGCGTCCGGGCTTGACGTTGGCGATCCACCACTCCGGAGAACCCTTACCGGAACCCATGCGGGTCTCGGCGGGCTTCTTGGTGAGGGGACGGTCCGGGTAGATGTTGATCCAGACCTTGCCGCCACGCTTGATGTGGCGGGTCATGGCGATACGAGCGGCCTCGATCTGACGGTTCGTCACGTACGCCGGGGTCAGCGCCTGGATACCGTACTCGCCGAACGCAACCTGCGTGCCACCCTTGGCAGCGCCGCTGCGCTTGGGGTGGTGCTGCTTGCGGTGCTTGACCCTACGGGGGATCAGCATGTCGGTCAGGCCTCCGTTCCGCCAGAAGAAGAGGGCGCTGCCTCAGCCGGAGCGGCGGCAGCGGGAGCCTCGGCCTTGGGGGCCTCGGCGCCGGCAGCCTGCTGCGGCTTGCGACCGCGCCGCTCGCCACCGCGGCCACCGCGGGCCGGGCGGTCGGCACCGCCACGCGCCGGGCGGTTACCCGCACGGGCGGCAGCGTTCTCGGCGCGGACCTCGGCGATGTTCTTGACGTCGCCCTTGTAGATCCAGACCTTCACACCGATGCGGCCGAAGGTCGTCTTGGCCTCGAAGAAGCCGTAGTCCACGTTCGCGCGGAGCGTGTGCAGGGGCACGCGGCCCTCGCGGTAGAACTCCGAGCGGGACATCTCGGCGCCGCCGAGGCGGCCACCGCACTGGATCTTGATGCCCTTGGCGCCGGCCTTCATGGCGGACTGCATGCTCTTGCGCATGGCCCGACGGAAGGAGACGCGGGAGGAGAGCTGCTCGGCGACGGCCTGGGCAACCAGCTGAGCGTCGGTCTCGGGGTTCTTGACCTCGAGGATGTTCAGCTGGACCTGCTTGCCCGTGAGCTTCTCGAGGTCGCCGCGGATGCGGTCGGCCTCGGCGCCACGGCGGCCGATGACGATGCCCGGACGCGCGGTGTGGATGTCCACGCGGACGCGGTCACGGGTGCGCTCGATCTCCACCTTGGAGATACCGGCGCGCTCCATGCCGGACGTCATCATCCGACGGATGGCGACGTCTTCCTTGACGTAGTCCTTGTACAGCTTGTCGGCGTACCAACGCGACTTGAAGTCGGTCGTGACACCGAGCCGGAACCCATGCGGGTTTACCTTCTGGCCCATTACCGGGTTCCTTCCTTGCTGCTGACGACCACGGTGATGTGGCTGGTCCGCTTGCGGATCCGGTAGGCACGGCCCTGGGCACGCGGACGGAACCGCTTCAGGGTCGGGCCTTCGTCGACGTACGCCTCGCTGATGAACAGCGAGGTGGCGTCCGTGTGGTCGTAGTTGTGCGCGGCGTTGGCGATGGCGCTGTCGAGCACCTTGCCGACCGGCACGGAGGCTGCCTGCGGAGCGAATCGCAGAACAGCCTGGGCCTCCGTGGCGTCCATGCCACGGATGAGGTCCACCACACGGCGGGCCTTCATGGGCGTGACGCGGATGTACCGCGCCTGGGCCCTGGCGTCCATGGTTGTCCCTTCAGTTTCTTACGTGTCTGAATGCGATCCGCTACTAGCGGCGCTTCGACTTCCGGTCGTCCTTGACGTGGCCCCGGAAGGTGCGCGTCGGCGAGAACTCGCCGAGCTTGTGGCCGACCATCGACTCGGTGACGAACACCGGGATGTGGGTCTTGCCGTTGTGCACCGCGAGCGTGTGGCCGAGCATGGCCGGCACGATCATGGAGCGACGGGACCAGGTCTTGATGACGTTCTTGGTGCCGGCTTCGTTCTGGGCGTCCACCTTCTTGATCAGGTGGTCGTCGACGAAGGGCCCCTTCTTGAGACTGCGCGGCATCTAAACCCGCTCCTAGCGCTTCTTGTTCGTCTTGCGGCGGCGGACGATGTACTTGTTCGACGCCTTCTTGGGCGAACGAGTACGACCTTCCTTCTGACCCCAGGGGCTGACCGGGTGGCGACCACCGGAGGTCTTGCCCTCACCACCACCGTGGGGGTGGTCAACCGGGTTCATCGCCACACCGCGAACGGTCGGGCGGACGCCCAGCCAGCGCTTACGGCCGGCCTTGCCCCAGTTGATGTTGCTCTGCTCGGCGTTGCCGACCTCGCCGACGGTGGCGCGGCAGCGCACGTCGACCAGGCGGATCTCACCGGACGGCATGCGGAGGTGGGCCATCTGGCCCTCCTTCGCGAGCAGCTGCACGGAGGCACCGGCGGAGCGGGCGAACTTGGCGCCCCCACCCGGACGAAGCTCCACGGAGTGGATCGTCGTACCGACCGGGATGTTGCGGAGCGCCAGGTTGTTGCCGGGCTTGATGTCGGCGCCGGGGCCGTTCTCGATCCGGTCGCCCTGTCCGAGGCCCTTGGGGGCCAGGATGTAGCGCTTCTCGCCGTCCGCGTAGTGCAGGAGCGCGATGCGCGCGGTGCGGTTGGGGTCGTATTCGATGTGCGCGACCTTCGCCGGCACGCCGTCCTTGTCGTGACGACGGAAGTCGATCACGCGGTAGGCGCGCTTGTGGCCACCACCCTGGTGGCGGACGGTCACACGACCCGAGTTGTTACGGCCGCCCTTGCTGTGCAGGGGGCGGACCAGCGACTTCTCCGGCGTGGACCGCGTGACCTCGACGAAGTCGGCGACGCTGGAGCCGCGACGGCCCGGCGTAGTCGGCTTGTACTTGCGGATTCCCATTTCTCAGTCCTCGTCCGATATCGGACGATCCGGACCTCCGTCAGGAGGTCGGACCGCCGAAGATGTCGATACGGTCGCCCTCGGCAAGGGTCACGATCGCGCGCTTGGTGGACGCGCGCTGGCCGAAGCCGGTGCGGGTCCGCTTGCGCTTGCCCTGGCGGTTGATCGTGTTGACCCCGGTGACCTTGACCTGGAAGACCGCCTGGACGGCCTGCTTGATCTGGGTCTTGTTGGCGTTCGGGTCGACGATGAACGTGTACTTGTTCTCGTCGAGGAGCGCGTAGCTCTTCTCCGACACGACCGGCTTCAGCAGGACGTCACGGGGGTCCGTGTACGCCTTGCTGGGCGCGGTGACGACGGTGTTCTTGCCCTCGGTGGCGTGGCGCTTCGCCTTGGCGACGCGCGCGGCCTTGGCGGCCTTGGCGGCCTTCGAGGCGATGGAGGGGTGACGGGTAGCCATCAGGCCTCGCTCCCTTCGGTGTCGTTGGCCTTCTGCGGGCCGGCGACGAAGGACTCGAGAGCGGCCTGGGTGAAGACCACGTCGTCCGAGACGATCACGTCGTACGTGTTCAGCTGGCCCGGCTCCAGGATGTGGACCTGGGGCAGGTTGCGGGCGGACAGCCACGCGGCCTCGTCGGCGCGCTCGACGATCAGGAGCAGGTTCTTGCGCTCCGAGATCTTGCCGAACAGGCTCTTGGCGGCCTTCGTGGAGGGGGTCTCGCCCTCGATCACGCCGGTGACGACGTGAATGCGGTTGGCGCGGGCCCGGTCGGTGAGGGCGTGGCGCAGGGCCGCGGCCTTCATCTTCTTCGGGGTCCGCTGCGAGTAGTCACGCGGCTGCGGGCCGTGGACGACGCCACCACCGGCGAACTGCGGCGCGCGGGTCGAGCCCTGACGGGCGCGGCCGGTGCCCTTCTGGCGGTACGGCTTCTTGCCGCCACCACGGACCTCGCCACGGGTCTTGGTCTTGTGCGTGCCCTGACGGGCAGCGGCGTTCTGCGCGACGACGACCTGGTGGATCAGCGGAATGCTGACCTTCTCCACACCGAAGATCTCCGCGGGGAGCTCGACGGTACCGGCCTTCTCGCCGGCAGGCGAAAGGATGTCAACAGTGCTCATCGGTTACCTCAGGCCCCCTTGGCCGCGGTGCGGACCAGGACGAGGCCGCCGTTCGGACCGGGAACCGCGCCCTTGATGAGCAGCAGACCCTTCTCCGCGTCAACGGCGTGGACGGTCAGGTTCTGGGTGGTGACCCGCTCGTTGCCCATGCGACCCGCCATGCGGAGGCCCTTGAACACACGGCCCGGGGTGGCGCAGCCACCGATGGAACCGGGAGAGCGGTGCTTGCGCTGGGTGCCGTGTCCGGCGCCGAGGCCCTTGAAGTTGTGACGCTTCATGACACCGGCGAAGCCCTTGCCCTTGCTCTTGCCGGTGACGTCGACCTTCACGCCGGCCTCGAAGACCTCGGCGGTGACTTCCTGACCGAGGGTGTACTCGGCGGCGTCGGCCGTACGGATCTCGACAAGGTGGCGACGGGGGGTGACGTCGGCCTTCGCGAAGTGGCCCTTGAGGGGCTTGTTCACCTTGCGCGGGTCGATCTCGCCGAAGGCGATCTGGACCGACTCGTAGCCGTCGACGTCGTTGGTACGAACCTGGGTCACGACGTTGGGGCCGGCCTTGACGACGGTGACCGGAACAACACGGTTGTTCTCGTCCCACACCTGCGTCATGCCGAGCTTCTCGCCCAGGATGCCCTTGATCTGCTTAGCCATTCTCAGCCCACCAGCCTCAGAGCTTGATCTCGATGTCGACACCGGCCGGGAGGTCGAGTCGCATCAGAGAGTCAACGGTCTTGGGGGTCGGGTCAAGAATGTCGATCAGGCGCTTGTGCGTGCGCATCTCGAAGTGCTCGCGCGAGTCCT
Organism: Streptomyces sp. KM273126; assembly: GCF_004337435.2. Taxonomy (NCBI): domain Bacteria; kingdom Bacillati; phylum Actinomycetota; class Actinomycetes; order Kitasatosporales; family Streptomycetaceae; genus Streptomyces; species Streptomyces sp. KM273126. The sequence continues at coordinate 3,041,451 of NZ_SJXB02000001.1, read as the reverse complement.
TGTACTTGTGCGGCGACTTGATGACGCAGTACACGTTCTTCTCAGTGGGCAGCGGCACCGGGCCCGCGACCGACGCACCAGTACGGGTCACCGTCTCGACGATCTTCTTCGCCGAGGAGTCGATGACCTCGTGGTCGTAGGCCTTGAGCCGGATGCGGATCTTCTGTCCCGCCATGGCTACTTCGTAGTCCTGTCTCTCTTTACGCTCCGGAACCCGGTGTTCCCTTGACTTCCTCCGACCCACGCGGTCGGGTGTGTCGCGCTCCCGCCGACACAGATGTCCCTTGTTCGAGCATCCCTGCCGGGGTGGCGCGGCCCTACCAGAACCGCGGACCGGAGACTGAGCAGCGTGTTTCCGCCACCGAAGGCCCACCGGGTGCCTGGCCGGTGCCGCGCTCACACTTCCCGGAAGATTCCCGTACGTCCGCCTCAGCGCTGCCTCACGGCAGTTGGGGCGACGAGTACTGTGGGACTCGCTTCCGGTCCTCCCGGCGGGAGGCGCGCAGCATCAACACTCGACCGAGCAACCCCGCTAGTCTGCCATACGGGGCGCGGCGCTGGCCAATCGGGGCGTAGAGGGTACCCGGAGGGTGACGCGGGTCAAACCTGGGGGCGTCTGTGCGGGTGTATGGACTGCGCGGCGCGCGGCGCACCCGGCCGATTGATCATCCTGGCGAGTGATTGCCCGGCGGTTCCGTACGTGCGGCAAGGCGGGGAAACACAGACTGGCCCTCCCATACGCGGATCGCAATAGCTGTATGGGGATCGCACAGCGAGAAAGGCCACGTCATGGTGAAGGTGCGGCTGGAGACCAGCAGGGAGCACATCACGGAGCTGGCCCGGTTACGGGACCCCGTCGGCGCCGTCGAGGAGCTGATCTGGAACGCCCTCGACGCCGACGCCGAGCGTGTCGTGGTCACACTGGAGCGCAACGACCTCGGTGGCGTGGACCGGGTCCGCGTCCAGGACGACGGAAGCGGTATGTCAGCCGAACACTGCGAGGAGTATTTCCGTCCCATCGGCTCCTCGTGGAAGAAGCGCGCCAAGGGCACCCCGGAACGGGGCCGCGTCCTGCACGGCAAGAACGGACGGGGCCGGGTGCGTGCCTTCGCTCTGGGCACCCAGGTGCGATGGACCAGTGTGACCGAGGCCGCGGGAGGCCGGCAGCAGCTGGTGATCGAGGCGGACCGGCACTCCATGGACGAGTTCGACATCGGCGATCCGGAGCCCACGGCCGACCCCGCCGGCACGCTCTTCGAGGCGTTCGGCGGCGAGGAGCTGGATGTGCTGGGTGAGTGCCGTGCCAGGTCGTCGCTTACCGCGGCCTTCGCCACATACCTGGAAAGATATCCGGACGTGCGCATCGAGTACGACGGCCAGGAGCTCGACCCCGCGGCGGAACAACTGCACGTACGCGACTATGTGCTGCCCTCTCCCCCCGGCTGGACCGGCGAAGCCGCCCGCTTGAAGATCGTCGAATGGCGCAGGCCTGTCCCCCGCGCCCTCTTCCTCTGCGACGGCGAGGGCATGTCCCGCGCACAGCTGAAGCCGGGCATCCAGGCTCCTGGCTTTGAGTTCACCGCGCATCTGAGCTGGGCGGGTTTCGATGATGTCGATTCCGAGGAGCTTGCTTTCACGGACTGGGCGCCGGACGGGCCGCCGGCCGAGATGCTAGCGGCGGCTCGCAGCCAGCTCCGGTCCCATTTCCGCACCCGTGTGGACGAACGACGGCGAGAGCAGGTCACCGAGTGGCAGCAGGAGGGCATCTACCCGTACGCGGGTGACCCGGCCGACGAAAAGGAGCGTGCCGAACGCGAGACGTTCGACGCGGTGGCCACGACAGTGTTCCGGCACCTTCCCAAGTCCCCAGGCACCCGCCGAACCACCTTCGCGCTCCTTCGATCCGTTCTGGCGCACGAGCCCTCAGACGTGCTGCGCATCGCCGACGAGTTGTTCACGCTCTCCAAGCAGGAGCGCGAGGAGCTGAACCGGCTTCTGAAACGCACCACGCTCTCAGCGTTGATCAAGGCGTCGACAGCGGCAGCAGACCGTATCGACTTCCTCACCGCTTTGGAGCACCTCGTCTTCGCACCGAAGACCAGGCAACGGGTCACGGAGCGGGACGAGTTGCACCGCATCCTGGAAGACCAGTGCTGGGTGTTCGGCGAGGAGTACGCGCTCCACGTCAGCGACCGCAGCCTCAACGCGGTGCTCACGCAGCACTGCCGCCTGCTCGGACGTGACACGCCCACGCCGGAACCCGTTCTCCGCGAGGACGGGCGACGCGGCAGGGTCGACCTGATGCTCTCCCGGGCTGCCCGACACAGGAAGGGTGAGCGGCACCATCTGGTCGTCGAGCTGAAGCGCCCCGGCATCGTCCTCGGTATGGCGGAGTTCGGCCAGATCAGCAGCTACGCGGAAGCCGTCATGTCCGACGACCGCTTCCGGGACCCTGCCGTGACATGGGACTTCTGGCTCGTCGGCAATGCCATGGACAAGGCTCTCCAGCAGATGGCCCACCAGGTGGACCGAGTTCCGGGGTGCGCGGTGTCCACGCCGCGCTTCCGGATCATGGTGAAGACCTGGGGCGAGATCATCGAGGACTGCCAGGAACGGCTCCGCTTCCACAGCGCGCAGCTGGAGTACCAGTCCTCCACCGAACACGCCATGGACTACCTCGTCCGCAACCACGGCGACGCGGTGGCGGGGCTCGTCGCCGACGGCACGATCCCCTCCGCGCGGCGCGGCAACGAGGCGAGCGTGACGCCTTAGCCGCGAGCGGCGTACGACACGAAGTCGGCCCAGACACCGGGGGCGAAGGCGAGGCGGGGGCCCTCGGTGTTCTTGGAGTCGCGGATGTGGATGGTGGTGGGGGTGTTGGCTATTTCGACGCAGTCGCCTGCCTCGCCGCTGCTGCTGTAGCTGCTCTTGAACCAGTGGAGTTCCGAGGCGTTCATAGTCTCCCCAGCGCGTGCTCGATGAAGGCCAGCGACTCCCTCGGAGTGAGAGCCTGGGCGCGGATCATGCCATACCGCAGCTCAAGGATACGAAGCTCCCGGAGGTTGGAGACCGGGCGCCCGTTGAACGCGCCTTCGGAACGCCCGACCGCCGTGCCGTCGGCGAACTTCAGCACCTCGATCAGGCCCTGCGTTCCGGCGTGCTCCTCGCGGTCGGTCGGCATGACCTGAAGCGTGACGTTGCGCAACCGCGCCACCTCCAGGAGGTGTTCGAGCTGCCCACGCAGCACCATTTTCCCACCGAGAGGGCGTTCCAGCGTCACCTGTTCCTGCACAAAGCTGAGCGTCGGCGCGGGCTCCCGCTCGAAGACCGACTTCCGGGCCATGCGAGCGGCGGTCTCCCGCTCCACCACGTCCGACGAGTACGCGGGCTGCCTCATCTCGAACAGCGCCCGCGCGTACTCCGGCGTCTGCAACAGGCCATGGATGTTGTGGTTGCTGTAAAGCAGCACCTCAACCGCCCGGTCCTCCAACGCCTTCAGCTCCCGCACCTTCTTCGGATACCGAGCCTTCTCCATGTCCTCCTTGAACGCCTTGAGATGCCCTCCCGCGTTCAGGAGCTCATCCGCTCGGTCCAGAAACTCCGGCCGGGGAATCCGCGCCCCGCGCTCGATCTTGCGGACCATGTCCTCGCCGTACCCGAGGGCATCGCCGAGATCGGACGCCCGCAATCCGGCGGCCTCCCGGCAGAACTTCACCAGGCGCCCCACTGCCTCCACCAACGGCGCGCTCTCGTCCCCCGGTTCGAGGTCCCAACCCGCCTCGTCCACACCTTCGTTACTCATAGCCACCCACCTCCAACGCGCAGCCGCACCCGTACGGCACCGGGACAGCCAAGACAGAACAGGACAACGGCGAGACAGTAACCGTACGTACACGCCCAATTACGGTTCAACGTAAGCAGATTCCGCCACGCTGAGTGACGTGATTCAGGAAACCCCCCACTCCGCGCCCCAACTCGACGACCTCACCCGCAACTTCAGCGTGCTGCTGTCCTCCACACCACGCGGTGCCCGCCTGGCCCGACTGCTCGCCACCGAGCAACTCCGGGCGTGGGGGCTCCCGTTGCACCCGGCGGACCTCGTGGTGGCCGAGCTCGCGGCCAACGCCGCCACTCATGGCCGGGTTCCCGGCCGCGACTTCCGGCTCACGCTCTACGTCGTCGGCGACGCCCTGCGCGTCGAGGTCACCGACACCCGGGGCGGCCGTCTGCCGCAGCTCGGGGCGGCTGGGCCGGACGCCGAGTCCGGCCGAGGGCTGCTCCTCGTCGAGACCTTGGCCGACCGCTGGGGCACCGCGGAGGGACCGTACCCGCGCAAGACGGTCTGGGCGGAAGTCGCCCTGCCACCGGCACCGAAGCCCGCCCGCGTGTGCTCCGGTACCGTGCGCGGTCTTTCCCAAGAAACATCAGGGTGAAAGAACCCTCACCAAGCCCCACCCCTCCCGCCCACGGCACACCATCACCCGCGCGGGTGAAGATGCCCAACTCGACTGGATTCGGGAGCCATTGCCTGCCTTACGCTCAGCGCGGCACCACACACCACACAACCGCAGACATGCGACGGCCCCCGCCGGGACGGCAATCCCAGTGCGAGGGCCTGACCACCGAGGAAGACAAGGACTTCCCGATGGATACGCAGAACCCTAGCGCGCCCTCGCGCGCCCAGTCCCGTGTTGCGGGCAACAACCACCCGCACCGGCACCCCCATCGCGGCCATCCCGGCTCCGGCGGCCTGGAACACGACCACACCCGCCACACCACCCGCTTCACGGTGATCGGCAACCACCTGGTCCAGCACCCGGAGCTCTCGCTCCTCGCGATCGGGCTGGGCGCACACATCCAGTCGCTGCCCCCTGGCGCCCGCGTCGACATCAAGACCCTCGCCGCCCGCTTCCCCGAGGGCCCGACCCGTATCGCGGCCGCCCTGCGCGAGCTGGAGGCCCACGGCTACCTGCGCCGCGAACGCCAACGCATCCCCGGCGGCCGCATCGTCACCCGCACGATCTCCTGCAACCAGCCCGGGCGTCATGCCGAGCCCGAGCCGGTACGGCAGCACCAGCGCTCCACCCCCACCCCGACGAAGCGCACACCCCGCAAGCCCCTCCCCGCCGTACCGCAGCCGACCTTCCCCTCCCGCACCCTGCTCCAGACGGCCACGGACCTCCTCGCCGAACTCCGCCGCCGCAACCCCCGCCTGCTCCTCTCGGCCTGCGATACCAGCCACCTCGCCCCCGGTGTCGCCGCCTGGCTCGAACGCGACGTCACCCCCGCCGCCGTACGCCAGGCCCTGACCACCGACCTCCCGCCCGAAGGCCTGCGCCGCCCGGCCGCCTTCCTGGCCCATCGCCTCACCGCACAGCTGCCACCCCCACCCCCGTTCGGCGCCCCCGCTCCGCCACCAGCCGTCCTGCACCCCTCCGCAACTGCGACGGCTGCGATCGCGCCTTCCGCGCCCCCGAACCCGGCTGCTGCCGCGACTGCCGCGCGAGGCCGACTCACGGCCGCACTCACCCCTCCGGGTAAACATCACCAACTGAGCTGCTATCGGGCCGTGTTGCGCCCCTAGGCTCACCCATAGAGCGACTTTGGCATGTGCCAGAGGCAATCCCCATCCCGCATTACCTCACCAACAGGAACCCGTATGGTCAGCTCGCCCCACGAGGCGATGCACCGCATCTTCCAGGAGCACCCGGACCTCTTCTCCCGGCTCTCCGACGTGCTCGGCGTCAACATCCCCCAGCCCACCTCGTTCACCGTCCTGCCCAATGACCTCACCGAGACCCGCCCGCTCGAACGCCGACTCGACACGCTGCTGCGGCTGGAGACGGAGGACGACGAGCCGTTTCTCCTCGCCATCGAGGCCCAGGGCAAGAAGGACCCGAACAAGCACGCGAGCTGGGCGTACTACGCGTCGTACTTGCTGAACAAGTACCGGCTGCAGCCGTTGCTGCTGGTCGTCTGCCAGGACCACGCCACTGCCGAATGGGCTGCGCGCGAGGTCAGCTTCGGCCCGCGTCAGTGGCCCTTGCTCACCCTGCGCCCAATGGTCGCGGGACCGCACAACATGCCGGTGATCACCAACCCGGCCGAGGTCCGCAAAGACCTCGCGCTCGCGACACTGTCAGCGATCACCCACGCCACGAATCCGAAAGCCGAGGTCATACTCAAAGCAATGACCAACGTGCTGCGGGACACCCCCGCGGCCCTCGCCAACCCGATCATCGAACTCATTGCCCAAGGCCTGGGCAAGCACCCAGCCGCAGAAATCTGGAGGAAACTGGTGGCCGTGGACCTCTCTTTCTACAAGTCGCCCCTCTCCGAGGAAATCCGCGACGAAGGCCGAGCCGAGGGCGAGACGCGACGTGCCGCCCAGGACATCCTGGACGTCTTTGAGGTACGCGGCATCGACGTCCCCGAAGCTGTCCGCGAACGCATCACCAACTGCGACGATCCCGAGACGCTGCGCCACTGGCACCGGCGGGCCATCATCGCCCCCTCCGCCGACGAGATCTTCACGGATGAGTAGCCCCGGCATGTCGGGGCAGAGCCCCGGGAAAGACGTGGTCGGCCATGGCGCGGCACCGCTCCCGCAGTTCTTTGTGGAGACCTCCGGGGTCCGCATGGCGGTCTCCGGCGTGGACATCCTGACCGAACTCATCGCAAAGGGCATGGCCTGCAATCCGGCCGCCCTGGAAACCTGGAGGGACCTGGTGCGCAAGGACCTTTCGTTCTTCTCCTCGCCGATCTCGGAAGAGATCCGGGAGGAAGGCCGCGCCCAGGGCCGCGCGGAGGACATCCTGCTCGTCCTGGAACAGCGCGGCCTCGACGTTCCCGACCAGGCCCGTGAACGCATCACCGAATGCGGAGACACGCAGATCATGCGCCACTGGCTCGCCCGCGCGGTCACCGCTCCGACGGCCGAAGAGATCTTCGAAGCCGCGTAGGGCAGCCGAGAGAAGGGGCCCGCGTCCAGGCCGCGCCACAGTGCCCGCCCCGCGTGCCTCATGTGCGGGCCCCTTCTCACAAGTGGATCAGCGGATGTGATGGCTCTCCAGCGGCCCCAGATACGTCGGCGTCAGCCCGCCCGTGTCGATCACCAACCGTTGCAGCACCACCGTCGGATCGACCATCCAGAATTTCAGGCGGTGCACACCGGCCCGCCCGATCGTGTGCCTCGTCGCCGTCACGTTCACGTTGTCCGACGTGCCCCACGCCCACTGCTTGTTCATCAGCCCGTCGTCGGCACCCGTGACCGCGTTGATGTCGACGATCTGCGGCTCCCCGTCGTCGAAGGACACCCCATACCGCAGGCCGCCCGTCACAAGCGCAGGGTTCCGAGGGGAGAGGTACGACCAGACCGTCGCCTCACCCACCGACAGCAGCGTCACCTCGTACTCCAGACGTGGTGACGCCGACCGGCCCGGCGTCTGGCGCGCCGCCGTGACCGGCCACGGGGTCATCCCGGCCCCCGTACGCCCGATCCGGTCGACGCGCTGCCAGCGCACACCGCTCCCCCCGACCGCCCGCACACAGTGCTCCGCGTCAACCGCCACGTACCCGCCCGCCTCGACGAAGCCCCGCAGCCCCCGAGGCGACGGCTTCTCGGCCACGACCCCCACCGTCACCGAGGCCCCGGCGCCACGCACCACCACCGAACCCTCCGTACGGCCCTCCGGCACCCGCGCCCAGTCCACCTCCAGCACCACCCGCACCTGCTGCTCGACCCGGCCGCGCGTGCGGTCGGCCCGCAGCCACGGCACCGTCGGCTCGATCCGGTACTCGAAGGGCGTACGACCCCGGTTGAACACCTCGATGTACTGGTCGGGGCGGGTCTGGTAGGGGCTGAACACCGGAAGCACGGCCGCGCCCGACGCACCTCCGGGCCACCACTCCCCCGAGTCCAGCGAACCGTCGACCGCCACGCCCAGCTCGGCGCCGGACGGCACCTCGATCCGCTTCACCTTGGGGAAGATCTCGTCCGGCAGCGCGACGTTGTCCTTCTCCGGCTGCTGCCAGCCCGCGTTCGGTCCGTACCGCTCCACGTCCCCGTAGCCGATGTGCGGCTGCGTCTGGAAGCCGTCCCATTTGCCGCCCGCCACCTGGGTGTTGAAGCGGCGGGCCAGGGCGAAGTCACGCTCCAGGCCGGCCTCCGCCTCCGTCGCCCGGTCGTTCGTGGCGGCCCGGCCCTGGGCCGCGTACAGCAGGTTCGTGAACTCCGCCTCCCGTAGCGCGTACACGTTCGCGGTCGCCTGCACCTGGTAGCCGACCAGCTCGAACCACGCGTCCTGCACCCTCGCCGGAAGCCGGCGCTCGATCCGGTCCGCCGTCCTCGCCAGCTTCCGCCACTCCTCCGTGACGCGCTCCAGCTCACGGTGACCGAAGTAGAAGGGCGTCTCCTGGTCGTCGTACACGACCGCCGACTCGTCCTCGGTCGGGTCCTTCGCCGGGTTCAGCGTGATCCGGCGGTTCAGCAGCTCCGGCTTGCGGCGGACCTGGAGCTGTCCGTACTCGGCGAGGACGGCGGCGACGGCCTCCGCCTCCGCCGGCCCGAAGTTCTGCCGCGCATAGCGCAGCTCCCACTCCTCAAGGTCCTCCAGCCCCCAACGCCCAGGGTTCCAGGCGTAGTTCAGGAAGAACTCGGTCGGCAGCTCGTTGCCCTTCAGATCGCCCACGTTCGTCACCCACAGCCCGTGGTTGCCGTACGCGTGCGCCTGGTGGAGCTGGTCCCAGAGGTTGGCGAGGTTGGCCGTGTCGACCCACTTGTAGTTGCGGCCCACGCCGACGTAGTCGAAGTGGTAGTACAGGCCGTAGCCGCCGGCTCGCGGCTCCCCCGGGTCCGGGTGCTTGCGGATGTTGCCCCAGTTGTCGTCCGTCAGGACCACCGTCACGTCGTCGGGCGCGCGCAGTCCGCGGTCCCAGTAGCGCTGGACCTCCTTGTAGAGCGTCCACACCTGTGGGGTCTCCTCGGCAGGGCGACCGGTGACCTCCTCGATGATCTCCCGCTGAGTCGCGATGATCTCCTGCATGAGCTCGATGCCGTCGCCGTCCGGGAGACTGGTGTCCCCGTTCCCCCGCATCCCGAGCGTGACCACGCCCTCGAAGTCCTGCTCGACCATGCGCCGGATGCCGTCACGCCAGTACGCCTTGATGGCTTGGGAGTTGCGGCGGTACGACCACTCGCCCGTGCCGCCGTACGGGTCGCTCCCCGGCTTCACGACGGCGCCCGAGGAATCCCGCACCGCGGGGACCGCGTGCCGGTTCCACTCCTCGATGCCCCGCATCATGGGCGCCTCGTGAGACGTGCCCATGACAATCCCGTATTCCTTCGCCCGCGCGTGGTTCTCCGGATCGTCCTCGGCGAAGGCCCTCCCCCACACCGCGGGCCAGAGGTAGTTCCCCTTCAGCCGCAGCAGCACCTCGAAGACCTTGGCCCAGAAGTCCGCGTTGAAGCCCCCGGGGTGGCCGGGCGCCTTCCCCGGACCGAAGTACCTCGGCGCCCACGTCCCCAGCGCCGGGTTCTCGTCGTTGATGAACACACCCCGGTACTTCACGGCCGGCGTGCCCTGACTGAACCGTCCCGGCAGGACGTACACCTCGTCCCGGTGGACCGGCGGTACGTCGTCCCACCAGTACCAGGGCGAGACCCCGATGCCGTACGAGACGTCGTACACCCCGAAGATCGTGCCGCGCGGATCGCTGCCCGCGATGACAAGTGCGCGCTCAACCCCGGGCATCGGGTGCTCGACGACAGCCTGCAGCGAGGTCTCCCACTTGCCCCGCACACCGGTCACGTCCAGCTTTCCAGTGGTGATCAACCCGTCGATGAGAGGACTGCGGCCGATCGTCCCGACCAGAACCGCCTCGCGCGCGATCGAGCCGCCGGGCCGTACGCCCGTCACCCGCTCGATGTCATCGCGAAGGTCTCCCGCGACCCGTACGACTCCGGGGTGGTCCTCGGGGCTGACGACGACCGGGGCGCCGACGAGCGAGAAGGCGCCCGTCTTCGGCGAGAAGGAGATGTACGCTCCCGGATCCGCCAGTTGCGGAGCGTCCCCCTCCGCCCAGGCGACCCCTGACAACGAGGGCAGCGTCGCCAGCCCCGCCCCCGCACCTGCCCCCGCTCCGAGAACGGCTCTACGGCTGACGCCTCCAGACATGCCTCACCCCTCGGTCGGTATGTGCTCAGCGGCATGACAAATGGTGAGGGGAGTGCACGGTGGGAACAACGGGCCGAACGCGCCGAATACTTTCGTAACAGCGAAAAGGCCCGACAGCGAAAAGGCCCGTACGACCGAAGTCGTACGGGCCTATTCAGGCATTTCAGGTCAACCGACCGTCAAGCAAGCGAGCTTACTTGTTGATCTTGGTGACCTGGCCGGCGCCCACGGTCCGGCCACCCTCACGGATGGCGAACTTGAGGCCCTCCTCCATGGCGACGGGCTGGATGAGCTCCACCTTCATCTCGGTGTTGTCACCCGGCATGACCATCTCGGTGCCCTCGGGGAGGGTCACGACGCCGGTCACGTCCGTCGTACGGAAGTAGAACTGCGGGCGGTAGTTGTTGAAGAACGGCGTGTGGCGGCCACCCTCGTCCTTGGACAGGATGTAGGCCTGCGCCTCGAACTCGGTGTGCGGGGTGACCGAGCCCGGCTTGATGATGACCTGGCCGCGCTCGACGTCCTCGCGCTTGATGCCGCGGAGCAGCAGACCGACGTTCTCACCGGCCTGGCCCTCGTCGAGCAGCTTGCGGAACATCTCGATGCCGGTGACCGTGGTGGTGGTCTTCTCCTGCTTGATGCCCACGATGTCGACGGTCTCGTTGACCTTCAGGACACCACGCTCGATACGGCCGGTGACGACCGTACCGCGACCGGTGATCGTGAAGACGTCCTCGATCGGCATCAGGAACGGCTTGTCGACGTCACGCTCGGGCTGCGGGATGTTCTCGTCGACGGCCTTCATCAGGTCGAGGACGGACTGGCCCCACTCCTTGTCGCCCTCAAGGGCCTTGAGCGCCGAGACCTTGACGACCGGCAGGTCGTCGCCCGGGAACTCGTACTCGGAGAGCAGCTCGCGGACCTCGAGCTCGACGAGCTCCAGGATCTCCTCGTCGTCCACCATGTCGGCCTTGTTCAGGGCGACGACGATGTACGGAACGCCGACCTGGCGGGCCAGGAGCACGTGCTCCTTGGTCTGCGGCATCGGGCCGTCGGTGGCGGCGACCACGAGGATGGCGCCGTCCATCTGGGCAGCACCGGTGATCATGTTCTTGATGTAGTCCGCGTGACCGGGGCAGTCGACGTGGGCGTAGTGACGGGTCTCCGTCTGGTACTCGACGTGCGCGATGGAGATGGTGATACCGCGCTGGCGCTCTTCGGGAGCCTTGTCGATCTGGTCGAAGGCCGAGGCCTCGTTCAGGTCCGGGTACGCGTCGTGCAGCACCTTGGTAATGGCGGCCGTGAGGGTCGTCTTACCGTGGTCGATGTGACCGATGGTGCCGATGTTGACGTGCGGCTTAGTCCGCTCGAACTTCGCCTTCGCCACTGGGGTCCTCCTGTGGAGTGGTTCTGGTACGCCTTACTCATCGGCGCCAGGTGATCTTTGCTGGAAAGCCCGGGCCCCGGGGCACTCCCCCACGAATGCGGGTGAATGCCCCTCAAGGCTCCGGAGTCAAGCCTACGGCGTGTGAACGGGGTGCGTTACTCGCCCTTGGCCTTCGCGATGATCTCCTCGGCGACGTTCCGCGGAACCTCGGCGTAGGAGTCGAACTGCATCGAGTAGCTCGCGCGACCCGACGTCTTGCTGCGGAGGTCGCCGACGTAGCCGAACATCTCCGACAGCGGAACCAGGCCCTTCACGACGCGGGCACCGGCACGCTCCTCCATGGCCTGGATCTGGCCACGACGGGAGTTGATGTCGCCGATGACCTCGCCCATGTAGTCCTCGGGCGTGGTGACCTCAACGGCCATCATCGGCTCCAGCAGCACGGGGCTGGCCTTGCGCGCGGCCTCCTTGAAGGCCTGAGAACCGGCGATCTTGAACGCCAGCTCGGAGGAGTCGACCTCGTGGTAGCCACCGTCGATCAGCGTGACGCGCACGCCGGTCATCTCGTAGCCCGCGAGGATGCCGAACTGCATGGCCTCCTGCGCACCGGCGTCGACCGAAGGGATGTACTCCTTCGGGATACGACCACCGGTCACCTTGTTCACGAACTCGTACGAGGCGTCGCCGCCCTCGATCGGCTCGATCGCGATCTGCACCTTGGCGAACTGGCCGGTACCACCAGTCTGCTTCTTGTGCGTGTAGTCGACGCGCTCGACGGCCTTGCGGATCGTCTCGCGGTACGCGACCTGCGGCTTGCCGACGTTGGCCTCGACCTTGAACTCACGGCGCATACGGTCGACCAGCACCTCAAGGTGCAGTTCGCCCATACCACCGATGATGGTCTGGCCGGTCTCCTCGTCGGAGTGAACCTGGAAGGAGGGGTCCTCCTCCGCGAGACGCTGGATGGCGACACCCAGCTTCTCCTGGTCACCCTTGGACTTGGGCTCGATGGCGACCTGGATCACCGGCGCCGGGAAGTCCATGGACTCCAGGATGACCGGGCTCTTGTCGTCGCTCAGCGTCTCACCGGTGGTGGTCTGCTTCAGGCCCATGACGGCGACGATGTCGCCGGCGCCCACCGAGTCGATCTCCTCACGCTTGTTGGCGTGCATGCGGTAGATCTTGCCGATGCGCTCCTTCTTGCCCTTGACGGAGTTCAGCACGGCGGTGCCGGACTCCAGGCGGCCCGAGTAGACCCGGACGAAGGTGAGCTTGCCGAGGTGCGGGTCGCTCATGATCTTGAACGCCAGCGCGGACAGCGGCTCGTCGTCGGACGGCTTGCGCTTGACGACCAGCTCGGGGTCCTTCACGTCGTGGCCCTCGATGGCCTCGACGTCGAGCGGGGTCGGCAGGTAGCGCACGACCGCGTCGAGCAGGGGCTGGACGCCCTTGTTCTTGAACGCGGTGCCACAGAACACCGGGGTGACCGTGGTGTCGCTGGACTTGCCGGACGCGATGGTGATGCGACGGATCGCGGCGTACAGCTGCTCCTCGGTGGGCTCCTGGCCCTCCAGGTACAGCTCCATGATCTCTTCGTCGTTCTCGGCGACGCCCTCGATCAGCTTGCCGCGGTACTCCTCGGCAGCCTCGGTGTGCGTGGCCGGGATGTCGACGACGTCGTACATCTCGCCCTTGGCGGCCTCGGCGGACCACACGAGCGCCTTCATGCGGACCAGGTCCACGACGCCCTTGAAGTCGGCCTCGGCACCGATCGGAAGCTGCATGACCAGCGGCTGCGCACCAAGGCGGTCCGAGATCATGTCGACGCAGCGGTGGAACTCGGCACCGGTGCGGTCCAGCTTGTTCACGAAGCAGATGCGCGGCACGCCGTAACGGTCGGCCTGACGCCACACAGTCTCGGACTGCGGCTCGACACCGGCGACACCGTCGAACACCGTGACGGCACCGTCGAGGACGCGCAGCGAGCGCTCCACCTCGACCGTGAAGTCGACGTGACCCGGGGTGTCGATGATGTTGATCGTGTAGTCGTTGTCCTCGAGCGGCCAGTGACAGGTGGTGGCAGCAGAGGTGATCGTGATGCCACGCTCCTGCTCCTGCTCCATCCAGTCCATGGTGGCAGCGCCGTCGTGGACTTCACCGATCTTGTAGCTGACGCCGGTGTAGAAGAGGATCCGCTCGGTAGTGGTCGTCTTGCCCGCGTCGATGTGGGCCATGATCCCGATGTTGCGGACCCTGGCCAGGTCAAGTGAAGTGGTAGCCATAAGGCTTCAGTCTTCTCTCGCTTCTCGATGGGGTAGCGACTACCAGCGGTAGTGCGCGAAGGCCTTGTTGGACTCGGCCATCTTGTGGGTGTCCTCGCGCTTCTTCACGGCCGCACCGAGGCCGTTCGAGGCGTCGAGGAGCTCGTTGAGGAGACGCTCGGTCATGGTCTTCTCGCGACGGGCGCGGGAGTAACCGACGAGCCAGCGCAGCGCCAGGGTGTTGGCACGGCCGGGCTTGACCTCGACCGGGACCTGGTAGGTGGCGCCACCGACACGGCGGGACTTGACCTCAAGGGTCGGCTTGATGTTCTCAAGAGCGCGCTTGAGCGTGATGACCGGGTCGTTGCCGGTCTTCTCGCGCAGGCCCTCCATGGCGCCGTAGACGATGCGCTCGGCGGTGGAGCGCTTGCCGTTCAGCAGCACCTTGTTGATCAGGGAGGTCACCACAGGGGAGCCGTAAACCGGGTCGATGATGACCGGGCGCTTCGGGGCGGGGCCCTTACGAGGCATTCTTACTTCTCCTTCTTGGCGCCGTAACGGCTGCGGGCCTGCTTGCGGTTCTTGACACCCTGGGTGTCGAGCGAACCGCGGATGATCTTGTAGCGAACACCCGGCAGGTCCTTCACACGGCCACCGCGCACGAGCACGATGGAGTGCTCCTGCAGGTTGTGACCCTCACCCGGAATGTAGGCGGTGACCTCGATCCCGCTGGTCAGACGCACACGCGCGACCTTACGCAGGGCCGAGTTCGGCTTCTTCGGGGTGGTCGTGAACACACGCGTGCAGACGCCCCGGCGCTGAGGAGAACCCTCAAGTGCGGGCGTCTTGTTCTTCTCGACCTTGTCCTGCCGGCCCTTGCGGACCAGCTGCTGGATCGTAGGCACTACTTCTCCGGTTTCTGTGTGCCGAAAGGTACAGCTAACCTGGAACGTCGCCGACCCACGCGGTCGGGTGTGTCGAATCCCGCAGACTCCCGCCGCAAGGCGAAAAGGGCGCAGATTACGGTGGCCGATGACGGCTCGCCATGCGGTTGATGGCACGCACGAGAGCCAGGGCACACCCCAGGCACAAGGTCTGAGCGTACCTACCTCATTCGCTGCGGTCAAAACAAATGGGCGCCGCCCGCATCACTATGCGGAACATGTCAAGACCCCATGCCGCATCTGATCTTCGAATCCACTGCCGACGATCTTCTGTTACGGGGGTTCGCGCAGGTGGGCCGGGGGACACCGGCCCCGCCGCGATGGGGATCGCGACGATGAGCGCCCACCCCACGCCCCATCCGCGACCGGCAGCCCGTGCGAGGACCAACTCCGCATGATCCGGGCCCGGATGGACCATGGCCAGCCTACTCCTCAGGCATCGCGGGCCAACGAACGATGACATCTGGCCCACGAGCCGCATCGAGCACCTGGGGTCCCGTGCACGGACCTGGATCGGACACGTGCGCCGGGCTGAGGTCGTGGCCCCGTGCCGTACGCGCTCGCCCCCGTCGGGCGCCGCTCCGAGCCGCTGGCCGACGAACACGCGGGCGCGCCGACCGACCCACGGCGGTGTGCAGTTCGTCGAGGAGAGCCCCGCTGACAGCCCCCGCACACGCCGAAGGGCGGCCACCCCACAGGGTGACCGCCCTTCAGTGCTTCAGACGTACGCCTTACTGGTTGTACGGACCGTAGTCGTAGTCCTCCAGCGGCACGGCCTGGCCGGAGCCCGTGCCGAACGGCGAGTAGTCGATGTCGTCGTAGCCCACGGCCGAGTACATCGCGGCCTTGGCCTCCTCGGTCGGCTCGACCCGGATGTTGCGGTAGCGGGACAGACCCGTACCGGCCGGGATGAGCTTACCGATGATGACGTTCTCCTTGAGGCCGATCAGGGAGTCGGACTTGGCGTTGATCGCCGCGTCCGTGAGGACCCTGGTCGTCTCCTGGAAGGACGCCGCCGACAGCCACGACTCGGTCGCCAGCGAGGCCTTGGTGATACCCATCAGCTGCGGACGGCCGGAGGCCGGGTGGCCGCCTTCCTGGACCACACGACGGTTCTCGGTCTCGAACTTCGAGCGCTCCACGAGCTCGCCGGGCAGCAGCTCGGCGTCGCCGGACTCGATGATCGTCACACGGCGCAGCATCTGCCGGATGATGATCTCGATGTGCTTGTCGTGGATCGACACGCCCTGCGAGTTGTAGACCTTCTGGACCTCGCCGACCAGGTGGACCTGGACGGCACGCTGACCCAGGATGCGCAGCACGTCGTGCGGGTTGGTGGCACCCACGGTGAGCTGCTGGCCCACCTCGACATGGTCGCCCTCACGGACCAGGACCTTGGCACGCTTCGAGATCGGGAACGCCGTCTCGTCGCTGCCGTCGTCCGGGGTGACGACGAGCTTCTTGGTCTTCTCGGTCTCCTCGATCCGCACGCGGCCGGAGGCCTCGGAGATCGGGGCGACACCCTTCGGGGTACGGGCCTCGAAGAGCTCGACGACACGGGGCAGACCCTGGGTGATGTCGTCACCGGCCACACCACCGGTGTGGAAGGTACGCATCGTCAGCTGGGTACCGGGCTCACCGATGGACTGGGCGGCGATGATGCCGACCGCCTCACCGATGTCGACCAGCTTGCCGGTGGCCAGCGAGCGGCCGTAGCACATGGCGCAGGTGCCGACGGCGGACTCGCAGGTCAGGATCGAACGGGTCTTGACCTGCTCGATCCCGTGGTGCACCAGCTGGTCGATGAGCACGTCGCCGAGGTCCACGTTGGCCGGTGCGATCACCTTGCCGTCGATGACGACGTCCTCGGCGAGCATGCGGGCGTAGACGCTGGTCTCGACGTCACCGGTCTTGCGCAGCGTGCCGTCGGCACCGCGCTCGGCGATCTTCAGCTTCAGACCGCGCTCGGTGCCGCAGTCCTCCTCGCGGATGATGACGTCCTGCGAGACGTCGACCAGACGACGGGTGAGGTAACCCGAGTCGGCGGTACGCAGAGCGGTGTCCGCCAGACCCTTACGGGCACCGTGCGTGGAGATGAAGTACTCCAGCACGGACAGACCCTCACGGAACGACGCCTTGATGGGCCGCGGGATGGTCTCGTTCTTGGCGTTCGACACCAGACCGCGCATACCGGCGATCTGGCGCATCTGCATCATGTTTCCTCGGGCACCCGAGTTCACCATCATGAAGATGGGGTTGGTCTTCGGGAAGTTCTCGTTCATGGCCTCGGCGACCTCGTTGGTCGCGTTGGTCCAGATCCCGATGAGCTCCTGGGTGCGCTCGTCCTTGGTGATCAGACCGCGCTCGTACTGCTTCTGGATCTTCTCGTCCGCGGCCTCCCACTTGGCGACGATCTCCTTCTTCGCCTCGGGGACGACGACGTCGGAGATGGCCACGGTGACACCGGAACGGGTCGCCCAGAAGAAGCCGGCCGCCTTCAGGTTGTCGAGCGTCGCCGCCACGATGACCTTGGGGTAGCGCTCGGCGAGGTCGTTGACGATCTCGGAGAGCTGCTTCTTGCCGACCTCGTAGTCGACGAACGGGTAGTCCTCGGGCAGCAGCTCGTTGAAGAGCGCGCGGCCCAGCGTGGTGTTCAGCCGGAAGCTGTCACCCTGCTGCCACTCCGGCTCGCCCTCCTCCTGAACCGGCGGGGTCCAGCCACGCGGCGGGATGGTGCCCACCGGGAAGCGGATGTCCACGCGCGACTGCAGCGAGAGCTCGCCGGCGTCGAACGCCATGATCGCCTCGGCCACGGACGAGAACGAACGCTCCTCGCCCTTGACCTCCCGCATCTCACCGTCGGTGGTGAGGAAGAACAGACCGAGGACCATGTCCTGGGTCGGCATCGTCACCGGACGGCCGTCGGCGGGCTTGAGGATGTTGTTCGAGGACAGCATCAGGATGCGGGCCTCGGCCTGCGCCTCCGCGGACAGCGGCAGGTGCACGGCCATCTGGTCACCGTCGAAGTCCGCGTTGAACGCGGTGCAGACGAGCGGGTGGATCTGGATGGCCTTGCCCTCGACCAGCTGCGGCTCGAAGGCCTGGATGCCGAGGCGGTGCAGCGTGGGCGCACGGTTCAGCAGAACCGGGTGCTCCGCGATGACCTCTTCCAGCACGTCGTACACGACCGTACGGCCGCGCTCGACCATGCGCTTGGCGCTCTTGATGTTCTGCGCGTGGTTCAGGTCCACCAGGCGCTTCATCACGAACGGCTTGAAGAGCTCCAGCGCCATCGCCTTCGGCAGACCGCACTGGTGCAGCTTCAGCTGCGGACCGACGACGATCACGGAACGGGCCGAGTAGTCGACGCGCTTGCCGAGCAGGTTCTGACGGAAACGACCCTGCTTGCCCTTCAGCATGTCGCTGAGGGACTTCAGCGGACGGTTACCGGGACCGGTGACCGGACGGCCGCGGCGGCCGTTGTCGAAGAGGGCGTCAACAGCCTCCTGAAGCATGCGCTTCTCGTTGTTGACGATGATCTCCGGGGCACCGAGGTCCAGGAGCCTCTTCAGACGGTTGTTGCGGTTGATGACACGGCGGTACAGGTCGTTCAGGTCGGAGGTCGCGAAGCGGCCACCGTCCAGCTGCACCATCGGACGCAGGTCCGGCGGGATGACCGGCACGCAGTCGAGCACCATGCCCTTGGGGCTGTTGCTGGTCTGCAGGAACGCGGAGACGACCTTCAGGCGCTTGAGCGCACGGGTCTTCTTCTGGCCCTTGCCGGTACGGATGATCTCGCGGAGGCGCTCGGCCTCCTCGTCCAGGTCGAAGGACTCCAGGCGCTTCTGCAGCGCCGCGGCACCCATCGAACCGTCGAAGTACGTGCCGAAGCGGTCACGCAGCTCGCGGTAGAGGAGCTCGTCGCCCTCCAGGTCCTGGACCTTGAGGTTCTTGAACCGGGTCCAGACCTCGTCGAGGCGGTCGATCTCGCGCTGCGCACGGTCGCGCAGCTGCTTCATCTCACGCTCGGCGCCCTCGCGCACCTTGCGGCGCACGTCGGCCTTTGCGCCCTCGGCCTCCAGCTCGGCCAGGTCGGTCTCGAGCTTCTTGGCGCGGGCCTCCAGGTCGGCGTCCCGGCGGTTCTCGATCTGCTGCCGCTCGACGGAGACGTGCGCCTCCAGGGAGGGCAGGTCGCGCGTACGGCGCTCCTCGTCGACGTACGTGATCATGTACGCCGCGAAGTAGATGACCTTCTCCAGGTCCTTCGGAGCGAGGTCGAGCAGGTAGCCGAGGCGCGAGGGAACGCCCTTGAAGTACCAGATGTGCGTGACGGGAGCGGCCAGCTCGATGTGGCCCATCCGCTCACGGCGCACCTTGGCGCGAGTCACCTCGACGCCGCAGCGCTCACAGATGATGCCCTTGAAGCGGACGCGCTTGTACTTGCCGCAGTAGCACTCCCAGTCCCGGGTGGGGCCGAAGATCTTCTCGCAGAAGAGTCCGTCCTTTTCGGGCTTGAGGGTGCGGTAGTTGATGGTCTCGGGCTTCTTGACCTCGCCGTGGCTCCACTGACGGATGTCGTCAGCGGTGGCCAGGCCGATCCGGAGCTCGTCGAAGAAGTTGACGTCGAGCACTATGCGTCAATCCCTCTCAGGGTTGTAAGTCTTGGGGTCTGAAACGGGGGTCCCGGGGCCGGCGGACCCTGATCGCTCAAGGTCCGCCGAACTCCCGTCAGACCTCTTCGACGCTGCTCGGCTCGCGCCGGGACAGGTCGATGCCGAGCTCCTCCGCAGCGCGGAAGACGTCCTCGTCGGTGTCACGCATCTCGATGGACATACCGTCGCTGGACAGCACCTCCACGTTCAGGCAAAGGGACTGCATCTCCTTGATGAGCACCTTGAAGGACTCGGGGATGCCGGGCTCGGGGATGTTCTCGCCCTTGACGATGGCCTCGTAGACCTTCACGCGGCCGGTGACGTCGTCGGACTTGATGGTCAGCAGCTCCTGGAGGGCGTACGCGGCGCCATAGGCCTCCAGCGCCCACACCTCCATCTCGCCGAACCGCTGGCCACCGAACTGGGCCTTACCACCCAGCGGCTGCTGGGTGATCATCGAGTACGGGCCGGTCGAGCGGGCGTGCAGCTTGTCGTCGACCAGGTGGTGCAGCTTGAGGATGTACATGTAGCCGACCGAGATCGGCTCCGGGAACGGCTCGCCGGAGCGGCCGTCGAACAGCGGCGCCTTGCCGGACGGGAGCACCATGCGCTCGCCGTCGCGGTTCGGGATCGTGTGGTTCAGCAGACCCGCGAGCTCGTCCTCGCGCGCACCGTCGAAGACGGGGGTCGCGACGTTCGTGCCCGGGTCGACCCGGTCGGCCTCGATGGCCTGCAGGCGCTGCGCCCAGTCGTCCGCGAGGCCGGAGACGTCCCAGCCGCGGCTGGCGAGCCAGCCGAGGTGGATCTCCAGGACCTGTCCCGGGTTCATTCGGGACGGGACGCCCAGCGGGTTGAGGATGATGTCGACCGGGGTGCCGTCCTCCAGGAACGGCATGTCCTCGATCGGCAGGATCTTGGAGATGACACCCTTGTTGCCGTGACGGCCGGCGAGCTTGTCACCATCGGTGATCTTGCGCTTCTGCGCCACGTACACGCGCACCAGCTGGTTCACACCGGGGGGAAGCTCGTCGCCCTCCTCGCGGTCGAAGACGCGGACGCCGATGACCTTGCCGGTCTCGCCGTGCGGCACCTTCAGCGAGGTGTCACGGACCTCACGGGCCTTCTCACCGAAGATCGCGCGCAGCAGGCGCTCCTCCGGCGTCAGCTCGGTCTCACCCTTCGGGGTCACCTTGCCGACGAGGATGTCACCGGCGATGACCTCGGCACCGATGCGGATGATGCCGCGCTCGTCGAGGTCGGCGAGGACCTCCTCGGAGACGTTCGGGATGTCCCGGGTGATCTCCTCGGGGCCGAGCTTGGTGTCACGGGCGTCGACCTCGTGCTCCTCGATGTGGATCGAGGAGAGGACGTCGTCCTGCACGAGGCGCTGCGACAGGATGATCGCGTCCTCGTAGTTGTGACCCTCCCACGGCATGAACGCGACGAGCAGGTTCTTGCCGAGCGCCATCTCGCCGTTCTGGGTGGCCGGGCCGTCGGCGAGGACCTGGCCCTCGATGACGCGGTCGCCCTCGTTGACGATGACCTTCTGGTTGACCGAGGTGCCCTGGTTGGAGCGGGCGAACTTGGCCAGGCGGTACGTGATGTACGTGCCGTCGTCGTTGGCCGTGGTGATGTAGTCCGCGGAGACCTCCTGGACCACACCCGCCTTCTCGGCCTTGACCACGTCGCCGGCGTCGACGGCGGAGCGGTACTCCATGCCGGTGCCGACGAGCGGGGACTCGGACTTGATCAGCGGCACGGCCTGACGCATCATGTTCGCGCCCATGAGGGCACGGTTGGCGTCGTCGTGCTCGAGGAAGGGGATCATGGCGGTCGCGACCGACACCATCTGGCGCGGCGAGACGTCCATGTAGTCGACGTCCTCGGGGCTGACGTAGTCGACCTCACCGCCACGGCGGCGCACCAGGACGCGCGCCTCGGCGAAGCGGAGCTCGTCCGTCAGCGTGGCGTTGGCCTGCGCGATGACGTACCGGTCCTCT
This sequence comes from Streptomyces sp. KM273126, assembly GCF_004337435.2. Lineage (NCBI taxonomy): Bacteria > Bacillati > Actinomycetota > Actinomycetes > Kitasatosporales > Streptomycetaceae > Streptomyces > Streptomyces sp. KM273126. The sequence goes on along the minus strand of NZ_SJXB02000001.1, from coordinate 3,020,032 downwards.
TCGTCGGCCGTGAGGTAGTCGACCTCGTCGGTGACCTGACCGTTGTTGACCTTGCGGTACGGGGTCTCGACGAAACCGAACGCGTTGACCCGGCCGTACGAGGCCAGCGAGCCGATCAGACCGATGTTCGGGCCTTCAGGGGTCTCGATCGGGCACATGCGGCCGTAGTGCGACGGGTGCACGTCACGGACCTCGAAGCCGGCCCGCTCACGGGAGAGACCACCCGGACCAAGGGCCGACAGACGGCGCTTGTGGGTGAGACCCGACAGCGGGTTGTTCTGGTCCATGAACTGCGACAGCTGGCTGGTGCCGAAGAACTCCTTGATGGAGGCGACGACCGGCCGGATGTTGATCAGCGTCTGCGGCGTGATCGCCTCGACGTCCTGCGTGGTCATGCGCTCGCGGACGACACGCTCCATACGCGCCAGACCCGTACGGACCTGGTTCTGGATGAGCTCGCCGACGTTGCGCAGACGACGGTTGCCGAAGTGGTCGATGTCGTCGGTCTCGACGACGATCTGCGTGCCGTTGTCGCCGACCGTCTCGATCTCGCCCGCGTGCAGCTTCACCAGGTACTTGATCGTCGAGATGACGTCCTCGACGGTCAGGACGCCCGCGTCGAGCGGAGCGTCCGCACCCAGCTTCTTGTTGACCTTGTAGCGGCCGACCTTGGCGAGGTCGTAGCGCTTGGGGTTGAAGTACAGGTTCTCCAGCAGCGTCTGCGCGGCCTCACGCGTGGGGGGCTCGCCCGGACGCAGCTTGCGGTAGATGTCGAGCAGCGCGTCGTCCTGGCCCTGGGTGTGGTCCTTCTCCAGGGTGGCGCGCATGGACTCGTACTCGCCGAACTCCTCGAGGATCTGCTCGGTGGTCCAGCCGAGCGCCTTGAGGAGGACGGTCACGGACTGCTTGCGCTTGCGGTCGATGCGGACACCGACCATGTCGCGCTTGTCGATCTCCATCTCCAGCCAGGCACCCCGGGACGGGATGATCTTGGCGGAGAAGATGTCCTTGTCGGACGTCTTGTCGATCGAGGAGTCGAAGTAGACACCGGGCGAACGGACCAGCTGCGACACCACGACACGCTCGGTGCCGTTGATGACGAACGTGCCCTTGTTCGTCATGAGCGGGAAGTCGCCCATGAAGACGGTCTGGGACTTGATCTCGCCGGTCTCATTGTTGGTGAACTCGGCCGTGACGAAGAGGGGCGCGGCGTAGGTGAAGTCGCGCTCCTTGCACTCGTCGATGGAGTTCTTCGGCGGCTCGAAGCGGTGGTCGCGGAACGTCAGCGACATCGACCCGGAGAAGTCCTCGATCGGGGAGATCTCCTCGAAGATCTCCTCCAGACCGGACTTGGTGGGGACGTCCTGACCGGACTCCAGAGCCTCCTCGACCCGACTCTGCCAGGCGGTGTTGCCGAGCAGCCAGTCGAAGCTCTCGGTCTGCAGCGCGAGCAGGTTGGGAACCTCGAGAGGCTCCTTGATCTTTGCAAAGGAGATGCGCAGCGGGGCGGTGCTGGCGCCGTTGTTCATATTCGCGTTCGAGGCAGTGCGCGAGGCGGCCAAGAGGGGGTCCTTCCGAGGGCTCGGACTCACTACGCGCGTACCGGCCCCCTCGACCACACACAGAGAAGGAAAGTCCCAGGTCAGGGACGCTTCAATCGTCGGTGCTCGGGCGAGGGCAGGTTCCTGGTGACGGGCAGGAAACAGCTAACAGGCAGCGCAAAGGGTCAGTGTAGCCACTTGGCCCACTGATGTCCAGTGCGGGTTTGCGGACCTTCGAAAACCCTCGTTGTTCGTCAACACCTGCGACAAGCCACGCCCTCGATGCACATCGATACTTCCCTCTTCGTCGTCGATCCATGCCTCGGATGCGGATCGTTGTGACGACGCGTCCTGAGAATTGCGCGCTGCGTGCAGTTCGTCAAGGCCCCCTAGCCCGAACCGCGTGCCGCGATCGTCACTCGCAGCGGGTCACCGGGGTGCCCGGAGGCACAACGAAGATCACCATACTCGTCGGAACCCACAGTGCAAGGCAGCCGTCCGACAACGTCCGGAACGCCGAAGGGCGACCACCCACTTGGGTGATCGCCCTTCAGTGCATCCGCGTTACAGCTCCCGGAGGAACTGCGCGGCGTCAGGATCCGTACGGACCCTTGAGGCCTTACTTGACCTCGACGGAGGCGCCGGCGCCCTTGAGGGACTCGGCGGCCTTCTCGGCGGCGTCCTTGGCGACCTTCTCGAGGACGGGCTTCGGGGCGCCGTCCACCAGGTCCTTGGCCTCCTTCAGGCCGAGCGAGGTCAGCTCACGCACGACCTTGATGACCTGGATCTTCTTGTCGCCGGCACCGGTGAGGATGACGTCGAACTCGTCCTTCTCCTCCTCGACCGGGGCGGCGGCGGCCGGACCGGCCGGACCCGCGACGGCGACCGCGGCGGCGGCGGTGACGTCGAACTTCTCCTCGAACGCCTTCACGAACTCGGAGAGCTGGATGAGGGTCATGCCCTCGAACTCGGCGAGCAGTTCGTCCTGGGTGAGAGCCACGATGGCTTTCCTTCCACTAATTCGGCTGGTGCCGGATGTACATGTCTGGCGGGCGTACGTTCGGCCCGCTACGACCGTTGCCTTCGGCGGGCTGCCTCAGGCGGCGGTCATTTCGCGAGCCGAATTACTCGGCACCGCCCTGCTCGTCCTGCTTGGCACGAAGCGCGTCCACGGTGCGGACGAGCTTCGACGGGAGCGCCTGGAAGACCTGAGCAGCCTGCGTCTGCTTGCCCTTCAGGGCGCCCGCCAGCTTGGCGAGCAGAACCTCGCGGGACTCGAGGTCCGCAAGCTTCTTGATCTCGTCGGCGGACAGCGCCTTGCCGTCAAGGACACCGCCCTTGATGACGAGGTTCGGGTTGTCCTTGGCGAAGTCACGAAGACCCTTGGCCGACTCCACCGGGTCACCGGTGACGAAGGCGACCGCCGTCGGACCGTTGAACAGGTCGTCGAGCGTGTTGATCCCGGCCGCGTTGGCCGCGATCTTGGTCAGCGTGTTCTTCACCACGGCGTACTCGGAGTTCTCACCGAGCGAACGGCGCAGCGTCTTGAGCTGGGCCACGGTGAGACCCCGGTACTCGGTCAGCACAGCGGCGTTCGAGCTGCGGAACTTGTCCGTGAGCTCGGCTACCGCGGCAGCCTTGTCGGGCGTCGGCATAGAGCGTCGGCCTCCTTCCGGGTGATGAGGACCGCTCGGAAGGGGCCGGCATAAACGAAACGCCCCGGCGCAGGCGCACGGGGCGTAGCTCGACCGGACGAATTCCATCTGGAAACGGAACCGGTCCAGGAGCACTTCCACAGTCACCTGCGCGGGTCGTCCGCAGTTCAAGCGGATCCTTCGGCCGCCGGGCCCTCCGAGGAGTGCCACGGCAACGACCAGCGGTCTTTGGCTTCTGGGTGAGCGTAGATGACACGGGGCGTGTCAAGCAAATCCGTTCGGCCGCGCCCCTGTGGACGGGGCGCGGCCGTGGGCGGACGTCAGCCCTGCTGGGCCGCCTCCATCATCTCGGCGAGGTCCATCGTGTCCTTGGCCGGCGGGGCCTCCACGGTCACCGGCTTGTTGTAGTCGAGGAACGTGATGGTCATGTCGAGCGGGCCCTTGTCGGCGTCGCCCTTCATGCGGAACTGCTTGGTGTGGTCCTCGTCGTCGATCCACATGTCCATCGTGAGGCTGTCGATGCCCATGTCCTCGTACTGCTTGATGGCCTTCTCACGCTGCTCGCGGGTGGCCTTGTCCTCGTCCTTGAGGGACGCGCGGAACTGGTCGAGGGTGACCGTGCCCTTGTAGTGGGTGGTCTCGACGCCGTCGACGGTCTCGGTGCCGACCTCCTTCACGTCCTTGGAGCCGGTGAGGAGGGTGGACTCCTGGGCCGGGTTCTTGTCGGCCTGGGCGCCCAGCGACTCGCCGCCCAGGGCGTCGGCGTCCTTCCCGAGCGCCTCCATGTCGAACTTGATCCAGCGCTTTCCGTCCATCTCCTTGGCGGCCTCGGCGCCTCCGTCGATGAACATGGCCTTGTCGACGAGCCTGATCTCGACCTCGTTGGCCTCGCTCTGGTCGAGCGCCGTCATCTTCATGCTCATGGCAATCGTGGGCTTCATGCGCATCTGCGCCTCGCCCTTGATGCGCCCCTCCTCCGGGACCTCGCCGGTCATCCGGTAGCTCAGAGACGTGATGTCGTCCGTGTTCTTCGCCGCCTTCGCCACGGCCGCCGCGGGCGTCATCTTCGGAGACTCCTCCTTCGCGGAGTCGCTCCCGGTCTCCTTCCCACAGGCGACCGCTCCACCGCTGAGCAGCAGGGCGGCGAGCGCCGCGCCCGTCACCTTCTGACGCATGGATCCGTACACAGAAATCCCCATGAGTCCCCCCAAGGAACGCTTGATCGATTCATAGCAAGACCGAGAGCGTATACCAGGCGGATACCTGTGTCCCCCGGACTTTCTCCCCACTCGGTGTGGCCCGCCTCACGCGCCCGGCAGGGGCGCTGGGCTACGTCATGGTGCGATGCGGTCGCCACCGTGAAAAGGGACGAGCCCCGCACCTCGAAAGGTTGCGGGGCTCGCTGACCGGAACGCCTGCGCGAACCGACTACCGAAAGGAGCGTAGGGCTCAGACGGCGGCCGGATCCTCCTCGGTGAGGAGGTTACGGGTGCGGTTGGGGTCGACCGGGACGCCGGGGCCGATCGTGGTGGTGATGGCGGCCTTCTTGATGTAGCGGCCCTTGGCGGCGGACGGCTTCAGACGGAGGATCTCCTCCAGCGCCGCGCCGTAGTTCTCCACCAGCTTGCTGTCGTCGAACGACGTCTTGCCGATGATGAAGTGCAGGTTCGAGTGCTTGTCGACGCGGAACTCGATCTTGCCGCCCTTGATGTCATTGACGGCCTTGGTGACGTCCGGGGTCACGGTGCCGGTCTTGGGGTTCGGCATGAGACCACGGGGACCGAGCACGCGGCCGAGGCGGCCGACCTTGCCCATGAGGTCCGGGGTGGCGACGACGGCGTCGAAGTCCAGACGGCCCTTCGACACCTCGTCGATCAGCTCGTCGGAGCCGACGATGTCGGCGCCCGCGGCGCGTGCGGCCTCGGCACGGTCACCGGTCGCGAAGACCAGGACCCGGGCGGTCTTACCGGTGCCGTGCGGGAGGTTCACGGTGCCACGGACCATCTGGTCGGCCTTGCGCGGGTCGACACCCAGGCGGAAGGCGACCTCGACGGTGCCGTCGAACTTGGTCGTGGACGTCTCCTTGGCGAGGCGGACGGCTTCGAGCGGGGCGTACAGCTTGTCCCGGTCGATCTTGGCGTCCGCAGCGCGGAGAGCCTTGCTGCGCTTGCTCACAACTGCTCCTGTGTGTTCTGAAAGGAGTCGTGGTACGGGCCGAGCAGGCCCTGCCACGTGCGGCTGCCTCTTCGGCAGCTGCATGGTTCTACGAAGGTGGGGTTCAGCCCTCGACCGTGACGCCCATGGAACGCGCGGTACCGGCGATGATCTTCGCGGCGGCGTCCAGGTCGTTGGCGTTGAGGTCGGGCAGCTTGGTCTGGGCGATCTCGCGGACCTGCGCCTCGGTGATCTTGGCGACCTTGGTCTTGTGCGGCTCGCCGGAGCCCTTCTCCACGCCCGCGGCCTTGAGGATCATCTTGGCGGCCGGCGGCGTCTTGGTGATGAAGGTGAAGGAGCGGTCCTCGTAGACCGTGATCTCCACCGGGATGACCCAACCGCGCTGCGACTCGGTCGCGGCGTTGTAGGCCTTGCAGAACTCCATGATGTTGACGCCGTGCTGACCCAGCGCCGGACCGACCGGCGGAGCCGGGTTCGCGGCACCGGCCTGGATCTGGAGCTTGATGAGCCCCGTGACCTTCTTCTTCTTGGGAGGCATTGCTCTCCGGGTCCTTTCGATTCGAGTGCGCCTCCGCCCGGGTCGCGTCCCGGATGAAGGCATACCGCGCAACGATAACGGGTATGGATGCGCGGCCAAAAACCGCGCAGGTCAGACCGGCTACGAGAGCCTGCCTGACCTGCGCGGAAGCGATAAGTCCAGAAGTCCGGGAGTTCCGGCCGTGGAACCAGTTCTTGTGGAACTAGTTCTTCTGGATCTGGTCGAAGCTGAGCTCGACCGGCGTCTCGCGGCCGAAGATCTCGACAAGACCCTTGACCTTCTTCGAGTCGGGGTTGATCTCGTTGATCGTCGCCTGGAGCGTGGCGAACGGGCCGTCGGTGACGGTGACCGAGTCGCCGACCTCGAAGTCCAGCACCTGAACCTCGACCTTGCGGGCCGGAGCCGGCTTGCCCTCGGCCTCGGCGGCCTCACGGGCGGCCTTCTCCTCGGCCTCCGGGGCGAGCATCTTGACGATCTCGTCGAGCGTCAGCGGATACGGGTCGTAGGCGTTACCCACGAAGCCGGTGACGCCGGGCGTGTTGCGGACGACGCCCCAGGACTCGTTCGTCAGGTCCATGCGCACCAGGACGTAGCCGGGGAGCTTGTTCTGACGGATGGTCTTACGGTCGCCGTTCTTGATCTGGACGACCTCCTCCTGCGGCACCTCGGCCTGGAAGATGTAGTCCTCGACGTTCAGCGAGACGGCGCGCTGCTCCAGGTTGGTCTTCACGCGGTTCTCGTAGCCGGCGTACGTGTGGATGACGTACCACTCGCCGGGCAGCGTCCGCAGTTCCTCGCGCAGCGCGGTGACGGGGTCGACGGGCTCGGCCTCCTCCGCGGGGGCCTCACTCTCGTCCTCGTCCTCGGCATGCACGGCGGCTTCCTCGGCCGGCTTTCCCGCCTTGGCTTCGGCAGCCTCGTCCTCGTCGACCTCGTCCGCTCCCTTGACGATGTCGAGCTCGTCGTCCACGGACTCGACACCTTCCCCACGAGGCTCGATGGCGTCGTTCACGTTCGGGTCAGACACGGTGGCTGCTTCTTCCTGGATTCATGGCGGTGGAACACGCGAAAGGGGCGCCTGGTACGGCGCCCTTCGCTTTCGGCTCAGCCGAAGACGTACTTGGCGGCCTTGTCGAGTCCGAAGTCAATCACAGTCACCAGACCGATCATGATGACGACGAAGACGATCACCACGGTCGTATACGTCGTCAGCTGAGAGCGGGTCGGCCAGACGACCTTGCGGAGCTCCGCAACGATCTGGCGGTAGAACAGGGCCAGGCGCTTGAAGGGGCCCTTCTTGGCGCGCTTGCCGCCCTTACGGGTCTTCTTCGACTCCGGCGCCTCATCCTGGGCATCAGGCATGTCGATGGAGCCCACGGCGTCCGTCACTCGTCCTCACCTGATTCCGGGTCGTGGCCGTGCCGCGCCCGGTCTGAGCCGCACGGCGGTGCAGTGCTGTACGTACATGCGCACACTTCCTGGCGTAAGGAGTGTGTTGCAGGGCCGGAGGGACTTGAACCCCCAACCGCTGGTTTTGGAGACCAGTGCTCTACCAATTGAGCTACGACCCTTTGGTTCCCCCCAAACGTACCGCATCCGCCCGAGTGCTCGGTGTGCACCGGGTGAGCGCGGCCCGCAGAGGCCAACGAGGAGAGAGTGTACGTGCTCCCGGGCCGGTCGTCGAACGGAAAGTGCCTGTGGATGCTTTCCCGGCGGAAGATCGGCGGCGGATCGCCCGGATAACGACCGTGCCGCCACCCACCTCCGGACGGTTGTTCCCATCCCGTCGGCCAGTCGGTTGCGGCCTGCCACGGCACCGAGGTCGCATCCGCTCAGGCAAGTGCCTTGGAGGCAAGCCGAGTCGGCCAGCAAGTGAAACCGGCGTGCCGCGGGCGTTTCGTGTCTGAAACGATGGGGTCATGAGCGCTGCTACCCCTCCCACCGAGCGCCGGGTCTCCGCCCGAGTCGGCGCGATCTCCGAGTCCGCCACCCTCGCCGTGGACGCCAAGGCCAAGGCCCTCAAGGCCGCCGGGCGTCCGGTGATCGGCTTCGGCGCCGGCGAGCCCGACTTCCCGACCCCGGACTACATCGTCGAGGCGGCCGTCGAGGCCTGCAAGAACCCGAAGTACCACCGCTACACGCCTGCGGGCGGTCTGCCCGAGCTGAAGGCCGCGATCGCCGCGAAGACGCTGCGGGACTCGGGTTACGAGGTCGACGCCTCCCAGATCCTGGTCACCAACGGCGGCAAGCAGGCCATCTACGAGGCCTTCGCCGCGATCCTCGACCCGGGCGACGAGGTCATCGTCCCGGCGCCGTACTGGACGACGTACCCGGAGTCGATCCGCCTCGCGGGCGGTGTCCCGGTCGAGGTCGTCGCGGACGAGACCACGGGCTACCGGGTCTCGGTCGAGCAGTTGGAGGCCGCCCGCACGGAGAAGACCAAGGTCGTCCTCTTCGTGTCGCCGTCCAACCCGACCGGCTCCGTGTACAGCGAGGCCGAGACCGAGGCGATCGGCCGCTGGGCCGTCGAGCACGGCCTGTGGGTGCTCACGGACGAGATCTACGAGCACCTGGTCTACGGCGACGCGCGCTCCGTGTCCCTCCCCGCGATCCTGCCGGAGCTGCGTGACAAGTGCATCGTGGTCAACGGCGTCGCCAAGACATACGCCATGACCGGCTGGCGCGTGGGCTGGGTCATCGGCCCGAAGGACGTCGTCAAGGCCGCGACCAACCTCCAGTCGCACGCCACGTCCAACGTCTCGAACGTCGCCCAGGTGGCCGCGATCGCCGCCGTCTCGGGCGACCTGACGGCCGTCGCCAAGATGCGCGAGGCCTTCGACCGCCGCCGCCGGACCATCGTGCGGATGCTCAACGAGATCGACGGCGTGCTCTGCCCGGAGCCCGAGGGTGCCTTCTACGCGTACCCCTCCGTGAAGGGCCTCATCGGCAAGGAGATCCGCGGCAGGCGTCCGCAGAACAGCGTCGAGCTGGCCGCGCTCATCCTGGAGGAGGCCGAGGTCGCGGTCGTCCCGGGCGAGGCGTTCGGCACGCCGGGGTACCTGCGGCTGTCGTACGCGCTCGGTGACGAGGATCTCGTCGAGGGCGTGAGCCGCATCCAGAAGCTGCTGGCCGAGGCGACGGACTGACGTTTTCGTCGGTCCTGGGGACGTCGTTTTTGTTTTCGCGCTCCACGCGCGCGTGCCGCCTTCTTGAGCACCCCCTCACGTGAGGGGGTGCTCAAGAAGGCGGCTTTGTCGTCTTTGCGTGCGAGCAAGACCACGATCGGGGAAAGCGCTACCAATGCAGCGGCGGCGTACGGCACGATCCTTGAATGGAGCACGTACGTGATGTCTCTGAGCTGCCCAAGGCTCATCTGCACCTGCACTTCACCGGGTCGATGCGGCCCGGAACCGTCCTGGAACTCGCCGACAAGTACGGCGTGCGGCTGCCCGAGGCCCTGACCGGAGCACTGACCACCGGGGAGCCGCCGAAACTGCGGGCGACGGACGAGCGGGGCTGGTTCCGCTTCCAGCGGCTGTACGACGCGGCGCGGTCCTGCCTCAGAGAGCCCGAGGACATCCAGCGGCTGGTGCGCGAGGCCGCCGAGGAGGACATCAGGGACGGCTCCGGCTGGCTGGAGATCCAGGTCGACCCCACGTCGTACGCGCCCCGGCTGGGCGGGCTCATCCCGGCTCTGGAGGTCATCCTGGACGCGGTGGACACGACCGTGCGCGAGACGGGTCTCGGGATGCGTGTCCTCGTCGCCGCGAACCGTATGAAGCACCCGCTGGACGCGCGCACGCTGGCGCGGCTGGCTGTGCGGTACGCGGACCGCGGCATCGTCGGTTTCGGTCTCTCCAACGACGAGCGGCGGGGCATGGCGCGGGACTTCGACCGGGCGTTCGCGATCGCGCGGGACGGCGGGCTGCTGTCGGCACCGCACGGCGGTGAGCTGACCGGCCCGTCGTCGGTCCGGGACTGCCTGGACGATCTGCACGCCTCACGGATCGGGCACGGGGTGCGCGCGGCGGAGGACCCGCGGCTGCTGAGGCGGCTCGCAGAGAGGGGGGTCACCTGTGAGGTGTGCCCGGCCTCGAACGTCGCGCTCGGCGTCTACGAGAAGCCCGAGGACGTCCCCTTGAGGAAGCTGTTCGAGGCCGGGGTCCCGATGGCGCTCGGCGCGGACGACCCCCTGTTGTTCGGTTCGCGCCTCGCGGCCCAGTACGAGATCGCCCGCCGTCACCACGGTTTCACGGACGCCGAACTGGCCGAGCTGGCCCGCCAGTCGGTACGGGGCTCTGCGGCTCCGGACGACGTGAAGGCGAAGTTGCTGTCGGGGGTCGACGACTGGCTGGCCGCGTAAGTCCGGCTCAGCGGGGTCCGTCGGCGACCGAGACGCCGCGCAGGAGGGTGCGGGCCAGGGCGGGCGCGAAGGTGTCCAGGGGCGGGGGTGCGCCCTCCTCCGTGGCGTCGTAGGCGAACGCGCGCTGGGCGCAGGCGCCGAGGAGGAGCGAGGCGGCCGCGAAGGTGTCGGCGTCCGGGTGGATGCGGCCCGCGCGCTGTTCGGCGCGCAGGTACGCGTCCAGGCCCTGGATCGGCATGTGCGGACCCACTCCCATCTTCCGCATGGACTCCTCGTGCCGGCGCTTGAGCTGGGTCTCGGCGTACAGGGAGGCGGCGATCGGGAAGCTCTGCTCGTAGAAGAGAGCCGCCTGGCGGACGATCTCCGTGAGGTTCTCCTCGACGGTCCACTGCTCCGGCTCGGCGGTGAGCCTGTCAAGGAGTGGCCCGAGTCCGGGCAGCCGCTCCTGGAGCACACTGATGAAGAGCTCCTCCTTGCTCGCGAAGTACTTGTAGAGCGCGGCCTCCGAGCAGCCGGCAGCCCTGGCGATCTCCTTGGTGGTGGTCCGTGCGAGGCCCACGGTGAGCATCAGTTCGTGGGCGGCGTCGAGGATGCGGATCCGGGCGGGTTTCTGCTGCACGGCGCTCCCTGTGCGATACGTACTACGGAGGACTTGACGGGTGGGTGAGTGCTTACCCACCCTAGGGGTGAGTGAACACTTACCCACCTTGGGAGGGCACATGAAGCTCACCGTGTTCGGCGCGACGGGCGGCGTCGGTCAGGAGGTGGTCCGCCAGGCACTCTCCGCGGGCCACCAGGTCACAGCGGTGGTACGGGACCCGGCGCGGCTCACCGTGACGGGTTCCGGGCTGGAGGTGGTCCGCGCGGACCTCACGGCTGCGGAGACGTTGCGCCCCGTGGTGGCGGGCAGGGACGCGGTGCTGTCCGGTCTCGGCGCCCGGTCGCGGAAGGACGCGGGGGTTGCGTCCCGGCTGACGCGTACCGTCCTGGAGGCCATGGACGCCGAGGGCGTACGCCGGATCGTGGTGGTGAGCGCGTTCCCGCTCGCCGAGCCGTCGCCGGGCGCCCCGTTCATCGACCGTGCCGCGCGCTCGGTGCTGTGGACGATCCTGAAGGATGTCTACGAGGACCTGCGGGAGACGGAGGGCGAGCTGTCCCGCAGTGCCGCGGACTGGACGGTGGTACGCCCGCCCCGGCTGACGAACGGCCCTCTGACCGGCACCTACCGCACGGTCATCGGCGGCAACCCGCCCAAGGGCCGGACCCTCTCCCGCGCGGACGTGGCCCACGCGATGCTGACGGCGACCGCCGACCCGGCGACGGTGAAGGAGCCGGTCGGGGTGGCCTACTAGGGGCGGGGCTGGACTTCTACGGGCCGTTCCCGGCTCTAATGGACCGTTGCACCCCGGCCGCCGGCCCTCCGCGGGCCCTCCCTCAGAGGCTGACGCCCACCGTCACGGGCTCGTTGACCAGGGTGATCCCGAAGGCGTCCCGGACGCCGGCGACGACCTCCCGGGCAAGGGCGAGCAGGTCCTCGGTGGTGGCACTGCCGCGGTTGGTGAGGGCCAGCGTGTGCTTGGTGGAGATACGGGCGGGGCCGGTGCCGTACCCCTTGGTGAAGCCCGCCTTGTCGATCAGCCAGGCCGCGGAGGTCTTGGTGTGGCCGTCGCCCGCGGGATAGGCCGGCGGGACGACGCCGTCGCCCAGACGCTCCCGTACGCGCGCGTGGAACGCGGCGAAGTTCTCTTCCGTGAGGATCGGGTTGGTGAAGAACGACCCGGCCGACCAGGTGTCGTGGTCCTCGGGGTCGAGCACCATGCCCTTCCCCGAGCGCAGCTTCAGCACCGCCTCGCGGGCGGCGGCGAGGGGCACGCGGTCACCGGGTCCGACGCCGAGGACCCGGGCGGCCTCGGCGTACTTGATCGGCGCCGACAGCCCGTCCGCGTCCTCCAGTCCGAAACGGACGCGCAGCACGACGTACCGCTCGGGGTCGGCCTTGAAGCGGCTGTGCCGGTACGTGAAGGCGCAGGCGGCGTTCGGGAGGGTGACCGTCTCGCGGGTGACGCGGTCGTAGGCGACCACCTCGGTGATGGTGGAGGCGACCTCCTGGCCGTACGCGCCGACGTTCTGGATCGGCGTCGCGCCCGCCGAGCCGGGGATTCCGGCGAGGCACTCGATGCCCGCGAGTCCGGCCTCGACGGTGCGGGCGACGGCGTCGGTCCACACCTCGCCGGCGGACAGCTCCAGCCGTGTGCCATCGAGCGTGACGCCCTTGGTCGCGATGACGAGCGCGGTTCCCGCGAAGCCTTTGTCGCCGATGACCAGGTTGGATCCGCCGCCGATGAGCAGAAGTGGCGTACCGGAGTCGTCGGCCTCGCGGACGGCGGCGATCACTTCGGCGTCGGTCGTCGCGGTGATCAGCCGGTCCGCGGGACCGCCGAGCCGGAAGGTGGTCAGCGGGGCGAGCGGGGCGTCGTGGAGTTCCTGCACGCGCACAAGGGTACGAGACGGCGCTGGGGCGCCTCCGCGCGCGTATGCACCATCGGGCGTCGCTTCGGCGCGTGTCCCAGGGAGTACGAGTAAGGGGTGCCCATCCAGGTGGGCACCCCTTACTCGTAGAGGCACAGCACTCGTCGAGTGCACGGCTCTAGGCGAGCCGTACGACCGCGCGTGACATGCCGAGCACCTTCTGGCCGTCGCTGGTGACGGTCAGGTCGACGCGAACGGTGTCGTCGTCGAGCTTGGCCGCGACCTTGCCGCTGACCTCGATGGTCGCCCCCTCGTCGTCGTTCGGGACGACGACGGGCCGGGTGAAGCGGACCCCGTACTCCACGACGGCGCCCGGGTCGCCCGCCCAGTCGGTGACCACACGGATCGCCTCGGCCATGGTGAACATGCCGTGCGCGATGACGTCCGGCAGCCCGACCTCCTTGGCGAACTTCTCGTTCCAGTGGATGGGGTTGAAGTCCCCGGAGGCGCCCGCGTACTGCACGAGCGTGGCGCGGGTGACCGGGAAGGTCCGGGCGGGCAGTTCCGTGCCGACCTCGACGTCCGCGTACTGGATCTGTGCCGTCATCGGCTCACGCCTGCCCTTCTGCCGCGTCCTCGGCGTCCGCCGCGCGGGCGACGAGCTTGGTCCAGGCGGTCACCACGTGCTCGCCCGCCTCGTCGTGGACCTCGCCCCGGATGTCCAGGAAGTCGTTGCCGGCCATGGACTTGATCTTCTCGATGGTCGAGGTGACGGTGAGCCGGTCGCCCGCGCACACAGGACGCGTGTACACGAACTTCTGGTCGCCGTGCACGACGCGGCTGTAGTCCAGCCCCAGCTGCGGGTCCTGGATGACCTGTCCCGCGGCCTTGAAGGTGATCGCGAACACGAAGGTCGGCGGAGCGATCACATCGGCGTGGCCGAGCGCCTTGGCGGCGTGCGGGTCCGTGTACGCCGGGTTGGTGTCCCCGACGGCCTCCGCGAACTCGCGGATCTTCTCCCGGCCGACCTCATAGGGATCGGTGGGCGGATAGGTCCGCCCCACGAAGGACTGGTCGAGCGCCATGGGCTCGGCACCTCCTGATGTGTGCTGTGGTTGACCAGTGAACGACGGCTCTCTAGTGCCCTGCTTGATAACGAGCGTTCGCCGCAGTGGCCGAAACGACGCGAGGCCGCCCCCCGTTACGGGGACGGCCTCGTGTACGAGCCTCTTTTATCGCGTTTCGCGGTGCGCGGTGTGCGCGTTGCAACGCGGGCAGTGCTTCTTCATCTCAAGACGGTCCGGGTTGTTACGCCGGTTCTTCTTGGTGATGTAGTTCCGCTCCTTGCACTCCACGCAGGCCAGCGTGATCTTCGGGCGGACGTCGGTGGCAGCCACGTGAGTGCTCCTTGACGAACGGATGGAATGAATTAACGCAAGAAGAGTAGCCGATCGAAGGACCGACCCCGCAATCGGCTACTGTCTGTAGCGGTGACCGGACTTGAACCGGTGACACAGCGATTATGAGCCGCTTGCTCTACCGACTGAGCTACACCGCTGAGATGCGATCGAGCCCCCGCCTCGCGGCGGGAACCTCTCACACCAGAGCCCCAATACGGAATCGAACCGTAGACCTTCTCCTTACCATGGAGACGCTCTGCCGACTGAGCTATTGGGGCGAGCGATGAAGACATTACACGCCTCACCACCGATCGCCCAAATCCGTTTCGAGGCCCCCGCCCCGGCCTGTTCCCGGACGCTTCACCGCCCACTGTCACCCCACGTGTCACGGCCGTGGGGCTGTCCGGAGCCGCCGCCCGTATGGCCCTCGGACCGGGCGGACCAGGCCGTCGGCCACACCGTCGGCCACACCGTGGGACTTTCGCGGACCACACCCGCCGGCACAAACAGGCCGCGCCCGGAATGTGTGCACTGACCACACCGGGAAACGAGCGCGGACCACACCGGTACGACTATTGCGCTCCTCCCTGAAGCCGGCGGTCTGCCGCCCTAGGCTCGACTCACTCTGCGTGATCAGGCGTGACGTCCTCGCGCAGCCGCCCACCCCAGGAGTGCGATGCCCGACAGTCAGCCGCAGCCCTCCCCTTCGTCGTCGAGCTCCTCATCCGGCTCCTCATCCGGCTCCCCGTCGGGCTCTTCGTCGAGCTCCTCGCCGGGCCAGCCCGAGGGAACCGCCCTCCTGTTGTGCGGAGCGCGGCTCACCGACGGCCGGACCGTGGACGTACGGCTGAGCGGCGGGCGGATCGAGGCGGTGGGCACGGCGGGAAGCCTGACGGACGGAGGCAATGGCGGCCCGGGGGCGCACGCCGCCCGCGTGGACCTCTGCGGCTATCTGCTGCTGCCGGCTCCGGCCGAGCCGCACGCACACGGCGACACGGCACTGTCGGCCGACGTCGACGGGCCGGTCTCGTACGACACCGAGGACGTCCAGCGTCGGGCCACCGAGGCGGCCCTGCTGCAGCTCGGGTACGGGGCGACTGCGCTGCGCTCACACGTCCACGTCGGCGACGTACAGGGGCTGGGCGCGCTGGGGGCGATGCTCCAGGCGGGGCGGTCGCTGCGGGGACTGGTCGAACTGACGACGGTGGCGATGCCGCGGCTGCTGACCGGGGTCGCCGGGGCCGACGGGCTCGCGATACTGCGGGACGCGGTGAAAATGGGCGCCTCCGTAGTGGGCGGTCGTCCAGATCTGGACCCGGATCCCACGGGGTACGTGGAGGCGGTCCTGGAGATCGCCTCCGAGCACGGCTGCCCGGTCGACCTGCACGTCGACGGCTCCGATCCCGCGCGGCTCGGCCGGCTGGCGGCGATGGCGGGCGGCCTGCGGCCCGGCGTGACCCTCGGTCCCTGCGGCGGCCTCGGGCGCCTGCCCGCCGAGGCGGCAGCACGGGCGGCGGACCAGCTCGCGGCGGCCGGGATCAGCGTGGTGTGCCTCCCGCAGGGCGGCTGCGGGGGCGCGGACGACCGGGGCACGGCTCCCGTACGGCTGCTGCGCGCGGCCGGTGTACGGGTCGCGGCGGGCAGCGGGTCCCTGCGTGACGTGTCGAACCCGGTGGGGCGCGGCGATCCACTGGAAGCGGCGTATCTGCTGGCCTCGCGCCACGGTCTGCGGGCCGAGGACGCGTACGACACGGTGAGCACGTCGGCCCGGACGGTCCTCGGGCTCCCCGAGGTGCGGGTGGAGGCGGGTTTCCCCTCCGAACTCCTCGCCGTACGGGGCGACCGGCTCGCGGGGGCGCTCTCACTGGCGTACAGCCGGATCGTGGTGCACCGGGGGCGTGTGGTGGCGCGGACGAGCGCGGTCCGCGAGTACTGCAACTCGGCGGCGGCCGCGGCACTGGACCTGCCCAGGCAAGGTCGGGGCGAGCCCTCGTAGGACCTTTGAGGACCGGCCTGTGCGGGAAGTCCCCTGAGCAGTCGGAGCCGTTCCAGGAGCCATGCGGCGGATGGGTCCGGTCGGGCGTACGGTCGAAGACATGCGCATTGTCATCGCTGGAGGTCATGGACAGATCGCGCTACGGCTGGAGCGGCTGCTCGCCGGGCGCGGCGACGAGGTCGCGGGCATCATCCGCCGCCGCGAACAGGGCGAGGACCTGCGGACGGTCGGTGCCGAGCCGGTGCTGTGCGATCTGGAGTCGGCCACGGTCGAACAGGTCGCCGCGCATCTGCAGGGCGCGGACGCGGCGGTCTTCGCGGCGGGTGCGGGTCCGGGCAGCGGGGCGGCCCGCAAGGACACAGTGGACCGCGGCGCGGCGGTGCTGTTCGCGGACGCCGCGGTACGGACGGGCGTGCGCCGCTACATCGTGGTGTCGTCGATGGGTGCCGACGCGAATCACCCCGGCGGCGAGGTCTTCGACGCGTACCTGCGGGCCAAGGGCAAGGCCGACGAGTACGTCCGGGGCCAGAGCGCCCTGGACTGGACGATCCTGCGCCCCGGAGCACTGACGAACGACGCGGGTTCGGGCCTCGTCCGCCTGGAGGCCTCCACCGGCCGCGGCTCCATTACGCGCGACGACGTGGCCGCCGTGCTCGCGGAACTGGTGGACACGTCGGCGACAGCCGGCCTGACCCTCGAACTGATCAGCGGCTCGACACCGGTGTCGGTGGCGGTGAAGTCGGTGGCGGGCAACTGAGGGGCAGATGCGGGAAGGGGAGGGAAGGGGAGGGAAGGGGAGCCCTCGGGCAGCCTCGGACCGTGCCCGACCAAGCCTGACCGGGCCTCAGAAGGCCTCAGAACAGCGGCAGTTGGCCAGGGAATTCGGGAACCACATACCCGTCAAGGGTCGGCTGAGCCGCCCCCACCTCCGCGGACCTGCGCGACCCGGGACACGACACCAGCCCGCCGTTCGCCCCCGGCGGATCATGCCGCGCGAACCGCCCGGCGACCACGGCGATCTCGCGACGACACTCGGGGCACCTTCTGCGACGCGACGACATGCTCTTAGTGTGCCTGGCGGACACGGGAAACCCTCAGCTGCAGGGAGCCGACGCGAACCGGTGCGAACCGCCCGTGCGAGACATCCGCTCGGCCCTACGCGCACGGACTCGGCCCCACGCACAGGAAAACGAAACAAAAAGACCCCTTCCGCGCTGCGTCTCCGCAGTCCGGAAGGGGTCTTCCCCAGTGTGGCGGCGCCAGGATTCGAACCTGGGAAGGCTGAGCCGGCAGATTTACAGTCTGCTCCCTTTGGCCGCTCGGGCACACCGCCGGGGTTGTCGCCATTTGATCCACCTTTCGGCGGCGCTCCTTGGCAACGACGTAAACGATACCTGATGCTCGGGGGTGCTTCGCCACCCGATTGATCTGCGCTCCGAGGGGGCGAGGTGGCTAGGCTTATGCGGATGCGGCCCGGGATCGATGCCGGGCTCGGCGATCGCCCCACGCAGGCCGATTCGCATCCGATTCGCACCCTGATACAAGGAGCCACAGGACATGGCCGACTCCAGTTTCGACATCGTCTCGAAGGTCGAGCGGCAGGAGGTCGACAACGCCCTCAACCAGGCCGCCAAGGAGATCTCGCAGCGCTACGACTTCAAGGGCGTGGGTGCCTCGATCTCGTGGTCCGGCGACAAGATCCTCATGGAGGCGAACTCCGAGGACCGGGTGAAGGCGGTCCTCGACGTCTTCCAGTCCAAGCTGATCAAGCGCGGCATCTCTCTGAAGGCGCTGGACGCGGGCGAGCCTCAGTTGTCCGGCAAGGAGTACAAGATCTTCGCGTCGATCGAGGAGGGCATCACCCAGGAGAACGCCAAGAAGGTGGCGAAGATCATCCGCGACGAGGGCCCCAAGGGCGTGAAGGCCCAGGTGCAGGGTGACGAGCTCCGGGTCAGCTCCAAGAGCCGCGACGACCTCCAGGCCGTGATCGCCCTCCTGAAGGGCCAGGACTTCGAGTTCGCGCTGCAGTTCGTGAACTACCGGTAATTCACTCGGAGTCTCTGGTGAGCAACTGGGGTCTGCAGAGCAGGTGTTGGTGGTTCGCGCTGCCGCAGAGCCGCTCTGGGTGGCCGGCTCGCCCGTGTCGGACACGATGAGGGCCGGTCCGCTGACGCCGGACCGGCCCTCTCGCCTGCTGGCTGCGGGCTCGGGGTCGTCTGATCAGCGGCGCGAGTGGCCGAAGAGTATGCGGTAGGCGATCAGCAGCACGAGGGAGCCGCCGATGGCCGCGGCCCAGGTGGCGCCGTCGTAGAAGTTCTCGTTGATGGGGTGGTCCATCCAACGGGCCGATATCCAGCCGCCGATGAACGCGCCCGCGATGCCGATGAGGGTCGTGCCGATGAAGCCGCCCGGGTCACGCCCCGGCAGCAGGAACTTGGCGATGGCTCCGGCCAACAGCCCCAGAATGATCCAGCTGATGATGCCCATGCCGTGAACCTGCCCTTCCGTTCTGTGCCTGCGCTGTGCTCCTGCTCCGACCGGGCTGTTTTCACACGTGTCGCATCTGTCACTCGCGTTGGCCCGGTCGTAGGTGCCTGGTGCTGGTGGCGCTTCTTCGCCGCGTGTGTCCCGGTGTGACGGTCTCTTGGTGTCCTGTTGTGGTGGAGGACGTCTCGGCGGTGCCTGCCGGTTGCACTGGTCAGTAGGGTGCGGGCCATGGCGCAGTCGGGTTCGGACACCAGCCTGCGGCGGACGCTGGGGGTTGGCGACGCCGTGGTCATCGGCCTGGGATCGATGGTCGGGGCGGGTATCTTCGCCGCCCTGGGCCCGGCGGCGGCCGCGGCCGGGTCGGGGCTCCTCCTGGGTCTCGGGGTGGCCGCCGTGGTCGCCTACTGCAACGCCATGTCGTCGGCACGGCTGGCGGCGGTCTACCCCGCCTCTGGCGGCACGTACGTGTACGGGCGGGAGCGGCTCGGGGACTTCTGGGGGTATCTGGCGGGCTGGTCGTTCGTCGTCGGCAAGACCGCCTCGTGCGCGGCGATGGCGCTCACCGTGGGCTCGTACGTGTGGCCGGGTCAGGCGCACGCCGTGGCCGTCGCAGCCGTGGTGGCGCTGACCGCGGTGAACTACGGCGGCGTCCAGAAGTCCGCCTGGCTGACGCGGGTGATCGTGGCGGTGGTGCTGGCGGTCCTCGCTTCCGTGGTGGCCGTGTGTCTCGGGTCCGGGGAGTCCGATGCCGGTCGGCTGGACATCGGGCTCTCGGCGGGCGCCGGTGGGGTGCTTCAGGCAGCCGGCCTGCTGTTCTTCGCGTTCGCCGGGTACGCCCGGATCGCGACGCTCGGCGAGGAGGTACGGGATCCGGCGCGCACCATCCCGCGTGCGATCCCGCTGGCGCTGGGCATCGCCCTCGTGGTGTACGCGGCCGTGGCTGTCGCCGTCCTCTCCGTGCTGGGGTCCGGTGGGCTCGGGAACGCCTCGGCACCGCTGGCCGACGCGGTCCGGGCCGCCGGGGTCCCGGGGCTCGTTCCCGTGGTACGGGTCGGTGCCGCCGTGGCCGCGCTGGGGTCGCTGCTGGCGCTCATCCTGGGGGTCTCCCGGACGACGCTCGCCATGGCCCGCGACCGGCATCTGCCCGGCGCCCTGGCCGCCGTGCATCCTCGCTTCCAGGTGCCGCACCGGGCGGAACTGGCCGTCGGCGCGGTGGTCGCCGTCCTGGCCGCCACCACCGACGTACGGGGCGCGATCGGTTTCTCCTCCTTCGGTGTGCTCGCGTACTACGCCGTCGCCAACGCGTCGGCCTGGACGCTGAGTCCGGCCCCGATGGCGCGGGTCGTGCCTGTGGTCGGGCTCGTCGGCTGCGTCACGCTCGCGTTCGCGCTGCCCGGGGTGTCGGTGGCCGTGGGTGCAGCCGTCCTGGGCGTGGGGGCGGCCGCGTATGCCGTACGGCGGTGGTGGGGCTCTCAGGGCGGGCAGGACAGGCGGAGCAGGGCTGCGGGGAGCAGGACTGCGGGGAGCAGGACTGCGGGGAGCTGACGGCCGAGGCGGCTCCGCAGAGCGGGCGACACGACACGGTGTCCACGCGGAGTGCGGTGCCGTTGAGAGGAAACCGCGCGGTCACGACGCCTGCGCAGCCTCCGTGCGTATCCGGAACTCGGTCCAAGGGGTCAGGTCCATCCCGTCGTTGGACTCCTCGTACCAGCCTGTGCCGTCGAGCCAGGCGTGCAGCCACTCCGTGAGGGTGGGCCTGTCCACGTACCAGGCGTGGTCAGCCTCGTCGGCGTTCGGCTCGTAGAGCAGCACCGCGCCCTCGGGGGTGCGGCAGTCCACGCACGCGTACATTCCGCAGCCCCAGTGGGATATCGGCAGTACTTCCGCGGGCCAGGGCCACTCGGGGTCCTTGCGGCCGCTCTTGCGGTTGGCGAGGTACTGCGTGACGGCGGCGGGCTCGCCGGCGGGCGGGCTGTCGAGCAGGGGCAACAGGCCGTACTCCGGGCCGAATCCACCGTCGCCTATGCGCAGGTAGAGCGCGGCGAGCAGCGGCGGCAGGGCGAAGCCCAGGGCGGACTCGGCGCGGGTGACTGCCGCCTCCTCCACGGGCGCGGGCAGCGAAGGCCAGCCCCAAGGACGGGTGGTGCGGGCCTTGGCCACCACCCTGTCCAGCAACTGCTCGAACTCGGTCATGGGTTCATGATGCAGGTCGGCACTGACACTCGGGCGGGGCTGTGGATAACTGAGCGGGCGCTCAGGCGAGGTGGATGTCAATGCGCTTCTTGGCAAACAGGGCGAGGACTTCCTCGAAGGTCAGCGGACGGTAATCGGCCCGCGGGGTGACACCGAGGCATGCTCGGGCGACGTGGGCGTGGTGCCAGACGAGAGTGAAGGGCCTGGCGGCTCCCCAGCGGCCCGCGAGGCAGTCGTTCAACGCGGCGTAATTCCTGCCGAAGTACCCGCCCGGTCCGTTCACCGCCTCCCCCATCGCACAGAGGAAACCGGGCTCGTCGGTGACATGGCGGCCGTCCAGGTGATGGGTGCCGCCCGACGGCTCGTCCGGCCGTCCCCGGTCATGGTGCGCCAGGGCGGTGCCGAGCCAGAACTCGCGCTCCTCGCTGCTGCAGGCCGCCCAGAGGTTGGGCTCGGTCGGCCGTCCCCGGTCCCATATCTCCCAGACCTCCTCCGCGGCAGTCGGCGGTCGTTCCGACCAAGGTTCGAGGGTGAGGTCGACCAGGCCTCGCCCGCGGGCGGAGGGAATCCACGCCGTCAGTTCGCCCTCGACGGCGGACTGAATCGTGCGGCCGTGCGCGTCGAGCCTCAGGAGCTTGGCGTGGCCCAGGTCCTCTTCCCCGGAGTTCAGCGCGTGCAGCAGGGCCCCTCGTGGTGAACAGCCGAGCAACCGCACCGGCGGTTCCAGTGGTTCGGGATGCTCCTCGCGGATGTGCGCCAAGTCCTTGCACGTGCCGCGCCGTTCGCGCTCCGCGCCCAGCAGCCGGAAACCGGGAGACAGAGAAGGACGCTGCGGATAGCCGGACGTGTTGTGGACGGACGCGGCACCCTCGACGGTGATGTCCCGCAGCGCCAGGTCGCGCGCGCACGGGCCGTCGCCGAGCACTCTCACGTCCTCCAGGTACCACTCGTGGACCCGCTCGCCCTTCGCGTCGAGGATCTCCAGCACGAGGAAGCCCAGTGGCGCCGACCCCTCGGCACGCGCGTGCGTGACGGCTGCTTCCAGGTCGCCCTCCGGTGTGCAGCCGAGCAGCTCATACGTGCCCCGCTCAGGCGGGCGCGGGTCGGCGAACAGGTCCTCGGCGTCGTCGCACAGCGCCCACGTCTCCTCGTAGTCCTCCTCGCAGTTGAACTCCGCTTCCTGGTCGTACGACAGCAGGACATACGCCGGCCGATCCGCTCCCGTCTCCCTCACCTCCGCGCCGCTCCACCAGCGCTGCGTGAACGGCTGGCTCGTGCGCACGATCTCACGCCCCAGGGGAAGCAACGAGACTGGGAACGCTTGCGGTTGGTGATGCCCCGGAGCATGCCGGTGATCGTGACGCACTGGTCCGTCACGACGCGGAGTGCGGCGATGCCGAACGGGATCGTCTCCGAACGTTCCCGATCATGCGACAAGGTTGTCGCGGTTCCGCCTGAGCGTGTGACCAGCTGATACTTGTCGTAGCAGGCAGTGCCGACGAAGCGACCTGAAAGGGTGTCGATCATGAAGCTGTTCAACCTGCTGTTGAACATCCTGTGGCTGATCTTTTGCGGGATCTGGATGGCCATCGGCTACACGCTCGCCGCGCTGGTGTGCTTCATCCTGATCATCACCATCCCGTTCGGCATCGCGTCGCTGCGTATCGCGGGCTTCGTCCTGTGGCCGTTCGGCCGAACCACGGTAGAGCGGCCCGATGCCGGTGCACCGTCGTTCATCGGCAACGTGATCTGGGTGGTCTTCGCGGGGTGGTGGCTGGCGCTCGGGCATCTGATCACGAGCATCCCGCTGTTCCTGTCGATCATCGGGATCCCGTTCGGGTGGGCCAACCTGAAGCTCATCCCGGTCTCGCTCATGCCGCTGGGGCGTGAGGTGGTATCGACCGATCAGGCGTTCGGCGGACGCTGACGACATGGCCGGGCTGATCATCGCTTGGTCGACGTGGGAGGGATCCGGCCGGCCCGTCAGGTGACTCGTCCTGCAGGACGCGCCGGTCGCCCGTCCCCGGCAGCCGAACACTCGACCGGGCCGGACGGCGACCTGACCCTCGGCTGGGAGGCGGTGCCGGCCGTCAGGCGGCAGGTCGACCAGCCCGATCCCAGTTCTTGTTGGCGGAGGACAGCGTCCGTTCTGCCCACCAACCATGAGCGCGCGTACAGGCTGAGGAGAGGAGGCGGGCGGGGAACAGACCCAAGCCCGGTCACGACGCGCCGGATGACGTTGACGATGTCTTACTGGTGGCGACCTGCCATGTCCTACTGGTGGCGACCCGCCATCTGCTCCAGACGGGCGATGCGCTCCGCCATCGGCGGGTGGGTCGAGAACATCTTGGACAGCCCCTGGCCTGGGCGAAAGGGGTTCGCGATCATCATGTGACTCGCGGTCTCGATGCGCGGCTCCGGGGGCAGCGGAAGCTGCTTGGTGCCTGTTTCGAGCTTGCGCAGGGCGCTTGCGAGCGCCAGGGGGTCGCCGGTCAGCTGGGCGCCGGACGCGTCCGCCTCGTACTCGCGGGAGCGGCTGATGGCGAGTTGGATCAGGGACGCGGCGAGCGGGCCCAGGATCAGGATCAGGATCATGCCGAGGATGCCCGGGCCATCGTCGTCGTCGGAGCGGCCGATGGGGATCAGCCAGGCGAAGTTGACCAGGAACATGATCACCGAGGCAAGGGCGCCCGCCACCGAGGAGATCAGGATGTCGCGGTTGTAGACGTGGCTCAGCTCGTGCCCGATGACACCGCGCAACTCGCGCTCGTCCAGGAGGCGCAGGATGCCGTCGGTGCAGCACACGGCCGCGTTGCGCGGGTTGCGCCCCGTCGCGAACGCGTTGGGCGCGTCCGTCGGGGAGATGTACAGGCGGGGCATGGGCTGGCGGGCCTGGGTGGAGAGTTCGCGGACCATGCGGTAGAGGGCGGGGGCCTCGAACTCGCTCACCGGGCGTGCGCGCATCGCGCGTAGAGCCAGCTTGTCGCTGTTCCAGTACGCGTACGCGTTCGTGCCGATGGCGACGACGAGCGCAACGATGAGGCCCGTACGGCCGAAGAAGCTGCCGATGAGGATGATGAGTGCGGACAGCCCCCCGAGGAGTACGGCGGTCCTGAGCCCGTTGTGCCGGCGGTGCACGGTACGCCCTCCAGGTCGTGCGGCAGGGGAACCCTTGCTTGCGGATGCTGTTGACTCCACCTCTCAGTGGACCCTCCCGTACTGGTCAACGCCAGGCGAGGAGCGCTGGTTCCCTTGGGCGCGCTGGGGCGCCTTCGACCGCACGGGTGAGGGGCACGGCGCCAGTCCCACGCGCGCGTGGGGCTTGGGGTACCCCCCGCGCGCGTGGTTGGCGTACTGGAGTCAGAAGAGGCCCGTGTCGGAGAAGCGCAGGACCAACTGGGGCGCTCCGGACAGAGCGATTCCGAGCACTCCGGTCAGGGCGATGGCGGCCGTCAGCGGGGCCGGTACACGGTGCTTCTCGGGCTCCCCCTCGGGGGCACGGAACAGCAGGGCCGTCCACTGGAGGTAGTAGAAGAGGGCGATCACGACATTGACGGCCATGATCACGGCGAGCCAGCCGAGGCCCGCGTCGACGGCCGCGGAGAAGACGGTGACCTTGGCGAAGAGGCCGATGATGCCCGGCGGGAGTCCGGCGAGGCAGAGCAGGAAGAAGCCGAGGAGCAGGGCGGTGAGGGGGCTGGCCGCGTACAGGCCTCGGTAGTCGCTGATGCGGTTCAGTGGCCGCGTACGGGCCACGAGCGCCGCCACGGCGAAGGCACCGAGGTTCACCGCCGCGTACATCAGGGCGTACGCGACGGTGGAGCCGATCGCCTTCTCGGCGTCGTCGGAGTACGCGGCCGCCGCTATGGGCACCAGGAGGTAGCCCGCCTGGCCGACGGAGGACCAGGCGAGGAGCCGGACCGCGCTGTACGCGCGCGTGGCCTGCTGCCGGAGGGCGCCGACGTTGCCGATGGTCATGGTGAGGGCGGCCAGCACGGCGAGGGCGGGGCCCCAGATGTCGGCGTACGACGGGAGGGCGACAACAGTGACAAGGATCAGCCCGGAGAAACCCACTGCCTTGCCGACGACCGACAGGTAGGCGGCCACGGGGAGCGGTGCTCCCACGTAGGTTTCGGGCACCCAGAAATGGAACGGTACCGCGGCCGTCTTGAAGGCGAAGCCGATGAGAGTGAGGACGACCCCTGCCTGGGCGAGCGTGTGGAACTGGCCGTCGACCTGTCGGATGTTGTCGGCGATCTCGGTGAGGTACAGGGTGCCCGTGGAGGCGTACACGAAGCTGATGCCCATCAGGCTCACAGCGGTCGCCGTGACCGAGGACAGGAAGAACTTCAGGGCGGCTTCGGAGGACCGCTTGTCGCCGTGCCGGATGCCGACGAGGGCGAAGGCGGGCAGGGAGGCCACTTCCAGGGCGACGATGAGGGTCGCCAGGTCGCGTGATGCGGGCAGGAGAGCGGCGCCCGCGGCGGACGACAGCAGCAGGAACCAGAACTCCCCTTCGGGGAGTTCCTTCTTGGCGTCCTTCAGGGCCGTCATCGACAGCAGGGCGGCGAGGAGGGCGCCGCCGAGCACGAGGAACTGGATGACGAGCGCGAACCGGTCCGCCGTGTAGCTGCAGACGTTCGGGTCGCCGGTCAGGCAGAAGGTCGAGCGGTCGCCGTCCAGGAGGGGCAGCAGCGCGAGGGTGGACGCGGTGAGGCCGGCGACCGACACCCAGCCGAGCAGGGCCTTTTTGCGGTCGTCCACGAAGAGGTCGGCGACGAGTACGACGAGTCCGACGACCGCCGTGACGGTGGGCGGCGCGATCGCGACCCAGTCGACGGACTGGACCACGGACTGGGCCAGGGAGCTCATCGGGTGCCTCCTGCGAGGAGCTGCTGCACGGCCGGGTCGGTCAGGCCGAGGAGTGCCGCGGGCCAGAGGCCGGCGAGGACGGTGAGGGCGACGAGCGGCGTCCAGGCGGCGAACTCGTAGGCCTGGACGTCGTTCAGCTTCGGGCTCTCCTGCGGGACGGCGCCCATGCAGACGCGGCGTACGACGACGAGCAGGTACGCGGCGGTGAGCAGTGTGCCGAACGCGGCGATCGCCATGAACGTGAGGAAGGCGGGGCGGCTGAGGCCGTCGGCGGGCTTGAACGCGCCGAACAGCGCCAGCATCTCGCCCCAGAATCCGGCGAGGCCCGGCAGTCCGAGTGAGGCGACGGCACCGAAGGCGAGCAGGCCGCCGAGGCGCGGCGCCTTGCCGTAGAGGGCGGCGCCGGTCTCCCGGGCGAGGGCGTCGAGGTCGGTGGTGCCCGTACGGTCCTTGAGCGCGCCGACCAGGAAGAAGAGCAGGCCGGTGATGAGGCCGTGGGCGATGTTCGCGAACAGTGCGCCGTTCACGCCGGTCGGGGTCATCGTCGCGATGCCGAGGAGTACGAAGCCCATGTGGCCGACGGAGGAGTACGCGATGAGGCGCTTGAGGTCGCCCTTGGCTCCCTGCTTGGCGAGGGCGAGGCAGGCCAGCGAACCGTAGATGATGCCGACGACCGCGAAGGCCGCGAGGTACGGCGCGAAGGTCGTGAGGCCCTCGGGCGTGACCGGCAGCAGGATCCGCACGAACCCGTACGTCCCCATCTTCAGCAGCACGCCGGCCAGCAGGACCGAGCCGACGGTCGGCGCCGCGGTGTGGGCGTCCGGCAGCCAGCTGTGCAGCGGCCACATCGGCGTCTTGACCGCGAGCCCGATTCCCACCGCCAGAACGGCGATGACCTGCACGGATGTGGTGAGCGACCGGTGATTGTCAGTGGCGAGTGCCACCATGTCGAATGTGCCCGCCTTGATTCCGATCAGGAGCAGGCCCAGCAGCATGACGACGGAGCCGAGCAGTGTGTAGAGGATGAACTTCCAGGCGGCCCGGGTCCGTTCCTCACCGCCCCAGCGGGCGATGAGGAAGTACATCGGGATGAGCACCATCTCGAACGCGAGGAAGAAGAGCAGCAGGTCGAGGACGGCGAAGGTCGCGAGGGTGCCGGACTCCAGGACGAGCAGCAGGGCGACGAATGCCTTCGGGGATGGGCCCGCAGGCATCTTGAAGTAGGAGTACAGCGCGCAGAGGAAGGTCAGCAGCGCGGTCAGGACCAGAAGGGGAAGGGAGATGCCGTCGATGCCGAGGTGGATGCGTACGTCGAGTGCGGGGATCCAGCTGATGTCCGTGCTGGCCTGCATCTTCGACGGATGGTCGTGGTCGAAGCCGAGTGCGAGGACGATCGCGGCGATGAGGACCGCACCGGTCACGGTCACGCCGTGGCGGAGCACGGCCTGCTCGGGTGACTTCCCCTTCAGTCCGGGCGGGGCCGGCAGGAGAGCGGCGACGGCGCCGAGAAGCGGACCGACGACGACGAACGCCAGAAGGAACTGCATCACGGACTCGTTGATATCGATCACGCCTGCTCACGCTCCCGTGGCGACGAGGACGACGGCGACCGTGAGGACGACGGTGCCGGCGAGCAGCGCGCTCACATAGGTCTGCACATTGCCGGTCTGGGCGCGCCGCACGGCCGCGCCGAGCAGGCGGGGTACGGCGCCGGCGCCGTGTACGTAGGTCTCGACGACCTCGCGGTCGAGGAACCGGACGAGGCTCGCTCCGGCCTGTACCGGTCGGACGAAGAGCATCGTGTACACGGTGTCGAGGTGGAAGCCGACGGCCGCGTGCCGGTGCAGTGGGCCGAGCAGCAGGCGGCCCGGGTCGGCCGGGTCGGGTGCGGCGGCCACGTCTCCGTAGGCGGGCGCGTGGCTCGCGATGGCCTCGGCCTCGACGTGGGCGGCGTCGCCCTCGGGGTGGGCGGCGACCGCGCCCATGGGGACACGCGCCGCGAGCGCGGTGGTGTGCTTCCAGGCGCCGTAGGTCACCAGCCCGCCGACCAGGGCGAGGCCCGTGCCGAGCACGGACGTCGTGAGGGTCGGGGTCAGGTCGCGTCCGTCGAACCAGTCGGACAGTGGACCGGCGGCCAGGCCGAAGGCGAGGGACGGGACAGCTAGGAGCCACAGCACGGCGTTCATGGCCAGCGGCTGCTTGCCGTGGTCGGGGGCCTCGGCGCCCCGGCCGTGGAAGGCGCGCAGCCACAGGCGCATGGCGTACGCGCCGGTGAGCAGGGCCGTGAGGAGGCCGGTGACGAGGACGATCCAGCCCGCGGCACCAGGGATGCCCTCGGCGTGGCCGGTGGCGACGTGCTCGGCTGCGCCGAGGACGGCTTCCTTGGTGAAGAAGCCGCTGAAGGGCGGGATCGCGGCGAGGGCGAGAAGCGCCACGGTCATCGTCCAGTAGGCGTCGGGGACGCGGTCGCGCAGGCCCTTCATTCGGGACGTGGCGGCCAGCGAGTTGGTGCCGGCGGCGTGGATGATCACGCCGGCCGCGAGGAACAGCAGCGCCTTGAAGGCGCCGTGGGACAGGAGGTGGAAGACGGCGGCACCGCGGTCGCCGACGGCGAGGGCGCCGGTCATGTAGCCGAGCTGGCCGATCGTCGAGTACGCGAGGACGCGCTTGATGTCGTCCTGGGCGAGCGCGGCGAGGCCGGAGCCGAGCATCGTGACCGCGGCCATGACGGCCATGACGAGCAGGGCCGCCGAGGATGCGGCGAAGACCGGGAGGAGCCGGGCGATGAAGTAGACACCGGCGGCGACCATCGTCGCGGCGTGGATCAGCGCGGAGACGGGCGTGGGGCCCGCCATCGCGTCGGGGAGCCAGATGTGGAGCGGGAACTGCGCCGACTTGCCCGCCACACCGGCCAGGAGCAGCAGGGCGATGAGCGTCGGGTGGTCGAGTCCGCCGCTCGCGACCGCGCCCAGGACGGTCGTGATGCGGAAGGACCCGGCGTCCATGGCGAGCGCGAAGATGCCGATGAGGAAGGGGACATCGCCGAGCTTGGTGACCAGGAAGGCCTTGATGGAGGCAGCGCGGGCCTCCGGGGTCTCCCAGTAGTGGCCGACGAGGAAGTAGGAGCAGATGCCCATGATCTCCCAGCCGACCAGCAGCACCATCAGGTCGCCGGAGTAGACGACGAGCAGCATCGCGGAGGTGAACAGGGAGACGAGAGCGGCGTACGAGGGGTAGCGCGGGTCGTCGCGCAGGTAGCCCGTCGAGTAGATCTGCACACAGGTCGCGACCAGGCCGACCAGGACGGCGACGAGGGCGGCGAAGCCGTCGATGTGCAGGGCGAGTTCGATGGGCACCGAGCCGGTGGGCGTGAGTTCGGTGGCTGCGTCGATGCTCCGGCCGCCGCCTTGGCGTACGGCGACCAGCACGGCGAGCGCGAAGGCCGTGAGGGTGGGCAGCACGGCGAGGGGGCGGACGAAGCCGGGGGCGGTGCGGCCCAGGAGCAGGCCGGCCGCGGCGCCGAGGAAGGGAAGGAGGGGGACGAGGACGGCGAGGGTGGTCGTGGTCACGCGGTGGCCTCAGCCTTCTGGGCCGCGGGGGCTTCGCTGTCGGGGCCGTCGGTGCCGCGGCCGTCGGTTTCGTGGCCCTCGGCGGTGTCGCGGAGCTTGTCGATGTCCGAGGTGCCGCGGTTGCGGTACACGGCGAGCACGATCGCCAGACCGATGCCGATTTCGGCGGCGGCGATGGCGATGGTGAACAGGGTCAGGGCCTGGCCGGAGTGCAGGGTCTCCTCGGCGGCCCTGCTGAGCCAGACGTCGAAGGCGACGAGGTTGAGGTTGACGGCGTTGAGCATCAGCTCGACCGACATGAGGACCAGGATGGCGTTGCGGCGGGCGAGGACGCCGTACAGGCCCGTGCAGAAGAGGAGGGCGGAGAGCACGGCGGGATAGGCGAGGTGCATCAGCGGGCCCCTTCCTTGTCTGGGTCTGCCGTGCCGCTGACTGCGGTGCCTTTGGCTGCCGTGCCACTGGCTGCGGTGCTGCTGACTGCCGTGCCACTGGCTGGGCCGCCACTGGCTGGCGTCTCGTTGTCTGCCGGCTCGTTGGCTGCCGACGTGATCACAGCGGGTGGGTTCGCCTTCGCCTTGCGGGAGAGGACGATCGCGCCGACGAGGGCGGCGAGGAGGAGGACGGAGAGGGCCTCGAAGGGGAGGACCCAGTTCTGGAAGAGGGCCTTGCCGGTGACCTCAGTGGAGCCGGCGGCGGCACCGTCCAGGTCGATCCAGGTCGTGCGGAAGGCGTCGACGACGACCCAGACCAGAGCGGCGGCCGAGGCGACGGCCACGGTGAGGGCGACCCAGCGGTTGCCGGAGTCGGCGTCCGGGGAGCGGCCGATGGGGGCCCTGGTGAGCATCAGACCGAACAGGAGGAGGACCACGACGGAACCGACGTAGATGAGGACCTGCACCCAGGCGATGAACTCGGCTGTGAGCAGGAGGTACTCGACGGCGAGGCCGCCGAGCGCGACCACCAGCCACAGGGCGGCGTGCACCAGCTGCCGGGTGGTGACGCTGACGATCGCGGCGCCGAGGGTGACCAGGCCGACGAGGAGGAAGGCGATCTCGACACCGGTCGGGGAGAGGAAGCCGTGAGTGCCGGCGGCGGTGGTCGCGGCACCGGCAGCGGTGGTCGCGGTGTGCGCCACCGTGGCACCGGCCGCCGTGGTCGCGGTGTGCGCCACCGTGGCTGTGGCTGCGGCCGCTGCTGCGAGGCTCACGACTCTCCTTCCTTCGGCTTCCGGGTGGTGTCGGGCTCGGGTCCGGCCTCGGTCCCTGTGTGGGGTTGGGCACTGGATCGGAACTCGCTTGCGGGACCGGTCCGAGGCTCGGCTGCGGGCTCGGGGCGGGTGCGTCGGCGAGGCTCGGCTGCGGACTCGGCCCGGGCTTCGGGCTCCGTCTGGGCTGCCGTGGCCAGTTTCTCCGCGGACTTGCGGGCTGCCGCGATCTCCTTCGGCTCCTCCGCGCCGGGGTCGAGGGCGGGTGGGGCCGGGACGGTCCACATCCACTCGCGGAGCTTGTCGCGTTCGTGGGTGAGGTTGCGGACGTCGGTCTCGGCGTACTCGAACTCGGGGGACCAGAAGAGGGCGTCGAAGGGGCAGACCTCGATGCAGATACCGCAGTACATGCAGAGGGAGAAGTCGATGGCGAAGCGGTCGAGGACGTTGCGGCTGCGCTCGCGGCCGCCCGGGGTGGCAGGCGGGACCGTCTCCTTGTGGGAGTCGATGTAGATGCACCAGTCCGGGCACTCACGGGCGCACAGCATGCAGACCGTGCAGTTCTCCTCGAACAGTCCGATCACACCGCGGGTGCGGGGCGGGAGTTCGGGCTGGGCGTCGGGGTACTGCTCGGTGACGGTCTTCCTCGTCATCGTGCGGAGGGTGACGGCCAGGCCCTTGGCCAGGCCGGAGCCGGGGATGGGGGCCACGTTAGGAGTTCACCACCTTGACGACGCCGGTGAGGGCGATCTGGGCGAGGGCGAGCGGGACGAGGAGGGTCCAGGAGAGCTTCTGGAGCTGGTCCTCGCGGAGACGGGGGTAGGTGACGCGCAGCCAGATGACGACGAAGGCGAGGATCGCGGTCTTCAGGAGGGTCCAGACCCAGCCGAGGCCGTCGGCGCCCCAGGGGCCGTGCCATCCGCCCAGGAAGAGGACGGTGGTCAGGCCGCACAGGACGACGATTCCGGCGTACTCGGCGAGGAGGAAGAGGGCGAAGCGGAGGCCGGTGTACTCGGTGTACGCGCCGAAGATGATCTCCGAGTCGGCGACGGGCATGTCGAACGGGGGCCGCTGCAGTTCGGCCAGGCCGGCGACGAAGAAGACGATCGCGCCGACGATCTGCCAGGGCAGCCACCACCACTCGAAGGCGTCGACGATGCCCGGGAGGGAGACGGTGCCGGCCGCCATCGCGACGGAGGCGGCGGCGAGCAGCATCGGGAGTTCGTAGGCGAGGAGCTGGGCGGCGGTGCGGAGGCCGCCGAGGAGGGAGAACTTGTTGGCGGAGGCCCAGCCGGCCATGAGTGAGCCGAGGACGCCGACGCCCATGACGGCGAGGACGAAGAAGACGCCCGCGTCGATGTCCTCGCCGACCGCGCCCTCGCCCGGGCCGATGGGGATGGCGAGGAGGACGAGCAGATACGGGAGGAGGGCGACGGCCGGGGCGAGCTGGAAGATACGGCGGTCCGCGCCCGCCGGGACGATGTCTTCCTTCTGGGCGAACTTGACGCCGTCAGCGACGAGTTGGGCCCAGCCGTGGAAGCCGCCGGCGTACATGGGGCCGAGACGGCCCTGCATGTGGGCCATCACCTTGTGTTCCGTCTGGCCGATGATCAGCGGGAAGGTGAGGAAGACGACGAAGACGACGAGGAGTCGCAGGGCGACGTCGAGCGCGTCGTTCACTGCGTGCCTCCTGCGGGGTCGTCGGGGGTCTGGGTTGAGTCGGGGTTCGAGTCCAGGGGCGGGGTAGCCGAGTCCGGGGTCGAGGTTGAGTTCGGGTCCGGCTTTGGCGTCGGCTCCGGGTCCGCGTTCGGCTCCGGCTCCGGGATGGGCTCGGGTTCGTCGAAGGTCGGGCGGGCGTGGTGCCAGGGGGCGTCCGTGCTGCGGGGGTGGGTGCCTTAGGGCTGGGGCTCTCCGGGTGGGGCTCGGTCGGGGGCGTCGGTTCCGTGGACCTCGCGGAGGGCTCCGCCTCCGTGGACTCGGTGACCTCCGAGCGCCGGCTCGCGGAACCCTCGCTCGCGCTCCGTGAACGCCGTGTCGGGGTTGTGCCGGAGGGGCGCCCGGCCTGGCTCACCGAACCCTGGGCGGCGCTACGGGTACGACGCGGGGTCGCCGGCGCTGTACCCGTACCCGTGTCCCTCTCCGTACCCGTTCCCGTATCCGTGCCCCGCTCCGTACCCGTGCCCCGCTCCGTACTCGTGCCCCGCTCCGTACTCGTTCCCGTCTCCGTACCGGCGCCTGCCGTCGCCTGGCTGGCCGAGCCCTCGCTTGCCGAGCGGGTGCGGCGGACGGGGCGGTCGCCTGCGGCTCGGGTGGGCCGTTCTCCGGCGGCGCGGGAGGGGCGGTCGCGGGTGGGGCGGGTCGGGGCCGGGGGAGCTGGCCCTTCAGGGGTCCCCACTCGTTGGGGTCGGGGACGCCCGGCGGGAGCATCTGGCGGCGCTTGGGGCCGCCGTGGTCCGACTCGCCCGGCTCCTTGGCGCCCGGCCAGGCCTTGGCCACGCGCGCGGCCAGGACGAAGTCCTTGCGCAGAGGGTGTCCCTCGAAACCCTCGGGCAGCAGGAGCGGGTCGAGGCCCGGGTGCCCCTCGAAGGTGACGCCGAACATCTCGTGGGTCTCGCGCTCGTGCCAGGCCGTGCCCGCGTACACACCGGTGGCGGTCGGCAGGGCGGGGGCCTCGTGCGGGACCGTGGTGCGGAGAAGGAGGCGGCGGACCGGGGACAGGGCGACGACGTGGGCGGCGACACGGAAGCCCGTGCCGGGTTCGTCGACGGCGCTCAGCCAGTCGAAGTACGTGCAGCCCAGCGCGGAGTGGGCCGTACGGAGGGCCTGGGTCCAGGATGCGGACGGGACGTCCACGGTGAGGACACCGTACGATTCCTCGGCCGTGGCCTCGGGGCCGAAGAGTTCCTCGACGGGCGCGGGGAGCCAGCCGGTCACCGGTCCCCCTTCCCGGCTCCGGTACCGCGGGCGCCCACCGCAGCCGGCGGTGCCACGAGCCCGCTTTGCAGTGCGGCCGTCGACGGGCGCGCCGCATGGCCGTACCGCTCTCCCAGCGACTCGCGCGCGATCTTCTCCTGGAGCTTCAGGATGCCCTGGAGCAGGGCCTCCGGGCGGGGCGGGCAGCC
Source organism: Streptomyces sp. KM273126 (assembly GCF_004337435.2). Lineage (NCBI taxonomy): Bacteria > Bacillati > Actinomycetota > Actinomycetes > Kitasatosporales > Streptomycetaceae > Streptomyces > Streptomyces sp. KM273126. The sequence continues at coordinate 2,986,448 of NZ_SJXB02000001.1, read as the reverse complement.
GGGGACGTAGACGTCGACGGGGATGATCTGGTCGACGCCCTTGGTGACGGAGTACGAGTCCCAGTAGGGGCCGCCGCAGTTGCTGCACGCGCCGAACGAGATGACGTACTTCGGCTCCGGCATCTGCTCGTACAGGCGCTTCACGGCCGGGGCCATCTTGTCCGTGACCGTGCCGGAGACGACCATCAGGTCGGCCTGGCGCGGGCCGGGTGCGAACGGGATCACGCCGAGACGGATGAAGTCGTGGCGGGCCATCGACGCGGCGATGAACTCGATCGCGCAGCAGGCGAGGCCGAAGTTGAACACCCAGAGCGAGTAACGGCGGCCCCAGTTCAGGATCACCTTCATCGGCTCCGGGGCGAGACGCGCGAGCGCGCCGAGACGCTTCGGTTCCGGCAGGAGAACGGGCTCCGACGGGAGAACGGGCTCCGACTGGCCGGGCTCCAAGGGAACGGACTCCGGACGAACTAGCTCCGGACCAACAGGCTCCGGACCAACAGGCTCTGGCGAAGTCACTTCTGGCGTCACGTCCATGCCAGGACGCCCTTCTTGTATGCGTAGAGCAGGCCGACGGTCAGGAAGCCCAGGAAGATGAACATCTCCACGAGCGTCGTCGCGCCGTAGCCGGGGGCGGCGAAGACCGTCGCCCAGGGGAACAGGAAGATCGAGTCGACGGCGAAGATCACGTACAGGAAGGCGTACACGTAGTAGCGGACCTGGGTGTGCGCCCAGCCCTCGCCGACGGGGTCGACTCCGCACTCGTAAGTGAGGAGTTTCTCGGGGGTGGGAACGACGGGGCGCAGCAGGCGGCCCGCGCCGAACGCGACGGCGACGAACAGCACGCCGATGGCGGCGAGCAGTCCGACGACCGAGTAGGACTGGAAGTAGTCCGACGCGGCCACGGTCGCGGTCACGGTTCCGCGTTCCGCGACAGTCGCGGCAGTCGTGACAGCCGTCGGTTCCGGCACGTCCGTCCCCTCACTCCCTGAGTTCGCCCCTGGTGGACTTCGACCTGTCAGTCCTGGCCCGTCGGTCCAGACCTGTCAGTCCTGGCCCGTCGGTCCAGACCTGTCAGTCCTGGCCCGTGGGTCCTGACTGCCAGTCCTGACTGCCAGTCCTGACTGCCAGTCCTGACCTGCCGGTCCTGGCTTGCCGGCCGTCGTGCACGCTGTCGTTCGCTGATCTGTACGCACGGGAGTCTAGGCCCTGCTAAAGAAACGGTAAGCAGCCCGTCTCAGCTTGAACGGTAACGCGCAGCGGCTCGACTCGGAGAGGCTGCCCGGGCTGCCGGGGATGGTGGGGTTTTCCCCAGGATGGCCGGGCGGCCCTCCTCATGGCGCGTGCGGGGGCCGGCCGGGCAGTCTGGGCGGCATGACCGCTCGTATCCCCGTCGGCTCCGACCAGCCGCACCGTTCACGGGACAGACAGAACCCGTTGGTCTCACCTTCCGGACGGCCGCTGCCGACCGGCCGGACACCGTCCGATCCGCTACCGCCCGCGCGGTTCGCGTTCGACGGGCAGACGTGGAGGGAGATCGCGCACCTCCTGGCCAATATGCCGGTGGCGTTGTTCGGGTTCGTCTACGTCGTGACCGTGCTGTTCACCTCGGTCTCTCTGACGGTGACGGTGATCGGCTTCCCGTTGCTCTCGGCCGCGCTGCTGGGCGCCCGGCAGCTGGGGAAGCTGGAGCGGGCGCGAGCCCGGGCGCTGCTGCGGGTGCGGGTGGACGAGCCGAGTCCGCTGCCGATGCGCGGGAACGGCGGGTTCTTCTCGCAGGTGTGGCTGAGCGTGAAGGACCCGGTGGGCTGGCGCACGATGCTGTACGAGTTCATGCGGCTGCCCTGGGGGATCGTGACCTTCGCCGTCACGCTCGCCTCGCTGTTCGTGCTGTGGCCGGTGCTGCCGTACATCGCGCGTGCGCTGACGAACGCGGACCGGGCGATGGTGCGCGGGCTGCTCTCCCCCTCCGAGGAACTGGAGCGTCGTATCGCGGAGCTGGAGTCGGACAGGGGAGTCGTGGTCGACACGGCGGCGGCCGACCTGCGCCGCATCGAGCGCGATCTCCACGACGGGGCGCAGGCGCGACTGGTGAACCTCGCGATGGGGCTCGGCCTCGCCAAGGAGAAGCTCCTGGAGGGCCAGAACGACGAGCACGTGGCGGCGATGGTCGAGGAGGCACACGGTGAGGTGAAGCTGGCGCTCCAGGAGCTGCGGGACCTGGCGCGGGGGATCCATCCGGCGGTGCTGACGGACCGGGGACTGGACGCGGCCCTGTCCGCGGTGGCCTCACGCTGTACGGCGCCGGTGAAGGTGACCGTGGATCTGGAGACCCGGCCGGCCGCCGCGATCGAGGGCATCGCCTACTTCACCGTCTCCGAGCTCCTGCAGAACATCAGCAAACACAGTGGGGCCCGGTCCGCGGCCGTGGACGTGTGGCGCGCGGACGAACGGCTGCTCGTCCAGGTCTGGGACGACGGCCGCGGCGGCGCCAGCCTCGACGGCGGTACGGGGATGGCGGGACTCGCGGAGCGGTTGGGCGCGGTGGACGGGCTGTTCGTGATCGAGTCGCCGGTCGGGGGGCCCACGACGGTGACGGCGGAGCTGCCGTGGCGGGACCGGGGGGACGAGGTGGCGCGCGGGGCGCGCAGGAGGTGAGGGCGCCCGCAGGGGCTGTCTTGTGCGCTTAAGGGGCTCGGAGGGACGCGGTGCTCCCCGGAGGAACGAGGCGGGCCCCGAACCGGAGGGACGAGGTGGCCCCGGAGGGACGAGGTGGGGAAAACCCCCGACTCAAGAGGCCGACGGCCTTCATGGTCCGTTCGGTTCGGTGCGAGCACTGTGGAACCACGACATCGGAAGTGCGGAATCCGAAGAGAAACGGACGGCGACCATGGCCACGGAGTACGGACACGGGTACGGGAGCTGGGGTGACTCCGAGGCGGTCGGGAAGCGGCGGCACCGGCTCCCGGCGGGGCTGCGGGCACCGTTCGAGGCGCGCAGCTGGCGGGAGTTCGCGTACGTGCTGCTGAGCCTGCCGATCGGCATCCTGATGTTCGTGTACGCCGTGACGATGGTGTCGCTCGGGGCGGGGCTGCTGATCACGTTCCTCGGCGTACCGGTGCCGGCCGCCGCGCTGGCGGGCCTGAGGGGGCTCGGAGCGATGGAGCGTGCGCGGGCGCGTGGTTTGCTCGGGGTGGAGGTGGCGGCGCCCGAGCCGTTGCGGATGAAGCGGTCCGGGGCCATGGCGTGGATGGGCGCCGTGTTCAAGAGCGGCGCGTCGTGGCGGCACCTGCTGTATGCGGTGGTGCAGTTCCCGTGGGCGGTGTTCTCGTTCGTGGTGGCGGTCAACCTGTGGGCCATCGGGTGGGGGTTGCTCACGTATCCGCTCTGGTTCTGGGTCTTCCCCATGTGGGCGGGGCAGGACGGGATCCAGCTGTACGGCGACGAGTCGCACCAGGTGTACCTGGACAACCCGTTCGAGATCACGGTGACCGCGCTGGTCGGGCTGCTGTTCACGTTGGCCACGCCGTGGATCGTGCGGGCGCTGACGATGGTGGACGGGCTGATGGTGCAGGGGCTGCTGGGGCCGTCCCGGCTGGCGACGCGGGTGGTGGAGCTGGAGTCGGACCGGGGGATCGTGGTCGACGCGGCGGCGGCCGACCTGCGCCGCATCGAGCGCGATCTGCACGACGGGGCACAGGCGCGGCTGGTGGCGCTGGCGATGGATCTGGGGCTCGCGAAGGAGAAGCTGGCGGAGGATCCGCAGGCTGCGGCGCGCATGGTGGACGAGGCGCACGGTGAGGTGAAGACGGCGTTGCAGGAACTGCGGGACCTGGCGCGGGGGATCCATCCGGCGGTGCTGACGGACCGGGGGCTGGACGCGGCGTTGTCGGCGGTTGCGTCCCGGTGCGCGGTGCCGGTGCAGGTGGAGGTGGATCTGCCGGCGGCTCGGCCGGCGCCCGCGATCGAAGGGATCGCGTACTTCACGGTGTCCGAGCTGCTGCAGAACGTGAGCAAGCACTCGGGGGCCACTCGGGCGACGGTGGATGTGTGGAAGGTGGACGGCCGGCTGATGCTCCAGGTGGTGGACAACGGGGTCGGTGGGGCTGATGTGACTGGCGGGTCGGGGCTGGCGGGGCTCGCGGAGCGGTTGGGCGCCGTGGACGGGATTCTGGTGGTGGATTCGCCGGTGGCGGGTCCTACGCGGGTCACGGCGGAGCTGCCTTGGCGACGGGCGTAGCGCGTACCAGCGGCGGCGGGCGTCGCACGTAGCAGCGGCGGCGGGCGTCGCACGTAGCAGCGGCCGCGTGCGTCGCGCCTAGCGGTGGCCGCGTGCGCCGCGCTGCGGCGGGTTCTGGTGGGCTGAGGGCGCCCTCTGTTCGTGCGGTTTGCACGGGCGGGGGCGCCTTGCTGCGTCTTCCCGCCGTGGTGGCTTGGGCGCCCAGCGTTTGTTCGTGGGTCGGGTGCGCGCCGGGAGGTCTCCGTCCTCGGTCCGGCGGGTCTGTGGGGTGTCGTATGTTCTCGGCGGCGGACGCCGGCCGCTGCGGGCGGACACCTCCCGGCGCACCCCCTTACGTCCGTACGCGGCCGCGCGGCACGTCGTGGTGCGGGTGCGTACGCGGCCGTGCGGCGCGTCGTAGTGCGAGTGCGAGTGGGGCCGAACCGCCGGAGGCACCCCCTGGGAACGGGGTGAGTCTGTCCACAGGCCCGGTGAGGGCGGGCGGATCGCGGGATACTGATGTGTCGAGGGGCGGCGGGAGGTCGGGTCGCCGGAGGGCCGTCCGATACGCGGGGCGGCCGGACACACAGGGTTCGGGGGGCCGAAGATCGTGGAGGACAGGGTGCGGGTGGTCATCGCCGAGGATTCGGTGCTGCTCAGAGAGGGGCTGACTCGGCTGCTGACCGACCGTGGGCACGAGGTCGTCGCGGGCGTCGGGGACGGGGACGCTCTGATCAAGACCATCACGGAGCTGGCGGCGCAGGGTGAGCTGCCGGACGTGGTGGTGGCGGACGTGCGGATGCCTCCGACGCATACGGATGAGGGTGTGCGGGCGGCCGTGCAGCTGAGGCGAGAGCATCCGGAGCTCGGCGTGCTCGTGCTGTCGCAGTACGTGGAGGAGCAGTACGCCACCGAACTGCTCGCCGGTTCCAGTCACGGTGTCGGCTATCTGCTGAAGGACCGGGTGGCTGAAGTGCGTGAGTTCGTGGACGCGGTGGTGCGGGTGGCCCAGGGGGGTACGGCGCTGGACCCGGAGGTCGTCGCGCAGTTGCTGGGGCGCAGCCGTAAGCAGGACGTGCTCGCGGGCCTCACCCCGAGGGAGCGGGAGGTCCTAGGACTGATGGCCGAGGGGCGGACCAACTCGGCGATCGCGCGGCAACTCGTGGTGAGTGACGGTGCCGTGGAGAAGCACGTCAGCAATATTTTCCTGAAGCTCGGGTTGTCCCCCAGCGACGGGGATCACCGGCGTGTTCTGGCGGTGCTGACCTATCTGAACTCATGACGGGATGACACCGTGTCAGATATCAGATGTCGGACACGGGATGGGTTCACTGCCCATGGACCTTTGGGCCGAGAACCGAAGGACGAGTACGGAGCGTCTCCCCAGGAAACACCGGGGGCGGGTAAATCATGACAAGTCAGGGTGCCCAACCGTCTCATTTGTGCGTCCGCCATGCGAACGCCCCAGGGAAGGCCACCCTTACCGACGTAGGGTTGGTCTTGGGAAGGCCGGCGGGACGGCCGCCCCAGACAGCCGCCTCAAGGGAGGTCCAGTTCAGTGACCAGCCAGGTCAGCAGCCCAGCGGAGTCGGCCGACGAGGCCGTCGTGGGAGAGCAGCGCAATCCGACGGGCGTGAAGGATGTCCGTCGGGTGGATCGGGTGATCATCCGTTTCGCGGGGGACTCGGGTGACGGCATGCAGCTCACCGGTGACCGCTTCACCTCGGAAACCGCCTCGTTCGGCAACGACCTGTCCACCCTGCCGAACTTCCCCGCCGAAATCCGCGCCCCCGCAGGAACCCTGCCAGGCGTCTCCTCCTTCCAGCTCCACTTCGCCGACCACGACATCCTCACCCCCGGCGACGCCCCCAACGTCCTCGTCGCCATGAACCCCGCCGCCCTCAAAGCCAACATCAACGACCTCCCCCGCGGCGCCGAGATCATCGTCAACACCGACGAATTCACCAAACGCGCCCTGCAGAAGGTCGGATACGCCGCCTCCCCCCTGGAGGACGGCTCGCTGGACGGCTACCGCCTCCACCCCGTGCCCCTGACCACGCTCACGGTCGAGGCCCTGAAGGAGTTCGACCTCACCCGCAAGGAGGCCGAGCGCAGCAAGAACATGTTCGCCCTCGGTCTGCTGTCGTGGATGTACCACCGGCCCACCGAGGGCACCGAGAAGTTCCTGAAGTCGAAGTTCGCCAAGAAGCCCGACATCGCGGCAGCGAACATCGCCGCCTTCCGCGCGGGCTGGAACTTCGGCGAAACCACCGAGGACTTCGCCGTCTCCTACGAGGTCGCCCCCGCCACCACCGCCTTCCCCGCCGGCACCTACCGCAACATCTCCGGCAACCTCGCCCTCGCCTACGGCCTCGTCGCCGCCTCACAACAAGCCGACCTGCCGCTCTTCCTCGGCTCCTACCCCATCACCCCCGCCTCGGACATCCTGCACGAGCTCAGCAGGCACAAGAACTTCGGTGTCCGCACCTTCCAGGCCGAGGACGAGATCGCCGGCATCGGCGCGGCGCTGGGCGCGGCGTTCGGCGGCTCCCTGGGAGTGACCACCACCTCCGGACCCGGCGTCGCCCTGAAGTCCGAGACCATCGGCCTCGCGGTCTCACTGGAACTGCCGCTGCTGGTCATCGACATCCAGCGCGGCGGACCCTCCACCGGCCTGCCCACCAAGACCGAACAGGCCGACCTGCTCCAGGCGATGTACGGGCGCAACGGCGAAGCCCCCGTCCCCGTCATCGCGCCCCGCACGCCCGCCGACTGCTTCGACGCGGCCCTGGAAGCAGCCCGCATCGCCCTGACCTACCGCACACCGGTGATGCTGCTCTCCGACGGCTACCTCGCCAACGGCTCCGAGCCCTGGCGCATCCCCGAGCTGGACGAACTCCCGGACCTGACCGTGCAGTTCGCGCAGGGCCCCAACCACACGATGCCCGATGGCACCGAAGTGTTCTGGCCCTACAAACGCGACCCCCACACCCTCGCCCGCCCCTGGGCCATCCCCGGCACCCCCGGCCTGGAACACCGCATCGGCGGCATCGAGAAACAGGACGGCACCGGCAACATCTCCTACGACCCCGCCAACCACGACCACATGGTCCGCACCCGACAGGCCAAGATCGACGGCATCACCGTCCCCGACCTCGACGTCGACGACCCCCACGGCGCGAACACCCTCGTACTGGGCTGGGGATCGACCTACGGACCCATCACCGCCGCCGTCCGACGCCTGCGCACCACCGGCGAAACCATCGCCCAGGCCCACCTGCGCCACCTCAACCCCTTCCCGAAGAACCTGGGAGAGGTACTCGCACGATACGAGCGCATCGTCGTACCCGAGATGAACCTCGGTCAGCTCGCCACCCTCATCCGGGCGAAATATCTGGTCGACGCCCGCTCGTACAACCAGGTGAACGGAATGCCGTTCAAGGCGGAGCAGCTCGCCACGGCTCTCAAGGAGGCCATCGATGGCTGAGACGACCACGGAAGGCACAGGCACGATCGAGGCGCTCTCCCTCGTGCCCAAAGCCGAGGCCAAGCAGTCCATGAAGGACTTCAAGTCCGATCAGGAAGTGCGCTGGTGCCCCGGCTGCGGTGACTACGCGATCCTCGCCGCCGTCCAGGGCTTCATGCCCGAACTCGGCCTCGCCAAGGAGAACATCGTCTTCGTCTCCGGCATCGGCTGCTCCTCCCGCTTCCCGTACTACATGAACACCTACGGGATGCACTCCATCCACGGCCGCGCCCCCGCGATCGCGACGGGCCTGGCCACCAGCCGGCGCGACCTGTCGGTGTGGGTGGTCACCGGTGACGGTGACGCGCTGTCGATCGGCGGCAACCACCTCATCCACGCCCTCCGCCGCAACGTCAACCTCAAAATCCTGCTCTTCAACAACCGCATCTACGGCCTCACCAAAGGCCAGTACAGCCCGACATCCGAGGTCGGCAAGATCACCAAATCGACGCCGATGGGGTCCCTGGACGCACCCTTCAACCCGGTGTCGCTGGCGATCGGCGCGGAGGCGTCCTTCGTGGCCCGCACCGTCGACTCCGACCGCAAACACCTCACCCAGGTGCTGCGCCAGGCAGCGGCCCACCCGGGCACGGCACTGGTGGAGATCTACCAGAACTGCAACATCTTCAACGACGGCGCCTTCGACGCCATCAAGGACAAACAACAGGCCGAAGAAGCCGTCATCCGCCTCGAACACGGCCAGCCCATCCGCTTCGGCACCGACCTCGCCAAGGGCGTTGTACGCGACCAGGCCACAGGTGATCTGAGCGTCGTCACCGTGACTCCCGACAACGAGGCACACATCCTCATCCACGACGCACACGCCACCTCCCCCACCACCGCCTTCGCCCTCTCCCGCCTGGCGGACCCCGACACCCTGCACCACACCCCCATCGGCGTCCTCCGCTCCGTCGACCGGCCCGTCTACGACCACCAGATGTCCGAACAACTGGACACCGCGATCGAACAGAACGGCAAGGGCGACCTCACAGCACTGCTGACCGGCGGGGACACCTGGACGGTCGTCGGCTGACCATCAGTACCCGTCTTCGAGGGCCTGGGACGCTGTTCGCCCCCAGGCCCTCCGTGCGTCATGCGTCGGGGATGTCCCGCTTCGCGCGGATGAGGGTCTCGCGCGTGATGACGACGATGCGCTCGTAGTCGGCTCTGGCCGCGTCCGAGGGGAGGTGGGGGTCGAGGGCGGCGGTGGCTTCGGTTCCGATGACGGCGAAGTTGCCGTCGGTGAGTTCAAAAAGGTCTGGGCAGGACTCGCCGGTCAGGCTCCCCCGCTGTCGGGGCGAGTCACCGAGTCGGCGGGTGATGCGGGCGGACGAGAGCTCATTGCGCAAAGGTGCGGTCCCCTCTCGCTCGGGGCGGTGGAGCCCCGGGTTTGGGGGTGGCGCCCCATAACGACTGACGCACCCCCGGGGTCACGGTGACCCCGGAAAAATTCATGACCCGACTCGTTCCTCCCCAACCCTACGAGCCTCCACAACCGCTCCGGGCAAACGGCGTAGCGAAGCATCGAAGCAGGCTCAGTACTCGCTCTCGTCCTGGGGCTCGGGCGCATGACCAGGCGCGTTCCCGGGCATGGGCGCGGGATCGGGCGCGGGGCCGACCACCCACCACTCGTCCGGGTCGTCGGCCAGTTCTTCCATGATGGTGTCGACGGCTCTGCCGACCCGGGCCTCCAGGGACTCCTCGGGGAGGCTCCTGCGGTGCTCGACCGTGCGCTCCCAGTACTCCGCGAAGACCTCGTTGCGGGACAGCATGCGCAGGTGTCCGAGCAGTTCGTTCCAGTCGACGTAGCCGATGCGATGGGCGAGCAGGATCGTGCCGTACTCGCGGTTGGCGAACATCATCTGACGGCGTTTGAGGTCGGAGATCCCGTTCAGGGTGGACAGGGCGGCGGCGAGCGAGGGGTCGTCGATCGCGCGGTCCAGTTGTTCCGTGACGAGGCGGTGCTGCTGGATCAGGTTCGTGCGGTGGATCTCCTGCGCCATGTGCTCGATGCCCTCGGCGATGAACGTCAGCTTGGCGAGGAGTTCCAGCGTGAGCTCCTCCTGACGCCGGCGGCGGTTGCCGCGCGCCGTGAACGGCGCCCGCATCAGACCGAGAGCCGCCACCACCGCGGACCCGATCCGTCGCGCAGCCGGAGTCAGTGTGGCCATGTCAAGCGTCTCCCCGTACGGTAGCCGTACTGCCCGGCCGGTGGCTTTGGCGGGCCGGCGCACGGTGGGCGAAACCACCCCTCCCACAGCCTGCCCGGCGGTTCCAGCGGACGTGAGAGGCAAGAGGGGGGCGCACGGGTGGATATGGCTTGTACATCGACCGGCAGCCTGACCCGTGTGTGCCCCGTGGGCGCCGTCCGCCCCCGCTTGCCCCGGGGCCGGGACAGACGGGCGGGTCGCCGTGAGATGCCTCACTCAGAGGCACTCATACACAGAGACCTCGCTCAGAGGACCGCGCTCGGAGCCGCGCTAAGAGGCCGCGCTCAGGCCCGCCCCTTCGCCGTGTCGTACGCATCCCGAGCCTCCTCCACCTCGCCCATCCGCTCGTGCGTCCACATGGCCAGCGAGCGGACCTGCTCTGCGGCCTCGCGGCCCAGGTCGGTCAGGGAATAGTCGACCCTCGGCGGGATCACCGGCTTGGCGTCGCGGTGGACCAGGCCGTCGCGTTCAAGGGTCTGGAGCGTCTGCGTCAGCATCTTCTCGCTGACCCTCCCGATCGCCCGGCGGAGCTCGCTGAAGCGGTACGGCCGGTCCAGGAGTTCGATCAGGACCAGGACGCCCCAGCGGCTGGTGATGTGTTCCAGGACGAGGCGGTACGGGCACATCGCCTCGCCCACGTCGTACTTGCCGACGGGCGGATTCGTCGTGACAGCACTTACGGACATGCCAGTACCTTACTTCAAAGTGGGTACTTTCGAGGAGTTAGTGCACCTCCTAGGGTTAGCGACAGAGCCACCCCACCTAGGAGTTGTCTGATCATGAGCATCGTCGTCACCGGAGCCGCCGGGAACCTCGGCCGTTTCGTCATCGAGGGCCTGCTGGAGAAGGTCCCGGCCGAGCAGATCACCGCCGTCGTGCGCAGCGAGGAGAAGGGCGCCGATTTCGCGGCCCGCGGAGTGCGGATCGCCGTCGCCGACTACAACACCCCCGAAACCTTCGACGGCCTCTTCTCCGCCGGTGACAAGGTGCTCCTCATCTCCGGCAGCGAGGTCGGCAAGGACCGCGTCGGCCAGCACAAGGTCGTCATCGACGCCGCCAAGGCCGCCGGCGTCGCGCTCCTCGCGTACACCAGCGCCCCGGGCGCCCTGAAGGCCGCCCTCGCCGACGACCACCGCGGCACCGAGCAGGCGCTCCTGGAGTCGGGTCTGCCGTACGTACTGCTGCGCAACGGCTGGTACAGCGAGGTCTACACCGAGCAGCTCGCCACGGTGCTGGAGCACGGCGCCGTCGTCCAGGCCGCGGGCGAGGGCCGGGTCGCCTCCGCCTCGCGCGCCGACTACGCGGCCGCCGCCGTGGCCGTACTCACCGGCGAGGGGCACGAGAACAAGACGTACGAGCTGAGCGGCGACACCGCGTACAGCTTCGCCGAGTACGCGGCCGAGATCGCCAAGCAGTCCGGCAAGGACGTCGTCTACAACTCGGTACCCGCCGACGTCTACGCGGGCATCCTGACCGGCGCCGGGCTGCCCGAGCCGTTCGCCCAGATCCTGGTCGGCGTCGACGCCTCTGTGGAGAAGGGCGAGCTGGCGGGCACCAGTGGTGACCTGTCCCGCCTGACCGGCCGGCCCACCACGCCGATCGCCGACTCGATCGCGGTCGCGCTGAAGGCCTGAGGCCCGCCCGGCCCTGCCCCGCCCGGCCCTGCCCCGCCCGGCCCTGCCCTGCCCTGCCCCTGAGCGTCTCCTTCGGGACTCCCGGACCCCCGTCCGTCATGACCGTATAGCGATACGGGCATGACAGGCGGGGGCGGTCGGCGTTACCTTCGTCGGGGCTGCGCTGATGCGGCCCTTCGAGTGAGGAGGGGCCGTTGACCGGGCAGTCGAGGCGCGAGCATCGAATAGGGCTGCTGAACGGGTTCGCCGCATACGGCATGTGGGGGGTCGTCCCCCTCTTCTGGCCCCTGCTGAAGCCCGCCGGGGCGATCGAGATCCTCGCCCACCGGATGGCCTGGTGCCTGGTCCTCGTCGGTGCCGCGCTGCTGGTGCTGCGGCGCTGGTCCTGGGCCGGTGAGCTGCTGCGCCAGCCGCGCAGGCTGGGGCTCGTCGCCGTGGCCGCGGCGGTCATCACCGTCAACTGGGGCGTCTACATCTGGGCCGTGAACGCCGGCCAGGTGGTCGAGGCGTCCCTCGGTTACTTCATCAACCCGCTGGTGACCATCGCTCTCGGCGTCCTCCTGCTGAAGGAGCGGCTGCGGCCGGTGCAGTGGGTGGCGGTCGGAGTCGGCTTCGCCGCCGTCCTCGTGCTCACGGTCGGGTACGGCCGGCCGCCGTGGGTCTCCCTCTGCCTGGCCTTCTCCTTCGCCACGTACGGCCTGGTGAAGAAGAAGGTCAACCTCGGCGGCATCGAGTCGCTGGCGGCCGAGACCGCGATCCAGTTCCTGCCCGCGCTGGGCTATCTGCTGTGGCTGGGATCCCAGGGCGACTCCACGTTCGGGGCCTATGGCGTGGGCCACGCCACGCTGCTGGCCGCGACCGGGGTCGTCACCGCGCTGCCGCTGGTCTGCTTCGGCGCTGCCGCGATCCGGGTGCCGCTGTCCACGCTGGGGCTCCTGCAGTACCTGGCGCCCGTGTTCCAGTTCCTGCTCGGCATCCTCTACTTCCGCGAGGCCATGCCGCCCGAGCGCTGGGCGGGCTTCGCGCTGGTGTGGCTGGCGCTGTCGCTGCTGACCTGGGACGCGCTGCGCACCGCGCGCCGGGCGGCCCGCACGCTCAGGAGCGAGATCAGCGCCCCGAGCACCACCATGACGACGGGGACCGTCAGCGCGGCGCGGAACGCCGAGAGCTCCGCCGCCGCCTCGGCCACCGTCGGCGAGCCCGTGCCGGGTGCCGTGCCCGATCCCATATCCGGGCCCGCATCCCGTCCGGCGGACGCCAAGCCGTAGACAGCCGTCACCGCCGAGATCCCGATCGCCGAGCCGAACTGCGTCGACGTGTGCAGCAACCCGCTCGCCAGCCCCTGTTCCTCCGCGGGCACACCGTCCGTCGCCGCAATGGTCAGCGGCCCGTAGGCCAGTGCGAAGGCGACACCGCCGAGGACCAGGGTCGGGAACATCGCCGCGTACGACCAGTCCATGCCGACCGGGAGGAAGAGCCCGTACGCCACGATCGCCAGCGCGAAGCCGCCGAGGATCACCCGCGCGTTGCCGTACCGGGCGACCAGGCGCGGGGTCAGCGTGGGCGCGAGGACGGCGTCACAGCCCAGCACGACGAGCGCGATCGACGTCTGGAGCGAGGACCAGCCGCGCAGTTCCTGGAGGTACAGGGTCAGCACGAACTGGAAGCCGAAGAAGGCTCCGACGAAGAGCAGCGCGCCGAGGTCGGCCCGGACGACCGATCCGGTACGGAGGATGCCGAGCCGGACGAGCGGGTTCGCGGCCCGGCGCTCGACGGCCACGAAGACGGCGGCCAGCAGTACCGCCGCGACCGCCACTCCCGCCGTGAGCGGCCAGTCGTCCAGCCCGTGTTCGAGGCGGATGACGGCGTAGGCGGCGAGCAGCATGGCCGCGGCGGCCGTCACCGCGCCGAGGAGGTCGAAGCCCGCGGTGCGTCCCCGAGCGTCCGGAGTCCGCTCGCCCTTCGGGACCAGCCGGAGCGCCGCCGCCAGGATCGCGGCCGCGAGCAGCACCGGGGCGAAGAACACCCAGCGCCAGCCGAGCTCCGTGAGCAGGCCGCCGACGACGAGGCCCAGGGAGAAGCCGCCGGCTGCCGTGCCCGCGAAGACCAGCAGGGCCTTGTTGCGCTGGGGCCCCTCCTCGTACGACGTCGTGATGAGGGACAGTGCCGCCGGAGTCATGAACGCGGCCGCGACGCCCGTCACGAAGCGGGCGACGATCAGGGTCCAGCCGTCGGTCGCGAAGCCGCCGAGGCCGGAGAAGACGAGGAAGACGGCAAGCCAGCCGAGGAACATCCGGCGCCGTCCGAGCAGGTCGGCGGCACGTCCGCCGAGGAGGGTGAAGCCCGCGTAGCCCAGCACGTAGGCGCTCATCACCCAGGCCGCCGTGTGGGTGGGCAGGTCGAGATCGGCCCTGATGGACGGGACGGCGACCGCCAGCATGGCGATGTCGATGCCCTCCAGGAAGATCGTCCCGCACAGGACGAGGAGGAGTGCGCGGGCACGGAGGTCCATGCGGGGACTCCTGCCGGTGTCCCTGCGGGCATCGGGGGAGGCGTCCGGGCGTTCGGGCATGGCTGGTCCAACTCCTTGGCGACAGGGGACGGTTACGGATCTGGGGGTCGGTTCCCTCTTGTAACCAGCCCCAGCCTGCGCCACCATCGGCAGACGTGGAAGTAGGCACTTCGAAGTCACCGAGTAATCCCGCAGGCACCGTGGACCACGGGGACCCGGATCCCTTCCAGTGGGACACCCGGGAGGACTGCCAGGTACGGCAGATCCTCGATCGCGTCGCCGACAAGTGGTCGTTGCTCGTCATCGCCCTGCTGGACGGGCGGTGCTGGCGGTTCACCGAGCTGCGGCGCGAGATCGACGGGATCAGCCAGCGCATGCTGACGGTCACGCTGCGGCAACTGGAGCGGGACGGGCTGGTGAAGCGGACGGTCCATCCGGTGGTGCCGCCGCGTGTGGACTACGAACTCACCCCACTGGGCCGGACGTTGCACACCACCATCCGTTCCCTCGTGATGTGGACGGAGGAGCACCAGGGCGAGATCGCGGCGGCCCGGGAGGCGTACGACGCAGCTCGGGAGGCGGAAGCGGCGGAGCGGGAAGCGGAAGCGACGGCACGGGAGGCGGAGGCGACGGCGCGGAAGCCTGAGGCGGCGGCCCGGGAAGCGGAAGCTCCGACCCAGGAGTCGGAAGCGGCGCGGTGAGCACGGTGAGCACGGTGAGCGCGGAGGTTCGGTAACCGGATGAAAGTCTCCTCGTCGACCGGTATACGAACACCCCTGACTGAATAGCACTCTTGACGCTCAGTCAGTCACAGCAGCACCATCCGAGGCACCCATTCACTGTGGATTCACCATGGGTCCGCCATGAACCCCGTGGCGGCCCTTGAATCCCTACGGAATTCGGAGCCCCCCACTCATGAAGCTCTCCGTTCCCGGGCGTGCCGCGGCCGCTGCCGTCGTCGCGGCCGTCACGCTGCTCACCACCGGGTCGATAGCCGGGGCGGCACCCGCCCCCGAGGCGGCCGCCGCCGCACCCGACCTGCCCGTGGCCAACGTCAAGGCCCATCTCACGCAGTTCCAGTCCATCGCCACCGCGAACGGCGGCAACAGAGCGCACGGGCGCCCCGGCTTCAAGGCGTCCCTCGACTACGTCAAGGCCAAGCTGGACGCGGTCGGGTTCACCACCACCGTCCAGCAGTTCACCTCCGGTGGTCTCACCGGCTACAACCTGATCGCCGACTGGCCGGGCGGCGACGCCGACCAGGTGATCATGGCGGGATCGCACCTGGACGGCGTCACCTCGGGCCCCGGCATCAACGACAACGGCTCGGGCTCGGCAGCCGTCCTGGAGGCGGCGCTCACCGTCGCGCGCACCAACTACCAGCCCTCGAAGCACCTCCGGTTCGCCTGGTGGGGCGCGGAGGAGCGTGGCCTGGTCGGCTCGAACTACTACGTCAGCAACCTCTCCTCCGCGAACCGCGACCGCATCAGCGGCTACCTGAACTTCGACATGATCGGTTCGCCGAACCCCGGCTACTTCGTGTACGACGACGACCCGACGATCGAGCAGACGTTCAAGGACTACTTCGCGGGCATCGGCGTCGCCACGGAGATCGAGACCGAGGGCGACGGCCGCTCCGACCACGCCCCCTTCAAGAGCGCGGGCGTCCCCGTCGGCGGCCTGTTCACGGGCGCGAGCCGCACCAAGACCGCCGCGCAGGTCACCAAGTGGGGCGGTACGGCCGGGCAGTCCTTCGACCGCTGCTACCACTCCTCGTGCGACACGACGTCCAACATCAACGACACGGCGCTGGACCGGAACGGGGACGCCCTGGCGTATGCGGTGTGGGAGCTGTCGTCATAGCCGGCTGACCTGACTGACCGGGCTGACCGGGCCGACCTGACTGACCGAGCTGACCGAGCTGGTCCAGCTGACCCGGCCGCGCGTGGAAGCGGTCCTCTTGTGTGGAAGCGGTCCTCTTGTGGTGAGGGCCTGAACGGTGTCTGTACGTCCCGGGGCCGGTCCGTCAGCGGTCTGTGCCGGCCCCGGGACGGTCTCGGCACGGGCCCGGGGCCGCCCCGGGACAGGTCGGGACGGGCCCGGGGCGGGCTCGGTCAGCGCCCCGTGTCGGTGGCCGGCCCCGGGGCCGGGCTCGCCTCGGCGCGGGCCGCGAGACGGCCCATGCGGGTGCGCGCCGACTCAAGTTGTTCGATGTCGTCGGCGGCGGGGCCGGCCTCGGCCGTGAGCTCGGTCCATACGTCGATCAGATCGCGGCCCAGGCGCAGGCCCTGGTGCGGGTCGCGCACGGCGCGCCAGGCGGCGGCCGCGCTCTGGACGTCGCCGTACGCGGCGCGGGCGTCGTTCCGGCGGTGGCGGAGCCTGGCGAGGTCCAGGGAGAGCTGGAAGGACCCGAGCATGTCCCCGGCCAAGTAGGCGATGTACGCGGACAGTTCGCGCAGCCACTGGACCTCCGGGTGCTCCGGGCCCAGGGTCGCGGAGGCCTGGGCGGTGGTGAGCCCGGCCAGTTCGGCGGCCTCGTCGATCCGGCCCGACTGCACGGCCTCGTTGATCCGTCCGATGGGCTCCGCGAAGAGCGAGGGCTCTGCCTCGTCGGCCTCCGGGGCACCCATCACGACCTCGGCGATCGCGAACTCCCTTACGGGCGCGGGCCTGGGCGCGGCATCGTCGTCCTCGGGAGCGGTGCGGGGAGTGGGGTCAGGCTCCTTGGGGGTGCGAACGTGAGGGGCGGGCCGAACTCTCCGGTCGGAGGAGCGACCGTACCGACGGGAGCGGCCGGGGCCTCCGGCGTCGGCCGCCCCTCCCTCACCGGCTCGTCCACGAAGCAGCTGGAGCCGTCCACGGAGATCTGGAGGGGAACGGCGTAGCCGATGCGCTCGTCGTGGACGGTGGCGAGGACGGAGTGGCCCGCCGCTCGGGCGATGCGGTGGAGGTAGTCGAGGACGGTGTTCTGGAGGGGCTCGCCGGAGTGGGCCGCCACCGGCACTCCGCCCACAGAGGCACCTTCACCGGACGCCGGCACCCGCACGTCGATCGGGAGCATCCCGGACCGCTGCTCCGGAAACTCCGACGGCTTGAGTTCCCGGTCGAGTTCCCGCTTCTGTTCGCGGCTGAGTCGAGACATGGTTCCTCACTCGGGTCAGAAGAAGGACATCAGGAGAACGGACATCAGAAGCAGGGATATCAGCAGGAGAGACATCAGAGGGAGCGACCGGCATCAGGCTGAGCCGCACCCTCAGAAGCCACGAAAGTCGCAGCCCCGCCCCTACGAGTCTCTCCGATCGCCCCCACCGACCGCGTCACCGCCGCGTCACAGGCTCGTCCCAGGAACGGACACCCCGCTTCCGGTACCGCCCGTGCAACCACGAAGATCGGTAACAGACGAGGAGGAGAGGACGAGGAGAGGGCAATGCAGGGGCAGCGAGAACAGCGGGCACCGAGCGGGCCGGAGATCTGGGTACGCGGTCCGGTCGCCGCGCCGGAGCAGCGGCAGCCGGAGCCAGAACCTGAGCCGGAACCGGAGTCGAACGCCCAACTCCCTGCGCATCCCGAGCACTTCATCACTGGTGCTCAGGAATTCGCCACGAATCCACAGCGGTTCACCGCGAGTCCCCGGCGGTTCGCCTGGGTCGCCACGCACGGCGGGGCGGGCACCACCACGCTCGCGACCGTGTTCGGCGGCCATGACACCGGGCGGGCCTGGCCCCGCCCCGAGCACGGCGAACCCGAGTCGATTCTGCTGGTCGCGCGGACGCATGCCACAGGGCTCGAGGCCATCTCGTACACCCTGGACACCTTCCGGCGCGGTGACGCACCGCCGGGGCTCGACCTCAACGCCGTCGTCCTGGTCGCCGACGCGCCCGGCCGCCTGCCCCGCCAACTGGCCCAGCACGTCAAGCTGATCAGCTCCGTCATCGACGTCTACCACGTCCCCTGGATGCCCGCCTGGCGCATCGGCGACCTCACCGTGCCACTGCCACGGGAGAGCGCGGACCTGGCCCGCCTCACCGCGGGAACCGCGCACTGACCGCCTCCCGGCGGAGCGCTTACGCGGTGATGTCCTTCGCCGTGAACCGCGCCCACGCCGCCGATCCGAACACGGCCGCGTACAGGCACTGCAGGCCCAGGTTGCGCTGCACGTCGTCCCAGTAGACCGGGTCCCGCATCAGGTCGGCGAACGACAGCCAGTAGTGGGAGAAGAAGTACGGCTGGAGGGCGTGGAGCTGCGGGATCTGGTCGAGGATCTGGACGGTGATCAGCAGGCCGACCGTCGTGGCCATCGCCGCGATGCCGCTGTTCGTCAGGGTCGACACGAACAGGCCCAGGGCGGCCACGCCGATCAGGGACGCGGCCACCACCAGGGCGATGAGCAGGGCCCGGCCCAGCCCCTCGGCGAAGCTGATGCGCGTGCCCGAGATGGTCGTCAGCTCGCCGAGCGGGAAGAGCAGGGCGCCCACCGCGAGCGCCGACGCCGTCACCACCAGCGTGGCGACGAGGCAGAACGTCATCGTCGTCGCGTACTTGGTGATGAGGAGCCGGGTGCGGCCCGCGGGTGCGACGAGCAGATAGCGCAGCGTCCCCGCGTTGGCCTCACCCGCGATGGCGTCCCCGGCGATCACTCCGATCGCCATCGGGAGGAAGAAGGGGAGGGTCGCGGCCAGCGCCGTGAACACCAGGAACAGGCCGTTGTTGGTGATCTGGGTGATGAAGGCCGGGCCCCCGCCGCCCCCGCCACCGACCGACGAGCCGTCGCTGGTCTCGATCTTCACGGCGATGCCCACCAGGACGGGGACGCCCGCGAGTACGGCGAGCAGCGCGATCGTGCGCCAGCGGCGGAAGGTGGTGACGAGCTCACTGCGGAAGAGCCCGAACGTCCACAGCGGACCCGGCCTGCGCAGGCCCGTCCCCCGCACGGGGTCGGCCTGCGCCGGATCAGACCCCGTCGGCGCAGACCCCGCCGCCCGCGTCGGCCCAGACCCCGTCAGCCCAGGCCCAATCGGCTCAGGGCCCGTCAGCCCAGGCCCCATCGGCTCAGGGCCCGTCGACTCAGGGCCCGTCGACTCAGGGCCCGTCGGCTCAGGGCCCGTCAGTTCAGCCTGCGACATCGAAGCCCTCCCCTGTCAGCGCCACGAACGCATCCTCCAGCGAGGCCCGTTCGACGACGAAACCGCGTACGCGGACCCCTGCCGTCACCAGCGCCGCGTTCACCTCGGCGAGGTCACGGTCCGGGGGCTCGGCCGTCACCCGCTCCTCCGTCACCACGACATCGCCGACGCCCTGCTCCTTGAGCACCCGGGCCGCGTCCCCGGCGTCCGGTGTGGTCACGACGAGCCGCCCACGCGCCCCGGCCGCCAGGTCGGCCACCGCGCCCTGGGTGATCAGCCGCCCCTGGGCCATCACGGCGGCATGCGTGCACACCTGCTCGATCTCGTCGAGGAGGTGGGAGGAGAGGAAGACGGTGGTGCCGTCGGACGCCAGCTCCCGTACCAGGGAGCGGATCTCCCGCATGCCCTGCGGGTCGAGCCCGTTCGTCGGCTCGTCGAGGACGAGCAGCCTGCGCGGCTGGAGCAGAGCCGACGCCAGCCCCAGCCGCTGCTTCATGCCCAGCGAGTACGCCTTCGCCTTCTTGCCCGCGGCCGCCGCCAGCCCCACGCGGTCCAGCGCGGCCGCGACCCGCGTACGCCGGGTACGCGGGTCGGCGGTGGGATCGGCGGCGTCGTACCGCAGCAGGTTGTCCCGCCCGGTGAGGAAGCCGTACAGGGCGGGCCCCTCGATGAGGGCGCCGACCTGCGGCAGTACGGTGCGGGCGGCGCCCGGCATGGGCCGGCCGAGCAGCCGGGCGGTGCCCGATGTCGGCTCGATCAGGCCCATCAGCATGCGGATGGTGGTGGTCTTGCCGGAGCCGTTGGGCCCGAGGAAGCCGAAGACGCTGCCGCTGGGAACCGTGAGTTCCAGGTGGTCCACGGCCACCTGACCGCCGCGGAAGGTCTTGGTCAGACCCTCGGTGTGAATGGCTGCTGCGTCGGTCATGGCTCCCCTCGGGTACGGCCGGCGGGCCGGTGCGGCGCGGGTGCCGCCCCGGCCCGCCGGCCAGGTTCTCACTTCGCCGCGTTGGCCGCCTTCACCAGCGCGTCCTTGGTGACCGCTCCGGCGTACGCCTTGCCGTCATCCGTGATCAGGACGTTGATCAGCCGGGTCTTGAAGACCGTACCGGAGCCGAACTTGCCGCTGACCTGGTCGCCGAGGGAGTTCAGGAACCCGTCGACGTCGCTGTTGCCGGTGTTGCCGTTGGCCCCCGCCGGTACGCCCTTGCCGCCCATGTCGAACTCGGCGATGGAGCTCCAGCCCTCGCCGATGGTCTTCAGGCCGCCGCCCTCCAGCTCCTTGCCGAGGTCCTCACCGGACCGTGCCGGCTTCTCCTGCTTCTCGTGCTTGCCCTGGTCCTTGAGCTCGTCCCCTTCGGTGACCTTCGCGCCCTTGGGCGGCGTGAAGTCGAAGGTGGAGGCGCTCGGCTTGGCGAAGTCGACCTGGGTGAAGCCCGCGTCGACGACGGCCGCGCCCCCGCTCGCCGGGGTGAGCGTGAACTTCAGCGGCAGCCCGGTCTTCGCGTCCACCGCGATGGAGATGGCGCCGACCGTGGAGCCGGACCCCTTCGGCTTGATGAGCAGCTTGTACGCGTCCCGGCCTGCGACCTGGGCGCTGCCGTCGACGGTCACGGACGTGGTGTCGTCGACCGCCTTCAGGGCCTCCTCCGCCAGCTTCTGGGGCGTGGCCGGAACGTCCTCGGGCAGGCCCTTGTCGGACTTCTGGTCCTGCTTCTGGTCCTTCTTGTGCTCCTTGCCGTCCGCGGCCCCGGTCGTGTGGAACACCTCGTTCGACTTGCTGTCGTACGCCCACACGTCGTCGCCGTTGCGGATGACGCTGTACTCGGAGGTCTTGTCCAGCAGCGACAGCTTCTGCTTGTCCGGGCCGTCGGCCGCGACGCGCACCGTGTGCGTGCCGGTGGCGAGTTCGAGCAGCTTGGAGGAGGGCTCGGCGGTCGAGCCGCCGTCACCGCCGGAAGGCTTCCCGGCCGCGCCCGCTCCGAGGCTGCTCTCCAGCCCGCCCAGGTCCGGCAGCCCCAGATCGGTGCTGATCTTCACGGTGCCGGACACCTGCTGTACGTCCGACGCGGCGATCTTCTCGATGAGTTCCTGCGCGCTGATCTTCGGCAGGTCGGGGTCACCCGAGCCGGCGAACGCCGGGACGAGCCCGATCGTCGCGGCCGCCACCCCCACCACCGTGACCGGGACGACGTACCGCGCCGCCTTGCGGCGCCCGGCGCGCACGTCCTCGGCCTCGTCGGCCTTCGCGCTGTCGTCGGTTTCGTACGGTGCCATGTCTGCCTTACCTCCGTAGTAGGCGGCGGCCTGCTCCTCGTCCTGCGCGCCGAGTCGTGCGCGCTGCGACGTCCTCACACTCGTCGTCGTCCACCCCGAGCCGCCATTCTCACCCGAATCGGTGAGGAGTGGTGCCTTCCATCTGACCAAATCGGCAATCCAGAAGCGTCAGACCCCGGAATCAACTCCGTGTACTGCTGTGGGATGACACGGAGAGGCGCTGTCTCCCCCTACCCGTAGGGGTCGAAGGGGAGTACGCCGCCCGGCTGGTACCCGTTCAGCCGGGCTTCACCGCGCGGCAGCCGGGGGATCGCGGCGGTGCGGGGGCGAGAGGGTGACGCGCGTCACGCGACTTCTGGATCATGGTGGGGGTGAGGCGGTCAGGCCGATGTCTGGGGGCTGGGGGTCCCAGGAGGCCGTGGGCCGGGAGGCTGGCGGGCCGAAGGGCCGGAGGCCGAGGGCTGGGAAGGCCGGAGGGCCAGGGGCCGGGAGGGCCAGGGGGTCCGGGAGGGCCAGGGGCCGGGAGGGCCAGGGGGTCCGGGAGGGCCAGGGGGTCCGGGAGGGCCAGGGGGTCCGGGGGCGGAGCCCCCGGGACGGGCACCCCGGCTCCGCGTGCCTAACCCGCCCGATGCACCACCGCATCGCACAGCTCGACCAGCGCCGCCTTCGCGTCGCACTCCCGCAGCGGGGCCAGCGTCGCCCGAGCCTCCTCCGCGTACCGCACGGCGTCCCGCCTCGCGGTCTCCAGCGCGGGGTGCTCCCGCAGCCGGGTCAGCGCCTCGGCGTGCCGCGCGTCATCGCTCAGGTCGGAGTCGAGCAGCTCGCACAGCGCGGCGTCCTCGGCGAGCCCGAGCCGCTCGGCCCGCTCCCGCAACCGCAGCACCGGCATCGTGGGGATGCCCTCACGCAGATCGGCGCCCGGCGTCTTGCCGGACTCGTCCGAGTCGGAGGCGATGTCCAGCACGTCGTCGGCCAGCTGGAACGCCACGCCCAGCCGCTCCCCGTACTGCGTCAGCACGTCCACGACCGTCTCGTCGGCGCCGGACATCAACGCACCGAACCGCCCGGACACGGCCACCAGCGACCCCGTCTTGCCGCCGAGGACGTCGAGGTAGTGCGCGATCGGGTCGCGCCCGTCCCGCGGCCCGGCGGTCTCCAGGATCTGCCCGGTGACCAGCCGTTCGAAGGCCTCGGCCTGGATGCGGACCGCCTCGGGCCCGAGGTCGGCCAGGATGTGCGAGGCACGCGCGAACAGGAAGTCGCCGGTCAGTACCGCGACGGAGTTCCCCCAGCGGGCGTTCGCGCTGGGCACGCTGCGGCGTACGTCGGCCTCGTCCATCACGTCGTCGTGGTACAGCGTGGCCAGGTGCGTCAGCTCGACCACCACGGCCGACGGGACGACCCCCGGGGCGTACGGGTCCCCGAACTGCGCGGCGAGCATCACGAGCAATGGCCGGAAACGCTTGCCACCCGCCCGCAGCAGATGCTGCGCGGCCTCCTGGATGAAGGGGACCTCGCTCTTGGTGGCTTCGAGCAACCCTTCCTCGACAGCCGCCAATCCCGCCTGGACATCGGCTTCCAGAGCCTGGTCCCGCACGCTCACCCCGAACGGCCCGACGACGGTCACGAGGGGTCTCCTGTCTGCTGATGTCTACTGACAGTCACACGGTCGGTCTCATGGTCGATGAACAGTTTGTCGATCTGTCGCTGCCATCACTCGTGTCAGCGTATCCGGTCACCATTCGATCACCACGGGCACCCACCGGCCCCCTGGCGGGACTTCGCTCGACCGAGAGGCGCCCCCGTCATCCGAGTCACTCCGGATTACATCCGGTATGCCCGCGATCAAGGGATGCATACCGATTCGACCCGAATCCCGAGTCGACGCCGCCACCCGAGGCCACCGAAAGCACCGGGACCGGCGAGACCTCCGAGATCACTCCGATGGGCCCGTCGGACTCGATCACCCGCACCCCCACACCGTCACCTCGACACGCGCGCCGACAGCCGGCACCGCTCTCACGCCGGAGCCACTCGAGGGCGGTCGACACGGCCCGCCCGCCGGGCGACCGCTACGGCAACGAGGCCCACCGCACGCAAGGTTCCGGCCACAGGCCCGAGGCCGGCCCCCACCTCCGCGCGACCTCCCCACTCTCCGCGCACTCCACGCCCGAAACACGGAGTTGACCCGCGGGTTCCCGAACACCGGGCGCACGGCTCGTACTTCACGCCCGCTACGGAACGGCAGGCCTCGAACAAGGGGCTGAAGCAGCACCCCGAACGACGAGCCAACCAACAGCCAACTTGTCCGAATTACCGCATTATCGGCGCTTCACCCGGTCCGTTCCGTGAATTGAGTCACGTGGACCCAGAATGCCCCCTCACCCCCACTCGCTCGACTCCTCCTTTGCAGAAAGCAAGTTGAGCGTTATCTTCCGGAAATTTCGAAGGCATCTCCCCCACAAATAGCTGATCAAGGGCGCTTTCAACACGCTTCCGGCCTTGTTCTCGACATGTGCTCTCGCATACGTTCACGGTCAATCCGGACGGAACGCCGAATCCTGCCACCGCCCGGATCCCCACTGACCAACCACTCA
This sequence comes from Streptomyces sp. KM273126, assembly GCF_004337435.2. Classification (NCBI taxonomy): domain Bacteria; kingdom Bacillati; phylum Actinomycetota; class Actinomycetes; order Kitasatosporales; family Streptomycetaceae; genus Streptomyces; species Streptomyces sp. KM273126. The sequence continues at coordinate 2,962,356 of NZ_SJXB02000001.1, read as the reverse complement.
CGAAGGCAGGAGCGGGGGACCCACGAAGATCGCCGGTCCTCACGAGAGACCGGCTCGGGGTGAAGCCGCGCACGGCACGCACGACGCGTCGCCATGCCTGGCCGGGCACCTTTCCGCCCGAACCCGACAGCTCACCTCGCAGGCGCCGGAGAGGAACAGCGTCATGGCCTCACGAGGCAAGCACCGTCGCCGCCGAACCAACAAGCTCACCCGAGGAGCCGTCATCGCCGGAACCGGCACCGCGGCCCTCGCCCTTCCCTTCCTGAGCGCGACCACCGCGAGCGCCGCGCAGCCGGCCAAGGCTCCCGCCGCCGCCCAGGCCGCCCCGCAGGCCGCGCCCCGGTCCGCGCAGTCCGCAGCCCAGGCCACGTCCCTCACGTATACCGTGACCAAGGGCGACACGCTCTTCCGCATCGCGGACAAGCACGAGGCCCAGGGCGGCTGGCGGAAGATCTACAAGGACAACCGCAAGGCCATCGGCGACAACCCGGACCTGATCCACCCGGGCCTCGGCCTGAAGCTCAAGACGACCAAGGCGAGCGCGGACAGCACGGTCAGCGCGGACAGCACGCAGAGCTCGCAGAGCACGGAGAGCAAGCCCAGCGAGCCGAGCACGACGGCCGACAACACGTCCACGACCGCCGCCGAGCAGTCCTCCGGGTCCGCCAACGACCCCACCCCGGCCTCCGACACGACGTACACGAACGACCTCGACGGGTGGATCCGCCAGGCGCTGGACGTCATGGCCAAGAACGGGATACCCGGGTCGTACGACGGCATCCACCGCAACATCATGCGCGAGTCGTCCGGCAACCCCCAGGCCATCAACAACTGGGACTCCAACGCCGCGAAGGGCACCCCCTCCAAGGGTCTCCTCCAGGTCATCGACCCGACCTTCGCCGCGTACCACGTGGCCGGCACGTCGGACGACCCGTACGACCCGGTCGCGAACATCGTGGCGGCCTGCAACTACGCCGCCGACCGCTACGGCTCGATCGACAACGTCAACGGACCGTACTGATCCGCCAGGCACCTACCGGCCGGGCCGAGCGGGCGATGAGCTCCGCCGGCCCGGCCCGCCCGGCGCCGGTACGGACACGGTTCCGGGCGTGGTTCCGGGCGCCGGATGCGCCGCGGCCCCGCCGCGCGGAAACAGCCGCTCCAGCACCACCGCGATGCCGTCCTCCTCGTTGGACAACGTCACCTCGTCGGCGACGGCCTTGAGTTCGGGGTGGGCGTTGGCCATGGCGACCCCGTGCGCGGCCCAGTCGAACATGGGGATGTCGTTCGGCATGTCCCCGAAAGCGATGGTGTCGGCCGGTCCCAGCCCGAGGTGCCGGGCGGCCAGGGCGAGGCCGGTCGCCTTGGTGATCCCGCATGGCTGGAGTTCGACGGTGCCGGGCCCCGACATGGTGACCGTCGCGAGGGAACCGACCGCTCCGCGGGCCACCGCCGCCAACTCGTCGTCGGACAGGGACGAATGACGCAGCAGCACCTTGCTGATGGGCTCGCACCACAGGTCGTCGCGCCGCTGGACCCGTACGGCGGGAAGAGTCGGATGCGGCATCAGATAGCCCGGCTCGATGAGGGTGAGCCCGTCCACACCGTCCTGGTCGACGGCCGCGTACACCTGCCCGACCTCGGCCTCGATCTTGCCGAGCGCGGTCGCGGCCAGCTCCCGGTCCAGGGTCACCGACCACAGCAGCCGGTCCGCGCCGGCGTCGTACAACTGCGCGCCCTGCCCGCACACCGCGAGCCCCTCGCTCCCGAGGTCCTCCAGCAGGGGGCGCACGCGGGGCGCGGGGCGTCCCGTCACCACCAGGTGCCGCGCGCCCCCGGCCACGGCTCGGGCCAGCGCCGCGCGCGACCTGTCGGAGAGCGTGTCGTCGCCGCGGAGCAGCGTTCCGTCCAGGTCGGTGGCGATCAGAGCGTATGCGGTGCGCGGGTTCATGATCAGAGAATACGGACCGCCGAGGCCCCCCTGTCCGGCGTGAACCGGACGACGTACGTTGACCGTTCGGACATCAGGGGGTCCCGCTCCGCCCGCACGGCGTCGCATGGCACGGGCCCGGGCCCGACGCCCCACCGATCGACGCGCCTCCCGCCGACGGCGTCACCCGAAAGTGACGAACGGGACGCCAGATCCGTGCCGCTCCGTCTCTCTCCCCTCAACAGACTCGCCGCTCCGTCTCTCTCCCCTCGGCAGGCCCGCCGCTCCGCCCGTCTCTCTCCCTCCGGCAGGTCCGCGCCCCACGGCGATCCGTCCCCTCACCCGTGGGCGGCCGCCAGATGCCTGGCCAGCCGGGGCGACGCGAACTCCGTCCCGCACACGAACCGCATCACCGGCCCGTACGACGCCGCCGACGGCAGCCCCGTGAAGTACAGCCCCGGCACGGACGCCCGGTATCCGGCGCCCAGCTTCGGCGTCCCCTGGCTCACCACCAGCTCCGTACGCAGCTCGTGCGCGAGGAAGTCCATCGCGGCGATGTCCACGCGATAGCCGGTCGCCGCGATCACATGGTCGGCCGACAGCTCCTCCGTACGGCCCCCGTGCGTGCGGACCGCCAGCAGCGGGCGCCCGCCGATGACACCGGCACGGACGACCCCCGAGATCTCGCGCACGCCCACCGTGCCCTCGAAGCGCTCGCGCAGCCACCACGCGCCCAGCGGTCCGAGGACGCGGCGGACCAGGTAGTGGCGGGCCTCGGCGGGGAGGTAACGGTAGGGGTGCGGGTAGTAGCTGAGGGCCCACAGCGACCAGGCACGCCCGAAGGGCGACTCCGGGCGGAGCCTGGGCTGGTCCCAGGGCGGTGCCCCGAACGCCACCTTGCCGTGTCCGCGTGAGACCACCCGTACGCGCGCCCCGGCCTCCGCGGCCAGCGCCGCCGTCTCCAGGGCGGACTGTCCCGCGCCGACGACGAGGAGTTCCTTGCCGGCGAACCGGCTCAGGTCGTGGTGCTGCGCGCTGTGCGAAACGGGTCCCGTGGGGCTGGGCCCGTCGGTGGCCGCTCCCCTGAGCTCGGGCGGGAGATGGGCGAGACCGGAGAGCCCGGTCGCCACGACGACGGCCCGCGCCGTGAACGCCTCACCGGAGTCCAGCTTGAGTTCGAAGCCCCTGCCGTCCCCGCGCCGGTCCACGGACACGACGCGCACCCGCTCCAGATCGGGCACCAGATTCTGCTGGAACCACTCCCCGTAGGCGACGAAGGTCTCGACCGGGATGATGTCCTCGTCCGTGACCAGTCGCGGAATGTCCGCCGCGTCGCAGTAGTCGACGAGGGTGTGCCCGCGCTGCGGCGCGTCGATGTTCGAGGCGGCGGGCGTCGACTTGAGCAGCATGCCCGCGGGCATGTGGTCCCGCCAGCTCACCATGGGTTCGCCGAAGACGCGTACGGGAACGCCACGCGCCCGTAGATGCGCGGCGGTGGACAGACCGAACGGCCCGGCGCCGATCACTGCAACCGGATGAATCACGAAGTCCCTCCCCAGGACGCGTTGTGCCTACTTCGTGGTCGAACTGGTCGAGCTGGTCGAACCGGCCAACTGACGGAACTGGTCAACTGACGGATCCGGTCAACGGACGGAACTGGTCAACTGACGGAACCGTTCGGACGGGCCCAACCGGTCGCCCCGCCCCGGCGATTGGTCCGCCACAGTTGATAGAGGTGCTTCGCGCCCGGCCGCACGAAGCGCGCGAGCATCGTGAAGAAGGGCCGCAGGTCGTCACCCGCGAGCCACGCCAGCTCCGTACCACTCGCGCGTGCGGGCGCGTGCGGGGTCGTGTAGCCGCTGCGCCGGTAGGCGATCAGGGCCGGCAGATCGATGTTCTCCACGACGTACCGATGGCCGGCGCGCTGCTCCCCCTCCGGAACCGGCCGCCCGGTCAGATCGAGATGCATGGCGCGGACGACGTCGATCCCGGCCTCGGTCTCGAACAACCGGAACTGCGCGCCCATCCGCGGGTTGAAGTCCAGCAGCTTGTACTGACCGTCCCTCCGGTCGAACCGCAGATCGAGGTCGACGACCCCGCTGAAGCCGATCTCCTTGATGAAACGTGCGGCGAGGTCCGCGAGTTCCGGATTGTCCACGACGTACGCGTTGGCCGTCATGCCCGCGTGGGGCGGCCACGAGCGCACCTTCACGCCGGTGAACATCGCGAGCGGCGTCGACTGGGCGTCGAAGTACGCGTGCACGATCCAGTCCTCGGCGTCCTCCCGTGGCAGGTACTCCTGGAGGATCACGCCGGGCCGTTCCCCCCACTCCTTGGCGAGCCGCAGCAGCCCCTCCCGGCTGCCGATCCGCGTGGTGCCGTTCACGGCGGGCCGGGCCCTGCGCACGAAGGCCTCCCGGTTCTTCGCCACCACCGGGAAGCGGGCCGTCCCGGCGAAGCGCTCGATCTCGTCGTACGACTGCGGGAAGACGGCCATGGGGCTCGCGATCCCGTGTTTCACACACAGGTCGTGCAGACCCTGCTTGCTGGCGAGGCGACGCGGCAGTCCGCTGTCCACCCGCGGGAACAGGAATCTGCCGGCGAGCGCCGCCTGGTGCTCGGCGATGAGCACGGCGGCCTCCTCGTCCGTCGGGATGAGCAGGGCCGGCCGCCCGATCCGCCGTCCGATCCGCAGCAGCCCCTCCACCAACCGTTCCGGAGCCTCGGTCCCGGTGGTCGGCCACACGAACGCCCGGTGCAGATACCGTGAGACGGCGGCGGGCGTGTAACGGTCCTCGGTGATCGCGTACATCGGCACACCGAGCCGGCCGAGACTGCGGATGGCACCGACGCCACCGTGATGCAGCGGGTAGTCGCCGAATTTCACGATCAGTCCGGGCACGCCCCGGTCGACACCGAACGGCACGCGCCGGGCATTCCTGGCCACGGGTCCCCCCACGTGTCCCCCCTTACGGACCCGGACCCACCCCGCCCGCGTCCCCTGAGGAAGCTAAGCCGGAATTTCTGGTTCCGACCGCTCCGTATCCGGACATTACTAACTCTTTAGGCATTGGCGACCACTGACCGCTCAGGTCACTCCCCCGTAACGTGTGCCGCAACGACAACGGCCGCACGACGGCCGCGTACAACGGCTGGACGTAGCGCACGGAAAGCGAGGCACACCCGCATGCCCCCCTTCGACGTCCCCGAGGGCGACCCCTTCGGCCCGCACAACCTTCCGTACGGCGTTTTCTCCCGGCCCGGCTCCGAGACCCGGACCGTCGGTGTCCGCCTGGGCGACCACGTCCTCGACGCGGGAGCCGCGGCACTGGCCCTTTCCTCCCCTTACGCCGCCGTCCTCTCCCGCCCCACCCTCAACCCGCTCCTCGCGGCGGGCCGCACCACGTGGTCGGACGTCCGCCGAGCCCTCACCGCCTGGCTGACGGTCCCGTCCCACCAGCAGACGATCGCCCCTTACCTCCACCCCCTCGCCTCCGTCACCCTCCACCTCCCCTTCGAGGTCGCGGACTACGTCGACTTCTACGCCTCCGAGAACCACGCCCGGAACGTCGGCCAGATCTTCCGCCCCGACGCCGCGGACTCGCTGACCCCCAACTGGAAGCACATGCCGATCGGTTACCACGGCCGGTCCGGCACCGTCGTCGTCTCGGGCACCGAGGTGGTGCGCCCCGCGGGCCAGCGGAAGCCCCCACCGACCTCGCCCCCGCCTTCGGCCCCTCCACCCGCCTGGACATCGAGGCCGAGGTCGGCTTCGTGGTGGGAACGCCCTCCCCCATGGGCACCCCGGTCCCCCTGTCCTCCTTCCGGGACCACGTCTTCGGCCTGTGCCTCCTGAACGACTGGTCGGCGCGGGACGTCCAGGCCTGGGAGTACGTGCCCCTCGGGCCGTTCCTCGGCAAGTCCTTCGCCACGTCCGTCTCGGCCTGGATCACCCCGCTCGACGCCCTGGAGGAGGCCCGCGTGGCTCCTCCCGAGCGCACACACGACCTGCTGCCCTACCTGGACGACACGGCCGAGGATCCCGCCGGCTACGACCTCCGCATCTCCGTGGCGATCAACGGCCACGTCGTCTCCGAGCCGCCCTTCTCGACCATGTACTGGACCGCCGCGCAGCAGTTGGCCCATATGACGGTGAACGGCGCCTCCCTGCGCACGGGCGACCTGTACGGCTCCGGAACGGTCAGCGGCCCCTCGGAACGCGAGCGCGGCTCCCTCCTGGAACTCACCTGGAACGGCCGCGACCCCCTCGACCTCCCCGACGGCAAGCGCACCTTCCTGGAGGACGGCGACGAGGTCACCCTCACGGCCTGGGCCCCGGGCCCCCATGGCACGCGCGTGGGACTGGGCGAGGTGAGGGGCCGGGTCGTGGCCGGTCGGTAGTGTCACGTGCTCTGTGACCGCCGGCTCGCCTCGACCCGGGGGCGCCGGAATACGGCGCCCCCGCGCTTCATATCTCCGGCAGAATCCGCTCGAAGAACTCCCGGTCCTCCACGAAGGTCGGGTCCAGTGCCAGGAACTCCTCCACAGTGACCCACCGCGCGTCACTCACCTCGCCGGGTTGCATGACGACCTCCCCCTCTCCCTCCGCCCCTCCCACGTCCGCTGTCCACCAGTGCAGCCGGAACTGCCGGTCGTCCGTCTCCGACTCCCACACCTTCGCCAGCGGGGACACCTTCAGTCCCACCTCTTCGCGGACCTCCCGGACCAGTGCCTCCGCCTGGCTCTCCCCTGGCTCGACCTTCCCGCTGAGGGGCGCCCAGTAGCCCGACCGCCAGGCCTCCGGGCCGCGCTCTATCACGAGCACGCGATCGCCGCGGCGCAGCACCGCGACGACGGCGTCCCGCTGCCCCGGCTCGTCCGGCTGCCCCGACTGGTCCGGCTGCTCCGACTGCTCCGACCGTGCCGGCTCGTCCCACTGGTCCATCGCGCGTCTCCTACGCCCAGTCGTCCGGCCCGGGGTCCGGCTCCGCGTCCGGCCAGTCGAAGGGGTCGTCGTCGGCGTCCGCGTCCACGTCGCCCGCCCCGCGCGCCGAGGCCTTCGAGCCCTCGGAGGCCACGGGCTCGTCCGGAGCCCCGCCCAGGGCGGCGAGCACCGCCAGCACCCCCTCCCCGTACGTCGCCAGCTTCTTCTCCCCGACCCCGCTGATGCCACCCAGCTGGTCCACTGACGTCGGCCGCACCGTGGCGATCTCGCGGAGCGTGGCGTCGTGGAAGATGACGTACGCTGGGACGCCCTGCTCGCGCGCCTGCTCGGCACGCCAGGCGCGCAGCGCCTCGAAGACCGGCAGCAGTTCCTCGGGCAGCTCCGCCACCGCGGCCTTCGCCTTGCGGTCGCCCCGGCCGGACGACGAGCCCCCCGAGGCAGCCCCCGAGGCCACCGGCTTCTTCGGCTCCTTCCGCAGCGGCACCTCCCGCTCCCGCCGCAGCACCGACCCGCTGTCGTCGGTCAGCACCAGCGTCCCGTACTCGCCCTCCACCGCGAGCAGCCCCTGCGCGAGCAACTGCCGTACGACCCCCCGCCATTCGCCCTCACTCAGCTCCTCGCCGATCCCGAAGACGGACAGCTGGTCGTGGTCGAACTGGATGACCTTGCCGGTCCGCTTCCCCAGCAGGATGTCGATGATCTGCACGGCTCCGAACTTCTGCCCGCGTTCCCGCTGCAACCGCACCACCGTGGACAGCAGCTTCTGCGCGGCGACGGTGCCGTCCCAGGTCTCCGGAGGGGTCAGGCACGTGTCGCAGTTGCCGCAGCCTCCAGGCACCGGCTCCTGCCCGAAGTAGGCGAGCAGCTGCCCCCGCCGGCACTGGACCGTCTCGCACAGCGCCAGCATGGAGTCCAGGTGGGCGGCTGCCCGGCGGCGGAAGGCCTCGTCGCCCTCACCGGTCTGGATCAGCTTCCGCTGCTGGACGACGTCCTGGAGCCCGTACGCCATCCACGCCGTGGACGGCGACCCGTCACGGCCCGCACGGCCCGTCTCCTGGTAGTACCCCTCCACCGACTTCGGCAGATCGAGGTGCGCGACGAACCGTACGTCCGGCTTGTCGATGCCCATGCCGAAGGCGATGGTCGCCACGACGACCAGGCCCTCCTCACGCAGGAACCGTGCCTGGTGGGCGGCGCGCGTGCCGGCGTCCAGACCGGCGTGGTACGGCACGGCCTCGACGCCGTTCCGGCTGAGGAACTCGGCTGTCTTCTCCACCGAGTTCCGCGACAGGCAGTACACGATCCCCGCGTCGCCCGCGTGCTCCTGCTTGAGGAAGGACAGCAGCTGCTTCTTGGGGTCGGCCTTGGGGATGATCCGGTACTGGATGTTGGGCCGGTCGAAGCTGGCCTCGAAGTGGCGGGCCCTCGGCATGACCAGGCGCTCGGTGATCTCCCGGTGCGTGGCGCGCGTGGCCGTCGCGGTCAGCGCGATACGGGGGACGTCCGGCCAGCGCTCGCCCAGCAGCGACAGTGCCAGGTAGTCGGGCCGGAAGTCGTGGCCCCACTGCGACACGCAGTGCGCCTCGTCGATCGCGAACACCGAGATCTTGCCTCGCGACAGCAGGTCCAGAGACGTTTCGAGCCGCAGTCGCTCCGGCGCCAGATACAGCAGGTCCAGCTCGCCGGCCAGGAACTCCGCCTCGACCACGCGCCGCTCGTCGAAGTCCTGCGTGGAGTTGATGAACCCGGCGCGCACGCCCAGCGCCCGCAGCGCGTCCACCTGGTCCTGCATCAGCGCGATCAGCGGGGAGACGACCACGCCCGTGCCCGGTCTGACCAGCGCCGGAATCTGGTAGCAGAGTGACTTGCCGCCGCCGGTCGGCATCAGCACGACGGCGTCGCCGCCCGCCACCACGTGCTCGATGATCGCTTCCTGCTCACCGCGGAAGGCCTCGTACCCGAAGACCCGGTCCAGCACGGCCAGCGCCTCGCTGTCTGCCGAGCGCGCTGCCCCTGCGACCGCCCCGTCCACTTCCGCCATCACACCAGTCCCGCCCATCCCACTTGTCACCCGTCCCCCGTGCGTCGTCCGTGTTTCCCCCGCCCTTGCCACGATAGGGGCCCGCACCGACAGCCTCAGAGTTATCCACAGGCTGCACCCCTGGTATCCGGCCTCCTCCGCCCGCATCCGTGACAGACGACGGGACCCGGCCCCCTGAGGAGACCGGGTCCCACGCGTGTCCGCACCGCTCAGCGGAGCGTCACCGCACGAACACTCCCGCCTGTCCCGCCAGGTCCAGGAAGTACTGCGGCGCCACACCGAGCACGAGCGTGACCGCCACGCCCACCCCGATCGCCGTCATGGTCAGCGGTGACGGCACGGCGACCGTCGGCCCCTCGGGGCGCGGCTGGCTGAAGAACATGAGCACGATCACGCGGATGTAGAAGAACGCCGCGATGGCCGACGAGATCACACCGATCACGACGATCGCTCCCGCCCCGCTCTCGGCCGCCGCCTTGAACACGGCGAACTTCCCGGCGAACCCGGAGGTCAGCGGGATACCCGCGAAGGCCAGCAGGAACACCGCGAACACGGCCGCCACCAGCGGGGACCTGCGTCCGAGCCCGGCCCACTTGGACAGGTGGGTGGCCTCGCCGCCCGCGTCCCGTACGAGGGTGACCACCGCGAAGGCGCCGATCGTCACGAACGAGTACGCGCCCAGGTAGAACAGCACCGACGAGACGCCGTCCGGTGAGGTCGCGATGACACCCGCGAGGATGAATCCCGCGTGCGCGATCGACGAGTACGCCAGCAGCCGCTTGATGTCGGTCTGGGTGATCGCGACGATGGCGCCGCCCAGCATGGTGACGATCGCGACGGCCCACATGACCGGCCGCCAGTCCCAGCGCAGGCCGGGCAGGACGACGTACAGGAGCCTGAGCAGCGCCCCGAAGGCCGCCACCTTCGTCGCCGCCGCCATGAAGCCGGTGACCGGCGTCGGCGCGCCCTGGTAGACATCCGGAGTCCACATGTGGAACGGCACCGCGCCCACCTTGAACAGCAGGCCCATGACCAGCATCGCGCCGCCGACGAGCAGCAGCGCGTCGTTGCCCATGGTGTTGGCGAGCGCCGGGCTGACGTTCTGGACGGTGCCGTCGACGACCTGGGCGATCGTCGCATAGGACACCGAGCCCGCGTACCCGTACAGCAGCGCGATGCCGAAGAGCGTGAACGCGGAGGCGAAGGCGCCCAGCAGGAAGTACTTGACCGCGGCCTCCTGCGAGATGAGCCGCTTGCGGCGGGCCACGGCGCACAGCAGGTACAGCGGCAGCGAGAAGACCTCGAGGGCGATGAACAGGGTCAGCAGGTCGTTCGCCGCAGGGAAGATCAGCATGCCGCCGATCGCGAAGAGCAGCAGCGGGAACACCTCGGTGGTGGTGAACCCGGCCTTCACCGCGGCTTTCTCGCTGTCGCTGCCCGGCACGGACGCGGCCTGCGCGGCGAACGAGTCGACGCGTTTGCCGTGCGCCGCCGGGTCCAGCCGCCGCTCGGCGAAGGTGAACACGCCGAGCAGTCCGGCCAGCAGGATCGTGCCCTGAAGGAACAGGGCAGGTCCGTCGACGGCGATGGCGCCCATCGCCGCGATGCCGGCCTTCGTGGTGCCGTATCCGCCCGCCGCGAGCCCGACGACCGCCGCGAAGGAGGCGGCGAGTGCGACGATGGCCACGAACACCTGGACGTAGTACCGGGACCTGCGTGGCACGAAGGCCTCGATCAGCACCCCGAGGATCGCCGCCCCGATGACGATCAGGGTGGGCGACAACTGCCCGTACTCGATCTTCGGCGCCTGGATCTTCTCGATCGGATCGGCTGCCATTGTCCACAGGCTGTGGACGGCTGGTGCGCTCACTTGGCCGCCTCCACCTCGGGCTGGGGGTCCTTCTTATGGACGTCGGACATGGTCTGCTTCACCGCCGGGTTGACGATGTCGGTGACCGGCTTCGGGTAGACGCCCAGGAAGATCAGCAACACGACCAGCGGGGCGACCACCACGAGTTCCCGCACCCTGAGGTCGGGCATGTGTTTGACCTCGGCCTTCACCGGGCCCGTCATCGTCCTCTGGTAGAGGACGAGGGTGTAGAGGGCGGCGAGGACGATGCCGAAGGTGGCGATGATCCCGATCACCGGATAGCGCGAGAACGTGCCGACCAGGACCAGGAACTCACTGACGAACGGGGCGAGCCCGGGCAGGGAGAGGGTCGCGAGGCCGCCGATCAGGAACGTGCCGGCGAGCACCGGGGCGACCTTCTGCACGCCCCCGTAGTCGGCGATGAGCCGCGACCCGCGCCGCGAGATCAGGAAGCCCGCCACGAGCATCAGCGCGGCGGTCGAGATCCCGTGGTTGACCATGTAGAGCGTGGCGCCCGACTGGCCCTGGCTGGTCATCGCGAAGATGCCCATGATGATGAAGCCGAAGTGCGAGATCGACGCGTACGCGACCAGGCGCTTGATGTCGCGCTGGCCGACGGCGAGCAGCGCACCGTAGATGATGCTGATGAGGGCGAGGACGAGGATCGCGGGCGTCGCCCACTTGCTCGCCTCCGGGAACAGCTGCAGGCAGAAGCGCAGCATCGCGAACGTGCCCACCTTGTCGACGACCGCCGTGATCAGGACGGCGACCGGGGCAGTGGCCTCGCCCATCGCGTTCGGCAGCCAGGTGTGCAGCGGCCACAGGGGCGCCTTCACCGCGAACGCGAAGAAGAAGCCGAGGAACAGCCACCGCTCCGTGCTGGTCGCCATGTGCAGCGAACCGTTGGCGCGGGCCTCGGCGATCTCCGTGAGCGAGAAGTTCCCGGCGACCACGTACAGGCCGATGACCGCGGCCAGCATGATGAGGCCGCCGGCCAGGTTGTAGAGGAGGAACTTCACGGCCGCGTACGACCGTTGCGTCGCGGCCGTCTCCTCTCCGTGCTCATGGGCACGGTCCCCGAAGCCACCGATGAGGAAGTACATCGGGATGAGCATGGCTTCGAAGAAGATGTAGAAGAGGAAGACGTCGGTGGCCTCGAAGGAGATGATCACCATCGCCTCGACGGCCAGGATCAGGGCGAAGAAGCCCTGCGTCGGCCGCCACCGCTTGCTGCCCGTCTCCAGCGGGTCGGCGTCGTGCCAGCCCGCCAGGATGATGAACGGGATCAGCACGGCCGTGAGCGCGATCAGCGCCACCGCGATGCCGTCCACGCCCAGCTCGTACCGCACCCCGAACTCCGGGATCCAGGCGTGGGATTCGGTGAGTTGGTAGCGGGCGCCGCCCGGGTCGAAACGCACGAGCACGGTCACGGCGAGCGCGAGCGTGCCCAGCGAGACGATCAGCGCCAGCCATTTGGCGGCGGTGCGCTTGGCGGCCGGTACGGCGGCCGTGGCGATCGCCCCTAGGGCCGGGAGCACCGCCGTCGCTGTCAGCAGAGGAAAGGACATCGGTATCAGACCGCCCTCATCAGCAGGGTCGCGGCGATGAGGACCGCCGCACCGCCGAACATCGAGACCGCGTACGACCGCGCGAAGCCGTTCTGCAGCTTGCGCAGCCGTCCGGAGAGGCCGCCCATCGTGGCTGCCGTGCCGTTGACGACGCCGTCGACCAGCGTGTGGTCGACGTACACCAGGGAGCGCGTGAGGTGTTCGCCGCCGCGGACCAGGACGACATGGTTGAAGTCGTCCTGGAGGAGGTCGCGCCGGGCGGCCCGGGTGAGCAGCGATCCGCGCGGGGCGACGACCGGGACGGGGCGACGACCGTACTGGGCGTAGGCGAAGCCGACGCCGACGACCATCACGGCCACCGTGGAGAGCGTGACCGTCAGCGCGCTGACCGGCGGGTGGCCGTGCTCGAAGCCGGTGACCGGCTCCAGCCACTTCACGAACCGCTCGCCGATGCCGAAGAACGCGCCCGCGAAGACGGAGCCGACGGCCAGCACGATCATGGGGATCGTCATGACCTTGGGCGACTCGTGCGGGTGCGGCTCGTTGCCGTGCTCGTCGGGCTGCCAGCGCTTCTCGCCGAAGAACGTCATCAGCATCACCCGCGTCATGTAGAACGCCGTGATGGCCGCGCCCAGCAGGGCCGCGCCGCCGAGGATCCAGCCCTCGGCGCCGCCCTTGGCGAACGCCGCCTCGATGATCTTGTCCTTGGAGAAGAAGCCGGACAGACCGGGGAAGCCGATGATCGCGAGGTAGCCGAGGCCGAACGTCACGAAGGTGATGGGCATGTACTTCCGCAGGCCGCCGTACTTCCTCATGTCGACCTCGTCGTTCATGCCGTGCATGACCGATCCGGCGCCGAGGAACAGCCCGGCCTTGAAGAAGCCATGCGTCACCAGGTGCATGATCGCGAAGGCGTAGCCGATGGGGCCGAGGCCCGCGGCCAGCACCATGTAGCCGATCTGCGACATGGTCGACCCGGCGAGGGCCTTCTTGATGTCGTCCTTCGCACAACCGACGATCGCACCGAAGAGGAGCGTGACCGCGCCGACCACGGTGACGGCCAGCTGAGCGTCGGGCGCCGCGTTGAAGATGTCCCCGGAGCGGACGATCAGGTAGACGCCCGCGGTCACCATGGTCGCGGCGTGGATGAGGGCCGAGACCGGGGTCGGGCCCTCCATCGCGTCCCCGAGCCAGGACTGCAGCGGCACCTGGGCGGACTTGCCGCAGGCGGCGAGCAGCAGCATCAGGCCGATGGCGGTGAGTTTGCCCTCGCCGGCGTCACCGGTGGACTGAAGGACCGGCCCGAAGGCGAAGGTCCCGAAGGTGGTGAACATCAGCATGATGGCGATGGAAAGCCCCATGTCGCCGACGCGGTTGACCAGGAAGGCCTTCTTCGCGGCGGTCGCGGCGCTGGGCTTGTGCTGCCAGAAGCCGATCAGCAGGTACGAGGCGAGACCGACGCCCTCCCAGCCGACGTACAGCAGCAGGTAGTTGTCGGCGACGACGAGCAGCAGCATCGCCGCGAGGAACAGGTTCAGATAGCCGAAGAAGCGGCGTCGGCGCTCGTCGTGCTCCATGTACCCGATCGAGTACACATGGATGAGGGAGCCGACTCCGGTGATGAGCAGGACGAACGTCATCGACAGCTGGTCGAGCTGGAAGGAGACGTTCGCCTGGAAACCCTCGACCGGGATCCAGCTGAACAGGTGCTGCATCAGCGTTCGGTCTTCGGGGCTCTTGCCCAGCATGTCGGCGAAGAGGACGACGCCGAGCGCGAAGGAGGCGGCCGCGAGAGCCGTGCCGATCCAGTGGCCGACGGCGTCGAGGCGCCGGCCGCCGCACAAGAGGACGGCCGCTCCGAGCAGGGGCGCCGCCACCAGCAGCGCAATCAGGTTCTCCACGATTCTTCCGACCCCTTACAGCTTCATCAGGCTGGCGTCGTCGACCGAGGCCGAGTGGCGGGCACGGAACACCGACACGATGATCGCGAGTCCGACCACGACCTCCGCCGCGGCGACCACCATCGTGAAGAAGGCGATGATCTGGCCGTCGAGGTTGCCGTGCATCCGGGCGAAGGCGACGAACGCGAGGTTGCAGGCGTTGAGCATCAGCTCCACGCACATGAACACCACGATCGCGTTCCGCCTGATGAGCACGCCGGTGGCGCCGATCGTGAACAACAGGGCCGCGAGATACAGGTAGTTGACGGGATTCACTTCGAGGCCTCCCCGCTGTTCGAGCCTCCGCTGTTCGAGCGCTCCAGCCGGTCCTCGGCGCGCTGCTCCAGTGCCTTGAGGTCACTGAGCGCCTCGGTCGACACGTCACGGACCTGGCCGCGGTCCCGCAGCGTCTTGCTGACGGTGAGCTCGGACGGGGTGCCGTCCGGGAGGAGACCCGCGATGTCCACCGCGTTGTGCCGTGCGTACACACCGGGCGCCGGCAGCGGCGGTACGTGCTTGCCCTCGCGGACGCGCTGCTCGGCCAGCTCGCGCTGGGTCTTGGCGCGCTCGGTGCGCTCGCGGTGGGTGAGCACCATGGCGCCCACCGTGGCCGTGATGAGCAGGGCGCCGGTGAGCTCGAAGGCGAACACGTACTTCGTGAAGATGAGGGCGGCGAGGCCCTCCACGTTGCCGTTCGCGTTCGCCCGGCCCAGGCCGTTGAACTGCTTCAGCGAGGCGTTGCCGATGCCCCCGATCAGCAGGACGCCGAAGCCGAGGCCACAGAGAAGAGCCAGCCAGCGCTGGCCCTTGATGGTCTCTTTCAAGGAGTCCGCCGCCGTGACGCCGACAAGCATCACCACGAACAGGAACAGCATCATGATCGCGCCGGTGTAGACGACGATCTGCACGACGCCCAGGAAGTAGGCGCCGTTGGCGAGGTAGAACACCGCCAGGACGATCATGGTGCCGGCGAGGCAGAGCGCACTGTGCACGGCCTTCTTCATGAAGACGGTGCACAGGGCGCCGATCACGGCGATCGTGCCGAGCACCCAGAACTGGAATGCCTCACCGGTGGAGGTGGTGTAGGCGGCGAGCTGTGCGGTCATGCGTCAGCCCCCTGTTCCTCGGCCGCGCCCGAAGGGCCTGCCGATTGATGCTGTTCGCCCTTGGAGACGGCGGCCTGAGGCTCCGTCCCGGGCGCGGCCTCGGTGACGAGTCCCCGGTAGTAGTCCTGCTCGTCCATGCCGGGGTAGATCGCGTGCGGCGTGTCGACCATGCCCTCTTCGAGGCCGGCGAGCAGCTGCTCCTTGGTGTAGATGAGGTTGGCGCGGCTGGAGTCGGCCAGCTCGAACTCGTTGGTCATCGTCAGCGCGCGCGTGGGGCACGCCTCGATGCACAGGCCGCACAGGATGCAGCGGGCGTAGTTGATCTGGTAGACGCGGCCGTACCGCTCGCCCGGCGAGTAGCGCTCCTCGTCCGTGTTGTCCGCGCCCTCCACGTAGATCGCGTCGGCGGGACAGGCCCAGGCGCACAGCTCGCAGCCGATGCACTTCTCCAGGCCGTCCGGATGGCGGTTGAGCTGGTGCCGGCCGTGGAACCGCGGTGCGGTGGTCTTCTGCTGCTCCGGGTACTGCTCGGTCAGCCGCTTCTTGAACATGGCCTTGAAGGTCACGCCGAAGCCGGCGACGGGGTTCTGGAAACCCGGCTTGGTCTCCTTCGGCTCGTCAGCCATCGGACGCCTCCCTTCCACTCGAAGATCCGTCACTGTCAGTATCGGACCCGCCACTGACAATCAGCTCCCGCTCACGGCGCGGGCGCCTGCGCGGCACCGGTGGCAGGGTCTGTCCGGGCAGGGGCGGTACGGGGAATCCGCCGGCCATGGGGTCGAACGCGGCGGGTTCGGCGGGCTTGTCCTGCGCCTCCTGACGGTTGCGGAACATGTCCGCGACGAACGAGAGCAACAGCAGGGCGAGGACGGCTCCGCCGACGTACAGCGCGATCTCGGAGAATGCGTAGTTCTCGTTGCGCAGGGTCCGCACGGTCGCGACCAGCATCAGCCAGACCACGGAGACCGGGATGAGGACCTTCCAGCCCAGCTTCATCAGCTGGTCGTAGCGGACGCGCGGGAGCGTGCCGCGCAGCCAGATGAAGAAGAACAGCAGCAGCTGCACCTTCACCACGAACCAGAGCATGGGCCACCAGCCGTGGTTGGCGCCCTCCCAGAAGGTGCTGATCGGCCACGGTGCCCGCCAGCCGCCGAGGAAGAGCGTCACGGACACGGCCGAGACGGTCACCATGTTCACGTACTCGGCGAGCATGAACATCGCGAACTTGATGGACGAGTACTCGGTGTTGAAGCCGCCGACCAGGTCGCCCTCGGACTCCGGCATGTCGAAGGGGGCGCGGTTGGTCTCGCCGACCATGGTCACGATGTAGATCAGGAACGAGACCGGCAGCAGGACGACGAACCAGCGGTCCTGCTGGGCCTCGACGATCGCCGACGTCGACATCGACCCCGAGTAGAGGAACACGGAGGCGAAGGCGGCGCCCATGGCGATCTCGTACGAGATCATCTGCGCGCACGAGCGCAGGCCGCCGAGCAGGGGGTACGTGGATCCGGAGCTCCAGCCCGCCAGCACGATCCCGTAGATGCCCACCGAGGCGACCGCGAGGATGTAGAGCATCGCGATCGGCAGGTCCGTGAGCTGCATCGTGGTGCGCTGGCCGAAGATCGAGACCTCGTTGCCGGCCGGCCCGAAGGGGATCACCGCGATCGCCATGAAGGCCGGGATGGCCGCGACGATCGGCGCGAGGACGTACACCACCTTGTCCGCGCGTTTGACGATGACGTCTTCCTTGAGCATCAGCTTGATGCCGTCGGCGAGCGACTGGAGCATGCCCCAGGGGCCGTGCCGGTTGGGGCCGATGCGCAGCTGCATCCAGGCGACGACCTTGCGCTCCCACACGATGGAGAAGAGCACGGTCACCATCAGGAAGGCGAAGCAGAACACCGCCTTGATGACGACCAGCCACCACGGGTCGCGGCCGAACATGGAGAGGTCCTCCGCGGCGAGGTACGCCGTCACGCCTCCACCTCCTTCGAGTCCTCGGGGGCGAGGGTCGCCGGGCCGATGCGGACGAGTGCGCCGGGCAGCGCCCCGGTGTCGGAGGCGACGCCTGTTCCGGCGGAGTTCAGCGGGAGCCAGACCACGCGGTCGGGCATCTCGGTGATCTGCAGCGGGAGTTCCACGGCCCCGGCGGGGCCGCTGATCGCAAGGAGGTCACCGTCCTTGACGCCCGCCTCGGCGGCCGTGGCGGCCGACACGCGCGCGCGTGCGGCGTGCCGCGTTCCGGCGAGTGCCTCGTCGCCGTCCTGGAGGCGGCCCTGGTCGAGCAGCAGCCGGTGCCCGGCCAGGACGGCCTCTCCGGCGGCCGGCCGCGGCAGCTGGCCTCCGATCGCCAGCGGGTCGCTCGCCTGCGGCCCGTCCCACGCGCCGAGGCGGTCGATCTCCGCGCGCGTGGTGCGCAGATCGGGCAGACCGAGGTGGACGTCCATGGCGTCGGCCAGCATCTGGAGCACACGCCCGTCGCTGGGCGCCAGGCGGCGGGTCATCTGGTCGGGCTTGAGGGCGGCCTCGAAGGGGCGTACCCGGCCCTCCCAGTTGACGAAGCTGCCCGCCTTCTCGGCGACGGCGGCGACGGGGAAGACCACGTCCGCGCGCTCGGTGACCTCGCTGGGCCGCAGTTCCAGCGACACCAGGAAGCCGACCGAGGCAAGCGCCTCACGCGCGCGTGCCGGGTCGGGAAGGTCGGCGACCTCCACGCCCGCCACCACGAGCGCGCCCAGCTCGCCGCTCGCTGCGGCCTCGACGATCTGGCCGGTGTCGCGGCCGTGGCGAAGCGGGAGTTCGGCGACGCCCCAGGCGGAGGCGACCTCGACCCGCGCGCGTGAGTCGGTGGCCGGGCGCCCGCCCGGCAGCAGCGACGGCACCGCGCCCGCCTCGATCGCGCCGCGCTCCCCGGCCCGGCGCGGAATCCACACCAGCCCGGCTCCGGTCGCGGTCGCGGCCCGTACGGCGGCGGTGAGCCCGCCGGCCACCGCGGCAAGCCGCTCACCGACGACGATCACCGCGCCCTCGGTGCGCAGCGCCTCGGCGGCCTTCGCCCCGTCCTCCTCCAGGCCGACCCGGCCCGCGAGGGCGTCCAGCCACTCGGTCTCGGTGCCGGGCGCGGCCGGCAGCAGCGTGCCGCCGGCCTTCTCCAGGCCCCGGGTCCCGTACGTGGCCAGCGAGAACACCTTCTGTCCGTGCCCCCGCCAGGCCTTGCGCAGCCGCAGGAAGACGCCGGGTGCCTCCTCCTCGGCCTCGAACCCGACGAGCAGCACCGCGGGCGCCTTCTCCAGCGAGGCGTACGTGACGCCCGTACCGTCGAGGTCGTGTCCGCGTCCCGCCACCCGGGCGGCCAGGAAGTCGGCCTCCTCGCCGCTGTGCACGCGCGCGCGGAAGTCGATGTCGTTCGTGTCGAGCGCCACGCGCGCGAACTTGCTGTACGCGTACGCGTCCTCGACGGTCAGACGGCCGCCGGTCAGGACACCGGCACGGCCGCGCGCGGCCGACAGCCCCTGGGCCGCGGCCGCGAGGGCCTCCGGCCAGGAAGCGGGCTCCAGCTCACCCGACTCGCCGCGCACGAGCGGCGTCGTCAGCCGGTCCGGCCGCTGCGCGTACCGGAACGCGAACCGCCCCTTGTCGCAGATCCATTCCTCGTTGACCTCGGGGTCCTGTGCGGCGAGCCGCCGCATGATCTTGCCGCGCCGGTGGTCCGTACGCGTCGCGCAGCCGCCGGAGCAGTGCTCGCACATGGACGGCGAGGAGACCAGGTCGAAGGGGCGGGAGCGGAAGCGGTACGCCGCCGAGGTCAGCGCGCCCACCGGGCAGATCTGGATGGTGTTCCCGGAGAAGTACGACTCGAAGGGGTCGCCCTCACCGGTACCGACCTGCTGGAGCGCGCCCCGCTCGAGCAGCTCGATCATCGGGTCGCCCGCGATCTGGTTGGAGAACCGGGTGCAGCGGGCGCACAGCACGCACCGCTCACGGTCGAGCAGCACCTGTGTGGAGATCGGCACGGGCTTCTCGAAGGTGCGCTTCTTTCCTTCGAAGCGGGACTCGGCGTGGCCGTGCGACATGGCCTGGTTCTGCAGGGGGCATTCACCGCCCTTGTCGCAGACCGGGCAGTCCAGCGGGTGGTTGATGAGCAGGAGCTCCATCACACCCTTCTGGGCCTTCTCCGCGGCGGGCGAGGTGAGGTGGGTCTTGACGACCATCCCGTCGGTGCAGGTGATCGTGCAGGACGCCATGGGCTTGCGCTGGCCCTCGACCTCGACGATGCACTGGCGGCAGGCGCCGGCCGGGTCGAGGAGAGGGTGGTCGCAGAACCGTGGGATCTCGATGCCGAGTTGCTCGGCGGCCCGGATGACCAGGGTGCCCTTGGGCACGCTGATCTCGACGCCGTCGATCGTCAGCGAGACGAGGTCCTCCGGCGGGACCGCCGCTTCTCCGCCCCCGGACGGAGCGCTGGTGGTCACCGTCATGCGTTCACCTCCGTGCGCTTGTCGGCCCAGGCCGTGGACTTGGCCGGGTCGAAGGGGCAGCCCCGGCCCGTGATGTGCTCCTCGTACTCCTCGCGGAAGTACTTGAGGGAGGAGAAGATCGGCGAGGCGGCGCCGTCGCCGAGGGCGCAGAAGGACTTGCCGTTGATGTTGTCGGCGATGTCGTTCAGCTTGTCGAGGTCGGACATGACGCCCTTGCCGGCCTCGATGTCGCGCAGCAACTGCACGAGCCAGTAGGTCCCTTCACGGCAGGGTGTGCACTTGCCGCAGGACTCGTGGGCGTAGAACTCGGTCCAGCGGGTGACGGCCCGTACGACGCAGGTGGTCTCGTCGAAGCACTGCAGGGCCTTGGTGCCGAGCATGGACCCGGCGGCGCCTACGCCCTCGTAGTCGAGGGGCACATCGAGGTGCTCGTCGGTGAACATCGGCGTGGAGGAGCCGCCCGGCGTCCAGAACTTCAGCCGGTGCCCGGGCCGCATGCCGCCGCTCATGTCGAGGAGCTGGCGGAGCGTGATGCCGAGCGGGGCCTCGTACTGACCGGGGCGCGCGACGTGGCCGCTGAGCGAGTAGAGCGTGAAGCCAGGTGACTTCTCGCTGCCCATCGACCTGAACCAGTCCTTGCCGTTTTTCAGAATCGCGGGAACCGAGGCGATCGACTCGACGTTGTTCACAACAGTCGGGCACGCATAGAGGCCCGCGACAGCAGGAAAGGGGGGACGGAGCCGCGGTTGACCACGGCGGCCTTCGAGCGAGTCCAGCAGTGCGGTCTCCTCACCGCAGATGTACGCGCCCGCGCCCGCGTGCACGGTGATGTCGAGGTCGAGTCCGCTGCCCAGGATGTTCTCGCCGAGGTAGCCCGCCGCGTAGGCCTCTCGCACGGCCTCGTGCAACCGCCGCAGAACGGGGACGACTTCACCACGCAGATAGATGAAGGCATGCGACGACCTGATGGCATAACACGCGATGACCATGCCCTCGATGAGGCTATGCGGGTTCGCGAAGAGGAGCGGAATGTCCTTGCACGTTCCGGGCTCCGATTCGTCGGCGTTGACAACTAGATAGTGCGGTTTTCCATCACCCTGCGGAATGAACTGCCATTTCATTCCCGTCGGGAATCCCGCGCCTCCGCGCCCGCGCAGACCGGAGTCCTTGACGTACGCGATCACGTCGTCCGGTGACATGGCGAGCGCCTTGCGGAGCCCCTCGTACCCTTCGTGCCTTCGGTAGACATCCAGCGTCCAGGACTTGTCCTCGTCCCAGAAGGACGACAGCACGGGTGCGAGCAGCTTCTCCGGGCTGTGGTCCTTGATCTCGGCTGCCAACGTCATCACTCCCCCTCCTCGGCGTCAGGACCCGCCGGGCGGGCGGGGTCGGTGGCCGATGTGTCCTGCGGCTCGTCGTGGGGTCCGCCGTCCCGCGGATGCACCACGCGCGCGCCGGCCTCGCCCTTGGCCAGGCGGAGGCCGATCAGGGAGGCGGGTCCCGCGCTGCCGCTCGCCTCGACGGCTCCGTCCCGTTCGTCGGGGAACCCCGCCAGGATCCGGGCGGTCTCCTTGAACGTGCACAGGGGGGCGCCTCGGGTCGGCTCGACCTGCGCTCCCGCACGCAGGTCGTCGACGAGCTGCCTCGCGCTGTCCACGGTCTGGTTGTCGAAGAACTCCCAGTTGACCATCACGACCGGCGCGAAGTCGCAGGCCGCGTTGCACTCGATGTGCTCCAGGGTGACCTTGCCGTCGTCGGTGGTCTCGCCGTTGCCGACGCCCAGGTGGTCCTGGAGCGCCTCGAAGATGGCGTCGCCGCCCATCACCGCGCACAGGGTGTTGGTGCAGACGCCCACCTGGTAGTCACCGGAGGGCTTGCGCCGGTACATGGTGTAGAAGGTGGCGACCGCGGTGACCTCGGCCGTGGTCAGGCCGAGCACCTCGGCGCAGAACTGCATGCCGGTGCGGGTGACGTGGCCCTCCTCCGCCTGCACGAGGTGCAGCAACGGCAGCAGGGCCGAGCGGGAGTCCGGGTAGCGGGCGACGACCTCCGCCGCGTCCCGCTCCAGCCGGGCCCGAACGTCGTCCGGGTAGTCGGGCGGGGGCAGTTGGGGCATGCCCAGGCTGACGCCCTCGGGGGTGGTGGTCACCGGTCGACGCCTCCCATCACGGGGTCGATGGACGCGACGGCGACGATGACGTCGGCGACCTGGCCGCCCTCGCACATCGCCGCCATGGCCTGCAGGTTGGTGAAGGACGGGTCCCTGAAGTGGACCCGGAAGGGGCGGGTGCCTCCGTCGGACACGACGTGCACCCCGAGCTCGCCCTTGGGTGACTCGACCGCCGTGTACGCCTGTCCCGGCGGGACGCGGAAGCCCTCGGTCACCAGCTTGAAGTGGTGGATCAGGGCCTCCATGGAGGTGCCCATGATCTTCTTGATGTGGTCCAGGGAGTTGCCCAGTCCGTCCGGTCCCAGGGCGAGCTGGGCGGGCCACGCGATCTTCTTGTCGTCGACCATGACCGGGCCGGGCTCCAGCCGGTCGAGGCACTGCTCGACGATCCTGAGCGACTGGCGCATCTCCTCCAGGCGGATCAGGAAGCGCCCGTAGGAGTCGCAGCTGTCGGCGGTCGGGACGTCGAAGTCGTACGTCTCGTAGCCGCAGTACGGCTGCGCCTTGCGCAGGTCGTGCGGCAGGCCCGCCGAGCGGAGGATCGGGCCGGTGGCGCCGAGGGCCATGCAGCCGGCCAGGTCGAGGTAGCCGACGTCCTGCATGCGGGCCTTGAAGATGGGGTTCCCGGTGGCGAGCTTGTCGTACTCGGGAAGGTTCCTCTTCATCTTCTTCACGAACTCGCGGATCTGGTCCACCGCGCCCGGCGGCAGGTCCTGGGCGAGTCCTCCGGGCCGGATGTACGCGTGGTTCATCCGCAGGCCGGTGATCAGCTCGTAGATGTCGAGGATCAGTTCACGGTCCCGGAACCCGTAGATCATGATCGTGGTGGCGCCCAGCTCCATACCGCCGGTGGCGATGCACACCAGGTGGGAGGAGAGGCGGTTCAGCTCCATGAGGAGCACGCGGATGATCGTGGCGCGGTCCGGGACCTGGTCCTCGATGCCGAGGAGCTTCTCGACGGCGAGGCAGTACGCCGTCTCGTTGAAGAACGGCGTGAGGTAGTCCATGCGGGTCACGAAGGTCGTGCCCTGGGTCCAGGTCCGGTACTCGAGGTTCTTCTCGATACCGGTGTGGAGGTAGCCGATGCCGCAGCGGGCCTCGGTGACGGTCTCGCCCTCGATCTCCAGGATGAGCCGGAGCACGCCGTGGGTGGACGGGTGCTGCGGGCCCATGTTGACGATCAGGCGTTCGTCGTCGGCCTTGGCCGCGGTCTCGACGACCTCGTCCCAGTCGCCGCCGGTGACCGTGTAGACGGTGCCTTCGGTGGTCTCGCGCGCCGAAGCGGCAGATGCGTGCGAGGTGCTCATGAGTACGACCTCCGCTGGTCCGGAGCCGGGATCTGGGCGCCCTTGTACTCGACGGGGATGCCGCCGAGGGGGTAGTCCTTGCGCTGCGGGAAGCCCTGCCAGTCGTCCGGCATCATGATCCGCGTCAGCGCCGGGTGACCGTCGAAGACGATGCCGAAGAAGTCGTACGTCTCGCGCTCGTGCCAGTCGTTCGTCGGGTAGACGGAGACGAGCGACGGGATGTGCGGGTCGGCGTCGGGGGCGGAGACTTCCAGGCGGATCAGCCGGTTGTGGGTGATCGAGCGCAGGTGGTAGACGGCGTGCAGCTCGCGGCCCTTGTCGCCCGGGTAGTGGACGCCGCTGACGCCGGTGCACAGCTCGAAGCGGAGCGCCGGGTCGTCGCGGAGGGTCTGGGCGACGCGGAGCAGGTACTCGCGTTCGACGTGGAACGTGAGCTCGTCGCGGTCGACGACGGTCTTGTCGATGACGTTCTCGGGGACGAGTCCCTGTTCCTCCAGGGCGCCCTCGAGTTCGTCGGCGACCTCGTCGAACCAGCCGCCGTAGGGGCGGGTGGCCGGGCCGGGCAGCCGGATGGAGCGGACCAGGCCGCCGTAGCCGGAGGTGTCGCCGCCGTTGTCGGCGCCGAACATGCCGCGCTGGACGCGGATCTCCTCGCCGCCCTCGCCGCGCTGGCCGGGGAGGTTGGAGGCGCCGAGGTCCTTCTCGGGGTTGACCCCGTTCGTGCCCTTGCCGTTCGCGTCGCTCATCGCAGCAGCCCCTTCATCTCGATGGTGGGGAGCGCCTTGAGCGCGGCCTCCTCGGCCTCGCGGGCCGCCTCCTCGGCGTTCACACCGAGCTTGGAGGTCTGGATCTTCTGGTGGAGCTTGAGGATCGCGTCCATCAGCATCTCGGGCCGTGGCGGACAGCCCGGGAGATAGATGTCGACCGGGACGATGTGGTCGACGCCCTGGACGATGGCGTAGTTGTTGAACATGCCGCCCGAGGACGCGCAGACCCCCATGGAGATCACCCACTTGGGGTTCGGCATCTGGTCATAGACCTGCCGCAGCACCGGCGCCATCTTCTGGCTGACCCGTCCGGCGACGATCATGAGGTCCGCCTGGCGGGGTGAGCCGCGGAAGACCTCCATGCCGAATCGGGCCAGGTCGTAGCGTCCCGCGCCCGTGGTCATCATCTCGATGGCGCAGCAGGCGAGGCCGAAGGTGGCGGGGAAGACGGACGCCTTGCGCACCCAGCCCGCGGCCTGCTCGACGGTGGTCAGCAGGAAGCCGCTCGGCAGCTTTTCTTCGAGTCCCATGATTGAAAGGCCCCTCAGTCCCATTCCAGGCCGCCGCGCCGCCATACGTACGCGTAGGCGACGAAGACGGTGAGCACGAAGAGCAGCATCTCCACGAGCCCGAAAACACCCAGGGCGTCGAAGGTGACGGCCCACGGGTAGAGGAAGACGATCTCGATGTCGAAGACGATGAAGAGCATCGCCGTCAGGTAGTACTTGATGGGGAAACGCCCGCCGCCGGCCGGCGTGGGGGTCGGCTCGATACCGCACTCGTAGGCCTCAAGCTTCGCCCGGTTGTAACGCTTCGGACCGATCAGCGTGGCCATGACCACGGAGAAGATCGCAAAGCCTGCCCCGAGGGCTCCCAGTACGAGGATGGGCGCATACGCGTTCACCGCTCCTCGCTCCTCTCAGTCGGCACTGACTGCTGGCGGTTGCGTTGGACCCACCACCTGCCTCACCAGTCCCACGAGCCCCGCTCGTCCCGGCGAAGATCGCGAACATGTGAAGCAGGTCACAAGCCCAACTGCCCCGCATCCTATGCCCGCCGGTCTGTGATCTGCGACACGGGGGTAAGCAAGGACTTTGTGATCTTCACCACCTGACGAACGATCATGAAGTCGGATGAGCAGTGATCTTCACACCCGAAGCGTCAGAGCGATCACCAGAAGTGACATTTTCGATCGTAACCCCTGGTCACGCGGTGCGTCTCCATATCAAGATGCTTCCGTTGCATGCAAATTGGCCCTGGACATCGGGGCTTGATAGAGGGGCGCGTTCACATCCACGGGAGAGGCAGCGACGAATGTGGACGCGTGCACGCATTCACGAGCTCCCGCGACCCGAATTCACCTGCGCGTGGCACGGCCGTCACGATCACCACTCCGTGACCTGCGTCACACTCGCGAGGCACACCAAGGAACCGGGCTTGGCCACCCGCCGCAACCAGTGGTAGGCGGAGAGCAATTCGGACGTATCGACGAAAGCCCGTGATCACAGGCTTGAGTGATGGTGTCCGCATTGCCCGTTACGGCATCAATAAGGAGCGACCCACCCCCGGATTTGGGGGCAGATTGAACAACTGTGGCGGACCACACGTTCCTTGTAGGTATGGAGGAGCCCCTGGTACCGCTTGTACCCATGTCCCACACCGCTCACATACGCAGCCACCGGAAGCCCCGCAGCAACGCCTCGACGATGGCGATGCGTGCCGGGGTCGCCGGCGGCATTCTCGGCAGCGTGGCAGTGGCCGGTGCGTCCGCGTCGGCGTACGCCGCGGAGCCCGTGACCCAGACGATCGAACTGCCCACGCTCACGGCCGACGTGGCCTCCCAGGTCGCGCAGTCCGCGGACGCCATGCAGCAGACCGCCGCGAACTACGAGCTGCAGGCCGAGCGTGACGCTGCCACCGCCAAGGCCGCCGAGCAGGCCGCGGCGGACCTCAAGGAAGCGAAGGCGGAGGCCAAGAAGAAGGCCGAGGCCGAGCGGCGGGCAGCCGCCGAGCGCGCTGCCACGCGCGCCGCCGAGCGGGCCACCCTGACCTCGAAGGCGAGCTCGGCCTCGACGTCGACCTCGGCGTCCGCCCCGGCCAGCGGCAGTGTCGCGACGGTCGTCAGCTTCCTCAAGGCGCAGCTGGGCGACGCCTACGTCCTGGGTGCCTCGGGCCCCAACGCGTGGGACTGCTCCTCGCTCATGCAGGCCGCCTACAAGCAGGTCGGCGTGGACCTCCCCCGGGTCTCGCAGGACCAGTCGACGGTCGGCACCGACGTCTCGCTGTCCAACCTTCAGGTCGGCGACATCCTGTACTGGGGTGCGAAGGGCTCGGCGTACCACGTGGGCACCTACATCGGGAACGGCCAGTACCTCGACGCGGCCAACCCCTCCAAGGGCGTCGTGATCCAGGACCTGTCCGGCTACCCGGCGACGGGTGCGGTGCGGGTTCTCTGACCCGCCCGCTGTCCGAGTACCTCGTACGGAGTGAGGGCTGCCGCTGCCGCCTCGGGGCGGTGGTCCTCGCGCTGTGCGAGTCGTGCCGCGGGGAGGCACTCCGCAGGAAGTCATGCCGCGGGGAGTCATGCCGCGACACCGCCCCTCAGCCCAGGTCGAACGTGTTCGGCAGGCCGAGCCGGTGGCGCAGTTCGTCGACGCGCTTGAGGGGTTCCATCTCCGGGGGCCGGTAGAGCTCCCAGATCTCACACCGCTCGGCGTCCGAACGGTCCACGTCCAGCAGCGCGTTGACGGCCCGGCGCGCCGACTCGTTGGCGCCCTCCATGGTGGCCAGGTCGACATCGGTGCGGACGTAGTCGCCGGCGAGGAAGAAGTTCGGTACGGCTGTACGCGCCGTGGGCCGGTTGTAGAGCGTTCCCGTCGGGTGGATGAGGAGTTGCTCCCGGTTCTGCGGGTCGGGGCCGCCGAGGCCGGTCACCGCGGGGTCCATGAACCAGCCGAGGCGGTCGTCGTCGGTGAGCGTGGTCTTGCCGGAGTCGTTCAGGGCGTCCTTCAGCTGTGCCCAGCACTCGGCGACCACTTCCTCCCTCGTGCACTCCCGGGCCGTCTTGCCGTAGAGAATCCCCGGCTTGTCCCACTCCGAGATGATCACGGAGAGACAGTCGCGGGCGCGCCCGTCGCCGTAGTCCGCCGGAAAGTCCCGTACGTCCCAGAACTGGGCCTGCCCGATGCCGGTGACCGACCAGGGTGAGTCGAGGCAGTTGATGTGGCCGTGGACGACCGGGGTGGGGGTGCGCAGATAGAACATCACGCCGACCATCCAGTCCGCCTGAAGCGCGTCGCACCGGGCGAGCTGCGGGTCGGCGGCGCGCAGGGCCGGGCCCCAGGTGGTGCGGGCGTGCTCGACGGGCAGGGCGGAGACGTAGTGGTCGGCCGTGGTGGTGCGTTCGGTGCCCCTGTCCCGGTCCAGGACGCGTACGCCGGTGACGCGGCCGTCGGAGTACAGCACCTCCCGCACCTGGGTGCTCATGACGAACTCGACGCCCAGGGAGCGCAGATGGCCGGCCCAGGGATCGATCCAGGCTTCGCTGGTGGGGGCGTTGAGGACACGGTCGATGTCGGCGTCGCCGTCCATGCCGCGGCCGAGCAGGCCCCACAGCAGCAGTGCCTCGATGATGACGCGGCCGACCGTACGGGTGGAGGCGACCTCGGCGCGGGTGGCGACGAGGTTGCGGGTCTGGCCGATGCCGAGGACGGTCCGGTACTCCTCGCTCATCTGTCCCGCGCGGATGAACTCCCACCAGCTGGTCTTCTCCCACTCGCCCTCGCGGCGGGCGTCACAGCTGGTGAGATGGACGAGGAGACGGTTCGCGAAGTACGCGGCCTCGTGGGCGGGCAGGCGGGTGCCCAGGTCGAGGACCGACAGGATCTGGTCGCGTATCCAGGACACGGTGATGTCGCCGGGCGCGGGCGGGGTGGTGGCGCGGCGCAGCGGGAAGTGCAGGTCGGGGCGGCCATCGGCGCGGGGGAAGAGTGCCTCGGTGCCGCTGCGGAGGTTGCCGCGGACGCCGTCGGCGTTGCCGGGGACGGGGATGCGGCGCATGGTGTCCGGCAGGTTCCGGTAGAAGCCGGGGAAGAAGCGGAACCCGTGTTCGCCGGGAAGGGGCCTGCGGCCGCCCTCGCCGGTGCCCGGCACGTCCATCGAGCGGGCCTTGCCGCCGAGGACGTCGTAGTACTCGTAGACGGTGACGGCGTAGCCGCGTTCGGCGAGTTCCTGGGCGGCGCTGAGGCCGGAGACCCCGCCGCCGAGGACGGCGACGTGTTTGCCGGCGGCGCGCTCGGCGGGAGCGGCGGCCGCCGGTCCGGCCTGCCACAAGGCGAGGGCGCCTGTGGCAGTGCCGGCGGTGGCAGCGCCGACAGTGACCGTGCCGACGGTGGCCGCGGCTCCGGCGCCTGCGAGGAAGCGTCTACGAGTGGGAGCGGGGGGCTCCGGTGGTTGGTCCGTGCGCTCTGTTGTCATGCATACGGAAGGTAGGGAGCCGCCCGATGGAACGGAAGGTCACCGCCGGGTCACCCACAGCATCCTCACACCGCCCGGACCAACCGACCCACGACGGCCATCGGGCGAGCACCCTCCGGCCGTGCGAAGGGCCCCGGTGAGTGGGTCGGAGCCCTCGCACGCCGTCGCCGCGCTCAGGCCTTCGGGGCCACCTTGCTCAGGCCGTTGATGATGCGGTCCATCGCGTCGCCGCCCGTCGGGTCGGTGAGGTTGGCCAGGAGCTTCAGGGTGAACTTCATCAGCAGGGGGTGGGTGAGGCCGCGTTCGGTCGCCAGCTTCATGACCTTCGGGTTGCCGATGAGCTTCACGAAGGCGCGGCCGAGCGTGTAGTAGCCGCCGTAGGTGTCCTTCAGGATGCGGGGGTAGCTCCGCAGGGCGAGTTCGCGCTGGCCGGGGGTCGACCGGGCGTGGGCCTGGACAATGACGTCCGCGGCGATCTGGCCGGACTCCATGGCGTAGGCGATGCCCTCACCGTTGAAGGGGTTGACGAGGCCGCCCGCGTCGCCGACCAGCAGCAGGCCCTTGGTGTAGTGGGGCTGGCGGTTGAAGGCCATCGGAAGGGCGGCACCGCGGATCGGGCCGGTCATGTTGTCCGGGGTGTAGCCCCACTCCTCGGGCATCGAGGCGCACCAGGCCTTGAGAACCTCGCGCCAGTCCAGTTCCTTGAAGGAGGACGAGGTGTTCAGGACGCCCAGACCGACGTTCGACGTGCCGTCACCCATGCCGAAGATCCAGCCGTAGCCGGGGAGCAGACGGTCCTCTCCGGGACCGCGGCGGTCCCACAGCTCCAGCCAGGACTCCAGGTAGTCGTCGTCGTGGCGCGGCGAGGTGAAGTACGTGCGGACCGCGACGCCCATGGGGCGGTCCTCACGGCGGTGCAGGCCCATCGCGAGGGACAGGCGGGTGGAGTTGCCGTCCGCCGCCACGACCAGCGGCGCGTGGAACGTGACGTCCCGCTTCTCCTTCGAACCCGACTCGGCGTCGCCGAGCTTGGCGTGTACGCCCTTGATGCGGCCGGTGCGGTCGTCGATGATCGGGGCGCCGACGTTGCAGCGCTCGTACAGTCGCGCGCCCGCCTTCTGGGCCTGCCGGGCCAGTTGCTCGTCGAAGTCGTCGCGCTTGCGGACCAGTCCGTAGTTCGGGTACGCGGCGAGATCCGGCCAGTCGAGCTGGAGGCGGACGCCGCCGCCGATGATGCGCAGCCCCTTGTTGCGGAGCCAGCCGGCCTCCTCGGAGATGTCGATGCCCATCGACACCAACTGCTTCGTCGCGCGGGGCGTCAGACCGTCGCCGCACACCTTCTCGCGCGGGAAGGCGGTCTTCTCCAGCAGCAGGACGTCCAGTCCGGCCTTGGCGAGGTGGTACGCGGTGGTGGAACCGGCTGGTCCGGCCCCGACGACGATCACATCGGCGGTGTGTTCGGTAAGGGGCTGGGGCTCGGTCACGGCGGGTTCTCCCCGAGTCTCGAAATCAGCGTGCGCAGTCCGAGACCGCGACGACTCGGAACGAGACCGAGACCGGGACCGCGAAGACTCGAAAACAGCGTGCTGACGGGCACTGGACATGGGCAGTCTATTCAGCGGTACCGATCACCTGGCTGAAGGGCTGCCCCTGTGAACAGAGCTCTCCCCGACGTACGGTTGCGTGTCCCCACCGACGAGGACGCCATCGCCTGGCACCGGGCCTTCGACAACCCCGAGGTCATGGAGTTCCACGGGGGCAGGTCCGCCGAGGTGTCCTTCTACGAGGAGTTCACCGCCCGCCAGCGCCGCCACGACGCCGAGCACGGCTTCTGCTTCTGGACCATGCTCGACGCGGACGACCAGGTCATCGGCTTCACGGGCGCCCAGCCGTGGCCGCATGAGAGCTTCGGCCCGGTGGGCGAGATCGAGATCGGCTGGCGGCTGGCACGATCCCACTGGGGCAAGGGATACGTCACCGCGGCGGCCCGGGAGACCCTCGACCGCGTGCGCCGGGCGGGCGTCCCGACCGTCGTCGCCATGGTCCTCGCCGAGAACAAGCGCTCAATCGCCGTGACCCAGCGCCTGGGCATGGAGCTGGAAGAGCTCTTCACGACGCCCACCACGAAGGCCCTCGGACACCAATACCGACTCAACCTGTAACCCTATGTAGTCAATAGCTACAGATTTGGTTACAGATAGACACCGACGGCTTCCGACGGACACCCCTCGCGGTTACCCTGCCAGTACCGCTGGGGGTGACATCTGTGCGCATAACACCCAAGACACCTGAAGTGCGCGTGCCGCGGCTCGTCGGTCTGATGGCCGTGGACGCGCGTGAGACGGCCCAGGCACGTGGTGTGCTGCTCGCCGCGCCCGATCGCCCCGAATTCCATCTCGCCGTCGTCGACTACGTCGTACGGCAGTATCCGCAGCCCGGGACGGAGGTTCCTCGCGGGGCCGTGGTCACCGTGTGGTTCGACTTCGGTGAGGGTGAGGGGGGCGGGGGCGTGCGGGAACCCCGGCGGAGTGGGCCGCCTCCCGGTGGCCTGCAGCGGGAGCTGGACGCACCGGGGGATCCGTTCCCGGTGCTGCGGTAGTGCCGGCGCTCCGGTAGTGCGGCTGCTCCGGTAGTGCGGCTGCTCCGATAGTGCCGCGCGGACGCGGTCACGCCTGCTTGAAGCCCCTGTGCAACGCCACGACCCCACCGGTCAGGTTCCGCCACGCCACCTTCCCCCAGCCCGCCTTCCCCAGGCGCCCGGCCAGCGCCTGCTGGTCCGGCCACGCGCGGATGGACTCGGCGAGGTACACGTACGCGTCGGGGCTGGACGACACCGCCCGCGCCGCCGGAGGGAGCGCGCGCATCAGGTACTCGGTGTAGACGGTGCGGAACGGCGCCCACGTGGGGTGCGAGAACTCGCAGATCACCACCCGGCCGCCAGGCCTGGTCACCCGGTACATCTCGCGCAGCGCGGCATCCGTGTCCTGGACGTTCCGCAGCCCGAACGAGATCGTCACCGCGTCGAAGGTGTCGTCCTTGAAGGGGAGTTTCGTCGCGTCGCCCGCCGTGAACGGCAGCCAGGAGTGCCGCTGCTTGCCGACGCGGAGCATCCCGAGCGAGAAGTCGCACGGCACGACGTAGGCACCCGTCCGCGCGAACGGCAGCGACGAGGTGGCGGTGCCGGCGGCGAGGTCCAGGACCTTCTGCGCGGGCCGCGCGTCGACGGCCTTGGCGACCTCCTTGCGCCACAGCCGGGCCTGCCCGAGGGACAGCACGTCGTTGGTCAGGTCGTACCGTTCCGCCACGTCGTCGAACATCGAGGCGACTTCGTGCGGCTGCTTGTCCAGGGATGCGCGGGTCACAGGGCCATTCTGGCAGCACGGGCCGGACGCACCCGCGCCCGGCCCACCCCGCGCGCCCAGGCCCACCCCGCGCGCCCCGGCGCAATACCCCGGGATATCAGGCAGGCTTTATGTGCCCAATTCCCGGCCTCCCTTGTGAGGCACCCCATGAAAACGCCTTTAACTGTGCCTTTCCTTGGAGAATCCCAGAACATCTGTGTGCGGGTGGAGAGATGCTTATGACCCGTACCTCCCGGTTTCTGAGCCGGGCTTGTCCGCTTGCTCCCGACTTTCCCGTGAACCTCCCGCACTTCGATGATCTTTATGAGGCACGGCCACGTGTGATTCATTTCCAACATGGAAACGCGCTTTGTTTCCGCGATGAGACAGACATCACGAACGAGATTCAGGGCGGGTCATATGCCGATGCGGAGTTTCCTGAAACCTGTTGCCGGACTGTTCTGCCTGGTGGCACTGGCGTGTGCGGGCTGCTCCTCGGGTTCGGGTTCAGGTTCGGGTGACGGCGACAACGGTGGCAGGTCCACGGCACAGGCCCAGCCGCCGAAACCGAGCAGTACCGGCCCTGCCGGGGAGTCGACGACGGGGTACGCGCCCTATGTGAGCGCCACGACCGCGTCCGGGCTGGACTCGGCGGGGTCGGCGTCGGCGTACAACCTGGCGTTCGTGCTCGCGGACGGCAGTGACTGCACGCCGATGTGGGACGGCTCGAAGGCGATCGGCGACTCCGCGGTCAAGGCCCGCATCACGGCGCTGACGGGCTCGGGGGCGACCGTACGGGTGTCCTTCGGCGGGGCGGCGGGGACGGAGCTGGCCCAGTCCTGCGACAGCGCGTCGGAGTTGGCGGAGGCGTACGGGGAGGCGCTCGACGCGGCCGGGGCGCGCGAGGCCGACTTCGACATCGAGGGGGACGCGCTGAAGGACTCCGACTCGGTGGACCTGCGCTCCAAGGCGATAGCCCTGCTCCAGAAGGACCGCCAGGACCTGTCCGTGTCCTTCACCCTGCCCGTCATGCCCTCCGGTCTCGGCGACGACGGCGTGGCGCTGCTGGAGTCGGCGAACGACAACTCCGTTCAGGTCTCCACGGTCAACATCATGACCATGAACTACGGCAGTTCGTACGACGGTGACATGGGCGACTACGCGGAGCAGTCCGCCGAGGCGACGCACGACCAGCTCGCCGACATCTTCGATCTTTCGGACTCCGCGGCGTGGCGGGGTATGGCGCTCACGTCGATGATCGGGCAGAACGATGTCGACGAGGAGACGTTCACGGTCGATGACGGGGCTCAGGTGCGGGAGTTCGCCGAGGAGAAGGGCATCGGCTGGGTGTCCATGTGGGCCGCCTTCCGCGATCGGCAGTGCGGGCGCGATGACTCGTCGTCGGGTGCCGCGCGCAACGACTGCAGCGGTGTCGAGCAGGAGGAGGGGGCGTTCGCGGAGGTGCTCTCGGGCTGAGGCCCTTGTCCCGCCCCCGCCGCCCCTACCCATTCCCGTCCCTTACCTGGTGGCTGCCGCCCCAGACCCCCGCATCGGCCGCAATCCAGCCCCGGCCGCACATTCCAGCCCCTCCGGCGTTTGAGGAGCGGGGGTACGGGGGCTGGCCCCCGAAACGGGGTCCGGGGCGGAGCTCCGAAGAGGGACCTGGGGAACCCCGAAAGATGCGGCCGGGGCGCAGCCCCAAACCCCGGGGTCCAGGGGCGCAGCCCCTTGGCGGGGGCTGAGGGGCGAAGCCCCTGGGATGGGACGGGAAGGGGCGGCGGGGGCGAGGAACGTCGTCGGACGACAGCGGGCGCCAGCGGACGTCAACGGACATCAGCGACGTCGGTGTACCAAGCGGCCCGCGCACACCGTCGCAACACACGCCCCCGTCCCGTCGAGCACCGCGAGATCCGCACGGCCACCCCGCACGATGACCGCCGGACGGACACCAGACAGCACCACCACATCGTTCCGCTCGGCCGCAGCCCGCAGTTCGGCCGCGCCGGCGTACTCGGCCAGCACCGCGACCGCGCCCGACTTGAGCACCAGGTGAACGCGTTCACGCGGCGTAGGGGCGTCCGGAAGCGGGCCCTCATGGACGCGGGCGGGCCCCAGGACGCCGGGCCAGTGGCGTACGCGGGCACCCGGGAACCGCTCCTGAACCTCCGCCAGCGTCCCCACGGCGGCGACCCGGTCGCCCTCCACGGCGACGGCACCGTCCCTGACCGGCTGGGGGTCGTCCCAGGCGCACCGCACCTCGTCCGCGGCGTGAATCGTCAGCACACGTACCTCAGTTGGACGCCAGCAGCTTCAGCTCGGGGTGGGCCGTGCCGCCCTCGATCGCCGTCGACGAGATGTGCGAGGCCACCCGCTCGTCGACGGGGTCGTTCGCCGGGTCGTCGTGGACGACGATGTGCTCGTACGTGGTGGTGCGCTGGGCGGGGACCCGGCCGGCCTTGCGGATCAGGTCGATGATCTCCTGCCGGTTGGAGCGGTGCTTGGCGCCGGCCGACGACACCACGTTCTCCTCCAGCATGATCGAGCCGAGGTCGTCCGCACCGTAGTGGAGCGACAGCTGGCCGATCTCCTTGCCCGTCGTCAGCCAGGAGCCCTGGATGTGGGCGATGTTGTCCATGAAGAGCCGTGCGATGGCGATCATCCGCAGGTACTCGAAGAGCGTGGCCTGCGTACGGCCCTTGAGGTGGTTGTTCTCCGGCTGGTACGTGTACGGGATGAAGGCCCGGAAACCGCCCGTCCGGTCCTGTACGTCACGGATCATCCGCAGGTGCTCGATACGCTCGGCGTTCGTCTCGCCGGTGCCCATGAGCATCGTCGACGTGGACTCCACACCCAGGTTGTGCGCGGTCTCCATGATCTCCAGCCAGCGCTCGCCGCTCTCCTTCAGCGGGGCGATGGCCTTGCGGGGCCGGGCGGGCAGCAACTCGGCGCCCGCGCCCGCGAAGGAGTCCAGACCGGCCGCGTGGATGCGCTGGATGGCCTCCTCCACGCTCACCTTCGAGATGCGGGCCATGTGCTCGACCTCGGACGCGCCGAGGGAGTGGATGACCAGCTGCGGGAACTCCTTCTTGATGGCGGCGAAGTGCTTCTCGTAGTACTCGACGCCGTAGTCCGGGTGGTGCCCGCCCTGGAACATGATCTGGGTGCCGCCGAGTTCGACGGTCTCGGCGCAGCGGCGCAGGATGTCGTCCAGGTCCCGGGTCCAGCCCTTGGCCGTGTCCTTCGGCGCCGCGTAGAACGCGCAGAACTTGCACGCCGTCACGCAGACATTTGTGTAGTTGATGTTCCGCTCGATGATGTACGTCGCGATGTGCTCGACGCCCGCGTACCTCCGTCGCCGTACGGCGTCCGCGGCGGCGCCCAGCGCGTGCAGCGGCGCGTCGCGGTAGAGGACGAGCGCCTCCTCGGGAGTGATCCGCCCACCCGCGGCGGCACGGTCAAGGACGGCTGTGACATCAATCGACGTGAGGTCGGCGTTCTCGGTCACCGGGCGTCCCTTTCGTAAAGCTTCGCAAGGGTGTGGACGGACCGAACCAGCCTACGCCAGGGGCCACGACCGCCCGACGCCAGGCCGTGGACGGCTGCGGAACGGCTACGGACGGCCGTGGACGCTGCGGACGGCCGTGGGGACGGCTGCGGACGCCCCGCGCCGAACCGCCCGTCAGGCCGCGTACGCCTCCAGCAGCACCCCCGCGAACGCCCCCGCGATCATGTACGGGCCCAGCGCGACCGGCGCCCTGCGCTCGGCGCGCCGTAGCAGGACGAGTGCTGTCACGTGCACGCTCCCGAAGACGGACCCGGCGAACGTGCCCAGGAACAGCGCCCCCCACCCGTACCAGCCGAGCACCGCCCCGAGCCCGAGCGCCAGCTTCACATCGCCGAAGCCGAGGGCGATCGGTCTGATGAGGAAGAAGAGGAAGTAGAACCCGCCGAGCGCGAGGGCCCCGAACAGCGCCGTACGCCATTCCCCCGCGTGTTCCGGCAGCAGCGCCGCCGCCCCCAGCAGCACGAGCGCCGTGCCGGCGAGCGGCAGCGTCAGCGGGTCCGGCAGCCGCTGCACGCGCAGGTCCACCAGAGTGAGCAGCACGCCCACCGGCGCGAGCAGCAGCCAGACGGCCAGCTCGGGCCGCGTACCGGTGGCCAGCGCGAGGGCCACGCACACGAGGGCGGTCACCAGCGCGACGACGGGCGTGCTCGGGCCGTACGACGCGCCTGACGCACCTGACACGCCTGTCGCGCCTGACGCGCCTGTGTCAGCGCTCCCCGCGTGCCCCACACTCCCCGTACTCCCCGTACTCCCCGCGTCGGCGGGAACGGCCGCCCCGCAGGACCCGCACGCCCCGCACCGGGCCCGCCCGAGCCAGCCGCGCGCCAGGCCCCTGATCGGGTGCCCGGCCGGGCAGGCGTCCCGCCACGCCTCCTCCGGCTCGACCGACAGCCGGTACGCGGCCCGCGGCACCAGCACACCGACGGCCGCACCCCATACGGCAGCGGCGACGGCCGCCCAGAGGTCGAGATCCACGCGGCCAGCCTAATTCCTTCTCAGCAGGGCTACTTGCTACTTGACCTTCGCCATCCGGGCCGTGGGGTCTCCGGCGTCCGCGTTGTCCGACTCGTACTGGAGCTCTCCCCCGACCGGGGTGAGGCGCACCTCGTGCTCGCCCGTCGTGCATACGCCGGGGTTGTCCTCGTCGGCGATGCTGGTGGCGGTGATCTGCTTCTTCGTGACCTTCTTCAGCACGAGCACGTCGTCACAGACACCGCCGATGGGGTCGGTGGAGCGGAAGGTGCCCAGCTTCTTACCCACAGCGGCCTGTTGAAGGGTCACGCGGAACGTGCCCGCGGGCAGCTTCCCGCTCAGGGCGTAGGCGTCGCCCTCCCACGTCCCGAGGTACTTCTCCGGAACCGCTCCTTCTCCCGCCCCGTCCTCGGAGCCGTCCCCGGGGTTGCCCGGGAGTTCCTCGGAGGCGCTCGGGGTCGCCGCCGGCGAACTCGCCTGGTCGCCGCCGCTCGCGGTGTCGGTACCGCCGCTGTCACCGTCCAGAAACCCGAGCGCGGACACCATCCCCACCGCGACCGCGGCGAACGCACCCGCGACCGCGAGGGCGACCGTGCAACTCACCTTCCGGCCCCGCCCGTTCGCACCGGGCGCGGAGGTCGCGGCCACGCTGACCGACACCCTGCCCGGGGCCGCCGCCGCAGCCGCGTCCCCGAGTCTCGGCTCGGGTACGGCGGCGACCGGGTCCGACGGCATGACGGGCGGCGGCCCGAACACCCCGAAGGCGGCAGGGGGAACTTGGGCACCGTCCGCAGCGGTCCCACCCGCCGCACCGGTCGCACCCGCCGTGGAGTGCGCCGCGCCGGGAGCCGTCGTCGGATGACCGCCCGCCCCTGGGCCGCTCCCGGACCGCCACCCGACCCCACCGACCCCACCGACCCCACCGAAGGGTTGCTGAACCCCACCGGCCCGGACGCCGGCCCCTCCGTCGCCTCCAGGTTCAGCAGCTGTACGGCGCTCCGGCTGACCTGTTCCACCAGCGGACCCGGCAGCCAGCCCGCGGCCACGAGCCGGGCCGCGCCCTCGGGCGCCAGGGCGCGGGCCACCTCCTCCAGGCTCGGGCGGCCGGACGGCTCCTTCGTCAGGCAGTGCTGCACCAGCTCCCGCAACTCGCCCTCCAGGGAGCCGAGTTCCGGCTCCTCGTGGACGACCTTGTAGAGCAGTGCCGCCGACGAGTCCCCGGGGAAGGGTGACTCACCCGTCGCCGCGTACCCCAGGACCGCGCCCAGCGAGAAGACGTCCGCCGCGCCCGTGACCCCCTTGCCGAGGATCTGCTCGGGCGACATGTAGCCGGGCGAGCCGATCGAGACGCCGGTGGACGTGAGGGACGCCGTGCCGTCCGTGGCGCGGGCGATACCGAAGTCGATGAGGAGCGGGCCGTCCACGGTCAGCAGCACGTTGGACGGCTTCACGTCCCGGTGGACCAGCCCCAGGGCGTGCACTGCGGTCAGTGCCTCCGCGAGGCCCGCGCCCAGGACACGTACGGAGTGGGCCGGGAGCGGCCCGGCGTCGGCGACGGCGCCCGCCAGCGAGGGACCGGCCGCGTACGCCGTCGCCACCCACGGAACCGGGGCCTCCGGGTCCGCGTCCAGGACGGGAGCCGTCCATGCGCCGCCCACCCGGCGCGCGGCGTCCACCTCGCGGCGGAACCGCGCCCGGAACTCCTCGTCCAGTGCGAAGTGCGGGTGGACGATCTTGACGGCGACGGTACGGCCGCCCGCACTGCGGCCCAGGTAGACGCGGCCCATCCCGCCCGAGCCGAGCCGGCCCAGCAGCCGGTACGGCCCCACTGCCGTGGGTTCACCGGCCTCCAACGGCTGCGGTTGCATGGTGTCCGCCCCTCCCCCGTCCGTACTCCCCGTACTCCACGTGCTCCCGGTTGCCCAGCAGCCAGTGTGACGCGCCCCTTGGCAGCGCGGGCGCCCCCAGGCGCCGGCGACGCACCGCGGACATCCACGCGCCACCCGGCCGGCCGCCCTCACTCCCTTACGCGCCATTACGGCAATTACCCCAAGGCACCCACCCCGAATTCGCGAAGAATTCAGTTGCCCTTAGAGCAGGACTCCATTATCAGGACTCCGTTATGGCGTCAATAGTTGTACTCGCACATCCGACGGGAACCCCGTCGTCGGGCCCACCCGCCTCGCGAACTCGCTCACCGCTTCCAGTTGCGGGCCGCCGAAACGGAAGTCGAGAGTGGTGAAGTACCTCTCCAGGACCTCCTCGTCGAAGGCTTCCCAGCGGGCCGCCTGTTCCGCGACCTTTCCGACCTCGTCGAGGGAGAGGTCACGGGACGCGAGGAACGCCTCGTGCACTTTACGGGTGACGTCGGGCTCGCGCTCCAGGTAATCGCGCCGGGCCGCCCAGACCGCGAAGACGAACGGCAGGCCCGTCCACTCCTTCCACAGGGAGCCCAGGTCGTGCACGTCGAGCCCGAACTTCGGCCCCTCGTGCAGGTTGGCCCGCAGCGCCGCGTCGCCGATGAGCACGGCGGCCTCGGCCTCCTGCATCATCAGGGGGAGGTCGGGCGGGCAGACGTAGTAGGACGGGCGGACGCCCACCTGTTCGGCGAGCAGCAGCTGCGCGAGCCGTACGGACGTGCGCGAGGTCGAGCCGAGCGCGACACGGGCGCCGTCCAGCTGGTCCAGGGGCACCTGGGAGACGATCACGCAGGACATCACCGGGCCGTCGCAGCCGACCGCGATGTCGGGGAACGCGACCAGGTCGTCCGTGTGCTTGAGGAACTCGACGAGCGTGATGGGCCCGATGTCGAGATCGCCCTGCACCAGCTTCTCGCTGAGCTTCTCCGGGGTGTCCTTGGTGAGCTCGAAGTCGAGGAGCGTTCCGGTCCGCGCGAGCCCCCAGTACAGGGGCAGGCAGTTCAGGAACTGGATGTGGCCGACGCGCGGCCGGGTGCGAGAATTGTCCACATCGCGAGGCTAGCCCTCATGGGGTACCGTGCACCCTCCAGGGTGGCTCCCCGGCGCGGCACAAGCCCCCCGAAAGGCCCCCGATTCGGGTCACACGGGTCCCCCTCGCCACACGCGCACCGTCAACCCCACTTTCGCGGGCGTTCAAACATTCGGGTGACGTGATCTTGCCCTCTATTGCTTTCGGCTGCCTGCGTGCTAGGCTCGCCGCAAGTTGCAGTTTGGTTTCCTTGCAGTACAGAGCCTGCGGAGCATGTGACCGCGGGCTCTCGTCGTTTTCAGACGTATGCAGTTGTGCAGAACTAGTTTTCACACTTGCAGGTTCTGGAGCAGGGCAACCCTTTGGGCCCAAGGAGGGCTTATGGCTACCGGAACCGTGAAGTGGTTCAACGCCGAAAAGGGCTTTGGCTTCATCGCCCAGGAAGGCGGAGGCCCCGACGTCTTCGTTCACTACTCGGCGATCAACGCGAGCGGTTTCCGCTCCCTTGAGGAGAACCAGTCGGTCTCCTTCGACGTGACCCAGGGCCCGAAGGGCCCGCAGGCGGAGAACGTCACCCCCATCTGAGCCTCCAGCTTCACCAGCCCTGCGGCATCAGCCCAGAGCTGTGAGCCCGGAGCTCTGATCCGGACCTGATAGCAGTACCCAAGGAGCCCCGCGCCATCCGGCAGCGGGGCTCCTGCCTTTTCCCCACGAGCGGGGGGCAGCAGTGCTCCGGGGTCGGGGAGGGTCCGTACTCGGAGCTGATCCGGTACGCGACGGCCGGGTGACCGTCAGCCGGGTGACCGTCAGCCGGGTGAAATCGCAGTCCCGCGTCAGACACCCGCCGTCAGACACCCGCCGTCGGCGTGCGGCCACGGGGAGTACGCCACTCGGCAGCCATTCGGTGGTACCGGGTCTCTCTCAGCGGGCCCGGCCCCCGCCGTACCGCCGTGCCGTCTCCCGCGCCGCCAGCGTCTCCAGCACCCGGCGGGTGCGCGTGCCCTGGGACAGGTCGGGTTCGAGGCCGCGACCGTGCAGGAGGGCCGTGAGGGAGGCCTGGACGACCTCGGCGCCCTCGGGCGCGACGCGCTCGGACACCTCGAACCACTCCAGCGGCGTATCGGCCTCGTCGCCCGGCAGCGTCCAGTACTCCAGGGTCACTTCGTGGTGATCAAGGCGTACGCCGGTCCAGTCGACGGTGTGGACGGGCCCGAGGATGTCCAGGTCCCCGAAGCCGATCGGCGCGTCGGCGCACTCGGCGAGGAAGGCGCGCTGCCGGTCGGAGAACGCCGTGGCCAAGGGCTTGCTGCCCGAGGTGACCGCCTCCACCGCCGTACGGCCGCAGTCGGAGGCGAAGCAGGCAGCGAGCGCGCGGCGTTCGCCCGTCCAGTCGGCGGCCAGGCGGAAGGAGTCCGGCCCCTGGGCGCGGAAGTCCAGCCAGCGTTCGCTGAGCCGGGACCTGCGGCAGGGCCGGAGCTCCGCCGTGACGTCCCCGCCCACGCCTCGCCCGCTCCACGCCCGTAGCCGCAGTGTCACCCCCGCGTCCAGCAGCGGCAGTTGTCCGGGCGTCGCCCTGGAGCGGGCGAGGGTCTCGCCGGTGTACGGCGAGCTTGCGGAGGCTTCCCCCTCGTACGGAACACGGCCGTTCGGAAGATGGCCGTACGGAGAGCGGGAGAGCGCCTCGCCGAAGTAGACGTGGCGCCGGGCACCCCCGTGGTCCGGCGCCAGCGCCAGGGTCGCGGCGGCCGCGTCCGCTCCCGAGAACGTCACCCTGATCTCGACGGAGTCGAGCCGTGGTTCGGGTCCCGCGGATGCCGGCATCGGCCGTCCCCCTTGTGCCGCGACCTGCTTTTCCCCTGTTGACGTCGTCGTGCCTGTGTCGTCGTACATGTGTGTGCGTACATGTGCCGTCGTACATGTGCCGTCGTGCTGTTCTGCGGGCCCCCACGACTCGCAGGACTCCATTCAAGGTCGCCGGGCCTCCGGGCGCTTCCGGGAAGTCCCTACACCTGACCCACCACAACCCACCACACCCGGCCACCCTCACAACCCGTCCACGCGCCGCTCCGGCTGTGTTTCGGTCTTCTTGGCCCACACCCCACCGGGCATCATGGAAGACGGACGGGCGCCGAGGGGGTGGCACATGCGAGGGGGAGCGACCGGACTCGTCGGCCGCGAGCGGGAACGGCGGCTGGTGGACGACCTGTTGGTGGCGGGCGGGGCCGGCGGGGCGTCCCTGTTGCTGTGGGGCGAGCCGGGCATCGGCAAGACCGCCCTGCTGGACTACGCGACCGAGCAGGCTGAGCGGGCCGAGCGGGCCGAGCAGGCGGAACAACGCGCGGACCGGGCGGGCGCCCGCGGACGCAGAACCGTGCTCCGCGCCCGCGGCATCGAGACCGAGACCGTCCTGCCGTTCGCCACGCTGGGCGATCTCCTGGTGCCCTATTCGCCCTATTTCAGGGAACTCCCCGGGGCCCAGCGCACCGCCCTGGAGTCCTGCCTGGCACTGGGCGGTGACCCGGCGGAGGCCCCGAGCAACCCGTACGCGGCCTGCATGGGCGCCCTGAACGTACTCGCGGCCCTCGGCGACGAGCGGCCCGTGGTCGTCCTGGTCGATGACCTGCACTGGGTGGACCCCTCCTCCCAGCGCGTCCTGCTCTTCATCGCCCGCCGCCTCTCCAGCGAACGGGTCGCCCTCGCCCTGTGCTCCCGAGAGGACCACGGCGAGTCGGGCACGCGCCGCAGCATCCCGGCGGTCCAGGTCGGCGGCCTGCCCCCCGACGACTGCGCGGCCCTGCTCCGGGAGGCGGACCGTGAGGTCGCCCCGGCCGTGCTCACCGAACTGGTCCGGATCAGCGGCGGCAACCCCCTGGCCCTCCGCGAGATAGCGGCAGGCCTGACGCCCGAACAGGCGTGTGGGGAAGCCCCGTTGCTGAACCCACCGTCCCTGGGCCACCACCTGGAACGCGCCTGGGCGACCCGTATCGGCGGCCTGCCGGAGACGGCCCGCCGCGCCCTGGTCGTCCTGGCCGCCAGCCGTTCCAAGGCGGCCGGCCCCCTCCGCAAGGCGCTGGAGGCGGCCGGGCTCTCCCTCGACGCCCTCTCCCCGGCCGAGGTGGACGGCCTGATCACGGCCACCTCCGACGGCCTGGACTTCCACCACCCGGTGCTGCGCCCGCTGGTCCTCGGCCGCGCCCCGCTGGCCCACCGTGTCGCGGCCTTCACCGCACTGGCCGCGGTGAGCACGGGTCCGCTGCACGCCTGGTACCGCGCGTCGGCGAGCGCGGGCCCGGACGAGGAGGCCGCAGCGGCACTGGAGGAGGCGGCGCAGGAGGCGCGCCGCCGCAGCGCGTTCGCGGAATCGGCCCTGGCCTGGCGCCGCGCCGCCGACCTGACCCCCGCCCCCGACCCGGCGGCCCGCGCCGCCCGCCTCCACCGCGCCGCGTCCGACGCGTTGCTGAGCGGCTCCCCCTCCGGTCCCCCGTGGTGCGAGGAGGCCCTACGCATCACCCCCGACCCGGCGATGCGCGCCGACATCCAGGGTCTGCTGGGCCGTATGTGCACGTGGAAGGGCGAGACGGCAAGGGCGTACGGCCTCCTGCTCGACGCGGCGGACGCCGTACGCGGCCACGACCCGGTCCGAGCGTGTCTCCTGCTCGCCGAGGCGACGGCTCCGGCGCGGCTCGACGGCCACGTCCCGGCAGCCGTACGGGTCGCGGAGCAATCCCTGTCCCTGGCCTCGCCGACCGGACCCGAACGCTGGTACAGCCTGACCGTCCTCGGCGCCGCCCTCATCATGGCGGGCCGCACGGCCAAGGGCCGCGAGATGCTGGAGTCCGCCGACGCCCACGGCACCGGCGACCCGGTCCGCGACCAGCAGGTGTACGCGATGGCGGGACAGGCCTGGAGCCGGGTGGAGGAGTTCGTACGGGGTCGCAGACTCCTCAACACGGCCGTGGAATCGGCCCGCCGCCACAGCGCGGTGGGGGTCCTCGGCTTCACGCTGGCGGTCCGGGGAGAGCTCGAAACCCGCATCGGTCAATGGGCGTCCGCCCGGGGCGACTTGACGGAGTCCCTGCGCTGGGCCGAGGAACTGGGCCAGCTGACGTGCGTGAGCTACACGCTGTACTGCCTGGCACGCCTGGAGGCGTTGCGCGGCAACCGGGGCGAGTGCGAGGACCATGTGGCGCGCGCGAGGCGGGAGTGCGGGGCGTACGGCATCGGTTGCCAGGAGTTCCACATGACGGCGGTGCTCGGTCTGTCGGCCCTGTCGTACGGGGATTACGACGCGGCGGCGGACCAGTTGGAGCAGACGTTGGCGCTGGCTACGGAGCAGGGAATCGGCAACCCGGAGGTGGTTCCCTTCGCGGCGGACCTGGCGGAGGCGCACCTGCGGGCGGGCGATACGGCACGGGCCGCCGAGGTGGTGACCTGGCTGGAGGAACGGGCGCGGGAGACGGGACTCGCGTCCGCGGAAGCGTCGGCGGCCCGCTGCCGGGGCCTGCTGGCGTCGTCACCGGAGGACGCCGAAGCGCACTTCGAGCTGGCGCTCAAGGCCCACCAGCGCACGACGGGTCCCTTCGACTGGGCCCGCACCCTGCTCTGCGAGGCGGAGGTGCTGCGCCGTTTCCGCCGCCCGGCAGCGGCCCGCGCGCCGCTCGCCTCCGCGCTGGCCTGCTT
The DNA here is from genome assembly GCF_004337435.2 of Streptomyces sp. KM273126. Taxonomy (NCBI): domain Bacteria; kingdom Bacillati; phylum Actinomycetota; class Actinomycetes; order Kitasatosporales; family Streptomycetaceae; genus Streptomyces; species Streptomyces sp. KM273126. Next base: position 2,918,248 of record NZ_SJXB02000001.1, on the reverse strand, counting down.
CGAACGCCTGGGCGCGGCCCCCTGGGCTCGCCGCGCGGCGGGCGAACTGGCCGCTGCGGGCGGCACGTTGACAGGTCCGACGAGCACGGCCTCCTCCTCCACCGACCTGTCCGGCGCCCTCGACCAGCTCACCCCGCAGGAGTTCCAGGTGTCGCGGGCGGTGGCGCGGGGGCTGAACAACACGGAGGCCGCTGCGTCGTTGTTCGTGTCACGCAAGACGGTGGAGGCGCACCTCACGCGGATCTACCGGAAGCTGCATGTGCGCTCGCGTACGGATCTGACGCGGTTGCTGACGGCGGCGGACCTGGTGGACTGAGGGCGCCGGTTCAGGGTGATTCAGGGAGGGCGAGTTCGGCCCACACGGTCTTGCCGAGCGCGCGCTCGGTGACACCCCAGTCGACGGCGAGGGCGTCAACGAGCAGGAGCCCGCGCCCGGATGTGTCCTCCTCGCCCCCTCGACGAACCTCCGGACGCCGTTCCCCGCACGCGTCGGTCACCTCGATACGCAACCTGCCGACGTCCTGGAGGAAGACGAGCCGCAGCAGGAAGTCACGTCCGGGCACGTGCCCGTGAGTGACGGCGTTGGCGGCGAGTTCGGCGACGACGTGGACGGCGGTGTCACTGAGGTCACTGTCGTACGGGACGCCCCAGTGGTGGAGTTGCTGCACGGTGAACCGCCTGGCGAGCCGGGCCCCGCGCCGCGTGGAGCTGAGCAACTGGCTGAATTCGGGACTCGCCCCGGCGGTGACGGCCGCCGAGACTCGGGAGGTGGAGTTTCGTGAGTTCACGTCACTGAGCGTGGCTGTTTGTCCCTACCTTGACCAGGGGCGACCACGGGACGCTACGTAGCCGTATGGCTGCGCTGAGCGATGCGTCGGGTCGTCGACCGTGACCACGAGGACGTGAAGGCGGGACGGGACATGGCGGACGAGCGGGACCGGAGGCCGGAGACTCCGGCCGAGGCCGACGGAACGACGGGGCTGTTCACCGCGGTGGGCAAGCTGCTGAGGCTGCTGCGGGAACGGGCGGGTGTGACCCAGAAGGAACTGGGCGAGATGGTCGGCTACGGCCCCGACGCGATCTCGGCGATGGAGCGGGGCGTACGGGTCGCGCGCCCCGAAGTCCTGGAGAAGGCGGACGAGTTGCTGAACGCCGGGGACGCGCTGAAGGTGATGATCCCCGAGATCAAGGAGGCGATGAAGAAGGCGCGGACGAGGCATCCGGAGTGGTATCGGAGTTATGCGGGGTTGGAGGCGGAGGCGGTTGAGCTGCACTTCTATGCCAACCAGGGGGTGCCGGGCCTCCTCCAGACCGGCGACTATGCGCGGGCTGTGTTCTCACGCCGACGACCTCTGCTCGATGAGGAGACCATCGAGAAGCGGGTGGCCGACCGGCTGGCGCGTCAGCAAATCTTCGACAAGTGGCCGGCACCAATGTGCAGTTACGTGCTAGAGGAAGTGGTGTTGCAACGGCCGATCGGAGGTCGGGCTGTGCACGAGGGGCAGTTGCAACAACTGCTGCGCATCAGCCGCATGCGGAACGTCGAGATCCAGGTGCTACCGACCGAGCACGCAGAACACCCGAACATGGACGGTGCGTTCAACCTGCTGACACCCAGGCACCACGGGCAGGTGGCGTACACGGAAGTCCAGGGCTACCCACGGTTGATCACCGATGCGGAGGACGTCCGCAAGATCGCTGACCGCTATGGGATCATGCGCGCGATGGCCCTGAACCCTATGGAGTCCCGGGCCCTGATCGAAAAGAAGCTGGGGGAGCTATGAGCACAGAGAAACTCAACTGGTTCAAGTCCAGCTACAGCGGCGGCGAGGGCGGCGAATGCCTCGAAGCCGCCTACACCTGGCGCAAGTCGACGTACAGCAGCGGCGGGGGCGGCGAATGCGTCGAGATATCCCCCTGCCCCCGAACCATCCACATCCGCGACTCCAAGAACCCCACCGGCCCCCACCTCACCTTCTCCCCCACCGCCTGGTCGGCCTTCCTCGCAAGCAGGACCTAGGACGCGGCGAGTTCGCCCAGAACCCGGGCCGCCGGTGCCGGGTCGACCAGCCACTTCAGGTGGCTGCTGGTGAGTGTGCGGACGTCGTAGGGGTTCTCCGGCGTCAGCGCGTCGCCCTCGCGGATCATCCGGTCCTGCATGGCGAGCGGCACGCCCGCGTCCTCGGTCAGCCGGATGTACGTCCTGGGGATTCGCCCCCAGGTGTCGGACTGTGCCCGGTCGTCGGGTGTGCCGACGTCGAGGTTCTCGTCGGACTGGAAGGTGTTGAGGAAGACCATGAACTCGTCGTCCGTCCCGTCGGCGAGGAAGGCCGCCTTGAGGGCCGCGAGGACGCCGGGATCGGCGGTGCGGAAGTTGCAGCGCAGCAGCCCGAGTTCGGCAGGGTTCCCGACCATCGCCGATGCCATCCCTCCGGCGTCGACCGTGGCCATCTCGGGCTCGGCGTAGTAGGCACTGACGTCGAGGTCGACGGGGCACCAGGCGGAGACATAGACGATGCGGTCGATCAGGTCGGGCCGCTGGTTGGCTGCGCGGGTGGCCGTGATGCCGCCACGACTGTGGGAGACGAGGATGACGGGCCCGTTCCGCTTGGCCCGCTCCAGTATCCCGATGAGGTGCGCGGCGTTGTCGGCGAGCGTGACGCCCTTGATCGCCCCGGGCGCGGTGGCGAGCCCTCCGAGATCCTGGGGCGCCTGATAGGCGCGCGGGTACGTCGAGGCGAACCCGTGCCCCGGAAGGTCGACGGCGACCGAACGGTGTCCGAGGAGGCCGAGTTCGGCCTGGAGAGGTGCGAAGGAGAAGGAGTTCGCGAAAGCTCCGTGAACCAGTACGAAGGTCGGTGGCATCTGCCTGCTCTCACTTTCCGGCCCGCGGCGTCGTCGGCACCCACGTCGCCCACGTCGCCCAGGCGATGAAGTACTCTGACTGAAGTGGTTTGAACGTAGTACTACAGCTGGAGTGGTGTCAATGGTGAGACGGAACGACCAACGGCGTGCTGCGCTCGTCGACGCCGCGATCGAGGTGCTGGCCAGGGAAGGCGCGCGAGGGCTGACGTTCCGGGCGGTGGACACCGAGGCCGCCGTACCCGTCGGCACGGCGTCGAACTACTTCGCCAGCCGCGACGACCTGCTCACCCAGGCCGGCGCCCGTGTCTACGAACGGCTCCAGCCCGACGAGGCCACGATCGCCCGCCAGCGGTCAGCGGGCCGTGACCGGGAGACCTACGCGGAGCTGATGCGTGAACTGGTGGGCCGCGTCGCCGCCTTCCGCACCGGCTACCTGGCGCTGCTCGAACTCCGCCTGGAGGCCACCCGCCGCCCCGAACTGCGCAAGGTTCTCACCGAACGGGTCCGAGCCGACGTGGACGCCAACATCGCCTACCACGAGGCCTCCGGCCTCCCTGGCGACGCCATGGCCGTCAAGCTGCTCATCCTGACCCTGAACTGGCTGATCGTCGAACAGCTCACCCTGCCGGACGTCTTCACGGAGGCGGAGCGCGAACAACTGGTGACGGCAGCGGTCGAGCGCATCGTGACGCCGGAGTAGGCGACTGGGCCCCAGGACTACGGCGTCTTCGAACTTGAGCGGCGCGCCGGCCACCGCGATGGGGCCGCGACTACCTACCAAGGAAGGTGATTGGCAGGTTTGGGCCGGCCCGGGACGCCTCTGAAGGGGTTGATGCCGGCCCAAACCTGCCAATCACCCGATGGATTCCACCGCAGACCCGGATTGGCCCTGGGCAACCGAGCGTGCAGGTCGAGCATGCCGGGGGTGGCGGATGGCAGTGCTGGCTGGAGCGGAAGGTCCGAGGAGGCAGCACACGCCGCTTCACACCCGCTGTCCCAGCCAGCGCAGCGAGGCAAGGCCCAGGGCGGTCGCCATGGCCACGAGCTTGCGATCGGCGGCCGGTCCGGCCACGGCGGCCATTCTCAGGAGGAATCCCGCCTGCAGTGCCAGCACTTCGTTGACGCGGACGGGATCAAGGTCACGGATCAGGGGTTGACGGTCTGCGATCGGCTGCGGATCCAGGCCGCTGAGCCACGCGCTCGACAGCAGTGTGACCACATCGCAGTGCCGGGGTCCGATCCAGGCATGCGGCCAGTCGACGACGAAGACACGGTCCGCGGTCAGCATGATGTTGAACGGGTACAGATCTCCGTGCAGGAGGGTGCTGCCGACGAGGGAGGCGTTCTGTTCCAGGGCGACGAGGTCGTCGAAACGGTGGGCCGCCCACGGCGACAACTCCTCCACCTTGGCCCTGACGGCGGCATCCGCAGCTACGTCCAGCCACCCTCCGAGGCGCGGCTCGCCCAAGATCGCGTCGTCCACGGGCGACGGCGTCAGGACCTCGGTCATGTCGGTGACTGCCGCGAGCACCCTGTCGAGTTCGTCAGGCTGCCACGGCTGGGCGGGCAGACGTCCAGGGACGTCCTCGAAGGCCAGCATCACCCAGGTACCGTCGTCATACGCATCAAGCAACCGCGGTGTCGGCGCTCCCGCGGGGAGCCGCTGCGAGACCGCGGTCTCCCGGCGGTGGAAGTCCGCTACTGCCGGCGCCACCAGCGAGCTCGCTGCCTTGATGAACGCACGCTTGCCGTTCACCAAGTGCACTCGCGCGGCCACGCCTTCGGAAAAGCCGCCTGGCTGGCTGGACGCGCCGGCAACCGGGCTGCCCAGCATCTGCTCGATCCGAGCCGTCACCTCCCGAGGCAGCGCCGCCCAGGCCATCCTTCGGCCACCTGTGGCCTCGGGCATGACCAAACCTGGCGCGACGTTATGTTGGTCGCGATTGCCTGTCATCGTGGCCTCCCTCCGTCTTCAGCGGATGACGATCATTCTGCGAGAGAGCGCTATCCAGGCGAGGCGTCAACGCCTCAAGCGATCTGAGGCAGCACAGGTCGCCGACGCCTTCCCCCCTCCTCGACGTGATCGCCCCGAAGGGCGGCGAGTCTCAGGCCGGCCCAGGGCGTGCGTGGAAAGTGGCTGGTCATGACTCTGTGGCCTGTGTTTCCATGCCGCAGTGAACATCGAGAACTTCGGCGCTGCCGTGGAGAGGTCAGGCCCCTGGGTCCGGCGAAGGACTGGTGGCGATGTCGAGAGGTGCGTGCAGGTTCTCGCGGAGGTCCACCGATGCGACGGGTACCCGGTGAACTGGCCTGACCGACCTGATGAGTGGCTGTCGCAGGCTTCTGCGGCTCCTGCACTGGGAGCCTGGGTCGCTGAACTCGGCGGCCGTGTCGTCGGCCATGTCAGCTTGTCCCACAGCGGCGAAGGAGACCTGGCCCCCGGCTTGTGGAGCGAGCGGAGCGGCACGAGCAAGGACCTGACCGCGGTGGTCAGCCGACTGTTCGTCGCCCCGCAGGCCAGGGGGCACGGGGTCGGTGCGCTGCTGATCGGCCGGGCCGTGGAGGAAGCACGACGTCGTGGCGTGCATCCGGTGCTCGACGTCGTGGCGTCCGATACCGCCGCGGCAGCCCTGTACGAACGGCTGGGCTGGGAGTTGATGGCCACGGTCGAGCAACGCTGGAGCCCGTCCCAGCTGGTCTCCATCCACTGTTACGCGGCGGCATCGTGAGGCGGCCCGTCACGCGCGTCTACCTGGCGGCGCAGGGGTGAGTAACCCTCAGCCGGTGTGCGCCTCGACGGCGTCGTTGATCTCGGGCCAGAGCTCGCGGGGGCGGTCGTGCCCCATTCCGGGGATCAACAGGAGCTTCGCTCCAGGCACGAGATCTGCGGTGCGTTTACCACCACTGGGGTCGATCAGCGTGTCGTCCAGGCCATGGATCACCAGAGTCGGCACCCGAAGCTGCCGGAGCGCATCTGCGCGTGAACCGCCGAGGATCATCGCTCCAAGCTGACGCCCGACTCCGGCTGGGTAGTACGCGCGGTCGTAACTGTTGGCAGCCAGCTCACGAAGGACTGCGGGGTCGCCGTAGCGCTTGGAGGCCCACACCAGTTCCCTCTCCGCCGCCGCGACGTATCCCTCGCGGTCTGCCGGCTTGAGGCTGGAGACCACCGCCTGGGCTTCGGCACTGGACCGGCCGTATTCGGGTTCGCCGGTCGAGGACATCATCGTCGTCAGGGTCAGCAGCCGCGCCGGCTGGGTGATGGCCATCGTCTGGGCGATCATTCCGCCCATCGAGGATCCGACCACGTGAGCTCGTTCGATTCCGAGCGCCGTGAGCAGGTCGAGGCCGTCATCGGCCATGTCCTGAAGCGTGTAGGGGACCATCGCGAGGGCGGACGGAATGTCTCCCGAGCTCACAGCGGTGATGAGCCGGCCCGTGTCCACGGGCTGATCATCGAACTTGGTGGACAGCCCGCAGTCGCGGTTGTCGTACCGGATCACGTAGCGGCCACGCTCGGCGAGTGCACGGCAGAAATCCTCGTGCCAGGCGATCATCTGAGCGCCGAGACCCATCACGAGCAGGACAGGTGTGTCAGAGGGGTCACCGAAGGTCTCGTACGCGATGGACACTCCGGGCGAGACCTCGATCATTGGCATGCCGGGAGCTTCTCAGTATCCGCCATCTGAGCGCACCCGGATTATCGGCGGCGCCTGACCTTCACGTCCTCCGGGGCGGGGTCGGCGAGACCTGGAGGGGCTCGAACGGTGGGCAGGGAAAGGTAGCCACTCGGGCCGTCTCAGCGGGAAGCGGGGGAAATCCGGTTTCCTCACCTCTCGTGGAACGTGAATTCAAGTTGAATTGCGTCTGACGGGCTTTTGAATTGGCGTGCCCTCACTCGGTCGATCGTCGCTGGTCAGTCGATATTTCCGCGCTCCGCCGCAATCACCGCCGCAATCACCGCCGCCGTTTTCCCGCGCGAGAGGTCGGACAACCAAGTGCATACCCCAGCCGTCTCACGTTGCGTCAAACCACATACGCATCACGGAGGTTATGCAATGCCCTCTCGCCCCTTACGTCTCGTCGGTCGCCGGATGCCGCGGGTTACGTCGGCGCTGGCGCTGACTCTCGGTGCGGGGCTGGCCGCCCCGCTGCTGCTGGCCGGTTCTGCCGGTGCCGCGACGTCGTCGGCCACCGCCGAGCTGAACGGCAAGCAGGTCGTCTATACGGCCGCCTCCGGGCAGACCAACAAGGTGACCGTCACCGCGTCGAAGAGCAGCGGCCTGGAGACCATCACCTACGTCATCGACGACGTCGTCCCGATCACCGCGGGCAGCGGCTGCGCCTACCCCGACAGCGCGGACAACACGAAGGTCTCCTGCGAGGTCACCACCCTGGAGAGCCAGGACCCGTACGCCACCCTGCGCATGGTTCTCGGGGACGGCGACGACACCGTCACCTACACCAACAACACCGACCAGGCCTACTACTTCGCCTCGATCGACCTGGACGCCGGCAAGGACACCCTGACCGAGACCCCCGGCGTCCAGGGCAACGATGTCAACGGCGGCGAGGGCGACGACACCCTCACGGTGGACGCGGTCACAGTGGTGCGCGGCGGGGGCGGCAACGACACCATCCACGCGGGCGAGGGGACCATCGCGCAGGGCGGCGACGGCAACGACACGATCTACTCCAACGGTGAGGAGGCCGCCGTCGACGGCGGCGCGGGCGACGACGTGATCCGCGGCGGCGCGGACCGGCAGAGCCTGTCCGGCGGCGACGGCGACGACGAGATCTACGGCGAGGACGGCAACGACTACCTGTACGGCGGCAAGGGCGACGACTTCCTGTACGGCGGCACGGGCAACGACATCCTCTACGGCAACAGCGGCAACGACACGATCTACGGAAACAGCGGCGACGACGAGCTGTACGGCGGCCCCGGCCAGGACACGCTCTCCGGCGGCCCGGGCACGAACATCGTCCGCCAGGACTGACGCCGCCGCCTCCCGCGCCCGGGGAACTGGCCGTTCACTCGCACAGTTCCCCGGTTCCGCGTAGGGGTCCGGTTCGGGGACGTATCGGGGTGATCTCGCACCCGGGTGTTCTCCACTCGTGACCGGCGCTCGCCGTTCGTGCTGTCGTACACCCCGACTCCGCTGTCCTCGGACCAGCACATGACCGAGCGGGTCGTCGCCGTGCTCACCTCGTGAGCGTGGGGCCCACGGCAGCGGACGGGAGCTCGTCGGTGGCGGGTTCTCCGACGACGGGGCACCTCAGTGGTGGAGTGGAATCCGCCGTCACGTGCTCCCCCGCTGCCGGAGCAGTCGCGCTGCCCAGGAGCCGCAGTGCCGCCTCCGACGGCGAGCCGGGCTCGGCGGTGTAGGCGATCAGGCGCTGGCCCGAGGTGCCGGGGATGACGAGGTTCTCGAAGCTGAGGTCCATCGCGCCGACCAGCGGATGACGCAGGCGCTTCACTCCGGAGGTGCAGGTGCGCACCGGGTGCCGGGCCCATTGGGAGGCGAACTCGTCGCAGTTCATGGTGAGTTGACCGATGAGCTCGGCCAGGGATCGGTCGTCGGGGTGGCGTCCGGCGATCAGACGCAGGGAGGCCACGGCGAGTTGGGCCTCCTCGTTCCAGTTCGTGTACAACGCCCGGTACTGCTCGTCCAGAAAGAGCATTCGGGTCAGGTTGGGGCGACCGGCAGGCATGTCGGGGCCGTTGGGCGCCAGATGTCCGGCGAGCAGCGCGTGACCCAGCTGGTTCCATGCGAGGACGTCGTTGCGCCGGTCCAGGGCGAGGGCCGGTACGTCGGTCATGGCCGCCAGCAGCTGCCGTGCCGATGCGCCGGCGTGCTCCACCCTGAGCGCAGCGCGTCGGGACGACGCTGTGGTGGGGCGGGCGAGGTCCTTCAGGTGGGCCGTCTCGTCGTCGGTGAGGCGCAGGGTGCGCGCGATCGCCTCCAGCACGCCGTCGGAGGCGCCGGTGGCGCGGCCCTGTTCGAGGCGGGTGTAGTGGGTGATGCTGACGCCGGCGAGCGTCGCCAGCTCCTCGCGGCGTAGCCCGGTGACGCGGCGGCGGGTCAGGTTCGGGGTGATGCCGACGTCCTCGGGGCGCAGCGCGGCGCGCCGGGACTTGAGGAAGTCTCCCAGCTGGGACGGGGCGTCCATCCATGCCTCCAAGTCGACGCACGGCGACAGGCTGTGGCCACTCCCTCCCATGATGCCCGCCGCTCCCGATGGCCGGGGGCCGTAAGGGTGGTCCTGTGATGACTACCCTCGCGCCGGCTGCGCGAGGCAGGGATCTGGCTGGCGATCCCGGCGCCGACAAGCCTTTTCTCCGTAATCGCGCGTGACGCGACCGAACGTGCGGCGCGCGCGAGGAACGGTGAGGAAAGGGAATCGACGTCATGTCTGTCACTGATCCGGAGACGGCCGGGACTGCGTCCGGTACCGCCGTCGGCCCGGCACCGGCACCAGCACCGGCACCAGCACCAGCACCAGCACCAGCACCAGCACCAGCACCAGCACCAGCACCAGCCACGCTCGCGCCCCGGCTGCGGCTGGTGCTAGTGCTTCTGCTCGCGGCCCAGTTCATGCTGGCCGTGGACTTCTCGATCCTGAACGTGGCGCTGCCGGTGATCGGTGAGGGCCTGGGCTTCTCACTGGCGCACCTGCAGTGGATCGCCACCGCGTTCGCGCTGTGCGCCGCGGGTTTCACTCTGCTCTTCGGCCGGGTCGGGGACCTGTTCGGCCGACGCCGACTGTTCCTGGGCGGCCTCGTCGTCCTGGGAGCGGCCTCGCTCGTGGGCGGCCTGGCGCAGAACCCGGAGGTGCTGATCGCGGCCCGGGTCTTCCAGGGCCTGGCCACCGCCGCCGTGACTCCGGCCGGGCTGTCGTTGCTGACCACCTCATTCCCGGAGGGCCCTCTGCGCCAGAAGGCGCTCGGCCTCAACGGGGCGCTGATGTCGGCCGGGTTCACCACCGGCGCCATCCTCGGGGGCCTGCTGACCGACCTGCTGTCGTGGCGCTGGGCCTTCTTCATCAACGTACCCGTCGCCCTCGCCGTGCTGCTCGTGGCCCCGACGGTCATCAAGGAGTCCCGGCCCGACGAGCGTCCCAAGCTGGACGTGCCCGGTGCCGTCAGCGTCACGCTCGGCCTGCTGGCCATCGTCTTCGGGCTCACTCAGGCGGGCGAGCGGGGCTGGGGCTCGGCGGACGCCCTGTTGCCCCTGGCGGTGGGCGTGGCGCTCCTGCTGGTGTTCTGCGCCGTCGAGCGCAAGGTGTCCGCGCCGCTGGTGCCGCTCGGTGTACTCGGCAAGCGGTCGGTGGCCTGGGGCAACGTCGCCGGTCTGATCGCGTTCCTGACCGAGACCTCGCTGGTGTTCCTGCTGACCCTCTACCTCCAGGAAGTGCTCGGCTTCTCCCCGCTCGCCGCCGGCCTGTCCTTCGGCGTGCTCGGCATGGGAACCGTCGTGGGTGGCTCAACGGCCCCGAAGGTCATCGGGAAGATCGGCAGCAAGCAGACCCTGATCGTCGGCGGCGTCCTGCAGACCGTGTTCACCGCGGCCCTGCTCGGCCTGGGCGACGGCCGGTCGTGGATGTGGCTGTTGCTGGTCGGCACCTTCGCCGGTGGTGTCGGCAACATGCTCGTCATCGTGGGCTTCATGGTCACCGCCACCTCGGGGCTCGCCGACCACGAGCAGGGCCTGGCCACCGGCCTCGCCACGATGACCCAGCAGATCGGCATCACCATGGGCACGCCGATCATGAGCGCCGTCGCCACCGCCGCCATGACCGGCACCGGAGCCTCGGCCGTCCTCGGCGGTCTGAAGGTCGCGATCGCGGTGAACGCCGCCATCGTGCTCCTCGGCACCCTCACCAGCGCCCTGTTCCTGCCCGGTGCCCGGTCGAGTATGCGGTGACGGTGGACGGTACGGGCCGCCGGTCGGGGACCGACGGCATTCCACCGCCGGCGCCTCGACGACCGGCAGTGCGAGGAGGCCCGGTCGGGGGGCCGACGCCGCTGATGCCACCCGCGGTGATGCGCACATGGCCGGCGTACCCCGCCCTGCCGAAGGCCCGGCAAGGATCTCGGCGAGGGTCTGCTGGTCTCCGCCGTTGCCGGGGACGTCTCTGTGAGGGCGACTGCTTGCGCTCGTCTCCCGGGCCGCCACCACCCGCGCTGCGGCGTCAGAGGAGGCGTCAGGGGAACTGTGAGGTCACAAACGCCGTTGCTCTCACGCCGACGGCCACGGTTGCGCCCAGGGCCCGCGAAGGGAGGCTCGCCGGTTCAGCCGGGCGGTATCCCGATTCCGGTCCGGAGGGCGAGCATGTTGCTTCCCTGGGCCAGCGCATGATCGAGCAGGTCGGCGCCGCGCGCACCCCATGAGCGCGGCGCCGTCGGCGGCGGCCCTTCACGGTGTCCCTGCGATGCAGGGCGGCCCTGCGCCTGCGATGCCCCCGGAGCCGTAGCAGCCACACCCGGGCCCGTAGCAGCCGTACCCGGGCCGGTAGCAGCCGTACCCGGGCCCGCAGTCGAGTCTCCGGTCGCCCCCGCCGTCGCGCCCGCAATCGCCTTCGCACCCGCGGTCCGGACGCCTGCGATCAGCGTCGGGAGGAACAGCGAGCTCAGCGTCGCCGCAGTCGCCGCGGAGAGTGCGATGGTCCAGGCCACCGGGCCCAGCGGTGTGCAGCCGAAGAACTGGCTGAGGACGGGGGTCTGGACGACGGCTGCCAGGGCCGCCAGGGAGCCGAGGGAGGAGACGACGATCGCTCGGCTCGTGCCGCCGGCCAGCAGGGTCTGGCCGAGTTGGGCGCCGACGAGGGCGACCAGGGCGATGGTGCGGGCGCGCACGGGGCGGCCGGTGAGCCGGGCGGGGAGCCAGGCCGCCGTCGCGCCGAAGGTGGTGGCCACCGCGCGGGTCACGGTCTCCTCGGCGAGGGCCTCACCGAGCGAGGACTCCGGCCCTTCGTGGAGCATGCGTTCGGCCGCTTCGGGGTGGGGTGGGCGCAGCGCCACGGCGATGGCGGGGGCGAGGTCGGTGAAGAGGTTGACCAGGAGGAGTTGACGGGCCGTCAGTGGGGAGGTTCCGGTGGCCACGGCGCCGAGGAGGGTGAAGGCGATCTCGCCGAAGTTGCCGCCGACGAGGATCGCCAGGGCCTGCCGTACGGAGGCCCACATGGCGCGGCCCTCGACCAGGGCGGCCAGCACGGTCTCCAGGCGGTCGTCCGTCACGACGAGGTCGGCGGCGGCGCGTGCGGCCGGTGTGGCGCGTGTGCCGAACGCGATGCCGACGTCCGCGAGGCGGATGGCGGGTGCGTCGTTGGCGCCGTCGCCGGTCATCGCGACGGTACGGCCCAGGCGTTGGAAGGCCTGCACGACGTGGACCTTGTGGACGGGGGTGCCGCGGGCGACGACACCGATCTCCGGCAGCAGGGCGTCGAGGGCGTGCTCGTCCAGCTCGTCGAGTTCGGCGCCGGTCACCACCCGCCGGCCGTCCAGGACGCCGAGTTCGCGGGCCATGGACTCGGCGGTGCCCGGATGGTCTCCGGTGATCATCACGATGTGCACCCCGGCGTCGGCGAGCCGGCGTACCGCGTCGGCCGCGGTGGGGCGTACCCGGTCGGCGAAGGCGAGGAAGCCGAGGAAGCCGAGGCCGGTGACCGCGTCGTCGGTGAGCCTGCCGTCGGTGGCGCCGCGGCGTTCGGCGACGGCGAGGACGCGGTGGCCCTCCGCCGCCAGTCTCTCGCCCGTCGCGAGGATGGCCCTGCGGCTCTCCTCGTCCAGGGGGCGGCCACCGCGGGTGACGCAGCGGTCGACGACCTCCTCGGGTGCTCCCTTCACCGAGAGGATCAGGCTCTCGCCGCTGCGGCCGCGCGTCGCGTGGAAGCCGCGGCTCGGCTCGAACGGCAGGCTGGAGGTGCGCCGCCAGCCGGGCGCGGCCGCCGTCCGTGCCACTCCCGCTTCCCGGGCGCCCTCGGTGACCGCGCCGTCCGTGGCGTGCTCGAACCCCCTGTCGCCGTGCGGGCGTGGTGTCGCCCGCAGGGCCGCGCCGAGGACGGCGCGCTGTTCGTCCCCGAGCGAGCCGAGGGGCCGGCTGTCGCCGTCGGCCGCGACGGCGACCAGGGAGATCCGCCCGTGGGTGAGGGTGCCGGTCTTGTCGAAGCACAGCACGTCGGTGCGGCCGGCCGCCTCGACGGTCCGGGGGTCACGGACCAGGGCGCCACGGGCCGAGAGCCTTCTGGCGGAGGCGAGTTGGGCCGCCGAGACGAGGAACGGCAGCCCTTCGGGCACGCTGGCCACGGCCAGCCCCACGCCGGCGCCGACGGTGTCCCGGGTGGGCCGCCCGCGCAGCATGCCCGCCGCCATCACCGCCACCGCGGATCCGAGGGCCACCGGCAGGGTCGTACGGGTGATCCGGGCCAGCCTGCGCTCCACGCCGACGCTGGGGGCGGCGCCCCGTCCGGCCAGGGCGGCCCGGCCCGCCTCGCTGGCCGAGCCCGTGGCGACGACGACCGCCCGGCCGGTGCCGGCCGCCACGGTCGTGCCCTCGTACACCATGGACGTACGATCCGCGAGGTCCGACGCCAGCACGGGCGCGACGCCCTTGGCCACCGGCAGCGACTCCCCCGTCAGCGCCGACTCGTCGGCCTCCAGGTGGTGCGACTCCAGCAGACGGCAGTCGGCCGGCACCACGTCGCCGGCGCTCAGGTTCACCACGTCGCCCACGGCCAGGTCCTCGGCGGAGGCGGTGGTCTCCTGCCCGTCCCGGACGACCTTGGCCGTCACCGCGGCCTCGCGCCGCAGCCGGGCCACCGCCCGGTCGGTCCGGTAGCGCTGGAAGCCGCCGATGAGGCCGGACAGGGCGGTGACCGCCATGATGATCACGGAGTCGAGGACGGCGCCCACGGTCGCCGACATGGCCGCCCCGACGCCGAGGACCGGCGTGAGCGGGTTGGCCATCTCGGTCACGTAGGCCCGGCCGAGCGACGACGCCGGGGCCTTCTCGCCGTCGACGGTGGCCCGCTCCCGCACCTCCTCGTCCGTGAGCCCCTCGTCGTGGCCGCCGGCCCGCGCGAGCACCGTGGCCGGGTCCATCGCGTGCCAGGGATGGTGGGAGGCGGGCAGGGGCAGCGGGCGCCGGAGCAGCCATACGGCCGTCCAGGCACCGATGGCGGTCCCCAGGCCGCCCGCCGCGTTGTACGAGGCCACACTGCGGGCCGCCGGATGCCGTCCGCGGCCGGCCAGCGCGGCCGTCGCGCCGACGACGGCGGACGCCTGGGCGAGCCGTACACCCCGCTGTGCGGCCTCCCGCGCGGAACGGCAGGCCTCCACGATCACGACGGCGGCCGCCGGATCGGAGCCCACGTACAGGTCCGCGCCCCAGGGTGGAACTCCGTGCGGGCCCGCGATGCCGACGCCCACGTCGGCGGCCCCGAGCGCGGACCGGTTCCGGGAGATCACCAGCACGCCCTCGCCGTCACGCTGGAGGCGCCGTACCGCGTAGGACAGCCGTTTGCCTCCGTCCAGCAGGTCATCGGCCTCGCGTACGGCCGCGTCGGCGGTGTGCGCGCCCGCGGCCACGACGGTGAGGCCGGCCGCGTGAGCGGCGGGGACGAAGGCGCTCGCGGTGTCGTGCATCTCCGGCACGACGCTGATCACGGCCATCAGACGCCGCTCGTGCGCGAGCCCCAGCACGAATCGTGCGCCCTCGCGCCGCAGCCGTTCCTGGGCCCGCGCCCCGGTGCGTCCGTGCAGGGTCAGCCGCTCGACGGGTCCCAGTTCCCAGGCGCCGTCGCGCCGTGGGCTCTCGGGTTCGGTGCCGTCGAAGAGGCGGTGGGCCGTCGCGGCGAGTTCGCCCACCGGGGCGTCCTCGTCGAGGGCGACCAGGTCGGCCAGCAGATGCGATCCGGTGGCCAGGGCGTCGGTGTCGAGGAGTACGGTGCCGATCCGGTCCAGCCTGCGCAGGGCGTCGGGATCGGCCACCAGGACGCCCCTGTGGGCCAGGCCCCGGCCGAGGACGCAGGCGAAGCCGTCGCGGGCCAGGAGCGGCGCCTTGGGAACGGCCGCCAGCGCCGCGGCGCCGGCCCGTCCGGAGCGCCGGGTGACCAGGAACGATCCGGCGAAGGACGCCGCCGCCACGGCGGGTGCCCGGTCGGCGTAGTGCTCGACGGGCCCGGACTTCAGCGGCGTCTTACGGGGCGGCGCCTCGTGGCCCCCGCCCCGGGCCCCGGCCCGCCGCGCGTCGCTCGTGAGGTGGGGCATCGCCGCGGACCAGGCGGCGTCCTCCGCGTTCGCCTCCATCAGGTGCAGGGCATGGCGGACGGCGTCCACGCCGCTGCCGAGGACACCGCCGGAGGCCGCGTGGCCCACCGCCGTCAGCGCGGCCAGCAGCAGCCTGGCGTTACCAGGGCCGACCGCCTGCTCCACGAGACGCCGAAGCCGGGGCTGCGTGTCCACGATCGGGACGAGTGCCGCGAATGCGGGGGGAAGGGGGGCGCGACGGGTCAGGCCGACTGCTGCGGCCACGGGTGCCGCGGCCACATGCAGGGCCAGGGCGAGGCGCGAGCGCCGGGCCTTCCCGCCGGAGAGCGGATGGTCGGGCAGCGGCGCATCGACCCGGTGCTCCCGCTCCACCTCCTCGACCACGTCTGCCAGCGCCGCCACGATCTCCTCGGCGTCGGGCGGGCCCTCGGTGGCCACGACGACGTGCCCGAGCACGGCGTTGGCCACGGCCCAGTCCACGCCGGGCACGGCGGCGAGCCGCCGCTCGACCTCGTCGGCCAGCCGAGCCGCGGCGGAGTCGGGCAGATGCCCCTCGCGCAGTCCCCGCACGGCGACGTGCGCGCGCCCGTCGACGCGCCGGACACGCGCTGCGGGCACGTCCTGCGCCGCACCCGCCGCAGAGGACACGGCGGCCCGCAGCTCTCCCAGCCCTCGTACCGCCAGTATCGCCGGTATCGCCACAGCGCCTCACCCATCTTCCCGTCCACTTGCCCGAGTGCACGGGTAGCCGGACATCCAGGCTTCAATCAGGCAAATCACATAAAAGAGGGAAAACGGTCCGAAGACGCGCGAGAATTGAATGGGTCAGTACATCCACCCGACCGATCCGGAGAGGAGGACAGGGATGGCCAGGACAGCGGAGACCACACGCGAGGACAAGGCGGTCGAGACGCGGGCGCACGAGGGTGCGGGACTGCACCTGCACACGCGCACGCTGCATCCGCCGGTACCGATTCCCTACATCACCAGGGACGACGTGCGAAGCACCGCCGAATCGGCGACGTCACGACTGCCGGGCAGGCCGTCGGGCAGGGACGTCGTGTTCTACGGAGGCCTCGGCGCGCTGGCCGTGGTGGGCGCCCTGGAGTGGCCGGTCGCCCTCGCCGTCGGCGGAGCGACGTGGCTCGTGCGCAGCAGAGGAAAGGGAAAGGAAGCGAAGGAAGAGGAAGTCGAGGCACGAGAGGCGAAGAACGCCACCAGGGAACGCAGCTCGGCCAAGAAGAGCGTTGCCTGACACAGCCTTCCCCCACTGGCGCACGGCGGCGAGAGCGCTGCCGGGCGCCATTTATGCGCACCGACTTCTACGCACCGACTTTCTGCGCAGCGACTTTCTGCGTACCGATGCGGCCGAGCGTCATCGACGGTACGCACACGCCCCGTTCGCACCGAGTCGCACGACCTCACGCCCGCCGGGCGCCCACCTGCACCCAGGCCCCAACCCCTCCGTCTACTTCGCGTACAGCCCCTCGATCTCGTCCGCGAAGTCCTGTTCGACGGCCGCGCGGCGCAGCTTCATCGACGGGGTCAGGTGTCCGTCGTCCTCCGTGAAGTCGCGGCCCACGACGGCGAACTTGCGGATGGACTCCGGGCGGGAGACGAGCTTGTTGGCCTCGTCGACGGCGCGCTGGAGGACAGAGAGCAACTCGGGGTCGGAGAGGACGAGTTCGGGCGGCACGGTGTGCTTGCCGTTCATACGGCGCCAGTGGTTGAGGCCTTCGGGGTCGAGGGTGATGAGGGCCGCGATGTAGGGGCGGCGGTCACCGAGGACCATGCACTGGGAGATCAGGGGGTGGGCCCTGAGCCAGTTCTCCAGGGGGCGGGGGCGACGCTCTTGCCACCCGCCGTGATGAGCATCTCCTTCTTGCGGCCGGTGATGGTGAGGTAGCCCTCGTCGTCCAGGGAACCGAGGTCACCGGTCGCGAGCCAGCCCTCGTTGGTGGCCGGGGACACTCCGCCGGCCCGGGGGTCCCAGTAGCCGCGCAGCACCGGACCGCCCGCCAGCAGAATCTCACCGTCCACGGCTATCCGGACCCTGACCCCGGGGAGGGGCCAGCCCACCGTTCCCGTACGGGGTTTGAGCGGGGGAGTGACCGTGGCCGCGCCCGTCGTCTCCGTGAGGCCGTAGCCCTCGTAGATCTCGATGCCCGCCCCGGCGAAGAAGGAGGCCAGGGGGCGGCCCAGCGGGGAGCCGCCGCAGATCATGTAACGGACCCTGCCGCCCATGGCGTTGCGGATACGGCGGTAGACGAGCGGGTCGTAGAAGGTCCGGGCCGCCTTCAGCGCCCGGCCGGGCCCGGGGCCGGTACCGGCCCGGCCCGCCTCCAGGGCGTCGCCGTACCGCCGGGCCACGCTCACGGCCCGGTCGAACGTCGACACCCGGCGCCCCACTTCCGCCTTCGCGCGGGCCACGTTGAAGACCTTCTCCAGCATGTACGGGATGGCCAGCAGGCAGGTCGGCCGGAAGCTCCCCAGATCGGCCAGCAGGTCATCCGACTTCAGGCTCGGCGCGTGCCCGAGCCGTACCCGCGCCCGTATGCACGCGATGGCGACCATGCGGCCGAAGACGTGCGACATGGGAAGGAAGAGGAGAACCGACGCCTCCTCCTTCGTCCGCGCCCGGAAGACCGGGTAGAGGAGCTCGATCGCGTTGTCGACCTCCGCGAAGAAGTTCCCGTGCGTCAGGGCACAGCCCCTGGGGCGGCCGGTCGTGCCCGAGGTGTAGACGACGGTGGCGAGCGTGTCGGGCCCCAGCACCCCACGCCGTACGGTGACTTCGTGGTCCGGTACGTGCGCGCCGCTCCCGGCCAGTTGCTCCAGGTGCCCCTTCTCCATGACCCACACGTGCCGCAGGTCGGGGATGCGCTGGCGCTCCGGTCCCAGCGCGGCGGCCTGCGCCGCGGTCTCCGTGACGAGCGCCACCGCGCCGGTGTCCTGGAGGATCCAGCGGGTCTGGAAGACGGAGGAGGTCGGGTAGACGGGGACCGTCACCAGACCGGCCGCCCACGCGGCGAAGTCCAGGAGCGTCCACTCGTACCTCGTACGCGCCATGACGGCGATCCGGTCGCCCGGCGTCAGCCCCTCGGCGATCAGCCCCTTCGCCAGCGCCAGCACCTGCTCCGCGAACTCGGCGGCCGTCACATTCGTCCAGCGGCCCGCCTCGGCCCGGCGGCTGAGGACGATGTCATGGGGTGCGCTCTCGGCGTTGTCGAACGGCAGGTCGGCGAGCGACCCGTACGTCACCGGGGCGACCAGTGGCGGCACGGACACCTCTCGCGCCACCCCGTCCAGCCGGCGGACCTCGGGCTCCACCAGCAGCGGCGCGGATTCGTACGCGCTGGCGGAGACCGGCGTGCGGGAGGACGGTTGTATGAGGGACACGAGCGACTCCTGGGACGTTCTGCGACGCGTTGCTCTGCCGCATGACGTAGTACGCGCCTCACGCACCGGGGCGTTCAGCCACGGGGCTCCCACAGTTGGGGCAGAGGATCATCACCGGTCAGCAACCGGATCGTACGGCGCGCTCGTGATGGGTCTGTGCCGGTTCGGAGATGCTCCGGCGCCGGAGATGTGCGGGATCAGGGCCCCGTCGAGGGGTCACACCCGGGCAAGGCGTATCGTGAAACTTTTTCATGTTCACCGCGCGACCACCACGGGCACCCCCACCCAAGAGCGGGCCCGCACCGAACCCATCTCGACGCCCACTCCACCCGTGACCTACCCTTACCACCAGTAACCTTACTTCGAAGTAAGGACTTCAGAACTCCTCAGAGCTGGGAGTCGAACATGGCCGACCGCAGCCCGAGCGGCCGGGGGCACGGCCCATGACCGTCGTCCTCACCAACTCCCCCGCCCTCACACCCCTCCTGGCCCGCGGAGCCCTGCGTTCCCCCTTCAAGCGGCCGAGCCCGGACGCGGACTTCCCCCGCACCCGACTGGTCCTGCCCGGCATACGCGTCGATCTCGCCCGCCTGGCCGCGTACGAGCGGGTGTGCGGCTTCCCGACCGGTGACGACGCCCTGCCGATCACGTTCCCGCACGTCCTCGGCTTCCCGTCGGCCATGCTCCTGATGAGCGATCGCGACTTCCCGCTCCCGCTCCTCGGACTCGTCCACACCTCGATCGAGATCACCCGACGCCACCCGCTGCCCGCAACCGACGACTACGAACTAACCGTGTACGTACAGGAGCTGACACCGCACCACCGTGGCACCGAGGCGGCGGTCGTGACCGAGGCGCGAACCGACGGCACCGTCGTGTGGGAGTCACGCAGCACCTACCTGGCCCGGCACAGAACGCACGACCGAGCGGCACCACCTTCGGACAAACACCCCCTGCCGAGCCCGGGCCCCCTCCCCACCATCGCCGAATGGCACCTGGCCGGGGACATCGGACGGCGCTACGGAACGGTCTCCGGTGACCGCAACCCCATCCACCTCCACCCCTCACCGCCCGCCTCTTCGGCTTCCCTCGCGCCATCGCGCACGGCATGTGGACGGTGGCGCGCTGTCTGGCCGAGCACGGCACACCCGGAGCGGCGTTCGCGCGCGCGGAGTTCCGGGCGCCGGTGCTGCTGCCCGGGACGGTGACGTACGCGGCGGAAGGCGGCCGCTTCGCACTACGGGGTCACGAGGGCCGGGTGCACATCACCGGGGCGGTGCACCCACTGCTCACGTGAGAGCCGGCACCGGGGCGTCCGTGCCGCTCGGCGGCGACCAGGGGCGCCCGTCCATGAGGTTGCCGAGGCCCGCCCAGGCGAAGTTCATGAGGGTCGCGGCCGCCTGCCAGGCCGTGACGTCCGGGGTGGCGTTGGCCCAGTCGGCCAGCGACTCGGCGGCACCGACGAGGGCCTCGCCGAGCCCGGCGACCTCCCCTTCCTCCAGTGACGGGTCCCGGTGCGCCTCTCGTGCGGCCACCGCGATCAGCTCGGTGACGAACGCGACCAACTCCTCACGCATCGCGGCCACCTCGGCCGCGAAGGGCTCGCCGTGCGTACGGGCCTGGAGGTGCAGCACCGCCCAGCCGTCCGGGTTCTCGGCGGTGTGCGTGAAGAACGCCTGGAGCCCTTCCCAGAGTTGACGGTCGGCGGGCAACTCGGTCCGCACCCCCGTGCGCACGGCCTCGGTGAGCGCCTTCGCCTCACGCCGGATGCAGGCGGTGAAGAGGGATTCCTTCGAGTTCAGGTACAGATACACCAACGGCTTGGACACGCCCGCCAGTTCGGCGATCTCGTCCATCGACGCGGCCCGGTACCCCCGCTGCCCGAACGTCCGCACCGCCGCGTCCAGCATCTGCCGCTCCCGCACCGCGCGCGGCATCCGCTTGCTCTTCACACCACCCATAGGGAAAGGGTAGGCGTGTTCCGGATCACCGCGGCCGCGGAGTCCGACCAAAAACAGGTTGTCCTGGACCAAAAACAGGTTGTCCTGTCAGGACGCCTGGCCCTGCGCCCGGGCCGTGTCGTCGGCCACGTCCTCCTGGCTGCGGTTGGCGTCCAGGTTGGCCTTCACGCGGTCGACCTTCTGCACGATCTGCACGGAGGCGCGGTCCCGCTCCTTGCGCAGGACCACGAAGCTGATCGGGGCGGAGACGACCAGGGCGAGCAGGATCATCCACATGCCGTTGGACGCGCCCAGCCCGCGTGGGGCGATGCCGAAGTAGACGAGGCCCCAGACGACCACGAAGCAGCCCGCGAAGATACCGAGGCGCATCAGCGTGTAGCGGAGCATCTCAATCCACTCTTCCGTTCCGAACCATTACCAAAGTGCACCGTCCAGTGAAGCACGGTCGGCTCACGATCTTGCAGCGGGGCCTCAGTCGAGCGTCAGCAGCATGAAGATGTCGTCCCGGTCGTCGCCGGGCGCGACCCGTATGGCACCCGGAATCCGCCCGACCTCCTTGTACCCGCAGGCGGCGTAGAAGTGCTCCAGCCCCATACCGCCCCGGCAGGTGAGCCGGATCGCCTCGATGCCGTCGAACCCCTGCGCGGCCTCCGCCGCCGCCGCGAGCAGCTCCCGCCCGCAGCCCGTCCCCTGGTACCGGGGGTGCACCATCACGGTGTACAGCCACACCCAGTGCGTCATCAGCCGGTGCGTGTTGAACGTGAAGAACGCGGTCGCCGCGACCTCGCCGTCCCGGTCGTACCCCACGAGCAGCCGCGCCCGCTCCTCGGCCATCGCCGCGAAGTGCTTCACCAGCTCGGGCCGGATCGCCTCCGGCGTCACCGGGGGTACGAACCCCACGGCGCCCCCGGCGTTGGACACGTCGGCCCACAGCTTGAGCACGCCGTCCCGAAGCGAGGGGGTGACGGCCGGGTCCAGTCGGAACGTGAGGGGCATACGTGGGACCGTACCTCTCGTCTGCCGGGTCCTTGTCGGTGGGCGGCTGCGGGTCGTATGTGGCTGGTCGCGCAGTTCCCCGCGCCCCTGAAAGCACGGGGCGCCCGCCGCCACAACGCACCGCGAGCTCCGTACACATAGCCGCACCGAAGGCAACGTGGGCGGCACCCGCCCCCACGCACTGGCAGCCGCGTACGCACGTGAGGGGGTGTGCCGGGAGGTGTCCGCCCGCAGCGGCCGGCGTCCGCCGCCGGGCACATCGCACCCCCACAGACCCGCCGGACCGAGGACGGAGACCTCCCGGCGCGCACCCGACCCACGAACAAACGCGTAGGCGCCCAAGCCACCACGGCGGGAAGGGCGCCCGCGCCCAGAACCTCAGACCCGCATCGGCTGGGGCGTCTCCCGCCGCGCCGGGTCCGGGCCCTCGTACTCGCGGATGATCTCGTACCGCGTGTTCCGCTCCACCGGCCGGAACCCGGCATCCCGGATCAGGTCCAGCAGATCCTCGCGGGTCAGCTTGTTCGGCGTGCCGAAGTTGTCCGCGTCGTGCGTGATCTTGTACTCGACGACCGAGCCGTCCATGTCGTCGGCGCCGTGCTGCAACGCCAGCTGGGCGGTCTGCACGCCGTGCATGACCCAGAAGACCTTGACGTGCGGGACGTTGTCGAACAGCAGCCGTGAGACCGCGAAGGTCTTCAGGGCCTCCGCGCCCGTCGCCATCTGCGTCCTCGCCTGGAGGCGGTTGCGGACCTTGCCGTCCTTCATGTCCACGAAGTCGTGCTGGTAGCGCAGCGGAATGAAGACCTGGAAGCCACCGGTCTCGTCCTGCAGCTCACGCAGCCGCAGCACGTGGTCCACACGGTGACGCGGCTCCTCGATGTGGCCGTACAGCATGGTGCACGGCGTCTTCAGACCCTTCTCGTGCGCGAGCCGGTGGATCCGCGACCAGTCCTCCCAGTGGGTGCGGTGGTCCACGATGTGCTGCCGGACCTCCCAGTCGAAGATCTCCGCACCACCGCCGGTCAACGATTCCAGACCGGCGTCGATGAGCTCGTCGAGGATCTCGGAGGCGCTGAGCCCCGAGATCGTCTCGAAGTGGTGGATCTCCGTGGCCGTGAACGCCTTCAGCGACACGTTCGGCAGCGCGGCCTTCAGCTCCCGCAGCGAGCGCGGGTAGTACCGCCACGGCAGGTTCGGGTGCAGCCCGTTCACGATGTGCAGCTCGGTGAGGTTGTCGCTCTCCATCGCCTTGGCGAGCTTGACGGCCTCCTCGATGCGCATCGTGTACGCGTCCTTCTCGCCCGGCTTCCGCTGGAACGAGCAGTACGCGCAGGAGGCCGTGCACACGTTCGTCATGTTGAGGTGCCGGTTGACGTTGAAGTGGACGACGTCGCCGTTCTTCCGCGTCCGCACCTCGTGCGCGAGCCCGCCCAGCCAGGCCAGGTCGTCCGACTCGTACAGCGCGATGCCGTCCTCGCGGGTCAGCCGCTCACCGGAGCGGACCTTCTCCTCCAGCTCGCGCTTGAGCCCGACGTCCATGCCTCCGCCTCTCCTCAACAACAACTCGTGCAACCGTACAACTCCGGCTCCGGGCACTGGCGCCCCGATAGGGGCGCGGGGAACTGCGCGCTCAGCCACGGACGACCCGCAGTCGCGAAACGAGCCGACAGCCCCACGACGAAGCACACCCGCCCAACCCAGCGGAGCGCTACCGCATCAGCCCTCCTCCGGCAGCTCACCCACCCGGTTCTCCCACTTCGTGGAGAGCACGACGGTCGTACGGGTCCGGGAGACGCCCTTCGTCCCGGACAGCCGCCGGATCATCCGCTCCAGACCGTCCACGTCGTCGACCCGCACCTTGAGCATGAACGAGTCGTCGCCCGCGATGAACCAGCAGTCCTCGATCTCGCCCAGATCCCGCAGCCGGGCCGCCACGTCCTCGTGGTCGGCCGCGTCGGACAGCGAGATGCCGATGAGCGCGGTCACGCCGAGACCGAGCGAGGCCGCGTCGACCGTGGCGCGGTAGCCGGTGATGACCCCGGCCGCCTCCAGCCGGTTGATGCGGTCGGTGACGCTGGGGCCGGAGAGACCCACGAGGCGGCCCAGTTCCGCGTAGGAGGCGCGGCCGTTCTCCCTGAGGGCCTGGATGAGCTGCCTGTCCACCGCGTCCATGCGATCGGTTGCCTTCCGCTGAAGAGTTCTCAAAGTAGTGATGAGTGGTAGCGCTCCCGCTACCAGGTGCTCAGAAAGAGTGAAGTCGGGCTGGGTTCGGTGCCGTTCAAGCCGTCCGCGCCCCGCCGCCCAACTCCCCCGCCACCGCCGGTACAGCCCGTGCTCGACGCCCGCCGCGTCCAGCACCCGCCCGGCGACGAAGTCCACCAGGTCCTGGATGTGGGTGGCCCCCGCGTAGAAGGCCGGAGAGGCCGGCAGCACCGTGGCGCCCGCGTCGTCCAGGGTCACCAGGTGCCGCAGCGTCTGCCCGTTCAGCGGGGTCTCGCGCACGGAGACCACCAGCGGGCGCCGCTCCTTGAGGGTCACGCTCGCGGCACGCTGCAACAGGTCCTTGCTCAGCCCCAGGGCGACCCCGGCCACACAGGCGGTGGACGCGGGCACGATCAGCATCCCCTTGGCCGGGTACGACCCGGACGAGGGCCCCGCCGCCAGATCACCGGCGGCCCAGTGCCGTACGTCGTCGACGCGTACGTCCTCGAAGACCCCCGGCTTTCCATCGGCCCCCCGCCCCAGCCACTGACGCAGATCGTCCCGCCAGTGCGCGTCCCGGAACGCGATCCCCGTCTCGTCGAGCAGCGTGAGCCGGGAGGCCCGGCTGACGACCAGGTCGACGCTCTCCCCCGCATCCAGCAGCCCACGCAGCACAGCGGCGGCATAGGGGGTGCCGGACGCGCCTGAGACCCCTACGATCCAAGGCCTGCGCTGTGATTCTCCTGCGTTCACACCCCGAGCCTACCGGCGTACCGGGCCACACTCAGGACCGGTCACTCGCCTGCGGGCCGCACCTGCTCACACCGTCAGACCACGCACCAGCAGATCGAGCAGCGCACACACGAACAGGGCGATGCCGATGAACCCGTTGACGCTGAAGAACGCCCTGTTCAGACGCGACAGGTCGTGCGGCCGCACGATCGTGTGCTCGTACACGAACGCACCCGCCACGACCAGCAGCCCCAGCCAGAAGAACGCGCCCGCGTCGGTCGCCAGCGCGTACCAGACGAACAGGGCCGTGGTCACGGCGTGACAGACCCTCGCACCCCGGATCGCCGCCGGGATGCCGAACCGCGCCGGGACCGACATGACGCCGGTCTCGCGGTCGGACTCGACGTCCTGGCAGGCGTAGATGAGGTCGAAGCCGCCGATCCATATCCCGACCGCGAGCCCGAGGATCACCGCGTCCCAGGACCACTCGCCGGTGATCGCGAGCCACCCGCCGACCGGGCCCATCGCCTGCGCGAGACCGAGGATGGCCTGCGGGAAGTTCGTGAACCGCTTGCCGTACGGGTAGATCACCATCGGGATCACCGCGATGGGCGCCAGCGCCAGGCACAGCGGGTTGAGCAGGGCCGCCGCGCCGAGGAAGAACACCAGGGCGATGAACGCGCCGGTCCACGCGTGCCGCACCGTCATCGCGCCGGTGACCAGCTCACGGTGCGCCGTGCGCGGGTTACGGGCGTCGATCTCGCGGTCGATGATCCGGTTGGCGGCCATCGCGAAGGTGCGCAGCCCGATCATCGCGATCGTCACGAGCAGCAGCCGGCCCCAGTGGATGTTCCGGTCCAGCTGGAACATCGCGGTCAGGGAGGCGATGTACGCGAACGGCAGCGCGAAGACGGAGTGCTCGATCATCACCAGCCGCAGGAACGCCTTGGTGCGCCCCGGCTGGGGGAGGGCGGCGGAGGCGCTGGTCACAGGCCGTACTCCTTCCAGCGGCGGTCCACGAGTGCCGCCGTCGGCGGGTCGGGCAGCACCATCTCGGGCCAGCCCCCGTCCCGCGTGTAGCCCTCCTCGGGCCACTTCCGGGTCGCGTCGATGCCCGCCTTGCCGCCCCAGAACTGCTGGTAGGAGGAGTGGTCGAGATGGTCGACGGGGCCTTCGACGACGGTCAGGTCGCGGGCGTAGTCCGTGTTGCCGAGGGCCCGCCAGGCGACCTCGTGCAGGTCGTGGACGTCGCAGTCGGCGTCGACGACCACGATCAGCTTCGTCAGCGACATCATGTGGGCGCCCCAGATCGCGTGCATGACCTTCTGGGCGTGCTTCGGGTACTTCTTGTCGATCGCGATGATCGCGCAGTTGTGGAAGCCGCCGGCCTCGGGGAGGTGGTAGTCCACGATGTCCGGCACGATGATCTTCAGCAGCGGGAGGAAGAAGCGCTCGGTCGCCCGGCCCAGCGGGCCGTCCTCCGTCGGCGGGCGCCCGACCACGATGGACTGGAGCAGCGGCCGCTTCCGCATCGTCACGCAGTCGATCTTCAGCGCCGGGAACGGCTCCTGCGGCGTGTAGAACCCGGTGTGGTCGCCGAACGGGCCCTCCGGGAGCATCTCGCCGGGCTCCAGCCACCCCTCCAGCACGACCTCGGCGTTCGCGGGCACCTGCAACGGCACGGTCTTGCAGTCCACCATCTCGATCCGCCGGCCCGCGAGGAACCCGGCGAAGAGGTACTCGTCGATGTCGCCGGGGAGCGGGGCGGTGGAGGCGTAGGTGACGGCGGGCGGGCAGCCGAAGGCGATGGCGACAGGGAGCCGTTCGCCCCTCCTGGCCGCCACCTGGTAGTGGTTGCGGCTGTCCTTGTGGATCTGCCAGTGCATGCCGATGGTGCGCCGGTCGTGGCGCTGGAGGCGGTACAGGCCGAGGTTGCGGATGCCGGTCTCGGGGTCCTTGGTGTGCGTGAGACCGAGGTTGAAGAAGGAGCCGCCGTCCTGGGGCCAGGTGAAGAGGGCGGGCAGGGCGTCCAGGTCCACGTCATCGCCCTGGAGGACGACCTCCTGGACGGGGGCGCTGTCGGACTTGACCTTCTTCGGCGGTACGTGGGTCATCGCGCCGAGCTTCCCGAAGGCCTCGCGCACACCGACGAACCCGTGCGGCAGCTCCGGCTTGAGCAGGCCGCCGATCCGCTCGCTGATCTCGTCGTACGACTTCAGGCCGAGCGACTTCAGCAGGCGCCGGTCCGTCCCGAAGACATTCATGGCGAGCGGCATGCTTGAGCCGCGCACGTTCTCGAAGAGCAGCGCGGGGCCGCCGGCCTTGTTGACCCGGTCGGTGATCTCGCCGACCTCCAGGTGGGGGTCGACCTCCACCTTGATGCGCTTGAGGTCGCCTTCCCGATCGAGGGCCCGGAGGAACGAGCGAAGATCGTCGTAAGCCATGCGCTCCAGTATCCGGTACGCACTACTCTGGAGCGGTCACCGGGGGCCCGAAGCCGCCCGGCCCGGCGAACGGCCGTGACTCCCAAGGGGACCGACAAGGGGACCGATTACATTGCTCCGGGTGCTGATGATCCTTGTGCCGCTGGCGCTGAGCATCTACGCGTTCATCGACTGCATCACCACGCAGGAGCAGGATGTCCGCCACATCCCGAAGCCCCTCTGGGCCATCCTCATCCTCCTCTTCCCGCTGGTCGGCTCGATCTCCTGGCTGATCGTGGGCCGTGACCGCAGCAGCACGGCGGGCCGTCTGGGCGGCGGTTCCTCCCGCCGGCCCCGGGGCGGCTGGGTCGCTCCGGACGACAACCCCGACTTCCTGAAGTCCCTCGACGACGACAAGAAGAACGAGCAGAAGGACGGGAAGAAGGACAGGAAGAAGGACGAGAGGTCCGACGAGGGCAAGCAGGACGGCGACCCCAAGAACTGAGGTCCTGAAGGGCCGGCGCACGGCCGCGTACAAGATGTACGCCCGCACGCCGCCCGAAGCGGACAATGCGCCCCTGGGTCGGGGCTGCCCGGCCCAGGACACTTACGCTGCATGACGACCGCTCCCGCCAGTACGAGCACCACCCTCGCCCCCGGGTACGGCGACAGGGTCATCGCCGTGGAGACGGCGGGCTCGGAACCGATCCCCGACGCCGAACGCCACGGCGGCCCACTGCAGTTGCTGTGGACATGGGCCTCTCCGAACATCGAGTTCGCGACCGTCTACATCGGTGTGATCTCGGTCCTCTTCTTCGGCCTCGACTTCTGGCAGGCGTCGGCCGCCCTGCTGCTGGGCACCGCGCTCGGCTCCGTCACCCACGGGATCCTGTCCCTCGACGGCCCGCGTTTCGGCGTGCCCCAGATGGCGATCGGCCGGTTCTCCTTCGGGTACCGGGGGAACGCTCTGCCCTCGGGGGTCAACGCCCTGGTGGCGGGCGTGGGTTGGTTCGCCGTGAACAGCGTCAGCGCGGCCTTCGCGCTCAACACGCTCACCGGTCTGCGCCCGCTCCCCTCTCTCCTCCTGGTGGTGGCGGCGGAGATCGTGATCGGCTTCATCGGCCACAACTTCGTGCACGCCTTCGAGAAGTACGCGTTCCCGGCGCTCGCGGTGGTGTTCCTGCTCGCCGGGGTGTGGACGTTCCGGGAGGCCGACCTGGGCGGCGGCGGCACGGGCGGCGGCACCGGCGGCTTCCTGCTGGCGTGCAGCGCGGCGTGGGGGTACACGGCGGGCTGGAACCCTGGTGCCTCGGATTACTCCCGCTACCTCCCGCGCACGACGAACCGCTTCAGGACGGCCCTGTACCCGGCACTCGGCCTCTTCGTCTCGGTCTCCGTCGTCGCCCTGATCGGCGCGGCCTCGGCGACGATCGCTGCGCCCGAGGGTGCCACCCCGACAGCGGCGTTCACCGGCCATCTCCCCGGCTGGCTCGGTGACTTGGTGCTGGTGGCCATCATCCTGGGCGCGATCTCGGCGAACGCGCTGAACGTGTACTCGTCGGCCATGTCGATCACGTCGCTGGGGCTGCGGCTGCCGGTGTGGCTGGGCCGCAGCGCGATCGTCGTGCTGTGCGGACTGGCCGGTACGGCGGCGGCGTGGGCGTCCCTGGAGGACGCGGGCCACGCGTACGAGGCGTTCCTGCTGGTGATCGCGTACTGGGTGGGGCCGTGGCTGGGTGTGGTTCTGGTCGAGCGGTGGCTGCGGTCCCGTACGGCGTCCGACGAGGAACTCGCCCACCGTCTGGGGGACCGCGCCTTCACCAACTGGCCGGGCCTCACGGCCCTGTTGGCGGGCATCGCGCTGTCGGTTCCCTTCTTCTCCAACCAGGAGAAGTACGTCGGCCGGGTGCCTGAGACCTGGCCGTCGTTCGGGGACGTCACCTGCTTGGTGGGCTTCTCGGTGAGTGCGGGGCTGTATGCGGTGCTGCGGAGGCGGGGACAGGGGTAGGGGTAGGGGTAGGGGCAGGTGCTCGGTCCGGTTTCCTGACCTGCGCCCCGGCGTCACAGCCCCTGCGCGCGCAGCTCCTCAAGGCGGTCGAGGTCGTCGCGTACGGACTCCCGCTCCCCAGAGGTCAACTGGACGGCGGCGGCACGGGCAAGCGCGGACGCCGCCGTCTCCTGGTCGCCGAGCCGGTCGGCGACGTCCGCGCGCAGGGCGAGGAGGCGCAGGAGCTGCACGGAAGTGGGCCGTTCGTCCTCCAGGCGCAGCACACGGTCGATGATGCGCGCGGCCCCCTTCGGATCGTCCTTGGAGTCCGCGAAGAGGGCCGCGTGGTGCAGGGCCCGGGCGAAGGTCTCCTCGGGTACCGAGCTGTGGTGGAAGTCGTTCCCGACCGGCTGGCCGACGCGGACACAGTTGCCGCCCGGGTCGGTCATGAGGAACTGGCGCATGCCGTGGGAGGCGTCCTTGAGCGGCCCGAGACGCGGCAGCCCACGGGTCGGGATCTTCCCGTACGCCGCCTTGAGACCGGCCCGGAACGCCGCGTACAGCGCGTCCACGTCGTCGGTCACGACGTAGCAGGTGCTGTACGACCGGGCCGGCTCGTAGCGCCTCATGCCGAAGAACTGGAGCTGGAGGTCGCCGCGTACGACGACCGCGTACGGATTCGGGCTCCGCTGCTCGAAGGCGACCCCGAACCCGAGGGCGCGGTAGAAGTCGAGGACGGGCGGGAGGGTCTGGCACGGCAGGATCGGAATCATCGTCTCGGCCATGCCGCCAACCTAATCAAACTTGACGAGGCGCGCCCGTCGATTTTCGGTCGGCGCCGATCTCAGTCGGCGCCGATTCGAGCCGGCGTCAGAGGAACCGGCCCGTGAGGGAACCCTCCACCAACGCCACGGACTCGGGCGTCCCCTCCGCCACCAGTTCTCCCCCGGCCCTGCCGCCCGCCGGGCCGAGGTCGATCAGCCAGTCGGAGGCGCGGACGACGTCGAGGTTGTGCTCGATGGTGAGGACCGTGTTGCCCGCGTCGACCAGGCGGCGGAGGACGGCGAGGAGGCGGGCCGTGTCGGCGGGGTGCAGACCCGTGGTCGGTTCGTCGAGGAGGTAGAGGGTGCGGCCCGTGGCCCGGCGGGACAACTCCTTGGCCAGCTTGACCCGTTGGGCCTCGCCGCCCGAGAGGGTCGTCGCCGGCTGGCCGAGCCGCAGATAACCGAGGCCCACGTCCGACATCCGCCGCAGGCGCCCCGCCACCGACGGCACGTCCGCGAACACCGTCAGTGCCTCGTCCACCGTCGCCTCCAGCACCTCCGCGATGTCGTACCCCTGGAACCGCACCCCCAGCACCTCACTGCGGAACCGCCGCCCCCGGCACCCGGGGCAGCGGACCTCGACCGCCGGCAGGAAGTGCATCGAGACGGCGAGCACGCCCGCGCCCTCGCAGCGTTCACAGCGGCCACCGGCGACGTTGAACGAGAAGTGGCCGGGTGTGAAGCGGCCCTGCGAGTGCGCCGCGTACACCTCGCGGATCGGGGTGAAGGCGTCCGAGTACGTCGCCGCGTTCGAGCGTGGGAGGCGGCTGATGGGCTGCTGGTCGATCGTCACGATCTTGTCCAGCGCCTCCCAGCCGTCGATCCCGTCGTGCTCGGCCGGCGCTTCGCCCGCCCCGTGGAAGCGACGTCGGCCCGCGCGGCCCAGGATGTCCAGCACGAGGGACGACTTGCCCGACCCCGACGGCCCGGTCACCGCGACCAGCCGGCCCAACGGGATGCGCACGGTGAGGTCCTTGAGGCTGTGCGCACGGGCGCCCCGGATGGTGAGCGACGTACCGTCAAGCGTGGTCCGCTGAGTTCGGGGTGGCGTCGGTACGCGGCCCGCGAGGTATGCCCCCGTCACCGACCCCTCGCTCCCGGCCACCTCCTCCGGCGTCCCCTGGGCCACGATCCGGCCGCCGTCACCGCCCGCTCCCGGACCGATGTCGACGACGTGGTCGGCGGCGCGCAGCACATCGAGGTCGTGCTCGACGACCAGCACGGTGTTGCCCAGGTCCCGCAGCCTGCGCAGCACGTGGACCAGGCGTTCGGTGTCGGCCGGGTGCAGGCCGATGGTCGGCTCGTCGAGGACGTAGAGGACCCCCGTCAGCCCGGAGCCCAGCAGTGCGGCCAGCCGCAGCCGTTGGGTCTCGCCCGCGGAGAGGCTGGGGGTCGACTGCTCCAGGGTGAGGTAGCCGACGCCGACGTCCACGAGCCGCCGAACGCGCTCCCTGAGGTCGTCGAGAACGGGCGCGGTGATCGGCTCGGCCTTCAACCCGTCCATCCACGCGGCGAGTTCCTCCAGCGGAAGACGCGCCGCCTCGACGATCGTCAGCCCGTCGACGGTCACCGCCCGGCTCTCCGACCGCAGCCGGGTGCCCTCGCAGGCCCCGCACTCCTCCTTGACCAGCAACTTCTC
Source organism: Streptomyces sp. KM273126 (assembly GCF_004337435.2). Lineage (NCBI taxonomy): Bacteria > Bacillati > Actinomycetota > Actinomycetes > Kitasatosporales > Streptomycetaceae > Streptomyces > Streptomyces sp. KM273126. The sequence goes on along the minus strand of NZ_SJXB02000001.1, from coordinate 2,886,946 downwards.
CGTCTTCTCCCGGTAGTCGGTGTCCTCGACACGGTCGGCGTAGCGCCGCATGAGGTTCGTGACCACGCCCTCGAAGCGGCCCGCGGTGACGGTGGCCGGGGGCTCGACCCGCGCCGCCGCTTCCGGGAAGTGGCGCCCGAACTCCGCGCTCTCCACCCCGTACAGGAGCAAGTCGCGCTGAATGCCGGTGAGTTCGTCGAACGGTACGTCCGCGTCGAAGGTGAAGCCGTAGTGCTCGGCGGCCGCCCGCAGGATCGGCACGTTCCGTTCCGTCAGCCTGGGGTGCCAGCCGAGTACCGCTCCCGCGGCCACGCTCCGGCTGCCGTCCACCAGACGCCGTGCGTCCGCCCGGAGCACGAAACCGAGGCCCGTGCACTCGGGGCAGGCCCCCGCGGGCTTGTTGAAGGAGAAGCTGCCCATCACCAGCCCGGGTACGGCCGCCCCGCAGTGCGAGCACGGCACGGACTCCCCCTCGGCCGCCTCGTCGTCCCAGGTCTCCGAGGTCTCCGAGGACACGGCTCCCGGCGTCTCGTACGACGGCGGTACGCCCTTCCCGCACCCCGGACACGGCCGGCAGCCCATCCGCGCCCACAGCAGGCGCAGATACGTGAAGACGTCGGTCACCGTGCCCACCGTCGACCGCGGGCTCCGGTTCGTCAGGTGCTGGTCGACGCTGATCGACGGCGACAGTCCCGTGATCGAGTCGACCGCGGGCTTGCTGACGAACTGCGTGACCATACCCAGCGACTCCATGTACTGGCGCTGGCCCTCCCGGTGCAGGGTGTCGAAGGCGAGCGTGGACTTGCCCGAACCGGACAGGCCGGTCAGCACGACGAGACGGTTCTTGGGGATGGTGAGGGTGACGTTCCTGAGGTTGTGCAGACGGGCGCCCGTGACGCGAATGCAGTCATCCATGGATTCAAGTTTTCCATTGAAGCTCCTGTTGGGACTTTTATCTGAAGGGAGGGGACCGTCCCCGCGGCTGTGCGGGAATGATCTGAAACAGGCGCTCGCGTAACCTTCAAACCGATGATCGAGCACACAGCACGCCGGCCCGCGGCCGCCGTCCGTCTGCGCCCCGTGGACCTGGCTCGGCTCGCCGGGATCTCCACCCAGCAGATCCGCAACTACGAGCAGGCCGGGGTCCTGCCCCCGGCCCCACGCAGCACGTCGGGCTACCGGACCTTCGACGACGTCCACCGCCGCGCCCTCCTGTCCTACCGGGCGCTCGCCAAGGGCTACGGGCCCGTGACCGCCACGGAGATCATGCGCACCGTGCACTCCGGCGACGTCCCCGGCGCCCTCGCCCTCGTGGACGCCGCGCACGCCGCGCTGCACGAGGAGCGCGTGTCCCTGCGGACGGCGGGCGAGGCCCTGGAGACGCTCGCCGAGGAGGCGAGGGCCGAGAAAGCGAGGGCCGAGGGGACGGGCGCCGGGGCGGGCGGTGCCGGGAAGCCCCGCCGCTCCCAGCGCCCCGGACCCGACCTGCGTATCGGTGAGGTGGCCGCCCTCCTCGGCGTACGCACCTCCGCCCTGCGCGTGTGGGAGTCCGCCGGACTCCTGACACCGGGCCGGGAACACGGCACCGCGTACCGTCACTACTCCCCCGCCGACGTCCGTGACGCCCGTCTGATCCAAACCCTCCGCCGCAGCCACTACCTCCTCGACCAGATCCGCCCCCTCCTGGAGGACCTGCACCGCACGGGCGGCAGCGAGGCGCTCCACGAGGCGATCGCGGCACGCCGGGCCGCCCTGACCGAGCGGACGACGGCGATGCTCGCCGGGGCGGGGCAGCTGCACGCCTATCTCACGCAGGGGCGCCAGTGACACCTCACCAGTGACACCTCTTGTCAGAGCCGTGTGGAACACTCGGCCGCCGATGTTCGATCAAGGGAACATCGAAGGAATGTCACGGGGAATCACGCGGGGAATCACACGGGGAATCAAGGGGGATCGCCTGCCATGGGCGTGAGCATCTCGTTCATCAGCGCGACAGCGAAGGAACTGGACAGGGCGCAGAGTGAGCCGAGTTGGGCAGATGAGTTCATCTACGAGCTGTACGACGGCGACACCGTGGGCCGCCCCCACGGAGGCCCCGACAAGGCGTGGGCCGGCCTCCAGTTCCTGCTCGACGGGGCGGACATGGAACTTGAGTTCCTGATGGACGGGTACCTGATCCAGGAGGACGGCACCCTCTTCGGCTGGTCGCCGGATCACGTCCGGGCCGTGGCACGGGAGTTGAAGGCGACCCCGTGGGAGCGGCTGGCGGTTCACTACGACCCCGAGCGGATGACGAAGGAGGAGGTGTATCCCAACACCTGGCGATTCCACCCCGAGAGTGAACTCGCCTGGCTCGAAGACAGCTACGAGGGATTGGTCGCGTTCTTCGACGCGGCGGCCGAGGGCGGCTATGGGGCGTTCATGAGCTTCAGCTTCTAGCGCCGGGCCACGCGCGTACGGCACGCAGCCCGTTGAGCGCCGAGCACCAAGCGCTAAGCCACCGTGCGCAGGCCCCCCGAAGCCGCCGGCGCCCCGCGCACGATCCGGTGCGCGCACAGAGCCGTCAGTAGTTCGCCGAGCAGGTCCGGATCGTCGATCTCCAGGTCGAGGAGGGACTCGATGCGGTCGAGGCGCTGGTAGAGGGACTGGCGCCCGATGTGCAGGAGGGCCGCCGTACGGGTGGGCGAACAGCCGTGCCGCAGATGGACCTCCAGGGTGCGGACGAGGTCGCTGGGGTGGGCCGCCTCCCAGGCCAGCAGCGGGCCCAGAGTGTGCTGGACGAGACGCCCGAGCCGGTCCCGGTTGGTGTCCACACCGCCCCGGGTCAGTTCCCGCTCCAGCGCCAGCGCCCGTGACGCCGTCACCAGCGGGCCCGGCGGGCCCTCGGCGGCGGGCGGTTCGGCGGGCGGCACGGTGAGGGCGAGCTCCAGCGTCGTACGGGCTGTGCGCAAGGTCTCGCTCCATCGCAGCCAGCCGCTCCCGGCGGCCACGGCATGCCCGACAGCCACCGTCAGCCCGGGCCCGGCCACGGCCCGGAAGGCGTCCTGGACGGCGCGTACGGGGTCGCGGGTGCTTCCGGTTCCCGTACCGGGGAGGGCGGCCAGCGCCAGGACGTCCCCGGGGAACACCGCCCGCAGCACGCCGGACCCGCCGAGTCTCCGTACGGCCCGGTCCACCACCCCGGCGTCCCGTGCCCCGTGCACCGACACCCCGACCAGCCGGGCTCCCCCACCGGGAAGGAACCCAGCGAGCGCGGCCCGCGCCTCCACCTCGGGCTGGTTGAGGGCCTGTCCGTCGGCAAGGTCGGCGAGCAGGGCAGCCGTGTGATCGTCGCTCCACGGCCGCACGACGGACCGGCCGGACAGCCCGCGTGCGACGATCGCCCGGTTCGCCGCCTCCGTGATGCGCACGAACGGCACGACCCGGTGCAGGGCCAGCAACGGCAGGTCCAGGCGGCGGGCCTCGTCGGTCACCTCGTCCGGCATGCGCGGCAGCGACCGGCCCACTTCCACGGCCAGCCCCGCCGCGCCCCTGGCGGCCAGTTCACGGACGTACCGGCGCCGTGTCTCCTCGTCCGTGCCGGTCAGCCCGAAGCCGTTGGTGAGGAGCAGTTCGCCGCCGTCGAGGAAGTTGGCTCCCTCGTACACCTCGCTGGAGTGGACCCAGCGGACGGGACGGTCCAGCGTGCCCTCTCCCGCGAGGAGCCGGGGCTCGGCGGCGCGGACGGTGTCGAGGGCCAGGACTTCGCGGAGGGTCAGGGCGGGCACGGGGAACCTCCTCGGGCGGCCTCATGCGGCACGGACAGGTTGTCCGGCCGCGGGCTGCCCGGAGAGTACTTTCCGCACGTTGCCCCGGTGTTTCGGCCACAGGAGAGTGAAGGCACGGACCAGGCGGGAGAGTGAGGGAATGGATCACGCACAGGCACGCACATGGCTCGCCACCGCCGTCACCGAGGCCCGCGCCGGTCTCGCCGAGGGCGGCATCCCCATCGGCGCGGCCCTCTACGGCGCGGACGGCACGCTCCTCGGGCGCGGCCACAACCGCCGCGTCCAGGACGACGACCCTTCCATGCACGCCGAGACGGCCGCGTTCCGTGCGTCCGGGCGCCGGCGCACGTACGCGGGCACGACGATGGTGACGACCCTCTCCCCGTGCTGGTACTGCTCCGGTCTGGTACGTCAGTTCGGCATCTCGCGGGTGGTGATCGGCGAGGCGGAGACCTTCCACGGCGGCCACGACTGGCTCGCCGGGCACGGCGTGGAGATCGTGCTCCTCGGCGATCCCGAGTGTGCCGCCCTGATGCACACCTTCATCAAGAACAACCCGGCACTGTGGAATGAGGACATCGGTGAGTGAGCCCCGTATCCCGACGATCGATCTGCGGCCCTGGCTGTCCGGGGACGCCGAGGCGCGCGCCCGGATCGCCCGTACCGTCGACGAAGCCCTCCAGACCGCCGGCTTCCTCCTGGTCACCGGTCATGGCGTGGACCCGTCCCTCCGTACGCGTATCCGCGCCGCGGCCCGCGCCTTCTTCACCTTCCCCACCGAGGTGAAGCAGGCGTACGAGGCGAAGGTCGGCGGGCGCGGCTGGCTGGGCCCACGGGCCGAGGCGAACGGCCTCGCCGAGGGCACCGAAACCCCGCCGGACCTCAAGGAGTCGCTCACCTTCGCGACGCACGAGCCGTACGAGGACCCGGTCGTGAACGCGGAGTGGTACGCACCGAACGTGTGGCCGTCCGAGGTGCCGGAGCTGCGGGACCTGTGCGAGGAGTACCTGGCGAGGATGACGGAGCTGGAGAACGAGCTGCTGTCACTGCTCGGCGAGGCGCTGGGTCTGGAACCCGACTTCTTCAGCCGGCACATGGCCCACCCGACCTATGGCTTCAACATCAACTGGTACCCGGGTACGGAGGTCATCGGCGAGCCCGAGCCCGGCCAGTTCCGCATCGGCCCGCACACCGACTTCGGTACGGTCACGATCCTCGACCGCCAGGCCGGCAAGGGCGGGCTCCAGGTGTACACGGACGAGGGTGGCTGGGAGGACGCCCCCTACGATCCGGACGCCCTCACCATCAACATCGGTGACCTGATGGCCCGTTGGACCGGCGACCGCTGGCGCTCCGGCCGCCACCGCGTCCTGCCTCCTCCGGCCGACACCCCCGCCGAGGAGCTGATGTCCCTCGTCTACTTCGGCGAGTGCACCCCGGGCACGCGCGTGGAGTCCGTGCCCGCGCCGGTGGGCCGCGTGGCGTACGAGCCGGTGGACTCGCACGTGTATCTGCGGGAGAAGCTGAACTCGATCACGGTCGGCTGATCATTGCGTGTACGTCGCCCGCAGTTCCTCGAAGCGGTCCGGTGTCCAGGACCGCCAGTCCACCGGGTTTCCGTCGAGCGCCTCGGCCAGGTACTCAAGGTGGAGGTGCCAGGCTGCGAGGCAGTCGCGGCGCAGTTCGTCGTCACCCTGGATCTCGTTGGTGAAGCGGAGCGTGGTGCCGTGCTCACCGTACGGTTCCACGTGAAACCGGATGCGCCCGTGGAAGCCCTCCAGGGTGTACTCGGCGACCCGCTCGACGTCCCAGGCGGTGATCCTGCCGGGGACGGCTTCGCCCTCCGGCCCGGTGTTCAGCCAGCGCAGCGCGACGGCACCGCCGAGGTGCGGTTCGAAGGTGTCCGCGGCGGCGAGCCAGTCGCGAAGCCCGTCGCCATGGCCGGCCACCACGGGCCACACCCGCTCCACGGGATGGGGCAGGTGCAGCGTGAAGTGCAGCGTGTGCGTGTCTCCCTCGGTCCGGCTGGTGCCCGGTTCAATGACCTTGTTCATGGCACCAGCCTGACGCGGGACCGAGGGCGACGCACCCGGTTCAGGGGCGCCGGCCGGCCTTGTCGACGACCGCGCGGTCCAGGACGGCGCTGCGTCCGGTGACCGGGTCGGTTTTGATGATGTCGTCGCACGCCGGGGTTTGTCTTGGCGTCCTTGAGGACCACCTCCCGGGTGGTCACGGTGCGGAGCGTCGCCGCGGCTGCTGTGTGCGAGGCGGGAGCGTCCGTACGGCCGACCAGCACAGCAGAGGACATTCGAACTACCGCCCAACGGCTCATCGGTTGGGGTGATCGCCGGATGAACGGCGGTCGTGTGTGCGGTGGCCGCACTACGGTCCGATGTCATGAAGCTGGTGGTGCGCGTGAAGCTGCTGCCGACGCCCGGGCAGGCGTCGGCCCTGGAGGCGACCCTGCGTGCCTGCAACCGGGCCGCCACCTACGCCTCCGCCGTCGCCTTCGCAAAGGACCTGAAGGACCGCAACGGATTACAGAAGGAGGTGTACGCGGAACTCAAGGCGACGTTCGGGCTCTCCGCGCAGCCGGTGGTGCGGGCGGTGAAGAAGGTCGTCGACGCCTACGCGACCCTGAAGGCCAACCTGCGGGCCGGGAACCTGGGCCCGTCCACCTCCAAGCGGTACCACAAGGCGGTCGGTAGTCCGATCGTCTTCCGTCCGGAGGCGGCTCAGCCGTTCGACGACCGCTGCCTATCCTGGCAGTACGACGCGCACACGGTGTCCATCTGGACGGTGGACGGGCGCATGAAGGGCATCCGGTTCGCCTGCTCACCCGACCAGCTCAAGACCCTCGCGACCTACCGTAAGGGCGAGAGCGACCTGGTTCAGCGTGGCGGGAAGTGGTTCCTGGTCGCGACCTGCGACATTCCCAATCCTGAGGTGTACGACCCGGTCGACTGGATCGGGGTGGACCGGGGGATCGTGAACCTCGCCACCACGTCCGACGGCACCAACCACCAGGGCCGCCGTCTGGGCCGCTACCGGCGCTGGCAGGCCCGCAAGCGCGCTGAACTCCAGGCCAGGCAGACCCGCTCGGCCACCCGCCGCCTCGCCCGCCGCGCGCAGAAGGAGAAGCGCCATGCCACACATGTGAACCACGCCATCAGCAAGGAGATCGTGTCCGTCGCGCAACGCACCGGTCGCGGGATCGCTGTCGAGCAACTCAGTGGCATCCGCGAGCGGGTACGGCTACGCCGCGACCAGCGGGCCACCCTCTCTTCCTGGCCCTTCCACCAACTTGGCGAGCACCTGAGGTACAAGGCCCGCAAAGCGGGGGTGCCATTCATCGAGGTGGATCCGGCCTACACGTCGCAGCGCTGCCCGCGCTGCGGCCACACCGAGCGCGCCAACCGGTCTGCTCGGGACCACTTCCGCTGTCGTCGGTGCGGCCTCGCTGGACCCGCCGACCACGTCGCCGGGGTCAACGTGCGCAACCGGGCACGCTCGGCGTGGGCATTTGTCACCATGCCCGTCCCCGTACTGGGTGGATAGCCAACCCGTGCAGGGAGATGCGACCCGTGACCGTCCTGTCGTAGGGGGCAGTCGGGAGCGCGATCCGGTGTGAACCAAACCGAGTCTGTGCAAGCTCGGCCTGGTTCACGGCCGAGAAGATGACGCCGTAGTAGTTGAACAGCGCCAGGTAGGCAGTACTGCGGTCTTACTCGCACCCAGAGCCCTACACACCCGCGTAGGAGTGCAGGCCGTTCACGAAGAGATTGACACCGTAGTAGTTGAACAGCCAGCAGGCGAAGGCGATGAGCGCGATGTACGCGGCCTTGCGGCCCTTCCAGCCGGCCGTGGCGCGGGCGTGCAGGTAGCAGGCGTAGGCGACCCAGGTGATGAAGGACCAGGTCTCCTTCGGGTCCCAGCCCCAGTAGCGGCCCCACGCGTCGCCCGCCCAGATGGCGCCCGCGATGATCGTGAACGTCCACAGCGGGAACACGGCGGCGTTCACGCGGTACGAGAACTTGTCGAGGGACGCCGAGGCGGGCAGACGCTCCAGCACGGAGGTCGCGAACCGGCCGGGCTTGCCGCCGGTCGCGAGCTTGTTCTCGTACGAGTCCTTGAACAGATAGAGGATCGTGCCGACCGCGCCCACGTAGAAGACGGCGCCGCACAGGATCGCGGTCGAGACGTGGATGTACAGCCAGTACGAGTGGAGAGCGGGAACCAACTGGTCGCTGGCGGTGTACAAGATGGTGACGGCGACACCGAGGTCGAGGAGGACCGTCGTGATCAGGGGGAGGCCGAGCCAGCGGATGTTCTTCCGCAGCGCGAGGAAGGCGAGGTACACACCGACGGCGACAGTGGAGAAGGTGATGTTGAACTCGTACATGTTGCCCCACGGCGCCCGCTGCACCGACAGGGCACGCGTCAGCACACCGCCCGCGGCGATGGCGAAGGCGAGCACGGTGAGGGACACGGCGATACGGCCGTAGAGGTCGCCCTGCTCGTCACCCCCGTGCGCGCCGGGCCCGTCCGGCACGTCCCGCTCACCGGCCGCGGACCGCACGACCACCTCGGGCCGCTCCAGCACGGCGGTGCCACCGGCCTTCTTCACGGTGACGGCAGGCTTGGCCGTCTTGGCCGTCTGCGTCTTCTCGGTCAGTGCGGCGGCTGTACGGCCCACCTTGCTGCGGCTGCCGAGGAGCCATTCGGCGATGTACGCGAAGAAGGCCAGCGTGTAGACGGCCATCGCGGAGTAGATCAGCACATTGCTGATGTTGGCGAGGTTTTCGTTGGTCGCTGCGGCCAACTCGGTTGCGGCGGCGTGAGTCACGACGTCTCAGCCCCTTCGGCAGGTACGGCTTGGGGGTCGGGGTTGGGTGTCCCGGCGTCCGGCTCCGGGGCGGAGTCGGCGTCGGAGGAGGCAGAGAAAGAAGAGGAAGAAGAGGAAGAAGAGGAAGAAGAAGCGGAGGAGGAAGAAGAAGTCCGGGTGCCGGACGACTTGGGGGTACTGTCCTGGGGCTTCACTTGGCCGCCGCCCTTCGGGTCAGGGTCTGCGTCGGGGAGCTCGCGCTCGGAGGCGGCGGCCTCCTCGCCGGCTTCGGTGGCCGCATCGGCGTCGGCGTCCTGATCCGTTTTGGCATCCGCGGCCTGATCCGGTGCGGTCGGGGCCGCGTCGTGGATCAGTCCGGCCAGGTCGCCCAGTTCCTCGGGGAGCTTCGCGGACTCGCTGCGGCCGAGGCCCGCCATTTCCACGACGGTCGCGCCGTCGGCACCCTTCACGGCCCGCACCCACACACGGCGGCGCTGGATGAAGAGGGAGGCGGCGAGGCCGAGGATGGCGGCTATGGCACCGGCCAGCGCCCAGCCGCTGCCGGGCTGCTGGGTGATCTGGAAGCGGGACCACGGCTCGACGGAGTCGAAGGTCACCGAGCCGGCGCCGTCAGGCAGCTTCATGGTCTCGCCGGGCAGCAGCCGCTTCTTCAGCAGCTGGCCCTTGGAGTCCTTGAACTCCTTCAGGTTCTTCTTGTCGAGCTGGTAGATGTTCTGCGGGATACCCGAGTCGACACCCAGGTCACCGTGGTACGCGGAGAGCGCGAGCACGGGGAAGTCCAGTGCCGGGAACTGCGAGAGCATCTCGCCCTTGCCCGCCCCGGCGAAGGTCGGCACGAAGAAGGCGTTGAAACCGATCTGCTCCTTCTCGCCCTTGCCGTTCCGGTAGCCGTCGAGGACCTTGATCGCCCCGGAGGAGGTGAGGTTGCCGTCGATCGGCAGCAACGGCACCGCGTCCTGGAAGACGACCTTGCCCTTGCCGTCCCGGACGGTGATGACGGGCGCGTACCCGAAGTTGATCATGTAGACCTTGGAGTCGCCGACCACCAGCGGCTTGTTGACCTTGATCGTGGCCGGCTTCTCCTTGCCGTCCGCCCCCAGGCTGTAGGTGATGTGCGACTCGAACGTGCGCGGAGTCCCCCGGTTCGGGCCGTTGCGCTCGTAGGTGGCCTTGGCGGTCTTCAGGTTGAAGCTGAAGGAGTCCAGGTCGTCGAGCGTGAAGAGGTTGCCGGACTTGAAGTCGTCGTACTGCGTCATGGTGTTGGCGAAGCCGTCACCCTGCAGGATCAGCTTGGTGCCCTCGGATTTGAAAAGCTGGCCCCAGGCGAACGCGATCAGCATCACGATCAGGGCGAGGTGGAAGGCGAGGTTGCCCGCCTCCCGCAGGTAGCCCTTCTCCGCGGCGACCGCGTCACCGGCGACATGGGAGCGGAAGCGGCGTCGCTTCAGCACCGTCAGCGCGATCTCCCGGACCTGCTCCGGCTCGGCCTCGGTACGCCAGGTCGCGTAAGCGGGCAGCCGGTTCAGGCGCCTCGGTGCCTTGGGCGGACGCCCCTTGAGCTGCTCCACGAACTGCCAGGTGCGCGGGACGATGCAGCCGATGAGCGAGATGAACAGCAGGATGTAGATCGCCGAGAACCACACCGAGCTGTACACGTGGAACAGCCCGAGCTTCTCGTAGACGGGTCCCAGGGTCTCGTGCCGGTTCATGAAGTCGGCGACCTTGGTCTCGTCCTGTCCCGACTGCGGGATGAGCGAGCCCGGGATCGCCGCGAGCGACAGCATGAAGAGCAGCAGCAGCGCGACCCGCATGGAGGTCAGCTGCCGCCAGAACCAGCGGGCCCAGCCGATGACGCCCAGCGAGGGCAGGTTGGGGGCGTCGTCCCTGGCAGCGTCCTCCTTGGGGGCGGTGGACAGCTGGGAGCCGGCGGCGCCGAGGTCGTTCTCGTCGTCCGCGGAGGCGGCCTTGGCATTGGCCGTGGTCTTGGCCGCGGTCCTGTCCTTGGCCTGGGCCTTGGTCTCTGTGTTGCTCATGGATCAGATCCCCACCGTGAAGCCGTTCGACCAGACCTGCATCTCCTGCACGATGCGGTCCCAGGCGCCGGTCAGCAGGAGCAGGCCGGTCGCGATCATCATGACGCCGCCGATGCGCATGACCCACACGTAGTGCCGCTTGACCCAGCCGAAGGCACCGAGTGCCTTGCGGAAGCCGACCGCGGCGACGACGAAGGGCACGCCCAGCCCGAGACAGTACGCCACGGTGAGCAGGGCCCCGCGTCCGGCACTCGCCTGGTCCATGGCGAGGGCGTTGACGGAGGCGAGGGTCGGGCCGATGCAGGGCGTCCAGCCGATACCGAAGAGCGCACCGAGGAGGGGCGCGCCGGCGAGCCCGGCGGTCGGCCGGGTGTGGAAGCGGAACTCCCGCCGGGTGAGCCTGGGCATCAGCCCCATGAAGAACACACCCATGAGGATCATGAGCACGCCGAGCACCTTGGACAGCACGCCCTGGTACTCCTGCAGCGTCGACCCGAAGTACCCGAACAGCGCCCCACCGGACACGAACACGGCGGTGAACCCGAGCACGAACAGCCCGGCGCCGGCCACCATCCGCCCGCGCCGTGCCTCCGCCAGATCGGTGCCGCCCACGCCGGTGACGTACGACAGGTAGCCGGGCACCAGCGGCAGCACGCACGGCGAGAAGAAGGAGACGAGACCGCCGAGGACGGCGATCGGCAGGGCGATCAGCAGCGCGCCGCTCATGACCGTCTGGTTCTGGTCGGTGGACGCGGCGAGGTCAGCCGTGGCGGCGACGAGGGACACGGGTCACTTCTCCGCGAGGACCGGCTCGATCATCTTGCGCAGCTTCGCCTCGCTGAGCGCCTGGAGGGAGCGCGCGGCGACCTTGCCCTCCCGGTCGATGACGAGGGTCGAGGGGATCGCCTGCGGGTTGAGGGTGCCCTTCTCGAAGCGGAGCATCAGCTTGCCGGTCGGGTCGTACAGGCTCGGGTAGGTGACCTTGTACTCCTCCTCGAAGGCCCGGGCCGGTCCCGTACTGGTGTCGCGCGTATTGATGCCGACGAACTGCACGCCCTGGTCGGCGAGGTCCTCGGAGACCTTGACGAGGTTGGGGGCCTCGGCGCGGCACGGCGCGCACCAGGAGCCCCACACGTTGATCACGACGATCTTGCCCTTGTAGGCGGAGGCGACGTCGAGCTGCTTGTCGTCGATGGTCTTGCCGGAGAGTTCGGGGGCGTCGGCCCGGTCACCCTTCTTCACGGTGGCGATGCCGTCGGAGCTGGTGATGAAGCCGGTGCCGCCACCACCGCCCGAGGTCCCTCCGGAACTGCACGCGGTCAGGACGAGTGCCGCGACGGCGGCCCCGGCGGAGAGCAGGGCGGTGCGGCTACGGCTCGTACGGGCCCGACGGGTCTGGAGGGTTTGGCGGCTCTGACCGGTCTCACGGGTGCGGTGCGCGCGCTGGGGGGCGCGGGCGCGGCTGGCGGCACTCATGTGAAAAGTTTCGCATGCCCGTTTAGACGGCCTTCGGCACCCCCCTCAAGGACAGAAAACTCCATTTCAGACACCGTTCTTTCCATGCCTCCCGCCCCGCCAACCGGGCCGCTCGGGGCATCGCCGGGCATCGCCGGGCCGACCGACCCGGACACCGCCGGGCGGCCCGGACGCCACCAGGCCGACAGCCGGCCTAGGAGCCGCTCGCCGAACCGTCCGAGCCGGCCGAGGTGCCGCCGTCCGAGGTGCCGCTGCCCGACTGGGTCCCCGTATCCGCGAGGAACTCCTTCCAGCCCCCCGTCGGCTCCTGCCCCACCCCCAGCTTCTGGAGCTCGGCGAGCACCTCCGGCTTCTGGACGTCCAGCCAGTCCACGAACTGCCGGAAGGAGACGAGCCGTATGTCCGCGCCCTTCTCCCTCTCCCGCGCGATGTGCTTGAGGGCCGCCTCGACGGCGTCCATGTAGATGCCGCCGTTCCACTCCTCGAAGTGGTTGCCGATGAACAGGGGCGCCCGGTTCGTCTCGAACGCCCGCTCGAACCCGGCGACATACGCATCGGTGGCCTGCCGGCGCCAGCCCGGGTAGTTGGCGGGCGGGGCCTTGGTGGAGTTCTGCGACTGGTTGTACATGATGTTGTAGTCCATGGAGAGGACCTCGATGGTGCGCCCGGGCAGGGGTATCGACTGCAGCGGCAGATCCCAGATGCCCTGCTTCTTCCGCGGCCAGACCTGCAGGCCGCCGGACGAGGAGGAGTCGTACCGCCAGCCGAACTCGCGTGCGGTCGGCAGCAGGTTCTCCTGGCCGAGCAGACACGGGGTGCGGGCGCCGACGAGTTCCTTGTCGTAGTCGAAGGGCAGCGGGTCGAGGTCGGTCCACCCGGTGTTGGTCCGCCACTCCTTCACGAACGACTTCGCCTGCTCGATCTCGCTGCGCCACTGCTTGGGCGTCCAGTTGGCGACCGAGCCGTTGCCGCCGCAGAAGTGCCCGTTGAAGTGGGTGCCTATCTCGTGCCCGTCGAGCCAGGCCCGGCGTATGTGCCCCAGCGTCGACTTGATGTGCTCGTCCGTGAGGTAGCCGATGTCGGAGGCGCCTGGCGCGTTGTTCGGCGGGAGGTACGTGCGCTTCTTGGACTCGGGCAGCAGATAGATCCCGGAGAGGAAGAAGGTCATGTGGGCGCCGTGCTCCTCGGCGGCCTTCAGGAACCGCGGGAACAGACCGTTACCGACATCGCCCGCCCCGTCCCAGGAGAACACCACGAACTGCGGGGGCGTCTCACCCGCCTCCAGCGGCCGCGGCTTCCCCGGCTGCTCGGGCTGAGCGCCGGTGTACGCGGTGGACCCGTCCCCGATCGGCTTGGCCCCGCGCTCCCCGTCCCCGCCGCGCCCCGAGCCTCGCACCTTGGAACCCCCGGCGTCGCCCGCCCCGCCCTGCAGAACGGACCCGCAACCAGCCAGCCCCAGAGCGGCGGTGGCGCCGGCGCCCGCGCCGAGCGCGATCATTCCCCTCCGGCTGATGTTGCGCATCACTTCCCCCTTCGCCGTGCCATGTCCTCCTCAGGTCAGGCGAAGGACACCGGTTTAGAGGCCACGGCAAAGGCGGGGGTTCCACCGATCTAGCACGTATTTCAGTTACTTTGCGGAGATACGCTCAGATGCGGGCGACAGTACGCTTTGTGACGGAGCGTACGCCGGTGGGGCGCACGCGGGCACAGCCCAAAGCCGTACGTCCGCAGAGAGAGACGTACGGCTTTGGAGAGGGTCCTACGGCTCACGGGGTTCCGAAACAGCCGGTACGAGCACCCCGGCCGGGGGCGCCGGGAACTGCACGGCCGACCACAACACACGTGCAGTTTCCCCACAGCATCAAGCACCCCGGCCCGACCGAGCGGAGCGCCTACGCCCCGAACGCCTTGTCCTTGCCCTTGACCGGCTTGGCTCCGGCGAGGAGATGCGCCGGCACCAGATCCCGCGCCGGCTCGGTGTACCCCACGGACACGATCTTGTCGCCCTGGTACGTGAACGTGGTCAGCGACGCGAGCGTGCACTGCCGCTTGCGCGGGTCGTGCCACAGCCGCCGCCGCTCGACGTACGACCGCACGATCCAGATCGGCAGCTGGTGACTGACCAGCACGGCCTCGTGCCCCCGCGCCGCGTCCTTCGCCGCGTCGAGCGCTCCCATCATCCGGACGACCTGCTCGACGTACGGCTCGCCCCAGGACGGCTTGAACGGGTTGACCAGGTGCTTCCAGTTCTCGGGCCGCTTCAGCGCGCCGTCGCCGACGCCGAAGGTCTTGCCCTGGAAGACGTTGTCGGCCTCGATGAGGCGGGCGTCGGTGGCGAGGTCCAGCCCGTGGGCCTTGGCGATCGGCGTCGCGGTCTCCTGCGCACGCTCCAGCGGGGAGGCGACGACATACGTGACGTCCCGCGAGGCGAGGTGGTCGGCGACCCGGTCGGCCATGCGCCGCCCGAGCTCGGAGAGGTGGTAGCCGGGCAGGCGCCCGTACAGGATCCCGTCCGGGTTGGCGACCTCGCCGTGCCGCATCACGTGCACGACGGTGATGTCCGTGCTGCCCGCACCGCTGTCCATACCGTTGCCCGTACTGTTCACGCTGCTCATGCGGCGGCCTCCGCGGCGGCGCGGGCGGCGGCGGGCAGGGCGTCGGCGATGCGCTGGACGGCCCGCTCGTCGTGCGCGGTGGACACGAACCACGACTCGAACGACGACGGCGGCAGGTACACGCCCTGCGACAGCATGGAGTGGAAGAAGGCGTTGAAGCGGAACACCTCCTGCGTCTTGGCGTCCTCGTAGTTCCGCACGGGCCGGTCGGTGAAGAAGACGGAGAACATGTTGGAGGCCGTCTGCAGCGTGTGCGTGACGCCCTCCTTGCTCAGTGCCTCGGTGACGAGCGTACGGATCTGCTCGGAGACGGCGTTGACCTTGTCGTACGCGGCGTCGTCGAGCAACTGGAGCTGGGCGAGCCCGGCGGCGGTGGCGACCGGGTTCCCGGACAGCGTGCCGGCCTGGTAGACGGGCCCGGCGGGCGCGAGGTGCGCCATGACATCGGCACGCCCCCCGAAGGCGGCGGCCGGGAACCCGCCCCCCATGACCTTCCCGAAGGTCATGAGATCGGGCCGCACGCCGTCGATCCCATACCACCCGCTGCGGCTGGTCCGGAACCCGGTCATGACCTCGTCGGAGATGTACAGCGCCCCGTGCTCCGCGCAGGCGTCCTTCAGTCCCTGGTTGAAGCCGGGCAGGGGCGGTACGACACCCATGTTGCCGGGCGAGGCCTCGGTGATGACGCAGGCGATCTCGCCGGGGTGGGCCAGGAAGGCCTCCAGCACGGCGTCGAGATCGTTGTACGGCAGCACGATCGTGTCCCCGGCCTGAGCGCCGGTCACGCCGGGGGTGTCGGGCAGCGCGAAGGTGGCGAGCCCGGACCCGGCGGCGGCGAGCAGCGAGTCGACGTGACCGTGGTAACACCCGGCGAACTTGATCACCTTGCTGCGGCCGGTGAACCCGCGGGCGAGCCGGATGGCCGACATGGTGGCCTCGGTCCCGCTGGACACGAGCCGCACCTGGTCGAGCGGTTCGACGCGGGCGACCATCTCCTCGGCGAGCGCGACCTCGCCCTCGCCGGGCGTACCGAAGGAGGTGCCGCGGGAGACGGCCGCCTGGACGGCGGCGATGACCTCGGGACGGGAGTGCCCGAGAATCATGGGCCCCCACGAACACACAAGATCTACATACTCGCGACCATCGGCATCGGTCAGATAAGGACCGGTACCGGACACCATGAACCGGGGCGTACCGCCCACGGCGCGGAAGGCGCGCACGGGAGAGTTCACGCCGCCGGGCGTGACGACCGACGCACGCTCGAAGAGAGTCTGCGAAACTGGGGCTTCGTACGGATAGCTCACACAAGCCATGGTGTCAGAGGCCCCGAAGATCCCGCGGACAGGTGTTTCAACGCACGTTTCGGCGCGCGGCCGTGGGGGAGGTCACAATGACACGATGATCGGGTTGCGCGGCGGGGACCACGCGTCCTAGAACAGCAGTCGGGTGGAGATATGCATCGCGGTGGCGGACTGGGCGAGGGGACCGATGACGTCGGTCCGCGGCGTGCCCGGCGGGGAAGGCACCGGCGCGAGGCGGAGGAATCGACCGAGACACGAGGCGAAGCACGGCAGGCACAGGGTGGACAGATTCCGCCGGGCCCTCCCGGACCGGCAGGCCCTCCCGGGAGCCCGGTGGGTCCGCAGAGCCCCATCGGTCCGGTGGGCCCGCACAGTTCCCACGACTCCTTCGAATCCTTCAACTCCTTCGAATCCTTCGACTCTCCGGGCTCGACGGGCTATCAGGACTCCACGGGCACGGGTGATCGGCACGTCCCCAGGGCACCGCAGAACCCCTCGGCTCCACCGGAGCCCCCGGGTTCGCCGGACCCCACGCTTCCGCTGGGCCCTAAGGGGTCACACCAGGACGATTCCGTTCCGCAGCGCAGCGGCGCTGAGCGATTCGACCGGCCGGACCGTATGGACGGTAAGGACCGTATGGATCGGATGGATCACATGGATCGCATGGATCAGACCGGCAGGACCAACCGCACGCCCGGCACCCCCCGGACACCCCGGACATCCCGAATGGACCGGATGGACCACGTGGCCGATCGGCTGCGAGCAGGGAGCAGGAATGGTGGCCGGGTGGGGGTGACGTACAAATACTTCGGCGCGCCCGACGGCGCGACGGCGGCCCGTGTCCCGATCTCGATGCGACCCGAGGAACTCGGCGGCGACGAGCTCGGCATGAACGGCATGTTCACCAAGATCAAGCCGGAGACGATGGCCGCGATGGTGCTGACCGGCATCGAGGGCGTGCCGCTGCACAGGGTGCCCCCGCTCGAACTGGTCGTCCTCCACCCCGACTACGCGGTCGTCAAGCTCCCCATGACCGTCGTCGATCCGCTGCGCGGCATCGGCGAGGAAGCGGTCGGCGCGGCCGCCTTCATCTGGTCGACGGTCCCGGACCGCGGCGGCCCACGCGACGCGTTCAACGTGTACCAACTGCTCCACGAATGGCAGGACTTCAGCCACCGGCTGCATGAGGCGGGGCATCAGCCGTACTGCTTGGTGTGGCCCTGACCCTTGGGTTTCGCTGGTTTCGGGCGGGGCTTCCGGGCCCCGCTCTCGTCATGTGCCGAAGGCGGCTGTCAGGCGGCCAGTGCACGGTGCGGGCACATGTGCCTCGGCGGCGCCACCAAGGTGCTCTCCGTGGCGCCGGCTTGGATCAGTTCAGCGGTCGGCTCGCGGCAGGACCCTGGTGCGCGCGAGGTCCGCTTGGGAGAAGTGACCGGGGGCGGGTTCGATGCGGGCCCACTCGATGCTGAACCGGTAGTCGGTGAAGCCGAGTTCGGCGAGCAGGTCCATGTCCTCGCGCCGGCGGTGGTAGCTGTCGCAGCCGTCGCCGCTGGGTTCCGGGAGGGGGCTGTTCTCCTCGTGCTCCCGTTGCCACCAGTCGCTGTTGACGTTGTTGCCCTCGATCTGGTGGGCGGCGGTGGCGGTTCCCCGCAGGAAACCGTCGGGGAAGGGGAGACCTTCGGGGGTGGCATCCATGGCGGGCCTTCAACTCGATGCCGGTCCGGGCCACACGGCCGAGGCGTCGTCGCGGCCGGGGGCGGGCAGGCGGACCGGGCGGACCGGGATCGTGCGGGGACGGCCTTCCGAAACCGCCGTCCACGGGGCGGGGTGACCCGAGTAGCACAGAGTCGTCAGGACGAAGACGCCATCGGCGTAGACCTCGACGTACTCGCCGACGGTGAGGAGGCGAAGGGCCGAGGCGGGCTCGGTCAGGACGGTCTCGCCGAGTCGGCTGCCGTCGGGGCCGGTGATCCAGAGGTTCCTGCCGTCGCAGCCGACGACGAGGGCGGGCCGGGCGCTCCCGGGCGCGTCCGTGCGCAGGGTGATCTCGACACGACCGGAGAGGGTGACGTCGCCGACCGCGTGCAGACCGGGCTGCTCGGTCTCCTCGCCCAGCCAGGTGTCCAGCCCGGGCCACCACTCCAGGCGGGGCGCCGAATCGTCCTGCACGACAAGGCACTTGGGCTGGGCGAGCATGCCACGGCAGCGTTCGCCGGAGTCGGTGAGGCCGACGCGGCGGGGGGTGGTGTGCAGGACGACGCGGGAACCGTCGGGAGCGGCGATCACGCGGGGGGCGTAGGAGCCGGTCGGGCCGAGGGGGCCGCGGCGGGTCCAGGGGCCGCGCAGGCGGGGCGCGGTCCATGCCTCGAAGCCGCGGGTGGCTCCTACGGAGCCGAGCAGCAGCCAACTGCCGTCGTCGAGACGCTCCAGGACCGGGCACTCCAGTTCGTCGACGTCGCCCGGTGAGATGAGCGGCGGGTGCACGGTCCAGTGCTCCAGGTCGTCGGAGGTGGCCCAGGCGACGCAGCCGCTGACCTCGACCGGCAAGGAGGCGTCGGCGGCGCAGACGACCATGGCCCAGCCGTCCGACTCGTCGTCGCGTACGACGAACGGGTCGCGCCAGCCCATGCGTTCGCCGGTGCGGTACCAGCGTGCGTCCGCCTCGACGATCGGTCCGGTGCCGTGGCGCCGCCAGCCGGTGCCGTCGGTGCGGTCGGAGTACGCCAGCCCGACCGACTGCAGCGGCCAGCCGCCCGGGGTGAGCCCGGAGACGCCCGTGTAGAACATCGCCATTCCGTCCGCGTGCCGGACGGGGTGCATGGTCCACACGGCCTGCTGGTCGAAGCGGCCGGGCAGGCCGTTGCCGAAGGCCGTGCCTTCGGGACGCCAGTCGACCAGGTCGGTTGAGGTGGCCCGGCCGTAGGAGGTCTCCATCCGCAGATGGTCGAACTCGGCCGTCCACGGGCCCTGTAGGTGCAGCACGGAGTAGGTGCCGTCGTCGTCGCGGAGCAGGGCGAAGTCGTTCACGCAGAGGCCGGGCGGGGCGTATCGCATGCACAGTTCCTGTCGGCTCGTAGCGCTCAAACGTATGCGCTGACTCATGACCTCGAAGGTCTCACTTGAGAAAGCGGCTCAAGTAAAACTGAACGCAAACGCTTGCGCAACAGCGAGGCCAGGTTTACGGTCACGTCACTCGCACATCACAGCGACGTGAAACCGACGGGAGAAAAGCGCCGTGACGGTCAGCATCACCGACGTAGCCCGCGCCACCGGAGTCTCGGCATCCACCGTGTCCCGCGCGCTGCGCGGTCAGCCGGGCGTGTCCGACGAGGTCCGTGATCGGATCACGACCGTCGCCGCACGACTCGGCTATACGGCGTCCCGCTCGGCGTCCAGCCTGGCCAGCGGACGCACCTTCACGATCGGGGTCGTGGTCCCGTACGTGGGCCGCTGGTTCTTCGGCACCGTGCTGGACGCCGCCGAGCGCGTGTTCAGTGCCGCCGGGTACGACGTCCTGTTGTACAACCTGGGCTCGCCGGAGACCCGCAAGCGTTTCTTCACCAAGATGCCGGTCCGTAAGCGGGTGGACGCCGTGCTGTCGCTCCTCATCCCCGACGAGGAGGAGTCCTTCGCACTGCGCTCCCTGGGGGTTCCGTTGGCCACCACGGTCGGCGGCCCCCGCCCCGGCTTCACCGTGGTCGGCATCGACGACCATGCCGGCACGGAGAGCGCAGTGCGGCATCTCGTGAACCTCGGCCACCGCAGGATCGGCATGATCAGCGGGTCCAGCGGGCTACAGCACTGGACCACGCCCGTCGAGCGCCGCCGGGCGTACCTGGACGTGCTGGCCGACGCCGGCATCGAGCACGACCCGGCCCTGGAAGCGGACGGCGACTACACCGTGGAGGGCGGTGAGCGGGCCATGACGGAACTGCTGGCCGTCTCCCGGCCGCCGACGGCGGTGTTCGCCCAGTCCGACGAGATGGCGATGGGCGCGCTGCGCGCCCTGCGGCGGCACCGGCTGAAAGTGCCGGACGACGTGTCCGTCGTCGGTTTCGACGACCACGAGCTCGCCGACGTGATCGGACTGACCACCGTCGCCCAGCCGGTCGCCGGTCAGGGCGCCGAAGCCGCCCGGCTGCTGCTGCGGCAGCTCGACGAGCCGGAAGCCGAGCCGCCGAGGCATGTGCAGATGCCCATCCGTCTCGTCCTCCGCGAGACGACCGCCCCGCCGTACCCGCGCGGGCCCCAGTAAACCCCTGCCCCCTCCACGACCGCCGGCCCCAAAAGCCCCGCTCCCCACGCCGGAAAGCACCGACGCACTTCGAACCCTCACACCGCACGGAGGCCACGCATCATGAGCTCGATCAGCAGAAGGTACCGCCGCACGGCCTGTACGGGCCTGGCCCTCGCCCTGCCGCTGGCCGCCCTGGCCGCCTGTGGCGGCGGCAGCGGCGGTGACGGCGGTGACGCCTCCGCCGCGGCGGGCAGCGGCAAGGGCACCATCAGTGTCTGGGCCCACCAGGGCCAGAAGAGCGAGGACACGGCCCTGCAGAACGCCGTGAAGTCCTTCAACTCCTCCCAGGACAAGATCAAGGTCGAGCTGAAGCTGATACCCGGCAACGACTACACCAAGACCATCACCGCCACCGACGCCGCCGAGCTGCCGGACGTGATGGAGTTCGACGGCCCGACCATGGCGAACTTCGTCTACACCAAGAAGCTCGCCTCCATCGACGACTACGTCTCGGCCAGGACCATGGCCAACGCCACCGACGCGAGCAAGGCGCAGGGCGAGATCGACGGCAAGCACTACGGCCTGGGCATGTACGACTCCGGGCTCGGCATCTACGGCAACAAGAAGCTGCTCGACGCCGCCGGGGTGAAGTACCCGACGAGCCTGTCCGACGACTGGACGGCCCAGGAGTTCACGGACACGCTCAAGGCGCTCAAGGCCAAGGACTCCGACGGTAAGGTCCTCGACCTCCAGGAGACCGGCGGCTACGCCAACGAGTGGGGCACCTACGGCTTCGCCCCGATCGTCTGGTCGGCCGGCGGTTCCCTGCTGAAGGACGGCAAGGCGGAGGGCGCCCTCGACACTCCGGCCGTGGTCTCGGCGATGAAGACCTTCCAGTCCTGGAAGACGTATGTCGACCCCAACACGGACGGCAATGCCTTCGCCAAGGGCCGGGTGGCGCTGAGCTGGGTCGGCCACTGGATGTACCCCGCCTACAGCAAGGCACTCGGCAGCGACCTGGTCGTGCTGCCGCTGCCCGACTTCGGCAACGGTCCCAAGACCGGCCAGGGTTCCTGGGCCTGGGGCATCGGGGCGGGCTCCAAGAACGGCAAGGCGGCCGGCACCTTCCTCGACTACCTCCTGAACGACACCAACGTCACGGCGATGACGACGGCGAACGGCGCCCCGCCCGCCACGAAGAGCGCGCTGGCCAAGAGCGAGCTGTACAAGCAGGGCGGCCCCCTCCAGCTCTTCGCCGACCAGCTCGCGGGGCCCTGCGGCGACAGCGACATCACCAAGTCCTGCGTCGCCGTGACCCGTCCGGTCACCGCCGGATACCCGACGATCACCGCCAAGTTCAGCGACGCCCTGAACTCGATCTACGGCGGCGCCGACCCCAGGAGCGCCCTGGAGAAGGCCGCCCGCGCCATCGACCAGGACTTCTCCGACAACGCCGGCTACAAGATCCAGTAGGACGCGTCGGCCGGGGCGGGCTCGCGTACAACGGCGCGCCCCGGCCGGGAACAGGACCCCCGTGAAGACCATGGAACCCGGGCACACCGCGCCCCCAGGCAGAGAAGAAGGCCCGCCCGTGACCTCTGCGCAGTCCGCGCGGCCGAAGCGGCCGACGCGTTCAGGGCCCAGGAAACACGACTGGCTGCACGGACTGCTCATGTCCACCCCCGCCGTCGCCGGGATCATCGCCTTCGTCGGCGTCCCGTTCGGCTACGCCGTCGTCCTCTCCTTCTACAACGTGCGCCTCGGCTCCCCCTTGGCGCCCACGTTCTTCGGCCTGGAGCAGTACCGGCGGCTGTTCACCGACCCGGACCTGTCCGGCCCGTTCCTGCGGGCCCTGCTCAACAACCTGACCTTCGCCGTGGTCGTCGTACCGCTCCAGACGGGCCTGGCGCTCGCCCTCGCGATCCTCCTCAACCGCAAGCTGAAGGCGATCGGCCTGTTCCGGTCGCTGTTCTTCATGCCGGTCGTCTTCCCCATGACGCTGGTCGCCGTCATCTGGCGGCTCATCCTCGCCCGCAGTGACCAGGGCCTGCTCAACTCCGCACTGCACGCGGTGAGTTTCGGAAACTGGGGCGCCTTCGACTGGCTCGGCGACGCCGCCACCGCCATGGCCTCGATCATCGTGCTGTCCGTCTGGCAGGGCGTCGGCTTCCAGATGGTCATCCTGCTCGCCGGCCTCCAGCAGATCCCCGGCGAGCTCTACGAGGCCGCCGAACTCGACCGCGCCTCCCGCTGGCAGCGGTTCCGGCACATCACCCTGCCCGGCATCCGCGGCACACTCGTGTTCGTCGCCATGCTCACCTCGGTGCTGTCCTTCCGCGTCTTCGACCAGGTCTACGTCCTCATCCATGGCGGCGGCCTCGACGAGGACGCCACCCGCACGGTCATGTACCAGGCCGTCACCACCGCCTTCGACCAGAACAACATCGGCCAGGCGTCCGCGATCACCGTCGTCTTCTTCCTGATCGTCGTCGTCCTGACCCTCGTCCAGCGCCGCGTCGTCCGGCCCGACAACGAGGACTGACAACCATGGCCACGATCCTCGCGCCGCACCGCCGTCTGCGCCGCCTTGCCGACTACGCCGTCCTCAGCATCCTGGCGTTCGTCTTCGTCCTGCCCGTCCTGTACCTGCTCCTGGGCAGCCTCAAGCCCTCCGACCAGGTGCTCGGCGGCCTGACCGGCTTCCTGCCCACCCATCTGTCCTTCGACAACTACGCGCAGGTCCTCGACGCCCTGAACTCCGACAGCACCGGCTACTTCTGGCGCTTCACGGGTGTCTCGCTGGTCGTGGCGTTCGTGGTCGTGACCGGCGGCCTCTTCGTCAACTCGATGGCGGCATACGGCATGTCACGGCTGAAGTGGCGCGGCCGGGAAGCCGTCTTCACACTCGTTCTGCTGCTGATGCTGGTGCCGTTCGAGTCGGTGGCCGTACCGCTCTTCTACATGTTCAACGACCAGCGCAACACCCTCTACATCCAGGCGGTCCCCTTCATCGCCAACGCCTTCTCCATCTACCAGTTCCACACGTTCTTCCGGAAGATCCCGCCCAGCATCGAAGAGGCGGCCCGGCTGGACGGCGCGGGCCCCTGGCGCACCTTCTTCGCGATCATCGTCCCGATGTCGAAACCGGTGTTCGCCTCGGTCGCGATCCTCACCTTCCTCACGCAGTGGGGCTCGTTCCTCTGGCCGGTCCTGATGGTCTCCGATCCCTCCGTTCGCCCCCTCCCCCTGGAGATGAGCGTCTTCCAGGGCCAACAGCCCCCGGACTGGGGGCAGATCCTCGCCTTCGGGGTTCTCCTCGTCCTGCCCGTCCTGGTCGTCTTCGCCTTCTTCCAGCGCTGGTTCGTCCAGGGAGTCGCCAGCTCCGCGGTCAAGGGGTGAGACCGAGAGTCTTTTCAACAGGTCAGCACGCATGCGGCCAGAACGTCAGTACCATCACCGCCCATGGACTGGCTTGAGCGCACCGCGAAGCTGAGGCAGTGGAGCAGGAGCGGGACACGGGCTCCGCACAAGCCGCTACTGCTCCTCTACGCCCTCGGCCGGTTCCAGGAGGATGCCGACGGCGCGTTGCGGTACAGCGCGGTGGAGCAGGACCTGCAGCGGCTGCTGGCCGAGTACGGGCCGCCCAACAGAACGACGCCCGCCTACCCGTTCCATCACCTGGTGAGCGACGGAGTCTGGGAGGTACGCACCGACCGCGGGCCCGGCAGCCCCGGAAGCGGAGTGCGGGATCTCCGGGAGACGGGGGCCACCGGGCGCCTCTCCCAGGACCTGAGAGCGGCGCTGCGACGCGAACCGCCTCTGCTCGGCAGGATCGCGCGGTTGCTGCTCGATCTGCACTTCCCGCCCTCCCTCCACAGTGAGCTGTGCGAAGCCGCCGGCCTGGAACTGGAGCCGGCGGAGACCGAGGGGCTCTCGACGGCGCGCAGGCAGCGGGACCGGCGGATGCGGGAACGAGTACTGACCGCTTACGAGTACCGGTGCGCCTTCTGCGGTTACGACGGCAGGATCGGCGTCGTACCGGTCGGGCTGGAAGCCGCCCACGTGCGCTGGTGGGCGTTCGGCGGCCCCGACGACGTCGAGAACGGGCTCTGTCTGTGCTCGCTGCACCACAAGCTCTTCGACAAGGGCGTCCTCGGTGTCGGATGGGGTTCCCCCCGCTCGAGCGAAGCCGAGAGTGGGGGAGGTCACCGCATCCTGGTCTCGCAACGCTTCGTCGGTCACAGTCCCGCCGCCCGTGAGCAGGTGACCGCGCTCGCGGGCCGTCCGCTCGTCGGCCCGCAGCCGGGCATGCATCCCGTCGCGGCCGCCCACCGCGACTGGCACACCAGTCAGGTCTTCCACGGCGAGCCACGCCCAGCTACGGCCGCCGTACTGTCGGGGCTTTGAAAAATCTCCGTACTGCACCAAGAAGCCCCAGCGCGTGGTCCTACTTGGTGCCGGCCGTGCGCAGCACCGTGAGGACCAGCGTGCGCGTCACCTCCACGATCTCCGGCAGCCTGACGCGCTCGCGCGCGCTGTGGCCGTGGCGGATGTCGCCGGGCCCGTACTGGAGGGTCGGGATGCCCGCCGCGGTGTACAGCCGCAGGTCACTTCCGTACGGGGCGCCGCGCTCGCGCACCCGCACGCCCCCGTTCGCGTCCGCGTGCGCGTCTCGTACGGTGTCCCGGAGCGGGTGCCCGGCAGTCAGGCGGCCGCTGGCGAACCGGCCGCCCGGCCAGGTCACCGTCACCGGGTGCTCGCGCAGCCACGGGTCGGCCGCGCACGCCTCGGCCACACACCGCTCCAGCGCGGCACGGGCTACCGCCGGGTCCTCGTCGAGCCGTACGCCCAACCGCCCCTCGGCGACGAGGAGATCGGGCACGCTGCTCGCCCAGTCACCGGAGCGCAGGGTGCCGACCGAGAGCGCGTACGGGATCGGGTACTCGGCCATCAGGGGGTCCGGGGCAGTGTTCCGTTCGGCCTCCAGTTCCGACAGGGCGCGGTGGACCGGCAGGTACGCGTCGATGGCGCTCACCCCCTCGTCGCGCGAACTCGCGTGGGCGGAGCGGCCCGGGACGCCGAGCCGGAAGGTCAGCGCGCCGGCATTCGCCGTGATCAGCGTGCTCGCGGTCGGCTCGGCGATGACGCACGCGTCACCGGTGTGACCACGCTGGAGCGTGCCGAAGGCGCCCAGCCCGCCGTCCTCCTCCCCCACCACGAAGTGCACCGCCGCCCGACCGCGCAGTCGCACCCCGCTCGCCCGGATCGCCGCGAGCGCCGCGAGGTGGGCGGCGAGCCCGGCCTTCATGTCGCAGGCGCCGCGGCCGTGCACGGTGTCCCCGGTCACCCGCGGCACGAACGGATCGCCCTCCCACTGCTCCGGGTCGCCCGGCGGCACGACGTCGACGTGCCCCTGGAGGATCAGCGTCGGCCCGTCCCCACCGTCCCGCGTCGTCCCCACCAGTCCCCACGCCTCGTCCCGCGGCGCCTCCGAGCCGGGGAAGTCCGGGTGCGCCAGCAGCGCGGGCAGGTCCATCGGCCACAGGTCCACGTCCAGGCCGAGCCGGTCCAGGCGCCGGGACAGGTCGTGCTGGAGCTCGGACTCGGCGGGGCTGCCGGTCACGCTCGGTATCGCGATCAGCTCCAGCAGGGTCCGGGCGAGGGCCGCCTCGTCGATCGCCGCGAGGGCCGCGGCCTCCTGGGCGCTCAACTCACTGGTGGTCATGGGTGGTTGCTCCCTTCGCGGCACGGTCCGGGTTCGGGTCCGGGTCCGGGTCCGGGTCCGGGTTCGGGTCCGGGTCCGGGTTCGGGTTCGGTCCAGTTCCAGGTCCGCGGCCCGGCTGCAGAGCGTCTCTATCAGTCCGGATCGTACGAGGAGGCCGGTAGGAGGAGAAGGTGGGCGTGAGACGACGACCGGGAGCAGGAGTGGATGCGCGTCAGCGGTCCTCAGCCGCCCCCGTCCCCACCGTGAACCCGATGACCGTCCCCCCGCCCTCCCGCCGGAACGCGAAGGGCTCGCCCCCGTGTGCCGTGGCGACCTCGCGGACGATGGACAGGCCGAGTCCGGAGCCGGGCAGGCTGCGGGCGGCCGGGGCGCGGTAGAAGCGGTCGAAGACGCGGATCAGGTCGGCGTCGGCGATCCCCGGCCCACGGTCGAGCACCTCCACGCGGACGGCGCCGTCCCTGTGTCCGTCGCTCCCGCTGTCACGGCCCGCGGTTCCCTCCGACTCCGTACCCGGCAGACCCGACAGCACGCCCCCGCTCGCGCCCGTACCCGGCCCCGTCACCACGACCTCGATCGCCCCCGTCCACCCGCGATCGAACTTCGCCGCGTTCTCCACCAGGTTCGACACCGCCCGCTGCAGCGCCCCCACCCGCCCGGCGACCGTCGTGTCCCCGTGTGCCAGCACCACGACCTCCCGCCCGGTCCGCCGGCGGGCGACCGCCGCCACGTCCTCGACGATGTCCGCGAGCTCCACCCGCTCGACGGGCTCGGTGCTGGACTGGCCGGCCGCGAGGTCGACCAACTCGTTGACGAGGTCGGTGAGTTCGCGGGCCTCCTGGGCGAGGTCGGCGACCAGTTCCTCACGGACCGACGCCGGGAACTCGTCGATCCGGCGCAGCAGGGAGATGTTCGTACGCAACGACGTCAGCGGGGTGCGCAGTTCGTGGCCCGCGTCCTGGACCAGCCGCCGCTGGTCCTCCTCCGACTGGGCGAGCCGTACCAGCATCCGGTCGAAGGAGCGGCCGAGCCGGCCCACCTCGTCGCGCCCGGTGACCGGCACCTGGATGGAGAGGCGACCGGTGCGGGCCACGTCCTCCGCCGCGCCGGCGAGCCGCACCAGACGCCGGGTCATACGCCGCGCCAGCCACCAGCCGAACAGCCCGGCCGAGACGACGACGGCCGCCTCCAGCAGCACGGTCCGCTGCTGCAGCTCCCGCAGCAGGTCCTCGGTGTCGCTGAACTCCTGCGCGACCTGGATGGCACCCCGGCCGTGCCCGAGGGCGACGGTGGCCACGCGGTAACGGCCATCGCCCAGGGCGACCGTGTCGTGCTGGACCGTGCGGCCCGCCAACGCCTCGTCGGCCGTACCGCGGTCACTGGCGCGCACGGGCAGGGCGGGGCTGCCCTTGTCGACGAGTTTGCCGCGCGGACCGAGCACCTGGACGTCCGTACGGCCCGAGTCCATCAGCTCTTCGCGCGGTCCGCCCCGGTCGGAGGGCGCGTAGTCGTCGGGGCCGAGCTCCCGTTCCCGTACCTGTTGCTGCACGTCACGCACGACCCCGGCGAACACCGTCTGCTGGTCCACCCGCACCAGCCGGGCGGCCGCGCTGTAGCTGAGGACCCCGACGACGACCGTGACGGCGGCGGCCACGGCGGCGAAGGACAAGGTGAAGGTCGCCCGCAGGGAGGAGACCCGGCGCAGGCGGGGACGGAGGCGCACTCAGTCCTCCCTCAACACGTACCCCACGCCGCGCACCGTGTGGATCAGCACCGGCGCGTCCGGCTCGTCGAGCTTGCGCCGCAGGTAGCCGACGTACACCGCGAGGTTCTTGGAGCCCGGGCCGAAGTCGTAGCCCCAGATGCGGTCGTAGATCGTCGCGTGGTCGAGGACGATCCCGGCGTTGCGCATGAGCAGTTCGAGGAGGTCGAACTCGGTCCGGGTGAGCTCCAGCTCGCGCGCCCCGCGCCAGACCCGCCGGGCGTGCACGTCCATCCGCAGTCCGGCGGCGGACAGCAGCCCGGCGATGTCGCGGTCACCGGGCGGCTTGGGCGCCGCGACGGCGTTACCTGTTCGGCGCAACAGGGCCCTCAGGCGGGCGAAGACCTCGTCTACGTCGAATGGCTTAACGACGTAATCGTCCGCTCCGGCGTCCAGACCGGCGATCCGGTCGGCCGTCTCGACGAGCGCGGTGAGCATCAGGATCGGCGTCCGATCACCCTCCGCCCGCAGGACACGGCACACCTGGAGGCCGTCGATGCCCGGCATCATCACGTCCAGTACGAGGACGTCCGGGGTCGTGCGGTGCGCCTGCGCGAGCGCCTCCACGCCGTCAGCGACGGCCGTGACCTCGTAACCCTCCAGGGTCAGCGCGCGTTCCAGGGCATGTCGGATGGCGCGGTCGTCCTCGGCGAGCAGCACATTCTGGGGCACCCCACCAGTCTGCCAAGGTCGCGGCCGCGAACCACCTGACGGAGTCGGACAGAGGTGGGCTTCTTACCCGCCTCTCACCCGGGCCGGGCGGGTGCCTTACCTCGCCGGGCCACCGTGTCCGGTGTGCCAGGCGGACCACCGGACCGAGGTCACGCCGGGAAGGATCGTATGGATCACATGGGTCGCGTGGGTCATATGGGTCGCAGGGAGCGCGGGGAAGGCAGCGCGCGCGGTGAAGGCGATGAGGCCGCGGAGGGCGGGGATCGGAATCAGACGATCCGCGTGGATCGCACGGACCGTACGGAGCGAACGTACCGGCCGGACCGGACGGACCAGCCGGGGCAGGGCACGCACGGGGATCACGGCGACGGGACGGACTGCGGCGAGCAGCACGGGTACGCGTCCCCTACGGGACTGACGACGAGCAGGTCCCACACCGGGCGGCCACCCGCCCCGCGCACGACGATCCACCGCACGACGACGAAGGTCCAGCGCATGAAGATCGTGTTCCTGCTGCACAACGCGTACGCCATCGGCGGCACCGTCCGCACGACGCTCAACCTGGCGTCGGCGCTGGCGGACCACCACGACGTGGAGATCGTGTCGATGTCCCGGCACCGCGACACCCCGCGCTTCGCGGTCGACCCGCGGATCGCACTGGTCCCGCTGGTGGACACGCGCCCGGGCAGCAGAGACCTCGGCGACCCCGCCTTCGCGCAGCCGGCCATCGACTTCCCCGCCGAGGACAAACGCCACCACCAGTACACACGCCTCACCGACCGGCGGGTCCGCGCCCTTCTCGCCCGCTGCCACGCGGACGTCGTGATCGGCACCCGCCCCGGCCTCAACGTGTACGTCGCCCGCTTCGCGCCCCGCCGCGCCCTGCGCATCGGCCAGGAGCACCTGCGCCACGACGCGCACGACAAGCGGCTGCGCAAGGTGCTGGCCCGGCACTACCGGGCCCTGGACGCGTTGGTCACGACCACCGAGGCGGACGCGAACGCGTACCGCGCCCACATGCCCCTGCAGGGCGTGCAGGTGATGTCGGTGCCGAACATCGTGCCGGCGGCCGGCGTCTCCCCCTCCCCCGGCACCGCCCCGGTCATCGCGGCGGCGGGCCGACTGGCCCCCGGCAAACGCTTCGACCTGCTCCTGGAGGCGTTCGCGCAGGTCGCGTCGAAGGAACCGGACTGGCGGCTGCGCATCTACGGCGGCGGCAAGCAGAAGGAACGCCTGAACCGCCTCATCGACGAGCTCGGCCTCTCCGGCCGGGCCCGCCTCATGGGCCCGCGCACCCCCATCGAGGCCGAGTTCGCCAAGGCGTCGCTGGTGGTGAGCGCCTCGGACGCGGAGTCGTTCGGGATGACGCTGGTCGAGGCGATGCGCTGCGGGGTGCCGGTCGTCAGTACGGACTGCCCGCTCGGGCCCGCCGAGATCATCACCGACGGCGTCGACGGCCGCCTCGTCCCGGTCGGCGACTCCCGCACCCTCGCCGACGCCATCCTCGAACTGATCGCCGACGAGCCGACCCGCCGCGCCATGGGTACCGCCGCCCTCAACAGCGCCCACCGCTACGACGCGGCCCCCATTCTCGCCCGCTACGAGCTCCTCTTCGCCGAACTCCGCGAGACCCGCTGCCGCCGCGCCTGGGATCGGGAACGGTCCCGGATGACGGCCTGGACCCTCCGCCGGAACCGCTCGCTGCGCCGCCGGGTACGGGCCTGGGCCACCCGCATGGGGTGGCCGGGGACGCGGGCGGCCCGGGAGACGTGAGGGCACCCGAATCCGGCCGGCCGGCCCCGGTGTGCCCTCAGCCCGGGGCCGGCCGTGCCACCTGCGCGCCTACGCGCTCCGTGAAGGGTTCAACGCCGCGAGCTGCTGCTCGAAGGGAATCACGGCCGGCAACTCCGACTCCGTCCGACGGAGCAGGGGCTCGGGGCTTGACGGGAACGCGGACGCGAGCTCAGGGCTCGACGCGGGCCCGGACGCGAGCTCGGACCCGGACCCCGACGCGAGCTCGGGCTCGGGCGCTGACTCGGATACGGACCCGGCCGCGCCGCCCCGCAGCCCGCCCATCAGCCCCGCCAGCTCCCCCGCCGCCCTCTGGACCCGCCCGGCGAGCCCCTCGGCCCCCCAGTCCTCGGACGCCGCGTACACGGCCGTCGGTACGACGATCGCGCGCAGGTAGGCGAACAGCGGGCGCAACGCGTGCTCCAGGACCAGCGAGTGGCGGGCCGTACCACCGGTCGCCGCGACCAGCACCGGCTTCCCCACCAGCGCGTCCCGGTCGAGCACGTCGAAGAACGACTTGAACAGCCCGCTGTACGAGGCGGAGAACACGGGCGTGACCACGATCAGCCCGTCGGCGGCCTTCACCGCGTCCAGCGCGGAGGTCAGCCGCGGCCCCGGGAAGCCGTTGGTGAGGTTGTGGGCGATCTCCACGGCCAGGTCGCGCAGCTCGACGACCTGGACCTCGGCGTCGGTGCGCTCGGCGGTCGCGGCGGCGAGCCGGTCCCCCAGCAGCCGCGTGGACGACGGAACGCTCAGCCCGGCCGACACGACGACGAGCCTCATGCGGTACGCACCTCCTCGGCGGACGCCCCGCCCTTGTCGCCGTTCTGCTTGTTGCTGTTCAGCTTGTTGTCGTTCTGCTTGTTGTCGTTCTGCGTGTCCTGGTCCTTGGCGGCCAGCAGTGACGCGTGCGTCGGCGCGTCCGGGACATCCGCCGGGCGTCCCTTCGCGAACTCCTCGCGCAGCACCGGCACGACCTCCTCGCCGAGCAGCTCGATCTGCTCCAGCACGGTCTTCAGCGGCAGCCCCGCGTGGTCGACCAGGAACAGCTGGCGCTGGTAGTCACCGGCGTACTCCCGGAAGGCCAGCGTCTTCTCGATCACCTGCTCCGGCGTCCCGACCGTCAGCGGCGTCTGGTCCGTGAAGTCCTCCAGGGAGGGCCCGTGACCGTACACCGGCGCGACATCGAAGTACGGCCGGAACTCGCGCACCGCGTCCTGGGAGTTCTTCCGCATGAAGACGTGCCCGCCCAGTCCGACGATCGCCTGCTCGGGCGTGCCGTGCCCGTAGTGGGCGTACCGGGTGCGGTACAGCTCGACCATCTGCTTGGTGTGGGAGGCCGGCCAGAAGATGTTGTTGTGGAAGAAGCCGTCGCCGTAGTACGCGGCCTGCTCGGCGATCTCCGGGGAGCGGATGGAGCCGTGCCAGACGAACGGGGGTACGCCGTCCATCGGTCGCGGTGTGGACGTGAAGCCCTGGAGCGGCGTACGGAACTTGCCCTTCCAGTTCACGACGTCCTCGCGCCACAGCCGGTGCAGCAGGGCGTAGTTCTCGATGGCGAGGTTGATGCCCTGCCGGATGTCCTGCCCGAACCACGGGTACACCGGCCCGGTGTTGCCGCGCCCCATCATGAGGTCCACCCGGCCGTCGGCCAGGTGCTGGAGCATCGCGTAGTCCTCGGCGATCTTCACCGGGTCGTTGGTGGTGATGAGGGTGGTCGAGGTGGAGAGAACCAGCCGCTCGGTGCGGGCGGCGATCCAGCCCAGCATGGTCGTGGGCGACGACGGCACGAACGGCGGGTTGTGGTGCTCCCCCGTCGCGAACACGTCGAGCCCGACCTCCTCGGCCTTCTGCGCGATCGCGACCATGGCCTTGATGCGCTCGCGCTCGGTCGGCGTCCGGCCCGTGGTCGGGTCGGGAGTCACGTCGCCGACGCTGAAGATCCCGAACTGCATCATCGTTTGCCACCCTCCAGGTTGTTTACGATTCAACTATACCCGCAAACGGAGGCCCGTGCCGGACTATTCCCAGAGCCACCACTCGCGAGCCACCCCGCGATCACCCTCCGAGAAACCGGATAAATCAGCCAAATTAGCCCACTGTCAGACCCCGCCCCTACCATCCCCTCATGGCCGCCCCACGCCGTGACACCCGAGGCATCGTCGACGCACCGGAGCTCTTCGCCCGCGTCCGCTTCCGCCGACGCGAGCCGGCCGGACCACTGCGCCCCTACGTGGAGCACTACTGGCTGATCGACTGGGACCTGACCGAGCCCTACGTCTCCCATGTCGTCCCGCACCCCTCCGTCAACATCGTCTTCCAGCGGTACGGGAGCCAGGGCCCCGCCGGCTCCGGGGAGGTCACCTTCGGTGAGGTCGCCGGCATCGGCCTCGACCTGTTCGTCCAGAAGCTGGAGGGACGGGGACGCGTCTGCGGCGCCAAGTTCCGCCCCGGCGGCTTCCGCCCCTTCGCGCCGGAGCGGCCGGCCGGCGACTGGACGGGCCGGCGGATACGGCTGCCGGAGGTGTATCCGGGGCGCGACGCCGCGGCCGACACCGAGGCCGTCCTCGGCCCCGCCTCCGACGACGCCCGCGTCACCGCCCTCGACGAGTTCCTGCTCGCCCTCGACCCGAGGCCCGACCCCCAGGCCGACCTCGCCATGACCCTCGTCGACCGCATCCGCACCGACCGCACCATCCGCCGCGTCGGCGACTTCGCCCGCGGCGAGGGCATGTCCGTACGGCTCCTGCAGCGGCTGTTCGCCGCGTACGTCGGCGTCGGGCCCAAGTGGGTCATCCTCCGCCACCGCATCCACGAGGCCCTGGAACACGCCGAGACCGACCAGGCCGTCGACTGGGCCGCCCTCGCCGCCGACCTCGGCTACGCCGACCAGGCCCACCTCGCCCGCGACTTCACCACCACGGTCGGGGTACCGCCCACGGCGTACGCGGAGGCCACCGCGCGCACGTGAACCACGCGGTGACGCCTGGCCGACCGGCTACTTCGCGTGCAGAACCGCGTAGATCATCACGAACGCCACGAGGTGGATACCGAACAGGAAGTACGCGAGGTACCACCACACATAGCGCTCGTTCTTCTTCTCCTCGGCCAGACGCCGCCGCTCCAGAGAGAGCTCACCGGCCTCACCAGGCTGCAGGGACTTCCCGAGCTTCCCAGCCTGCTCGGACTCCCCAGGCTGCTCGGACTCCCCAGCCTGCTCGGACTCCCCGGACGCCTCGGGCATCAGAGCTCCCGGTGAACCTTGGTGTTGGAGGCCTGGGCGCGGGGCCGCAGGACCAGCAGGTCCACGTTGACGTGGCTGGGCCGGGTGACCGCCCATGTGATGGTGTCCGCCACGTCGTCGGCGGTCAGCGGCTCGGCCACGCCCTCGTACACCCGCGCGGCCTTCTCCTTGTCGCCGCCGAAGCGGGTCAGCGCGAACTCGTCCGTCTTCACCATGCCCGGCGCGATCTCGATCACCCGTACCGGCGTCCCGACGATCTCCAGCCGCAGCGTCTCCGCGAGCACGTGCGCACCGTGCTTGGCGGCGACGTACCCCGCGCCGCCCTCGTACGTGCCGTGCCCGGCCGTGGACGACACCACGACGACCGTGCCGTCACCGCTCGCCGTGAGCGCCGGAAGCAGCGCCTGGGTCAGGTTCAGGGTGCCGATGACGTTCGTCTCGTACATGCGGCGCCAGTCCTCGGGGTCGCTCGTGGCGACCGGATCGGCGCCGAGCGCGCCACCCGCGTTGTTCACCAGCACGCCGACGGTCCTGAACGCGGTGGCGAACTCGTCGACGGCCGCCCGGTCCGTCACATCGAGCGCGTACGCCGCGGCCGAGTGCCCCGCGGCGCTGATCTCCTCCGCCAGGGCCTCGATCCGGTCCTTGCGGCGCGCGGTCAGCACCACGCGGTACCCGGCCGCGGCCAGCTGCCGGGCCGTCGCGGCCCCGATACCGCTGCTCGCACCCGTGACGACGGCGATACGGGAGGCGGCGGACGGTGTTGCGGGGGCGGTCATGGACGTGACTCCTCGTTACCGGGCGGGCGGCTGCTCCCGGCAAGGATAGGTCTGTCTCAGCTGCCACTCCTCGGCGCGTACATGATCACCGCCACCCCGGCCAGACAGACCAGCGCACCGATCACGTCCCACCGGTCCGGCCGGTACCCGTCCGCGACCATGCCCCAGGCCAGCGAACCGGCCACGAACACCCCGCCGTACGCCGCGAGGATGCGGCCGAAGTTCGCATCGGGCTGAAGAGTCGCCACGAACCCGTACGCCCCGAGCGCGATGACCCCCGCCCCGATCCACACCCACCCACGATGCTCCCGCACCCCTTGCCAGACCAGCCACGCACCACCGATCTCGAACAACGCGGCGACGACGAAGAGGGCGATGGAACGAGCGACAAGCATGGATCAACCCTCGCACACACCCCCATGCCCTCCAGCAGGGGACCTTGGTCACCCCACCTGGCACACCCCTAACTCACAGGAGTGAACCCTCTCGATCACCCACACGACCGCCGACATTGCGACCTAGGCTCGCGCCACAACATCAACACGACGGCCCTCGGCCGGGGTGCCACCCGGACCGAGGGCCTGACCGACAAGGAAGTAGAGGCTTCCCTGTGGCTGAATGCGAGCCTAGCGCGCAGCAATTCACGCTGGACGACGCCTTGGGCGTCGACACGAGGCGGTTCATGGACCTCAGAGTCCCTGAGTACGCCTACATGTTCGGGTTTTTGCAGGCGGACGGGCACCTGTACCAGGGCGCGGGCCAAAAGGGCCGCCTCACTGTCGAGCTCAACGTCCGCGACATTGACCTGCTCCACAGGTTCAAGTACCTGACGCCTTACAACAGCAGCGTCACCGAGCGTTCGCGGTCCACGAACTTCGCCGAGAACCAGCGCTCAGCGGTCTGGTCCGTGTGCTCTCTCGACGCCAGGACGAAACTCAACGAACTCGGCCTGCCGTATGGGCGCAAGTCCAAGAACATCACCCCACCCCGAGTCGAGTTCTCGCGCCGCGACTACCTGCGCGGAGTCATCGACGCCGACGGCTCGGTTGGCTTCACCAAGCCGGGGCTGCCCTTCATCTCCCTGACCACTGCAAGCACGGCCATCGTCGCCTACCTGTGCTTCTATGCAAGGAAGATCACAAGCGTCGAGCGCCGTCCACGTCGCAACCAGCGCGATGACATCTACAACATCACGTACATCACCGAGGCGGCACAGGCCTTGTGTGAACACCTCTACTACCCGGATTGCTTGTCACTGAGGCGCAAGCAGACGGCCGCCGAAAGCGTCATGAACTGGGTTCGCCCGGCTGGTTCCAAGCCCAGGCCGCCACGCATCCATTGGACGCGCGACATGGACCGGACCCTGCTCGCGGCACCGACCGTTGCCGAGGCAGCCGTCGAACTGAACTTCTCCAGGAGCGCCTGCCAAGTCCGCCGCTGGAAGCTGCTGAACGGCGTAGTCCCCCTACCAGACTGAACGGCTCTCGATGGGCGCGGCGCACGATCGCCGCGCCCATCGTGTTTGTCAGCCCTTCACACAGACGACCTGCTTCAGCTTCGCCACCACCTGAACGAGGTCGCGCTGCTGGTCGATGACCTGCTCGATCGGCTTGTACGCAGCAGGAATCTCGTCCACTACACCGGAATCCTTACGGCACTCCACGCCCCTGGTTTGTTCTGCCAGGTCCTTCGTCGAGAAGCGGCGCTTCGCCGCGTTGCGGCTCATGCGCCGACCCGCGCCGTGGGACGCCGAGTTGAAGGACTTCGCGTTGCCGAGTCCCTTCACGATGTACGAGCCCGTGCCCATCGAGCCCGGGATGATCCCGTACTCACCAGAACCCGCGCGGATCGCTCCCTTGCGGGTGACCAGCAGGTCCACCCCGTCGTATCGCTCCTCCGAAACGTAATTGTGATGCGCGCTGATCTCCGGCTCGAAGGTGACCTTCGCCTTCTTGAACTCACGACGGATCACCTCCTTGGAGAGTGCCATCATGATGGCGCGGTTGTGCCTCGCGTACTCCTGAGCCCAGAACAGGTCGTGCCGGTACGCCGCCATCTGCGGAGTGTCCGCGACGAACACAGCGAGGTCACGGTCGACCAGGCCCTGGTTGTGCGGCAGCTTCTGAGCAACACCGATGTGGTATTCGGCGAGTTCCTTGCCGATGTTCCGAGAACCGGAATGCAGCATAATCCAGACCGAATTGTCCGTATCGATGCAAAGTTCCCAGAAGTGATTCCCTTGGCCAAGGGTTCCCATTTGCGTAGTCGCTCGCCCCTTACGGAACTTGACCGCCTCCGCAACCCCCTCGAACCGCCCCCAGAAGTCATCCCACCCCGCGGTGGCCAGCCCATGGAACCCTCCCGGATCAACGGGAGTGTCATGCATCCCCCGCCCCACCGGAATGGCCTGCTCGACCTTCGACCGCAGCCGCGAGAGATCCCCCGGCAGATCGTTCGCCGTCAGCGACGTCTTCACCGCCGACATCCCGCAGCCGATGTCCACTCCCACCGCCGCAGGACACACCGCGCCCTGCATCGCGATGACGGACCCGACCGTCGCGCCCTTGCCGTAGTGGACGTCCGGCATGACCGCCAGGCCCTTGATCCAGGGCAGGGTGGCGACGTTGCGGAGCTGCTGCATCGCGACGTCCTCGACCGACGCGGGGTCGGTCCACATGCGGATGGGTACCTTCGGTCCCGGTACCTCTATGTACGACATATCGCCCTCAATCCCCCGAAGTAACAACAGAAGTCTGAAATCGCAAAACCGGCGCCAAGGTCAGTGAAATGGGATGCCGGACCGGCGTCCACGGCAGTGCGTGCGATACACATTGTGTTCAGCGGCCGCCCTGGCGCGGCAAGCGAATAACCCCAGATCCAGGCGCAGTCCCGGATCTAGACCCGTGACCCCGGTGGTCCGTCGAGAGGAGCCCTCCGTGCAGCCGAAGGCGTACGTACCCGGCGTCGCCGTGCTCCTCACGGCATTGCTGGCCGGCTGCACCGGCTCCGACGAGTCGAGCAGCCCCGACGACAAGCCCGGCACCTCCAGCACCACCGCGCCCGCCGCCCCGCCCGGCCGCTACCGCACGCTCCCCGAGCCGTGCGGCGTGGTCTCCAAGGGCGCGCTGGACGCGCTCCTGCCCGGTATCAAGCAGCTCACGGACGAGGAGCAGCGGGAGACGGCGTACGAGGGCGAGGCGACGCAGACGTTCGACACGGACCGCCGGGTGGGGTGCCGGTGGAAGGTGGCGTCCACCGTCGCCACGGACCACCTGTTCCTCGATTTCGAGCGCGTGGTGTCGTACGACAGCGCGGTGAGCGACGACGACAAGGCGGCGGAGGTCTATGCCGCCAAGCTGGAGGCCGCGGACCTTCCCGAGCCGTCCGCCGCGGAGAGCGACGGCGGCGACAGCAAGAAGGACGGCAAGAAGGCCGACGGGGAGGGTGTCAACGAGGACGAGACCGGGGCCGGGGCCTCCGGTGACCCGAAGCCCTCCGAGTCCGCCACCGAGTCCGCCTCCGATTCCTCCAGTTCGCCTGACTCACCTGGTTCATCCGACTCGGCCGACTCATCCGGTTCACCCGACTCGGCCGATTCCTCCGCCTCCCCCAGCGGGACGCCCGCCGCGCTTCAGCCCCGCACGCTCGACGATCTCAGTGACGAGGCGTTTCTGAACGACGAGCTGAGTACGGCGCAGCAGCGGACGGTAACTGTGGTATTTCGCACGTCCAACGTCATTGTGACCGTCGAGTACGCGGAGCAGCCGACGTCCGTGACAGAGGTGCCGGACAGCAAGGAAATGCAGGACAGGGCGCGAAATCTGGCCGCGCGGCTGGCGGAGTCGTTCAACGACTGACCGCCTCCGGGCTGACTCCGCAAAGCGGCTGAAGGACAGCCACTCCTCTTGCTCAACGCGTACCGTGGCCCCTCGGACCCGATCCGGCAGCACTACCACAGGCGTCACGCAGGAACCACGAACGTCATGAGCATCATGAGTGAAGGAACCATGCACCGATCAGCACAGCGAGATCAGCATCATCATCGAGGCGGGCGAGGCCACGGAGGCAGGGGCGTCCGGCGGCTCCTTGTGGGCGCCGCGGCACTTCCGGTGATGCTCGTCGCGGCCGGCTGCTCCTCGGGCTCCGGCTCCGGTGACGACGCGGCGAAGGCGAAGGAGTCGGCGAGCCCGACGGCGAAGCAGTCGGCGACGGCTTCGGCGAACGAGGTGAAGGCGGCGGCGTACG
Source organism: Streptomyces sp. KM273126 (assembly GCF_004337435.2). NCBI lineage: Bacteria > Bacillati > Actinomycetota > Actinomycetes > Kitasatosporales > Streptomycetaceae > Streptomyces > Streptomyces sp. KM273126. The sequence continues at coordinate 2,848,456 of NZ_SJXB02000001.1, read as the reverse complement.
GGAAGCTGCCCGAGGCGTGCACGGTGTTGTCGAAGAAGACCCTGGAGGACCTGGTCCCGGAGGGTGCGAAGTCGGGCAAGGCGATCAATGACGGTGAGCCGGACGTCAGTGGCGACTGCCGCTGGACCAGTCTCGACAACAAGGGTGTGAAGGGTTCGCAGTACCGCTGGCTGAGCGTGTCGCTGCTGCTGTTGGACTCGGACGCGGCGCGTGGTGCCGGTGACGAGCGGGCGCGGGCCCAGTTCGACAAGAGGCTCTCGGAGGCGCAGGCGGTCGAGGGTGCGAAGAACGTGAAGTCGGAGCCGGTGACCGGTACGGGTGACCAGGCGACGGCGGTGCGCTACGACCTGAAGAAGAAGGAGGGTTCCTTCAAGCAGCAGACGGTCGTGGCGCGGGTCGAGAACGTGGTGATCACGCTCGACTACAACGGTGCGGGCCTGGCGGGTGACAAGACGCCGGACGCGGACGAGCTGCTGAAGAGTGCGAAGGCGGCTGCCAAGCAGATCGTGGCGGCCATCGGCGCGGCGAACGACGAGGCCGAAGGGTCGGGTTCGAGCGCGTCGCCGTCGAAGTCGGCTTCGAAGCCTGCTTCGGAGTCGGGGGACAAGGCCGCGGACAAGGGTTCGGGTTCCGAGAGCGGCGAGCCGTCGGCGTCGGCGAGCAACAAGTAGAACTCGGTCTGTAGCTGCGGCTGCGGCTGAACGCGCGGTGTCACCAGGCTTTTTGTGGGAGCCCGGCCGTTCCGCGGACCGGGCTCCCCGATGACCGGCCAAACGCACGACACACACATGTGCCACCCTGTTGCGCGCAACAACACGCACTGGGAGGGGATTACGGGTGGCGACGCCACAGCTGACACGGACGCACCGCATTCTGATAGGCGTTGTCGTGACCGGCGCCGTGATCATCGCCGCTATCGGTTTCGCGGGTTCGTACGCGGCCGTCCGTGAGCTCGCCCTCCAGAAGGGCTTCGGGAACTTCAGTTATGTCTTCCCGATCGGTATCGACGCGGGTATCTGTGTCCTGCTGGCTCTGGATCTGCTGCTCACGTGGATCCGGATCCCGTTCCCCCTGCTCCGTCAGACGGCGTGGCTGCTGACGCTGGCGACGATCGCGTTCAACGGCGCGGCGGCCTGGCCGGACCCGCTGGGTGTCGGTATGCACGCGGTGATCCCGGTGCTGTTCGTGGTGTCGGTGGAGGCGGCCCGGCACGCGATCGGCCGGATCGCGGACATCACGGCGGACAAGCACATGGAGGGGGTGCGGCTGACGCGTTGGTTGCTGTCGCCGCTTCCGACGTTCCTGCTGTGGCGCCGTATGAAGCTGTGGGAGCTGCGGTCGTACGACCAGGTGATCAAGCTGGAGCAGGAGCGGCTGGTGTACCAGGCGCGGCTGCGGTCCCGTTTCGGGCGTGCGTGGCGGCGCAAGGCTCCGGTGGAGTCGTTGATGCCGTTGCGTCTGGCGCGGTACGGCGTGCCGTTGGCGAACACGGCTCCGGCGGGTCTGGCGGCGGCGGGCATCGAGCCGGCGCTGCTGCCTCCGGCGGCGCAGCCGCAGCCGGAGTTGGAGTTGGAGCGGGCGTCCGGTGGGGCGGTGGATGGTCGCGGTACCGGCCCGGCGCAGGCTCAGGTGCAGACGCCGGTGCGGGCACAGGCCCAGGAGCAGGCTCAGGTGGGCCCGGCGGCGCCGCAGCGCCCGCTTCCGCAGGGTGGAGGGCCGGTCGAGCAGCCGGAGTACCTTCAGGAGTTCCCGGAGGAGCAGAGCCCGTGGTTCGCGGCGGCCGGGCCGCAGGAGGTCGAGTACCGGGGCGGCTACAACCCCGCGTACGAACCTGAGGAGCCGTACGAGCAGTGGTACGAGGAGCAGCTGACCGATCAGCAATTCGATGAGCCGCAGGCGGAGCAGCGCCGGTACCAGGAGCGGCGGCCCGGACAGCAGCACTTCCAGAAGCAGGGACCCGAGCAGCAGCAGTACCCGGAGCAACAGCCCCAGTTGCCCCAGCAGCCGTACCAGGAGCAGCCCGGTGAGGCGCTGGAGTCCGCGTCCGAGACGACGGGGAGTTTCCCCATCCCGTCCGGTCCGAACCGTACGCGTCAGCTCGGTGAGGGCGGTGGGCCCCCGGAGCCGGACGACGAGGCGTACTACCAGGTCTTCAAGCAGTCGATAAGCGGCAGCGGCTACCCGACTCCACGCGAGTTCAGCGACAACGTCGAGGCGACCTATGGTGTCCCGCTCCTGGACGCCGACGCCAAGAAGTTGGTCCTGCGCTTCACCGATCGCCACGACGCGCAGATGCAAGAGGACCACATTGCCTGAGACGGCCGCGGACTTATGCCGCGCACATGGCCGCCGTCCCGTACATGACCGCACGAGGAGAGCCCTCGAAGGAACCTGTCGTTCCTTCGAGGGCTCTCTCGTGCTTCAGGTGTGTCGGGCTATCGCGCCGCGTAGCCGAAGCGGGCGCCGGCCGAGGGGAGTCCGCCCTGGCCGGGCTGGTACGTGGTGACGGCGGCCACCGTGCCGCCGGCGGTCACGTTGGACATCGGCAGGGCGTAGAGGGTGCCGTAGGCGGACGGGCCGTACGGCATGCCCGCGTACAGGTGGGTGCCGGTGAAGTGGATGCTGGAGCCCAGGTTCTGGTTGGCGCCGGGCGTGCCCGGGATGCCGGTGCCGTTGCCCGCCTCCAGCCAGCGGTCGTTAGCGCCGGGTGTGCCGAGGAGCGAGAAGGTCTGGATCGCGCCCGCCTTCGTCACCGTGCCGATGGCCTCGCCCGTGACGCCGACGGCCAGCTTCAGCGTCTCCGTGGTGCTGACGGCACGCGGCGCGGTGTTCACGGCGGTCAGGGTCGAGCCGAAGGCGTCGCCGACCTCGGCGGTGCCGGTCACGTCGTCGGTGGCGGTGCCCTGCGAGAAGCCGCTGAGCTGGCTGTACGTGCCCGAGGCGGTGACGCGGAAGGTGTGGACGCTGCCCACGTCGGCCTTGTCGACGCCGTCGATGGGCAGGTCCTCACCGGGTGAACCGACGGCGAGGATCGACTCGTTGGCGGTCGCCGCGCCCGCCGGGCGGTACGGGACGAGGGCGAGGGACTTGCCGAACTGGTCGCCGGCCTCGGCGCCGCCGGAGACCGTGTCCAGGTCCTGGTCGAGGCCGAACAGCGGGGTGGGCCTGCCTTCGGCGTTCAGCTTGTTGGGGTCGAAGACGGCGAGGTTGCCGGCGTCCGCCTTGGTGCCGATGGCCTCGCCGGGGGCGCTGATGGCGATGTGGTTGGAGTCGGCCGCGACGGCGCCGCCGAAGCCGTCGTTCGCCTCCACGGCGCCGGGCACGTCCAGGCTGTCCTGGTGGATGGAGACGTTGGTGGTGCCGTGCACGTAGAACGCCTGTCCGGCCTTGACGACGGAGCCGAGGGCCTCGCCGGGCTCGCCGATCACGATGAACGGCTCGCCCGCGTTGGTGGTGGCGGCGGCGAGGGTCTGGCCCAGGCGGTCGCCGCTCTCGTTGGCGGAGGCGCTGAGGGAACCGTTGCCGGCGCCCTGCTGGTAGTGGGTGTTCTTCTTCGTGCCCGTGCCGAGGCCGCCGGGAGCGCCGTGCAGGATGTCGACCACGCCGGTGTCGGTGGCGGTGCCGATGTCCTCGGAGGGGGTGCCGACGACGAGGTCGGTGCAGCCGTCCTCGTCGTAGTCGACGGTGGCGATGGCCTCGCCGAACCAGTCGTCGGTCTCGGCGGTGTCGGGCACCCAGTCGAGGTCCTGGTGGATCTCGGCGGTGCCCTTGCCGCCGCCGTAGACGATGCGGACGAGGCCCGCGCCGGCCTTGCCGCCGACGGTCGCCTTGGGGTCGGCGATGGCGATGTCCTCGGTGCCGTCGCAGTTGAAGTCGGTGATGCGGGGCGCACCCACCTTGGAGTCCACCCAGGAGGCAAGGTCGTCGACGCGGGTGGCGATGCCGCCGGTTCGGGTCTCGGTGGCGTCGGTGCCGAAGCAGCCGCCCTGGTACGACCGGCTGCTCAGGGCGGCCAGTTGAGGGGTGCCGCCCGTCACGCGGACCAGGGGGCCGCCGGTGTCGCCCTTGCAGGCGGCCGCGCCGTCCTTGCCGGTGACGGTGGCGGTGGTGGCGTCGGAGGTGTCCACCGAGAACGCGCCGGTGTGCAGGTTCAGAGGGGCCCACTCGGTGGTGCTGCGCCCGTAGCCGGCGAGCTTCAGCTCCTCGCCCGTGGTGGGGGCGGTGGTGGCCAGGGCGATGGGGGTGACGTTGGTGACGGGGCGGTTCAGTCGGGCCAGTACTACGTCGCGGTCGGTGCGGGGCACGAGTTCGACGACCTGGCGGACCGCGCCCGCGGTGCTGGTGAGGTCGGAGCGGCCGATGGTCGCCGTGGTCTTCAGCTTCGGCTTGCCCGCGGGCACCGTCAGGTCGGCGACCGGGTTGTCGGCGAAGCAGCTGGCCGCGGTGAGCAGCCATTCGCGGTCGACGAGGACGCCGGAGCAGCCGCGGTCGTGGTCGCCGAGGACGAGTTGCGCGGTGTAGGCGTGGGTGGTGTCGGAGGCGGGGGTGGCGGGGCCGGTCACGGCGGTGGCGGGTGCGGCGGTGAGCACGACGGGTCCGGCGATCAGGGCGGCGGCCAGTGCGGCGAGGCGCACGGGTCTGGTGTGTCGCATCAAGGGGTTCCTCGGTGGCAGGTCTGTGGCAGGTCAGGTCTGTGGCAGTCGGATCTGTGACAGCCAGATCTGTCGCAGTCAGATCCGTCGCAGTCGGATCTGTGGCCGTCGGATCTGTGGCAGTCAGGTCTCTTGCAGGTCTGGCAACGGGCTCGGGTTGGTGGGCCCTACTTGGATGGTTGGTGGGCCCTACTTGGAGGTCCTGATCTCCACGAGCATGTGGGGGCGCGCCTGATCGTCCGCGCTCTCGCCCACCGCCTTCCAGGAGTTCGCGGGGACGTCGTAGGACTTCTCCTCCGTGCCGACGGTCATGTCGAGCTCGGTCGCGTACTCGTTGGACTTCACGCCGTAGACGGAGGGGATCTCCAGCGTCAGCCAGCCGGTGTCGCCGGTGACCTTGAAGCAGACGTTCAGCGTTTCGCGGGACCAGATCTCCAGCAGTCCGCTGCCGGCGGCGCAGTCGGCGAGCGTGATGTGGCCGTCGCCGCGCTTGAGGACGATGTTCTGCTCTTCGAGGATCCTGTCGGCCCCCGGGTAGTCGAAGTCCTCGACGGCGAAGCCCGGGGCCTCGTCGGCGATGGCCCGGGCGGTGGCGGCGTCCTTCTCGGCGGGTGTTCCCGCCGGGGTGCCCGCCACCACGAGCCAGGCCAGGGCGCCCGCTGCCGCGGCCGCGCCCAGAGCGCGTCCCATGAGGCGTCTCGTTGTTGACGCGGTTCTGCTACGTGCCTTCATTGCAGTCCTCGTGCTCGGTTCCGATGGAACGTCCGGAACACGTCCGGAACGCATGGAAAACGGTTGTGAAGGCTACGGCGCCACGGCACGACGGAGAAATAGAAGCTAAACGCGCATGACCGGAAACAAATGCGGTCACGAACACCCCCCGACACCCCCGAAATTCGGCGGGAGAGCCCCCTGATCGGGGATCGCAAAGCGTGGCTCACTCCCGCAGCCAAGGGAATGCAAAACCGAACCCAAGATTTTGTCCATCGAAATAAATCAGGCCAAACGGCCGATAACGCTTGGCTCGATTGTGACTCCCGTCACTGCGCGGAATGGTTGCGCTTCCGCTTGTGAGGGCCCCATGAAAGGTAAATAAATATTCGATAACACACCTGCCTTTCATTAATCCACAGCTGACGCTCTCTTTACTCTTGTCCGGAAATTCACTGGCCAGAAAACCGATACGCCCCGCCGTGTCACCTTTTGGGTGCGCGGCGGGGCGTCACGTCGTCGTATCCCGAACGGGAAGGATGCACACTGTGTCAGCGCCGTTGTCGTCAGCGTCGTTGTGGAGCAGACGCCGAATACTCACTGCTCTCGCCGGGGCGACCGCCGTCCCCGCCCTGCCCTCCATCGCCACCCTCACCGCCACCCCCGCCCACGCCGCCGACCCGGACACCGGCGACAGCGCACTGCCCGACACCGACCGGGGCAGGGCCGTGTGGGAGTACAAGGTCGGCGGCCGCGCGGTCCGTGAGGCCGCCGCAGCCGCCCTGGCCGGCACCCCGGCCGCCGTGTCCGCCTTCCTCACCGGCGAACTCCCCACGGCGAAGGCGGAGGACAACCGCTTCGCGGTCCTCGCCGGCCTCGCCTACGCCGGCAAGTCCGTGCAGGAGTCGGCCGAAGCGGCGTTGTCCGCGGGGGACGACGCAATCGCCGCCTACCTGCGCGACGGCTACGCACAGCCCGTCGAGACGGACCTGCGGGTGGCCGTCCTCACTGTCATGAACAACAGCGGCACCGCCGTCAAGCGGGAGGCCACCAAGGCGCTGAACCTGGGCACCCAGGCGGCGCTGCGGACGTTCCTGACCCAGACCCAGTACACGGCGCTGCAGGAGGACGAGCGGGTCGAGGTCTTCACCATCCTGAGCACCGCCTCCCCGGAGGTGAAGAAGTACGCGGAGCGCGCCCTGAACGACGGATCGCCCGAGGCGATCCACCAGTTCCTCGTCTCCGGCCAGTACATCGCCCGTGCCCGCGACGAAGAAGCCGCGACCATCGACCAGTTGGTCAAGATCGTGGAACGGGAGGGCAAGCGGGCGCAGCTGCAGACGGAGCAGGCCGTCGCCGCCTCCGACCAGGCGAAGAAGGCGGCCGAGAAGGCCAAGGCCGCCGCTCTGAAGGCGGCCGAAGAAGCGAGGGCGGCCCAGAACGACGTCCGCAAGTCGGCAACGGCGGCGAACAACGCGGCCAACGCCGCACGCGGGGCCGCCGACGCCGCGGGCACCGCGATCTCCGCCTCCCGCACCGCCCAGGCCGCCTCCAGCCGTGCCGCGCAGGCCGCGCAGGCCGCCGCTGCCGCCGCCGCGTCGGCCGGGAACGCCGCCTCCCGCGCCTACAACGCCGCGATCGCCGCGTCCAAGGACGCCTCCAAGGCCTCGGCCGCCCGCGCGGCCGCCCAGGGCGCACGGGACGCCGCCGCGCGCGCGAGCACCGCGGCCAAGGCCGCCGACCAGGCCGCCATCTCCTCCCAGCAGGCCTCTTCCGCCGGTTCCGCCGCGGCGAGCGCGGCCCAGAACGCCGCCGCGGCCGCGAACGCCGCCGCCGACGCCGCCACCTCCGCGGGTGTCGCCCAGTCCCAGGCGGCCAAGGCGAGGCAGGCCGCGGCCGAGGCCGACGCCGCAGCCGCGCGGGCCACCCGGGCCGCCAACAGCGCCCAGACCCTGGCGAACCGGGCGGCCGCCGCCGCCCGCGTGGCACGCGACGCCGCCAACAGCGCCGCCGCCCACGCCCTGAAGGCCGCGGACGCGGCCGACGAGGCGGCGGCGAACGCGGGCAAGGCGATCGAGTACGCGAAGCGGTCCACCGAGTACGCCGAGGCGGCGATGCAGGCGGCGACCACGGCCTCCGACGCGGTCAAGGAAGCCCAGGAGGTGGAGCAGGCGGCCCGCGAGGCGGAGACCGCCCGCATCGCCGAGGACACGGAACTCGGCATCGAGGAGGCACGCCTGAGGGCGAAGGCCGAGACCGACGACGCCACCCGGGTCGACAGGCAGCGCACACAGGTGGACCAGACCGCCACGGAGATCAAGGACCTCATCGCCGCGGCCGACTCGGCACTGAGGTCCGGGGACACCGACACGGCCGTCACCACCGGCCGGAAGGCCGCCGTCAAACTCCTCGACTCGACCGGCACATGGACCAGGGAAGCCGCCGAGTTCGCCCTCTCCGGCACCGACGAGGACGTGGTCAACTGGCTCGACGCCGACCGCCTCCTCGCCCAGCGGCAGGACGACCGGGAGAACGTTCTCGCCATCGCGACGGCCGCCCCGGCCGCCGTCGCCGGGGCCGCCCACCAGGCGCTGGCCGCCGAAGACCCGGACGCGCCCAGCGACTTCCTCGCCAACGGAGTCATCGAGGCGGCCGCCACCGACAACCGCGTCATGGTGTTCGAGATCCTGAACCAGAACCCGGGCGCGGCCGTCAAGGCGAAGGCCGAGGCGGCACTGGACGACGGAAGCGCCCTGGCCCTGCACCGCTTCCTCACCCTCGAACTGGCGGAGGCGACGAAGCAGGACGACAACGTCGAGGTGTTCCGCCTCCTCGACTCCGGCGGCCCCTACATGCAGTCGGCGGCGAAGATCGTCCTGGAGGGCTCCGCTCGTATGCGGCACTCCTTCGTCGTCCGCGACCAGTTCAACATCGCCCGCCTCGACCACGACCACGCCACCCACGTCGCCGCCATCCGCGCCGCCATCGCGCACGCCGCGAAGGTGGCCGCGAAGGCGCTGGAGGACGCCGCACTGGCGTCCAAGGCGGCGGCGGAGGCCCGCCAGGCGGCGCAGGAGGCGTCCGACTGGGCGGCGAAGGCGAACGGCTACGCCAAGGACGCCGAAGACTCGGCCGCCGAGGCGAAGCGGAACGCGGACGACGCCGACAAGTCCGCGGCCTCCGCGGCCCAGTCGGCCAAGGACGCCCAGTCGGCGGCGGCCACCGCACGCGGCGCGGCCCGCACCGCGAACTACTCGATGCGGCAGGCGGTCGCGTCGGCCAAGCAGGCGGTGACGTTCGCCTCCCAGGCGCAGGCCTCCGCCACCCAGGCCCAGGCCGCCGCCCAGCAGGCCGGCCAGGACGCGCGGGCCGCGGCCGCTGCCGCCAGCGAGGCCCGCTCGATCGCCGTCGCGAAGCGGAAGGCCGAGGCCGCGGAGGCGGCGCGGAAGGCGGCCGAGCAGGCGAAGCTGAACGAGCAGAGCGGCACCAACCCCTCCGACAGCCCCGAGTACGACGACACCGGTGACACCAAGTACTGGGGCATGTGGCCCGAGGACACCGGTGACGACAAGGACTGGGCGGCAGCCACCGGGCACTGGAGCACGGTCTTCGGAACAGCCGCCGTCGTACTCGGAGCGGGCGCCCTGCTCTTCCCGCCGGCCGCACCGGTCCTCGGACCGCTCGCTTTCGGCGCCGGTCTCATTTCCTGGGGTCTGCAAGGGGTGAGTGCCTACTTCACCGGAGAGGGTTACGGCTACGGCAGCAGCAAGTTCAATGAGGCCCTCGGCATTTTCGTGGTCGGCGGCATATTCTTCGGCAAGGGCCAGCTCTTCAAGAAGTTCGGACTGGCCGAGGAGGTCGGCGCCAAGGTGTCGGGCGTCGTCGGCGATGCGGCGACCTCGGTGATCGGCTGGCTCGGCTGGTAGATACCGCACGCATACCGGTGGGGGTGATGCGTGCCGTGCACCACGAGTACGCATCACCCCTACGTCATCCCGTCATCCCGTTCCCGGCATCCGGTTCCCGTCATCCCGTCATCCGCGGCACCCGCCCGCCCCATCAACAAAGGGGAAATTCCGTGCTGACCTCTACGTTCTCCGTCACCGACTGGTGGATAGCGGCCATCGTGTCCGGTATCGCCCTGGCGCTGGCGGTGCAGTCCATGGTCATCACGAAACGGGACAAACTGAAGGCGGTACTGCTCCCCCTGGTCGGAGCGGCCTGCATCGTGCTGAGCTCGGCGGTAAACGGGTACGAGGGAAAAACGCCGCTGATGCTGTTCACGGCGACCATGCTGGGCCTGACCTTTACGCGGATCATTTTCGCCGGATACATCAGACGTCAGGTCGAACTGGTGCGTTCGGGAAAGCCCATGAAGGAACTGACGGGCATGCAGGCCGTGCTCTTCTTCGTCACCTTCACGGCGGTCGTGGCGGCCATGGCCGTAGTTCTGTAAGAAGCCGGCAGGCAGTGAGGCAGAAGGTCCTCGTACGGTGACGGGGCGCCCGGAGATACCCCGGACGCCCCGTCACCGTACACACGCCAGACCGCTCACTCGCCTTACTCGCCAAGCAGCATGCGCACCCGGTCCTGCCCGACGGCGAGCAGGAGGGTGGGCAGCCGCGGACCGGTGTCACGCCCCACGAGCAGGTGGTAGAGCAGGGCGAAGAACTTCCGCTGATCGCTCTTGATCTCGGCCGGCAGTTCCTTGGGGGTGGCGTCGGCGGAGAAGCCGGCCTGGACCTTGGGCACGCCGTAGACGAGGTGACTGAGCCCGTCGAGGGACCAGTGCGAGTCGAGCCCGTCGAGGAGGAGCCGCAGCGACCCCTGCCCCTGCTCGTCGAGGGACTTCAGCAGCTCGGCGTCCGGCTCGTCACGCACGATGGTGCGCTGGTCGGCGGGCACCTGGGTGTTGATCCACGCCTCGGCCTTGTCGAGCCGCGGCCGTACCTCGTCCAGCGAGGCGAGCGGGCTGGCGGGGTCGAACTCGCTGAGGATGCGCAGGGCCTGGTCCTGGTGGCCGGCGGTGATGTCGGCGACGGAGGCAAGCGTGCGGTACGGCATGGGCCGGGGCGTGCGCGGCAGCTCGCCTCCGGCGGTCCGCACGGCACGCGAGTGCGCGGCGACGTCGGCGGGAAGAGCGGCCCCCTCGGCGACCTTGGCGTCGAGCTTGTCCCACTCGTCGTACAGCCGCTGGATCTCCTGGTCGAAGGCGATCTTGAAGGACTGGTTGGGCCTGCGGCGGGCGTACAGCCAGCGCAGGAGCTGCGGCTCCATGATCTTCAACGCGTCGGCAGGGGTCGGGACCCCGCCCCGGGACGACGACATCTTCGCCATCCCGCTGATCCCCACGAAGGCGTACATGGGCCCGATCGGCTGCTTCCCGCCGAAGATCCCGACGATCTGCCCACCGACCTGGAAGCTGGACCCCGGCGAGGAGTGGTCGACGCCGCTCGGTTCGAACACGACCCCCTCGTAAGCCCACCGCATCGGCCAGTCGACCTTCCAGACCAGCTTGCCGCGATTGAACTCGCTCAGCAGCACGCTCTCGGAGAAGCCACAGGCGTCGCAGACGTACGACAACTCGGTCGTGTCGTCGTCGTACGAGGTGACGGTGGTGAGGTCCTTCTCGCACCGCCCGCAGTAGGGCTTGTACGGGAAGTACCCGGCGGAACCGCTGCTCCCGTCGTCCTCGGCGGCGGCGCCCGACCCCTCGGCGGCCTCCACCTCGGCCGCGTCGACGGGCTTCTGGGACTGCTGCTTCTTCTGGGCGGGCTTGGCCTTGGTCCGGTACTGGGCGAGGACGGCGTCGATCTCGCCCCGGTGCCGCATCGCGTGCAGGACCTGCTCGCGATAGACACCCGAGGTGTACTGGGCGGTCTGGCTGATCCCGTCGAACTCGACGCCCATCTCGGCGAGCGACTCGATCATCGCGGCCTTGAAGTGCTCGGCCCAGTTGGCGTGGGCGGAGCCCTTGGGGGCGGGCACGGAGGTGAGCGGCTTGCCGATGTGCTCGGCCCAGGACGGGTCGACCCCGGCGACGCCGTTCGGAACCTTCCGGTACCGGTCGTAGTCGTCCCAGGAGATCAGATGGCGTACCTGGTACCCCCGCCGCCGGATCTCGTCGGCGACGAGGTGGGGCGTCATGACCTCGCGGAGGTTGCCCAGGTGAATGGGCCCCGAGGGGGACAGCCCGGACGCGACGACGACAGGTTTGCCCGGGGCCCGACGCTCCGACTCCTCGATGACCTCATCCGCGAAACGGGAGACCCAGTCGGTGGTCTCGGTGCTCTGAGCCACGATCGGCACGTCCTCTTTTTCTGGAAGTTCCTCATCCGCAGCCGGTACGGTCACACGGCTGACCGGACCATTCTCCCAGCTACGGCCACAACAACGAAAACGCCTTTTCAAGACCCGAGACGAAGGCCCGAGCTCATGGCCCGAGGCCGAGGCCGAGGGACCCACCCACCCCACGGGGGCATGGGGCGGAGCCCCCGAGGATGGGACGGGTAGGGGCGGCGGGGGCGAGAAAAGCCCACCCGGCACCCGCACACAGCCAGGAACCCAAGCCCCCACCCCCACACCACCCCACCCACCCGCGCCCGAGAAATTCGCTTTACCCCCCATGGGATACTGACCGCATCCACCCGTACCCACGAGGAGAACGGCACCCACTCCTATGGCCCCGGTCACGTCCCTCACCGCCTCCGTCCACCAGCGCCTCGCGACCGCCCTCTCGGCAGCCCTGCCGGAGGCCGACGCGGACCCGCTGCTGCGACGCAGCGACAGGGCGGACTTCCAGGCCAACGGCATCCTCGCCCTCGCGAAGAAGGCGAAGGCCAACCCCCGCGAGCTCGCCACCCAGGTCGTCGCCCGGGTCGAGTCCGGCGATGTGATCAAGGACATCGAGGTCTCGGGCCCCGGCTTCCTGAACATCACGATCACCGACAGGGCGATCACGCAGAACCTCGCGGCGCGGTACACGGACACGGACGGCCGCCTGGGCATCCCGTACGCGGAGCACCCGGGCACGACGGTCATCGACTACGCCCAGCCGAACGTGGCGAAGGAGATGCACGTCGGCCACCTCCGCTCCGCGGTGATCGGCGACGCGGTGGTCCAGATCCTGGAGTTCACCGGCGAGAACGTGGTCAGGCGCCACCACATCGGCGACTGGGGCACCCAGTTCGGCATGCTCATCCAGTACCTGGACGAGCACCCGCACGAGCTGGACCACAAGGCGGCCGCCGAGGACACCGCGGCCTCCGGCGAGGAGGCGATGTCGAACCTCGACCGCCTCTACAAGGCGGCCCGCAAGCTGTTCGACGCGGACGAGGAGTTCAAGACGCGGGCGCGTCGCAGGGTGGTCGACCTGCAGGCCGGCGACCCGCACACCCTCGCCACCTGGCAGAGGTTCGTCGACGAGTCGAAGATCTACTTCTTCTCGGTCTTCGAGAAGCTGGACATGGAGATCCGGGACCCGGACATCGTCGGCGAGTCGGGTTACAACGACATGCTGGACGAGACGTGCCGCCTGCTGGAGGAGTCGGGCGTCGCGGTGCGCTCGGAGGGCGCGCTGTGCGTGTTCTTCGACGACATCAAGGGCACGGACGGCGAGCCGGTCCCGCTGATCGTGCGGAAGTCCGACGGCGGCTACGGCTACGCGGCCACGGACCTCTCCGCGATCAGGGACCGGGTCTTCAACCTGAAGGCGAACACGCTCCTGTACGTCGTCGACGCCCGCCAGGCGCTGCACTTCAGGATGGTCTTCGAGACGGCCCGCCGGGCGGGCTGGCTGAACGACGACGTCAAGGCGCTCCACCTGGCCTTCGGCACGGTCCTCGGCAAGGACGGCAAGCCGTTCAAGACGCGTGAGGGCGAGACGGTCCGGCTGGTGGACCTGCTGGACGAGGCGATCGACCGGGCCACGGCGGTGGTGCGGGAGAAGGACACCCAGCACCAGCTGTCCGAGGAGGAGATCGCCGAGCGCGGGACCCAGGTCGGCATCGGCGCGGTGAAGTACGCGGACCTGTCGACGTCGGCGAGCCGGGACTACAAGTTCGACCTGGACCAGATGGTGTCGCTGAACGGCGACACGTCCGTCTACCTCCAGTACGCGTACGCCCGTATCCAGTCGATCCTGCGCAAGGCGGGCGAGGCGAAGCCGACCGCGCACCCGGAGCTGGACCTGGCCGCGGCCGAGCGTGCCCTTGGCCTGCACATCGACAGCTTCGGGGAGACCATCGAAGAGGTGGCCACGGAGTACGCGCCGCACAAGCTCGCGGCGTACCTGTACCAACTGGCGGCGCTCTACACGACGTTCTACGACAAGTGCCCGGTCCTGAAGGCCGAGACGCCGCAGCAGGTGGAGAACCGCCTGTTCCTGTGCGACGTCACGGCGCGGACGCTGCACCAGGGCATGGCCCTGCTGGGCATCCGGACGCCGGAACGGCTCTGAGCGCCTGAAGAAACGGACACGGCCCGTCCTCTCCCCCGCAGGGAGGACGGGCCGTGACGTTCGCTTCGCCGGCCAGTCGGCACAGCTCCTGCACCGCCGCGCGCGGCGGCAGGGGCCGCCTGTGAGGGCAGGAGCCCGATGCGGATGAGATGCGGCGCCGGTCCGAAGACCCTCGCCGCGCACCACACCACCACCGGCGCCGATCTGGAGCTGCGCTACAGCAACAAGTGCGGGACGAGTTGGGCCCGGATGTGGAACACGCGGATCGGCGACCGGCTCGAGTTGACCGCGGGCGGTCGAGACGACCGCGTCCGCCGCGCCGAGATCGAGGACGGCGCCGACACGCAGTCCTACGTCTACACCCCGATGACCGCGATCCGCCCCGGAACGGTCGTCCGGGCCTGTTTCCGTCCGGCGGAGGGCAGGGCTGAGTGCTTCGACGGCCGTGTGCGCTGAGGTCTTCTTCGCCCGGCCGTCGCTCGTTGAACAAGTCCCGGCAGCCGGAGAGAACAACGGGAAGACAACCCAGCAGGGCGTCAGTCAGTGCCCGAGTCACGACCACTGGAACCTGCGCACCGCTATCAATGTCAGTGCCACCCCCTACAGTCACCGGCATGGCGACTCTTCCCAACCCGCTGCCCAAGCTGGCGGCCGACCCGAGCGGGCGTTCCCTCGGGCTTCAGCTCCCGCCGGGGCGACTGATCGATGCTGGAGGCCCCTCCCACGCCCTTGAGGCAGTGAGGGAGGACGAGGGTCCGGGGCACGAGCCGCTGCTGTGGCACGCCGAGCGGCAGGCGTCCCCGGGCAACTGGGCGGCGCTGGGCTCCACCGCCGGCCGGGCAGGGCTCCTTCCGCTGCTGCTGGACACCGGCGGCGCTCAAGGAGGCCCGGCGGAGTGGGAGTTGATGCCGGGCGAGATGTCGTATCCCGGGGACCACGACGCCGAGGAGGTGCTGGCGGAGTTCTGGGAGGACTACGCGGCGGACGAGCCCGACGCGGACGAGGACCACCCCGGCAGGGAGCGAGTCGTCGAGGTCTTCGGCGAGCCTCTGACGTACGACGAGACGGTCGCGCCGTACGGTGCGGTGTGGCCCGGCCTCTCCCCCGCGCTTCCTCTGGCCGCGGCCCCCGACGCCCGTGCCGCCGAGGTCGCCGACTCCCTCGCCGACGCGGGCTCCGGCTTCAAGGAGCCGCGCCTCGCCCTCGTCCCGGCCCGCCGTTCCGCCGACATCCCGGCGGCCGTCGGCTGGACCGGCCCCATGAACCACGAGGGCGACACCGCCCGGCTGTGCGCGGTGCTCCGCTCCTGGGAGGACCGCTTCGGCATACGTGTCGTCGCCCTCACCTTCGACCAGCTCGTCCTGTCCGTGGCGGCCCCGCCCACCACACAGGCCGAGGCCGAGGCCATCGCCGCCGAGCACTTCGCGTTCTGCCCGGACAACATCACGCAGGGGCACCACGAGACCCTGCGGGCGTACGCGGCGCACGAGGTGCTCGGGCAGCGGGCGTGGTCGTTCTGGTGGGACTGAGGAGGGGCGGCACCCCGCCCGCCGGCCGCCGAGCCGGCCGCATCGTACAGGCGACCACACGCCACGGTCCTGCATTGGTCCCTCTCCACACTCGAAAGAGGTACCTACCCCGTGCACCCACGGACTTCGCGGTGCGGGCGGCTCCCGGCACGCCCTAGGCTGCCCGCATGCTGCCCAGCGTGGACACGGTCGACGAGTTGAACGCGGTCGTACGGGACGAGGCTCTGCTGCGACCGGCGGCACAGGACCTCTGTAAACAACTGGGGCTCGAAGGGGCCCGGTTGGTGCGGTTCGAGGACGGTTCGCTGCCGGTGTACTCGGTCGGTGAATCGCTCGTCCTGAAGCTCTATCCCGGTTTCGAGGCGGCCGAAGCCATCAGGGAGGCACGGGTGTTGTCCCACCTTTGGGGTCAACTTCCCGTTGCCACACCGCGATTGCAAGCGGGCGACCTGTACAAGAACGGCTGGCGGTTCGTGCTGATGTCGCGGCTGCCCGGTGAGAGCCTGGCCATGGAGTGGCACCGGATCCCGGCCGCCGACCAGGACCGGATCGTCACCGAGGCGGCCGAGACGCTGGCCGCGCTGCACGCCCTGGACCCGAAGCCGGTGACCGACGTGGTCGGGCCGCCGGACTGGAACCGGTTCCTGGCCGTGCAGCGGGCCAAGGCGGTCCGGCACCACCGCACGAACGGCCTCACCGAGCCCTGGCTGGAGCAGATCCCGGACTTCCTGAGCTCGGTACCGCTCGCCCCGCCCTCACAACGCGTGCTGCTGCACACCGAGTTCATGCGCGAGCACCTGACCGTCGCCCCGCAGGGCGGCTGGCGGATCACCGGCCTCTTCGACTTCGAACCGGTCATGATCGGCGACCCGGCGTACGACCTCGCGGGCGCCGCCCTGTTCGTGACGTGCGCCGACGCCCGGCAGCTCAGGCGCTTCTACGAGGCGTACGGCCGCACCCCGCACCCCCCGCGCGAGCTGCTCGCGCACGCACTGCTGCACGTCTTCAGCGACCTGACCTGGTCCCTGCGCGAACTGCCCGCCCCGCCCCGCCCACACCTCGACGACCTCGCGGAGGCTTGGTTCAGCACGGACAAGTGAGAAGGCAGTTGAGGAGGCAGGCAGGGAGGCAAGTGAGGAGGGTGGTCACCTCAGCTTCTGCGCCACCTCGGTCGCCCAATACGTCAGGATGTTCTGCGCGCCGGCCCGCTTGATCCCCGTGAGGGTCTCCAGAATCGCCCGATCCCGATCGACCCAGCCCTTCTCGGCTGCGGCCTCGATCATCGAGTACTCGCCGGAGATCTGGTACGCGGCGACCGGCACGTCCACGGCGTCCGCGACCCGGGCCAGGACGTCGAGGTAGGGCCCCGCGGGCTTGACCATCACCATGTCGGCCCCCTCCTCCAGATCGAGGGCCAACTCCCGCATGGACTCCCGGACGTTGGCGGGGTCCTGCTGGTACGTCTTCCGGTCGCCCTTCAGGGACGAGGCGACAGCCTCCCTGAAAGGCCCGTAGAAGGCGGACGAGTACTTGGCGGTGTAGGCGAGGACGGCGACGTCCTCACGCCCGATCTCGTCCAGGGCGTCCCGGACGATCCCGATCTGCCCGTCCATCATCCCGCTCGGCCCCACCACGTGCGCGCCCGCGTCGGCCTGCACCTGCGCCATCTCGGCGTACCGCTCAAGGGTCGCGTCGTTGTCCACGCGCCCCTGCTCGTCGAGCACCCCGCAGTGCCCGTGATCAATGGTCTCGTCGAGACACAGATCGGACATGACGAGCAGCTCGTCCCCGACCTCGGCCCGCACATCACGGATGGCGACCTGCAGAATCCCGTCCGGATCCGTCCCGGGTGTCCCGAAGGCGTCCTTCTTGCTCTCCTCCGGCACCCCGAACAGCATGATCCCGGACACCCCGGCCTCGACCGCCTCCAGGGCCGCCTTCTTCAGGCTGTCCCGTGTGTGCTGCACGACCCCGGGCATCGCCGCGATCGGCACCGGCTCACTGACGCCCTCCCGGACGAAGGCGGGCAGGATGAAGTCGGCCGGGTGCAGGCGGGTCTCGGCGACCATGCGGCGCATGACGGGCGTGGTACGGAGCCGGCGGGGCCGCGTACCGGGGAAGGATCCGTACTTCGACATGCCACCTACGCTACGCCCGCCCCGAGGGTCCCTTTGCCGACGGAATGTCGGTCCGGCCCAGGCCGCGGTGGCGGCCGCTGTCAGCAAGGGAACGACAGTCAGGTGCGGCGTGCGGCCCACACCGTGCGCTCGGTGCGCACCCGCAGGTCGCTGCGGTGCAGGATGCTGCGAGGACTGTCGGTGTCGAGCAGCTGGTCGAGAGCGGTCAGGTCCTTGGCCGTCAGGGCGGATGCGGCGCTGCCGCGCATGCGGCGCAGACTGCTCAGCGCGTAGCGGCCCACCGCGTTGGTGTGGGTCGGGCCGATGCCGGCGGTGATGGTGCGTTCGCCTTCGACGGTGAAGCCGGCTTCCGTCAGCTTGGTTCCCCAGTCGGCGCCGCGGTGGGGGACGTGCTCGGCGTAGTGGTGCTCAAGTGCGGCATGGCAGCGCTCCTCAAGTCCGGGAGCGTCTTCGGGAGCGCCTTCGGGCAGGAACCGGGGGAAGCCGGCCAGCTCGACGACGGCGAACAGCCCGCCCGGTGCCAGCAGGCCGTGGACCTGTCGCAGGGTGCGGTCGGGGTCGGCCATGTGGTGCATGGAGGCCGAGGCCCAGACCAGCTCAGGGTTGCCGAGGTCGGGCCACGCCGTCGCGTCGAGGTCGGCCTGGACGAGGCGCACGCGGTCGGCTGCTCCGGCTGCGGCTGCTTTCTCCCGCAGGCGGTGCAGGTGGGCGGCCGAGGAGTCGACGGCCGTCAACTCGGCCTCGGGAAAGTGCTTGAGCAGGGCGAGGGTGCCGGCTCCGGTCCCGCAGCCCAGGTCCACGATGCGGCGGGGGCTGGTCCCGATGGGCAGCCAGGCGATGACGGACGCGATGTGTTCGGCGAGCACTTCCGCGTCCAGGTCGAGGATCTCCGCCTGGTCGGCTGCGTCGTGCTCGTGAACGTGGTGCGCGCCGTGCTGCGCCGTGTGCGGGGAGGCATGGTTCATGCGCCCACGCTAAGCAGGCCGTCCGCGTGTGGCCCGGTGGCTTTCGGAATGCGCAAGGCGATGGCCCACTGCACTGCGAAACACGCAAGACAGCTACGGCGACGGGCGGTTCGCTTTCCCGGCGTCCTCGCCGCGCTGGTGGCCCCGGCGGGCGTCGCGGTCGAAGATGCCCAGGATCTCGCACGGTCCGCCTTCGGCGCCGATGGCGTGCGGGAGCATGGTGGGGAACTCCGCTGCCTGGTTGGTCTCGATCCGAAGGCGCCGGTTGCCCAGGAGCAGGATCGCGGTGCCGGAGAGGACGACGAGCCATTCGCGGCCGGAGTGGGCGCGCATGCGCGAGGGATTGTCGGGCGGCGGGTTGGTCATGCGCTGGCGTACGACGGTCATGCCGGGTTCCGCCTTGATGGGCCAGCGCATCAGCCCGTGGGCTCCGTCGATCATCGGATTCGAGACGACGTCGTCCGTGGCGGTCTCGACCAGTTGGTCCAAGGACGTGTCCAGTGCGCGCGCGAGGGTGACGAGCTGGTCCAGCGCCAGGCGGCGCCGGCCGTTCTCGATGCGGCTGAGCGTGGACTGACTGACATTGGCGCGGGCGGCCAGCTCCTCCAGGGACCAGCCCTGAGCCACGCGCAGGGCGCGGATGCGTTTGCGTACCAGGCTGTCCAGCTCATCAGTCTCTTGCGCCATAGGCAACATCGTATGCCTTTACGGCAAGTCGCGCTTAGCGTAGTTCGCGTTCGGCCCCGCAACGACTGGGGGCGGCGAGCCGCGCACTCACCGGCCCCGTAGCCCGCCGCACACCAACCGCGCGAGCGAAGGGCGGGGGCCCACCGCTGTCCCCCTTGGCGCTTCGGCTTTGCTCCGGCCCCGACGTCTGCATGCCTTCTTGAGAGGAATCCAGAGGACTCCATGAGTACGAACCATCCTGGCCAGGTGAGCGCCGAGCCGAGCGGCGTCGCCGACGAGGGCGTGCCCGACGCTCGTCAGCGTCGCACGATCCTGATCGCCGTCTGTATCGCGTTGATGGCCGTCATCGCCTCGGTCTCGGGGCTCAACGTCGCCCAGCCCGACCTCGCCGTCGCCTTCGGCGCCTCGCAGAGCACGATCCTGTGGATCATCAACATCTACACCCTCAGCCTGGCCGCACTCCTGTTGCCGCTCGGCGCGATCGGCGACCGCTTCGGCCGCAAGCCCATGCTGCTGGCGGGCCTGAGCGTCTTCGGCGTCGCCAGTGCGGCGGCAGCTCTCGCCCCGTCGGCAGAGGTCATGCTCGCCGCACGCCTGTTCAGCGGCGTCGGTGCGGCGATGATCATGCCCATCACCCTCGCCGTCATCACCTCCACCTTCCCCGAGGGCGAACGGGGACGGGCGATCGGCGTGTGGACCGGTGTCGCCGGAGGCGGCGGCATCCTGGGCATGTTCCTCTCGGCCGCCCTGGTCGACGTGGCCAACTGGCGGTGGCTGTTCGTCCTGCCTGTCGCACTCGTCATCGTCGCACTCACCATGACGCTGCGATCCGTCCCCAACTCCCGCGAGGCGTCCGGGCATGCTTTCGACACCGTCGGCGCGCTGACCTCCGTCGTCGCCGTGGTCGGGCTCATCTTCGTCCGTCAGGAAGGCCCGGAGCGCGGCTGGACCTCGCCCGCGACCCTGCTCGGCCTCGCCGTCGGCACCATCGCCGCCGGTGCCTTCGTGGCCTGGGAACTGCGCCGCCGGGATGCCGCGCTCCTGGACGTGCGCCTGTTCGGCGAACGCTCTCTGGCCGGCGGCTCGATCACGCTGTTGGTGCTCTTCGGGGTCCAAGCGGGCATCTTCGTGGTCCTCTTCCCGTTCTTCCAGGCCGTCCTCGGCTGGTCGGGTCTGCTGTCCACCCTGGCGCTGATGCCCATGGCCGTGCTGATGATGATGGCCTCCGGCCTCGCCCCCAAGCTGGCCGCGCACGTCGGCCCCCGAGCGACCATGACCACCGGAATCCTCCTGGCCGGTGCCGGTCTGGCGCTCATGGCCGCCATCGTCTCCGTCGACGGCGGCTATCCGTCCGTCCTGCCCGGCATGCTCGCCATGGGCATCGGCATGGGTCTGTCGATGACACCCTCCACCGAGGCCATCACCAGCGCCCTCCCACGCGAGCGCCAGGGCGTCGCGTCCGCACTCAACGACGTCACCCGCGAGTTCGGGACCGCGCTCGGCGTCGCCCTGCTCGGAGCACTCCTGTCCTCCGGCTACCGCAACGCCATCGACTCCCGCCTCTCCGGCGTTCCCGAGGGACCGGCCGACACCGCACGCGAAGGCGTCGCCAACGCCCTCGACGCCGCGCACCAGGCCGGCCCGCATGCGCGGGTTCTGATCCGTGCCGCCCAGGAGTCGTTCGTAGACGGCTGGCAGCACGCCATGTGGGCAGGAGTCGCCGTCATGGCCGCCCTGTTCTGCTACATCCTCGCCCGAGGACCACAGCACCCCACCCGCACGCCGGCGAACGAACCGGAACCAGCCGGCGCGACCGCCTGACAACCCCGGACCAACGCCCCGGACACGCACGGATGGCGGGGCACCCCGCAGGCCCCCGCCATCCCGTGTCAGGTCGTCGTCAACTCGTCGTCACGTCGACGTGGAGCGACGCCTCCGCGCCCCCGGCCGCCGCTCGCTCGGCCGAGTCACCGGGTCTCCCGCCTCCACGGCGGCAGCCCTCCGTCGTGAACCGAAGTCCGCCAGCGCCTCCGCCAGCTTGTGGACCGACGGCTCGGGAGCCATGACGTCGACCCGCAGCCCGTGCTCCTCGGCGGTCTTGGCCGTGGCGGGCCCGATGCACGCGATCACCGTCACGTTGTGCGGCTTGCCCGCGATACCCACCAGGTTCCGCACCGTCGACGACGACGTGAAGAGCACGGCGTCGAACCCGCCGCCCTTGATCGCCTCCCGGGTCTCCGCCGGCGGCGGCGACGCCCGCACGGTCCGGTACGCCGTGACGTCGTCGACCTCCCAGCCCAGCTCGATGAGCCCGGCGACCAGCGTCTCCGTGGCGATGTCGGCGCGCGGCAGGAACACCCGGTCAATGGGGTCGAAGACCGGGTCGTACGGCGGCCAGTCCTCCAACAGGCCCGCCGCCGACTGCTCACCGCTCGGCACCAGGTCCGGCTTCACGCCGAAGGCCACCAGCGCCCTCGCCGTCTGCTCGCCCACCGCCGCGACCTTGATCCCGGCGAAGGCCCGCGCGTCGAGCCCGTACTCCTCGAACTTCTCCCGGACCGCCTTCACCGCGTTGACCGAGGTGAACGCGATCCACTCGTACCGGCCCGTCACCAGGCCCTTCACGGCCCGCTCCATCTGCTGGGGCGTCCGCGGCGGCTCGACGGCGATCGTCGGCACCTCGTGCGGCACGGCCCCGTACGACCGCAACTGGTCGGAGAGCGACGCCGCCTGCTCCTTCGTCCGCGGTACGAGAACCTTCCAGCCGAACAGCGGCTTGGACTCGAACCAGGACAGCTGGTCGCGCTGGGCGGCGGCGGAGCGCTCACCGACCACGGCTATCACCGGCCGGCCGCCCTCCGGCGAGGGCAGTACCTTGGCCTGCTTCAGGGTCTGCGCGATCGTGCCGAGCGTCGCCGTCCAGGTGCGCTGCCGGGTCGTCGTACCGGCGACGGTCACCGTCAACGGGGTGTCCGGCTTACGGCCGCCCGCCACCAGCTCACCGGCCGCCGCGGCGACCGAGTCCAGCGTCGTGGACACGACGACCGTCCCGTCCGACGCCCCGACCTCCGTCCAGCACCGGTCGGAGGCCGTGCGCGCGTCCACGAACCGTACGTCCGCGCCCTGCGCGTCCCGCAGCGGTACACCCGCGTACGCGGGCACGCCCACGGCGGCGGCCACACCGGGCACGACCTCGAACGGCACGCCCTCGGCGGCGCACGCCAGCATCTCCTCGGCGGCGTACGTGTCGAGGCCGGGGTCACCGGACACCGCACGGACGACCCGCTTGCCGCCCCGCGCGGCCTGCATGACAAGATGTGCCGCATCCCGCACAGCGGGTGCACCAGCGGTTGTTGACGCGCCGTCAACAACCGCGAGCTGCGGCGTGCCCGTGCCCGGAAACGTATCCGCCGAGGACGCGGCAGCCGAATCGGCGTCGGTGTCCAGGACGGCGACGCCCGACCGCGCGTGCGCACGGACCACGTCGAGCACCTCGTGCTCAGCGACGAGGACGTCCGCGTTCGCCAGCGCCTCCACGGCGCGCAGTGTGAGCAGTCCCGGATCCCCGGGTCCGGCACCGAGGAAGGTGACGTGCCCGTGGTCCTGACCGGCGGGAAGGGTGGTGGGGCTCAATGTGCTCGCTCCCCCATCAGACCGGCCGCGCCCTTGGCAAGCATCTCGGCGGCGAGTTCACGGCCGAGCGCCATTGCTTGGTCGTACGTCTCGGGCACGGGACCGGTGGTGGACAACTGCACCAGCGTCGAGCCGTCGGTGGTGCCGACGACGCCGCGCAGGCGCATTTCCTTGACAATCTGCCCGTCGCCCAGAAGGTCGGCGAGCGCTCCCACGGGGGCACTGCAACCGGCCTCGAGGGCGGCGAGAAGGGACCGCTCGGCGGTCACGGCGCCCCGCGTGTGCGGGTCGTCGAGCTCACTGAGCGCGGCGACGAGATCCGCGTTGTCCGCGGCACACTCCACCGCCAGTGCCCCCTGGCCGGGGGCAGGCAAAACCATGTCGGTCGGCAGGAAGTCCGTGACCTCGTCGATCCGGCCGATCCTGTTGAGGCCGGCGGCGGCGAGGACGACGGCGTCCAGCTCACCGTTCCTCACGTATCCGATGCGGGTGTCGACATTCCCCCGGATCGGCACGGTCTCGATGCTCATCCCGTGGCTGCGCGCGTACGCGTTCAGCTGGGCCATGCGCCGCGGGGAGCCGGTCCCCACGCGCGCGCCCTCGGGCAGGTCGGTGAACCGCAGACCGTCCCGGGCGACCAGCGCGTCACGCGGGTCCTCCCGCTTCGGCACGGCGGCCAGCGCCAGGTCGTCGGGCTGTGCGGTGGGCAGGTCCTTGAGCGAGTGCACCGCGAAGTCGACCTCGCCGCGCAGCAGTGCGTCCCGCAGCGCGGTGACGAAGACTCCGGTTCCGCCGATCTGCGCGAGGTGCTCGCGGGACGTGTCGCCGTAGGTGGTGATCTCGACGAGCTCGACGGGCCGTCCGGTCACCTGGCTCACGGCGTCCGCCACCTGCCCGGACTGGGCCATGGCGAGCCTGCTCCGCCTGGTCCCGAGCCTCAGGGCTCCTTGTACGTGTGGCTCACTCATGCTCGCCCTCGGTTCTCGGCGTCCCTCTTGGAGCCGTCGGTCTCATCGTCGGCCCGCGAGACGGCGGCGACCGTCTCCGGGTCCAGGTCGAACAGGGTCCGCAGCGCGTCCGCGTACCCGGCGCCGCCGGGCTCGGCCGCGAGCTGCTTGACCCGTACGGTCGGCGCGTGCAGCAGTTTGTCCACGACACGCCGCACGGTCTGCGTGATCTCGCCGCGCTGCTTGTCGTCGAGGCCGGGCAGCCGCCCGTCGAGCCGTGCGATCTCAGCTGCGACGACGTCGGCGGCCATGGTCCGCAGGGCCACGACGGTGGGTGTGATGTGGGCGGCCCGCTGAGCGGCGCCGAACGCGGCCACCTCGTCGGAAACGATCCGCCGCACCTGGTCCACGTCGGCCGCCATGGGCGCGCCCGCGGAGGCCTCGGCCAGCGACTCGATGTCGACCAGCCGCACTCCGGCCAGCCGGTGCACGGCCGCGTCGATGTCCCGCGGCATCGCCAGGTCCAGCAGCGCGAGCACGGGCTCCGGCCGGGGCACCTCGACGACGGGCTCGGGCCTGCGCCGCTCGGGGATCCGCCCGCTGACGCGGACGGTGGCGGCGAGCGCGGTGATGAGCTCGGCGTCGGCGACGGGCGCACGGCCGCGCTCGCGGCGGTCGACGGTCGCGTTGTCCACCCAGGCAGCGTGCTGCTCCAGCGTGGCCGCGTCCATCCCGGCGACCGCGGCTTCCCCCGCCACGGAGAAGCCGCCGCCCGGCACGGCCGCCAGGTCGAGCGGGCAGCCCTCCTCGGTACCGACGGAGGTGGGGGGCAGCGGGACCTCGGAGCCCGCAGTCTCGGAGCCCGCAGTCTCGGAGCCCACCGACGCGGAGCCCTTCTGCGCGGGGAGACGTCCCTCGACCGCCGTGGCCACCGACTCGGCCGTCAGGACCAGTCCGGTCGCACCGGTACAGGACACGACAAGCCCGGCACGTGTCACCTCGGCCGCCACCGCGTCCATCGGGACCGCGCGGGCCGTCACGTCCGTGTCGCCCTGTGCGGTGAGGATCTGCACGAGGCGCTCGGCCCGCTCGTACGTCCGGTTGGCGATCACGATCTCGCGCACGCCGGCGCGGGCGAGGGTCGCCGCGGCGAGGGAGGACATGGAGCCCGCTCCGATGACGAGGGCGCGCTTGCCCCTGGCCCAGGTCTCGACGTCGGTGCCGGAGGCCAGCTGCTCCAGACCGAAGGTGACCAGGGACTGGCCGGCGCGGTCGATACCGGTCTCGGAGTGCGCGCGCTTGCCGACGCGCAGGCCCTGCTGGAACAGGTCGTTCATCAGCCGGCCGGCGGTGTGCAGCTCCTGCGCCTGGGCCAGCGAGTCCTTGATCTGCCCGAGGATCTGGCCCTCGCCGACCACCATCGAGTCGAGCCCGCAGGCCACGGAGAAGAGGTGGTGGACGGCCCGGTCCTCGTAGTGCACGTAGAGATAGGGCGTGAGCTCGTCGAGCCCGACCCCGCTGTGCTGGGCGAGCAGCGTCGACAGCTCGGCGACGCCCGCGTGGAACTTGTCCACATCGGCGTACAGCTCGATGCGGTTGCAGGTGGCGAGGACCGCGGCCTCGGTGGCCGGCTCGGCGGCGACCGTGTCCTGAAGCAACTTGATCTGGGTGTCCATGGACAGCGCTGCCCGCTCCAGCACGCTGACCGGGGCGCTGCGGTGGCTCAGCCCGACGACGAGGAGACTCATGCCGGCATCACCGCGGGGACGTCCCCGTCGGGCCCTTTCCCGGAGTCCTTGGGAGCCCGGACGACGGCCTCGGACTCGCCCGTGGCCTCCTCACCGGCCTTGCGCTGCTCGTGGAAGGCGAGGATCTGGAGTTCGATCGACAGATCCACCTTGCGTACGTCGACGCCGTCCGGCACGGACAGCACGGTCGGCGCGAAGTTCAGGATGGAGGTGACTCCGGCGGCGACGAGCCGGTCGCAGACCTGCTGGGCGGCTCCGGCGGGGGTGGCGATGACACCGATGGACACGCCGTTGTCATCGATGATCTTTTCCAAGTCATCCGTGTGCTGCACGGGGATGCCCGCGACGGGCTTCCCGGCCATCGCCGGATCGGCGTCGATCAGCGCTGCGACACGGAAACCACGGGACGCGAACCCGCCGTAGTTGGCCAGCGCGGCGCCGAGGTTACCGATACCAACGATCACAACCGGCCAGTCCTGGGTCAGCCCCAGCTCACGCGAGATCTGGTACACGAGATACTCGACGTCGTATCCCACACCCCGTGTCCCGTAGGAACCCAGGTAGGAGAAGTCCTTGCGCAGCTTCGCGGAGTTCACTCCCGCCGCGGCAGCGAGTTCCTCGGAGGAGACCGTGGGTACCGAGCGCTCCGACAGTGCGGTCAGGGCCCGGAGGTACAGCGGAAGCCTGGCGACGGTGGCCTCGGGAATCCCTCGGCTGCGGGTCGCCGGTCGGTGAGTTCTGCCAGTTGCCACGGTGCTCCTGCGGGTAGCGCGGGGCTGTAGGCGGCCATACGTCCCCAGACCGCCCCGTCGAATGCAGGCTATGTCTTTGTGAACGCGTGCACAAAGATGGTGTCCGATTTGCCCGGGCAACGTGACCGGGGTCACGCGCCCCCGGCGCATCCGTATGGAACCGGCGCGCGGGCACACGCGTTCCTCACTCGATGGGGGCAAAACCGCACACTCTCCTCAACGATCCCCGCCCCCGAGACCAGTTCGGCTCGATCCTAAGCGACGTTCTGGACCAGTTGGACTACTCAGTCAGGCCGGATGTGAGCGCTTTACGGAGGCGCTGCTCGTTCACGCGCCAGAACGTGTGCTGCTGTCCGTCCACGAGCACGACCGGAATCTGCTCCCAGTACTTCCGGTACAGCTCCTCGTCCTGAGTGATGTCCTTCTGCTCCCAGGGCACCCCGAGCTCACCGCAGACCTTCTCGATGACGGCATGGGCGTCATCACACAGATGGCAGCCGGGCTTACGGATCAGGGTGACGAGACGGTCCTGAGGCTTCCGGAGCTCTTGGGCCTCCTGGGGCTGCTGGGACCCTTGAGACCCCTGAGATCCCTGAGATGTGTGTTTATCCGTACGCCGTTCAGCACGCCTGAAGAAGGGACTCATGTCGGCCATTCTCGCGCTCCTCACGGCGCGCGGGACCCCTGGCACCGCAGGGCCGCGCCCGAGCCCGCGGCCGGCCGCCTCCGCATGGGGACACGCCGATCGGACCGCTTCCTTAACGACACGGCCTCGGAGAGTTCACACCCTCCAAACCTCTCAACTCCGGAAGCACCGAACAGACTGGCTATGCTCGCGTTATGGCCGCTCTCGGATGGCTCACTCCCCGTAGGCGCTCCGCCACGGCGCGGAGCGTTTTGGCAGGCGAGGCCTCGGCTGAGGCAGCGCGCAAGTCCTCGCAGGAACAGGAACTGACCGGCGAGGCCGAACCGCAGTTCCCCGTGCACGGCGACGACCGGGCCGCCGCCTTCTTCGACCTCGACAACACCGTCATGCAGGGTGCCGCCCTGTTCCACTTCGGTCGGGGCCTGTACAAGCGGAAGTTCTTCGAGACCCGCGACCTCGCACGGTTCGCCTGGCAGCAGGCGTGGTTCCGGCTGGCCGGGGTCGAGGACCCCGAGCACATGCAGGACGCACGCGACTCCGCCCTCTCGATCGTCAAGGGCCACCGGGTGGCCGAACTGATGACGATCGGCGAGGAGATCTACGACGAGTACATGGCGGAACGCATCTGGCCGGGCACACGCGCGCTGGCCCAGGCGCACCTGGACGCGGGCCAGAAGGTGTGGCTGGTGACGGCGGCCCCCGTGGAGATCGCCACGGTGATCGCCCGCCGCCTGGGCCTGACCGGCGCCCTGGGTACGGTCGCGGAGTCGGTCGACGGCATCTACACGGGCAAGCTGGTCGGCGAGCCGCTCCACGGCCCGGCGAAGGCGGAGGCGGTACGCGCGCTGGCGGCCGCGGAGAGCCTGGACCTCTCGCGCTGCGCGGCCTACAGCGACTCGCACAACGACATCCCCATGCTCTCGCTGGTGGGCCACCCCTACGCGATCAACCCGGACACCAAGCTCCGCAAGCACGCCCGCCAGTTCGACTGGCGCCTGCGCGACTACCGCACGGCACGCAAGGCCGCCAAGGTCGGCCTCCCCGCAGCAGCGGGTGTCGGCGCGGTGGCCGGCGGCACGGCCGCCGCGATCGCCCTGCACCGCCGCCGCCGCTGACACCTGCCGACGGGCGGAGGTTCGCGCCGCCTGCGGTTTCGTCATGGGTCGGGGGCGCGCCGAGAGGTCTCCGTCCTCGGTCCGGCGGTTCTGTGGGGGGGCGGGTCCTCGGCGGCGGACGCCGGCCGCTGCGGGCGGACACCTCCCGGCACACCCCCTGCCGTACGTACGCGACTGCGGGTGCGTGGCGGGCGCGGGCTCGGGTGCGCCCGTGCTTTTAAGGGGCGCGGGGCTGTGCTGAATATGGCGCGGGGCTGTGCTGAATATGCGGCTCCGCCTCGTGGGCGCGACCAGCCACATACGCCCCGCAGTCGGCCACACACAGAAGCCCGGCAGACGAGTCACCCCCGGCCACACCCCCGGAGGGAGCCGTATTCACAACCCCTTACCCCCACATCACCCCCGCCAGTCACACCCTCCGAACCCGGCCACAACACGCCCCCGAGCGAAGCGCAATGCGGACTCATATGAACAACAAGCGGTACCAGAACGGCACTTGAACAGGCGTCAATCGGTATCAGAAGCGACGTAATCGATGATTTGAGCAACTGGGTGTAGCAGTGCCTGCACGAAGCGTTATTCTCCTCAGACGCAAACCGGTACCCCTCCGTCGCTACGACGGGTGAACGGTCCCGTACTGCACGTGATGGAAGCTCTGCCTCTGGGAGTCCCGTGTACCCACACGTCGGGGTTGACGCCTCGGGCCTGGCTACGCTGCGCGCAACGGTCCTCGACATGTTGCGCCGCTTCGTCCCCACCGCGTACGCCGCGCCCGCGCTCGCCGTTCCCGCTGCCCCCGCCAGCCCGTGCTACGCGCTCGCCGACAGCAGCGCGGTGGTCAGCAGACGCGGCCGCACCGGCTCGACCACCACCGCCCGCCGTCCCGCCGCGGACAGCGACAGCGCACGCATGATGGACCTCGTGGAGCGCGCCCAGGCCGGCGAGGCCGACGCGTTCGGACGGCTCTACGACCAGTACAGCGACACCGTGTATCGCTACATCTACTACCGGGTGGGCGGAAAGGCGACCGCCGAGGACCTCACCAGCGAGACCTTTCTGCGCGCCCTGCGCCGGATCGGGACCTTCACCTGGCAGGGTCGCGACTTCGGCGCCTGGCTCGTGACGATCGCCCGCAATCTGGTCGCCGATCACTTCAAGTCCAGCCGTTTCCGCCTGGAAGTCACCACCGGGGAGATGCTCGACGCCAACGAGGTCGAGCGCTCCCCCGAGGACTCCGTCCTGGAGTCCCTGTCCAACGCCGCGCTCCTCGATGCCGTACGACGCCTCAACCCGCAGCAGCAGGAGTGCGTCACCCTCCGCTTCCTCCAGGGCCTCTCCGTCGCCGAGACGGCCCGTGTGATGGGCAAGAACGAGGGTGCGATCAAGACCCTCCAGTACCGCGCCGTCCGCACTCTCGCCCGGCTCCTGCCGGAAGACACCCGCTGAGCACCCCGCCTACGCTCAGCGACTCCCAACTCACCTTCCGTAAAAGACCGTTGGGTTCTCGGAGCGATCATCCGCCGTCCGTAACCCATGTGCCGCGCCGCTCGTTGTGCGGGATGCAGGCTCCCTGTGGTCACACCATGGC
This sequence comes from Streptomyces sp. KM273126, assembly GCF_004337435.2. NCBI lineage: Bacteria > Bacillati > Actinomycetota > Actinomycetes > Kitasatosporales > Streptomycetaceae > Streptomyces > Streptomyces sp. KM273126. Next base: position 2,818,887 of record NZ_SJXB02000001.1, on the reverse strand, counting down.
TGACACCGGTCACTCGATCGTGTGGAAATGGTCGGGGTGTGGAACCCTCAGAATCCCCTGGGGAGCCGACCGTCATGACGAGAGGAGGTGCCGCCAGTGATCGCAAACGTATCGGCGCACCGGCGGGCGAACGCCTTCGCCCAGGCTCTGGAGGAGCTGCCCGACCGGGACACGGCGGCCGAGCAGCCCGAAGGACCGGCCCCGGCCGCCGCGGCACAGACCGAGCAGGGCCGCCTGTTGGCCCTCGCGACCGGCCTCGGCGAGCTGCCCAAGCCGGAGCTCGATCCCGAGGTCAAGGTCGTCCAGCGGGCCCAGCTCGTGGCCGCGATGGAGACCATGCTTCAGGAGGGCACGGTTTCGGGAGGCGAGGCGGCGGACCCTTCGGTGCCCAGTCAAGTGGGGAGCGGAGCGACTTCCGCAGAAGGGCGGTGGTGGGAGACGGGCGGGCGGGGCAAGCGGGCGCGGGGCGCTCACCGAGCGGGCCCACTGGGGAAACTGCGACCACGTACACGGCTGACCAAGGGGCTCGCCGCGGGCGGGCTCAGTGTCGGTGTGGCCGCGGGTGCCTTCGGCGGTGTCGCCGCGGCCAGTTCGGACGCCCTCCCCGGTGACTCGCTGTACGGCCTGAAGCGCGGCATCGAGGACTTCAAACTGACCTGGGCCGAGAACAGCACGGACCGGGGCGAGCTCTACCTCGACCAGGCGTCCACCCGGCTCAACGAGGCCCGCCGGCTCATGGAGCGCGACCGGCGCGGCGCCCTCGACCACGAATCACTCGGCGAGGTCCGCCGCACCCTCATGGGCATGCGGCACGACGCGTCGGAGGGCCACCGTCTGCTGCACGAGGCGTACCAGCGGGATCCCGAGTCCCTGGGCCCCATCCAGGCCCTCTCCTCCTTCTCGCGTTCCCACCGCGAGGCCTGGGGAGCGCTGCGTGACCGGCTCCCCGTGCAGCTCGGGGACGTCAGTCAGCAGGTCTCGTCGGTCTTCGACGCCATAGACGAAGAGGTCGCCCCGCTCCAGTCGCTCCTGCCACAGCCCCCGGTACAGCCCGGCGACGAACAGCGCGGCACGGGCCCGGGCTCCACCGGCTCAGCGCACACCGACCGCCCGGCCCCCAGCGCCAGCGGCAGCGGCTCCTCGGGGCACAGCCAGAGCAGCGGCAAACCGCAGCCCTCCAGCTCGGACAGCGGCAGCGACGGTCTGCTCGGCGGCAACACGGGCGGCCTGCTGGACCCGCCCAAGGACAACACCAGCAGCCCGTCCCCGTCGTCCGGCAAGAGCACCCCGGCCCCGGCCCCGGACGTCACCCTGCCCCCGCTCCTCCCTGGCCTCCTGCCCGGCCTGGGCATCGACAGCAAGGACGCGAACTAGATTCCTGCGGTACGGCGGTGGGGGCGCCCCTCAACAGAAGGGCGCCCCCACCGCCGTACCTGCGTACCCGCCCACGACGCGGCGCTCGGCAGAAGCGCCCCTCAGAAGAACACCGACCGCCGCTGCACCAACAGCTTGTACAGCGTGTGCTGAATCTGCTCCCTGACCTGGTCCGTCAGGTTGAACATCAGCATCGGGTCATCGGTGGCCTCCGGCGGATAGCCGTCCGTCGGGATGGGCTCGCCGAACTGGATCGTCCACTTCGTCGGCAGCGGAACCGCGCCCAGCGGACCGAGCCACGGGAACGTCGGCGTGATCGGGAAGTACGGGAAGCCCAGCAGCCGCGCCAGCGTCTTGGCGTTACCGATCATCGGGTAGATCTCCTCCGCGCCCACGATCGAGCACGGGATGATCGGCGTGCCCTGCCGCAGGGCGGTCGACACGAAACCGCCGCGGCCGAAGCGCTGGAGCTTGTACCGCTCGTTGAATGGCTTGCCGATGCCCTTGAACCCCTCGGGCATCACCCCGACCAGCTCACCGCGCGCCAAGAGCCGCTCAGCGTCCTCCGCGCACGCCAGTGTGTGGCCGGCCTTGCGGGCCAGCTCGTTCACCACCGGCAACATGAACACCAGGTCCGCCGCCAGAAGCCGCAAGTGGCGGCCCGCCGGATGGTTGTCGTGCACCGCGACCTGCATCATCAGGCCGTCCAGCGGCAGTGTCCCGGAGTGGTTGGCAACGATCAGTGCCCCACCCTCGGACGGGATGTTCTCGATGCCCTTCACCTCGACCCGGAAGTACTTCTCGTACACCGGCCGCAACAGGGACATCAGGACCTGGTCGGTCAGCTCGGCGTCGTACCCGAAGTCGTCGATCTCGTAGTCGCCGGTCAGCCGCTTCCGCAGGAAGGCCAGCCCACCGGCGATACGACGCTCCAGACCGCCGTCCTGGGACTTCTGGGGCCCTCCTGGAGCCTCCGGCTGCTCACTCGTCACAGGAACATCATCCTGCCCGAGCTGCCGTTCCTGCAGTTCCTGAACCTCGGCGACCCGCGCGGAGTCGCGCTTGCGCCGGCTCCCCCCAGCACTCCGGCGACGCGGCGGGCGCTGCGGGGCACCGGCGCGCGACCGGTCGTCGTCGAACGGAATGACCTTGGCGTCCGCCATCGTTGATGCGCTCCTCAGTTGGCGCTCTGCGTCGGGGGGTGGCCACCACCCAGTGCGGGCAGTGCGGCAATCCGGTCGACGGCCCTCGAAAGGGCCTCCGGCGGCAGCAGCCCGGAACCGCGGCTGCGAGCGAAGTCCGCGAACGTCTCCGCTGTCGTGTACTTGGGTCTGTAGCCCAACGTCTCGCGCATCTGGGCCGTCGACACGACCCGCCCGTGGGTCAGCAGCCGGAGCTGCTCCGGCGAGAAGTCCGTCACACCCAGGGTACGCACCACGGAGCCCGCCCAGCTGAGCGCGGGCATCAGCAGCGGCACCGTGGGCCGCCCGAGCCTCCGCGCACACTGCGACAGCAGCAGCACCCCGTCGCCGGCGACATTGAACGTGCCGCTGTTGAGCGTGGAGCGCGCCGGCTCGTGCGAGGCGATCCGCAGCACCTCGATCACGTCGTCCTCGTGCACGAACTGCAGCCGCGGGTCGTAGCCGAGCACCGTCGGCAGCACCGGCAGCGAGAAGTACGAGGCGAGCGGCGAGTCGGCGCACGGCCCCAGGATGTTGGCGAACCTCAGCACGCACACGGCCACATCGGGCCGCCGCCGCGCGAACCCGCGCACATACCCCTCGACCTCGACCGTGTCCTTCGCGAAGCCACCGCTCGGCAGCGATTTGGGCGGCATCGTCTCCGTGAACACGGCCGGATCGCGCGGCGCGGACCCGTACACGTTCGTACTGGACTTCACCACGAGCCGCTTGACCGCCGGGGACTTCTGGCAGGCGCCGAGCAGCTGCATGGTGCCGATGACGTTGGTCTCCTTGACCGTTGTCCGGCTGCCGCTGCCCAACGGGGTGCCCGTGACGTCCATGTGGACCACGGTGTCCACGCCGTGCTCGGCCAGCACACGCCCTATCGTCGGCTGCCGGATGTCGGCCTGCACGAAGTCCGCGCCGCCGAGATGATGCTCGGGCGGCAGCGCGTCCACCGCGACCACACGGTCGACCTCCGGGTCACGCTGGATCCGTCGTACGAACCGACCTCCCAGCTGACGGGCCACCCCGGTCACGAGCACGACCTTGCCCAAGATCAACGCCTTCCTTCCAGACGCCGGCACACACCTGTGCGGTGCTGCTCGTACTCTGTCGCGTTCCTCGTATGTCCGGCCACGTTAGCGGGTCGGCGTTGCGCTGTGATGACCGCCCGATGCACGAAGTGACGAGTTCCCGCTGTCGTACGAGCGGTCGCACGACGGGACCGGGCCACCGGGCACACACAGACGTACGCACAGCGCGGGATGCTCCATGCGTTCCATGCCCCCGGACATGGCTGTGGCCCCCCACCGACTGGTGGGGGGCCACAGAGCGCGCTGTCGCAGCGCTCGCACAGAGCCGTAAGGCGCACCCCTGGAGGGACCTGCCCTCGACGGGTACGAACCCCTCGCGGGGCCGTACCCCGTGGACGGGGTCAGCCCCCGGGTGGATTCACCACCCTCGGGGTCTGCCTTACTTCTTGTTGCGACGCTGAACGCGGGTGCGCTTGAGCAGCTTGCGGTGCTTCTTCTTCGCCATCCGCTTGCGCCGCTTCTTGATAACAGAGCCCACGACTACCCTCGCTCACTTCTCTTCACTCGGTGCTGAGGGCCATGGGCCCACACGACCTACGAGGGGCTAGCCTACCCGCCCGAGAGCTGAGCTCGTAATCGAGGGGGAGCCGAGGAGCCCCGGGAGTCCCGCAGGAACCCGTGACCCCTCAACACCCGTACGCCGTCAGGCTGTCTCCACCCCCACATAACTCTCGCGAAGGTACTCGTGGACCGCTTGCTCCGGCACCCGGAACGACCTCCCCACCCGGATCGCCGGCAGATGACCGCTGTGCACCAACCGGTACACGGTCATCTTCGACACTCGCATCACCGAGGCGACTTCCGCCACGGTCAGGAACTGAACCTCGTTCAGAGGCCTCTCGCCAGCTGCAGCCATGACACACCTGAACCTTCCGCACTCGACGGCCACCGGCTTCCCCTTCCGGTGACTCTTCGTCGTTGCGTGCTCACTCCCCAATGTAGGGGCGGGTGATGCGAGTGGGGAAGAGGGGATGGCATCGGCGCCTTACTGTGACAGACACGCTCGATTGAGTACGTAGCGGGTAAGCGGTCGGTAGTAATCAGACCGCACAGCGTCATCAAGTGGAACGACCACGGACACTCGCCCCTCCGCCTGGCCGACGAAGAGCGCGGGATCGTCCGTATCCGCGAGCCCCATCACCTCGAACCCCAGCTGACCTGCCCCGCAGACCCAGCCGTGGTCCCCGATGACGAGTTCCGGGAGCGGCCCCCCGCGCTCCGCGGCAGCGGCCAGAACGGTACGAACCGGGAGTGGTGAATGCGTGTGCGCGCCGGTCTCACAACCGGAGCTCCGGGCGCCGGGTTCGCGTACCAGCGCGACCCCTCGTGCGTAGTCGAGGTTGTGCGTGCGTAGACCGAACCGGGTCGTTATGTCGACACGTCTACCCTTCGCGGGGGTGAGGACCTCACACCCAGCCGCCGACAAGGCGTCTGCCAGGCCGCCGTAGAACCCGAGCAGTCGATGGGGATGTCCTGTCCCGAGAAGCACCGGCACCCTGCGCCGCGCGGCCTCCGCAAGACGTTCCGCAAAGGCGTCCAGAGCCGCCAGAGTCAGTTCCGGATCGATCGCATCCAGACCGGAAGTGATCCTCGGGTCCTCCGAAACCCCGCACCTGTCCGCCATCAACGCGATCAGCTCCGACTGTCCCCAACTCCCCTCGGGATCCAGCCCCATCAACACCCGGGGATCCCGAGCCGCGAACAGCCGATAACTCCGCAGGCTCGCCTCCCGCGTAGTGGCCACGACCCCCGCAAGCCCGGCAGCCAACAGATGCTCCCGCAGCGCTCCGGTGCTCAACACGGGGGTGATGGTGGCGTATCGGCGGGGAGGGATCGTCGGGAACAGGGAAAGACCGCACGGTCGGCGTAACCCAAGCAGCCAGGACGGTGTCTGAGGCCGTCAGGCCAAAAAGGGGCGCGGGCTGTGCCGACATGCGGCTCCGCCGCGTGGGCGCGACCAACCACGACGAACCCGCAGCCAACCCACCCACCTCAACCACCCCCCCAACGCGGGCCTGGGGGCGAAGCCCTCTGGGGATGGGAAAGGTAGGGGCGGCGGGGGCGAGAAAACCCCTTACGGCAACAACCCCCGCAACGGAAACACCGCCCGACGCGTGGCCAGCACGGCCTGATCCAGCCGGTCCGCCGGGTCGTACCCCGCCTCCCAGTCGGCCCACACCACCGGCCACCGCCCATCGGTCATCCTCGCGGGCGCCAGCTGCCGCGTCCGCGCGAACACCGTCTGCCGCCACTCCTCGGGAATCATCGCCTCGGGCTCGATCGGCCGCCCCGCCGCAATGGCCACAAGATGCGTCCACGACCGCGGCACCACTTCCACCACGGCGTACCCGCCCCCGCCCAGGGCGACCCACCGCCCGTCCGCGTACTCGTGCGCCAGGTCGTGACAGGCGACCTGCACGGCCCGCTGAGCGTCCAACGAGACCGCAAGATGCGCCAACGGATCCTCGAAATGCGTATCGGCCCCGTGCTGCGTCACCAGCACCTGGGGCCGAAAGTCCTCGATCACCTCGGGTACGACCGCGTGGAACGCCCGCAGCCACCCCGCGTCCCCGGTCCCCGCCGGCAGGGCCACGTTCACAGCCGACCCCTGGGCACTCTCCGCCCCGGTCTCCTCCGGCCACCCGGTCTGCGGGAACAACGTCCGAGGATGCTCGTGCAACGAGATCGTCAGCACCCGCGGATCCTCCCAGAACGCGGCCTGCACCCCGTCGCCGTGATGCACGTCCACGTCGACGTACGCGACCCGCTCAGCGCCCAGCTCGAGCAACCGCGCGATCGCCAGCGAGGCGTCGTTGTAGATGCAGAACCCGGACGCCCCACCCGGCATCGCGTGGTGCAGCCCACCGGAGAAGTTCACCGCGTGCAGCGCGTCCCCCCGCCACACGGCCTCCGCGGCCCCCACGGACTGCCCCGCGATCAGCGCGGACACCTCGTGCATACCGGCGAACGCGGGATCGTCCATGGTTCCCAGCCCGTACGACCCGTCGGCCGCCCCCGGATCCCCGGACGCGGCCTTGACCGCCTCCACGTAGTCCTCACGGTGCACGAGCCGCAACGTCGACTCCCCGGCAGGCTTGGCGGAAACGACCTCAAGCCCTTCCGCACCGCCCCCAGGCCCCTTGTCGAGCCCGAAGGCACTCACCAAGTCCCTGGTCAGCGCCAGCCGGACCGGATCCATCGGATGGTCCGGACCGAAGTCATAGCCCGTTACTGCCTCGTCCCACATCAGCTGTGCGCGACCGCTCATGCCCGCCACCGTATCGGGCCGGTTGAGGATCGAACGACCGGGCGTACACGAGGGTCACCAGCACCAACACCATCGGCACGAGCATCGCCCCGCGATAGCTCCAGGCGTCCCCCAGCACCCCCACCAACGGCGAACCGACCAGGAACCCCACATAGTTGAAGATGTTCAGCCGCGCGACGGCCGCATCCGAAGCCCCCGGAAACAGCCTCCCGGCCGCCGCGAACGTCTGCGGCACGATCACACACAGCCCGAGCCCCAACAGGGTGAACCCGAGCATCCCGACCCACGCCCCCGGCGCCCCGGCCACCACCGCGAACCCGAGCCCGGCCACCAGCGAGCCCATCCGCACCACGGCCACCGCCCCGAACCGCCGCACCCCGAAGTCCCCGATGGCCCGCCCGAGCAGAGTGGTGACCATATAGACGTTGTACGGAACGGTCGCGAGCTGCTCCGAGCTCCCCAGCACGTCCTGCAGGTACTTCGCGCTCCAGTTGGAAACGGTCGAGTCCCCGATATAAGCGAACGCCATCACGAGACAGAGCGGCAGCAGCACCTTGAAGACGACGCCCCCGCTCTCCCCCGCTGCCGCGCCCTCCTCCTGCTTCTGCTCCGGGGCACCCGCGTCCACGTACCACCGGCTCCCCACGAACGCGGCCGGCAGCAGCACCACCACGACCGGCAGATACGACACGACCAGTGCGAGCTCCCAGTGCGCCCCCACCCACGCGAGCGAGGCCCCCAGGATCCCGCCCAGGCTGTACGCGGCATGAAAGCCGAGCATGATGCTCTGCCCGTACGACCGCTGGAGGCTCACCCCGAGCATGTTCATGGACGCGTCCAGCGCCCCCACAGCGAGCCCGAACGCGGCCAGCGCGACAGCGAGCTCGGCCATGTGCTCCCCGGCTCCCACGCCGAGAAGGGCGAGCAGCACGACGGGCTGCGACCAGCGCAGCACCCGGCTGGGCGGCACCCGCTTCACGAGTTGCTCGGTGCACACGCTCCCCACACCGGCCAGAACCGGCACGGCGGCAAGGAAGGCCGGCAACAAGGCGTCGGAGACGCCGTACCGATCCTGAATGGCCGGAATCCGCGTCACCAGCAGTGCGAAGGCGACACCCTGGGCGAAGAAGCTGAACGCCAACGAGGCCCGGCCACGCCGCAGCACATCTGTCATGGCGGCACAGCGTAGGGCCCTGAGCTACCCATGGGTAGAGGAAGTTGAATACTGCTCAACTAAGCAGTCCGACCAGCTCCCCCATGTCCGAGAAGCACCCCCTGGCCCCAGACAGCCTCTCCGCGGGCGTCATCCCCGTGAACCCGTACACGTCCATCCCGGCCGCCCGGGCCGCCAGCACCCCGAGAGGACTGTCCTCGACGACCACACACCGGTCCGGGGCAACCCCCATCCGCTGGGCCGCGTACAGGAAGAGATCCGGCGCCGGCTTCCCCCGCCCCACGTCCTGCGCGCTGAAGACGAGTCCGTCGCCGAACCACCGGTCGAGCCCGGTCTTCCGATGCCCCACCCGAATCCGCTCATGGTTCCCGGACGACGCCACGCAGTACGGCACCCTGTCCGCGACGAGTTTCTCCAGCACAGCGACCACACCGTCCACCGGCTCCAACTCCCGCTCGAACGCGGCGAATACCCGCCGGTGAAAGACATCGTCGAAATCCCCGGGCAGCGGCTCCCCCGTCCGCTCCAGGACGAGTTCGTGCACCCTGTGCATGGCCGACCCCATGTAGTCCCGTATGGACTCCTCGTACGAGGTGGGGTGCCCCAACTCGGTGAGGTACGCGGCCAGGAGCCGGTTGGAAATCGGCTCACTGTCGACGAGAACACCGTCGTTGTCAAAGATCACGAGGTCATAGCGCATAAGTCGACCCTAAACGCAGAAATCCCCCGTGCCGAATGGCACGGGGGATTTCTCAATATTTGTTCGGCGGTGTCCTACTCTCCCACAGGGTCCCCCCTGCAGTACCATCGGCGCTGTAAGGCTTAGCTTCCGGGTTCGGAATGTAACCGGGCGTTTCCCTCACGCTATGACCACCGAAACACTATGAAACACTCAACCGCACCACGCCTGTGGCAAACGTGGGGTTGTTCGTGGTTTCAGAACCAACACAGTGGACGCGAGCAACTGAGGACAAGCCCTCGGCCTATTAGTACCAGTCACCTCCACCCGTTACCGGGCTTCCAGACCTGGCCTATCAACCCAGTCGTCTACTGGGAGCCTTACCCCATCAAGTGGGTGGGAGTCCTCATCTCGAAGCAGGCTTCCCGCTTAGATGCTTTCAGCGGTTATCCCTCCCGAACGTAGCCAACCAGCCATGCCCTTGGCAGAACAACTGGCACACCAGAGGTTCGTCCGTCCCGGTCCTCTCGTACTAGGGACAGCCCTTCTCAAGACTCCTACGCGCACAGCGGATAGGGACCGAACTGTCTCACGACGTTCTAAACCCAGCTCGCGTACCGCTTTAATGGGCGAACAGCCCAACCCTTGGGACCGACTCCAGCCCCAGGATGCGACGAGCCGACATCGAGGTGCCAAACCATCCCGTCGATATGGACTCTTGGGGAAGATCAGCCTGTTATCCCCGGGGTACCTTTTATCCGTTGAGCGACGGCGCTTCCACAAGCCACCGCCGGATCACTAGTCCCGACTTTCGTCCCTGCTCGACCCGTCGGTCTCACAGTCAAGCTCCCTTGTGCACTTACACTCAACACCTGATTGCCAACCAGGCTGAGGGAACCTTTGGGCGCCTCCGTTACCCTTTAGGAGGCAACCGCCCCAGTTAAACTACCCATCAGACACTGTCCCTGATCCGGATCACGGACCCAGGTTAGACATCCAGCACGACCAGACTGGTATTTCAACGACGACTCCACATGAACTGGCGTCCACGCTTCACAGTCTCCCAGCTATCCTACACAAGCCGAACCGAACACCAATATCAAACTGTAGTAAAGGTCCCGGGGTCTTTCCGTCCTGCTGCGCGAAACGAGCATCTTTACTCGTAGTGCAATTTCACCGGGCCTATGGTTGAGACAGTCGAGAAGTCGTTACGCCATTCGTGCAGGTCGGAACTTACCCGACAAGGAATTTCGCTACCTTAGGATGGTTATAGTTACCACCGCCGTTTACTGGCGCTTAAGTTCTCAGCTTCGCCCACCCGAAAGTGAGCTAACCGGTCCCCTTAACGTTCCAGCACCGGGCAGGCGTCAGTCCGTATACATCGCCTTACGGCTTCGCACGGACCTGTGTTTTTAGTAAACAGTCGCTTCTCGCTGGTCTCTGCGGCCACCCCCAGCTCACCAAGAAAATTGGATCACCAGGAATGGCCCCCCTTCTCCCGAAGTTACGGGGGCATTTTGCCGAGTTCCTTAACCATAGTTCACCCGAACGCCTCGGTATTCTCTACCAGACCACCTGAGTCGGTTTAGGGTACGGGCCGCCATAAAACTCGCTAGAGGCTTTTCTCGACAGCATAGGATCATCCACTTCACCACAATCGGCTCGGCATCAGGTCTCACCCTGCAAGAGCGGCGGATTTACCTACCACTCGGGCTACACCCTTACCCCGGGACAACCACCGCCCGGGATGGACTACCTTCCTGCGTCACCCCATCACTCACCTACTAACCGCTTGGTTCAGCGGCTCCACCACTTTCCATTCCCCGAAGGGTCCGGAACGGCTTCACGGCCTTAGCATCACGATGCTCGATGTTTGACGCTTCACAGCGGGTACCGGAATATCAACCGGTTATCCATCGACTACGCCTGTCGACCTCGCCTTAGGTCCCGACTTACCCTGGGCAGATCAGCTTGACCCAGGAACCCTTAGTCAATCGGCGCACACGTTTCCCACGTGTGAATCGCTACTCATGCCTGCATTCTCACTCGTGAACCGTCCACAACTCGCTTCCACGGCTGCTTCACCCGGCACACGACGCTCCCCTACCCATCCACACACCCGTTAGGGCCATATGTGTGAATGACACGACTTCGGCGGTACGCTTGAGCCCCGCTACATTGTCGGCGCGGAATCACTAGACCAGTGAGCTATTACGCACTCTTTCAAGGGTGGCTGCTTCTAAGCCAACCTCCTGGTTGTCTCTGCGACTCCACATCCTTTCCCACTTAGCGTACGCTTAGGGGCCTTAGTCGATGCTCTGGGCTGTTTCCCTCTCGACCATGGAGCTTATCCCCCACAGTCTCACTGCCGCGCTCTCACTTACCGGCATTCGGAGTTTGGCTAAGGTCAGTAACCCGGTAGGGCCCATCGCCTATCCAGTGCTCTACCTCCGGCAAGAAACACACGACGCTGCACCTAAATGCATTTCGGGGAGAACCAGCTATCACGGAGTTTGATTGGCCTTTCACCCCTAACCACAGGTCATCCCCCAGGTTTTCAACCCTGGTGGGTTCGGTCCTCCACGAAGTCTTACCTCCGCTTCAACCTGCCCAT
>NZ_SJXB02000001.1:0-2805000 GCF_004337435.2 Streptomyces sp. KM273126 | reverse complement strand
AGAGTGAAGGGCAGATTGCCCACGTGTTACTCACCCGTTCGCCACTAATCCACCCCGAAGGGCTTCATCGTTCGACTTGCATGTGTTAAGCACGCCGCCAGCGTTCGTCCTGAGCCAGGATCAAACTCTCCGTGAATGTTTTCCCGTAATCGGGATGACACCACGAGAGCGGAACCAGGAGGAGGAATAATCCCCCCGGCTCACAGCGTCCTCGCTGTGTTATTTCAAAGGAACCTCGCCCTCCCGGAACCGGGAGAGACGGGGTATCAACATATCTGGCGTTGATTTTTGGCACGCTGTTGAGTTCTCAAGGAACGGACGCTTCCTTTGTACTCACCCGAGAGACTCTCTCGTGGCTTTCCTCCGGGCGCTTCCCTTCGGTGTTTCCGACTCTATCAGATCTTTTTCCGATCCGATTTCCTCGGCGCTTTCCAGGTCAGTCGCTTTCGCGCTTCCCTTTCCGGCGGTTCCGACTTTATCAGATCCTTTCGGTCCTGATTCCCAGTCGGAGGGGGTTGCCTTCCCGGCCGCTGGGCCGTTCCGACGAGTGAGACTTTAGCGGATTCCCGACTCCCGAGCTAATCGGGGGCTGCGCCCTTTCGAACGCGGATTCCTCATTCCGTAAATACGCATGACAGCGTCACGACGACGGATCGCCGTTTGTCAGTTGATACCTGCGGAATGGTTGCCCGGGGACCGACCGGAGTCGGCGCTCACGTCGGGCAACCCGGAGAACACTACGTACCGCGCCGAGGCGTGTCAACTTCGCTCCCGGGAGCACTCCTGGGGCGTAGTCTGACGTCTATGACTACGCGTACGTGCACCCAGCTGTGGTGGGCCGCCTGACGGCGGCCGTACTCACGTATGCACTCGACGGCCGCCAATCCGGCGGCCGTTCTTGTTTCTCCCTCCTGGAGGACCCGGCCGGCGGGCAGTGGCGGTCCTGACCGGAGAGGTGGAGAGGGAGATGACGCGGGTCTTCAGTGGGGTGAAGCCGACCGGGCATCTGACGCTGGGGAACTACCTGGGGGCCATGCGGCGGTGGGCTGCGGTCGACCAGCACCAGGCGGATGCGCTGTTCTGCATCGTCGATCTGCACGCACTGACCGTGGACCATGATCCGGCGCGGGTGCGCAGGCTCAGTCGGCAGGCGGCGACCCTGTTGTTGGCGTCGGGGCTCGATCCCGAGGTGTGCACCGTGTTCGTGCAGAGTCATGTGGACGAGCACGCGCGGTTGTCGTACGTGCTGGAGTGCGTCGCCACCGACGGGGAGATGCGGCGCATGATCCAGTACAAGGAGAAGGCGGCGCGCGAGGGGGCGCGGGGTGGGAGTGTTCGGCTGTCGTTGCTGACGTATCCCGTGCTGATGGCGGCCGACATCCTTGCGTACGGGACCGATGAGGTGCCGGTGGGGGACGACCAGGCGCAGCACGTGGAGCTGACGCGGGATGTGGCGGTGCGGTTCAACCAGCGGTACGGGCACACGTTCGTGGTGCCCCGGGCGACGCATCCGAAGGTCGCGGCGCGGGTCATGAACCTGCAGGAGCCGGCGGCGAAGATGGGGAAGAGCGATGACGTCGGGCCGGGGATCGTCTATCTGCTCGATGAGCCGGACGTCGTGCGGAAGAAGGTCATGCGGGCCGTGACCGACAGCGGGCGGGATGTCGCGTACGACCGGGAGGGGCGTCCGGGGGTCACGAATCTGCTGGAGATTCTCGCGGCCTGTGAGGGTGGGAACCCCGAGGACCTGAGCGGTGTATACGAGTCGTACGGCGCTTTGAAGAAGGACACCGCGGAGGCCGTGGTCGAGGTCCTCAGGCCCGTACAGGAGAGGCACAAGGAGTTGTGCGCGGATCCTGCGTACGTGGAGGGGGTGTTGCGCAGTGGCGCGGAGCGGGCCAGGGAGATGGCGCGGCCGAGGGTGGACGCGGCGTATCGGGCGATGGGGTTGCTGCCGCCTGGCTAGGGAGCGGCGCATGGAACAGAGGTGGAGCCGGGGGCGGGTCCGGCTCCACCCGGGGTTCCTAGCTGCTGCTGCCGGAGGCGAGCTCGCGGCTGCGGTCGCGGGCCGCTTCGAGGGCGGCGATGAGGGCGGCTCGTACGCCGTGGTTCTCCAGTTCGCGGATGGCGTTGATCGTGGTGCCTGCGGGGGAGGTGACGTTCTCGCGGAGTTTGACGGGGTGTTCGCCGCTGTCGCGGAGCATGGTGGCGGCGCCGATGGCGGACTGGACGATGAGGTCGTGGGCCTTGTCGCGGGGCAGGCCGAGCAGGATGCCCGCGTCGGTCATGGCTTCGACCAGGTAGAAGAAGTACGCCGGGCCCGAGCCGGAGAGGGCGGTGCAGGCGTCCTGCTGGGCCTCGGGGACGCGGAGCGTCTTGCCGACGGCGCCGAAGATCTCTTCGGCGTGGGCGAGGTCGGCCTGGCTGGCGTGGCTGCCGGCGGAGATCACGGACATGGCCTCGTCGACGAGGGCGGGGGTGTTCGTCATGACGCGGACGACGGGGGTGCCCTGGGCCAGGTGCTCCTCGATGAGGGAGGTGGTGATGCCCGCTGCGCCGCTGATGACCAGTCGGCCGCTGGGGATGTGCGGGGCGAGTTCTTCGAGGAGGGTGGTCATGTCCTGGGGCTTGACCGTGAGGATGAGGGTGTCGGCGGTCTTGGCGGCCTCGGGGTTGGTGACCGGCGTGACTCCGTAGCGGGACCGGAGCTCTTCTGCTCGCTCAGAGCGGCGCGCGGTGACCAGGAGGTCCTGCGGGGCCCAGCCTGCTCGGATCATGCCGCTGAGCAGGGCTTCGCCGATCTTTCCTGTGCCGAGGACTGCGACTTTGTGGGTCATGGTGCGGGTGCCCTCCGGGGGTGCGTCGTCCTTGGGTCATCCTCGCACTGGGGGTGCCGGTTGGGGGGAGCTGTCCGGTGGGCGGGATGTTGCGGGGCCTGGGTGGCTGGAGGGGTGTTTCGCTCGCGCCGCCCCTACCTGTCCCATCGCAGGGGCTCCGCCCCTGCGACCCCGCCAGGAGGGCTACGCCCCCTGGAGCCCTGGGATTCGGGGCACCGCCCCGGGCCTCACGCTTCGAGATCGCGCCCCGGCCGGCGCTTCGGGGCTTCGCCCCCGGCCCTCTCTCTGGGGCCCGTACACGGTCCCCCGTCAGGGCCGACCCCGGAAACCAGCGTGTTGGCAGCCAGCCCCGGACCCCCGCTCCTCAGACGCCAGAAGGGCTGAAAGATCAGCGGAGGTCTGGGGGTGCAGCCCCCAGGCGAGCCCAGGGGCAGAGGAGGGCGGAACGGCTCATGTTGTTCGGCGTCTCAGGGTGGCGGCTCCCAGGGCCAGGACCAGTAGGGCGCAGGCAGCCACGATCAGGACGTCGCGGATGAAGTTGGCGGTCAGGTCAGTGTTCTTGAGGACCTCGTTCATGCCGTCGACTGCGTAGGACATGGGGAGGGCGTTGGAGATGGCTTCCAGGACGGGGTGCATGTCCGGCCGGGGGGTGAAGAGGCCGCAGAGGAGGAGTTGAGGAAAGATCACGGCCGGCATGAACTGGACCGCCTGGAACTCGGAGGTCGCGAAGGCCGAGATGAAGAGGCCCAGGGCGGTGCCGAGGAGGGCGTCCAGGACGGCGACGACGAGGAGGAGCCAGGGGGAGCCGGTGACGTCCAGGTCCAGGAACCAGACGGCCAGGCCAGTGGCCAAGGCTGACTGGATGATCGCCAGGGTGCCGAAGGCCAGGGCGTAGCCCGCGATGAGGTCGGCCTTGCCGAGGGGCAGGGTGAGGAGGCGTTCGAGGGTGCCGGAGGTGCGTTCGCGCAGGGTGGCGATGGACGTGACCAGGAACATCGTGATCAGGGGGAAGATACCCAGCAGCGATGCGCCGATGCTGTTGAAGGTGCGCGGGCTTCCGTCGAACACGTAGCGGAGCAGGAAGAGCATCACGCATGGGATGAGGAGCATCAGCGCGATGGTGCGGGGGTCGTGGGCCAGTTGGCGCAGGACGCGGGTCGCTGTCGCCGTCGTACGGGAGTAGTTGATCGCGCTCCGGTAGTTCCGCGAGCTCCGGGAGCCGGGGCGGGGGCGGCGGGGGTGTTCGGATTCGTGTGCTCGGTGGTCGTCGGGGTTGGGGACGGGGTTTTCATCGGGCCCGCTCCTTTTCCGGGGCGCTCGCCGCGGCGGCCTCGTCGACCAGGTGCAGGAACGCGGCTTCGACGGTCTCGGCGCCGGTGCGGGTGCGCAAGGCGTCGGGGGTGTCGTCGGCAAGGAGACGGCCCTCGCGCATCAGGAGGAGACGGTGGCAGCGCTCGGCCTCGTCCATGACGTGGGAGGAGACCAGCAGGGTCGCGCCGCGGTCTGCGGCGATGGTGTGGAACAGAGTCCAGAGGTCTCGACGGAGGACGGGGTCCAGGCCGACCGTGGGCTCGTCGAGGACGAGGAGTTCGGGGGTGCCCAGGAGAGCGACGGCCAGGGAGACGCGGCTGCGTTGGCCTCCGGAGAGGTTGCCCGCCAGGGCGTTGGCGTGGGAGGTGAGGTCGACGTCGGTGATGGCTCGGGTGACGGTTGCTCGGCGGCGCTCGGCGGCGGCGCGCCCGGGGTCGAGGATCGCGGCGAAGTAGTCGAGGTTCTGGCGGACCGTGAGGTCGTCGTAGACGGAGGGGGCTTGGGTGACGTAGCCGATTCGGGAGCGAAGGGGGGCAGCGCCGGCGGGGAGGCCAAGGACCTCCAAGGTGCCCATGACCTTGGCCTGAGTGCCGACGATTGCCCGCATCAGGGTGGACTTGCCGCACCCGGAAGGGCCGAGCAGCCCGGTGATCTGGCCGGGCGGGACAGTGAAGTCCAGGGAGCAGAGGACCGTGCGGGGGCCGCGTACGACCGAGAGGTCCTGGGCTCGGACGGCCGGGAGGTCGGGCGGGTCCGACACGGAATTCATCATGCGATGAATAGTGCGCCTGTGGGGTGAAGGCGTCAAGCCAGGGCGCCTGGAATTCGCGGGGAGGGGCAGGGCCTGCGGTCCTCGTGCGGGTGCGTGGGCATGAGAGGCAGCGCGGGCATGGGACCGGAGAGAGCTGGTGGTGCGGGTGGTCGGCGACGCCGCGTTCCTGTGGTTGCCGGAGCTGCTGGACGGGGTGGAGGGCTTGCGGCAGTCGGACGGAACGAGGGTCAGGGGCGGGGCACGACGATCAGTACGACGTCGTAGACCTCTTCGATCATGCCGTTCGGGAACGTGTCGAGGAGGAGGGCGCGCTCCTCCGTGAGGAAGGTGTGGGTGGCCTCCTCGCCGAGGACCAGGAAGACCGAGTGGCTGCCGATGTTGGCGAGGTGGGTGTCGATCGGGACGGTGCGGCTCCAGCGGAGTTCGCGGAGGGTGCAGTCCGGGTGGTGCGGGGCTCCGGCGAACACCTCTTCGGTGCGGGTGCGGCGGCCGGAGCCGCGCACGGTGGTGACGTCACCGCCCATATACGCGTCGATGCGTTGGCTCTGGGCCGCGATCCACGGGACGTCGGAGGCGCTGGTGTTCCACCAGAGGGCCAGTGCGCCGCCCGGGCGGAGGACGCGCATCGCCTCCGGGAGGGAGCGGGCGGGGTCCGTCCAGTGCCAGGCCTGGGCGTAGGTGATGAAGTCGGCGGAGGCGGTGGCCAGGGGGAGGGCGTCGCCGTTGCCTCGGATGATCGGGATGTGCGGGTGGGTGCGGCGGAACTGGGTCGTCATGCCGTCGCCCGGTTCCACGGCGAGGACATGGGCGCCGCGTTGGTGGAGGAGCGTGGTGGCGATGCCCGTGCCGGCCCCCACGTCTATCGCGCGTGAGCCGGCGAGGGGGCGGGTCGCGATGTTCTCGATCGCGTCGAAGAGGGGTGGTGGGTAGGAGGGGCGGTTTGCGGCGTACTGGGCTGCGGCGGCGTTGAAGGAGTGGGCGTGGGTGGTGCGGGAGGGCGTGGCCATACGGCCATGGTGGCGGCGGTGGGGGGCTTGGGCCAGGGAGTGTGCCGGGTGAGGGGGAGGGAGGCGGTGCTGGCGGTCGGTGGGTCGATCATGTGCGGGTTTGTCGGACCGGGAGGGTGTGACAGTTCGGGACCGGCCGGCCACTGCACCGGACTACCGACCGGCGCACCGGGTTAGGGGGCTTCTGATGGATCTCCGTGGAAGAAGGAGCGGCGTTCGGTGCGTGCTCTCGGCGTGCCGGGCGGAAGTCCTCGATGGGGCGCCCCCGGGCATGGGGGTCCCCCCGCTCGAGCGGAGCCGAGAGTGGGGGAGGAGTGGAGACTGGGAGAGGAGCTACTAGGGCTTTAGTACGGTGCGCCGAGTGGGGCACCTCCCACGCCCTTAAGGCAGTGGGGGAACGTGCCGGGCGGCGCGACGCCGCGGAGAGCCATCAGAAGCCCCCTAGCCGCGGCGTCGGCGGGCCGGGTTGCCTGTGCGGCGGGATGTGCGGCGGTCGTACTGGGTGCGGGCCTTCTCGTACTCCTCGCGGTGGAGCTTCTCGCCGGGGGCCTCGGCGAGGGAGCGGAAGAAGTAGGCGAGGAGGGAGCCGACGAAGCCGATGGTCATGAGGCCGCGCAGGGAGGCCTGGCGGTCCGGGTCGGGGCGCTTGGTGAACGCGCCCCAGGTGTGGCCGAAGGCCAGCGCGCTGCACGCTGCGAACATCACCACGATGAGCAGGCTGACCCAGCCGCCCACGGCCGCGATCTGCAGACCCTGGTAGGCCAGCCGGAGCACCACGCAGGCGACCGCGGCCGCGGCGAGCGAGCCGGCGGACACCGCCACGCGGCGGGCCCGGTAGCCGTCGTCGTGGTTGAGCCACGTCGTCCCGAAGAACCGGATGGGTTCGGGGCGCGGGCCCTTGGGGGTCGCCGCGGTGGGGTGGGCCGGAGTGCCGTTGACCGGAATGCCGTTCTGCTCGTCGCTCACGCGGCAATTATGGCTGCGGTTATGGAGGCGGTCTCCGCTGGGCCCATGCCGCTCCGGGTGACTCCGCCGGCCGTCGCACCACGACGTCGGAAGGGCCGTGCCCGCGTTTGTTGCGCGGGCACGGCCCGGGTCGGGCCGAGCCGGGCCTGACCGTTGGCCCGAGAGTCGTGCCGTACACGACCGGCTCTCATCTCATGAGGCTCAGGAGCCTCTCGCCGGCTTTATGCGCAGCGCGGTGCCACGTAGCCGTCGCTGCCCGTGTACACGTACGCGTCCGAGACGTACTGGCCGTCAGCGATGTTGTCCCAGATGTTCGTCGTGCCGTACGGGCCGCTGATCGTCTCGCCAGGACGCTGGCACCAGATCGGGACCTGGGAGCCCGCCGGCAGGACGCGCACGATGCTGTAGTTGGTGCCCGGGCCGCTGCGGACGTTGACACTGACACCGGGGGCGACCGGGTAGTAGCGCACCTCCGCCGAGGCGGTCGTGGACGAGCCCAGCACCATGAGAAGGGCTCCGGCGGCGCCACCGGCCAGGAGAACGGATCTGCGTTTCCTCGACGTCATGATTGTCCTCTCGTCGGTGAGATCAGCCGCAGCGGGAGGCGACGTAGCCGTCGCTACCCGTGTGGACGTACGCGTCCGAGACGTACTCGGCGTCGCCGATGTTGTCCCAGATGTTGCTCGTGCCGTACGGGCCCGTGACCGTCGTACCCGGGCTCTGGCAGAAGATCGGGACCTTGGCCCCTTCGGGCAGGACCCGGACGATGGTGTAGCCGGTACCGGGGCCGCTGCGGACGTTGAGGCGCACGCCCGGGGCGACCGGGTAGTAGCGCAGGGCCCTGGGCGTGGCTGCCACCGTGGTGACGGCCTCCGCCGCTTCGTCGCCCTCGGCCTGTGGAACGCGCTCAACAGACATGAAAAACCTCCCCCGTTGGACCCCATGACTGTCATGGAGCCTCGTTGATTCCCGTGAAACTCGCCGTGAAATCTGTGTGCGCAACCTACCCCCGGAGGCCGGCTCTTCACACAGCGTCGGCCAGCCACCCTCGATCTCGCCACCGACAAGCTGTACTACCGCATCCGGCAGCGCAAGCGGTGGCGCCAGTTCCTCGGCCTGCTCAAGGTTCTGCGTGCCCGCCGGCCCGGTCAGAAGCTGTACCTTCGCGTGAGAATCACCGATCCGATCATGGACCGATCACCTGGCCACGGCTGCGTGACAAGCCACTGGCAAGCCGCCTCGGTCTCGTACGAGTCATCGACTAGGCTCCGTGCGTCGCGCGCGCGTACGAACAGCACGGGGGTGGTCCATGGCGCCACAGCGCAACACCGGAGCGAGCGCGGAACCGGAACTTCCCGAGTACGCCGGTCACTACCGTCTGGAGTCCTGCCTGGGCTCCGGCGGGATGGGCGTGGTGCATTTGGCCCGGAGCACCTCGGGGATGAAGCTCGCGGTGAAGGTCGTACATGCCGAGTTCGCCAGGGATCCCGAGTTCAGGGGCCGTTTCCGGCAGGAGGTGGCCGCTGCCCGCAGGGTGAGCGGTGCCTTCACCGCGCCCGTCGTCGACGCCGATCCCGAGGCCGAACGGCCTTGGATGGCCACGCTGTTCATTCCGGGACTCACCCTGTCCGACCACATAAAGCGGAACGGGCCCATGACCGCGACCCAGTTGCGGCAGTTGATGGCCGGGCTGGCGGAGGCGCTGCGTGACATCCATCGGGTCGGGGTCGTCCACCGGGACCTGAAGCCCAGCAACGTACTGCTCGCCGAGGACGGTCCCAAGGTCATCGACTTCGGCATCTCCCGGCCGAAGGACAGCGAACTGCGGACCGAGACCGGGAAATTGATCGGTACTCCGCCGTTCATGGCACCCGAGCAGTTCCGTCGCCCGAGGGAGGTCGGGCCCGCGGCCGACATCTTCGCGCTGGGCTCGGTGATGGTGCACGCGGCGACGGGGCGTGGCCCGTTCGACTCCGACAGCCCTTACGTGGTCGCGTACCAGGTCGTGCACCACGAGCCGGACCTGACCGACGTACCGGAGAATCTCGCGCCGCTCGTGTTGCGCTGCCTCGCCAAGGAGCCCGAGGACCGGCCCACTCCTGACGAGCTCATGCGGGAACTGCGGTCGGTGGCGGCCTCGTGCGACACGCAGGTGTTCATACCGGCACAGCGGTCAGGTGATGTCCCGAGGCCCGAGCCCCGTGTCGAGGAGCCGGAACAACCGCCCAAGAAGCGTCTGCGCAGGAATGTGGTCCTCGTCGGCGGGGCACTCGTCCTCGTCGTCAGCGGTGCGCTCGTCCCGGTCCTGTCGCACGAGGAGCCGACCACCGCGCCGAACAGCGCCGCTCCCCGGACCACGTCGGCCGCGTTCCGTGTGTGGGAAGCGAAGCCCGTCTCTGCCGACGGGGGTGCGCCCCATTGTTCCCTCGGAGCTGGGAAACTGCTCTGCGCACAGCAGGGGCTGGTCTTCGCCCTCGACCCGTCCGACGGCACCCGGCTGTGGCGGCACCCCGTCGCCAGGACGGCCAGGAGCGGGCCGCCGGTCGTGTCGGGTGGTCTCGTCCAGCCCTTGACGGACGGCAGCCGACGCCTGGAGGCGCTGGATCCCGCCTCGGGAAAGACGCGCTGGCAGCGGAACACATCCGAGAGCAACGGGGTGCAGCAGGTGAACGGCATGCTCCTGCTCACCCGTTCCGACGGGACGGTAACCGGCGTGAACAGCGCAACGGGCGACACCGAATGGAGCCGTGGGTTCCCCGGCCAGAGCATGCCGTACTTCACCTCGTTCGCCGGGGACCCGATGGCGTACACGGCGAGCATCTCCGACGACGGATCGAGCACGCATGTCACCGCCGTGGATCCGAACACGGGTGATGTGCGGTGGGACGCGCACCTGAAGGGGACGCTGAAGCCCTTCGGCGCCGCGGGCGGGTCGGTCTTCTTCCTCTCCCACGACGAGGCCTACGGGAACACGAAAGCCGTGGTCCGCTACACCCCGGAGTCCAAGGCGACGCGCAGGGTGGCGTTGCCCGTCCCGCGCGAGGGCGTCAGTGCCACCGTGCGCGGCGCGGTCGTCTACCTCCTGGCCGCCGGTGGCTCACTGGAGGCCTTCGACATGGATGTGCGACAACAGCTGTGGCATATCGAAACGTCCGTGAGCCGTGGCTCGGCGCCGGTCGCGGACGGCAGGCACGTCTACTTCACCGCGGCCGACGGGCGACTGCTCGCCGTCGACGCCAACAAGGGAAGGCTCATCGGCCAGACCCCACCGCGACTCGGCACACACGGGGACCAGGTCGCGGCCGCGCTGCCCGAGCCGGTGGTCGTCGAC
Source organism: Streptomyces sp. KM273126 (assembly GCF_004337435.2). NCBI lineage: Bacteria > Bacillati > Actinomycetota > Actinomycetes > Kitasatosporales > Streptomycetaceae > Streptomyces > Streptomyces sp. KM273126. The sequence goes on along the minus strand of NZ_SJXB02000001.1, from coordinate 2,794,776 downwards.
GGCCGCGTCTACGCGAGCGCCCCCGACGGCACGGTCTTCGGGCTGGACGGGCGCAACCCGTTGGACTGGTGACATGCGCAGGGCCGCCCCCAAGGGGCGGCCCTGCGACGTGAAGAACCCTCAGCCCAGCTTCGTCACGTCCCGCACCGCGCCCTTGTCGGCGCTCGTGGCCATCGCGGCGTAGGCGCGGAGGGCGGCGGAGACCTTGCGGTCGCGGTTCTTGGGGACGTACGCGCCGTTCAGGGCCTGCTCGCGGCGGGACAGTTCGGCGTCGTCCACGAGGAGCTCGATCGTACGGTTCGGGATGTCGATGCGGATACGGTCGCCGTCCTCGACGAGCGCGATCGTGCCGCCGGACGCCGCCTCCGGGGAGGCGTGGCCGATGGACAGGCCCGAGGTGCCGCCGGAGAAGCGGCCGTCCGTGATCAGGGCGCAGGCCTTGCCGAGGCCGCGGCCCTTCAGGTACGAGGTCGGGTAGAGCATCTCCTGCATGCCGGGGCCGCCCTTGGGGCCCTCGTAGCGGATGACGACGACGTCGCCCTCCTTGACCTGCTGGGTGAGGATCTTCTGGACGGCCTCCTCCTGCGACTCGCAGACCACCGCCGGGCCCTCGAACGTCCAGATCGACTCGTCGACGCCGGCCGTCTTCACCACGCAGCCGTCGACGGCCAGGTTGCCCTTGAGGACGGCCAGGCCGCCGTCCTTGGAGTACGCGTGCTCCACGGAGCGGATGCAGCCGTCCTCGGCGTCCTCGTCCAGGGCCTCCCAGCGCTCGGACTGGGAGAAGGCCTCGGCGGAGCGGACGCAGCCGGGGGCCGCGTGCCACAGCTCGACCGCCTCGGGCGAGGGCGACCCGCCGCGCACGTCCCAGGTCTTCAGCCAGTCCGCCAGGGACGGGCTGTGCACGGAGTGCACGTCCTCGTTGAGCAGGCCCCCGCGGTGCAGCTCGCCGAGCAGGGCGGGGATACCGCCGGCGCGGTGCACGTCCTCCATGTAGTACGTGCGCGTCTTGGCGACGTTCGGGGCGACCTTGGCGAGGCAGGGCACCCGGCGCGAGACCGCGTCGATCTCGTTCAGGCCGAAGGGGACCTCCGCCTCCTGGGCCGCGGCCAGCAGGTGCAGGATCGTGTTGGTGGAGCCGCCCATGGCGATGTCGAGGGCCATGGCGTTCTCGAAGGCCGCGAAGGTGGCGATCGAGCGCGGCAGGACCGACTCGTCGTCCTGCTCGTAGTAGCGGCGGGTGATGTCCATGACCGTGCGGGCCGCGTCCTCGTACAGCGCCTTGCGGGCCGTGTGGGTGGCCAGGACCGAGCCGTTGCCGGGGAGGGAGAGACCGATCGCCTCGGTCAGGCAGTTCATCGAGTTGGCGGTGAACATGCCGGAGCAGGAGCCGCAGGTCGGACAGGCGTTCTCCTCGATGCGGAGGATGTCCTCGTCCGAGACCTTGTCGTTCACGGCGTCGGAGATCGCGTCGACCAGGTCGAGCGTGCGGACGGTGCCGTCGACGAGCGTGGCGCGGCCGGACTCCATGGGGCCGCCGGAGACGAAGACCGTGGGGATGTTCAGCCGCAGGGCGGCGTTCAGCATGCCCGGGGTGATCTTGTCGCAGTTGGAGATGCAGATCAGGGCGTCGGCGCAGTGGGCCTCGACCATGTACTCCACGCTGTCGGCGATCAGGTCGCGGGAGGGCAGCGAGTACAGCATGCCGCCGTGGCCCATCGCGATGCCGTCGTCGACCGCGATCGTGTTGAACTCGCGCGGGATGCCGCCCGCCTCACGGATGGCCTCGGAGACGATCCGGCCGACCGGCTGGAGGTGGGTGTGCCCCGGCACGAACTCGGTGAACGAGTTGGCCACCGCGATGATCGGCTTCCGCCCGATGTCCGCGCCCGGTACACCGGAGGCCCGCATAAGGGCACGGGCGCCCGCCATGTTGCGGCCGTGGGTGACTGTGCGGGACCTCAGCTCGGGCATCGCGCTCGCTCCTTTGAGACTGCGATCAGAGACTTCTGACTGGATGACTTCTGACGGGAGACTTCTGACTGTTGCCGAGCCTACGCCCGTGAACCAAGGGGTGGACACGCTGTCCGGAATGCGGGATGTGTGTCTCGGGGGGGGCGGTGCCCGCGCGGGGCGGCTCAGGGTAGGCGGCTGGGAGCTGAGGGCTCAGGGCCCGGTCAGGTGTGCCTGTACCACCGGTGCCACCCGCGCGATGATCTGCTCCGGGTCCGCCGACGCCAGCGGGTCGATCCTGATGATGTACCGCAGCATGGCGATGCCCACGAGCTGCGCGGCGGCGAGTTCGGCGCGGATCTCGGCGTCCGGGACGTCCAGGCGGCCGGCGATGCGGCGCAGCAGCTGCGCGGCGATGATGCGGCGGAACACGGCGGCCGCGGTCTCGTTGTTCACGGCTGAACGGACGATCGCGAGGAGAGGCGTACGGGTCGCCGGGGTCTCCCAGATGCCGAAGAAGAACCGGGTCAGCCGCTCACCGACGCTGTCGAGAGGGCCCTCCTCAACCGCCTTGGGGGCGCCCAGGGCGGGTGCGACAGCGATCGAGATGGCCGCCTCGAAGACCTGCTCCTTGGTGCCGAAGTAGTGGTGGACGAGCGCCGAGTCCACCCCGGCGGCCTTGGCGATGCCGCGCACCGACGTCTTGTCGTAGCCGCGCTCCGAGAACTCCTCGCGGGCCGCCTCGAGGATGCGGTCGCGGGCGGCCGGGGCGTCGGCCGACTCCGTACGGGAGGGGCGTCCCCTGCGGCGGGGGGTGGCCGCGGTCACGGCCGCGGCACCTTCACTGCCGAGGCGAGATGCAGCCGGGTGAAGGCGAGGGCCTCCGCCAGGTCGGCCTCGCGCTCGGCGCCGGACATCGCGCGGCGGGTGTTGACCTCGATGACCACGTGGCCGTCGAAGCCGGTGTGCGCGAGGCGCTCCAGCACCTCGGCGCAGGGCTGGGTGCCGCGGCCGGGGACCAGGTGCTCGTCCTTGTTGGAGCCGCCCCCGTCGGCGAGGTGGACGTGACCGAGGCGGTCGCCCATGCGGTCGAGCATCTGGAGGGCGTCGGTACGGGCCGTCGCGGCGTGGCTGAGGTCGATCGTGAAGTGACGGTAGTCGTCCCGCGTGACGTCCCAGTCGGGGGCGTAGGCGAGCATCTCGCGGTCGCGGTAGCGCCAGGGGTACATGTTCTCGACGGCGAACCGTACGTCCGTCTCGTTCGCCATGCGCCAGATCCCGGTGATGAAGTCACGGGCGTACTGGCGCTGCCAGCGGAAGGGCGGGTGGACGACGACGGTGCCGGCGCCGAGCTTCTCGGCGGCGGCCTGGGCGCGCTGGAGCTTGATCCAGGGGTCGGTGGACCACACGCGCTGGGTGATCAGCAGGCAGGGGGCGTGGACGGCCAGGATGGGGATCTGGTGGTAGTCGCTGAGGCGGCGCAGGGCCTCGATGTCCTGGCTGACCGGGTCGGTCCACACCATGACCTCGACTCCGTCGTACCCGAGGCGCGCGGCGATCTCGAAAGCCGTCGCTGTCGACTCCGGATAGACGGAGGCCGTGGACAGCGCGACCTTCGCATCCGGGATGCGCACCACTGGTTCTGCCACGGGGACAGATTACGGGGTGGTCTCGGTCTGTGGGCCGGGGAGGTGGGATGCCCTGTGCCTCCGGCGGTTGGGCTGGGGGTGCCTGTGCGCCGTTGGGCGCTTCTCCGCGGGCGGGTGCGGGGTGCCTCCGGCAGCGGGCCGGGGCGCCTTCCCGTCGTCGTGGACTTCGCCACGGGCGGGTGCGGGGTGCCTCCGGCAGCGGGCCGGGGCGCCTTCCCGTCGTCGTGGACTTCGCCGTGCGCGGGTGCGGGGTGTTTGGGGCTGGGCGCGCAGTTCCCCGCGCCCCTTTGGGGCGCGGCCTCAGCCCCCTCTATGACGAACTATGACGAACCCATGTGATCCAGTCGCCGCAGGATCACGCCCTCTCGCAGGGCCCAGGGGCAGACCTCCAGGTTTTCCACGCCGAAGAGGTCCATGGCGCCCTCGGCGACCAGGGCGCCCGCGAGGAGCTGGCCGGCGCGGCCCTCGGAGACTCCGGGGAGGTCCGCGCGCTGGGCGGCGGTCATCCCGGCGAGCCGCGGCACCCAGTCCTCCAGGGAAGCCCGCTTCAGCTCGCGCTGGACGTAGAGGCCCTCGGCGGAGCGGGCGGCGCCGGCCAGCCGGGCCAGCTGCTTGAAGGTCTTCGACGTGGCAACCACGTGGTCGGGGGCGCCGAAGCGGCTGAACTCCCCCACCGTACGGGCGATCTCCGCCCGCACATGGCGGCGGAGCGCCCTTATGTCCGCCGGGTCGGGCGGGTCCCCCGGCAGCCATCCGGCCGTCAGCCGGCCAGCGCCGAGCGGCAGCGACACCGCTCGCTCCGGCTCCTCGTCCATGCCGTACGCGATCTCCAGGGAGCCGCCGCCGATGTCCAGGACCAGCAGCTTGCCCGCCGACCAGCCGTACCAGCGGCGTACGGCCAGGAAGGTCAGGCGGGCCTCCTCCTCGCCGGTCAGGACCGTCAGCTCGACGCCCGTCTCCTCGCGCACGCGCGCGAGGACGTCGTCCGCGTTGCTGGCCTCGCGCACGGCGGACGTGGCGAACGGCAGCACGGATTCGACACCCTTGTCCTCGGCGGCCTGCAGCGCCTCCTGGACGACGCCTATCAGGCTCTCGACCCCCTCGGGGCCGATCGCCCCGCTGCCGTCGAGGAGTTGAGCGAGCCGCAGCTCCGTTTTGTGCGAGTGCGCGGGCAGCGGGCGCGCGCCTGGGTGTGCATCCACGACCAGTAGATGCACCGTGTTCGAACCTACGTCGAGGACACCGAGTCTCATGTACGGAAACGCTACTGCCCGCGGGAGCCCGCGCAGTCCTCGTTGTCGCCGCGTGGACTTACTCTGGACCCGTGCCAAAGACGAAAAAGGCGAAGAACGACAAGGCGGCCAAGCCGACCAAGCCGATCAAAGCGGCCAAGCCGACCGAGGCCGCCGAATCCGCCAAGGGTTCTTCGCGGGCGAAGCCTGCCACATCCACGAAGCCGGGGAAGGGCGCCTCGTACGCCCCGGAGCCCGACGAGAAGGGGCTCGACTTCGCGCGCGCGTGGGTGGAGTTCCCTGATCCTGCGGACGACGAGCAGGTCTTCCGCTGCGATCTGACCTGGCTGACCTCCCGCTGGAACTGCGTCTTCGGAAGCGGCTGCCAGGGCATCCAGGCGGGCCGCGCGGACGACGGCTGCTGCACGCTGGGCGCGCACTTCTCGGAGGAGGACGACGAGAAGCGGGTGGCCGAGCACGTGGCGAGGCTCACACCCGAGATCTGGCAGCACCACGACGTGGGCACGAAGACCGGCTGGGTCTCCGAGGACGAGGACGGGGAGCGGCAGACGCGCCCGTACCAGGGCTCGTGCATCTTCCAGAACCGGCCGGGCTTCCCGGGCGGCGCGGGTTGTTCGCTGCACATCCTGGCGCTCAAGGAGGGCCGCGAGCCCCTGGAGACCAAGCCGGATGTCTGCTGGCAGCTGCCGATCCGGCGGACGTACGAGTGGATCGACCGGCCCGACGACACCCGGGTGCTCCAGGTCTCCATCGGCGAGTACGACCGGCGCGGCTGGGGCCCGGGCGGGCACGACCTCCACTGGTGGTGCACGTCGGCGACCTCGGCCCACGGAGCGGGCGACCCGGTGTACGTCTCGTACCGTCCGGAGCTGGTCGAACTGATGGGCAAGGCGGGGTACGACCGGTTGGCCGAGCTCTGCGAGGAGCGCCTGGCGTCGCGGCTGCCGCTGGTGGCCCCGCATCCGGCGGATCCGGTGGATCCGGTGGGCTGAGGGGGCTGCGTCCCGAAGGGGCGCGGGGCTGTATCAATGTGCGGCTCCGCCGCGATGGGGTTCCCCCCGCTCGAGCGCAGCCGAGAGTGGGGGAGCGACCAGCCACGGAAAACCGGCACTCCGCACACCACAGCAACCCGGCAGACGCTTCGGGCCGCTTCCGGCTATCCCTCAGAGGGACTCGCTTCGCCACTGCCACTGGGCGCCAGGGTCGATCCTTCGGGGCCCGAGGAGCCCGGGTCCGGGCTACCCGGGTCCGACGGGTTCGGATCCGACGGGCTCGGGTCCGAGGGAGATGGGTCCGACGGGGACGGCGTAGGCGTCGGATCGGCCGACCCCGGGTCGCTGGGCGTGGGGTCGGGCGCGGACGTCGGAGGAGGGGAACTCGGCGCGGGCCGCGGCCCGGGCGGGGTGGGCCGCGGAGGGCGGCTCGGCAGCGGGGCGCTCCCGTACCCCTGGATGGAGACGACGTCCCGCGTGGGCCCGATGGACACCCGTGCGCTCCAGTACCCGGCCGGCTCGCGCAGATGGTCGACGTACACCTTGATCGTCAGCGATTCGCCGGGGGCGAGGGTTCCCGAGGACCGGCTGAGGTAGAGCCAGTTCTGGCCGGTGTGCGCGGACCAGTGGACCGGTGAGGTCCCGGACGCGGTCAGGGTGATGAGCGTGGTGTCGCCACGGCCGGCGGCCTGCACCGTGAGTGTTCCGGCGCCCTTTCCGGCGGTGCTGACGACTTCCACGGAGACGTCGGAGGCGTGCTTGCCCGGTTGGTCGTAGCGGGCGTCCGGCCGGGCGCTGGCGTTGCCGGCGTTCTCGTACTCGCCCGTTTCCTCGCCTGCGAGCCCGTCGGCGCCGTGGCTCTCGCGCGCGGCGGCGGTGCGGTCGCCGCTGCCCTCGCCGGTCGAGGGCGCCCCCCGGTAGGCGGCCCAGAGGGCGAGGACGGGCGCGGCGACGACGGTGGCGACGACGGTCGTCGTCACGGCACGCGCGCGCAGGCGGTCGCGGCGGGCCGCGCGGTCCCGGGGGTCCATGGGGAAGCCGCGCCGGTCGAAGCGTGGGGCACCGCCACGCGCGCGCGTGAGGTGGGCCATCGCCGAGTGCAGGGCCGCGCGCGGGGCTTCGAGTACGGGGAGCGCGGCGGGTGTGACGCTGGTGCCGGGCCAGCGGCCGGGGGTGGCGCGCTCGGCGGTGCGGCGGCAGTGGGGGCAGTCGTCGACATGCCGGACGAGCTCGCGGCGCAGGGTGGCGCTGAGGACGAGCTGGTGGTCGCCGGTGAGCCGGGCGACGCTCGGGCAGCCTCCGGTCTCGACGACGGCGAGGGCGGCCCGGGTGCGCTCCACCTCGCAGGCGGCGGAGGCGAGCAGTTCGCGTGCGGCGGCGGGGGCCTGGCCGATGACGGCGGCGACCTCCTGGGCGGCGAGCTGGTGGCGTACGGCGAGTTCGAGGGCCTCGCGCTGCTCGGGTGTCGTGCCGGCGGCCTCGGGCCAGGCGAGCAGGGTGAGTTCGCGCTGCCGCTGTGCCTGGAGTTCCGCGGGGAGGCCAGGTGCGGGCTTCTGTGCGCGTTGCTTCTCGGACTTCTGAGCGCGCTGCTTCTCGGCGCCGTGGCGGCCGGAGGCATGCGTGCCCTGACGTTTCTGCTTGGCCTCGGCCAGTTTGCGCAGACACGCCCAGCGGGCCAGAGCGTACAGCCAGGCCCTGCGGTCGTCCGGGGCGTCGGGGCCCCGGCGACGCTCGGCGAGGGCGAGGCCGTCGGCCAGGGCGGCGGTCGCCGTGTCGTGGTCGCACAGGACGGACAGGCAGTAGGTGAACAGGCCGTCCAGGTACGGCTCGTAGGGCTCGTGGCGGACGGGCGGGGCTTGCGTCCGGGTGCGCGTGGCCGCCCGGTCCTGTGCCTCGCGGTGCGCTCGGTGTGCGCCGGCGGTGCGGGTGGAGATCTGCGGGGTGCTGCTCATCACCCATGGGACCGTATGCGGCGGGCAATGGTCCCTTCTTCCTCCTTGCGCACATTTAATCCGTACGGGTGAAACGATCCCTCATAAGGGGACAGGAACGCCTGATTCCGCCGCCTGCACCCGGTCGGGTGGCCCAGAACGCGGGGCCTCGGGGCGCAGCCCCGTCATGCGGGGGCCGTGCTGTCAGTGGGCTCCGTTACGGTTTCGTCCATGGCTGCCCGTACCAAGACCACCAAGGACCGGCCGTCCTACCGCTGCACCGAGTGCGGCTGGCAGACGGCCAAGTGGCTCGGCCGCTGCCCCGAATGCCAGGCATGGGGGACGGTCGAGGAGTACGGCACGCCCGCGGTCCGTACGACGGCACCGGGCCGCGTCACGACGTCCGCGGTGCCGATCGGCCAGGTCGACGGGCGCCAGGCCACCGCCCGCACCACCGGCGTGCCCGAGCTGGACCGCGTCCTCGGCGGCGGACTCGTCCCCGGAGCCGTCGTCCTCCTCGCGGGCGAACCCGGTGTCGGCAAGTCCACGCTGCTGCTGGACGTGGCGGCCAAGGCGGCGGGCGGCGACCACCGCACGCTGTACGTCACGGGCGAGGAGTCGGCGAGCCAGGTCCGGCTGCGCGCCGACCGCATCGGCGCCATCCACGACGACCTGTACCTCGCGGCGGAGACCGACCTGGCCGCCGTGCTGGGCCACTTGGACGCGGTGAAGCCGTCGCTGCTGATCCTCGACTCGGTGCAGACCGTGGCGTCCCCGGAGATCGACGGCGCCCCCGGCGGTATGGCCCAGGTCCGCGAGGTGGCCGGAGCCCTGATCCGCGCCTCCAAGGAGCGCGGCATGGCCACCCTCCTTGTGGGCCACGTCACGAAGGACGGCGCGATCGCGGGTCCGCGCCTGCTGGAGCACCTCGTGGACGTGGTGCTGCACTTCGAGGGCGACCGGCACGCGCGCCTGCGGCTCGTACGAGGCGTCAAGAACCGCTACGGGGCGACGGACGAGGTCGGCTGCTTCGAGCTGCACGACGAGGGCATCACAGGGCTGGCCGACCCGAGCGGTCTGTTCCTGACCCGGCGCGACGAGCCGGTGCCCGGCACCTGCCTCACCGTGACGCTGGAGGGCCGCCGCCCGCTGGTGGCCGAAGTCCAGGCACTCACGGTCGACTCGCAGATCCCCTCCCCGCGCCGTACGACCTCCGGCCTGGAGACCTCCCGTGTCTCGATGATGCTCGCCGTCCTGGAGCAGCGCGGCCGGATCAGCGCTCTGGGCAAAAGGGATATCTACTCCGCGACGGTCGGCGGTGTGAGGCTCTCGGAACCGGCCGCGGACCTCGCGATCGCACTCGCGCTGGCGTCGGCCGCGAGTGACACCCCGCTGCCCAAGAACCTCGTCGCGATCGGCGAGGTGGGCCTCGCGGGCGAGGTGAGACGCGTCACGGGCGTCCAGCGGCGCCTCGCCGAAGCCCACCGCCTCGGCTTCACGCACGCCCTCGTACCGGGCGATCCCGGCAGGATTCCGCCGGGCATGAAGGTCCTGGAAGTGGCCGACATGGGGGACGCTCTGAGAGTCCTCCCGCGCTCCCGTCGCCGAGAGGCCCCACGGGACGCGGAGGACCGCCGGTAGACTTTGCCCAGGTCTCGCCCGTCCGTACGAACCAGGTGTGCGAAACGGGAGCGCCCCAGAACCTGCGACCGGAGGAGTGCAGTGGCAGCCAACGACCGGGTGGCAGCTCCCGGAAAGTCCGGTGGGAGTGCCGGTTCCGATGGCCTGATGCGCACCTCTCTGAGCGCGGTGGCGCCGGGTACGGCCATGCGCGACGGACTGGAGCGGGTGCTCCGCGGCAACACCGGCGGGCTCATCGTGCTCGGCTCCGACAAGACCGTCGAGGCACTGTGCACCGGCGGCTTCGTCCTGGACGTCGAGTTCACGGCGACCCGCCTGAGGGAGCTGTGCAAGCTCGACGGCGGCATCGTGCTGTCCTCGGACCTGTCGAAGATCCTGCGGGCCGGCGTGCAGCTGGTGCCCGACCCGACGATCCCGACGGAGGAGACGGGCACCCGGCACCGCACGGCGGACCGCGTCTCCCGGCAGGTGGGCTTCCCGGTCGTCTCGGTCTCCCAGTCCATGCGGCTCATCGCGCTCTACGTCGACGGGCAGCGCCGCGTCCTGGAGGACTCGGGGGCGATCCTCTCCCGCGCCAACCAGGCCCTCGCGACCCTGGAGCGGTACAAGCTCCGCCTGGACGAGGTCGCGGGCACGCTCTCCGCCCTGGAGATCGAGGACCTCGTGACGGTCCGCGACGTCTCGGCGGTGGCCCAGCGGCTGGAGATGGTGCGCCGCATCGCCACGGAGATCGCCGAGTACGTGGTGGAGCTGGGCACGGACGGACGTCTCCTCGCCCTGCAGCTGGACGAGTTGATCGCGGGCGTGGAGCCGGAGCGCGAGCTGGTGGTCCGGGACTACGTACCCGAGCCGACGGCCAAACGTTCCCGTACGGTCGACGAGGCCCTCGCCGAACTCGACGCGCTCACGCACGCGGAGCTGCTCGAACTGTCCACGGTGGCCAAGGCGTTGGGCTACACGGGCTCCCCCGAGGGGATGGACTCCGCCGTGTCGCCGCGCGGTTTCCGGCTGCTGGCCAAGGTGCCGCGGCTGCCGGGCGCGATCATCGACCGGCTGGTGGAGCACTTCGGCGGCCTGCAGAAGCTGCTCGCGGCGAGCGTGGACGACCTCCAGACGGTCGACGGCGTCGGTGAGGCGCGGGCGCGCAGCGTACGGGAGGGGCTATCGCGGCTGGCGGAGTCGTCGATTCTTGAGAGGTATGTCTAGCGGCCTTGGGCTCAGCGTCTCAGATTGGCTTAGGGATCCCCAGTGTTGCTCAGGGATGTGAGCCAATCGCCTTCGTGCCCTGGTGCCGAACGGCGGGAACCGTCAGCCCTCGTGGCACGTCCCTCCGGACGCTGGTCGGTGAGGTCTCGCGATCTCACCGAGGAGGGTGCCCGACGTCGCCTGGGCGCCGGGCGTGCGCGTGACAGCCTGCCACAGGATCGCTACGGACCGCTAATCCGACTGATGAGCCTGAGGCTCGCCTGGTTCGTTCTAGTCCCTCTAGTCCTTCGCCAGGACGAACGACGTCTGTGCTTTCACCAGCCCCGGAGCCTTCGCCTCCACCAGGTACGTGCCTGCGGCGGCCGAACCGCTCGGCGGAGTCTCGCAGTTGGGGGCACTGGGCTTGCGGTCCCACGCGACCGTGTAGGTGGCGCTGCCCTCGGCGCGCACGCGGAAGGTGAGGCTGCCGGCGCTCTGCGGGCAGTCGGCGGAGGACCAGATCTCTTCGTCGCCGTCGGCCTGAGTGATCGTCACCACGGCTTTCCGCGGGCCGAGATCGACCTTGCAGTCGCTGCCCGAGGAGTTCCGGGCGATCAACTCGAAGGTGGGCTTCTCACTGGGCTCATACGTGTTCTGGGCGCTGCGCACCGTCAACTTGACTGCTTCGGCGGTGCAGTTGGGCAGGCTCGACCCGGCCGGGACCTGATCGCCGGAGGCGCCGCCGTCCGCGCCGCTGCCGTCGCCGTTGGAGCCACCGCCCGAACCACTGCTCGACCCGGAACCGCCGGCGTCCCCCGAGCCGGAGCCGTCGTTCGAGTTGCCCGAGCCGTCCGAGCCGTCACCGGAACCAGAAGTGTCGCCTCCGCTTCCGGGCGACTCGTCGCGCCCGCCGGGGGCTTGGCTGATCGCGGGCCCGGAACCGGTGGGACCCGGCGTGATCGAGGGCACGGGGTTCTTGCCGTCGGACCCGTTCGCAGTGTCCTTGCCGTTCCCGCCGCTGCTGGCGACGACGACCCAGGTGGCGAGCAGCGCCAACAGGGCGAGGACTGTCAGCAGAACAGCCCTCCGTCGCCAGTAGATGGAGGAGGGAAGCGGCCCGACCGGATTGCGCAAAGATCCCACGCCGCAAACTCTACGAGAGATCCGCCACTTACCCTGCCCCACCCCGCCGCCCCCGCACTACTTTCTCCGGATCATCATCCTGGATACAGCGCCTCGCGGGTGCTCTCAGTCCTCAGGAAGGCGACCACGACCCACCCACCGCAACCCGATACGCACACTCCGCCACCTCTGCATGGCAGGATCGAAGTGCCATGACTGCACCCACGCACACCCCGAGCTCCCACACCCCCACCATGCCGACGTCCGCCGGAGGCACCCTTCACGAGCCGGTCATCGACTGGTTCGAAGCACACGCCCGTGACCTGCCGTGGCGGCGGCCCGAGGCCGGGTCCTGGGGGGTGATGGTCAGTGAGTTCATGCTGCAGCAGACCCCCGTCAACCGCGTCCTGCCCGTCTACGAGCAGTGGTTGGCCCGCTGGCCCCGCCCCGCCGACCTCGCCAAGGAGGCACCCGGAGAGGCCGTACGCGCCTGGGGCCGCCTCGGTTACCCGCGGCGCGCCCTCCGGTTGCACGGCGCCGCGGTCGCCATAACGGAACGGCACGGCGGCGACGTACCGACGGAGCACGCGCAGTTGCTCGCGCTGCCCGGCATCGGGGAGTACACGGCCGCCGCTGTCGCGTCGTTCGCGTACGGGCAGCGGCACGCCGTCCTCGACACCAACGTCCGTCGCGTCCTCGCCCGCGCGGTCACCGGCGTGCAGTACCCGCCCAACGCGACGACCGCCGCCGAGCGCAGGCTCGCCCGCGAACTGCTGCCCGACGACGAGCGCACCGCCTCCCGTTGGGCCGCCGCCAGCATGGAGCTCGGCGCCCTGGTGTGCACGGCGAAGAACGAGACGTGCCAGCGCTGCCCGATCGCCGCGCTGTGCGCGTGGCGGCTCGCCGGGAAGCCCGCGCACGAGGGTCCGGCTCGCCGCGGTCAGACATACGCCGGCACCGACCGCCAGGTCCGCGGCAAGCTCCTCGCCGTACTGCGGGAAGCGCTCGCGCCCGTGCCGCAGGCCGTACTCGACCGCGTGTGGGACGAGCCCGTGCAGCGCGCCCGCGCCCTCGACGGCCTGGTCTCCGACGGATTGGTGGAGCCCCTGCCGGGCGGCCTGTACCGCCTGCCGCTGGCCTGATCACCTGATCGCGGGGCTGACCGCCTCGCCGTGGTCACGGCGACCGCTTGGACCCGGTGAGGGCGACCACCTCGGCGCGGTAACGGCGACGGCTTCGGCCAGTGACAGCGACCGCCTCGGCCGGGTGACGGCGACCGCCTCGTGTAACGACGGCGGTCGCCCCCGTTTGCGGTCACGCCACTCAGGTCCGGGCTCTGTCTCACCTCGGTCCGGTCTCTGTCTCACCTCGGTCCGGTCTCTGTCCCGGCCCTGCCCCTCCCCGGTCCCGCCCTCAGCCGTGTCACAGCGCTCTGCTCAGCGACACACAACTCCGCCCGGCAAATCACCCCATACTCACCCCAAAGGGCCCTCCTCTTTAGCCCGGCCCTACTTCCGTTACACAACCGACGGACAGCCGAGCGTTCTCCGCAGGCTCTCTCGGACAGCCCCGTGACAACGGCTCCGTAGCTTCATTGCCGTACCGCAGGAACACACGAAAAGCGGTGCGGCGACAAGCGACAGCGACCGGCGGCGGGCAGGGGCACGGGCCGGGACACGGGGAACGGAGGCGGTTGGAATGGCGCACGGCGAGGTGCTCGAATTCGAGGAGTACGTCCGCACTCGGCAGGACGCGCTGCTGCGCAGCGCCCGCCGGCTGGTTCCGGACCCGGTCGACGCACAGGACCTGCTGCAGACGGCTCTCGCGCGTACGTACGGTCGCTGGGACGGCATCGCGGACAAGCGGCTCGCGGACGCCTACCTCCGCCGCGTGATGATCAACACCCGGACCGAGTGGTGGCGGGCCCGGAAGCTGGAGGAGGTGCCGACCGAGCAGCTCCCGGACGCCTCCGTCGACGACCCCACCGAGCAGCACGCGGACCGCGCCCTGCTGATGGATGTGATGAAGGTGCTCGCTCCCAAGCAACGCAGCGTCGTGGTGCTGCGACACTGGGAGCAGATGTCCACGGAGGAGACGGCCGCAGCCCTCGGAATGTCGGCCGGAACGGTCAAGAGCACGCTGCACCGGGCGCTGGCCCGGCTCCGCGAGGAGCTGGAGAGCCGGGACCAAGCAGAACGCGCCGCCCGCGCGCTCGAACCCATTAAGGAGCGGGAGCGTTGCGCGGCCTGAGCAACCGGCCGGGGCCTGACGGCACCGGCCAGGCCCTGAAGGCGGTGATCACGGCAGTGGCCGTGATCACCGCCCTCGGGCTTTTCGTCGCCGCCTGCGGCACCGGCGGCACCGGTGCCCGCGACGAGGGCCCGGCGGGCAACGACTCACGGGCCAAGGGCACCGCCTCGCCCACCGTCTCACCCACCGAGAGCCGCGAGACCACCGCCCAGGTGGTCGAACTGGTCAAGGCGGACCCCAGGGTCGGCAAAGCGGTCAAGCGGGATCTCCAGCCGTGCGTGGCCGACGAGTACCCGGTCGACGTGTCGTACGGCAGGCTGACCGGCGGATCCGCCAACGACATCGTGGTCAACGTGATGACCTGCGGGGACGCGGTCGGCGTCGCCTCGTACGTGTACCGGGCGAAGCGCAGCGGCTACGAGAACGTCTTCAGGGCCGAGGAACCCCCGGTGTACGCGGAGATCGACCGGGGCGCCCTGGTGGTGACCCAGCAGCTGTACGGCAAGGGCGACCCGGTCGAGTTCCCGTCCAGCGAGGAAGTGATCACCTACCGCTGGAGCATGAACCGCTTCGCGGAAGAATCCCGTACGCACAACGACTACAGCAGCGCGGTGGGCGACACCGACGCCACGGAGCCGGTCCCGGTGCCCACGGTGGCGCCCGCGGAGACACTGAAGCCGACAGAGAGCAGTTGAGGGCAACGGATGGCAGAGCAGACCCACGTACTGTTCGTCGAGGACGACGACGTCATCCGCGAGGCCACCCAACTCGCCCTGGAGCGGGACGGCTTCGCGGTCACCGCCGTGCCCGACGGGCTGGCCGGCCTGGACGCGTTCCGCGCCGACCGCCCCGACATCGCGCTGCTGGACGTGATGCTGCCGGGCCTGGACGGGGTCAGTCTCTGCCGGCGCATCCGGGACGAGTCGACCGTTCCCGTGATCATGCTGTCGGCCCGGGCCGACTCCATCGATGTCGTCCTGGGCCTGGAGGCGGGCGCCGACGACTACGTGACCAAACCGTTCGACGGCGCCGTGCTGGTCGCGCGCATCCGGGCGGTACTGCGCCGGTTCGGGCACGCGAGCGGCGGCGCGGCGAAGGGGGACGGCCATGGGGCGGGCGCGGTCGGTGGCGTCCTGTCCTTCGGTGAGCTGGAGGTCGACACCGAGGGCATGGAGGTACGGCGGTCCGGGCTGCCGGTGGCGTTGACGCCGACCGAGATGCGGCTGCTGCTGGAGTTCTCCTCGGCGCCCGGCACGGTGCTGTCCCGTGACAAGCTGCTCGAACGCGTGTGGGACTACGGCTGGGGCGGGGACACCCGGGTCGTGGACGTCCATGTGCAGCGGCTGCGGACGAAGATCGGTCAGGACCGGATCGAGACCGTCCGCGGCTTCGGCTACAAGCTCAAGGCCTGAGCAGGAAGGCCTGAGCAGGGGTGACAGAGGTTCAGAGGTCAGGGGTGACAGCGGTACAGAGGTTCAGAGGTACAGAGGTGGGACGACCGGCAGGCGGCCCTGTGGCACGGCTGGCCGGGCGGCTGACGCGCACCGGCTTCGGCCTGCGCACCGGTCTGCGCTGGAAGCTGAGCGCGGCGATCGCCCTGGTCGGCGCGCTGGTGGCGCTCGCGCTGAGCCTGGTCGTGCACAACGCGGCACGCGTGTCGATGCTGGACAACTCCCGCGACCTGGCGGACGAGCGGATCCAGGTCGCCCAGCGCATGTACGAGTCGGGACGCCAACAGAACCCGGGGGCGTTCGGGGTGCGGGTCGACGACCCCACGATCCCGCAGGACCTGCTGGTGAAGGTGTCGGAGGGCCGACGCGCCACGTACGTCGCCGACGGCCCGCACGGCGTGCCGGACATATGGGCCGCGGTGCCGCTGAAGGACGGCAGGGTGCTGTCCCTCCACACCCGGTTCACCGACCGCAGCGCCGACATCATGAAGGACCTCGACCAGGCCCTGGTCATCGGCTCGATCGCGGTCGTGTTCGGTGGCTGCGCACTCGGTGTACTCATCGGCGGCCAGATGTCGCGCCGGCTGCGCAAGGCGGCATCGGCGGCGAACCAGGTCGCCAAGGGCGAGACCGACGTACGGGTCCGGGACGCGATCGGCGGTGTCGTACGCGACGAGACCGACGATCTCGCGCGGGCCGTGGACGCCATGGCGGACGCGCTCCAGCAGCGCATCGAGGCCGAGCGGAGGGTGACGGCGGACATCGCACACGAACTGCGCACTCCGGTCACGGGCCTCCTGACGGCGGCGGAGCTCCTGCCTCCGGGGCGCCCCTCGGAGCTGGTCCGCGACCGTGCCCAGGCGATGCGCACGCTCGTGGAGGACGTCCTGGAGGTGGCCCGGCTGGACAGCGCCTCCGAGCGGGCCGAGTTGCAGGACATCATGCTGGGCGAGTTCGTGGCGCGGCGCGTCGCCGCGAAGGACGCGGACATCGCGGTACAGGTGGTCCACGAGTCGGAGGTCACGACGGACCCGCGCCGCCTGGAACGCGTCCTCTTCAACCTGCTCGCCAACGCGGCGAAGCACGGCAGGCCGCCGATCGAGGTCACGGTCGAGGGCCGTGTGATCCGGGTCCGCGACCACGGTCCCGGTTTCCCGGAGGACCTGCTGGCCGACGGCCCGCGCCGTTTCCGTACGGGCGCGTCCGACCGCGCTGGCCAGGGCCACGGCCTGGGCCTGACCATCGCGGCCGGCCAGGCCCGGGTGCTCGGCGCCCGCCTGACCTTCCGCAACGTACGCCCGGCCGGTGTGCCCGAGGACGTGCCCGCCGAGGGGGCGGTGGCGGTGCTGTGGCTTCCCGAGCACGCCCCGACGAACACGGGCAGTTATCCGATGCTGCCGTAGCCCGGCGGGGGCCCGTCCCAGCCGGACCCCTCTCAGCCGGACCCCTCTCAGCCAGTTGCCCACTCCTTGTCGAAGTCGGGGCCGCCCTCGCGGCGCTGGGTGAAGGAGAACCAGTTCCCGGAGTCGTCCCGGAACAGGGCCTCGGTCCCGTACGGCCGCTCCTGGGGCTCCTGGAGGAACTCCACGCCCCGGTCCTTGAGCCTCTTGTAGTCCCCGTGGATGTCGTCCGTGGCGAGAACTCCGGCCCCCAGGGCCCCCTTGGCGACGAGCTTCCTGACCATCTCCCCGGACTCCGGGTCCATGGCGGGCGGCCCGGGCACCATCAGGGTCAGCTCGACGTCGGGCTGGTCCGGCACGCCGACGGTGAGCCAGCGCATGCCGCCGTCGCCCATGGTCATGTCGGTCCGCACCTCCAGGCCCAGCTTCTCCGTGTAGAACTCCTTGGCCCGGTCCTGGTCGAGAACCCAGATGGTCGAGATGGCGAGTCCCTTGATCATGACGTGCTCCTGCTCGTACGGGATGACGTGACTGAGGTGCGCGTACCCCTTCGCCCGGGGCATGCGTGCGCCCTGCCACGCTAGGCGGACCGCATGTCAGCCCGCTTCTTCGGAATTGCTGCCTTGCCCGCGCTTCTCACAGGGCTCCTGACCGGGCTTCGCCCGCCAGCCCCCGGCCCACAGCATCGCGTAGCACCCGGGGATCAGCGCGGCCCCACGGCCCACGTGCTTCGCCCGGTACTCGCTCGGGGTGAGGCCCGTCCAGGCCTTGAACCTGGCCGAGAAGGTGCCGAGGCTGCTGAACCCGACCAGGTGGCATATCTCCGTCACTGACAGGTTCGCGGTGCGCAGGAGGTCCTCGGCCCGGTCGATGCGCCGGTGGGTGAGGTACTGCCCCGGCGTCTCCCCGTACGTCTCCTTGAAGGCCCGGATGAAGTGGTACCGCGAGTACCCCGCACGCGCCGCGACCGCGTCCAGGTCGAGGCCGGGCTCGGCCCACTCCCGGTCCATCACGTCCTTGGCCAGCCGAAGCTGTCGCAGCCTGTCCATGCTCCCGATGCTGACACGCCCCACTGACACACCCCGCTGAGACGCCCACTGTCACGCCCCGTTGAGACGCCCCGCTGTCACGCCCCGTTGAGACGCTTCTCAGACGCCGGAGGGGCTGAGCACTTGAGTACTCAGCCCCTCCCTACTGGCGCCCCCTCACACAGCCTCGGCGACCGCCTTCGCTCCCGCGACCTCCCCGGCCGCGCCCTCGGAGGCCCCCGCGCCCTCACCCGGCTTCGGAGCCCCCGCCCCCTGAGCGGAACCTCCTTCACGAACACGGCAGCCACGAGGGCCAGCACAGCCACCGCGGCCCCCAGCAGGAACGCGGAGTGCGTCCCCCCGGACACCGCGTACTGGTACGCCTCCCGCGCCGCCGCCGGCAGCTTCGCCAGGCTCGCCGCGTCCAGCTGCGCCGACTGCTCGGTCACCTTGGACCCGAGGTCTCCGGCCCGTTCGGCCATGACGTCCTGCACCCGGCTGTTGAACAGCGCGCCCATGATCGCGACACCGAAGGACGACCCGAGCGTCCGGAAGAGGGTCGTCGACGACGAGGCGACACCCATGTCCTTCATCTCGACGCTGTTCTGCGCGACCAGCATGGTGATCTGCATCAGACACCCCATGCCCGCCCCGAGCACGGCCATGAAGAGCCCGGACGTCAGCCGCGACGTCCCCGTGTCCATCTGGGAGAGCAGGAAGAGCCCCGCCGTCATCAGCACACTGCCGACCACCGGGAACACCTTGTACTTGCCGGTCCCCGTGGTCACCCGCCCCGCCACCATCGACACGGCGAGCATCGCACCCAGCATGGGCAGCAACAGCAGGCCCGAGTTGGTCGCGGACGCCCCCTGCACCGACTGCTGGTACAGCGGCAGGAACAGCACGGCCCCGAACATCACGAACCCGGTGATGAAGCCGATCACCGACATCAGCGTGAAGTTCCGGCTCCTGAAGATGTGCAGCGGCATCACCGGCTCCGCCGCCTTGGTCTCCCAGAAGAGGAAGCCCACGAGCGAGACCACCCCGATCGCGGTCAGCTCCATGATCACGGCCGAGCCCCACGCGTACTCGGTCCCGCCCCACGTCGTGACGAGCACGATGGAGGTGATGCCCACGGTCAGAAGTGCGGCCCCGAGGAAGTCGATGCGCCGCCACGAACGGTTCTCGGTCTTCTTCGGCAGGTGCAGTACGGCGGAGACGGCGATCAGCGCGACCACGCCCAGCGGCAGGTTGATGTAGAACGACCAGCGCCATCCCCAGTGGTCGGTGATCGTGCCGCCCACCAGCGGCCCCAGGATCATGGCGAACGCCATCACGCCGGCCATCATGCCCTGGTACTTGCCACGCTCACGGGGAGGTATCAGGTCGCCGATGATCGCCATGACCCCGACCATGAGCCCGCCGGCGCCGAGCCCCTGAACGGCCCGGAACCCGATCAGCTGCCCCATGTCCTGGGCCATGCCGCTGAGCGCCGATCCGATCAGGAAGATCACGATCGAGCTGAGGAAGGCGCCCTTGCGCCCGTACATGTCGCCGACCTTGCCCCAGATCGGGGTGGAGGCGGCGGTGGCGAGAGTGTACGCGGTGACGACCCACGACAGGTGCTCGAGCCCGCCCAGTTCGCCGACGATCGTCGGCATGGCCGTCCCGATGATCATGTTGTCGAGCATCGCGAGCAGCATCGCGATCATGAGGGCGAGCAGTACGACGCGTACGCTCCTCGGTTGTTCACCGCCCTCGGCCTTCTCCGTGTCCATAACAGCGTCCGCCATCGTCCGTCCCCATTTCCTGGATGCCGCCGGCCCCGACCGCTCCGCCACTCATTGGCATCCGCTGACGCCCCCTGGCACTTACTTGTCGACCGGCTAGTTGACTACACTGAGGGAACGTAGACGCGGAACTAGCCGGTCGTCAAGTAAGTTTTCCCAGGCTTGACCGGCGGGCCGTCGGGGAGCACAAGGAGTACGACGATGGGCGGCGGCACCATGGGTGGCACGGAGAACACGGGCAGCATGGGCGGCACGAAGCACCAGCGCCGGGGGGACACCCGCCAGCGCATCCAGGACGTGGCACTGGAACTGTTCGCCGAACAGGGGTACGAGAAGACGTCGCTGCGCGAGATCGCCGAGCGGCTCGCCGTCACCAAGGCCGCCCTCTACTACCACTTCAAGACCAAGGAAGACATCCTCATCAGCCTGTTCCAGGACATGACCCGGCCGATGGACGAGCTGATCGTGTGGGCGAAGGAACAGCCGCACGGCCTCGCCACCAAACAAGAGGTCCTCCGCCGCTACAGCGAGGCCCTGGCGGCTGCGTCACCGCTCTTCCGCTTCATGCACGAGAACCAGGCGACCGTACGGGAGTTGAGCGTCGGCGAGTCGTTCAAGGACCGCATGGTGGTGATGATGGACATCATCAAGGAGCCGGACATGCCCCTGATCGACCAGGTCCGCTGCGTGAGCGCGCTCTTCACGATGCACGCGGGGATGTTCGCCCTCAAGGACGTCGAGGGCGACCCCGAGGAGAAGCGCAAGGCGGCCCTGGAGGTCGCGATCGACCTCGTGACACAGGCACACGGGGGCGCCCGCGGCGCGTGAGCGTCCCGCAATCCCTACGGCGCCTCTGCGGCCAGCCAGAACCAAACACCCTCACCCCATGCACAAGAACACCAAGGCCGAGGCCATCGTCCCCGCCCAGCTCGGCGCACTCCCCTCCTGGTACGGCGACCTGCTGGGAGAGGTCAAGGACACCGTCGCGGGCGCACGGCTCCGCGCGCAGCGAGCCGTGAACACCGAACTCGTCCGGATGTACTGGCAAATCGGCAAGCTGATCCTCGCCCGGCAGGAGCAGGAGGGCTGGGGCACCAAGGTGGTGGGCCGGCTCGCCGCGGACCTGAAGGCGGCGTTCCCGAACCAGCGCGGCTTCTCGCGACGCAACCTGTTGTACATGCAGAAGATGGCCCGCACCTGGCCGGAGCCAATTGTGCAACAGCCTGTTGCACAATTGCCGTGGGGCCACATCACCCTCCTCATGGACAAGCTCGAAACCCGATCCGACCTGGACTTCTACGTCACCGAAGCCGTCCACAACGGCTGGTCCCGCTCCTTGCTGGACCGCTTCATCCACCAGGACCTGCATCTCACCCAGGGCTCGGCGCCCACCAACTTCGACGTGACCGTCCCCGACGAGTCGGTGGTGCTCAAGGAGCTGGCCCGGGACCCGTACCGACTCGACTTCCTCGGTCTCGACGAGCACCACGCCGAGCACGAGCTCGAAGAGGCGATCGTCGCCAACATGGTCCGCTTCCTCACCGAACTGGGCGTCGGCTTCGCCTTCGTGGGCCGCCAGTACCCGGTCCTCATCGGCGGCGAGGAGTACCGCATCGACCTGCACTTCTACCACCTCAAACTGCACCGCTACTTCGTCTTCGAGCTCAAGACGAAGGACGTACGGCCCGAGCATGTCGGCAAGCTCAACTTCTATGTGAGCGTGGTCGATCAGATGGTGCGCAACAAGGAGCGGGACGATCCGACGATCGGCTTCCTCATCGGCACCCGGCACAACAAGGCCGCTGTGCAGCTCGCCCTCGACGCCAGCAACAACCCGTTGGCCGTGACGAACTACTCGACGCTCTCCCCTGCCGAACGGGAACTCGTCCCCTCCGAGGAGGACTTGTCACGCGTCGTCCAGGAAGCCATCGATGCCGTCGAAGCGATCGACTCCGTCGGCCGTCCGGACGACCCATCAGCTCCGAAGCCGCTACGCTGACCTGCGTCCACGCCTCGGGGGAGTGACATGGAACCAGCAGCTGTAGGCCTCAGGTTGGCGTCGAGCGTGGTGACGCCGCTCGTCAAGAAGCTGTTCGTGGTGGAGGGGCCGGGCGCCGGGCTGGTCGACAGACCCGTGCGGATAGCCGCGTTCGTGTCGTTCAAGGGCGAGAAGCGCACGCTCACCCGGCCTGACCTGCACAAGCTCTGTGCCGAGCTGGTGAAGCGGGCCCTCAAGGACGGTGAGCGGCCCATCCATGCCGACGAGGAGCAGGCCGTCGTCCACGCCCTCGCCGACACCCTGTACGCCCTCGGCGACCTCACCATGACAGACGTCCAGGCGGTGGAACTCGGGCACGAGATCCTCGCCGCCAACCTCCGCTCGGCGAGCGGCAATCCGGACCGCGACCTCTCCTTCGACGCGAGCCTGTTCTACGGCCGGATCCTCGCCACGGCCTGCCTGCACATCCTGCACTTCTTCACCCAGCGGTCCACCTTTGTCCCGCGCACTCTTGTCGAGCAGACCCGACGACAGCGCGAACTCGTGGCGAAGGTGGATGAGTTGATTGCCCGGACAGAACCGCCCGGCGGCACCGACAGCGCCTTCGAGGAGCGCTATCTCGACTACGTCGCCAGGATCCACAGCCATCTCACCATCTACGGCATCGACCTGGTCAACTCCCCCGAACGCTGGCCCCTCGACGCCGCGTACCTCAGCCTCCAGGCCATGCGTCCGCCCGAGGACACCGAGGCGGCCGGCTCTGACGGGCCGCACCCCGCCTCCGGCGCCACCGCGCTGCCCGCCGAACAGGCTCTGGCCGACCATGACCGCGTTCTCCTGCGCGGCGTGGCCGGCTCGGGGAAGACCACCCTCGTGCAGTGGCTGGCGGTCACGGCGGCCCGGGGCGAGCGTGGCGACCGTATCCCCTTCGTCCTGCCGCTGCGGACGCTCGTCCGCCGCCCCGGCGGGCTCCCCGCACCCGATGCCTTCCTGGACGCCGTCCGCGTCCCCTTCCACTCCACCCAGCCGGCCGGATGGGCGGACCGCGTGCTCAGCGCCCGCCGCGGGCTGCTGCTCGTCGACGGCATCGACGAGATCCCCGAGCGGGAGCGCGAGCGCACCCGCCGCTGGCTGCGTGAGTTGCTGGACGTCTATCCCGGAAACCTGTGGCTGGTGACCTCCCGCCCGTCCGCCGTAAGGGAGGACTGGCTCACCCCGGACGGCTTCACGGAGCTGGCGCTGATGCCCATGAGCCGGGACGACGTCGCCGCGTTCATCGCCCGCTGGCACACGGCGGCCCGCCTCGACGTACCCGACCCCGGCGTCCTCGACGGTTACGAGCGCTCCCTGCTCGACGCCGTCCAGACCAAACCGGACCTCGGCCGCCTCGCCACCAACCCCCTGATGTGCGGTCTGGTCTGCGCTCTGCACCGGGACCGGCGCGGTTACCTCCCCCACGGCAGGCGGGAGTTGTATGACGCGGCACTGTCGATGCTGCTGTCGCGGCGCGACGAGGAGCGGGACATGTTCCAGCACGGTGAGCGGGGCGGCGGCATCCGGCTCACCGAGCTCCCTCAGATCCAGCTGCTCCAGCGGCTCGCGTACTGGCTGATCCGCAACCACCAGTCCGAGATGGACCGTGAGCGCGCCGAGCGGATCATCGCCGATGCCCTGCCCTCCGTGCCGGCCGCCGCCGCGCAGGGTGACGCCGGGGAGATCCTGCGGCACCTCCTCATCCGCAGCGGTGTGCTCCGCGAACCCGCCGCCGGCACGGTGGAGTTCGTGCACCGCACCTTCCAGGACTACCTCGGCGCGAAGGCGGCCGTGGAGGACGGTGACTTCGGGCTGCTGGTACGGGGCGCCGTGGACGAACAGTGGGCGGATGTCGTGCGGATGGCCGTGGCGCACGCCCGGCCGCGCGAACGGAGCGAACTGCTCCGGGACCTGACCGCCTCCGCGGAACGCCTGGAGGGCCCGGCCGCCACGCGCGTACGGCTCCTCGCGCTCGCCGCACTGGAACACGCGACGGAGCTCGACCCGCGCGTCCGCGCCGAGGTCGAGCGGAACGCCGCCGCGCTGATCCCGCCGGGCACGACGGAGGAGGCGCGCGCCCTCGCCGAGGCCGGGCCGCTCGTACTGGAGCTGCTGCCCGGACCGGAGGGGCTGACCGACGCCGAGGCGCGGGCTGTGGTGGTCACGGCGTCGCTCGTCGGCACGGAGGCGGCTGTGCCGGTGTTGGCCCGGTTCCGGTCGCACCCGGTGCTGAACGTGCGCACCCAGCTCACCTGGACCTGGCACCGGTTCGCGACCCGACGGTACGGGTGGGAGGTCATCGCCCATCTCCACGAGGACGACCTCTTCTTCTCCGTGCAGTCGGAGGAGCAGCTGCGTTTCCTGGGTGAACTGGGTGGTCGGCGGGCCCTCCAGCTCGTCGGCGATCTGGATCCGTCCGAGCTGAGCGCCGCGCTGTCGTCCGGCGAGGTGCTCCAGCTCCACATACGCGAGAATGCCGCGCTGCAGGATCTCGGCTGTCTGTCGGGCGCCGAGCGGCTCACCTATCTGGACCTCAGCGGGTGCCCGGGGATGGACGACCTCGCTCCGGTGTCCCGGCTGCCGCTGGAGTGGCTGTCGCTGGATCAGATGGCGGGCCTGGAGCGGCCGGGCGTCCTGTCCGCGCTCTCCGGTTCAGCCACGCTGCGCTCACTGGACATCGGTGTGACGCTGGACGCCGAGTCCCTCGACGAGGCGCTTTCCCCGGACCTGCCCCTGCGGTTTCTGCGCCTTTCCAAGCGGGCGTTGTGGCGCACCGGGCTGCGTGGGCTGCACCGGTTCCGGTCGCTGCGGCAGCTGAGTCTTGGCCACCTGTTCGGGGAGCTCGCCCCCGAGGACTACGCGGAGGTGGCCCGGCTGCCCGAACTGGCGGAACTGCGGATCAACTGGCAGGCGGTCGGCTGGCCCGGCCCTCCGCTGCCCCGTATCCGCAGCCTGTGGCTCCGCAGGTTCACCGGGCGTGAAGAGGGCCTCTCGGAGATCCCGGCGCTCTTCCCCAACCTCCAATCCATCTCGATCGGTCTCGACTCGGAGACCGCCGAGGTGCCGGAGCACCTCCTCGCGGCCCTTCCGGTCACCCCGGCCATCGAAACGAGGCACAACGTGCTGTGATCCACCTCTCACTATCATTACCGGCAGGTAACTCCCAGGCCTCTTGGGGTCCATCCTTGTCCACGAGCATGCACCTGACACTCACCATCAGCGTGGACGTGAGAGGACCCCCACACCCATGACCACACGCCCCTGGACGCGCCGTACGGGCATCGCCGCCGTCGCCCTGGCCGCCGTCGTGACGATGGCCGGCCCCGCCGGCGCCGCGACCGGCCCGAGCACCACCACGACGGCCACCGCCTCCACCACGACGGCCACCGCCTCCCCCGCGGTCACCGCCGCCGACGTCGACTACGACACCTGGCAGAAGGACTGCCAGGCCGTGATGGACCAGGCACTGCCCTACGTACAGCAGCGGATCGCGAACACCGCCCCGGGCGAGAAGCAGGCGATCGTCTTCGACATCGACAACACCACCCTGGAGACCGACTTCGGCTTCAGCTACCCGCAGCCCGCCAACAAGCCGGTCCTCGAAGTCGCCGAGTACGCGCAGGAGCACGGCGTCTCCCTGTTCTTCGTGACCGCGCGACCGGGCATCATCGCCTCGGTGACCGAGTACAACCTGAAGCACGTCGGCTACGAGGTGTCCGGACTGTACACCCGGGGCCTGGGCGACCTCTTCAGGGACGTGGCCGAGTACAAGACCGCCCAGCGCGCCGACGTCGAGTCGCAGGGCTACACGATCATCGCGAACATCGGCAACAGCGCCACGGACCTGTCGGGCGGGCACGCCGAGAAGACGTTCAAGCTGCCGGACTACGACGGCCAGTTGTCCTGAGAAGTGAGCAGCGGAAAGGGGCTGCCCCGGGAGTTTCTCCCGGGGCAGCCCCTTTTCCGTTCGGGTCGAGCGCGGAGGCTACGCCTCCTTGCTCAGGTTCGGACCGGCGCCGCCGGCCGCCTGCTCGATCGGCGGGACGTCCGGCAGGGCCGACTTCTCCTCACCGCGGAAGGTGAAGGTCTTGGCGTCGCCCTCGCCCTCCGTGTCCACGACCACGATGTGGCCCGGACGGAGCTCGCCGAAGAGGATCTTCTCCGACAGGCTGTCCTCGATCTCGCGCTGGATCGTGCGGCGCAGCGGCCGGGCGCCCAGCACGGGGTCGTAACCCTTCTTGGACAGCAGTTCCTTGGCGGCCTGGGAGAGCTCGATGCCCATGTCCCGGTCCTTCAGGCGCTCGTCCACCTTGCTGATCATCAGGTCGACGATCCGGAGGATGTCGTCCTGCGTCAGCTGCGGGAAGACGACCACGTCGTCGACGCGGTTGAGGAACTCGGGCCGGAAGTGCTGCTTCAGCTCGTCCGAGACCTTGTTCTTCATGCGCTCGTAGTTGGTCTTCTTGTCGCCCGCGGCCGCGAAGCCGAGGTTGAAGCCCTTGGAGATGTCCCGGGTGCCGAGGTTGGTCGTCATGATGATGACCGTGTTCTTGAAGTCCACGACCCGGCCCTGGGAGTCGGTCAGGCGACCGTCCTCCAGGATCTGCAGCAGCGAGTTGAAGATGTCCGGGTGGGCCTTCTCGACCTCGTCGAAGAGGACGACCGAGAACGGCTTGCGGCGCACCTTCTCCGTCAGCTGGCCACCCTCCTCGTAGCCCACGTAGCCGGGGGGCGAACCGAAGAGACGCGAGACCGTGTGCTTCTCGCTGAACTCCGACATGTCGAGGGAGATCAGCGCGTCCTCGTCGCCGAACAGGAACTCGGCCAGCGCCTTGGACAGCTCGGTCTTACCGACACCGGACGGGCCGGCGAAGATGAACGAACCACCGGGACGCTTCGGGTCCTTCAGGCCCGCACGCGTACGACGGATCGCCTTCGACAGCGCCTTGACGGCGTCGACCTGGCCGATGACCCGCTTGTGGAGCTCGTCCTCCATGCGGAGCAGGCGGCTGGACTCCTCCTCGGTCAGCTTGAAGACCGGGATGCCGGTGGCCGTGGCGAGGACCTCGGCGATCAGCTCGCCGTCGACCTCGGCGACGACGTCCATGTCGCCGGCCTTCCACTCCTTCTCCCGCTTGGCCTTGGCGGCAAGGAGCTGCTTCTCCTTGTCGCGCAGGGAGGCGGCCTTCTCGAAGTCCTGCGAGTCGATCGCGGACTCCTTGTCGCGGCGGACGCCGGCGATCTTCTCGTCGAACTCGCGGAGGTCCGGCGGCGCGGTCATCCGGCGGATGCGCATCCGGGAACCCGCCTCGTCGATCAGGTCGATCGCCTTGTCGGGGAGGAAGCGGTCCGAGATGTAGCGGTCGGCCAGGGTGGCGGCCTGGACCAGGGCCTCGTCCGTGATGGAGACGCGGTGGTGCGCCTCGTAACGGTCGCGCAGACCCTTGAGGATCTCGATGGTGTGCGGGAGCGAGGGCTCGGCGACCTGGATGGGCTGGAAGCGGCGCTCCAGGGCCGCGTCCTTCTCCAGGTGCTTGCGGTACTCGTCCAGCGTGGTGGCGCCGATGGTCTGGAGCTCACCGCGGGCCAGCATCGGCTTCAGGATCGAAGCTGCGTCGATGGCGCCCTCGGCGGCACCCGCACCGACCAGCGTGTGCAGCTCGTCGATGAACAGGATGATGTCGCCGCGGGTGCGGATCTCCTTGAGGACCTTCTTCAGGCGCTCCTCGAAGTCACCGCGGTAGCGGGAGCCGGCGACCAGCGCGCCGAGGTCCAGGGTGTAGAGGTGCTTGTCCTTGAGGGTCTCGGGCACCTCGCCCTTGACGATGGCCTGGGCGAGGCCCTCGACGACGGCGGTCTTGCCGACGCCGGGCTCACCGATCAGGACCGGGTTGTTCTTGGTACGGCGGGACAGCACCTGCATGACCCGCTCGATCTCCTTCTCGCGCCCGATGACCGGGTCGAGCTTGGACTCACGAGCGGCCTGGGTGAGGTTCCGGCCGAACTGGTCGAGGACCAGGGACGTGGAGGGCGTGCCCTCGGCAGGACCGCCGGCGGTGGCGGTCTCCTTGCCCTGGTAGCCGGAGAGCAGCTGGATGACCTGCTGCCGCACCCGGTTGAGGTCCGCGCCCAGCTTGACCAGGACCTGGGCGGCGACGCCCTCGCCCTCACGGATCAGGCCGAGCAGGATGTGCTCCGTGCCGATGTAGTTGTGGCCCAGCTGAAGGGCCTCGCGGAGCGACAGCTCCAGGACCTTCTTGGCACGGGGGGTGAAGGGGATGTGGCCCGAGGGCGCCTGCTGGCCCTGGCCGATGATCTCCTCCACCTGCTGGCGGACAGCCTCAAGCGAGATCCCGAGGCTCTCCAGGGCCTTAGCGGCGACACCCTCACCCTCGTGGATCAGGCCCAGGAGGATGTGCTCGGTGCCGATGTAGTTGTGGTTGAGCATCCGGGCTTCTTCCTGAGCCAGGACGACAACCCGCCGCGCGCGGTCGGTGAACCTCTCGAACATCGTTAATCGCTCCTCAGAGCGGTCAGGCAGTGAGGGGACGCTCCCCTCGCTGTCCTTCCGCAGCTTAGTCCCGCAAGCGGGGACCGCTCATTCCAACTGCCGACACCGTCCTTGGCCTCCTGACCCCGAACGCCGACATCTGCTCCAACCCGATGGTGCGAGACGATGTTCCCGCAGGCCAGGTGGTTAGCCTCACCATCAGTACGCCGATGGCGAACGCGAAACCGCCTTTCCTGCGTGTCGCCCCCTCCCACTAGGCATGTCTTACCCGCACGCACTGACACTCCATGCCGCGCGCACCGGTTCCCTCCGCTACGGGCGAACATCCTTGCGCCGCCGCACTCCCCTGGACGCCCCCCGATCCACCACCCTGTGTACATAATCCACCACCCAGAGTAACTCGGGCGCCCTTCGCGCAGTTGTTCCCGACATGGCATCCATCGTCCCCCTCCCCCGCCGTCCGCTCGACTCGGGCGACCGGGTGCGGGAGTGGTACGAGAACGAGCTCGGCTGGGCCACGCTGCCCGGATCGCCGGTACGGCTCGGTACGGGCGTGCGCTTCGATGTGCTCGACGTTCCCGCGGAGGCGGGGTTCGCGGCGCTGCGGCATCTGGCCCCGGGCTCGCCGGTGGCGCTGCGCGGAGAGCGCATGGCGCTGCTGGTCGCGGCGGGCAGCGCGGACGAACTGCCGGGTCTGCTCGACTGGCTCGACTGGGGCACCCTCGAACTGGACCTCACGGCCGTCGGTGCGGGCGGCCGTATCGAGGCCCCCCGGCCCTGGCCGCACGGCACCCCACGGCTCACGTCCCGCCCGGACGGCCACAGTGGGGTCTCATCGCCCCGGCCTCTTCCTCGGGGCGACCGCGCGGCGGCCGTGGAGCCCCGGACCGTTCCGGGCGCGCGGACGTCCCCGCTCTCCGGCCGTACGGACACGGGGGCACCGCTCCAGCCGTCGTCCGTGGACCGGGCCGGTCCACAGGGGGCCGCCGTGTGGCTGCGGCCCCCCGAGCCGGGAGGCGAGGTGGAACTGTCGCTGCCGACCCTGTCGGCGCTGGGGGGCGGTGGGTCCGCCCCTGACCTCGTACGACTCGTGGACACGGTGGCGACGCGGTGCCACCGGATCCGACTGCGACGCCTGAGCGATCAGGCGTTCGCCTTCTCGTAGGCCTCACGGATGGACGCGGGGACGCGGCCGCGGTCGTTGACCTCGTAGCCGTTCTCCTTCGCCCAGGCGCGGATCTGTGCGGTGTCCTGGCTGCCGCCCGCGGCGGCGCGTGCCTTTCCACGTCCGCCCGAAGCACGACCTCCGGTACGGCGCCCGCCCTTCACGTACGGCTCAAGAAGGCCGCGGAGATTGTCCGCATTGGCGGTCGTGAGATCGATCTCGTACGTCTTGCCGTCCAGCGCGAACGTCACGGTCTCGTCCGCCTCGCCACCGTCGAGGTCGTCGACAAGAAGGACCTGAACCTTCTGTGCCACCGGATTTCCTTTCATCGATAACTTGAGGGTCGAGGGTCCGCGGCCGCAGCCGCTGTTTCGAGTCCCCTGTTATATGCAGTACTGCAGTACGTCGGAAAGCAAACCGCTTTTCCTTGAAAAACACAAACCCCTGACAGAGGCCACGGACCCGGGGAAGACCGGAAACGTACGCGTTTCGGACATAGGGAACGCGGGCATGGCACGTCCGCCGGAATACCGCTTGCCGATCCTGTCGATCTCTGTCGATCCCTGTCGGTCGTTGTGCGGATCCCCGGCGATCACAGATGCAGAAGCATCCGACTGTTACCCAAGGTGTTCGGTTTCACTCGTTCGAGACCGAGGAACTCCGCCACGCCCTCGTCATAGGAACGCAGCAGCTCCGCGTAGACATCCCGGTCGACCGGAGTCTCCCCGATCTCCACGAAGCCGTGCTTCGCGAAGAACTCGACTTCGAAGGTCAGACAGAAAACCCGGCGAACACCCAACCAGCGGGCGGTGTGCAGCAACTTGTGCAGCAACTGGTGGCCGACCCCCAGCCCCCTGGCCTCGGGGTTCACCGCGAGGGTGCGGACTTCCGCGAGGTCTTCCCACATGACGTGCAGGGCACCGCACCCCACCACCTGGGCGTTGTCATCGCGTTCCGCGACCCAGAACTCCTGGATGTCCTCGTAAAGCGTGACCGTCGCTTTGTCGAGCAGGATGCCCCGGCGGACGTAGTCGTCGAGCAGGCCGCGCACATGCGGGACATCGCTGGTCCTGGCCCGTCGGACGGTGATGGCTTTCGCGGTGGCTTCGGGACTCATCGCTGGCATGACCGGACGCTATCGCCCGGTGCCGCCCTGCGCCGAGGCGGGGTTCTCATCGGGGTCCTTGGGGGGCGCGGCTGTTTCGTCCCACGATTCGCCGCCGGTTTCGGCAGAGGTATCGGCTGCGGCTTCGCCAGTGGTATCGACTGCGGCTTCGCCGGCGCTATCGGCCGGAGCAGCGGTCGTTTCCCCGGGTCCGGGACCTTGCACGATACGTACGGCGGCGTGGAGGGCCTGTCGCTGTTCCTCGCTCATCATGCCGAAGAAGGCGACGAGAGCGGTCGCGGGGTTGCCGCTGTGGGGCCAGGCATCGTTCATGAGAGCAGCCGCGTGGGCGGCACGAGTTGAGACCGGCTCATATCGATAGACGCGGCCTTCGGCCTCGCGTCGCACCCGGCCCTTCTGATGGAGATTGTCCAGAACGGTCATCGCGGTGGTGTATCGAGTTCTGCCAATGGGCGAGACAGAACTCGACGCCACCGCGGGAGAAGTGGGGGAAGCGAGGGAAGCGGGAGAAGAAGAACAAAAAGGGCGTACGACTCGAAAAGCAGATGAGTCGTACGCCGATGGGAGGCGTGCCCGGGGTTCAGCCCTGGGCGTCGCCCTTTGAGGCCTGCCTGGCGCTCTCCGCGCGGGCGAGAGCGGCGTCGACGGCCGCGTCCTCCTTGGCCTTGTTGGCGCCACCCTGGGACTTCACCATCGTCACGATCACACCGATGAAGAACACGGCCATCACGACGGGGGGCAGGAGCGCGGAGACGTAGTCCATGCGTCCAGAGTAGCCAGGGGGCGCCGGTGGGCCCCGGTCGGGTGGGCTTCGGCGGGTTGGCCCAGGCGGGTGGGCCCCGGCCTGGTGGGGTCTGCCGGGGCTGCCGGGAGGCGGGACGTGGCGGGGCTCAGCCCGCGGCCAGCTGCCGCTGCTCGGGGTTCGCCGGCGGGCTGGGCTTGCGCTTGGGCGGGAAGACTTCGCCGGGGGTCGGGATCGGACGGCGGCTCGGGCTCGGAGATTTGGGCTGGGGCGACGGCGCAGGCTTCTCGGCGGGCTGCGCCGGACGGGCGGGCCGGGGGCGGGCTGTGCGGGCCGGGCGGGCCGGTCGGGCTTGTCCGCGGGGCGACTGGCGGGCTCCTGCGCGGCGGTACGCGCGACGTGCCGCCGGAGAGGCCTCCGGGGAGGGCGGTGAGCCGGGTACGGGAGGCCGGGACGGTGGGGGCGGCCGCCGTGGCGGCCTTCTCGGGTTCCGTACGGACTCGGGGCTCGGCGTCCTGCTGCGCGGGGACGCCGTGGTGGTCCAGACAGCGGTCCAGGAGGTCGGCCGCGGTGGGGTTGCCGCGCAGGGCGCGCAGGGCGGCGAGGTCGTCCGCGGTGGGCCGGTGGCCGACGCCCAGGGCGTCGTTCAGGAGCGCCAGATAGCCCGTGGCGGTGCCAGGGAGCGCGGCCCGGTACCGGGCGAGGTCGGCCAGCAGAAAGGCCCTCAGCCGGGCGCCCTCGCGGGCGGCCTCGTCGACGGACCGGGCGAGCCGAAGGCAGTCCTGGACGTCCTCCGCGGTGGCGGAGCTGGGCTTGAGGGCGAGGGCGAGAGCGCGGCGGAGCACACGCAGCTCCTCCGTGCCGAACGCCATGGCGCCGCGGGATCCGTAGGGCGTGGGCATACTTCGACGATACGCGCTAATCAGACAAAAACGGCGGTGCGGGGAGTGCGTGGCGTGGGGGAGCCACTCGGGTGGGCGCGGCGCGTCCGTGGCACAGGGCGGGGCTTTTCGCCCCCGCTGCCCCTACCCGTCCCGTCCCATTCCCAGGGCTCCGCCCCTTCGCCCCCGCCAAGGGGGCTACGCCCACTGGACCCCCCGGGTTTCGGGGCTCCGCGGCGGACCCCGTTCGGGGCCAGTCCCCGGACCCCCGCTCCTCAAACGCCGGAGGGGCTGGATTGTGCCGGAGGGGCTGGATTTTCCAGCCCCTCCGGCGTTTGATTTCTGAGGGCGGCAAACCCCAGACCCCAGACCCCAGGGAAGTCGTCACATACGCGACACGTTTCGCTCGTACACCAGCCGCAGCCCGATCAGCGTCAGCCACGGCTCGTGTTCGTCGATCACGGAGGACTCGCCCAGGACCATGGGCGCAAGCCCGCCCGTGGCGATGACCGTGACGTCGTCGGGATCGTCCGCGAGCTCACGGGCCATGCGGTTCACCACGCCGTCGATCTGGCCGGCGAAGCCGTAGATGATGCCCGACTGCATCGCCTCGACCGTGTTCTTGCCGATCACACTCCGCGGCCGAGCCACCTCGATCTTGCGCAGCTGGGCCCCCTTGACGCCGAGTGCCTCGACGGAGATCTCGATGCCGGGGGCGATGACCCCGCCGACGTACTCCCCGCGCGCACTGACCGCGTCGAACGTCGTCGCCGTACCGAAGTCGACGACGATCGCCGGGCCGCCGTAGATCTCGGCCGCCGCCACCGCGTTGATGATGCGGTCGGCTCCGACCTCCTTGGGGTTGTCCGTGAGGATCGGCACCCCCGTCTTCACGCCCGGTTCGACCAGCACCGCCGGCACGTCGCCGTAGTACCGGCGCGTCACTTCGCGCAGCTCGTGCAGCACGGACGGCACCGTCGAGCAGATCGCGATCCCGTCGATGCCGTCGCCCAGTTCCTCTCCGAGGAGGGGGTGCATCCCCATGAGTCCGTGCAGGAGGACCGCCAGTTCGTCGGCGGTGCGGCGCGCGTCCGTGGAGATGCGCCAGTGTTCGACGATGTCCTCGCCGTCGAACAGGCCGAGAACGGTGTGCGTGTTGCCTACGTCGATCGTCAGCAGCATGGCCCGTACCCGCCCTACTCCGCCGCTCGCAGGTCCAGGCCGATGTCCAGGATGGGCGAGGAGTGCGTGAGTGCGCCCACCGCCAGGTAGTCGACACCCGTGTCCGCGTACGCCTTCGCGTTCTCCAGCGTGAGGCGGCCCGACGCCTCCAGCAGCGCTCGGCCGGCGACAAGGGCCACGGCCTCCTCGCACTCGCCCGGCGTGAAGTTGTCCAGAAGGATCAGGTCGGCGCCCGCGTCCACGACCTCGCGCAGCTGGTGCAGGGTGTCGACCTCGACCTCGATCGGCACGTCCGGGAACTCCTCGCGGACCGCCTTGAAGGCCTGCGCGACGCCGCCGGCGGCGACCACGTGGTTGTCCTTGACGAGGGCCGCGTCCGACAGCGACATGCGGTGGTTGACTCCCCCGCCGCAGCGCACCGCGAACTTCTCCAGGGAGCGCAGACCGGGCGTCGTCTTCCTCGTGTCCCGGACCTTCGCCTTCGTGTCCTGGAGGGCGTCCGCCCACGCGCGCGTGGCGGTCGCGATGCCGGACAGGCGGCACAGCAGGTTCAGCGCGCTGCGCTCCGCCGTGAGGAGGTCGCGGGTGAGGGTCGTGACCGACAGGAGCTTCTGTCCCGCCTCCACCAGGTCGCCGTCGTCCACATGGCGCTCGACCTCGAACTCGTCCGTGCACACCACGGAGAGGACCGCCTCGGCGACCCTCAGGCCCGCCACGACGCCGGCCTCGCGGGCGGTGAAGTCGGCGGTGGCGCGGGCGTCCTCGGGGATGGTGGCGACGGTGGTGACGTCGACGCCGTGGTCGAGGTCCTCCTGGATCGCCACGTTGGCGATGTCCTCGACCTCCACCGGGTCGAGCCCGGCGTCGGCGAGGAGCTCGGCGAGCGCGGGGTCGAGGCCGCACTCCATGTACGACTCCAGCGCGTCCGCGTCGGGGTCCGTGCCGCAGGCGCAGCCGTCACCGCAGCCGCCGCTCTGGGCGAGGGGAAGGTCGGGGGTACTCACTTGAACGTCACTGCTCCTGGGGAAGGCGCTCGGGCCGGTGCGTGGAGGTGCCCCCGCTTCGAGCCGGGTCGAGGGTCCGGGGGACGGTAGGGGGGAAGTCTGGGGTGTCCGTGGTCCGTACGGCCAGTGCGCGGTCGGGATTCAGCCGTACGACGATATGGCGGCGCCAGTGGGTGTCGTCGCGGTCGGCGTGGTCCTCGCGCCAGTGGCAGCCGCGCGTCTCCTCGCGCAGCCGGGCGGCGGCGACCAGGACACGGGCCACGCACAGCAGGTTGGTGGTCTCCCAGGTGTCGACGCCGGGCTCGGCCGTCTTGCCGTTCTCGTCGAGGGCGTCGCGTGCGTCGGTGTGCAGCTGGTCGAGGGCCGCGGCCGCGCCCGCCAGGGACTCCGCCGAGCGCAGGACGCCCGCGCCCTGGGTCATGATCCGCTGGATCGCGAACCGTGCCTCCGGTTCCAGCAGCGGGTGCTCGGGCTTCCGGGGGTACGGGACGGGCTGCGGCACGCGCGCGTGGAGGCCGTTCTCCGCCTGGCTCTCGGCGATGTCCGCGGCGATGCGCTCGGCGTAGACGAGGCCCTCCAGGAGGGAGTTGGAGGCCAGCCGGTTGGCGCCGTGGACGCCCGTGCAGGCGACCTCCCCGCACGCGTACAGGCCCGGTACGGTCGTCCGGCCCCGGGAGTCCGTGCGGACGCCCCCGGAGGCGTAGTGGGCCGCCGGGGCGACCGGGACGGGTTCGGTGACCGGGTCGATGCCGTGCGCGCGGCAGGCGGCGAGGATCGTCGGGAAGCGGTGCTCCCACATGTCGGCACCGAAGTGCCGGGCGTCCAGGTACACGTGCTCGACGCCCTGCTCCTGCATACGGCGCATGATGCCCTTGGCGACGATGTCCCGGGGGGCGAGTTCGGCCAGCTCGTGCTGCCCCACCATGAAGCGTGTGCCGTCCGCGTCGACCAGGTGGGCGCCCTCTCCGCGGACCGCCTCGGAGACCAGCGGCTGCTGGCCCTCCGCGTCCGGGCCGAGGAAGAGCACCGTGGGGTGGAACTGCACGAACTCCAGGTCGCTGACCTCGGCACCCGCGCGCAGGGCGAGCGCCACGCCGTCGCCCGTGGACACCGACGGGTTGGTGGTCGCCGAGAAGACCTGGCCCATGCCGCCGGTCGCGAGGACCACGGCGGGCGCGTGCACGGCGCCGACGCCGTCGTGCTGGCCCTCGCCCATGACGTGCAGGGTCACGCCCGCGGTGCGGCCGTCGCCGTCGGTGAGGAGGTCAAGGACGAGCGCGTTCTCGATGGCGCGCAGTCCACGCGCGCGCGTGCCTGACGTCCTTGCTTCGTTGACGGCCTCGATAGTCCTTGCTTCGTTGACGGCCGCGATTACTTCGTTGACCGCCTCGACGAGCGCCCGGGAGATCTCCGCGCCGGTCGCGTCGCCCCCCGCGTGCGCGATGCGGCGGCGGTGGTGGCCGCCCTCGCGGGCCAGCTCCAGTCCTCCTTCGGAGGACTCGTCGAACTGCGCTCCCGTGTCGATCAGCCGGCGTACGGCGTCGGGGCCCTCGGTGACGAGGAGGCGGACGGCGTCCTCGTCACACAGGCCCACGCCCGCGACCAGGGTGTCGTCCAGGTGCTGCTCGGGGGTGTCGCCCTCGCCCAGGGCCGCCGCTATGCCGCCCTGCGCCCAGCGGGTGGAGCCGTCGTCGAGGCGGGCCTTGGTGACGACGACGGTGTTCAGGCCGGCGGCCTCGCAGCGCAGGGCCGTGGTCAGGCCGGCGATCCCGGAGCCGACGACCACGACGTCCGCGGTGATGGCCCATCCGGGGGCGGGGGCGTGCAGTCGTATACCTGTGCTGATCGTGCCTGTGCTGATCGTGCCTGTGCTGGTCACGAGGCGGCTCCGAAAGTGAGGGGCAGGTTGTCGATCAGCCGGGTGGTCCCGACCCGGGCGGCGACGACGAGAACGGCCTCACCGGTGAAGCCGTCGGAGATCTCGGTGAAGTCGGACGGGTCGACCAGAGCCAGGTAGTCGAGGTCCAGCGAGGGCTTCAGGCGTGCGGCGTCCTCAAGGACGAGGCGGGCGGCCACGACGACGTCGGCGGGGCCCGACGTGGTGGCCGGGACGGCCTTCGCGACGGCGTGGGCGTCGGCGGCGGCGCGGGACTCGCCGATGGCGCTGAGGGCCTCCGCACGCGCGCGCGTGGCGGGCACCTCCCGGGCCCGCGCGCGCAGCGCCTCCTGGGCGGCATGCCGGTCGCGCCCCGCGAACAGGGCCTGCGAGAGCGCGAGGGCCGTACGGCGCTCGGCAGCGGACAGGTAGCGGTTGCGGCTGGACAGCGCCAGACCGTCCTCCTCGCGGACGGTCGGCACGCCGACGATCTCCACGCCGAAGTTCAGGTCGCGCACCATGCGGCGGATCAGGGCGAGCTGTTGGGCGTCCTTCTGCCCGTAGAGGGCCACGTCGGGCCGGGTGAGGTGCAGCAGCTTCGCGACGACGGTGAGCACGCCGTCGAAGTGTCCGGGCCGCGAGGCACCCTCCAGGCGCTCCCCCATGGGTCCGGCGGAGATCCGCACCTGGGGCTCGCCGCCGGGGTAGACCTCGTCCGCGAAGGGCGCGAACACGACGTCGGCGCCCGCCCGTTCGGCGATCTTGAGGTCGGCGTCGAGGGTGCGCGGGTAGCGGTCGAGGTCCTCGCCCGCGCCGAACTGCAGGGGGTTCACGAAGACGGTGACGACCACCTCGCCGTCGCGGCCCGCGATCTCGCGCGCGGTGCGGATCAGCGTGGCGTGACCCTCGTGCAGAGCGCCCATGGTCATCACGACGGCACGGCGGCCCATGCGCGCACGGGCGTGCAGTGCTTCGGCGGTGCGCAGCAGGGCGGCGGTCATCGGGCGTCTTTCGTTCCCGGGCGCGGGCGTCATCGGGCGTCCCCTTCCGTGCCGTTGGCGAGTACCCCGAGGAGGTCCTCGGCGAGTTCCGGCTTGAGCAGGCCGTGGGCGAGCGCGCGGTCGGCGGTCGCGCGGGCCATCGCCAGGTAGCCGGCGACGGCCCCCGGGGCGTGCTCGCGCAGCTCGGCGACGTGCGCGGCGACCGTGCCCGCGTCCCCGCGCGCGACGGGGCCGGTGAGGGCGGCGTCGCCGGAGCGCAGGGCGTTGTCGAGGGCGGCGCCCAGCAGCGGCCCGAGCATGCGGTCGGGGGCCTCGACGCCCGCCGTGCGCAGCAGCTCCATGGACTGGGCGACCAGGGTCACCAGGTGGTTGGCCCCCAGGGCGAGCGCCGCGTGGTACAGCGGCCGGGCGGACTCGGCGATCCACTCGGGCTCGCCGCCCATCTCGATCACCAGCGCCTCGGCGGCCAGCCGCAGCTCCTCGGGCGCGGTGACCCCGAAGGAGCACCCGGCGAGCCGCTGCACGTCCACGGGGGTGCCGGTGAACGTCATCGCCGGGTGCAGCGCCAGCGGCAGCGCCCCGGCCCGCAGCGCGGGGTCCAGCACCTTCGCGCCGTACCGCCCGGAGGTGTGCACGAGCAGCTGCCCCGGCCGCACGGCCCCCGTCTCGGCGAGCCCCTCGACGAGCCCGGGCAGGGCGTCGTCCGGCACGGTCAGCAGCACCAGCTCGGCGCGGCCCATGACGTCGGCCGGGGTCACCAGCGGCACGTCGGGCAGCAGCGCCGCGGCCCGCCGTTTCGAGGCGTCGGAGACCCCGGAGACGGCCACGGGATGATGCCCCGCGAGCTGGAGCGACGCCGCCAGCGCGGGCCCGACGCGGCCCGCTCCGACAACGCCCACGGTGAGCCGCGCGGGGCGGTCCTTGGGGTCGGGTTGCTGGAATGTACTCACTCGACGGTGGCCTTCCCGTTCCAGTCCGCTCTGGGTACCGGACGATTTCTCGTCATGTTAACGCGATTGGTTCGAGGGTCGATCGGTTGTCCACAGGCTGTGGGTTTCCCCACGTCGCGCCCCGCCGCGCGGGCTCGGAAAAGGGGGTGCCGCGCGCGTGGGGCGCATGCATCATCCGGGGGTGACCGAGAGGGCGGAGAAGGCGATGGGAACCGCGGAGCGGGCGGACGCTCGGGGCGACGGGCGAAACGTGGAGCCGGACGGCGAGGAGGACACGGCGGCGCAGGCCCCCGACTCACCGGCGGCGCGGCGCCGGGAGCGGCGGATCGCCGCGTTCCGGGCTGCGGAGCGGGTGCTGGACCGCCCGGCGTTCCTGGCGACGATCCGGGAGCGGCTGGCGCTGCTGCAGGAGGCGGCGCCGGGGCTGTACGACCTGGACGCGCCGGCGGACATGTACGGCGACGGGATCGTCGAGGCCCTGGAGGGGCGGGTCGCGGGGCTGCTCGGCAAGGAGGCCGCCGTCTTCTTCCCGACCGGCACGATGGCCCAGCAGGTGGCACTGCGCGTCTGGGCGGCCCGCACCGGCAACCCGGCTGTGGCCCTGCACGCGCTGGCCCACCCCGAGGTGCACGAGCGGAAGGCGTTCAGCGAGGTCAGCGGATTGCGTCCGGTGCGGGTGACGAGCGAGCCGCGGCTGCCGACCGCCGACGAGGTGCGTGACTTCGCCGAACCCTTCGGCTCGCTGATGCTCGAACTGCCCCTCAGGGACGCCGGTTTCGTGCTGCCCACCTGGGAGGAGCTCTCCGAGGTCGTCGCGGCAGCCCACGAGCGGGACGCGGTGGTGCACTTCGACGGGGCCCGGCTGTGGGAGACCACCGTCCACTTCGGCCGGCCCCTGGAGGAGATCGCGGGCCTCGCGGACAGCGTCTACGTGTCGCTCTACAAGTCGCTCGCCGGTTTCGGCGGCGCGGCGCTCGCGGGCCCGCGATGGCTCGTCGACGAGGCGAAGGCGTGGCGGCACCGGTACGGCGGCCAGGTCTTCCAGCAGTTCCCCACGGCGCTGTCGGCGCTGGCCGGACTGGAGCGGGAGCTGCCCCGGCTGCCGGAGTACGTGGCCCACGCGCGCGTGGTGGCCGCCGCGCTCCGCGAGGGCTTCGCGACGGCCGGGGTGCCCTGGGCGCGCGTCCATCCGGAGGAGCCGCACACCCACGAATTCCAGGTCTGGCTGCCGTACGAGGCCGACGTCCTCTTCGAGGCCGCGCTCCGGCAGGGCGAGGAGACGAAGACCCTCCTGTTCGCGGGCGCCTGGGACGCGGGAGGCCCGGGGCTGTCGTACACCGAGGTCGTCGTGAAAGCGGCCGGGCTGGAGTGGACGGCCGGCGACGTGAAGGAGGCGGTGGCGGAGTTCGTGGCCCGGCTGCGGGAGGTCACCGGGGGCGCAGGCGTCGGCTAGGGCCTGTTCCGAGTTCCCCGTCGTCCGCGCGAAGTGCGGGCGCAGCGGCGGAGTGGGGGTACCTCCCGCCCGAACCGTGCGAAGCGCGGTTCGAGGGTGGGGAGCGTGCGATCGGCGTGCGGTGTCGCAGGTCATGTGGCGGAGCCACCTGTCCTGCGGCGCCGTGCGGCTGGGGGTCCCCCCACGCCCTTGAGGCAGTGGGGGAGTGCGTGCCGGGCGTCGGGGCGCAGGCGGGGAACTCGGAACAGGCCCTAGGGGCGCGTCCGCAGGAGCCGGGCCGCCGCGGACCGTATGCGTCCGCGGGCGGTTCCGCCCGCCACGGCCGCGCGGAACCGCCGGTGGTCGCGCAGTTCGCGCACGACCTCCCAGTCGTGGGCGCCCGGCGCGGGCGGGGCGGGCTCGCCGAGGCGCTGGGCGCGGTAGGTGTCGAGGATGTACTGCTCGGTGACGCTCACGGCGTACCGCCTTTCGGGACAGGGCGACGAGCGTGAGTCCCGCTCGTCCCGGGCAGGGTCGGGGTCCGGTACAGGCGCCGCCGAACGGGCGCCGGGGTGAGGTCTGTGGCCCGGGACACCGCGGTCGGGCAGGTGACCCGGTCCGCCCAGGCTGCGCCCCGCCCGCCGTGCGCGTCGCGCCGATTGACGGGCGTCGTCAATCGGCAGGGCGTTGTCAGTGGCGGGGTGCACCATGGCTGCATGAGCGTGAGCATCGACATCACAGGGCTCCCGACCGAGCGCGTCGTCTTCGGGACGTCGCCGCTGGCCGAGCTGGCCGTCGCGCTGCACGCGCTCGCCGAGCCGGGCCACCATCCCGGCATGCAGGGCTGGGTGACGGCCACCACGGCCGCGCTCAAGCCGGACCTGGCCGACCGCCTGACCCAGGCGGAGTTCCTGTGGCGGAACACGTTCTCGGACATCTTCATGCCGTTCGCCGCCCTGCCGGAGTGCGAGGGCCACCCGGGGGCGACGCTCTCCGAGGACCTGGACCTCCTGGACCGGCTGAGCGACGAGCGGTTCGTCGCGGCGGCCCTGGAGTTCACCTGCGGCTCCCAGTACGCGGCGGGGCTGCCCTCGCCCCTGGTCGACAAGGCACAGCACGACCTCGCGCTGGACCTGGCGGCGAGCCGCGGCCCGGAGCAGCTCGGCTTCACGCGCCGCCTGCTGGCCGACCCCCCGACCGTACGGGCGTGGGTGCGGCGCCTGCTGGAGGACTGCGACGAGGCGTTCTTCGCGGACACCTGGCGCCGGGTGCACGTCCATCTGGCCGCCGACGCCCGGCACAAGACCGAGATCCTGCGCCACAAGGGCCTGGAGGAGGCGCTGACGGCGGTCTCGGCCGCGCTCTCCCTGACCACGAGCGGAGGCGGTACGCGCATTGAGGCCGACAAGCTCTCGCACGGCACCACGACCGCCGTGGACCCCGAGGTCGGCCCGGGCGTCACCTTCGTGCCGTCGTACCACGGCTGGCCGCACCTGCTGGTGCTGCACGCCGTCGGCTGGCGCCCCGTCCTGCACTACCCGGTCGGGGGACCCGAGCCGACGAAATCCGCCTCGGTGGAGGTGCTCAAGCTGCGCCTCGAAGCCCTCGCCCACCCCATACGCCTGCGCCTGTGCCGGAACATAGCCAGGGCGCCGTACACGACCGGCGAGCTGGCACACGCCAACGACCTGAGCGCGCCCGAGGTGTCCCGGCATCTCGCCGTCCTGAAGAAGGCGGGTCTGATCACGACACGCCGCCGCGGCCGCTATGTGCTGCACCAGCTGGACGTCACGGTGGTGGCGCGGCTGGGGAGCGACTTCCTGGAGGGCATCCTCAGGTAGGGGATGAACAGGTCCCCAGGGCGGCTGGTCGGCTGGTCGGCTGGTCGGCTGGTCGGCTGGTCGGCTGGTCGGTCGAGTACCGGAAACGGGCGGTAACGCGAGAACCAGGAACGGCCGGTCAGTCGAAGCGGATGTGCTTCAGCCCGACCTTCGCCTGCCGCAGTCGCGTCCGCAGTGCGCTTTCCCTGTTCGGCCGGAGAGTCAGCCCGGCCAGGACGGCGATGCGGTCGGCCGTCTTCGGCACCGTCGAGTGGTCCGTCCACAGGTGTTCGGCGAACTCCGGCTCACGCAGGGCCTCCAAGCAGTGGTCGAGCTGCTCCACCGCCCAGGTCTCCCGGCGCAGTGAGCCGCGCTTTCCGGCGACGTATGGGAGGAGATGGCCAAGACCGCGTTCGCGCAGCCGCCGCAGGACGGTCTCGCGCTCGGCGAGCAGCGTGAAGTGGCGTACGTCGTGCCCGAGTTCGCGCAGCCGGTCGACGGTCTCCGCGAAGTAGGCGGGACTGGTCACCGTCATGGGGGCGATCACGACACCGTCGTGCTTGGTGAGTGCCAGATCGAGGACCTCGACGACGCCCTGCCGCCAGGACTCCAGATCCTGGAAGTTCCCGCGCAGTTCGGGCGGCAGCATGCGGCGCAGTCCGAAGCCGGCGTGCTCGGGATCGCAGATGACGCTGTCGGGCAGCCGTCGCTGGATCTCGTGTGCGGTCTGTGTCTTGCCGCCGCCGAAGGGGCCGTTGATCCACAGGAGCATGCGCGCACACTAGTGGGCGGTGGTCACGCGCGGGTCACATCCCCGCTTTCGCTCCCGCCTCCGTCCGCGTCCCGTACGGGCACTCAGCCCTGCCCTCCGGCCCGCACCAGCCCCGTCTCGTACGCCAGGACCACCACCTGTACCCGGTCGCGCAGTTCCAGCTTGGTGAGGATGCGGCCGACGTGGGTCTTCACCGTGGCCTCGGACAGGACCAGGCGGGCCGCGATCTCCCCGTTCGACAGGCCCTGGGCCACAAGCACCATGACCTCGCGCTCGCGGTCGGTGAGCCGCTCCAGCTCCTTGCGCTGGGGTCCCTTTCCGGAGCTCGGCAGCATCGGGGCGAACCGGTCGAGCAGACGCCTGGTCGTGGACGGAGCGACCACGGCGTCACCGCTGTGCACCGAGCGGATCGCGGCCAGCAGCTCGCCGGGGGGCACGTCCTTCAGCATGAAACCGGAGGCGCCCGCCTTCAGCCCGGAGAAGGCGTACTCGTCGAGGTCGAAGGTGGTCAGGATCAGCACCTTCGGCGGGTTGGGATCCGAGCAGATGCGGCGGGTCGCCTCCACGCCGTCCAGCTTCGGCATACGGACGTCCATGAGGACCACGTCCACCTCGGTGGACCGCAGCACCTGGAGGGCCTCCACGCCGTCGCCCGCCTCGGCCACGACCTCCATGTCCGGCTGGGCGGCGAGCACCATCCGGAAACCGGTGCGCAGCAGCACCTGGTCGTCGACGAGCATCACGCGGATCGCCATTGGGGTTCTCTTCCTTTCTGTCTTCCCTCACAGGTCGTCAGGGGTCTTGCCAAGAGTCCAACAATCCAGCAGTCCGAACAGTCCAGCAGTCCGACAGTCCAACAATTACGGGGTCATGCGAACAAGCGACCACAAGGGTCTTACAAAGGTGCTCTTACAGGTGTCAACGAGCGCCATGAACAGTCGTCAAGCGGGTTTGAGCGGCAGCAGCGCGCTGATGCGGAAGCCGCCGCCGGGGCGCGGTCCCGCGTCCAGGGTGCCGCCGACCATGCCCACGCGCTCACGCATGCCGATCAGGCCGTGTCCCTGGCCGTCGAAGCCACCGTCCTCGTACAGCTCGTGCGGGGCGCCCTTGCCGTCGTCCTCGACGAGCAGACCTAGGCCGTCGTCGAAGTAGACCAGGCGCACGCTCGCGCCCGCGTTCGGGCCGCCGTGCTTGCGCGTGTTGGTGAGGGCCTCCTGGACGATGCGGTACGCCGTGAGCTCCACGCCGCTGGGCAGGGGCCGCGGGGTGCCCTCGACCTTGAAGTCGACGGGCAGGCCCGAGCTGCGGCACTGCTCGATGAGGTCGTCGAGCTGTTCGACGTCGGGCTGCGGGACGTACTCGCCGCTCTCCTGGTGCTCACCGGTGCGCAGCACGCCCAGCAGGCGGCGCATCTCCGCGAGGGCCTGGCGTCCGGTGGAGGAGATCGTCTCCAGGGCCTTCTTCGCCTGGTCGGGGGCGGCGTCGAGGACGTACGCGGCGCCGTCCGCCTGGACCACCATCACGGACACGTTGTGGGCGACCACGTCGTGCAGCTCGCGGGCGATACGGGCGCGCTCCGCGGCCACGGCGACCTTGGACTGTGCCTCGCGCTCCTTCTCCAGGCGGGCGGCGCGCTCCTCCAGTTGCGCGAAGTAGGCGCGGCGGGTGCGCAGGGAGTCGCCGAGCACCCAGGCGAGGGCGAACGGGACGGTCTGGAAGATCGCTATCGCTATGTCGCCCAGGGGGCCCGTCTGTTCGGTGGGCCAGCGCAGCTGCGCCAGCGCGCCCGCGCTCAGACCGCCGACCAGGGCGAACCGGGAGGCCCAGCGGGCACCGGTCGCCGCCACCGTGTAGATGATCACGAGCATGGCGAAGTCAGCCGGTCCCGACGGCATGTCGGCGATCAGCTGCGCCAC
This sequence comes from Streptomyces sp. KM273126, assembly GCF_004337435.2. NCBI lineage: Bacteria > Bacillati > Actinomycetota > Actinomycetes > Kitasatosporales > Streptomycetaceae > Streptomyces > Streptomyces sp. KM273126. The sequence continues at coordinate 2,750,721 of NZ_SJXB02000001.1, read as the reverse complement.
CCCCATCGCGGCGGCCAGCAGCAGCATCTGCTCGGGCATGCGGCGGCGCAGGGCCACCACCAGGCAGAGCAGAAGCGTGATCGGTATCCAGACGACCGGGAGGTCGCTGCGCTGTGCCCCCTTACCGACGGTTCCGCCCACCACGGAGATCCCGAGCAGGACGACGGCCCAGAAGCCGTCGAACCATGTCGGGTGCCTGCGGAGGAAGTCATAGAGGCGCTGCACGTAACCCAGCGTAGGGAAACGTGCGGTGTGCAGGAGTCAACCGGAGGGCCGATCCGCGACCGGCGCACGTACTCCCCAAGGTGGAGGCCCCGTGATGCGCGGCACTTAACCTGGCGCGGTGACAGGTGCGGCGGGCGGCGGGTGGCGCGGGTGGCGTGAGGCGACGGAAGAGGCGCTGTACGGGCCCTTGGGGTTCTATCGCCGGCCCGAGGGCCCCGCCGGACATTTCCGCACGTCAGTGCATGCTTCCCCGCTGTTCGCCGAGGCGGTGGCCCAGCTGCTGTGCCGGGTGGACGAGACACTCGGACACCCTTCCGAGGTGGCCTTCGTGGACATGGCGGCGGGCCGGGGCGAGCTGGTGACGGGCGTCCTGAAGGCCCTCCCTCCGGAAGTGGCTACCCGCGCGCGCGGGTACGCGGTCGAGCGCGCCGACCGGCCACGTGATCTTGATCACCGGATCGAGTGGCTCCAGGAGCCCCCGGAGGGCGTCACCGGACTGCTGTTCGCCAACGAGTGGCTCGACAACGTGCCCCTGGACATCGCCCAGGTGGACCCCGACGGCGTACGACGCCTCGTTCTCGTACGGCGGGACGGAACCGAACGGCTCGGGAACCCGGTGGAGGGTGCGGACGCCGAGTGGCTCGACCGGTGGTGGCCGCTGCCCGCCGGGGAGCCCTCCGAGGGACTGCGGGCCGAGATCGGGCGCCCCCGGGACGCCGCCTGGGCCTCGGCCGTGGCGAGCGTCGGCCGGGGGCTCGCCGTCGCCGTCGACTACGCCCACACCGCCGGGGCCCGGCCGCCGTTCGGGACGCTCACCGGGTTCAGGGAAGGGCGGGAGACCGCCCCCGTGCCGGACGGCTCGTGCGACATCACCGCCCATGTGGCGCTGGACGCGTGCGCCCTGCCCGGGGCCCGGCTGCTGACCCAGCGGGACGCCCTGCGCGCCCTCGGGGTCAGCGGAGGCCGCCCGCCGCTGTCCCTGGCGACCACCGACCCGGCGGCGTACGTGCGAGCCCTCGCGCGCGCGGGTGAGGCCGCCGAGCTCACGGCAGCCGGCGGGCTCGGCGACTTCGGCTGGCTGCTGCAGCCAGTTGGTTTTCCGGACGCGCAACTGCCCTAGCGGTTGGAATCCCGGATGCACAATCAACGGGTGAGTATCAACGAGTGAGTTTGAACTTCAAACTCACCCCGTCGCCCTACTTGTCGATGTCCCCGACCACGAAGAACAGGGACCCCAGGATCGCCACCATGTCCGCGACCAGCGTCCCCGGCAGCAGCTCCACCAGCGCCTGGATGTTGTTGTACGAGGCCGAGCGCAGCTTCAGCCGGTACGGGGTCTTCTCGCCCTTGCTGACGAGGTAGTAGCCGTTGATGCCGAGCGGGTTCTCGGTCCAGGCGTAGGTGTGGCCCTCGGGGGCCTTCAGGACCTTCGGGAGGCGCTGGTTGACGGGGCCGGGCGGCAGCTCGGCGAGCCGGTCAAGGCAGGCGTCCGCGAGGTCCAGTGAGTTGTGCGCCTGCCCGAGGAGGCACTCGAAGCGGGCCAGGCAGTCGCCCTCCTCGCGCGTGACGACCCGGAGTGTGTCCTGGAGTTCCCCGTACGCCAGGTACGGCTCGTCCCGCCGCAGGTCGAAGTCCACCCCGGAGGCGCGTGCGATCGGCCCGCTCACCCCGTACGCATGCACCGTCTGAGGCGTCAGGACGCCCACATCCCGCGTACGGCCCCGGAAGATCTCGTTGCCGAGCACCAGGTCGTCGAACACGTCCATGCGGGAGCGCACGTCGGCGATCACCTGGCGCGCGCGGGAGGTCCAGCCGGCCGGGAGGTCCTCCTTGAGGCCTCCGACGCGGTTGAACATGTAGTGCATGCGGCCGCCGGAGATCTCCTCCATGACGTTCTGGAGCTCCTCGCGCTCCCGGAACGCGTAGAAGACCGGGGTGATGCCACCGAGCTCCAGCGGGTACGAACCGAGGAACATCAGGTGGTTCAGGACCCGGTTCAGTTCCGCGAGCAGAGTGCGCATCCACACCGCGCGCTCCGGCACCTCCATGCCGAGCATGCGCTCCACGGCGAGGACCACGCCCAGCTCGTTCGAGAAGGCGGAGAGCCAGTCGTGGCGGTTGGCGAGCATGATGATCTGGCGGTAGTCCCGCGCCTCGAAGAGCTTCTCCGCGCCTCGGTGCATGTAGCCGATCACCGGCTCGGCGTGCATGATGCGTTCGCCGTCGAGAACGAGACGGAGGCGCAGCACACCGTGCGTGGACGGGTGCTGCGGTCCGATGTTGAGCACCATGTCGGTGCTCTCGGCGGCACCGCCGATGCCGACCGTGGTCTCCGTCGTAGGACTCATGGGAACAGTCTCTCGTACGTACGCTGACGGAATGGAGACGGGGACGTTGGACGAGGCAGGACAGGGCGGGGAGCGCGAGCCGCACGGCGGCGCCCGGGCGGTGGCGCCGGAGGCCGAGCCGGTGTGGACCGGGTTGCCGCGCGGTCTGCTGCGGATGCGGCGGCTGTTGCTGGTGGTGTGGCTGGGCCCGTTGACCATCGGTCTTGCGCTGCTGCCGGCCCTGCTCGCCGCGCCGGTCTGGGCGGTGTTCGCGCTGCTGCCGCTGGCCCTGCTGCTGTGGGGCTGGCCCATGCTGGGCCGCAACTGGCGGTCCTGGCGGTACGCCGAGCGCGCCGACGACCTGCTGATCAGCCGGGGCGTGCTGTGGCGTGAGGAGACCGTCGTGCCGTACGGGCGCATGCAGCTGGTCGAGGTCACGTCCGGGCCGGTCGAGCGGCACTTCGGGCTGGCGAGCGTGCAGCTCCACACGGCCGCGGCCGCCACGGACGCGCGCATCCCCGGGCTCGACCCGGCGGAGGCCGAGCGACTGCGCGACCGGCTGACGGAGCTCGGCGAGGCACGATCGGCGGGACTGTGAGTACGCCCGGCACCGGTCACGAGGTGCGCGAGGAGAGCCGGAAGAACCAGGGGAACCCGGAGAACCCGGAGAACCCGGAGAACCCGGAGAACCCGGAGAACCCGGTGATCGAACACCGGCTGCACCCCGTGACCCCGCTGCGGCGGGCCTGGGCGCCGGTCGCCGTGATCCTCGGATGGGCCATGCACGACCCGGACGGGGCGCAGCGGCAGCTGTCCCGGCTGACCACGACCACGCTGCTGATCGGGCTCGCGTTGTTCGTCCCGGCCGCAGCGCTGTACGGGTTCCTGACCTGGTGGTTCACCCACTTCGCGGTGACCGGCACGGAACTGCGCATCCGTACCGGCCTGGTGTTCCGCCGCACCGCGCACATCCGGCTGGAACGCATCCAGGCCATCGACGTCACCCGGCCGCTGCTGGCCCGGGTCGCGGGCGTCGCCAAGCTCAAACTCGACGTCGTCGGGACGGACAAGAAGGATGAACTGGCCTATCTGGGCGAGGCCCACGCCCGCGCCCTGCGGGCCGAACTCCTCGCCCGCGCGGCCGGTTTCGAGCCCGAGACCGCGCACGAGATCGGCGAGGCCCCGGTGCGGCAGCTGCTGCACGTCCCGGCGGGCGTGCTCGCGGTGTCGGTCGTCCTCAGCGGCGCCACCTGGGGAAGCCTCGTCGCCGCGCTCGTCGTTCCGCCGGTGCTGTGGGTCGTCACGGACAGCGTGTGGACGGTCCTCGCGACCGCGCTCCCGCTTCTGGGCGCGGCGGGCGCCAGCAGTGTGGGGCGGTTCATCGAGGAGTACGACTGGACGGTGGGCGAGTCGCCGGACGGGCTGCGGATCGACCACGGCCTCCTCGACCACGCCCACGAGACCGTACCTCCCGGCCGCGTGCAGGCCGTACGGATCGTGGAACCGTTGTTGTGGCGACGACGGGGCTGGGTGCGCGTGGAGCTGGACGTGGCGGGCTCGTCGAACTCGGTCCTGGTGCCGGTCGCTCCGCGCGCCGTGGCCGAGGACGTGATCGAGCGGGTACTGCCGGGGGTGACCGTGCCCCGGTCGCCGGCCCGTCCGCCTCGGCGCGCCGGGTGGTGCGTGCCGTTCTGGTGGCGCGGGTACGGGCTCACCGTCACCGACAGCGTGTTCGCGGCCCGGCACGGCCTGCTGCGGCGCAGCCTGACGCTCGTCCCGCACGCGAAGGTGCAGAGCGTACGGCTGACGCAGGGGCCGTGGGAGCGCCACAAGGGCCTGGCGAACGTGCACGTGGACACAGGTGCCAACAAGACGGTGACCGCCCGGCTCCGGGACGCGGACGAGGCGTCCCGCCTGCTGGCGGACCAGGCGGACCGGTCCCGCACGGGGCGCAGGGAGGCGCTGCCGGACCGGTGGATGGCGTGATGCCGTCTTGAGCCAGACGTATCCGGGTGGTGCGGGGGTGCCGCGGGGGCGGTTGTACTTGGCTTGATTTCGACTGCTCGGAAGGCGTTCGGGGCCGTCCAGAACGTGCGAGAGGCGGCCGCACAGTCGGTGCGGCCGCCCCTCCATCGGGCGAAGGCCCTCGACGAGTTTCTGTCAGGGCTTCAGGACACGGCGGTCCGCAGCCCCTCCATGTCGATGTGCTCCGTCTCGTCGTGGGCCGTCAGGTCGATGACCTGGCCGATGCCGCGCGCGTCCTCGTCCGCGGGCTTGAACCGGGCCTCGGACTCGGCCTTGTGCAGCGCGAGCGCCTCCTGGCCGACCACGTCCGCGAGGTCCTCGTTCTGTACGTCCTCGATGCCCTCCCCGTCCTTCTGCGTACCGAAGAAGTCGAAGCCGCCCTCGCCCGCCGGGCTCCGACGAGGGGTCGCCGCCGGTACGACGGCCACGGCGGTCGGGACCGTGAAGTGACCGGAGGGCTGGGCGGGCAGCGCGGGGTCGCCGGCCGAGGCGGCGGGCGCCGCAGCCGCGTCGGCGGGCTCGGCGGGCTCGGCGGGCTCGGCGGGCTCGGCGGCAGCCAACTCGGGGGCGTCGGATTCAGTGGCCTCGGGCTCAGCGGCCTCGGATTCAGTGGCCTCAGGCTCGGTGGCCACGCGCGCGTGGCCCTCGGCAGGCTCGGGCTGCGTCTCGGAGTGTGTCTCGGGGTGTGTCTCCGGGTGGTCGTCCTCCTCGGCGGCGTCGGCGGCCGGAGCCGCTTCGGCCGCCGCGGAACCGGCCTGGCGCGAACCGCCGTCCGGAGAGCCACCGTTCCCCGGGGCGGCCTTGCCGGAGCCACCCCTGCCGGAACCGCCCTTGCCGGAGCCGCTCTTCGTGGAGCCGCTCTTCGTGGGGTCGTTCTTGCGGGGCTCACCCTTGGGCGCACCGTCGCCCGCGAGCTGGGCCTTCTCGGCGGTCGCCGTCTTCGCGGAACCGTTCTGGACGATCCGGTCCAGCGCCGAGTTGGCGCGCAGGAAGAGCGAGGAACCGGCCGGCGTGAAGACCCCGGAAGCCGACGGCGCCGACGGCTTCGTCTCCGCGGCCTTCTCGTCGGCAGCGCCCGCGGCACCGTCGGTACCCTCGCTCACCTCGTCGGACGCGGCGGACTCGTCGGACGCGGCGGACTCGGCCGCACCCTCGCCCCCCGCCGGCAGCGCCTTCGCCGGGGCCGATGACGTCTCTATGGCGAGCCTGCGACGGCCTTCCAGGGCGGTGGCCCGCTCCGTCTCCGCGGTGGCGTACCGCCGCAGCAGCGCCGCGTGCTCGTTGCGCAGGCCCGCCAGCTCCGACCGCTTGGCGCGAAGCTTCTGTTCCAGCTTCTGGCGCAGCTCGCGCGACTCCTCAAGGTCGGCCTCCAGCTCGGCGACCTGCTCCTCGTGCCGCCACTCGTCGCCCGCCCGCGCGCGCGTGAGGTCCGCGACGCGTTTGCCCGCCTCCACGTCCCAGCGGCGCATGACGGCCGCGCCCACGGCGGCGGTCGCCGCGGCGAACGCGGCCGACACCCGGAGCACGGCGGCGTCCGTGAACACCCAGGGCCCGAGGGCGCAGACGAGCGAGACGCCTGCGATCGCCGACGGAGGCAGCAGCCTGTGCAGGGGCGGTGAATGGCGGTGACGTCCACGTGGCATGGCCAGAAACTTACCGCGCGTAGGGGGAGCATGGTGCCCCCGGAGGTAAAAACACAGCCACCCCGAATCCTTCACCAACCACAACAGGTGCCGATCGCATAAGGCTGTTCGCTCGCCGGGGAGGGTTCACCACGCCTCGGGCACCGGCCCACGAGTGGTTGCGTTCCGGAATTCCCTCGGCTCGCCTGTCACTGAGCCTCGGCTCACCGGCCACTGAGCTCGGCTCACCTGTCGCCGAGCCGCCCGCTGAGCCACTGCAACGCGGCCGGGATCTCCCGCCGCCACGTGTTGAAGTTGTGCCCACCGCTGTCGAGGATGATCGACGCGATCCGCGTCGGACGCTTCGACTTCACGAGGTCGATGAAGTCGAGCGTGGCCTGGTAGTTGGCCTCGCCGTGCCGGCTGCTGCTGACGAGCAGTGAGGTGTCCGGGGCGGGCCGGTGCTTCAGGTACCACATCAGGTCGGCCTCGTTCCGCAGCCGATTGTTCCCCTGGAAGAGGTCGCCCGTCGTCGGGTCGAGCGGGGCCTTGTAGGACGGTGACAGGCCCGCGCCGGCGGCGTACACGTTCGGATGGTGGACGGCGAGCTTCAGCGCGCAGTACCCGCCGGTGGAGTCGCCGACGACGCCCCAGCTGCCGGGTTTCCTGCCCACCCGGTAGTGGTGCCCCACGGCCTCCGGCAGGTCCTTGGCGAAGAACGACTCGGTCTGCGGACCGCCCGGTACGTTCACGCACTCGGTGTCACGCGGCGGCGCCACGGTCGGCCGCATCATGATCAGGATCATCGGCTGGGCCTCGCCGGTCTTGGCCAGCCGGTGGGCCGTCTGCGGATACTGCAGGCCCTCGATGAGCGCCTCGGCGGTGCCCGGATAGCCGGTGAGGACGACGACCGCCGGGAACGTGCGTGTGCGGTACTGCGGTTGGAAGTACTCCGGGGGCAGATACACGTACGCCGGGGACGCGATCTGTGTCGTACGGCCCACGATCCCGATCTTCTGGATCTGGCCGGCGATCCGGGGACGGCCGCTCCCCGGCACGTCCACCTGCAGGGTGTCGAGCACTTGGAGGGGCCCGCCCGGGCCGGCGCCGCCGTGGTCGATGACCACACCCTGTCCGTTCTCCTGGCCGAACAGGTCCGCCCAACTGGAGTAGAACCCGAAGGTCTGGTTCGCGGCGAGCCCGAAGGTGGTGAAGACCGCCACCTGGGTGGCCAGCAGGATGGCGATGCGCCCGCTGACGGGACGCCAGCCGCGGCGCGCCAGCCGCGGCCACCACAACACCGTGCCGACGAACAGCAGCACGGCGCACAGCACCGCCAAAACCAGCACCTTGTTGCTCGTCAGACCCATGGATTCATCCTGCCCGCGCTTTCCTGTGGGGGGTCGGCCACCGCGTCCGTACGGCGGATCGCGTACGGGGCCAGGCCTGCCCGCCTCTGCTCCCTTCATGGCGCTGTACCGCGGCCTTTTCCCGGCCTTTGCACCGTTTTACTGAAGGGGGGTGAACCTCTCCTGTCGAGACACCGTCCTAGAAGGCGTAATGTCACCGGATGCCGGAATGGCACCGGATTCAGGGCCTTCTCGCAGAACTTCGGGATGCGATGTCTGTCAGGATAGAGGGGCAAATGTCGGGCGAGGTTCCCAGTCGATCAACCCGGTTGCAGCGTGTACTGAACGGGCCTCGCCCCGAGGCCGTCCCCGCTGTGGTGGCCAGAGCCTGCACTCTCGTGGGACTCCTGGACATCGCGGCGGGCGTGTTCCCGCGCTTCCGGCACAGCCGCATGCACGCGCTCGCCGAGGTGCTGCCCGGCGCGCTCGGCCCGTTCGCGGCCGCCCTGTCGCTCAGCGCGGGCGTCCTGCTGCTGCTCCTCGCGCACGGGCTGCGACGCCGCAAACGCCGGGCGTGGCGGGCCGCCGTGGTGCTCCTGCCGGCGGGGGCGATCGCCCAGTTCTCCTACCGCCACTCGCTCGTCGGCGTCCTCATCTCGCTGCTCCTGCTCGCTCCGCTGGTGCGCCACCGCGCCGAGTTCTCGGCCCTGCCGGACCCGCGCAGCCGCTGGTACGCGCTCGGCAACTTCGTCCTGATGGGCGCCGGTTCCCTCCTCCTGGGCGTGGTCATCGTCAGCGTCCACACCAGGCACATCGTGGGCGACCCGAGCCTGTCCGACCGTCTGGAGCACGTGCTGTACGGCCTGTTCGGCTTCGAGGGGCCGGTCGACTACACGGGCACCACGTCGTGGACGGTGGGCTTCTCCCTCGGCGCTCTGGGCCTGTTGACGGCCATCACCACCATCTACCTGGCCCTCCGCCCGGAGCACCCGGCGGCACGCCTGACGGAGGACGACGAGGCACAACTGCGCGCCCTGCTGGACCGGCACGGCGGCCGCGACTCCCTCGGCCACTTCGCACTCCGCCGCGACAAGGCGGTCGTCTTCTCCCCCAGCGGCAAGGCGGCGGTGACGTACCGGGTCGTGCACGGCGTGATGCTCGCCAGCGGAGACCCGATCGGCGACGTGGAGGCCTGGCCGGGCGCGATCGAGCGCTTCATGGACGAGGCGAGGGCCCACTCCTGGACACCCGCCGTCATGGGCTGCTCCGAGACCGGCGCCGAGGTGTGGACCCGCGAGACCGGACTCGACGCCCTCGAACTGGGCGACGAAGCGGTGGTGGACGTCGCGGATTTCTCCCTCGCCGGACGCGCGATGCGCAACGTACGCCAGATGGTGAAGCGCATCGAGCGGGCCGGCTACGAGACCCGGGTACGCCGCGCCCATGACCTCGGCGAGGGCGAACTGGAGCGGGTACGCCGCGCCGCCGAGGACTGGCGCGGCACCGACACCGAACGCGGCTTCTCCATGGCCCTGGGCCGCATCGGGGACGCGGCCGACGGCGACTGCCTGATCGCCACCGCGCACAAGGCCGACGAGGAACCCGGCCCGTACGGCGACCTCAAGGCCGTGCTCCACTTCGTGCCCTGGGGCCCTGACGGCGCGTCACTGGACCTGATGCGCCGCGACCGCTCGGCCGACCCCGGCATGAACGAACTGCTGATCGTGGCGGCCCTTCAGTCGGCCCCCCGCTTCGGCATCCAGCGCATCTCCCTGAACTTCGCGATGTTCCGCTCGGCTCTGGCCCGCGGCGAGAAGATCGGCGCGGGCCCGGTGCTGCGCGCCTGGCGCGGCCTGCTGGTCTTCCTCTCCCGCTGGTTCCAGATCGAGTCGCTGTACAAGTTCAACGCCAAGTTCCGCCCGCGCTGGGAGCCCCGGTACGTCGTCTACGCCGCCTCGCGCGACCTGCCCCGTATCGGTCTGGCGGCCCTGCAGGCCGAGGGCTTCGTCAACCTAGCCCTTCCCTTGCCCCGGTTCCTGCGCCGCACATCGAGGGCGGCGCGCCCGTGCGCCCACGACATGGCGGAGAGACGGGGAGTACGGGCGGCCTGAGTGACTGTGGGACAGGCCCTCGGTCCCGAAGGCCATGAAGGGCCGGTGAGCCGGGGGCCGGGTGGCCGGAGAGCCGGGAGCCGGGTGGCCGGAGAGCCGGGAGCCGGGTGGCAGGTTCCTAAGCCGCCCGGGCGACGCCGCCGCCCCCATGGTTGTCGTCGTCCTCCGGGAGCTTGCACACGCGCTCCAGGAAGAAGGCGGCCGCTATCACCGCGATGCCCGCGAGGACGGAGAAGCCCGCGTAGATGGCCTGGTCGCGGCGGGCGGGGATCTCCAGGGACTCCAGGAGGAACACGCCCGTGCCGCCGTACATACCGGCGACCAGAGCCGCGACCAGGGCGCTCGCGTGGCCGAAGACGACCGCCCGGGCCGCGACCAGCGGGTCGACGCCCCGAGCGCCCGGACGGCGCTCGCGCTGGGCCTTGAGCCGGGCGCGCAGCGACAGCGCCGTGGCGAGAAGGACGGCGGCGATCAGGGCGAGCACGATGGGCGCGGCCAGCGGGACGCTGGGCAGCGAGCCCACCGCGTTCCACAGGCGGGCCCCCGCCCAGGACAGCACTCCGGCCACCACGAACACCGCGGCCAGCGTCCTGATGCGCAGCTCTTTCACGATGCCCCTTCGTCGAGCCAGACGGTCTGTGCGGGCCGGGGGACGATCCCGACCCGGTAGACCTTAACGACTACTCGGGCAGCTGAAGTTCCAGATCCGTGCGAGGGGCGACGCCCTCCCGGGTGACGTCCGCGAGGAGCTGGGCGACCGGGCCCCGGCCCGGCAGCTGGGCCTCGGGCTCCACGTCGTGCCAGGGCGCCAGGACGAACGCCCGCTCGTGCGCGCGCGGGTGGGGCAGCGTCAGCACCGGGTCGTCGGAGACCTCCTCGGCGTACGAGACGATGTCCACGTCGATCGTGCGCGGGCCCCACCGCTCGTCGCGGACGCGGTGGAAGGCCTCCTCGACCGCGTGCGCCCGCTCCAGGAGCGAGGACGGGGGCAGCGTCGTCTTCAGCACCACGACCGCGTTGAAGTACGTGGGCTGGCTGCCCGGCGCGACGCCCCACGGCTCCGTCTCGTACACCGGGGAGACCGCCTTGATCCGTACGCCCGGGGTGTCCTCCAGGGCGTCGATGGCGCCCTGGAGGGTCTCCAGGCGGTTGCCCAGGTTCGAGCCGAGGGAGAGCACGGCACGCCTGGGGTTCTGCAGGGTCGTGTCGGCGGCGTCCACCTTCTCGACGACCGAGGCGGGCACCGGCTGGACGGTCGGGTCGCTCTGACCCTCGGTGAAGAAGGCGGTCATACTCGGCTCCGGGTGATGGTGACGGTCACGTCGTCGAAGGGAACCGTGATCGGCGCCTGCGGTTTGTGGACACAGACCTCGACCTCCTGGACTCCCTCGTGCTTCAGACACACCTGGGCGATGCGCTCGGCCAGCGTCTCGATGAGGTCGACGGGCTCGCCCTCGACGACCGCCACGACCTCTTCGGCCACGATGCCGTAGTGCACGGTCTTCGCCAGGTCGTCGTCGGCCGCCGCCGGTCGGGTGTCCAGGCCCAGCGTCAGGTCCACGACGAAGGTCTGGCCCTCCTCGCGCTCCTTCTGGAACACCCCGTGGTGCCCGCGGGCCCTCAGGCCGCGCAGCGCGACACGATCCACGCGAATCACTCCTGCAGTCGTCGGTCACGGCGGTGCGTACCGCACGCGGTCGGCACACCAGCCACCCTCGAATCTACCTGCGGGCACTGACAGCGTTCGGCCGCGGTCAGCCCGGGCCCGCACCCGACGGGCACAGTTCACCGGGCGTTTTCCTGGGAGGACACGGCGGCCCGCAGGCCGGAAGCCCCGCATACCCCGCATCCTGTCAGTCGAATCCTCAGCGGCCCTCGACAGGCGCCTACCCACTCAGGTGGACGTGTCCTCGCCCTCGTCGCTGTCGGATTCGGTCAGCACGGGGGAGGCGTGGTGCGACCACAGCTTCCAGCCCTCCCCTGTGCGCCGGAACACGTTCGTGGCGACGACCAGCTGGCCCACGAGCGGGCCCAGCTCACCGCCCCCCTCCGGCGCCGGACCACCGCTGAGGATGTTCTCCGTGCAGGTCACCAGGGCCGTGTCGCCGGTGACGGACACATGGACGTCGGTGAGGAAGAACTGGATGTACTCCGTGTTCGCCATGATGAGCGCATACGACCTCAGCACCTCGCCGCGGCCGGTGAGGACCGGCCAGCCGGGATGGACGCAGGAGATCACGCCGGTGTCCGCGGGGTCGTGGTACGACTCGTCGACGCCCAGGTCCGCGGGGGTCAGCCACAGCGAGGAGACCTCCTCGAAGTCACCGCGCTCCATCGCCTCGTAGAAGGCCGTGTTGGCGAGTTCGACCTGCTCGACGTCCGTGTGGGGCGCGCTCACAGCTCCCGGGCTCCTTCTACGGCCCTGGCCACGCGGACGGCGTCGGCGGTGGCCCGCACCTCGTGGACGCGGACGGCCCAGGCGCCCTGGTGGGCGGCCAGGGCGGAGACGGCGGCGGTGGCGGCGTCGCGCTGCCGGGCCGGCGGCGGGGCGCCTTCGGGGCCGGCGAGAACCCGGCCGAGAAACCTCTTGCGGGAGGCGGCGACCAACAGGGGGTGGCCGAGACCGAGCAGCCGGTCGAGGCCGGCGAGGAGCGCGAGGTCGTGCTCGGCTTCCTTGGAGAAGCCGAGACCGGGGTCGACGACGATCCGGTCGGGGGCGACACCACCGTCCAGAACGGCCGCCACGCGCGCGTGCAGCTCGTCGACGACTTCGGAGACCACGTCCTCGTACACGCCCTTGATGTTGTCGCCCTCGTGGAAGCCGCGCCAGTGCATGACCACGAAGGGGGCGCCCGCGTCGGCGACGACCGGGATCATCGCGGGGTCGGCGAGGCCGCCGCTGACGTCGTTGACAAGAGCGGCGCCTGCCGCGAGGGCCTGCTCGGCGACGGAGGCGCGCATCGTGTCGACGGAGACGACGACGCCTTCGGACGCCAGGCCCCGCACGACCGGGATGACGCGCCTGAGTTCCTCCGCCTCGTCGACGCGGGTGGCACCCGGGCGGGTGGACTCGCCGCCGACGTCCACGAGGTCGGCGCCCTCGTCGACGAGGTGGAGCCCGTGCTTCACCGCGGCGGTGGTGTCGAACCAGCGGCCGCCGTCGGAGAACGAGTCCGGGGTGACGTTGACGACGCCCATGACCGCACACCGGTCCCACACGGGCAGTCCCGCCACGTGGCCGCGGCCGCTCTTCTTGCTCATGCGCCCAGCCTAGGCCCCGGGTGGGACGGCGGGTTCACCGATGGGGCTCACGGGAGGGTTGGGGAGCCCGTCTCCCACCGGCTCAGCGGGCCAGTATCAGGCTCATCGCCTCGGCACGGGTCGTGGCATCCCGGAGCTGGCCGCGGACCGCCGACGTGGTGGTCTTGGCACCCGGCTTGCGGATACCCCGCACGGACATGCACATGTGCTCGGCCTCGATGACCACGATCGCCCCGCGCGCCTCCAGGATGCGCATGAGCGAGTCGGCGATCTGCGTGGTGAGTCGTTCCTGCACCTGCGGCCGTCGGGCGAACACCTCAACGAGACGGGCCAGCTTCGACAACCCGGTGATCTTTCCGCTGTCGGCCGGGATGTAACCGACGTGGGCCACTCCGTGGAACGGCAGAAGATGATGCTCGCACAAAGATACGATTTCAATGTCCTTCACCAGGACCATCTCGTCGTGCCCCAGATCGAACGTCGTCGTCAGAACCTCCTCGGGCGTCTGCCTCAACCCCGCCAAAAGCTCCCGATACGCCCGGGCCACCCGCCCCGGCGTCTCCCTGAGGCCCTCCCGGTCCGGGTCCTCGCCGACCGCGATCAGCAGCTCCCGCACGGCGTTCTCGGCGCGTTTCTCGTCGAACTCGCCGATCGTGCCCTCACCGTCCAGCGTCACGGGGTCGGTCATCTGGTGCCTCGTTCCTGTGCCTTCGACGCGTACGGATCACGCGTCGCATATACGGGCATACGAAATTGCCGCGCCCCCCAGGCTAGAACCTGGGGGGCGCGGCAATCATTCCGGGCCTGGTAGGCCGAAAACCGTCGTGGGATCAGCTCTCCGAGCGGTCCTCCGGGGCGGTCTCCTTCGCGGGGACGGACTCCGCGGCGCCGGTGATCGCCGGCGTCGCGCCGTTCACCCCGTTCGTCAGCGCGAGCTCCTTCGGGGAGAGCACCGGCGGGCGGGTGGACGGGGTCCGGCGGGACGAGCCGGTCCACGCCGGGCGCGGCGGGCGCTTGACGATGGTGGCGAAGACCTCGGCGATCTCCTCCTTGCCCAGCGTCTCCTTCTCCAGCAGCGCGAGCACCAGGTTGTCGAGGACGTCGCGGTTCTCGACCAGGATCTCCCAGGCCTCGTTGTGCGCGGTCTCGATGAGCTTCTTGACCTCTTCGTCGACGAGCGCGGCGACCTCTTCCGAGTAGTCGCGCTGGTGAGCCATCTCACGTCCGAGGAACGGCTCGGTGTTGTCGCCGCCGAACTTGATCGCGCCGAGACGCTCGGTCATGCCGTACTGCGTGACCATCGCGCGGGCCGTGGCCGTGGCCTTCTCGATGTCGTTCGCGGCGCCCGTCGTCGGGTCGTGGAAGACCAGTTCCTCGGCCGCGCGGCCGCCCAGCATGTAGGCCAGCTGGTCCAGCATCTCGTTGCGCGTGGTCGAGTACTTGTCCTCGTCCGGGAGCACCATCGTGTAGCCGAGGGCGCGGCCGCGGGACAGGATCGTGATCTTGTGGACCGGGTCGGAGTTCGGTGAGGCCGCCGCGACCAGGGCGTGACCGCCCTCGTGGTACGCGGTGATCTTCTTCTCCTTGTCCGACATGATCCGGGTCCGCTTCTGCGGGCCCGCCACGACGCGGTCGATGGCCTCGTCCAGCATCTGGTTGTCGATCAGCTTCTTGTCGCTGCGGGCCGTGAGGAGCGCGGCCTCGTTCAGGACGTTGGACAGATCGGCACCCGTGAAGCCGGGCGTGCGGCGGGCGACCGCCGACAGGTCGACGTCCGGGGCGACCGGCTTGCCCTTCTGGTGGACCTTGAGGATCTCCAGACGGCCCTGCATGTCCGGGCGGTCGACCGCGATCTGGCGGTCGAAGCGGCCGGGGCGCAGGAGGGCCGGGTCGAGGATGTCCGGGCGGTTCGTGGCGGCGATCAGGATGACGCCGCCCTTCACGTCGAAGCCGTCCATCTCGACGAGCAGCTGGTTCAGGGTCTGCTCGCGCTCGTCGTGACCGCCGCCGAGGCCGGCGCCGCGGTGGCGGCCGACCGCGTCGATCTCGTCGACGAAGACGATCGCCGGGGCGTTCGCCTTGGCCTGCTCGAACAGGTCACGGACACGGGAGGCACCGACACCGACGAACATCTCGACGAAGTCGGAACCGGAGATCGAGTAGAAGGGGACGCCGGCCTCGCCCGCGACGGCGCGCGCGAGCAGCGTCTTGCCCGTACCGGGCGGGCCGTAGAGCAGCACGCCCTTGGGGATCTTCGCCCCGACCGCCTGGAACTTGGCGGGCTCCTGGAGGAACTCCTTGATCTCCTGGAGTTCCTCGACCGCCTCGTCCGAGCCCGCGACGTCCGAGAACGTCGTCTTGGGGGTGTCCTTGGTGATGAGCTTCGCCTTGGACTTCCCGAAGTTCATCACTCGGGAGCCGCCGCCCTGCATCTGGTTCATCAGGAACAGGAAGACGACCACGATGAGGACGAAGGGGAGCAGCGAGAGCAGGATCCCGACGAACGGGTTCTGCTTGGACGGCGACACGGTGTAGCCGTCCGGGATCCGCTTGGTCTGGTACTTGTCCTGCAGCGTGGTGGCAAGGCTGACGCCCTGGTCGCCGATGTAGCTCGCCTGGATCTTCGAGCTGTCCTCGACCTTCTGACCGTCCTTGAGCTCGACCTTGATGATCTGCTCGTCGCCGGTGGTGAGCTTGGCCGACTTGACCTTGTCCTGATTGATCGCCTGGACGACCTGGCCGGTGTCCACCGTCTTGTAGCCGCCGGACGAGCCGACGACCTGCATCAACACGACCACGGCAAGGACGGCCAGCACGATCCACATGACCGGCCCACGGAAGTATCGCTTCACGTCCATCCATACGGAGCGGTGCCGCCCCGTCCCTCCTGCCATAGTGAGTTTGATAAAGACTGTTCTTCGGACGGTACCCCAGCATTGTCACCCGAAGTCGCACGGGACGGCTGACAATCCCGTCTCTGCATGCTCCAACGGCGCGAGACCCGCTGGGGTTCCCGAGCGTCCCACAGGGGCCCGCAGCCCCCGTGACAAGGACTTTTCAGCCGCCGTAAACGTGAGGCGCGAGCGTACCCACGAACGGGAGATTGCGGTACTTCTCGGCGTAGTCGAGGCCGTATCCCACGACAAACTCGTTGGGAATGTCGAAGCCGACCCACTCGACGTCGATCGCGACCTTGGCCGCGTCCGGCTTGCGCAGCAGGGTGCACACCTTCAAGGAGGCGGGCTCGCGCGAGCCGAGGTTGGAGATCAGCCAGGAGAGGGTCAGGCCGGAGTCGATGATGTCCTCGACGATGAGGACGTCCCTGCCCTTGATGTCGGTGTCGAGGTCCTTGAGGATCCGCACCACGCCGGAGGACTGGGTGCCCGCGCCGTACGAGGACACCGCCATCCAGTCCATGGTGAGGGGGGTGGACAGCGCCCGGGCGAGGTCCGCCATGACCATGACGGCGCCCTTGAGGACTCCGACGATCAGCAGGTCCTTGCCCGCGTACTCCGCGTCGATCTTCGCGGCCAGCTCGGCCAGCTTCGCGTCGATCTCTTCCTTGGTGATGAGTACCTGCTGGAGGTCAGCACCCATGTCTTTCGCGTCCACCCGCATCACTTTCGGTCGTCCCACCGGCTGAACGGCCTCTCCCCGAAGGGGGACCCGACACCTCCCGAGAGGAGTGTGTTTTTCAGCCTTGCCGAATCACCAGTCTGCCACCCTGCCTCCGGGCGACTACCTTGCCCGGCAGGTTGATGGCTCCCTGTCCGCGCCAGCCGGTGATCAGCCGGTCGATCTCCTCGATGTGGCGGGCGAACAGCGAGCCGGCCGGAGCCCCGGCCTCGATGGCGGCGCGGCGCAGGATGCGGCGGCGGACGGCGCGGGGCAGGGCGTACAGCTTGGCGCACTCCAGGACGCCGGACGCGTCGCGTACGGAGGGCTCGGCCCGGCGGGCCCAGGCGTCGAGGGCGTCGGCGTCGTCACGCGACAGCTGGGCCGTGCGGGCCAGGGCTTCCACGACGCCCTTGCCGAGCGCCTTCTCCAGGGCGGGCAGGCCCTCGTGGCGCAGCCGGGAGCGGGTGTAGGCGGGGTCGGTGTTGTGGGGGTCGTCCCAGACGGGGAGGGACTGGACCATGCAGGCCTTGCGGGCGGTCTGCCGGTCGATGTGGAGGAAGGGGCGGCGGTAGCGGCCGCCGGCCCCCGAGACCGCGGCCATACCGGACAGGGAGCGGATGCCGGAGCCGCGGGCGAGGCCGAGCAGCACCGTCTCGGCCTGGTCGTCGCGGGTGTGGCCGAGCAGGACGGCGGCGGCGCCGTGGCGTTCGGCGACGGCGTCCAGCGCGGTGTAGCGCGCGTCTCGGGCGGCGGCCTCGGGGCCGCCGTCGCGGCCGACCGCCACGGCGACGGACTCGACGGGGTCGAGGCCGAGCTCGCGCAGCCGCAGGACGACCTCGGCGGCGCGCAGGTCGGAGCCGGGCTGCAGGGCGTGGTCGACGGTGACGCCGCCGGCGCGGACGCCGAGCCTGGGCGCTTCGAAGGCGAGGGCGGACGCGAGCGCCATGGAGTCGGCGCCACCCGAGCACGCCACGAGGACGAGCGGCGGGGACAGGGGCGGGGATACGGTCGGGGATACGAGGGTGTCCCGGCCCGAGCGCGGTCGCGAGCCGGCGTCGGCGGTGTCGCGAGTCATGGCGTCGGGACGCGCGGCGCGGGTGCGTGCCGGTGCGTCGGTGCCGTCGGAGGTCCCGCCGGCGCGGAGGGCGGGTACGGCGCGGACGGCGTCGGTGTCGGTGTGGTGTTCGGTCAGGAGGTCGTGGAGAACGCGGCGGACCGCCAGGCGTATCGCCGCGACCGCAGGATGGGGACCCATGTCCGGTGCCCTTCATGAAGTTGTCGGGGGGTGAGCCCGAAGTCGGTCACTCAGAGTGTGTAGATGGTGACAGAAACGGGCCGTTCCCCGAGCATTGCACGCCTGCCCTTCGCTCACGCTCCCTCGGACGAGTGATTGCGAGGGCGTTTGCCTGCCGTCGACCGAATTCGTGTCACGTCTTCCCCGTGAGCCTCACGCTTCCGACTTCCGGTGCACCCGCGCGACCCAGTCCGCCGGTTTGGCGATCTCCGCCTTGGTCGGCAGGGTGTTCGGGGAGGTCCACACGCGGTTGAATCCGTCCACGCCGACCTGTTCGACGACGGACCGTACGAACCGTTCGCCGTCCTTGTACTGCCTGAGTTTGGCGTCCAGACCCAGCAGCTTGCGCAGGGCGAGATCCAGACGCGAGGCGCCGCGGGCGCGTCGTTGCTGGAACTTCTCGCGGATCTCGCGCACCGACGGCACGACATCCGGGCCCACGCCGTCCATCACGAAGTCCGCGTGGCCCTCCAGCAGGGACATGACCGCGGTGAGGCGGCCGAGGATCTCGCGCTGCGCGGGCGTCTGGACGAGTTCCACGATGGACCGCGAGTCGTCGCCCTCCTCGCCCTCGGGGCGTCCGCCGGCGAGCGACTGTGCGGCCTCCCGGATGCGCTCCAGGACGGTCATGGGGTCCATCTCGGTCTCCCCCAGGAACGACTGGATCTCGCCCTCCAGGTGGTCACGCAGCCAGGGCACCGCCGTGAACTGCGTGCGGTGCGTCTCCTCGTGCAGACACACCCAGAGACGGAAGTCGTGGGGCTCCACGTCGAGTTCCCGCTCCACGTGGACGATGTTCGGCGCGACCAGCAGCAGCCGTCCGCCGCCGTTCGCACCCGCCGGGAGTTCGCGGGTCGCGGGGGCGAAGGTCTCGTACTGGCCGAGGACGCGGGAGGCGAGGAACGACAGCAGCATGCCGAGTTCCACGCCGGTGACCTTGCCGCCGACGGCGCCAAGGACCGCGCCGCCGGGGGTGCCGCTGCGGCGTTCCTGCATCTTGTCGAGCAGCGGTTTGAGGAGTTCCCGGAACCCGGCGACGTTCGCCCGGACCCAGCCCGGGCGGTCGACGACGAGGACGGGGGTGTCGTGGGCCGTCTCGGTGCCCATACGAGTGAAGCCCCGGACGTGTTCCTCCGAGGCCCTGGCGTGTCGGCGCAGCTCGGCGACGACGGCCCTGGCCTCGTCGCGGCTCACCTCGGGGCCCGGCCGCACGAGCCGGGTCGCGGTCGCCACCGCGAGATTCCAGTCGACCATCTCGGCACCACCGATGCGCGTCATGAATCAACCGTACGGGAGCGCTGCCGCTGGGGGCAGGCTGTGAGAGGTGGGTGGGGGGTGCTGGGGTTTTGTGTGTGCGGGTGGGTGTGGCTTGGCCGGGGGGTGGGTGGGGGTGCTGCCGGTTTGAAGCTGCGGGTCGTGTGTGGCTTGTCGCGCCCACGCGGCGGAGCCGCACGATGTCACCGCCCCGCGCCCCTTTGGGTGCGTGGGTGGTGCTGTCCATTGCGGCTGCGGGTCGCCTGTGGCTGGTCGCGCAGTTCCCCGCGCCCCTTGGGGCCTCCGGCTCCCTCCCCCTCCGTTCAGCGGCAGCCGCAAGTCGCCAGGGTCGAGGCCGTGTTGTCCAGGGCCTTTTGGGCGCCTGCGGGGTCCGCTGTTTCTGTTGCCATGAAGGCGAAGGCCAGGAGGCGGCCGTCGGTGTCGACGACTGTGCCTGCGAGGGTGTTCACGCCGGTCAGGGTGCCTGTTTTGGCCCGTACGACGCCGGTGCCGGGTACGTCGTCGGCGTAGCGGGTGCGCAGGGTGCCCGTGAAGCCGGCCACGGGGAGGCCGGTGAGGACCGGGCGGAGTGCGGGGTGGGCCGGGGAGGCCGCCTTGGCGAGGAGGGCGGTGAGGAAGCCTGCCGTCAGGCGGTCGTCGCGGTTCAGACCGCTGCCGTCGGCGAAGCGGGCGCCGTCCAGTGGGAGGCCGAGCCGGTCCAGTTCGGTGCGGATCGCCGTCTCGGCGCCCTCGAAGCTGGCCGGCTCGCCCGCGGCGAGTGCCGTCTGGCGGGCGAGGGCCTCGGCGATGTCGTTGTCGCTGTTGGTCAGCATGCGTTCGACCAGGGTGGACAGGGGCGGGGACTCGACCGTGGCGAGGGGGTCCGCCGTTCCGGAGGCCTTCACGGGAGCGGCGGACTTCGTCCTGACGCCCTGGTCCGCGAGCAGCTTCGCGAACGCGTCGGCCGCGTCCGCCGCCGGGTCCGTGCCGCGGTCCGCCGGGCCGCTGGAGGAGCCGTCGCGGCGGGCCTCGTCGACCATCAGGGCGCTGACGGGCGCGAGGTTGGGGTTCACCCCGATGGGGTGCAGGGCGGGGCCGCTGTACAGCGAGGTGTCGTACGAGAGCGCCACCTCGTCCACGCCGCGCTTCTTCAGAGCGGCGGCCGTGTCGGCGGCGAGGGTGCGCAGGGAGGCGTAACCGTTCGCCTCCTCGTGGGCCGTAAGGGTGGGGTCGCCGCCGCCGACCAGGACCACCTCCTTGGAGCCGGGGTTCAGCACGGTCCGCGTTGCGATGCGGTGGCCGGGGCCGGCCGCCGAGAGCGCGGCGGCGGCGGTGGCGATCTTCGTGGTGGAGGCGGGGGTGAGGGCGTCGTCCGCGCCGGAGCCGTAGAGCATCTCCCCGGTCGTGACGTCGACGACCGCTGCCGTACTGCGGGAGCCCAGCGCGGGGGCGCGCAGGAGGGGAGTGAGGACGTCGGCGAGCGCCTGCTTTGTGGGCGCGGGCATCGAGTTGCCGAGGCCCGTCAGTACGGGGGGCGCGCTCGGGGCCGCCTCGGGCGCCCCCGCGGCGTTACCGGAATCACGGGCGTGATCTGCGCCACCCTCGTGATCGCGCGATGCTGCCCAGTCCCGCTCGGCCGTACGCTGACCCGAGGAGTCCCAGGGACCGGCCGTGGCCACCGCCCCGGCCGACAGGGCCAGGCCGAACGTGGCCGCACCGGCGGTGAGCTGGAGGGTCGTGAGCTTCATGGAGCGCGTCGCGACGGCTCGTGTGCCCTGTACGACGGCTCGCCCGGCGCTTACGACGCGTGGTTTCGCGGCGCGTGCGATCCGCACCGCATACGGCCTCGCGGCTCGCCAGACCTTCGGCTCCGGCATTACCACCAGCCCCTTTCGCGACCACACACCTGCGTGAGGGACACTTAACCACCAGAACTATGTGTTGATCATGGAGGAGCCACCGGTGGAGTTCGACGTCACGATCGAGATCCCGAAGGGTTCGCGCAACAAGTACGAGGTGGACCACGAGACCGGTCGGATCCGCCTGGACCGGCGTCTCTTCACCTCGACCAGCTACCCGGCCGACTACGGCTTCGTCGAGAACACCCTCGGCGAGGACGGCGACCCGCTGGACGCGCTGGTCATCCTGGAGGAGCCGACCTTCCCGGGCTGCCTCATCAAGTGCCGCGCCATCGGCATGTTCCGTATGACGGACGAGGCCGGCGGCGACGACAAGCTGCTGTGCGTCCCGGCGTCCGACCCGCGCGTGGAGCACCTGCGGGACATCCACCACGTCTCCGAGTTCGACCGCCTGGAGATCCAGCACTTCTTCGAGGTCTACAAGGACCTGGAGCCCGGCAAGTCCGTCGAGGGCGCCAACTGGGTGGGCCGCACGGAGGCCGAGACGGAGATCGAGCGGTCGTACAAGCGCTTCGAGGAGCAGGGCGGGCACTGACGACGCCCGGGCTCTTCCCAACGGGCCGCCCGATCCCCGACGGGGAACGGGCGGCCCGTTGGTGTGTCAGCGGTCTGCCGGTACGCATACTGGGGCCGGAGAAGGGAAGGCGTTCGCGGGAGCGGCGCCGGAGATGTCGTGAGAAGGGGCGCGACGGTGACGTACGCGGAGGACCGTAAGCCGCGGTCGGATGCGGCACGGAGTGGGTTCGTGCAACCGACGGGGGGTGCGGCGGCCGACGGGGAGTCGGGGACCACATCCGAGTTCGCGATTCCCGTGGGGCTGGACGTGGCGCCCGTGGCCGCCGAGCCCGAGGGTTCGGCCTTCAGCCCGCCGAGCACCTACAGCTCCGGGCATGCCCCGCCCCACTTCACCCCGCCGTCCGGGATCCCCGTGATCAGGCTGACCAAGGAGCAGCCCTGGCAGGACCGGATGCGCACGATGCTGCGCATGCCGGTGGCCGACCGGCCGGCTCCCGAATCCGTGCACAAGGCGGAGGACGAGCCGGGGCCCGCCATCCCGCGCGTGCTCGACCTCACCCTCCGCATCGGGGAACTGCTGCTCGCGGGCGGTGAGGGCGCCGAGGACGTGGAGGCGGCGATGTTCGCCGTCTGCCGGTCGTACGGGCTCGACCGGTGCGAGCCGAACGTCACGTTCACACTGCTGTCGATCTCGTACCAGCCGTCCCTGGTGGACGACCCCGTGACCGCGTCACGGACCGTGCGCCGCCGGGCCACCGACTACACACGGCTCGCGGCCGTCTTCCGGCTGGTCGACGACCTGAGCGACCCGGAGACCGCGGTCTCCCTGGAGGAGGCGTACGGGCGGCTCGCGGAGATCCGGCGCAACCGGCACCCGTACCCCGGCTGGGTGCTGACCGGCTCCAGCGGGCTCCTCGCGGGCGCGGCCAGCGTCCTGGTCGGCGGTGATGTGATCGTGTTCGTCGCGGCCGCGCTGGGCGCGATGCTCGGCGACCGGCTGGCGTGGCTGTGCGCGGGACGCGGGCTGCCGGAGTTCTACCAGTTCACGGTGGCCGCGATGCCGCCCGCCGCGATCGGGATCGCGCTCACCCTCGCCGGCGTGGACGTGAAGGCGTCCGCGGTGATCACCGGTGGGCTGTTCGCGCTGCTGCCGGGACGCGCCCTGGTGGCGGGCGTGCAGGACGGACTGACCGGCTTCTACATCACCGCGTCCGCGCGGCTCCTGGAGGTCATGTACCTGTACGTCGGCATCGTCGTCGGCGTGCTGCTCGTGCTCTATTTCGGCGTCCAGTTGGGCGCCGAGCTGAGTCCGGACGGGGCGCCGTCGGGGACCGACGGGCGGCCCCTCTGGCAGACCGGCGCCGCCATGCTGCTCGCGCTCACGTTCGCGATACTGCTCCAGCAGGAACGTTCCACCGTGCTGCTGGTGACGCTCAACGGGGGCGTGGCGTGGGTGGTGTACGGCGCGATGCACTACGTGGGCGGGATCTCGCCGGTGGCCTCCACGGCCGTCGCGGCGGGGCTCGTGGGGCTGTTCGGGCAGTTGCTGTCCCGGTACCGGTTCGCCTCCGCGCTGCCGTACACGACGGCGGCGATCGGGCCCCTGTTGCCGGGTTCCGCCACGTATTTCGGGCTGCTCGCGTTCGCCCAGAACGACGTGGACCGGGGTCTCGTGGGCCTGACCAAGGCCGCGGCGCTGGCCATGGCCATCGCGATCGGGGTGAACCTCGGGTCGGAGATCTCGCGGTTGTTCCTGCGGGTCGGCTCCGCCGAGGGGCGGCGGGCGGCTAAGCGGACGCGGGGGTTCTGAACCGGGGGCGCCTGGTAGCTCGGTGCGTTTCGGTGCGTTTGGCGGCTGCGGGTTTGTTGTGGCTTGTCGCGCAGTTCCCCGCGCCCCTTAAAGGACGCGGGGTGCACCTTGGCCGTTCAGTTCTGTGGGTAGTTCTGGCCGTACGGGTACTGCTGCTGTTGCTGCGGGTACTGCTGGGGCTGCTGGCCCTGTTGCGGGTACTGCTGGCCCTGCTGTGCGTACGGCTGGTCCTGCTGGTAGCCGTACGGCTGCTGGGGCTGCTGATTGCCGTACGGCTGCTGGGGCTGCTGATTGCCGTACGGCTGCTGGGGCTGCTGGTTGGCATACGGCTGCTGGGGCTGGTGGTTGCCGTACGGCTGGGGCTCGGCCTGCGGCACTCGGCGCAACTGGGTCGTCGCGTCGTCCATCACCGGCGGGACCGGAGCCTGGTGCTGGGCGGGCGGCTGGTTCTTCTTGGCCTTACGGGCCTTCAGGAGCTCGATGATGATCGGGACGACCGAGAGGAAGACGATCAGGATCAGGATCGCCTCGATGTTCGTACGGACGAACTCGATGCTGCCGAGCCAGGAGCCCAGCAGGGTGACGCCGGCGCCCCAGAGGATGCCGCCGACGATGTTGTAGATCAGGAACGTGCGGTACCGCATGCCGCTGACGCCGGCGATGATCGGCGTGAACGTGCGCACGATGGGCACGAAGCGGGCCAGGACCAGGGACTTCGGGCCGTGCTTCTCGAAGAACTCGTGGGCCTTGGTGACGTTCTCCTGCTTGAACAGGCGTGAGTCCGGCCGCGTGAAGAGCGCGGGGCCCACCTTCTTGCCGAACATGTAGCCCACCTGGTCGCCCACGATCGCGGCGATGCAGATCAGCACGATGGCCAGCCACAGCGGGAAATCCAGCGTCTTCGACGTGATCAGCATGCCCGCCGTGAACAGCAGCGAGTCGCCGGGCAGGAAGAAGCCGATGAGCAGGCCCGACTCGGCGAACACGATCAGGAGCAGGCCCCAGATACCGAACGTGTCGAGCAGGTAGTTCGGATCCAACCAACTTGGTCCGAGAGCAAGCGTCGTCACGTTCCGGGCTCCTGTGGGATGAGGCGTAGTACGAGGCGTATTACGGCGTACAGCTGACCAAAGTTATCAACGGAAGGCGCCCTCGCCAGGTTCCACCGTCTCCTTCAGGATGCACTGTGCCCCCGTTGGGACAAAGCTGTGGGCCATGGGCATCGATGATTACGGCGGTGGCCAGCGTCCCCAGTCGGACGTCCTGGTCGTGACGACGAACGACGTACCCGGACACCGGGTCCAGCAGGTCATCGGCGAGGTCTTCGGGCTGACGGTCCGCTCCCGGCATGTGGGGAGCCAGATCGGCGCCGGTCTGAAGTCGTTGGTCGGCGGCGAACTCAAAGGGCTCACCAAGACGCTCGTTGAAACCCGCAACCAGGCCATGGAACGCCTCGTGGAGCAGGCACGCGCGCGTGGCGCCAACGCCGTACTCATGTTCCGCTTCGACGTCACGGATGCGGCCGACGTGGGCACGGAGGTGTGCGCGTACGGGACTGCGTGCGTGATCGCGCCGGAGTAGGCCGGGCACAGAAGAACGAGTGAACAACGAGTGAGTAAGGGGCGCCCTTCTATGTGGGCGCCCCTTACCTGCGTGTCAGGCTCCGTGCCGGGCCGCGTTCGCCGTGATGGCCTCCTTGAGGTGCTCGGCGAGGCCCGGGCGCATGGAGTCGTAGAACGCCTTGAAACGCTCGTCGGAGACATACATCTCGGCGAGACCGATGTGCATGTCGTACGGACAGTCGTAGAACCACCCACAGATGTGCTGCCGGTGCTCCTCGGCCATGTCCATGGCCGCCTTGCCGGCCGGCGGCTCGCCGGCGGCCATCAGGGCGGTGTAGCGCTCGCCCCAGTCGGCCACCTCGGCCTGCATGCGTTTCCAGTCGTCCTTGGTGTACGAGGCGGCGCGGCGCTGCGTCTCGGCGTATGCCTCGGTGCCGCCCCAGCGCTGCTCCGCCTCCTCGGCGTACTGTTCCGGGTCCTTGTCCCCGAAGACCTCGAACCTCTCCTCGGGGGTGAGATTGATTCCCATCTTGCGTGCCTCCATGGCCTGTTCCACGGCCGCGGCCATCTTCTGCAGCTTCTCGATCCGGGCGGTCAGCAGTTCGTGCTGCCGGCGCAGGTGCGCGCGCGGGTCCGTGTCCGGGTCGTCGAGCAGGGCGGCGACCTCGTCGAGCGGAAAGCCGAGCTCCCGGTAGAACAGGATCTGCTGCAGCCGGTCGAGGTCGGCGTCGCCGTAGCGCCGGTGGCCCGCGTGGCTGCGCTCGCTCGGGACGAGCAGGCCGATGTCGTCGTAGTGGTGCAGGGTGCGCACCGTGACCCCGGCGAAACCGGCGACCTGTCCCACGGAGTAGCTCATAGCCGTCCGCTCCCTTCTTTTCGGTACGCGCTTCAGCCTGGGCCCTCACGCCGCGTGAGGTGCAAGTCCGGCACCCTGGACTTACCGTCGGATGCATGCCCCTGCACCGAGGTGACCTCGCCAAGGACGGCGCGCGCGACCGGCGCACGCGGCGCGTGAACCCCTTCTACGGGGAGGCCAACCCGGTCAGCGGCATGACCGAGGCGCCGCCCACGCACCGGCTCCCGGACGCTCCGCTGGCCCCTTCCACGGCGTACCAGCTGGTCCACGACGAACTCATGCTCGACGGCAACGCGCGGCTGAACCTGGCCACCTTCGTCACCACCTGGATGGAGCCGCAGGCCGACGTCCTGCTGGCCGAGTGCCGGGACAAGAACATGATCGACAAGGACGAGTACCCGCAGACGGCCGAACTGGAGCGGCGGTGCGTGGCGATGCTCGCCGACCTGTGGCACGCACCCGATCCGGGGACGGTCGTGGGCTGTTCGACGACCGGGTCCAGCGAGGCGTGCATGCTCGCCGGGATGGCGCTCAAGCGGAGGTGGGCGCGGCGGAACGCCGACCGGTATCCCGCGAGGGACGTGCGCCCGAATCTCGTGATGGGCGTCAACGTGCAGGTGTGCTGGGACAAGTTCTGCACCTTCTGGGAGGTGGAGTCCCGTCAGGTGCCCATGGAGGGCGACCGGTTCCACCTCGACCCACAGGCCGCGGCCGAGTTGTGCGACGAGAACACGATCGGGGTCGTCGGCATCATGGGGTCGACCTTCGACGGGTCGTACGAGCCGGTCGCCGAGCTGTGCGCGGCGCTGGACCGGCTCCAGGAACGTACAGGCCTGGATGTGCCCGTCCATGTCGACGGCGCCTCGGGAGCCATGATCGCGCCCTTCCTCGACGAGGACCTGTTGTGGGACTTCCGGCTGCCGCGGGTGGTGTCCATCAACACGTCGGGGCACAAGTACGGGCTCGTCTATCCGGGCGTGGGGTGGGCGCTGTGGCGCTCGGCCGCCGAGCTGCCCGACGACCTCGTCTTCCGGGTCAACTACCTGGGCGGCGAGATGCCGACGTTCGCGCTCAACTTCTCGCGTCCGGGCGCCCAGGTGGTCGCGCAGTACTACACGTTCCTGCGGCTCGGCCGCGAGGGCTTCCGGGCGGTGCAGCAGACCACACGGGACGTGGCGCGGGGCCTCGCCGACCGTATCGGGTCGATGGACGACTTCCGGCTCCTCACCCGGGGCGACGAGCTGCCCGTGTTCGCCTTCACCACCGCGCCGGACGTGACCGCGTACGACGTCTTCGACGTGTCCCGGCGGCTGCGCGAGCACGGCTGGCTGGTGCCCGCGTACACCTTCCCGGCGAACCGCGAGGACCTGTCCGTGCTGCGGGTGGTCTGCCGCAACGGCTTCTCCTCCGACCTGGCCGAGCTGCTCCTGGAGGACCTGGGCCGCCTGCTGCCCGAACTGCGCCGCCAGCCGCACCCGCTGATCCGCGACAGGGAGGCGGCCACCGGCTTCCACCACTGAGGGACACATGGGGACCAAGGGGGGACGCCGAGGGGCACCGGGGGCGCGCACCACGCGGCCATCGGCCTCAGCGGTCGTCGCCGGGGTGCCGCTCCCCCGTCGCGTACGGGTTCTCCGCGCCCTCCGTCAGGACGCCGACGAACGGCTCGCCCTCACCCGCGAACGTGTACGCGCCGCCCTCGACACGGGCGATGAGTTCCCGGGTCCACTCGGCGCCCGTGTCGGCGGAGTGGACCCAGAAGTTCATGATCTCGCCGATGTGGCCGAGCGACTCGGGGCCCGCCTCCGGCGTGTAGTACTCGGTGACGGACTTCCGCCACTCCTCGATGGTCCGCACCCGCTCCGCCAGCAACCGCAGCACCTCGGCACGGTCGAGGTCGACCATGAAGCCGAGCGCGGCGGAGAGGACGTCCGGTTTCTGGTCGTACGCGGTGAGGGACTCCCGGAGCAGGGTGAAGTACTCCTGGTCGCCCGCCTCCGTCATCTCGTATTCGGTGCGGGGCGGTCCGCCGGCGGTGGAGGGCGCGATCTCGTGCGCGTGCAGCAGCCCCTGCTTCGCCATCTGTTTCAGGGCGTGGTAGATCGAGCCGGGCTTGGCGTTGGACCACTCGTGCGCGCCCCAGTACTCCAGATCGCTCCGCACCTGGTAGCCGTGGGCCCGCCCGTGCTGGCGCACCGCGCCGAGCACGAGGAGACGGATCGCTGACATGGGGCCAGCGTAGAACCGTTCCTGTGGACTGAGCAGGAGTGGGTCTACTCAGCCGCACGCCCCGAACGGTCTTGGGCGCTCCCCCTGTCCGTGGTCCGATCCCGGGAGGCCGGTTCCCTGACAGCCTGGCCAGATGGGTTCGGCCAGTGGCGGCGGGGAGGCCCCGAACCATCACTCCGGTGGAGCGGGGCCCCGCACGCCGGCGCCGTACCCGGCGTCCCAGACTGCACGATCACCGTAGCCCGAACAGCCCAGGACGCCGCGAGCCCGGAAGCCGACCATCGCACGATCGAGCTAAATCGCCCTTGTATGCGCTCCCCTGCGAGCAGTCAGCAACCCCGGGGCACCGCCCGGCCGGAGCCCTGTTCCGTCCTCAGAACGGGAAGAAACTCCGCCCGTGCTGGACCGAGATCCACTTCTGGGTGGTGAAGGCGTCGATGGTCGTGTCGCCGTTGAGGCGGCCGAGGCCGGAGGACTTCTCGCCGCCGAAGGGGACGAGCGGCTCGTCGTGGACGGTGCCGTCGTTCACGTGGAACATGCCGGTGTCGATCCGCTTGGCGAAGGAGACACCCCGCTCGATGTCGCCGGTGTGGACGGCGCCGCTGAGGCCGTACGGGGTGTCGTTGACGATGCGTACGGCGTCCTCCTCGCCGTCGAACGGGATGAGGAACGCGACCGGGCCGAAAACCTCCTGCCGCAGGAGGGGCGAGTCGATGGGGACGCCCTTGAGGACGGAGGGCTGGACCAGGTTGTCGGTGGTCGTGCCGTGCACCAGCGCCGTGGCGCCCTCGGCGATGGCCTGCTCGACGGTGCCCGAGACGGAGTCCGCCTGCGAGGAGTTGATGACCGGGCCGATGACGGTCTGCGGATCGCGCGGGTCGCCGACCTTCAGGGTCCTGACCTTGGCGACGAACTTCTCGGTGAACTCGGCCTCGACGGAGCGGTCCACCAGCACGCGGTTGGCGGCCATGCACACCTGGCCCTGGTGGACGTACCGGCTGAAGACGGCCGCGTCGACCGCGTAGTCGATGTCCGCGTCGTCGAGGACCACCAGGGCGCTGTTGCCGCCGAGTTCGAGGACCGAGCGCTTGAAGTGCGAGGCGCAGACGGTGGCGACGTGGCGGCCGACCTTGTCGGAGCCGGTGAAGGAGATGACCTTCGGGATCGGGTGCTCGATGAAGGCGTCGCCGATCTCCGCGATGTCGGTGACCACGACGTTGAGCAGACCGCCCGGCAGGCCCGCGTCCTCAAGGATCTTCGCGACCAGGGTGCCGCCCGTGATCGGGGTGTTCTGGTGCGGCTTGAGGACGACCGCGTTGCCGAGGGCGAGGGCGGGGGCCACGGACTTCAGCGACAGCAGGAACGGGAAGTTGAAGGGGCTGATCACGCCCACGACGCCCACCGGCACGCGGTAGAGGCGGTTCTCCTTGCCGTCGGTCGGCGAGGGGATGATGCGGCCCTCGGGACGCAGCGCCAGTTGGATCGACTCGCGCAGGAACTCCTTGACGAGGTGGAGTTCGAAGCCCGCCTTCAGGTGCGTACCGCCGAGCTCGGCGATGATCACCTCGGTGATCTCCTGCTCACGCTCCTCGACCAGGCGGAGGGCCTTCTCGAAGACGGCGCGGCGCGTGTAGGCGTTGGTCTCGGCCCAGGCCTTCTGGGCGGCGGCGGCCGCCTTGTAGGCCTCGTCCACCTCGTCGGCCGTGGCTATCGTGATCGATGCGAGCTTCTCGCCGTCGTACGGATTGAAGTCGATGATGTCCCAGGAGCCCGTGCCCTGGCGCCACTCACCACCGATGTACTGCTGAGCAAGATCGGTGAAGTAGGACGACATGTGATCCCTCAATCCCTTACAGCCGAGGCGGACAGCCCGATCACGCACGATCAGTTACGTCACGAAGTGATCACACGTCATCGTACTTCCGTTTCAAGGGAGTTGGAGAACAACTCGAAAGACCTTGTGAAGGCCCACAGCCTTCATGTGAAGGTTTCAGGACAGCTGGAGCAGTCCCCGGAGCAGATCGCGGCTCTCCTCCGGCGACGGGCTGTCGTGCTGGAGCTGCCGCAGCGCCGTCTCGTACTGGGTGACGTCCTCGCCCTTGTCCAGGTACAGCGCGCTGGTGAGCTGCTCCAGGTAGACGACGTCGGAGAGGTCGGACTCGGGGAAGCTGAGCACCGTGAAGGCGCCACTCTCGCCGGAGTGCCCGCCGAAGCTGAACGGCATGACCTGGAGCCGTACGTTCGGCCGCTCGGAGATGTCGATGAGGTGCTGGAGCTGACCGCGCATCACCTCGCGGTCGCCGTACGGCCGGCGCAGCGCGGCCTCGTCGAGGACGCAGTGGAACTCGGGGGCGTTCTGCGCGAACAGGTACTTCTGGCGCTCCATGCGCAGGGCCACACGCTTTTCGATCTCGGCGTCGCTGCCGTCCTTCATCCCGCGGGCGACGACGGCGTGTGCGTAGGCCTCGGTCTGCAACAGACCGTGGACGAACTGGACTTCGTAGGACCGGATGAGGTGGGCCGCGCCCTCCAGGCCGACGTAGGTGGGGAACCAGCTCGGGAGAACGTCCGAATAACTGTGCCACCAGCCCGCGACGTTGGCTTCCTTGGCGAGGGAGAGGAGGGACTCGCGCTCCTGATCGTCCGTGACGCCGTACAACGTCAGCAGGTCCTCGACGTCACGCGCCTTGAAGCTCACTCGCCCCAGCTCCATACGGCTGATTTTCGACTCCGACGCCCTGATGGAGTACCCGGCCTTCTCGCGGGTGATCCCCTGCGCCTCGCGCAACCGCCTGAGATGCGAGCCCAGCAGCATGCGTCTCACCACCGACCCACTTGATTCACCGGCGCCCACGTTCGTCCAGCCTCCCCAAGTCTCCAGAGGCCGAAGTCTGCCACTAAACCACTTCGATCCGCACTCGTGCGGTTACAGAAATGGAAAGTCTCAGAGCGCGGACCACGGGAAAGGATCGGTCAGGGTCCGCCGCGGGGGAAGAAGGCGACAGAAGAACGACGGAAGAAACAAGCAGGAAGCGGTACTTCCAGGTCCATTTCAGGCGCGTGCACGTGCATCTGCCCTTGCATCTGCCTTGCGCATCAGAAACCATGGTCCCGCGCCACCGCTGCATCGCAACGACCGCGAAGACCCGGGAGTGCCTCGCATGGGGATGAATGGATCAACCATGCTCGAACCCTTACGACAGGGACTTCCCCCGCTCGACCCCTCCACCGTGTCCAGCGCCGCGTCCTGCGCCCTGCCCGCCCGCTACGAAGCGGTGCGCGAGGCAAGACAGTTCACTCGCGGCACGCTGAACCAGTGGGATGTGGACGACCGCTTCGACGACGTCTGCCTGGTGGTCTCCGAACTCGTCACCAACGCGCTGCGGCACGGGCTTCCCGCGAACAACCCGCGCACGGCGAGCCAGGAACCGCCCGTGCGGCTGCACTTGATGCGGTGGACCGAGCGGCTGGTGTGCGCGGTGCGGGACCCGAGCCATGACACCCCGGTCGCCCGCGAGACGGAGGACTTCGCGGCGGAGTCGGGGCGGGGCCTGTTCCTCGTCGACTCCTTCGCCGACAGCTGGGGCTGGCACCCTTCCCCGAGCCCGCAACCGGGTGCGAGCAGGGGAGGCTCCAACGGTTCCAGCGGCTCCAACGGTTCCAACGGGAGCGCGTTCGGCGGCAAGGTGGTCTGGGCGCTGTTCCGGCTGCGCACGGAGCCACGGGACCCACTGGCGGACCTGGCCGAGTAACGAACCGCGGCGTTCTTCGATGTCGCGGTTCTACGCGCGTCGCGGACTGCGACCAGGTAGTAACCCTTGGTAACCTTCAGCCGCCGACCAGATGGTCGAACTCGCCGTCCTTGACGCCGAGAAGCATCGCCTCTATCTCGGCGCGCGTATAGACGAGTGCGGGCCCGTCAGGGAACCGCGAGTTCCGCACGGCCACGTCACCGCCGGGCAGGCGGGCGAACTCCACGCAGGAACCCTGCGAGTTGCTGTGCCGGCTCTTCTGCCAGGCCACCCCGTGCAGCTCCTTCGCTGCCATGCCGTTGTACACGTCGTCCACGCCGTACACGTCGCGGTCCACAGGTCGCTCCCCGGGTGGTGCATGGGCTGATGTGACCCCTGCTTCAGTGGTCAACTGCTCCGGATCATAGCTTCGTTCACGTGCTGATGCATGAGCGGTTGCACGGGCAGATGCACGTGCACGCGGGGTGTTCCTGCGGTTACACCTTCAACGGTCTGTCAACGGTCTGAAATGTTGTCCCCGCAATAGTTGTGACGTACGGCAGGGCAATCGTGTTCCATCCTCGGACAGGTTCATGGGCCGGATTCACTGCTGAGGGTGCGCAAGGCGTCCTGGTGAGGCCGGTGAGGTGAGTGTGCCCTGAGTGCCCGGGTGCCCCAGTGCCCCAGTGCCCCAGTGCCCCGATGGTGTTCTCCCTGTGAGCGCAGGGAGAACGGCCTGGAGGCGCCTGGTAGCTTGCGGCTGTCGTTGCAGCGACACCTCAGGCCCACATCCGTTGGGAGACTCCAGTGACTACGGCGACTTCTGCGACCACGGCGGCCCTTCCGCGTCGACGGGTGCGTATCGCCGCCGCGGCGGCCGGGCTGGCGGCCGCGCTCGTACTGACCGCGTGCGGCGGTGACGGGTCCGACGGCGACAACGGCGGCGACGGCGGCGACTCCACGGACAAGGCGTCGTCGGCGGCGCCCAGCGCGACCGAGACGTCGGACACGGGTGGCGGCTCCGGGAGCTCCGGGGCGCAGTCCGAGCTGGCGGGCAGCTGGGTGGCGACGACACAGGGCAAGGCCGTCGCGCTGATCGTGACGGGCGTGGATGCCTCGGTCTTCGACACCGGCGGGTCCGTCTGCAGCGGCTCGGCCAAGGAGGAGTCGGGCATGCAGATGATCCGCCTCACGTGCCCGGACGGCGGCGACGACCGCACCGTGGGCATGGTCGACTCCGTGAGCGCCGAGTCCCTCACCGTCACGTGGGAGAGCGGCGTCGGCAAGGAGACGTACCAGAAGGCCCCGGGCGGGAAACTGCCGTCGGAGCTGTCATCGGGGCTGCCGACGGCCGGCCTGGGTTCCTGAGCCGGGCCGGCCGGCCTGACGTCGTCGCCCCGCCCGGGACGTAAACCCCGCCTGGGGGACGTAAACGCCACCCGGGGGACGTGCACGCGGCACACCGCGTGATGATTCTCGAAACACCGACGCACCATTGCACTACCGCGGTGTCACGACACCCCAGTGTCACGACACCGCACTACCGCATCACCGCACCACCGTCACGAACCCCGGGGGAACCCCATGCGCACCACGCCCGTAGCCGTCACCGCCGCCCTCGTCGCGGCCCTCACGCTGACCGCCTGCAGCGGCGAGAGCGGCGACGACACCGCGAAGAGCTCCACGGACTCCACGAGCACCGCGGACTCCGCGAACGGCAAGTCCACCGCGTGCAAGGCCGACCAGTTCGGCATCGATTTCGGGCCCAGCAGCGCCGCCCCGGCCGCCGGTGACACGGGCACCATCCCGGTCACCCTGACCAACCAGGGCGCCTCCTGCACCCTGGACGGCATCCCCGACGCCGACGTGTACGCCGGCGGCACCTCCTGGGCCGTCAGCCCGGACAAGGCCGCGACGGCGACGAAGCTGACCATGGCCAAGGACCAGGCGGTGACGTTCACGATCACGTACGTACGCGGGGTCGCCGGCGATGCGAAGAAGGCCGCCGCCGTGGACACGGTGAAGTTCACGCTGCCCGGCGACAGCGCGCAGCAGAGCTACAAGTGGCCCGACGCGGAGGTGGCCGTGAAGTCCGGGGACCAGCTGGACATGACGGTGGGGCCGTTCCTGCCGGCGGGCGACTGAGGCACTCAGTAACCGGGGCACTCGGTAACTGAGGCTCTCAGCGAGGGCCGCGTTCAGGGGTTCAGTGGGGACCGTGCCCTGACCTGGGCGCGGTCCGCCGCCGCGGTGCCCTCCTGCCAACCCGCGGCGTCGCTCACCCCGCGCATGCGGGTGGTGGCCGTCTCCGGGAACAGGCGTGTGACCCGCTCGCGGACGGCCACGTCACGGGCGGCGAGGACGGGCAGCAGCTCCCCCCGCTCCCCCGCCCCGGCCGCCTGATCCCTCTGCTCCTCGGCGACCGCCGCCAGACGGTCACCCGTCCTGTGGGCGTACGCGGCGAGGAACGACTGCCGGAACGTCTTCGTACGCTTGCGTCCGCCCGCTCGCTGTGCCGCCTCCGCCTTCGTCATCGCGGTCGTCGCCTGCACGAGGAGCGAGGTGTAGAGCAGCTCGACCACCTCCAGGTCGGGCTCGAAGCCGACGACCGTGGAGAAGCCCAGAGCCTCGTTCCACACGGCCTGGCAGCGGTTCGCTGCGGCGACCGCGTCGAGGAGTACCGCCTTGGCGGTCTCGTACGGCGGATCGACGCCGATCCGGCAGGCGCCGGGGCTGTTCCCGTCGTGCTCCCTGGCCGCGAGCAGCGCCTCGTCGATGCTGTGCCGCGCCATCAGCTCCTGCGCCTTCGCGCTGAGCGCCTCCGCCTCCTCCGGGAACCCGGTGGCCTCCGCCTTGGCCAGGAGGCCGCGGATGCGGGAGAGCATGCGGGCGTCTCCGCGCGGCCGGTCCTGGGGCTTTCCCGGCGCGTCGAGCGGCTCCAGGGCGGGCAGGCGCAGGAGCAGGCGGTACAGCTCCAGTACGGCTGTCGCGTGCGAGAAGCGGTCGGTGCGCGGGGGTCCGGACTCTGCTGCCCCGACCCCGAGCTCGTCGAGCTGGGCAGCCCAGCGGGGGTTCGGGGGCTGCCGGTTCTCGTCGAGGATCAGGCGGGAGACGAGTCGTACGTGCACGTCGTCCAGCTCGTGCCGCACGATCCGTACGACGTCGGCGGGCTGCCAGCCGCGCCGCCAGGCCGTGGCGACGAACTCCCGGCCTCGGCGGGCGAGTTCGGGGTCTGCCGTGGGGTCGGCGGCGAGCAGGGAGGCGCCCGTGTCGAGGGCCGCGTCGCTGTCGGCGTAGAGGGCGGCCTCGAAAGCTCGTTCCACCGCGCTGCTGGTCGTACTCACCCGTCGATCGTGCCACGGGGGCGGCGCCGCCCGGCCGGGTAGGCCTGGCCCTACCTCCGAGACGCCCTCCAGTGGTCGTGTGCGCGGGGCGGGGGGACGGTTCGCTGGGGGCATGACCACGACAGACGTAGCAAGAGCATCGGCCGCTTCAGCAGCCCCGTCGGAGGCCCCGTCGGCGGCCGTACGCATCCGGTCCCTGCGCCGTTCGTACGGCGACGTCACCGCGCTCGACGGCGTCGACCTGGACTTCGCGGCCGGGACCTTCACCGCGGTGATGGGGCCGTCGGGGTCGGGGAAGTCGACGCTGCTCCAGTGCGCCGCCGGGCTGGACCGGCCGACCTCCGGCACGGTGGCGGTCGACGGCACCGACCTGGCCGGGCTGAGCGAGCGGCGGCTGACGTTGCTGCGGCGGGAGCGGATCGGGTTCGTCTTCCAGGCCTTCAACCTCCTGCCCTCCCTGACCGCCGCCCAGAACGTGGCCCTGCCCCTGCGCCTGGCCGGACGGCGCCCTTCGCGCGCGGCGGTGCGCCATGCGCTGGCCCGGGTCGGGCTGGCCGAACGTGCCGGGCACCGGCCGGCGCAGTTGTCCGGCGGGCAGCAGCAGCGGGTGGCCCTGGCGCGGGCGCTGATCACGCGCCCGGCTGTGCTGTTCGGGGACGAGCCGACGGGTGCGCTGGACACGACGACGAGCCGTGAAGTGCTCGTGCTGCTGCGGAGGTTGGTGGACCGGGAGGGGCAGACGACGGTCATGGTGACCCATGACCCGGTGGCGGCCGCGCACGCGGACCGGGTGGTGTTCCTGGTCGACGGGCGCCCGCACGGGGAACTGGCCGGGGCGTCGGCGGAGCGGGTGGCCGCGTACATGGCCGGACTGGAGCAGGTCGCGTCCGGTGGTGGGCGGGCTGTGGCTGTGGCTGTGGCTGCGGAGCGTGCGGCGTGCTGACTGTGGTGGTTTCGTCCCTGCGGACGCGGTGGACCTCGCTGTTCGGCTCGTTCGTCGCCGTGGCGCTCGGGGTCGGGGTGATGGCGGCGATGGGACTCGGCCTCGCCGAGACGTTCGACGCGCCCGAGCGGGAGCCGCGGCGCTTCGCGTCCTCGCCGGTCGTCGTGATGGGCCGGGACACGCTGACGGTGGAGGTGCGGCGGGGGCCGGACACGGCCCATGTGACGAAGAAGCTGGCGCATCCACACCCTGTGGACGCTCGTCTGGTCGCCGACCTGCGGGAACTGGGACGGGTCCGGACGGACGGGGCGACCCGGGACGCGGTGGGCGTTGACGCGGTGGGTGTGGACGCGCCGGTCGCGGCGGTGCGCGAGGTGGTCGGTGACCGGGCCCGCGTCCTCACGGGTGACGACCGCCGACAGGCCGATCCGTCGTTCGAGCAGGATGCGGAGGCGCTGGTGGCGGTCAACTCGCTGCTGGGCACGGCGGCCGGGGTCACCGCCTTCGTCTCCGTGTTCGTGACGGCGTCCGCCTTCGCCTTCGTGGTGGCGTTGCGGAGGCGGGAGTTCGGGCTGCTGCGGATGGCGGGCGCGACGCCGGGGCAGGTGCGGCGGGTGCTGCTCGGTGAGGCGCTGGCGGTCGGGGTCGTGGCGTCGGCGGCGGGCTGCGCGTTGGGGGCGTGGGGAGCGCCGCTGCTGGTCCGGGAGTTGGTGGACGGCGGGGTCGCGCCGTCGTGGTTCGCGCTCCGGGGTGGGGTGACCTGGCCGTACCACGTCGCCTTCTGGACCGGTGTGTCGGTGGCCCTCTCCGGCGCTTGGGCGGCGGCATGGCGCGCCGGGCGGACCGGTCCGGTCGCGGCGCTGCGCGAGGCGTCCGTGGACACGGGGGCGCTGCCGTGGTTCCGGCGGGCGGTCGGTGTCGTCCTGCTGGCCGGCGGGCTCGGCCTGCTGGCCTGGAAGGCGGGGACGGATCCGGCCGACCTGCTGAAGCGCAAGACGTACACGACCCAGCCGATGCTCCTGATCACGGCGGTGGCCGCGCTGGCTCCCCTGCTCGTCCGGCCGGCCGTGCGCCTGCTGGTGCTGCCGCTGCGGCCGGTACGGGGTTCCGGCGCGACCGGGCTCCTGGTGCGCGAGAACGCGGCCGCGTCGGTACGGCGGACCGCTGCCGTGGCCGCGCCGGTGCTGGTGACGGTCGCGCTGGCGGGTTCGCTGCTGGGGTCGGCGTCGACGGTGGCGGCGGCCAAGAGCGCGGAGGCACGGGAGCGGACGCGGGCGGATGTCGTGGTCACGGGTGAGGACCTCGGGGCCGTGCAGCACTTTCGGGACTTGCGGGGCTTGCGGGGCTTGAGCGCTCGGCAGTTGGCGGGATCGGCCGTCTCCCCGTCGGCCTCGACAGCCGTGTACGTCCGGGAGGAGGGCGCCGCGCTCGTCCGGTCCGACGCGCGGGCCGTGTCCGATGTGGCGGCGTTCGCGGCGGTGTCGCGGCTGCCGGTGGCCGCCGGGGACGTACGCGACCTCGACGACCGCTCGATCGTGGTGAACGAGGAGTGGGAACGGCACGAGGTGGGCGCGTGGGTACGGGTGTGGCTCGGCGACGGGCGGCCGGCGCGGTTGCGGATCGTCGCCGTACTCGCGCAGGGCACCGGCGACAACGGCGCGTACGTGACGACGGCGAACGCGCCCGGGGTTCGGGTGGACCGGCTGGAGGTGCGGGCGGGGCGCGGTGCGGACCGGTCGGCGATCGTGGCTGCCCTGCGGTCCGGGGCCGGTGCGGAGAGTGGCGTGCCGGGAGGCGGGGTCCAGGTGCTGTCGGCCGACGAGTGGCTGGCCACCACCCGGCCGGGCACCGGCGCGCAGACCAGGCTGGGGCTCTTCGTCGTCCTGGGCATCGCCCTCGTGTACGCCGGGATCGCGCTCGCCGGAACGCTGTTGATGGCCACGTCGGCCCGGGACACCGAACTGCGGGCCCTGCGGCTGGCGGGTGCCACCCGGGGACAGGTGCTCGGCGCGGTCGTGGGCGAGACGCTCCTGGCGGTCGCCGTGGGAGCGGGGCTGGGGCTGGCCGTCACGGCGGTGAACCTGGCCGGGCTGGGTTCGGCGCTCGCGCGCTTGTCGGCGCCGGTGGCGGTGGATGTGCCGTGGGGGTGATCGGCGGGTGTGCGGGGGCGTGCGCGGTGATCGCGGGAGTGACGGCGGGGGTTGCGACGGTCGTACGGATGCGGGCGGCGAAGGCGTGAGGCCGCGTCAGCCCCGCGTGCTCCCCTTCACCCGCACCGTCTCGTCAGCGGCACCTGCGCCTCACCTGCGCCGTCCCCTCACCCGCGGCGTCCCGTTCCGCGAAACTCGGTCGACGCCTCCTCGCACGGTGCCAAGCATGAGGCGCATGGTCGACACATCTCTCTACTTGGCGTTCCTGGTCGCCGCCTTCGCCCTGTGCGTCACCCCCGGCCCCGACATCATGTTCATCGTGGCCGTGGGCGGGCGCGGCGGCCCGGCCGCGGGCGTGATGGCCGCGGCGGGAGTGGCGAGCGCCATGCTGGTGCACACGGTCGCGGCGACCCTCGGTCTCTCGGCGCTGTTCACTACGCTGCCCGTCCTCTACTACGTCCTGCGGTGGCTCGGTGCCGCGTACCTGCTCTACCTCGCCGTGAAGGCGTTCCGGGACCGCTCCGTGATCGGTGAGGAGAGCGCCCGCACCGGCTCGGGCGGCATGCGGCGGGCGTTCTGGCAGGGCGCCGTCACCAACCTGCTGAACCCCAAGGTGATCCTCTTCAACGTGGCGTTCCTGCCGCAGTTCGTGGACCCGTCGCTCGGGCACGTGCCCGGCCAGTTCCTGCTGCTCGGGGTGACGCTGGTGGTGATGGGCTTCCTCTGGGACGGCGCGGTGGGCCTGCTCTCCGGGCGGCTCTCCCTGGTGCTGCGGCGGAGCCGGCGGGTGGCCCGCGCGCTGAACGTCTTCACCGGGACGGTGTTCACCGGGCTGGCCGTGCGGTTGGCGGTGACGTCGCCGAAGTAGGTGTCAACTCGCGGTTGACGCCGATCAGGTGTCAACCTAAGGTTGACGCATGGCATCGAACTCTTCCAGCACCGCATCCGTACGCCTCGACGACCTCATCGAGGCCATCAAGAAGGTCCACCCGGAGCCCCTCGACCAGCTCCAGGACGCCGTGATCGCCGCGGACCACCTCGGGGACGTGGCGGACCACCTCATCGGTCACTTCGTGGACCAGGCCCGGCGTTCGGGCGCGTCCTGGACCGACATCGGCAAGAGCATGGGGGTCACCCGGCAGGCGGCCCAGAAGCGCTTCGTACCGAAGGCCGAGGCGGACCTCGACCTCAGCCAGGGCTTCAGCCGCTACACGCCGCGCGCCCGCCACGTGGTCATGGCCGCGCACGAGGAGGCCAAGACGGCGGGCAACGCGGAGGGCGTCCCCGCGCACCTCGTCCTCGGGCTCCTCCGCGAGCCCGAGGGGCTCGGGGCGAAGGCGATCACGGCGCAGGGGGTCACCCTGGACGCCGTACGCTCCGCCGCGACCGCCGCGCTGCCGCCGGCCTCCGACACGGCCCCCGAGCTCGTGCCCTACAACCCCGACGCCAAGAAGGTCCTCGAACTCACCTTCCGCGAGGCCCTGCGCCTGGGCCACAACTACATCGGCACCGAACACATCCTGCTCGCGCTCCTGGAGTTCGAGAACGGGGACGGGGTGCTGAGCGGGCTGGGGGTGCGGAAGGACGCGGTGGAGGAGAACGTGGTGGAGGCACTGGAGGCGCTGCAGGTGTTCAAGGAGGACGGGGACGCCTGACCGGCTGGTTTCCCCGTCCCCCGCCGCCCCCTGCCACGGAGGGGTGAATGACGCTGTTGGCGAATCATCCGGTGACGGGGCACCCCGCGCCGAGTGCAACAGTTTTCGGGAAACTGTCGCACTCGGCGCACCACCTGCCTGGCGGCTCGCGGCCCTTGGCGGCCTGTGGCCCCTTCTGCCAGCTGGTCGCCGTTGTGATCAGCTCAGCTGCTTCAGCCGCCGTCCCCGGCTGTCCGCGACCCGGAGAGCGTCACGAAGCGCTCCCGTCAAACACTCCGCGAGGAACCGGAGTTCGCCACGCGGGGCGTCCGGGAGGATGCCGTCGGCGTGTGCGAGGAGTTCCCTTCCCATGCCGAGCTGGATGGACTCCGTGGTGTCGGCCAGGCGGGACACGGGCCCGCCGTTCTCGTCGGTGATCAGGTAGCAGGTTTTTCCTTCGGTGCCGGACCAGGGCAACAGGCGGAGTTCGGGCGGCGATTGAGACGCCCCCTTCGGCTCCGGCACCTCGGCTTCCGCCCCCATCAGGCGACCTCCAGCCCATGGACCCAGTACGGCCCGGGCATGTCCAGTCCCAACGCGGCCATGGCCAACTCCCGCCGCCGCTGGCGCTGTTCATGGGCGATCACATATGGACGTACGGCTCTGGTCGCGGCGCCGTCAAGCGGCTTGCTGTCATCCAGGCCGTACGGGCTTCGGTGGGCGGGAAGGGGAGTCACTCGTGCCGGGGGCAGGGTGACCGGTGTGGGGCGGCTCGGGGGTTTGGCGTGTGGATCGCGCCCGGTGAGCAGGAGGCTCACCCAGACGATGACGCGGCCGATAAGGTCGGTCA
Source organism: Streptomyces sp. KM273126 (assembly GCF_004337435.2). Taxonomy (NCBI): domain Bacteria; kingdom Bacillati; phylum Actinomycetota; class Actinomycetes; order Kitasatosporales; family Streptomycetaceae; genus Streptomyces; species Streptomyces sp. KM273126. The sequence goes on along the minus strand of NZ_SJXB02000001.1, from coordinate 2,710,091 downwards.
CTGTCATCAGCTCCTCTCAGGTTCAGCTGGTGGCCGTGCCCCCGGACGGCTTGCTCCCGTCGCGGGGGTCTTCACGTTACACGGCATCCGCGGTCTACCGCAGTCTAGTGCGGTCGCGCGGTTTACCGCAGAGTTTTAGCGTCAACCGCATGAGCTCAGAGCTTGACCGCACCCGACCCGTCTGGCGCCAGGTCGCCGCTGCCATCGCCTCCCGCATCGCCGACGGCGAGTACCCGGTGGGTGCCCGCGTGCCTTCGGTTGTCGAACTGTCCACCGAGTTCGGCATTGCGACGTCCACTGCGCAGAAGGCACTGGCTCACCTCAAGACCGAGGGGCTCATCCGTGCCGAGGTCGGCCTCGGCTCCTTCGTCGCCGAGCGCCCCGAGGAGCGCGCCGACGATGTCGAGGCCCAGTAGTTGTCGCGGGCCATGGGGTTGTTGGCACGCCCGGTCCGTGTTGACCTTCGAGTTGGTCGAAGCCCGACGATGGCGGGGTGCCGAACTCTGAGCTGATGCCGATCGGGGTCTTCGCCCAACGCAGTGGTCTGACCTCAAGCGCGTTGCGGTTCTACGCCGATTCCGGGCTGCTTCCTCCCGCCGAGGTCGACCCGGTCTCGGGATACCGCTATTACGGCGCCGACCAGGTGGCGCGGGCAACCGCGCTTCGTCGGCTCCGTGAGATCGCCATGCCGCTTGCCGCTGTCGTGGCGGTCCTCGACGCCGAGCCCGATGAAGCGTCCCGGCTGATCGACAAGCACGTCGCGAAGGTCCTCGGGGACGCGGTGGCGGTGCAGCAGAAAGCCGTTCTGATCAAGTCATCGTTCGCCGACGTACCAACTCTGCCGATTGCCGCGCTGAAGGGACCCGTGCTTGCTGACGCGATCGGGCAGGTCCTGACCGCGACCGCACGTGATCCGGGGATGCCGGTACTCGGTGGACTGCGCGTCGAGGCGACCCGTGAAGCGGTCACGCTGACCGCGACCGACCGTTACCGGCTGTCGACACGAACCCTGGTTCCTGTCGAACCGGCGGCCACGACATGGGCTGCCACGGTCGACGGGGACGAACTGCGGGCCGCGGTCGCCGAGATCCGCCGCAGCGTGCTGGTGCGCGTCGAAGCGACGCCGCACGGCATCTGGCTACGGCTGAAGGGCCGAGAAGACCAGCACTGTCGGCTGCTGTCGGAGGAGTTCCCCGACCACCGGCTCATGCTCGCGTCGCTGCCCGAGGTCACGACCCGTGTGACGGTGTCGAAGGATCTGCTCCTGCGAGTTCTGGAAGAACGTTCAGGAGGGCGCATCTCTCTGCGTATGACCCACCACGGCATGAACGTCCTGGCGGCCGATGACGAGCACCCCGGGTCCCCGCTGCCGGCCACTGTGACGGGGCCGGATCTCCGGATCTCCTTCGAGCTGACCACGCTCTATCCAGCCGTCAGCACCGCCATCGGCCCCGACGTGATGCTCGACCTGCGAGGACCCGACCTGCCCGTCACGATCCGCTCGGCCGACCGCGGCGATCTCACCACCCTGGCCATGCCCATCAAGCCCGACCACTCCGCCTGAACAAGACGACCCTGAACAAGACGACGAGGACCACTGCCATGACTGCCGCCGCTCCCACCCATCCCGACCCGACCATGGAAGCCATCGGCCAAGCTGTCACCGAGGGACGAGCCGGCGACAGTGACTCCGCTCGCCAGAAACTCCTCGGCCTTTGGTCCACGATCGGTGTCACCGGCGACCCGCTGCACCGCTGCACTCTCGCGCACCACCTGGCAGACCTCTACGAAGACCCCGCCCAGGCGCTGGCCTGGGACGTGCGGGCCCTGGATGCCGCCGACGCCGTGACCGAGCAGCGGGTGCAGGAGCATCACGCCGGCCTTCACATCGCCGGCTTCTACCCGTCCCTGCATCTCAACCTGGCTGACAACTACCGCCGGCTCGGGGCCTTCGACGCCGCCACCGAGCACCTCAACGCGGCCAGAGAACATGCGCCCCACCTCCCTCAGGACGCTTACGGTGCCCTTCTTCGCACCGCCATCGAGCAGGTGGCAGAAGCCATCACCCAGCGGGACACCACCAAGCGGGCCTCCGCCCCGGGCCCCACCGCATGACGCACAAGAACGCGCCCCTCACCATCGAGGGCCACTGTCAGACCCCCCTGTCACACTCGCACCCATGACCGACCGGTGGGCTCTCGGAGTCGCTGAGGAAGGTGGCGTGGAGGTCGCCCCCCTCGGTCCGGACGGGCTGCCCACAGGACCCGTACAGCACGAGCAGGACCTCGCCACCGCCGTGCGGAGCCGGCCGCAGGTCACCCGGTGGGTGTGGCGGGCGACCGCCGAGGTGTATCCGCAGTTGCTCGCCGCGGGGGTGCGAGTGGAGCGGTGCTACGACATCGAGGTCGCCGAGAACCTGCTGCTCGGTCACGAGGGCCGGCACGGTGAACCCCGTTCGGCGGCCGCCGCGCTCGCCCGCCTGCGCCGGGCCCCGGTCCCGGCGGATCCGCCCCAGCGCGCCGCCGAGCCCGGCTCGCAGACCCCGCTCTTCGAGCCCCGCCCCGTCCACGTGCCCCTGGCCGACCTCATCGAGGTGTACGCGGAGCAGCTGCGTCGCCACGACGCCACCGCCCACCCCGACCGTATGCACCTGCTCACCGCCGCCGAGTCGGCCGGCACCCTGATCGCCGCCGAGATGAACCGCGCAGGCCTGCCCTGGAGCGCCGACGTGCACCGCGAGGTCCTGCACGAGCTCCTCGGCGAGCGGTACGCGGGCGGCGGCGAGCCGAGACGGCTGGCCGAGCTCGCCGAGGAGGTGTCCGAGGCCTTCGGGCGGCGCGTGCGGCCCGATCTGCCCGCCGACGTCGTCAAGGCCTTCGCCCGGGCCGGGGTGAAGGTCAAGTCCACGCGGCGGTGGGAGATCGAGACCGTCGACCACCCGGCCGTGAAGCCCCTGCTGGAGTACAAGCGGCTGTACCGCATCTGGGTCGCCCACGGCTGGTCCTGGCTCCAGGACTGGGTGCGGGACGGCCGGTTCCGGCCCGAGTTCCTCTCCGGCGGGACCGTCACCGGGCGGTGGGTCACCAACGGCGGGGGCGCTCTCCAGATCCCCAAGGTCGTCCGGCGGGCCTGCGTCGCCGACCCGGGCTGGCGGCTCGTCGTGGCCGACGCCGACCAGATGGAGCCACGGGTGCTGGCCGCCATCTCGCGTGATCCCGGTCTGATGGAGGTTGCCGGTCGGGGAAGCGATCTTTATCAGGCCGTTTCCGATCGGGCCTTCTCCGGTGATCGCGCACAGGCCAAGCTCGCCGTGCTCGGTGCCGTGTACGGGCAGACCTCCGGGGACGGGCTGAAGAACCTCGCCGCGCTCCGCCGCCGCTTCCCCAGGGCCGTCGCGTACGTCGACGACGCGGCCCGCGCCGGCGAGGAGGGCCGACTCGTACGGACCTGGCTGGGGCGTACGTGCCCTCCGGCCGCCGGAGCCTCCGAGGCAGCGGAGGAGGCGGGCATCCCGCAGGACGAGCCGATGGAGGCCCCGGCCACCGACCAGGGGTGGACCCCCGGCTACGCCTCCGCCAACTCCCGCGCCCGCGGCCGCTTCGCGCGCAACTTCGTCGTCCAGGGCAGCGCCGCCGACTGGGCCCTGCTCCTGCTCGCCGCCCTCCGCCGCACCCTCGCCGGCATGGCTGCCGAGCTGGTCTTCTTCCAGCATGACGAGGTGATCGTGCACTGTCCGGAGGAGGAGGCCGACGCCGTGGTCGCGGCGATCCGGGAGGCGTCCGAGCTGGCGGGGCGGCTGACGTTCGGCCAGACGCCCGTGCGGTTCCCGTTCACGACGGCGGTGGTGGCGTGCTACGCGGATGCGAAGTGACCGAGGAAGTGAGCGAGGAAGTGAGAGGCCGGGATGCCTCTCGGTTCGTCCCTCGTCAGCCAGCAGCGTCCGCTTCCATAGCGTCCGCGTCAGCCAGTAGCGTCCGCAGTTCCCCCACCACCGGCGAGTCCGTTCCGTCCAGTACCTCCAGCGCCGACTCCCACTCCCCGCGCGCCTCCTCGGTCCGCCCCTCCCGCGCCAGGAGCAGGCCCCGCCGGTGCCGGGCCAGACCGGTCATGTACTGGTCCGCCCGCCGCTCGGCGAGCCCGAGCAGCCGGGTGCACTCACGGGTCGCGCGTTCGGTGTGGTCCAGCGCGTGCAGGGCGCGGACGAGGCCGAGCCGGGTCTGGGACTCGCCGCCCCAGTCCTCGTCGTCACCGAGGATCTCCAGGCTCTGCTCGAAGCTGCGCACGGCGTGGTCCGGTTCGCCGAGTCTGAGCTGGGCGTATCCGATGTTGCAGTGCGCGGTGCTCCGTAGCAGGACGCTGTCGGCCACGTCGCCGAGCGCGAGGCTGCGCTGGTGGTGGACGATCGCGGCCCGTGCGTCGGTGTGCCAGTACAGGTTGCCGAGGTGGCTGAAGGTCACGGCCTGGCCGTACGGATCGCCCAGTTGCCGTGACAGCTCCAGGCTCTGCCGCAGCGCCTCCTCGCTCTCCTCGTACCGGCCGAGGCTCTCCAGCAGCAGACCGCGGTTGTTGAGGCAGCGCCGGACGCAGGACGTGGCGTCGAGTCCACGCCAGAGCCCCAGTCCCTCGTCGTTGAGCGCGAGCGCCTCCGTGAGCCGGCCCGACATGTAGTGCAGCCCGGCCCGGTCGGTGAGCGCGAACGCCTCCGCCGCGTCGTCCCCGACCGACCGCGCCACGTCCAGCGCGATCCGGCCCAGCGTGTCCAGTTCGGCGAGGTGGCCGCTGCGTTGCAGGTACGGGAAGAGGTGGCGCACCAGCGCGGGGACGAGCGGCGAGGGCGTCGTTCCGGTCGGGTCCGGGCGGGCGCAGCGCTCCACGAGGGCGACGATGCCCGGCAGTTCGCTCTCGCCCCAGGCGAAGGCCGCTTCGGCGGAGGGGAAGGGGCGGGTGTCCACCGGGTCCGTCTCCCCGCCGGTCGGCCGCAGCCGCTCCTGACGTTCGTAGCCGGGCGGCAACAGCGCGACGAGGCTCTGCCGGGCCCGGTCGGCGTACCAGCGCAGGGCGGCTCCGATGGTGTGGGCGGCGGGCGGGGTCCTGGCGGCCCGGTCGCCGCCTTCACCGCCTCTACCGCTCCCGCCGCCTCTACCGCTCCCGCCGCCTTCACCGGCTCTACCACTCTCGCTGCCTTCGCTGCCCTCGCCGCCTTCACCGCCCTCCCCGTCTGCGTGGGCCAGTTCGCGGGCGAAGTCTCGTACCAGGTCGTGGGGGGCGTACCGGCCGTACGACGTCTCCTCCAGCAGGGCGACGTCCACGAGGCGGTCGAGGGCGGCCTCTGCGCGGTGTTCGTCGGTGTCGGTGAGGCGGGCGAGGAGGGGTGCGCCGTACGAGGGGAGGTCGAGCGCGCCGATGCGGTGCAGGGCGAGCGCGGCGTCGCGGTCGACCTCGCGGTCGGAGGCGCGCAGGGCGTCGTGGGCGACGGCGAGGGAGCGGCGGACGCTCAGGTCGTCGTACTCCAGGTGGCGCAACCGCCCCGCCGTGGCGGCGAGCTGACCGGCGAGCGCGTCCGGGGTGAGTGCGCGGCGCGCGGCGAGGCGGGCGGCGACCACGCGCAGGGCGAGCGGGAGGCGGCCGGTGAGTTCGACGAGCGGGTGGCTGCCGTCGAGCCCGTCCCGGCCGGAGACCGCGCGCAGCAGCGCCGCGCTGTCCTCGCCCGACAGGGGCGCGAGCGGGAAGCGGTGGGCGCCGTCGAGGGCGGTGAGCGGCGAACGGCTCGTCACGATCACCGCGCAGCCGGCGCCCGCGGGCAGCAGCGGCCGTACCTGCGCGGCGTGTGCGGCGTCGTCGAGGACCATCAGGGTGCGGGTCGGCGCGAGGGTGGAGCGCAGGAGCGCGGCGGCCGCGTCGGGCTGGTCGGGGATGCGGCGCGGCTCGGTGCCGAGGTCGCGCAGGAGTGAGGCGAGGGCCTGGCCGGGTGTGAGCGGGGTCATGCCGGGCGTGGCGCCGTGCAGGTGGACGTAGAGCTGGCCGTCGGGGAAGCGTTCCGCCAGTTCATGGGCCACGTGCAGGGCGACGGCGCTCTTGCCGACGCCGGCCATGCCGGTGAGGACGGCGACCGTGGAGAGGTGTCCGTCGGGGGCCGCGCCCGGGTCCAGGAGGCGGCTCAGGGCCGTGAGGGTCTCGGCGCGGCCGGTGAAGTGGGCCGGTGCGGGCGGGAGCTGGGCAGGTCGCGGTGGCCCCGCCGGGGCGGGGCGGGGCGCGTCGGGCGTGCCGGCGGGCGGCGCCTCGGCGACCTCCTCCTGGAGGACCTCCAGGTGGGCGTCGCGCACCGCCGGGCCCGGTTCCACGCCGAGTTCCTCGATCAGGCGCAGGCGCAGGTCACGGTGGACGGCCAGGGCCTCGGCCTGGCGGCCGGTGCGGTGCAGGACGAGCATGAGCAGCCGGTGGAACGCCTCCCGCAGCGGATGTTCGGCGACAAGCGCGGCCAACTCGGGGGCGAGCGCGGCGAGTCGGGCGTGCCCTTGGCCGGCCGTGGCCGCCTCTCGCCCAGCCCCGCCTCCACCGGTCACCGCTCCCCGGCCTCCGCTCCCCGGTCACCGCTCCCCCGGCCTCCGCTCTCCCGGTCACCGCTCCCCGGTCACCGCTCCCTCGGCGCGCGCTCCCCCGCCGACATGCCCCGCGAGGCCCAATTCCGCCTCGTACCGCCACTCAAGGACCAGCAGCCGCGCCTCCTCCAGCCGCTGGGCGAGGGCCTGTCCGCCGAAGTCCTCCTCCGTCGGCCCGCCGAGCGGGGCACCCCGCCACAGGGCGAGCGCTGCCGTGGCCTCTCGCAGCGTCCGCCCCCAGTCCCGTTCGGCTTGCGCGGAGCGGGCGGCCGCCACGTGTCCCTCGAAGACACGGACGTCCAGTTCGCCCTCGCCGACCCGCAGCAGATACCCCGGCGGAACGGCCCGCAGCCGCTCCGGGTCGTCCAGCAGCCGCCGCAGCCGGGTCACATGGTTCTGCAGGGAGGCCTGCGCGGACGGCGGTGGCGCCCCGCCCCACAGCGCGTCCTTGAGCGCCTCGACCGAGACGACCCGGCCGGGCTCCAGCAGCAGGGCGACGAACAGGGCGCGCATCTTGCCGCTGCCGATGGGCCGTACGGCGCCGTCGGCGTCGTACAGGACCGGCGGCCCCAGCAGCCCGAACCGTGGCCTCACCTGCGGTCCGAACCGCAGCCCGTCCCGCATAGCACCGCCCGCTGCCTTCCCGCACGGCCTCGACGCGCCGCGCCTCACGACGGCTTCGCGCCGCCCGTTGGCCACATGTTAGCGATCCGTTGGCGCCGCCTGATGTGATCACTACATCGGTTCCGGCCCCGACGGTGCACGCGTACAACGCGTAACTCGGGGGAGTGTCGCCGCTGGCGGCTGGAGCCGGAATCACGCGGGGCCCGGTCGCCGAGGGGGAGCGACCGGGGCCTTCGTGCGTGTCCGCCTGGCCGAATGCCGAATCCGAATGCCGAATCCGAATGCTGAATACCGACGCCCAACGGTCAACGCCCAGCGCCCGGCGCCCGACGCCCAACCCCCAACGCCTGGGAGACGGGTGGTCGTCTAGATCACGGGTGGCCGTCCCAGCCGTGCAAGCCGCCACACCGTGCGCCACCGCATGGGCCGCCGTTCGCCGCCGGACTCCCGCCAGCCCTCCGCGAAACCGCCGAACCACGCGCGCAGGCCGCCCCACGACCGGACGCGTACGAGCGTCAGCAGCACCCACACGCCGAGGTGGACGGGGATGAGGGGGAGCGGCAGCCTGCGGCGGGTGAGCCAGACGCGGTTGCGGGCGTTCACGCGGTAGTAGATGGCGTGCCGGGCGGGCGAGGTCTTCGGGTGCTGGAGCAGCAGTTCGGGGGCGTACAGGACGGTCCACCCGGCGTCGACGGCCCGCCAGGCCAGGTCGGTCTCCTCGTGCGCGAAGAAGAACTCGGCGGGCCAGTCCCCGACTTCGGCGAGCATGGCCAGGGACAGCGCGTGCCCTCCGCCGAGGAACCCGGTGACGGGGCCGCCCCGCAGCGGGTCCTTCGCCCCGATCCTCGGGACGTGGCGGCGCTGGGTCTCCCCGGTCTCGTCGGCGATCCGGAACCCGACGATGCCGAGCCGCGGATCGCGGGCGTACAGGTTCCGTACGCCGCGCAGCACGTCCGCGTCGACGAGCAGGCCGTCGTCGTCCAGTTCTACGACGACGTCGACGTCCCCGAACTCCCTGAGCCGCCGGAGGGCGACGTTGCGGCCGCCCGGGCAGCCGAGGTTGTCCTCCGTCTCGATGAGGGTGACCTCGCCCGGCAGACCGAGGCGTTCGGCGAAGTCGGGCAGCGGGCAGCCGTTGCCGACGATCACGATCCGCTCGGGCGCGAGGTCCTGTTTTGCCACGGACATGAGCAGTGCGTCGACCTCGGCGGGCCGGTTCCCCATGGTCACGACGGCGACGGCAATCCGGGGCTGCACCAGCTCCACCAGTTCCACCTCGTCTCGTTCGACTGTCCATCGCCCGGCCGCCGCTCACCGCCGGGCGCCACCGTCCAGTACGTCCCTGAGGACGGCACTGTTCGTTCCGCCACTGTTCGTTCCGTCACCGACCAGCCGTCACCGACCAGCCGTCACCGATCGGCCGTCACTGATGGGCTGTCAGCGGCACGACGCACCACGATGCCAGCCGCGCACCGCGCCGGCCGTCAACGAAGAGGGCGATTCACGCCGGTTGGTTCACTTTGTTCCGCAACCGCGTGGCAGGCATCACCACAGGCGGGCCGCGAGGTATCGGGCGCCGACCGCCGGCCACGCCACCGCGGCGGCGCCCACGAGCGGGCGCTCCGTGGCCCATCCGGCGCCAACGGGGGAAACGGGGGAGACACACATGAGCAGTCCGCCGGGGTACGGGGTCCGTACCGAGGAGGTCGGCGGTTCCGCGGGCAAGCTGGACAAGGCGGCGGACGAGCTGGACTCGATCAAGTCGACCATCCCGCAGGAGCAGTGCTCGTCCCCCGACGCGTTCGGCGGTGAGGAGGCCGCCCCCGCCTACGACGCCTTCGCCGGAGCGTGGCAGCGGGAGGCGACGGTGCTGCGGGACACGCTGCGGGAGATCTCCCGCAAGCTGAACACAACGACCCGCAACTACGGCGCGGCCGAGCAGGGCGTCGCGGAGACGCTGCGCCGTGCGGCGCCCTCCCACGTGGGCCTGTCCGACTTCAACTGACGTACGGCCCAGGGACTTCCGGACCGCTGACGGTGGTAGTGCGCTGACGCACCCGGCCGGTCCGTGGAGTGCGACAGTTTCCGGAAAACTGTCGCACTCCACGCGCAGGTGCTCCGACGCGTCGCCGGAGGATCGGCCGTTCGGCCGACCCGCCGCGGGCCCCGCGTCGCTTGGCCTCGCCGCGTGGAGAAGGCGCCCGACGTGAAGAACGCGCCCGACGTGGGGAATGCGACCGGCGTGGAGAATGCGACCGGCGTGGAGAACGGGAGCGGCGTGGAGAACGGGAGCGGCGTAAAGGACGCGACCGGCGCGAAGAACGCGCTCCACCCGACGATCGCGGACCTCGCGAAGACCAAGCCGCTCCCCCGGCCCGTACGAAGGCTTCTCACCGCCGCGCTGTACGCGGTGCCGGCCCCTACGCCTCGCAGATCTCGGCGGCGGCCGGTCTCCTCGCCGCACTCTCCTGCACCACTGCGATGCTGCTCGTGCTGCGCACCGCCCTGGGACGCCCGCTGTCGGCGGCCCTCGAACCGCTGGGCAGGATGGCGCTGACCAACTACCTCACCGCCACGCTCGTCGTGGTCGCCGCCGCCGGTCCGCTGGGCCTGCGGTACTCCGCCCGCTGGACCACGGCCATGGTCCTGGCGGTGGCCGTCCTCGCCGTGCAGGCCGTCTTCAGCCGCTGGTGGCTCGCCCGGTTCCGGTACGGGCCGCCGGAGTTGGGGCCTGCGTTGCGTGACCTGGTGGAACGTGGTGCCGCTGCGCCGTCCGCAGTGACCGTCACATCGTTTCGAGACTGGCGAAGATGAGGGCCGCGACGCCGATCACGACCGCGAAGTACGAGCCGCCGGCGGCGAGCAGGGCCCTGCCGGTGCCGAACCTGGAGCGCGTCACCACGTACGCCAGGCCGGCGGCGACCAGGCCCACCACCGCTCCGTACAAGGCGAACAGCCAGCCGATCCCAAGGGCCAGGAACGTCGCGGCGGCGACCAGCAGTGCGGGGCGCGCACCGACGTCGCGGCGTACCAGGGCGTACGCGGCGCCCGCGCCGACCAGGCCGCCGAAGAGAGGCGCAAGCAGCACGATGTCCATTGATGTCTCCTGTCCAGTCCTGTTTCGGTTCCTTCAGCCGGGTCCGCTCGGCCCCGCTCGGCCCCTGGTTTCATTCGGTGCTGCCGAGTGCGGTCATCGGGGTGACGCGGGTCGCGCGGCGGGCGGGCAGGAGGCCGGCGAGCGCGGTGAGGGCTGCCAGGCCGGTGAAGACCACCAGCAGTTGACCTGCGGGCAGACGCAGGGGCGCGCTGGTGATGACGATGCGCATGAGCAGCCAGGCGTAGGGGACGCCGAGGGCCAGGCCGAGGACGCCGCCGAGGATGCCGTACAGACCGGCTTCCAGGGTGATGGTCCGGCGCAGTGCGCCGCCGCCCAGTCCCAGGGCGCGCAGCAGTCCGAACTCACGGGTGCGTTCGATCGCGGTCAGGCTGGTGGTGGCGGTGACGCCGACGACCGCGATGAGGACCGTCAGGGCGACGAGCCCGAGCGCGGTGGCGCCCATGGTCCGGATCGTGTCCTGGTCGCTGTCCCGGCCCGCCGCCAGAACGCTCACGCTGAAGTCGTCGGGGTCCGGGACGTGTGCGCGGATCGTGGTCTCCAGCGCCCGGTGCGCTTCGCCGCGGGCGGCGAGGCCCTCGGCGGCGGCGTCGGCGAGGATGCCGTTCGCCTTGCGGGAGGCGCCCATCCGGTCGAGGTCGGCGGGTACGACGAGTACGTTCGCCTGGAGCGGGCCCTGACCGGGCAGCGTGGCGGCGACGGTCAGCCGGATGTCGCCGCGGCCGGACGGGAGGGTGAAGGTGTCGCCCGCCCGCACGCCGAGGAGGTCGGCCGTGTCGGAGGCTACGACCGCGTGGCCCGGGCCCAGGTCGTCCAGGGAGCCGGTGGCGGTGTCGACGTACCTGCCGGTGGGCAGCGCGTCCGGATCCAGGTCCGAGACCTCGATCTCCCTGCTGCCGACGGTCGTCAGGAGGGTGCGGTAGCCGGTGACATGAGTGAGCTGGGGTGACGCGGCGAACTGCCGTACCAGGCCGGCGTCCAGCTCCTTGCCGCCGGCCGTGACCCGGAAGTCGGCGGGGGCTTCGACGGCGGCGCTGCGTTCCGTGTAGCCGCTCAGACAGGCGACGCTGACGAGGGCGCCGGAGACCAGGGCGACGCCGAGAGCGACGACGACGGAGACGGCCGCGGCACGGTGCGGGGTGCCTCCGACCCCGCTGACGGCCAGTCTGCCGGTGGTGCCCAGCCGGCGCAGCGGCCATCCGGCCACGGCCAGCACGGGGCGGACCAGGAGCGGGCCCAGGGCGACGAGCGCCAGGAAGGCGAAGCCCGCCGAGGCGACTGTGACCATCATGGCGAAGTCGCGGTCGTAGTCCTCCTGGCCCGGCTCGGGAAGATCGCCGAGGAGCAGCGCGGCGAGCCCCGTGGCCGCCGCGGTGAGGAGGATTCCGGCGGCGAGCCGGGCGGGCCGGGTACGGCGTTCGCCCGTGGCGGTGCCGGCGGTGCGCAGTGCCTGGAGCGGGGACACGCCGGCCGCCGACAGGGCGGGGGCGAGGACCGCGCAGACGGTCACCAGCACGGTTCCCACGACCACCAGCACGGCCTGGAGCACGGGGAAGCCCGGTGCGGACAGCTCCTGTCCCGCGAGAAGACGGGCGGCCGGCGGGGCGAGGTGCCCGGCGCCCAGCGCCGTCACCACCCCGATCACACCCGCGACCACGCCCACCAGGGCGCCCTCGACGGCGAGTGCCGTCACCAGCCGGGGCTGCGGGGCTCCGATGGCACGCAGGAGCGCCAACTGCCGCAGCCGTTGCGCGAAGACGATACGGAACGCCGAGGTGGCGACCAGGGCCGCGGCCCCCACCGCAACGGCCAGGAACACGGCGATGAGCCGGAAGATCTCACGGACGTCCCCGTTCACCGCCTCGCGTGCTTCCCGGGCCCGTACGACGCTGCCGGACGTGAGTGACGCGCCGGAGGCCGCCTTGTCGAGCACGGAGGCCTTGTCGAGCACGGAGGCCTTGTCGAGCACGGCGCGCACCTGCTGGGACAACTCGCCCTCAGGAACACCGTTCCTGGCCCGGATGTCCACCCGCGGATAGCCCGGCACCTCGGCGAGACGAGCGATGTGCGCGTCGGTGGCGTAACCGCTGGTCTGCTGTACGGCGGTCGCGGTGCTCCGCACCACGCCGGTGACGGTGACGGTGACCTTGACGGTCTTCACGCCGTCCTCGTCGTCGGGGTCGGGGAGGAGCAGGGTCGTACGGGTGCCGGGAGCGAGTTGGAGTTCCTCGGCGGCCTGACGGTTGACCGCGATCTGGCCGGCGCCGTCGGGGTAGCTTCCCTTGACGAGCTCGACCTGGGACAGCGGTCCGGTGCCGGGGTCGGCGTAGAGCTGCAGATAGCGCTCGAACGGCCCGGCGATCGGCGCGCCGGCGTCCACGCGGCCGACAGCCTCGGCCACACCGGGCAACGCGCGGATCCGCTCCAGCGTGGCCTCGCTGATGGTCGTCGACGACTCGTCGTCGGCGTTCGCGATCAGGCTGACGGCATCGGGTGTGCCACGAAAGCGATCGACGGTGGTGTTGGTGGCGATCTGCTGGGCCATGACCGTGGCGAACACCACGAAGGCGGCCACCAGGACCGACAGACCGGTCGTCACCAGCCGTCCGGGACGGCGGAGCAGCTCGGCCAGCTGCGATCCCAGGACGCTCGCGCGCCAGGAGGGCTTCAAGGAAGGGTTCAAGGAGGGCTTCGAGGAGGGCTTCGAGAGGGGCTTCAAAGGGGCCGAGGGGGTCATCGGGCCCTCCCCACGGTCCGCAGGGCCCGGGTGACATCGGCGCCGGCCGCCGCGTCGACGTCGTCGACGATGCGTCCGTCGGCGAGGACGAGCACACGGTCGGCATAGGCGGCGGCGCGGGGGTCGTGCGTCACCATGACCACGGTCTGGCCGAGGTCGCGCACGGAACGGCGCAGGAAGTCGAGTACCTCCGTGCCCGACCGCGAGTCCAGGTTGCCGGTGGGCTCGTCGGCGAAGACCACGGCGGGCCGGGCCACCAGGGCCCGGGCCAGTGCCACCCGCTGCTGCTGGCCGCCGGAGAGTTCGCCGGGCCGGTGGGACATGCGGTCGCCGATGCCGAGCACGCCGACGAGGTGGTCGAGCAGCTCCTGGTCCAGGCGCCGGCCGGACATGGTGACCGGCAGCGCGATGTTCTCCAGGGCGGTCAGCTGGGGCAGCAGGTTGAACGACTGGAAGACGAAGCCGACCTTGTCCCGCCGTACGCGGGTCAGCGCCCGGTCGGACAGACCGCTCAACTCCGTGTCCTCCAGCACCACCTGGCCCGAGGTGGGCGAGTCGAGACCGGCCAGGCAGTGCATCAGTGTCGACTTGCCCGAGCCCGACGGGCCCGCGATGGCCGTGAACCGCGCACGGGCGAAACCGACCGTCACTCCGTCCAGGGCCCTGATCTGCGCCTGCCCCTGCTGATAGATCTTGACGAGATCCACGGCGGCGGCGATGTTCTCACCAGCAGCTGCGGACATTCCCGTTCCCTGAGGGATAGCCATGGCCATGAGATGAATTCCCTTGAGCCGCGGCGTATTCAGGACGCAATCGGAGGAAGCGTGAGCGTGACGCCCGCGTCCACGCAGTGACGGTTGGCCTTGTCCGCCAGCTCCTTCACCTGCCTGTCCGCCGGGGGCGTGCCCTCCCCCTTCGCCTGCAGGGCCGCCCAGATCTCGTACTGGGCGATCCGGAAGCCGAGGTAGCCGTCCTTCATCTCGGACCTGCGCAGCTTCATGGTGTTCTTCTCCCACTCCTCGACGGCCTGCTTGTCGTGGGAGAGGCCCTGCGCCCCGTCGACGATCCGCTGCGCCAGTGCGCAGTCGGCCTTGGACGCCTGGCTGGGCTGCTTGCGCTCGTACAGCCAGTATCCGCCGGCAGCCGAAATCGCCACGAAAAATGCCGCCGCGACGGTGCCGAAAATTATCGCCTTCTTTTTCCGGCTGGATTTGGAAACCACCATGACGCCCTCCGAGGATTTCTTCCGACGCTGTTCGTCGATCAGCACGGGTAATTCTCGAAGAACGGGCATCGCGGCACATCGGATCAGAACCTGATCTCCGCACCGCCGGACTGCGACCGGGAGGGGAGGGCGGGACTACGACCGCAGTCGCAGTCCCGCGGTGAGAGAAGAGCCCTGGCCGACAGCTGGTCAGCCGGCGGGGCTGACGAGGCCCGCGTCGTAGGCGAAGATGACGGCCTGCACGCGGTCGCGCAGGTCCAGCTTGGTCAGGATCTTCCCGAAGTGGGTCTTCACGGTTGCCTCGGCGATGAACAGGCGAGAGGCGATCTCGCTGTTGGACAGGCCCTCGGCGATCAGCCGGAGCACATCCTGTTCGCGCGCGGTCAGCAGGTCCAGCCGCTCGTCATGGCGGGGCGTGGGCGCCAGCTTGCCCGCGAACCGGTCCAGGAGCTGGCGGGTGACGCGCGGGGCCACGACGGATTCACCGGCCGCCACGACACGGATCGCCGTCACGACCTCCTCGGGCGGGGTGTTCTTCAGCAGGAAGCCGCTCGCTCCGGCCTGCAGCGCGGCGAAGGCGTCCTCGTCGGTGTCGAAGGTGGTGAGCACCAGCACCCGGGGCGCTTCGGGGAGCCGGCTCAGCCGCCCGGTCGCCTCGACGCCGTCCATGACGGGCATGCGGATGTCCATGATGACGACATCGGCCTCCGTGCCCGCCAGCAGCTTCAGCGCGTCCGCCCCGTTCTCCGCCTCGCCCACGACCTCGATGTCGCTCTGCGCGGCCAGCACCATCGCGAACCCCGCCCGGATCAGCGGCTGGTCGTCCACCACGACGACACGGATCGGCCCGCTCGTGTCCTTCACTCCGTCGGCTGCCCGGTCGGTTGCCCCGCCAGGTGTCTCGTCGGTCGTCCTGTCATTCATCCCGTCGTCCTCACCGAAGGCTCCTTCACCGGAAGCTCCGCGTCGACCTGCCATCCCGCGCCCAGGCGCGGCCCGGCGGTGAAACTGCCGCCGGACACCTCCACCCGCTCGCGCATGCCCACCAGCCCGTTCCCCCCGCTGACCCTCTCGGTCGCGGGCTGAGTGCCGGCCAGCTTTCCGCCTCCGTCGTCGACCACGCGGATCAGTACGACGTCCTTGTCGAACCGCAGCGTGATCGTCACCTCCGCACCGGGACCGGCATGCCGCAGCACGTTGGTCAGGCTCTCCTGGACGATCCGCAGCACGCTCAGTTCATCCGCCGCCGACAGCCCGCCTCGTTCGCCCTCGACCTCCAGGGCCACCTTCAGCCCCGCGGCGCGGGCCCGCTCGGCCACCGTCTCCAGGTCGTCCAGCGAGACCCGGCGGCGGTCCGTGTCCGCGTCCGTCGCCTCGCCCTGCCCGGAGGCCCGGCCGCCACGCAGGACGCGCACGATCCGGTGCATGTCCTCCAGCGCGTCACGGCCGGTGTCGGCGATCGTCTTCAGCGCCGAACCAGCCTTGTCGGGATCCGACTTGAGGGCGTAGCCCGCCCCGTCGGCCTGCAGAATCATCACCGCCAGACTGTGGGCCACCACATCGTGCAGCTCCCTGGCGATCTCCGCGCGCTCCTCGGCCGCCGCGATCTGCACCAGGTGCTCACGCTCCCGTTCGGCCGTGGCGGCGCGGGCTTCCAGACTGGCCACGTAGAGCCGGCGTGTCCGCAGCACCATGGCGGTCAGCCACACGGCCGCACAGACACCGCCGATGGCGACGATGTCGCCGACGCTCTCGCCCAACTCCTCGCCGAACGGAAGGAACCCGCCGAAAGTCACCACCACGCCCAGCAGCACGATCGCGCCCGCCGTGTAGGCGTCCCGCATCGACCGGGCATGGGTGACCACCGAAACCATCGCGATGAGCAACGCCGCGTCGTACGTGGCCGGGGCGGTCGCCAGCACGGACTGGACCAGCGCAAGCCCCGTGACCAGCCACATCACCTTCATCGGCCGGTGCCGGCGGAACAACAGCACCATGGCCATCGCCCCACCGATGACCGGGTCGAACGCCTGGTCGTAGGACGAGGTCATATAGACCACCAGCACCGCGAGCGCGACGTCGTACACCGTGTGTATCCACGGCAGAGCCAATAAGCGGCGCACCATGGCCGACAGGCTACGACACCACGTGGCCAACTCTCGTCCCACGCCCACGACTTCAGCGTCCGCGCGGTACCGATGACCGTGCGGCGCCCATCCCGTACTGCACACCGTCCGCGGTGCCGCGTCTCTGGAGGGCTGCGCCTCCTGCACCTGCTGTACGTCTTCGAGGAGGCTGGCGGTTCAGCGTGGAGCAGATCAGCCTGGAGGTCTCGGTGCGTTCCACCGGGCCGGGGAGGGCGGGGCGGGACTGCGCTTGGGGGTGGTCGAGGCGCGCCTCCGCGGCTCGGTGAGCCATGACTCCACCCACCGCATCCAGGTCGACCTCAAGCCCCTGCCCCGCCCGGACGGCCGCCCCCACGAGGTGAGCCGCAGCTGGCCGGAAGCCCTGGCGAGCACCCTCAGCGGTCGGTGAGCAGCCCGGCGTCGTGTGCGAGGACGGCGGCCTGTACGCGGTTGGCGCAGCCGGTGCGGGTGAGGATCCGGCTGATGTGCGCCTTGACCGTGCCGGCACTCAGGTGCAACTGGTCGGCGATCTCCGCGTTGGACAGGCCCGTGCCGAGCAGCCGCAGGACGTCCCGTTCGGCCGGGGTCAGCTCTTCGATCCTGCCCAGGGCGGCCTCGGTGTCCCGGCCGGACCGTACATGCCGGTCCAGCAGCTGCCGGGTGATCCGGGGTGCCAGTACCGGCTCTCCCCTCGCGGCGAGCTGCACGGCACGGATCAGGTCGGCGGGACCGGTGTCCTTGAGGAGGAAACCGCTCGCCCCGGCCCGCAGGGCGCGCGTCACGCTGGCTTCCTCGCCGAACGCCGTCAGCATCACCACACAGGTGCGGGGCGAGAGACGGGCGATGTCCTCGGCGGCCGCGATTCCGTCCCGGGCCGGCATCTGGATGTCGAGCAGGGCGACGTCGATGTCCTGGGCGCGGCAGGCCGCGACGGCCTCCCGGCCGTCGCCCGCCTCGGCGACCACCTCGATGTCCTCGGCGTTCTCCAGGATCAGCCGGATTCCCACGCGCATCAGCGCCTCGTCGTCGGCGACCAGGACTCGGATCATCAACTCATCTTAGAGCTGCCTCATCTTTGAACTGCCCTATCTCAGGACTGCCCCATCTCAGGACTGCCTCATCTCAGGGCTGCCCCATCTCAGGACTGCCTCATCTCAGGACTGCCGTGGTCAGCAGTACGACGAGGAAGCCCGCCGTCGGCAGAACCACGAGCAGCGCCGCGCAGCCCGACCCCAGGACGCGCGGCCAGGTCAGGATCTCGTCCGGCAGCGGGGCATGCGCCCCTTCCTGACCGGCTCCGCCGGGCTGAGGGCCGGCCGCGTCCGCAGGGGCGTCGGCACAGGTCCCGGGGAGCTCGGCTGACTCCGGGCGTCTGCCGCCGTGGGTGGGCAGCCAGGCCGCCACGCGGAAACCGCCGTTCGTCAGGGCACCCGCCTCGAACCTGCCGCCGAGCAACGAGATCCGCTCCTGGCAGCCGGCCAGCCCACTGCGGGTTCCCCCCTGGGAGTGGCCCGCCGCGCGCGGCGCCTCGTTGGTGACGGCCACCTCGATCCCCTGGTCCGTGCGCCTGACCTCCACCCTGGTGGGCGCGCCGGACGCGTGCTTCAGCACGTTCGTCAGCCCTTCGCGGACCACCCGGTGGATCGCCTGACGCGCACGGGCCCCCACCTCGGCCGTGTCCGGAACGGACCAGTCCAGCTCGACCTTGCTGCCCGTCTGCCGGGATTCCTTCACCAGAGCGGTGATGTCCTCACGCGTTCCCCTCTCGCTGCCCGTCCCGTCCGTCGGATCCGTGACGTCCTCGTGCCGCAGGACACCGAGGATTTCGCGCAGTTCCTCCATCGCCGTACCCGCGGTCGTGCGCAGCAGCTCGGCCTGCCCGGCGAGAGCGGGTGCCTGCCGCGCGGCGCCGAGCTCAAGCGCCCCGGCGTGCACCGAGATCAGGCTCAGCCGGTGACCCAGGAGATCGTGCATCTCTCCTGCGATCCGGGTCCGTTCCTCCATCCGGGCCGCCGCGGCGGTCAGCGTACGGGCCTGTTCCAGATAGGCGTTGCGCTCCCGCAACAGGCTGACCAGGGGTCGCCGCCGTCCCAGCAGGGTCCCGGACAGAGCGGGCAGCAGCAGAAGCAGCACCATGGAGAGGGCACCGTCGGCCAGGTCCCACGGCAGGTCCCCGGACCGGACCAGGGCACGGACAACGGCCAGGACACAGACGACGGCACAGGCCACCCCGACGACCTGCCACGCACGCCGCGGCGGTGCGATACGACGGGTGGCGGACAGCACGATCAGCGGCACCACCGCCAGCGTCCATACGTTGTGAGCCACCACCAGCGGAGAAACGCACAAGACCGCGCCGACCGGCCGGGCACGCCGGGCGGGCACGAGCAGCGCCGCCCACAACGCCTCCAGCACCGCCCACGCCGGCCAGTTCGGGGTTATCAGCAGAAGCGGTATCAGCCCGAAGGCCGCCGCCAGGACACAGACGAGCGCCTCGACAACGACGGTACGCCGCTCAGCGGCACGCACCGCGGCCCAGCTCTCGCCGACCTCGCGGCGCACCCACCGCGGCAATCCGCTCAGCGTGCGCCACAGCCGTACGGACGGACCCAACGGCTGTACGTTCTCGCCCACCTGACTCACCATCACCCCTGTCCCGCCACCGTGGATCCCTCGGGAGGAACGGTAACTGCGGCACCTGCGACGTCGATCGCCGCAGGGCGGCCCAGGGGTGTCACGCGCCCAGCCGGGAGCTCAACTCCGCGCGCAGCGCGGCGAGGTCCACTTGGCCGGCGACCAGCAGCCGCACGACAGCACCACCGACCCCACCGACCCCACCGTCGTCGCCATCGTCGTCATCCGTCGCCGGCTCGTCGAGCAGCGCGGAGAGCAGGTGAACCGTACCGACCGTGGGCGAACCGTGCTCGGCGGCGGACAGCCGCGCGACCGCCATGATCCGGTCGGCCGCGGCGGACAGCCACACACTGTCGCTGTCGCCGTCGGGAAGAGCAGCGGGCTGGGTCTCCGAGGCCGAGGCGACCAGGGAAGCCTGCCGTACGCCGTGCCGGCGCAGCAGTGCCGGAGCCGCGTTGACGTCCGCCAGACTCGGGGGAAGCGAGCGCCCGGCAACGGACAGTGCCCGGTCCAGAGCCAGTATCCCCAGCAGAAGATCCACCGGCTCCACCGCGGCACGCCCGCACCGTACCGCTTGCCGGACGGCCTCGGTGCTCACCGCGAACAGCACCGGTGAGCCGTTCACGGTGGACCCGGAGGTCCACGAAGCAAACGCGCGTGTCAGGGGGTTACCGCTCTTGCCCAGCGTTCCGCACCGTCGGAGAAGAGTGACGCCACGGGACTCCGGTCCCTCGGTCTCCGCCGCGGCGCTCGCGTCCAGTGCGTCGAGCGCGGTTGCCGCGGCGGCCAGATCCAGCCGCTCCAGCAGCAGGGCTTCCCGTGCCCTGGTGTCCGGCAGGTCCAGCAGGGCACGCGCCACATGCCGGCAGCGCACCGAGATCGTCCCCTCGGCGCGGGCCTTGCCGAGCGCGAGGAGCAGGCACGCGCGCAGCGCCCCGGTCATCCCGGGCAGCGCCTGATCGCTCCCCGGGGCCGAGCGGCGTGAACCGAGACCGAAGCGCCAACATGCCTCACGCCAGGTGGCATCGACCGTTTGCTCATCGGCCTCCCGATGGGTCTGCTGTTCGGCCTGCTGTCGGGCCTCCTCATCGGCGCCGTCCGCGCCGGTCGCACCGCGCACCTCGTCGTCGCTCACCCAACCTCGACCCGCATGACCGGCGATCAAGCCGCTGAGCGAACCGGCCTTCCGCATCCCCGGGGCGATCGCCTCACCGGCGTCCGAGTCCCCCAGCACGAGCTCCCCCAGCAGGGTGTCCGTCCCCACGACCGACAACTCGCACCTGACCGCACGACGCAGTGTCTCCACGAGCAGGTCCATGACGTCCTGCTCGAACTCCGTGGTCGCCCCGACCACAGCCGTGCCGTCGGAGTGGGCTCCGGTCGTCTCTCGCTGCCCCATCAACGTTCCCCTCAAAGCGCGGTGGCCTGGTCACCACGACGCTAGACGCACCCCACCCGCCACCGCGTCGGCCGACCGGCCACATTCCCGGTCCGATCGGCACACCGGCCACGGGACAGCAGCGCCCCGGGCAGCCGGTGCCGCGCAAGAAGGAGCGCCTACTGAGAACTGACCGTGAGGAGTCGCGCTTCGAACGGTGCGAGGTCGACCACTCCGTCCAGGAAGTCCCGCTCTTCGATGGCCGAGTGAGACGACCATCGAGTGCTCCTGGTACCGGGGAAGGCAACGCTCTGGGGGCGATCGGAGAGATTCACTGCCACGAGCACCGAGGCTTCGCCATCGCCACGGAGATAGAGGAGATGCTCCGGGTGGGAGGAGAGCACCGTGATACTTCCCTGGTGCAGGGCAGCCAGCTCCCGACGGAGCACGAGAAGCTCCCTGACCTGGGCGAGAACCGAGGGAGGGTTGCTTTCCTGGCTCTCGACACTGAGCGATGGCGCCCAGGAGGCGATCGGCAGCCACGGCTCGGCGCTGCCGGAAGTGAATCCGGCGTGTGCCGCGGTCTCGCTCCACGGCATCGGCATGCGCTGCGGGTCCCGGCCAAGTCCGAGTCCCGGCGCACGCAGTTCAGCGCAGTCGCGGGCATGCCTGCCGTCGACGCGGGCGTCGGGCAGGCCCAACTCGTCGCCGTAGTAGAGGGTCGGTGTTCCCCTGAGCGTGAGCAGCAGGGTGAGCGCCCCGGGGACGCGTTCCGGTCCGATGCGGCTGGCGAGGCGGGACCTGTCGTGGTTGCTCAGCACCCAGTTGGGGTGCGAGCCGGCCGGGAGTGCGGCGTAATAACGTCGAATCAGGTCTGCCAGGTCCAGGCCGTTCCACGGGGCGTCGATGAGTGAGAAGTTCATCGGGATGTCCAGCCCGCGGGCACCGAGAGCGGCCACGCGTTCGAGTTTGAGGTGCAGCTCACCCATCAGCATCCGGTCGTCGTACTCGTCGACAACCGTGTGCATCTCCGCGAGCAGGCCCGGTAGTTCGGGCTGGTCGGCGGTGTATTTCTGGATCTGCCGGACCGTTGTGTGGGCGGCTGCCCCGCCGATTTCGAACGAGTCGCTGTCGTCGCCCATCGGGTTGTCACGGAGTTGTGCGTCCTTGATGAGGCGCCACACCGCGTCCACCCTGAATCCGTCGACGCCTCGGTCGAGCCAGAATCTCATGACGTCGAACATCGCCTTTTTGACGTCCGGGTTGCGCCAGTTCAGGCTCGGCTGTTCGGGGAGATGTGCGTGGTAGTAGTACTGCCCGGTCGGCTCGTGGAAGGTCCAGGCGGGTCCACCGAAGGCGGAGGCCCAGTTGTTGGGCGGGCTGCCGTCCGGCCTCGGATCGTGCCAGATGTACCAATCCCGGTGAGCGCTGTCGCGGCTCGACAGTGCGTCACGGAACCATGGATGCTCACTTGAGGTGTGCTGGGGTACGTAGTCGAGCACGACACGGAGTCCGCGATCGTGTGCGCTCTCGACGATGCGGTCGAAGACCGCCAGATCACCGAATACTTCACCGATCTGCGTATACCCGGAAACGTCATACCCGAAGTCCAGCAAAGGCGACGCATAGACGGGGCTCAGCCAGATCGCGGTGACGCCGAGTGCCGCGATGTGGTCCAGACGCTGTTCCACGCCCCACAGATCGCCGAATCCGTCGGCGTTGCCGTCCTGGAACGACGGCACGTACACCTGGTAGAGGACCCCTTCCCGCCACCACTGTCCGCTCTTGCCAGTCTTGCTGCTCCTGGTCGCATCCGGCATCCGGGCGTTCATCCTTTCACCGCTCCCGACGTGAGGCCGGACACGATCTTCTTCTGGAAGACGAGGACCAGCAGGATCAGCGGAATCGAGATGATCAGCGAGGCGGCACTGATCGTACCGAGCGGCTGCTCGTATTCACTTGAGCCGCTGAAGAAGGCAATGGCGACCGGAACCGTGCGCGCCTCGGGGCTGTACGTCAGCGTGGCGGCGAGCAGGAACTCGTTCCAGGCGAAAATGAACGCGAGGATTCCCACCGTCGCGATGCCGGGCACCGCAAGCGGAAGAATGACCTTGTAGTACGTCTGGAAAGGTGTGGCCCCATCGATGTAGGCCGCCTCCTCAAGTTCCATGGGGATTTCCTTGAAGAAGGTCACGAGAGTGTAGATCGACAGGGGCAGCGTGAAGGTCAGATAGGGGATGATCAGCCCTACAAGGGTGTTGTAGAGCCCGAGATCGTTCCACAGGGAGAACATCGGAGCGGCGATCGCGATACCGGGGAATGCCGTCACGGAGAGTACGACGCTCAGGATGAGGAACTTGCCGCGCATCTTCAGTCGCGCGAGGGGGTACGCGGCGAACGACGCGACGATGAGCGCGAGAACGGTGGACGCCGTGGCCACGATTGCCGAGTTGGCAAGGGCTCTGAGGAACTGGGAATCACCGAGTACCGACTGGAAATTCTCGAAACTCAGGCGCGGCGGGACGAGACTCGCCGTCGAGAGATCGGCTCCGGTCTTCAGTGATGTGTTGATGAGCCAGTAGAAGGGCACCAGCGAGAAGACCATGACGACTGCGACGGCGCACCACACCAACGGGTTGCGCTCAGCGCTACGACGCCGAGACCTCCGGCGCGTTCGCGGCTGCCGGTCAACGACCGCATGGGTCATCGCGATCCTCCCTTGACGACCGATCGGATATTGCCGCCGGCGAATCGGATGTAGATGAAGGAGACGAGCATGACGATCACGAAGGTGAGGATCGACACGGCAGAGCCTTCACCGATCAGCTGTTTTCCTCGCAAGGTCTGATAGGCGAGGATCGACATCGACTCCGTTCCGTGCGCGCCGCGCGTCAGCACGAACGGCAGATCGAACACGCGCAGGGCGTCGAGCGTTCGGAAGATCATCGCCAGTGCGATCGCCGGCCACAGCAGCGGAAGGGTCACACTCCAGAAGTGCCGGAAGGCGCTTGCGCCGTCGATCTGTGACGCCTCGCGCAGTTCGGCCGGGATGACCTGAAGGCCGGCGAGCACGAGCAGCGCGACGAAGGGTGCCGTCTTCCAGACATCGGCCAGTACCACCACCGTCATCGCGTATCCGTCCTGCCCGAGCCAGACCACGTCGGTGCCCGTGATACCCACCGAGTTGAGCAGTGTGGAGACAAGTCCGAGGTCCGGATCGAACATGGTCCGCCACGTGATGGCGCTGACCACGGTCAGGATCGCGTAGGGGACCAGGACGACGCTGCGCAGGAGCGTCCTGAACCGGAACGCCACGTTCAGCAGGAGTGCCATTCCGGTTCCGATGACCAGTTCGAGCGGGACCGAGATCGCCGTGAAGAGGAACGTGTTGCCTACGGCGTCCCACCATGCTCGCGAGGTGAGCTGCTCCGCGTAATTCCCCAGGCCGACGAACCGGGAGAGCCCCGGAGTGATGACACTGTACTGGTGCAGCGAAAGCCATATCGCGTAGAGGATGGGGTATCCGGCGATGGCGGCCATGAGGATCAGAGCCGGCGCCACCATGCGGCCGGCGAGCCGCCTCTCAGTGGAATCCGCGGCCCAGTTCTTCGAGGATCGAAGGAATTGCATGGTGTATCAGAATGTCCTCATAGCCGCATCGGTCTCTTTCGCCATCTTGGAGGCCGCGTCCTCGGGAGACAGGGCTCCGGAGAGCACCTTTCCCACCGCCTCGTAGATCGCCTGTGAGATCTGCGGATAGACGGGGGACACCGGCCGGGTCTTCGCGCTCTTCAGCGCTTGCAGCAGCTCCTGCGAGAACGGCATGGCCTTCTGGACCTCGGCGGACTCGTAGGCCGCATTGGTGGCGGGGGCGAGTGCGTTGTTGATCGCTATCTGCTCCTGCCACTTCTCGCTGGTCATGAAGTCGATCATCGCGATGGCGCCGGCCTTGTTCTTGGAGAACGCACTGACTCCGACGTTGCTGCCACCGAGTACACCGACCCCGGCGCCCGGCTTGTTCCACCCCGGCAGGGGCATCACAGCGAACTTGCCGGCAATGCCCGACTTCTGGCCGGCGGCGTAGGCGTAGGGGTAGTTGCGCATCGTCGCCCCGGCGCCGGATTCAAACGCGAGGCGCGTGGCGTCCTCGTCGTACGTCAGCACTGACTTCGGAGAAGCGCCCTTGTCGATGCCGTTCTGCATGAACTTCAGTACGTCGACGGTCTTCGGCGAATCGATGGCCACCTTGCCGTCCTTGTCCAGCACCTCGCCGCCCGCGCTGTAGAGCAGCTCCAGGAAGCTGACGGTGAGCGACTCGCTCTGCGACGCCTGGTAGAGGAAACCCTTCGCGGAGTTCTTTTCCCCGTACGAGTAGAGCTCCTGCCAGGTCCCGGGAGCCCGCACCTTGTCGGTGCGGTAGTAGAGCAGACCCGCGTTCGAGTAGAAGGGAACGCCCCAGTACTTGTCCTCGTAGCGCAGGGTGCTGGCGGTGGACGGGATGAGCTCGTCCAGCTTGGGCTCGATCACCTTGCTCATGTCGGCGAGCCCGCCCTGAGCAGCCAGCTGCGCGGTCCAGACGACGTCCAGACGCAGGACATCACACTGAGTCGACTTGGTCTGCATACGCTGCGTGATCTGCTGGAGCTGGTCGTCGGCCGAGGCACCGAGCTCCACATAGCGGGCCGACATCTTGGGGTGCGCCTTGTTGAACGCCGCCATCGTGGCCTTCCAGACCCCCGACGCGTCCGTGGGCCCGCAGACCGTCACGTCCCCCTTCGCCGACTTGGCCAGCGAGGGTTCGAGCTGCGTGGAGCCGGCGCTCGTCTCCTGCGAGTCGGAGCACGCCGTGACCCCTACGGCCAGTGCCGTGACCACTCCGATCGCTGCCAGTACACGGAAGGCGCGTCGTTCACGTGTCGACGTCATTGTCATGCACCTCTTGATCACTCGGGCGGCCGTCCGCACTCCAGGTGTCCCTCTGGTTTGCCGCTGCGGCGCTCCGCTACACTGAGCCGAACAATCCTATTTGTAGGATGAATGGGAGGGAGTACAGCACGTGCCTGAACCTCGCGTCAAGGCAACCCGACGCAATCTCTCGACATCCATCGCCGACGATCTGCTGTTCAAGATCAAGAGCGGACAGCTACCGCCGGGCTCGAAGGTGCCGGGGGAAAAAGAGCTGATGGCGCACTACGGGGTGGGGCGGAACACCGTTCGGGAAGCCGTTCAGTCCCTGGTGACCATGGGCTACCTCGATGTCCGCCCCCGCGTCGGAGCAAGGGTGACCTCGGTCCCGGTCGACGAGGCCGTCGAAGCGGCGACCATCTCGACGCTCTTGGCCGGGGAGGCCATCGGGGACATCTACGAACTTCGACGCGTACTGGAGACCGAGATCGCCGAGCGTGCGGCGATCGAGGCCACACCGGAAGACCTTGAAGCGATCGCGGCCGCCCTTGAGGACTACAACCGCGCCTTCCAGGACGGCCGAGGTGCCTACCGTGCCGACGTGGCCTTTCACTCGGCGCTGGCGGTGGCGAGTCATAACGTGGCGTTCCGCAACGTGCTTGAGGGCGTGGGTGATCTCCTGCTGAACGCACGCCAGTTGACCGACCACCTCCCCGGGGCCATCTCACTTGCCGCCAAGGAGCATGCGGACATCGCGCGAGCGGTTGAGCAACGCGACCCCGAGAGGGCTCGTCACGCCATGAAGGTCCACATGCAAACCTCCGTCGAAGCGTGGAAGCGCGCCCAACGACTCTTCAGTGAAAAGTGAACCGCTCGTGAACGATCACACGACGTCGGCCACAGAGCGGATTCCGCCCGGTCAGAAGCGTCTTCGAGTAGCCGTAGCCAACCCCCTCCACGAGGAGTCCTGTCGACGCATCGTGGAACGCGAGCCACGCGTGACGTTGCTGATCGATCCCGTACTGCTTCCCCCCATGCGTCACCGAGCCGACTTCTCAGGTGATCCCGGGTACCTCCGGACCGCCGAACAGCAAGCGAGATTCCACGCCCTCCTTGATTCGGCCGACGCACTGCTCGGGATACCCGGCAGCGATCCGGCGGACCTCGCCCGCGCCGTGCGATCGAACCCGAGGCTTCGATGGGTGCACGCGACGTCTGCGGGTGGCGGTCAGCAGGTCGGGGCGGCCAATCTCGCCCCTCAGGACCTCCAGCGGGTCACTTTCACCACCTCGGCAGGTGTGCACGGATCGTCTCTGTCCGAGTTCGCACTGCTCGGCATCCTCTCCGGAGCGAAAGACCTCCCCCGGCTGCTGCGGCTGCAGGCTCAACACCACTGGAGCGACCGGTGGATGTCGCGCCCGATCTCTCGGCACAAGGTGCTTGTCCTCGGCTTCGGCGGAATCGGCAGGGAAGTCTCCAGATGCCTCTCGCTACTTGGCGCGAGCGTCACCGTGATGTCGCGGAACGCCGACGCCGAGCACCCGGACGTCGACCGATTCGTCACCCCCGATGCACTGAGTGACGTCATCGGTGAGATGGACGCGATCGTATGCGCACTGCCGGGCACCGACCTGACAAGGCACATGGTCGACGACCAGTTCCTCGCGAAGGTCAGACCCGGTGTCACCTTCGTGAACGTGGGCAGAGGCACCGTCGTCGACGAATCGGCCCTCATCACGGCATTGCAGGACGGTCGGATCGGTTACGCCGCGCTCGATGTGTTCGAGGTCGAGCCGTTGCCGCACTCAAGCCCCCTGTGGTCCATGCCCAACGTGTTGATCAGTCCACATACCGCCGCCCTCTCGGCCGACCAGGAAGAAGGCGTTGCCGACCTTTTCGCCGACAACGCCACCCGTCTGCTCGACGGACATCCGCTCAAGAATGTAGTGAACACGATCGAGTTCTACTGATATCCCTCCCGGGAGGGCGCACACTCAGGGTGAACCTCAGGCAGGGCAGGCCTTCACCCCTGCCCGAGGGCCCACGATCACATCAGCCACCGGGCCACCCTGAGCAACACAAAGGCCAGGTCACACTCTGCGTGACCTGGCCTTTTCTGGAGCCGCCTTCGGGATTCGAACCCGAGACCTACGCATTACGAGGGCTTGCAAGATCGTGACGGGTGGTGCCGGGCGGTGCCAATGAATCCTGTTCTCGCTGATCAGAGACCTGCAGCCTTGATCAGCATGACGCCCGATCCGCCGTGGTGCCACACAGTCCGCTCACGCAGCGCTCACGCTTCAGACCTACGCCCGCATACCAGCAACTGAGCGGTCCGAATTGTCATGGCGGATGCCGCGACTCAAGGAAATCGCCGCAGCGGAGTCACGCTGCCCGGGCGAGTACTCATTCTGGGGTCAGCGGTCCAGGTCTCACCCAGTGGTCGTACGGCGGCGGGGTGCCGACACGGCCGAAGCAAGGACGGCTACCACGGCACGAACCCAGAGCGCCCGGTTCTGCTGACCCTGGTTCTACGTGGTGTCGAGGGGCGCGGTGCGAACGGCGATGCCGTTCGCACCAGCCGCCGAGCCGAGGGTGCGCAGCGTCGTCGCTGCCGAGGTAGTCACGCCCAGCTGCTCGGGCGGCGACTGGTCTTGGATGAGCGCGAGTGTCATCGTAATGACAGTGCCGATACCCACCGTCTTGCCTGCCAGCCAGGCAAGTTCACTGGTCGCACTGAGGGACGCGCTGGAAACCTCAGCTTCCGGAAACCTCTTCGCCCGTACTGCCGCCCTGCCTATGCTGCGACCCGCCCCCTTCCTCGACTGACGAGGCCGACATGCAGCAGTCATGGAACAGCGACCGCCGCCGCACCGCAATCGGTCGCTCCAGCCTCTCCGTGCCGGCGCGCCAGGCTCTGGCCGACCGCCAGCTCAACACGGACCGCACGATCCTCGACTACGGCTGCGGCCGAGGCGGCGACGTCGCCTCCCTCCAGCACCTCGATTGCAAGATCACCGGTTGGGACC
This sequence comes from Streptomyces sp. KM273126, assembly GCF_004337435.2. Lineage (NCBI taxonomy): Bacteria > Bacillati > Actinomycetota > Actinomycetes > Kitasatosporales > Streptomycetaceae > Streptomyces > Streptomyces sp. KM273126. The sequence goes on along the minus strand of NZ_SJXB02000001.1, from coordinate 2,681,719 downwards.
CCTACTACAACTCGAGCGCGCCGGTGGCCCCCTCCGACGTCGTCCTCCTCACCTACGTCCTGAACATCATCGAGGACCCCGTCGAGCGTCGGCAGACGCTCAAGGAGGCATGGAGGCTGGCCACCTCCGTACTCATCGTCTCGGCTCGCCTCACCTGGGAGCGGTCCAAAGTCCGCGGCCAGGAGTACGGCGACGGCCTCCTCACCAGCCGGCAGACGTTCCAGCACCTCTTCAGCCCGGACGAGCTCCGGATCTACGTCGAGGAGGTCACAGAAACACGCTGCATATCGGCGGCCCCCGGCATCGTGTACGCCTTCAAGGACGACTCAGCCCGACTGGGCTACCTCGCACACCGCATCGTCCCCGACGCCGAGTGGCTCGCTTCAGCCGATACCACTTCCGCTATCGCCTCGCTGGTCGACTACGTCGAACGGCGTGGCCGCCCGCCCCGTGTCGACGAGATGCCCCGGCCGATGGCCGAACAGCTCGCCCACCTGAAACCCGGCGAACTTAAGCGCCTCATACGCGACTCCGCCGACGCCGAGAGGGTCTCCGAGGGCGCCAAGCGCACGACGCTGAACACGTTGCTGTTCCTCGCCGTCGAGCTCTTCAACGGCCGAGGTCCGTTCAGCAGCCTCCCCCTCGGCATCCAGCTCGACGTCCGTTCGTTCTTCACCTCGTACAAGGAAGCCTGCAGGCGCTCCGACCGTCTGCTCCTCAAGCTCCGGGATGACACCTATATCCGGGGCGCCATGAACGCATCCAGCGTCGGCAAGATCACCCCGACCGCGCTGTACGTGCACCGCCGGGCGATCGACCGGATGCCGACAGTCCTGCGCCTGTACGAGCACTGCGCCTCCGTCGCCGCCGGCCGCCCTCAGGAATGGACCATCGCCAAGCTGAAGCACCAGGGGCGAGCCATCAGCTGGCTCGACTACCCGGAATTCGACAAGGACCCACACCCGCGGATCACGTCCTCGTACCTCGTAGATCTCAAGACCCTCGAGACCTCGCACATGTCCTACGCGAACTCTGCCAACCGTCCTCTGCTCCACCGCAAGCACGAATTCCTGGCGCCCGACGACCCGGACGTTCCGCGTTACCGCCGTCTGACCGAGTCCGAGCTACGCGCCGGCCTCTACGAGAATCCGCACCTGATCGGCACCGAGAATGGCTGGGAGGCCGAACTGATCAGGTGCGGTCGCATGCTTCGGGGACACCGGCTGGTCCAGCGCCCCGAAGACTGAGCAGCTCAAACCGTCAGGGGGCATCCGGTTGCATGTACGCGATCGTCTCCGCCAAGCCGTCCGGGTCGAAGTCCGAGACCTGCCCGGGGAACCACGAGAAGCGGAGGCCATTGGTGGCCACCTCCTCCGGGAGGCCCATTGCGGTCAGCACGTGGCTCGGCGTGTACGAGGCGCTGGTGCATGCGGAACCGGTCGCCACGGCCACCTGGTCCTTGATCCGTACGATCAGGGCCTCGGCATTGAGCCCGTCGAAGGTCACATTGAGGATGTGCGGGACCGCATGGTCGGCATCGCCGTTGATCTGGAAGCGGGTCTTCCCGAGCGCGGCGAGCAGCCGCTCCCGCATCTCCTTCGCGTCCCGTTCCCAACGCGACCGGTTCTCCTGGAAGACCTTGGATGCTTCGTACAGCCCCATGACCAGTGGCACGGGAAGCGTCCCGGGGCGCAGCTTTCGTTCCTGCCCCCCGCCAAACATGATCGGCTCCAGCGGCACCTTGTCCCAGCCGCGGCGCCGGGTCACCAGAGCGCCGATCCCCTTGGGTGCACCGATCTTGTGGCCGCTGATGCTGGTCAAATCGATGGGCGCCTTCAGGTCCTCGGGAACCTTCGCGTACCCCTGCGCGGCATCGACGTGGAGATAAGTCTGGGTCTTCTGGAGCTTCTCCGCCAGCTCGGCCACGGGCTGGATGACGCCTGTCTCATTGTTCACGTGCATTAGCGAGACGAGCAGGGTGTCTGGCCTCAGCTTCTCCAGCACGGCCTCCGTAGAAATCCGCCCCGAGGGACCGGGCTTCAGGAAGTCGACCTCGAACCCCTGCTTCTCCTGCAGATGCAGCAGGGGCTCGATGACCGCCTTGTGCTCGATAGCGGAGGTGATGATGTGCTTCCGGGCGTGCTTCTCGCCGTACGGGGCCATGCCGAGCAGCGCGATGTTGTTGGACTCCGTCGCTCCACTGGTGAAGATGACCTCTTCGGTCCTCACACCGACTGTCCCGGCGAGGAACGTCCTGGCCTCCTGGACCGCTTTCTTTGCCCGGGCTCCGTACTCATGGGTGCGGCTGCCGGCGTTGCCGAAGTCCTCGGTCATCCAGTGGAGCACCACGTCAGCCACCCGCGGCTCCACACGGGTCGTCGCCGCCACATCCAGATACGCCACCACCGCGCTCACCCATCCCAGAGCAATCATCCCGTTACCGGGTACGTCAAACCGTTAACGTACACGCATGCTCGGCTGACGCACAGCGCAGCGCCTCAGAGTTGTCAACGCAGACATCGACGTACGCCTTCCCGGGCAGGAACGTCCTTCGCGCGAGCCGAGCGTACCCCCAGACATGCCGGTGCGTCTTACGTACGTGAAGGTGACGTAACTTCAGCAAGCTCCGTACGTTAAACGGATGACGTACGCTAAGGTTGCCGGGTGGAGATCAAAGCAGCGACACCAGCGCCCCGAGTCGTAGCTCCGCGCACCTCAACGGGGTTCGAGTACACGTTCCCGGCGATCCGCGGCATCCAGGCAGGGCGCGAGTATTACGTCTCGATGTGCCCCCTGCGCCTCATCCCAAAGATCTTTATCTTCGACGAAGACGAGCTCTCGCCGGAACTGCGCGCCCAGCGGCTCCTCAACAAGGGGCGCCTCCCGGCACTCACGAGGTACATTCTGGACAATCCAGGGGATTACGTCTTCAGTGCTTTGACCGCATCCGTCGACGGCGACGTGGAGTTCGACCATCTCGGCTCCGACGGCAACGCCTTCCGTACCGGGCAGCTGCGCATCCCCATGGACTCCCGCTTCCTGATCAACGACGGCCAGCACCGGCGCGCAGCCATCGAGCACGCCCTCAAGGAGAACCCGGACATCGGCAACGAGACGATCGCCATCGTCTTCTTCCATGACGCGGGGCTCGCCCGCTCGCAGCAGATGTTCGCGGACCTCAACCGGCACGCGGTACGTCCAGCCCGGTCCATCGGCGTCCTCTATGACCACCGGGATAGCGAAGCCCAGGTCGCGCGCTCGCTGGCCGGCCAGTGCAAGGTCTTCAAGGGGTACGTCGAGATGGAGAAGAGCACCCTCTCCGCCCGTTCCCGGATGATGTTCACCTTGAGCGCTCTCTACTACGGCACCCAGTCCCTCCTGCAGGGCCTGGAGATCGAGGCAGACGCCGCAGCCGAGCTGGCGCAGGAGTACTGGGAGCACATCGACACGACGCTTCCCGAGTGGGAGATGGTTCGCAAGCGAGAGCTCTCGGCACCCGAGATGCGGCGCGACTTCATCCACAGTCACGGAATCGCATTGCACGCTCTCGGCCGCATCGGAAATTCCCTACTTCGAGAATCCACCACGCCCAGTAAATGGAAACGGAAACTCTCCCCCCTGAAAAAGGTCGACTGGACTCGGTCAAATGCAGATTGGGAGGGCCGCGCCATCGTCGGCGGCCGTGTTTCCAAAAGCCACCAAAATGTAACTCTCACAGTCAACTACCTGCGCAATCACTTGCGCCTCGGCCTCAGCGCCGAAGAGCAGCGGGTAGAGGACGCATACCTGCGAGGCGAAGCATGAGCACCATCCCTCTACAACTCGGCATCACGCCGGTGCGGCGGAAGCCATTCGACGGGCAACCCCTCGAAGAGGTCATCGCCAAGCTCTCAGACGAGGTTCGTGAGCTCTACACCGCCGACCAGGTGCCCTGGGTCATTGGATACAGCGGCGGCAAGGACTCCACCGCGGTCCTTCAGCTCGTATGGAACGCCATTGCCGCTCTGCCGGCGGAGCAGCGCACCAAGACGGTCCACGTCATCAGCACCGACACCCTCGTCGAGAACCCCGTTGTCGCGGCGTGGGTGACGACATCACTGGAGACGATGGAGAAAGCCGCCGCCAAGCAGGACCTCCCTATCGAGCCTCATCGCCTGACGCCGGAGATCAAGGACACCTTCTGGGTCAACCTGATCGGTCGGGGCTACCCGGCGCCGCGCCCCAAGTTCCGCTGGTGCACCGAGCGCCTCAAGATCAAGCCCTCAAACTCCTTCATTCGGAACGTCGTGGCAGCGCATGGCGAGGCGATCATGGTGCTCGGTATCCGTAAGACCGAGAGCCAGGCGCGCGCCCGTGCCATGGAGAAGCACGAGAAGCGGCGCGTCCGTGATCGTCTCTCCCCCAATGCAAACCTTCCCAACTCCCTCGTCTACAGCCCGGTCGAAGACTGGACCAACGACGACGTCTGGGAGTACCTGATGCAGAAGCCCAACCCGTGGGGCTACAACAATCAGGATCTCCTCACCATGTACCAGGGCGCCTCCGGCGATGGCGAATGCCCGCTAGTGGTCGACTCGACCACTCCCTCATGCGGCTCCAGCCGCTTCGGGTGCTGGACGTGCACGCTCGTCGAGCAGGACAAGTCGATGTCGGCGATGATCCAGAACGACGAGGAGAAGGAGTGGATGAGGCCGCTCCTGGACCTCCGCGACAAGCTCGACGCCCCGTTCGGCTACTTCGAAGAGGGCGAGGAAGGACTCCCCGCCGGCCGGAAGCTACCGTACCCCCGCCCTGACCAACCGGCCCGAGACTTCCGCCGCATGAACGGCAAGGTCATGGTCTACAAGCGCAGGACCGACGGCGAAGAGGTCCCGATCCACGGCCCGTACCTGCAGAAGTTCCGCCAGGACTGGCTCAAGGACCTGCTGGACGCCCAGACGTGGATCCGCGCCAACGCGCCGGAACACGTCAAGAACATCGAACTGATCACCCTCGACGAGCTGCACGAGATCCGCCGCATCTGGGTCTTCGACAAGCACGAGGTCGAGGACTCCCTCCCCCGTATCTACGCGGAGTCCACGGGCGAGGACTTCCCGGGCGGACCTCTGGACGAGCAGCTCGTCATGGGCGCGGACGAGATGGAGCTCCTGAAGGAGCTCTGCGGGGACGACGACCTGCACTACGACATGGTCCGCGAGCTGCTCTCCGTCGAGCGGAAGTACCGGACAATGTCCCGACGCTCTGGCCTCTTCCAAGCCCTGGAGAGCGCCGTAAAGAAGGGTTACTACGAGGACAGCGCCGACGCCATAGACTTCGCGCAGCGCAAGAACAAGTGGCGTGAGGAATCGCAGACCCACCTGACCCTGGACGAAGAAACCAATATCGATGCTCCTGCGTAAGATCACTCTCGAAGAGTTCGGGGCTTACCGCGGCACCCAGTCGCTGGATCTGACCACCAAGAAGAACAAGCCGATCGTCCTCATCGGCGGCCTCAATGGCTGCGGCAAGACGACCCTCCTCGACGCCATCCAGCTGGCACTGTACGGGCCGCGAGCACGTTGCAGCGGTCGAGGCAGCAAGTCATACGAGACGTACCTCCGCGAGAGCATCAACTGGCAGGCCGACCCGACCCGCGGTGCGCAGATCATTCTGGAGTTCACGGTCACGGTGGACGGCACGGAGCACTACTACAAGGTGGTCCGCAGCTGGCACACCAGCGGCAAGACGACGGTCAAGGAATTCGTGAACGCGTTCGTCGATGAGGAGTACGGCTCCAGGGCGAAGCCGGGGCGACGCGTCGAACCTGAGCTGAAGTTCAGCCGGGTTCTCAGCCAGGAGTGGGCCGATCACATCGAGAGCCTGCTCCCCCTCGAAGTCGCCTCGCTGTCATTTTTCGACGGAGAGAAGATCGAATCGCTCGCCGACCCCGAGCGCGCGGCATCGGTCATCGAATCGGCCATCCACTCGCTGCTCGGTGTCAGCACCGTCCAGCAGCTCCGTACGGACCTGCTCGCGCTCCAGCGCCGGCAGAAGCTGTCGGACGAAGAGCAGCACCTGATGGACAAGATCCACGCGGAGGAGCAGGAACGGCAGTCGGCCGACGCCGCTCTGGAGAACGCAGAACAGCGGGCCGCGCAGCGCAACAGCGAGCTCGGCAAAGCTCGGCGCACTCTCGAAACGCTGGAGGCTGCCTACAAGCAGGAGGGCGGAAACCTCTTCGAGCGTCGCGTCGAGATCGAGCGCGAGTACGCGCAGGTTTCCGCTCGCCTCGCCGAAATCCGCAGCTCCCTCGTCCAGTTGGCTGCAGGCCCGCTTCCGCTCCTGATGATGGGAAGTCACCTCAAGGAGCTGCGCAAGCAGGCTGGTCGCGAGCGGACGGCAGCCGAGTCCCACCAGGTACTGGGGGTGCTCGAAGAGCGTGACCAGTGGCTACTGGACATGCTCCCTGACGAGGCGAAGGCCGCTGTAATGGAGAAGCTAGAGGCTGACCGCGCCAAGCGCGCCAAGTCCGCTGGCCTCAAGGTGGATCTCGGCCTCTCCCCAGACACGCTCCCTCAGCTGTCGGCACTCGACGAGGCACTCAGTCGCGACAAGGCACGAGCTGCCGAGCTCCTTCAGCAGGCTGCGGAAGCCGCCGAAGAGAGTGTGCAGCTGGAGCGTCAGCTGGCGGGTGTACCGGCCAAGAGCAAGGTCGAGGCCATCCAGAAGAAGCGTCAAGACCAGCTCCAGGAAGTCGCACGGTTGGAACAGGCGCACGAGAACAGCCTTAAGAACGTCGACGAGTTGAAGCGCCGCCTCGAATACGTCTCTGCCTCCCTGCAGCGTGCCCATGAAGAGTTCGTTCGCACCAAGGTGAAGGCCGAAGAGGTCGAGCGGATCATCAAGTACTCGGAGAAGGCCCGGAAGACGCTGGAACAGTTCGGCGATGCCCTCCTCAAGCGGCACATCAGCCGCCTTGAGGTAGCAATGCTCACGAGCTTCCAGACCCTCATGCGCAAGCAGGGCCTGGTGAACGACCTGCGCATCGATACCGACAAATTCACGCTCACCCTGGCTGACACCAACGGTGAATTGATCGATCCCGGCCGTCTCAGCGCGGGCGAGCGACAGCTACTCGCCGTCTCCCTCCTCTGGGGCTTGATGAAGGTCGCCGGCAACCACCTGCCCAGCGTCATCGACACGCCGCTCGGCCGGCTCGACAGCCGCCACCGCGAGCACTTGGTGGACCGATACTTCCCATACGCCAGCGACCAAGTCCTCCTTCTCTCCACGGATGAGGAGATCGACGAGTACCTGCTTGGCCGCCTCAAGAAGTCCGTCGCTCACACCTACACCCTGGTCCACGACGACACCACCTTCACCACCAGCGTCGTCGAGGGTTACTGGTGGAACGTAGGAGCCAGCAATGTCGCTTGAGAACATCCGCCTCGCCACCGCAAGCAAGGACCGCCTGAGCCGTTTGAAGCACACCACCGGCATCACCCAGTGGAACGTCCTGTGCCGCTGGGCCCTGGCGCTCTCCCTGGCAGACGCCTCTACCCCCCTGGTTCGTGAGGTCGTCACCGACTCCAACGTCGAGATGTCCTGGAAGACCTTCGCCGGACCCCACGGCGACCTCTACCTCGCCCTACTCAAGCAGCGCTGCGTGGCCGACGGCCTGGAGCCGACGGACGAGAACGTCTCCAATACGCTGACGATCCATCTGGCGCGGGGGGTCGGGTACTTGGGTGCGCACAAGGAGATGACAGCCATCGAGGGGCTGATCGGGGCCGTAACAACCGTCTGAATTGTCAAGAATCAACCAGTTTAGGGCCGATTCGCCTGCGCGGGTCGGCCCTTTTCTGCACCTCCACACGATGGCGACCAGTCATCAGAAAACACAGATCCACTTAACTCATTGACACTTAAACTGCCCTGTATGGCATCGGGACACGGCAGCACCTCGCTTCAGCTCTACCTCGTCGGCATCGGTGAGGTTCTGCGCAACAATCGCCTGGTCGTTCCCCAGTTCCAGCGCTCGTACTGCTGGAAGGTGGAGCAGGAGGTCCTCGACTACTGGACCGACCTGAACCGGGCGATCAACGGCGGGGCGAAGGAGGAGTACTTCTTCGGCACGATTGTGATCACCCAGGACGGCGACGGGACTCGGAAGCGGATCATCGACGGCCAGCAGCGGCTGGTCACCTCCTCCCTCCTGATCGCTGCCATCCGCGACGAGCTGCGAACCCTGGAGGGGAACCTGCTTAAGGCGGACGACTCCCAGGCTGTGGGCATCAGCCGCACCTTCCTGGCCAGCAAGGCATGGAACGACAGGTACGCAGAGTCGCACCTCAAGCTCAACGAGAACGACAACCTCGACTTCCTCGGGATCACCACCGAGACCGCACTCCCGGGGAAACCCGCGAGGACCGACTCCGACATCGTCAAGGCGTACCGGTTCTTCCGGGAAAAGATCTCGCAGTTCCGCAGCCTGCATGGGATGGACGCGGCCAACGTCCTCGAGAAATGGGTGAGCTACATCCAGCACCGGGCGCAGCTCGCCGTGGTCGAGACCCCGACCGAGGCAGACGCCTACGTGATCTTCGAGACTCTCAACAATCGAGGCGCCGACCTGACCACCGCGGACCTCCTGAAGAACCACCTCTTCGGAGCCGCCGGCGAGCAGCAGAACCTCAACGCGGTGCGGAACAACTGGCACCAGTCACTCGGGACACTACAGCTCGGGGCCGCCGATGCGAAGTTCACCAAGTTCCTGCGCCACTACTGGAGCTCGAAGGTTGGCAAGATCACCGAGCGCGATCTCTACGCAGAGATGCGCAAGGAGGTGACCCATCGACAGGAGGCGCTACATTTCTCGGAGAACCTCCTGTCAGCCACACACGCCTACACCGCGCTCTCCAACCCGGAGAGCGACTTCTGGGCGACCAAGTGCAGCGGCAACGGTCACCGTCCCGCTCTCGACACACTCGCCATGTTCGACCTAGTTCCCAACAAGATCCTCCTGCTGGCGGCAGTCGAGCACTTCCACTCCCACGAGCTCGAGAAGCTCCTCCGGGCCATGGTGAACTGGTCAGTGCGCGGCATGATTATGAGCATGATGAACCGCGGCCGCTTCGAGGACCAGTACTCTCAGATCGCGGTCGCCATCCGGAAAGGCGAGGTCACCACTACCGCGCAGGTCCGACTGCGCGTAGAGGACCTAATCCCCTCCGACACCGACTTCAGGGAGCAGTTCGCGCTCGCCACCATCGGAAGAAGCGATTCCAAACTTGCCCGATACTACCTGAGCGCCCTGGAAACGACAAGGCGAAAGGAGTCCCAGCCGGAGTTCGTCCCCAACAGCAACCCGAGCCAGGTCAATCTGGAGCACGTATTCCCGCAGAACGCCAAGGAAGCCGACTGGGAGGACTTCATCAAGAAGAGCGGGGACAAGCAGGACGCCGCCAGCTGGGTCTACCGCATTGGCAACATGGTGCTCCTGCAGGCTGGAGTGAACTCTAAGATCGGGAACAAGTCGTTTGCCGAAAAGGCCGAGGTCTTCAAGGCATCGGGCTTCGAGCTGACCAGAAAGATCAGCGAGAAGAGCGAGTGGACCCCGGACAGCATCCGGCTCCGGCAGACCGTCCTTGCCGGACTCGCAGTCAAGACCTGGCCGCGCTGAACTACGGCAGGCACGAAGAATCCATTCCTCAACCGGCTCAAACGCCAAAGGACGTGAAATGTCAGCCGGTCGAGGCTGAAGCGCGACTCCCCCCCCCCGCCTACCCTTCTACTGCATCCTCTCGAATACAAAAATAGTGCTGAGGCTGAAACCGTTATTGATCAGAAACTCAAACGGTTCTCTTCGAGGGTGTAGCGGACGTGGGGGGCCGCCGAAGTAGCCGCGGACGATGTGGGGCTGGCGCTGGCGGCGGTGGAAGAACCTACGCGTCTCGGCTACGAGTTGGGCCTGGTTGCGGGCCCTGCTGCTCATGGGCAGGCTTCGTTTGAGGTCGGCGTTGACGAGTTCGTCGGGGTTCAGCTCGGGCGAGTACGAGGGCAGGAAGTGCAGCTCGATCCTGTCGGAGTGGTCGGCCAGCCATGTGCGGACCACGTGAGAGCGGTGTGCGAAGTGACCGTCCACCACGAGGTGGATCTTGCGGTCGGAAGTGGCCTATGAGCCGGCCGAGGAAGCGGCACATGACTTTCGCGTCGAAGGTCTCGGTGAACACCATGAAGTACATCCGGCGCTTCGCGCTGATCGCGGACATCGCATTCACGGAGAACCGATTGCCGGTGCAGCGCACGATGGGGGTGCGGCCCTTCTCGCCCCAGGTGCGACCGGTGACCTGATCAGAGCGGATTCCGACCTGGTCGGCGAACAGCACCTCACCGTTCTCGGCCTTCGCCGTCGCCCGGATCGCCGGCCATGTCTCCTCCAGCCAGGTCCGCACCGCCTCCGGTTCTGCTCGACCGCGCGCTTGTCGGGCCGCTGGAACGATAGGTCCCCAGCGCCGCAGGTACTTGCCGACCCCGGGCTCGGTCATCCGCACCCGATACAGCTTCGCAATCAGCTCACCCACCTGGCCACGCGTCCGCAACTGGCCACGAAGACCCAGGTCACACGGCAAGTGATCCAAAATCGCCTGCCGCACTGCTGCCTGCTCGACCCCGGACAGCACCTGATGCTCACCCACGCGCCGCCCACGCGCCGCGCAGTCAGCGCCTCCCCCACCAGTTCACTCACGCAGCATTCGACGACCCGGAACGCTTACCGTTTCGGATCAATAAGTGGCATTTAACGCTATCCGGTTGCTCACTATCAGACTCCTGACCCTCTCGCCGAAAAATCAATATGCCTCCAACAACCTCGATGATTTTCGGCCGACACTCTCTGTAACGAAAGAGCTCTCATCGATGTAGCGTGAGGGTTTTCACTTTGCAATGCAGCGGATCCAGGCTTCATTCTGAATGAAAACGGAAAGAAAAGTTCCGAGACTTAGGGCAGCCATCATGCGCACCGCCCGGCACTCGAATGAAGTAACCCATATGAGGTGTCGCTTCGCTTTCCGCGAGTGTCACCCTCCGGACCAGCAGTTTTAGGGTGCCAGTCGAGGGAATCCCCCCTTCCGGATTTCCTCGACTGGCACCTAGACGCCAAGTCGCACCGTTCGCGAAGTGCACTGCGACTTGGCGTGCTGCTGCACGAACATGGTTTCGGGTGTCGCAACGGCGGATCGAATCCAGGCGGCTTGAATTTATAAATCAAAAACTGTTACGCACAGCTACGTATAGCTGTTTGTGAGAACGTCTGATTCCAAAGCGGTATGACTCGGATGGTGTCAGAGTTACCCCGTCATGGTCGTTCCTCTTCCCTTTGGCTCGCTACAGCCGAGGGGGAGGGGTAGTTGGGCTCCGCTTTCACCTGCTATGTGGCAACCGCATGAGCCCAAAGGAAGGAGCAACGTGCACAATCCGCTTGGCGACGATCACTGCTGCACCTCGACGTCCCTGCGGGATGAGGGCCGGAGCGCGTCTGGTGGTCAGAGTAACGAGGGCCCCTTGAAGGGGCGTATAACTCCGGCCACAATCACGGCAGTTGCCACCCTGGTAACTTCCCTGGCTGCACTGATCACGGCCTTCCGGTAGCAGGCAGATGTACTGCAATAGTAGGGACACGCTGCCAAGTCGTGTGTGAGGCGCAGGTGACGCCGGCTGACCATCTGGGATCAGCTTCAGCGTCTTTTCAGGAGTCGCATAACTTCCGAGCACGTTGACCCTATCGGCATCAAGTGGATTAGGGCATGAAGCGCTTCGGTGCTAATTGAAGGCTCGATTCCCTGAGCGAATCAAGTCATGACCCGCCCGTCCTCTTACCCTGCCGAGTTTCGCGAGTGCGCGGTACGCATGGTCGCGGAAATTATTCACAGCCACCCCACCGGGTGGGCCGTTATGAATGCGGTCGCCGCGGACCTGGGCATCGAGGCCGCGGCCACCGCAGAGTGGGCCGACTGGTTCAACAACCAGCTGCTTCACACCGCCATCGGAGACATCCCGCCCCATGAACACGAGACCAGCTACTCTGCTCAACAGAGGTGGGCAGGGTTGATAGCCGTACGGCTTCCGGCTGTCGACCCTGCCCTGAGGTAGCGGCTTTACCAGTCCAGGTCAGCGCTGGCGAGGATGTCGCCAACGTCGTCCTTCTCGTCCTCCAGCGGCGCCCTAAGCCCCTCGAGGACGAGGTTCGAAATGATCGTGTCAAGGTCCTGGTCGGACTGACGATTTATAAGGGTCTGCAGGTGGGACAGGCCAGCGTTCGCGTACTCCTCGAAGATGAGTACCCGCTCAGGCTGGCGGTCCGCGCTGAGGATCTTCGGGTCGTCGGGGCACTCGACAGCTCCGAGCATGTCGAGGAGCACCTCCCCGTAGTCCCGGCTCTCCATGAGCGCGAGGCGGATCGGCTCGTCAGCCTGGTCGAACGGCTTGCGCTCGCCTCGGCGGCGGCCGAGCAGCGCTGCGAACATCATCGCCTCGACCATGGTCGCAAATGTCCCGGTCTTTCTGTCGGTGAGCTTACCGAGCAGCTCCTCATGCTCTTTGGGCCGGCGGAATCGGTCTGTGTAGGCCATCAGAAGGTCACCTTCTCCAGAACAGTGTGCTCGAAGTCGCCGTGTGACACGTACGGAACCTCACGGTTGTTGATCACGATCGTCTCTTCGCCCGCCGACTGGTTCGGCGTGTAAGAGCGCAGTACGTACATCTGATTGGCGGCCTGCTGGAGGTTCTCCAGAACCTTGCCCCGCGCCTGCGACTGCGAGAGCAGGGTGATGATCTGGGATGTCAGCGCCGGCAGGGCCTTGGAGATCTCTTCCTGATAGGTCAGGTCGAGGCTGCCGAAGGGGGCGTCCATGACGACCGGGTAGACACCGCCGCTGCCGGTCTCGATAGTCGCCTCCCCCCTATTCTTCTTTCGAGCACTGATGTTCCTGGCAACCTCGGAGACCGCGCCGACGAAGCTGAGGCCGAGGATCTGGTTCTCACCGGTGGAGCGGATGGCCACTCCGCTCGCGGTGTGCAGTTCCAGCTCGAAGTCGTCGTTCAGCTCGGGTACGTAGCTCTTGATGAAGATCCGGGAGAAGACCTCCTTGACCTTCTTGTCGAGCTGGTCGCGGACCTCCTCGGTCTTGATCTCGAGGATCTCCTTCAGCGCGGCACGCACCTTCTCGACGAGTTCGACCTGCTTTTGAACCTTGCGGGCCTTCTCGCTCTTGACCTCAGCATTCCGGTACTGACGGCCTGTGGCCTCTGTCTCCTGCTTGATCGAGGTGACCTTGTTCTCAGCCTCCTTGTGCGCGACGCGGGCGTCGGTCTCCTTGGAGGCGTAGTTCTTCCGGCGCTCGATGAGGCGCTGGACGTCCTGGATATTCACCCCCTCCAGCTGCCGATCGACATCGGAGCGTTCCTCTTCCAGCTCGCTGATCTCTGCGTCTGCCTGCTGAATGTCGGAAGCGTTGAGGGTGAGCTGCTCCAGGATCTCCTGGCGCCTCTCCTCCAGGTTTTTCATCTTGCCGCTGACCCGCATCCAGCTCTCCTGGACGTCCTCGAGGCCGGCGTTGTACTTGCGCTTGTCCAGCTCCTCGTACTCCTGGGTCCCCTCGCGGACCTCACGGCCGCACAAGCACAGCTGGGCTTCGAGAATGTCCTCGATGAAGCTGCGCTGGATGCCTGCGGGCAGCTGGCGGCGCTCTCGCATCTCGTCCGCGAGCTCAATCACCTTAGTGTCGATCCCGCTGGTCAGAGCCAAGAAGCCGTGCCGCGACAGCAGCTCGCGCTTGCGGCTCTTGTACTCCATGTGCCGGTCGTGCGCGGCCTTGATCCGGCGGGTCAGCGAGTCCCGCTTCTTCTGGAGCGGCTCCGCCTCCCTGTTCTGGAGCAGGGCGCGGTCAATGGCCTGGACTTCCTTCTGGAAGGCGCTGATTTCGCCGGAGAGGCGCAGCATCTCTGCAACCTCTTCCTTCTCGCGGGTGGCGAGGTGGTCCATATGGTCGGACAGCTGCTTCAGCCTGCTGTCCTCCTTGGAGTCGATCTCGCTGGCGAGCTTTCGGGAGACCTTCGGCAGGTCCTCCAGAGCACGCTCGATGGCCTCCAAGTCGAGAAGGGTCTTGATGGCCTTCTGGACCTCCTGGTTCTTGCCTTCGCCTTCCCGCTTCACGTCGCCAGAGAACATCTTCTCCATGCGCTCACCGTTGAAGAAGAAGAACTGACGCAGGCCCTTGGGCAGGATCTTCTCGATCCGATCTTGGCCGTTGAGGATGCTCTGGGCTTCGCCATCCGTCCCGATCTCCGTGACCGTCAGCTCAGGCTCGACTGGCTCCTGCTCCGCCTTCTCCTTGACAACAGTGACGTGCCGGACCACGGAGAACCGGGTCCCGTCGTGCGCGAAGTCCAGCCGAACGGAGGCCGTAATGTCCTCCCCGAACGCCGTGTCCGCCCATGCCTTGTCGTGAATGACGCGATGCTGCTGTTCCACGTCTTCCGAGAAGGTGCCGTACAGGGCCCAGGCAAACGCGTTGAGCAGGGTGGTCTTGCCGGCACCGTTGTTACCGAAGATGAGGACGGCGGGCTTGCCCTCCTCCACAGACAGGTCGAGAACCTGCTCACCGTAGAAGGCGCGAAAGTTCTTCAGCGTCAGCTTGAGCAGCTTCACTTGGTCAGCTCCCTCACGGCGTCGACGATCTTCGGGACGACCTTGGTCGTCTCCCTGATGTGGATGTTCTCGGTCTCCAGGTCGATGACCTTCTGGACGAGGATCTTGGCTTCCCGCGGCAGCTCGTTCAGGACGTCGCGCACCGTTCGTGCGGGAGGCTGGCCGGCTGTTTCGTCGCTCACGGGTTACTCCTGGTTCGAGGTAGCGGGTACGGAAGGCATGGGGGTACTTGCAGTGAGGGCTCAGGTGTCGAAGAGGCCGTAGCGCTCGCGCACGGGGCGGAGGACATTGAGCGTGTCCCCCTCGTTGTCAGCGAGGTAGGCGAACTCTTCGACGCGAGCCAGTTCGCGACGGAGCAGGCTGCGTTCGGTCTCGTTCTGAATCGCGTCCCCGCCCGCAGGCGGCACGACGACGAAGTCGATGATGTCCGCGCGCTTCTTGCCGGGCGCCTTACGCAGGACGCGGCCGCGGCGCTGGATGAACTGGCGGGGGTTGGAGGAACTGGACAGGAGGTAGGCAGTCCGGGAGGCCGGGACATCCACGCCTTCGTCCAGGCAGCGCATGGAGGAGATGACCTGGAGGTCGTTGTTCTCGAAGCGGCGCAGAATGTCCAGGCGGGCCGAGCGCTTGGTCTCCGAGGTGTAGCGGGCAGCGGGCATGTGCAGCTCGTTGCCGACCATCTCCATGACCTGGTCAATCTGACGTGGGCCGTCGGTGCCGTGTTCGTAGAGAAGGGGATGCTTGCCCTCGGCGCAGTAGATCAGCTGGTGGCTGGTGTCCCGGCGCCTCTCGATCTCCGCGTGGAGGATCTCTAGCTTGCCGCGGGCGTGGCCGATGATGTCGGCGCGCTTCTTCAGAAGTCGGCCGAGCGGGCTGTCCCGGTCGGCGGTCTCCTTCAGGTCTGTGCCGCCCGCGATCAGGCGGGCGATCTTCGCGCTGGTCTCTGCGTACAGCTCGGCTTCTTCGTCGTCCAGCTCCACGAGGATGGGCGTGTAGGTGTAGCGGCACAGGGCGCTACGGCGGATGGCTTCGCCGATGCCCATCTCGAAGACGACTCGGTCGAAGTAGTCGGTGAGGGCGTCGGTGCCCTCCTCATCGAACCAGCGCTCCGGGGTGGCGGAGAGGCCGAGGCGGTACTGGGCCTTCTCCGGGAGGCGGGTACGCAGGTGCGCGGCGCCGAGGTTGT
The DNA here is from genome assembly GCF_004337435.2 of Streptomyces sp. KM273126. Taxonomy (NCBI): domain Bacteria; kingdom Bacillati; phylum Actinomycetota; class Actinomycetes; order Kitasatosporales; family Streptomycetaceae; genus Streptomyces; species Streptomyces sp. KM273126. Next base: position 2,665,847 of record NZ_SJXB02000001.1, on the reverse strand, counting down.
GGGCCTCGTCCGCGATGAGGAGGAGGTGCCCCTGGTAGGAGCTGAGCAGGTTCTTGAAGGCATCGCCGCCGAAGGTGGCGTTGGTGGTGACGATGACGCCGCCTCGGGTACCGCCGAGGGCGATGTTCTGGAGCAGGCTGTGAGCGCGCGGGGACCATCTGCTGGTCGCCTCGTAGGCCCGCAGCGGTGTCACGCCGAACCACTCGATGTCCTTGGCCCATTGGTCGACCAGATGCTGGTACGGGGCCACGACGACGGTGAGGAGTGAGGCGGACGCATCGTTCTTCCGAAGGAGCGTGCCGAGTTGGGAGGCAGCGGAAAGTGCGGTCAGGGTCTTGCCTGTGCCTGTGGCCATGCGGAGGATGCCTCGGCACTGGTTGCGGAACCAGTTCTGGACAGCTTCCTTCTGGTAGTCGCGAACCTTCAGGCTAGGCGGGATCGCAAGCGTGCCCGGAGGAGGCAGCGGCGTGGTGCGGATGGGGGTTCCGCCGGTCGGGAGGTCGTCCAGCTCGTACTGGTCGGCGGTGGCCCGGGCGCTGCGCTCGACGATCACCTTGGCGGCATCGGTGAACGGGATGACGCGCAGCATCTGCGTGCGGTTCTCCCAGAGGTCGTCGAAGTCCTTGCTTATGCGCGCGGCCCGGCGTGCATCGCTCGGGTCCCAGCTCCGATAGACCTCGATCGCCTCGAAGTTGCCAACGAGACCGGAGCGGGTCTCGTTGGCGCTGCCCTTGAAGGCGATGACGTCTCGGCCGTCCCGGAAGACACCGATCTTCTCGTGGTACATGCCGACGCGGCCACGCTCTTCGACATAAGCCAGCTTGAAATCGACTCGGTGCTCGGCGACCAGTCGTCCGAGCTTGCCGAGGCCGCGGGCTGCCCGCGCGTCCTCGACCGCCTGCTCCAGGTCTCGGAGGGCAGCACGCTGGAGGACTTTGCGCAGCTCGTAGCCGTCCTCAATGTCCTTGATGTCGGCCGGGTCAAGGTAGGGGGAGGCGATGATCCGCATGGTGCCGCCGCGCGAGGTGAACTCGTCGATTCCCTGCCCGAGCGTGGCGACCACGGACGCAGCGAAGTAGCCCACGGCCCGGTCGTAGGCGGTGGAGGCGGCGAGGGCAGGCAGGTAGAAGTCCTCGACAAGGTTGTTGCGGTCGCTGCGGTAGTCGGACTCCGCGCCGCAGTCTCGGAGGAAAGGGGAAGCCGCCATCAGATCAACCCCAGGTGGTCCATGAGGTCGTCCACGTCGGGGGCCTCGTCGACGGGGTGGGGCTGCTGCTCAGCCGACGCATCGGTCTCAGCGGTGCGGGCTGCGGGGACAGCTGCTTCCTCGGAGCCAGTGTCCAGGTCTTCAGCTATACGGCGGACGATCCCTCCACGTGCGGTGAAGGGCGCAATGGACATGGCGGCCCGCAGGCTGGACTCCTTGATGTCGAAGTCTCGGCGGAGAAGCGCCACGACCTTGTCTGCCTCAACCTGGCCGCCGTGCGCATCGACCATGTCAGAGATCAGTTCCTTGATCGGCTTGTACACCGGGAGGTGCCACTCGGTCAGCGCCCACTGGTTCCGCTGGCTCCGGCTGAAGCGGGCATCCCCTTCGATCTGCTGCCGGAGATACTGGATCCCGATGGCGACGCCCGTGCGCTCCTTCAGCTCCTCGACAGTGAGCGGGGTGTCCGCCTCGCGCAAGGTGGCCTCCACCTTGTCGAGGCGCTCGCGCTCACGCTGAAGCCCGCCGCGCGAGCCGACGCCGCCGGCAGCCTCGGTGGTCGAGGCGGACGCTTCTTCTTCTCGGAAGGAAGGTCCTTGGGCCGGGATCGCTGCAGCAGAGGGTGCAGTCGCGTCGGAACCGTGCTGGAGGCACCAGGCTCCCCTGGCCGTGATCGCGAAGCGCGCATCCGTGAAGAGCGCCTCTGTCACTTCTCCCTGTGGCACGACTCCGTCCAGTGCGCCCTCGATAAGCGAGGTGCTCATGCCCTCAGCGCAGCCTTCGAGGAGCTGTGCGATGAGGTCTCCGGGCGACGCCTCCAGACCCGCTTCGCCGGCATCCGCCAGCGCGCCTGCAAACGGAATGGATCCGTCACTCTCTGCTTCCCTGTTTTTGATTTCCTCGGCCGCACTCGAAGTGCTATTACCCTCCGTAACGCTCTGCTCCTCCGAAATTCCTTCGCCTCGCACTGCCCGACGCCGCTCGGAATCGGTGGAGCGATCCGGCACAACCCAGCCCTCTCCCGCCGTGAAGGTGGCGTCGCGGAGCATGCGCGAGACCACTCCAAGCTCCCCGTCCGCCATCTCCGCCTCACCAAGAAGGTCACCGAGAGTAAGAATGCTCTCGCCGCTTTTCTTTACTAGGAGGAGGGCAGACAGCTGCTCGACCAACTCGGACAGCCCGCCAGAGACGACAACGGTCTCAGTCGGCTGAGGCTTGGAGCGAGTCAACGAGATCTGGTTGCCCTCACAGTCAAGACCGCAGTGGATCAGCCACTGACGCAGGGTGTCGAGATCGCTGGGGACAGGCACCTGGCGTACGTCGAGAAGAGCGGAGGCTGTCGACAGGCTCATCACCTTGTCGACATCAAGATCAAGGGCTCTTAGCGTGGCGGCGCCACACTCTTCCAGATCTTCCATGAAGATCCACTGTCCGGTCGGGGACGCGGAGGTGGTCGCGTCCAGCCAGCGCATGCCGGTGAACAGGCGGAGGACGGTGAGCCTGTCTCCAATGTTCTCGCCAAGCCAGGCGTGGCGGTCCAGAAACGAACTGACGAGGCAAGGTTTCCGCAGGTCAAGCTCCGCGTGCTCTATCCAGGCACTGAGTATCGAATCCCCCTCGACACTGCGGTTGAACTCGTCCATGAGGAAGTTTCGGCACTGCCGCGCAGTCTCCCGAAGAAGGGCATGCTGAGAAGCAAGTTCGCCCAGCGGAACTGGAGCCTCTGCGCAGAAGTGCTGCAGGACGAGGTCCCGGTTGAAGCCGCTAAGCCCCTTGTACCAACGGTCGAATGCGTTCATGGCCTTCAGAGGTAGGGGTGGACGATGTTCAGCGCGCTGGGAGCAGCGCCTCATCACACGCGGCGATCGAGTTGCCGGTCACGGCGCGTTAAAGGCGTCATTGGGTTGTTCGTTCCAGCACACCCCTGTGCCTCTTCCTCCCTCCTGGTACACCAGCGACAGCGCTGATGCTTCCAACGGTACGGGCGACGCCTTGAACTGATCCATGGTTCCCTGAACTGCAGCAGACGCGGAACGGCGGCCGCGGTCTACAACCTCACGCCCGCCTCCATGTAGGAAATTCTGGGCGGTAAGGGCCTCGCCCGCCGAGACTCGCCAGCCACTCTGACTCGTGGTACCTCGTCGAGGCCGACAGGGTGCTGACCGGGGACGGTTTGCCTGATGGTCCTGGGCCAGCCTCGGGGTGACCGTATGGCTGGCAGCATGAAGGAACGATGTGCGGCGCAGAGCGCGGCGGGAAGGGGGGCTCGACCCGCCCTCTCGGCCCCGAGCACACAGCTGACCGGCGCGCATTAGGGTGCGGGATGTGCCGCCGCCTCTGGTTCTCTTCGATCTCGACAACACCCTCGTTGACCGGTGGGGAGCGCTCGCTGTCTGGGCCGCCGAGTTCACGACCCGGCACGGTCTGGAGGACGAGGAGCAAACGTACGTTCTGGGCCTGGTAGCTCAGCGAGCCTCTCCGTCCACCTTTGACGTGATCCGCACTCGGTACCGACTGCCCATGTCGACTGCGGAGTTGTGGCACACGTACTGCACCGACATCGCGGCCTTGGTGTCGTGCCAGGCCAGGGTCCTCGACGGCTTGGACGAGTTGCGTGCGGCTGGCTGGCGGGTGGGGGTGGCGACCAACGGTGCGGCGGATATCCAGCGCGCCAAGCTGCGGGCCACCGGTATCTCCGAACGCGTGGACGGCGTCTTCGTCTCCGAAGAGGCTGACGCGCGCAAACCGCACACCCGGCACTTCGCCCTGGCGGCGGCCCGCTGCGGCACCGTGCTGGGCGACGGTGGCTGGATGGTCGGGGACAACCCGGTCAACGACATCGGCGGCGGACGCTCCGCAGGGCTGCGCACCATCTGGATCGGCAACGGCCGCTCCTGGCCTCCGGACGATCCCGGACCGGACCACGTGGTGTCGCATGCACGCGCCGCCATCGACCTGCTGCTTTTGCACTCCGCCGACCACACAAGGACAACGGCATGACGAGCACCATTGGGCTGTTGCACCCCGGCAGCATGGGAGCCGCCTTCGGCGCCCAGCTGCGCGCGAGAGGCCACATCGTGCTGTGGTGCCCCGACGGACGCAGCGACACAACCCGCCGCCGGGCCGAGCGCGCGGGCCTCGAAGGCGCGGCGCTGCCTGAGCTTGTCTCCCGCTCCGATGTGCTGCTCTCACTGGGCCCTCCCGCCGCAGCGGAGGAGACCGCCGGCCAGGTAGCCGAGCTCGGCATGTCCGAAGCGGGCACGATCTATGTCGACGCGAACGCCGTCTCGCCGTCGCGCGTGGTGAGTATCGCCGACCGCCTGGCCCCGATGCCGGTCATCGATGCCGCGGTGGTCGGATCCCCTCCGGTGGGCGGCAAGTCCCCGACGCTCTACCTTTCCGGCGCCGTCGAGCAGGCCGACCGGATCGCCGAACTTTTCGCCGACACCGATGTGCGGACCCACGTCCTGGGCGACAGCATCGGCAAAGCCTCCGCACTCAAGCTCGCGTACTCCAGCTACCAGAAGGTCTCCCGGGTGCTGGCTGCCGTGGCCTACGGGGCGGCGGACACGTACGGGGTTGCGGACGAGCTGTTGGTGATCGCGGCCAAGCGCACCCGCAGCTACCTTGTGGAGACCGACTACATCCCGCCTTCCGTGGCCTGCGGCGAGGCGAGGCATGCGCGCAGCCCTGGTCGGAGACCAACCTCGACGACCACTCCCTGACCGTCTCCGCCCAGCTCGTCCAGGACGGGTGGGAGGTCGAGACCTCCGAGCCCAAGACCGACAGCGGCTTCCGCGTGGTCGCGCTCGACGACGACACCGTCAACGTCCTGAAACGGCACCGCGAACAGCAGGACGCGGACCGCGAGGAGTGGGAATCAGCCTGGGTCGAGACCGGCATGGTCTTCACCCAGGAAGACGGCTCCTGGCTCCACCCCGGGAAGCTGACCGACCTCTTCGAGCGCCTCGTCGCCGCCTCCGGGCTCCCGCCGATCCGGCTGCACGACCTCCGGCACGGCGCGGCCACGCTCATGCTCGCCGCCGACATCGACGTGAAGATCGTGTCGGACACGCTCGGGCACAGCGACACCCGGATCACGCGGGACATTTACCAGAGCGTTCTGCCGCAGGTCGGCAAGAACGCGGCCGAGGCCACCGCCAAGCTGGTCCCGCTTCAGCGGAAGACCGAGGCGGAGGAGGCCCGTAAGGCCGCCAAGAAGGCCAAGGACAAGGCGAAAGCCGAGGCCAGGGCCAAGAAGAAGGGCAAGCGGAAGAAGCCCAAGAAGTAGGGCACCGGACCGCTCCGCTCACGCATCGCTCACGCAAGCCATCTCGCGGCACCCCGGCCGTGTGACGCGTCATGTCCCGAGCAACACAAAAGGCCAGGTCACGGGCTATGTGACCTGGCCTTTGCCGGAGCCGCCTTCGGGATTCGAACCCGAGACCTACGCATTACGAGTGCGTTGCTCTGGCCATCTGAGCTAAGGCGGCGCGCTGTCCGCACTATGGTGCGATCAGCAACGTCGGTAAGTCTACACAGTTTCCGGGGTGCTCCGTACCAGCCGTCGGAGCACCCCGGAAGGGGCTGGTGATCAGGGCTGTGAGCAGCGCTTTCCGCTGGTGGGAGGAGTGCCGTCGAGGAGGTAGGTGTTGATCGCGGAGTCGATGCAGCGGCTGCCGCGAACGTACGCCGTGTGGCCGTCGCCGTCGTAGGTGAGGAGGCGTCCCGAGGACAGCTGGGAGGCGAGGGCGCGGGCCCAGTGGTACGGGGTCGCCGGGTCGCGGGTGGTGCCGACGACGACGATCGGGGCCGCGCCCTTCGCCTCGATGCGGTGTGGAGTGCCGGTGGGCTTCACCGGCCAGTACGCGCAGCCCAGGGACGCCCAGGTCAGGAAACGGCCGAAGACCGGGGAGGCCTTCTCGAAGGCGGGGAGCGCCTGTCGCGCCTGCTCGGGGGTCGAGAACGCCGACGGGGAGTCCAGACAGTTCACGGCGGCGTTGGCGGAGATCAGGTTCGCGTACTCGCCGTCCGCGCCCCGCTCGTAGTAGCCGTCCGAGAGGGCGAGCAGGCCGGAACCGTCCCTGTGGTCGATCGCCCGGGTGAGGGCCTGGCGCAGCCTCGGCCACGTCTTCTCGTTGTACATCGCCGCGACCACCCCCGTGGTGGCCAGGGACTCGCCGAGCGCGCGGCCGCCCGAGCCGCGGGCCGGGATGGGTTTGGCGTCGAGCCGGGCGAAGAAGGCCTTCAGCTTCTGGCCCAGTTGGGCCGGGGTCGCGCCGGCGTCGCCCAGCGGGCAGTCCGACCGCCGCACGCAGTCCCTCGCGAACGACCGGAACGCGGTCTCGAACCCCGCCGTCTGGTCCTCGTTCAGCTTGCGGGCGGGCAGGGACGGGTCCATCGCGCCGTCCAGGACCAGCCGGCCGACGCGCTCGGGGAACAGGCCCGCGTACGTCGCGCCGAGGAACGTCCCGTACGACGCCCCGACGTACGTCAGCCGCTTGTCGCCGAGCACCCCGCGCAGGATGTCCATGTCCCGGGCGGCCTCGACCGTCGAGACATGACGCAGCAACCGGGCGGAGTGCGCGCCGCAGCCGTTCGCGAACTCCCGGAAGGCGGCGACCAGTTCGTCGGTCTCCCGCCGGTCGTCGGGAGTGAAGTCCGTCTCCGTGTACGCGTCCATCCGGCGCCCGTTGAGGCATTCGACCGGCTCGCTGCCGGCGACGCCGCGCGGGTCGACGGCCACCAGGTCATAGCGGGCGCGGACCGCCGCCGGGTAGGCGATGCCCGCGTACGCCTGCAGGTACTGGACGGCCGCACTGCCCGGGCCGCCGGGGTTGAGCAGCAGCGAGCCGAGGCGCTTGCCCGGGCCCGTGGCCTTCTTGCGGCTGACGGCCAGCCTGACGTCACCCCGGCCCGGCTGGGCGTAGTCGAGTGGCGCCTTCATCGTGGCGCACTCGAAGCCGCGGCCGCCGCAGCTGCGCCAGGTCAGCTTCTGCCCGTAGTACGGGGTCAGAGCCGATGGTGTCGCGCCGGGCAGCGCTTTGAGTACCGGCGTTCCCGATGTCGCCGTGGTGCCCGTCACCGTGGTCCCTGTCGCCGCGGTCCCCGTCGCTGTGGACCTTGCCGCCGCGGTCCCTGTCGCCGATGCCGCCGATGTCGAGCTGCCCAAGGAGCAGGCCGAGATGAGCAGTGCGGAGGCGAGGAGGAATCCGGTGGTCGTACGCAGGGTTCGGTTCCGGCGATCGGGACGAGCGTGGGTGGTCGTGCCACTGGAGGGCAACCGGGGGCAGCTCCTGATGTACATTCCGTGATCGTAACTCTGCGCGATGAGTTGGTCACTATTCGCAAGGGGGAGGGGAACGGCTCGTACGGGTGACGGCAACGACACACCAGTCCGCCGGACGACTCATCGGTCCGCCAGACGGCGCACCCGTCCGCCAAAGGGACCGAACCCAGCCGAGCAGCGGTGACCGCCGGACCGGAACCTCAGCCTGCCCGCAGCGCCACCGTCATCGCCTCCACCGCCAGCAAGGGGGCCACGTTCCGGTCGAGGGCGTCGCGGCAGGCGGCGATCGCGTCGATGCGGCGCAGCGTGGACTCCGGTGTGGTGTCGCGGGCGATGCGCTCCAGCGTGTCGTGCGCCTCGGTGTTGGCGAGGGCGACGCGGGAGCCGAGCTGGAGGGCGAGGACGTCGCGGTAGAAGCCGGTGAGGTCGGTCAGGGCCAGGTCGAGGCTGTCGCGCTGCGCACGCGTCCGGCGGCGCTTCTGCTTGTCCTCCAGGTCCTTCATGACGCCCGCGGTGCCGCGCGGCATGCGGCCGCCCTGTACCGCGCCCAGTGCCGCCTTCAACTCCTCGGTCTCCTTGACGTCGAGCTCCTCGGCGAGCTGCTTGGACTCCTCCGTGGCGGCGTCGACCAGTTCCTGTGCCGCCTTGAGGCAGCCGCCGATGTCCTCGACGCGCAAGGGCACCTTGAGCACGGCGGCCCGCCGCTCCCGCGTGCGCGGGTCGGTGGCCAGACGGCGGGCGCGGTCGATGTGCCCCTGGGTGGCGCGGGCCGCGGCGGCGGCCACGTCGGGCTCGATGCCCTCACGCCGTACCAGCATGTCGGCGACCGCGTCCACCGACGGTGTGAGCAGACTCACGTGGCGGCAACGGGAGCGGATGGTGGGCAGGACGTCTTCGAGCGAGGGTGCGCACAGCAGCCAGACCGTGCGGGGGGCGGGCTCCTCGACTGCCTTGAGGACGGCGTTCGCCGACTTCTCGTTCAGCCGCTCGGCGTCCTCGACGAGGATGATCTGCCAGCGGCCGTTCGCCGGCGACGTGAACGACTTGCGGACCGTGTCCCGCATGTCCTCGACGAGGATCTGCGAGCCCACGGCGGCGACCGTGGTGACATCGGCGTGTGTGCCCACCAGCGCCGTATGGCAGCCGTCGCAGAAGCCGCAGCCGGGGGTCCCGCCCAGCGCGCGGTCCGGGCTGACGCACTGGAGGGCCGCCGCGAAGGCCCGCGCGGCCGTGGTGTGTCCGGCGCCGGGCGGGCCCGTGAACAGCCAGGCGTGGGTCATCTTCGACGCCTCGGGCAGCGGCGCGTCGGCGGCGGCCGCGGTGACGATCGCGTCGGCATCCCGGGCGGCGGCTTCGAGCTGCGCGCTCAGCCGCTCCTGGCCCACCAGGTCGTCCCACACGGGCATGCGGCACCGCCCCTTCCGTCACACTCTGCCTTGCCGCACCCCATTGTGCGCGAGGCCACTGACAGTCGGGGCCGGACCGTGCTCTTCGCCGCCGCCCGCCCCGGCCTGACGTACTCAGCGGCGCCGTCCACCCGCACCGTCCGCCCTGGCCCGACCGTGATCAGCGCCGCCGTCCACCCTGGCCCGACCGTGATCAGCGCCGCCGTCCGCCCCGGCCTCGGCCCCGGCCGCCACGGCCCTCGCCGTGCCCGTCGTCGTCTCGGCTGTCGTCGGCCCTGTCCTCGTAGCCGTCGCGCGGCCCCAGCAGTTCGTCGGCCAGGGTCGGCAGGTCGTCCAGCGGAGTCTCCTCCGCCCAGTCGGACCGGGGACGGCGGCGCGGGGCTCCCTCGGCGTCCACCTGGGGCAGCTCGCGCGTACGGTCCTGCGAGCCACCGGGCGCCGGGCGCTCGTCCCGGAAGAAGCCCGACGGCATCCGGTCCGCCGGGTCGGCCGAGCCGCCCGCCGGTGCCTGCCGCGACTCCTGGCCCGCGCTCCGCGCACCACGCGGAGCGGCACCCTCCTCCGTTACGGGAGGAAGCACGGCCGTCTCGTCGGCCGCGCCGTCCGGAGCCGGCTGCTTCCGCAGCACGGTGGTCTCGTCTCCGGCGCCCGGAGGCACCGGCGGCTGCGGCAGTTGGGTGGTCGTCTCCGAGTCGGGGCCACCGGGGCGTACCGGCGGCAGCACGGCCGTCTCGTCCACGGGCCCGCCCGACAGGTTCGACGAGGTCACGACGGGCGTGGGGACGGTCAGCTCGTTGTCCGGCGAGGACGCAGAAGGTGACGCGGACGGGAACGACGGGGACGACGGGGACGACGCGGACGACGCGGACGACGAAGAGGGAGACGGCGAGGACGAGGCGGACTTCCCTTCGGAGCCCCGCTCCCGCGACGCATCCGCCCCGGCAGCAGCCGCAGAGCCCCCGGCCGCACCGGCCGCACCGCCGGTCCTCGACGCCGTCCCGGCCGAAGCCGCGGCCGCGGCCTCCGCCGCCACCCGCCGCGCCTCCTCGGCCCGCACCAGGGCCTCCTCGGCCTTGCGCTGCTTCTCCAGGCGGCGCGCCTCGGCCTCGGCCCGCAGCCGGGCCTCCTCCTCGGCCTGCCTGCGGCGACGGTCCTCCTCGGCCTTGCGGCGCGCTTCCTCCTCGGCGCGCGCCTTCTCCTCCGCGAGGAGCCGGGCGCGCTCCTCCTCGGCCCTCCGCCGCGCTTCCTCGGCCCGCTGCCGGGCCTCCTCCGCCTGCCGCTCGGCCTCGCGCCGCTGGGCCTCCTCCAGCTCGCGCTGCTTGCGCTCCTCCTCCTCGGCGCGCAGCCGGGCGAGCTCCTCCTGGCGCTCACGCTCCAGGCGCTCCTCCTCGGCCTTGCGGCGCGCCTCCTCCTCGGCCTTGCGCCGCGCCTCTTCCTCGGCCTTGCGGCGGGCCTCCTCCTGGGCCTTCACCTCGGCCTCGGACAGCGGCAGCATCAGGTCGAGCCGGTGCCGGACGACGGTGGTGACCGCCTCGGGCTCCTGGCCCGCGTCCACGACCAGGTAGCGCCCCGGGGCGGCCGAGGCCAGGGTCAGGAAACCGGCCCGCACGCGCGCGTGGAACTCGGCCGGCTCCGACTCCAGCCGGTCCGGCGCCTCCGTGAACCGCTCGCGGGCGGTCTCGGGCGAGACGTCCAGGAGCACCGTCAGATGCGGGACCAGTCCGTTCGTCGCCCAGCGCGAGATCCGCGCGATCTCGGTGGGCGACAGGTCCCGGCCCGCGCCCTGGTAGGCCACCGAGGAGTCGATGTACCGGTCCGAGATGACGACGGCGCCCCGCTCCAGGGCGGGCCGTACGACGGTGTCCACGTGCTCGGCGCGGTCGGCGGCGTACAGCAGCGCCTCCGCGCGGTGCGACAGTCCGGCCGACGACACGTCCAGGAGGATCGAGCGGAGCCGCTTGCCCACGGGGGTGGCGCCCGGCTCGCGCGTCAGTACGACCTCGTGTCCCTTGGCGCGGATCCACTCCGCGAGCGCCTCGGCCTGGGTCGACTTGCCGGCCCCGTCGCCGCCCTCCAGGGCGATGAAGAAGCCCGAGGAAGCCGGGGCCACCTCCGGGTCGTCCCCACCCCGCAGCGCGTCCAGCAGGTCGTGCCGCAGCGGAACCCCGGAACGGTCGTCCACCTTGGCGAGCACCAGCGCGGCCACCGGCAGCAGCAGTGCGCCCACCAGCATCAGCGTGAAGGCGGCGCCCCCGTGTGCGAACACGAACTTGCCGCTTTCCAGCCGGTGCGGCCCGATCAGCGCGGCCAGCACCGGGGCGATCACGGCGCAGATCGCCACGAAGACCCGTACGACCGCGTGCAGGTGCTCGGTCGTGCGCGTCCGGCGGGAGTCCTCGGCCTCCTGGTCCAGCAGCGCGTGCCCGGTGTTCGCGGCGATGCCCGCGCCCACGCCCGCGAGGGCGAGGAGCAGGACCACGGTCGTGACGTCCGGCACGAGCCCGGCGGCGAGCAGCGCCACTCCGGTGGAGGCGATCGCCAGGGCGAGCAGCCGGCGCCGCGACAGCGCGGGCAGTACCGACGGCGCCCTGCGGATGCCGGCCACGACGCCACCGGTCAGCGCGACGACCAGCAGCCCGTACGTGACCGGCCCGCCGCCCAGGTCCTTGGCGTGCAGTACGGCGACGGCGACCGCGGCGGAGACGGCGCTCGCGACGGCCGCGCACGCGAGCACGAGGATCGTGATCGCGCCGGTGCGGCCCTTGTCGGCACCCGTGCCCGACTTGGGGCGGCGCAGACCCTCCAGCGGCGACCGCGGGCGCGGGGTGCGCGTGTCGGGCAGTTCGAGGAAGACCAGGACCGAGAGGGAGGCGGCGAACAGCCCGGCCGCCACGTACGAGGCGAGTGCCGCCTGGTGCTGCCCGAACCAGTCGATACCGGCGCCCAGCGCGTTGTTGAGCAGCGAGACCACGACGAGGCCGCCCGCGGCGAGAGGCACCGCCACGAATCCCGTACGCAGGGACAGACGCCGCAGCGCGTCCATGTGGTCCGGCAGCGGGCGCACGGTCGCGCCCTCCAGCGGGGGCGTGGGCAGCAGGGCGGGCGCCGCGCTCTCGCGGCACACCGTCCAGAAGCGCTCGGCGACCCCGGTCACGAAGGCGGTCACCAGAAGGACGGCGAGCGCGTTGTCCGGAGTCCAGTCGATCCACAGGGGGGCCACGAGCAGCAGCGCGGCGCGCAGTCCGTCCGCGCCGACCATGGTCCAGCGGCGGTCGAGCGGGCCCTCCTGGGACGTGAGCGACGTGAGCGGTCCGAGGAGGACCGCCCCGAAGAGCAGCGTGGCCAGAAGGCGCGTCCCGAAGACGGCGGCCACACAGAGGGCGACCCCGCGGTAACCACCGCCGAACGAGCCCTGGGCGATCGCCGCCTGGAAGGCGAGGAGTACGAGGACCAGCAGCGCGAGGGCATCGCCCACGCCGCCCACGAGCTGTGCACTCCACAGCCGCTTGAGCTGCGGCTGACGCAGCAGGGCGCGGACGGCGCGCTCGCGGGAGTCCGCGACCAGGACGTCGTCGGGTGCCGGATTCTGGGCCGTTGGCTGCTCGGCTCGGGTCATCTCTCTCTTCCGTCCGGAGAACCGTCGCATCCCTCTACTGGGTGATGGTACGCGGGCTCTCCGTCACGCTAGTTTGGCCAAGTCCGGGCAACCGGGCCTGCTGCCGGGTCGGCGGGACGTCACGTCTGTGGAGTTGGTGCCAGGCCGCGGATCGGGTACCCCGTAGATCGGGTACCCCGTCCTGCAGCGGTCGACATTGAAGCAGAAAGCGCCCTGCCGGGCAGGACCAAGCGTTCAGCCTAGCGGGGAGCGAAAACCAAACTTCACAAGGCTTCTACAAGTCGGGCCCCGGCGGCTGCCGGGGCCCGACCTGCTTCTGTCTACTGTGCCGCTCCCTGCTCGGCGTCCTCTACGGCGTCCCCTACTCGGCGTCGGCCGTCTTGGCCGCCGCCTTCTTCACGGGCGCCTTCTTCGCCGCGGTCTTCGACGTCGTCGTCTTCTTCGCGGCGGTCTTCTTGGCCGGGGCGGCCTTCTTGGCGGTGGTCTTCTTGGCGGTCGTCTTCTTCGCCGCGGCCTTCTTCGCCGTCTTCTTGGCGGGCCCCTTCGCCCGCTTCTCGGCGAGCAGCTCGAACCCGCGCTCCGGCGTGATCGCCTCGACGCTGTCGTCCGACCGCAGGGTCGCGTTCGTCTCGCCGTCGGTGACGTACGGGCCGAAGCGCCCGTCCTTGACCACGACCGGCTTGCCGCTGACCGGGTCCGCGCCCAGCTCCTTCAGCGGCGGCTTGGCCGCGGCCCGCCCACGCTGCTTGGGCTGGGCGTAGATCGCCAGCGCCTCCTCCAGCGTGATCGTGAAGAGCTGCTCCTCGGCCTGGAGGGAACGGGAGTCCGTGCCCTTCTTCAGATACGGGCCGTAACGGCCGTTCTGCGCGGTGATCTCCTGGCCCTCGGCGTCGGTGCCGACGACGCGGGGCAGCGACATCAGCCTGAGCGCGTCCTCAAGGGTCACCGTGTCCAGCGACATCGTCTTGAACAGCGAGGCCGTGCGCGGCTTGACCGCGTTCTTGCCGGTCTTCGGGGTGCCCTCGGGGAGCACCTCGGTGACGTACGGACCGTAGCGGCCGTCCTTGGCGACGATCTGGTGGCCGGTCGAGGGGTCGGCGCCCAGTTCGAAGTCACCGCTCGGCTTGGCGAGCAGTTCCTCCGCGAGCTCGACGCTCAGCTCGTCCGGGGCGAGGTCTTCCGGGATGTCCGCGCGCTGGTGGTTCCCGGAGTCCTTGTCGCCGCGCTCGATGTACGGGCCGTAGCGGCCGACCCGGAGCACGATGTCGCTGCCGACGGGGAAGGACGACACCTCGCGCGCGTCGATCGCGCCGAGGTCGGTGACCAGTTCCTTCAGGCCGCCCAGGTGGTCCCCGTCGCCGTTGCCCGCCTCGGCGGCGCTGCCGTCACCGTTCGCGCCTTCGCCGAAGTAGAACCGCTTCAGCCACGGCACGGACTGCGCCTCGCCGCGCGCGATGCGGTCGAGGTCGTCCTCCATCTTGGCGGTGAAGTCGTAGTCGACGAGCCGCCCGAAGTGCTTCTCCAGGAGGTTGACCACGGCGAAGGACAGGAAGGACGGCACCAGGGCCGTGCCCTTCTTGAACACGTAGCCGCGGTCGAGGATCGTCCCGATGATCGACGCGTACGTCGACGGGCGGCCGATCTCGCGCTCTTCGAGCTCCTTGACCAGGCTGGCCTCGGTGTAGCGGGCCGGGGGCTTGGTGGCGTGCCCGTCGACCGTGATCTCCTCGGCCGTGAGCGCGTCGCCCTCTGCCACCTGCGGCAGCCGGCGCTCGCGGTCGTCGAGCTCGGCGTTCGGGTCGTCGGCGCCCTCGACGTAGGCCTTCAGGAAGCCGTGGAACGTGATCGTCTTGCCGGACGCGCTGAACTCGACGTCCCGCCCGTCGGCAGCGGCGCCGCCGATCTTGACGGTGACGGAGTTCCCGATCGCGTCCTTCATCTGCGAGGCGACCGTCCGCTTCCAGATCAGCTCGTAGAGCTTGAACTGGTCGCCGGTCAGCCCCGTCTCGGCGGGCGTGCGGAAACGATCGCCCGAGGGCCGGATCGCCTCGTGCGCCTCCTGCGCGTTCTTGACCTTCCCGGCGTACGTACGCGGCCGGTCCGGCAGGTAGTCGGCGCCGTACAGCTGAGTGACCTGGGCGCGGGCCGCCGAGACCGCGGTGTCGCTCAGCGTCGTGGAGTCCGTACGCATGTACGTGATGTAGCCGTTCTCGTACAGCTTCTGCGCGACCTGCATGGTCGCCTTCGCACCGAAGCCGAGCTTGCGGCTGGCCTCCTGTTGGAGCGTCGTCGTACGGAACGGCGCGTACGGCGAGCGGCGGTACGGCTTGGACTCGACCGAGCGCACGGAGAACCGCGTGCTCTCCAGGGCGGCGGCCAGCGCGCGGGCGTTGGCCTCGTCCAGGTGCAGCGTGTTCGCGCTCTTGAGCCGGCCGAGCGAGTCGAAGTCACGGCCCTGGGCGACCCGCCGGCCGTCGACCGCGGTCAGCCGCGCGACCAGCGAGGACGGGTCGGACACATCGCCGGCGCGGCCGGTGCCGAAGGTGCCGGTCAGGTCCCAGTACTCGGCGGAGCGGAACGCCATGCGCTCGCGCTCCCGCTCCACGACGAGCCGGGTCGCCACGGACTGCACGCGGCCCGCCGACAGCCGCGGCATGACCTTCTTCCACAGGACCGGCGAGACCTCGTAGCCGTAGAGGCGGTCGAGGATGCGGCGGGTCTCCTGGGCGTCGACCAGCTTCTTGTTGAGCTGGCGCGGGTTGGCGACGGCCTCGCGGATCGCGTCCTTGGTGATCTCGTGGAACACCATCCGCTTGACCGGGATCTTGGGCTTGAGGACTTCCTGGAGGTGCCAGGCGATGGCCTCGCCCTCGCGGTCCTCATCGGTGGCGAGGAAGAGCTCGTCCGACTCCTTCAGGAGGTCCTTGAGCTTCTTGACCTGGGCCTTCTTATCGGCGTTGACCACGTAGACGGGCTGGAAGTCGTGCTCGACGTCCACGCCGAGGCGGCGCACCTCGCCGGTGTACTGCTCGGGCACCTCCGCGGCGCCGTTCGGAAGGTCACGGATGTGCCCGACGCTCGCCTCGACGATGTAGCCGGGGCCGAGATAGCCCTTGATCGTCTTCGCCTTGGCAGGCGACTCGACAATGACGAGTCGGCGGCCGCCCTTCGCGGTCTCGCTGGTCGGGGACAACTTCGCTCTTCTCTCCGGTCGACGCTGGGGGCACCCCAGGGCTGGGGCCACGGGATGTGGCGCGCACGTACTGACGCTGCGGAGTGTGACGGTAAATCCCGCCCCCGTGTCAAATGACCGAAGTCCACAACGGCCACTCGAACGGTCTCCCAATGTAACGGGTCAAGCCTCAGACTAACCCGGGGCCGGAATGAAGGCTCATCGGTTCTTCTCACCATCCGTAGCCTTCTTGTGGCAGTATGCACACGCGGGCTCGGCGTCAGGACACGAGGACAACGGTCGTGTGCCGGGTGTATCGCCGAGCATGGTTTCCGAGGGTAACTCGGGAGCGCCGCTTCCCGTCGGAGAGGCGGCAAGGGCGCCTCATCTGCTCGTATGCGCGGTGCCCGGGAGCCTGCTCCTCATGCCCGCGAGGGAAGCACGTATGCCCGGGAGCCTGCTGGGGGAAGCAGTCGTCGACGTGTGATGCGCCAATGGAGATCGTCCGGGCCGACGGGCCGTTGGTCGTGCGCCGTCGTCAGAGTTGTGCGAAGCACCACGCCGCGAGCGCCAGTGCGCTCACACCGGCGAGTGTCGCGACCACAGCGGAGACCTTGGGGTGCACTCCGTCGGCGACAGCCTCGTGGCGCCAAACCCGGTGTCCGGTCCACAGGAGCAGCGACGATCCGAACAGTACGAACACGGTGCCCGTGAAGATCGCCGGTGCGGTTTCCATGTCTCTTCCATGTCCTGTGTGCTCGGATCCTCGGGCCAGGAAGCCTCACAGGCCCGGGAGACCGGAAGGCGAACGCGTGGTGAACACCCCGGCCGTCGTGCACGAGACGGCCGGGCAGACGCCGACAGCCTCAGCCGGCCGGTTCGAGGAACCCCTGTTCCACCAGCAGCCGGATCTGCGCCGGGGTCCGGTCGCGCAGCAACACCGGGTCCTCGCCGACCAGTTGAGCGATGGCGTCGAGGATCCGGCCCGCGCTGAGCGTGCCGTCGCACACCCCTGCGAAGCCCGCGCCGATCGTGTCCACCTTGGTGGCCCGGCGCATCCCGCGGTTCTGCCGCAGCACCACGTGCTCGGGGTCCTCGGCGCCCGGCAGCCCGACCTGCTCCTGGACGATCTCCTCGACGAGCCTGAAGTGCCCGGCGAGCAGGGCGGCGTCGTCGTGCTCGCGCAGGTAGTCGAGGCGCTCGAAGTGTGCGCGCACCGTGTCGCCGAGCGGCTGTTCGACCGGATGCGGCCACTCCTCCACGGTGATCGACGGCTCGGCGGCACCGGTCTTGCGCAGGGTGATCCAGCCGAACCCGACGGCCCTGACCTTGCGCGCCTCGAACTCGTCGAGCCACGCGTCGTACCGCGCCTGGTACTCGGCGGGGTCCGCGCGGTGGTCGCCCGCGTCGCGCAGCCACAGCTCGGCGTACTGCGTGACGTCCTGTACCTCGCGCTGCACGATCCAGGCGTCGCACCCGCGCGGCACCCAGGAGCGCAGCCGGTCCGGCCAGTCCTCGCCCTCCACGTGCTGCCAGTTGGCGAGGAACTGTGCGAACCCGCCCTCGCTCAGCCGCTCCCCCGCCTGCTGGACCAGCGCCCGGCACAGGTCGTCCCCACCCATGCCGCCGTCGCGGTAGGTGAGCCGGGCGCCGGGAGAGATCACGAAGGGCGGGTTGGACACGATCAGGTCGTACGTCTCGTCCCGCACCGGCTCAAACAGTGAGCCCTCGCGCAGGTCGGCCGCCGGTGCGCCGGACAGCGCGAGCGTGAGCGCGGTGATGTGCAGCGCGCGCGGGTTCACGTCGGTCGCGGTCACCCGGGTGGCGTGGCGCGTGGCGTGCAGGGTCTGGATCCCTGATCCGGTGCCGAGGTCGAGCACGGAGGCGACCGGGTTCCGTACGGTGATTCCGGCAAGCGTGGTGGACGCCCCGCCCACTCCGAGTACGACACCTTCCCCATGGCTGCCGATGCCGCGGGCCCCGCCGACCGCACACCCCAGGTCGGACACGATGAACCAGTCCTCGCCACCGGGACCGCCGTACGGCCGTACGTCGACGGTGGCGGCGAGATCGTCCCGGGCGTCCGGGGCGACGCGCACCAGCCAGCCGCTCTCCAGGCATGCGTCGACCGGCAGCGCGTCCGCCACGCGCGCGTGCGCCACGGGCTGCTGGAGCAGGAACAGCCGCACGAGCGCCTCCAGCGGCGTGTCCCCGCGCGTCGCCCGCAGTGCCGGCACGGTCTCGCTGCGGGCCAGCGCCGCGTACGCGGGAGCGCCGAGCAGGTCGAGCAGGCCGTCGGCGGTGAAGCCGGCTCCGATCAGGGCGTCCCGGAGTCGGGCGGCGACGTCGGGGCGGTCGGTGGCGGGCAGGGGCGACAGGCTGGAGTTGCTCACGGTCCCATTGTGTCGGCTTCCGCGACATGGCGCGTACACCTGTGGACGGCATATGCCAAGGGTCCGGCACGCGCGCGTACCGGACCCTTGTGAGGCTGACGAACGATCGCCCTCCTCAGGCGCGCCATTTCACGAGGGGCGCCCTTCACGTTCACGAGGGGCGCCCTTTCACGCGGCCGTCAGCTCTTGCCCGCCGAGGACGAGACGGCAGCGGTCTTGCAGCTCTGCTGTGCGGACATCGCCTTGCCCACGTCGCCCTCCTCCAGCTTGGCGAGCGCGTCGCTGCCGCTCCTGCTCAGCTTCTCCAGCTCCGTGGCGACGCCCTTGAGACCGTCGGCGAACTTCGCCTGGTCCTTGGTGTCGAGGTCGTCCGACTTCTTCTTCAGTCCGGCGTAGGCGGTGGAGAGGGTGTTGAGCTCCTTGACCGCGTCCTGCGTCTTCTTGTCGCCGTTCTCGACGTCCGGCGCCCCGGCCTTCTGGACGGCGGTCGCCATCGCCTTGTAGGCGTCGGAGATGTCCTGGAAGGCCTGGGAGTCCACCTTCTGCACGGCCTCCGGTGTGCTGTCGTCCGAGGTCTCCTGCTGGATCGCGGCATTGGCGGCCGTGATCTTCTTCGTCTGCGGCTGCACGGCGTCGCAGACCTGCTTGGCCCAGGAGTTCAGCTGTTCGCTGTTGTCGTCGCTGCTGCTGCATCCCGACAGCGCCAGTACCAGTACCGCACCGCCGGACAGTGCGGCCGCGAGCTTCTTGTTCACCGGATTGGTCCCTTCCATGGCTCTCGGCCCGGAACATACACGCCGAACGGGTGACACCCCGATGTCATATGACCGCTATCACACCATATGATCCATTTGCACGAGCGAGAGAAGGCTCACGGACAGGGCACACAAACGGCAGAACGGGCGGTCGGCGCGCCAACACGCGCCAACCGCCCGCCCGTTGGCCGGCGCGAAGCCGACCCCCGTACCGCCGTCTACGAAACCACCGCGGGATCCGCCGACTTGGCCACCTTGTCGGTGTTGTCTTCGTCACCCACGGCGATACCGCGCCGCTTGGACATGTACACCGCGCCGACGATCACGGCGAGCGCGACCACCGCGATCAGCACACGGAGCACGATGCTCTTGTCCTCGCCGTAACTGAACTTCACGACCGCGGGCGCGATGAGCAACGCCACCAGGTTCATCACCTTCAGCAGCGGGTTGATGGCGGGGCCCGCGGTGTCCTTGAACGGGTCGCCCACCGTGTCGCCGATGACGGTCGCCGCGTGGGCATCGCTGCCCTTGCCGCCGTGGTGGCCGTCCTCGACGAGCTTCTTGGCGTTGTCCCAGGCGCCGCCGGAGTTGGCGAGGAACACCGCCATCAGCGTGCCCGTGCCGATCGCACCCGCGAGATAGGCCCCGAGCGCGCCGACGCCGAGCGTGAACCCGATCGCGATGGGCGCCATCACGGCGAGCAGTCCTGGTGTGGCCAGCTCCCGCAGGGCGTCCTTGGTGCAGATGTCGACGACTCTGCCGTACTCGGGCGTCTCGGTGTAGTTCATGATCCCCGGCTTCTCACGGAACTGCCGGCGGACCTCATAGACGACCGCACCGGCGGACCGCGAGACCGCGTTGATCGCCAGCCCCGAGAAGAGGAAGACGACCGCGGCGCCCGCGACGAGCCCGACGAGGTTGTTGGGCTGTGAGATGTCCATCATCAGGTTCATCGGCGCGCCCGCGCCGGAGACCTTCTCGCCCACGTCGTTCGCGGCCGTGAGGATCGCGTCGCGGTACGACCCGAAGAGTGCCGAGGCCGCGAGTACGGCCGTGGCGATGGCGATGCCCTTGGTGATGGCCTTGGTGGTGTTGCCCACGGCGTCGAGGTCGGTGAGCACCTGCGCGCCCGCGCCCTGGACGTCGCCGGACATCTCGGCGATGCCCTGAGCGTTGTCGGAGACCGGTCCGAAGGTGTCCATGGCGACGATGACGCCGACCGTGGTGAGCAGACCGGTGCCGGCCAGCGCCACCGCGAACAGGGCGAGCATGATCGACGTACCGCCGAGCAGGAACGCCCCGTACACGCCGAGGCCGATCAGCAGGGCGGTGTAGACGGCCGATTCGAGGCCGATGGAGATACCGGCGAGGACGACGGTGGCCGGGCCGGTGAGCGAGGTCTTGCCGATGTCCCGCACGGGACGACGGGTGGTCTCGGTGAAGTAACCGGTCAGTTGCTGGATCAGCGCGGCCAGCACGATGCCGATGGCCACCGCGACGAGCGCGAGGATCCGCGGATCGCCGCCCTTGCCGAGGATCGCCGCGTCCGTGACGCCCTTCAGGCCGGCGTACGACGACGGCAGATAGACGAAGACCGCGACCGCGACCAGCGCCAGCGAGATGACCGCAGAGATGAAGAAACCGCGGTTGATGGCACTCATGCCACTGCGGTCGGCGCGCCGCGGGGCCACGGCGAAGATGCCGATCATCGCGGTGACCACACCGATCGCGGGCACGAGCAGCGGGAACGCCAGCCCCGCGTCACCGAACGCCGCCTTGCCGAGGATCAGCGCGGCGACGAGGGTCACGGCATACGACTCGAAGAGGTCGGCCGCCATGCCCGCGCAGTCGCCGACGTTGTCGCCCACGTTGTCGGCAATGGTCGCGGCATTGCGCGGGTCGTCCTCCGGAATGCCCTGCTCGACCTTGCCGACCAGGTCGGCGCCGACGTCGGCGGCCTTGGTGAAGATGCCGCCGCCGACCCGCATGAACATCGCGATCAGCGCCGCACCGAGACCGAAGCCCTCCAGGACCTTCGGCGCGTCGGCCGCGTACACCAGCACCACACAGGAGGCGCCCAGAAGACCGAGCCCCACCGTGAACATGCCGACGACGCCACCCGTACGGAAAGCGATCTTCATGGCTCTGTGCGAGACGGCGGTGAGATCCTTTTCCGGCTCGCCTTCCGCCGGGGTCGCTTCACGCGCCGCTGCGGCGACCCGCACATTGCTGCGTACGGCGAGCCACATCCCGATATAACCGGTGGCCGCCGAGAACGCGGCGCCGATCAAGAAGAACACCGATCGGCCGGCGCGCTGATTCCAGTCGTCCGCGGGCAGCAGCATGAGCAGGAAGAACACGACGACGGCGAATACGCCGAGCGTGCGCAGCTGCCGGGCCAGATAGGCGTTGGCGCCTTCCTGGACCGCCGCCGCGATCTTCTTCATGCTGTCGGTGCCTTCGCCTGCCGCCAGCACCTGGCGCACCAGGACCCCGGCGACCACGAGCGCGGCCAGCGCGACGATCCCGATGACCATCACGATGAGGCGATTGTCGTTCGTCAGCACTGCGGCTGCGAAGGTTGTGGGGTGATCAAACTGTTGAGGGGTAAAAAGCCCCGCCATTCGTCCTCCTTGACGCTTGGGCTGAGCTCAAGATGTGGACGGATTCTAGGGAGGGGAACCTGATCAAAACAGTACGCGGTAAACGGAATTAGCTCCACCTGCCCGTCAGCAAATGATCGCCGGGTAGGCACAGAACCCGAAAGCGGTAATGCCTCAAAGGCGTTGACGCTTGATCAAATGACGGCCTGATTGATCGTGAATTCCTTCACTAATTCAGGCGCATCATCGGGAAGTCGTCGCAGAATGATCGGACAAAAGGCAAAGGGCCCTGCTCAGCAGGGCCCTTTGCAGAGACTCGAAGCCCCTCGTGGAGACTCGGAGACGGAGACTCGCGGGCGGAGACTCGAAGAAGGAGGTACGCCGGCGGTGCGTACGGGGAGGTGCGCGTCAGGGAACCGCGGCCGGCGGTGTGGTCGGCCAGCTCATACGGATCTTGCCGCCGTGCTCGTCCGCGGTGACCTCCACGTCGTCGACGAGGCCGCTGATGAC
Source organism: Streptomyces sp. KM273126 (assembly GCF_004337435.2). Lineage (NCBI taxonomy): Bacteria > Bacillati > Actinomycetota > Actinomycetes > Kitasatosporales > Streptomycetaceae > Streptomyces > Streptomyces sp. KM273126. The sequence continues at coordinate 2,643,896 of NZ_SJXB02000001.1, read as the reverse complement.
CGCGAGGCCCATCTCGTCCTCCTCGGCCTCCACGTCCGCGTCCTCGTGGGCTCCGTGCGTCGTGCCGCCCGGCACGGCGCGCGGAGCCTCGTCACCGACCTCGATGGAGAACTGCTTCTCCTCCTCGATCAGCAGCACCCGCACCGGCGCCGAGATGCCGCTGCTCTGGTGCAGGCCGACGGCACGGGTGCAGGCTTCGCCGACGGCGAGCCGCACCTCGTCGAGGACGGCCTCGTCCACCCCGGCCTTGCGTGCGACGGAAGCGGCCACCAGTCGGGCGGTCCTGACATGTCCTGGGACCGCACTGAAACGGAGTTCAACGGTGGCCATGCATCCCCCTCGGAAACGGGCGTGCTGTCAGGGGGCCGGGCCGTCGTGGGCCCGGTCCCCCTCCTGTTGTCTCAGCCGTCACGGGCACGCGGCCCATCGACGGTCAGTCCGTCGCCGCCACCGCTTCGTCGACCGAGGTGTGGATCGGGAACACCTTGGTGAGACCGGTGATGCGGAAGATCTTCAGAATGCGCTCCTGGTTGCACACCAGGCGCAGCGAGCCCTCATGGGCCCGGACACGCTTCAAGCCGCCTACCAGCACGCCGAGCCCGGTGGAGTCGAGGAAGTCGACACCCTCCATGTCGACGACGAGGTGGAAACTCCCGTCGTTCACCAGCTCGACCAGCTGCTCGCGCAGCTTGGGCGCGGTATATACGTCGATTTCACCACCGACCTCGACGACCGTACGATCGCCGACGGTACGGGTCGACAGGGACAGGTCCACGGATCCTCCAGCACCTTGCTAATCGAGCGGTCGTCCCTCAGGACACCTCGGCGGAGCCCCAGGACGGTTCGCCAGCCGCGATGGCATTCAATCACTTACCGGCAGGCGTGCACGACGCCTTGGGACCATTGTCCGTCACGCCGGTGACACACTCGGTGCCGATGGCCAAGAATCACCGAACCGATCGATCCCCGACGGACTCCACCGCCCGCCCCGCGCCGGGGACGGTCCTGGACCGGCTCGCCTCCGCGCCGGGCAGGGCTTCGCGCATCACTCATACGGAGCACCTGCCCCCGCGTGAGGGCCGCCATGCCGTCTGGCCCGACCGGATCCGCGCGGAAGTCATCTCGGCCGTGCAGGCCAAGGGCATCGAACACCCCTGGGCCCATCAGGCTCTCGCCGCCGAACACGCGCTGGACGGCGATTCGGTGGTCGTCGCCACCGGCACGGCCTCCGGCAAATCGCTCGCCTACCTCGTCCCCGTCCTCTCCGGTCTCCTGGACGGCTCCGAGGCACCCAACGGCCGCGGCGCCACCACCCTGTACCTGGCGCCGACGAAAGCACTCGCGGCGGATCAGTGCCGATCGGTGAAGGAAATTTCACATCCGCTGGGCACCGCGTTCCGCCCCGCCGTCTACGACGGCGACACCCCTGTCGAGGAACGCGAGTGGATCCGCCAGTACGCCAACTACGTCCTCACCAACCCCGACATGCTGCACCGCGGGATCCTTCCCTCACACCCGCGCTGGTCCTCCTTCCTCAAGGCCCTGAAGTACGTCGTCATCGACGAGTGCCACACCTACCGCGGCGTCTTCGGCTCCCACGTCGCCCAGGTGCTGCGCCGTCTGCGCAGGCTGTGCACCCGGTACGGCGCCTCGCCCGTCTTCCTGCTGGCCTCGGCGACCGCCGCCGAGCCCTCGGTCGCCGCTTCCCGGCTCACCGGCCTGCCCGTGGTCGAGGTCGCGGACGACGCCTCCCCTCGCGGGGAATTGGTGTTCGCCCTCTGGGAGCCCCCGCTCACCGAGTTGCACGGCGAGAAGGGCGCGCCGGTGCGGCGCACGGCGACCGCGGAGACGGCGGATCTCCTGACCGACCTCGTCCTACAGGGTGTCCGCTCGGTCGTCTTCGTCCGCTCCCGGCGCGGCGCCGAACTCATCTCGGTGATCACCCAGGAACGCCTCGCCACGGTGACATCGGAGGCCGGCACCGCGGGCGACCGCTCGCTGGCCCGGCGCGTCGCCGCGTATCGCGGGGGCTACCTCGCGGAGGAACGCCGCGCCCTGGAGCGCGCCCTCCACTCCGGCGAACTCCTCGGGCTCGCCGCCACCACCGCCCTGGAGCTGGGCATCGACGTCTCCGGCCTGGACGCCGTGGTGATCGCCGGCTACCCGGGCACGCGGGCCTCCCTGTGGCAGCAGGCGGGCCGCGCCGGCCGCTCAGGGGAGGGCGCCCTGGCCGTACTGGTCGCCCGCGACGACCCGCTGGACACGTTCCTCGTGCACCACCCCGAGGCATTGTTCGACCAGCCGGTCGAGTCGACGGTCCTCGACCCGGACAACCCGTACGTCCTGGCCCCGCACCTGTGCGCGGCCGCCGCCGAGATCCCTCTGACGGACGACGACCTTCCGCTGTTCGGCCCCGCCACCGAGGACCTGCTGCCGCAGCTGGAGGCCGCGAAGCTGCTCCGGCGCCGTACCAAGGCCTGGCACTGGACACGCCGCGAGCGGGCCGCCGACCTCACGGACATCCGCGGGCAGGGCGGACGGCCGGTCCAGATCGTCGAGGCCGGCACCGGACGGCTCCTGGGCACGGTCGACGCGGGCGCCGCCCACACGACGGTCCACGAGGGCGCCGTGCACCTGCACCAGGGCCGTACGTATCTGGTGCGCGAACTGGACCTGGACGAATCCGTGGCCCTGGTCCAGGAGGCCAACCCGCCGTATTCGACGGTCGCCCGCGACACGACGTCGATCTCGATACTGGAGACCGACATCGAGGTCCCGTGGGGCGACGGACGCCTGTGCTACGGCTCCGTCGAGGTCACCAACCAGGTCGTCTCCTTCCTGCGACGAAAGCTGATCACCGGCGAAGTGCTCGGCGAGACGAAACTCGACCTCCCTCCTCGTACGCTGCGCACCCGTGCCGTGTGGTGGACGGTCACCGAGGACCAGCTCGACGCCGCCCGGATCAACCCGGAGATCCTCGGCGGCGCCCTCCACGCCGCCGAGCACGCGTCGATCGGCATGCTGCCGCTCTTCGCGACCTGCGACCGCTGGGACATCGGCGGCGTCTCGGTCCCGCTGCACCCCGACACGCTGCTGCCGACGGTCTTCGTCTACGACGGCCACCCGGGCGGCGCGGGCTTCGCCGAACGCGCCTTCCACACGGCCCGCTCCTGGCTCGCCGCCACCCGCGAGGCCATCGCCTCCTGCGAGTGCGACGCCGGCTGCCCGTCCTGCATCCAGTCCCCCAAGTGCGGCAACGGCAACGATCCACTGCACAAGCGGGGAGCCGTGCGGTTGCTCACGGAGCTGTTGCGGGAGGCACCGGCGGGCTGACCGCGCCGGGTCGGGCACGTTCGGTGTGAGGCGCGTTCGGTGCCGGGGCTTGGGGGGCCGTCGGCCCCGGTGCGACCGGCCCGGGTGCGACCGGCCCGGGTGCGACCAGCCCGGGTGCGACCGGTCCCGCCGGTCCGGCTCTCGATCTCGCCTCCGCGCTGAACGGTCCCTTCCCCGACGCAGCCGTGACGTCCGAGGTCTCGCCCTCGATCGCGCACCGCACGAGCCGGGTGCCCTGGGCCCGGGCGACCCGCTCCGCCATGCCGCATGCGGCGTCCGTACCCGTCGTCCAGTGGTCGGCGGCCGCGAGCGCCGCGAGATCGGCCGCCCCGGCCGCACGGTGTCGGATCACGACCGTCTGGCCCATGGCCAGCAGGGCCCCGAAGATCACACACAGCACAGCGATGGCACCCACGGCCCAGACGGTCGCGGATCCTCGGTCGGAGCGGTGGTCCGTCCGGCGCGATCGTTTTCTTTCACTTTGCTGCCGTGGCTTCCGGTGCACCCTGTCTCTGGTCCGTGCTCCGTGTCCTGTGTACGTCACCCCCTGGCCCCCACCGTCTCCTCCGCCAGTGCCACGGCCTCATGGCTCAGGTCCAGGCTCAGGGCATCCGGTCCCGGTGGGTTCGCCGCGACCACCACGTGCACCAGGTCGCCCTCACGGCTCACAGTGACCCTCGCCCCGTCGGGCGCCAGCCGACGAGCCATCGCCACGACCGCGTCGGGTGGGTCCTGGCGAGCCGCCGCCCGAGCACCCGCCCTCGCCGCGTCCACGCACTGAATCTGCGCACACGCGGCGAGCAGCGCCCACACCAACGCCATCGCGAACAGCACCAGCACGGGCAGGGCCATCGCTGCCTCGGCGGTCACGAAGCCACGGTCACGCCTCCGCTCGACGGGCGCTGCCCGGACGGCGGCTCTCCACTCCCCCCTGTCACCGCCGCCCCATCGCACGGCCCACCGGTCACGCCCCGCCATCGAGCGCCCGCTTCACGATGTCCTGCAACTCCGTCTGCACCTGCCCGCTGGTCACGACCTTGTAGAGCACCGCGGCGAAGGCAACCGCCGCGATGATCCCCACGGCGTACTCGGAGGTGACCATCCCCGCGTCCCTCGGTGCCTGGCGCACCCTGCGCACCAGGGCACGCATCCGTCCTCGTACCGCCTCTACCGCCCGTACTGCCTTGCGCATCTCAACCCCCGTAAGGATCCGTTCCGTTCATCCCGTGTGCTGCTGTTTGCACTACTGTTTGCACTGCTGTTTCTGCTGCTGTTTCTGCTGTCCCTTGTGCTGTCGTTTCTGCTGTCGCTTGTGCTGTTGTCGCCGGTCATCCCGTCATTCGCCGCCCCCTCCCAGCAGCCCGTCCGCGAGCCCGATCACCACCGGCAGCACCCCGATCGCGATGAACGCGGGCAGGAAGCACAGCCCCACGGGTGCGGTGACCATGACGGCGGCGCGGCGCGCCCGTTCGGTCGCGGCGCGTGCCCACGCGGCGCGGGCCTCGGCCGCCAGCCGGGCCACCGGGGCGGCGGCGGGCACGCCCGACTCGTCGGCGCGCTCCAGGAGCCGCGCCAAGGGGCCGGCACCGGGCAGTGCGGCCAACGCCCGCCACGCCTCGGCCGGTTCGCCCCCGAGCCGCGCCTTTGCCGCACCGTGGGCCAGCCGCTCCCCGACGGGCCCTCCCAGGGCTTCGCCCACGGCCCGCGCGGCCGCGGCCGGGCCGGCTCCGGCGGCGATGCACGCTGCCAGCAGGTCGGCGGCGAGCGGGAGTTGACGCGCCACTCGGGCCGGGTCGTACTCCCTGTCCCCAAGCTTCTCCGCCGATCCGCTGCCCCGGTGCCTCTGCCGCCACCACGAGAAGCCGCAGCCGGCGACCAGTCCCAGCACCAGTCCCATGAGGCCTCCCACCAGCACCCACCCGGCGCTCACGACTCCGGCGACCGGCAGCCACCCCCGCGCGGCATCCCGCACCACCTGCCGCCGCGCCGACGGCGCACCCTCCAGGAGCAGCACCGCGTCCAGTCGTCTGCGCAGCCTCCGTTCACGCCGAACGGTGTCGAGGGACCGGACCAGCCACCACAGCCCCAGGGCCGCGCACACGAGTACCCCCAGCCTGTGGACAACGTCCGTGCTCATGCCGCCTCCGCTCCCCGTACGATCCGCAGCGCCCACCACAGGCCGACGCCTTCGAGCACTCCGCCGACCAGCAGGCAGCCCAGGCCGGCGGCGCTGTGCAGCACCACGTGCAGCGGGTCGGCACCCAGCGCGGTGCCCAGCAGCAGGCCGAGCACCGGCAGCCCGGCGAGCATCACGGCCGTGGACCGGGCGCCTGCCAACTGGGCGCGCAGGTCCGCCCGTTGGTCCCGCTCCGCGCGCAGGGCGCCCTCCAGCCGGTCGAGCCCCGCCGCGAGACCCGCGCCCCGGTCCACGGCCACCCACCAGCACGCGGCGAGCCCCAGCAGTCCGTCGGCGCCCGGTTGCCGTGCCGCGCCCACGAGAGCGACGGGCACATCCCCGCCGAACCTCGCGGCCGCCAGCACCACCGACTGCGCCTCGCCGAGCCCGCCCGAGTCCCGGGCGGCCCGCAGCAGCGCCTCACCCGGCTGTCGACCGGCGCGGACCTCTCCGGCGAGCGCCCCACACAGCGCGATCACAGCGTCACCGCGCCGCTCGCGCGCCCGCTGCGCCTCCCGGGCCCGGCGCAACCGGCGCAGCAACGGCACTCCGAGCGCACCAGCGAGCACCGGCAGCACGGACGCGCCCAGCACGCCGATCACCACCCCGAGCACCGGCGCCCACCACTCGGCCGGCAGCCGCCGCACGCGCAGGGCCGCCCTCTCCCAGGGCGGCGGCCCCACCGCCCCACCACCGGCCAGCAGCAGCTGCGCCCGCCGAACTCCGGTACCCGGTCCGCCCAGGAGCCAGGCCGCCGCCCCGGCACACGCCACGGCCGCCCCGGTCAGCCCCGCCGACATCTCGTCGACCCCCGTCACAGCGCTCCGCTCCCTTCCCGGAGCAGCCCCCGCAGCCGCTCCCAGCCCCGCTCGTACGCGAAAGCCTCGGCACCCCACCGCAGCGCGGGCACCGTCACCACGAGCCCCGACGGATCCCGCTCCAGCACGTGCACCTCGGCGATCCTGCGCCGCCCGTCCCGGTCCCGGACGAGATGGAGGACCACCGACAGCGCGGCCGCCAACTGGCTGTGCAGCGCCGCCCTGTCGAGCCCGGCAGCCGTGCCGAGTGCCTCCAGCCGGGCGGGCACCTGGGCCGCCGCGTTGGCGTGCAGAGTGCCGGAGCCGCCTTCATGTCCCGTGTTCAGGGCCGCCAGCAACGACACGACCTCGGGCCCGCGCACCTCGCCGACGACCAGCCGGTCGGGCCGCATCCGCAGCGCCTGCCGCACCAGGTCCTGCAGCTCGACGAGCCCCACGCCTTCCTGGTTGGCGGGTCTCCCCTCCAGCCGCACCACGTGCGGATGACCGGGCCGCAGCTCCGCCGAGTCCTCGGCCAGCACGATCCGCTCGCCCGGGTCGACCAGGCCCAGGAGAGCGCTCAACAGCGTCGTCTTGCCTGTTCCGGTGCCGCCGCTGATCACATACGACAGGCGCGAGGTGATCAGGGCCCGTAGCACCCGGTCGCCGCCGGGCGGTACCGTCCCCGCCGCCACCAGTTCGTCGAGGGTGAACGCCCGCGGCCGTACGACCCTCAGGGACAGACAGGTCGAGCCCACGGCCACCGGCGGGAGCACCGCGTGCAGGCGTGTGCCGTCCGGAAGGCGTGCGTCGACCCACGGGCGCGCGTCGTCGAGCCTGCGGCCGGCCACTGCGGCCAGGCGCTGCGCGAGTCGTCGTACGGCCGCCGCGTCCGGGAAGGTGACCTTCGTCAGCTCCAGGCCGCCGCCCCGGTCCACCCACACCCGGTCGGGCGCCGACACCAGGACGTCGGTTACTTCAGGGTCGGCGAGCAGCGGTTCCAGCGGTCCGCTGCCGATCAGTTCGGAGCGCAGCCGTTCGGCCGCGCCGAGGACTTCGGCGTCCCCGAGCACCCGTCCCCGCTCCCGCAACGCCTGTGCCACGCGCGCGGGTGTCGGTTCGGAGCCGCTCTCGGCGAGCCACTGCCGGACGCCGTCCAGCAGTCCGCCGTCGGTCCCCGCTGCCGGGTCCCAGTCGCCCTTCATGCGGCCTCACCTCCGGCCACCGCCCGCTCCCAGAAGGTCGTGCAGAAACGTGCGAGTGGTCCGCGCGGGGCTCCTCCCGGGGGTGCAGCGCCGTCCAGAAGGTCCGTGTCGGCGGGTACTTCGCCGGCCAGGGGCAGCCCGAGCAGCCGTGCCACCTCGCGGTCGTCCAGGCCCGGCGCGTAGGGCCCTCGCACGGCAACCCGCAGATCGCGCAGCACCATTCCGAAGGCGGACGCCACCCGCGCGGCCGCGGCGACCGCGCGCAGCTCGGCGGGGACCACCAGCAGGCCGAGGTCGATCTGGGCGAGGGCCTCCGCGACGCCTTCGTCGATCCGGCGCGGCAGGTCGACGACCACGGCGCCGCCGCGCCGCCGACCGGCGGCCAGGACCGCTCGCACGGCCTGGGGCGGGATGGCGACGGCGTCGCCGCGGTCCCAGCTGAGCACCCTGAGGGAGTGCAGTTCGGGCAGCGACTCCTCCAGGGCTCCGCCGCCGACCCGGCCGCGTGAGGCGGCGAACGCCGGCCAGCGCAGTCCCTCTGCGGTCTCGCCGCCCAGGAGGACGTCGAGTCCGCCGCCCAGCGGATCCGCGTCCACCAGGAGGGTGCGCCTGCCCTGCCGCGCGGAGGTGACCGCCAGCGCGCAGGCCAGGGTGGACGCTCCGGCACCGCCCCGGCCGCCGATCACCCCCACGGTCAGGGCGGGCCTGCCCACGCCCTCGGCCACGTCGGCGATGCGGTCGACGAGCCACTGCTCGCCGTCCGGCAGCATCAGTACGTGATCGGCGCCGATCTCGACGGCCCGCCGCCAGACCCCGGAGTCGTCCTGGTCCCGGCCGACCAGCACCACCCCTCGTCTGCGCGCGGCCCCTCGTACGCGTCGTGCCGCGTCGTCGCCGACGAGGACGAGCGGCGCCGCCTCCCACCGGCCCCTGCCCTCCGGCACCCCGTGGTGGACCTCCGGTCTGGCGCCCGCGGCCGCGCACAGGCGCAGCAGGTCGTCCAGCAGTTCCGCGTCCTCGGTGACGATCAACGGCCTGCCCTGCCGCCCCTCGGCGGCGGGCGGCACCTCGTTCGCGATGGCTCCCGCCACGATCCCCATCCCCTTCGCTGTTTTCCTGCGCGGAGCCCGCGCGGCCCTCTGCGGCCCCGCGATTCCGCCCGTGGTGAAGTCCCGTGTGGAGAACCGGCGGACCGGCCTCCATATGCAAGGCCGACAGGTGCCGGCCAAACGCACACCGACAAACCGATCCGGCCATGAACTCGCCGCGAGCGGTGCGCGCTTGAATCACGGTGCAGCGATCCCGGAAATCGTGTGGATCTTGGTCGATAACTGTGGACAACACGGGGGTTGTGAATATCGCCGTCACCCACACAGGCGACCTCTGCGCGACTTCCGCAACGCAGCCTGACGGCTACGCACAGTGACGAATCATGTGCTGGGGCTGAGGAGTCGCCATGCGGCCACGAGACGGCCGGACGATCATGAAGAGAGGAGAAAAACCCACCCGGACATGCGACGACCCCCGCCGGGGGGGAGAGCGGGGGTCGTCCCCACGGCCGACTCGGGGGGGGAGGAGTCGGACCGGGTTAGCACGGTCGCGAACGATCCGTGACTTCCATGGTGTACCCGAGAGCCCTCTCAGGCAAACCCACGCGCCCCACACTAGCCCGAATGGTGGGCGCATATGCTCGGGCTCGTGGAAAACCACTCCTTGCCTCGCACAGCAGCCTTCTTTGACCTGGACAAGACGGTCATTGCGAAGTCGAGCACGCTCACGTTCAGCAAGTCGTTCTACCAAGGCGGCCTGATCAACCGCAGAGCCGTCTTGCGAACCGCATATGCCCAGTTCGTCTTCCTTGCGGGCGGCGCCGACCATGACCAGATGGAGCGCATGCGCGAGTACCTGTCCTCGCTGTGCCGCGGCTGGAACGTCCGGCAGGTGAAGGAGATCGTCGCCGAGACCCTTCACGATCTCATCGACCCGATCATCTACGACGAGGCCGCCTCCTTGATCGAGGAGCACCACACCGCCGGGCGCGACGTCGTCATCGTCTCGACGTCCGGCGCGGAGGTGGTCGAGCCCATCGGGGAACTTCTCGGCGCGGACCGCGTGGTGGCGACCCGCATGGTCGTGGGCGACGACGGCTGCTTCACGGGCGAGGTGGAGTACTACGCGTACGGCCCGACCAAGGCCGAGGCGATCAGGGAGCTGGCCGAGTCCGAGGGGTACGACCTGGCACGCTGCTACGCCTACAGCGACTCCGCCACGGATCTGCCGATGCTGGAGGCCGTCGGTCACCCCCATGCGGTGAATCCGGACCGTCCACTGCGGCGGGAAGCCCTCGCGCGCGGGTGGCCGATTCTGGACTTCCACCACCCGGTACGGCTGAAGCAGCGCCTGTCGGCGCCACCGCGTCCCGCACTCGTCGCGGCCGCCGCCATAGGCGCCGCGGCGGCCACCGCCGGGCTCGTCTGGTACGCGAGCCGGCGCCGGCTCGCCACCACATGATCTCCAGTAACCGCCCTGACGCCCCGTTTGCCGCCCGCTAACACCCTTTGAGACTAAAAGTAAAGAAGTGCAACCAGGGCTTCCGCTTGCCCCGGGGGCTGGAGTACAAAGGATTCAGCGGCCCGCGAGACCAAAGGACATCCGAAAGGATCACCTTTAATAACGCATTTTGGCCCCACGGACCGAGCATGAACATGGGGTACCCACGCGACGTCGACCCGTCGAATACGGGCCAGCCGCACCAGGTGACGGGCAACAGTTCCCGGCCTGATGGGCAATATTTCGAGGACGCCTGGTAACCCGGTGAACATGCCAGCGGCGGTACGAGCACTCGTACCGCCGCAACCTCGTAAGGCCCTCTCCAGGAGGGCCTTTTCCCCTGCCCAGGGAGCTACGCCGCCCCGCGCTGCAGCGCCTCGCACACGGCCGTCGACTCACGGGCTCCGAGTTCCACGGCCCTGCCGCAGTGGGCGATCCAGGCAGCCATGCCCTCCGGGGTGCCGGAGACGTAGCCCTCCAGGGCCGCTACGTAGGCGGCGCGGCCGAGTTCCGCGTGGCCGACCTCCGCCGGGCAGACGGACTTGGGGTCGAGTCCGCTGCCGACCAGGACGATGCGCTCGGCCGTGCGCGCGACGAGACCGTTGTGGGAGCCGAAAGGGCGCAGGGCCAGCAGTTCGCCGTGGACGACGGCCGCGGTCACCAGGGCGGGGGCCGAACTGCCCGCGATGATCAGCTCGGAGAGCCCTTCGAGGCGGCCGGAGACCTCGGCGGCGTCCGGCAGCGGCAGTTCGACCAGCGGTTCGTCGACCGGTTCGCCGTCCTGACGTGGACGCCCCACGCGCGCGTTGTCGTCGGCCGCCGCCACCAGGTGCAGCCGGGCCAGTACCCGAAGGGGCGACTGCCGCCAGATGGACAGCAGTTGGCCCGCCTCGGCGGTCAGCCTGAGGGCGGCGCCCATCACCCGGCCCTCGTCGTCACCCCTGAAGTCCGTGCGGCGGCGCACCTCTTCGAGGGCCCAGTCGGCACCGGACAGCGCGGCGGAACCGCGCGCTCCGCGCAGTGCCGCTTCGGAGGTGATCTCGTTGCTGCGGCGGCGCATGATGCGGTGCCCGTAGACACGGTCCACGGCCTTGCGCACGGACTCCACGGACTCGGCCACCCCGGAGAGCTCCCCCAGGGCGGCGAGCGGATCGGCGGTCGCGCCTGTCGTACTCATGAGTACGACACTACGCGCCCCCTCCGGGCCGGAAGCTACTGGTTGGCCGCAGAGGCTCCGGGTACGCCCTTCGGAGCGGGGGCGGCTCCGTCCGTGAGGAAGGCGGTCCAGCCCCGCCTCGGGGCCTGGCCGACCTCGAGGGTGCGCAGCCTGTCCAGGGTCTCGGGGTCCTGGGCGTCCAGCCAGTCGGCGAGCTGCCTGAAGGAGACGCAGCGCACCTCGGCCCTCGTGCAGACGGCCTCGATGGTCTCCTCGACGGCGCGCATGTAGGCACCGCCGTTCCAGGACTCGAAGTGGTTGCCGATGATCAGGGGCGCGCGGTTGCCGTGGAAGGCGCGCTCGAAGCCCTTGAGCAGGCCGTCACGGTACTGGTTGCCCCAGTAGGCATGCCTGTCCGGGTCGCCGGCGTGTGCCCCGGACTGGTTCGCGTAGAAGTTGTAGTCCATCGTCAGCGTCTCGAAACCGCGGCCGGGGATGGGGACCATCTGCATCGACAGCTCCCACAGGACGCCCTTCTTGCTGGGCCAGACCTGCTCGGCGTCGCCGCTGGAGTCGTAGCGGAAGCCCAGCTCACGGGCCGCCCGCATGAAGTTCCGCTGCCCGTCCAGGCAGGGTGTGCGGCCTCCGACCAGTTCCCTGTCGTAGTCGAAGGGCAGCGGCTCCGCCTCCGTCAGGCCCGTGTTGGTCTTCCAGGACTTCACGAACGCCTTCGCCTGGGCGATCTCGCTCTTCCAGTCGTTCACCGACCACTCGTCGACGCCGGCCCCGGGGTCGCAGAAGTGGCCGTTGAAGTGGGTCCCGATCTCGTTGCCCTCCAGCCATGCGCCCCGCAGTTGGGCCACGGTGTCCCGGATGCCGCGGATGTCGTTGAAGCCGACGTCCGAGCTGCCCGGCGCATGGTGCGGCGGCCGGTACAGCTCGCGCTTTCCGCCCGGCAGCATGTACACGCCGCTCAGGAAGTACGTCATCGTCGCGTTGTTGGCCCTGGCCACCTTGCGGAAGCGGGAAAACAGCCGCTGACTGTCCTCGCCCGCGCCGTCCCACGAGAAGACCACGAACTGCGGCGGCTTCTGGCCCGGTGCGAGCCGCTCCGGTCCGGGCCGGCCGGGCCGACCGGGTTGCGGGCCGGTGTACGCGGTGGAGCCGTCACCGATCAGGCGCATACCGCTCTTGGGTGCCGGCGCCGGGACGGCTCTCTTCGGGCCGTGCGCGCCTTCCCTGGGAACCGTGCCATCGGTGCGGGCGCCGGTGTCGCCGGTCACGCAACCGGCGAGTGCCGCGGAGCAGGCCGCGACGAGTGCGACACCCGCGGCGATCCTGTGGGTGGCAACCATCGTCGGCCCACCTTCTTCCTTCAGTCAGCGCAACGCCGGCGGGAGGAGTTCTGCCACGCCACCCGAAAAGGCGCGCCCACTCCCGCAGGTGGGGACAAAGTCGCACGACCGCGGAAAAGTATTTGTATGACAAGCCGATGAAAATCCACATTCACTCAACAGAGTGATCTACTCACCCATTTGCCGCTTTTGGACCCACACTTCCTTTACTCTGCATTACGATTCGTTTACTGATTGTTGAGATATCCCGCCGCTGCACGCCGTGACCCACGGCCGCGACCCGACCCCGCCAGAGAGCGGGGACCACCTGTTCCGCGACCGCGCCGCCCCGGAGGAGACGGGAACCATGTCAGCCTGCGTACCCACCCGCGCCGAAGACCCGACTCGGGCCAAGCGCGCCCATCCGCCCCACAGCCCCCCGCCGGCCCCGCGCCGTCCGTTCCGCATCGCGAGCGCCGATCTCTCCGCTTCACTCGCGGTCTTCCTGATCGCCCTCCCTCTGTCCCTCGGCATCGCCCTCGCCACGGGCGCGCCCCTCCAGGCCGGCCTCGTCGCCGCCGCCGTCGGCGGTCTCGTCGCAGGACGTCTCGGCGGCTCACCGCTCCAGGTCAGCGGTCCCGCAGCCGGGCTCACCGTCGTCACCGCCGAGCTCATCCAGCAGTACGGCTGGCGGGCCACCTGCGCCATCACCATCGTCGCCGGACTCGCCCAGCTCGGCCTGGGCTGCCTGCGTGTGGCCCGCACGGCGCTCGCCGTCAGTCCCGCGATCGTGCACGGCATGCTCGCCGGCATCGGCATCACCATCGCCGTCGCCCAGCTGCACATCGTGCTCGGCGGCACCCCGCAGAGCGCCGTCCTCGACAACCTCCGCTCGCTGCCCGCCCAGCTGGCACAGCTACGCCCGGCCGCCCTGTCGATGAGCGCGCTGACCCTCGCCGTGCTGCTCGCATGGCCCCGGCTTCCCGGGCGCGCCGGGCAGGCGCTGCGCCGGATCCCGGCCGCGCTCGTCGCCGTCACCATGGCCACCGCGGCCGCCTCCTTCGCCGGACTGAGCCTGCCCAAGGTCGACCTGCCGTCGTGGAGCAGCCACGCCCTGGCCGGAATGCCCGAAGGAACGGCGCTCGGCCTGGTCGCCGCGGTGCTCACCATCACGCTGGTGTGCAGCGTTCAATCGCTGCTCGGTGCCGTCGCCGTGGACAAGCTGGCGGCGGGGCGGCCGGGCGTGATCCGCTCGGACCTGGACCGTGAGCTGCTCGGGCAGGGTGCGGCCAACGTCGTCTCGGGAGCGCTCGGCGGGCTGCCCATCGCCGGGGTCGCCGTACGAAGTTCGGCAAATGTCCAGTCCGGGGCCGTGAGCCGGAACTCCACGATGCTGCACGGCGTTTGGGTAGTAGTTGCCGCGCTGCTGATGGTTCCCGTCCTTGAGCTGATCCCCCTCGCATCGCTCGCCGCCCTGGTGATGGCCGTCGGCATCCAGATGGTGTCCCTGCACCACATCCGCACGGTCACCCGCCACCGAGAGGTGCTGGTGTACGCCGTCACCACGCTCGGCGTCGTCCTCCTGGGCGTCCTGGAGGGCGTGGCCCTGGGCGTCGCCGTGGCCGTCGGCGTCTCCCTGCACCGCCTCGCCCGCACCCGCATCACACACGACGAGCGAGAGGGAGTCCATTACGTACATGTACGCGGCCAGTTGACGTTCCTCGCGGTGCCCCGGCTCAGCCGGGCCCTCCACCTGGTGCCGCACGGGACCGAAGCCGTCGTGGAGCTGGACGGTTCGTTCATGGACCACGCGGCGTTCGAGACGCTGCAGGACTGGCAGAACACACACACCGCGCAGGGCGGTTCCGTCGAGCTCACCGGGCGCGCGGGCACCCGTATCGCGGAACCCGCCGAGGTCTCCGGATGCCGGTGCCGCCCCTGGACGCCCTGGCGCAACCACCACTGCGAGGACCCGGGGACCGTGGCGCCGGGTGACCAGTCGGGTGAGGACACCGGCGCTCCCGGCGGGCCCAGCGGGCACCAGCTGGCGCGTGGCATCAGCGCCTTCCAGCGGAACACCGCTCCGCTGGTGCGCGGTGAGCTGGCCCGGCTCGCGCGCGAAGGACAACGGCCCGCGCAGCTGTTCCTCACCTGCGCGGACTCACGGCTCGTCACGTCGATGATCACCTCCAGCGGCCCCGGCGACCTCTTCGTCGTCCGCAATGTGGGGAACCTCGTCCCCCTGCCCGGCGAGGAGAGCGGGGACGACTCGGTGGCCGCGGCGATCGAGTACGCGGTGGACGTACTGAAGGTGCGGTCCATCACGGTGTGCGGGCACTCCGGCTGCGGAGCGATGCAGGCGCTGCTGAACACGGAGCCCGGCGGCACCCGGACCCCGCTCAAGCGGTGGCTGCGGCATGGGCTGCCCAGCCTGGAGCGTGCTTCGGACATGGGCCGGCCCGGCGCGCGGCTGGCGGGTCGGGCACCGGCCGACGCGGTCGAGCAGCTCTGCCTGACCAATGTGGTCCAGCAGTTGGAGCACCTCCGGGCGCACGAATCCGTGGCGCAGGCCATGAAGGAGCGGGCGCTGGAGCTGCACGGGATGTACTTCCACGTGGGCGAGGCCCAGGCGTATCTGCTGACCGGCACGGACGGGGCCGAGGTGTTCGACCACGTGGGCGCGTCCGAGAACGCGAGCGTGGTGGAGGACCTGCACCGTTCAGCATGACCCCAGGAGGACGCCCCGAGGAGAATCCACATGACCCCAGGAGGACGCTCCGAGGAGCAAGGGCGCCCGGCCGGCCACCCCGGCAGCGGTCGCCTCCCCGGCCCCAGCACAGCCCGAGCCCGCCCAGGCGTGTGAACCCCGCACGCGCGCCGTCCGTGAGCATGGGTGGCACCCGCACCGGGGAGCCACCCGCCCGCAGGTCTAAACCAATCCATCCGACGGCCCTTGTCATCGAGGGTCCTGGTCTGATGAGCTGTGGCCTGGGACACAACGGACACCCTGGGAAAGGGAGATGTCGTGAGCAACGAATCCTTGGCCAACCTGCTCAAGGAAGAGCGCAGGTTCGCACCCCCCGCCGACCTGGCCGCGAACGCCAACGTCACCGCGGAGGCGTATGAACAGGCCAAGGCTGACAGGCTCGGCTTCTGGGCCGAGCAGGCCCGCCGGCTGACCTGGGCCAAGGAGCCGAGCGAGACCCTGAACTGGTCGAATCCGCCGTTCGCGAAGTGGTTCGAGGACGGCAAGCTCAACGTGGCGTACAACTGCGTGGACCGGCACGTCG
This sequence comes from Streptomyces sp. KM273126, assembly GCF_004337435.2. Taxonomy (NCBI): domain Bacteria; kingdom Bacillati; phylum Actinomycetota; class Actinomycetes; order Kitasatosporales; family Streptomycetaceae; genus Streptomyces; species Streptomyces sp. KM273126. The sequence goes on along the minus strand of NZ_SJXB02000001.1, from coordinate 2,628,055 downwards.
AGGACGGGCACGGCGACCGGGTCGCCATCCACTTCGAGGGCGAGCCCGGCGACGGCCGCGCCATCACCTACGCCGAGCTCAAGGACGAGGTCTCCAAGGCCGCGAACGCACTGCTGGAGCTGGGAGTTCAGGCGGGCGACCGGGTCGCCGTCTACATGCCGATGATCCCCGAGACGGCGATCGCGATGCTCGCCTGCGCCCGCATCGGCGCCGCGCACTCCGTGGTCTTCGGCGGCTTCTCCGCGGACGCGCTCGCGACCCGTATCAAGGACGCCGACGCACGGGTCGTCATCACCTCCGACGGTGGCTACCGCCGCGGCAAGCCCTCCGCGCTCAAGCCCGCGGTCGACGACGCCATCGACCGCGTGGACAACGTGGAGCACGTCCTCGTCGTCCGCCGCACGGGCCAGGAGGTCGCCTGGACCGAGGGCCGCGACGTGTGGTGGCACGAGATCGTGGAGCGCCAGTCCGCCGAGCACACGCCCGAGGCGTTCGACGCCGAGCACCCGCTCTTCATCCTCTACACCTCGGGCACGACGGGTAAGCCGAAGGGCATCCTGCACACCTCCGGCGGCTACCTCACCCAGACGTCGTACACGCACCACGCCGTCTTCGACCTGAAGCCCGAGACCGACGTGTACTGGTGCACGGCCGACGTCGGCTGGGTGACCGGCCACTCGTACATCGTCTACGGGCCGCTGGCGAACGGCGCGACGCAGGTCATGTACGAGGGCACGCCGGACACCCCGCACCAGGGCCGTTTCTGGGAGATCGTGCAGAAGTACGGCGTCACGATCCTCTACACGGCGCCGACAGCGATCCGTACGTTCATGAAGTGGGGCGACGACATCCCCGCGAAGTTCGACCTGTCCTCCCTGCGCATCCTGGGCTCGGTCGGTGAGCCGATCAACCCCGAGGCGTGGATCTGGTACCGCAAGCACATCGGCGCGGACCGGACGCCGATCGTGGACACCTGGTGGCAGACCGAGACCGGCGCGATGATGATCTCCCCGCTGCCGGGCGTGACGGAGACCAAGCCGGGCTCCGCGCAGACGCCGCTGCCCGGCATCTCCGCGACCGTCGTCGACGACGAGGCGAACGAGGTGTCCAACGGCGGCGGTGGCTACCTGGTCCTCACCGAGCCGTGGCCGTCGATGCTGCGCACCATCTGGGGCGACGACCAGCGGTTCATCGACACGTACTGGTCGCGCTTCGAGGGCAAGTACTTCGCCGGGGACGGCGCCAAGAAGGACGACGACGGGGACATCTGGCTCCTCGGGCGCGTCGACGACGTCATGCTCGTGTCCGGCCACAACATCTCCACCACCGAGGTGGAGTCGGCGCTGGTGTCCCACCCCTCGGTCGCGGAGGCGGCCGTGGTCGGCGCGGCCGACGAGACCACCGGGCAGGCGATCGTGGCGTTCGTGATCCTGCGCGGCACCGCCGCGGAGACCGAGGACCTGGTCACCGAACTGCGCAACCACGTGGGCACGACCCTCGGCCCCATCGCCAAGCCGAAGCGGATCCTGCCGGTCGCGGAGCTGCCCAAGACCCGCTCCGGGAAGATCATGCGGCGGCTGCTGCGTGACGTGGCGGAGAACCGGCAGCTCGGAGACGTCACGACGCTGACGGACTCGACGGTGATGGACCTGATCCAGGCCAAGCTGCCCGCGGCACCGAGCGAGGACTGAGCACGAGCGACGGCTGACCACGGCCGAGGACTGACCACGGCCGAGGACTGATCACGGGCAAGGACTGACCATGGTCGGCGACTGAGCGACCGACGGCCGAGCAGGTTCGTACAGTCCTGATTCGTACGGTCCGGAATGGGGCACCCGGCAGCACACCGGGTGCCCCTTTCGCGTCCCCGGCGCCCGCACTCGTCGTACGGGATCACCTGCCATGCGCACCCGCAGAACGGATCCCGCCACACCTTAGGTAAAGTAAGAACCACGTCAACAACACAACAAGATGCTCAAGGTGCGCCGGGAAGTCTGGTCGGCATGTGTTTCGTCCTGCCCACCGACCGGAGGTCCCCACCATGGCCGCCCCCCGCACCGCCACCACCACCCGCAAGTTCCTCGGCCGTCTCTCGCTGCCCGAGCGGAACTTCGTCGCGGACGCGCTGCGGACGGAGACGGTCGGCGGCGTGCTGCTCCTCGCAGCGGCGGTCACCGCGCTGATCTGGGCGAACGTGCCTGCCCTGCACAGCAGTTACGAAGCCGTGCGCGACTTCCACCTAGGGCCTGGCTCTCTCGGTCTCGACCTCTCCGTCGAACACTGGGCGGCCGACGGACTGCTCGCGGTCTTCTTCTTCGTCGCGGGCATCGAGCTCAAGCGTGAACTGGTGGCCGGAGACCTGCGGGACCCGAAGGCGGCCCTGCTCCCTGTCGTGGCCGCGCTCTGCGGGATGGCCGTGCCCGCGCTCGTCTACGCGGTCACGAACGTCAGCGGCGGCGGCTCGCTCGCCGGCTGGGCCGTGCCCACCGCCACCGACATCGCCTTCGCACTCGCCGTCCTCGCCGTCATCGGAACCTCCCTGCCCTCGGCCCTGCGCGCCTTCCTGCTCACTCTCGCCGTCGTCGACGACCTGTTCGCGATCCTGATCATCGCCGTCTTCTTCACCTCCGACATCGACTTCGTCGCGCTCGGCGGCGCCTTCGTCGGCCTCGCCGTCTTCTGGCTGCTCATCAGGAAGGGCATACGCGGCTGGTACGTGTACGTCCCGCTCGCGCTCGTCATCTGGGGGCTGATGTACAACAGCGGCATCCACGCCACCATCGCCGGTGTCGCCATGGGGCTGATGCTGCGCTGCACGAGGCACGAGGGCGAGTCCCGTTCCCCCGGCGAGTACGTCGAGCACCTCGTACGCCCTCTCTCGGCGGGCCTCGCCGTGCCGTTGTTCGCCCTGTTCAGCGCGGGGGTCGCGGTCTCCGGCAGCGCGCTCGGCGAGGTGTTCACCCGGCCCGAGACGCTCGGTGTCGTCCTCGGACTCGTCGTCGGCAAGGTGCTCGGCATCTTCGGGGGCACCTGGCTGACGGCCCGTTTCACCAGGGCATCGCTCAGTGAGGATCTCTCCTGGCCGGACGTCTTCGCGGTCGCCACGCTGGCCGGCATCGGCTTCACCGTCTCACTGCTCATCGGTGAACTCGCCTTCGAGGGCGATCCGGAACTCGCCGACAAGGCCAAGGCCGCCGTGCTCGTCGGCTCCCTGATCGCGGCCACGCTGGCGACCGTGCTGCTGAAGGTACGGAACGCCAAGTACCGCGCCCTGTACGAGGCGGAGGAGCGCGACGAGGACCTCGACGGCATCCCCGACATCTACGAACAGGACAACCCCGCCTACCACCTGCGCATGGCCGAGATCTACGAGCGCAAGGCCGCCGAGCACCGGAGGCTTGCCGAAGTGGCGGGCGGGGCAAGCGAGGGGGACGACGGTCCGGCATGATCTGACAGGACCGTACAAAACCGCAGGCACCCCCAGACCGTACGAAGGACCGCACGCGCGGCGAACGGCCCGTTCCGTACGACGGTCCCACAGTTCCGGGGAGGCCGAGGACGCAAGTGAGGGAGACTTCGATGAGCGCACCCGACGGCAGCCCGGTCGGCGCCGAACGCAGCATCGGCCAGCTGTTCGCCACGGCGACCACCGAGATGTCCGCGCTGGTGCACGACGAGATCGCGCTGGCCAAGGCCCAGCTCAAGCAGGACGTCAAGCGCGGTGCGATGGGCGGCGGGGCGTTCGCGGCGGCCGGCGCGGTGCTGATCTTCTCCCTGCCGATGCTGAGCTTCGCCCTCGCGTACGGCATCCGGACCTGGAGCGGCTGGAACCTCGCGGTCTGCTTCCTGTTGTCGTTCGCGGCCAACGTGCTGGTCGCCGGACTCCTCGCGCTGATCGGGGTCGTCTTCGCCAAGAAGGCCAAGAAGGGGCAGGGCCCGCAGAAGGTCGCCTCCTCCATGAAGGAGACCGCGGGCGTCCTGCAGAACGCCAAGCCGCACCCCCGTCGGCCCAGCCCAGCCGACACCCCTGTCGAGGCTGTGGCACGCTCGTCCTCATGACGGACCCCGCCACTCCTTCGGACAAGTCCCCTGCCCCTCCGACGACTGCGGCCTCCGGGGCCTCCGCGGCGCCGCCCGCCTCGGTCGTGCGGCTGGACGTGCCCGGCGCGAAGGTGGCGCACCGGGACGTCGCGGCCAACGGCGCGCGCTTCCACATCGCGGAGCTGGGTGACGGACCGTTGGTGCTGCTGCTGCACGGTTTCCCGCAGTTCTGGTGGACGTGGCGGCACCAACTGGTCGCCCTCGCCGACGCCGGCTACCGGGCCGTGGCGATGGATCTGCGGGGCGTCGGCGGCAGCGACCGTACGCCCCGGGGCTACGACCCCGCCAACCTGGCGCTCGACATCACCGGAGTCGTGCGGTCCCTCGGCGAGCCCGACGCCGCACTGGTCGGCCACGACCTCGGCGGCTACCTGGCGTGGACGGCCGCCGTGATGCGCCCCAAGCTCGTACGACGGCTCGCGGTCGCCTCGATGCCGCACCCCAGGCGCTGGCGCTCGGCCATGCTGTCGGACGTCAAGCAGACGGCCGCCGGTTCCTACATCTGGGGCTTCCAGCGGCCCTGGATCCCCGAACGGCAGCTCACCGCCGACGACGGAGCCCTGGTGGGCCGGCTCATGCGGGACTGGTCGGGGCCGCGGCTGCCGGACGACGAGACCGTGGAGACGTACCAGCGTGCGATGTGCATCCCGTCGACGGCGCACTGCGCGATCGAGCCGTACCGGTGGATGGTCCGCTCGATGGCCCGCCCGGACGGCATCCAGTTCAACCGCCGTATGAAGCGCCCGGTCCGCGTGCCCACCCTGCACCTGCACGGCTCGCTGGACCCCGTGATGCGCACCCGGAGCGCGGCCGGCTCCGGAGAGTACGTCGAGGCCCCGTACCGCTGGCGGCTGTTCGACGGCCTGGGCCACTTCCCGCACGAGGAGGACCCGGTCGCGTTCTCGACCGAACTGATCAACTGGCTGAAGGATCCCGAACCCGATCGGTGACCGTCCGGGTGCGTCTGGTATCCGGACGGTACTCGAACGCACCCGGATGCACCCGGATGCACCCGGACGGGAACACCTGTCCGACGAAGGTCCGGCGGAGATCCGACGAAGGTCATACGACGGTCATACGGACGGCCACATGCCTGGCGCATAGGCCAATTGAGGGGCTCGTGGGCGGTTATCGACCTTGGGGCAGGGGCAGAGGTCGGGGTATGGGCTGGACGCACGACTACAGTGACGCAGCACGCAACCGCCGCTCCGCCGCGGGCCTGAGTTCCCATCAGGGGGGTGGCCCGCAGCTTTCGGGCGCGGACGCCCGGCTGGGCATTCCACACATTCTGCGCCGCCGGGCCCGCTGGGTCTCGGCGCGGCTGCGCCACCCGCGCGCCTGAGTCGTTCCGCCGTCGGCCCTAGATGGCGCAGCTGTCGCTGCCCACCTGCTGGCTGGCAGCACGGCCCCTGGTGATGTCCTCCTGGACCTCGTCCACGGTGAGCGCGTACCCGGTCTCGGGGTCGTCGAGGGACTTCGCGAAGACCACGCCGTACACCTTGCCGTCGGGCGTGAGCAGTGGGCCGCCGGAGTTGCCCTGGCGGACGGTCGCGTACAGCGAGTACACGTCGCGGCTGACGGTGCCGCGGTGATAGATGTCCGGGCCGTTGGCCGTGATGCGGCCCCGTACGCGCGCGGGGCGCACGTCGTACGCGCCGTTCTCCGGGAAGCCCGCCACGATCGCGCTGTCGCCGGTGACGGCGTCCTCGCGCGAGAACTGCAGCACGGGCGCGTTCAGATTCGGCACGTCCAGTACGGCGATGTCGCGCTCCCAGTCGTAGAGGACGACCGTGGCGTCGTACTTGCGGCCCTCGCCCCCTATCTGGACGGTGGGCTCGTCGACGCCGCCGACCACGTGCGCGTTGGTCATCACGCGGCGCTGGCCGAAGACGAACCCGGTGCCTTCGAGGACCTTGCCGCAGCTCTCGGCCGTGCCCATGACCTTGACGATGGACTTCTTGGCCTGCTGGGCGACCGCGCTGTTCGCCAGCTGCGGGTCGGGGGGTTGGACCTCGGTGATCTTCTCGTTCGAGAACGGGCTGAAGACCTGCGGGAAGCCGTTCTGCGCGAGGACCGAGGTGAAGTCCGTGAACCAGGTGTCGGCCTGGTCGGGCAGAGTGCTGGACACACCGTGGAGCACCCTGGAGTTGCGCACCTCCGTGCCGAGCGTCGTCCGCGCCAGCAAGGAACCGATCAGCCAGGCGACCAGGAGCATCGCCACCACGTTGACGAGGGCGCCGCCGGTGGCGTCGAGGGCGCGGGCCGGGGACCAGGTGATGTACCGGCGGAGGTTGCTGCCCAAGTGGGTGGTCAGGGCCTGGCCGACGGAGGCACAGACGATGACGACGATCACCGCTACGACGACGGCGGTCGTGCCCACCTCCGCGCCGTCGGTCAACGCGTCCCAGATGACCGGGAGCAGATAGACCGCGACGAGGCCGCCCCCGAGGAAGCCGATCACCGAGAGGATGCCGACGACGAAGCCCTGGCGGTAGCCCACGATTGCGAACCACACGACGGCGACCAGCAACAGGATGTCCAGCACGTTCACTGCTTCAAGCCTCGCCTCGTCACCTTGCGGTCGCCAATCCCCGGCCGGGGGACGGGGCCACTCCGCAGCAGCACACGAGCGCGGCGTCCCCCGGAAAAACACAGCACGGCTGCCACCCTGTCATGCGCGCCAGTCGAGCGGGACCTGCTTATCCCGGTCCCAGGGCCGCTCCCAGCCCGCGAAGTGCAGCAGACGGTCGATGATTCCTGCCGTGAATCCCCACACCAGGGCCGATTCGACCAGAAATGCCGGACCTTTGTGACCCCTGGGGTGGATGGCGGTGGCGCGGTTGCCGGGGTCCGTGAGATCCGCCACGGGGACGGTGAAGACACGGGCCGTCTCGTTCGGATCGACGACACCCACCGGGCTCGGCACTCGCCACCAGCCCAGAACGGGGGTGACCACGAAGCCGCTCACCGGGATGTACAGCTTGGGCAGCACGCCGAACAGCTGGACGCCACTCGGGTCGAGCCCGGTCTCCTCCTCGGCCTCGCGGAGAGCGGCCCGCAGCGGCCCGTCGGCCTTCGGGTCGCCGTCCTCGGGGTCGAGGGCGCCTCCGGGGAAGGAGGGCTGGCCCGCGTGCGAACGCAGCGAGCTCGCCCGCTCCATGAGCAGCAGCTGGGGCCCGCGCTCCCCCTCGCCGAACAGGACGAGCACGGCGGACTGCCGGCCCTCGCCGTTCGCCGGCGGCAGGAATCTGCTCAGCTGCGGCGGCTCCACCGTCTCGGCGGCGTGAACCACCGGGTCCAGCCAACCGGGCAGGCCGTCCTTGCTCAGCACCAGCCGCCCGTCGTGCGTGTTGCTCGCGTGCGTCATCGCCACCCCCGTCGCTCTGCCGATCCCAACGCGCACGCCACCGCGGATCGTTCCGCAGGTCCCTCGTGTGGGTGTCCTGCCGTACGTGCGCCGTGCGGGCCTCGTGCCGTACGGGCGTCGTATGGGCTTCGTGCCGTACGAGCGCCATGCGGGCTTTCTGCCGTACGAGCGTCGTGTGGGCTGCCTGCCGTACGAGCGTCGTGTGGGTGTCCTGCTGTGCCGGCCGTCATCCGGCCCCCAGTGGGGGTGCCGGGATGCCACCGGCGTCCAGGTACGCCTGCGGGGGCTTGAGGCGCTGGCCCGGGAAGCCACCCTTCTCGTACTTCAGGAGCTTCTTCGCCTTCTCCGGGTCCGTCTCGCCCTCGCCGTACGCCGGGCAGAGCGGGGCGATGGGGCAGGCGCCGCACGCGGGCTTGCGGGCGTGGCAGATGCGGCGGCCGTGGAAGATCACGTGGTGCGAGAGCATCGTCCACTCGCTCTTCGAGAAGAGCGCGCCGACGGCCGCCTCGATCTTGTCCGGGTCGGTCTCCTCGGTCCACTTCCAGCGCCGGACCAGCCGCTGAAAGTGCGTGTCCACCGTGATCCCGGGCCGCCCGAAGGCGTTGCCGAGCACGACGAAGGCGGTCTTCCGGCCGACGCCGGGCAGTTTGACCAGGTCCTCCAGCCGGCCGGGCACCTCCCCGCCGAAGTCCTCCACCAGGGCCTTCGACAGCCCCATGACCGACTTGGTCTTGGCCCGGAAGAAGCCGCAGGGCCGCAGGATCTCCTCGACCTCCTCGGGGTTGGCCGCGGCAAGGTCCTCGGGCGTCGGGTACTTCGCGAAGAGCGCCGGTGTGGTCTGGTTCACGCGCAGGTCGGTGGTCTGGGCCGACAGGACCGTGGCCACGATCAGCTGGAAGGGGCTCTCGAAGTCCAGCTCCGGGTGGGCGTACGGGTACACCTCGGCGAGCTCGCGGTTGATACGGCGGGCGCGGCGAACGAGCGCGGTGCGCGACTCGGCCTTCGGGGGCTTCTTGGCCCTGGCCTTGCCGCCCGGTGCCTCCGCGGCGGCGGCATCGGCGCTTCCGGATGCGACGTTTCCGGATGCGACGTTTCCGGATGCGACGTTTCCGGATGCGACGTTTCCGGATGCAACGTTTCCGGGGGCAACGTTTCCGGGGGCAACGTCTCCGGGGGCAACGGTGACCTTCTTCGAAGGAGCAGCCTTCTTCGCGGCGGCAGCCTTCTTCGGGGTCGCCTTCCGGACAGCCTTCACTCCCGGCTCCTCAGCAGAGGCAGGCCTCGCGACCGCCTCCACTTTTGTCTCCTTTTTCACTTTCTTCGCTTCCGCGGGGGCCTGTTCGCCCACAGCGGAATCGCGACGTACAGCCACCCGCGCAGCCCCCTTGGCCTGTGCTCTCACCGGCGATTTGGACACCCGGCCAGCCTAAAGCCAGGCACCGACATCTGCCCCTGACCCACAAGATCGGCCACCAATTGGACCCCTGCTGGGCACCTGGGCACACCTGTACGGCATCCTTGTGACAGATCACACTGTTTGGACCGTCGGGCAATATGGGGAGCACGGTCCCCTGGTACCACGGGGAGCAAGATCCCCTGAGCAGGTCGACAAGGAGAGAACTCGTGGACGACGTTCTGCGGCGCAATCCGCTCTTCGCCGCGCTCGACGACGAGCAGGCCGCGGAGCTTCGCGCCTCCATGAGTGAGGTGACCCTCGCGCGCGGTGACGCCCTGTTCCATGAGGGCGACCCCGGTGACCGCCTGTACGTGGTCACGGAGGGCAAGGTCAAGCTTCACCGCACGTCCCCGGACGGCCGGGAGAACATGCTGGCCGTCGTGGGCCCCAGTGAGCTCATCGGCGAACTGTCGCTGTTCGACCCGGGCCCGCGTACGGCGACGGCCACCGCACTGACCGAGGTCAAGCTGCTCGGCCTGGGCCACGGCGACCTCCAGCCCTGGCTGAACGCCCGCCCGGAGGTGGCCGGCGCCCTGCTGCGCGCGGTCGCCCGCCGGCTGCGCAAGACCAACGACCAGATGTCCGACCTGGTGTTCTCGGACGTCCCCGGCCGCGTGGCCCGCGCGCTCCTGGACCTCTCGCGCCGCTTCGGCGTGCAGTCCGAGGAGGGCATCCACGTGGTGCACGACCTCACTCAGGAGGAGCTCGCCCAGCTCGTCGGCGCCTCCCGCGAGACGGTCAACAAGGCCCTCGCGGACTTCGCCGGCCGTGGCTGGCTGCGCCTGGAGGCCCGCGCGGTGATCCTCCTGGACGTCGAGCGCCTCGCCAAGCGTTCCCGCTGACTTCCGGTACACCGACGGGGTCCTGCCTCCTGGAGTGCGGGGCCCCGTTCACGGTGATCACATGGCCGGAACCAAGCGCTCCAGAGCCCCCAGGTCCCCCAGAGGGCTCGACCCGCAGGGCTGCATCGAACGTGAGGGGTCCCTGGGGCGGATACCCCAAGCCTTCCGTCCGGTCGTCGCCACCGCGCGAGACCGGATCCTCGACGCCTTCGGCACTCGCCTGCACAGCGCGTACCTCTACGGCTCGGTCCCCCGCGGCACCGCGCGCGTGGGGCGCAGCGACCTCGACCTCCTCGTCGCCCTCCGCGAGGAACCCACGGACGCGGACCGCGCGGAGGCCCGTGCCCTCGATGAGGCGCTCGACCAGGAGTTCCCGCCGATCGACGGCTCCGGCACCCTGCTCCACAGCCGTGCGCGGCTGCTGAGTGACCTGGAGAGGTACGACCTGGGCTGGTTCGTCGCCTGCCTCTGCACGCCCCTCCTGGGCGAGGACCTCGCCGAGTGCCTCCCCCGCTACCGCCCGGACTCGCTCCTCGCGCGTGAGACCAACGGCGATCTCGCGCTGCACCTCCAGCGGTGGCGCAAACGGATCGAGGAGGTGGCCGGGGGCGCGTCCGGCGACGCGGCCGCCGAGGAATCCCGGCGCTCCCTCGTCCGCGGTGTCTCCCGACGCCTCGTCCGCACCGGCTTCACGCTGGTCATGCCCCGTTGGAACGGCTGGACCAGCGACCTGCACGAGATGGCCGAGGTGTTCGGGCAGTACTACCCGGAGCGCGCCGGCCAGATGCGGTCGGCGGCGGTCGCGGCGTACGAGCCGGGCCCCGCCCCGGCCGTCCTGCGCTGCTACGTGGACGACCTCGGCCCGTGGCTCGCCGAGGAGTACGCGCGCGTGCACGGCGTCAAGGCGGCACGCCCCTGAGGCAGCCTCTCCGAACTCCTGAGGCGGCGCCTTTCAGTAGCCCGGGGCAGCCCCTGGCAGTAGCCCGGTGTCAGATCAGCCCGTGTTCCGTCAGGTAGTCCAGCTGCGCCCGCACCGACAGCTCGGCCGCCGGCCACAGTGACCGGTTCACGTCCGCGTACACGTGGGCCACGATCTCGTCCGCCGTGCGGTAGCCGTCCTCGAATGCCGTCTCGATCTGGGCGAGCCGGTGGGCGCGATGGGCGAGATAGAACTCGACGGCGCCCTGGGCGTCGTCGAGGACGGGACCGTGGCCTGGGAGGACGGTGTTAACGCCGTCGTCGACGGTCAGGGACCGGAGCCGCCGCAGGGAGTCGAGATAGTCCCCGAGACGGCCGTCCGGGTGGGCCACGACCGTCGTTCCGCGGCCCAGGACGGTGTCACCCGTCAGGACCGCCCGATCGGCCGGGAGATGGAAGCACAGCGAGTCCGCGGTGTGCCCGGGCGTGGAGACGACCCGCAGCTCCAGCCCGCCGACGGCCACCACCTCGCCCGCGCCCAGCCCCTCGTCCCCGAGCCGCAGTGCCGGGTCCAGAGCGCGCACCTTGGTCCCCGTCAGCTCGGCGAACCGCGCCGCGCCTTCCGCGTGGTCGGGGTGCCCATGCGTGAGCAGCGTCAGCGCGAACCGTTTTCCGGCCCTGTCCGCCGTGTCGACGACGTTCCGCAGGTGCCCGTCGTCCAGCGGCCCCGGGTCGACGACGACCGCCAGCTCGGAGTCGGGCTCGGACAGGATCCAGGTGTTCGTGCCGTCGAGGGTCATCGGGGACGCGTTGGGCGCGAGCACGTTGACGGCGCGCGGGGTGGCGGTGCCCGAGACGACCGTGCCCCGTGGCTGGCCGGGAAGTGCGGCGGCGTCCGTCATGCGGGGGCCTCTTCCGGGACGTTGCTCATGCGGAGGTTCCCCCCGTCGGGATGTGCTTGGTGAACTCGTCGTGACCGGGCCAGGAGAGGACGATCTCGCCCTCTTCCAGGCGCGCCCGCGCCAGGACCGGGGTCATGTCCCGGCCGGGCGCGGCGGCCAGTGCCTCCGCGGCCGTGGCGTACGGGACGAGCTGGCGCAGGGTCGCGATGGTGGGCGGCATCATCAGCAGCTCGCCCTTGTCGTACGCGTCGGCCGCGTCCCGGGGGCGGATCCACACGGTGCGGTCGGCCTCCGTGGAGGCGTTGCGAGTGCGCTGCCCCTCCGGGAGGACGGCCACGAAGAACCAGGTGTCGTAGCGGCGGGGCTCGAACTCCGGGGTGATCCAGCGGGTCCACACGCCGAGGAGATCGGAACGCAGCACCAGGCCCCTGCGCTCCAGGAACTCCGCGAAGGACAGGTCACGGGCGGCCACGGCCGCGCGGTCCGCCTCCCAGTCCTCCCCCGTCGTGTCGCCGACCACGGAGTCGGCGGTCGGGCCCGCGAGGAGGACGCCCGCCTCCTCGTAGGTCTCGCGTACGGCCGCGCAGACGACGGCCTGGGCGCCGGTCTCGTCGACCCCCAGCCTGTCCGCCCACCACGCGCGCGTGGGGCCCGCCCAGCGGATGTGGAGCTCGTCGTCGCGGGGGTCCACACCACCGCCCGGATACGCGTACGCGCCCCCGGCGAAGGCCATGGAGGCGCGTCTGCGCAGCATGTGCACCACGGGGGTGCCGTCGGTGTCCTTGAGCAGGATGACCGTGGCCGCCCTCTTCGGGACGACCGGGGTGAGCGTGCCCTCCGCCAGCGAGCGGATGCGTTCCGGCCACTCCGGTGGGTACCACTGACCGTTCGCCATGGCCGGAGGCTATCCCGTAGTGCGCTGATGTTCGAGAGGCAACAATCGGTTGCTCCAGGGACGCGTTCCAGGACACGTTCCAGGGGTCAGAGCCATCGCTCAGCCCTCCGTCAGCTCCACCTGGATCTCGACCTCCACCGGCGCGTCCAGCGGGAGCACCGCCACGCCGACGGCGCTGCGGGCGTGGACGCCCTTGTCGCCGAGGACCTCGCCGAGCAGTTCACTGGCGCCGTTGAGGACGGCGGGCTGGCCCGTGAAGTCGGGGGCCGAGGCGACGAAGCCCACGACCTTCACCACGCGCGCGACGCGGTCGAGGTCACCGGCGACCGACTTGACCGCGGCGAGCGCGTTGAGCGCGCAGGTGCGGGCCAGGCCCTTGGCCTCCTCCGGGGTGACCTCCGCGCCGACCTTGCCGGTGACCGGCAGCTTGCCGTCCACCATGGGCAGCTGCCCGGCGGTGTACACGTACACGCCCGACCGCACGGCGGGCTGGTACGCGGCGAGCGGCGGGACGACCTCGGGCAGGGTCAGTCCGAGCTCGGCGAGCTTCGCCTCGACGGCGCTCACTGCTTCTCCCGCTTCAGGTAGGCCACCAGCTGCTCGGGGTTGTTCGGCCCGGGCACGACCTGGACGAGCTCCCAGCCGTCCTCGCCCCAGGTGTCCAGAATCTGCTTCGTGGCGTGGACGAGCAGCGGCACGGTTGCGTATTCCCACTTGGTCATGTGGCCGACTCTAGCCGCTGCGCGGCGGGGGTCATGCGGCAGTCGTGCGGGAGTCATGCGGCCGACCCCAGCCGCGTTATCCACAGCCTCCCGCGTAGGCCGTGCACGGACTGGTTAGGCTCGAAGGCGTGAGCAGGCTCCAGGTCGTCAGCGGCAAGGGCGGTACCGGAAAGACCACGGTCGCCGCAGCACTCGCGCTCGCCCTCGCGACCGAGGGCAAGCGCACTCTTCTCGTCGAGGTGGAGGGCAGGCAGGGCATCGCGCAGGTCTTCGAGACGGAGGCACTGCCGTACGAGGAGCGGAAGATCGCCGTGGCTCCGGGCGGTGGCGAGGTGTACGCGCTCGCGATCGATCCCGAACTGGCTCTTCTGGACTACCTCCAGATGTTCTACAAGCTGGGCGGTGCAGGCCGCGCCCTGAAGAAGCTCGGCGCCATCGACTTCGCCACCACCATCGCGCCGGGCCTCAGGGACGTGCTCCTGACCGGCAAGGCGTGCGAGGCGGTGCGCCGCAAGGACAAGAGCGGCCGGTTCCTGTACGACTACGTGGTGATGGACGCGCCGCCCACGGGCCGCATCACCCGCTTCCTGAACGTGAACGACGAGGTGGCGGGCCTGGCGAAGATCGGCCCGATACACAATCAGGCCCAGGCGGTGATGCGGGTCCTGAAGTCCCGCGAGACCGCCGTGCACCTGGTGACGCTCCTGGAGGAGATGCCCGTCCAGGAGACCGTGGACGGCATCGCGGACCTGCGCTCGGCCCGGCTTCCGTTGGGCCGGATCATCGTGAACATGGTGCGTCCGGCCCTACTCGACGGCGACGACCTGGAGTTCCTGCAGGCCGCGTCCCGTCCGTCCATCGCCAGGTCGCTCTCGGCGGCCGGCCTCGGCGGAGCGCGGCGCGGTGGCCACGCCGAGCGGCTCGTGGATCCGCTGCTGGAGCAGGCCGCCGAGTACGCCGAGCGCCACACCCTGGAGCACGAGCAGCGGGCCGTACTTCGGGAGCTGGGCCTGCCGCTGCACGAACTCCCGCTGCTCGCCGAGGGCATGGACCTGGCGGGCCTGTACGAACTGGCCACGGAACTGCGTCAGCAAGGGATCTCATGAGTCAGGACCCGGCCCCCACGCACAGCTTGGCCTCCACGCGCGACTCGGCCCACGCGCACGACCCCCATCGGGCGATCGCCTCCACCCGCGCCCTGGCGGTCGATCCGCTGATCGACGACCCGAAGACCCGCATCGTGGTGTGCTGCGGCTCCGGGGGCGTCGGCAAGACGACGACGGCGGCGGCCCTGGGGCTGCGTGCCGCCGAACGCGGCCGCAAGGTCGTGGTGCTCACCATCGATCCGGCGCGCAGGCTGGCGCAGTCCATGGGCATCGACTCGCTGGACAACGTGCCGCGCCGGGTGAAGGGCATCGACGACTCCGCCGGCGGCGAACTGCACGCCATGATGCTCGACATGAAGCGCACCTTCGACGAGATCGTCGAGGCGCACGCGGACCCCGAGCGGGCGTCCGCCATCCTGGGCAACCCCTTCTACCAGTCACTCTCGGCGGGCTTCGCGGGCACGCAGGAGTACATGGCGATGGAGAAGCTGGGGCAGCTGCGCGCCCGGGACGAGTGGGACCTGATCGTCGTCGACACACCGCCGTCGCGCTCCGCGCTGGACTTCCTGGACGCCCCGAAGCGGCTGGGGTCCTTCCTGGACGGGAAGCTGATCCGGGTGCTGCTGGCGCCCGCGAAGGTGGGCGGGCGTGCGGGGATGAAGTTCCTGAACGTCGGGATGTCGATGATGACGGGCGCCCTCGGGAAGCTCCTCGGCGGCCAGCTCCTGAAGGACGTGCAGACCTTCGTGGCCGCCATGGACTCGATGTTCGGCGGCTTCCGCACGCGCGCGGACGCCACGTACAAGCTGCTGCAGGCGCCCGGCACGGCGTTTCTGGTGGTGGCGGCCCCGGAGCGGGACGCACTGCGCGAGGCCGCGTACTTCGTGGAGCGGCTGGCCGCCGAGGACATGCCGCTCGCCGGTCTGGTGCTCAACCGGGTCCACGGCAGCGGCGCAGCCCAGCTGTCCGCCGAGCGCGCACTCGCCGCTGCGGAGAACCTCGACCTCGCGGACGATCACGCGGATCCCCCTGCGGCCGATTCCCCCGAGACCGATTCCCCCGAGACGGATTCCGCTGCGGCTGATCCCTCCGCGGCCGGGGCTCCTGCGGCCGATCGCCCCGTCGCTGATGCCTCTGCGGCGGAGCCCTCCGTGGCCGATCCCCCCGCTGCCGAGCCGGCCACAGCCGACCTGACCACGGCCGATCCGGCCGCGGCCGACCCTGCCGACCCCGTCGCCGCGGAAAATCTTGCCGATTCCCGCATTGTCGATCAGGTGGACGGGAAAGTAGGACTTCGTAACTCTCCCGACGCGTACGGCAGTTCAGCATCTCCCGCATCCGAGGGTCACGAGTCCGAGGTTCCCGCACCCGAAGCAGGCTCCCCCGCCGCAGACCGGGCCACCGCGGACCGGACGGACCGGACCGTCGACCAACTCACCGCAGGCCTGCTGAGATTGCACGCCGAGCGCATGCAGCTGCTCTCCCGCGAGCAGCGCACTCGCGATCGCTTCACCGCGCTCCACCCCGAGGTGGCCGTGGCCGAAGTCGGCGCACTGCCCGGCGACGTCCATGACCTCGCGGGACTGCGGGACATCGGTCACCGGCTCGCGGCCATACGGCCGGAGCTGCCCACCACCGACGCCTGAGCGTCCGGTAGCCACAAGCGGTACGGAGGCCTGCCGGGTACACACCCGGCACGGAGGCCTCCAGAGACCGCGGGCACCAGCACCCGGAAGCCTGGGGCACCCGGAGGTCGGCGCATCTGCCGACTCGCCGACGCCACAAGGGCGCCCTCGGTGCCCCGGCAGTCAGTACCAGTCAATACGCAGGAGCCGCCCTCGGTCTGCTCAGCCCACCGCGGCGTAGTTCTCGTACACCTCTTCCTCGTCGAGCGGCAGCAGGCCCGCGCCGCGCTCGTACTCCGTACGTGCGGTCTCCAGCAGCCTGCGCCATGACGTGACAGTCGGACGCCTGCGCAGCAGTGCGCGGCGCTCGCGCTCCGTCATGCCTCCCCACACGCCGAACTCCACGCGGTTGTCCAGCGCGTCGGCCAGGCACTCCGTGCGTACCGGACATCCGGTGCACACCGCCTTGGCCCTGTTCTGCGCTGCTCCCTGAACGAACAGTTCATCCGGATCGGTAGTGCGGCAGGCAGCCTGCGCACTCCAGTCGGTTACCCAGCCCATACCGGCGCCGTCCTCTCCCGAATCGAGGCTCCCCCACGGCGGCAGCGGCATATTCACCGCCGCCAGTTGAGGACGTTACGGAAGGTGGGCACAGCGCAACACCCCCTTCGGGCCCAATCTTGAATGGCCCGAACGGACTATGGGTAAGCGGCAGATCACCCGCGGGAGTGACCTGGGGTCATACGTGACTTTCCCGTCAGAACGGGACAGTTGAGCCACGTCACAATGGACGCCAGGTGACACACACGGCGAATTCGGACACGCCCCCGAAAAAAAGTGGGGAGAACGTCGGAACGATTCGGGTTCGCCAGACGTACTTGATACGTGGGCCTACTGCCGTGACAGTCGAGAGCAGCTTAGGCCAAGGCATATGCGCGTGTCCGGCGAATGAGAACGTAGACACATCCGTTGCCCTGGCATCAGGCGTCCACCCCGCACCATCCGCCCGGGGCCATCCGTGCCCGGCGCCCGAGTGACCGTAGTCACCATCAGCATCAACACCAGCGCCACGCACGCGCTCTACGCGGGGTCGTTGCACGCCCGGCTGCCCCGAGATGTCACGATCCTGTACTCGAACATCCCGAGGGGCACCCGCTCCCTCGGAACGCTCATCACTACGGATTAGGCTGCCCCCATGCCAAACAAGCGCTCGGGCGGAGGTCTGTCGCCAACGCAGCAGGCCGCCAAGTTCCTCGGTGTCAGCGTGCTCGCGGGTGCCGTCATGGCGGGCATCGCACTGCCCGCGGTCGGCGCCCTCGGGCTGGCCGCGAAGGGATCGGTGGAGGGGTTCGACGAGCTCCCGGCCAACCTGAAGCGCCCGCCCCTGAGCCAGCGCACGACGATCCTCGACAACCAGGGCGGCCAGATCGCCACGGTCTACTCCCGTGACCGCACGGTGGTCGAACTCAAGGACATCGCGCCCGTCATGCAGAAGGCGATCGTCGCGATCGAGGACTCGCGCTTCTACGTGCACGGCGCGGTCGACCTCAAGGGCATCCTGCGCGCCCTCAACAAGAACGCGCAGAGCGGCGGCGTCGAGCAGGGCGCGTCCACGCTGACGCAGCAGCTCGTGAAGAACGTCGCGGTGGAGGAGGCCGGCGACGACCCGACGAAGGTCGCCCAGGCCACCCAGCAGACCCTCGGCCGCAAGATCCGCGAGCTGAAGGTCGCGATCCAGCTCGAAGAAGAGCTCGGCAAGAAGAAGATCCTGGAGAACTACCTCAACATCACGTTCTTCGGGCAGCAGGCGTACGGCATCGAGGCCGCCGCCCAGCGCTACTTCTCCAAGCCCGCGAAGGACCTGGAGCTCGACGAGGCCGCGCTCCTCGCCGGCATCGTCCAGTCGCCGACGCGTTACGACCCGATCAACGACGAGGCGGAGGCCAAGAAGCGGCGCAACCTGGTGCTGCAGCGCATGGCCGACGTCGGCGACATCTCCCGGGCGCAGGCGGACAAGGCCAAGAGTGCGCCCCTCGGGCTCGACGTCAGCAAGCCGAAGAACGGCTGCATCACGGCGGTCAAGGGCGCCGGCTTCTTCTGCGACTACGTGCGCGAGGTGTTCCTGAACGACCCGGTCTTCGGCAAGTCCAAGGAGGCGCGGGCCAAGATCTGGAACCAGGGCGGCCTGACGATCCGGACGACGATGGACCCGCAGGCCCAGCAGTCGGTCCAGGACTCGATCAAGACTCACGTCAACCAGAGCGACGACGTGGCGACCGCCGCCAGCGTCGTCGAGCCCGGCACCGGCAAGATCCTGGCGATGGGCCAGTCCCGCCCGTACGGCATCGACACCAAGCAGAACGAGACGACGATCAACCTCTCGGTCGACAAGGACATGGGCGGCGGCGCCGGGTACCAGCCCGGTTCGACGTTCAAGCCGATCGTCGCCGCGGCCGCCATCGAGGACGGCATGGCCCCGACGAAGCAGTACTCGTCGCCGTACGAGATGGCCTACCCGAGCCCGATCTCGGCCTGCGACGGCAAGAACTGGACGAACACCGAGGGCGCCAAGCTCACCAACGAGAACAAGTCGGAGGTCGGCCCGTACCGCATGAAGGAGGCGACCGCGAAGTCGGTCAACACCTACTACGTGCAGTTGATCGCCGACATCGGTATCTGCCCGGTCACCAAGATGGCCACGGAGATGGGCGTGAACCGCGCGGACGGCGGCGAGATGGGCCAGAACCCGTCGATCGCCCTCGGAACCCAGGAGATGTCGCCGCTGACGATGGCGAACGCGTACGCGACCTTCGCCTCACGCGGCATGTACTGCACGCCGGTCGCCATCGAGTCGATCAAGCAGAGCGTCGGCGGGACGACGAAGTCCCTCGATGTCCCGAAGTCGACCTGTTCGCGTGCGATGTCGGAGACCACCGCCGACACGTTGAACACCCTGCTCAAGGGCGTGGTCGAGGACGGTACGGGTACGCAGGCGGGTCTCGGCAGCCGCCCCAGCGCGGGCAAGACCGGTACGACGGACGGCCGCTACGCGGCCTGGTTCGTGGGCTATACGCCGAACATGGCGGGGGCCGTCTGGGTCGGCGACCCGGCGCACAAGCGGCGCATGGTCGACATCAGGATCGGCGGCAACTACCACGCCAAGGTGTACGGCGGTGGGGTCCCCGGCCCGATCTGGCGCGACATGATGAGCGGCGCGCTGGTGGGCAAGGACGCACCCGACTTCAACCTGATCAACATCCCCGACGAACGGGACCGCGATCGCGACCGTGGCCGGGACAAGGGCCGCGACGGCGGGGGCAACAACGACAACAAGGGGAACGGCAACAACGGCGGCCTGGTCGACGGCGGCACCGGCGGCGATTTCCCCACCCCGTCCTTCTCCATCCCGGAGGGCTTCATCCAGGGGCAGGGGAACGGCGGCAGGGGGAACGGCGGCGGCTTCGGCGGCTGACCGGTCGGCCGGCCGATGGATAACCGGTCGGCTGGATACGGCGGTGGGGTGCCCCCTGGGTAAAGGGGCACCCCACCGCCGCATTCGGAGCCTCCACAGGCGCCGCCGCGCACACGGCCGGGCCGTGACAGACGTGACAGAAGACGTGGCAGACGTATCGCAGCGCGCCGAGAGCCGTGGACGTATCGCCCGGAAGCGCTGCTCAGCCGCCCGGAAGCGCCGCTCAGCCGCCCGCGAGAAGCTGCTTGACCACCGCGGCGACGCGACCGCCCTCGGCCTGGCCCGCCACCTTCGGGTTGACGATCTTCATGACCTGGCCCATCGCGCGCGGCCCCTCGGCACCGGCCGCCTTCGCCTCCTCGACGGCCTGGGCGACGATCTGCCGGAGCTCCTCGTCCGAGAGCTGCTTGGGCAGATAGGCGGCGAGGACCTCGCCCTCCGCCTTCTCCCGCTCGGCCTGCTCGACCCGGCCACCGTGCGCGAAGGCGTCCGCGGCCTCGCGCCGCTTCTTCGCCTCCTTGGTGATCACCTTCAGGACCTCGTCGTCGGAGAGCTCGCGCTTCTCCTTGCCCGCGACCTCCTCCTTGGTGATCGCGGCGAGCGTCAGCCGGAGCGTCGAGGAGCGGAGCTCGTCGCGCTCCTTGATCGCGGCGTTGAGGTGTTCCTGCAGCTTCGACTTGAGCGTGGTCATGAGATCGATTGTCGCAGGTGCGCTGGGTCGGCCGCCCGTTGATTTCACGGGGCGTGGCTGGGCGCGGCCGCGTGCGGCCCGGCCTGCCTCAGCTCTTCCGCCTTGTCCACAGGGGGACTTGGGGATGCCGACCGCGACGGGCCATGGTTATCCACAGGCTGCGCGAGGTGTCGTGCGGGTCTGACACGATGGGTGTATGCGAGCGCGATACGGAGTACCTCTGGGGATCGCGGCGGTGGGCGCCGCCGGTCTGGTCTATGCGGCGGGAATCGAGGCCCGCTCGTTCCGGCTGCGCCGGGTGACGGTGCCGGTGCTGCCGTCCGGCATGCGGCCGCTGCGCATACTCCAGATCTCCGACATCCACATGGTGAGCGGACAGCGCAAGAAGCAACGCTGGCTGCGCTCGCTGGCCGGGCTGCGCCCCGACTTCGTCATCAACACCGGGGACAACCTCTCCGACCCGGAGGGCGTCCCCGAGGTACTGGACGCGCTTGGCCCGCTGATGGAGTTCCCGGGGGCGTACGTCTTCGGTTCGAACGACTACTACGGCCCGAAGCTGCGCAACCCCGCCCGCTATCTGCTGGAGAAGTCCCAGGGCCGCCACGGTCTGAACGGCAACGCACCGGCGGTGGGCGTCATCCACAACCCCTGGGAGGAGTTGCGGGACGGCTTCGACACGGCGGGCTGGCTGAACCTCACGAACACGCGCGGCACGCTGAAGATCGAGGGCACGGAGGTGGAGCTGACCGGCCTGGACGACCCGCACATCAAGCGGGACCGGTACGCGCGCGTGGCGGGTGGCCCCTCCGAATCGGCCGACTTCTCGATGGGCGTGGTGCACGCCCCGTATCTACGCTCGCTGGACGCCTTCACCGCGGACGGTTACCCCCTGGTCCTCGCCGGCCACACCCACGGCGGCCAGCTCTGCATCCCCTTCTACGGCGCGCTCGTGACCAACTGCGACCTGGACACGGACCGAGTGAAGGGCCTGTCCACACACACGGCGGACGAGCAGACGGCGTACCTCCACGTATCGGCGGGCTGCGGCACGAACCGCTACACGCCGGTACGGTTCGCCTGCCCGCCCGAGGCATCACTGCTGACGCTGGTGGGACGGGAGTGAAACCAGCACGGTGACTCTCTGACGACGGCTGCACGTCACGGGGGGGGCTTCCTCTGAGACGCCCCCTGACGCGCCCTCCGCACATCCCTGGCATGCCCCCGGCACGTCCCCAGCACCTCACTCATACGGAGTGCCCCATTTAGCCGGTTTTGCCGACGCGACTTAGCGTGAACGCATGACCACGCCGATACCCAGGGACATACCCGACCTGCCCGCGATAACGGGCATGCCCGCGCCGCTGCAGTCCGTCGTCCCCGCGAGTGCGGTGGTGGCACCGAACCGGCGCCCGGTAGCGGCCGCCTTCCGTCTGATGGTGGCGCTGGCGGCAGCAGCGGGCGTGGGCGTCGAGCTGCTCCTGGGCAGCCCGCTCCACGTTCTCAGCTACTTCATGATCCAGACCGGCGTGCTGGTGGCGGTGGTCTTCGCCTCCTCGGCGTCACGGGCCTGGACGGCCCGCCGCCCCCTGCCACCCCGGGTGACGGGCGGCACGCTGCTGTACATCTCGATCGCGGCCCTGATCTCCCACGTGATCCTCACGGGGGGCTCGACCGCCTTCCTCACGATGGGACCGACTCCGGTCCCGGCCCCGGGCGCGGGAGCGGGAGCCGGGACAGGAACGGCCGAGGTCGCCACGCTCGCGGGCTGGCCCGCACCGGCCAACCCGCTCCTCCACACACTGCTCCCCCTCGCGGTGGTCGCGGACTGGCTGCTCTTCACCCGCCCCGCCCCTCTGCGCCCGGCCCTCGCGGCAACGTGGCTGCTCTACCCCCTGGCGTACCTGGCATTCACGCTGGCACGCGGCTTTCTGCTGCCCGACGGCTCCTCGGCGTCGTACCTCTACCCCTTCCTGGACGTGAACCACCAGGGCTACAAGAGCGTCCTCGCCAACGCCCTCCTCATCGGCCTCGCCTGCTACGCCCTGGGGCTCCTCCTGGTCGCCCTCGACCACCTCCGCCCCAACCCGGTCCGCCCCCGCCGAGGCCGCCTGGACTGGTGAGCCCGCCCCCACCTCCCGCAAAACCGGATTTCGTCTCCAGCCACCAGTGGGCTAAAGTAAACGACGTCGCCGCGACACGCAGCGACAATCGGGGTGTAGCGCAGCTTGGCAGCGCGCTTCGTTCGGGACGAAGAGGTCGTGGGTTCAAATCCCGCCACCCCGACGCTGGTCAGAGGCCCATTCACGTGATCGTGAATGGGCCTCTGAGTGTTTGTACAGCAGCGGAGTACAGCAACCGCTATGGCTCTTGAAGGCCGTCCCCGTCCGGCCGCTCCTCCCGCTTGCGTTTGCCCTTCTTGCCGTCCCTCTGCTTGCTGCCGCCCAGAGCCTTCCCGAGCTTCCGGAGGGCCCGCCTGGTGTCCGCCGAGGGGACGTGCGTGTAGACCTCCATGGTCACCGCGATCTCGGAGTGGCGGAGGATCTGCATCGCGATCCGAGGGTGGACATCGAGGGCGGCCAAGAGCGAGGCACAGGTGTGGCGGGTGTCGTGCACGCGGATCCGCCGGACGCCGGCACGCTCGCAGCGGCGGTCGAACTCGCGGGTGAAGTTCCGCGGCTCCACCGGGGTGCCGTTGCGGGTGGTGAAGACGAGGTCCGATTCCGTCCAGAGATCCGCGGCCCGCTCCCTCGCCACCTCCTGCTCCTTCTTACGGAGCCGGAGCGCCGCCAGGCAGATGTCCGGCAGCGGAAGCACCGCCTCGGAGGCTTCCGTCTTGGCCGTGTCGGTGTGGAGCAGGCGCCGGCGAACGCGCTGCAGCTGGTGGCGGATGTGCAGCTCCCCCGTGTCGAGGTTCACGTCCGACCAGGTCAGTCCCAGAACCTCACCCTTGCGCAGGCCCAGGACGAGGATCAGCACGTACGCGGCATAGAGGTAGTCCCGCCACGTCTGCGCGTTTTCCAGGAAGGAGCACGCCTCCTCGACCGGCCAAGGGTCCGGCCGCTTGCGCCGAGCTCGCTGCACCTTCACCAGCTGGGCGACGTTCTTGGAGATGCGCTCCTCCACCATGGCGTTGGTCAGCGCGCTGCGGAGGATCGTCCGGGCGTCATTGACCGAGCGCTTCGACAGCGTCTGCCGGCAGCACTCCCCCTTGGCGCAGCAGCGTTGCCGCTCTTCGGACCGCCTGGCGTCCTTGCCCTGTGCGCAGCACTGGCACGTCTCGGCAAGCCTGTTGAGCCAGCCCCGCGTGTCCTGAACGGTCAGCCGGTCGAGCCGCTTCGGGCCGAGAAGCGGGACGATGTACAAGCGCACGGTCGTCTCATACGTGGCAGCGGTGAGCGGCCTGAGGTTGGGTTCCACGACCTCCTTGAGCCAGTACGCCAGGTAGTTCGCGAGCGTTGGCATATTGGTGGCCACTGGCCCCTTCTTGGCTTCGTTGTGGAGCTTGAGCCACTTCTCGTGGACGTCCTTCCGAGTGGGGCCGTAGACGTACTTGCGTTTGCGGTTGCCGTCCGGGGTGGTCACCCATACGTAAGCCGCGAACCCGTTCCTGTACGGGTAGATGGACCCTTCGCCATTGCCTCGCTTCCCGCTCACACGGACCACCTCTCCGCCCCTGCTGTACAGCTCTCCACGTACTCGTCGACCCAGGCGGGGAGGATGCGGCGGTTGCGACCGATCTTCACGGAACGGATCTCACCCGTCAGTACGAGCATCTTGGTTTTGGAGAGGCTGAAGCCGAGCATCTCGGCGACCTCAGCTGTCGTGTGCCACTTCCGACTGATCGCGGTCGTAGTCATCGGGTGGGTTCTCCTTCCGTCCCGAGAGCAGGTTCGAGGGATGCGGTGAGCCAGGCTTCGGCGGCGCTGAGGCCGGTGCCGGCGAAGACCCAGTGGGCGAGGACGTACGTCGTGTCCGTCTGCCATTCGTCGGTTGCTGCCTGGGCGCGGCGCCATTCGGCGCGGGCGTCTCGGAGGGCGCCGAGGGTGGTGGAGTAGCGGCGCGACTTGGTGGAGAAGTGGCCGCGGAAGCCGAGCATGTGGGCCCAGGCCCGCAGGCGTAGGTCTTCCAGGTCCTTGCGGGCGCCGAGGGCCCAGGCGGTGCGGATGAGTCGGCGGGCGTGGTCGGTGATGTCGAGCTGGGCGAGTTCGGCAACGAACTTCAGGGGCCGGTCGAGTGGTCCCGTCGCGGTTTCGGCGCCCTTGGTGGCGTACTTGGCGATGTAGGAGGCGACGGCCCGCTCGGTCAGCTCCTGGCCGCCGTCGAAGTCGGCGGAGCGGATCGTGCGTACGTCGAGCTGGCGGCCGAAGGTGAAGACGTGGGCCCGGCCGTCGATGACGGGTCCGTCGACGCGGACGGCGGTGGCGGCGGCGTGGATGGCGTCGGTCAGCAGCTCGGCGGTGGCCCAGGTGGGAGGCGGGGTGTCACCGCCCTCGGGGCCGTCGATGCGGATAACGGCGTGGAAGTGGACGGCGCCACGCTTCTGGTACTCGGCGACCTTGGCAAAGGACACCCGGGCGTGCTCGCGGAAGGTCCGTTGCGTGAGGCCGGCGCGCTTGGCGACCTCACGGCGCAGGTAGGTCGAGAAGCGGCGCCACAGTGGACCGGCGTGGGCGTTCCAGAGGATGGCCGCTTCGTAGTCGTAGGTGTCCGGGTCGAGCGGGGTGCCGAGGGCGGGGTCGTCCTGGTCGTGGCGGGTGCCGCAGCGGCAGGGGCGGATGGAACCGGGCGGGCCGGTGGGCCGGTTGTGGACGGGGCCGAAGCCAGGGGCGGTGAAGGTGGCGAAGACGCGGGGGTGCGCGGCGACGCGTTCGGGGACGCCCTTGCCGCCGCGCAGGCCGGAGGTGATCAGGTGAAAGGTGTCCCGGCGGTAGACCTCGGCGCAGGCCGCGCAGCGGGTGGTGCGGCGGTTGTTGCAGCGGACGAGGAGGTGTCCGGCCGGGAGGGCGGCGGAGTCGAGGTGGTGGAGGACGCTCCCGATCTCGCCGGTGCGGGTGCTCACGTCGTATTCGGTGCGGTGGCCGTCGAGGCGGATCGGGTGGGTGCAGCCGCCGAGGCCCGAGAGCTGGCGTAGGAGGGCGGGCATGGTGCCGAGGGCGGCCAGGTCTCGGAGTTCGGTCAGCGGGGGCGGGGTGGCGCGGGTGATGATGGGCTTGCTCCTTCTGGCTTCGGCTGGGAGGGTGAGGGCCCCCGGGGCGGCGGATGCTTGGCGGTATCGAGGCCGGCCCGGGGGTCTGGTGCGTCAGCGGCGGTGCTGGTCGCGGAGCATCGAGCGCAGGACCACGGCGGCGACGGCCACGGAGACGGCCGTGACGGCGACGGCGGCCAGGAGCGCGGTCAGTACGACTCCGCCGACGAGGACGGCCGCGACGGCTCCGGTGCTGACGGAGATCTGCGGGACTGGGCGCCGCATGGGCGTCGGTTCGGCCGTGGTGCGGGTGTGCGTGGGCGGCGGGGTCGGGTTGTCGGGGTACTTGGGTAGGAACACGGCGAAGTTCTCCTTATCTACTCGTCTAGTCATGTGAGCCGTTGACGATGCCGACGCCGGAGCGCGTGCCGGACTCGATGGCCGGGGCCATGAACGTGTGCGAGAGCCAGAAGCCGAAGAGGGCAATCAGGACGACGATCCACGTGCGGACGCCGAGGAACTTGACCGCTCCCCAGGCGAAGAAGCCGAGGACGACGACGAGCGGGAGGCTGACGGTCACGGGAGGCGGGTCCTTTCAGCGGACGGGGCAGCGGTGGGTGCGGGCGGCCAGTTCGGCGGCAGGGCGGCTGTCGTAGTCGGCGGAGAAGCCGCAGCGCGGGGCCGTGCAGGCGGCGGTGTGCTTCTCCCGGCCGCGTCCGTCGTAGGAGGTGCCGACCTGGACGGGGCCGATGCGGGTGACGGAGCGGAAGCGGCGGTTGGCACTCATGGAGGGCTCCTTTCAGAGCTGTGCGGCGATGGCGTCGGCCAGGGGCAGGGGCACTCCGAGCCGGGCGCGCAGGGTCGGGGTGTCGATGGCCGTTCCGGTGCGGTTGTGGTGCTCGGTGGCGACCTTGCGTGCGTGCTCGACCAGGGCCGCCGGGACGGGGACCGCGGGCGGAGCGGGCTTCGGCTCGATTGCCGGCGCGGCCGGGAGGGCCTCGGTCGGATCGGGCGCGTCCTCCTGGTCCTCGATGGGCTGCGGTTGCTCCGGTTCGTCGGTCGTCTCGGGGTGGTCGTCCGTCGTCGGCGGGGTCGAGTGGGCGAGGAGGGTGCCGCCGAGGAAAGCGACGGCTGGCCAGCCCGCGACGAGGATGCGGAGCCAGGCCGGTACCTGATCGATGTCGAGCAGTCCGGCGGTGGCGACGTTCGCGCCAAGGGAGGCGGTCAGCGCGATCACGAACCAGCACCATCCGGCCGCCTTGGTCTCGCCGGAGCGCAGTCGGCGCCAGGCGGCGACGAGCAGCAGGTCGACGGAGACGGGATACGCCCACGCCTTCCATCCGTCCTGACCGGCGGCCGAGGCGATGTCGTGCAGGTGGGCGAAGGACAGCGCGGCGGCGATGACCGCCTGAACGAGCACCGCGTCGACGCGGGCCAGGTGGGCGCGCATGCTGCGGCTCCTTCCGGCTTCGGGCATGGGAGGGGTAGTGACATGGCGCGAGGCGGTCACGCCGACCGGGGGGTGAAGGGGGAAGCGCCGGGTCAGTCGGTCACGGGTCGCGGCTTCACGACCGGGGACGGGATCTCGACCGGTGGCGCAGACACGTCGGGCCGGAAGGGCTTGAGCGTGGGAAGGTCGGGGACCACGTGGGCCCAGGCGCGGCAGGTCTCGGCGGCGTCGCCGAGGGAGAGATACGGCGTGCGGATGCGGGACCAGCCGCCGGAGGTGTCACCGGCCACGGCGAGGCCAGGCCGTTCGGGAGCGATGGCGCAGGCGGCGGAGACCGCCTCGGGGGCGATGTCGCCGAGCGCCATCTTGGCGGATGCTTCGTCGTTGACGCGGTGGCAGACGCGGCCGGTCAATTGGGCCCGCAGCATGGTCGCGCCCTTGCCCAGCTCTGCGCCGAAGCGCTGCCCGCACACCTCAAGGTAGATGCCGGCGGCCCGACCGAGCTGGGCGAGACGGATGAGCTGGGTGACCATCTCGTCCCGCCGCTCCTCGTCCTTCTTCATGGCGACGAGGAAGAGTTCCGCCACCTCGTCGACGAACAGCACTACGGGTACAGGGCGTTCACTCTCGGGCAGGCCCCAGATGTCGGAGGTGATCTCCTCGTCCGGCGTGCCGGGGGCGATGCCCTGTCGGGCCTTGATCAGGTCGTACCGTTCCTCCATTTCCCTGATGAGCGCGGGCAGCAGGTCGGCGGCCTGCTCCGGGTTCGTGGCGAGGGCCGAGAGCCGTGCGGCGAAGGGCGCGAGTTCGACGCCCCGCTTGCAGTCGATGCCGACGAGGGCGACCGGCTGCCGGGCAAGTCCGGCGACGAGGTGACGCAGGTACATGGACTTGCCGGACAGGGTCGCGCCGAGGGTGAGTTGGTGCGGCACGGTGCGGTAGTCGCGCAGGAAGGGTGTGGCGTCCTCGCGCAGTGCGACCGGGACCCGGAGGAGTTCGGCCCGAGTCTTGCGCGGCATGCGCACCCGGTTCAGCACGTCGAAGCCGACGAGTCGCAGGTCGACCACGCCCGGCTTCACCGTGTTGACGTAGACGGCGTGGACTCCCCAGGCGTGCCGCAGCCGTTCGGCGGAGGCGGCCACGTCGGCCGGTTCCTGACCGGGGGCGAGACGCAGACGGAGCCGCAGTCCGGTCGTGGTGGGTCGGATGATTCCGCGTCGCGGCGGTACGGGCCGAACCTCGCGGCGGCTGGTGGCCCTGACCGCCAGGACGCGTAGCCGGGACGGGGTCACGGTGAGGCCACAGGCTTCCATGACGGACCCGTACGAGCCGATCAGCCGGGCCGTGGAGAGCGGTAAGCCGACCGTGGACCAGTAGAGGCCGGGGTGTCGCGCCCGGGCGTAGGCAGCCCCACCGCCGAGTGCTGCGACGGGGCCACCCACCTCCAGGAGCGTTGTCAGGTCGGTCATCAGGCCGTGGCTCCCACGGCGGCAGGGAAGGCGGCCGGGGTGACGGCGGCGGCCCGGTAGGCGATGCCGTGGCGCTGCTGCCCGTTGAAGACGCTCTCCCACGGCCGGGCGGCCAGGCCGGGCAGCGAGACCGGCGCACCGAGCGCGAGCCCTTCCGACACCCCGCTCTCCGGAACGGTCACCTTGATCAGGGACGACTCTCCCTCCTCGATGTACACAACGCCGATCGTCATCAGCGCCTCGCCGCTGACGGCGTCCTTCGCGATCTCGCCCGTCTGCCGGTCACGGACCTTGGGCTCGGGCGCCTCGGTCAGCAGGATCGTCGCGGCCGAGGTCTCCACACGGATGGTGCGCAAGACTTCTTCCCATCTACTCGTCTACACAAGAAGCGATCTGAGGACCCGTCATCGCCGGGAACGAGATCACCTTGCCACACAAGTTGCCCACTCGTCTATACGAGTAAGCCTGTCGGCGTGTACGAGTCCGAAGAAGTGGCCTCGCGCACCGCCGATCAGGTCGCCGGGAGTTGGTAGGAGAGGACGTAGGCGTCGGCCGCCATCACCGTGTCGCAGACCTCCACGGCCCGCCCTTCGGTGTCGAAGGCGGTGCGGACGAGGTGGATGACAGGTACGCCTGCGGCCAGGCGCAGCGTCTTCACCTCAGCGGGCGAAGGCATCCGGGCGCGGATCTCTTCCTCGAAGTGGTCGAGGTGGTGGCCCAGTTCTTCGAGACGGGCGTAGATGCCGCCGGGGCCGGGGGTGGGCTCGGCGATCTGGGTACCGCGGGCGATGTCGAGCGGCAGGTAGGACGTGGCGAACTCCACCGGGCGTCCGTCCAGCAGGTACCGGCGCCGCCGGGCGAGCACTCGGCGTACCGAGCCGAGCCGCGTAGAGATGTCCTGGCTCGCCTTCTCCTCCTTGACCTCCAGGCTGTCGACCTGCGGATGACTGCCGGCGGCATCGGCCTCCACGATGAACGCGGACTTGCCCTGCTCGCGGTGGCGGCGGGCGAAGCGGTCGGAGGCGAGCCGGCGCACGGGCGGACGGGGCCTGACGAAGACGCCCTTGCCGTGCTCGGCGTGCACCAGGCCCTCGCCCGTGAGAATCGAGAAGGAGTTCCGGACCGTCATCCGGGAAACGCCGTAGTGCTCGACCAGTTCGGCCTCGGAGGGCAGCTTCTCCCCTTCCTTGAAGCGCCCACGGTCGATGGCCTCGCGCAGCTGGTCGGCGATCTGCCGGAAGACCGCACGATCACTCGTGGGGTCAAGCGCGCCGAGAACGCTCGGTAGAGAGGTCACGAATACTCCTTTAGGTATCTAGACGAGTGGGCGAGTGTTGTTGCTACGGTGGAGAGCCTAGCCAGCCGAGAGGGCCGAGGAACGTGAGCACAGAACGCCCGCACTCCGTGAGCGTCGCCGGGGTCATCGTTGACGACAACGGCCGTGCCCTCTTGATCAAGCGCCGGGACAACGGCCATTGGGAACCGCCGGGCGGAGTCCTCGAACCCGAGGAGACCATCCCCGACGGCCTTCAGCGTGAGGTCCTCGAAGAGACCGGTATCAAGATCGCGCTTCCTGCGACCCTCACCGGCGTCTACAAGAACATGACGGGCCTGATTGTCTCGCTGGTCTTCCGCTGCGAAGCGATCGACGGCACCCCCACCACCGGGGACGAGACCCGGGCCCTTCGCTGGGCCACCCGTGATGAGGTCATCGAACTTACCGACGAGGCGTACGCGATCCGCGTCCTGGACGCACTCGACGCGACGATCCCGCCGGCCATCCGCGCCCACGACGGCGTGAAACTCGTCTAGTCCGAACCCGCTGCACATGGCGGCCTACCTGCATGAAGGAACTTGTATGCACGAGTATACGAGTAGTGCTCGGGTCTGGGGGCTGAGTTGCCCAGGATTCCCGGAAGAGGTGAGCCGGGCCCGCCGATGGACCCGTGACATCCTGCGAGGCTCCCCCTTAGCCGAGGATGCCGAGCTGATCGTGAGCGAGCTGAGCGCGAATGCGATCCTCCACACGGCCAGCGGCCAGGCATACGGCAGCTTCCACCTGGCCGTCGCGGTCTCCGCCCAGGTGGTAGCGGTCTCCGTCACGGACGACGGCGGCACGGGAACGGCTCCGAAGGTCGAGCACCAGGACCAGGACGCCGAGCACGGCCGGGGCCTGGGCATGGTCAGCGTCATCGCTCACCGGGTCGTCGTACACGACAGCGACCACGGCCACACGGTCACCGCGGAGTTGTACGCGGACGCACGGCAGGGAGGCCACCCGTGCTGATGAAACCACCGCAGTGGGGCTACTGGTGCGAGTGCTGGACCGAAGATCTAGCCGACGGGTGGCAGCCGGCACTGCTGGCAGCGTTCGACGCCTACTCGGCACCCCAGGCCGACCGTTGGGTAGCGGTCACGCTGCGGACAATCTCACTGGCCCTGGATGCGGACGCATCTGACGAAGCTTGGGAGTGGCTGTACGAGGGCCGCATCGAGACCCGACGAGCTCTGCTGCGATCCGAGCCGTGCACGGTGTCAGTGACCCACGCCAGCACGCGGATCACCTGGACGATCCGCCCCGTGCTCTTCCTGCCACTCATGCACCGACAAGGCGCCGAACTCCCGGCCTGCGCACGGACCTTCAAGCCTCATCGGACAGAGTGAGTTACAACTTTCTCTACTGGTTCAAGCACCCGGCTCCGCTCCGCTCCGCCGGGCGGGCTTCCCGGCTCCGCTCGGGGCGCCGCTCCTGCCTTCGGCCCGCTCCGCCCCGGCTGCGCCGACGCCCGCCCACTGTGGATAGGCCCGGAGGTCATGAGGCGATCACCCGGACCTCTGCGGCCCACGGTCACAGACGATGCCTCCGGCGGGGGATCGGCCGGCACCGGGTGGGAGGGGGCGCCGTTCCCAGCCGCGGGCACATCGTGGTGAGCGTGGTGGGCTCCCATCCCGTCCACCGTCGACCCAGGCAGAGCCGAGCAGACGCGGCCCATGGCGTCCAGGTCGTTCGTACAGTGGCGCGCTCCACCTGGACGCCATGAACCACGCCCGCTCCACAGACGTGTGGGTCGACGGCGGACGGGATGGGAGCAATGGAAGGGGGTTGGCGCGATGCAGCAATCGTCTGGCACAGCAGAACAGGCGAACGCGCGTGCTAACTACTTCCTCCATCACGCCCCTACGGCAGCGGATGATCCTTATAATTCGTCACCATCCAGGCCGCTTGGGCTCAGTCAGGACCGTGAGGGGGACGTCTTGCTCACAAACATTTTGTCAGACGCTGCTGAGATGGGATTCCAAACTGAAGAAACTGAGCAAGGTGCTCGGATTCGAATACCGTGTTCCCCTATTTCTCTTCAGGTGGATGTCCTAGACTCCGAGACCCTGTACGCAGCCCTGTATCTTCGGACGACTTCATGGGAGTGGCCAGGAGAGAGGTCCGACCTCCATGATGGTTTCTCATCAATCGCGGCCGCATTCTTGGCGGCGAATGAGATCGCATCGTGCGCACTGCTAGACGTACCCCATCCAGCGATCTCTAACGCTGGGGCCGAAATCTATGCCAGATACATTTCACTCGAACAGCCAAGAGGGGGATATTTTAAAGCCACAGAATCAGGTTCCCCCGAACTCATGGCCTTCATTGAAGGCCTGTATGGCCTGGAATCATTTCTCCATGCCGCGTTTCCGATGCACCCGGCAGGAGACTGCGAAAGTGAAGCCTCCAGGGATGGGGAGGAGGCTTGGGGAAACCAGGTGAGGCGGGCTCTGGGCGAGGCTGCTGATCCTCAGGAAGATACCTACGGAATTAGATCTGAACCAGAATGGAGCTACTACCGGTGCGCCAAGGAGGACATTTCAGTTTTCCAAGGGCCGGAGATTTATGCGGCATTCAGCGCGCTCGCCAACGCGACCAGGAAGAGATCCCTTCCTGGAGTATCTGGAAGCCTAGAAATACGCGGCGAACTGCATAATTTCGCTCCAGATGAGAAGGTCTCCAGGTTGACTGAAATTGTCGGCATGTTGTCTGGGGTGAAGGCTGATTCTTCGCCTGAGGTCATGTCGTTGGAGAACTGCGTGATCCTCGGGTCGCATGGATTCGTAGTAATGGCTGGAGCTGCCAGCGGGCATAGAGCTTTCGACTCGGAAAAAGAACAAGTGCTACTGCGGCATCAATCCGAGGTCGAATATCTATTTCGGGGTTCTGCGTTCTCATGGGCACCTTCGGTAGACGGCGGGAGATTTCAATCCCTCGTTCATGACCTTCTCCAGCGTGAGCCTGGAGTCGCAGAGGTCAGAGCGATCGGGAACGCTAACGAGCCCGATGGCGGCCGAGACTTGATAGTGGACTGGTACACACCGCTACAGGCAAACGGCGTCACGCAGGAAAACGCTCGGCGACTGACGACTAAGCGCAGGATCATTGTGCAGTGTAAAGCATTGAGTAAATCAGTCGGTAAATCAAAAATTCCAGACGTGCGTGACATGCTCGAACACTACGATGCGCAGGGATATCTCCTAGCGGCGTCAGGCGATGTTGGTACAACCGCGATTGACTATCTTCTCGGTCTTCGTACTCGTGGCGACTTCTTTACAGATTGGTGGGGGCGCCATGAAATTGAAGATCGCCTTAGGCGCAACCCAGACGTAGCCAATCGCTACCCGGATATGGTGAATCGGGTCACTATGTAGTCTCTCCATAACTCCGCGGCAGCGAACTCCAGTGCGTTCGAGCCGCCGTACCAGATCCGTGCCAGGTGGGTCTGGGAACCACCAGGGAGCACGGGTGACGAAGCGTCGATGCCAAGAGGCTGCCCATGCACTCCCATACAAATCAGACGCCCAACGTCCCCTAGATCACCCGAGCTTCCCAAGCGCGAGGCCCAGTCAGAGCGAGGTGCGAGCGTGCAGGATGGACACGCTGCTTCTCTAGGTCTGTCGTGGCCTCCGGCACGCCTGTCGGATACATGCAGCGGAGGTATCGGGCCTTGGGGGGGCAGGGCTGCGGTTGGTGATGGCCGTCAGCCCTGAAGCTCGATACCCACTGATGAGCGGAAAGGCGTCGGTCAGTCGTCCAGGGGGTCCGGAAGCTGGAACGTCTCCGCGTCTTCGCCGCGGGCCGTCGCGACGCGCAGGCCCAGCTCCTTGATGTGGCTGGCGGGGAGCTTGTCGCCGACCACCAGATAGGTGATCAAGTCGGCGGCGAGGTTGTAGTTCTCCTTCTTCGTCAGGATGTTGTGCGCGGAGTTGATCAGGACGTCGCGCCACAGCGGCGCCGTGATCTTCCAGTCGAGCTGGTACGCGCGGTCGACCGCGTCCTTGAGGGTCAGGTCCTCATCGGCCCGGAGAGTCTGGGACAGCGCCTGGAACAGCACGATGTGGGTGGCCGGCTTGAACAGCAGCCCGTACTCAGCCTCCTTGGCGCGCAGCTCAGGGAGGAGCTTGGTGTTGTCCCGGCCGTACTTCAGCTTCGGCATGCCGTCCAGAACGGCCGCCCACCAGCCCTCCACGTGTTCGTAGCCCTGGTCGATCGTCTCTTCCGAGGGGCGGACGTGGGTCTTCTTCTCGTTCAGGTCGTCCGCCATGTCGTAGTACTCGGCGATAATGCGGACGGTCTCGTAGATGGCGCTCAAGGTGGTGAGCTGGGTGCTGCGTTCGGCGATGGTGTTGTTCTTGTAGTTGACCAGCGACTCGCCCTTGTGGTTCTTGCCGGCCAGGGGCCCGCCGTCGTCCGCCAGGCGTCGGGTGAGGATCGCGAACCCGTCGTCCTCGCTGGTGAGGATGTTGTCACCGCGGCTGGTGTTCTTCGCGTAGCGGTTGACCTTGTTGAAGATCTTCCTGGTGTGCTGCGTGCTGATGCGCGGGACGATGATGACGGTCACCTCGTCGTCCCCGACGTCCTTGGCGTACTCCCCTTCAACGGTACGGGCGAGGTGGACCTCACGCAGGGCGGCGAAGCGGTGCTGACCGTCGAGGATGATGCGCTCGCCGCTATCGATGGTCAGGAAGCCGAAGGAGTCCTTGCCCATGGTGGACCGGTACGCCTTCGGCAGGCTCTTGGCCACCTCGCTGAGCGGCTCGAACTCCGGCTCCTCGTCGGAGTCCAGCAGCAAGATGATGGCGCCGAAGAACCGGTCAGGAGAGTTGGCCAGGTACGGAGCGATCTCGGTGCGCACCCGGGTGTCGTTGAGCTCGCGCTGCAGCCGCTCAGTCAGGCCCGTGGTGGCCCATTCCTCCTGCTCGCTCGCCGGCCGCGCGACCTGAACGAGGTCACTCACCTTCATGGTGGTCACGTAGTACGGGGTCGAGCCCATCTGGGCCCGGATGGCCGTGTGAAGAGTTGCCACGCCTACCTCCTGAGGTTGTTTGTGGCTCCAGCGTATCTGTTTGCGTATACAGTTTGCAACCGACTTTGGAATGTTTGCAAAAACAGTCGCTAGTGATCGCGCAGAGTCACGCCTGATCAACGGTGAGCTTGGTGTGATCAGAAGAGCCTCGATGGAGGACGACGACGCGGCCCGCAGGCCGCGGCTCGGTGCGGACTATCTATGGACAGAGGTGCCCTTGAAAGCGACCTGCACGACTCTGACCAGCGGAGACGCGTGACTCACACGAGCCCTCCGAAGCCGTTGCTGTGACGGAATGTTGTGACTGTCCGCCACCAAAGACGCTGCCTATATGTGAGCGAGGCTGACGAACCATCGCGTTTCTACCTCCCCGAGGGCCTTCCCGCGTCAGACTGCTGGGACTGCTCTTCACGGGCCTGTGAGAGCCAGGACGGGCCGGAAGGGCCGCCGTCGGACACAGTTACACCTAGGGGGAGCCGTGAGCGAGGCCGGGGGGACTCAGGTGACGGATCAGCACAACAGCGACGAGCAGAAGCATCGGGTGGTGCGTCGGCGGCGGGACATGGATTTCACGCCAGTGCGCAACGGCATGGATTTCCTGCTCAGCGCTTTCGACCACCTGAGCCAGCGCAACGGCGAGCCGGGCGCACGGGATTTGAAATATGCGGTTCTTCACCTGCAGGCGGCCGTCGAGGTGCTACTCAAGGCCCGACTGATCCGCGAACACTGGAGCCTTGTCTTCAGCGACCTGAACAAGGCGAAGAGGAGCGACTACGAAAAGGGCAGCTTCAACAGTTGCTCCGTTCTCGGTGCCGTTGACCGCCTGAACAACATCGTCGCCCTGCAGATCACGAAAGAGCAGAGGCAGGCCATCGCTAACCTGGCCGACACCCGCAATGCACTCACGCACCTGGGGCACACGGGCAGCGTCTACGCGGTCGAAGCCCAAGCCGCCGTGGTGCTCGACTTCCTGCTGACCTTCATCCACGAGGAACTGTGGCCCAAACTGACCAGCGAGGGCCCTTACGTATTGAACACCATGCGCCAGCTCCGCGCCCGCCTGGGTGAGGTCAAAGCACTCGTCAAGCAACGATCCCAGCGACTGGAGCAGGAGCTGCAACCCCTGGCCGGCCACACGGTGCAATGTCCGGAGTGCCAACAATGGTCAGTCGTCCTTGGTGATGACCCAACCTGCCGCTTCTGCCTGATGGACTTCACTCCCTATGAGGCGGCGCAGTGGTACGCGGAGGATGGGTACGCCGCGAGCGACAAGCTGTCCCTCTGTCCGAGGTGCAACACACACACCGTCGTCATCGGCGCCAGCGTGGCACAGAACAAGAGGGCCGGTGCGGACATCTGCTTCGGGTGCACTACCAAGTACACCAACTGGCGCCTATGCGAGGCATGCGGTGAGTTCGTGCCTCCCGAAAAGGAGCCGTCGATCTGTGATGGCTGCCTTGGCGACTACTACGAGCAGCTCTGAAAGTGGACGTTGGCGCCCCCTGTCGAATACGTGTCGAAGGCGCCGATTTATCGCGCTCGGCGCCCGTGGAGCACCAGGTCAGCAGGGATGCGCCGGCGATTACACCAAGCGTCTTCTAAGCCCCTGGCTGCTCGCGGCTCAGGTCTCCCCTTGCTGTCCCCGGCATCACGCCCCTGCAAGAGCGGCCGGGCCTGCACCTGTGTTGTTACCTCGACTGAACCCCGTCCCAACCCCCGTAGCGCCGCCACCGAAGGAGCACGATGGCTGACACCGGCATTGACGACCTGTCCAAGTACGACTCTGGGACCGACCCATTTACCGCGGCCGAGCTGAAGGCGATTGCCCGCTTCCGCGAAAACCTGTCCGGTATCCCGGACATCGCCTTCACGGGCTTCGACGCCGACGGGATCCGCCGCCTCACGTCCGAGCACGGAGTTGGCGAAGCCCGCAAGATGCTGCACTCGTTCTCTACCGACCTCCTCAACCGCTGGTGGCTGTCGATCCTCTCGTTGGAGAACGACCTGCCGACCAGCACCGACGAGTCCGCCCGGCACAGCGTGGCCGCCGCCCGGTACGTCGCCCACCTCACCGCTCAGCACCTCAACGCCTGCGCGAAGTTCGAGCACGCCGTCACCATGTGGTTTCTGGACCTGGACACGGACCTCTCCTCCCCGCTGTATCTGAACAGGGACGGGGATGAGTGAGCCCCAGGGGGCGGGCGACAAGGAAGTCATCGACGCCGAGCGCTTGTTGGCAGACCGACTTGACGATCAGTGACCACCCCCTGCGCACCATCAGCGCAGGTGAGTGCCACACCAGCCCAGGGCAGAGCCCCTAGCCACATTGCTTCAGGCACGAAGCGGTCGCTCGGTTAGGGTGCGCCGCATGACCGACGAGGCCTCGGCGTGCCCCTAGTGCAGCCAGGCTATGAAGTTCGGCGGCATCGTCCTCTCTCTCAGCGGGAGGACGATGGCCGGCGGACGTGTCCTGTCGGACGCTATGGAGGTGTACTGGTCAGCATGTCTGGTGGCACTGGGCCCGATCGACCGGATGAGCCTTTGGAGACCTGTCCGGTGCCCGAGCTATTCCGCTGACATCCAACGCTGACATCAATGACCCCAGACAAGGGCGACACCCAACGGTCGTGGACAGCACCGACACATGAGGCGAGGCTTGACTACGCCCCGGGTAGATCGAACTCCTAAAGCGGTGGTCGATGCGACTGCTGTACAGCAGCGGAGTACAGCAACCACCGTGACCGCAGGCGACCGCCAAGAGCCGTCAGCGGCCGACCGACCAGCCCGTTGGCCCTCGATGACCCTCCCGCCGAGAGTTCGGGACGAAGAGGTCGTGGGTTCAAATCCCGCCACCCCGACAGCCGAAACACCAGATCAGGCCCGGTTTCCTCCTTAGGGAACCGGGCCTGATGTGTTCTCTGGGAGCGTCTGAGGAGTGACCGGGGAGTGGACCATGGAAACCTCCCTCGAAAGCTCGGGTGGGCGGCCCCTTCGTATCCCCTGTGGTCGACGCGTGCTCAGCAACTCGTCGAGTGTGGCGACCTCTGATCGCGGGTGCATCGCCGGCCTCACATCGAGTGCCGCTTCCCACTGCTCGGTCAGCCCTGCCATGAGCCGGTTCCTCATGTCCGGCAAGGGCAGAGAGCTGCCGGCCGGAAGTGCGGACGTCGGTCACGAAAGGGCGAGGGTGGCGATGGTGCGACCCTCGGCGTCCAGGACGGTGATGCTGCTGACGAAGTTGTGGCTGGGGTCGTTGGTCTCCGACTCGTCGGGGAGTGGGCTGAGGGCGTACCAGGTGCCCCAGTCGAGTTGGCCGGCCAGGCGGACCACGTGGCCGGTGATCGTTCCCTTGTCGG
Organism: Streptomyces sp. KM273126; assembly: GCF_004337435.2. Lineage (NCBI taxonomy): Bacteria > Bacillati > Actinomycetota > Actinomycetes > Kitasatosporales > Streptomycetaceae > Streptomyces > Streptomyces sp. KM273126. The sequence goes on along the minus strand of NZ_SJXB02000001.1, from coordinate 2,590,151 downwards.
TGGCCAGCTTCACGGCGGCGGCGTTGCCCTTGCCGTGGTAGAGCCCGGACAGGAAGTAACGGCCATCGACCGGCTCCATCTGGAGGCTCACCCCGGGGCGGCTCGTGTCCACGTTGCCGTCGACGATGCTGCGGAACTGGTCCGCCTGGTTGGGGGTGGACCAGTGCTTGCCCTCCTTGGTCAGCCACAGCTCCACCTTGGGCGCTGCCTGAACCCGTTCGCCCGGTGCCACCACCCGCACCGTTGACGGCGGCGCGGCCGGGCGTGCCGTGAGCTTGGGCGACGGAGTGGGTGTAGTAGGAGTGGGAGTAGGTGTGGTGACGTGCATTGTGGTGGCGGCCAGTGGGACCAGCAGTAGGCCGCAGCCTGCGGCCAGTACGGCGGTGCGCCGCCGCCTGCGCCTGGCCTGACCCGCCTTCTCAATGGCGGACAGTGGTACCGGGGACGGCGTGATGTCGTCTGCGGCATCCGAGAACAGTTGGCGCAGCCGTTCGGTGTCGGGGTGGGAACTCATCGCGGGACTCCGGGATGGAAGGCGTCGGAGGCGAAGGCAGGGTGGGCGCGCAGGGCCGCGAGGCCGCGCCGGGTGTGCGTCTTGACCGTGCCCAGTGCGCAGTTCAGGACCGTGGCGATCTCCTGGTCGCTCAGGTCCTCGAAGTAGCGCAGCACCATCACGGCCCGCTGGCGGGCGGGGAGCGCCGCGAGCGCCTGGGTGAGAGCCGCGCGGTTCTCGGTGGTCTCCGCGTGTCCGCCGTGCGCGCGATGCGCCGTCTCCGGGAGGAACGGCATGAGCAGGTGGACGACACGTTTCTTGCGGATGCGGCTGAGGTTGTTGTTGACCAGAGCCTGACGCACGTACGCGTATGTCTCGACCTCGTTGTGGGGAATGCGCGGCCATCGGGCGTACACCTTGGACAGCGTGGTCTGCACCAGGTCCTCGGCTTCGTGGAAGTCACCTGTGAGCATGTGCGCGGTGCGCACCAAACGAGGCCAGGCCGCCGCGGCGAACTCGGCGAACTCGCCATGACTCGCGTCCGTCACAACTGGTCGTTCCTCATGGGGCTCATGGGGTGAATGGGTGGAGGCGCCGCGAGTGGGGGTGGGGCCCGGAGTGTCCCCCGGGCCCCACCCCCACTCGCGAGCCGTCAGGAAAGGGCGAGGGTGGCGATGGTGCGGCCCTCGGCGTCCAGGACGGTGACGCTGCTGACGAAGCTGCCCGCGCTCTTGGGCATGTCAGCGCTCTTGGGCTTGCCAGCGCTCTTGGACTCGTCGGGGAGCGAGCTGGTCGCGTACCAGGCGCCCCAGCCGGGGCGGCTGGCCAGGTAGACCACGCGGCCAGTGATCGTTCCCTTGTCGGTGACCACCTTCACGGCGGCGGCGTCGCCTTCGCCGTGGTAGACCCCGGAGAGGAAGTAACGTCCGTCGACCGGCTCCATCTGGAGGCTCACCCCGGGGCGGCTCATATCTATGTTGCCGTCGACGACGCTGCGGAACTGGTCGGCCTGGTCGGGGGTCGACCAGTGCTTGCCCTCCTCGGTCAGCCACAACTCCACCTTGGGCGCCGCCTGCACCCGCTCACCCGGTGCCACCACCCGCACCGACGACGACTCCTGTTTGGAGGTCTTGGAGGACGTGGTGGCTGCCCCGGCCATGGCGGCAGCCGTGTCGGGGGCGTTGGCCGGGGTGAAGGCCTGTGCCATCGTGGGCGCCCCTGCCAGCGCGGCCACGATCGCCGCAGCCGTCACGTACTTCGTCATCCGTGTCATGGACGGAACTCCTTGTGGATCGGGATGAACAGGGTGGAGGGCGCCTCTCCAACCTTCTAAACCCCGCTCGTCCCGGATTCGGATGACACGACCCACTGACTTCTTCGGCGCCGCTGGTGTTCAGCGGAAGGCGAGCGCGGTCTCGGATTCGATGTGGGACAGCTTCTGCGGGTTGCGGACGTAGTAGAGGCCGGTGATGCGGGCGTCCTCGGCGCGGATCGCCATGATGCCGTCGATCTCGCCGTCCAGGCGTACGACGAGTGCCGGGTTGCCGTTGACCGTCGTGGGGGCGAGGGTGAGCGTGGCTTCAAGCTTGCCGGTGCGGCCGACGAACATGCGGACCACCTTCTCGGCGCCGATGACCGGCCGCCGCGCGGCCTGCTTGATGCCGCCGCCGTCGCTCATCAGGACCACCTCAGGGGCGAGCACGTCAAGGAGACCCTGCAGGTCCCCGGATTCGAACGCCCGCTGGAACGACTCCAGGACCGCCCGGGACTCGCTCGCGGACACCACCTTGCGAGGGCGGCGGGCGTCGACGTGCCGGCGGGCTCGGTGGGCGATCTGGCGGACGGCGGCGGGGGTCTTGTCGACGGCGGCGGCGATCTCGTCGTAGCCGACGTCGAACACCTCGCGCAGCACGAAGACGGCGCGCTCCGTCGGCGACAGCGTCTCCAGGACGAGCATCAGCGCCATCGACACACTCTCGGCGAGTTCGACGTCCTGGGCGACGTCCGGTGCGGTCAGCAGGGGCTCCGGCAGCCAGGGGCCGACGTACGCCTCCCTGCGGCGTTTCATTGTGCGCAGTCGGTTGAGGGACTGCCGGGTCGTGATCCGGACCAGGTAGGCGCGGTGGTCGCGCACCTGTGACAAGTCGACCTCGGCCCACCGCAGCCAGGTTTCCTGGAGGACGTCTTCAGCGTCGGCAGCCGATCCGAGCATCTCGTAGGCGACGGTGAAGAGCAGGTTGCGGTGAGCGATGAACATCTCGGTCGCCGGGCCGGTCCCGTCGTGGTCTCTCATGTCTCGCCCCTTCTCGTCTCGCCTCTTCTCGTCTCGCCCCTTCTCGTCTCGCCCCTTCTCGTCTCGCCTCTTCTCGTCTCGCCCCTTCTCGTCTCGCCCCTTCTCGTCTCGCCCCTTCTCGTCTCGCCCCTTCTCGTCTCGCGGACGGTCCTGGTTACCGGAGGCCTTCAAGCATGCATCCACAGCAACCTTCCTTCAGGCTGCCCGTGCTGGGGTGGTGGCCGACGTCTCGCCGCGCTTGGCCTGCAGCCGCATCAGCTGCTGCTGGCGCTTGGTGCCTCCTGAGACTCGGTGCAGGCTGTACGAACCCGCCTTGCGTGCCTCGGCGGCCAGGTGCTTGACGATGCCCTTGCAGATGAACTCCTTGATCTTCGCGCCAGGGCGACCGTCGATGTGGAACCACAGCGCGACGTCGTACCTGTGGGCGAACTGGAAGATGCCGGCGCGTCGGCCCAGGCTGATGCACTGGCCGGCGAACACCTGGTTGAGGGGCGAGGGTTGCTCACCCTCGATCCGGCTAAGCACCGTGTCGGCGGCCCGCGCGCCCAGAGGGATCGCGGCCTGGCAGCTCATCCGCAACGGCAGGTCCGACGGCGCCGCCGAGTCCCCGGCCGCGACGATGCGCTCGTCGTCCACGCTCGTCAGCGTCTCGTCCGTGAGCAGGCGTCCCAGTGCGTCGGTGCTCAGCCCGCTGCGCGCGGCCAGGTCCGGCACGGCGAAGCCGGCCGTCCAGATCGTCACCTGGCTCGGCAGTTCGCGGCCGTCTCCTAGCCGCACGGCATCGCGGGTCACCGCCGTCACCTTCGCGTCAGCCGCGTCGGATCCGTCGAGTACGGTCACCCCCAGCGCCGCCAGCCGCCCTGCCACCGCGCGTCGGCCCCGAGGGTGCAGGTACGGGCCGAGTACCTCGCCGCAGACCAGGGTCACGTTGTGGCCGGCCTCCGCCAGTTCGGCGGCGGTCTCGATGCCGGTCGGACCGGCTCCGACCACCGTCACCGCGGCCGTCGCGGGAGCGGCGTCGACGATCGGCCGCAGCCGCTGCGCCTCCTCCAGGGTGGCGATCGGGTGGGCGAACTCGGCCGCTCCGGGCACGCTCGGGTCGGCGCTGCCGCTGCCCACCGCGTAGATCAGGTAGTCGTAGTCGACCGTGCCGCCCGCCGCCAGCGTCACGCGGCGACCGGCCGCGTCGATCCGTGTCACGGTGTCCACCACCAGCTGGACGCCGTCGGCCAGGACGTCCCGATAGTCGACGACCGCGTTGTCGGACCCGCCCACCAGCTGGTGCAGGCGGATCCGATGGACGAAGTTCGGGCGCGGGTTGATCAGGGTCACTGTCACGTCGTCGCGCTGCGTAAGGCGATTGGCGGCCATGACGCCGGCGTATCCGCCGCCGATCACGACAACATCCGTGTTCTCCGTGTTCTCCGTGTTCTCCGCCATGGTGTCTGCCGTCTCCGTTTCGTCTCCGTTTCAGGGGTTCGACCTCAAGACACCGCTTGACCGATCGCCGTGACAGCTTGTGAGGCAGATCACTGCACGGGCGTGGACCCCGCCAGGGAACAACCCCCCGTCGATACCTCCGCCCACACCGTCTTGCCCACGGGATGCCGTGGCGTCGAGCCCCAGCGCTCAGCCAGGACGTCCACCAGGAGCAGGCCGCGGCCCGACTCGCCGTCGGGGTACGACGAGGGTGGGGCGGCGGGTGGTCGCTTCGCGGCAGCTGCGTCGGCGACCTCGATCCGGATCAGGTCCAACGCCTCGTCGAGGGCGAGCCGGAGACCGAAGTCACGTCCCGGAACGCGGCCGTGCTGCACGGCGTTCGCTGCGAGTTCCGCGACGACGAGGGCGACCGTGCACGACACGTCCGACGCCGGCGGGTAACCCCACTCCTCCATGCACCGCACGGCCAAGCGCCGGGCGAGCCGCGCGCCTCGCGGCGAGGAAGCGAACTGCGCGGTGAGCGGCGGGCGTTCGGCGGCTTCTCCGTCGAGCAGGACGGCTTCCGCCACGGGAGCTTCGGCGACGCTCCTTCGCGGTTCTTCGTCCGAGGTGGTCGTTCCTGTCAGCACAGCGTTTCCGTTTCCGTTCTTCTTGCCTGTCGAGCCCTGAGTCGTCCCGCGATGTAGTCGAGTCATCACGTTCCGCACTTAAGGTTCGACTCACAGCCCTACGCTCGGAAGGTGACGCAGCCTTACCTTTTGGTTCGTAAGGGACGGAAGTGACGCCTTGGCCAACGGAATTGATCCCAGTACGTCGATGGCGGCGCTGTTCGGCGCGCGCGTACGCAGGCTCCGTACCGCCGCCGGGCTGACCCAGGCCCAACTCGGCGCGAAAACACACGTGGTGAGCACCCGGATCACGCAGATCGAGCGTGCCTCCGGGGCGAAGCCGACGCTGGAGCTGGCACGTGCGCTGGACGCCGCGCTGGGTGCGGACGATCTGCTGGTGGAGCTGTGGCCGTACGTGTACCGGGAGGCATTTCCGGACTGGTCGCGGAAGTTCATGGGGTACTCGGAGCGGGCGGTGTCCATCAGGCAGTACGCGGCCCATGTAGTGCCGGGTCTCTTGCAGACGGAGGACTATGCGCGAGCGGTTCTCAGTCTGGACGCGCTACTCGACAGCGAGGAGCAATTGGAGGAGCGGGTCACTGCCCGCATGGGACGACAGGCACGACTGGGTTCGGCCGACCGGCCCGAGCTGTGGGTGATCCTGGATGAGGCGGTGCTGAGACGACCGATCGGCGGTCACGCTGTGATGCGACGGCAGTTGGAGCGGCTGCTCGACGCGGCAACGGAGCGTCACATCACGGTGCAGGTACTGCCGTTCGACCAGGGCGAGCATGAAGCGATGGGCGGATCGCTGACGATCCTGACCCTCCCGGAGGGCTCCGAAGTGGCCTACACAGAAGGAGCGGACTACGGCCAACTCATCGAGGAACCGACCAACGTCGGTCGCTACAAGGTGATTTACGATCGGCTGCGGGCGGCAGCCCTGCCCCCGCTCATGTCCCTCGACATGATCCGGTCCGCGATGGAGGGCAACTACCGTGGCACGAATGTCCCGTCCCGATCTGAACGGCGCCGCCTGGCGCAAGAGCAGCTACAGCAATCAGGCGGGGGGCGACTGCGTCGAGGTGGCCGACGGGTTCCGGGGCGTCGTCCCCATCCGTGACAGCAAGGTCCCTCACGCCCCCGCTCTGTCTTTCGAGGCCCGCTCCTGGGAGGCGTTCATAGGCGAGTTGAAGGCCGGGCACCACCGTCCCTGAGGCGGCCGGGCCCCGGCCGCCGTTCGACTTCCGGGCCCTTGTCCGCGAGGGTCCGGCGGGCCACTGACCTCCCCAGAGAACCCGAGGACAACCACCGTGGAGCGAATCTCCCGTCCCGATCTGAACGGCGCCGCCTGGCGCAAGAGCAGCTACAGCAATCAGGAGGGCGGCAACTGCGTGGAGGTGGCCGACAGGTTCCCCGGCGTCGTGCCCGTCCGTGACAGTAAAGTCCCGCACGGTCCCGCTCTGTCCTTCGAGGCCCGCTCCTGGGCAGCCTTCATAGGTGAGTTGAAGGCCGGTCAACACCGCGTCTGAGCCAGCCAGGTCCCGGCCGCGTTCCGTCTTCCGGGCCCGCCGGTTCCTCGTCCGCAAGGGCCCGGCGGGCCACTGACCTCCCCAAAGAACCGGGGGAAAGAACTACCCGCCCACCCACCCTCCCTGGCCGTGAAGCCCCCGTCACCCGTCCGGGTGACCAGCTTGCAGGCGGGGGATACGGACGGTTACGTTCGCCGCGACAACCGCAAGCAGATACGGCCCCCGGCCGGGACTGGCATCCCGAACGAGGGCCTGACCGATCAGGAAGCGAACCCTTCCCGATGGCTGACTCGCAGTCTAACGCGCGCCTGCGCGCCGACGCCGGGACTCCGACCTCCGGCGTGATCCACGTACGCACCCGGCTCACCGCCGACTTCACCGTGATCTCCAACGCCCTCGCGCAGCGACGCGGCAGTGCCGTCACGGTCGGCGTCGCGGCGTACATCTCCTCTCTGCCCGACGGCTCACCCGTGAGCATCGCCGCCCTGTGCGAACACTTCAGCGAGGGGGAGATCCTGATCTCGCGAGCGCTCAGGGAGCTCGAAGCAGCCGGATATCTGGAGCGGCGCCGCGAGCGCCTGTCCACCGGGCAGATCCGTACCCGGACGTACTTCTACGACGTACCCGACGGCGGCCCGGACCTGGACGGGCCGCCGGAACCCAAGCCGCCGAGGCCTCCGCGTTCACGGAGGCGGCCCGTAGGCGAGGAAGCCGTGCCCCCTGCGACAGTCACCACTGACGCGATGCCCACGCCCGCCCGGGAGCAGACGGAGAAACCGGCGGTGGCCCGCCAGGCGCTCTCCGACGCCGACCCGCAGGCAGTCGCCGTTCTGACCTCACTCCGCCGGATCGATGCCCGCCTCGTTCTCTCCGAGCAGGAGGCCGTGCGGCTGGCGCCAGCCGTCGCCCAGTGGCTCGCCGCCGGTGTCGCGCCCTCCCAGGTCACCGCGCTGCTCACCGCACGGCTCCCCGACCACTTCCTGACCCGTCCAGCGGGCATCCTCGCCTTCCGCCTCCGGGAAACGCCCCTGCCCGCGCCGCCTCCGCACCCGCTCCCCGATGACGCGACGCGCCCCGTGGTGCTGCCCTTCCAGACCTGCGACGGCTGTGAGCGGGCCTTCCGCGCTCCGGAACCCGGGCGCTGTCGTGGCTGCCGATCGGGGAACCGTCTCCGAGCGGCCAGCTGAGGCGATGGGTGAGTGTGGGGCATGGTCGACAGGTTCAAGGACGGACTTCTGACTCCGACGGAAACAGCCTCCTGTCTGGAGATTCCGCAGTCGACTCTCACCTCGTGGCTGAAGGGCAAGGCCGCCGGAGCACCACTGGTCCACCAAGTCGAGCCCGTACGGAAGGGGCAGCCCTCAGTACCCTTCATCGCGGTGGCCGAGGCGCACGTCCTCCGTTCCCTGCGGTCCCTGGGGTTCCGCATGAGCGAGATCAGGGAAGCCGCTGCCGCCGTACGGGACGCCTTCGACACCCCCTACGGCCTCGTGTCGAAGCGGATCGCGACGGACGGCGTGGACATCTTCGTCGAACACGGCCTCGGGGATGTGCGCAGGGCCCGAGACGGTCAGGCCCCCGTCCAGGAAGTCGTCTCCGACTATCTTCGCTACCTGACCTGGGCGCCTGACGACGACTTCCCCTCCGGCCTGCGGCTGAGGCAGTACCCGGAATCCGTTCCCGTCGTGATCGATCCGAGGTTCGGTCACGGTCGTCCCGTGGTGGCCGCCAATCGCGTCGCGGTCAACGCGATCACTGACCTGCGAGAGGCCGGGGAGAGCATCGAGGCCATCGCGTACGACTTCGACATGACGCCTGAGCACGTCGACGCGCTGTGCCGTGCAGTGGTACGCCTTGCCGCCCGAGCCATTGAGAAAGGCGGTCCAGCGGCCTACGCCGTGCGACATGACCGTATCGAGCGCACATGGCCCTGACGGGCGGGCACGGGGGCGAGGCCGCGCAGGTGCCCGGCTTGGGCGAGGGCGGGACCGTCACGGTTCCACGTGGTGGCGGACCGAGTCGCGTACGACGATGTGGGTGCCCAGGAGGACGTGCTGGGCGGCGTTGGGCGGATCGGGGTTGAGAGCCAGGCGCACGGCGGTGCGGCCCAGTTCCTCGTGTGGGACGTGAACGGTTGTCAGGTCGATGTCCGCGGCCGGAGGAAGGTCGTCGAATCCGACCATCGAGACGTCGTCGGGGATGCGCAGGCCGCACTCGCGCAGTGCGTCGCGTGCGCCGACGGCGATCAGTTCGTTGACCGCGAACACGGCGGTGAAGCGTACGGCGCGCATGACCTTGGCGCGGGTGGCGGGGCGCTGGGGTAGGTGCCGGAGAGGATCCGGGAGACGGTGGCGACCGAGACGCCGGCGTGTTGGGCCACGTCGCGGATCGCCGTCAGGCGGGGCTGCCCATCGTCGGGCGCGGTCCGGCGAGGCATTGGGCCTCCTGCGCCCCCACCCCTATGTAAACGTTTCCGCTCGGTGGTCGCGTATACGGCCAGGTACGTCAACAGGGAGCTCCGACAGCCTTGACGCGTACCTAGCACGGTGCTTCCATCGCAGATGTGTAAACGGTTTAACTCTTCGGGATTTCCGGCCTGGGTCGAGGGCGGGTGCCGGTCCAACCACACCGCCGCGCACCGCAATCACAAGGAGGAAGACTTGTCATGCCCATGAAGAATTGGCGGGCCGCCCACCGTCCGGCCGTCACCATCCCGGCACTTCTGGCCGTCTGCGCCGCACTCGCCGTCGGCCCCGCAAGCCCAGCCTCACCCACCGCAACCATCGCCACGACAACCACGGCCACAGACGGCGATACGGCAGTACAAGCCGCCCGCGTCATGGAGAACCTCGGTCGTGGCGTGGTGGCCGTGCGCTCCAGCGGTACCCAGGTCCTGGTGTCCTGGCGGCTCCTGGGGCTCGACCCGGAGGGCATCGGCTTCAACGTGTACCGGTCCACTGGTGGCGGCGCGTACGTCAAGCTCAACGCCGCCGTCCTGACGGGCGGGACCAACTACGCGGACTCCACCGCCGACTTGACGAGGACCAACAGCTACCGGGTGGCCCCGGTCGTCGGCGGGCAGGAGCAGGCGCCGAGCGAGGCCTTCACGTTGACGGCCAATCACGCCACGGAGCCCGTGGTGCGGGTGCCGTTACGTTCCGGTGGTCCGGTGAAGTTCGTCTGGGTCGGGGACCTCGACGGTGACGGTGAGTACGACTACGTGGTGGACCGGCAGACCTCTCCCCAGACGCTTGAGGCCTACAGCAGCGACGGCGACTTCCTCTGGGAGGTCGACATGGGGCCGAACAGTCAGAACCAGGACAACATCGAGCCGGGGTCGTCCGCGATCGACCTGGGCCACTGGGACGGTGTCACGGTCTACGACTTCGACAGCGACGGCCGCGCGGAGGTCGCCGTACGGATCGCCGACGGAGTCACCTTCGGCGACGGCACGACCTGGACGCACGAGGACGACTCTCGGCAGTGGATGGCCGTCCTGGACGGCCGGACCGGAGCGCTCCGCAACTGGTCGGCCGTGCCGACGACTTACCTGGGCGACGGTCCGATGGGCGCGCGCCTCGGCGTGGCGTACCTCAACGGGACCACGCCGAGCCTGGTCGCCTACATGAAGAACCGGCGCGACGACGGGTCCTTCAACCTGATGATGGCCGCCTGGAAGTACGACGGCGATTCGCTGGACCGCCAGTGGACATGGCAGCGCGGCAGCCAGAACGCGCCCGACGGGCACAACACCCGCGCCATCGACGTCAACGGCGACGGGACCGACGAGGTGGCCGAGATCGGGTTCGTGCTGAACGGAGACGGGTCCCTGCGCTACTCGATGGGGCCCAAGGGCATCAACCACGGCGACCGTTTCCACATCGCGGACATGGACCCCAGCCGTCCCGGCCTGGAGGGCTACGGCGTCCAGCAGGACAACCCGAGCGGTCTGCTGGAGTACTACTACGACGCCACGAACGGCACCGTCATCTGGGAGCACAAGGGTGACGGCCCCGCCGACGTCGGACGCGGCATGGCCGGAGACGTCGACCCGCGCTTCCCCGGCATGGAGGTCTGGTCCTTCTCGGGCCTGTACAACGCGCCCACGAACAAGCTCGCCGAGCCGAACGCGTCGCTGCGTCCCTGGCCCCAGCTGGGCCTGTGGTGGGACGGCGATCTCACCATGGAGCTGCTCAACGACGGCAAGATCGAGAAGTGGGACCCGGCCCGCCCGACGTCGAGCGGCAGCCTGCCCCGGCTGGTCAGCACCTGGAACTACGGCGCGGTCAACGCCTCGCAGGGCGTGCAGCCCACCTTCGTCGGTGACATCCTCGGCGACTGGCGCGAGGAGGCCGTGTACACCAACGCCTCCTACAACGAGTTGATCATCTTCACCACGAACCAGCCCACGACCACCCGGCTGTACACGCCGGCGCACAACCCCGCCTACCGCAACGCCATGACGTTCAAGGGGTACATGCAGTCCCACCACCCCGACTACTTCCTCGGAGCCGGCATGGCCCGGCCTCCTCGGCCCAACATCGCCTACGCGGCGGGCGGTTCGTAAGGCGTCGGTCGACAGCTCCGCGCCCAGACCGTCCTGCCCAAGGGTGCCGGTGGGCTACAGGCCCGCGTCGCGGCTGCGGACGTCCTCCAGGACTCACAGCGGGGACCGGTAATCCGGAGTCGGCCGCGTGCCTCGTGCCTCGTGCCGCCTGCCGCCCGCCGCCTGCCGCCCGCCGCGTCAACCCTCGAAGCGGTAGCCCATGCCGGGCTCGGTGATCAGATGGCGCGGGTGGGAGGGGTCCGTCTCCAGTTTGCGGCGCAACTGGGCCATGTAGACCCGCAGGTAGTTGGTCTTGCCGCTCTGCGAGACGCCCCAGACCTCCCGGAGGAGCTCCTTCTGGGTGACGAGCCGGCCGGGGCTGGTGATCAGGATCTCCAGCAAGTGCCACTCGGTCGGGGTCAGCCGCACGTCCCGCCCGCCCCGGACGACCCTCTTGGCGAGCAGGTCGACGGTGAAGTCGTCCGTCTCCACCAGGGTCGTTTCCGGGGCGAGCGGCGTGTCCTCGGTGCGGCGGACGGCGGCCCGCAGCCGGGCCAGCAACTCATCCATGCTGAACGGCTTGGTGATGTAGTCGTCGGCGCCCGCGTCGAGCGCCGCCACCTTCTCGTCGGACGCCTGGCGGGCCGAGAGGACGAGGATCGGTACGCGGGTCCAGCCGCGGAGTGCCCTGATGACGTCGACGCCGTCCATGTCGGGCAGGCCGAGGTCGAGCATCACCACGTCGGGCTGACGGGCGGCCGCCAGTCTGAGGGCCGTGGCCCCGTCGGGGGCGGCGTCCACTCCGTACCGGCGGGCCTGCATGTTGATCACGAGAGCCCGTACGAGATGCGGGTCGTCCTCCACCACCAGCACCCAGGTCATCGATCGTGCCTTTCCGTCGCGTAAGGCCCGTACGGCGCGTACGGCCCGTACGGCCCGTACGGCCATCACTTCCTCGCTGCGAGGTCCTTGAGCGCGATGTTGAGTTCGAGGACGTTCACGCGCGGTTCGCCCATGAAGCCGAGGGTGCGGCCGTCGGTGTGCTCGTCCACCAGTTTCTGGACCTGCGCGAGCGGCAGGTCGTTCTTCTCGGCGACCCGGTGGACCTGGAGGTCGGCGTAGGCCGGGGAGATGTTCGGGTCCAGTCCGGAACCGGAGGACGTGACGGCGTCGGCGGGGACGGCGGACGGCTTGACCGTGTAGCCGGGCACCGAGTTGTCCTTGACGAGCGCGGCCTTGGCGTCCTTCACCTGCTGGACTAGGACCTTGCTGTCGGCGGCGAGGTTGGTGGCGCCGGAGAGGATGAGCTTGTACTGGGTGTTGACGCTGTTGGCGCCAAGTCCGTTCTGCGGACGGCCCTGGAACCACTTCAGGTCCGGCTCCGGGGTCTCCTGACCCCTCTTCAGCGGCAGGTTGTACGCCTGCCCGATCAGGGACGAGCCGACGACCTTGCCGTCCGCCTTGATCTCGGAACCGTTCGCCTTGCCGGGGAACAGCCCCTGGGCGATACCGGTGACGACCAGCGGATAGATGACGCCGGTCACCAGGGTCAGCACGAGCAGGGCGCGCATGCCCGCTCCGAGCAGCCGGGCGGTGTTGGTGACGGAGTTGTTCATGGCGGTCAGCCGATTCCTGGGATGAGGGAGATGAGCAGGTCGATGATCTTGATGCCGATGAACGGGGCGATCAGCCCGCCGAGGCCGTAGATCGTGAGGTTGCGCCGCAGCATCCTGTCCGCGCTCACCGGCCGGTACCGCACGCCCCTCAGGGACAGCGGCACCAGCGCGACGATGATCAGCGCGTTGAAGATGACGGCCGACAGGATCGCGGAGTCGGGCGAGGACAGGCCCATGATGTTCAGCTTGTCCAGGCCCGGGTAGACCGCCGCGAACAGCGCCGGGATGATCGCGAAGTACTTCGCGACGTCGTTGGCGATCGAGAACGTCGTGAGCGCGCCCCGGGTGATGAGGAGTTGCTTGCCGATCTCGACGATCTCGATCAGCTTCGTCGGGTTGGAGTCCAGGTCCACCATGTTCCCGGCCTCCTTGGCGGCCGAGGTACCGGTGTTCATGGCCACGCCGACGTCCGCCTGCGCGAGGGCCGGGGCGTCGTTCGTACCGTCACCGGTCATCGCGACCAGCTTGCCGCCCGCCTGCTCGCGCTTGATCAGCGCCATCTTGTCCTCGGGCGTGGCCTCCGCCAGGAAGTCGTCGACCCCGGCCTCGTCCGCGATCGCCCTCGCGGTCAGCGGGTTGTCTCCCGTGATCATGACGGTCTTGATGCCCATGCGGCGCAGTTCGGCGAACCGCTCCCGCATACCGTCCTTCACCACGTCCTTGAGATGGATCACTCCCAGGACGCGGGCGCCCTGCTCGTCGTCCACCGCGACCAGCAGCGGAGTGCCGCCCGCCTCGGAGATCCGGTTGGCGACGGTGTCGGCGTCCTCGGCGAGGGTGCCGCCCTGTTCCCGGACCCAGGCGATGACGGAACCGGCCGCGCCCTTGCGGATCCTGCGCCCGTCGAGGTCCACGCCCGACATCCGGGTCTGGGCGGTGAACGCGATCCACTCGGCACCGTCCAGCTCGCCCTGGTGGCGTTCGCGCAGCCCGTACTTCTCCTTGGCGAGGACGACGACGGAGCGGCCCTCGGGGGTCTCGTCGGCCAGCGAGGAGAGCTGGGCGGCGTCGGCGACCTCGGCCTCGGTGGTCCCGCTCACCGGCACGAACTCGGCGGCCTGCCGGTTGCCGAGCGTGATCGTGCCGGTCTTGTCGAGCAGCAGCGTCGAGACGTCACCGGCCGCCTCGACCGCCCGCCCGGACATGGCCAGCACGTTGCGCTGCACCAGCCGGTCCATGCCCGCGATGCCGATCGCCGACAGCAGCGCGCCGATCGTGGTCGGGATCAGACAGACCAGCAGCGCCACCAGCACGACCATCGTCAGACGCGTGCCCGCGTAGTCCGCGAACGGCGGCAGCGTCGCCACCGCCAGCAGGAACACGATGGTCAGCGACGCCAGCAGGATGTTCAGCGCGATCTCGTTCGGCGTCTTCTGCCGGGCCGCGCCCTCGACCAGGCTGATCATCCGGTCGATGAACGTCTCGCCCGGTTTCGTCGTGATCCTGATGACGATCCGGTCGGAGAGCACCTTCGTCCCGCCGGTGACGGCGCTGCGGTCGCCGCCCGACTCGCGGATGACCGGCGCCGACTCCCCCGTGATGGCCGACTCGTCCACGGACGCGACGCCCTCGACGACGTCACCGTCGCCGGGGATGATGTCGCCCGCCTCGCACACCACCAGGTCGCCGATCCTCAGAGCGGTGCCCGGGACCTGTTCCTCGGAGGCGTCCGCGAGCAGCCGGCGCGCGACCGTGTCGGTCTTGGCCTTGCGCAGTGTGTCGGCCTGCGCCTTGCCTCGGCCCTCGGCGACCGCCTCCGCCAGGTTGGCGAAGATGACGGTCAGCCAGAGCCAGGCACTGATGGCCCAGCCGAACCAGTTGCCGGGATCGGTGAAGGAGAAGACGGTGGTCAGGACCGAGCCGATCCACACCACGAACATCACGGGTGACTTGACCATCACCCGCGGGTCGAGTTTGCGGCACGCGTCCGGCAGGGACTTGACGAGCTGTCCGGGGTCGAACAGGCCCGCGCCGACACGGCCTTCGGCGGCCTTGTGCCCGGTGGGTACGTCGCTGTGCGGCGCCCGGGTCGGGGTGGCTGTGGACATCGAGTCCTCTTGGTTCGTCATGTCTTGGCTCGTCGCGTCTTGGTTCGTCGCGTCTCGGTTCGTCGCGTCTCGGTTCGCTATGTCTTGGTTTGTTATGTCTTGGTTCGTTACGTCGGTGTTCATGACGCCAGCCCCTCGGCCAGCGGTCCGAGCGCGAGGGCCGGGAAGTAGGTCAGACCGGTGATGATCAGGATGGCGCCCACCAGCAGGCCGGTGAACAGCGGCTTTTCCGTGCGTAGGGTGCCCGCGGTGACGGGCACCGGCTTCTGCTCGGCGAGCGAACCCGCGAGCGCCAGCACGAAGACCATCGGCAGGAAGCGGCCGAGCATCATCGCGAGCCCGGTCATCGTGTTGAACCAGTCGGTGTTCGCGTTCAGGCCCGCGAAGGCCGAACCGTTGTTGTTCGAGGCGGACGTGAAGGCGTACAGCACCTCGGAGAACCCGTGCGCGCCGGAGTTGAGCATCGAGTGCGGCGGCGTCGGCAGGGCCATGGAGACCGACGTGAAGATCAGGACCAGCGCCGGAGTGATGAGGATGTAGCAGGCCGCCAGCTTGATCTCGCGGGTGCCGATCTTCTTGCCCAGGTACTCGGGTGTGCGGCCGACCATCAGTCCGGCGATGAACACCGCGATGACCGCCATGATCAGGATGCCGTACAGACCGGAGCCGGTACCGCCGGGCGCGATCTCGCCCAGCATCATGCCCAGCATCGTGATGCCGCCGCCGAGGCCCGTGAACGAGGAGTGGAAGGAGTCCACCGCGCCCGTCGAGGTCAGCGTGGTCGACACCGCGAAGATCGACGACGCACCGACGCCGAACCGCACCTCCTTGCCCTCCATCGCGCCGCCCGCGATCTGCAACGCCGGGCCGTGGTGGGAGAACTCGGTCCACATCATCAGGGCGACGAAGCCGACCCAGATGGTGGCCATGGTGGCGAGGATCGCGTACCCCTGCTTCACGCTGCCGACCATGACGCCGAACGTGCGGGTCAGCGAGAACGGGATCACCAGCAGCAGGAAGATCTCGAACAGGTTCGTGAACGGGGTCGGGTTCTCGAAGGGGTGGGCGCTGTTGGCGTTGAAGTAGCCGCCGCCGTTGGTGCCCAGCTCCTTGATGGCCTCCTGCGAGGCGACAGCGCCGCCGTTCCACTGCTGGGAGGCCCCCATGCTGTGCCCATTAAAGAATTGGCCGACCTCGTGGATGCCGGAGAAGTTCTGGATCACGCCGCAGGCCACCAGCACCACGGCGGCGATCGCCGCACCCGGCACCAGGATGCGGGTGACCCCGCGCACCAGGTCGGACCAGAAGTTGCCCAGCTCACCGGTGCGGGAGCGGGCGAAGCCGCGCACCAGGGCGACCGCGACGGCGATGCCGACGGCCGCGGAGACGAAGTTCTGCACGGCCAGACCGGCGGTCTGCACGACGTGGCCCATGGCCTGCTCGCCGTAGTACGACTGCCAGTTGGTGTTCGTCACGAAGGACGCGGCGGTGTTGAACGCCTGTGCCGGCTCGATCGAGGAGAACCCGAGCGAACCGGGCAGGACGCCCTGGACCCGCTGCAGCAGGTAGAGGAAGAGGACTCCCATGGCCGAGAAGGCGAGGACGCCGCGCAGGTAGGCGGGCCAGCGCATCTCGGTGTCGGGGTTGGCACCGATGCCCCGGTAGATCCACTTCTCGACGCGCCAGTGCTTGTCGGAGGAGTAGACCTTGGCCATGTAGTTGCCGAGGGGAACGTAGACGAGCGCCAGCGCCGCCACGAGGGCGAGCAGCTGGAGTACGCCTGCGAGTACGGGACTCATGGGCGCTCTCAGAACCTCTCCGGGAAGATCAGGGCGAGGACGAGATAGCCCAGCAGGGCGACGGCCACGACCAGGCCGACGATGTTCTCGGCGGTCACAGCTTCGTCACCCCCTTGGCGACGAAGGCCACCAGCGCGAACACCGCGAGAGTGGTGACAACGAAGGCCACGTCGGCCATCGCGAGCTCCTAGATGGGATTCGATGCGATTCGCATGAGATTCAATGGGATTCGATAGGATTCGATGGGATTCGGAAAGCATTCGCGTGCGAACCGGACGCCTGACGGATCGGACAATTAGAGGAAACCCCGACCGGTGGCCGGATTCGAGCGTCGTTGACGGGCCTCTTACGGCCACGCCCGCCCCCTTGACGGACCTCTTACGGCGCCTGTGACCACGGCGACAGGAAGCGACCGACTCGACAGGGCGAGGGCAGGCATGCCGGGAAGTCGAACCAACCCTCGATGGCCGACGGGTGCGGGACGCACCGCACACTCCCCGTCACCGTAAAAGACCGGCAAAGCGCCCAGGTCAAGAGCGTAGTCGGCCGCTATGGGCGGCTCTTTTCGGACTTTCCCGCGACGGCTGCCGAGACACGGCGTGGACCGGTCCCGGCAGCCCTATGCTTCTACGTGCTTGTAGAAAGAAAGCGTGGCTCCCCTGGGTGCAGTGCTCCCGGGAGTCGCACGCTTTCGCCTGCTCGCACGACGAGACTCGCACCACGAAAGAGGGCCGATGGCTGAGATAGACCTGAGCAAGGTGCTCGACAAGGCATGGGCGGACAAGAGCCTGCCCGAGATCCTGGCCGCGCCGGTCAGCGCGCTGAAGGGGGTCTCGGACCGCCAGGGCGATCTGCTGGAGGAGGCGTTCCGGGTCAAGACCGTCGCCGACCTGGCCGACCTGAAGTTCGCCCGCTGGGCACAGGCGCTGGCCGCCCTCGACGCGGCCAAGTAGTCGCAGGCCACCACCACGTGGTGCCGTGGCCCCGCACGGGCACACGGCACCACCCTCGGCAATCGCCTGCCCGTTGGAGACACGACGGGCACGACGCACGACGGGCACGACGGGCACGACGGGCACCCTCAGGACGGCCGCCGTTCCGGCCCCGGCTTCGGCCCCGGTATCGGCTCCGTGAGCTCGGCGAGGAGAGCGGCAGCGAGCGGCAACGCCCGCACCCGGGCGGGCAGACGGTCGAAGGTCCTCACGCCGCCACCGTACGAACCGGAACACCGGGCCGCATACGACAGCGGGAGTAGGCCGGGCCCTAACCCGTCCCTTCGTGTTCCTTCCCGTGTTCCTTCCTGTGCCCCTCCCCGTTCTTCTCCCCCTGCTCCTCCCGGTGTTCCTCCCGGAGTTTCCCCCCCTCCTGTCGGGCTTCGCGTCGGCTCGACCACAGCGAGGAGGCCAGCATCCCCACCGCGATCAGGCCCACCAGCAGGCCGAGGACCACCTGGGTCGAGGTGAGGAACTCGATGAGCGGGTTGTCGTGGGAGGGCTGTTGGGGGGTGTACGGCTCGTCGGCGACGATTTCGGTAAATGCGATATCGGTAAATGCGAATACTTTAGACACTACGGACACTCCGGTGTCGATGCAGGCATGAAGGCACACCGCGGCCGGGCGCGGCGGTGTACGGGATGACGTGGTGCTGTGGAGTGCCGTGCGGTTACGGCGCGCAGGGCTGGGCGCGGTGCAGCAGGACCGTCAGGGCGTGCCGGGGTGGGAGCGATACGGCGGGCAGGGGTGGGCGCGTCGGGCGTGGCCGGGGCGTACCCGTCAGTCCCAGGACGAGGCCGATGCCGTACAGCAGCCACGTCCACCAGCCGCCCACCGCCCCGGCGACGGCGCCGGCGACTGCGTGGGCCAGGCGTTCGGGAAGGTCTGAGGCGCTGCGGAAGAAACAGACCAGGGCGAGGCCGGCGAGGAAGTTCAACGCGGCCATGACCAGCGGGTCGTGGTGCCAGGCCGACGGCAGCCGCAGGTGGTCGTCGAGTGCCGTGGCCGGGATCTCGCTACCGGTCAGCTCCAGGTAGCCGGGCAACAGGGCCTGCACGGCGGCCAGGGCGACCGCGCTCCAGCGGGGCGCCCCCTCACGCAGAACGGCGTACGCGCATACGGCGAGCACTGCCGCCGCGAGCGCCACCGCCGGCCAGGACACCCTGGAGTCCGTCGTCGCGTGGTGGAGTCCGGTGGCCAGCACGGTGGCCGCCAGGGCATGACCGGCCGCGCGGACGGCGGTTCCGCCCACGGTGTGCTTCGATACGAGCCAGGCCGACATGTCCTCACCATGGTGCCGCACCACGAGCCCAACCACGGTACGTATACGCCGATTCGGGGCGGCCGGCAGGCCCTTCGGGGGCGCCTTCAGTGACCCGACGAAGCCGGATGCGCCGTGTCCGCGAGGAGCGCGGCCGGAGCCATCGCCACCGCCACGGGCAGCGCCGGAACGGCGAGCGTCGCCGCCAGGGCCAGCGCCGGAACGAGTCGGCTCGCGGGTCGCGGCGAGGCATGGATCAGGCGGCGTATGCGCTCTGCGGGGTTCGAGCCGGTCATGGCGGACAGTCCCGGTGCGCCGGGGCCGGTGTCGGGGGCCGTGGACATCTCCAGCAGGGCCTTGGCGACCGTACGCCGGCCGTGGTGGCGTACCGCCTGGTCGTCGGCGGCCATCTCGGCGAGGCGTCGTACGTGGTCCGCGTAGCCGCGCAGCGGTCCGGTCCAGCCGAGTGCGGCCGTGAGGACGTCGGCGGCGAGGATCGATCGGTGGTGGTGCAGCCGCAGATGGGCGCGTTCGTGTTCCAGGGTGGCGGCGAGTTCGTCGCCGGACAGCATCTCCAGGGCGGCGCTGGTCACGACGATGCGGGAGCCGCCGCGCGGACCGGGGATGCAGAAGGCCGCCGGTGCGTCGTGGGTGAGCACGCGGACCGTGGGGCCGGTGCTGCGGTCGTACCCGGCATGCGCGCCGAGCGGGCCGTGCGCAGCCTGTGCGTCGGCGGTCAGGCGGTGCCGGTCTCGGACGCGGCGCAGCCGCAGGGTGCGACGCAGGGTGAAGGTGGACAGTGTCACGCCGCCGAGCAACAGGACGAGCAGCGCCGCCTCGGCGATTCCGGCGGCCAGCCAGGCGCCCCCGTAGACGGCGTGGACCTGGTGTTTGTCGGCGTTGAAGAGCCACACCATGCCGTGCTCCCACAGATCATGGGCGGTCAGGACGAGGGCGGCGGCCAGCGTGATGAGCAGCCCCACCGCGCAGGCGTGCCAGGTGCGCAGGGCGGCCTGCGGGAAGCGGGTCGTCCAGCGGGCACGGGCGAGCAGGCGGGGAGCCGGCCCGGCGAGCAGGGCGGCATGGGCGAGCAGCACGGCGATGACGAGCACGGCGGGGCTCAGCGCTCCGCCCCCGGTCGTGCGCCCGGCCCCTGTTCCGCCGTGCCCGGGTCACTCGCCTCGTCCGTGGCCGGCAACGCGTCGAGCGCCTCCCGCAGCGCCGCCGCCTCGGCGGCACCGAGCCGTCCGGCGAACCGCAGCAGCGCCCCCGCACGGTCGGCCGAGGAGTCGAGGGCCTGTTCCATGAGCCCGGCCGCGTAGTCCTCCGCCGAGCGCAGCGCGCTGTAGCGGTAGGACCGGCTCTGCTTGGCCCGCTCCAGCCAGCCCTTCGTGCGCAGGCGTTCGGTCACCGTCATGACCGTGGTGTACGCCAACTGCCGCCCCTCACCGTTGAGGACGTCGGTGATCCCCTGGATGTTGAGCGGCTCCTCGCCGGCCCACACCACCCGCATGATGTCGGCTTCCAGCTCGCCGAACGGCCGCATCGGCCTCGCCCCGCCTTTCTCACTCCGGCTTTCCCGCTCCGGCTCTCTCACTACGGCTCTCTCACTACGGATCCGCGGCCCTCTCGTCCGGATCCCTGGCGCACCACATTCCGCCGCTCTGACGGTACCCGCAGTCCTGCTCCCCCTCCACACAACTCCTACCCACTGTAGAACTTCTACGCCATGTAGTAGTTTGCTGCCGTGGACGTCGACCAAGGCGCCTCCGCGCCCCTTCCCCCTGCCCTGCCCACCCCCGACCCCTCCGGTTCCGTCGGCCGCATACCCCCACCGCGCGCCCCCGGCCAGGGCCTTCGCCCCGGCTGCGCGGTCCGGCCGATGGAGCCGGAGGACCTTCACTTCGTGGTCACCGAGCACCGCACCCACTTCCCGGACGGCTTCTTCGCCCGGCTCGGAGGGCGCTTCCTGGCGGCCTACACCGGCACGTATCTGACGAGCCCGGCAGCGCGGGCGTACATCGTCGAGGCCGACGGGCTACCCGTCGGCTTCCTCGTCGGCGTGACCGACCCGGCCGCACACCGCCACCACGTCATACGCGCCCACGGCCGAGGACTCGCGCTGCGCGCCTGCGCGGCGCTCTTCGTACGGCCGGGGCTCGCCCTGCACTTCACGCGGACACGCCTCGCCCGGTACGCCCGCAAGTTGCTCCCGGGACGCCGCCGACAGGCCGAGGAGACGACGGCTGCCGCACCGCGCGAGGGCATCACGGCCGTCCTGGCCCATGTGGTGGTGCTCCGCCGGGTGCGCTCGCTGGGCCTCGGCTCCACACTCGTCGACCGTTTCACGCGGGACGCCGCAGCCGCCGGGTGCGCCCGGGTGAGCCTGGTGACGGCGGCCGGAGAGAGCGGCGCGGGCCCCTACTACGAGCGGCTCGGCTGGCGGCACACGGGCGAGACCCTCACCCCCGAAGGCCGCCCGTACGCGACGTACGAATACCCACTCGACCGACACCCAAGGGACCGAGGAACAGCGCAGTGACCCACCCCAACCGCAGGCTGTCGGTAAACCGCAGGATGCCGGTGAACCGCAGACTGCTGGTGCCCGCCCTCATGGCGTCCTTCCTCGCCACGGCCTGCACCACCTCCGCGGACAGCGACTCGTCCGCGGCGTCGACCAGCCCGCAGGCGTCGGCGAGCCCGACCCCCAGCCCCACTCCGTCCGCGGACGCGGCGGTGAGAGCTGTTCCCGCCGCACAGTGGCAGAGGATTCAGGACGCCGGAATGGTCGGCAAGGGTTGCCCGATCACCTCCCCCGACCAGCTGCGCCGCGTGGAGATCAACCACCACGGCTTCGACGGGAAGATCCGCCGCGGGGTGCTGGTTGTCAACGCGGACACCGCGGACAGCGTCGCCCGGATCTTCACCAGGCTCTTCGACGAGAAGTTCCCCATCCGCCGGATGAAGCCCCTGGAGGAGTACGGCGGCGACAACACCGCCAGCCTGGCCGCCGACAACACGGCCGCCTTCAACTGCCGCCGCCCGGACCAGATCAACGCCCCCGCCCTGGAGTCCCCGCACGCCAACGGCCGTGCCGTGGACATCAACCCGCTGGAGAATCCCTGGAAGGACCTGCGCTGCAAGTGCTGGAAGCCCAGGGCCGAGTACAACGCGCGCACGGAGGGCAAGGGCAAGATCCTCGAAGGCGGCACGGTCTGGCGGACCTTCGTCGACGAGAGCTGGATCTGGCAGGACATCGACGTGCCCGACTACATGCACTTCGACACCGGCTACCCGTCCAAGCCGTATGCCGGGCCCGACGCCTCCTGAGAAGTCAGTCAGTTGACCACTGGGTCAGTCGTGCGGAGCCTGCCCGCTCACCCGGTGGTCCGCGTGGCTGAGCGCTTCCAGGACCAGGCGCCGCAGGTGACCGTCGCTGAGGCGGTAGTGGATGTGCCGGCCCTCGCGACGGGTGTCGACGAGCCCGGCGAGCCGCAGCTTCGCGAGGTGCTGGCTGACCGCCGTGCGCGACGCCTGGCACTGCTCGGCGAGAGAACCGACATCCGACTCGCCCTGCGCGAGCAGCCACAGCAGATGCAGCCGGGTGGCGTCGGAGAGCATCGCGAACACCCCCGTCGCCTCGGCGAGCCGCGCGCTGTCCGGAGCACGCAGATGCGCACTGGCTGCAGGTGATATCGCGTGGCGCTCAGGCATGAGGCCAGCCTAGAGCCAAGGGGTGCGGTGGCGGGGCAGGCCGTATCGGCATCAGCGAGCCACGACGCGGCGCCACGACTGCACCACAGACGCGCCACAACGCACCACAACGCACCACCAACGCACCAGGGATGCACCACAAGCCATCATGTGCACAGGTGCGCACATGATGGCTACACTCGTGGAGCCGACCGGCCCAACCGCCCTGCCAGGGAGCCGCCCGCATGTTCGCCGTCCTGCGCGACCGCACCTACCGCCACCTCTTCGCCGCCCAGGTCATCGCCCTGGTCGGCACCGGACTGGCCACCGTCGCGCTCGGCCTGCTGGCGTACGACATCGCGGGCGCGGACGCCGGTTCGGTGCTCGGTACCGCGCTCGCCATCAAGATGGCGGCGTACGTGGCGATCGCCCCGGCCGTCGGCGCGGTGGCCGACCGGCTGCCACGCCGGACACTCATGGTGACGGCAGACCTGGTCCGCGCCGGGGTGGCGCTGTTCCTGCCGTTCGTCGACCAGGTCTGGCAGGTGTACGTGCTGGTGTTCCTGCTCCAGTCCGCGTCAGCCGTGTTCACGCCGACGTTCCAGGCCGCCATCCTCGATGTGCTGCCCGAGGAACGTGACTACACGCGGGCGCTGTCGATGTCGCGGCTCGCGTACGACCTGGAGAGCCTGTTCTCCCCCGTGCTGGCGGCGGCACTGCTGTCGCTCATCACGTACAACTGGCTGTTCACCGGGACCATGCTCGGCTTTCTCGCCTCGGCCGCGCTGGTGGTCTCCGCCGTTCTGCCCAAGCCGGCCGCCTCTGCCGCCCTCTCTCCCGCCCCGCCCGCCGGCGGCGCCCGCGCCAGGGCCACCGCGGGCACCCGCCTCTTCCTCGCCGTCCCGGAGCTGCGGGCGCTGCTCGCCCTGAACCTCGCGGTGGCGGCGGCCGGAGCGATGGTGACCGTCAACTCCGTCGTCTACGTGCGTGAGTTCCTGGGGCTGTCGCAGGGCGCGGTGCCGTTGGCGCTCGGCGCGTACGGTGCGGGGTCGATGATCGTGGCGCTGCTCCTGCCCCGGGTCCTGGACAGGGTGCCGGACCGGGCCGTGATGCTGCCGGGGGCGCTGCTGCTCACCGTCGTCTTCGCAGGGCTCGGGGTCGTCACGTCCGCGCCGAGCGGGGGTTGGCGCCGGCCCGCGCTGCTGGGTGTCTGGGCGGCGTTCGGTGCGGCGTGCTCGATGGTGCTGACACCGACGGGGCGGCTCATCCGCCGCTCGGCGCCGCCCGAGGAGCGTACGGCGGCGTTCGCCGCGCAGTTCTCGCTGTCGCACGGCTGCTGGCTGGTGACGTATCCGCTGGCCGGATGGCTGGGTTCGGCGGCCGGGCTCTCGTGGGCGGTACTCGCCCTGGGCTTGATCGCGCTGGCCGCCTCGCTGCTGGCGGCAGGGCTGTGGCGGTCGGGGCCCTCGGGGTCCTCGGGGCCCGCACACGTGCACGTGCACGCGGACCTTCCCGCCGGTCACCCTCACCTGGTGGGCGCCCGGCGGGTGTCGACGGGCTGGCGGCACCGTCACGTCCGGCTCGCCGACGGCCTGCACGCCCACCCGTAGCAACGGCACCCGTAGCGACGGCGTAGCACCGGCACCCGTAGCGCCGGCTGACTCCGGCCCGCCTACGCGGCCGAGGCGCAGTACGCCTCCACAGCCGAGGCCAGCCGCGGCGACGCGAACCGTGTCCCGCACACGAACCGCAGCACCGGCCCGAACGACCCGGCCGCCGGCAGTCCGGTGAAGTACAGCCCCGGCACCGACGACCCCAGCCCCGCGCCGAGGCGGGGGAATCCGCCCGTGCGCAGCAGTCCCGCGCGCAGTTCGGGAGAGAGGAAGTCGAGGGCCTCCAGGTGGACGCGATAGCCGGTGCCGACCATGACGTGATCGGCTTCCAGCCGGTACGAGGTCACCGTCCGAGTCATCGACGAGACCAGCACCCCGTCGCCGCTGACGACCGCCCCCGTGATGTGCTGCCCGGCCAGCACCGGGAAGCGGTGCTCCACCCGCGGCCTGAGCCACCAGGCACCGCACGGCCCGAGAACCTCCCTCACCAGCCACAGCCGCGCGGTCGCGGGCAGGTACCGGAAGGCGGCGGCCCGGTGCACGAAGCCGTACAGCGCCCAGGACCGGCCGACCGGGGTGTCCGGCTGCCAGTGCGGGCCGGGCCTGGGCGGCGCCCCGAAGTTCAGCCCGCGCCCCCGGACCAGCATCCGCACCTGAGCCCCCGCCTCATGCAGCAGCGCGGCGTTCTCCTGCGCCGACTGCCCGGCACCGACCACGAGCACCCGCCGCCCCGCGAAGCCGGTGAGGTCGGTGTGGTGCGAGGTGTGCGACACGGGGCCGCGGGCGGACGGCCCGTCGGGCACGACGTCCGCCAACGCCTCCGGTACATGGGCGAACCCGGTCAGGCCACTGGCGACCACGACGGCCGACGCGGTCAGTTCCTCGCCCGAGGCGAGCTTGAGCCTGAACCCTCCGCCTGCCTGCCGGTCCACCGTCCGGACCCGTACGTCCTCGACCCCGGGCACCAACTGCCGCATGAACCACAGGCCGTAGCGCACGAAGAGTTCGACGGGCACCTGCTCGTGCTCGCCGAGCCGCCCCTCACCGGCCGCCCGGGCGTAGGCGTCGAGTGTGAACCCCGGTTGCGGAGCGGACAGCGACGACGCACTCGGCGGGGACTTGAGCAGCATCCCCGCGGGCATGTTCTCGCTCCAGCTCGCCATGGGCGCGCCGAAGACCCTCACGGACAGGCCGCGCGAACGCAGATGCGCGGCGGTGGACAGGCCGTACGGGCCCGCCCCGATCACAACGACATCGACTGGTGCAGTGGTGTGAGACACGTGGATTCCCCCCTGACACGGCGCTCTCGTGGAGCCCGCGTCCCGGCATGGCTGAGCAGAAACAGGAGCAGGGCAGGGCAGGGCAGAGCAGGGCTGAACAGGACAGGGCTGAACAGGACAGGACAGTGATGCGCACCGAAGACCGCCGGACAGCAGCCCAGCGCCCCGACCGCGAGGCGCGGCGCAACGCGCCGACACCCGCTACGGACGGGAGGACGGAAGACGGACGTCAGACCGCGAGCGACAGGGAGAAGAGTGGCGGGCCACGCCGGACGAGCGCGTCGGCCAGGAAGGCCACGGCGCCAGGGGCCCGGTCCTCGCCGTGGCCCGCGCGCTGCTCGGCGTCGGCGACCACGGTCAGATCGACAGGAGCGCAGACCGGCGTGAACAGCCGTCTCAGCAGGGCACGCCCCGCCGCACACAGCACACGCCGGCGGCAGGTGTCCATGCCGTGGAGCAGCAGCGCGCCCAGCACCGTCAGCAACACGTGCGCGACCACGACCGGCCAGCCAGCGTGAACGGAGGACGGCCAGGCCTCCTGCGCCGGGACCTGGATCGCGTCATCGGCCCGTACGAACCAGTAGCCCACGCCTGCCTGCGCGACGGCCGCGAGCACCAACTGCCGTACCAGTGGCTTGTCGTGCCCCGCACCCGGGAGAGCGACACCGAAGAGAATCAGGGCGGCGAGCACTCGTACGCCCCACGACGGGCCCGAGTCGAACGCCAGATGATGGACCGTGCCCGCAACCGCCGTGCCCAGTACGGAGAACAGCCCGGCCCGGACAACCGCGACCGGCACCACACGCGACCTCCTGCCGCGGCGGCGCACACGAGACACATCCCCCGAACTCCCCATTACCCACCCATGATGGGGCGACTTCGTGCCCGTGTCAGCACCGCACCGCCGAAACCGGTTGCGCGCCCCGGCTCACCACACTCCGAGTGCGCCAAGTGCCCTCTTGCCAGGTGACGTTGGCGTCGTGAGATCATTTCCGCAGATCTCTGCGGAGGAGGACACCACCATGTTCGATGCCTTGAAGAACCTCAAGGACAAGGCGGCGGAGATCGCCGAGGCCCACGGTGACGCCATCGACAACGGGCTGGAAAAGGTCGGCGACTTCATCGACGACAAGACCGACGGCAAGTACAGCGACAAGATCGACACCGGCGTGGACAAGGCGCAGGACCTGGTCGAGCGCCTGGGCGAGAAGAAGCAGTCGGACTGACAACCACCGCGATCCACGCGCAGTTCACGGTCGCCGCGCCATCGAGAAACACCCGGCGTCCAGGACGACGTGCGTTCAGTGCAGGCGATCCGCCGTAGCCGTGGCCGCCAGGGCGAGGAGGGACGCCGTTTCGTCGAGGGCGGCGGGGTCGTCGGAGAGTCTGCTGGTGGCGACCCGTAGGTGAGGCTCGGCGTAGGAGACGCAGTAGCGGGTGCCCGGTGACACCGTGACACCTCGGGCGGCCATCGTGACCAGCGCGGACGTCTCGTCGGCCACCGGCACCCACAGCATGAGGCCGTCCTGGTTGCGGGTGCGTACGCCGTGCCCGTCCAGGCGGTCGGCCAGTGCCGTTCTGCGCTTGCCGTACCGGTCGGCGGCCTCCCGTACGCAGCGCGTGGCCGCCTCGTCCGCGAGCAGGTGGGCCAGCGCGTCCTGGAGGATGCGGCTGGTCCAGCCGGTGCCGAACGTGCGCAGGACCCGGGCGCGTTCGACCAGTTCCCCCGGCCCGCCGACCACGCCGAGGCGCAGATCGGGGCCGTACGCCTTGGAGTACGAGCGCACCAGCGCGGTGCGGTGCGGCAGATGGACACCGATGCTGGCGCCGGGGGTCGTGGCGAGCGGGCCGATGCCGTCGTCCTCGACCACGGTGACGTTCGGCGCGCTCTCCAGTAGGGCGGCAAGCGCGGCGGCCCGCCGCTCGGTGAGCGTCCAGCCGCAGGGGACCTGCGCCCGGGACTGATGCAGAAACAGTGCGGGGCGCTGGTCCAGGGCCTGGGACAGCGCATCCGGGAGCGGTCCCTCGTCGTCGCACGCGACCGGGACGACAGTCGCGTCCAGGGCGTCCAGGATGTCGAGCAACCGCGCCGCCGTGGGATCCTCCACGACGACCCGGTCACCGGGCACGATCAGCGCCTGGCACAGCACCTGCACCCCTTCGTAGCCGCCGCCGACGGCCAGCCACGCCTCGGGCGTGAACGGCCAGGTGCCGCGTACGGCGTCCAGCAGGGCGTCGGTGATGGGTGTACGGGAGTAGTCGTTGAGCTTGGGTGTCCGGGCGCCCGCGAGCAGTGCCTCGCCGAGGGGTGGCAGCAACGCGGGGTCCGGGGCGGCGACGGCGAGGTCGAGGGTGAGGTGGGCGCCGAAGTCGCCGACGCGCTCGTAGCGAACCGGGTGCGGTACCGACGGCGGGCCGCTGACCACGCTCCCGCGCCGCCCGAGTGTGGTGATCATTCGGTGCCGGCGCAGTACTGCCCATGCCTCCGCGACGGTGCTGGGACTGACGTCGAGCGCACCGGCGAGGGCCCGCACGGTGGGCAGTGCGCTGCCGGGCGCCAGATCTCCCGACCGGATGAGGTCGGTCATGGTGACCGCGATGCCCCGGGCGCTGGGGTCCTCTATGCGTGCCGCCAGCCGGGCCGTGGGCCACGTTCCCTGCCCGCCTCCAGCCTTGCCCCTGCCTCCGCCATCGGTCCCGGCCATGCTGTTTCCCCCGCTCACCTGGCCGTTCTCCCGCACCGGCCCTCGGTCGCCGTATTGAGACCCCGCAGGTTACGACACGGAAAAACTATGTTCAGTAACAAAACGCATCTTGTTTGCGTTCTGTTCTGAACAATAGCCTGCCGCACATCGCATGGCCGAAAGAGAGCTATGCACCCCATGCAAGAACTTGTACGACTCTGTACGAGCTTGCACGAACCGCTAGGAGTGCGCGCCGTGTCACGTCCGTCCCTCCCCACTGTCCGTCTGGGCCTGCGCGACTGGGACCATCTGGTACCGCTGATGTCCGGACGGGTGCGGGTGCCGGGCTTCGACATACGGATCGACGCGCGGGAGATCACTCCGGACGTGCTCGCCGAGCCGGGCCTCGACGGCGGCGAGACCTCGTTCAGTCGCTATGTGCAGGCTCGTGCGGCGGGCGACGACCGGCTGGTGGGTCTGCCCGCGTTCGTGATGCGCGGCTTCCGCCACCGCTGTGTGCTGGTGCGGACCGACAGTCCACTGCGTTCGCTGGACCAGCTCACCGGCACCCGTATCGGCCTCACCGGCTGGCCCGACTCCGGCAACACCTGGACCCGGGCGCTGATCCGTGCCGCGGGCGTGGACCTGTCCGGCATCACCTGGCGGGTCGGCCCGCTGGCCGCCGGCGAGACCGGCAAGGAACGGCTCGGGGACCGCCCGCTGCCGTCGAACGTCTCGGCCATGCCGGAGGGCGAGTCGCTGGTCGGGGAACTGGCCGCCGGACGCCTGGACGCGATCCTCACCCCCTTCATGCCGTCGGAGTTCTTCACCTCGGCAAGCCGCTTCCGGCACCTGCTGGACGACCACCCGGCCGCCGAGCGCGCCTACTGGTCGGCCACCGGGTTCGTCCCCGGAATCCACCTGGTGACGCTGAAGAAGGAGGTCGTCGAGGCCCACCCCGAGTTGCCCGCCGCCCTCCTGGCGGGCCTGGAGGAGTCCAAGCACCACTGGATCGGCCGCCGCAGGCTTCTCACCGACACCACACCCTGGCTGCTGCACGCGCTGACCGAGTCGGCCACGCTGTTCGGCCAGGACTGGATGCCGTACGGTACGGCGAGCAACGCGGCGATGACCGCCGCGTTCTGCGAGGAGCTGTACGCGCAGGGCATCTGGCCCGATCCGATCGACCCGGCCGTCGTCTTCCCGGAGCCCTTCCCGGAACCCGTCGCCCCTGGACCGTCGGCCTCCGCCACAGCCGCCGCCTGAAGCCCCGGGCCCGCCATTCCTCACCCCTTCCCCGCTCCCTGACCCTCCGCCCTTCCCCTTTCCCCGCTCCCTAGCCCTCCCTCTGATCCGCATCTCCCCGACCCACTCCCCTCCCTCACCTTCCCCAGCGCCCCTCCCTCACCGTTCCCCAGCTCCCCTCCCTCACCGCCTCCCCTTACCTTCCCCTGACCGTTTTACCCCTCTCTGATCCACTTCCTCCCTGCTCGATCCACCTGCCGACCCACCCTGGAGCAACCCGCTCATGCGCATCGCCGTAGGACAGTTCGCCGCCAGTCCCGACTGGAAGGACAACCTGACCGCCTGTATCGACCTCGCCGCCGAGGCGGACCAGGGCGGCGCCGATCTGCTCGTTCTCCCCGAGGGCGTACTGGCCCGTTTCACCGAGGACCGCCACCGTATCCGCGAGGTGGCCCAGCCGCTGGGCGGCCCGTTCGTCACCGAGCTGGCCGCGGCCACCGCACGGAGCGCCACCTCCATCGTGGTCGGCATCCACGAACCGTCCGACGACGGCCGGGTCTTCAACACGCTGGTGGTGCTGCGCGCGGGCGAACTGATCGCCCGCTACCGCAAGATCCACCTCTACGACGCCTTCGGCGACCAGGAGTCCGCCAACGTCCGCCCCGCCGACGAACCGCCCGTGGTGGTCGAGGTGGCCGGCACCAAGGTCGGCCTCATGACCTGCTACGACGTACGCTTCCCGGAACTGGCGCGGCTGCTGACCGACGCCGGCGCCGAGGTGCTGGTGCTCCCGGCGGCCTGGGTGCGCGGCCCGGCCAAGGAGCGCCACTGGGAGGTCATGGTCACCGCGCGGGCCCTGGAGAACACCTGCTGGGTCGCGGCCAGCGGCGAGTGCGGCCCGCGCAACATCGGCAACAGCCTCATCGTCGACCCGCTCGGCACCGTCCGCTCCCGGCTCGCCGCCGCGCCGGGGCTGGCCTGGGCCGAGGCAGACCCGGGCGTCACCGCAGCCGCCCGTGGCACCCTCCCCGTCCTCGCCAACCGACGGTTCGCCGTCGACCCCACCGTCCGTCCCCTCGGCAGCCTTCCCCTCGGCGACCTTCCCCTCGGAGCCTGACATGCGCAACATGTTCACCAGACGTATCGCCCTCACCGTCGGTGCCCTCTCCTGCACCGCCCTGCTGGCCGCGTGCGGCGGCAACCCGCCGCAGGCCGGAACCGGCGGGAAGGACTCTTCCGCCGCCACCGGCTCCGGAGCCAAGGTCACCATGGACAAGGCGCTGCACGACCAGCTGCCCGACAAGGTGGTCAAGGCCGGAAAGCTGATCTCGGTCAACAACGGCTCCTTCCCGCCGTACGAGATCGCCGGCTCGGACGGTCACAACCTCACCGGTGCCTCCGCCGACCTGTCGACCGCGCTCGGCCAGCTGCTCGGCGTCACCATCGAGCACGTCACGGCGGACGGGCTGCCGAGCGAGCTGACGGGCATCAAGGCCGGACGGTACGACTTCGCCGTCGGCCCGATCGGTGACTTCAAGGACCGGCAGGGCGCCAACGACTTCGTGGACTGGGTGCGCGAGTTCGTCGTCTTCGCCGTGCCCAAGGACAACCCGAAGAAGATCACGTCCCTCGACACCGCCTGCGGCCGGAAGATCGCGGTCATGGCCGGCGGCTCCGCCGAGGGCGTCATCAAGACCCAGTCCCAGACGTGTGAGAAGGACGGCAAGCCCGCCGTCCAGGTGCAGTCGTACAAGGACCAGCCGTCCTCGATCCTCGCCGTCAAGTCCGGCCGCGCCAACGCCTTCTTCTCCTCACAGGCGCCGCTCACGTACTTCGTGCAGCAGTCGAAGGGCGAGCTCGAACTGTCCGGCACCGGGCAGTCCAACGGGTTCGACACCCTCTACCAGGGCGCCGTCGTCCCCAAGAACGGTGAGCTGCGCGACGTGCTGCTCAAGGCGTTCCAGAAGCTCATGGACGACGGCACCTACGGCCAGATCATGAAGAAGTGGGGCCTTGAGGACAACGAGCTGAAGCAGGCGGGCATCAACCTCGCCAAGTCCTAGGCACCCGGCGCCGGACCACTCATGAAAGCGAAAGGAGGTGAGCCGTCCATGGCCACCCCACCACCCTCCCCGGTCTCCGGGACCGACACCGACAGCGACACCAACACCGACACCGACACCCCGGCGGTCGCCATCGGGGTACGGCCGAAGGGCGCCGAAGGCCCCGAGGAGCCCAAGGGTTCGCACGACGCGGGCGACGCGGGCGACGTGGACGTGGCCCACGCCGTCCCCGTACGGCATCCGCTGCGCTGGCTGTCCGTGGCGGTCCTGGCCGTGCTCGCCGCACAGCTGGGGCACTTCCTGGCCACCAACCCGAACTTCGAATGGGGCACGGTCGGCGACTACTTCGGCGCACAGGTCTTCGGCCAGGGCATCGCCACCACCGTCAAACTCACCTTGGTGGCCATGGCGATCGGCATCGTGGGCGGGGTGTTCGTCGCGGTAGGGCGCATGTCGGAGAACCGGGTGCTCAGCTCGGTCTGCGGGGCGTACGTCTGGTTCTTCCGCGGCATCCCCGTGCTGGTGCAGCTCATCTTCTGGTACAACCTCTCGGCGCTGCTGCCCCGGATCTCCGTCGGCATCCCCTTCGGCCCCGAGTTCGTCAGCACCCAGACCAACTCACTGATCAGCCCGTGGCTCGCGGCCATCCTCGGCCTCGGTCTCAACGAGGCCGCCTACATGGCGGAGATCGTGCGCGGCGGTCTGCTCGGCGTCGACCACGGCCAGACCGAGGCCGCCTCGGCACTCGGCATGGGCCGGGCGCGGATCCTGCGCCGGATCGTACTGCCGCAGGCCATGCGCTTCATCGTGCCGCCCACCGGCAGCCAGGTCATCAACATGCTCAAGGCCACCTCGCTGGTGAGCGTGATCGCCCTGGCCGATCTGCTGTACACCGCGCAGTCGATCTACAACCGCACCTTCGAGACCATCCCGCTGCTCATCGTGGCCTGCCTCTGGTACCTGGTCATGACCTCGGTGCTGTACATCGGGCAGTCGTTCATCGAACGCCACTACGCCCGTGGCAGCAGCCGGAACGCACCGCAGAGCTTCTGGGACTTCGCGCTCTTCCGGCGGCGTACGCCACGTGCACCGCTCGCAGCGTCCGAAACCGCGTCGGCGCCCGTATCGGAGACCTCCTCATGACGACCAGGACCACAGGCACGGGCACGGGCACGGCCACAGGCAGGGGCACGGCCATGGGCACGGGCACGGGCACGACCACGAAGGCGACGGATGTCGCCCCGGCCGCAGGGACGCCGATGGTGCGGGCGCACCAGGTGCACAAGCGGTTCGGGCATCTGGAAGTACTCAAGGGCATCGACCTGGAGGTGGGCTCCGGGGAGGTCGTCGTGCTGCTCGGCCCGTCCGGCTCGGGCAAGTCGACGTTCCTGCGCTGTGTCAACAACCTGGAGCAGATCGACTCGGGCTCCATCCACGTCGAGAGCGAACTGATCGGTTTTCGCCGGTCCGGCTCCCGGGTCCACCATCTGCGCCCGCGTGAGGCGACCCGGCAGCGGCGGGACATCGGCATGGTGTTCCAGCACTTCAACCTGTTCCCGCACCAGACCGTCCTGGCCAACATCATGGAGGCCCCCGTCGGGGTGCTCCGGGTCGCCAGGCCCGAGGCACGAAAGACGGCGCTGCGGCTGCTGGCGCAGGTGGGTCTGGCCGACAAGGCGGACGCCTATCCCCGGCAGCTCTCCGGGGGACAGCAGCAGCGGGTGGCCATCGCCCGCGCCCTGGCGATGCGGCCCAAGCTGATGCTCTTCGACGAGCCGACCAGCGCGCTCGACCCCGAGCTGGTGGGCGAGGTCCTCGCCACCATGCGGGACCTGGCCCGGGGCGGCCTCACCATGCTGGTGGTCACGCATGAGATCGGCTTCGCCCGGGAGGTCGCCGACCGTGTGGTCTTCATGGACGGTGGCCGCATCGTGGAGAGCGGCACCCCCGAACAGGTCCTGGATCACCCGGCGAACCCTCGCACACGGGCGTTCCTGAGCCGGTTCCTGTGATGGGGCCGGTTCCTGTGATGGGGCCGGATCGCGGGCACTCCGGTCGGACCGTGACCCGCCTCACGATCCATGAACAGTTGCGCAACCTTTAAACTGTCGCCATGGAGAAGACCCTTGACGTGACGGGACGGGAAACCGCGGTGCTCGACGGAGGGCCCGCGGACGGACTGCGGATGACGGTCTCCGACCGGCCGCGCGTGATCCAGGTGACGTACCCCTGCCAGACGGAGGCCGCACCGCACGGCGTGCGCGCGGAAGGGGTGTACGTCTACCGCCGCGACTACGGCGTGACCAGCGAACCGCTGCGGTACGGCTACGACATCGCCAGCCCCTGAGGTGCGGGACGGGCGGCGGCACTCAAAGGGCGTGATCACCCCCGGCGGCCGAGCGGGGGGTGATCAGCGGACGTGATCGTCGCCGGTCACGGGCGGGCCAGGTCGTCCCCCGCGGTCGTGCGGGCCGTCACCGTCTCCCCGGGCGCGGCGGCGCCGGCGGCCCGGGGCCCGGGCTTGGCGGACCCGGCGGACACACCCCCCGTCGAGCCCGCGGGTTCGTCCCCCTTCATGGCCTTGGCCTCGCTCTTGAGGATGCGCATCGATCTGCCCAGCCCACGGGCGGCCTCGGGCAGCTTCTTCGAGCCGAACAGAACGATGATCACGATCGCCACGATCAGCAGGTGCCAGGGCTCAAGTCCGTTGCGGAGCATCCCACCCACCCCTCCTCTTCACCGGCCGGCGATACGCACCGGGCGGCGCGCAGCGTCTGGCATCATTGCACCATTGCTATATTGCGCAACTGTACAACTCATGGGATGAGGTCAGTTCGTCCCTTCCGTACGAGTCGGACGGACGAGGCGCGCCGATGACCACCACCAGCGAGCAGACCACTCCCTCGCGCCGTCGGCGCCGGGCGGAGCCGCCCCGCCGCGGCAGGGAGCGCGGTGGTGGCCGCGCGGCACAGCGCCGCAAGCGCGGCCCGCTGCGGACGGCACTGCTCGTCGCGCTGGCCCTGGCGGTGCTCGGCACGGCCGGCCTGGGCTGGATCTACCTGAAGCTGAACGGCGACATCGACACCTTCGACGGGGACGGCCTGTCCAGGAACCGCCCCGACGCCGGCTCGTCCAAGGGCGAGAACGTCCTGGTCATCGGCTCGGACGCGCGAACCGGCGGCAACAGCGCGCTGGGCGGCGGCAGCAAGGACGACGTCGGCCGCTCCGACACCGCGTTCCTGCTGCACATCTACGCCGACCGCAAGCACGCGATCGCGGTGTCCGTCCCGCGCGACACCCTGGTCACCATCCCGCCCTGCAAACTGCCCGACGGCACCTGGACCCCGACCCAGCCCAACACCATGTTCAACGCGGCCTTCTCGGTCGGGCAGACCGCGAAGGGCAACCCGGCCTGCACCCAGAACACGGTGGAGGAGCTCACCGGACTGCGCGTCGACCACACCGTCGTCGTCGACTTCAAGGGCTTCGCGGCGCTGACGGACGTGGTCGGCGGGGTGGAGGTGTGCGTCCCGGGCGACATCTACCAGGGGGACCTCAATCCGAACCGCACCACCAAGGGCGAGCTGATCTTCAAGGAGGGCGAGCAGAACGTGTCCGGCCAGAAGGCCCTGGACTACGTCCGCCTCCGGCACGGCATCGGCGACGGCTCCGACATAGGCCGGATCAAACGCCAGCAGGCCTTCGTCTCCAGCCTCCTCAAGAAGATCAAGAGCGACGGGCTCACCCCGACCAAGCTGCTGCCGCTCGCCACCGCAGCCACCGAGTCCATGACCGTCGACCCCGGACTCGGCTCGGCGGACAAGCTGATCTCCTTCGCCATGTCGCTGAAGGACATCGATCTGCACAACACCAAGTTCGTGACCATCCCCTGGCGCTACGAGGGTTCGCGCGTCGCGGTGGTCGAGCCGGACGCCTCCGACCTGTGGGCCGCACTGAAGGCCGACCGCACCATCGACGGCAAGGACGCCAGCGGAAAGAAGGGCAAGGACAGCGCCCCCGCGGCGTCCGCCGCCGCGTCACCGACGCCGGCCGAGAACGTCTCCGGGAACGGTGCCGAAGTCGCCGTCTACAACGGCACCACCACCGGCGGCCTGGCCTCCGAGGCCGCCGCCACGCTCACCGAGCACGGCTTCACCGTCACCGGCACCGCCAACGCGAGCAGCCAGCAGCACGCCACCACGGTCATCCAGTACGGGCCGGGCCTGCGGAGCCGGGCCGAGACGGTCGCCGAGCTCTTCCCCGGCGCCCGCCTGGAGGCCATCGACGGCTCGGTCGTCAACGTGGTCGTCGGCGCCTCCTACACCGGTGCCGGTGCCTCCTCGGCCGGTGCCTCCGCCCCGGCGTCGCCGGGCGCCGTCCCCGGCTCGGTGGCCGACGGCGCCCGATCGGCGGACGACGACCTGTGCTCCGACCTGACGTACGGATCCGGCGGCTGACCGGTCGCCGTGCCGATCACGACTCACCACGCCACGCTCAGCCTCGTCGTGCCTCGTCGTGCCTCGTCGTGCCTCGTCGTGCCTCACCACGCCGCCGCGCCGCGTTCCGCCCGCCGTCGCTCGTAGCGCGTCCTGGCCGCCAGGAGCCCGACGGCGTACAGCGCGAGAACGGCGGTGAGCATCAGGTAGTACGCCGCCGGAAGCGGGGTCAGACCGAGCAGCGGCCCGAGCGGTGACGGCGGCAGCAGCAGCCCGATGGCGGCCAGCGCGCCCGCGGCCCAGACGACCGGGCCCGGCCCACGCCCCTCGGCGGTGACGAGGGTCCCCCCTGCTCGCGCGAAGCCGAGGGCTCGGGGGAGGCCGATCCGCAGCAGCAGCATCACCAGGGCCTGGGTGAGCAGGTTCTCGGTGAACCAGCCGGAGTGGAACACCGCCTCGTCGTCGCCCGTGCCCGGACCGTGCAGCGCGAGCGCGAGGGCGCCGAACGTGGCCAGGTCGGCGACGGCGTTGAGCATGCCGAAACCGGTGATGAAGCGCAGCAGGTCGCGTGGGCGCAACGCCGTCGGGCGGCGCAGCACCGAGGGGTCCGGGCGGTCGTAGGCGAAGGCGAGCTGGGCCGCGTCGAAGCACAGGTTCTGGAGCAGGACCTGGGCCGGGAGCATCGGCAGGAACGGCAGGAGCAGGCCCGCGCCGAGCATGGCGATGACGTTGCCGAGGTTCGAGGACAGCGTGGCGCGCAGGTACGTGGCGATGTTGCCGCTCGCGTGCCGGCCCGCGCCGATGGCGTGGGCGATCGAGGTGAGGTCCTTCTCGGCGAGCACCACGTCGGCGCCCTCACGGACCACGTCGGCGGCGTCGCGCGGGGCGATGCCGACGTCGGCGGCACGCAGGGCGGGCAGATCGTTGACGCCGTCGCCGAGGAAGCCCACGGTGTGCCCGGCGGTGCGCAGCACGGTGGTGATGCGGGCCTTGTGTTCGGGGGTGCAGCGGGCGAAGACGGTCGTACGGCGGGCCAGTGCGGCGAGTTCGGTGTCGGTGAGGCCGTCGATGCGGTCGGCGGTGAGCAGGGCGTCCTCGGCGACGGGGATGCCGAGGTCGCGACAGGCGCGGGCGGCGGTGCCGGGGTGGTCACCGGTGAGGATCTTGACGGTGACGCCCTGGTCGGTGAGGACGTTCAGCGCGTCGGCGGCGGTGGGTGCGAGGGCGTCCCGCAGGGTGACCAGGCCGCGGAAGGTGAGGCCGCGTTCGTCGGCCGGGGTGTAGGCGCGGGCGCGCGCCGGGCGTTCGGCGGTGGCCACCGCCAGGACGCGCAGGCCGCCCTCGGCCTGCCGGGCGGCGAGGCCGCGCAGCCGTTCGCGCTCGTCCTCGGCGAGTGCGCAGCGCTCGATGACGGCTTCGACGTCTCCCTTGACCACCAGGGTGTGTACGCCGAGACGGCCGGGGGTGCGGACGACGGCGGTGGCGAGGCGGCGGACCGGGTCGAACGGGATGGCCGCCGTCCCGTCGTACGCCATGAGCTCGCCCTCGTCGGCCGCGTCCAGTATCGCCTCGTCGAGGGCGTCGGGCTCGGGAAGGTCGGCGAGTTGCAGGGTCCACCAGGCGTTCACGGCGGCCCAGTGCAGGACCTCGGGATCGTCCTGGCCGTCCGGGCCGAGCGCGCGGTCGACGACCGGGCGGTCCTGGGTGAGGGTGCCGGTCTTGTCCAGGCACAGCACGTCGACGGCGCCGACGTCGTGCAGCACGGGCAGCCGTTTGACGATCACACCGTGGGCGCGGGCCAGCAGCGAGGCCCCGCGGGCCAGGCAGGTGGTGACGAGGACCGGCAGCATCTCCGGCGTCAGCCCGACCGCCACGGCGACGGCGAACGGCAGCGTCTCCAGGCCGCGCCCGCGCAGCGCCGCGTTGGCCATGAGGACCAGCGGCGGGGTGATCAGCATGAACCGGATCAGAATCCAGGAGATGCCGTGCACGGAACGGTCGAAGGCGCTCGCCTCCGGTCGGCCGGTGCCGCTGCCGTGGGCGGTGGCGAACCGGGTGTGCGCGCCGGTCGCGGTGACGATCGCGGTGGCGCTGCCGGAGGCGACGCTGCTGCCCTGGAAGCACAGCTGCGGCTCCTCGAACAGTCCGCTCCCGGAACCGAGGCTGCCGGAACCGGGAGGGACGTCGTCGGCGTTCTTCCCGGCCGGAGCCGACTCTCCCGTCAGCGCGGCCTGGTGCACGGCCAGGCCGCTCGCGCGCAGCAGTCGTACGTCTGCCGGGACCATGTCGCCGGGACCGAGGCGGACCACGTCGCCGGGTACGAGCTCGCTCACGGGGACCTCGCGGGCCGTCGGCGCCACGTCCTCGTCGTCCGCGCGCCGCAGCACGGTGGCGGTGGTGGCGACCAGCTCGCGCAGCCCGGCCATGGAACGGTCGGCCCGGTGTTCCCCGGACGCGCGCAGCACGCAGCTGACCACGACGAGGAAGAGGATCACCAGGGCCGTCCCCCAGGCGAAGACGGCTGCCGACACCAGTCCGAGGCACCCCAGCACCGCGGTGAACGGGTCCCGCAGACTGCGGACGAACAGCCGCGGCCAGGAGGCTTCCCGCCGGGCCGGCACCGTGTTCTCGCCCAGGCGGGCCAGCCGCTCCTCGGCCTGCGCCTCGGTCAGACCGCGCGGACCGCTGTCCAGCCGGCGCAACACCTCCAGCACGGTCGGCACCGCGGGTCCCGGACGAGTCCCCGCACCACCGGTACCGGCGACAGCGGCGGTACCGGCGCCTCCCTGGCCGCCGCCGGGCGCCGGTACGCCCACGGCCACAGGTGCCGATACGGCCACAGGGCCGGACATCCCGGCGTCCCGCCCCGCGGCCTCGGTGGTCTCAGCCACCGGTCTCGTACAGTCGGCGTACCGACGAGGAGGCATGCTGCGAGCGCGCGGTCAGCTGCCCGACCATCACCCGCACCACGGTCACGATGTCGGGATCGTCGACGTAGTAGACCTGCCGTCGGCCCTCACGGCGTGAGCGCACCAGCCCAGCGAGCTTCAGCTTCGCCAGGTGCTGGCTGACCGCGGGCAGCGCACCGCCCACCCGGTCGGCGAGGTGCGTGACATCGCTCTCCCCCTGGGACAGCGCCCACATCAGGTGCAGCCGTGCCGACGAGGCGAGCAGACCGAACGACGCGGCCGCCTCCGCCAGAACCTCGGCGGACGGATCGTCGAAGCCACCAGCGTCTGCCGCCACAGTCCTCTCCCGTCCCGTCCTGATCACCCTGATCACTGTCAACGCACGCGCGCTGTCCCAGTGTAGGTGGCGGTTCCGGCGCCTCTGCCCGCAGTCGGCCCGGGGGTTCGGGGTGCCTCGTCTACTACTCCTCTACTCCTCCTCGTAGTAGTTGTTGACCACCACTTCCGGCTCGTCGTCGCTGAACGCCTCGTTCAGCAGCGCGCCACCGACCAGACCGGCCGCACCGGCGCCGATGAGCGCGCCAGTGCCGAAGCGGCGCCCGCCGTCCTGCTGCTGGTGGTCGTGCTGGTGGTCTCCGTACGGCTGTCCGTACCCCTGCTGCGGATACCCCTGCGGATACCCCTGCTGGGGCGGCGTGTAGTACGGCGGCGCGGTGGTCTGCACCCGCTGCGCGCAACCGGCGCACGTCTGGGTCGGCCGGGGCACGCCCCACTGCGGGGACCACATCACCGTCGTCATGCCGGGGCCGTGGCTGGGGTCGAAGAAGCAGGTCACGGGGGAACTCCCTGTGGGTTGGGGTGATGCGGCAAACGTGGGGGCGGGCGAGGAGACGATCGTCGGTGTCGGCACGACGGGTGCGGTCGCGGGTGCGGGCGTGGGTGACGGCGCGGGCGGCATGTACGAGGCGGTGCTCACCTTCGGCGAGGCGGCGGGCGCCGGGCTCGGCGCCGTCTCACGCAGGACGTCCACGCCGTAGTCGGCGGCGATGCCCGCGAGCCCGGAGGCGTAGCCCTGGCCGACAGCGCGGAACTTCCACTCCGCGCCGTGCCGGTACAGCTCGCCGAAGACCAGCGCCGTCTCGCTCGACAGGCCGCCGGACGCGAGGTCGAAGCGGGCCAGTTCGGCGTTGCCCTCACGGTCGAGGACGCGGATGTGGGCGCGGTGCACCTGTCCGAAGCTCTGGCCACGGGACGCGCCCTCGTAGAGGGACACGGGGAAGACGATCTTCACCACGTTGCCCGGGACCCGGGCGAGGTCGACGTGGATCTGTTGGTCGTCGCCGCCGACGGGGCTTCCGCCGCCGGAGTGGCGGACCGACCCGTCCGGGCTGGTCAGGTTGTTGAAGAAGACGAAGTGCTCGTCGGACAGCACCTTCCCCGACTGGTCGCAGAGCAGCGCGCTGGCATCCAGGTCGTAGCCGGTGTTCGCCTGCCAGCCCAGCCCGACCGTCACGGCAGTCAGGCCCGGGGCCTGCTTGCTCAGCGACACGTTGCCGCCCTTGGTCAGGGACACGCTCATGCAGGTCCTCCGCAACCGCTCACGCTTCCCGCGATCGTCGTGCTCAACGCGACCTCAGCCCCTTCCAGTTCCCGGCTTGCGCAATGTCATAAGCATGTGACAGAACCTCAACGGCTCGTCGTCAGCAGCCGGCAGCCCTCGCCACAACTCCAAAGCTATTCATAGACTTGCGCAATCAGGCAACTCATAGTGTCGGTTTCCGGCGAACCCCGCCCGGCCCGACCTGACTGGAGGACCACGACGTGGGCATCATCAGCTGGATCATCCTCGGCCTGCTCGCCGGAGCCATCGCCAAGATCCTGCTGCCCGGCCGCGACCCGGGTGGACTGATCGGCACCACCCTCATCGGCATCGCGGGCGCCTTCATCGGCGGCTGGCTCTCCGCCCGCTTCCTCGACCGCCCGGTGGAGAACGAGTTCTTCGACCTCTACACCTGGGGCGCGGCGATCGGCGGTTCCCTGGTGCTGCTCATCGGCTACCGCCTGCTGTTCGGCGACTCCCGCGACTGACCGGCACACCGGCACACCGGCACCGACCCATATCGGCCACAGGTGAGCGGCGACCGAGGGCGACAAGTCCTGGAATATCCGGCGGCGTGCTCACCGTAGAAGAAGTAGAAGAAACCGAGAGCCGGGCAGGCACTCACCGGCGGCCACTGGCACGCACCAGCTGCACGCCCTCGCTCCACGAACAGGCGGCCGCACTGACCGGCGCACCGGCCAGTGCGGCCGCCGCGCCCTTCCCCGTCACCGCGTCGTTCGGCGCCGGTCCCTCCCCTCGTGGGGACCGGTGCCGAACTGTATGGGCCTCGATCCGCGTCGCGCCGACTGGTGCGGATCGAGAACAGGCGGATCCGTGGTCGACGCGATCGCGGTCCGCAGGGGACCGACTCCACGGATCTCCCTGGCTCACACGGCGAGACCGACGCCGTCGTCCCGTGACTCCGACAGAAGATGGCCGAGAACAAGCGGCGTCATGTTGTGTCTCCGAGCGTGAGCTGATGGCCTGTCCGGGCGCCGCGCGATTGGTTCGTTCCTGCGTCGTGATCCTTCCAGCTGTGGCTCCCCCGGAGGAGGTTCCGGTATCGGTGCCATGACTTAGCCGCAGGTCAGCCGTATAAAGTGAGTTTTCCGGTCCGGATGCCCAGGCGCGGGGCAATGAGGAGAAGTGAGGAGTGGAGACCTTGAGTTCCGACTCGGGGGCGCGCACGGCCTTCGCGGAACGTCTCGCACTGCTCTACAAGGAGGCCGGTAACCCTCCGCTCAAGAGCGTGGCCGAGGCGGTCGTCCGGCTTCAGCGGGTCGACGAACGAGGGCGCCCCGTACGGGTGTCCGCTCAGCGGATCAGCGACTGGCGACGGGCCAAGAACGTGCCCGCCCACTTCACCGCCCTCGCGGCGGTACTGCACATCCTGATCCCCCAGGCACGGCGCCAGCAGCCCGCACCCGTCTCCCCTGGCCTGTACGACCTGACCCAGTGGCAGCGCCTGTGGGAGCGCGCGCTCGCCGACCCGGTGGGGGACCCCTCCGCGACCTCCACGGAGGAGGGGGAGAGCGAAGAGGGAAGAAAGGGCGAGAGGGGAGGCAAGGGAAGCAAGGGAGATAAAGGGGAGAGCGGGAAGGAACCGGCATCGCGTCCAACTCCGGTCGTTCCGGGGGTGGTGTGCCCGTACCGGGGGCTGGCTTCGTACCGTCAGCAGGACGCCCGTTGGTTCTTCGGCCGGGAGCGGAGCACGGACGCCCTCGTGGCCCAGCTTCGCGCGGCGGAGGAGCCCGGCGGCCTGATCATGCTCGTCGGCGCCTCGGGGGCGGGGAAGTCGTCCCTGCTGAACGCCGGTTTGGTTCCCGCATTGCAGAGCGGCGCGCTGGACGAGGACGCCGAAGACGACGGCAGGGCACGGCACGTTCTCCAACTCGTGCCGGGAGCCGACCCTCTTGGGGAGCTGACCCGCCGGATCCCTGAACTCGCCCCCCTG
Organism: Streptomyces sp. KM273126; assembly: GCF_004337435.2. Taxonomy (NCBI): domain Bacteria; kingdom Bacillati; phylum Actinomycetota; class Actinomycetes; order Kitasatosporales; family Streptomycetaceae; genus Streptomyces; species Streptomyces sp. KM273126. Next base: position 2,547,985 of record NZ_SJXB02000001.1, on the reverse strand, counting down.
GCCTCTGCGTCGGAGCCGTCCACGGCACTGCAGCCCGGTACGCCCCAGTTCGCCCGCGCCGTCCGGAAAGCCGTCACCGCATGGGCGCACCGGGACGCCCGCTCCGCCGCGCGCCCGGTCGTCATCGTGGACCAGTTCGAGGAGGCGTTCACCCTCTGCTCCGACGAGGCGACCCGGCGCACCTTCGTCCAGATCCTCCACGCCGCCTGCACACCAGCCGAATCGAATGAACCAAGCACACCAGACGAACCGGAATCCACGCCCCCCGTCCTCGTAGTCCTCGGCATACGAGCCGACTTCTACGAGCAGTGCCTCGGATACCCCGAACTGGCCGACGCGTTGCAGCACCGGCACATGGTGCTCGGGCCGCTCACCACCGCGGAGTTGCGCGAGGCGGTGACCGGGCCGGCCAAGGCCGTGGGGCTGGAGCTCGAACCGGGCCTTGCGGAGCTGATCGTCCGGGAGGTGAGCGCCGACGGTCCGCGCGGTGGGGGCACCTCCCGCGCCTTTCGGGCTGTGGGGGAGCACGACGCGGGGGTGCTGCCGCTGCTCTCCCACGCTCTGCTCGCCACCTGGCAGCGGCGGAAGGCGGGACGGCTGACGCTGACCGGCTACCGCGCGGCGGGCGGCATCCAGGGAGCCGTGGCGGCGACCGCCGAGCGGGCCTGGTCCGGGCTCGACCCGGCGGCGCGTACGGCCACGAGGCTGCTCCTGCTCAGGCTGGTTCGGCTGGGCGAGGACACCCCGGCCACCCGCAGGCGGGGCACCCGGCGCCAGTTGGCTCAGGAGTCGGCGAACCCGGGCAAGACGGAGGAGTCGCTCGAAGCGCTGGTGCGCGCCCGGCTGGTGACGCTCGACGCGGAGACCGTGGAGATCACCCACGAAGCGCTGCTCCACGCCTGGCCGCGGCTGCGCGACTGGATCGACGAGGACCGCAACGGCAACCTGCTGCGGCAGCGGCTGGAGGAGGACGGCAGGGCCTGGGAGGGCTCGAACCGCGACTCGTCGCTGCTCTACCGGGGTTCGCGGCTGGAGCAGGCCCACACCTGGGCGACCTCCGCCAGGGATGCGGGAGACACGTTCCTGACCCGCAGCGCGGTGGAGTTCCTGGCCGCGTCGGTGAGGCTGCGCAGGCGCACGGTGTGGATCGGCCGGAGCGCGGTGTCGGCCCTGGTCGCCCTGGCGGTCCTGGCCGTCGGCGCGGCGGTCGTCGCGTGGCAGCAGCGCAACGAAGCGGTGTTCGAGCAGGTGATGGCCGAGGCCGACCGCGCCCAGTCCAAGGACCCGTCGCTGTCCGCCCAGCTCTCCCTGGTGGCCCACCGTCTGCGCCCGGACGACGCGGACGCCGGCAACCGGCTGATCTCGATCGTGAACGCGCCGCTGGCCACGCCCCTGCTCGGCCACAACGGCGCCGTCTATCTCACCTCGTTCAGCCCGAACGGCAGGACCCTCGCCACCGCCAGCTACGACCGGACCGTCCGCCTGTGGGACGTGAGCGACCGGGGCCGTCCCAGGAAGCTCGGCAAGCCCCTCACCGACCACACGAGTTGGGTGAGCAGCGCGGTCTTCAGCCCGGACGGCCACACCCTCGCCAGCGCGGGCGACGACGGCACGATCCGGTTGTGGAACGTACGGAACCCCCGCCGCCCGACCCGGCTCGGTGAGCCCCTGACCGGCCACAAGGGCACGATCTACCTGATCGCCTTCAGCCCGGACGGACGCACCCTGGCCTCCGTCGGCGAGGACCGCACCGTACGCCTGTGGAACGTGGCCGACCCCGGCAGGCCGAAGCCGCTCGACACGCTGACCGGCCACACCGCCGCCGTACGCTCCGTCGCGTTCAGCCCGGACGGACGCATGCTGGCGACGGGAGGCGACGACGACACCGTCCGGCTGTGGGACGTGACCGACCCCGCACACACCACACCCATCGGCTCGCCCCTCACAGGCCACACGGACCTGGTCCACTCCGTGGCCTTCCGCCCCGACGGACGCACCCTCGCCAGCGGCAGCGCGGACGACACCGTCCGGCTGTGGGACGTGACCGACCCGGCACGCGCCACACCGATCGGCTCGCCCCTCACCGGCCACACCGGTCCCATCTGGTCCGTGGCCTTCAGTCCGAACGGGGAGCAGCTCGCCGCCGCCAGCGCGGACAGCACGGCGAGCCTGTGGAACGTGAGCGATCCGGAGTACCCGTCGCGGGTCGGCGAGCCTCTCGCGGGCAGCAGCGGCGAGATGTACGCCCTGGGCTTCAGCCCCGACGGCCGGACCCTCGCCACGGGAAGCGGCGACAGCAAGGTCCGGCTGTGGTCGATACCTGGGTCGGACATGATCGGCCGCAGCGGGGAGTTCCGCCCGGACGGGCGGGTGCTCGCCACGGCCGCACGCGACGGCGGCGTCCGGCTGTGGGACGTGAGGGCTCCCGGCAGGCCCGTGCCGCTGAGCAGACCGTTCATGCGTGCGGAAGGCGGCCAGGAGATGGTGTTCTCCCCCGACGGCCGCACCCTCGCGGTGCTCACGGGAGACCGGACGGTGTACCTGTGGAACGTCACCGACCCGGCCCAGCCGGTCGCCCACGGGCCGCCCATCGCACTGCGGACACGGTTCATGGGCCCCGACTCGCTGGCGTTCAGCCCGGACGGGCGCACGCTGGCCACCGCCTACTCCGACCGCACCTTCCAGTTGTGGGACGTCGGCGACCCGTCCCGCGTCGTGCCGTACGGCGCACCGCTCACCGGCCACAAGGGCTACATCAACTCCCTGGCCTTCAGTCCGGACGGCCACACGCTCGCCAGCGGCAGCGCGGACGGCACCATCCGGCTGTGGAACGTGACCGACCCGTCACGCACGACGCCGATCGACTCACCGCTCAGATGGCACGCCGGACCCGTCAACGCGCTCGCCTACAGTCCGGACGGCCGTACGCTGGCCAGTGGCGGCGACGACGACACGGTCCGGCTCTGGAACGTCACGGACCCCGCCGAGGCGACCCGGCTGGGCTCCCCCCTCACCGGCCACACCGAAGCGGTGGTGTCGCTGACGTACAGCCCGGACGGGCACACACTGGCGAGCGGCGGCAACGACAACACGGTCCGGCTGTGGGACGTCACCGACCCCGCCGAGGCCGCTCCCATAGGCCGGTCGATGAGCCCGAACGCCAGGACAGGTAATTTCCTTTCATTCAATCCCAAAAGCCACATGCTCGGCATATCCAGCGGAACCGATACCGTCCGACTGTGGAATCTGGACGCCGACGACGCCATTCGCCGTATTTGCGCGACCACACGGGGCGTTCTGACACCGGAGAAATGGCACGAGTACCTACCCCGGTTGTCGTACGAGCCCCCATGCGACCAGTAACGGAGCGTGAGCTTTCTGTTGCCACCACGGCGAACGACGTCAAGTGATCCCGATCACAAGTCCTCGGTACAGTCGGGCGGTGGGCTCCCGTCGGACCAGCAGCCTTGTTACGCTTGTTCATAGCCCGATCGCTGGTGCATCCCCCGTCGCCAGCGATCGGGCCCTTTCATGTCCGGCACCTCCCAACTGCCGTGTCTGGCTGGGCAGTTGTAGAACCGGTCGCGAGGCCGGACCATGCGCGAAGGGCATTGGCGTGCTCCTGGATCAAGGACATCCGGGCCTCCCATTCCGCCCCGGCCCGGTGATTCGGGTGCGTGGTGATCTGCCCCGGATGCTTGCGGTACACGAGGCCGGTGTCGCCGATGAACCATCCGTCCGCCAGAGCGTCGAGTCCGAGCAGCAGGCCCGTGTCACCGGAGGCCGGCAGGGCCATCCAGCCGCCCAGCAGCGCCAGGAGAGGGCGCCGAACACACAGCGTGGCGGGATGGGTCCGGGGCCGGCGGTGCTCGGCCCAGAATCCGTACGCGGTGCCTCGCGGGAGCCGGCCGGGCTCCGGATCGCCGTCGAAGGAGACGGTGCTGCCGTCCTCAAGGAGGTCGACCGCCCGGGACGTGGTCCAGCCCACCGCAGGGTGCTCCTCCAGCACGGCGATGTCGCGCCCGAGAGCTCCGGCGGCGAGTTGGTCGTCGGCGTCCAGGTTCTTCACGTACACACCAGTTGACCGGGCGAACGCCAAGGTCCGCGCCACGTGGGGGCCGCCTTGCCGAGACGCCGAGATCCGGATGCGCGGATCGTTCTCCGGGAGATACGCGGAGGCATGGACGTCACTTCCGTCCTCCTGCACACACCACTCCCATGACCACCCGTCAGGAAGGTTCTGGGAGCGCAGAGATGTGTACGCCTCCGAGAGGAACCTCGCTCCCTGTCCATGGACCGGCGTGACGATCGAGATGATCTTGTTCATGAGGGCCTTTCCGGGGTCACCGTCCCCGTCAGTATTCCTACGGGCCCGCACTCGATTCCTACGGGCTCACGCTCGGACGGCAGGACGTCCGCGGGAGTCGTACGCTGATGCTGGTAGGCGCAGGACAGGCTCCATGAGGGATCGGTGAGCACCCGTGCCGAAGCCGTACGAAGTGATCGGGGACGGCTTCCGTCGCCCCCGCACACCGGCGGTCCGCGACAACAGCCGCCACCAGTGGGAGAAGAACCGGGCGCGCAGGCCGAAGCCCGAGCGGGCCGGGAGCGGAGCCACGGAACGCGATACCGGCCTCGGCACCGGCGACCTCGTCTTCTCCGCGAAGTACCGCGAGACCGGGGCGCCCCGGGAACTGGCGGAGTTGTTCGGCGTCCCGGAGGGCACGGCACTCGTCGAGCGCACCTACCGGACACGATGCGCCACCGAGAGCGCCCCCTTCGGCCTCGTGACCTCCTATCTCGTCCGCGACATGCTCGCGGGGAACCCCGATCTCCTGGACGACGGCAAGGAGCCGTGGCCCGGCGGCACCCAGAGCCAGCTCTTCACGGTCGGCATCGAGGTGGACCGCATCGAGGAGCGCGTCACGGCCCGCCCGCCGACACCGGAGGAGGCGCGGGTACTGGAGTTACCGCCGGGGACGTCGGTGCTCGTGCTCCGCAAGACGTCGTACGACACCCAGGACCGCGCGGTGGACATCACCGACATCACCCTGCCCGGCGACCGCACGGAACTGGTCTTCACCACGTCCCTGGAAAGGTGGTGAGTGGACTATTTCCCCTGCGCCCATTTCCCCCTGGTCGGACTATTTCCCTGGTCAGACTATTTTCCCTGGTCAAAGGCCAGATCCAGCATCCGGATGGCATTCCCCCGCAGCAGCTTGTACGTCACGTCGTCGGGGAGTCCGGCCACGTGCTCAGCCGCCACCTTCTTCGTCTCCGGCCATGTCGAGTCGACGTGGGGGTAGTCCGTCTCGAAGGTCGCGTTGTCCACGCCCACGGTCTCGATCGCCTCGATGCCGTGCTTGTCGCGGAAGAAGCAGCAGAAGATCTGCCGGTAGTAGTACGTCGACGGCGGCTCCGGGATCAGGTCCCTGACCCCGCCCCAGGCACGGTGCTCCTCCCAGACGTCGTCGGCGCGCTCCAGGGCATACGGAATCCAGCCCATCTGCCCCTCGCTGTACGCCAGTTTGAGGCGCGGGAACTTCACGAGGACACCGGAGAAGAGGAAGTCCATCATCGAGGCCATCGCATTGTTGAAGCTCAGCGAGGCCTGCACGGCGGGCGGTGCGTCGGGGGAGGCAGCCGGCATCTGTGAGCTGCTGCCGATGTGCATGTTGACGACCGTCCCGGTCTCCTCGCACGCCGCGAAGAACGGGTCCCAGTAGCCGGAGTGGATAGACGGCAGCCCGAGGTACGTGGGAATCTCACTGAACGTCACCGCCCGTACGCCGCGGGCCGCGTTGCGCCGGATCTCCTCGACGGCCAGCTCGACGTCCCACAGGGGGATGAGGCACAGCGGGATCAGCCGCCCGCCGCTGTCACCGCACCACTCCTCGACCATCCAGTCGTTGTAGGCGCGGACGCACGCGAGGCCGACCTCCTTGTCCTTGGCCTCCGCGAAGGTCTGCCCGCAGAACCGCGGGAACGTCGGGAAGCACAGCGAGGCCTCGACATGGTTGATGTCCATGTCCTCCAGCCGGGCCTTCGGGTCCCAGCAGCCGCGCCGCATCTGCTCGCGGGTGATCCCGTCGAGGGTCATCTCGTCCCGGGAGAAACCGACGGCCGCGATGATGCGCTTGTACGGGAAGAGGGTGCCCTCGTACTCCCACCAGTCGGTGATCGGGCCGTCGGGGTCGGTGGTGATCCGGTACTTCCCGCCGATGTACTGGAGTTCGCCGATCCCGGCGGTGAGGGGCTTCGGCCCCCTGTCCCGGTACTTGGCCGGCAGCCATGTCTCGAAGAGGTGCGCGGGCTCGATCACGTGGTCGTCCACGCTGATCACCCTGGGCAGTTCCCCGGTACCGCCGTCCTCGCCGACCCCCTTGCCGACCTCCCTGCGGACCTCCTTGCCGACCATCCCGTACCCCTCCCTGTGCCGCACCGAGAGTCATCTGACGATCCGTCAGTTTCAAGTTAGGCGCCAGCCCCTCCGGCCGCAAGGGGTGGCCCGGAAGGGGCTCCGGGACAGGGGTCCGGGAACACGGCGACCGGCCAGGGCGTGAACGCCCTGGCCGGTCGCTGTCACGGGAGGCCGGGCCTCCCCGTCTCCCTGTCTCTGTCTCTCTGTCTTCTTACGGCGTCAGGGCCTGGCCCAGGCGGGCGCCCGCGGGCGTGCCCAGGGTGTCGCGGCCGTAGTAGACGCCACCGCTCGTGTTGACGCCCTTGCTGCCGCTGTCGAGCTGGAGGATGGTGCCGTCGTAGTCGTTCTCGCCCTCCACTCCGATGGCGAGATCGGCGCGGCCCCAGCCGGACAGGTCCTGCAGGACGACGGAGGACCCGAACTTGTCGTTCGGCTCCGTCCAGCCGGTGATACCGGTGGTGTCCTGGTGGAACGCCAGTGCACCGGTGCCGGTCAGGCCGGAGGAGGTGCCCTTCAGCAGCAGGGTCGTCCCGGCGTTCGCCTGGTTCGCGCCGCTGCGGGTGATGTCCTTGTTGGGGGCGCCCGCGAGGACGTCCGCGTAGCCGTCGCCGTCGTAGTCGCCCGCCGAGACCGACCAGCCGAGCGCGTCGCCGTCCTGGGCCGTGCCCGGTACTCCGGTGGTGTCCTGGTGGACGGTCTTCATGCCGGTCGTGGTGAAGCCCGTCGAGGTGCCGGGCACCACGGTGACCTGGCCGCCCCGGTACGCGCCGGACTCCGACGTGTACGCCTGGCCGATCACGAGGTCGTCGTAGCCGTTGCCGTTGACGTCGCCCGCGGCGATGGAGCGGCCGCCCTTGACGGACAGGACGCTGACCTTGACGAGGCCGGTGGCGGTGCCCTTGAACCAGGTGACCCGGCCGACTCCGGACTGGTCACGGTAGTTGAGGGCCACGTCCGCGTAGCCGTCGCGGTTGAAGTCGCCGGTCGCGGCGTCGGTGTACGCGACGGACCCGGTGGCCGTGGTCAGCTTGCCGGACTGGGTGGCGCCGCCGGTCAGGCGGACGTTCCAGGAGCCGCCGTTGCCGGTGCCGGCCGAGAAGACGTCGGCCTTGCCGTCGGCGTTGAAGTCGCCGACGGTGACGGCCGTGCCGAGCCGGGCGCCCTTGCTGGTCACACCGGTCGTGGTGTACGAGGTGCCGCTGTTCAGGCCGGGGCCGTACAGGATCGTGACCGCGCCGCGGTCGGCGTTCCCGGACGTGTCGTCCTTGCCGGGTACGCCGATGGCGAGGTCGGCGTACCCGTCGCCGTTGATGTCGCCCCAGGCGGTGGCGGCACCGAACTCGTCACCGGTCTTGGAGTCGCCGGGCACGCCCGGGCTGGACTGGGTGAGCTTCATCTTGGCGCCGGCGACCGGTCCGTCCGTGCCGCCCGGGATGATCACGACGTTGCCGACGTTGCCGGACGCCCTCGGCACACCGGCGACCAGGTCGGTGATGCCGTCACGGTTGAAGTCGGCGGTCGGGACGGCCGAACTGGCGCCGGGGCTCGCCGCGAAGCGGCGGATCTCACCGAGCTTGGAGTACAGGTTCGCGCCGGGGCACTCGGTGGCGTACGCGTCGCGGTGGCCGGAGATGGTGTTGAGGGTGGCCGCCTGGCCGTTCTTCCACACCCCGGTGTCGCCCTTGGCGGTCAGCGTGACCTTGCCCTGCGGGTTGCCGCCGTACTGGCCCAGCTTCCAGGCCGCGAGGCGGGCCACCGACTCCTGGGCGGCCCGGCTGGGCTTGCCCGCCGGGATGCCCTTGGCCGCGTCGCCCTCGAAGTCACCGAGGACGGCGATACCGGTGGAGTAGCTGTTGAAGCCGTACGTGTGCGCGCCGAGCACCGGCAGGTCGACGCCGCCCGCGCGGCCCTCGAAGATCTGGCCGCACTTGTCGACCAGGAAGTTGTAGCCGAGGTCGTTCCAGCCGTTGGCGTCGATGTGGTACGCCATGATGCCTCGCACCAGCGCGGCGGACTGGGCACAGCTGTAGCTGTTCGAGCCGACCGTGTGGTGCACGAAGACCGAGCTGATCTTGTCGATGTACTCGGCCGGGTCGTCGACCTTCGACTCGTCCGCGCCCCAGGCGGCCCGGCTGATGACCGGGGGCTTGGTGACCGTGGACGGCGGAGCGACCGGCTTGGTGGCGCTCGGCGAGGGGGACGCGGACGCCGAGGGCGACGCCGGGGCCGAGTCGCTGGGCGACACGGGGTCCGTGGGCTCGGGAGCGGTGCTGCCCGTCTCGCTCGCCGTGGGGTCGGGCGCGGTGGCCGTCTCCGTGGGCGTGTCGGTGGACGTCGGGGTGGGCGGGTCCGTCGGCGACGGGGTGTCCTCGGCCACGAACGCGGCCGGTTCGATCTCGGTGCCCACCGACTTGGTCTCGGCGGTCGTCACCACGCCCGGGTCGACGAGGTCGACCCTGAGGCCCTTGGGGAGTGCGGCGCTGGTGTTGCCGTTCTTCCGGACGACCTGCACCTCGACACCGTCGGACGGCCCCACCCACAGCGGCTCCGAGGCCCCGCGCATGCCGGGCTCGACGTCCTCCGGCGGGTCCGTGTCGACCTCCAGGTTCTGCCAGTCGCTCCAGTCACCGGTCTCGGCGCTGCGGACGCGTACCTGTGCGGTTCCGTCGACCCGCTTCGATGCGCCGGTCCACGAGACGCCGAGCATGGAGAACGCCTCGGTGTCGGTGCGCGCCAGTTCGCGCTTGCCGCCCGTGCCCTTGAGGGCGACCTCGTGGACCTTCACCGGCCGCTTGGCCCTGCCCTGCGCGCCCGGTTCGTCCGAGGGGCCGGCGATGGCGTAGGTGACCGCGCCCGCGCCCCCCAGGACCACGGCACCCAGCGTCAGCCAGGCTCTTCGTTTCAGGCTCAGCGGTTGGTAGGCATGCGACGTACGGCGACTCAAAAGTCCCCCTATGGAGAAGCCACTTGGGGCACACCCGTCACATGGGTGACCCGCCATACCCAGCGCATACGCCCCCGCAAACATCACAGGCGGGGAGTCTCTGTGACGGATTCTTTGCCCGGGGCAGAGGATTCCCTGGTCAGCGCTCTCCGCCCCGGGCCGGCAACAGCCGGCCCGGGGACAGGACGGTAGGGGCGGGCCCGGGACGGGAGAGGGAGGACGGTAGGGGCGGGAGCAGGACGGGAGGGACGAGGTGGGGCGGGTCGAGAGATCCCCCTCGTCCACCTCGGCAGGTGCCTCTGCCTACCTCGGCAGGTGCCTCTCCGCGAAGTCCAGCTCCAGCCGCACCTGCTTGATCCGTTCGTCGACCACCAGGGAGCCGTGTCCTGCGTCGTACCGGTACACCTCATGCACCGCGCCCCGGGCCTGGAGGCGCCCCACGTAGTTGTCGATCTGGCGGATCGGGCAGCGCGGGTCGTTCACGCCGGCCGAGATGTAGACCGGCGCCTTGACCGCGTCGACGTACGTCAGCGGCGAGGACGCCTCGAAGCGTTCCGGAACCTCCTCGGGGGTGCCGCCCAGCAGCGTGCGGTCCATGGCCTTCAGGGCCTCCATCTCGTCGTGGTACGCCGTGACGTAGTCGGCGACCGGGACCGCGGCGATGCCCAGGGCCCACGCGTCCGGTTGCGTACCGAGCCCGAGCAGCGTCAGGTAGCCGCCCCAGGAGCCGCCCGTGAGGATCAGCCGGGCGGGGTCCGCGAAGCCGGAGGTGACCGCCCACTCCCGTACCGCCGCGATGTCCTCCAGCTCGATGAGGCCGACCCGGTGCTTCAGGGCGTCCGTCCAGGCGCGGCCGTAGCCCGTGGAGCCGCGGTAGTTGATCCGGATGACCGCGTACCCGTGGTCCAGCCACGCGGCCGGGCCCGCCGCGAACGCGTCGCTGTCGTGCCAGGTCGGGCCGCCGTGGATGTCGAAGACCGTCGGGCAGGGGCCCTGTACTCCGGCCGGCCGCTGGACGAGCGCGTGGACGCGGCCACCGGGCCCCTCCACCCACACGTCCTCCACCGACAGCGAGCCCGGGGACGTCAAGCCGGGCGGGTCGAGGACCGCTCCGCCCGAGGTCGAGCGCACGACCGGCGGCTCGGCGGCCGACGACCACAGGTACTCCACGCTGCCGTCGGGGCGGGCCGTCGCCCCCGACACCGTGCCCCTGGGCGTCCGGAGCCGCTCCAGCGCCCGGGTCCCCAGCTCGTAGCGGTACAGCTCGCTGCGGGCCTCGAAGCTGTGCACCACGAGCAGCGCCGAACCGTCCGGGTACCACTCGGCGCTCAGGTCGCCGTCGAGCTGTGCCGCGAGCCCCAGGTCGGTCTCCTCGCCGGACGCGACGTCCCACACCAGCGGCTCCCAGCGGCCGCCCCGCTGATGGCCGATGAGCAGCCGTGTGTCCCCCTCGACCGGCGCGAAGCCCAGCACCTCCAGGCCCAGCTCGACCGTGCCGCCCTTGGTGTCGTCGAGCTCCGCGACCGTCGTGCCGTCCGGCCGGAGCACGCGCAGCGCCGAGTGCATCGCGTCGCCGTGCTCGGTGTGCTCGATCGCGATCAGCGAGCCGTCGTGCGAGAGGTCGCCGACACCGGCCGACTCGCGGTGCCGGTAGATCACCACCGGGTCCGTGCCGGGCCCGGAGAGGTGGATCGTGGAGCCGTCCTCGTCCGTCGAGCGCCCGACGACCGCCGTACGGCCGTCGCGGCCGATGGCCAGCCCCGCCGGGTAGGAGGGTGCGAGGCCCGGCACCGCCTCCTCGTCGGGCCCGCCGTGGAACGGCTGGCGGCGCCACACGCCGTACTCGTCGCCGTCCTTGTCGTCGAACCACCAGATCCACTCGCCGTCCGGTGCGAGCACGCCGTCCGTCGTGCCGTTCGCCCGGTCGGTGACCTGGCGCTGCTCGGCCGTCGCGCGGTCCCACGCGTACAGCTCGTACGTCCCCGTGGCGTTGGAGACGAACAGCGAACGGTGGGGTGCGTCCTCCGCCCAGTCCGGCAGCGACACCCTGGGCGCGCGGAAGCGCTTCTCCCAGTCGGGCATCGACCCGGTCTGCTCCTGCGGGGTGGATCGGTTGGTCTCGGTCATGGCCCCATAGTGCCCGCCCGCCCGGACTTCCGCCGCCAAGGGCCCCCAGCCTGTGGAAAACTTTTCGTCCTCGCAGGTCAGGGTCGATTGTCAGTGGATGGGTGCACACTCGCGACATGACCTCCGACATGACCTCACGGGCGGGCGGTCCGATGCCCGGCGTGCCGAGAACCGATCTGCGCGGGGCCGTCGAGCGGTTCTGGGCCACCGCCGAGGCCCGGGACTGGACCGCGTTCGAGAGCACACTGGCCGAGGACGTGGTGTACACACTGCCGCAGACACGGGAGCGCATCACCGGCCGCGAGCGGTACGTGCGGTTCAACCGCGAGTACCCGGGCGACTGGCACGTACGGACCGAGCGCATCGTCGCCGAATCCGACCAGGTCGTCACATGGATGCACGTCACGACGGGGCCGGCGGAGATGCACGCGGTCTCGTTCTTCACGGGAGACGGATACGGCCGGATAGCCTCCGTCACCGACTTCTGGCCCGAGCCGTACGAGCCGCCGACGGGCCGGGAACACCTGACCGAGCGGTACTGAACGAGCGGTACCGACCGGGCGACACTGAACGAATGGCGCCGACCCCGCGATCCGGCGCCCCGCACCCGCCCCGTACCGTTGGCGGGGTGTACCGGTTCCTGCTGACGCCCCGATGGTGGGGGATCAACGTCTTCGTGCTGCTGGCCATCCCCTTCTGCTTGTTCATGGGGTCATGGCAGCTGGGGCGGTTCGAGGAGCGCATGGACAACCACCGCTCGGCGGGCGAACAGGCCGAGTCGGCGAAGCGCGAGGCGGCCCGGCCGCTGGACGAGCTGCTCCCCGTCGACAAGGAGACGTCCGGCAGACAGACCACCGCGACGGGACAGTACGGCAGGCAGCTGCTGGTGCCCGGCCGCAAGCTGGACGACCGGTCCGGGTACTACGTGCTGACGCTGCTGCGCACCGACGACGGCAGGGCACTGCCCGTCGTACGGGGCTGGCTGCCCGGTGACGCGGACGCCGCCAAGGCGCCCGCCGCCCCCCGGGGCGAGGTCACGGTCACGGGCGCGCTCCAGGCGTCCGAGACTCCGGGCTCGAACGGGGTGAGCACGACCGGCGGGCTGCCCGAGGGCCAGACCGGGGCGATCAGCGCGGCCTCACTGGTGAACCTCGTGCCGTACGACGTGTACGACGCGTGGATCACCCTCACCAAGGGCGACTCGGGCATGAAGGCCGTCCCCGCGGCCGCGCCCCAGGACACGGGCCTGGACCTGAAGGCGTTCCAGAACCTCGGCTACACCGGCGAGTGGTTCGTCTTCGCGGGCTTCGTGGTCTTCATGTGGTTCCGTCTGCTGCGCCGCGAGGTGGAGTTCGTCCGGGACGCGGAGCTGGGTCTGGTCGACGGCGAGGCGCCGGCGCGGGAGGCCGAGCCCGCTCGGGAAACCGCGGCCTCCTAGGCGGAGTGAGTGGCCTCCCGGGCGGAGCGAGTAATCCGAGTGGCTTTCTGAAGGGCTTCGAAGAGGTACGGGTCGTCGAGGCGTGCGTCGTCGAGGCGGTCGCGTACGTCCGTGAGGAGCCAGTCCAGCAGTTCCGGAGCGGCGTGGTACTCGTCGTAGAAGCCCATGTGCAGGTCGACGATCTGGAACTCGAACAACACGTCGTCGATGAAGTCCGTCAGATGGGCGTCGGCGGCCGGGGTGCGGGTGCCGTTCCACATGTCCAGCCAGGGGCGCACTCCGCCGGTGACGACAGTGATGAGGCTGAGGGTGTCCCTCACGGAGACGGGGCTGGGGTGGGTGTGCAGGGTGGCCTCCCACCAGGCCGACCAGACATCGCGCAGGGCACCCGCCAAGGGTGCGTCCCAGGTGCTCCAGCCCGCCTCGATCAGGCGCGTGGCAATGAGGTTCTCGTCGACGTGGAGCCGACCGGTGACGACGGACCGGACGATGCGCGGGGCAAGACGGCGGTAGAGACGCGGGAAGTCGTCCCAGTGGCTGGGTACTTCAGAGGCGACTGAGGACACCATGTCCTCGGCTATCAGGTGCAGCGGCTTGGAGAGTTCGGCAATGCCCCCTTCGCCGTAGCAGTACGTGCACCCCTGGACGGGGAAGGGCTCTTCGGAGGCGAAGGCGCGGTCGAGGGCGTCGAGAGCTGCCGTGAGCTGCCGTTGGGCACGGGACATGGCGACCTGCCGGGGACTCCGTCCGGGTGACCGGCGAAGATCGCAGGCTATCAGGCGGTGTTGTCTGTCGTGCCCCAACCTCCCACCGGGCCGAGCCTGTTGGCATGAGCGCGCTAAACCGATCCGCAGGCGCCGGGAAGTACGGTCCGCCCGGACGATCGCCCACCCGAGAACAGGACATCGCTCATGAGCATCGCCAGCCCCCTGGCCGGCAAGCATGTAGTCGTCATCGGCGGCACCTCCGGCATCGGCCTCGCCATCGCCGAGCGCGCCCTGGCGGCCGGGGCCCAGGTCACCGCAGCCAGCCGCAACCCTCAGCGTGCCGCGGGCAACGTGCCCCCCGGCATAGCGACCGAGCAGGCCGACATCACCTCCGCGGCCTCGATCGAGTCCCTCCTGGACCGTGTCGGCCCCTTCGACCACCTGGCCATGTCGGCGGGCACCACTGCCCTCGGCACCGTGCGGGAACTGGACTCCGCTGCCGCGCGCAAGTTCATGGACACCAAGTTCTGGGGTGCCTACGAGGGGGTACGAGCCGCGGCCGACCGCATCGCGAAGGACGGCTCGATCGTTCTGATCGGAGGCATCGCGAGCCGCAAGCACGGTCCGGGACGCCCGATGATGGCCGCGATCAACGCCGCCCTGGAGGCCTTCGGCAGGGCCAACGCAGTCGACCTGGCCCCGGTGCGGGTCAACGTCATCGCCCCTGGCCTGGTCGAGACCCCCGCCTTCGACGACGTCCCGGAGGACGTGAAGACACGGCTGCTCACCCAGTACATCGCCAGCGTGCCCGTCGCACGCGTCGGCCTGCCCGAGGACATCGCCTCGACCGCGCTGTTCCTGATGACCAACGGCTACGCCACCGGTTCCGTGGTCGACGTCGACGGCGGCGTCCAGCTCACCTGACCCGGTTCGGGAGGACCCGGGCGGCCCGGCCCGGCGCGCTCGGCGCCGGGTCGCGGCTCAGCTCAGGAGCCCGGGAGCAGCCCCGTGCGGTAGACCGTGCCCGCACAGGCGTTGGCCACCGTGGTCGGGGTCGCCGGTGTGCCGACCGCGGTGGTGTGGGACACCACGACGCTGCCGTCGGCGACGCCGTCCGCGATGAAGAGCTGGGGTGCCGTGCCACTGCCCTCGGTCGTGGAGCCGTCGGCGGTGGCAGGGTTGTCGGTGGGCGACGGTTCGGGCGACGGGTCGGGATCGCTGACGGTGGGACACGTCTCCGAAGGCACCCAGGCGAACTTCACCACGTACGCCGCGCCCGGCTGCAGCACCATCTGGGCGGCGGACACGGACGGGTCGGGCAGCCCCGCGGCCGCGTCGCCCGCCACGTGGTCCGCGACGAAGATCTTGGAGGAGTCGGCCGCGCCCTGGGCGGTCACGCTCACGGTGCCGGGACCGGTGACCGCACAGCTGGTGCCGGAGACGTTGGCCACGCGGAAGCTGCCGTACACCGCGCCGCTGGAGTCGGGGGACGCCACGCTCGCCGAGGTACCGCCGAGCTCGGCCGCCGTACAGGTCGGTGTGCTCGCGGGCGAGGCGCTGGGCGCGGGCCCGGTGGCGCCGCCGCCGGTCGCACCCTTGTCCGGGTCGTCCTTGTCCTTGCCGCCGTCCTTGCCGGTCTCCTTGCCGGCGGAACCGCTGGAGCCGTCCGGTGAGCCGGCGCCGCTGCCGCGGCCCTTGTCCTGGGCCGCGCCGCCCTGCGCCTGCGAGCTGTTGGCCACGTTGGACGGGTCGGCGCTGGAGCCGGTGGAGTTCGAGACGTGGACGACGGCCGGGATCGCCGTGCCGACGAAGAGCGCGGCGGCGGCCAGGCCGACGACGGCGTGCCGCTTGCGGGCCCGGCGGGCCGGCACCGCACGCCGCAGGTGCTCCAGGGTGCCGTCCCGTGGCTCGATCTCCAGGACGGCCTGGTGCAGCATCCGGCGCAGCGCCAGTTCGTCGGACCCGAGCCCGTCGGGACCGCCCTCGTCACCCGGGCCGCCATGACCGTCCGAGCCGTCGGCTCCGGAGACGAGGGCCTCCAGCTTCCGGCGGCCCGAGCCGAGTCCCTCGCCGTCCTGGTCCGTGGGACCCTGACCTTGTTCGTCCGGGCCGTGATTCACAGTTCTGTTCCCAGCGTGCGATGCGTGGTCTTCACGCTCGTCGTGTAGTTCGTGCAGTTCATGGTCTTCATACGGTTCGCGCTTGCCCTGCGGTTCACGCTCGTCCTGCGCTTCGCGCTCGTCGTGCTCGCTCATGCCGGTGCCCCCATGGCGACTCTGAGGGCCGCTATGCCGCGCGAGCCGTACGCCTTGACCGAGCCCAGCGATATGCCGAGCGTCTCGGCGACCTGCGCCTCGGTCATGTCGGCGAAGTAGCGCAGGACGAGGACCTCGCGCTGCCGCCGCTGGAGCCCCTTCATCGCCTTGATCAGCGAGTCGCGCTCCAACTGGTCGTACGCGCCCTCCTCCGCGCTCGCCATGTCCGGCATCGGCTTGGTCAGCAGCTTCAGACCGAGGATGCGGCGGCGCAGGGCCGAGCGGGACAGGTTGACGACGGTCTGGCGCAGATACGCCAGCGTCTTCTCCGGGTCGCGCACCCGCTTGCGCGCGGAGTGCACGCGGATGAAGGCCTCCTGGACGACGTCCTCGCAGGACGCGGTGTCGTCGAGGAGGAGCGCCGCGAGACCGAGCAGCGACCGGTAGTGGGCGCGGTAGGTCTCGGTGAGATGGTCGACGGTGGTACCCGCCGCCGTGGTCTCCTCGGCGCCGTCGCGCTGGTTCGGTATGCGGGCGGGCCGCGCTGCGGGCATGGGGGCGATCACCGGCATGCCGCCGGACGTGCCGGACATGCGGGGACGGGCGGCCTTGCGAGGGGGCCGCAGGGCCGTGCCTCTCGCCTGTACCGCGGTGAAGTCGAGTACCTCTGCCACGCTTGTTGGACACGCGTCCCCCCGTGAGGGTTGTACGCGACGGCCGTCACGTTTGTGTCAGGCCGTACCTCCGCCGACGCGTCCGACGGTCTGTCCGACAGCGTGACGGACCGCGTGTCACATGTCCGCATGCGTACCAGCTCTTCCCCTGTGCCCGTGTGTAGTGGCGTCCGGCCCCCCGAAGGGCGTCCGCAAAGACGCTCCCCGCCCCCCGCGCGGTTGCGGGGGACGGGGAGGAAAATCTTCGAACGTCTGAGCGTTTGTATCAAGTGGTCCGGATGTCCGATGTGGCCGGTCGCTCTTACGAGGCGCCGAGCTCGCCCGCCACCAGTTCCGCGATCTGGGCCGTGTTCAGGGCGGAGCCCTTGCGCAGGTTGTCGCCGCAGACGAACAGTTCGAGGGCCGTGGGGTCGTCCAGGGCCCGGCGGACGCGGCCCACCCAGGTCGGGTCGGTGCCCACCGCGTCGGCGGGCGTCGGGAACTCGCCGGCCGCCGGGTCGTCGAAGAGGACGACGCCGGGGGCGGTGGCGAGGATCTCACGCGCCTTGTCGACGGTGACCTCGCCCTCGAAGCGGGCGTGGACGGTCAGCGAGTGCGTCGTCACCACCGGCACCCGCACACACGTCACGGCGACCGGCAGCTCGGGCAGCCCGAGGATCTTGCGGGACTCGTCCCGTACCTTCATCTCCTCCGAGGACCAGCCGTCCTCGCGGAGCGAACCGGCCCAGGGGACGACGTTCAGAGCGACCGGCTCCGGGAACGGGCCCGTGCCGTCGCCCACGGCCCGCCGTACGTCACCGGGGTGCGTCCCCAGCTCCGTACCGGCGACCAGCGACAACTGCCTCCGCAGCGTCTCGACACCCTCCCGCCCCGCGCCGCTGACCGCCTGGTACGACGAGACCACCAGCTCGCGCAGTCCGAACTCGGCGTGCAGCGCGCCCAGCGCCACGATCATGGAGAGGGTCGTGCAGTTGGGGTTGGCGATGATCCCGCGGTGGCGCAGCCGGACGGCGTGCGGATTGACCTCCGGCACCACCAGCGGCACGTCCGGGTCCATCCGGAAGGCGCCCGAGTTGTCCACGACGACCGTGCCGCTGGCCGCGGCGATGGGCGCCCACTGTGCGGAGACCTCGTCCGGTACGTCGAACATGGCGACGTCGACCCCGTCGAAGGCCTCCTCCGTCAGGGCCACCACCTCGACCTCCTCACCGCGCACGGCCAGCTTGCGGCCGGCGGAGCGCGGCGAGGCGATCAGACGGATCTCGCCCCAGATGTCCGCATGCTGGGACAGGATCTGGAGCATGACCGTGCCGACGGCCCCGGTCGCTCCGACGACCGCGAGCGTCGGCCTGCCGGTCCGCCCGGCATCCTCGGACATCAGCGGCCGGTGCCTCCGTACACGACGGCTTCGTCGCTCTCCGAGTCGAGCCCGAAGGCGGTGTGCACGGCGCGCACGGCCCCGGGAACGTCGTCGGCGCGGGTGACCACCGAGATACGGATCTCGGAGGTCGAGATCAGCTCGATGTTCACCCCGGCGTCGGACAGCGCCTCGAAGAAGGAGGCCGTGACGCCCGGGTTGGTCTTCATACCGGCGCCGACCAGCGAGATCTTGCCGATCTGGTCGTCATAGCGCAGCGAGTCGAAGCCGATCGCCGGCTTCGCCTTCTCCAGCGCGTCGATCGCCTTGCGGCCGTCGGTCTTCGGCAGCGTGAAGGAGATGTCCGTGAGGCCCGTCGACGCGGCCGACACGTTCTGCACGACCATGTCGATGTTGAGCTCGGCGTCGGCGATGGCACGGAAGATCGCGGCGGCCTCGCCCGGCTTGTCGGGCACACCGACGACCGTGACCTTGGCCTCGGAGGTGTCGTGCGCGACACCGGAGATGATGGCCTGCTCCACCTTCTGTTCCCCTTGCTGCTGCGTCTTTTGTACGGGTGGCTCGCTGCTGACCCACGTGCCCTGCAGTCCGCTGAAGGACGAGCGGACGTGGATCGGGATGTTGTACCGGCGGGCGTACTCCACGCAGCGGTGGAGCAGCACCTTGGAGCCGGACGCCGCCAGCTCCAGCATGTCCTCGAAGGAGATCCAGTCGATCTTACGGGCCTTCTTCACGACCCGCGGGTCGGCGGTGAAGACACCGTCGACGTCCGTGTAGATCTCGCAGACCTCGGCGTCGAGGGCCGCGGCCAGGGCGACAGCGGTCGTGTCCGAGCCACCGCGGCCGAGGGTCGTGATGTCCTTCTTGTCCTGGCTGACGCCCTGGAACCCGGCGACGATCGCGATGTTGCCCTCGTCCAGCGCCGTCCGGATGCGGCCCGGCGTGACGTCGATGATCCGGGCTTTGTTGTGGACCGAGTCGGTGATGACG
The DNA here is from genome assembly GCF_004337435.2 of Streptomyces sp. KM273126. NCBI lineage: Bacteria > Bacillati > Actinomycetota > Actinomycetes > Kitasatosporales > Streptomycetaceae > Streptomyces > Streptomyces sp. KM273126. The sequence continues at coordinate 2,529,051 of NZ_SJXB02000001.1, read as the reverse complement.
CCTGCCTGGCTGCCGGTGAAGGACTGGGCCTCGTGGCCCAACTTTTTGATCGCCATCGCCAGCAGGGCCATGGAGATCCGCTCTCCGGCGGTCAGCAGCATGTCGAACTCACGCCCGGCCGGCATCGGGGATACCTGCTCGGCGAGATCGATCAGCTCGTCCGTCGTGTCGCCCATCGCGGAAACGACCACGACCACCTGGTGGCCGTTCTTCTTCGCTTCCACGATCCGCTTGGCGACGCGCTTGATGCCCTCGGCATCGGCTACGGAGGAGCCTCCGTACTTCTGCACGACAAGGCCCACGTGCGCTCCTCGCTCAGTCCGTCTCGGTCCGCACATACACAAGTACTGCGGTCGGCTCAGTCTATCGAGCGGCCGAATATCCCTTCCTGGGTATCGCATGGTGAGATGTCCCGCTCACGCTGTGATCATCCCGGAATTCTCCCGGCGTCCGCCTCGCGTCCGCCGGTTTTCACTCGGAGAGATCCGGCCGCTCCGGACCGGTACCTGCCCAGGACCATGCGCACCACTCGAAAAAGTGCCCTGAGTCACACTCGGCGAGCTCCGCGAGCCCCGCGAGCCCGGTGAGCCCGGTGAGCCCGGTGAGCCCGGTGAGCCCGGCCGCAGCGGTTCGGCGGAGAGCCGAGCGCGGGCGGAGGTATTGATCACGCCCACCCGGCCGGGCAGGATCCCGAGCCGTGACGGACGGGTGGATGGGCCAACTGCTGCTGGCCGGGATCGTGTTGCTCGGTTCCTCGGTGCAGTGGCTCACCGGTATGGGCTTCGCCCTCGTCGCCGTGCCCGCCCTGGTCCTCGTGCTGGGCCCGGCCGAAGGAGTCGTGCTCGCGAACTGCGCCGCCGGGATCATCAGTGCCGTCGGGCTTGCCGACGGCTGGCGCCGGGTACGGCTCGCCGCCATGGTGCCGTTGTGCGCCGCGGCCGTGTGCACGGTGCCGGCCGGGACGTGGGTGGCGCGGCGGTTGTCCGAGCCCACGCTGATGACGGCCACTGGGGTCCTCGTCACCGTGGCCGTCGTGTTCGTGATGCGCGGCGCACGGGTGACCGCACTGCGCGGCGGCGGAGGGGCCGTCGTCGCCGGAGGCGTGGGCGGGTTCATGAACTCCGCGGCCGGAGTCGGCGGTCCGCCCGTGTCCCTCTACGGCCTCAACGCCGGATGGACCATGCGGGAGTTCGTGCCGAACGCCCAGTTCTACGGGGTCCTCGTCAACGCCGTGTCCGTCGCGTCGAACGGGCTGCCCCGGCTCGCCGCACCCGTCTGGGCCCTGACCGCCGGTGCCATGGCCGTGGGTGCGGTGGCCGGGAGGATGCTCGCGGGGCGCGTACCGGAGGAACGGGCCCGGCTCCTCGTCCTGCTGCTCGCGCTGGCCGGAGGGGTGAGCACGCTGGGGAAAGGTGTCGCGGGGCTGGGGTGACCCGGCCACCGGCTGACCCAGTTGGTCGTCCCCGCCCGGGCTCGGCCGACCGAGCCCGGCGTCGGGTGGAGTTACTTGACCTTGCGCAGCCCCAGCGGGCCCGCGATCTCCTCCGCCATCACCGCGCCGGCCTCGAACTCAAGGGTCTCGTCGCCCATGCCGTGGTCGGTGTCCAGGCCGTCCAGTTCCGCCAGGGGCTGGTTCAGCCTGACGTGGGCCACCAGGGACTGGAGGGCGCGGAGTGTCGCCGACGCCGTCGAGCCCCAGTTGGAGAAGTACGAGAACTGCCACCACCACAGGGCCTCCGTCGTACGGCCCGAGCGGTAGTGGGCCATGCCGTGGCGGAGGTCGGTGATGACGTCGGCGATGTCGTCGGAGATACGGGCCGGTACCGGCGCCTTCCGGGGCTCGTACGGGTCGAAGACCTCGGAGTAGACGTCGACCGGGTCCAGCAGACGGGCCAGGTTCTCGCGGAGCTCGTCCACGTCCGGCTCCGGGCCCAGGTCCGGCTCGTAGCGCTCCTCCGGCACGAAGTCCTCGTGCGCGCCGAGACGACCGCCGGCCAGCATGAGCTGGGAGACCTCCAGGAGGAGGAAGGGCACCGCCGATTCCGGCTCGTCGCCCTTCGCCACCTCCATGACGGCGACGAGGAAGCTCTCTACCTGGTCCGCGATCTGGACCGCGAAGTTGTCCGGGTCCTGGTCGGTCGCGTGCAGCGTGGCGTCAGACATCTAGGAGTCGTCTCCCCTCGAAGGCACGGCCGAGAGTCACCTCGTCCGCGTATTCCAGGTCGCCGCCCACCGGGAGGCCGCTGGCCAGGCGGGTGACCTTGAGGCCCATGGGTTTGATCATGCGGGCGAGGTACGTGGCGGTGGCCTCGCCCTCCAGATTCGGGTCCGTGGCCAGGATGAGCTCCGTGACCGTACCGTCGGCCAGCCGGGCCAGCAGTTCCCTGATCCGCAGGTCGTCGGGGCCGACTCCCTCGATGGGACTGATCGCTCCACCGAGCACGTGGTAGCGGCCGCGGAACTCACGGGTGCGCTCGATCGCGACCACGTCCTTCGGCTCCTCCACGACGCAGATCACCGCGGGGTCGCGGCGCGCGTCGCGGCAGATGCCGCACAGCTCCTCCTGCGCCACGTTCCCGCAGGTCGCGCAGAAGCGGACCTTGGCCTTGACCTCCATGAGCGCCTGCGCGAGACGGCGGACGTCGGTCGGCTCGGCCTGGAGGATGTGGAAGGCGATCCGCTGCGCGCTCTTGGGACCGACGCCGGGGAGCCTCCCCAGTTCGTCGATGAGGTCCTGGACCACGCCTTCGTACAACGGACTGCCTGCCCTTCGTGGAGTCTTTCAGTTCGTACGGTAGTTGGCTTCCGCCCGTCTGAGGAAGGCAGGCCGGGGGTCGCGCGGAAGTCACCCGAGGGCGCCGGCGCCGGGCGCCGTCCTCAGAACGGCAGGCCCGGGATGCCGCTGCCACCCAGGCCCTGGGCGAGGGGGCCCAGCTTCTGCTGCTGGAGCTTCTGGGCGTTGTCGCCCGCCGCCTGGACCGCGGCGACGATCAGGTCGGCGAGGGTCTCGGTGTCCTCCGGGTCGACGGCCTTCGGGTCGATGACCAGGCCGCGCAGTTCGCCGGAGCCGGTGACGGTGGCCTTCACCAGGCCGCCGCCCGCCTGGCCCTCCACCTCGGTACTGCCGAGCTCCGCCTGCGCGTTCGCGAGGTCCTGCTGCATCTTCTGGGCCTGCTGCAGCAACTGCTGCATGTTGGGCTGGCCACCACCGGGGATCACGATCAGCTCCCTTTGCGGGTCTTTGTTTGCTGGCTGTTTCTCACCTGGCACGAGCCTACGTGGTCGGTGTGGCCGTCGCCCAAGCACTCTTTCGGGTGAGGTTGCCGGAGATCCCATACCTGATCAAGGCCCTCGTCCGGGCGGAAAAACGGCGAAAGCGCCGCCGTCGCCACCCGTTGGGCGCTAGGAAAGGGGCGGCCGGGTGCGGAGAGAAAGGTGTGGCGTTTCCGCACCATGCGGTACTCCTCGTGCCACGGAGCGTTACGTCCCGTCGGCTGTTGTGTCGGCGTCGTTCAGCAGCAGTGTCGTCAGCAGCAGCCGTCAGCAGCAGTAGGGAGTGCCGGGGTGAGCCAGCCGGAGATGCAGCCCGAGGGAACGTCCCAGGAAGGGCGGGGCGACGGGCGGGACGACGGCGCGGGGCTGTGGGCGGGGGCCGTGATCTGGCCGGACAGCCGTTCCCGACGGGTGACTGGGGGAGCCGGCGGAGCGGCTGGAGGAGCTCTACCGGTGGGTGGAGCGAAGTGCGCTGGAGACCGTGACGTGGTACCTGGCCGACCGGGTCTGGAAGCGGCGGGGGGCGCGGGTGCTGCGTGCGGGCGCCGCGTGCGGGGCCGTCGCCGGGGCGGCGCTGCCGCTGCTCGACCTGACGGGGGTGATGGGCGGGGTGGCGCCCTGGGGCTATCTGTCGCTGCTGCTGGCCGCCGCCTGCGTGGCCGGGGACCGGTTCTTCGGGGTCACGTCCGGCTGGATACGGGACGTCGCCACGGCTCAGGCCGTGCAGCGCCGGCTTCAGATGCTGCAGTTCGACTGGGCCTCCGAGAGTGTGCGGGAGGTGCTGGGGCCGACGGAGGGGACGGCCGCGGAGGCGGCGGAGCGGTGTCTGGGTGTGCTGCGGAGGTTCTCCGAGGACGTCACGGAGCTTGTGCGGGCCGAGACCGCGGGGTGGATGGTGGAGTTCCGGACGGGGGCCGCGCCGTTGGGTATCCAGACGGCGGGGGTGGGTGCGGGGCGTTCGGAGACGTCTCCGAACGGGCGACTTCCCATGGCGCCGGGGGCTGCCCGCCCGAACATGCCGCGCCAGCGGCCGCCGGAGGCGCGGTAGCGGTTTTTTCGCCCCCGCCGCCCCTACCCGTCCCATCCTTCCCTGGGGGCTGCCGCCCCCAGACCCCCGCTTGTCGGCCTGAACGGCCTCGTCCTCAAACGCCGGACAGGCTGGGGGTGCCTGGCCTCGGCCGGAAACCCCAGCCGGAGGCTTTCAGCCCCGGCCAACAAAAGCCCGGCCCCACCCTGCGCATTCCAGCCCGCCCGCACATTCCAGCGCCGCCCGCACATTGCAGCGCCGCCCGCACATTCCAGCCCCACCCCGCACCTTCCAGCGCCGCCCGCACATTCCAGCCCCTCCGGCGTTTGAGGAGCGGGGTCCGGGGGCCGGCCCCCGAACAGGGTCCGGGGCAGAGCCCCGAAGAGGGGCCGGGGGCGGAGCCCTGAGGGACTGGTCCGGGGCGCAGCCCCGAAACCGGGGGTCCAAGGGGCGCAGCCCCGCTCGGCCCGGGTCGAAGGGGCGGAGCCCCTGGGGATGGGACGGGTAGGGGCGGCGGGGGCGAGAAAACCCGCCCGCCCCTCGAAGCCCCGGCCCGGGAGGGCCAGGCCAGGCAGGGCCGGGCCCGTCAGGTCTGGGGGGCCGGGAAAGCCACCGGGCCCCGCAAGCCCGCCCGGTTCACCGCCCGTACGCCGAAGAAGACGTTGTCCTTGGACAGATCCACCTCGTGCGACGTGACGTCGCCCGCCGGAATCACATGGGTCCACTCGGAATCCGTCGTCTCCCGCCAGACGATCTCGTAGCCCGCGAGATCGGGCTCGGCCCCCCTGGTCCACGTCAGCTCCGTGGCGTTGGTGAGGGTGGACGTGACGACCTTCACGTCACGCGGAGTACCGGGGGCCTGGGCCAGCGTCCAGAGGGCGGCCGCGTTCACCTTGGCCACGCGCGCGGTGAACGCGAAGTCGCAGAACTCCGGGAGGTCGCCGTACCGCTTGCCGTCCTCCACCCGCACGTCCTGATGCTGATGGGCGAAGTCCTCGGCGGGCTCCGTGAAGCGGGCCGCGGGGTAGGCGCGTTCGAGGAACGGGATGTGGTCGCCGCCCCGGCGGTAACGATCACGGCGGTAGATCACCCGCACCCGCATGCCCGTCGCGTCGTTGTCCGCCACATCCCGGACGAAACGGGCGAGTTGACGGGACGGCGAGTCGTTCTCCCCGCCGACCGAGCGGCGGACCGCCGCCTGTTCAGGTGTCTCGGAGGACGGCACACCCTCCGCGAACAGCCGGATCGTGTACGGGTCACGCGTCCCGTCGTCCGCCGTCGAACTGCCGACGATGTCATTGGTGAACATGCCCTGGACGTCCGTACCGGCGGCCTTGTACTGCTGCGCCATGTACGCCGCGCCGTACAGCCCCTGCTCCTCCCCCGCCACCGCCGCGAACACGATCGTCGAGGCCGGCCGGCGCCGCGCCATCACCCGGGCCAGTTCCATGGCCACGGCCACCCCGGAGGCGTCGTCGTCCGCTCCGGGCGCGTCGGACGTGGCGTCCATGACGTCCGACGCCCGCGAGTCGTAGTGCCCCGACACCACGTACACCCTCTCCGGTGTGACCGAGCCACGCAGCGTGGCGACGACGTTCGTGATGCGGGTCGCCACGGGGATGCGGCTGGCCGGTTCCTGGATGTACGACTGGAGCTCCACCGTCATCCGGCCGCCGGAGGCCGCCGCGTACGACCGCATCTCCGCCGCGATCCAGTCACGTGCCGCACCGATGCCGCGGACGGGGTCGTCCTGGGTGGAGAGGGTGTGGCGGGTGCCGAAGGAGACCAGCTTGCGGACGGTCGCCTCGATGCGGTCGGGGTCGATCTCCCCGAGCAGAGCGCGGAGTTCGCGGGAGGGCCGTTGCGCGGTCGCGGGCGGTCGGTCGGTGGTTCCGTCCGCGGCGGCCACGGCCGTGGCCGGGGTGGCCGCGCTCGCCACCCCCGCGGCGGCGGTGGCCGTCAGAACCGTTCTCCTGCTGGGGCGCATGGGGCGCATGGGTCCTCCGCGAGCAGCCGGGGCGTGCCAACGGTGTCATCGTTGTGGACGCGTCAAGCTGGGGCAAGGGTGCCTCACGGGTCTGACGGGTCGTGAGGGATCGGACTTCAGTCCGCGTTCGGTCCGCCTTCAGTCCGCCTTCGTGAACGTCAGCGACTTCCCCGAGTCCGTGCTCACACGGCGCAGACGGCCGTCGGAGAGGATCGTGACCTCGGAGGCGGCGCCCGGGGTGCAGGAGGACGCCGGTTCGCCGACGGCGACGGTGGAGGGGCCGATCCTCAGCGGGCCGCCGCCGCTCGGGGCCGCCGCCAGCTCGGCCTTGAACACGCAGTGGTACGTGCCGCTCCCGACCGGTCCGTCCGCCGTGAGCGAGAGGACCGTGTCGGCGACCTCGCCCTGCCGGATGACCAGGCGGCGTGTGCTGTGCCCGGCGGCGTTGTCGATGCTCGTGTTCCAGGTACCGAGGTACTCGGCCGGGATCGCGCCGTCCTCGGGGGCCGGGGTGGTGGGGTTCTGGGTGGTGGGATTCCCGGTGCTCGGCGGGGTCGAGGGCCCGGACGTGCTCGGACCCTCGGTCGTGGGCGCGCTCGTCGTAGAGGACGCCTTGCCGTGGCCGTCCTGGCCGGCGCCGTCCCGCATCAGCGCGTACACCGAACCGCCCGCCGCGAGCGCCACGACCAGCGCGACCGCGATGAGCGCCGCCGTGGAGCGGCCGTTTCTGTGCGCGGGCTCGGGCTGCGGGTGGGCGCCACCCGGACCGTACGGGGGAGTCGGCCCGAAGGAGCCTGCCGGAGGGCCGTAGGGCGGGGTCGACCCCATGACGGGTCCGTACGGGCTGTATCCGGGAGAGACGTTTCCTGCGGCGGGTTGCGGGCTGTATCCGGGAGGCCCGTGTCCGGCGGCGGGCTGCGGGTGCTGCTGCGCGTAGCCGTACGGCGGGGGCGGCATCGCCGGCGGGGGCGCCTGCGCGGGGCCCGCGATCTGCGTGGGCAGCCGGTCCAGTCCGCCCACGCCCGGCTGCCCCGGCGGGGGCGGGGCCGGGGCGTGTTCGGGGACGCCTCCGGGGTGGGGGCGTGCTCCGGGGACGCGCCGCGCGCGGGTGGGGCGGCGGGTGCCGCTCCCCGGCCCGCCTCCGATCCGCCCGCCTCCGATCCGCCGGTCTCCGGTCCGCCGGTCTCCGGTCCGTCTGCCCCCGGTCCCCGCGTCTCCTCTCCGCCCGTCTCCTCCGGGTTCTCCGTGTCCAGCAACCGCACCGCGTGCCGCCCGAGTTGGGCGACCAGGGCGCTCGGCAGCCACGGGTCCAGGGAGCGCCCGTCCAGGACGGTGTCCTCGGCGCCTATGCGGTCCAGGATCTGATCGAGCGTGGGCCGGGCGGCGGGGTCCTTGCGGAGGCAGTCCCGTACGAGGTCGGCGAGCCCCTCGGGCAGGGCCTCCAGGTCGGGTTCCTCCTGCGCGATGCGGAACATCAGCGCGTGCACACCGGAGTTGGCGCTCCCGAAGGGGAGTGCGCCGGTCGCGGCGTACGAGAGGACGGAGCCCAGGCAGAAGACGTCGCACGCGGGCGTGATGCGGTCCCCGCGCACCTGCTCGGGCGCCATGAACCCGGGCGATCCGACGAGCGCGCCCGTGCGCGTCAGCCCGCCGTCGGTGACCGTCTCCAGGGCGCGGGCGATCCCGAAGTCGATGACACGGGGCCCGTCGATGGTCACCAGCACGTTGGACGGCTTGAGATCGCGGTGGACGATCCCGACGGCGTGGACGTCCTTGAGCGCGTGGGCGAGCCCCGCCGCGAGGATCCGTACGGACCGCTCGGGCAGGGCCCCGTGGTCGTGCCCGACGACCCTCTGGAGGCTCGGCCCGGCGACGTACCCGGTGGCCACCCAGGGGATGGCGGCCTCGGTGTCCGCGTCGAGGACCGGGGCGGTCCAGTACCCGCCGACGCGTCGCGCGGCCTGCACCTCCTGCCGGAACCGCGCCCGGAACTCCTCCTGTTCGGCGAGTTCCTGCCGGACGAGCTTCACGGCGACGGTACGGCCCCGGTCCGACCGGGCCAGGTACACGTGCCCCATCCCGCCCGCGCCCAGCCGCGCGAGCAGCCGATACGCACCGATCCGCTGCGGATCCCCGGCGCCCAGCTTCTCCATCGTCGCGCCACCTTCCCCCCATGCGTGTGCAACAAACCGAGGATAGTGCCGCGTTCGGGGGAGGTGAGGTGGGCGGCTTCGACGGTTCCGTAACAGCGGGGAACGGCGCGGCCGCACCGACCCCGCCCGGTCGAACACACCAATCGCACAGGGCTCTGGTGTCTCAGGTCCCCCTGTCCGCGAGCCGATACCCGCCAGGAGGCACCCAGACGACGGGAGGCACCGATGATCAAGGAAAAGCCGCACCGCACCCCTGGCCACGGCACAGGCCACATCCCCGGCCACAGCACAGGCCACACCCCTGGCCACGGCACTGGCCACCAGACAACGGCCGGTCCACGCCCCGGCCTTGAGCGGCGCGCGACACGCGAGGAGCGGGAGGCGCACATCCGGGACGTCGTCGACGCCGCTCCACCGTCACCGTCACCGCCGCCGCCGCCGTCGCCGTCGCCGTCACAGGAGGACCGAGAGCGGACCGCGCCGCCCCTCCCCGAGCGCGACAAGCGCGTTCGCCATGTGCCGCAGGAGGCGTTCCGGGCCGAGGACGCCGGGCCCTGCGAGCACCGGGTGCCGGACCCGGGCGACTGCCCGCGCTGCCGGCTGGCCGATGAGGATGTCGCCCACCTCGTGGTCCTGCTCCGCTGCCTGCGCCGCTCAGCGGCTTGCTGAAAGCCCTGCCGCCGGACGCTCTCCGGGCCGGTCGCCGGGCGCCTGGTTCACAGTGCGTCCCCCTCGACCGTCCGGGTCGTGCCGTCCTTGAGGGTGAGGGTGAACGTGCCGGTGATCAGGCCCTCGGGGTGGCCCTTCGGCCACCAGGCGGTCCACCGGCCGTCCTGCACCAGGGCGTGGATCGTCTTTCCGCGGTCCTGCAGGGTGATCTCCTTGACGTCGGAGCCCGCCGACCCGAGCGCGTAGTTGAGCAGTCCCGAGCCTTCGCCCCGGGAGCCGTAGGTGTCCAGGTCGATCTGGTCGGCGGGGAGCTTCGCCACGTCGGAGACGGCCATCCCGATGCCGGAGCCGTCCGAACCCATCAGGCAGTACGTGGCGTCACCGGCCCGCGTGATGATCATGGAGCCGACGGATCCGCGGATCTCCGCGTTGCTGATCTCGGGCCGTGAACCGGCGTCGCCGAAGTCCTTCGTGAACTCCAGGCACTGCTTCTCGACCTTGGAGCCTTCACCACTGTCGGTGTTCAGGCTGTGGGGTGTGCTGGTCCAGGAGGCCAGTTCCGCGGAGGACAGCGGTCCGGAGCCGCCGATGCCGAACAGGCCGCCGGCCGTCACCGCCACCACGGCCGCGCCCGCGGCGAGCACGCCGCCGGCCGCCGTGAACGCCAGACGCCGCACGAGCGGGCGGCGGAACACGGCACCGGCCGACCGCTCGGGCCGCCCGGTGTCGCTGAGGACGGTCCGCAGCAGCCGCTCCTCACGGTCGATGTCGGCGGCGGACGGTTCGCGGCGCGGCGCGGCGTCGAGTTCGGCGAGACGGGAGCGAAGGTCGTTGTTCATGAGGGTTCCTGTTCAGTGCGTCGGGGCGAGGGCGGGCGAGGGGGAATGCGCGGACGTGAGCTGTCCGGCGAGGCGCCGCTTGGCGCGGGTGAGGCGCATGGCGTAGGCGGCGCGGGTGCAGCCGAGGACCTTCGCCGCGTCCTTGGCCGCGAGTCCCTCCCACACGTGCAGCGCGAGGACTTCCTGGTCGGCCGGCGGCAGTGACTTCCAGGCGGCGACGAGCTCCATCCGGCTGTCCACCTGGGCCGTGGCGTCGACCGTCCGGTCGTGGGAGCCGGTCTCGACGACCTGCTGGATGTGCACCACGAGCGCGGTCTGCCGGCGCATGCCGCGGCCCGCGTTGAGCATCACCTTGCGTGCCGTGCCGAACAGCCAGGGCCGCGGCTCCTCGGGGAGCTCGCGCCGTCGGCGCCACGCGGTGAGGAAGGTCTCTCCGACGATGTCGTCGACGTTCATCGGGTGTGCACGACGGCGCACGAAGCGCAGCACGTCCTCGTAGTGAGCCCGGTACACCTCCGTGAACTGGGCTTCGGTATCGATGGGCATGGCTTCCTTCCGTAGCGTCTGCCCCTACGTGTCCACCACTGCCTCATGTGCAACAGGCTCACGGAAACGGATTCGGATGCGGATGCGGATGCGATGCGGCTGCGGCTGCGGCTGCGGCTGCGGATACGGATGCGGATGCGTGGGCGTCCCGTGATCGCGCACGCGCTTCCCGGCTAGGACCGCCCGCCGGTCTGGGCGAACGCGTCGTTGAGCACCTTCTCGGCAAGCTCGGGACTGCCCTTCGGAGCGGTGATGTCCAACCACATCAGGTGGGTGTCGAGGTCGTCTCCCTTACCGGAGGTGAACATCCGGCCGAGTTGGGCGCGATGCGGTTCCGGGGTGCGGTAGTTGGTCCACCTGTCGTGTTGGGGCCAGTCCCCTACCCACGGCTCGGGCCGGGCGCGGAAGAACTCCTGAACGCGTTTGTCGGAGCACGAGCCACGGCACGTACTCAGGACCATGTCCATCGTGAACCGGTCCTTTCCGTTCCCCACGGTGCAGCGCCAAGCGGTCTCGTCGTCGCCGGCCTTGGACTCCCCGCACTCCAGGAAGCGCGGCGTGCGCAGCACGAACCACACGTGCCGCTCACGGAAGTCGGCCACGGTCAGGCCCGACGCCTCCCCGCCCGACCAGGTCTCGGGGGTGAGCCGAGCCGTGCGGCCGCGCACATACGCGGTCAGCCGAGACTGCTTGGGCGGTTCGGTCTCCGGTACGTCGGCGAGACCGGGGCCGTCGCTCCGGGCGACGAGTCCGGCGCGGTGCAGCATGCCGCGGGCGATGATCTCGGCGGCCTGCTCCACCTGCTTGGTGCTGCCGAACTGGCTGTTGACCACGACGCCGACCACGGCGTTGTCCACCCGGGCGGTCGCGTAGCCCACGGCCGACTGGTAGGCGTTGGCCAGCCGCTGCGCAATTGGGTCGGCGACGGGCTGTCCGGAGCCGGTGACGTACAAGCGGGAGTCCGCAGGCATGGCCGCCTGCCGTGCCGCCTCCACCCCCGTCCGCATGTCCCCTCCCCGCCCCAGGCCGACGAAGGCGGTGACCACCACATCCGGCCGGAAGGGATCCTGCTCGGCCACTGTGCAACTGTCGACGGGCTGCCGCAGAGCCGCCTGGAAGGACTGCGCGAACACCCCGTGCCCAGTGTTCTCCCTCGGGGCGGCAGGCACGTCCCGCAGCACCACCGGCTTGCTCACCAGCGGACGCACATCCTGCGGGCGCAGCAGGTCGCAGGCGGAGGGCAGAGTGCGGACCGGAACGGGCGGGAGTGTGGCGGTACCAGTCGTCTGGAACAGCACCACGGACGCGGAAAGCGCGAGCAGCGCCAGGAGAATCGACGTCGCCCGGACCGCCGGTCGGACCGACCGTCGTGGTCCGGCAGGCGAAGCGGCCAAGGAGGCCGAAAGGGCCGAAGGAACCGCAGCGGCCGAGGGAGCCAAAAGGTCCGACGAAGCCGAAGAGGCCGCGTCGACCGAGTCGGCCAGTTCGTTCTGCAGCTCCAAGTGGCGGAAGCGGTAGTAGCCGCCGCTGCTGCGCAGGACGCCGTGCTCCAGCGCGTGCTCCAGGAAGTGCGTCAGCCGCCACGGCAGCAGCCCGCGCCACGCGAGCCAGCAGCGGACGACGCCATAGCGCGCCCAGGCCGAGGCCGCGACGCTCCACACCGTGGCCGCGGCCATGCCCAGGGCCAGGAGGAGGAGCCAGTGCCAGGAGCTCATGAGCTCCGCGCCGCGGCCGAGGCTCCAGCTCCCCACCACGAGGGCGGTCGCGCCGAGCACGGCCTTGTGCCCCGACAGCACTCCGTCGCTGTTGGGCAGCGCGACGGGTCCGAGCAGCAGGGCCGCTCTCCGGTCGTCGCGGAGCAGGGCCCGCGGCGTACGGCTCTCCGGGTCGGCGGGGCGGCGCACGGCGCTGCGCAGCGCGAACAGCCCGAGCATCGCCGACACCAGCGTCCACGAGACAGCCGTTCCCTCCTCGACGGCGCCGACCAGGGCCGCTCCCCACAGCCCGAGCGGCAGGAGCAGCGCCAGGGCCGTGGCGATGCGCGCCCACCGCCCGCCCAGGACCTCGCGGAACACGGCACGCCGCGGGCGCTGAAGCCGCTGTGGCGCCGGCGCGTCCTTGTCGTCGTCGACCACGAGCCACTCGGCGGTGGCGGCCGCCAGCACCCCGCCGGCCGCCACCGCCCACAGCGGCAGCCGCTTCTCCCACGCCAGCTGCACCGCGGCCACCGCCGCCGCCACACACACGGCGAGGGGCAGGGAGAGCACCAGCCGGGCCCAGCGGGGCGCCAGGTGGCCCATCCGCCACCAGGCGATGTCCTGCCTTCCCTGCTGTCGCTGTCGATGGGCGAGATAAGCCAGCCAGCGCCGGGCGTCGGCGGCCGGCCATCGCGTCCGGTCACCGCGGAGCGACTCGGCGCCGTACACGGCATCGACGTACGCGCTCAGCAGGTGGCGTTCCAACGCCCGTACGCTGTGGAAGCGGTCGGCGTCGAGCAGGTCGGCCGGATCGGCGACGGTGTCGCTGTACACCGTGCGGGCGAGGGAGACCATCAGCGGATTGCCGAGCACCGTGCGCAGCCGACGGACCTCCCGCGTGCCTGCCGCTCCCGGGTCGGCCAGCCGGTCCAGCACCGGGTCCCACTTCGTCCGCCCACCGGCCCTGGTCCGGCTGGAGCGGCGCAGCAGGCCCGCCACATCGGCCAGGCTCAGCGTCCGCAGGGTGATCGCGGCAGTGCCCGGCAGCCGCAGGTCGGTCTGTTCGACGGCCTCGCGGTAGGCGCGCGTACGACTCGTCATCACGAAGTGCTGGTCACCGCTCAGCAGAGCGTGCAGGCTGCGCAGCGCGTCGACGCGCAAGGCGGGCGGGAGCTCGTCGAAGCCGTCGAGAATCGGCAGGACGAGGTCGGCACCGATCAGCTGCCGGGCCACATCGCGGGGCGGCAGGCCGGCGTCGGCCAGCGCCTCGGGCCACGCCTCCGCCAGTGCCCCCGCGGCCCACTTCCACGGGTCGGCGTGCTCACGAGGGTTCCAGGGGGACAGTGGCAGGACGACCGGGACCCGGCCGGACGCGCCGCGCCGTTTCAACAGCTCCCGCGCCAGCTCCAGGACCAGCACGGACTTCCCGGCTCCGGCCGCGCCGAGTACGACGAGGCGGCCACGTGGCAGCCGCGCGTACTGTTCCGCGACGGCGCCGAACTCTCCTTCGCGCAGCAGGCCGCCGCCCCCGTGCGGACCGTCGGCGAGGTTCTCGACATGGTCGCCGAGGCCAGGGTCCGCGGGGACCCAGCGCACCGGCAGCGCCAGCGGGTCGTGGATCCGGCCCAGCTCCGCCTCGCGCGCGTACTGCGTGGCCAGGGCATGTGCCAGCTTGTCGGCGGTGCGCCGCAGCTCGTCGTCCGTGAGGCGGCGCGCGCTGCGGCGGCGCCGGACACGGCGGCGGACCTCGAACCCGAGGACGGCGAGGGGCGCTGCGACCCCTGCGACGACCGCGGCGGTCCCGTAGCTGCTGGGGACCGGCCAGGGCCACGAGAGGCGCGGGGACGCGGCGAGGACGAAGTACACCAGTACCGCCATGGCCGCGCCGCTCACCGCGGCGACGAGATAGCCGACGACGGGCGAGTGGCGCTCGTGGATCACCACCTGGTCCACCTTGCCGGCCTGCACCGCGGTGCCTATGCGCCCGCCTGAGATCTCGTTCTTCCCGTGCACCTCGTCGACCGGTCGCTGGGCCACGCCCCGCTCTCCTCCGCCGCCCCGTCCCCCACAAGGCCGCACTGTCGCCGCCCCGCTACTCATCGTCACGCGGCGAACCAGCCCCAACAAGCCTTCCTGACCCGCGTTGCAGATCTGTGACGCGTGGACGGCACCGTTTCCTGACTTCGCGTCAAGCGTTCGAGAAAGCGTTCAAGGACTTGCCCATGACACCGCCGCCCCCGCCGGGCACACCGTTCATCCTGGGAGCAACCCCGAACGCGTAAGGTGGCGTGCTCGTAGAAAAGTACGTACCGCCACACGAACACGTAACCGCACACGAACACGTACCCGTACACGAAAGGGGAGGGCCCCGACCATGCCCGGCACCGGTGGCAGCACGCCGAGCCGCAACGGCAACAGCACCGTGACCCGCAGCACCCTGCGGCAGCAGCTCGCCGACGCGCTGCGCGACGAGGTGCTGGCCGGCCGGCTCCAGCCGGGGCAGGAGTTCACCGTGAAGGAGATCGCCGACCAGTACGGCGTCTCCGCGACGCCCGTCCGCGAGGCGCTGGTCGACCTGTCGGCCCAGGGTCTGCTGGACGCGGTGCAGCACCGCGGTTTCCAGGTCCACGAGTACTCCCTGGACGACTACCGCGAGATGATCGAGGCCCGCAGCATGGTCATCGGCGGCATCTTCCGCGCCGACAAGGAGTACGACACCGGTTCCCGCACCACCACTGTGCTGGCCGGGGTGCGCCGTCGCGGCGAGGAGGCCCGGCGCGCCGCCACCGCGGGCGACCTGACCGTCCTCATCGGCTACGACCTGCGGTTCTGGCGCGAGTTGAGCGACCTGTTCGGCAACCCCTACCTCGCGGACTTCCTGCACCGGCTGCTCGTGCAGGCCTGGGTGTGCGCGGTCCAGCACCTGCGGCGGCTGCCCGATCTGCGCGGTCTCCTGTGGGCGCGGCACACCGAACTCGTCGACGCCCTGGCCCGCGGCGACGCGAAGGCCGCACACGAGATCGTCGCCGGGCACAACGCCCACTGCCTCGCCCTCGTCGAACGCCTGGCCGCCGGATGAGCGGCAAGACCCGCGGGCCCCGCTCGCACGAGGTGGACCTCTCGGTCGTCATACCCGCCTACAACGAGGAGCAGCGGCTCGGCCGCGCCCTCGACGCGATCACCGGCCACCTCCGTGAAGCCGGCGACGGCACCACGTGGGAGGTCATCGTCGTCGACGACGGCTCCACCGACGGCACCCGTGACGTCGTCACCGCCGCCACCGAGGCCGAGCCCCGCGTCCAGCTGGTCACCAGTCCCCGCAACCGCGGCAAGGGCCACGCCCTGCGCCTCGGTGTCTGCGCCTCGTACGGGCGCCGTGTGCTCGTCACGGACGCCGACCTGGCCGCCCCCATCGAGGAGTTGGAGCACCTCGACAAGGCGCTCGCCGACGGGCAGTCGGCCGCGATCGGCTCGCGCGCCACACCGGGCGCCACCATCGAGCGCCACCAGCACCCCGTGCGCGAGGCCCTCGGCCGCGCCGGTAACTTCCTCATACGCGGCCTCGCGGTGCCGGGCATCCGCGACACACAGTGCGGCTTCAAGCTGTTCGACGGCGAGCGGGCGCGCGAGGCCTTCGCCGCTTCCCGGCTCGACGGCTTCGGCATCGACATCGAGATACTCCAGTACTTCCGGCGCTCCGGCTGGCCGGTCGCCGAGGTCCCGGTCCGCTGGGCCCACCAGTCGGGCTCGAAGATCCGCCCCTGGGACTACGCCCGGGTCCTGGGCGAACTCACCGCCCTCAAGGCCCGCTCGGTCCGCCGCGCCGACCTCCTCGCGGTCCTCGCGTTCCTGCTGATGTCGGTGCTCCTGTACGCCGGCCGCTGGATCGACCCGAACCACCGCTATCTGCCGGACTCCCTCCAGGACCAGAACCAGTGGGAGTGGTTCTTCGCGGTGACGGCCGACAACGTCGTCCATCTCCGCAACCCGCTCTTCACCACCCTCCAGGGCTTCCCCGACGGCGTGAACCTCATGGCCAACACGGTCATGCTGGGCGTGTCCGTCCCCTTCACCCCGATCACCCTCACCCTCGGCCCGGCCATATCCCTGGGCCTGGCGATGACGCTGGGCCTGACCGCCACGGCGGCGGCCTGGTACTGGCTGATCGTCCGCCGCGTCGTACGACACCGGGGCGCGGCCTTCACCGGCGCCGCCCTCGCGACCTTCGCCCCGCCGATGGTCAGCCACGCCAACGCGCACCCGAACTTCATCGTCCTGTTCATGATGCCGCTGATCATCGACCGGGCGCTGCGGCTGTGCGAGGGCGCCCGCGTCCGCCGGGACGGCATCGTGCTCGGCCTGATGGCGACGTACCAGATCTTCCTGGGCGAGGAGCCGCTGCTGCTCGCCGCGATGGGCATGCTGCTGTTCGCGGTCGCGTACGCGCTGGCCCGGCGGGATGTGGCGAAGGAGTCCTGGCGGCCGCTGTTCAAGGGCCTCGGGGTGGGCCTTCTGCTCTGTCTCCCCCTGGTCGCCTTCCCGCTGGCCTGGCAGTTCTTCGGCCCGCAGAGCTACAAGAGCGTCCTGCACGGCGACAACGCGGGCAACAGCCCCCTCGCGCTGTTCTCGTTCGCGGAACGCTCCCTGGTCGCGGGCAACGAGGCGACGGCGAGCGCCCTGTCCCTCAACCCCACCGAGCAGAACGCCTTCTACGGCTGGCCGCTGGCCGCGCTGGCCTTCGCGATCGTGATCGGCCTGTGGGAGCGGACCGTCGTCAAGGCGCTGGCCTTCACGGGCGTCGTCGCGGCACTGCTGTCCCTGGGCCCGAAGATCCCCGTCCCGCTGACGGACACGGTGATACCGGGCCCGTGGGCACTGCTGTCGGACAAACCCCTCTTCGAGTCGGTCATCGAGGGACGCGTGGCCATGATCTGCGCACCCGTGCTGGGCATCCTGCTGGCGCTCGCGATCGACGCCCTGGTCAAGTCCCCGCACATCGGCACCCAGTTCGTGGGCCTCACGGCGGTCGCGGCCGCCCTGATCCCGATCGTCCCCGCCCCGCTGAAGTCGGTGGAGCGGCCCGACGTACCGGCCTTCATCGCCGACGGCATGTGGAAGTCGTACGTCGACACCGCAAAGGGCGAGACCCTCGTACCGGTGCCGCTGCCCGACCCGGGCAACGCGGAGGCCCTGCACTGGCAGACCGCGGCGCACCTGGAGTTCCGTATCCCCGGCGGCTACTTCAACGGCCCGTACGGCGAGGAGCGCATCGGCATCTACGGAGCCTCGCCCCGCTACACCTCGAACCTGCTGCGGGACGTGCGGTACTCGGGTGTCGTACCCGAGATCGGCGACAACTGGCGGGCCCAGGCACGCAAGGACTTCGCGTACTGGAAGGCGGGCGCGCTCGTGCTGGCCCCACAGGGATACGACGCGCAGTTGCGCGAAGCCGTGGAAAAGCTGGTGGGCCGGCCGGGGAAGTGGGTCGGCGGGGTATGGGTATGGGACCTGCACGAAGAGGGCTGACACAAGGGGGGTCTTCGCAGCCCCCACCCATTACGCTTCCCTGACCACTGTGCACACTGTGCACCGAATTGCGCGTCCCGCCGAAATGACTGCCCTGCTGTCTTCCGCTACCCGTCCGTTACTCGTCCATTAAGCGAGGAGCTTTCTGTTGGCCTGTGACCTGTGGCTGGTCCCGCTCGTCGACGTGTTGTGCCACACCCCCGACAACCCCTTCGCCGAGGAGCTCGCGCTCTACAACAAGGTGCTCGGCGAGGCCGGGCTGCCACCGGTGCCGGTGTACCAGTACATGCCGGGCCTGTCCGGTGACGTGGCCCCGGTCGCGGGCTTCGACTACGACGCGCTGCACTTCCTGCGGCGGGCGTACCTGCTCCAGGTGTGCGGGCTCCCGGTGACCCCGGTGGACGAACTGGGCGGCGACTACGAGCAGTTGCTGGAGATGTTCGAGACGACGGCCCAGCAGTCGCACCTGGTCTGGCACTACGACCACGCGGGCGCGTACGTACCCGTGGACTTCCCGCACCCCCTCGCCAGCGACGAGCTGCTGGCCGGCGGCGGCCCTCTGGGCTCCTCCCATTCCCTGCTCCGGGAGCTGGAACTCGTCGCCCCCTCGATCGGCATCGACCCGGCGAACCCACCGGCCGCCCCCGACCCGCCCCTCACCCCCACTGAGCTGGAGGAGCCGGCCGTCCCCGCTCCGTACGACCCCAGCCCCTTCGCCCGGGAACGGCATGTGTGGCTGGGGCTCCACGCCGCGGTGACGCGGAGCCTGGCCCAGGGGTCGATGATCGTGTTCAGCTGAGTCTCGGCGAATCCACCGCAGCCCCTTGATCACCTGAACGGGGGACATGTCGCATACCTGGGGAAACCGCAGGGGAGATCACGGTCACCAGGCCGTCACCTTCCGTAATTGCGGGGTCTCCTCATGCGCCGACTCGGCACTCTCACCGTGGCGTTCGCCGCCGGTACCCTGCTCCTCACCGGCGGCCTGACCGCCTGCACGAGCGCCCCGCCGCCCTCCCGCCCGGCCGCTGACGACGTCATCAAGGCTGCCACCCGGCACCTCATCGACGCCTGCCTCAGACGCCAGGGCCTCACACCTCCGCAGCCGGGAAGCAGACCGGCCCCGGCCGCCGATCAACAGCGCGTCTCGGACGCCCTGTTCGGCGCGGGCAGGACGGAGCTGTCCGTGCGCCTGCCCACGGGCTACGTGGTCCGCGGCCACACCGACGGCTGCCTGGCCGCCGCGCAGCAGCGGCTGTACGGCGACCAGCGCCGCTGGTTCCGCACCTCGGCGATCGTCAACAACCTCCGCCCCGAGGCCGCGCACACCCACAGCACCCTCGCCGAGGTCCGCCACCGGCACCGCGCCGAACTGGCCGACTGGCGCCGTCTGCGCGCCCGCGCCCTGAAGTCCGCGAAGACCGTTCTCGCCACCGGCACCGACCCGTCACCGAAGGGAACCACTCACGCATGAACCGCTTCACCGCCGTCCTCGCCGCCGCCGTGATCTCCACGGGCGCCGTCCTGGCCACGTCGGCCACCGCGCAGGCGGCGCCCTGCCGCAGCGGCTACTTCTGCGTCTGGACCGACGCCAACTTCAACGGCCTGAAGATCGAGCACAGCGGCGACGACCGCTGGTGGGAGGGCGACATGTACCACTACGACTCCTCGTGGGCCAACCACGGCGTCTCCGGCCCCGGCGTCCCCGACCACGTCAAGATCTACTCGGGCCGCGAACTCACGGGCCGCGTCACCCTCTGCCTCGCCCCCGGCCAGGAGATCGGCTACAACGCGGGCGCGAACGACCGGGGCGGCTCCCACACGTGGGCGGTGGGCTGTTAGCCCAGGGCCCCGCAGCGTGAAGGGCGCCCGCTCGGCGGGCGCCCTTCGTCATGGGGTCCGGTCAGTGCTGCTCGACGATGCGGATCGTACGGATACCGGTACCGCGGTACCGCGTGGGCGTTCTGGTCAGGACGGGACGACCACGCGGCCAGTCGACGGTGGGCAGGGCGAGGTGCAACACGTGGGCGCCGCTCCAGTCGTTCTCCTCCTTGCCGCCCTGCTCCTCGTCCTCGGCGGCTGCCGTCCGCAGGCGCTTGCCCACAGCGGTCGCCGCCGCGAAGTCGAGCCCTTCGATGTTGACGGACGGCAGGGCCCCGACATGCTCCGCGACCCCCGCCCGCTCAAGCTCGGCGGCGGCCAGGCTGAGCGCCGGGATGTACACCCGCAGGGCCGGGTCCTTCTCGGCCTCGACGACGAGCCGCGAAGCCATGCTGTTCCCCGCGCCGAGCGCCAGGGCGGCCGTGTCGTCGAAGATGACGGCACGCGGCAGCGGATACCGCTCCTCCTTGGTCACTGAACCTCTCCAATGCGCCCGGCCTCCAGGTCGGCCCACAGCTTCTCGCCGGCCTTCTCGTCCTCTTCCGTGTACGGCCTGCCGAGGAAGTGCTCCTCGACGTACGCCTTGGTTTCCTCGTACCGCTCGCGCAGCTCTTCCTTGGTCGGCGTCGCCCCGGCCAACTGCGCCACGAGGTCCCGCATGCTGATCCCGCGCTCCCGGGCCAGCTCCTGAAGGCGGTCACGGACAGCGGGTTCGACCTTGATCGTGGTGTCAGCCATGAGGAAAGTATACTGCTGGTATACCACCTCTGGGCGTTCGAGTGTGAGAGTCATCGACACTCCGTTTCTTTCGATGAGCCCGGCGCGCGCATGCGGGCCGGGAGTCTGTGTGCGCTTACGCGGGCGCCGCTCGCCCCTTCAGCAACGCCCACCAGGTGTAGGCGCGCGACCTCCGGCCCTGGACCTCAACGGTCGTGACCGGCAAGGACGTTGGCGCCGTAGGGCGCCTGCGGTGCAGGCGGTCCTCGATGACGGCCCGCGCCGAGGGCACGTGCCGCAGCCAGCCGTCCGTCAGCGCCGCCCGCACCTGGGCACTCGTCGCGCCCAGGTCCCACCACTCCACGACGAGCGGCGCGAGGTGCCGCGCCTCGGCGGCGCCGAGGGCGAGCCGGTAGTCGACCTGGGCGAGGGAGAGGAGCAGTTGCACGGCGAGCCTGGTGCGCCTGCTCGACGTGTGCGGGTCCTGAACTTTTTCGGTTTCACCCATGGGCGGTTCGGCGTCGAACGGGGTCTCGAACACCTCGTAAACAGTGGCGAGTTGACCCGTCCTCGCGTCCTCGCACACCACCCGCCGCAGATACCGCCGTTCCTCCAGTTCACGCAGGGCGGCGGCGATTCGCGACCGCCCTTCCCGGCGGTGCCCGGCAAGCGCCCGGAGGGTGACGCGGGCCTGGTCCGGGAGGGTCAATAGGTACGTCAGTACGCTCACCGCACACCAGGAGATGCTCCGGTCGCGGAGAAGAGCGGCAGAGAAGCCTGAAAAGGCGCGCGCGGGCGCCGTACGATGAGAACGCATCGGGAGGGTTAGCTCCTGGTGTCGAGCCCCCGGGTGTTGGCGCACCGCGGGGGCAATTTCGTTTGCTGGCGTGACTCTATGGCCACGCAGAGCGACGGGCGCAACTCGGAACGGGCTTTTGCTGGGCGGATGTTCACGCAATTCACTCCGGGGAGTGAAGGGCGGCGTGCAGGAGCCGCGCGTGGACGAGGTGGTCGCCGGTCGTCGGGCGATAACGCCAAGTCAGCGGCCAGGTGAGGCCGTCGAGGGCCGGGACCGGGATGTACGAGATGCGGTTCGGAGCGGCGGTGAGGCGGGTGACACCGTCGGGCCATGCTCGGTGGGACGTACTGCCGACGGGGACGAGGAAGTAGACGGCCCGGCGGCCGTTCGCCTCCTCGACGATCGGCCCAGGTGCGCCGCCGGTCATGCGGGCGAGACGGTCAGCGAGCGCCCGACCGTGGTCGCCGTCCACGCGCACGGCGTCGAACTGGACGCCCGCCTTTCGGAGTTGGATGCCCGTGCGAGGGATCCAATCCAGGTCACTTTCTGTGTTCACGGAGCCAGTCTCCGCAGGTCGGGCTACGGTCGTCCATAACTCCGTGTCAACCGTCGACTACGGTCGGAAATCGGCACGGGTCAGTTGAGACCGGTTGAGTTCGGTTGAGTTCCATTGAGTTCGGGGGTGACCGTATGGCGCGAGCGAGGAACAAGACGGAGGCGAGCGGAACGGCGTATCTGATCGCCGCCCTCGCGAAGGCGTTGCGCGAGCAACAGCAGATGTCGCAGGAGGAGTTGGGCGAGAAGACCGGCTACACGGGGTCCGCCATCAGTGCGATGGAGACGTGCGCGCAGCCCGCGAGTGATCAGATGCTGGTGAAGTTGGAGGAGGTGATCGGGGGTGGACTGGGCGTCTTCCAGAAGGCGCGCAGGTGGATGTTGCTGGAGAAGTACCCGGCACGCTTCCGTGGCTTCTCGGAGCTGGAGGCCGGGGCGGTCACGATCTGCTCGTACGAGACGCTGGTTGTCGACGGCCTGTTCCAGACCGAGGAGTACGCACGGGCGTTGATCGGCGGGGGCTATCCTCCGGTCTCCGAGCGCAAGCGCGAGGAACTGGTCGAGGCACGGCTGGCCCGCAAGGCGCTCTTCGACCGGGACCCCGCCCCGATGATCGAGCTGATCCTCGAAGAGGGCGTGCTGCGGCGGCCGTTCGGCAGCTGGGAGATCCTGCGCGGGCAGTTGCGCTCGCTCGCCGAGGATGCTCAGCGGGACAACGTCTGCGTGCAGGTGCTGCCACTGGAGCGCGGACTGCGCGGGACCTACGCTGGTGCCTGCGGCCCCATGAAGTTGGTGGAGACCAGGGACCACCAGCACGTCGTCTACCTGGAGGTCGAGGACCAAAGCATCCTGGTCAGCGATCCCGCAGAGGTGTCCCAACTGGCGCACCGCTATGCGAAGATCCGCGCACAGGCCCTGAGTCCCGACGACTCGCTGAGCCTCATCGAGCGGCTGGCAGGAGAGAAACGATGACCGGCACCAGAACCCTTCGGTGGTTCAAGTCCAGCTACAGCGACAGCAGCGGCGGTAACTGCCTGGAAGTCGCCTACGCCTGGCGCAAGTCGACGTACAGCGACGGCGGCGGCGGTAACTGCGTCGAAGTCGCCCCCTGCCCCCACACCACCGCCACCACCCCGACCCCCACCACCATCCACATACGCGACTCCAAGAACCCCACCGGCCCCACCCTCACCGTCTCCCGTGAGGCCTGGGCCGCCTTCCTCCCCACCGCCCCCTCACCCAATAGCTCGAAAAACTGCAACACTTTCCCCCGATCTGTTGCACTTTTCCGACAGACACCCCTCCCACCCCTGCCACGCTGACCGGCATGAGTGGAACGACCTCCTCTGTCTGGCAGCCGGGAACGGGCACGGTGTACCGCGCGGCCCTGGGCGCCCTGGCCGAGCGCGGCCCACGTCGTGTCGGAGTGACACACATTGCTCGGCAAGCCCGGTGCAACCGCTCGCAGCTGTATCGCAACTGGAGAAGCACCCAGGCACTGATCCGGGACGCCACCCTGGCAGAGCTGAAGCACGTGCTGGACGTCGCTCGCCTGTCCCTCCACCTCTGCCTCGGCCTCCCGGCCACCTGCCCGGACTGCCGGTCGGAGGACGTCCGGTAATAGCGCCGGCGGTCTCCGGCGGTCTGCCGCGGCTCCATCGCCGTGCCGGTGACGATGAACGCCTCCGAACGGCCCGTGCCCCTGGCCGATGTCGACGGCCAGGGGCACGGGCTGTCCCGCACGATTCCTCAGAACGTGCCCGCGTTGAGGGCCTGCTGGAGGTGGCGGGTGGTGTCGGGGCCCCACTGGCCGTCGACGCCCGAGCCCAGCTTCTTCTGCAGGGCCTTGACCGTGTTCGGGCCAACGACGCCGTCCGCGGTCACCTTCAGATAGCTCTGCAGGGCCTTCTTCGTCAGCGGCCCGAAGGAACCGTCCACGGCCAGCTTCGCGCCGTGCCTGTTGAGTGCGCGCTGCATCGCGGCACAGGTCGCGGGCCCGAACCTGCCGTCGACGGCCAGCTTTCCGGTCGCGGGCGGGCGCGGTGCCGGCGGCTGCGGCTTGGTGCCTCCCTTGAGCGCGGCCTTCATCACCACCGCCGACGCCGGCCCGTACTGGCCGTCGACCGTCAGCCCGTACTTCTTCTGGAAGTCCCGCACCGCCTTGTCGGTGGCGGTACCGAAGTCCCCGTCAACCGCCAGTTTCGTCCCCATGACCTTGTTGAGGTTCTGCTGGAGCGTCTTCACCGCGGGGCCCTTGGAGCCCTTGCGCAGGATGCCGTCCGACGGCGGCAGCGGCTTGGCATCCCCGTAGCCGGGGCGGCCGTAGCCCACGATGGTGCTGGAGTTGCGGCGTCGTCGCAGGCACTGGTCGCTGGTGTTGCCCTCGATGGTGGTGATGGTGCCGCCCGAGTGCACCGCCTCCACCACGCCGACGTGGTCGATGGCCCCGATGGACCGGCTTCCGCTCCAGTCGAAGAAGACGACATCGCCCGGACGGATGCCTCCGAGCCCGTAGTGCCAGCGCCCCCGCTTCTGGAACGCCTGCGCGTGCGCGACCGTGTACGCGAACTTGCCGCAGACCGCGCTCAGGTTGTCGGAGTGGGCGGCGGCGTAGCTGACGGTCATGTCGCACCACGGGCCGGTCATGCCGTACCACCGGGTGATGTGGTTGCGGTTCGAGCCGGGCGGGTTCTCACCGGTGCCCAGCAGCTTGCGCATCTGCGCCAGCATCCCTGCCACGGACCCCATGTCACACCTCGCCGTTCTCGGGGAAGACGTCGAGGTCCCCCTTGACGACGGCGTTCGGGTCCTGGCTCACCCCACCCTGGTCCGGGTCGATGTCGAACAACCCGGCACCACCGCGCGGCTCCACCGGCTTCTGTTCGGCCGCCGCAGTCAACTGCGCTTCGCTTTCGGTCATGCTGTTCCCCCGGTTTCCCCCGAGTTCCGTGACGCGTCCCGCGACGAGCCGCGCCTTCTCTTACCGGTGAGTGTGCTGAGGCGACGAATGCTCGTCGTTAGCGTTCACCGCACTGTTCCTTGTCAGTGAGCGCACTCCCGCCGTTGGTTCGCAGTCGCCCGCGCGCAGGCCCGTGGGCGTGACGCCGTACGCGACGCGGAACGCCCGGCTGAAGTCGGCCGCCCGGTCGAAGCCCCAGCGGGCCGCGATGACGTGCACGGGCAGGTGGCGCAGGCGCGGGTCGGTCAGGTCACGTCGGCACCGCTCCAGACGTTGGGCCTTGATCCAGGCGGCGACGGTGAGCCCCTGCCGCTGGAAGAGCCGGTGCAGATAGCGGGTGGAGATGTGGTGCGCCGCGGCGACACGGTCCGGCGTCAGCCGGCTGTCTCCGAGATGGTGCAGGACATACCCCTGGATGCGGCGCAGCATGACCAGAGCGTGTCCTGCGGGTGCCCGGGCCTCGTCGCCGAGCCCGTGGTCGGTCAGCATCCGCACCAACTCGGTCACCATGGCGCCCAGCCGTACCTCGTCGCAGGGCCGGTAAGGGGTCGTGTCCCGCGCCAGGCGCGCGAGGAACCCGGCGGCCATCGCGGCGAGTTGCTCTCTGCCCGGTAACTCCCGGGCCGTGAGCCGGCCGAGAACGTCCGGCGCCAAGTCCGGCAAGCTGCGGGAGAGATGGGCGGTGACCACCGTGTTCCACGGCGCGACCAGCCGCATCCGGAACTGACGGCCCGTGTCGAGCAGGACGAGCCCGCCGGATCTGGCCCACGCGGTCCGACCGGCCTGTTCGAGGGCCAGCTCGCCGACCAGCACCAGCGCGAGGTGATACCGGGCAGCGCGTCCGTCGCACGGACCGGCGTCCCGCAGCTCCGCGGCGGGGCAGTGCACCGCGGAGACCCGAACCGGCCCCAGCTCCCTCGCCCGCAGCATCGCGCGGAACCGCTGTCTCTGTACGGCTGAGGCGCTGACCGGCCCGTACAGCTTGGTCAGCGCCTCAGCCCATGCCTCCGTGCCCAGGACCACATCGTTCTCGTGCGTGGTCCCGTGCACATCGTTCTCGTGCGTGGTCTCATTCGCGATGTCCGTCGCTCCGGCGGCATCCACCAGTCTCCCCCTGGATGGTTGAGTGCCCATGAGACCAGGGATACCAAAGAGGCATAAACGCCCGATTGACGCGGAACGGCCGAACCTACAGGAACGAGTTGATCTCGATCGTCTCGTCCCGCCCGGGGCCCACGCCGATCGCGGAGATCGGGGCGCCGGACATCTCCTCCAGGGCCTTGACGTAGTTCTGGGCGTTCTTCGGGAGGTCGGAGAAGGACTTCGCCTTCGTGATGTCCTCGGACCAGCCCGGCAGGGTCTCGTAGACGGGCTTGGCGTGGTGGAAGTCCGTCTGGGAGTACGGGAGTTCCTCGACGCGCTTGCCGTCGATCTCGTACGCGACGCAGACCGGGATCTGCTCCCAGCCGGTGAGGACGTCGAGCTTGGTGAGGAAGAAGTCCGTCAGGCCGTTGACCCGGGTCGCGTAGCGCGCGATCACCGCGTCGAACCAGCCGCAGCGGCGGTCCCGGCCGGTCGTCACACCCCGCTCGCCGCCGATGCGGCGCAGCGCCTCGCCGTCCTCGTCGAAGAGTTCGGTGGGGAACGGGCCGGCGCCGACGCGGGTCGTGTACGCCTTGAGGATGCCGATGACGCGGCTGATCTTGGTCGGGCCGACGCCCGAGCCCGTGCAGGCGCCGCCGGCGGTCGGGTTCGAGGAGGTGACGAAGGGGTACGTGCCGTGGTCGATGTCCAGGAGGGTGCCCTGGCCGCCTTCGAAGAGCACCACCTTGTCGTCGTCGAGCGCCTGGTTGAGGACCAGGACCGTGTCGGCCACGTACGGCTCGATCTGCGCCGCGTAGCCCAGCAGCTCCTCGACGACCTGGCCGACGGCGATGGCGCGGCGGTTGTAGAGCTTGGTGAGGACCTGGTTCTTGACGTCGAGGGCCGCCTCGACCTTCTGCGTCAGGATCGACTCGTCGTACAGGTCCTGGACGCGGATGCCCACGCGGTTGATCTTGTCGGCGTAGGTCGGGCCGATGCCGCGGCCGGTCGTACCGATCTTGCGCTTGCCGAGGAAGCGTTCCGTCACCTTGTCGACGGTGACGTTGTAGGGCGTGATGATGTGGGCGTTGCCACTGATCAGGAGCTTGGACGTATCGACGCCGCGCTCGTTCAGACCGCTCAGCTCGGAGAGCAGGACCGACGGGTCGACGACGACGCCATTGCCGATGACCGGCGTGCAGCCGGGCGACAGGATTCCGGAAGGGAGGAGGTGGAGTGCATACTTCTGGTCACCGACGACCACCGTGTGGCCGGCGTTGTTGCCGCCCTGGTAGCGCACTACGTAGTCCACCGAGCCGCCGAGCAGGTCGGTGGCCTTTCCCTTGCCCTCGTCACCCCACTGAGCACCGAGCAGCACAAGTGCGGGCACGCGCGTACACCCCTTCCGGGCGGGGCATGCCCAAGGTCAGGGGCGTACGGGACACCGTGTGTGCCATGTACGCCCGCGGCCGTCCCTGGCCGCTCCCTGTCGGACCCGGATGCCCCGGAATAGACGAAGCCCCTGGCGATATGGCGCAAGGGGCTCTTGCACAAAGATGCTACCCGAGGAAGCGAGGCATGACCGAGGTGGCGACTTCCGACCAGCTCCTGGTGGTCATCGACCCCCTGGCCCGTCACACGGACAGTGAGTCGGTACGGATCGCGAAAGACGTGCTCAGCGCGGGTGCGGCGAGTACGAAGGTCTGCCTCCCTCAGGGGCCGGAGGAGTTCGCGCGGGCGCTGGAGCGGCGCGGATCGCGGCGGCCGGTGGTGGTCGGCGACGACCGCGCCCTGCTGCGGGCCGTGTTCTTGCTGCACCGGCAGCGGGAGCTGGCCGCGTGCGCGCTGTCGCTGGTGCCGGTGGGGGGCGCCGGGATGCTGGCGCGGTCGCTCGGGGTGCCCACGGGTACCGTCGCCGCGGCCCGGGCCGCACTGGACGGGGCCGAGCGGTGGCTCGACCTGCTGGTGGACGACAGCGACGGGGTGGTGCTGGGGGCGGTGGGCATACCGTCGACACCGCCGATACCGTTCGCTCCCACGGTGACCGAGGGCGAGGATTCCGCGAGTCCGGGCGACTCGGCGGCATCAGCGGCATCCGGTGACTCCGCGGGTTCCGGGGTCCACTCCTCGTGGCTGCGGACCTGCCAGTCCTTCGTACGGACGCTGGCGACGCGCCCGCCACGGCTCGCTTCCCCGGCGGCACCCGAACCGTCCCGGCTGCGGGTGGAGGTCGACGGGGTGACGCTCGTCGACCTCGACCAGCCGGTGGAGGCGGTGTCGGTGGCGCCGAACGGTGGTGGAGCGACGGTGGAGGTACGGCCGGTCCCGGCGGGCGCGGAGGCCGAGCCGCTGCGGGCTGTCGGCCACCGGGTGACCGTGTCCGGGCCGACCTTCCGCTACCGGGCGGACTCGGTGGTGACCGGGCCGGTGCGGACGCGGACGTGGACCGTGCGGGAGGGGGCCTGGGGGCTCACGTTGCCGGGGTGAGAGGGGGACCGTACCTGAGGAGCGCACAGACCTTGAGGAGATGAAGGAGCGGTAGAGGATACGTAGGAGCCGTAAGGGTCCGAACGTTTTGACTGTGATCTGCGACATATCTCCGTAAGGTGTGAAGCATGGTCATGGGATCTCCAACCTCTGGCTTACGCAGGCGCACGGCGATCCCTGTGCTCCGCGTGGTCACGGCAGTGACACTCACAGGGAGCGGCGGTCTCTTCGGAGCCGGCTCCGCGGTGGCGGACCCGGCTCCGCGCACGCTGAAGTACACGTGCTCGTTCCCGCTGATCGGCAACGAGCCGATGACGGGATCGGTCGCGTGGACCGCCCCCGACACGTACGTGGTCGGCCAGGCCACGTCCCGGTCGCCCATCAGCACCTCGGCGACGGTGGGCCCCAACGTCACCAGAGCCCTACGGTTCGCCGGGGCGGACACCGTCGAGGGCACAGCGGACGTGAGCGCCGTTGTCGCCGCGCCGCAGGGCGACATCCCCGTCGACATGCCGCTCAAGGTGCCCAGGACCGATCTCCCGGAGTCCGGCCCGCTGACCGTTCCGGCGAACGGGACCCTGCCGTCGCTCGTCCCCAGCAGGCCGGGACCTGCGAAGGTCCTCGTCGGTAAGATCGAGCTGCATCTCGTCCTACGGGGCTCGGACGGCGACGAGTCGCAGGCGGGCAAGATCGATGCGCCGTGCGACCTGAACTCCGGGCAGGACGGATTTCTGGCGTCCGTCACGATCGTGCATGACGGGGCGAGCCCGACCGCCGCGGGCACACCGAGCGGCACGCCGCCGGCCTACTCCGGCGCCCCCGGCACCGGCTCCCCCGTCACCTCCCCCGCCGCCTCCGAGACCGGTGGTACGGGCTTCGCGGCCCCGCCGCGTGCGGTCGCGGCGGTCGCCGCCGTCGTGGGTGCGGGCGCCGCCGTACTGGGGTGCGTCTGGTGGGTCAGGCGCCGGCGCGCGGAGGACCGGGATGGATGACGTGTCCCGTGACGGCGAAGCTTCCGAGCCCGACGGCGAGGACGACGAGTCGTCCGAGCCCCAGGTGCACAACGAGATGAGCGGCGGCACTGTTCACGGGGCGATGCTCCAGGTTGACCGGATCGACAGACTGATCATCAACAACCCGGCGGCTGCGCCGCAGGATGAACAGGCACCGCCCGGCGACCAGGACGACATCGCCGAGGCCGCCGAGAAGCTCGCCGACGAGGTCCACAAGCGCTGGGAGCGTGAGGAGACACGGCGAAGACTCAAGGACCCGAAACTGCTGCCCGTGCGCTGGACGACGGCGGACAGGATCCCGGAGGACCACCGCGACAAGATTCCGATGGACCACTGGGAGCTCATCCACGGCCGACCGCTCGAACGGACCGCTCCCCTGGATCTGGACGGTGAGCTGGCACAAATCGCCAGGGTGTACCGGGCGATCCCCACCCGCCGCCTCGTGGTGGCGGGCGAAGCCGGCTCGGGGAAGACCAGTCTGGGCCTGCGGCTCGTACTGGATCTGCTGGACACCCGCACACCCGGCGAGCCCGTCCCGGAGATCTTCAGCCTGGGCTCGTGGGACCCCGAGGCCGACACGCTGGAGGCCTGGATGGGCAACCGGCTGAGCCGTGACACATCCGGCATGGACGCGGTCACCGCCGACGGGAGGACGATCGCCGCCGCGCTGGTCGACAGAAAGCTGATCCTGCCCGTCCTGGACGGATTCGACGAGATCGCCGAAGGTCTGCAGGCCAAGGCGCTGGAACAGCTCTCCGAAACGACCATGCCGTTGGTCCTGACGAGCCGTACCGCCACGTACGCCTCCGTGGCACGGGGGACCAGAGCCCTGAAGCGCGCCGCCGCGATCGTACTGACCGCTCTCGACCCGGACGAGTCGAAGGAGTATCTGGTCCTCGGCAGTGCCACGGCCGCTCGGCCCGAATGGGAGCACGTGATGGCCGAGTTGTACGACCAGCCCCACGTCCCGGCCAACGAGAACCTCCGCGAGGTGCTGGGCACGCCCCTCATGGTCTCCCTTGTCCGGGACGTCTACGGCGAGCGGGCGAGCACGGCGGACGGGAGCGGGAGCGGAGGGCCGAGGCGGCCCCTGGATCTGCTGGACACCGACCGGTTCGGCACCCGGACGGACATCGAGGAGCACCTGCTGAGCAGCTTCGTCCCGTCGGCCTACCGGCGAGACCCCCGCGCCGCGGACACCGCGCCTCCCCGGAACTGGACCCCGCAGCGGGCCCAGCGCTGGCTCGGGTACCTCGCCGACCATCTGGACCGCAGCGGCGGACCCGACCTGGAGTGGTGGAAGCTCGGCATGTCGATGAGTCTTCGGGCGCGTACCGCGGTGGTCTCGTTCCTGGCGGGGCTGTCCTTCGGGCTCACCACGGCGATCGGGAACATTCCCGTGAACCTGATCGCCACCTCACACGGACTCGGATTCGCGATCCGGCGCGGCGTGGTCGTGGGGCTGCTGCACGGACTCGTGTTCGGGCTGGCGCTCGGCTACATCTACCGGCGTGCCGACGGCACCGAGATACTGAAGCCGCGTCCTGTACAGGTCCGTCCCTTCGGCGGTGAGAAGGACCCGGGCGAGGGGGTCTACCACAAGGCGGCGCTGGGAACCCTGCTCGGGTTGGGGATCGCGCTCGCCATCCTGCTCATCGACAGGCTTCTCCTGCCACCGCTGGGGCTCGACGACGGGCTCGGGGGCGGGCTCGTGGCCGCGGCGCAGTTCCCGCTCACCGTCGGGCTCTCGACGGGGATCGCGCTGGCGCTCGTGGCCTGGGCGGAAACCTCGATCGATGTGAAGGAGTCCGTCAGCTGCGCCGACCTGTTGAGACAGAACCGGGCGAACGTGGTCTCCCAGATCCTCATCTGGGCCCTCGTGTTCGGACTCGTCGCGGGGCTGGGTGCCACCTTCACCGAGACTCCCCTTCGCAGCCTCCAACTCGGGCTCGCGTTCGGCATCGAGGCCGCGTTCGGTGCCGGGTTCGGCTATGGGTTCTGTCTGACCGCGTGGGGCCAGTGGGTGGCTCTGGCCCGGATCTGGCTCCCCTTGACGGGACGGCTGCCGTGGCGGCTGGTCGCCTTCCTGGACGACGCCTGCAAGCGGGACGTACTGCGTCAGGCGGGCGCCGTGTACCAGTTCCGGCACGCCCGTCTCCAGAAGCATCTCGCCGGGGTGTACAGGGCGGGCCGGACGGGTGCTGCTTCTCGTGCCGCTCCTCGTGCCGCTCCTCGTCGGTGAGCCGTTCCGGGGCTCAGCCTTCGCCTCAGCCTTCGCCGAAGAGTTCTTCGCGGCGGACACGCCAGCGCTCCATCATCCCGGCGTACTCCGTTTCGACGAACTCGAAGAAGGCGAGCGTCTCCGCGATGCGCCGGCCGGCCGGGGTGGTGGGGCCGAGGTTGTCGACGCCCTCGCGCAGGGCGTCCTCCCATCGTTTGATGACCCCGTCACGGCCGGACAGGACCTCGTACCACTGGTTGCCGTGCATGCGGTAGAGGTCGCGGCGCGAGCCGGGCTCACGCTCGCGCGAGACCATGTGCTGCTGCGCGAGGTAGCGGACCGCGCCGGAGACGGCGGCCGGGCTGATCTGGAGCTGCTCGCCGAGCTCGGCGGAGGACAGCCCTCCGCTGTCCGAGGCGAGCAGCGCCGCGAACACCCGCGAGGGCATCCGCGGCATCCCCGCCTCGGTGAGCTGCGCGGCGAACCGCTCGACGAACCGGGAGACCGCCTCTGGGTCCCGGCTGGGCTGCGGGACGCCGTCGGGGCCTTGCCCCAGGGTGACGGTCGTGTTCCGGGCCGGACCGGGGCCCACGTTCGGCGACGCGTTCGCTGACGCGTTCGGTGACGCACCCGCCTCGGCCCGCACGTCCGCGCTCGCGCTCTCGGCTCGCCCTGCCTGCGCCCCCGTCACATCCATCCCGTCCGTCATCGCCCGATCGTCTCCCCTGGCCGCTGTGGGCCTCTGGCCTCTGTTGGCCTCTGTTACCACCATCGAGTCTATCCGCGATTTATACGCTTCCTTAACTTCACAAGTTTGTGAAAGTACCGTACGTTCAGAATCATGACGAAGGCAATCACCGTCTCCGGACTACACAAGTCGTTCGGGCGGACGCACGCGCTGGACGGCCTCGACCTGGACGTCGAGACCGGTGAGGTCCACGGCTTCCTCGGCCCCAACGGCGCCGGGAAGTCCACCACCATCCGCGTCCTGCTGGGCCTGCTCCGCGCCGACTCGGGCGCCGCACAGGTACTGGGCCGCGACCCCTGGGCCGACGCGGTGGACCTGCACCGCCGGGTCGCATACGTCCCCGGGGACGTGACCCTGTGGCGCAACCTCTCCGGCGGCGAGGTCATCGACCTCTACGGACGGCTGCGCGGTGGCCTCGACCGGGAACGGCGCGCGGAGCTGATCGAGCGGTTCGAGCTGGACCCGACGAAGAAGGGGCGGACCTACTCGAAGGGCAACCGCCAGAAGGTCGCCCTCGTCGCCGCCTTCGCCTCGGACGTCGACCTGCTGATCCTGGACGAGCCGACATCGGGCCTGGACCCGCTGATGGAGGAGGTCTTCCAGACTTGCGTCGAGGAGGAACGCGACCGGGGGCGGACCATCCTGCTCTCCTCGCACATCCTCAGCGAGGTCGAGGAGCTGTGCGACCGTGTCAGCATCATCCGCAAGGGCCGGACGGTGGAGAGCGGTTCGCTGGCCGACCTGCGCCATCTGACCCGGACGAGCGTCACGGCCGAACTCGCGGGCCCGCCCAACGGGTTGTCCCATCTGCCGGGCGTGCACGGCCTCGACGTACAGGGACTGCGCGTCCGCCTCCAGGTCGACACGGACAAGTTGGACGCCGTGCTGCGCTCGCTCAGCGAGTCCGGCGTGCGGTCGCTGACCTCGACCCCGCCGACGCTGGAGGAACTGTTCCTGCGGCACTACCAGGACGAGGAGTCGGCGTCCGAGGGTGCCAAGGGTGCTCCGGGGGCCGAGGGGGCTGAAGGGGCGATGGTCCGATGAGCGCCGCGTCAGCCGCGTCGGCGTACGCGCCCCGGACCGGCGGGTCGCGCCAGCTCGCGAGTTCGGGCACCCTGCTGCGGTTCGCGCTGCGCCGCGACCGCGTGATGCTCCCGGTGTGGATCGCCGTGAACGCACTGATGGTGCTGTCCATGCCGAACACGCTCAAGGGCCTGTACGGCACCGCTGCCGAACGCGCCGACCTGATCCGGCAGATGGAGACCAACGCCTCGCTGCGCGCGCTGATCGGCCCGGTGTTCGGCGACTCCCTCGGCGCCCTCACCGCCTGGCGCGCCGGCATCTACGCCGGAGCGCTCGCGGCCGTCATGAGCCTGATCGTCGTGGTCCGGCACACCCGGGACGAGGAGGAGAGCGGCCGCCAGGAGATGGTCTCGTCGGGTGCGGTGGGCCGACGCGCCCCGCTGACGGCGGCGCTGCTGGCGGCGGCCGTGGCGAACGGCGTCCTCGCCCTGCTGCTCGTCGGGGGTCTCGCGGGCCAGGGCGGGACCGGTGCCCTCGCCCTCGGACTCGGTATCGCGGGCGTCGGCATGGTCTTCGCCACGATGGCGGCGATCATCGCCCAGCTGACGGAGAGCGCGCGGCTGGCTCGCGGACTGACGTCGGCCGTGCTGGGCGCGGCGTTCGTGCTGCGGGCGGCCGGCGACTCGGCGAAGGACGACGGCTCCTCGGTCCTCACCTGGCTGTCCCCGCTCGGCTGGCTGGAGAACCTCCGCGCCTTCGCGGACGAACGCTGGTGGGTACTGCTGCTGTTCGCCGCGGCGATCCTGCTCCAGGGCGCGGTGGCGTACGAGCTGGCCGGTCGCCGGGACGTGGGCATGAGTTTCCTGCCCACACGGCCGGGACCGGCGAACGGCCGCCTGAGCACGGCGGGCGCCCTGGCCTGGCGGCTGCAGCGCGGCAGCGTGCTGGGCTGGAGCATCGGCTTCTTCCTCGCCGGTGTCGTCTACGGCGGACTGACCGAGGGCGCGGCCGACCTGGTCGGCGACAACGCCAATGCCCGCGAGATCTTCGAGCGGATGGGCGGCCAGTCCGGGCTGACGAACGCGTTCCTGGCCGCGATGATCGGCATGCTGGGGCTGATCGCCGCGCTGTACATCGTCGCCTCCGTGCTGCGCCTGAACGGCGAGGAGACGTCGGGGCGGGCGGAACCGGTCCTGGCGAACGCCGTGGGACGACTGCGCTGGGCCGCAGGTCACCTGGTCGTCGCCTTCGGGGGAACCGCGCTGATCATGCTGCTGGCCGGGCTGGGCTTCGCGATCGGCTACGGCAAGGAGTTCGGGCCGATCCTGGGTGCCTGTCTGGTGCAGCTGCCCGCGGTGTGGGTCATCGGCGGAGTGGCGGTACTGCTGCACGGGCTGCTGCCGCGGGCGGCCGTGGCCGCATGGGCCGTGGCCGGGGCAGTGCTGCTGATCGGCTGGATCGGGCCCGCGCTGGACGTTCCGCAGACAGTGCTGGACGTGTCGCCCTTCGGACACCTGCCGAAGCTGCCGGGCGGGGAGATGGAGTGGGGCCCGGTACTGCTCCTCACGGCCATCGCTGCCGCTCTGGTTGCGGGGGGCCTGGGGGCACTGAGGCGCCGGGACCTCACGACCTGAACTGGCCTGGCCTGGCCTGGCCTGGCCTGAACTGGCCTGGCTCGACGTGACCTGGCCTAACCTGGCCTGACCTGACCTGACCTGATCGCGAGGCGAACGGGAGCCTCGACCACGGGTCGGCGCCGCGCGGGTCAGCGCCGCGCAGGTCGATGCCGCGCGGCTCGTCCGGAACCTCCGGCTGCCTGTATGCGTCCATGATCGTATGGGAGAACGCATGCAGGCCGCCGGCGGATGCGTGACCGCGGCCGTCGGTGCGGGCGTGGGACTCGCGGTGTGGTCCGTCGGCGTCGACGGGCGGCTCCGGCGCTTCGAACAGAGCCCCGACTGGAGCGTCCTCTACGCCGAGCTGCCGCTGATGGTCCTCGGTGGGACAGCCGCGGCCCTGGGTCTCTGGGCCCTCATCCACCGCGTCCTCATACGCCGCGTCAGATCTCGACCCTGAGCCCTTCGAGACCCCGGATCACGAAGTTCGGCTTCCGCTTCGGTTCCTCCGCGAGGCGGAGGCCCGGGGCGCGGTCGAGCAACGCGGTCAGGGACGCGGCCAGTTCGATCCGGGCCAGGGGCGCGCCGATGCAGTAGTGGATGCCCGCGCTGAAGGAGATGTGCGGGTTGTCCTTGCGGCCCAGGTCCAGCTTGCCGGGGTCGGCGAAGACGGCCGGGTCGTGGTTGGCGGAACCGAAGAGCATGGCGATCTCCGCACCGCGCGGCACGGTCGTCCCGTCGATCTCGATCTCGTCCAGCACCCACCGCTCGAACAGCTGCAGCGGAGTGTCGTACCGCATCAGCTCCTCCACCGCCGTGGGCACCAGCGAACGGTCCGCGCGCAGAGCCGCGAGCTGCTCCGGGTGCTGGAACAGCGCCCACCAGCCGTTCACCGTCGCGTTGACCGTCGCCTCGTGCCCCGCGTTCAGCAGCAGCACACAGGTGGAGATCATCTCCTGCTCGGTCAGCCGGTCGCCCTCGTCGTACGCGGCGATCAGCCCGGAGATCAGGTCCTCCCCCGGCTCCTCGCGCCGCGCCCTGATCAGCTGCCGCAGATACTCCGAGAACTCGACCGACGCCCGCACCGCCTTCCGCGCCGTCTCCTGCGACGGATTCAGCTCGTACATCCCACAGATGTCCGCCGACCAGGGCCGCAGCTGCGCCCGGTCCGACTCCGGGATGCCCAGCATCTCGGCGATCACGGCGACCGGGAGCGGCTCTGCCACATCGGTCAGCAGGTCCCCGCCGCCGGACGCGACCAGCCCGTCCACGAGCTCCTCCGCCAGCCTCCGCACATAGGGCCCCAGCTGCTCCACGGTCCGCGGCGTGAACGCCTTCGACACCAGCCGCCTGATCCGCGTGTGGTCCGGCGGCTCCAGGTCGAGCATCCCGTGGTCGTTCAGCGTGTGGAACGGCTCGTGCTCCGCCGGCGGCGCCGTCTGCCCGAAGTCCTCGTGCGTGAACCGGTGCTGGTACGTCCGCCCCAGCCGCCGGTCCCTGAGCAGCGCCGACACGTCCGCGTGGTGCGGCACCAGCCACTGGTTGGTCGGCTCGTAGTAGTGGACCCGGCCCCGCGCTCGCAGCTCCGCGTACACGGGATACGGGTCGGCGACGAACCCGGGGTCCCACGGGTCAAAGGCGAGAACGCTGTCGGAACGGGCTGTCATGCAGGGACGCTAACCTGCGGCGCCCTCGCCTGAACAGGGGGGTCTCGCCTGAACAGGGGTGTCCCCGTCGATGGCCGTCTCCCCTCACCGCTGCCGGACGGGCTGACGGATCACACCCGGTCCAGGGGACGGTGCGGGCCGTCCGGGAGCTCCACCGTGATCGTGTCCCCGGGGCGCACCACACCGCCCACACGGAGGACGCTCATGATGCCCGCCTTGCGTATGAGGCTCCCGGCCTCGTCGCGGAAGACGACCTGCTTCAGCAGCCCGTCCTGGAAGCCGTCGATCTGCACACACGGGTTGCGCAGGCCGGTGACCTCCACGACCGCCTCGTCCCCGATGAGCAGCAGCGCCCCGGTCGGCAGGCCGAGCAGGTCGATGCCGCTGGTCGTGATGTTCTCGCCCAGGTCACCGGGCTTCACCGCGAACCCCGCGCCGCCGACCTCGGCGAAGAGCTCCTCGTGTATGAGATGGACCTGCCGCAGGTTCGGCTGGGTGGGGTCCTGCGCGACCCGCGAGCGGTGCTTCACCGTGACGCCGGCGTGCACGTCCCCCTCCACGCCGAGCCCGGCGAGCAGCCGTATGCCTGCCCGGTTGATCTTCGTGAACGAGTACTCGCCGTTGCTGCTGACCGCCGTGACCGTACCCGTACCGCTCATGCGCGACCCCCGTTGTCGTTGACATGTCCTGCCTGCGAGCCTAATCCCGTCCTGTTCTCCTACCTGCCAGTCCGTCAGTGCGTCAGCCCGGCGTCACCAGCTTCGCCTCGTACGCGAACACCGCCGCCTGCGTGCGGTCCCGGAGGCCCAGCTTCACGAGGATGCGGCTGACGTGGGTCTTGATGGTGGACTCGGCGACGAACAGGCGCTCGGCGATCTCGGCGTTGGACAGGCCCTGGGCGATGAGGACCAGAACCTCCGTCTCGCGCTCCGTCAGGTCCCCGTAGGCCGCCTGGGCGGAGGGCGGGAGGCGAGGCGCCTGGACGAGCCGGGAGAACTCCGTGATCAGCCGCTTCGTCACCGACGGCGCCAGCAGGGCCTCACCGGACGCCACCACCCGTACGCCCTCGGCGAGTTGGCGTGCCGAGGCGTCCTTGAGGAGGAAGCCCGAGGCTCCCGCCCGCAGCGCCTGGTACACGTACTCGTCGAGATCGAACGTCGTCAGCACCAGCACCTTCGCCGTGCTGTTCGCCGCCACGATCTCCCGGGTCGCCTCGATGCCGTTCAGCTCGGGCATGCGTATGTCCATCAGGACGACGTCCGGGGAGAGTTCGCGGACCCGGTCGATCGCCTCCCGGCCGTTGACCGCCTCGCCG
Source organism: Streptomyces sp. KM273126 (assembly GCF_004337435.2). Classification (NCBI taxonomy): domain Bacteria; kingdom Bacillati; phylum Actinomycetota; class Actinomycetes; order Kitasatosporales; family Streptomycetaceae; genus Streptomyces; species Streptomyces sp. KM273126. The sequence goes on along the minus strand of NZ_SJXB02000001.1, from coordinate 2,491,250 downwards.
ACCACCTCGATGTCCGGCATCGCGCCCAGTAGCACCGAGAAGCCCTCGCGGACCATCATCTGGTCGTCGGCGATCAGCACACGGATGGGACCGTCACCGGAATCGGAGCCGGAGCCGTTACCAGTACCGCTCACGCCCCCGGTATCGCTCGTGCCGGCCGTCATTCGGGGCCGTCCGTCAGCGGGACCGGCAGGAACACCGTCACCTCGTAGCCTCCGTCGTCCATCTCGCCCGTCGTCATCTCGCCGTTCAGCATCGTGACGCGCTCGCGCATACCTGTGATCCCGTGTCCCGCGCCCGGGGACGGCTTCACGAGGCCAGTCGGCGGGCCGTTGACGATACGCAGTCCGAGGCCGCCCAGCACGTAGCCGATCTCGACGCGGGCGGTGGCGCCCGGTGCGTGCCGCAGGGTGTTGCTGAGCGCCTCCTGGGCTATTCGGTACGCGGACAGCTCTATGCCCTGCGGGAGTTCACGGACGGCTCCCGTGACCACCTTCTCGACGGTCAGGCCGGTGTCCCGCACGTTGGCGAGCAGGGCGTCGATGTCGGCGAGGGTGGGCTGCGGGGCGTCCGGTGCCTCGTAGTCCTCCGCGCGGACGACGCCGAGGACGCGGCGGAGCTCGGTGAGCGCCGCGACCGCGTTCTCCCTGATCGTGGCGAAGGCCTGCTCCAGCTCCGGCGGCGGGTTCTCCACGCGGTACGGTGCCGCCTCCGCCTGGATCGCGACCACCGACATGTGGTGCGCCACCACGTCGTGCAGCTCCCGGGCGATCGTCGTGCGCTCCTCCAGCAGGGTGCGCTTGGAGCGCTCGTGCGCGGTCACCGTCTGCTGGGCGGTCACCTCCCGCTGGGCGGCACGGCGTATGTGGAAGAGGGTGACGCCGAGCAGGACGAACGCGGAGATGGTCAGCAGCGGTCCCGTGTTCGACGAGTAGCGGCCCGCGCCGAAGAGCGATCCGACCACGAATCCGTACGTCCCCGTCAACGCCCACATCCACGCCGCCGTGCGCGGTCGTGTGCGCAGCGCCACGACCGTCAGCACCACCAGGTGGCAGGCGAAACTGCCCGTCTGCCACGGCCAGTCGCTCCAGCTGTCGCCGAACGTGGCGGTGACCGGAGTCGCCACCATGGAGCACCAGAAGGCACCCACGGGCCGGAACAGCGTCAGCAGGATCGGGCCCACGACGAGCAGGACCATCAGCAGCGAGCCGAACCCGCCGCCGCTGTCGTTGACGGACGCGGAGATGAGCGTCGCCCACAGGGCACCCATGAGCACAGCGGCATGCGGGACCCAGACCGCGTACTCCCGCAAGCGGGGACTCAGACGCCGGGTGAACCGGCCATCCATGCTCATGCGCGGCAGCGGGCGGTACGCGAACGCGTCGTGGAACAGGTCCTGCCGCAGCCCGCGCAGGGCGTCCTCCGCCAGCCGGAACTCCGGGCTGCGCGACTTGGCTGTGCCCTTCGGGGGCATCGGCTGCGTATGAGTCGTCTCGGTCACGTTCCAAACGGTAGGCGCCGGACCGAGGCGCGGTCGTCACCAGTGAGATGGGTCCTTCGGGGTCCCTCTCAGGTACTACGGGTATCCCAAGGTCCAACCAGTCCACCCAGGTCTACGGGCGTCCCCAGGTCCCGGCTGCCGCCCGTCAGTACCCCGACGGCCGCACCAGTCCCGACTCGAACGCGAACACCGCCGCCTGGGTGCGGTCGCGCAGGCCCAGCTTCACCAGGATGCGGCCCACGTGGGTCTTCACGGTCTGTTCGGCGACGACGAGGTGCTCGGCGATCTCCGCGTTGGACAGGCCCTGGGCGATGAGCGCAAGGACCTCGGTCTCCCGCTCGGTGAGGTCGGCCACGCGTTCCTTCAGGGGGGAGCGGGGCGCCGATCCGCGAAGGCGGGAGAACTCGGTGATGAGGCGGCGCATGACACCCGGCGCGAGCAGCGCGTCACCCGCCGCCACCACCCGTACCGCTTCGGCGAGTTGGTCCGCGGAGGCGTCCTTGAGCAGGAAGCCGGACGCGCCGGCGTGCAGGGCCTCGTACACGTACTCGTCAAGGTCGAAGGTGGTGAGCACCAGGACCTTGATGTGCGGGTGCTCGGTGATGATGCGGCGGGTGGCCTCGATGCCCCCGAGTTCGGGCATGCGGATGTCCATCAGGACGATGTCCGGGCCGAGTTCGGCCACCTTGGCCACCGCGTCCAGGCCGTGCACCGCCTGGCCCACCACGTCAATGTCGGGCTGGGTGTTGAGCAGCACCGAGAAGCCCTGCCGGACCATTTGCTGGTCGTCGGCGATCAGTACGCGGATGGTGTTGCTCGTCATGGGGTCTTTTCTCCTGTCGAACCAGTCGTACCTGTCGCACCCGTCGTATCCGTGGAGTTGTGGGAGGGGGCGGGGTCGGTGCGCGCTTCAATGGTGTCCCCCGTGCCGCCGGCACGCGGCAGGAACGCCGCCACCACGAAGCCGCCGTGCGACGTCTCGGTGGCCATCAGGGTGCCGCCGAGCATCGCGGCGCGCTCCCGCATGCCGAGCAGGCCGTGCCCCGCGCCGGGCGACGGCGGGGCGGGTCCCGCCGGGCGCGAGTTGATGACCCGTACCTGCAGGCCCCGCGGGTAGTGGTCCAGCTCCACCCGAACGCTCGAACCGGGCGCGTGGCGCAGGGCGTTGCTGAGCGCCTCCTGGATGATCCGGTACGCCGACAGCTCCACTCCGGGCGGGAACGGGTGCACCTCGCCGCTGATCTCGACGGTCACCGCCAGGCCCGCGGCACGGGTGTTCTCCACGAGGGCACCGAGACGGTCGAGGGTGGGCTGTGGGGCGTGCGGGGCCGTACCGTCGGCGGCCCCCGCTATGCCGTACTGGTCCTCGGGGTGCTCGGAGCGCAGGACGCCGAGGACGCGGCGCAGTTCCGTGAGTGCCTCCACGGCGTTCTGGCGGATGCCCGCGAGGTTCTCCTTCAGCTCCTCCGACGGGTTCTCGGTCAGGTGCGGCGCGACCTGTGCCTGGATGGAGATCACCGACATGTGGTGGGCGACCACGTCGTGCAGTTCGCGCGCGATACGGCTGCGCTCCTCCAGGAGGGTGCGCCGGGCGCGCTCCTCGGCGGTGATGCCGGCCTGCTCGACGAGCTGGGTGCGGGCCTCGCGGCGGCCGCGCTGGGTGCTGCCGAGGAGGACGACGCCGCCGAACAGGGCCACGGCCAGCATGCCCGTCGATGAGTAGTTCGCAGCCCCGATGAGCCCCTGCATCACATACGTGGCCAGCGTGGTCAGGGCGAGGGCCTCGACCGCCACGCGCGTGGGCACCCGCAGCGCCAGCAGGTACAGCACCAGGCACTGCGCGACCATCGCGGACGGGCTCCACGGCCAGGGGGTGTTGAACGCGGCGTGACCGGCGATCAGTTGGGTCCGGGCGGCCATGGCCGAGACGACCACGGCCACCGTCGACAGCCACCACGCCGGAACGGGCCGCCACGGGGCCAGCGCCATCGCCGTGCCCTGGGCCACGCCGATGAGCAGTCCGGTCTCCGTGCCCAGGTTGTAGCCGTTGTCCAGTTGCTCCATGTCGGCGACGGCGGTGACGACCGCGGCCAGGATCACCAGGCCGTGCGGCAGCCAGCGCAGCCACACCGAGGGCGGCAGCGGGTTCGCGTCGGCGGTCCACAGGTCCTCGCGCAACCCCCGCAGCCAACGGGTCAGCCGCTTCTCCACCTCGTCCGCCCCCCTCGCCCGCACCACCCTAGGCATGGCGTGCCGCACCGTCCCGCGCCGTTTCCGACGGCCGCTGGACCCGCACCACCCGTGAGCCCCGGGCGGCGCGCGGGCGGCCGCCCTTCTCGTAGCCGTGGAACGCCGCCCAGCAAACCATGAGCACGAGGGCGAACACCGGCAGCCAGGCCACGCGGACAACCATCCACGCCAGGCTCTCCGGAGCGGTGTGCAGGCCCGGGAGGCGGCCCACAGCCAGACCGGTGGCGGTGGTCGCCATCAGGGCCGTCTGGTGCCAGAGGAACACGGTCATCGCGGACAGATTGACGAGGGCCACCGCCGCCCAGGCCATGGGGCGCCGCATCGCCCGGCGCAGGGGTGTGCGCAGCAGCAGCGCGAGGCCGCACTGGGCCAGGCCGAAGGTGGCGGCGGCCAGGGTGGGCGGGTTGAGGTTCGACACCGCGGCGCCGGGGACGCCGACCATCGACGCCGGGTAACCGGCCCAGGTGACCAGGACCACCGTCGCCACCCCGCCGCCGGCGAGCAGCAGCCAGCCCGCGCGGCGGCGGTCCAGCTCGCCGCGCGTCCAGGCCGCGCCCAGCGTGTACGGGACCAGCCAGCCCGCCGCCAGGTTCACCCAGCCGAGCCAGGACGGGCCGCCGAGTCCGAAGCGTATGAGGTCCACGTGGAGGACGACGGCCAGCGGCCACAGCGGGTTGAGCCGCATCAGCAGCGGGGTCGCCGCCGTCAGCGCGGCGAAGACCAGCAGGAACCACAGCGGGGACAACGCCAGCTTCAGCAGCGTGTGCACAGTGTCCATGCCCACGCCCGTCGCGAGGAGTCCTGCCGTGGTCACCGCCCACAGGACGAGGAGGGCCGCGACCGGTTTGAACAGGCGGCTCAGCCGGGTGCGCAGCCACTCCCCGTATGTGGTCCCGCGCGTGCGTGCCGACGCGTAGCCCTTCGTCGCCACATGGCCGCCCACCAGGAAGAAGACGGCCAGCGTCTGGAAGACCCACGAGATCGGCGCGAGCCAGGGCATGTCCCGCAGAGGGCTCACGGTGCGCAGTGCGCCTCCGTCCGCGACCAGTGCGGTCACCAACCAGTGCCCGAGGACGACGCCGAGGATCGCCAAGGTCCGCAGCACGTCGACCGCCCGGTCCCTGTCCGAGGGGGTGGCCGCGTCGAGGCGACCGGCCATGGTGCGGATGCGGCGGAGCACCGAGGTGTCCCGGGGTCGGGTTCCCCGGCTCACTGTCGCTGTCGTGTACCGGCTCTGGTGGATCACCGACCGAAGCGGCGTGGCTGAGTCACGCACGGGTCACCTCCGAGGTGTCGCCGAGGACGATCCGGGCGAGGTTGTCGAGGGCGACTGAGCCCGGACGGAAGTAGTCGCTGTGGCCGCCGTCGCCCGCCGCGAAGACGCGGGCGCCGAAGGCCGGGGAGACGGGGTCGGTACCGAAACCGACGGTGGTGCCGAAGAGGTCGGCGTCGGCGTGTGGGACGTCCGCGATCCAGTCGCCGGCGCCCCGCGCCGCCCACACGCGCGCCGACGTGTGCAGCGCGGCGGCGTTGTCCGCTCCGGTGCCCGGGCTGCCGACGAAAACGATGTCGTCCACGCGGGCCTCCCCCTGGAGTCCGGTGCCTTGGCGGTCTGCGCTGTCCGTTCTGTCCGTGCTATCCGCGCTGTCCGCGCGCTCCGCCGCGCGGGCGCACACGACCGAGCCGTACGAGTGGCAGAGCAGGGAGATACGGGCGTCCTGGCCGACCAGCCCGCGCAGCTCCCGTACCAACGCCTCCAGGCGGGGCGCCGCGGACTCGGCCCGGCCGGTGGTGAGCACGGTCGTGCTGATGGTGCGCGGGGTTTCGTAGCCGAGCCAGGAGACGACAGCGGTACGTGCGGTACGCGTGGCTCGTGCGGTGCCTGCGGTATGCGTGGCGCGTGCGGTACGTATGGCGCGTGCGGAGCGCGTACCGTGCCCGCCCCCCGAGGACCGGGTCGCGACCTCGTCCATCAGGGCCGTCGCACCCGCGCGGAAGCGGTCGTACGTGTCCAGCGTCGTGTCGGAACCCGGGACCAGGACGGCCACGCGGTCGGCGTGCGCCAGGTCGCCGAAGACCTCGACGGCCTGTCCGGTGCCGCGCCCGTCGAAGGAGAGGAACTGCCGTGTGCTCACGGCCATGGACCGGTCCGCCTCGGCCCGCTTCCGGTCGCCGTTGGCCGCGGCCATGCGCGCCGCCTCCGCGGCGTTCGCACGGTTCGCCTCGTACGCCTCGTCCAGCGTCCCCGCCGTTATCGGTGCGAGCACCGCGGGTGCCGGGGCGGGTATCCGGGGACGCGCGAAGGCGGAGAGGGGCGCGACGACCGCGACGGCGACAACCAGGGCGAGCAGTACGCGCCGGACCCTCCCGGCCCCCACGTCCTCGGCCTCGGCCTCGACCTCGACCCGCCGACCTCACCGGTCGCGTCAGGCCCGCCCAATGTGCCGGCAGTGCCGACGGTGCCCGCCCCGCCGCCCCCACTCTCCCCGCCCCCACTCTCCCCGACCCCCATCGCGCCTTCCCTCCCGATCAGCCCGCTCATCGGGCTTTCATGGAAGGGAAGTTACGAACGCGGACTCGTCGTCCGCGTCACTCCAGGGAACTCATCTGGGACGTAGCTCTCAGGTACTACGGGTATCACCAGGGAGCCATGCCGGGGGCCACACCGCGGCCGTGCTGGGGCCACACCGCGGCCGTGCCGGGGCCGTGCTGGGGCCGTGCCGGGGCCGTGCTGGGGCCACGCCACAGCCCCGCAGGGCCTCTCACCAAGCCAGCTGCGCGATCTCCTCCGCCACCACCGCGCACGCGTCCGCCGCCGGGTCGATCAGAGGGAAGTGACCGACGTCCTCCAGCAGCGTGAGGCCGACCATCTCGCCCGCCTTGGCCGCCGCGTCGGCGTACGACTCGGCGACCGCCTGGGGGACGACGATGTCGGTACGGCCCTGCACCACCGTGGTGGCAATGCCGGTCGGCAGCAGGAGGGCGGGGTCGGCGTACGGGCGGCGCTCGGCGAACGCGTCGGCCCCGCCCAGGAGTTCCGTGGCCGCTCCGCCGCAGACCTCCAGCTTCTCGGCGACCTCGAAGTCGGCGATGGGGGCGAGGGCGACGACACCGCGCAACGGCGACGGACGGTCCGTACGCCATGGTGCGTCGGCCGGGAGGACGTGGCGGGCGGCGGCCCACAGCGCGAGGTGGCCGCCCGCCGAGTGGCCGGTGATCACCATGCGGCGCGCATCCGCCTGCGGCAGGGCGTCCCGTACGAGGGCGGGCAGCGCGTCGAACGCCGCCGCCACATCGTCGAACGTCTCCGGCCAGCGCCCCGCCACCGGCGCGCCCTCCGCACCGCTGCCCGCACCACTCCCCGTGCCACTCTCCGTACCGCGCCGGTACTCCACGTTCGCCACGGCGAAACCCCGGCCGGCCAGGAAGGCGGCGAACGGGGTGATGTGGCGGCGGTCGTACGGGGCGCGCCAGGCGCCGCCGTGCAGCACGACCACGAGCGGTACGCGGTCGTGTCCGGCACCGGGCCCGCGCGGCGCGTAGAAGTCGATCACCTGGTCGGGGTGGTCGCCGTACGCGGCGCCTGCGTCGGGGTCGACCGGAGGGTGCGAGAAGGCGGACGCCTCCTCGGCGGCGGCCCGGGCCCGCGCCTCATCCGCTACTGCGGCCCCATCCGGTGCTATGGCCTCATCCGGTGCTGCGACGTTGTCCGGCATGCTCCAACCTCTCAGCGGCGAAACGGAATTGGCTTCTCGGGGTTACGGACGGACCGGATGGGGCAACCGCCGTTGGCGGGGACGGTACCAGGCCCCGTGACCCGGGCCCTCACAGGGATGTCACTCTCGGTGAGGTTCCGAGGTGCCGCACCGCCTCCGGACAGGCGGCAGGGTCTCAGGACAGGAGGACGTCCCCCAGCACCCGCCCCGCCCGCTCCACGTCCCCGAACCCCACGTACAGGGGCGTGAAGCCGAAGCGGAGGACGTCGGGGTGGCGGAAGTCACCGACCACGCCGTTCTCGATCAGCCGTTTCATCACGTCCCCGGCGTCCGGGCACCGCAACGCGACCTGGCTGCCCCGTTCCGCGTGGGCGGCCGGAGTCAGGGACTCGACCCGCCCCTCGGGGACGTAGGCCGCGACGCACTCCAGGAAGAAGTCCGTCAGGGCGAGGGACTTGGCGCGGACCGACTCGATCGTCACCCCGTCCCAGACCTCCAGGGCCGCCTCCAGGGCCAGCATCGACAGGATGTCCGGCGTGCCGACCCGGCCCCGCAGCGCCCCCGGAGCCGGGGTGTACTCGGGCCGCATGCCGAACGGCTCCGCGTGCGAGTTCCAGCCGGGCAGCGGCGAGTCGAAGCGGGGCTGGAGATCCCGGCGCACGTACAGGTACGCGGGCGAACCGGGGCCTCCGTTCAGGTACTTGTACGTGCAGCCGACCGCCAGATCGACCCCGTGCTCGTCCAGTCCGACCGGCAGGGCACCGGCGCTGTGGCACAGGTCCCAGACGGCGTACGCGCCCGCCTCGTGCACCGCCGCCGTCAGCCCCGGCAGGTCGTGGAGGCGGCCCGTGCGGTAGTCGACGTGGTTGAGGAGCACCGCGGCGGTGCGGTCGCTCAACGCCCCCGGCACCTCCGCCGGCGTCACCGGCCGCAGCGAACAGCCCGTCATCCGCGCCGCCGACCCGGCGATGTACCCGTCCGTGGGGAACGTCGTCGCGTCGACCAGGATCTCGTCCCGGCCGTCACCGCCGTCCCGGCCGTCCCTGCCGTCACCGGCCATGCGTACGGCGGCCACGAGCGCCTTGAAGACATTGACACTCGTGGAGTCGCCCACCACGATCTGCCCGGCCGCCGCGCCCACCAGCGGAGCGATCCGGTCACCGATCCGCTCCGGCGCCGTCCACCAGCCGCTCTCGTCCCAGGAACGGATGCGCAGGGAGCCCCACTGGCGGCGTACGACGTCGTCGACGTGGGCGGGCACGGCCGCCGGGAGCGCGCCGAGGGAGTTGCCGTCGAGGTAGACGCCGGCGCCATCGCCGTCACCCGCATGACCGGACAGATTGGCGAGATCGGCGAGATCGGCCAGATCAGCCAGGTCTTCCGGATCGGCCGGATCGGCCGGATCGGCCACCATGTCGAACACGAACTTCCCGCGCAGCGCGGCCAGCTCGTCCGCGGCGTCCAGCTCCTGTGCCTTCAGAACGAGCTTCTGTGCCTTCAGATCGAGCTCAGACATGGGACCTCGCCGTCCACAGCTCGGGAAAGACGTTCTTCCGGGCGCGTTTCTCCAGCCAGGCCACCCCGGCGGAGCCGCCCGTGCCGGGCTTGGCGCCCATCGCCCTGCGGGTGGCGACGAGATGGTCGTTGCGCCAGCGCCACACCAGTTCGGCGACATCGGTCAACGCCTCGCCGAGCCGGGCGAGTTCGTCGGTCTCGTCGCCCGCGTACAGGGCGGTCCACACCGCCTCGACCTCGGGCGAGGGCTCGTAGCGCCGGGACACGTCACGGCGTACGACCGCCTCCGGCACCGCGTGGCCGCGGCGCGCGAGCAGCCGCAGCACCTCGTCGTAGAGACTCGGTTCGTGCAGGGCCTTCTCCAGCTCGGCGTGCACGCGCGGCGCCCCGCGGTGCGGTACGAGCATGGATGCGGACTTCTCGCCGAGCAGGAACTCCATACGGCGGTACATCGCCGACTGGAAGCCGGAACCCTCGCCGAGGGCGGCGCGGTAGGAGTTGAACTGGGCGGGCGTGAGCTGCGCGAGGGGCCGCCAGGACGCGTTGAGCGCCTCCAGTTCGCGTACGGACCGCTTGAGCGCGGCCGTGGCCGTCGGTACGTCGTTCGCGCGGAGCGCGCCCGCGGCGGTCTCCCACTCGTGGACGATGACGGTGAACCACAGCTCCATGACCTGGGTCGTCACCAGGAAGACCATCTCTCCGGGGTCGTCGGAGAGGGTGTGCTGGAGGTGGGTGAGGACATCCGCCCTGACGTAGTCCTCGTAGGGGGTCGTGCCCTGGAAGTCGAGATGCGGGGTCTCGGGCTCGTGCGCCTCGTCCGAGGAGGGAGGGATCTGCTGAGCCTGTTGGGACATCGCTGTCTCCTGCAAATGATCCGGGTAGCGGTCCGCCCCTGCCGTTGTCGACACGGGGGCCCCGGTCCCCACGGGCATCCTGCGCAATCGTCCCCCGAAAACGCAAGGCCCGCCTGGTCACACCGGGCGGGCCCCACGACACGGACGCTCAGCCCAGGGTCTGGGCCGCCGTCGGGGAGGAGTCCTTCAGGAACTGCGTGCAGCGCTCGTACTCCTCCTGCTCGCCGATCGCTCCGGCGGCGCGCGCGAGGCCGTGCAGGGCGCGCAGGAAGCCGCGGTTGGCATCGTGCTCTCAAGAGAATGGTGGAAGATGTACCCGAGAGCAGAGCATGAGGGGGCACGGTATGACCGAGCAGGAGTGGCTGGACAGCCTCGCGGCCCAGCTGCCGGAGCGGGACCTGGAGTGGGTGGTGGAGCTTGCCAGGATCTGTTCCACGGAGTGGGCGGGGGACAAGCCGCCGACGGGAGGAGCTCACCCAGTCCAATGGATTAAAAGTCCTGGCCAAGGCTTGCTGGGTGGTTCCGGACGCTGACTCGGTGTCCGGAACCACCAGGTCAGGACAGGTTTGCTTTAGGCGCGGTCCACATCAGGACACCTCCTGCCGGACCGTCCGCTCACGCATCGCTCACGCACGGCAGGCAACTGAGCAGCAGCTCAGACCCCACCACCGGCTACACAATCCGGCTACTCGGCCCTGACTGCGGCGCCGCCAGGGACTTGCTGGCCAAGAGGCGAACTTGACAACGTCCGAGGGCCGATCTGCAAGGTCGGCACTCGGAAGAGGCGGCAGAGTTGCCTCCCGGTGGGTGACCGCGCCCTTTCCTGCGAAGCCGTTACCAGAGTCGATCAGCGCCCGTCGACATGCGCGCACCACTCTGCCCCAGGCCGTCTGCCGATGACGCCGCTGGAAGCGACGTCTCATTACAGCTACACCGCAACCACTGCCCCCTTGGTCACGAAATCATCACGCAATGTTTTCATCTCCATGCCCATGCCAAAGGTTGGACCAAGCAAGAGTCATGACTGGGTCGTGAACTTGGGGTGGGGCTGTGGGCTTGAGACGGGGGCGTCGCGCTGGCGGCGTGCATGGAAGACAGGTGCGGAGTCTGGTTTCCGCTGTGGCTGCGGCGGCAGTCTTGGCGGCTCTGCCTGCTTGGGGGCCGGTTTCCCAGGCAGCGGCGGACGAGGCACAACCTTCGCTGTCCGAGGGGCAGAAGGCGCTCGCCGAAGCACAGGAATCGGGGAAGCGGGTCGAGGTCACCGGGGAGCGGTCGGAACGTACGACGGTTTTCGCCAACCCGGACGGCTTCACCTTCACGCTGGAGGAATCCGCAGTTCCCGTGCGAGTGCCCACGTCCGGCGGGGGCTGGCAGGCGCCGGACGCCACCTTGGAGGTCCGTGGGGACGGCACGGTGGCGCCGAAGGCCGCGGCTGTCGAGATGGAGTTCTCCGGCGGCGGGGACACCGAGCCGCTGGTGAAGATCTCCGAACGGGGACGGTCACTCCAGTTGGGTTGGCCGGGCAAGCTTCCCGAGCCAGAGCTGGACGGGACCAGCGCGGTGTACGCGGATGTGCTTCCAGGCGTTGATCTGAAGGTCACGGTGTCTGTGGAGGGGTTCCGTCATGTGCTGGTGGTCAAGTCTCCCGAGGCTGCGGCCCAGGAGGAGCTGAAGCAGATCGACTACTCGTTGAAGGCGACCGGCCTGAACCTGCTCAAGGGGAAGTCGGGCAATCTCACCGCGATCGACGACGACGGCAACCGGGTCTTCCGGGCCCCGCCCGCCCAGATGTGGGACTCCGCCGGCACGGCGTCCGGCGCGCAGACCACGTCCCTGGCGGCGGCCTCGGCGGATGCCGCGGAGGACGAGGGCTCGGATCCCGCCGAGACGAGTGCGGCCTCAGCGGCGGGCGCTGAACCCGGCGCGGGGGACACCGTCACCACCATGGACGTGAAGGTCTCCGACGACGCGCTGACCGTGATCCCGGACGCGGAGATGCTGACCAAGACGGAGGCGTCGGCGTTTCCGCTGTACATCGACCCGACGGTGACCTGGGGTGAGTCGGAGCGCACGCTGTTGCGCAGTGACGGCTACGAGTCGTACGGCTGGGGCAACGGCGACGACGGGCTGGGCAAGGGCGCGGGCAAGTGCGGTACGTGGAGCGGCTATTACTGCGGCCCGGGATATGTACAGCGGCTGTACTTCGAGTTCTCCCCGGCGAGCCTGAAGGGCAAGAAGGTCCTGGATGCCACGTTCCGGGTGACCGAGCCGTGGGCCTTCCAATGCGACCCGCGCTGGGTGGACCTGGTGCGCACGAACAACATCTCGTCCTCCACCACCTGGTCCTCGCGGCCCAAGGCGCTCGACCTGATGGGCGACCGGAACGTGTCAGCCGGACGCGGCTCGCTGTGTGACCCGGACTCCCCGGACGCGCCGATCGAGTTCAACGACAACCCGGAGGAGACGAACGAGAACCTCACGCCGACGGTGCAGAACTTCGCGGCGGGCAAGTTCTCCCGGCTCACACTGGAGATCCGGGCCCACGACGAGTCCGACACCAGTGCCTGGAAGCGGTTCAAGAACGACGCTGTCCTGTCCGTCGACTTCGTCGGCCTGCCGGCCAAGCCGACCGGCATCGGCCTGGTGACCGGCTCGGGCACGGTGTGCGAGACGACCGAGTCGGACCCGGCGATCGTCTCCGACCCCACCCCGGCCCTGACCGCGACGGCACAGACCGCGTCGGGCGGCGAGAAGGACGCGCAGCTGCGGATCTACTTCGACCTCGACCACAAGAACAGCGACAACACCTGGTCGGACACCACAGCGGGCAACGGCGACCTGAGCCCCTCCAGCGGGTATGTCGGGGACGGCGTGAAGCTGACCAAGTCCTGGTCGACGCTCACCGAGGGCAAGCTGTATCGGTACCGGGCGTGGGTGCGTTCGTACTACAACAGCGGCGGAAGCTACCTGTCGGGGCCGTCGAACGCCTCGACGACCGGCTGGTGCTACTTCAAGGTCGACCCGACCGCGCCCAAGGCACCGAAGATCACGGTCGGCAGTCCTTACTCGGCCTGCACCGACACGGCGTGTGCGGCGGGAGGCGGCCCGGGCCAGAAGGGCACCTTCACGTTCGGCCCGGCCACCGGCGACTCAAACGTCGCCTACCAGTACAAGCTGTCCTCCGAGGACGCCTGGTCAACGGCCATCAACGGGTCAACAGCGTCGAAGGACATCACGCCCGACCGCTCCGGCACGTACAGCCTGTATGTGCGGGCGAAGGACACGGTAGGCCGCTGGGGTGCCCAGAACGTGGTGGACTTCCTTGTCGCTGCAGGCGAAGGCCCGGTCGGACGCTGGCACTTCGACGAATCCAGCGGTACGGCGCTGGACTCTGCGACCGACGACGGCAGCGACGACGCGACGCTGGGCGGCGGCGCGGTTCGCGATGACCGGGGGCGGCGCGGCCTGATCACGCACGACAGTGAGGGGCAGCCACTTGCGGAGGCGATTACGGACAAGGGGTTGTCTCTGAACGGCACCACTGCTTATGCGGAGACCAGCGCGCCGGTGCTGGAGACCCGCTCCGCCTACACGGTCTCCGCCTGGGCGCGGCTGGACGATGGCGGCAAGAACGCCTCCGTGCTCGCACAACCCGGGGGCCAGGGCAACACGTTCGTGCTCTGGTACCTCGCCGATGTGAAGCAGTGGTTCTTCGGCGTGCTCGACCAGGACGGCTCCACCCTCCGAGGGAGGTACTCCGTGTACGCCGCCCAGACGGGGGTCTGGACTCACCTGGCCGGCAGCTACGACCCAGCCACGGAAGAGCTGATCTTCTACGTGGATGGCCGTCGGCAGAGCCAGCCCCTGGCGACCGGCGCGGGCTCCTGGGAGTCCACCGGAGGGCTGCAGTTCGGCCGCTACAAGTTTCCGAGTGGCAACGCCACCTACCACTTTCCCGGCTCGATCGATGAAGTCGCCGTCTGGCAGCGGGTCCTGACCCACGAGGAGGTCGCGGACGAGACAAAGCTGCTGGTGTCGGAGAAGTTCGCGGGCGTCGAGCTGGTGGCCGACTGGAACGCCGCTCGGGGAAGCGGAACGACGGTGGCGGACACCACCTCCGGCTACGGCAGGAGTCTGACCCTGGCCGGAGGCGCCGCCATCAGCGACGAGGCCATCGTCCTGGACGGAGTGGATGACGCGGCCACGGCCCCAGGCCCGCTGGTGTACGACCATGCCCCCTTCACCTTGTCCACGCTCGTCGAGTTGGACTCCGCGAAGCTGCTGGGCAAGGGCATCGGATACACCGGCCAGGTCCTGGGCCAGCGTACGGAGGACGGCTCGGCCTGGGGTCTGTGGTATGAGCTGACCGGCAAGGACACGGTCCTAGATGAGGAGACGCTGGAGGAGACCACGATCCCCGTCGGCGTCTGGCACTTCGGCCGCCTGAACGCTGACGGCACCTTCTCCTCAGTCGTCTCCGATGAGGTGGCAGCTCTGGACAGCCCGGTGCGGCTGACCGGTATCTACGACTCGGTGTACGGCACGATCAGCCTCTATCTCGGCTACGGGCAGAACGGCGACGCGAAGGCGTTCACCGTCCAGCTGGGCAGCGGGGACTTCGCTATCGGCAAGGGCTTCACGAATGGCGCGTGGGGGCATTACCTGCCCGCCCGTGTCTCTGAAGTCCGCCTGTGGGCGGGGGCGATGGCGAGCCCGGAGCAGGTCGAGGTCCGCGTGGGCGACTGACCCTCGCGGAGGGGCGGTGCGGCGCCATCGTGGCGCCGCACCGAAGCGCCACAGCACATCACTCGTCGGTCTTCACGGCTCTGTCGGCCTTTCATGACGTGGAACAACGGGGTGGGAGCGGACAAACATGGGTTTTGGCATATCCACATCAAGAAGAATGCGGGACAGCAGAAGACAGCGCGCCGGGGCGATCGTGACGTTCCTGGCCCTGTCTTTGGTGGTTCCGACCGGGCTGGCTCCGGTGGCGCAGGCCGCCGACAAGGCACTCGGACGACCGGACGTTCCCGATCAGCGGGTGAGCAAGGTCAAGGAAGTCGACGGGCCCGGTGCGAAGGAAGCACGCGCGCGAGTTGCCAAGGACAAGAAGGCCGATGCCGAACGCGCCCGGCAGGCGCGTGCAGAGCGGAAGGCGGCATGGCCCGAGCAAGGTGACGAGAGCGTCCAACTGGATGCCGGCAAGCGCATACAGGCGGAGCCCGGCGGTCTTCCCGTCAGCATCGCTCCGGCCGGGGGCAAGAACGGTGCCACATCCGGTACCACCGCACGGATCACGGTCCTCGACCAGAAAGCAGCCAGGGCCGCCGGCGTCATCGGTGTGCTGGTGACCGTAGAGGCGGACGAGACAGGGAAGGCCGAACTGAGCATCGACTACAGCGGGTTCGCCTCGGCGGTCGGAGGCGGCTGGGCCTCCCGGCTGCGCCTGGTGCATCTACCCGGCTGTGCCCTGGACACGCCGGAAAAGGCCGCGTGCCGCACCGCCACCCCGGTGAAGTCCGACAACGACCTCGCCGCCCAGACCATTGCGGCCACCGTGCCACTGGCCGCGGCCGGTGACGGCCCTTCGGCTCAGCTGGCCGATGCGGCCACCGCGGAGACAGCGGTGTTCGCCGTGACCGCGGCCGACCCCGGGTCGGGAGAATCCCCCTCGGGCGCCGGCGACTACTCAGCCACCGAACTGTCGGAGTCCTCTTCCTGGGAGGCGGGCGACAACTCCGGTTCCTTCACCTGGAACTATGACCTCAACTTGCCGCCAGCAGCAGCAGGCCCGACGCCGGAACTTTCCCTGTCGTACGACTCGGGAACCGTCGACGGCCGCACCGCCACCACCAACAACCAGGGCAGCGCGGTCGGCGAGGGCTTCAGCCTGACCGAGTCCTACATCGAGCGGTCGTACGGCTCCTGCGACGACGACGGCCACGAGGACGTCTTCGACCACTGCTGGAAGTACGACAACGCCCAGCTGGTCCTGAACGGCAAATCGAGCCGCCTGGTGAAGAAGTCCGGGGACTGGGAGAGCACCTGGAGGCTGGAGAACGACGACGCCTCCACGGTGACCCGCTCCACCGGTGCTGATAACGGTGACGGCAACGGCGAGTACTGGACCGTCATCACCGGCGACGGCACGAAGTACGTCTTCGGTCTCAACAAACTCGACGGCGCCGCCGAGCAGCGCACCAACTCCACCTGGACCGTCCCGGTCTTCGGCGACGACTCCGGTGAGCCCGGCTACAGCAACGGCGACGCCTTCGCCGACCGGTCTGTGACCCAGGCGTGGCGGTGGAACCTCGACTACGTCGAGGACACCCACGGCAACGCCTCGACGTACTGGTACGCCAAGGAGACCAACTACTACAAGAAGAACAAGGCCACCACCGCCAACGCCTCCTACACCCGCGGCGGCTACCTGACAGAGATCAAGTACGGGCTCCGCAAGGGCGCGCTGTTCACCGACAACGCCGACGCCAAGGTCACCTTCATCCACGCAGAACGCTGCACCGCGTCCGACTGTTCGTCGCTGACCGAGGACACGGCCAAGAACTGGCCTGACGTCCCCTTCGACGCCCTCTGTACAGACGGGGACGACGACTGCCTGGCATCAGGCCCCGCGTTCTTCTCCCGCAAGCGCCTGACCGGAATCGACACCCTCTCGTGGAACGCCGCCACCAGTGCCTACGACCCGGTGGACTCCTGGGCGCTCACCCAGAAATACGAGGATGGTGGGGACATCGGTGACACCTCCGATCACGTCCTGACCCTGCAGTCGATCAAGCGGACCGCCAAAGCCGGCGACACCGCCGTCGCCCTCAACCCGGTCTCCTTCACCTACCAGTGGCGGGAGAACCGGGTCGACGGCACCGACGACATCCTGCCTCTGACGCGCCCTCGTATCTCCAAGGTCGTTTCGGAGACCGGTTCGATCACCGAAGTGACCCTGTCCTCGCCCGAGTGCGTGCGCAGTGAAGTCACGGGCGCGGCCGAGGACACCAACACCCGCTCCTGCTACCCGAAGTACTGGAACATCAACGGCGCCAGCGAGGCGTCGGTGGACTGGTTCCACAAGTACCGGGTCGAGGCCGTCGTCGTCTCCGACCCGGCCGGTCACAACGATGCGGTCGAGTACGCCTACGACTACAGCGGCGCCGCCTGGCACCACAGCGACGACGCCTTCACCCCGAAGGCCGAGCGCACCTGGTCCGACTGGCGCGGCTACCGCGAGGTAACCGTCCACACAGGAGCCACGAGCACCACCCGTTCCAAGACCGTTTCGCTCTACATGCAGGGCATGGACGGTGACAAGAAGAAGGACGGCAGCACGCGCTCGGTCACCCTCAGCCCACTGGCTTCCCCGTCGGTCGGGGTCGCAGCCATCACCGACAGCGACCAGTACGCGGGCACGCGCCGCGAGCACGTCACCTACAACGGCTCGACGCCGATCACTGTCGAGGTCACCGACCCCTGGTCCAGAGAGACGGCCCGCCAGAGCGCACCCGACGCCGCCGACCACGTGGCCCGCTACGTCCGTACAGCCAAGACCACCACCCACCAGTATCTGACCGCCACGCAGACCTGGCGCGCCCGCGCGATCACCACGACGTACGACGACTACGGCATGCCGGTCACCGTCGACGACTCCGGTGAGGCAGGCAAGGGAGGCGACCAGACCTGCACCCGCACCTGGTACGCCCGCAACGACGCGGCCGGCATCAACGACCTCGTCTCCCGCACCCGTGCGATCGGGCAGTCCTGCTCCGTGGCCGACACCAGCCTGAGCCTTCCGGCGACCTCAGAGACCCGCGGCGACGTCCTGTCCGACACCGCCACCGTCTACGACAACCCCTCCGCCACCACCTGGTCCGCTTCCCAGACACCCACCAAGGGAGCGGCCACCTGGACCGGCCGCGCCACCGGATACAGCGCCACGGCGGGCTCGGACGGGCTGCGCCCGGCCGCAGGCTGGCAGACGACCACGACCACCACGTACGACACCCTCGGCCGCCCCTCCAACGTCACCGACGCCGACGGCAACACCACCAACACCGCCTACACCCCCGTCTCAGCAGGCCCTCTGACCAAGACGATCATCACCAATCCCCTGGGCCACAAGGTCACCAGCTTCCTGGACCACCGGCATGGCCAGGAACTGCGCGTGTACGACGCCAACCTGAAAAAGACCGAGTCCACCTACGACGCTCTCGGTCGGCTGACCGCGGTCTGGCAGCCCAACCGCAACAAGGCCGCCGGTTACAGCGCGAACACCACCTACGCCTACCGGATCAACAGCACCGAGCCGTCATGGGTCTCCACCTCGACCCTCAAGAAAGACGGCGAGACCTACAACACCACCTACGAGTTCTACGACTCAATGATGCGCCCGCTACAGACCCAGACCCCCACCCCGCTCGGCGGCCGGGTGCTCACCGACACCCGCTACGACACCCGCGGCCTGGCCTACGAGAAGTACGAGGACATCTTCGACAGCGCAGCGACACCGAACGGCACCTACACACGCGAGGAGTACGGCGAGGCGCCCCGGCAGACCGAGACGGTCTACGACGGCGCGGAGCGGCCGACCACCAGCACCCTGTACGTGTACGGGGTGAAGAAGTGGTCGACCACCACCAGCTACACGGGTGACTCCACCGCCACCACCGCCCTCACGGGCGGCTCCGCCACCCGCGCGATCACCGACGCCCGCGGCCGCACGGTGGAAACCCGCGAGTACTCGGGCACAAGCCCGGCCGACCCCCAGTTCGGCGGCGGCTCGGGCACCGCCTCGTACACCGCCACCGAATTCCAGTACACGCTCGACGACCAGCAGTCCCGGGTCACCGCCCCCGACGCCACCAAGTGGGTATACGGATACGACCTGTTCGGCCGCAAGACCAGCGCGGACGACCCGGACAAGGGCCTGACCGAGCTGGAGTACGACAAGCTGGACCGGCTTACCAAGACCACCGACTCCCGCGGCCGGAGCATCCTCACCGGCTACGACGCACTCGGCCGCACGACCGGAGCCTGGTCCGGTTCGAAGACCGACGCCAACCAGCTGACCGCCTTCACCTACGACGGCCTCCTCAAGGGACAGCCCGACGCGAGCACCCGCTACATCGGAGGGAAAACCGGCAAGGCGTACACCGAGACCGTCACCGCCTACGACAGCCTGTCCCGGCCCACGACAACCGAACTGACCCTACCCGACTCCGACCCACTCGCTTCTGTGGGCGCAGCCACCCTTCAGTTCGAAAGCAACTACAACATCGACGGCACCCTCCAGAGCGCCAAGGAGCCGGCGCTCGGCGGCCTCCCCTCGGAGATCGTCGACTACGGATACACCGGCACCGGCCAGATCACCTCCGTCGGCGGCAGCACCGGCTATCTCCTCGACGTCGACTACTCCGCCCTGGGCGAGGCTCGGCAGCTCGTCCTCGGCACCGCGAACACCGAGGAGCACAAGAAGGCGTACGTCACCAACACCTGGGAGGAGGGCACCGGACGGCTCCTGGGCAGCCACGTCACGGACCAGACCCATGCGTACAAGCTGCAGAACCTCGTCTACACCTATGACCAGACGGGTAACGTCACCTCCATCGCCGATACCAGCACCCTCGGCGGCACCGCCGCGGCGGAGACCCAGTGCTTCGCCTACGACGGCCACCGACGCCTGACCGAGGCATGGACACCGTCCTCGCAAAAGTGCGCTGACGCCCGCAGTGCAAGCAGCCTGGGCGGGAAGGCGCCGTACTGGACCAGCTACACCTACAACGACGCCGGCCAGCGCACCACGGAGACCAAGCACACCGCCACCGACAACACCACCACGACCTATTGCTATGAGAAGTCGGACCAGCCGCATGCCCTGACCGGTACCAGCACCGACGAGAACTGCACCGCCCCGGAACACGCCTACGAGTCGGACAGCGCCGGCAACACCACAAGCCGTCCTGACGGCACCGCCACCCAGGCTCTCGAATGGTCCGACGAGGGCAGACTGAATACCCTTACCGAGAACAGCAGTACGACGGACTACCTGTACGGAGCCGACGGCACCCTCCTGATCCGCGCCACGGCGGGCGGAGAGCGCGTGCTGTACGCGGGGGCGACCGAACTGCATCTGCGCGCCGACGGCACCACCTGGGCCCAACGCCACTACAGCTCCGGCGACCTGACCGTCGCCGTCCGATCCAACGAAAGCCGCAGCAGCGAACTCAGCTACCTGGTCACCGACCCGCACGGCACCGCTGACCTGGCCATCGACGCCACGGACCAGGCATTCTCCCGGCGTTACATGACCCCCTTCGGCGCAGCGAGGGGTAGCACCACCGGGACCGTGTGGCCCGACGACAAGGGCTTCCTCGGCAAGACCACCGACACCGCCACAGGTCTCACCCACATCGGTGCCCGCCAGTACGACCCCGAGATCGGCCAGTTCATCAGCGTCGACCCACTCCTGCAGACCGGCGTGGGTCAGACCCTCAACGGCTACAGCTACGCCGTCCAGAACCCGGCAACCGTCGCCGACCCCTCCGGCCTCGGCGTCCCCGAATGCAACGAGCCGCAGAAGTACGGCATCACCTGCCGGGGCGGCATTCCGGTCAGCAGCAAGAAGAAGGCGAGCAGCAGCGAGGGGCCGGTCCGAGCCTGCCGCTGCGGCACACGTCCGCCGCTCGTCAAGGGCATGAAGCCCACCGGACTCGGAGGCACCCCGGGCCGCCGCAACCTCACCCTGCCCTCAACACCGGCACCGAAGGGCTGGCTCAAGACCATCCCGCCGCCGCCCAATCCCGGTCCCGAGCCCAAGAAGGACGACGGATTCTGGGGAAGTATCAAGAACACGGTGAAGAAGGGAATCGGCGCAGCCCACGATTTCATGCAGGACAACAGCAAAGCCCTGGGCTGGGTCGGCGTCGGACTTGGCGTTGCTTCGATGTTCACCCCATTGGGCTGGGTTGCTACCGCGGCTATGGTCGGTGGATTCGTACTGGGCGCGGCCACCACCGCAGACGCATGCTTCTCCAAGCAGTGGGGGAGCTGCGCGATGGGTGCAGCGAGCCTGGGCATGGCTGGAGCGGCCCTTGGGGCCAGTCGGGTCGCGACCTCAGCGCTACGAGAGGCAGCAGGAGCTGGCATCGTTACACGGACGGTCCTCAAGGGGGGTGCGATCGTGTCGCGGGCCACTGCTGGTGTCGCCAACGTGAGTTCTGTCGGTTTCGCGACCATCGGAACCACCACGGGAGGAAATCTGGGCGACTCCGGCCGCTGGGAGGATGATTAGCTCATGGTGGAGTCCGGTCGGCGTCCCTCTGTGGAAGCGCTCGACGAGTCGAAGCGGCTGCCGCTGCTGGTCAGGTGGCGCTTGCGGAAGGAACAGCACAGGAGGCGAACAGGGGTTCTACTGTATGCCGAAATCAGGGAGCCACTACGAAGCCTGACGTACAAGGCGGGTGTCGTGTCTCTCTGGGAGAACGGCGTTGAGCTCTGCTCCCGCAGTCGCGACACCAAGATGCCCAAATTCGTCGAGCTGCCGCCCGGCGCGCACACATTCGAGTTCAAGGTGATACGCGTGAGGGCAGGGAAGAGCTCCTCATTTCAAAAAGTCGTAGACCTGGACGAAGGCGAGATCCTGGTCGCGGTGTGTGATCCCGTCCAATCGAACGTCTTCTACAGGCGAAGCCCGGACGCGGATACCTGGGTAGTCGGAGTCCTTACACCATAGGATTGACGGAGGATCGCGCGGACAGCTCAAAACGGTAACCGTTCAGGCCCTTCGTGAGTGGGGCCTGAACGGTTGATCCGTTCGTCACAGGCTCCGGGCTCAACCCGGTCATCGGGAGTGTCTAATCAACGGCGGATCTGATGATCAAGGAGATGCGTCTGATGACGGAGACCGCCGTGGAGAACGAGCAGGCCGAGCAGGTGGTTCAGACACCGTCGAGTGCAGTGTCGGACGAGCAGCTCGTTGCGATGCTCGTTGACCGTGCCCGCGATGAGGGACTGCAACTGACCGGCGAAGGCGGGCTGTTGCAACAGCTCACCAAGCGGGTGCTCGAGTCCGCCCTGGAGGGCGAGATCACCGACCACGTCGGCTACGAGAAGCACGATCCGGCCGAGAGAACAACGGCAACAGCCGCAACGGGACCCGGGCGAAGACCGTGCTGACCGATGTCGGCCTGGTGGAGGTGAAGGTGCCGCGCGATACCGCCGGCAGCTTCGAGTCGCAGATCGTCAAGAAGCGGCAACGGCGTCTGACCGGTGTCGACGAGATGGTGCTCTCCTTGTCCGCGAAGGGTCTCACTCACGGAGAGATCTCCGCTCATCTCGCCGAGGTCTACGGGGCGGAGGTGTCCAAGCAGACCATCTCGACCATCACCGACAAGGTCATGGACGGCATGGCCGAATGGCAGAACCGGCCGCTCGATCGCGTCTACCCCGTTCTGTTCGTCGACGCCATCAACGTGAAGATCAGGGATGGGAAGGTCGCGAACCGTCCGATATACGTGGTGATGGCGGTGACCGTGGACGGCACTCGCGACATCCTCGGTATCTGGGCCGGCGACGGCGGCGAGGGCGCCAAGTACTGGCTGCATGTGTTCACCGAGTTGAAGAACCGCGGCCTGGACGACGTGCTGATGCTGGTCTGCGACGGGCTCAAGGGTCTGCCCGAGGCCGTGGAGGCGGTCTGGCCCCGCACGATTGTCCAGACGTGCGTGGTTCATCTTCTGCGCAACTCGTTCCGTTACGCGGCCCGCCAGGACTGGGACAAGGTCGCCAAGGCGCTCAAGCCCGTCTATACAGCCCCGAGCGAGGACGCGGCGACGGAGCGGTTCCTGGAGTTCCAGGACTCCTGGGGGACGAAGTATCCGGCGATCGTGAAGCTGTGGTCCGACGCCTGGGCCGAGTTCGTACCCTTCCTCTCCTACGACGTCAAGATCCGCAAGGTCATCTGCAGCACGAACGCGATCGAGAGCGTCAACGCCCGCATCCGCAGGGCCGTCCGCGCCCGCGGTCACTTCCCCAACGAAGCCGCCGCTCTGAAGTGCATCTACATGGCGCTGATGAGCCTGGACCCGACCGGCAAGGGCCGCAAGAGGTGGACCATGCGCTGGAAGGCGCCCCTGAACGCCTTCCAGATCGCTTTCGAAGGCCGCCTGACCCCGAGCGACAACTGACACCTCAACAACCAAGATCAGCCGTTAAGTTGACACACCCCGGTGCGGGAGGTGCGACTCTTTGACTGAGGATGAGTGGCTGCGCCGCGTAGAGGATCAGCTCCCCGACCGGGACGAGGAGTGGGTCGACGATCTGCTCCGCATCTTCGGGTCGTGAACGAACGAAGCCGGGCCCCCACCGCAACGGGGCCCGGCTTCCGCCTGTCACCTGAGCACCGGCTCGATGTCCGCCGGATCGAAGATCGGCCCGTTGGACGCGGGCTTGATGATGACCGCGCGGAAGACCTTGAGGACCGCGGCGCGTTGCTGTTCGATCGCCAGGTTCTCCCACCGGCCCCGTATGTCGATGGGGCCCGCCGCGAAGGTCGCGGCCTCGGCCCGGTGCAGGCCTCGCTCCCGGTGCAGTTCCGCGATCTGCCGCTCCAGATCCTCGGTGAGCGCGATGTAGCGGGCTGCCGACATGCGCTTCTCCTGCCACGCCTGCTTGAACTCGGCCATATCCCGTTCCAGGGAGGCCAGTTGCTCCTCCTTGGTCCACTCCGGCGCACGTTCGCGGACGTTCGCCAGCGCCTTGTCCGAGCTGAGGAACACGGCGTTCCTGATGAGACGGTCGACCGGTTCGCCGGCCCTGGCCACTCCCCCGCATCCACCGTCGTTCTTCCCGGGGCACGCGTACTTGAACTGCGATGACGTCTTCGACTTCCGGTACGACGGGAAGGCCCGCATCTTCATGCCGCACCGCCCGCACCGGGCGATGCCGGAGAGCAGGTACTTGGTGGCGTTGTCCCGTGGGACACGCCCCTCCGACTCCCGCTTGACCTTCTCCGTCAGCAGGTACCAGTCGTCGGGAGTGATGATCGGCTCCCAATCGCCGACGACGGGAGCACCGCTCTCGTCCAGGAACAGCTCGCCCTGGTGCATCCGGTAGCCGCAGATCCGCGGGTTCATCAGCATCCGCTTGATCTTGGAGTCGTCGAAGACGCCGCCGCTGTGCGACCTGACCCCCTTGTCCCGCCAGTCACGCGCGATCGAGGCCCAGCGGACGCCGCCCAGGAAGTCCTTCACCGCCTTGCGGAGGTTCTCCGCCTCTTCCGGCACCAACGTCCGCCGGTCCTCGCGGTTCCATCCGTACGGCGCCCGGCCGCCGGGGAGCTTGCCCTGCGTCGCCAGTTCCAGGTGCTTGCGCTTCGTACGCCGTGAGGTGTCCGCCGAGGACTTGTTGGCGATGGTGACCTTGATCCGGGCGATGAACCGGCCGTTTTCCGTGGACAGATCGATGTCCGACGCCGATACGGAGTCGAAGACGAGGTGGCGCTTCCGGCGCTCGGCATCCTCGTACTCGTCGATCCATGCCTCCAGTTCACGCGGCTGCCGCGTGAAGCGGTCGATGTCCCAGGCGACGACCCCGTCGATCCGCCCGGCCTTCAGGTCTTCCAGCATCTGCCGGAACTCGGGTCGCACCGTCTTGCGCTTGTACGCGGAGAGGTCGTTGTCCTCGTAGACCTTGGCGACCTCCCATCCCCGGGCAGCGCAGTGCAGTCGGCAGTCCTCTTCCTGCCGTGCGACGCCCAGTCCCTCGGCCTCGTCGTCCTTGCTGATCCGGGTGTAGATGCCCACCTGAAGGGCCCCGGAGGACCCCCGTCGTGCCGCCATGCGCCGGATCGTCGCACATCTCGATCGATTACATCAAGCGCCATTCTCATATCCCCCCGATCCACGGCCGATATTCCATGGAGGCTTCCCGGGCGCCCATCCCCAAGTGGCAGACTGCTTACATGACGACGCACAAGAATCTGCTCGGCGGCCCGGACCCGACCTACCTGCCGGAGAACGAAGAGGCGTACCGCCTGCTGGGCGAGGAGTCCCTGTCACCGGCCGAGGTCGCGGCGAAGCACCCCACGTTCTCGCTCGCCTGGGCCATGCTCGCGGACGACGCCTTCGAGGCGGGGCGAGTGATCGAGTCGTACGCCTACGCACGCACCGGCTATCACCGCGGCCTGGACTCACTGCGTCGCGCCGGTTGGAAGGGGCACGGCCCCATCCCTTGGGGCCACCGGGCCAATCGCGGGTTCCTGCGCTGCCTCGCAGCCCTCGCCCGCGCCGCCGGCGAGATCGACGAGAAGGACGAGACGGAGCGTTGCTGGCAGTTCCTCAAGGACAGCAGCGCCGAGGCGTACACAGAACTGAAGCGGTAGTCACCGCAGTTGAAACGTCTGTGCCGCCGCCACTCAGGCAGCGGCGGCGGCACAGAATGCAAAAACAACCCGATTACATGTAGCACCCTTTGTTTTTCGCCCCCGCCGCCCCTACCCGTCCCATCCTTCCCTGGGGCTGCCGCCCCCAGACCCCCGCATCGGCCTGAACGGCCTCGTCCTCAAACGCCGGACGGGCTGGGTGGTGCCTGGCCTCGGCCGCACAATCCAGCCCCTCCGGCGTTTGAGGAGCGGGGGTTCGGAGGCCGGCCCCCGAACGGGGTCGAAGGGGCGGAGCCCCTGGCGATGGGACGGGTAGGGGCGGCGGGGGCGGATCACTTGCGCGGCGAGGCCGCGCCCTCCGCGCCCCCCTCCAGCGGCGGAGCCGTCAGGCAGCAGTGGGTGTGGCGCTCGGGATGGCGGCACTCCGGCACGGGCCGCCGCACCGTCGTGAAGGCGACGACCGCGCCCACCACGAGGACGCCCGCGCACAGCGGCATCGCCCGCTGGAAGGCGGCGCCGAAGGCGTGCGCCGAGCGGTAGGCCTCCGAGCTCATCCCGGTGAGCAGGGGCAACGCGGCCACGGCGATGAGGCTGGCCGCGCGGGCCGCCGCGTTGTTGACGCCGCTGGCGATCCCCGCGTGCTCGGTGTCGACGGAGGCCAGGACCGTGGCCGTGAGCGGCGCGACCAGGGTGACCATGCCGAGGCCCAGGACCAGCAGCGCGGGCAGAACGTCCGTGACGTACGAGGCGTGCGGCCCCACCCGCAGCATCAGCAGCATGCCCGCCGCGCACACCAGCGGTCCGACCGTGAGCGGGATGCGCGGGCCGATCCGTTCGCCCAGCTCGCCCGAGCGCGCCGACAGCAGGAGCATCAGCACGGTCACCGGCAGCAGGGCCGTACCGGCGCCGAGGGCCGAGTAGCCCGACACCACCTGGAGCTGGACCGCCGCCAGGAAGAAGAAGCCGCCGAAGGCCGCGTACACGCACAGGGTGACCAGGTTGACCGAGGTGAACTGCCGGGAGGAGAACATCTCCAACGGCATCATCGGGTCCCGACGCCGGCGCTCGACGTACACGAAGGCCACCCCGGCCGCCAGCCCCGCCACCGCCGTCACGGTCACCAGCGCCGTGCTCAGCTGCCCGGCCTCGATCAGCGCGTACGTCACCAGGGCCAGGCACAGGGCGCCGAGAGCCGCGCCGACGACGTCGAAGCGGCCGTGGGCCCGCGGGTCCGCGGACTCCGGTACGTGACGGACGGCGACCGGTACGCACAGGACCGCGAGCGGGACGTTCAGCAGGAACACCCAGCGCCAGCCCGGCCCGTCCACCAGCCAGCCGCCCAGGAACGGACCGACCGCCGCGCCGATCCCGCCGAAGCCGGACCACAGGCCCACGGCCCGCCCACGGTCGTCGGGGTGGAAGGAGGCCTGGATCAGGGCGAGCGAGCCGGGGGTGAGGAGGGCGCCGCCGATGCCCTGGAGGGCGCGGGCCACGATGAGCACACCCGCGCTGGGGGCGATCCCGCACAGCAGCGACGCGGCCGCGAACCACACCACGCCCAGCACGAAGATCCGCCGCCGCCCGAACCGGTCGCCCAGGGCACCGCCGAGGAGGATGAGCCCGGCCAGCGTCACCATGTACGCGTTGAGCGTCCACTGCAGAGCGGCCAGGTCGGCGTTCAGGTCGCGCCCGATCCACGGCAGCGCGACGTTGACCACGGTCGAGTCCAGCATCGCCATGCTGGAGCCGAGCACCGTGGTCAGCAGGATCCACTTCCCCCGCGGGGAGGCGAGCCTGACAGCCGTGTTCTCGCTGTTCTCGCTCGACGGCGCTGCCATGCTTCGGAGCATACGGAAGGGCCCGGCACCACAGCAGGTGCCGGGCCCGACCGAAGCAGACCGAATCGGACCGAATCAGCCGATCCGCTTACTTGATCTTCGTGCCCGTCGAGCGCAGGTGCTGGCAGGCCTCGAGGACGCGCTTGGCCATCGACGCCTCGGCGACCTTGCCCCAGGTGCGCGGGTCGTACGTCTTCTTCGAGCCGACCTCGCCGTCGACCTTCAGGACGCCGTCGTAGTTCTTGAACATGTGGTCGGCGACCGGGCGCGTGAAGGCGTACTGCGTGTCCGTGTCGATGTTCATCTTGACGACGCCGTTCTCCAGCGCGGTCTGGATCTCCTGCTCGGAGGAGCCGGAGCCGCCGTGGAAGACGAAGTCGAACGGCGACTCCTTGCCGAACCGGGCGGCGACGCCCTCGTTCAGCTCCTTCAGCAGCTCGGGACGCAGGACGACGTTGCCCGGCTTGTAGACGCCGTGGACGTTGCCGAAGGAGGCGGCCAGCAGGTAGCGCCCCTTCTCCCCGAGACCGAGGGCCTCGGCCGTGCGGATGGCGTCGTCGACGGTCGTGTAGAGGGAGTCGTTGATCTCGTGCGAGACGCCGTCCTCCTCGCCGCCCGTCGGAGTGATCTCGACCTCAAGGATGATCTTCGCGGCGGCGGCGCGGGCGAGCAGCTCCTGCCCGATCGCCAGGTTGTCGGCCAGGGTCTCGGCAGAGCCGTCCCACATGTGCGACTGGAAGAGGGGGTTCTCGCCGCGGGCGACCCGCTCCTCCGACACCGCGAGCAGCGGCCGCACATACCCGTCGAGCTTGTCCTTCGGGCAGTGGTCCGTGTGCAGGGCGACGGTGATGTCGTACTTCTTGGCGACGATGTGCGCGAACTCGGCCAGGGCCACGGCTCCGGTGACCATGTCCTTGTTGTGCTGGCCGCCGAGGAACTCCGCACCACCCGTGGAGATCTGGATGATGCCGTCGCTCTCCGCCTCCGCGAAGCCGCGCAGCGCCGCGTGCAGGGTCTGGGAAGAGGTCACGTTGATGGCCGGGTAGGCGAACCTGCCTGCCTTCGCCCGGTCGAGCATCTCGTTGTAGACCTCGGGGGTTGCGATGGGCATCTGTCCGCTCCTCTATGTGCGGGTCGCGTACTGCTTGTCCAGCTGTACGGCTCTTCTGCTGCTTACGGCCCTGACCTAGACCTGGGGATGCGACGTCGTCGTCCCATCTTTCCAGACTTGGCCGGATGCTCCGGCCAAGGTGTCCCGATGTGTTCTCCGCCCTCGGCGCCCGCCGTCCGCGACGCCTTTCAGCCAGTCCAGTCAGTTCAGTCAGTCCAGTTTCAGTCCAGGCCCAACTCGTCCTTGGAGTAGGCGAAGAGGTACGGAACCCCGGCGCCCTCCTGGATCTTCTCGGCGGCGCCGGTGGCCCGGTCGACGATGGTCGCCACGGCCACGACCTCGGCGCCCGCCTCGCGCACGGCCTCGACGGCGGTGAGCGGGGAGCCGCCGGTGGTGGACGTGTCCTCGACGACGAGCACCCGCCGCCCCGCGATCTCGGGCCCTTCGACCTGCCTCTGCAGCCCGTGCGCCTTGGCCGCCTTGCGCACGACGAAGGCGTCGAGCCGCCGACCGCGTGCCGCGGCGGCGTGCAGCATGGACGCGGCCACGGGGTCGGCGCCCATGGTGAGCCCGCCGACCGCGTCGAAGTCGAGACCGGCGGTCAGGTCGAGCAGCACCTCGCCCACGAGCGGTGCGGCCTCGCCGTCCAGGGTGACGCGGCGCAGGTCCACGTAGTAGTCGGCCTCAAGACCCGACGACAGGGTCACCTTGCCGTGCACGACGGCCTTGTCCTTGATCTGCTGCAGCAGCGTGCCGCGTGTGCCGTGCGGCATTGCTTCGTCGACCTCACTCATGCGGCTCAGCTTACGAGCCGTCTCACAGCCGCCGCCAAGTCCAGGTGGCGGAGGCTTCGAGGGGCTCGATGGGGGTGACCAGGCGCGGGAGGGTGTTCAGGCCGTTGGGCGGGCCCGTCTGCGGCTCCACGCACACGGCCTCCGGCTGTTCGTCGTAGACCACGACCCACTCCTCACGGCTGGCGACCTTCAGCTCCAGCTGTCCGGGCCAGGTGAGGGTGACGTCGACGCCGCCGGGCATGCCGAAGCAGTCGTCCCAGGGGCCGGGCCCGGGGTCGATGCGGTTGCCGGTGGGGAGGTGGTCGTCGCCGCGCTCCTCCTGCCAGGCGGCCGTGAAGTCGAGCCGTACGTCCTGTCCGCCGCCGCCCAGGTTCCGGTTGAACCAGGGGTGCCAGCCGATCTGCGCCGGGAAGGACGAGTCGTACGTCTCCACGGACATCGTGAGGGTGAAGGCGTCCTCGGTGAGGGCGAAGGCCTGGGTGACGCGGCCGGTGTAGGGCCAGGGTTCCACCAGGTCGTACGTGATGACGGCCTCGTCCCCGGTCGCGCGGGCGATGTGCCAGGCGCCGTCGCGGGCGGTGCCGTGGATGGCGTGTGGCGGGGCGTTGAGCGGCATCTGATGGACGGCGCCCCCGCTCAGGAACCGGCCGTTCCTCGTCCGGCCGCACCACGGGACCATCGGGAAGCAGCCGAACCGCTCGCCCTGCCGGAGCAGTTCGGTCCCGCCGATCCGCAGCCCGCGCACCCTCCCGCCATTGCCCGGCGCCAGGACAACCTCCGCGTCACCCGCGGCCAACGTGATGTGTTCGTTACTCACGGCACGACCCTAAGGGGTGCTCGCGGCTCTGGGAACGCAGCCCCTCCGGCGTTCGGGGAGGAGGGGTTTCGAGGAGGAGGGGTTCGAGGAGGAGTTCAGCGGCGTCTGCGGAGGGCCCGCGCCACGACGATGGCCGAGGCGAGAGCGAGCGCCGCGGCCGGCGCGGCCCAGCGGAGCGTGGGGCCGGTCACGACGGACTCGGGCACCGGCACGGGAGCGTAGCGGCCACGCGGCGGCGCGTGGTCCACCTCCTCCGCACTGCGACCGATCATCGTGCGCCGCGCGTGCGCGGCCTCGGCCGGGGGCTCCTCCTCCTCGGCGAAGGTCCCGGCCATCACGTCCTCCTCGGGCTCCTCGGGCTCCTTGGGCTCCTCGGGCTCCTTGGGCTCCTTGGGCTCCTTGGGCTCCTTGGGCTCCTTGGGCTCCTTGGGCGCGAGAGCGTCCTCCACGAGGGGCTCCTGCCCAGGCTTCTCCTCGGGCTCCTGCTCACGCCCGGCCGGGGCGGGCGGCGTCGACTCCCCGGTGGGCGGTGTCGGCTGCTCCCCCGTGGGCGGCGTCGGCTCTCCCGCGGGCTCCCCCAGTCTCTCCGCGAAGCGGGTCAGGAGGCGGGTGGCCGCGGTGGTCACCGCGTCGTCAGGCAGTTCGGCGATGCGGCCGTCGGCCGTCGCCGTGCCGCCGAAGGCGACCGTCGTGCCGCCCTCCGCCGGAGCGAGCCGTACCGAGAGGGCCAGCTTCACCGAGCCGCTGCCCCGGGCCTCCGTGGCGTCGCCCTCGATCGCGTAGGAGCCGTCGTCCTGCACGGCGACACGGAGCGCACCGCGGTAGGTGATGGTGTGGCCGGCGACGCGTACCTTCAGGCGTCCGGCCACCGGTGCCGTACCCGCGTCCTGCTGGAGACCGGGCACCGCCCGGGCCACCCGTTCCGGGTCGGACAGGGCCGCCCTGAGCTGCTCGACGGGAACCGGAACGAACACCTCATGCTCCATGTCAGCCGAGCCTACCCACGGGCCGCCCGGTCGCACCCGTACATCCGCGTTTTCCTTCCTGCGGGCGTCGGCACGAGCGTCGGCACGGGCGTCGACGAGGGCGCCGGTGGGGGGCGTCTGCGCGGGTCTCAGTCCACGTACCGCGGGTGCACCAGCGTCGACGGCGGCAGACCCTCGATGCGGGTGGCGTCGGCTCGTCGCTCGGCCGCCGTGAGGGTCGCGGCGGTGAAGCGCCCCGTATGGGTGAGGGGACCCGGAGCGGTCGTCGACGCGGGCGCGGACCGGGGGGCCGTGGCCGACGCCGAGGCCAGGACGAAGCCCCAGTCGCGCGGGCCCCGGGAGGCGCCCGACGTACGGTCCGGTCCCGCCGCGAAGGACGGGGCGCGGCCGTCCACGCAATAGGGCGTCGTCTGCAGCCCGGCCGCCCGTACCGTCGCGTCGACCGTCCAGAAGACGCGGGGCCGGGAGGCCACCGGCCCCGTGTGCACCACCAGGCGCCCGCCGTCCGCGAGGACCTTGCGGGCGAGGCCGTAGAACTCCTGCGAGTACAGCTTCGTGCTGGCCGTGATGCCCGGGTCGGGCAGGTCCGCGATCACGACGTCGTAGGCCGCCGGGCGGGCCTGCCGCAGCCAGGCGAAGGCGTCGGCCGTGAGGACGTGCACGCGTGGGTCGTCGTAGGCGTGGCCGTTGAGGGAGGACAGGGCGGGGTCGGTGCGCGCCAGACGGACCACGCCCGCGTCGGGTTCGACGACGTCCACCCGGCGCACGCCCGGGTGGCGCAGCACCTCACGCGCTGTGAGGCCCTCGCCGCCGCCGAGGACGAGGACGCGTGCGTGGGGGCCGTTCATCGCGGGGTGGACGAGGGCCTCGTGGTAGCGGCGCTCGTCGCGGCCGCTGAACCGCAGGCGGCCGTCGAGGAAGAGGTCGAGCGGGTGGCCGTGGGTGCCGCCGGTGAGGACCACCTCCTGCACGCCGGTGTGCAGCGCGACCCGTACGTCCTTGCCGTAGAGCGCCTGCCGCGCGGCACGTTCGAAGTCGTGGACCAGCACGGCGGCGGTGGCGAGCAGTCCGAGGACGACGGCGTTCGCGAGGAGCAGGAGCCAGCGGCTGCGGCGGCTCAGGTCGCCGCGGAACAGGCCGAGTACGAGGGCGCCGCCGGCGACCGCGTTCACCGCGCCGGTGAGCACCGCGCTGGACAGCTGGCCCAGCCAGGGGAGCAGGAGGAAGGGGAACGCCAGGCCGCCGACGAGTGCGCCCACGTAGTCCGCGGCGAAGAGGTCCGCGACCGCGCCGCCCGCGTCCTGGCGGCGGATGCGCTGGATCAGCTCCATGAGCAGGGGGACTTCGGCGCCGATGAGCAGGCCGATGGCGAGGGAGAAGGCGACGAGGAGGTGGCGTGGGCCGTCCGTCCACAGCCCGCCCCAGTCACCGGTCCAGGCGAACACCGCGTACACCGCCATGGCGCTGCAGCCGCCGGTCAGGGCGAGGGCCGCCTCGATGGCACCGAAGCC
This sequence comes from Streptomyces sp. KM273126, assembly GCF_004337435.2. NCBI lineage: Bacteria > Bacillati > Actinomycetota > Actinomycetes > Kitasatosporales > Streptomycetaceae > Streptomyces > Streptomyces sp. KM273126. Next base: position 2,458,969 of record NZ_SJXB02000001.1, on the reverse strand, counting down.
GGCCGCGGCGAGCCGGCGGAGCCGTTTCGCCGCGAGGGAGCCGATGCCCATCGCGAAGACCATCACGGAGACGACGACGGAGGCCTGGGTGACCGAGTCGCCGGTCAAGTACGAGGCGAGGGCGACGAGTTCGAGTTCGTACACGAGTCCGCAGGCCGCGCAGACGAAAACGCACGCCAGGACCAGGAGCCGGCCCGTACCCGTGCGGACCGGCAGCGGTGCCTGACCGCCGTGGCCGCGCCGGGGCGGTGGGGCGCCGGGGGTGCGGGGGCGTGCGGTTCGATCACGCTAGGGAACGCTACGTCACACCTGCGGTGCGCTTTGTCACCCACACGTGTGGAAGTCCCACTGTGTGGGGCACCCGGAGTTTGTGAGGCCGACCCTGGGGGCTGCCGCCCCCGGACGCCCGCTTCGGCCTGACCAGACTCCCGCTTCGGCCTGAACGGCCTCGCCTTCACGCGCCGGACAGGCTGTTGGTTGCCGTACGGGGCTCAGGATGTGCTGGCGTCGGCACCCGCACCCCCACCCTCGTCCGCGTCGCCACCAGTTGGCCGTCCTGTGGGTAGGCGTGCCATGTACGCCAGTGGACCTGTCCTTCGTGCCGCTGGGCGAGCATCGCGGTGAACGCGTGCGGGCTGCCGGGGAAGACGCCGGCGAGGCCGTGGGGGTGGTCGGAGACAAGAGCGAGTAACTCCTGGGCGCGGCCGGCGAAGGAGCCGGGCGAGAGGACCTCCACGCGGGCCGCGAACTCGTACTCCCAGTCGTCGACCCGCTTGGCCACGCCGAGGGGTAAGGGCGCGCTGGAGCCCGCGATGCACGCGACCGTCTCCGAACAGCCGCCCCGCTCCTCCTCCAGGAGCACCTGGTGGGATGCGCCGAGGAGTCTCAACTGGAGCTTGGCCCCGGTGAGTTCCACGTCGAGGGTGGCGAGCGCGGGCAGTGGCTCACGCCCCAGGGCCCAGGCCAGGTCGGCCGCTCGGGTGTCGGTGTAGGAGGTGTTCAGGGTCGTGAGCATCGGTCAGCTCCGCAAGCACGCAAAGAGAGGAGTGGGGAACGGAGTGGGGGGTTCCGGCGCGCCCCGGCCGGCACCGGGAGACGGGCCCGGTCAGCCGGATCGGATCAGTCAGATCAGGTGAGGACGCCCACGCCGTTTGTCCGATTCGATCCGATCAGCCCGGTCAGGCCTGTCGGGTGAGGACGTCCGGGGGCTGCGTTGGTGATTTATAGGGAATCATGAACTGTGCCGCTACCACCGCGACTTTACCCAATTTTGTAGGGTTTCCACCCCCGCGAGGGCTGCCCAGTTCATCTGTTCAACCCGGCGTACGCCCACCGCGCCGGAATGCCACTCGCACGCCTGTTACGTGTACGGCGCTACGGGCAAGCGGGTGACCGCGGGGACGATTGCGCGTGTGCGTCTGCGCGTGCGCCCCCGTGTGGGCGGTGAGCGCCATGAACGCCATCGGACGCCGTCCTGTCCGTACGGCGACGCACAACGGCGAGCGCCCGCCGGGGGGATCGTCTCCCGGCGGGCGCTCGTTTCTGGGTCCGGACGCGGTGCGCGCCTTGTCCTGTTCGCCTCAGTGGCGCGCGGAGCTCGGCTGCCCCGTGTCAGCCGCCTCCGCCTCCGCCGCATCCGCCCCCGCCTCCACCGCCGCCACAGGAGGACCCGCCACCGCAGGACGAGCTGCTCCCACACGAGGAGCTGCTCCCGCAGGACGAACCGCCGCTGTTCGACGAGCTCGAACCACCGCTGTTCGACGAGCTCGTACCGGCGCCGCCCGCCCACCAGCTCTGCGACGAGCGCCGGGTGCGGCTCCGCGACTTGACCGCCTTGTTCTTCCGGTTGGCGGACAACGCGATCGCCATCACGATGCAGAAGGCCGCCAGGATGATGCCGAAGATCGCGAGTCCCATGGCGTCACCCTCCTTTCGTTCCCCCGAAGCGGTCCCCGTTGCCCCCGTGGGCTCGGACCGGTGTTTCCGCTTCTCGCGTGTTCTTGCGTGACGGTCCGATTCCCGGCGGGCCCACGGGCCAAAGCAGAGTTGAGGAACTCCAGAGCTTCGGCGCAGGATGACGCCCATGACCTCCAGCTCCCGCAGCGCCCGCCCCCCGCTCAACCGCCGGCTCGCCGAGTTCGGGACGACGATCTTCGCCGAGATGTCGGCGCTGGCCGTCCGTACCGGGTCGATCAACCTGGGCCAGGGCTTCCCCGACACCGACGGCCCCGAGGAGGTCCGGGAGGCGGCGGTGCGGGCGCTGCGGGACGGGCGCGGCAACCAGTACCCGCCTGGCCCGGGGGTGCCCGAGCTGCGTACCGCCGTCGCCGCGCACCAGCGGCGGCGGTACGGGCTCACGTACGACCCCGACACCGAGGTGCTCGTCACGGCGGGCGCGACCGAGGCCATCGCCGCGGCCCTGCTGGGGCTGCTGGAGCCCGGGGACGAGGTCGTCGCCCTGGAGCCGTACTACGACTCGTACGCGGCCTGCATCGCGATGGCGGGCGGCAGGCGGGTGCCGGTCACCCTTCGGCCGGGCGACGGCTCGTTCCGGCTGGACCTCGACGAACTGCGGGACGCCGTCACCGACCGCACCCGGCTGCTGCTGATCAACACCCCGCACAACCCCACCGGCACCGTCCTCACCCGCGAGGAGCTGTCGGCGATCGCCGAGCTGGCCGTCGAGCGCGATCTGCTGGTCGTGACGGACGAGGTGTACGAACACCTGGTCTTCGACGACGCCGAGCACCTGCCGCTGGCGACCTTCCCGGGGATGCGGGAGCGCACGGTCACCATCGGCAGCGCGGGGAAGTCGTTCTCGTTCACCGGGTGGAAGGTGGGCTGGGTGACGTCGACGCCCGCGCTGGTGTCCGCCGTCCGCTCGGCCAAGCAGTTCCTCACGTATGTCTCGTCCGGGCCGTTCCAGTACGCCGTCGCCGAGGCGCTCGCGCTGCCGGACACCTACTTCGCGGCGTTCCGCGCGGACATGCTGGCCAAGCGGGACCTGCTGGCGGCCGGGCTCGCGGAGGCCGGGTTCGAGGTGTTCCGGACGGCGGGCACCTACTTCATCACCACCGACATCCGGCCCCTCGGCGAGAGCGACGGCTTCGCCTTCTGCCGGGCGCTGCCGGAGCGCGCGGGCGTGGTCGCCATCCCGAACGCCGTCTTCTACGACCACCGCGAGGCGGGTGCGCCCTTCGTGCGGTTCGCCTTCTGCAAGCAGACCGAGGTGCTGCGGGAGGCGGCCAAGCGGCTCAAGGCCGCCTTCTAGCCGCTTCTGGCCGAGCTGGCGGCCCATCGGCCGGGCGAGGGGCCCGTCGCCGGGCGAGGGGCCCTTTGGCCGGACGTGGGGCCCTCTGACGGCGGAATCCGAGGCGCACTGGCGTGTAAAGCTGGCAAATCTGATTTAAGGGACGCATGGTTCCGATGTGACCCACGTCAGCACCCTGCCGGCCCCCGCCCACGAGGGCGGCCGGCGCACTCAGGATCACGTCCGCTCCGCGACGCGACCCCCCACGCCCGTCCTCGCCCTCGGGCTCTTCCTCGCCGCCCGGCTCGCCGGTGTCGCCGCCCTCACCGCGACCGCCTGGGCCTACGGCAAGAACCCGCTGAGGGTGCTCGGACGGTCCTGGGACTCGGACTGGTACCTGGGGATCGCGGCGCACGGCTACGGACGGATCGAGTACTTCCCGCCCAAGATCGCCAGCGACTACGCGTTCTTCCCGCTCTACCCGGGGTTCGTGCGGGTCGTCACCGAGATCACCCCGTTGAGCGGCGGCGCGGCCGGGCTGTTCGTGTCCTGGGTGGCCGCCGGGGCCGCGGCCTGCGGGCTGTACGCGATCGGGCACCGGCTGTACGGCCATGGGGTCGCCACCGCGCTCGTCGTGCTGTGGGGGCTGCTGCCGCACTCCGTACTGCTGTCCCTGGCGTACACCGAGCCCTTGCTCACCGCCTGCGCGGCCTGGTCGCTGTACGCGGTGCTCAGCGGGCGCTGGCTATGGGCAGGCGTGCTGGCCTCGCTCGCGGGCCTGGCACGGCCGAACGGGATCGCGGTGGCGGCGGCGGTGCTCGTGACGGCGGCGTACGAGGTGCTGCGGCGGCACGGGCGGAACGTTCCCCACAGCCTGTGGACGGGCGCCGCGATCGCACCGCTCGGATGGTGCGCGTACGTGCTGTGGGTGGGGCTGCGCATGGGCGATCCGCTCGGCGGGTACTTCGCGGTGCAGCGGCGATGGGGCTCACGCTTCGACTTCGGGGAGGGCGCCCTGCGCTTCGCCCGGCACCTGGTGCTCGACGGCGGACGCTTCGTGTTCCCGATGGCGATGCTGGTCGTGGCGGTGGCGGTCGTGCTCTTCGCGCTGCTGGTGGTGGACCGCGCGCCCCTGGTGCTGGTGGTGTACTGCGGCGTCCTGCTGCTGATCACGATCGGCGGCTCGGGGTACTTCGCCTGCAAGCCGCGCTTCCTGCTGCCGGCCTTCCCGCTGCTGCTGCCTCTGGCTCGGGCACTGGCGCGGACGGCGAGAGCCCGGCCCTGGCACGCGACCGTGGTGGTCGCCGCCCTGGCCGGGCTCTCCTTCGTTTACGGCGCGTTCCTGGTCGTGGTCAACCACACGCCACTGTGACGACTGATCGACGGACCGTTCGCCCGGTTGATCGGCAAACCGTTCGCCCGGTTTCCTCGTCGCCCTGTTCGTCTACGGCCTGTTCGTCTACGGCCTGTTCGTCTGCGGCCTGTTCTTCTTCGTCCTATTCGTCTTCGTCGTCGTTCGGCTTCTCCGCGCCGTCGACCTCCTCCGCGAGGCCGAGCTGCTCCACGAGCCACTTGTCGAACTCGATGGCCGCCCGCACCCAGCTCACGGTCGACGAAACGAAGTGCTCCAGGCTGACGCCGGTGCCGATCAGCAGCTGAGCCTCGCCGATGAGACGGACCGTGCCGTCGTCGTGCGTGTGGCTGTACACCTTGGGCCACAGCGTGCGACGGTTCCAGTCGTCGATCGTCTCCAGCAGCGCCGTCTTCTCATCGATCTGGTGCGGCCGGTCGTAGAACGTCCGTACCGAGAAGACCTGCTGGTCGCCCTCGCCGCGGAACATGAAGTACGTGCGGAACTGCTCCCACGGCGCCGCGAGGTCGCCCTCGTCGTCGACGACGTACTTCAGCTCCATCTGGTCGAGGAGCTGCTTCACGAGGTCCTGATCCGGGACGACGGGGCCCGCCGGTCCTTGGGGCTGCGGCTCGGGCTGGCCCCCGAAGTTCGGAATCGAGGACGGGTCGATGGACATACTTGAAGACTCCTGCGGTCGTCTGGCTCGTCCGGCCAACGCTGAGACCAGACGTACACAACCCACCCTCTCTCTCTTGCCCCCCGACCGGCAACCTCTTCACCCGACGCGCCTCCGCTGTGTGACGGATCAGCCACGTGGGGGCCACATCCCGGCGTCCGGGGCGCCACATCCAGGCGTCCGGGGCGCCGTATCCCAGCGCCCCGGACGGCCGCCCCGGACAGCCGCTCCGCACGGTCGCTCCCGGCTACAGCGTCTTGCCCGTCGCAGGCCCGACGATCAGGCCCGAGCCGAAGGCATCCACCCTGACCGTGTCGCCGTCCTTGACCTCGCCCGCGAGGATCTCCCTGGCGAGCCGGTCACCGATGGCGGTCTGGACGAGACGGCGCAGCGGGCGGGCACCGTACGCCGGGTCGTTGCCCTCGTCCGCGAGCCAGGTCAGAGCCGCCGGTGTGACCTCCAGTGCGAGCCGGCGCTCGGCGAGCCGCGCGGCGAGGCGGTCGATCTGGAGCTCGGCGATGCGTTCCAGCTCCTCCTTGTTCAGCGCCGAGAACACCACGAGGTCGTCCAGACGGTTGAGGAACTCCGGCTTGAAGGAGGACCGCACCACCTCCAGCACCTGCTCCTTCTTCTCCTCCTCGGACGTGAGCGGCTCCACGAGGAACTGGCTGCCCAGGTTCGAGGTGAGGATCAGGATGGTGTTGCGGAAGTCGACGGTCCGGCCCTGACCGTCCGTCAGCCGCCCGTCGTCCAGCACCTGGAGGAGGATGTCGAAGACCTCGGGGTGCGCCTTCTCGACCTCGTCGAGCAGTACGACGGAGTACGGCCGCCTGCGCACGGCCTCGGTCAGCTGGCCGCCCTCCTCGTAGCCGACGTAGCCGGGCGGGGCGCCGACGAGCCGGGCCACGCTGTGCTTCTCGCTGTACTCCGACATGTCGATGCGGACCATGGCCCGCTCGTCGTCGAACAGGAAGTCCGCGAGGGCCTTGGCGAGTTCGGTCTTGCCGACGCCGGTCGGGCCGAGGAACAGGAAGGAGCCGGTGGGGCGGTCGGGGTCGGCGATGCCGGCGCGGGACCGTCGTACGGCGTCGCTCACCGCCCGTACGGCCTCGCTCTGCCCGATGAGGCGCTTGCCGAGCTCGTCCTCCATGCGCAGCAGCTTCTGCGTCTCGCCCTCCAGCAGGCGTCCGGCGGGGATGCCGGTCCAGGAGGCGACGACGTCGGCGATGTCGTCGGAGCCGACCTCGTCCTTCACCATCGTGTCCTTGGCGGCCTCCTCCTCGGCCTCCGAGGCGGCCTCAAGTTCCTTCTCCAGGGCCGGGATCTCGCCGTACAGCAGCTTGGAGGCGGTGTCGAAGTCGCCGTCACGCTGGGCCCTCTCCGCCTGCCCGCGCCGCTCGTCCAGCTTCTCCTTCAGCTCACCGACACGGTTGAGGGACTGCTTCTCCTTGTCCCAGCGCGCGGTGAGCCCCCGCAACTCCTCCTCCTTGTCGGCGAGATCGCGGCGCAGCTTCTCCAGCCGCTCGCGGGAGGCCGCGTCGGTCTCCTTCTCCAGGGCCAGCTCCTCCATCTTCAACCGGTCGACGGCGCGCTGGAGTTCGTCGATCTCGACCGGTGAGGAGTCGATCTCCATACGGAGCCGGGAGGCCGACTCGTCGACGAGGTCGATGGCCTTGTCGGGCAGGAACCGGGAGGTGATGTACCGGTCGGAGAGGGTGGCGGCGGCGACCAGCGCGCTGTCCGCGATCTGCACCTTGTGGTGGGCCTCGTACCGTCCCTTGAGTCCGCGCAGGATGGCGATGGTGTCCTCGACGGTGGGCTCGGCGACCAGCACCTGCTGGAACCGCCGCTCCAGCGCCGGGTCCTTCTCGATCCGCTCGCGGTACTCGTCGAGGGTCGTGGCGCCCACCATGCGCAGCTCACCGCGGGCGAGCATGGGCTTGAGCATGTTGCCGGCGTCCATCGCGGAGTCACCGCCGGCACCGGCCCCCACGACGGTGTGCAGTTCGTCGATGAAGGTGATGATCTGCCCGTCGGAGTCCTTGATCTCGGCGAGGACGGTCTTCAGCCGCTCCTCGAACTCACCCCGGTACTTGGCACCGGCGACCATCGCGCCCAGGTCGAGCGCGACGAGCCGCTTGTTCCTGAGGGACTCGGGCACGTCGCCCTTCACGATGCGCTGCGCGAGCCCTTCGACAACGGCGGTCTTGCCTACGCCGGGCTCACCGATGAGCACGGGGTTGTTCTTCGTCCTCCGGCTGAGCACCTGCACGACCCGCCGGATCTCCTGGTCGCGCCCGATGACGGGATCGAGCTTCCCGTCCCGCGCGGCGGCGGTGAGGTCGGTCCCGAACTTCTCCAGGGCCTTGTACTGCCCCTCGGGATCCGCGGTGGTCACCCGGCGCCCTCCCCTCGACTTCTGGAAGGCGTCCTGCAACTTCCTGGCGTCCGCTCCCTGCTGCGCGAGGACCTCGCCCGCCTGGCCGCCCTTGGCCGCGATGCCGATGAGCAGGTGCTCGGTCGACAGGTAGTCGTCCCCGAGTTCCTTGGCCCGCGCCTGCGCGTCGGCGATCACCGCGAGGAACTCGCGGTTCGGCTGGGGCGGCGCGACGCTGGACCCGGTCACGCTGGGCAGACCGGCGAGGACCTTCTCCGCACCGGCCCGCACAGAGGCCTGGTCGGCGTCGACGGCGGCCAGCAGGTCGATGATGTTCTCGTTGTCCTGCCCCTGGAGCAGAGCGAGAAGCAGGTGGGCGGGGGTGAGGTCCGGGTGCCCCTCGGACACGGCCCGGTTACTGGCCGTGTTGATCGCGTCCCGGCTCCTGTTGGTCAGCTCGGCGTCCACGTTCGCTGTCTCCTCCTCGCGTCAGTCAGCCGTCGGCCCGCTGTCAGCCTTCATCCACACTGACTTGAGCAACGTACACAAAGTTGAGTCTATTCCACTCAAGGCGATAGGCGGGAGGCTTCGGACCACTAGGTTTCCCAACCATGACCACGCCTCACTTGGACCCGACGCCTCCGGGCGACCCGGACGCGCCGTACCTCGCCTTCTGGCGGGAGCGCCACCTGTGCACCCTGACGACACTCCGTCCGGACGGCAGCCCGCACGTGGTGCCCGTCGGCGTTACATACGATGCCGAGGCGCGACTGGCTCGGGTGATCACGTTCGCGGACAGCGCGAAGGTACGGCACACCAGGGCGGCGGGGCCGGACGGGGCCCGGGTCGCGGTGTGCCAGGTGGACGGGGGCCGCTGGGCGACGCTGGAGGGACGGGCCTTCGTCCGCACGGACCCGGAACGGGTCGCGGACGCGGAGCGGCGCTACGCCGAGCGGTACCAGCGGGTGCCGTCGCCGAATCCGTCCCGCGTGGTGATCGAGATCGAGGTGACGCGGACGCTGGGGCGGGCCTGAGGGCTTATCCGGCTGGTTCTCTACCCCTCTGGTTCCCCCTCTGGTTCCCGCTCAGGTTCCCCCTCTGGTTCCCGCTCAGGTTCCCCCTCTGGTTCACCTATGGTTCCCCCTCAGGTTCACCCTCAGGTTTTCCCGTCGGCGCCGGCCGCCCCGCGGAGTACACGATTCCGGCCACTGTCGGCATCGGCGGATACCCGGAGATTTCGCCGTAAACCTGCAGCGGCGTCACCGTGTTCAGGTCACGGTGACGCCGCTGCTGGGGGGAAGCGCCTGAGCGATTTACAACGACGGGGGAATCGCGTCAGGCACTGCGGGGGGTGGCTTGGATGGTTGCAGGGGCCGGAGCCTCCGGTTCGGTGAGCTCATGGTCACGCTGGTCGAGGTTGACGAAGATCATTCCGTACCGGATGGCACACCGTACGGGCTGCGGCGCGCCGCGCGGGCGCCGCAGGCACCGGTACGCCCGTACGTCCTCGTCCTCATCGCGGGTGACCACGACCGGCTCACCGAACACGGTCACCATCAACGAGTCACCGCTGTGGGGGATGGCGGTGGCCAGGTCGATGAAGTGCCAGCCGGAGCGATAGATCGTGGCCATTTCTCGGCGGAAGGAGCGGTCGTCGGGCGGTATGGTCATGCGTCCGCGTCCTTCGGCGCTCCGATGGTCCATCCACTGTCCTCGGCGCCCTGGGCCTGAATCACCGTCCAGCCGCTGTCCGGAGGAGTGCCGGCCCAGCCGCTGTCAGCCTCAATGCTGGTCCAGCCGCTGTCGTCGCCGTCCGATGGGGTTGCCCTTTCAGAACCCCCCACGGCAAGACCGGAGCCCCCCAGGGTGCCGAAGGCCGCAGCGATGGAGAAGACTGCGGCAAGCACTGAGCCAAGTATTCTCACGCGCATCGTCGGCTTCGTCCTCACTTGATGGAATCTTCTCCCCCGTCCCACAAGACGATGGCTTATTCAGGCACGTCAATGCCACCGGGGCGATGCATCATGTTCCTGCATGTTCAGGACCCTGGGGGGTGGAGATTTGCCTAGAAACAACTCAGAACCGACACATCCCCATGCCGTCACCGAGTTGTGTGACGCGGGAACCCGTCTTTACGCCCATGCTCTGCGTTCCGGGCGCATCAACCGAGCCGAAGTGGAGCAGGCGGCCCCGTGCCTCCTGGAGTTCGCGCTGCTGCACCCGGATCCCGACGACGCGAACTGGTTGCGCCCGGTTCCGCCGTCGATCGCGCTCGCCCAGCGTTTGCATCCTCTGGAACGCGAGATACAAGACCGAAGGCGTCAGAGCATAGAACTGACCGATGCCTTCGATCCGTTCATCGCGCTCAGCACACAGAGCCAGGCCAGCATCCACGCGATCACCGTGCTGGAGGGTTTCGACCGGATCAACGCGGCACTCAACTCCGCCACGGCCGAGTGCCACACCGAGATGCTCACCGTCCAGCCCGGCGGCGGTCGCCCCGCGGACGCCCTCATGCAGGCGCTGGAGCGCGACAGACCCCTCACCGACCGTGGGGTCAGCATCCGCACGCTGTACCAGCACACCGCCCGCCACAGTCAGGGAACACTCGCCTATGTGGACCTGATGTCCAGCGGCAAGGTACAGGTCCGCACCCTTGAGGAACTCATCGAGCGACTGATCATCTTCGACCGAACCGTGGCCTTCATCCCCGCCAGCGACGACCGGCGGGTGGCCCTGGAGCTGCGTCACCCGGGCCTCGTGGTCTACCTGAGGAAGGTCTTCGAACAACTCTGGCAACGCGCGACCCCTCTCACCGAGGAGCCTCCGTACGAAGTCAGCGGGGACGGTATCAGCGGCGTACAGCTCTCGATAGCCAAGCTCCTCATCGAGGGCCACGTCGACGAGGCCATAGCCCGCCGCCTCGGCATGAACGTCCGCACCTGCCGAGCCCACATAGCCAAGCTGGCCACGGCGCTGGGCAGCGGCAGCCGAGCCCAACTCGGCTATCTCATAGCCCAGTCGGGGATCCTGGAGCAGGATCATTGACCCTCCAGGGAGGGGAACCCACGCGTGATGAAGGCGCACGAGGCACACAGCGCGGAGGAAATGTGTCAAGCCGGGACGGAACTGTACGCTCGCGCCCTGCGCGAAGGGCGGGTTCGCCGTGAGGACACCGCCGGCATCCCGTGCCTGATCGACTTCGGGTTGCTGCACCCCAACATCGAGGACATGCACTGGCTGGAACCCGTGGCCCCGGCCGTCGCCCTCCACCGGCTCCTACGCAACGTCGAGGACCACATCGCCGACGAACGCCGTCGCGAGGTCCGCCTGGCCGAGGCTTTCGAACCGCTGATGCGGATCGACGGCCGCCATACGGCCCCCGCCCAGGCATCGTCCATCACCGTCCTCAGTGGCAAGCCCCGAATCAACTCGGCCATCTCCGAGGCCATGACCGATGCGACGCTCGAACTTCTCACCATCCAGCCGAACATCGGCCGCAGCTCCGCGGACGAGGCCACGGCGCTGGAACGGGACAGGGCCCTGCTGGACCGCGGCGCCCGGATCCGCACCCTCTATCCCCACACCATGCGCCACTCGATGTCCATCATCGCCCGCTACGAGGAACTGACCGGCGACATCGAAGTTCGCACCCTCGACGAAGTGACCAGTCGCCTGATCGTCATCGACCGCACGGTCGCCTTCATCCCCGCCGCCAGGGACCGCACACTCGCCCTCGAAGTGCGCCAACCCGCCTTGATCGACTACTTCTTTGTCACATTCGACCGTCTCTGGCGCCTGGCCACCCCCATGTACCCCGAGGCCGTCCAACCACCCACGCTCAACGGCATCACTCCCCGCCAACGAGCCATCGCCGCCCTCCTCATCGAGGGCCACACCGACACCGCCATCGCCGAACGCCTCGGCATGAACGTCCGCACCGCCCGCGTCCACATCGCCAAACTCGCCACCACCCTCGGCAGCGAGAGCCGCGCCCAACTCGGCTACCTCATCGGCCAGTCGGGGATTCTGAAACAGGAGTCGTAGAGACGGCCGGGAGCAGCTCCCCATCGGTGCCGGAGCGCGGCGGGCCGTCCAGACCCGCCTGAGCGATCCGTACCCCCAGCTGCGTACGGCTGGCCGCGCCGAGCGTGTCCGAGAGGCGCGCGATATGGGCCCGGCAGGTGCGGACGCTGATCCCCAGCCGCTCGGCGATCACCGCGTCCTGGTGGCCCTCCGCCAGCAGGGCGGCGATGGACCGTTCCCGGTGTGTGATGCCCTCGATGCCGGTCGAGGGAAGGGGAGCCGTCAGGGGGACCGCGAGGCGCCACAACCGTTCGAAGACCGTGACCAGGTACTCGACCAGCGCGGGATGGCGGATCTCCAGGGCCATCGTGCGGTCCGCGTTCGCGGGGATGAAGGCGACCACGCGGTCGAAGACGATGAGGCGTTCCACGACCTCGTCCAGCGTGCGGGCCTCCGCCGCGTCGCCCATCAGCTCCATGTAGTTGTGCAGGCCCTGCCCGTGGCGCGCCACGTGCGTGTAGAGGTCGCGCATACGGACGCCCCGGCGGCGCATCTCCAGTCCCCGGTGCAGCCCTTCGTGGAGTTCGTCCTCACGGCGGATACCGCCCGGCTGGACCGCGAGCACCTCCTTCGTGCATGCCTCGGTCGCCTCGTCCATGGCGGCGCGGATGCGCTGGAGCCCGTCCAGGACACGGATCGCCGTGCTCTCGGCGGGCGGCTGCACCCGGCCGCCGTCGAGGCCCGCGTACCAGCCGACGGCCGCGACCGCCGTCCCCACCCGGGCCTGGCTCGCGCTGACCTCCTCGTCGACGGACCGCAGGAGCCGGGTCATCACCTCCAGCGGGGACGTGGGCACCAGCTGGCCCATGTCGTCGGGGTCGGGGTGCAGCAGGGCGAGTTCGACCAGGCAGGGCACGGCCTCGGCCTCATCGCGCGGCACACGGCCCTGGCGTACGGCCCGGGAGTACACGCGGTCCCCCGCCTCGCACAGCCGGTCGGCACCGTGCGGATGCTCGTTCGTGTCGTGCCCGGCCATGGCTCCAGTCACCCCCGTTCCGCCTTGTTCGCAGCGCAACTATGCGCGGCGGCCACGTGCTCCGCAACACGGCTGGGTTAGGGGTATGGCCGGTGTATGGCCGGTGGATCTCGTCCGGAGAGCTGGAGACGGCGGGCTTCTACGGGTTCGTTGTGGCTTGTCGCGCAGTGCGCCGCGCCGCTTGCGGAGTGCTCCGTGAACTGGCTGAAATCAGCCGGAGATCAACGCTCACGGGCGCCCGGCCGGCGTCCTACTTCAGCAGCCCGATCTCCTGGCAGGCCGCCCTGTAGTCGGACGTACAGATCTGCTTGAGCGTGTGGATGCCGTCCGCGACGACGGTGTCCTTGATGTTGTCCTTGGTCAGCGCGACCACGGAGACCAGTTGAGCGGGGACGTTCTCGGTGGTCGGGGAGTCGACTCTTTCGCGAGTGAGGGCGTCGAACTCGATCATGCGGCCCTGGACCTTGGCGACGGCCATCTCGGCGGCGGCGTTCGCCTCCTGCGGGTACGACTTGTACACGCTCATGTACTGGTCGCCGGAGACGATCCGCTGCACCGCGGCCAGCTCGGCGTCCTGGCCGGTGACGGGCGGGACCGGGGAGACGCCGGCGGTCTTCAGCACGTCGATGACGGCGCCCGCGATGCCGTCGTTGGCCGCGTAGACACCGGCGATGTTGTCGAGGCCGACTGCCTTGACCGCCTTCTCCATGTTGGCCTTGGCGTACTTCGGGTCCCAGTCCTTGGTGTCGTACTCCTTGGCGATCTCCGTCCCGTCCTGGAGTTCGGACAGAGCTGCGTCCTTGAACTGCGCGGCGTTCGGGTCGGTGGTCGCGCCGTTCATCATGATGATCTTTTTCGCGGCGGAGGTGCCCAGCTTCTCGACGAGGGCGCGGCCCTGCACCTGGCCCACGAGCTCGTTGTCGAACGAGATGTACGCGTCGATGGGCCCCTGGGCCAGCCGGTCGTACGCGATGACGGGGATCCCCGCGTCCTTGGCCTTCTTGACGCCGCTCGCGATGCCCTTGGCGTCGACGGCGTCCACGACCAGGATGTCCACCTTGTCCGCCACCATCCGGTCGAGCTGACGGCTCTGCGTCTCGGCCTTCCCTCCGGCGTTGGCGTACGCGACCGACCCCTTGCCGCCCGTGAGCTCCGCGACCTTCTTCTCGAAGATGGGGTGGTCGAACTGCTCGTAACGCGCGTTCTCCTTCTCCGGCAGGAGCAGCCCCACGGTGATGTCGTCGCCCTTCGTAGGGCTCACCCTGCTCTCGTCACCGATGCCGTCCACCACACCGCAGGAGGCGAGGGAGAGAGCCGTGGCGGACGCGGCCGCGGCGACGGTCGTGCGACCGCGGGCGACAGGACGTCTTCGAGTACGGGTGTTACGGGTGATCACATCAGGTGCCTTCCGGGATAGGACGCGCCATTGCGCCCGATACGACGGAAAGCCAACGCGGTGTTCACCCCAGCGTCAAGGAGCAGCTACCTAACGAGATGACAACAGCGTCCCGTGTGCGCGGTATGAGGAGAGGTATGAAAGAGAGGTAGAGAGATGTGCCGGGAGAGTAGAGCACGGGAGACCGACTTTCACCCGGGTCAGGCCTCCAACCACTCCCGCAGCAGCGCCTCCCGCTCCTCCCGCCCGAGCGTGCCCTCGACGACGTGCGTGCGCCCCCACTCCAGCAGCGCCGACACGTCCGCGATGCCTGTCACGAACCGCTGGAGCAGCGTGACCGACAACTCGTACTCGGACTCGGTGTACCCGCGGGGCGCGGCACCGTACGCGTCAAGCTCGGTGGTCCCGTCTCCGGTCTCGACGTGGACCTCGAAGACGGGCGGAGGGTCACCGATGCCGCCGAACACCAGGCCCGCCACGTCCAACGCCGTGTCCACCGCGTTGCTCAGCGCCTTCCACCCCGAGGCCTTGCGACGCACGGGCGCGAAGTGCACACCGACGGACCGCAGATCCGCCCATGCCCAGCAGCCCTCCTGATCGGCACCGAGCGCCTCCACACCGTCGGCCGTCAGCCGCACGCCCGGCCCGTACCCGGCGGGCTCGGCCCCGACGTACACGGACTTCTCCGTGATCCAGAACAGTCCGACCATGGCCATGGGTGCCTCCGGGGGGGGTGCGGCGTACGCGTAACGCCTGTGGAGACACGTTTCGGAGCCGGACGGTTCGGCCCGGCCGCCACTTCGCGTTACTTCTCGGCCCTGGCGGGTCCGGTGATCGCCTCGGTGATGGCGAACCCCTTGGCCGGGCCTTCGGGGATGATGACGTCGGTGCCGTAGGGGACGCGATGCAGGCCCACCCAGTCGGCATCCTCGGTGCGGGGCTCGGTCAGGACGGTCACAGTGCCGCCGGCATGGTAATCATCGATGATCACGTAGACGGGGATGCCTGCTCGGGCGTACTCACGGAGCTTCCTGATTCGGTCGCGCTCTTGGTTCCGTTTACCGGGCGAGACGACCTCGAAGACCACGTGCACGGCTGCCGCATTGACGCCCAGTCCGTCTTCGTCTGCATGCGGCTCCAAGTCCTCGGGGGCGACGATGACGTCCGGGATCCATCCCCTGCGCTGGTGGATGACGTTCATGCCCTGATACGACGCGTACTGCCCCTCCCCCAGAAACCGCAGCAGCGCATTACGCAGCCGGTTCACGACCCGGGCATGCGCCAAACGGCCAATGGGTGACACCTCGATGGCGCCCTCGATGATCTCGGCGCGGTAGCCCTCGGGGAGTTCAATGGCCTTCCACACCTCCCACACGACTTCGTCCAGTTGGGAAATGGACCAGGCGGACTCGGGACTCTCGTGCATAAGGGCGGTCATGCGCCGTTACGGTAGGCGGCCACATGGGCTCACCTGCGGAAACGTCGCTGTTTCACTCGAACTGGTGAGCCCGAGCTCGAACCACACCCCCTTCGCGTACCGCCCCGCCCTCTCCCCCACGACGCCCCACCCGTCCGCCATCTCCGCGACGAGGGCGAGCCCACGGCTCCAGCAGGCGGGCACCGCGGCGACGGGATGGGCCAGAACCGGCGGGTCGGGGCTCTCATCGAAAACGCTCACGTGGATGCGGGCGGTGGTGAGACGGACGCGGAGCATGGTGGTGCCCTTGGTGTGCAGGTGGACGTTCGTGACGAGTTCCGAGGTGCACAGGGCGGCGGGCATGACGAAGGGCTCCCGGTCGTGGGTGAAGAGGACGGCGCGTACGAAGTCCCGGCATACGCGGGGTGCGGTGGCGTCGCCGGGGGCGAAGAGGCTGTATTCGTGGGTGAGTTGGGCGGTGCGGTGGGCGGCGCGGCGGGCTGGGTCCATGGGGGCTCCTGTCGGTGGACGAGGGTGAGGGGTCACTGCCCGGCGATGGCGACGCCCGTGCGGGTGCGGGTGCTCTGTCGGCTTATGAGCAGGGGGAGTTGGATGGTTTCAATGCGTGACTGAATCCACACTCACAGTAGAGATAGAGGTTTACAATTTTCAAGCTGGTCACTCGGATCGGTGGACGAACTCCCCCGATCCGGAGAGACTTTGGGCGACCGGACGAGGAGTGACCTGTGGGACTGCGCACCACGATCAGCGAACGCCAGCGGCGACTTGGCTACGAGCTCAAACAACTGCGCGAACGAGCAGGATTGAGCGCGGGTGAAGCTGCTGAGCGGATCGGAATGGGCCGGGCCCAGCTGAGTCAGATCGAGACCGCGAAGACCACGATCCTCACCGAACGACTCCGCGAGCTGTGTCGCCTCTACGGATGCAAAGATGAGACGTATGTCGAGGCGCTAGTCGCCATGAGCGAGGCGACCGGCAAGGGATGGTGGACGGTCCACAAGGGGCCCATGGAGCAAGGACCGTTGAGCATGGCGGAGTTGGAGGCGGGCGCCGCGGTGCTGCGGATGCACCAATCACTGCTCATCCCGGGCCTGTTTCAGACAGCCGACTACGCCCGAGCTCTTTTCACAAGCCCGAAGCTGGGCTTCGAGAACATCGAGGACACGCTGAAGTTCCGGATGGAGAGGCAGAGCGTCCTGACCCGCGAGAACCCTCCGTCCGTGCATGCCGTGATCCACGAATCCGCACTGCACATGCGGTTCGGGGGGACCCAAGTGCTCCGCGGTCAGTTGCTCCGACTCATCGAACTGGCGCGACTACCCAACGTGACGATCCAGGTCTACTCGTTCGCCTCTCGGGCCCACGCGGCCCTCACCGGCAACTTCGTGCATGTCATTCCCAGCGTTCCCGAGCTTGGCACCGTGGTGCTCGAACAACCCTCGGGTTTCCAGTACTTGGGCGACCGCGACAGCCTGACCCAGTACGGGGCGCTGTTCGAGAGCCTCGCCGAGTACGCCCTCGCCCCCGTCGACGTATCGTTGGCCCCGGAAGCACACTCCGTGAAGGACTCGCTGGCCCTCATCCAGCATCTGCTCTACACCCTTTGAGGAGGCCCTGATGCCTGAACTCATATGGCAGAAATCGACGTTCAGCGGCGGCCCGCAGGGCGAGTGCGTATACGTCGCCACCGGCCCCGACGGAACCATCCACCTCCGCGAGAGCGACACCCCCCACACCATCCTGGCCACCGCCCCGCAGGGCCTCGCCGCGCTCCTGCGCCACGTGAAGGACCGGACGGCCAAGCGCCGCTTCCAAGGGGCCTGAACGCCGGAGCAGCACGGCCCCGACCCGACCACTGACCCGCAAGAGTGCAACACTTTCCGCAGACGTGTCGCACTTTCGCCGCCGAACCTGGTCCCGGACCCCTCGCTGAGCTGGTCGAGCGAAGACGATGCGTTGTCAGTGGGCACCCATACCGTGAGCCTCCTCACCGCGCGGTTCCCACCGTCCGGGCTGGTTCCCCTGTGCGTTTCTCCTGGAGGCCCCCCATGTCCACCGATCTCTTCGGTGTGCGCGTCCTCGACCTCGACCATGAGCAGCGGCGCGTTCGCTTTCGCGTCTTCGTCGTCTACTACGAGCCCTCCTGGGGCACCGGCGAGCTGTTGCCCGGCGACTCGAGCTTCTTCTTCCGGGTGTTGTGGGAAGCCGCGGAGGACTTCACCCCGCACCGCTACGGTCCGCTGACGGACGTCGTCACCCTCGATGAGTTCCTGAACGAGGGGTGGGTGGAGAGCAACACCCACCGCTTCGTCGCGGGCGTCGACCGGGTGGCTGTGCGCAACCACCCGGTCAGCGATGAGGATTTCGAGCGGCTGGCGATGTTCTACTACGAGCGCGAGGGCGGCTGGCAGGACGAGGAGCAGCTTGCCCAGGGCGACTACGACGTCCATGTCACCGATGCCCGCTGGATGGAGTCGCTGCGCGTCGGCCAGAGCTGGGGCACCACCAGCTACGCCGGTGACTCGGACGGCCTGCAGGCCGACAGCGGCAAGGCGTGGGAGGAATGGGAGGAACGGTGCGCCGAATTCGCTGAGGACGACGACGACCTGGACGCGTGCTTCACCCTGGGATGGCTGCGCCAGGAGCGGGGTGACGCCGAGGGAGCCGCGGAGGCGTACCGGCGTGTGGCGGACGGGCCTGACCGGCAGCTGCACGGCAAGGCCCTGCTCTATCTGGGCGATCTGCATGCGGCCCAGGGCGAGTACGAGAGCGCCAGCACCCTGTACCAGCGGGCCGAGCGGAGCAAGAACCACGAGCGGTACGGGACGCGTTACCGTTCCCGGGCCGCGCTGCGGCTGGGCCTCCTGCTGCGGCGACTCGGCAGAGACGAGGAGGCGCAGGCGGCGTTCGCCCGGGCCATCAGCAAGGGTGACGAGGCGCGTGACCTCGGCGTGGTCGCGGAGGCGCGGCGGCTCTCCGGTGCCGAGTCCCCGGTGGAAGCCGCCAACCGTCTCTTCGCCAGGGGTGAGCGGGACGGTGCCCGCGCCGTACTCGCCGAGAACTACGGGCAGGCCGTCGTCGAGGTCGCCGGCCACCTGTTCGCCGGCGACTTCGAGGCCGCCGGGGCCGCCCTGTCCTCGCTCGCCGAGAGCGCCGGGCCGGACGCCCCCGGTGATCAGCACGGCGAGAACCTCGGCAATGCCGCCGCCCTCCTCGTCGACCTCTCCATGACCTGGTGGCGTGAACGAGAGGGAAGGCCGGCGATGGCGCAGGTGCTGCAGCTGGCGGTTGCCACCGGCCGTGCGGTCGAGGGATACCGCCGTGTCGTCCGGCGCACCGGCTTCGCGGCCTCCGCCAGTACCGGGGACGCGGCGGAACAGCTGCTGACAGTGCTGTACGACAGGGGCGACGAGGCGGCGGTCATCGCGCTGGCGACGGCGGCAGAAGCCGTCCATCCGAAGGTGGCGTCGGATGGTTTCCGACGCGTCGGCATCGATGCGGCGCGGCGCGACGACTTCGCGAAGGCCGCGCGGTGGTTCGAGCGCGGCGCGACGGTCGCGGGCGCCGACGAGGACACCCGCGCACATTCCGCTTACCGGCTCGGCCTCTCCTTGCGCAAACTGGGCGAGACGGAAAGGGCCCAGGAGGCCCTCACACAGGCCGAGGCGGGTTTCGAACGCTTCGACAACGCCGCCATGGCCGCGCAACGACAGGCCGAGCTGGCGCACGCGCAGGGCGACCGGACGGCGGCGTTCGCGGCCTGGGCCCGTGCCGCGATGCTCACGGTCCGGTTCGAGCACGACGAGAAGACGGCCGCCCGCGCCGTCCGCCTGCTCGGCCGGCTCCTCACCGAAGTGGACGCTCACCACGCGGCGCGAGCTGTGGACCAAGCAGTGGCGCAGACGTGCGACGAGGCGTTCCTGCGGCTGGTCCGCGCACTCACCAAGACCCCCGGCGTGGGCCCTGCGCTGTACGCCGCCTTCCTCTACGGCCACTGGATGCTGGAACAGGGCGACGCGAGGCTCGGACTGGCGCTGCTGGAGAAGGTGGCCGAGGGGAAGGGGAAGTACGCGGCGGGCGCTGCCGTCACGGTGGGAGCAGAGGCGCACCGGGGCGGCGACAACGTCGCGGCACGCGAGTGGTGGCTGCGTGCCCTGGCGAAGGGGAACAAGGAGATGTCCCACAAAGCCGTCCTCAACCTCGGTCTCGTCGCCAAGCAGGAACGCAATCTGCCGGAACTGCTGGAGCACTACGGGCCGATAGCCGAGTCCGACCACGAGGACGGGCCGCTGTTCGCCGCCCACATCGGTGAACTGCACTACTGGCTGGAAGACTGGGACGAGGCAGCGCGCTGGTATCAGCGCACCCTGGAGGGCACGGACGACGGGGAGCTGGTGGGCGAAGCCGGCTACCGGGTGGGGGAGATCCTGCACGGCAAGGGAGAGTCCGATGCCGCACTCCCCTGTCTGCGGCGTGCTGCCGCCAGCGGGCTCGCACCCTTTGCCGAGCAGGCCGAGAATCTGCTGGCCCGACTGGGCTGAGGGGGAAAGGGACTTCGCGGCTGGTGTCCGGGCCAGGACACCGAGGCCGGGTCCGAGTTCGCGAAGGGGCCCGGAGGTTCGGCTGAACCGCCGAACCTCCGGGCCCCGCGCGTAGTCGGCGAAGTACGTCAGTCCGAGGACTGCTGCCTCTTCGGGCGCCACACCACCAGTGCGCTCGTCTGCTGGACCTCCTGGTACGGGACCAGGTCGCGGCGGTACGAGGCGTGCACCGCGGCCTCGCGCTGCCGCATGGCCGCCGCCGCGCCGTCCAGGGCCGTCTCCAGCTCCGCGACGCGGGACTGGAGCGCGGCGACCTGGTTCTCCAGCTCGATGATGCGCTTGATGCCGGCGAGGTTGATGCCCTCGTCCTGCGACAACTGCTGCACCTGGCGGAGCAGTTCGATGTCACGGGCCGAGTAGCGACGGCCCCGGCCGGCCGTGCGGTCCGGCGAGACCAGGCCCAGACGGTCGTACTGGCGCAGGGTCTGCGGGTGCAGGCCGGAGAGCTGGGCCGCCACCGAGATGACGTAGACCGGGGTCTCCTCGGTCAGTTCATACGGATTACGCCGACGGCCGTCCATCACCCTCAAGCTCCCTTCGCGGCCTGGAACAGCTCCGCCCGCGGGTCCTCGCCCGCGGTGGCTGCGCGATACGCCTCAAGCGCGTCACGAGCCTTCCCCAATACGTCCTTCGGGACACTCACCTCGACCGTGACCAGAAGGTCCCCACGGGTGCCGTCCTTGCGGACCGCGCCCTTGCCGCGGGCGCGCATGGTGCGTCCGTTGGGCGTGCCCGGCGGCAGCTTCAGGGTGACCGGAGGTCCGCCCAGCGTGGGGACACGGATCTCGCCGCCCAGCGCCGCCTCCGGATACGTCACCGGCACCGTCACCGTCAGGTTGTCGCCCTTGCGGCCGAACACCGGGTGGGCCTCGACGTGCACCGTGACGTACAGGTCGCCGGCCGGGCCGCCCCGCTCGCCGGGCCCGCCCTTGCCGCGGAGCCGGATGCGCTGACCGTCCGTGACACCGGCCGGTATGCGCACCTGCATCGTCCGGGACGACTTCGCCCGGCCGCTGCCCTGGCAGTCCGGGCAGGGGTGCTCGGCGATGAGCCCGCGGCCCTTGCAGTCCGGGCAGGGGTCGGTCAGCGAGAAGCCGCCGCCCGAACCCCGCGCCACCTGGCCGGTGCCGACACAGGTCGGGCACACACGCGGTGTGCCGTTCTTGTCGCCGGTGCCCGAGCAGGCCCGGCAGGGCGACTGCGAGGTCATACGGAGGGGAACGGTCGCGCCGTCCACCGCCTCGGTGAAGCTCAGCGTGACCTCGGTGTCGATGTCCTGGCCGCGCCGCGGCTGCGTACGCGTGCCCGCGCCCGTGCCGCCGCGGTTGAACAGCCCGCCGAAGACGTCTCCGATCCCGCCGCCGAAGCCGCCCGCTCCCTGCCCGCCCCCGCCCTGCGCGCCGCCTCCGAAGAGGTCGCCCAGGTCGAAGTTGAACGAGCCGCCGCCGGCGCCGGGGCCAGGACGGAAGCCACCGTTGCCGAACAGCGCCCGCGCGTCGTCGTACTCCTTGCGCTTCTTGGGGTCACCCAGGACGTCGTTCGCCTCGGAGATCTCCTTGAAGCGCTCCTCGGCCTTGGCGTTGCCCTTGTTGGCGTCCGGGTGGTACTCGCGGGCGAGCTTCCGGTACGCCTTCT
Organism: Streptomyces sp. KM273126; assembly: GCF_004337435.2. Lineage (NCBI taxonomy): Bacteria > Bacillati > Actinomycetota > Actinomycetes > Kitasatosporales > Streptomycetaceae > Streptomyces > Streptomyces sp. KM273126. Next base: position 2,437,180 of record NZ_SJXB02000001.1, on the reverse strand, counting down.
TGATCTCGGCCTCGGTGGCGTCCTTGGGGACGCCGAGGACCTTGTAGAAGTCCTTCTCGATGAAGTCCTTGGTGCTCATCCTCGACGCCCCTCCTTCCTGGTTGGTTCAAGCTCAGCCCTCGTCCGGGCCACCGCTCTCCTTGTCGTCGGCCGTCTCCGCGGAATCCGATGAGTCCGCCTTGACGGTCTGGGCGCCGGGCTGCGGTTCGGCCACGGCCACCCGCGCGGGACGGATGGTGCGCTCGCCGAAGCGATACCCGGGCTGCAGAATCGCCACGCACGTCGTCTCCGTGACGTCCGGTGCGTACGAGTGCATCAGGGCCTCGTGGATCGTCGGGTCGAAGGGCTCGCCCTCCTTGCCGAACTGCTGCAGACCCATCTTCGCCGCGACCGTCTCCAGCGACTCGGCGACGGACTTGAATCCGCCGACGAGTTCGCCGTGGTCCCGGGCGCGGCCGATGTCGTCGAGCACGGGCAGGAGCTCGGTCAGGAGGTTCGCGATGGCGATCTCCCTGACCGTGATCCGGTCGCGCTCGACGCGGCGGCGGTAGTTCTGGTACTCGGCCTGGAGCCGCTGGAGGTCCGCGGTGCGCTCACCGAGCGCGGTACGGACCTGGTCGAGCTGGGCCACCAGCGCCGCCTGTGCGCCTGCGTCCCCGGTCGGGGCCGCCCCTTCCTGGGGGGCGGCCTTCGACTCGGCGTCGTCGGGGGTCGCGCCGGAGGGGACGTCGGGCTGCTGCGGCGACGCGGCCTGCGGCTGCTCGTCGAAGCCCGGGGTCTCCTCCGTCACGCGGCACCGTCCTTGCGGTCACGCGGCTCGTCAACGATCTCGGCGTCGACGACGTCGTCGTCAGCGGCCTTGGCCTGACCCGCGCCGGCTCCGGCACCGGCGGCGCCACCGGCCTCGCCCGCGGCCTGAGCCGCCTGAGCGTCGGCGTACAGGGCCTGGCCCAGCTTCTGGGAGACGGCGGCGACCTTCTCGGTGGCCGTACGGATCTCGGTGGTGTCCTCGCCCTTGAGCGCGGTCTTCAGCTCCTCGACGGAGGCCTCGACCTCGGTCTTGACGTCACCCGGGACCTTGTCCTCGTTGTCCTTGAGGAACTTCTCGGTCTGGTAGACGAGCTGCTCGCCCTGGTTGCGGGTCTCGGCGGCCTCGCGGCGGCGGTGGTCCTCCTCCGCGTACTGCTCGGCCTCCTGGCGCATGCGGTCGACCTCGTCCTTCGGCAGCGAGGAGCCGCCGGTGACGGTCATCTTCTGCTCCTTGCCGGTGCCGAGGTCCTTCGCCGTGACGTGCATGATGCCGTTGGCGTCGATGTCGAAGGACACCTCGATCTGCGGCACGCCGCGCGGGGCCGGGGGCAGACCGGTCAGCTCGAACATCCCGAGCTTCTTGTTGTACGCCGCGATCTCGCGCTCGCCCTGGTAGACCTGGATCTGCACGGAGGGCTGGTTGTCCTCGGCGGTGGTGAAGATCTCGGACCGCTTGGTCGGGATCGTCGTGTTCCGCTCGATGAGCTTGGTCATGATGCCGCCCTTGGTCTCGATACCGAGGGACAGCGGCGTCACGTCGAGGAGCAGAACGTCCTTGACCTCGCCCTTGAGCACACCGGCCTGGAGCGAGGCGCCGATGGCGACGACCTCGTCCGGGTTCACACCCTTGTTGGCCTCCTTGCCGCCGGTCAGCTCCTTGACGAGCTCGGCGACGGCGGGCATACGGGTCGAACCACCGACGAGAACGACGTGGTCGATCTCGGAGAGCTGGATGCCCGCGTCCTTGATGACGTTGTGGAACGGCGTCTTGCAGCGCTCCAGCAGATCGGCGGTGAGCTGCTGGAACTGGGCGCGGGTGAGCTTCTCGTCGAGGTGCAGGGGGCCCTCGGCGGAGGCCGTGATGTACGGCAGGTTGATCGAGGTCTCGCTGGAGGAGGACAGCTCGATCTTGGCCTTCTCAGCGGCCTCGCGGAGGCGCTGGAGGGCCATCTTGTCCTTGGCGAGGTCCACGCCGTGGCCGGCCCGGAACTGCTGCACCAGGTAGTCGACGACGCGCTGGTCCCAGTCGTCACCACCGAGGTGGTTGTCACCGTTGGTGGCCTTCACCTCGACGACGCCGTCACCGATCTCCAGGAGCGACACGTCGAAGGTGCCGCCACCGAGGTCGAAGACGAGGATCGTCTGGTCGTCCTTGTCGAGGCCGTAGGCGAGGGCGGCGGCGGTGGGCTCGTTGACGATGCGCAGGACGTTGAGGCCCGCGATCTCACCCGCCTCCTTCGTCGCCTGACGCTCGGAGTCGTTGAAGTACGCCGGGACCGTGATGACCGCGTCCGCGACCTTCTCGCCCAGGTAGGCCTCGGCGTCCCGCTTGAGCTTCTGCAGGATGAAGGCGCTCATCTGCTGCGGGTTGAAGTGCTTCCCGTCGAGCTCGATCTTCCAGTCCGTGCCCATGTGACGCTTCACCGAGCGGATGGTCCGGTCCACGTTCGTGACCGCCTGGCGCTTGGCGACCTCGCCGACGAGCACCTCACCGTTCTTGGCGAAGGCGACGACGGACGGCGTGGTCCTGGCGCCCTCGGCGTTGGTGATGACGGTGGGCTCGCCGCCCTCCAGAACGCTGACGACGGAGTTAGTCGTGCCCAGGTCGATGCCGACCGCACGTGCCATTTCAATTCCTCCAGCTGACTTGAGTGGAACGGACTCAAGCATGCATGACGCCTGCCGCTGGGTCAACAGACCTGAGCCACCCCGACTCAACTCTTATCCGTTCCTTACGCGCAATGGGGCTCCGACCTGTCGGTTTCCCCCGCTGAGTGATTAACGGCGGGGCGCCCTCGCGGGTGACACCGCAATTTCCCTCGCCCCCGCCGCCCCTACCCGTCCCGTCCCCAGGGGCGCCGCCCCTTGACCCCGCCGAGGGGGCAGCGCCCCCTCAGACCCCCGACTCCGGGACGGCACCCCGCCCTCCTCTTCGGGGCGCCGCCCCGGACCCCGCTTCGGGGGCCGGCCCCCGGACCCCCGCTCCTCAAACGCCGGAGGGGCTGGATTGTGCGGGCGGGGCTGGATTTTTCAGCCCGTCCGGCGCTTGAGGACGAGGCCGTTCAGGCCGATGCGGGGGCCTGGGGGCGGCAGCCCCAGGGAAGGGATGGGACGGGTAGGGGCGGCGGGGGCGAGAAAACCACCCGTGCAGCGAGCGGCCCATACCACTCCAGCCGCAGGCTACCCAATATGCACCACTATGGGATGAACGGGTACGCGCACCAAGGCGCCAAGGTGCACACCCCGGCACACACCCCAGAACCCCACCCGACACCAACACCCGACACCCGACATCCCCCCCAGGCGCCCCTCAGCGACGCAGATCACCACCCCGCTGACTACAGTGCGGCACAAGAAGTGGGTAGTCTCAGACGGACTGCATAAGTTACCGCTTAGTAATGAGCTCCGAGGCTTACGACGACGTCCGCCTCGAAGAAACCCTCGCAGGCCCGAGGAGCCCCCAAATGCAACTCGCCGCGATCATCGTGTCGCTGGTACTCGCCGTGGTCGGCGTGGCGCTGTTCGGCCGTGCCATCGCGCAGATCTACCGGTTCGTACGGCTCGGCCAGGACGTCCCCGCCGGTACGCGCACCGACGACTGGAAGAGCCGCACCCTCACGGTGGCGAGGGAGTTCCTCGGCCACACCCGCATGAACCGCTGGGCGGTCGTCGGCGTCGCCCACTGGTTTGTCGCCGTCGGCTTCTTCTCCCTCGTACTGACCCTGGTCAACGCCTTCGGGCAGCTCTTCAAGGCCGACTGGGTCCTGCCCCTCATCGGGCACTGGCTGCCGTACGAGATGTTCGTCGAGTTCATCGGCACGATGACCACGCTGGGGATTCTGACCCTCATCGTCATCCGGCAGCTGTCCCGCCCCGGACGCGCGGGCCGCAAGTCGCGCTTCGCCGGCTCCAACACCGGTCAGGCCTACTTCGTCGAGTCGGTCATCCTCATCATCGGGCTCGCCATCATGACCCTGCGTGGCCTGGAGGGAGCCCTCGCAGGCGTGGCCCACTACGAGGCCGCCTACTTCGCCTCGTACCCGCTCGTCGCCGCGTTCGAGGGGCTCGGCACCGGCACGCTGCAGAACCTGGTCTACCTCACCGCGATGATCAAGATCGGGACGTCCTTCGTCTGGATGATCACCGTCTCGCTGAAGACCGACATGGGTGTCGCCTGGCACCGCTTCCTCGCTTTCCCGAACATCTGGTTCAAGCGCAACGCCACCGGCGGGACCTCCCTCGGCGCCCTCCTCCCCATGACCTCCGGCGGAAAGACGATCGACCTCACCGACCCCGGCGAGGACGACATCTTCGGTGTCAGCCAGGTGGAGCAGTTCTCCTGGAAGGGCCTGCTGGACTTCTCCACGTGCACCGAGTGCGGTCGCTGCCAGTCGCAGTGCCCGGCCTGGAACACCGGCAAGCCGCTCTCCCCCAAGCTGCTGATCATGTCGCTGCGCGACCACGCGCACGCCAAGGCCCCCTACCTCCTCGCCGGCGGCGGCAAGACCATGGAGGGTGAGGAGAAGGCGAGCGAGGAGCAGCTGAAGGACGTGCCCGCCGCGGCCCTGGCCGAGGCCGAACGCCCGCTGATCGGCACCCTGGAAGAGAACGGCGTCATCGACCCCGACGTCCTGTGGTCCTGCACCACCTGCGGCGCCTGCGTCGAGCAGTGCCCCGTCGACATCGAGCACGTCGACCACATCGTCGACATGCGCCGCTACCAGGTGATGATCGAGTCCGCCTTCCCGTCCGAGGCGGGCACGATGCTCAAGAACCTGGAGAAGAAGGGCAACCCCTGGGGCCTGGCCAAGAAGCAGCGCCTGGAGTGGACCAAGGAGGTCGACTTCGAGATCCCGGTCGTCGGCAAGGACATCGAGGACCTGACCGAGGTCGACTACCTCTACTGGGTCGGCTGCGCCGGCGCCCTCGAAGACCGCGCCAAGAAGACGACGAAGGCGTTCGCGGAACTCCTCCACATCGCGGGCGTCAAGTTCGCGATCATGGGCGGCGACGAGAAGTGCACCGGTGACTCGGCGCGGCGACTGGGCAACGAGCCGTTGTTCCAGGAGCTCGGCATGGAGAACGTCGCGGCCCTCAACATGGCGTTCGGCGAGGACGATGAAGACGAGTCCACGAAGAAGCCCAAGTCCGCCAAGAAGATCGTCGCCACCTGCCCGCACTGCCTCAACACGCTCGGCAACGAGTACCCGCAGCTCGGCGGCGACTACGAGGTCATCCACCACACCCAGCTGCTCCAGCACCTCGTCGACGAGGGCAAGCTGGTCCCGGTGACCCCGGTCGAGGGCATCATCACCTACCACGACCCGTGCTACCTGGGCCGCCACAACAAGATCTACACACCCCCGCGCGAGATCATCGGCAAGGTCCCGGGCCTGCGCAACGAGGAGATGCACCGTCACAAGGAGCGCGGCTTCTGCTGCGGCGCCGGTGGTGCGCGGATGTGGATGGAGGAGCGGATCGGCAAGCGCATCAACAACGAGCGCGTCGACGAGGCTCTCTCCCTCAACCCGGACATCGTCTCCACCGCCTGCCCCTTCTGCCTCGTCATGCTGACCGACTCGGTCAACGGCAAGAAGAACGACGGCAAGGCGAAGGAGTCCATCCAGGTCGTGGACGTGGCCCAGCTGCTCCTCGACTCCGTCAGGACCCCGGCCACGGACGACGACGAGCCCCCGGCGGGCGCGGCCGACGCGGAGAGCGAGCCGGAGCCGCAGCCGGTGAAGTAACCGCGGTTGAGTCGCCGCGATGGGGCCCATAACAGTAAAGGCCCGCACACGAACGCATAACGGAACACGCCATCTCCCCCCACTGGTCGGAGAGGTGGCGTGTTCTCGTACGTATGACGGCGATGAAGGCGGCACGACCGACACGGGCAAAAGTGCCGCGAGGCGCCCAAACAGCACCCGCACACCTGACGCGCCGGCGCGTCACCGCCCTCCTCACGGCCGGCCTCCTGCTGGCCGCGACGGCCTGCACGGCGGACGCCCCGGGTACGGGCACGGGCACCGACCGGCGCACCACCGCACGACCCCCCGCCGGCACACCCGCGTCCTCCCCGAAGGCCACCGATTGGCGCACCACCGCACGGCCGGCCGCCGGCACACCCGCGTCCTCCCCGAAGGACCTCGACACCGGCGACTTCAACGGGGACGGATACGACGACTACGCGGGCTATGTCCGCGCCTACTCCAAGGGCCAGTGGTCCGCCACCCACCTCGTCATCGTGTACGGATCGGCGAAGGGCCTGCGCCCGGAGTGGTCACAGCGCTACACCGACATCGAGGGCGGCTGGTTGTTCCGCGCCGACCTCGACGGCGACGGCCACACGGACCTCATCGAGGGGAAGTCGGACACCGGGGCGAGTGCTGCCCGCGTGTGGTGGGGCGGGCCGCGCGGGCTGTCCGCCCCGGAGGACCTGGCCGTACCGAAGGACACCCGCCTGCTGGCCGTCGCCGACTTCGACGGGGACGGCAGGACCGACCTCCTCGACGCGGGCTTCAAGAAGAGGCCCGACTATCCCGAGGTCCGGGACGCCACCGGCGGCCGCATGCTCCTGGGCCCCTTCGGCCGTGAGGGCGCCCCCGCCCGCACGGTGCCCCTCGATCTGGGCCAGGACGGCTGGGCCACCCCAGGCCATGCCACGACGGGCGACTTCGACGGGGACGGCCACGCCGAGGTGCTCCTGCACTACCAGTGCGGAGACTACGAGGAGGAGCCGACGAGGCCCTGCCACCCGTTGGAGACGCGTGAGGGCGCGGCCGACGGAGGCCTCCCGGCCGCCCCCGCGCTGGAGGCCGCCCTCTCCGACCCGAAGCTGTGGAGCGCCTTCGACGGGGCGACCGACGTGGGCGACGCCGACGCAGACGGCTTGGCCGACCTGCTGCTGTGGAACACCATCAGCAGCGGCGACGGCGCCGTGCGCGTGCTCTACGGTGCGCGAGCCGGCCTCGGCACCGGGCGGGACACGGCCACCGTGGCGTCGGACCTCGGCAACAGCTTCGGCGCCCGGGCCGCGGTGGGCGACATGACCGGCGACGGCCGCCCCGACCTGCTGATCAGCGCGCCGAACTTCCGCAACCACGACGGCCGGCTCACCCTCGTCCCGGGCACCTCCGACGGGAGCCCCGCCCCGATCGACGGGGCGACCAGCATGGACTCCACGACCGAGGGCCTGCCGGGCACCCGCAACCCGTACGAGTGGAACGACTTCACCGCCGACCCACCTCTCCTCGACGTGAACGGCGACGACCACGACGACGCGGTCCTGTTCCTGCCGCTGTACGAGAAGCGCAAGGGGATGTTCCTCGTCGTGTACGGCACGGACAACGGGCTGGCTCCGGACCGGACTGCCCACTTCACACCGGCCGACGTCGGGGTGTCCCGCTCTCTCTGACCAGTCTGAGCAGCCTGACCCAACTGACGACGCGGCCGTCATGGCAGGAACATGGCGCACCCAGCCCTTACCGCACCGCTCGGGCATGTGCATGATGGCTCGGTTGTTGTCATCGGTGCGGATGAGGTGGACGGTGCACGGGCGAGGGCGCGGGCGAAGAACTGGTATGCGTGTGACGGCGGCCCTGACAGCCGCCTGCGCTCTCCTCACCGCCTGCGGCTCCAGCCGGAACAGCGACGACGACGGCTCGGCGAAGAAGCCGGGCCCGGTCCCCGTGGCGAAGGCGCACGCGCGGGTGCCCGTGCCGCGCGGGGACGGCAGCAAGGTCGCCGACGACTTCAACGGCGACGGTCACCGTGACCTGGTCCTGAACGACCTGGTCAAGCGGCAGAGCCACGAGGACGACGCGGGCATCGGGATCGTGTACGGCACGGAGGGCGGACTGCGGCCGGGTGCACGGCAGTTGCTCTCCCCGGCCAAGCAGGCCGCCGCCACGAAGGGCCGGCTCCCGGCCGTCTTCGACGCCGAGGAGAGCTGCGATCTGGACGGGGACGGCTTCACCGACCTCGTCGTCTCCACCGACCCGCCGTACGACGGGCAGGGCCGGCCACCTGTCCCGCTCCAGATCCTCTTCGGCTCGCCGGGCGGCCTGACCGGCAAGGCGGTCAAGCTCACCGTCCCCGCGCGGGCCCGCGCCGGCAACGACTGGCCCGACCAGCCGGTGTGCGGCGACTTCGACGGGGACGGCGCGAACGACCTCGTCCTGCACGCCTCGGAAAGCCAACTCACTTATCTGCGCGGCCCGTTCACCCGCCAGGGCGCCCCGCGCGCGGCCGGGCAGCCACTCGCCGCGCCCGGCAACGTCCCCACCGGCCCCGCGGTCGACGTCAACCGCGACGGCTACGACGACCTGCTGGTCCGCGAGGACGGCGAAGCGTCCCCGTCGAGCGTCGTGTACGGCGGCCCGAACGGCCCCGCCCGCACCGGCTTCGCCCTCCCCGCGGGCGCCGACGTCGCCTTCGGCCGCTTCGGCCGGACCAAGGCCGCGCTCGACGCCGCGATCGGCTCCCAGGGCGGAACGTCACTGCGATACGACCTGACCGCTGCCCAAGCCGCCACCGTGCGCACCACGCTCGACGTGCCCGGCACGGTCCTCGACGCGGGCGACTTCGACGGCGACGGCTTCGACGAACTCGTCTCCAGCGGCTCGGAGCTGAGAATCCTCCGGGGCCGTACGAGCGGACTGTCCACCTCCACCGTCGTCACCGTGAAGCCACCCGCGACGGGCACGACCCGCGTCCTGGCGGTAGCCGACCTCACCGGGGACGGTCTGGCCGACCTGGCCGTACGCACCTACCGGGGCGAAACGAAGGACACGGTCGCGGTGTACCCGGGCCGGAAGAACGGACTGGTGGCCACCAAGCCGCAGGTCACCTTCTCCACGGCGGAGTTCCTGGCGGGGAGCGGCTGACCGGGAGCGGCTGACCCGAGAGCGGGCGGGCTCGGCGTCCGGTCTGACGTACTTCGGCGACGTCCTTGCGGGCTGACCGCTGTCTCCCAGTAAGGCACGCCCCAACGACCCAACAACCTCAAAAATGCACGCCCTTCAGCACAACCCTGCCCCCGCTCCAGCAGTCCACTGCTCGTGGCGCCCTTCCGCCAGTCGGCCCGCACCTCTCGGGTGCGGGCCCTGTCCCGACCCTGGAGTCTCTTTGCGCACACGCCCGTTCCTCCTGGCGGCATGCCTCCTCGCCTCCGGCCTGACCCCGCTCGCCCTGGCGGCGCCCGCCGCCCACGCGGCGACCACGGCCGCCCCGTACGACTTCAACGGCGACGGGTACCGCGACCTCGCGATCGGCGCGCCGGGTGCCACCGTCGGCGGCAAGGCGAAGGCGGGGGCGGTGTCCGTCGTGTACGGCTCGTCCACTGGTCTGAAGACCACCAAGTACCAGACGTTCAGTCAGAATTCGGCCGGTATCCCGGGCACCGCGGAAACCGGAGACGCCTTCGGTGCGGCGGTGACGTCGGCGGACCTGAACACCGACGGCTACGCGGACCTGCTCGTCGGCGCCCCGGGCGAGGACACGCCCGGTGACGTCGACAGCGGCACGGTCGTGATCATCTGGGGCGGCCCGTCGGGCCTCTCCGGCGCCCGCACCCTCATCGACTACAGCGGCATGGAGGACGCCGACCGCTACGGTCAGGCCCTGGCCGCCGGGGACTTCGACGGCGACGGGGACGACGACGTGGCGGTCGGCGGCACCGGCCGGAGCAACATCTGGATCGTCGAAGGCAAGTTCACCAAGACGGGCGACTTCGGGGGCGGCATGGGCTCGGGCCTGGGATCCGCGCCAGAGCCGTTCAACACGACGTACGGCGTCGAGTACCTGTCCGCGGGCGACATCAACGGCGAAGGATGGGACAGCCTCGTCATCCACGGCCGCGCCAAGGGCACGGACGACGCGCTCACGGCGGTGGCCGATGCCCGCATCGGCAACTTCGCGGACTGGCTGGAGTACATCCCGGGCGGCTATGTCTCGGCCGTCGGTGACGTCGACAAGGACGGCTACGCCGACATCGTGATCGGCAACCAGCGCGAGCCCTCCGCCGACCCCTCCGGGGCGCTCGGCGGCAAGGTCACGCTCGTCCACGGCGCGCCCGAGGCCGAGTGGGTCAATGCCCGCTTCACCTCCGAGTTCACCCAGGCCACGAACGGCGTCCCCGGCACCGCGGAGTCGGGCGACGGCTTCGGCAAGTCGGTGGCCCTCGGCGACATCAACGGCGACGGCTACGCCGACCTGGCGGCCGGGGCGGCGTACGAGTCCTTCTCCGGCGCCGAGGACACCGGCACGGTGACGATCCTCTACGGCAACGCCACGAACTTCTCGGCCTCAGGTGCGGTCACTCTCTCCCAGTCCACAGCGGGCGTCCCCGGCACCGCGGAGTCCAACGACCGTTTCGGTGGCCGGGTCCTCCTCTCCGACATGACGAAGGACGGCAAGGCGGACCTCACGGTCGCAGCCCCCAACGAGAACGACGGCGACGGCGCGATCTGGTCCTTCAGGGGCGCCTCCCCGTCCACCGCCAAGTCCTTCGGCCCGTCCACGACCGCCGTCTCCACCTCGGGAGCCCCGGCGTTCGGTACGACGCTGGGCGGCTGACGCCTCCGGCGCCCCGACTCCCCTCCCCCGACTCCCCCGGCGCCCCTGACTCCAGGCGGAATCAGTCGCCAACTCTCCAGGAGACACAGAGACATGAAGAGACCCACTCGCGCCGCCTTGGCCACGGCGACGGCGGCGGCCCTGACCGGCGGGCTGCTGACCCTGGCCTCGGCAGCCCCGGCGAGCGCGGCCGCGGCGAAGTACGCGGACGACTTCAACGGCGACGGTTACCGCGACTACGCCGTGTACTCGTACGGTCCGGCCGGCGACAGCAAGGGCGGCGGCGTCCTGGTCACCTTCGGCACGGCCAACGGGCCCGGTACGAAGACCCAGTTCATCGACCAGGCCAGCCCCGGCGTCCCGGGCGCCGACGAAACGGACGACTTCTTCGGCGAGGTCCGCACCACTGCCGACTTCAACAACGACGGCTACGGCGACCTCGCGGTGACCGCCACCGGCGAGGACGTCGACGGCCGTAAGGACCAGGGCGCCGTCACCGTCCTCTGGGGCAGCAAGGACGGCCTCTCGGGCGGCCTCACCATCCCCAACAAGGGCCCCAAGCAGTCGTACGCCCGCATGGGCTCCGACCTGGCCACCGGCGACTTCAACGGCGACGGCCGCCCGGACCTGGCCCTCGTCAACGCCGGCAAGACGTACGTCTACCGGGGCTCCATCAGCAAGTCCGGCGTCCACGGCACGGTCAGCACCCTGGACAAGGACTCGTCCAGCTTCTACTCCACCGCCGTGATCGCGGGCAAAGTCGACAAGGACGGCAAGACCGACCTCGTCATCATCGGCGACGTCGTCACCGATACGTACATCGCCTCGGACGCCTGGTTCATCAAGGGCGGCGAGGTCAGGCTCTACCCCGGCAAGACGCTCCGCCTGGAGCGGGTCAACGGCAACGGCGGCGAGGCCGACCGGGGCGGCGACGGCGTCATCAACGACTTCAACAAGGACGGTTACGGCGACATCGCCATCGGTACCCCGCTGTACGACAAGTGGAAGGGCCGTGTCTCGGTCTGGTACGGCTCGTCCTCGGGCCCGGACAAGAGCGCGCGCTTCACCCAGTCGACCTCGGGCATCGAAGGCACCCCGGAGGCGTACGACTCCTTCGGCGGCTCGATCTCGTCCGGCGACATCAACGGCGACGGCTACCGCGACCTCGCGATCGGCGTCCCCGGCGAGGCATTGGGCGGCCGTGACGGAGCGGGCGGCGTCGAGATCCTGTACGGGCGCGCGTCCGGTTTGTCCGCCACGGGCTCGCAGTGGTTCGCCCGCAACACGACAGGCGTACCGGGCGACCTCCAGTCCGGCGAGTACTTCGGCAGCACGGTGCGCCTCCGCGACACCAACCGCGACGGCAAGGCCGACCTGTACGTGGAGGGTGCGTCCGGCTCGCTGATGCTGCGGGGTTCGTCGACGGGGGTCACGACGTCGGGCGCCACGACCGTGGAAGGCGACACGGTGAGGGGGATGCTTCAGTAGCCGTCGCGCAGGTGACGTATGAGGGCGGCGAGTCCGGGACCGGTGGTTGCTATCACGGTGCCGGGCTCGTCGCTTTCGCGGAGGAGGCGGGTGCCGGTTGGCTGGGGGGCCGCGACTTCCAAGCAGTTCGCTGCGTCGCCACCGCTGGAGAACGAGGACTTCTGCCACGTGATGCCGCGCGCCATGCTCTGCTCCTTCAGATGTCTTGTGCGAGCTGGTGGATCAGCTTTCGGGACTCTACGACTCCCAACGCGGCCGCCTCCACCTTGCGGAGCACCTCGCGGTAGCGTGCGAGTTGCGCTTCCGCATCCAGGAAAGCACAGCCGTGCTGGCTGTCCACCATCACGGTGTCCAGCCGGGGCACAGGCCCGCCCGAGTAGGTCGCCGGGTCGACAACACCGGCGAAACCGTCGACGTCGAACGGCACCACACGGATCGTCACGTTGGTCAACTCGGACCGTTCCAGAAGCCACAACAGCTGCTCCCGCGCAACCTTCCGGTCGGCCACCCTGATCCGCAGCGCGGCCTCATGGATCAACGCCTCGTAGCGCAGGCCCGCCAGGACCTCCTGTCGGCGAAGCCGGAACTGCACCCGTGTCTCCAGCTCCTCCTCCGAGAGCCGCGGCACCGACCTGGCGAAAATCGCCCGTACCTGGTGCTCGGTCTGGAGCAGGCCCGGGATGTGCACGCTCTCGAACGTCCTCAAGTGCGCCGAATGAGCCTCCAGTTCGGCCAGGTCCAGGTACCCGATCGGCACCCGCCCGCGATAGTCCTCCCACCAGCCACGCCCCCGCTCGATCGCCATCGCCACGAGCGCGTCAACGAGAGCGGCGTCATCACACGCGTACTGACTGGCCAGGTGTCGTACGCGCTCGGCACTCACTCCAACCCGGCCCGCCTCCGTCATGGAGACCTTGCTCTCGGCGATACCCGCTGCCCTGGCCGCCTCCCTGGCAGTCAGCCCCGCCCGCTCCCGGAGCTTACGCAGCTCTGCACCCAAGCGTTGCTGGCGCGCGGTGACGATGCTCCTCGCTGGCATGCGGCCCTTCCCTCCCGGCAGTTGGGAGGACCAGTATTCCAGTTCACCTTGACCAGGGTGATACACCACCCCTACCTTCAGTGATGCAACGACCACCCTCCGAAGCGGAAGCGCATCGCCTCACCCTGCCTCGTGACGCGACGGAGCCACCGCCGGAATCCCCTCGCGCCCTCCAGGAGCCCCCATGCCCATGCCCTGGGAGTACACCCTCTACATCCCCAACGACCCCCGCTCCGTCCGCATCAGCCGCCGCACCCTCCGCGACATCCTCACCACCCACGACCTCCCCGCCCTCATCGAACCCGCGGAGCTCCTCGCCTCCGAGCTCCTCTCCAACGCCGTCCGGCACACCAAGGGGCCTGCCGCCCTCAAGATCAGGCGGTCAGGCCCCTCGTTCCGCCTGGGCGCCTGGGACACGGACTCCACGCCCCCGGCCACGTCACCCGCAGCCCTCTGCAGCGAGAACGGCCGCGGCCTCAACATCGTCGACGCGTACGCCGACGACTGGGGCTGGTTCAAGGTCAACGGCAACGGCAACGGCGGCAAATACATCTGGTGCGAACTCAGTTGTGACCGTTGAACTCCACCACCCCCAACCCCGCACAACCCCACATGACCTCCAGGTGTCACACAGGTGAACCGAACAGAACCACCGGACCGACCCACCCACTTGGAGCCCCTGGAGCCCCCGTGCGCATACGGACCCACTCCCTGACCGCGGCCACCGTCGTCGCCCTGACGCTCGCCCCGACCATCTTGACCGCCCCAACGGCCACGGCCGCCGCACCCGACCCCACGGTCAGCGACTTCAACGCGGACGGCTACGCGGACCTGGCCGTCGGCGTCCCCGACGCCACGGTGGGCGGCAGAGCCAAGGCCGGATACGTCAACATCGTCTGGGGCGGCAAGAAGGGCCTCGGCGCACACGGGAACACCCGCATCAGCCAGGCACGGCCCGGCGTTCCCGGCACCCCGGAGACGGGCGACCGTTTCGGCGCCGCCGTGGCCGTGGCCGACGTGGACGGCGACGGCACGGCGGACCTGGTGATCGGCGCCCCCGGCGAGGACGTCACCGGCCGCGGCACGGACGCGGGCACCGTCGCCGTACTGCGGGGCGCGAAGGGCGGCCTGGGCACGGCCACCACGGTGGCGAACGGACCGTCGGCGTCGGCGGCGTACGGGAAGTCCGTGACCGCTGCCGACCTCACGGGCGACGGGGAGACGGACCTGGCGATCGGCGCGACGGACGAGGTGGTGCTCGCGCCGAACAGCGGGGCCCGCTCCACCGTCTTCACCGCCCCGATGGGCGGCCGCGCCCCCGTCCTGACCACCGGCGACTTCGACAACGACGGCACGGCGGACCTGGCGGTGGCGTACTGGACGAGGAACCAGCCCTACACCCAGTCGCACGTACGCCTGTGGAGCTGGGAGGCCTCCGAATCCCGCCTGGCCAACATCTGGAACACCGACAACGCCGGCGTCACAGCTCTCGCCTCCGGCGACTTCGACGGCGACGGCCACGACGACCTGGCCCTCGGCGAGTGCCGGGAGATCGCCGACGAGAACATCGACGACCCGTGCGGCCCCGAGGAGAACGCGAAGGGAGGCGGCATCCACATCCACTACGGCAACGCGACGGGCGGCTACAACTTCGGCTCCCGCACCCAGACCCTCAACCAGGACACACCCGGCGTGTACGGCCGCGCCGAGGACGGCGACCGCTTCGGCGCCTCGCTGGCCGTACTGGACTGGAACGGCGACGGCCGCGACGACCTGATCGCGGGCGCCCCCGGAGAGGCGATCGGCACGCGCGCGGGCGCCGGCGCGGCCACGCTGCTGCTGGGCCGCTCCGGCGGCCTGGTAGACCCGTCCGGCGAGGCGACCTCAACGGCCTACAGCCAGAACACAGCCGGCGTCCCGGGCGTCACAGAGGCGGGCGACGCCTTCGGCACGGCCGTGGCGACAGGCGACTACGATCACGACGGCACCCCGGACGCGGCGATCGGCGCCCCCGGCGAGAACAACAAATCAGGCGGAGTCTGGCTCCTCCCGGCCCTGTCGCCCGCCGACTCCTACGCCATCACCCCAGCCCGCCTGAGCCTCCCCTCCCCGTCAACGGCACTCTCGTACGGCAGAACCCTGAGTAGTCACTGAGTCACTTCTGACAGCCCCTTAGGGGATGTCACAGCTCGGCCGCAAAGGTGTCCCCGTTCCTCGGTGCGCCCTACGTCACACCCCGGGACCAGGTACGTTCGAAGGCGTGGCTGGATTCAGGATCGGACGCGGCCGGAACAACGGCGCTCCTCAAGCGCGACCGCACAACCCTCCGTACGGACAGCAGCCCCCACAGGGCGGCCCGCCGTACGGCTACCCACAGGCGCCGCAGCGACCTCCGCACGGCGGGGGTCAGCCGTACGGCGCCCAGGGCAGCCCCGGCGGCCAGTCGGGCTGGCCGCAGGCGCACGGCGGGAACCACGGCGAGCCGGAGTACTTCGGCGACGGCGGCCGCCAGGGCTACCCCCAGGGCCCGGGCCAGGGCCAGGGCCACGACCCGTACGCGGCCAACAACCCGGGCCACACCCAGGCGTTCTCGGTCGGCGAGGACCCGTACAACCAGGGCGGCGCATACCGCGCAGGCCAGGCCCCGGCGCCGCCGGCGGGCCCGCGCCTGCACTGGAAGGAACTGCTGCGCGGCATCGTGATGTCGCCGAACCAGACCTTCCTCGTCATGCGCGACTACACGATGTGGGCCCCGGCTTTCGTCGTCACCCTCCTCTACGGCCTGCTCGCCGTCTTCGGCTTCGACGACACCCGTACAGACGTGATCAACGCGAAGCTGTCGAACGCGATCCCGATCGTCCTGACGACAGCGGTCGCGATGGTGGTGAGCTCGTTCATCCTGGGCGTGGTGACCCACACCCTGGCCCGCCAGCTCGGCGGCGACGGCGCCTGGCAGCCCACGGTCGGCCTCTCCATGCTGATCATGTCCATCACGGACACCCCACGCCTGGTGGTCGCCATGTTCGCGAGCGGCGACGCCCCCTTCGTCCAGCTCCTCGGCTGGGCCACCTGGGTCGCGGCGGGCGCGCTCCTGACCCTGATGATCTCCAAGTCCCACGACCTGCCGTGGCCGAAGGCACTGGGCGCGTCGGCGATCCAGCTGATCGCGATTCTGTCGATCATCAAGCTGGGGACGTTCTAGGTTCCGGGCGAGAGCAAGGTGAGTGGCCCCTGCCGCATGTGAGCGGGGACCCATGTGTGAAGGGCCCCGGCCGCCCCGTGCGGCCGGGGCCCTTCATATGCCGGGACGCTCGTGGGTGCGTGAACTCGTCAGCCGGCTTCAGGAAGCGCGGCCGGTCGCGGGCGTCGCGGCGGGCAGATCCGTGGGCAGGTCCGTGGAGTCGACGCTGATCGTCAGCTCGTGCCCCTGCCTGACCTCGCGCTTCTTCGGATTGACGGCGACAGCGGTCGCCTGGATTCTGAAGTCCCGTGACCCCGGCACGGACAGCATGGGCGTGTACTTGTCATGGTCGTACCGGACTGCATCGACCTGCCGCCGGGTCGGCGAGGTCCGTATCTCGACGGTGTCCCCGACCTCCGCGCCCGTCAGCTTGCCCCAGACCGTATGGCACGCCGGGCTGTACCGGATCTCCAGGCGCATGGTGCCCGCCATGTCGGCATAGAGGGTCCTGGCCCCGGTCCCACACCCCGTCGTCTTGGGGTCGAACCCGTCGCACCTCCGCCCCGAGCACCTCGGCACCGACGACCCACCAGCTGTGCCCACTGCGTCCTTGGCGCCCTCAGTGCCGCTCTCCGAGCCGCCGTCGCTGATCACCGCGGTGAGGAGCACGGACACCACGGCCCCGACGACGGTGATGAAGACGGCCCCAACGAGCGTCTGCGGCCCAAGCCCACGGCCCCACGCGACGACGCGCCCCAGGCGCCCCCCACGGGAACCGCCGGGATCGCCGTCCGGCCCACTGACAGCGCCACCGGAACCACCACCAGAGCCACTACCGGAACCGCCACCGGAACGGCCACCGGAACCGCCTCTGGCACCACCCACGCCACCCGCACCCGCGTCTGGTGGCGCATCCGCACGCCCCGTACCCACGACCCTGCCCTCGGGACCCACGGTTCGCCCCTCGGGACCGCCGCCCGTGTCGTCCGGTAACGGACCACCCGTCCCGTCCGCCATCTGCGTCTCCCCCTTCTCCTACCGCCCGGCGAAGGCTTCCCCGCACCGGTGGCGCGTGCGGTCGAAGGCCCTTTCCCATCCCCTTCGCGCACCACGCGTACCCCTACGACATCCCCGCCATTTCTCCCAACTCCTATACATCGAGGGCTCGTTGGCGCCACAGGATGGCGCCCCCACCGAGCGCTGAAACAAGAAGGGGTCGCTGCAGCGGGCCCAGACCTCGGTCGGCGCCCTTGGCGCCCTACGCGTCGAGCACCTGCCCGGCCCGTTTCACCACAGGCGGCTCGACACTCCACGGGAAGTTCACCCAGGCATCCGTACGCTTCCAGACGTACTCGCACTTGACGAGGCTCTGCGACTTCTCGTAGATCACCGCGGAACGCACCTCGGCGACGGTGTCCAGGCAGAAGTCGTACACGAGCTTCAGCGTCTTACCCGTGTCGGCGACGTCGTCAGCGATCAGCACCTTCTTGTCGGTGAAATCGATCGCGTTCGGAACGGGCGCCAGCATCACAGGCATTTCGAGCGTCTGACCCACGCCCGTGTAGAACTCGACATTGACCAGATGAATATTCTTGCAATCCAGGGCATAGGCAAGCCCTCCAGCAACGAACACGCCTCCCCGGGCAATGGAGAGGATGACATCGGGCTGGTACCCGTCATCGGCGATGACCTGGGCAAGCTCACGGACGGCGCGACCGAAGGCCTCGTAGGAGAGGTTCTCGCGCGCGGGGTCGGCCGCGGGGGAAACGTCAGTCATGCTCGACCGCCCTCTCAGACCTGCGTCCGATGGAAATTGAGGAAGGACCGGGACGCGGTGGGCCCACGCTGCCCCTGGTACCGGGACCCGTACCGCTCACTCCCGTACGGGGACTCGGACGGAGAGCTGAGCCGGAACATGCACAGCTGCCCGATCTTCATGCCCGGCCAGAGCTTGATCGGCAGGGTTGCGAGGTTGGAGAGCTCAAGGGTCACATGCCCGGAGAACCCGGGATCGATGAACCCGGCGGTGGAGTGCGTGACGAGCCCGAGCCGCCCGAGAGAACTCTTCCCTTCCAGCCTGGAGGCAAGATCATCGGGGAGGCTGATGACCTCATAGGTACTGGCGAGCACGAACTCCCCGGGGTGCAGGATGAACGGCTCATCCCCCTCGGGCTCGACCAGCCTGGTCAGATCCGCCTGCTCGATGGACGGATCGATGTGCGGGTACCGGTGATTCTCGAACACCCGAAAGTAGCGATCGAGCCGCACGTCGACGCTCGACGGCTGCACCATGGTTTCGTCGTACGGATCGATCCGCACCCGTCCGGCGTCGATCTCGGCCCGGATGTCCTTGTCTGAGAGAAGCACGCCCCGAGGATACGCAAGACGCGCGGACCGCCCACAACGAGGACGACCCGCGCGCCTGCTCACTCCTTCTGCTACTGCGCCACCGCGTACAGCCAGGCCACCGCGTGCCCGCCGAGCCACAGCTCACCGTCGAACCACGGCTCGCACAAACCGCACGGCTTACGTGACCTACGTGGCCTACGCGGCTTACGCGACCTACCGCCGGCTATCGCTTCTCAAGCGTCACAGGCACGACACTGCGAAGCCGGGCACACCGCGGACAGCGGATCAGCCGGCCGGGGCCGAGTCGCTCGGCCTGCTGCATCGGGAACGAAGCGGTGCTGAACACGTGCCCATCGGCACAGCGGACGACGGTGCGTTCCATCAAGTCCAAGAGTCCCTTCCCCAAGAGCCGCGTCGGGCTTACTGCCCTGACGACGAAAGCCACATTACGGGATGAAAGGGACGGCCCTCCAGGCGGCACCCCGACCACACACAGACCCTCTTCCCCGCCCCCACCGTACGCCCCAACTCCCGCCCGACGCAGCCCCGTCCACCCCTCCGAAACACTGAAGGACCCCTCGGCTTCAGCACCGGGGGTCCGACATGAGGTAGAGTGACCGAGCGTTCCGACACCGCCCCTCTCGGGTCGGCGTCTTACTTACGCGGGTGTAGTTTAATGGTAGAACATCAGCTTCCCAAGCTGAGAGCGCGAGTTCGATTCTCGTCACCCGCTCCACGCGAAACCCCCAGGTCAGAGACCCGGGGGTTCTTTGTTGTCTAGACCAATGGGCGGGGCGCACACCACAACCGCACCATAAGGACTGGGCTGGCTTCCGGCGGGCTTCTGCTTGTGGTGCGCGCGGTCGTGGCTGTCGTCCTTGTGATCCTTGTGGTCCTTCGCACGCCCGGCGCGCACCAACTCGTCGAGCCTGGCCGGGCAAGATCCGCCGGATCAAGGTGTGCACGGGGAACAGCCTGCTCTTTCCCGGGGCCCGCCAGGCCGTCCGGCTCAAGCGCCGCCGGGTTGGCCGCAGGACCGGGAGGATCAGCATCAGGACCGGGAGGATCAGCATCAGGACCGTCTACGCGGTCACCGGCCTCACTGCCGAGCAAGCCACGCCCACCGAGTTCGCCAGCTTGATCCGTGACCACTGGAAGATCGAGGCCCTGCACCACGTCAGAGACGTGACGTTCGCCAAGGACGCCTCCCAGCTGCGAACCCGGCGCTCTCCGCTTCGCAAGGACCACCAACAACCGGGAGGCGCCGAGCGGGTGCCTCCCAGTCGAAGTCGACGGCGAGGAAAGCGAAAGAACTCGTTTCAGGAAAGGAGTTGAGAAGGAAGCCCCTTCATGGCCTCGCCGTGGGCAACCTAGCACTCAGCCCGGGATCAAGTCGCGCAGATTTTCGAGGGTGATGATCCGTGAGTCCGGATGCAGTCCCTCGGGACGTTCGAGGCCGATGTACATCACGGGCTCGTCCGGGAGCGGCTCACCGTCCCACAGGTCCACGGTCGTGGTGTCGCCGGACATCAGGTCGATCAGGTACCCCACCGTCAACTGCTCGCGCTCCACGATGGCGCGCACCACCTTCGACACGGATACCTGGTTCTCCTCGACCCGGTTGGCCGACGAGATGCCCTTCAGATACAGGTGGAGCCACTTCGCGCGCCACCGGCCGTCCTCCCCGTGCTGGAACACCAGCGGCAGCGCCACCCGGCCCACCCCACGCAGCTCTGACTTCATCCGCACTGTGCGCGGCTCGAACGGCCGGCCCTTCTGCTCACCGTCGCGCAGCATGAAGCCGAAGAACGACTCCTCGACCTCCTCGAAGCTTTCGCCCGCGTAGATGTTGACCTGCGGAACGATGAATGTGCTGCGCACTCGGTCCAGGGACAGGCTGATGAACTCCGAGGCCCCGTCGGGCGCCTCGGTGATGTCGCCCGAATGCTTGCCCCCGACGGCCTTGAGGGACGTGTAGGAGAGCCAGGAATCGGTGCTGTAGTCGGCGTGGAGAAGCAGCGCCGACAGGTCGTAGTCGGTCCGGTCCTTGGTCTCCTTCCAGTACACGAAGAAGCGCAGTTGTTCGCCGTCGACCGTGGAGATCGACCCTCGCGGCAGTACGCCGAGCCCGGCCGCGGTTGCCCGGCCGCTGAGCGGAAGCGCCACGTCGAGGACATCGGGGTCGAGCAGCAGCCGGCCCGGCGCGGGGAGCCGACGACGCATCTCGGCGTCGAGGGCGGCGATCAGACGATCGCGGTCGGCGGCCGGTACCGGCGGTCGGAAGTCGGGGGTCACCCAGGCGCGGCCCCGGCGGTTGACGAAGACCCGGGGTTCGCCGCTCTCACGTGCCCGGTTGTGGAGATGCTCGCGCACCGAGAGCACGACCCGGCCGGAGACGCCGGGAGCGACCTGCACCGCGGCAGCCACCACCGCGTCCCGTTCCTCCTGGTCGGCGGCGATGCGCAGCAGGAGGTCCAGGGCGCGGAACAGCTTGCCGGGAGCAGACTTCAGCAGCTTCACCGCACCGAGGACGTCAAACGCGTCGAGCAGCTTCTCGATCCGGCTGTCGAAGGACCGTGCCTCCTTCGCGCCCCGCGCGACCGCGAACACATCGGCGGCGTGCGGCCAGCGCGGGTACTCGTGCGGGTGGAGGCGCTCGCCGAGCCGCTTGAAGGGCTCCCGGTGCGCGTGCACATCGGCGAGCTTCGTGGGGTTCGCCGCGACCACGGCGTCGAGACCCGCGAGCAGCCCCCGGCGCAGCGGCCGCGACAGCGCCCGAAACCGGGTCGGCTCCTGCAGCGTCACGTCGCCGCCCGACAGCGCGCAGGCCAGCCGCAGCACATCGGTGACGGTGTCGAGGAGGAGGTCCGCCCCGACGCCGAGCCGGGCCTCGTTGATGACCGCCCGGTTCTCCCGGACCGGGATCGCCTCCGGCTGGGGGCCGAGCGCGCACCGCTCGGCGAGGGCCTTGAGGTCGCGCAGGTCGTCCTCGCCCAGCGGGGTCGTGCTGCCGGCCAGGGCCAGGTAGAGGTCGGTGAGTTCGTCGTCCAGGTCCCGACCGAGATGCAGGACGGTGACCCGGTCGCCCGCCGAGGCGATCAGTTCGTCCTGCGCCGCGAGCATTTCCTCGTAGGTGTGCTGGTACCGGCCGTACGTGGGGAGGCTGAGCAGGTCCAGCACCCGGCGCCTCAGCTGCGGCAGCATGTTCTCGCGCGACTTCTCGTCGCCGAGCGCTTTCGCCACGCACTGCATCCAGAACTCTTCGGTGTCCGGCACGTTCGCCGGGAAGTCGATGAAGTACGAGTTGTGCCGGACATGGTCGCCCACCATCTCGCTCACGGTGCGCAGCGTCCGCTTGGCGGTGTGCACGACCGTGGCCTCGGACAGCCCCGACAGCCGCTCCAGCAGCTCCGCCGAGAGCTTGAAGCCCACGGATGTCAGCGCCGCGTCGAACTGCCGTGCGGCGATAGTTCCTTCCCCGGCGGAGCCCTTGGGGGAGGCAAGGCGGTAGGTGTGCCGGATGACCAGCGATTCGAGACTGTGCGCCATTCGGGGATGATCGCAAAGGTGCGCGAGCCGGTGCACAGGACTTTTTCGCGCTCCGACGCTGTGATCCCACCTACAGCAGCGAGATCATCTCACCCGCCGACTCCCGCTTGCGCTCCTCCATGCCGGGGTCGCCGTCGAAGACGACGTGGCAGGAGGCGGTGCTGCGGGTCGCCGTCTTGTAGGTGTACGTTCCGGCGCCGTGGGCCACCGCGCGGGTGCCGGTGAAGGTGCAGGTGCCGCCCTCGCTCGCGCACAGGTGAAGCCCGGGCGCAGGGTGTCGGTACCCGGCGAACTTCACCCCAGCGCGGACTTCACCAAGGAGGCCGCGGCCTTCATACCGGCCTCGTTCGGGTGGTACGTGGTCCGTCCCGAGGCCGGCTTGTACTTCTCTACCCACGGGTCGGCCGCGCAGGCGTCGTGGCCGTGGCTGGCGGTGGCGAGGCGGACCAGGGTCGCCCCGGTGTCGTTCGCGGCGGTGATGTACGCCTGCGCCAGGCGCTGGGCGACGCTGCGCTCGAACACCCGCTGGTCGGCGGTGAGCGGCACACCGGTGCAACCACCGGTGTCGGGCAGGAGGGTGGAGTAGCTCACCAGGAGGACGCGTGCCTGCGGGGCCTTGGCGTGGACGGCGTTCACGACGTTCTCGATCCGCTGGCCCACCACACCGAGGGCAGTGTTGATCGCGGCCTGGTCCACGGTGCCGCAGTTCGTGCCGCCGCTGTTCTGGCAGGAGTACGTGACCATGCTGCCCAGGTAGTTGACGTCGTTGCCGCCGATGGTGATCGTGACCAGGTCGGTCCCGCTGTTCACGGCGTTGATCTGCGGCGGCTGCGAACCCTGGTTGGTGCTGAGGATGTTCGCCGTCGTGGCGCCGCTGCAGGTGACGTCCGTCAGATTCGCCCCGATGTCACGGGCCACGATGCTCGCGTAGTTGTTGTCCGACCGCGCGCACGCCGCCGCCCCGCTGCTCGACTGCAGCGGCGGGATGCTCGGTCCGGCGGCGAACGAACTGCCCATCGCGACGTAGTCGAGACCGGCCGCCGTGGTCGAGGCGGTCCCCGCCTGAGCGGTCTTCGCGGTGACCGAGTCAGCGGTCGGGGCCAGTTGGGCCTTCGACTGCCGGCTGGAGCCGTCCGCTGTGGCGCCGCCGCCACAGGCCGTGAGGGTGAGGGCACCGACGACCAGGGCCACACAGGCCATCAGGGCGTTTCGTCGGGGTGTGTCCGTTGCCACAAGCTGCTCCTGTCTTCATGGTTCGTGGGGTGAGGTTCGCTCCGGTGCTGTCAGAGGAGAGCACGCAGTGCCGCATGTGGTTACTGGTGAGACCACGTGATGGCGGTCGCGTGACAGAACCAGGACATCCGGAGGGCTGGCGGTCGCCCGCTGTGACGAGTGCGCAACTGGGCGTCGGCGGTTTGTTGTCCAGACCGGTGGGCGGTGCGCGCACCACGACCGCACCCTGAGGGCCGGGCCGGCTGCCGGTGGGCTTGTGGTTGTGGTGCGCGGGGTCGTCCTGGTGACTCTCCGCACGCTCAACGCGCAGCATGTCGTCGAGCCCCGACGCCACCTCGCGCCGCCACCTCGCGCTGCCGCTCGTCGTCGGAGTGCTGACAGATGAGCGCGGCCTTCTCGGTAGAAGCGGAAGCCGTCCGGGAGGCCGACGGCAGTACGGGCGCGTCACCGCTTCCAGCCAAAGGAGGTGCCGCGGAAGGGAGCTCCCTCCTCACCGACGAGAAGGAGGCCATCGGCCCCCTTCTCGGCGTACGTTCAGCGCGCGTGTGTTGTGCAACTCGCTGAGAAGGCAGGCAGGCCCCGGCGCCGACAGTCAGTTCTTGCCGCCGGGGCCGACGTCCATCACTGTGCGCCTAGCGGACGTCGACGAAATCCTCCCGTCCGTAGTCCGCGTAGTGGGTGCTCGGCGTGTCGATGTAGCGCATCTGCCAGGTGCCGTCCTGCTGCGCGGTGAACTTCTTGCTGAAGGTGCCGTCGGTCCGGGTCGTGGCGGTGCCCAGTTGCTTCCACGTGGCGCCGCTCGTGGAAGCCTTGAAGTAGATGCGGACCGTTTGGCCGGGGAACACCTTCCAGGAAGTACCGCTCTGCTGCATCAGGCCGCCCTTGGCCGTGATCAGCGTGCCCTTGCGCACGCCCTCGGGCGTGACGTCGTCGTTGTAGAGCTGGGTGGACTTGCGGCCGAGCTTGAAGGCCGTGCTGGTCAGGCCCGCGTTCGTGTGGCGCAGGCGCCAGTAGCTACTGGTCGAGCCCTTCTTGGCCGGGGACTGGGTGAAGGTGGCGCCGTACTGCGCGGTGAAGGTGCCGACATTCGACCAGGTCCGGCCGTCCGTGGAGTGCTCGATGGTGACGGCGGCCGTCGTACCTGCGGGGTACGAACCAGCCGTGACGTCCAGTTTGCCGGTGAAGGTGACCTTCCGGTACTTGTCCACACTGGCCTTCAGCGACGAGAACGTGCTCGTCTTCACAGGCGTGGCGACCGCGAAGGAGTGCGTCGGCGGCGTGTTGAACCAACCCGATCCGCTGGGCGCGATCTTCACCGTGCCGCCCTGCTTGACGGTGAACTTGTCGGAGAAGGTGCCGTCGTCCCGGGTCGGCACGGTCTTCTGGCTGCCGATCTCGATGCTGTGGCCGGGCATCGGCTTCTCCGTACCGTCATCGGCGATACGGGTGAGCTTGCCCTTTACGGGAACGTCGCTCCCGTACGGGGCGTTGACGGTGCTGTGGGGCGCGTCCAC
This sequence comes from Streptomyces sp. KM273126, assembly GCF_004337435.2. Classification (NCBI taxonomy): domain Bacteria; kingdom Bacillati; phylum Actinomycetota; class Actinomycetes; order Kitasatosporales; family Streptomycetaceae; genus Streptomyces; species Streptomyces sp. KM273126. The sequence continues at coordinate 2,412,222 of NZ_SJXB02000001.1, read as the reverse complement.
CTTCAGTTTCAGCTCCTGCCTGCGGAACGGCAGGGTGAGCGTCTCGTTCTCCGCGTCGAACATGAACTCGACCTGGGTGTCGGTGCTGTACTCGGAGAAGGTCAGGGGCTTGGTGAAGCTCCCCTTGCCGTTCGTCCGCAGCCAGCCCTCGGAGTGCATCGCGCGGCTGCGGTAGTAGAGCCCGGCTCCTGCGAACGGCTTGACCTCGTGCGTGTGCGGGTCCTCGGCCACGAGGGTGCCGGACGCGTTGATGCGGAAGTTGTCGTAGGAGATCCACTGACGGTCGCTGGTGACCTTCAGGTGAGGGTCGAGTGCGTAGTTGAGTTCGCCGTTGTCACGGTCGACGAGCTCGCCCGACTGGCCCTCCCGGACCACGACGTCCATGGTGTAGACGCCCATCTCGGGGAGCGTGACCGGCTCGGAAAGGAACGTCATGTCCCAGCAGTCGCTCTCGGGGGCGCACTGGTCGGTGCCGGCGAGCCGGACAGTGACGAGGACTTGGTCGCTGCCCTTCTGCCGGACACGGATGCTGACGTCCTCTGGGCGTATGTCGTCGTAGGACTCGTAGACGGCGTGAATCCTGCCGTCCTTCACCTCGGTCGAGGTACGCGACTGGAGATTGACGTCGGCCGCCTGCGCGGCCGGCGCGGCGATCAGTGTGGAGGCGAAGACCGCGATGGTCGTTGTGCCCACCGCAGCCGTGATCTTTCTCAAGGATTCCCCCGCCAGAGCTGTGCTTGTGGATGTACCACACCTCTGACTCCTACACCGGTTCAATGGTTGTGCCGCGAACGTCGGGGCCGTCACGGTTCGCGGGAAGCATTCTCCAGAGCACGGTTACCCCGGCCGCCGTCCAGCGTCACCCGCGTGGAGGGCGCAGCCCGGCCGCGACCTCCTCTTGCCGACGACCGTTGCGTGATAAGCGCGGCTCCGTTTTCCGGAGCGGCAGGGCCTACTCTGATCCCCGTGAGGTAGGCAGGCGCTGGGAAGGACGATCGGCAATGACGCCCCTGAGCACCGGGGACCCGGAGTCCATAGGCGGGTACACCCTTCTCGGCCGGCTCGGGGCGGGCGGCATGGGAGTCGTCTATCTGGGAGTCTCCGCCTCGGGACGACAGGTCGCGGTCAAGCTCGTGCACGGGCCGTATGCCCAGGAGGAGGAGTTCCGGACGCGCTTCCGGCAGGAGATCGCGGCAGCGCGCAGAGTGAGCGGCGCCTTCACCGCGCCTGTCGTGGACGCCGACCCGGACGCCGACCGGCCGTGGATGGCGACGCTCTACGTGCCGGGGCTCAACCTTGCCGAAGTCGTGGCGAAGGACGGCCCGCTGAGCCTGCGGGAACTGCGCGCGCTGGGGCTGGGGCTCACCGAGGCGCTGCGCGACATCCACCGGGCGGGTCTGGTGCACCGGGACCTCAAACCGGGCAACGTCCTGATGACCGGGGACGGGCCGCGCGTCATCGACTTCGGCATATCGCGCGCTTCTGACAACCAGAGACTCACCACGACCGGGCGCATGATCGGCACGCCGCCCTTCATGTCGCCGGAACAAGTGGCTTCTCCCCGAGACGTCACCCCGGCCTCGGACGTGTTCTCGCTGGGGTCACTGCTGGTGTTCGCGGCCGTCGGCACGGGACCCTTCGACGCCGACAGCCCGTACATAACCGGCTATCAGGTGGTGCACGGGCCCCCGGACCTCGACGGGGTGCCCGAAGCGCTCCTGGGCATCGTCGAGCGCTGCCTGGACAAGGACCCGGCCGCACGGCCGGAACTGACGGACATACACCGCAGGCTCCAGGCGCTGCCGGAATCCGACGCCATCGGGTCCCCGCAGACCGGGCAGTCCGCGAAACCCCGGGGCCGCCCCACTTCCCGGAGCGCGGCCACCACCTCCTCGGGCGCCGCGCCCGGCACCAGCACCAGCACCGGCACCAGCACCAGCACCAGCACCGGCACCAGCACCGGCACCGGCACCGGCACCGGCAAGCGACGCCGAGCACGGATGCTGCTCACCGGCCTGGGCGCGGCGCTGGCCGTCACCGGGCTGGGTATCGGGGTGGGTGTCTTCGTGTTCGCTCCGGACCCCACCACCGCCTCCGAGACCGCCGCCTCCGACGCCGCCGCCCGTGCCGCGTCACTGCCCGAAGGCTGGCGGCCGTGGCAGAAGAAGCTGCGGTACGACGTGAAGGGCATTCCTCTCGACTACAACAGCCCTGGATGCGTGGCGGAGGGAAGCGCCCTGTTCTGCGGCGGTAACGGCTTCACGGCCGCCAGGATCGACGCGGCCTCCGGTCGCACCCTGTGGCGGACCGGTACCCGCCCTCAGGGGGTGCAGCCGATCGGCGTCCGCGACGGGCTGGTCTACATGTACGAGGATCCGAACGACACGGCCAGGCGCGTGGTGGCCCTCGACGCCACTACCGGGCACCGGCGGTGGCAACGCGACATCAACAAGTCCGAGGATGCGGTCCTGTACGACGGCGGACTGCTGACCCTGTCTCCCGACTACTCGACGTTCGTGGCCTACGGGCCTTCCGGCAAGGAACTGTGGCGGGCGCCCTCGCTGGACGAGTACTGCACTCCGTCGGAGCTGGGAGGCGTCCCCTACGCCCTGTGCTCGAAGGGCACCGAGCCCGGCCAGGCCCCGGTCGAGCTGATGAAGCTCGGACCCGGCAGCCTGACCGAAACCGCCACACTGCCCAAGAAGGCGGAAGCGCTCGGCGCTGTCGGCGGGCAACCCCTGTTCCTCGCCCCCCAGACCGCGAAGGACGTGTACGAAGCCGGGTACGAACGGCCGTACAACGCGCTGCTGCGGGTGTCCTCGGAAACCGGGCAGGTCAAACGGATACCGCTGGCACATCCGCTGACCGGCGCGGCCACCCTTGTGGACGGCATCGTCTACTTCGTCCGGTCCAACGGGTCGGTCACCGCAGTATCGGCGGACAGTGGCAAACAACTCTGGCAGAAGATGACGGACGTAGAGAGCCTGTCCGCGCCCGCGGTGTCAGCGACGTACAAGCGGGTCTATTTCTCCAACCGCTTCGGCCGTCTGCTGGCACTGGACAGCCGCACCGGAGCGGAGGTCTGGCGCACCTCCGCACTGGACGACCCCGGGGACAAAACGGAGAACTACCCGCCGCAAGTGCTGCTCGTCAAGGACGCGATCGTGGCGATGGCAGGCGACACGGCCTTCTCCCTGAGCCCGGACGGGCCCACCTGACCGGCTGAGGCCATCGCCGTGCACCGTGCGGACAGGCGTGGGCAGTACGGACTCCGAGCACGACAGCTCTTCTCCACCGCGACCGCGCCGCCGACCAGGGCGACGATGGTTGGCAGAAGCTGCGGGAGCACCCCGGACAGTGCGCGGCGCAGTGCGGTGCGTAGTGCGGTGCGCACGATACGGACGGGGTGTGAGGCCGTAGGCGCGCCAGGTCCGTTCCCAGGGCTCGTGAAAGGCGGCGGGCAGGCACTGGTCGAGCAGTCCTCCGATCACCGCCCCGGAGGGCACGCCGAGGGCGAGCGCGGACAGCACCGTCGACGGGGCCCTGCCCAGCCCTGGGAGGGGAACCAGCCCAGCCATACCCCGCACACGGTCGCGTGCACTGAGGCGAGCAGGAACTCGGGCAGCGCGGCGAGGGCCGCGGCTCCGGTGCCCGCTCGCCCCTGACGCAACCGCCGCCGGGAGCCCGGGCCAAGGAGATGCGGCCCTCCGCTCACGACACCCCGGCCCCGGCTCCCGGCCAGGAAATCGTCCTCGCCTTGCCTCGCCGCGGACGTCTTCGTCGTACGGAACGTCGGAGCTGGTTCCGCGATGGAGGCACGGTTTGACCACCGTCCCGGCAGGCTACTCATGACGCATGATTTCCTCCCGGGTCGACGCCATGCTGCCCGAACTGGCCCCCTTCGTACACGCCGTGCAGGCACGGCGCCCGGACGACGGCACCTGGTGCGAGGCGTGGTCGGTCCGGGACGTCCTCATTCACCAGACAGGCAATGCCGAGGAACTGGCCCGTGTACTCCACGCCTTCCTCGACGGCGCACCCGTGGAGACGCGGGGCTTCGAGCGTGAGGAGCCGTACCGGCGACTGTCCGACACCGAGCTCTGGGCGGCCTTCCTGAGCCGCTGCGAGAAGCTGACAGAGGTCGTGGCGGCCGCGGCCCAGGATCTGTCTCCGGAGACGGAGGTGATGTGGACCGGCCGGACGGTGAAGGTTCCCTTCTTCGCGGAGCACATGCGGGAGGAACTGATCCTGCACCGCTGGGACCTGACCGGAGACGACCGTACGGCGGTACAGGCGCTCACCGAGCCGTGGATGACGGAGCACAGCGTGGTGTCGGTCGGCCGGCCCCTGCTGGAGCGTGGTCGCGCGGGCCTGGACCTGGGTGCTGAGGGACGGGTCGAGGGCCGGCTGCGCACCCCGGGCATGGACGACGTCGTGGTGAGCGCCGACGCCGACGGCGGGACCATCCGGCTCGCGGCCCCCGAGGGCCCCGCGACGATCGAGAGCGACGCGGCCGTCCGCGTCCTGTTGCTGTGGGGCCGCCGCCCCGCCGACCCGTCGCGCTGGCACAGTTCCGCCGGCCCGGACACCCTGCGCCGGGTACGCGCCCTTCTCGGCGGCTACTGACATGTGCTCCCGTAACGGCGGTCTCTCGGCAAGCATTCGCTTCCAGGGCTCGGCCTCGCGTCAGCCGCCAAGAAGGGGTCTCCACACCTCCAACCCGACGGCGTGCCCATAGCGTGCCCATAAGACCGGTAAACCACGGTCAACAGCGGTGCAGTCCTGCGCTCCCGGGCGCCACGCCAGAGCACGTATGCGCCCCAGGTCAATGGCCTGGGGTTTGTTTGTTGTCCAGCCCGATTTGAGGCGGGGAGCAGCCGCCGACGTTTCGTGGTACGTCGCCATCTCGGCATCGGTCGTCCGCAGACGTTCGGTATGTCACTCACCCTCGCGTCGGTTGCCTCACCGCAGTGAGACGCGTGGTTGGCGCGATCAGCGAACGCCGCACCGATGACACGCCCCCTGTCCGGCCGCCCAGGGTCCGCGCCGTAGCTCGCTCGGCTCTCCTTAATCCTCATGCGTCAGCCTGCGGCACCCCAGTACGATCCCCTCGCTGCCCGTACACCAGTGCGCATCAGGGCACCGCATGCGGGCATCCAAACGGGAGGGATCACTTGACCATGTCCTTCGGCGCGAGACCTCGTGCAGTCCTCGCTTCTCTGGGGACCCTCGGCCTGGCACTGGCCGCCGCTTCGCCCGCGAGCGCGGCCGACGGGACGCCCACCACACCGACTCAGCTGTTCAACGGCTACCGCCACTGCTCGATTGATGCAGACCGGCCCTCGTACCACTGGGCTCGCGAAGGCCTCGTCGTCGAGGGTATCCCCGGGACCACCGACACCACCGGCAACTCCCTGGTCGGCGTGCGGTATCAGGCCTGGCCGGTCAGCGACCCGACGCGGATCACCACGGTCGCCCGCGACCGCGTCAAACCCGGCTTCGAGGCCCCGGCCACCTTGCCCGCCAGTGCGCTCGCCGACGGGCAGACGTACGCGTGGCAGGCGCAGACGGTGGTCGGGGACGCGGTCTCGGACTGGTCGGCCCCCTGCTATGTCACGATCGACAACACCCGCCCGGCGAACGCACCCACCATCACCTCGCCGAACTACCCGCCGGACGTGTGGAACAAGGGCGGCGAGCCGGTCGAGTTCACGCTGGGCGCGGGCGGTGTCGACGACGTCGAGGGGTTCGAGTTCTCCTGGCAGCAGACCATGCCGGTCATCGGCACGAGCATCGGTGAGTACGGCATTCCGCAGCCCGTCGACCCGTACTCCGACACGCAATACTTCAAGCGCGCCGACGCGCTGGGCGGTTCGGCCACGCTCCGCCTGATCCCGCCGACCGGCTCCGGGGTGATGACGCTGTGGGTGCGCAGCCTGGACCGGGCCTACAGCGGGTCGCCGGTCACCAGCTACACCTTCCGCGTCAGCTCCCCGGCGCCCACCGTCACCCCGGCCGTCCCGAAACCCGAGTTCGGTGAGCCGACCGAGTTCACGCTCCGTCCCGACCTCGAACTCCAGGCGAAGAGCCCGGTCGTGAGTTACTCCGTGCGGACCATCGGCGGTCAGAACGACAGGACCTTCGAGGTCACGGCGGGCGCGGACGGCACGGCGACCGTGGAGCTCGCGCTGGACGGCATCTACGGCGAGAACCTCCAGGTGACCAGCAAGAGCGCGAACGGCTGGGTCAGCCAAGCGGCTTGGTGGGGCATCAGCTACGACACGACTCCCACCGTCACTTCGGACGCCTACCCCGAGAACGGTTCGGGCGGCGACGTCGGCGTCCCGGGCACCTTCACGTTCACGCCGAAGGTGAAGGATGTCGTGAGCTACACGTACACCTTCAACAACGGTGACCCCGAGGTCACGGTCCCCGCGGACGCCCACCACACCGCGAGCATCGACTGGACCCCGGCCACGGACGGCTGGTACGACCTCACGGTCTACGCGACGACCCGCTCCGGCATCCAACTGGCACCCTACGACTACTTCTTCACCGTGAACTGAAACACCGAACCCACCGCGAATCGGCATGCCCAGGGCCCATCGAAGCCGCACATGGGCCCGGGCGGCCGCGATACACCGTTATCACCATTTCAGCGTGGCGGGTCATGGCCTGCGGAGATTCTGCAGGTATGACCGGCCGCCGGAGTGCTGCTGGAGCTGATGGACCAGCGCCGCCTTCTCCGAGGAATGGTTAGCCGGGACCATCGTTGGTGACCCGAACCTGGACGTCTCCCCCCCCGTCACTTTACGATCCCGTGACCATCGGCCTCTGCGTTACTCCAGCGACCCGTGCTTGGCGGGGCCGGTGAAGTCGGGGCCGGTGAAGTCGGGGCCGGTGAAGTCGGGGCTGGTGTAGCCGGGAGAACCCGTGTAGTCCGGGCTGCTGTAGCCGGGAGAGGAGAAGCCCGGATTCGGATTCGCGTCGGTATCGGGGCTCGCGCCCTCGGGGGTTCCTGTGCCTGTGCCCCTGTCGGCGCCGGTCGCCCGCAGCCGGTTGAGCAGGAAGGGCTGTATGCCGCGGTCCAGCAGTGCCCGGTGCCAGGTCTCGCGGGCTGCCGCCACGGCCGGGTCCGTGTCGGAGGCGTGGTCGGCGTAAGCGATGGCGCGGTTACGGCTCGCGGTGACCAGCATGCCAACGAGACCGAGCAGCGCGGCAAGCACCGCGACGGACGCGGCGATCCAGCCTGCGGCCACCAGCCCTTCTGCCAACTGGGAGTGTGAGTTGACGAGGCGCAGGGCGTAGCCGACCACGAGGAACGCGATCGCAGCCATGACGGCCAGCGCGGGGAGCAACAGGCCAACAGCTCCCAGTAATCCCCGACTTGACCCGCCAGAGCTCTCCGACCCGCCCCTGCTCCCCGTGCTCCCCGTGCTCCCCGTGCTCCCTGCGCTCCCTGCACGGTCTGCGCCGCTCCCGCCCGGAGAGACGCCGGGCGTCTTGGCAGGCCGTTCGACGTCGGTGCGCAGACGGAGGTAGAGGCGGTACTCGGGGAGCGCCGCCGCCGTGATCGTGGCACGGGCCGCGAGCGCCTTCGTCCGTAGCTGCTCCGTGTTGACCACCGCGTCGGCGCGCTCCACCGCCTCGCGGACCCGCGGGGACCTCAGCGCCCGGTCGAGTACGCGCTCGTAGTCGCGCTTGTCCTCCGGCCTGAGGCGATCAGAGCGGTTCATATAGTGCCCCCCGAATGCGGTTCCATGGCGTGCGTCGGCACGAGGATGACCGACCGTAAACAGGTTACCCACTTGCGCAATAGGTAAAGTTTTGGGGAAGGCCTCAGTGCCGGGTCGCCGCGCGGTGGTGGTGGCACGTTCACCTCCGGCTCCTACGGTTGCCGGGCCCGGCCCGTCCCGGTGCGTTCACGGCCGGGACAAGGGCTGTGAACGCTGATCGTCCAGCGCCCAGCGTCCAAGGAGAGCACTCCGCAATGCGTAGCAGACCAACGAAGATTCTGACGGTCCTCGCCGTCACCGGCGCTCTGGCCGCTGCCGCGACGGCGACCGCCAACTCCGCTCCCCAGCAAGGGGATCAGGGCAAGAAGCCCGAGATCCGCAATGTCATCTACCTGCTCGGCGACGGTATGGGCCGTACCCATGTCACCGCCGGCCGCGAGCGCTTCTACGGCGCCGACGGCAAGCTGAACATGGAGCGGCTGCCGAGCTACGGCGCGGTGGCGACGTCCGCCGTTGAGAAGGGCAGCGACCACCCGGCGCTGGTCACCGACTCCGCCAGCGCGGCCACCGCGTGGTCCTCCGGCGTGAAGACGTACAACGCGGCCATCGGCGTCGACTCGTACGAGAAGAAGCTGCCGACGCTGATGGAGCAGGCCAAGAAGTCGGGCTTCGCCACCGGCAACGTGTCCACCGCCGAGATCACCGACGCCACCCCGGCCGCCCAGATGAGCCACGCTCTGCTGCGCGGCTGCCAGGGACCGGTCTACTCCGACGCGGCCTGCCTGCCGAAGAAGGACGACGGTTCCTACGAGGACAAGCCCGCTGACAAGACCCTGATCACGCCGATCGCCCAGCAGATCGCCCGCAACGGCACCGCCGACGTGATCTTCGGCGGCGGCCTCGCCCGCTTCGCGCCGGACGACCAGAAGGCGCTGCAGGCCCAGGGCTACCAGGTGCTCGGCAGCTTCGGCGACGCGGCGCTGCCCGCCCAGACCGCCGAGAGCCAGAAGGCCGCGACCAAGGCCGACCTCGACAAGGTCAAGAGCGGCAAGGTCGTAGGGCTGTTCAACCGCGGGAACATGACCGTCGAGAAGTCGAAGGCGGAACTGCCCGCCGACGCCCCGCAGAAGCAGGAGCCGACGCTCGCCGAGCTGACCAAGAAGTCGATCTCTCTGCTCGACGGCCGCTCCAAGAAGGGCTTCGTGCTCCAGGTCGAGGGCGCCCTGATCGACAAGCGCTCGCACGCCAACGACGCGGCGCAGACCCTCGGTGAGATCAAGGCGTTCGACGACGCGGTCAAGGCAGCAACCGACTTCGCGAAGAAGGACGGCCACACCCTCGTCGTCGTGACGGCGGACCACGAGTGCGCCGGTTTCAACATCATCGAGAAGGGCACCTTCACCAACGCCGAGTCGGCGGCCCCGCCGGCCAACAACGACTCGGGCAACACGGCCAACAACTCCGTGCCCGCGCGCTCGTCCTCGGCCAACGTCAAGGACCCGGCCCGCTCCAGCGGCATCGTCAACGGCGCCGGCTCCGGCTCCGGCGATGCCAAGAACTTCGGCCCGGCCACGTTCCGCACCCCCGACGACCCGGCCGGTGTGAAGGACGGCAGCGAGGACGCCAGCCTCTGGCTGACCTACCTGTCCGGCAACCACACGGGTGCCGATGTGCCGATCTACGCGTACGGTCCGGGCAGCGGCGCCTTCGCCGCCAGCCAGGACAACACCGAGCTCTACACCAAGATGTACCGCTCGCTGTTCGGCAACGCGCCCCGCGGTCACTGACCATTACCGAGTCACGCGACCGGGGCCGGGAGGGGGTTGCCCTTCCCGGCCCCGGACACCCTCCTGGCCCGGGACACCCTCCTGGCCCGGGAACAGTCAGGCCGGCCAGGATTGATCCGTATCCCAGGAGTACGTCCGATGAGACACCCGATCCGCCTCACGACGGCCGCCGCTCTGGGCGCCCTCGCCCTGGCCTCTCTTACGGGCTGCAGCAGTTCCCCGGCCGCCAAGGACCGCGAGGCCGAGCCGCTCGCCGCCGGCACCTCTGCCGCCGCCCTGCCCCCTCCCCGTTCCGCGCCCTCCCCGGCCGCGACGCTCCCGGCGCCGCCCAAGCGGGGTGAGGTACGTATCGAGGAGGGCCCGTTCACCGACCGCGTCCGTCTCACGGGTCTCTCACTCACCGGCGGGTCCGCCGTCAGCGGCCATCTGGCCATTACCTCTGACGTCAGCGATGTGCTCGCGCTGGAGTTGCGTGCCGCCTATTACGACGCCGAGGGCCGCCTCGTCGGCACCGGGAGCTTCGAGTACCAGGAGGAGGGACAGGAGGCGGACGGCGGCCATCACCACGACGGACCGCGCGCGGCGGGAGAGGGCATCGACTTCAAGGCACCCGCCACCGAGCTCACCGGCACCGCGGCAGCCGCCGTCGTCTCCGTACCCGTCCTGGTCAACGAGTAGCCGGGCGTCGGGTACGACCGGGCCTCCGATACGACCGGGCGCCAGACGGACGGTCTCGCTATCACCTGTGGGCCCGGCCAAGCGGTGGAGAAAACGGTCAACGCCCTTCACTCCCGCGTGACCGAGACGCCTCCCGACATGTCCGGCCGGCGCTGGTCGGGCTTGAGTGGGTTGCCGTCCCCTATCGCTGCCCCAGCGGCGTTCGCCACGCGCATCGCGGTCCGTGATGACAGGCCGGACACACGGGTGCCCGCCTCGGACTTGGTGCCGCCCTGGACGGTGGCGCCCGTTCATCCGCTCCGCCTCGGCGAAGCGGATGCGGACGCGGATGCGGATGCGGATGCGGATGCGCAGGTTGTCGAGGTCGACGTCCCGGCGGCGGAGGCCGGCCGGCTCTTCCGGTCGCATCGTCAAACTGTCGCCACAGGTGCGACGCGAGGGTGAAAGCGCTGAACCCGTTGGCGCGCCAACCGGTACGGTTCCGGCCGCTGATCGCCGAGTTGTCCGCGAACTCCCCCGGGATTGTCCGTGATCAGTAACGGGCGCATCCAGGGGCCGCCGCCCCTCGTCCTGCCAGGTGGTCGCAAGGTGACCGGGACAGGCGAGGAACTGCGCGAAAGCGGGGCGGACATGGCACAGCACGGCGGCAGGCGGGGCTGGTACGGCAAGCTGGTCGGGGCGGCGCTCGGGGTGACGTTGCTCGCCACCGGTGCCTCGGTGTGGACCGCTCAGGCCGGTGCCGTGGACGGCTCGTCGCCAAAGGCGACCGCGTCGGCCACGCCGGGCAGTGATGTCAAGCCGGTGGACGTGACCATCGCGCACGCCTCGGACAAGGGGGCGCGCGGCGTCAACATCACCATCGACGACGGTCCCGACCCCGCATGGACCCCTCAAGTGCTCGACGTGCTGCGGGAGTACGAGGTGAAGGCCACGTTCTGCATGGTGGGGACGCAGGCGAAGGCCCACCCGGACCTCGTGAAGAAGGTGGTCGCGGCCGGGCACCAGCTGTGCAACCACTCGGTGTCGCACGACACCGCCATGGACAAGAAGTCCCAGGCCTACCAGTCGCAGCAGATCCTCGACGCCGAGCGCATGATCACCGAGGCGTCCGGGGGCGTACGGCCGATGTACTACCGGGCGCCCGGCGGGGCCTTCACCCCCTACAGCCGCAAGCTGGCCGCCTCCCGGGGCATGCGCCCGCTGGGCTGGAACGTGGACACCAAGGACTTCGAACGACCGGGCACGGACGCCATCGTCGCCACCGTCGAGCGGGAGCTGCCCAACGGGCCGACGCTCCTCTTCCACGACGCGGGCGGCGACCGTTCCCAGACCGTCGAGGCCCTGCGCCGGATCCTCCCCTGGCTCAGGGAACAGGGCTACTCCTCCGGCTTCCCGGTGCGCTGAGCCCCGGCCCTGGTCGGTCCCGGCGTTCGAGGTCCCGGACCCGGCTCGCCAGTACCACCAGCAGCTTGCTCGCCCTCGCATGGACATCCGAACCCGCGCGGCTACGCGTGTGAGGTGGTGGTCAACCGCACTGGACGGCTGCCAGGGCCTTTGCGTCAGCTCCTGGGTCCGGGTGGCGTCCGCGTTCATGTCTCCGCCATGCTCGGCACCTGTACGTGCCGGAGCGGAAGGGCTGCTGTCAGAGCCCGCCAGTACCGTGAGGCCTCACTGGCCGGGAACCACAACCGGTCCCGCGACAGGCTCACCGCCGATCTGGTCCGGGGAGGTCGGCGACGAGGTCCCGGGCGAGCAGGCGGAAGTCGTTCGCGGCCCCGAACATGCCCGGAACCAGCACCAGTACCGTGTGCGCCGGGTCGGGACCGACCTTGAGCACATGGACCCGCTCCGTCCCGGCCGGGCCGCCCCCGGCGCCCACGCGCAGCGGGACGTACGGTTCTCGGCCCGCTACGGCAGTGGCGGAGGCAACCGGGCGGGTCGGCGAGGACGCCCAGGTCGGCCTGGGCGGTGAGGCGTCAGGGCCAGGCCGCCGACGATTCCGCCCAGCACCGCCCTGCGTGGCAGATCCCGACTCATGAGGCGCGCCCGCCGGCGGTGGGGGACGTCGCGAGCAGCGCGGGCGATGCGGATAACAGCGCGGCGGCGATCTTCCTCGTGCGTGTCATGAGCGCAATCTCCAGCACCGTCACATCGTGCGGTCCCCCCGCGTGTCAGCGGTCGGTTCCGGTCGTCGGGCAGGTGTCGACGGCGCCCAGTGACACGACATCGCTGAGGCTTACGGTCATCTCGCCCGTCTCCGTCTTGAGCGTCAGGCGCCCGTCGCTGATCCGCAGCGCCTTCCCGCAGACGCTGTCCGAGTTGGTCCTGACGACCAGGCGCGGGTCCTCCGTGACCGGGCCGTACCAGGTCAGACCGACACTGCCGACCAGCGCGGCACCGCAGACGAGGGTGAGCAGGATGCCGAGGCGCAACGCTCGGACGGTGCTCAGTGTCTCCAGGTGGTCGCCGGCTTCGAGAACGGCGGGGGCCGTACCGGTGCCCAGGGGAAGCCGGACCATGCGCGGCGCACCATGGGCCGCGCGCAGCAGAAGGAGGGCACCGGCCGTACCGCACAGCAGGGAGAGCAGGAGGGCCGCGCCCACCGACACACCGTACGGCGCGGCGAGTTTGCTGACGTCGGTGCGTCCCTTGACCAGGCCGAAACCCAGCAGCCCGACGAAGAGGCCGGCGAGTCCGAGGCTCCACGCCTGCGCGGCCTTGCGGGCGAGGGGCAGTTCGTTCGCCAGCAACTCCTGGGCACGGCGGGCCGCCCTACGGTCCGCAGGGGTCGCCGGAGGGCCGGGCGTGGCATGCCGGCCTGCCGTCACGGCCGTTCCAGACGTACGTTCCAGTAGGCGCCGCAGCCCACTTCCTCCTCCGGACGGCCGGAGTGCTCGGTGGCGCAGGTGCAGTAGAGCGGGATCACACCGTTTCCGGAGTTGCGTCGCGGCCTGCGGAACATCCGTCTGGTGTGGACGTACGTGCAGGCACAACCGCACCGCGGGCATGTGCCGCTGAGTACCACCGTCTCCTCGTTGATCTGCGTGAGGTCGAGGCCGGCCGTGTACGTGGCCGCGTAGTCGGCCCTGGTCGTCTCGCGGTACGGGACGGAGGATGCGGTTCCTCCCGGTGCCGGAGTCGTCACGGCTGTCGTCTCTCCATCGAGTCTCCTTCGCGTCTCCTTCGAGCACTCGTGCCTCCCGGCAGTGCGGGGTGACCATGCCACGGGCGCCCAGGTATTCAGGTTGCTCCTCCAGCACATCACGGAGTGGCCGTGATTCTTCATCGCGTCCGGAATACGCCCAGTTCGGGACGGGCCGTTTGATGGAACAGGTTGGCCATCGGGCGGAAGACGGTCGATTTCCGGTCGGGCGTCGGTGACTCGCGCCGACTCGCCATGGCGAGAACCGTGAACAGGCATGATGGCACCGGGAGGGAGGGCCGATGGACGACTCCTCGAAAGTCTCGCTGTCCTCGAATGACCAGCTGCCCCAGCGTGTTGAGGTGACTCTGGCTCGCACGGCGGAGTACTCCGTTCCGAAGGATCCCGGCCAGTACGGTGGGGTGCGCGGACCGGAGCTGGAAGCCGCGATCGCCGAACTCTCCGCCCTTGCCGACGAGTTACGGCATCCGACTGGACGTGAACGGTGTCTGGCGATGGTCGAGGCCCGCCTCGGGGCGCTGACCGCCATCAGGTTCGTACTCGACGGAAGGCCCGAGGACCGGGTCCGGGCACGGGAGTTGCTGGAGGCCGCCCGTGTGTCGGGGGCTCTGGGCGAGGACGCTCGCCGCAGGGCGCACCGGGACCTTCTCGCCCTGCTGGTGTCGCGACTCGTGCGGTTGCTGGCGGAGGTGCCGGAGCCGCGGCAGGCCCGGCCGAACGGCCTGCGGTTCGACGATCTGCGGAAGGCCGTCGAGGTCGGCCGTCTGGCTGACCAAGGCGGCACCGGCATCCCGGAGGACTCCTACCGGCTGTGCCAACTGCTCCTGGAGGACGAATCCCTGGGCCTGACCGCGGAGGACCGGGAAAAGATCAAGATCTTCGTCGCGGCCATGGAGGCGATGCGGCAGGGCGATCTGCGGGGAGTGATCACCGCGGGGGAACGGGCGTTGGCGGCCGACAACGGCACAGGCTTCCTTCTGCCTCAGGTGGTGAACTCGCTCGCGCCCGCGGCCCTTTCGCTGATCCAGGGCAGCGCTGCCGGGACTGGCCGGGCGGAGCAGGCGGAACCCTCCGTCGAGACGCCCACCGATCCGCTGAGAGATCTGTGGGAAATCGCGGCCCTGGCCGAAGCGAGAGATCCCGGAACCCTGGACCCCGGGGAAGTGCCGAAGCTCATCGCGAAGCTGAGCAGCGCCCAGGAATCCGGACAGCACGGTCCTCCGCTGTCGTCACGGATGATCGCGGTCATGTCCCACTACGGACAGGCCATGCGCACCGGGGACATGACCGGCCTGAGTGCGGCGCTGAAGCTCATGCACGAGGCCTTCGCGGCCAACGAGTTCGACGCACAGCAGTTCTCCGGGTGGCTGCTTCCGGTGGCCGCGGGCGTGCTCACCGGCGCCTCCATGATGGGAGGCAGCCTTGAGGACCAGGAGCTGGCGGGCGCCATCTACCGCGATCTGGACCGTTACGTCCCCGAGGACGGCATCGAGGACACCCCCGAGGCGTCCATGCTCCGCCTCTGCGGCCACTGCGTCCGTCTCAGGTTCGACCTGGACGCGGCCCTGGCCGACGGGGACGTGGACGGCATCGAATCCGTGATCACGAGGCTGCAGGACCTGGAGGACGATGCCGGTGAGGCCGAGGAGTGGGTGGGGGTGATGTTCTCCTTCCTCTTCGGTGCCGCGTACCTGTCGCTCGCGCATCTCACCAGGACGGTCGAAGACGTACGGATGGCCACGCACCATTTCGAGCAGATTCTCGAACGAACCGTGGACATCCCCGCCATAAGGTCCCTGATCGATGCCTCGTGGGCGCCTCTGCTGGCGCTGATCGCGATGGTCGAGAAGGACCCCGGCCGCCTCGTCGAAGGGATCGAGCGGAGCCGGTCGGTACTGGCGCGCCCCGGGATGACCTTCGACTTCTCGTCGCGGGTCCGTATGGGGCTCGCCATCGGTCTGCAGTCGCTGCACAAGCTGACCGGCGACGCCGCTCACCTGGACGAGGCCCTGCGGGAGCTGGAGCAGGCCAGAGCGGAGCTGCCACCGGGCGCACCGGGCAACAGTTCCGTCCATGGGATGTACGCCGAGATGCGGGCCCAGCGCGCCGCCACGCGCCACGACACGCCGACGGCATCCGACGCATCCGACGAGGCCGCGACGCACCTTCGGGCCGCTGTCGCCGCCGCGCGGGACGCGCTCCGGGCGTCGGCCGACAACGTGCTGCTGCAGTCCGAGGCACGGCACGCTCTGCAGGTGGCCCGGGAGGCCGCCGACCGAGGGCGCGAGGCCGCACTGTGGGCCCTGCGCGCCGGGGACCCCGAGGAGGCCGTCGGCTGTCTGGAGGCCGGCCGCTCGCTGGTCCTCCAGGCCGCGGCCGAGTCATCGGGGGTCGCCGACCGGCTTGAGGCACTCGGTGCCCGTGAGCTCGCCGGACGGTGGCGCACCGCCGCGTCGGCCAGGGGCTCTTCGTACGCCGCCCAGGACTCCCGCTCCGCGCTCGAGGGGCTGCTGTCCGGGTCACCGGAGGCTGGTCCGGAGCTGCCCAGCGAAGTGCGGCGGGAGTCGCTGGCGCTGCTGCGCGACAGGGAACGCCCCGTCGACGTACCGGCGTCCGAGGCGGTGGCAGCCCTGCGCACGGGCCTGGCGCGGTCCGGGGCCGACGCCTTGGTCCACCTGCTGCCGGGGTCCGGCACGGAGGACGGAGCACTGCTGATCGTCACCCCGGAAGGACCCGTGCGGGCCATTACGTTGCCCGAACTGTCGCAGGGCGGGCGCTCGCCGGTGACGGACTTCCTCGGCGTGGGAGCCCACCGGCAGAAGCTGGCTGCGACGGACTGCGAGGTGTCGCACCAGGAATGGGACCGGACGGACCGGGCATGGACATCGGCGCTCACCACGCTGTGCGACTGGGCAGGCGGCGTACTGGGCCCGCTCCTGGACGAACTCGGCCTGTGGGAGCGGGCCCTGCGCGAGTCCGGCCTCGTCCGGACCCAGGAAGCGGAGAGTACGGACAGCGCCGCCGTACGGCTCGTGCTCGTGCCGTGCGGGGAGCTCGGCGTCGTGCCGTGGCAGGCGGCCGTTCTGCGGCCGCCTGCCACGCACGGTGGCCCCGCGACCGTGTGTGCCTGCGAGGTCGCGGTCGTCTCGCACGCGGCCTCGGGGCGTGAGTTCCTCCGAGCGGCGGTCCGGGAACGCATGCGTCCGGCCGAACGGCCCGCGCTGGTGTACCACGGGTACGACCTCGAGTGGGCGGAGGACGAGGTCAGGAAACTGGCGGACACCTTCTACCCGGACGTCGTCCCCTACTCCGAGGACCACGGCACCCCGCCGACCCCTCAGACCGTCCTGGCGCTGCTGCGTGGCGGCGGTGAGGCTTCCGCCACGCTGGTGCATCTCGCCTGTCACGGCCTGGCCGGGCTGGACCCCACGACCTCGGCGCTTCATCTGGCCCCGTCCCCGGACGCGTCCGCCGACGACGCGACCGCCGGCAACCTCACCCTCAGCACCCTTCTCGACGCCCCGTCCGAGGGGGTCGCCTTCCGCTCCCGTGGACCGCTGGTGGTGTACAGCGCGTGCGAGACGGACCTCACCACACGTGACCACGACGAGGCCCTCACGGTGACCTCGGTGCTGGTGCACCGGCTCGCGACGGACGCGGTCGGGTCCCGATGGCAGGTTCTGGACGGAGCCTCCGAGATCCTCATGCTGGTGTTCCACGACCGGATCGCCGCCGGTCTGGCGCCGCCCGACGCCCTGCGGGCAGCACAGCGCTGGATGCTCACCCGGCCGGACCTGCGTCCGCGGGTGCCGGCGCTCGACGGCATCTCCGAGTACCGGCTCCGCGAGGTCTTCCGCGGCCGGCCCGAGGCCTGGGCCGCCTTCGTACATCAGGGCAACCCGGCGCCCGCCACAGCGTACGAGAGGGGACAAGGGGGTTCGGCATGAACGTTACGGATCTACTCATGTCGCTGAAGGAGAACGGCGTTCTGCTCCGCGGCGAACTGAGCGAGGACGCGCGGGACGTGGTCGTCGCCGCGCTGCGCGAGATGCGCGACGAGACCGCCGCGGGCCGGGTCCAGGGCGCCGCCCGTGCCCTGCGCAGTCTGAAGCGCGCGCTGTCGGTGCTCCCTCCGGGCCATCCCGTGGCGCAACACCTGGGCGGTCGACGGTACTCCTCGGGGGCGCTGCGCCTGCCGCCGGTCGCACAGGTTACGGAGCTGATCGACATCCTCGGTGAACCGCCGCCTGATCCGGAGGAGTTGAGGCGTACGGCCCGCGAACGCCTGCTCGCCGCTCCTGCCCTGTCGTCCGAGGAGTACGCCGGGCTGCTCACCGGCGGGCCGGAGCCGGCCGGGCTGATCCGCCTCCCCGATCCGGGGCGCGGGACGCGGTACCCGCGTTTCCAGTTCAGGCCGGGCACGGCCGAGCCCCTGCCCGTCGTACGGCGGATCAACGAACTGCTTCAGGCGGACCTCGATCCCTGGGGAGCCGCCGACTGGTGGCTGGGCGGCAATGTGTGGCTACGGGGTGTACCGGCGGAGCTCCTCGGCACCCTGCACGACGAGCAGCTCATCAGCGCCGCCGCCGAATTGGTGGAGGCCGACTGATGCCCGGGCAGATCCCGCCCCAGGGCGTCGCCATGGAACCCGTGTTCACCGTGCTTCCCGCAGGGTCCCTGATCTGGCGCTGTCACGCGGGCCACTACGGCGTCGGGCAGTTCAACAGCCGTACGGCGCACGAGCATTTCAAGGGGAGCCGGTTCGACTCCACGGAGGCGGACCCGTACCCCTATCTGTACGCCGCCCTCGACCCGGTGACCGCGCTGGCGGAAGTGCTCCTGAGGTCGGTGGAGTTCAGCGGCGGGAAGGGGACGGCGGCACGGCAGATCCCGTGGGGGCAGGCGTCGCGGTATCTGCTCTCCGCGGTCCGCACGGCCGTGGACGTGCGGCTGGTGGACATCACCAGTGCCGAGGGCCTGGCCGCGGTGTGGCAGGACGAGTGGCTGGTGACCAGCCTCGAGTACGCGCAGACCCGGTACTGGGTCCGGCTGATCCGTGAACACAGCGCCAGTGCACAGGGGTTGTGCTGGACGTCCAAGCGGTGCATGCCCCGCCGGGCCCTGCAGTTCTTCGGCGACCGGTGCGGTGAGCACCTTCTGGCGCCCACGCCCGAGGAGTGTTACCGGCTGGGCTCCCCCACCGATGCGAAGGAGATCAACCGGATGCTGAGTCCGCTGCACGCGGTGATCTCGGAGCCGGGGATCTGAGAACCGGCTCCGGCGCGTCCTCTGGGGCCGTGTCGGACGTGGCGCCTGCCGGCCGACGCCAGGTCCGCCCTTCGGACGGACGACGCCACGTCCGACACACGCCCTAACGCCGCGCCGGAGCCGGCAGGAGCGGCCAGGACCGGGCCAGCTTCATGGCGGCCTCGGTCACCGCCGGGTCGCCGGACCTCGTGGCCACGCCGTCCAGGTAGGCGGCCGCCGCCGCGTCGTAGAGCGCGAGCACGGCGCGGACCCGGTCCTCGGTCGCCTGCCTGCGGTCCTCACGCCGCGCGTCACCCGTGTTCACGGTGGCCCGGGCACGTTCCGTCGCCGCGATGCTCTCCTGGCGCCGGGCCACCAGTTCGGCGCGGCGCTCCACCGCCGTCCGGTAGGCGTCGAGAAAGCCGTGTTCCCTGAACAGCCCCAGGAGCAGGCCGATTCCGCCGGACAGGAGCAGCAGGGCGCAGAACATCGCCGTGACGGTCCCCGGTGCCAGATCCAGCCGGTCGATCAGGGAGGGGGTCGTCCCGCTGTCCACGCCCTGGAAGTCGCCGACGTCCCCGGTGACTTCGGGGCCGTCCTCCTCCTGCATCAGGTACTTGGCGCGCAGGGTCCCGAGCAGTACGGTCAGCGCCGCCCACACCCCGAGCAGTGCGAAGCCCGGTACCCATGAACTCCGGACGGACCCGGTGCTGGCGCGCCAGCGCAGCATGCGTCCCGCCAGGTGCGGCAGGAACACCATGACGATCGCGGCGGCCGCCGACAGGGTGACCGTCTGGGCCTGCGCGGTGAAGGCACCGATGCCGTGGAACGGCTCGAACGCGGCGTAGTAGATGGGCAGTTCGACCAGGAGGATCACCAGAAGCATGGTCCAGTTCATCCATGCGGGAATCCCGGGACGTTTGGTCAGCCCTTCCCAGGCGTCGGTGGTGGCGGGCCGGAGTTGGTCCCGCAGACCTCGGACGGGGACGGAGACGGTGTGGGGCGCCGTGTCCCGGGAGTCGGCGGGCCGGGGCGCCTCCCCCGTGCGGGGGACCGACTGCAGTACGTCGGGTCCCTCGTCGTCGGAGGAGGCCGCCCGCTGCCCCTGCGCCGGCACCGTGGCGGGAGACCCCGTTGAGGTGGGCTGGTCGCGGTCGCCGGTGTCACGGGGACGGGGCGATGGGGCCGCGGGGAAGGTGGTCTCCATCCACCGCGTCTCCAGCCGCGCCCGGATGCCGTCACGGAACCGGTTCCAGCGGTTGGCGCGCTGGGCGAGGAGGTCAAGCTGGTCCTTGGCCGTAGTGATCTGTTCCTCCGCCTCGCGCAGCCGGAGTTGGATCAACTCGGTGTCGGCCTCGCACCGGGTGACGTCGGACTCGGCCCGGGCGTCGTCCAGTCTCGCCTGTTCTTCGGTGAGCCCCGCCTCCTCACCGATCCGCCCGACCACACGGTCCCGCACGGAGGCGAGTTCGGCGAAGTAGGGGACGCGATCCCCGCTCTGCAGGATCCAGGGATCCAGCACTCCGCGTTTGGCTGCCTTGCCGCCCATGGCGCGGGCGGTGTCCAGCAGTTTGCGTTCCGCCTGGTCGCTCAGGACGGTGGTGCCGCCGACCCGTGTCCGGGGCAGGGGGGCTTGCCGGCCGGCGGTGCGCCGCTGGTCCCCTCTCCTGGGGGACGGCAGAGTCAGCGGGTTCCGCCGCTGGCGGCGTGGGTCACTGGTACTTGGTGTTGACATGGGCCTTGGCCCTCCCCTCGAGTACTTCCGTCCAGAACGCCTCGAACTGTTTCTGCTGGCTCGGTTTGTTCGCGTACTTCATGCCGTAGCCGACGGGGAAGACCTCCATGCCCTTGATACCGGGCAGGCCACGCTCATTGACGAGGGAGTCGATGGTCTGGGCGCGCTTCGCCTCCGTGGCTATGTTGCCACCCCTGCCCAGCGAGAAATCGGGGTCGGCCTGCTCGAAGTCGCTCACCACCAGCAGCCTGGCGCCCGGGCCGTCCGTGGGCATCTTCGAGGCGATGCGGTCGAGGCCGCCCCACACGTCGGAGCCGGGCCGGTCGTCACGGGCGCAGTCGAGTTCCTTGAGCGCCTGCTTCGCGGCGAGCAGGCGGGCCTGCTCGCGCTGCTTGTCCTGGTCCGTGGTCGCACCGTGCGGCGGGTCGAGATCGACCTGTTCCACCTTGCAGGACGAGCTCTGCGAGGTGGAGGTGATGGGCGCGAAGTCGACGCTGCCGCACTCCTGGTCCTTGAGGAACGGGATCAGCGCATCCTGGAGTTTCGCCTTCGCGTCGAACCCGTCCTTCGTCGGGTTGCCTGAGCCCGACCCGTCGACGACCACTCCGCAGGGCGTGGTGAGCGCCTTGGCGGGCTGGGAGCACGAGACCAGGCCGGTGAGCAGCACGGCCGGGGACAGCAGGCCGAGGAGTCTGCCCGCACGGGAGCCGCGGGGGCAAAGTGGTGCTGAGGACTGCACGGTGACCTTCCTTGTGGTCGAAGAGCTCATCCCCGGCCGCTTCCTGCGCGGGCCGCGCCGCCTCGTATGGCCTGGGTGTCGAGGATGGCCAGTGCCTGCTCCACCGCTGTCGGGTCGGCTCCCGGAAGCGGTGCTGCTCCCCCGTACCAGCGGTCGGAGCGCAGGCCGTCGTCGAGCCGGTGCCAGGTGGGGTCGAGTTCGGCCTTGCCCGGCAGCCAGCCGGCGGGGCGCCTCTCCGGGACCGCGAGCGAACCCTCCGGGGCCTCCAGCAATCGGCGGGCGCGCGTCCAGGCCGCGTCCCAGTAGCAGGTCAGAAGGTGGTTGGCCTCGTCGACGAGGCCCTGGGCGCGGGACCGGCAGACGGCCGCGGAACTGCGCCATGTGCCTACCGTCCTGCCGTACCTGGCCAGAGCCGCCGGGGCGGGCTCGCCTCGCACGGTGTACTGGGTCACCACCCGGACGGATTCCGCGTAGATCTGCTCGACGAGTTCGCGATTGCTGTGGAGCAGCCGTGACCGCAGTCGCGTGGTGCTGCGCGTGACCTGGGCCCGCACGCCCAGGACGTAGGGAGGCAGCTGGTCGTCGGAGGGACGGTGGCCGGATCCCGCGTCCGCCAGTAGGTCCAGGAGCCCTTGGGCGTCCCGTCTGCCATGGATGCGGGCGATGGCCGCCGAGACGAATCCGATTCTCAGTCTTCGGACTGATCCACCGGTGCGGCCGGAATTGATCATCGGAGTAACCCCCATTTCCCGCGCGGCACCCGAAGGGATCATTGCGCGATGACGGAAAGAGTAGCGGAATGGATCCCGGCCGGAGGGTCGGAAAGGATGGCGGAATTGATCATTCAGCGGTCTCGCCGGAAACCAACCGGATTTCAACCACCTACCGACCGGGAAATGGCGAGGGGGCCATTGCGGCGCCAATCCGGAACTCGACATACTCGCGGGGCAGTGGCCGGAAGCCGGAAGGGGGAGCGGGCATGCGGGTCCGGATCAGTGGAACACACTTCCCTGTGGAAACACTGGGGCCGGGACGGCGTCTCGGTGTCTGGTTCCAGGGCTGTTCTCTCGCCTGCGCCGGCTGTATGTCCCGGCACACCTGGGATGCCCGAGGGGGAGGGTCCAAACCCCTCTCCGCGTTACTGGAGTTGTGGGGGGAGGCGCTGGAGAGGGGTGCGGAGGGGCTCACCGTCAGTGGCGGTGAGCCCCTCCAGCAGCCGGCCGCGCTGGCCCGACTGCTGGCCGGCGCGGCCCGTCTGCGGGACCGGAGGGCGACCCCGGCCCGGACGGCGGACCAGGCCCATGGACCGGGCGCCCCGGACCTCCTGGTCTACACGGGCTACGAGCCGGACGAACTGACGGACGATCACAAGGCGGCGCTCACCCATGCCGATGCCGTGGTCACGGGACGGTTCCGGGTGGCCGAGCCGACCCGTCTGGTGTGGCGGGGCTCGGCCAATCAGCGGATCCGGCCGCTCACCCCACGGGGTGCGGCCCGGTACGCGCCGCACCTGGAGCGGGAGAGCGCGGGCGCCCGGCTCCAGGCGGTGGTCGAAGGGGACGGGGCGGCCATGGCCGTCCGGTTCTACGGGGTGCCGCTGCACGGCGAACTGGCCAGGGTGGAGCGTGAGTTGAGGGCGGCAGGGGTGTCACTCAAGGAGTCGAGTTGGCGGCCCTGAGCGCGTCGGCACGGTCCGGCCGTCGCGCCACCAGACGCACCTGCCAGGTGCTGTCCTCGCGCAGCTCCTGCCGAACGGCCCACAGCAGCCAGCGGGCGGCGGTCTCGGCCGGCAGGCCACCACGGCCCGCGCCCAGCAGAGGGAAACAGACGGTGGACAAGGGTATGGACAGCGACTCACGCTCGGCCCGGGCGAGCGAGAACGTCGCCCGCACGGCCTCGGCGAGCACGGCCGGTGCGACGTGGTAACGGTCACCGTCTTCGACGGGGGTGGAGACGGCGGCGTGGTAGACGCGTCGTACACCATGCGAGGCAAGTGCGCCCGGCGCCGTGGGGACCACGGTGCCGGGCCGCACCGGCAGTCCCGTACGGCCGTGACCGCGGAGCCAGGTGGTCAACTCCCGTGGCAGGACGTCGTCCACGATCTCCCCGCCGGCGTTCCGGACGGCCGCCGCCCTGCGCAGGGCACCGGAGACGGTGGGCCGGAAGATCTTGGACATCTCCAGATAGGTGTTCTCCGAGGAGACCAGGATGTCCGTGTCCCGGACCAGTTCGATCGGGCAGACACGGATCGTGATCCGGCTCGTGACGTGCGAGGGCACCGGTCCGGTGGGCGGCGGGCCGGCGAGGGGGCGCTCGGAGGCCGGAAGGGGCCGGGGGCTTGGCACGCCGCACGCCGCACGGGCTCGCCCCGTCGACTGTGCGGCCTCGCGGGCCAGGTCCAGGGCGGCCGCGGCGAGTTCGGCCACGAGCTGCGGTTCGTGGCTCCTGCGGAACCGTTCGGTGCTGACGCCGTAGACGGCCGCGGCGGCCTTCCGCCGGTCGGCGGCGGCCACCCCGCGCCGGTCGGGGAACAGCCCGAAGGTGTGCGCGGCAGCGCGGGCGAGCGGATCGCAGGCCGGTTCGTCACGCAGCGGGCCACCGCCCGCGAGATGCTGCGCCGCCGCCGCCAAAAGCCTCTCGACGCCCTGGAGTTCGTCGCCCTCGCCGGTGCACGTCCCGGCCGCCACGGCGACCTCCCGCAACGCCTCGTGAAGGCAGTGCCGCAGCCCGGGCAGCCCCGGCCGCCTGATGCCTTTCAGCTCCTCGACGAGGGTCTGGTGCGTGGGAAGGTCGCGCATGAGATGCATGGTAATCGCCCATGAGACGCGAGGTAATCCCGGAGGCGCGTGGGGCGCGAGGGAGGAATTGGAAAGATTCCTTCCGCTCCCGTACGGAATTGGAGGGATTCATTCCGCTCCTGCGTGATCACGAAACTCCGGATAATGGATTCCGGCCCGTGAGGCTCCGCCCGTATTCTCGTTCCGCTTCCGCCCGATCGGCGCCCGCCGGATTCGAGGCCGACTTCCGGAAGGCCAACAGTGACTGATTTCGTCTCCTCCGCGGACGGCGGCTTCATCCCTCACGCCCGCGAGACCCGCTCGGTCCGCGGCGACGTACCGGAGGTCCTGGCGGGAAGATTCGCCCTGGTGAAAGTGATACGGGCCGCCGAACGCCCCAGCCAGGCCGTTGTCCTGCGCGTACGCAGGGCCGGCGCCGGCGCCGAAGGCGCGCCCCTGGTGCTGAAGTGGTACCACTGGATGCACGCCCCGGACGAGAAGGTCGTACGGCTCTTCGGCGAGAACCCCGGGCCCCACCTGGAGCAGCTGGTGGAGGAGGGCGAGGCCGAGGGCCACCCGTACCTGGTGTTCCGGTCGCACGGCGAGACGGACCTGGCCGCCCACCTCGAGGAGAATCCCGGGGCGCTGGCGCCCGGAAGGGTTGAGGAGGTGGCCCGGCAGCTGCACGCGGCGGTGTCGGCGCTGCACGAGCACGAGGTGGTCCACCGGGACATCACCCCGGACAACATCATGGTGGAGAGCCGCCGCGGTGACGCCCTCGACCTCGTACTGGTCGACATCGGGGTCGCCGTCCACGGGGACGGCGAACAGACGGGAGCACGCCGGGCCTGGCGGGGCAAGCCGCGCTACCTCGCGCCCGAGGCCGGGCCGCTCCACCAGACCGTCTCCGAGGCCGGCGACTGGTGGTCGGTGGGTATGGTCCTCGCCGAACTCGCCCTGGGGACACACCCCGTGGACTTCTTCAGCGACGAGGCGGTCCTCAGGGAGATCGCCACACACGAACCCGACGTCAGCGGCATCCGCGACCCGCGGACGCGTCGGCTGTGCGAGGGGCTGTTGACCCGGGCGCCGGAAGACCGCTGGGGCGCCGAAGAGGTCGAGGCGTGGCTGGCCGGTGAGTCCCCGGCCGTCGCCGGCCGGACCCGGCACCCGGCGCCGGAGGCCGAGCCGCCCACCACCGTCCGCCCCTTCCATTTCCTCGGCGAGCGGTTCACGGAGACGGAGCACCTGGCCCGGGCCCTCGACCTCCACCACCTCGCCGCCGCGGCGATGCTGGCCGACCCCGAGGACCGCGCCGCCCTGACGGACTGGCTCGGCCAGTTCGAGACCGCGGGCGGACGCAGCCCCGAGGAGCTGCGCCGGCTGGCCGCTCTCCGCGACGAACTGCGGAGCCCGCCCAGCCCCGGAACAGACATCAGGCTGATCACCTGGCTCGGCCCGTACCGGGAGGCGTCCTGCTGGGGGCTTCCGCTGAGCGTCGAGGGCATCCGGGCCCTGAGCCGGGCGGTCCGGCAGGGCGACGAGGAGGCGCTCGCCCTTCTGCGGCACCTGACGGCGACACCGGAGACACTCACCGTTCTCACGCGGCGTCCGCGCGGCGAGGGACTCGACGAGACGGGCGACCGCTGGCTCGCCCTGCGGACCCGCTGGCCGCACCTCGTCCGGGAACTGCGCCGAAGCCAGGGCATCGGTCGGCTGGACCGCGTCCGCAGGGCGCTGAAACAGAACCCCGCCGTGGACGCGCGGCTTCTTGAACTGGCCCGGGAACCCGCCCGCGCCGCTGCACGCCTCGAAGCGGAAACGGCGACGGTACGGGGCCGACTGGCCACACCCGTGCCCTGGTTCGACCGGCTGACGCTGGCCGGACAGGACGACCCGCCGCTGCTTCTGGTGGCGCTGCTCCTGGCCGAGCACGCCGTCCGCGAGGCTGAGGAACTGCACCGACGGCGCCTCGACGAAGAGATCCAGCGGCTGATGGACGAGGACACCGACGGCGTGGTGGCCGTCATGCGCCGTATGGACCGCCTGCCCACGCTGACCTGGGCGCTGCTGGGCGCAACCGTCCTCATGGCTCCGTGGTGCTTCGTGATCGGACTGGCCGACGTCCTCGGCCGGGCCTCCCAGGAGGCGGTCGTCGTCGCATGGCTGGAGGCACTCCCGGCAGCAGCCGCGGTCTTCATGCTGGAACTTCTGACCGCCGCCTACATCGGTCCGCCCTCGTACCACCCCCACCGTTCGCTGGCCGGACTCCTGATCCGCACCGCCGACCGCCCCGCGAGGCTGGTGCTGTCCCGGCGGCTTCGCACCCTGCTGCCCGCCGCGGCTCTCCTGCTGTGCGCCGTCCTGCTGGGCTTCTACGCGATCGCCGTCGCGCCATGGATCTGGCCGCTGGCCTGCGTCCTGGCCCTCGGCGTATGGAGCGCCCACCGCTGCCGGGTGTGGCGTCGTGACAGGCGGGCGGGCCTGGCCCGCCGGGCGGAGGTGCGGCGCGGCCATGTCGCCGCACGACGTGTTTGACAGCTGACGTCCGGCGAACGCGCCGGGAGGAACGGAACTCGGGGAAATCAAGGTGAACAAGGTGAACGAGGCGGGCAAGGTGGGCAAGGTGGGCAAGACATGAGCGCAGGCGTCGCGATCCCCTCCCTCGACCTGGTGTCACCGGCGGTGGCCTTCCCGCCTCCGCCTCCGCCGGTCGGCGCGTACGCGCTGCCGCACACCGGTGCAACACCGCTCGACTACGCGACCGACGCGTCCACGCACCTGTCGGACGCGGTCGGCCATGGCCTGGGCGAGGCGGCGGACGCGGCCCTGCAGGTACTCGGATCGCTCAGCGGGGTGCTGCTCGCGGGCCGGGCCGCGCTGCTCACCACGCGTGCCCTGGCCTCGGCCGCCGTCCGGGCGGCCGAGGAACAACGCTGTCTGGAACGGCAGGAGGAGATCTCCGCCGCGGCCGCCGAGCAGTGGCAGGCGGCCGCCTACGCCGTGGCGCGCGCCAACGCCCGCAGGGCGGCGCTGCTGGCCAGGGCCGCCCGCGCCACCGCAGCGGAGGGCGGGGGCGAGGGACCGCCGCGTCCTGAACTCCCCCCATGGCTCGACCCGGTGGGGCGGCGACTCGGTGAACTGCGCGACGAACTGGCCCGCTTCGAAGAGGCCGTCCGGAACGCCGAGAAGACCTGGACGGCGTGGGAGGTCCGGCAGCTCACCGCCGTACTGGACACCGCGGCCGAGGACGAGGGCGACGACGCGTGGCGACGCATGATCCGGGACCGTCAGAAAGCCATGGTCGACCGCCACATGGAGACCCGTACCGCACAGGCCGAGCAGGCGGAGGAGACCGTCACGGTGGTGCCGCGCGTGACGGCGGACCCGCGACAGGGCACGGAGGCCGTACGGCAGCTCGGCGCCGACATCCTGGCCGCACTGGACCCCCAGGCGGACCCGAAGACAGCCGCACTGGCCGCCGCCGCGGTGGGCAGCGCCGTGCGCCGGGCCACGGAGAACCCGGCAAAGGCCCGACGTCACCTGGGCGACGCACGCAGGGTCGTCCAGGACGCCAACCGGAAGGCGGTGGAGCGCCGGGCCCGTACCGAATGGGCCGCCGCCCAGCTCGACTTCCTCACCCGGCGGGCACCCGAGGGCGCCGATCCCCTCCCCGAGGCCCCCGACGCTGAGAAACCACTGCGCAGGCTGCTGGAGGACGAGGTGCCCCTCGGACCAGAGGAGCGACGGCTGGTGGAACTCAGGGTCACCGAGCGACTGAACCATCTGGAATCCCTCTACGTGCACGCGCAGTGCTCCCAGGTTCTGGCCGAACTGGCGGCCCGGTACGGCGGCCCCGCCGACGCCACCCGGCCCGAGGGCCAGGAACTGCGGCTGGACTGGACCCCCGAGGGGTGGGGTCCGGACCACTGGCTTCGGGCGACCCTCACCGGCGGGACCTTCCGCGTCGCCACCATGTATCGCGGCGGGCCGGGCGAGCGGCGGCCGGAGGACCGGCGGCTCGACGACGAGCGCTGCGCCGAGGCCCGGCGACGGCTGGAGGAGTTCACCGAGGTGGCCCGTGACCTGGGACTCACCGTCGCCTTCCGGATCGAGCAGACCGAAGGCGCGCGCCCCGGGCTCCTCGGTGAGGACGGCACCGTCGTCCTGGACGGCGACGCCCTCACCGGCGTACGGCGGGACGCGGCGCCGCAGGACGAGCAGTCACCTCCCATCGAACGGGTCGTGGGTGAGGACGGCCGCCGCGGACATCGCCGCCGCTGACATCGCCGCCGCGCTTCGCAGAAGGAGAAACCCATGGACCTGGGAAAGGAACCACGGCTGGTGCCCCAGTTCCCGCTGTTCGCCGAGGAGTTGGCCGGAACCCTGAGCGTGCACGCGCAGTACGTGCTGCACGGCAACTTCGGCGACCTGCACCTCGTCCGCATCCGTGACCGTGACCACCCGCTCCATCTTCTCGAGGTGCTGTGGAACCGGCTGCGGCCGTTGGGATACCAAGCCCTCCTGAGTCTCGACCAGATCAGGGGGATCCAGGTGATGCAAGCGGACCAGGCGGCGCGGGACGCCGTGCTGACGCTGCTGGAGACGCCGAAGCCGATGGACTTCCCCGGCGCCGGATCGGATCAACTGCGGCACACCATGGCGCAGTTGCAGTTGATCGTGTCCGGGTGGCGGGACGAACGGGAGACGGCCCACGACGGCCGGGCGCTGCCGCCCCTGCGCGTCGCCCTGGTGATCGACCACGCCTCGCGCCTGGTCGGCGACGTCAACCGCCTGAATCCCGACGAGCGCGACTTCTTCCTCTCCTGCCTGCAGCTCGCGCACGAGGCCGACCCTGTCGAGATCCCCGCCCCGCCCGGGACGGCGGGTCCATGGCCGGCGCTGTTCAATCCGGTGATCTGGCTGGCCGACGGCGAACGCGACCTGCCGAACTGGCTGCCCGCGGGCAGCGAGCGGATCCGCACCGTGGCGGTTCCGCAACCCGACGCGGACGAGCGGCAGCGGATGGCACAGGAACTCCTGCGCGAGTACCGGAGGAGGTCGTCGGCGCGCCCGCTGTCCGGGGACGAGGCCGCGGAGGCCGTCGGTGCCTTCGCCCGCGCGGCCTCGGGCATGAGCCTGACCGCGATGCACGGGAGCCTCCAGCTGGCGCTCGCCCGGAACATCCCGTTCACCAGGATGCCGGACGCTGTACGCGTCTACCGGCTCGGTGTGGAGAAGAATCCCTGGAGCCGGAACGAGATCCGGCAGCGCATCCTCAAGGGCGAGGACCCCAAAAACGAGCGGTCCATCCCGCGCCGGGTCCTCGGCCAGGAGGCCGCGGTCGCGATGACCCTGGACATCCTCAAGCGTGCCGCGCTGGGTCTGTCCGGTGCGCAGGCCACCAGTCCGGGACACCGACCCCGGGGCGTGCTCTTCTTCGCCGGCCCCACGGGAACCGGCAAGACGGAGCTGGCGAAGGCGGTCGCGTCCGTGCTCTTCGACAGCGACCAGGCGTATCTGCGCTTCGACATGAGCGAGTTCTCCGCGGCCCACGCCGCCGACCGCCTGGTCGGAGCACCGCCCGGCTATGTCGGCTACGAGGCGGGCGGCGAACTCACCAAGGCGGTGCGGGAGAACCCGTTCCGGGTCATCCTCTTCGACGAGATCGAGAAGGCGGACAAGGGTGTTCTGGACAAGTTCCTACAGGTCCTGGAAGATGGCCGGCTCACCGACGGACAGGGCGTCACCACGTACTTCAGCGAATGCGTGCTGATCTTCACCTCCAACCTGGGTGTGCAGCACGTCGACCCCACGACACAGGAGTGGAGGCCGCTGGTGGAGCCCGGTGGCCCTTACTCGGAGTTGGAGCGGAAGGTCCGCCAGAACATCAAGGAGCACTTCGAACGAGTCGTGGGCCGACCCGAGTTGATGAACCGGCTCGGCGGCAACGTCGTCGTCTTCGACTTCATCTCCCCGGAGGTCGCCGAGCAGATCTTCGACCTGCAGGTCGGGAACGTCCGGCGGCAGCTCGCCGCCGGGCACGGCATCACCCTGGAACTGACGGACGAGGCACGCGCGATCCTGCTCGGCCACTGCACCCAGGACCCTTGGAAGGGCGGCCGCGGTATCGGCATGGTCCTGGAGACCCACCTGATCAACCCCCTGGCCCGGGCCCTGTTCGCCGCTCCGGATCTCGCTCCGGGGGCAGTGGCACTGGTCTCGGACGTGACGCAGGACGACTCGGGCCGGGTGGAGATCGCGGTCGAGTTCAAGGCCGGCACGCGGAGGACGGGCACGGGGTAAAGGAAGACGGAGGCGATGGACGCGGGGTACGGAGGGGGGAACGGTGCGGAATCACACGGCCGGTGAGGACCCGGAAGATCCCGAAGACCTCGGGGACGACAGCGACGACGGCCTGGAGCGGTTCTCGCCGAGAGGCATCCGTCCTCCGCGAGACCGTCCTGGAAGGGGCCGTGTCTCCCCGGAGACGGTCCCGTGCCCCGCCTGCGGCCGGCCGCTGCCGACCGGAATCACCTCGTGCCCTGCATGTCTGTCGCCCGTGGGCGGACAGACGGGCGCACCGCCACCGGCCCCCTCACAAGCCGTGGCGGTTCGGCTGGTCTTCCGCAAAGCCGGAGGGTATCTGGAAGTCCCGCCCGGTGAAGAGGTGCACCTGGGCCGCGACAACACCTGGGCACCGAGGGCCTCCGCACTCCTCGCCGGCGAAACCACCGTCTCCGAGCAACACGCCTGCGTGACCTGTTCCGACGACGGCACCCTCACGGTCACGGAGGTGCCGCGAGGCTCCAGCAACGGAGTGAAGGTCAACGACCGTGTGCTCACCCCCGGCAGACCGGAGCCTCTCAGAGACGGGGACACCGTGTGGCTCGGCCCCAAGATCGCCTTCACGGTGCGGGATCCCCGGTGACGGTGCGTCAGCTGCCACTCGGGTTTACGCGCGTCACACGGGGCAAAAACTCCCCCGGGCGCGGCGCACACCGTCACCGCGCACCAGCGAGCCGGCACAACCACATGCACTGAGCTTCGTCCGCCAGGTCCGCGACCCCACGAAGCGTCACGGAACCCGGCCCCACCCGAGAGGTTCGCATGACCAAGCCCAGATCGTCCGGTCCGCGGCACCGCGGATCCTGGACCGTCATATTCTTCGCCCTGATCGCCGCCCTGCTGCTGCCGGGGGCAACACCCGCCCACGCCTTCGCGGGCGCCGCCTTCCACACGCAGAGTTCGGGCAACCGCGGCAGCGATGTCGCCGCCCTCCAGCATCTGCTGGGAGCGCGCGGCCACACCGTGGCCACCGACGGCGTCTTCGGCTCCGGGACGACCGCCGCGGTCAAGGCGTTCCAGAGCGCGCAAGGGCTCACCGCCGACGGCATCGTCGGACCCAACACCTGGGGTCGGCTGGTCGTCACCGTCCAGCAGAACGACAGCGGACCCGCGGTGAAGGCCGTCCAGTCCCTGCTCAACGCCAAGCGCTCCGCCGGACTCGCCGTGGACGGCGCCTTCGGGGCCGGAACCGCCACGGCGGTGCGGAACTTCCAGAGCCACGCGGGGATCACGGCGGACGGCGTCGTCGGCCCCGAGACCTGGCGCAACCTCGTCTGGCACTACGAACTCATCAATTTCTCCGCCAACATGTGCGACCAGAACCCGGACGGCAACACCGCCGCGAACTGGGCCACCGCCTCCTCCGTCGCCCAACTCGAAGCGGCCGCCACCTCCTTCGCCTCCACCGGCAACGGCAAGGTGCCCGTGGGCGACGCGGGCTGGGAGCACGGCGGTCCCATCCCCGGCCACGCCAGCCACCAGGTCGGGGTCGACATCGACATCTGGCCGATCCGCAGCGACTCGGCCCAGTGCACCGCCGGACGCATCACCTGGCAGTCCGCCACCTACGACCGCGCGGCCACCCGCCAGCTCGTCCAGGCCATCCGGGCCGCGGCCCCCGGCCATGTCGCGCTGATCTTCTTCAACGACCCGCAGCTCATCGCCGAGGGCCTGACGACGCAGTACGCGAACCACGACAACCACCTGCACGTCCGCTATGTCTGAGCCGGTCGCCGGACCGCAGCCGAGGAGAATCGTGTCCAGACGAATCGTGTCCAGACGCTTTCCCACGCTCATCGCCACGGTGCTCGCGGCGCTCGTCGCCGTGCTGCTCGGGCCGAGCACCGCATCGGCCGCCACCTGGCCGGTCATCGCACGCGGCGACAGCGGCGCGCAGGTGACGACCGTTCAGCACCTGCTCACCCAGCACGGCCGCACCACCACCGCCGACGGTCAGTTCGGCCCGGGCACCGAGACCCAGGTCAAGGCGTTCCAGAGCGCGGTCGGCCTCACCGCCGACGGCTCGGTCGGACCGCTGACCTGGCCGAAGCTGGTGGTCACCGTCCAGAGCGGCAGCTCCGGAGCCGCCGTCAAGGCGGCCCAGACCCAGCTCAACCGGTACGGATACGGTCTGGCCGTCGACGGGGCGTTCGGCCCCGGAACCACCAGCGCCGCCAAGGACTTCCAGTCCAAGCACGGTCTGACCGCCGACGGCATCGTCGGACCCAACACCTGGAACGCCCTGGTCGGCGGCTCCGGCAGCGGCGGCGGGGGCGGCACCCGCGCCCAGCTCGCCGCGTCCATTGACGCCAACTCCAGGATCTCGCTGCTGACTTACCACGTCAGCGGCATCGTGGACAACGACTCCACGGCACAGGCCAACATCACCGACACCAAGAACGGCACCACCGCCGAGACCAGCAACTACAGCGATGTCGGTGAGACGGAGGTCTGGCTCTCCACCGCCATGCTCAACGGCATGCTGAAGCTGGCCACCGAGAGGGGCTACACCTTCCTGGTGACCGAGATCGCCGGCGGCGACCACTCCAGCAACTCCAACCACTACAGGGGCATCGCGTTCGACGCGGACAACATGTCCGTCAGCAACGGCACCTTCGTCAGCGCCTGCAAGGCCTACGGAGCGACCGAGGCCCTGGACGAGGGCAACCACGTCCACTGCGCCTGGGAGTAGTCACCCACGGCCCTGCGGCCCGGCCACCGGTACGACCGGCGGCCGGGCCGCCGCCTTGCGCGCCGCCATCAGGACTGCGCTGCTGGGGCCCTTTCCGGCGTACCGGGCGAGGTGGCGTTTCACCTCCGACGCCGACGCCGACGCCTCCGACGCAGCTGCGGGATGGAGACTTACGGGGTCAGCTGCTCACGTGCGTCATGACCAGAGCTGGTCGGTTCAACGCCGCGTTCGGGCCGGCTGATCTCGGCCCACACCGCGTCGAGGGAGAGGCCGAGGGAATCGGCGATCGCCGCGATGGTCGGGAAGGCAGGGGTGGCCACGCGGCCCGACTCGATCTTCCGGAGGGTCTCCGGTGAGACACGTGCGTCGAGCGCGGTATCGAGCATCGAGCGCTCTCCCCTGGCCCGACGCAGGAGGGCGCCGAGGCGCTGTCCGCGTTCGACCTCTTCGGGAGTGTGCGGCAACCTGACCATGAACCCGATTCTAATACCGGTATAGTAATGGTCGGTATAGTTATTGGTTGCGCGAGAAGGACGCCGCATGATCGAGATCCTGAACCCCACCCTCCTGGCCCGAGCAAAAGGCACAGGCGCCCTGGTCGCTGACATCCTGCAGACGCTGAAGAGCCGTAGCACGATCGGCACGAACCTTCTGGACATCGACCGGTGGGCCAAGGCCATGATCGTCGAAGCGGGAGCGCAGTCCTGCTACGTCGACTACGCGCCATCCTTCGGACGCGGCCCGTTCGGCCACTACATCTGCACGGCCGTCAACGACGCCGTGCTCCACGGACGGCCGTACGACTACACGCTCGCCGACGGCGATCTGCTGACACTCGACCTCGCCGTCTCCACAGGCGGAGTCGCAGCGGACGCTGCCATCAGCTTCATCGTGGGCGACACAAGGCCCCCGGAGAGCGTCGCGCTGATCAGCGCAACCGAACGCGCGCTGGCCGCAGGGATCGCCGCTGCCGGGCCCGGGGCTCGCATCGGCGACATCTCCCATGCCATCGGCACGGTCCTCAGCGAGGCGGGGTACTCGATCAACACCGAGTTCGGAGGTCATGGCATCGGATCAACGATGCACCAGGACCCGCACGTTTCGAACACCGGACGGCCCGGCCGTGGATACAAACTGCGCCCTGGGCTGCTGCTGGCACTGGAGCCGTGGGTCATGGCGGACACCGCCAAACTCGTCACCGATGCCGACGGGTGGACGCTCCGCAGCGCGACAGGCTGCCGGACGGCACACAGCGAGCACACGATCGCCATCACCGACGACGGAGCCGAAATCCTCACCTTGCCGAAGTAAGCGGCTCGGTGAAACGGCCCGCCGCGGCAATGCGCCACTTGCGTGGGCGTCGTCGCCCCCCCTGCCATGGGCACGCCTCAGCTCGAGAAGGGAACGGCATCAGCGGCGGACGTGTGCCAGCTGGTGACGATCGGCTTGTCCACGACGAACGAGCCGACCTTCAGGGACACCGGGTTCGGGTCGCTGTCGGAAACGGAGACGATGAGACTGTCCAGCTCCTTGCCGCCGTCCTCGTTGGTGGTCTTCGGGTTCACACCGGCGTAGGCGGTGACTCCGTCACGCAGCGTGATCTCCTGGCCCGCAGACTGCTCCGCGGGCCAGGCGGCCGTTCCGTCCGAGCCGAAGGCCACGACCGGCAGCGCGGCGGGCATGACACAGGTGATGCCGGGCTTGGCCTTGGCCTTGATCAGGTAGTAGCCGCCGGCCTGGGTCTCAGAACTCACGCTCCAGGAGATGTCGTTGGTACCGCAGCTCTGCCCGTAGCCGCTCTTGTCCCCGGCCGTGTCGTCGCCATCCGCACCAGACTTGCTCGTAGCGTCGGAACCGCTGCTTCCGCCGCTCTTGTCCCCACCCTCGCCGCCGCTGGTCCCCGTCGAGCTTCCCTCGCCGGACGCCGCCGAGGAGTTCGAGTCGGCGGCCGCGCCGGGCTTCGCGTCAGCCGACTCCGACGGAGTGTCACCGCCTCCGCATGCTGTCATCAGCAGGCCCGCGCCGAGCACGGCAGTGACGGCAAAGGCGGTACGCAGACGACGGTTCATTACGGGTTTCCCTTCCAGGGTGACAGGTGCGGGGCGCCAGTTGCTCGGTACCGCGCGTTTACGATCATCAAGACGGCCACTCCTGACTGCTGGTTCATGCCGTCTCATGTCCAGGACGCTGCCGTCACGCGCCTGTGACACAGCTACGGCGGCTGCACACTTCTCGAAACTCCCGCCCCTCCGTGAGCGGCTGAGCGGGTGCCGGCGCCTGATCGATTCGTATGACAACTGCATGCAGCTCGCCGGCAACGTGTTGTCCATGTCGGGGGTTGCCGGACAGATATGACGCCCAATCAACTCCCTTCGCCCTCTGGTGGACACGCGTAGACCTCAGGCACCATCTCCCTGCACCCCCCACGCAGCAGCCCCACAAGAAGCACGGCCCGACCGCAGGAAAGGTCCCGCCATGAAGATCCGTTCCGCCCTCACGGCCCTCGCGCTGACCGTCGCCCCCGGGTTCGCCGTCCTGGCCGGCGCCGGGGACGCCCTCGCCGCCCAGGACAGCGCCCAGGTCGCCGCTGTCACCAAGATCTCCCACTCGACCGCCACCTCGATGTTCAGCTCGGTCGGCATCACCTGGTCGTCGTCCGGCGGCTGCTCCAACCGCAACAACCCGACGTGCACGTCCTTCGAGCAGCTCAACCTCGCCACCGCTCAGGGTGCCCAGACCCTCAAGCGGTCCTCCGGCTGCGGGCTGAACATCACCGGCGGCACCGAGACCGGGCACGCCAGCGGCACCTACTCCCACTGGAACGGCTACAAGCTCGACTACGGCAAGAACACCTGCATCACCAACTACATCAAGGGCAACTTCACCTACATCGGTGTCCGTGGCGACGGCGCCCCGCAGTACCAGTCCGGCGCCGGCAACATCTACGCCGACGAGGGCAACCACTGGGACGTCCTCTACTACAACTGCGGCGGCTGCTGACCCACCGCACCCAGGGCCCGGCGGCGCGCCGCCGGGCCCTTCCGCACGTTCTGCACGGTCAACGGTGGACGTGCTCGGGCCGTCAGGCCGTTAAGCAGTAGTGGATGCCGGTGTAGAAGCCCAGGTGCTCGTTGTCCTTGCGGTCGGGATCGAACCGGTCGGGGTCCTCGAATCGCCGGGACCTTCAGCCCTCCCCCGAGGTCTCGCAAGGCGAGGGCGGTGCCGGGCGACCAGGCTTCGCGGGAGGCGAAGGGAAGCTCCTCAACAGGCGTAGCCGTCATTGTCGATCCCCAGCACGGCACCCGGAGGCCGGTCACGGACCACCCGGACTTCGCCCACCTTGAGCGAGCCGACCAAGTGGTCGCCGCCATCCCGGGGGCGGCCGGCTGAGTACCAGGTCGCGGACGTGCGTCCGCTGTTCGGCTGGGGGCCGGTCGACGACCGGGGCCCATGACCGCGCCTGGCAGGTCCAGGAGATCCTCAGGGTGGTACGGGCCCGAAGCAGGCAAGTGACGCCAGGATTCACGGCAGGCCCTGTGCACACGCGATGGCTCTCCCGAACGGCCGTCCGCCCGATTACGCCCGATTCCGGCCGAGCTTCTCGTCGTGCGCTCCATGCTGAAGACCCAGGTCATCCGACCCGGGCCTTCGGTGAGGTGGTGCGTCACCAGGTCAGGGCGTCGGCCATGGTCGACTGCCAGTACGAGACTCGGATCGAGTCGTCGACGTGCACGCCCTTCGCGGGGAGTGACGGGTTGGCGGCGGCGCTCGCGCCCTTGTCGAAGTAGACCTCGAGGGACTTGGCCGTGTAGCCGTTGGAGCCGCTGCCGTCCGCGGCCGAGAGAAGGACGCTCGCATAGCCCGACTCGCCGGGGGCCAGCGTGACCACCGCCTGCGGCTTGGAGTCCTCGAAGGCCGGCGGGACGGACTGGGCCTCGCCGAAGCGGACCGCCGGGTAGCCGATGAGGTCGCAGTTCTTCGAGCCGGTGTTGGTGACGGTGAGGAGAAGGTGGTTCAGGGGGCGGGAGACCTCCGTGGCGGTCGTCCGGGTGGAGGTGGTGGAGCAGCGGGTCAAGGTGGGCTCCGAGCCCGT
This sequence comes from Streptomyces sp. KM273126, assembly GCF_004337435.2. Taxonomy (NCBI): domain Bacteria; kingdom Bacillati; phylum Actinomycetota; class Actinomycetes; order Kitasatosporales; family Streptomycetaceae; genus Streptomyces; species Streptomyces sp. KM273126. Next base: position 2,375,227 of record NZ_SJXB02000001.1, on the reverse strand, counting down.
GGAACCCGACGAGCCCTTGGAACCCGTTGTGCCGCCTGCACCGGCCGCGCCGCCCGTCGAGCCTTCGGAGGTCGAGCCCGCAGAGTCGGACTGTCCCGCACCGGTGGAGGTTCCCCCGCTCTCCTTGGACGAGGACGAGCTGGAGTCCGTGGGCGCCGACGTGGACGCGGAACCGGACGATGCCCCCTCGTCGACGACGCCCTCTCCGTTCTCGCACGCCGTCAACGTCAGCGCGGTGGCCGCGAGCGCGGCGGCGACGAACATGCGGGTGCGGCGGGTACGGCGGGTACGTGTGGACATGTGATCCCCCTTGTGCGGTACGGGTGTTGCATGGGCCGCTCGTCCGGGTGCCGGGAGCGGCGTGCTTGGATGGCCCAAGCTTGTGAGGTGATCCGTCCCGACCGCCACGACTGCCGCGGTATCCGGGACGCTGGAACGCTTGCGATAGCTCTGACCTGGGGGAATGACCTACCCCTGGAACGGGGATCCGGGACATGGAGAGAGAGCGGAACAGTGGCGGGAGACGAATTCTCGGAGCTGTTGGGCCGGTTGAAGGAGCGGTCCGGGCTCAGTTACGGGGTGCTGGGGAAGCGGCTGCACACGAGTGCGTCCACGCTTCACCGGTACGTCAACGGGGACGCCGTACCGACGGACTACGCGCCCGTGGAACGGTTCGCGCGGGTGTGCAAGGCAACCCCCGAGGAACTCGTGGAACTGCATCGGCGGTGGGTTCTCGCGGATGCCCGGCGGGGGAGAAGTCGGGCGGGGGCAGGGCCGCTGCGGAGGAGGAACCCCGGGCGCGGACAGCGGCGGAGGCCGGGGGCAGGGCAGCGGGGGCTGAGGCCGGGGCGGCGGAGGCCGGGTCCGGGGCAGCGGAGGCCGGGTCCGGGGCAGCGGAGGCCGGGTCCGGGGCAGCGGAGGCCGGGTCCGGGGCAGCGGAGGCCGGGTCCGGGGCAGCGGAGGCCGGGTCCGGGGCAGCGGGGACTGCGTCCGGGGCAACAGAGGCTGGGGCCGCGACCGAGACGGCGGGGGCCAGGAACGAGGCGGCGGGGGCCAGGGACGAGGCGGCGGGGGCCGGGAACGAGACCGCGGAGCCCGATGCGGTGGCCGAGTCCGGTCCCGAGGGTGAGCGGCGGCCCCGGACGGAGGCTCCCGTGGCGCGGCGCCGTACCGTCGTCCTCGCCGGAGCCGCCGTGGTCGCCGCCCTCGTGTCGGCCGCGCTCGTGGTGAATCTGGTGTCCGGCCAGGGTGATGACGAAGAGGGCGGGAAGGAGTCCATGGGGGTGGCTGCCTCCCGGTCCGTCGCCGGAAGTCCCGGCGCCTCCGAGTCGGCCGACGCGAAGGGCAGTTCCTCCTCGCCGTCCACCTCTCCGTCCGCCTCGCGCAAGGGAAGCCCCTCGGCTTCCGCCTCCGCCTCCCGGAGCGGTGGGGGCGGGGCGGCCCAGGGCGGCGGTTTCGAGGACGGGGCCACCGCGCCCACCGTCGCCGTCAACCCGTACAAGTGGGAAAACCCGTGCAGCCAGCACTACCTGGTCGACCGGCAGCCCGAGCAGGTGCCTCCGCCGCCCGGCGAGCCGGACGCGCGCGGGTGGGTCACCGCGCTGGGCGGGGTCGCCGCCGGGCAGCAGATGCTCGCGCTGACGGTGCAGGGCACCGGGAAGGCCACCGTCGTCCTGGAGGAAATGCATGTGCGGGTGGTGGAGAAGAGCGCGCCACTCGCCTGGAACGACTTCACGATGGGCGTCGGGTGTGGTGGCGGCGTGGAGACGACGTCATTCGGGGTGAACCTCGATGCCGGGCGGCCCGCGCTCTCCCCCAAGGCCGGTCAGCGCGACTTCCCGTACAAGGTGAGTGAGTCCGATCCCGAGGTCTTCTACGTCTTCGCGGACGCGCGGACGCACAACGTGAGCTGGTACCTGGAGCTGGACTGGTCCAGCGGTGACCGGCAGGGCACCCTACGCATCGACGACAACGGCAAGCCCTTCCGGACGAGCGGGAACGTGGGACGGCCCGCGTACAACTATCCGCTCGGCTCCTCCGAGTGGGGGCGGGATGAGTACGACCCCGACATTCCCGGCTGAGCGCCCCCCTCGTCGTCGGCAACGTCCCCGCGTACGTCGTCAGCGCACCGCGACGACGACGTAGCTGTCGCCGTACTGCCACACCGCACCGGCCCGTCCGAACCCCGCCTGCCGCAGCAGGTGGACGTGGTCGGACAGGGACAGACAGGCAGGGCTGTCGGTGCGGGTGGCCGGCTCCCGGTTGCGGCGTTCGCTGAGGAGGCCGGACAGTTCGGGGTCCTCGCCGACCGCCGCCCACCAGGAGACCCAGTCCTCGTGGGCGAGGGACTGCTGGCGCTCGGCCCGGCGGCGTCCGACGCATGCCGTCACCTCGGCGAGCGCGGCGTCGTCCTGCGGGAGGTGGTCGCCGTTGACGAGGACACCGCCGGGCCGCAACAGCATCGCGAGCTGCTGGTAGACGCGGCTCAGGGCGTCCGGGTTCAGGTAGTGCAGGGCGGCCGTCGAGACGGCCACGTCCAGGGGTCGGTCGAGGGCCAGGGCCTGGGTCCAGCCGTCCTCACCGATCACCGTGTCCACGTAGCGGGCCGCGTCGGCGTGGTGGGTGCGGGCCAGCTCCAGCAGCAGGGGGTCCCGGTCCACGGCCACGATGTCCGCGCGGGGCAGCCTGCGGGCCAGCCGGGCCGACAGCGAGCCGGGGCCGCAGCCGAGGTCGGCGACCAGAGGCCGGCCCGTGCGGCCCGCGGTGCTGTGCTCGACGATGTCGGCGATCACTGTGAAACGGTTCTCGCGGTCGACGGCGTACCGCTGCTGCTGGAGTTCCCAGCGCTCCACCCACTTCTCGGCCGTCGCCAGGCTCAGCCCCATCCGGTCGTGCCACCTTGCCGTTCCGTGTCTGTGCTGCTTCGTCAGCAGTCGTGCGTCTGTCGCACTTCTCCGGGGCAGCCTATAGATGGAAACGGTTTCCATTACGTATTTTTGATGTTGTGTCATCCGAGGGTGGCGAGCACGGCCAGCAGCCGGTCGATCTCCTCGGCGGTGTTGTAGACGTGCAGGCTCACGCGTACCGACTCGCTCTTCTCGCCCGCGTCGCCCTGGCAGTGGTGGTCCGAACGGACCATGAAGCCGTGGCTGAAGAGGATGAACCCCAGGTCGCCGGAGCCGATGTCGCGGTGCCGGAACGTGACGATGCCCTGGCGTTGCTGGGCCGGTGAGCCGGCTGCCAGGCTGCTCTGGCAGCCGAGGATCTCGTAGGCGTCCAGATGGCGCAGGCCCTCGGTGAAGCGGGACGCCAGGGCCGTCGTCCAGCGTTCGATCCGGTCCGTACCGGCGGCCTCCAGCCAGGCCAACGCGGCGGTCAGGGAGACGATGCCGACGGTGTTGGGGGTGCCCGACCAGCCGCCGGGGGTGAACGCGGGACCGCGTGCCTGGCGGGCCCAGACGGCTCCCGAGCCGGGCAGGGCCAGGGCCTTGTGCCCGGAGAAGACGACGAAGTCGACGTCCAGGTCGGTCATCGACACCGGCAGGTGGCCGACGCTCTGGGCGGCGTCCAGGCAGATGACCGCCTCCGGGCCCACCGCCTGCCGGATGCGGTGGACGTTCATGTTCCCGCCGTAGACGTGGTGGACGTGGGTGGCGGCGACGAACCGGGTGCGCGGCCCGACGAGGTCGGCGAGGACGGTGTGGTCGTAGTCGCCGGACGCCCGCTGGTAGGGCATGGGGACGACGCGGACGTCCACGCCCTGACGGGCGAGCTCCCGCCGGGTCTCCAGCCAGGGGGCGATGTTGGCCTGATGGTCGGCCATGGGGACGACGATCTCGTCGCCGTCGGTGAGGAGCCCGGGGAGCCAGTCGCGGGCGATGGTGCGCAGTCCCTCGGTGGTGCCGCTGGTGAAGTGCACGGCCGACCGCTCCGGGTCCGGGTCTCCCAGAAACCGGCGGACCCGGTCGCGGGTCTGCTCGACCAGGGCGGTGGTGCGGTTGGCCCAGGGATAGGTACCGCGCCCGGCGTTGGCGTTGCTCGTGGTGAGGTAGGTCCGTACGGCGTCGAGGACGGCCTGCGGTTTCTGGGCGGTGGCCGCGCTGTCCAGGTAGGCCAGGTCCGGGTGCCCGGTGATGATGGGGAACTGGGCGCGCAGGGCGTGCTGCCACTCCCTCAGCTCGTCCATGGCCAACCCGTCCATGGCCAACTCGTCCATGGCCAACTCGTCAATAGCGGCGCGGTCTTCGCCAGCGGTGGACACGGCGCTCAGTCCCGGACGAGGGGTGCGCCCGCGTCACGCCAGGCGATGATGCCGCCGGCCAGGCTGCGGACGTCCGGGTGACCCATCCTGGTCAGCAGCGCGGCGTAGCGGGCGGATTTCTCGCCGACCGGGCAGGCCAGCAGCACCGGACGGTTGTGGCTGAAGGGCAGACCGCCGTGGAGGAGTTCCTCGAACAGCTCGTCGACGATGTTGACCGAGCCGTCGATGTGCAGGGCGGCGAAGGCGAAGGGGCTGCGCAGGTCGACCACGAGGGGCCGGCCCGTGGCGATCCACGCCTGGGCGTCGGTGACACCGATGGCGGGCGCCGTCTGGATGTCGGCGTCGGTGAGGTCGGCCGGGGTGTTCCGGCGGCGGGGGCGGCCGAACAGGTCGGGGCGTCGCTGTCGTACGTAGCTCAGATAGCTCTCGACCCGGTCGCAGACGACGAAGACGGCGGTCTGCCGCTGTGACGACTCGCCGTCCATGGCTTTCAGTTGGCGTACGGCCCCGAAGTAGGCGGCGCCTCCGGTGGGTCCCGCGAGGATGCCGCACCGGCGGTTCAGGGTCAGCATCCCTTCGATCGCGTCATCGGAACCGACCGCCTCGATCGTGTCGTACGTACTGGGGTCGAACAGGCCCACCTCGTGTGCCTCGTCGATGGTGCGGATGCCGGGGATGAAGTCGGACTTGGCCGCGACCAGCCCGAGGACGCGTACGGCGGGATCGTGTTCGCGCAGCGCGCGGGCGACGCCCGTGGAGGAACCGGCGGTGCCCACGCAGGCGATGAACCAGTCCGGGGCCCGGCCGTCCAGGTCCTTGAGGATCTCCGGGCCGGTTCCGGTGAGATGGGCCTCGGTGTTGCGCGGGTTGAAGTACTGGTCGGTGTGCAGATAGGCGGCGTCCTGCTCGGACAGCGTCCGGTGGAAGAGGGTCAGCGGGTCGTCGGTGGCGGTCGGGTCGAGGCACTCGCTCTGGCCCGGCAGCTCCTCGATCTCGGCGCCGAGCAGCAGGAGCAGGTCCTTGATCTCCGGTACGCGCATCCGGTTGGTGACGCTCTTGAAGGTCAGGCCGTGCATCCCGGCGAGGACGGCCAGGGCCTTGGCGGTGTTGCCGCTGGAGAGCTCGACGACCTGGCTTCCGTGCGCGGCCGCGTCGGCGAGGAGCGGGCGCGCCATGTTCCAGGCCGCCCGGTCCTTGACCGACCCGAAGGGGTTGAGCAGCTCCAGCTTCGCGTACAGGTCCGTGTGTGCGAGTCCGTGCACGGCGGGGTCGATACGCACCAGGGGGGTGTTGCCGATGGCCTCGGTGATGCTGTCGTACCTCACTGTTGTCCCCCCATGGATACGGTCGGCCAGTACTGGTCGTCCAGGCACCAGCGCCACGCGCCGCCCTCCTGCCAGGCGGCGATCTTGCGTGCGACGGGCTGCCCCTGGGCCCGGGTGGCGTGGAAGTCCATGCAGTAGCCGGCCGTGTTGGCGAAGACCAGCAGGTCGCCCGGCTCGGGACGACGCGGCAGGAAGACCGTCCGGCGCGTGATCAGATCGGTCTCCAGGCAGAGGCTGCCGAAGAGGTGCACGGCCACCGGTCCGGCGGCGGGGCGGTCCGGGTGCCGGGGGACGACAACGGGGTCCATCAGCACCCCGTGTTCCTCCAGGGCCACGTCGTCGGCCTTCGCCGCGAGGCGCACGAGGAGTTCGCCGCCGTTCTTCTGCGGACGGACCTCCATCACCTTCGCCAGGGTCAGTCCGCACTGGTCCAGCAGGGCGCGTCCGGGTTCGACGTGCAGGTCGTACAGGTGCTCCAGCAGCAGTGCGGCCAAGGGACGGCCGCCGAAGAAGGTGGCCGGGTGCGCGAGGAGTTCGTCCAGGTAGCGCGGGCCGGCCACGGGACGGTGGGCGGGGTAGAGACCGAGCGTCCCGCGCAGGGTGCCGGCCTCGTTGCGCAGCCCGTAGCCGTGGCCGCCCCAGGTCAGGGGTGGGCCAGTGCCGAGGACCGCGTCGGTGAGCGCGGTCGTGTACCGCTCCCACTGCTCGCCGTCGGCAAGGTAGTCGACGCCGAATCCGCCGCCGATGTCCACGGCGGACGGCCGCAGCCCTCGGCTCCGGCACTCCTCCAGCACCCGCAGACAGCCCTCCAGCGCTGTCGCCTTCTCGGTGAGGCTCGTCGTGTCCAGGTGATACGCCACGCCGGTCAGGTCGACCGCGTCACCGTGCCGCTCGACCGCCTCCAGCAGCGCCTCCACCTCCCCTGCCGGCGTACCGAAACGGCTGGGCCGGCTCAGCACCCGCACCCCGGACGCCTCGAAACCCGACAGCCGCAGCAGGACACGGACCCGGGGAAGCGTGAACTTCCGTACGTTCATGGCCAGTTGTTCCAGCTCGCCGACGCCATCGACGACGACGGTGACCGATGTTCGTGCGGCCAGCCACAGGAACTCCGGGTCCTTCGGCCCGGTGGCCGTGATGCGGTCCGGGGTGAGCCCGGCGCCGAGGGCGTGCTGCAACTCGCCGAGCGAGGCGACATCCACGCCGGCGTCGGTGGCGGCCAGCCGCCGCAGCAGGGCGCTGGACCGGTTGGCCTTGTGGGCGAAGAACACCTGGCCGGACAGATGGTGCCTGCCGAACACCGACCGGAACCGCTCCACGTTCGCGGCGAGTTGATCGGGCACGACCACGTTCAGCGGAGACCCCAAGGCGTCGGTGAGGTTGTGCAGCAGCCCGGGGGACTCCAGGAGCGAGCGCAGCTCCTCCCCCAGCCGCGGTGCGAGATACAAGGGTTGCCCGCCCATACCCGGCCCTCCCCCAGCGCGTCCGGCCCGGCATTCCGGGCACAGCCTCCCACTCCCCACGGTTCGCCGTATAGCACCCTTCCCGCCGATGCCCGGTTTACCCCCCGCCCGCATCTCCCGAGGAGAAGGCGGGCGACGGTTCTGGACACTGTCCAGCGGGTTGACGCGCTGACGCTTGGTGTCCTGCCGCGCGGCGCTCGTGCGTCGGGACATGGTGAAGTCGGTCTCTCTTTCATCGGGAGCCGGTGGAAGGTGTGCGTTCAGGTCACTGGGTCGAGCAAGTCGTCGAATGTGTACGGAAGTTGTTTCCAGCGGCATTGAGGCCGCGGTGGCCCGCATCCGTGCCCGGGGAGGAAAGGTCTGATGGCGAAGAAGAGCAAGATCGCGAAAAATGGGCAGCGACGCCTCATCGTGGCCCGCCATGCCGCACGCCGCGCCGAGCTGAAGGCGATCACCATGCCTCCCCGGTCGTCCGACGACGAACGCGACGCCGCCCAGTGGGAACTGCACCGCCAGCCCCGTGACGCCAGCGCCACCCGTCTGCGCGAGCGCGACTCCATGGACTGCCGCCCCTGCGGCCACCTGTGTGCCTTCGGCCTGTCTCGCATCCACGTACGCGAGATGGCCAGCGCAGGCGAGCTCCACGGCGTGACCAAGAGCAGTTGGTGACCACGCCCGATCCGCTCACTCACCCGCCGAGGCCGCATCGCAACCGCGGAGACGCCTTCCCCGAGCCACCCGCGAGTTCGGGGCGGCTGCGACTTCCTGCTGTCGCTCGTCGTCGAGGCGCTTTGGTTGTGAGGAGGTCAGCGACGAGTTCATTGCGGCGCAGGGCGTCCCGCAGCGTGCATACGGCGTCCACGATCGCGTCGGAGACGTCCACGGCAGGGACGGTCTCGAACACGGCGTGCTGCAACGCGGCCAGTTCGACGGTGGCGCGTGTCGGTAAGTTCGAGGGGTTGCGGACTGCTGGCGGTGGGCAGCGCACGGGTGCGTTCTGGTGCGCATGGATGAGTGTCCGGGCTGTGGCAGGAGCAGGCCGTGGAAGAGAACAGAGGTTTCTCTCTCGAATAGGTGACCTTTGCCAGTGGTGGTCGTTGGGCGGGGCGAGGGGTTCTTCGGCTGACGTCGGCACGGGAGGTGAGGGGATGGGTGGGCTGCGGGAGTTGGCGGCGCCGTTCGTGGTGCCCGGCCCCTCCGGGCTTGCGGTCCGCGACCGGCTCAAGCACCTGACGGCCGAGGACGAGAAGGTACTGCGCCTGGTCGGCGACCATCTGGGCACGCTCGCCTCCCGGGATCTGAAGGCACGGTGCGCGGCCGGGCTGGACCACGACACCGACCAATGGGCCGAACGCAAGCACATCCTCACGGGGGAGTCTTCTTCTCGCTGGGCCGGGTCGATCACGAAGGCGACCCATGACCAGTGGGCATTGGCCCGGCGCGGTCAGCTCGCGCACATTCAGGGCCTCGAAGCCGGGGTCAGGACCATCGCGCACCGCCTGTCCCTGCCCATGGGGGAGAGGGGCGGCAAGAAGGTTCCGGGTGGCTACCGCACCCGGCAGGAGTGGTTCGCCAAGACCCGTCGCCTGCACGTACTCGCTGACCGGCTGGAAGCGGTGCGGGCCGATCGTGAGGCCGGCGTCGTGCATGTGTTGCGGGGTGGGAAGCAGTTGCTGAACGCTCGCCATCACCTGGACGCCGCGCGGCTGACCGAGGAGCAGTGGCGCACGCGGTGGCAGGCCGGGCGCCGGTTCCTCGCCGCCGACGGGGAGTCCGGGAAGCGGTTCGGTAACGAGACGATCCGCGTCACCCCCGACGGCGAGGTCTCTCTCAGGCTCCCGGCACCTTTGGCGTATCTGGCGAACGCGCCGCAGGGCCGGTACGTGCTTGCCGCGCGGGTGGTGTTCGCGCACCGGGGTGAGCAGTGGCGTGACCGTGTCACCGCGAACCGAGCCGTTGCCTACCGCATTCACGAAGATGTGCTGCGCGGGCGCTGGTACCTGACCGCGTCGTGGACGATCCCCCCGGTGAAGGCCGTGCCCCTGGCTGCGGCCCGCACGGGCGGGCTGGTCGGTGTCGATACCAACGCCGACCACTTGGCCGCCTGGCATCTCGACGCACACGGCAACCCTGTCGGTGAGCCCCTCCGGTTCGGCTATGACCTATCCGGTACCGCGGCCCACCGCGACGCGCAGGTCCGCCACGCCCTGATCCGCCTGCTGCACTGGGCCAAACGCCACAGCCTCGCGATCGCGATTGAGGACCTCGACTTCAGCGCGGAGAAGACCCGCGAGAAGCACGGCCGCCGGAAGAAGTTCCGCAGGCTGATCTCCGGCATGCCCGTCAGCAGACTCCGGGCCCGGCTCGTGTCGATGGCGGCCGAACTGGGCATCACCATCGTCGCCGTCGACCCGGCCTACACCAGCAAGTGGGGCGCCCAGCACTGGCACAAGCCCCTCACCACCAAGAACCGCACCACCACTCGCCACGACGCTGCCGCCGTGGCGATCGGCAGGCGCGCCCTGGGACACCCGATCCGGCGACGGACGGCACCGCCCCCACACGACCGGAGTGATTGTGTGGGGCATCGGACCGTCCAGGCCCGACCGGGCACCCCGGGGCGTGAGGGATCCCGCCCCCGCATTCCCGGACCACGGACACGATCCGTGCGCGCCGGACGCGGAGCGAACGCGGGAGACCAGGACACCCAACACCGTTCGGGGCGTCCGGCTGAGCATGAGTTCTGGCACCAGGACTCACTCCCGCTCAGTCTTTAGGAACGGTGGAGGAAGAGCTGGAGGCGCGGGCCCCATTCGTGGTCGGTGGAGCGTGCGGTGTCGTAGCCGAGGACTTCGGAGCCGCTGCCGATGCGGGCTGCGGAATGGGGGGTCGCGGGGGCCACTTCCTCCAGCAGAGGGCGTACGGCCTCGGTGTAGAAGCGGCGGGAGAGCTCGAGTCCGGGGATGAAGGCTGGCATATGTGCGTGGCGCATGCCGGGACACCTGCCCCGGCATGCGCCGGTCAAGCACGAAACTTTCACGTCATCACCACGGCATTGCCGCTCCGGGGAGATCTCCTGGAGGGCGCGTCCTCACTGGAGTACGACGCAGGTTCAGCTAAAGCCGGACGGCGATCAGCGCGATGTCGTCACGCGCGCCGCCGCTGACCCCGAAGCGGAGCAGCAGCGCGTCGGCGAGGTGCTCCGGGCTGAGCCGGGCAATGTGGGAGACGGCGTCACACAGACGGTGCAGGCCCGCGTCGATGTCCTCGCCCCGGCGCTCGATGAGCCCGTCGCTGTAGAGGACGAGGGTGTCGCCCACGGCGTAGGGCACGTGCGCCTCGACCCGGGGAACGTGTTCGGCGTGCGCGCCGAGAGGCGGGTCGGTGGCCTGGTCGAGGAGGTCACAGGTGCCGTCGGCGTGCAGCAGGACCGGGGGCGGGTGTCCGGCGCTGCTGTAGGCGATCAGGTGTTCGCCCTTGTGGATCACCGCATTGACGGCGGTGGTGGTGAGCGCCCCGTCCACACAGAGGGCGTACCGGCACAGCACCTCCAGGGCCTGGGCGGGTCCGTCGACGGTACGGGTCGCGGCGCCCAGCGCGCTGCGGAGCATGCCCATGACGGCAGCGGCCTCCAGGCCGTGGCCGACGACATCGCCGACCGACACCGCGACAGAGCCGTCGGGCAGGTCGATCACGTCGTACCAGTCGCCGCACACGTTGAGCGAACCCACGGCGGGCAGATAACGCACCGCGATGTCGGGGTGGCGGACCAGGTCCGGGGAGGTCAGCATCGCCTCTTGCAGGGTGAGGGCGACCTGGCGCTCGCGGGCGTGGGCCCGGCGCAGCTCCTCGTTGAGGCGCTGCAACTCCTGGGCCCGGGAGTACAGCTCCCCCTCAAGGGCCGCCCATTCCACCTTGCTCCCGGAGGTCCACACCTCGTCGTGCTCCTCGTCCCGGCGCGAGCGGCGGGCGTGGACGAACTCCGTCACGTCCTCGACCCGGTGAATGATCCAGGAGACGGTCCCGTCGGGGGCGCTGACCGGGGTGTTGACGGGTGACCACCAGCGCTCCTCGAAGGCACCCGGCCGGTCCACGACGGGGATGTCGTACTTCTGCAGCGCCATCGCGTCACGTTCCCCGGTGGCCAGGACCCGGTGCAGGGAGGCACTGAGGTTGCTCACCCCGTCCGCGTGGGGGTCCGCCGGGTTGTCGGGGAAGGCGTCGAAGACGTACGTCCCGACCAGGTCCTCCCGGGTACGCCGGGTCGCCTGCAGGTACGCGTCATTGACGTCGACGATCACCAGATCCGGGCCGAGGACGAGATAGGGGCTCGGCGTGGCGGCAAAGAGTGCCGCGTAGTCGATCCGCGACGGGGTTCTCGACGCGATTCCCGATGTCTGTATGGCTCTCGATGCTTGTACGGCTCTCGATGTCTGCATGGCTGCTGCCCGCCATCCCGGCCCCCTGGGATCCCCACCTCTCAATGTACGAGTCCTGGGAGCCGCCGCATCCGGGCACGGGTCGTGAGGGGTCATGAGGCGGCTGCCGCCGCGCTTCCGTGGTCCCGGCCCGTCGTCGTAAGTGGCGACCTCGGCATTTACGAGGTCGGGCCACGTCGCGTTCTTCCGCGTAGCGGCACGAACCAGGGCAGGGGCCCTCACGATCGTCCGGAGGGGCCCCCTGCTGTTGGCGGGTACGTGTTACCGCATCACTTGGCGGGCTTGTAGAAGGCGTAGGTGGCGGAGTAGGGGACGCTGATCTGGTCGGTGCCGGTGCAGGCCGTGGTGGGGGCGACGCCGCCGCGGGTGTCGAGGCGCTGGATGTAGGAGACGTCGCCGAAGACCCCGGCGCCGCGCGTGGCGGTGGACTGCAGGAGGAGTTCGGGGATGGTGCCGGTCTTGGGGGACGTGGCGACGGCGGAGGCGTTGACGGCGCTGCCGTCCACCGTGGACACCCAGACGGGGCCGCGGGAGTGGAGGGCGACAGTGCGACGGGAGTGGTCGTTCTTGGCCCAGAGGGTGGCGGCGGGCTCCAGCAGCTTCCAGGCGCCGTCGGTGCAGGTGTAGGTCTGGACACCCTCGGCCGAGAGGACGCCGGTGAGCCGGTTGCCGTCGGGGACCTTCAGCGCGGCGGGAGCGTCGACGGCGGTGCGGGCGGGCTGCGAGGCCGCGGCCTGGCCGACCGTCGCGCTCAGGAGGGCACCGGTGGTCACGGCGGCGAGAGCCGTGGTGGTGAGGACGAGACGCTTGGTGAGCTTCATGGGGGGGTGTCTCCAAGAGATTTCTGAATGACCTTGCCGGGAGTCAGCCCCGAGTAGCGCTGAGCCTCACGGCGTAGCCCTTTCCGGCAACCGGCGGGCACTGACAGAGAGTGTTCGGACACCGTCTTGGTTGCTCGGGGAGCGCGCACCACGTTCCTCACAGGTCGATCGGCACCACTCCATCCCCAATTGCCGCTGGCCTTGGGGCACTTCACCCGCTTCTCTGCCGGAGCTCCGTCGGCAGGATGCCGGCGAGGGCCCTGTCCTTCGGGGGCCCGGTTCGGAGCAGAGTGTCCGGGCCCATCGCTCCTGCGGCGCGGTACGGGACAGCCGAGTCGGGCCTGCCCCACGCACATCTCGGGTCTCGTGATCAGCTTGGGACGTGGAGACCATCATCGCCAGTGCCATAGCCGTCCTCGGGACCCTGCTCGGCTCGGGCATCACACTGGCGGTTCAGCAGCGCACCACCGACAGAAGCCACGAGTTCACCCGCCGCGAGAGGCTCCGGCAGGAACGGCTCGACGCCTACTCCGCCTACGCGGGCGCGCTGCTCAACTACCGCCGCTGCTTGGTGCACCTGTGGTTCTGCGAGCACGAGGAACCACCGCCCGAAGACCCCGACGCCGTCCGGGTCCGCGCATACGATTTGCGCTCCAACGCGCAGGAGGCACTGTTCCGGGTGCAGATGCTCACGGATGACGACACGCTGGGCCAGGCCGCGGAGACCGTACTCGCCGACATCACAGCACTGTCCAAGACGGAGACCAGAAGCGAGCTCGACCAGCGCAGAGTTCGGACCCGCGACGACATCAGCCGACTCGTCAGGTCGGCCAAGCGACATCTTTGAGGCGGCTGCAGGCCTCCGAGGGGCGGTCGAGCCACGCATTCCGGCTGTCAGCGGTGACGGTAAAGGCGACGGCTACGCCCGCATTGCAGCGCCATCAGAGTTGGTACACATTGGAAATAGGGGGTTCCATCTCTCGGATTCAGATCATGGAGCCGTGAGGCGATGCAAAGGATCGAACATGTCCACTCGACCTTCTCCTCGGATCATAGACGTTGACGCGGGCAACGACACCCCCGGTAAGCATGCCACCTCACGGGGAGTTGACGGTGAGAACTTTACGCCGGGCGGAAAAGCTCATTTCGCGTTCACCGCAAGGGGCAGGACCTTGGCGCAAGGTACGGCAGACGTGGACCAGACGGGATTCGTCAGTTGGAGCGCAACGATAAATCCCCCACTTTCATGCGGGAGTTCAGTGTCTGCAGCGGGAAAGGACCTGAGTTCCGGCAAGGAAACCGACGATGCGTCCGCCACGGTGTTTTGCCCCTGAGGCCGCAATCGAGATCTCCCGGGAAGCAAACGGAACTTGAGTGGGTGACGTCGGGCTATCGGCCTGACAGCTGCGTGCTGGGTCCGGTAGGTCTGTGCGCCCAGTAGAACAGCCGTCCTGGCCGGCCCTGCGGCGATGCGGCGCTGGACGCGGTCAGGGCCCCCGGGGGGCCCTCCCCCGACCGCCCTGGAGACCGCCCTCAACAACTACCTGGACCGACTGCTGCCCGGCGGCCACCATGCCGGGCAGTCCTGAGGTGTGCGGAGCCCACTCGTGCCCCGCGGACGCAACATCCGCCACACTGGTTACGGGTTTCAACCTTTACCCTGATGACCGGAACTGACCTGAACCGGGCCTGAACCGGCTTACGAGGCACGGATTTGCGAAAGGTGACCGGCGATGTCGCTGAGCCCCAAGGATGCGGAGTCCATAGGGTCGATCGGCGGCTATGAGCTGATCGACCGGCTCGGCAGCGGTGGCATGGGGGTCGTCTACCTCGCGCGCGCGGCGTCGGGGCGCCAGGTCGCGGTCAAGCTCATCCACGCGCCGTACGCACGGGACGAGGAGTTCCGGGTCCGTTTCCGGCAGGAGGTCGCCGCGGCCCGCCGGGTGAGCGGGGCGTTCACCGCGCCCGTCGTGGACGCCGATCCGGACGCCGAACAGCCGTGGATGGCCACGCTGTACGTCCCCGGCCGCACCCTGTCGGAGACGGTTTCCAAGGATGGCCCGCTGGGCGGGCGGGACTTGCGCACCCTGGGGCTGGGGCTCGTCGAGGCGCTGCGCGACATCCACCAAGCCGGCCTGGTGCACCGGGACCTGAAGCCGAGCAACGTCCTGATGGCCGAGGACGGGCCTCGGGTCATCGACTTCGGCATCTCACGCGCCACCGACAACCAGGCCCTCACCGTGACCGGACGGCTGATCGGCACCCCGCCCTTCATGTCCCCGGAACAGTTCGCCACACCACGGGACGTCACCGGGGCCTCGGACGTGTTCTCACTCGGCTCTCTGCTGGTGTACGCGGCCACCGGCACCCGCCCGTTCAACGCCGACAGCCCTTATATGACGGGCTATCAGGTCATGCACGAAGCCCCGGTCCTGGATGGAGTCGGGGAGCCGCTCCTGAGCATCGTCCAGCGGTGCCTGGACAAGGACCCGGCCGCCCGGCCCGGCACGGCCGAACTGCACCGCATGCTCCAGACGCTGCCGGACTCCCTCGAAGCCGCGGCCGTCCCGGCACCCCGCCGCCAGGATCCCCGTCCTCGCCCCGGACGACCGGGCGCCGTGGCCCCACCCAGGTGATGGGCGGGACGGGCGGGACGGGCGGGACGGCCGGAACCGGAACCAGTGCCGGAACCGAAGCCGGCACCAGCACCGGCACCGGCCGCGCACGCCGAGGGCGGCGGACCCTCGTCAGTCTCGCCGCGGCCCTGGCCGTCACCGGGCTGAGCCTCACGACGATGTACCTCGTGTCGGACTCGGACACGGATTCGCAGGCCCCGACGGACTCCTCCCCCACCTCCACCGGCCCGCGCGCCGCGGCGCTGCCCGCCGGCTGGAAGCCCTGGCGGACGGACCTGACCCGCGACTCCGGCAACATCGACCCGATCCACTACGCGGAGTCCGGGTGCCTGCCGGGCACGGACGCCGTGTACTGCGCCGGACTGGGCTTCACGGTCACCAAGGTCGACGCCGCCTCCGGCCGCACCCTGTGGCGGTCCGGCACCAATCCGCAGGAAGTGCTGCCCGTCGGTGTCCGGGGCGGACTCGTCTACGCCTACTCCCTGCCGGACGACGCGGCCGCCGGCAACAGGGTCCGCAGGCTGGTGGCCCTGGACGCCGGCACCGGCAAACAGCGCTGGGCCCGCCGCATCGGCGACGTCGACGCGGAGGCGCACGTGTTCAGCCGTGGGGTGCTGGCGATATCGGCCTCCACGACGCAGTTCGTGGCCTACGCACCGTCGGGCGAGGAGCTGTGGAGGTCGTCGGCGTCGGCGCCGGGCGGAAAGTCCTGCGTACCGCTGGTGCTCGGCGACGCCCCGTACGGCCTGTGCTCGTCGGGCGAGGATCCAGGCGGGGTTCCGATGACCCTGGTGCGGTTCGACGCGTCCGACGGCACCCGGAGCGATGTGGCGACGCTGCCGCCGACGGCGGAGGCGCTCGGTGTCGTCGGCGGACAGTTCCTGTTCTCTGTGCTGCAGGACCCCAACAAGGTGTCACAGTCCGTGGGCGACTGGTCGTACGCGGCGCTGGTGCGGGTGAACCCGGACAGCGGCGCCGTCAAGAAGATGCCGCTGGCCCGGCCGCCGCGCGGCGCCGCCACCCTCGCGGACGGCGCCGTCTACGTCGTACGGCAGGACGGAGTGGTCACCGCCGTGTCGGCGGCCTCCGGCAAGCAGCTGTGGCGCAGGCCGACGGAGCTGGAGGGCCTGTCCGTACCGGTGCTCTCCGCGACATACGGCGACCTCTACTTCGCCAACCGTTACGGCCGCCTGCTGGCGCTGGACCGGGGCACGGGAGCGGAGCGGTGGCGCACGTCCTCGATGGACGACCTGGGGGACTCCTCGGGCGACAACACGCCGAGCCTGCGGCTCGTCAAGGACGCGATCGTGGCGGTGGCGGGCGACACGGTCTTCTCCGTACGCCCGGACCGCCCCACAACTCCGTCGGCGTCGGCGTCGGCCACCGGCGGCTGACTGGCCGTTGTGGCCCGCCGCGACCTGACCGCGCGCAGCCCCAGGAACACCAGCAGTCCGAACGGTGACAGCAGGATCGTGAAGATCAGCAGCGGCCCCATCACCAGGGCGGAGATCCCGAGCCGCCTGCCCTCCCGGTACATCCACTGCCCGATCAGGAGATCCCAGGCGATGACCTGCGCCCAGACGGCTCCCGCGCCGTCCGCGAGTGCCGTCAGGTCGCGGAAGGTGTCGAGGTCCGGGCTGCTGACCGCGGTCCAGAGCTCGGGGAGCACAGGGACCGCGAGCGCGACGTAGACCAGCAGTACGGGTACCACGGTCCACGGCGACCCGGCGAGGCGGACGGTGGGGCCCCACCCCGGCGCGAAGATCATGAGCAGCCAGACGGGTGCCGCCAGCCAGAAGGAGAGCTCGAAGAGGAACCCGGTCACGACGTGAGTCCTTTCGCGGCGGGGGCGCCTTCAGGGCGCGTTGCCGTGCGGGACGAGGGCGTCCCGGCCCGCAAAGACCCGTACGTCCCGAGCGCGACGGCCAGCAGGATCACGCCGGCCGCCCCCAGCGTCACTCCGTCCGGGTGGATCAGCGGCTGGCCTCGCAACGCCTGCCAGAGGACCAGAGCGAAGGCGGCGGCGTACGCCCCCGAGGCGAGCACCACCAGGCGCAGCCGGACCCGGTCGTCGGCGAGGCGGGCGAAACGCGGTGCGAGGACGGTCAGCAGCATGACCACCAGCGGCAGGAACTGCAGCGCGTGCATGCCGAAGAAGTGCGGGATCCGTAGATCGCCGCCGGTCGTGGACCAGCCGGTCAGCGGCATCGAGGGGCCGCCGTCCGGCACGCCCACGCTGTGCGCGCCGACCACCTTGGAGACGCCGCGCTGCTGCCCGGGCGCGGGCTGGGTCATCAGGAAGCCGACAGCGGCTCCGGACAGCGCCAGGACGATGCCGGAACGTATCGCCCAGGCGGTCGCGCGGTCGGCGATCCGGGCGCGGATCAGCAGCACGGCGATGACGAGCGTGCCCGCCCACAGGATGACGACCGTGACGGCCATCACGTTGAACAGCGCCTCGTCGAAGGGCGTCTCGTGGTTGAAGTGGCTGCGCTTCCCGCGGATGACCTGTCCGGTGATGATCGCCATCTCGACGATGCTCGCCAGCACGACGACGTTCCCCGCCCGCCGGCCCACGCGTCGGCCCTTGGGGAGCAGCGACAGCATCCAGGCCAGGGACAGGCAGTACGGCACGAACGAGACCGCGAACTTGAACGGCTTGGTCCAGATCGGCGCGCCCACCAGCACACGGTCGTCGACGACGATTCCCACCGCGGACACCACGGCCATCACCGCCATCGCCGCCGAGAACAGCACCAGCGGCCGATGCCAGGACCGCCAGGGCGCCGCGGACGAACGAGCCGCGGACGAACGAAAGGACGCCATGCCTACCCCCACAGAAACTGAATAGATAGCGGCACTATCCGCTATCCGATAGCTCCACTATCTATGATGGGTGGCGGGCTGGCAAGGGCCGGCTCGGCGAGCAGGGCGAGGACCGAGGAGTGAGCCGGAAGTGCGCATTGGCGAGTTGAGCCGGAGGACCGGGGTGTCGGTGCCGACGATCAAGTACTACGTCCGTGAGGGCCTGATGCCTCCGGGCGAGCTGACCAGCCCGAACCAGGCGAGCTACGGCGAGGCGCACGAGCGCCGGCTGCGGCTGATCCGCGCCCTGCTCGATGTGGGCGGCATGAAGGTGGCCGATATCGCGGACGTACTGGCGGCCATCGACGACCGGGAGCGCCCACTGCACAAAGTGCTCGGCGCCGCGGCGGACCTCCTCGGAGGCGCGAACACCGAGCAGGACGACCCCGAGGAGGTGGCCGCCCGAGCCGCCGTCACCGACCTCATCTCCCGGCGCGGCTGGCAGCCGTACGAGTCGAGCCCCGCAGCCGCCGATCTGTCCAGGGCCCTCGCCGCCATGGCCAGGCTGGGCCACGGAGCGTTCGTCGAGGTGCTCGACGACTACGCCGACGCCGCCGAGGAGGTGGCCCGCGCCGACCTCGCCTATGTGGACCGGCAGGTGGCGGTGGAGGACATGGTGGAGGGCGTGGTGATCGGGACCGTTCTGGGTGAGGCGGTGTTCAGCTCGCTGCGACGGCTGGCCCATGTCGACGCCTCGGCGAAGCTGTACGGCACGGACGGGCCGCGGGAGCGGAAGACGAAGTGAGCCGGCCTCGGGGCCCTTCTCGCGGCAGGGCCGCCGGACCCACACCCGGCGCCACACCCGGCCCCCACGCGGTCACACAGCGCACCGAGAGCGAGGCATCTCGTCACCACAGGGGCAATTTGGCACATAGGCAGTGTTATATGGGGGTATGCATCATCGGATAGGGCGCTTGCGGTTCGGGTACCGGCTGCGCACAGTCGCCGGCCAGGTCTTCGCCCTCCAGGTCATCGTCGTGCTGATTCTTGCAGCAGCGGCGTTCTCTGCCCTGCTGCTGCAGTCCCAGGCCGACGCCGACAACGAGGCCCGCAACCGTTCACTGGCCGTCGCCGAGGCCGTCGCGGCATCCCCCAACGTGCAGCAGGCCCTGGCCGGCAAGAACCCGACCGCCATGCTCCAGCAGCAGGCCGAACAGACCCGCAAACGCTCCAACGTGGACTTCGTCGTGGTGATGAGTCCCACAGGAGTCCGCTACACCCATCCGACCCCCTCCGAGATCGGCAAGCAGTACATCGGCAGCATCGCGGCAGCCCAGCAGGGCCGAACCGTCACCGAAACGACGGTCGGAACGCTGGGCCCGTCGGTCCGCACCGTGGTTCCCGTCACAGCATCGGACGGGAAGGTCATCGGGCTGGTCGGCGCGGGCATCGCCGTCAAGCGGGTGAGCCTGGCGGCCGAGCGACAGGTGCCGCTCATTCTCGTGGCCACCGGACTGGTGCTCGGAGCGGCCACCGCGGGGGCGGCGCTGATCAGCAAGCGCCTGCTCCGTCAGACGCACGGCCTCGGCCCCGCCCAGATGACCCGCATGTACGAGCACCACGACGCGGTGCTGCACGCCGTACGGGAAGGCGTCCTCATCGTCGACGCCCAGGGGAACCTGCTCCTGGCCAACGACGAGGCACGGCGCCTGCTCAGCCTGAGCGCGGACGGGGAAGGACGGCCCGTCACGGCACTGGGGCTCGAACGGGAGGCCGAACAGCTGCTCGTGTCGGGCAGAGCGATCACGGACGAGGTGATCAAGGTCGGGGACCGTCTGCTGGCCGTCAGCCGACGCCCCATGACCCAGCAGCCCGGCCTGGGAGGCTGGGTCGCCACGCTGCGCGACACCACCGAGCTCAGCGCGCTGATGGGCCGGGTGGAGGTGGTCCAGGAACGGCTCAAGCTGCTGTACGACGCCGGCCTGCGCATCGGCACCACCCTCGACGTGACACACACGGCTCAGGAGCTGGCGGAGTTCGCCGTGCCCAGGTTCGCCGACTACGTGACCGTCGACATGACGGATGCCGTACTGCTCGGCGAGGAACCGAACCAGCCGAGCGCGAAGGAACTCCGTCGCGTCGCACTGCACGGCATCCGGAAGGACACACCGCTCTACCCGCCGGGTGAACTCGTGCAGTTCGCCCCCTCCACACCACAGGCCTCCAGCCTCAGTACCGGGAAGGTCACGCTGGAGGCCGACATGGCGTCCTTTTCCGGCTGGCAGGAGCAGGATCCCGACGGATCTCGCAAGCTGGTGGCCTACGGCCTCCACTCCATGATCGCCGTTCCGTTGCGGGCCCGCGGGGTCATTCTCGGCGTGGTGACCTTCTGGCGTTCGAAGTCCGCACCCTTCGCCCAGGAAGAGATCTCGCTCGCGGAAGAGCTCGTCGCCCGCGCGGCGGTGAGCATCGACAACGCCCGCCGCTTCACCCGGGAGCGCACCATGGCGGTCACGCTGCAGCGCAGCCTGCTGCCGCACGAGCTCCCCAAGCAGAGCGCGGTCGACGTGGCCCACCGCTACCTTCCGGCGGAGGCAGGCCTCGGCGGTGTCGGCGGCGACTGGTTCGACGTCATTCCGCTGCCCGGCGCCCGCGTCGCCATCGTCGTGGGCGACGTCGTGGGGCACGGACTGCACGCCGCCGCCAGCATGGGACAGCTGCGCACCGCCGTCCACAACCTCTCCACCCTCGACCTGCCGCCCGACGAACTCCTCTGGCATCTGGACGAGCTCGTCACCCGCATCGACCAGGACCGCGACGGCAACGGCGAAGCACCCATGCTCACGGGCGCCACCTGCCTGTACGCGATCTACGACCCGGTCTCGCGTCTGTGCACCATGGCCAGAGCGGGGCATCTGGAACCGATCATCGTGCACCCGGACGGCGACGCGGAGCTGCCCGGAGTGCCGGCCGGCCCCCCGCTGGGGCTGGGCGGACTGCCCTACGAGAAGACCGAGGTACTTCTGCCCGAGGGCAGCAGCATCGTGCTCTACACCGACGGTCTGGTCGAGGACCGGCAGCGTGACATCGACGAAGGCATCGAGCGCCTGCGCCACGCCGTCGCGCACGCCGGACGAACGCCGGACCAGATGTGCCAGGCGGCGATCGACGCCATGCTGCCCACGGCGCCGCGCGACGACGTGGCCCTGATCGTCGCCGGCACCCGGCTGCTCAACGGCGACCGCACCGCGTCCTGGGACGTACCGGCCGACCCCTCGGCGGTCGCCGGTGTCCGTGCCGCCGCCGCTCAGCTCCTCCAGGACTGGGGCATGGAGGAGGAGGCGTTCACCCTGGAGCTGGTCCTCAGCGAGCTGGTCACCAACGCCATCCGGCACGCGAGCGGCCCCATCCGTGTGCGCCTGATCCGCGACCGCAGCCTGATCTGCGAAGTGTCCGACGGCAGCAGTGTGTCCCCGCACCTGCGCCGGGCCGCCACCATGGACGAAGGCGGCCGCGGGCTCTTCCTGGTCGCCCAGTTCGCCGATCGCTGGGGCACCCGCTACACCTCGGGCGGCAAGGTCATCTGGACCGAACAGCAGCTCTCGGACGAGAAGTGACTCTGAAGTGACTCACCGGCCGTGACGTCCTGTCGTCGGGTCGTGTCGTCAAACTCCCGCCGTCCGCCCGAGGGGCGTGATGGGCGCCGCGCGGCTGTGGCACCTCCCACGCCCTTTAAGGCATGGGGGAGTAACCCAGAGTGCGTATGTTCTCCTGCAAGGTGTTCCTGAGTATCGGCCTACTGAGCGCCAGCGCCGCCATACATGCAAGGGGTGAGGTAGGGACGCTGGGCCTGTCGGTCTCGGCCATGTGCGTCACTGCGAGTCCTGGTCGGACCGTTCCTAAAGACTGAGCGGGATTGAGTCCTGTTGCCAGAACTCATGCTCAGCCGGACGCCCCGAACGGTGTTGGACGTCCTGGTTCCCCACGTTCGCTCCGCGTCCGGGGCGCACGGATCGTGTCCGTGGTCCGGGAATGCGGGGGCGGGGTTCCTCACGCCCCGGGGCCATCGGTTCGGCCTGGACGGTCCGATGCCCC
This sequence comes from Streptomyces sp. KM273126, assembly GCF_004337435.2. NCBI lineage: Bacteria > Bacillati > Actinomycetota > Actinomycetes > Kitasatosporales > Streptomycetaceae > Streptomyces > Streptomyces sp. KM273126. The sequence goes on along the minus strand of NZ_SJXB02000001.1, from coordinate 2,353,382 downwards.
TGCTCATCACTCCGGTGAGCAGGGGGCGGTGCCGTCCTCCCCCAGTGCCTTAAGGGCCTGGGAGGTACCCCCAGCCGGACCGGGTGTCCCAGGGCGCGCCTGCCGATCGCCACGGCAGCAACGTCGTGGCGAGTGGTGGTGCGGTTCTTGGTGGTGAGGGGCTTGTGCCAGTGCTGGGCGCCCCACTTGCTGGTGTAGGCCGGATCAACGGCGACAATGGTGATGCCAAGTTCGGCCGCCATGCTGACGAGCCGGGCCCGCAGCCTGCTGACGGGCATGCCGGAGATCAGCTTGCGGAACCGCTTGCGGCGGCCGTGCTTCTCCCGGGTCTTCTCCGCGGTGAAGTCGAGGTCCTCGATCGCAATCGCGAGGCTGTGGCGTTTGGCCCAGTGCAGCAGGCGGACGCCGCTCCAGAATGCTCCTGCTCGCAGATCTGATCCCGTCATCGGGAGGCACTCGCCAATGAAGCCGCCGCCCACTCCCGCCGACCCCGACGCCTGGAATGCCTACCTTGCCGAGGGCAACGCCAAGCAGGCCCGTAAGCGCGTGGCGGCGGACGTGCTGCTCCGCGACTCGTCGGGGCGGGTGCTGTTGGTGAACCCGACCTACAAGCCCGGTTGGGATCTTCCCGGCGGTATGGCCGAGGCGAACGAGCCGCCGGAGGAGACGGCGGTGCGGGAGCTGCGGGAGGAGCTGGGCCTGGACGTCGTCGTGCGCGGGTTTCTGGTCGTCGACTGGGTGGCGCCGCATGGGCCATGGGATGACCAGATCGCGTTCATCTTCAACGGCGGCACCATCGACGTGGAGGGGAAGCTGAAGCCTCACGACGAGGAGCTTTCGGAAGCGCGATTCGTGGATCTCGCCGAGGCGGGAGGGCTGCTGCAGGACCGGATGCGGCGGCGGCTGACGGAGGCGGTGCGGGCACTGTGGGAGGGGCAGACGGTGTATCTGCACGACGGGCAGGCACTCCCGGACTAAGGGCCTGTCCAGCCCGGTGTTCTTGTGGCTGCCGTACTCTTCATGGCCATGGTCAACTGGTGGGACGTGTTGCCGGACAACGAGCGCCAGCAGTGGTCGCTGGATCCGTTCATGGCCGTGGGGCCGCTACATTTCGGCGCAGGCCCCGATGAGGTGTCGATAGCGCTGAGCGGCATCACGACGGAATCCCAGCAGCACACACGGCACCAATCCGCGTTCGACGCCGTCTCCACGGTCGTGGAGAGCAGTTACCCGAAGTTCGGCCTGAAGCTGCACTACCGGGAAGAACGGCTGGCAGCCATTGTCGTCGACGCGCTGCACGGGCCTCAGGTCGTTGCAGACGGCATGCCACTGGTAGGGAGAGTTCCCTCGACGCTTGAGCAGTGGATGATCCACCGAGCTGAGGCTCGCGAGCCCCATGCCGAGCTCACCTACATGGACGCAGGCGTACCCGGGTCAGAATCATTGGGGGTCGTGATCGATGTGCAGCGAGCCGGCGACCGCCTGCTCACTCGACCGGTGTTCGTACCGCTCGAAGCCATGGACGACCTGTCCTACTGGCTTCCGAGAGAGGCGTGGTCACTTTGCTGAGCACTGGCTGATCACGGCCTAAGCAAAGACGCACACCCCAACAGCACCGCCCCGATGAAGGACTCGGACGCTCCAGGGACGGCCTGACGTCACAAGATCCGCTGGCCAGGCCCTGGAGATCTTCAAGGGTGTTGGGTTACGTGGGGGCGTGACGGCTGTCGTGGGTCGCATGCCGGAGGAATGAGGTATCCAGGTGTGGCGGAGGGCTGACGGCTGCGGAGCGGGCCCTGCGTCTCCGCGGGACGTTCAAGAGCTGTTGGCGTCAGAGGCGGGCGACGCGGGCCGAAGCAGTTCGCCACGGGCCAGGGCCAGGACGGTCCGGGCCGCGATGCCACCGATGAGGACGGTGACGGCCCCGAGGACGAGGTAGGTGTAGACGGCGTGGCCCGCCGGTTTAGCGGCATCGATCCAGTGCAGCGTGGTGGTGGCCACCACGGCCCAGGAGAAGGTGAAGGCCCACGTGGCGACCGTGAACCGCAGGCGCGCGTAGAGGGGGAGCAGCCGGAGCTGGACGATGACCATCAGCAGTCCGTATCCGGCCAGCACGGCCGCGATGAAGTCCACCCGGCCCTTGTCGAGTGCGAAGACGGCGACGCTGGCGATGGCGGGCGGGGCCACCTCGATCGCCATCGTCGGCAGGAGCGGCGCGGGCAACCGCGGACGGTGGAGCAGCCTTCCCGTGACCACCGAACCGAGGATGAACCAGGAGATCACGCCGAAGCCGAACATGACCACGGCCAGCAGGGTCTGTCCCACCGTCGCGGCGCTGGCGCAGGCAACCAGGCCGCCGGCCACCCCGGGCAGGTAGTAGCCGGGGTGCATCTGGTCCAGTTCCACGTGCCCGACGATCCACTGTCCGGTGAGCCACCCGCCGAACAAGACGGTCAGCACGAGAAAGACGTCCACCAGGATCCTCCCCGCCGTCGGGGAGTACGGCGCCAGCCCCAGGGACGCCATCAGCATCGGGGCGATCAGCGCCAGGGAGGCGAACGGACTGGCCACGGGATCTTCCAGGTCGGCCCGGAGCCTCCCCCTGCCGCCGCACACGTAGCGCAGATACCACCCCACCGATACCAGCCACACGACAGCTGCCAGTCCGATCAGGGCTCTTCCGACGGCCACCGGAACGTGCCCGGCCTGACCAGCGGTCACCCAGGTGCCGCCGAGACCAGCCAGGCCGAAGGCCATGCTGAAGACGTTGAGCGGGATGCGCTGCACGGCCACCGCCAACTCCTTCCAGATTTGGCCGGTGAGCCCACCGCAAGCGCATCGTCGGGCCGTGTCGGCTTTCCACACACACGCCCGCGACCCACATCACGGGTCGGACCAAGCGGATGTTCCGGATTTTTAGATCTTGCGCGAGGCCCAGCCGCCCCGCAACGCGACGCAAGGCTGACGAACTGATGAACCCTCTTCCGCTGGAGCGGTTGCGTGAGCCCTGTCTGCGTTTCAAACAGACGGGAGTTGCCCAACGCCCGCCAGCCAGCCGGTCCGTTGCAGTACTGGGGCGGGCCGCCCGCCCTCACGTTCCCCATCGCTCACCCGAACAACCGCTGTCACACACCTTGTTGGGGCGGGACTCCCGTACATAGCATCTCCCGGCAAGACAAGGTTTGAATCGTTTCAATCGTTTTCGTGCACGGTTTCGTTGTCCGCGGCGACACAGCGAGCGAGGAACGCATGGGCCAGTTCTGGAACCGGAGACTCTTCCTGAAAGGCACGACGGCGGGCGCGGGTGCCGGGTTCACCGCGCTGTCCGCCGGCCCGGCGGCGGCCACCGCGGGAACACCGGCGCGGGGTCCGCAGGACGATCGCACCGGAGCACTCCGCATCGAGCGCACCACCGTCGAGTACGCCGAGCGGGTCCTCGGTACCGACGTCGAGCACCCCCGCCTCAGCTGGGAGCTGTCCGCTCCGGGGCACGGCGCCCGGCAGAGCGCGTACCAGGTCCAGGTCGCCCTCACTCCCGGGGAGCTGACGGGCGGCAACGGGGCGGCGGCCGGGCAGGTCTGGGACTCGGGGAAGGTGGCGTCCGACCGCAGCGTGGGCGTCCCCTACGAGGGGCCCGCGCTGCGCCCCCGCACCCGCTACCACTGGCGGGTACGGGTCTGGGACGGCGCCGGGCGGGCCTCCCGCTGGAGCGAGGTCCGCTGGTGGGAGACAACGTTGTCGGAAGCCCAGTGGCAGGCCCGCTGGATCGGCGCCGACCCGTCCCCGCAGCCGCCCTCCCTCTCCGGGGCCTCGTGGATCTGGTCGCCGGACGCCACGTCCTCCGACGCCCCCGTGGGGCCGCGCTGGTTCCGGGCGGAGCTGCGGCTGCCCGACGGCACCCGGGTGCGGCGGGCCACCGTCGTCGCCACCGCCGACGACGACTTCACCCTCCACCTGGACGGCCGGGAGGTGCTTGAGGCGCCGGAGCAGCAGGACGGCTGGCGCACCGGCCGCGCGGCCGACGTCACCGCTGTCGTGGAAGAGGTCCTCGCCGCCGGCCGCCCCGTGGTGCTCGCCGCCCGTGCCACCAACCGCTCCGGCCCCTCCGTGAACCCAGCCGGTCTGCTGGTCCGGCTGCTCGTCGAGACGGAGGACGACGGAGCGGGTGGGGGCAGCGGAGGCGGCGGAGGCGAAGGACCGCACGAACTGGTCACCGGGCCCGACTGGCGGGTCTCCGCGACCGAGCCCCCGGACGGCTGGCAGCGCCCGGAGTTCGACGACGCGGCCTGGGACCGGGCCGCCGTGCTCGCCCCGTACGGGCAGGGCCCCTGGGGCAGTGATGTGAGCGTCGCCGTGCCGGAGCAGCCCGCGCCGCTGCTGCGCCGCGCCTTCACCGTGCGGCGGCCGGTCTCCCGGGCCCGTCTCCACGTCAGCGGCCTCGCCTACTACGAGGCCGAGATCAACGGCCGAAGAGTCGGCCGCCAGGTACTCGACCCCGGCTTCACGGACTACGACGAGACGGTGCTGTACGCCGTACACGACGTCACCGAGCTGATCCGGCGCGGCGACAACGCCATCGGCGTCACCCTCGGCCGCGGCTTCTTCGGCATGATCACCCCCAACGTCTGGAACTGGCACCGCCCGCCGTGGCACGGCGAACCCCGGCTGCTGGCCCAGCTGGAGATCGACCACCCGGACGGCTCCCGCACCACCGTCGCCTCGGACGGCGAGTGGCGGATCACCGAGGGCCCGACCCTGTCCAACTCCCTCTACGCGGGCGAGACGTACGACGCGCGCCGCGCCCCGGACGGCTGGACCAGCCCCGGCTTCGACGACGGCGGCTGGCGGGCGGCGGGCGTGCAGGAGGCCCCGCGGGGCGCCCTCAGGGCGCAGCCGCACGAGCCGATCGAGGTCATCGAGACGGTACGGCCGACGGAGATCTCCGAGCTGCGCCCCGGGGTGTACGTGGCGGACATGGGCCGCACCATGGCGGGCTGGACCCGCCTCACCGTCCAGGGCGCCGACGCGGGCACGGTCGTGCGTCTCGTCCATGGCGAGCGGCTGAAGGCAGACGGAAGTGTGCTCGCCGAGACCGGCCATGTCCCCGGCCGCTTCCAGACCGACGAATACATCTGCGCGGGCGGCGCGCGTGAGGTCTGGGAGCCGAAGTTCTCGTACAAGGGTTTCCGTTACGTCGAGGTCCACGGCCTGCCCGGGCGTCCGTCCCCGGAGCAGGTGCTGGGGCGGCTGGTGCACACCCGGGTCGAGGAGGTCAGTTCCTTCGGCTGCTCGGAGCCGTTCTACGAGTGGCTGGACCGTGCCATGCGCCGTACGGTCCTCAACAACCTGCACGGCATCCCGACCGACACCCCCATGTACGAGAAGAACGGCTGGACCGGCGACGCCCAGGTCGGCACGCCGACGATGGCGTACGCGTTCGGGATGCACCGCTTCCTGTCCAAGTGGCTGGGCGATCTGGCGGACAGCCAGAGCGGCGAGGGGCAGGTGCCGGTGATCGTGCCGAGCGGCGGCTGGGGCTACCGGGAGCTGGCCCCCGCCCCCGAGTGGACGACCGTGTACCCGTTCGTCGTGCGTGAGCTGTACCGGGTGTACGGGGACGAGCGCGCCGCCCGCGAGCACTGGACGACGCTGACCCGGTACCTGGACTGGGAGCTCGCCCGGCTGCGGGACGGGCTGGCGGTCACGGCGCTCGGCGACTGGCTGCCGCCCGGCTACGGCGGCGGCATCCCTCCGGAGGACACCCGGCTGACCGCGACCGCGTACCTGTACCGGGCGCTGCTGCACACCGCCGAGCTGGGCGAACTGCTGGACGAGGGCGCGGTCGTGAAGCGGTACCGGGAGGCGGCCGAGAACCTGAAGTCCGCGTTCAACGAGGCGTTCCTCGGCCCGGAGGGCCACTACCGCACGGCGAAGGACCCCGGCTACCGGCAGACCTCCAACGCGATCCCCCTGGCCTTCGGCCTGGTGCCGCCCGGCGCCCGCGCCTCGGTGGTGGACAGCCTCGTGGCGGACATCGAGGCGCGCGGCAACCACCTGAACACCGGCTGTCTGGGCACGAGCGTGCTGCTGAAGGTGCTGTCCGCCCACGACCGCCCGGACGTGGCCCACGCCGTCGCGACCCAGCGCACCTATCCGGGCTGGGGGTACTGGCACGCGAACGGCGCCGACACCATGTGGGAGATGTGGGAGCTGGACTCCCGCTCCCGCGACCACTATTTCATGGGCACGGTCGCGCAGTGGCTGTACGAGAACGTGGCAGGGCTGCGCCCCGGGGACGCCGGCTACCGCACCTTCTCGGTACGGCCCGACGCCCGTACGGGAGTGAACTGGGCGCGTACGTCGATCCGTACGGTGCGCGGCGAGGCCGCCGTGTCCTGGTCACGGCTGGACCGGGAGGTGCGGCTGTCGGTGCGGGTGCCGGTGGGCTCGACGGCCGAGGTGCACGTACCAGGCGAGACGCGCGCCCGGGTGAGCGCGCCTGAGGGCGCGGAGTTCCTGCGCAGCGACCCCGCGTTCGTGGTCTTCCGGGTCGGGCACGGGAAGTGGGACTTCACCGGCCCTGCGTGACCGGGCCCGAGGGCCGCGCGGGCGGTGCCGCCCGCGCGGCCACTCCGGGGGCGCCCCCTAGGGAGTCGTGGCGCCCGGCGGCAAGGCAGTCACCGGTGAGGCAGTCGCCGGTGAGGCGGTCGGTAACGTGGCGGTCGGTGGCGTGGTGCTGATCACCGAGATGTGGTCGCCGGGGCGGATCCGGGTGGAGAACCACTCGGCGTCGTCGGCGCCGAGGCCGATCCAGCCGTCCGTGACGTCGTAGGTGCCGAGAGCTTTCAGGTCGTCGGGTAGGGCGCCGACGTAGACCGGTTCGTCCTCCGTGTCGCGCAGTTCGACCACGTACAGGACCTTCACCGCGGAGCGGCCTTCGGGAGACACGTCGACGGCCATCTCTCTCATGTCGTACGTGGCGACCACCCTCATCAGACCCGTGGGGGTGGGCGTGCCGACGGCCCCCGAGGAGATCGGCATGACACGGTCGCCGACCGTGAGGGTGCGTCCGCGCAGATGGACCGTGCCGGTGACGGGCACCGCGGTGGCCGCGGACGGCGGGGCGGACAGGGTCGCCGCCGGGATACGGCGCCGATCGGGGTGGTCCGGGTCCGCGCCGAGGTCCAGCGTCAGCGTGAAGGCGACCACAGCGAGGGCCACGGCCCCCGTACCGAGCGCCGCGGCGGCGCGGCGACGGCGCCCCCGGCGCACCGCCCGGCTGCGAATCCCGGCCCCGCTGACAGTCGGCGCGATCGACTGAGAGGCGGCCAACTCCCTTAGCCGCGTGGAGAGTTCATCGGACACGGCCGCTCCCCCTCCGGACCGGCCGGTCGGCCTCGTCCCCCGTAAGACGCCTCGCTGACAACCGCCCGCCCACTGAACAGCCTCGCGTTCCGTCGCACCGGCCTCGGAGGCTCACACTTTCCCTCAGAGATCCGTAGTGACGTGCAGTGACGTGTCGTCTGTCGATCGTATGTGAGTGCGTGGATCGAATGCGTGACCTTTCCGCAGTCGTGTCGTTGATCGGATGACAGCACCACGGCTGAAGGGGAGGGGGCACGGGTGAGCCGGAGGCTTGCCCTCGGCGAGGGGGAGACGGCCCGCACCGCTTGTGTCCGCGGCCTGCTGCGGACGGGCGTGGTGGAGAAGACGGGCGAGGTGCTGGCGGCCACTGTGCTGGCCGAGCGGGTGGGCTGGGCTGCGGATCTGGTGTCCAGCATGGCCGCTGCGCTGCTGGCCGCGCACTGGAACGCGGCTGACGTGGGCCTGCTGGCCTCGGGCGTGGACGCCGGGGGCAGCGCGCTGCCGTCACAGGCGTGGATGGCGCTGAGACGGCTGGGCTGGACGACCAGCCCGCCCGAGGGTATCCGTGTCAATGACCGGATCGTGCGTATGGCCCAGGAGCAGGCTGGGCGCCTGCTGCGGTCGGCCGCTTGGCGGGCCGACCTGACCACCGCAGTTATCGGGACGTGGCCCGCCGACCCCGCCAAGCGGTCCGCTGACGAAATGGGATGGCGTCCGCGAGGTGATCCCCGACGGCCGGCACCTGCCCTCCGTAGTGATCAGATCCCGGACCCGGCAGATCGCCGCCTTCCAGCACCGGCACGGCCGGTTGCCGGCCGATGTGTTCGAGCTGGAGAGCGCACCGCGCGTGGCGCGGATACTGCTGCTATCGGCCTGTGATGGCCAGCAGGCCACCATCGTCCGCGCCGACGATCCGGGCCGGGCGCTGCTGAGGGTGCAGCTGCCCACCCGCCCCGACCCGCGCTCCTACCGGGACTGGACGTGGGTGGCCTGCCCGATCACGCTGCCGCCCACCGTCCCACCCCGCGCGGTGCTGCACCTGCCCACCCTGCGCATACACAGGGGCCGGGTGCGCGCCGACCTCGCCTACACCCATACCGTGCCGAGGGCCCGGCGCACCGGGCACACCGTGGCGCTGGGCGTCGACTGGGGACTGAACACACTGCTCAGCGCGGGCGCCGTCCGGCTCCACGACAACGGCACGATCACCGCGCTGGGCTGTGGCGCTCAATTTCGCGCGGCCGGAGTACTGGCCAAACAGCACCGGCTGCGCCGACAAGGCGAGTTCCTGCACGCCAAGACCGACCACTACCAACGGCTCATCGGCAACGGCGATGGCGATGGCGATGGCGATGGCGGTATCGACGGCCATCGTCTGACCGGCAAGCACGCTGTCCTGGCCGAGGAGATCCGGCACGTGTCCGCCCGGCGCTCGAACCTCAACGACGCCCTGGCATGGGCTGCGGCTCGCTGGACGGTCGACCAGGCGATCACCGCCGGTGCAAGCGTGATCTACGTCGAGGACATCCGCTCGATGGAGGCGAAGGGCATGGGCCGCACCCTCAACACCCGCCTGTCCCAGCAGGTACGGGGACAGATCGTGGCGCGGATGCGGCATCTGGCCGCCGAGGCGGGCATCGCCATCGTCACCGTCCCCGCGAGGGGCACCTCCCGGCACTGCCCCCGCTGCCTGGTCCCACTGCGCCACCGCACAGCCCCCGACCGGCCCACTACACCCGGCTGGAAGTGGGCCATCTGCCCCAACACTGCGTGCAGTTGGCAGGGCAACCGCGACACCGGTGCGTGGCAGCGCATCGCCGCACGCGGCCTCACTCACCAGACCAAGACCGTCACCGACCGCGCCAGCAGCACCATGGCCATCCGCAGTATGGTCGACAAGCTCGAAGCCGCCGCAGTGGTCGAACCGGTCACCACCGAAACCCGCGCCAAGGACCGGTCCAAGACCGGGCCCACCCGGCGCAGAACCACACGCCCCGCGCCCAGGCGACGCAGGGCACCCTCCCCCACCGGCCCCTCGGGCCCGGCGGGCAAGCGTCCGGAGGGACACGCACCAACGGGCCCAAGACGGCTGCCCCGCGCAGCCCACCGGCACCAGGGCGTGACGACGACCAGCACACCCACCACCCGCCGACACCGGCCACGCGGAGCAGCACTGGGCGCGGGATTCCATCTCCACGCTCATGCTTCCCCGCCCAGATGGGCAGAACCCACACCGGACCCTACGGTTCACATAGGTTCGCTTAGCTGATCAGAGACGCTACCCGCTCCACGCTCAGGTCGCACAGATGGTGCAGCACGATCGCCATCCGCTGCGGCTGGGCAATCGGCGCAAGCCGGCCAGAGCGGGCGCCGGCGCAGCAGGCCCGCGTCGGCGATCTGCCGGGCGAGCCGGGCGTAGTCGCTGCCTGCCTGGGTGGCGGCGGGCGATAAGCGTGTCGTCGAAGAGTGCTCCCCTTGGAAAGACCGGGCGGACTTGGCAGAACCCGGGGTGGCAAGGAGCCCCCCCGGATCCTCCCGGACTCCATAAAAACGCACTGGATGCAGAAAATCAATGCGTGCAAAAATGCGTCGGGTGCGGCATGTGGTACCGTCGCGCCATGAGTGAGGAGCCGGGCCTGCGAGAGCGCAAGAAACAGCGCACCCGACGCACCGTCATCCGGACGGCCCTGCGCCTGTTCAGCGAGCAGGGGTACGAACAGACCACCGTGGCCGGGATGGCCGCCGCGGCGGACATCGCCACCCGGACCTTCTTCAGCTACTTCGCCAGCAAGGAGGACGTGGTCTTCTTCGACTTCGCCTCACGCGAAGAGCAGGCCCTCGCCGTGATCGGCGACCGCCGGCCGGGCGAAACCGTGGCCGACCTGCTGCAGCGCACCATGGACCGGATGATGTCCGCCCCGGACTCCGACCTGGACCTGCTGCTCGAACTGGCCCCCGCCCGCGACGCGCTGGTCGCCGCCGTCCCGGCACTCCAGGCCCGGGAACTGCACCTCATGTTCGAGCTCCAGCGGAACCTGGCCAGAGCGCTGCACGAGTCCTACCCGGACGAACTCGACCTCATCGACGCCATGGCCGCCATCGGCGCCCTCGCCGGCGCCCAGCACATGGCCGCGACCGCCGCAGTCGAACGCCGCGACTCCCCCGAGCAGGTACGGCACAGCATCGACCGGGGCACCCGCATGGCGATCGACGGCCTGCGGGCACTCGACTCCTGACGACCCGTCCGCGACGCGGGGCGATGACGCACGCACACCCAGCGGATTTTTGCATTCGTTGCATTTTTTCACCCAGTGCGTTCTTATGGAGGTGAAGCGCGGCCGGACACCGACCTCGAAGGAGTGCCATGAGCAGCGCCGTACCTTCCACCCCTCCGCCGCTCCCCCTCACCCGCCGGAACCCGTTCGATCCCCCCGAAGAGCTGGGCCTATGGCGCGACGAGGCGCCCATCCGCCGCATGACCTACAGCGACGGCCATGTGGGCTGGCTGGTGACGGGACAGTCCGCGGCCCGTGCCGTGCTCTCCGACCCCCGCTTCAGCTGCCGCGCCGAGATCCAGCACCCGCCCATGGGGCCGCCCGACGACCAGCAGAGCTCACCGGCGCCGCCGGGCTTCTTCCTCCTGATGGACCCGCCCGACCACACCCGGTACCGCAGGCTTCTGACGGGCCAGTTCACCGTGCGCCGGATGAAGTCGCTGGAACCGCGGATCGCCGCCATCGTCGCCGACCACCTGGACGCCATGGCCGCGGCCGGGCCTCCGGCCGATCTGGTCCAGGAGTTCGCGCTGCCCGTCCCCTCCCTGGTGATCTGCGAGCTGCTCGGGGTGCCCTACGCCGACCGGGCCGGCTTCCAGCGCGACTCCGTCCTGCTGATCAGCTTCGACCTGCCGGAGGAGGAACGGGAGGCCGCCCTGCAGCGAATGACGACGTACCTCGCCGAACTCACGGCACACAAGCGCACCCACCCGGCCGACGACCTGCTCAGCGGCCTCGCCGCCCGCCCGGAACCGACCGACACCGAAATCGCCGGGATGGCCTCACTCCTGCTCCTCGCCGGACACGAGACCACCGCGAACATGCTCGCCCTGGGCACCTTCGCTCTCCTGCAGAACCCCACCCAGCTGGAGGCGGTGCGTGACGCCGCGACGGTCGGCGCGGCGGTCGAGGAACTGCTGCGCCACCTCAGCATCGTCTTCGTCGTCGTGCGCACCGCACGCGAGGACATCGAGATCGAGGGCCGGCCGATCAGGGCCGGCGAGTCCGTGACGGTCTCGCTGGCGGCGGCCAACCGCGATCCGCGGCACTTCCCTGCCGCCGAACGGCTCGACGTCGCGGGCGGCCGCATGGGACACCTCGCCTTCGGCCACGGCGTCCACCAGTGCCTGGGACAGCAACTCGCCCGGACGGAAATGCGCCTGGCCTACCCGGCGCTGCTGCGACGGTTCCCCGCACTGCGCCTCGCCATCCCTGCGGAACAGGTACCGCTGCGCGCCGGCACCACGATCCACGGGGTCACCCGCCTCCCCGTCACCTGGTGAGTCACCAGGTGGGTCGTCTGGTGACTCACCAGGGGAGGAGCGGCGCAGGGACGAAGGCGGGGCCTGTCGGGTGAGGTGCTCGGCGTGTCAATGGCGGTCATACTTGCGGTCACATGAGATGACTTCTACCAGTTTGCCCTTTCGGGACTCGTACTGGAACAGGAGCATCTGCATGGCATCACTGGCAACGGCCCGTAGACCCCGCCGCGGCTTGCGGCGGCTGACTGCGGTCGCGCTGACCCTGGGCACGGTCGGCGCGCTCGCCGGCGCGTCGCCCGGGGCGGAGCACACGCAGCACCGGACCAATCACGGCTTCGTGGAGCGCGACCTCGTCTCCGACATCCCGGGCAGGGCGGAGACGACCGACCCGAACCTGGTCAACCCCTGGGGTCTGGTCCGCAAGACCAACGGTGCGATCCTCGTGTCGAACAACGGCTCCGACACGGCCACCGCGTACACGGGCGCTCTGGACAACCAGCCGGTCAACAACACCGGGCTGGTCGTGCCGTTCCCCTCCGGTGCCGCTCCGGACGGGGTGGTGCGCAACGACACCGACAACTTCCGCTTCAGTGTCGCCGGGAAGTCCGGCCCCGCCCGGTTCATCTTCTCCTCGGAGAGCGGCTCCCTGTTCGCGTTCAACCCGGACGTGAGCCCGAACGCCATCCAGGTCGCGTTCGAGCCCAGCGGCAACAGGAACGCCGTGTTCAAGGGCCTGACCCTGGTGCCCGGCGAGAAGAAGGGCAAGGAGCACGACAAGAAGGACCACAACAAGGACAAGAAGTCCAAGCCGCGCATCCTCGTCGCGAACTTCCGTGACGCCCGCGTCGACAGCTTCAACACGAAATTCAAGAAGCTGCCGAACGACCACCGCTTCAAGGACCCGAGCCTCCCCGCCGGCTTCGCGCCGTTCGACATCAAGAAGATCGGCGACAAGGTCTTCGTGACGTACGCCCTCCAGGACGCCGCCAAGCACGACGACGTCGCCGGTCCGGGCAACGGCTTCATCAACGTGTTCAGCACCGAGGGCAAGCTCCTCAAGCGCTTCGCGAGCCGCGGTGTGCTCAACTCGCCCTGGGGCCTCGAAGTGGCGCCCAAGGGATTCGGGCAGTTCGCCGGTGACCTGCTCGTCGGCAACTTCGGAGACGGCCGCATCCACGCCTTCGACCTGAAGACGGGCCGGTTCGAGGGCACCCTGAAGAGCCCCGCCGGGAACCCGATCGTGATCCCCGGCCTGTGGGGGCTGCAGCGCGGCACCGACCAGTCCGGCGGCAGGCACACCATCTGGTTCGCCGCGGGTATCGAGGACGAGAACCACGGGCTGCTCGGAACCCTGCGCGCCGCGGGATGACCCGTCGTCACCGCACCTCGGGTGCCCGCCGGGCGGCCACACGGCCGGGCGGGCACCTGCCCTGACCCCGAGCTCTCGCGCTCGCCGGTCCTGCCGGCTCAGTCCGCCCGCAGGGCGAGCATCGGTGACCCCGTCGCGGTGCGGAAGGCGGGGAGACGGACGCGAGCGTGATCGCGCCGGCACCGTCCCGTCCGGGCGATTACGGCCGGTCAGGACTCTTCACGCACGGCGCCGCACATCCGGACAGCTGACCTCCTCGGAGGCGCCGTACGGCTCGACGAAGGTACGTGCGCCCGTCACGCGGCCGGACAGGCACAGCTGACCGCCCATCACCCGCAGGTCGAGGGTGAACTCCACGCTCTCACCGGAGCGTTGCGGGCCGTGGATCCGCTCGTCGATGTAGCCGAGGCCCCGCAGGACGTCGCCGACCTGCCCCGGCGTCGGGTCGGCCGTGTCCTTGAGCGCCTTCGTGATGCGGCGGGTGTGGATGCGGGCATCGCACTTCTCCACGGAGCTCAACTCCACCTCCTTCCTGGCGGACTCGGGGTCCTGGGGTTCACCTGCGGGCGGCGGCTCGTCCGGGAGGGACGGCTCGGGGAGGGCAGTGGTGGGCGGGGCCGCCGTATCCGTATCCGGCTCCGGCTCCCGCTCGGGAGGCGGCTCCGGGTCCGGAACGTCCTTCAGGCACGGCTTGGCGAGGGAGGTGAGCATCTCCATGAAGGCGAGGAACTCGGCGTCACCGGAGTCGGCATCGCCGCCCCCGGCGCGGGACGCCGCCGGCGAACCGGCCTTCGCGTCCTCGTCACCCGCCCGCTCGGTGCCACAGGCGGCGAGGGTGAGGGCGCACAGCGCCGCCAGCGCCGCGCCACGCCGGGCGCGGGAGGCGTGGCGCGAGGGGCGGACGATACGGCCGATAACGGGTTTTTCCCCGGAAAGTCGTCGCATGTTCGCAGTGTGGGTGCGAGCGGTGAATCGGGCATGAGTACGGCTACTCAGAGCGAGGCCGTACGTACTCATCCGGGGGATCGACTCGCGGCCTGCGCTCGATACCGCCCCGGCGTCGTACCGAACTCCCTCTGGAAGGCGTGTGAGAGCGCGTAAGGGCTGCCGTAGCCGACTCGGTCGGCGATGGCGGCCAGGGTGTCCGGGGTGTCCCGGAGCAGGGTGGCGGCGAGGATCAGGCGCCACCACGTGAGGTACGCCATCGGAGGGCGGCCGACCAGGGTGGTGAACCGGCGCGCCAGGGTGGGACGGGAGACGCCCGCCTCCGCGGCCAGGCGGTCGTTGCTCCACGGCGCGGCCGGGTTCGAGTGCAGCGCCCGCAGGGCGGCAGCCGTCACCGGGTCGCCCAGTGCGCTGGGCCAGGCTCCGCTGGTGGTCTCGGTCATCCAGGAGCGGATCATGTAGACGAGGAGGAGGTCGAGCAGGTTCGGCAGCGCGATGCAGGAGCCGGGCTGCCTCTCGTCCAGCTCACCGGCGAGCAGGTCGATCGCGGCACGGAGTTCGAGGTGACGTCCCACTCGGTTGGGAAGGTGGACGATCTCGGGCAGCTCTGCCATGAGCGGGTGGATGCGGCTGCAGTCGAGCCAGTACTTGCCGCAGAGCATCTCCGTCTCGTCATGATCAGGCTGGACTCGCGGCCCTGTCTGCCCTGTCTTCCCTGTCTCCTCAAGCCATTGCCCGAACGGCACCGCCTTCTCCTGCGCGACCGCCGCATCGACGGGGGAATCGGCGATCACATGGCCCGCCCCATGAGGCAGCAGCACCGCGTCCCCCACGCCGAGAGGTACCGGTGCGCCGCCGTCGGGCAGCAGCCAGCAGTTGCCCTTCAGGACGACGTAGAAGCCGGCGCCGTCGTACGGGTCCAGCCGTGCGCACCAGCTCCCCCTCGTCCGCACCCGGTGGGACGCGGGGTGCCCGAGGTGCACGACAGAGATCGCGTCGCTCACCACATCCATCCACCCAAAGTATCTGCCGTACAGAGCATGAGACGGATTCTTATTTTATTGAGCTGGATGCGCATTGAGAGGATCGTTCGGGCCTTCTTAGGGTCGAGCACATGACGAACGAGAACGCGAGCGTGCAGAGCATGGTGCTGGGGGATGTCGAGGTCATCCGGGTCGTTGAGTGGCACAGACCCTTCGCGCCTGCTTCCGGCATGTTTTCAGGAGCTACTGCCGACGTATGGAAGGACAACGAGGACTGGCTGGCACCGGACCACTGGGAGCCGGACAGCGACTGGGCGGTGCTTGCCTTGCAGACGTGGGTGCTGCGCAGCGGTGGGCGGACCGTCGTGGTCGACACCGGAGCGGGCAACGGTCGCGAGCGGCCCGGCATGCCGCCGTTCCACCAGTGCCAGGGGGATTTTCTCGGTCTTCTGGCCAGGGCCGGTGTGCGCCCACAGGATGTCGACGTCGTCGTCAACACCCACCTCCACGTCGATCACGTCGGCTGGAACACCGTCGACGCGGACGGGGAGTGGGTACCGACGTTCCCCAACGCCCAATACCTCATTCCGGCCGCCGACGACTTCCACTACGGCCCGGACAATGCATACGGGAACGGCCTGCAGCAGGTCGACCGCCTGATCTACGAGGACAGTGTCGCGCCCGTCCACCAGGCCGGACAGACCCTGCTGTGGGACGGCCTCCACCGCATCGACGAACACCTCACCCTGGAGTCCGCGCCCGGCCACACTCCCGGTTCGTCCGTGCTGCGACTCGCATCCGGGAGCGACCGGGCGGTCTTCGTCGGAGATCTGCTGCACAGCCCGGTGCAGATCCTCCAGCCCTGCTGCAACAGCAACGCCTGCCTGGCCCCGGAACAGGCGGTGACCAGTCGCCGTCGGATTCTGGAGCGGGCAGCCGATGAACGGGAGTTGCTCGTCCCCGCGCACTTCGGTGGTGCGGGTGCCGTGGAAGTCCGGCGGGAGAGTGGTGGGTTCGCCCTCGGCGCCTGGGCAGCAGCGTGACGCACACGTCGACCGACCGGCCCGCAACCAGAGCCGGCCGGACCCTCGTCCCGGTGCTCGCCTTCACGGGCATCGTGGTCGCGGTGATGCAGACCCTGCTCGTCCCGGTCATCAAGGATTTCCCGCAACTGCTGGGCACCGAGCCGGGCAACGCCACCTGGGTCATCACCTCGACTCTGCTCTCCGGCGCCGTCACCACGCCGGTCGCGGGCCGCCTCGGCGACCTCTACGGCAAGCGCCGCATGCTGGTCCTCAGCCTCGCGGTGATGGTCGTCGGCGCGCTCGTCAGCGCCCTCACCAGCGACCTGCTCACGATGGTCGCGGGCCGGACCCTCCAGGGCTTCGCGATGAGCGCGATACCCCTCGGCATCGGCCTGATGCGCGACACGCTCCCCAGCGAAAAGCTCGGCTCGGCGATGGCCCTGATGAGCTCCTCCATGGGCGTCGGCGGCAGTCTCGCGCTGCCCGCCGCGGCCCTGGTCGCCCAGCGCACCGACTGGCACGCCCTCTTCTACGGCGCCGCCGGCCTCGGCGTCCTCTGCATCGCCCTCACCCTTCTCCTCGTCCCCGAGTCCCCGACCCGCGCGCGGGGCACCTTCGACGTCCTCGGCTCGATCGGGCTGTCCGCCGGTCTCGTCCTCTTCCTGCTGCCGATCACCAAGGGCAGTGACTGGGGCTGGACTTCGGCCACCACGCTCGGCCTGTTCGCCGCGTCGGCGGTCGTGCTCGTCCTGTGGGGCGGGATGGAACTGCGGCTCAAGGCACCGCTGGTGGACCTGCGCACCACGGCCTCCCCCGCGGTGCTCCTCACCAACCTCGCCTCGATCATGGTCGGCTTCTCCTTCCTGGTCGTTTCGCTGGTCCTGCCCCAACTGCTGCAGCTGCCCGAGTCCACCGGCTACGGCCTCGGCCAGTCGATGGTGGTCGCGGGCGCGCTCGTGGCGCCGCTCGGCCTGACCATGATGTTCACGGCCCCCGTCTACGCCCGGCTGTCCGCGAAGTACGGCCCCAAGGCCACCCTGATCCTCGGCATGGCGATCATCGCGATCGGCTACGGCGCCGGCCTCGGCCTGATGAGCGCCGCCTGGCAGAGCCTCGTCATCACGGTGATCCTGGGCCCGGGCATCGGCCTCGCCTACGCCTCACTCCCCGCCATGATCATCGGCGCGGTCCCCGCCTCGGAGACAGGCGCGGCAAGCGGCCTCAACACCCTGATGCGCTCGATCGGCGCCTCGGTCTCCAGCGCCGTCATCGGCATGGTCCTCGCCAACACCGCGAACGACATGAACGGGGTCACGGTCCCGACCCTGCAGGGCTTCCGCGTCTCCTTCCTGATCGCGACAGGCGCGATGGCGATCGGCCTGTTCATCGCCCTGTTCCTGCCCCGAGCCCGCCCGCCTCACCACGTCCAGCGCGCTGTCCGTGCCCGGCGCGATCTGCAAACGCAGCCGAGCGAACCCACTCTCAACAACGCCCCGGGCGCCTGGTGAGGGCACCCGGGGCGTGTGCTGTCGCTCCCCGTTGTTCGAGCTGCCCGGGTTATCCGAACTGGCCGGGTTATCCGAACTGGCCGGGCTGGTAGTCGCCGGCGGGCTGCTGGACGATGACGTTGATGCGGTTGTAGGCGTTGATGAGGGCGATGAGCGAGACCAGCGCGGCGAGCTGGTCCTCGTCGTAGTGCTTGGCGGCGTTCGACCAGGCCTCGTCCGAGACACCACCGGCCGCGTCCGCGATGCGGGTGCCCTGCTCGGTCAGCTCCAGGGCGGCGCGCTCGGCGTCGGTGAACACCTTCGCCTCCCGCCAGGCCGCGACCAGGTGGAGGCGCTGCGCGGTCTCCCCTGCCGCTGCGGCGTCCTTGGTATGCATGTCGGTGCAGAAACCGCAGCCGTTGATCTGGCTGGCGCGGAGCAGCACCAGATCCCGCGTCACGGCCGGCAGGGTCGAGTCCGAGACGACCTTGCCCGCCGAGTTGATGTACCGCAGGAACTTCTCCGCGACCGGGTTGCCGAAGAGGTTCAGTCGAGCTTCCATGCTGGGCTCCTGTGTCGTCGTTGGCGGTTACACCTCACTGACGGAGCGGCCCGACGCGATGTGACAGGAACGAATGTGACGTACGTCTCCGACGAGCACCCCGCTGGTAGATGACGCTGCTGTCGCCGGGCGCGGCGGAGGCGCCCGGCGCGGAGGTCAACTGGAGAGGGGAGGTCAGCTGGAGAAGGGGACGGCGTCGGCCGGGTCGGCGTGCCAGTTCGTGGCGATGGGCCTGTCGACCGTGACGGTGTCGGGGAGGTCGAGGGTGATGGCGTTGGTCTCGTCGCCTGCGACGGAGAGGTGGAGCAGGTCGAACTGCCTGCCGTTGTTGTCGTTGGTCGTCTTGGGGTTGATGCCGGCGTACGCGGCCTTGGAGCCGGAGAGAGTGACGCTCTCGCTGACGCTGTGCTCGGCCGGCGACACCTCGGTGTCGGCGGAGGAGCCGAAGGACGCGGAGGGGAAAACGCCTTCCAGGGTGCAGGTGACGCCGGACTTGGCTTTGGCGGTGACGAGGAGGTAGCCGCCCGCCTGCGTCTCCGAGCTGACCGTGAAGGTCAGGTCGTTGGTTCCACAGGCCTGCGCGTTGCCGCTTCGGCTGTCGGCGGTGGCAGTGGCGGTCGCGGTGGCGGTGAGGGCCACCGCCGCGACGGCGGTCAGGACGAGGCGGGCGGAGCGGGCGGCAAAGCGCGAACGCATCGAGATCTCCATGGTGCGGAAGTGGGTCGTCCAGCGGGCTGCTTGGACGACCGCAGCTTGTTCCGCGGTCCGTCCCGCCCGCCACAAAAGGCGGCCACTACGGGACGCCGGAACGCTGGAACGGGCACTGACCAGCACAGACGCTGACAGCCTGGAACGGGTTGCCGGGACGAGGAGAGCCGCTGATCTCTTGCACGGGCCCATGCGATGTGCCACCCCCGCGCACACGGTCCCGTTCCGGCATCTTGCCCGATATTCGTTCATGGTGCGACACTTCGGAACCGCTGCCTGCCCGCGATCCTGTCGGTGCATCAGGCGCTGCCCCGCACGACCGGCTGATCTCGACAGCGAGGGAGTGGGTGTGTCGCGTACGCGTAGACCGTCAGGTGCCAGAAGACCGTCAGCTGCTCGTAGGGCATTACCGTTACGGGCCCGAAGGTTCGGACTGGTTCCCGTGGGCGCCGCGGCAGCCGTGCTCGCCCTCCTGCTCTCCGCCTGCGGCGGCAACGAGCCGGCCGGAAGCGGCTCCACCGCCCCCGCGAAGCTCGACCCCGAGGCGGACCTGAGCAAGCAGCGGCTCACCGTGTCGAACTGGGACGGCTACATGCCGGAGGACCTGCCCGCCAGGTTCAAGTCCGCCGTCGGCACCCCTGTCACGGTCGCGAAGCACACGACCAACGAAGAGATCGTGGCCAAACTGACCGCCGCCTCCGGCAGCGGCATCGACGTGGCGTTCGTGTCGGGCCAGTACGCGCAGGCGCTCGCGGAGCAGGGGCTGCTCGAACCCATCCACCACGAGCTGGTCCCGAACCTGAAGAACCTGGACCCGCTGGCGTCCCGTCTCGCCCACGACAAGGGCAACAAGTACTCCGTCCCCTACACCTGGGGCACCACCGGGCTCTGCTACCGCAAGGACCTCACCGGCTACACCCCCGACAGCTGGAACGATCTGCTGAAGCCGCGCGCCGCGCTGAAGAAGAAGATCACCATGCTGAAGACCGAGCGCTGGCTCTTCCTCCCCGCACAGAAGGTGCTCGGCTACTCGGTGAACACCACCGACGCCCAACAGCTCGCCCGCGTCAAGGAGTTGCTGCTCGACGCCAAGCAGGGACTCCTCGCGTACGACGACACCACGTTCGGCGACCGGCTGAAGTCCGGGGAGGCCGCGCTGGTGGAGGCCTGGGACGGCTGGTGCCCGACCGACGACAAGCGGATCGGGTTCGTGGTCCCCAAAGAGGGCAGCGACCTCTGGGCCGACACGATGGTCGTCCTCAAGTCGTCGAAGAACAAGGAGGCGGCGCACGCCTTCATCAACTACGTCCTAGACGCGAAGACGCACTCCTGGGCCGCCTCGAACATCTTCTACAAGGTGCCCAACGCGGCGGCCATGGCGGATCTCGATCCCGGCCTGGTGAAGAAGTATCCGACCCTCGCCATGACGCCCGAGGAACTGCTGAAGGGCGAGTCGGCCGTCGACCTCGGGGACGCCACGACGGACTACGCGCGGATCGTCACGGAAGTCACCGCGGGGTGATGGCGGCCGGTGGCCGTGCGGGGGCGGGCCCGGTAACGCGTCGGCTGAAGGGGGGCTCCGGAGCGCGCACGCGCACACAGGCCGGCTCCGCGGCGCGCACACGAGCCCGCCTCGTCCTGATCGGCCCCGGCTTCTCGTACCTGGTCGTCCTGCTGGTGCTGCCGCTGGCCCTCGTGATCGGCTACACCGCCTTCCGGCGGGGGCGGTTCGGCGGGATCGCGTACGAGGACGGGGTGACGGGGGACAACTTCGCGAGGATCGCCGACCCCCTGTACGCCGGCGTCCTCACGGACTCGCTGCGGATCGCGGGCATCACCACGGTGCTGGCGCTCGCCCTCGGCTACCCGACGGCGTACGCCATCACCCGGCTGACGGCACGGTGGCGTACGGTCGCCCTGGTCCTGGTCGTGCTGCCGTTCTGGACCAACTTCCTGGTCCGTACGTATGCCTGGATCGTGCTGCTGTCCAGCGAAGGCATGGTCAACAGGGCCCTCACCGGTATCGGGGTGACCGACCGGCCGCTGCGGCTGCTGTACACGGAGGGGGCCGTCGTTGTCGGGCTGCTCTACGCCTATCTGCCGCTGATGGTGCTGCCGCTGTACGCGGCGATCGAGCGGGTCGACCGACGGCTCCTCGAAGCCTCCGCCGATCTGGGCGCGCGCCCGGCCCGTACGTTCTGCAGCGTGACGCTTCCGCTCACCCTGCCCGGCGTGCTGACCGGCTGCGTCTTCGTCTTCGTGCCCAGCCTCGGCAACTTCGTGGTCCCCGAACTGCTGGGCGGCGGGCGCACGGTCATGGTCGGCAACCTGATCAGGGACCAGTTCCTGACCGCGCGGGACTGGCCGTTCGGTTCGGTGCTGGCCCTCGCGCTCATGGCGTTCCTGGTCCTGCTGCTGATGGCGCAGGCCTGGGCCGGGCACCGGACGGGGAGTCGTCGTTGATGCGCCGGACAGGGGAAAGCGCGGGCCGTCCGATGCGCCGACCGGGGCGGCTTACCGTTCGACGGCCGGGGCGGCTTCCCGTTCGGCGGCTGGCGGCGGGACTTCCGCTGTGGCTGACGTACCTGTTCCTCTACACACCCGTCGTCGTACTCGTCGCGATGTCCTTCAACCGGTCCGAAAGCCCCTACCGGTGGGGCGGGTTCGGCAGCGGCTGGTACGGCACGCTGGCCCGCGACGACGAGGTGCTGAGAGGCCTGGCGAACACGGTGATCGTGGCGGCCGGCGCCACCGTCCTGTCCACGGTCCTGGGCACGCTGCTCGCCGTGGGGCTGGCCCGCCACGCGAACCGGTCACGGCTGCTGCACGCCCTGTCGGTGATGCCCGCCGTCCTGCCGGACATCGTGCTCGCGATCGGCCTGCTGGCCTTCTACTCGATGGTCTCGGCAACCCTCGGCCTGCACTCGGTCCTGCTCGCACACACCGTCTTCGGCCTGGCCTTCGTCACGGCGGTCGTCCGCACCCGGATCGCCCATGCCGACCCCTCGCTGGAGGAGGCCTCACGCGATCTCGGCGCGGGAGAGATCAGCACCTTCCTGCGGGTGACCCTGCCAGGACTCGCCCCGGGCATCGTGGCGGGCGCGCTGCTGGTGTTCACGCTCTCGCTCGACGAGTTCGTCATCGCCTTCTTCACCGCGGGACCCCAGGACCCCACCCTGCCGATCGTCGTCTACTCGATGATCAGGTTCGGGGTGACCCCGGAGATCAACGCGCTCGCCACCGTCCTGCTGACGGTGAGTTTCACCGTGGTGATCGCAGCCCAGCGGATCAGCCGGCTCGCGGAGGCATCGTGATCCGTATCCATGAGGTCACCCGGCGGTTCGGCGACACCATCGCCCTGGACGGGGTGAGCCTGGACATAGAGGAGGGCGAGTTCTTCGCGCTGCTCGGCCCGAGCGGCTGCGGCAAGACGACCCTGCTGCGTGTGCTCGCCGGGTTCGAGACGCCGGACGGCGGCACGGTCACCCTGGACGGCCACGACCTGCTCGCCCTGGCCGCGCACCGGCGACCGGTCAATCTGATGTTCCAGTCCTATGCCCTGTTCCCGCACATGAACGTGGAGCGGAACATCGCGTACGGGCTGGCGCGCGAAGGGCTGCCCCGGGCGGAGATCAGGGAACGGGTCGCCGAGGTGCTCGACACGGTCGGGCTGAGCGCCCTGGCCCGGCGACGGCCGCAGCAGCTGTCCGGCGGGCAGCGGCAGCGCGTCGCCCTGGCCCGCGCCATCGTCAAGCGGCCCCGTCTGCTGCTGCTCGACGAGCCGCTGTCGGCGCTCGACAAACAGGTCCGCGCGGAGATGCAGCTGGAGCTGAAACGGCTGCAGCACGAGGCCGGCATCACCTTCCTCGTCGTCACGCACGACCAGGAGGAGGCGATGTCGCTCGCCGACCGGATCGCCGTACTGGACGCGGGGCGCGTCCAGCAGGTCGACACACCCGTCGAGCTCTACCGCCGCCCACGGAGCAGATTCGTCGCGGGCTTCGTCGGCGCCAACAACATCTTCGCCGGACGGCTGCTGGCCTCCGGCGGACTCGACGTACCGGGCGTCGGCGTCCTGCCCGCGGCGGCCGAGGGCACGGCGACCGGGCACACCACAGGGCTCGTCGCCGTACGCCCGGAGAGCATCCGGCTCGCCGTCCCGGATGCGGACACCCCGGACGCTGACGCTCCGCTGCACGGCACCGTGCTGGACATCAGCTTCTTCGGCGGCTCCTCACGGATCGCGGTCACGGTTCCCGGCCTGGACCGGCCGGTCCTGCTCACCGCGCCGGGCCCGGCCCCCGTGGCGTCCGGCGCCCGCGTCGCACTGACCTGGCACCCGGAGAGCGCCGTACTGATCGAGAAGACGATCGAGAAGACGGGAGAATCCCCTTGAACGGTCCCTTGAACGGACCCCTGAGCGGACCCCTGAGCGCCCCTCTGACCATCCTCTTCGCACCGGAGAGCGCCTACGGCCCGACGAACAACTGCGTCGGCATCGGAGACGTCCTGCGCCGCCGGGGCCACCGTGTGGTGTTTGCGGCCGAGGCCTCCTGGAAGGGCAGGCTCAGCCCGCTCGGCTTCGAGGAGGACCTGGTCGATCTCGCGCCGCCGCCCGAACAGCCCCAGGACGCGGGCCAGTTCTGGAAGGACTTCATACGGGACACCGCGCCCGAGTTCCGCAAGCCGACGATCGAGCAGCTGGACACCTGGGTCAAGCCGGTCTGGGAGGAGCTGGTCTCCGGCGCCCGCTACTGCGAGCCGCGACTGAAGGCGATCATCGACCGGGTCCGCCCGGACGTGATCGTCGAGGACAACGTCGTCTGCTTCCCCGCGCTGACCACGGCCGGAGTGCCCTTCGTACGGATCGTCTCCTGCAACCCGCTGGAGATGAAGGGCGAGCACGTGCCCCCGCCCTTCTCCGGGTACCCGGCCGACGACCGCACCGGCTGGGACGCCTTCCGGGCCGAGTACGACCGCACCCACCGCGCGCTGTGGGCCGACTTCAACACCTGGGTGACCGAGCAGGGCGCACACCCCCTCCCCGACCTGGAGTTCATCCACGAGGGCGACCTGAACCTCTACCTCTACCCCGAGCTCGCCGACTACGCCGACGCCCGCCCGCTGGGCCCCACCTGGCACCGGCTGGACTCCTCGGTCCGGGAGACGGAGGAGGAGTTCACCCTGCCGCCGGAGCTGGCCGACCCGGCGGGCGGTACGGAAGACAGTGCGCTGGTCTACTTCAGCCTGGGCTCGCTCGGCTCCGCCGACGTCGGCCTCATGCGCCGGGTCATCGCCTCACTCGCCCGCACCCGGCACCGGTACATCGTCTCCAAGGGCCCTCTGCACGACGAGATCGACCTCCCGCCGAACATGTGGGGCGCCGAGTTCCTGCCGCAGACGCGGATCCTGCCGCTGGTCGACCTCGTCATCACCCACGGCGGCAACAACACGACCACCGAATGCCTCCACTTCGGCAAGCCCATGATCCTGCTGCCGCTCTTCTGGGACCAGTACGACAACGCCCAGCGGATGGCCGAGCTGAGCCACGGCGTCCGGCTCGACCCGTACCGCTTCACCGACGCCCAGCTCCACGGGGCCCTCGACGAACTGCTCGGCGACACGGGCCCACGGGCCGCCCTGGCCAAGGCCTCGGAGACGATCCGGGCACGTGACGGGCTGCGGACGGCCGCCGATCTGATCGAGCGGGCCGCGTCGGCGTGAGCCGCCTGAGCCCGCTGTTCTCGTGTGGCTGCGTCGCGGAGTGAAGGAGTAATGATGGAAGGAGGAAGGTCGCAGTGTGTGCCCACCCCGAGCACCGCTCACCTGGGGAAGTGAACCGCGATGATGTACTGGTACGGACACGGCGGCGGCGGATGGATGTGGCCGTGGATGGTGCTCGGCAACCTCCTGGTCCTGGCGGCGATCGTCGTCATCGTCGTGATTGTCGTCCTGTTCTTCCGCGCTCTCTCGCAGCGTCCGGGCGCACCCGGCAGCGGGCACGGCGGCTGGGGCACCCCGCCCTCCCCGGCCCTCCGGGCCCCCGCTCCGGTCCTGAGCAGATCCTCGCCGAGCGGTACGCACGGGGCGAGATCGACGAGGAGGAATACGAGCGGCGTATGGCCACCCTCCGCGGTTCACCACCACCAGGCCCGGCACATCCCTGAACCAGACCGGCCCGTCCCTGAACCAGCCCGGCGCACCCCAGGTGCTGCCCGCGGTGATCGTCGCCGTTGTGGTCGCCGTCGAAGGTTGGGCGTTTCTTATCGGTTTCCTGGCCGCTCTCTAGCCTCCTGCTTGAGTGCCTGTTCCTAGGGTCGTGGACGTCCCCGAAACGGCCCGGACCTGCGGTGTTCCGCTGCTGTTCCGGTGCCTGCACGACGTCCCTGACACCCTTGGAGATCTTCGACATGAACGCATCCAAGCGCGCCCTCGCCGCCGCTGTGTCCACCGCCGCTCTGCTGGTCGGGCTGGTCGCCTGTGGCGGCTCGGACTCCAGTGACTCCGCCTCGTCCTCGAACAGCGCCGCGGCCGGTCAGGCCGGCGGCGACACCCAGGCCGCGGAGGGCGGTGCGCAGGCCGAGGAGGGCGGCGGTGACCCGGTGGAGACCCCGCTGACCGGTGAGGCCAAGCAGAAGGCCGAGGCCGCGGCTCTGGCCGAGTTCCCCGGCACGGTGATCAAGTCCGAAGAGGACGCCGAGAACCCCGGCACGTACGCGGTGGAGATCAAGAAGGCCGACGGCAGCGAGGTGGAGGTCTACCTCGACCCGAAGACGTACAAGGTCGTCAAGACCAAGGACGAGGCCGGCGACGACGACTGATCCGCCTCCGGAACCACCCGGAACCACGGGGTCGGCCTCGCCGGCTGCAGGCAACCTCACCGCCTGCGGCCGGCGAGCCCGACCGTCTTCTTGGGTTCTTCGAGCGGGGGCGTCCCCGAACGCGTATCAGAGACTGCCCGGATGACGACTGAGACGGATTGGCGTGATCATGGCACGCGGGACAGTGCGCTTGTGTGAGCCTGACGCCATGCAGGTGCTGCTCATCGAAGACGACGAACGGATCGCCGGCCCGCTGGCGGAAGGCCTGGCCCGCTACGGGTACACGGTGGAACGGGTGCGCACCGGCTCCGCGGCGCTGGCCGCGGACGACCCGGACATGGTTCTGCTCGACCTGGGCCTGCCGGACATGGACGGCATCGATGTCTGCCGGGCCCTGCGCCGGCGCTCGGACGTACCGATCATCATGATCACCGCCCGGGGTGAGGAGATCGACCGGGTCCTCGGCCTCGAACTGGGCGCCGACGACTACATGGCCAAGCCGTTCGGCGTCCGTGAACTGGTCGCCCGCATCCGCGCGGTCAGCCGCCGCGCCCGCCCCCAGGCCACGGCAGGTGCCGACGCCCACGGGGGCGCCCCCGACGGCACAGCCGACCTGAGCCCGCCCGCTCGGACGCCCGGCGCCACCGGCCCCGCGCCCGCGCCCGCGGGGGCACCGCAGGCAGTGGGGCCGCTGGTCATCGACCGCCGCACCCGCCAGGTCCACCTCCACGGAACGCCCGTCGCCCTGGCGCCCAAGGAGTTCGACCTGCTCGCGCACCTCGCCATGGACCCCGGGGCCGTCTGCTCGCGCCGGGAGATCGTCGACCAGGTGTGGGACCCGCACTTCTTCGGCCCCACCAAGACCCTGGACGTGCACGTGGCCGCCCTGCGCCGCAAACTCGGCGATCCCGCCTGGATCGAGACCGTCCGCCGGGTCGGCTTCCGCCTCCACGTCCCGGATGCCGCACCGCCCTCCGATGCCCCACGGCCCTCCGACGGCGCACGCGACAGTGCACGGCCCTCCGACCACGTGCACCCGGCAGCCGGTACCGGTACATGACCCGGCGTCTGCTTGCCGGCCTTCTCGGCCTGGTCCTGCTGGTGCTGCTGGGCCTGGAGATCCCCTTCGGCCTCCTGTACGCCCGCGCCGAGACGTCCCGTCTGTCCAACAGCATCGAGCGGGACGCCGGAATGCTCGCCGAGCTCGCCGAGGAACGCATCGAGGAGAAGAACACCGACGAGCTGCCGGAGCTGGCCACCGGCTACGCGGAGGGGACCGGAGCGCGGATCGTCATCGTGGACAGCACGGGTGCCGTCCTGACCGACTCCGCCTCCCTCACCCCCGTCGGCGCCGATCTGTCCGCTCAGCCGGACATCGCCACCGCCCTGCGCAACCAGCCCACCGTCGGCACCGCCCGCGATCCGGACAGCGGCACCGAGTTCCGCTACGCCACCGTCCCCGGCTCCTCCGGCAGCACCATCCGCGGCGCCCTGCGGCTCAGTTACCCCACCGACGTCCTCAACGGCCGGGTCCACGACATCTGGCTCACCCTCGCCCTGATCGGCCTGAGCGTGCTGGCGGTCGTGACACTCATCGCTCTCGCCCTGGCCCGCTGGATCATCCGGCCCGTCCACGCCCTCGAACGCGCCACCACCCAGCTCGCCGAGGGCAGCCTCACCAACCCGCCGGCCACCGACCTCGGCCCGCCCGAACTACGGCGGCTGGCCGCCTCCTTCACCCACACCGCCACCCGCCTGCAACACCTGCTCACAGCGCAGCGCGCCTTCGCCGCCGAAGCCTCCCACCAGCTCAAAACGCCCCTGACCGCGCTGCGGATCCGGCTGGAGAAC
This sequence comes from Streptomyces sp. KM273126, assembly GCF_004337435.2. Taxonomy (NCBI): domain Bacteria; kingdom Bacillati; phylum Actinomycetota; class Actinomycetes; order Kitasatosporales; family Streptomycetaceae; genus Streptomyces; species Streptomyces sp. KM273126. Next base: position 2,325,729 of record NZ_SJXB02000001.1, on the reverse strand, counting down.
TTCGAACCGCACCTCGACCCCGCCGTCCACGACAGCCTGGAAGAGGCCATCGGTGAGACCGAACGCCTCGGCCGCATGATCCAGGGACTGCTCTCCCTGGCCCGCCTGGAGGCCACCGCCACCACCCCGGAAGCCGCCGACCTGGACACCGTGGTGGCCGAACGTGCCGCCACCTGGGCCCCGTTCGCCGCCGAACACCACGTCGGCGTCACCACCGCCGGGCGCCGGGCCGGTCACGTCTGGGCCATCCCCGGCGCGCTGGAACAGATCATCGACAACCTGCTCGCCAACGCCCTGCGCGTGTCACCGCCCGGCACCACCATCACCCTGGCCACCCGCCCCGCGCCCCAGGGCATCGAACTGCATGTCGTCGACCAGGGCCCCGGCATGAGCGAGACCGAACGCCGGCGCGCCTTCGACCGGTTCTGGCGCGCCTCCGACAGCCACCACGACGGCACCGGGCTCGGCCTGCCCATCGTGGAACAGCTCACGCGCGCCGGCGGCGGCCGCATCACGCTGGAAGCCGCCCCGGGCGGAGGCCTCGACGCCGTCGTACACCTCCGCCCCGCCCGCAGCCCGGCCCGCACGATGACGTCCGGGGCTCAGCGGTAGTCCCGCCGCTCACCGAAGAAAACGAAGGAACCGGACGATCAGGTGCTCCACAGCACCCTGCCCCCGGGGGCCGCGATGACCACGTCGCCATCCTTGCGGAGGACCAGCTGCGCGCCCGGGTTGCCGTTGGTCTGTGAGGCCCAGATGGGCCTGTCGTCGCCGTTGTGGATCACGAGGTTGCCGTCCTGCTGGAACCGGGCCGTGTGGCCCTCTCCGAAGGTCATCGACGCCCAGGTGGCCTTGCCGTCCTCGTTGTAGACGACGAGGTTGCCGTCCTGCTGCATGGTCATCCTGATGCGGTTCGTCTTCCAGGACTCGCCGGTGGAGAGGATATTCGTGGCCGATATGACCGTCTTCGTCCATTCAGGGGCCTTCTTCTCCTCCGGCGCCGACTTGCGACTGACGGAAGGGGAAGGCGCCTCGGGGGAACTCTCGACCACCGGCGCCGGGGCCGGAGGGGCAGGAGCGTCGGGCGTGGCGGAGGGGCTCGGCTTCTCGGGCTTCTTCGACTCCTTGACGCTCGGGGAGGGCGAGGGCGCCTCGGGGGTCTCGCTCGCCGCCACCACGGTCTGCGCCCGCTCCTCCCGATCGTCGTCGTTCCCCGACAGGAGGAGAGGAACGACGACGAGCGCGGCGACGGCGCCCACGGCCGCGGCAGCGGCCGTCCAGGCGGTGGCGGACCAGACGCGGGGGCCGGGGTCAGACCGCGCGGGGCGCGGGCGGGCTTGCGGCGGAAGGTGTCCGCGAACCCCTTCGGGGCCCCGGGCTTCTCGGGCGGAGTTGCGGACTTGGCGGGCTCGGGCTGTGGTGAGCTGGGCTCAGACATGGCTTCGGACTCCGGGGGGTGTGTTACGGCAGGTCCTGTTCGTCCAGTTGCATCAGCTGGGCGGAATCGGGCGCGGTGAGTTCGGCGACCCTCATGGCCTGGCGTTCCGTCATGTGCTGGAAGAGCTGTCGTGCTGTTCGGCCGTTGCCGAACTGGGCGTTGCGCGGGATGAGTTCGACGTATTCGGCGAGTGCCTTGCGGGCGGCGGTGGTGAGTTCGTACCGGTGCCGCTGGGCGTGGTGCTCGACGATGCTGACGAGTTCGGCCGAGGTGTAGTCGGCGAAGGTCAGGCTGCGGGTGAAGCGGGAGGACAGGCCCGGGTTCGAGGTGACGAAGCGGTCCATGTCGTCGGGGTATCCGGCGGCGATGACGACGACCTCGTCACGGTGGTCCTCCATGAGTTTGACGAGCGTGGCGATGGCCTCCGTGCCGAAGTCGTTGGAGGCACCAGCCGGGACGAGCGCGTAGGCCTCGTCGATGAAGAGGACGCCGCCGCGGGCGCGGAGGAACGCCTCGGTGGTCTTGGGGCCGGTGTGGCCGACGTACTCGCCGACGAGGGCGCTGCGGTCGACCTCGATCAGGTGGCCCCGGGAGAGCAGGCCAAGGGCCTTGAGGAGGCGGCCGTAGAGGCGGGCGACGGTGGTCTTGCCGGTGCCGGGGTTGCCGGCGAAGACCAGGTGGCGGCTGAGCGGCGGGGCGGGCAGCCCTGCCTCCTCCCGCAGCCGGACGGTCTGCATCAGCTTGACCATGCCGCCCACGTCCCGTTTGACGCCGCCGAGGCCGACCAGCTCGTCGAGTTCGGCGAGCAGGTCCTCCAGGGTCTCGGGCTCCGGCTCGGGCTCGCCCTGCTGCCACAGTTCGTCGCCGTCGGTGGCGGAGGTGGCGGCACCGGCACCGGCGGCGGGGCCGGTCGGAGCGCCCGGGCCCGTCGGGGTACCCGGACCGGCCGGACCGGCCGGGCCGGTCGGTCCGGTCGGACGGGACGGCGGGGGACCGCCCGGCCGGTCCGTCAGCGCGGGGAGTACGGACGTACGGACGCGGATCGCCGCACAGTCCTCGAACACCGGCTCGGCCCCGTCGGCCATCCCAAGGTCCTGCCCGCAGTCGAAGACCCGGCAGCCCCGGAACCGCACCTCGGCGCCCTTGCCGACATGCAGCGCGGGGAAGGCGGAACCCGACACGTCGCAGTGGTCGAAGGTGCCGCTGACCGAGTCGCCGACCAGGATGCCGTTCTTGCCGCTGCCCTCGACGCGCACGCCGCTGACCTCGGCCGCGGCGCCCCGCCCCAGCACCAGCCCGCTCCCGGCCCCGCCCGACACACCGCCGCCCGACATCGCGAGCCGTCCCCCGGCGTCGACGGCCACACCGGCGCCCGCCGCCTGGGCGACCCGGACGCCCACCAGCACGGCGGCGGAGCCCGAGCCGATCTCGACGCCGCTGCGCCGCTGGCCGAGGAGTGAGCAGTCCCGCAGTTCGGAGGGTTCCGCGGGCGTGGACCGCACCCGTACCCCGGTCTCGCCGCCGGTCACGCGGACCGCGCCCAGCACCGCCCGGGCCTCGTCCTCGACGTGCACACCGCAGGACTGGAAGTCCTCCAGCGTGCTCTCCGTCATCTCGACATGGGCGCCGCCCACCGCGGCCAGCCCGTGGTCGCCGCCCCCGCGCACCCGGCTTCCGCTGATCACGGCGACCGCCCGGTCGCCCAGGTGCAGCGCCGTGCCGTCCGCCCGGTCGACCACCGCGTCGGCCAGTACCAGCGTCGTACCGCCCGTCGCCAGCACGCCGTGCCCGGCCGGTGCCTCGACGCGGCAGCCCCGGGCGCTGAGCCGGGCAGTGTCGGCGGCCTCCAGGCCGTTGCCGCCGGGCTCGGTGATCCGGCAGTCGGTGAGCTCCGCCCGCGCCTCGTGCGAGACCCGCACCCCGGACCGGGCGGCCCCGTCGATGCGGCACTCGGCGAGCAGGGCCACCGCGGTGTCCTGGACGAGCACGCCGTTGCGGCCCGCGCCCGTCCACGCGCAGTCCTGGGCCAGCAGCCGTGCGCCGCCCCGCACCCGCAGCGCCGACCCGGAGGTGCCCCGCACCCGCAGCCGCTCGGCCACCAGCACGGCGGAGCCGGACAGCACCACGCCGATGCCGTCCACCTCGTCGATCAGTGTGTCCTCGGCCCGCGCCCGGGCGTCACCCGCCAGGTGCAGGGCGGTGTTGCGGGCGCCGCTCAGCGTCGTACGGCGCAGCAGCAGCACACCGCCGCCGTTGACGGGGTCGGCCAGTTCGGCGGTGAGTTCGGCGTCGGGGGTGAGCGCCGCGTTGGCCGCCGCCGACGAGCCCGCCGCCGAGCCGAGCACCTCGGCCCGGCCGCCGCTCAGCTCGCAGTCCTCCAGCAGCAGCCCGGCCGCGTCCTCGACCCGGACGAGCGCCTCGGCCGGGTCGGCGCCGCGCAGCACCAGCCCGGTCAGTACGCAGTCCGGGGCGGTGACGGTGACGGCGGGCCCGGTGGGAGGGCGTACGACCACGGAGCCGTAGCCGGCTTCCGGCTCGATGACCACGCGGCGGGCGAGCCGCAGCGGCTCCGCGTACTCGCCGGGCTCGACGCTGAGCAGCGCCCCGGCGGGGGCGGCGGCCAGCGCGGCGGCGATGGTCCGGTACGCGCCCCGGCCCTTGGCGGCCACGCGTATCACCGTCATGAGGAGGGCCCTCCGTTCTGGCCCCCGGTCGAGCCCTCAGCCGGGCCACCGGCTGGGTCCCCGCCCGGATTCGTGTAGTAGTCCGGGCCGGTCGACTGGGTGAGCGTCTTGCCGATCCACAGGTTGGAGAAGAGCTTGTCGATCATCTTGCCGATGCCGCCGACGACGAAGATGTCGAAGGGGCCCTGGCGGTGGTACCAGCGACCGCCGAGGTTCTGGGTGATGATCGTCTTGCCGAGGCCGGTGGTGACACCGCCGAGCGCGCTGCCCGCCATGCCGACCAGACCGGCCAGCAGGGCGTCCCCGCCGGACAGGTGGACGGTGTTGCCGTCCTTGTCCTTCACGCCGAAGATCGCCGCCGAGGCCGCGCCGCCGATGAATCCGGACGTCATGCCGCTGAGGAGGCCCATGCCGTAGTCGTAGGTGCCGGAGCGCCAGCGGGTCACCTTCTCGTTGCCGCCGTACTCGGTTCCCCAGTTGTCGTCGTTGGGGCGGCGGGTGTAGGGCTGGCCCTGGTCGATCTGGCTGAGCCCGGTCTTCCACGGGCCGCCCCGGTAGGCGGCGAAGTGCCCGGCGGAGAAGGTGCCCTTGACGCCCGCGCTGACGCTGGCGCCGAACGCGGCCTTGGCCACGTCCATGCCGCCGAACGGGGTGCCGGTGGCGGCCGCGATGATGCCGTAGACCATCAGGTTCATGGCGAAGTCGAGGATCCACTCCTGGACCATGTCGATGGCGATCGACCGCGCGGCCCGGTTGATGAACGGAGTGTACGTGGACACGCCGTTCGTGGTGGCGCCCCATTCCCAGTTGTTGCCCTCGCGCCACATCCGGTTGAAGCCGCGGTACTCGTTGAACACACCGGTGAAGTTGGTCTCCCGGCCGATGAGGGAGACCCGGCCGAAGGTGTCGGTGTGCCAGACGAACCCGGCCATGGTCCGCTCGTCGATCATCGTCACGCCGTCGGTGCCGTAGCGGCGCCACTGCTTGTGCCAGTCCTCGCTCTCCAGGAAGGTGCCGTCGTCGAGTTCGACCTTGCGGCCGATCTCGATGCCGTTCTCGTACTCCTTCCACACATGCGGGTTGGCGTTGCCGAGTCCGGCCGGGTCGGGCACGTACTCGCGCACGCGGTGCGGGGCGTCGGTGAACCAGGAGGTGCCGGCCGGCTTGACCGGGATCTCCTGGATGACCCGGTTGCCCAGGCTGGGCACCTGGTCCTGCCAACTGGCGCCGGGACGCCAGTCGGGGATCTGGTTGCCGCCCGCGTCGAACCACTGACGGATGCGGTCGGCCCCTCCGGTGCCGAAGTTGTTGACCGTGCCGTCGGCGTCGACCTTGTTCCAGTGCCAGGTCCGGCCGCCGCCGCCCGCGTTGGGCACGGACCAGGAGTCGATGCTGGTGCCGTTGGCGGTGATCCGGTGGTCGCGGACCAGTTGGCCGGCCGCGTCGAAGTCCTGGAACGCCTCCCGGTCCCAGCCCCAGGGCGTGACGTCGCCCCGGGTGTGGTTCAGCTTGCGGATGCCGCCGTTGCCCAGGCTGTCGGTCCAGCGCACGTCGCCGTTCAGCATGTTGACGGAGGTGACCTGGATGTCGTTGCCGGTTCCCGTCGGGTTGGGCCAGGTGTCCTGGCGGCCGACGACGAGGCCGTGGTGGTCGTAGCGGGTCCAGTCGCCGTTGTTCAGATGGGCCGGGGTCTGCTGGCCGGGCGCGGGCCGGTACTCGACGACCGTGCCGTCGTCCAGGCCGGACCGGACGACGTTCCACTGCCGGCCCTGGATGTTCGGCGTGTACCAGTCGTCACCGTCGTTGAGGCCCGTGGCCACCCGGTCCTGCCAGACGACCCGGCGGCCGTCGATCGTGGGCGTCGTGAAGTCGTTTCCGTCGTAGGTGCGGTGGCCCTGCGGTTTGCCGTCGCCCTGCGACCAGGGCAGGTAGTTGTTCTGGCGGTTGATCCCGTCCGGCATCTTCACGTCGCCGACGGTGAGGGTGTCGCCGTTCGTCAGCTTGCGGGTCTCGCGGACGACGTCCCCGGTGCGGATGATGTCGGTCGTGGTGTTCTGGCTGACGAACCGCACACCGTGCACGGGGGCGCCGCCGCCCGCCGGGGTCTGCGTGAAGTGGTGCACCTGGAGCTTGCTGTCCCACTTCAACCAGGGGGCGGCGTCGAAGCTCATGGCCCGGTAGTCGCTGCTCATCAGCCAGCGGAAGGACACCGGGGGCCGCTGCTCGGCGAAGCGGCGCGTCTCCAGGAAGTCGCCGTCCTTCAGGGTCAGTCCGCGGCCGTTCTCCTTGCCGTGCGTCGACCAGGACGTGTACTCCTTCTTCGGCACGCCGTCCGCGCCGATCTCGGTCTGGTGGAAGCGGCGTACGTCGTGCACGCTCCAGGTGAAGCGGCCCCACTTCTCGTGGACGAGGACGCTCTCACCGGACTTCGGGTTGACCATCGTGTCGGTGTAGCCGCGGCCGGGACCCCAGTTCCGGGTGCCTTCCGCGATCGGCCGGAACTCGCCGTCGAAGCGCGTCCAGGTCGTCTTCGCGAAGCTCTGGGTCAGCGGCGAGTTGTCGAGCTTGGCCAGGATGTGCCCGCCGTCCGGGGTCTCCTGGAAGTGCCGGACCCGCGTGTCGATGCCCTTGGAGGTCGTCACGTCGAACCAGCTGCGGCCGCTCTCGCCCCAGTGCCGGGTGCCGAAGCGGGTCACCGCGCCGCCCGCGTCGTACTCCGTCCACACCCCGCGCTGGTTGAACTTCCCGAAGGTGCCGACTCCGGCGGGCGAGTGGTACGCGTCGACGACATGGCCGTCGGGCAGCGTGCGCCGCTGGAAGACCTCGACGCCGGAGTCGCTGGTCAGCCGGACCTGGCCGTTGCCGAGGCCCTTGGCGTCCAGCTTGCCGGTGTCGTACCAGTTGCGGGCCCCGGTCACCGGCTGTGGGTTGCCCGTCGCGTCCAGCCGCACCCGCTCCCAGGTGGGCTTGGTGACGCCGTCCGTCGGGTGGGTGACCTTGAGGTACTCGTTCGGCTTGATGGCGCCCTTGTTGACGACGTTGAACCGCTGCTCGGTGAGCTTGCCCAGGTTGTCATAGAGCTTGTACTCGCCCGCCCGGACGCCCGGGAAGCCGTCGATCCGGTAGCCGCCGCCCGGCTGCGGGGTGATGGTGTGCCCGCCCGGGGGCACCGGGGCCAGGTCGCCGTCGAGCAGTGCGTGCGTGTCGGTACGGATGAACCGGACGCCGGCGGAGTCGGAGAGCCGGACGGTGTCGAACTGATGGGTTCCCTGGCCGTCGAAGACGCGGAAGGTGCCGGTCCCGGCCGTGTCCGTGGCCGCGAAGTCGACCCGGCCGTTCGGGTTGACGAGCAGGACCTCCCCGTCCTGGCTGATGCGGAAGCCGCCGCCGTTCGGCCGGGAGGAGACCAGGACGTCGTCCATCTTGGCCAGGCTGCCGTCCAGCAGGTCGACGGCGCCACCGGGGTGGAACTGCAGGGACCGGCCGATGGGGCCGCCGCTGCCGTCGACGATGGCGCGGGTGACGTTGAAGCTGCCGCCCGGACCGGCGGTGACGGAGGCGTGCGGTACGGGGTTGCCGCCCACGTCCTTCAGGACGGGGACCGGGTTGTTGCCGGTCGCCGGGGTGTGCACCAGGCCGCTGCCCTGGGCGGGGGGAAGCGAGGCGACGTTGTCGGTGTGCACGCCCTGGGAGTTGACGACGATGTGGTCGTTGCCCTGCTGGATCCGGAAGTGGCCGTTCGGCTGCGGGACGACGATGCCGTTGTCCATACGGGGAGTGCCGTCCAGGCCGAGCCGGATGTCACGGCCGCCCAGCGGGCCGCCCTGGATGGACAGCAGGTCGTTGGTGTGCGTGCCGGTGCCGTCGTAGACGGTCGTGCGGTTGTTCGCGGCCGGAACGTGGAACTCGTTGCCGACGCGGGTGACCGCGCCCTGGTCCACACCACCCGTACTGACCCGGCCCACCGGGCCGCCGCCCGCGGTGTTCGGCACCAGCACCAGATCGTTCGTACCCTGCAACGCGACCACGTTGTGCGTCTGGACGCCACCCCCGTCGACCACCCGGGTAGGCGTACCAGTCAGGTTCACGTCCAGGCGACTGCCCGCGAGCGGACCACCCTGGATCGACACCAGGTCGTTCGTGTGCGCGCCGGTGCCGTCGTAGACGGTCGTGCGGTTGTTCGCGGCCGGAACGTGGAACTCGTTGCCGACCCGGGTGACCGCGCCCTGGTCCACACCACCCGTACTGACCCGGCCCACCGGGCCGCCGCCCGCGGTGTTCGGCACCAGCACCAGATCGTTCGTACCCTGCAACGCGACCACGTTGTGCGTCTGGACGCCACCCCCGTCGACCACCCGGGTAGGCGTACCAGTCAGGTTCACGTCCAGGCGACTGCCCGCGAGCGGACCACCCTGGATCGACACCAGGTCGTTCGTGTGCGCGCCGGTGCCGTCGTAGACGGTCGTGCGGTTGTTCCCGGCCGGAACGTGGAACTCGTTGCCGACCCGCGTGATCGCGCCCTGGCCGACACCGGCTCCGTCGACCCGGACCAGGGTGCCGGTCTGGGTGTTCGGCACATGTACCAGGTCGTTCGTGCCCTGGAGGGAGATGACGTGGTGGGTCTGGCGGCCGTCGGGGCCGACCACGATGTGGCGGTTGCCGTCCTCGATGCGGAAGGCGTTGCCCGGCTGTGGGGTCACCGTGGCGCTGGTGATCCTGGCCCCGCCCGCGTCGACCAGTTGCTGGGTGCCGCGGTTGATGTAGCCGCCGCCCTGGATGGTGAGCGCCTCGTGGGAGAAGGCGCCGTTCGTGGTGTGGACGTTGACGACTCCGGCCGGGGTCCCCTGCGTACGGACGTGGTAGCCGCCTCCCGCCGGGGTGACCGAGCCGCCGGGGTGCGGGACGGCGACCGCGTCGGTGAGCTGCAGGCCCGTGCCGCCAGGGGCGGGGATCACGTACATGTTGTTGCCGATGCCGCCGCCGGTCAGCTGCGTACCGGCGCGGCCAGGCATGCCGGTCGCCGGGTCGTACAGCTGGAATCCGCCGGTGGTCGGGATGTTGAGCTCACTGCCCACGTACCGCGCCTGGCCGGGCGGCAGCTGGGTCCCGGACACGTGCCGTACGGCGTTGGCGTTGAGCAGGTCGATACCGACCGTGGTCCCGCTGTGCGGGCCGCCCGCCAAGGTGATCAGGCGCTCGTCGCGGACGGGGCTGAGTGTGTTCGTGTTCGCGTTCAGGGTCAGGTCGAGCTGCCGGACCTCGACCCCGCTCACCGCGTGGTCGACGCGCAACAGGTCGGCGCCGTTCGGGCCGGCGCCGGGGAGGTGCTGGGTGGTGATCGTGGGCAGGCCCTGGCCCTGGACCGGACTCACCCCGGTGATCTGTCCGGGGGTGCCGCCGAACTGCACCTGGATGCCGGCGCCGTTCACGCCGGGCACGTTCAGGGTGGCGGGCGGGACGGTGTTGACGGGGGTGGGGACGGGGACGTTGGAGGAGCCAGGGGCGGCGTTGCCGGTGAGGCCCGGGTTCGCGGGCGGCATCGCCCCCAGCGCGTGGGAGTTGCCGAGCGTGCCCGGTGCGAAGTGCTGTACGCCGCCGACCGGCGCCCAGTTGTTCGCGGCGTTCAGGGAGTAGGTCCACTGGTCCGTACCGCCGTTGTTCGGCAGGGCGTGCTGCACACGGAGGACGTCCGCGCCGTTGTCGACGTCGTGCCAGGCGGTGACGCCTGGCACGCCGCCCGTGTTGACGGTGACGTTCGTGCCGTGCGGGCCCGTTCCCGGGGTGACCCGGACGCTGACGCCGGGCAGCGAGGCGTCGATGTTGGTGAACGTGTGCAGGAAGTTGAACTGCTGACCGTGCATCATCCGGACCTCGACGGTCCGGGGCACCAGCGCGGTCAGGTCCACCCGGCCCACGTTCGGCACGTCCACGATGACGGCGCCGTTGCCGGGGCCGTGCAGGTCGCCGGTGTTGGCGGGGGTGGGCATGGGGGTCGGGGTGATGTGGGAGACGGGGGTGGCGTTCAGGTCGCCGACGGGGTTGGCCAGACGGCCCGTGCCGAGGGCGTCGACCTGGGCCGGGTTCACCGACGGGGTGTCGACGTGGGAGACGGCGGACCCGTTGACAGCCGACCCGTTGACGCCTGCCGCGGGGACGTCCACCCGGGCGCCGTCCACCCCTGCGGTGTGCGCCCCGCTCGCGTTGACGGACGGGACGTCCACCCGGGCGCCGTTGACGTCGACGCCGTTCACTCCACCGGCGTTGACGGACGCGACGTCCACCCGGCCGACGTTCACATTGACGCCGCTCACTCCACCGGCGTTGACCGCCGGGACGTCCACCCGGCCGACGTTCACGTTGACGCCGTTCACCCCGCCCGTGTTGACGGACGGGACATCCACGCGGGCGATGTTCACATCGACGCCGTTCACCCCGCTCGCGTTGACGGACGGGACGTCCACCCGGGCGACGTTCACGGAGGGGATGTCCACGTGGGCGGCGCTCACCGACGGGGCGTCGACCCGGCCCGGGTTCACCGACGGGATGTCCAGCTGTCCGACCGACGGCATGTCGATGCGCGAGACCGAGGCACCCGCCGACGGGATGTCGGTGATCCGCGCGTCGACGCTCGGCATGTCGATCCGGATGGCCGTCGGGCCCGACGACACCGAGCCCAGGCTCGGCACGTTGATCTGCCCGACGGACGGGACGTCGACCTGCCCGGCGGTCGGCACGTTGACGGCGCCCACGGAGGGCGTCGGCACCGACGCCAGGCCGTCCATCTGTCCCACGCCCACCGTCGGCACGTTGATCCGCGTGGCCCCGGCACCGACGCTGCCCAGGCTCGGCACGTTGATCTGGCCCGCGTCCAGCGCACCCCCCGCGCCCAGCGACGGCACGTTCAGGCCGCCCGTCCCGGGCGTCGTCACCGAGGAGACCGGGCCCAGCTGCGGGAGGTCGATCCCGCGCACGTTGCCGAGCCCGCCCGTCGACGGGATGTCCACGAGCTTGGCGTCGATGCCCGGCACCGACGCGGAGAGCTTGCCGCCCAGCCCGTTGAAGCCGCTGAGGTTGATCGTCCCGATCGAGCCGGTCGATATCGACGGCAGATTACTGAGCCCCGACCCGACTCCGCCGCCCGCGAGGTTCGGCGTGAACTGCCCGGTGTTGATGCTGGGCAGCGCGCCGAGGCCCGCCCCGGGCCGGAACAGGTCGAGGCCGGCCGCGACCCCGCCGCTGATCTTGCTGGTGGCCCCGAGGAACTGGCCGCCCGCGAAGGCCCCGTACCGGTACATGCCGAAGATGCCGCGGTCGATGACGCCGATCTTGAGCGCGAAGGCCAGACCGTTGCCCATCTCGTCGGCGGCCACCGGCAGGAAGAACCGCAGCCCGTTGAGCCCGCGCACACCGTTGACCATGCTGTGGCCCAGCGAACTGCCCAGCCCGCGGATGCCGTTCAGGCCGGTGATCGCGGACCGCAGCCCGAAGAACGTCTTCGCGCCCATCAGGTTGATCACGGTCAGCTCGGAGGCGGCGGGGATGATGCTGAACGTCTTGCCGAACGCCCCGCCGCTCATCGTGAAGCCCTTGATGCCGGGCATGAAGGTCATGTTGGGGACCTTCAGTCCGCTGATGCCCTTCAGCCCGTTGTTCAGGAAGATGTTGGTGGCCCGGAAGGCGTCGTCGATGCCGAGGGTGAGGCGGGTGAAGAGCCCGAGCGCGTTGGGGCCGCCCAGGAACAGGTTCTTGCCGCCCTTCCAGGCACCGGCCCCGAAGCCCTTCAGGCCCTTCCACACGTTGGCGAGGTTGATGCCCTTGGTGGTGGGCGCGATGACACCGATGATCGACAGCACCAGGTCCGTGATGCTGGCCTTGCCCTGCGAGAAGTCCACCGCCGTCTTGATCAGCAGCGCCACGTTGAGCGCGATGGTGAACAGCGCCAGCGGGCCGCCGACGATCATCGCCGGGATGACGAGGATCAGCGCCAGCCAGCCCAGCGCCTTCCAGATCTCCTCGCACTCGTCCACCGGCGAGGCGATGCTGTCCGCCGCGTCACGGATGGCGTCCGCGGCCGTGCTCGCCGCGTCCTCCAGGATCTCCCTGGCGTCCTCGGCGGTGGCCTTGTGGGTCTCGCGGCCCTCTTCGTCGTCCTCGGCCAGCGCGGCCGCCGCCGTCAGCGCGGCATCCGCCCGCTGCTGCTGCTCGCGCATCACACCGGCGTACGTCCGCAGCGCCGACTGCACGTCCACGTGCGCCTGCCGGAACGTGGACACGTAGTTCCGCAGGTCGCCGTCGATCACCTCGCGGAGCGCGTCGGCCGTCTTGCCGACGAAGGCCCCGTCCGTGGTGTTCATGATCTCGGTGAGACCCGAGTCGATGGTGTCCGCCAGCTCGACCAGGTCGTCCTGGGACGTGATGACGTCGTCGATCCGGTCCGGGTCGCCCGGTGTCGGGTCGCTTCCCAGACCGAGCGCGCTCCAGTCGGCGGGACGGGCCACGGGACACACGCCCTTTCCGGTCAGAAGGTCTTCGGGAGGTCTTCAGAAGGTCTGCTGCACAGTCCACGCTCCAGGGCCGGGAAAAGGTTCAACTACTGCGCCAGATTTTTTGGTTGAGCCACGTTGAACCATTTGGGGCCGCTGTTGCGTGGAGGGACCAGAGGGAACGAACCCGGGGCGACCGGGCCAGGACCGAGCAGGAGGCGCGGTGCCCGACTTCTCCATCGACTACGGGGCCCTGCACGATGTGCAGCGGCAGATGCGTGAACTGGCCGACGCCGCGGACTCGGGCGGCGCGACCGGGGTGTTCAAGGATGTCGGCGAGGCATCCAGCTCCGAACGCAAGACGCTGTTCGGTTCCTCCGACCTCTCCTACGCCTTCAACCTCTTCTACTCCCGCTCCAGTTCGCGGACGAAGCAGGCGAAGGACGGCCTCAAGGAGCTCGCCGACACCTTCAGCGGTGTCGCCGACACCTTCTTCAACGCCGACGCCCAGCTCTCCAGCGCCGCCGGTCTGATGAGCGGCAGCATCGGCCTGGACGAGTGGAAGAGCGACAAGGAGGCGTACGACTCCTGGCAGGAGGACAAGACCGCCTGGGACGCCTACCTGGAGGAGATCGGCGCCGCCGACTACTTCGAGCAGAACCCCGACGCCGAGATCGGCAAGGTCTGCAACGCCGACGACGCCCCCGGCTGGTGCGAGACCTGGATCAACGACGACGACGCCCCCGACGACCCGGGGGACCCCCCGGAGAAGCCCTCCGAGAAGCCGCCGACCGAGTACACGTACGAGGACGAGCAGGGCAAGGTCCAGGTCTCGGTCGAACTGGACGACGACTACAACGTCATGAAGGAAACGTCCACCATCACCACCCCGGACGGCCAGTCCTACACGTCCGTCACCACCTACGACTCCGCGCCGGAGATCAAGGAACCGGAGAACGGCGACTCCTACGACGCCCGCGACTACACGATGGAGACCACCTACGCGGACGGCTCGAAGACCACCACCGAGGTCGTGATCAACGACGACGGCTCCGGAACCATGACGACCACCGACGGCGACGGAAACAAGACCGTTTCCACACGCTCCGGCCCGGACGAGGACTGGTCGGAACCCGAGGAGGAGGACGAGTAGTCCCTCTGGTCCCTCCCGTTCACCCCTCCCGGAAACCCAGCCGACAAGGCACCCGAGCCGACAAGGCACCCCAGCCACCAAGGCACTCCAGCCAACAGGGCACCCCAGTACCCAAGGCCCGCAAGGCCATGGCCCCCGAGAAAGGTCAGTCACGCATGGCAGCGAACATCTCCCTGTCGTACTCCGAGATCGAACGCGTCTCCAATCTCCTCGACACGAGCGTCGAGGACACCCTCGTCCCGCGCATGGACGAGGCCAAGACGGAGGTCGACACCCTCCTGGACAACGCCCTGGTCCTGACCCAGGCCAGCCCGGCACTCCAGGCGCAGTACGAGAAGTTCACCCAGTCCCTGAAGGACGCCACCGAGTCCATCAAGGGCTTCGCGGAGCAGTTCCGCCAGATCTCGACGTCCGTCCAGGAGATGGACAAGGACATCGCCGACAAGGTCAACAGCAACGGCTAGCAGGAGGCACAGACAATGGCAGCAACCCTCGGCAACCAGGACGTCGTATTCGACTACGACGAGATCGCCCGCGTCGCCACGAACATGGGCACCAAGCTCACCGACATCAGCACCGAGCTGACCAACCTGGAGACCACGGTCAGCAACCTCCTCCAGGACGGCCTCGTCTTCGAGAAGGCCAGCCCGGCGCTTCAGTCGGCGTACGAGAGCTTCAGCAAGCAGATGAACGAGTCCGCCGCCAACATCAAGGCCTACGCGGACAGCTTCAACGACATCGCCGAAGCGATCGCCGAGTCCGACACGACGATCGCGAACGACGTCAACGCGGCGCAACAGGGCTGAGTCCCGCCCCGGCGGCAACGGCGCGCACCGCCGGCCGTTGCCGCCGGGGTCCTGCCGTCCGGCCCGTGCCCCGGCTGCCGCCACGGCCGGGGCACAACCGTCCGTCCGGCCCGTGCCGGACCGGTCCGGCCAACGGAACTCAGGCAGTCCGGGTCGCCCCGGGCCACCGATGACGGCACCCGAGATCACCCGAGTCACTTCCTCAGACGCATCAGCAGATGACCACGGCGGAACCGTTCCCCCTCACATGGCTCACGCAGCATCCGGCCGACCTCGATGAAGCCGGCTTCGCCCGCCAGCCCCGCGAGGTCGTCGATCGACCACCGGTAGGCCGTCGTCACCTTGTGGTCGAACGCCGTGGTCGGCCCACCCTCCGACTCGAAGAAGGCGAGCAGGAGAGTTCCGTCGGGCGCGAGTACCCGACGGAACTCGGCGAAGTACGGGGGCACGTCCTGCGGCGGGATGTGAATGACCGAATACCAGGACACGATGCCTTGCAGCCGGCCGTCGTCCAGGTCCAGGGCATCCATGGAACCGACCTCGAACCGCAGGTCCGGATATGCCTCGCGGGCGAGATCGATCATCACGGGCGACAGGTCGACCCCGAAGACATCCAGCCCCAGATCCCGCAGGTGCGCGGTCACCGGTCCAGGGCCGCATCCCAGCTCGGCGACGGGCCCGGAACCGGCGGCCCGCACGGTCTCGGCGAACGCGGCGAGCACCGCACGATCCAGGGGAAGATCGTTGAGGTCATTGCGGGGGAGCTCGGCATAGACCATGGCGACGGCATCGTAGGCATCGGCTGTCGCACGGTGATACGAGGAAAGTTCAGTCACAGGCGAGGACCCTAGAGTCTTCCCCACGCTGACGACCGACTCTCGGACAGGACCTGATTGAGACGCTTGAGTCTCCAGCGGCTGGAAGGTCCAGGATCGCGCCCATGGACGACGAACGCCCCGACGTGCTCACCATCGGCCGGCTCGCACACCGCACCGGACTTCCGGTGCGTACCCTGCGCTTCTGGTCGGACGAGGGAGCGGTGCCGCCCGTGGCCCGCTCCGCGAGCGGCTACCGGCTGTACGACGCCGACTCCGTGGCCCGCGTCGAGCTGGTCCGCACCCTGCGGGAGCTGGGCCTCGGGCTCGACGACGTGTGCCGGGTGCTGAGCGGTCGGACCACGGTCGCCGAGATCGCCGACGCGCACGTGGCCGCGCTCGACGCACAGATCCGCTCGCTCAAAGTGAGCCGGGCCGTCCTGTCCACCGTGGCGACACGTGGTTCCACCGCTGAGGAGACAGCACTGATGAACCGGTTGGCGCGGCTTTCCGCCGCCGAACGCAAGCAGATCATCGACGAGTTCAAGGAGGAGGTGTTCGGCGGTCTCGACGTCGAGCCGCGCCTGCGCGACCGCATACGCACCCTCAGCATCGAATTGCCCGACGATCCCACACCTGAGCAGGTCGACGCCTGGATCGAACTGGCCGAACTGGTACGGGACCCCGGCTTTCGCGCCCGGTTGCGCACATGGATGGAGCTCAACACGCCCGTACTGGGGCAGGGTCGTCTCCCCGGGGCGTCCATCTGGTGGGCCAGGCAGGTCGTACAGACCGTCGCGGAGGTCAGGAAACGCGGGGTCGACCCCGAGGGACCAAAGGCGGCCGAGATTCTGTCCGAGCTGTTCGGCGACGCCGATCGGGCCGCCGTGCTGCACAGCCTGGAAGCCGGAATCGAGGCAGAGGCAGAGCGCTACCGCAGGCTTGTCGCCCGCGTGCGCGGGCAGGATTCGTCGCCCGACGCGACCGAGGAGCTGGAGTGGCTGGCGCGGGCCCTGCGCGCACCTGAGAGTCCCAACTGAGTCTGCATGGACGTGATCAGGGACGGGCGCTTCAGCGGAAGGCGGCGATGTTCTCCGAAACCCACTGGTCGAACGGCCTGGCGGGGGATCCGGTGACCTGGGAGACCGTGTCACGCACCGTCAGCAGTTCATCGTTGACGTCCCCACCCGTCACATCCAGCACCGCATCCGCGGCCTCGGCTCCCAAGAACGTGGACATGTCCCGGTGGGCCTCCTCCCGGCTGATCTCCGCAAACGGCACCTCCCGCCCCAACACCGCCGCGATGGCCTCCACCTGCCGGCGGGCCGTCACCCGCTCCGGGCCGGTCAGCGCATACGTCTGCCCCTGGTGACCGGATTCGGTCAAAGCTACTCCCGCCACCGCCGCAACGTCCGCCGGGTGAATCGTGGGCAGCCCGGAGTCCGCATACGGCACGCGGACCGTCTGGCGCTCACGAATTGACGCCGCCCACCACAGAGCGTTCGAGGCGAACTGTGTCGGCCGCAGAACCGTCCAGGTCATGCCGCTGTCCTTGAGCAACCGCTCGACAGCCATGTTCTCGCGGGCAGGTCCCAGATGCGGATGCGTCTGGACGGTGATGGACGACACGAGCACCACATGCTCGACGCCTGCCTGCCGGGCGGCGTCAAGGATGTCGGCGTCAGAGCCTATCCGCGACACGAGGAACAGCGAACGCACTCCTTCCAGTGCGGGCTCCAGGGAAGCCACGTCAGCGAAGTCACCTTCACTCGCTTCCACCCCCTCGGGGAACGAGGCCCGCGCAGCGTCACGGGTGAACCCCCGCAGTGGCCCGGCACCGCACGCATGCAGTTCCTGGAGCAGAGCCCTGCCTATGTTCCCGGTGGCTCCTGTCACGAGAATCATGCGCCTTCTCCTGTCGTCAGATGATCAACCAGAGAAAACGCTAGAAACTCAACAACACTTGAGGTCAAGAGGATCGCTGACAAGGTGCCTGCCGGCGAGTGCGGAGGGTGGCCGGGGGCGTGGAGCGGGCGGGTAGCGGCTCGGCGGAGCCCGGCCACCAAGCGCCGTCCCGGGGGGGCGATCACCCAGTCGCCGCGGCCCCGGAGGATGGCCGAGCCGTAGGGGGGGTCACCCGTATGGCTGGGCCGTGGCTGCGGCGGGAGGGACGACCGCCTTTAGTGATTCATGGAGGCCGCACGCCCGACGGGCGCGGCCCCGAGCGCCCCAGTGTCGGACGGCAGCACGCAACCGGTGGCGGCGGACTCTTGGTCATTTCGCCCCACGGACGAGAGGCAGGTGCCAGAACCATGGCGATCACAACCTCGGCGTTGAAGAACGAATACACCAAGCGGGCCATGCATCTGCTGGGCATCCGCAAGACCGCCCCCATACCGAAGGAGACCCCGCACTACCGGATGCCGGCGCTGGAGGCCGGCGGCGGCCATCTGGTGCTGCGCAAGTACTCCGGCCCCGAGATCCCGCCTGCGGAATGGGAGAGCCTGGAATACACCACCTACGCCACCGACCCGCACACCTTCTTCGCCCCGATCACCTCGCCGACCGGCCGGGTAGAGCTGGTCGGCGCGTGCGAGGCAGGCAAGAAGGACCTGGACTGCACGTGGACGCCGAACGCGCAACGGTGCCCGACGATCGTGGCGTGGCTGGAGTCGATCGGGGCGCAGTTCGGCCGGGTGCAACTGCTGCGGATGGCGCCGAACACCCTGCGCGAGTGCCGCTGGGGCCTGCACCTGGACGTCAACAACGCCGCTAATCCGCAGAGCAGCGGCTGGATCGTCCGGGTGTGGCTGGAACTGACCGACGACCACTCCAGCGCGCTACTGGTGCGCAGCAAGGCCTTCGACCGCTCCACCGAGACCTCCATCCGGCTCCCCAAGTACCAGCAAGCGGTCGTGGACTCCGAGAAGCTGTGGCACGGCGGCCACCATAAAGGGCCTGGCATCCGGTACGCCCTCATCGCCAGCTTCGAAAGCAGCCCCGAACTGGAGCGGTGGATCGCCTCGCAGCTGCCGTAGGGAGGTGCGGGAAGAGCGCGTCTCCTCGGGACAAGGCCGTACGGTCCAGCCGCCCTCGAAGTGCGCGGCGGGCGGTGCGTCGATACCAAAGCTGCCTCTCGGCGGGGTGGGCGCCCGGCGGAAAGTGCGACACTTCTCGGGAAAGTGTCGCATTTCGCGAGTCACCAGTAGGCCCCCGCTTCGGCGACGCAGGAACCTGGGAGACCGTGCGAGGCGTACTCACTGAGAGAACTCAGGGGACGCGCCGAGCGACACCTCTCCGAGTCCGACCTTCGCGACTGGCGTCCCAGCGGGGTGGTCGACGGTCGACCGCCGCCGAGAAGCCAACGAAACGGGGCGGCTGAGGCTGAAGACGCCGCGTAGCGCAACGCGCGGCCTCTTCAGGCGTTCGGTTCGCTCTCTTCGGGCGCATCGACGGCCGGCTGTTCGACGACGAAGGATCCCTTGCCGCGCACAGTGACGATCAGGCCACGCTCGCGGAGTTCCTGCGCGGCACGCCGTGCGGTGAGGCGTGCCACACCGTACTCGTCAGCGAGGTGGTTCTCGGAGGGGATGGGCCTGTCCGGGGCCAGCTCCCCAGACTCGATCTTTCCGGCGATCACGTCAGCCAGCTGTACGTAGAGCGGTCTCGCGCTCATCGGGTCCAGTGTGGCCTTCCGGCTGTTCCGTATCGCTCATACGTCCAACGTAGAGCGGCAGCGACCTACACAATCGTGTGGATCCCTCTGCACTTGTATACAGAGGGCTACTCGCCACCGGCACCGACGTCCTCGGCCTCGCCCGCAAGGTGCTGGACGACCCCGCATCGCCGTACACCGAGGTGCGGTACGCAGGCCTCCGCCTCGCCGAGTGCCTCACCGACGCCCTGCGCGTCGCCGAGTCCCGGGGCATGCGCCTGCCCGCACCCCAGGACGAGGAGCCTGAGGACACGGCGAGTCCCGGAGAGCGAGAAGGCACCCCGGCGACCGGACCACCCTCCCGTATCGGATCACGCCCCTCACGAGCGGCGAATCCGGCGCGATAGACATCGTCTTCATGGTGTTCGGGCCGTAAGCCCCGACAAAGACAGAGGGCGCCCCTCGCAACCTTGCGTTGCGAGGGGCGCCCTACGCGGCCGAGGAGACTAGCCGCCCAGCACCGTCAACGGCACCTGCACCATGATGGCCGTCCCCGACTCGCTCGCGGTCCAGCCGCGGCCCGCGGGGAGCGGGGTGCGGGCCTGTTCCGTGGAGATGCGGACGCCGATGAGGTCGCCCTCGGCGATGCTCTTGGGGCCGAGGAGGATGCCGCGCCGGGAGCGGCGGGCCATGCCGACCCAGCCCAGGGAGCTCATCGACTCGGGCAACCCGGCCAGCAGCAGGCCCTGCTGGCGGTCGCGCCCGGCGGCGGCGACCTGCCTGAGGACCTTGTCGGCCCGGCCGCTGAGCAGCAGGTCCGCGTCGTCCACGACGACGACCGTGGGCCGGCCCGCGACCGCCTTGAGGGCCTCGGTGACCGCGTCCGCGGAGGGGTCGGGGTCGGTGAGGACCTGGGCGAGGTCGTGGGCCGCGAGCTGCCTGAGCTGGGACTCGCGGGGCGTGATCACGACGAGCGAGGTACCGCCCAGGAGCAGCGACACGCACATGGAGGCGAGGGTGGTACTACGCCCCGTACGCGGGGGGCCCGCGACCATGAACGACCCGCCGCTGGCGGCGAAGTCGAAGCCGAGGGGCTCACCGGTGTCGCCGCCGACGCCGAGGAGCGCCCACAGCGGGCGGCGGTTCGCCTCCGGGATCTGGTCGACGGCGTCCTGGAAGCCGATCAGCGTGGGCAGTTCCGCGATGCGGAACGGGCGCCGGGTCTGTGCGATTGCCGCGTCCCGGGCCGTCGTACGGCGGCCGATCTCGCGCAGCGCGTCGCCCTGGTCGGCGCCGTCCTCGGCCGGCAGGAGCGCGATCTGGGCCTCGATGCCGCTGGGGGCGAGCCAGCCGCGGCCGGGGGGAATGTGCGCGGGAACCTTGTTGCGGCTCATCCCGGCGAGGTTGTAGTCGCTGGGGTCGGCCTGCTTCAGCAGCAGCCGGTTGTCGTTGTGGGCCGCCAGGCGACCGCCGAGCAGGACGCGTTCGGAGGTGGCGATGACGTGGATGCCGGCCGCCGTGCCCTCGCGCAGCAGCCGGACGACCTCGGTGTAGACGCGGCCCCCGTCGTAGTCGTCGAGCATGGCGCTGAGCGCGTCCCAGCCGTCGATGAGGAGCAGGAGCCGGGCCGGGCGGCGGTCCTTGGGGAGCTTGGCCCGCAGTTCGCCGAGTCCGGCGCAGTCGTGCTGCGAGATCAGCCGCTGACGTGCCGTCAGTTCGCTGCTCAGGCGGGCGATGATCCGTTCCAGCCGCTCGGTGTCGTGCCGGGAGACGACGGCCCCGCAGTGCGGCAGCGATTCGAGGGCGGCGAGACCGCCGCCGGACGCGTCGATGCCGTAGATGTGGAGATCGGAGCTGGGGATGGCGAGGGCTGCCGCACCCGCGATCGTCCGCAGTACCTGGGTGCGGCCGGAGCGGGGCGAGCCGATGACGTAGAGGTGGCCGAAGCTGGAGAAGTCGATGACGCCGAGCCGCTGTTCCTGGCGCTGCGGGATGTCCAGCAGCGCGTACGGGACGAGCGGCAGAGCGCCCGGCGGGGTCTTCGGCACCGGCGGCAGGTCCTCGATGCCGACGCTGTCGGCCATCGGGGGCAGCCAGGGGCTGGCCTGCGGCTGGTAGTCGTCCAGCATCTCCGCGGCCCGGCCGATGGCCTCGACGAGGGCGCTCAGGTCGGTGAGCGGCTCCTCCCCGGGGACCACGGCCGCGGCCAGGTCGTCGTCCTCATGGGCGGTGACCTCGGTGGGGCGGCCGAGCCGGGCCCACGTCAGTTCGACGCCGCGTACGGGCCGGGCGGCCGCCGACTTCTCGGCGGGCGCCGCACCGCCGCGTTCCGCGCCGACCCAGGCGCTCTGGAACGGGGTGGGTGCCCCGGAGCCGCGCCGGATCAGGGCCCGGCCGGGGTTGCTGGGCGAGATGCTGACCGCGTCGGGGGCGTTGATGATGTCCTGGCTCTCGGACCGGTCCGTCACCCGCAGCGCGATGCGCAGGTTGGTGTTGGCGCGGATCTCGTTGCTGACCGAGCCGCCGGGCCGCTGGGTGGCCAGCACGAGGTGCAGGCCGAGGGAGCGCCCGCGCTGGGCGAGGCTGATCAGACCCGGTACGAACTCGGGCAGTTCCCGTACGAGCGTGGCGAACTCGTCGATGACGAGCAGCAGTCGCGGCAGCGGCGGCAGCTTCGGGTCGCGGGCCCGCTTGGCCCGGTACTCGGGGTGGTCCTTGGCCTCGACGTCGGCCAGCACCTGCTCGCGGCGGCGCAGTTCGGCGTCGAGGGAGGCCAGGGCCCGCTGGACGAGGTGCCCGTCGAGGTCGGTGATCATGCCGAGGGTGTGCGGGAGCTCGGCACACTCGCGGAACGCGCTGCCACCCTTGTAGTCGACGAGGACGAAGGCCAGTTCGTCGGGCCGGTTGGCGGCGGCCAGCGAGGCGATCATGGTCTGCAGCAGCTCGGACTTGCCGGAGCCGGTGGTACCGCCGATCAGCCCGTGCGGCCCGTCCCTGACCAGGTCGAGGCGGAGCGTCCCCTCGTACCCGGAACCGAGTACGAACGCGGTGGACGCCGGGCGGCGGGTCCACTCCGCGGCCAACGCGGCCGGGTCCGGCGGCTCCTGGCCGATGAGCGGCAGCAGCCGTACCTCGGTGGGCAGCCCGGAGTCGCTGTCGACCGTGACGTCCCGCACCGGTGCCAGCGCCCGCGCGACCTCCTCGCACCAGTCG
Source organism: Streptomyces sp. KM273126 (assembly GCF_004337435.2). NCBI lineage: Bacteria > Bacillati > Actinomycetota > Actinomycetes > Kitasatosporales > Streptomycetaceae > Streptomyces > Streptomyces sp. KM273126. The sequence goes on along the minus strand of NZ_SJXB02000001.1, from coordinate 2,303,482 downwards.
GGGGTGACGAGGTCGGCCCGGATGCCCTCGACGGCGGGGGCGCCGGAGGTCCGTACGGTCAGCCGGTTGCCCTCGGTGGTGACGACCGCGGTGCACTCCTCCGGCAGCAGCCGCTCCCGCTCGTCCACGCACAGGCTGAAGATCCGCACCGCGGGACCCTGGGTGAGCACCTGCACCACGCCGGGCACGTCCCGCAGCCGGCGGGCGCCGTCGAGCACGACGAGCACATCGGGCTCGCTCAGCAGGGTGTGGCCGAGGGCGGAGGACGCCTGGGCGGTGAAACGGGCCTGGATGTCGGCGATGAGTTCGTTGACGCGGTGGGCGGTGCTCTCCGGGTCGTTGCCGAGCGCGATGACGCTGCCCGGGCGGCCGGGCCTGAGGTGCGGCAGCCAGCGCACCCAGCTCCAGGCGTCGGCGTGCTCGTCGCTGGTCAGGACGACGATCCGCAGGTCGCGCGGGCTGTGCAGGACGGCGGCCTGGGCGACGGCCCAGCAGGCCACCGTGCGCGGGGTGTCGCCCTGTCCGGCGAGGCCGACGACGCCGAGGTCGGCGAGTTCGACGCCGAACGGCGCGTCGGCGAGGCGCCAGTGGACGTGGCGGTGGTTGGTCTCGCGGGCGTGGTCGTCGATGCGCTTGAGGGAGGGGCGGGTGACGGTGCCGACCCGCAGGGTGAGGTGGTCGGGGTCGCGGCGGCGGCGCTGCCAGAGCAGGCTGCCGGGGCCGGTGGCGGTGAGCAGCACGGTGGCCGGGTCGGGGAATGTCGTGTTGCGCAGGTCGCGTTCCTCGACGGTCGCGTCCCGCATCTCCAGCTCCAGGGCCGCCCGGCGCAGCCGGTAGACGCGCAGCGCCTCCTCGTGCGCCCTGCGGCCGGAGCGGCGGCCGATGATCCAGTTGCTGACCGCCATCATCGGCGTGAAGAAGATGAAGATGACGAAGTAGAAGGAGCGGAACAGGCTCATCATGACCAGGCCCATGACCAGCGGGGCCATCATCATCATGAACGGGAAGGGCCGGTTCCTGCGCTCACCGGGCGGACCCTGCATCCGGATCGACTCGGTGTCCAGGTGCGGGGCGATACGCGGCGGCCGGTTGTACTCGATACCGAGCCCGTCGGCCGACGGGTTGACGGCCGCGTCCGGCTCGAACGGCGGCATGAGCCGCAGCAGATGGTCGCCGAGCGAGAGGTCGGCGTACGGGGGCCAGGGCTCGGTGCCGTAGTCCGGGGCCGGCAACTGTCCGGCGGGGGGCAGCGCTTCCGGGGCCGGCAGGCCGTCGGGGCCGGGCGGGGCGGGGCGCGCGGAGTGGCCGCCGGGGCCGCCGTCGTACGGTCCGGCGGGTTCCTCGGCGGTGAGGGGGTGCCGGTCTCGGGGTCGACGGGGGGCGGCGGGGTGAGGCTGCGCAGTCCGTGGCGGGCCGGGTCGGCGTCCTCGGGGAGGCGGAAGGTGACCTGTCCGTCGTCGCCCACGGTGACCCAGACACCCTGCTCCGGGGCGTCGCCGCCGTCCAGCCGGAGGGCGCAGCCGCGGTCGGTGCCCACCTCGTGGCTGCCGGGGCCGAGCTGCCAGGACCGGCCCGCCCTGGGGCCGCCCACGTGCCGGATCTCGACCAGCACGGGGTCGGTGGAGGGGGTTCCCAGGACCGGGTGGCGGTGCTGGAGGGGGCGGGGGCGCCGAGGCCGAGGACGGCGCCGGCGCGGATGCCGCTGGCGGCGACCGACAGGTCAGGGCTGACGGGCCGGTCCCCGAGGTAGAGCCGGGGGCTCTGCAGAGCCTCGCCGAGGTCGGCGACGGTGGCGTCCTCGGGGAGGTCCAGCAGATGGTCCGCCTGACGACCGTCGACGTCGGCGGTGGTGAGGGTGAGTTTCACTGAGCGGTCCGTTTCACGGCCGGTCCACTGACGGCCTCGGCGGCGGGGAGGGGGCGATTCACTGAGCGGCTCGATTCACAGCCGGGCTCGGCCCGGCGCCCGGCGACCGTGCGGGCGCGTATCACGGGACGGCTCGATCCACAGCCGGGCTCGGCGGGGCGGGCGGCGGCGGTGAGGGTACGAATCACCGGACGGCTCGACTCACAACCGGGCTCGGCACGACGCCCGGCAGCGGCGAGGGTACGAATCACCGGACGGCTCGACTCACAACCGGGCTCGGCCCGACGCCCGGCAGCGGCGAGGGTACGAATCACCGGACGGCTCGACTCACAACCGGGCTCGGCACGACGCCCGGCAGCGGCGAGGGTACGAATCACCGGACGGCTCGACTCACAACCGGGCTCGGCCCGACGCCCGGCGGCGGTGAGGGTGCGTATCACGGGGCGGCTCGTTTCACAGCTGGGCTCGGCGCGGGGGTCTCGGGCGGAAGGGGGCGGAAACGGGGGGCGCGTCGGAACCGACAGGCCTCGGCGGGCCCGTACGGAACACCTCCGCCGACTCCTCGCCCTCCTCGAACAGATCCACATCGCCCAGCCCGCCGACGGCCTCGGCGGCCGGGGCGGGCGGCAGGACCGGCGGGATGCCGGACAGCACACGGGCGATGGCCCGGCCCAGCGCGTCGCAGCGGACCAGCAGCGGGGTGCCGGGGACGGCGAGTCGGCCGTACTGGTCGGTCAGCAGGGTCCGGACATAGCCTCGCCCGGGACCCCGGACGAGGACCCGCAGAGCAGGGGTGTCCCCGGGCGGGGCGGCCAGCTCCGGGGGCAGCGGGTCCGGCAGCTCGGCGGCGACCAGGACGGGCGCGATGCCGAGCCGGGGCGGGGTCTCGCGGGCGGCCCGGTAGGCCTCGCGCACGGGCTCGCCCGCGTGGTGGCGGTGCACCCCTTCGGCGACGACGACCAGCGGCCTGGGCAGCCGTACGTCGAGCTGCGCGGCGAGCGCCTGGACCAGGGCCCCGGACGCGCGGTCCTCGCCGGTCACGGAGAGCACGGGCGGGCCGACGGCCAGGTCGAGGAACGCGCAACTCTGCTCGCCGTCGTGTTCCGCGACGCCGACGGCCACGACGATGGGGCGGACATCGGCTGCTTCCGGCGTCACCGAGGGCAGTTCGGCACGGTCCACGGTCCAGGACTCCGGCTCGCCGCGCCCCGCCAGCAGCACCGTCACCGTGTCGACGCCGACCAGCGCGGCGTAGGGACGCGCGGGCGCGACGGCCAACCGGGCCGCGGCCAGGGCACGTTCGGCGTCGCGCCACGTGGCCGGGTTGCCGAGCCGTCGTACGAGCAGCCGCAGCGCGCGCCGGTATCGCAGCCAGGCGCGCAGGGGCTCGGCGAACGCGTAGGCCGTGACCGCCACTTCCCGGCGCAACCGCGCCCAGGCGGCGCGCCATCCGCCCCATCGCATGGCCCACATGCGCAGGAGCAGGAAGAGGAGCAGCGCCGCACCGGCGATGCCCAGCCACCGGTAGATGGTGTCGCTGTTCTCACGGAACCAGACGAAAGGGTCGGTGTTCCTCACTCGGTATTCCTCATGCCAATCTCGCCATTCCTGCTGTTCCTGCTGTTCCTGCTGTTCGTGCCGTACCTGCTGCTCTTACGGTTCCTGCTGCTCCTGCCATGACTCGCGCCGTGCCTCATGTCATGCTCACGCTGCTGGAATCTCGCGCCGCATGGCTTCGAGTGCGTAGTGATTGCGCGACTTCACCGTGCCCTGCGGCACGCCGATCGCGCGGGCGGCCTCGGCCCTGGTGCGATCGTGCAGATGAACATGGAAGAGCACCTCGCGGTGCTCCGGCGACAGGCGTGCCAGGGCCCTCCGCACGACCTGCCGGTCGACCACGGTATCGGCCAAGTCGCCCGCGCCGTCAGGCCGGTGCAACATATCGTCGGGCAGGGCGCCCACCGGCACCGCCCGGTCGCGTCTGTGGGCGTCGACGGCCAGGTTGCGGGCGACTCTCAGGAGCCAGGCGATGCGGTGGTTCTCGTCGTGCGCGTCGAGATCGGTGAGCCAGGCCCGCAACATCGTCTCCTGCACGATGTCCTCGGCGCGGTGCAGATCACCGGAGGTGAGCCGGTTCGCATAGCGCAGCAGGCGCGCCCGATAGCGTTCAGCGGCGGGCGGCGGGACGGGTAAACCAGTGGGGCGAGCATTGGGCATGGTCTGCTCCAGGACGTGATGTCGCTGCAAACAGAAGCTATTCATACTCAGCCGCTTTTTCTTCCCTCAGTTTCCGGGAAAAACCCGACAAAGCCAAACAGAGGTAGCTCAGATCAACCTCAGAATTAATTTTCCGTCAAGTTACCAATAGCGACCAGCAACCCAAAAGCCGCCAACCGCCACAGCAAAAGCCGCACTTGCCGCCTCGCCCGACACCACGCGCGACGCCACGCGTCGCGGTCGAACACTCCCGTCACGACTCCCCGCGGGTATCAACGAGTTCACGGACGTCCCCGTGTACCGGGTGGGCACCTGCCCCTGTTTGCCCGACCTACCCCAGGGCACCCGCTATGCAACCTTCCGGCGCATAAACGAGTCTGACACCACGTCAGCGTCGAACAACCAAGGGGGAAAGATGCGACGAATCGGAGCGGCACTGGCGGCACTTGTCCTGGCGGGCGCCGGACTGGGGGCCGCGGCGACCAGCGCGGGCGCCGCACCGGCGACCGCGGCACAGGCCGCGGCCTGCCCGACGGGCTGGGGCAGCGGCACCAAGAGCGGTGCCGCCACCGGCACCGTGCCGCTGAAGAACATCAGGACGGGCCGGCACGACTGCTATGACCGCATGGTGGTCGACGTGCCCGGCGGCGGGGACGTCGGCTACCACGTCCAGTACGTCGACCGGCTCCACCAGGACGGTACGGGCGACTACATCCCGGTCGGCGGCGGGGCCGTGCTCGAAGTCCGCGTCTCCGCGCCGAGTTACGAACCGGAGACCGGCACACCCACGTACCCGGGACAGGTGGGCCGCCCCCTGCCCGGTGTGGACGTCGGCGGATACAGCACCTTCCGGGACACCCGGTTCGCGGGCAGCCTCGAGGGCGAGACACAGGTCGGTCTCGGTGTCCGCGCCCGGCTGCCGTTCCGGGTGACCCAGTTGCCCGACCGCCTGGTGATCGACGTGGCCCACAGCTGGACGAGCAGCCGCTGACGGCGAGGGAGCGGCGCGGCACGGCGACGGAGCGGCGCGGCACGGCACGGCGAGGGAGCGGCGCGGCACGGTTTCGTCGTCAGGCCTGCCGCGCCGCCGCGTACCGGATGTGACGGCGCGTCCGTTCGTCCGGTGCAGCCGTTATGTGACGGCGCGTCCGTCTACTCCGTGCAGCCGTCCGGCTCGAACTTCGGCGTTATATATCGGCTGCCGGTATATAGTCGCGGCATGACCGACCAACCGCTGCGGGAGCCGACGCTCCTGCTTCTGACCGCGCTCGCGGACGCCCCACGCCATGGCTACGCCCTGATCAAGGAGGTCGAGACGATCTCCCAGGGCCGGGTGCGCCTGCGGGCGGGCACGCTGTACGGCGCACTGGACCGTCTGCTCAAGCAGGGGCTCGTACGGGTCGAGCGCGAGGAGATCGTCGACAGCCGGATGCGTCGCACCTACGCGCTCACCGACGCGGGTTCCGCCCTCCTCGCCGCCGAGGCCGAGCGGCTGCGCGCCACCGCCGACGAGGCGGCACGGCGCCTGGGAGTGGGCCTGACCCGACCGGACGGAGCCACCGCATGAGCATGCCCGCGCCGCACTGGACGACCCGTGCCTACCCGACGGCCTACCGGCGCGAGTACGCCGCGGAGGTCAGCGATCTCCTCTCCCAGGTCACGGCCGACCGGGGCCGGCTGGCCGGTGTCCTCGAACAGGCCGCCGTCCTCGGTCACGCCCTGCGCCTGCGCACCGGCATGGACTCGGCCCGCCCCGGCGGCCGCTTCCTGGCGGGGCTGCTGCCCCTCGCCGTGCCCGTCGCCGCCTCCCTCTGCCTGACGCTGCTGGTCGTCCAGCAACTCCCCTCGCTGCCCTGGGACGGAGAGCGCGCCTACACGCCGCTCGCCTACGTCCCCTGGCTCGCGGTTCTCGGCTGCGCGCTCGCGGGCCGCTGGGCCGCCGCCCGCATCGCCGCCGGGGCCGCGCTCCTCGGTGCGGCGGCCTCCCTGCCGCTGGTCCGCTGGACGGACGGCGCGGAAGGGCTCGCCCAGAACCAGGCGACGCTCGCCGGGCTCGCCCTGGCCGCCCTCCTCGTACTCGCCGCCCCGCCCGACTTGCCGCCCACGTCCGGCGGCGCCCGCCGCACCATGGTGCTGATCGCCTTGGCCCTGGGAGTGCCGCTGCTGGCGGGGTCGGTGACCGTCTTCCAGGTCGCCACCGGGCCGTACGCCACGGCCGACGCGCGGCCCGATCCGCTGCGTCTGCTCTTCTTCTTCACCCCGCTGGTCCTCGCCGTGCCGGCCGCGCTGGCGATCGCCCGCGCCCGCTTCGGGCCCGCCCTCGCGGCCCTGTTGATCGCCGGGTCGGTGCTCGCGTTCGTCCCGGTCGGCCAGCTGGGCGAGGTGCCCTACGGCACCGGGAACCTGTGGGCACGGATGACGGGCGCGACAGGCGTGCTCGCGCTCCTCGTGTACGCCGCCCTCAGGACCCGCGAGCGACGCCACGCCATGGCCACCCGCTGAGCGGCGCCACAGAGCCACTGCCCACGCCGCCGGAGGGGCGGCGTGGGCAGTGGGCGGTCAGTGGGCCAGCAGGTCGTCCAGTTCGGCCGCGTAGAGCAATCCGGGGTCGAATCCCATCCCGTTGAAGTGGCCGGCGAGTTCCAGCGACAGGATGCCGTGCAGCCGGGTCCAGAAGGCCAGGGCCCGGTGGAGGTGCGCGGCCGGGGCGGGGTGGCCATCCGCCCACTGCCGGCCGAGGCCTTCGAGGTCCGTGTCGAGCGCCGTCGTCGCACTCGTCGCCGTACTCGTCTCCGTACTCGTCGCGGGACTCTCCGGGGCCGGCGCGGCGGCGGCGTCGAGCAGCATCGCCATGTTCTCGCCCGCGATCGCGGTGATGTCGTCGGGCGCGTGGTAGCCGGGGACGGGTGTGCCATAGATGAGGAAGTACCGCTGGGGGTCTTCCAGGGCCCAGCCGCGCAGGGCGCGCGCCAGCTCGGCCAGTCCGGCACCGGGGGCGGAGGCGGACACCGCGCGGAAGGTGTCGGCGAGGCTTCGGTACGCGTCCCTGATGAGCTCGGTGATCAACTCGTCCCGGCCGGCGAAGTACCGGTAGAGCGCGGGCCCGCTCATGCCCATCTGCTTGGCGATCGCGTTGAGGGAGAGCGCGGACGCCCCCGCCGTGGCGATCTGCTCCCACGCACGTTCCTTGATCTCCGCACGCACCTGGGCGCGATAGCGCTCCCGCGGGGTCTTCGCGCCCGCGCCCGTGTCCCTGTCCGTGCCCGCCATGACCTTCCGCCTTTCCACGCCTCACGCGACAACTACACCTCAAAGGATTAGTTAGAGGCTATCACGAAGCGTATTGACACTCACTGCGCCGCTGCGTTACAACTTCTAACGAACGCGAAAGCAAGTAACCCAGCGCGGAGCGCAGTGGAGGTTGGTCGTCATGAACGCCGAAGGACCCGTCAACGCCGAAGGACTCGTCGAGGTCGTCCTGCCGGGCAAGGTGGAGCCGGAAGGACTGCAGTTCCGGCACGGAACGGTCCCCACCCCCGGCCCCGGCCAGGTGGTGATCCGGATGGAGGCGACCGGGATCTCCTTCGCCGAGCAGCAGATGCGCCGCGGCCGCTACTACGACCAGCCGCCGTTCCCCTTCGTGCCCGGCTACGACCTGGTCGGCACGGCGCTGGCGGCCGGCGAGGGCGTCGAGCCGGGTCTCCTCGGCAGCCGGGTGGCCGCGCTGGTCAAGGTCGGCGGCTGGGCCAGCCATGTGCTCGTCGACGCGGCGGACGTGGTGCCCGTGCCCGACGGGATCGGCGCGGCGGAGGCGGAGACCCTGGTGGTCAACGGCGTCACCGCCTGGCAGATGTTGCACCGCAAGGCGCGCGTCCGCGCGGGGCAGACCGTCGTGGTGCTCGGCGCCAACGGCGGTGTCGGCTCGGTCCTGGTCCAACTGGCGCGGGCCGCCGGAGCGAAGGTGATCGGCACGGCGTCCGCGCGCCACCACGACACCCTGCGGGAACAGGGCGTCATCCCCGTCGACTACCGCACCGAGAACGTCGCCGCGCGCATCCGCGAACTCGCCCCCCATGGAGTGGACGCCGTCTTCGACCACGTCGGCGGCACGGGCATCACCGACTCCTGGTCCCTCCTCGCTCCCGGCGGCACGCTCGTCTCCTACGGCAGCGCCTCCACCCGCGACGACCAGGGCTCCAAGCAGTGGCCCGTGTTCAAGCTGCTCGGCCGGGTGTGGCTGTGGAACACGCTGCCCAACGGCCGCCGGGCCTACTTCTTCAACCTCTGGGCCGGGCGCGCCCTGGCCAAGGACCGGTTCCGGGCCCGGCTGCGCGCCGACCTCACCGAGGTCTTCGCCGCCTTCCAGCGCGGTGACGTCACCGCGCAGATCGCCGCCCAGCTGCCGCTCACCCGCGTCGCGGACGCCCTGCGGCTGGCCGAGTCCGGCACGGTCGCCGGAAAGGTCGTGCTGAATCCCTAGGCCCTGTCGGACCTGGCGCGGCCCGCCATCCGACCGCCATCCGTACCGGCCACATCACCCGCAATCACACGAAACGACCCGAGGGGAACACCCATGTCCAGCATGCGCACCGCCGCGCTCACGGTCTCGCTCGCCGTCACCGGCGTCCTCGCCGCCACTGTCCCGGCCGCCCAGGCGACCCCCGCCCCCGCCGCCGCCCACGCTCAGGCCGGGACCACCCAGCACAGCGGTCCGTCCACATGCCGAGGGGAAGGTGTCGATCCCGACGCCCGCATCCGCTACCAGTCCGACATCGTGATCAAAGCTCCGTTGAGCACCGTCTGGAAGCTGCAGACCGACGTGGAGAACTGGCCGTCCTGGCAGCCGCCCGTGCTCACCATGGAGCGGCTCGACCACGGCCCGTTCCGGAAGAGTTCGCGGTTCCGGTGGACGACCCCGGCGCCCGCCACGCCCACGACCCCCGCCACCACCCTGGAGATCACCTCCACCGTGCGGCAGCTCCAGCGAGGTCACTGCATCCTGTGGAGCGGACCCGCGCTCGGCGAAGGGCTGCGCATCGACGAGGGGGTTCATCTGTGGACCTTCGAGAAGGTCAAGGGCGGCGTCCGCGTCCACACCGAGGAAACCTGGACGGGCGCCCAGGTCGAAGCGGACGTCCCCACCGCGACGGCGGCACTCGGAGCGGGCCTCGAAGCCTGGCTGCGTGACCTGAAGGTCACCGCCGAGGCCCGCACCTGAGGCGGCCCGTAGGACACCCCCCGCGCACCAGCGGTGGCGTAAACGGGCTGGTGAGCGGGGGTGCGGGGCGCTGTGCCGCGCGGATGTGCCGGAAGGCTGGGATGCTGAGAGGGAGAGCGCGCCCATGGTCCGACCTTGAGTGGACGGTGGTGATGAGCGCTGTGGCCGAGTCCGACGAGAGGGCTCCGGGACCGACCGTTCCGGCTGATCCGGCTGTACCCGCTGTTTCGGCTGTACCGGCTGCTTCGGCTGTACCGGTTGTTCCGCCTGCACCCGCTGTTCCGGCTGTTCCGACCGCCCCGTACGCCGATCCGTACCCCGACCCGTACGCCGATCCGCTGGGTGATCCGTTTCTGCGTACCCGGTTCGTGCTGCCGACGCGGCCCGGCACGTTCCTGCGGCGGCAGCGGCTCGTCCGGCATCTCGACCAGGCTCTCCGGACGCCCCTGACGCTGGTCAACGGAGCGGCAGGCGCGGGAAAGACCCTGCTGGTCGCCGACTGGGCCGCCGGCCGGGAGGAGCCGGTCGCCTGGCTCACCGTCGAGGCGGGGGACCGCCGTCCCGGGGTGTTCTGGGCGTACGTACTCCAGGCCCTGCGCTCCCGAGGTGTGCCGGCGTCCGGCGCGGTCGGGTTCCCGGCGGACCCGAGCCGGGTGGACGGCAGGCTGCTGGCGGCGCTCGCGGCCGAGCTGAGCGGTCGTGACGAGCCCGTGGTCGTGGTGCTCGACGAGTACGACCGCGTGACCGCCCCCGAGATCGCGGAGCAACTGGAGTTCGTCCTGCACCACGCCGGGCAGGGCATGCGTCTGGTCCTCGTCACCCGTACCGAACCCCTGCTGCCGCTGCACCGCTACCGGGCGGCCGGCCGGCTGACGGAGATCCGCGCCGCGGAGCTGGCCTTCACCCCCGAGGAGGCCGTCGCCCTGCTGGAGCTGCACGGTCTGAGCCTTCCGGTCCCCGCCGCCCGCGCCCTGGTGGACCGCACCCGGGGCTGGGCCGCCGGCCTGCGGCTGTGCGCCCTGGCCGCGCGGGAGAGCGCCGACCCGGAGGTCTATCTGAAGGAGTTCGAGGCGGACCGGAGCGCGGTCGCGGACTTCCTGCTGGCCGAGGTGCTCATGCGGCAGCCGGAGGAGACGCAGGACCTCCTGCTGCGCGTCAGCGTCCTGGAGCGCTTCTGCCCCGATCTGGCGAACGCGCTGACCCGGCGGACCGACGCCGAGCGCCTGCTCGTCGGACTGCACCGCGCGAACGCGTTCGTCGAGGATCTCGGGCACTCGTGGTACCGGCTCCATCCGCTGTTCGGGGAGATACTCCGGGCCCATCTGCGCGTACGCCTGCCGGGGCTGGAGCCGGAGCTCCACCGTCGGGCCGCGCGGTGGCTGCGTTCCTCGGGGTTCCTGCCGGAGACCCTCGCCCACGGTGCCGCCGCGGGCGACTGGGGCTTCACCGCCGGCGCCCTCGTCGACGACCTGGCGATCGGACAGCTCTTCACCGGTCTGCGCTCCGAGGACCTGGACCAGTTGTTCTCCCGGATGGGGCCCGAGGCCACGAGCCCCGCGGCGCACCTCGTACGGGCCGCCCGCGACCTGTCCAGATGCGACCTCGACCACGGCCTCGCCCATCTGCACCACGCCGAGGAGGGCCTGAACGCCGACGTGCCCGACGCGTCCGAGGTGGCGGCCGCCCTGCTGAGCTGTGCGCTGCTGGAGGCGCTGGCCGCACGGCTGACCGGTTCTCCCGTACGGGCCGAGAGGGCCGCCAGGGCCGCGGGCGAACTGCGGGAGGAGGTGCCCGCGCACCTCCTCGACAAGCATCCCGAACTCACCGCGCTCCTGCTGACCCATCTGGGCTCCACCCGCCTGTGGGCCGGGCGCTTCGAGGACGCCCGCGCCGCCCTGTCCGCGGTGGCCGGCGCTCCCGGTGACGCCTCCACCGTGCTCCCCCGGGAGGAGGCGATGGGGCACCTGGCGCTGATCGACTACCTGAACGGCTGGCTCGGCAGGGCGGAGCGCAAGGCCCTGGCGGCGGTGTCCGAGGCGGAACGGTTCAGCCTGCCCCCGCCGTGCGGCTCCGGCCTCGTACGGCTGGTCCTGGCGGCCGTTGCCGTCGACCGCGACGAACTCGGCCGGGCCCAGGCCCTCCTCGACGAGACGGACCGGCTCCACCGCGCCACGCAGGACCCGGTGACCGCGGCGGGACGGGCCATCGTCACGGCCCGGCTCCTGCTGGTCCGGGGCCACGCGGGCGCCGCGGTCGAGGCGGCGGACCCGGCCGTCTCCGCCGCGGTGGCCTCACCCTGGGCGGCGAGCCACGAGGCGCTGGTCGCCTCCGCCGCCCACCTGGCCGAAGGACGGCCCGAGGAGGCGGCCGAGGCGCTCCGCGGTGTGTCCGTCGACCAGCCGGCGTGTGCCGTGGAGGCCGCGCGGATACAACTCGCCGCGGGCCGTCCCGGAGCGGCGATCGACCTGCTGGACGGCGTCCGCACCGGGGGCCGGACCGGTCCGGCGGTGACCGTCCGGGCGGCGCTGGTGCGAGCTCGGGCCGCCGAGGAGGCGGGGGACACCGCCACCGCCCGAAGGCTCGTCGAGCACGCGCTCCTCGACGCGCGGCGCGAGCGGCTGCGGCGCCCGTTCCTCGACGCCCTGCCGTGGATCAGGCCGCTCCTGGCCACGGCACCGCTCCACGAGCTGGCCGCGGGCTGGCTCACCTCCGGTCCCGCCCGCCACGACGATCCGCCCCGGCCCGAGGCGGGGCCCTCACCGCTCGTCGCGGCGGAGCTGAGCGGCCGGGAACGCGACGTGCTGGAGCGGCTGGCCCGCATGATGTCGACGGAGGAGATCGCCGCCGACCTCTACGTGTCGGTGAACACGGTGAAGACCCACCTCAAGAGCGTCTACCGGAAACTGGCGGTGAACCGCCGGGGCGACGCGGTACGCCGGGCGCGGGACCTCGGGTTGCTGTGAGCGGAGGACAGTGAACGCGACGGCGAACGCGACGGCGAACGCCCGTCGGGGCACGCACGTCGGGCAGCGCACGTCCGCACGCAGCACGCGGCGGGCGCACCCCGGTGGCCCGGCCGCCCCGTGGCCGTTCCCTCCCCCGCGGCGGGTGAGGCGCGGGACGGAGGCCTCGGCTGCGATGGGTGGTGGCGGCCGGGCCGACTCGGCGAGGTGGACACCGTGAAGCACTGGCGGGCTCTGATCGTCCTGGGTACGGCCCAGTTCCTGATGGTCCTGGACACCTCCGTCATGAACGTCTCCATCACGCGGCTGGTCCACGACTTCGACACGGAGGTCACCGCCATCCAGGCCGTCATCACGCTGTACGCGCTGGTCATGGCCGCGTTCATGCTCATCGGCGGCAGGTTCGGGGACATCCTGGGACGCCGCCGCGTGTTCCTCCTCGGGCTGGTCGTCTACGGCGCCGGATCGGCCCTGACCGCGGCGGCACCCACCGTCTGGGTCCTCGCGCTGGGCTGGTCCGTCATCGAGGGGCTCGGCGCCGCCCTGGTGCTGCCGGCCATGGCCGCGCTCGTCGCGGAGTCGTACCGCGGGCGGGACCGGGCCGTCGCCTACGGCGTCATCGGCGGGCTCGCCGGAGCGGGGATCGCGGTCGGCCCGCTGCTGGGCGGCTGGGTGACGACGTACCTCACCTGGCGGCTGGTGTTCGCGGGCGAGGTCGTGGTCGTCGTGGCCGTCCTGCTCTGCCGCCGGGTGATCCCGAAGACTCCCCCGACCGGCCGGCGCCCCCGGCTGGACGGCGTCGGTGCCGCGCTCTCGGCGGCCGGACTGGGGCTCGGTGTACTCGGTGTGCTGCAGAGCAGCACCTGGGGATGGCTGCAGCCGCGCACCCCTCCCTTCACCGTCTTCGGCTTCGCCCCGACGCTGTTCGCCGTCGGCGCCGGGGTGGCCGTCCTGGCCGTCTTCGGCCACTGGGAGCGGCGGCGCGAACGCCGGGGTGCCGACCCCCTCGTGGACCTGTCCCTACTGGGGCGGCCCGCGCTGCGTTCCGGTCTGCTGACGCTGCTGGGCCAGAACCTCATCCTGCTGGGGCTGTTCTTCGCCATCCCGCTGTACCTGCAGGTGGTGCAGGGCTTCGACGCCTTCGAGACGGGGCTGCGCCTGCTCCCCGTGTCCGTCACCATGCTCGTGACCTCGATGTCCGCGTCCTCACTCGGGCGCGTGGTGGGGCCGCGCCGGGTGGTCCGGCTGGCCCTGCTGATCCTCGCGGCGGCCATCGCGTGGCTGCTGACCGCCATCGACCCGGTCATCAACGACGCGCAGTTCGCCGGCGCCATGGCCGTGCTGGGCGTGGGCGTCGGCCTGCTCGCCTCGCAACTCGGCAACGTCGTCCAGTCCAGCGCCGCCGAGAAGGAACGCAGCGAGGTCGGCGGGCTCCAGTTCACGGCACAGAACCTGGGCTCGGCGCTGGGCACCGCGCTCATCGGGTCGGTCCTCATCGGTGCGCTGGCCCATGCCTTCACCGCACAGGTGGAAGGCAACCCGCGGCTGTCCGAGGAGACCCGCCACACGGTCGGGGTCGCTCTTGAGTCCGGTATCTCCTTCGTCACCACCGACCAGGTGCGCTCGGCGGCCGAGCGTGCCGGGCTGCCGCCGTCCGAGGTCGAGGCCGTCACGGACTCGTACGCCTCGGCGCAGCTCTCCGGCCTCAAGGCGGCGATCCTCGCCACCGGTGGTGTCGCCCTCGCCAGTTTCCTGGTCACACCGCACCTGCCGAGCGGCCGGGCCGGTCGGCCGCGGCGGCCGGACGCCGATGCCCCGGCCGGAGCGAACGGATCCACGGGATGAGCCCGGCGCGCTCACCTGCACGCCGGGCCGCGGGCCGCGCCGCGCGCCGTGCGCACGCCGACTACACGGGCGGTGTCTACGGTTCCCTGCTCGCGGCCTCCGTGGTGGTCGGCGCCGGCACACTGGGCGACTTCCCGCGCGTGGAGCTGGTGCTGCTTTTGCTGGTCACCGGCGTGGTGTTCTGGATCGCGCACGTCCACGCCCAGCTGTTCGGGGCACGTCTGGCGCGGCGGTCCCTGGACCGCCGGACCGTGCTGCACGTGTGCCGTGACGAGTGGCCGATCGTCAAGGCCGCCGTCCCGCCGGCCGCCGCGGTGGCCGTCAGCCCGCTCCTGGGCCTGGACGTGCGGGGTGCCCTCTGGCTGGCGGTCTCCGTCGCGGTGGCCGGGCAGGTGGGCTGGTCCGTGGCCGCGGCACGCCATGCCGGTGCGTCCTGGCGTCTCGTGGCCGCCACCGCCTCGGTCAACCTGCTGCTCGGCCTGCTGGTCGTCTCCTTCAAGATCGTTCTGAAGCATTGAGCCGGTCACCTGTACCGGGTGATGCCCGACGATGTGCCGCGGTGGAGCATCGCAGGAAAGGGCGCCGTGCGCCTGTCTCCGGGTCGCCCGCGGGAGCAGCTCATGCGCTACGAGATCCGCGTCGACGGACATCTGTCGGAAACCCTGACCGAGGCTTTCCCTGAGCTCGGTCACGTGGTGATGGCCGGGCAGACGGTCCTGTTCGGCCCGGTCGTCGACGAGGCGCAGCTGTACGGGCTGCTGGCGCGCTGCCAGTCCCTGGGGCTGCGCGTCGTGGAGATGCGGCAGCTGCCGGAGGGTGACTCTGAGTAGGGCACGGTAGGGCTCTCAGAAGGGCAGGGGCTCTCATCAGCAGCGGCTCTCATCAGGAGGGCAGGGGCTCTTCAGATGCTCTCTCAGAGGTGCTCCGCCTTGAGCCGGCCGGACCGGACCGCGGCCCCCAGCGTCTCGAAGTCCCGCTCGTTCTGGTCGGCGTAGGACTGGGCGAACTCGGTGAGTGCGCGGTCGAAGCGGTCGCTGCCGCCCAGGTAGGAGGCGATGGCGACGGGGTCGCCGGAGCGGGCGTGGGCGCGCGCCAGGGACGCCCCGCACAGCCGGCCGAAGAGGGTGAGCAGGCCCGGACTCATGGTCTCCGGCCGTGCGATGCCCTTCCAGTCCCGCAGCTGGCGCACGTAGTAGTCGTGGCCCTGCCCGTCGATGCCCGAGATGTGCGTCCAGCCCAGGAAGATGTCGCTGGTCGTCTGGATCAGCCGCTGCCCGGTCACCACCCGGCGGCCCTGGTTGTCCCAGCGGTCGGCGCCCGTGGGAGCGGACAGCACCGACTCCTGGGCCTCCTTGGCCTGGAGCAGCAGCGGATCGTCGTCGTCCCTGCCGAGCATGAGGATGATCCAGCAGCGCGTACCGACACTGCCGACGCCCACCACCTTGCGGGCCATGTCCACGAGCCGGAAGTGACGCAGCAGGTGGCGGCGTTCGGACGGCAGGGTCCGCACATAGCCCTCCAGGACGGTCTGCAACTCCTTCTCCTGCCAGTCCTCGGACGGGTCCAGCAGGTCCGCGAGCGGAACGACCAGCGGCGGGTCCGGTGCGATGCGCCGTCCCTCGGCCGTGACGCGGGTCAGCTTCGCGAAGGCCTGGAGGTGGGTGCGCGTGCGGGCCTGCGCCGAGGCCCTGGCGGCACGGCGCCTGGCCTCCGCGTTCGCCGACGAGGCCAGCAGTTCCCGCACGTGGGCGGCGTCGTCCTGGGCGTACCAGATGTCCAGGGTGCGCATGCCGGCGAAGCCTCGCATACGCTCCCGGTACGCCTGCACGCACGCCCGTACGGCGCTGTTCTGGTCCTTGACCGGGAAACCGTTCGCCCGGCCGGCGATCACAAAGCTGGCCGCCAGTCGTTTGACGTCCCATTCGAACGGTCCGGACAGGGTCTCGTCGAAGTCGTTGATGTCGAAGACCAGATGGCGCTCCGGCGAGGCGAGCAGCCGGAAGTTCAGCAGGTGGGCGTCGCCGCAGAGCTGCACCAGCAACCCGGTGTTCGGGACCGGACCCAGGTCCGTCGCCATGATCGAGGCCGCGCCACGGTAGAAGCGGAACGGCGACTCCAGCATGCGGCCGTAGCGGACCGGCACCAGCTCCGGTACGCGGGTGGCCGACTGACGTTCCAGCACCTCGACGGGGTCGGGTCGCTGCTGGTCCGGCTCGAACCAGCCGTGGGCCGAACGCGAGGCGCGCGTGCGCGCCTGCCGGCCGTACGCCGCCCGCTCCGACGGCGACAGGGTGGACGTGAAATCGCTCGGTACGGTCATGGCCCGGCCTCCTGGTCCGGTGTCGAGATGTCGGTCGTGTCGGTGGTGTCCGTCGTGTCGGTGGTGTCGGCCGTGTCGGTCGCGGCATCCGGCTCCGCCGACGGCTCACCCGCCCTGCGGCGCAGTCCCACCTGGACCGCGCCCGCCAGCACCCGAGCGGCGACACCCACGAGCAGCAGCCCGCCCGCCATCTGCAGCATCACCATCACGCGCCCCGTCTGGGAGCGCGGGGTGATGTCCCCCAGGCCGACGGTGGAGAAGACGGTCAGCGTGAAGTAGAGGGCGTCCGTCCTGGTCAGCGGTTCACTGAAGGAGCGCGGGGCGGAGCCGTCCAGCAGGTAGTAGGCGCTCGCGAAGACGACCAGGAACAGCGCCAGCGTGGCCACCAGGGCCTCGACCGCCCTCAGCCGCGGGTAGGGCGAGCGCACGATGGTCCGCACCTCCCACGAGAACAGCAGCAGAACCGCCAGCAGGCCGCACACGAACACCGCCGTCGCGCCGGCCGTGCCGCGCACGCTCAGCGGCAGCAGGTAGTAGGCGGTGACGAACACGGCGGTGACGAACACGACGCGGGCGACGCACGCGGCCCCCGCCCGCCGACGGGAGCGGAGCGACCACCGGTCCCACCATTGCGCGGCGGGCCCGGACCGGGTGGGGTCCGTCCGGGCGGTCGGGGGATCGCTCATCTCAAGTGCCATCTGCCAGCTCGAGTGCCATCGCTTCAAGTGCCATCGCTCATCCCATGTGCCTAACGACCCACCTCACCTCCACGGCGGCGCGGACGGATCACCCGCCATGGGTGACCCGGCGGGCCCACGGCGCGCGGGACGGTGGAACTGTCAGGTCCCCGCACACCGCCCCGCCGGCGGTCCGGAAGCGACCTGCGCGATCACGCGAGGAGGAGCCATGACCGCGTCGCGTGGTCCGGCACCGCCCACCGGACCGGAACACACACACGGCGGGGCGGCCGCGGGTCCCATGGGCGACCCCGCGGACGTGCTGGCCGGACTCGGCCGGTCCTGGACCTGGATCCTGGGCTCGGCCGTCGCGATGCTGGTGCCCGGCATCCTGGTGCTGGTCTGGCCGGAGGCGACCCTGCACGTCCTGGCGGTCGTCATCGGCCTGTACCTGCTGGTGATCGGGGTGTTCCGGTTCGTGGCCGCCTTCGCCCGGGAAGGTGCCGGCGAACGGCTCCCGGCGCTGCTCCTGGCCCTGCTGTTCGTCCTGGCGGGGGTGCTGTGCCTGCGGAACCCGTTGCAGACCATCGCCGCGCTGTCCGTGATCGTCGGGGTCGTCTGGCTGGTGTCCGGCGTCCTCACCCTCTACACGGCCATCGCGACCAAGGACCTGCCGCACCGCGGCATCGTCCTGGGCGTGGCGATCCTCAGCATCGTCGCGGGCATCGTGGTGCTCGCCCTGCCCCTTGAATCGGCCCGCGCCCTGACCCGGCTGCTCGGTGTGTGGCTCGTTCTGCTCGGCATCGCCGAGGCGGCCGTGGCCTTCGCGTGGCGGCACGCGCTCCACAAGGGGGAGCACGCCACGGCCCCCCACGACCCCCGACCGACGGTCTGACACCGCGGCCGGGCGGCATACACGACCGCGGCATACACGACGAGGGGAGCGCCCATGGCCCCGTCCGCGTCCCCGGCTTCGCCGGACTCCGGCGGAGCCGGCTCCGACCGCCACGCCCTGACCGCCGCGGAGCACGCGGAGTACGAGCGGCTGCGCCGTGCCGCGAAAGTGCGCCACCGGCGGACACGCCAGGTCGGCGCCACGATCCTCCTGCTGCTCGCCCTGCTGCTCTCCCCGCTCGCCGTCGTATCGTCCTGGCTCCAGGAAACGGTCACCAACACCGACAGATACGTGGAGACCGTCGCGCCGCTGGCGTCCGAACCTGATGTGCAGAACGTCGTGATCAACCGGCTCACCAACCGCGTCATGGACAACATCGACGTCAAGGCGGTGACGAACGCACTCAGCCGCAGCCTCAAGAACGCCGGGGCGCCGCCCCGCGTCGTGGCGGCGGCCGATGCCCTCTCAGGCCCACTGCACGACACGGTCAAGGGCGCCATCGACCGCGTCGTGACCCGCGTGATCACCAGCGACACGTTCAAGAAGGCGTGGGTGGGCGCCAACCGGCGGGCGCACGCCGCCGTGGTGAACGTGCTCACCGGCGAGAACAAGGGCGTCATACAGGCCCAGGGCAACACCATCCAGCTGAACGTGGGACAGGTCGTGGACAAGGTGAAGCAGCGCCTCGTCGACGCGGGCTTCGAGAAGGCCTCCGCCATCCCGGCTCCCGACCGGACGATCACGCTGTTCCACGTCAAGGAGCTGAGCAAGGCGCAGGACGCGTTCCGCGCCCTGGACGTCGTCGGCGTCTGGCTGCCCGTCGCGACCGTCGTGCTCGCCGCGCTCGCCGTGTGGACCGCGCCGGGCCACCGGGCGATGCTGGTGGTCACGGCCACGGGTGTCGCCGTGATGATGGTGGTGCTGCTCGTCGCGCTGGCCGTCGCCAGACAGTTCTACCTGGACTCGGTCCCGTCCGCGGAGCTGCCCCCCGACGCGGCCGCGACGATCTACGACACGTTTGTCCGCTTCCTGCGCGACACCACGCGCACCCTCCTGGTCGTCTCCGTGATCACGGCGCTGTCCGCGTACATGTTCGGCCCCGGACGGGCCGCCTCCGCCGTCCGCCGCACCGCGGACCGGGGCACGACCGCCACCGGCCGGGCGCTGACCCGCACCGGAGCACGGACCGGCCCGGTGGGGCGCTGGCTGGGAGACCACCGGAAGTGGACCACGGGTGTCGTCATCGCGGCGGGAGTCCTCGCGCTGCTGCTCTGGAACGAGCCCACGGTCGGCGCGCTGGCGCTCGTCATCGGCATCGTCCTGGCCGTGCTGATCCTCCTGGCGATCCTCGCGGCAGCCACGGGCCCGGCCGCCGCGGGCCCGGCCGCCGGGCAGGAGGACCAGGCGGCCACCCCATGAATCCCCGAATCCCCGGCGCGGTGCGTCATGGTTCCGGAGCCCCGGAAGGGCGCCGCACGATCACCCGCATCGGGTGAGGCCGCCCGGTCCTTGCCGCGGTCACGCTGAAGTCGGCACAAACGGCTGCCGGGTGAGCGCCCGAGCACCCGGGGACGGAGAACGAACATGAGCGCGCAGACCTATCTGGCGTATGACTTTCCACTGCTTGGCGCCTTCTGGGCCATCCTCTGGTTCTTCCTGTGGATCCTCTGGTTCGTCCTGCTCTTCCGCATCGTCCTCGACATCTTCCGTGACGACGGACTCGGCGGCTGGGCGAAGGCCGGCTGGCTGGTGTTCGTCGTCGTACTGCCCTTCCTGGGCGTCTTCGTCTACGTGATCGCCCGGGGCAGGAACATGGGCCGCCGGGAGATGGCGCAGGCGCGTGCGCAGCAGGAGGCCTTCGACAGCTACATCAGGGAGACCGCGGGCTCCAAGGGCGCGCCCAGCAGCGTCGACGAACTCACCAGGCTGTCCGAGATCCGCGCCCGCGGTGACATCACGGACGAGGAGTTCCGCAGGGCGAAGGAACTGGTCCTGGCAGGCCACGGCCCGGCGGAGCGCCCCGGTGCCGGCGGCTCCACCTCAACCTCCCCGTCAACCTCCGGTCACTGATCGCCGAGCGTGCCGGACGACACGAAACGAGGAACCGAGATGACAGCGACACACACCCGGCAAGCGCACACGACGAAGCAGACCTGGGCCAGCGGCGGGACGATCTTCGCAGCCGTGATGCTCATGATCGGCGGCGTGCTCTCCATCTTCCAGGGCATCATGGGAATCGCCCACAACACCATCTTCGTCACGACGAACAACTACGCCTTCAGGTTCGACCTGACCGGCTGGGGATGGCTCCACCTCTCCCTGGGCATAGTCGCCGTGCTCGTCAGCTTCGGACTGCTCGCGAACGCGACGTGGGCACGCATCACCGGCGTGATCATCGCCTCGTTCATCTTCATCACCGACTTCCTGGCCCTGCCGTACTACCCGGTCTGGTCGCTCGTGATGATGGCGCTCACCGGCTGGGTCATCTGGGCCCTGTGCGTGAGCGGGCGCCGCGAGGAAGCCGCACGGTACGAGGCCGAACGGCACGAGCGCGCACCGCACCACGTGTGAGGCCGTCCCGGTGGAACAGGTGGCACGACACGGCGGGGACGCGAGCGGACCAGGTGCGGGAGGGCTCGCGGCAGCACACGGGACCGGCGTCGGCCGGGCTCGCCTCGCCGTGCTCACCCTGACGGGCAGCGTGCTGGTGCCGCTCGTCGTCGCCGGGCTGCGGAGCGTGCTGTGGGCGCTGGCCGGCATCGCCGGACTGGCGCTCGCCGCCGTCGGGGTGTGGTGGACCCTGGCGCACACCGGTGTGGTCCGGGCCCTCGGACTGACCCTGTCGGTGGCGGCGCCGCTCGCCGTCCTCGCCCTGTACGCCGCGTACGGCATGCTGTGGCCGGCCTGCGTGGCCCTGGCCCTGTGGGTGCTGGCCGTCGCCGCGGCGCGTACGGCCCTGGCACCCGCGCACACCACCGCGGAACGGGCCGTGGACGAGGCGCCCCGTCACCCCTGGGTCCTGATGAACCCACGCTCCGGCGGCGGCAAGGTGGAGCGCTTCCACCTGGCGGAGAAGGCCCGGGCGGCGGGCGCCCGGGTGGTCCTGCTGGAGGGCCCACGGCACCAGGACGTCGCCGGACTGGCCCGGCAGGCCGTCGCCGAGGGAGCCGACCTCCTCGCGGTGGCGGGCGGTGACGGCACCCAGGCGCTGGTGGCCGAGGTCGCGGCACGTCACGACCTGCCCTTCGCCGTGATCCCCGTCGGCACCCGCAACCACTTCGCCCTCGATCTCGGCCTCGACCGCGACGATCCGGCGGCGGCCCTGGAGGCCCTGACCGGTGGCGTCGAACTCCGCGTCGACCTCGGGTACGCCGGGGACCGCGTCTTCGTCAACAACGCCTCGTTCGGCACGTACGCGTCCGTCGTCGCCGACCCCGCGTACCGCGACGCCAAGCGCCACACGGTCCTGGGGACCCTCCCCGGCCTCCTCACCGGCGAGGACGCGCCCACGCTGCGGATGCGGGCCGGGCCGACGCGGGCCGAGGGGCTCCAGGCGCTGCTCGTCAGCAACAACCCCTACGGGCGTGCCGTCGACGCGGCCCGTCCGGGGCGCCGGGCCCGGCTGGACTCGGGGCTGCTCGGCGTGGTGTGCGTACGGGTCGCCGACACCGCCCAGGCGGCCGGCATGGTGCGCGGCCCGCGCGCCGCGGGACTCGTCCGGGCCAGCGCCCCGGACGTCGTCGTGGAGGCGGACACGGCCACCCTCCCGGTCGGCATCGACGGCGAGCACGCCGTACTGCCCGCACCCGTACGGTGCCACAGCGCACCCGGCGCCCTCCGGGTCCGCGTCCCGCGCCACCGCCGCCGCACACCACGGGCGGGCGCAGAGCCCGCCGACTGGCCGCGCGTGGCACGACTGGCACTGGGGCGTCCGCGCTGAGCACGGTGCTGCGAAGAAAAAGAATGCGAAGAAGAAAGTGGCCCGGCGCCTCAAGCCATCTCAAGCCACCTCAAGGCATCTCAAGGCATCTCAAGGTTCCTCAAGATGCCCCAAGATGCCCCAAGGTGCTCAACGGCGGCGCTGTCTGCGCTGATCGCGGCCTTCCGGCCGGGGCGGCGGCCACGGCTCCGGCGTCCCGTACGGCAGCTCGAACTTCTCGTCCGGTGCGAGCCGGGACAGCGCTTCCGTCAGACGCTCGCAGACCTGCTCGATCTCCCGGAATGTGCGCTTCCGTTCGGTGACGATCGCCGAGAGCAGCAGGGCCGTCAGGGACACGGTGCCGTTGAAGGCCTGCAGGACGACCATCTTCGAGAGGAGGTCATGACCGGCGAACGGACCCGACCCGACGGCCCCCGCGTAGATGGCGATCCCAGAGGCGATCAGCACACAGGGCGCGGCGCCGGCCAGCTGGAAGCGGAACGCCGCCCAGATCAGGAAGGGGACGACGAGGAAGAGAAGGTTGACCGAGGTGCGGGTGGCCACCACGGTGACCGCCGCCGTGCCGACCAGCAGGGCCACGGCCTCGGCCCAGCGGAGCACGGGGACGCCGCGTGGCCATCTGGCGCGGCGTGCGACCAGCAGCAGCGGGGCGATGACCAGGACCCCCATCGCGTCGCCCGTCCACCACACCGACCAGGTCGGCCAGAACGCGCCGGGCGACAGCGCGCCGAAGGCCACGAGGACGCCGGCGCCGACCGTCGCGCTGATCACCATCCCGCCCAGGGCGCCGAGGAAGACCAGCGCCAGGGCGTCCTGCAGCCGGTCGAGTTCGGTCCGGAAGCCCACGCGCCGCAGGAGGAGGTAGGCGCAGACGGGGGCGATCGTGTTGCCGGCCGCGATGAGGAGCACGGGGACGATCCACGGCCCGAGCGCCACGTTCACCAGAAACGCCCCGAGAGCGATGGCCGGCCACATGCGCAGGCCCCACAGCATCAGGGCGACGAGAGCGATCCCGGTGGGCGGCCAGAGCGGCGTGACCTGCCCCCGCACCAGTTCCTGCTGGAGCCCGATCCGGGCGCAGACGTAGTAGGCGGCCACCACGGCAGCCATCCGCAGGCCCACGGCGCGGTACTCCCGCAGCCGCTCCCGACGCGCCCGGTCGTCGCTCACACCTCGCCCTCCCGCCGCTGCCGGAGCCCCCCGTAACGCAGGACGAGGACCGCGGCGTCGTCGCTGTGGCCGGTGAGGTCCGCCACCTTGATCACCCGTGCGGCCAGCTCGTCCGGGTCGGCGCCACAGGCGCCGAGGGCCAGATCCGCCACCTGCGCGAGCCCTTCATCGATGGGGTAGCCGGGGCCCTCCACCACTCCGTCGGTGAACAGCACGTACGCGCCCACGTCGGTCAGCAGCCGGCGGGTCGACGGGTACCGCTCGCCGGCGACGATGCCCAGGGGCAGACCGCCGTCGTTCAGGACGATGTCACAGTGGCCGTCGGCCGTGGCCCAGACGGCGGGTACGTGCCCGGCGCGGGCGTCGGCCAGTTCGAGGGTGACCGGGTCGAAGCGCAGGAACGAGCAGGTCACGAACAGCCCGGAGTTCATGGCGACGAGCAGGTCGTTGGTGCGCCCCAGCACCTCCGCCGGGTCCGTGGTGGCGGTCGCGACGGCGCGCAGACAGGTGCGCACCTGCCCCATGAGAGCCGCGGCCTCCACGTCGTGGCCCTGTACGTCCCCGATGGCGAACCCGACGGAGCCGTCCGGCATGAGGAACCCGTCGTACCAGTCACCGCCGATGTCCAGCCCTGCCCGCGCGGGCGCGTACCGCCCCGCCACCTGCAGGCCGGCCAGCACCGGCAGCTCGGCGGCGAGGACCTGGCGCTGCAACGCGGCGGCGAGCTCGACGCGGGCCTGCTGGAACTTGATCCGCTCCAGTATCCGTCCGGTGAGATCCCCGAGCGTGTGCAGCAGCTCTCCGGTGCCACTGGACGACGTGGTGCGGCGGTGAGCGGGCATGGCATCACACTCCGGATACTGTCGGAGTTGCACCATATGGGCTATATTTCACCATTTCACGTTACCAACAGAGACCCGACGCCTGCCGGGATCGGCCCGGAGATCGGGCCGAAGGCCGGGCCCTCGGTCCAGGGCGGTCCAAGGCGGTCCAAGGCGACCCAGGGCCGCCCAGGGCGGTCGGAGCACCCGGGTGCCGCGCGAGCACACGAAACCGTGACGAGTCCGTCGGGCCCTCGCAACACCGTTGGCACCAGGCGAACTTGTAGGTTCGAACAGTGATCAGCACAAGCGAGGGTTCGAACGGCGCGACGGCACTTCTGGAGGTGCTGCTCGACGCGGCGCGGGAAGCCCCGGGTCAGACCGTCGTCCACGTCCGGGGGGACGGCAGCGAGCGCACCGTCACCTTCGCCGGGCTCCGGGACGAGGCACTGCGCGTCGCGGGCGGGCTGGTCGCCGCGGGCGTGGAGCCGGGAACCCCGCTGCCCCTGGTCGCCGACCGGGGAGAGGACTTCCAGCCCATGTTCTGGGGCGCGCTGGCGGCGGGCGCCGTCCCCGTGCCGCTCGCCCCCGAGGCGCACCGGGTGGCACCGGTGTGGGAACTCCTCGGCAGGCCGCCCCTGGTCGTGGACGGGGCCACCGCACCCCTGGCCGGAGAAATCCGGGGCACGGTACGGGCGTTGCACCTGGACGAACTCCGCGAGGGCCGTCGGCCCCTGCGACTGCCGCGGCCAGCACCCCGGGACATCGCGTTCCTGCAGTTCTCCTCGGGAAGCACCGGCTCACCCAAGGGCGTGGAGCTGACCCACGCGGGCGTCCTCGCCAACCTCCGCCAGATACGGACCGCGACCGCGCTGACCGGCGACGACGTGACCGCGACCTGGATGCCGTACTTCCACGACATGGGCCTGATCGGCACGCATCTGGTGCCCATGGCGGCCCGCCTGAAGCAGGTGCGGCTGGAGCCGCTGTCCTTCGCCAAGCGTCCCGCCCTGTGGTTCGAGGCCGTGGCACGGCACCGCGCGACCGTCCTTTCCGCGGCCAACTTCGCCCTCGCCCTCGCCGTACGACGTGTGCCGCCCAGCGCCCTGGCCGGCCTCGACCTGAGCTGCGTTCGGCTCATGCTCGTCGGCGCCGAGCCCATCGCGCCGCGCGTCTGGCGGGAGTTCACGGCCCGTACGTCCCCGGCCGGGCTGGACGCCCGCGCCCCGCTGCCGGTGTACGGACTGGCCGAGGCCACGCTCGCCGTGACCGTCCCGCCCCTGGGGGAGATCGCCGAACCGCTCGTACTGGACCGTGCCGCACTCAGCAGGGGCCGCGCCGTGGAGACCGGACCGGGGCCGCACGCCGTGGAGTTGATGGACGTCGGCCGTCCCGTGAAGGGCTGCGAGGTACGGATCACCGACGGTTCCGGCGGTTCCGGAGGACCGCTGGACGACCTGCGTGTGGGGCACGTGGAGGTACGTGGACCCCAGGTGGGACGCGGCTACCACCGGGCGCCCGAGGCGAGCGCCGCCACGTTCACCGAGGACGGCTGGCTGCGCACCGGGGATCTCGGGTTCCTGCGGGCCGGGCGGCTGTGCGTGACCGGGCGCCACAAGGACGTGGTCTTCGTCAACGGCCGTACGTTCCATGCGCCGGACCTGGAGCAGGCCGTCGCCGCGACGCCGGGGCTGCCGCCGGGGGCGGTGGCCGTGGTGGGGTCCACCGTCCCGGACAGCGGGAGCGAACGGGTCGTCGCGTTCGTGCAGTGGGCGCGTCCGCCGCTGGGCACGGCCGGGCCGGTGCTGCGGGCCGCCGCGGCCCGGCTGCGGGAGGCGCTCGGGCACGACGACGTGCGGGTGCTGCCGCTGCCGCCGGGGGCGTTTCCCCGTACCACCAGCGGGAAGCTGCGCCGGGGCGTCATGCGTACGCGCTTCGAGTCCGGTGCGTACGCCACCGTCGAGGGCCGCTGGGCGGACGTTCCGGCTCCGGGTCCGGCTTCGGGTCCGGCTTCGGCTTCTGTCGCGGCTCCGGCAGTGGCGGGCTCGCCTCGGTCGCTGCGTGACGTCCAGGAGTCGGTGCGGAAGGTCTGGGCGCAGGTCCTGGAGCGGCCCGAGGCGGAGATCGGGCTGCACGAACGGTTCTTCGACCTGGGTGGCTCCTCGCTCAGGGCGATGGCCGTGCTCGCCGGGCTGGAGGACACCTTCTCCGTCACCGTGGAGCCTCGTGTCCTACGGGACCACGACACCGTGGCGGCGCTGGCCGGGCATGTGATCGGTCTGCTCACGGATACGAGTGAAGGCACAGAGGGCACAGAGGGCACAGAGGGCACGCAAGGCACCGAACGCGGTGAACGCGGTGAACGCGGTGAAGCAACCGGCGATGCGCCCCACCCCGCTGGTGCCCTCGCCGTACTCGCGACCGCCTGCCGTTTCCCCAGTGCCGCGACCCCCCAGGCGTTCTGGGAGCTCCTCGTCTCCGGAGGCGACACCGTCGGTGACGTACCCGAGGGCCGCTGGACAGGCGCACCCGCGCCGGACGCCCGCTTCGGCTCCTTCCTCACCGACCCGGACCCGGCCGCCTTCGACGCCGTCTTCTTCGGCATGGACGACACGGAGGCACGCGCGACCGACCCACAGGCGCGGATCTTCCTGGAACTGGCCCACGAGGCGCTGGAACGCGCCGGGTACGCGGGCCCCCGGCGGACCGGCCGCAGGATCGGCGTGTTCGTGGCCGCCGGTGAGAGCGGCTACCGCGAGGTCCTGGCCGAAGCCGCGGACGGCGACCTCGCCCGCCACCCCGCCGCCCTCACCGGCAACCTGCCCAACCTGCTCGCCGCCCGTCTCTCGCAAGCACTGGACCTGAACGGCCCGGCTCTCGCGGTCGACACGGCGTGCTCCTCGGCACTGGTCGCCCTGCACCTGGCCCGGCAGAGCCTGCTGTCCGGCGAGTGCGACCTCGCCGTGGTCGGTGGCGTCAACCTGGGCCTGACGCCGACCGGCCACCGGCTGCTCGAAGCAACGGGTGCGCTGTCCCCGACCGGCCGGTGCCGTGCGTTCGGCGCCGACGCCGACGGGTTCGTCCCCGGAGAAGGCGGCGCGACCCTCGTCCTCGCCCGCCTGGACGACGCCCTGGACGCCGGTGATCCAGTACTCGCGCTCGTACGCGGTACGGCGGTGAACAACGACGGGCGCTCGCTGAGCCTGCTCGCCCCCAACCCGCACGGCCAGCGCGAGGTCCTGACCCGCGCCTACCGCGAGTGCGGCGTCGATCCGGCCGCCGTGTCCTACGTCGAGGCGCACGGCACGGGCACCCCCGTCGGCGACCCCGTCGAGGCGCAGTCGCTCGGGCACGCGTTCCCGCCCCGTGCCGACGGGGCGGTGCGGCGGCTCGGCTCGGTCAAGGCGAACCTGGGGCACCTGCTCAACGCCGCCGGTATGCCCGCCCTGGTCAAGGTCGTCCTCGCGCTGGCCCACCGGCAGCTCCCGCCCTCCCCGCACAGCACCCCGCCCGCGCCGTTCCTCGAACGCGTCGCACCCGGGTTCGCGCTCGTCACCGAGCACCAGGAGTGGCACGACGAGGGCCGCCCGCTGGTGGCGGGGGTGAACGCCTTCGGCTTCGGCGGCACCAACGCGCACGCCGTCCTGGAGGAGGCACCGAGCCGCCGCCCCGAGCAACACGAGCCGCCCTCCGTCACCGCTCACGGCCCGCACCTGCTGACGCTGTCGGCCCGCACCGGAGAAGCGCTGCGCGCCGCCGCCGGCGACCTGGCCGCCCATCTGCGGGCCCACCCCGAACTGGACGAGGGCGACGTCTGCGCCACCGTCAACACCGCCCGCGACGAGGGCCGGTACCGCCTCGCCCTGGTCGCCGACGGCGACCTCGCGGACCGCCTCGAAGCCGCTCGCGACGAGGGTGCCGTCGCGCGCCCCCGGCCGCGTACCGTCTTTCTGCTGCCGGGCCAGGGCGCGCTCCGCCCCGGTCAGGGCCGGGCCCTGTACGGGTCGGCTCCGGTGTTCCGCGAGGTCCTGGACGAGGCGTCCTCGCTCACCGGGCCGGTCCTCGGCCGCTCCCTGGCCGCCTGGTGCCTGGACGAGGACGCCGACTCCGCCGCGCTGGCGAGGACGGAGGTGACCCAGCCGCTGCTGGTCGCGTTCGGCGTAGGGCTGGCCGGGCAACTGGCCGCCTGGGGTGTGCGGGCCGACGCGGTCGTGGGCCACAGCGTCGGCGAGATCACCGCCGCGTGCGTCTCCGGCACGCTGACCCTGGCCGAGGCGGTGGGGTTCGCCGCCGAACGAGGGCGCCTGGTGGGCGAGCTCGCCGCACCGGGGGCCATGGCGGCCGTGCGGGGTGACGAGGACACCGTCGCCGCCGTGATCGCCGCGTCCGACGGGGCACTGTGCCTGGCCGCCGTCAACTCACCCGCGCAGGTCGTGCTGGCGGGCGAGGAGGACGCCGTCGACCGGGCGGTGGCGGAACTGACGGCCCGCGGTGTGGCCGCGCGCCGCCTCCGCGTCTCGCACGCCTTCCACTCACCGATGCTGGAACCGGTCCTCGAACCCCTGCGCAACGCGGCCAAGACGCTGACGCTCCACCCGGCGGGGACGGCGGGCACACCGATGCTGAGCACCGTCACCGGTCAGTGGAGCCCCGCGCTGACACCCCAGTACTGGCACGAGCACGCGATCCGGCCGGTGCGGTTCGGCGCCGCCGTCGCCCGACTGCTCGACGAGGGGTACGACACTTACGTCGAACTCGGCTCCGGTGACTCCCTCTGCGGCCCTGTCCGCACGGTCGCAGCCGCCTCACGGCACACCACGGCCGCCTCGGAGGTGGCGGTCCTGCCCGCGCTGGGCGACCAGAGGTCCGGGGCGGGGGCGTTGCTGGAGACGGTGGGGCGGCTGTGGACGCGGGGGACGGCCCTGTCCCCGACGGCTCTGCCCATCGAGGGCGCGGGGCGGCGGCGGGTGCCCGTGCCCACGTACCCGTTCCAGCGCGGCCACCACTGGCCGGGGCGGCAGCCCGGCCCGGTCCCGGCTCCCAGCGGCACACCAACACCGGCACCGGCACCGGCACCGGCATCGGCATCGGCATCGGCATCGGCTCCCGGCGGTACACCGGTACCAGTTCCCAGCGGCACGCCGGTACCGCAACGCCTCGTCTGGAGCGACGCCCCGCTCACCGCAGCCCCCGGCCCCCGTGCCGTACGGCTGGCCGGTGCCGACAGCGCGCTCGGGCGGGCTCTCGCCGACCGGCTCACCCGGCGCGGAGTGACCGTGCTGGGCCAGCACGACGCCTCGGGGCCGACCGCCCCGGACACCGTGGTGTGGCTCGCCGATGCCGCCACGGACCCCGCGACGCGCTCGGCCATCGCCGAGCTGCGCGAGGTGATGCCCCTGCTCGGCACAGGTCCCGCCCGGCTGCTGCTGGTCACCGAGGACGTACACACCACCGGCGTCCAGCCGGAACGGTCGCGCCCCGAGCACGCACTGCTGCACGGCTTCGCCCTCGCCCTGCCCGAGGAGCACCCGGGCCTGTCCTCACGCAGCATCGACCTGTCCTCGCGGGACGCGCTCGACTCCCGGCTCGACGTGCTCGAACGCGAGTTGTACGCCCAGGACGTACCCGGCGCCGGGGGTACGGTCGCCTGGCGGGCGGGCCGCCGGCTGACCCGTACGCCCGTCGCCGTGAGCGCCGACGCGGGCGGCACGACCGCGAAGGTCTTGCCCCCGGACGGCACGTACCTGATCACGGGGGGCGCGGGCGGGCTCGGGTCCGCGCTGGCCCGCGATCTCGCGGAGAGGGGCTCGCCGGACATCGTCCTCACCGGGCGCACCGCCACACCGCCCCGGGACCTGCTCGCCGAGCTGCGGGCGCGGGGCGCACGGGCCCGCTACCACGCGGTCGACGTCTGCGACGAGGCAGCCGTCGACGCGCTCGTCGCCGGTCTGCCGCCCCTGGACGGGGTGTTCCACGCCGCGGGTACGGCCCGCCCCGGCAGCCTGCGCGGCAAGCCTGACGCGGAGATCGAGGACGTTCTCGCCGCGAAGGTGCGAGGCACCGCGCTGCTCGCCGGGGCGCTGCGCCGCCACGGCCACGACGACGCCGTGTGCGTCGCCTTCTCCTCCGTCTCGTCCGTACTGCCCGGCCTGGCCGGCGCACTCGGCGACTACGCGGCCGCGGGCGCCTTCCTCGACGCCTTCGCCGCCGCCGAGCGGGCGGCGGGCCGACCGTGGCAGGCGATCGGTTTCGGCCCTGTCGCC
Organism: Streptomyces sp. KM273126; assembly: GCF_004337435.2. NCBI lineage: Bacteria > Bacillati > Actinomycetota > Actinomycetes > Kitasatosporales > Streptomycetaceae > Streptomyces > Streptomyces sp. KM273126. The sequence goes on along the minus strand of NZ_SJXB02000001.1, from coordinate 2,273,287 downwards.
GACACGGGGCTGGCGAGCGGTATGGCAAGTGGTACGGCAAGTGGTACGGCGGGTGCCATGGCGAACGGTGTGCGGGCCCGGGGGCTCGCGCCCATGACCGCACGCGCCGCGCTGGCGGGCCTGTACGCGGCGATCGGCGTGGACGCGGCCCATGTACTGGTGACGGGCACAGCGGACCCGACGGCCGGACCCGCACCCACCGGCACCCCAGCGACCGGTACCCGCGACACCACGGACCGGACATCCGCTCGCCCCGCCCCCCGGCCCGAGGGAGACCCGTCCCACGTCGCCGACCTCGTACGCCACCTCCTGGCCGATGCCCTGCACCGCGCCCCGGAGGACATCGGCGACGACGAGCAGTTCCTCACGCTCGGGCTGGACTCCCTCACCGCCGTGGACCTCGCGCGCCGTCTGGAGAGGGAGCTCGGCCGGACGCTGCCGGCCACCCTGCTCTTCGAGTACCGCACGCTCGGCGAACTGGCCGCCCACCTGGCCACCGGGCCCCAGCCGACCCCGACCGTCTCCGGTTTCTCCGGTTACTCCGGTTACGAGTCCCCGGCAGACGACGGCCTCCCCGACCTCCTCACCCCGCTGCAACTCGCCTTCCACACCACCGAGGCGCTCCACGAGGGCGTCACCGCCTACGGCTACGTCCGCCAGAGCATCAGCGGCCCCCTCGACAGCGAGCTCCTCGGCCGGGCCCTGGCCCGCCTCTCCGCCCGCCACCCCATGCTGCGCCTGCGGATCACCCGGGACGGCGACACCCGGCCACGCCAGTACGCGGTACCCGCCGCGCCCGTCGATGCCGCACCCAGCTGGTACGAGGTGAGGGAACCGGCCACGCATCAGCCTTACGAGCCGGCCGAGCTCGAACAGACCCTGTGCAACCGCCCGTTCGACCTGACCTCCCAGGACCCCGTACGAGCCGTCCTCGTACGCGAGCACCCGCACCTCTCCCATCTGCTCCTGGTCGTCCACCACGCCGCCGCGGACGGCTTCAGCCTCAAGGTGCTCGGCGAGGAGCTGTGGGCGCTCTACACAGCACTCGCCCGGGGCGACGACAGCGCACCCGAACTCCCGTCCCCGCAAGCGCAGTTCGCCGACTACGCGGCGGCCGTCACCGCCGAGCGGCAGTCCCCCGCACACGCACGGGACCAGGAGTACTGGCGAGACCGCCTCGCCGAGCACGCCGCAGTCGTCGCCGTCGGCGCGGCGGCACCGGCCCTGCCGTACGACGGCGATCCCGAGGCGCCGCCCGCCCCGCCGCTCGCCCACCACCGCACCGTCGTCGACGAAACCCTGACGGCCGCGCTCCGCGAGGTCGCCGCCCGGCACGGGGTCTCCCTGTTCCACCTGCTGCTGGCGGTGTACGGCCGTTGCCTGGCGCGGTGGAGCGGACAGCGGGCGGTTGCCGTCAATGTGGCGCGGTCCCGCCGCGAACTGCCGCTCCCCGGCATCGACCGTCTGGTGGGTCCGCTGGCCGACACCCTGCCGGTGTTCGTGACCGTCGACCCCGACGAACCCGTAACCGTACTGGCCGAACGACTGCGGCGGATCTGGCGGGAGGCCGAGGCCCACGCGACCCTGAGCAGCCCCGACATCGCACGGCTGCTGTCCACCGCCGGCCGGGGCCCCGGCCCCGCGCCGCGCACGGCCGCCGAGGCGGGGTTCAGCTTCGCCCGCTTCCCCGTGGTCCACGGCGCCGACTGGCCGGTCACCGTGACGCCGACGGCCGCGGCCACCGCCACCGCCGCCACCCGGCTCGGACTGCTGTGCTGGGAGGCCGACGCGAGCCTGCGCCTGTCGTGGAACCACCCCGCCCACCTGTTCCGCCCCGAGACCGTTCGCCGCCTCGCCGACGCGTACGTCGACGAACTGCGCGCCACCGTCGAGGAACCCCAGACAGCAGCACGGGATTCGGTGGATGTGACGGCGGACGAGGACGCCGGCGGCGGGATCGTGGACCGGCTGTGCGCGCGGCTGCGTGCCACGCCCGAGGCCGTCGCGGTCGACACCGGACGCACCACCCTCACCTACGCGGCCCTCGACGAGTCCTCCGCCGCCCTCGCGGCCCGTCTGCGCGCCCACGGCGTACGGCCAGGCGACCTGGTCGGACTGCTCACCGAACCGGGCGCGGACACCGTCACCGGCGTCATCGGCATCCTGCGGTCGGGCGCCGGTTGGGTCCCCCTGGACGCCACCCATCCCGCCGCCCGGCACCGGGACCAGGTGAGCCGTACGGGAGTCCGTGTGCTGGTGTGCGACGCGACGACCCGCGCCGCCGCTGCCGCCGTACCGGGCGACGTCACGCTGGTCGCCACCGACGCCCCGTCACCGGCCCCGCCCGCGCCCGACACCGTGCCGGACCCCGCACCGGGCGGGCAGCCCACCGCCAGTCCCGACTCCACCGCGTACGTGATCTTCACGTCCGGCTCGACGGGCCGCCCCAAGGCCGTCCCGGTGACCCACCGGTCCATGACCGCCTACCTCGACTGGGCGCTGTCCACCTTCGGCTACGCCCCGGGCGACCGGCTCGTACAGACCGCGTCGATCTGCTTCGACGCCTCCGTACGCCAGTTGCTGGCGCCGCTCCTCGCCGGAGCCACGGTGCACACCCTCACCCGGGACCTGCTGCGTGACCCCGAGGCGCTCTTGGACCGCGTCGTGGAGGACCGGATCACGGTGTGGAGTTCGGTGCCGACGCTGTGGGAGGGGCTGCTGACCGCGGCCGAGAACCGCGTCCGGGAAGGCGGCCCGGTCCCGGACCTGTCCGCGCTGCGCTGGGTCCACGTCGGAGGCGAGGCACTGCCCGCCGCGCACGTACGGCGCTGGTTCGACCTGCTCGACGCCGCAGGCGACCGTGGCTCCGGCAACCGCGGCTCCGGTCACCGGATCTCCAACCTCTACGGCCCCACCGAAGCCACCATCAACGCCACCTGTCACATCATCACCACCCGCCCCGCCGACGACGTACGGCACCTGCCCATCGGCCGGCCGATCGCCGGAACCGAACTGGCCGTCGTGGACGAGGACGGCCGCCCCTGCGGCCCGGGGGAGGCCGGTGAACTCCTCATCACCGGAACCGGCCTGACCCCCGGCTACCTGGGCGACCCCGAACTCACCGCGGCGGCCTTCACCGAGCGGGACGGCCGCCGTTGGTACCGCAGCGGCGACCGTGTCCGCCGCGGCACCGACGGCGTGCTGGAGTTCCTGGGACGACTGGACGACCAGGTCAAGGTCCGCGGCCACCGGGTGGAGCTCGGCGAGGTCGAGGCCGCCCTGCTCACCCACCCGGGCGTGGCTCGCGCGGCCGTACTGCTGCGGGACGGGCGTCTCGTGGCGTACGTCGAGCCCCGGGCCGGCGCGGACGAGCCCGACGCCCGCGAGGTGCGTACCTTCCTGTCCGGCGTGCTGCCCCCGTACATGGTGCCCGCCCGCGTCCACTCCGTCCCGGCGCTCCCGCTGACCGGCACGGGCAAGATCGACCGCAACCGGCTGGCGCGGCCGGACGACACGACTACGACTACGACGGCCGACGCGGATCCCACACCCCGGCGCGGGACCCCGCCCGCGACCCCCACCGAACGCCTGGTCGCGGGCGTGTGGTGCGAGGTGCTGGAGGTGCCGGGGGTCTTCCAGGAGGACGACTTCTTCACGCTCGGCGGCGACTCCATGACGGTGCTGGAGCTGTTCGCCCGCCTGCGCACCGCGCGCCCCGCCCTGCCACGCCCGACCGCCATCTACACGCACCGCACGCTGAGCGCCTTGGCAGCGGCCGTCGACGCCGCCACCGAGACTGGCGAGACCACGGACCCGGCACCCATGTCCCCAGCCACCGACACCGTCCCGCCCCCTACCCCTCACCCCCTCCCAACGGGGCTTCCTCCTCGCCGACGCCCTCACCGACTCCCTCACCAACTCCCTGGCGCCCGGCGGGGGCTCCGCCTGGCTGGCCCGTTTCCGCCTCACCGGCCCCTTGAACCACGACCTCTTCCAGCGCTCGGTCGACGTTCTGGTAGCCCGGCACCCCATGCTCCGCACCGTCTTCCCGGCCGGTACGCGCCCACCCGTGCAGCAGGAACTGCCCGCCTCGCTGCGCCTGCCCGTCGAGACGGAGACCCTGGCCCACCCGGACGTGCTGGAGGAACGGGTCGCCGAGGAGGCACGACGCCGCTTCGAACCGTGGGCATGGCCGCTGCTGCGTCTGCGCCTGTTCACTGTTTCGGCCGACGAGCACGTCCTCCTGGTCCACGCCCACCACCTCATCGGTGACGGCTACAGCGCCGCCCTGCTCGCCCGCGAACTCCTCACCGTGTACGACCGGTTCGAGCGAGGCCTGCCCGACGGCCTGGACCCACTGCGCTCCACCTTCCGTGACCACGTCGCACTCCTCACGGAACGTACGCAGGCATCGAACCCACGCCCATCCGGCGATCCACAGGCTGTGGACTACGACGCCCGCCACCGCGCCCCCTACGCCCCACCCGTGCTCCGCGCGGCCCGCCCCGACAGCCCCACCGCCCCCGTCTTCCACACCACGGGCTTCACCCTCGACAGCACCCGGACACAGGCACTGCGCCACCTCGCACGGGACGCCGACACCACGCCGTACGCACCCTTCCTCACCGCGTACTACCGCGCCCTCTCCGCGCTCACCGGCCGCCGCGACCTGGTGCTCGGCCTGGCAGTCACCGGGCGCGACGAGACCACGCGGGACGCACACCGCGTCTTCGGCCCGTTCGCCGAGGCGGTGGCACTGCGCCCGGCCGGACCCGGCGAGCCACTCACACCACCCGCTCCGCCCACACCGCCCACACTGCCCACTCCGCCCACACCGCCCGCGTTCGGCGAGGACCTGCGGAGGATCGCCGCCGAGGCGGTCGCGGCCCGTACCGCCGGGCCCCTGGACCTGCGTACGGACCGGGGGTTGCCGCGTACCGCCCAGTTCTTCTTCACCTTCCTCGACTTCACCTCCCTCGGTACGCCACCGGACACCACCCTCACCCTGCACACCGACGACACCGACACCGGCACCGCGCTCGCTCCGCCCCCGGTGGGCACGGACGTGTTCCTGGCGGTGCGGCCAACAGCGGACGGCAAGGGCATGCGTGTCACGGTCCGCGCGTCGGCGACGGCCCTCACCGACGACGAACTCACGGCTTTCGCAGGGGAGATACGCCACCAACTGGAGAACGCACCAAGCCCCAAGCCGACCCCCACCGTCCTCCCCTCTCCCTCCCCCTCCTCATCCCCCGCCCCCACCTCGACGCAGCCCTGGTCGGCTACCTGCCCACCCCCCACCAACTGGCCGCCTTCGCCGGACTGCCCCCGCAGGCGGCACCCGGGCGGGAACAGTTGCGCGCCCTGCTCTTCCCGGACGGCCGGGCCAGGCTGCTGGAGGCGGTCACCACGCCTCTCGGCAGATCGGGTTTCGTCTCACTCCCGGTGTTCGCCGACGAACTGGCCCCCGGCGGCGGCCTGGCCGCCCGGACCGCCCGCGGCGTCGAGCTCGCCGCGTCGCTCGGAGCACGGTGCGTGTCGCTCGCCGGCATGATCCCGTCCCTGACCAGCTACGGCTACGACGTCCTGCGGGAGACCCCCGCGACGACGACGGCGCTCACCACCGGGCACGCGACGACGACCGTCTCCGTGGTCAAGACCGTGCACGCCGCGCTCGACGCGACCGGCCGCGAGCTGTCGGAACTCACCCTCGCCGTCGTCGGCTGCGGATCGATCGGTACCTCGTCGCTACGGCTGCTGCTGGCCCGCGGCCCGCGTCCGCCGGCCCGGCTGGTCCTGTGCGACCTGCCCGGCAGCGGCCCACGGCTCGGCCGCCTCGCCATGGACCTGTCCGCCGAGCACCCCACGATGCGCATACGGGTCGTCGAGTCCGGCCGGGAGCTGCCCGCCGAGGTGTACGAGGCGGACGTCGTCGTCACCGCGGTCAGCGGCCCGACGAGGCTGCTGGACCCCGACCGGCTGCGGCCCGGCACGATCGTCGTCGACGACTCCTTCCCGCACTGCTTCGACACCGGACGAGCCCTCGACCGTATGAAGAACGAGCAGGACGTCCTCGTCGTCGGAGGCGGCCTGCTCGCGCTCGACGCCACCGAGACGCACGTGCCGGAGGATCTCCGCTCCCTGGCACGCACAGCCGGCGCGGGCCTGGAGGCCACCGGCCGCCACCACCTCCCCGGCACCCTCGCGTCATGCCGCCTGGAGTCCCTGCTCCACGCCCACATGACCGACCCGGCCCGCCCGTCGCCACCCCACGGAAACCGCCCCGCGCCACCACTGATCCACGGCCTGGTCGACCTGCCCCGCGCCCTCGCCTACTGGAACGCCGCCGACCTCACCGGAGTCCGCCCCGCCCTCCTGCACCTCCTCGACCACGTCATCACCCGGAGCGCCCTCGACGCCCTGCCTCCCTCGCAATGAACAGCGGGCGGTGCGGCAGGCAACAGAGCCCGGCACGGTCTCAGTCGGGTCGCTTCCACAACGGGTCACGGCCCGCGAGTCCCAGTGCGCGGTCGAACAGCGGCGCGGTGGGCGGCACCTCGACCTCGGGGCCGAACACCTTGTGCTGCCTGGCCGTCTCGGCCTTCCCGGCGACGTCCCCGTAGAGCGCCGCCGCGAGTTCGTCGTCCACGCGCAGTCGCTGCCCGGTGGCCACCGCCAGGTCCCAGCCGTGCAGCAGCCACTCCCCCAGGACGATCCCGCCGACGAAGGGAGCGGGCAGCTTTCCGCCGCCGGTCAGGGACGTCTCGCCCGCCCATGCCCCGGGATCGCTCCAGGCGGCGGCAGTCGCCGCCGACCGGACGGCATACGTCTCGGCCCAGCCCGGCTCCGCGGTGAGATCACGCCCTTCCGCCGCCTGACCCGGCAGGTCCCGCAGCGGCTCCTTTCGTGCGGCAGCGTGCCCCAGCACACCGGTCCAGTGGAACAGGTGGTTCACGAGTGCCCCGACTGTCATCTCCGGGCACGGGGTGCGCCGGTCGAGGTCGTCCGGCCCGATGCCGCGCACGACGCCCACGGCCGCCTCCGAGCCCCTGGCCATTACGGTTCTCAGCTCCATGTCGTCCCTTGTCGTCCCTTCCCCACCTGCCCTGAGGGCACAGTAGGAAGGACGGCGACGACGAGTCTTGAAGAAACGCGACAGCGGGCCGTCCTCCGAAGAGTGACGGACGGCACCACCGAGGTCGGGGAAGAGGACCGGTACCGGTCTACGGCCAGCCGTGTTCGGTGAGCGGGCCACTGCCGTCGAGATAGCCGCGCAGGCCGGCCTCCGGGTACTCGATGATGTCGTCGGGCAAGTCGTGAATGGTGAACCATTCAAGTTGCGAGGCACTTCTCCGGTTCCTTGTTGACGGGCCTGCCCTCCCACTTCGTGGCCTCGAAGAAGCCGATCCGCTCGGCGTCCTCGCCCTGCCGGTGGTGCACCACCTGGACCAGGCGAAGGTGAGCGGGGTCGACGACGACGCCCGTTTCTTCGCGCAGCTCACGCGCCGCACCGACGGTCAGGGGCTCACCCTCGTCGAGTTTGCCGGACGGCATGTGCCATCGGCCGCGACCGTAGGGTCCGCCCCTCCGCGAGAAGAGGATCTTGTCGCCGTCGCGAACGATGACGTGTGTGTCGATGACGGACTGTGCCGGTTGTCCGCTCATGTTTCCTGGGGGATGTGGCTGGTCGGGTCGGAGAACGGCATCAGGGGTGTGTTCCTGTCAGGCTGAGGTCACTTGCTGGGCCAACAGCAGCGCCAGCGGGCCGCCCTGCAGCAGGAACTGCCCCTTGGTGGCGGCCGTGATCGCGTCAGCCATGGGCCACCACTTGAGCTTGAAGTCCGCTTCAGTGGGCGTGAGTTGCTGCGGTCCGAGGGTGAGGCCTTCGGCCAGGAAGAGGTGGATGCGGGCAGGGGAGTCGAGGGTGATGGCGAATGAGCCCAGGTGGCGCCAGGCGGCGGCAGTGACACCGGCTTCCTCGCGCAGCTCGCGCCGAGCGCAGTCCCCCGCTGTCTCGCCTGCCTCACGGCGCCCTCCGGGCAGGAACGCGTACTCGCCGCCGTGCTGGGGGAATTCGGCGGTCAGGACGGCGACCATGCCGTCCGCGTCACGGGCCACGATGACGGAGGCGTCGCACCGCGCCCCCTGGTCGGTTGCTGCGGTCATGGCCCGGAGCGTAGCCGCCTACTCTGACAACCAGGCCGCGAACGGCACGTTCAGCACGGTCGGGTGAGCGATGCCACGGCCGCGGTAGCCGTCCTCGCCGAAGGCGTCGCCGTGGTCGGCGCACACGATGATCAACCATCTCCCGTTGCTGGTGAGGCCGTCGATCAGACGGCCGAGGTGTTCGTCCGCGTACGCGAGCGCGGCGGCCTGGGACTGCCACGTGTCGTTACTGTCCCCCGCATAGTGACCGTGGGGGACGTGGGTGGCGGAGACGTTGACGAACAGGAACAGCGGCCCGTTGGCGTACTTCTCGGCGGCGGTCAGGGCATGGTCGGCCTGGTGGCGTGTGGAGTCGGGGTCGGGTGAGCAGAACTCGGGCCGCCAGTGGTCGTCGTGAAACATGTCGGGCAGGACCGACCCGAGCGGCGTCTCACGGGAAAAGTACGTCACGCCGCCGACGCACACGGTGCGGTAGCCGTGCTGTGCGAGGCCGGTGAGGAGGTTCGGCGCGTCGAAGACGAAGGTGCCGGGGTCGACGGTCTTGAAAGCCGGCGGGCGGCACTCCCACAGCCGCGGTGGCTGTACGGGCTGCGGGAGCTTGGGCAGGAAGCCGGAGAAGAACGCGATGTGCGCGGGGAGGGTGAAGGTGCCAGGGGTGCGGCGCTCCTCCCACCCCCCGCCCGGCAGAAGTCTGGCCAGGTGGGGGGTTTGCCCGGCGTGCAGGGCCGCGCGGGCGACGTCGTAGCGCAGGGAGTCGAGGGTGACGAACAGAATGCTGGTGCCGGAGCTGATGACTTCGGCTGCGTTGATCACAGCGTCTCCACCAGGTCACGGCGCTCGGTGATGCTGCCCTTGGCCTGGTCGTTGACCGGGATGGGAACCCGGTCGGAGGCGATCATCTCTCGCAGCTTGGACAGACCGGTGTCCTCGGTGACCGGCTGGCCGTCCACGTCGTAGAGGCGGATCGTGACGGTTTGCCCCTCGTCGCCGTCGGTCGTGGTCAGCAGAGCTCCGGGGACGCCCCCGAGTTCCTTCATGGCGTGCAGGAGCTGGGCTTGGTCGGCCGTACCGAGGCTGGCCACCTGGCAGCCCCAGTGCTGGGCGTTAATGGCCCCAAGGCAGAACCGTCGGTGGAACTCGGCCGTGGCCGGGTGGCCGTCGTGGGCCACGGCCATCTGCACGGCCTGGCCGATTACGACGAAGCAGGCGGCGACCCACCAGGCCACGCCCTCGTGGATCTCGCCGGGGAACGTGCCGGCGACGCGGCCGTCACGGATGACCGTGTCGGTGTCGATCGGGTTGAGCACGCCTGTCCTCCAGGTACTTGACGATGATGTCGGCCAGGTCTTCCGGGCTGCGGCGGTCGGTGGGGAGCAGGACCGCGCTGGGGTCGTCGTCGGCGACGTCCAGGAAGTTCTCCCTGAGTCGGGCGAGGCGGCCGGGGACGTCGAACAGATCGGTGTCGTCCTGCTTCACGTCCGTCTTGGTGCCCATCCGTACTTTCAACGAGCTGTCGGAGCCGAGCAGGTAGAAGGTGGTGTCCGGCGCGACGAGGTAGGGCCGGAACGGGGTGATCAGCTCCTTCACCTGGTCCAGACCCACGCCGTTGACGGCGGCGTGGCAGGCCATGGCCGAGGAGGCGTACCGGTCCGCCACCACCGGCCCCTCGGTCAGGGCCTGCCGGATGGTGTCGGAGGCGTGCAGGAGACCGGAGAGGTAGAAGGCGAACTGGGGAAGCGGCCGAAGCTCGGTGTTGACCGTCTCGGACCAGCCGGTGTGCGGGTCGGTGAGGGTGTGGATCGCCGTGGCGTCGAGCCGCTTGGCCAGCAGGCGTGCGAGCGTCGACTTCCCAACCCCTGAGACACCCTCCAGGACCACGAGCGACCTCTGGTGTCCCTCAGCCCCAGGCGTGTACGGGGCGCGCAGAAGGCTCACAAAGTGCCCTCCGTAAAAGCGGCCACGTGCTGAGCAACGGCCGCGGGGACCTGCTCCGGATCGGCCAGGAGGGGCCGGATGTCCATGCGGAGGTCGTCCCGCAGAAGGCAGGGCTGGATTCCGCCGGCGTGGTCGACGCGCAGGGACCAGAAGCCTTCCACGCACTTGGGCTTGAGGGGGCAGGTGCCGCACTGGCCGACGTGGTGACGGCCGAGTTCGCGGTGGATGACGTCGATCTCGATGCCGTCGATGCGGAAGATCCGCCGTCCCTGTCCGACGCCGGAGATTTCTACTTCTTCGTCGCTGGTCAGGGTGCGAAGGTGGTCGATGATGCCCTGGGCGCCGATCGCGGAGCTCTTCCGGTCGGCGTTGAAGTCGGTGTCCACCAACTCGATGAACTGCACGGGCATACGCCGATCGAGAGCGAAGGCCAGGATGTCGTGCAGCTCGTGTTCGTTCTCCCGCTGAACCAGCGTGTTCAGCTCCACTCGCTCGAACATTTCACGGGCCGCCTCGATCCCGTCGAGGATGGTCGCGATGCTGATGCGGGTGTTCGCGATGGCCTTGAGCGACTCGTCGGAGAAGTAGTGAAGGGAGACCTTCACCTTGTCCAGGGCGGTCGTGGCGAGCCATTTCTGATGCGCGCGGACCAGGGTTCCGTTTGTGATCAGGGTGTAGGTCGTGTCGGGGCCGTGCTCGGGAAGCCGGGTGAGGACCGGCCGGGCCAGGGGCGACATGAGGGGTTCCCCACCGGTGAAGTACACCCGATTGAGGCCCGCGCCCATCAGCGCGTCCACGACGTTCAGGAAGCCCTCGGCGGTCATCTCGCGCTCGCGGGGACGCACATCGCGGTGCAGGTGTGTGAAGGGCGGCGGGATATCGCCCTCGTTGTGGCAGAACCAGCACTTCTCATTGCACTTCGGAGTCAGGGAGACCCTGAGCTGTCCGCGCAGTGCGGCAAAGTTCCGCAGCGCGGTCCAGTCCACGCCGGTCATCGGGAGCGGAACAGTCAAGACGTGCTCCTTTCGTGGGGCGTTCGTCGCGGTGGTGGTGCGCTGGTTCACTCCAGGCGGGGGCCAGCGCGGAAAAGGGAAGTACGTCCGCCCTGGGACATGCACCTCCCAGCGGTCCGGGCCAGAAGCAGCGGGGCCACCAGGCGGGGACTTTGGTGCCAGCCGTTCCACGTCAGGCAGTTGCCGGCTGTCGCTGCATGAAGGAGGCGAGTGCACGAGCCTTGAGGCGGTCGAGGCAGGGCTCACACGCGAAGAAAGGGGCCTGCTCACCGTCCCACTGCACCGGGCCGAGCCAGATCACCGGCACTCCGGTGCGCTCGCACCCGAGCCAGCAGTCATCGGTGACCCATTTCCGCTGCACGGACGGCTCCTCCTTCGGTTCGTGGGGTGGGTCTCCGGCGTGAGCGGCGCTGAGTTCGCAAGAGCGCCGGGGTCCGTCGTCCATTCCAGGCCGCCGCCCTCCGGCCTCAGCCACGCAACCAGGCGCGGCCGGTCGACGTCGGGAGCGATCGCCCTCAGGACGCCGCGGCGGCCGGTCGCCGTGTCCTCGACGCTGCGGCCGAGCCAGGGATGCGGCCGGTGCCCGAGCCCGAGTGCGGCTGTCACTTGATCTCGCCCCCGACCGACGTCAGCGGAGCCCACGAATAGCGCACCTGTACGCCATGGTCCGAGAGCCACCGGATCTCGCGATACCGCCACTCGTGCGCGGTGTCAGGGGCGATCGCCGCGGGCCACCGGACCAGCACCACGCCGACCGAACCGGCCGCCGCGAGCTCCCGCACGCGCATCCATCCCTCGCGCTTCTGCGGGTCGGGCTCCCCGTAGCGGTCGGAGATCGTCTTCGTGATGCGCACGCCGCGCGCCGCCGCATAGGACCGGCCTTCTTCCTCCGCGCGCTCCGCAGCCAGGCTCGGGGTCAGCGTCCCTCGCTCGGCGCACACGTACAGCACAGCGGCGGTCGGGTCGGGGCGGGCGGTGGGTGCGGTTCGTTCCTGCGTGATGCCCGCTTGGGTCATCGTCGAGGCCTCCTCGTCGTCTGGTCGCCCGCCGGTCCCCCTCAGCGGTTCGCTGGGACCGGCGGGCCGTCAACCGTCCGCTCGCAACCGGGGTGCGCACGGCCGGTAATCAGCCAACCGCCTTACGCAACCGGGCGGAACGGGGGACAGTGGGGGGAGGGTTGAACTGGTTGAACGCACTCGGGAGTTCTCCATGGCGCGACGTGATCGAACACCGAACACGACTCTTGCGGCCCTTATGAAGGCGGGAGGAATCCAAAATGCGCAGCTGGCCAGGAGGGTGAACGCCGTGGGGCGTGAACTCGGCGTGACCTTGCACTACGACAAGACGAGCGTGTCTCACTGGCTGAGTGGCAGCGTGCCGAAGCCGGAGGCGAGGCCCGCTGTCGCCGAAGCCCTCTCGCGGCTCCTGGCCCGGCCCGTGACGTGCTGCGAGATCGGCTGGGAGACTCCCCCAGCCAACGAGCACGACCCCGTAGCAGGAGTGATCGACTTGAGCCGAGCAGACATGGACCCCTCTCGGCGAGGGGTGCTGAAGAGCGGCATGTACGTTGCCGCGCTGGCCGTGCCGAAGTTCGAGGACAGTGCCGACCGCACCGTACGCACGGAGGCCGACGCAGCCGGGCGCACGGTCCACATCGGCGCCAGCGATGTGGAAACCGTCCGCACGACGACAGACAAGATCGCCGACATTCTTGATCAGGTGGGCGCCGGTCACGCCCGGCCCATGGCCGCCGCCTTCCTGGTCAACAGTGTGGGGACCTACCTGCGTGCATCCGGCACCGAGCGCGTCCAGCTGGACATGAAGGCCGCCGCCGCGGATCTGGTGTACCTCACGGGCTGGATGGCCATGTACGAGGACCAGCAGGGTCTGGGCCAGAAGTACTACCTGCGAGCGCTTGACCTCGCCGGCGAAGCCGGAGACCACGTCACCTACTGCCGCACCCTGCGCGGCATGAGCCTTCAAGCGAGCCACTTGGGCCACGGGAAGAAGTCGCTCGACCTCGCGGACTCAGCCGCCGAGGCGGCACCGGCCGCGGGGCCGCGCCTGGTGGCCTTCCTTCGCGGGCAGCAAGCCGCCGCAGCAGCGATGACCGGCGACCGGCACACCGCCCTCACCCGGCTCCGCGAGACCGAAACCGCGCTCTCCCAGGCCGACAACCGGCGCGACGCCGTAGGCGGCTACGACCAGGCCGCCTACTTCTTCCATGAAGCACATGTGCGTTGGTACCTCAAGGACGCCGAGGGATCCATCAAGGCCCTGCGCCGGTCCAACGCGGCCCGCTCCCTGCTGGAGAGGCAAGGACGGCTGCACTGCCTCGGCGTGATCGCTGAGCGCCAGTTCCGTATGCGGCACATAGAGGCCGCCTGCCAGAGCTGGAACGCTTTCCTCGACGAACACGTGACGATCTCCTCCGCCAGGGGAGACGAGCACCTGAAGACCATGCTCAAGGCGCTCCCGGCGTACCGCAGCGTCGCCGGGGCACGGCAACTCGAAGAGCGCGCCCGGAACGTAGCCACGCTCAAGGCAGCTTGACTCACACCATCGCGTCGGCCCGCTCCCACTGGATGCCGTTGGCGAGTCCCGCAGCGCTGCAGACCGTCCTCTGGGACCGCAGGCCGCCGGGTACGTGGTGTGCGGAGTGCGACAGTTTCCGGAAAACCGTCGCACTCCCCGCCGCGGCGGGCAGCCGACGACCTCAAGGAACGGCCTGAGGGCGACGGAATCCGATCGCCTCGGCGAGGTAGTCGGTGTGCACGGCGCACAGGGTGGGTGGCAGGCCCAGAAAGGTGAAAGCAGTAAGGACGCTCCAGTAGTGCCAGCACATGAGATCGGAGGCGCCTGCTCGCGCTCGAAGCCACCGAGACGCACGTGCCGGAGGACCTCCGGTCCCTCGCACTCACAGCGGAACGACGCCGACCTCACCTGAGTCCGCCCACCGCCCCCTGCACCTCCTCGACCACGTCGTCCCCCGAAACACCCTCGACGCCTTGCCTCGGCCGCGATGAGCGGCAGGCACAGGAGCAACAGGCGGGGGTTGCGGACTGCTGGCGATTGTCACGCCACTGCGCGAACAGGACCTGACTGCCGTCGGCTTCGACCGGACCGACTGAACTCAGTTGCGCACGGTGCCATCGAGCGCAGGCTCTGCGGCAGGCCTTTCGGAGGTGCGGGGTGTCTGGGTGCGGTAGGAATGGCCGAGCTCCGGGCCGAGGCCGAAGTAGTGGCGGAAGTTGTAGATGAGAGGGCTCCAGGCGGCGGGGTCGATGTGGTCGGTGCCGGGAACGACAATGCGCGAGTCGGCGTGGACTTTGCGCACCACGGCCTCAACGATGGTGAATCCGCCGGAGACGTCCTGCCGCACCCGCTCGGCGCGGGCCTCCAGCTGGATCGGGCATTCGGCGACGCGAGGCGGCCGGACCAAGTGGGACGGTTCGCCGGTCAGGCCGGCTGCGGCGAACTTGTCCGGCTCGAAGCGGCAGCCCTTGGGCTTGGTCGAGGGCACGGGGTTTCGGCCGGTCAGTGGAGCCAGCCGCTCCACCGCCGACCACTGGGCGGGGGCCGGCAAACTGATCACCAGATCAGGTCGGCTGCCAAGGTTGTAGGCGGTCTGTCCCTCGCGGCCCAGTCCGATGACAACCGTCTGTCCGAGGGCCCACGCGGAAGATATCGGGGCAAGATTGAACGAGCCGTCCTGATTCTCTGTCGAGAGGAGCACCACTGGCGTCCCGAAGTACAGGATGCTGGGCTCGATCTCCAAGTGGGTGACTGTTGTTTCCGCAGGCAGGGTGCCAGGTGATGCAGTGTTCATGGTGGGCAGCCTAAGAACCGATCGTTTCGGCACGGGCCGAAGCGTCACCCGCGCTGACGCTCGCGCTCAGCGCGCCGAGCGCGGCCATGGGCGGCCGGCGAGGTGTTCGATGTCGGTGTTGAACTGCTCCAAGTCGGAGACGAAGCGGCGCAGGCGTTCGGTGGGCCAGTCCGTCAGGACCTCGGCCAGTCTGGTGACGGTTTCCTCGCGTTGGGCGGAGAGACGCTTCGTGCCCTCCTCGGTGATGCGGAACTTGCGGGCCACCCCGCCGTCCGGGTCGAGCATCCGTTCCACGAGGCCGTCGCGCAGGAGGGGTGCGGTCTGGCGGGTGAAGGTGGACGGGGCGAGCCCGAACGCCTCGACGAAGTCGGGGATGGACATGGGCCCCTGGACTTCGAGTCTGCTGAGCAGGACGTAGGCGCTGCGGTCCAGGGCGCCGCCGTCGCGGGCTCCTCGGGGCACCGACAGTTCCCGGTGCCGCATCAGGATCATCAGCTCCCGCTCGATGTGCTCCCCCGCCTCCCTGGCCTCCACGCCCTTCTCCTTCATCCCCTTCGTATCCCGCTCCGCACGGCCTCACCTTACGTGGAGTTGCAGGATGCGGGAGGAGTGCAGAATGCACCAGTGTTGCATCATGCACAGCGCGTGTAATGTGCAATTCATGAGCGCTCCCCGACGGGCACGCCCGCTGCGGCACCGGCGTCGCCACAGACGTCCAGGTGTCGGCGTCGCCGTCGCCTGACCGCGAGGTCTCCTCCATCGCCCGCCCTCGGAACAGCGATCCCCCACAAGGAGATGTCCCAATGAGCCCGAGCCCCAACGACCCGGCCATGCGTCTGCCGCTGCCCACCGACGGACCACTGGAGGCGCCGGCCGAATGGCAGGAGTTACGCCGCAAGTGCCCGGTGGCCACCGTCGAACTCCCCAGCGGGGACAAGGCCGCCTACCTCACCCGCTACGACGACATCAAGGCCCTCCTGTCCGACCCCCGCTTCGTCCGCCCGACCGCCGCGGACGGAGCCGCCAGGATCGCCCCCGAAGGCGCGGGCGGCCCGGTCGCCAACGGTGACTCCTCGCTGGCCATTGCCGACCGGGGCGAGGCCCATCTGCGCTGGCGGCGGCACGTCGGCAAGTACCTCACCGCCAAGCGCGTGACCGCGCTGCGCCCCGGCATGACGGCCATCGCGGAGTCCCTCGTCGACAACCTGGTCGAGCGAGGACAGCCCGGCGACCTCAAGGCGACGGTCGGCTTTCCGCTGCCGGTCTACGTGATCTGCGACCTCCTGGGCGCGCCCGCCGAGGACCGGGACCGCTTCTCCCACTGGTCCGACGCGTTCCTGAACATCAGCCGCTACACGACCGAGGAGGCGCGGGAGTCGTACACCGAGTTCGCGGAGTACATGTCCGAGCTCATCGCGGCCAAGCGCGCCGAACCCGGCGACGACCTGCTCAGCAACCTGATCAAGGACAGTACGGAGGACGGCGAGGGCCTGTCCGACGACCTGCTGCTGAACACCGGCATGGGGCTGCTGGTCGCCGGGCACGAGACCACCGCGAACATGATCGGCAAGATGGTCTCCATGCTGCTGGCCGACCGCACCCGCTGGGAGCGGCTGCTGGCCGACCCCTCCCTGGTGCGTACCGCGGTCGACGAGGTCCTGCGTTTTGACGCCAACTTCGGCTTCGGAGTGCGTCGTTACCTCGGGGAGGACGTGGAGGTGGGCGGCGAGCTGCTGCCGGGCGGCACCACCGTCGTCTGCAGTCTGTCCGCCGCCAACCGCGACGAGCAGGTCTTCGCCGACCCGGGGGAGATGGACCTCACCCGCGCCCCGAACCCGCACATGACCTTCGGCGCCGGACCGCACGCCTGTCTCGGCCAGTCCCTGGCCCGCACCGAACTCCAGGTCGTTCTCGAAACCCTGCTGCGCAGGCTGCCCACCCTCCGACTGGCCGTGCCCGTCGAGGAGTTGCAGCGTGTCGAAGGACTCCTCGTGGGCGGTCTGCGTACGGTGCCCGTGCGGTGGTGACGAGGGTGGTGACGAAAGGGAGAACCATGAAGGTAAGCGTGGACGAGGCCAAGTGCTGCGGTGCCGGGCAGTGCGTACTGCTCGCACCGGAGGTGTTCGACCAGCGGGACGACGACGGCATCGTCGTCCTCCTCGCCCCCGAGCCCGCCCCGGACCAGCACTCGAACGTCCGGGAGGCGGCCGCGGTGTGCCCGGCGTCCGCCATCACGCTCCACGAAGCCCCCTAGTACTCCAGAGGAGTGTGGCGGGCTGACGGTTGATCAGGGGCGGTCGCGTGGAGGCCGCCCCTCGATCGTGCGCCGCCGACGCCGGCGGGCTCGCCGGTTGATCTAGGGTTCTGACAGTCATGCGTTCAGTCATGCGTTCAGTCGTGCGTTCAGTCGTGCGTTGCAGAGTCCGCTGGGGGTCCTGTCGTGGGTGAGCCACGGTACGTGGTCATTGCGAACGACCTGATGGCCAAGCTGTCGGCGGGCCACTGGGCGGTGGGGACCATGCTCCCGACCGAACCGGAACTGGCGGCCACGTACAAGGTCTCACGGGAAACGCTTCGCCGTGCTCTGCAGCGGCTCGAATCGAGCGGCCTCATCTCCCGGCATCCGGGCATGGGCACCCGGGTGGAGCGGGCACGGCCCGTGCCGGCTTTCACGACGCGGCTCGGCAGCCTTCAGGAGCTCACGCAGTACGGGGAGTCCGCGGTCCGGAGCATCCTGTCCGTCGAGTCGATCGTCGTGGACAAGGAGCTGGCCGAGGTCACGGGGCTCGCGGAAGGAAGTCCCACGGTGTGCGTCACGTCCGTGCGCAGGGACCCGGAGCGTTCCGGCCAGGTGGTGTCCTGGGCCAGGGTCTATCTGGAGCCCGGGGACGCGAAGGCCATCGCCGCGTCCCTGGATGACAGTCCGCGCTTGATCTCCGACCTCGTCGAGTCGCACGTGGGCCGGTCCGTGGACCGTGTGGTGCAGCGAGTGCAGGCGGTGGGTGTGCCGCCGGAGGCAGCGGCCCATCTGGGGGTCGCACCGGGAAGTCCCGGCATCGAATTCGTACGCCGCTACTTCGACGCCGACGGGCGGCTTTTCGAGGTCAGCGTAAGCACCCACGCCCAGGGCACCTTCGTCTACGAGACGACGCTCCAGCGCGGCTGACCGATCGAGTATCGAGCAACGAGCGAGGCGCCGCCTCGCGTAAGGCGTCGGCACCGTTCAGCGCCGTACAGCGCCGCCGTATAGCTCCGGATACCCGGATACCCGGGCAAAACCGCCGCCGGTGATCCCGCCGCCCCCGCCGCGGACGCCGGGATGCGCGGCCCCGAGCCCCGTGAACACCTCTTGACAACCGCGTTTCCGCGAGCATCCTTGTCTAGACACAGCTCATGTCTAGACAAGGATGTACTCGCATGAGGTCACCGGAGCAGCTGATCACCACCGATCCCGCACCCACGCCGGCCCGTCGCTGGTACCGCGGGATCGGGGCCCAGATCGCCGTCGCCATGGCGCTGGGCGTCGCCGTCGGGTTCCTGTTCCCCGGCTTCGCCGTCGGTCTGAAGATCGTCGGGGATCTCTTCCTCGCCCTGGTCAAAGCGGGCGTCGCCCCGCTCGTGTTCTTCACCGTCGTCATGGGCATCGCATCGGCGGGCGACCTGAGGAAGGCGAGCCGCATCGGCTTCCTGGCGCTGGTGTACTTCGAGATCGTCTCGACCCTCGCGCTCGTCATCGGCCTGGTCGCGGCGAACGTCCTGGACGTCGGCAAGGGCGTGGGCTCCACCGCCGCGGTCACCGGCGACGCGCCCCCGGTCCAGGAGGGCGAGCACGGCTTCACCGCCTTCCTCAAGGGCATCGTCCCCGACAATTTCGTCGGCGCGTTCTCCTCCGGCCAACTGCTCCAGGTCGTGGTCCTGGCCGTCCTGTTCGGCATCGGCCTGCTGAGCCTGAAGCGCCCTCTGCAAGTCCAGGTCAACAAGGGCCTGGAAGTCATCTCCGAGGCGTTCTTCGCCTTCGTCAACATCGTCATGAAGCTCGCCCCCGTCGGCGCCTTCGGGGCCATCGCCTACTCCGTCGGCGCGAACGGCAGCAGCATGCTCCTGGCCCTGGCCGAACTCGTCCTTCAGTACTGGGCAGTCGTGGCCCTGTTCATCGGCGCCGTCCTCGGCCTGGTCTGCCTGCTGGCCGGCTTCAACATCTGGCGCATCCTGCAGTACGTGCGCGTCGAGATGGTCCTGGTCCTCGGCACGGCGTCCTCCGAGTCCGCACTGCCCGGCCTCCTCAAGAAGCTCACCAGGATCGGCTGTTCGCAGCAGACCGTCGGTCTCGTCGTGCCGACCGGCTATGCCTTCAACCTCGACGGCACCTCGCTCTACATGGCCATCTGCACCATGTTCGTCGCCAACGCCTACGGCATCGACATGAGCATCCCCCAGCAGCTGGGACTGCTGCTCATCATGCTGCTCACCTCGAAGGGAGCGGCCACCGTCTCCGGCGGCACCTTCGTCGTCTTCGCCTCCACCGTAGCCGCCACCGGCTACCTCCCCGTCGAAGGCGTGGCCATCCTCTTCGGCGTCTACCGCCTGATGTCCATGGCCACGGCCTTCTGCAACACCTTCGGCAACGTCGTCGCCACCTTCGCCATCGCCAAGTGGTCCAAGGAGATGGACATCGACAAGGTCAACCGGGCTCTCGCCGACCCCAAGGCCTTCCTCGCCCAGCCGGAACAGGACGGCATCCCGGACGGCATCCCGGCCGAGGACCGGACCACCACTCCCGTATCCGAGGACCAGACCACCACCCCCATAACCGAAGACCGGACCACCACCCCCGTAACCGCCGCCACCCCCACGCAGAAGTGAGACCCACCATGAGCACGACCGTCTTCGACTCCCTGCTCTTCCGCGACATGTTCGGCACCCCGGCCATGCGCGAGGTGTTCAGCGACTCCGCCTACATCCAGCGCATCATCGACACCGAGACCGCACTGGCCCGCGCCCAGTCCAAGGTCGGCGTCATCCCCGCCGCGGCAGCCGGGGACATCACCCTCAAGGCCCGTTTCGAGGGGCTGGACCTGGACCGGCTCCGCGCGGAGACCGAGATCGTCGGCTACCCGGTGCTGCCCATCGTCAAGCAGGTTGCCGACCAGTGCGGCGAAGCCGGCCGCTACCTCCACTGGGGCGCCACCACCCAGGACATCATGGACACCGCCGTGATGCTCCAGTGCAAGCAGGGCATCGCTCTGCTCCAGACGCAGCTGGACCAGGTCCGCCACACGCTCCGGGCCCTGGCCGCGGAGCACGTGGACACCGTCACCGCCGGCCGCACCCACCTCCAGCACGCCCTGCCCGTCACCTTCGGCTACCGCTGCGCCGTCTGGCTCTCGGCCCTCGACCGCCATGCCGAACGCCTCGAACAGGCCCGCCGACGCGCGCTGATGGTCCAGTTCGGGGGCGCCGCCGGCACGCTCGCCTCCCTGGGTGAAGGGCCGGAGGGACTGGCCACCCGGGCCGCGCTCGCCGAGGAGCTCGGCCTGCGCGACCCCGCCATCACCTGGCACGTGGCCCGCGACGGACTCGTCGAACTGGTCGGCCTGTTCGCCTCCGTCGGCGGCTCCCTCGGCAAGATCGCCTGGGACGTGATGATGATGTGCTCCTCCGAGTTCGGAGAACTCGCCGAGCCCTTCGTACCCGGCCGTGGCGCCAGCTCCACGATGCCGCAGAAGCGCAACCCCATCTCCAGCGAGCTCATGTTCGCGGCCGCCAAGCTGCTCCGGGACAAGTCCTCGACCATGCTGGACGCGACGATGCAGGACTTCGAACGCGCCACCGGCCCCTGGCACCTGGAGTGGGCCACCGTGCCGGAAGCCTTCCTGCTCATCTCCAGTTCACTGCACCAGGCCGAGTTCATGCTCTCCGGCCTGGAGGTCAAGGCCGACAGGATGCGGCAGAACACCCACCTCACCGGCGGCCTCATCGTCGCCGAGGCCGTGATGATGGACGTCGCCCCCGTCCTGGGACGGAACCAGGCCCACGAGATCGTCTACGACGCCTGCCGCGCGGCCATCGAAACGGGCACCACGCTGGAGGCCGAGTTGCTCGCACACTCCGACCTCGTACACCATCTCGGCGCCGACCGGATCAAGGAACTCTGCGACCCCGCCCGCTACCTCGGCAGTGCGAAGGCCATGACACTCAACGTCATCCGGCCCGCGACGCACTAGCACAGGGTGTGCCCTGTGGCCCTGTGGCCCTGTGGCCCTGTGGCCGTGTGGCCTTGCGGCCCTCGACTCGCGCCGCAGGGTCACAGGATCACAGGGCACATCCACGCCGGTTCATCCCCGGGCCGCGACGTCCGCGGACTCGGAGGCGCCCGCGGACTCGTCCCGTGCCGTCCGGTCCAGGCGGTCCTGCTGCACCGTCGTGAGGGTGCGGACGACGAGCGCGCAGGCCACGGCCGCGCCGATGACGGCCGCGTCGGCCGCCAGCAGCAGGCCTACGTCGGTGTAGGCGCGCACGATGACGTCGTCCGTGTCGTCGGCGTAGATCAGGCCCGCCCCGCCGAGCATCCCGGCCAGCCACAGCCCCCACCACCAGTTCACGACGCCCGGCAGCCGCTCGCCCGGGGCGCTCGCCCGGTGGATGTCCACGACGATGCCGCGCGGCACCCACAGGTTCATGATGGGCACGATCCAGCCCAGGTACATCCAGGGCCAGATGTAGCGCGGGCGTTCTCCGGAGAAGGCGCGGGCGTTGTCCCGGACGCGCCACAGCCAGTTCAGGAACATGGCCGCGCAGAGCACCGTGACGGCGTCCCCCACGGAACTGACGATGTGGTAGCCGTCCTCCAGCGCGGTCGGCGGGCGGTGCTGTCCGCCGCCCTGGTCCATCGGCCCGGCCGCCGGCATGCCCGCCACGGAGAGCCGTATGTGCCATACGGCTCGGGCCGCCCAGGCGACGGCCGCCAGGGCCAGCGCCACGACGGCGACGCGGGCGGTTCCGCGGACCGGGCGCAGGGGCGGGTGTGTCGTGTTGCCGTTCACCGGGTCATCCTTGTCCATGTCATGTCCTCGTAGACGTTGAATCTGTTCCTCCGGATGCAACGTCAGCCACATTCATGCATCCGCACGTCCGCCGCACATCCGCCGCACATGCGACGCACATGCGGCGAGGGCAGTCGGCCACGGTGGCCGGCTGCCCTCGTCGGTGCGTCGAGCGGATCGCCTCCTCAGGCCGTCCGCCCCGGCAGCGCACCGTCGCCCGACGCCGACTCGGCCCCGAGCCGCCCCCGGGTGGCGACGAGCACGATGAGGGCCCCCACCAGGGAGCCGAGCAGGAAGGCGCTGCTCGCGTCCTGGCGGGTCAGCCCCGGGAACATGTCCATCGCGGCGATGGAGAAGTAGTTGTTGACTCCGCAGTGCAGCAGCATGACCAGCGGCATGCTCCCGCTGGAGCGGTTGAACACCCAGGTCATCACGACGCTGAAGGCGATCGCGGTGATGACGAACTTCAGCACGTCGACCCAGGTCACGTCCGGGTAGCCGCCCCACTCGGTCAGGAACAGCGGCAGGTGCCAGACGCCCCACAGCGGGCCGACGATGGCGGTGGCGGCCAGCGGGCCGTAGCGCTCCTGCAGCCGGGGCATGGCGAACTCGCGCCAGCCGGGCTCCTCGGCGAGACCGGTGGTGACCATCTGCCCGAGCAGGCCGGGCAGGAACGCGGCCAGCACCAGGGCGGTCGGCATCGCGGGGCCACTGTCGGTCACCACGGCCGAGGTGATGGTCAGCGCCGCGGGCACCGAGAGGAGAACCACGGCGTACCAGCGCCAGTTGACCCGGAACTTGGTCATCCGGCCGCGCCAGGCCCGCAGTCCGGCGCGGCCCTCGGTGAGCCCGGTCAGCAGGAGGGCCGACACGATCGGGCCGAGGTAGCCGCCGGGCAGGATGCCGAGGAGCTGGGGGGCGGCACCGGTTCCGGGGAAGGCGAAGTCCCAGACCCCCAGGCCGTTCTGCGACAGCACATACGGTGTCCAGGCCGCCCAGCTCAACACATAGGCCAGCACGAAGAACCAGGTCACGGGGCGGCGGTGCATGCTGCCCCGCAGGCCGGTGGCGCGCTCCTCACGGGCCTTGGCGGCATAGGCGGCCTCGGCAGCCTTGGCGGCCTCGGCGACCGGTGCGGTCTCGGTGCTGACGGGTGTTCGGGGGCTCACCGTGATGTCCCTTCGGAGGGGGCTGGCTTGACGTGTCAAGCACATCAGCCCCAGGTCCGGGGGTCATTGCCGTGCGCCCCCCCAAGCGGAGGTACAGCAGGCTGTACCTCCGGGGTCGTCACGCCCGGCGCCGGGCGTCCTCCAGGTACTGCAGGACGGCGGCCACACGCCGGTCCACCTGGTCGGCGGGCGACAGGTCGAGCTTGGCGAAGATGCTGCGGATGTGCTTGTGCACCGCGCCGTCCGTCACGACGAGCCGTTCCGCGATCGCGCCGTTGCCCAGCCCCTCGGCCATCAGCCCGAGGACGTCCCGCTCGCGGGGACTGAGCCGCTCCAGGCGGGTGTCCTGGTGGGAGCGGGTGAAGAGCTGGGCGACGACCTCGGGGTCGATGGCGGTGCCGCCGGACGCCACCCGGCCCAGTGCGTCGAGGAACTCCTCCACCCGCCCGACCCGTTCCTTGAGCAGATAACCCAGGCCGTTCACACCGCCGGTGAGCAGTTCGGTGGCGAAGGACTGCTCGACGTACGCGGACAGCACGAGAACGGCCAGATCGGGGCGGCGGCGCCGGGCCTCGACGGCCGCGCGGACGCCTTCGTCGGTGTGCGTGGGCGGCATCCGTACGTCGAGGATGGCGACGTCCGGCTTGTGCGCGTCGATGGCCTCCAGGATCCCGTCGCCGTCGCCCGCCGTGGCCACCACGTCGAGCCCCTCCGCACGCAACAGCAGGGCGAGCCCCTCGCGCAGCAACGGGTCGTCCTCGGCTATCACGATGCGCAGGTCACGATCCACCAGGTCACGATCCACAGGGAAGATCCACTTCAAGGGTTGTCGGGCCGCCGGGCGGGCTGGTCACGCGGAGCGTACCGTCGTGTGCCGCCACCCGGCGGCGGATTCCGGTGAGTCCGGAACCGCCCTCCTCTCCCCCAGTGCCAACAGCCTGGGAGGTGCCCCCAGCGCCGCCCCGGCCGTCGTCCTCGATACGGAGGTTCAGCCGGCCGCCGCGGGCACGGACCGTCACCGCGGCCTGTGCGGCACCGCTGTGCTTGGCGATGTTCGTCAGGGCCTCGGCGACGACGAAGTAGGCGGTGGCCTCGACGGAGGCGGCGCACCGCTCGGGGGCCTCGACATCGGTACGGCAGGGCACCGCGCATTCGGCGGCCAGCCCGGACAGCGCGCCGGCCAGTCCCCGGTCGGCGAGGACCGGGGGCAGGATGCTCCGCGAGACGGTGCGCAGTTCGGCCAGTGCCTGTTCGGCGGCGGACTGGGCGCGTTCGAGGAGCTCGTCCGCTCCGGCCGGGTCGCGGGCCACCTGGCGGCGGGCGGCCCCGAGCAGGACGGTGACCGTGACGAGCCGGTTCTGGGTGCCGTCGTGCAGCGAGCGCTCGATACGGCGCAGCTCGGTGGCGTGGGCGTCCAGGGCGGCGGCGCGAGTGGCGGTCAACTCCGCGATACGCAGCGAGAGATCGGTGTCGGGGCCGACCGCGAGGAGCAGCCGTCCCGGCTGCGCCTGGAGCCGCGCCATACCGGGCGAGAGGCCGAGGATGATGGCGATCCAGCCCACGCCGAGGAGGGTCACCGCGAAGGCTTCCGGCCAGGATTCCGCGGTGCCGAAGCCGATGGACGTGGCGGTCGCGCCCTCGGGCGCGAGCTTCCACACCAGCGGGAAGGCCGTGTCGCGCACGGCGACGAGCGGCAGCAGCGCACCGAGCACGCCGAGCAGCAGCCCCAGGGTGGCGTGCCGGACCAGCCAGCGCAGCTCCCGCCGGGTGGTGGGGTCGACGAGGGCGAGCCGCAGCTGGGTGGGCGGAGGCTCCGGGGCGATGACCTCGGGGCCGTAACGGGCGAGCCGGGCGCGTTCCCGGCCGGCCAGGGCGTGCAGCGCGCCCAGCACGCCGGGCACCATCAGCAGCCCCACCCCGACGACGCTCAGCAGGGCGGTGACGGCCAGCCAGACCAGTACGAGCAGCGCGGTCGCAGCCGTACCGATCCCGGAGGCGAGTTGTCCGATCGCGCCGCCCGCGTCACTCATGGCCCGCAGGGCAACGTCCTTGACGCCCGCACCCCCTTCCGGGCCCTGCCCGGCGTCCCGTTCCCCACCCTGCTCGGGTTCCCGCCGCGCACCCCGCTCGCCGGCCGCGGTGTCCTGTATGGCCATGCGCCCTCACCCTCCCTTGGTCGCGAACGACCCTATGCAGCGGACGAGTTGGCCGTCAGTACGGGAGCCGGAAGGTACAGCCTGCTGTACCTCGAACCGGGCGGGCTGCGGGATCGGCCGGGAGGGCCCCGGTCCGTAGCGTCGGTGACGACAGCCGACGAGAAACGAACCGAGCAGAGGACCCCCCATGGCCAGCACCCACACGGACGCGGACCCCTACCGCCTCACCGCCGCCGACAGCACTCCCGGCACGGCGTCGCCGGCCGTCTCCCGTGGGGACGTCGCCCGGACGCTGCTGTGGATACTCCTGGTGATCAGCGTGGTCGCCAACACGGTCGCCTCGATCGGCGGTGCCGACCTCTGGGTGCACCTGGCCTGCGGTGTCGTCACCGCCCTCTGCGCGAGCACCCTCGCCGTGCGCGGTCTGCGGGGACGTCGATGAACAACGCCACCACCCGGCCCGGCCACTTCGGCCCCGCCGCGGGCCACGCCCCCACGCCCACCCCCGCGCCCACCCCCGCGCCCGCCATCGCGCTGGCGAACCTGAGCAAGACGTACCCGGGGGACGTCCGCGCCCTCGACGACGTGTCGCTGACCGTGGAGCACGGTACGTTCCTCGCCGTGATGGGGCCCTCGGGCTCCGGCAAGAGCACGCTGATGCACTGCGCCGCCGGGCTCGACTCCCCCACATCGGGCAGCATCCGCATCGACGGCCACGAGATCGCCGGCCTGAACGAGACCCGCCGTACCGAGCTGCGCCGCGAACGCATCGGGTTCGTGTTCCAGGCGTACAACCTGATCCCCTCGCTCTCCATCGAGGACAACATCACGCTGCCGCTGCGCCTGGCGGGCGGGCGCCCGGACCGGGACTGGGTGCACACGCTGGTCGAGCGGGTCGGGCTGACGGGCCGGCTCGCCCACCGCCCCGCCGAACTCTCCGGCGGTCAGCAGCAACGGGCCGCGGTGGTACGGGCGTTGGCGGCGAAGCCGGCCGTCGTGTTCGCGGACGAGCCGACCGGGGCGCTGGATCTGCACAGCGCCCACCAGGTCCTCGACCTGCTGCGCGACCTCGTGGACGAGCTGCGCCAGACCGTGGTCATGGTCACCCACGACCCGGCCGCCGCCGCGCGGGCACACCGGGCGCTGGTGATGGCCGACGGCCGCGTCGTCGAGGCCCTGGATGCCCCGACCGCTCCCCAACTGGCCGACCGTCTCGTCGCGTTGGGGGAGCGCTAGACCATGCTGCATCTCGCCCTGCGCATGGCCGCGCACCGGATCACGGCACTGCTCGCCGTGGCCTGCGCGGTCCTCGGCGGCGCACTGATGATCACCGCCACCGGGGTGCTCGCCGAGTCCGGGCTGCGCTCCCAGCTGCCGCCCGGCCGGCTCGCCGGCGCGGACGTCGTCGTCGCGGCCGACCAGGAGTACCACCCGGACGCGGACCTGCCGATCGCGCTCCCCGAGCGCGCCCCGGTCCCCGCCGGGCTCGTGGACCGGCTGGCCGGGCTGCCGGGCGTCACCGACGCGGTCGGCGACGTCGGCTTCCCCGTCGCACTCGTCGACGCGCGGGGCCGGGTCGTCCCGGTGGCGAACGATGATCCGCGGACGGCCGGGCACGGCTGGTCCTCGACGAAGCTGCTGGACGGCCCCCGGGTCGACGGCCGCGAGCCGTCCGGTTCCCGAGAGGTCGCCGTGGACGCCGCGACGGCCGCCGCGGCCGGGATCGGCACGGGCGACCGCGTCGAGGTCGTCGCGAAGGGCCGTCCCGCCGCCTACCGCGTCTCCGCGGTGGTCGACGCACCGGACGCGGGCGTGTACTTCGCGGACGCTACCGCCGTACGGCTCTCGGGCCCCGAAGCCCCCGAAGGCCGTGACCGCGCCGACGGTGGGGCATCGCGCGCCGGAACCGTCGACCTGATCGGCCTGCGCACCGAGCCCGGCACCGAGGACCGGGTCGCCTCGGCGGTCCGTGAGCAGGTCGCGGGCACCGGCCTGAAGGTCCTCACGGGTGCGGAGCGCGGCGAGGCCGTGGCACCCGGCGTCGGCTCGTCCCGCTCGCTGCTCGTCCTCCTCGCCGGTTCACTCGGCGGGATCGTCCTGCTGATCACCGGGTTCGTCACGGCGGGCGCGCTGGGCGTGGCGGTCGCCGGGCAGCGCCGGGACCTGGCGCTGATGCGTGCCGTCGGGGCGACCCCGAAGCAGATCCGCCGGCTCGCCGCCGCCCAGTCGACGGTCGTCTCGGCCGTGGCCGTGGTGCCGGGTGTGGCTCTGGGCTATCTACTGGCCGGGCAGTTCCGGAGCCGGCTCGCGGACCGCGGCATCCTCCCCGCCGAACTTCCCCTGACCCTCAGCCCGTTGCCCGCGCTCGCCACGCTCCTCCTCATGGCGGCGGCCGTACAGGTCTCGGCCCGGTCCGCGGCCTGGCGCACCTCCCGTATGCCGGCCACCGAGGCGGTCGCCGAGTCACGCAGCGAGCCCCGCAAGCCGTCGAGGGTCCGGACGCGCACCGGTCTGCTGCTGATCGTCGCCGCGACCGCCCTGTCGGCCGCACCTCTGCTGAGCCGCACCCTCCTCGGCGCCTCCACCACCTCCATCGCGGGCATCGTCGCCGCGATCGGCCTCGCCCTGGCCGGCCCGGCCCTGGTCAAGGGCGCGGGCGAAGCAGCCGTACGACGCCTGCGGCCCGGCACCCCGGCCCCCACCTGGCTGGCGCTGGCCAACGTCCGCGCCTACGCCCTGCGGATCGCCGGCGTCGTCAGCCCGCTGGCCATGGCGGTCGTGTTCGTGCAGACGTACACGTTCGCGCAGACCACCGTGATGGCCGCCACCGCGGACGACACCCGCACCGGCACCCTCGCCCAGCACCGGGTGAGCGCCCCGGGCCTGGGCGGGCTGCCGCCGGGCACGCTGTCCGCCGTACGGGACGTGCCGGGCGTGCGGGCCGCGGCGCCCGTCGGCACGACCACCGTGGTGTGGCCGTACGAGCTGCTCGGCGAGCCGGAGACCGAGGAGAGCTCCGCGCTGATCCTGACCCCGACCGCGGCGGACGTCCTCGACCTCGGCGTGCGGGACGGCGACCTGTCGGCGCTCAGCGGCGCCACGGTCGCCGTGAGCAGCGAGGTCGCCCGCTCCCGCGGGGCGGAGACGGGACAGCGGGTGCGGCTGGTCCTCGGTGACGGCGCGCGGGTCGACGCCCGGGTCGTCGCCGTGTACGACCGCGGCCTCGGCTTCGGCCCCGTGGTCCTCTCCCACGACCTGGCCAAGGGGCACACCACGACGGACCTCGACCAGAGCGTCCTCGTCCGCACCGACGGCACGGCCGCCGCCGGGCGCGCCCTCACCGAGCTGGCCGCCGCCGGGCCCGGCCTGTTCCTGGAGGACACCGACACCGACTCCGACTCGGGTACGGGTACGGGCGGTGCCGAAACCCCGCCCGAGGTGTGGATCAACCTGGCCGTCATCGTCGTCCTGCTCGGCTACCTGCTGCTCAGCATCGCCAACAAGCTCGTCGCCGCCACCGCCCAGCGCCGGGCCGAGATCGCCGCCCTCCGTCTGGTCGGCACGACACCGCGTCAGATCCGGGTCATGATGCGGCGGGAGGCCGCGGTGATCGCCGCCGCCGCGCTCACCACGGGCCTGCTGCTCTCCGCCGTCCCGCTCGCGCTGCTCGG
The DNA here is from genome assembly GCF_004337435.2 of Streptomyces sp. KM273126. NCBI lineage: Bacteria > Bacillati > Actinomycetota > Actinomycetes > Kitasatosporales > Streptomycetaceae > Streptomyces > Streptomyces sp. KM273126. Next base: position 2,244,305 of record NZ_SJXB02000001.1, on the reverse strand, counting down.
CCAGGGCTTCCTCGGCCGCCCCTGGCCCGAGGGCCCCGCCTGGCTCCTGCCGGCCATCGCGGTCACGGTCGTCGTCACGGCCTTCCTCACCATGGACCTCCCCACCCGGCAGGCACTGCGCACACCACCGGCGGACGCCCTCCGCGCGCCGTGACCGCGCCCGCTCCCGCGCCCGTTCAAGGCGAAACCCCCAGGTCGCCGACCTGGGGGTTCCTGCTGCGTTCCTACTGTACGAAGGTGGACTACGGGGCGTCGATCAGGCCGTGCGGCGGGACCTGCACGGTGCGGGCGCCCGGCTCACCGCCCAGGACGACCTTGCGGAGCGCGACGTTGTTGTCCAGGTTGGTCTCCTGGAGCCGCTTCTCCGGGTTAGCGATCACCTGGATGTAGTAGGTGCCGTTCGGCAGGTCGGTGATGTCGAAGGACTGGCCGGGACGGTACTGGGTGTACGTGTCGCCGGAGCCGACGTCGAGGACCTCGCGCACGGAGATCGAGTTCTGCTGACCGCAGGCGGTCGACAGATCGGTGTTGAACGGGTGCCAGTTGGCGTTCTCCACCGTGTAGTCGATGGCGTCGGTGTTGGCCAGGCAGAACGCCTCCTTGCCGCTGCGCACCTCCTTCGTCTGGTCCTCGCTCAGCAGCCGGTAGCTGGCGAAGTCCGTGAAGTGCCAGTGCTCGTGGCCCTTGCGCGCGTCCCACTCCATGGTGCCGCTGGGCGTGTACCCGACCTGCTTGCCGTCGGCGTCGTAGAAGTACTGGTACGAGTCCATCAGGTCCTTGCCGGGGCTGCGGAAGCCGTCCACGACGAGGGGCGCGGGGCCCGCGTTCCAGACGTTGGCGCTGAAGGCGAGGTAGTCCTTGCCCGGTACGTCGCCGTCCTCGCCGTCGGTGATGGCGATGTCCCAGGCCGGCAGGGAACGCAGGTCCGGCTTGGGCACGTCCGCCGGGACGCCGGCCCGGCCGGTGGGCCGCTTGGCGTTGGGCTGGAGCGCGGGCGCGATGCGCGAGCCGTCGGTGTGGCCGCGCCCGTCGCCCAGGTGGGTCGCCGTACCGCGGTCCTCCAACGCGTGCGACAGGGCACCCGGGGTGGGGGCGTCGGCGCCGCGGGGACCGTAGTGGTGGGCGGCGCTGCCGGCGGACTTGGCGGAGGGCGCGCCCTGGCCGGCTCCATGGCCGCCCGCCTGGCCGGCTCCGCCGCCGTGGCCGGCTCCGTGTCGGGCGGAGGACCGCGAGGCGGAGGCCAGGCCCGCGCCGCCGCCCTCCTCGTCGTACTCCCGCACCGTCACCTTGATGGTCGGCCGGTCGTCGGGGATGCCGAACAGCTCGCGGTACTTCTCGGCCACGGACACCTTGGCCGTGTACTCGCCCGCCGGCAGGTCCACCGGCTTGTCGTAGTCGACCGTGCTGGTGTTCGACGCCCAGCCCTGCTCGACGCCCCACACCGAGCCCAGCGTCCACGGGTTGGTGGAGCAGCTCTCCGGGTAGTGCGCGGTCGCCGGGGCGTCGGGACGGATCCGGCCGGCGGCGTTGTTCGGGCAGTAGGTGCCGTCGGTCTTCGCCACCACCTCACCGGCCGCGTTCTCGATCGACACGTCGAGGAAGCCGGACAGACCGGAGAAGTCCGTCACCATCCCCGCGGGCAGCTCTCGCGTCTTCGTGTTCGTGCCGTCGCGGAGGATCTGCCGAGCGACGACGGGGTCCTTGTACGACTCCCGGGTCACCTTGAACTCGAACGGAGCGTCGTCGACCGAGAGATACGTGCCGAGGTCGAGGTAGACCCCGTCGTTCCACTCGTAGCGGTCGAGAGTCACGGAGTTCGACGCGGCTATCAGCTTGAGCTTCGGTGTCCCGGGCGCGCCCGCCGGGTCCGCCCCGGCTCCGGGAGCGGCCCCTGCGCCGGCGACGACGACGGTGAGCGCGGCTCCGGTGGCGAACGCCGTACGCCGTACGCGACTGCGGTGTTCCCGACTGCGTGGTTCCTGACTGGTCATCGGTTCCTCGTCTGCGAGTGCCATGGTCAGTGGCATCGGACTGAACAGCCCACGGCCGGCCTCAGACAGGACACACGCACCTCGCACGCCCCGCGCCGAACCTGTGAGCGATCTGTGAGAGGGGTGAAAAGAGGGACGAGGTTGCCTGGTGGGGCGAAAAAGCGGGGGTACGCGGGACCGCACACACCGGCGGAACGCCCCGAAAATCCCCTTCATCCGTCATTCGACGAGCGGCACATGGCCGAAAGCCACGCGTCGGGCCGGAGAATCCGTGCAGGAGTGTCACACAGCCTGCACACACACTTTCGAATGCCTCGTTAGTGTGGTTTGCCGCTCGATACCACGTGCGACCGTGACCAGGCCACAACCCGGCTGGGTCGTCGGCCTGTCAACCCGGGAAGACCACTGATGGACTACTGCTCCTCGTGTCGTCGACACCTCAATAGCGCCCTGGTGTGCCCCGGGTGCGGTGCCTACGCCCCGGACATCGCTCCGGTCACCGGCGGCGGTCGTACCGTGTCCGCCCTGCCCGCCGCGGCGTCGGCGGACGACGCGGCGACCACGGTGCCGTCGTGGGAGCGCGCGGAATCGGACACGTGGCACGACAGCCGTCCGCACGATGGCCGTCCGCACGACAGCCGTCTGCACGGCGGAGCAGCGCTCGGGGCGGGCCTGGACGGGGCCCCGGCGACCGACCCGTCCGGCGGCTTTGAGGGCGACTTCGAAAGCGTCGGCGAAGGCGCGCCTCTCGCACCGCAGGGGCGGGCGGCGCGGCGGCGCGAGCGGGCCGCCTGGAAGAAGAACAAGCGCCGCGCCGTGGTCGCGACCACCGTCGCCCTCATCGGAGGCGGCCTGACCCTCTCGACGATGGAGCGGAACTCGGGCGACCGGGCGCAGGCGGCCACCGCGCCGGAACTCCCGCGCACGGACTTCGGCTCGGAGGAGCCGACGGCGGAGCGCACCGACCCGAAGTCGCAGGGCAGCGAAAAGCGCCGTTCCTCGCCCACCCCCTCGCAGACGCCGGCGACCAACGCCCCGCACGAGCAGTCCGCCGCCGCCCCGCCCTACGTCGCCCCGCAGAAGGTCCAGTCGAACACCGTCACCGCGCCTCGCACGACGCTCCCGCTGGTCCCGAAGCCGAAGCCCAGCTCTCCGTCCTCCGGCGGATCCGGCTCCGGCCAGAGCAGCCAGAGCCAGAGCGGTACGGGTACGGAGGCGCAGACGCCCACGCCCACTCCCTCCGACAACGCGGACTCCGGCTCGAACTCGGGCTCGGGGTCGAACTCCGGCTCTGGCGCGAACTCGGGCACCACACCGGCGAGCCCCGCGCCGGAGGCGACGTCACCGCCGAAGCTCTGCCTGCTCGTGATCTGCCTGGGCGGCTGACGGGCTGCTGACCGGGCTACTGACTGACAAGACACTGACGAGGGACAAGGGCCTGCCGACTGACCAGGCCCTTGTCCCTTGTCCTTTGTCCCTCGTCCTTTGTCCCTCGTCCTTTGGCCCTCGTCCTTTGCCCCTTGTCACATGTCCTGTCAGATGTCCCTTGTCAAAGAGCGCGGTTCAGGAGGTCCAGCAGGGCCGTCCAGTGGCGTTCGGTGGCCTCGGCGTCATGCATGGCGGTGTCGGCCTGGGTGAAGCCGTGGTGGGCGCCGGCGTAGACCTCGGTGCGATGGCGGACACCCGCAGCGGTGAGGGCCTTGTCGAGCCGGTCGATCTGCTCGGCGGGGTTGGTCGCGTCCTGGTCGGCGTGGCCGAAGTAGAGCTCGGCAGTGACGCGGTCGGCGAGCAGGTGGGGGCTGTCCGGTGCGTCGGTCGCGAGGTACGCCCCGTGGAAGCCTGCCGCCGCGGCGACCCGGTCCGGGTGGGTACCGGCGGTTCGCAGGGCCAGTCCGGCGCCCATGCAGTAACCCGTGACGCCCGCCGGGCCGTCGGTCGTCAGCGGTGAGGCAGCCAGCCAGTCGAGGTAGGCGGCGGCGTCCCGCATGGCCGCCTCGGGGGTGAGCGTCACCATGAACGGGCGGATGTTCTGGATGATCTCCGGGCGCTCGGCCGGGTTGATGAACTCGGGCAACTCCACCAGGGGCGCCCGGCCGTGGCGGTACATGACGTTGGGCACCAGGACGGTGTAACCGGCGGCGGCGAGACGGTCCGCCATCTTCTTCAGGTGCGGGCGCAGACCGAAGGCGTCCATGTACATCAGGACGGCGGGGTGCTGGGCGTGGCCGTCGGGAACGGCCAGGTAGGCGTCGGCGGTTCCGTCCGGGGTCGGAACGTCGACGGTCGATCCGTGCACGGCTGCGCTCATGGGGGTGGGGTCCCTCTTTCTCGTAACACCGGGGTGGCAAGGGTGGGCGGTCGGGGGTCGGGGGTCGGTGGTCAGCGGGGCGCTCAGTCGCCGGAGAGGGCCGCGCGGGAGCCGCCCGCCGGGCCTCGGACGGCCGTCGCGGCCAGTTCCTCGACCCGCGCGGCGGGGACGGGGACGCCCGGGGTCTCGAAGAACCAGCGCCGCCCCTCCTCCTCGCTCATCCCCTCGGGCCGCCGCGCCATGTACGGCGTGACGTACACGGGTGTGCCGGGTTCGCTGCGCCAGCTGTCGGCGAGGGTGCCGATGTCCACCGCGTCGTAGCCGAGGAGGTCGAGGAGCCGGGCCGCGTCCACCTTGGCGGCCGGGTCGTCGCCCGCGACGGGCAGGGCGCTGCGGTCGGGGGCGCCGGCGGGCCGGGCGGAGGTGGACAGGCGGCGGAAGTCGATGTTGTTGAACGCCTTCACCACGCGGGCCCCGGCCAGGTGCCGCTGGACCAGGGCGCTGGAGGTCAGCTCGCCCGCGTCCAGTTCAGCGACGCGGCCGTCGCGCTCCGGGTAGTAGTTCATCGTGTCGATCACGGTCCGGCCCGCCAGTGCGGCGGCGGGCAACTGGTCGTAGGCGTGCAGGGGAACGGTGGCCACGACCAGGTCACCGTCCCGTGCGGCCTCGGCGGGCGTGGCCGCGCGGGCGTGCGCGCCGAGTTCGGCGACGAGGTCGGCGAGGGTCTCCGGGCCGCGGGAGTTGCTCAGTACGACGTCCAGGCCCGCGCCGACGGCGAGCCGGGCCAGCGCGCCACCGATCATGCCGCTGCCGATGAGTCCGAGGGTCCTGATCACTGGGGCGCATCTCCGTTCGGCCGACGTTCCGGACCAGCACCCGACGAAGGTGCGATCCAGGTCCAGATCCAGGTCCAGACCAGATCCAGATCCAGAAGTGAAACTGAGTGTCACACTAGTAACCGAGTATCAACTGTGCAATCCGGGATCGGCGAGAAGGCTACGATCGCAGAGTGACCGGAAGAGAACGCACGAACACGAGAGACATCGCCCGGGCCGCCGTGCGGGCCCAACTGGCGCAGGTGGCCTTCGAGTTGTTCTGTCGCGAGGGCTTCGACAAGGTCACGCTCGACGACCTGGCCGCGGCCGCCGGGGTCTCGCGCAGCACCTTCCTGCGCTACTTCGGCACCAAGGAGGAAGCCGTCCTGGGCGCCTTCGACGGTCACGACCGGCGGGTCGCCGACGCCCTGCGCGCACGTCCCGCCGCCGAGGACGAGTGGACGGCCCTGCGGCACGCCCTGGACACCGTCATCGAGCGCTACCACCAGGACCCGGCCGCCGCCCTCGCGACGACCCGGCTCGTCCGGGAGACACCCGCCCTGTGCGCCCGGCACCTGGAGAAACAGCACCGCTGGCGTCCCGCCCTGGCCGAGGCCCTCGCGGAACGCGCCGGCTCCACCGAGGCCCCGACACTCGGCCAGTCGGTCCGGGCCGCCGCGGCCCTGGACTGCCTGTACGTCGCCCTCGACCACTGGCTGGCCTCCGAGGGCCGCCTGAACCTGGTCGGCCTCCTCGACGATGCGTTCGCCGCACTCGCCCCCCGGTGAACGCTGCTCAGCCCAGCTGCTTCAGCCCCGTCGCCCGCCCCTCCTCGTCCCACCGGACCTCCAGGATCCGCTCAACGGCGTCGCGGTTGACGGGACCGAACACATGGGGGAACCGGACGCCCTCGGAGACCCCGGGCGGCGGGACGGGCACCGGCTCCTCCCACTCCACCGTGGCGGCCAGCCGGTCCTCGTCGAGGAGCAGCGCCAGCAGCGGCCTCGGCGCTGTCCGGTAGAAGGCGTTGACGACGGCCAGCGTGGTCGCCTCGTCGGGCGAGCAGTGGACGAACCCGTCCTCCACGAGGGAAGCGGGCGCGTACGGACGGCCGGGGTCGGCGTTCCAGTCTCCGAGCGGTATGACGTGATAGATCATGACGCGGTTATACGTCGCCCCGGCGAGCTGTTCCACTCGGGCGTGGACGTCCGCGAAGGGGGCGGCCAGGCGCCGGACCGCGCACCGACCGCCCCGCCGCGCCCCTTCCCTTCCGCGCCCGCGGCTGCGGCTGCGGCTGCGGCTGCGGCTACCGCTCAGCGTCGGGCGACCCAGTTCCCGGGAGAGAGGTCCACGCCGGGCAGCCCCTCAGGAAGCAGCCGACGGGCTTCGCCGTCCGCCGTCCGGGACTCCGGCCCGGACTCCGACGCGGGCTCGGTGGCCGGGCAGAGCGCACGGCCGATGTGCTCGTTGAGGGCGTCGTCGATCGGACTCGGCTCCAGCCCGGTGCCGTCCTCGTTGAAGCGCTGGTACTTCATGAGGTTCCAGCCCAGGGCGAGTTGGCGCTCGCCATCGGGGCTGGACAGCGCGATCGTGCCGGCGCCGAAGACCGCTCCGTCATGTCCCCAGAAGCGGCCGCAACCGGGCAGGTCGAGGGCATAGATCCCCAGGCCGTAGTCGATACCGCCCGCGGGGACCGTGGTCAGCATCTCGCCGAGGGCCGCCCGGCCGATCAGCCCGCCGCCCAGCAGGGTGCGGTAGAAACGGTTCAGGTCGTCGGTGGTCGACACGATCGCGCCAGCCGTGCTCGCCCAGGACTGGTCGTAGACGCTGTAGTCGCGGGGCGGGTCGATCAGGCCGTAGAACGACTCGTACATCCTGGCGTGCGGGCCCTTGATGTACGGGGTGCGCGGGTACGTGGTGTCGCGCAGCCCGGCGCGGTCGATGACGTTGCGGGTGATGTACGTCCCGGCGTCCTGGCCTGTGACCTTCTCCAGGATCAGCCCGGCGATCACGTAGTTGGTGTTGGAGTACGACCACCGCTCGCCGGGCCGTCCCGTGGAGGGCGCCTCCAGGCCGAGGCGCACGAGTTCGCCCGGCGCGATGGAGCGGAAGCGATTCTCGTCGAGGCTCGCCGTGGAGTTCTGGGCGAGGGAGGGGAAGGCGCCGAGAATGTAGTCGCCGATCCCGCTGGTGTGGTTGAGGAGCATCCGTACGGTGACGTCCTGGCCCAACTGCCCCGGGACCAGGTCCGGGACGTACTCGCCGATCGGCGCGTCGAGCCGGACCTTGCCGCGCTCCACCTGCTGGAGCAGGGCCACGGCGGTGAACGTCTTGCTGATGCTGCCCACACGGTGCCGCATGTCGGGGGTGACCGGACGCCCTGTGTCCACGTCGGCGAGTCCGGCCGCGCCGGTCCACCGGTCACGGTCCTCGCGGACGGACGAGTAGACGCCGTACATGCCCGCCTCGTGTACGGCGCGCAGCGTACTGCGCAGGGCGGCGCGGTCCAGCGACTCGTCCGTGGACGGGGCGGTTCTGGTTTCGGCGGAGGCGGAAGCGGAAGCGGAAGCAGCGGCCGCCGGTAACGCGCTGGTCAGCAGGAGCGTGGTCCCCAAGACGGTTCCGATGAGCCGGGTCATGCGAGTGATGCGCAAAGCCGATCCCTTCCCTGGTTGCGGACATACCAGGGGTAATTGTCATGGGCGACCCATACGCCTTACATCCTTCCCACGGATGATCAGGGCTTCGTTCGGCGTACCGACATCTCGTCAACTCCCCTCACCCGCCGCGCGGTTGACACGTTCGTCGGCCTCTCTTCCCCGGCGGCACGCATGTGACGGCTACTCAGGCAGGCTTCTGAGACGCCCCCTCGTCGAAGCTGGCGAAATACGCGGCGGCCATGTCCTCCTCCCCGTGCCCCTGCTCGGCGGCACGGGCCAGGCGCTCGGCGCTCGCGGCGGCCACGTCGAGGCGTACGCCGCTCTGCTCCCCCGCGGCGACGATCAGCCGGGCGTCCTTGGCGGCGGTGGTCACGGCGAAGGATGCGGGTGAAAGCTGACCTCCCAGGATCAGCGCGGCCTTGGCCCGCAGATACCCCATGTCCAGCGGGCCACCGGCGATGGCGTCGAAGAAGCCCTGCGGGTCCACGCCGAGGGCCTGGGCCAGGGCCAGGACCTCGCCGGTCGCGCTGGTGGCCGCGAGCACCCAGCTGTTGGCCACCAGTTTCAGCCGGGTGGCGCTGCCCGCCGCGCCGTCCTCGCCGGTCCACACCGTACGGGCGCCGACCGCGTCGAAGACCGGCGTCACCACGTCCCGGCCCTCCACGGGCCCGGCCGCGAGCACGGTCAGCCGTCCGGCCTCCGCGGGCTGCTTGGTCCCGAGGACCGGCGCGTCGTAGAAGACCAGCCGGTGCTCGCGGGCGAACCCGGCCAGCTCGCCGATCGCCTCGATGCCCGCAGTCGTGGACTGCACCCAGACGGCACCCGGCCGCAGGGCCCCGCCCGCCTGCTCCATCACATCCAGAGCGGCCGGACCGTCGTACAGCATGGTCAGGACGACATCGGCGCCCTGCACCGCCTCGGCCGGCGTGTCCGCGACGTACACGCCCTCGGCGGCCAGCGGCTCGGCCTTGTCGCGACTACGGTTCCACGCACGCACACCCAGTCCGGCGCGGGCGAGGTTGCGGGCCATCGGGGCACCCATGATGCCGGTGCCCAGGACTGTCACGGTGAGTTTGTCGCTCATGACGTACTTCCTGCTCCTTGCTTCCTGATCTGTGCTTCCTGAGCTTCCTGATCCGTGAAGTGAGATGGGTCCTGCCGCTCAGGGCATACGCCCGGTCCCGTACAACTCCCGCATCCCCACCACGAGCCCACGCCCGCCCTGCGCCGCCTCCCTCAACTCGGGCGCGGGCTCGTTTCGCACGTAGAGCGTGAGAACAGCCTCGTCCGCGTCCCACCCCTGCGCACACAGCAGATCCCTGATGTGCTCAAGGCACCTCAGGTCGGCTGCTGTTCGCGGCTTGTTGGTCGCCTTGGCCTCGCCGAGGAGGGTGATACGGGCGCTCTTGTCCCGCGCACGGGACGTGCGGCCAAGGGCGACGACATCGACCTCGTGCCCCCTGTGTTCGCGGCAGGCCACGGTCGTCGTGCCCACCTGTCCGATGTCGTCCAGGCCCTGCTCACGCCCGTACCGAAGGGTCCACTGGCGGGCGAGATCCTCGAAATGCGGGCCTAGGACCTTGGAGGAGAAGGTCTCCCTCGACCGCTCCCATGCGGCCCGCCCCTCCCTCATCTCGAAGTCGACGAGGTTCGGACGCACGATCAGGTCATGGAAGCGGACGATGGGGTCGGCCACGGTGATCAGGGGCTTGCGCTGGAGCAGCAGATCCTGTTCGTACCGGATGAAGGCCGCCGCCTTCATGATGTTGAGGTGGTACGTCAGCGACTTCGCGTCCATGCCGACAAGCCCACCGATCTGCGTGGGCGTCGCGGCGCCGGACGACACCGCCTCCCAGATGGCGTGGTACGTGGCGCGATCACTGATGCGCGGGTCCTCGGCCAGCAGGTACTCGGGTTCGGTGAACAGGATGTGGGACGGGTTGAACACGCTGCGCGCGAGCCACGCATAGAACCCCTCGGCTCCAGGCTCCGGCGGATCCCCCACCACATCCCGGTACCCCGCCGCTCCCCCGAGCACGGCGTCCACGAGGAAGGCCGTCTCCGGGTCGCTGACCCTCCAGTACTCCGCCGCGTCCCGGAACCCGAAGGGCCCGATCCGCATGTCGATCACGGCCCTCCCGCGCAGCGCCTGGTCACCGGCGAGCAGGGTCGACATGGTCGAGATCGCGGAACCGCAGAGGATGATCCGCAGGGCCGGCTTCCCTGAGGACGGGCCACGTTGGTCGTAGAGCGCCTGCAGGACGGAGGGCAGTTCCGGGGAGTGCGTGACCAGGTACGGGAACTCGTCGAGGACGAGGAGTGGGGGTGCGGTGCGGTCGCTGCGGCTGGTGAGCACGTCGGCGGCTGTGTCAAGGGCCTCGACCCATGAGGTGAACCGCCCGATTCGGAAGCCGATCGCTTGGGCCAGACTGTCGGAGAACCGGTCGAGGGCCATGGCCCGGCTCTGCTGGAGGGCGAGGGTGTAGACGCCGTCGACAGCCCGGCACAGGTGCTCCAGCAGAAAGGACTTGCCGTGCCGCCTCCGCCCCCGAACGACGCCGATGCGCAGGCCCGGCGCCCGGTCCGTACAGAAACGGGTCAGTTCGTCCCACTCATGGGTACGGCCGAAGACAGCGGCGGGTTTAGGGATGGACATGGACTGGGCCTCCTGACCGACCGACGCCACGCCTAGCCGGATTCCACTTAGCCTAAACCTGACACGTCTAACCGCGCGAGCGTAATCACGCCGCTACCCTATGCCACTCGGATGCGCCTCCCGCGAGTGGGCGTCGGCCGGGGACGGCGCGGGTGGCGGTGTGCCCACGGCCGGGGGGTCGTCGTGCGGGGTGGTCCGGGCAAGAGCCGTGGCCGCTGTTGTCAGACCTGCCTGGCATCCTCCGGGTATGGAGATGACGCTGCAGCTGGTGATCGACTGTGCTGACCCGCAGAGGCTGGCGAGCTTCTGGGCCGAGGCTCTGGGGTACGTTCCAGAGCCTCCGCCGGGCGGGCACTCCACGTGGCGGGAGTATTGGGCGGCCATGGGGGTGCCCGAGGAGGAGTTGCCCGCCGGTGCCGGGGAGGCGCCGGAGTCGGTCATCGATCCTGCGGGACAGGGGCCGCGGGTGTGGTTCCAGCAGGTCCCCGAGCCGAAGGTCACCAAGAACCGGGTGCACCTCGACTTGAAGGTGGGCGGAGGGCGTGAGGTCCCGTTGGCGGTCCGCGCTCAGCGGGTCACCGCCAAGGTGGAACGGCTCACCACGGCCGGTGCCACCGTGCTGCGGATCATGGATGAGCCGGACATGGAGCACTACGCCGTCGTTCTGCAGGACCCCGAGGGCAACGAATTCTGCGTCGTTTAGAACCCCGATAGAACCCCGAGGCTGCGCACGCGTGGTGGCGGCCCGGATAGTCGCCTGCTGTGGAGGGTGAGGAGGAGCGTGGACATCCGGCAGTTGGAATACTTTCTGGCGGTCGTCGACAAGGGCGGGTTCACCCGGGCCGCCTCGGCGCTGTACGTGTCGCAGCCGTCGCTGTCGCAGGCCGTGCGGGCGCTGGAGCGTGATCTGGGCACGGAGCTGTTCCACCGGATCGGGCGTCGGGCGGTGCTGACGGAGGCGGGCCGGGCGTTGATCGACCCGGCCCGTGAGGCCGTGCGAAGTCTGGAGACCGCCCGGGCGAGCGTGGCGGCGGTGCACGAACTGCGCGAGGGACGGCTGGATGTTGCGGCGATGCCGTCCCAGGCGGTTGAGCCCCTGACGACGCTGATCCGGTCCTTCGCCGAGCGGTATCCCGGCGTGGCGGTGTCGGTCAAGGCGGCCTTCACCGCACGCGACGTCATCGACGCGGTGCGGACCGGAGCCGTGGAGCTGGGCCTGCTGGCTTCCACCGGCGCCGTGCCGGACAAGGAGGTCCGCTCGCATGTGCTGGGCGAGCAACGATTCGTGCTGGTGGTTCCGCCCGGATCCTTCACCGGTCGGCAGGCCGTGCGGTGCGAGGAGCTGGCGGGTCAGCGGCTGATCGTGGGGCAGCCCGGGACCGGGATGCGGGCATACGTCGACTCCCTGCGCGAACAGGGCATCGACTTCACCGTGGCAGCCGAGACCGAGCACCGCGTTGCTCTGCTGCCTCTGGTGCTGGCCGGGGTCGGGCTTGCGGTGGTGACGGAGTCCTGGCGGGAGATCGCCCGGCAGACGGGGGCCGGCGTCCTGGACATCGAACCCACGACCGCGCTGCAGATCTCGCTCGTCAGCCGCCGTGGCGTCCTGTCCCCGGCCGCCGCGGCGTTCTGGGCAACGGCCGTGGGCGCCGGCCGCTGACAGACAGGCAGCGGTTATACAGATAGGCAGCGGTTATAAGGCAGATCCGGATTGCGTCTTGGACGCCTTACCAGGCGCCTTGCTGCAATCGACGGCATGACGACGAACCACCGCATCGCTCTCATCCCCGGTGACGGCATCGGCGCCGAGGTGCTGCCCCCCGCACAGCAGGTCCTCGATGTCCTGGGCCGCCGCCACGGCTTCACCCTGTCCTACACGTCCTACGACGACTGGTCGTGCGAGCGGTATCTGCGCGAGGGAGCGATGATGCCCGCCGACGGCATCGACCAGCTCCGCGACAAGGACGCGATCCTGCTGGGCGCGGTGGGCTACCCGGGAGTCCCCGACCATGTCTCGCTGTGGGGCCTGCTCATCCCGATCCGGCGCAGCTTCCGCCAGTACGTCAACCTCCGGCCCATCCGCGTCTTCGAAGGCATCGACAGCCCCGTGCACGGCGCGCGGCCGGGCGAGGTCGACTTCGTCGTCGTGCGGGAGAACGTGGAGGGCGAGTACAGCGAGGTCGGCGGCCGGCTCAACAGCGGCTTCCCGGACGAGATCGCTGTACAGGAGGCCGTGTTCACGAGGGCCGGTGTGACGCGCGTGCTGGACTACGCCTTCAAGCTCGCCTCGGAGCGTGACGGCCGGCTGACTTCCGCGACGAAGTCGAACGGCATCGTGCACACCATGCCCTTCTGGGACCAGCTCGTCGCCGAGCGCGGCACCTCGTTCCCGCAGGTCGAGTGGGACCAGGAGCACATCGACGCACTCGCGGCCAAGTTCGTCCTCGAACCGGCCCGCTTCGACGTGGTCGTCGCCTCCAACCTCTTCGGCGACATCCTCAGCGACCTCGCGGCCGCGGTCGCCGGGTCCATCGGCATCGCCCCGGCCGCCAACCTCAACCCCGAGCGCGAGTTCCCCTCCATGTTCGAGCCGGTCCACGGCTCCGCCCCCGACATCGCCGGGCAGGGCATCGCCAACCCGCTGGGCGCGATCTGGTCGGCGGCCATGATGCTCGACCACCTCGGCCACCCCGCCGCCGCCAAGGACATCACCGAAGCCATCGCCTCCGTTCTGGCCAAGACCGACATCCGCACCCGCGACCTGGGCGGCACCGCCACAACCGCCGAGTTCACCGACAAGCTGATCGAGCTCCTCTGAGCCTGAGCCCTCTCCCCTCAGTGGGCGACGTGGACGACGCCGCCCACAGCTCACCCCAGGCGCTCCCGCGCCTACCCCTCGTTCCTCTCCTTCCTCTCCTTCCTCTCTTTCCCGAGCCGCGCTCCCCCACCGGTCCTCCCCTCTGCGAGGACCGTTCCGCGTCCCGGTTGCGCCCCGTTCCTCAACGAGGAGAAACGCCATGGCAGCACCCGCGTCCCCGCCACCCGCGTCCCCAGCCGCCCCCGCCCAGGCCGAAACCGCCAGGCGGCCCTGGTACAAGCAGCTCTACTTCTGGGTCCTGACCGCCATCGTCACCGGCATTCTCACCGGCTGGCTGTGGCCCTCGGTCGGCACCGCGATGGAACCGGTCGGCACGACCTTCGTCGCCGCCATCAAAATGCTCATCACCCCGATCGTGTTCCTGACCATCGTGGGAGGCATCGGCAGCGTCGACAGCCTCGGCCGCGTCGGCCGCGTGGGGCTGAAATCCCTGCTCTACTTCCAGGCGGGCACGCTCGCCGCCCTGCTCGTGGGCCTGATCGCCGTCAACGTCTTCCAGCCCGGTGCCGGTGTGCACGCACAGCCCGGAGACCTCCACCTCGCGGGCGACGCCGGACAGTACGTGAAGGACGGGCAGAACCAGGACTGGTGGCACTTCCTGACCGACCTCGTGCCCACCAGCGCCGTCGGTGCCTTCGCGGAGGGCAACGTCCTCCAGGTCATCTTCTTCTCGGTGCTCTTCGGCATCGCGCTGAAGGCGGTTGGGCCACTCGGCGAACCTCTCGTCGACGGCGTCCACCGCCTCACCGCCGTCGTCTTCAAGATCCTGCACTACGTCATGCTGGCCGCCCCCGTCGGTGCGTTCGGCGCCATGGCCTTCACCATCGGCAAGTACGGCATCTCCACCCTCACCAGCCTCGGTCAGCTGATCGGGCTCTTCTACGGCACGTCGGCGTTCTTCGTGATCGTCATCCTCGGCGCCGTCACCGCGGCCCTCAAGGTCAACATCTTCCGGCTGCTGCGCTACCTGCGGGAGGAGTTCGTCCTCGTCCTGGGCACCTCCTCCTCCGAAAGCGCCCTGCCCCGGCTGATGATGAAGCTCGAAGGACTCGGCATCCGTCGCGACATCGTCGGACTGACCGTCCCCACCGGCTACTCCTTCAACCTTGACGGCAGCTCCATCTATCTCTCCCTGGCCGCCGTCTACATCGCCCAGGCCACCGACACACCCCTGAGCATCGGCCAGCAACTCGGCCTGCTCGCCGTCATGATCCTGACCTCGAAGGGTTCCGGCGGCGTCACCGGCGCCGGCTTCATCGCCCTCGCCGCCACACTCACCACCGTCGGCACCGTCCCGGCCGCCGGCATCATGCTCATCTTCGGCATCGACAAGTTCATGTCCGAGTGCCGCGCCCTGACCAACCTCGCCGGCAACAGCGTGGCCACCCTCGTCGTCGCCCGCTGGGAAAACGCCCTCGACACCGCTCACGTCAACACGGTCCTGCACACCCGCACACCACTGCCTCAATCCCAGCAGGGCCAGACAGCCGGCCTCCCGCCTCAGCTGCCGACGAAAGCCTGACCAGCCCCCTGCACGTCCCGGGCCCTTCATCGCGCCAGGCCCGGGCAAGGCGTACGCCAGACGCGTACGCCAACTCGGTGCCCGGCCTTCCGAGGCCGGGCACCGAGCCTTGGCAGGCAGTAGGCGACGCGTAGGAGGAATGAACAATTGGCAGCTTTGGGCCGGCCGACCACCCCACGAAGCCCAATTCCACGGGACACGCGAGCCCGACCCGTGGCCCAAAACGGCCAATCGCCGCCCGCCCGCCCCCTCGGCGGGGTGCCGTACCTCGACGTTCCCTCTCGGAGCCGGTTCCCTTTCCTCAGGGGCCTGTGACGAAAAAGCTCACTTAAAGCGCTTTAAGCACTGCTACCATCAACCCGGTTTCACGAGCGTGTCACGGTGCCGCGCAAGCAGAGCACGGCAGCAAGAGTCCAGCAGGAGGGAGCGGTAGGACCCGTGTCCGAGAAGGCAGTCCGCCCCCGCCTGGAAGACGTCGCCGCCCGCGTGGGCCTGTCCACCGCATCCGTCTCGCTGGTGCTGCGCGGCGTGCCCGGCCCCAGCGAGCGCACTCGGCAGCGCGTGCTGAAGGCGGCCGCGGAGCTCGGCTACCAGCCCGACCGCAACGCCAGCATGCTGGCCCGCCGGCGGAGCCGTCTGCTCGGCGTGATGGTCGACATCCACAGCCCGTTCCACGCCGAGCTGGTCGAGCACCTCCACACGGCCGCCGAGCAGGTCGGCTACGACCTCGTCCTGAGCACCCAGACCCGTACGCGCGACGAGGCCACCGCCGTGGAGACCCTCCTCGCCTTCCGCAGCGAGGCGCTGATCCTGCTCGGCCCGGTCGCCCCGGCCGCCACGCTCGTGGCCCTCCACCAGAAGGCGCCGGTCGTCTCGGTGGGCCGCCGCATCCCCGACGCCGAGCTGGACGTCGTACGCACGGCGGACGACGACGGGGTCGGCCAGATCGTCGACCACCTGACCGGGCTCGGCCACCGGTCGATCGCGTACATCGACGGCGGCAAGGGCGTCATCGCCACCGACCGGCGCCGCGGCTACCGCGAGGCCATGCGCCGCCACGGCCTGGACGACCACATCCGCGTCCTGCACGGCGACCACACGGAAGAGGCGGGCGAACGGGCCACCCGCCAGCTCCTGAGCGGCACCCGACTGCCCACCGCCGTCGTCGCGTTCAACGACCAGTGCGCCATCGGCGTCCTCACCGCCCTCGGCCGGGCGGGAGTCCCCGTCCCCGGCGCGGTGTCCGTCGCCGGATACGACGACGACGCGCTCTCCCGCCTCAGTTGCTTCAACCTGACAACGGTCAGCCAGAGCGCCGAGGAACAGGCCCACCACGCGGTCACGGCAGCACTGGAACGCCTCGACGAGGGCCGCACGGAACCCCGAGAGATCATCCTCCCGCCCCGGCTGGTGGTACGCGGCACGACGGCGCCGGTCGCCTGATCCGTAGGGCACAGCCGGATCACCGCGGCGAGAGATCGAGAGATCGAGAGATAGGGAGAGAGGGGGAGAGGGGAGAGGGGGAGAGGGGGAGAGATGAGGCCGGACAAGGCACCTCACCGCCGCGGCCTGTGTGACGGATGCCTCACCGCGCCCCTGGCGGAAAGGGTCGCTCCGCCCCCTGACCAGAGCCGATCGTGGGCGCCATGAGCGATCACCGCAGTGACATGGTTTTGGGTGAGGAAGCCGGTGACGTCCGCCGTTTCTGGGGCCGACTCGGTCTTCCCGGGCTGATCGACGTCCACACCCACTTCATGCCCGAGCGTGTCCTGCACAAGGTCTGGGACTACTTCGACGCCAACGGGCCGCTGATCGGTGGGCTGGAGTGGCCGATCACGTACCGGGAGGAGGAGGCGGAGAGAACTGCTCTGCTGCGGGAGTTCGGCGTCCGGGCCTTCACCGCGATGCTCTACCCCCACAAGCCCGGCATGGCCGAGTGGCTGAACGGATGGGCGGCCGACTTCGCCCGCCGTACCCCCGATTGCCTGCACACCGCCACCCTCTACCCCGAGCCGGGCGTCGAGACATACGTCCGCGGGGCCGTCGAAGCAGGCGCGCGTGTGTTCAAGGCTCATGTACAGGTGGGGGCGTACGATCCGGCCGACGAACGTCTCCAGCAGGCGTGGGGGGTGCTGGCAGAGGCCCGGATCCCCGTGGTGATGCACTGCGGCTCCGGGCCCGCGCCCGGCAAGTACACAGGCCCCGAGTCCATCGCGCGGGTGCTGGCGCGGCACCCGAAGCTGCGGCTGATCGTCGCGCACATGGGCATGCCCGAGTACGAGGAGTTCCTCGACCTCGCCGAGCGGTACGACCAGGTGCGGCTGGACACGACGATGGCGTTCACCGACTTCACCGAGGGATTCATGCCGTTCCCGCGTCAGGCCCTGCCCCGGCTCGCGGCACTCGGCGACCGCATCCTGCTCGGCTCCGACTTCCCCAACATCCCCTACCCCTACCTGCACCAGCTCCACGCCCTCGAACGGCTGGGTTTCGGACAGGAGTGGCTGCGGGCCGTGTGCCACGACAACGCGACATGCCTGTTCGGCCTGTAACACCATCAAGCCGATCCACCAAGCCGGCCCACCAACTGCTGGTGCCGCAGCCGTGCGGGCGGACTTGCCGTGCCATGAATCCACCAGGGCCGGATGCCGTGGGCAGTCGCGGTGGCCATCACACAGTGGGTACCGCCATACTTCTGGGCGGCACGGCGCTCCGGCTGCTCCACGGTTTCCACCCCGGACTTCCCCACCCCGAGCGACGGCCGTCCGAGGGGTTTCCCGACCACGGGCCTCTTCACCACGGCTTGCGCGCCGCGCACCGCCCACAGGGCACCCACCGCAGCGCGCCCATCAGGCTATCTTGCTTAAGTCAATCAACTGACTTAGATTTACCTTGTCGCGCACACCCAGAACACCCAGCACACCCCGAATCGCCCCTACGGAGGCCCGGCCATGTCCCATGCCCTTGCCCGACCCGCCCCCGACGTGGGGCCCGCCGCACCGCGGGCCAACCTCGTCGTGGTGGCGCTGGCCTTCGGCGGCATCGTGGTCTCGCTCATGCAGACCCTCGTCATCCCGATCGTCCCGGAACTGCCCCAGCTGCTGAACGCCCCGGCCTCCGACACCGCCTGGGCCGTCACCGCCACCCTGCTCGCGGCCGCCGTCGCCACCCCGGTCATGGGACGGCTGGGGGACATGTACGGCAAGCGCCGCATGCTCCTGGTCAGCCTGGTGATGCTGATCGCCGGTTCGGTCACGGCCGCGCTCAGCGACTCCCTGACCCCGATGATCGTCGGCCGGGTGCTGCAGGGTCTGGCGTCCGGCGTCATCCCGCTCGGCATCAGCATCATGCGCGACGAACTGCCCGCCGAACGGCTCGGTTCCGCCACCGCCCTGATGAGCGCCTCCCTCGGCGTCGGCGGCGCCCTCGGCCTGCCCGCCGCCGCCCTGATAGCCGACAACTACGACTGGCACGTCCTGTTCTGGACCTCGGCCGGCCTCGGCGCCCTCGCCCTCGTCCTCATCCCGGCCTTCGTGCCGGAGTCCAAGGTCCGCACCGGCGGCCGCTTCGACCTGCTCGGCGCCCTCGGCATGGCGGCCGGTCTGATCTGCCTGCTGCTGGGCATCTCCAAGGGCGCCGACTGGGGCTGGACCAGCGGCACCACCCTCGGTCTGTTCGGTGCCGCGGTCGTCATCATGCTGCTCTGGGGCCTGTTCGAACTGCGCACCTCGCAGCCGCTGGTGGACCTGCGCACCACCGCCCGCAGCCAGGTCCTCTTCACCAACCTCGCCTCGATCGCCGTCGGCTTCGCGATGTTCGCGATGTCCCTGGTGCTTCCTCAGCTCCTGCAGTTGCCTGAGGCGACCGGCTACGGCCTGGGCAGGTCGATGCTCGTGGCCGGCCTGGTCATGGCGCCCTCCGGTCTGGTGATGATGGCCCTCGCGCCGGTCTCCGCCGCCGTCACCAAGGCCAAGGGCCCGAAGGTGACCCTGCTGATCGGCTCCCTGATCGTGGCCGCCGGCTACTGCCTGAACATCGTCCTGATGTCGGAGGTCTGGCACTTCGTCCTGGTCTCCTGCGTCATCGGCGCCGGTATCGGCTTCACCTACGGCTCGATGCCCGCGCTCATCATGGGCGCCGTGCCCGCGTCCGAGACGGCCGCCGCCAACAGCCTCAACACCCTGATGCGGTCCATCGGTACGTCGACGGCCAGCGCCATCGCCGGTGTGATCCTCGCCCAGATGACCACCGACTTCGGCGGCCACGCCCTGCCCTCCGAGAACGGCTTCAAGGTGGTCCTCGCGGTCGGCGCCGGTGCCGCGCTCCTCGCCTTCGCCATCGCCCTGTTCATCCCGCGCCAGCACCCGGCCGCCGAGCCGGCGCAGACGGCCGCCGAGCCCGCGGCCCCGGACACCACCGTGCCGCCCGCGGCTGAGAAGTCGCCGGCCCACGTCGCGGCGCCCGCCCACGACGACGCGCCGGACGCATCCCTCGGCCTCGCGGGCGGCGGCATCCCGGTGAACGGGCACGTCCTCGGCGCCGAGAAGACACCCGTGGGCGCGGCCGCGGTGACGCTGATCTCGCTCGAAGGACGGCAGCTGAGCCGCTCGGTCACGCGGGACGACGGTTCGTACGGTGTGGCCGCGCCCGGCGCGGGGCCGTACGTCCTCATCGCCTCCGCGGACGGCTACCAGCCCCAGGCCTCGAACATCGTCGTGGGCGACGCGGCTCTCACGTACGACGTCCTGCTGAGCGGCACGAGCAGGCTGGCGGGCGTGGTCCGGTCCGCGGACAGCGGGGCCCCGGTCTCCGGTGCCGTGGTCATCGTGACGGACGTACGAGGTGACGTACTCGCCACCGGAGGGACCGACACCCTGGGCGAGTTCACCCTCACCGACCTCGTACCGGGAACCGTCACCCTCGCGGTCAACTCGCCCAAGCACCGCCCGCTGGCCCAGCCGGTGGAGATCGGCAGCGGCACGACGCGGATGGAGGTGGAGCTCCACCCGGGTGTGCACGTGCGCGGCACGGTCCGCGGCGGCACCGGAGCCCCGCTGGGCGACGCCCGGGTGACGCTCGTGGACGCGGCGGGCAACGTGGTCGCCTCGGCGACGACCGGCCTCGACGGCGCGTACGCCTTCTCCGACCTCGACAGCGGCGCGTACACGGTCATCGCGACGGGCTACCCGCCCCAGGCGGCCGGGGTCACGCTCTCCGGCACCGATGTGGAGGACCACGACATAGAGCTGGTCCACGGCGAGGGCTAGGGCCCGCGTCAAAAGCGGCGCCTGACGCCATCCAGAACCCCGGTCCGCGGGCGGCACCTTGAGCGGAGGGCACCGCCCGCGGGCCGGCCGGGGGAAGGGCTCCGGCCACGGCAGGAGCGGCAGGGGACGGCCGTGTCCCCGTCGCCGGAGACCCGACAAGCGGCGCCGGGGAAGTGCGGGCGCGTTCCCGCGTCGTTCGGTGCGTGCTCTCGGCGTGCCGGACGAAGGTCCTCGATGGAGGCGCCCCCGGTCGAACGGAGTTGAGACTGAGGGAGGAGCTACTTGGGCCTTTGGCCGGTGCGGCGAGTGGGGGCACCTCCCACGCCCTTAAGGCAGTGGGGGAGCGTGCCGGGCGGCGCGGGGACGTGGCTGAACTTCCCCGGGGTCGCCTAGGGTGCGATGCACCCCTGGCCTCCCCCTCCGGGGGTGCATCGCACCGCGTGACCGTACGGACCCCCCCCCGCAGCACCCGGACGTACGGCACGCACCGAACAGAAAAGAGAAGCGCCATGGCCCTCAGCGCACGCGTCCGCACCCGGGACGGCTGGGCCGTATCTCACGCAGTGGTCACCGTGACCGACATGTCCGGCATACAGGTCCTGCGCGCCGAGGCCGACGCCGAGGGCAGGGTGAAGGACACCACGCCTCTCGAACCGGGCCCCTACACCGCGATCGTCACCGCCCTCGGATACGCCCCCACCGCGTCGACGGCGCTGGTCACCGCGAGCGGCCGGGCGGAGCTCGGTCAGGTCGTCCTCGCCCGGCAGGGCGGCGTGGAACTGCCCCCGCCCGGCCCCTGGACCATCGACCCGGCGCACTCCTCGGTCGTGGCCGTCGCCCAGCACCTGGGACTGTCCAGCGTCCAGGGCCGTTTCACCGAGTTCAGCGGGCGCTTCGAGGTGGCGCGGGACACCGTGCGCTCCCGGGTGGAAGCGGTGATCCAGGCGGCGTCCATAGACACCGGCAACAGCATGCGCGACGACCACCTCCGCTCCCCCGACTTCCTCGACACCGAGCAGTACCCCACCATCACGTACCGCTCGACCGGCCTCACCCCCGCCGGCGGCGACCGCTGGACCGTCCACGGCCGGCTCGGCCTCCACGGCGTCGTCCGCCCCGTCGACCTCGACCTCAACTACCTCGGCACGGGCCCCGATCTCTGGGGCGGCATCCGCGCGGCGTTCCGCGCCAGCACGGAACTCCGCCGCGAGGACTTCGCCATGCGCTACAACCAGCTCCTCCAGGCGGGCATCGCGGCGATCGGAGCGACCCTGCGGGTGGAGCTGAACATCCAGGCGGTGCAGGGGGAGGAACTGCCGCAGGCGTAGGCCGTGGACCCATGGGAGGGTGACCGTGGCCAGACCGGGCGGCCGGGCGGCCGGGTCAGTCGCGCAGGTGGGCGAGCACGGACCGCATCGCGTGGGCCACGGCGCGGCGGGGCTGATCGGTGTGGTCGATCGACTCGAAGCCGTGGTGCGCGTCCGGCACGTCGATCACCTCGACGCCGGCCCCGCACTCCTTGGCCGCGGCCAGGAAGTCCTCGACCGTGGCGGCGATCTCCGCGTTCTCCAGGCCCACCCGGGTCAGCACGACCGGCAGCCGTCCCGCGCCGCTCACCGCTTCGGCCGGGCGGAAGCGGGGATCCACGGCTCCCCAGGAGGGCAGCGGCGCGAGGATGGGATACGTCGCCGCCGCGCACCGCAGCCATGACGGGGGCTCGGCGAGCCAGGGGGCGAGCAGCAGCCCGGCGCCGGAGAAGAACCACAGCGCGATGCGCTCCGGGTCGACGCGGGGGTCGGCCCTGACCAGTTCGACGGCTTCGGTGATGTCCTCGGCGGCACGCTCGTAGTCGTCGAGGCCGTGCAGCCGGTGGTCCAGGGTCACGCCGACCACGCCGAGGCTCGCGGCGTACCGGCCGTAGCCGACGAAGGAGGGCCAGTCGCGCGGTGTGGGCCGGAGGTCGGCCGGGACGGGGCCGCCGTGGACGAACACCACCGCCGGGCGGGGCCTCTCGGATGCCCCGGCCGGCTCGGAGTCCCGGGCCGGCTCGTCGAGTTCGTCGGGGACGTCGGGAACGTCGGGGATGTAGAGGTCGATCCGTCCCACCCGCTCGCGGGGCCGCTCCGGTACGTCCAGCACGAACGGCCGGAGGTATGGAGGCACCGCCCCGCTCGGGGTGATCCGGTGTCCCTCCCCCTCCGCGGCCCCGAGCAGCACCTCGGCCAGTTCCTCGGGGCGGGAGAGCATCGGCCAGTGTCCGGTGGCGAGTTCGAAGAAGCTCGTCTCGGGCCTCGCGAGGTGCTGGAACTGCGGCAGCCCGCCCGCGACCAGGTCCTCGATCAGGGCGATGTTCAGGCCGTTCCCGCTGCACAGGACGCCGGTGGCGGGCAGTGCGGTGACCGCGCCCGAGAGCCTGAGCGGCCGGGTGAGCGTGCCCGACGGCTGCGGTGCCGCAAGGCGGGTCAGCGTGGCCAGCGCCTCGTCCGTCAGCCCGGCGGTGCTGCCCCAGCGCTGCCACTGGTCGGACGAGGGCGCGGGGATCCGCCAGCCGCCGCCATCCGCAGGTTGCCCGGATTTCCGGGGTTGCGTGGACTCCCCGGGTTGCCTGGACTCCCCGGGTTGCCCGGGTCGGCCGTCGCGGAGCTGTCGGCGGACCTCTTCGTCCGGCACCAGCTGCGCCGCCGTGTCTCCGTCCCGGGGCATGCCCGTGTCCAGGTGCACGATCCGGGTGATCCGCTCCGGGCGGCGGTCGGCGGCGCCCAGCACCGGGTGGATGCCGTAGTCGTGGCCGACGATCACCACCTCCGGGGCGTCGACGCCGTCGATCACCCGCATCACGTCCTCGATGTGCGTCTCCAGGTCCGTGCCGGGGACCGCCTCGTCGCGGCGGTCCCCCATGCCGGTGAGGGTCACCGGGTGCACCTCGGCACCCGACTCCCGCAGCCGCTCGGCCACCGCCTGCCAGATCCAGCCGCCGGTGAAGCAGCCCGGCACCAGTACGAACGCCGTCATGATCTCCTCCTTCAGCTCCTCCTTGGAGTGCTCGCCGGTACGGTAGGAACTCCCCCTGAGGGAGGTTCAAGCCGTGTGGCCGGACGACATGTTGAGCATCGGGGAACTCGCCGAGCGGGCGGGGGTCACCGTGAAGACCGTTCGCTTCTACTCCGATCGCGGCCTGCTGCCCGAGGCCGCCCGCAGTGCCGGGGGCCACCGCCGGTACGGCCCCGAGGCGCTCGACCGGCTCCGCCTGATCCGCTCGCTGCGGACCCTCGACCTGCCGGTCGGCGACATCGACCGGGTCCTCGACCGGGAGGACATGTGGGAGGACGTCATCGCCGGGCACTTGAAGGAGCTCGGCTCCCAACTGGCCGCCCTGCGCTGGCGCCAGGCCGCGCTGCACCTGCTGGGCGAGGGCACCGCGGAGGAGCGCGCCGACCGGTTGCGGCTGATCGGTGCGCTCCTCGACGGTGCCCTCCCGCCGGACACGGCCGCGCCGGCCCGCTTCTGGCGGCGCGTGCTGCCCGTACGGCTTCCGGCCCGGCAGGTCTCGTGGATCCTCGACGCCGCCGTACCGCAGCCTCCGGCTGATCCGACCCCGGCCCAGGTACTGGCCTTCGCCCGGCTGCACGCTCTCGTCACGATGCCGTGCCCTCCGGGCCACGACTGGCGGCCCCCGCCTCCCGAGCGCGATCCGGAGTACCGTCCGGCCGTGCTCTACGACGGCCTCGGCGAAGCGTACGAACTGGTCGCGCCGGCCCTGCGTGCCGGGCGGGCACCCCACGAGGGCGAGGCACTCGACTGCTTCGTCTCCGCCTACGCCCACGCCCACGGCGCCCGGGACACCCCCGGCTTCCGCCGCGGCCTGAGGCTGAGACTCGACCGGTCCGCCCACCCCGTGATGGACCGCTACTGGCAACTCGCCGCCGAACTGGCCACCCCGCACACCCCCACCCTCGGCGCCGCCGACGACTGGCTCCGCGCTGCCCTGACCACCTCGGTGTAGGGGCTGCGGAGTGGCCCGCACGCCGCAGCCCCCACCACCAGCGGCCTCAACTCAGCAGCCTCAACTCAGCAGCCTCGGCTCAGCGGCCTCGGCTCAGAGACCGTAGCGAGGCTTCATGTGGCGCCAGAAGTCGCGGAACATCCACTTGTCGAAGTCGGTGATCTGGGCGGCGGAGCCCGCCTTCATGAGGAAGCAGCACTGACCGGTGGGGCTCCAGTCGTAGAAGTCGTCCAGACCGAACGTATGGCCCACCTCGTGCAGGTAGATGTGGATGTTCTCCTGGCCCAGGGCACCGGTGAAGTACTCCTGGCCCATGCGCTGGCCCCAGTCGCCGCCGGCGCCGCCCTGGAAGCCCTTGGTCAGCCAGAGGGACTGGTCGTAGTGGCGCGCGACGCCGCCGGGGCAGCGGGAGTAGTTGCCGTCCTGGTGGAAGAAGCGGCCGCAGTCCGGGAGGCACTGCGGGGAGCCGCCGCCGTCGAGGATGCCCGTGTAGATGTCGACGGAGTTGTCGGTCCACTGGAGCGTCGAGCGGTTCTTCACCGCCCAGCCGACGATGTTGACGGGGACGTTGGTGTACGGCCAGGCGTTGTGCCCGGTGCCGTTGTCCACCATCGCCGACATCCATTTCCCGAACTGCTTCTTCAGCGCGGCGTGGATGCTGTCGCGCAGGGCCGTGCTGACGGGGGCGTCGGATTCCCAGCGGACGCAGTAGTTGATGCTGCCCCGGTTGGCCATGACCTGGTCCCAGCCGTAGTTGCGGAAGCCGTTGAGGTCGGGGTACGTCGACTCGACGTGCCGCCACACCTCGTCCAGCGGCTGGACCAGGTTCGCGGGCGGGTTCCATACGTCCGCGGCCTGCGCGCGGGGCTCTGCGGCCTCCGCGCCGGGCGACATCGTGCCGCCCAGCATGACGAGTGCGGCGAAGACCGATAAGACCGTGAAGAGGCGTGCGAGGTGCTTGCGCATGGCGAACTCCTCGTGTGGGGGAAGGTTTCACCCTCAGGTCGCCGCCGCCACGGAAAAGGTTGCTCCCCTGGGCAGTCGGGTGCCCACCGTCATCTCCCCCATCTCCCCTCCCTCTCCCCTCCCTCTCCCCTCCCTCTCCCCTCACAGCCGCTCTGATGAAGCTTTGATGTGGCTCGGATGAACCTGTGACCCCCATCCTGTTGTCTGAACATAAAAGCCTGCGCCGGGTGGCGGCGCTGCCCCCTGGTCCAAGGACGACGCCCATGTCCGCACAGCCTCTTCTCCTCCAGCCGGAGCCGACCGGCTCGGCCCAGCCGGCCCCAGCGGATCGGCCGGCGCCCGTACGCCCTCTGTTACCGGGGTTCGTCACGCTGGCGGAGTTAGCCGAGTCCGCGGCTCCGACGCAGTCCTGGGCCGTACTGGGCGTGCAGGCGCTGGGCTTCACCGATTACGCGCTGACCAGGATGATCGGGAGGTTCTGCGGGACCGGCGTCCTGGTCCGGCTGAGCGGCGGACGCGGGCACGTCCTGGCGCCCGCCGGGGATCGGCAGCAGGCCCTGCGGCTGGCCCGCCGCATGCGCGCCGAGCTCGGCGACGCGGTGTGGATCTCGGTGACCTGGCGGCCGTTCCAGGAACTGGCGGGCGGCGTACGCGAGGCCGAGGACGTCCTACGGATCGTGTGCGCGCTCGGGCGGCGGCCCGGCGTACACCAACTCGACGACGTAGCAGTGGAGTTCGCGGTGGTGAGCAACCCGGAGGTGTCCCGGCGGCTGACCGCGCTCATCGAACCCGTTGTCAGCCGACCCGAGTTGCTGCGCACCCTGGAGGCGCTGATCGCCGCCGACGGCAACCGCGCCCGGGCCGCCGCCGACCTCGTCATCCACCGCAGCACCATCGACTACCGGCTGGGCCGCATCGAGGCGCTGACCGGCCACTCGCCGGTCCGGGTCCGCGGCCTCCAGACCCTGTGCACGGCCCTCGCCGCCCACACCCTCGCCCGCCCGCGGAGTGCGTCGGCATCCGACAGGTGACGCACACCCGTCGCCGAACGTTCCGCGCCCCCACCGCGTCACAGAAGGGACCGACACCGAAGGGGGCCCCATGCATGCCGTGCGTGCCGTACGAACTGTCACCACCGCCGCACCAACCCGCCACCGTTCCCTGCATGTTGCCGTTCTGGCGGTTCTGCTGACGGGAGCAGCGGCCGCATGCGGGACCGAGGCCGGCGAGCGGGCGGGGAGCACGGCCCGCTGGGCGGAGCCGTCCTCGTACAGCTACACGTTGGAGTCGAGTGAGGGGGAGCGGGCGCTGATCGGGAGGTTCCGGGTGACCGTGCGCGACGGCGAGGTCGCGGAGGCGGTGGGGCTGGACGAGAGCGGTGAGCGGGTGGTGCAGCGGTCGCTCGGCGACGTGCCCACGATCGGCGGGCTGCTGGAGGAGTGGAAGCGGGCCCGCGCGGAGGGTGCCGACACGGCGGAGGTGGAGTTCGCGGACGACGGGCACCCGGTACGGATCTCGCTGGACCGGGAGGAGAACGCGCTCGACGACGAGGCGCTGTACGTGATCAGCGACTACGAGCCGGCGGCACCCTGACCACACCCTTGAGGCATTCGCACTTCACTCACGTCTACTTGTTGCTCGGTGACTTGCCCGGGGACTCACTCGCCGCCGTCCCGAACCCGGCGCCCAGATCCTGGATCGTCCCGCCGAGCTTCTTCCGCAGCGGCTCCAGCACCTTCGGCTTGCCACTGACGGCCCAGCGCGGCCCGACGAGGTACTTGCCGCCGTAGATGGACGCGGTCTCCAGCCAGGTCAGCTTGTACTTCTCCTCGGGGAAGGTGGTGATGAGGTAGTCGGCCTCGGGCGTGTGGCACACGCCCTCACGCAACTCGTCCGCCTCAGTACGGATCTTCACCTTGCAGCCGGTGAGGTCCGCGATCACCTCGACCTTCGCCGGGGCCACCACGGCGGCCGCCTGGGCGTCCGGCAGCTTCGAGGGCTTCGACGCCTTGTCACCCGTCCCCGCGTCGTCCCCACCACTGCAGCCCGCGGCCAGCGGCAGGACCACCAGTCCCACCACGGCCGTGACCCCGCGCACCAGCCGTTGCTTCCTCAGCACGTCCCGTCTCCGTGTCGTTCGTGCATCACTTGTCCGTCAGATGTCAGAACTCCCTCCCGGAAGATACGTACGGGAGCGGGGAGTTGCTCACTCCCCGCTCGTCTCCTTACAGCTCGTCGGCTCTCTACAGCTTGTCGCCTCTCTAGAGGTTGTCGCCCCAGCCGCTCTGCAGCATCGTCTGGAACGCCCACGTCCCGCCCCGCCTGACGAGGATGTCGGCGTACCGGAGCTGCTGGGTGTGCCCGGCCATGGTCATGGTCGAGTCCGTGAAGACCACGGCCATGACGGGGGACAGGAACACGGGCGTGCGCGTGGACTCGAACGTGATGTCCTCGCCGCCCTCCCCCATGACCTGCGTCATCACGGCGACGAACCGCTCACGGTCCCACTGCGCCGAACGGCCGTCACCCGCCGCGTCGTCGCTCACCAGGTTGAGCGGGAACACGGCCATGTCGGCCATGCGTTCGACGTCGCGCTTCGCGCTCGCCGCGTCGTACTCCGCGAACCATGCGTCCAGGCTCGCGCGGTCCTCGTCGGTGGGGGCGTATCCGGTCTCGGGCAGCTGGATCACGTAGCCTTCCCTTCCATTCATCAAGTTTGACTAGTGAGACAACAGTACGCGATCCGGCTCACGGACGCATGAGGCCCTGGTGGTCCCGTACGTCGTCGTACAGGACCACCAGGGCCTCTGATGAGATGCGCCGGGCCTGACTCAGCAGGCCCGGCTCAGCAGCCGGACTCAGCCGCGGCTGCCCGCCGCCCGGCGCCGGGACACCACGAAGATGCCGCCGCCTGCCGCGAGGAGGGCGGCCGCACCGATGGCGATCGGGACGGTGTTGCCGCCGCCGGTCTCCGCGAGGTCACCGTCGGGGGTCGGGGTGGACGAGCCGTTCGGAGTGGGCTGGGCCGGAGTCGTCGACGCCTCCGCGGGCGGGGTCGAGGTCTCAGTCCGCGGCTCCTCCGGCTTCCCCGGTTCCTCCGACTCCGGCGGCGTCTCCTCACCCGGGCTGGAGGGGGTCGGGGTGGGGGCCGAGGAGGTCGGCGGAGGGTTCTCGGCGGGCGGTGGGTTCTCGCTGGTCGTGCAGTCCTTCGTACCGCCGTTCCAGGCCGCGATCAGCTTGTCCTTGATGACCGGACGGTCCGGGCCCTTGGGCAGCTCACCGTGCTCGAAGCCGTCGTTCGCGTCCGGCTTGCCGTCGAACTTCACCGCGCCGCGGTACAGGTCGATCTGCGCGTAGCAGCCCGCGTCGGGCACCGCGATGTCGAGCGAGTCGGTCCGGCCGGACTTGACCGTGACCGTGTCGAAGTCGATGAAGACCTGCTCGCCCGAGGTCGCGAACGTAGGACCGTGGGCCTGGTACGAGGCCAGCGAGGCCGTGCAGGTGGTGGCGTCACCGGCGGTGCGGACCTTGATGTGGACCTTGCCGTCGTCGGTGGGCCTGAGGTTCTGGTCGTCGACCTTGACCGAGTCGTAGAAGTTCGCACCGTCGAGGGAGAACTGGCAGCGATCGGCCTCGGTCACCGTGCCCGCGCCCTTGCCGGGCGTGTACGTCTTCGTGCCCCAGCCGTCGCCGCCGGGCGTTCCGGTCGCCCAGGCGGCGCCGGTCGTGACGGCGGTGAGGGCAAGCGCGGCAGCGCCTGTCCCCAGCAGGCGGCACACACACGTCACGGTGACACGTCTCGCTGTGACTCCTCCCCGTCCTGAAGGACGGGGCTTCTCGCTATGCCGGGTTGGCGTGGCGACGGACCAGCCCGGCCCGTAATACGTTGGTGGCTCCGACTGTGTCGGCGTGAGCGGTGTGGCCGCAGGCGACGCAGTGGAACTTTTCCTGGGTAGGCCGGTTCTCCCTGGCGGTGTGCCCGCATTCGGGGCAGGTGCGGGAGGTGTTGCGGGGGTCCACGGCGATCACTTCTCGTCCGGCGCTTTCAGCCTTGGCGTGCAGGATCGTCAGGAACACCCCCCAACCGGCATCGTTGATCGAAGTGTTGAGCCCGGCCTTCGCGGCGGCCCCGTTGGGCAGGAACGCGCCCGGCTGGTCGGGGTCGGGCTTCGGTGCGGGGGCCTTGCTCATATTGCGGATCTTGAGGTCCTCGTGCGCGATGACATCGTGCGCGCGGACCAGGCCGAGGGCGGTCTTGTGTGCGTGGTCGAGGCGCTGGCGCCGCACCTTGCCGTGCAGCTGGGCAACCTTGTCCACGGCCCGCTGGTGGTTGGCGGTGCGGTCCTTGGCCTTGCGGCGCGGGAACCGGGACAGGGCCTGCTGCGCGGCTTCGAGTTTCGCGGCGGCCTTACGCCCGTGGCGCGGGTTGGGGACGAAATCGCCGTTCGAGTCGGCGAGGAAGTTCGCGATGCCCAGGTCGATCCCGACCACGCTGCCGGTCTCGGGCAGCGGCTCCGGCTGTTCCTGTTCGGCGGTCAGTACGACGAACCACCGACGGCCCTCACGCTTCACCGAGACGGTCTTGACCTTGCCGAGCACCGGCCGGTGCTGGTTGACCTTCACATGACCGACGCCCTGGAGGCGGACGCGGGTGGTCGGGTCGCGCGGGGCGGAGTTCCACCGGCAGCCGTCCCCGTCCTTCGGGAAGTCCACCGTGTCGAACCAGTTCACCCCACGAAAACGCGGATAGCCGGGCGTGTCACCGGACTTGACCCGACGGAAGAACGCGGCGAACGCTTTGTCGAGACGGCGCAAGGTGGCCTGCTGCGAGCTGAAGGACCAGCGGCCCTGACGCTCCGGGTCGAACGCCCGGATGTCCTTGAGCTGCGCCGACTGGTCGCCGTACTTGACACTGGTCTTCGACGGGTGCCGGTAGGCGTCACGCCGCTCCTGCAAGGCCCCGTTATAGAGGGAGCAGTGATCCCGCAGCATCTCGGACAGTGCCTGCGCCTGACGAACGGTGGGCCGCAGGAGGAACTTGTATGCACGGATCACCCAGCCCACCCCCTCCGGTCGAGTTCGCCCGATACTACTACACTTGGTGCATGTCACCACGCTGGGAACCAGATCCCGATATCAGACGGGGAAACCACGTTATCCACAATCTCCACGCACATTTGGTGTTTGTCACGAAGTTCCGGCGGGAGATCTTCAACGACGACATGCTGACGCGCTGCGAGGAGATCATGCGGGACGTGTGCCAGTCCTTCGAGGCCGAGCTGCGGGAGTTCAATGGTGAAGGCGATCACGTCCACCTGCTCGTGCATTACCCGCCGAAAACCGCCCTGTCCAAGCTCGTCAACAGCCTTAAGGGCGTCAGCTCCCGCTACCTGCGAGCGGAGTACACCGGCCGGATCAACCGGATCGGCACGGAATCCGCCTTCTGGTCCCCTTCGTATTTCGCGGGATCCTGCGGCGGCGCACCGCTGAGCATCGTCAAGGACTACATCGAGAGCCAGAAGCGGCCGGCCTGACCGTCACCTCGCAGACACAGAGAACTCCGGCGCTCCGCGCCTGCGGGCCGAGGATCGCATTCCCGCCCGGCCTGAAGGCCGGGATTCCCTGCGAAGAGCAAGGGATGGACATGCAGACCCCATCTTGAAAACTTGAAAAGAGGCGAACCCCAGGCCACGGCCACCGCTGATCAGCGGGAGGGCGCGGGCACGCGGCGGTGGATGGGGCCGAGGCGCGCGACCGGCCCAGCAGCCGGTGGAGATCGTGACGCCGTAGGGGTGACCCGGGGTCAATTGAGCCGGTGGCCGAGTTGACAAGGCTCCTGCGCCCACTCAGCCTATGCTTATGACATCCATTTTCAATAGCGCTCCAGGGGTCCAAGGCCCCAAGGGGGTGCCCAGCCATGCGCGTGGCCTTCGTCGGTAAGGGCGGTAGCGGCAAGACGACCCTGTCCGCCCTGTTCTCGCGGCATCTGGCCGACTCCGGTGTGCCGGTCGTCGCGATCGACGGTGACATCAACCAGCACCTGGCGTACGCGCTGGGGCTCGACGAGGACGAGGAGTTCGGTGCGCCGCCGCTGAGCGCGCGGACCGGGGAGATCAAGGACTTCCTGCGCGGGACCAATCCGAGGATCGGGTCCCGGGACGCCATGGTGAAGACCACGCCACCTGGGCGCGGATCGCGGTTGCTGCGGCTGCTCGGGGACGACGAGATCCACGGCCGTCACGTGCGGCGCGTGGCCGGCGTGCCGGTCATGGTGACCGGGGCCTTCGACGAGAGCGACCTCGGTGTGGCCTGCTATCACTCCAAGCTCGGTGCCGTCGAGCTGTACCTCAACCACCTCGTGGACGGGGCCGGGGAGTACGTCGTCGTCGACATGACCGCGGGCGCCGACGCCTTCGCCTCCGGGCTGTTCACCCGGTTCGACATGACCTTCCTGGTGGTCGAGCCGACCCGGAAGAGCGTCTCCGTCTACCGCCAGTACCGCGACCACGCCGCCGAGTTCGGGATCCCGATCGCCGTCGTGGCCAACAAGGTCACCGGCGAGGACGACCTGCTGTTCCTGAAGGAGCACGTCGGCGACGACCTGCTGGCACACTGCGTCCAGTCCGGCTTCGTCCGCGCCCGGGAACAAGGGCGCGAGGAGGGGGAGCTGGAAGCGCACAACACCGAGACGCTGCGTCGCCTCCGTACGGCCGTCGACTCCCGTACGAAGGACTGGGCCGCCTTCCAGCGACACGCCGTCGAGTTCCACCTCCGCAACGCCTCCGCCTGGGCCGACGAGGCCACCGGCCAGAACCTCGCCACCCAGGTCGACCCCGACTTCCGGCACGGTCCCGAGGCGCTCGCGGCCTCCGTCTGAACCGCCACCGACACAACCCGATTTCTCGCCGAAGCCGAGAACGGCGACGTCCGGGAGGAGGACTTCGCCTACGGCCTGATCGCGGGTCTCGTGACCGAACTGCGCGCCGGAAGCGCGGAGTTCGCCGACAACCAAACCCCGCCGCCGCCCGAGGGGGAGCGCGGTCAGCTGCTGCGGGCGCTGTCCAGCGACGCGATCAGGGGCAGTCTGGAACGCCACTTCGGTGTCGCCGGAGTTCCGCGACTGCTGAGCGGGCCGGATACGCCGTATCCGTATCCGTATCCGTATCCGTGTCTGTACCTGTATCTGTATCCGTGCGATCGCCCCCGCCCGCCCCGAACCCCCACCTGGAACGCACTGACCGGTCACAAGAGTGCTGTCCGGCGATCACACAAGGTGAATAATGGGACCGGAGGGCGTCTCAGAGCAGAGAGGGTCGCCGTGGGGACCGACAGGGACAGTGGTGTCACCCGACAGCGGTTCGACGTGGCCGATGCCGCGCCGCTGCTGCTCGATGTGCATGGGACGGTGACGTGCTGGACCCGGGACGCCCAACGCCTGCTCGGATATCCGGCCGCCGAGGTGGTGGGCCGGAGCGTCGCCGAGCTCCTGGTCCCCGAGGACGCGGCCCGGCTGGCCCCCCTGGCCGAGGCCCACAGCGGCACGGGCGGCTGGTCCGGCGTCCTCACCGCCCGTCACCGCAACGGCGCACGGGTCCGGCTCATGGTGCGGGCCGTGCCGATGCGGGGGAACGCCCCGGCGGGGGACAGCCCAGCAGAGAATGCCCCAGCAGGGAATGCCCCGGCGGGGAACGCCCGGACAGGTACCGCCCGGACAGGGACCACTCCGGCAGGGCTCGTACCGGACCGCGGCCGTGCCGCCCACTGGATTCTGCTGCTCTCCGACATGGCCGACGCGCCCGGGTGGGACATGAGCCGGTTCGTGCTGGAGCGCATGGTCGTGCAGTCGCCCGTCGGCATAGCGATGGTGGACACCGACCTGCGGTTCGTGTGGTCGAACACCGCGCTGGAGACGTTCGGCGGCGGCCCCGCGCACCAGCGGATCGGGCTCCGGCTCGCCGACGTACAGCCCGGCCTGGACGCCCAGCGCATAGAGGCCGTGATGCGGCAGGTGCTGAGGACCGGCGAGACCGTCGTCGACTACGAGCACGTGGGCCGGTTCCGCTCGGCCCCGCACCGCGAGACGGCGCACGTGCTGACGTTCACCCGGCTCGACGACGACCAGGGCAACCCGCTCGGCGTCTACTACACGGTCGTCGACGTCTCCGAACGCCACCGCGCCCGGCAGCGGCTCGCCCTCCTCGACCGCGCCGGAGAGCAGATCGGCCGCACCCTCGACGTGGCGCGCACCGCGCAGGAACTCGCCGACGTGGCCGTGCCCGAGCTCGCCGACTTCGTCGCCGTCGACCTGCTGGAGTCCGTCCTGAAGGGGGCCGACCCCGGGCCCGTGCGCGGTGCCGACGCGGTGCCGCTGCGGCGCGCCGGCCAGCAGTCGGTGAACGCGGGGGTACCGGAGACCGTCGTCGGGATCGGCGGCCTGGCCGCGTACCTGCCCGGCACGCCCCCGGTGCTCACCCTGACCGGCGGCACGTCCTGGTACCGGGCGCGGCTCGACCCGCTGGCCAAGGAGTGGTCGGACACCCTGCCCGGCGGCCGCGAGGCCACCTTCCTGGACCTCGGGCTGCACACCGTGATGATCGTGCCGATCCGGGCGCGGGGCATCACGCTCGGCATCACCACGTTCTTCCGCGGCGAGGGCCGCATGGACCCCTTCGACGAGGTCGACCTGGGCCTCGCCGAGGAGCTGGTCTCCCGCGCCGCCGTGTGTGTCGACAACGCCCGGCGCTACACGCGCGAACGCAGCGCCGCCCTGGTTCTGCAGCGCAGCCTCCTCCCCCGGCGTCTGCCCGAGCAGGACGCGGTGGAGGTGGCCGCGTGCTACCGCCCCGCCGACGAGCTCACCGGCCTGGGCGGCGACTGGTACGACGTCATTCCGCTCTCCGGCGCCCGCGTCGCCCTCGTCGTCGGCGAGGTCCCGGGGCACGGCATCGACGGCGCCGCCGCCATGGGCCGCCTGCGCACCGCCGTACGCACCCTCGCCGACCTCGACCTGCCGCCCGAAGAGGTGGTCGCCCACCTCGACGACCTCGTCGCCAAGTCCGCCCGGCAGGAGGGCGACGACCCGGGCGCGGGCAGCGGGCACACGGTCGGGGCGCGTTGTCTGTACGTGGTGCACGACCCCGTGTCGGGCGAGTGCGTGATGGCCTCGGCCGGCCTCCCGGCACCGGCGCTGATCACGCCGGACGGCACGGTGACGTTCGCGGACGACCTCCCGATCGGGCCGGCCCTGGGCGTCGACGGTCCCCCCTTCGAGTCCCTCACGCTGGCCCTGCCGCCGGGCACCCTGATCGCCCTCCACACGGACGGTCTGCTCGCCGAGGCCAGCCCCGACATGCTGTGCCGCGCGCTGGCGGGATCGGCGACGGCGGGGGGCCGCCCACCGACGGGCGCGGGACGTACGGAGGAGCGGCGTACGGATGGGCGACGCAGGGAGAGGGGACGGGCAGAGCTGGTGCGCGTCGTTGCGAACCCCCCGCCCGATGTCGCCCCGGCCTCCCTCGACCGGCGGGCGCAGACCGTGGTCGACGCGCTGGTGCCCGAGCGCCCGTACGACGACGTGGTGCTGCTGCTGGCCCGCACCCGGCAGCTGAACGCGGACCGGGTGGCGTCCTGGGACCTGCCGGCCGACCCCGCGCTGGTCGCCCAGGCCCGCAGAACCACGATCCGGCAGCTCGACGCGTGGGGCCTGGAGGAGCTGGCGTTCACCACCGAGCTGGTCGTCAGCGAACTGGTCACCAACGCCATACGTCACGCCACCGGCGCCATCCGACTGCGCCTCATCCTCGAACGCACCCTGATCTGCGAGGTCTTCGACGGCGGCGCCACCGCTCCCCACCTGCGCCACCCGCGCGCCACCGACGAGGGCGGGCGCGGGCTGTTCCTCATCTCCCAGTTCACCCAACGCTGGGGGACCCGGTTCCTGCCGGAGGGCAAGGTGATCTGGGCGGAACAGTCACTGACCGGCCCGCCGGGCTGAACGGTCCCGGAGCCCGTACAGCTCCGCCCACTCGTGGGCGCCGAGAGCACGGGGCAGGGCGGCGGGGGCGATCCGGTTCTGCCGCAGCCAGTGCCGGACCTCGCGGCGGGGGAGTTCCGGGGCGGCGGTGGCGAGGATCCGGTCGAGGCCGTGGCCGCGGCCCGTGAACACACGGTGCACGAAGTCCTGGTAGTGCCGCTGGTCCCGGACCGGTACGAGAGGCCGTGCCCGGCGAGCCATGGTCATCAGTCCGCCGTCGACACCGGGGCGCGGACGGAACGCCGAGGCGGGCACCCGGGACACGAGCCGGAACTCGAACCACGGCCACCACTGCGCCGTCATCATGGTCGCCCCGCCCACACCGGCGCGCCGCCGTGCCACCTCCCACTGCACGAGCAGCACGGCCTCCGTCCAGCCGGGGGCCCGCAGGATGCGGCGCAGCATCGCCGTGGTCTGGTGGAACGGCAGGTTGCCGACCAGGACGTGCGGCGTCGCCGGGACGTGGAAGTCCAGGAAGTCGCCGTGGACGATCTCGGTCGCCGGGCCGGTACGTCGGGCCAGCCGCGCGGCACGCCGGCCGTCGATCTCGACACCGGTCAGCGGCCGTCCGAGCCGCTGCAACGGCAGGGTCAGCGCGCCGTCACCCGCGCCGATCTCGATGAGGGGAGCGTCACTGCTGGACGCGAGGCCGGCGACCGTATCGATGATGAGCTCGATGACGGTCGGGTCGACGAGGAAGTTCTGGCCGAGCTCGTGTCGGCCGGGTCGGTGGGTGCGCACAGGATCTCCGCGGCTTCGAGGGGAAGCCGGGCAGCGCGGAACGGCCGCCCGGCGAGGTCTCTCGGGAGCGGCGGATCACTTCGCGTATCGGTTCGGCGAGGTGGAGCGGCGTCGCCAGGGGCGCGGCCGCTCAGGCCGAAAGTCGCGGAAGGCCCACCGCTAGAAGCGGCGGTTCCTGATCAACACTGCGATACCCCACATGCCGTCTGCACACATGGCGGCCACGCTACATCCCGTCAGATGACCGGGGGCAACTGGTTTTACGGGGCCCGCGTCCGGAGGGCACGACGCACGAAACGGTGACCGAGCGCTGAACGGATACGATGCGCGTTCTGCCGGTCGCGTCCGGCAGCCGCGTTCCGTCGTACGTACTCCCCGGGAGAGTGTCCTTTGACCGTAGCGATCCACCCGACGTCCGAGAGCGAAGAGCGCGACGAGAACGAGGGGTACTGGGTCGAACCGACCGCCGAGGCCGCGCTGGGCGCCGAGGCCGCACCGGACGCTGAGACCGCTCCGGGCGCCGAGGCCGCACCGGATGCCGAGACCGCTCCGGATGTCCGTGTGCACGAGCTCGTGGCGCGGGACGCCCGGGAGTTCGGGGTGTACGCGCGGACCGGTGGCTGGACGTTCGCGTTGAAGGTGGCGCGGAGTGTGCGGCCCGGTGGGCAGGTGGCGGGGGAGACACCGAAGGTGTCGGCGAAGGAGTTCGCCGAGCTGGCCGGGTGCTCGCCGGAGCGGGTCATGCGCTACTACAAGGCCTGGGACATGGCGGCCGACGACGGGCTCGTGCCGCAGTTCGAGGCGCTCAGCCCCGGCGACGACATCGAACTGCCGGAAGCGGACGTCTGGCTGTCGTACTACAGCTCCCGCAACAGCGCCACCTCCGTACGCGGTACCGCGATCACGGCGGCCGCCGAGGCCGAGGGCATCCGGCCCACCAAGGCGCTGGAGGTCGCGGAGAACCCCACCGCGCTGCGTGCCGCGATCCTCGCCGACCCCTCCACCGCCCAGGCGGCCCGCGCCGCGCTCCTCGACCGGCTGCGGGAGGACCCGTCGCTCCAGGCCGAGCTGGCACGTGACGTCGTCCGGACGGAGGAGCTGAAGAAGGCGGTCGCCACCGAGAACCGGGCCGCCGACCGCATCGGGTACGTCCGCCAGATCGTGGACAGCGGGCAGGTGAAGACCCCGGCGGGACAGACGATCGACGCCCCCGCCGGCCTCCGCGCCGAGGCCGAGCGCCACCTCTCCCTCCTCGACGAGCTGGACGAGGACGAGGACACCGGCGAGTGGGCGACCGAAGCGTACGACAACGTGAAGTCCCTCGTCGTCCAGACCGTCGAGGCGGACCCGGAGCTCCGCGTCCAGGAACGCCGTACGAAGTTCTACAGCAGCCTCCAGCGGGCCACGAAGGTCTTCGAGGAGCTGACGCTGGACGACGCCACCGACCTCGACGACATCTACGAGGCCGACATGCTCGACCAGCTGGAGTCCCTCCAGCAGGCCCTCACGGTCTGCATCGAGAACCTGCGCCGGGCGACGACGCCGGCGGGCTGAGCCCTCAGGTCCTGCTCCTACTGGCCCTACTGGCCGCCCTCGTCCACTTCGCCCGTCTCGCCGTCCTCGTACGCCGGGTTTGCCTCGTACGCCGGTTCCTCCTGGCGCTCCTGCTGCCCCTCCTCGGCGGGCCGCTCGGAGGGACGGGCGGAGGGACGGGCGGAACGCGGTGGCTTGCCCGCCAGGGTGTCCCGGAGGCGCTCGGCGGCGAGTTGGGCGGCGTGCCGGGTGATGTCGGCCTCGATGCCGTAGAGGCCGCCGTGCGTGAGGAGGGCGGCACCGTCGCCGACGCGCAGGGCGGCGACGTCCAGCGTCAGCTCGCCCCGCTCTCCGTCGACCTCGCCCCCGACGGTCATGCGGAGCGCCTCGCGGGCGTCGCCGACGCCGGGGAGCCGGACGGGGGCCACCCGGACGTCGTACTTCTCTCCCGAGGCCCCGGTCGAGGTGAACTCCCGGCACTGCCCGGCAAGTCGGCCCAGGTGCCCGAGCTTCGCGTCGACGTCCTGCTTCCGGTACGCGCCCACCTGGTAGCGCACCTGAGCGCCGTACTCGGTGTCGTCGAAGCCCTCGACCGCCGTCGCGCCGCTCGGCTCGCCCAGCAGGTCCTCGGCGTACACGGCGTCGAGCAGTTCCTGGCACTCGGGGCGGTCCGCCCTGCCCTTGAGCAGCCCGTCCCGCCAGGTGGCCGCGCCGGCCGTCGGGGCCCAGGCGCCACCGAGGTCGCCCTCGCCGATGAGGGCGCTCCTGAGCCGGGCGGCGGAGAGGGTGGAGGCGGCCGGCGCCGAGGGTGCGGCGGCGGCGGAGGTCTTCCCGCTCCCCGGTGCGGCGGCCGGATGGCCGACCCATCTCTCCTGCCACAGCCAGGCCGCCGCCACCACGAACACCCCGGCGACGAACACCAGGACGGGCAGTCGATACGGATGTCGCATGGCGCCGGCCTCCCGGGAACATGACGTTTCGTCCCAGGCCAACACCGTCGGGGAGCGCCCACCAGCGCAGGGGGTCGTCCGGGTGAGCGGGTCCCCACGGGTGGCGTACGCACGTCAGGGTCTCAGGGGCCCGGAGTGCTCAGGCACGGTCGAACCTCGTCGTGGTCCGTGGCGGCTCGGGGCGCCGGCTGCACCACCCGCACCACCCGCACCACTTGCACCACTTGCACCACTTGCACCACCCTGCTGCACCAACTGCACCACCTGCACCACCTGCCCGGAGGCGCCGTGTGCCTACCCGCGGCCCGCGTCTCGAAGCCCGGAGGGCTCCGTGTTCACCGTCGCCGAAGGCGTCGCTGTCTCGGCCGGGAACTGTGTCCGTGCCTCAGTCTCCGTCGGTGCCTCATCCGCTGTCGGCGTCGCAACCAGCGAAGGCGCTGTCGAAGGCCGGGCCGACGGCGAGGCCTGATCGGGTGTCGACGCGGCCCCCGTCACCTCCACCACCGATCCCTCCACCAGCCGCTCGTACACCCACCGCGCGTCGCCGCTCCGCAGGCTGATCCAGCCGGGCGCCCCGGGGTAGTCGCCCGGCGCCTTCTCGTCGTACGCCCTGGCGCCGATGAACACCGTGCTCCCGTCCGGCGCCCTGAGCGAAATCACCCAAGCGATCTTCACGGCGTCGGCGAGGCCGTCGGCGACGCCGATGTCCTCGCCGGGTGCCAGTGTGGCGGACTTCTTGCCGGTGACCGTCATACGGCCCGTGGGCGTGGGCGCGTCCTTCGAGCCCGCGGAGACGGGGAGTTCCCGGCCGTCGATGACGAGCACATGGCGGGACAGGTCCACCGTCGCGTCGGCGGGCGCCGGTGTCGCGGGCGTGCCGGCGGGGCTGGCGGCCGGGGCGGGACGGTCATCTGTGCCGCCGCCGGTGAGGTTCACCGTCAGCAGCGCGGCCAGGGCGGCCGCGACGGTTCCCCCGGCGGCGACCGCGGTGGTACGGCGGCGGCGTCGACGGCGTACGGCGATACGGCGGACCTCGGCGCCCGGGACGGTCGGCGGCGCCTCGGCGCTCTTGGCCAACTGCCGTAGCCCGCGGGCGAGATCATCGGACACGATGGTCCTCCCTCTCCCCCTCGCCGGTGGCCAGTTCCCGCGCCAGCGCCGCCCGGCCACGGGACAGACGGGCCTTGACCGTCCCCACGGGGGCACCGGTCTCGGAGGCTACCTGCTCGACACTGAGGTCGCACAGATGGTGCAGAACGAGCGCCATGCGCTGGGCATCGGGCAGTTTGCGCAACGCGGCGACCAGGACGGCCCGTTCGGGGTCGGGGCCGGGCGTGTGCTGGGGCGGTGGCGTACGGCGGACCAGTTCCAGCCAGCGTCTCGCCCGCCGCCAGCGGCTCACCGCGAGCCGCATCGCGACGGTCCGGATCCACGCCTCGGGCGCCTCGTCGACGAGGAAGTCCCGCCGCCGGTCCCAGGCGCGGACGAACGCCTCCTGAACCACGTCCTGCGCCTCGCCGTGGTCCCCCGTGAACGCGTAGAGCTGCCCGGTCAGCCGGGGGAACGCGCTGGCGTAGAACGCGTCGAACTCTTCCTCGGTCATGCCCCTCGCCGCGCGTGTGCCTGAGTTCTCTCCGAGTCCCCAGAAGTTCTTTCGAGTTCCCCGGATTCCCGTGCAACCCGGTGGCCCCCGTGGTGCGTACAGGTCCCGTACGTCGGTCTTCGTACGGCGCCTCCATCGAAACACACCACAGGGTGCTGGACGACCGAGAACAGTTCCTGACCATCGATCACTTGGAGTTGTCCGTTCATGGCCCGGAGAGACCGGAGAGAGAAGTACGTCACGGCCGCCGCGCTCCTCGCCGTGCTGACCGGGACGTACTCCGTGTCGTATGCCGTCGAGCAGGGGAGAGCGGCGTACGGCATCGAGGTGTACTCCGTCGAGGCGCCCCCGCTTGAACCGAAAGCCGACGAGGCCCCTGTAACCGGCGAGATCGGCGAAGCCACTCGTCGTCCGGCCCGGTGAGCCCGCACCCCTGGTTCCTGGTTCGTTTTCGGTCCGTCACAGAGGAGGCTGTGCGGGCGCCGGTCCCAGGGTCGTCGTCCCGGGGGCCGTACGGTGCCCGAGTCCCGTCCGGTACGCGTCCAGCGCCGCCTCCACCCTGCCGGTACGGCGCAGCAGGTCCCCGAGGAGCCGGCACAGGTCGGCCAGGTCGCCCGCCGCGCCCGCGCGCTCCAGCAGGCTCAGCGCCCGTACGTAGTGTTCCTCCGCCGTCTCGGAGTCCCGCGCGTCCTCCGCGATGATGCCGAGCAGACGGTGCGCGGCCGCGGAGTGGACGGCGCCGCGCTCCGGGGACAGGTGCCCGAGGACGTCGCGGAGCAGCGCGGCGGCCTCCTCCGACTTGCCGAGCCGGTGCAGGACGTCGGCCAGCTCCACCGTCACCTGACTGCTGTAGAGCGCGGCCTTACGACCGGTGTGCATGGTCAGCGCCTCGCGCAACTCGCCCTCCGCACGCTCCAGTTCACCGTTCTGGGCGTACAGGTAGCCGCGCATCCAGTGGCAGTTGGCGAGTTCGGTACGGATCTGGAGCTGGCGGTAGAGCTCGGCGGCCTTGGCCAGGGAGGCGTCGGCCTCGGCGACGCGCCCCTCGGCGATCAGGGTGCGCGCGACCTGGCGGTGCATACGGGCCACCAGCGCCGGGTCCGCGACCTGGGGGGCGAGCGCCAGGGCCAGCTCGGCCGCCTTGGCCGCGCGCGCGTGCGCGCCCATGTCCATGTAGGGGGCGATGGCGCTCGCGTAGAGCAGGAGCAGCGCGTCGGGGTCGTGCAGTCCGCCGCGGTTCAGCTCGTCGAGGGTGGACTCCAGCAGGTAGCAGGCGTAACGGAGTTCACCGGCGAGGTAGTGGGCGACCGCCCGGCCGCGCAGGGCGGTCGCCCGTGCGGTCAGCGGTGCGTCGTGCAGGACCTTCTCCGCCCGCTCGAAGTACTGCCGGGCCGCGGTCAGGTCGCCGGTGTCCAGGCCGCAGTCACCGAGCCCCAGCAGAGCGGTGGCCTGTTCGGCGGCGAGTCCGTGCGCCTCGGCCTCCGCGAGGAGCGCCGCGTACTGCTCCGCCGCCACCGTGGCCTCGCCGGTCGCGAGCGTGCGCTGCGCGTCGGTCAGCCGGAGCCGCAGGTCGACGGCGAGGTGGGCGGGGCGCCCGGTCGCCAGTTCCTCGTACGCGACGCCGAGCCGCTGCGCGATGTGTTTGAGCGCGTCGTCGGAGGCGCGCACCCGCCCGGCCTCCACGGTGGAGATGTAGGCGGGCGTGTAGGCCTGATCGGCCAGCTGTTTCTGCGTCAGTCCGCGTTCCGTACGCAGGTGCTGCACTCTGCGCCCGATGGTCTCGGGATCGTCGCGGTCGGCCGTGGCTGCCATGGCGTAAGCATGCCAGTAATCGCACTTGTGCTCGTGCTTATCGTCAACTACCCGACATGCTCTTGCTGTTGAGGCTTCAACCCCCTACGTTAAGCAGCGCCTTAAACCCGCTTAATGCGCTGCTGACCACACCGCTGCGAGGTTGCCGTGCTCCGACACCTGCTCACCCGCCATGCCCGACCACTCGCCGCCGCGCTGCTCGCGATGACGGCCCTGATCACCGCGGCGAACGCGACACGGCCTACGTGACTCCCGTAATGACGGCCGCACTGGACCGACAACCCACGCGGGGAATCCGGAGACGTTCACTCGAACAAGTGTGCTGTTACGTTTACGCACCCGACGGGGGAGCCGGGACCCCCACCTGCCCTCACGGCGTCGCCGCCGGTCCGTCCGGTCGGCCCTGCCGCTCCTGGACGTGAACCTCCCGGACGTCAGCGGCTTCGACGTCTGCCGGAACTTACGCCGGCGGGGCGTCACCGTCCCCGTGCTCTTCCTCACCGGAGTGGGCCGGGTCGACGACCGGGTGCGCGGCCTGGACCTGGGCGGCGACGACTTCCTCACCAAGCCGTTCGAGCTGAAGGAGGAACCCGGCCGGGTACTGAGCCGCACACAGATCCTGCGGCGCGTCTGGAACCACCGCAACGACGGCTCCGGGGCGGTCGACACGTACATCTACCACCTGCGCCGCAAGCTGGGCACCGGACAGTCGCTCATCCGTACGGTGCGGAGCGTGGGATACCGGCTGTGCGCGGATTGAACGACGTACACCCGGTGGTCCTCACATCGCGCGTGCAGTGGTCCTCACATCGGTCCGCTATCCCGGCACGTGCTGGGCCGGCCTCGGTTCCTGCGGGTTCTGTCGGAGTTCCTCCAGGTGCCGCTGGACGTGCTGGAGCGCGCCCTCGCGGCGGCCCGGCACCCGGTGGCGCAACTCGGCGAGCGCGGGCCCCAGTTCACGGGCCCGCGCCACGTCGTCGACCCGTCCCCACTGGTGGTGGGCCCGGTCCACGGCGGTCTCGACGGCGGGCGCGTCCGGGGCGTGACCCGCGGACAGCCGGGCGGTGGCGACCGCCATCCACGTACGGCAGCTGCGCGCGGCGTCCCCCGCGAACATCGCCAGGTCGGCCCGCACCTCCGTCCAGTGCAGCGCCTGCTCGGACGCGGGGCCGTGGGCGCGCAGGGCGTCCTGCTCGTGCCGTGCGGCGAGCGCGTCGGCCTCGTCGTGACGCTCGGCCTGGACGGCGGCGGTGATGGCCGCGTGGGGGTCGCGGGGGTCGGGGACCGCGCCCGGCCCGGCGGTCGCGCGCGTCTCGGTGGTGGTCCCGGTCTGTCCGGGCGGCGTACGGGGAGGCGGCGGTGCCGACCGGTACGTGGCGCCGGGGGCGGAGCCGCCGGGAACAGGGCCTCCGGGAACGGGGCCGCCCGGAACAGAGCCTCCGGGAACGGGGCCGCCCAGAATAGAGCCGCCCGGAACAGGGCCTCCGACTCCGGGCGCGGGTTCCCACGACAGCACGACATCGCCGTACGCGCCCTGTCCGTCACTCGCGATCCGGGACAGCGCCTGGTGGTGGAGCTGGGGCAGCGGGGGCCGCTGACCGCTGCGCAGGATCGTCGCGATCGCCCTCATGTACGACGGCTGCGCCACCGCACGCCGCGGTGGGGGCGGGGCGACGCGACCGTGGACGGTGACGCCGGGGCCCACGTCGAGGGAGAGGGTGCGCAGGTGCTGCCAGGTCTCCGCGTCGGCGTGGAGGTCGGCGATGAGGGCGGTCGAGCCCGGTGGGCGCAGGCGGAGCTCCTCGCGGAGCCAGTGCCAGGGGAACGCGGTGTAGCGGACGGTCGCCGGGGTGGTGCGGGCGAGCGCCAGATGGGGCAGGTGCTGGCGGCGGTCGAGTTGGAGCTGGCCGGTGAGGAAGACGGTGAGCGGGCCGGGTGCGCCGGCGGCGGCGCGGAGCCGGGTCAGTACGGCCTGGGGCTCCAGCGGGTCGGCCAGTTCGACGACGTTGGCCGTGTCCGTGCCGGCCAGTACGGGTGGGGCGACGGCGGCGAGTATCGGCAGCACGGAGGCCGCGTCCACCAGGCACGCCTTGCCTGCGGGCGAGGCGGCGAGCAGCAGGACGGTTCCGGGCATCGGTTCCTCCCCCATCGATCACGTACAGCAGCACCGTAACCGGTGCGGCTGCAAAGGGGCGACGCCGTGGGCTTTCCGGGGTTCCTCCGCCCCCGGGACAAACCCTCACGCCCGCCCGCGCCGCCGCACAGCGAAGATCGTCGTGTCGTCCTCCAGACGTCCCCCGCAGTACTCCAGCGTCCCGTCCCGGACGAGCCGGACCAGACGGCCCGGATCCTTCGCGAGGCCGGGCGCGACGAGGAGCACACGGGCGAGCCGCTCCTGCAGCGGGAAGAACTCCCCGTTCGCGCCCCGTGCCTCGGTCACTCCGTCCGTCACCAGCAACAGCGTCTCGTCGGGCGCGAGCAGCATCGTCCGCACCGGCGGCAGCGACGCGTCCACCAAATCGCCCAGCCCCAGCGGAAGTCCGTCCCCCGGCGGCAGGGCACGCACACCGCCGGGAGCGACCAGCAGCGGCGGTTCGTGGCCGAAGTTGACGACCTCCACCAGCCCGCGGTCCCGCTCGGCCGTGGGGAAGCCCACGAGCACAGCCGTGGCGAACCGGTCCCCGTCCTCCCGCCCGACCGCCGCGCAGTACCCCACGTGGCGCTTCATCCGCACCTCCAGCCGCTCGGCCACCGCACTCAGCCGGGCCTCGTGGTACGCCGCCTCACGGAACGTCCCCAGCAGCGCGGCCGCCGCCTCCACCGCCCCGAGTCCCTTGCCCTGGACGTCACCGAGCAGCACGCGGGTGCCGTGCAGGCCGGGCTGTATGTCGTAGAAGTCGCCGCCGACGCGGGCCTCGGAGTCGGCGGAGAGGTAGACGGCCGCGTGGTCCAGGCCGCCCCAGCCCGGCGGCAGCGGGCGCAGCAGGGTGCGGACGGTGGTCTCGACGACGTTCCGCATGTGCAGCATGCGCCGCTCG
This sequence comes from Streptomyces sp. KM273126, assembly GCF_004337435.2. Taxonomy (NCBI): domain Bacteria; kingdom Bacillati; phylum Actinomycetota; class Actinomycetes; order Kitasatosporales; family Streptomycetaceae; genus Streptomyces; species Streptomyces sp. KM273126. The sequence continues at coordinate 2,199,529 of NZ_SJXB02000001.1, read as the reverse complement.
CCGCGGACGCGCACCGAGCAGGCCAGGACCGACAGCAGCCCGCCGACGACGACGAGGATGAAGTCGGCCAGCCCGGTCCGGATCTGGCCCGGCAGGACGTTGAAGAGGACGTAGGCGACGACCGCCAGCACCGCGAACACGGCCGTCGTCCACACCCGGCACACGGCCGCCGAGATGCCCGGCGCGAGCACGACCCACGAGATGACCCGGAAGTCGCCCGCGGTCAACAGATCCAGCACCGGAACGGCGACCAGCAGCGCCAGCGGCGGCACCCAGGCGATGCTGCGCCCGCGCAGGCGCAGCGGCCCCTGCTGTTCGGCAGGATCCGGTTCGGGTCCCAGCCGCGGCAGCCTGTCGAGGCGGTCGAGCAGTGACCGCCTCGCCCGGTGCCGGGGCCGCTGTCGGCCCCGCGCCGCCGCGTACCGCCTCATGGGGCCCAGCGAAACACGGTGTCACAGAACCCGCATCCCGACTTGCCAGGCGACCACCCGGGGTGTGCGCTGGAAGGCGGGCGGAGGAGAGACAGCGCAGGAGAGAGGAGCGCTCCCATGGCTCATCCGACACCGGTGCCGAAGACACCCGGAAGGTCCGAAGTGATCTGGGTCCCGCACGCGCCGGACCTCCCCGACGTCCTCAGCGAGCGCACCCACACAGTGATCCGCCGGACACTGACCGTGGCAGGGGGGCTGGTCTACGGCTACTGGACCGCGGCCATCAACCGCGCGGGCGGCCCGATCACGGGCTGGAACATCCTCCTGGGCTTCGTGAGCGCCGTCGCGTTCATGGCGGCCCTCACCGGTGTCCGCGCGCTGGCCCCCCGGCTGCGGCGCGAGCTGCACGCCACGACGTGGGCCGTCTTCGCCGGCATCGCCTTCGGCTTCATCTACAGCCAGAGCGGCGCGAGCATCCTGCGCTGCTGCCTCATGTCCCTGCCGGTCGCGGGGGCCGTGGGCGCGCTGACCTTCTACCGGTACTACACGCACGAGGACGCGGAGGGTCACCGGAACAGGTGACGACGGGCGGGAGCGGGCCGCGCCCGGGCGGCGGGGCCCGCTCCCGGTGCGCACCGTCCGGCAACCGGCCCGGCCCGCATCCCCCGTCCGCTCTCCCACTCCCCGTCCGCTTTCTCACTCCCCGTCCGCTCTCCCGGCCCGTCCTCCCCGTACGGCTTGTCGTATGCGCCCATATGCAGTCATCAGCGCTCCGCCCGCTCGCGCGCGGTGGCTGAGGGGCCTTGCCTGAGAGGGTGCCTCGACGTGTCCGGAGCGCCCTGTCGGCCCTGCTGATCGCGCTCGCCTCCCTGCTCGCGCCGCTCGGCGTGCTGGCGGCGTGGGCGACGTACGAGCTCGCGGACGCGGCACGGTACGAGGCGGCGACGGCACCGCTGGCCGCCGACCCGCACGTACGGAACGCGATCGCGGACGCCGTCACGGCCGGGATCATGCGGGAGGTCCACGTGGGGCCGCCGCTGAAGGCGCCGGTGCGGGCGTTCACGCGCGACGCCGTGCGGTCCTTCACGCAGACCGCCGCGTACCGCGCGGCGTGGACCGCGGCGAACCGGGCCGCGCACGACACGGTGCTGCGGGCGGTGCGCGAGGACGGTACGGCGCCCGTGACGCTCGACGTGGCGCCCGTCACCGAGCGGGTGAAGGAACGGCTCGCACACGACCGCGTGCCGTTCGCGCACCGCATCCCGGTCGAGCACACCGAGGTCGTCCTGCTGTCGTCCGAGGACCTGGACCGGCTCCGGAAGGGATACCGCGTGCTCGAACTCACCGCGTTCTGGCTGCCGTCGCTCACCCTGGCACTGGCCGTGGCCGGCGTCCTCGTGTCCGCCTGCCGCCGCGGCGCGGTGTTCGCGACGGGGCTCGGTACGGCGCTGGGCGGTGCCCTGCTGGGGATCGCCGTGGCCGTGGGCCGCCATATGACGCTCACCGACCTGCCGCCCGACGTGTCTCGCGAGGCGGCGGCCGCCGTCTACGACGCCCTGACGGCCACCCTGCGCACGGTGACGTGGCTGCTGGTGGTGCTGGGTGTGTCGGTGGCCCTGGCGGCCTGGGTCACGGGCTACCACAGCCACCACCGGCACCCCCGCCAGAACCCCGCCGACACCCGTCCCACAGGACCAGTCACAGCCACAGCCACAGACCTGACCCCACCGCCCCACCGCCCCACCGACAGCCGCCGGCAGTCCCGCGGTAATTCCATGGCGCCACGGCGCCCGCCGGACTACGGTCGCCCCTCATGCCCACCCAGCCCACGCCCACCCAGCCCACGACTGCCCGGCCCACGACCACCCTGTGGCGCCCGACCGGCCCGGAGGAGCTCGCGCTCGTGGAGGCCTCCGGCTGGACGGCCTGGCCTCCCCGGCTGCCCGAGCAACCGATCTTCTACCCGGTCCTCAACGAGGACTACGCCGTGCGCATCGCCCGCGACTGGAACGTGCCCGCCTCCGGCTCCGGTTACGTGACCCGCTTCGAGATCGACGCGGAGTTCGTCTCCCGGTACCCGGTCCGGCAGGCCGGCGGCCGGACCATCCTGGAGCTCTGGGTCCCGGCGGAGGAGCTGGCGGAGTTCAACGCGCACATCGTGGGCCGCATCGAGGTCGTACGGGAGTTCCACGCCGTGTCGCGGTCCTGACCTGCGCGGTCACCCATCGCGTTCGGCACCCTCGCAACCGTCCGCCCGGCGCCCCCGTCTATGAGGGAGGATTCGGGCACCCTTTCGGGCACCCGGCGAGCAGGTGGAGGCCAGGACTTGGACACGGTGGCGGCCGAGCGCACGGTGAGGGAGGACGAGCGGGCGTCCGGGCGCAGGCCGGGCGCCTGGTTCGCGGGGCTGCTGCTCGCCGGGGTCAGCGTGGTCCTCGGGTGCCGGGTGGCCGACAGTGACGGCGTCACCCCGGTGCCCCAGGTGCTCGCCTTCCTGTCGTGGCTGCTCGCCCCCACCGCGCTCGCCCTGTTCCTCGCCCTGCGCTCCCGCTGGCGGACCGGCCTGGTGTGGGGCGTCGTCGTGCTCGGCGGCCTCGCCTGGTTCATCGAGCCGTACGGGAAGACGGACGACCCGGGCGGGCCGCCGCTCGCCGAGGTCCGGGTCCTGACGTCGAACGTGCAGTTCGGGCGCGGGACCGACGCGCTCGTCGGTGCCGTCCGCCGCCACGACCCGGACCTCGTGTTCGTCCAGGAGTGCGAGCAGACCTGCTCGGCCGCCCTCAGGGACGCCTTCGAGGGGGACGGCTACCCGTACCGGCAGGCCGTCGAGGGCTACGGCTCGGACGGGTCCGTCATCCTCAGCCGCTTTCCGCTCACCGAGGCCGGCGCCGTCCCCGGCACCATGGGCATGCCCGGTGCCACCGCCGATGTGCGGGGCCACCGGGTACGGCTCCAGCTCGCGCACCCCATGCCGCCGCTGCCGGGCCGGCTGGACACCTGGCGGAGTGAGCTGGGCCGCCTGCGCGCGTACGCCGAGGCCGACAGGTCCACGCCCACGATCGTCGCCGGGGACTTCAACGCCTCCCAGGACCACGCCGCCTTCCGCCGCATCCTCGACGCGGGCCTGCGTGACGGCGCCCGGCTCGCCGGGGAGGACCGTACGCCCAGCTGGCCCGCCCGGACGGCGCCGACGTTCGGCGCGCAGATCGACCACGTCCTGGTGTCCCGGGACTTCGCCGCACAGCGCGCCCGCTTCCTCGGCGTCGACGGCACCGACCACCGTGCCCTGCTCGTGGACCTCACGCTGCACCGGCGGAGCTGACCCGCGGCAAGTCGTCGGCACCGGCTCGCCGTCTGCCTCGGCATCGACACGGCGTTCCTGGCCGACGGTCAACCCCTCACCCCTGGCGAATCGTTACGTCACGCCCGCAGGGGTGATGCGGCACGTACGCACGGCCGACGAGGGCAATGATCCAGCTTGTCAGCCTTCCTACCGAAAAAGGAATGTTCATGAAGCGTACGAAGCGTACGGCTGCCGTCCTGCTCGGAACCCTCGCCGCCCTGGGCGCCCTGGCCACGCCCGCCGGCGCGGTCCCGGACCCCGTGGCGACCATCAACTGCGTTCTCCAGACCCCCGGTGACGTGACCGCCATGGTCGACCCCGCCGCCCCGGCCGTGCCCACCGAGCTCCCGGGGGTGACCTGCCTGACGCCATGAGCCGGACGACCGGCGGATGAGTGCGGGCCGCCCTGTGCAGGAGGGCGGCCCGCACCCGTGGGGGGGGGTGGCGGCTGATCGGGCCCGGTCGGCGGGCCGAGCAGGTGGGCCCTGCTAGCGGGCCTTGCCGAGCGCCTTGTCCAGGGCCGCGGCGAAGCCGTTGGCCCACAGCTGGTTCACACGGGCCCGCTCGGCGGCGTTCGGGTTGGAGTTCGTGCAGGACGTGCCGGGACCGCCGCCCGACATCAGCTCGCTGCACGGGCCGGAGTAGTTGTCCGGCAGACCGAGCACGTGCCCGGTCTCGTGGGCGGTCACGCGCGTGGAGTCGTACTGCTGGTTCTGCGCGTAGTCGAGGAAGATGTAGCCGCTGCCGTGGCCGTTCGTGGAGGCGTAGGAGCCCCGCGGGTCGTTGCCCTCCCGGTAGCTGAAGTCGGCGCTCGACGCCGAGCCCGACTGGAGTTTCACGTTCGCCACCGCGCCGTTCCAGATCTGGGTGCTGCGGGATATCTGGCTCGCGAACGTCGGCGCGCGGGAGGCGTCGTAGACGACGGTGACGGCGGCGGCCCCCGGGGCGGCGGCACGCTTCTCGGCGACCGACCGGATCACCGCCTCGAAGAACGCCTCGTTGGCCTTGGCCTCTTCCGACGAACCCTCGTACGCCACATACGACTCGGGGGCCGGCGCGGCGGGTGCGGCGGACGCGGGTACCGCCGTGCTCAGGCCGGCGCCCGCGAGAGCGAGGGCGATCGCCGCCATACGGGCGGACTTGGGCGTGCGCGTGCGCATACGCATCGATGACTCCTTGGGTGGGGGGTGAAGTCGTCATCGAGTCTGGGCGCCTGTGCGATGGCTGTGATGACGCCAACCGGCGATAGCACGCGACTATCGGTCATTCGCCCGTCGACCGTCCAACTCGCCTGTTTTGCATGGGGTTTGTGCGTCTGGTGCAACCCATGTTCGCGCTCTACTCTCCACTGACATGGAGCCGGGACAAGCAGAGAGCTTGCACCATGGAGCTTGAGGTGAGACATCTACGCGCGTTGTGCGCCATCGCGGACACCGGCAGCCTGCACCGGGCCGCGCGCCAACTCGGTGTGGCCCAGCCCTCGTTGAGCACTCAGTTGCGCCGTATCGAGCAGGAGCTGGGCGGCGCCCTGTTCCTCCGCGAGCGCACCGGCTGCCGCCCCACCGCGCTGGGCCGTGTGGTCCTGGGCCGGGCCCGCCCCCTCGTGGCCGAGCTGCGCGCCCTGGTGGCCGACGCCCGGGCCGCCGCCGTGACGGGGCCTCAGCTCCGCATCGGCTCCACCGCGAGCCCCGCCCTCGCGGGCTGGCTGCGCCGCCTGCGGGACGACCCCCAGGAGGCCCTCCTCCAGATGGACGTCTCCGCGAACGCCCTGCTGCGCATGGTCGCCGACGGCCAGCTCGACGTCGCGTTCGTGCACGAGGTGGAGGGCTGCCCGCTGCGCATCCCGCCCGAACTCGGCATCCGTGTCCTCGTCGACCGCGAGCCGCAGTTCGTGTCGCTGCCCACGGACCATCCGGCCGCCGCCCGGCCCGTCGTACGCCTGGCCGACCTGGCCGAGGACCGCTGGATGGTCGACCCGACGGTGGACGGCGAGTGGGACGCGGTGCACCGCATGCTGCGCGCCGCGGGTCTCAACCCCCGCATCCTGCACGGCGACTACCACACCACCGCGTCCCTCGTCGCGACCGGCGAGGTCGTCACCGTCTGCCAGCCGACCTGCCAGTCCCGCCCCGGGATGGCCGTACGCCGTCTGCACGGCGACCCCCTCGGTGTACGCCTCATGCTCGCGGCCCGCACCGAGGAGGTGCTGGACTCGGTGTACCCGGTGCTGGTCGAGGCGTACTGGGACACGGTGCGCCAGGCGCCGGCGTACCGGGAGTGGCTCATGGCGAAGGGGGCGCCCCCGGGCCTGGGAGCGCCCCCTTCGGCGTACGAGCACACGTACAGCGAGAAGAAACCCGCGTAGACCTCGCCACGGCGGAAACCCGCGTAGACCTCGCTACGCCGGACCTCGCTACGTCGCCACGTCACTACGTCGCTACGTCGCTACGTCACGACGTCTTCGTCACGGACCGTCAGGCACCGATGTCGCTGCCGTCCTTGGCCCACACCGAGACGACGGCCGGGCGAACGATCTTTCCCTGCCCGTCGGGCCAGGCGCTCTTCGGGTTCTCCACGGAGGCACCGTCGATCTCGCCCGGGTGCTGGACGGCGACGAGGACGCGGCGGTCCTGGACGATCGGGCCGCAGGTCTCGGCGCCGTTCGGCACGGTCAGGAACTGCTTGAGCTCACCGCGCCGCTCGCCCTTGGTCGCCACGCCGAACAGGCCGTCGTGCGAGCCGAGCGCGTTGCCGTCGGTGGAGATCCACAGGTTGCCGTGCGGGTCGAAGGCGACGTTGTCCGGGCAGGAGATCGGGCTGACCTGGTCCTTCGGGAAGCCCGCGAAGTAGGTGGCCGGGTCGTTCGGGTCACCCGCGACCAGGAACAGCTGCCAGGCGAACGTCGTGCTCTCGGGCCGGTTCCAGCGCTCGGTGAGTTCGAGGATGTGACCGTGCTTGTTGGCGTTGCGCGGGTTGGCCTCGTCCGCCTTGGCGTTGGAGCCGACACCGCGGTTGCTGTTGTTCGTCAGGGCGACGTAGACCTTGCCGCTGGTGGGGTTGGGCTCGACGTCCTCGGGGCGGTCCATCTTCGTGGCACCCACCTTGTCACCGGCGAGCCGCGTGAAGACGAACACCTCCTCCGCCGTCATCCCGTCCACGTGCGAGACGGCGCCCTTGGCGGTGGCGGTGGCCAGCGGGATCCACTCGCCGCCGCCGTCGAACTCGCCGTCGCTCGGCAGCTTGCCCGTGCCGTCGATCTCGATGGCGGGGGAGTTGCCGGTGAACTTGGCGACGTAGAGGGTGCCCTCGTCGAGGAGGGAGAGGTTGTGCTCGCGCACGGCACGGGAGGTCCCGTGCTTCATCCGCTTGCTGCCGACGAACTTGTAGAGGTAGTCGAAGCGCTCGTCGTCACCGGAGTACGCGACGGGACGGCCGTCCTCCGTGAGCCGGATGGTCGCGCCCTCGTGCTTGAAGCGGCCGAGGGCGGTGTGCTTGCGGGGCGTCGAGGTCGGGTCGTACGGGTCGAACTCGACGACGTAGCCGAAGCGGTGCGCCTCGTTCGGCTCCTGGGCGAGGTCGAACCGCTTGTCGAACCGCTCCCACTTGCGCTCGGAGGCGCCGGTGCCGATGCCGTACCGCTTGTCGGTCGGCCGGCTGCTGTTGGCGAAGTACTGGTTGAAGTTCTCCTCGCCGTGGAGGGTGGTCCCCCAGGGCGTGGTGCCGCCGGCGCAGTTGTTGAGAGTGCCCAGGACCTTCGTGCCGGTCGGGTCGGCGGAGGTCTTCAGCAGGTCCGACCCGGCGGCGGGACCGGTGAGCCGGAACTCGGTGGTGACGGTGACACGGCGGTTGAGGTGGTGCCGCGGCACGGCGGTGAGCTTGCCGGTGCGCTTGTCCTCCTCGACGACGACCGCGCCCAGACCGTGGGCGGCCCAGGCGATCTCGACCTGCTCGCGGGTGGGGTTCGCGGCGTCGTAACCGCGGAACATCAGCACCTCGTCGGTGTACTCGTGGTTGGCCACGAGGATCTGCCGGCCGCGCTCACCGGGCACCGGGAGGAGAGCGAGGAAGTCGTTGTTGTAACCGAACTGCCCGGCCTGGGCCTTGGCCGTCTGGTTCTCGGGGTCGAAGGCGGGGGCGCCGCGCAGGATGGGGTCACCCCAGCGGATGACGACGTTCTGCTCGTACCCCTCGGGGATCACCACCGCGTCGGCGGTGTTCGGGGCAACGGGGGCGAAACGGAGACCGCGGGCGGCCTTGCCCTTCTTCGCGGCCGTGGCGGCGGTGGACTCGGTGGCGGCACCGGTTCCCGTGGCGGCGGTGGCCTCGGTGGCGGGCGCGACGACAGCGGCACCGGCACCGGTGGCCACGGTCACGACGGCGGCGGCGCGCATCATCGTCCGCCGGCTCAGCGCGGTGGCGATGACGTCACCGACGTATTCATTGGTGCTGGTGTTCGGCACCTCGTGGAAACAGGCGTCACCACACCGGAACCGGCAGGTCATGGCGGACCGCCCGCCGGGGTGCGACGCGCTCTCCCCGTTCACTCCAACCACTGGCAACAGTTTGCGCACTTTACTCTCCCCATGCGTGCCCTTGATGTGAATGTGACGGTAGGGGCGAACGCGTTCGATTACGCGGACGGCGAGTGAACAGGTGGTGAACCTGGAGAGGTTGAGGTGGTGTTGACACGAGCAGAGGGGTAGGGCTACCGACTCTTCTTGCCCCAGCCCAAGATCGCCACCGTCGGCCGCTAACCTTACGTGTCCGTCCTGGCCAGGGATCGACGGGCTTCAACTCACGCGAAGGGTTGCGCAACATGGGCATTCTTTCTCTCCTGCGGAACGCGTTCGGCCGCTCACGCAAGGGGCGCGACGCCGACGCGACAGCCTCTTCGCGGGAGCCCTCGCCCGAGACTACGCAGGCTCCTTCTGCATCGGATGCTTCGACGTCGACTGCTTCCACGTCGACTGCCTCGACGTCGACTGCCTCCACGTCGGCTGCCTCCACGTCGGGTGCTTCCACGTCGGGTGCTTCTTCGCAGGCTGTCTCCGCGGAGGCCGTTTCCACGGAGGCTGTCTCTACGGAGGTTGTCTCTACGGAGGTTGTCTCTACGGAGGTTGTCTCTCCTTCTACTGAGGGTGTTTCGCAGGACCCGGAGCGGAAGGTCCCGGCCCCGTCTCCCGAGCCCGAGCAGGCCCCGTCCGCTGCGGACGACCTGGTCTCGGCGGCCTTCGACAACGTGACGGTGCCGAAGCAGAGGCCGGAGGAGCAGAAGCCTGCGGCGCCGGTGGCCGAGCCCGAGCAGGAGGCCACCGTCAAACCCGAGCCGGCGGCCGAGAAGGCCCCCGAGCCGAAGCCCGAGCCCGCCGCCGAGCCGAAGCCCGAGCCCGCCGCCGAGCCGGAGGCGGAGGCCGCGGCTGAACCGAAGCCGGAGGCCACGACACCGGCGCCCGAACCCCAGCCGACGGCCGAGACCCACGAGCCGGAGCCCGAGCCCGCCGCCGAGCCGGAGGCGAAGGTGGAGACGAAGGTGGAGGTGGCCGCCGAGCCGAAGCCCGAGCCTGCTGCCGAGGCCGAGCCCGAGCAGGCGGCCGCGGCTGAACCGAAGCCAGAGGCCACGACACCGGCGCCCGAACCCGCCGCCGAGGCCGAGGCCGAGCCGGATGCGAAGGCAGAGGCTGAGGCGGCCACCGAGCCGAAGCCGGAGGCACCTGCCGCCGAGCCGGAGGCCGCAACCCCGGCGCCCGAGCCCGAGCAGGAGCCCGCCGTCAAGCCCGAGCCGGACGCCGAGAAAGCCCCCGAACCGGAGCCCGAGCCCGCCGCCGTGCCGGAGCCTCAGCCCGCCGTTGAGCCCGACCCCGTGGTCGCCGCAGCTCCGGAACCCGTCGTTGAGCCGGCGCCGGAGCCGGAGGCCGAGGCCAAGCCGGAACCCGAGCCCCAGCCCGAGCCCGCGGCCACCGAGACTCCGGAGCCCGCCGCAGTCGCCGTAGAGCCGGCAGAGCCGACCCAGCCGGCCGGGTCGACCGAATCGACCGAGCTGGCCCAGCCGACCGAGCAGCCGAACGAACCCGCATCCGCCGACGGCGACCAGGCCCCACAGGCGTCACCCGCAGCCGACGACGAGAGCGGCACGGGTGGTGCGGGTGGGAACGACACCCCGGCCGAAGGCGAAGCCGAGGCCGAGAACACCCCCGCCGTACCCGCAACCCACATCCGCACCCACGCCCCCGCCCTCACCACCGCCTACAAGGCCGCCGCGGCCACCCTCAAGAAGCAGAACCTCACCGGCACCCGCGCCAAGGTCTACCTCGTCCTCGACCGCTCCGCCTCCATGCGCCCGTACTACAAGGACGGCTCCGCCCAGGCCCTCGGCGAGCAGGCCCTCGCCCTCGCCGCGAACCTCGACCCCGAGGCCACGGTCCACGTCGTCTTCTTCTCCACGGAACTCGACGGCACCGGCGAGCTCACCCTCGACGAGCACGAGACCAAGATCGACGACCTCCACGCGGGCCTCGGCCGCATGGGCCGTACCAGCTACCACGCGGCCGTCGAGGAGATCGTCACCCACTACGGGAACTCCGGCACCGAGGACCCCGCACTCGTGATCTTCCAGACGGACGGCGCCCCGGACGCGAAGACGCCCGCCACCCAGTCGCTCACGGACGCGGCGAAGAACCACCCCGCCGTCTTCTTCTCCTTCGTCGCCTTCGGTGACCCGGAGAACAAGGCCTTCGACTACCTCCGCAAGCTCAAGGCGGAGAACACGGCCCACTTCCTGGCCGGCGAGACCCCGCGCGAGCTGACCGACAACGAGCTCTACGAGGGCGTACTGGCGAACTGGCGCCCGTAAACACCACCACATCGACAACACCAGCAGATCGATCAACGGCAGGCCGCCCCTTCCCACCCCTTAAAACGGGAAGCGGGCGGCCCACCCATGTCGGCTACGATTTCAAGGTTCCGTAGACGACCGACCCGACACAAACGATCGTCACCCCACGTATCGACATGGGAGCAGCCCGCGATGGCTCGACACCTCATCACCAGCGCCCTTCCGTATATCAACGGGATCAAGCACCTGGGCAACATGGTGGGGTCCATGCTCCCGGCGGACGTGTACTCCCGGTACCTCCGCCAGCGCGGCCACGACGTCCTCTACATCTGCGCCACGGACGAGCACGGCACCCCCGCCGAGCTGGCCGCCAAGGAGCAGGGCATCCCGGTGGACGAGTTCTGCGCACAGGCGCACGACGCGCAGAAGGCGGTCTACGACGGCTTCAACCTGGCCTTCGACTACTTCGGCCGCAGCTCGTCCCCGCAGAATCGCGACATCACGCAGGAGATCGCCCGCGAGCTGAAGGCGAACGGCTTCATCGAGGAGCGGGCGATCCGCCAGGTGTACTCGAACGCGGACGGCCGCTTCCTGCCCGACCGCTACATCATCGGCACCTGCCCGCACTGCGGCTACGACAAGGCCCGCGGCGACCAGTGCGAGAACTGCACGCGCGTCCTGGACCCGACCGACCTGATCGACCCGCGTTCGGCGATCAGCGGCAGCAGCGACCTGGAGGTCCGCGAGACCAAGCACCTCTTCCTGCTCCAGTCGGCGCTGGCAGGCGAGGTCGAGGCCTGGGTCGACGAGCGCGCCGACAACTGGCCGATCCTCGCCTCCTCCATCGCCCGCAAGTGGCTGACCGAGGGCCTGCACGACCGCGCGATCACCCGTGACCTGGACTGGGGCGTGCCGGTCCCGGCCGACACCTGGCCGGACCTGGCCGCCGAGGGCAAGGTCTTCTACGTCTGGTTCGACGCCCCGATCGAGTACATCGGCGCGACGAAGGAGTGGGCGGACCAGGACCCGGAGAACCGCGACTGGCGCTCGTGGTGGTGGGAGTCCGACGCCGACGTCCACTACACGCAGTTCATGGGCAAGGACAACGTCCCGTTCCACAGCGTGATGTTCCCGGCGACCCTGCTGGGCACCCGCGCCCCGTGGAAGAAGGTCGACGTCATCAAGGCCTTCAACTGGCTGAACTACTACGGCGGCAAGTTCTCCACCTCGCAGAAGCGAGGCGTCTTCACGCACGACGCCCTCGACATCCTCCCTGCCGACTACTGGCGTTATTTCATGATGGCGAACGCCCCCGAGTCGGACGACTCGTCCTTCACCTGGGAGCACTTCACGGCCACGGTGAACAAGGACCTGGCGGACACGCTCGGCAACTTCGTCAACCGCGTCCTGTCCTTCTCCCGCAAGCGCTTCGGCGACGAGGTCCCCGCGGGCGCCGAGCCGGGCGAGGCGGAGGCCAGGCTGGGCGAGGAGATCGCGCGCCTGCTCGCCGAGTACGAGGAGCACATGGAGGCCATCCAGTTCCGCAAGGCCGCGGCCGCGCTGCGCGCCCTGTGGTCGGCGGGCAACTCCTACCTGGAGGAGAAGGCCCCCTGGCTGGAGATCAAGACCAACCCGGAGGGCGCGGCCCTCACTCTCCGTACGGCGATGAACCTCATCCACCTCTACGCGGTGGTCTCCGAGCCGTTCATCCCGAGGTCCTCGGCGGCCATGCGCGCCGCGTTCGACCTGAAGGACGACACGGCGACCTGGGTGACGGCGGACGAGGCCCGCGCCCTCACCTCCGTCCCGGCCGGCACCCCCTTCACGGTCCCGCCGGTCCTCTTCGCCAAGATCACGGACGAGGACCTGGAGGCATACAAGGAGCGCTTCGGCGGCGAGGCCGCGGAGTAGCCCGTAGCAGTCCCCCATCAGTCCCCCATCAGTCCATGCGCAACCAGTCCATGCGCAACCCCGCACACCCCCGTGTGCGTCCCCCGATACATGGCACTGTTCGGAAACGCGCACACCGTCAATCCCGGCAAGGCCCAGCAGGACTACGAACGCCTGCTGGGTCACGGGGAGCAGATCCACGCCGCGTACCTGCTCATCCGCGACACCATCCTGTTCACCGACCGGCGCCTGATCCTGGTCGACAAGCAGGGGCTCACCGGCAAGAAGGTGGAGTACCACTCCATCCCCTACCGCAGCATCACGCACTTCTCGGTCGAGACGGCCGGCCACTTCGACCTCGACGCCGAGCTCAAGATCTGGCTCTCCGGCACCCACGAGCCGATCGAGAAGACCTTCACCAAGGGCGTGGACATCTACGAGGTCCAGGCGATCCTCACCCAGTTCGTGGCGAGGTAGGCAGGAAAAAGAGGTAGGCAGGAAAAGGCGCCGGCCAGGACAGCCGAGCACGAACGGGGCGGCGCACGCCGACGGGATGTCGGTGTACGCCGCCCTCGGGTGGAACGAGTTGCGGGAGCCGGCCCGCGTTGTCACGGCGGTTACTTCGGGTCGTCGTTGAACTTCGAGGTCGACCAGAAGTAGCCGAGCACCGCGAGGCCCAGGCACCAGACGACGGCGAGCCATCCGTTGTTGCCGATCTCGGTGCCGAGCAGCAGGCCGCGCAGGGTCTCGATGGCGGGCGTGAACGGCTGGTACTCGGCGATCGGCTGGAACCAGCCCGGCATCGCGTCGACGGGGACGAAGGCGCTGGACAGGAGCGGCAGCAGGATCAGTGGCATCGCATTGTTGCTGGCGGCCTCGACGTTCGGGCTGACCAGGCCCATACCGACCGCGATCCAGGTGAGCGCCGTGGCGAAGAGCACGAGCAGCCCGAACGCCGCGAGCCACTCCAGGACGGTGGCATCGGTGGAGCGGAAGCCGATGGCCACGGCGACGGCGCCGACGAGGACCACGCTGATGATCGACTGCAACACGCTGCCGATGACATGTCCGATGATCACGGAGCCGCGGTGGATCGCCATCGTGCGGAAGCGGGCGATGATGCCCTCGGTCATGTCGTTGGAGACGGAGACCGCGGTGCCGATCGTGGTGCTGCCGATGGTCATCAGCAGGAGCCCCGGCACGATGTAGGCGATGTACACGGAGCGGTCCGCACCTCCGCCGCCGCCGATGCCCGCGCTCATGGTGTCGCCGAAGATGTAGACGAAGAGCAGCAACAGCATGATCGGGGTGAGCAGCAGGTTCAGGGTGAGCGACGGGTAGCGCCGGGCGTGCAGGAGATTGCGGCGCAGCATCGTGGCGGAGTCGCGTACGGCGAGGGAGATCCGGGTCGGGCGGGAGCCAGGGGGGTGCTCATCGGACGGCCTCCTTGGGCTGGTTCGGCTGGTTCGGCTGGTTCGGCCGGCTGGGCTGGCTGGGCTGGCTGGGCTGGCTGGGTATGTCGGCGCCGCCGGTCAGGGCGAAGAAGACATCGTCGAGGTCGGGGGTGTGCACGGTCAGCTCGTCGGCCTCGATGCCGACCGAGTCCAGCCGGTCGAGGATGGAGCGCAGCTCGCGCTGGCTGCCATCGCTCGGGATCTGCAGGGCGAGGGATTCGTCGTCCCGGACCGCCTCACGCAGGGCGGAGGCGGCACTCTGGTACGCGGCCGGGTCGGTGAAGCGGAGCCGGACGTGTCCGCCGGGGACGATCCGCTTCAGCTCCTCGGCGGTGCCCTGGGCGGCGATCTTGCCGTCGTTGAGCACGGCGATGCGGTCGGCGAGCTCGTCGGCCTCCTCCAGGTACTGAGTGGTGAGGAAGACGGTGACGCCGCCCGTGACGAGCTCGCGGATGATCCGCCACATGGTGTGCCGGGAGCGTGGGTCGAGGCCGGTGGTCGGCTCGTCGAGGAAGATGATCCGCGGGTTGCCGACCAGGGTCATGGCGATGTCGAGGCGGCGCTTCATGCCGCCGGAGTAGGTGGATGCGGGCTTCTTCGCGGCCTCGGTGAGGTCGAAGCGCTCCAGCAGCTCGGCGGTGACCTGCCGTCCTTCGCGCTTGGAGAGGTGGTGCAGGTCCGCCATGAGGAGCATGTTCTCCTCGCCGGTGATCAGGCCGTCGACGGCGGAGAACTGTCCGGTGACGCCGATCCCGGCGCGTACGGCCTGCGGGTCGGTGGCGAGGTCGTGACCGCCGACACGGATCCGACCACTGGCGGGGTCGGGTGAGATGAGAGTGGAGAGGATCTTGACGGCGGTGGTCTTGCCGGCGCCGTTCGGGCCGAGCAGGGAGAAGATCGTTCCTTCCGGGACGGCCAGTCGATGCCGTCGAGGACGACCTTGTCGCCGTAGGACTTGCGCAGCCCGTTCGCCGCGATGGCCAGGTCGGTCATGAGAGGTGCCCCCTTATTAGTGGCTTTGGTGGCTTTATTGGCTGCGGATTTACAGGCTGCGGGCGGTGATGTCGCCGTGGGAGGTGGTGGCGCGGATGTCGAGCTCGGCGGTGCCGTCGTTCTTGAGGGCGTTGCTGATGCGGCCGTAGCCGGTGCCGGCGTCCAGGGCGGCCGAGACGCCTGCGGCGGCGACGACCGAGATGTCGCCGGACAGGGTGCGGAGTACGACCGTGCCGCGTACGGCCTCGGCGATCCGGATGTCACCTCTTGCGGTGCTGATCTCCGCGGGGCCGCCCAGTCGGCCGACCTCGACGTCGCCGTCGATCGCGGTGAGGCGGAGGCTCGCGGCCTCGTCGATCTTGATCTGGCGGTACGCGCCTTCGAAGGTGACGTCGCCGAGGCGTCCGACGCCCCGGAGTTCGGCGCTGGCGGTCCTCGCCTCGACGCGGGAGCCGACGGGCAGTTGGACAGTCACCTCGACGGATCCGGAGTTGCCGAGGATCCGGTTCTTCGGCTCCGGGGCCTCGATCCGCAGGACGCCGTCGCTGTAGGCGAACTCGATCTCCTCGGCCGCCTTCACGTCGCGGCTCTTGGAGGCGTTGGCGGGCAGGACCTCGACCGTGGTGTCGGTGCGGTCGGCGGCGATGAACTGGATGCGTCCGGCGGGGATGGCCAGGACGGCGGTCACCGGGGCGGGGGTGTCGAACTTCTGCATCGTGCGCTCCTTGGGTTCGTCGTTTCTGACATCGAAAAAGCTACGTTGCGTTCGAAGATCTAGCAACGACATCGTTGCACTTAGCCACCATCACTGCAGGTCACATCAGAGAAATCATTGCAATGGTCTTGAATCTAATGCAACAATCCAGCTCGTTCGTTGCAATGAACTGAAGGTGAAGGCTATGCTTCGGACACCACGGACCACGAAGGAGAACACCATGCCGGGAGGCAGGCTCACCCAGCAGGAACGTCAGCAGATCGCGCTGGGACTGGCCGACGGCCTCGCCTACGCGGAGATCGCCAGACGCCTCGACCGCCCGACCTCGACCATCACTCGCGAGGTCATGCGCAACGGCGGCCCCACCGCCTACCGCGCCGACCTCGCCCACCGCGCCACCGAACGCCGCGCCCACCGCCGCAGGCAGGCCGCGCCCCGAGGGCCGGAGGCGCCCCCGCAGGCCTACGGACGCGACCCCGAGGCGGTGCGCGAATACGAGGAGACCTTCACCACCGCCATGATGCAATCGGGCGCGCCCAAGATGATGTCCCGGGTGCTGGCCTGCCTCTACACCAGCGACACGGGCAGTCTCACCGCGTCCGAACTCGTCCAGCGCCTTCAGGTCAGCCCGGCGTCCATCTCCAAAGCGATCTCGTTCCTCGAAAGCCAGGGCTTCGTCCGCCGGGAACGCGACGAACGCCGCCGCGAGCGCTACGTCGTCGACGACGACATCTGGTACCAGTCGATGATGGCCAGTGCCCGGTCCATCGCCCAGATCGTGGAGATCGCGCGGCAGGGTGTCGGTATCCTCGGCCCCGGCACCCCAGCCGCCACCCGCCTTGAGAACACTGCCCGCTTCCTCGACTTCGTCTCCGAGAGCACCGCCCGCGCGGCGGACCAGGCCCTCGAAGTCCTCCACACGAAACCCGAAACGACCCCGGGCGGCACTGCCACGCCAAGTTCAGACCGCGGATAGACAGCCGTCTCGCCCAGGCCGGCGGAGACGGGGTTGGTTTACGGATGTCCACTCAAGGACGTCCGTTCAGGGGAACCCGTTCAGGGGCGCCCGTTCCCAGGCGTCAGCACCCGTGTACTCGTCTGCTGATAGATCACCGAACTGCGGAAACTCACCACCTCCCGACGCGCGCTGAACCGGTCCATGAGGAACGCGTGCAGTTGCTCGATGTCCGCCACGGCCACGTGGACGACGAAGTCGTCGTCGCCGGAGACCACGAAGACGGATACCACCTCGGGCCGTTGGGCCAGATACGCCTCGAAGCCGGAGATCACCTCCCGGCTCAGCGGACGCAGCCGCGCGAACACCAGTGCCTGGAGGGACAGGCCCAGCATGCGCGGCTGCACGGCCGCGTGGTACCCGGTGATCACACCGCGCGCCCTCAGCGCCCGAACCCGTTCCAGGCAGGTGGAGGGCGCGATGCCGACCAGGCGGGCCAACTCCCGGTTGGTGAGCCGTCCATCGCGCTGCAGATGACTGAGGATCGCCGAATCAATGTCGTCCATGGCCGTCATTCTCGGCGGTGACCCGAATTTGGTTCGGTGCTTCCCCCAAACCCCCGTATCCCGCCCTAGATTCCCTGCCATCCGCCGGATGCGAAGGGACCCCCGCCTCGATGACGCACACCACGCCCACCACACTCACCGCCACCCCTGTGCCGCCCGCCGCCGACCACTACGACGGGTTCCTCGCGGAGCACTACACCTGGATGCTGGGCGGCGACCTCGGCGCGCTGGCCGACGCCCAGCGCGCGCAGTTGTCGGACTGGGGTGTGGTTCCCGTGGTCCCCGGCCCGGCCCCGGCCGCCGGTTCGCTGGCGGTGGACCTGGGCTGCGGCCCCGGCCATACGAGCCTGGCCCTGGCCGAGTCGGGCTTCGACCTGGTTCTCGCGGTCGACCTGAGCCAGTCGCTGCTGGACGAACTGTCGGCGCACGCCGCCGGCATACCGGCGGTCCGCCCCGTACGGTCCGATCTGCGCACCGCCCTGCGGGACCTGGTCCGTCCTGGCTCGGCGGACGCGGTCGTCTGCCTGGGCGACACGCTCACCCACCTCCCGACCCGGGGAGACGTGGCCGCCCTGCTGAACGACATCGCGGCCGCGCTCGCGCCCGACGGAACGGCCGTCCTCGCCTACCGGGACCTGACCGTCCCGCTCACCGGCACCGACCGCTTCCTGCCGGTCCGCTCCGCCGAGGACCGGATCATGACCTGCTTCCTGGAGTACCCGGACGACTACGACGACTACACGGTCGTCGTGCACGACCTGATCCACACCCGTCCCGCCCCCGAGGGCGCCTGGACCCTGCACGCCCGCAGCTACCGAAAGCTGCGGCTCGCCCACGCGTGGGTGCTGGAGCAGTGTCGTACGGCCGGGCTGCGGGTGGTACGGGAGGAGAGCGGTGGCGGAGGCGGCATGCGGACGGTGATCCTCCGACGTGCCGCGTGACGCCACCGCGTCGCCGCACCTCCCCGCGATAATCAGGGCATGGCCACTCCCCGCACACGAGCCACTCCGTGAATGCCACCGGCGCCGACCCCGACGCCGACCCCGGACGGCGCCTCCTGCTCGACGTACTCGCGATCGGCGCCCCCTACGCCCTGGCCCTCTCCGGCGACCACGCGGTGCAGGCGCACGGCCTGGTCGAGCATCTGGTCGACCGGCCCGCGCCGGGGGCCCTGGAAGTGGCGACCGAGAGCCCCGAACCCATGGAGACGATCGCGGCCGCGGTCCGGGCCGGCCTGGAGGAACGGGGCTGGCGCGTCCGCCCCCAGGAAACGGACCCCCTCTCGGCCCGCCTGATCGTCACCGACCCCGCCACAGCCAGGGACCACACGCTCGACATCCTCAAGGAAACCCTCTGGCGCCCAGCGGTCCGGACCGCCCTCGGCCTCACCCTCTCCCTCGAAGACGTCATCGGCACGAAGGTCCGGGCCCTGACCGACCGCGGCCTCGCCCGCGACCTCGTCGCCGTCCACGCCGCCGCGGACCTCTGGAGCCTCACCGAACTGGAGGAACTGGGCCGCCGCCACGCCCTCGACGCCTTCGACCTCACCGACCTCCAGTCCCGCCTGGAGGGCATCGAGTGGGTCGCCGACAGGGAATTCACTCGTTCCGGCCTCGACGAACAGGCCATCATGGCCCTCCGCCAGTGGGCCCAGTCCTGGGCCGGCGACATCGCGGAACGCCTGCTGGAGGAGGAGGCGCTGAGGCCACCGCCCGACGAATAACCCCTGATGCCCCGCCCCGGGAGGGCCATGAGCAGACGCCGATACGTGGCCCGGGGCGTCCCTGGCGGCTACCGCATCTGGGACAACCGCCGCCGCGGCTGGTGGGGCGACCACTACGAACTCTGCCCGGACGACCTCCTCACGGAACTGAACGGCGCGGCGGACCAGAAGAGGATCACGGCACTGCTCAAGCGCTACAGGGCGCTCAAGCGATAGCCCAGCGGCGGGTCCCGGAGGAGGGCGGCGAGGGCGATGGCGGTGACGGGAAGTATTCGGGTGGGGTCGTCGCTTTCGCGGAGGAGGAACGTGGCGTCGGTGTGGGCGAGTTCGACGCAGTTGCTTCCGTCGGTCCCGCTGGAGAAGGTCGACTTCTGCCACTGAGTCACGTCTCACAGCTCCTTGGTCAGACGGTGGATGTAGTCCCGGGACCGAACCGGATCCAGAGACACCCCCTCCACCTTACGAAAAAGCGTTCGCATGGACCGCAGTTGTGATGCCGCATCCATGAAGGCCGGCCCTTGGGGAGTGTCTCGCTGGGCCGTGTCCAACGCGGGAACCCGGCCACCCGCGTACAGCAACTCCGCGCTGGCACCGGCGAATCCGTCAACGTCGAACGGGATGAGCCGCACCGTAACGTTGTGCGCCTCTGACTGGGCGAGGAGCGAGTCGAGTTGGTCTCGCGCTACCCGCCGGTCGGCGACTCGCGTACGCAGCACCGGCTCATGCAGCACGACCTCGTACGGGCACCTCGCAAGCACCGCCTTGCGGCGCATCCGGTGCTCCACTCTTGGCTTCACCTCGCTTTCCGGGAGTTCCGGGCGCCAGTAGGTGATGACGGCCCGCGCGTACTCCTCGGTCTGGAAAAGGCCCGGGACATGCGCAGTCGAGATCTCCTCGATGAACGTCGCATGGTGTTCCAACTCAGCCAGGTCCAGGAACACCGGCGGCAGCACACCCCGGTAGTCCTCCCACCACCCCCGGCTCCGATCCGTTGCCATGCCCACGAGGGCCTCGATCAACTCGCGGTCCGTACAGGCGTAATGCGCCGCCAGCCTGCGTACACGCTCCTCGTTGATCCCGGCATTCCCTGCCTCGAACTGGCTCATCTGGGCCGGATTGACACCCAGCAGGCCTGCCGCGTTCCGAGAGGACAGGCCTGCGGCCTCCCGAAGTCTGCGCAGCTCAGTGCCTAGGCGAACCTGGCGAACGGTCGGCTGGATCCTCGCCGGCATACGACTCTCGCTTCCCCAACAGCCAACGTTCCGGGCGGGGGTGGGACGCCCCGATCGGGTGCAAGGCTACGCGAACGACTTGCAAGGGCTAAACATTTCCCCCTACCGTCAGTGATGCGACGCACACACTGCGAAACACCGGGACTCCCGGAAGCGCACCGCCCCGCCCTGCCACGGCGGCCGCGGCAGAGCCACCGCCCGCGACCACAGCGCAGCCCAGTTCTCCAACCCCCCACTTCCAGACCAGGAGTTACCTATGCCCGGAACCGAGGAACCCACCGCACCCACCGCACCCACCGCACCCACAACACCCAACGAACCCTGGACCTACACCCTCTCCATCCCCAACGACCGCCGCGCCGTCACGATCTGCCGCCGCACCCTCCGCCTGATCCTCGCCCTCCACGACCTTCCCCAGCTCACCGAAGCGGCCGAACTCCTGGCAACGGAACTGGTCGCCAACGCCGTACGACACACGAAGGGCCCGGCGGCCATAAGGCTCCGCTGGTCGGACCCGACTCTCAGGATCGGCGTATGGGACACGGACCCCCGGCCGCCGATCCCGGCACCCTGCATCGACGCCACCTTGAACCCCACCCTCGAATCGGGCCGCGGCCTCACCCTCGTCGAAGGGTGCTCCGAAAACTGGGGATGGCACACCCTGGGAACGACGACCCAACCCCCGGACGGAAACGGAAAGTTCGTGTGGTGCGAGCTGGCGAGGGCGGCGTGAACGTTCCTTCCGCCCCGAATGAGTGAACGCATCCCGATCACCCGGACGTCCCACGCCTTGATCCACCTAGGTTGCACACATGGTCACATCAGCTCACGAGGGCATGCACCGCATCTTCCAGGAGCGGCCCGAGATCCTCACGCCCGTCTTCGGGGTGCTGGGTATCGCGTTACCGGAGAAGGCGACCGTGGACGCGATCGCCACCGACGTGACAGAGACCAGGCCACTGGCGCGCCACGTCGACACAGTGCTGCGCATCGGCCCGTCCGACGGTGACGACTTCCTTCTCGCCGTCGAAGCGCAGGAGAGGCGGGATCCGAAGAAGGAGTCGAGCTGGCCGTACTACGTCGCCTACCTCCAGGCGAAATACGGCCTGCCGGTACTCCTGCTTGTGGTCTGCCGCGACAGGGCCACGACCAAGTGGGCGACCGGCCCCTTTGCCTGCGAGACCCGAGGCTGGACCGCCCAGCGGACTCACCCCCTGGTCGTCGGACCGGACAACCTCCCGGTGATCACCGATACGAGAACGGCGGCGGAGAAACCCGCAATGGCCGCGTTCTCCGCCCTGGCACACGCCAACAGCGCCGACATCGACGCCATACTGGACGCACTGGGCCGTGCCCTCGCAGGGATGGACTGGAACGCAGGCAACTACTTCTACCAGTTCCTGGACAGAACCCTGGGGGAGACCCCAGCCGGAGACAAATGGAGGGACATCATGACGTTCGTCAACTACTTCCCCGGCCAAGGCACGATCCTGGAGAAGGCCTACCTCGAAGGCGAGGCCAAGGGCGAGGCCAGGGGCGAGGCCAAGGGAGTCCTGGCCGTCCTGGAGGTACGCCAGATCCCTGTCTCCGACGACATCCGCAATCGCGTGACCACCTGCACTGACCTCGACCGTGTCAACACCTGGCTCCGCAGGGCCGTCACGGTCACACACGCGGAGGAACTGTTCGCCGAGGACCCGGATACCCCCGAGGGTGCCCCCGCATGAGACAGCGCAGCACCTTCTGATCAGCAGGATGATCCCCGAACTGCAGGAGAAGGTGAGGGGCCGATACATAGTCACAGCGTTCTGCATGGCCATCGGGTTGACCCGCGAGGTGGCGATGGTCGGCGGTGCCCCAGGCGTCCACGGCCGTGCGGCGCCCGGGACCTCACGGCCCCGGGCGGCACCGTCGGCTACCTCGCCTCGCCAGTCGCCACCTGCCCCTTCACCACGGTGGACCCGTCGCCGCCGTCACCCGAACCCGTCGCGGAGCCGCCGTTGCGGCGGATGAGGGCGACCCCGATGACCGCCAGGATGGACGCCGTGGACAGGGTGTACAGGCCGCCGTTCGTGGAGCCGGTCGTGTCCTTGAGGTAGCCGAAGAGGGTGGGGGAGACGAAACCACCCAGGTTTCCGATGGAGTTGACGACCGCCAGACCGGGCGCGGCGATCTTCAGGTCGAGCCCCGACTGGGCCATCGGCCAGAACAGGGTGGCCGCGACCTTCCCGCCGACCGCGGCCAGCGTGATGGCGGCCAGGCCGAACCAGGGGGAGCCCAGCGTGGCGAGGAAGGTGCCGATGGCCGACAGGACGAGGGCGATCGCCAGGTACGGGCGGCGGTCCGGGGCGCCGTCGGTGAAGTGGCTCACCGTGTACATCGCGATCACCGCGCAGATCCAGGGGATCGCCGAGAGGAGGCCGACCTGGAACGGCGACAGCCCGCCGATCTCGTCGACCAGGCTCGGCAGCCAGAAGGTGATCGCGTACCCGGTGAGCGCCATCGCGAAGAAGACGATGGTCAGGAGGGCGACCTGGGGGTGGATGATCAGCTTGAGCCGGGACACCTTGGGTGCGCGGCTGCGGGCCTCCTCGTCCCGGGCGACCGCCGCGCTCAGCGCGTCCTTCTCCTCCTGCGTCAGCCAGCGGGCGTCCTGGATGCGGGAGACGAGGAAGAAGCCGGCGATGAACCCGACGACGATCGAGAGGAGGCCTTCGAGGGCGAACATCCAGCGCCAGCCGGCGAACCCGCCGATCCCGTCCAGCTCCAGCAGCGCGCCCGTGATCGGGCCGGTCACGATGTACGCGGTGGCCGAGCCGCCGAGGAAGATCGCGCTCGCCCGGCCCCGGCTGGAGTCCGGCAGCCACTGGGTGAAGTAGAGCAGCACACCGGGGAAGAAGCCGGCCTCCGCGACGCCGAGCAGGAAGCGCAGCGCGTAGAACATCCACACGTTGTGGATGAAGCACATCGTCACGATCACCGCACCCCAGGTGATCATGATCCGGGTCAGCCACACGCGTGCGCCGAACCGCTCCAGCAGCATGTTGCTGGGCACCTCGAACAGGGCGTACCCGATGAAGAACAGCCCGGCGCCCAGACCGTAAGCGGTGGCGCTCACCCCGACGTCGGCCCTGAGCTCGTCCTGGACGAAGCCCACGTTCGTCCGGTCCATCTGGTTGATCAGCAGCATCAGGACCAGGATCGGCAGCATACGGCGCAGGAACTTGCCGACCGCCTGGCGCTCCACCTCGGGTATCACGACTTGTGACATCGTTGTCTCCCCTTCAGGGTCGTGCACATACGTGAACCGCAATCACGTACGCGAGAACCTGGGGAACCTTACGGAGGCCCGAACTTCCAGGTCAATGGGTTGGTTCGGTAATCACGTATGTGAACCAAAGTGCAGACCACAGGCCCGGAATCCGGGGCGGGTTCCGGGCCCTGTGTCCAGCCGTACGAAGCTCGTACGGGCTCTACCAGTCGTACGTGCGTCAGCTCGCGGTGGCCGAGGCCCCCGGCTGCACCGAGTCCTCCGTGCCCGTGTGGGTCGCCTCCGGGTCCACACCGACCGTGAGGGTGGCGAGCACGCCCTTGGCGATGTCGCCCTTCTTGTACTTCAGCTTGAGGAGACCGCCCTGGGTGCCGCTCTGGTCGTAGATGGTGTCCTCGTCGAGCGTGGTGCGCTCGGTCGTCGACGTCGAGTACGGCTCGACCTCGGCGGAGGCGAGGACGGAGTCCTCGTCGAAGAAGAACTGGCCGGTGTGGCAGGTGTTACCGCCCTCGTAACCGCCGTCCGTCCATTCGCCGCCCACATGCACCTTGGTGTGGATGTGGACGCAGCGGCCCCGGTACCAGCCCGGGAAGATCGTCTTGAAGGTGACGAAGCCCTGCTTGTCCGTCTTCCAGGTGCCGCGCAGGTAGCGCTTGTCGTCGGTGGGCTCCTCGTGCTGGCCGCCCCCGCCGCCACCCCCGCCCGTGCCGTCGGTGGGCGCGCCGGACGGCGGCTCACCGATCGGCGTGCCCGAGGGGGCGTCCGTGGGAGCGCCGCCACCGCCGCCCGTCGACAGGCTCTCGTACCCCGAGTAGAGGCCCAGCGCATCGCAGTGCCAGATGTCTACGGCCGCGTTCCGGACCGGCTTGCAGCTCTCCGCGTCGATCACCTTGAGGCGGAGGGTCAGCGGGATGCCCTCCTTGTCCTCGGTGATGTCCTGCCGGATCTTGTCGGCGTCGATGTAGTACGGCCCCTCGGTGGTCTCCGAGGTGAGCTTGTAGCACTCCTCCGCAGTGCTCGCGGTGCTGCTGGAGGCCTTCGCAGAGGACGCGTCGGCCGCCTTGCCGGTCCCGCCCGCGCTCGCCGTCGCGACGACGGCTCCGCCCACGCCCACCGCGGCCAGGGCGCCGGCGCCCGCGACCACGACCTTGCGGCGGGACAGATCCCTCTTGTGCTTGGGCCCCTGGGCCGCCTGGTTTCCGGACTCGTTACCCGTCTCGTTTCCCGTCATGGAAGGGAAGTTAGGGAGGCAGCCTGTCAAATCCTTGAGAAGGGACTTGGTTTCCCCTGTACTCCTGTACTCCTGTACTCCTGTATCCCTGCACTCCGGCATTCCTGTGCCTCTTCCCCACGCACGGAAAAGGGTCCTGAAATCGACGAGCGACTTCAGGACCCTCCACAGAGCCCGAAAAAAGGCCCTACTCCTCCTACTACTTCTACTTCGGCTGAGGCTTGCGCACCGAGAGGTGCAGCTCCCGCAGCCGCGCCTCCTCCAGCTCCGTCGGCGCGCCCATCATCAGGTCCTGGGCGTTGCCGTTGAGCGGGAAGGCGATCGTCTCGCGGATGTTCGGCTCGTCGGCCAGCAGCATGACGATGCGGTCGACGCCGGGGGCGATGCCGCCGTGCGGCGGGGCACCGAAGCGGAAGGCGCGGAGCATGCCCGCGAACTGCTCCTCGACGGTCTCACGGTCGTAGCCCGCGATCTCGAAGGCCTTGAGCATGATGTCCGGCTCGTGGTTCCGGATGGCGCCGGAGGACAGCTCGACGCCGTTGCACACGATGTCGTACTGCCAGCCGAGGATGTCCAGCGGGTCCTGGGTCTCCAGGGCCTCCAGGCCACCCTGCGGCATCGAGAACGGGTTGTGCGAGAAGTCGATCTTCCCGGTCTCCTCGTCCCTCTCGTACATCGGGAAGTCGACGATCCAGCAGAACCGGAAGACGCCCTCCTCGAAGTGCCCGGCGCGCTTCGCGGCTTCCACCCGCACCGCGCCCATGATCTTCGAGACCTCGTCGAAGTCGCCCGCGCCGAAGAACACCGCGTGCCCGGAGGCCAGCGACAGGCGCTTGGTCAGCTCGGCGACGTTCTCCTCGGTCAGGAACTTCGCGATCGGGCCCGTCAGCGAACCGTCCTCGTTCACCCGCACCCAGGCCAGGCCCTTCGCACCCTGCGAGACCGCGAAGTCACCGAGCTGGTCGAAGAACTTCCTGGGCTGCGCGGACACGTCCGGTACCGGCAGGGCACGTACGTGCTTGCCCGCGAAGGCCTTGAACTCCGAACCCTCGAAGATGTCGGTGATGTCGACGAGCTCCAGCTGGGCCCGCAGGTCCGGCTTGTCGGAGCCGTACTTCAGCATCGCCTCGCGGAAGGGGATGCGCGGGAACGGCGAGGTGACGTGACGGCCGTTGCCGAACTCCTCGAACAGCTCCGTCATGAGCTTCTCGATGGGCTGGAACACGTCCTCCTGCTCGACGAAGGACATCTCCACGTCGAGCTGGTAGAACTCGCCCGGCGAACGGTCCGCGCGGGCGTCCTCGTCACGGAAACAGGGCGCGATCTGGAAGTAGCGGTCGAAGCCCGAGATCATCAGCAGCTGCTTGAACTGCTGCGGGGCCTGCGGCAGCGCGTAGAACTTGCCCGGGTTCAGGCGCGACGGCACGACGAAGTCGCGGGCGCCCTCCGGGGAGGTGGCGCTGAGGATCGGCGTGGCCATCTCGTTGAAGCCCAGGGCCGTCATCTTGTGACGGATGGCCGAGATGACCGCCGTACGCAGCATGATGTTGCGGTGCATGCGCTCGCGGCGCAGGTCCAGGAAGCGGTACTCCAGACGCCGCTCCTCGTTCACCCCGTCCTCGGCGTTGATCGTGAACGGGAGGGGGGCGGCCGCGCCGAGCAGCTCGACCTCGCCCACCTCGACCTCGACCTCGCCGGTGGGCAGGTCCGGGTTCACGTTCTCGGTTCCACGTGAAACAACCTTGCCGTCGACGCGGACGGTCGACTCCTTGGAGAGCCTGTCCAGCGCCTCGTACGCCGGGGTGCCCGGGCGGGCCACCAGCTGCGTGATGCCGTAGTGGTCGCGGAGATCGATGAAGAGGATGCCGCCCAGGTCGCGCCGATTGTGCAGCCAGCCGCTCAGCCGGACGTCGGTGCCGACGTCAGAGGCGCGGAGCTCGCCGCAGGTGTGGGACCTGTACCGATGCATCGTCGTTCATCCAGTCTTCGCGGATCGGGTTTCGCCGGGGTCGCACCCCGGAGCGCCGGGCGGGGTTGAGCCCGGAACTGCCAGGGTACCGGGCGCCTCCGGCGGTTTGGGGGGTGCATTTCGTGTGCCGGGTGGGTGCGTCTTCGTCTGCCGGGTTCTGTTTGGGGGCGGCTGCGGGTTCGTTGCGGCTGATCGCGCCCACGCGGCGGAGCCGCATATTCAACACAGCCCCGCGCCCCCAAACAGCACGGGCGCACCCGGCACCACCAAGGCATCGCCGCCGGTGCGTCTTCGTCTGCCGGGTTCTGTTCGTGGGCGGCTGCGGGTGCGTTGTGGCTGGTCGCGCAGTTCCCCGCGCCCCTTAAAAGCACGGCGCCCGCCCCCACGCACCGGCAGTCGCGTACGCACGGCAGGGGGTGTGACGGGGGGTGTCCGCCCGCAGCGGCCGGCGTCCGCCGCCGGGCACCGTCATCACCCCCACAGAACCGCCGGACCGAGGACGGAGACCCCCGGCGCGCCCCCGACCCACGAACAAACCCGAGGCGCCCCGCCGAAGACGCTCACCCCGCGACCAACCGAAGACGCACAAACCGCAGACGCCTGCCCCGCCCCGCCCCGCCCGCACAGCGGAGCGCACCCACGCCCGCCCACCCAGCGGGCGCACCCGCGGACGCGCAACGGCACTTCCCCGCCAATGAACCCCACCCCTACCACCCACCCCACCAGCCACGCACCGCCGCCGGGCCGCCGACGCCCGAACGGAGACAGCGCTTTCCCCTTTCTCCACGGCTCACGGGACAGCGGCGGCTCCCGGCCACACTGGCCGGGCGTGATCCCCGGCTTCGGTGGCAGTGTCCGATCAGCTGTTCTTAAAGTGGGTCAATGCTCACTGGTGAGCCCCTGCCCGCCGTAGGGGACGTCCTGTCCGCTCTCGCGACCGGCCTGTGGCGCTCGGACACCGAGGCCGGGCTCGTCACTCTGGACGCCGAGGCCGCGCGGCTCATCGGGCTGCCGCCGGAGCCGACGACGGTCACCGAGGGCGGCATCCGCGCCCGCTTCCACCCGGAGGACTGGATCGAGGTCGACGGCGTCGTCCGGCTCGCCGTCACCGAGGGGACCATCGCCGAGGTCCGGATGCGGGTCATGGACGAGCGAGGACGGGTCGTACGCCTCGTACGCAGCCGCTCCAAGCCGATCGTCGACCCCGTCACCGGGAAGTACCAGCTGATCGGCACCCTCCAGGAGGTCTCCGAACCCACGCCGGGCACCGCCGCCCGCAGCCCCGTCACCGGCGACTGGCGCCGCTCACGCGAGGCGTTCCTGCTGGACGCGGGCCGCGCGCTGGCCGAGGCGCGCTCCACGGAGGAGGTGCTGCGGGTCGCGGCCGGACTGTCCATGCCGGGCTTCTCGCCCGACGGCCTCGCCGTCTTCGGCGTGGAGGCCGACCGGCTCACCGTCATCGGGCACCACGGGCAGAAACCGGGCGACGAGGGCCCCTTCACCCAGATATCGCTGGAGATGGACTACCCGGCCGCCGAGGTGGTGCGGACGGGCCGCGCCGTCTACATCTCCTCCCCCGAGGACTACAAGTCCCGCCACCCCGCCTCCTGGCCCCTCGCCGAGCCCTTCGGCCGTCGCTCCTGGGCCTTCCTGCCGCTCACCGTCGCAGGGCAGACGATGGGCGCGTGGATGGCGGCGTTCGCTAATCCCGTCTCCTTCACGCCCGACGAGCGCTCGGTCCTCACCACCGTGGCCCGCATGCTCGCCCAGGCCCTCTCCCGCGCGGGCACCGCCGAGACCGAGCGCGAGCTCACCGACGGGTTGCAGCGCTCGATGATGCCGACCCTGGGCCCGGAGATTCCGGGCATGAACGTCGCCGCCCGCTACGTACCGACCGGCGGCGGCCTCCAGGTCGGCGGCGACTGGTACGACCTGATCCCGCTGCCGGGCGGCCGCTTCGCCCTCGTCATCGGCGACGTCCAGGGCCACGACGTACGCGCGGCCGGCCTCATGGGCCAGCTCCGCATCGCGCTGCGGGCGTACGCCTCCGAGGGCCACCGCCCGGACGCGGTCCTCGCCCGAGTCTCCCGCTTCCTGTACGGGATCACGTTCGAAGAAGACAGTGAAGGCACTGAGCACAGCATCGACCTGCGCTTCGCGACCTGCCTGTACATCGAGGTCGATCCGGCGACCGGCACGCTGGATGTCGCCCGCGCCGGGCACCCCGAACCGGCGGTCCGGATGGCCGACGGCACGGTCCTGACGCGGCACACGGCGGGCGGGCTGCCGCTCGGCATCGACCCGGACGCCGACTACCCGACGACCCGGATCGTCCTGGAACCCGGCGAGACCATGCTGATCTGCACGGACGGCCTGATCGAGACCGGCGGCCACGACCTGGACACCGGCTGGCACCGCATCCGCCGCATCCTGGAGGCGCACGAGGGCGACCTGGAGGCGCTCGCGGACGCCCTGGTCCAGGGCGTGCACGGCCCGTCCTCCCACCACACCCCCGGCCCGCTGGCCGACCGCCGCGAGGACGACATCGCGATTCTGCTGCTGTGCCGGCAGGGCAAGGGCCGCGGCGACACCGCCCCCGTCCGGCCCTCCGTGCGCCGTACTGCCCTGACGGTCGCCCAGGACGAGCCCGACCAGGTCGCCGGTGCCCGCCGGCACGTGCGTGACTTCCTGCACGACTGGGCCCGCGACGACCAGGTCGACTCGGCCGTCCTGCTGGTCTCCGAGGTGGTCACCAACGTGCTGGTCCACACGGACGCGGACGCCCTCCTGGTCGCCGAGGTCACCGAGGTCACCGACGGGCAGGAACGACGCCGGATGAGGATCGAGGTCACGGACGCCGGCGACGACCTCCCGCACAGGCGCCACCCCGGCGAACTCGCCTCCTTCGGGCGCGGGCTGATGCTGATCGAGCTGCTGGCGGACGCGTGGGGCGTGGACCCGCGCGGCAAGGGCAAGAGCATCTGGTTCGAGTTGTACGAGGCCCCGGTGGGCACGAGGTAGCGCGGGTACGGAAACAGCCACGATAAGGAAGCAGGCACAGCACGGAGCAGGCACAGCAGGAAAACGGTACGGAAGCAGCCACGCTGCGAACGCGGTCACACCTCCCCCGCCCCGGCCTCACCCTCCCCGCCTCACCGGCCCCGGCCCCGGCCCCGTCCGTCTCGTGCCTCCCCTCAGCTCGTGGACGACCCCGGAGGCGGCCGCGGTCAGCGGTACGGCGAGCAGCAGGCCGAGGATCCCGGCGACGGACGCCCCCGCGGTGAGGGTGACCATGACGACGGCCGGGTGCATCTGGACCGTACGGCTCTGGACCATCGGCTGGAGGACGTGCCCCTCCAGAAGCTGCACGGCGACGATGGTCCCGAGCGCCCACAGCGCGATGACGAACCCGCGGTCGGCGAGCGCGACGAGCACGGCCACGGCACCGGAGAGGAAGGCGCCGAGATACGGGATGTACGCGCCGACGAAGACCAGCGCGCCCAGCCCGACGGCCCCCGGGACCTTGAGGATCAGCAGCCCCACGGTGACGCAGACGGAGTCGATCAGGGCGATGAAGGTCGTCCCGCGCATGAACCCCTCGACGGCGTGGAAGGCCCGCCGCGCCATGGCCTCCACGGTGTCGGCCGTGCCGCCGGGGGCCACGGAGCGCAGGGCGTCCCCGGCCCGGTGGAAATCACGGAGGAAGAAGAAGACGAGCAGCAGCGCCAGCACCGCCATGGCGATCGCCTCACCGACGACGCTGACTCCGCTGAGCACACCGGAGGCGGCCGTCCCCCCGAATTTGCCCAGCAGCTTCGGGGCATTGGTGGCCAGGTCCTCCAGCGAGGTACCGGCCGGCCCGAAGCGCGTGGCGATGGAGCGTGCCGCTTCCCTGAGCGAGTGGACGATCTGGTCACCGGCGTCGACGATCGCGGCGACGACGATGTAGACGGCCGCGCCGACCACGGCCACGACGGCGACACAGGTGACCGCCGCCGCGATCGACCGGTGGACCCCCGCCGCGACGAGGCGCCGGTGCATCGGCCGCAGCAACGCGGTCCCGAGCAGCGCGAGCAGCAGCGGCACCACGGCCGTCCGGAACTCGACGCAGAGCCGGATCGCGACATAGACGACCCCGGCGACGAGCAGGACGACGGCACACCAGGCGGCGAGGCGGCGGACGGAGTCGGGGAGCAGGGGCCCGGGGTCCGGGCCGAGCGGCTTGGTGTCCTGCACACCTCCAGCCGACCACGCCGGACCGGCCCTGTCGTGCGCGACCGGCCCGCCCGGGTGACACACCCGGTGGCGCTCCGCCAGCTCGGTGTCACCAGATGTCGGGTGCCGGGACCGCCTGGCCGAAGTCAGGGAGGGATGGCGTCAGAGACCGTCGACGAACGTGACCGTCTCGTCGAGCGGCGCCCGGCCTGTACGGGCGTCACCCGCTGTGACGCCTTCGAACCCGATCGACATGCCGCAGAAGAGGACGAGTCCGTCCGGGGGTGACAGGACCTCCGCGACGGTCTTGTGGTACTTCGCCCAGGCCATCTGCGTGCAACTGTGCAGCCCTTCGGCGCGGAGCAGCAGCATGACGGTCTGCAGATACATGCCGGCATCGGCCCACTGGGGCGAACCCATGTCTTTGTCGATGTAGCAGAACAGGGCGGCGGGTGCGCCGAAGCAGTCCCAGTTCGCGGCAGCGGCCCGCTGGCGCGCCTCCAGGTCCTCAAGCGCGATGCCGAGTGCGCCGTAGCGCTGCTCGCCGAAGGCGAATCGACGCTCGCGGTACGGAGACTTCAGTTCGGGCGGATACATCTCGTACTCCGGTGCGTCCCAGGGGTCGCCCGAGGCCAGGCGCTCACCGGCACGCTTCTTGAGTTCGGCCAGCGGTGCGCCGGTCAGCACGTAGGTGTGCCACGGCTGGATGTTCGATCCGGACGGCGCCCAGGCCGCGGCGGACAGCACCCGCTCCAGCGTTTCCCTCGGCACGGGCCGATCGGTGAACACGCGCACCGCACGTCGGCTCTTGACCGCCTCATAGACGTCCATGACCGCAGGCCTCCATCCACTCAACGGCGCCATCCTGGTTACACTCAAGACGGTATCATTCGATACGGTATCGAGTGCAACTATCCTGCTGCACTAATCCCCAGCCCCTGGTTCCCCCGCCTCGGGCACTGCACCCTGGAGAAAGTCCATGACAACGCTGCTGCACATCGACTCGTCCGTGTTCTACGGCGAGGCGTCCTCGTCCCGTTCGGTCACGGCCGCCTTCCGCAAGACCTGGGAGGAGCAGCACCCGGAGGGCACGGTGATCTACCGCGACCTCGCCGCCGCCCCTGTCCCGCACATCACCGCCGACGCATGGTCCGCCGGTTACGCCGCCCCGTCCGAGCGCACTCCGGAGCAGTCCGCCGCGTTCGCCGCGCGCGTGAAGCTCATCGAGGAGCTGGAGCAGGCGGACGCCGTCCTGATCGGCGCCCCCATGTTCAACTTCTCGATTCCCTCGACCCTCAAGGCGTGGGTGGACAGCGTGCTCCTGCTCGGCCGCACCGCGGGCGAGGCCCCCTCCGCTCAGGGAACCCCGGTTGTCGTCGTCGCCAGCCGCGGCGGCTCCTACGCGCCGGGCACCCCGCGCGAGGGCTACGAGTTCGTACAGAACTACCTGGAGGCCGTCCTCAGGGACACCCTCGGCCTGGACCTCGACTTCATCGTCCCGGAACTCACCTTGGCCCCGCGCAACCCGGCCATGTCCGAACTGGTCCCCCTCTACGAGGCGTCCCGCAAGCGCGCCTTCGAGGACGCGACCACCAAGGCCAAGGAACTCACGGAGCGCCTCGCCGCGTAACCCGCCGGGCAGCAGACGCCGTGTGACGCCTCACCGCAGGACGTCACGCCTCACGCAGGACGTCACACGGCGCCCTCGGGGCAGGTGGCCCCGCGCTGGGCGCACCGGGGTCCGGCCTCTCAGCGGGGCGCGCATCGAGACAACAGAGATGCGCGCAGGGTAAAACACGCCGACCGGACATGCGGCGCGACAGCCACGCGGACGACTTGGCCCCCGTCGGCGACCAAGCCCCAAGAGCCGCCTGCGCAGCAATGACGACCGCAATTCCCAAGACCAGGGTCACCGCGGAAGCCGTATGAAACGAAAGCCGCCGGCGTGGCAGGCGACCGGTACCCGCGGGCGCGCTTACACCTCGTCGTCCGCGGGATAGGCGAACCGGGTCAGCAGATCCCTCAGCCGCTCGGGCTCGCCGGTCCCCAGTTCGGCGATCAGACGCTCAGCCAGCGGCTCCGCCGCCACATGTGCCGCATCGAAAAGCTCGACGCCCTGAGGGGTGATCTCCACTGCCCGCACCCGCCGGTCCCCAGGAACGGTCTTGCGGACGGCCAGCCCCATGCGCTCCAGATCGTCCACGACCCGCATGATTCCGGCCTTGTCCGATCCCGTCGCGGTCGCAAGGTCCCGCTGCACCGTGGGCCCGCGGTTGACCAGGACGATCAGCACGGCGAAATGCCGCAACTCGATACCGAGCGGCCGAAGGGCCTCCCCCATTACAGCGGCCGCGCGCCAGTGCGCCCTGCGCAGCAGCAAGCCGAGGGCGAAAGGCGATTCATCCCCGGGGCGGTCGGTCGCGCGCGAGGCGGTGGCTTGGTGAGGAAGGTCAGCGGCCATAAGGACACGCTACCAGCTATACGCTCATTTGATACGGTATCGTTTGAAACTAACTCTGCCCAGCAGGGACGAGCCAGCAGGGACGAGCCAGCAGGGACGAACCAGCAGGGACGAGTCCCGCCCATGTACCAGACGGGACTCGTCCGCATGCGGCCCCAGCGAGCCCTACAGTCCGCCCTCGGACATCCCGTGCACGGCCGGGATCGTGCCCAGCCGCCCCTTCTGGAAGTCGTCGAACGCCTGCTGGAGCTCGTCGCGGGTGTTCATGACGAAGGGGCCGTAGTGGGCCATGGGCTCACGGATGGGCTGTCCGCCCAGCAGCACGACCTCCATGTCCGGCGTGTGCGCGTCCTGCTTCTCGTCCGCGCGGACGGTGAGCGAGGAACCGGCGCCGAAGACGGCGGTCTGGCCGAGGTGGATCGGACGGCGCTCGGCACCTACCGAGCCCTTGCCCGCCAGCACGTACGCGAGGCCGTTGAAGTCCTCGCGCCACGGCAGCGTGATCTCCGCGCCGGGTGCCAGCGTCGCGTGGATCATCGTGATCGGGGTGTGCGTGATGCCGGGGCCCTCGTGCCCGTCCAGCTCACCGGCGATGACGCGCAGCAGCGCGCCGCCGTCCGGCGAGGTCAGGAGCTGCACCTGGCCCCCACGGATGTCCTGGTAGCGCGGGGCCATCATCTTGTCCTTGGCCGGGAGGTTCACCCACAGCTGGAGCCCGTGGAAGAGGCCGCCCGACACGACGAGTTGCTCCGGCGGCGCCTCGATGTGGAGGAGGCCGGAGCCGGCCGTCATCCACTGGGTGTCGCCGTTGGTGATGGTGCCGCCACCGCCGTTGGAGTCCTGGTGGTCGAAGACCCCGTCGATGATGTACGTGACGGTCTCGAAGCCGCGGTGCGGGTGCCAGGGGGTCCCCTTCGGCTCTCCGGGCGCGTACTCCACCTCTCCCATCTGGTCCATCATGATGAACGGGTCGAGGTGGCGGTAGTTGATCCCGGCGAACGCCCTGCGCACCGGGAAGCCCTCGCCCTCGAATCCGCTCGGCGCGGTGGTGACGGTGAGCACGGGGCGGGCCACGGCGTCGGCGGACGCGGTCACGCGGGGCAGCGTCAGCGGGTTCTCGACGGTTACTGCAGGCATGTCGGTACCTCCTTGTGCGCTCATGTTAGTTGATTGTTGAACTTTCTGCCAGCCCCAACGCAGAACGCCCGGAGGGCATTCCCTCCGGGCGTCCCGGTCGTGACGGCGGGGCTGAGCGTCAGCCACCCGCGAAGTGACGGCGTCCAGCCGCCCGCGTTTCCCGAAACATGGCCTAGCCGTACATGCGCCGCATCGCGAACTCGACCATCTGCTCGACCGCCTTCGCGTCGAACACCATGCGGTGCTCACCCTCCATGTCGAGCACGAAGCCGTAGCCGGTGGGCAGCAGGTCGATGACCTCGGCACCGGTGATCACGAAGAACTTGGACTCCTTGCCGGCGTACCGGCGCAGCTCCTTGAGCGAGGTGAACATCGGGATCACGGGCTGCTGGGTGTTGTGCAGCGCGAGGAAGCCGGGGTTGTCACCGCGCGGGCAGTAGACCTTGGACGTCGCGAAGACCTGCTGGAAGTCCTCGGCGGACGTCTGCCCCGTGGTGAAGGCGCGCACCGCGTCCGCGAGCGACGGCGGGGACGGCTCGGGGTACAGCGGCTGCTGCTGCCCGTACCCGCCGCCCATCGGCTGCTGCGGCGGCGAGGCGTACTGCTGCTGAGGGCCCGGGGTCTGCTCGTAGCCGTACATGCCGCAAAGAGTAACCAGTCACAGTTGCCCCGATCAGGCTTGCTTCTTATTACCGGTGGGTAGCATCATCGTAGCCGTAGCTACTTGTTAGTAAACGAACTAGCCGCGAGGAGTCAGTGCCTCGCCGATCTCTCCACGGAGCTGTCGCCATGGGGCACTACAAGTCGAATCTCCGCGACATCGAGTTCAACCTCTTCGAAGTACTCGGTCGCGACAAGCTGTACGGCACCGGCCCGTTCGCGGAGATGGACGCGGACACCGCCAGGAGCATCCTGGAAGAGCTCACCCGCCTCGCGGAGAACGAGCTGGCCGAGTCCTTCACGGACGCCGACCGCAACCCGCCGGTCTTCGACCCGGAGACCGGCACCGCTCCGGTCCCGGCGTCCTTCAAGAAGAGCTACAAGGCCTTCATGGACTCGGAGTACTGGCGCCTGGGCCTGCCCGAGGAGGTCGGCGGCACGACCGCTCCGCCGTCCCTGATCTGGGCGTACGCGGAGCTGATCCTCGGCGCCAACCCGGCGATCTGGATGTACGCCTCCGGCCCGGCCTTCGCCCGCATCCTCTTCGACGAGGGCACCGAGGAGCAGCGGAAGATCGCCGAGATCGCGGTCGAGCGGACCTGGGGCTCCACCATGGTGCTCACCGAGCCGGACGCCGGCTCGGACGTGGGCGCCGGGCGGACCAAGGCCGTCCCGCAGGAGGACGGTTCCTGGCACATCGAGGGCGTGAAGCGCTTCATCACGTCCGGTGAGCACGACATGGAGGAGAACATCCTCCACTACGTGCTGGCCCGCCCGGAGGGTGCCGGGCCCGGCACGAAGGGGCTCTCCCTCTTCCTCGTGCCCAAGTACCTCTTCGACGTCGAGACCGGCGAGCTGGGCGAGCGCAACGGCGTGTACGCCACGAACGTCGAGCACAAGATGGGCCTGAAGGCCTCCAACACCTGCGAGATGACCTTCGGCGACCGTCACCCCGCCAAGGGCTGGCTGATCGGCGACAAGCACGACGGCATCCGCCAGATGTTCCGCATCATCGAGTTCGCGCGGATGATGGTCGGCACGAAGGCGATCTCCACGCTGTCGACGGGCTACCTGAACGCGCTGGAGTACGCCAAGGAGCGCGTCCAGGGCCCGGACCTGGCGAACTTCATGGACAAGAGCGCCCCCAAGGTCACCATCACGCACCACCCGGACGTCCGCCGCTCACTGATCACGCAGAAGGCGTACGCGGAGGGCATGCGCGCCCTCGTCCTCCACACGGCGTCGGTGCAGGACGCCATCGCCGTCAAGGAGGCCGGCGGCGAGGACGCCTCGGCGGAGCACGCGCTGAACGACCTGCTCCTGCCGATCGTCAAGGGCTACGGCTCCGAGAAGGGCTACGAGCAGCTCGCCCAGTCGCTGCAGACCTTCGGCGGCTCCGGCTTCCTGCAGGAGTACCCGATCGAGCAGTACATCCGCGACGCCAAGATCGACACCCTGTACGAGGGCACGACCGCGATCCAGGGCCAGGACTTCTTCTTCCGGAAGATCGTCCGCAACCAGGGTGCCGCGCTGAACTCGCTCGCCGAGGAGATCAAGAAGTTCCTGGCGGTCGGCGAGGGCGGCGAGGAACTGGCCGGCGCCCGCGACCACCTCGCCAAGGCCGCGGTGGAGCTGGAGGCGATCGTCGGCCTGATGCTGACGGACCTCGCGGCCACCGAGCAGGACGTCAAGAACATCTACAAGGTGGGGCTCAACACCACCCGCCTGCTGATGGCCTCCGGTGACGTGGTCGTCGGCTACCTGCTCCTCAGGGGCGCGGCGGTCGCAGCCGAGAAGCTTCGGGCACTTCAGGCGGGAGCTTCCGCGAAGACCGTGTCCTCCAAGGATGTGGCCTTCTACACCGGCAAGATCGCGGCGGCGAAGTTCTTCGCGGCCAACGTCCTGCCGGGGGTGACCCTGGCCCGCAAGGTCTCCGAGGGCGTGGACCTGGATCTGATGGAGCTGGACGAGGCGGCGTTCTAGGACCCGTGAGGTGGTTGCCCCGCGGGGTGGGCCCTGTGGGGTGGTTACCCCGTGGCGTGGCTGCCCCGTGGGATGGTTGATGCCCCTTCCAGCCGAGTTGGGCGACTAAGCGGAACCTGTCCGTCCGGTCAGGATTCCGACTCTCCACAGCCCCCTTACGAGGGCCCGCTCCCCATCCCCGGGAGCGGGCCCTCGTACGTCGTTAAGGTGAACCCATGAGCAGCACAGGCGCCCGCTTCGACCGCGGCCACACCGACGACCTCATGACCTTCCTGGCGGCCAGTCCGTCGCCGTACCACGCCGTGGCGAACGCCGCCGAGCGGCTGGAGAAGGCCGGCTTCCGCCAGGTCGCGGAGACGGACGCATGGGACGGTACGAGCGGCGGCCGGTATGTGCTGCGCGGCGGCGCCATCGTCGCCTGGTACGTCCCCGAGGGCGCCGAGCCGCACACCCCGTTCCGTATCGTGGGCGCGCACACCGACTCCCCCAACCTGAGAGTGAAGCCGCTGCCCGACAGCGGCGCGCACGGCTGGCGTCAGGTCGCCGTCGAGATCTACGGGGGTCCGCTGCTCAACTCCTGGCTGGACCGCGACCTGGGCCTCGCCGGCCGCCTCTCCCTCCGCGACGGCTCGACCCGCCTCGTGAACATCGACCGCCCGCTGCTCCGGGTCCCCCAGCTCGCCATCCACCTGGACCGTTCGGTGTCGTCCGAGGGCCTCAAGCTCGACAAGCAGCGCCATCTGCAGCCGATCTGGGGCCTCGGGAACGACGTCCGCGACGGCGACCTCATCGCCTTCCTTGAGCAGGAGTCGGGCCTGGACTCCGGCGCCGTCACGGGCTGGGACCTGATGACGCACTCCGTCGAGGCGCCCGCCTACCTGGGCCGCGACAAGGAACTCGTGGCGGGCCCGCGCATGGACAACCTGCTGTCCGTGCACGCGGCCACGGCGGCGCTCGTCGCGATCGCCACCGCCGATGCCGCCGATGCCGCCGGCGATGTGACGCTGCCCTGCATCCCCGTCCTCGCGGCCTTCGACCACGAGGAGAACGGCTCGCAGTCCGACACGGGCGCGGACGGCCCGCTGCTCGGCTCCGTGCTGGAGCGCTCGGTGTTCGCCCGCGGCGGCTCGTACGAGGACCGGGCGAGGGCCTTCGCGGGCAGCGTCTGTCTGTCCTCCGACACGGGCCACGCCGTCCACCCCAACTACGCCGAGCGGCACGACCCGACGCACCACCCGCGCGCGGGCGGCGGGCCCATCCTCAAGGTGAACGTCAACAACCGCTACGCCACGGACGGTTCGGGCCGCGCGGTGTTCGCCGCCGCCTGCGACAAGGCGGGCGTCCCCTTCCAGTCCTTCGTCTCCAACAACTCCATGCCCTGCGGCACCACCATCGGCCCCATCACGGCGGCCCGCCACGGCATCAAGACCGTCGACATCGGCGTGGCCATCCTGTCGATGCACAGTGCGCGGGAGCTGTGCGCCGCGGATGACCCGTATCTGCTGGCGAACTCGTTGGTGGCGTTCCTGGAAGGGTGAGGCGGCGGCCTCCGGCCGAAGCCAGGGCCAGGGCCAGGGCCGGCCTTCCAGGGCCTGATGCGGAGTGCACGCAACGGTGTTGCGGTCAGCCAACGTGACAGCGCCGGATCGGCGCTTCGTTGGCTACCGGTGTGCTGTGGCCTGTGCGGTCACTCGCTGGATGGCCTTGACGGCGATGTCGGGGCGGTCGACGTGGATGTAGTGGCCGCTTCCGGCGGCGGTGCTGATGCTGCTGCGGCTGGAGAGCGCGAGCCACTGGTGCTGGCCTTCGGTCCACATCTGTTCCAGGGCGGGCCCGTAGTCGGGGACCTCGGCGTACTGGGACTCGTGCTTGATGATCCGCACCGGGATGTTCCCGGCGGAGCGGACCTTCGCGTCGGCGATGACGAATTTCTCGGGGTTCTGGCCCTTGTTCACCGCGATGGTCTGGTCACGCAGTTCGGCCGCCATGCCGGTCGCCGAATCGGGGATCGTCCTGGAGATGCCGGCGGTCAGGAAGGGGATCGTGGCGTCCATCAGGACCAGGCCCTTGACCCTGTCCCGGTGGTCGGGGGCGTAGCGGGCTGCGATCAGTCCGCCCAGTGAGTGGCCGGCCAGGACGACCGGGCGGTCACCGGCGATGCGGTCGAGCACACCCGTCAGGATCCTGCTGCTGTCGCTGATGGTCTGAGTGCCACTCGGCTGGTCGCTCTTGCCCTCGCCGAGCCGGTCGTAGGAGCAGACCCTGGCGTTCTCGCTCAAGGTCTTCTGCAGGTCGGCCATCGTGTCCAGTCCGTCGCCCCCTCCGGCCATCAGGACGACGACCGGCTTGCGGTCCGCCGAGCGGCCGGAGCATGAGACGTTGACCGAGTAGCCGTCGACACGGATCTTCCTGCTTCCGGAGAACGAGTCCCCGTTGCCGTGCCCCGCGGTCGTGGTGAGTTCCGGCAGCCACTGCGCCTTGTCGGCGACCTTCCCATAGCCGACGACGCCCGCGCCGGCCACGGCGCAGAACGTCGCGGCCACAGCGGTTGCCTTGAGCGTGCGGTTCATGAGGGCCTCCAAGAAGGCAAGGGAGGTCAACGGGTGAGGAACAGGGTTGGTATGCGGGACACCGTGGCTCGCACGAGGCGCATTCCGTACGAAGGGCCCCTTCTTCGGGTCCTCGTAGTGCTCGTACAGGGCGCGGCGGCGACAACCGAAACGCTACGGATTCGGCGGCCCGGAATCGTCACCATGCAGAGCACGCTTGCGCGTAGCTCCCACGGGGGACGCCAGCCGGTCCATGGGGCCGCGAGGCGGAGGCACGGCTGGTCGTCCGGGGGAACGGCTGCCGGATCAGCCGGTCTTGACGGGGGCCAGGGTGAACCCGTCGTTGGGCTTGCCCGCGAGGAGGTCGGCCAGCCCGCCGCTGAGCGCGTACGTCGTCCCGCCCGGTCCCGCGGTCACGTCGCTGGTGACGGGATCATTGACGGTGTCGGTGACCTTCACCGTGGCTTCCTTCCAGCCGTCGCGGGGCTCCACTCGCTGGATCTCGGCGGGCTTGCCGGACAGCAGACCGCTGCTGACCGCCGCGATCGAGCCGTCCTTCAGGAGCCGCATGCCGGCCGTGGGGGACCCCAGCGGCGCGGAGAGCTTCACCTTCTGCGCCTTTTCGGGATGTTGGACGGGCACCCGTACCAGGGAGCCGTCGGCCATGGCGATGATCAGCTGGTTTCCCTTCACCCACTCCACCGCTGCCATCCCCACATCGTTCAGGAAGTCGGGAATGTCCAGCTCGCCCTGGAGCAGGTCGCTCCGCAGGAAGACCGAGGCGCGGCCCTCGCGGTCGATGCGGAACACCGTCGGGGTCAGCTCGTCGACGGCGTAGGCGGTGCCGTCGGGCGCCACCGTCACGTCGGAGATCAGGTGCCGCTTGCCGTCGAGGGCGACCGCGGTCAGATCGACGCACCAGTCCTGCTTCCCGGTCTTCAGGTCGTAGCTGCCCACACCGGCGATGCCGAAGGGATTGTCCTTGTTGGAACGGTCGGCAGTGCCGTAGTCCACATTGCTGACCAGGATGCGGTCCCGCTTGCGGTCGACGCGGACGGCCTGCGCCGACACCAGTTCCGGGTCGTCGATGTAGGTGCGCACCTTTCCGTCCGGACCGACGGCGTAGACCTTGCCGTGTTTCAGCGAGCCGGCGAAGAACGTCTTCGACCGCGCGTCGAAGTCCAGCGAGTGCGGGAACACATTCGGGCCGTCGGCCTTGATGACGCTGGGGGTCTGCTGCGTGCTCTGCGTGCTCTGCCCGGTCCGGGGCCGCTCGGAGCCGAGTCCGGAGCCGGAGCCGGATTCGGTGAAGGAACCGCTCGCGGCCAATGCCGTCCCGGTGGCCGCTGCAACGACAAGTGCCGCGCCGGCGATGGCGATCTTCAGCTTCGTCTTCTTCATCGTCCTTGTTCCTCGGAAGAGTTGGGGCCTGCGTGTACTGCGGTGAGCTGTGTGGGGGTCACTCGGGGATGTCGCGTCCGAGCAGCGCGGCCAGCCGGTCGATCGCGGTGGCGTCTTCCGGAGCGGTCCGGGACCGCGTGAACGGAGCGCCCGGCCCGGAGGGCAGCTGTGCCACCAGGCCGCGGGCGAACTCGATCTCCCGCTCGACCGTGGTGTGATCGAACAGGGCTTTCTCGCCGATGGCCTGAGCCAGATCCCAGCCGTGCACCAGGTGCTCCACGGTCTGCAGATGCAGCGCCACAGCGCCGGGCACCTCACCGATCGGGGCCTGCACCGTGCGCTCCAGTGCTCCCGGACCCTCGAAGGCGGCCGCCAGGGCGGCGGCCGACGTCCGGAACGTCTCCTTGAGCGCTTCCGGAGCGGGGGCGGCATCGAGCGCCGGCAGGGGCGGCTCCACCCCCATCACGACGGCGAACGTGTGCTGCCCCGCCACCAGATGGTCGACCAGCTGCTGGACATTCCAGTCGGTGCAGGGCGTCGGCGCGCTCCACTGCTCCTCCTCCACGGCCTCGACCAGGTGGGCGACGGTGTCAATGACCTCGGCAAAAGCCGTGACGGGTGTAGTGGACATGGGGAACCTCCAGGAGGAGTGAAAGAGGAACGTGAAAGAGGAATGCGCGTATTCGCCCGTCGCGTGCGAGCACCGCAGGGGCGATGCCGGCGGGCGGGGACACAGGGGGAAGAAAGAGGGGTGGCAGCGTCATCGGCGGCAGGAAGGCGCGCGTGACAAGGCCCCCGCGGCACTCCCTGCCGGCCTCGGGCCGGGGGCTGCCGGGTGATGTTCAGGCGTGACGCTCTGAGCGGACTGCGGAACTGCGGCGGTCGGGACGGCCGAATCAGGAGTGCACGAATCAGGAGGGCACGAATCAGGAGTGCACGGAAGGAACGACGCGTGCGGGGGTGTCGGCGGCCTGGTGGGCGGTCGCCGACCTGTCCGCGGCGGGCAGGAGGGTCTGGTTGAGCAACTGCAGTGCTGCCTGGGCGGCGGAGCCCGGCGCCGCCGTCGTCACCACCACCCGGATCCCCTGCCCCCGGGGAACCGGGAGCGAGTGCTGCAGCACGTCCAGCTCCCCGACCATCGGATGGCGCATCCGGTACTCCGCCATGTCCCAGGCGCGCACCCGGTGCTCGGCCCACAGCGTGGCGAACTGCGGGCTGCGCACGGTCAACTCCCCGATGAGGGAGGCCAGATGCGGGTCGTTCGGATATTCGCCGACCGCCTGCCGCAACTTGCCCACCACGTCCCGTGCCTTCCTGGGCCAGTCCACGTACAGGTCCCGCGTATGGGCGTCCAGGAATACCAGCCGGGCGGTGTTGGGCCGTGTGGCCGCTT
The DNA here is from genome assembly GCF_004337435.2 of Streptomyces sp. KM273126. Lineage (NCBI taxonomy): Bacteria > Bacillati > Actinomycetota > Actinomycetes > Kitasatosporales > Streptomycetaceae > Streptomyces > Streptomyces sp. KM273126. Next base: position 2,157,125 of record NZ_SJXB02000001.1, on the reverse strand, counting down.
GAGCCGGGCTGTCCGGGGCCAAGTGCCCGGCGAACAACGCGTGCCCGGCGCGGTTCCACATCAGGATGTCCGAGCGTCGGCCGAGGACGACCACGGGTGAGTCCCCGAAGGCATCGACCAGTTGGCGCACCGGCGCGGTGACACGCTCGGCGGGGAGCCGGCGGCGGCTCTGCCGGGCATCTCCGGACAAGGTGTGCAGGTGGCGCCGCTCCGCGTCATCCAGCCGCAGAGCCGTGGCCAGCGCGTCGAGGACCTGCGGCGAGGCGTTGAGTGACAGCCCCTGTTCCAGCCGGATGTAGTAGGCCACGCTGACACCGGCCAGCTGGGCCAGTTCCTCACGCCGCAGTCCCGGCACCCGCCGCCGGTCGCCGTAGTCCGGCAACCCCACGTCTGCCGGCTTCAACTGCGCCCGCCTCGTGGACAGGAACTCACCGAGGAGGGACTTGCCGTGCGCTGTGTCGTCCATGCGACCGAGTATGGCCAGGCTCTCCACACCTAGCCTGCCCCTGGGAGTAGCAGACACGAAGTCGCGGGCGCGCAAGGACACTTGGGCAGGGCGGCCGACCTGGTACCTCACTAGGAACGGCGGCGCGTGCCGCCGGTGTGAGACAGCGCCGGCCGTCGCCGACGGCGAGACCAGCCCAGCGCACCTGACTCGCGATCACGCAGTGCAGTTCCCTCGGCACGCTTCGCAGCGGACGCCCCGGCATGGGCACCGGCCTCCCGGGTACCCGGTGCCGACCGGAGCGCCGGACCGACCGGAACGACCGGACCCGGACAGGGAGGCAGTAACTCATGGGCCTGGGCGGATGCATCATTCTGATCGCCGTGGGGGCCATCCTCACCTTCGCCACCGACTGGGACATGCAGGGGGTCGACCTCGACATGGTCGGCGTCATCTTCATGATCGTCGGGCTGATCGGGGTCGCGACGTTCAGCAGCATCGCCAAGCGGAGGCGCGTGGTGGTGCCGCCCGCGACGCCGGTGATCGACGAGGACGGGCACCACCATCACCGCGACGGGTACGGAGGCGTGTGAGTGTGGAGCCCTGTCGGGCTCCCGGGCGACGCCCGGTCAGACGTCCTCGTCCATCCCCGCCAGCACCAGCGGCAGCCGGTCCGCCCCGCCCTCCGTAACACGGATCGGTACACCCCAGTCCTGCTGGTGGACGTGGCAGGCCGGGTACTCGTTCGCGGGGTCGTCGTCGCAGGACGCCGCCATCGCCGAGACGTGCAGCACACCCTCCGGCACGGCGGGGTCGAGCTCGATCGTGCGGGAGAGATCCGTGTCCGCGCCCTCGCCCTTCAGGAGCAGCTCGGGCGGGGTGGAGGAGACGAGGAGGCGGGTCGACGGGCCGTAGCGCGTGTCGAGCTTCTGGCCCTTCGGGGCCTGGAAGACGATGTCCAGCCGGAGCGTGCCGGGCGCGACGTCGGTGGCCGCGCGCTGGGTGCGGTGGGCCACCGAGGCGACCTGCACGGCCTCCTCGGGCAGCCGCAGCCGGGTCAGCCGGTGGCGGGCCGATTCGACGACCACGATGTCGTCGCCGACCAGCACCGCGTCCGACGGCTCCCGCAGATCCGTGGCGAGCGTGGTCACCTCGCCCGTCGCCGGGTCGTAGCGGCGCAGGGCGTGGTTGTACGTGTCGCTGACCGCGACCGAGCCGTCCGGCAGGGCCGTCACGCCCAGCGGGTGCTGGAACAGGGCCTGTCCGGCGGCGCCGTCACGGTGCCCGAAGTCGAACAGCCCGGTGCCGACGGCCGTGTGGACCGCTCCGTCCCGGTCCACCCAGCGCAGCGCGCTCGTCTCGGAGTCGGCCAGCCACAGCCGGTCCCCGTCCGCCGACACCGCGAGACCCGAGGGCTGCGCGAACCAGGCCTCGGGGCCGGGGCCGTCGACCAGCCCCTCGTTGGTCGTGCCCGCCGCCACCGCGACCGTGCCCTCGGCCGGGTCGTACGTCCACAGCTGGTGGACGCCGGCCATGGCGATCCAGACCAGCCCACCGAAGACCGCGACGTCCCACGGGGAGGAGAGGTCCACCTCGTGCGCGGGACCGGAGGCCGACGAGCCCTGCCACCACTGGCGGCCCGTGCCCGCGAGGGTGGTGACCTCACCGGTGGCCGGGTCCAGGCGCCGCAGGGCGTGGTTGACGGTGTCGGCGACGACCACGGAGCCGTCGTCCAGCAGCGCCAGGCCCTGCGGTTCGCTGAAGCTCGCCGTCGCGCCCGCACCGTCAGCGAAGCCCCGGACGCCCGAGCCGATGCGCCGGACGACGGTCTCCCCGTCCGCCGCGAGCTCCACCAGCTGGTGCCGGGTGGTGTCACTGACCAGGAAGGTCCCGGAGGGCAGCAGCAGCGCCTTGCCGGGGAAGCGCAGCACCGTGGGCTCCGGCCCCGGGGCCACGTACGGACCGTCGCCGCGGCGCAGCGTGCCCTTCGCCGCGTGCTCCGCCTCCAGTTCCTCGACCAGCCGCTCGATCGCGTGCGCGTGCCCCTCGCCGGCGTGCTGCGCGACCACGTACCCCTCGGGGTCGATCACCACCAGCGTCGGCCAGGCCCGTACCGCGTACTGCTTCCAGGTGGCGAGCTCGGGGTCGTCGAGGACGGGGTGCTCGACGCCGTACCGCTCGACCGCGTCCACGACCGCCCGGTGGTCGGCCTCGTGCACGAACTTCGGCGAGTGGACACCGATGACCACCACCGTGTCCCGGTGCTTCTCCTCCAGCTCGCGGAGCTCGTCCAGGACGTGGAGGCAGTTCACGCAACAAAATGTCCAAAAATCTACAACAACGCACTTACCTCGCAGATCCGCGAGTGACAGGTTCTTGTCACCTGTGTTGAGCCAGCCACCCTTGCCGATCAGTTCGGGGGCGCGGACGCGGGCACGGCGCGGGGCGGGAGAGGCAGCGTTCATGCGTCAAGAGTGCCATCCCTGGCTGGAGAGACTTACGCCACTCCTACGCGGGAAGCGAGTCCTTGATCACGTCACTCCGGATGCCGACCGGGCCCGGCGGTGTCCTTTACAGCGGTGTCCTTTACAGCGGGGCGAAGCGACCGGCCCGGATCTCGTCATCCTTGCCATCCTGGCCGTCTTCGCAAGTCATCGAATTCCGGTATTCGCGAGGCGTGATGCCGTAGGCGGAGCGGAAAGCGCGGGTGAAGGCGGCGTGGTGAGCGAAGCCCCAGTGTGCGGCAATGCGGTGGATGGGCCAGGCCCGGCGAGCCGGGTCGCTGAGCTCCTGACGGATGCGTTCCAGACGCTGGTGGCGGATGTACGCCGCGACCGTGGGCGGGGCGGGCTTGAACAGCCGGTGCAGGTGGCTGAGCGAGATGTGGTGGGCGGCTGCGATCGTGGCCGGGGTGAGGTCGGGGTCCTGCAGGTGCTGCCGGATGAAGGCGCGGACGCGCAGAAGGAGCGTGCGGTGGTGGGTCTCCGGCGGCAGGGACTGGGCGGTGTCCAGTTCGTGGGCGAACAGGAGAGCAAGGAGGTCCACAAGGACGGGTTCGAGGCGTGCGGCGTCAGCCGCGGTGCAGGAGCCCGGTTGCGCCGTGAGGGTGTTGAGGAAGGCGGCCAGGAGCGCGCCGGTTCCTTCCGCGGCGGTCATCGGGCGTCCGATCACACGCTCCACCTGAGCCGGAGAGAGAGGGAGTGCCGTGCGGGGGATCTCCACACTGACGCCTTCCACCCCGGTTCCGTCCGCGCCCAGGTTCATTTCGAGGGGGCGGTAGGTGAGATGCGTGCGCAGCCCATGCGGGCCGTAGACGGCTTCCCGGCCGTCGATCGTCGCGACCACCGTGCCCCGCTTGATCAGGGAAAGGTGGTAACGCTCGGGGTCCGAGCGATGGATCAGGGTCCGGGTCCTGCTGAGGGCGGCAGGCTGCCATTGCGTCGTGTAGACCGTCAGCTCACTGAACTGCAGCACGTGTTGCATGCCGCGGTAGTTCGCCCGATAGGCGCTGGTCATCTCCACCGGCGCGTGAGTCAGGGCGGCCTGCGCGCACCAGGCATCGAAGCGGTCGGCCTGCGGTAAGTCCCAGGTGCGGAACATGGTCTCGATCACGGTGCCCCCCGTTCACGGACTGGCGAGGAATCCAGTCTGCGAGGAAGACCAAGAGACAGTAAAGGGCGGGGTCCTTGAGGGACGCTGGTTCCCGGGCGGCCCGGGAACCAGCAGACTCATGGCAGTACTGCCGGGCAGGATTCAGGCGGCATCCCAGACGCTGGTCAGGGGGCTGACCGTGCCGTAGTTGTCGAGTGGTTGGACGGTGACGTGGCCGTCGAGCGGCTGCACGGTGCCGTAGTTGTCGAGCGGCTGCACAGTGACGTGGCCGTCGAGCGGCTGCACGGCACCCCAGTTGTGGGTGGGCTGGGCCGTGCTCCAGTCGTCCGCCGATGCCGGTGCTGCGGCTGCCAGGGCCAGCGCCGTGGCCGTGCCGAAGGCGGCCAGCAGGATCCGCGGGCTCAAAGTTCTCATAATGACCTTCCTGTGATGGATCGTCGTGGTGAGGTTCCCGGGTTGTCGGGGCCGGCCGAGTCGGATGCGGCGACCGTTCGGAAGGCTTATCCCTTGATCGCTCTCATACAGGTGGCGGCGACGTAGCGGGCGGCCTTTCCGAACGTGACCCAGGTGGAGGAGGTCTTCCCGCACGCCGTGTAGGTCCCGCCCTTGAGCGTGCTGACGACTTGGCTGCCGCATACCGAGTCGCCTTGGGAGAGGCTGCCGGTGATGTCGCCGAACGTCGACGGCTGGCTGCGGACGTTCACTGCCTGAGCCGCCACATATGTGGTGCACGAAGCGGCTTTGACAGGCGCTGCCGCTGCTGGACCTGCCCCTGCGATGCCGCTCGCGCCGATCACGACTGTCGCGAGGGTGGCCACGGCCACCGAAGAGCCATGCTTGCCGAGCAGACCCGCCCTTCGGTACCCGCTGCTGTGGGCGCGCAAGGGGGTACGTACTGCCTCCCCGCTCCTGCCGTGGGCGGCGAGATCGAGACCGCGGTCTCTTGCACGTGCACTGCTGTCGGGGTTCGCATGCTCAGGATGTGACATTCAACCTCCCGGATTGCTGTACTTCGAGGCTGTCAGGACCGGGAGAGCCGTGTCGTTGACCTTCCGTGGACACTTCTTTGATGTTCCGTCCACGGCCGGGCAGCCCTCCAGCGCGTACGCCGACCGCTGGTCTTGCCGCTACCTCTGTCACTTTCCGTAGCCGAATCCGCACCGGATGCGTACGAGGGACGTTGGAGGGATATTCGACGGAAGCAGGGGGGGAACGACTCCGAGGAGCAGTTCCATGGCACACGAGACCGGCAGCCCCCGCACCCGCGACCGCGCCGCGCACCATGACGGCAGGCAGGACCGCGGCACGAGCGGGCACGCCCCGTACGAGGATCACGAGCGCGAGCCGATGGACATGCCCGAGCTGCACGGCACCCAGGAGGAACCGCGCCGCTCCTACGACGACGAATGGGACGCGGACATACGGGAGGGCTACCGGTAGCCGGCGAACCGGACCGGCGCGGACTGCGGCCGACCGGCGCGGGGGTGCCCGGAGCACTTCGGGCGCCCCCGCCCATGCCGAGGCGACCGCTCAGCCCAGTGCGTGTCCCGTCGTCGCGTCCACATGGTCCGGGACCTCGTCGTGGCGGTCGCCCACGCTGAGTGTCCCCGACGGCTCGAACACCAGGATCGAGGCGCCCTCCGGCGCGATCGGCTTGTGCTCGGTCCCGCGCGGGACGGTGAAGACCGACCCCTTGGGCAGCACGACGGTCCGTTCACCGGCCGGTTCGCGCAGCGCGATGTGCAGTTCGCCGTCCAGCACGAGGAAGAACTCGTCGGTGTGGTCGTGCGCGTGCCACACGTGCTCGCCGGCCACCTTGGCGACGCGTACGTCGTAGTCGTTGACGGTCGTGACGACCCGGGGGCTCCACAGGGCGTCGAAGGACGCGAGGGCCTTGGCGAGAGAGAGCGGTTCCGTGGGTTCCATGCGGTCATCGTCGGGGCTGCCGTCCGCCCGCACGAGTGCTAGAAATCGCATATGGCGCAAGAATCCTCGCACGCATCGGGCCCGCACCGTGTCGTGGTGATCGTCGACGAGGGCACGAACCCGTTCGAGGTGGGCGTCGCCACCGAGCTGTTCGGCCTGCCACGGCCCGAACTCGGGCTCGCGCGGCCGCTGTACGAGCTCACGCTGTGCGCACCGGCGCCGGACATCCGGATGAACCACGGGTTCTTCAGGCTCTCCGGTGTGGCGGGGCTGGACGCCGTCGACTCCGCGGACACCCTCCTCGTACCGGGCCGCCCGGACAACGTCGTACCGCGCGCCGCCTCCGTACGGGACGCCATCCGCCGCACCCACGCGCGCGGGGCTCGCATCGTGAGCTTCTGCACGGGTTCCTTCGCGCTCGCCGAGGCCGGGCTGCTCGACAACCGCCGCGCCACGACCCACTGGCGCTGGGCCGACTCCTTCCGCAAGCTCCACCCGAAGGTCCTGCTGGAGCCGGACGTGCTCTTCGTGGACGAGGGCGACGTGCTGAGCTCAGCCGGCAGCGCGGCGGCGCTCGACCTGGGGCTGCACCTGGTCCGCCGCGACCACGGCGCCGAGATCGCGAACGCGGTGTCCCGGAGACTGGTGTTCGCCGCCCACCGCGACGGCGGCCAGCGGCAGTTCGTGGAGCGCCCCCTGCCCGAGGTGCCCGACGAGTCCCTGGCACCGCTGCTGGCGTGGGCACAGGAACGGCTCGGCGACCCGCTGACGGTGGCCGACCTCGCCGCACACGCGGCGGTCAGCGCGGCCACACTCCACCGCCGCTTCCGCGCCCAGCTCGGGACCACCCCGCTGGCGTGGCTCACCGGCGAGCGTGTGGCGCTGGCCTGCCGCCTGATCGAGCGGGGCGAGGAGCGCCTCGACGTCGTGGCGGCGCGCAGCGGCCTCGGCACGGCGGCGAACCTGCGGGCGCGGCTGCGGCGGGAGACAGGACTCAGCCCGTCGGCCTACCGGCGGCGTTTCGGACCCGCCCCCGGGGAACCGGTGGGTACATGAGATTCCTGGTACGCGACCGGCTCCTCGGCATCGGCGAGGACTACTGGATCGAGGACGACCACGGCCGCAGGGCGTTCCTCGTCGACGGCAAGGCGCTGCGGCTGCGGGACACCTTCGAGTTGAAGGACACCCAGGGGCGCGTCCTGATCGACATCCGCCAGAAGATGTTCGCGCTGCGGGACACGATGGTGATCGAGCGGGACGGGCAGCCCCTGGCGACCGTCCGCCGCAAACGCCTCTCCCTGCTGCGCAACCACTACCGGGTGTCCCTCGTGGACGGCACGGAACTCGACGTCAGCGGCAAGATCCTCGACCGCGAGTTCGCCGTCGAGTACGACGGCGAACTCCTCGCCGTCATCTCCCGCAGGTGGCTGCACATTCGGGAGACCTACGGCGTGGACGTCGTCCGGGATGACGCGGACCCGGCCCTGCTGATCGCCGTGACGGTGTGCGTGATCCACCTGGCGGAGCGGGAGCGGGAGGGCGACTGAGGGCACTCGTCGGTCACGGTGCCGCCGGGTGCCGCACGGGCAGGTCGAACCACACCGCCTTGCCCTCCGGGTGCGCGAGCCCTGCGTACGGGATGTCTGGAGCATGCCCCCAGCGGCCCTCGGTGAGGGTGTCCACCATGTACAGGCCCCGGCCGCCGCCGTGCTCCCACGTCTCCGAGGTGAGTTCCCTTATCACCGGCGGGTTCTCGTCCCCGTCGTACACCACCACCCGCAGCCGTCCCTCCTCCACCGCCAGCCACAGCACGGTGCCGTCACCACCCTTCGCGTGCACGCAGGCGTTGGTGACGAGTTCGGAGGTGCAGAGGATCGCGTCCTCGACGAGGGTGCGGTCCAGTTTGAGTGCGTGCAGGACGGTGGCGACGAAGTCGCGGGCGATGTGGGGGGAGGTGTCGAGGGGAGGACAGATGAGGGTGTACGAGGGCATGGTGCATCAACTCCGGGGGGTGAGGGGGGTTGTGCGGCCCGACCGCGTTGCTGCAACGGGCTTCGGGCGTACGGGAGTTGCGGGTGAGTGACCGGATGGACACCCTCCGTGAGTACGACACGAAGGTACTCGGTATATTTGCAACGCCGCAAGCGAGTCCGTGGAACTGAGGAGACGTCATGCCGCCGAGGGTCATTCCCACTGCACGTCAGGTGCGCCTCGGCGCGGAGTTGCGCAGGCTGCGCGAGGCTGCGGGCCTGGTGTCCCGAGACGTCGCCGCCTGGCTGGGCACGAGCCAGGCCCAGATCAGCAACATCGAGTCAGGCAAGCACGGCATCAGCGAGGAGCGGTTGCGCAGGCTTGCCGCGCATTACTCCTGCGCTGACGCCCAACTCATCGAGGCGCTCGTCGACATGGCCAACGAACGGGGTAGGAGCTGGTGGGAGGAGTACCGCGACGTGCTGCCACCTACGGCGCTCGACCTCGCCGAGTTGGAGCACCACGCCTCATACGTCCGCGCATTCGAAGTAGTACACATCCCTGGAGTTCTCCAGATCGAGGACCACATGCGCGCGGCCTCGCTGTTCGTCGAACCGAACCTCCCCGAGCAGGACCGTGAGGTTCGCGTCTCGTTCCGAATGCGCCGCCAGCAGGTACTTGAGTCAGGCACCCCTTACGACGTCGTTATCCACGAAGCCGCGCTGCGGATGCGTGTCGGCGGCTCCAAGGTTGCCCGCGCTCAGCTCGAACACCTCCTCCGGGCAGCCAGCAGGGAAACGGTCACTATTCGAGCCGTCCCCTTCGCGGCCGAAGGATTCGCCGGGGCGGGATTTGCCATGCAGTACGTGTACGGGGTCGTCCCTCAACTCGATACCGTACAGATCGACACGACGCATGGCACCGAGTTCGTCGACGCATCAGCACGACTGAATCGCTACCGGGCCCTCTTCAAAAGCATCGACACCGCAGCGCTCCCGCAGCATGCTTCCCTTGACCTCGTCCGCCGTATCGCCCAAGAACTGTGAAGGAATCCCATGCCTGAAACCCTCCATTGGCAGAAGTCATCGTTCTCCGGAGGAGCCGCCGACACCAACTGTCTCGAAATAGCCGCCACCCCCACCACCCTCCACCTCCGAGAAAGCGACACCCCTGCCACGATCCTCGCGCCCACCCCGGCCGCCCTGACCGCCCTGCTCGCAGCAGTACGTTACCCTCAAAGGATCAGCAACAGCGTGGCCACCGTCGTGAAGCAGGCACAGGCGCAGGCGGCCAGCGTCCAGCCCACACAGCGCCGCCGCAGCTTTCGATAGCGGCTTTCGTATTCGGCACGCAGCGACAGGCACCGGGCGGCGATGCGTTCAAGGTCCTTTCGAGCCTGCACGAGGCTGTCGGCGATGTAGTGCTGCTCGATTTCCGTGCGCTGCGCCGTGGTCAGCCATTCCATGGGCCGGACGAACGCCTGCGCGCGCCGCGTCGCCTCCGCGATTCTGGCCTGCCACAGCAGGTATCCCTCCACCTCGTTGCTGAGCCCGCTGTCAGCCTCGTGTCCCGGCAGATCACTCACCCGTGTCCTCTGTCGGTCGTCGCCGACACTCCGTAGGCCTCGGCCTCGGCCCTTCCGATCTCGGGATGGTGCAGGTCGAACGCCGGGGACTCGCTGCGGACCCGCGGCATGGTGAGAAAGTTGTGCCGTGGCGGCGGGCAGGAGGTCGCCCACTCCAGTGAGCGGCCGTAACCCCAGGGGTCGTCGACCTCGACCTTCTTGCCGTACTTGGCGGTCTTCCAGACGTTGTAGAGGAACGGCAGCAGCGACGCGCCGAGAACGAACGAGCTGATCGACGAGACCAGGTTCAGGGTGGTGAAGCCGTCGGCCGCCAGGTAGTCGGCGTAACGGCGCGGCATGCCCTCGGCGCCCAGCCAGTGCTGGACCAGGAAGGTGCCGTGGAATCCCACGAACAGCGTCCAGAACGTGACCTTGCCGAGGCGCTCGTCCAGCATCTTGCCGGTGAACTTCGGCCACCAGAAGTGGAAGCCGGAGAACATCGCGAAGACGACGGTGCCGAAGACGACGTAGTGGAAGTGGGCCACCACGAAGTACGAGTCGGACACGTGGAAGTCCATCGGGGGCGAGGCCAGGATGACACCGGTCAGACCACCGAAGAGAAACGTGACGAGAAAGCCCGTCGCCCAGAGCATCGGGGTCTCGAAGGACACGCTGCCCTTCCACATGGTTCCGATCCAGTTGAAGAACTTCACCCCGGTCGGGACGGCGATGAGGAACGTCATGAAGGCGAAGAACGGCAGCAGCACACCGCCGGTGACGAACATGTGATGCGCCCACACGGTGATCGAAAGCCCCGCGATGGAGATCGTCGCGCCGATCAGGCCCAGATAGCCGAACATCGGCTTGCGGGAGAAGACCGGGATCACCTCGGAGACGATGCCGAAGAACGGCAGCGCGATGATGTACACCTCCGGATGGCCGAAGAACCAGAACAGGTGCTGCCACAGCAGGGCTCCGCCGTTGGACGCGTCGAAGACGTGGGCGCCGAACTTGCGGTCCGCCTCCAGCGCGAACAGTGCCGCCGCCAGGATCGGGAAGGCGAAGAGGACCAGGACCGCGGTCAGCAGCACGTTCCAGGTGAAGATCGGCATGCGGAACATCGTCATGCCGGGTGCGCGCATGCAGATGATGGTGGTGATGAAGTTGACCGCGCCGAGGATGGTGCCGAAGCCGGAGAAGGCCAGACCCATGATCCACATGTCGCCGCCGATGTTCGGGGAGTGGACGATGTCCGTCAACGGCGAGTAGGCGAACCAGCCGAAGTCGGCGGCGCCCTGCGGGGTGAGGAAGCCGCCGACGGCGATCAGCGAGCCGAACAGGTAGAACCAGTAGGCGATCATGTTCAGTCGCGGGAAGGCCACGTCCGGTGCGCCGATCTGCAGCGGCATGATCCAGTTCGTGAAGCCGGCGAACAGCGGTGTCGCGAACATCAGCAGCATGATCGTGCCGTGCATCGTGAACGCCTGGTTGAACTGCTCGTTCGACATGATCTGGGTACCGGGCTGGGCCAGCTCGGCACGCATGAGCAGCGCCATGGCGCCACCGAAGCAGAAGAAGGCGAAGGACGTCGCCAGATACAGCGTTCCGATCGTCTTGTGATCGGTGGTCGTCAGCCACTTCACCACGACGTTGCCGGGCTGCCTGCGCCTGACGGGCAACTCGCTCTCGTAGGTGGCGATCGGCCCCTCGGGTTCGTTGAGAATGCTCACAAGCCGTGCGTCTCCCCATGCTCGCGGTTTCCCCGCGTCAGTCGCCCGTTCGCCCGTCATCCTCGCGGTCTACGTGGGCGGGGCCGACGCCCCGAGCGGTCGACACTCGGCCGATCGCGTGGCGGTCACACCCTCATGGAGTAATCAGAGCGTTGAGCCCTGCCGCTCGACGGCACAGGGCTGGTGGTGAGCAGGGGCTGCTCAGCGCCCGGGAGGCCGAAGTCCCAGCATCCGGTCCTTCAGGGCCGGGAACTGCTCGCGGGTGGCCGCCACTTTCGCCGGGTCGAACTCCACCGTGAGGACCTCCTCACCGGAGCCCGCCTCCCCCAGCACCTCGCCCCATGGATCCACCACGATCGAGTGACCTGCCTGGGGAACCCCCGCATGTGTGCCGGCCGTTCCACACGCGAGGACGTACGCCTGGTTCTCCACCGCCCGCGCCTGAGCCAGCAGCGTCCAGTGGGAGCGGCGGCGCTCCGGCCAGCCCGCCGGGATGACGAGGATCTCGGCGCCTGCGTCGACGAGACCGCGGAAGAGTTCGGGGAAGCGGAGGTCGTAGCAGGTCGCGAGGCCGAGGGTGGTGGCGGGACCGTGGGTAGTGGCAAGGCCGTGGGTGGTGGCGGGGCCGGGCAGTCGGACGGTGACCAGCTCACTGCCCGCGCCCATCAGCACGGCCTCACCCTTGTCGAAGCCGAAGCGGTGGATTTTCCGGTAGGTGGCGGCGAGTTCACCGGAGGGGGAGAAGATGAGAGACGTGTTGTAGAGGGGACCGTCACCCGCGGCGGAGCCGCTGTCGGATGCCGCCCGTTCGGGAATCGAGCCCGCGTGCAGCCATACGCCCGCGTCACGGGCGGCCTTGGCCATCACCTCGTACGTGGGCCCTTCCAGCGGTTCGGCCTCGGCCGCGAACTCCTGGTACGCGAAGGCGCCGGTCGTCCACAGCTCGGGAAGGACGACGAGATCGGCACCGGACTGTTCGCGGATCAGGGAGGCGACCCGCCGTCTACGCGAACCGACCGATTCGCCCTCGTCTACACCGATCTGGATGAGCGAGGCGCGCACACTACCACCGTCCTGGCATGGGAGCCGTCCACACGGGCCTACGATCGTCACACGAAAGCACTGCCGGGCTGCCTCGTAGCAGCGTAACTTAACGTTCCACGACGCCCACCGACAGCCGCCGACGCCCGCCCGTACTCGTCAACGCCGACGCCCGCAACCCACCCCCACCCACACCACCGCCCACACATTTCCCGTACCGACCGCCCGAGGGGTCCCGTTCCGTGAGTCTGCATCCCACTCTTCAGCCCTACGCCGACGCCTGGACCCACTCCGTGGACGCGATATCCGAGCTGGTGCAGCCGCTCGTGGAGGGCGAGTGGAACCGGAGGACCCCGTGCCCTGCCTGGTCCGTCCGTGACATCGTCTCCCACGTCATCGGCCTGGACTGCGAGATGCTCGGCGATCCGCGCCCGATCCACACGCTGCCGCGTGACCTGTACCACGTGACGAACGAGCACCAGCGGTACATGGAGATGCAGGTCGACGTCCGCCGCCACCACACCGCGCCGGAGATGACCTCCGAGCTGGAGTACACGATCATCCGCCGCAACCGCCAGCTGCGGAACGAGTCGCGGCAGCCGGACGCCAAGGTGCGCGGCCCCCTCGGCGTCGAGCTCACCCTTGAGCAGGCCATGCGGAACCGGGCGTTCGACGTCTGGGTGCACGAGCAGGACCTGCGCGCGGCCCTCGGTGAGCCAGGGAACCTCGACTCTCCGGGCGCCTTCGTGGCCCGCGACGAACTGCTCTCCGTCCTGCCCAAGGTCGTCGCCGAGGACGCCCAGGCGCCCCGCAGTTCGGCGATCGTCTTCGACGTGCACGGCCCGGTGGAGTTCATCCGTACCGTCCGTGTGGACATCCAGGGCCGCGGCACCCTGGAGACCGCCCCCTCCCTCGGCCCCGCCGCCACCCTCACCCTCGACTGGGAGACCTACGTCCGCCTGGCCTGCGGCCGGGTCACCGCCGAAGGCGTCGCCGACCGCGTCAAGGGCGAGGGCGATCCCGAGCTGGTCAAGGCGATCCTGCGGTCGTTCGCGGTGACAATGTAGCGCGTGCTGATGTAGCGCGGTGACGGTGTAGCCGCGGTGCCGGTGTAGCGCGGTGCCGGTGTGGCAGGCCGCGGCGGAGGTCCGGTCGGAAGGGGATACGACGGGCGCCGTCACCTCGCGGGCCCGTCACCTCGCGGGCCCGCTCAGTGGTCCTCGGTGATCGTGGTGGCGATGCCGTCGGTGAGCTCGACCTTGGCGGACACGCCCTTCTTTCGCTTCACCTTGTGTTCCTGTGAGGATGCCCTGTCGTTCACGCCAGGGAGGAACCGCATCCCGTGACGGCGACGCGGAGCGGCGCCGCATCCGGCTTCCCGGTTGCGGAGCCAGGTGAAGGTGTACGCGTGTTCCTGTGTTCGCCGGTTGGGGTGATCGCGGCGGGACGGGGGTGCGGGTGTGCGGAGCTCGTACGTACGGTCGTCCGGCAGGGGTCGGGTGACCGGAACGTGGGCGGGGGTGGTGGTGTGGCGGTAGTGTCGGGGGCCGACGGAGTGGGGCACGCCCGGTGGACGTTCCGGCTTCGCCTGTCGTCCACCGCTCGCAGAGCCCTGGTGGCGGAGTGGGACCGCTGCCGGTGGGTGTGGAACGAGTGCGTGGCCAAGTCCAGGGCCGTGCATCTGCATAACAAGGCCACTGGGGGCAAACAGACGTGCGGCCCGGCAGAGCTGGACAGGATGCTGACCGAGGCGCGTAAGGCGACCCCATGGCTGCGAGAGGGCAGCTCGGTCCCGCAGCAGCAGATCATCAGGGACTTCGGCAAGTCCAAGGCCAAGGCGCACAAGGACATCAAAGACCGGCTGCCCATGGCACGCCGGGCCGGGATGCCCAAGTGGAAGAAGAAGCGCGAGGCGCTGCCCACCCTCAACTACACCCGGCGCGGCTTCCGCTTGAAGGACGGACAGCTGCACCTGGCGGGCGGGATCGCCCTGACCGTGGTGTGGTCGCGGGACCTGCCCGCCGACCCTTCCAGCGTCCGCATCTACCAGGACAGCGTCGGCCACTGGTACGCCAGCTTCGTCGTCCCCGCCGCCGTCGAGCCGCTGGCGCAAACCGGTGCGGTGATCGGCATCGACTGGGGCGTGAAGGAGACCGCCACAACCACATCCGACACCCATGATCTCCCACACGTCGAGCACGGCAAGAAGGCCAAGGAGAAGCTGACCCGGTACGACCGGATGATGGCCCGCCGCAAGCCGAAAAGGGGGGCAGGCCGGATCGAAGGGCTACCGCGAGGCGAAGCGACTGCGCGCCAAGCTGCACAAGAAGGTCGCACGCCAGCGCCAGGACACCGGCCGCAAATGGGCCAAAGCCATCGTGACCGACCATGACGCCCTGGCCGTCGAGGACTTCAAGCCGAAGTTCCTCGCCAGGACTTCGATGGCCCGCAAGGCCGCCGACGCCGCCATCGGCGCCACGAAACAGTCCCTGATCGAGATGGGCCGCAAGCACGGACGCACCGTGCACCTGGTACACCCCGCGCACACCACGATGGACTGCGCGCACTGCGGAGCGAGAGCCAAGCACGCACTGCCGCTGGGTGAGCGTACCTACACCTGCACCGCATGCGGGACCGTGTCCCCCCGGGACAAGAACTCCGCACGCGTGATGCTCGTCCGGGCTGGTCTCAACCCGGCTGGTGCCGAGGGCGTAAGACCACCTGGGGCGCTGCCCCAGGTGGCCGCCTGAGCCAGAAATCCCCTCCCCTTCAGGGAGGGGCGGATTCAATACGCCTCGGTCGCACGGCGGTCGGTCGGTCGTGACAGAGCAACACCTCGATTGCGACCGGCCCTTGCGGCCAACCGGCCGAGATCAAGCAGTCGAACAGTCCTCGCGACCGACCCGCGCCGCGTCACGCGGGCACATGCACCGTCTCCACCCGGCTCGCCACCAGGCGCTCGCGCTCCCGGCGGACCGCGCGGCGGCTCAGGCGCAGGATCTGGGTGAGGCCCAGGGCCTGGAGGACGAAGACGAACGAGAAGGCGATGCGGTACTCGCCGCCGGTCGCGTCCAGGAGGACACCGACCGCGAACAGCGTCGTCATCGAGGCGACGAAACCACCCATGTTCGTGATGCCGGAGGCCGTTCCCTGACGCTCGGGCGGGTTCGCCGGCCGGGCGAAGTCGAAGCCGAGCATCGAGGCGGGGCCGCACGCACCGAGGACCACACACAGGACGACCAGCAGCCACATCGGCGCCCGGTCGTACGCGAGTGTGGTCGCCCACACCACCGCGGTCGTCCCCACCGTGCCCAGCGCCAGCGGCAGCCGGGCCGCGTGGTGCCGGGCGACGACCTGCCCGTACACCAGACCGACGAACATGTTGGACAGTACGACCAGGGTGAGCAGGTCACCGGCCGTCGCCCGGCTGAGCCCCTGCGCCTCGACCAGGAACGGCAGGCCCCACAGCAGCAGGAACACCATCGCCGGGAACTGCGTCGTGAAGTGCACCCACAGTCCGAGCCGCGTTCCGGGCTCCCGCCAGGACGCCGCGATCTGCCTCCGCACATACGCCGACCCGTGGTGCGGGAACGGCTCCGGCTCGTACCCCTCCGGGTGGTCCTTCAGGAACAGGAGCATCAGGACGAGGACCAGGACGCCCGCCGCGGAGCTGCCCGCGAACGCAGCCGTCCAGCCCACGCCGTGCAGCAGCCGCGCGATCACCAGCGTCGAGACCAGGTTGCCCGCCATGCCCGCGAGCCCCGCGAGCTGCGCGACCAGCGGCCCGCGCCGGGCCGGGAACCAGCGTGAGCCGAGCCGCAGCACGCTGATGAACGTCATCGCGTCACCACAGCCCAGCAGCGCGCGCGAGGCCAGCGCCATGCCGTAGGAGGGGGAGAAGGCGAACCCCAACTGGCCCGCGGTGAACAGCAGCACACCGATCGTCAGCACCTTCTTGGTGCCGAGCCGGTCGACCAGCAGGCCGACGGGTATCTGCATGCCCGCGTACACGAGCAGCTGGAGTATCGAGAAGGTGGACAGGGCGGAGGCGCCCACCTGGAAGCGGTCGGCGGCGTCGAGGCCGGCGACCCCCAGCGACGTACGGAAGATGACCGCGACGAAGTAGACGGAGACACCTATGCCCCAGACGGCGACCGCGCGGCGGCCACCGGGCGGATCTCCGGGCAGCGAGGCGGAACCGGCGCTCGACCGCGTACTCATCGCACCTCGCCCCGCGCCAGGTTGGAGAACCAGCTGACGTGCCGGTGGACGATGTCCACGGCGGCCTGCGCGTCGCCCGAGCGCAGCGCCTCCAGGATCTCCTGGTGCTCGGCCAGCGTCTTGGTGATGCGGTCCGGGTGGGCGTGCATCACGGCCACACCCATGCGCAACTGCCGGTCGCGGAGCTGGTCGTAGAGCCGGGAGAGGATCTCGTTGCCGCCGCTGCGGACGATCTCGGCGTGGAAGCAGCGGTCCGTCATGGCCGCTCCGGCCAGGTCCCCCGCGGCCGCCTGCGTCCTCTGCTGCTCCAGGAGTTCCTCCAGGCGGGCGATGAGCTGCGGTGAGGCAGGCACCGACTTGCGGACCGAGTGCTCCTCCACGAGTTGGCGGGTCTCGACCACGTCCGCGATCTCCTGTGCCGAGACGGGCAGCACGAGGGCGCCCTTCTTCGGGTAGAGCCTGATCAGCCCCTCGACCTCCAGCCGCAGCAGCGCCTCCCGCACGGGGGTGCGGGACACCCCGACCGCCTCGCCCAGCTCGCCCTCGGTGAGCAGCGTCCCGCCCTCGTAACGGCGCTCCAGGACGCCCCGCTTGACGTGTGCGTAGACGCGGTCGGCGGCGGGGGGCTGCTTCGCCGCGTGCTTCTCGGTGGCCGCGGTGGTCGCGGTCTGCTTCTCGCTGGTCTGGTTCTCGGTCACGGGCGGGGCTGAAGGCATGCCCACAGCATAGATACAACACGTACGCATGACTGCCCCCGTCCACGATCCGGGACAAGGGGCGGGGCAGCACCGGGGCGAGGACAGGGCAAAGACGGGCAAGGACGGACCAAGCGCATCAGACCGCCAACGCGCAACAGGCACCCCCCTCGGAAACAGCACAACCTTTTGTGCTACTTACGTGTCACACAGGAGTGGCCCTTTTGGCGCTCGACGACCAACCGGCCGCCCTCCTCAGACATTTGACGCAATCGGGGTACTTAACTTGAATACCGCCATTCGGGACAGGCGTGTCCGCAGAGCCGCCGCCGTAGTCGTCACCACCGGCGCGCTGCTCACCAGCGGCGCCCTCGGCATGGCCCCGGCGCAGGCCGCGACCAAGCCCACGATCGCCGCCAAGGGCGGCTACGCGATGAACAACGCGACCGGCAAGTCGCTGTACACCAAGGCAGCGGACACCCGGCTCTCCACGGGTTCGACCACGAAGATCATGACGGCGAAGGTCGTGCTCGCGCAGCCGAACCTGAACCTCGACGCCAAAGTCACGATCCAGATGGCCTACAGCGACTACATCGTCTCCAAGAACGCCTCCTCTGCCCGCCTGATCGTGGGCGACAAGGTCACGGTCCGTCAGCTGCTCTACGGCCTGATGCTGCCGTCCGGCTGTGACGCGGCGTACGCCCTCGCCGACAAGTTCGGTTCGGGCTCGACGCGTGCGGCGCGCGTGAAGTCGTTCATCTCGAAGATGAACACGACCGCCAAGGACCTCGGCCTGACCAACACGCGCTTCGACTCGTTCGACGGCATCGGCAACGGCTCCAACTACTCGACGCCGCGCGACCTGACGAAACTCGCCAGCAACGCGATGAAGAACTCCACGTTCCGCACGATCGTGAAGACGAAGTCGTACACGGCGAAGACCACCACCAAGACGGGCAGCACCCGCACGATGAGCCCGTGGACGAACACGAACGGGCTGCTCGGCAGCTACAGCGGCACCATCGGCGTGAAGACGGGCTCCGGCCCCGAGGCCAAGTACTGCCTCGTCTTCGCCGCCACCCGCAACGGCAAGACCGTCATCGGCACCGTCCTCGCCTCGACCTCCATCGCGGCACGTGAGTCGGACGCGAAGAAGATCATGACCTACGGCTTCGCCGTCTGAGGCTCAGGCCTTCGCACGGCTGCCCGAAGGGGGCCACCGCTCGTCGGTGGCCCCCTTCGTCGTGCGGGGTGGGTACGGGGCTCGCGCCCGCCCCAGTCTCACGCCCTGTTTGTCATGCCCAGGTGATCAGCCTCTTGGGCTGCTCCAGGATGGCCGCCACGTCGGCCAGTACCTTCGAGCCCAGCTCCCCGTCCACCAGGCGGTGGTCGAAGCTCAGCGCCAGGGTCGTGACCTGGCGGGGCTTCACCTTGCCCTTGTGGACCCAGGGCTGGAGCTTGATGGCGCCGACGGCGAGGATCGCGGACTCGCCGGGGGGAAGGATCGGCGTGCCCGTGTCGACGCCGAAGACGCCGACGTTCGTGATGGTGACGGTGCCGCCCTGCATGGCCGCCGGGGAGGTCCTGCCCTCCCTCGCCGTCCCCACCAGCTCGCGCAGTGCCTCGGCCAGCTGCGGGAGTGTCTTGTCGTGGGCGTCCTTGATGTTCGGCACGATCAGGCCGCGGGGGGTCGCGGCGGCGATGCCCAGATTCACATAGTGCTTGAGCACGATCTCCTGGTTGGGCTCGTCCCAGGACGCGTTGATCTCCGGGTTCCGGCGGATCGCCACCAGCAGGGCCTTGGCGATCAGCAGGAGCGGGTTCACCCGCAGGCCCTCGAACTCCTTGTCCTGCTTCAGCTCCTCGATCAGCTTCATCGTGCGGGTCACGTCGACGGTCACGAACTCCGTGACGTGCGGTGCCGTGAACGCGGAGCCGACCATGGCCAGCGCGGTCGCCTTGCGGACGCCCTTGACGGGGACACGGGTCTCACGGGCTCCGGCGTACGACACCGCCGGTGCCGCTGCGGGTACGGCGGGCGCGGTGGGCGCCGCCGGGGCGGCCACGGAAGTCCCGGCGACCGGCTCGGCGGCCGGAGACGGGGCCGCCGCCGCGTACACGTCCTCGCGCGTGATGATGCCGTCCGGGCCCGAGGGGGCGACCGTCGCCAGGTCGACCCCGAGGTCCTTGGCCAGCTTGCGCACCGGCGGCTTCGCCAGCGGGCGGGGCCCGGCAGCACCGGTCCCGTGTCCGTTCAGCTCGCCCTGGACGCCCGGGAGGGCGGGGGCCGTGTACAGCTTGTCCTCGGCGGGCGGGGGCTCCACGGGCCGGGTTCCCTTGCGGGGGCGGCGCCTGGTGGACGACTCGGCGACTCCGTAGCCGACGAGGACCGCCTTGCGGCCCTCGGGCTCGGCCGGCTCCTCCTTGGCGGTGGCGGCCGGCGCGGGCTCCGCAGGGGCTTGCGCGGGAGCGCCGCCCGTCACGTCCACCGCGATGATGGACGTGCCCACGTCCACGGTGGTGCCCTCGGGGAAGTGGAGATCGCGCACGACACCGTCGTACGGGATGGGCAGCTCGACGGCCGCTTTCGCCGTCTCGACCTCGCACACGACCTGTCCGTCGGTGACCGTGTCACCGGGCTGGACGTACCACTTGAGGATCTCGGCCTCGGTGAGTCCCTCGCCCACGTCGGGCATCTTGAACTCCCGCACGGACGCTTCAGTCATCGTCGTCACGACCCTCTCCTCAGTACGCCAGCGAGCGGTCGACGGCGTCCAGTACCCGGTCCAGGTTCGGCAGGTACTCCTCCTCCAGCCGCGCCGGCGGATACGGGGCGTGATAGCCGCCGACCCGCAGCACGGGGGCCTCCAGGTGGTAGAAGCACCGCTCGGTGATGCGCGCGGCGATCTCCGCGCCCGAGCCGAAGAACACCGGCGCCTCGTGCACCACGACCAGGCGGCCGGTCTTCTCCACCGAGGCCTGGATCGAGTCGAAGTCCAGGGGGGAGACCGAGCGCAGGTCCAGCACCTCCAGGGACTTGCCCTCCTCGGCGGCCGCGTCCGCGACCTCCCGGCAGAGCTTCACCATCGGGCCGTACGCGACCAGCGTGAGGTCGGTGCCCGCGCGGACGACCTGTGCCTTGTGCAGCGGGGCCGGGATCGCCTCGGGGTTGACCTCGGCCTTGTCCCAGTAGCGCCGCTTCGGCTCGAAGAAGATCACCGGGTCGTCGCTCTGGATGGCCTGCTGCATCATCCAGTAGGCGTCGGACGCGTTCGACGGCGAGACGATCTTCAGGCCCGCCACATGCGCGAACAGCGACTCCGGGGACTCGGAGTGGTGCTCGACCGCGCCGATGCCGCCGCCGTACGGGATGCGGACCACGACCGGCAGCTTCACCTTGCCCAGCGAGCGGGCGTGCATCTTCGCGAGCTGGGTGACGATCTGGTCGTACGCCGGGAACACGAAGCCGTCGAACTGGATCTCCACCACCGGGCGGTAGCCGCGCAGCGCGAGGCCGATCGCCGTGCCGACGATGCCCGACTCGGCGAGCGGGGTGTCGATGACCCGCTCCTCGCCGAAGTCCTTCTGCAGCCCGTCCGTCACGCGGAACACGCCGCCGAGCTTGCCGACGTCCTCACCCATGATCAGGACCTTGGGGTCGGATTCGAGGGCCTTGCGCAGCGATTCGTTGATCGCCTTGGCCAGCGCCATGTTCTTCCCCGCCACAGCCTGTGCGGTCATCGCTGCTTCCCCTCCTCCACGTCGGCGAACGACTCCTGGTAGGCGGCGAACTCGGCGCGCTCCTCGTCGACGAGGGCGTGCCCGTCCGCGTACACGTTCTCGAAGATGGCGAAATGGTCCGGGTCCGGCATGGTGCGAACCACTTCGCGCACTCGCCTTCCCAACGCTTCGCTCTCGGTTTCGAGTTCCGCGAAGAATCCCTCGTCCGTGTCAGTTTGGGACTGGAGATAGCTGCGCAGCCGGGCGATCGGGTCCTTCGCCTCCCAGGCCGCCCGCTCGTCGTCGTGGCGGTAGCGGGTGGGGTCGTCGTTGGTGGTGTGGGCGCCCATGCGGTACGTGTACGCCTCGACGAGGGTGGGGCCCTCGCCGTTGCGGGCACGCTCCAGGGCCCACTTGGTGACCGCGAGGCAGGCCAGGACGTCGTTGCCGTCGACGCGCACGCCGGGGAAGCCGAAGCCCTGGGCGCGCTGGTAGAGCGGCACGCGGGTCTGCTTCTCGGTGGGCTCGGAGATCGCCCACTGGTTGTTCTGGCAGAAGAACACGACGGGGGCGTTGTAGACCGCGGAGAAGGTGAACGCCTCGGCCACGTCGCCCTGGCTGGACGCGCCGTCACCGAAGTACGCGATGACCGCCGAGTTCGCGCCGTCCTTGGCGAGCCCCATCGCGTACCCCGTCGCGTGCAGCGTCTGGGAGCCGATGACGATCGTGTAGAGGTGGAAGTTGTTGCTGTTCGGGTCCCAGCCGCCGTTGTTCACGCCGCGGAACATGCCGAGCAGGTTGGTCGGGTCGACTCCGCGGCACCAGGCGACGCCGTGCTCGCGGTAGGTCGGGAAGATGTAGTCGTCGTCGGTCACGGCCCGGCCGGAACCGATCTGGGCGGCCTCCTGGCCGAGCAGCGAGGCCCACAGGCCCAGCTCGCCCTGGCGCTGGAGCACGGTGGCCTCGGCGTCGAAGCGCCGGGTGAGCACCATGTCGCGGTACAGACCGCGCAGCTCTTCGGGGGTGATGCCGGCGACGTAGGGGTCGTACTCGGCGTTCTTGATCCGCTTGCCCTCGGGCGTCAGCAGCTGGACGAGCTCGGGCTCGGTGCCGGGCGCCTTCTTCGCGGCGGTACGGCTGGTCGTGCGCTTGGTGCCGGTGGTGCTGCTCTTGGTGCCGGTGGTGCCGGCCTTGCCTCCGGCGCTGCGTCGCGCCTTGCGCGCGGCAGTGCTCTCCACGGTCACGTGTGCTCCTCCGTCGGTCCGGCCCCCGGGATTGCCGGGTAGCCAGTGCGGCTCGCCTGGTCCCGATACCCGTGCACGGGGTGGGTGCCCTCGGCCGGGAACAGGCGTGACAGGTGCCCCGGCGAGCGCCCTGCACAAAGCACGTTACCCAGTGCCGCTCATTCCTGTGAAACCCCTCCTGACCTGCGTTTTTTCTTGGATTTCCAAGTACTTTTTGTCGGATTTCCAAGTAACTCGCATCATCGGGAACAGCCGCTGGTCACAGCACTGGTTACAGCCTCGCAGGGGGCCGGAACACCGGCACGTTATCCCGGTCACCCCGAGCTCGGGAAGAGTTCTGTACCACCCCTAGTGCTCCACGCGCCCCCCTGGGCGCCTCCCTCCTCGCGCCGGGAAGAAACGGCACGCGCGCGTGAAGCCCGTTTCGGGCCGCACGCGCGCGTGAGGGGTGTTCTTCAGGGGGTCTCTGTCCGTGTCCGGCTCGGAGCCCGTGTCAGGACGTCGCACCTTCACCGGACGGGTCGCTCGCCGGTGGGCTCGGGCTCTCTCCACCGTCCTGCGGCGTCGACTCCTCGTCCGTCGGCGGCTCCGCGCTCGCCGACCCGGTGTCCGAGGGCTCACCGCCCGACGGCTCGCTCGGGGTGATGGACGGGGTGAAGCTCGGGGACGGCGGGTAGCTGGGCGTGAAGTCGGAGCCGGGATTCGTTCCGGTGTCCTCGTGCGTGACCTCGTCCGTCGGCTCGTCGCTGGGACTGGCGCTGGGCTCCTTCTCCTCCTTGGACTGCGTGGCGGTCGGCGACTGAGTGGTCCCGCTACCGCCTTCCCCGCTGCCCGTGTTGTTCAGCGCCAGCGCGACGCCCGCCGCGATGGCGACGACCGCGAGCACCGCGAGGATCCACAGCTTGCCGCGGCCGCTGCCCCGGTTGCCGTGCCCCTCGAAGCCCCCGTCGTCCCGGCCGCCGCCGTTCGGCAGGATCGGCTGGTGGATCTGCGCGGTACCGGAGTCCGAGGGGTGCGGCATCGCGGCCGTGCCCGCGAAGCCCGCGGCCGGGGTCTGCCTGCCGTCGTGCGCGGTCACGGGCCCGGTGTTCCAGGTGCCGGTGTGGCCGCCCTGGTCGTACAGCATCTGCAGGCCGTACTGGACCAGTCCGCGCATCTCCTCGGCCGTCTGGAACCGGTCGTCCGGCTCCTTGGCGAGGGAGCGCGTCACCAGCCCGTCGAGCTCCGGCGGCGCCCCGTCGGAGACCTCGGAGGGCGGCACCGGAAGGTCCTGGACGTGCTGGTAGACCACCGACAGCGGGGTCTCACCGACGAACGGCGGCCGCAGCGCGAGGAGCTCGTACAGCAGACAGCCCGTCGCGTACAGGTCGGAGCGGTGGTCGACGGCCTTGCCGAGCGCCTGCTCCGGGGACAGGTACTGGGGCGTGCCCATGACCATGCCGGTCTGCGTCATGGTCGACTGCGCGCCGTGCAGGGCGCGCGCGATGCCGAAGTCCATGACCTTCACGGCGCCGGTGTGGGTGATGATGACGTTGGCCGGCTTGATGTCGCGGTGCACGATGCCGTGCTGGTGCGAGTAGGCGAGCGCCTCCAGCACTCCGGAGACGATGATCAGCGCCTGCTCGGGCCCCGGGGCCTCGGCGTTGAGCAGCAGGTCACGGATCGTCCGGCCCTCGACCAGCTCCATCACGATGTACGGCACGGGGGTGCCGTTCACGACGTCCTCACCGGAGTCGTACACCGCGACGATCGCATGGTGGTTGAGCCCGGCCACCGACTGCGCCTCACGCGTGAAGCGCGCCTTGGAGACCGGGTCCTCGGCGAGATCGGAACGCAGCAGTTTGACCGCGACCGTACGGCCGAGGCGCACATCCTCGGCCGCGAACACCTCGGCCATGCCGCCCCGGCCGAGTCTGCCGGTCAGCCGGTACCGGCCGTCACCGACGAGCCCTCTGTTGCCCCACATCTCCGGCGCGTCTGACATACCGCCGCCAGCCGCCTCGGGGTCGGACGGGCCCTGAGCGCGCTGCTGTGCCATCAGTCCTCGCCGTCGTTTCTGCCCGCGGTCCGCGCGGTCTCGTTGTCACGGTCTTCCGTCGGGCCACGCTACAGCCTCTGCGCAAGGCCCCGGTCCGTCTTGGAGGGGGGAAGGATTGGGGAAGGATTCAGGTGGGAGCGGCCATGAAACCTTCCACGCCACCCCTCGTGCAAATTGTGTGTAGCGCTCGTACAACCCCGGTAACGCTTACGCGACGCTTCCTTCGCGTACGGTCACGGATCGGGCACCGCGCTTGACGTGTCAGTGCCCTCGGGCAGACTTGGCCGGGAATCACTCAAAACAGCACGAGGATCGCCGAACGCGGGAGCCACGCAGGCAACTTCGCCCGCGCCGATGGGGGACGCAGAAACATGAGCCACGACGGCGCACAGGGCCGGTATGCGGGGCGGTCGTTCGCCGGTGGCCGCTACCAGCTGCGCGATCTGCTCGGTGAGGGCGGCATGGCCTCGGTGCACCTCGCATACGACTCGGTGCTCGACCGGCAGGTGGCGATCAAGACACTTCACACCGAGCTCGGCCGCGAGCAGGCCTTCCGCGAGCGGTTCCGCCGCGAGGCCCAGGCCGTGGCGAAACTCACGCACACGAACATCGTCTCGGTGTTCGACACCGGCGAGGACGTCCTGTTCGCCGACGGCTCCGCCCCGGGGAGCGGCGCCCCGACTCCGTACATCGTCATGGAGTACGTCGAGGGCAGGCCGCTCGGCTCGGTGCTCGACGCGGACGTCCGGCAGTACGGCGCGATGCCCGCCGACAAGGCGCTGAAGATCACCGCGGACGTTCTGGCGGCGCTGGAGATCAGCCACGAGATGGGCCTGGTCCACCGCGACATCAAGCCGGGCAACGTGATGATGACCAAGCGCGGCGTGGTCAAGGTGATGGACTTCGGCATCGCCCGCGCCATGCAGTCCGGTGTCACGTCCATGACCCAGACCGGGATGGTCGTCGGCACCCCGCAGTACCTCTCGCCGGAGCAGGCGCTGGGCCGGGGCGTGGACGCGCGCAGCGACCTGTACTCGGTCGGCATCATGCTGTTCCAGCTGTCCACCGGGCGGCTGCCGTTCGAGGCGGACTCTCCGCTGGCGATCGCGTACGCGCACGTCCAGGAGGAACCGGTCGCCCCCTCCTCCATCAACCGTTCGCTTCCCCCGGCGGTGGACGCGCTGGTCGCCCGCGCCCTGAAGAAGAACCCGAACGAGCGTTTCCCGAGCGCCGAGGCCATGCGCGACGAGTGTCTGCGGGTGGCCGCCTCGCTCCAGGCCGCCCCGCCGCCGAGCATCGTCCCGGGCGCGCAGACGTCGAGCGGCGCCGGTGTGGGCTCCGCCGTCTTCCCGCCGATCGACCAGTCGACCCCGGCACCGCAGGGGAACATACAGACCCCGTACCAGCCCGGCCCGTACAGTCCGCCGACACCCACCCCGACTCCGCAGCCGCCCTCCCCGGCGTACGGCTATCCGCAGCAGAGCGGGCAGAGCGGCTACCAGATGGCGCCGCAGAACGCTCCGTACCCGCCGCAACCGGGGCCGACGACCCCGCCCCCGTACAACATCACCCCGCAGCACCCGACTTCCGCCGCGGGATCCTCCGGGGGCGGCAGGACCAACACGGGTGTCATCGCCGGCGCGGTCGTCGTCGCGCTCGTGGCGATCACCGCTCTGCTCGGGGCCATGCTGCTGAACGGCGGCGACGACAAGGGCGGCGACGCGAGCGGTGATACGAGCGCTGACACGACCGCCGGCGCCTCCTCCGCCTCGTCCCCGGATGCGGCCGGGCACAGGGGTCCGGACACCTCGAAGACCATCGAGACGGAGCGGTGCACGGAGCCGATGGAGTCGTACACCGAGCCCGGCAAGATCAAGCTCCCGACCTTCGAGTTCAAGAACATCGACTCGGTGAAGGCGTGCCTCCAGGCGGCCGGCTGGAAGTACGAGACCAAGAGGGTCGACGAGAACACGTACGGCGAGGACACGGTCATGCAGCAGTACCCCTCGACCAACGACAACGTCGATCCCGATGACATGCCGACGATCATCCTGGACGTCTCGACGGGCAATCCGGCCTCCTGACCCGGCGATCTCGCAGGTCAGGCTCCGGGCGTGAGCCCGTCAGGGGAAACGTGAGCCGGTCACCAGTCATGGGGGCATGGGAAGGGGGCCCGGTGCGACCACCGGGCCCCCTTCCTGCGAGCGCTAGAGGTACGGCCCGCCCGTGCGCGGGTCCTCAAGGCCGCCCTCGCCGCCGACGCCCGGCGGGAGGGCGCGGCGCATCTGCTCCAGCTGAGCCCGCGCGGCCATCTGCTGGGCGAACAGCGTCGTCTGGATCCCGTGGAACAGCCCTTCGAGCCAGCCGACCAGCTGCGCCTGCGCGATCCGCAGTTCCGAGTCGCTGGGGATCGCCTCGTCCGTGAAGGGCAGGGAGAGCCGCTCCAGCTCCTCGACGAGCTCGGGAGCCAGCCCGTCCTCCAGCTCCTTCACCGAGCTGGCGTGGATCTCCTTGAGCCGGGCCCGGCTCGCCTCGTCGAGAGGTGCCGCCCGCACCTCCTCCAGAAGCTGCTTGATCATGCTGCCGATGCGCATGACCTTCGCAGGCTGCTCCACCTGCTCCGTCACCGGAACCTCGCGGGAGTCCTCGTCTCCTCCGCCGCCGAGAGCCATGCCGTCCTGGCCGACGACCAGGATCTGCGGCGGATTCTCGGGCGCCCTGTCGTTCCTCGGCATCTCCATGCCGCCATTCTCTCGCACCGTTCCTGATCCCGTGGACCCGGCTGCCCCAGGGTGCGGCAGGGGATGGCGACCTCCGGGACACCAGGGCGCCCGGGATGCCGGGATGATTGCAGTATGTGACGCTTTTGTCACTGCCCCTCGCCCTTCGCCCCTCGCACCGGGAAGGGAGCACCGACGTGGCTCCATTCCGCACGGTTCGGTTTCTGACGGCCCTGACGCTCATGGTCCCGGCAGCCCCAGTCGTGACGGCTCTGGTTCCGGCGGTGGGCGTCGTCCCTCCCCGTACGCCGCCGGGCCCACCCCCGCGCCGAGGAGTCCCGCGCCGGCAGCAGCGCGGGCGAGGGGCGGGAACGGCCGGGGCGGGACGATGCGGACGCCGAGCCCAGCGAGGAGGAGGCGGACGATCCGGCGGCCACGGAGACCGCCACGGCTCCGGGCACGGACACAGGCACTGGTGAAGACCCTGGCTCGGGTACAGATCCGGGATCGCGCACGAATCCCGCGCGCCCGGAGCCCGGCCGACCCACCCGCGGACGCGAAACCGCCGACGCCCCCGATGAACCGCAGCGGTCGGGCACCCCCGACCGCCCGCTCTCCGGTGTCACCCGGCGGGATGCCGCCGAGGGACTCGGGGGCCGGGCCCTCCCGCTCGGCAGCGGCCTGATCCTCATCGGACTCGGCCTGGGGCTGGCCTTCGTCGGCCTGCGCTTACGACGGCCGTGAGGCCCCTCAGGCTCCCAGGCACTCCCCAGGCCTCCCAGGCCGCTCAGGGCGCGCAGGCCGCTCAGGCCGCTTCCGGGGTCGTGAGGTCCTACGGCGTCACCAGCAGCACCTTCCCGACGTGCCCGCTCTCCTCCAGCACTCGGTGGCCCACGGCCGCGTCACTCATCGGCATCTCGCGGTCGACGACCGGGCGTACGTGGCCGGCGGCGACGAGCGGCCACACGTGCTCCCGTACGGCCGCGACGATGGCGGCCTTCTCGTCGACCGGGCGGGCACGCAGAGTGGTCGCACTGATCGCGCCACGCTTGCTCAGGAGCGCACCGATGTTCAGCTCGCCCTTGGCTCCGCCCTGGAGGCCGATGATCGCGAGCCGGCCGTTGACGGCGAGGGCCTTCACGTTCCGTTCGAGGTACTTGGCGCCCATGATGTCGAGGATGACGTCCGCGCCCGCGCCGTCCGTGGCCCGCTTGATCTCCTCGACGAAGTCCTGCTCGCGGTAGTTGATCAGGATGTCCGCGCCCAGCGCGGCGCAGTGGTCCAGCTTCTCCTTGGTGCCCGCCGTGACGGCGGCCTTCGCACCGACCGCCTTGGCGAGCTGGATCGCCATCGTGCCGATACCGCTGGAGCCGCCGTGCACTAGGAGGGTCTCCGCGGGGCGGAGGTGGGCGATCATGAAGACGTTCGACCAGACGGTGCAGACGACCTCGGGCAGCGCGGCCGCCTGGAGGACGTCGAGCCCGTCGGGCACGGGCAGTACCTGACCGGCGGGGACGGCGACCTTCTCCGCGTATCCGCCGCCCGAGAGCAGCGCGCACACCTCGTCGCCGACCGCCCACCCGGAGACGCCGGGGCCCAGCGCGGCGATCCGCCCGGAGCACTCAAGGCCGGGGTACGGGGAGGCGCCGGGCGGCGGATCGTAGAAGCCCTGCCGCTGGAGCAGATCGGCGCGGTTCACGGCGCTTGCCGCCACCTCGATGAGCACTTCGCCCTCGCCGGGCTCCGGGTCGGGGACCTCGTCCCACACCAGGGCCTCGGGTCCGCCGGGTTCGGGAATCGTGATCGCATGCATGAGGGGGAACCTACTCCGCCCGGCCGTCCTGCGTCCCAGGTCCCGGCCCCGGTACTTCGCGAGTTCCGGTTGTCCTGGTCCCTTGGTCCGGTTGTCCTGGTCCCTTGGTCCTGATGGTGGTGCGGCCGATCGCCGGGAGAGCGACGGTGGATTCGTACGGCCGCTCGGGTTCTCCGGCCGATGAGTTCCGGAGGTCCGGGCGGTCTCCCCTTCTACTGTCCCGTGAACCGGGCCCCGTACGCGGAAGGACCCCATGACATGAGCGCACAGACGTCCGGCCTCGCCATCGAGACCGCGGGTCTGGTGAAGACGTTCGGCGAGACCCGAGCCGTGGACGGCGTCGACCTCTCCGTGCCGGCCGGCACGGTGTACGGCGTCCTCGGCCCGAACGGTGCCGGCAAGACCACCACCGTGAAGATGCTCGCCACCCTGCTGCGCCCCGACGCGGGCGAGGCCCATGTCTTCGGCCACGACATCGTCCGGGAAGCCGACGAAGTGCGGAGCAGGGTCAGCCTCACCGGTCAGTACGCGTCCGTGGACGAGGACCTGACCGGCGCCGAGAACCTGGTGCTGCTCGGCCGTCTCCTCGGCCACCACAAGAAGGCCGCCTGGCGGCGCAGCGAGCAGCTGCTGGAGGCCTTCGGGCTGACCGAGGCGGCGGCGAAGCAGGTCAAGCACTACTCCGGCGGTATGCGGCGCCGTATCGACATCGCGGCGTCCATCCTCAACACGCCCGATCTGCTCTTCCTCGACGAGCCGACGACCGGTCTCGACCCGCGCAGCCGGAACCAGGTGTGGGACATCGTGCGCGCGGTCGTCGCCCAGGGCACGACCGTGCTGCTGACCACGCAGTACCTGGACGAGGCCGACCAGCTGGCGTCCCGGATCGCCGTCATCGACCGCGGCAGGGTGATCGCGGAGGGCACGAAGGGCGAGCTGAAGGCGTCCGTCGGGGCCGGTTCCGTGCACCTGCGGCTGCGCGACCCGGCGCAGCGCCCGCAGGCGGAGGAGGTGCTGCGGCTGGCGCTCGACGCGGACGTGCAGCGGGAACCCGACCCGGTGGCACTGACAGCGCGGGTGGGCGGGGCGCGGCGGGCGGGCAGCGGGCGGCCGAGCAGGCGGCCCGCGCGCTCACCGAGCTGACCCGTGTCGGCATCACCGTCGACAACTTCTCGCTGGGCCAGCCCAGCCTGGACGAGGTCTTCCTCGCCCTCACCGGACACGACACCCGGACGCAGGACACACAGCGCGCACAAGGCAGTCAGGGCAGTCAGGGCAGTCAGGGCAGTCAGGGCAACGACACCGAGCTTCACGACACGAAGGACGAGGCGGCGGCATGAGCACCGCGACCACCACCGAGAGCAAGGAACTCGCCCCGGTCAGCGCCGAGTCGCTGGCCGCGCTGCTGATCGCCAAGGAGCGGCCGCCGCGCCCCAGCGCCCTGTCGGCGTCGCTGACCTTCGGCTGGCGGGCCATGCTCAAGATCAAGCACGTGCCGGAACAGCTCTTCGACGTCACCGCCTTCCCCGTGATGATGGTGCTGATGTACACGTACCTCTTCGGCGGCGCCCTGGCCGGTTCGCCGAGCGAGTACATCCAGTTCCTGCTGCCGGGCATCGTGGTGATGTCGGTCGTGATGATCACGATGTACACGGGTGTCTCGGTCAACACGGACATCGAGAAGGGTGTCTTCGACCGGTTCCGCTCGCTGCCGATCTGGCGGCCGTCGACGATGGTCGGCTATCTGCTGGGCGACGCCCTGCGCTACACGATCGCGTCCGTGGTGATGCTGGCCGTCGGTCTGATCCTGGGCTACCGCCCCGACGGCGGGGTCGTGGGCGTGGTCGCCGGGATCGCGCTGCTGATCGTCTTCTCGTTCGCGTTCTCGTGGATCTGGACGATGTTCGGTCTGATGCTGCGCACCGAGAAGTCCGTGATGGGCGTCAGCATGATGGTGATCTTCCCGCTGACCTTCCTGTCCAACGTCTTCGTCGACCCGAAGACCATGCCGGGCTGGCTCCAGGCGTTCGTCAACAACAGCCCGATCACGCATCTGGCGTCGGCGGTGCGGGGGTTGATGGCGGGTGACTGGCCGGCCGCGGAGATCGCCTGGTCGCTGGGCTGGTCGGCACTGTTCGTGCTGGTCTTCGGACCGATCACGATGCGGCTCTACAACCGCAAGTAGCCGTACGGCGTCGGGAGTGTCGTACGGCTACAGGGGTGCCGTACGACGACAGGGGTGCCGTACGGCGACAGGGGTGCCGTACGGCGCTGGGGGCGTCCGCCGATTCCGCGCGGGCGCCCCCTCGCCGTGCCCGGGGCTGGTCAGTCCTGAGGCAGTGGTCGCATGTCCGGCGCGACCCTGGTGCTCGGGGTGGCCCGCACTATGGTGATGAGCCGGTCCGTCAGCTGGAGTTCGCCGACGGACGGGTCGTCGTAACCGAGCACCCGGTGGCCTCGTACGACACTGACGACGAGGTCGTCGGTCTCCCGCACACCGCGCCCCACCTCGGCCTTGATGACCGGCCGTTCGACGATGTCCAGCCCGCTGCCCTGCTGGATGAGGTCCTCCATGACCATGCCCGCGGCCGGGCTGAGCACGGAGAGCCCGAGCAGCCGTCCGGCCGCGCTGGCACTGGTGATGACCATGTCGGCACCGGACTGCTTCAGCAGCGGCGCGTTCTCCTCTTCCCGTACGGCGACCACGATCTTCGCCGAGCGGTTGAGCTGCCGTGCCGTGAGAACGGCGAGGACCGCGGTGTCGTCCCGCTGTGTGGCGATGATGATCTGCCGCGCCCTCTGCGCCTCGGCCCGCAGGAGCACATCACTGCGGGTGGCGTCTCCTACGACCCCCGCGTACCCGTCGGCTGTCGCCGCCTCGACCACCTTGGAGCTGGGGTCGACGATCACGACCTGCTCCTTCTTCAGCCCCTGGGCGCAGACGGTCTGGATCGCCGACCGCCCCTTCGTCCCGAAGCCGACGACAACGGTGTGATCCCTCAAAGCGGTCCTCCAGCGGTTCTGGCGCCATTCCTCACGTGTGCGCTCCGTGAGGACCTCGAGCGTGGTGCCGACCAGGATGATCAGGAACAGCACGCGCAGGGGCGTGATCACGAAGATGTTGGTGAACCGGGCGGCGTCGCTGACCGGGGTGATGTCGCCGTAACCGGTCGTGGAGAGGGTGACGGTCGCGTAGTAGAAGGCGTCGAGAAGGTCGACGCCGTCGTCGGAGTTGTCGTTGTATCCCTCGTGGTCGGCGTAGACGATGAGGGCGGTCACGACCAGCACGAACAGGGCCATCGCCAGCCGCTTGGCGACCTGCCGTATCGGGCGCTCGACAGCCCGTCTGGGGAGCTTCACCTGGTGGGTCGCGAGACGCTCGTCCGCGCGTCGAGCGATCAAGTCCTGGCCCGGTAGTTTCACGTGAAACGCTCCCCGGTCCCCGATTCGTTCTCCGTGATCCTGTACATGACGATCCTGCACATGCTCCGTTTCACGTGAAACACACCTGAATTCCCGCAGTCGCCCATGGCAGATCGAGGAGTTCCAGCGTCTGTCCCGGGCGAGCACCGCCCGGGGGTACGACGGCCAGAGCGTCGGCGGTGGCGATACCGCGCAGCATGGCGGGACCGTTGTAGTGCAGCGGTACGGCCCGGTCGGCGCGCCGGGCGACCGGGACGAGTCGGGTGTCGCGCGGGTGGCCGTGCACAGTCTCCTGGAGCGGCAGTGCGTACGGCTCCGGGGCGGCGCGTCCCGCAAGGGTCCGCAGCAGGGGCTCGGCGAGGGTGAGCAGCCCGGAGACGGCCGCCAGAGGGTTGCCGGGAAGCCCGACCAGGTGCTGGTTCTCCCGTGTCCTGGCCAGGAGCATCGGGTGGCCCGGGCGGACCTGGACACCGTCCACGAGGAGCTCGGCGCCGAGGCGGCGCAGCGTGGGGTGAACGTGGTCGACAGGGCCTGAGGCGGTGCCGCCGGTGGTGACGATCAGGTCGGCGGGGGAGTTCTTCAGGGCCTCGTACAGGGCATCGGCGTCGTCCCCGATCCTGCGGACGGTCATGACCTCGGCGCCGAGCGCCCCCAGCCAGGGCGGCAGCATGGGGCCGAGTGCGTCCCGGATCAGGCCGTCGTGGGGACGGCCTTCGGTGAGCAACTCGTCGCCGAGGACCAGGACTTCGGCCCTTGGACCAGGAATGACGGAGACCGTGTCGTACCCGGCGGCCGCGGCCAGCCCGAGTACGGGCGGGGTGATCAGGGTGCCGAGCGGCAGGAGCTGGTCGCCGCTGCGGCACTCCTGGCCGCGCGGCCGGATGTCCTGACCATGGACGACCGTGGGCGTCCCACCAGGTCGAGCGGCATCGCGAGCTTGCGGGAGGGTCGCGTACAGCCGGCCCTTGTCGTCGATGCGGCCGTGCTCGCTGCGCAGGACGGCCGTGCTGTCCTGCGGGACGCGGGCGCCGGTGGCGATACGGACGGCCTCGCCGTCGGTGAGGGGTTCGGGCTGCGCGTGCCCGGCCAGCACTCCGTCCTCACGTACGTGCCAGGGGCCGGGGCCCGCGACCGCCCAGCCGTCCATCGCGGAGGTGTCGAAGGACGGGAGGTCGGTGAGGGCCGTGAGGGGAGCCCCGAGGACCAGGCCGAGAGCCTCGTCGAGGGTGACGGAGGCGGGGGTACGGCGCCGGACCGACCGGGCGGCGCGCTCGGCGAGGGCGCGGGCCTCCGGCCAGGCCGTGCCCCTGTGCCGGGTGTCCTCGCCGGAGTGCGGTGCCCGCGAGGCGGGCATGGACGGCGACGGGGTGGACGGCATGCCGAGTGGGCGCCTGCTCCTGTCGTTGACCATGGCCAGCGCCTCCTCCACGTCGAGTTCCTCGGCGTCCTGGGCGGTCATCCGGCGTCCGGCCCGGCGTCGGGCGTGTTCTCGTCCGCCCAGCGGAGGGCCAGGGCGGCGGCCTTGCGGGCGGCCTCGGCGACCGCCTCAGGGCCGCCCTCGGCGCGGGCCGCGGCGTACCCGACGAGGAACGTGGTCAGCGGGGCAGCGGGCCGGGCCACTCCGTGGGCGGCGTCGCGAGCGAGGTCGAGCAGGGTGCCCGTGTCGACATCGAGGTCGATGCCCAGCTCGTCCTTGACTGCGGAAATCCATTCATCCAACACGTGCCCATGCTCCCTGATCTGAGCCCGGGCGGCGGCGATGTCCTCCCAGGTGTCACAGTCGAACGACGCGACGGGGTCGGCGATGCGGGTGAGATCGAGCGCGCCGGTGAGCCGCCGCAGGGGCAGCCCGGTGAGACCGCCGTGCCCGGCGGTGAGCGAGGTGAGCTCGCGGCGTAGGGCGTCGGCCCGGTACGCGGCGACAAGGGGCTGGTCACGGCCGTCGGGGTCGGTGAGCAGCACACCCTCGGAACCATGCGTTCCCAGGGCGTCCAGCAGCCGCCGTACCGTCGTCTCCCGAAGGAACGGCAGATCAGCGGAGAGCACGACGACATACGGCGCGGTGGTGTGCCGGAGACCGGCCTCCAGCGCGGCGAGCGGGCCGCCGCCGGGCGGGTCCTCGCGCGCCCACACCACGGACCGTGCCGTCTGCCGGGGATCGGCCACGACCACCGTGGTGCCGCCGCCCGCGCATGCGGCCAGCACCCGGTCGAGCAGCGCCCGGCCGCCCACGCGCACTCCGGGCTTGTCGGCGCCGCCGAGCCGCCGGGCGGCGCCCCCGGCGAGCACGACGGCGTCGTACACGGTCACGGCAGCGTCGTACGCCTCGGCGGCGGCGCGGGGCGGCGGCTGCTGCGGCTGCGGCTGCCCCGGAGGGTCGTACGCGGTCACCCCCCGAGTATGCGTGCCACGGCGATCACAGGGAACGCAGGAGCACCACCGGCTGTTCGACGCAGTCCGCCACGTACCGCAGGAAACCGCCCGCCGTGCCGCCGTCGCACACGCGGTGGTCGAAGGTGAGCGAGAGCTGGACGACCTGCCGCGCCGCCAGCTCGCCCTGGTGCACCCAGGGTTTGGGGACGATGCGGCCCACGCCGAGCATGGCTGCCTCGGGGTGGTTGATGATCGGCGTGGAGCCGTCGACGCCGAACACTCCGTAGTTGTTCAGCGTGAAGGTCCCGCCGGTGAGTTCTGCGGGGGTGAGCGTCCCGGTGCGGGCCGCCTCGGTCAGCCGGGCGAACTCGGCGGTGAGCGACTGGGCGTCCCGCGTGTGCGCGTCCCGGACGACGGGCACGACGAGCCCCCGTTCGGTCTGCGCGGCGAACCCCAGGTGCACCCGGTCGAGGCGGACGATCTCGCGGGCGGCCATGTCGACGGTGGAGTTGAGCTCGGGGAAACGGGCGAGGGCGGCGGTGCAGATCCGCGCCAGCAGGGCGAGCAGCGAGATCTTGGGGCCGTCCGCCGCGTTCATGGCCGCG
Organism: Streptomyces sp. KM273126; assembly: GCF_004337435.2. Taxonomy (NCBI): domain Bacteria; kingdom Bacillati; phylum Actinomycetota; class Actinomycetes; order Kitasatosporales; family Streptomycetaceae; genus Streptomyces; species Streptomyces sp. KM273126. The sequence continues at coordinate 2,121,984 of NZ_SJXB02000001.1, read as the reverse complement.
CGCGCGTGCATGAGCTCCGTCGCGTCGGCGTCCACCCAGCAGGTCGCGTCGGGGATCTCGCGCCGACTGCGGGAGAGCTTGTCGGCGACGGCCCCGCGCACGCCCCGGAGGGGGATGCGGGTACCGGGGGCGAGGGTCGCGGACGTGCCGGCCGCGGCAGACGCGACGGCGCTCTCCGTGCGCGTGGGCGTCAAGCTTTCCGCGCGCGTGGACGTCAGGCTCTCCGCGCGCGTGGGCGCCGAGACGGTCTCCGTCTGTGCCGCCGGGACCGCTGTCACCGGAGCGGAGGGGGGCGCGGCGGCGGCCGCGGCCCGCAGCGCGTGTTCCACGTCCGCCCGCAGGATCAGCCCGTCGGGTCCGGAGCCCGCCAGCTCCCGCAGATCCAGGCCGTGCTCCCGGGCGAGGCGGCGCACGAGCGGTGAGATGACCGGGACGGGGCCCTCAGGGTGCTTCGGGGCCGCCTCGGGTGGGGGTGGGGTGCTCGCGGCGACCGGGGGCGCGGCAGCCCGACGCGGCATGTCCGGCACGGCTCCGCTCTGGGGCCGCGCCCTCCGACGTCGTGCCGGGGGCGCCCCCGTGCCGTAGCCCACCAGCACGTTGCCGGAGCCCTGGTCGTCCTCGGCGGGCGCCCCCACGGCCACCGTCAACAGCGGTGCCCCCACGGGCAGTTCCGTCCCCTCGTCGCCGTAGCGGGCGGTCACGACGCCCCCGTAGGGGCAGGGCACCTCCACCATGGCCTTGGCCGTCTCGACCTCCACCACCGGCTCGTCGATGGCGACGACGTCGCCGACCTGCACCAGCCAGCGGACGATCTGGGCCTCGGTCAGCCCCTCACCGAGGTCGGGCAGCCTGAACTCCAGCACCTGGGTCATCAGCTCTCCGCCTCCCACTGCAGGCGCTCCACGGCGTCCAGGATCCGGTCGACCCCGGGCAGGTGGTGCCGCTCCAGCATCGGCGGCGGATACGGGATGTCGAACCCGGCGACGCGCAGCACGGGCGCCTCCAGGTAATGGAAGCAGCGCTCCGTGACGCGGGCCGCGATCTCGCCCCCCGGGCCGCCGAAGCCGCCGGACTCGTGGACGACCACGGCGCGCCCGGTGCGCCGTACGGACGCGGCCACCGTGTCGTCGTCGAAGGGCACCAGGGAGCGCAGGTCGACGACCTCCAGGTCCCAGCCCTCGGTCCGCGCCGCCTCTGCCGCCTCCAGGCAGACGGGTACGGACGGCCCGTATGTGATCAGCGTGGCGCTGCGGCCCGGGCGCCGCACCACGGCGCGGCCGATGGGCTCGACGGGCCCCGGGTCCTCGGGGTTCCAGGAGTCCTTCGACCAGTAGAGCCGCTTGGGCTCCAGGAAGACGACGGGGTCGTCGGACGCGATGGCGGCGCGCAGCAGCCCGTAGGCGTCGGCGACGGTCGCGGGCGTGACGACATGGAGTCCCGGGGTCGCCATGTAGTACGCCTCGGAGGAGTCGCTGTGGTGCTCGACGCCGCCGATGCCTCCCCCGTAGGGGACCCGGATCGTGACCGGCAGCGGCATCGCGCCCCGCGTACGGTTGCGCATGCGCGCGACGTGGCTGATGAGCTGCTCGAACGCCGGGTAGGCGAACGCGTCGAACTGCATCTCCACGACCGGCCTGAGCCCGTACATCGCCATGCCGACGGCCGTCCCGAGGATGCCCGCCTCGGCGAGCGGCGTGTCCGTGCAGCGGTCCTCGCCGAACTCCTCGGCGAGGCCGTCGGTGACCCGGAAGACGCCGCCGAGCGCGCCGACGTCCTCGCCCAGAATGTGGACCGCCGGGTCGGCGGCCATGGCGTCGCGCAACGCGCGCGTGAGGGCCTGCGCCATGGTGGCGGGCTTGAGGGCGACGGTGGTCATCGGCCCGTCCCTTCTGCGTCCGCCTCGGCGCCGGCTTCGAGCTCGGCCCGCAACCGGTCCTGCTGCTCCCGCAGTTGCGGTGTGGGTTCGGCGTACACATGGGCGAACAGGTCCATGGGGTCGAGCTCCGGGTCCTGGTTCATGCGCTCGCGCAGGTCGGCCGCCATGGCCTCGGCCGCGTCGCGAGCGGCCCGGATGCCGTCCTCGTCGAGCAGACCGCGCTCGGTCAACTCGTGCTCCAGGAGCGCGATCGGGTCATGTGCGCGCCAGGTCTCGACCTCGGCGTCGCCGCGGTAGCGGGTGGCGTCGTCGGCGTTCGTATGGGCGTCGATGCGGTACGTCACCGCTTCGACCAGTGTGGGACCGCCGCCCGCGCGCGCGTGGGCCACGGCGTCGCCGAGCACCTCGTGCACGGCCGCCGCGTCGTTGCCGTCGACCAGGCGGCCCGGCATTCCGTAGCCGACGGCCTTGTGGGCCAGCGACGGGGCGGCGGTCTGCTTGGCGAGCGGGACGGAGATCGCGAAGCCGTTGTTCTGGACGAGGAAGACGACCGGGGCCTGCCACACGGCGGCGAAGTTCAGCGCCTCGTGGAAGTCGCCCTCGCTGGTGCCGCCGTCGCCGACCAGGGCGAGCGCGACCACGTCGTCGCCCTTGAGGCGGGCGGCGTGAGCGAGGCCCACGGCGTGCGGGAGTTGGGTCGCGAGGGGGGTGCACAGGGGCGCGACGCGGTGCTCGTGGGGGTCGTACCCCGTGTGCCAGTCGCCGCGCAGGAGCGTGAGCGCCTGGACGGGGTCGAGGCCGCGGGCGACGGCGGCGAGGGTGTCCCGGTAGCTGGGGAAGAGCCAGTCGCGCTCTTCGAGCACGAGGGCCGCGGCCACCTCGCAGGCCTCCTGGCCGGTGCTGGAGGGGTAGACGGCGAGCCGGCCCTGCTTGGTGAGTGCCGTGGCCTGCGCGTTGTACCGGCGGCCGCGCACCAGCTCCGCGTAGAGCCGGCGCAGCAGCGCGGGGTCGGCCTTGGCGGCGGTCTCGGTGCCCAGGACGCGGTACGGCCGCGCGTCGGGCAGCAGCGGAGCGGGGTCGGTGCGGGGCTGCCAGGCGGGCGGCGGTGTCGGCCGGTACGCGCCCCGCTGCTCCATGACCGTCATACGGCACCTCCTCGTGGGAGTGGCTTCTCGGGCCCGCCACGGTTGTGACGCGCCTCACCTACCGATTGTTCGGTCGTCGGCACATTTTGGCTACAGGCACCGCCAGGCTGTGGACAAACGGTTCTCCACAGCCTGTGATGGACGCACTACGTCCATGGTAGGGAGGCGGGGGGACATGGCACCTGAACAAATGGCCGAGCCTCCGGAGCACGGCCTGGTGTTGCCACCCCCTCGCCCGCTGGATGCCATTGATCAGGACATCCTGCAGATGCTCCAGGCGGACGGCCGTGCCTCGATACGTTCCGTCGCCGAGCGCGTCCACGTCTCCCGCGCCAACGCCTACGCCCGCATCAACCGCCTCCTCGAAGACGGCGTGATACGCGGATTCGGGGCGCGCGTGAACCACGAGCGCGCCGGGCAGGGCACCTCGGCCTACATCACCCTCAAGATCGTGCAGAACTCCTGGCGCACGGTCCGCGAACAGCTGCGACAGCTGCCGGGCGCCTCCCACATCGCCCTGGTGGGCGGCGACTTCGACGTCCTGCTGCTGGTGCACACCTCGGACAACCGCGCGCTGCGCGAGCTGGTCCTCACCCGGCTCCAGGCCATCCCGGAGGTGCTCAGCTCACGGACGCTGCTGGTGTTCGAGGAGGAGGACCTGGAGCCGCAGGGCTGAACGCTCCTGGTCTCACCCCTGGGTGCGCAGGCCCCCGAACACCAACTGCACCACCGCGTCGGCCACTTCCCGCTCGCCCATGCCGCGCCCGTCCGGCCGGTACCACTCCACGACCGAGTTGATCATTCCGAAGACGAGCCGGGTGGCCAGCCGGACCTCCACGTCGCCGCGCACGTCCCCGTCGGCGGCCGCGGCCTTGAGCAGTTCGGCGACCCGGTGGTCGAAGTCTCGGCGCCGCTCCAGGGCCCACCGCTCGGTGCCGGTGTTGCCGCGCACGCGCAGCAGCAGCGTCACATACGGCAGTTCGGCGGTGAGCACCTCGACCATGCGCCGCACGACGTACTCCAGGCGCTCCACGGCACGCCCCGCGCGCGCGTGCTCCTCGTCGAGGATCCCGAAGAGGCCGTCGAGCGCCCGGCTGACGGCACGCCGGAGCAGCTCCTCCTTGCTCGCGACGTGGTGGTATATCGACGACTTGGAGATACCGGCCGCCTTGGAGAGGTGCTCCATGGAGGTGCCGTCGTAGCCTCGTTCGTTGAAGACCCGGACGGCGACGGAGAGCAGTGTGTCCGGGGTGTACGTGTCGCGCTTGGCCGTGGTCATGAGGTGGTGCCCTCCCGCTTGTCGGAGGCGTACGCGTGACGGTAGAGCGCGAGGGACGGCGCGTAACGGCCCGAGGGGTCGCGCAGGTGCAGGTCGTCGAGGACGGCGTACGCCCAGTTGCGGCCGAGTCTGCGGCTCCACTCGAAGGGCCCCAGAGGGTAGTTGACGCCCATGCGCATCGCCGTGTCGATGTCCTCCTCGGTGGCCACGCCCTTGGCCACGGCGTCGTGCGCGAGGTCGACGATCCGGGCCACCGTACGGGCGACGATCATGCCGGGCGCGTCCCCGATGACGCTGACGTCCTTGCCGAGCGCCTGGAAGAGCCCGGTGGCCTCGGAGAGGGTCTGGGGCGAGGTGTCCTGGGAGGCGGACAGGGCGATGCGGGTGGCCTTGCGGTAGTCGAGCGCCAGGTCGAAGTACACGACGTCCCGGAACTCCACGGAGGTCTGGCCGTCGGCGAGAACGAGCTGACCGCCGCTCGGCAGGATCAACCGCGTGCCGTGGTCCTCGTCGTCCTCGCGCACACCGATGCCTGCCTCGCGGACCAGCGCGAGCAGCTCGGACGCGGGCCCCAGGTCGCCCTCCGCGACGACGTATGCGGGCGCCGGGGCCTTCTCCGCGGTGTGCGGCTCGGGCTGCTCGGCGTCGTCCCCGTAGTCGTACCAGCCGTGTCCGGTCTTGCGGCCGTGCCGGCCCGACTCGACGAGCCGCCGCTGCGCGAGCGAGGGAGCGAAGCGGACGTCCTGGAAGAACGCCTGCCACACGGAGTGGGTGACGGATTCGTTGACGTCCTGCCCGATGAGGTCGGTCAGCTCGAAGGCGCCCATCCTGAAGCCGCCGGACTCGCGCAGGACCGCGTCGATGGTGGCGGGATCGGCGGCCTGGGCCTCGTACACCGCGAAGGCCTCGGCGTAGAAGGGGCGCGCGATGCGGTTGACGATGAAGCCGGGGGTGTCCGCGCAGGCCACCGGGGTCTTGCCCCAGGCGCGGGCGGTCTCGTACGCGCGCGTGGCCGACGTGACGTCGGTGGCGAACCCGGAGACGACCTCCACGAGCGGCAGCAGGGGCGCCGGGTTGAAGAAGTGCAGGCCCACGAAGCGGCCGGGGTTGCGCAGGGCGCCGCCGATGGCCGTGACGGACAGGGACGAGGTGTTGGTGGCGAGCAGGCAGTCCTCGCCGACGACCTCCTCCAGCTCGCGCAGCAGCTCCTGCTTCACACCGAGCCGTTCGAGCACCGCCTCGACGACGAGCCCGCAGTCCGCGAGCTCGGCGAGGCTCTCCGCCGGGCGGAGCCCGGCCTGTGCGGCGTCCCGGTCGGCGCCGGTGAGCCGCCCCTTCTCCACGAGCCGGTCGAGGCGGGCGCCGATCGCCGCGGCCGCTTCCCTGGCCCGTCCGGGAACGGCGTCGTACAGCCGCACGGGGTGGCCCGCGACCGATGCGACCTGGGCGATGCCCTGGCCCATGGTGCCGGCGCCGACGACGGCCACGGGGCTGCTGAGGTCGAGTGCTGTCATGTGCGCGATCCTCCCGCACGGGGTTTTCCACAGATGCGGCGGTCCCCCTTGTCCCGACCGATCGTTCGGTTACTCTAACTCTGTCCGCGTGTTTCTGCCCCGGCCAGAGCTCGACGAAGAGTTCTAGAGACGAGGAGTTGGTCCCGCATGGCCGCCGAACCGACCACGCACGAGCTGATCGCCAAGCACCGGCCCACCCTCGACCAGGCGCTGGAAGCGATCCGCACACGCGCGTACTGGTCCCCGCACCCCGAGCACCCGAAGGCATACGGCGAGAACGGCAGCCTGAGCGCAGGGGATGGCAAGGCCGCCTTCGATGCCCTCCTGGGCGACCGCCTGGCCATCGACCAGCCCGGCACGGACGACTGGGTGGGCGGCGAGGTCTCCCCGTTCGGGATCGACCTGGGCGTCACCTACCCGCACGCGGACATCGACGTCCTGCTGCCCGCCATGAAGGCCGGCCAGCACGCGTGGCGCGACGCGGGCGCCGAGACCCGTGCCGTGGTCTGCCTGGAGATCCTCAAGCGGATCAGCGACCGCACGCACGAGTTCGCGCACGCCGTCATGCACACATCCGGTCAGGCCTTCATGATGGCGTTCCAGGCGGGCGGCCCGCACGCGCAGGACCGCGGCCTGGAGGCTGTGGCGTACGCGTACGCGGAGCAGGCCCGCACGCCTGACGCGGCGCAGTGGACCAAGCCCCAGGGCAAGCGCGACCCGCTCGTCCTGGACAAGCGGTTCACACCGGTCCCGCGCGGCATCGCGCTCGTCATCGGCTGCAACACCTTCCCGACGTGGAACGGCTACCCGGGCCTGTTCGCGTCCCTGGCCACCGGCAACGCGGTACTGGTGAAGCCCCACCCGCGCGCGGTACTGCCGCTCGCGCTCACCGTGCAGGTCGCCCGCGAGGTCCTCACCGAGGCGGGCTTCGACCCGAACCTGGTGGCGCTCGCCGCCGAACGCCCCGGCGAGGGCATCGCCAAGGCGCTGGCCGTGCGCCCGGAGATCCGGATCATCGACTACACGGGCTCGACGGCGTTCGGCGACTGGCTGGAGGCCAACGCCCGCCAGGCGCAGGTCTACACGGAGAAGGCCGGCGTCAACACGGTGATCGTGGAGTCCACCGACAACTACAAGGGGATGCTCTCCAACCTGGCCTTCTCACTGTCCCTGTACAGCGGCCAGATGTGCACGACCCCGCAGAACCTGCTGATCCCCCGCGACGGCATCAGCACGGACACCGGCCCCAAGTCGTACGACGAGGTCGTCGCCGACCTCGCGCAGTCGGTCGGAGGCCTCCTGGGCGACGACGCGCGCGCGAACGCCCTCCTCGGGGCGATCGTGAACCCGGATGTGAAGGCCCGCCTGGAGGCCGCGTCCGGGCTCGGCGAAGTCGCCCTCGCCTCACGGGAGATCACCAACCCGGAGTTCCCGAAGGCGACGGTCCGCACCCCGGTCATCGTCAAGCTCGACGGCGCCCGGAAGTACTGGGAGGGGGCCGACGACGAGGCCGCCTACCTGAGCGAGTGCTTCGGCCCGGTCTCCTTCGCGGTGGCGGTCGACTCGGCGGAGGACGCGGTGCGGCTGCTGCGGCGGACCGTCCAGGAGAAGGGCGCGATGACGGTCGGCGCGTACACCACCTCGCAGGAGGTGGCCGCGTCGATCGAGGAGGCCTGCCTGGAGGAGTGCGCCCAGCTGTCCCTCAACCTCACCGGCGGGGTGTACGTCAACCAGACGGCCGCCTTCTCCGACTTCCACGGCTCGGGCGGCAACCCGGCGGCCAACGCGGCGCTGTGCGACGGAGCGTTCGTCGCCAACCGCTTCCGGGTCGTCGAGGTACGCCGGGAGGGCTAGCCCCGAACTAGGCCCCGACAGGCCCTAGCTCCGACCGGAGTGCTGGGCGCTCGTCGCCGCGCCCCCGGTGGCGCTCCAGTGGAACAGCGTCATGGCCACACTGGTCGCGAGGTTGTAGCTGGAGACCTGGGGGCGCATCGGCAGGGACACCAGGTGATCGGCGCGGGCCCGGAGTGCGGTGGACAGACCGCTGCGCTCCGAGCCGAAGGCGAGCACGGCGTCGTCCGGGAGCTTCAGCGCGCGGATGTCGTCGCCCTCCGGGTCCAGCGCGAACACCGGGCCCGGCGGCAGTTCCTCCACGTCCAGCCGCTCCACGGCGGTGGCGAAGTGCAGTCCCGCCCCACCGCGGACGACCGTGGGGTGCCAGGGGTCGAGGGTGCCCGTGGTGACCACACCCGCCGCCCCGAACCCGGCGGCAAGACGGATCACGGCTCCGGCGTTGCCGAGGTTGCGCGGGTTGTCGAGGACGACGACCGGAGCGGTGCGGGGGATGTGGGCCAGCGCCCGCAGATTCGCCTCCCGCGAGGGCCGTACCGCCAGGGCGGCCACGGCGGTGGGGTGCGGACGGGCGACAAGGGTCGCGTACGTCGCCTCGGGAACCTCCGCCAGGAGCGCGTCGAGGGTTTCCCGTACGTCGGGGGCCAGTTCGTCGGCGAGCGCGAGGGCGGCGCCGCGGTCGGTCGTGACGGCCACCGGGACCTCGGCCCCGAAACGCACCGCGTGCTTGAGGGCGTGGAAGCCGTCGAGCAGGACGGAGGTGTCGGCGAGCCGCCGCCACACACGTACCGGATCGTTCATGCCGTGAAGCGTCTCAGATTGGCTTAGGGATCCCCAGTCTTGCTCAGGGATGTGAGCCAATCGCCTTCGTGCCCTGGTGCCGAACGGCGGGAGCCGTCAGCCCTCGTGACACGTCCCTCCGGACGCTGGTCGGCATGGCCTCGCGACCTCACCGAGGAGGGTGCCCGACGTCGCCTGGGCGCCGGACATGCGCGTAACAGTCTGCCACAGGATCACTACGGAACGCTCATCCGGCTGATGAGCCCACGTGCGGTTCCTCGGCCGTCTCCGGGACACCCGCCCGCGGCTTCTCCGGGCCTCGCGAAGCCCGGTCACGGCGGCCCCGGACGCCCGAAAGCAGCTTCCCACGCGCGCGTGCCGCCCCATTGCCCAGGCGCCGCAGGAAGGACGTCGGCAGGAACACGGTGTCGGCGGCGATCATCGCGAGCGAGAAGAACGGCAGTCCCAGGACGACGGCGATCACGGCGTGCTCAGTGATCATCAGCGCCAGCAGGACGTTCTTGACGCGCCGGTTGAGGAGCGTGAACGGGAAGGCGACCTGCACCAGGACCGTCCCGTACGTCACGAGCATCACCATCGTGCCGTTCGCCGACAGCGCGTCCGACAGTGCGGGCCATGGCGAGAAGGAGTCCAGGTGGAGCGGGTAGTACACGGCGGTGCCGTCCTGCCAGCGCGAGCCCTGGATCTTGTACCAGCCGGCGGTCGCGTAGATCAGACACGCCTCGGCCATGATCACGAACAGGGCCGCGTTGTGCGTGAGGTTGGCCACGAGGTCGAGCAGCACGCGGGGTTCCCCGCTGCGCGCGTACCGTCCGACGGCCCACCACAGGCCCTGCAGGGCCCACAGCCCCCAGAAGACCGTCAGCCAGCCGCCCAGCGCCCCTCCACTGATCTTGCCGGCGGCCGTGGCCGCGGCCAGCAGCAGTCCGAGCACCCACCACAGGGCGGGACCGATCCGGTCGGCCCGGGGCCACTCCCCACGCGCGCGTGCCTCCCGGGCGAGCCGCGCCCTGCGCGCGTCCAGGGACCACACCTGACCGCAGCGTGTGAAGACGAGGTAGATCGCCATCAGATGGATGACGTTGTCGCCGCCGTCCCCCATGAAGATGCTGCGGTTCTGCAGCGACAGGACGCCGACCATGAAGAGCACGCTCATGGTGCGGGTGCGCCAGCCCACGAGCAACAGGACGGCGGCCAGCACGGCCACGGCGTAGACGATCTCGAACCACACCTGGCTGTCGGACCACATCAGCACCGTGAACGCATGGTTGCCCGCGATGAGCTGCTGGGCGAGGTCCCAGCTCCAGGTTCCGTCGGGCCCGTACATCTCCTGCCGGTTCGGGAACTCGCGCAGCAGGAACAGCAGCCAGGTCGCGGAGAAACCGATCCGTATGACGGCCGTCTGGTACGGGCCCAGCGCGGTGTCCGTGACACGGGTGATGCCACGCCCGATCGCGGCGGCGGGCCGGCTCATCACGGGCCCGCCTCCGTCCGGTCCCGTTCGGCGACCTTCCACCAGGGCAGCTCGCGCACGATCGGCTTGTCGGACACCTTCTCCTCGCTCCACTCCGGCGGCGGCACGTTGGTGGTACGGGAGCGGACCTGGATGTGTTCGACGAGACCGCCGGGTCCGGCCGCGTTCTCGCGTTCGAGGCGCAGCACGACGATCCGGCGCAGATAGCGCTCGGCGAGGTCGCCGCGCTGGCCCGTGGGGCGGTTCTCACTGTCGTGCGAGGCGACGTAGAGCTCCCAGGCCCGGCGCAGCTGGTTCTGCCGGGTGTGGCTCGGCAGGAGGCTGCCGTCGATCGCGGCGCCGTCCAGCGCCGTCAGGTCGTACCAGCCGGTCGTGCGGATGCTCCCGTCGGCGGTGCGGAGCTCGGCGCGCACCTGCACCGAGATGTTCTGCTGCAGCGGGTTGGGCGCGAACAGCATCCAGTTCTGCTCGAACTCCGGGTAGACCCACTCGTCGATCGCCCGGCCGTGCTTCTTGGTGACCGTGTTCGAGGGCGCCACGTGCAGGAACACCATCCCGAGGTGCACGCATGCGGCCACCGCCACGACGGCCAGCGCGAGGGCGGCGACGATCTGGTAGGGGAGCGACAGCGCGGTTATCCCGGCGAGGTCGGTGGGGTCCGCATGCTCGGCGGGGTCCGCACGCTCGGCGGGGTCCGCGGCTGGGGGGTACGGGGCGTCAGTGGCCGAGAGACAGGGACCGCCGGTGCTGGTGCCTGTCGCGGTGCCCGTGCCTGTCGCGGTGCCGGCGCCGGTGCTCGCGATGCTGATGTCGCTGTCGGTGCCGGTGGCCGGGCGGTGTTCGGGCGTAGCCGGGCCGCCCTGCGCGGGAACGGCGGGGGCGATGGCGGTCTGCGCACGGGTGTCCGAGGAGGAACCAGTGCTCAAGGAGGAGCCAGTGTCCGGCGCGGGGGCGGCGTCGTCCGGTACGGACGCCGTGTCGGGCGCGGAGGTAGTGCTCGGTCCGGAGGCAGTGTCCGACGCGGAAGCTCTGCCAGGCGCGGAAGCAGTGTCCGACGCGGAAGCAGTGTCCGCCCCGGAGGAAATCTCCGGCCCGGAGGCGGTGCCGGGGGCAGGGGCCGTGTCCGGCGCGGGGCCGTCGGGCGCGTCCGGCCCGTGCGGCTGCGGGGCGTTCGAGCCCTCGTCGTACGCGTCCATTCCGCCCCGATTCCCGATGTTGCGGTTCGCTTGCCCGTCTCCCGGTCCGTTGCCAACCCGCCTGGTCGAGGGGGTCCTGCCTCGCCCGGCCGCGAGCGCCGTACCGCGGTGTCCGCACCGGAACGGTACTCAGCCCCACCCGCCCGGCGCAGCCACACCGGGAACCGCGATCACATCAGCACACCAGTCACACCGGCGGCATGAGTTGTCCACAGGCGAGTTATCCACAGCGGTTGACACCCTACGGCGCCCCGACCCACCATTGAATCGAGCGGACCGAACGATCGGTCGGGAGCAGGGAGAGGCGAGGGGAAGCGATGGCGACAGCAGCGCACCGGATTACCCGGACGCCGGAGGAGGACGGCCCGGCGGACGAGGCAGCACTCGCGGTGGCGTACGAGGCGGCGTTCGACGCAGCCGTGGCGGCCGACGAGCGGATCGAGCCGCGGGACTGGATGCCCGACGCCTACCGAGCCACACTCGTCCGGCAGATCGCCCAGCACGCCCACTCGGAGATCATCGGCATGCAGCCGGAGGCCAACTGGATCACGCGCGCGCCCTCCCTGCGCCGCAAGGCGATCCTCATGGCCAAGGTCCAGGACGAGGCCGGTCATGGCCTGTATCTGTACAGCGCGGCGGAGACTCTCGGCACCAGCCGCGACGAGCTGCTCGACAAGCTGCACAGCGGCCGCCAGAAGTATTCGTCGATCTTCAACTACCCGACGTTGACCTGGGCGGACGTCGGCGCCATCGGCTGGCTGGTGGACGGCGCCGCGATCACCAACCAGGTGCCGCTGTGCCGCTGCTCCTACGGGCCCTACGCGCGCGCGATGGTCCGCATCTGCAAGGAGGAGTCCTTCCACCAGCGCCAGGGGTACGAGCTGCTGCTGACCCTCAGCCGCGGCACCCCCGAGCAGCACGAGATGGCGCAGGACGCGGTGAACCGCTGGTGGTGGCCGTCCCTGATGATGTTCGGCCCGCCCGACGACCAGTCGCAGCACTCCGCGCAGTCGATGACGTGGAAGATCAAGCGTCATTCGAACGACGAGCTGCGCCAGCGCTTCGTGGACATCTGCGTCCCCCAGGTGGAAACCCTGGGCCTCACACTCCCGGACCCGGATCTGAGGTGGAACGAGGAGCGGGGGCACCACGACTTCGGCGAGATCGACTGGACGGAGTTCCGGGAGGTCCTCAAGGGCAACGGCCCGTGCAACGAACAACGGATCACCCAGCGAAGGCGCGCTCACGACGAGGGCGCCTGGGTGCGGGAGGCGGCCGCCGCGTACGCCGAGAAGCACGCGGCCAAGAACGGGGCCAAGATCGGGGCCAAGGCCGGGGAGGCAGCGGCATGACCACCAGTGAATGGCCCCTGTGGGAGGTCTTCGTCCGCTCACGCCGCGGGCTCTCGCACACTCACGCCGGCAGCCTGCACGCCCCGGACGCCGAGCTGGCCCTGCGCAACGCACGCGACCTGTACACCCGGCGTGGCGAGGGCGTCTCCATCTGGGTCGTCCCCTCCGCCGCCATCACGGCGTCCTCGCCGGACGAGAAGGACCCGTTCTTCGAGCCGGCCGCCGACAAGCCGTACCGCCACCCGACGTTCTACGAGATCCCGGAGGGGGTGAAGCACCTGTGACGGAGACGACGAAGGCACCGAAGACCCGCGAGCCCGCCCCCCACACCGCCGCGGCCCTGGCCCTCGGCGACGACGCCCTGGTGCTCTCGCACCGTCTGGGGGAGTGGGCGGGCCACGCCCCCGTCCTTGAGGAGGACGTCGCCCTCGCCAACATCGCACTGGACCTGCTGGGCCAGGCCAGGGTGCTGCTGTCGATGGCCGGGGACGAGGACGAGCTGGCGTATCTGCGCGAGGAGCGTGCCTTCCGCAATCTGCAGCTGGTCGAGCAGCCGAACGGCGACTTCGCGCACACGATCGCCCGCCAGCTGTACTTCTCCACGTACCAGCGGCTGCTGTACGCGCACCTGGCCGCGGGGGACGGCGAGTTCGCCGGGCTGGCCGCCAAGGCCGTCAAGGAGGTGGTGTACCACCAGGACCACGCCGAGCAGTGGACCCTGCGCCTCGGCGACGGCACGGACGTCAGCCATGAGCGGATGCGGCGGGCGTGCCAGGCGCTGTGGCGGTTCACCGGCGAGATGTTCCAGCCGGTGGAGGGCCTCGACGTCGACTGGGAGGGGATCCGGACCGCCTGGCTGGAGTCCGTGTCCGCCGTCCTGCGCCGGGCCACGCTGGATGTTCCCGAAGGCCCGCAGTCCGGTGCGTGGAGCGCGGGCGCCGGACGGCAGGGACTGCACACCGAGCCCTTCGGGCGGATGCTCGCCGAGATGCAGCACCTGCACCGCAGTCACCCGGGGGCGTCATGGTGACCTCCCCGACCCCCACGACGTCCCCAGGGCCTGTGTCCAAAGTGGCGCCTGCCGGGCGGACGACGCCACTTTCGCCACAGCCCCTGGAGGCGGAGCTGCTCAGGCTGGCCGGCTCGGTTCCCGACCCCGAGCTGCCCGTCCTCACCCTGGAGGAGCTGGGCGTCCTCCGCGCGGTCCACGTACGCTCGGCGGACTCGGTCGAGGTCGAGCTGACCCCGACGTACACGGGCTGCCCGGCCATCGAGGCGATGTCGCTCGACATAGAGCGGGTGCTGCACGAGCACGGCATCCGTGAGGTGTCCGTCCACACGGTGCTCACCCCGCCCTGGTCCACGGACGACATCTCGCCCGAAGGCCGCCGCAAGCTGCGGGAGTTCGGGATAGCGCCCCCGCGGACGGGCCGGGCCCCGGGACCGGTCCCGCTGACCCTCGGGCCGACCCGCACGACCACGTCGGACACGCGTCCGCAGGACCCGGACCCGATCCGCTGCCCGCACTGCGGATCGGCCGACACGGAACTGCTGAGTCGTTTCTCGTCCACCGCGTGCAAGTCGCTGCGGCGGTGTCTGGCCTGCCGTGAACCGTTCGACCACTTCAAGGAGTTGTGATGGCCCGCTTCCACACGCTCCCGGTGACGGCGGTCGACCGGCTGACCGACGACTCCGTCGCCCTCACCTTCGCCGTGCCGCCGGAGCTCCGCGCGGACTACCGGCATGCGCCCGGCCAGCACCTCGCCCTGCGCCACGCGGTCGACAGTACGGAGATCCGCCGTACGTACTCGATCTGCTCGCCCGCCCCGGCACCCGGCACCGACGGCCCGCGGACACTGCGGATCGGGGTGCGGCTGGTCGAGGGCGGAGCCTTCTCCACATACGCGCTGAAGGAGATCAGCGCCGGCGACGAGGTGGAGGTGATGACCCCGGCGGGCCGCTTCACGCTGGAGCCCGCGCCCGGACAGTACGCGGCGATCGTCGGCGGCAGCGGCATCACCCCCGTGCTGTCGATCGCGACGACGCTGCTGACGCGGGAGCCTCAGGCGCGGCTCTGTCTGATACGCAGCGACCGGACATCGGCCTCGACGATGTTCCTGGAGGAGGTCGCCGACCTCAAGGACCGCTTCCCCGAGCGGTTCCAGCTGGTGACAGTGCTCTCCCGGGAGGAACAGCAGGCGGGGCTGCCATCCGGGCGGCTCGACCAGCAGCGGTTGACGGAGCTGCTGCCGGCGTTGCTGCCCGTGGAGCAGTTGGCGGGGTGGTTCCTGTGCGGGCCGTTCGGCCTGGTGCAGGGGGCGGAGCGGGCGCTGCGCGGGCTCGGAGTGCCCCGGGCCCGGATCCACGAGGAGATCTTCCACGTGGACGCCGGGGCAGCGCCGGCCTCGGTCTCGCCGACCCCCGCGCACAGTTCGGTGACCGTCCGCCTGGACGGCCGTGGCGGGACCTGGCCGGTGCGGGACGGCGAATCGCTGCTGGACACCGTGCTGCGCAACCGTCCCGACGCCCCGTACGCCTGCAAAGGCGGCGTGTGCGGAACCTGCCGGGCCTTCCTGGTGGCGGGCAAGGTGCGCATGGACCGCAACTTCGCGCTGGAACCGGAGGAGACCGATGCCGGATACGTGCTGGCGTGCCAGTCCCATCCGGCGACGGAGAAGGTGGAGCTGGACTTCGACCGCTGAGCGCTTCCGGGGTGACGTGGAGGCGGGCTTCCACACCGCGATGTTTGTCGGCCCGTCCTGGAGAACGGCACCGGATGTTCCCTGGACAGTACGGGTCGGTCCCTGAACGTTCCCTTCCTCTAGAACCTGTTCTATCTTGACGCTCCGTCAGGCCGGAGCGCGGATCAGGGTCAGCGTCAGGGCGCGGGTCCGGTCGTCGGACGGCGGCGTGCGGAAGGGGACGGAACAGTGGACTTCACCTTCACCGAGGAGCAGCAGGCGGCGGTCGAGGCGGCGAAGGCGGTGTTCGCCGGGGTCGCGCCGGACGGGGTGCCCAGCCCGGCGCTCACTCCGGGTGCCGTGGCCGACGACTTCGACCGCGCGCTGTGGGCGAAGCTCGCCGACGCGGACCTGCTGAGCCTGCTGCTGGAGCCGGAGTACGGCGGGGCGGGGCTGGACGCCATCGCGCTGTGCCTGGTGCTGCGGGAGTCGGCGAAGGTGCTGGCCAGGGTGCCGTTGCTGGAGAGCACGGCGGCCGCGGTGGCCGTACAGGCCCACGGGAGCGAGGAGCTGAAGGCCGCGCTGCTGGCGCGGGCGGGCCGGGGCGAGACGGTGCTGACGGTCGCCGCGAACGGCCGGACGGGCCACGATCCGGCCGAGCTCGCCGTGGCCGCACGGCACGAGAGCGACGGGACCTGGGTGCTGGACGGCGTGCAGACGGCGGTGCCCTGGGCGTACAACGCCGACTTCGTCCTCGTCCCCGCACACACCCCGGCAGCCGGACGCACCGTGCTCGCGCTCGTGCCCCGCTTACACGAGGGAGTCGTGCTCGCCGAGCAGGTCTCGACGACGGGTGAGCGGCTCGGCGAGCTGAGCCTGGACTCCGTGAGGCTCCCCGCGCGGGACGTCCTGGACGCCGACGGGGCGTGGGAGTGGCTGCGTGCGCTGCTGGCCACCGGGACGTGTGCGCTGGCGCTCGGTCTGGGTGAGGGTGTGCTCGGGATGACCAGCGAGTACACGGGGAAGCGGGAGCAGTTCGGGTTCCCGATCGCCACGTTCCAGGCCGTCGCCGTGCAGGCGGCGGACCGCTACATCGACCTGCGCGCGATGGAGGCGACGCTGTGGCAGGCGGCGTGGCGGGTCGGTTCGGCGACAGGAACAGGGGCGGGTGCGGGGGCCGCGTTGCCGTTGGCCGGGGACGTGGCCGTGGCCAAGATCTGGGCGTCGGAGGGCGTACGGCGGGTCGTGCAGACGGCACAGCATCTGCACGGCGGCTTCGGCGCCGACACCGAGTACCCGCTCCACCGGTACCACGCCTGGGCCAAGCAGCTGGAGCTGTCCCTCGGCCCGGCGGCGGCCCACGAGGAGGCCCTGGGCGACCTGCTGGCGACGCACGCCCTCGGGTGACGCCCGTCGCGCCCGGCCCGTGACTACAGCACGAAGCCGGGCTGTCCCTTGGCGTCCACGACCGCACGTCCGCCGGCCGCCCAGAGCTGCATGCCGCCGTCGACGTTCACGGCGTCGATGCCCTGCTGGACGAGGTACATCGTGACCTGGGCCGAACGTGCGCCGCTGCGGCAGATCACATGGACCCGCCCGTCCTGCGGTGCCGCCTCGGTGAACTCGCCGTAGCGGGCCACGAACTCACTGATGGGAATGTGCAGCGCCCCGGCGGCGTGACCCGCCTGCCACTCGTCGTCCTCGCGGACGTCCAGCAGAAAGTCGCCGTCCGCGAGGTCCGTGACCTCGACCGTGGGCACACCAGCTCCGAAATGCATGTGCCAGACGCTACCCGACCGAACAGGGGTGCGGCGCCGCCAAGCCGACCGACGACGGCCGGCTCACACCGACACCCAGGCCGACAAAGACACCAGGCCGACAAAGACGGCCGAGTGGCCTGCGGCGCCCGAGTGGCCCGCACGTACGAAGGCCCGCTAGCCGAGCAGCCCGGCCAGTTCCGCCTCGCGTTGGGCGACCTGGGCGAGGAGCTGCTCGGCGATCTCGTCGAGGAGGCGGTCGGGGTCGTCCGGCGCCAGGCGCAGCATCCCGCCGATCGCGCCCTCCTCCAGCTCCCGGGCGACCAGGGTGAGCATCTCCTTGCGCTGGGCGAGCCATTCGAGGCGGGCGTAGAGCTCCTCGCTGGGACTCGGCCTGCGTTCCTCGGGGGCGGGACCCGCGTCCCACTCCGCGGAGAGTTCCCGCAGCAGTGCCTCGTCGCCACGGCCGTACGCCGCGTTGACCCGGGTGATGAACTCGTCGCGCCGTTTTCGCTCGGTCTCGTCCTGCGCGAGGTCGGGGTGGGCCTTGCGGGCGAGTTCGCGGTAGAGCTTGCGGGCCTCCTCGCTCGGGCGCACCCGCTCCGGAGGCCGCACCGGCTGGTCCGTGAGCATCGCCGCGGCCTCCGGGAACAGCCCGTCCGAGTCCATCCAGCCGTGGAAGAGCTCCTCGACCCCGGGCATCGGCATGACCCGTGCACGGGCTTCCTGGGCAGCGCGGATGTCCTCCGGATCGCCGGTGCGAGCGGCTCGCGCCTCGGCGATCTGAGCCTCCAGCTCGTCGAGCCGTGTGTACATCGGTCCGAGCTTCTGGTGGTGCAGCCGCGAGAAGTTCTCCACCTCGACGCGGAAGGTCTCGACGGCGATCTCGAACTCGATCAACGCCTGCTCGGCCGCCCGCACGGCCCGCTCCAGCCGCGCCTCGGGCCGCGCGTTCTCGGTCCCGTCGGTTTTCCCGTCGGCCCCGCCCACACTCGTGTCGGCCCCGCCCACACTCGTGTCGGCCTCACCCGTACTCGTGTCGGACCCGCCTGCACTCGTGTCGAAGCCGCCCTGGTCGACCGCGCTCGCCTCAGAGCCGCCCGCGCCATCACCGGAATCCGCAGCTCCGGCATCCGTGCCATCACCGGAACCCGCGCCGCTCCCGGAGCCCGCAGCCTCACCGGAGTCCGGAGCCCCAGAACCCGCACTCCCGGTACCCGCGCCGCCCCCGGATGCGGGCTGCCCCTCGCCGGAGCCCTCCCCGCCTTCCCTGCCTTCCCCGCCCTGCTCGGCTGCACCGGCCGGTGTGTCGGGCCGCCCGGCGGCGCCGGACGACGCCTCCGCAGGCGCGGCCGCCTCCTCCTGCGGACCTCCCGCATCGGGCACGGACTTGGACTGATCGGCTTCCGGGGTCGTCACCCGACCAGCGTAGGCCACGGCCCGACCGCCCACCGAGCTTCACCGTCCCCGCCCGGACCCACGATCCGGCCCACTCACACGCTCAGCTCCGCCGCCCCACGAGTGCCGTCACACTCCCGCCTGTCCCTCACCCGTCTGCACGCCTCACAGGCCGGCACGTCTGCACGCCTCACACGCCCAGTTCCGCCGCGATCCGCCCGGCCCTGACCGCCGCCACCAACACGTCGTGGTCGGCTTCCGTCCGGTCCGCGTATGTGACCGCGAACGACGCGATGGCCTCGTCCAGCTCCTCGCTCTTGCCGCAGTATCCGGCGATGAGACGGGGGTCGGCGGTGTGGGTGTGGGCGCGGGCCAGGAGAGCGCCGGTCATGCGGGCGTAGTCGTCTATCTGGTCGACGGCGAGGGCCGCCGGGTCGACGCTGCCCTTGCGGTTGCGGAACTGCCGTACCTGGTAGGGGCGTCCGTCGACCGAGGTCCAGCCGAGCAGGATGTCGCTGACGACCTGCATGCGCTTCTGACCGAGGACCACCCGGCGGCCTTCGTGGGGCACGGCCGGGGCCTCGAAGCCGGCCGTTGCCAGATGCGGGAGCAGCACCGAGGGGCGCGCCTCCTTGACCTGGAGGACCAGCGGCTCGCCCCGGTGGTCCAGCAGGAGGACGACGTACGAACGGGTGCCCACACTGCCCGTGCCGACCACGCGGAACGCGACGTCGTGCGCCGCGTAACGGGCCAGGAGCGGCAGACGGTCCTCGGACAGCGTCGTCAGGTACTCCTCCAGGGAGGTCACCACCGCCGCGGCCTCCTCGTCCGGCACGCGGCGCAGCACCGGCGGGGCATCCACGAAGCGACGGCTGCCGTCCTGAAGCACCTCCGTGGACTTCGCCGCGAACCGCCCGCTCGTGTTGGCCCGCGCCTTCTCAGACACCCGTTCCAGCGTGCCGAGCAGGTCGTGAGCGTCGGTGTGGGAGACCAGTTCCTCGTCCGCGATGGCGTTCCACGCGTCCAGTACCGGCAACTTGGCGAGCAGCCGCACCGTGCGGCGGTACGCCCCGACCGTGTCGTACGCCGCCTTGCGGCAGCTGTTCTCGTCGGCGCCCGCCTCCCGGCCCGCGAGGACGAGCGAGGTGGCGAGCCGTTTGAGATCCCACTCCCAGGGGCCGTGCACGGTCTCGTCGAAGTCGTTCAGGTCGATGACCAGTCCGCCGCGCGCGTCCGCGTACAGGCCGAAGTTCGCCGCGTGCGCGTCACCACAGATCTGGGCGCCCATGCCGGTGACGGGCGTGCGTGCCAGGTCGTACGCCATGAGGCCGGCCGAACCGCGCAGGAACGCGAAGGGCGTCGCGGCCATCCTGCCGACCCGTATCGGCGTGAGCTCGGGGAGCCGGCCGCGGTTGGACTCCTCGACCGCGGTCGCAGCGTCCGGCCGGCCGGCGTCGAGCGTCAGCTCCGCATGCGCACCGCGTCGTACCCGCGCGCGCAGCGCCTTCCCCTCCTCCTTGGGCGAGCTTCCCTCCACGGGCCACCGCGCGAAACCGCGCACCCAGGGCACCCGCACCCCGGCCGCCGCCTGTGCCTCCGGCACCGCACCGACCTCGGTCATGCCGACCGCCTCCCCCGCCCGCACACGAACATCAACTCCGCAAAACCGTACAACCGCCGGCCGAAACTCGTCAGACCCTGTGGAAAACCTGACCCCATCAGAAACCGCTCATCAGGAACAGACTCATAAGGATCGCGTCGGTGTAGTGGGTCTGAGCGCGAGCGGCGGGCGGGCCGCCACCGCCCATGTGCCGGCCCTTGCCGGACTCGACGGATACGAGCTGCGGGCCCTGAGCGACGGCAGCACCGAGTCGGCGAGGGCAGCCGACGAGAAGTACGGGGTGCCGCTGACCTTCAGCAGTGCTGAGGATCTGGCCCGCTCAGCGAGTGGCCGCTGGGTGCACGGACCGGCCAGAAGGTCACGCTCACAGAGAACGGCTGAGAGCCACATGCCCCGACTCCCGAACGGTGTTGCGGCCGCCCCGCCGCCCCCGCCGCCCCGCGCCCCCGCCGCCCTCCCCGCGACTCCCCCGTTCGGTCCAACAAGCCCCGCTCCGCCGGCGTAGCCGGGCGAGCACCCGATCCGTCCTGAGCTTAGAAAGGGAGCTTGGAAAGGGAGTTCAGAGACGGAGCTGAGGGACGGAGCTGAGAGACGAAGCTCCGAGAGGGACAGGGAGCTACAGGGAGCCACAGGAAGATCGAGGCCCCGGAGGGAGTTGGCTCGGGATGCAGATCGTCGTGGACCTCACCCGCTGCCAGGCGTACGCGCGGTGCGTGTTCCTCGCGCCACAGGTGTTCTCGCTGCCAGGTGAGGAGAGCCCTGCTGTACCGCCCGGCCGTCCCCGACGATCAGCTGGAGCGCGTGCGCCAGGCCACGGCGGCGTGCCCGCTCCAGGCCATTCTCGTCGGGGAGGAGGTGAGCGCCGGTGCCCGGTGAGGGCCGCTACCTGGCAGACCTCGCCGACCAGCGCCGTGGCCGCCCGAGCGACGACATGCTGTCCGCCATCCCCAAGGGCGTGCCCATGGTGCTCGTGCTGGCCTCGGGCAGCCGTGACCCGAAGCGGTTCCGCGCCCCCGACCGGTTCGACCCCGCCCGCCAGGACAACCGGCACCTCGGCTTCGGCAGCGGCATCCACATCTGTTACGGCGCACCCCTGGCCCGGGTAGAAGCCCAGATCGCGCTGACGGCGCTACTCCCCCACCTGAGCACCGCAACCCTGGTCGAAGACCCTCCCCCTACCGTCACAGCGCCGTCCTGCGCGGCCCCCGGCACCTACCCATCGAGTTGTGAGAGTCGGTGGCAACAATGACCAAGCAGTCCGAACTGACTGAACAGCCCGACCAGCCCGACCAGCCCACCGTCCGCAGCGTCACCTACGACCTGCTGCGGACCCTGAAACTCACCACGGTCTTCGGTAATCCCGGCTCCACCGAACAGCCCTTCCTTCAGGACTTCCCCAAGGACTTCACCTACGTCCTGGCGCTGCAGGAGGCCTCCGTCATCGCGATGGCCGACACCTTCGCCCAGGTGACCCGCCGCCCCGCACTCGTCAACGTGCACTCCTCGGCCGGGCTGGGAAACGCCCTGGGCAACCTGGTGGCGGCCTACCACGGAAACACCCCCCTGATCATCACCTCGGGACAGCAGCACCGGGAACTGGTGATCGGGGAGCCGTATCTCGGCAACCGTGAGGCCACCACACTGCCGAAGCCGTGGGTGAAATGGTCCTACGAGCCCGCCCGCGCCGAAGACGTCCCCGAGGCCTTCCTGCGGGCCTACGCGGAGGCCTTGCAGCCGCCGGCGGGACCGGTCCATCTGTCGATTCCCATGGACGACTGGAAACGGCCCCTGTCCGGTTTCGCCAGGGTGCGGACGGTGAGCGCCCGCGTCGCCCCCGACACGGAGCGGCTGCGCGACTTCGCCGACCGGATCTCCGCGAGCCGCCGCCCCGCCCTGGTCTTCGGACCGGAGGTCGACCGCGGCGGCGGCTGGGACGCGGCCGTCGCCCTCGCGGAGAAGCTGCGCGCCTCCGTCTACGGCGCCCCGCTGCTGGACCGCGCCTCCTTCCCCGAGGACCACGCCCTCTTCGGCGGCCCGCTCGGCATGTGTCGGTGAGGACCATCAGCGACCGGCTGGAGGGACACGACCTGGTGGTCGTGATCGGCGCGGAGGTGTTCCGGTACTACCCCTACGTACCCGGCGACTATCTCCCCGACGGCGTGGAGCTCCTGCAGATCACCGGCGATCCGGGGGTTGCCGCGGCGGCGCGTGTGGGCGACAGCCTCCTGGGCGATCCCACGACGGCGATCGAACTGCTCCTGGACCTGGTCGCCGAGGGTTCGACACGGACCTCCCCGGAGCCGATGGCGCGGCCCCGCGAGTTGCCGCAGGCGCCTGGCAGCCCGCTCACCCCGCCCGAGGTGTACGCCGCCCTGAGCCGGGTCCGGCCGCCCGACGCGGTCATCGTCAACGAATCGACCTCCACGATGGCGCAGCAGATCGAGTGGCTACCCACCAACCGGTCGGGGTCGTTCTTCGCCACGGCCAGCGGAGGGATCGGCTGGGGTACCCCGGCCGCCGTGGGCGTCGCGCTCGGCGACCGGGACAGGGGCGTCGAGCGGCCGGTGGTCGGCCTGATCGGCGACGGCTCCTTCCAGTACTCCGTGCAGGCCATCTGGACGGCTGCGCAGCACAGCCTCCCGGTCGTCTACGTGGTCATGCGCAACCACGAGTACTCCATCCTCAAGTCGTTTGCTGTGCTGGAGGAGACTCCGGGCGTTCCCGGGCTCGACCTGCCCGGGATCGACATCGCCTCCGTGGCCCGCGGCTTCGGATGCCGCGCGGTCGACGTGGAGACCGCTCAGGACCTGGAGCGCGAGTTCACGGCGGCCCTGAGCGCCGGCACCACCACGGTCATCGTGGTGCCCACGCAGCCCCAGAAGGCGATGCTCTAGGCCACACGGCCCGCACAACAGCCCACACAACAGCCCGCACGACAGCCAACACGACAGCCCGCACGACCGGAGAGGCGACAGCAGTCATGGACCTCGGCCTGAGGAACCGGGTGTACATCGTCACCGGCGGCACCCGCGGTCTGGGGAGGGCCGCCGCAGGCGCACTGGTGGCGGACGGTGCGAGGGTGGTCGTCAGCGGACGCAGCGAGAAGTCGGTGACGGCCGCCGAGGAGGAACTCGGCGGCCCGGGGCAGGCAGTCGGTGTCGTAGCCGACAACGCCGACACCGCGACACCGGACCGGCTGGTCGCCACGGCCCGCGGTGCCTTCCAGCGGCTGGACGGGGTACTCATCAGCGTCGGCGGCCCGCCGGCGGGTACGTCGGACCTCGTCGACGACGGCCAGTGGCGCGCCGCCTTCGAGTCGGTCTTCCTCGGTGCGGTACGGCTGTCCCGCGCCGTCGCGGCCGAGCTGGGCGAGGGAGGTGTCATCGGCTTCGTCCTGTCCAGCTCCGTGTACGAACCGGTTCCCGGCCTCGCGATCTCCAATGCCTTCCGGCCGGGCCTGGCCGGTTACGCGAAGAACCTGTCGAACGAGCTGGGCCCCAGAGGCATCCGCGTCGTCGGCCTCGTGCCCGCCCATATCGAAACCGACCGGGTACGCGAACTCGACGCCCGCGGCGGCGACGCCGACGCCGCCCGCGCCACTGCGACCGCCGGCATCCCCCTGCGCCGTTACGGATCCCCGGACGAGTTCGGCCGGAGCGCCGCCTTCCTGCTGTCGCCCGCCGCGGCGTACCTGACAGGAGTGATGCTGTCGATCGACGGGGGCGCACGGCAGGGGCTTCTAGCAGGGCCCTGCTAGAAGCCCCTGCCGTGCGCGCTGCCGTTCGCCCTGCCCTCTCTGGGCCGACGCCGCACAATCAGGCCAGAAGCAGGGCCCTGACCGTGACCTTTGTCACGGCCAGGGCCCTGACGCACAGCCACCCTGGCCGTGTGATGCCTCACACCACGAACATCACCACGAACATCTCAGCCCACTCCCGCCTCCCTGCGGGCACAACGAGAAACGGGCCGCTGCCGTGACTTCCGTCACCAGCAGCGACCCGTTCCATCGGTTCTTCGCTGTGCGCGAGGGGGGAGTTGAACCCCCACGCCCTTGCGGGCACTGGAACCTGAATCCAGCGCGTCTGCCTATTCCGCCACCCGCGCATTGGGTGTGTCCTCTGGCCCCGCTCCTTGCGGCCCGGCGCCTTCCGACACGCAGAAGATTAGCACGCTGGAGACGGTGGGTTCACATCCCTTCTCCAGGGCTGCCGCCAGCGCGAATGTCCACGCCCCGTGCGGGTGGTGTCCGTGCGCCCGCCGCCCGCACATGCTCACCGGACCGACCGCCCATGACCCCGTGCCACCCTGTGCGCCGGCCCCTGCGTCCGTGTGCGGCACCACACGTTCCCACCCGTATCGACGTGTGCCGGTTCACGTATCAACCTCGTACCGGTCCCGGCCATCTCCCCAGGAGGAAGGCAGGGTCCACAGTCAGGTGCGGGACACTGGTCTCGCACCCCCTCTACGATCCTTGGCAGAAACCTCGACGGGAGTATGGCGGGAGGAGTTCGAAGGGGTGCTGCGCAGGGAATCCGGGAGGGGACTTCAGTGGGTGTCGACACCTGTCGACCGGGCCGACAGGGGGAACCACCCGATTTCACGGCGCGTGGATACGATCAGTAAGCAGTACGGACGCAGGATGCAGGACGGCAACGACGGAGGAGGTGCCCCATGGGAGTCCTGAAGAAGTTCGAGCAGCGCCTCGAAGGCCTGGTCAACGGCACCTTCGCCAAGGTGTTCAAGTCCGAGGTCCAGCCGGTCGAGATCGCCGGCGCGCTCCAGCGGGAGTGCGACAACAACGCGACGATCTGGAACCGCGACAGGACCGTCGTCCCCAACGACTTCATCGTGGAGCTGAGCACGCCGGACTACGAGCGCCTCAGCCCCTACTCCGGCCAGCTCGGCGACGAGCTCGCCGGCATGGTGCGCGACTACGCCAAGCAGCAGCGCTACACCTTCATGGGCCCCATCAAGGTCAACCTGGAGAAGGCCGACGACCTCGACACCGGTCTGTACCGGGTGCGCAGTCGTACGCTCGCCTCCACCAGCAGCCAGCAGGCTCCCGCGTCCGCCCCGGCCGGCGGCCGTCCCGGAGCCGGCGGTGGCTACGGCTACCCGCCGGCCTCCGCGCCCGCGGGTGCTCCGCCCATGCCGTCCGCGCCGCCGCCCGGCGCCCGCTCCGGCGCCGCGCCCTACGGCCAGCGGCCCCCGGGCGGGCCCGCCCCCGCTGCGGGCGGGCGCACACGCCACTGGATCGAGATCAACGGCAGCCGCCATCAGATCTCCCGCCCGACGCTGGTGCTGGGTCGCAGCACCGAAGCCGACGTGCGGATCGACGACCCCGGCGTCTCCCGCCGGCACTGCGAGATCCGGACCGGAACGCCCTCGACGATCCAGGATCTCGGGTCCACCAACGGCATCGTGGTGGACGGGCAGCACACCACCCGCGCTACGCTCCGCGACGGCTCGCGGATCGTCGTGGGCAGCACCACCATCATTTACCGGCAAGCCGAAGGGTGAAGCGGGGGCAATGTCAGAGCTGACCCTCACGGTCATGCGGCTGGGTTTCCTGGCCGTACTGTGGCTGTTCGTGATCGTGGCCGTGCAGGTCATCCGCAGCGACCTGTTCGGTACGCGCGTCACCCAGCGCGGTTCCCGGCGTGAGAGCGCGCGGCCGCAGCAGGCCGCGCGACAGGCGCCCCCGCAGCAGCGCGGCCAGCAGTCCGGCGGTGGCGGTGGCCGCCAGCGCCGCGGTGCACCCACCAAGCTCGTCGTCTCCGAGGGCACCCTCACGGGTACGACGGTCGCGCTGCAGGGGCAGACCATCACGCTGGGCCGCGCCCACGACAGCACCATCGTGCTGGACGACGACTACGCGTCCAGCAGGCATGCCAGGATCTACCCGGACCGTGACGGCCAGTGGATCGTCGAGGACCTGGGATCCACCAACGGCACGTACCTCGACCGGAACCGACTGACGACCCCCACACCGATTCCGCTGGGCGCGCCGATCCGCATCGGCAAGACCGTCATCGAGCTGCGGAAGTAGTACGACAAATGAGCGAGCGGAGCGAGCACGCGGTGGCCCCCACGACGGGCCCCGGCGCGCTCCCGACCGGAGGGTGGGCACCGTGCGGATGTACCCGGAGCCGACGGGCGAGGTGCGCATGAGTCTGTCTCTGCGCTTCGCCGCTGGATCGCACAAAGGCATGATCCGCGAGGGCAACGAGGACTCGGGCTACGCGGGACCGCGCCTGCTCGCGATCGCCGACGGCATGGGCGGCCAGGCCGCCGGTGAGGTGGCCTCCTCCGAGGTGATCTCCACCATCGTCGCCCTCGACGACGACGTACCCGGCTCCGACATCCTCACCTCGCTCGGCACCGCCGTGCAGCGCGCCAACGACCAGCTGCGCATGATGGTCGAGGAGGACCCCCAGCTGGAGGGCATGGGGACCACCCTGACCGCCCTGCTGTGGACCGGGCAGCGGCTGGGCCTCGTCCACGTCGGCGACTCCCGCGCGTACCTCCTGCGGGACGGCGTCCTCACCCAGATCACGCAGGACCACACCTGGGTGCAGCGTCTCGTCGACGAGGGACGCATCACGGAGGAGGAAGCCACCACCCACCCGCAGCGCTCCCTCCTCATGCGCGCGCTGGGCAGCGGCGACCATGTCGAGCCCGACCTCTCCATCCGTGAGGTCCGCGCCGGCGACCGCTACCTGATCTGCTCCGACGGCCTCAGCGGCGTCGTCTCCCACCAGACGATGGAGGAGACCCTCGCCAGCTACCAGGGCCCGCAGGAGACCGTGCAGGAGCTGATCCAGCTCGCGCTGCGCGGCGGCGGCCCGGACAACATCACGGTCATCGTGGCCGACGTCCTCGACATCGACGCCGGCGACACCCTCGCCGCCCAGCTCTCCGACACCCCGGTCGTGGTGGGCGCCGTCGCCGAGAACCAGCACCAGCTGCACGACAACGGCGCCATGCAGACCCCGGCCGGCCGTGCGTCGGGCCTCGGCCGCCAGGTGCCCGGACAGGGCGGCGAGTTCGGCCCGCCCGGCTCCGGCGACGCGGGCGGCTACGCACAGTCGGACAGCTTCGGCCAGTACGCGGACGAGGACTTCGTCAAGCCCCGCAAGAAGGGCGGGTGGCTGAAGAGATCGTTCTACTCGCTGCTCGCCGTCGCCGTGATCGGCGGCGGCACGTACGCCGGCTACCGGTGGACGCAGACGCAGTACTACGTCGGCGCCAACGAGGACCACGTCGCGCTCTACCAGGGCATCAGCCAGGACCTGGCGTGGGTCTCGCTCTCGAAGGTCGAGAAGGACCACCCCGAGATCGAACTCAAGTACCTGCCGCCGTACCAGCAGAACCTGGTCAAGGCCACCATCGCCGAGGGCGGGCTGAAGAACGCCCAGGAGAAAATCGACGAGCTCTCCACCCAGGCGTCCGCGTGCAAGAAGGACGCTGAGCGCCGCGAGGCCGAGAGCCGTAATAACTCAAAGACAGGCGAGGGGGAGGCCGGAGGGGTCACGGGAACCACTCAGTCCTCGCTCACGTCCAAGGCATCACCGTCGCCGACTTCGTCGCCATCGACGTCGGCGCCGTCGTCCACACCGACACCCACACCCACCGGCCCCAGCCTGTCCGAGGAAGAGCAGAAGCTGGTCTCGCTGTGCGGGAAGCAGTAGGCAAGCCGTGAGGGGCCTCGTCATACGATGAGCAGTACTACCAACTCGCCGACGCACCACACGTCCACGATCGGCGCCATCGGCGCACCGAGCAGACGTAACACCGAGCTCGCGCTGCTCGTGTTCGCCGTGGTGATCCCAGTGTTCGCCTACGCCAACGTGGGCCTCGCCATCAACGACGAGGTCCCGACCGGTCTGCTCGGCTACGGGCTCGGCCTCGGCCTCCTGGCGGGCGTCGGCCACCTCGCCGTCAGAAAGTTCGCGGCCTACGCGGACCCCCTGCTGCTGCCGGTGGCGACGCTGCTGAACGGGCTCGGGCTGGTGATCATCTGGCGACTGGACCAGTCCGAGCGGCTCCAGCAGCTCGCCAAGAGGGCCTTCGGCGTCTTCACCGAATCGGCCCCGAAACAGCTGTTGTTCTCGGCCGTCGGTCTCGCGCTGTTCGTCGCGGTGCTGTTCTTCCTCAAGGACCACCGCATCCTGCAGCGCTACACCTACGTGTCGATGGCAGCCTCGCTGGTGCTGCTCCTGCTGCCGCTCGTACCGGGCCTCGGCGACAACTCGTTCGGCGCCAAGATCTGGATCAGGATCCCCGGTGTGGGCACGATCCAGCCGGGTGAGTTCGCGAAGATCGTCATCGCGATCTTCTTCTCCGGCTACCTCATGGTGAAGCGGGACGCGCTGGCGCTCGCGAGTCGCCGCTTCATGGGCCTTTACCTGCCCCGTGGCCGCGACCTCGGCCCGATCATCACGATCTGGGCCGTCAGCCTGCTCATTCTGGTCTTCGAGAACGACCTCGGTACGTCGCTGCTGTTCTTCGGCATGTTCGTGATCATGCTGTACGTCGCCACCGAGCGCACCAGCTGGATCGTGATCGGTCTGCTGATGTCCGCCGTCGGCGCCGTCACCGTGGCCTCGTTCGCCAGCCACGTGCAGGCCCGTGTCAACGCCTGGCTCGACCCGTTCGGCTGCTACGCCACCTCCGGTGCCTGCGAGCAGGTCGGCCAGTCGATCATGGCCTTCGGGTCCGGCGGCGTCATCGGCACCGGACTCGGCCAGGGCAACTCCGACCTCATCGGCTTCGCCGCCAACTCCGACTTCATCTTCTCCACCGTCGGCGAGGAGCTGGGTCTCGCCGGCGTCATGGCCTTCCTGCTGCTGTACGGCCTGATCATCGAGCGCGGCGTGCGCACCGCGCTGGCCGCCCGCGACCCCTTCGGCAAGCTGTTCGCGGTCGGCCTGTCCGGCGCCTTCGCCCTGCAGATCTTCGTGGTGGCCGGCGGTGTCATGGGCCTCATCCCGCTGACCGGTATGACGATGCCGTTTCTCGCGGCAGGCGGCTCCTCCGTCATCGCCAACTGGGCCCTGATCGGCATCCTCATCCGCATCAGCGACACCGCCCGCCGCCCGGCCCCCGCCCCCGCCAGCAACCCCGACGCCGAGATGACCCAGGTGGTCCGACCGTGAACAAGCCCCTGCGCCGAATCGCGATCTTCTGCGGACTCCTCGTCCTCGCCCTACTCATCCGCGACAACTGGCTCCAGTACGTCGACGCGGGCAACCTGCAAACGCGCGAGCAGAACCGCCGCGTCTCCATCGAGCGCTACGCCACCCCCCGCGGCAACATCATCGTCGACGGCAAGGCGATCACCGGATCCGTCGCCACCGAGGGCACGGACTTCAAGTACAAGCGGACCTGGAAGAACGGCGAGATGTGGGCGCCCGTCACCGGGTACGCCTCCCAGGCCGTCGGCGCCACCCAGCTGGAGAACCTCGAGGACGGCATCCTCACCGGCAACGACGACCGGCTCTTCTTCCGCAACACCCTCGACATGGTCACGGGCAAGAAGAAGGAGGGCGGCAGCGTCGTCACCACCCTCAACGCCGCCGCCCAGAAAGCGGCCTTCGAGGGACTCGGCAACAAGAAGGGCGCCGTCGCCGCGATCGACCCGTCCACCGGCGGCATCCTCGCGCTGGCCTCCACGCCGTCGTACGACCCCGGCACCTTCGCCGGCATCAGCAGCAAGGACGGCGAGACCTTCACGAAGCTGGACAAGAACAAGGACAAGCCGATGCTCAACCGGGCGCTGCGCGAGACGTACCCGCCCGGTTCGACCTTCAAGGTGGTCACCGCCGCCGCGGCGCTGGAGAACGGCAAGGTCAACGGCATCGACGAGCGCACCGACACCCCTGACCCGTACCGGCTGCCCCAGTCCACGTACGACCTCACCAACGAGCACGGCGCCTGCGAGAACGCCACGCTGCGCGACGCGCTGGAGGTCTCCTGCAACACCGTCTTCGCCAACCTCAGCGACCAGGTCGGCAACGAGAAGATGATCGAGCAGGCCGACAAGTTCGGCTTCAACGAGGCCGAGCTCGACATTCCCGTCCGCGCCGCCGAGAGCGTCTACCCGAAGGACAACCGGCCGCAGAACGCCCTGAGCGGCATCGGCCAGGCCTCCACCCGCGCCACCCCGCTGCAGATGGCCATGGTCAGCTCGGCGATCGCCAACGGCGGCAAGCTGATGAAGCCGTACATGGTGGACCAGCTGAAGGCCTCCAACCTCGACACCGTCGAGACCCACGAGCCCGAGGAGCTCTCCCAGGCCGTCTCCGGGGAAACCGCCCAGGCGCTGCAGGGCATGATGGAGACCGTCGTCAAGACCGGTACCGGCAAGAATGCACAGATTCCCGGCGTCACCGTCGGCGGCAAGACCGGTACCGCCCAGCACGGCCTCAAGAACAGCGAGAAGCCGTACGCCTGGTTCATCTCCTACGCCAAGCTCAGCGACGGCAGCTCGCCGGTCGCTGTGGCCGTCGTCGTCGAGGACGGCAGTGCCAACCGTGACGACATCTCCGGTGGCGGTCTCGCCGCCCCCATCGCAAGGGACGTGATGAAGGCAGTCATCGACAGCAAGAAGTGACCCCTGTCACGTCGCCTTCACAACGGTGCACGTTGCGATACCGGTCCTGTATCAGGTGACGCGACCGACCAGGTCACGCAAGGCGAGCCGGGTACCGTATGCCCGGACAGCACACCGCCGGACCACACGTGGGTGCGGTCGGGACCGACGGAGAGGGCTGGTAGGAAGCTATGGAAGAGCCGCGTCGCCTCGGCGGCCGGTACGAGCTGGGCCATGTGCTCGGCCGTGGTGGCATGGCAGAGGTCTACCTCGCGCACGACACCCGGCTCGGCCGCACCGTGGCGGTGAAGACGCTGCGAGCGGACCTCGCGCGCGACCCCACCTTCCAGGCCCGGTTCCGCCGGGAGGCCCAGTCGGCCGCCTCGCTCAACCACCCCGCGATCGTCGCGGTCTACGACACGGGCGAGGACTACATCGACGGGGTCTCGATCCCGTACATCGTCATGGAGTACGTCGACGGCTCCACGCTGCGTGAACTCCTGCACTCCGGCCGCAAACTGCTGCCGGAGCGCTCCATGGAGATGACCATCGGCATCCTCCAGGGCCTGGAGTACGCGCACCGCAACGGCATCGTCCACCGCGACATCAAGCCGGCGAACGTCATGCTGACGCGCACCGGCCAGGTCAAGGTGATGGACTTCGGCATCGCCCGCGCCATGGGCGACTCCGGCATGACGATGACACAGACCTCGGCGGTCATCGGCACCGCCCAGTACCTGTCGCCGGAGCAGGCGAAGGGCGAGCAGGTGGACGCCCGGTCCGACCTGTACTCGACCGGCTGCCTGCTCTACGAACTGCTGACCGTACGTCCCCCGTTCGTCGGGGACTCACCGGTCGCGGTGGCGTACCAGCACGTACGGGAGGAAGCACAGCCCCCGTCGGTCTTCGACCCCGAGATCACGCCCGAAATAGACGCGATCGTACTGAAGGCCCTGGTCAAGGACCCGGACTACCGTTACCAGTCCGCCGACGAGATGCGCGCCGACATCGAGGCCTGCCTCGACGGCCAGCCCGTCGCGGCCACCGCGGCCATGGGTTCCGTCGGCTACGGCGCCTACCCGGACGACCAGCCGACGACCGCCCTGCGCTCCGCGGACGCCGGCGCCACCACCATGCTGCCGCCGATGAACCCGGACGACGGTGGCTTCGGCTACGACGACCGGGCCGGCCGACGCCGCCAGAACCAGAAGAAGAACAACACCTCGACGATCCTGCTGGTCGTCGCGGGCGTCCTGGTCCTCGTCGGCGCGATCCTCATCGGCAGGTGGGCCTTCAGCGGCAACGGCAACACCAACGACACCGTCCCCACGCCCAACTTCATCGGCGCCACCCAGCCCGAGGCCGAGCGGATGGCGAACAACGTCGACCTGAAGGTGGCCGTCACCAAGAAGCCCTGCGAGAACGAGAAGAAGGGCAACGTCTGCGAGCAGGACCCGAAGCCCAAGACCGACGTCAAGAAGGGCGACACCATCAATCTGGTGGTGTCGACAGGGGCGCCGAAGGTGGCGGTGCCGAACGTCATCGGTGACAAGGTCGACGAGGCCACGCAGGAACTGGTGGGCGACAAGTACCAGTTCAAGGTCGAGACGGAGACCAAGGAGTCCAGCGAGCCCGCGGGCAGCGTCCTGAAGACGGACCCCATCGCGGGCGAGGAGATCGAGAAGGGCTCCACGATCACCCTCACCATCGCCAAGGAAGAGTCGAAGTCCACGGTCCCGGACGTCACCGGCCAGTCCTGTGACGCGGCCAAGCAGCAGATGGCGGCCAACGACCTCGTCGGTGAGTGCACCGAGGTGGACACCGAGGACGACAACCTGGTCGGCAAGGTCATCACGACCACCCCGACGGCCAACACGCCTGTCGACAAGAACTCCAACGTGAACATCCAGATCGGCAAGAAGGCCGAGCAGCAGGTGTCGACGGTTCCGGACCTGCGGGGTAAGCGCGTGAAGGACGCCAGGAAGGAGCTGGAGCGCGCGGGTCTGACGGTGGGCAACATCGGGGGCTCCCAGAACGAAGACGCGATCGTCCTCGTCCAGGATCAGCAGGCGGGCAGCCAGGTGCCAGCCGGCACCGTGGTGAACCTCCAGGCCTTCGACCAGGGCGGCAACAACGGAGGCAACGGCGGAGGCGGCGTCTTCGGAGGCATCAACGGGGCGAGCTTCCGCCAGGAGGACTGACCCACCTCGACGCTTGGAGGGCCCTCGACACCGCGCGGGATGCGGTGTCGAGGGCCCTCCGGCGTTCACCGACCAAGGCGGCCGATCCGACTTTCCTGCTCCTCCGCGGCAGCGACGTGGCCCGCCAGGTGCGCACATACCTTCTCGACATGGAGCACCTGGTACGCACCCTCCCTGTGGACACCCCTGTCCGGGGCGAGGACGCCCACGGAGACGAACGGGTGGACCGATCTCTCGCCGGAGTCATGGCCTCCATGGACGCCATGAACGGCCGCGAGTTCGAGGAGCACGTCGCCGAACTGCTGCGTCGCGACGGCTGCAGCAGCGTCGTGGTCCAAGGCGCCCGTGGGGACCGAGGGGTCGACATCACCGGGGTCACGGCCGACGGGAGACGCGTTGTCATTCAGTGCAAAAGGTTCGCGCCCCACATCTCCATCACCAGCCCTGAAGTCCAGAAGTTCGTCGGGGCGGCCAGAGTGCTGCATGACTCGGACGTGGCCATCTTCGTGGCGACGTGCCCTTTCACACGCGACGCCCTGAACATCGCGATCGAGGGTGGCATCACCGCCGTACACCGTGGATTGCTTGAGGAGTGGAGCGCTGGGGCCGTACTGAGCATCCTGAAGTAACCACGACGGAACGCAGAAGGGCCCGAAGCCGCAAAGGATGGTTGCGGCTTCGGGCCTCCGCCATGTTAGGCGACTGCCCCTCTCAAAAAGGGTCAGTCACCTCACCGCAACTCCTCCGGCACCGTCCGATCGCCGTCCACCTTCTCCACCCGCTCCAACTCCCCCCACACGATGTACCGGTACGTCGAGGTGAACACAGGCGTGCACGTCGTCAGCGTGATGTAGCGGCCCGGCTTCTTCTTCCCCGACTCCTTCGGGACCGGAGCGAGAACCTTGACGTTGTACTTCGAGGTCTCCGGGAGGATCGCGTAGACCTTGTAGACGTACCAGTCGTCCTTGGTCTCGAAGACGATCGGGTCGCCCTTCTTGACCTTGTCGATGTTGTGGAACTTGGCGCCGTGGCCGTCACGGTGGGCGGCGAGGGAGAAGTTGCCGTCCTTGTCGCTGGTCGGGAGGGTCGCCTTGACGGGGTCGGTGTAGTAGCCGGCCACGCCGTCGTTCAGCAGCTCCGACGATGTGCCCTTGCGGACCAGGATCTCGCCCTTCGTCATCGACGGGACGTGCAGGAAGCCGATGCCATTCCTGGTGTCCAACGCCCCGGGACCCCTGGGACCGGTGTCCTGCTCATGCGCCCAGGTGTCACGGACCTTGTCGCCCTGCTTGTCCGCCGCACGGTCGGCGACGACGTTCGTCCACCACAGCGAGTAGGCGACGAACAGGCCGAGCACCAGACCTGCCGTGATGAGGAGCTCACCGAAGACGCTGACCGTCATCGCGATCCGGCCCATGCCACGACGGCGCGGCACCACGGCCGATGACGCGGCCGATGACGCGGAGGCGGGCGCGGACGCCGGCGCTTCGGCCGTCCGCTCGTCCTGCTCGTCCTGCTCGTCGTCCCGCTTGCCGTGCTGCTCCCCGTGCCCGGTGGTCGCTGCCACGTTCATCTGCCCTGTCTGCTCCAGGTACCGCGTGCTCCTACCCACTGGACGAGCACGTCCCGCTCTCATTGGACGAGCGCGTCCGGTTTGCCCTTGCTGCGCGGCCGTTCCTCGACCATCTTGCCCCACACGATCATCCGGTACTTACTGGTGAACTCCGGCGTACACGTGGTGAGGGTGATATAGCGGCCTGCCGCCGTGAAACCGGACCCCTTGGGGATCGGGTCGAGGACACCGATGTTCGAGGGGGAGGTCACCGGCAGGATCGAGGCCATGTCGTAGACGTAGTACTTGTCCCGCGTCTCGACCACGATCGGATCGCCCGGCTTGAGACGGTTGATGTACCGGAACGGCTCACCGTGCGTGTTGCGGTGCCCCGCGACACCGAAGTTGCCCTTCTTGTCCTCGGGCATCGCCGTCTTGATGCTGTTCTCGTCGTAGTGCCCGACCATGCCGCGGTCCAGGACCTTCGACTTGCTGATGCCCTCCGCGATCGGCACGACCACATCCAGCTTGGGGATGTGCAGCATGGCAAAGCCCTGCCCGGGCTCGAACGCCCCCGGTGCGCGCTTCCCACTGGCCCACTCCTGCTGGAGGCTGTTCGCCTCCTTGCCCGCCTGCGCGTTCGCCAAGATGTTCGAATACCACAGCTGGTACGTCACGAACAGCAGCATCAGCACACCGGTGGTGATGAACACCTCACCGATCGCCCGGCTCGCGACAACGCCCGCGGTGGGCTTGTTCGCCCGCGCCGCCCGCCGTGCCTCCACCCGCGACCGGGGCGCCGCTAAAGGCGTCCCGTCGGCCTTCTCGCCGTCTTGGGCGCCCTGGGCTCCATGCCGGCCCCTTCGGGCGCCCGAGCCGCCCTGAGCCGCTCCAGCGCCCTTGTGGGCGCCGTGCGCGCCTCCCGCGCCCCCGAGGCGCCCCTGCCGCTTCGCGGCCTTCCTACGGGCCGCACGGCCGCCGGGAGCGGAGGCGGGGGACGCACCGGCGGTGCCTGCCGCACCGGACGCTGAGCCCGCCTCGGACGCCGAGGCCGCCCCGGATATCGCCTCGTCGGCCGCACGAGCCAGGCGCCGCGCCTCGTCCACGCGCAGCGCCACGGTCTCCTCGTCGACCGGCAGCGGCCGGTACCGGGCCGTCTCCTCGTCGACCACCGGATGCTCGTGCCCCGCGGCGGCGTACGCGTCGTCGTACGGGGCCGGCTCGTAGGAAGTCCCCATGCCGCCCGGCTCATACGACGCCTGCGGCTCCCGCTGTGCCTGCGGTCGCGGTCGCGGCTGCGGCTGCGGCTGCGGCTGCGGCTGCGTGTGACGCTGCCCGGACCAGTCCTCGCTGTACTGGGCCGCCTCGGCATCCTGGGCGCCGTACCACTCACGCTGTGGCTCGGCGGCCGAGCGCGAACCGGAAGCGCCCGGCAGGGGATCGGTCAGCGGGTCCGAGAGGCCCTCGACCGCCGCCTGGAAGGCCTCCGCCTCGAACGCGTCGGCTCCCCCGTACGCGGCCTCGCCGCCGTAGGGGGAACTGTCGCGCTCGGGGCGCAGCGCCGTCACGCCGTGGCCCTGCCCACGACCGGCGCGAGCCCGGACGACCGCGCCACGGCCTCCCGGTCTCCGCATACCGCCAGCCAGTTGGCGAGCATCCGGTGCCCGTGCTCCGTCAGCACCGACTCGGGGTGGAACTGCACGCCCTCGACCGGGAGTTCACGGTGTCTGAGCCCCATGATGATGCCGTCGTGCGTGCGTGCGGTGACCTCCAGCTCGGCCGGCACCGTCGCCGGCTCCGCGGCCAGCGAGTGGTAGCGCGTGGCGGTGAAGGGGGACGGCAGACCGGCGAAGACACCCCTGCCCTCGTGCTCCACCAACGACGTCTTGCCGTGCAGCAGCTCGGGCGCGCGGTCCACGACACCGCCGTACGCGACCTGCATCGACTGCATCCCGAGGCAGACCCCGAACACGGGCACCCCGGTCGCCGCGCAGTGCCGGACCATGTCGACACAGACACCCGCCTGCTCGGGCGTGCCCGGCCCGGGCGACAGCAGCACACCGTCGAAACCGTCCTGCGCGTGCGAGGTCGCCACCTCGTCGTTGCGCAGCACCTCGCACTCGGCACCCAACTGGTACAGGTACTGGACCAGGTTGAAGACGAAGCTGTCGTAGTTGTCGACGACGAGAATCCGGGCGCTCACTGGTCGTTCACCGTCACATCGTTGAAGGGCAACAGGGGCTCGGCCCAGGGAAAGACGTACTGGAACAAGACATAGACCACGACCAGGACCAATACGACTGAAATCAACGCCCTGACCCATGCGTTCCCCGGCAGATGCCGCCAGATCCAGCCGTACATGCCGTCCCTTCCGTCACACCACGGCACCAGACTCACGCCGTTTACACCACCAGACTAACGGCGCAACGCCTCCGGTTTCCCAGCCTCCACAGGCTGTGTGGAATCAAGATGCGCCCACACGATCAGCCGATGACTGTGCCCCCACTCCGGTTCACAGGTGGTCAGCGTCAGATAGCGACCCGGGCGGGTGTACCCGGACTTACGTGGCACAGGATCGATCACCTCAACGTCCGTGGGCAGGGTTTTGTACGGCCCTTTGTCGATCCGATACGTGAACCAGGTCGTCCCGTCGGTCAGGACGACCGCGTCGCCCACGCGCAGCCTGGGAAAGTCCTTGAAGGGATCACCGTACGTACGGCGGTGGCCGGCCACGGAGAAGTTCCCCTTCTGCCCGAGCCGCGCCGTGTTCGCGTAGTGGCCGAGGCCCTCCTTGAGGGTGTTCACCTCGGTGCCCTCCAGCACGGGCTTGTTCCACGTGAAACCAAGGCGCGGGATGTACATCACGGCGAAGGGTTCGCCGTCCTTGTACGGGGCGGGCGCGGCCGGAGCCGCGGAGCTTCCGGGCCTCGTCGAGCGCTCAGGCGTGGTCGGGGGCTTCACGTCCCCCTTCGCCCACTGCTCCTGAAGCTCGTCGATCTGACGGTCCATCGCGCTGTCGGCCTTCACACCCGTCCAGAACAGCACATAGGCCACGAACAGCACGATCAGAGTGCCGACGGTGATGCACAGCTCGCTGACGGTCCTGACGATCACGCGCACCGGCACAGAGTCCCCCAGCGGCAGCTACTCCACGGGCTTCGCGTACTGCAGATCCACTGTGCCCGAGTAAGGGGGAAGAGTCACCGCCCCGTCCTCGGTGACTTTCCAGCCGAGCCCGTAGACGTTGACGTACACCATGTAGTTCTGGATCGCGGGGGAGACACTGAGGGCCTTCTGGAGTTTCTGGGGGTCTCCGACCGCCTGGATGGTGTACGGGGGCGAGTAGACGCGTCCCTGGAGGATCAGGGTG
The DNA here is from genome assembly GCF_004337435.2 of Streptomyces sp. KM273126. Classification (NCBI taxonomy): domain Bacteria; kingdom Bacillati; phylum Actinomycetota; class Actinomycetes; order Kitasatosporales; family Streptomycetaceae; genus Streptomyces; species Streptomyces sp. KM273126. The sequence continues at coordinate 2,084,322 of NZ_SJXB02000001.1, read as the reverse complement.
TTGCCGACGCAGCGCACGGCGCTGGTGGAGATCAGCCGCTGGTCCATGACCTTGACGCCCTCGGCGCCGCCCTCCCACAGCGCGTTCACCACGGCCTGGAGGTCCTGCTGGTGGATGACCAGGTAGTCGGGCTGCGGCTCGGGGTAACCGGGCAGCTTGGCGGTGGCGTTCGGCGGGGCGTCGTTGAGGGTGACCGTGATGGCCTCACCCTTGAGCTTCTGGGTGCCCGCGTTCTTCTCCAGCGCCTTCAGCCGGGCGTCTTCCGCATCCGTTCTGCCGTCGTCACGCTCGGCGAGGGCCTCGACGTCGTCGCGCAGGGCCCCGTTCGACTCGTCGAGCTGGCCGTTCTTCAGGCTGCGTTCATGGATGAGGTCGGACAGCTTCAGGAGGGAGCTGTCGGTACGGATGTTGGTGCCCTTGGCCGTGTCGAAGCTCGTGAAGAAGATCAGCCCGGCCAGGGCGAACACGGCGGCGGTCAGCACCCGCACCGGCGGGAAACGGCGCGAACCGGACGGATCAACCGAGGCGGAACCCGTCGCAGGGGAGTCGCCCTGACCCGATCGGGGTGTGTCGGCGGAATTGCTCAACGTACCCTTATCTCCTTCGGCGCCGCGGAAGCACTACGCTAACGGACGCCCGGGGGAGCATTCAGTGTCCCCTTGTACGCTGCCCCGGAGCCCGCCCCAGTTCCCTGCGCGGCCACGCAGCGCATCGACAGGAGAGACCCTCGTGCCGAAGTCACGTATCCGCAAGAAGGCCGACTACACCCCGCCGCCGACCAAGCAGGCAACGAACATCAAGCTGAACAGCCGCGGCTGGGTCGCCCCCGTCATGCTGGCCATGTTCCTGATCGGCCTCGCCTGGATCGTCGTCTTCTATGTCACCGACGGCTCACTGCCCATCGACTCACTGGGCAACTGGAACATCGTGGTCGGCTTCGGCTTCATCGCGGCGGGATTCGGCGTCTCCACCCAGTGGAAGTAGGGCTCCGGCGCAGGTGACGTAGAGGTCGCCGCTCGCTGAACCCAGCTCTGCCCAGGGATGTCCACTGAGTTATCCACAGACGTTATCCACATGGGGAAAAGCACATGGGGGAAAGAAAAGACGATCTGTGGATAACCCATCGGACGTTGACGTCGATACGACAGACACACCGCCACTCGTAAGCATGTTCGCCCCCTGCCTCACCTGCGGAAACACGGGTGAGCGACAGGGGGCACAGCTGTTCCCGCACGGTATGCACAAGATCCGCCACCGTCTGTGGACAACATCGCCGAAGGCAGGCCGGACAGCCCCTCAGGTGAGCTGAGCGGTCCTGACCAGCGTCGCGACCACCACGGCGGCCAGCACCAGGCCGCAGACGCCGTACTGGATCAGGGTGCGGCGCTCGCGGGGCGCGTGGACCATCGCGTAGCCGATCACGACACCGGCGACGAGGCCGCCGACGTGGGCCTGCCAGGAGATGTTGAACGCCGGGTTGAAGGTGAAGATCAGGTTGATCACCAGCAGGATGATGATCGGCCGCATGTCGTACCGGAGCCGGCGCATCAGGACCGCCGTCGCGCCGAACAGTCCGAAGATGGCGCCCGAGGCACCGAGCGAGGGCTGGTTGGCGTCGGCGATCAGGTACGTGAGTGCGCTGCCCGCGAGGCCGGAGACCAGGTAGAGGGTGAGGTAGCGGGCGCGACCGAGGGCTGCCTCCAGGGGGCCGCCGATCCACCACAGGCTGAGCATGTTGAACAGGATGTGGACGTAACCGCTGTGCAGGAACATCGACGTCAGCAGCCGGTACCACTGTCCGTCGGCGACTCCCTCGACCGAGCCGAGTCCTGGGACGTAGGCCAGGCCGATGAGGTCGAAGCGGTCGGTGAAGCGAGCCCCGAGGGAGAGCTGGACCAGGAAGATCAGGAGATTGAGGCCGAGGAGGACTTTGGTGAGGAGCCGGGGGTCGGCGGTGATGGTGCCGCCCGCCAGGGGGCGCGGCCGGGAGGCGCTCGGGGCGTGGCCCGTGCCGGAGCCACTGCGGACGCATTCGGGGCACTGGAAGCCCACGGAGGCGCTGACCATGCACTCCGGGCAGATGGGGCGTTCGCAGCGGGTGCAGCGCACGCCGGTGTCACGGTCCGGGTGCCGGTAGCAGCCGGGCAGGCTGTGGGCGTCCTGTGGGCCCGGGTCCTGTGGGCCCTGCGGGCTGCCCGGTGCCTGGTCCACCATGGGGTCCCCTCAATCTCCGTACGTCGGCACGCGGCGGGCGCACATGGGTCCGTACGCAACGTCGCGCCCCGCTCATCCTTACGGTTGAGCGGGGCGATTGGTTCCCTTCGGGCCGTGCGGGCCCTTTCGGGGTGCTGCGAGCGGTTTGGGCTCGGCTCTGCCGGGCGTCCGGGGATCAGCCCTGCCGGGTCTCGACGACGACCGACTCGATGACGACGTCATTGACCGGGCGGTCGGTGCGGGGGTTGGTCTGGGTGGTCGCGATGGCGTCGATGACCTTCTGGCTGGCCGTGTCGACGACCTCGCCGAAGATGGTGTGCTTGCGGTTCAGCCAGGCCGTCGGGGAGACGGTGATGAAGAACTGCGAGCCGTTGGTGCCCGGTCCGGCGTTGGCCATGGCCAGCAGGTAGGGCTTGTCGAAGGCGAGGTCCGGGTGGAACTCGTCCTCGAACTGGTAGCCGGGACCGCCGGTGCCGTTGCCCAGCGGGTCACCGCCCTGGATCATGAATCCGCTGATCACCCGGTGGAAGACCGTGCCGTCGTAGAGCTTGTCCGTGGACTTCTTGCCGGTTTCCGGGTTGGTCCACTCACGCTCGCCCTGGGCGAGCTCGACGAAGTTCCGGACCGTCTTGGGCGCGTGGTTCGGCAGCAGCCGCACCTCGATGTCGCCTTGGTTGGTCTTCAGGGTGGCGTAAAGCTGCTCGGCCACGATCTGCCTTCCGTTGTCCTCTGTGACTCCCCTGATCCTCGCACGGACGGGGCCGAGCGTCGCCCGGCCACCACATCCGAGCGAACATCCGGGGATGACGCTTGCGGTTCCGGGAGGTGGTACGTCCGGATTCCCTGGTTGTACTCGCGGAAAACCGGTCCAGTCACCCTGGGCGGGAGCGCGTCGCGATGATCCGTGGCATTGTCGTCTATAAGCGGCTGTTGCCCTTATTCATCCACTCCCTGCATGTGATCGCCTCTCGCCCTGTGATCCGGGTACCCCGCATTCGGACCGAACCCGCACGGAACCCCCATGGACGTCTCACAGAACCCGTTATCGGTTTCGGCACCACCCCTGTACCGGCCCTGGTGCCCGCTCCGCGCGGTCACTTCCGAAGTCCGCCCCCGCGCCCGGATGTGACCCGGATGCCCGTCCACACATGCCCGGGAGCGTTTGGGAAGGCATGATCCGTAAAAGGGTGGAAAGTCGAATTACCGTACGCCACCGAGGAGGAGGATCCCGTGACCCGCAAAGACAGCGTGCGCGCAGCGGCCGAGTCGGCGAAGGACAGCGTGCGGCACGCCGCGGTCGTGGTGGCGCCCTACGCCGACACGGCCAAGGACAGGGCTGTGTACTACTCGCACGAGGCGCGTGTACGGCTCGCGCCCAGGGTGTCGCAGGCCGCGGAACAGGCCCGCCACCAGTACGGCGCCCATGTGGCCCCACGACTGGTACAGGCCCGTTCGCATGTGCCGCCGAAGGTCGACCACGCGGCCCACGAGGCCGCGGTCCGCACCCGCAAGGCGGCCCAGCAGGCGGCCGGATACACCGTGCCCCGCGTGGAGCGGGCCGTGGCCGCGGCCGGGCCCGTCCGGGAGGAGGCCACGTCCCGCAGCGTCGCGGCGCTGGCCGCGCTCCGCGGACAGGTCTCGCCACGGCAGATCCAGAAGCTGGTGCGCCGGCAGCAACGGCGGGCCAGGGCCGGCCGGATCGCCAAGGCTCTGGCCGCGCTGGGCGCCCTCGTGGGCGGCGCCCTCGTCGCGTGGAAGTGGTGGGACAGGCAGGCCAACCCTGACTGGCTGGTCGAGCCTCCCGCCGCCACCGAGGTCCCCGACAGCGGTCACCTCGCCTCCGTAGACGGCAGCGGACAGTCCGCCCTTGACCCCGAGGTGCAGGCCAAGGAGGCCGAGGAGAAGTCAACGGACAGGGACGACCGCCGCTGAGCCGGCCCGCCGGGGCGAGCCCGTCCACCGAGGTGAGTCCGTCCGCCGGGGCGGGTCCGGTCGGGTCTCTCAACAGCGCCATGGGGCAGGAGCCTTGAGGAGTTCCTGCCCCATGGCGCTGTTTCACGTGGAACACCCCTAGCGGAGCGCAGCGGAATGCATTGTTCCGATTGCGGAGAGTGGCGCCATCGAATTTCCGCCGATGACGTGACCCAGAACACAGTTTTCGCGAATGCGCACGTCAGGACGGCCAATCCGGCCTCACCGCGACACACGCCACGTCTCCCCTCGGCTCCCCTCCGCCGGCGCAGCTCACGTTCACGACGGGCCGCCCGCACGATCGCCCATGCCCTGGCATCCGCCCGATGCCGGGCCGACGCAAGAAAAACCGGCCTGGTCGTCCGATGACGACCAGGCCGGTCATGTGGTGTGGAGCCTAGGGGAGTCGAACCCCTGACATCTGCCATGCAAAGACAGCGCTCTACCAACTGAGCTAAGGCCCCGGAAGGGCAGCACCCACCCGGAGGATTCCGCCACCGGGAGGCGCCGCAGACCAGAGTACCGGGTCACCCCCGGGATCTCGCAAAAAGATTGGGGGTCCCCGTGAACGACCACTCTCCGTAAGATGCACGTCGTGGTTCGCTGGAGCGAACCGCGGTATTTGGGGAAGCGATGGGGAGACGCAATGGACGCCGCACAACAGGAAGCGACCGCAAGAGCCCGGGAGCTGCAGCGGAACTGGTACGGAGAGCCGTTGGGGGCGCTCTTCCGTAGGCTCATCGACGACCTGGGGCTCAACCAGGCTCGTCTGGCGGGGGTTCTGGGGCTGTCCGCGCCGATGCTGTCGCAGCTGATGAGCGGTCAGCGCGCCAAGATCGGCAACCCTGCGGTGGTCCAGCGCGTTCAACTGCTGCAGGACCTTGCGGGGCAGGTCGCTGACGGCAGCGTGAGCGCCGCCGAGGCGACCGAGCGCATGGACGAGATCAAGAAGTCGCAGGGGGGCTCTGTGCTCAGTAACACCACGCAGTCGACGACGAGTTCGGGGGCGCCCACGGTCAAGCGGGTGGTCCGCGAGATCCAGTCGCTGCTGCGCTCGGTGGCGGCCGCGGGAGACATCATCGAGGCCGCGGACACCCTCGCCCCGACCCACCCGGAACTGGCAGAGTTCCTCCGGGTGTACGGCGCCGGCCGCACCTCCGACGCGGTCACCCACTACCAGACCCACCAGAACTGAGCCCAAGTCCCGGTCGCCGCCGGGGGGTTCGGCGACCGGGCGTACGACCGGCGGGAAAGTCGAGGGCGGAAGCAGTGGACAACGTTCGGCCGGAGCACGGAACCGGCACTGGAGCAAGCAGTAGTGAGCGGAAGCAGGTAGAGGTAGAGGTAGCAAGGAACTGACAGCGGGTTCCCGTGCGGCCCGGAATCCGGGAGGCCGAATAGCCGCGTCACGGCAGGGAAGCCGAATATGCGCGAACACCCGAGCGGGCCGAAGGGAGCCAAAGCGCTCGCCTGGGAACCAGCCGAGGGGGGAGCCGAAGGGGGAGCGACGCACAACCATGGGTGAGGTCTTCGCCGGCCGGTACGAACTGGTCGACCCGATCGGGCGCGGAGGGGTCGGCGCCGTGTGGCGCGCCTGGGACCACCGCCGGCGCCGCTATGTGGCGGCCAAGGTTCTGCAGCAGCGCGACGCACACTCCCTGCTGCGCTTCGTACGGGAACAGGCCCTGCGGATCGATCACCCCCATGTGCTCGCGCCCACCAGCTGGGCCGCCGACGACGACCAGGTGCTGTTCACCATGGAACTGGTCACCGGAGGATCGCTGGTCAACCTCGTCAACGACTACGGCCCACTGCCGCCCGCCTTCGTCTGCGCCCTCCTCGACCAGCTCCTCTCCGGGCTCGCCGCGGTGCACGCGGAGGACGTTGTGCACCGTGACATCAAGCCCGCCAACGTTCTGCTGGAGGCCACCGGCACGGCCCGGCCGCACCTCCGTCTCTCCGACTTCGGCATCGCCATGCGCCTGGGCGAACCCCGGCTGACCGAGACCGACTACGTGGTGGGGACGCCCGGTTACTTCGCGCCCGAGCAGATGCTGGGCGCTGAGCCCGACTTCCCCGCCGACCTGTTCGCCGTGGGCCTGGTGGCCCTCTACCTCCTTGAGGGCGCCAAACCGGACGCCAAGGCACTCATCGAGTACTTCGCCGACAGGGGCACGCCCGGGCCTCCGAAAGGTGTTCCGGAGCCCCTCTGGCAGGTCGTGGCCACACTTCTGCAGCCCGACCCGAACGCCCGCTTCCGCACGGCCACGGGTGCCCGCAAGGCTCTCGCCTCCGCCGCCGAACTCCTTCCCGAGCCCGGCCCCGACGACGAGCTGGTAGAGGTCTTCGACCAACTCGGCCCACTTCCCACGGGGTTCGGACCGAACGGCCCCCTGAGGAGGGCCTCGGGGCTGGACACGGGCGTCGGCGCGGGTACGAGCACGGGCGCGGGCGCGAACACGAACGGTGGCACCGGTACGCCTTCCTGGCCGGCGGCCGGGTCCAGCAGCAACCCGTTCTCTCCAACTCCCGAGCCGGGCACAGGCGCTGAGGCGCCCCCTCCGCGGTCGGGCCCCGGTGGCATACCTCCGGCCGGCACGGATGTCACGCCGATGCCGCCGCCCGAGCCACCGCCGCTGACGTCGGGCAATGGCATGGGAGCCGCGCCGCCGCCTCCCTCCCCGGGCTCCATACCCCGGCGTCCGTCCACACCACCGCCCATGCCCCGGAGCGCACCGTCTCCGATCGGCTCAGGTGGTGGGCAGTGGGAGTACGCGGCGGACACCGGAGCCCATGACCACCCGGCCGGACCCGAGTATGCGGAGAGTGCCCCGGGTGCCGTACAGCCAGAGTCCGTCCCCATCGCCGTGCCGCCGCGCCCCGAGCGCGACCCCGAGCCCGTGCAGCCGTCCACGATGTCGGACACCGGCAGCTTTCATCTCCCGCCGCCGCAGGGCCAGGTGACCGATGCTTCCGCCCAGGCGCCGACGCGTGACGAGGAGCACCAGGGGGCACCGCACCACCCACATCAGCAGCCCGAGCAGCCGCCCACTCCTCCCACGCCGACCGCGCTGCCGGCCCAAGACCCTCAGGACCCCTTCTACGCACCACACCATTCCGAACCCCCGCATGTGCTTTCCCCTCAGCCGCACCCGCCCTTGAGTCACCTGGCCCCCGAGAACCCCTCTCAGGCGCCGACGACCGCGGTGCAGCAGCACGCTTACGTCTCTACTGGTTCATACACCGCTCAACCCCCGCAGGTTCCACGTCGGTCGAGAAGAATCTCGCGACGTCGCCCGGGCCCGCCCGCCAAGGTGGCCGTGCCGGTCCTCCTGCTCGCGCTGGCCTGCTTCGCGGTGGGTTTCTGGGCCCTGGCCCAGCTCTGACCAGCGCGGCCCCACCTCCGGCTCGCCCTGGACCTGGACCTGGCTATGCCCGTCCTCGCCCAGCCGGTGCCTCAGCCCGTCGGTGCCTCAGCCCGGCACCCGGCACGCTCGCCTGCAAGCTCAATCTGAGCTCGACCCGTGAGCTCGACCCGTGAGCTCAACCTGAGCTCGACCCGTGAGCTCGGCCTGAACTCGACCTGCGAACTCGCCTCTTCCGCCTACCTCCGTGGCGCCCCGTGTCCCGGCCCCCTCACCGCCACCCCGTGCTCGGCGGTCACCACTCCCGTCCGCCGCCGCGCCACGACCGTCCAGACCCCGAGTCCCAGGACGAGCAGGCTCCCGGTGCCGATTCCAGTCATGGCGACCAGCTTCATCGCGGTGTCGTCGTCTCCGATGCCCTGAGCGCCGTCCGAGGCCCCCGTGGTCCCGGACTCCTCCCCGCCCCCGGAGCCTCCGGTACCCCCGGCGGTCGTCGCACCACCCACCGACCCGCTCTCGGCAGCCTCCTGGTCCTCGGCTGTGATCTCGAACACCCCCACCGGATCGGAGGTCCCCAGATACCCCGGCCCTTCGGCCGCCGAACCGGTCACTCGAACCCGCAGCGTCAGCCCGAGCGGCCCGTCGCCGAACCGGTCGGCGACCGGCGCCCCGAGGTGCACGGCTAGGTAGTACCAGCCCGCGAACCGCATGCCGCTCATCCGATCGTCGCGGGCGAAGCGGTTGTCGTAGCGGACGGGAGGCAGCGGGTCCAGGTCCGCGGACCTCTGACGGCCGTCGTAGCCGACCGTCGCGTCGTCCACTAATCCACGTACTGGGTTGTAGAGGGACATGACCAGCGCGTTGCCCACGTAGCCGTCGTCGCCGCTGCTCGAACTGCCCAGCTCGGCCGTGGCGTACAACTGCTGTCCCCAGTCGACGGGCACCCTGTAATAGAGCGTCTGCCCGGCCCGGATGCCGTCCGTGTCCTCCCAGACCCCCTGAGCCACTGCGCTCGCCGTCGTGAAGCTCGTACCGCCCCTGCGGCGCTTGGCGTCGCCGGTGACGGCCGCGGGCGACGCGGAGTTCCACACCTCGGGTGCGCTCGTGGAACCGGCCTGTTTCGGGAGAGGCTCCATCACATAACCGAGCTCCAGTCCCCAGGTTCCGTCCGAAGATCCCTGCGATCCCTGCGATCCCTGTGTGCCCTGTGCTCCCTGTGCTCCCTGGGAGGAGCTGACCGTCCCGACGCGCTCGACGAGCACGTAGTACGTTCCGGCCTCCTGGCACATGTACGGATCGCGGCCGATCTGACGCGACGCCCAGGCGGTGACGGGGTGCGGGCTGCCCGTGGGGCCGAAGCGCGCGGTCTCGGAGGAGCACCGGTGGCCGTTGGCGTCCTGCACGGTCACCTTGACGCCCTCCGCAGAGCCGACCGCCTTTCCCAAGCGGGGGACGGCCGTGGCGGAGACATACGCGTTGGCCCCGTCGCCGAGTTCGAGGCGGTAGTAAAGCTTGCCGCCCTCAAGGATGGAGCTGCGGTACGTCTTCCCGGGAGCGAGCATTACGGCGCCGGTGGTGCTCGGCATGCCGTCGACCCTGGTGGCGTCCTCGGCGAAGGCGTACGGGTCGGGCGTACCGGCCGCCCTGGCCTGTGCGGGGAGCGCCGCCGTCGCACACAGGGCCGTTCCCACAACTGCCAACGCTCGCCACCAGACCGTGCGCCGCCCCATCACGCGCCACCCCCTCGTCGTAGCCCCGGACGCCGCCCATCCTGCCCCGCCGGAGGACATGCCACCCGCACTCTGCGGACGCGGACCCGAAACGCCCCTCTACGAAGACCCCTATTTTGCCTCTGCAACCAAATCAGTCACAGTAGCGAACAAGCCAGGCGGCCAGGACAGACGGCCAGGACGGGCAGTCAGGCCAGGCGGTCAGGACGGCCGAGAACACAAAACCCCGACCGCGAGGCGGCCGGGGTCTGCTCTGAGACTGATGTCGATAGCTGTAGACACTCACGAACCCGTGGGCACGGAGTCAGTCGCCTCCGTCCACAGATCCTGCTCGGCGCGATCCGCCTGGATCTGGCGGTACACGAGGAGCCCGCCGATGGCGGCCAGTGCGACCAGGAGAAGCTTCTTCACCGCGCTACCTCGTCTTTCCTTGACGTAGGGGACCTCTGGCGCCCGACTATACACACCGATCGATATCGATCGGTGACCTGCATCGGCCCTCAACTCCGGCCCGGCACACAGCAGTAGATCCGGACGTCGCCGTTCCGATGAAAGGCCGATCACGCCGCACGAAGCGCGACATTCACCGGCAAACCACACTCATTACCAACTTTGCCACTTCTCTGCATCCATCCGGGTGGTGTTCATCCGAAGAGCTACGCACCACGAGCGTCGATCCACCACTTTTCGACCCACATACACATCATGAGGAAAGTACGCAAATCGCCCAACCTGAAAGTGAGGGGTCATGGCCCGCAACAAGGTCAGGACACTGTGGACCGCCGTCGTCACCGCCTTCCTCGCGCTGTGCAAGGCGCTTGGGCTCATCACGACCAAGGCCTCGGCGGCCGTACCGCAGACCGAGCGGGCCTGCAAGAGCACGCCGGCCGTGAAGGCGCCGGCATTGTCCACCCGGGCCCTGTCCCGCGGCCGCTTCCTGCCCCCCACGATGAGGCAGCGCATCCAAGCCGAGGCCCACGGCGCCGCCCCGGCCTGCCGCCAACGCGCATCCACACGGCTCCTCGCGGCCATCCCCACAGCCGCCGTCATGTCCGCCCTCCCGACGGGGGCTCTTCCCTAGTCCCACCTGGCCCACGGGCGAACGGGCGAACTTGCGTACACCGCCCACACACGAAGACCCCCACCAGATCTGGTGGGGGTCTTCGTCATGAAGGACCGCCGGCGCTGGAAGATGGCATCAAGTGGCGTTGGGGAGTGGTCACTGGGGTCCGCCCCGGTCCTCCGGCATCTGCTGCGGTTGCTGTCAGCTACTGGTGTCCGTTCCTCGGCGTCGGAACAAGTGCCGGGTGCCGCGTATGAAAACGATGAACACTGCCCGGACGGCCATGAACACGGTGGTGAGGGCGAACGCACGGGCAATCACGAAAGAGATCGTGGCCCAGGGATCGGGTACGTCAAGAAGGACCGAGAGTTCTCCGAGCACTCCGACCAGCCCGAACATGAACGGCAGCCATTCCCAGTGAGTCCGTGGGCCCCACCTCACGGCTGTCTGCCGCCTGTGCCGCCGCCGACTGGTTATGCGGCTGAGGATGACGCTCAGGATGATCATCGAAACGGGCACCCATAGGTCCGACCAGCGCACGGTGAGCTGCACGGCTCCTCCCCCCTTACTGCCCCCTGCCTGTGCGAGGGGCTGATGTCAGCCGTAAACGTCAAAGACCCCCAACCATGACTGGTTGGGGGTCTTGTCACTGGTGGGGCTAACAGGATTTGAACCTGTGGCCTCATCCTTATCAGGGATGCGCTCTAACCAACTGAGCTATAGCCCCGCCGCGCTCTGCGGTGTGTCCCGCGCGCTGACTCCTGAAGATTAGCGCACGACCAGGGCAGTCCCAAAATCGATACCTGGGGAGGGCCGACCAGGGAGGAAGGCGCCCGATGGAGTCATCGGGCAACACCCCCGGCGGCAGCGTCCCGTGCGGTTACTCGTCACTCGTCCTCGGCCAGGGTCAGCTCCACGCCGCCCACGAAGCCCGCGGAGAGGTTGTAGATGAACGCGCCGAGCGTCGCGAGTGCCGTCGCGAGGACGACATCGATAACGGCGATCACCGACGTGAAGATCAGAACGTTCGGCAGGGACAGGAACGCCTGCAGATCAAAGCCGTTCGACTCGTTCGAGCCCGTCGCCTCGGAGATGGTGCCGCCCACCGTCGAGAAGACGCCCATCGCGTCCATGACCATCCACAGCACCGCCGACGCGACGATCGTGCAGACGCCGAGCGCGATGGAGAGCAGGAAGCTGACCTTCATCACGGACCACGGGTCGGCCTTGGCCACCCGCAGCCGCGCCTTACGGGTGCGGGGCATGGTGCGCGCACCCGTGCGCGGCCTGCGTACGGCACCGTTGGGAGCCTCCGCCGGGTAGGCCTGCGGCGGGTGGTAGGGGGTCGCCGCCTGCTGCGGCTGCCGCTCCCCCGGGAGCGGGGAGGCCGACGGTACGGCGGCGGACGGGCCGGGGTTCGACGGCATGCCGGCCGGCTGCGGCACGGGCTGGACCTGCGGTTGCGGCTGTGGCTGGGCGCCAGGAACCGCCGGGCCCGCACCAGCAGCCTCGTACTGCTGGTTCTGCGCGCCTCGGGTGTCCGTCACAGTTCCCCCCTGGGATCCATGAGCGTCGGGCGAGCGCGAGTCTGTCGCGCTCGGCTTGATCGCCTTCAGCTGGGTCGTGTGCGAATCCATCGCACGCTCGGCGGAGCCACGGCCGCCGTCCGTTTCGGTACTGGGAGTACCGGTACCGGTCGATCCGGGGCCCGTGGCTCCGCTCACGATGACTCACTCCTCGCGCTACTCAGCCGAGGACAGCTCGCCCTCGCCCGTGTCAGTGGTCGCGGCACCCTCGGCCTCCGGCTCGCCCACGGCACCTTCGCCGTCGACCTCTTCGGCCTCGCGTCCCGCCTCGGCGTTACGTGCGATACCGACGACGGCATCACGCTTGCCCAGGTTGATCAGTTGGACGCCCATGGTGTCACGGCCGGTTTCCCTGACCTCGTTGACTCGCGTACGAATCACACCGCCGCCAAGCGTGATGGCGAGGATCTCGTCGGTCTCCTCGACCACCAGCGCACCGACGAGAGACCCGCGGTCCTCCACGATCTTGGCGGCCTTGATACCGAGGCCGCCGCGCCCCTGGACGCGGTACTCGTCGACGGGGGTCCGCTTCGCGTACCCGCCGTCGGTGGCAGTGAACACGAACGTACCGGGTCGGACAACATTCATCGAGAGCAGCTCGTCGCCCTCACGGAAACTCATGCCCTTGACGCCCGAGGTGGCACGGCCCATGGGCCGCAGCGCTTCGTCGGTGGCCGTGAACCGGATCGACTGCGCCTTCTTGCTGATCAGAAGGATGTCGTCCTCGGCCGAAACGAGCTCGGCTCCGATCAGTTCGTCATCGGAACCGTCCTCCTTTTCACGGAGGTTGATCGCGATCACACCGCCCGAGCGCGGCGAATCGTAATCCTTCAGAGGCGTCTTCTTGACCAGACCGCCCTTCGTGGCGAGCACCAGATACGGCGTCGCCTCGTAGTCGCGGATGGCGAGGATCTCGGCGATCGCCTCGTCCGGCTGGAAGGCGAGGAGGTTCGCGACGTGCTGGCCGCGCGCGTCCCGGCCGGCGTCCGGCAGCTCGTACGCCTTGGCCCGGTACACGCGGCCCTTGTTGGTGAAGAACAGCAGCCAGTGGTGTGTCGTGGACACGAAGAAGTGGTCGACGATGTCGTCTTCCTTGAGCTTCGTGCCGCGGACGCCCTTGCCGCCGCGCTTCTGGGCGCGGTAGTCGTCGGTCTTGGTGCGCTTGACGTAGCCGCCGCGCGAGACCGTGACGACGATGTCCTCCTCGGCGATCAGGTCCTCGATGGACATGTCACCGTCGTAGGGGACGAGCATGGTCTTGCGGTCGTCGCCGTACTTCTCGACGATCGCGGCCAGCTCCTCGCTGACGATGCCGCGCTGGCGGACCGGAGAGGCCAGGATCGCGTTGTACTCGCGGATCTTCGCCTGGAGTTCGTCGTGCTCCTGGACGATCTTCTGGCGCTCCAGGGCGGCCAGACGGCGCAGCTGCATCTCAAGGATGGCGTTGGCCTGGATCTCGTCGATCTCCAGGAGGCTCATCAGGCCCCCGCGCGCGATCTCGACGGTGTCACTGCGCCGGATCAGCGCGATGACCTCGTCGATGGCGTCCAGTGCCTTCAGCAGACCGCGCAGGATGTGCGCCCGCTCCTCGGCCTTGCGCAGCCTGAAGCGCGTACGGCGGACGATGACCTCGATCTGGTGCGTCACCCAGTGACGGATGAACGCGTCGAGCGACAGGGTGCGCGGCACGCCGTCGACCAGCGCCAGCATGTTGGCGCCGAAGTTCGTCTGGAGGTCGGTGTGCTTGTACAGGTTGTTCAGGACGACCTTGGCGACCGCGTCGCGCTTCAGCACGATGACCAGACGCTGGCCCGTCCGGGACGACGTCTCGTCACGGACGTCCGCGATGCCGCCGATCTTGCCGTCCTTCACGAGGTCGGCGATCTTCTGCGCGAGGTTGTCCGGGTTGACCTGGTACGGCAGCTCCGTGACCACCAGGCACTGGCGGTTCTGGATCTCCTCGACCTCGACGACCGCGCGCATGGTGATCGAGCCGCGGCCGGTCCGGTAGGCCTCCTCGATGCCCTTGCGGCCCACCACCAGGGCGCCGGTCGGGAAGTCGGGGCCCTTGATGCGCTCGATCAGGGCGTCCAGGAGCTCCTCGTGGGAGGCCTCCGGGTTCTCCAGGCACCACTGGGCGCCGGCCGCGACCTCGCGGAGGTTGTGCGGCGGGATGTTGGTCGCCATGCCGACCGCGATACCGGCCGAGCCGTTGATCAGCAGGTTCGGGAACCGGGCCGGCAGGACCGTCGGCTCCTGGGAGCGGCCGTCGTAGTTGTCCGTGAAGTCGACGGTCTCCTCGTCGATGTCACGGACCATCTCCATCGACAGCGGTGCCATCTTGCACTCGGTGTAGCGCATGGCCGCCGCCGGGTCGTTGCCCGGAGAGCCGAAGTTGCCGTTCGAGTCCACCAGCGGCATGCGCATCGACCACGGCTGCGCGAGACGGACCAGCGCGTCGTAGATCGAGGAGTCGCCGTGCGGGTGGTAGTTGCCCATGACGTCGCCGACGACGCGGGCGCACTTGTAGAAGCCCTTCTCGGGCCGGTAGCCGCCGTCGTACATGGCGTACAGGACGCGGCGGTGGACGGGCTTGAGGCCGTCCCGTACGTCCGGCAGCGCGCGCGAGACGATGACGGACATCGCGTAGTCGAGGTACGAGCGCTGCATCTCCGTTTCGAGCCCGACGGGCTCGATACGAAGGATGGTCTCGCCCTCGGAAGACTCAGGCGTGACTGGAGTGTTCTCGTCGGCCATTGCTGGTGAAGATCCTTCCTGGTGCGGTCAGCGGAGACCGACTCAGATGTCGAGGAAGCGGACGTCCTTGGCGTTGCGCTGGATGAACTGGCGCCTGGCCTCGACGTCCTCGCCCATCAGGACAGAGAACAGTTCGTCGGCCTGGGCGGCGTCGTCGAGCGTGACCTGGCCGAGGACACGGTGGTCGACGTCCATGGTCGTCACGCGCAGCTCCTCGGCGTTCATCTCGCCGAGGCCCTTGAAGCGCTGGACCGAGTCGTCCTTGATGCGCTTGCCGTTCTGGCGACCCAGCTCGATCAGTGCGTCGCGCTCGCGGTCCGAGTACGCGTACTCGAAGTCGTCACGGCCCCACTTGATCTTGTAGAGCGGGGGACGCGACAGGAACACGTGCCCGGCCTCGACCAGCGGCCGCATGAACCGGAACAGGAAGGTCAGCAGCAGGGTGTTGATGTGCTGGCCGTCGACATCGGCGTCGGCCATCAGGATGATCTTGTGGTAGCGCAGCTTCTCGATGTCGAAGTCCTCGTGGACCCCGGTGCCGAAAGCGGAGATCAGCGCCTGGATCTCCTGGTTCTGCAGGATCTTGTCGATCCGCGCCTTCTCGACGTTGAGGATCTTGCCCCGGATCGGGAGGATCGCCTGGTACTCCGGATTGCGGCCGGACTTGGCCGAGCCGCCGGCGGAGTCACCCTCGACGATGAAGATCTCGCACTTGGTGGGGTCGTTCGACTGGCAGTCGCTCAGCTTGCCCGGGAGGGACGCCGTCTCCAGCAGACCCTTGCGGCGGGTCAGGTCGCGCGCCTTGCGGGCCGCCACGCGCGCGGTGGCCGCCTGGATGGACTTGCGGATGATGTCCGCGGCCTCGTTCGGGTTGCGGTCCAGCCAGTCCGTGAGGTGCTCGTGCACGACCTTCTGCACGAAGGTCTTCGCCTCCGTGTTACCCAGCTTGGTCTTGGTCTGGCCCTCGAACTGCGGCTCGCCGAGCTTGACCGAGATGATCGCGGTCAGACCCTCGCGGATGTCGTCACCCGTGAGGTTGTCGTCCTTCTCGCGCAGCAGCTTCTTGTCGCGCGCGTAGCGGTTGATCAGACCCGTCAGCGCGGCCCGGAAGCCCTCCTCGTGCGTACCGCCCTCGTGCGTGTGGATGGTGTTGGCGAAGGAGTACACGCCCTCGCTGTAGCCGTTGTTCCACTGCATCGCGACCTCGACGGAGAGGAGCTTCTCCTTGTCCTCGGAGTCGATCGAGATGACGGAGGGGTGCACCACGTCTCCCTTACGGGAGTTGAGGTACTTGACGAAGTCAACGATGCCACCCTCGTAGTGGTACGTGACCGTCTTGGCCTCGTCCTTCTCGTCGGCACCCGCCTCGTCCGCCCCGGCGGTGGCCTTGGCCGACTCGCGCTCATCAGTGAGTTTGATCGTCAAACCCTTGTTGAGGAACGCCATCTCCTGGAAGCGCCGGGAGAGCGTCTCGAAGGAGTAGTCGGTGGTCTCGAAGATGTCGCCGTCGGCCCAGAAAGTGACCGAGGTGCCGTGCTCCTCCATGGCCTCGTGCTGGGCGAGCGGGGCGGTCGGGACGCCCAGCTTGTAGTCCTGCGTCCAGCGGTAGCCGTCGGTCTTGACCTCGACGGCGACCTTCGTCGACAGGGCGTTCACCACGGAGACGCCGACGCCGTGCAGACCGCCGGAGACCGCGTAGCCGCCGCCGCCGAACTTGCCCCCCGCGTGCAGCACGGTCAGCACGACCTCGACGGCCGGCTTGCCCTCGGACGGCACGATGCCCACCGGGATGCCACGGCCGTTGTCGACGACGCGTACGCCGCCGTCGGCGAGGATCGTGACGTCGATCGTGTCCGCGTGGCCGGCCAGCGCCTCGTCGACGGAGTTGTCGACGACCTCGTACACGAGGTGGTGGAGTCCGCGCTCACCGGTCGAGCCGATGTACATGCCGGGCCGCTTGCGGACCGCGTCCAGCCCTTCGAGGACGGTGATGGCGCTGGCGTCGTACGAGGCGTTGCCCTCGCTGTTCTCGCCGGCGTCGGTGGACGGGATGTTCTCGTTGGGGTTGCCGGAATCGGCCACGAAGCGCCCTTTCTGGCACAGCACAAGCCAGGCTCCCGGCGGGTTTGCCGGGATGACTGCCGCATGTTGCGGTGGAAGCCTTTGTCAGCGTTGCACGGTGTATCCGAAGCGGTCCCCACAAGTGGGGCGGGATTGGCCTCCAGTCTACCGGTAGCGCTGACAGTGATGGGGGTTTGCCGGTACCTGAGTCCGCATGTGCCGCCCTGAACCGGTCTCGGCCGACTCCCCATATGCGGAACGGGGCTCCAAGAGGCTCACAGAGGCACTCAGCGCTTCCGGGCGTCAACCCATCGCTACTCCCTTACGGGGGCGGCGTTCGCAACCGCGTGCGATCACGAGAACCGGCACGAACGGACAGTCGAAGAGCTATCAAATCGGCTCCAACCATCCCGTGACGGATTCGTCCGTGTGAATCCGGTCACGGCATGGCCGCGCTTCTCGGCGGGCTCAGCCGTAGGTGTCCCCGGGACCCGTGCTCCCGGGCGCGCGCAGCGGGCCGAAACGCCGGGCAGGGCCCGAGGGACCGTGCACCAGGAGCCGCCGCACCCTGCCGTGGCCAAGGTCCTCGTTGAGGCGCGCGACGATCTGGGGAGCCAGCAGGCGCAGGTTCGTCGCCCAGGCCGTGGAGTCGCAGCGCACGGTCAGGACCCGCTCGTCCTCGTCGTACTTCTCCGGGACGCAGTGCTTGGCCACGTCCTCGCCGACGAGCTCGGGCCAGCGGCCCATGACACCGCCGACGGCGGCCGGCGTCTCCCAGCCGCGCTCGGTGATCAGACGGTTGATGGCGGAGCCGAGCGCCATCGGGTCGCGGCCGTCGGCGCGCGCTCCGGAGCGCAGCCCGCCACCGCGCCGGGCCTGCCTCTTCTGCTGAACGGCATCCCCACGCGCGCGTGCCGCCTCTTTCGCGGCCCGCAGCGCCACGCGCGCCAGGTCGACGCCGGACGGCTCGGGGGCCTTCCGCGGCACTGGTCCAGAGGCTTTCGGTGCGGATCCGTCGGTGCTCATGCGCGCTCCACAGTGCCGTCCGACACGGTGTACCGCGTCCCCGTCAGTACATCCGGTACATCGTCCTCGACCGCCGCAGTCACCAGGACCTGCTCCCCAGGGGCCACGAATTCCGCGAGGCGCTCCCTCCTGCGGGCGTCGAGCTCGGCGAACACGTCGTCGAGCACGAGCACCGGCTCGTTCCCCTCCGCCCGCAGCAGGTCGTACGACGCGAGCCGCAGCGACAGGGCGTACGACCAGGACTCGCCGTGTGACGCGTACCCCTTCGCGGGCAGCTGACCGAGTTTGAGAATCACATCGTCCCGATGCGGTCCCACAAGGGTGACGCCCCGCTCGATCTCCTGCTTGCGAGCCTCGGTGAGGGCTGTCACCAGCTGCTCGCAGAGCTCCTCGCGTGCCTGGCCGACGATGCCGGGCGCGGAGGGCTTGTACTCCAGGGCCACCGGACCGCCGCCGGGCGCGAGCTGCTCGTACGCCTTGTCGGTCAGCGGCTGGAGCGTGGCGACCAGGTCGAGGCGCTGCGCGAGCAGTTCGGCGCCCGCGCGTGCGAGGTGCTGGTCCCACACGTCGAGCGTGGACAGGTCCATGGTGCGGCCGCCATGGCGACGGGCCAGCGCGGCCGTCTTGAGGAGGGTGTTGCGCTGCTTGAGGACCCGGTCGTAGTCGGAGCGGACGCCCGCCATGCGCGGCGAGCGGGCGGTGACCAGCTCGTCGAGGAAGCGACGCCGCTCCCCCGGGTCGCCCTTGACCAGGGCAAGGTCCTCGGGCGCGAACAGCACAGTTCGTACGATGCCGAGCACATCACGCGGCCTGACCTGCGAGGACCTGTTGATGCGGGCGCGGTTGGCCCGGCCCGGGTTCAGCTCCAGCTCGACGAGCTGCTGGCGCTCGCCCTGCCTCACCTGCGCCCGGATGACCGCCCGCTCGGCTCCCATACGGACCAGGGGCGCGTCCGACGCCACCCGGTGGCTGCCGAGGGTCGCGAGGTAGCCGATCGCCTCGACCAGGTTCGTCTTGCCCTGCCCGTTGGGGCCCACGAACGCGGTGACGCCCGGGTCGAGCGGGACCTCGACCCGGGCGTACGAGCGGAAGTCGGCCAGCGACAGGTGCGTGACGTGCATGGTCGGGTGCCGACCTCCCCCAACGTGGTGCTTCGGGCGTCCCCTTGCTGCGGGGCCGCCGTGGCCTGCGGGTTTACCCCGGTTGTCCACGGCTTGTGGACAACCGGGCCACTCCTGAGGGTGTCATGAAGGCGTCATCCTCAGGCTGTGGACTGCATCTTGCTGTGGACTACTTCTTCTCGACCGCGTGGCCGCCGAACTGGTTCCGCAGCGCCGCGATCATCTTCATCTGTGGCGAGTCCTCCTGCCGGGAGGCGAACCGCGCGAACAGCGACGCGGTGATCGCCGGCAGCGGGACGGCGTGGTCGATGGCCGCCTCCACGGTCCACCGGCCCTCGCCTGAATCCTGTGCGTAGCCGCGCAGCTTCTCCAGGTGCTCGTCGTCGTCGAGGGCGTTGACCGCCAGGTCCAGCAGCCAGGAACGGATGACCGTGCCCTCCTGCCAGGAACGGAAGACCTCGCGGACGTCCGTCACGGAGTCGACCTTCTCCAGCAGTTCCCAGCCCTCGGCGTACGCCTGCATCATCGCGTACTCGATGCCGTTGTGGACCATCTTCGCGAAGTGCCCGGCGCCCACCTTGCCCGCGTGCACCGCGCCGGAGTCGCCCTCCGGCTTGAGCGCGTCGAAGACCGGCTGCACCTTGGCGACGTGCTCGGCGTCGCCGCCGTACATCAGCGCGTAGCCGTTCTGCAGGCCCCAGACACCGCCGGAGACTCCGCAGTCGACGAAGCCGATGCCCTTGGCGGCCAGCTGCTCCGCGTGCTTCTCGTCGTCCGTCCAGCGCGAGTTGCCGCCGTCCACGACGACGTCACCGGGCTCCAGGAGCTCGGCGAGTTCGTCGATGGTCGCCTGGGTCGGGGCGCCGGCCGGGACCATCACCCACACCACGCGGGGGCCCTGGAGTTTGCCCACAAGCTCTTCGAGGCCCTGGACATCGGCGAGGTCCGGGTTGCGGTCGTATCCGATCACGGTGTGGCCTGCGCGGCGTATCCGCTCGCGCATGTTGCCGCCCATCTTGCCGAGGCCGACGAGACCGAGCTCCATCAGTTGTTCCTTAGGTTGCGACGTGGCATGAGGGCACCTTCGTACCCGTGTCCGAGCCTAAACCCGGACGCTCACGCACATCCGTGGGCATACGCGCTCAAACGTACCGCCCGACCTGCGGCTTCACCGGATCGTGCCCCTACTGCCGTTGCGCGGGGCCCGGCGATCCACCGGGCCCGTCCCGCGCTGTGGACAACCGTCAGCCGCTGAGCCGCACCGGCATGATCAGGTACTTGTAGGCCTCGTCCGCCTCGGCGTCCAGCGCGGGCTTGCCGCTGAGCAGCGCCGGCTTCGTGGACGTCGTGAAGGAGAGCTGGGCCACCGGGGAGTCGATCGCGCTCAGGCCGTCCAGCAGGAACGTCGGGTTGAAGGCGATCGAGATGTCGTCGCCGTCCAGCTGGGCGTCGACCCTTTCCACAGCCTGTGCGTCGTCACTGGAGCCGGCCTCCAGGATCAGCACGCCCTGCTCGAAGCTGAGCCGCACCGGGGTGTTCCGCTCGGCAACCAGGGCCACACGCTTGACGGCCTCGACGAAGGGGGCGGTCTCGATGACGGCCACGCTGTTGAACTCCGTCGGGAACAGCGTGCGGTACTTCGGGAGGTCGCCCTCCAGCAGGCGGGTGGTCGTACGGCGGCCCGCGCCCTCGAAGCCGATCAGGCCCTCGCCCGCGCCCGAGCCGGACAGCGCCAGCGTCACACTGTCGCCGCTGGTGAGCGCCTTGGCGGTGTCCAGGAGCGTCTTGGCGGGGACCAGCGCGACCGCGGACGCCTCCGGGTTCTCCGGCTTCCACAGGAACTCGCGGACCGCGAAGCGGTAGCGGTCGGTGGAAGCCAGCGTCACCGTGTCGCCCTCGATCTCGATGCGCACACCGGTGAGCACGGGCAGCGTGTCGTCGCGGCCGGCGGCGATGGCGACCTGGGCGGCTGCGGACGCGAAGACCTCTCCGGGGACCGTGCC
The DNA here is from genome assembly GCF_004337435.2 of Streptomyces sp. KM273126. Taxonomy (NCBI): domain Bacteria; kingdom Bacillati; phylum Actinomycetota; class Actinomycetes; order Kitasatosporales; family Streptomycetaceae; genus Streptomyces; species Streptomyces sp. KM273126. The sequence goes on along the minus strand of NZ_SJXB02000001.1, from coordinate 2,063,425 downwards.
CGTGGCGGTCGGCATCTGCGGCAGCGCCGGGTACTCCTCCACAGGCAGTGTGTGGAGGGTGAACCGCGAGGAACCGCAGACCACGGTCGCCCGTACACCGTCTGTGGAAATCTCCACCGGGCGGTTGGGGAGGGCGCGGGAGATGTCCGCGAGGAGGCGGCCGGAGACGAGGACGGTGCCCTCCTCCTCGACCTCGGCCTCCACCGACACGCGCGCGGAGACCTCGTAGTCGAAGCTGGACAGGCTCAGCTGACCGTCCTCGGCCTTCAGAAGGAGGCCGGCGAGGACAGGCGCCGGCGGACGGGCCGGGAGGCTGCGCGCCGCCCAGGCCACTGCCTCCGCGAGTACGTCGCGTTCCACCCGGATCTTCACTGTTGCCGCCTCCTGCTGTTGCCGGCGCTTCTCGCCCTGCCTGGCTTCGTCGTCTGACTCGGTGTCCCCGGCCCCTGTGAGGGGAAGGACACCGGGGAACAGTCTGACGCACCCCACTCACAGTAGGTGCCTCTCGGGGTCAAGTCGTGATGAGGGGCAGCCGGGAGCCGGACAGCGAGTTGTGCACAGGACCCCCTTCGAAGCGAATTCCCTGCTCTCTCTGGTTGGGAGTAGTAGTAGGGCCTGTGGAAACCGTGGATAACCGCGTTTTCGCAGGTCAGCGCCGAGATTTTGTCCACCGGGCCTGTGGGTGCGGGCAGTGGACAACCAGGTGTCTCTGTGGAGAACAGAAAGTTCTGCACACCCCGTGCACAGCCTCGGGGTACTTCTCCCCAGCGGCGTCCCCAGGTTTACCCGTCTTTCCCACAGCCCAACCCGGCACCTTGGTGTGACGCCTTTCACTCGACGCGGTGAGAGGGCGCGTTGCGTTGCCGAACAGTGGACAGGGCTGTGGAGAAGCCGGGGCTCGCTGGGGACAACCAGCCACTGCCTGTGGGTTGCCGGTGGACAACTCCGTGCACAGCCTGTGGATCTTCTGGTCGTCCACAGTCTGTGGAGATCCTTCGTCCACGAATCCACAAGCAGCTGACCTTGCCTGATGGCTCTTCACCAGGGCCGCCTGTGGACATGATCTGTATAACTTCCCAGTCCCCAGGGTGTGGACGCGAGAAAGTCCCCGAATCTGTGGAGAGCGGCCGTAACGCCACAGGTATTCGAACAGCGCGTGTCGGGCGCGGGGACGAGGAACGACCACCAGCACCCCGCCGCGCGCGTCCGGGAACCGTGGTGGATCGTCCGGGAACGGCGGTGGACGGGCTCGAAAACGGGTGGCGAAGCCCTCGGAGCGCCGTCCTGGGCGGCTTCACCGCGCATGACGAAGGCGCCCTCGGAACCTCTGTCCCGGGGCGCCCTCAGAGGCGTACGGCGGTGGCCGTCAGCCGTTCTTGATGCGGTTCGTGAGCTCGGTGACCTGGTTGTAGATGGAGCGGCGCTCGGCCATCAGCGCGCGGATCTTGCGGTCGGCGTGCATGACCGTCGTGTGGTCGCGGTTGCCGAACTGCGCGCCGATCTTGGGCAGTGACAGGTCGGTGAGCTCGCGGCACAGGTACATGGCGATCTGCCGGGCGGTCACCAGGGCGCGGCCGCGCGAGGTGCCGCACAGGTCCTCGACGGTCAGACCGAAGTAGTCGGCGGTGGCGGCCATGATGGCGGTCGCGGTGATCTCCGGGGCCGCGTTCTCGCCGCCCGGGATCAGGTCCTTGAGGACGATCTCGGTCAGGCCGAGGTCGACCGGCTGCCGGTTGAGCGACGCGAACGCCGTCACCCGGATCAGCGCGCCCTCCAGCTCGCGGATGTTGCGCGAGATGCGGGAGGCGATGAACTCCAGCACCTCCGGTGGGGCGTTGAGCTGTTCCTGCACCGCCTTCTTGCGGAGGATCGCGATACGCGTCTCCAGTTCGGGCGGCTGGACGTCGGTGATCAGGCCCCATTCGAAGCGGTTCCGCAGCCGGTCCTCCAGGGTCACCAGTTGCTTGGGCGGCCGGTCGGAGGAGAGCACGATCTGCTTGTTCGCGTTGTGGAGCGTGTTGAAGGTGTGGAAGAACTCCTCCTGCGTCGACTCCTTGTCCGCCAGGAACTGGATGTCGTCGACGAGCAGGATGTCCATCTCGCGGTACCGCTTGCGGAAGCTGTCGCCCTTGCCGTCGCGGATGGAGTTGATGAACTCGTTGGTGAACTCCTCCGAGCTCACGTACCGCACGCGCGTGCCCGGATAGAGGCTGCGCGCGTAGTGCCCGATCGCGTGCAGCAGGTGCGTCTTGCCGAGCCCCGACTCCCCGTAGATGAAGAGGGGGTTGTACGCCTTGGCCGGCGCCTCGGCGACCGCGACCGCGGCGGCGTGCGCGAAACGGTTCGAGGCGCCGATGACGAACGTGTCGAAGAGGTACTTCGGGTTCAGCCGTGCCGTGGGCTCGCCCGGACCCGCCGCGGGGGCGGGCTGGGCTGCCAGGGGACCGGGGGCGCCACTGGACGCGGGCAGCGCCGAGCCGACCGGTCCGCCACGGTGCACATGGCCCGAGCCCGCCGGAGGATCGGGCAGCTCACGGCGGTCGGGGCGCTGGTTGTAGTCGCCCCGACCCGGATCGAAGTCCGCGCGGGCCTGCTCGTAGTCGGCGCGGGCGTCGTATTCCGGTCGCTGCTGCTCGTACGGCGGCCGTTCCATCGACTGCCCGCGGTAGTCCTGCGAAGGCGATGCGTACGGGTCGCGCTCCGGGAAGCCGAGTCGCTGCTGCTGCCATCCGTAGTCGTCCTGGGACGGGCGCGGCCAGGCGCCGGGCTCGGGGCGCTGGTAGTCCCCGGGGTAGGCGGGGCGGGCGGTCGGGAGCTGGTCCGTGCGCGGGGGCGGAAGCTGGCCGCCAGGGCCGTCGGACAGGTGTTCGGGGCGGCGGCCGGGCGCGCGGTCGTCGGCGCGGTGGCGGCCGTAGTTCTCGTAGGGGTCCCGGGCCCGGCTGTCGTACGTGTCCGGGATCTGGGCGTCGTAGCCGTCGCGGTTCTGTGCCGGTACGGAGGGGAGCTCGGGCTCCTCGTAACGGGACGGAGCCGGGGGTGCCGGGTCGGGCGGTTCGCCGACCGAGCTGTCGACGGTGATCGCGATACGGATCGGCCGGCCGCACTCCCGGCTCAGGGTCTCGCTGACGATCGGCGCGAGCCGGCCTTCCAGTACGCCCTTGGCGAACTCGTTCGGGACCGCGAGCAGCGCGGTGTCCGCGACCAGCGCCAAGGGCTGGCAGCGCCTGATCCAGTGCTCGTCCTTGACCTCGACGCCCTGTCCTCGCCCCTCACCGAGAAGGTGCTCCAGTACTCGTGGCCACACTGCGGCAAGATCGGCAGGCAGGTCAGCCACAGGGCACGCTCTCTCACAGGTCCCACGAACGTGTGGTTCTGGGACGGATTGGGGTTTGAATCGGGTGGGACCTTCGGGGTCCCGGCGGTCGGGTCGGCGCAAAGCCGTTGGGTCAGGGAGCAGGAGACGAATCGGAGTCCAGTCACGGTAGTCAGGGCGACCGGTGCGGTTCAAGTTGTTGTCCCCAGGCTGTGGACAGTGTCCCTCCGTGACCCTTGGTTTGACCGGATGGCGCAGCCCCGCGTACCGTAACCAGGTCGAGTTGTCGATGGCTGCTGCCGCCTGCCTCCGATGGGCACAGATCGCTTTGGGTGATCGGTAAGCGGTGCACTCGGGCGTTGAGCGAGCTACTCGTGGGCGCACGGTGACAGCCAGGACGGCACCCGCAACCACCGATTTCTTTCTGGAGCCCCCGAGTGAGCAAGCGCACCTTCCAGCCGAACAACCGTCGTCGCGCGAAGACCCACGGCTTCCGGCTGCGTATGCGGACCCGTGCAGGCCGCGCGATTCTCGCGTCCCGCCGCAGCAAGGGTCGCGCCCGACTGTCCGCCTGATCCCGGTCAGGTCATGACGTCGTGCTGCCCACCGAGAACCGGCTGAGGCGGCGCGAGGACTTCGCGACCGCGGTACGACGAGGTCGCCGGGCCGGACGCCCGCTCCTCGTCGTCCACCTTCGAAGCGGTGCCACGGACCCGCACGCGCCTGGGGAGAGCGCTCCCCCGACGCGTGCGGGTTTCGTCGTGAGCAAGGCCGTCGGAGGCGCGGTCATACGTAACAAGGTCAAGCGCAGACTTCGTCATCTGATGCGTGAGCGAGTGGCCGTGCTGCCCCCCGGTAGCCTGGTAGTCGTACGAGCGCTGCCCGGTGCGGGCGACGCCGACCACGTACAGCTGGCCCGAGACCTGGATGCCGCCCTTCAGCGGCTGCTGGGAGGGGGCGCGCGATGAAGTATCCGCTGCTGGCGCTGATCAAGCTCTACCAGTGGACGATCAGCCCGTTGCTCGGGCCGGTCTGCAAGTACTACCCGTCGTGCTCCCACTACGGCTACCAGGCCATCGACCGGCATGGTGCGATCAAGGGCACGGCACTCACCGCCTGGCGCATCCTCCGGTGCAATCCGTGGTCACTGGGCGGTGTGGACCATGTCCCGCCGCGCAGGCGCCCGCGATGGCACGAGATGCTGCGCAACGCCTGGCGTGCACGCAAGGGCGGGACCTCCGCCGCCGAACCGGCCACTGAGGGGCACGGGGTGTCCGACCTCTCCTCTAGCCCGGCCGCCGAGAGCCCGTCCCATGCCCAAGGAGCATGATTAGTGGACACGATTGCCAGTCTCTTCAGCTTCATCACGACACCCGTCTCCTGGGTCATCGTCCAGTTCCACTCCGTGTACGGAGCCATCTTCGGTCCTGACACCGGGTGGGCCTGGGGCCTGTCCATCGTGTCCTTGGTGATCCTGATCCGAATCTGCCTGATCCCGCTCTTCGTGAAGCAGATCAAGGCGACCCGGGCCATGCAGACGCTCCAGCCCGAGATGAAGAAGATCCAGGAGCGCTACAAGAACGACAAGCAGCGTCAGTCCGAAGAGATGATGAAGCTGTACAAGGAGACGGGCACCAACCCGCTCTCCTCGTGCCTTCCCATCCTGGCGCAGTCGCCGTTCTTCTTCGCCCTGTACCACGTGCTCAACAGCATCGCGTCGAACAACACCATCGGCGTGATCAACCAGAGCCTGCTGCAGAGCGCGCAGAAGGCGCACATCTTCGGTGCCCCGCTCGCCGCGAAGTTCACTGACAGCGCGGACAAGGTCGCGGCACTCGACGCCTCGCTGACCAACGTCCGCATCGTCACCGCCATCATGATCGTTCTGATGTCGGCGTCGCAGTTCTACACGCAGCGTCAGCTGATGACGAAGAACGTCGACACCACGGTGAAGACGCCGTTCATGCAGCAGCAGAAGATGCTGATGTACATCTTCCCGATCATGTTCGCCGTGTTCGGTATCAACTTCCCGGTCGGTGTCCTCGTCTACTGGCTGACCACCAACGTGTGGACCATGGGTCAGCAGATGTACGTGATCCACAACAACCCGACCCCGGGTTCCAAGGCCCAGGCCTCCTACCTGGAGCGCCTGCAGAAGCACGTCACGCACCACGGCAAGACCCGCAACCGCGGTGAGCGCGCCATCGTGAAGGCGATCGTCGCCAAGGGCCGCGACCGCAACGAGTTCGAGCGCAAGTTCATCAACACTCTGACCAAGGCGGGCCTTGCGGCCCAGGCCGACGGCACCGTGGTCAAGAGCGAGACCTCGTCCGTGGCCGTGGCCGAGGACGGTACGCCGGCCACCGGCGCACCGAAGCGTCAGCAGCCCAAGCGGCAGAGCAAGTCCCAGCGCCAGTCCGGTGGGGCCAAGCCGGCGGGCGGCACCGAGCCGAAGACCACCGCCACGTCGCTGAGCAAGTCCGACGAGCCGTCCGACGAGCCGTCGGACGCCCCGGATGCCCAACCGACGGGCGCTGCCAATGTCAAGAAGACGGCCTCGAAGCCCGGCTCCGGCACCCGCAGCAAGGCCCAGTCCGGCCAGCGCAAGGGCCAGCAGCGTCCCAAGTCCCCGTCCAAGAAGTAAGAAGGAGTCCATCCCGTGACGGAAGGCACCACCTCCGCCGCCACCGAGGGTGGCGACACCCTGACCCGCCTGGAGCAGGAGGGCGAGATCGCGGCGGACTACCTTGAGGGTCTGCTGGACATCGCCGACCTCGACGGCGACATCGACATGGACGTGGAGGCCGACCGGGCCGCTGTCTCGATCGTCAGCGACGCGGGAAGCCGCGACCTGCAGAAGCTCGTCGGCCGGGACGGTGAGGTACTGGAGGCGCTTCAGGAGCTCACGCGCCTGGCCGTGCACCGGGAGACCGGGGACCGCAGCCGTCTGATGCTGGATGTCGCCGGCTACCGCGCCAAGAAGCGTGCAGAGCTCTCCGAGCTGGGTGCCAAGGCCGCGGCCGAGGCCAAGAGCTCCGGCGAGCCGGTGAAGCTGAAGCCGATGACGCCCTTCGAGCGCAAGGTCGTACACGACGCGGTCAAGGCGGCGGGCCTGCGCAGCGAGTCCGAGGGCGAGGAGCCGCAGCGCTTCGTCGTCGTGCTTCCCGCCTGATTCGGCACGTTCCTCCGGCCCCGTCTGTTGTGCAGACGGGGCCGAACTTTGTCAGCTTGATAGTTCCTGTCGGTCGCCGCGGCGCGTGGCGGCCGGTAGTTCCTGATGGTCCTGGTGATCTGCGCCCAGTGCGCCTGTGCGGTACGGAAGGACGGTCCCTCGTGACGGAGGCAGCGGAGCTCCCCCCGGCTCCCGAGCAGGCCCGGGCGGTTTTCGGCGAACGCTTCGCGGACGCGGTCCGGTACGCGGAACTGCTCGCCGAGGCAGGTGTGCAGCGCGGTCTGATCGGCCCGCGTGAGGTGCCCCGGTTGTGGGAGCGGCACCTGCTGAACTGCGCGGTGCTCTCGGAGGTCGTGCCCGAGGGCGTGACCGTGTGCGATGTCGGCTCGGGGGCGGGGCTGCCGGGCATCCCGCTGGCCCTGGTCCGGGACGACCTGAAGATCACGCTGCTCGAACCTCTGCTGCGGCGCACCAACTTCCTCACCGAGGTCGTCGAGCTCCTCGGCCTCGACCACGTCACGGTCGTACGTGGCCGAGCCGAGGAGGTCATGGGGACGATGCCGGCGGTCCACGTCGTCACGGCACGCGCCGTGGCTCCCTTGGACCGGCTGGCCACCTGGGGCATTCCCCTGCTGCGCCCGTACGGGGAGATGCTCGCGCTCAAGGGGGACACCGCTGTGGAGGAGCTGAAGAGCGCGGCCACTGCCCTGAGCAAGCTGGGTGCCGTGGAGACCTCGATCCTTCATGTCGGCGAGGGGGTTGTGGATCCACTGTCCACCGTGGTGCGGGTCGAGGTCGGGGAGAGCCCCGGCGGTGTGCGGTTCGCAGCCAAGCGTGCCAAGGCGGCCAGGACAGGGCGGACCCGACGGCGTCGTTGAGTCTCTCTGGGGGAGGTGGCCCTGTGGTTGATCCGTCCTGACGACGAGACGTACTCCACACAAGCTGCCAAACCTACGCATGTCGGAGTGTCGCGGCACTTCGGTTGCCGCGGCTGTGCATCGTGTTTCACGTGAAACGTCGCTCACTGCTGCACGGCATCATCAGTCGCGGCCGCGCCGCGGCCGACCCCCGCGTCCGTAAGCCTCTCGGGTCACTCGGAGAGGTATCGGAGTTGTCCACAGAGGTGGATTTCTCCACAGAACACCAGGCCTCACTGGTTCACGACCCCAAAGACATGGGAGGCTCTGTTCATTGCGAGCCTGAAGTCGAGGAGAGTGAATCCTTGCGGTCCGACGCCAACATCGCGGGACCGATGACCGATCCGGTCCCCGGCCCCCGTACCGAGTCGATGGGGGAGGATGTTTCACGTGAAACACCACCCCCGATGGACGACACTCCCATCGGTCGTGCTGCCCAACTGGCAGTGGAGGCTCTGGGGCGCGCTGGTGAGGGCCTGCCTCGGCCCGACCAGACGCGCGTCATCGTGGTCGCCAACCAGAAGGGCGGGGTCGGTAAGACCACGACGACGGTCAACCTTGCCGCTTCACTGGCCCTGCATGGTGGACGTGTCCTGGTGATCGACCTCGACCCGCAGGGCAATGCGTCCACCGCGTTGGGCATCGATCACCACGCCGAAGTTCCTTCGATCTACGACGTGTTGATCGACAGCAAGCCGCTGGCCGAAATCGTCCAGCCCGTGCCCGATGTCGAGGGACTCTTCTGTGCCCCCGCCACGATTGATCTCGCCGGTGCGGAGATCGAGCTGGTCTCTCTGGTGGCGCGGGAGAGCCGACTGCAGCGAGCGATCCATGCCTATGAGCAGCCCCTGGACTACATCCTCATCGACTGCCCGCCCTCGCTTGGTCTGCTGACGGTCAACGCGTTGGTGGCCGGGCAGGAGGTCCTGATCCCGATTCAGTGTGAGTACTACGCACTGGAGGGTCTCGGGCAGCTGCTCCGCAATGTCGACCTGGTGCGGGGGCACCTCAACCGCGCCCTGCATGTGTCGACCATCCTGCTCACCATGTACGACGGCCGGACGCGCCTCGCCTCCCAGGTCGCCGACGAGGTGCGTAGCCACTTCGGTGACGAGGTGCTGAGGACGAGTATTCCGCGTTCCGTCCGTATCTCTGAGGCGCCGAGCTATGGGCAGACGGTGCTGACGTACGATCCAGGTTCGAGCGGTGCCCTCTCCTATCTTGAGGCGGCACGAGAAATCGCGCTGAAGGGTGTCGGCGTTGGGTACGACCCGACGCCCGCGCATATCGGCGCACAGAGCAACCCGAGCATGGTGGAGGGGATCCAGTGAGTGAGCGACGGAGGGGGTTGGGCCGTGGTCTCGGCGCACTGATTCCTGCGGCCCCGACCGGGGAGAAGGTGGCGCCACCGGCGGGGGCGTAGGGTCCACGTCCCCTGCGGCTGTGCCCACCCTCACCGCCGAGCGGGGAGTGGCGGCCGCGAAGGTGACAACGCTGCCGCATGTTTCACGTGAAACAGAGGAACCGTCGCCGAACGGTGCCGTGGAGACACCGGCGACGTCTCTCGGCGCCCACTTCGCCGAGCTGCCCCTGGACTCCATCACGCCGAACCCGCGCCAGCCGCGCGAGGTGTTCGACGCGGACCTTCTGCAGGAACTGGTCACCTCCATCAAGGAGGTCGGTCTCCTCCAGCCTGTCGTCGTACGGCAACTGGGCCCCGCGCGATACGAGCTCATCATGGGTGAGCGACGTTGGCGGGCCTGCCGTGAGGCCGGCCTGGAGGCGATCCCAGCGATCGTGCGCGCCACGGACGACGAGAAGCTGCTCCTGGACGCACTCCTGGAGAACCTGCACCGGGCCCAGCTGAACCCGCTGGAAGAGGCGGCCGCCTATGACCAGCTACTGAGGGATTTCAAGTGCACGCATGACCAGCTGGCGGACCGCATTGGTCGGTCCCGTCCACAGGTTTCCAACACCCTGCGTCTGCTGAAGCTCTCGCCAGCGGTGCAGCGTCGTGTGGCTGCAGGTGTTCTCTCCGCTGGGCACGCCCGGGCACTGCTCTCTGTGGAGGACTCGGAGGAGCAGGACCGGCTGGCTCATCGGATCGTCGCCGAGGGACTCTCCGTGCGGGCGGTCGAGGAGATCGTCCACCTCATGGGTTCGCACCCGAAGAGCGCCCCGCCCTCCAAGGGGCCGCGTGCTGGCACCCGGGTCTCCCCGGCGCTGAGTGATCTTGCGACCAGGCTCTCGGATCGCTTCGAGACGCGAGTGAAGGTCGACCTCGGCATGAAGAAGGGCAAGATCACAGTCGAGTTCGCCTCGATGGAGGATCTTGAGCGCATCCTTGGCAGCCTGGCTCCAGGCGAGGGTCCCGTTCTTCAGAAGAGTCTTCTGGATCACGAATCCGACGAGACCGAGTCCTGAGGCTTCAGACTGTAGGACGACTTTCGACCGGTCGACCAGCAGAGCGGGCCGTGTCCGGTGTGTACCGGAACACGGCCTGCTCTTTGCTTTCAGGCGGTATCGATGGAATCACATCGTGGATACGATGCGTTTGGGTATGGCGCATCCACCTGGCGGCACCTTGATCGGGGAGGCGGGCGTCATGCGAAACATGAGCCGTTCCGAGTTGGTGACCGCAGGCTTTGGCCTGGGGGCGGTTGGCGGTTTCGTCGGCAGCCTGCTGAGGGAGCGGAGCGCCCTGAAAGCAGCCCGCGACGCAGCGGGCGAAGGAAGCGAGGAACAGCCTTCATGGGGCGTCGGCTCGTACCGCTCACCCTGGACAACCTTCAGGACCTTCCCCAGCGCTGTCGCTCGTGTGTCTTCTGGGAGTTGGACCCAGTCAGCGGTGAGGCCGCAGTAAATGCGGGTACCTCCGCACTGGAGAAAGAGGCCTGGATTTCCGCGGTCCTGCTGGACTGGGGATCCTGCGGTCGGGTCGTCTACGTGGACGAGGTGCCAGTGGGCTTCGTGCTGTACGCGCCGCCCGCCTATGTCCCACGCTCGACGGCGTTCCCCACGAGTCCGGTGTCTCCCGACGCCGTCCAGCTGATGACGGCCTTCATCATGCCGGGCTATCAGGGGCAGGGCTTGGGCCGTGTGATGGTCCAGACAGTTGCCAAGGACCTGCTGCGCAGGGGCTTCAAGGCCATTGAGGCCTTCGGGGATGTGCGTTGGCAGGCACCGGCGTGTGTGCTGCCTGCTGACCATTTGACGGCAGTGGGCTTCAAGACGGTCCGTCCCCATCCAACATATCCCCGGCTTCGGCTGGAGCTGCGGACGACGCTTTCCTGGAAGGAGGACGTCGAGCTGGCGCTGGACCGTTTGCTCGGCGCCGTACAGAAGGAGCCCGCGCTGCGACCGCTCTGATGGGTGGGCTCTCCATGGACTGTGCGTGCTCTTCTCATGCGAATGGGCCAGTCCTCAAGGGCTGGCCCATTCGTGTTTCACGTGAAACATCGCCGCTGTCGTGAATACGGCGGTGCCGACGACTCGGCTCAGTCAGCGATGAAGTCCTCAAGGTCGCGCACGATCGCGGCCTTCGGCTTGGCACCGACGATGGTCTTGGCGACCTCGCCACCCTGGTACACGTTCAGGGTCGGGATGGACATGACGCCGTACTTGGCGGCCGTACCCGGGTTCTCGTCGATGTTGAGCTTGACGATCTCGATCTTGTCGCCGTACTCGGCGGCGATCGCCTCAAGGGACGGCGCGATCTGGCGGCACGGACCGCACCAGGCGGCCCAGAAGTCCACCAGGACGGGCTTGTCGCTCTTGAGGACATCCTGCTCAAAGGAATCGTCGGTCACGTTCTTCAGGCTGCCGGCCACGGCGGTGCTCCTTAAGTGGTTGGTGCGGTGGGGCGGATGGGGGTCAGACGGCGGTCTTCTCGGGCTCGGCGGCCTGCCCGCTGTCAGCGAGAGCGGAGAGGAAACGCTCGGCGTCGAGGGCGGCGGAGCAGCCGGTGCCGGCTGCAGTGATCGCCTGGCGGTACGTGTGGTCGACGACGTCACCGGCGCCGAAGACACCGGTCAGGTTCGTCCGGGTGGAGGGGGCGTCGACCTTCAGGTAGCCCTCCTCGTCCAGGTCGAGCTGGCCCTTGAAGAGTTCCGTACGCGGGTCGTGGCCGATCGCGATGAACAGGCCAGTCACCGGCAGCTCCGACGTCTCGCCCGTCTTCACGTTGCGCAGCGTCAGGTGGGCCAGCTTCTGGTCGCCCTTGATCTCGGCGACCTCGCTGTCCCAGACGAACTTGATCTTCGGGTCGGCGAAGGCGCGCTCCTGCATGGCCTTGGAGGCCCGCAGGGTGCCCCGGCGGTGGACGACCGTCACGGACTTGGCGAACCGGGAGAGGAAGGTGGCCTCCTCCATGGCGGTGTCACCGCCACCGATCACCGCGATGTCCTGGTCCTTGAAGAAGAACCCATCGCAGGTGGCGCACCAGGAGACGCCTCGACCGGAGAGAGCGTCCTCATTGGGCAGCCCGAGCTTGCGGTGCTGGGAGCCGGTGGCGACGATGACCGCCTTGGCACGGTGCACGGTGCCCGCGGTGTCCGTGACGGTCTTGACCTCACCGCTGAGGTCGACGGCAACCACGTCGTCGGGAAGCAGCTCGGCACCGAAGCGCTCGGCCTGGGCGCGCATGTTGTCCATGAGCTCGGGGCCCATGATGCCGTCCTGGAAGCCAGGGAAGTTCTCCACCTCGGTGGTGTTCATGAGCGCGCCACCCGCGGTGACGGCGCCCTCGAACACCAGCGGCTTCAGCGACGCGCGCGCGGTGTAGAGCGCCGCCGTGTAGCCGGCGGGCCCGGAGCCGATGATGATCACGTTTCGGACGTCGCTCACGGCTTGATTCCTCGTCTCTGGAGACTGCTGCCTACTGCTGCCGGTGGGAGCTTCTCTCATAACTCTCACCCCACCCAACGGATCCTACGGGGCGTGCATTCCCGGTGTGTCCGGGCACACGGAGCCCCGGCATCGCGCAGGGATGCCAAGGGTGGTCGGTGTCGGGACGCGGCAGCTCAGCGACCGGTGGAAGGCGCTGCAGAGGGGCGTGGATAGGAGTGCTTCAGCAGGACGTCACCGGGGGATGCGGGAGTCTTGCCCACACAGGCGGCGTCGACGACGTACGCAGTGACGCGGTCGGTGTTGGAGCCATCGGGCATGACCACGAGATACGCGGTTGCCTTCTTGTACTCGCCTTCCTTGGCCGCCAGCGGGCTCTCGCTGCGGCCGATGCCTTCGGCGATGCAGCCGGGCACGTCGACCGCTGTGAGGGTCTTGTGCGGCCCATCGGTCTTGGAGCCCGGAGGCTTGGTGCTGGTGCCGAAGTCGTCCCGGCCTCCGGAAGCCTTCCCCTCGGTGTGGTTCTCGGCGAGGAGAGTTTCCACCTGGTTCTTCACTGTGTCGCCGGAGAACGTGCTCGCGTCCTGGCGGTGCTCTGTCCCGGGATTGTCTCCGGAGCTGGATTCCCCCATGGACTGGGCGAGCAGCGTGCCGAGCCCCAGGGCAGCAACCGTGAAGACGGCGCTCACTACGACGACCCTCCGGCGGGCGCTGCGCTTGCGGCCCGGTCGACCAGGGCCCGTGGCCCCGCGGGAGTGACCCGCGGGTCGGTCCGCCGACGGCGATGTTTCACGTGAAACATGCGCGCCGCTGTTCTCGTCGAGCTCCGGACGCGACGCCTCGGCAGGTCCCTGCGCTGTCGTGGCGTGGGGGTCGGGTGCCGTGGAGTTCAGCAGAGCTTCGGCCGCCAGGGCTGCGTCGATGCGGCCGGCGATTTCGGCAGGCATGCGTGGTGGCCCCGGCAGCGTGCCGAGCATGCCGCGGATCTCCTCCAGCGAGGCGTACACGTCGGCGCACAGCGGGCACTCGTCCAGGTGCTGTCGCACGTTCGCGGTACGAGACGGCGGGAGCAGACCTTCGGTGAGGTCGGAGAGCTCCGTGATCTCCGGGTGCTCGGCCGCGTCGGTCGTGGATGTCACGCTCGCCCACCTCCGCCCTTCACAGCAGCTGAATCGCTTGGCCCTGCATCATGTGGTCCTGCTGCGGGTGGGACGGATGTCCCCTGCGTCCGGTTCCTTCTCCCCGCCGACTTCTTGCTGTCCGCGCCTGCGCCGCCGTCCGCACGGAGATGGGTGAGCAAGGGGAGCAGTCTGGCTCTCCCACGGGCGCAACGGCTCTTCACGGTGCCGGTCGGCACGTCGAGGATCCTGGCCGCCTCCGCCACCGGGTAGCCCTGCATGTCCACCAGGACCAGGGCGGCACGCTGGTCGGCGGGCAGGGTTCCCAGTGCCTCCAGGAGCTGGCGGTGCAGGTCGTTGCGCTCTGCCGGAGCGGACGCCGACTCGTGCGGCTCCAAGAGCTGCTCCAGGCGCTCGGTGTCGTCGACGGGCGAGGTCTTCCGCGAGGCGGCCTTGCGGGCCCGGTCGAGACAGGCGTTCACCGTGATGCGGTGCAGCCAGGTCGTGACGGCCGACTGGCCACGGAAGGTGTGAGCGGCCCGGTAGGCGGATACGAGCGCGTCCTGGACCGCGTCGGCTGCCTCCTCGCGGTCCCCCAGCGTGCGCAGCGCCACCGCCCACAGCCGGTCCCGGTGCCGCCGCACGAGTTCACCGAAGGCCTCCGGATCGCCCTCGACATGGCGGGCGAGGAGCTCCTGATCGCTCACCCCGTCGTGACCGACGCCGTCTGCCATCCGGCCCCTCCCCTCAGTGCGCTGTCAGCCCTTGAACGTCACGTCGGTGATGGCCTGCTTGAAGCCGGAACCGCTGTAGTCGTCGCCCGGAGCGTAGGGCACATCAGTGATCCACAGGAGTACGTACTGTGTCTTCACCGATTTTGATGCCTTCACGCTCGCGGTGGTGCCGCTCGTCGTTACGGTGCCGATTTTCTTCATTCCGTCCACGGACGTCGAGGGGGTCAGCGAATCCGCGGCGTACAGATGAATCGTCGTGTGGTTGCCGCTGTAGCGGAGCCCTATCGACGCGGCTGAGACGTCCTTGGCCGAGCCGAGGTCGTAAACGATGCCGACGCCGGCCTTGTACGGCGCGAGAGTAGGGCCTTCGTTGTAGCTCTTGGTGCGCCAGTACGTGGAGCTCTTGCCGTCGTACGTGTTGCCCACGTCCCCGGGTGCCTGGGCGGAGCCTTCCGCCACGTACTCCTCGGCGCCCTTGATCGCTATGGGCTTGGTCGGCCTGGTCTTGCTGCCGTCCTTGTCGTTCCCATCCGTCGTCTGGTTCGTGTTCGTGTCGTCCGACGACTTGCCGCCCTGCTCCATGAGGGCGTCGGCAAGCTGCCAGCTGCCGAGGCCCAGGGCAGCGATGAGGAGTGCGGACACGGCCCACTTGAGCGCCTTGCCGGTACGACTCTGCAGCGGGGGCGGCGGCTGGATCGGCTGTGTGACGCCCGGGTGGGGCGTCTGGCGGCCGTACGTCCCCTGGTGGTAGTTGGTGCGCTGGTACTCGGGCGGCGCGGTGAACGCGGGCTCCGGGGGGCGGATGCGGGGCATCTCGCCGATCGCCTTCACCAGGTCCTCCGGCGTCGTGCAGGCGGACTCGTGGCGGGAGGCGGTCGCGCCGTCGTTGACAAGCGCGCGCATGGCGAGCTCCGACAGGCCGCGGTGGACGCCGGCCCGCACCTGGTCGGGAGCGATGAGCCCGACGTCCTTGGGCAGGCCGGAGAGGCCGTATGCGTCCTCCTCGTACGGCCAGCGCTGGGTGAGCGCGGCGTAGAGCAGGGCGCCGATCGCTTCCGTGTCGGCGCGCTGCGGGGTCTCGGAGCTGATCCCGCGCAGCGCGGCGTTCACCGCGAGCCCGCGGATGCGCCACTGACCCGAGCCGGAGCGGAGCACGGCACTGGGGGTGAGCCGCAGATGGGAAAGGCCCTCGCGATGCGCGGCGGCCATGGCGTGGGAGACCTGGGAGACCATCTGGTAGGCGTCGTGCGGCTCCAGCGGGCCTGAGGCGAGCAGTGCCGTCAGCTCCGTCGCGTCCGGCAACCACTCGTGCACCACGTACACGAGGTCGTTCTCCTCGACCGCGTCCAGGACCTGGACGAAGCGTGGGTCGCCCAGCAGAGCGGACGAGCGTGCCGCCGCCAGCACCGAGCGTGCCCGGGCGTGGTCGGCCGGCAGGATGTGTACGCCGACGGCGCGGCGGAGTTTCTCGTCCACCGCACGCCAGCTACTGAAACCGTCCAGACGGGTGACGCACTCTTCTAGCCGGTAGCGTCTGGCGAGCTTGTGGCCGCTGTGCAGTTCGGGCGGTGCGGTCTTCCCGACCTCGGTGCCGCCGCTCCCCTGTGCCTCTTCGCTCGCCGCGCTGTCCGTGTCCCGCTCCCGGTTCTGGGCCACCCCGTCGGCCGTGGACTGGTCCGCCTCTGCGGTCAGCGGCTTGTCGCCGCTGTTGTCTGCCACGTCGACGGCAGCCGTGCTCCGTTCCGCCACCGTCGTTCCTGCCTCCCCATCCGTTGCGCGTTGTCCGACGCCAAAGCCAATTGTGCCCACAGTCCGTCGCTATGAGCGACACACGACGGCGGACGATGGTTGTGCGCTTACCCCCGCCTCAGCGTCCCAGGCGCCCGCGGACCATGCCGACCATTGAGTTGAGCTCCTCGATGCGCATCCGTCGCGCCGCGACGAAGAAGACACCGAGCAGAGCGATTCCGCCGCCGACGAGGGCGAGCATCGAGCCACCGACGCCCTGTCCCAGAGTGCGGGTGATGCCGTAGCAGGCGGCACCGCTGAGCAGGGCCGCGGGCACCGAGGCGATGCACAGCCTCGCGTACGTCCGCAGCACCCTGGCCCCGTCCAGATCACCGCCCAGCCGCTTGCGCAGCCGACGCCAGGCCACGCCGACACCGGTCGCGTACGCCAGTCCGTACGCGGCAGCCATGCCCACCACGGCCCACCGGGCCGGCAGCACGAGGAAGCAGACCGCGGACGCCCCGGCGTTGACGGCCGCCACGATGACCGTGTTGTAGAAGGGCGTCCGGGTGTCCTCGTACGCGTAGAAGGCACGCAGCACGACGTACTGCACGGAGTACGGGATCAGACCGAGGCCGAACGCCATCAGCATGTAGCCCATGTTCGTGGCCGAGCCGGTGCCGGAGGAGCCGAAGATCAGGGTGCACATCGGGATGCCGAGAGAGACGAACCCGAAGGCGATGGGCACGATCGCGACGGCGGTCGTGCGCAGGCCCTGGGAGATGTCGTCGCGGACGGCACCCGGGTCGTCCTCGGCGGCGGAACGCGAGATCCGCGGCAGCAGGGCGGCCATCAGGGAGACCGTGATGATCGCCTGCGGCAGACCCCAGATGAGCTGGGCGTTGGCGTAGGCGCTGAAACCGGTGCCGGGGATGTTCGTGTCCGTGACCGCTGCGGTGGCGAGCTGGGTGACGACGAGGGCGCCCGCCTGGTTGGCGAGGACGAACAGGATCGTCCACTTGGCGAGCATCGCGGCCTTGCCCAGGCCATGGCCCTTCCAGTCGAAGCGCAGGCGCAGTTTGAAGCCCGTCTCCCGCAGGTACGGGATCATCGCGAGGGACTGGACGACGAGACCGAGAAGGACACCGATACCGAGGAGCCGTTCCCCCTCCGGCGGGATGTTCTCGACGGTCATGTGCGAGTTGGCCGCGCTGCCGTAGACCCAGAGGAACGCTCCCAGGGTCACGATGATGACGATGTTGTTCAGGACCGGGGTCCACATCATCGCGCCGAACCGGCCGCGGGCGTTGAGGATCTGCCCCATCACCACGTGGATGCCCATGAAGAAGATCGAGGGCAGGAAGTACTGGGTGAAGGTGACGGCGACCCCGTTGGCCGAGGGGTTGGTGGCGAGGGGGTTCGACAGGGCGCGGACCAGAAGCGGAGCCGCGAACATCGTGGCCGCGGTGAGCAGGCCGAGGACCACCATGACCAGAGTCAGCAGCCGGTTGGCGTACGCCTCCCCGCCGTCGTCGTCCTCCTTCATGGCGCGCACGAGCTGCGGCACGAAGACGGAGTTGAGTCCGCCGCCGACCGTCAGGATGTAGATCATCGTCGGCAGCTGGTACGCCACCTGGAAGGACTCGCCCAGGAGGCCGAGGCCCAGCGCGGAGACGATCATCGCGGAGCGGATGAACCCGGTGAGGCGGGACACCATGGTGCCGGCCGCCATCACGGCGCTGGACTTCAGCAGCCCCGAGGCGCGGCCGCCCTTCTTCGCCGGAGGCGCGGGAGCGGGCGCAGAGGCGGTCTGCTCCGGTTCGGAGCCCTGGGCGGGCATCGACGGCTGGGCGGGACCCGGTACAGAAGGCTGACCCATGGGTGCGTGCGCGCCGCTGGGTCCGTGCGCACCGCCCTGCTGCTGGTCGCGGAAGAGATGGGCGAAGGCATCGGGCTCGTGACGCTGCTGCCCGGCCCGCGTCACGAGATCGTCCACGCCCACGAACTGCGTCGTACGGGGGTCGTCGCCGTACGGCAGATGCTGTGACGGCCCCTCGGGCTCGGGCGGCGGGGTCTGTGCCCACACCCGCGGGTCGGGGGCGTACGGGGAGGACGGCGGCTGGGCGTAGAGCGGCTGCTGCGGCGGGTACGTGCCCGGAGGCGGCGGGGGTGGGCGGCGCGGTCGTAGAACGCCTCGGTGACCGGGTCCTGGGCGGAGAGGTCCTGCGCCCGGTAGGGGTCCTGGCCGTAGGCGTCCGGTCCTTGGGCGTCCTGCGGGTACAGGTCGGTGTGGGGCTGCGGCGGGACATGGCCCGGCCCGGGCTGCGGGCGCTCGGGGTAGCCCGAGTCGGCCGCGCCCTGACCGCGGTCACCGTCGTACGGCGCGTTCATCCTTACCCCACCTCATCGTCCCTGGCCACTGGCCACGACATCGCTCAACGGTCCACTCTCTCACCCGTGCCGGACGGGTCGGCGCTTTCCAGTGCGGTGTCCGTCGCCGGGTCACTCGGGTGCCCCGGCTCGTCTCCCCCGGACCGCGCGCGGGACTCCTCCTTGAGTCCGTCCGCCGCGAGGACTGCGGTGTCGCTCGTCTCCTCGACCGCGGTCTCCTCCTCGGTGCCCTCCTCCTCGGCCTGCTGTGCCGCCGCGCGCTTGCGCTGCGTGTACATCCGGAAGCCGGCGAGTACGAGCAGGAGGACTCCGCCGGCGATGACCAGCATCACCGTGGGTGTGAACTCGGTGACGTTCACGTCGAACGTGACGGAGGGACCATACTTCTGGCCGTCCTCCGTGTAGAGCTGCGCCTCCACGGCGACCTCGCCGTTGGCGTTGGCGTTGGTGTCGAACTTCACCGACTGGCTGTGTCCGCCCGAGACCCGGATGGTCTGCTCCGCGTAGTCCTTGCCGTCGATCTCCAGGCGCTTCGGCTGCAACGACGTGAGGCGCAGCACCAGCTTGTCGACGCCCTGCACGAGGTTGTTCTGCACCGTCACAGGGATCGTGGCGCTGCGGCCCGAGAGCTTTGTCTCCGACTTCTCGATCAGCCTGACCTGGTCGGTGAGGGTGCCCAGGTAGGACTGCACGCTGTCGCGGTAGAGCCCGGCCTCGGTGGCGCGGCCGCGCCAGGAGGTGGACATTTCCCGGTTCATGGCCCGTCCGAAGGGCGTGACGACGCGGGACTTGTCGGTGAGGACCACCTTGAAGCGGTTGAGATCGACCTGCGTGTCCAGGATCGTCTCGAAGGCCGATGTCGGCAGCTGCTGCTTGCGCAGGGAGGCGGGGTACGCGGCGGTCGTTGGGACCTTCGTGGTGGCATTCGGGTCGGGATTGGCGTCCGCGGCCGCCGACAGGTCCTGGGACTGCGACCAGTTTCCGTTCTGGAGAGCTGTGAGGGCCTGCGCCATCGTCTGGGCCTGGCTCGCGGTTGGCATGCGCTGTGGGGCGATCACCACGCTGCGCTGCTTGTCCGGGGCCTGCAGGTCGGTCATCAGGCTCTGTGCGAGGAACTTCTGCACGGCCAGCGTCGCGTTGTCGGCCTTCGTCATGTCGCCCTGGAACGCCGTCGACAGTCGTGAGTCCGCGACGACCGCCGTGGTGCCGCCGCCGATGGGGCGGGCAGCGTTCGGCGTGTACGTCAGGTTTCTGGTGTCCTGGAGGCTGTCACTGCGGGCGATCACCTTGTCGGCGCCCGCCGAGGTGGCGACCTTGACGATCGACGGGTCGACGGCGCCGTCCACGGGCCAGGAGAAGTCCGTCTCCGGTTTCACGTGGAGCACGGTCTCGACGGTGTCGGCGGCCACGTCGGTGGCGTCCTTGAGGTGGCTCAGAGAGCCGGTGACGTTCTTGCCGTTGTGCGCCAGAGAGGCGATGTCGGGGTCGGCGAAGGGGAGGGCGACGACTTCCTCGCCCTGGACGGCCTTCTCCAGTCCGGCGAGCCACCGCTTGGCGACCGCCTGGCTCTTGCCGGCCGTGGTCTCGTTGCCGTTCTTGACCCGGTAGCTGCGCGTCATCGCGTCGACGGAGGCCAGGAGATCCGGGTCGATCACCCAGGTGATGTTGAGTTCCTTGCCCAGGCTCAGCAGCTGGTCCAGTCGGCCACCGGGCGAGATCTCGTGGGCCAGGTCCTCGTTCTGGAAAACGGGCGTCTGCTGCTCGCCCGGACCGGTCTCCGCCATCAGATGGGAGGTGGAGATGAGGGGCCAGAGGTATGTCGTCTTCGTCTTGGTGTCCGCCGTGTCCGGCTGCCAGGGCAGGAAGGTCCGCTGGATGCCGAGCACGCGTTCGTAGGGCGTGGCCGCGGTCCGGCCCGTGAGGGAGACCCCGAGCTGGTAGACGCCGTCGGCACCGAGGTCCAGCTCCTTGACGGGGACCGAGATGCTGAAGGACTGGGCGACGCCCGGGGTGAGCCGGGAGAACTTCTCGACGTACTTCCCGCCGACCTCGGTCCCGTCGGAGTACTGGTTGAAGGCGCCGCGCTTGGCTGCGGCGTCGATCGCTGCACGGCTGGACAGGGACCCGCCCACACGGATGCCCACGTGGGCATCCGTGACCGGCTGCTTGCCGTTGTTCCTGACCGTGCCGGAGATGGTGACGGTGTCGCCGTCGGTGGGGAGACTGGGGGTGAGTGAGTCCAGGGCGACGTCGACCGCGTTCGACCCGCCAGCCTTGGCCAGCGAGGAGCTCTCCGCAGAGTGTGCCTCCGGGGCGGCGGGCAGCTGGAGCAGCCCGGCCAGCAGCGGCGCCCCGGCGACCAGTGCCCCGGTACGCCGGAGCCACCGGCGGGCAGGTGAGGGACTCGTCCCCTGGGTGTCTGCCGCCTCGGCCACGCGTTCGCCCGTCCCTCGTCGTGTCAGTGGTCGTCGGAATGTGCGTCCACGCATGGTAACGATGTGCGCCGAGGGGAAGTGCCGCGGTCTGCCTCACAAGATCGGCTACGGGACCATGAGTGTCCCGTATGTGTGCGTATTAAAGGGAGCGACCAGGGAGCGACTGTGGGGGACGACTGTGCACGTTCCATGGAGGCGCTCCGGGTCGCCGGGGCACGTACCCTTTTCTGTTGTGCCGAACGCCAACGAAGAAAAGCCCAGTGCCCTGAGCCAGGTGCAGCACCGTGCGGTGAGTGAACTGCTGCGGGTGTCCCCTGTTGCCGATGACCTCGCCCGCCGCTTCCAGGAGGCCGGGTTCTCGCTCGCCCTTGTCGGCGGCTCGGTCCGCGATGCACTCCTGGGCCGGCTTGGCAACGACCTGGACTTCACGACGGACGCCCGCCCCGAGGACGTACTGAAGATGGTGCGGCCCTGGGCGGACGCTGTGTGGGAGGTCGGCATCGCTTTCGGCACGGTGGGGGCCCAGAAGGACGGCTACCAGATCGAGGTCACCACGTACCGGTCGGAGGCGTACGACCGGACCTCGCGCAAGCCGGAGGTGTCCTACGGAGACTCCATCGAGGAGGACCTCGTACGGCGTGACTTCACCGTGAACGCGATGGCCGTGGCCCTCCCCGAGAAGGAGTTCATCGATCCTCACGGTGGCCTGGAAGATCTTGCGGAGCGTGTGCTGCGCACGCCCGGCACCCCTGAGGAGTCCTTCTCCGACGATCCCCTGCGGATGATGCGGGCTGCCCGTTTCGCCGCCCAGCTCGACTTCGAGGTGGCCCCGGACGTCGTTTCCGCGATGACCGAGATGGCCAGGCGGATCGAGATCGTCTCCGCGGAGCGGGTCCGGGACGAGCTGAACAAGCTGATTCTTTCCGCGCACCCGCGTAAGGGCCTGAGGCTGCTGGTCGAGACCGGGCTCGGGGACCACGTGCTGCCCGAGCTTCCGGCGCTGCGGCTGGAACGCGACGAGCATCACCGGCACAAGGACGTCTACGACCACACCTTGATCGTGCTGGAGCAGGCGATGGAGCTGGAGGAGGACGGCCCGGACCTCACGCTCCGGCTCGCCGCGCTGCTGCACGACATCGGTAAGCCGAAGACGCGTCGCTTCGAGAAGGACGGCCGGGTCTCCTTCCATCACCACGAGGTGGTGGGCGCCAAGATGACCAAGAAGAGGATGACCGCCCTCAAGTACCCCAACGAACTGATCAAGGACGTCGCGCGCCTGGTCGAACTCCACCTGCGCTTCCATGGCTACGGGACCGGGGAGTGGACGGACTCGGCGGTCCGCCGGTATGTGCGCGACGCCGGCCCGCTCCTGAACCGTCTCCATATGCTGACCCGCTCCGACTGCACCACGCGGAACAAGCGCAAGGCGAACGCCCTGTCGCGTGCGTACGACGGCCTGGAGGAGCGCATCGCGCAACTCCAGGAGCAGGAGCAGCTGGACGCCATCCGTCCGGACCTCGACGGGAACCAGATCATGGAGGTCCTGGGTGTCGGTCCCGGCCCGGTCGTCGGGCAGGCCTACAAGTTCATGCTGGAGCTGCGGCTGGAGAACGGTCCGATGGGGCACGACGCGGCGGTGTCGGCACTCAAGGAGTGGTGGACCGAGCAAGGCTGAACCTGCGGACGACTGGGGCCGAGCCGTGAAACGGGGTCATGTTTCACGTGAAACATGACCCCGGGGGAGCGATCGCGCAGATACCGAGGGGCGATGTTTCACGTGAAACATCGCCCCTCGGTCGTTCTGGCGTCAGTCTTGTTGTGCATGCGGCTGCCCGCGGAGGTGCTCTCGGCGTGGCCCTGACCCAGGTACCCCTTGCGCACTGTGGCGTTGGCGTGACACTTACTGCCGCTCAAAGCGGGCCATGGCCGCTGCAATCGCCGCGTAGACAACGGCAATTGTTACCACCAGGGCGGCTGAGCGGCCGTCAGGAGGGAGCATGAGGGCGGCCACTCCGGCGGCACCGACGAAAGCCACGTTGAATAGCACGTCGTAAACCGAGAAGATCCGGCCACGGAAGCCGTCGTCGATCGTGGACTGGACGATCGTGTCCGTGGCGATCTTGGCGCCCTGAGTGACGAGGCCAAGGACGAACGCCGCGATCAGTATGGGGGTTTCGGCGAACGGCAGCCCCAGAGCGGGCTCCAGAACGGCCGCGGCGGCGGCACAGGTGGCGATCCATATGCCCGGTCCGAGCCGCGAGACCGCCGATGGGGTCACCACGGCCGCTGCGAAGAAGCCCGCTCCCGAGATCGCCACAGCAAGGCCCAGCAGTGCCAGCCCGTCTTTGGCGTCGGACGAGAAGGCGTACCGGCACAGCATCAGCACCATGACCGTCAGGGCGCCGTAGCAGAACCGCATCAGCGTCATCGAGGCCAGGGCCCAGGTGGCTTCCCGCCGTTGGGGCTCCGCGAGATGCCGTATGCCCGCCACCAGGTCCCGTGCGGTGCCGGTGAGTGCCGTTCGTAGCCGTGGTTGCACCAAGTCCGGCTCGGGCCCGAGCAGTTCCCGCGTCATGCGCAGAGAGGCGAGGGCGGAGCACAGGTACAGGGCTGCGCCGAGGAGGACCACCGCGGCGTCGGAGTTCGCCACCACCAGCCGTACGACGAAGGCAAGTCCGCCGCCCGCGGTCGCGGCGAGTGTGCCGGCCGTCGGGGAGAGGGAGTTGGCCATCACCAGGCGATCGGCGTCCACCACGCGCGGCAGGGCCGCCGAGAGCCCGGCCAGGACGAACCGGTTGACCGCGGTGACGCAGAGCGCGGAGACATAGAAGAGCCAGCTCGGCACAGCGCTCAGCACAAGGAGGGCTGTCACACAGGCCAGGGCGGCACGCAGCAGGTTGCCGTACAGGAGGACCTGACGGCGTCGCCAGCGGTCCAACAGGACACCGGCGAACGGGCCGATGAGCGAGTACGGGAGGAGCAGAACCGCCATCGCCGAGGCGATCGCGGCTGCCGACGTCTGCCTCTCCGGTGAGAAGACGACGTACGCGGCGAGCGCGACCTGGTAGACGCCGTCGGCGCCCTGGGACAGCAGCCGTACGGCGAGCAGGCGCCGGAAGTTCCGGAAGCGGAGCAGGACGCGCAGGTCACGCACGACGGACATGAGGCACAGCCTCACATACGGGGAGGGTCCCCGGGGCCATGCGACCCGGGGACCCTCAGCAGGAATCGACGCGAGGTGCTTCGACGCCCCGTTGTGCCGGAGCGAAGCGCCCTGAGCGCTGCTAGCGCTCGACCTCGCCCTTGATGAACTTCTCCACGTTCTCGCGGGCCTCGTCGTCGAAGTACTGGACCGGCGGGGACTTCATGAAGTAGCTGGACGCGGAGAGGATGGGGCCGCCGATCCCGCGGTCCTTGGCGATCTTCGCGGCACGAAGGGCGTCGATGATGACGCCCGCGGAGTTCGGGGAGTCCCACACCTCAAGCTTGTACTCAAGGTTGAGCGGGACGTCACCGAAGGCACGGCCCTCAAGGCGGACGTATGCCCACTTGCGGTCGTCGAGCCAGGCCACGTAGTCGGACGGGCCGATGTGGACGTTCTTCTCGCCGAGGTCCCGGTCGGGGATCTGCGAGGTGACGGCCTGCGTCTTGGAGATCTTCTTGGACTCAAGGCGCTCGCGCTCAAGCATGTTCTTGAAGTCCATGTTGCCGCCGACGTTCAGCTGCATCGTGCGGTCCAGGACGACGCCCCGGTCCTCGAAGAGCTTCGCCATGACGCGGTGCGTGATGGTGGCGCCCACCTGCGACTTGATGTCGTCGCCGACGATCGGGACGCCCGCCTCGGTGAACTTGTCCGCCCACTCCTTGGTGCCCGCGATGAAGACCGGAAGGGCGTTGACGAACGCGACCTTGGCGTCGATGGCGCACTGGGCGTAGAACTTGGCCGCGTCCTCGGAACCCACGGGCAGGTAGCAGACGAGCACGTCGACCTGCTTGTCCTTGAGGACCTGGACGACGTCGACCGGCTCCTCCTCGGACTCCTCGATGGTGGCCTGGTAGTACTTGCCGAGGCCGTCGAGGGTGTGGCCGCGCTGCACGGTCAGGCCGGTGCTGGGCACGTCGCAGATCTTGATGGTGTTGTTCTCGGAGGCGCCGATGGCGTCGGCGAGATCGAGGCCGACCTTCTTGGCGTCGACATCGAAGGCGGCGACGAACTCGATGTCACGGACGTGGTAGTCGCCGAACTGGACATGCATCAGGCCGGGGACCTTGGACGCCGGATCGGCGTCCTTGTAGTACTCGACTCCCTGCACCAGCGATGCGGCGCAGTTGCCCACGCCGACGATGGCTACGCGAACCGAACCCATTCCGGTTGCTCCCTGTGTGTACGAGTGAGGCCCTGGCAGGGGCCTCACGTGGCGGTGTCGCCGGGCGTATCCGGTCCGGGGTCGCCCCCGGGCCGGGGCAGGACGCCCGGCGCTCCCTCTGTGGTGTCGCGAGCGGGTTCTCCGTGGCCGGGACCCTTCCGGTCCCGGCCTGCCCGCTCGCTCTCGATGAGCTCGTTCAGCCAGCGCACTTCGCGCTCCACGGACTCCATCCCGTGGCGCTGGAGCTCAAGCGTGTAGTCGTCGAGGCGCTCCCGGGTGCGCGCCAGGGAGGCGCTCATCTTCTCCAGCCGTTCCTCCAAACGGCTGCGACGGCCCTCCAGGACGCGCATGCGCACATCACGGGAGGTCTGCCCGAAGAAGGCGAAGCGAGCCGCGAAGGTCTCGTCCTCGTACGCGTCCGGACCCGTCTGCGAGAGCAACTCCTCGAAGTGTTCCTTACCTTCCGCCGTCAATCGGTAGACGATCTTGGCCCGGCGCCCCGTGAGCGGAGCGGCGGAAGCGTCCTCCTGCGCGCCCCCTGATTCCTCGATCAACCAGCCGTTGGCGACCAGCGTCTTGAGACAGGGGTAGAGCGACCCGTAGCTGAAGGCACGGAACACACCCAGTGACGTATTGAGTCGTTTGCGCAGCTCATAGCCGTGCATCGGAGATTCGCGGAGCAGCCCGAGTACGGCGAACTCAAGGATTCCGGAACGCCGGCTCATCGTCGCCTCCTCTCTGCCGCGGCCTCGCCGTCACGTCTTTATGCCGAGCTGATGTATCGACTCGATACATCTCGACGATAGGTTGCCCGTCCGGCTGCGACAAGAGGGGGCGCGGTGAACGGGATCACATCACCGATAAGTTGGAGGCAAGTTGCCTGGTTTGGGGTGAAGTTCGGTGCTCGGAGGGTTTTGGTGGTGCGTAGTCTGTGCGCCATGCACACCACCGGGAACCGAGTGACTTCCGAGCACGTCGTCGTCCTTGGTGCAGTACGGATGAATGCCAACACGACCGCATCCGTACTTCGGGGGGACAGGAAACCAGCCGCCGTTTCCAGGCGCGCACGGGTGCGCCTGCCCGAGGAGTAGTCGTTCGATGAGTGAGCACCGTCGCAAACCGACGCAGCCGCAGGGAGGCGGACGAGCCGCGGCCCGACGCGGCCAGTCGGCGTCCTCCGGCCGCCGCGCGGCACCGCGAGGCGCCACCGGGTCTCCTTCAGGCTCCCATGACTTGGGAGGTGAGGATCGCCCTTACGGCGGTCGTGCCGAGGCCCGGCGGGCAGCCCAGAAAAGCGGAGGGGGTGGCCGCCGCAGAGCGGCACCCGAAGGCGCCGGACGAGGTCCCGGGCGTGGCAGAGGGCGTGCCGCGCCGCCCGACAGGAAACGGATCATCGACTACCCGCGCGCCGGGAAATACGGCGGTGCCCGCTGGGTGCCGTCGTGGAAGCTGGTGACCGGACTCTTCATCGGCTTCTTCGGTGGTCTGCTGGCTCTCGCGGGTGTGGGATACGCCTGGGTGAACGTTCCGGACGTCCAACAGACGGCGACGTCACAGAACAACGTCTTCTACTGGGCGGACCGCTCTGAGATGGTCGCGACAGGGGGTGAGACGAACCGGCAGATCATCAACCTCTCGCAGATCCCGAAGAACATGCAGTATGCGGTCATCTCGCAGGAGAACAAGACTTTCTACGAGGACAACGGCATCGACCCGATGGGCATCGCGCGTGCCGTGCTCAACATGGCCAAGGGTGGTGAGACCCAGGGCGGCTCCACGATCACCCAGCAGTTCGTGAAGAACGCGATGCTGGACGATCAGTCACAGACGATCTCCCGAAAGTTCAAGGAGCTGTTCGTCTCCATCAAGGTCGGCACCGACATGGACAAAGACAAAATCATGGCCGGCTACCTGAACTCCGCCTACTACGGCCGCAACGCTTACGGCATCCAGGCTGCCGCGCGCGCGTACTTCAACAAGGACGCCGTCAGCTTGAACGCGGGCGAGTGTGCCTTCCTGGCGGCGACGCTCAAGGGCGCCACGTACTACGACCCCGCGGGCGCGACATCCATCGACCCGGCAGCGACCCCCCAGGACAACAGCAGGCGAGCCCTGCGGCAGATGCAGGACACCCTCGACAAGATGGTCGAGTACGACCATCTGAGCGCCACAGAGCGGGCCAAGTACACCAAGCTCCCCAAGTGGAAGAATCCGCGCGCGAACAACAAGTTGAGCGGCCAAGTCGGCTACCTGGTCGACCTGGCCAAGGCTTACCTGATCAACAACGACATCGTCAGCGCCGACAAGCTCCAGCAGGGTGGGTACTCCATCTACACGACCTTTGAGAAGAAGAAGGTCGACGAGCTCGAAGCCGCGGTGAAGAAGGTTCAAAAGGCGAACATCAAGCCCAAGGAGCGCCCGGAGACGGACACCCACGTGCAGTTCGGCGGGGCGTCCGTGGACCCGGCCACCGGCGCGATCAAGGCCTGCTACGGCGGCGAGGACGCGACCAAGCACTTCACCAACAACTGCGACGTGACCGGTGCCCAAGTCGGGTCGACCTTCAAGCCGTTCGTCCTGGCGGCCGCCATGAAGTGGGGTGTGCGCGACAAGGACGGCCTCCCGACTCAGCCGCAGGACGAGCGCACGATCGCCTCTCCGAAAAGCCTGTACAGCGGTAAGAACAAGCTGAAGATCAGGACTTACGACGGGGAGATCTGGCGAAACGAGAAGGACCAGGAGTGGCTGCAGGTGAACGACGGGGACGAGTCATACGGATCGCCGCCCGACAACAAGATTGACCTTCGCGAAGCGATGAGGGTCTCGGCCAACTCCGCGTTCGTCCAGCTCGGCATGGACGTCGGCCTGGACAAGGTGAAGGAGGCCGCGGTGGACGCGGGTCTCCTCGAGAGCAGTCTGACCGGCACAAGCTTCCCGTCCTTCTCGATCGGCATCTCCGACCCGAGCGCGATCCGAATGGCCGGGTCGTACGCCACCTTCGCGGCCAGCGGCAAGCAGCGTGATCTGTACTCGGTCACCGAGGTCACGAGCCAGGACGGCACGGTCTTCAATCACGATGAGGTCGCTGAGACCAAGACGGCCTTCACGGCCCCGGTCGCCGACAACGTCACCGACGTCCTCAAGACCGTGGTAGAGGACGGAACAGGCACCAATGCCCAGCTGCCCGGTCGTGACGTGGCGGGCAAGACCGGTACCACCGACGGTAACAAGTCCGCCTGGTTCGTCGGGTACGTACCACAGCTGTCGACGGCGATTGGCATGTACCGCATGGACGACAACGCCTCCGGCAAGGAGCGTGAGTTCCTGCAGATGTACGGGACCGGCGATCAGGAGTCGATCCACGGTGCTTCGTTCCCGTCCGAAATCTGGCACGACTATATGGAGCAGGCACTCAAGGGTGAGCCGGTAGAGGACTTCCCGAAGCCCGAGCCCATTGGTGAGATCGTCAACGACATTCCGGACCCGACCCCGACCCCGACCCCGACCGAAACGGAAGAGGAGAGCCCCGAGCCCAGCCCCACGCCGAGCGAGAGCGAGGCCGAGCCGTCGCCCTCGCAGTCCGAGACCTGTAACAACCCGTTCGACCCGACCTGCAACGACACGGGTGGCAACGACACGGGTGGGACGGACACCGGAGGGACGGACGGCGGTTCGAGCGCCTCACCGAGCCAATCCGAGGGCAACACCAGAGGCAATGGCAACAACGGAGGCATCTTCGCAGGCCCGAACGGCTAGTCGCCGTGGATGGTCACGAACGAGGGTGTTTCACGTGAAACATCCGCCGTGAGGTGTTTCACGTGAAACGAGGGCCGCCGCACCCCACCGGGTACGGCGGCCCTCGACGTGTTCCCAGGTACGTACGGCAGGATGTGCGACATGCCCAGTGCAGACACGACGCGAGTGAGCGTGGACGAGCCGGAGCCGGTGCAGCCGACCAAGGAGGACAGGGTCGCCGCGAACGGCAGTGAGCTCATCGGCGGACCTATCGGGCGGCGCGCACTGCTCGGGACGTCCTGGTGGACTCCCGTGCGGGTGGTCGCGCTCGTGGCGATCGGCATGTTCGCCCTCGGTATGGTGCAGAAGCTGCCCTGCTACGACGGTGCCTGGTTCTTCGGGGTGAGCTCCCAGTACACGCACGCGTGCTACTCGGACATCCCGCACCTTTACCAGGGGCGGGGCTTCGCCGACGGGCTTGTGCCGTACTTCGACAAGATCCCCGGCGACATGCAGTACCTGGAGTACCCGGTGCTGACCGGTGTGTTCATGGAGGTCGCCTCCTGGCTCACTCCGGGCAGCGGCAGCATCCAGGACCAGGAGCAGTGGTACTGGATGGTCAATGCCGGGATGCTGATGGTGTGCACAGCAGTCATCGCCGTTTGCACCGTACGCACTCAGCGTCGACGCCCCTGGGACGGCCTCCTGGTCGCGCTCGCGCCCGCGTTCGCGTTGACGGCCACCATCAACTGGGACCTACTCGCTGTCGCCCTGCTGGCCGCCGCGCTGCTGATGTGGTCGCGTCGGCGCCCCCTCGCCTTCGGCGTGCTGGTGGGGCTCGCGACGGCCGCGAAGTTCTATCCGTTCCTGGTTCTCGGACCGCTCTTCGTCCTGTGCTGGCGGGCGGGCAAGTGGCGGGAGTTCGGTACGGCGCTGCTCGGTGCCGTCGGTGCCTGGCTCGTCGTCAACCTTCCGGTGATGTTCCTCGCTCCGGAGGGATGGGCCAAGTTCTACAGCTTCAGCCGTGAGCGCGGAGTCGACTTCGGCTCGATCTTCCTGATCCTTTCGCAGCGGTTCGACATCCAGATCACCGCGGCCGCGGCCAACACCTCCGCAATGATCATGATGGTGGTCGCGTGTGGCGGCATCGCCGCGCTCGCCTTCAGCGCTCCGCGCCGACCGCGCTTCGCCCAGCTCGCCTTCCTGATCGTCGCGGCCTTCATCCTGACCAACAAGGTCTACTCGCCGCAGTACGTGCTCTGGCTGATCCCCCTCGCCGTGCTGGCCAGGCCGCGTTGGCGGGACTTCCTGATCTGGCAGGCGTGCGAGGTCGCGTACTTCCTCGGGATCTGGATGTACCTCGCGTACACGACCAGCGGGGACGCCCACAAGGGGCTCCCGACCGAGGGCTACCAACTCGCCATCGCCGTCCACCTGCTGGGAACGCTGTACCTGTGCGCCGTCGTCGTACGGGACGTCTACCTGCCGGAGCGTGATGTGGTGCGCCGGGCCGGCGACGACGATCCGGCGGGCGGCGTACTGGACGGCGCGGAGGACGTCTTCGTGCTCGGCGCGGCGGCTCATCCCCCGAGGCATGCGGCGCACCTCGACGGGCCGCACGTCGAGTGGGGCGGCCACGGCACCGGTGGGAGTTCGCCCTCAGCGAACAAGGTGTAGGGAAGGTACGCAGAAGGCCGTACACGGGCTCCGTGTACGGCCTTCTGCGTACTGGGCGCGATCCGGCAACCGAGGCTCCGCTCGGCCCGTGACCGTCCGGTCAGCGGTCGACGATCCGGTCGAACTGTGTGGTGGTGTGCCGCAGGTGGGCCACCAGTTCCTCGCCAACCTGGGGCTCCGGGGCGTCCGCGGGCACGAAGAGGATCGACACCTGCATGTGCGGCGGCTCCGCGAACCAGCGCTGCTTGCCGCCCCAGACGAACGGAGAAAGGTTCCGGTTGACCGTGGCGAGGCCGGCGCGGGCGACGCCCTTGGCGCGCGGCATGACGCCGTGCAGCGCCTTCGGGGCCTCCAGACCCACCCCGTGCGACGTACCGCCCGCCACGACCACCAGGAAGCCGTCGGAGGCCGCCTTCTGCTGGCGGTAGCCGAAGCGGTCGCCCTTGGATACCCGGGTGACGTCCAGGACGGCGCCCCGGTACTCGGTCGCCTCGTGGTCCCCCAGCCACAGCCGCGTGCCGATGCGGGCGCGGAAGCGGGTCTGCGGGAACTGCTGCTGCAGGCGGACGAGTTCGGCGGCCTTGAGATGGCTGACGAACATCGTGTGGAGCGGCAGTCGGGTCGCGCGCAGGCGGTCCATCCAGCCGATGACCTCCTCGACGGCGTCAGAGCCGTCGGTGCGGTCCAGCGGCAGGTGGAGGGCGAACCCCTCCAGGCGGACGTTCTCTATGGCGGCGTGGAGCTGCGGCAGGTCCTGCTCGCTCACACCGTGCCGCTTCATCGAGGACATGACCTCGATGACCACGCGGGCGCCCACGAGGCCGTACACGCCGTCCACGGACGACACGGAGCGGATGACGCGGTCGGGCAGCGGCACCGGCTCCTCGCCCCGCCGGAACGGCGTGAGCACCAGCAGGTCGCCGCTGAACCAGTCCTTGATCCGGGCGGCCTCGTATGTGGTGCCGATGGCGAGGATGTCCGATCCGAGGCGCGTGGCCTCCTCGGCCAGCCGCTCGTGGCCGAAGCCGTAGCCGTTGCCCTTGCAGACGGGGACAAGCCCCGGGAACTGCTCCTGCACGTGCTTGTGGTGTGCCCGCCAGCGCGCGGTGTCGACGTAGAGCGTGAGCGCCATGGCCGGTCCCGGAACCTTTCTCGTGGCTGCGGTGTATCAGAGGTATGAAGCGCAATTGTGATGCATCCGCCGGACCGGCGGGGCGATACCGGACCGCGTCAGCGGCGCGACATGTAGATGTCGAGCGCCTTGTGGAGCAGCTTGTTGAGCGGGAAGTCCCACTCACCCAGGTATTCGGCTGCCTGCCCGCCCGTCCCGACCTTGAACTGGATCAGGCCGAAAAGGTGGTCCGTCTCGTCCAGCGAGTCGGAGATGCCGCGCAGGTCGTAGACGGTCGCACCGAGGGCGTAGGCGTCACGCAGCATCCGCCACTGCATCGCGTTCGAGGGCCGGACCTCACGCCCGATGTTGTCCGACGCGCCGTACGAGTACCAGACGTGCCCACCGACGACCAGCATCGTCGCCGCCGACAGGTTCACGCCGTTGTGCCGGGCGAAGTACAGCCGCATGCGATTGGGGTCCTCCGTGTTGAGGGCCGTCCACATGCGCTGGAAGTACGACAGCGGGCGGGGCCGGAAGCGGTCGCGCACAGCCGTGATCTCGTACAGCCGCTGCCACTCCTCCAGGTCGTGGTAGCCGCCCTGGACGACCTCGACGCCTGCCTTCTCGGCCTTCTTGATGTTGCGCCGCCACAGCTGGTTGAAGTTCTTGTGGACCTCTTCCAGGGATCGGTTCGCGAGCGGCACCTGGTAGACATAGCGGGGCTGGACGTCACCGAAGCCGGCCCCTCCGTCCTCGCCCTGCTGCCAGCCCATACGGCGCAGCTTGTCGGCGACCTCGAAGGCACGCGGCTCGATGAAGTCGGCCTCGATGTCGCGCAGGCGCTTCACGTCCGGGTCCTGGATCCCCTTCTTGATGGACCCGGCCTCCCAGCGCCGAATGATCACCGGCGGGCCCATCTTCACGGAGAAGGCGCCCTGCTGCTTGAGGTGGGCGAGCATCGGTTCCAGCCAGTCGATGAGATTCGGCGCGAACCAGTTGATGACCGGGCCCTCGGGCAGATAGGCGAGATAGCGCTTGATCTTGGGCAGCTGCCGGTAGAGGACGAGGCCCGCACCGACCATCTCGCCCGTCTTGTCGAACCAGCCGAGGCTCTCGGAGCGCCACTCCGCCTTGACGTCAGCCCAGGCCGGGACCTGCATGTGGCTCGCCGCCGGCAGGCTCTGGATGTACGCCAGATGCTGCTCTCGGCTGATCGTCCTCAGGGTCAGGCTCATTCGGGGCGCTCCTCGGGCTGGTGTGTCCCCATGGGTACAGGGGCTCCGGCTCTAGCGCCGAAGCCTACTGCGCCCTGCGAGCGCGCCGTCTGGCCGTATGCAACCTGGGCTCCGACCGGTGCGTGGCCGGGACGCCGCGAGGTGTTGTGCGGCCGGCTGACGGGTCGTCGGCCGGGGAGTCCGTCGACGATCCGTCAGCCGCCGCGACGGGGTCAGCCGATGATCCCCCCGAAGAGGCCGCCATGTGCCATGCCGAGGAAGAAGCCGACTGCCGAGGCACCGAGACCCACGATCAGACCGAAGCGCTCACGGGTCGTCTCCGAGATGAACTGCCCGTACGCTCCGGTCAAGATCCCCACCAGACCTGTCCAGGAACTGAGCAGGTGCAGATGGTCGAACATCGCCGTGACGAAGGAGACCACCCCGAGCACAAGCGTCACGGCAACCAGGGTGTCCTGCACGGGGTGGGGCTTGTGATCGGTGGCGAACAGGGATCCGGCGATGTTGGGTCGCATTGTCTGTGCCATGGGGCACCTCCTGCGGAAGGCGGCGCATGGTAGCGCCTTACTCACCCGATCTGTACAGATTGACGGTCCCCACCGCCTGATTTCAACCGGAAGCGGGGATGCGGGTACTCTTTACCGTCTGCACTGGTGTCTGCCCAGGCCACGACGGGGGATCTCAGCCGGGACCCCCGATTGTCAGTGGCGGCCGATACCGTTGCGTACGCATCACAACCCTCCTGCCACGGAACGACCGTGGCCGCTGAGTCCAAAGGAGGTGGGTTCCACATGCGTCACTACGAGGTGATGGTCATCCTCGACCCCGATCTGGAGGAGCGCTCTGTCGCCCCCCTGATCGAGAACTTCCTCTCCGTGGTCCGCGAGGGCAACGGCAAGGTGGAGAAGGTCGACACCTGGGGCCGTCGTCGTCTCGCGTACGAGATCAAGAAGAAGCCCGAGGGGATCTACTCGGTCATCGATCTGCAGGCCGAGCCTGCGATCGTCAAGGAGCTCGACCGCCAGATGAACCTGAACGAGTCGGTCCTCCGGACCAAGGTCCTCCGCCCCGAGACCCACTGAGCACTCCCGCTCAGCTGATCTCGGGAATCGAGTAGCACCACAAGCAGCCAGCAGCAAACCCGCCGAGAGGTTCCCCATGGCAGGCGAGACCGTCATCACGGTCGTCGGCAATCTTGTCGACGACCCCGAGCTGCGCTTCACCCCTTCCGGTGCGGCGGTCGCGAAGTTCCGTGTCGCGTCCACGCCCCGCACCTTCGACCGCCAGACGAACGAGTGGAAGGACGGCGAGAGCCTGTTCCTGACCTGCTCGGTCTGGCGTCAGGCGGCGGAGAACGTCGCCGAGTCGCTTCAGCGAGGCATGCGCGTCATCGTGCAGGGCCGGCTGAAGCAGCGGTCCTACGAGGACCGTGAGGGCGTCAAGCGCACGGTCTACGAGCTCGACGTCGACGAGGTCGGCGCGAGCCTGCGCAACGCCACGGCCAAGGTCACCAAGACCGCCGGCCGCGGTGGCCAGGGCGGTTACGGCGGCGGGGGCGGCCAGGGTGGCGGTGGCTGGGGCGGAGGCTCCGGCGGCGGCCAGCAGGGCGGCGGCGCTCCTGCCGACGACCCGTGGGCGACCGGCGCTCCCGCCGGTGGCAACCAGGGCGGTGGCGGCTGGGGCGGAGGCTCCGGCGGCGGTGGCGGCTACTCGGACGAGCCCCCCTTCTAGGCCTTGGGGATCGGGATACCGGTCCATCACGGCGAGGGGCGGGGCCGCACCCTAAACTTCTTGATCACACAGGAGAAACACCATGGCGAAGCCGCCTGTGCGCAAGCCTAAGAAGAAGGTCTGCGCTTTCTGCAAGGACAAGGTCACGTACGTGGACTACAAGGACACGAACATGCTGCGGAAGTTCATTTCCGACCGCGGCAAGATCCGTGCCCGCCGCGTGACCGGCAACTGCACGCAGCACCAGCGTGACGTCGCCACGGCCGTGAAGAACAGCCGTGAGATGGCGCTGCTGCCCTACACCTCCACCGCGCGCTAAGGGAAGGGTGACCTACTCATGAAGATCATCCTCACCCACGAGGTCTCCGGCCTCGGTGCCGCGGGCGAAGTCGTCGACGTCAAGGACGGCTACGCTCGCAACTACCTGATCCCGCGGAAGTTCGCGATCCGCTGGACCAAGGGCGGCGAGAAGGACGTCGAGCAGATCCGTCGCGCTCGCAAGATCCACGAGATTCAGACCATCGAGCAGGCCAACCAGGTCAAGGCCCAGATCGAGGGTGTCAAGGTCCGCCTGGCCGTTCGCTCCGGCGACGCCGGTCGTCTCTTCGGTTCCGTCACCCCGGCCGACATCGCCTCGGCGATCAAGGCCTCCGGTGGCCCCGAGGTCGATAAGCGCCGCATCGAGCTGGTCACGCCGATCAAGACGCTGGGTGCCCACGAGACGTCCGTGCGTCTGCACCCCGAGGTGGCCGCCAAGGTCAGCATCGAGGTCGTTGCGGCGTAAGCGCCGCGCTCGCTGAAGCGGTATCCGGGGCCGCACCCTTCGGGGTGCGGCCCCCACTGCTTGCCTGGCGCCTCAGAGGGAGCCGAACCAGTCTCCGTGTGTGGAATGGCTGCCTGTTTCACGTGAAACAGGCAGGAAGCGGGGCGATGTTTCACCTAGCACGCGGGCGGCTCGACTCGGACCACGGCGCTGCCGAAACTGCATGACTCGAGCGCGGTCAACTTGCTCAGCGGGTCGCCCCCGTGACGATCCAGCGGCCTGAGCGGGAGCGAAGCCACAGTGTCAGCATGCGCATCGCCATCATCAGCGTCATTGCTCCCCAGAGTGCGGTCAGTCCGCCGCCGAAAGCCGGAACGAGAAGTGCCACGGGCGCGAAGACCGCGAGGGTCAGCAGCATCGCCCACGCCAGATACGGGCCGTCTCCCGCGCCCATCAGCACGCCATCGAGAACGAACACGATGCCGGAGATCGGCTGGGAGAGTGCCACCACGATGAGGGCGGGCAACGCGGCGTCCTGGACAACCGGATCGCCGGTGAAGAGCGGGATGAACACGGGGCGGCTGACGAGCACCAACAGTGCCAGCACGATGCCGGTGGCGATGCCCCACTGCACCATGCGTCGACAGGCCTCCCTGGCCCCTTGGGCGTCGCCCGCGCCGAGATAACGGCCGATGATGGCCTGCCCCGCGATGGCTATCGCGTCGAGCGCGAAGGCAAGCAGGGTCCACAGGGAAAGGATGATCTGATGCGCTGCGATATCGGCGTCTCCGAGGCGCGCTGCGACCCCGGTGGCGATCATCAGGATGGCCCGGAGTGAGAGCGTACGCACCAGCAGCGGTGCCCCGGCCTGGGCGCTGGCTCGTATCCCGGCGGCGTCCGGTCGCAGCGAGGCACCGTGCCTGTGTGCCCCGCGGACCACGACCCAGAGGTACACCGCGGCCATGCCGCACTGGGCGATGACCGTGCCCCACGCGGAGCCGGCGATGCCCAGATCGGCGCCGTAGACGAGACCCACGTTGAGGGCGGCGTTGGCAACGAAGCCCCCTATGGCGACGTACAGCGGAGTCTTCGTGTCCTGGAGTCCGCGCAGGACGCCTGTGGCGGCGAGCACCACCAGCATCGCCGGGATACCGAGTGCGGAAATACGGAGGTACGTGGTCGCGAACGGGGCCGCGGTGTCCGAGGCGCCGAACAGATTCACCAGTGCAGGCGCTCCGGGCAGGACGACGACCACGACGGCGGCGCCGAGAAGGAGAGCGAGCCAGATGCCGTCCATGCCCTGACGGATGGCGGCCCGCGGATCGCCGGCGCCCACTCGGCGGGCGACCCCGGCCGTGGTGGCGTACGCCAGGAAGACGAAGACGCTCACCGCGGTGGTGAGGAGGGCGGAGGCGACGCCGAGGCCGGCCAGCTGTGCGGTGCCGAGGTGGCCGACGATGGCGGTGTCGGCCAACAGAAAGAGAGGCTCGGCGACGAGTGCGCCGAAGGCCGGAACAGCCAGCATGACGATCTCTCGGTCGTGCTGTCGCCGAGCGGCCCTGGACGCCGCGGGAGCCTGTGTCATGGACATCAATCTAACCGTCCACAGGTAAGAGATGCAATGGGCGATTACCCCTTACTGTCGGCTCGCTCGGGCGTGTCGTGGCGGCTCGTTCGAGAGGATCTTGGTCTGGCTGTAAAAGTTTTTCTTCTGCACAGCCGGTGGATGGGAAAGTAGCAGGTCAGAGCCATTGGGTGCGGATGTCTCAAGGCTTGTTCACAGGCCTGTCCACCGTGTCGTGCACAGGTTTTGTGGAGTTCTCCACAGCATCAGGGCCGTCGTCCACATGGCCTGTGGATAACCAGATTGGCTGACGGTGCCGAGCGGCCTACCGTGGTGCGGCGCCCGCCCTGTCTTCAGGTCTCGGAATGCACGCAAAACCGACGTGCCAGAAGCGGAGTTGGGCCTCTTATTTGTCAGTGTCGTGCCGTAAGAAAGAGGGGCACGGCGAGGTCCGCTCGGGCGGACGGGAGGAGGTGGCCCGGTGAGCATTTCCGAGCCCTTGGACGAGCCGTGGGCCGACAGCGGACCCAGCGATCGTCTGCCCGCCTCCCGTCGCGGCAGCACTGGTGGCCGCGGCCGTGACGAACAGCACGACCGGGGCCGTGAGGACAGTGCGTGGGACGGCGCGGGGCCGTCGTTCGAGCGGGTACCGCCACAGGACCTCGATGCCGAGCAGTCCGTTCTCGGTGGCATGCTCCTGTCCAAGGACGCCATCGCGGACGTGGTCGAGGTACTCAAGGGCCATGACTTCTACAAGCCCGCGCACGAGACCATCTTCCAGGCCATCCTCGACGTCTACGCCAAGGGTGAGCCGGCCGACCCCATCACGATCGCCGCCGAGCTCACCAAGCGCGGCGAGATCACCAAGGTGGGTGGCCCCGCGTATCTGCACGCCCTCGTCCAGACGGTCCCGACGGCGGCGAACGCCGAGTACTACGCCGAGATCGTCCACGAGCGTGCGGTCCTGCGCCGCCTGGTCGAGGCCGGTACGCGGATCACGCAGATGGGGTACGCGGCCGATGACGACGTCGACGAGATCGTCAACAGGGCACAGGCCGAGATCTACGCCGTCACCGAGCAGCGCACCACCGAGGACTATCTGCCGCTCGGCGACATCATGGAGGGCGCGCTCGACGAGATCGAGGCGATCGGTTCCCGGTCGGGGGAGATGACCGGTGTGCCGACCGGCTTCACGGACCTCGACCAGCTCACGAACGGTCTGCACCCGGGCCAGATGATCATCATCGCCGCCCGTCCCGCCATGGGTAAGTCGACGCTGGCGCTGGACTTCGCACGGGCCTGCTCGATCAAGCACAACATGCCGAGCGTGATCTTCTCGCTCGAAATGGGCCGTAATGAGATCGCGATGCGTCTGCTGTCCGCCGAGGCGCGCGTGGCCCTGCACCACATGAGGTCCGGGACGATGACCGACGAGGACTGGACCCGCCTCGCGCGCCGGATGCCGGATGTCTCGGCCGCTCCTCTCTACATCGACGACTCCCCGAACCTGTCGATGATGGAGATCCGTGCCAAGTGCCGCCGTCTCAAACAGCGCAGCGATCTGAAGCTGGTCGTCATCGACTACCTGCAGCTGATGCAGTCCGGCGGTAAACGGTCCGAGAGCCGCCAGCAGGAAGTCTCCGACATGTCGCGAAACCTCAAGCTGCTGGCCAAGGAGCTGGAGCTTCCAGTGATCGCGCTGTCCCAGCTCAACCGTGGCCCCGAGCAGCGCACGGACAAGAAGCCCATGGTCTCCGACCTGCGTGAGTCCGGATCGATCGAGCAGGACGCGGACATGGTGATCCTGCTGCACCGCGAGGACGCCTATGAGAAGGAGTCCCCGCGCGCGGGCGAGGCGGACATCATCGTGGGCAAGCACCGCAACGGCCCGACGGCCACGATCACCGTTGCCTTCCAGGGGCATTACTCACGCTTCGTGGACATGGCGCAGACCTGATAAATCCGCTCGACTGCCGGTTCCGGGCCCGGTGGACTGGGACGCATGACAACACCTCAGGAAGAGTTGCTGCCCGCCACGCGTCGCGCCCTGCTGCACCGCATCGCCGTGGCTCAGGCCGAGGGGCGGGCGCCGTCCATGGTCGCTGCCGTCGTCCGCGGTGGCCGGACGGTGTGGACCGGGGCACGGACCTCCGTGGAGGGGCACGCTCCGGACGAGAACACGCAGTACAGGGTTGGTTCGATCACCAAGACGTTCACTGCCGTCCTGGTGCTGCGGCTCCGTGACGAGGGCGTACTGGACCTCGGCGACCCGCTGGAGAAGCACCTGCCGGGCACCGGCGCGGGGGAGGCCACGATTGCCGAACTGCTCGCGCACACCGCTGGCCTGGCGGCGGAGTCGCCCGCGCCCTGGTGGGAGCGAACCCCTGGCTCGCTGCGTCCGGAGCTCGCCGATGTCCTGGGCGAGCAGCCGCACCGGCATCCCGTGGGCCGCCGCTTCCACTACTCCAACACCGGCTACACGCTTCTGGGTGCCCTCGTCGAAGAGTTGCGAGGTGCCCCCTGGGAGAACGTGCTGCGGCGTGAGGTACTCGAACCGCTGAGCCTGCACCGCACGAGCGGCGACCCGCAGGCGCCCCATGCGGGCGGCTGGGCCGTACATCCCTGGGCGGATGTGATGCTGCCGGAGCCCACCGAGCACCTCGGACGCATGGCGCCCGCGGGACAACTCTGGTCCACGACCGGCGACCTCTCCCGCTTTGCAGCGTTCCTCGCCCGCGGCGACGACCGAGTGCTGAGCGCGGAGTCCCTACTGGAGATGCGGACGCCCGCCGCGCCGGCCGAGGCGGCGGATGTGGCCGCGGGCGTGGCGTACGGGCTCGGCATGAAACTCCAGCAGCGCGACGGCCGCTTCCTCGTGGGGCACAACGGATCCGTGCCAGGCTTCCTCGCGAGCCTCACGATCAGCATGGAGGATGACGTGGCGGCCGTCGTGCTGGTCAACTGCACCTCGGGGCCCGTCGCGTCGGATGTCGCCGCCGACCTCGTCGCCATCGTGGCGGAGGCCGAGCCCCGGATTCCCGAGCCGTGGCGGCCGCTGCCTGAAGTCGACCGGCCCGTTCTGGAGTTGGCTGGGCAGTGGTACTGGGGCACGCATGCCTTCGCGCTGCGGCTCGTGGCCGGCGGGGGTCTCTCGCTGGAACCGCTGTCGGGCAACGGCCGCCTGGGTGCGCGGTTCAGGGCGAACCGTGACGGCACATGGACCGGACTCGATGGCTATTTCGCGGGTGAGTCCCTGCGGGCCGTAAGACGGCACGACGGGTCCGCGGACCATCTGGACCTCGGATCGTTTGTGTTCACGCGGCAGCCGTACGAGGAGGGGGCTTCGGTGCCGGGTGGGGTGGACCCTGAGGGGTGGCGCGGGATCTCGTAGCCCCTGCGGAGCGTATGAGCTGTCTGTGTGGTGTTGGGTGCTGTTTCACGTGAAACAGCACCCAACACCACACAGACAGCCCGTCAGAGCGGCAACTTGAAGCCCACGTGAGAGGCCTCGAAGCCAAGCCGCTCGTAAAACCGGTGGGCGTCGGTGCGGGTGGCGTCAGAGGTGAGCTGGACCAACTGGCAGTCCTGGCGCTGGGATGTGTCGATCGCCCACTGGATGAGCCTCGTGCCGAGGCCGCTGCCGCGCTCGTCGGTGTGGATACGGACGCCTTCGATGACGGATCGGGTCGCGCCCTTGCGCGACAGTCCGGGAATGATCGTGAGTTGGAGGGTGCCGACGACCCGGCCCTCGCGTACGGCGACGACCAAGTGTTGATTCGGGTCGCCGCTGATGCGTTCCAGGGCTGTCAGGTAGGGCGTCAGGTCGTTCGGTGACTCCCGCTGGGCGCCCAGCGGGTCGTCGGCGAGCATGGCGACGATGTCGGGGACGTCGTCGGTGACGGCCGGACGTATTTCAAGATCTCCCATGGGCGCAGCCTATGCGGGCGTGCTCATTGACTCGACGACCCGGATGAGGGGGGCCAGTTCGGGAGTCTCGGCCGCCTTGTCGAGGGCCTCGCGCAGGGCGGCGTCGTTGGTGGGGCGTGCCTCTTCGAGAAGCGTGAGCCCCGCCTCGGTGACGTCCGTGTAGATGCCGCGGCGGTCGGTGGGGCACAGATAGCGCGCCAGGAGCCCCCGGTCCTCAAGGCGGGTGACCAGCCGCGTGGTGGCGCTCTGGCTGAGGACGACTGCGTCGGCGACCTGCTTCATCTGCAGATGGCCCCCATCGCCATTGTGCTGACGGCTGAGTACGTCGAGCAGGGAGTACTCGCGCACGCTCAGGTTGTGCTTGGTCTGCAGCGCGCGCTCGATGTGGACCTCGATCCTCCCGTGCAGCAGGGAGAGGGCGCACCAGCCCTGGGAGAGGGCGGTGAGTGCGGGGTCCGTCGCTGTCATGCGTCTTCCTCCGTCCCGGAGCGGCTGGATCCAGGATATGACACCGGAGCAATAGACGGCTTTTGCAGTTAGGGCGCGTCTGCAACTATTGTTGGCGCTGGCAAAGTGCTCCCGCAATCCACTCGGAAGGTGACACCCTTCATGCCTCTCGCGCTTCTGGCCCTGGCGATCGGGGCTTTCGGCATTGGCACGACCGAGTTCGTCATCATGGGCCTCCTCCCCGAGGTCGCCCAGGACTTCGGCGTCTCCATCCCCACCGCCGGCTGGCTGGTGACCGGCTACGCACTGGGCGTCACGGCGGGCGCCCCGATCATGACCGTCCTGGGCACCAGGATTCCGCGCAAGCGGATGCTGATGCTGTTGATGGGCTTGTTCATCGTCGGCAACCTGGTGTCCGCCGTCGCACCTGTCTTCGCCGTCATGCTGATCGGCCGTGCGATTGCCTCGCTCGCCCACGGTGCCTTCTTCGGCATCGGCTCGGTCGTCGCAGCCGACCTGGTGGCACCCGAAAAGAAGGCCGGAGCCATCGCGATGATGTTCACGGGACTCACTGTGGCCAACGTGGTCGGCGTGCCGCTGGGCACCTTTATCGGGCAGTCCGTCGGCTGGCGCGTCACCTTCGCCGTCGTCGCCGCCCTCGGGGTCCTGGGCCTGGCAGGCATCGCACGGCTCGTACCGGAGATGCCCAGGCCGGAAGGGGTGCACCTGCGCCATGAGCTGGCCGCCTTCAAGAACGTGCAGGTCTTGCTCGCCATGGCGATGACCGTCCTTGGCTTCGGCGGTGTCTTCGCGGCCATCACCTACATCGCGCCGATGATGACGCATGTCGCGGGCTACGCCGACTCCTCCGTCACCTGGCTTCTCGTCCTCTTCGGCCTGGGCATGGTCGTCGGCAACCTCGTGGGCGGCAGGTTCGCCGACCGCGCGCTCATGCCCATGCTGTACATCTCGCTGGGCGCCCTCGCCGTCGTCCTCGCGCTCTTCACCCTCACCGCGCACGACAAGATCGCGGCCGCGGTGACGATCGCGCTGGTCGGCGCCCTGGGCTTCGCGACCGTTCCACCGCTGCAGAAGCGCGTCCTCGACCAGGCGCACGCCGCCCCCACGCTGGCCTCGGCGGTGAACATCGGCGCCTTCAACCTCGGTAACGCGCTCTCTGCCTGGCTCGGCGGTCTCGTCATCGCCGCGGGTCTCGGTTACACGGCCCCCAACTGGGTCGGCGCCGCCCTCGCCGGGGCCGCCCTCGTCCTGGCTGTCCTCTCAGCCGCCCTGGAGCGCAGGGGTAGCGCATCCAGCACGGTCGTGGCCGGAGCTGGGACGGGCGACGGAGCCGCAGTGATGGGGAACGCCACCGAGCAACGGTCCGCTGTTCGGAGCTGACCCCCCGCGTCGGCTCCCCCAATCCCGGCCCGAAACTCGGCGCGGGGGCCACAACGGTCCCCGCGCTGCTTTTCGTGGATGCCCTCAGCCCGCCGCCACCGTCACGGGAGCGAACCGCCGGGTCCAGTCGCCCGGCAGTTCGGCGATCCCATAGGTCATCACCGCATTGAAGGCCATGGAGGTCAGCCCGCGGTCCTTCACCCACGTCAGCAGCTCGTCGTGGCGTACGTCGATGTCGGTACGCAGGGCGCGGTCGGTACGAGCGGCCAGGGAAGTGATGAGCGCCTTCGCTGTCTCCGTGTCCCGTGCGATGAGGGGACCGACGACGTGGGTGTCCACGTTGGGCCAGGCGGCCCCGTACCCGATGATCCGGCCGTTTTCCACGGCGACGTGAAGGTGGTCGACGAATGCCGGAAGGCGCGTGAGTACATGGGTGCGGTCGGCGCCGAAGACCTCTTCGTCGAGCCGGAGGATCGTGGTGACGTCCTCGGCTGTGGCCGGCCGGGTGGCGATCACAGGTGGCCGTCCGCCGGGCGTGAAGTGCCCGACTACCATCTCGGCCCGGCCGGTGACTTTGAAGCCCAGCTCCTCATAGAGAGGCCGGCCGTACGGCGTCGCATGAAGCGTCAGCGGGGTCGTGTCCGCCTCTGTGAGGACATGCTGCATCAGACGGCGGCCGACACCCTGACGGGCATGACGCTCGGCCACTAGAACCATGCCGATCGCCCCGAGATCCGGGCGGCCCGTTGTGCCGTACTCGGTGACGACGCAGGCGCTGACGAGGCCGCCGCCGGGGTCGTCGATGCCGTATCCCTTGCCCGCCGCGAGAAGCAGCCCCCATTTGTGTTCCTCACGGGGCCACCCCCGATCCTCGGACAAGTCGGCGCAGGCGGTGAGATCGCGAGGCGTCAGGCGGCGGATGGGGAGAGCGGCGAGAGAAGGTGTCGGCACGCAGGTCAGGCTGTCTGACCTGCGCCCCTGGCGTCCACCGGTTTGCGGGGACACGCATGAGCTTTTGGCCATGTACTCAAGACCACAGCAGGCGGACAGGTGTTTCACGTGAAACAACGATCACGCTCGTCGTGCCGACGGCACCTGATCTCCCTCACAGGTCAATCCGCCGACCTCCTGACCCGGCTGGTGGTGCGACGCTTCGATGTCTGGCTAGCACATGAATGGGTGTGCCGCGCCCAGCAGTTGAAGAAATCTTGACTTTCGCACGCTGTACAGATCGTGGTGAAGGAAGGGGGGACTTGTGTGTGGGACGTCTGCCGGTATGGTCGAGTCCGGTTCTTGTCCGGGGTGAGGTGTGCGCTCATCTCACCAGGGCATGAACGCAGGCCAATGAAGCGTAATGGGACGGAGAGATCGAAGACCCGCATTCTGCGTTAAGTGATCGGCCGCTGGTACACGGTGGGACGCTGCGGTGTGAGAACTGCGGTCCATCTCACTTGCCTACTTGTCCGTACGCGGCCGGAATCCGGGTTGAATGTGGCCGCTTGGCCGATGGGACCGAACGGGGAATGCAAGGCCGTCTGCGGGGGACAGCAGGCAACCTCCCGCCCGGGGGGTACGCAGAACGACCGAAAGAAGTTCGAGGCGAGGCACACCATGGACGCTCCGACCACCACGTCGGCCGATAACGGCACGTCCGGCGGCGACGGCGCGGGCGGCTGGTTCACCCCGCGTAAAAAGCCCACACCCG
This sequence comes from Streptomyces sp. KM273126, assembly GCF_004337435.2. Taxonomy (NCBI): domain Bacteria; kingdom Bacillati; phylum Actinomycetota; class Actinomycetes; order Kitasatosporales; family Streptomycetaceae; genus Streptomyces; species Streptomyces sp. KM273126. Next base: position 2,019,106 of record NZ_SJXB02000001.1, on the reverse strand, counting down.
CCGGCGGAGAGCAGGAGACCGAGGGCAGCCGTCTGGCCGGGCTGCGCCCGCTCGGCCGGCCTGCGGAGGGTGAGCCCGCATCTGGCGGCGGCATCCCTGCAACAAGCGGAATCGCCGGTATTCAGGAACGAATACCGGACGAGGGCGTGCCGGCATCCGCCGAGGCCCCGCCGCCCCAGGCGACCCTCCAGCAAGAGCGTGTACCCCCCCAACGCTCCGCCTCCTCTCCCCAGGCCTCCCCGGACGCCGTGCTCATCCGGCAAACCATGGAAGAGATCAGCCCGGTCGCCGACAAGGTCACCTCCTACTTCTACGCCCTGCTCTTCGTGCGGCATCCCGAGCTGCGTCCGCTTTTCCCACCGGCGATGGACACCCAGCGCGATCGCCTCCTCAAGGCTCTGCTGATCGCGGCCGAACACATCGACAACGCCCCGGTGCTGGAGGACTACCTGCAGAATCTCGGCCGGGGACACCGCAAGTACGGCACCCGGCCCGAGCATTACCCGGCCGTCGGTGAGTGCCTCATCGGGGCGCTGAGCCGGTTCGCCAGCGCCATCTGGGACGAAAGGACCGAGGCGGCCTGGGTGCGGGCGTACACGACCATCTCCCAGGTGATGATCGACTCGGCGGCCGAGGACGAGCTGCGGTCCCCGCCCTGGTGGATGGCCGAGGTCGTCTCGCACGATCTCAGGACGCCGGACATCGCGGTCATCACCGTCAGGCCCGACCAGCCGTACCCATTCCTCGCCGGGCAGTACACGAGCCTGGAGACTCCCTGGTGGCCGCGGATATGGCGGCACTACTCATTCGCCTCGGCGCCCCGCTCCGACGGCCTTCTGTCGTTCCACGTGAAGGCGATCCCAGCAGGCTGGGTGTCCACTGCGCTCGTGCACCGGGCTCGCCCCGGCGACGTCCTACGACTCGGGCCGCCGGCGGGTTCGATGACGGTCGACCACACCACTGACAGCGGACTGCTGTGTGTCGGCGGCGGCACAGGCATAGCGCCCATCAAGGCGTTGGTCGAGGACGTCGCAGAGCACGGCGAGCGGCGTTCCGTCGAGGTGTTCTACGGCGCACGCGCCGATCACGACCTGTACGACATCGACACGTTGCTGCGAATGAAGCAGAGCCACTCATGGCTGGAGATCCGCACGGTCGTGGACCGGCAAGGGCTCCTGCAGCTCCCCGATGCCGTGCGCGAGTTCGGGCCCTGGAACGAGTACGACGCGTATCTCTCGGGTCCGCCCGGCCTGATCCGCAGTGGTGTGGACACGCTGAGGGGCATTGGCATGCCCTGGAACCGCATACGGCACGACTCGGTGGAGGAACTGGTCGCGGCAGCGGACTGAGGCTCGTCGGGCTCAGCCAAGGTCGGGCGCGTGCATCGCCCGGACGCCCTCGATGTTCCCGTCGAGGTAGTGCCGCAGGGACAGTGGTACGAGGTGGACGGACGCGATCCCGACCCGTGTGAACGGCACGCGCACGATCTCGTACTCGCCCAGAGGTTCGTCGACCTCGGGACCGTGCCGCTGTGAGGTGTCCATGGATTCCAGGCGGCAGACGAAGAAGTGCTGCACCTTCACGCCAGTCGCGCCGCCGTCCTCGCCGATGTGCTCGACGGTGTCCACGAAGCAGGGCACCACATCGGTGATCTTGGCGCCGAGTTCCTCGTGTACCTCGCGATGGAGCGCGTCGACGACGGTCGTGTCATCGGGCTCCACCCCGCCACCCGGTGTGAGCCAGTAGGGATCGACGCCTGGCTTGGTCCGCTTGATCAGGATCAGGTCGTCGCCATCGAGCAGGATGGCGCGGGCGGTGCGCTTGACCACGGGTCGGACGGTCATGGGAGAAATGTGGCCCGGTTGGTTCCACGTGAAACATTGCCCAGCCCCGGAAATGAAGCTCGGGACGATGCGTCGGAAAGAAGCCTGGGACGGGAGCCCCGGGAGAGACGAGTTCCGTGCTGCCGGCGCCCCGCTCCTGGGAGCGCACCCGCACGTCATGCCGTCATCGCGCCGACACGTGTGCCGTGTGCACAAGCAGTCTCCGGCGCTACGACCAGCCCGTGGCCGCCCGCAGCAGCCGCTCGTGTGCCCGCGCGATGTGCGGCATGGCCAGTGTGCCGGTCCGCACCACCAGGAAGTACGTGCGCAGCGGGGGCACCGCCGGTTCGAGGAGCGCCACGACGTCACCGCGCTCCAGGGCGGACGCGCACAGATAGCGGGGCAGCACGGCCAGGCCCGCGCCGGTGACGGCACAGGCGAGGACCGCGCGGAGGTCGGGCACGATGACGGTGCCCGAAGCGGCGGGCCGGGAGTCGAAGACGGAGGCCCAGTAGCGGGCGACGAAGGGCAGCGACTCGTGTACCTCGACCACCGGGAGGTTCTCCAGTGCGTGAGCGTCCTTGCGGCGCAGCTTGGCCGCACCGACACGGGAAGCCCAGCGTGGATCCGCGATCAGGACGTGCTCCTCGTCGCAGAGCGGAGTCGCGGTGAGCAGGGCGCCACGCGGACGTGCCGTTGTGATGGCCAGATCATGGTGTCCGGCGGCAAGCCCTTCCAGCGTCTCCTCGGCATTTCCGAACGAGGCCCGCAACGCAAAACCCTGCCCGCGGTCCCCGGTCAGCTCGGTGAGGGCGGGCAGGGCACGTTCGGCGGTGAACTCCGGTGGCCCGGCGAGGTGCAGGGTGCGTAAGGAGGAGTCCTCGTCCAGCCCGGTCTCGGTGATTTCGACCAGGGCGTCGAGATGGGGGGCCGCTTTGTGGGCGAGCTCGTCGCCGATCGTCGTGGGGGTCACCCCGCGCGCCTGACGCAGAAACAAGGGGCGTCCCAGCTGCTGCTCCAGCGTGCGTATCTGCGAGGTGACGGCCGGCTGCGAGAGACCGAGCAGTGCGGCGGCGCGGGTGAAGGAGCCGGCCCGGTGCACGGCGACGAACGTCCGCAGCAGGGCCAAATCCATGGTGCTCCCTCCCCTCCCATCCCCGGAGCGCCCAACTATAAATAAGTCGATAGGTCTCTGTCGCTACTGTGATTGGACACTGACACAGAGTCAACTAGCCTTGTTGACGCGGTTCTTCGCGCGCAGAACCGGGGGCGGTCCGAGCCACGAGGGGGGAGGTTCGGACCGCCCGATCCGCGTAGTGGGGTACCAGGCGGTAACGATCGGCTCCGTCAGCCCGCCGACTCGTCAAGGGCGCGCAGCACATCGGCCACCAGGTCGTCGGTGTCCTCGGCGCCCGCCGAGAAGCGGACGAATCCCTCGGGGACCGCGTCCCCGCCCCACCGGCCGCGCCGCTCGGCGGTGGACCGTACTCCGCCGAAGCTCGTGGCGTCGTCCACCAGGCGCAGCGCGTCCAGAAAACGATCGGCACGCGCGCGTGTGGGCAGCGAGAACGACACCACACACCCGTAGCGCCGCATCTGCTGCGAGGCGACCTTGTGCGCCGGATCGTCGGGCAGTCCCGGATGGCGCAGCCCGGTCACCTCGGGCCGCCCCTTCAGCGCTTCGGCGACGGCCAGGGCGTTGGCGCTCTGGCGGTCGGCGCGGAGGTGCAGCGTGGCCAGCGAACGGTGGGCGAGCCAGGCCTCCATGGGCCCCGGGATCGCCCCGGCGATCTTGCGCCAGCGCCGCACCGCCGTCAGCAGCCCCGCGTCGCGGCTCACCACGTACCCCAGCAGGAGGTCGCCGTGTCCGGTGAGCTGCTTGGTGCCGCTGGCCACGGCGAAGTCGGCCCCCAGTTCCAGCGGCCGCTGCCCGAGCGGGGTCGCCAGGGTGTTGTCGACGGCGACGACGCACCCACGCGCGTGTGCCGCCTCGGTGAGCCGCCGGATGTCGCACACGTCGAGACCCGGGTTCGACGGCGTCTCGATCCACAGCAGCTTCGCGCCGTCGAGAACGTCGAGCTGCGCGTTGCCGGCCGTCGGTGCCGTACGCACCTCGATGCCGTACGCCTCCAGTTGCTCACGCACCAGCGGCAGTGCCTGATAGCCGTCGTTCGGCAGTACCGCGACATCACCGGTGCGGAGCTGGGAGAAGAGGACGGCCGAGATGGCGGCCATGCCGGAGGGGAAGACGAGCGTCTCGGCGTCGTCCTGGCCCGGCGCCTCCAGCTCGGCTATGGCGCGCTCCAGGAGGGTCCAGGTGGGGTTCTCGTCGCGGCCGTAGGTGTAGGGGCCCGTGGGGTCGCCCGGCAGGTGGTAGTGGGCGGCGAAGACCGGGCCCGGGAGGGTGGGCTCGTGCTTGACGGGCTCGGGCAGCCCTGCCCGTACCGCACGTGTGCCGTCGCCGAAGACCGCCGAGTCGCTCATGCCGCCTGTCCTTCCACATGCTCCCGTACGACGGCGAGCAGGCCTGGGCTCGCCGCCTCCAGCATCTCAAGGCACTCCTCGAAGCCGTCCATGCCCCCGTAGTACGGGTCCGGTACGTCGAGGTCATCGCCCGCGGCGGGGTCGTACGAGCGCAGGAGCCGGACCTTCTCGGCGTCCTCCGGAGTGGGCGCCAGCCGGCGCAGGGCCCGCAGATGGCCGGAGTCGAGGGCGATCACGAGATCGAGGCGGGCGAACCAGGAGTCCTGGAACTGCCGGGCAACGTGCTCGCTCCCGTAGCCGTTCGCCTCGAGGACGGAGACGGTGCGCGGGTCGGCACCGTCGCCCTCGTGCCAGCTGCCCGTGCCCGCGCTGTCGACCTCGACCCGGCTGTCGAGCCCGGCCTCCTCTACGCGCGCGCGAAAGACGGACTCGGCCATCGGGGAACGACAGATGTTGCCGGTGCAGACAAAACAGACACGGTAGGTCATAGCGGGGTATTCAGTCCTCGTCGGGTAGGGCGAAGTGGAGGGCCCAGGAGACGATCGAGATGATCAGGCCGCCCAGGACCGCGGTCCAGAAGCCCTCCACCTGGAAACTCAGGTCGAGCTTGTCGGCCAGCCACGAGGTGAGCAACAGCATCAGTGCGTTGACCACCAGGGTGAACAAGCCGAGGGTCAGGATGAACAGGGGGAGGGTGAGCAGCTTGACTATGGGCTTGACCACGGCATTCACCAAGCCGAAGACGAGCGCTACGAGCAGCAGCGTCCCGACTTTCTGGACCGTGCTGTCACCGGTCAGAATGATCTTGTCGAGGACCCATACGGCGACCGCGAGGGCGCCCGCGTTGGCGATCGTCTTGACTACGAAATTCTTCATGTGTCTGATCGTGGCAGACGAGATCGGGCACGAGCACTGGGGCAAGGGGCGGACAAGGGCAATGAAGGCATTCCGGCTGGACGAACTGGAGGCGGAGCGCGCCGCCAATGACGGTGCCTACCTGCAGTTTCTGCGTGAGCGGAACATGTCGGTCGGTCTGTACGCGCTTGGCGCCGGTGAACACGACCCACAGAATCCGCACAACCAGGACGAGGTCTACTTCGTCGTGAGCGGCCGGGCCTCGCTCACGGTCGGTACGGAGACGACGCAGGTGGCGCGCGGCAGCGTCGTGTACGTGCCCGCCGGGGTGGCCCACAAGTTCCATCACATCACCGAGGACCTCCGGGTCATGGTGGTGTTCTCTCCGCCCGAGAGCTGAGGCGGCCCCGGGATTCCCTAGGGGAACGATCAGGGATGGACAAGGGGCGCGAGGCCCCCGGAGCCACCCTGTTCCGCCCTAGCATCGAAGGCAGGACATCACAGGACCCGGAGGCAGGCCCCGAACACGGGGCCCCGGGAGGCGACGGAGTAAGGACAAGGGCGATGCGGGAGATCTTCACGGGATTGCCGTGGTGGGTGAAGTGGGTCGCGGTGCCGGTCATCGCCCTGGTCGTGTTCGGCAGTCTGATATTGAGCGTGCTGCAGGTCGTCGTGGCCCTGCTCTTCAAGGTGCTGGTGTTCGTCGCTCTGGTCGGCGGGCTGATCTACGTCGTCCGGAAGTTCATGGCGGGCTCGTCGTCGCGCAGCGACTGGTGAGTCGTCAGCGTGCGGCGTGCAGTGACACGGAACCGAGTGAGCCGCCGGTAACGGTCGAGGTGCCAACAGGAACCCGAGGTTCCCTCGGGGGAGGGAAGTTTCCCGGCGGGGCCGTCTGCGGGGGATGACGGGCCGTTAAAGTCCGGAGCTCGCTGCGGGGGCGACCCCGCGGGCGGCGCACATCCCCCGTGTTCCCTCGCACGGGCGGCCCTCCTCGTGCTTCGGGAGTGACCCTTGGCCACGGCTGACACCGTACCCGCCGATCCGCAGACCCGGCCCACGACGCCCACCAGAGCGCCGGCTCCCCCCGTGCAGCCCCGTAGCTCACCCGGGGAGCCGCCCGTCCGACCGCCGGAGCCCCGTTCGCCCCGCATCGCGACAGCCACGGCGGTGCGCCTTCCCTCCCCGAAGCCTCCCCCGGCGCCGGCCGGGGAGACGCACCCCACCACTCTCATCGGCTCGGTGCAGCGCGCGATGCGGCTGCTGGAGGCCGTGGCCGCGCGTCAGCACGGGGCGCCTGCCAAGCAGTTGGCCCGGGACGCCGGACTCGCCCTGCCCACGGCGTACCACCTGCTGCGCACGCTGACGCACGAGGGCTATCTGCACCGGGACAAGGGGCTGTTCTTCCTCGGTGAGGCGGCCGAGCGGCTCAGCAGCAGCGGGGCGCAGCAGAAACGTCGCAGCACGGTGAGCGACGTCCTCGCGCACTGGAGGGACATCATCGGCGCCCCCGTGTACTACGCGGTCTACCGCGAGGGCGAGATCGAGGTCATGTGCGTCGCCGACAGCCCGGGAAATCCAGCGGTCGAGGAGTGGGCCGACTTCCGTGAGACCGGGCATGCGCACGCCGTCGGGCAGTGTCTGCTGTCGCAGCTCGGCGAGGAGGCGCGGAGCGATCACCTCGACCGCTATCCCGTGCGGGCGATCACTCCGTACACGGTGCGTGACGAGCAGGCCCTGTCATGGCGCCTCAACCGGATCGGACGGATGGAACCGGTGGTCGAGCGACAGGAGTACGCGCTGGGGACGGTCTGTGCCGCGATCCCCCTCACGCTGGGAACGACCGCCGCGACCATGGCCATTTCGCTGCCCCTCCATCAGTCCGACCGACTGCTGCCCGCAGCACGGCAGTTGCAGGACGAGATCGGAAGGCTACTGGGGACACTCGCGCTCTCTATCAGCATCTGAAAAATCACTCCTTGTGATCTCTCGTGTACTTTCAGCAAACTGCGGGCAGTGTCAGGGCTGATTCCCGGCCCGTCGATGGCAACTGACGAGGTAGGCGAATGCGCGAGTCAGTACAGGCAGAGGTCATGATGAGCTTCCTCGTCTCGGATGAGCTCTCCTTCCGGATCCCGGTGGAGCTGCGGTACGAGACGTGTGATCCCTATGCCGTGCGGCTGACCTTCCATCTCCCCGGAGACGCCCCTGTTACCTGGGCATTCGGGCGAGAGCTGCTGGTAGACGGCGTGGGGCGGCCGAGCGGTGACGGTGACGTCCATATCGCGCCCGCCGATCCGGAGGTGTTGGGCGAGGTGTTGATCCGGCTTCAGGTGGGCTGTGACCAGGCGCTGTTCCGGTCCGGCACGGCGCCGCTCGTGGCGTTCCTGGACCGTACGGACAAACTGGTGCCGCTCGGGCAGGAGCGTTCCCTCGCCGACTTCGAGACGCACCTCGACGAGGCTCTGGACCGCATCCTCGCGGAGGAGCAGAGCGCGGGCTGAGCCGCGCGCCTTGGGGGTGCCGTAACGCTTCTGCGTGCACGCTGCGGGGACTTCGTATGCCGGTGTCACTGCTTGCGGCGGCGCCCCCTCCCGGTGCGTGCCGGTGTCGCTGCCGCCGCCGGTGTCATTGCCGCCGCCGGCTGAGGAGTCGGGCGATCGGCCGAGACCACCAGCGCGGCCAGGGCAGTGGTCACCGGAACCGAGGCCACAAGGCCGATCGAGCCGACGAGCGTACGGACGATCTCCTCGGCGACCAGCTCGCTGTTGGCCACCGTGCCGACGCTGCTCTGCGCGATCGAGAAGAGCAGCAGCAGGGGCAGAGCGGCACCCGCGTAGGCGAGGACGAGCGTGTTGACGACCGAAGCGATGTGGTCGCGGCCGATGCGGATGCCTGCGCGGTACAGGCCGCGCCAGCCCATCGACGGATTGGCCTCGTGCAGCTCCCAGACCGCCGAGGTCTGTGTCACCGTCACGTCGTCGAGCACACCGAGTGAACCGATGATGACGCCCGCGAGCAGCAGACCGCTCATGTCGATCGACGGGTAGAGGCCGTGGATCAGGCCTGTGTTGTCGTCCGTGTTGCCGGTCAGTGAGGCCCAGCCGATGAACTGCGAGCCGAGCACACCGATCAGCAGCAGCGAGACCAGGGTGCCGAGCACGGCAACCGAGGTGCGGGCGGAGAGGCCGTGGCACATGTAGAGCGCGATCAGCATGATGGCGCTCGCTCCGACCACGCCCACGACCAGCGGATTCGAGCCCTGCAGGATGGCGGGAAGGATGAAGAACGTCAGCACCAGGAAGCTGATGGTGAGCGCGACCAGCGCCATGACACCGCGCAATCGGCCCACCGCCACGACGGCGAGTGCGAAGATCCCGGCGAGCAGCACCATCGGGAACTTCCGATTCACGTCGGTGACCGAGTACTGCAGGTCCTTGGGCGCCGAGGGTTCGTACGCGACCACGACCTCCTGGCCCTGCTCCAGCTGGCGTGACTGATCCGGCTGGACGATCTCGGTGAAGGTGCGGCCCTTGTCCTTGCCGGTGTCGACCGTGATCGTCGCCTTCTTGCAGGTGCCGTTTTCCTGCTGCTGAGCGGATGAACCCTCGGCGGTCGATGTGTCGCCGGTCGGGGGTGTCCCCGAGGCGTTCACGGACTTGCAGTCCAGCTCCTCGACCTTGGTGACCGTGGCCTGTTGTGTCTGCCGGTCGAAGCCGACGCCGGTGCGCTCGTGCGGTGGGGCGCCGCCGGGCCAGAGCACCACGAGGCCCACGACGACCGCCGTCGCGAAGGGGATGAGCACCGCGGCGATGACCTTGCGCAGGTGCCGGGAGACGGGGGCGGCGGGGCCGTGGCTGTGGGAGTGCCCGTGGCTCCCGCTGGAACCCGGGCCGTGCCCTTGCCCTTGCCCCTGTCCACCATGGGGCCCGTGACCGTCATCACCGGCACCGTGACCTCCGTCGGGGCCCCAGCCGCCACCGGATCCATGTCCGGCACCGGAGCCATGCCCGCCATCAGGGCCGCGTTCATGGCCGCGTCCAGGGCCATGTCCGCGTGAGGGCTCCGAGGGTGGGAGCGGGGGCTGTCGCATCCTGGTCACCGACCGATCATCGCAAGAACGGCGGGAGTCCACTGTTCACCGCGCCACATCTGCCGCTAGCGTAGAGGCACCTTTGCACACGCGGGAGCTCGGAGCACCGGGCTGAGAGGGCGCTGACCTCCGCAGACGCGATGTTTCACGTGGAACATCGCCGGGCGGAAACCGCTGCGTCGACCGCTGAACCTGTTACCGGGTAATGCCGGCGTAGGGAGTTCGGTCTCATGACCAACAAGGACGCACGCACACCTGTCTCCAGCCAGACGAACATCTCCAACCAGGCGAACGGGGTGTTCGCCGTATCTCAGGGCGAAATGCCGGAGGAGGAGGGGAAGCCCATCGGCTGGCACAAGGCGTACGTCGGGGGATCACGCCCTGACTTGCGGGTGCCGGTCCGTCAGGTGCACCTCACCAACGGGCAGTCGGTCACCTTGTACGACACCTCCGGTCCGTACACCGATCCGAGCCTCGATACCGATGTTCGCAGGGGGCTCCCCGCTCTCCGCGAGAACTGGATCCTCGCTCGCGGCGACACCGAGGAGTACGCGGGCCGTCCCGCCCGCCCCGAAGACGACGGGATCAAGCACACATCACCGCGGGGTGGGCTGCGCAATCTCGACGCGGTGTTCCCGGGGCGGCCGAGGCAGCCGCGCCGGAGCCGTGACGGCAAGGCTGTGACGCAGCTCGCATACGCGCGGCGCGGGGAGATCACGCCCGAGATGGAGTTCGTGGCCCTCCGGGAGAACGTCCTGCCCGAGGTCGTTCGCGAGGAGATCGCGGCGGGCCGGGCCGTGCTGCCCGCGAACGTGAACCACCCCGAGATCGAGCCGATGATCATCGGCAAGCGGTTCCTGGTCAAGGTCAACGCCAATATCGGCAACTCGGCGGTCACGTCCTCCATCGAGGAGGAGGTCGAGAAGATGACCTGGGCGACCCGTTGGGGCGCCGACACGGTCATGGACCTGTCCACGGGTCGCAACATCCACACCACGCGCGAGTGGGTGCTGCGCAACTCCCCCGTCCCCATCGGCACGGTGCCGCTCTACCAGGCGCTGGAGAAGGTCGACGGCAAGGCCGAGGAACTGACCTGGGAGATCTACAAGGACACGGTCATCGAGCAGGCCGAGCAGGGTGTGGACTACATGACGGTCCACGCGGGCGTGCGCCTGCCGTATGTACCGCTGACGGCCAACCGCAAGACCGGCATCGTCTCGCGCGGCGGCTCGATCATGGCGGCGTGGTGCCTGGCGCACCACAAGGAATCGTTCCTGTACGAGAACTTTGAGGAACTGTGCGAGATCCTCGCCACATATGACGTCACGTACTCGCTCGGTGATGGCCTGCGGCCCGGTTCGATCGCGGACGCCAACGACGAGGCGCAGTTCGCGGAGCTCCGCACTCTCGGGGAACTGAACCGGGTCGCGAAGCGTTTCCACGTACAGACCATGATCGAGGGCCCGGGGCACGTCCCGATGCACAAGATCAAGGAGAACATCGACCTTCAGCAGGAGATCTGCGATGAAGCGCCGTTCTATACGCTCGGCCCGCTGACCACCGACGTCGCGCCGGCGTACGACCACATCACCTCGGGCATAGGTGCCGCGATGATCGCGTGGTGGGGCACAGCGATGCTCTGCTACGTCACGCCCAAGGAGCACTTGGGCCTGCCCCATCGTGACGACGTCAAGACGGGCGTCATCACCTACAAGATCGCGGCCCATGCGGCGGACCTCGCCAAGGGACACCCGGGCGCACAGGAGTGGGACGACGCGCTGTCGGACGCCCGCTTCGAGTTCCGCTGGGAGGACCAGTTCAACCTGGCCCTCGATCCCGACACGGCCCGCGAGTTCCACGACGAGACGCTTCCCGCAGAACCCGCCAAGACGGCTCACTTCTGCTCCATGTGCGGCCCAAAATTCTGTTCGATGAAAATTAGTAAAAGCATCACAGAGCGGTTCGGTGGTGCGGCGGCTGAGGGGGCGTCGCCCGAGGAGATCGCTGAGGGGATGCTGCAGAAGTCGAAGGAGTTCGCGGAGGCGGGGAATCGCGTGTACCTGCCGATCGCTGACTGAGCCTCGCTGCGGGCGGTCCGTGCTTCGAAATGCCCCAAGGGCAAGTCGGTAGCACGGACCACCGTGTCTTCCTTGACGCGGGCCGCTGAACTGCTGGAGCCAACCTGCTCGCGGTACACGCGCGACAGGCGGTCACGATCGCCGGAGTGCCAGGCGTCATCGACGCGCATCGCGCGGGCATTCGGCCGCGAACTGCGGCGGAGGCCACGGTGCGCCGTTCTCAGGCAGCGGCACTCCGCACCTCCTGTCGGCGTCGTTCGGTGGCAGCGTCATCTAACCTCCCGCGATCGATGGAGGGGTCCCCCGATTCGGCGATACTGTTGATTCATGGCAGAGCACGGGAATGGAAAGGGCCACGGCCCGGGGGACAGGACCACTAATGACTTGAGTGGGCAAGTCGACGGGCCGGTGTTTCAAGGGCGTGATTTCGGCGATATCAACATCGGCGCCCAAATGCCTGAAGAAGCAGTTTCCTACTACCGCCGTATGCAAGAGCGCTTGGATGCTGAAGAGCGGGAGAAAGTTGAGCGCCGTGAGGCGGAGGAGCGCAACCGGCGGGAGCTGGCGGAGTCTAAGAGACGGGCGCACCAAGAGGCGTGGAATCGGCGGTGGGATGCTCTGGTTGCAGAGCGCGCAAGGATAAGAAAGCGCGTCGGAGTGGGCTTTTCCATTTGCGGGGGCGGGTTCTCTGTGTCTCTCGTCGGTGGCTGGGTTTTCCCTCACTCAACGTTCTTCGCCTTTGTGATCCTGCTTCTCTTGGTTGCTTCCTTCGTTGGTTTTGTGGTGGGGGCTCAGGGATTCCTTTCGCTGATCAGTAACCAACGAAATATAAACTCACATAAATCGGCCTAGTGTCGTGTGAATCCGCCGCGAACACGGCGGATCCCGGGCCGGGATCGAGGCGGGCATGGTGCAGAAGTCGAAGGAGTTCGCGGCGAGTGGGAACCTGGTGTATCTGCCGATCGCGGACTGAGCCGCGGGGTTCGATGCCCCGGCTCTCCGGGGCATCGCTTCCCTGAGAGCGGAGGAAGACAGCTCTTCGGCTCTCTCAGAGGGAGGGGCTTCATGATGGGGAGAGAACTGGGCAAGGGGTTGTTCGGGCGTGTGTCCGGGAAACCCGGCCGTGCCGCTGCCCTCACCCCAGTGCGGTTCTTCTTCGGCGGAGGCGTTTCGCTCGGCCGGCTTCACAGGCCGGCTCGTGGATCGGTCCTGGCCCATGGCGGGAGCGATGCTCCGGGAGGCCGCCGGGGCCGGAGTGCGGCTCCGGCATGGCGGTTCCCGGTGCGTCACTCCGGCTGGTTGTCCGGTCCTCCGAAGTCCGGGCTCGTGAAGTCCGGGCTGGAGAAGCCGGGGCGGCGGCCCGCGCCGGGGCCGCCCTCGGGGCTGCTGAAGCCCGGACGGTTGTAGCCGAGGTTCGGGATGCGGCTGGGCGGGGTGGACGGGACTGTGGGGCCCATGGCGGTGGCGCCCGGGTCGGTGAGGGCCTCGCGGAAGAACGGCATGATGCCGCGCTCCAGCAGGGCCTCCAGCCACGCTTCCCTCGCCCGGGTCACCTCGTCGTTCAACTCACCCTGGGCTCCGGCGTCCAACGAGGTGGCGCCGTTGCGCAGGGCGGTGAGGAGGAGGCCGACTGCGGCCACGAGGATGGCGGCCGCCGTGATCGCCCCGAAGACCCACCCGGTCGTGGTGAGGGTCTGGGCGATGCCCGGCTCGGGGTCGAGCATCTGCAGGACGTACCCCACGAGCAGGAAGATCGCCGCGGCGGTACCGGCAAGGACGGGAGCGAGGACGGCGACGATGGCTCCGGCGCCCGCCCCGGCCGTCTCGGTGGTCTCCCCCATGGTGGTCGCGAGCCCCACCGCGGTGCCGCCCGGCTCGGCCGAGCCGGAGGTGCCTTCGCGGGACGACGGGTTGGACGGCGCCGGATGGCGCAGTTCCTCGCGGACCTTGACGTAGTAGTCGTATTCGGTCGCCGCGGCAGCTGTGATGAGCCCGGTGGCGTTGAGCGCCATGGTGCGCAGCTGCTCCGGGTTGAGCCGCCGGCCGACTGCGGCGAGTTCCGGGCGGTGTGGTGCGGAGCGCAGCGCCTTGCCGAGGATCCGCTCGAAATCTTGGCGGTCCTCGCTCGGCAGGTGCTGCGGAACGCTGTTCATGTGCATCCCCCGATGCTCCGTAGGGCTTGTGGCTCGGCATGCTGACGAGCCGTCGGGCAGAAACGGAGGGGAGCCTGCTACGGATAAGCCGATGGTAGAGCGATGAAGGTACGCGGTGACAGGGGGTTTCCAGAAAATGGCCCCTGGCCAGCACAGTTCTTCTGCGGTGCTCCGTGGGGGGACACGTGCCCGGAGAACGTTCAGCTGTCCAACGGCAGTTGCTGGACCAGCAGCTTTCCGGCCATGGTCACTCCGCCGTCCATGGCGATGGCCAGTCCGTCCGCATAGATGTGCGGTCCGTCGACCACGGGCCCCGACTCGTCCTCGCCGTCCTCCGAGCCGACCTCGCCCAGGAGGTACGGGATGGGGCTGTGGCCGTGGACGATGCGCGTGCCGCCGTAGACGTCGAGGAGGGAGCGGACGGCGTCGGCGCCGCCCTCGTCGCGGAAGGAGAAGCGCTTGGTGAACTTGCGGAAGAGGTCCCAGACCTCGTCCGCGTCGTTGCGGGCGATGGTCTCGCGGACGGTGTCGTTGACCGCCTCGATGGAGTCGCCGTAGTCGAGATAGGCGGTGGTGTCGGAGTGCACCAGCAGGTGGCCGTCGACCAGCTCCATGGCGTCCAGCCGGGCCATCCACTGAAGATGGTGGTCCTGGAGGCGGTCCATGTCGGTCTTCTGGCCGCCGTTGAGCAGCCAGGCGGCGTGGAAGGTGGCGGTGCCCGCGCCGGAGTTGACGGGGGTGTCGCCGAACCGCTTGGCACCGAGCAGCAGCAGTTCGTGGTTGCCCATGAGGGCCTTGCAGTAGCCGCCGGCTGCGGCCGCCTCGGCGGACAGCCGCATCACGAGGTCGATGACGCCGATGCCGTCCGGGCCCCGGTCGGTGAAGTCGCCCAGGAACCACAGCCGCGCGGTGCCCGCGGACCAGTTGCCCTCGGCGTCGACGAGGCCCTTCTCCTGGAGCGCGGCGACCAGCTGATCGAGGTAGCCGTGCACATCTCCGACGACGTAGAGGCGACCCTGCCCGGTCTCGGGCTGGGCGGTCCCCGCGGCCTCGGGGACGACGGAGACCAGAACGGTGTCACCCCGGTTGATCACTGGCAGATCGCGCTGGGTGGGCGTGTACCCCTCGGGATAGTCCTCGGAGTCGTCGAGGGGTGGGACCACCTCGCCCGGGTGTGTGTCCTGCGCGTAGGGACCGGCCTCGTGGACGTACGCGGGTACGCGAAAATCGCGCACCGTCGGCGTCCGCACCTCGGGTCCCTGACCGGCCCCCTGAGTCATCGACTCCTCCACCACCATCGCCCGCATCTGCACCTGATCGGACTGCCTGGTCGTGGCGGCCCGCGGTGTCGTGCGCCCATCATAGGAATGCGGATCGCGCCATGTGATGACCCAGGGGTGGTGAAATGGCGCAGGACCCCGGTTCACCACGGTTTTCTCCCGAATTGGGCGGGGCTTTCCCCGCCCAGTTCCTCATCGGATCCTCGAAGGGCCCTCACCGGATCCTCGATCGGTGGTCACCCCTCCTCGGGTGACCGGGGCGGGCTGATGGTCGTGCGCGGCGAGCGTCGCTCGGAAGAGGTCCGCACGATCAGCTCCGTGGGTATCACCTGCTGAACCGGCTGGTCCGACTTCACTCCTTCGATGGCGTCGATGAGGAGCTGGACCACCGCCGTGCCGATCCGGCGCGGTTTCAGGGACAGCGTGGTGATGGGCGGCTCGGTGCTGGCGTACACGGTGGACTCGCTGCAGCAGACCAGCAGCAGGTCCTCGGGGACGCGCAGGCCGTATCGCCGGGCCGCGGCCAGCAGGTCCGTGCCGTTCGGGTCGAAGAGACCGTAGACGGCGTCCGGGCGGTCGGGCCGGGCCAGCAGCCGGTCGGCGGCCACTGCTCCGGCGCACGGATCGTGCGCCGGATAGGCCTCGTACACCGGATCCTGGCCGACTCGCTCGCACCAGCGCAGGTACGCGGTCGTGGACAGGTGGGTGTACGTGTCGGTCGTGGTGCCCGTCAGGAGGCCGATCCGGCGGGCGCCGGCGTCGGCCAGGTGGTCGAGGATGCCGAGGACGGCGGCCTCGTGGTCGTTGTCGACCCACGCGGCGACCGGGAGCGAGCCGGCCGGGCGGCCGTCGGAGACAACCGGTAATCCCTGGCGGACCAGCTCGCCGACCACGTGATCCTCGTCGGACGGATCGATGACCACGGTGCCGTCCAGGGCCACGTTCGACCACACGTCGTGGCGCGAGGTCGCGGGGAGGATGACCAGGGCGTAGCCCCGGGCGAGCGCGGCCGAGGTGGCGGCCCGCGCCATTTCCGCGAAGTACGCGAACTCGGTGAAGGTGAAAGGTTCATCCCCGTACGTGGTCACGGTCAGGCCGATCAGCCCGGACTTCCCGGTACGAAGTGTTCGGGCCGCGGCCGACGGGCGGTAGCCCAGCCGGTCGGCGACCTCACGGACATGGCGTCGGGTGGCGTCCGGGAGCCGGCCCTTGCCGTTGAGGGCGTCGGACACGGTCGTGATGGAGACCCCGGCTGCGGCGGCCACGTCTCTGATGCCCGCCCGGCCCGGCCGACTGCCTCGGCGGGGAGTGTCTGCCCGGCTCACCTGGTGCTTCCCTGCTGCTGTCATGGCGAGCCGATAGTAGGGCTCATGCGGTGGGGTAGTGCGGACGCATATGCGCTCGTTGACAGGTACGTTTCTGCAAGGTCAAACTCCATCAATTACCTTGGAACACAAGGGACTTGACCCAACGAATATCAGTAGGTGACTTGTCGGCGCGCACGGGCCTGCCAAGTAGCTCACGTCTCGAAGAGGTCTCAACTCACCTTCACGAGGGATGCGCGCCACGGCGCGAGCCACCGGCGCGTGTGGTTGAGAGCGGCGCGCCCCCCGTTTCGTACGCCTTCGTGCGGTGATCACTGTGCGACGTGCGTGACCGTTGGAGGCGTAGGGGACGGGGAGGCAAGGGGTTGTCCACAGGCCGTTCGCAGTGGGGCCGAATCCTCATAAAGTGAGGATCATTAGGTGTCGACGAGGAGGACTGCGGTGAGCGAGACGAGCCCCAAGCTGCGAGCCGAGCTGGACGGGATCCCCACCTACAAGCCCGGCAAGCCCGCCGCTGCGGGTGGCCCCGTGGCCTACAAGCTGTCCTCCAACGAGAACCCCTACCCGCCGCTGCCCGGCGTGCTGGAGAGCGTGATGGCGGCGGCCGGTTCCTTCAACCGGTACCCGGACATGATGTGCACGGCCCTGATGAACGAGCTGGCGGACCGCTTCGGGGTGCCGGTATCCCATCTGTCCACGGGCACGGGCTCGGTCGGCGTGGCCCAGCAACTGCTCCAGGCGACCTCCGGTCCCGGCGACGAGGTGATCTACGCCTGGCGGTCCTTCGAGGCGTATCCGATCATCACGCAGGTCAGCGGGGCCACCTCCGTGCAGGTGCCGCTGACGCCGGGCGAGGTGCACGACCTGGACGCGATGGCGGACGCGATCACCGACCGGACGCGGCTGATCTTCGTCTGCAACCCCAACAACCCGACGGGCACGGTGGTCCGCCGGGCCGAGCTCGAGCGGTTCCTCGACCGGGTGCCGGGCGATGTGCTGGTGGTCCTGGACGAGGCGTACCGGGAGTTCATCCGCGACACCGGCGTCCCGGACGGGGTCGAGCTCTACCGCGAGCGGCCGAACGTCTGCGTGCTGCGCACCTTCTCCAAGGCGTACGGCCTCGCCGGGCTCCGGGTGGGCTTCGCGATCGCCCACGAGCCGGTGGCGGCCGCCCTGCGCAAGACGGCCGTGCCGTTCGGAGTGAGTCAGCTCGCCCAGGAGGCGGCCATCGCCTCGCTCCGCGCGGAGGACGAACTCCTCGGCCGCGTCGGCGCACTGGTCTGCGAGCGTACGCGCGTCGCCGAGGGGCTGCGGTCGCAGGGCTGGACGGTGCCCGAGACCCAGGCGAACTTCGTATGGCTGCGCCTGGGCGATCGCACGGTCGAATTCGCCACGGCGTGCGAGCAGGCCGGCGCCGTCGTCCGGCCGTTCCCCGGTGAGGGCGCCCGCGTGACGATCGGCGAGCCCGAGGCGAACGACATCTTCCTGAAGGCTGCGGACTCGTTCCGCAAGGATCGGTAGCGTCGGCGACTGCGAGGGCGCTCCGCCGACTGAGAGGGTCCGTCGGCGGGGCGTCGGGTCGATGTCGTCCGTGGTGGCGTCGGGTCGACGCCATCAACGCTGGTGTCGGGGCGACGTCGTCGGTGGTGGCGTGGGGTGGCGGGCTGGGCGCCGGTGGTTCTGGGGCTGTCAAGGTGTGACGAGTTCCACACGGGTCGGGTCGTCGTCATGCGCGGCGTAAGGAGACGCGGGTCGCGTCGGCGTGGCCCAGCACCTTGCACGGGCCTGTGAAGAGGCGGTCGTTGCCCCGCGAGCCCGGCGCGGGCCGGCAGTGAGGGCGAGTCGGCCGCCGGGGGCTGCAGCTTCGTCCCGGTGCTGCGCACGGGACGTGGATTGGCCAATCTGTTGAAGTTGCCGCAGGGGGGTTGACTCAAAGAGGGAACCCCCCCTTGGGGCGCCGCAACGGCATGCCGCATAATGGCTTGTGAATGTGAACGCGTTCACAAGCTGCCCGGTTGCTCCCGAGGTATGGGTGACACAACGGGCGAAACTGCCGCCATGACCACGGCATGTAAGGAGAAGACGTGGACATCGCTTTGGCGCCGGAGACTCTGGCGCGATGGCAGTTCGGCATCACCACCGTCTACCACTTCCTCTTCGTCCCCCTGACGATCTCGCTCGCCGCGCTCACCGCGGGACTGCAGACCGCTTGGGTCCGCACGCAGAAGGAGAAGTACCTCAGGGCCACCAAGTTCTGGGGCAAGCTCTTCCTGATCAACATCGCGATGGGTGTCGTCACCGGCATCGTGCAGGAGTTCCAGTTCGGCATGAACTGGTCCGACTACTCACGCTTCGTCGGCGACGTCTTCGGTGCTCCGCTGGCCTTCGAGGCCCTGATCGCCTTCTTCTTCGAGTCGACCTTCATCGGCCTGTGGATCTTCGGCTGGGACAAGTTGCCGCCGAAGATCCACCTCGCCTGTATATGGATGGTCTCGATCGGCACGATTCTGTCCGCGTACTTCATCCTCGCGGCCAACTCGTGGATGCAGCACCCGGTCGGCTACCGGATCAACGAGCAGAAGGGCCGCGCCGAGCTGACCGACTTCTGGCTCGTCCTGACCCAGAACACCACGCTGACCCAGGTCTTCCACACCCTCACCGCTGCCTTCCTCACCGGCGGCGCGTTCATGGTCGGCATCGCCGCCTACCATCTGGCCCGCAAGAAGCACATCCCGGTGATGAAGACCTCGCTGCGGCTCGGCCTGGTCACCGTGGTCATAGCCGGCATGCTCACCGCGATCAGCGGCGACCTGCTCGGCAAGGTCATGTTCAAGCAGCAGCCGATGAAGATGGCGGCGGCCGAGGCCCTCTGGGACGGTCAGGCGCCCGCACCCTTCTCGGTCTTCGCCTACGGAGACGTCGACAAGGGCCACAACAAGGTCGCCATCGAGATCCCGGGTCTGCTGTCCTTCCTCGCCAACGACGACTTCGACTCGCACGTCCCCGGCATCAACGACGTCAACAAGTCCGAGCAGCAGAAATACGGGCCCGGTGACTACCGGCCCAACATCCCCGTCGCCTACTGGGGCTTCCGCTGGATGATCGGCTTCGGCATGACGTCCTTCGCCCTCGGCCTGGTCGGACTCTGGCTGACACGCAAGAAGTTCCTGCTGCCCCAGCACCTGCGGGTGGGCGATGACGAGGTGCCCCATCTCGTGCTGCTGCCAGGGAAGGCCCTCGGTCCGACCCTCACCAAGTGGTACTGGCGCGTCGCGTTCCTCACCCTGGGCTTCCCTCTGATCGCCAGCTCCTGGGGCTGGATCTTCACCGAGATGGGCCGCCAGCCCTGGGTCGTCTACGGCGTGCTGCGCACCCGCGACGCGGTCTCCCCCGGAGTCTCGCAGGGCGAGGTCCTCACCTCGATGATCGTGTTCACCACGCTGTACGCAATCCTCGCCGTCGTCGAGGTCAAGCTGCTCGCGAAGTACGTCAAGGCCGGGCCGCCCGAGCTCACCGAGGCCGATCTCAACCCGCCCACGAAGATCGGCGGAGACTCCCGTGACGCCGACAAGCCGATGGCCTTCTCCTACTAGGCCGAGGGAGCTGCACAGTCATGGAACTTCACGACGTCTGGTTCGTCCTCATCGCGGTCCTGTGGATCGGCTACTTCTTCCTGGAGGGTTTCGACTTCGGGGTCGGCGTCCTCACCAAGCTGCTGGCCCGGAACCGCCCGGAGAAGCGGGTCCTCATCAACACCATCGGACCCGTCTGGGACGGCAACGAGGTCTGGCTGCTCTCGGCGGCCGGTGCCACCTTCGCGGCCTTCCCCGAGTGGTACGCCACGCTCTTCTCCGGCTTCTACCTGCCGTTGCTGCTCATCCTGGTCTGTCTGATCGTCCGCGGAGTCGCCTTCGAGTACCGGGCGAAGAGGCCGGAGGAGAGCTGGCAGCGCAACTGGGAGACCGCGATCTTCTGGACCTCGCTGCTCCCCGCGTTCCTCTGGGGTGTGGCCTTCGCCAACATCGTGCGCGGGGTGAAGATCGGCTCCGACCTGGAGTACGTGGGCAACGTCGCGGACCTCCTCAACCCGTACGCTCTCCTCGGCGGTCTGGTCACACTGTCGCTCTTCACCTTCCACGGGACGGTGTTCGTCGGACTCAAGACTGTGGGGAACATCCGCGAAAGGGCGCGCAAGCTCGCGCTGCGCGTCGGCTTGGTGACAGCCGTGCTGGCGCTCGTCTTCCTGCTCTGGACGCAGGCCGACAAGGGCGACAACACGTCGCTGGTCGCACTGATCGTGGCGGTGGCCTCGCTTGCTGCCGCGCTGGGGGCGGCTCAAGTGGGCCGTGAGGGTTGGGCGTTCGCACTGTCGGGTCTCACTATCGTGGCGGCGGTCGCGATGCTCTTCCTGGTGCTGTTCCCGAACGTCATGCCGTCCTCGCTGAACGCGGACTGGAGCCTCACGGTCACCAACGCCTCGTCGAGCCCGTACACCTTGAAGATCATGACCTGGTGCGCGGGGATCGCCACACCGATCGTGCTGCTCTACCAGGGCTGGACGTACTGGGTGTTCCGTAAGCGCATCGGTACGCATCACATCGCCGACGCCGCGCACTGAGTCCGGCAGGGAGGTGTGTTGCGCGGTTTCACGTGAAACACACCTCCCCGGGCCGAAGGGCATGTTTCACGTGAAACGTGCCTGCTGAGAAGAGGGTGTGTTTCACGTGAAACCGATCGACCCGCGACTGCTCCGGTACGCCCGTGCCACCCGCCTCTTTCTGGGAGCGGTTGTCGGCCTGGGCGTTGCCGGGGCTGTTCTCGTCATCGCGCAGGCGATGCTCCTTGCCGAAGTGGTGGTCGGTGCTTTCCAGCATGGGATGGGTGCCTCCGAACTGCGCACCCCCCTGCTGCTGTTGATCGTCGTCGCATGTGGCCGGGCGCTGGTCTCCTGGCTCACCGAACTCGCCGCGCACCGTGCGAGTGCCGCGGTGAAGTCGGAGTTGCGGGGGCGGTTGCTGGAGCGGGCCGCCGCGCTGGGGCCCGGCTGGTTGAGCGGGCAGCGCACGGGTTCGCTGATCAACCTCGCCACAAGGGGCGTGGACGCCCTCGACGACTACTTCTCGCGCTACCTGCCGCAGTTGGGGCTCGCAGTGGTCGTGCCCGTGGCGGTGCTCGCGCGCGTCGTCACCGAAGACTGGGTGTCGGCGGCCATCATCGTCGGCACGCTGCCGCTGATCCCCGTCTTCATGGTGCTGATCGGTTGGGCCACGCGCTCGCAGATGGACCGACAGTGGCGGCTGCTGTCTCGGTTGTCCGGGCACTTCCTGGACGTGGTCGCCGGGCTGCCGACACTCAAGGTGTTCGGCCGAGCCAAGGCGCAGGCCGAGTCGATCAAGCGGATCACTGGCGAGTACCGCCGAGCGACCATGCGGACGCTGCGGATCGCGTTCCTGTCCTCTTTCGCGCTGGAGTTGCTTGCCACGATCTCTGTCGCGCTGGTCGCGGTGACCATCGGGATGCGGCTCGTGCACGGCGAGATGGACCTGTACATCGGATTGGTGATCCTCGTCCTCGCGCCTGAGGCGTATCTGCCGCTGCGGCAGGTGGGGGCACAGTTCCACGCGGCCGCCGAGGGACTCGCGGCGGCCGAGGAGATCTTCGAAGTGCTGGAGACGCCCGTGCGGGCCTCCGGCTCGCTGCCCGTGCCGTACGGCGGGGTTCGCTTCGAGGGCGTGACCGTCCGGTACCCGGGTCGGTCGTACGACGCGGTCGCGGACGTGACCTTCGAGGTCGCGCCCGGGGAAACGGTGGCTCTGGTCGGGCCGAGCGGTGTGGGCAAGTCCACCCTGCTGAATGTTCTGCTGGGTTTCGTGGAGCCGACTGCGGGGCGGGTAGGGATCGGGGGCGCCGACCTGGCCGGCCTCGATCTGGAGGAGTGGCGCTCACGGGTGGCCTGGGTGCCGCAGCGGCCCCATCTCTACGCCGGGACCATCGCCGAGAACGTACGACTTGCGCGGCCGGACGCGCACGACGGGGACGTGCGGCGGGCCCTCACCGATGCGGGAGCGCTGGACTTCGTCGACGCGCTGCCCGCCGGGCTCGACACGGCCCTGGGCGAGGACGGCGCCGGTCTCTCCGCCGGGCAGCGCCAACGGCTGGCCCTGGCGCGGGCATTCCTCGCGGACCGGCCCGTCCTGCTGCTCGACGAACCGACGGCTTCCCTCGACGGGGAGACCGAGGCGGAGGTCGTGGACGCCGTACGGCGGCTCGCTGCCGGCCGGACCGTGCTGCTGGTGGTGCACCGGCCGGCATTGCTGGAGGTGGCTGATCGGGTGGTCCGGCTGGAGCCCGAGACAACCGCCACGGTTTCCTCTGCGCCGCGGACCGGAGGGTCACGGACGGACATGCGAGCCGAGGATGCAACCCCGCTCCTCACTCGCGAGGAGGAGCTGCCGCTGGAACGGCATCACTCCGTGCTGACCCGCGTCCGTGCCATGGCCGGCCCTCGTCGCGGTCGCCTCGCGCTTGCCCTGCTGCTGGGCAGTCTCGCACTCGGCAGTGCCGTCGGCCTCATGGCGACCTCCGGCTGGCTCATCTCGCGGGCGTCCCAGCAGCCGCCGGTGCTGTATCTGATGGTCGCCGTGACGGCCACACGGGCGTTCGGGATCGGGCGGGCGGTGTTCCGGTACACGGAGCGGCTCGTGTCGCACGACGCCGTGCTGCGGATGCTGGCCGACACCCGGGTGGCCGTCTACCGGCGGCTGGAGCGGCTGGCGCCCGCGGGCCTGCGGCGCACCCGGCGCGGGGACCTGCTCTCGCGGCTGGTCGCGGATGTGGACGCGCTGCAGGACTACTGGGTGCGGTGGCTCCTGCCGGCCGGGGCCGCGATCGTGGTGTCGGTCGCCTCTGTCGGGTTCACCGCATGGTTGCTGCCCGAGGCCGGTGCCGTACTCGCCCTGGGACTGCTCGTGGCCGGTGCCGGGGTTCCGTTGGTCACCGGAGCCGTGGCGCGGCGCGCCGAACGCCGGCTCGCCCCCGCCCGCGGCACGCTGGCCACCCGTGTGGCCGATCTGCTCACCGGGACCGCCGAACTGACGGTGGCGGGCGCCTTGCGCACACGTACCGCCGAGGCGCGTCGGGCCGACGCCGAGCTGACCCGGATCGCGTCCCGTGCCGCTACCGCCACCGCGCTGGGCGACGGGCTCACCGCACTCGTCACCGGGCTCACCGTGGCCGCCACCGCGTTCGTGGGGGCGCAGGCGGTCGCCGACGGCCGGCTCGGCGGAGTCGTGATGGCCGTAGTCGTCCTCACTCCGCTCGCCGCCTTCGAGGCCGTCATGGGCCTGCCTCTCGCCGTGCAGTTCCGGCAGCGGGTGTGCAAGAGCGCGGAGCGTGTGTACGAGGTGGTGGACGCCCCCGATCCCGTACGCGAGCCCGAACAGCCCGTGCCCGTTCCGCAGTCGCCGTTCCCTCTCGTTCTCAGGGGGCTCGCCGCCCGGCATGCCGAGCAGGACCGGGACGCGCTCGCCGGGATCGACCTCACCCTCGACCAGGGCCGCAGGATCGCCGTGGTCGGCCCCTCGGGATCGGGCAAGACGACACTCGCGCAGGTGCTGTTGCGGTTCCTGGACGCGCATGAGGGGACGTACACACTCGGAGGAGTGGACGTCTATGCGCTCGAAGGGGATGCCGTACGGCGACTCGTCGGGCTGTGTGCCCAGGACGCGCACCTCTTCGACAGCTCCGTGCGTGAGAACCTGCTGCTGGCCCGAAAGGACGCCACGGAGGCGGAGTTGCGGGACGCGCTCGAACGGGCGCGGCTTCTGGACTGGGTCGACGGACTGCCGGACGGGCTCGACACCCTCATCGGTGAGCACGGGGCGCGGCTGTCCGGCGGCCAGCGCCAGAGGCTTGCCCTGGCTCGTGCCCTGCTCGCCGATTTCCCCGTTCTCGTCCTGGACGAGCCCTCGGAACACCTCGATCTGGCGACCGCCGACGCGCTCACCGCGGACCTGCTGGCCGCGACCGAGGGCCGTACGACGCTGTTGATCACCCATCGACTGGCCGGGCTGGAGGTCGTGGACGAGGTCGTCGTTCTCACGGAAGGGCGCGTCGTGCAGAGGGGTCCCTTCGCGGCACTGGCCGCGGAGGACGGCGCGTTGCGGGCGATGGTGGAGCGGGAGAGGGCGGGGGAGCTGCTGGCCGGCGCGCAGGGACGCTGACGGTCGCGACTGGCGATGGCGATGGCGATGGGCCGGAGGGCGGCGGGCGACGGGCCGGCGGGCGCGGCGGGCCGGCGGTCGCGAAGGTGCCGGGACGTCGCGTGAGGAGTGCGCACACGTCCGCTGGCAAGCCGCCGTGCGGGAATCCCTCGTTTCGGTCCCCTGTTCGGCTCAGCGTGCCTGGTCCATTCGTGGCACCCGATCCCCCAGCCGTACGACTCGAACAGGACCTCGCGTCTCGGAGGGCGCCACGATCGCTGGCATGCGTTCATCTTGTCGACGTCACTCATTGCTCGTCCCGGCGCTGTTGTGCGCCTGCGTGGTCCTCGTCGCGCAGCCGACGGCTGCCGAGGGCGACAGCCGGGGCGTGCAGGCCTCCGGTGCCTCCGAGCCCGGCCCCCGGGTGGCGCGGCTGTACCAGGAGGCGGCCGCGACGACGCAGCAGTACGAACGGGTGCGGCGCGAAGCCAAGGTGCGGCGGGCGGAGGCACAGCGGCTGCAGAAGCTCCTGGCGCGCGAGCGGCAGCAGGTCAAGGCGCTGCACAAGGACCTCGGACGGATCGCACGTGCCCGGTACCGCGGGGGCGGGGGACTGCCCTCCACCATGCGTCTGCTGCTCGCGGACACTCCCGAGGAGCTTATGCGCGGCCACCGGGTCGTGTGGCAGACGGACCTGGCGATCGACCAGAGGGTGGCCAGGAGCCTCCGCGCGGAGGCGCGGCTCGCGGCCGACGAGAAGCAGGCGGCCGCCGAGTCGCGGAAGCTTCAACGGCGGAACGCCGAACTCGCCAAGAAGAAGCGGGCGATCGAGAAGAAGCTCGAAGACGCGCAATGGAGGCTCCAGAGACAGGCGGACGCTTCGGCGGCAGCCGGTGCCTGCCGGAAGGCCACCCGGCTGGACCAGCCGGACAGGGGTTCCAAGCGCGGGTGGGTCGCGCCTGTGGAACGGTACGCACTCTCCGCGCGCTTCGGCGGAAGCGGTGCGCGCTGGGCGAGCCGGCACACAGGGCAGGACTTCGCGGTGCCCATCGGAACACCGGTACGGGCAGTCGGGCAGGGACGGGTCGTGGGGGTGTCCTGCGGGGGCGCCTTCGGCATCCAGATCGTCGTCCGGCACACCGACCGTGACTACACGCAGTACGCCCACCTCGCCGCCGTCGCCGTCAACCCGGGCGAGCGGGTGGCTCCTGGCCAGTGGATCGGACAGGCGGGCACGACCGGCAACTCCACCGGTCCGCACCTGCACTTCGAGGTACGGAGCACACCGGAGCTGGGGTCCGGGGTCGATCCGGTGCCGTGGCTGCTGAAGCACGGTGTGAAGCTCTAGATGTGAAGCAGTAGAGAAGTACGGCGTCGAGCTCTGCGACGGACGGGGACCAACGGTGACGCACCTGGGCCAACGGTCGTCTCCCGCCGCGACCGATGGCCCCGGGCCGGGCGGCCGCTACGCCTGCGACCGCTCGGCCTGCAACCGCTCCGCCACGATCCGCTCGATCACGACAGCGACTCCGTCCTCGTTGTTGGCGACGGTCTGCCCCGAGGCCGCGGCGATCACATCGGGGTGCGCGTTCCCCATGGCGTACGACCGGCCCGCCCATGTCAGCATCTCGACGTCGTTCGGCATGTCCCCGAAGGCGACGACCTCCTCGTGGGAGATGCCGCGCTCGGCGCAGCACAGCGCGAGCGTGCTGGCCTTGGAGACGCCGGGGCCGCTGATCTCCAGCAGCGCGCTGGGGCTGGAGCGGGTGATGGTGGCCCGGTCACCGACGGCGATGCGAGCGGTGGCGAGGAAGTCGTCGGGGTCGATCTCGGAGTGGTACGCGAGGATCTTGAGCACCGGCTCGTCGGCGGCGACCCCGTCCGGCGCCAGCAGCTTCTCCGCGGGCGCGAGGGTGTCGGGGATCTCCATGTGCAGCTTCGGATACCCCGGCTCCTGGTGGAAGCCGTAGGTCTGCTCGACGGCATACACGGTTCCCGGCGCGGCCGCGCGCAGCAGTTGTACCGCGTCGAGCGCGTTCTCCCGCATGAGCTCGCGGATCTTGACGAAGCGGTGGGTGCCGGGACCGCCGTGCAGGTCGACCACAGCGGCACCGTTGCCGCAGATCGCCAGGCCATGTCCGTGGACGTGGTCGCTGACGACGTCCATCCAGCGGGCCGGGCGGCCGGTGACGAAGAAGACCTCGATGCCCGCCTCCTCGGCTGCCGCGAGAGCGGCGACAGTGCGCTCGGACACCGACTTGTCGTCGCGCAGGAGTGTGCCGTCGAGGTCCGTGGCGATCAGTCGGGGCGGGACGGTCGGGGCCGGGGTCGCGGGCTGTCTCGTCGCTGAGGTCACGGACTCATTCTCGCGCATATGCCTGCACGCCAGTGCGGGGGTCCGCACGGGTGAGTGATTCTGCCCCCTCAGGGGCGTGACCGTGACTCCGATGACCAAGGTCCTGCTGAGGTCCGGCACCGCTGTGACCAGCGACGACACCGAGCGCGCGGCGCCACCCTCTGGGCGGAGGCCGCCGCGGTCGCGGGCAGCGCCGCACTCCGGCCCGGCACTCGTGGGGCAGGAACATGCTGTACGCCGGGTATTTCTCAGAAGCGGCGAGCAGCACCGTAGGCTCTGAACCATGAGTCTGCGCCTGAGCACCGTGATCCTCCCGTACCGCCGCTGGCACGAAGGCGGGCGCGACGCGTGGCAGCGGGCCGAGCAGCTCGGGTTCCACACCGCGTACACCTACGACCACCTCTCCTGGCGCTCGTTCCGCGACGGCCCGTGGTTCGGGGCGATGCCGACGCTGACGGCCGCCGCGGGTGTCACGGAACGGATGCGCTTGGGCACCCTCGTCACGTCGCCCAATTTCAGGCACCCCGTGACCCTCGCCAAGGAGCTGATCTCGCTCGATGACATCTCCGGCGGCCGGATCACGCTGGGCATCGGCGCGGGCGGCAACGGCTTCGACGCCACCGTGCTCGGGCAGGAACCCTGGACACCGAGAGAGCGCGCCGACCGTTTCGCCGAGTGCGTTTCGCTGCTCGACCGGCTGCTGACCGAGGACGGGACGAACGGTGTCTCGTACACCGGCGACTTCTACTCGGCGCATGAGGCGCGCAACATCCCCGGCTGTGTGCAGCGCCCCCGGCTGCCCTTCGCAGTGGCCGCCACCGGCCCGCGAGGGCTGCGGCTCGCCGCGCGCCACGGGCAGGCGTGGGTGACCACGGGTGACCCCAAGCTGTACGAGACGGGTACTCCCGAGCAGTCCCGGCGGGTCCTGCGCGACCAGGTCGAGAAGCTGGGCAAGGCGTGTGCGGACGCCGGCCGCGACGCCAACGCCATGGACAAGATCCTGCTCACCGGTTTCACCCCGGACCGCGGCCGTCCGCTGGAGTCCCTCGGCGCCTTCGTCGACTTCGCCGGCAAGCACAGGGAGCTGGGCTTCACCGAGATCGTGATCCACTGGCCCGTCCCCGACTCGGACTTCGCCGCGGACGAGGGCGTCTTCGAACGCATCGCCACGGAGGCGGTCGCACAACTGGGCTGACGGGCTTCACCATCCGCCGAGGCCCGACGGCCCAGCTCGACGGCCGAGACTCGATGGCGGAGCGTGGGCGGTGGCAGCGTGATCAGTGCGGCTGGGGAAAGCGCAGGTACCGCGGTGGTACGGCCTCGGTGAGCCACACCCCGTTGTCGCTGACGCGGAACACGTGGCCGTCGCGGTGCATGGTGCCGGCATCCACGGAGAGCACGACGGGACGCCCGCGGCGGGCGCCGACGCGGGTGGCGGTCTCGCGGTCGGGCGAGAGGTGCACGTCGTGCCGGTTCATGGCACGCAGCCCCTCGGCCCGGATGGCGTCCAGACTGCGGGCCACCGTCCCGTGGTAGAGGTACGGCGGTGGTGTGGCCGTGGGCAGGCCGAGGTCCACCTCGACGGTGTGGCCCTGGCTGGCGCGGATCCGGGTGCCCTCGACGGCGAAGCGCTGTTTGTGGTTGGTGGCGACCACGTGGTCGAGCTCGGCTCTGGTGATCCGGAAGCCGTGTACGGCGGCCGCCGCGATCAGGGTGTCGATCTCGATCCAGCCGCCGTCGCCGAGCGTGAGTCCGATCCGCTCGGGCTGGTGGCGCAGGTGCTTCGACAGGTACTTCGACACCTTGACGGTGCGGCGATCATCCATCCGTCTCGTCCGTTCGCTCTTTCATCCCGATCATCTCGCCCATCCCGCCAGCGTGCCTGGAGAGACGCGTATCACGCACGTGATTTTGATCGGGATGTTTGATCCACAGCCAAGTACGGTTATCCACAGGCGATTTGGCGAGCCTGTGGACAACTCGATTGATCATTCAGGTGATTTCGCAAAACTTATCCCGTTTGGTGTGATTTGCCGAGAGTGAGTCCAAGGCTCTTGCCGGCGCCTCCCGTTCGGCAGCCGGCGTTCGAGCGGCCCCTGATGTTGTACGAGCGTCGCTGCCCCGGCTGCCTCCGCGTCGGTGCAGGGACCGTCGGCCTCGGCGACCAGGCCGAGTATGCCGCCGAGGCCGCGTCCCGTGTCCCAGGCCTCGCACCCGCGGCCATGGAGCTCCTTGATCGAGGTCGTCCGAGTACACATTGGCCCGGCCCCGGCGCTCAGGGCTGGGGAGCAGCCCGCGGTCCTGGTAGGCGCGGATCGTCCGGACCGCGGCGCCGCTGTGGTGCGCCAGGTCCTCTATGCGATACGCGATGCCGACGGACTCGTCGTTCACCGTCCCTGCCTTTCCGTATCCCCGTACTCGGCTCCCCGTACTCGGCAGCCTTGCGCGGGAATCCCCCAGGTGCCCGGCTCCCTGAAGACCGTTCACAACGGCGGCTCCAGTCGTGCGATCGCGTGCAGAGCTTTCGGCGCGAAGCGGGACAGAAGACGGCCGCCGCGGGCCTCCGGGGTGACCGGGACAACAGCCTCATTGCGCACGACGGCGCGCAGGATCGCATCCGCGACCTTCTCCGGCGGGTAGTTGCGCAGTCCGTACAGCCGCGCGGCTTTCTTCCGGCGCCGCTTCTCCTCGTCGGCGTCGACGCCCGCGAAGCGGGCGGTCGAGGTGATGTTGGTGTTCACGAACCCCGGGCAGATCGCCGACACCCCGATGCCGTGGCCGGCCAGCTCCGCGCGCAGGCACTCACTGAGCATCAGGACGGCGGCCTTGGAGGTGCTGTAGGCGGGCAACGTCTTCGACGGCAGGTACGCTGCCGCCGACGCGATGTTGACGATATGGCCGCCCTGGCCGCGCTCGGCCATCTGCCGGCCGAAGAGCCGACATCCGTGGACAACGCCCCCCAGGTTGACGTCGAGAACCTTCTTCCAGTCCTCGGGGGTGGTGTCGAGGAAGGACCCCGACAGGCCGATCCCGGCGTTGTTCACCAGCACGTCCACCACGCCGTACCGCTTGGCGACCCTCTGGGCGAGCTGCTCCATGGCCTGCTCGTCGGAGACGTCGACTGGTTCGGCCCATGCCTCGGGAGCGCCGGTCAGGCGGGACCGCTCCGCCGTGCGGGCCGCGCCCTCCGCGTCCCGGTCGACGGCCACCACGCGCGCGCCGGCCTCGGCGAACGCCAAGGCGGTGGCCCGCCCTATGCCGCTGCCCGCGCCGGTGACCAGCACCAACTGCCCGCTGAACCGGTCGGCGTACTTCCCGGTGGCCGCCGGAGCGGGTCTGCCGTCCTCGGTGGCCGTGACGAAGTCGGTGATCCAGGCGGCCAGCTGATCGGGGCGCGTCCGGGGGATCCAGTGTTTGGCCGGGAGCGTGCGACGGGTCAGCTGCGGAACCCACAGCTCCAGCCCGTCGTAGAGCCGCTCCGACAGGAACGCGTCCCGCAAGGGCGTGATGAGCTGTACGGGCGCGTGTGCGTACGCGTCGTCACGGGGGCGCGAGAACCGCGCCCGGACGTTGTCCCGGTACAGCCACGTGCCGTGCGCCGCGTCCGTGCTCAGCGAAGGGGTCGGGTAGTCGCCCGCGGGGAGCCTCTCGGTCCGCTGGAGCATCCGGGGCCACCGCTTGCCGAGGGGGCCGCGCCAGGCGAGCTCGGGCAGAGCCGGAGTGTGCAGCAGGTAGATGTACCAGGACCTGGCGCCCTGGCCGAGGAGCTGGCCCACTCTGCGCGGCGTCGGACGTTTCACCCGCTGCTTGATCCAGTGCCCGAAGTGGTCGAGGGAGGGCCCGGACATCGAGGTGAAGGACGCGATCCGGCCCTCGGTGCGCCCGACGGTCACAAACTCCCAGCCCTGCACCGAACCCCAGTCGTGCCCCACCAGGTGCACGGGCCGCCCCGGGCTGACCGCGTCCACGACCGCCCGGAAGTCGTCCGTCAGTCTCTCCAAGGTGAACCCGCCGCGCAGCGGCTGCGGAGCCGTCGACCTGCCGTGCCCGCGGACGTCGTACAGGACGACGTGGAAGCGGCCGGCCAGGCGCGGTGCGAGCTCGGACCACACCTCCTTGGAGTCGGGGTAGCCGTGGACGAGGACGACCGTGGGCTGGTGCGGGTCGCCCAGCTCGGCGACGCACAGCTCGACGTCGCCCGACCGCACGCGCCGCTCCCGCGCGCCGTCGAGGCTGCCGCCCGACACCTGTTCCCTGTCGCTCATGCGTATCCCTTCTCGGCCCGGCGCCACATGTGCGGTAGGCGGTGCGCCCGCACAGCCTCACTGGGCGCCCAGCGCCGCGCACACGGGCAGTTCCGCTGCCACAGCCATGTCACAACCCGGGTTCAGTGACTGCGGTACGTGTCCGTAACGTGACACTGACGAATGTGACAATGGCCGGCGGCTGCGTCAACAGCCGTGCGGGCGGCCTGTGGATAACCGTCCGTGGCCGCACTCACCGAACTCGGCGCGACCTCATCGATGTCACGGACCTGGCTGAGCACGCAGGCCTGGCCGGCCTCCGCAGGCCTGGCTGGCCGCTCCGGCCCATCTGCCGAGATGACGGCGGTCGAGGCCCCGCCCGCCGATGCCCGCCGGCCCTGCGCGGTTGTTCGACCTCAGGGTGACCCTTACGGGCCCGTAATACTCCAGAGTGACTCGCAGACAGCTCTGCGGGGTGACGACCGGCTGTGGCCCGTGCCACTAGCGTCGAAGGCGTGACTGTGATCGCGACCGAAAGCCTGAGCAAGCGGTTCCCGAGGGTAACCGCGCTTGACCGGCTCTCCGTGGACGTCGGGCCCGGTGTGACCGGACTCGTCGGTGCCAACGGGGCTGGCAAGTCCACACTGATCAAGATCCTGCTGGGTCTGTCCCCCGCCACCGAGGGCCGTGCCGAAGTGCTCGGACTCGATGTCGCCACCAAAGGCGGCGCCATCCGCGAGCGGGTTGGGTACATGCCGGAGCACGACTGCCTGCCCCCCGACGTCTCGGCCACCGAGTTCGTCGTGCACATGGCCCGCATGTCCGGCCTCCCTCCCACCGCCGCGCGCGAGCGCACCGCGGACACGCTGCGCCACGTCGGCCTGTACGAGGAGCGTTACCGCCCCATAGGCGGCTACTCGACGGGTATGAAGCAGCGCGTCAAGCTCGCCCAGGCCCTCGTCCACGACCCGCAGCTGGTCTTCCTGGACGAGCCGACCAACGGCCTCGACCCGGTCGGCCGCGACGAGATGCTCGGCCTGATCCGCCGCATCCACACCGACTTCGGCATCTCGGTCCTGGTCACGTCCCACCTGCTGGGCGAGCTGGAGCGCACCTGCGACCACGTGGTCGTCATCGACGGCGGCAAACTCCTGCGCTCCAGCTCCACCACGGACTTCACACAGACCACAACCACGCTCGCGATCGAGGTCACCGACACCGACGAGCACCCGGACGGCACCCGGGTGATGCGCGAGGCGCTCCACGCGCGCGGGGTGGAGACCCACCAGGGCGACGGCCTCCCCGGGGCGGGACACATCCTCCTGCTCACCGCGCAGGGAGAGCAGACGTACGACCTCGTGCGCGACGTGGTCGCCGACCTCGGCCTCGGCCTGGTCCGCATGGAGCAGCGAAGGCACCACATCGCGGAGGTCTTCAAGGACGACGAGCGGGCGGAAGCCCAGGCCACCGCATCGGACGCACGGAAGGAGGCGGTCGGCCATGGCGGTTGAGCAGCCACAGGCACCGGCCATGGTGCGCGCGGGTGAGCAGACCCGCATCCACGACATCGGCTACCGCAGCTACGAGGGCCCCCGCCTGGGCCGCGCATACGCCCGCCGCTCCCTCTACTCGCAGTCCCTGCGCGGTGCGTACGGGCTGGGCCGTTCGGCCAAGTCCAAAGTGCTGCCGATGCTGCTGTTCGTGGTGATGTGCGTCCCCGCGCTGATCATGGTGGCGGTCGCGGTCACCACGAAAGCGAACGACCTGCCCGTCGACTACACGCGCTACGCCATCATCATGCAGGCCATGATCGGCCTGTACGTGGCTTCCCAGGCACCCCAGGCCGTGTCGCGCGACCTGCGCTTCAAGACCGTACCGCTGTACTTCTCACGCCCCATCGAGACCGCCGACTACGTGCGCGCGAAGTACGCGGCGCTGGCCTCGGCGCTGTTCATCCTGACGGCCGCGCCGCTGCTCGTCCTCTATGTGGGCGCGCTGCTGGCCAAGCTCGACTTCACCGACCAGACCAAGGGATTCGCACAGGGACTGGTTTCCGTGGCACTGCTCTCGCTGCTCTTCGCCGGCCTCGGCCTGGTCATCGCCTCGGTCACCCCGCGCCGAGGCTTCGGCATCGCGGCCGTGATCGCCGTACTGACCATCTCCTACGGCGCTGTATCCACGCTCCAGGCCATCGCGGACGCGCAGACCAGCACCGGAGCCATCGCCTGGATCGGCCTGTTCTCGCCCATCACGCTCATAGACGGGGTGCAGTCCGCCTTCCTGGGCGCGAACTCGGCGTTCCCCGGGGGCATCGGCCCGTCGAACGGCGAGGGTGTCGTGTACATCCTCGCCGTCGTCGGTCTCATCGCCGCAAGCTACGGCCTCCTGATGCGCCGCTACCGAAAGGCGGGACTTTGAACCCTCCCCCTCGCGAACGAGGAGGATTCCTGGCTCACGCCGCTCGGCCGCTCAGCGAGCGATCGAGTCCTACACGATCAACACCAGCCGGGTTGGAACCAGCCCGGTTCCCCAATGGAATGGAGGGTGTTGTGCCAGCTTGGTTCTCGCTCAGCACGCCGCGGGCGTACCGCAGTTCCGGGCCGCGCAGCGCCCAGAGCCGGAATATCCGGAGGTTCGGGTGACCACGCTCAGCATCGACCACGTCTCCCGCTGGTTCGGCAACGTGGTCGCCGTCAACGACATCACCATGACGGTCGGCCCCGGAGTCACCGGCCTGCTCGGCCCGAACGGTGCCGGAAAGTCCACCCTCATCAACATGATGGGCGGCTTCCTCGCCCCGTCCACGGGCTCCATCACGCTCGACGGCAAGCCGGTCTGGCGCAACGAGCAGATCTACAAGCACATCGGCATCGTCCCCGAGCGCGAGGCGATGTACGACTTCCTCACGGGCCGCGAATTCGTCGTCGCCAACGCCGAGTTGCACGGTCTCGGTGAGAAGGCCGCCACGCGGGCCCTCGCCACCGTCGAGATGGAGTACGCGCAGGACCGCAGGATCTCGACGTACTCCAAGGGCATGCGACAGCGCGTGAAGATGGCGAGCGCCCTCGTCCACGACCCGTCGCTGCTCCTGCTGGACGAGCCGTTCAACGGCATGGACCCGCGTCAGCGGATGCAGCTCATGGACCTGCTGCGACGCATGGGCGACGAGGGTCGCACGGTGCTGTTCTCGTCCCACATCCTCGAAGAGGTCGAGCAACTCGCCGCCCACATCGAGGTGATCGTCGCCGGGCGGCACGCGGCGAGCGGTGACTTCCGCCGCATCCGCCGCCTGATGACCGACCGCCCGCACCGCTACCTGGTGCGCTCCAGCGACGACCGGGCCCTGGCGGCCGCGCTGATCGCGGACCCGTCGACCGCGGGCATCGAGGTGGATCGGGCCGAGGGTGCGCTGCTGATCCAGGCCGTCGACTTCGGTCGCTTCACGGCGCTGCTGCCCCGCGTGGCCAGGGACCACGGCATCCGCCTGCTGACGGTCTCGCCGTCGGACGAGTCCCTTGAGTCCGTCTTCTCGTATCTGGTCGCGGCGTAGGAGGCCGAAGATGTACGACCCCACAGTCGCCCGGCTCACCTACCGGGCCCTGCTCGGCCGCCGTCGGGCCCTCATCCTTGGCGCGCTGCCCGTGCTGCTGATCGTGATCTCGGCGGCCGTGCGAGCCTTCAGCGGCGCCGACGATCAGGTGGCCGCCGACGTCCTCGGCGGGTTCGCACTCGCCACTATGGTGCCGATCATCGGCGTCATTGCGGGAACAGGTGCGATCGGACCCGAGATTGACGACGGTTCGGTGGTGTACCTGCTGTCCAAGCCCGTGAAGCGGCCGGCGATCATCTTCACCAAGCTGATCGTGGCGATCGCCGTGACGATGGTGTTCTCGGCGGTCCCGACCTTCGTCGCCGGCCTGATCCTCAACGGCAACGGCCAGCAGATAGCGGTCGCGTACACGGTGGCTGCCCTGGTCGCGTCGATCGCGTACGCGGCGCTCTTCCTCCTGTTGGGCACGGTGACACGGCACGCGGTCGTCTTCGGCCTCGTCTACGCGCTCGTCTGGGAGGCCCTTTTCGGCTCCCTGGTGTCCGGTGCACGCACGCTCAGCGTCCAGCAGTGGGCCCTCGCGGTCGCCCAGAAGGTCGCCGGCGGAGATCTCGTCACCTCGGACGTCGGACTGCCGACCGCGGTGATCCTGCTGGCGGCGGTCACCGCGGGAGCGACCTGGTACGCGGGCCAGAAGCTGCGAACGCTGAAGCTGGCCGGGGAGGAGTGACCGGGCGCCCCGAGGGTGTGGGCGGACTCCGCGCGCGTGGGACT
Source organism: Streptomyces sp. KM273126 (assembly GCF_004337435.2). Taxonomy (NCBI): domain Bacteria; kingdom Bacillati; phylum Actinomycetota; class Actinomycetes; order Kitasatosporales; family Streptomycetaceae; genus Streptomyces; species Streptomyces sp. KM273126. Next base: position 1,983,893 of record NZ_SJXB02000001.1, on the reverse strand, counting down.
CCCTTCGCGTGAGGACCCACACCCGGAGGGCTCCGGGCCTTGACGGGGGCTTCACACGTGTCCGGGCACACTGGGCAAAGGGGATGGACGACCAGGAGGACGGGGATGGCAGCGGAGGAGCCGAAGGGCGATGCCGAGAAGGCATCGGGAGCCGACGCCGGGGCCCGCGCCGGGTCCGGTGAGGTCTGGGACGACGTGGTGTTGGACGAGGACTTCATACGGTCCGCGGAAACGTCCGAGCCGTCCGCGCGGGCCAGGATGCTCGCCGCCCGCTGGCGCAGGCAGGCACCCGATCCTCAGCCCTGGCGGTCCGACGAGCCGCCCGCGGGCTGGTTCTTCAGCAAGGCGCGCCGACGGAAGTGGCGTCGCCGGTAGAAATCTCGGTCGGGCCACCGGTGGCTGATTGGCCGGGTCGTGGTCGGCAGGGTCGCTGTCGGCCGGGGCGCGCGTTGGCGGGGCCGCCCGTCGGCAGGGGGCTTTCGACTGCTGGGTGCCGGTTTATTCGGTGGCGTCCGACTTGGTGCAACCGTCACAGTGGATCTGTCCCCGAGCCGGTGTGAGCCGGCGTCACCATCTGGGAGCGGGGTCCGGCGCGTCCATGCGTCAGACTCCCGACAGGGCAGCCCGCGGCGGGCTCCGGAGAGCTGCCTCTCCGTCGAGCCCTTCCCGCACGGGGAGCTGCCCGGGGCGGCCGCTTCGAGCGCGCGATCCCGCGCGGGCCGCCCTACCCGGGCCTTCGCCCAGTGGCTCGGCGGGTTCAGGTCCGCCGAGCCACAGTGGTGCTTCCCCCTGACGCACGGCCCGGTGTGGGCGCCTTCTCGGGCACGCGGATGGGAAGAAACACGCGGGCGGGTGAGAACGAGAGTGGGCAAGTCCACGGCATCAGCCCTGCTACGACCAGCGCGCCGCCCCCGGCCATTGCGTCCTCGGCACAAGCGACCTTCCTCGGCACGCCGGAGCCTCCTCGGCACACCCGACCCATGCCGAGTTCGGCCCCGGAGCGGGGCGCACCCGTCGGTCCGCACCCCGCCTTGGCGACTTCGACTGTGACTCGTCGGTCCTCGGGCCCTTCTGATGGATCTCCGCGGCGTCGCGGCGTCCGGCACGCTCCCCCACTGCCTTAAGGGCGTGGGAGGTACTCCCACTCGCCGCACGGCGCGGAGGGACAGGTGGCTCCGCCACATGACCCTTCACTCCGCACGCCTGGGGGTCCCCACGCCCTTTGAGGGCAGTGGGGGAGCACGCACCGGACGCCGCTCCTTCCTCCACGGAGATGCATCAGAAGGGCCCTAGCCCAGCAACCGTTCCAGGACCAGCGCGATGCCGTCCTCATCGTTGGAGGACGTCACCTCGTCGGCGATGGCTTTGAGTTCCTCGTGGGCGTTGGCCATGGCGACGCTGTGTGCTGCCCAGGCGAACATGGGGATGTCGTTGGGCATGTCGCCGAAGGCGAGGGTGTCGGCGGCGCGGAAGCCGAGGCGGCGGGCGGCCAGGGAGAGACCGGTGGCCTTGGTCAGGCCGAGGGGGAGGATCTCCACTATGCCCTCGCCCGCCATGACGACTCCCACCAGGCCACCCGCGATCTGGCGGGCCGTATCGGCGAGTTCGTCGTCGGAGAGGGTCGGGTGCTGGACGTACACCTTGTTCAGGGGTGCGGCCCAGAGGTCCGCCGCGTCCCGTATCGGCTGGTAGGGCAGCGGGCCGTCGTGGACGCGGTAGCCGGGGCCGACGAGTACTTCGCCGTCCAGGCCGTCACGGCTCGCGGCCAGCAGCAGGGGTCCGACCTCTGCCTCGATCTTGGCCAGGGCCAGTGTCGCGAGCTGCCGGTCAAGGGTCACGGAGGTGAGCAGCCTGTGCTCACCCGCGTGGTACACCTGCGCCCCTTGGCCGCAGACCGCGAGTCCGCGGTAGTCGAGGTCGTCCAGGATGTGCTTCGTCCACGGCACTGAGCGTCCCGTGACGACGATGTGCGCGGCGCCCGCCGCCGTGGCGGCGGCGAGTGCCGCGCGCGTGCGCTCCGAGACCGTGTCGTCGGAGCGCAGCAGTGTCCCGTCGAGGTCGGTCGCGATCAGCTTGTACGGGAGGTCCTGGGGAGCGGCCTCGCTCACTTGGCTACCGGTTCCAGGACCTCGCGGCCGCCCAGGTAGGGGCGCAGCACCTCGGGCACCCGCACGGAACCGTCGGCCTGCTGGTGGTTCTCCAGGATCGCGACGATCGTGCGCGGGACGGCGCAGAGCGTGCCGTTCAGCGTCGCCAGCGGGCGGACCGTCGTGCCGTCACGGAGGCGGATCGACAGACGACGGGACTGGAACTCGGTGCAGTCCGAGGTCGAGGTCAGCTCGCGGTACTTGCCCTGGGTCGGGATCCACGCCTCGCAGTCGAACTTGCGAGAGGCGGAGGCGCCCAGGTCGGCGCTCGCCACGTCGATCACGCGGAACGGCAGCTCCAGCGAGGTCAGCCACTGCTTCTCCCACTCCAGCAGGCGCTGGTGCTCGGCCTGCGAGTCCTCCGGAGCGACGTACGAGAACATCTCGACCTTGTCGAACTGGTGAACGCGGAAGATGCCGCGCGTGTCCTTGCCGTGCGAACCGGCCTCACGGCGGAAGCACGGGGAGAAGCCGGCATAGCGCAGCGGGAGGCGGTCGCCGTCGAGGATCTCGTCCATGTGGTACGCGGCCAGCGGGACCTCGGAGGTGCCGACGAGGTAGAGGTCGTCCTTGTCGAAGTGGTAGACGTCCTGGGCTGCCTGGCCGAGGAAGCCGGTGCCTGCCATCGACTGCGGGCGGACCAGCGCAGGGGTCAGCATCGGGGTGAACCCGGCGGCCGTGGCCTGCGCCATCGCCGCGTTCACGAGGGCCAGCTCCAGGAGGGCGCCGACACCGGTGAGGAAGTAGAAGCGCGAGCCCGAGACCTTCGCGCCGCGCTCGACGTCGATCGCGGCGAGGATCTGGCCGAGCTCCAGGTGGTCCTTGGGCTCGAAGCCCTCGGCTGCGAAGTCGCGGATCTCGCCGTGCGTCTCCAGCGTGACGAAGTCCTCCTCGCCGCCGACGGGTACGTCGGGGTGCACGAGGTTGCCGAGCCGGAGGAGCAGCTCCTGGGTCTCGGTCGCGGCCGCGTCGCGCTCGGCGTCCGCCGTCTTGACGTCGGCGGCCAGCTGACTCGCCTTCTTCAGCAGCTCGGCCTTCTCGTCGCCCGAGGCCTTGGGGATCAGCTTGCCGAGCGTCTTCTGCTCGGCGCGGAGCTCGTCGAAGCGGACGCCGGACGACCTGCGCCGCTCGTCGGCAGACAGGAGGGCGTCGACGAGCGCGACGTCCTCTCCACGGGCGCGCTGCGAGGCACGCACACGGTCGGGGTCCTCACGGAGAAGGCGAAGGTCAATCACGCCTCAAGGCTACCGGTGCACGCTTCCGGCCCACGACTTGAAATTGCAATACGCGACCTTTGTGGGCTTTTGCCTGGAATGTTGCCCCTGTGGAGGTCGCCGTGGAGTCGCCGCAGGAGTCGCTGTGGGGCGTCAAGCGAAAGGAGATCGACTCCCTGAAAGAGGGTGGCGTTGAAGTCCCTCGTTGACTCTATTCCCTTGTGGGGAACGGGACTTGGTGATCGGCTGTCCACAGGAATCCACAGCCTCGGGGAAGTTATCCACAGGCTGTGCGAAAGATCTGTGGACTTCCTTCGTGATCATTTCGAGGGTGGTGCGCGAAGCGGAGAATTCCCGGCTCAAACCATCTCCATACCTACTTTCGAGTGGAAATGGGTCGCCTCAAAGGATCGCCTGAGGGAAATGGGTGGACGAAGGGTGATCTGTGGGGCTGGAGGCGAAGTTGGTCCCGATAGGGAGATTTGTCGACGATGCGGCATTGCCCTGTCGACTTGTCCCCAGGTCGAGAAGCGAACCTGTGGATAACTTCTGCGGATTGAGAAAATCAGCAGGTAGGACTGGTTGTGAGGGGCTGTGCACAACCGGAATCGCTCCCTCTGGGAAGCGTCCGCGGGGCGAACCGGAGGCGTCCTGAAGGTGGCCCGAAAGCGTCGCCCAGTCGGCCCGGGGGCGCGACCTAGAACCTGCCGTCCTGGCAGCGCGCCACCCAGTCCGCGGCCGTAACGAATTCCGCGTCGGACGTCCCCGCCAGCGGGGTGCGGACGTCCTTCACGGTGGCGTCCGCGCGCGGGTACGACCCGAGGTACCGCACCTCCAGACAGATCCGCTTGAGCCCCATCAGGGCCTCCGCCACTCGCCGGTCGGAGATGTGTCCTTCCGCGTCGATGGCGAAGCAGTAGTTGCCGATGCCCTGGCCGGTCGGACGGGACTGCAGCAGCATCAGGTTGACGCCCCGCACGGCGAACTCGCCCAGCAGGTCGCGCAGCCCCCCCGGGTGGTCGTCGCGCTGCCAGATGACCACCGAGGTCTTGTCCGCGCCGGTGGGTGCCGCGGGGCGGGCGGGGCGGCCGACGAGCACGAAGCGGGTCTGGGCGTTCTCCGCGTCGTGGATCCCGCTCTCCAGGGGCTCCAGGCCGTACCTGGCCGCCGCGAACTCGCCCGCGAAGGCCGCGTCGTACCGGCCCTCCTGGACGAGCCGGGCGCCGTCCGCGTTCGATGCCGCCGACTCCCAGACGACGTCGGGCGGCAGGTTGGCCTTCATCCAGTTACGGACCTGCGGCTGGGCGGCCGGGTGCGCGGTGACCGTCTTGATCTCCGACACCTTCGTGCCGGGCCTGACCAGCAGGGCGAAGGCGATGGAGAGGAGCACCTCGCGGTAGATCATCAGCGGGGCGCCGGCGACCAGCTCGTCGAGCGTGGTCGTGATGCCGCCCTCGACGGAGTTCTCGATCGGTACGAACGCGGCCTCGGCCTCGCCGTTGCGGACGGCGTCGAGTGCGGCGGGCACGGACACCATGGGGACGAGCTCACGGGTCGCCGCCTCCGGCAGAGTGCGCAGGGCGACCTCGGTGAAGGTGCCCTCGGGACCGAGGTACGCGTAACTGGCTGGCATGGCCTCACCCTAATGGGCCTTGCGGATCCCGGCGCACGCTTCCCGGTCCCACCACCCCGGAGGGCGATGACCGGCGCGCGAGCGCCCTCGCGCCTGCGCGGGGCTCCCACGGAAGCGCACCCGTGAGTACCCCCATAGTGCGCCCGTGAGTGCCCCGCGGGGCGGCCCCTCACCCCTCCAGCAGCCGCTGTCCCACGTACTCGCCCTCTGCGGCCCCACCCGGAACCGCGAACAGGCCGCTCGCCTCGTGACGGATGTACTTCGACAGGGCGTCCCCCCGGTCGAGCTTGCGCTGCACCGGGACGAAGCCGCGCAGCGGGTCGGCCTGCCAGCAGACGAAGAGCAGGCCCGCGTCGGGCACCCCGTCCGTGTCGATGCCGTCGTGGAAGGAGAAGGGGCGGCGCAGCATGGCCGCGCCGCCGTTCTGGTCGGGGCGTGTGATCCGGGCGTGGGCATTGATCGGGATGATCAGCCTGCCTCCGGGGTCGGTCTTCTCCAGGTCCGGCTCGGTCGTCTCGCTGCCGCCGGACAGGGGTGCGCCGGTGGACTTCTTCCGCCCGATGACGTCCTCCTGGTCCTTGAGCGAGAGTGTCTCCCAGTCGTCGAGGAGCATGCGGATACGGCGCACGACCGCGTAGGAGCCGTTCGCCATCCACGCCGGGTCGCCGGAGCCGGACGCGGGCACGAAGATGCGCTGGTCGAAGTCGGTGTCGGTCGGTTTCGGGTTGCGGGTGCCGTCGATCTGGCCCATGAGGTTGCGGGCCGTCATGGGCTGGGCGGTGGCGCCCGGCGAGCGGTTGAAGCCGTTCATCTGCCAGCGGACGCGTGCCGCGCTGCCCGCGTCCTTCTGGATCGCGCGCAGGGCGTGGAAGGCGACCAGCGCGTCGTTGGCACCGATCTGTACCCACAGGTCGCCGTTGCTGCGCGCCTTGTCGAGGTGGTCGGAGGAGAAGTCGGGCAGCGGGTCCAGCGCGTCCGGGCGCTGCTTCTCCAGCCCCGTACGGGCGAAGAAGCTGTACCCGAAGCCGAACGTGACCGTCAGGGACGAGGGTCCCGCGTCGCGCGCCACGTCCGTGTCGTCCTGTGCGGACGCTTCGCCCGCCATCAGCCGCCGGGCGGTCTCCGACCAGCGTCGCAGCAGCGCGGCAGCTTCCCTTCGGCCCGCGCCGGCGGCCAGGTCGAACGTGACGAGGTGCCCGCGGGCCTGGAGGGCGGTGGTGATTCCGGGCTGATGTTTCCCGTGAAACATCACCTGGTCCGCGCCGACGGAGCTGAGCGGCGTGGTCGTGTCGGCCGAGGGCGCGGCCGCGTATCCGGCGGCTCCGCCCACGGCGCCCAGCGCGAGCCCGGTCGCCCCGGCGGTGCCCAGCAGACGCCGCCGCGAAAAGGCCCCTCCCGAAGGGGACGCCTCTCCGAGAGGTGCCCCCTTCGGGGAGGAGGCGCCCGTGGAGGACGCCGATGGCGCGGTGCGCTCCGAAGAAGTGCTCCCCGGGGCACCCGCGGAGCCTGAAGCACGCGCGGAACTCGGGGAGCCCCCGGAACTCGGGGAGCCCCCAGAACCCGGGGCACTCGCGGAATCCGCAGTGCCCGTGGAATCCGCTCCCGGTGCGGGAGCCTCGGGTGTGGACTGGTCAGCCATGATGTGGTTCAGCCGATCTGCGCGTTCTTCGTGACGGTCACCTGGTCGATGTCGGACGTCCGTACGGTGACCGCGACCTCCCAGTTGCCCGCCATGGGGATCTGCACCCCGATGGCCGTCCAGTGGCCGGTGGCGATGCGGTCGGGGACGACGGGCAGCGGACCGATGTCCTTCGCCTTGAGCGTGAAGGCGACCTTCACCTCGGGGATGTCGAAGACCCTGCCGTTGGACCGCTGTACATAGACGTGCATCTCGTTGCCGCCCACGCGCGCGGGGTCGATGTCGACCCGTACGACCCCCTTGCCGTCCTGACTCCCCGTGTCGAACGGGATGTCCAGGGCCAGCGCCCCGGAGTCCCCGGCCACGTCGGACTGCTGTGCCGCGGACGTGGCCGCCTCGGCCTCCTCCACGGTGCGCCCGGGCTCGGTCACCGTCAGCGCCGTCGTCACGGCCAGCACTACGAGGGCCACGGCCGCCTCGGCGAGCACGGACCGGCGCAGTCCTCTGCGGCCCGGATCGGCGTCCCGGATGCGCTTCTCGCGCGTGGTGGCCATGGCGGCCCGCTGGCGGGCGAGTTGGGCGGCGCGCTCGGGATCCTCGGAGTCCTGCCCGGAGTCCGCCGAGTCCTCGGAGCCCCTGACCTCGTCCTCCGTGGCCGGAGCGGAGCCCTCCAGGGTCGTACTCGCCCCCTTCGCGCCCCCACCCGAGATCACAGCCTTACGAGCCCCGTCCGTACGAGCCCCATCCGTACGCTGCACGGCCCCGGACGCCACGGAGGCTGGGGAGGCCGGGGAAGCCACGCTCTCCGCCGGAGTGTCCGCCAACAGGGCCGTCCACCGCCGGGAGATCCACGCGATGCCCACGAGCACTACGACGAGCCCGATCTTCACGAGCAGCAGTTGTCCGTACGAGGTCCCGGTCAGCGCCGACCAGGAGCCGACCTGGCGCCACGACTGGTAGACGCCGGTCGCCGTCAGGACGAGCACGCTGCCGAACGCGACACGTGAGAAGCGGTGTACGGCCGCCGCCTCGACCGGGGCCTCCGCGGGCGCCCGGAACAGCGCGACGAGCAACGCCGCGAGCCCGCCCAGCCAGGTGGCGACCGCCAGCAGATGCACCACGTCGACGGGCATCGCGATCCCCGTCTGGATGCCGGCCGAGGCATGCTCGGCCATGGCCCAGCTCGCGGCCAGACCCGCGGCCACCACGCTCCCGCCGATCGCGAGCCCGAAGGTGAGGTCCTTCTTGTCGGCGTACGGTTCGGCGTCGCTGTCCCCGTCCCCCTCCCCGTGGGGGTCGCTGTCCGTGTGGGCGGGACTCTCCGCATCCGTCTCGCTGTCCTGGCCGTCGCCGTTCGCGTTCTCCTCGGCCTCGTCCCGCCGCGCGTACGCCCCGAAGAGCACCGCGATGAACAGTGCTGCCGCCGCGAGCAGCAGCAGCCGGGACACCAGCGCCGCGCCCGACTTGGTCTGCAGCACGGTTCCGAGCAGGGTCAGGTCGAAGATGTCACCGACCTTCCCGGACCCGGTGTACGAGCCGCGCAGCAGCAGCATCGCCAGGGTGGCCGCGGTCAGCGTGAGCCATCCGGACACCACGAGCCGTTGCACGGGCCGTATGCCCGCCCCCCGCTGCCAGCAGGCGAGCACGAAGGCGGCGCCGCCGACCAGGAGGATGAAACCGGCGTACGCGGCATAGCGTGCGAACCCGTAGAGTCCGCCGACGATCCCGCCGCCCGCCGTCTGCTCGGGTACCGCGGCGGTGGTCTTCGAGGGCGCGCCCACGGAGAACGTGTACGCGCCGGAGATGGGGTGGCTGTCTGCGGAGACCGCCTGGTAGGTGACGGTGAACGTGCCCTCGGGCAGCCCCGAGTGCAGCTTCACCCCGTAGGCGTTGCCGCCCAGGTCGGACGTCTTGCCGGTGTCGACCTGCTTGCCCTTGGGGTCGTACACCCGCACCGAGCCGTCGGACATCGCGATCTTCTCGGAGAAGGTGAGCGACACCTGGGTCGGCGCCTCCTTGACCACCGCCCCCTGCTGCGGGTCGCTCCCGGTCAGCGCGGCGTGCGCGGAGACCGGCACGGCGCCGGCGAGCAGGGCGCCGGTCACGGCGACGAACAGCAACAACAGCGCCCGGACACGAGGAGCGATGGCCTGCCTCAGGGGGCTCAACGGTGGTCCCTCCCTCAGTGGTGCGACGACGACGATGACGCCGCAGACGAAGTCGAAGACGACGACGAGAACGCCAACGACGCGAACGACAACGACGAGAACGACAACGACGAGAACGGCGAGAACGACGACGACGCGGACGACTTGGTCGATGTGGTCGACGCCGGCTGATACGTGGCCGACTTCACCGGCATCTCGACCTTGACCGGGTCGGTCTTCGCGAAGTGCAGTTCCACGGACACCGTCTCGCCCTCCTTCGGTTTGCGCTTCAGCTTCTCGAACATCAGGTGCATCCCGCCGCTCTCCAGGACGAGCCTGCCGTGGGCGGGGATGGCGCGGTCGGCGCTGCCGGCGCTCTCCATCGTCTGCCCGGACGTCGTGTGGATCGTGACGTCCTGGGCGATGTCGCTGGTGACGGACCGGAGGGTGTCGGGGGCGTCGCTGTCGTTCTCGATGACCAGGTAACCGGCTGCCATGGCGGCGGTGACCGGCTGGGGCATGTAGGCGGACTGCACCTTCAGGCCGGCCCCTTGGCTCCCGGTGTCCTCTCCGCCGCAGCCGGCGAGGGCGAGTACGGCGGCCATGGCCAAGGCCGCCCCGATGCGGAGCCTCACGGGTTCTCACCCTTGAGGAGCTTCGGCAGGTCCTTGGTGTAGTCCTCGACGGTCGCGTCCTCCCCGTACAGCACATAGCCGCCGTCGGTCTTCGGCGAGAACGCGATGACCTGGGTGCCGTGCATGGAGGTGACCTTGCCGTCCTTGCCCTTCGTCGGCGGATCGATCGAGATGCCGACGGTGCGGGCGCCGGCCTGGATCGTGTCGAAGTCGCCGGTCAGGCCGACGACATCGGGGTCGATGCCCTTGAGCCACTCGCCGAGGGCTTTCGGGGTGTCCCGCTCCGGGTCGGTGGTGACGAAGACGATGCGCAGGTTCGCCAGTTCCGACTTCGGCAGCTTCTTGGACACCTCCTTCTCGGCGACGGCGATGTTGTTCATCGTCAGCGGGCAGACGTCGGGGCAGTTGGTGTAGCCGAAGTAGATCAGCGTCGGCTTGCCCTCGGTCTCCTTGCGGAAGTCGTACGACTTGCCCTCCGTGTCCGTGAGGACGAGGTCGGGCTTCTCGAACGGCTTGTCGAGGACCGTCGCAGCCTTGGTCGTGCCGGACTCCTCCGACACCTCGGCGACAGAGGCGTTCGCGTCGTCACCGCTGCTGCCGCAGGCGGAGAGGGTGAGGGCGGCGGCGGCGAGCAGGGCCGCCGCTGCGTACGTCTTCTTCGGGCTGTTCGTGCGCATAGAAAAATGTCCCAGATGTTTGATGCTTGGCCCGCGCCGGGGTCGTATGACGACGGACGGCAGTGGTGTGGTCCGACGGCGATGTGCCGTCGTGCCGACGAGGCTGTACGACCCCGGGGCGCGCGTCGGGGGCGGACGAGGTCAGACGCTGGTACGGCGGCGACCGGCCAGCACGCCGTAGGCCACGCCGGCGGCGCCCACGACGATGCCCACGACGCCGAGGACGCGGGCGGTGGTGTCGGTGCTGTCGGCGGGTTGGGCGGCGGAGGTCTTGGCGGAGGCGGCCTCGGCGTCGTCGGTGTCCGATGCTGAGGCCTGGTCGGCGTCGGCGCCCGCCGCCCCGTGGTGATCCTCGGTGGCGGCGGACAGGGCGAGCACCGGCGCCGGGCTCTCGGGCTCCTCCTGGCCCTTCTCCGGCACCTCGATCCAGCGCACGACGTCGTTGTCGGAGTACGTCTGGAGGGCCTTGAAGACGAGCTCGTCGCTGTCCTCGGGGAGCTGGCCGAGGGAGAGCGGGAACTTCTGGAAGAAGCCGGGCTCGATGCCCTTGCCGGTGGCCGTCCAGGTGACCTTGGAGACGGCCTCGTCGATCTTCTCGCCGTGCAGGTCGACCGGCTTGTCGAGCTTGGAGCGGGTGACCTCGATCTTCCAGCCGGCGACGGCCTCCGGCTGCACCGAGGCGAGCGGGTGGTCCGTCGGGAGGGTCACCTCCAGCTTGGTGGTCGAGGCGTCGTCGCGCTCGTTCGGGACCTTGAAGTTGACCGTCGCGTAGCCGCCCTTGGGGGCGGTGCCCTCGGGCGAGACGCTGACGTGGGCGAACGCGGGGGAGGACAGGACGACGACGGCCGAGGCGGCGACGGCACCGACGACGGCGATACGGGAAGCCTTCATGGCAGATGACACTCCACAGAGACGGATGGTCCGGAGAAGAAGAGGGGTGCGCGTGCGTGCCGGTGCCAGTGGGACCGCGAAAAGCGGCTCCGAGCATCCCCGAAAATCGCTCTCCTGGGGAGACGGCCTGCGAAAAGCGCCCTCTTGGGGAGGTGCCTTTCGGAAAACCGCCTCTACAGGAAGAGCCGTCCTCTGCGGGGAGAACCGTCCTCTACGGGGAGAGCCATCGAGAACGAGGCCCCTGGGACATCGGAAAACGCCGAAGCCCCGGGCCGACGAAAACGACGGGCACGCGCGTGTGCCGGACGACGACGTCCCCTCCGGTGGAGTGGCGCGCCGCGTCAGGCAGCGAGCACGAGTACGGCGGCCGAGGAGGGCGGGCCGCGCCGGATCACCGTGTGCTGAAGCGCGGCCGTACGCGGTGCCGGTGGCTCCTCTTGAGCGGAGCGCGGAGCGTGGGGTGCCTCGTCCGGCGCTCCCGGGAGCCCGGAGCGCAGGGCACCCACCAGTGCGAGGGCCGCGCGCAGGGCACGTACGAGCGTGGCGCCCGCGGACAGCCGCACGATCCGCAGCAGCGCCAGGTCCCCGTGCCGCAGCAACCACCCGGTGGCGACGGCCGCGAGGACGTGGCCGAGCAGCATCGGCAGGGTCGGGAGAACGGAGGCCGAGGAACCCGTTGCCATCGCCGCGTCCGCGGGGCTGTGCGCGGCGTGCGCGTCCAGCCCGGCGTCGGTGAGGATGCGCTGGGCCTGTGCCGGGCTGATCGCGGCCGCGGTCGCCCCGCAGACGAGCCGCGCGGCGCGCTCGATGAGGGCGGCGTCCACGGTGTCGGGGGCACCGGCCGGTGTGGACGTGGCGTGCTGGCCGAGTCCGAACAGCGTGTGCAGCACGGTCTGGCCCAGCGCCAGCAACGTCGCGATGCCCGGCAGCGAGCGCTCGCGCCCGGCGAGCGGCAGCGCGACGGCGAAGACAGCGGCGAACCCTGCGCCCAGCGTCCACAGCGGGACCGTGGCGCAGGAGGCTAGCGCATGACCTGCCGCGGCCAGCACGACGCAGACCGCGGCGAACACCGCGGCCCGCAGAACCCGGAGATCACCTCCGGCGCGCGCCGTGCGCGGGTGGGGGGCAGTCATGGCGGGCTCATCATCCCACTGGCCTTGCACGCCCCATTCGGCAGGTCCACAACGTGACATACGGCCGGAAGAAGGGTGTGCGTTCAGTGGGGACCCGGCGCATGTGCCGAGCCGGACGCTCCGGCACACGACGCACGGGCGAAGGAGGGCTCCCCGCGAGGCCCCCGCGGGTCCCCCCGCTGCGGGCGGTGTCGCCACCCCGCGCTTCGGGCGATGCCGTTCGCATCCTCGGACGTCATACGGATCCTTGGTCGCCTCCTGTGTCCGGTTGGTGAATCCTGCCGCCGGACAACCCCGCATACACCCAGGTCCGTCGTCCGCGCGTCCGCTGTATGGGCGGCATCACGAGATCCATGCGCTTATACACCCGCGCTGGGGGCAATACGTAACGGTATGTCGAGCCGCGGCCAGGAGGCTGGAGCATGAGCATCTGGTGGTCACTGCATCTGCGGCGCGACGCAGCCAGCGTGCCGCTGGCCCGACGGCTTCTGCTCGGCACCATGGAGACCGCGGGCGTCGACCCGGACGTCTCCTACGACCTCTCCGTCGCCCTCAGCGAGGCCTGCGCCAACGCCGTCGAACACGGTGGAGCCACGCCCGGCTCGCCCGAGGCGTACCGGGTGACCGCGTACCTCGACGGCGAGAAGTGCCGTATCGAGGTCGCCGACTCCGGGCCGGGCTTTCCCGCCACGAGAGGGCGCCCACCGATCCGCCATGCCCGCACCGAAGCCGAGAACGGCCGTGGCCTCGGTCTCATCCAGGAGCTCGCCGACCACGTCCACATCGGCAACAAGCCGGGCCGCGGCGGTGCCGTGGTGAGCTTCGACAAGATCCTCAAGTGGCGCGAGGACTCTCCGCTGATGGCGGTCTAGCTGTGTTCGGTCTAGCGATGGCGGTGTAGCGCGTCGGCACCGCGGCGGAGAGTTCGGGCACAGCGGCACCGGAGCGACTCACCTTCACGTTCAGCCGCCCGACCAGGATCCCCGGCAGCCTTCGCCATCCCACACTCTCAGGGCACTCACAGCTCCGCCCCAGCTTCCTGACGGCAGCCCTCACTAACTTTCGGGCCATGACGGGAAACCACAGGAACACATCGATCACCCGGCGTCGCGGAAAGGCCCCATCCGCCGTCGCCTCCCCGACCGACGCCTCCTCCCCGTCCGCCTCGGCCTCCTCGTAAGGCGCGCCGATGAGGAGCCGCGAGGACGAGGCGCTGGCCCGGGCCGCCGTGACCGCGTTGACCCGGCAACTGGAACTGGCCCCCAAGCCCGGACTGCCCGATCCGCGTGACCTCGGCGCCCGCGTCACCCGCCGGGACCACTGCGCCCACCGCTGGTCGGCGAAGGCGCTGGCGCCCGGCCTCGCGGCGATGGCGGCGGCCGCGCGCCGGACCGGTGCGCCGACGCCCGAACTCCGGGCGGAACTGGGCGCCATCGGCCGGTCCACCGAGCATTCGGTGGCCCTGGCCGGTGGCGGTCACCGGGGTGCGACCTGGGTGCTGGGGCTTCTGGTCGCCGCGGCGGCCCTGGAGCCGGGCGCCCGGGGACGTGAACTCGCCGCGACCGCCAAGAAGATCGCCGCCCACCCCGACCGGCTGGCCCCACGACGGCCCTCCCGGGGCTCGTCCGTCTCCGCGACGTACGGCGCTGCCGGGGCGAGGGGCGAGGCACGGGCGGGATTCCCGCACATACGGCGGGCGTTGGACGCCCTGTCCAGGGCACGTTCCGCGGGCGCACCCGAGTCGCAGGCCCGGCTCGACGCCCTTCTCACCGTCATGTCCACCTTGCAGGACACGGAGTTGCTGTACACGGCGGGCCCTCACGGGCTCCGTCGTGTCCAGGCCGGCGCCCGCACGGTCCTCGACGCCGGCGGCACGTCCACGGCCGCCGGCCGCGAGGCCCTGACCGCCCTCGACGCCGACCTCCACGCGCGCGCGTGGAGCCCTCGTGGCAGCGCCTCGCTGCTGGCGGGCGCCCTGTTCGCGGACTCGCTGCCGGTGGTGCCCAGGTAGACGACCTGGTTCGGTGCCATGCCGTGGAGCGCGCCGACCTGCCGCAGACAAGGGCCCGCTCCAGAAAAACTGCCCCCTGGTCACACCAATGGCCGGGTACCCAGGAGGGCACCCGGCCAGCAGTGTCGTTTCAGCCCCCGGCCGGCATCACAGATCTGCCCCCGAGGCCCTTGATCAGCCCTTCAGCGACGCCATCCACGACTCCACCTCGCCGGAACGGCGCGGCAGCCCCACCGACAGGTTCCGGTTGCCGTCCTCGGTGACCAGGATGTCGTCCTCAATGCGGACGCCGATGCCGCGGTACTCCTCGGGCACGGTCAGGTCGTCGGCCTGGAAGTACAGGCCGGGCTCGACGGTGAGGACCATGCCGGGCTCAAGCGTGCCGTCCACGTACGACTCCACGCGCGCGGCCGCGCAGTCGTGGACGTCCATGCCGAGCATGTGACCGGTGCCGTGCAGGGTCCAGCGGCGCTGCAGGCCCAGCTCCAGGACGCGCTCGACCGGGCCCTCGACCAGGCCCCACTCGACGAGCCTCTCGGCCAGCACGCGCTGCGCGGCGTCGTGGAAGTCGCGGTACTTGGCTCCCGGCTTCACGGCCGCGATACCGGCCTCCTGGGCGTCGTACACGGCGTCGTAGATCTTCTTCTGGATCTCGCTGTACGTGCCGTTGACCGGCAGCGTGCGCGTGACGTCCGCGGTGTAGTACGTGTGCGTCTCCACGCCCGCGTCCAGCAGGAGCAGGTCCCCGGAGCGGACGGGGCCGTCGTTGCGCACCCAGTGCAGCGTGCAGGCGTGCGGGCCGGCCGCGCAGATGGAGCCGTAGCCGACGTCGTTGCCCTCCACGCGCGCGCGGAGGAAGAACGTTCCTTCGATGTAGCGCTCGGACGTGGCCTCCGCCTTGTCGAGGACCTTCACCACGTCCTCGAAGCCGCGCACGGTCGAGTCGACGGCCTTCTGCAGCTCGCCGATCTCGAAGTCGTCCTTGACCAGGCGGGCTTCCGAGAGGAAGACGCGCAGCTCCTCGTCGCGCTCGGCGGTCACCTTGTCGTGCAGCGCCGCCTCGATGCCCGCGTCGTAACCGCGTACGACCCGGACCGGGCCCGTGGCCTCCTTCAGCCCGGCCGCCAGTTCGCGCACGTCCGAGGCCTCGATGCCGTACAGCTGCGCCGCCTCGGTGAGCGAGTGGCGGCGGCCGACCCACAGCTCGCCCTGGCCGGAGAGCCAGAACTCGCCGTTGTCACGGTCGGAGCGCGGCAGGAGGTAGATCGTCTCCTTGTGGCCGCTCTTCCCGTCCGGGGAGGTGGTGGGCTCCAGGACGAGGACTCCGTCCTCCGTCTGGTTGCCGGTGAGGTAGGCGTACTCGACGGAGGCGCGGAAGGGGTATTCCGTGTCGTTCGAGCGGGTCTTCAGATTGCCTGCGGGGACGACGACGCGCTCGCCCGGGAAACGCGCGGAGAGCGCGGCGCGGCGGGCGGCGGTCTCGGCGGCCTGGGCGATCGGCTGCAGGTCGCGCAGCTCCGTGTCTGCCCAGCCGGACTTCATGTTCTCGGCCAGCTCGTCGGACACGCCCGGGTACAGGCCGTTCTTGCGCTGCTTGACCGGCTCTTCTCCGGCATCGGTCGCCTCGGTCTCCGGGGTCTCCGGTTCGAGCTCGTCCGCCACGGTCATCCTCCTCGATAAGGCACTGGACGTCCCCCATCGTACGGTCGTACCGAAAAGGGACCAGGGTGCCTGAACCGGTGCGGGAACCCGGCCGCCCGGTCACTCGAAGCGGGCCGCCAGCAGCACCACGTCCTCGTCGCTGCCGTCCGCCGGTCCCGGCTCCGTCCGGTTGTGAGGTGCCCTCACAACCGGCCCGTCGGGCAGCACGCTGCCCAGGATGTGGTCGGCGACCGCACCGGGGTCGGCGCGCACCGGTCTGGGCAGAGCTGCCGCGGCGGCGTGCAGCCGGGCGAAGGCGCGGTCCATGGGGCCGCCCATGCGCCGCAGCAGGCCGTCGGTGTAGAGCAGCACCGTCTCGCCCGGCTCGGCGCACAGCTCGATGCTGGGCGCCTCCCAGCAGGCGAGCATCCCCAAGGGGGCCGACAGGGACGTCTCCACGAACTCGGTGCGCCGCTCGCCGATCACCAGCGGCGGGCTGTGCCCGGCCCCGGCCAGCGTGATCCTGCGCAGGGCGGGTTCGCAGTAGGCGAAGAGGGCGGTCGCCGAGCGGGCGGGTTCGGTGAGCCTCAGGAGCAGTTCGAGATCGGACAGGACGGCGACGGGGTCCTCGCCCTCCATCACGGCGTACGCCCTCAGGGACGCCCGCAGCCGCCCCATCGCGGCGATCGCGCTGGGCCCCGACCCGGTGACGGACCCGACCGCGAGGCCGAGCGCGCCGTCGGGCAGCGGCAGCGCGTCGTACCAGTCGCCGCCACCGCGCGGGCCGGTGCGGTGGCGGGCGGCGAGCTGGAGGCCGGCGAGGCGGGGCAGCCGGGAGGGAAGCAGTTCCTCGGCGATCGTCCTCATACACGCGCGCGTGCGCTCTGTTTCGACGGTCCGGGCCAGGTGCTCGGTCGCGTAACGGGCGTAGAGGCCGACCAGGTGCCGCTGCCGCTCGACCGGCTCGGCGGGTTCGTCGTAGAGCCAGACGGCGGCACCCAGGCGGCCCGCTGCCTCCGTGGTGAGCGGCAGCGCGTAACTGGCGGCGTAGCCGAGACGGGCGGCCACCTCACGGTGGCGGGGGTCGAGCCCGTCCTCGGCGAAGAGGTCCGGCTGTGCGATCTCGCCATCGCCGCCCGGAAGTCCGGCCGGTGTGTCGAGGAGCCGGCCGTACGACATGGAAGCGCGCGGCACCGTCTCGATGTGGCCGAGATCGGCCCGGCCGAGGCCGAGGCCGACGGTCCTGTCCGGGCCGAGCCCGTCGCCCGGTTCGAGGACGACGAGACCGCGCCGGGCGCCTACGAGGGCGGCTCCGGCGCGCAGCAGTTCCTGGAGCGCGTCGCCGAGTGAGTCCGTGCGTGCCAGGCGCTCGGTGAGTTCGTGGAGGGTCGTGAGATCGGAGACCCGGCCCGCGAGTCGGTCCTGGAGAACGGCCCCGGCGGCGATGGACGGCGCGGCCGGAGGAGCGCCCGTGGCGGCGGGTGTGGGCACGACAGTGTGTGCGGGCGAAGGAACGGTTGAATCGATTCCAGCCACTTTCGGAAGGTGAGGGGCGTTCATGGTGTCCGACTTTCGGACCGGCGCGTATTGCTCCATAGCATCGCAAACCCCCATGTCATTTTGCGCCGCTAGCGGTGTCTCCACATGTACACGCACTCGTGAGGAGATGTCCAGCATTGTCCTGCGGGGATATCTGGTGTCTGTGGGATCCGGTGAGTCTCTTGTGAAATAGTAAAGTTGGCTTAAAAGTGCCTCAGGGAACGGCGTATTGCGGTCGACTGGCCTTGTTCGACAGAGCGTCACAGCGGTCGTGATGGGTACGTACTCGGTGAGAGCCAGGGGTGGCGGGGGCCACCTGGAACCTGGCGCCCCAGCCGAGCGTCCTATCCACCGACGACCGTGCCCCATCCTCCCGTGGCGGAGGCGGCGAGCAAGAGCGGGACGGCAAATCGCCGGGCGTCGCCACCCTTACGCCATGCCCGCGCTTTAGAGCAGACGCAGTATGGACACGGAAGCAGCCAGTGCTCGGCCCATAGGGGTTCCCTTTGTCTTGGGCAAGGGTGTGCTGCGCCAGCAGGTACGCACAGTGAAGTGATCGACACATGATGTGATGTGGACCGCGGTGTTGCCAGGCGTGCAACGGAAAGGAGCGAGCGCTCATGCGCGAGATCCCCGGAAAGCGACGCAGGCTCCTGCCCCAGCGGAACGGCGGGAGGTCTGAGATGCTTCACCAGGCCCTGACGTTCGCGACCGAATGGCAGTGGCCCGTACTCCCGGGCGTGGCTCCGGATCCGCAGGGCCGGGCCCGCTGCGGATGCCCCGACGCGGAGTGTGTGGTGCCCGGCGCCCACCCCTTCGACCCCGGTCTCCTCGCGGCCACCACCGACGAGCGCATGGTGCGCTGGTGGTGGAGCAACCGGCCCGCGGCGCCCATCGTGCTGGCCACGGGAGGCAGGGCGCCCTGTGCGGTGAGCCTGCCGGCCCTCGCGGCGGCCCGCGCCCTCGAAGCGCTCGACCGCATGGGGATGCGCCTCGGCCCGGTCGTCGCGACCCCCGCGCGCTGGGCGATTCTCGTGGCGCCCTACTCCATGGAGCAACTGGGCGAGTTGCTGTACGCCAAGGACTTCGTGCCTGGTTCCCTGCGCTTCCACAGCGAGGGCGGCTATCTGGCGCTGCCCCCGTCCGAGACCGGCATCGGCCAGGTCCGGTGGGAACGGGCGCCGCTGCCCGGCTCGGCCGCGCCCTGGGTGCCCGACGTGGAGGCTGTCGTGGACGCGGTGGTGGAGGCCCTCACTCGTACGGGTGTGAGCGCACCCGAGTTGTGAGGGTGTCGGGCGCGCGGGGAACCGGGCGCCCGCTGTGGGGCGTTATCTTCCGCTCATGCAGTTTCATTCCGGTCGGCTTCCTTCCGGTCGGCACAGAGCCTCATGGCTGCGGCGTCGCGGGCCGGGGGCCCGAAGGGTTCGCCTGGGGACGCTGATCGGGGTCGCGGTGGCCGCCGTCGCCCTGCCGCTGGCTGTGGCGTCCGCGGGGACTGTCGGCGACGCGGGACGGATGGTCGCCCGGGTGTCCGGACTCACCGACGACGCGGCGCGAACCGCCGAAGGCGGAGCGCGCGAGGGCGAGACGTGGCACGACGGGTCGGCTGACGACGGAGCGCGTCAGGACGCAACGCGTGACGGCCGAACGCACGGTGACGCACCAGCGCACGACAACGAGCGAACGCGGGGTGGCGAGCGAACATACGGTGACGACGGGCGCACCGGTGTGTCCCATGCCGGCGCGGCGCGCGGCGAGGGGGTGCCGGCCCACTCGCGGTCGCTCCTGTCGCTGGGCTTCGACCTCGCCACCGCCACCCGCTGCGGCCCCGACCTCTCGTCCCCCGGCGGCATCGAGGCGCAGACCTGTGTGCTGACCCGGGGCGAGGAAACCTGGGCGCGCACCTATTACCACAACGCGACGGGCGAGGAACTGAGTTCCTTCCTCAGTCTCATGGCGCCCGACGGGCGTTCCGTGCGGATGCGCTGCGTCGTGGGTGCGCAGGACGAGCCCGGAGTGTGTGAGACGCCGAGGGAGCGAACGCGAGGCGAGCTGGGGGCGTACACAGCCGTCGCGGAGTTCGCGGGGAGCGCCGGACAAGGGCCACTGCTGCTGCGCTCGGGGAGCAACTCGTCCCAGGCGAACGTCGGTTGACGCCCGACCCGGTTCCGTACAACTGACCGCGTCCGAACTCGGGCATGGAAAGACCCGGTTGCTGGCGACGGGGGATGCACCAGCAACCGGGCTACTGGAACGGTAACAAGAGATCGGCTGTTAGCAAATTCGATCTCGGCTATTCAGACACCGATTTCCTTGTCACAGAGGGGAGTTGTGACAGGAGTCACCTGCTCCGTGAACGCCGGGTCGGCTGACCGGTCGGTCAGCCGACAGCGTGTCTCAGCTGAGCGTGACCTGTCGGTTGGTCAGCCCGCCGCGTGCCCGTCGCTCGTCCGCGGTGAGCGGTGCGTCCGAGGCCAGAGCGGTGGCGAGGCGCTCGGCGAACTCGGCGGCAGGCTTCTCGATGTCCTCCGCGCCGATGCTGCTCGGCAGGTCCCAGACCGGCACCGTGAGACCGTGCGCACGGAAGGAGCCCACCAGACGGGTGCCCTCGCCGAGTGCCGACTGCCCGACCGCGTGCAGTCGCGCGAGGGCGTCCAGAAGCTGCTCCTCGGCGTGAGGCATGACCCAGCGCAGGTGGTTCTTCTCGGGTGTCTCGCACCAGTACGCGGCGTCCACACCCTGGAGTTTCACGGTCGGGATGGCGGCGGCGTTGGCCCGCTCCAGGGACGCGGCCACATCCGGAGTCGCGTTCTCCGCGTCCGGAACCCAGAATTCGAAGCCCGTGTGCACAACTGGCTCGAACGCGCCTTCGGGATCGATCAGATCCTGCAGCCGCGGGCCCTCGGCCGGGGCGCGGCGACCCTGGACCGGAGTGCCGGGCTCCGCGACGAGCGCGCGCTGGAGGGTGTCGGCCAGGTCGCGGCTGATGTCGCCCGACGCCGTGTCGTTCTGCAGGCCGAGCAACACCGAGCCGTCGTCGCGACGCAGGGCGGGCCATGCCATCGGCAGGACGGTGGCGAGCGTGACCGACGGGACGCCCTCCGGGAGGCCCTCCTTCAGAGTCAGCTCGACGGTGGCTGCCGGCACCAGCTCGCGCAGCGCGATCCAGTCGCACTCCCCCGGGAGCCCCTCGAAGGGGCGCTGCACCAACTCGGTCACCGCGTGCGCGGCTGCCCGGCCGTGGCAGGCCTTGTAACGGCGGCCGCTGCCACAGGGGCAGGGTTCGCGCGCGCCGACAACCGGAACGTGGCCGTCAGCGCCTGCGGCGCCGGCTCCGCCCGTGTTCTGCGGGCGCTTGGCCTTCGTCTGGGGTCGCTTCTTGGCCATCGTGGGTGTCTCCCGGTTACGGCTCGTTTCGTACAGTCGGGAGCCTAGCCGCTCGTACGGCGACTGACGGGAACCTGTGGACAACGCACCGAGTCGTCCCGGAACCAGCGGTTCGATCCGGGTCCGCTCCAGGCGAGGTGGTGGCTGCCAGGCAAGGGGTGGCTGCCGGGGGTGCCTGCCGGTCGGGGGCAAGCGCCGTGTTCCGGATCGCAGATCCCTCGTGGCCGAGTCACCCGTCGCTCGCACCCGGCCGAAGGCCCCGCGTATCCGCGTTGCAGACCACCGTGCCCGAACCGAGCCAGGCCACGCACATCACGCACCCGGGCCGTCTGTTCCCGGGCGGTGCGCCCCGTGCTAGTCCATGTCCTCGAAGGCGTCCGCCAGTTCCAGGCCGGGTATCGCGGAGACCGGCGGAGCCGTGACGCGGGTGACGAAGTCGTCGCGTCGGCGGGCGCGGTCCACGTTCTCCTGGACGACGACCCATACGGTGACCTCTCCGCGCGCGTCGTTCCGGACGCCCCAGTCGTCGGCCAGCGCGGTGATGATGTTCAGGCCACGGCCGCCATGGGCGGTGACCGAGGGTGTGGCCGGAACGGGGCTGGTCGGGCCACCGCCGTCCGTCACCTCGACGGTGAGCCGGCCCGACGGGTCGACGCACCACGCCGCGCGCACGTCGCCGTCCCCGGCGAGGGCTTCGTCGCCCAGTGGTCTGCCGTGCTTGCACGCGTTACTGAGTAGTTCGGAAAGGATCAGTACGGCATCGTCGATGACCGCTTCCGCCACACCACCGGTGCGCAGCTGGTCACGCATCCTGTGTCTTGCTTCCCCCACGCCCGCAGGGCCATGGGGTACGGCCATGCTCGACGACGTGGGCACCTCCTGTGCCACCACCAACGCCACCCCCGAGACCTCCTTTGCCCCACGCCACGGTGTGAATGCCCCATTGGGCTGAACTGGAAACCGGCCAATCCGCGTGCACTGACGCACTCGTAACGATCAAATACGGACCGAACGCGCCGGTGCACTCCCCGTAATCGCGTGGCTGGAATCCGGTGCTGTTATGTGGCTTCTCGTGGCCTTCCTGTGGCCCCTGGTTCTTCTCAGGAGGCATCGGTTCTTCTCAGGGGTCACCCCGGGCGGATGGTGGCGCGCCGCGGCTCCGGCGGCGTCAGTGATCCAACTGCCGCAGCACCGCGCGCGGGCGGTTGGTGATGATGGCGTCGACGCCCAGGCCGACGCAGAGGTCGACGTCCTCGGGCTCGTTCACGGTCCACACGTGCACCTGGTGACCGGCCCGCTTCAGGCGCTCGATGTACGCCGGGTGATTGCGCACGATCCGGATCGAGGGCCCGGCGATCCGGACGCCCGCCGGCAGCCGTCCGTCGCGCAGCCGGGGCGAGACGAACTGCATCAGGTAGACCGTGGGCAGCGTCGGGGACGCGGCTCGGACGCGGTGCAGGGAACGCGCGGAGAAGCTCATGATCCGTACCGACGACTCGGCGGCGGGCTCCGGGGCGTCCAGTCCGAACCGCTTCAGCAGGAGCAGCAGCCGCTCCTCCACCTGACCCGCCCAGCGCGTCGGGTGCTTGGTCTCGATGGCCAGGTCCATCTGGCGACCCGCGTCGGCGACCAGCTCCAGAAGGCGCTCCAGGGTGAGGACGGAGGTGTCCTCCCGGTCCTCGGGGCGGTGCTCCCAGTCGGGCTCCTCGTCACGGCTCTTCCAGGAGCCGAAGTCCAGGGTGGCCAGGTCGGCGAGCTCCAGGGCCGAGACCGCGCCGCGGCCGTTGGACGTACGGTTGACGCGGCGGTCGTGCACGCAGACGAGATGGCCGTCCGCAGTCAGCCGTACATCGCATTCGAGGGCGTCCGCACCGTCCTCGATCGCCTTCTTGTACGCGGCCAGGGTGTGCTCGGGGGCCTCTTCGGAGGCGCCGCGGTGGGCGACGACCTGAATCGGGTGCTGTCGTGCGTGGGTCACGGCGTCATGGTGCCACCGTGAAGGGGTATGCGTGAGGGTGGTCGCGTCACAAATCTGTCTGTTTAGTCCGATAGGTATGACAGGTCCGATATAAAGGATGGCCGCGGACCCACAGCCGCCGCTTATGGTGCTCTGACGGTCCATGGGAAAAGCTGACGGCAGACACAATCACATGACAAGCACATGCACAGATGTACGGATGCACAGATGCGCAGCTTCATCGCGCCGGACCGCCGGATCGCCGGACTGTCGAAGCGTGAACGCGTCTGACCGAGTGTGACCGAGTGCGACCAAGGAACAATAGCCGTGGATCGAGGAGAAGAGCTGTGAGCACCGAGAACGAGGGCACCGCGGTACCCCCCGCCCCGTCCGCACCTCCCGTGCCGGTGGAATCTCCCGCTGCTTCCGCACCGGCCAAGGCGCCCGAGTCGAGCGCCCCTGCCGGTGATGCCGCCGCACAGGACGCGCCGACGACTCCGATTCCGGCGGCGCCCACGGGGGCGCCGCCGTACGCGTCCGCCGACGGTCAGGGCGCCGACGGCCACGCGCAGCCTCAGGGAATCCCCGGAGCGCCCACCGGCGGGGCGACCTCGCCCGCGGCCGCCGGCTGGCCTCCGCCTCCGCCTCCGGCCATGCCGTCGTACGCGGACGGCGGCGGCTCGGGCACCGGCTGGGGCGCCTCGTACCAGCAGCCCGCGCCGAAGCCCGCTGGCAGGCGCGGCGGACTGCTCGCCGCGGTCCTCGTCGCCGCCCTCGTGGCGGGCGGTGTGGGCGGCGGCATCGGCTACACGCTGGCCGACCGCAACGAGAACTCCACGGGTTCGACGACGGTCTCCGCCTCGCAGAGCGGCGGCGACCTCAAACGTGACGCGGGCACCGTCGCAGCGGTCGCCGCCAAGGCGCTGCCCAGCACGGTCACCATCGAGGCCGAGAGCAGCAACGGTGAGGGCGGTACCGGCACCGGCTTTGTCTTCGACAAGCAGGGCCACATCGTCACCAACAACCACGTGGTGGCGGGCGCCGTCGACGGCGGCAAGCTCACGGCGACCTTCCCCTCCGGTAAGAAGTACGACGCCGAGGTCGTCGGGCACGCCCAGGGCTACGACGTCGCGGTCATCAAACTCAGGAACGCTCCCTCGGACCTGAAGCCCCTGACCCTCGGCGACTCCGACAGGGTGGCCGTAGGCGACTCGACCATCGCCATCGGCGCGCCCTTCGGCCTTTCCAACACGGTGACCACGGGCATCATCAGCGCCAAGAACCGCCCTGTCGCCTCCAGCGACGGCAGCTCCAGCACCAAGGCGTCGTACATGAGCGCCCTGCAGACGGACGCGTCGATCAACCCCGGCAACTCCGGCGGTCCGCTCCTGGACGCGCAGGGCAACGTCATCGGCATCAACTCGGCGATCCAGTCCTCCAGCAACGGCGGCCTCGGCGGCACCGGCCAGTCCGGGTCGATCGGCCTGGGCTTCGCGATCCCGATCAACCAGGCGGAGAGCGTCGCCCAGCAGCTGATCAGGACGGGCAAGCCGGTCTACCCGGTGATCGGCGCATCGGTCTCCCTGGAGGACGGCGCGGGCGGAGCGACGATCAGCAACCGGGGCGAGGGCGGTGCCAACTCGGTCACCCCGGGCGGCCCCGCGGCCAAGGCCGGCCTCAAGCCCGGTGACGTGATCACCAAGCTCGACGACTCCCCGATCGACAGCGGCCCCACCCTCATCGGCGAGATCTGGACGCACCGGCCGGGCGACAAGGTGACCCTCACCTACCAACGTGACGGCAAGACCCGCACGGCCGAGGTCACCCTGGGCCAGCGCGAGGGCGACAGCTAACAGTTAGTCTTGTCCCCGCGCGCCCGACGATCGTGGGGCGCGCGGGGAGGCGTGCCCGAGCGGCCGAAGGGAACGGTCTTGAAAACCGTCGTGGCAGCGATGTCACCGTGGGTTCAAATCCCACCGCCTCCGCGCGATGAGCAGTGAGAACGGCCCCTGACCTGGGTGTTTGGTCGGGGGTCATTCTCTTGTCCGGCTGCCGTGGCTGTCCGGTGTTCCCCGTGGGTTCCCGCTCTATCGGGCACGGGTGGGGCACGGGAAGCTTCTGATTCGTAGCTCTAGAGAGATCGGTCAGTGACGGTCATCCCGGCCGCGTAACCGCCCCGGAGAGACGCTGCTAGTCAGGGGCGGCCACGGCGGTTGCGGTACTTCGCTGCTGTACGCCGCCACGGCAGGCGGCCCCGTGTAAGAAGATCGTCGGGTGGGCCCCTATCACAAACCCCATATGGGTGTCAGCTCTATTCGTTGATCCGCTCTGTGGGCGACTCTCGCTGATAGCGTACGAGCAGCAGGCCATTCCAGTGCGAGCCGACATGTCGCATTGGAACTGGGTGATCCGTGAACCACGACCCGGACTCCTGCCTCCGCCGTCCGCCTGTGGCGCCCATTGGGCACGCCGCCTGACAAATCCCCTTTGCACGACCCTGAGCTTTACTGTCGGCGTGGATCTCAGTTTTGACCGTTCATGTTGCGGTCGGACTGAGTGGATTCACCCGAGTTCGACCGCTGATTAGAAGGTGTCGACCGGGTGGATTCTCAAATCATTCTCTCTTTGCTGGCAGCTTCCAGCGTGGTGACCATCCTGTTGTTTGTTGTACGGGGATTGCTTGACCAGCTACTGGACGTGTTTGCGGCATGGCAGCGCGTGAAGAGGGCTTATAGGGCAGATGCGTCGCCAGTAGATGAGGGGCGAGACGTGGAGGGGCGTGGGGCGGACATGCGGGAGCAATAAGCACGCGATCAGTCGAGCAGCTTGAGGGCGAGTGATCTTGGAGCTTGCTCCCAGTCACGGCCGGCCCCTGTTGTCGTCTGCCGTCGACCCACGCGGAGGGATAGCGGACCAGGCTTCTGGGGCCCAGGTCGTTCGTCCAACAGGGCGCGCTCTACCTGGGCCCCAGAAGCCTGGTCCGCTATGGCTTGCCTGGGTTGACGGCAGACGGGATGACAGCTCCCCACCCAGACTACGAACCGGCCCGCGGCCGCAGAACTGGCCCTGCTCATCCCGGAGCCTGAGCGCCCCCGCCGGAGGCATACGTTCTCCACCCCATCGAGCCCTCAACCCGTGGCACGCGGCCGGCGGTCCGGACTGCGGATGCGCTGATCGACCAGGCGCGCGTGTGTCTCGCTGCGCCCCCACTGGCCTGCACCACGCTGCCAGTGCCGTCGTCCAGAGAAAGCCACGACGGTCGGCACATGATGACGGTGCCTGAGCCCTCAGCTTGGGAAGCTCGGGTTCTCTGGGAGCAGTTGTTGCGCTGACGTGCGGTTGAGTGGTGTTGGATGACTGGCCGCACCAGCAGTTAGTCCCCCATGTTCCCCGTGGTTCTCCGCACGATCTGGCACGTGAATGGCACGTCCCCTTCGCTCTTGAATGTCCTGGGCGGAGACTGGCACTGGGAGTGTTTGCGGCTCAGTCAACGACAACCAGCCACGACGGTGGTCCAGTCGGCCGACTACGCACGCGTGTGCCTCGCTGCACCCCACCGGCCTCAGCCATGCTGACCGTGCCGTCGACTTGAGCGAGCCTCGCTGGCCGCACCGCATAACTGAGACATGCTCCGCCGCGGGGACTGTGGCTGCCGTTGGCGAGTCAACAGAGGCCCGGACGCTGCTGATTCGCAGCGTGGCGCTAGGTCCCGCAGGCCAGCCGGTGCTAGCATCGACGCTTCGCGTCGTTAAAGCGCAGCGGGGAGCAGCGAATGCAGATCGAGTGCCTACGTTCTCACATTTCCAGCGGAAGCAAGGTATTCCCGATCTACATAGGATTTGCATCCGCTGCCGAAATCACAAATATCGCAGTCGCTCCCGCCTTCACCAAGCAGACCGACCATCAACAGATCGCTGCAAATATCACTGCGGAGCCCGTGCGAGACTGGCAGCGTCCTATCAACTATGATCGGGTCGATCAAATCGCGCAGGTGTTCAACAATTCTGGCGGCCTCATGCCTAATCCTGTGCTACTCGCCAAGAATGCTTTTACTTCCGGGATTACTATCGCGCCCAAGCGGATCGACTCCACTTCCTACGATACAGGTACCTTCATTGTCGACGTCCCGGAGGACGTAGATGATCCTGCGCAGAAGCCGCTGTGGATTCTTGATGGTCAGCACCGTATTGCTGGATTGAGTAAGTCGGCACAATCTGGTGATCCGGTACCTGTTGTGCTTTTGCTGGACGATGGTAGCAACTCCTATAGCAGCCCACTGCTGGCAAACCTGTTTGCCCAGGTAACAACAGCAGCCACAAAGCTGGACGAACTGCACAATGAGTGGCTAACCTACGCCTTTGACCTGGGAAAGTACTCTGCGGTAAGAAATCCTAGTGGTGCCGCAAAGCAGGCCTTTAAGGCTGTCGTTGAGCTCTGCCGAACGCCCACTTTTCGAGGAGTCTCTAACCCATTCTTCAATAACGTGCAGTTCAACGAGCATCGTCCAGCTAACCCTACCTATGGTGGATTTTCGTTCAAGTGCAATGCACTCGGTGATTTGATTAGTCGGCACTACTATAATCTCCCAGTCCAACACCACAGCCACCTCAATCCGTCCGAGTTGGCAGCGGAATTGAGCCATGCTTACATTGCTCTCCACCAAACCGTAGGTAACCATGCCTCTTCAGTGTTCTTCGGGAAGCCGCCAAGTCAGCAGACAATCATGCAGGAAGCTTTTATAGTAGGTGTTCTTGCTCGGGCCCTGTTCTACGGACCGACGGCGGACTACCGTTCCTTGTTGCAGGCACTTAAGTTTCAAAATACCAACTGGGATTTCTCATGGGTTCGAACCCTTAGTGGGCCGGCTAACACCATCAGCAAGAAGATCGCGCGCAACGTCCTTGAGGACGCCTTGGTCCAAGCCACACTCCCAGAAGCAAGTGGCAATCTCGCCGATCACCTGAAGGGGAATGGCGCCGCAGTAGTCCTCGCGTTCAGCAAAGTAACTCCGGCGGGGCGTCCTGCCAAACAAGGGAAAGAACAGTACAAGATGCTCCGCGGCGCAACGGGGAGCCATAACGCTGGGACAACAACGCACGTAAAGGTAACGGAACAAACGTCAAACGTCGGCGACTTTGAGATTCTTGACGCAAAGACAGTGGGGCGCCCCTTGCGTTATAAAGAAATGGAGGGGAAGGGGCTAATTCTCAGCGACAAGTACTCGAAGCCTCTGGAAATTGTAGTCGTCATGAAGCATTATGGCGACCTGTCTAGTCAGTCAGAGTTGCAGATTAACTGGTGATCGGTCTAGATGTAATGCGACTGCGCTTCAGTCACGCTTTCGATTACCTCCAGTCCGTGAGCGACCTCGAGGGGATCTCTGGCGACGTTTGGAAGCTGCGATATGCCGACGCTCATGCTCGTCGTTCCCTCCCTGCGGCGCTTGCGCTTCTTCATCCCAGAGTTGCCCCGATCTCTCGCGAATCTTGGATCAAGTGCATTGGGCCTCGGTCGTTCAATATCACTCGCCCAAGAAGGACGCATTGCGCCTCTCGTTTGATATGGGGGTACGAGTGCCCGCAGGTACGTACTGCCCACCAAATTGATCACTTCTGGCCCTACAGCTTAGGTGGACGCAGTGTTGTGGAGAATGGTCTTTGGCTCTGCGATATCCACAATCGGGCGAAGTCGGACGATGTCCACTCTTATGCTTGGGAGGAGAGTCAGTTCCCTTCCTGGCTGTCCATCACTCTTTCTCATGTCGATTCGTATTTAGAATCGACATGAAAATGTAGAAATTTGTAGGGAGGCACCTGCCCAAGTAAGTCACCCTTGGCCCTCGGTCGCTGACATTGCCAGGGGCCGACCAGTAGAGAGTCCTCCCCACCCCCACCAGGCCGTCCAGGAAAGAGCCCAGCTGACGCGATCGGCGTCCGAGAAGCTAGTGCCGTGGCCGCAGACGTTTGAGACCATGCCAACAGTCCTACGTAGGGAGGGTCGTGTCAGAGAATCGAGGGCTGTTCGACGGGTTCGAAGCGCAACGTACGCCTGCTGATGCCGATTACAGGTCTGTGCTGCGCCGAGGAATGGTCGCCCTAGACACGAACGTGCTGCTTGATCTTTATCGGATGAATGGTCAAGTCCGCACGGATATGTTGACCGTACTCAAAAGCGTATCGGAACGGATTTGGATTCCTCACCAAGTTGCCGTGGAGTTTTGGCGTAACCGGCAAGGTGAGGAGCTGATCTCATATCACGACAGGAAAGCGGGTGTCGTTAAAGACGCGTTGAGGTCCGCCATGGATAAGGCGAACAGGGCTCTAGACGAGTGGGTTAGAAACGTCCATATTGGCGATAATGTCGATATTTCCGCCCCTATGTATGAAAAGCTCGATCGCGTGCGTAGCGTATTCGAGGAAATCGAGGATCTTCTCGATAGGCAGGCCGATAAGGATAGAGTCCCCGGGATTCGCGACACGAACGCGGATCCTGTTATCGCCGAGTTGGAGACCCTACTTGCGGGGCGTGTGGGTATCCCCTACGACCCTGAGCGATATGCTGAGGAACTGGCTAAAGCCAAAGAGAGGGCGGACGGTCAGATTCCCCCTGGATACTTGGACTTTGAGGGCGGAAAGAAAGGGGACGAGGAAGCGGCCGGTGATTACCTGGTCTGGCGGCAACTGCTAGACGAAGCTCACGAGCGGAGGGTGGACGTTATTTTCGTTACTCGTGACCTAAAGGATGACTGGTGGCGCAGATGGTCTCCGAAGGCTATGCGACTTCCTCGTGCAGAGCTCGTCGACGAGTTTCGAGATCTGATAGGCGGCCGATTCTTCATGGTCGAACCGAGTGTCTTGATGCAGCACGTAAGCGCAGTGTTTAGGCTCGAGAAGCAAGTCGATCGAAACTCTGTTGCTGCCTTGCAGTTCTTTGAATCGACCGAGTCTGATGCGGCCGAGAGGCGCTCAAGCGATGCAGATACACGATACCGCCTCGCGCAAGTCCCGGGGGGCCGGAACGGGGACTATGTAGAGACCATCTGGACTATGGTGCAAATCGCCGACGAGCGACCACAGATGGAAGACTGCATTGGGGAGTTCATGCGAACCTTCCCTAGTGTAACGCTGGCTCCTGAAGCCCGTCGTCGTCTGATGAATCTCGTTTCCCTTGGTTTCGCTGTTGTGCAAGGGCAGCGGATATCTCTCACAGATGCTGGAAAAAAGTTCCTAAATAGCCGAGACGCTGAACTTCTGTCGAGGCTATTTATGGAGAGGGTCGAAGGGGCTTTTGAGGCGCGTAAGTTGCTTCGTGGCGGGTCTCAAGTATCTGAGCTGAAGGACCTGCTATTTGAGCATCCCGCGTTGGATCTTAGCCCGACCCAGATTGAGTTGCTATTGCGCTGGATGGGAAAGCTAGGCCTCCTGGGAACATAACTGCCTGTCTGCGTTCCCCTCTGAGGGCGGCGGAGCGGCTTTGGCCGGTGGCCTGCCCGGTCTGGGGTCGAGCATGAGCAGGGGGCCGTACGCTAGTTGGCAACTCGGGCAGGCTTTGGACCTGCCCGCAATGTGCACGAGTGGCCCCCTGGTCTTGCTCGACGCGGGACCCGGACCGGGGAGGTGGCTAAAGCCGCGGAGCTGACCGCCCCAGCTACGACGTACCTCTTTTCTGACTTCGCGCGGCTGAACGCTTAGAGCGCGGCACGGGCGCCGGCCGGGCTGGAGCGGGGCGGAGACAGGAGCGCAGGCCCGGCCGGGGGCCGGGCCTGCGCGCGGGGAGCGGAGCGAGCCGCCTTGAACCCGTGAAGAAGGTTGTTACTCAGGAGTGGTCGTGATGCGCCACAGGGGCGCGTCGTATTGCTCCGTGCGGCTGCTGATGAGCAGTTGGCGCAGGTCTTCGCGCTGAGTGCCGTTGAGGTTCAGGGCCTCGGTGAGGTGTCGGAATGTGGTGTGGGTGATGCCGCGTGCTGCGGCCTCAGTCTCGAAGCTGTCGAGCGCTGGCAGGACCGTTTGCGGGGCCAGCTCGGTGGTCGGCTGGTCTTTGAGCCATGCCGCCTTGTTGCGCTCGTAGTCGATCTCGGAGTAGCCGCAGATCTCGCGGCTGTGTGCCTCGATCTGGCTCAGGGTCTCGGTTGTCAGGACCGCCCGTGCCAGATGGTTGCGGCTCAGCGCCTCGTCTAGGTCGACCTCGTGGACTGTCGGCCCTTCGTCGGTGAGTGGTACGGGTAGGCCTGCGTCTCGTACCTCGCAGGTGCCGCGTGCGCCTTGGGCTGTTGCCGCGAGCATCCCGGTGGCCTCGGAGGGGTGCCATTCCAGGACCGTGCTGATCGGCTCTACGTCCTTCGGTGTGAAGGTGTGGATGACCGGGCCGAGTACCTCGCGCAAGTCGTCGAGTGGGAGTTCGCCGTCCAAGCCGGGGCCTGCCACCAGGAGGCGAATGGGATTGTTCACTCGGCAGCAAGCTGCGAGCGTGACGGCGTCGGCAAGCGGGCTCTTCAGTGTGGGCTCGTCGCCTCGGGCGAGGATGTCCCCGCCCACGTCCAGCAGGTCGATCGACTTCGGCGACAAGTGGGCCACCAACTCTTCGAGTTGGCGCGTTACGCCTTCGACTCCGTGGTGCGGGTCAAGCAGTGCGAAGGTGTGGGGGAGCTCCGCCGCAAGTCGGGGAAGTGTCGAGCCCGCTGGTGAGATGGGGCGGGCTTCCGCCGGCACTGCCCATACGGCCGGGGTGATCTGTTCGAGGCCGGTGAAGTTGGACGGTCCCCGCGGGCCCGGTACCGGGTCGATCAAGAGGCGGTCCCACGCGTACGTGAGGATCACCGCCTGGTCCTCGTCGCCGTAGAGGGCGGCGTGAAGCATTGCGGCGGCGACTGCGTCGCCCCCTCCTCCTGCTGCGACGATCAACCGCTTCATGCGGTTCAGCCTACGGGGTCCGGGGTTGACCACTCACCCTATAGTGGCTAGAGGCCATAGCCACTTGTGTCGAGAAGTAGGTCTCAGGTCGGTAGTGGGGTTCCCGACTGCTCGCCTGGGGCCCGCATTGGGTGAGGAGGGCAGATGCCTCAGATCGAGGAGGCTCAGCCGAAGTATCTCCAGATCGCGCACTACATCCGTGATCAGATCCTTCGGGGGGACCTGCGGCCGGGGGACGAGGTCCCCTCTGAGCGGCAGTTGGCGGCGGACTGGAAGGTGTCCCGGCCCACGGCTGCGCGGTCGTTGGAGGCGTTGAGTCATCAGGGGCTTGTCGAGAAGCGTCAGTGGTCGGGCACGTACGTGCGGAGCCTGGAGGTCAACCGGCGGGCGCGTGAGCTGTACGGGCGGGCTCGGCAGACTGGGAAGATCTACACGCCCGGTGAGTACGCGGTGATTACCTCGGCGGGTTGGCTGGAGGCGCCGGATTATGTGGTTGAGGCGTTGGGCCTGGTCAAGGATCGTCGGGCTGTGCATCGGCGGAGGGTGACCAACAACCAGGATGGGCCGATCACGCTGTCTACCTCGTGGTTCGCTCCGGATGTCGGCCAGCGTGCGCCGAAGCTCCTGGAGCCGGACCGGATTCAGGAGGGGACGCTCATGTATGTGGAGAACATGACGGGGCGTCAAGGGAGTTATGCCGAAGACCGCATGTGTGCTCGGGGTGCGACGGACGAGGAGGCGGCGGATCTCCAGCTGGAGCCCGGATCGGCTGTCCTGATCGTTCACCACGTCGTCTTCGATCTCCAGGACCGGCCGTTGGAGTTCGCCGAAGCCACGTACCCGCCGCATCGCTGGGCGTTCGAACAGGGCTACCCGCTTACCTGACAGTGTTGTGACGGCCCGTCAGTTACGTCGGGCGGGTTGCGCAGTCGAAGTGGCTAATGCCACTATCCAGGAAGTGGCTAAGGCCACTTGGATCGGAAAGGGCGCGGAGTGACGAGTCAGCGGCCGGATGAGGGCGCGCGTTTAACTTGCCGGGGTTGCCGGGGGCGTGGCTGGAAGCGCGTCGGCTCCCGTACGGCTCTGGCGCTCTCCACGGCCAACGACCGCACCCGTGCCACATCGAAACGGCGCTGCCTCGACTGCGACGGCAGCGGCAAGGAGTGAGCGCGGATGGCCTACACGATCGACCGCTTTCCCTCTGAGGGCTCACCGCGACTCGGGGCCATGACCTTGCACCCCGTCGCGGAGTCTGTGCCTCGGGCTCGGCGGTGGTTCCGGAAGTTCATCGCCCCGTACAACCCGGCCTGCTCGATCGACGACTGCGTGTTGATGATCTCGGAGCTGGTGACCAACGCCATTCTCTACGGGCGAGCGGATGACACCTGGGTGGTACGCGTTGAGTGGTATCGCGAGGACACGTCGCTTCGGGTCTCGGTGCACAATCCGGGATTCCCTGCGAACGTGCGGATGCGGCAGCCAGAGGCCAGCGATGCCCACGGGCGCGGTCTGCTCCTGGTCGACTCCATCGCCGACTCGTGGCATTCCGGACCCAGTCTCTTGGGCGGGACGGTTGTCTCCTTCGTGGTGGCTGATGCGTGGCCGTCCAACGAGGGCTTCGGGCCGATTCTGTTCTGACGGCCGTGTTGTCGTTAGTCTGGTTGACCAGTTGACTTGGCCAATCTCGACAGGCGGCGTTCATGGCGTATGAAGTGGCGGCACCGAAGTACGTGCGCCTCGCGCAGACGATCCAGCGCCGCATTGAGGACGGTACCTATCCGCCGGGTACGCGGGTTCCCAGTGAGAATCAGCTGGTCCAGGCGTTCGGGATGTCCCGCCCGACCGTCGTACGGGCGCTGGAGCTGCTGAAGCGGGACGGCTGGCTGGAGTCCCGGCAGGGGTACGGCACGATCGTTCGCGGTCGTCCAGAGGTCATCGAGCAGAAGGGCCGGCGCGGCCGAGAGGCGCTGGAGCGCGACGAGTCGCAGGCCTCTGGGCGCCTGGTGGAAGTCGGTGAAGTCCCTGTTCCGGCGCGGGTTGCCTCGGTGCTCGGGTTGCCGAAGCGGGCCAAGGTTCTCATGCGCCGCTTCCTGGTGGAGGAGGACGGTGAAGCGGTCGAGCTGGTCTCGTCGTACTTCCCCGCCGGCCTGGTGGAGGGCACCGAGCTGGCGAGTGCCGAGCCCTTGAGTGGCGGTGCGCGTGAGCATGTGGAAGCGCGGAAGAAGGTCCGCTTCGACCATGTGACGGAGCGGGTCTCGGCTCGACTGCCCGAGTCTGGTGAAGCCGAGCTTCTGGGCTTGCCGGATGGTGTGCCTGTGCTCAGTGTTCTGGTCATCGCGTGCGATGCCTCCGGGCAGGCTCTGCAAGTCTCTGACGTGCTGCTTCCTGCTGATCGACAGGAACTCGAAGACACCTATCGCTTGAACTGACGCCTGGTTCAGGCGAGTTCGCCCCCAACTTCACTTGACAAGTCAACCTGGCATCTCTAGCTTCGAACTTGCTAAGTCAACTTGTCAGGTGGCAGGTTGATCGACTCAGAAGGAGAAATCTCTGTGCGTGTGATCCGCATTGACGCCTCGTCCGCCACGATCCTCCTCACCGAAGCTCCGTCGCCGAAGGTGCGCGACCGGCAGACCGGTGAGATCGCCAAGGACGCCGTGAGCGGCGAGGCGCTGATGACCGTCGGCGTCGTCTTCATCGACGAGGGCGAGTCGTCACTCATCCAGGTCACCATCCCCGAGAGCGGTGTGACCGATGGTCTGACGGTCGGTGCTCCGGTCTCCCTGCCGGGGCTCATCGCCCGGCCGTGGGAGAGCGTGTTCAACGGCCAGCAGCGCCACGGCATCGCCTACCGGGCCACCGCCGTGGCGCCGGGCGCCTTCCCGATGGCTCAGGCGGGCTGATCGACGTGACCGACCTGGTGACGTGGGCCGAGCTGGGCGGGTCGCTCGCTGCGATAGGCGGCGCGGCCTACGCCCGGCACGCCCACCCGGCGGCGTACTGGTCCACGGTCGGGCTGCCGGTCTCGGTGGTCCGGCTGCTGGCCTCGTACTCCTCGACCATGGACGCGTGCGGCCTGACCGTCGAGCCGTCCCGGTGGCGGGCACTGGCCGTCAGAGCGACCACTCGCCGTGAGGTCCGGCCGGTGCCTCCTCGGCGGGGCATGATCCGCCCCACCACGACCGGCCTTCGGCTCCGGCTGCGGCTGGCTTCGGGGCAGGAACCCGCTGACGTCTCGGCCTCGGCCGAACGCCTGCGGCACGCCTGGGGCGTTCACGCCGCGTACGTCCGGGAAGTGAAGCCCGGAGTCGTCGAACTGCGGCTCGTCGGCTTCGATGTCTTGCGGAAGGTGCGGATGCCCCGCCGTGTCGATGCCGGTGCGCTTCAGGTGCCGGTGGCTCTGCGGGAGGACGCGACCGCCTTCGTACGGGACTACCGGGCCGTGCCGCATGAACTCGTGCTCGGCGCCACGCTGTCGGGCAAGTCCATGTTCCTGCGGAACCTGCTTACCGGCCTGGCCGCTCAGCCGGTGGTCCTCGCAGGGATCGACTGCAAGCGCGGTGTGGAGCTGGCGCCGTTCGCGCCCCGGCTCTCCGCGCTGGCCACCGACCCGAAGCAGGCGGCCGAGCTGCTGCCCGTGCTCGTCAAGGAAATGGAGGACCGATACGACCTGATCAAGGCCCGACAGGGCATCGCACCCGGCACCCCGGACGAGCTGATCACCTCCGACGTCTGGGGCCTACCGGAGGACGAACGACCCGCGCCCATCGTCCTGTTCATCGATGAGGTAGCCGAACTCTTCCTCGTCGCCACGAAGAAGGAGGAGGAACGGCGGGACGAGATGGTCACCCAGCTCATCCGGCTCGCTCAGCTCGGCCGTGCGGCCGGTATCTACCTGGAGGTCTGCGGGCAGCGCTTCGGCGCCGAGCTGGGCAAGGGCGCGACCATGCTCCGGGCCCAGCTCACCGGCCGGGTCTGCCACCGCGTGAACGACGAAGCCTCCGCCAAGATGGCACTCGGCGACATCGCCCCCGAGGCCGTCTACGCGGCCTGCGCCATCGCCCCCGAGCTGCCCGGCCTCGCTGTCATCGGCGACACCTCCGGCGGCTGGTCCCGCATCCGCACCCCGTACCTGTCCCTCGCCGACGCTGCGGCCACCTGCCGCGAGACGGCACACCTCGCCCCGGACGTACCAGCGCTCACGCCCTTCCGGCCGTACGTCCCGCCCATGCCGGTGAAGGCGTCCGGGCCGGTGGGCGCACCGAACCCAGTCACCGAGTAACCGACCCCGCTCCACGGTCCGCGCTGCCGCTCAGCGCCAAGTCCCTACCCCCGCCATGCCCGAAAACCGACCGAAAGGACGTGAACCGCGATGCCCCATCGCCCCACGGTCGACGAGATCGCGGCCTTCCTCGCAGACCTCAAGGCTCTCTGCACCATCGGCGGGAATTCCGTCGAACTGGCCGACCGCAAGGCTGACTTGCTGGAACGCATCTCCGACGCCATGCCCGGCGACCAGGAGGCGGCCGATGTCGCGCATGGCGCTCGCGCGGCTGCCGATCAGGCTCGGGAGCAGTGAGCGATGCGTGTACGCGTGTGGTCCGGGCTGACCCGGTACTGATCCAGGCAGCCATCGCCGCCGCGCTCTCCTTCGCCCATCTCCACGACCTTGCTGCTGCGGCCGGACAGGACGGCTGGAAGGCGTGGGCCTACCCGGTCTCCGTCGACCTGCTGTTGGTGGCGGCCTGGCGGCGCCTGCGCTCCGGTGAGGCGAAAGCCGCCGGGTGGTGCTGGTTCCTCGTCGCGCTGACCGCGTCTCTCGGCGCCAACGTCGCCACCGCCGGACTGCTCGACCTGGACGATGTACCGGCCTGGCTGCGCATCCTCGTCGCAGGCTGGCCCGCAGTCGCCTTCCTCGGCGGCACGCTGCTCGCCCATGGATCGCCGGAGCCGACCGAGACCTCGGCGGAGTCCACCGAACCAGCCTCGACGATCACCGTGCCGGAACCGATCGCCGCTGAAGTCGAGCCGCCCTCGCAGGCGGCCGAGTTGCCCGCCGCCGAACCGGAGTCGGCTCCGCCCGCGCCGTCCCCCGTCCCACCCGCCCTCGTCGCTCTCGCCCGCAAGGTCGCCGACGAGCACCGCGCCCGGACCGGAACCGCCATCGACACCTCAACGCTTCGCGCCCGGCTCGGCGTCCCGATGCCGCTCGCCGAAGCCATCGCCACCCAACTCACCTGACCCCGGAGGACCTTCCCCCGTGCGCCCGTCCACGCTCCGCGCGCTCAACCGCGCCGCCGAGCTGACCCGACAGAACCGCTTCATCGAAGCCGTGCTCATCGCCGAACCGGTGATCCTCACCGCCGACCTCGACGAGGGCGAGGAGATCCGCCGCTGGCTCATCGCTCACGTCACCGACTTCACCGCCCAGACCACACAGGAGACGCCCTGATGCCCGCCAACCGCCGCTTCCGCAACGTCGTCCGCATCGGTCCCGTCCAGGTCGGCACCTCCTACGACGGCCGGGGCCGTGAGACGCACACGGCCGCTTGCACGGCTCCGCGTTGCGGCTTCTCGACCGACTACGACAGCCGCGCCGCCGCCGAGCTGGCCGCCCGCACCCACCGCTGCCGCGTCCGCTGAGGAGGACTCCGTGACCGTCTCGCTCCCCCTCGTCTTCGTCCTGGGCGTCGTCGCCTGGGCCGCGATCAAGTTCCTCGGCATCCGCCTCTGGGTCGCCGTCGTGATCGCCCTGTTCGGTTTCTGGCTCTCGCACACCTTCTTCGCCCCGGCCATCGAGTCCGGCACCCGCTCCGGGGTCGACGTCGTCAACGGCACCCACGACTGACCACCCGACCGATGAGGAGTCCCACCATGCTCCGCCCCAAGCTGCCCGACACCCCGCACGTCCCGAGCATCACCACACACATCCCGCAGGACCACTCCCCGGCCCCCGCTCACTCCGCCGGCCGCCCGGTCGCCCCGTACGTGGGGGCCGGTG
The DNA here is from genome assembly GCF_004337435.2 of Streptomyces sp. KM273126. Classification (NCBI taxonomy): domain Bacteria; kingdom Bacillati; phylum Actinomycetota; class Actinomycetes; order Kitasatosporales; family Streptomycetaceae; genus Streptomyces; species Streptomyces sp. KM273126. Next base: position 1,946,332 of record NZ_SJXB02000001.1, on the reverse strand, counting down.
TCGGCGCGGTCGCCGCCGTGGTCGTCGTCGGCGTCGTCCTCACCGCGCTCCTGGTGGCGGTCGCCATCTCGGCCATCTCCGTGGCCATCGCCGCAGTAGTCCTGCGCTCCCTCGTCAACGGCGCCAACAAGCGCTGACCGGCCGCCGGGGCGGCAACAAGCCGCCAAGCATCCCGCCGCCCCGGGGCCGTCCCTCTTAACCGCTGAAACAGCCGAAAGGAAGACCCATCATCACCCGGCAGACTCCGCCCCCGCTGGCGGAACTCTCCATGCTGGCCTCCCTCGGAACCATGCCCGAGCTGGCCCGCCAACTCTCCGGCCTGGGCGGCTGCACGCACCCCATCCGCCTCGACGGCCACCGCACCGAGTACGAGGTCAACCAGACAACCGGCGAGATCGGCCGCGTCCTCAAGCACCTGGACTCGACCGCACTGCCCGCCGGAAACCTCCTCGTCCGCTGCAACAACCGCCGCGCCACCCGTTGCGCGGCCTGCGCCGAGACCTACCGCCGCGACACCTACCACCTGATCACCGCCGGACTGCGCGGCGGCAAGGGCACCCCCGAACAGGTCGGCACGCACCCGCGCGTCTTCGCCACCTTCACCGCGCCGAGCTTCGGCCCGGTCCACAACCGTCCTTCGAGCGGCCGGGTCTGCCGCTGCGGCATCCGCCACGACGACACGGACCCCGACCTCGGCACACCCCTTGATCCCGACACGTACGACTACGAAGCGGCCGTGCTCTGGAACGCCCACGCCGGGGCCCTGTGGCGGCGGTTCTCCATCTACCTGCGCCGTGAGGTTGCCAAGCGCGCCGGACTCACCCAACGCGTCTTCCGTGACCACGCGCGCATCTCCTTCGCCAAGGTCGCCGAGTACCAGAAGCGCGGCGCCGTTCACTTCCACGCGGTCATCCGCCTCGACGGCCCGGAAGGCGGTGACACCTCGCCCCCGGCCTGGGCAACAGCCGAGCTGCTGACCGACGCCATCCGCGCCGCCGCCACCTCTGCACGCGTCAACGGCCCCGATGTCGGCCGGGCCCACACCTTCACCCTCGGCCGTCAGCTCGACGTGCGCACGATCCGCTCCGCCGACTTCGACAACGGCCAGGAACTCACCGAACGGGCCGTAGCCGCGTACATCGCCAAGTACGCCACCAAGGGCGCCGAGACCGCGACCGGCACCCTCGACCGACCGATCCGCTTCCTTGCCGAGCTGGCCCAAGTACGGATCACCGACCATGCCCGCCGCATGATCCGTACCGCCTGGACCCTCGGCGCACGCCCCGAGCTGGCAGACCTCCGGCTGCGAGCCTGGGCCCACATGCTCGGCTTCCGCGGCCACTTCTCCACCAAGTCCCGCCGCTACTCCACCACCCTCGGCGCACTCCGCGACGCCCGCGCCGAGTGGCGCCGCGCCCAAGCTGCCCCGCTCATCCCGCAGGACGGCGAAACCACCCTCGTCCTCGCCCACTGGGTCTTCGCCGGAACTGGCCTCAGCACCGGCGAACAGTGGCTGGCCGCATCCCTCGAACCCTCCGCCGGAACGGAAGGAGAGCCGACCACATGAACGATCGCTACCTGTCCGTCGACCAGGTCGCCGAGCTGCTGGGCACGACCACCCGCTTTCCTCGGCGTCTCATCGAGGAGCGGCGCATCCGGTACGTGAAGGTCGGCCGACACGTCCGCATCCCTGAGAGCGCCGTACGGGAGTTCATCGCCGCCAACACCGTGGAACCGGTCGTGCTGCGGCCAACGGGCCTGAGGAGGGCTGCCTGATGGCTGGCAAGCGCAAGTCCCGCCGGACCTTCGGCCGTGTCCGCAAGCTGCCCTCGGGCCGTTTCCAGGCGCGGTATCCGGGGCCTGACGGCGTGCTGCGGCCTGCGGATCGAACGTTCGCCACGTCGACGGACGCTGACCGATGGCTCATGCGAAAGCGCATCGAGATGGAAGAGGGGCGCTGGCTCGACCCTGCTGAAGGGCAGACCACGGTCCGCGACTGGGCGGCCCGCTGGCTCGCTGCTGTCTCCCCTCAGCTCAAACACAAGACCCAAGCGTCGTACCGGTCCCTGATCAACTCGTTGATCAATCCGGCGCTCGGGGACCGCGAGCTGTCGAGCCTCCGGCCGATCACGATCACTGAGTGGGTGGCCAGCATGAACACCAAGGGACTCAGCGCCTCGCGTATCCGGCAGGCGTACCGGGTCCTGTCGCAGATCATGCGGGCGGCTGTCGACAACGACATGATCCCGCAGACGCCGTGCCGGGGCGTGAAGCTGCCCCGGATGCCGCAGACGGAGCCGCACATCCTCACCCCGCTTGAAGCCTCCCGGATCGTGCGGAGTGCGGCCAAGCCACATGACGTGCTGATCGCGCTCCTTGCGTACGCGGGCCTGCGCGTCGGCGAGGCATTCGCCCTCCGCCGCGTCGACATCGACATATCCGGCGGCTTCGTCCTGGTCGACGAGAACCTGGCCGAAGCCAACGGAGCCTTGGTCTTCGACACGCCGAAGTCCCACCAGAAGCGGCTTCTTCGGGTCGGCCCCGCCCTCTCGAAGCGTCTCGGCCGGCACCTGGAGACCCTGCCCGGCGGGGATGACGCGCTCCTGTTCACCACCCCCGGCGGAAGGCCTCTGCGCTACAACCAGTGGCGCAAGGCCTACTTCGACCCCGCCGTGTCGGCGGCCGGGCTGACCGACGTCACCCCGCATGACCTGCGTGCCTCACACGGGACGTGGGTCGCCGACCGGTACGGCGTGATGACCGCCGCTCACCGGCTCGGCCACTCGAACGCGAGCGTGACGACCCGGCATTACGCCCGGCCGGTCGCCGGTCGTGATGACCAGGTGGCGGAAGCGGCCGATGCATGGCTAGGAGGGCAAGAAGGGATCGGTTCTACCGAAGCGCATAGGCCGCTCTGAGACGCCTGCACTTGTGACGCCCCTGGCCAGAAACACGGTCAGGGGCGTCGCGCTGTGCGGCACCGAGCGCCGTGTGATGCCGCTCTGCTCCTGATCGTTCATGGCCGGGCACGCATGGGCGCGTGACCAATTCACATCTATGCGTTGCGCATATGCGCCACTACTCTGCGCGTCTATGGGGAAAGTAGTACGTCTGTACTGGGGATACATGGTGGCTGCTGCCTTGGTCGTTGCTTGGAGCCAGCAATGGGCGTTGTCGGTGATCGTCGCTCTGTCAGTCGGCGTCTCGGCTTATGCCGCCTTCCAGGTGCCGGTCTGGTGTGGAGCGGTTAACCGAGACGGGCAGACCTACTGCCGCAACAACGCTTATGGCGTGTTGATGGGGTGCTCGAAGCGTCAGCACAGATGGCAGAAGATCAAGATGATCGTCCTGCGTAGCAAGGTCGGGAACGTGAGCCGCTCCGTGTTTCCAACGGCCAAAGAGAAGTTCAATGGTGCTCTCGCAGTAGGAGGCCTGCTGTCGGCTGTCGCCGCAGTGATCGTTCCCGTTATGACTGGTGATTGAGCGGGCACGTTCGTGCGCCTGGGGCACGTAGAGGGCACGACAAGCATGGCCGCGACTGCGGCGGCGCGGTTTCGCTGGCCTGACCTGCATGGGAGCGGAGATCCCGCCCGGCCGCCGAAAGGTCTTGAAAACCGTCGTGGCAGCGATGTCACCGTGGGTTCAAATCCCACCGCCTCCGCGCAGGTCGTAGACGTTGCAGGTCAGAAGGGGTGTCACTCTCCGGAGCGGCACCCCTTCGGCATGGGCCCTGCCTCAACGTTGACCATGGAATCAAGGCCGCTGCCTCGTCATCCGTGCCGCCGAGGCGATCGTTGAGCGGGCCTCGCGTGCCGTGAGCCCCGTGCGTACCGCCGCGTCGACCAGGGCGTCGGCGAGGTCCGGCCCGATGCCGTTCTCGTAGGCGCGGCAGGCGGCCCAGAAGAGGCGGGTGTTGCGCTGGCCCTCATGTGCGGCGAGGACGAACTGGACCAGGCCCTGGCCGCGCTGGGCGGTGGATGCGAGGGCGGTCGGGTGGTGGGCGCGCGGTGGGGGAAGCAGCAGGCGCAGGAGGGGTGGTGGGCAGGGGCGGGGGCCAGGTGGGCGGTTCCCGGGGCCGTGCCGTAGACGCCGTGGTCGGTGCGTGAGCCGGGGCCGACCAGGTAGCCGCCGGCGCCCCTGATGTCGATTCCGGGGGCCAGACGGCTCGCGGAGTTGGGGACGACCACGTCCGGTGGCCCGGCCAGCCACAGGTGGCGGCCGCCGCTGGGGGTCAGGACGACGACCGTCTTGGGGATCGTGAAGAGGTGCCGGAGGGCCAGTTCACGCAGGGCCGCGGACGAGTCCGTGCCGGATTTCGTGTCGAGGTCCACGCCGATCAGATGGTGCGGGTGCAGTCCGCAGGCGATGCCGTAGCCGGTCGCCCAGGGGGCCGCGGCGAAGAGTTCGCGGATGCGGTGCGGGTCGGTCGAGGCGTCGTGGACGCCGTGCCCGAAGCGGCCGCACTCACCGCGGCAGAGGGCCGGCGACGGGTCGTCGCGATGGGGGGAACGGAGGGCCGGGAGCTTCGTCCGGGACAGAGGGATCACCGCCAGTCCGCGTTCGGCGGCGGACAGGGCGTGCGCCAGGGCCAGGGTGGTGGCCTGCCGGTCTGGGGTGGCCATACCTCCATGTTCGTACTCATGTTCGAAAAAAGGAAGAGGGGGTGGGTGGGGGCGTGGGCCGTCCGGGTGAAGCGAAGTGGAGTGGCCGGAGGCGTGCTGGAACGTTTCGTTCCTTGCGATCACTGGATTTGTCGCAGCCTGCGCCGACCACCGCCCGACCATCGCCTTGAGCTGGTGATTATGAGGCCTCAAGGGGTTTATCGACATGTCATCACGCTTACGTGCGAATCAGGGCTTCCGGGGTGGTTCGCCGGGGATTCGGTGGGCAACTCTGGATTCGCGACGTCGAGCACAGCGCCGGGGCGGTCGGCCAACCGCCTTGGAATCAGCCGCACTTCACGTACGTCCGGCAGTGGAGCCGGCGCGTACCCGGTTCTGGAGGTAACACATGGCAAGCATCCGTACCGCACGCGTCCTCGCCGCCGTCGCGGCCCTGCCCCTCGCGGCCGCCCTCTTCTCGGGTGTGGCGGCGGCAGACAACGGCGCCTTGGCGGATCTCGGATCGAACGCGGCCGCGGCGTCTGCCAACAGCGGGGTGGGGCGCGACAACTACGGCAACTCGTCCACCACGCAGCAGCAGGCGGTCGGCTCCGGCGCCTCGAACCAGAGCAACACGGCTCAGGTCAACGGCTCCGCGTTCACGGCCATCGACCAGTCGAACGAGAACGTCGCCGTCAACTTCACCCCCCTGTGGTGAGCCGGGGGGCCGATGCTCTCCCATCGGCCCTGAAAGTCCCGTCTGGGGTGTGCTTCGTGGGGTGACTACGTGTCTGCGCGGCGGTACTTCGGTACCGCCGCGCAGCCGTTTTCCCGTGCGGTTGTTTTCCGTGGTCTACGCGCGCGTGCCCCGACGACGGCCTACGCGCGCGCGTGCCTGGCGGCGGTCTATGCGCGCGCGTGCCTGGCGGCGGTCTATGCGCGCGTATCCGACGGCCTTGACAGTCCCTCGTATCTGACGGACAGTCAGAAACTCTTGCTCGTACGAGGTCCTGGAGGGTCCGAGCCGTGCACCTCGCCCCCACCGAGCGCCAGCGCCGGCTGCGCGCCGAACTCCGTACGTACTTCCGGGACCTGATGCCGCAGGGCCCGCCGGGCAAGGACGATCAGCGGGGGCAGCGTGCCCTCCTGCGTCGTATCGGCACCGACGGCTGGCTGGGGCTCGGCTGGCCCGAGGCGTACGGCGGTCAGGGGCGCGGCGCGGACGAACAGTTCGTGTTCTTCGACGAGGCCCACCGTGCGGGTGCGCCCGTGTCGATGGTCACGCTGAACACAGTCGGGCCCACTCTCATGAGGTACGGGAGCGAGGAACAGCGGGCGTTCTTCCTGCCCCGCATCCTCAGCGGGGGACTCGTCTTCGCGATCGGGTACAGCGAGCCGTCGGCGGGCACGGACCTCGCGGCGCTGCGAACCCGGGCCGTCCGGGACGACGAGGGCTGGCTGATCGACGGGCAGAAGATCTTCACCTCGGGAGCCCAGAACGCCGACTGGATCTGGCTCGCCTGCCGGACCGACCCCGATGCGCCCAGGCACCGAGGCATCTCCATCCTCCTCGTCCCCACGGACACACCCGGGTTCTCCTGGACCCCCATCGAGACCGTGGGCGGGCTGACGACGACGGCGACGTACTACGACGGGATCCGCGTACCCGCAGCGAACCTCGTCGGCGAGGAGAACGGCGGCTGGGGGCTCATCACCAACCAGCTCAACCACGAGCGGGTCGCCCTCGCCGCGATCGGCATGCAGGCGGAGGACTTCTGCACGGCCGCGCTGGAGGCGGCGCTCACACCTGATCCGGTGACGGGGAAGCGTCGGGTTGACGAGCCGTGGGTGCGTTCCCGGCTGGCCGAGGTGCATGCCCGCCTGGCGGCAACGCGCCTGCTCAACTGGCGTTTGGTGGGGGACGTGGGAGCCGGCCGACTGGCGCCGGGCGACGCGAGCGGCGTGAAAGTCGTGGGAACCGAATCGGCGGTCGCGGTGTACCGAATGTGTCAGGAAATCGTCGGAGCGGACGCGCTGATCCGCTCCGGTTCGCCAGGGGCGTTCAGGGACGGCGAGCTGGAGCGGATGAACAGGGCGGCGCAGATCAACACGTTCGGGGGCGGGGTGAGCGAGGTGCAGCGGGAGATCGTCGCGACGATGCGGCTCGGAATGACGAGGGGGCGACGGTGAGCGCCGGGGCAGGGCAGCCGGAGCGGGGCGGGTCGGAGCAGACGGAGCAGACAGGGCAGACGGAGCGGCACGGGCCGGAGAAGCCGGAGCGGCATGAGCCAGAGCAGACGGATCGGGAAGGGACGGAGCTCAAGGAGCTGGAAGCGGACGAGGAGCTGTCCGTGCGGCTGAAGGCGTACGAGGGGCGTCCGGCGGCGGTCGGCGGCATGGGGAAGGATCGGGTGAACGGGCCGATGATCCGCCATTGGTGCGAGGCGATGGGCGACACCAACCCGGCGTACGCGGGGCCGGACGCCGTCGCGCCCCCCACCATGCTCCAGGCGTGGACGATGGGCGGCCTGTCCGGGCACAGCGGCCGCTCGGAGGCGTACGACGAAATGTTCGCACTCCTGGACGACGCCGGGTACACCTCGGTGGTCGCCACCGACTGCGAGCAGGAGTACCTGCGCCCTCTGCGGCCCGGGGACGAGATCACCTTCGACTCGGTGATCGAGTCGGTCTCGGAGCGCAAGACGACCAAGCTGGGGACGGGGTACTTCGTCACGACGCGGACGGACGTACAGGCGGGCGGCGAACCGGCGGGCACGCACCGGTTCCGGATCCTCAAGTACGCACCCGCCCGGCGCAAGCCGAAGGGCCCTCGGAGCCGGCGCCCACGCCCGGTGGTCAACCGGGACAACGCCGGGTTCTGGGAGGGAGTGGCCCGCCACCAGCTGCTCATCCAGCGCTGCGGCGACTGCGGGACGCTCCGCTTCCCCTGGCTGCCGGGGTGCACCGCGTGCGGCTCGCTGGAGTGGGACACGGTCGAGGCGAGCGGCGAGGGCTCGGTCTACTCGTACGTGGTCATGCACCACCCACGCTTCGAGGCGTTCGACCCTCCCTACGCGGTCGGACTGATCGAGCTGGCAGAGGGCGTGCGGATCGTCAGCAACGTGGTGGGGGTGCCGTACGACAAGGTGCGGATCGGTCTGCCGGTGCTGCTGGAGTTCGCGCGGTTCGACGACGAGGACGGAGAGCTGGTGCTGCCGGTCTTCCGGGTCCCGGAGGGTGGTGGGGACTGACATGGACTTCACGCCCACGGAGGAGCAGACCGCCGCCCGCGAGTTGGCCGCGCGGATCTTCGGCGACCTCGCCACGCACGAGCAACTCGCCACCGTCGGAACCGGCAGCGACATGGAGCTGTGGAAGGCGCTGTGCGCCGCCGGACTCGTGAGCGCCGTGGAGGACATCGGCCTCCTCGGCCTGGCCCTCCTCCTGGAAGAGCAGGGGCGCACCACGGCTCAGGTGCCCTTCGCGACGAGCTGCGTGTACGGGCTGCTGACGGTGGGGGCACACGGCTCTCTGGAGCAGCGGGGACGGCTCCTGCCGGGGATCCGCGACGGCTCGGCGGTGGTGAGCGGGGCGTTGCCGGCCGTGGGGGGTGTACGGGCCTCCGAGCGGGGCGAGTTGACCGGCACCGTGCCCCTCGTGCCCTGGCTGAGGGATGCCACGCATGTGCTCGTGCCTGACGAGCGGCGGCGACTGTGGCTGGTGCGGGCCGCTGACGCGGGCTGTGAGCCGGTCGAGTCGACGGCGCCCTGGGCGGCGGGGCGGCTGACCCTGGACGGTACGCCGGGGGAGCTGCTGGGGACACCGGACGCGTACGAGGACGTGCTCGCCACCGCACGCACCGCCTTCGCGGGCCTGCAGGCCGGGGTGTGCGCGGGATCGCTGGCGCGCGCCGTGGCCCACACGAACAGCCGGGAGCAGTTCGGACGGCCCCTCGCCGTCAAGCAGGGCGTCCAACTGCGGGCGGCCGACGCGTACATGGACACCGAGGCGATACGCGTGACGGTGTACGAGGCGGCCTGGCGCCGCGATCAGGGCCTGCCCTACGCCATGGAGGCTCTGACAGCCGCCTGGTGGGCGTCCGAGGCGGGACAGCGCGTGGTGCACGCCGGACAGCATCTGCACGGCGGCATGGGAGCCGACTTGGAGCATCCCGTCCACCGGCACTTCCTATGGGGGCGGCAGCTGGACGCGTACCTGGGGTGCGGGAGTGAAGTGCTGGAGGAGTTGGGGGAGTTGATCGTGAGCGACGCCGAGGAATCCCGGGGAGCCCGGGGAGCCGAACGAGCCGAACGAGCGGAAGGGGCCGGAGAGACCAGAGGGACCGCAGTGTCTGGGGGCACTGGGCGTACTGGAGGTACTGGAGGGATCGCAGGAGGTGAGGCGGTATGAGGACAGGTGAGGAGCTGCCACCGCTGGAGATCCCGATCACCCGCACGCTGATCGTCGCCGGGGCCATCGCCTCGCGCGACTACCAGGACGTGCACCACGACGCGGAGCTGGCGCGGCAGAAGGGCTCGCCGGACATCTTCATGAACATTCTGACGACCAATGGCCTGGTCGGGAGGTACATCACGGACCACTTCGGCCCAGGAGCGGTCCTCCGTAAGGTGGACATACGGCTCGGGGCGCCCAACTACCCGGGCGACAGGATGGTGTTGACCGCGTCGGTGGAGACGGTCGAGGACGGCACGGCGACGGTGCGGGTCGTCGGGGAGAACGGCATCGGCAGACATGTGACGGGCACCGTGACGGTCACCCTCCCCTCCAGGGGCGCCTGATGAGCGTACGGACGCGGGACGCCCTCGGAGGGCGGGCGGCGGTCGTCGGGATCGGGGCGACCGAGTTCTCCAAGGACTCGGGGCGCAGTGAGCTGCGGCTGGCGGTGGAGGCGGTGCGGGCCGCGCTCGACGACGCGGGGCTGACGCCGGGCGATGTGGACGGGATGGTCACGTTCACGATGGACACCAGCCCGGAGATCACCGTCGCCCAGGCCGCCGGGATCGGGGAGCTGTCCTTCTTCTCACGGGTCCACTACGGCGGCGGGGCCGCGTGCGCCACGGTCCAGCAGGCGGCGCTCGCGGTGGCGACCGGGGTGGCCGAGGTCGTGGTCTGCTACCGGGCGTTCAACGAGCGCTCGGGGCGGCGGTTCGGCTCGGGAGTGCAGCACCGCGAACCCTCGGCCGAGGGGGCCGCGCTGGGCTGGGCGCTGCCGTTCGGGCTACTGACGCCGGCGTCGTGGGTGGCGATGGCGGCCCAGCGGTACCTGCACGCGTACGGGCTGTCACCCGAAGCGTTCGGGCATGTGGCGGTGGTGGACCGGAAGTACGCGGCGACCAACCCGGCGGCGTACTTCCACGGCAGGCCCATCTCGCTGGCCGAGCACGCGGCCTCGCGGTGGATCGTCGAACCACTCCGGCTGCTGGACTGCTGTCAGGAGACGGACGGCGGTCAGGCGATCGTCGTCACCTCGGTGGAGCGGGCCCGTGACCTGCCCAACCCACCCGCCGTGATCCTGGCGGCCGCCCAGGGTGCGGGGCGGGCACAGGAGCAGATGACCAGCTTCTACCGGGACGACCTCACCGGGCTGCCCGAGATGGGGGTGGTGGCGCGGCAGCTGTGGCGGACGTCGGGGCTGGGGCCGGCGGACATCGACGTGGGGATCCTGTACGACCACTTCACGCCGTTCGTGCTGATGCAGTTGGAGGAGTTCGGGTTCTGCGGGGCGGGGGAGGCAGCCGACTTCGTGGCCGAGGAACGACTTCCGGTCAACACGCACGGGGGACAGCTCGGGGAGGCGTACCTCCATGGGATGAACGGGATCGCGGAAGGGGTGAGGCAGGTGCGGGGCACGGCGGTGAACCAGATACCGGCAGCCCGGAGGGTGCTGGTCACGGCCGGGACGGGGGTCCCGACGTCCGGGCTGGTTCTGGGAGCGGAGGGGTGAGTGGTGCGGCGCCTACGACCAGGGGAGGTGTCTCTCAGGGGTACACCCTCAGTACGTGAGGGCCACTCGTCCACCTTCAGGAGGTGGGGTCTGCCCTACTCCTACAACCTGAGGGTGATTCGCCTTCGGGACTTCCGGCCGATCCGCCGGATCGGGGGTCGCTCTTAGCGTGGAGCCATGACCACACCCGTCTGCACCAGCGCTTCGAACGCCGCTGCTTCAGCGAGGCAGACCCTTCCGTATCCGTCGTTCTCGTCGTACATGAAGGACCGCCAGCCGGTGCTGCTGCGTACCGCCCGGTCGCTGACCGCGAACCCGAGCGACGCGGAGGACCTGCTGCAGACCGCGCTCACCAAGACGTACGTCGCCTGGGACCGGATCGAGGACCACCGGGCCCTCGACGGTTACGTACGGCGTGCTCTGCTCAACACGCGGACGTCGCAGTGGCGCAAGCGCAAGGTGGACGAGTTCGCGTGCGACGAGCTGCCGGAGCCGGAGTCGGCGGCCACCGGGGATCCCGCCGAGCAACAGGCGCTGCACGACGCGATGTGGCGGGCGATCATGAGGCTGCCGGCTCGGCAGCGGGCGATGGTCGTCCTCAGGTACTACGAGGACCTGAGCGAGGTGCAGACTGCCGAGGTGCTCGGAGTGTCCGTGGGCACGGTCAAGTCGGCGGTGTCGCGGGCCCTGGGCAAGCTGCGGGAGGACCCCGAGCTGGAGCCCGTGCGGTAGTGCCGTGAACCGCGGTGCCTCCGGGCGCTGTGAGGCGCGAGTTGCCCTGGGGAGTCGTGGGAGTGCCGGGCGCGAACTTCCACGGGGTCTCCCCAGTACCCATCGGTAGGAGATTCGGTATGGCTTGTCCGTTGTTGTACTGTGCTGATCCCAAGCACCAGTCGGCATGCGGCATGCGGCATGCGGCATCAAGTCTCCCTGAAAAGACTGGACTTGGGCGCTGCCGCCGCGTACGGGAAACGACAGCGTGGACTCCCCCCACTCAGTGCGTACGGGAGAGAAGAACCATGCCCAGGCACAGTTTCACCGCCACGAACAAGGGCGCCCTGGTCGCAGTCGCCGGTGTCCTCGCCGTCGCCGCCGGTGCCGGTGTGATGGCGACGGCCGACGCCGCCGAGCCAAGGGCCGCGAAGGGCTCGGTGCCGAGGCTGGTCGTCGCGACCGTCTTCGCTCCGGTGAGCGCGGCGCCCTACGCACAGGCAGTGACCTACGACTCCGAGCTGGTGCCGGTGGGCGGCAGGGTGCAGGTCGAGGAGACACTGCGCCGCGACGGCGGGACGCGGATCGAGTTGCGTGTGAAGGACCTCGCCGCGGACCGCGTCTACGGCGCCCACGTCCACACCAAACCGTGCGGCAAACTGCCCGCCGACGCCGGGCCGCACTACCAGGACCGGCTGGACCCGACGCAGCCCTCGGTCGACCCCGAGTACGCCAACCCGGACAACGAGGCATGGCTGGACCTGACCGCCGACAAGCACGGCTCGGCCCGGTCCCTTGCCACGGTGGACTGGCGCTTCCGTGAGAGGGGAGCCCGTTCCGTGGTGCTGCACGAGATGGCCACCGCCACGCACGAAGGCCATGCGGGCACGGCCGGAGCGCGGCTCGCCTGCATGAACGTGCCCTTCGTGTAGCGCGTCCGCAGCCGGGCTGGCCTCGTCGCAAGGCCGGCCCACCTCGCTGCCATCATCCTCATGGACCGCTGCCCTCATGGACAGCCGCCCCCGATGGACCGCAGCCACGGGGGGCCGCACTCACGTGCTCACCGCCCACGCCAAGCCCCGACACGGGCGGACCAATCCTCCGTCGCCTAGTGACATACTGCGTGGTACGCCAGCACAATCGCGGGACATCTACCTCGCGTAGCCGCTTCAATGAGGAGGCCCCCCGGTGCTGAGCACGATGCAGGACGTACCGCTGCTGATCTCCAGGATCCTGAGTCATGGATCGGCCCTGCACGGGACATCGCAGGTGATCACATGGACCGGGGAGGGTGAACCGCAGCGCCGTTCCTTCGCCGAGATCGGGGCACGCGCGGCGCAGTTGGCACACGCCCTGAGGGACGACCTCGGGGTCGAGGGCGACGACCGCGTGGCCACGCTCATGTGGAACAACGCCGAGCACGTCGAGGCGTACTTCGCGATCCCCTCCATGGGCGCCGTGCTGCACACGCTCAACCTCCGCCTTCCGGCCGAGCAGCTCGCGTGGATCGTCAACCACGCCGCCGATCGCGTGGTCATCGCGAACGGTTCGCTGCTCCCCCTGCTCGCACCGTTGCTCCCGCACCTCACCTCGGTCGAGCACGTCGTCGTCTCCGGGCCGGGTGACCGTTCGCTGCTGGCCGGGGTGACCCCGCGGGTGCACGAGTACGAGGAGCTCGTGGCCGGCAAGCCGACGACGTACGACTGGCCCGAGCTGGATGAGCGCAGTGCCGCGGCCATGTGTTACACCTCCGGCACGACGGGCGACCCCAAGGGCGTGGTCTACTCCCACAGGTCGATCTACCTGCACTCCATGCAGGTCAACATGGCCCAGTCCATGGGCCTGACCGATCAGGACACGTCCCTCGTCGTGGTCCCCCAGTTCCACGTGAACGCCTGGGGGCTGCCGCACGCCACGTTCATGACCGGCGTGAACATGCTGATGCCGGACCGGTTTCTGCAGCCCGGACCGCTCGCCGAGATGATCGAGAAGGAGCAGCCCACGCATGCGGCGGCCGTCCCGACCATCTGGCAGGGACTGCTCGCCGAGCTCGGCGAGCGCCCCCGTGACGTCGGTTCGCTCACCCAGGTCACCATCGGAGGCTCGGCCTGTCCGCCCTCGCTGATGGAGGCGTTCGACAAGCTGGGTATGCGTGTCTGCCACGCGTGGGGGATGACGGAGACCTCGCCGCTCGGCACGGTGGCGCGTCCGCCCGCCCATGTCGTCGGCACCGAGCAGGAATTCGAGTACCGGCTCACCCAGGGCCGCTTCCCCGCCGGCGTCGAGGCCCGGCTCACCGGACCCGGCGGCGAGCGACTGCCCTGGGACGGGGAGTCGGCCGGTGAGCTGGAGGTGCGCGGGCCATGGATCGCGGGCGCGTACTACGGCGGTGAGGGTGCCGAACCCCTGCGTCCCGCCGACAAGTTCAGCGAGGACGGCTGGCTCAAGACCGGTGACGTCGGCACCATCACCCCGGACGGCTTCCTGACCCTCACCGACCGTGCCAAGGACGTCATCAAGTCGGGCGGCGAGTGGATCTCGTCCGTCGAGCTGGAGAACGCCCTGATGGCCCACCCGGACGTCGCCGAGGCCGCCGTCGTCGCCGTACCGGACGACAAGTGGGGCGAACGCCCCCTCGCCACGGTCGTGTTGAAGGACGGCGCCACCGCCGACTTCGCGGTCCTCCGGTCCTTCCTCGCCGATGAAGGCAGGATCGCCAAGTGGCAGCTCCCCGAGCGCTGGACGATCATCGAGTCGGTACCGAAGACCAGCGTGGGCAAGTTCGACAAGAAGGTGCTGCGCCGTCGGTACGCCGAGGGGGATCTGGACGTCACGCGGATCTGATGCGTCGAACGGCTTCTGCTGAATATGTGGCTGGGGCGCTGTTTCACGTGAAACAGCGCCCCAGCCACATACGGTCGGTCCCGGTTCGTGATCAGTTCGTGCCGATACGTGCCAACAGGTCCACGATCCGGTCCTGTACCTCGGGGCTCGTCGAGCGTTCCGCGAGGAACAGGACCGTCTCCCCGGAGGCCAGACGCGGGAGTTCGGCCTGGTCGACGGCGGCGGTGTAGACGACGAGCGGAGTGCGGTTCAACTGGCCGTTCGCGCGCAGCCAGTCGACGATTCCGGCATGGCGGCGGCGTACCTGCAACAGGTCCATCACCACGAGGTTCGGCCGCATCTGCGCGGCGAGTGTGACCGCGTCCGCGTCGGCCGCGGCCCGCGCAACCTGCATGCCACGGCGCTCCAGCGTCGCCGTCAGCGCCAGCGCGATCTCCGCGTGCTGTTCGATGAGCAGGACGCGTGGCGGATGCTGCTCGGAGTCGCGTGGCGCGAGGGCCTTCAGGAGTACGGCAGGATCGGCGCCGTACGCCGCGTCCCGCGACGCCTGCCCGAGGCCGGCCGTCACGAGCACCGGCACCTCGGCGGCGACGGCTGCCTGACGCAGCGACTGCAGAGCCGTACGCGTGATCGGGCCCGTGAGCGGGTCGACGAACAGGGCGGCAGGGAAGGCGGCGATCTGCGCGTCGACCTCCTCGCGCGAGTTCACGATGACGGGCCGGTAGCCGCGGTCGCTCAGCGCCTGCTGCGTGGTGACGTCGGGCGCGGGCCACACGAGGAGGCGGCGCGGGTTGTCGAGCGGCTCCGGGGGGAGTTCGTCGTCCATTGGCCGCGGTTGCGGCTGATCGGAGACCTCCACCGCGCCACCGGGGCCGTCGAGCGGCTCGGGGCCTTCGTCGGCGTTCTCGTCGGGTGCCCCTATGGCATACGAGCGCCCGGCGCCGTCGGTGACACCGGCCAGGCGCGACTGGCCGGCGAGCGAGGGCTGCGCGGGGAGCGGGACCTGTCCGGCCAGAGACGGCTGCGCCGGTACGGGTGCCTGCGCGGCAGGGGCCGGAGCCGCCGCCTGGGCCTGCCCCGGCTGCGGGTGGGGGCGAGCGCCCGCCTCCGGGCGCCCGGGGGTTCGGGCGGTGTGCCCAGCTTGCGGCGGCGGCCGGAGACGTTGGTGCCCGAACCGTTGCTCTGGTGCGAGGCAGGAGTGGGGGCGGCACCGGGCTGGGGCTGGCGGGCGAACGGTACGCCTTGGCCGAGCGTGCGCACGCTGATCGCCCGCCCCTGGGTCGAGTTGGGGTCGACCGGGGCGGCGGCCTCGGCGGGCAGCGGCTGCGCGGTCCGCGCCGGGGCTTGCGCTTGCGCCTGGGGTGCCGCCTGGGCTTGCGCCTGTGCGGGCTGTTGCGGCTGCTCGGGCGGGAGCGGGGTGCCGGGCGCCGAGGCGGACGCAGTGGTCTGCTCCGCCGGAGCGGGAGACGCGGCTTGTGCGGGAGCGCCGGGTTGTACGGGATGGGCGGCCGGGGCGGGCATACCGGCACCGGAAGTGTCGTCTGCTCCGGACCAGGGCTGAGGACCAGCCTGTACGGGGATGCCCGGGGGCGCCGCCTGCGCGGACTGCTGCCCCCGAGCGGGCTGCGCCGGCACGGGCTGCCCCGGAGCGGGTGCGCCGGGGGCTCCCTGCGCGGGGCTGGCCGGGTTGGGGCCGGCCGGGTTGGGGCCGGCCGGGGTGGGGCCGATCTGGAGCGGGAGCTGGGCGGGGACGGTCACACCCGGAACACCCTGCGCGGGCACGGGCTGACCGGTGGCGGCGCCGGGGACCCCCTGGGCGGGTACGGGCTGAGCTGAGCCAGGGACCCCTTGGGCAGGTACCGGTTGCGCTCCGCCGGGGATTCCCTGGGCGGGGACAGGCTGCGCACGACCCGGAACTCCCTGTGCGGGCACGGGCTGTTGGGCGGGCGCGGGCACTCCGCGCGCGGGCACGGGCTGCCCGGCCGGAGCCGGCGCTCCCTGCGGGGGCACGGGCTGCTGCCTTGCAACGCCCTGCGCGGGGACGGCTTGTTCGCCTCTCGCTGGAGCCTGCATCCCGCGACCGGCAACGGCAGCGGCAGCGGCCTGCCCCGGCACGGCGCCCTGTGCGGGCGGAAGCTGCGCCGGGACGCCCTGTGCGGGCGCGAGTGCTGTCTCACCCTGCTCCGGAGCGCGACGGCCCCGGCGGCGGCCTGTCGGTGCGGGCAACGGGTGCGGCTGCGGCGGGGTGTGGTCGTCGGACGGATCACGCGCCGTGTCATGGCGCCCGTCACCGGCCTGATCCCCACCCGGCAAACCCTCACCAGGCACACCGGCACCGGGTACGCCGCCCGGCACACCGGCACCGGGCGCGCCACCGGCCATACCGGCACCCGGCATGCCGGCACCCGGCATGCCGGCACCAGGCGCACCCGGTACTTCGGTCGCCTGACCGGCACCCACTTCGGCACCCACTCCGGCACCCACTCCGGGCCCCAGGGCGAGAACCTGCCCCGCAGCCTGGGGGGCCGGAGCCACGGGAACTCCAGGGGGCAGGGGAGCCGCGGTACCACCGGCACCACTCGCCGGCCCAGCAGCAGCCGCGGCGGCGGCAGCGCCGTGCGCGGCCTCGTACTCGGGTGTCCGGTCGGCCGCGGCGGGCGGCAGCGCGAAAACGGCCCGGCCCGGGGCCGCCTGCGTGGCGGCGCGCTCCTCCGCGTTGGCGAGGGCCCGGCGACGCCGCCCGGTCGGCTGGGGCTGTCCATCGGCACCGCCAGCACCGGAGGGGCCCGGCGCGCTCGGGGCCGCGGGCAGCGCCGGCGGCAGGGCGTGCTGCTCGGTGTCCCGGCGAGCCCGCCGCCCGGCGGGTGCGGGCACGCCCTGCGGCGGCACCGTCTGCCCCAGTCCGGTGGCCGCGGCGCCCGCCGCATGCTCGGCGGCCGTGACGACCGCGCCCTCGGAGACCCCCTGCGCGCTGCTCTCCGCGGGACTGGGCCGCCCACGCCGCCGTCCCGTACCACCGGACCCGGCACCGGGGTCGGCGGACGCCTCCTCGTTCCCTTCGCCCGACGCCGGAACCGGCTCGGGTTCACCGTCCGCGGACTCTGCCCGCCGCCTGCGCCGCCCGGTGGGCGCGGCGGCCTCCGCCTCGGGCTCCTCGCTCTCCAGGAACGCGTCCACCGACGACCGATGCGCCCGCCGCCGCCCGCGCCCGGAGGCGTTTCCCGAAGCACTTCCCGCGGCCTGCTCCGGCACCGCGACCTCGGCGCCGACACCGTCGGTAGCGGTGCCCTCGTCGGCCGCAGCGGCGTCGGCCGCGGGCTGCTGCTGAGCCGGAACCGCCCCGGCACCGCCACCGATCGGCACCTCAAGCACATACGCGCTGCCGCTCATGCCCGGCACCTCGTGTGTCTGCAGCACACCGCCGTGCGCCCGCACGATCCCGCCGACGATCGGCTGGTGCACAGGGTCTCCCCCGGCATACGGCCCGCGCACCTCGATACGGACGACCTCGCCGCGCTGCGCGGCGGCCACGACCACCGTGTTGTCCATATAGCCGCCGGTCGCGACGGGCGAGTTGCCCGTCGCGTCGACCCCGGCCACGTCCGCGATGAGGTGCGCGAGCGCGATCGCGAGCCGCTGCTGGTCCACCTCGGCCTCGATGGGAGGCGCGTGCACGGCGAACTGCACCCGCCCGGGGCCGATCAGCTCGACGGCCCCGTCGACGCCCGCCGCGACGACGGCGTCGAGCATCACCGCGGTCCGTACGAGATCGTCGTCGCCCGAGTCGAGGTGCTGGTAGCCGAGGACGTTGTCGACGAGCGTGGTGATGCGCGAGTACCCGGCCGCCAGATGGTGGAGAACCTGGTTGGCCTCGGGCCAGAGCTGGCCGGCGTCGTCGGCGGCGAGCTTGCCGAGTTCGCCGCGGAGCTGTTCGAGCGGGCCGCGCAGGGAGTGCCCGAGCACGGCGAGGAGCTGATCGTGCCGCGCGGCGAGCGCCTCGTACCGGTCCTTCTCGCGCTCGCCGAGCGCCGCGTACCGCTCGTCCCCGGCGGCGACTTCCTCGGCGTGCCGCTCGTTCAGTTCGTCGAGCTCGCCGGCGTGCTCCTCGCGAAGTTTCCCGAGCTCTTCGGCGTGCTCGGCGGTGAGCTTCTCGAGCTCCTCCGCGTGCTTCGCGGTCTCGCTCTGCTTCTCCTCGGCGAGCGCGTCGTACGGCCGCCGGTCCGTGAAGGTCATGACGGCACCGACGAGCTGGTCACCGTCGCGCACGGGCGCGGTGGTCAGGTCGACCGGCACCTTGTTGCCGCTCTTCGACCACAGCACCTGCCCGCGCACCCGGTGCTTGCGCCCCGAGCGCAGGGTGTCGGCGAGGGGCGACTCCGCGTACGGGAAGGGGGAGCCGTCCTCACGGGAGTGCAGTACGAGGGTGTGCAGCTCCCGCCCACCGAGGTCACTGGCCCTGTAGCCCAGTATCTGAGCGGCGGCCGGATTGACGAGCACGATGCGCCCGTCCGTGTCCGTCCCCACCACACCCTCGGAGGCGGCCCGCAGGATCATCTCGGTCTGCCGTTGCGCACGCGCGAGTTCGGCTTCGGTGTCGAGCGTGCCGGACAGGTCGCGCACGACGAGCATGAGCAGCTCGTCGCCGGTGTAGCCGTAACCGTCGTACGCCTGCTGGCCGTTCTCCAGGTTCGCGCTCGTGACCTCGACCGGGAACTCGCTCCCGTCGGTCCTCCGCGCGATCATCCGGGTCGGCTTGGTGCGTCCGTGCGGGTCGATGGAGTCGGGGCGCCGCATGGACCCGGGGATGAGCCGGGAGTCGAACTCGGGCAGCAGATCGAGCAGCCCGCGCCCCACCAAGGCGGTCCCCGGGGCTTCGAAGGCCTCCAGGGCGATGGTGTTCGCGTTGACGACGGTCCCGTTGGCGTTGACCAGTAGCAACGCATCAGGAAGTGCGTCGAGTATGGCTGCGAGGCGAGCAGCGCCTCGGGATGGCCTGCTGCTCACGAGACGCTTCCTCCCTGTTACCGCATCTTGCCGACTGCCCGGGCCATCTTGCCAACCGGCTCGCAGCGTGTCACGCGAGGGAGTCTACGGGCAGTGGTTGCGCTCGCGACGCCGGATGAGAGGGAGGTCGCACGTGGATCTTTATGGGGATCTGCGGCGGACCTGTGACCGTGCGTTTCGCCCTGCGGGGCACGATGATCCGTTTCGCGAAGCCGGGGCACCGGGTGGCTGACCGCACATATGTACGGCGCAAGACGGCTCGGTGGCCGACCTTTCCGTACTCGACCCCGTACTCGACTCCGTACTCGGCCACTTGCCGTACCCCACCGTTTGCCGTACTCCGCCCTCCGCTTCCGCCCCCTTGGCGCGGCTACCCGGACTGCCTCTGCCCTACTTGCCGCGGCTGAGGTCGGGAAGCACGGGGATGAGCGCGTCCCACCGGGCGATCTCGCAGCCGTTCCCGCGGTCGAAGCGGGAGTCGACGGGGCGGCCGGCCCAGGTGCCGGTGACGTGGGCGGTGGCCGGACCGCCGTACTGCATCGTGCACACGGTGCCGGGCGCCACGGGGGCGAAGGGGTCCCGTCCCCAGGTCGTGCTCCCGTCGAGCTTCCCGCAGGCGGCCCGGGCGTCGGGGTGGCTCCCGCCGTCCGGGTGGCACTCCAGCTTGTACGTCCCGTCGGCGGCACCGCCGGCGCCCTCGACCGTGACGGTCAGCCGATCTCCGGGAGCCGGTGGGGGTACGGGTGCCGGTACCGGTGCCGGCAGGGGCCTCGGCGCACCGCTCTCGGCGTACGCCGCCGGGGGCACGGAGGTCAGACCGGTGATCGCTCCGAGGACGGCGGCTCCGAGGAGGAACCGGCGCAGGGCGGCGGGGCGACGGGGAGGAAAGGAAGAGGGGCGCACCATGACCTGCCTAACGCCGGCGGACGCGCGCGGTTGCGCCACCGGCTTCCCGGCTTCCCGGCTTCCCGGCCTCCCGCGGCCTGGAGGGCTTCCCGGCTTCCCGGCTTTCGGGCTTTCGGGCTTCCGGGCCCTGGGCTCTCCAGGTCCCCTCAGGCACTCAGGGCCCGGCAAAGCCCGGGAGATCATCCGCGACGAAAACCCCGAGCCGCCGGACCGCCATACGGCTTTGCCCTGCGGCCTCTCCGCCTAGTACCGTGGGGGGCGATTGGTGACACCCCGCTCGGCTGTGTCATCATCTGCACACGCCACTCGCGCTCGCGCGGGCGGCTGTGATGGAGGCGTCGCCTAGTCCGGTCTATGGCGCCGCACTGCTAATGCGGTTTGGGCCTTAAAGCCCATCGAGGGTTCAAATCCCTCCGCCTCCGCACCTGCTCCCGAAGCCCCGGTCTCCGACGACCGGGGCTTCGGCCGTTCCGGGGGTCGTATCCGGGGCGCGTACGAGGCCCGCCATGGGTCGTTTTCGCAGGTCAGGTCAGGTGCGGCAAACGGATTTCGCCTCACGCTGCCAGTCATGTAATGTTGTTCCCGCAACGCCGACCGGGCCGAAAAGCCCGGAAGGAAGAGCCAACACAACAGAACACACAAGCACTCGTAGCTTAACGGATAGAGCATCTGACTACGGATCAGAAGGTTGCAGGTTCGAATCCTGCCGAGTGCACAGCAGACCAGAGGCCCTGTGGAGTGATCCACAGGGCCTCTGGCTTATGCCTTGACGGCAGTGTTTGACGGCAACCGCATTCGGGGGCGGATCAGACGGCTACGAGGACACCGGCCGCGCCGTCGTCATCGTCCGGATCATTGCCGTCACCCCTCAGCGCGTCGCCGACACGATCGAAGGCAGAGCGCTGGGAGTCGAGCCGGACGAAGGTGTAGATGTCCATGGTCACTCGGATCGAGCTGTGGCCGAGGACTTCCATGATCATGCGGGCGTCGGCGCCCCGTTCGTGAAGCAGGGACGCGCAGGTGTGGCGCAGGTCGTGGAAACGAACCTTGCGGACGCCGGCGCGGACGCAGAGCGCTTCGAAGGACCGGTTCAGGTTGCGCGGCTCGATGGGGGTCCCGTTCTTCGTGGTGAAGACGAGGCCGTGGGCCGTCCCCTTCCAGTTCGCGCCAGCGGCCTTACGGTCGGCGATCTGCTGGGCACGCTGAGCACAGAGTGCGGTCACGCACTCGGGCGGCAGGGCCACGCGGCGAGCCGAGCGCTGCGTTTTCGGCGCGACGATCAGCAGTTCGCCGCCGACCCGCTGTAGAGCCTGCCGGACGGTGAGGACCCCCTCGGGGAGATCCACATCCGACCAGCGCAGCCCCAGCAGTTCACCACGCCGCAGGCCGATGCGGACCGCCAGTTCGTACGCGGTCCACAGACGGTTGTCTCGGGCCGCCGCCAGGAGCTGACACCCCTCCTTGGCGGTGAGCGGTTCGATCTCGCGCTTCGTGCCCATGCTCAGCTCCACGTTCCGGGCCACGTTCCGGGGCAACTCGTCCTCCCGTACGGCGTGCTGGAGGGCGGCACGGAGGATCACCAGCAGGAAGCGCACGGTCCGATCGGACGGGAGCTTCTTGCAGCACTTGCGGAGGGCGCAGCAGCGCCGCTTGTGCTCCGGTCGCTTCTTGTCCTTGCCCTGAGCGCAGCACGGCCGTCTTGGCCAGGAAGGCCCGGATGTCGCGGGCGGTGAGCCGCACCAGCTTCTTCTTGCCGAACTCCGGGGTGACGTAGTTGCGCACCAGCGACTCGTAGTTGACGAATGTGGTCCTGCGGACCTTGCCCTTGGCGAGAGTCGGCCTTGAGCGGTCAGCTTCTCGTGCGCTTCGTCCCAGGTCTTGCCGTAGACGCTGCGCCGCTTGTACGTGCCGTTCGTCGCCAGTACGTACGCAATTCCCTCCCAACGACCGTCCTCGCGCTCGTAGATGGTGCCCTCGTTGTTGGGGTTCTTCTTCGGCTTGGCCATCAGGCGGCTTCCTGTTCGGCCTGGAGGGATATGTAGTCGTGCACGGCGACTTCGCTGATGCGGCGGCAGCGGCCGATCTTGAAGGAGGCGAGGTCGCGGGAGCGGATCAGGTCGTGGACCTTCCAGCGGCTGATGCCGAGACGCTCGGTGACCTGGTCCACGGTGACCTGGTCCACGGTGAGCACGGCCGTCGTCATGCGAGCACCAGTCCTTCCTGCTTGAGGCGTTGTGTGTGGGCTATGTCGTGGCGGACCTGGGCGGCGAGGAGTTCTTCGCCGGGGCGGTAGCCGCTGCTGAGGTAGGTCCACGCGGAGGCGGTGACGAGGGTGGTGTTCCCGTCGTTCGTGGGGAGGCCGGCGCGGGTGCGGGCGGCTTCGGCTTGGGCGAGGCGCCAGGCTCGGCGTACGTCGCGGAGTGCGCCGAGGGTGGTGGAGCAGGCGCGGGATTTGGTGGAGAAGCGGCCGCGGAAGCCGAGCATGTGGGCCCACTTCCAGAGCTTGAGGTGGGCGAACTCGGGGAGGTGGCCGAGGGCCCAGGCGGTACGGATCATCTGCCGTACGTGCAGGGCCTTGATGGGTTCGGCCTGCCCGGTGCCATGGCAGTTGGTGCAGCCGACAGCGAGGCGGGCGTCGCCGCGTGCATAGCCGCGTCCGGCGCAGGGGCGGCACATGAGGGTGCGGTCTACGGTGCCTGTGCCTTCGGCGTTTTTGGTGGCGTACTTGGCGATGTATCCGGCGACCTTGGCGTCGGTGAGTTCGCCGTCGCCCAGGGCCGAGACGGGGTCCACCTTGAACCGGCCGTCCCAGGCGATGACGCGTTCTCCGGTGGCGTCGGACTCGACGGTGAGCCGGGCACGCTTGACCGCCAGGCCCACGGCGACGCGGAGGGCGTCGAAGGTGGCCCAGGGCGGGGGCGGGGTGGTGTGGCCGTCGGGTCCGTCGAAGCGGATCACGGCGTGGAAGTGGACCAGGCACGCGCTTTTGATACTCGGCGACCTTGGCGAACGAGACGCGCAGGGATGCGTTCAGCGCCTTCTGCGTCATGCCGAGGTGTTCGGCCAGGGCGCGGCGCAGGTAGGTGGTGAAGCGCGCCTACAACTGCCCGGCGTGCGGGTTCCACAGCATGGCGCCCGTGTAGTCGTACGTGGCCGGGTCCAGCGGGGTGCCCAACGCCGGGTCGTCCTCGGCATGGTGGGTGCCGCAGCCGCAGCCGCAGCCGCAGCCGCAGCCGTAGCCGCAGGGGCGGGGCTTGCCCGCGTGATCGGTCTAGCAGTTGTGGACGGGACCGAACGAGGGGGCGGTGAGGGTGACGAACGCTTGGGAAGCTGCGGGCATTTGCGGCCAGTTCGAACGCTGACCAACGAGTCCTCTTGCCCGCTCAGTTCGTCCAGCAGCTTCGTGATTTGTACGGCCGTAGGAGTGATCAAAAGATGAATGACGTTACGCTCTGATCCCTTTTGTGCATGGTTCTCCAGGTATCTGCCCGATCCGGGGCACGGCAGCGAAGGAGAACATATGAGGACCGTCCAGAAGATTGCAGGGGTGGCCGTAGCCACCTGCGGAATCCTTCTCGCTGGCATCGGCGGGGCCAGCGCTGCCCCCAGTGGCGGGGGGGACAACATCCCCGTGCTCAGCAACATCCAGACGCTCAACTGGGACGATTCGCCCTTCTGCGGAATTCAGGTCAAGACCCAGCACAGCCAGCAGAAGACGTCCTGTCCGGTAGTGCACAACGAGGGCAGCACCAACAGCCCCGTCTACATCGTCACCTTCGGTGATTGATCTTTCATAGCGGTCCGGCGGTCCGGCGGTTCGTCCGTCGGACCGTTTGGCTTGTCGGGGCGTTGGCAGGCAGGTGAGTGATCCGGCTGTTGTATCGGGTGGGCTCTCAGGGTTTCGGCATGGTTCGGCCTCGCTGCGGTTCGTCATGCGGCGGTCAGTGAGGCACGCGGTTCGCGGAGCCGACCGCCCCAGCCACGACGTGTTCTGACCTCATGCCCGTGCTCCCGCCCGGAGGAGCGAAGCGACGACGACGGGTGCTTGAACCCGTAGAGAAAGTTGTACTTGCGGCCGTCCTGGGCTTGGGGTCCTGCGACGCTGTGAGTTCAGCGCTCACAACACGACCACTTTCACCAGTTCACATACGGTCGTTGCACGGCCGTCAGCGATCAGCCGGGAGGAAGGCGGAGCCCCCGCCCAACCGCCTGCCCGATCCTACGGATCAGAAGGTTGCAGGTTCGAATCCTGCCGAGTGCACACAGGCCAGAGGCTCCGGAGGGAATCCGGGGCCTCTGGTGTTTTCGCGTTCGTGCAGCGGCGATCTCATTGCAGACAGCGACCAATTGTGTATGCAAGGCCACGAAGTGGTAGTGAGCGGGCTCCTTCCGGGGGAGTACGGGGCGCTCCGCAGCAGGATGCGCCTCAATAGGGCTCGATAGGGCTCGATAGGGCTCAACAGCGCTCAACAGGCCTCAGGAGGTCGCCGTTTGCCTGGCTGAGGTGAAGCGGGCGGTGGCCGATGCCAGGTCCACGATCGGGGCGGGGTAGTCCCTGCCGGAGTGGGGGCGTCGACGGGGCGGAGTTCGGGTAGCCAGCGGTGTACGTACTCGTCGTGGGGGTCGAAGCGGCGTGCCTGGGTTAGTGGGTTGAGGACGCGGCCCGGGCGGGTGTCCGTGCCGGTGCCGGCCACCCATTGCCAGTTGAGCTGGTTGTTCGCGATGTCGCCGTCCACGAGCAGGTCCAGGAAGTGCCGGGCTCCCACCCGCCAGTCCACGTACAGCGTCTTGGTGAGGAAGCTTGCCGCGAGCAGGCGGGCGCGGCCCGGCATCCAGCCCTCGTGGCGCAGTTGCCGCATGGCCGCGTCGACGACGGGGTAGCCCGTGCGGCCCTCCTTCCAGGCCTCGATGTCCTTCGTGGCGTGGCGCCAGCGGTCGTGGCGGGGGCGGTAGTCGTGGTCGGCCGCGTCGGGGCGGGCCGCCAGGACCTGGTGGTGGAAGTCCCGCCAGGCCAGTTGGCGGACGAAGGCGTGCGCTCCGGGGTTGTCCTGTGCGCGGGCCCGGTGCAGCAGTTCGGTCGGTGAGAGGCAGCCGAAGTGCAGGTACGGGGAGAGCCGGGAGGTCGCGTCGGCGGCCAGGTCGTCGTGCCGGTCCTCGTACGCGGCCAGCGGGCCCGCCAGCCACGACCGCAGCGCGCGGCGGGCCTCGGATTCCCCGCCGGAGGGGAGAGCCGGCGACGTGGGTCCCGGTGCGAGGGATTGTGCGCGGGGTAGACCGGCCGAACGTACGTCCGGTACCCGTACCGCGTCCGGTGCCGGCAGGACGCGGCGTACGGAGAAGGTCTCCCAGCGGCGGAAGTACGGGGTGAAGACCGCGAAGTGGTCCTTGCCCGCAGGTGTGAGCGCCCCCGGTGGGACGGTGGTGAGCGAAGCGTCGTGGACGCGCAGTTCGCGTCCCTCGCCCGACAGTTCCGTACGCAGGCGGTTCTCGCGCCGGGTCGCGTAACGGCTCACCCCGCCCGCGAGGTGCACCGCCGCGGCCCCGGTCTGGGCCGCCACGCGGCAGGTCTCCTCGACCACGTCGCCCTCGCGCACCACCAGTCGGCCGCCCCGGGCACGCAGGGCCGCGTCGAGGTCGGCCAGGCTGTCGGCGAGGAATGCCGCCCGGTTGGGTACGACGAAGCCGGTGCGGCGGATGCCGGTGTCGACGACGAAGAGCGGGACCACGCGTTCGGCGTCCTTCAGGGCGGCCCACAGGACCGGGTTGTCGTGGACCCGCAGGTCCGCGGTGAACAGGGCTACCGAGACGCGCACGCTACCCCGCCCCCTCAGCGGGCACCCGGTGTGGCGGCCGGTTCGGGGGATGCCGACTCCGCCGCGACGGCGATGTTGCGGGCCATGCCGCCGAACACCGCTGCGTGGAAGGGAGCCACGCCCCACCAGTAGGCGTGCCCGGCAAACCCGTGCGGATGGAACAGGGCCCGCTGCCGGTACACCGTGCGCCCCTGCCGGTCCGAGTCGACGGTCATCTCCAGCCAGGCCAGGCCGGGCAGCCGCATCTCCGCGCGCAGCCGGAGCAGCCGGCCCGGCTCGATCTCCTCCACGCGCCAGAAGTCCAGGCTGTCGCCGATCCGCAGCCGGTTCGCGTCCCGGCGGCCCCTGCGCAGGCCCACAACGCCCACCAGCGTGTCCAGCCAGCCCCTCAGGGACCAGGCCAGCGGCGAGGAGTACCAGCCGTTCTCGCCGCCGATCCCCTCCACCACCCGCCACAGAGCCCCCGGCGACGCCGCGACCGTGCGCTCACGGTGATCGGTGTAGAGGGTTCCGCCGGCCCAGTCGGGGTCGGTCGGCAGCGGATCGCTGGGGGCGCGGGGAGTCGAGGCCGATGACCACCTGGTGGCAACGTCCGCGTCCTGGACGCGCCGGAGAGCCAGCCGGATCGCCCGGTCGAGGGTGACCGGTCCCTCCGGCGGGTCCGGCACGTGGCGGACGATGTCCCGCTCGGCGCAGATCACCTCGTACTTCAGTGACTCGACCAGCGGGCGTGCCAGGGAGCCCGGCACCGGGGTGACCAGACCGACCCAGAGGCTGGACAGCCGGGGGGTGAGCAGCGGCACGGGAAGGATGACACGTTTCGGCAGGCCGGCGACGGCCGCGTACCGCCGCATCATGTCCTGGTACGTGACGACGTCCGGCCCGCCGATGTCGTAGGCGCGGTTCACGTCGTACGGCAGCCGCGCGCACCCCACGAGCAGACGGAGCACGTCGCGGACGGCGATCGGCTGGATGCGGGTGCGCACCCAGCTCGGGGTCACCATCACGGGGAGCCGCTCGGTCAGGTGGCGCAGCATCTCGAACGACGCCGAGCCCGACCCGATGATCACGGCTGCCCGCAGTACGGCGGTGGGTACCCCCGAGGCCAGGAGGATGCGGCCCACTTCGGCACGCGAACGCAGATGGGGCGACAGCGCGTGCTCGGGCACTCCGGAAGGGGTCAGCCCGCCCAGATAGACGATCCGCCGGATTCCGGCGGCGCGCGCCTGCTCACCGAAGATCCTGGCCGCGCGCCGGTCGGTCTCCTCAAAGCCCCGCCCGGTGCTCAGCGCGTGCACCAGGTAGTACGCGACGTCCATCCCCTCCATCGCCGCGCGCACGGACGCCTCGTCCGTCACGTCCCCGCGCACGGCCTCCGCCCGCCCGGCCCACGGATGGTCCCGCAGCCTGCCCGGCGAGCGGGCCAGGCAGCGCACGGAGTGTCCGGCGGCCAGCAGTTCCGGCACCAGCCTGCCGCCCAGGTACCCGGTGGCACCGGTGACCAGACAGCGCAGCGGCCGGTCGGTACCGGTCATGTCACCTCCGGTCATGCCGGCTTCGGTCATGTCGCCTCCGGTCACGCCGGGTCCGGGCACCGTGTCCGGCACAGGCCGCGAGGCCGGTCCGCGCGCAACTCCATGTCGCTCCCGGGGCGGTGGTGCGGAACTCCTCAGCCCATGCTTGGGCGTGAGGTCGGGCGCCGCAACCGCTACGGCCGGTCCGGGCCGGTGCCTGTGCCATGCTCCCGGTGTACCTCCCGGAGTACTTCCGGTGTACCTCCCGGAGATCTGCCCGGGGCTCAGGACCCGTCCGGCTGGCACTGCGGGCACCACACCGTGCTGCGGCCCGCCATACGGGACCGGCGCAGGAGGGTGCGGCAGCGTGGGCAGGCCGGGGCGGGGTCGTCGCGGTGACCGGTGAGCCAGGAGTCCCGCGGCGGCACGCACCCGGCGGTGACCGCCGAGCGCAGGGTGCGGCGCATCCCTGTGTACAGGCGGCGGCGGTCGGCCTCGTTGAGATCGCTCGCCCGGACGGTGGGCCGCAGTCTCGCGCGCCACAGAACCTCGTCGGCCAGCAGATTGCCGAGTCCGGCCAGGACGCTCTGGTCGGTGAGGACTGTCTTGACCCTGCCGCGGTGTGAGGAGAGCGCGGCCTCGAACTCCGCACGGTCCACCGCCAACGCGTCGGGGCCCTGGCCCGCCAGCAGCCGTGCGGCCTCGGAGTCGTCGTCGGCCAGCCAGAGGCCCTGGAGCTTGCGCTGGTCGCGGTAGCGGAGCTGACGCCCGCCGCCCAGGGTGAACAGGACGCGGTCGTGGGCCTCGACCGCGTCGTCGGGACGGGCGCAGGCCAGCTGACCGGTCATCCCGAAGTGCAGCAGGAGCGTGGGCCCGCCCGTGCGGGCGAGCAGCCACTTCCCGTGCCGCTCCGGCTCGGTGAAACGCCGGCCCACCAGCGCGTCGCGCAGCCGCCGCGTGCTCGTGCCGTGCAGTACGCCCGTGTCGCGTACGTCGACGCGTTGGATGACCCTGCCCTTCGCGCAGGACTTGAGCACCTTCCGGAACCCCTCGACGTCTGGCAGCTCTGGCATGGAGGGTGTCCTTCAGTCGGGGACCCGTTCGAGCCGCTGTGCCGCAGGTCGAGGGTCGAGTGGTCGCACATGTCCGTCATGTCCATCACGTCCAATGGTGGCCTCCTCTGCGTGATGTCTCTCGCTGAGGCCCGTAGGCATCCCTCGCCGCGGCGATGACGTCCCCGCGTGTCCTGCGGGGTGACGTATCCGTCCCGGTGCAGCTGCTCGACGGCCATGTAGAGCGAGCTGTTGCGGTACTTGATGCTCTGTTGGAGGTTCCGCTCCTTCAGGAGCGTCTCTGATCAGTTTGGTGATCCCATGTCAGATGTGGTGTCTGGTGTGGGTTCTGCCCATCGTGGAGGGGTGGCGTGGGCGTGCAGGTGGAATCCCGCGCCCAGTGCTGCTCCTCGTGGCCGGTGTCGGCTGGATGGTGGTCCTCCCGAACGAAGTCCGGGGGAGGGTGTGCTGATCGTCGTCACGTCCTGGTGCCGGTGGGCTGCACGGGGCAGTGTCCTCCGGCCCGGTGGTGCGTGTCCCTCCGGACGCTTGCCCGCCGGACCCGAGGGGCCGGTGGGGGAGGGTGCCCCGCGTCGCCTGGGCGCGGGGCGTGTGGTTCGGCGCCGGGTGGGGCCGGTCTTGGACCGGTCAGCCCGGCTGGTCTCGGTGATGACCGCTGCGGTTTCGAGTGTGTCCACCACCGTGCGGATCACCATCTGCCCAGTGGCCCGGTCGGTGATGGTCTTGGCCTGATGCGTCAGGCCGCGTGCGGCGATGCTCCCCCAGAGGGGGCACCCCCAGCCAGGCGCCGCGGTCGCGGTCGCCCTGCCAGCCGCATCCTGCCCGGTCCGGGCAGATGGCCCATTTCCAGCCCGCCACGGTAGGCCGGTCGGGGGCTTTGCGGTGCCGCAAGGGGGTGAGGCACTGGGGGCAGTGCCTGGAGGTGTTGCGGGGCGGGACGGTGACGACGGCGATCCCGGCCTCGGCGGCCAGATGCCGGATGCGGTCGGCGATGTGCCCGCGCACGGTCTGGGACAAGCGGGTGTTGTGGGTACGGCCCATGCCGCCTGCTTCCATCGACCGCAGGTCTTCCAGGTAGATGACCGTGGCGTGTGCGGCGATGGCCTGGTCCACCGTCCAGCGGGCGGCAGCCCAGGCCAGGGCATCGTTGAGGTGCGACCCGCGGTCGGACACGAAGCGGATTTCGTCGCGCAGCACCTCGTGCTTGCCGGACAGCTCGTGCCGCGGGTCACCTGCGATGAGCCGCTCGATGTGGTCGGCCTTGGCGTGCAGGTGTTCCGACAGGCGCCGCAGGCGGTGCTGCCTGGCCAGGACACCGGCCGCCCGGAACTGGGCGCCGTGTCCGAGCGTGGTGATGTGCCCGTCGTCGTGCAGCCGGGCCGCACCTGCGCCGAGAAGGGTGTTCAGGCCCCAGTCCACGCCGAGGGCGACCGTGTGGCCGGTGCGGCCGGCCTTGGGGACGGCGTGGGTGTAGGCCAGATCGGCGCGCACCTTTCCGCCCGCAGGGCGGAGAGTGGGCAGGTGCAGCGCCGCACCGGCAGGGACCGTGGGCGGCAGCGTGATGGGGCAGGCCACCCACGTCCAGTCCCGGTAGGAGCGCGGGTCGGGCCGGGTGGGCAACTGCACACGCAGCAGCGCCCGCTGTGGGTTGTCCTCGCCGCGTTCGATGGTGGCCTGCTGCCCGTCACACGCCGACAGCAGCAGCATCCGTGCGGCCCGGGGCGGAGCCTCCAACTCGAACACAGCAGCCGGCAGACGGCCGTTCTTCGCGGCGAAGGCGGCGATCTGCCGTGTGCGGGAGTGGATCACACCCGAGGGGAGATACCGGCCGCCCGGGGCCGCCTCCCGCACCTGGTCCCACTCCTTGGGCGTGCGCTTGCCCGGATCGCACGGCCACGTCTCAAGGACCGCGGACGTCAGCCCGGCCCGCCAGCAGGCCGAGCGCAGAGCACGCCCGGCCTGCTCCTGGGCCATGCGCACGATCCGGTCGTTGACCATCACACCTGCGGCCGGACCGGCCGTCCAGCCCAGTCGGCGCAACGCCATCCACGCGTTCGACGGCAGCTTCCGCCCGCCCGCGTCCTCACCCTAGGCGAGTACGTCCACATCCGCGGCGTTCCAGTGCTCGG
The DNA here is from genome assembly GCF_004337435.2 of Streptomyces sp. KM273126. Lineage (NCBI taxonomy): Bacteria > Bacillati > Actinomycetota > Actinomycetes > Kitasatosporales > Streptomycetaceae > Streptomyces > Streptomyces sp. KM273126. The sequence continues at coordinate 1,915,772 of NZ_SJXB02000001.1, read as the reverse complement.
CCAGCAGTTCGCCAGCCATGCCGACCACCAGATCAGCGACCCAGCCGACCCTCTGTGCCAGCACCACGGCGGACAGCACCTCGCCCGTCCTCTCCACCACGCCCGCACGCAGCAGCCCGCGGGCACAGGCGGTCCGGGCCGTCTCATCCTCGCCGAGCGGCAGCTTCCGGCTCACCGCTCCCCCCCTTTCCTCGCCCGTGGTGCTGTCATCCGATCAACGACACTCCCGCGAAAAGGTCACCCATTCGAACCGCACACTCAGATACGACACCGACACCGACACCGGACACACGGCACGACGCCGACGGACGAACATCACTACGGATCCCAAAGGAAACACATGAGCCTGCCGCTCTCGTAGGATGCATCGGCCGCTGGACCAGGAAGGCAAGCACGGCGAGCGCGAGCGGGTGGCTCACCTTGCGGCGTTCCAGGTCCAGGGCCCTCCCGTCGTCGCCCCCCCCGTAATCCGCTTCGGAGGATCCGATTGAACCCGCCCGGAGGCGCCCCTGACCTGGCCCTGACGCGTCCCCGACTCAGCCGGGGCCACCCGGACCTCGGCCCGATTCGGGCCCTGACCCGCCCCTACTGCTCCTCGTCCCCGAGGGCGAGCGCGTCCAGGTCCGCGTCGATTCCGCCTGTGCCCAGGAACAGCAGCTCCAGGACGTCGGGCGACTCGTCCACGCGAGTGTTCGGGCCGTGGAGTGCCTGTTCGGTCCAGATGCACTTTCCGGTCGCCGTGTAGCGGGTGCCCCAGCGTTGCGAGAGTGCCGTGATCAGCTGTAGCCCGCGCCCGCCCTCGTCGGTGTCCGTGGCGCGGCGCATACGGGGCATCGTGAGGCTGCCGTCGAAGACCTCGCAGACCAGTTCGGCGCCGTGCAGCAGCCGCAGGCTGACCGGGCCCCTGGCGTGGCGTACGACGTTGCCGACCATTTCGCTGGCCAGCAGTTCCGTGATGGGGGTCAGTTCGTCCAGGCCCCAGACGGAGAGCTGCTCGCGGACGTGGCGGCGGGCCAGGCCGGCCGCCTTCGGGTCCTCGGCGAGCGGCCAGGAGGCCATCCTGTCCTCGGTCAGGGCGTGGAGGCGGGCGACGAGGAGCGCAGCGTCGTCGGCCGCCTGGTGCTCGGCGGGAAGCAGCCCCGCCGTGAGGGTGTCGCAGAGGCGCTCCAGATCCGCGCCGGTGCCGTCCTCGTGGGCGGTGCGCAGGAGCCGGGCCAGGTCCGCCATGCCCTGGTCGATCTCCCGTTTCGACGACTCGACGAGGCCGTCGGTGTAGAGCACGAGCAGACTTCCGTCGGGCACCGTCAGCTCGACCGTCTCGAACGGCGGCTCCGCCGCGCCGAGCGGCGGGTCGGTGGCCAGTTCCGGGAAGTGCACGGTGCCGTCGGGGTGCACCAGGGCCGGGGGCGGGTGTCCGGCGCGGGCGATGGAGCAGTTCTGGGTGGTGGAGTCGTAGAGCGCGTACAGGCAGGTGACGTACGACCCCTCGCCCATGTCGCCGACGATGTCGTTGAGGTGACTCATGATTTCGTCGGGCGGCAGTTCGAGGTCGGCGAGGGTGTGCACGGCGGTGCGCAGGCGGCCCATGGTGGCCGCTTCGGGCAGGCCGTGGCCCATGACGTCGCCGACGACGAGGGCGACCCGGCCGCTGGAGAGCGGGATGACGTCGTACCAGTCGCCGCCCACGTCCATGCCCTGCCCGGCGGGGAGGTAGCGGGCCGCGGCCACGCACGCGGGCAGGTCGGGGAGGCCGGTGGGGAGCAGGCTGCGCTGGAGTTCGCGGGACCGGGTGTGCTCGGCGTCGTAGAGCCGGGCCCGCTCCAGGGCCTGTGCGACGAGGGCGCTGATCGTGGTCAGCAGCGAGCGCTCGTCGGCGGTGAGCCGACGCGGACGGTCCCAGGACAAGACGCACACCCCGAACGTGTGGTCGGACACCGTCAGCGGCATGAACGCCCAGGCCTGCTTGTGGGCGATTCCGGGGAGGTCGGCGTGGTCGGGCGAGTACGCGACGTACTCCTGCGGCGAGGACAGGAACGCCGGTGCTCCGGACCGGATCACATTCCAGGACGGGCTGGTGCCCGCTGTGGAGCGGCTGTTCAAGAGGTCGAGGAAGTCGTCCGCGTAGCCGACGGCCCCGACACCGAGGAGCCGGTTCCCTTCGATGGCCTGCACCATGAGCCCGACGGCGTCGAACGGCGGCAGCACCCGCTGCGCGACCGCGTCCACCACGTCCCGTGAGGTCGTCGCCTTGGCGAGTGCCGCGGTCAGCTCCGCGATCCGGGTCGCACGCTCGGCCGCCGCCCGGTCGGCCGCCCGGCGCTCGTCCTCCAGGCGCCGCCTCTCGGTGACGTCGGTGGCGTAGAGGGTGAGGCCCGCCGGGCCCGGGACCAGCCGTAGGTGGTAGCGGCGCCCGTCATCCGGGCTGCGCACGTCGAAGCTGGTGGGCTTCTCCTCCGCCGCGGCCTTCCGGCAGAGGCTCTCCAGGCCCGGGACCTGCCGCGCGGCGGGCAGGTCCCACAGGACACGCCCGAACAGCTCCTCCTCGGAGGAGCCCAGCGCGCGCTCCGCCTCCACGTTGGCGAAGGTGATCCGCCAGTCGTCGTCCACCGCCAGGAAGCCGTCGCTCATGTGGCGCAGGGCGCGGCTGAGCGCGTCACGGGCGGTTCGGGGTTCGTTGCTGTCCCATCCCACGCCGATCAGCCGGAACGGTTCGCCGTTCTCGTCGTACGTGGCCCTGCCACGGGCCCGGGTCCAGCCCCATGTGCCGTCCAGTTTGCGCACCCGGTACTCGGCCTCGTACACGCCGTGGTCCCTGATCGCCTGCTGCACCGCCGCCAGCGTCGGGGCCAGGTCGTCGGGGTGGACGATGCGCATCCAGTCCTCGACCCGGCCGGTGAATTCGGACGGCCTGGTGCCGTAGAGCGCCAGAGCCGCCTCGTCCCAGATCAGCTCGCCGGACTGGATGTTCCAGTCCCAGGAGCCGACACTGACCTCCTTCAGCGCCTGCCGCAGGCGCTCGCCGAACAGATCCGTCTGTGTGGGGCCGGAGGGTGGCGGCGCCTGGGCCATGCGCTCCTCGGTCCAGGCGACGAGGGCCCGGAGGAAGTCCCACTGCTCCGGGCTGGGCTCGCCCCGGTCGCCCGTCAGGACCGTGAGCGCGCCGATGCCGCGGTCCCCGCTGAACACCGGGAGTGCGGCCAGGCCGGTGCCGGGCCACACGACGCCGCCCGCTGTTTCCGACGAAGGCCCGGCAGGCCGGGAAGGCCCGGTGTGATCGGCGGGCCCGGCAGGACCGACGCCCTCGGCAGGACCGACGCCCCCCGCCGGAACCGCGGGCCCGGCGGACGTGAACGGCACCCATACGCCACTGCCCTGCTCCAGGGCGCGGGCCGGGGCCAGCGGGCTCTCCTGGTCGACGATCTCCCAGGAGCGCGTGAGAACGGGAGGGAGGCCGGTCACCGACACCAGGCGCAGCGCGGACATGGGGCCGCGCAGGTGCATCGTTCCGCCCAGGGCACCCAGCTCCCCCACCGCATGCTGGAGCGCCAGCCGGAAGACCTCACTTTCCGCGAGACCTTGATCCACCGCACTGAGCAGGGCCAGCCGTGCGTTCATGCAGCAAATTTTAACGTTGTCGTATGTACTGATGCAGCGCGTCACCGGAATCTCGCCCTCAGTGCCTCACTGCACCCCACCGGGCCCAACACCCCGAGATCAAGCTCCTGTTACCGCACATCTCCCTGGATTTGCCATTACTTTGCTTTCGGGAATGATGCGCCGAATGCGGGACGGTCCGGGAGGCGCCTCCGCGGCCAGTTCTCCGGCAACGGGAGCGAGAACGCCGTCCGCCCCCCCTCGGTGGGTGCACGGGCGCGGACTTCTGATCACGGACGCTCACTCGCTCATGATCGTGAAGGCGTCACTCGCCCGTGATCGCGAACGTGCCACCCGCCCATGATCACGGACGCGCACCCACCCATCAGAAACACACAAAGACCGACGGAGACATTGCTTGGGTTCTGTTCGGGTTCTAGGGTGATGCGGGCTCAGCAGTCGCCTCCGACATCAGCAGTTGAGATCTGACTCGACATCAACTTCCGCCCTGCACGGAGAACGGGGAGTCGAGCCGTTCACCGCGCTGACCGGCTCAGGTCCGATGCTCCCTCAGTCCGTGCAGCGCACTGTCGTACCGAGGAAGGCCACGGTCATGCCGCACCCGCACGACTCGCACACCTCGAACAGCCAGTCCACATCGCTCAGCCAGTCCACCTCGCTCAGCCGGTCAAGCTCGCTCAGCCGGCTCAGCTCACACGTGTCCCCCCTCCCACGGCAGGTCGTCAGCCGTAGGCGTCTCCTGGAGGGCGGAGCCGCCGTCCTCGGCGCGCTCGCCCTGGCCCAGCCGTCCGCCGCGGCCCTCCCGGCCGGCCCCCGCACGGCGGCCGACGGCACCCCGGAGTGGAACGGCAACATCGATCTCTTCCAGGTGGGGACCCAGCCGCCACACACCACACTCATGCCGTACGCGGATGTCAGACAGGCGCTCGACGGTGACCACACGCGCTCCCCGTACCGGATGAGCCTCGACGGGAAGTGGAAGTTCGCCTACGCGGACCGGCCCGACGACCGGGACACCGACTTCTACCGCACCGACGTCGACGACAGCGACTGGGACAGCATCCCCGTCCCCTCCGTCTGGCAGCTGCACGGCTACGACTTCCCGATCTACATCAACATCACGTACCCGTGGTGGGGGCCGAACGGCCTCGGCGAGGAGGCCCAGCCGCCGGCCGCGCCCACCCGTTACAACCCCGTGGGGCAGTACAGACGCACCTTCACGGTTCCCCGGAACTGGACGGGGCGGCGGACCTTCCTGCACTTCGAAGGGGTCAAGTCCGCGCACTACGTGTGGATCAACGGGGAGTTGGTGGGGTACTCCGAGGACTCGTACGTCCCCGCCGAGTACGACATCACCCCGTACCTCAAGTCCGGCACCAACCAGATCGCCGTGGAGGTGTACCGGTTCTCCGACGGGGACTGGCTGGAGGACCAGGACATGATCCGGCTGAGCGGGATCTTCCGCTCGGTCCATCTCTACTCCACGCCGGACGTCCACCTGCGCGACTTCAAGCTGGACACCCCGCTGAGCGACGACTACACCGCCGCCGAGCTGTCGGTCACCGCGAGCGTGCGTGCCTACGGGGACGGCGAGCAGAACACCGGGACCGGCCGGTACTCCGTGGAGACCCAGCTCTACGACTCCCGCGGGCACGCCGTCTGGTCCCGGCCGTTGCAGCAGACCGTCGACCTCGGGTCGGCCCCCGCCGGTGACGACGTCACCGTACGCAGCGCCAGAGCCGTCCCCTCCCCGAAGCTCTGGTCCGCCGAGCACCCGAACCTCTACACCGCCGTGCTGCGCCTGCGCGACCCGGCCGGCAAGGTGATCGAGACCCTCTCGCACCGGGTCGGGCTCCGCGAGTTCGCGCTCAAGGACGGGCTGATGCGGATCAACGGCAAGCCCGTGTCCTTCCGCGGCACGAACCGGCACGAGATGCACCCCGACCGCGGCACGGCGCTCACCCGCGCGGACCTGGTCCAGGACATCGAGGTCATCAAGCGGATGAACATCAACACCGTCCGCACATCGCACTACCCCAACAACCCGCTCTGGTACGAACTCGCCGACGAGTACGGCCTCTACCTCGTGGACGAGACCAACCTCGAAACCCACGGCATCCGGAGCGAGTACCCCGGCAACCACGCCGACTGGACCAAGGCGTGCGTGTCCCGGGCCCAGAACATGGTCCACCGCGACAAGAACCACGCCTCGGTGGTCATCTGGTCCCTCGGGAACGAGGCCGGGGGCGGCAGCACCTTCGTCGCCATGCACGACTGGATCCGCTCGTACGACCCGACACGCGTCATCCAGTACGAGGGCGACGACCGGCCGACGATCAGCGACATCCGGTCGAGGATGTACGAGAGCCCGGCCCGTGTCGAGCAGCGCGCGAAGGACACCGGCGACACCCGGCCGTACGTCATGATCGAGTACGCCCACTCGATGGGGAACTCGACCGGCAACTTCAAGAAGTACTGGGACATCATCCGCCGCCACGACGTCCTCCAGGGCGGCTGGATCTGGGACTTCGTCGACCAGTCCCTGAGCTGGCCCACTCCGGTGCGCCAGCTCCTCACCGAGTCCGGGCCCGGCTCACTGCGCGGTGAGGTCCTCCCGGCGAGCGCCGGCTTCGACCGTGACAAGGGTGTCTCCGGCGACACCGTCTTCGCCCGCGACGAGCGTCTCGACCTCACCGGCTCGCTCACGCTGGAGGCGTGGGTCACCCCGCACGTCACCGGCGGCCACCAGCCGATCCTCGCCAAGGGCGACACCCAGTACGCCCTGAAGCAGTCGGACAGGACCCTGGAGTTCTTCATCCACGGTGGTGGCCAGTGGATCACCGCGAGCTGGGCCCTCCCGGACGGCTGGACCGGCCGCGAGCACCACATCGCCGGTGTCTTCGACACGGACGCGGGCACGCTGACCCTCTACGTCGACGGCGAGGCGAAGGCCACGCGGACCACCACGCAGCGGCCCGGCAGCAACACCGCGCCCCTCACGCTCGCCTTCGACGTGGACAACCCGACCCGCGAGTTCAGCGGCACGATCCGGCGGGCGCGGGTGTACGCCCGTGCGCTGAGCGCCGGCGAACTGGCCTCCGAGAGCCGTGGTCCGGGTGACGACGGCGTGCGGTTCTGGTTCGACGCGGCCACCGTGGAGGTCAGGGAGGAGCGGCCCCGGGAGCGCACCTTCTTCGCGTTCGGCGGCGACTGGGGCGACAACCCCAACGACGGGGCCTTCGTCGCGGACGGCATCGTCACCGCCGACCGCGCCCACACCGGCAAGGCGGCCGAGGTCAAGCAGATCTACCAGACCGTGGGCGCGGCACCGGCCTCCGGTGATCTGCTCGCGCCCGGAGCGGCGGTCACCCTCACCAACGAGAACCTGTTCACCAACCTCCGCGAGTTCGACGGCCGTTGGGCGCTGGTCGCCGACGGCGAAGTGGTGCAGCACGGGAAGCTGAGCCGCTCCCAGCTGGACGTGGCGCCGCTGAGCAGCAAGGACATCACGGTGCCGTTCCGGCTGCCGGACGACCCGGCGCCGGGTACCGAGTACTTCCTCCAGCTGTCCTTCACCACCAAGGAAGCCACCAAGTGGGCGAAGGCCGGCTTCGAGGTGGCCAAGCAGCAGCTCCCCGTCGACGCCGACAGCCCGGCCGTGACACCCGTACCGCTCCAGAGCGTGCCCGCACTGCGGTACGAGGACAGGGACGGGGACGTCACGGTGAAGGGCAAGGGCTTCTCCGTGACCGTCGCCAAGAAGAGCGGCGTCATCACCTCGTACGAGGCCGGGGGCACCCGGCTCATCACCTCAGGGCCCGCCCCCAACTTCTGGCGCGCGCCCATCGACAACGACCACGGCAACGGCCAGCACACCCGCAACCAGACCTGGCGCGACGCCGGCGCCCGGCGCAAGGTGACGGACGTGAGCGTGCGCGCCCTTGGCGACAGGGCCGTCGAGATCAAGGTCAGCGGCACGCTGCCCACCACCGTCGAGTCGACGTACACGACCACGTACACGGTGTTCGGCAACGGCGAGATCAAGGTCGACAACACCCTGCACCCGGGCGCCGCGTCCCTGCCGTACATCCCGGAGGTCGGCACGCTGCTGTTCCTGCCCGGGCGCCTGGAGCAGCTGCGCTACTACGGCCGCGGGCCCGAGGAGAACCACTGGGACCGCAACAACGGCACCGACGTCGGCGTGTACTCCGGAACCGTCTCCGGGCAGTGGACCCCGTACATCCGCCCCCAGGAGAACGGCAACAAGACCGACGTCCGCTGGGTCGCGCTGACCGACCGGAGCGGCTCCGGGCTGCTCGTCTCCGGTGAACCGCTGCTGGAGGTCAACGCCTCGCACTTCACCCCGGAGGACCTGTCGTCCGGGGTGCGCCACGACTACCAGCTCACCCCGCGGGACGAGATCGTCCTGCGCCTCAACCACCGCCAGATGGGCGTCGGCGGCGACAACAGCTGGGGCGCGCACACCCACGACGAGTACAAGCTCTTCGCCAACCGCGACTACGCGTACACCTACCGGCTCCGTCCCCTGCCCGACGTCGACGAGGCGATGAAGGCCTCGCGCCGGCCCACGGCGGGGGAGTCCGCCGGCTAGCGCACCGGGCACCCGGGCACAGCCCTCTACGAAACGCGCACGTCCTTCTCCACGGTGACCTGGTCGATGTCGGTCGTACGGATGGTGATCTTCATCGTCCAGGTGCCGGGGAGGGGGAGACGAAGGGTGTCGGTCGCCCAGTAGCCGCCCCTGTTGGTGAGCTTGGCGTCGATGGGGCCGACGTCCTGGGCCCGCAGGGTGAAGGTCACGCGCATCTCGGGAACGGTCGCGATGCCGCCGTCCGGGCCGAAGATCACCGCCTGGATCGAGTTCTTGCCCACCGTGCCGGGACCGAGGTCGAGCTGGACCTTGCCGTGGCCGTTCGGCGTACCGACGTCGAAGGGGATGAGGCTGCTGGAGGCGGTGGGTTCGCCGGGCGCCGTCGTACCGGCCGCCGATTCCCCCGATTCCGCCGACTCGGCCACTGCCCGGCCGGGGAGCGTCACGGTGAGCACCGTCGTGATCAGCATGACCACGACGGCGACGGCGAACTCCACGAGGACCGACCGACGGAGGGCGAGGCGATGTGCGTCGGTTCCGGCCTCGGCGTCGGCATCGGTGCCGGCACCCTCACCGACATTGGCGCCGGCGTCGATGCCGGTGTCTGTCTTCGTCGTTGCCGACGTCCCTGCCGACCGTGCGGTGACCTCGTCGTCCTCGGGCCTGGCGCCGTCGGCCGCGTCCGTCTCCGCCGGGCCGCCGCCCACCCGTTCGGGCACCCGCGCCTCCACCCGCACCGTTTCCCTCTCGGGCTGCCGGTCCCGTACGCCCGCCGTCACCCATCGGGCCGTCCAGCGCCGGGAGACGGCCGCGGCCGCCAGCAGCAGGACCACCGCACACAGCTTGGCGATCAGGAGTCTGCCGTACGTCGTCTCCGTGAGCGCCGCCCAGGAGCCGAGGCCGCGCCAGGACTGGTACACGCCGGTGAGGACCAGCACGGTCACGGAGACGAAGGCGAGCCGGGAGAACCGGGCGACCACGGTGGCCGAGAGGCTCTCGGGGGCGCGGTACAGCACGGTGAGCAGCGCCGTCAGACCGCCCAGCCAGGCGGCCATGGCCAGCAGGTGCAGGACGGAGGACGTCATCGCGGCGGGGACCTGGATGCCGGCGGAGGCGTGCTCGGCGGCGGCCCAGGTCAGCGCCAGGCCGACAGAGAGGGCGAGCCCGGCGCCGAGCACCGCCTTCTGGCGGGGCCCGGTTTTCCGTACGTCGCCGGTCTCCAGTACGTCACTGTTTTCCCGTACGGCCACGATGCCCCGTACGGCGTCCGCTCCCCGTATGAAGAAGAAGGCCCCCGCCACCAGAACCAGGCGGGCCAGCAGCGCCAGACCCGGCCTGGTCGTGGCCGTGTCCGCCAGGACGGACGGGTCGAGGACCTCCGTGACGCCGGTGCCCCGTTCGTAGGCGCCGCGCAGGAGGAGCAGGGCCACCGTGGAGGCGAGCAGGGCCGACCAGCCGGCCAGGAGCAGCTTGCGCAGGGGCGCGCCGACACCGCCGAGCAGTGCCGTGAAGACGGTCACGCCGATGAGGAGCGCGAGGCCGCCGTACGCGACGTACCGGGCGATGTTGTAGAGGGAGGCGACGACCGGGTCCTCCGTCGGCGTGGTGGCGACAGCCTTGGTCGCGGACGGCTCGCCGATCGAGAAGAGCAGCGCGCCGGAGACCGGGTGGCTGTCGGCCGAGACGACCCGCCAGGCGACGGTGTACGTGCCGTCGTCCAGGCCGGCCGGAAGCGTCGCACGGACCGTGTCGGAGCGTTTGCCCACGCGGCCCGGTTCGCCCGTCTCCACGGCGCGGTTCTCCGGGTCGAGAACGCGGATGGAGTCGTCGAGGAGGCTCACGGACTCGGTGAAGCTGAGGGTGACCTGCCGGGGCGCGGACTTGAGGACTACTCCGTCTTTGGGGTCGCTGTCGCGGAACGCGGCGTGCGCGGACGCCGTTCCCGCGCCGCCGAGGAGGAACAGGACCAGCACGGTGCCCAGCAGCACCAGGCGCTGAAGCCCGAGCCGTCCGCGCCGTCCGCCGGTCCGGATGGTGGCGGCACCACCGCGCGTTCCGTCGTTTCGTCGTCCGCCATCTCGTCCCTCACCGCTCGGTCGGCCCACGTCACGTCTCCGGATCCGTCGTACATGGCTGTCGTATACATACGGATGGGGAGGGCCGCGTGCTCAGGACGGCAGTGTGCTCAGGACGGCCGCGTGCTCACGACGACCGGTTGAAGGTGCCCGGCGTTCGCCTCACCAGGTCGGCCGCGCCGACACCCCGCCGTCCACCACGAGGTCGTGCCCGGTGATCCTCCCCCAGCTCTTAAGAAGCCGGGGGGACCCCCACCGCCATCGGTGAGGCGAGGAAGACGCAGGCGTCGCCGACGTCCTCGGGGCGGCCCAACCGGCCCGTGGGGACGGCCTGTTGCCAGCGGCGCACGCCCTCCGGCCAGCCCTCCTCCAGCCCGTCCCGGCCGATCAGCCCCGAAGAGACGGTGTTGACGCGGATGCCGTACGGCCCGTACTCCAGCGCCGCCGAGCGGGCGTGCATGACGACGGCGGCCTTGGCGGCGCAGTAGTGGGCGTGCAGCGGGGCGGGCCGGCCGGCCTCGATGGAGGCGATGTGCGTCACCGCCCCGCCGCCTGAGGCCCGCATCACCTCGGCCGCCGCCTGCGTGCAGGCGAACACGCTGGAGAGGTTCGTGTCCACCACCGAGCGCCAGTCCGCGACGGTCATGCCGGGCAGCGCCTGGACGGGCTGCACCCCGGCGTTGTTGACCAGGGCCGTCAGCCGCCCGCCTCCCCACTCGGCCGCGTCGCGGACCAGACGGGCACACGCGTCCTCGTCCGTCAGGTCGGCCCGCAGGGCGATCGCGCGCCCGCCGGACTCCCGTACGCCCTCGACCAGGTCGTCCACGCCCCGCACCCGGTGGTGCAGGGCGACGGCGGCCCCCGCGGCCGCGAACCGCAGCGCGATCCCCCGGCCGATCCCGCCCCCGGCACCGGTCACAGGGCCTGCCTGAACGGAGAGAGCCCGCTCACGGGCGATACATCCGTGATGCGGGCCGCTTCGGCCGGTACATGCGGGAGGCCGCATCCCCGTGCTCATACCGTCCCTTTGGCAGCGAGCGAGAGTAGATCCCCTCACTGGCACGCCCCGAACGGTACTGGGCGCACTGGTCGTCCACTTTCGCGTCCCGGGCGGCGACACGGATCCTGTCCGTGGTCCGAGCCAGGCGGGCGGAGTCCCTGGCGACCTGGCCCGTTGAATGCTGTCAGAGGCGACGGGGAGGCCCTGAACCATCTCTCCCGTGGAGCAGGGGCCCCGCACGCTGGCACTGCACCGACGTCCCAGAGCGCATGCAAACGCTACCCCGGTCCACGATCGGCGCCGCTAGCCGCAAGCCGAACCATCACACGATCGAGCTAATACGGCCGCCTTCGCGCGGAATGGGCTCCAGCCCGTAATGGGCGACGAGGTCTTCGGGAGTCACCGGCCCAGGTTACTGACGGGCGGTTCCGTCGGGCGATCACCGGTGCGCCGGGCGATGCTTGAGCCATGAACGTCACCCTGCACCTCGCCCAGGACCCCGAGGCCGACGAACTCCTCGGGCGCAGCCCGCTCGCCGCGCTCGTCGGCATGCTGCTCGACCAGCAGGTTCCGATGGAGTGGGCGTTCCAGGGCCCGGCCACCATCGCCCAGCGGCTCGGCACGGACGACCTCGACGCGCACGAGATCGCCGGGTACGACCCGGAGGCCTTCACCGCCCTGCTCTCGCAGAAGCCGGCGGTGCATCGCTACCCGGGTTCGATGGCGAAGCGCATCCAGCAGTTGTGCCAGTACCTCGTGGAGCACTACGACGGGGACGCGAGCGCGGTGTGGCAGGGGGCCGTCACGGGGGAGGAGCTCCTTGGGCGCCTTCGCGAACTGCCCGGCTTCGGCGCGCAGAAGGCCCAGATCTTCCTCGCCCTGCTGGGCAAGCAACTCGGCGTGCGCCCGGAGGGCTGGCGCGAGGCCGCGGGCGTGTACGGCGAACCGGACTCCTTCCGCTCGGTCGCCGACATCACCGGCCCGGAGTCCCTGGCGAAGGTCCGGGCGCACAAGCAGCAACTGAAGGCGGCGGCCAAGGCGGCGAAAGCCTCCGGCCACTAGCGCCTCCACCAGCACCTCCACCTGCATGGCCCGTCCTGGATGGCACCCCGCTCTCCCCCGGTCCGACCATGAACCATGACCGAGCCACCGAGCAATTCCCGCTGGGGCCCGGCGTACGACGACCGCCGGGTCCACGCCGCCCGCCCCCCGCACGCCTCCTCAACGCCGTACGACTCCCCCGGCAGGCCGCCCGAGGGCCCACTCGAAGGCCCCCTGCACCTGCTCTCGCGCACGGCCTGGCAGACGGTCCTGCTCGCCGGTGCCGTCTCCCTCGTCCTGGGCATCCTGATCCTGGTCCTGCCGGGGGCCTCCCTGCTGGCCGCCGGGGTGCTCTTCGGCCTCTACCTCCTCTTCAGCGGCGCCCTCCACCTTGCGTCCGCCTTCGGCACCCACAAGGCGACGTCGCTGCGCGTCCTGGCCTTCGTCAGCGGGGCGCTGTCGATCCTGCTGGGCCTGTTCTGCTTCCGGGGCGCGATGCAGTCGGTCCTGCTGCTCGCCCTCTGGATCGGCATCAGCCTGCTCTTCCGCGGGCTGACCCAGGCGCTGGCCGCCGCGTCCGACGGGACGATGCCGGCCCGCGGCTGGCAGATCCTCCTCGGTCTCGTCAGCCTCCTGGCCGGGGTCGTCCTGATCATCTCCCCCTTCGAGTCGCTCGCGGTCCTCGCCCTCGTCACCGGTTGCTGGCTCATCGTGGTCGGAGCCGCCGAGATCATCACGTCCGTCCAGATCCGCAACCGGGTTCACCAGGTTCCGCATGCGCTATGACCTTCCGGGGCGCGGCCGGTCCGTCGCGTCTGCCGGGTTCTGTTCGTGGGCGGCTGCGGGTCGTGTGTGGCTGGTCGCGCCCACGCGGCGGAGCCGCAAATTCAGCACAGCCCCGCGCCCCTTAAAAGCACTGGGCGCACCCGGCATCGCAACGCGCCGCGAGTACCGTACGCATCGCCGCAACGCACCCCGAGTTCCCTACACATCGCCGCAACGCGCCGCGAGTTCCGTACGCATCCCTGCAACGCACCGTGCTGCGTTCCGTACACATCGCCGTGCCGAAGGCGACGCGGGCGGCGCCCGCCCCCACGCACCGGCAGTCGCGTACGCACGGCAGGGGGTGTGTCGGGGGGTGTCCGCCCGCAGCGGCCGGCGTCCGCCGCCGAGGGCCTTACGAGCCCACAGAACCGCCGGACCGAGGACGGAGACCCCCCGGCGCGCCCCCGACCCACGAACAAACCCGAGGCGCCCACGGCCACCCAGCGGAGCGGGAGCGCATCCTCACGGCGCCCACGCCCCTCACCACCCCCATGTCACCCTCCCTGCCCCTCGCGTCAGTCCTCCGTTAACGCTGCCGCCGACCCCGGAAACACCGGGCGACCTCGGAGAATTCACACACTTCGCCCAGGTTCATCACGTCTTTTCCGGCGCCGCACTCCTCCGCCATGGCTGCGCCCGGAACGTCTGGGCCGGTAGGCTTTCCGTGTGATCTTCAAGCGCATCGGAAACGGCCGGCCGTACCCCGACCACGGCCGGGAAAGCACCCGGCAGTGGGCGGATGTCGCGCCGCGCCCGGTCCGCCTCGATCAGCTCGTGACGACCAAGGGCCAGCTCGACCTGGAAACACTGCTGGCCGAGGACTCGACGTTCTACGGCGACCTCTTCGCGCACGTCGTGAAGTGGCAGGGCGATCTGTACCTGGAGGACGGCCTCCACCGCGCCGTCCGCGCGGCACTCCAGCAGCGCCAGGTGCTGCACGCCCGCGTCCTCGAACTCGACTGAGCCCGGCCGACCCGAGCGCAACCGAGCCGCACCCGGCCGAGCCTGGCCGGGCTCGCGGGTCACGCCCCGGTTGGCCCTTTCGGGTTGGACCGTCCCCCGGGTAATGATCATCTAGTAGGCATCGCCGCCCAGGCGCACTACGCTGCGCTCATGAGCATGCTGACTCCTCCTGGCATGGGCGGCCAGTACCGGATCACGGGGGCCAAGTACCCACGGATGCGCCGCCCCCGGAGGCGTCGCAGGCTCGTTCTCACGGTCGTCGCGTCCATGGCGTTGGTCGGGCTGACCGGCTGGGGGACGCTGCAGCTCATCGACATCTTCACGGGCGGCGGCGACCAGGCCGCGGCGAGCGGGGCGAAGAGGGACTGCTCGACCAAACCCAGGATGAATGCGGGAAGCACGGCGAGCCCGTCCCCCACGCCCGCCGTGAAGGCCCTGCCCGAGCCCACTCGGATCACCGTGAACGTCCTGAACGCCACGACCCGCACCGGCCTCGCCAAGGAGACCGCCGACGAGCTGAAGAAGCGCGGCTTCCGCATCGGCGACGTGGGCAACGCGACCAAGGAGTACGACAAGAAGGTCGACGGTGCCGCCGTGCTGCTCGGCGCGAAGGCCGCCGACGGCGCGGCACTGTCCGTCGTGCGCACCCAACTCCCGGGCGCCGAGCTGAGAACCGACGCCCGCACGAAGGCCACCGAGGTGGACCTCGTCATCGGCACCGGCTTCACGTCGCTCGCGCGCGAGGCGGACGCCGACAAGGCACTGACCGCCCTCACCGAGCCGACCCCGACACCCACCCCGACGCCCCGGAAGAGCTGCTGAGGGACGCGCCCCGGCCCGCCCGGCTCCCCTCGGCTCACTCGCCGAGGCCCGCCCCAGGGCAAAGACGAACCCCGGGGCACAGACCACCCCGGGGCAAAGACGAACCCCGTAACACGAACCCCAGGGCACGGACCAACCCGGGGCACGGACCACCCCGAGCACAGGCGCCCCGGGCACAGGCCCGCCCGGAGCACAGGGAGCAGCAGGCAGCCCTACTCAGCCGCCCCGTACATCCGGTCCCCCGCGTCGCCGAGCCCCGGCACGATGTACCCGTTCTCGTTGAGCCGCTCGTCGACGGACGCCGTCACGACCGTGACCGGAGTGCCCGCCAGCTCGCGCTCCATGATCTCGACACCCTCGGGGGCGGCGAGGAGAACCACCGCGGTCACGTCGTCGGCGCCGCGCCTGATCAGTTCCTGGATCGCGGCGACCAGGGTGCCGCCCGTGGCGAGCATCGGGTCGAGCACGTACACCTGGCGCCCGGAGAGGTCCTCGGGCATGCGCGTGGCGTACGTGGAGGCCTGGAGCGTCTCCTCGTTGCGGATCATGCCCAGGAAGCCCACCTCGGCGGTCGGCAGCAGGCGGACCATGCCGTCCAGCATGCCGAGACCGGCGCGCAGGATCGGCACGACCAGCGGGCGCGGATGGGAGAGCTTGACGCCGGTGGTGGAGGCGACCGGGGTCACGATGTCGACCGCCTCGGTGCGCACGTCGCGGGTGGCCTCGTAGGCGAGCAGGGTGACCAACTCGTCGGCCAGCCGGCGGAAGGTCGCGGAGTCGGTGCGCTGGTCGCGCAGCGTGGTGAGCTTGTGGGCGACCAGAGGGTGGTCGACGACGTGGAGACGCATGCCCATCAGGGTATCCGGGCCACCGCCGCCCTCGACCGTCGCGCCGAGCAGACCCACCCACCGGCCCGGCAAGGGCTCCCCGTGAACGTCACCCCGATGCCCGCATCAAACCGCCCGCCCAGGGGAATGTCGCAAGAATCAGCTGGGGGTGGGTCTATGCCGAACGTGGACGAGGGGTCCCCGGAACTGCGGGAGGAACGGCGAGGGGAACGGCGGGAGGAACACCAGCAGGAACACCGGGAGGACCCGCTGGAGGCCGAGGCCGACCGCAGGAGGCGCCGGGCCCGGTTCCTGCGGGAGCTGACGGAGGCCCGGGAACTGCGCGACCGCGTCCAGCCCCGCCGCGCCAGGACGGCCCGCCTGCGACACGCGATGCGCATGCGCACGTTCCGCTGGTAGCAACACGCCGTTTCCGCCGGACCACACGGCCGTTCATGTGGTGACCGCGTGCGGCCACGGCGCCCGGAGCCGCGTACGATCGCCACGGCAGCAACAGGCGTCCAGTGCACCCTCGCCGAGCCGGTGAGCACGGGCTACTGCGTCCCGCGGGCGATCGGGCGAATCAGCGACGTGCGATCAAGAGTGAGGGACACAGCGGGCCGAAGACGTCCCCTGAGCGCTCTGTTTCTGCCACGATTCCGATTGGGTGGGACTCGGAGCACGCACTCCCCGCCCGCAGCCTCCGCCGGGGGGACCCCCAACCGGCACGCCTATGACCAGTGGGAGAGTCACGGTGTACTTCGCCGCACTGCTCGCGCGCACCGAAGACGGGTGGGAAGCGAGCGATACAGAGCTCGACGATGTGGAAACCCTGTCGGATCTCGCCGACCTGGCCCGTGAAGCCTCTCCCGAGGACGACACGGTGCTGGTGCTCATCGAACAGGAGGACGCGTGGTTCGGCGTCGTCCGCATCGATGGCGAGGACGACCCTCGTATCTATGTCTCGGACGCCGCTGCCGCTGCCCGCAGCTCGTACGGCGAGATCCTGCTCACGGACGAACTGCTCGGGAGGGAACCCGGCGACGACGACGCGGACCTGGACTCCCTCGACCTCGACGGCACCGAGGACGGTGAGCCGGAGACCGACGACGATGACGACGGCGCGGCCGCCGATGCCGCCGTGCCGCACGGTCCTGTCGGGGACAGCGAGGTCCTCGACGACCTGGGCGTCGGCGAGAAGGAACTGCACTCCCTCGACGCGGACGACGCGTTGAGCGCGATCGCCGAGGCACTGGGCGCCTCGGAGGTCCTGGAGACGGTCCGCTGAGCCCCTGCCCGGCACACCGGACCCCGGAAGCCGGCCGGGCACCGGGCGATCCGGACCCGGTGCGCGACCGCTGGCGGGCCGCGATGCGGCTCGCCCTGGACGAGGCGGGGCGCGCGACCGCGGGCGGAGACGTCCCGGTCGGCGCCGTCGTGCTGGCCCCGGACGGCACGACGGTGCTGGCCGCCGGGCACAACGAGCGCGAGGCGACCGGCGATCCGACGGCACACGCCGAGGTGCTGGCCATCCGCCGGGCCGCCGCGCAGCTCGGAGGGTGGCGGCTCACCGGCTGCACGCTGGTCGTCACCCTCGAACCCTGCACGATGTGCGCGGGCGCCCTGGTGCAGTCCCGGGTCGACCGGGTCGTCTACGGCGCCCGCGACGAGAAGGCCGGCGCGGCGGGTTCCCTCTGGGACGTCGTACGCGACCGCCGCCTCAACCACCGCCCCGAGGTGATCGAGGGCGTACTCGCGCCCGAGTGCGCCGGTCTCCTCACCGACTTCTTCCGCACCCGCTGACATCCGACTTCTTCCGTACAAGCTGAGATCTGCGCTGAGATCCGGCGAGGCCCGCCGGGACCCATTCAGACCCACCGGGACCCGCTCGGGCCCCGGCGCACGACGGGAACCCAGCCCCACGAATACCGATTTCAAACCAGGGCCCACCTTGGGGTAGGGTCTCTCTCGGTAGCGTGTCCGAGCGGCCGAAGGAGCTCGCCTCGAAAGCGAGTGTGGCGCAAGTCACCGAGGGTTCAAATCCCTCCGCTACCGCTGAAGAAGGGCCCCGTCGAGAGACGGGGCCCTTTGTGCGTGGACCTGGTGAGCATCGCGATCACCACAATTCCCGCGAACACATGCCCGAGATACACTCACCGCCGGCAATCAGGGCCCATGGGGCGCAGGAGACGGGGGAGGCCTCGTGGCAGTACAGGGAAAGAAGATCGCGGTGTATGTGCTCGTGGTCTTCGTGCTCTACGTGATCATCACCGATCCGGAGAAGGCAGCCGAGTACGTCCAGATAGGGTTCGAGGGCGTCTCGAGCGCCGCCCAGGCCATCGGCGACTTCATGACGTGGATCGTCAACGGGGGCGAGTGACCGCCCCGTACCCCTGGGAGCGCCCATGATCCGCCACCTGGTCCTCTTCAAGCTCAACGACGGCGTCGAGCGCGACGACCCCCGCGTCGTGGCGGGCGTCGAGGCCTTCCGCGCCCTCGGCGGCCTCATCGAGGAGCTGCGCTTCTGGGAGCTGGGCTGGAACATCTCCCCGCGGCCCATCGCGTACGACTTCGCGATCAACTCGGCGGTCGACGACGCGGACGCGCTCCAGCGGTACCTGGAGCACCCGGCGCACCAGGAGGGTGTCGCGCTGTGGCGCGAGTTCGCCACCTGGGTGGTCGCCGACTACCAGTTCTGAAGCCGCCGTTCCACTCCCGCCGGAGCTTTCCGCTCCCCCCCTCGCCGGAGCCTTCCGCCGAAGTGGTGGGGGGCTCCGCTGCGTCGTGCTGCGTCGTACGGCTCAACCCTTGGTCCCTCGTTCCCGCGCATCCTCAACACGGCGATATGCGGTGCTTGATCGCAACGCGCATGTCTTGTGATGCTATGACCGGTTTTGACGGATGCGTTGACGGATCACGAGGTGGAGTTGACCGTGCCGGCCAGTACTGCGCCTCAAGCACCGCACCAGTCGACGGGCGAACCGTCCCGCGTCCGGGCCGAGCCTTCCGAGTCGCCGTCCGAACCATCCCCGGAACCCGCGCCCCAGCGCAGGCGGGGCGCCGACACCCGTGCCCTCACCCAGGTGCTCTTCGCCGAGCTCAAGCACCTGGAGCCCGGCACCCCCGACCACGACCGTGTGCGCGGCGCGCTCATCGAGGCCAACCTCCCCCTCGTCCGCTACGCCGCCACCCGCTTCCGCAGCCGCAACGAACCCATGGAGGACGTGGTCCAGGTCGGCACGATCGGGCTGATCAACGCCATCGACCGGTTCGACCCGGACCGGGGCGTCCAGTTCCCCACCTTCGCGATGCCCACCGTGATCGGCGAGATCAAGCGCTACTTCCGCGACAACGTCCGCACGGTCCACGTCCCGCGCCGCCTGCACGAGCTGTGGGTGCAGGTCAACAGCGCCACCGAGGACCTCACCACCTCCTTCGGACGCACCCCCACGACCGCCGAGATCGCCGAGCGGCTGCGCATCACCGAGGAGGACGTGCTGTCCTGCATCGAGGCCGGACGCTCGTACCACGCGACCTCGCTGGAGGCGGCCCAGGAGGGCGACGGGCTGCCGGGCCTGCTCGACCGGCTCGGCTACGAGGACCCGGCGCTCGACGGCGTCGAACACCGCGACCTCGTACGCCACCTCCTCGTCCAACTCCCCGAACGGGAACAGCGCATCCTTCTGCTGCGCTACTACAGCAATCTGACCCAGTCACAGATCAGTGCCGAGCTCGGCGTCTCCCAGATGCATGTCTCACGCTTGCTCGCCCGCAGCTTCGCCCGGCTGCGGTCGGCGAACCGGATCGAGGCCTGAAGGCCACCGGCGGGGCACGGAACCGCGGCCGCCCGGGGGGCCGCGTACCCCCGTCGCAAATGATGTCCAGCATCCGGGATGACCTGCGAAAGCGGAGGTGGTTGGCGGGGCACGCGGGGCGCACAAGGGCAGACGGGGCGCACAGAAAAGCCGGGTCCGACATGGGCCCAGGCCATGACGGGTAACCGAAAGTAAGGCCGGGTTGTCACCTGCGCGAGCGAATTGCCCATCGGGCTATTTTCCGGCATCTCTGCGCTGAAACACCCTCAGACCCCCAGTTACCAGGGCTGATGCACCCTAGCAATGTCGACATGTCACTACAGCGCGTTGCCGACATGTGACATTCTGCGGGAAGCGCGTTTGCCGCAGCCGCGCCGCCGGTATTCAGGTGGAGGCTGCGTTCCCTACGACGGGAGCGTCCGCCGCGTCCGTCCGCGACCCAAAGGGGGTGGCATGTCCGCAGACCAGGGCAGCTCGAAGGTGCTCACGCTCGACAAGAGCGAGTCCGCGCCCGACGCTCTCCAGGCCCCTCAGGACCTTAAGGACCCGCAGGACCTTCCGGGTCCCCCGGTCCTCCCGGCCGTATCGGCTTCGGAGTCCATCGACACCCGCACCCTGTCCCGCTCCCTGTTCCTGCGGCTCGCCGCACTGGACGAGAACAGCCCCGAGCGTGCCTACGTTCGGGACACCCTCATCGAGCTCAACCTCCCGCTGGTGCGTTACGCCGCCGCCCGCTTCCGGTCGCGCAACGAGCCGATGGAGGACATCGTCCAGGTCGGCACGATCGGCCTGATCAAGGCGATCGACCGCTTCGACTGCGAACGGGGCGTGGAGTTCCCGACGTTCGCCATGCCGACGGTCGTGGGCGAGATCAAGCGGTTCTTCCGCGACACCTCATGGTCGGTCCGGGTCCCGCGCCGCCTCCAGGAGCTGCGCCTGGCGCTGACCAAGGCGAGCGACGAACTCTCCCAGAAGCTCGACCGCTCCCCGACGGTCACCGAACTCGCGGCCGTACTGGGCGTGTCCGAGGAGGACGTGGTCGACGGCCTCGCCGTGGGCAACGCGTACACGGCGTCCTCCCTCGACTCCCCGGCCCCCGAGGACGACGGCGGCGAGGGCTCCCTGGCGGACCGCCTCGGCTACGAGGACACCGCCCTGGAGGGCGTGGAGTACCGCGAGTCCCTGAAGCCCCTGCTCGCCAAGCTGCCGCCCCGCGAGCGCCGCATCATCATGCTGCGCTTCTTCGCGAACATGACGCAGTCGCAGATCGGCGAGGAGGTCGGCATCTCCCAGATGCACGTCTCCCGCCTCCTCACCCGCACTCTGGCCCAGCTGCGGGACGGGCTGATCTCGGACTGACCGAGGGGCTGAGCGACTCCGGGAAGTCCGGGCCGGTCCTCGGAGTTGCTCACGCCGGCGTTGCTGACGGGTTCAACCGGTTCCTAATTGACGCCCCGTCAGCCACACTGGCGCGATGCCTCACACGACGTGGACACGTGACCGTCGGGGTGCCCTCATCGGCGCCTCGGCGGTTCTCGTGTGTCTGGGCGGAGCACTGGCGTCCTGCGGAAGCGCCGACGGCGACGGCTACGTGGCCGTGGGTTCGGGAGCCGGCTCGTCCCGCCCGGCCGTGGCGCCGACGGGGGACGTGACCTTCGTACCACTCGACGACGGGGGACCGTCGGCCGACCCCGGGCGCCCCGGCGCGGCCGATCCGCCCGAAGGGCAGGGTGGTTCGGCCGCGGCGAACCCGCCGGGTACGGCGAACGGCCCGGCTATCGGGCCCGACCTCCCTGGCGCGTCGGGCGACCGGCCCGCAGACGATGCCGGCTCCGGCTCCGGTCGTACGACGACGGAGACGCCCTCCGCCTCGACGCCGCCGCCCTCCTCGGACTCCCCGGCCGACGGCGGTACGCCGGCACCGTCCCCCACCGGCCCCGCCGGACTGAGCGTGAGCGAGCCCGAGCGGGAACCCACCGACAAGCGGTGGTGCGAGAAGGTGACCGTGGAGTTCCGCAACACCGGTGGCACCGCGGTGCGTTCGGGAAAGGTGACCTTCGGTACGCATGTCATCGGCCCGCTCGGCATCGACTGGGCGACCGTGGAGTCCACGAGGAGACTCCCCGCCCCCATCACCGGCGGGTCGAGCCGCGAGAAGACCTGGACGGTGTGCGTCGAGGAGTGGCGGGTGCCGCTCGGCATGCACATCGAGACACAGGACGTCTCGGCGAAGTGGAAGTGACTGCTGAAGGCGACTGCTAAGACGACTGCTGAAGGTGACCGTTGAAGGTGACCGATGAAGGTGACTACTTCAGCGCGAGCCAGATGACAGCGGCGACGACCGCCACGGCCACCACGACGCCGACGATCACGCCGATACGAGGGCCGGAGGACGCGGCCGCCGCCTGCTGACGGCCCTGGGGCTCGTCGACGAAGGCACGGAACATCTGGGTGCTGCCGGCGGGGTCGTTGTTGCCCTGCGGGCCCTGGGTGTTAGCCATGGCCCAGGACCCTAGCGAATGAGAAGGGGATCGCCCCAGTGGGGTGCCCTCGCCCGGTGATCCTGGCTGTGGAATACCGGACGGGCCATCGGCACGGGCCCTGCCTGCGGGTTTACGTTCGCCAATGCTTGCCTTTGCCAAGGTTTTAGCCCGGAAGTACCCGTTCCTATTTGCCTGTAGCAACCAATCAAACTTATGGTTGCTCAAAGCAACAAGCTCGGGAGGCGACCGGCGATGGCCGAGAAGACGCAGTACGAGGAGCTTGCCCGTTCGTTCAGTGCCATCGGGGTCGTGAAGCGGGACATGGGGCGGATCCTGCCGCCGGACTGCCCCGGAGGGTCGGCCGGAGTGCTGACGCTGCTCGGACGGCACGGCGACATGCGGATGAGCAGGCTCGCGGAGCTGCTTTCCGTGGACATGTCGGTGACCAGCCGCCATGTCGCCCACGTCGCCGAGCGCGGCTGGATCGAACGGCTCCCCGACCCGGACGACAGACGCTCGCGCATCCTGCGCCTGACGCCCGCGGGCCGGGACCGGCTCGACGACCTCTACGAGCGCACCACCCAACTGCTCGCCGACCGGCTGGGCGACTGGTCCGACGACGAGGTCGGGCTGCTCATCGGACTCATGACCCGGCTGCGCGAGAGCTTCGACGACTGCCGGGCCGGGCCACGGATCACGCCCACCGCGCCCGTCACGGAAGCCATCGCACCCGTCGCAGAAGAGAACACCACCGAACCCACCCCCCGTACACCCGCATAAGCAGCAACGAAGAGAAGGAAGCCCATGGCAACGACCACACCAGCCGGTGTGCGGGCCCATGCCAAGCACGCGGGCGCAGCCCCGGGCGGCGCCGCGATGTCGCACCGGCAGATCATGGAAGCGCTGACCGGGCTGCTGCTCGGCATGTTCGTCGCGATCCTGTCGTCGACGATCGTGTCCAACGCCCTGCCCGACATCATCAAGGACCTCGGCGGCGGCCAGAACGCCTACACCTGGGTCGTCACCGCCTCGCTGCTGACGATGACGGCGTCCACCCCGCTGTGGGGCAAGCTCGCCGACCTCGTCTCCAAGAAGCTGCTGATCCAGATTGCCCTCGTCATCTTCGTGGCGGGTTCGGCGGCGGCCGGTCTGTCGCAGAACCCGGGCATGCTCATCACGTTCCGCGCGGTCCAGGGCATCGGCATGGGCGGCCTGTCCTCGCTGGCCCAGATCATCCTGGCCGCGATGATCTCGCCGCGTGAGCGCGGCCGCTACAACGGCTACCTCGGCGCCACCTTCGCCACCGCGATGGTCGGCGGCCCGCTGATCGGCGGTGTCATCACCGACACCAGCTGGCTGGGCTGGCGCTGGTGCTTCTACGTCGGCGTGCCCTTCGCCGTGCTCGCCCTGATCGTGCTGCAGAAGACCCTGCACCTCCCCGTCGTCAAGCGGCAGGTCAAGGTCGACTGGGCGGGCGCCTTCTTCATCAGCGCGGCGGTCTGCCTGCTGCTGATCTGGGTGACCTTCGCCGGTGACAAGTACGACTGGCTGTCCTGGCAGACGTACGCGATGGTCGGCGGCACGCTGGCGCTGCTGCTGGTGTTCCTCCTCGTCGAGACGAAGGCGAGCGAGCCGATCATCCCGCTGCGGCTGTTCCGCAACCGCACGATCACGCTGGCCTCGCTGGCCTCCCTCTTCGTCGGCATCGCGATGTTCGCGGGCACCATCTTCTTCAGCCAGTACTTCCAGCTGGCCCGGGACAAGTCGCCGACCATGTCCGGCGTCATGACCATCCCGATGATCGGCGGACTGTTCGTCGCCTCCACCGTCTCCGGCCAGATCATCACCCGCACCGGCCGCTGGAAGGCCTGGCTGCTGGCAGGCGGTGTGCTGCTGACCGCGGGCCTCGGCCTGCTGGGCACGATCCGGTACGACACCCCGTACTGGCACGTGGCGTCCTTCATGGCGCTGCTGGGTCTCGGCGTCGGCATGATGATGCAGAACCTGGTGCTGTGCACGCAGAACCAGGTGGCTCCCACCGACCTGGGTGCCGCCAGCTCGGTGGTGAACTTCTTCCGCTCGCTCGGCGGTGCCGTGGGCGTCTCCGCGCTGGGCGCGGTCCTGGCCCACCGGATCACCAACTACGTCGAGGAGGGCGTGGCCGGCCTCGGCCCCAAGTACGCGTCCGCGCTGGCCGGTTCGGACTCCTCCAACAGCATCCCGGACGTCGACGCGCTGCCGGCGCCGCTGCGCACGGTGGTCGAGAGCGCCTACGGCCACGGTGTGGCGGACGTCTTCCTCTACGCGACCCCCGTCGCGCTGATCGCCCTCCTCGTCGCCGCCTTCATCAAGGAGGTCCCGCTGCGGACGAAGAACGCGCTGGCCCAGGCCGCCGAGGAGCAGGCACCGGCCACGGCTGCGTCTCCGGCCACCGTGGCTTCGGCGCAGGCCGCCGAGGCTCCCGCGGCGCTCGCCACGGCCGAGTCCAGGGTCCCGAGCTGGGCCACCCCCGCCTCCACCGCCCCGGAGGCCGAGCCCGAGGGCACCCTGAAACTCGCGGCCGTCGCCACGGTGGCTCCCGGCTCCGAGTCGTCCGCCGCCACCGGTGGCACCCCGATCCACGGCCACGTCCGCGGCGCCGAGAGCACCCCCCTGCCGCTGGCCTCCGTCACGCTGATCTCCCTCGGGGGACGGCAGCTGGGCCGTGCGGTCGCCCATGCCGACGGCGCCTACAGGGTGGACGCGCCCGGCTCGGGCTCGTACGTCCTGATCGCCGCCGCCGACGGCTTCCAGCCCCAGGCGTCCACGATCGTGGTGGACGGCGGGCCGGTCACGTACGACATCCTGCTCAGCGGCACCAGCGGCCTGAGCGGCACGGTCCGCGACGCTGGAACGGCTGTCCCGGTCAAGGACGCGATGGTCGTCGTCACGGACGTGCGCGGAGACGTGCTGGCCACCGGAACGACCGGTCGGCAGGGCGAGTTCACCTTCGCCGACCTCGTGCCCGGCACGGTGACGGTCGCCGTGAACGCGACGGGCCACCGCCCCCGCGCCCTCCCCGTCGACATCGGCGGCACCGGCGTCACCCGGATCGAGGTCGACCTCCACGCCGGAGCCCGCCTCCAGGGTGTCGTACGGGCCTTGGGCGGCTCCCCCCTCGGCGACGCCCGCGTCACCCTGGTCGACGCGGCGGGCAACGTCGTCGGTACGGCCACGACCGGCACGGACGGGGCGTACGCCTTCACCGACCTGGACGGCGGCGAGTACACCGTCATCGCGACGGGCTACCCGCCGGTGGCGACCGCCCTCACGGTCACCGGCCCGGGAGTCGACGGCCACGACATCGAACTGGCCCACCCCGGCGAGTAGTTCACCCCGCTCACCAGAACCCCGGCCCGTGGAGCCAGGGCCTGTGTCGAAAGTGGCGCCTGCCGGGCGACGCCTGGCACGCTCCCCCACTGCCTTAAGGGCGTGGGAGGTGCCCCCACTCGCCGCACCGAGCGAAAGCCCAAGTACGTCCAGTACGAGGGCTTCCGCCCGGTACGCCGAGAGCACGCACCAGACGCCGCCCGGCCCGCCCTCCGGGCGGACGACGCCACTTTCGACACAGGCCCTGGCGCAGAGCGGACGCGTGCTCCACGGGCCGGCCTCATCCAAGGAGTCACCCACGATGGGACTGACGGCGAAGATCCGTACCCGTGACGGTTGGGCCGTGTCACACGCGGTCGTCACGCTGACCGACATGACGGGCAGGCAGATGCTGCGTGCCGCCGCCGACGACGAGGGCACGGTACGCGACACCACCGCCCTCGCCCCCGGCGCGTACACCGCGATCGTCACGGCCGTCGGCTACACACCCACCGCGTCCACCGTCATCGTCACGGCCGGTACGGGCCGGGCCGAGATCGGCACCGTGACCCTCACCCGCCAGGGCGGGACCGAACTCCCCCCGCCCGGTCCGTGGACCATCGACCCGGCCCACTCCTCGATCACCGCCACCACCCGTCACCTGGGCATCTCCACCATCCACGGCCGCTTCACGGACTTCTCCGGCCAGATCGAGGTGGCCCCCGACGACGCGGCCAAGTCCCGGGTGGAGGCCGTCATCACGGCCGCCTCCATCGACACGGGGAACGGCATGCGGGACGACCACCTCCGCTCCGCGGACTTCCTGGACGTCTCGGCCCACCCGGAGATCACCTACCGCTCGACCGGCCTCACCCCCGGGCCCGGCCCCGACCGCTGGACGCTCCACGGCGACCTCACGATGCGCGGCGTCGCACGCCCCGCCGACCTCGCCCTCACCTATCTGGGCACCGGCACGGACCCCTGGGGCGGCATCCGGGCCGCCTTCCACGCCACCACCGAACTCCACCGCGACGACTTCGCCATGAACTACAACCAGGTACTCCAGGCAGGTATCGCCGCGGTCGGCACGACCCTCAAGGTGGAGCTGGACATCCAGGCGGTCCAGGGCGAGACGCTGCCGCAAGCGTAGGACTGCCGGAAGCATGAACGAAAGGGTCACGCTCGGCAGGCGCACCAGGGCCTAGGCTGCGGCCATGGCACCGAACATCGCGACGAACACCTCCGTCACCCTCGACGAGCTGCTGGACTTCGTACGCCCGCGCCACCGCGCGATCCTGCTCACCCGCCGCACCGACGGAAGCCCCCAGGGTTCGCCCCTGACCTGCGGTGTCGACGACTCGGGCCGCATCGTGGTCTCGACCTACCCGGAGCGCGCCAAGACCCGCAACGCCAAGCGGGACGCCCAGGTCAGCCTGATCGTCCTCAGCGACGAGTGGAACGGTCCCTGGGTCCAGATCGACGGCACGGCCGAGGTCATCGACTCCCCCGACTCCGTCGAGCCCCTCGTGGAGTACTACCGGAACATCGCCGGCGAGCACCCGAACTGGGACGAGTACCGGGCGGCCATGGTCAAGCAGGGCAAGTCGATCATCCGCGTCACCCCCACGAAGTGGGGCCCGGTGGCCACGGGGGGCTTCCCGGCGCGGCTTGCTCCGCAGGAGTAGGGGGTCGGCGTCTGCCCCGCTGGGGCCGGTGGGCGGCTGCGGGTTTGTGGTGGCTGGTCGCGCCCACGCGGCGGAGCCGCACATTCAAAGCAGCCCCGCGCCCCTGAAAAGCACGGGCGCACCCAAGCCCGCGAGCGCACCGCACCGCACGCCGACCGCACCGCCCACGCACCGCAGCCGTGCCCGCACCCGCCACGCACGGGCAGCCGTGCCCGCAGCCGCCACGCACGGGCAGCCGTGCCCGCAGCCGCCACGCACGGGCAGCCGTGCCCGCAGCCGCCACGCACGGGCAGCCGTGCCCGCAGCCGCCACGTACCGGCAGCCGTGCCCGCACTCCGACGCGCCCGGCAGTCGCGTACGCGCGGCAGGGGGTGTGTCGGGAGGTGTCCGCCCGCAGCGGCCGGCGTCCGCCGCCGGGCACCTCGCACCTCCCAGAACCGCCGGACCGAGGACGGAGACCTCCCGGCGCGCCCCCGACCCCGTACGAACCCCGGGCGCCCAAGCCACAACGGCGGGAAACGCGCGGGCCGAACACGCACTCCCACCGGCAGAACTCATCCGACCCGCGCCACCCGCGCCTCGATCCCGCCGATCACGATCTCCAGCGCGGTGGAGAAGTCCCGCTCGAACATCTCGCCCACCGTGTCACCCCCACGGGCCTCCATGATCGCCTTGGACCTCTCCATGACGTGGCTGATCTCCGGCACCTGCATCACCGCGGCGATGGCATCGCTGAAGTACTCGTCGTGACTCACTCCGGCCGCCGCGCAGCGCTCGATGAAATGCCCCTCGATCGTGCCGAACCCGTACACGAACTGGAAGACCGCCGAGATCGCCGCCGTCTGCTCGGACATTGGCAGCCCCGTCCGGCGGATCACGCGCTGAACGGCGAAGGAGAACTCCAGGTAGTTCGGCCCGATGTTGAGGAAGGTCCCGGCGAGCGGCGACACCCACGGATGGCGGACCAGCACCGCCCGGTAGTCCACGGCGAGCTCCCGCAGCAGGTCACGCCAGTCCGCCGTGGACTCCTCTTCGTCGCCCGGGATGGTGGCGGGCACCCCCGTCTCACCGAACACCGTGTCGAGCGCCAGCTCCAGCAGATCGTCCTTCGTGTCCACGTACCAGTACACGGACATCGCGGTGACGTTCAGCTCCGCGGCCAGCCGTCGCATCGAGAACTTGGCCAGCCCCTCG
Source organism: Streptomyces sp. KM273126 (assembly GCF_004337435.2). Lineage (NCBI taxonomy): Bacteria > Bacillati > Actinomycetota > Actinomycetes > Kitasatosporales > Streptomycetaceae > Streptomyces > Streptomyces sp. KM273126. Next base: position 1,887,467 of record NZ_SJXB02000001.1, on the reverse strand, counting down.
GCGTCCAGCAGTGCCACCGCCGTCGCGACGATCCGGTCCCGGTCGAGGCCGGAGGGCTGCCCGCCGCGCGCCGCCCCGCCGCGTCGCGCCTTGTCCTCCAGCCAGACACTGGCCCGAGCCGAACGACGCTTCGCCCTCTCGGCTGCCACCATGGCGCACCTTCCTCGACACTCCAACAGCTGGTCACGATGCTAGGCGCCCGCGCCCCTTTGAGGCGCGCCGCAAAGGGGCGCGGGGCAGTGCCGATATGCGGCTCCGCCGCGTGGGCGCGATCAACCACGAACAAACCTGTAGTCCCACGCACAGTTTCGACGGAGCTATCGGGCGCCCACCCGCTCAGCCCTGCGCAGCAGCACCGCCGCGACCACACCACCGAGCAGCACCGCCAGGGCCCCCACCAGCTGACTGGTCTCCAGACCTGAGGAGAACGCCTCGGTGATCCGGTCCCGTTCGTCCTCCGACCCGGCCGCGGCCAGCGCCGCCGGCAAGGAGGACGCCGCGACCGGGATCAACGCCGCGAAACGCGAGTTGAGGACGGCGCCCAGCACGGCCACGCCCAGCCCGTTGCCGAACTCCGCCAGCGTGCCGTTGATGCCCGCGCCCACGCCCGCCTTCTCCGGCGGGATGGCGCTCATGATGGCGTACGCCATGGCCGGGCTGGCGATCGCGGCACCGGCGCCGATGAGCACCAGACCGAGGAGCGTGCCCGGGTAGCCGTACTCGGTCAGCGTGGCGATCGACACCAGTCCGCCGGACGTCAGGATCATGCCGACGAGGATGGCGATCGGGGTGCCGAGCCGCGTCGCCCACTTCGCCGCCAGACCCGAGAAGTTCAGCACCACGATCGTGACAGCGAGCGGAGCCATGCGCAGACCGGCCTCCATGGCGTCGTAGCCGAGGACGAACTGCAGGTACTGGGTGAGCAGGAACAGCGAGCCGGCCATGCCGAAGGCGATGAGCACCGCGCCCGCGACGGCGCCCGTGAACCGGCGGTCGCGGAAGAAGTGCATGTCGAGCATGGGATACGGGATGCGGCTCTCCCAGTACGCGAAGCCGGCCAGTACCAGCGCGGCCACCGCCGCGGTCGCCAGGACCCGGCCGGAGGTCCAGCCGTGCTCCGGCCCGGAGATGATCGCGAAGACGAGCGAGCCCATACCGATCGTGGACAGCAGCGCGCCCAGCAGATCCGGACGGTCCCCACGCGGGTCCTTGGACTCGGGCACGAGAGCCGCCACGGCCACCACGCCGAGCGCCGCGACCGGCAGGTTGATCATGAAGATCGCACCCCACCAGAAGTGGTCGAGTACGAAGCCGCCGACAAGGGGGCCGGTCGCGAAGCCGAGCGCGTTGACCGCTGCCCAGATGCCGATCGCCTTGGGCTGCTCCTCGGGCGTGAAGATCTGCATGGCGACCGCCAGCGTGGTGGTCATCAGCAGCGCACCGCCGATGCCCATGCCCGCGCGGGCGGCGATCAGCTGGCCGGTGGAGTCGGCGAGTCCGGCGACCAGCGAGCCGACACCGAACAGGGCGAGTCCCGCGATCAGCATCTTCTTGCGGCCGTAGCGATCGGCGGCGCTGCCCGCGGTGAGCAGCAGACCGGACTGCACGAGCGAGTACGCGTTGATCATCCACTGGATGTCGGAGGTGGCCGCGCCGAGTTCCTCGGTGAGGGACGGGATCGCCACGTTGAGCACCGTGTTGTCGAGCACCACGGTGAGCAGCGCGAGGCTGAGGACGCCCAGGATCAGCCAGCGTTGGGGGTGCCCCTGGGCGGTGGGTGGGGAGGTGTCGGCGGTGGTCGGCGCCGTCATGGGAGGGCCCTTCTACGGTGTACGGGAATGGGTCGTCGTACACCGTAGAACGACTCCCATACGCCGTACAAGGAAATTTCGGCGGCGTACGGAAGGGCGGTGGCCCGGGGCGTGAAACCCCGGGCCACCGCCCTTGAGGACCCCCGAACGATCAGGCGCCGCTCGTCGGCTGGGTCAGGTCGTAGAAGGTGGAGTTGCCCACCGTTACCTCCTTGAAGTTCTCCTGGACCCAGGAGCTGATCTGCGAGGCGGTGCCGTTGCTGCCGCTGCCGCTGCCGCTGCCGCTGCCGCTGCCGCTGCCGCTGCCGCTGCCGCCCATGCCGGGCCCCATGCCGCCGCCGAAGCCGCTGGACACGAAGTAGTGGATCCTGCCTTCCTCCACGTACTTCTTGAACTGGGCCAGTGTCGGGGACGGGTCGCTGCCGTTGAAGCCGCCGATCGCCATCACCGGCTCACCGGTGGAGAGCTGGTAGCTCGCGGCGTTCTGGGCGCCGATGGCCGCGGCGACCCAGGTGTAGTCACTCGCGTTCTTCTCCAGCAGTTCCTTGGCCTCGGAGCTGACGGAGGCGCCGTTGAGCAGGCCGCCCATACCGCCACCGCCGCCCATGCCGCCCTCGGCCGGGCCACCCTGCGGGCTCTGGCCCTGCTGCCCCTGCTGCCCTTGCTGGCCCGGCTGGTTCTGGCCGCCGCCGGGGAAGCCGCCACCCGGGAAACCGCCGCCGGGGAAGCCGCCGTTGCCGCCGGTCGGGGGTCGGCCCGTCTGACCGTTCTGGCCGTCGCCGGGGAAGCCGCCGTCACCGGGACCGCCCCCCGGGAAGCCACCCCCACCCGGGCCACCGCGACCGCCCGCGACGGCGGGACCGGCCGTGACGATCGAGCCGCTGTGGCCCTCGTTCAGCGTGGTGAGCGTGTAGGCCGTCGGACCGGCCAGCGCCGCGACGAAGCTCAGCCCGACGACACCCATGGTCAGTTGACGACCGAGTTTGCCGACGAAGACCAGGCCCAGCGCGGCGACGAGACCGCCGACGAGCACGACCCACTTCAGCCAGGGGAGGTAGTCCGAGGAGCGGTTGAGGAGGACGTACCCCCACACGGCGGTCGCCGTCATCGCGCCCGCCAGTGTCAGCGACGCCCAGGCCCTGCCGCGTTCCTCCCACAGGACGGCCGCGCCCATACCGATCAGCGGCGCGACGTAGGGAGCGAGGGCCACGGTGTAGTACTCGTGGAAGATGCCCTGCATGAAGCTGAAGATCACCACGGTGATCAGCAGCGAGCCGCCCCAGACGAGGAAGGCGGAGCGGGCGGTGTCGGTCCTCTTGGCCCTGCGCGTCATCCAGAGTGCCGCCACGAGCATGATCAGCGCGGCCGGGATGAGCCAGGAGATCTGGCCGCCGATGTTGGAGCTGAACATCCGGTCCCAGCCGGACTCGCCCCACATGCCGCCGCCGTTGCCGCCACCGCGGCCGCCGCCTCCTCCGACGCTGCCGGTCTCGTCACCGTTGATGCGGCCGAGGCCGTTGTAGCCGAAGGTCAGCTCCAGGAAGGAGTTGTTCTGCGAGCCGCCGATGTACGGGCGCGAGGACGCCGGCCACAGCTCCACGATCGCGACCCACCAGCCGCCCGCGACGACCATCGCGAGCCCGGCGAGCAGCACCTGGCCGACGCGCTTCTTCCAGGGGGCAGGCGCGAGGACCACGTACACCAGCGCGAGGACCGGCAGGATCAGGAAGGCCTGGAGGGTCTTCACCAGGAAGGCGAGGCCGATCGCGGCACCGGCCCACATCAGCCACTTCGTCTGCGCCTTCTCCAGCGCGCGCAGCGTGCAGTGGACCGCGGTGGCCATCAGCAGCGCGAGGGCCGCGTCCGGGTTGTTGAAGCGGAACATCAGCGCGGCGACGGGCGTGAGCGCGAAGACCGCCATGGTGATGAAGCCGGCCGCGGCACTGAACCTGCGGCGCACGGACGCGTAGAGCACGGCCGCCGTGGCGACGGCCATCAGAACCTGCGGGAACAGGATCGCGAAGGAGTTGAGGCCGAAGACCCTGACCGACAGCGCCATCGGCCACAGCGAGGCCGGCGGCTTGTCGACGGTGATGGCGTTGGCCGAGTCGAGCGAGCCGAAGAAGAAGGCCTTCCAGGACTGGCTGCCCGCCTGCACGGCCGCCGAGTAGAAGGAGTTGGCGTACCCGGAGGCCGTGAGGTTCCAGGTGTAGAGGCCGCCGATCACCAGCAGCGCGAGGAGGAACGCGGGGCGCACCCAGCGGTTGTCCTCGGGGCGCCCTCTCCAGAGGCGGCGCCCGAGGGGCTGCTTGGGTTCGCCGGCGCCGTCGCCGACATCGGTGCCGGCACCGGGGGCAGGGGCAGAGACCGGGGCAGGGGGCGACGGAGTGCGGGAGGCCTGCGGAACCCCCGGCTCCTGGGCGGCCGTTCCGGTCGGCGGCCCCCAGGCGGGACTCGCCCCTCGTGGGGGAGTGGTGTCGGGCTGAGTGGTCATCGTGCGTTCCTCGAATCGTGATCGTGCGGGCGCACCGGCTCCAACTGCACGGTCGCGTCCCCCCAGGTGCGGTCCGCGGCGTCACCGGCGCGGAACTGGGATGCGGAGTCCGGGTTGGTGGAGTCCGGCGTGGCGGAGTACGGGGCGGAGGAGTACGCGGCGGCGGAGTACGGGCCGGCGGCATACGGCGACGGGGCGACGCCGGTCGGGACCCCCGGACCCTCAGGGCCCTGAGGGCCCTCAGGGCCACCCGGACCTCCCGGGCCCCCGTCACGCCGGTCGGCAAACACCCACGCCCTGAAGAGCAGAAACCGCAGCACCGTCGCCGCCAGGTTGGCGGCGATGAGGACCGCCAGTTCCGTGGAGTGCGAGGGGCTGCTCGTCGCCGCGTTCAGGGCGGCGAGCGAGCCGCTGGTGAGGGCGAGCCCGATGCCGAACACCACCAGGCCCTGGGCCTGGTGCCGCACGGCACGGTCCCGGCCGCGGACGCCGAAGGTCAGCCGCCGGTTGGCCGCGGTGTTGGCGATCGCCGAGACGAGCAGGGCGAGCGCGTTGGCGAACTGCGAGCCCATGAACGGCCGGAAACCGGTGTAGAGCAGCAGGTAGAAGAGGGTCGACAGGGCGCCCACGACAAGGAAGCCGAGGAGCTGACGGGCGAGGCCGCGCGGCACGCCCTGGATGTCGCGGTCGCGGGGGTCGTCCCCGAAGGGCCGGGCGAGCCGGTCCAGCGGCAGTGAGCCGCTGGCCAGGGCCTTGCCCACCCGCCAGACCCCCTTGAGGTCGTCGGTGGCGGTCTTCACGATGTGGACCGTCGAGTCCGGGTCGTCGACCCAGTCGACCGGCACCTCGTGGATCCGCAGGCCCGCGCGCTCGGCGAGGACCAGCATCTCGGTGTCGAAGAACCAGCCGGTGTCCTCCACCAGCGGCAGCAGCAGCTGGGCGACGTCACGTCGTATGGCCTTGAAGCCGCACTGGGCGTCCGAGAAGCGGGCCTGCAGCGAGCCGCGGAGGATGAGGTTGTACGCGCGGCTGATGAACTCCCGCTTGGGGCCGCGCACCACCCGCGAGGAGCGGGCGAGCCGGGAACCGATCGCGAGGTCGGAGTGCCCCGAGATCAGTGGCGCCACCAGCGGAAGCAGCGCGTTGAGGTCGGTGGACAGGTCCACGTCCATATAGGCGAGGACCGGCGCGTCGGACGCGGACCACACCGTCCGCAGGGCCCGCCCGCGCCCCTTCTGCTCCAACCGGAAGGACGTGACCTCGGGGAGCTCCGCCCCCAGCCGTGCGGCCACCTGCGGGGTGGTGTCCGTCGACGCGTTGTCCGCGATCGTGATGCGGAACGCGTACGGGAACGTGCGTGTCAGGTGCTCGTGCAGTCGGCGGACGCACGGCTGGAGGTCCTTCTCCTCGTTGTAGACGGGGATCACTACGTCCAGGACAGGCGTACCGGCATCTCCGGCCGGGAGGTGCTCCCGCGCCGGCAGATTGCCGGGAGAAGAGTCGGTTCGCATGGAGACGACTCTTGTCAGGCCCCCTGTTGTACCCGTGTGGTGACGCTGTGCTGTGCCTGTGAGTCCGACTGCCGGTTTGTTGCCCAGTTTGTTGCGCGGTCGAGCGAGGGCAACGGCCTGGCGAGGGCGGGCAGATGAACCGTGAAGACGGTCCGCCCGGGAACGCTGTCGACGGTCACGGCACCGCCGTGCGCGGTCGCCACGGCCTGCACGATGGCGAGGCCCAGACCGGTCGACCCGGAGGCTCGGGAGCGCGACGAGTCGCCGCGCGCGAACCGCTCGAAGACGTGCGGGAGCAGCTCCACCGGGATGCCCTGCCCGTCGTCCTCGACGTCCACGCACATCCACGGCCCGCGCCGCTGCACGCGCGCGGTGACGGTCGTACCGGGTGGTGTGTGCGTGCGCGCGTTCGCGAGCAGGTTGACGAGGACCTGCTGGAGCCGTGCGCTGTCGGCCGACACGAGCGCGGGTTCGTCGGGCAGGTCGAGCCGCCAGTTGTGGTCGCGGCCTGCGGCCCGTGTGTCGCTGATGGTGTCCACGACGAGCGGGATGAGATCGGTCTGCTCGAACTGCAGCGGCCGCCCCGCGTCGAGCCGAGCGAGCAGCAGCAGATCCTCCACGAGGAGCGTCATACGCCCCGACTCGGACTCGATCCGCCCGAGCGCGTGCCGGGTGTCGGGCCCGATCTCCTCCCTGCCGCGTCTGGTCAGCTCGGCGTATCCGCGGATGGACGAGAGCGGCGTCCGCAGTTCATGGCTGGCGTCCGCGACGAACTGCCGTACCCGCGTCTCGCTCTGCTGACGTGCGTGCAGGGCGCCGTGGACGTGGTCGAGCATGCGGTTGAGGGCCGTGCCGACCTGGCCGACCTCCGTGTGGGGGTCGGTCTCGGATTCGGGGACCCGCTCGTTGAGGGTCACCTCGCCGGTGTGCAGGGGGAGTTCGGATACCCGGGTCGCGGTGGCGGCCACCTTGCGCAGGGGGCGCAGGGCGACTCCGACGAGCACGGAGCCGGCGATGCCCGCGGCCACGAGACCGGCGGCGGTGACGCTGACCTCGACGAGGATCAGGGTGTTGACGGTGCTGGTGACGGACTCGGTGGGCAGGCCCACGTAGAAGGTGTCGCCGCTGCCGTTGGTGTGGAAGATGACCTGGTATTCACCCTGGTCGGGAAGGGCGACCGAGTGTGCCTTGCCGTCGCGCGGGACCTGGGCGAGCGCGCTGAGGTCCGCCCTGCTCAGCGTGACGGCCTCCATGTCCTGCTGCTGGCCGGTGCTGGAGCTCGCGAGCTCGGAGACGACTCCCTTGACGATGGTGCCGTTCTGCACCAGGGCGCCGATGGTGTTCTCCGGCGACCCGCCCTTTGTCACGAACAGGAGTTTCTCGTTCGTCGTCAGGGTGCCGGTGCCGCCCGGGAGGGGTACGGGGAGGCCCGCGGGCGGCTTGGGCCCGTCGGTGCGCTTGGCGACGTCCTCGATCTTGGTGCCCAGCTGCTCGTACAGATGGGAGCGCAGCGCGAGGGTGGTCACCGTCCCGATGACGGCGCACACCACCGCGATGAGCGCCACCGCGGAGACGACCAGCCGGGTCCGCAGAGTGCGCGGCCGGCGTTCCCGCCTCAGCCCCTGCGTACGCGACCGTCGTCGTCCGCTCACGACGCCCCGGGCTTGATCAGGTATCCGGCGCCCCGCCGGGTGTGGATCATCGGCTCGCGCCCGGCGTCGATCTTCCGGCGCAGGTAGGAGATGTACAGCTCGACGACGTTGGCCTGGCCGCCGAAGTCGTACGACCACACGCGGTCGAGGATCTGCGCCTTGCTGAGCACGCGCCGCGGGTTGCGCATCAGGAAGCGCAGCAACTCGAACTCGGTGGCGGTGAGATGGATGTCCTGCCCGGCCCGCGACACTTCGTGACTGTCCTCGTCGAGAGTGAGGTCCCCGACGACGAGCACGGAGTCGGAACGCCGGTCGGCGGCGCCGGAACGCCGTATGAGCCCGCGCAGCCGCGCGACGACCTCTTCGAGGCTGAACGGCTTGGTGACATAGTCGTCCCCGCCTGCGGTGAGCCCGGCGATACGGTCCTCGACCGCGTCCTTGGCGGTCAGGAAGAGAACGGGCACCTCGGGCAGCTCCCGCCGCAGCCGTCCGAGAACGGCCAGCCCGTCCATGTCCGGCAGCATCATGTCGAGGACGACCGCGTCGGGCCGGAACTCACGTGCGGTCTGCACAGCCCCCTGCCCGTCACCCGCGCTGCGGATCTGCCAGCCCTCGTAACGGAGGGCCATGGACAGCAGCTCGGTGATCGACAGCTCGTCGTCCACCACCAGCACTCGGACGGGGCTCCCGTCCGGCCTCAGCAGTTCGGTGCGCCCCTGGGGCGAGGTCGTGGTCATGCTGGAACCATGGCGCTCCCCTCTGAGAGCGCCCTTTCCGCAACCTGTGATTTCCCTGAGAAACACACAGGCACCTTTCAGCCCTGCCCGCCGCCCCACCACCCTGATCAGGCGCTTGGGCTTGTGGGTGCGGTCGTCCGGGGACGCAGTGGGCGATGCGGACGGACTCTGTGCGTCTGCTGATGAGGCCGTCAGAGGAATCCGTTAAACGAATCCGTCAGAGGTATCTCAGAGGTATCCGTCAGAGGAATCCGTGCGGAGAGTTCGTCAGAAGAGCCCGCCCTGAACCCCACCCCCGCCGTTCCTCAACTCCCTCACAGGAACTCCGAGCACGTCCTGTTCCCCCGCCTCCACCGCGACCAACTCCCACCCCGTCATCAGCCGTGTATCGAGGACGACGACCCCGCGCCCGGTGGCCAGATGCAGATCGGGCCCGGCAACGGCGACCACCGCACCGCCCACAACCCCTCCCGCGACCAGCTCGGTCACCACCCCGTCCGCGCCCGGCAGTCCGTCGAGCCCGAACACCTCGGCGTGGTCGACCGTCCGGCACGGCATCCGCTCCAACGACTCCGGCCAGCCGTCGAGCGCCACCGCTCGCGCGTGCAGCTCCGCCACCTCGGCCGCCCGCTCCCCGGCCTCGGGCAACGCGGACCGTACGACCCGCTTGTCGGCGTACGGGATCCGGTCCGGCACCCCGAGCGCGGCCCGCAGGACTTCCTCCACCCGCCGCGCTGCCATCAACGGTCCACGCCCCAGCCGGCTGAAGCAGACGGCTCCCTGCTCCAACAGCCGTGCGTCCCCGCGCTCGACCGCGGTGATCCCCACCTTCACCATGCCGGGCCCGAACCACGCGAGATACACGTGATACGGCCGCGGATCGTCCGCGATGGTGTCGGCGGCGACGGAGTGCGCCCGGTCCAGTCGCGCACACTCCTCACACCGCGCCCCCGTGCTCCGCCCCGACACTCCGGCCCGCGTGGGACACCCGTGCCCCCGGGCTCCCACACACGTCCTCACACCCCCTGCCACCACCCCGAAGGCCACCTTCTTCCCCCGTGGCAGAGCACTCCCGCGCCCGCCTTTCCACAGCAGCACGGGCTCGGCGCCGGCCCACCGCAGCCCCGCACATCTCCACGCCTGTGTCATCCCTCACGAGACTAGGCGCTGCCACTGACAATGCGCCTTGACCTGGCAGAACGCGAGACCACGGCACCAGCCCACAGGGACAGGCCCACAGGGACAGGCCCACAGGGACAAGCCCACAAGGACCAGCCCACAAGGGTCAGGCGCCGGTCTTCTCCTGCGGAGGGCGGTAGGCGGTGAAGGGCAGCGCCGACGTGCGGTGCCGACGGACGGCCTTGCGCGGCGGACGAGTGAGGGTGATCTGGCGGACGAGCTGCTGGAAGCAGGCAAGGGCGGCGAGAGTGGGAAGAGCCGCGGTTGCCACGCCGGTGATGCTCTTGGGCGCCTGGGCAATACACAGGAGCATGGCAACGCCGGAGAAGAACAGCACAACGGACCAGGAGTGCGCCGCGCGACGCCGGTGCAGAGCGGCCCGCAGAATGGACAACGTAGCCACCATCCATGGGCCGTAGACAAGCAAAGGACACAGACCGGCGGCCCCATAGGCGGCGTGGAGACCCGGCAGACGACGGAGAGGGTCGTACGTGATGACGCCGCCGAGCACGCTGACCATCGCGACGACAACAGCCGCAACCGCGACGATCAGATAACTGACCTTCTGCAGCGGACTGAGCGCCGGCCTTCGCGGTCCGACACGGCGGTGCCCGGGCACGGGACGCACGCGCGTCAGCTCTTCGGTGACGTGCGCCAAACCGGCGAGACGATCGGCTCCGGACATTTCCTCGCCGGATTCGCCCACGGCTGGTTCAGAGGGGAATGCGCCGCTTGCGCCGCTCTCGGCCGCGGCCTGATCCCTCAGCAGATACGCCAGCTCTTCCGCCGGGTCCCACGATGCGTCCAAGGGGGCGAACGGAGGGGCGAACGAGGTGAAAGACTGCTGTACGGACGCCGGGGACGAATACTCGTAATCCTTGTACGGCCACGCCCTCGCGGCCGGATCGAGGTGGGTTCCACTCACTCCATAGCTGCTGTACGTCTCAGACATGACGGCTCTGTCCCACCCAACCGCCGTGGCGTGCGACGACCGAATCCCCTGACCACAGGCGCTCGAACTCATCCTGGATCTCGCTCATCTCCGCCAGGAAACCCTCAAAGACCGTGGACGAGTGCAGCAATTCAATGCGATTACCGCGATAGCACAGATAGGCGTTCGCGTCCGGGGTCGACGCGGGTCGCGGCGTGAAGGTCCACCCTCCCTTCGACAGCACGCGGGCGTCAACGCGGAAATCCGGGCTGTTTGAAGGGCCCCAGGGCGCGGTAGAGGATGTTGCTCCAGTCATACCCCTCCAACGCCGGACACAATGACGCAGATGCGTGGCATTCAGGTGATGGGGTTGGGCCATACAGGCGTTTCGCGATGAGTAAAGTCCGATGCCGCATGGCGCAGCACCACTGATGTGATCTTGGGTGTTATGGGGAGGGCGCCCGCGGCAAATGGGTGACCTCCGGGGAAACCGACAGGACGCCCCTCATCTCACGCGTCACCGGCGAATGAACATACGGCCACCGCGACGAAGCGCATGCGTATGCGTGTGGGTATGCGCATCTTCCTGTTGGTCGCGCTTCCAGCCCAGCGTTCCCGGTACTCCGCAGGGTGCCCCATGGCACACCTGTCCAGTGAACCCACGCATCCATATGGCTCATTCGTTCGAGTCGAGGTCCTCGAACGAGGTAGGCACTGTGCGTGATCAAGAACCTCAAGCGCGCCGCTCTCGCGGCCGTACTCCTCGCCATGCCCTTCGCGGCACCCACTCCAGCCCATGCGCAGGAACGTTTCTCCGTGGCAGTAACCCTCCCGGTGGCTGCCGCGGCCCATGCCCTCCCACTTGCCGCGGAGGTGCGGGACGGCTACCAGCGCACGAGCTTCCGGCACTGGAACGCGGGCAAGAACCCCACCGACGGCTGCAACACCCGAGCGGAGGTCCTGCTCTCCGAGGCTGTCGACCCACCCGAAGTTCTCCCGGGCTGCAAGCTGTCCGGAGGCCGCTGGTGGTCGTACTACGACTCCAAGTGGCTGACCTCCGCCTCCGCCCTGGACGTCGACCATGTGGTGCCGCTCGCCGAGGCCTGGGACTCCGGGGCATCGCAGTGGACCGCGAAGCGTCGCGAGGCCTACGCCAACGACCTCGACGCCCCGACCTCCCTGGTCGCCGTCTCGGCGGCCTCCAATCGCAGCAAGGCCGACCAGGACCCCGCCGAGTGGCTGCCGCCGACCACCGAAGTCGCGTGCAGATACGCCTCGGAGTGGATCGCGACCAAACTTCGCTGGGGACTCACCACCGACACCGTCGAACGCGAAGCACTCACCCAACTCGCGGACGAGTGCCCCGGCACCACCGTGACGTACGAACCCGCCCCGTAGACCAACGCGTACCGACCCGGCACCCCGCCCGGCCACCGCAGGACCCGGGCCGTCGCCGAGTGCCGGGTCGGCAACCTGGCGACGGGTTGTCCGGGACGTGCGGTTCATGGCGCTCGGCGAGGCGGGGGCGCGGACGCAGAGGCGCGGTCGAGGGAGCGGGGAGCCGCAGCTGCCCGTACAGCTGCCAGTACGTTGCGGGCGGTGCGCCGACCGTCAGACGTCGCCCTCAGCCTGGGGCCCCTCACTTTGGGACCCTCCACTCTGGGACCCACCACTCTGGGATCCCTCACGCTGAGGGCCGTCATTCTGAGGCCCCTCGGTCTGGGGTCCCCCATTCTGGGAGTCACCGCTTTGGGAGCCCCCGCTCTGGGATTTGCACTGCTCCTGCTCTCTTGTGTTGTTCCCGGGCCCGAACACCACGGTCCAGAGAATGTCCTCAAGGCCCTGCTTCGTCTTGACGGACACCGCGCATCCGTCGTGAACAGGCGCCGGGGCGGCCTGGGCCGCGGCGGATGAGGCGTAGAGCATGGCCGCCGCAAGGCTGATGACGGCTGCGGCAGCCGAGTGCGCGAGGGAACGGTGCACAGAGTGCAGTCGCGGAGTCTTCATGATCACACTGTGAGCGGAGTGAACTCCGGGAGGAAGGCCGACAGCCTCTCGCGTAGTCAACTCGACCCGATCGTGTGATCCGCCAACCGACGCTTGGTAGCGCGGAGGGAGTAACAGCTACTCAGGGCTGACGACGCCCGCGTCCTTGTCCGGCACAGGGAGTTCCGCAGCAGCGGGTCATTGGGCGCTTGCGGCGGGACGGACGACGATCTCGTTGACGTCGACCTGCGGAGGCTGGGAAACGGCGTAGGCAATGGCCTGCGCGATGGCGGAGGCGGGCAGTGCCACGGCGCGGTAGGTCTTCATGGCCTCCCTGGCGGAAGGGTCGGAGATGCTGTCGGCGAGTTCGGACTCGGTCACGCCCGGCGAGACGAGGGTGACCCGGACATCCCCGGCGGACTCCTGGCGCAGTCCTTCGGAGATCGCGCGGACGGCGAACTTGGTGGCGCAGTAGACGGCGGCGGTGGGCGATACCTCGTACGCGCCGACGGAGGCGATGTTCACGAAGTGCCCGCCGCCCTGAGCACGCATCACGGGCAGCGCGGCGGCGATGCCGTGCAGGACTCCCCGCACGTTCACGTCGATCATGCGGTCCCACTCGTCGGTCTTCAGCGCGTCCAGCGGCGAGAGCGGCATCACTCCGGCGTTGTTGACCACCACGTCCACGCGCCCGTAGCGCTCGCGCGCGGCGGACACGAAGGCCCGGACGTCGGCCGCGTCCGTGACGTCCAGTCGCTGGAACGCGGCGGTGCCGCCCGCGCCGGTGATCTCCTCGGCAAGCGCATCGAGACGGTCGGTGCGCCGCGCTCCGAGGAACAGGCGGTGGCCGTCGGCGGCGAGCCGGCGGGCGGTCGCCTCTCCGATTCCACTGCTCGCTCCGGTGATCGCCACGACCTTGGCTGTGTCTGTCATACCTGCTGTTCCTCTCGGTAGAGCACGAGGTGCTCGTGATGGAGCACACCGTCACGGATGTCGCCCGTCGCGGTGAACCCGGAGTCGTCGACGTAATCGATGTGGCTGCCTGTCACCGTGTAGCGGCCTGTGTACGCACTGTGCCGGTTGCCGCGGGCCTCGTCGTACCGGCCGTCCGCCCGCAGTTCCTGGCGGATGTGACCGTCCGCGGTCACCCACATGCCGACCACGTCGGCAGCACCGTCCTCCGTGTTCCCTGTCATGACGGACTCCCTGGTCCATGAGTGCGGATCTGTCCTGTTGCCCGACCGAGTCTGGACAGGCCGAAGGCCGCTGACCAGGACGTCTGCTGCCTGGGTGCGGTACACCCAGGCAGCCCGCACTCCTGCGGCCTAGCCTGAGGACATGACCGGCAACCACCTTGGGGAGTTCCTACGCGCTTGCAGGGCGGCCCTGCGGCCGCAGGATGTCGGCATGTCGAGCTACGGCGTACGCAGAGTCAACGGGCTGCGTCGTGAAGAGGTCGCTGTCCTGGCCGGGGTGAACGCGGATTACTACACCCGCCTGGAACAGGGGCGCGAACGCCGCCCCTCGGCCCAGGTACTCGACGCACTCAGCCGCGCCCTGCGACTGGACCCCGACGCCCACGCGCACCTCCACCAGCTGGCGGGCACAGCGCCGGGCAACCAGTTCACCCACACCACGGACCAGGTCAGTCCCGCCCTTCGCCAGTTGATGGACGGCTACCCGGGCGCCGCGGCGTTCGTCATCAACCGGACCCTGGACGTCCTGGCGGCCAACGCCTTGGCTCAGGCCCTGCACTCACCCTTTGAAAAGCTGGACAATCTGGCCCGCATGACCTTCCTCGACCCGGCGGGCCGGCAGTTCTACACCCGGTGGAGCCACACTGCCCAGGCCACCGTGGGCCACCTACGCCAGGCAGCCGGCCGTGACCCGGACAACCTGCGGCTACGGGAGCTCGTCCGCACCCTCACCGAGCACAGCGCGGACTTCACCCGCCTCTGGAGCACCCACACCGTGCGCGGCAAGACCCAGGACGCCAAGCACTTCCTCCACCCGGACGTCGGCCCCCTGACCGTCACCTACCACGCCTTCGACGTACGCGACGCTCCAGGCCAGCAACTCATCATCTACCAGGCCGAACCCGGCAGCCCCCACACCCAGGCCCTGGCCTTGCTCGGCTCCATCCACGCCACCTCGAACCAGGCCGCCCCCACACAGCCAAGGTGACGACTTGAACCTGCCGAGCGACTGCCCGGGGAAGGAAGGGCGAAGGCGTGCATATCAGACCTGACCGTAGAGGGCTGCCAGCCGGAGTAGTGACTCGATGCTTATCCGGCTCGACTGACGAGGGCCAGGAGCAAGCCGGGACGCTCAGTTGGGAAGCTACGTCCATCTGAGGCCCTCCAGCCCTTCAGCCCTTCAGCCCTCCAGCCATCCAGCACCAGAGGTGTGCCAGGCGGCAATAGTTGATCAGCGCGCCGACGTGGGCGGAGTAAACATCAAGTCGCGACGGAGCATGTCGAACGACGGCGTTGGGTAAGTACCTCAGTCCCGGCTGACGAGGGCATGGCGAGGGCACGACGAGGGAGCCCCATGACGGCGATGGCCCTGTTCTGCGGAGACATCGCGTTCGACGTCGCGCTGCGGGTTCCCCACTTTGCCGACGCGGACCAGAAGACGCACGCGTTCGAGAACCTGGTGAGCGCCGGAGGGGTGGCCGCCAACTCCGCGGTCGCCTGCGCCCGACAGGGCGTCACCACAGCTCTGCTTGCCGTTGTCGGGGATGACGTGCTCGGCGCCTACGCCATTGACTTCCTTGCGGCGCGGGGCGTCGACGTCACCGGCGTCACCACGACACCTGGCATGACGGCGGTCTCGGTTTGCACCCTGGCCGAGGAGGACGGAGAAAAACGTCTCGTCTACACCTCGTCCGTGTCGCAATACCCGCCTCCGGAGCGTCTGCGCGACGCCGAACTGGACGGAGTGGACTGGATCCACACCTCGTGCCTAGACCCCGAGGCCGCCGCAGTGCTCGCGGAGCGGGCGCGAGCCGCCGACATTCCCAGGTCGATCGACTTGGAACCCTCCGCGCTCGCCCACGGCGCGGAAGCCCTCGCTCCGGCCCTGTACGAGGCGGAGGTCGTCTTCCTCAACGAGCGGGCCACGGCCGAGATAGGCGACATACACGCCTTCTGCGCCCGACACCGTCTCAAGCTGGTCGTGTGCACCCGTGGTTCGCATGGGGCGGCGCTGACGGACGGCTCCAGCGAGATCACCGTCGCTCCGCCGCCCACCGGCCCGATCGTCGACACCACCGGCGCCGGCGACTGCCTGGCCGGGGTCTACATCGCCCGCTCCCTGTCCGGCTCGGACCCGCGCTCGGCGCTGCGGGCGTCGGTGGCTTCGGCGACGCACGCCTGCCACCACCTCGGAGCCCAGGGCGGGTACCCCGACAGAGAGACGACAGACGAACTCCTCGCGAACGGCTGGCTCCGGGAGCCGGGCACACCCCGGGAGCCGAGGGCCTAGTACACGCACGGCTGCGGAGACGACGACGAAGGCCCCGACCGGCGAACGGTCAGGGCCTTTCATCTGCCCTACTGGGCGGCTGCGGAGGATACGAGATTCGAACTCGTGAGGGGTTGCCCCCAACACGCTTTCCAAGCGTGCGCCCTAGGCCTCTAGGCGAATCCTCCGCCGGAAACATTACATGACGGCGGGGAGTGCTTGCGAACTCGTTCGGGGCCCGGGGAGGGGGGACGGGTGGGGGTGGTGGATCGGGTAGGCTGGGGGACAGCCCCTCACGCGGCGCTATCTGACTGAACTCCCCCAGGGCCGGAAGGCAGCAAGGGTAGGTTGGCTCTGGCGGGTGCGTGGGGGGTCTTTCTGTTTCCCGGTCCCTGTATCTCCGCTCCCCGCATCTCTGCTCACCGCGTCCCCGCTGTTGTGGGACGGCTCGTGCACGAGCCCGGTCGGGGGCGGCGGGCGTCGGAGAGGTGGCTGAGTTGGGTGGGGTTCCGGGTGGGCCCCTGGGCGGGCCGGGATGTCAGTGGGCGGCTATAACCTCGTATGCGTGTCGTCTCTCGCGCTGTACCGCCGCTATCGCCCGGAGTCGTTCGCCGAGGTCATCGGGCAGGAGCATGTTACTGACCCGCTGCAGCAGGCGCTGCGGAACAACCGGGTCAATCACGCGTACCTGTTCAGCGGTCCGCGTGGGTGCGGGAAGACGACCAGCGCGCGGATTCTCGCCCGTTGTCTGAACTGCGAACAGGGGCCCACGCCGACGCCCTGCGGTGAGTGCCAGTCGTGTCAGGACCTCGCGCGGAACGGGCCGGGGTCGATCGACGTGATCGAGATCGACGCCGCCTCTCATGGTGGTGTGGACGACGCTCGTGAGCTGCGGGAGAAGGCGTTCTTCGGGCCGGCCGGCAGCCGGTACAAGATCTACATCATCGACGAGGCCCACATGGTCACGTCGGCCGGTTTCAACGCGCTGCTCAAGGTGGTCGAGGAGCCGCCGGAGCACCTCAAGTTCATCTTTGCGACGACCGAGCCCGAGAAGGTCATCGGGACCATTCGGTCGCGTACGCATCACTATCCGTTCCGGCTCGTGCCGCCGGGGACTCTGCGGGACTACCTCGCCGATGTGTGCGGGAGGGAGAAGATCCCCGTTGAGGAAGGGGTGCTGCCCCTTGTGGTGAGGGTGGGGGCCGGGTCCGTGCGTGACTCCATGTCCGTCATGGACCAGCTGCTGGCGGGGGCGGCGGAGGACGGCGTCACGTATGCCATGGCCACCTCGCTGCTGGGGTACACGGACGGGTCCTTGCTCGACTCCGTCGTCGAGGCGTTCGCGGCGGGGGACGGGGCCGCCGCTTTCGAGGTCGTGGACCGGGTCATCGAGGGCGGGAACGATCCGCGACGGTTCGTTGCGGATCTGCTGGAGCGGTTGCGGGACCTGGTGATCCTGGCCGCCGTCCCGGACGCCGCCGAGAAGGGGCTCATCGACGCGCCTGCCGATGTGCTGGAGCGGATGCAGGCCCAGGCCGGGGTCTTCGGTGCCGCCGAGCTGAGCCGGGCCGCCGATCTCGTCAATGAGGGGTTGACGGAGATGCGGGGAGCCAATTCGCCCCGCTTGCAGCTTGAGCTGATCTGCGCGCGCGTGATGCTGCCGGCGGCGTACGGCGACGAGCGTTCCGTCATGGCCCGCCTGGACCGGCTCGAACGTGGCGTGAACTTCTCCGGAGGTGGGGCCGCGCCCGCCATGGGGTACGTGCCAGGGCCTGAGGCTCATGAGTACGCGGGGGCGCCTGCCGGAGTTCAGCAGCCTGCGGTTCCGCCCGGGGGCGGGCCCGCAGCTGCTCGGGCCGCGGTGCGGTCGGCCGGTGGGCCCGGTGGGCCCGGTGGGCCCGGTGGTGCCGGTGGTGCAGGGGGTGCAGGGGTCGGTCCCGGGGCGGGGCAGGGGCAGGGTGGGCCTGCCGGGAGTCCGCGCGCTGTCGTGGAGCCTGCTGCGCCTGCTGCGCCTGCTGCGCCTGCTGGGTCCGATACGGGCTCGGGTATGGGTACTGGTATGGGTGTGGGTACTGGGGCGGGGGTGCCTACCGCGGCACCGGGGCCCGCACCCGTCGCCGAGCAACCGTCCGCTCCCGCCGCTCCCGGAGCCTGGCCCACCCCCGCCACCGCGGGCAGTGGCCGTCGGCCCGGCGGCTGGCCGACAGCGGCCCCTGCGGGTGGGGGACAGGGAGGACCAGGACAAGGGGGGCGGCCACCGGCGGCTCCCGGACCCGCGTCCGCGTCCACTCCGGCCGCATCCCCCGGCGGTCCCGCCGCCGGTCCGCCCGCGTCCATGCCCCCCGGTTCCGCGCCCGTCGGCGGGGGGCTCGACCCCCGCATGCTCTGGCCGAACATTCTGGAGGCGGTGAAGAACCGTCGCCGGTTCACCTGGATCCTGCTCAGTCAGAACGCCCAGGTGACCGGTTTCGACGGCACCACCCTGCAGATCGGTTTCGTCAACGCAGGGGCCCGGGACAACTTCGCGGGCAGCGGCAGCGAGGACGTACTGCGGCAGGCACTGGCCGAGCAGTTCAACGTGCAATGGAAGATCGAGGCGGTCGTCGATCCGTCGGGAGGCTCGGCGTCGGGCGGCGGGGGCGGTTCGGCCGGACCGGGCGGTTACGGCGGAGCGGGCGGCCCGGGTGGTTATGGCGCCCACGGCGGAGCGGGCGCCGCTGGTGGCGGTGGTGGTGGATACGGCGGGGCCCCCGTCTCGTCGACGCGTCCCTCTGCATCTGCACCCCAGTCCTCGGCGCCGGCATCGCGCCCCTCGTCCCCGGGAGGGCCGGGGTCAGCCGCAGGTCAGGGGAGACCAGCTCCGGCCACAGGGTCGGCGCCCACGCCACCACCCTCCGCTCCGGAGCCCCCGCCCATCTCGCCCGAGGACGACATTCCCGAGGAGGACGATCCCGACCTCGACGAGTCGGCCCTCTCCGGGCACGATCTGATCGTGCGGGAGCTGGGGGCGACGGTGGTGGAGGAGTTCACCAACGAGTAAGTGGCAGGGGGCGCTTTCCAGCGGTACTCCAACGAAACGCGTGAAGGCGGTGAGGGTTTCCTTGGGGCCTCTTGGGGCCTCTTGGGGCCTCTTGGGGCTCCTTGGGGCCCTTGCCGAGCCGCGACACCCGTAAGCGTGGGGTGCGTCCGTGCGACCCCGAGCACCGGTATCCCCCACAAGGACCCACTTCCGCGCCCGTTAGGCTGACCCCGTGAAGGTCCTCGTCATCGGTAGCGGCGCCCGCGAACACGCCCTGTGCCGTTCCCTGTCCCTCGACCCCGATGTCACCGCCCTGCACTGTGCCCCCGGTAACGCGGGCATCGCGGAGGTGGCCGAGCTGCACCAGGTCGACGCCCTCGACGGCAAGGCCGTGGCCGCGCTGGCCTCGGACCTCGGTGCCGAACTGGTCGTCGTGGGGCCGGAGGCTCCGCTCGTCGCCGGCGTCGCCGACGCCGTGCGCGAGGCCGGCATCTCCTGCTTCGGCCCCTCCATGGAGGCCGCTCAGCTGGAGGGTTCCAAGGCCTTCGCCAAGGATGTGATGGCGGAAGCCGGTGTGCCGACGGCTCGCTCGTACGTGTGTATGACGCCGGCCCAGGTCGACGAGGCGCTCGACGCGTTCGGGGCACCGTACGTCGTGAAGGACGACGGTCTCGCCGCGGGCAAGGGCGTCGTCGTCACCAGCGACATCGAGCAGGCCACGGCGCACGCGAACGCCTGCGAACGCGTCGTCATCGAGGAGTACCTCGACGGTCCCGAGGTCTCGCTCTTCGCGATCACCGACGGCGAGACCGTCCTCCCGCTCCAGCCCGCCCAGGACTTCAAGCGCGCCCTGGACGGCGACGAGGGACCGAACACCGGCGGCATGGGCGCGTACTCCCCGCTCCCCTGGGCCGAACCGAAGCTGGTCGAGGAAGTCCTGCAGACCGTCCTCCAGCCGACCGTGGACGAGATGCGGCGCCGTGGGACTCCGTTCTCCGGCCTGCTCTACGCCGGACTTGCGATCACGTCGCGCGGTGTACGGGTCATCGAGTTCAACGCACGCTTCGGCGACCCCGAGACCCAGGTGGTCCTGGCACGGCTGAAGACCCCGCTGGCCGGCATCCTGCGCGCGGCCGCGGACGGCACCCTCGCCGACCTCGAACCCCTCCGCTGGAGCGACGACGCGGCCGTCACCGTGGTCGTGGCCTCGCACAACTACCCCGGCACCCCGCGCACCGGCGACCCGATCACCGGGCTCGCCGAGGTGGCGGCCCAGGACGGTCCACAGGCGTACGTCCTGCACGCCGGCACCAAGCGCGACGGTGACGAGGTGGTCAGCGCGGGCGGCCGGGTGCTGTCCGTCACGGCGGTCGGCGCGGATCTGACCGAGGCGCGCGAGCGGGCGTACGCGGCGGTCGGGCGCATCCGGCTCGACGGTTCGCAACACCGGACCGACATCGCGGCGAAGGCAGCGGCCGGAGCCCACGGAGCTTCGTAACCCTGGGTGGTCTCCCTCTGCTTTTTGGGCCCCGATTTCTCCTGGTGTCACCTGGGGAAATCGGGGCCTCATGCTTGCTCAGTGTCATCCACCTCTCCCCAGAGCCATTCCATCGAGTGACCGATGCCCCATCCGGCTGACGGGGCGCACGGCCCCAACTAGGGTGCGGCGCAAGCGGTCCGGCACTTGGCCCACCGACATTGCGATGTCAGTGGCGGGTGCCACAGTGGGGGAATGAGCAACACCAGGCCATCCGGCGGCGAGCGCGGTGACGGACAGCGTCACGGCGCGCGTCGTGCGGGGTACGGGACAGTCGGGACGGGAGGGGGTGACGGCCGGTCGTGACCGGTATGGGTGTGGAGCTGGGCGCGCAGGCCGCGCGTTCCCGGGCCCTCGCCGTGCTGCGTATCCGCAGCAGGGCGCTGGCCGTCGCCCTGTTGCCCGCGGCCGTCGCCGTCGTGTTGTTCGTCGGCGGGGCCACTGGCCACATCACCGGCGGGGTCTGGCCCGTGACGCGCTGGATCATGGCGGTGCTGGCGGCCGTCGTGCTCCTCTGTGCCACGGGCATCGCACTCGTCGTCACCCGCGCCCGGCCCGCCACGAGCCCCACGGTCCCGATCGCCGAGGAGTCGGCCCCCGACCTGTACCGCATGGTGCGGGACCTGGCCGACCGTCTCGACGTCCCGGCCCCCTCCGCGATAGCGCTCACCCCGGACTGCGACAGCTGGCTGGAGGACCGCACCCACCGCTCACACGGCCCGCCGCCGTCCCCGGAGCGCAGGGGCGGAGGAGAAGGTCTGTCGGGCATGAGCGGCGGTATGAGCGGCGGCATACGGGGCGGTGCGACGACGCACGGCCGACGCGGCGAGCCCACCGCACCCGTGCTCGTGATCGGTTCCCCCTTCCTGTGGTGGATGCGGGTAGGGGAGCTGCGCGCGGTCCTCGCCCCGGTCATCGCGGGTACGGGGCCGTCGGCCCACCCGGACATAGCCGCCGCCCGCCGTTTCGTACGAGGGCTGGACGCGGCCGTGGCCGTGACGACGGCACCCACACATGGACCTCTGGCCCGGACGGTGCTGGCCGGCGCGGGCTGGGTGGCCCGGCTGCTGCTGCGCGGTTGCCGGGGGCACGCGGCCGAGATGGAACGGGGCGTGGCGGCCGCGGCGGCCGAGCGTGCACAGGCTGTGGATTACGGTCTGCGGATCGTCGCCCAGGAGCAGGTCGGTCTCGCGTACGCGGGCTGGGACCGGCTGCTCACCCGGGTGGCGCTGCCGGCCTGGCGGATGGGCCGCTGGCCGTCCCGCCTCGACGCGGGCGTCGTCGCGGCCCTCACGGAGCTGTCCCGTCGCGACCGCCTGGCCGAGGGCTTCGCCTCCCGGCTGGGTGAGCGGCCGGCCTGCGACCTCCTGGAGGAGCCCGGCGCGGTCGACGAGGCCGCGTCCCTGCTCGCCGCCCGCCTCTTCCACGGCGGCCCCGCCGAGTCCGGGCCCGACTGGGCTCCGGTGGACTGGCGCGAGTACCCGGACGAGGTCGTCGACCGGAAGTGGCGCACGGACGCGGCAAGGCTCCACCGGGTCCTGGACTCCTTCGGAGTCAGGCACACGGCGGACACGGGGGAGCCTGAGCCCGGCGGACCGACCCTGGCCCGGGTGCTGGACCACCTGACGGTCCGGGGGCCGACGGTGCGGGGAGGGACGGTGCGGGGCGTTGAGCCGGGGACGGCGCTTGGGGGCGAAGGTGAGAGTCAGGCCGGCGGCGGGAGGGAGCGGCTGTGCGGCTACACCGAGGGGGAGGGTGAGCATGCGGGAGCCGAGCGTGCCGAGGGAGCCGGGGGCGCAGAAGGCGTCGAGGGGGCGGTCGGGGACGCGGATGCGGCGGGTGACAGTCACGATGACGCGGGTGCCGGACGGGCCGTTGAGAGCGAGAGACCGGCCGCAAGCAGACCAACGGGAGGCACAGCCGGTGGGCCGGAGACCGCAGACGCGGGCGCCGAGCCGCCCGACACCACGAAGGCCAGCACCACGAAGGCCAGCACCGTGAAGGCCAGCACCTTGAAGGCCGCCACCGCGAATCCCGGGAACACGGGCGAGGAGTCGGCGGCGGACGACGATGCACGCCCGGTCGTGCCCCGGGGCGCGGAGTCGGCGGACGCGGCCCTCGGTGACGAACTGGGCCTGGGCAGCGAGCGGGCGGCCGCGCTGGCGGCCGGGCTGAGCGCCGAGGTGGCACGGGAGGAGGCGTCGGCGGGCCCGACGACGGCCCCTGGTGGCACGGCGGAACCGCAGGGACCGGACCGAGCCCTGTGGGACGACATGCCGCCGTTCTTCCCCCTGCAGCCCCCGCGCACGGGCCGCGAGCTCCTCACCGACCACGTCACGGCGATGGTGTGCTGCGCCGCGATGGACACGGCCGGTGCGGCACCAGGGCTCGACTGGCTGGACGGCCCGTCCCTCCTGATCAACGGAAAACGAGCCGTCGACCTCGCTCCCCGGGTCCTGACCCTCGTCGAGGACGGCGACCCGGCCCCCCTCCGGGACTGGCTCCGGCGCCTGGGCGTCCGCCCCGAGAAGCCGGTCCGCCTCGTCTGAGCGCGAGTACAACGCGCCCCACCGCACCCACCGGCAAGCGGAACCCCACCTTTGGGCGGAGCCCCACGTTCCGTTCACGTCAATTCACGACAAACGGTGACGGAGCACGTGCTTAATGTGATGTGCTGGGATCGTTCGAGCACATGGCACGGGCATAGACGGATGGGCGGACCGGTGACGGATCGGTGCCCGCCGAGCCGCCGCCCGAGCCGCAACCTGTCCGCGAGAACTCCGAGCACGCGGGCCGTCCGACCGGCCGCACAAGCATCAGAGTCACCACTCGCACAACGCACCACAGCCATGAGCGCAGCCACCACAGCGGCCACTACGGCAGCCATCACGAACGACCAACGCAGGACAACGGGGGCATGAGGGAGGGGAGCACGTATGGGGTCTGAGAAGATCCGACGCTGGGAGTCGGGCGCACTCGCACATGCCGTGACGGACCCCTTTGGCCAGGGCCCCGTCCCCTGGCTCCGGGGTACCGAGATGTACTTCGACGACAGCGGCCAGATCGTCCCTTGGTACGTCGACCAGAACGACACCGCGCCCGGGGGTCCTTCGGTGCGCGAAGGGGCCCGCGGCACCCACGCCACGCCCGCCACCCGCGATACCCATGGCACCCATGGCACCCATGGCACCCATCGCACCCGCACCACCCGGGTCCCCGGCCCCCGGGCCGAGCGCCCCCACATCAACGGCCCCCGCGCCGCCGACGACGTGAACCTCCAGATCAAGGGCTTCACGAAGACCGGCGCCGCGGTCCCCGGTGAGTCGATCGACTTCCACATCACCGTGGACCCGCCCCAGGAGTTCAGCGTCGACATCTACCGGATCGGGCACTACGGAGGTGAGGGCGCCAGCAAGATCACCACCAGCCCCCGCCTCTCCGGCATCGTCCAGCCCGCGCCGCTCACGGCCGACCGCACGGTCTCCTGCCACCACTGGTGGCTCTCCTGGCGTCTGCAGATCCCGAGCTACTGGAAGATCGGCGCGTACGTGGCCGTCCTCACCACCGTCGACGGCTACCGGTCCCACGTCCCGTTCACCATCCGCGACAGCCACCCGGCCGACCTGCTCCTCGTCCTGCCGGACGTCACCTGGCAGGCGTACAACCTCTACCCGGAGGACGGCCGCACCGGCGCCAGTCTCTACCACGCCTGGGACGAGGACGGCCGTCTCCTCGGCGAGGCGGACGCCGCGACCACGATCTCCTTCGACCGCCCGTACGCGGGTGCGGGCCTGCCCCTCCACGTCGGCCATGCCTACGACTTCATCCGCTGGGCCGAGCGCTACGGCTACGACCTCGCCTACGCCGATGCCCGCGACCTGCACGCCGGCCGCATCGACCCCACCCGTTACCGCGGCCTGGTCTTCCCCGGACACGACGAGTACTGGTCGCAGGCCATGCGCCGCACCGCGGAACTCGCCCGTGACCAGGGCACCTCCCTCGTCTTCCTCTCCGCCAACACCATGTACTGGCAGGTGGAGTTGGCGCCGTCCCCGTCCGGCGTCCCCGACCGGTTGCTGACCTGCCGTAAACGAAAAGGACCGGGTAAGCCCGTGCTGTGGCGCGAAATCGACCGCCCTGAGCAGGAAGTGGTCGGTATCCAGTACGCGGGCAGGGTGCCCGACGCCCACCCGCTGGTCGTTCGCAACGCGGACCACTGGCTGTGGGAGGCGACCGGCACCCAGGAGGGCGACGAGCTGGAGGGCATGGTCGCGGGCGAGGCCGACCGTTACTTCCCGCGCGCCCCGCTCCCCGAGCACCAGGGCCGCATCCTTCTCGCGCACTCCCCGTACCGGGACAGCGAGGGAGTCATCCGTCACCAGGAGACCTCCCTCTACCGGGCTCCCTCCGGCGCCTGGGTCTTCGCGTCCGGAACGTTCGCCTGGTCCCCGGCTCTCGACCGCCCCGGTCATGTCGACACCCGTATCCAGCGAGCCACGGCCAACCTCCTGGACCGCATCTGCAAACGAGAATGACCTCTGCAAACGGGAACGACCTCTGATCTGCAAGCAGCGATGGCCTCCGCAAGCATGGACGGCCTCTGCAAGCAGGCATGGCCTCCGCGAGCGGGAAACGGCCTCTGACCCGCAAGCGCGAATGAGGGAATGCCCCCTTCCGGGCAGACCCACAGCTGGACCGATCCCCCGCATACGGGAGAATCGAGCCACTTGGACATCACCACGCGGAGGAACCGTGCCCGGATTCGTAGAAAAGCCCGAACCCATCCAGGTGCCGGGCCTGGTGCATCTGCACACCGGCAAGGTGCGCGAGCTGTACCAGAACGCGGCCGGCGACCTCGTGATGGTCGCCAGCGACCGTACGTCCACCTACGACTGGGTGCTGCCGACCGAGATCCCGGACAAGGGCCGCATCCTCACCCAGCTGTCGCTGTGGTGGTTCGACCAGATCGCGGACCTGGTCCCCCACCACGTCCTGAGCAGCGATCTCCCGCCGGGCGCCCCCGCCGAGTGGGAGGGCCGCACCCTGGTCTGCAAGTCCCTGCGGATGGTGCCGGTGGAGTGCGTGGCCCGCGGCTATCTCACGGGCTCGGGCCTCGCCGAGTACAACGAGACCCGCACCGTCTGCGGCCTCGCCCTCCCCGAAGGCCTCGTCGACGGTTCGGAACTGCCCGCTCCGATCTTCACCCCCGCCACCAAGGCCGCGGTCGGCGAGCACGACGAGAACGTCTCGTACGAGGAGGTCGCCCGCCAGGTCGGTGCCGACACCGCCGCCCAGCTGCGCGAGGCCACCCTCGCCGTCTACGCCCGGGCCCGCGACATCGCCCGGGACCGCGGCATCATCCTCGCGGACACGAAGTTCGAGTTCGGCTTCGAGGGAGACACCCTCGTCATCGCCGACGAGGTCCTCACCCCGGACTCCTCCCGTTTCTGGCCCGCCGACCAGTGGCAGCCGGGCCGCGCGCAGTCGTCCTTCGACAAGCAGTTCGTACGGGACTGGCTCACCTCCCCGGCCTCCGGCTGGGACCGCAAGGGCGAGCAGCCCCCGCCGCCCCTGCCGGAGGAGATCGTCGCCGCGAGCCGCGCGAAGTACGTGGAGGCGTACGAGCGACTGACGGGCACGAGCTGGAGCTGCTGACCGCACCCGCACGACGAAGGCCCCGGTCGAGGTGACCGGGGCCTTGCGTTCTGGAGACTTCCTGGAGCGGACGACGAGGCTCGAACTCGCGACCTCAACCTTGGCAAGGTTGCGCTCTACCAACTGAGCTACGTCCGCACTGCGCCGAGGCGCGAGAGCAACTATACCCAACCTCGCTCACGTGCGAGCCGTACCGCGGCATGACGGTTCTCGGCCCCGAGTTTGGTGGCGGCCGACGAAAGATAGTTGCGTACGGTCCCCGGTGACAGCGCGGCCCGCTGGGCGATCTCCGCGACGGGCGCCCCGTCGGCGGCCAGCTCCAGCACCTCGGCCTCCCGCGTGGTCAGCGGCGAGTCACCGGCGGAGATCGCGTCGGCGGCCAACTCCGGGTCCACGTAACGGTTCCCGGCGTGCACCGTGCGGATGATCTCCGCGAGCCGCTGCGCACTGACGGTCTTCGGGACGAACCCGCGCACCCCCGCCTCCAGCGCGCGCTTCAGATGTCCCGGCCTGCCGTGACTGGTCACGATCAGTACCTGGCAGCCGGGCAGTTCGGAGCGCAGGGATGTGGCGACCTTCACACCGTCCGCGCCGGGCATCTGAAGATCCAGTACGGCGACATCGGGGGCGTGCGCCCGAGCCATCGCCAGTGCCTCGGGCCCGTTGGCCGCCTCGGCGACGATCACGAGGTCGTCCTCCAGCGCGAGCAGCGCCGCCAGCGCGCCCCGGATCAGATGCTCGTCGTCGGCGAGCAGGAGCCGCACACTCACGCCGTGACCTCGTTCGCTGCCAAGGGCACCTCGGCCACCACCCGGAACACGCCCTTGCGGACCCGGCCGGCCTCCAGCGTCCCGTCCACCGCGGCGAGCCGCTCCCGCAGCCCGGCCAGCCCAGAGCCGCGGCTCTCCGGCGGGCCGTCGGACGCCCCGCCGTTCTCCGCACTGCCGTTCTCCGCCCCTTCGTTCTCCGTCTCCTCGCTCTCCGCCCCGTCGTTCTCCACGGTCAGCACCACGCGCCCCTCCAGCACCCGTATCCCCACCTCGCACCGTCCGGCATCCCCGTGCCTCAGTACGTTCGTGGTCGCCTCCCGGACGACCCAGCCCAGCGCCGACTGCACCTCGGCCGGCAGCCCGGCCGTCTCCCCGCGCACCTCGCACGCGATCCCGGCCGCGTTCAACACCCCTTGCGCGCCGGTGAGTTCGACGCCCAGGTCGGCCTCCCGGTATCCGCGTACGACGTCCCGGACCTCGCGTTGCGACTCCTGTGCGATCCGCTGCACCTCGATCATCTGCTCCACGGCCTCGGGACGCTCCCGGCGCGCCAGTTGGACGGCCAGTTCGCTCTTGAGCGCGATCACGGCCAGGTTCCGGCCGATCACGTCGTGCAGGTCGCGCCCGAAACGCAGCCTCTCCTCGGCGACGGCGAGCCGGGCGCGGGTCTCCCGGGCCTCGTCGAGCTCGTACACGGCGTTGAGGAGCCAGACGGAGAAGATGGCGGCGAAGACCATGAACCCGGGGAAGAGCATCAGCGCGAACGCCGCCATCACCGCGTCGTCCGGGGCGGCGTGCAGCATCAGCGCCAGGGTGAGGCAGCCTGCGGCGAAGCCCACGACCAGGGCGGCCATCCACCGCTTTCTGCGCATGCCCAGAGTGACCGTGCCGATGCCGACTCCCATCGCGCCCGTCGCCAACGAGCCCAGTGCGCCCAAGTAGTCCGAGTCGGCGGGCTGGGCCTTGGTGACGAGCAACGTGGCCGCGGCGAACACCGCTGTCACCGCACCGAGCGTCCACATGATCCGCACGGGCTGCTCGCGGCTGCCCCGGGTCCAGTCGACCGCCCGCGAGGCGGTTGCCGCAGTGAGCAGGGCGTGCCCGCAGAGTGCCGCGAACAGCCATCCCGAGAACCGCAGGGGCACCTGCGCGAGCACCGGGAGGCCGAACAGCACGATCTCGAACACCGCGAAGAAGTGGTACGACCACCGTGTGTATGCCTCGATCTTCGCCGGCGTGCTCTTGCTCCGCCACCATCCCCTGGGCATGCGCATCCCCTGCTCGTCCCCCTGCTCCCCGTACGTCAGCGCCGCGGTTCCCAGCGGAACCACCGCTGTACAGCAAACACCGCGAGCACGGTCCAGGCCACCGCCGTGGCGACGGCACCCAGGGTGTCGTACCCGGACAGATTCCCGGTCCAGCCGCCCCGCAGCAGGGTGATCACCGGTGTCAGCGGCAGCAGTTCGCACACCGCGGCCAGACGGTCGGGCATGACCTCCAGCGGTGCGATCGTGCCCGAGGCGAGCATCGAGACCAGCAGCAGCGGCATGGCGGCGACCTGGGCGCCCTCCACGCTCTTGCTGAAGCTCGCGACAAGGGCCGCGAGCGCGGGCCACATGACGAGCCCCAACAGCAGCCCCAGGACGGCGAGATGAGGTGCCTCGGGCGCCCCGACGTCCAGAAGCGCGGTACAGGCGAGCACCAGGACCACACACTGGACGAGGCCGATCACGACCGACGGCAGCGCGGCGCCCGCGAGGATCTCCAGGTCCCGCAACTCGCCGGTGCGCAGCCGCTTGAGCACGAGTTCCTCGCGCCGGGCCGCGTACACGCTCACCAGGGAGCTGTAGACCGCGAAGAGCAGCGAGAAGCCGATGGAGGCGGGCAACAGGACGGAACCCACCGAGAGTCCGGCGCCCTCCAGGTCCATGTCGTCGATGGCCGACCGCGTGCTCAACGGCAGCACCAAGGGCACGAACAGCGCCGCCACCAGCGTCGCCTTCGTCCGGCTCAGCAGGGTCAACTCGGCCCGCGCCAGGGCCGCCACGCGCCCGACGGAAGTCGTCGTCCCCGCGGAAGCATCCGTCCGCACACTGGTCACCGTACTCATACCGCCGCCCCCTTCCGGGCCGTCGCGCCGCTCCGAGGTCCTTCGGGGGCCGCCTTCGTGGCACCTGAAGCCTCACGCGCTATCTGCAGGAACGCCTCCTCCAGGGAGGCCGACCGGATGTCGAGGCCGCCCAGCTCGACGCGGGCGCGCTCGGCCCACACCAGGAGCCGGGTGGCGGTGCGCTGGAGTTCGTGCGTACGGAGCCGGATCGTGCGGCCCACCGCTTCGTGGTCGGTCACGCCCAGTTCGGCCAGTGGGGGCAGGTCGCCCAGGAAGTAGCCGTCGGGCAGGTCGAAGACGATGCGGGACGGCTGGGACGCGGTGACCTCCTCCGGGGTGCCGGTCGCCGCGATACGGCCCTCGTGGAGGATCGCCAGGCGGTCGGCCAGGTCTTCAGCCTCCTCCAGATAGTGCGTGGTGAGCAGGACCGTCGTCCCCGCGTCGCGCAGCTCGCGCACCAACTCCCAGGTGCCCTGGCGCCCTTCCGCGTCGAGCCCGGTCGTCGGCTCGTCGAGGAAGAGGACCTCGGGCCGGCCGAGGAGCGCCAGCGCCAGGTCGAGGCGCCGCTTCTCACCCCCGGACAGCTGCTTGACCCGTACCCCGGACCGCTTCCCGAGGCCGACGATCTCCAGGGCCTCCTCCACGGGGCGCGCCCCGCTCGTGCAGCCGGCCCACATCCGTACCGTTTCCGCGACGGTCAGCTCGGACGGAAAGCCGCCCTCCTGCAACATCACGCCGATGTGCGGCCGTACAGCCGCCCGCTCCTCGTACGGATCGTGCCCGAGGACCCGCACCCGACCCGCGGTCGGCGGTGCCAGTCCCTCCAACAGCTCGACCGTCGACGTCTTGCCCGCGCCGTTCGTGCCCAGGAGTGCGAAGAGTTCGCCCCGGCCCACGGAGAACGTGATCCCCCGCACGGCCTCGAAACCGCCCCCGTACACGCGCCGCAGGTCAGTGACCTCAATCACGTCCTTGTGCCCGTTCGTGTTCATGCCTTCAGCGTCTCGGCAGTTCGACGGCGACAGCAGTGCGGCCTGTCATCACTCCACATGACAAATGTCAGTCGCGAACTTCGAGCGAGGCCACGACGACGCCACGGCGAGACCATGACGAATCCACAAGGAGGCCACAAGGAGGCCACGACGATGCCACCAAGGCCGTAAGGGCGTATGAAAAAGGCCCCGGTCAAATGACCGAGGCCTTACTTCCTGGAGCGGACGACGAGGCTCGAACTCGCGACCTCAACCTTGGCAAGGTTGCGCTCTACCAACTGAGCTACGTCCGCATTGCTTCCGACCGGCTCTCACCGATCGGCGCGAGCACCAGCCTACCTGATCCACAACTGTGGTCGGACCGGCGATGCAGAGCGGGTGACAGGAATTGCACACTGCGCCTTCCCCCTGGAAGGGGGATGTTCTACTACTGAACTACACCCGCGTGACTCCGTGAGCCGGGCCTTTCGGCCTTGCCCCTCGGCGTGCTCCAGACTCTAGCTGATCAATAGGGGTGCTGCGCAAGTCGATTGTCTTCACAGCGGATGACCGACTGTTGGCGCACCCCCGAGCCCCGGGGTCCCAGAGCCCCGGGGCTCGGAGTCAGAGCCAGGCGCCAAGGGGCGTAGCCCCGGCTCAGTGCGCCGCCGCGAACGCCTCGTAGACCTTCTTGGGGATCCTCCCGCGGGCGGGGACGTCCATCTTGTGGGACTGGGCCCACGCGCGGACCGCGGACGGGTCGGGCGCCACGTCGGTCTGTTTGTACGTCCTGCCGGACCTCGACCGCTTGCGGCCGGCCTCCACGTAGGGGGCCAGCGCCTTGCGCAGTTTCTTGGCATTGGCTTGATTGAGGTCGATCTCGTACGACTTGCCGTCGAGTCCGAAGGCGATCGTCTCCGCCGCTTCCGAGCCGTCGATGTCGTCGAAGAGAGTGACTACGACACGCTGCGCCACGAATATCGGTCCCTTCGTGCGACACCTCGGTGATGCGATCACCTCCATGACGTGCTGCTACGCCATCTAGGTGATCGGACGAGATGTCGACTGTCCGGCTGTAATTGGGCTATTGGGCAAAGTATCGACTATTGCCAATTACTTTGTACAGGGCCCAGCATTGCAATGTGAAGCTCAACTAAAACTGTCAGCGTGTCCGCCGGGCAATAGGTGTCCCCGATCTTTCCCGGAACTTTCCATCAAGTGAGCCGCCCGATACCGGATCGTGACGGTGCTCACGTAGATTCCTACCAATCTACTCGCGTAGAAATTTTGTGCGGGTAGTCTGAAGGAACCTGCTCAGCACCACACACCGGGAGTGCCAGTGGCACGCGTCGTAGTCGACGTCATGCTCAAGCCGGAGATCCTCGACCCCCAGGGCCAGGCGGTGCAGCGCGCGCTGCCGCGCCTCGGTTTCGAGGGCGTCTCCGACGTACGTCAGGGAAAGCGTTTCGAACTGGAAGTTGACGGACCGGTGGACGACGCCGCGCTCGCCCGCATCCATGAACTGGCGGAATCCTTCCTCGCCAACACCGTGATCGAGGACTTCACCGTGAAGGTGGAGGAAGAGAAGGCGGAGGCAGGAAAGTGACCGCCCGTATTGGGGTCGTCACTTTCCCGGGCAGTCTTGACGACCGTGACACGCAGCGCGCGATCAGGCTGGCAGGTGCCGAGCCGGTCGCTCTCTGGCACAAGGACAAGGACCTGAAGCAGGTCGACGCCGTGGTCCTGCCCGGCGGATTCTCGTACGGCGACTATCTGCGCGCCGGAGCGATCTCCCGCTTCTCGCCGGTGATGGAGACCGTCGTCGAGCAGGCGAAGGCGGGCCTCCCGGTGCTCGGCATCTGCAACGGCTTCCAGGTGCTCACCGAGGCCCACCTGCTGCCCGGCGCGATGCTCGGCAACGACCACCTGCACTTCATCTGCCGCGACCAGAAGCTGCGAGTGGAGAACGCCACGACTTCCTGGACCAGCGACTACAGCGAGGGCCAGGAGATCCACATCCCGCTGAAGAACATGGACGGCCGCTACGTCGCCGACCAGTACACGCTGGACAAACTGGAGGCCGAGGGCCGGGTCGCGTTCCGTTACGTGGACTTCAACCCGAACGGCTCGCTCAACGACATCGCCGGCATCACCAACGAGGCCGGCAACGTCGTCGGCCTGATGCCGCACCCCGAGCACGCCGTCGAGCCGCTGGTCGGCACCGGCCGTACCGACGGCCTCCCCTTCTTCACCTCGATCCTCAAGAAGCTGGTGGGCGCATGAGCCGGACGCCACTGGACACGGTCGAGCACGCGACCGCGACCCCCGACGTCGAGCTGCCCTGGGCCGAACTCGGCCTGAAGAAGGACGAGTACGAGCGGGTCGTCGAGATCCTCGGCCGCCGGCCCACCGGTGCCGAGCTCGCCATGTACTCGGTCATGTGGTCCGAGCACTGCTCGTACAAGTCCTCCAAGGTCCACCTCCGCCAGTTCGGCGAGAAGGCCCCCGAGTCCGACGCCCTGCTCGTCGGCATCGGTGAGAACGCCGGTGTGGTCGACGTCGGTCACGGCTACGCGGTCACCTTCAAGGTCGAGTCGCACAACCACCCCTCGTACGTGGAGCCCTACCAGGGCGCGGCCACGGGTGTCGGCGGCATCGTCCGCGACATCATCGCGATGGGCGCCAGGCCGGTCGCCGTCGTCGATCCCCTTCGCTTCGGTGCGGCGGACCACCCGGACACCAAGCGCGTCCTGCCCGGTGTCGTCGCCGGCATCGGCGGCTACGGCAACTGCCTGGGCCTGCCGAACATCGGCGGCGAGGTCGTCTTCGACTCCTGCTACCAGGGCAACCCGCTGGTCAACGCCGGTGCCATCGGCGTGATGCGGCACGAGGACATCCACCTCGCGAAGGCCTCCGGCGCGGGCAACAAGGTCATCCTGTACGGCGCCCGGACCGGTGGCGACGGCATCGGCGGCGCGTCCATCCTCGCCTCCGAGACCTTCGACGACGCGAAGCCCTCCAAGCGTCCGGCCGTCCAGGTGGGCGACCCCTTCCAGGAGAAGCTCCTCATCGAGTGCACCCTGGAGGCCTTCAAGGAGAAGCTGGTCGTCGGCATCCAGGACCTGGGTGCGGCCGGTCTCTCCTGCGCCACCAGCGAGCTCGCCTCCAACGGCTCGGGCGGCATGCGCGTGACGCTCGACGACGTCCCCCTGCGCGACTCCACGCTCTCCCCCGAGGAAATCCTCATGAGCGAGTCGCAGGAACGGATGTGCGCGGTCGTCGAGCCCGACAAGGTCGACCGCTTCCTGGAGATCTGCGAGAAGTGGGACGTCATCGCCACCGTCATCGGTGAGGTGACGGACGGCGACCGTCTGGAGATCTACTGGCACGGCGGCAAGATCGTCGACGTCGACCCGCGCACGGTCGCGCACGACGGCCCGGTCTACGAGCGCCCGTACGCCCGCCCGTCCTGGCAGGACGAGCTCCAGGCCGACGACGCGAACAAGCTTCCGCGCCCCGAGACGTCCGAGGAGCTGAAGGACCAGGTCCTGAAGCTGGTGGCGTCCCCCAACCAGGCCTCCAAGTCCTGGATCACCTCCCAGTACGACCACTTCGTGCAGGGCAACACGGTCCTCGCCCAGCCCGAGGACTCCGGGATGATCCGCGTCGACGAGGAGACCGGCCTCGGTGTCGCCATCGCGACCGACGGCAACGGCCGGTACGCGAAGCTCGACCCGTACGCGGGCGCACAGCTCGCGCTGGCGGAGGCGTACCGCAACGTCGCCACCACCGGCGCCAAGCCGCTCGCCGTCTCCGACTGCCTGAACTTCGGCTCGCCCGAGGACCCGGCGGTGATGTGGCAGTTCGCGGAGGCCGTGCGTGGTCTCGCCGACGCCTGCCAGCAGCTGGGCACGCCGGTGACCGGCGGCAACGTGTCCCTGTACAACCAGACGGGCGAGGTCGCCATCCACCCGACCCCGGTCGTGGCCGTCCTGGGTGTCATCGACGACGTGGCCCGGCGTACGCCCGTCGCCTTCCAGGAGGAGGGGCAGCTGCTCTACCTCCTCGGCGACACCCATGAGGAGTTCGGCGGTTCGGCCTGGTCCCAGGTGATCCACGACCACCTGGGCGGGCTGCCGCCGCAGGTGGACCTGGAGCGTGAGCGTCTGCTCGCCGAGATCCTGATCTCCGCCTCCCGCGACGGCATGATCGACTCCGCGCACGACCTGTCCGACGGCGGTCTGATCCAGGGCGTGGTCGAGTCGGCCCTGCTCGGCGGCAAGGGCGCGCGGCTGGTCGTACCGGACGGGCTCGATGCCTTCACCTTCCTGCTCTCCGAGTCGGCGGGGCGCGCGGTCGTCGCCGTACCGCGCTCCGAGGAGGTCCGCTTCAACGACATGTGCGGCGCGCGTGGCCTGCCGGTCACCCGCATCGGTGTCGTCGACGGTGACTCCGTGGAGGTCCAGGGCGAGTTCGCGCTGAGCCTGGACGAGCTGCGCACGGCCCACGAGGGGACGATTCCGGCGCTGCTGGCCTGAGTCATCACCTGTTGCGAAGCCCCCGCCCGGGTCTCACGGGCGGGGGCTTCGCCGTTGTGTTCACGGCTTCACGGTCCGCGGCTTCATCCAAAACGCTTGAACGTAATTACGTAGTTCCGTAATATCCAGGAGTGCAAGTGGAACTCGAACAACGCGTCGCCGACCTGGAGCGTCGGCTGGCGGCACTGGAGAACGCCCACCGCACCGCCCCCCAGCTGGACGCGAGCGACTTCTGGGCCCTGAACGGGCTGAAGGAGCGGCTGGCCGAGCTGGGTGCGACCGACGGAGGTGTCCTGTTCACCGGGGCCGTACGGCTGCCGACGGGGGAGCGGTACGAGTGGCAGTACGGCGCGCGGACCGAGGACCTGGTGGACGACGACTGGACCCGGGCCGCCGAGCCGTTCGCGGCCCTCGGCCACCCGGTCCGGCTGCGCCTGCTCCGCGAGATCCTCGGCGGCCGGCGCACCGCGGCCGAGCTCGCCGAGCTGGACGAGGTGGGCACGACCGGCCAGATCTACCACCACCTGCGCCAGCTCTCCGCCGCGGGCTGGCTGCACACGACCACACGCGGCCGCTACGAGGTACCGGCGGGCCGGGTGGTGCCGCTGCTGGTGGCGCTGGCCACGGCCAGGAACTGACCGGGACAAGTCATCACTGTCACAGGGGGAAATGATGACCGCACGCAAACTCGCCATGGCCGTCTTCCGCTGCCTGCAACTGGCCTTCATCGGGCTGGTGATCGCTCACATATCGCTCGGCTTCGGGTATCCCGTGCTGTGGAACCTCCTGCTCCTGGCGCTGGCGTACGTCGTCGTCATCGTGATGAACCGATGGGGCGGTACCCCGGACAGCAGGCCCGCGGCCGATGCGCCCGTCGCGGTCGCCCCGCCGGTGACCGGCCGCTGGTCCGCGCTGAACAGCCCGGCGAACCGCACCCCCAGCCACGGCACGCACGCCTACGGCCAGACGTTCGCCATCGACATCGTCGCCGAGCCCGAGCCGGGCGCCCGTCCGTCCTTCCGCTGGCTGTGGCCGCTCGCCCGTCGCAACCAGGACTTCCCGGCCTTCGGCGCCCCGCTCCTCGCCGTGGCCGACGGCACGGTCGTACGGGCCACCGACCGCCACCGCGACCACCTCAGCCGTACGTCGCTGCCCGCGCTGCTGTACCTGATGCTCGCCGAGGCGTCGGTGCGCGAGATCTCAGGGGTCGGCCGGATCCTGGGCAACCACCTGGTGCTGGATCTGGGCGACGGTACGTACGCGGCGTACGCCCACGTGCAGCGCGGCTCGCTCGCCGTCCGCGAGGGCGACCGGGTACGTGCCGGACAGCTGCTCGCCCGCTGCGGGAACTCGGGCAACTCGACCGAGCCGCACCTGCACTTCCAGCTGATGGACGGCCCGGACCCGGACACTGCGCGAGGCATTCCCTTCGAGTGGCACGGGATCGGTGTGCCGGGCAACGGCGAGGTGTTCGAGGCTCCCACAGGGATGTCCGAAGCCCCCACCACGGTGTCCGAGAAGGCGTCAGCGACCCCGGCTCCCCACATAGGCTGACGTCCATGCCCCCGGCCAGGAAACGCCCCCGCGCCTACGACCCCGCCAAGATCCGCACGGCGGTGTTCGCCCAGTTCGGGCACGTACGGAAATCCGTAGGTGCCCTGAGCGCCGATCGGCTGGACCGGCCCACGCGCCTCGGGGACTGGACGGTACGGGAGCTCGTCGCGCACATCGCGATGGGCACCGAGTCCGTGAGCCGCGCCATCGACCAGGAGCCGCCCGCGAAGACGGAGCTCTCCTTGCCGGCGTGGCCGCCTGCGACCGCCGCGTTCGCCGACGCCAACATCGACCGCACCCGCGCCTTCACCCGCGAGAACCCGGACCTCGACGTGCTGTACGCCCGCACCGAGCAGCGTTTGGCCGAGCGGTTGGCCGCCACTCCGGGCGAACGGCTGCTCGCCACCCGCCCCGGTGCCATGAACCTGGCGGACTACCTGGTCACCCGCACCGTCGAACTCGTCGTCCACACCGACGACCTGAACGCGGCCGTGCCCGGCCTGGACGTCCCGTACGACCGTCAGGCCCTCGCCGCCTGCACCCGGCTGCTCGCCGACGCGCTCGCCGTGAAGGCGCCCGGCGGCTCGACCGAGGTGCGCGTGCCGCCGTACGCCGTCGTGCAGTGCGTCGAGGGCCCGCGGCACACGCGCGGCACGCCGCCCAACGTCGTCGAGACCGACCCGCTGACCTGGGTCCGGCTGGCGACGGGACGCGAGGAGTGGCAGGACGCCGTACGGGAGGCGCGTGTCAGGGCGAGCGGAGAGCGCGCCGATCTCGGCGGACTGCTGCCCCTCATGCGCTGAGACCCGCCCGGACACGCGCTATTGCGTGTCCGGACTCATGCACTGCGATCTGTCCGGAAAAGAACCTGAGACCTGTCCGAAAAGAAGGGGAACCGCTCGCCCACCCCACCCGTCCCAGCGTCATGAACATGCAGCGACTGACCCTCAGCGCCCTGATTCTGCTTCCGCTCGTCGCGGCCTGCGGCGGCGAGTCGGGCAGCAGTTCCGTCGGCTCGAAGCCCGGCTCCGCGGCGTCCGTCGCCGGTGTCCGCTGGAGCGTCGACAGCCTCACCCTCGACGGGAAGAGCGAGCAGGCCCCCGACAGCGCGTATGTGAAGATCACCAAGGATGGCGAGGTCGACGGCAACTACGGCTGCAACGGCTTCGGTACGACCGCGACCGTCGAGGGCGACAGCATCAGGTTCGGCAACGCCCGGTCCACCGACATGGCCTGCGACGACGTCCCGATGTCGTTCGAGCAGTCCCTCCGCAGCACCCTCGACGACGGTCCGCTGAAGGCCGAGACGAGCGACGGAAAGCTGACGCTCACCTCCGGCTCCGGCGACAAGGTCGTCCTCAGCGAGGAGGCGCCCGCCCAGCTGTACGGCACGACGTGGAAGGTCACTTCACTCGTCAAGGACGGCACGGCTCGGTCACTGCCGTCCGACTCGGCCGACAAGGCCTGGTTCACCTTCGACAAGAAGGAGGGCAGGCTCTCCGGCATCCTGGGCTGCAACCGTGTCTCGGCCGACGCGACCGTACGCGACGGATCGCTCACCCTCGGCACCCCCGGCACCACCCGCAGGATGTGCGACGGCTCACTCATGGACACCGAGCGGACGCTTCTGGAACTCTTCAGGAGTGAGGTCAGCTATGAAATCGATCATCGAACCATCACGTTGACCAGCGAAAACGGCGAGGGCGTCAGCGCGGTCGCCAGTAAGTGACGTACGCGGGTCAGGGTCGCCTTACCGGCATGAACCGAGATCACGGGATTCGGACCAGTGCGCGATCTCGCCTACACTCGGTGCCGTGCCACGTGGTGACGGTCGACTCAATCACGATCTGCTCCCCGGCGAGAAAGGCCCCCAGGACGCGTGTGGCGTCTTCGGTGTCTGGGCTCCGGGTGAAGAGGTCGCAAAGCTCACGTACTTCGGGCTCTACGCCCTCCAGCATCGGGGCCAGGAATCCGCCGGAATCGCGGTCAGCAACGGCCGCCAGATCCTCGTCTTCAAGGACATGGGCCTCGTCTCGCAGGTCTTCGACGAGACCTCGCTCGGTGCGCTCCAGGGGCACATCGCGGTCGGTCACGCCCGCTACTCGACGACTGGCGCCTCCGTGTGGGAGAACGCCCAGCCGACGTTCCGGGCCACCGCGCACGGCTCCATCGCGCTCGGCCACAACGGCAACCTGGTCAACACGGCGCAGCTCGCCGAGATGGCCGCCGACCTGCCCAGGCAGGAAGGCCGGTCCACCCGGGTGGCGGCCACCAACGACACCGACCTCGTCACGGCGCTCCTCGCTGGCCAGACCGGCGAGGACGGTGAGCCGCTGACCGTCGAGGAGGCCGCCGCCACGGTCCTCCCGCAGGTCAAGGGCGCCTTCTCGCTCGTCTTCATGGACGAGCACACCCTCTACGCGGCCCGCGACCCGCAGGGCATCCGCCCGCTGGTCCTCGGTCGTCTGGAGCGCGGCTGGGTGGTCGCCTCCGAGACCGCCGCGCTCGACATCTGCGGCGCCAGCTTCGTCCGCGAGATCGAGCCGGGCGAGTTCGTCGCCATCGACGAGAACGGTCTGCGCACCTCCCGATTCGCGGAAGCGAAGCCCAAGGGCTGCGTCTTCGAGTATGTGTACCTGGCCCGCCCGGACACGGACATCGCCGGGCGGAACGTCCACCTCAGCCGCGTCGAGATGGGCCGCCGCCTCGCCAAGGAGGCACCTGCCGAGGCCGACCTGGTGATAGCGACCCCCGAGTCCGGCACCCCCGCCGCGATCGGTTACGCGGAGGCCTCCGGTATCCCCTTCGGCTCCGGTCTGGTCAAGAACGCGTACGTCGGACGTACGTTCATCCAGCCCTCCCAGACGATCCGTCAGCTCGGCATCCGGCTGAAGCTGAACCCCCTGAAGGAAGTCATCAAGGGCAAGCGCCTGGTCGTCGTCGACGACTCGATCGTGCGCGGCAACACCCAGCGCGCACTGGTGCGCATGCTCCGCGAGGCCGGCGCCGCCGAGGTCCACATCCGGATCTCGTCCCCGCCCGTGAAGTGGCCCTGCTTCTTCGGCATCGACTTCGCCACCCGCGCCGAACTCATCGCCAACGGCATGACGATCGAGGAGATCGGCACCTCGCTGGGCGCCGACTCGCTGGCGTACATCTCCATCGACGGCATGATCGAGGCGACCACCATCGCCAAGCCGAACCTGTGCCGCGCCTGCTTCGACGGCGAGTACCCGATGGAACTCCCGGACCCCGAGCTGCTCGGCAAGCAGCTCCTGGAGACCGAGCTGGCCGCCGGGCCCGCCGCCACGGCCGCCACCGACGCGATCCGCCGTCCGTAAGAGCCCGTGATCCCTGCCGTACGACACGAAAGTGCCCTTTGCCATGTCTGAGACCGGTGCCAGCTACGCAGCCGCGGGCGTCGACATCGAGGCGGGCGACCGCGCCGTCGAGCTGATGAAGGAGTGGGTGAAGAAGAGCCGACGCCCCGAGGTGCTCGGTGGCCTCGGCGGCTTCGCCGGACTCTTCGACGCCTCCGCCCTCAAGAACTACGAGCGCCCCCTGCTCGCCTCCGCCACGGACGGCGTGGGCACGAAGGTGGACATCGCCCGTCAGCTCGGCGTGTACGACACGATCGGCCACGACCTGGTCGCCATGGTCATGGACGACATCGTGGTGTGCGGGGCCGAGCCGCTGTTCATGACCGACTACATCTGCGTCGGCAAGGTCCACCCCGAGCGGGTGGCGGCCATCGTCAAGGGCATCGCGGAGGGCTGTGTGCTCGCCGGGTGCGCCCTGGTGGGCGGCGAGACGGCCGAGCACCCCGGTCTGCTGGGTCCGGACGACTTCGATGTCGCCGGCGCCGGTACGGGCGTCGTGGAGGCCGACCGGCTGCTGGGCGCGGATCGTATCCGTACAGGGGACGCGGTCGTCGCGATGGCGTCCTCCGGGCTTCACTCCAACGGGTACTCGCTGGTCCGGCACGTCCTGCTGAACCAGGCCGGCCTGTCCCTGGACGCGACGATCGACGAGCTCGGCCGCACGCTCGGCGAGGAGCTGCTGGAGCCGACCAGGATCTACTCGCTGGACTGCCTCGCGCTGATGCGGGCCACCGAGGTGCACGCCTTCAGCCATGTCACCGGCGGCGGACTCGCGGCCAACCTCGCCCGTGTCATCCCCGACGGCCTGCACGCGGTCGTCGACCGCTCCACCTGGACCCCCGCCCCGGTGTTCGACCTCGTCGGCCGTACCGGCGACGTCCAGCAGCTGGAGCTGGAGAAGACCCTGAACATGGGCGTCGGCATGATCGCGATCGTGCCTCAGGAATCGGCTGACGTCGCGCTGGCGACCCTCGCCGACCGTGGGGTCGACGCATGGATCGCGGGTGAGATCACCGACCGCGGTGAGCACACGACGGGCGCGGCTCTGGTCGGCACGTATTCAAGCTAAGAGCGCCGGCACGTGATTTCCGCGGTGACAGCGCAAAACCCGGTCCGGCAGCGATGTAACGCTCCGGACCGGGGCAGGCGCGACTGGATCGTCAAGCGCCGCGGCGCTGTGACGCGGGACCGGACTCGTCGTCCTCATCGTCCTCGTCGTCGTTGTACAGATCCGCGTACTGGGCGTACGGGTCATCGTCTTCGTCGTCCTCGAACGGCTCGCCGTTCGGCGGCTGGCTCGAAGTCGATGCGCCCAGCTCGCTGGCCAGACGCGACAGGTCAGTCCCGCCGCTGTTGTACTTCAGCTGGCGGGCGACCTTCGTCTGCTTGGCCTTGGCCCGGCCGCGCCCCATGGCTCGACCCCCTCGGTGACGGGGCTCGACGGCCCCAGAGTCTTGACGCGTTCATAATCCAGAACGGGCTCTCCGCAGAGAGACCGCCCCTAGGGCTTCCACGGTACCTGAGCCCGCGCCCATACGGTACGTCGCCCGCACTGCGCGCGTGTGCACAGGCCCTGCGAGGCGCCCTGTCCTCGCTGGTCAGTGGCGATTTTAACCACTTCTTGGCGAGCGACCCGCCGACGAACGTGAGAGTTCTCTCCAACTGACCCGCGGCAGGTACCGGCCGAACCCGTGGGGCACCCTCGCGGGCGCCCCACGGAACCTCAGCGTCCGTGACCGCGCGCCGACGACGCCTCATGCATCCGCTGCTCGGCGATCCGGTCGGCCGCGGCGGCCGGCGGAATGCCGTCCTCATTCGCACGTGCGAAGATTTCCAACGTGGTGTCGTAGATCTTCGTGGCCTTCGCCTTGCACCGCTCGAAGTCGAACCCGTGGAGTTCGTCGGCCACCTGGATGACCCCTCCGGCGTTCACCACGTAGTCCGGCGCGTAGAGGATGCCGCGGTCGGCGAGGTCCTTCTCGACGCCCGGGTGCGCGAGCTGGTTGTTCGCGGCGCCGCAGACCACCTTGGCGGTGAGGACGGGCACGGAGTCGTCGTTCAGGGCGCCGCCCAGCGCGCAGGGGGCGTAGATGTCCAGGCCCTCGACGCGGATCAGCGTTTCCGTGTCGGCG
Source organism: Streptomyces sp. KM273126 (assembly GCF_004337435.2). NCBI lineage: Bacteria > Bacillati > Actinomycetota > Actinomycetes > Kitasatosporales > Streptomycetaceae > Streptomyces > Streptomyces sp. KM273126. The sequence continues at coordinate 1,846,035 of NZ_SJXB02000001.1, read as the reverse complement.
ACGGCCCGGACGCCGGGGTGGCGCTCGGTGATCCGGCGCACGGCCTCCTCGCGTACGTCGGTGATCACGACGTCGGCGCCCTCGGCCAGCAGGTGCTCCACCAGGTGGTGCCCGACCTTGCCCACGCCCGCGATGCCGACCGTACGGTCGCGCAGCGAGGGGTCGCCCCACAGGTGGTGGGCCGAGGCCCGCATCCCCTGGTAGACGCCGAAGGCGGTCAGCACGGACGAGTCGCCGGCGCCGCCCTTCTCGGGGGAGCGGCCGGTCGTCCAGCGGCACTCGCGTGCCACGACGTCCATGTCGGCCACGTACGTCCCGACGTCGCAGGCCGTCACGTACCGCCCGCCGAGTGAGGCCACGAACCGCCCGTACGCCAGCAGCAGTTCTTCCGTCTTGATCTTCTCGGGGTCGCCGATGATCACGGCCTTGCCGCCGCCGTGGTCGAGACCGGCCATGGCGTTCTTGTACGACATCCCACGAGCGAGGTTCAGAGCGTCGGCGACAGCCTCGGCCTCGGTCCTGTACGGGTAGAAGCGGGTGCCGCCGAGGGCGGGGCCCAGGGCGGTGGAGTGGATGGCGATGACGGCCTTGAGGCCGCTCGCGCGGTCCTGGCAGAGCACGACCTGCTCATGGCCCCCCTGGTCCGAATGGAACAGGGTGTGCAGTACATCAGCAGGCGCGCCGGTTACGTCGGTCACGGTGGTGACTCCAGGCTGAGTGCGGCGGTGTCGGGACGGACTCCCGTACGGGTGGCGGGGCCCGTGGCATGAGGGTAGAGCCTGTGCCCGCTCGTCATCCGCGCCGTGCTCAGCAGTGTTCAGGATCACCCTCCCCAGGAGTACGTTCGCACACGTGCGTGGGACGATTTGCAGTGTTTCCCCGCGGCCCGCGCGCGGGAAGCGACAGGGTTTCGTGTCGGGTCCCATGGGGAGGGAGCAGGCGTGCCCAAGGTGTCCTCGGTGGTCGTTCCGTACACGTCGTACCTGCGCGTGTACGAACCGCTGGTCGCGTTCCCGGAACCCGAGCGCACCCACTGGGCGCGCTACGCGCGTCGGCCGGACCGCCCCTCCTACCAGGACGAACTGCGCCGCTCGCTGGCCGATCTGCTGCCCACCCCGCCGATTCCGGTGCCGGTGCACGAGAGCAGCGACGCGTTCGTGCTGGAGGTCGAGGGTGTGCTCTGCGTCTGCCCCTGGCGCACCAGGCTGCGCGGCTGGCAGGCGCTCGGCGATCTTGCCGAGGAGTTGCCCACGCCGGTCCTGGACGCGGTGCTGCCGCCGGTCGTGCGCCGCCAGGCCGCCCAGGACTACGAGCGCTGGATGGCCGGCCATCCGGACGCCCGGCCGTGGATCCGTACCTCGACCTGGCACGTGCCGCTGAACTGGTTCGTGCTCGTGGGGGACGAGGAGCGGCGCTACGACAAGGGGTCGGACGAGGTCCCGCCGGCGCTGCGGTACCGGACGCCGATGGTGCAGGCGCGGCGGCGGGTGGCCCGGGGGCTGCGGGCGATGCGGGACATGATCGACGAGGGGCCGCTGATCGACGGCCTGGTGGACGTGGGGCGCTGGCTGGAGGAGTTCCACCCGCGCTCGCTGGTCGAGCTGGACTACGGCGGCCTGGTGCACGTCCTGCCCGCCGACCAGCTCGACGGCGATCACTCGGCGGCGGACGTCGCCGAGGGCATCGAGGCGCTGCGCACCGGGGACGAGGGGGCCGCCGGGGAGGCGTACGGACGTCTGGCGGAGCGCTGGCGGGCCGTACGGGACCGCCGGTCGGCGAACTGAGGCCCGCTGCCCGCGGGTGCCGAGGGGCCGGTCCGGCGGGCGCCTGGCGGGTCGTACGGCCGTGAACTGGTGGCTCGCGAAACACAGTTGGTCATCTGTGATGGAACGAGCTTTCCGCGATCTGTGATGTCATGGTGAACTATCGACCCTTGGCCCAGGCTTGACGCACCGAAGCGTGCGTTGAGGGGTGACGGGGGGCGTATGGGCCCTGATCCGGTCTTTTTGCGTCAAGTAGCCGTTAAGGGTGACGGACTGCACTAACAAGGGTCTTGCCTCTTACGCCCCTCCTCGTGCCAAAATAGGACAAGGAGTCCGGGGGAGACTTCTTCTGCCCAAGTATGGGTGGAATCTCCGCATTGCACGCTATGGGGGGTCCGGTGACTCCTGATCGCTGGTGTGACTGATCGTCACAGTGGCGTGACTGTCCGCTATGGCATGGTCCATCGGCTTCCGTCGGTGATGAACGCCTGGGGGGGCAATTCCATCGGTTTGGCCGACGTGGCTGGACAGATGGTGTAGTTGTAGTGCCGAGGACAAGCCGTTCGTCCTATAACCGACTCGACCCGCGTCCGCCATTTCGGGCAACGCGGGTCAAGGTGCAGAATTTAGAGGAAAGAACCGAGAAGGTTCGGTTCTCCCGAGGAGGCCGCTCATGACCGCTCGCACCCCTGATGCCGAGCCGCTGCTGACCCCGGCTGAGGTCGCCACGATGTTCCGCGTGGACCCGAAGACGGTCACGCGGTGGGCGAAGGCCGGCAAGCTCACGTCCATCCGTACGCTCGGCGGGCACCGCCGCTACCGCGAGGCCGAGGTCCGCGCACTGCTCGCGGGTATTCCGCAGCAGCGCAGCGAGGCCTGAACAATCGCATAACCGGGCGAATCGGCAGGTACCCCCAACATGCCGAGCCGTCCGACCTAAAGCTCCAAGCGACGCGGGTTCCTGCCCCAACAGGGCCCACGCCCAAGCTCTCCGGCACCGCCCAGGATGTTCTGGGCGGGCCGTGCTCTCAAGACAAGCAAACATAGGGTGCGTCGTTGATCGCGCTGGACTCCGCCGGGTCCAGCGCGATCTTTTTTGTGCGTGGACGTGGGTGGGTGCGGGGTGTGGGTGGCCCCGGGCCGGGGGCTGCGCGTGGGGGTGGGATGCGGGCTGCGGGTGGATGTGGCGGTCCTGTGCGGGGGTTGTGGGGGTCCGGGCTACCGCCCTGTGAGCGGCCTTGTTGGACTCTGGGGAGGGGTGTCGGATCTTCTGTGGGGCGGCTCCGGGGGTGGTGCAATTGCACATATTAAATTGACCTGTTGTGGCAGGCTGGTAAGTTCCCCGACTCCGGGAACTTGTGGGGTGACACCCGTCACATGTCGCGGCGCTTGTTGGTGGTGGTGCATCTGCGCTATTGGGGGCGGGAGTTGGGGCCTTGGTGGGATGAGGGTGCCTGCGGCTCGTGCGGGTGGTGTGTCCCGGATCGGGGGTCTCTCACGCCTTCGACGGGCTCTGGGGGCCGGGGAGGGGTGAGAGGGGATCTCTTCGTCGCCGGCCGTCCGGGGGTCGTCCTCGCCGTACTCTCCTGGCTCCATGGCCAACCGCAGGAGTTGGTGGCAGATCGGGCAGTGCCGTGTCAGGTGGCGGTACGAGGAGGCGGCCGCCAGGTGGGCACGGAGCAGTGCGCGCGTCTCGTGCCGAGTGGTCGCCGTCATACGCCACCTCCGGGTCGGGAAGCCCTTGCTTTCTGGGTACCCAGGGAATGTGACGGCGTCAAGACACGCGGGGCCATGCCGGGGTGGGATTCGCGGGCTCCTTCGCCCCCGCCGCCCCTACCCGTCCCATCCCAGGGGCTCAGCCCCTCAGCCCCCGCCAAGGGGGCTGCGCCCCCTGGACCCCCAGGGTTTCGGGGCTCCGCCCCGGACCCCGTTCGGGGGCCGGCCCCCGGACCCCCGCTCCTCAAACGCCGGAGGGGCTGGAATGTGCGGGCGGCGCTGGAAGGCGGGGGCGGTACTGGAAGGTGCGGGGGTGGGGCTGGATGGTGTGAGGGGTGCCGGAAGGTGCGGGGGTGGGGCTGGAAGGTGGGGGCGGTACTGGAAGGTGCGGGGTGGGGCTGGAAGGTGGGGGCCGTACTGGAAGGTGCGGGGCTGCAGCTGGAAGGTGTGAGGGGTGCCGGAAGGTGCGGAGTGGAGCTGGATGGTGTGGTTGCGCCAAAGGCTTGTGTGGCGCTGGGTTTTTGCCGGAGGGGCTGGGGGCCCCGGCCCGGGCTGGGACTTTGTCGGCCGGGGCTGGGAGCTTCCCGTTGGGGGCCGTCGATGCCAGGTGCCCGTCGGCCCGTCCGGCGTTTGAGGGCGGGGCTGTTCGGGTCGGCATGCCGGGGGTGGGGGCGGAGCCCCCAGGGATGGGAATGGGTAGGGGCGGCGGGGGCGAAGGAACCCCCGCGAGGTGGTGGGGGCATGGCGAAGGGCCCGCAGCCTTGGTAGGCGCGGGCCCTTCGAATGATGCGGTCCTGACGGGATTTGAACCCGCGGCCTCCACCTTGACAGGGTGGCGAGCACTCCAAACTGCTCCACAGGACCAGGTTTCGCGGCGCCTCCCGGCGGAGCCGGATAGTGACTCTGCCGTGCGTTGCGCTGCGAGAAGAGACTGTACAGGAGGGTGAGCCCCCGGTCGAACTCACCCGGAGTACCGGGGCGGTTACGGTACCGCCGCGTCGATGGCCTTCACGATGCGCTTGTCGGAGACGGGGTACGCCGTGCCCAGCGCGTGGGCGAAGTAGCTGACGCGGAGTTCCTCGATCATCCAGCGGATGTCCAGGACGGAGGCGGGGACCGGGCGGCCCTGCGGCATCTGTTCCAGGAGCCAGGCGTACTCGTCCCGCATCTCGTGGATCTTCTCCATGCGCGTGGTGTCCCGCTGGACGTTCGTCGGCATCTGCTGGAGGCGACGGTCCACGGCCACCAAGTAGCGCATCAGGTCCGGCAGTCGGCGCAGACCCGTCTCCGTCACGAAGCCGGGCTTCACGAGGGCGTCCAGCTGAGCCCGTACGTCCTGGAGGTTCGGCAGGAGCGCGGGGCTCCGTACGGTCTTCAGGCGGCGCTCACAGGCCTGCCAGGCGGCCAGCACCTGCTGCACCTGGCCGACCGTACGGACCGTGGTGTCGACGATCTCGGCGCGCACCTTGTCGTACAGCTTCCGGTACGACGACTCGTCCCAGGCCGGTCCCCCGAGGTCCCCTATCAGCCGGTCGGCCGCGGCCGTCGCGCAGTCGTCGAAGAGGGCCTGGATCGAGCCGTGGGGGTTCGCGGACAGGGCGAGCTTCTGGGGGTTCGTCAGCTTCTCCGAGGCGAACTTCGCCGGGTTCACCGGGATGCCCAGCAGGATCAGGCGGCGGGTGCCCTTCCACATGGCCTCCGCCTGCTCCGCCTCCGTGTCGAAGAGGCGGACCGAGACCGTGTCGCCGTCGTCGACCAGCGCCGGGTACGCCTTGACCGGCTGGCCGGCGCGGCGCGTCTCGAAGATGCGGGTGAGGGAGCCGATCGTCCAGTCGGTCAGGCCGGAGCGCTCCAGGGACTCGCCGCCCTGACGCTCCGCCGTGGCCGCGGCGGCCTGCGAGATGGCCTTCCTCGCCTTCGGCTTCAGCCTGAGCTGCAGGGCCTGAAGGTCCTTGTCCTCGGCGAGCTTGCGGCGACGCTCGTCGACGATACGGAACGTGACGCGCAGATGGTCCGGCACCTTCGCCCAGTCGAAGTCGTCGGCCTCGAAGGGGACTCCGACCATGCGCTTCAGCTCGCGCGCCATGGTCACCGTCAGCGGTTCCTGCAGCGGGACGGACGTGCCCAGGAACTTCTTCGCGAAGTTCGGCGCCGGTACGTAGTTGCGGCGGATGGGCTTGGGGAGGGAGCGGATGAGCTCCGTGACGAGCTCCTCCCTGAGGCCCGGGATCTGCCAGTCGAAGCCCTCGTCGGTGACCTGGTTGAGGACCTGGAGCGGGACGTGGACGGTCACACCGTCGGCGTCCGCGCCCGGCTCGAACTGGTAGGTGACGCGGAACTTCAGCTGCCCCTGCCGCCAGGAGTCCGGGTAGTCGGCCTTGGTGACCGCCTCCGCCGACTCGCGGATCAGCATCTCCCGCTCGAAGTCGAGGTGGTCGGGCTGCTCGTGCCGCTTGCGCTTCCACCAGGAGTCGAAGTGGGCGCCGGAGACCACGTGTTCGGGCACGCGCTGGTCGTAGAAGTCGAACAGGGTCTCGTCGTCGACCAGGATGTTGCGGCGGCGGGCGCGGTGCTCCAGCTCCTCGACCTCTGTCAGGAGCTTGCGGTTGTCGGCGAAGAACTTGTGGTGGGTGCGCCAGTCACCCTCGACGAGGGCGTTGCGAATGAAAAGCTCACGGCTCGTCTCCGGGTCGATACGGCCGTAGTTGACCTTCCGCTGGGCGACGATCGGGACGCCGTACAGCGTGACCTTCTCGTACGCCATCACCGCGGCCTGGTCCTTCTCCCAGTGCGGCTCGCTGTAGGTGCGCTTGAGGAGGTGCTCGGCGAGGGGCTCGATCCACTCGGGCTCGATGCGCGCGTTGACGCGGGCCCAGAGGCGGGACGTCTCGACGAGCTCGGCCGACATGACGAAGCGCGGGGGTTTCTTGAAGAGGGCGGAGCCCGGGAAGATCGCGAACTTGGCGTTGCGGGCGCCCAGATACTCGTTCCGGCCGCCCTCCTTGCGTGCGCCCTGGCCGGAGTCCTTGGACTCCCTCACGTCCTTCATGCCGATGTGCGAGAGCAGGCCGGCGAGCAGCGAGACATGGATGCTCTGGTCGGCCGCGTCCTCCTCGTTGAGCCGGATGCCCATCTGCTTGGCGACCGTGCGGAGCTGGCTGTGGATGTCCTGCCACTCGCGGATGCGCAGGAAGTTCAGGTACTCCTGCTTGCACATGCGGCGGAAGGACGACGATCCCCGCTCCTTCTGCTGCTCCCGGATGTACCGCCACAGGTTCAGGTACGCGAGGAAGTCGCTCGTCTCGTCCTTGAAGCGGGCGTGCTGCTGGTCGGCCTGGGTCTGCTTGTCGGCGGGGCGCTCGCGCGGGTCCTGGATGGAGAGCGCGGCGGCGATGACCATGACCTCATGGACGCAGCCGTTCCGGTCGGCCTCCAGGACCATACGGGCCAGGCGCGGGTCGACGGGGAGCTGGGCGAGCTTGCGGCCGGTCTCCGTGAGGCGCTTCCGCGGGTCTTTCTGGGCCGGGTCCAGCGCGCCCAGTTCCTGGAGGAGTTGGACGCCGTCGCGGATGTTGCGGTGGTCCGGCGGGTCGATGAAGGGGAACTTCTCGATCTCGCCGAGGCCGGCCGCGGTCATCTGGAGGATGACGGACGCGAGGTTCGTCCGCAGGATCTCGGCGTCGGTGAACTCCGGGCGGGTGGTGAAGTCGTCCTCGGAGTACAGGCGGATGCAGATGCCGTCCGACGTACGGCCGCAGCGGCCCTTGCGCTGGTTGGCGCTGGCCTGGGAGACCGCCTCGATGGGCAGCCGCTGCACCTTGGTGCGGTGGCTGTAGCGCGAGATGCGGGCGAAGCCCGGGTCGATGACGTACTTGATGCCGGGGACGGTGAGGGACGTCTCGGCGACGTTCGTGGCGAGGACGATCCTGCGGCCGGTGTGCGGCTGGAAGACGCGGTGCTGCTCGGCGTGCGAGAGCCGGGCGTAGAGGGGGAGCACCTCGGTGAAGCGGTAGTTCTTCTTCACCAGCGCGTCCGCTGTGTCGCGGATCTCGCGCTCGCCGGAGAGGAAGACGAGGATGTCGCCCTTGCCCTCGGCCATCAGCTCCTCGACCGCGTCCGTGATCGCGGTGATCTGGTCGCGGTCGGCGTCGTCGGAGTCCTCTTCCAGGAGCGGGCGGTAGCGCACCTCCACGGGGTACGTCCGGCCGCTGACCTCGATGATCGGCGCGTCGCCGAAGTGGCGCGAGAAGCGCTCGGGGTCGATGGTGGCGGAGGTGATGACGACCTTCAGGTCCGGCCGCTTCGGCAGCAGCTGGGACAGGTACCCCAGCAGGAAGTCGATGTTGAGGGACCGCTCGTGGGCCTCGTCGATGATGATCGTGTCGTAGGCGCGCAGCTCGCGGTCCGTCTGGATCTCGGCGAGCAGGATGCCGTCCGTCATCAGCTTGACGAAGGTGGCGTCCGGGTTCACCTGATCGGTGAAGCGCACCTTCCAGCCGACGGACTCACCCAGGGGTGTGTCCAGCTCCTCCGCCACACGCTCGGCGACCGTCCGGGCGGCGATACGGCGGGGCTGCGTGTGCCCGATCATGCCGCGGACGCCACGGCCCAGCTCCATGCAGATCTTCGGGATCTGCGTGGTCTTGCCGGAGCCCGTCTCACCGGCGACGATCACGACCTGGTGGTCGCGGATCGCCTCGGCGATCGTGTCCTTCTTCTGGCTGACGGGCAGTTGCTCGGGGTAGGTGACGGCGGGCACGCGGGCACGCCGCCCGGCCATCCGGTCCTCGGCCGTCGCCACCTCCGCCTCGATCTCGGCGACGACGGCGGCGCGGGCCTCCGGATTGCGGATCTTGCGCGCGCCTTCGAGCCTGCGCCCGAGCCGGTGCGCGTCGCGCAGGGACAGCTCGGCCAGGCGGGGGGCGAGGGCGCCGAGGGCGGGGGCAGGATGCGTAGACATACGGGGACCAGGATCTCACCTCGCCGAAATTGCTGGCGAACGCTTTTGCGCTCCGCACGGGGGCGGCGGGCCGGGGCCACGAAGGCGATCCGGTGCCGCTCCCTCTCCGGGCGCCCAGGCATCCCTACCCACGGTCTCCGTGTGCCTCGGTCTCCCGCAGCCCTACGCCGCCGCTTCGCCCGCCCGTGGTGCCGGTTCGCGTTCCACCAGCTGCGTGCTCTGCTCGTGGGCCGAGGACGAGGGCTCCGGCGTGGAGGGTTCGGGGGCCGGGGACTCCGGTTCCTTCGTGGGCGGGGGCTGCTCCGGCGTGCGCGTGGGGGTCGGCTCGTCCTGCGGGGGCTCGGGCTTCTGCGGCCCGTCGTCCTTGCCGCCGCCCTTGTTGTCCTTCGCGGTCGCCCCGGGGGACGGCTTCCTGGTTCGGGAGGCGGAGGCCGAGGGGGACGACGACGCGGACTCGGACGTGTGGGGCCCGGCCGCCGAGCCCTTCTTCCCGCGCCCGCCCTGGTGGTCGGTGCCGCCACCGTCGGACCCCGCCGTCCCGCCGTCCGGCTCCTCGCCGCCCCGCTGCCGGGCCGAGTGCGAGGGCCCCGGCCTGGCCCCGTCGTCGTCGCCCACGCTCACACAGCCGGCGGCCGCGGCGAGGGTCATGACCGTGGCGGCCAGACGGACGGGTACGTACAAGGCGCGCACGGGCAGCCACCTCCGAGGGCGGGCGGGAGAAGTCAACCTGCCCAACTCCCGCCGCCCACAAGAGGACACGCGCCCCGGATGAGCGTGGCTCAGCCGTGACCGAGGGCGTACAGTACGCCGCCGCGCCCCCTGCTCCGCGAGCGACTCGCGGACGGCGGGCAACCCCGTCCCGCTCCCCCGGAGCGGCCGTCCGTGACAATGGCCGTGTGCTGGAGATGACGCGCGAGGCGTTCGAAGAGCTGGTGAGTGAAGCCCTGGACCAGATCCCGCCGGAGCTGACACGGGTCATGGACAACGTGGCCGTGTTCGTCGAGGACGAGCCTCCCGCGGACGACCCGGAGCTCCTGGGCCTGTACGAGGGGACCCCGCTGACCGAGCGCGGGGAGTGGTACGCCGGAGTGCTCCCGGACCGCATCACGATCTACATGGGCCCGACCCTGCGCTACTGCGAGACGGCGGAGGACGTGGTGCACGAGGTGGCCGTCACGGTCGTCCACGAGGTGGCGCACCACTTCGGCATCGACGACGAGCGGCTCCACGAGCTGGGCTGGGGCTGACCTGGGGCCGCCCGGCGCCCACAGGCCTCGAGAGCTGCACGACGAGACAGAGGACACAGCCGACACAGACGACACAGACGAGTCGGACGACGCAGACGAGTCGGACGAGACATTGGTCACCTCGGTCTCCACCATCAGCCCCGCATAGCCACCCCCGTAACCGGGCATACGGGATCAATGGCCCGCGTCCCCGCTCTCGCTGTCGCCGCCCTGCGGCGCGTACGGCAGTCGCCCGGCGCCCTGGTCGGTCAGTACCGGGCGCGCCGTTCGCACCCGACCGTCGAACTCGTCAACCAGCCCCACCCCTGGACCCGTGCCCTCGGCCTCGTCGCCGTGGTGCTGCTCGGCGCGTGGCTGGGCCTGCTGATCGTGGGGAACGTCCGCACGCCGGTCGGTCCCATGAACACCACGATGACCCTGCGTCCCTCGCTCGACGGCGGCACGAAGATCAACGTCTCGCCGCTCGGCGCGCTGGAGCTGCGCAGCCATGTCGCGCCCGTCCGCCTGGACGTGAACGTGGACCAGCTCGACCCGGTCCGCGCCCAGGCCCTGGTCGACCACCCCGAGCGGATCTCAGGCCTCCAGGACGAGATCGCGAGTGACGTCCGGCACGGCACGTTCGACCTGGCCCTGCGCTCCTGCGTGGCCGTGGTGTCGGGGGCCACCGCGCTCGGGCTCGCCGTCTACCGCCGCCCGCGCCGCGCCCTGGCCGCCGGCGGCCTCGCCCTGGGCCTGCTCACCGTGTCCGGCGGCACGGCCTTCGCCACCTGGAACCCGAACTCCGTCCTGGAGCCCAAGTTCTCCGGGCTGCTGTCCTCGGCGCCCTCCCTCGTCGGCAACGCGCGCAGCATCGTCACCGAGTTCGACGTCTACCAGAAGGAGCTGGCGCGCCTGGTGACGAACGTGACCAAGCTGTACGACGTCACGTCCACCCTCCCCGTGTACACCCCCGACCCGAGCACGATCCGGGTCCTGCACGTGTCGGACATCCACCTCAACCCGGCGAGCTGGAAGATCATCGCCTCGCTGGTCGAGCAGTACGACATCAACGTCATCGTCGACTCCGGCGACACCATGGACCACGGGACCGCGGCCGAGAACGGCTTCCTGGACCCGATCGCGAGCCTCGGGGCGCCGTACGTGTGGGTGCGCGGCAACCACGACTCGATGACCACCCAGCGCTATCTGGAGAACATGAAGAACGTGCACGTCCTGGACGAGGGCCGGGCGCTCTCGTTGGGCGGGCTGCGCTTCGCGGGCATGGGGGATCCCCAGTTCACTCCCGACCGCTCGGCGAAGCTCGGGGCCGCCCAGTCGGAGGAGCTGGCCGGTGCCCGGCTGGCGTCCGCGCTCCGGGATCAGGAGAAGGCGGGCAGGCCGGTGGACGTGGCGATCGCCCACAACCCGGACGCGGCCCGCCAGGCGGACGGCGAGGTACCGCTGGCGCTGGCGGGGCATCTCCACCACCAGGAGATGGAGGTCATGAAGTACGGCACACGGCTGCGCCTCGAGGGTTCGACGGGCGGCAGCGGGCTGCGGGCGGTGGAGGGCGAGTACCCCGACCCCATCGAGGCCTCGGTCCTCTACCTCGACCGGGAGACCCGCCGCCTCCAGGCCTGGGACGAGATCAAACTGGGCGGCCTGGGCCTGACGACGGCCGAGGTCAGCCGTCACCTTCCGGAGGAGAACCAGCCCGGGGCGACTCCGTCACCCACTCCGTCTCCCAGCCTGTCCTCGACCCGGTCCCCGGGTTCGTCCCCGGGTTCGCCGCCGGGCCTGTCGCCGAGTTCGGCTTCGCGTCCGTCCGGCAGTCCGTCGCCCACAGGGCGGTGAGGGCCGGTCGCCTACCGGGACCCAAAACGGTTTTGGCGAACCCTCCTCGCATCGCCTATGCTTCTCACGTCCCCGACGCGCTGCAAAGCGCCCAGGTGGGCCGATAGCCCTCATCGTCTAGCGGCCTAGGACGCCGCCCTTTCAAGGCGGTAGCACGGGTTCGAATCCCGTTGGGGGCACCAAATGCGCTGCGTCAGCAGCGCTTTCTTTTTCCCATGCCGCTGCCGGTGCACGCTTCTAACCGAAGCGTGCACCGGCAGCGAGCTGTGTGGGTGGTGTGGGCTGTCCGGGCGGTGCCGGCGGTCGGGCCCCGGCCTTCTCGTTCACCTGGGTGACTGGCGCGGCCATCCGCGCGGCCCGGGTCCTGGGGCCGAAGACCGCCAGGGTGACCACGCCGAGGATCCAGGCGCCGGCGATGAAGTGGGCAGGTCGGTGGCGCGGAAGAAGGGCCCGCGCGAGGTGCCGCCCCGCAGGAACCAGCAGGGGATCGCGGTCTGACCGCCGCGCGGGCGGGGTGCGCACCGCCTCGGGCGCCGCCGTCTCGGGCTGCTCCATCGCTTCCCCTCGGTCTTCCGCACTCGGGTGTGTCCCGGAGGGCACGGCACGACAACCTGGGCGCTCGCGTCGGGGGACATGGTGCCGGGCCGGCGGCTCATCGAGCAGGAGCTGTCCGACACCTTCCAAGCGACGCGCAGCTCCGTTCGCGAGGCGTTGCAGGACCTCGCCGCCGAAGGGCTCGTCGAGCTGATCCCGCGCCGGGGCGCCCTGGTCCGGGTGATCTCGGTGGAGGAGGCCATCCAGATCACCGAGTGCCGGGCCTCCCTGGAGGGTCTGTGCGCCGCCCGGGCGGCACAGCTCGCCACCGAGGAGGAGCGGGAGGCGCTGCGGGAGATCGGCGTCCGGATGCGCGAGGCGGTCGGCGACGGCGCCCTCGACACGTACTCCCTGCCTCAACCGCCGGCTGCACGAGTCCATCGCGCGCATCAGCGGCCAGAAGGTGGCCGAGGGGCTGCTCGACCGTCTGAACGCGCGGATGGTGCGCTACCAGTTCCGGCTCTCCCTGCGCCCGGGCCGCCCCACGCGCTCGCTCCCCCAGCACCTGGAGATCATCGACGCGATCGGCGCGGGCGACGCCCCCGCCGTCGAGGCCGCGGCCCGCGCCCACCTGGACAGCGTCATCGCCGAATGGCGGGCCGCACCCGACCGCCCGGAACCCGCGACCGGCCCGGCGGCCCCGTAAGCCGGCCACCGGCCGGGGGCACCTGTACGGCAATTACCACCCCGTCGGCACGGCGCAACCCAACACGCCGAGTACCGGCCCCTCAAATGACGGGGTTCGGTGACCGCGCAGGTAGGGGGCACTACGGGTTGAGACCACCACCGTCCAACTGTCACTAATAGTGGTCTCGGGTCGTCACCGGCTCGCGCCGAGAACGGTCCGATGTCCGATCACTCGGGCCGTGCCGGCCGGCCTGCTGCGCCAGTTCAGAGAGAAGGACGGTGGACGCCGTATGACTGAACCCCCCACTGGCCACGGCGTGACGGTGAGTCCGTTACGCCGCGTCACCGAAGCACACCGCGTCCAGTCGTCGGCCGGCACGAGCACGCAGGGCCTGGCGGACCGGGCGACGCCACCGTTCTCCGTCGTGCTGGGCACCGACTACGCGGGCAAGTCCGCCGCGCTGAAGGAACTCGCCGGACGCGCCGGCGGCGTGCGGATCGTCTCCGCCGACGAGGAACTGCTCGACCCCGGGCACTCGTTGATCGCCCGGCTGCGTCGCGGACTGGTGGGCGACGTGATGCCCGCCCTGCACCACGACTACTCGGCCGACTTCATGCTGACGATGTTGCAGACGGCCGTGCTGCACCTGAGGGACAGCATCACGCGCAGTCCTGCCGGCGCCCCCGTCCTGGTGGATTCCTACTACTACAAGATGCTCGCCAAGTGCCGTCTCACCGGGCTGGACGAGCACCCGTTGTTCGACTGGTGGCGGTCCTTCCCGCGGCCCCAGCAGGTCATCTTCCTGGAGGTGTCCGCCGAGACGGCCTGGCGGCGCTGCGGCGAGGGCCGCGATCTCAACCCGCTGGAGCACTACGGACAGCACGGCGACCGCGCGTCCTTCGAGAGCTTCCAGGCCGACCTCAACGAGGCGCTGCGGGAAGAGGTCCGTTCCCTGCCCGTCTCGTTCATCGGCGAACAGGACCAGGTGTCCACCGTCGCGCAGGAGATCCAGGAGGTGCTCGGCGTCCATGAACTTGTCTGAGGAGTGGGCGGACCCCGACCGTGTCCGCCGCTACCGGCGGCGGGTCTTCGGCGAGCGCGAGGAGATCGTCGCCGCACTGGCCGACGCTCGGGAGGAGCAGCAGCGTGTGCTGCGTGAACTCACGGAGTTCAACGCGGGCACCGAGTACGGACGCGCCCACGGCTTCGACTCGGTCCGCGATCTGAGCGACCTCCGCAAGGCCGTCCCGATCAACGACTACGCCGCCCTGGGGCCGTCCATCGAACGGATGGCGGCCGGCGAGAGCAACGTGCTCAGCGCCGACGATCCCGCCGTGTACTTCACCAGCAGCGGCACGACCGGCGCGCACAAGAAGGTCCCGGTCACCCCGAGCTTCATGCGGCGCACCTTCTTTCCGTTCTACTACGCCGCCTGGGCCCCGCTCATCGAACACTTCCCCGACGTGCTCGCCCGCCCGGACGCCGTGCTCAACCTGAAGCACGATCCCCTGAGCGCTCCGCCCACCACCGCCTCGGGACGGCCGCATGTAGGGGCCAGCCAGGTCGACTTCGGTGCGAAGTTCGGTGAGCCGCTGTCGGCCGAACCCGGCACGGGTGCGCCCTGGGGCACCCTGCCGGTGCCCGTCGAGGCGCACGAGCACCTGGAGAAGGCGTACCTGCGGCTGCGCCTGGCGGTCACCAGCGACGTACGCTGCGTCATCGGGATCAACCCGGCCATGGTCGCCGCCCTGCCGTACCAACTCCGGTTGTGGTGGCCACGGTTGGTGAAGGAGATCCACGACGGCACGCTCGGCGGTCTGCACCGCACCGACCCCGATCCCGAGCGGGCGCGGGAACTGGAGCGCCTCGCCCACCACTTCGGCACGATCCGCCCGGCCCACGTCTGGCCGCACATGCGGGCGCTGTTCTGCTGGACGACCGGCATGGCGTCGCTCTATCTGCCGCGACTGCGCGAGGAGTTCGGCCCCGGCGTGGCCACGCTGCCCGCGCCGGTCGCGGCCTCGGAAGGGCCGGTGGGCGTCGCGCTCGACCGGCACACCTCGGCCTGCTCGCTCACCGTGGGCGCCTCGGTGTACGAGTTCCTGGACGCCGCCGACGACATCAGGCCCGACGCCGAGACGCTGGCGTGGGACGAGCTGGAGGCGGGACGTGACTACCACGTCGTCTTCAGCCACATCGGCGGGCTGTACCGCTACGCGGTGGGTGACGTGGTCCGTGTGGTGGACCGCGTCGACGGAGTGCCGCGGGTCGAGTACGCCGGGCGCGCCACCCGGTCGGACGCCGCCGGGGAACGCCTGCGGGACGCGCAGGTGCTCCGGGCGCTGGCCGCGGTGGCCCGGAGCACGGGCCTCGATGTGCGCAACGCCGCCTGCCGGGTCGTGGGTGCGGACGGCAGCGCGCCGCCGGACGGCAGTACACCGTCGTACGGCAGTACGCCGTCGTACGAGTTCGCGCTGGCACCGTACGGGGCGTGGTCGCCCGCGGAGACCACGCGCTTCGCCGCGCTGCTCGACACCGCGATCGGCGGTGAGTCGGGCGACTACCGCACGGCACGCTCCGAGGGGCGTCTGGGTGCCCTGACGGTGGGCCTGCTGGACGAGGACGCGTTCCTGGCGGACTGGCACACGGCCGTCGCCACCGGCATCCGGCCGACCCAGGTGAAGGACCGGCTCTTCCGGCAGGACCCGGCACTGTGGGAACGACTGACCGGCGCCGCACGGCCCGTCGGGGAAGGACAGGCATGACGAACACCCTGGACGCCGTTGAGCAGACGTCCCTGCTGACGGCCGCTCTGCGCGCGGCGGAGACGAGCCGCGAGGACCGGCTCTTCGACGACCCCTACGCCGCCCGGCTGGCGGGGGACGCGGGAATGGCGCTGCTGCGGGAGATACGCGAGACCACGTTCCCGCGCGACGGGGAACGCACCGTGCCCAGCACCCCCGACTACAACGCCATCCGCACCCGCTTCCTGGACGACCTCCTCCAGGGTGCGGCCCGCGCCGGCGCCACTCCGCAGGTCGTGCTCGCTCCCGCCGGAATGGACTCGCGGGCCTACCGCATGCGGTGGCCCGACGGCACGCGCTTCTTCGAGCTCGACCGGCCCGCCGTGCTGGCCTACAAGGAGGAGCAGCTGCGGTCCGAGCAGCCGCGGGTCGACCGGCGGGCCGTGGCGCTCGACCTCACCCGGCCCGGTTGGCAGGACGGACTCCTCGCGGCCGGATACGACCCGGACCGCCCCTCCGTCTGGCTTCTGGAGGGCCTGCTCTACTACGTCGGCCAGGAGGACGCCCACCGCCTGCTGGACCAGGTGGCGGCCCTCATGGCGCCGGGCAGCCGGATCGCCGCGGACCTCGTCAACGCGGCGGCGCTGACGCTGCCGGACGTCCAGGCGCTCCTGGACGTGTTCGCCGGCTGGGGCTGCCCATGGGTGTTCGGTACGGACGAGCCCGAAGCGCTGTTCGACGCGCACGGCTTCCAGGTGGAGGCGGTACAGCCCGGCGACCCGGACGCCGACTACGGCCGCTGGCCGGACCCGGTGCCCGCGCGCTCCGTGACGGGCGTGCGGCGGGTGTTCTTCGTCCACGGGCGGAAACGGCCGGCATGAACGGCACCCTGACCGCACAGGACCCGGCCGTCGCCGCGCAGGGGCGCCGGCCGGGCAGGCCCCGTGTGCTGCTGGCGCCGATCACCGTCACCCCGTCCAAGCCGCTCACCCCCAGCCATCTCAAGGGCCTGCTGTGGACCGATGTGATGTACCGGGCCAGCAGCGGGCTGGCCGACGTCACCTATCGCTACAGCCCCACCACCTATCACCTGACCGAGCAGACGCTGGGTTTCTGGGAGTACCTCGACCGTACGGTCGGGGACGCCGACTACTCCGGGCTGTCGGAGGAGCAGGTCGGTGAGATGTACGTCGGTTACCGGGCGCGGCAGGAGAAGGCCGGCGCTGCGGCCCTGCGCCCCTACGCCGAGGCGGTGGAGGCGCACGGCTGGGTGCACCCGGCGGGCGCCCGGGTCCTGGAGCTCTGGGCGGCGCACTACGCGCGCCTCGGCATGCACGACCCCGGGCTGCTGGCGCACCAGCCGCCCGCTCTCGACGCCGAGGAGTCGGTCGAGCGGCTGTCCGCCCTGGGGTTCTGCCTGGATCTGCGCGCCTGCGGGGGGCCCGTGTACCTGGACGCCACCCGGTACGGTCTGCCGCTGCGCCAGATCGTCGACTCCCACGGCCGCCCCAACTACCTGGCCTGCATGATGCGCGAACTCCTGCCGCTGGCCCCGTCCTTCGACGAGGTCGTCCTGCTGTACGACCGGGAGCTGGAGGCCGACTACCACCTGGTGGAACGCGTGCTGGTGGCCACCGGCACCACCGTACGCCGTGTCGTTCTCGGCCGTGTCCCGATCGACGGCCGGATCCGGTCCGCGCGCCACGGCGGCTGGCAGGGGCACACGGTCGATGCCCTCCTGGACGAGGTGGGCGAAGGGTGTGATGAGGCGGTGCTGCGTCTCGGTATGCGCCTGTACTTCATAGCGGTGCTCGGTACGGGCCAGCAGCAGTCGTTCCGCAAGGACGTACTGCGCCAGAGCCTGACCCGTGCCACCCGGCTGCTGTCGGACGGCCGGAGCCCCGACCGGGCCGCCGTGCCGGAAGTGCTGGCCCGCCACCGCAAGGACCATCTGCACGTCAACCCCTACCGTCTGACGGCCGGCCTGCTGGCCAGGCACCGCCCCGCTCCACCCCGGGACCTCCTGGAGGCGGTCTACCTGTGATCATCTCCCAGCAGCTGCTGCGTGCCGAGAACGCCCGGCGCATCCGTGACGTCCGGCCCGAGCTGGCCGCGCGGGTCGATCTGCTGACCGACGAGGGACTGCTGGCGGCGCGCGAGGAGGTGGCGGCGGCGAGCGAGGATCCCAAGGTGCTGGCGGTCTGCGTGCTGCGCGGCTTCGACCTGCCCGCCTGGCTCGGGGAGACGTACGCCTTCGCCCGCCGGGTCGGTCACGAGGCGGCGGCAGCGTGGCGCCACGACTTCACGCGCACCGTCTTCCTGGCCGGTAACCCGGCCAACCTGCGCGAGCGGTTCGACTTCGACCATGTCGCCGACGACGGCTCGGCCGCCTGGCTCGGTCCGGCGCCCGCCGAACACAGCACGGCCCTGCGCCGCCTGCTCAAACTGTTCCCCGTCACCGCCGAGCTGCCCGCCCTGCCCGGTACGGTCGTCGAACTGCCCGCGGACGGCCCTGCCGGTGACCGTGCCCCGGTGCACCGCGAGCTGTACCTGGCCACGGCCGGCCTGACGATCGCCGCGTGTCTGGTCCACCTGCACCATCTGGTGAGCGAGGCTGTCCTCGACGGCCTCCTGGGCCCCGGCGATCGGCTGACGCTGCGGCCGGTCCCGCACCTGGTCGGGGTCACGGGCCCCTTCGCGGCCCTGCGCGTCGGCACAGTCGGCACATCGCACGGGCAGTCCCACCAGCTACGCGCCTACGCGGCCCTCAGCGCCGAGTAGGCGAACGGCCTGACGGCGTGCCCTTGGTTTCTTCTTGCGCCTCTTTCCGGTCGATCGCGCCGTAAGCGTCGCGTGCCGCGCCGGGCGCCCTTTCAAACCTGTACGGAATTGAAAAGCAGGCCAACCTGTGGCGACGCGCCGTTACTTGAGGCCCCGGGATTTCGGTGCGGTGTCGAATCCCCGAGGAGATTGAGGGGGTCTCAGGGGATGAACAGGGGCCGTGGTGATTTCTACGATTGCCGTGTCCGGCCGGGTCGTAGGAATTTCCGAACCTCGATGTCGAATGCCTGAAGTACCGCAAGTACCCCCGCACAGCCGACTGATTCGGGCAGATTCGGAGGGATCGCAGCATGCAGGTCGCGCACGATTTCCCCAGCCGCGTCGCGGAGCTTCGCTCCATTCGGGAGGAGGTCCGCCGCGGCCCCAGTGAGAAGGCGACCGAGGCCCAGCACGCCAAAGGCAAGCTGACCGCCCGCGAGCGGATCGAATTGCTGCTGGACGAGGGTTCGTTCAACGAGGTGGAACCCCTTCGGCGGCATCGGGCGACCGGGTTCGGCCTGGAAGACCGCAAACCGTACACGGACGGTGTCGTCACGGGCTGGGGGACGGTGTACGGAAGGGCAGTCTTTGTGTACGCCCACGACTTCCGTGTCTTCGGCGGTGCCCTCGGCGAGGCCCACGCGCAGAAGATCCACAAGATCATGGACATGGCCCTCACGGCGGGCGCGCCGATCGTGTCCCTGAACGACGGTGCGGGCGCCCGGATCCAGGAGGGCGTCTCGGCGCTCGCCGGCTACGGCGGGATCTTCCGGCGCAGCACGAGGGCTTCCGGGGTCGTCCCGCAGATATCGGTGATGCTGGGACCGTGCGCCGGGGGCGCCGCCTACGCCCCCGCCCTGACGGACTTCGTGTTCATGGTCCGTGGGACCTCGCAGATGTTCATCACGGGCCCCGACGTGGTCCGTGCGGTGACCGGGGAGGAGATCTCGCACGACGGCCTTGGCGGAGCGGACGTGCACGCCGGGACGAGCGGCGTGGCGCACTTCGTGTACGACGACGAGGAGACCTGCCTCGAAGAGGTCCGCTATCTGCTGTCGCTGCTGCCGGGCAACAACCGCGAGAACCCGCCGGCCGTCGAGGCGGACGACCCGGCGGGCCGGCGGTGCGAGGCCCTGCTCGACCTGGTGCCGGCCGACGGCGGCCGCGCCTACGACATGCGCGAGATCATCACGGAACTCGTCGACGACGGCGACTACTTGGAGATCCACGAGCGCTGGGCCACCAACATCGTCGTCGCCCTGGCCCGGCTCGGCGGCCGTGTGGTCGGCGTCGTCGCCAGTCAGCCCGCCTCGCTGGCCGGAGTCCTGGACATCAAGGCCTCGGAGAAGGCCGCCCGGTTCGTGCAGATGTGCGATGCCTTCAATATTCCGCTGGTCACCCTGGTCGACGTACCCGGATTCCTACCCGGAGTGAGCCAGGAGCACGACGGCATCATCCGGCACGGCGCCAAACTGCTGTACGCCTACTGCAACGCCACGGTGCCCCGGATCTCGGTCACCCTGAGGAAGGCGTACGGCGGTGCCTACATCGTGATGGACTCCCAGTCGATCGGCGCCGACCTCGCGTTCGCCTGGCCGACGAACGAGATCGCCGTGATGGGTGCGGAAGGCGCCGCGAACGTCATCTTCAGGCGCCGGATCGCGGAAGCTCCCGACCCGGAGGCGATGCGGGCACGGCTGGTCAAGGAGTACAGGACCGAGCTGATGCACCCGTACTACGCGGCCGAGCGCGGGCTGCTCGACGATGTGATCGACCCCACCGAGACCCGTGAGGTACTGATCCGCTCCCTGGACATGCTGCACAGCAAGCATGCGGACCTCCCGCTTCGGAAGCACGGAAACCCGCCCCAGTGACGCGGTGATCCGTCCGGCCCGCCCCCTGGGGAGCCCCTAGGGACCCCTGACCTGTCGTCCAGGGGTCTCAAGGCGCACTCGTCCGGATAGAGAAACAGTCATGACCAGCCTGTGCGCGATGAGGAGCGGCTGCCTGCCGACCGCCGACGACCCGCCAACGCCACCTGGTGTGGTGACTGGTCGTACCATCCGTCCCCCTACTGTCGTGACGTCGCGAGGCTCGGGCCCGGCGCCGAGGCCGACGAGCCGCGGGACCTTCTCCCCCGGCGTTCCCCTGACGTAAAAACCGCGCCACAGGTTCATTGGGGTGTCAAAAAAACATTCCCACCGAACTTTAAGCGGAAGGTGATGTACCGTGAGTCCCATCGGGATTCCTCGGGTCGCTTGCGAATGATCGGCGACGCAGTAGCCTGAGGAGAAGGGGGAGTGCCGAAACGGTCGCCGTGGTATCACACGGCAGGACCGGAGTGGAATGTCGCCCGACTGAGAAAGATGGCTGTAATTTGCTGGTGGATCACGACGAGGCCCTGCAGTTGGTTTGGGACGACATTCTAAATCCCGGTCGTAAGGGGGGTGGAATAGCCGTCGTCAGGGGATTTACGGGATCGGGTAAGACCACCCTCCTCAACCGGCTCGCCGAGCGGGCCGGTGGGGCGGGAATGGTCACCCTGTACGCCACCGGGTGCCCGGGCGAGCAGCGGTCTCCGCTGAGCGTCATCGAGCAGTGGTTCAGCGGGTGCGCCGAGGCTCGCGACGGCGTTGCGGCCCAGCTGAGCTCCCTCCTCGCGGAGCACGGGGAAGCCACGTCGGGCTCGCCGGGCCGCGACGAGGAGCTTCTCGTGCGGCAGGCGCAGGCCCTTGTCGGCGACACTCTGCGAGACCTCGCCGAGCAGGGCCCCGTGGTGGCCGTCGTGGATGACGCACACTACAGTGACGCCGCCTCAATAAAAGTCCTGGGCTTTCTGAGCAATCGGCTCCGTCGGCGAAAAGTGTTCCTCGTGCTGACCGACCGGACGGATCAGGGCAAGGAATACCGAACCTTACGGGCCGCCATTATGAGGAATGCTCGTCCGCTGGTTCTTCAGCTCACGCACCTCACGCATCGGAGTGCGGCGCAACTCCTTCACAGATTAGCGGGACACCGATTTTCCGAGGATTACGTCAAGGGTTCTCTGGAAATAAGCGGAGGGAACCCACGCCTGGTGTCGGCGATCGCGTACGACTCCAAATATGTGCATCGGGATGTTCCTCCCGAGAAATGGACTCCCGTTCTGGGGGCCGCATTCCGAGAGACGGTCTCCCTCCTGATCTCCGCGCATCGGCCGGAGAGCGTCGAGACGGTCGCCCGTGCCCTGGCGGCGCTCGGCGACGTCCCGTCGCCGGACCTGCTCAGCGCGCTGAGCGGGGTCGAGCCGGTGAAGGTCGTGGCGGCTCTGGACCTGCTGGAGGACAGCGGCCTGGTGACCGGCGGACGCTTTCGGCATCCGGTGATGCAGGCGGCCGTCTGGGAGGACACCGGTTTCACCGGCCGCGCCGAACTGAGCAGGAGCGCCGCCCGGCTGCTCTACGAGTCCGGGGCGCCGTCCCTCGACGTCGCCCGGTGCATCACCGCGACGGGAACCGTCACGGCCGACTGGGAGGTCTCCGTCCTGCGCGAGGCCGCCAGGCAGGCGAAGGCCGAGGGACGGTGGCACAAGGCCGTCGAACTGATGGAGTCGGCGCACGGCTTCAAGGGCGGCGCGGACGATCACACCGAACTGCTCATGGCGGTCACCCGGGCCAAATGGCAGGTGGACGCCTATGTGGCCGCGCGTCATCTGGCCGACCTGGTGACCGCCGCACGCGAGGGCCGGCTGCGGGACCGTGACCTCATGCTGCTGGCGCAGATGCTCGTCTGGCACGGGCGCCTCGACGAGGCGGGAACAGTACTGCGGCTGCTGCGGGACCGAGCCGGCGAGAGTCCGGAGACGGCCACCGAACTGGCCGTCGTCGAAAAACTGTTGAGCCTGTTCTTCACCGGTCTGCGAGGAGCGGACACGGAGGGGTCGCCCGCACCGGACACGGCCTCGTGGCAGGTGTTGTGCCGGACCGCTCCGCCCTGGCCGCAGGCGGTTCTCACCACGCCCGACCTGATGCGGACCAAGGCGGACGGCCTGTATCGCGCCATCGTCGGTCAGTTGGCGTCGGCCTTCTTCGCGTCGGGAGACGCGGTCGCCCAGACGGCGGACATCACCCACTACCACTTCTGCTTCCTCCTGATGCGCCACGTCAGCGCCACCTGGCCGGCCATGCCGCAGATCGACGGAGTCTCCGCGGAGCACTTCGAGCGTCTGAGCCCCTTTCAAGAGTCCCTGCTCCGAGGTCTGCAAGCGGCAGGTTTCTTCGCCCAGGGAAGGCTGGAGGAGGCCGAGGCCCATGCCCGGGTCGCGCTCGAACGGCCGCAGGCCTGGGGAGTGGCCGTCGGTCTGCCGCTGAGCGTCCTGATCCTCGCGCTGATCCGGCGCGGGAAGCCGGCCGAGGTGGCCGACGTCCTGAACATCCCGGTGCCCCCGGCGATGCTGGAGTCGCACTTCGGCAGGGTGTATCTGAACGCCCGAGGGCAGTACCACCTCGCCACGAACAACGCCTACGCGGCGCTCCGTGACTTCCTCGCCTGTGGCGAGGCCGAGCAGCAGGGAGGCTACCCTCCGGTGCCGTCCTGCCCGTGGCAGGCCGGCATCGCCGAGGCGTATCTGCTCCTGGACCGGAAGGACGAGGCGGTCCGGATGGCGGAGGAGGCGATCGCCACGGCAGGCGCCGACCTGGCCCGGCTGAAGGCCCAGGCACTGCGCGTCCTGGCGCTGACGCGGCCCGTCGAGCGGCGAGGGGGACCGCTGCGCGAGGCCATGAGCCTGCTGGAGGAATCCGGTGACCCTGTTGAACTTGCCTATGTCATGGATGAGTTGGGTCAGGTCCACTACGCACTCGGACATGCGGAGACCGGTCGTTCCCTGATGCGGCGGGCTCTGCGTATGGCGAGGGCAGGCGGTTTCGAGGGCGCTCTGAAACGGAGCCTGAGGGAAACGTCCGGTATGGAGTCCGTGATCCCCAGCCCGGCCGTCAGGGTCGCGCCCCCACCGGTACTGGGCACCCGGGCCGGTCAGGAGTCCGAGGCGAGCGAGGCGTTCAGCGCCCTGAGCCCGGCCGAACAGCGCGTCGCCTGGCTGGCCAGCATTGGTTACAGCAATCGTGAGATAGCTTCCAAGCTATTTGTCACCGTGAGCACAATCGAGCAGCATCTCACCCGGATATACCGGAAACTCAAGGTCAAGCGGCGGGAGGATCTCGCGGCGGCCTGCCCCGTACCAGCGGACGTGGCCTTGTTGTAAGGGGCCCCAGGCCCTTGTCGTAAGGGTCCCCAGATCTTCTCTTCGGTGCGCCGGGTGTCGTACGTATTTCGTCGCGACACCCGGCGCACCGTTTTTGTGCACCTCGTCTTCCCCACCCCTCATCGCATGGCCGAAGGTGTTGGGAAGAGGGGGTTGTCGGGGTGAGGTAGGGGTGGCCCGGCATTCGCTCCGGTAAATAGAGTTCAAGTCAGTTCAAGCCTCGGCGCGATGCAAAGCCCGGTAAGGCAAGCCTCACACATCGTAGAGCGCCGCATCACGGAAACTCAATTCGGCAGGATGGTTATGGCTCGAATACGGGAAGAAGCGGTATCCGAATGATGGCCTCGACCGCCGGAGCGCCCTGTGTGCTCTTCCCCGGGCAGGGGTCCCAGGCCAGGGGCATGGGTTCGGGCCTCTTCGACCGCTTCCCCGGGACGACGTCACTCGCCAACGACGTCCTCGGCTACGACCTCCCCCGGCTCTGCCTTCAGGACCCGGAGGGAAGGCTCGACGACACCCGCTTCACACAGCCCGCCCTGTACGTCGTCAACGCGCTGTCCTACCGGGATTCCCTGGAGCGGGGGGAGCCCGAGGCCGAGTACCTGCTGGGGCACAGCCTCGGTGAGTACAACGCCCTGCACGCCGCGGGAGTCTTCGACTTCGAGACCGGTCTGAAGCTCGTCATCAAGCGGGGCGAACTCATGGCCCGCGCCTCCGACGGGGCGATGCTCGCGGTCGTCGGGATGAGCGAGAGCGAGCTGCGGGCCTTCCTCGCCGAGGAGAGCCTGGCCCGGCTCGACATCGCCAACCTCAACACCGGTACCCAGACCGTGCTCTCCGGCGCCCGGGACGAGATCGAACGGGCCCACCGTCTGCTCGGCGAGCGCTCGGTCAGAGCCGTCCCGCTGAAGGTGTCGGCAGCGTTCCACTCCCGGTTCATGGCTCCCGCCCGCGACGAGTTCCACGCGTTCCTCAAGGGCTTCCGCTTCTCCCCGCCGCGGGCCACGGTGATCGCCAACCTCACCGCGCGGCCGTACGACGCGGAGGTCCCCGGGACCCTGAGTGAGCAGATCGCCGCACCGGTGCGATGGGCCGAGAGCGTCCGGTACCTGCTGGAGCGCACCTCCGTCGAGGACTGTCGTGAGGCCGGCGACGGCAGCGTCCTGACCCGCATGGTCCGGCAGATCGCCGCGGAGGCCGGCTCGCGTGCCGGTGGGCGACCGTCGACGGCCGTCGCGCCCCGGAGGCACACCGAGCCGGACACGGAGCCGCACACACCCGGGGCCCGGCCGCTCCTGTTCTGCGTCGCCTACGCCGGCGGCGACGAACGCGCCTACGCCCCCTTGACGGAGCACTGCCGCGACATCGAGCTGGTGGCGCTGGAGCGGCCCGGCCGCGGACGGCGGGCCGGTGAACCGCTGCTGCGGGAGCCCGCCGCCATCGTCGACGACCTGTTCGCCCAGCTGCGAGGCCGCCTCGGCGCACCGGACACGCCGGACACCCCGTACGCCCTCTACGGGCACAGTCTCGGTGCCCGGCTGGCGTTCCTGCTCTGCCGGCGGCTGCGCGCGGAGGGCCTGCCCCCGCCGGTGCACCTGTTCGTCTCCGGGGAGAGTGGCCCGGCGATCCCGAGCCGGGAGCGCGACACCTGGCGGCTGCCGGACGAGGCCTTTCGGGACCATCTGAAGCAACTCGGTGGTATCCCGGCGGAGTTGTGGGAGTACGGCGACCTGATGGCGTTCTACGAGCGCGTCCTGCGGGCCGACTTCACCGCCCTAGGCGCCTGCGAGCACATGGCCGAGCCGCCGCTGGACATCCCCGTCACCGCGATGGCAGGCGAGGACGAGTGGTTCAGCCGGGCCGACATCGACGCCTGGCAGCGGGAGACCACCCGGCCGCTGACCGTGCACTGGTTCCCGGGCGACCACTTCTTCATCCGGACCCAGTGGCCCGCGCTGGCCCGGATCGTCACCTCCGGGCTCGCGGCTGCCTAGGGCCCTGGCCCGGCACCCGAGCGGAGCGCGGCCGCGCGGCGGGCCCGCACGGCGAACAGTCCACGTACACGGCGTGCCTCGTGCCCGCCCGGACGAACCGATGGCACCAGACGAACCGACGGCAGGGGACAGCGAACCATGCAGCAGGAAATCAGGACGTACATGGAAGAGCAGTTCATGTTCGAGTTCGACTCGGAGATCACGGAGGACACCGACCTGTTCAAGGCGGGCGTCCTCGACTCGTTCGGCTATGTCTCGCTGATGGCGCACATCGAGCAGCACTACGGCGTGCGGATCGGCGAGGAGGGTCTCCTCGACAACGTCAGGGTCTCGCTGTCCGGCATCGTCGAACTGGTCGAGGCGGCGCGCGAGCGGACCGCCGGGAGCCGGTGACCCCATGTGCGGCATCGCCGGCTTCTACCGCAGCGCCCTGCCCCCGCTGGAGTACCCGGACCTGATCCACGGCATGCTCGCCCAGATCGAGCACCGAGGCCCCGACGAGGCGGGCTGCTTCCTCGACGACCGGCTCGCCATGGGCACCGTGCGGCTGAGCATCATCGACCTGTCCACCGGCTCCCAGCCCATCGGCAGCCCCGACGGCCGCTACTGGCTCTGCTACAACGGCGAGCTCTACAACTACCGGGAACTGCGCGACGACCTGACCGCCCGCGGCTTCGCGTTCCGCACCGAGTCCGACACCGAGGTCGTCCTGGCCGCCTGGGCGACGTGGGGGCACGACTGTCTGCCGCGGTTCAACGGCGCCTTCGCGTTCGCGGTCTACGACACCGTCTCCGGCGAACTGCACCTGGTCCGCGACCGTTTCGGCAAGCGGCCGCTGTTCGTGGCCCGGCACGGGGGCGCGTGGCTGTTCGCCTCCGAGATGAAGGCGTTCCTGGCCTACCCCGGCTTCCGGTTCGAGTTCGACGAACAGCAACTGTCGTCCGTCTTCGCCACCTGGACCCCGCTGCCGGGGCAGAGCGGCTACCGCGGGATCGAGCAGATCCCGATGGGCGAGTACCTGTCCGTCCGCGGCGACGAGGTCCGGCGGGGCCGCTGGGCCACGCTCGACCTGACCCCCGGCCCGGCACCGCGGAGCGAGCGGGAGGCCGTCGAGCTGGTCCGGGCGGAACTTGAGGCCGCCGTCGACGTACGGCTGCGCAGCGACGTCGAGGTCGGGGTGTTCGCGTCCGGTGGACTGGACTCGTCGATCATCGCCCACCTCGCCGCACAGCGCACGGACCGTCAACTACGCACTTTCTCGGTGGAGTTCGAGGACGCCGAGTTCGACGAGTCGGCCGAGCAGAACGAGCTGGCGGCACGCCTGGGGACCCGCCACTCCACCGTGCGCGTGGCCGACTCCGACATCGTCGAGGCCTTCCCCGACGCGGTCCGGCACGCCGAGGTGCCCGTCTTCCGCACCGCCTTCGTACCGATGTACCTGCTGGCCCGCCATGTGCGCGGCGAAGGCGTCAAGGTCGTCCTCAGCGGTGAGGGCGCCGACGAGGCGTTCCTCGGCTACGGGATCTTCAAGGACACCCGGCTGCTCGCCGAATGGCACACGCTGGACAACGACGCACGGCTGAGCCGGCTGAGCCGTGTCTACCCCTACCTGCGCCACCTCAGCGGCGAGGACGGCCACCGCCGGATGCTCGGCCTGTACCAGCAGTTCACCGAGGAGAGCCTGCCCGGACTGTTCTCGCACCAGATGCGGTTCCAGAACGGCCGGTTCGCCGTCCGCCTGCTCAGGAACGCGGGCGATCCGTTCGCCGCGGCCCGGCAGCTCGTGGCCCAGGAGCCCGGGTACGCGGAGCTGTCCCCGGTGCACAAGGCGCAGTGGCTGGAGTTCAGGACCCTGCTCAGCGGCTACCTGCTGTCCACCCAGGGCGAGCGGATGACCCTGGCGCACGGTGTGGAGAACCGCTGCCCCTTCCTCGACCCCGCCGTGCTCCGCCGCGCCGCCTCGCTCAACCTGCGGTTCGGCGATCCGGACGACGAGAAGTACCTGCTCAAGCGCGCCTACGAAGACGTATTGCCGGAACGGATCGTGAAGAAGGGGAAGTTCCCCTACCGCGCCCCCGACAGCGCGGCGTTCGTGCGGTCCCGCCCGGACTACCGGGACATCCTCACCGATCCCGGCACCCTCGACGACATCGGCGTGCTCGACACGCGTTTCGTCCGGAGGTTCACCGACCGGGTCTTCGAGGGCCCTCCGGAGCGGATCGGCACCAAGGAGAACCAGGCGTTCGTCCTCCTGGCCTCGACGGTCTGGCTCCACCACTGGTACGTGCGCGGGCTCGCCCGCCGCGACGCTCCGCTCGGTGTCCCCCTGCACGTCGTCGACCGGCGCGGCAGCGCCCTGTCGGCCTGAACGGAGAGCGTGTGATGCAGAACGAATCCGGAGTCCCCGCCGATGACGAGGACATCGCCGTGACCGCCGATGACCAGGACATCGCCGTTGTCGGTCTCTCCCTGCGGCTGCCCGGCTCCCGTACCCCGGAGGAGTTCTGGGACCACCTGGCCGAGGGCCGCTCGCTGATCAGCGAGGTGCCGGCCCGCCGCTGGCGCAAGGAGGACCACCTCGGCCACCCGCGCCGGGAGTTCAACAAGACCAACAGCGTCTGGGGAGGCTTCGTCGACGACATCGACTGCTTCGACGCGGACTTCTTCCGCATCTCCCCGCGCGAGGCACAGTCCATGGACCCGCAGCAGCGGCTCGCCCTGGAGCTGAGCTGGCACGCGCTGGAGGACGCCGGGTACCGGGCCGACCTGCTCGCCGGGTCGCGCACCGGGGTCTTCATGGGCGTCTGCCACTGGGACTACGCGGAGCTGATCGAGCAGCAGGTCGAGGAGATCGACGCCTACTACCCGACGGGCACGGCCTACTCGATCATCGCCAACCGGGTGTCGCACCACTTCGACTTCCACGGCCCCAGCGTCGTCAACGACACCGCCTGCTCCAGCTCGCTGGTGGCGGTGCAGCAGGCGGTTCAGGCCCTCAAGGCAGGCGACTGCGACCACGCGCTCGCCGGCGGGGTCAACCTGACCTGGTCTCCCCGGCACTTCATCGCCTTCGCCAAGGCGGGCATGCTCTCGCCCCACGGCCTCAGCCGGACGTTCGACGCGGACGCCAACGGATACGTACGCGGTGAGGGCGGCGGCGTCCTGCTGCTCAAACGGGCCGCCGACGCCCGCCGCGCCGGCGACCCCGTGCACGCGGTGATCAAGGGCATCGGCACCAACCACGGAGGCCGGACCAGCTCGCTGACGGTCACCAACCCCGCGGCGCAGGCCGAGCTGATCACCGATGTGTACCGTCGCGCGGGCATCGCCTCCGAGAGCGTCAGTTACGTCGAGACGCACGGCACCGGCACGCCGGTCGGGGACCCGATCGAGATCCGCGGCCTGAAGCAGGCCTTCGCGGCACTCAGCGGGGAGCGGGGGGAGGGTGCGGGTCGGTCCGAGGGTGCGGGCCGCTCGAAGGGCGCGGGTCGGTCAAAGGGTGCGGGTCGGTCCAAAGGTGCGGATCGGGCCGAGGCCGAGGGGAGCGCTCCGGCGCATCGGTGCGGTATCGGCTCGGTGAAGACCAACATCGGCCACCTGGAGGGCGCCGCCGGAGTGGCGGGCATGCTCAAGGTGATCCTCGCCATGCGCCACCGCAAGCTGCCCGGGACCGTCAACTTCCGCAGGCTCAACCCCCTCGCCAAGCTGGACGGCAGCCCTCTGTACGTGGTGGACCGCCTCACCGACTGGACCACCGAGGGCCCCGGACCGCTGCGCGCGGGCGTCAGCTCGTTCGGGTTCGGCGGAACCAACGCCCATGTGCTGCTGGAGTCCGCCGACCCGCTCCCCGCCACCGAGGACAGCGAGGAACAGTGGCTGCCGGTGTCGGCCCTGGACGCGGACCGCCTGCGGGAGCTGTGCGGCACCCTGGCCCACTGGGTCCGGGCCCGTGTCGTCGAGAACGATCCGCCGTCCCTGACCGACGTGGCGCGCACCCTCCGCGAGGGCCGGGTGCCCCTGCGCGAGCGGGTGGTGTTCCGGGCGGGCACGCCCGAGGAGTGGGCGGACCAGCTGGAGCGCGTGGCCGCGGGGGAGAAGCCGCCGTCGGGCTGCCCGTACGGCCGGGCCGACGCGAGCGCCCCCGACGGGCTGGACGCGGACGACCTGACCGCCCTGGCCGACCGCTGGCTGGAGCAGGGGCGGGCGGACAAGTTCGCGACGGCCTGGGCCCAGGGCCTTCCGGTCGACTGGGCGCACTGGCCGGAGCAGGGCACCCGTGTGCATCTGCCGGGCTACGCGTTCGCGCGCACGCCCCACTGGTTCCGGCCGGACGCGCCGCAGCTGCGGACACCGGCCGCCGGTACCCCCGAGCCGGTGCGCGGAGAGGCGCGGCAGGGCGGTACCGCCGGGACATTGCTCGGAGAGGGCCGGAAGGACGGTGGCGACTGGTCGTTCCCCGTGCGGTTCGACACCGCGCAGGGCTTCGTACGGGACCACCTCGTCAACGGCGCCCACATCGTCCCCGGCGTCGTGGCGCTCGCACTCGCCACGGCCGCGGCCGGGCAGCCGGCCGTCGCGGGCCCCCGCGCCGGGCAGCCGCCGCGTCTGCGCAACGCCGTGTGGATCCGGCCGCTGCTCGTCGGCGGTGCCGGTCTGTCCACGCGGCTCCGGCTGACCGCCGCGGGCGACGGTTACGACTACGCGATCACCGACGAGCAGGGCACCCCGTACACCAGCGGCCGCATCGCGTACGGCGCCGCCCCGGCCGGGGAGACCGACCTGGACACCCTGCGCGAGAGGTTCCCCGAGCGCCTCGACGCCGCTGAGGGGTACGCCGCGCTGCGCTCCGGCGGCATCGAGCACGGCCCCGCGCTGCGCGCCGTGCACGCGGTGCATCGTGGACCGGACGGAGTGCTGGCCGAACTCAGGCTGCCCGCCGAGGCCCCGGCGGACCTGGCGCTGCAACCCGCGGTCCTCGACAGCGCCCTGTTCACGGCTCTGGCCCTAGGCCCGGCCGACGGCGGCTGGCGTATGCCGTCCGCGCCCGAGGTGCCGTTCGCGCTGGACGGCCTCGCCGCGCACGCGCCCACGACGGCGACCATGTGGGCCTGGCTGCGGCCCGCTGAGGGAACCCGCCCGGGTGCGACCAGGATCGACGTCGACCTGTTCGACGAGAGCGGCCGACTGTGTGTCAGTTTCAGTGGTTACTCCTCCCGGGCGCTGCCGGCCGCCGGGACCGCGGACCCCGCCGCGGAGACGGAGGCGGAGATCTTCGAGGTCACCGGGGTCTGGTCCCCGGCCGAGGCCCCGGCCGACGCCCCGGAGGGCGCATCGGAGGGCGCATCGGAGGGTGCACCGGCCGGACCGGTGACGGTGCTGAACGCCGTACTGGACAGGGATCTGGTGCAGGCGAGCGCCGACCGGCTGGGGATGGACGTCCTTCACTTGACGGTTCCCCACGGCGATGGCGATGGTGACGCCGCTGCCATGAAGGCGGCCTTCGAGGCCTGTTACCCCCATGTGCGGCGGCTGGCGGGCGAAGGGCGGCGCGTGCTCGTGGTCGCGCCCGGTCGGCCCGACTCGCCGGTCTTCGCACCGCTGGCGGCGCTGCTGAAGACCGCGCACCAGGAGAACCCCTCGTTCACGGGCTCCCTCGTGCTCCTCGACGGGTGCGACTCCCGCGACACCGAACGCTTCGAGCGCGTCGTACGGGCGGAGGCCGCCGCTCAGGACGACGCGGAGGTCTGTTACGACACCGGTGGACGCCGGCTGCGCCACCAGACCGTCGAACTGCCCCCGACCGACACCGGCGAGAACCTGCTGCGGGACGGCGGTGTCTACTGGATCACCGGCGGCGCGGGGGGTATCGGCCGGCTGCTGGCGGAGCGCCTGTGCGAGCGGTACGGCGCGACGGTCGTCGTCGGCGGCCGGTCGGAGCGCGGCGAGGAGATCGACGCGCTGCGGACGCGCCTGTCCCGGGGCACGGTGGTGTACCGCCGCACGGACGTGACCGACGCGCAGAGCGTACGGGCCACGGTGGCGGCCATCGTCGCGGAGCACGGCAGGCTCGACGGGGTGTTCCACGCGGCCGGGGTCCTCGACGACGACTACCTCGTCAACAAGCCACTGGAACGTACGGCGGCCGTGCTCGCCGCCAAGGTGGATGGTGCCGCGCACATCGACGCCGCGACCCGCGACCACGCCCTGGACTTCCTGATGCTGTTCGGTTCCGTCGCGGGCGCGTTCGGCAACGCCGCGCAGGCCGACTACGCCGCGGCCAACGCCTTCCTCGACGCGTTCGCCGCGCGCCGGCAGTCCTCCGGCCGGGTGACCCGGGCGGTCGACTGGCCGCTCTGGGCCGACGGAGGCATGCGGATCGACGATACGAGCCTGGCCTATCTGCGCAAGCGCACCGGCACCGTCCCCCTGCCGGCCGAAGCCGGGCTGGACGCGCTGGAGCGCGCGCTGCGCACCGAGGGTCCGGCCCGCCGCGTGGTCCTTTACGGGGAGCGGCCGAAGCTGCGGAGGTACGCGGGCCTCGACCGGCCCGCGCGGCCCGCGCCTTCACGCGGCGGGGACCAGAAGGCTCCGGCCACCGCCCTGGACGACCGCACCCTGGCCGCGCGGACGCACGACCTGCTGCGAGAGCTGTTCGCCGAGGTGACCGGGCAGGCCGCGGAGCGCATCCTCGTCGACGAGAGGCTGGAGACGTACGGCATCGACTCGATCGCCATCGTCGACCTGACCAGCAGGCTGGAGGACACGTTCGGGTCGCTGCCCAAGACGCTGTTCTTCGAGTACGTCGACCTGAAGGGCGTGGCGGACTACTTCCTGGCCGAGCACCGCGACCGGCTCGTGGACGTGTTCGCCGCGCAGGAGCCGTCCCCCGAGGTCACGGACGGGCCCGCGGCCGAGGCTCCGGCTGTCCTCGCACCCGCACCCGCACCCGCGGCCGCGGCTACGGCTACGGCTACGGCCACCGTGGTGCATGCCGCCGCTCGTCCCGCCGACCCCGTTCGTCCCGCCGACCCCGCGCGGCACGACATCGCCGTGATCGGTATGGCCGGGCGGTACCCGGGCGCCGACACGCTGGAGGAGTTCTGGACCCTGCTGAGCGAGGGCCGGCACAGCTTCGAACCGGTCCCGCGCTCGCGCTGGCGGCACAGCGACATCTACTTCGACGAACGCGACGTGCAGGGCAAGACGGTCGTCAGGACCGGCACGTTCCTGCGGGACGTCGACGCGTTCGACCCGCGCTACTTCTCCATCTCCCAGCGCGACGCCGAGCTGCTGTCCCCGGAGGTCCGGCTGCTGATGCAGGCGGGTGTGACGGCGCTGGAGGACGCGGGCTACTCGCGGGAGACGCTACGCCGCCGCTATGACGGCGACGTCGGCGTCCTCGTCGGCTCGATGAACAACAGCTACGCGCTCTACGGCTTCCAGAACATGCTGATGCGCGGCACCGCGACCAGCGGCAGCGAGATCGGCGTGATGGCCAACATGCTGTCGTACTACTACGGGTTCACCGGGCCGTCGATGTACCTCGACACCATGTGTGCGTCGTCGTCCGCGTGCGTGCACCAGGCGGTGCGCATGCTGCGCGGCGGGGAATGCCGTATGGCCCTCGTCGGCGGCGTCAACCTGATGCTGCACCCCTACGACCTGATCGCCACCTCGCAGGCGCACTTCACCACCAAGTCGGCCGAGGTCGTGCGCAGTTACGGGCTCGGCGCCGACGGGACGATCCTCGGCGAGGGCGTGGGCATGCTCGTGCTCAAACCGCTGGCCGAGGCCGTCGCCGACGGCGACCAGGTCTACGGCGTCATCAGGGGCAGCGGCATGACCAACGCCGGGGTGCGCAACGGCTTCACGGTGCCCAGCCCGCACCAGCAGGCGCGCGCCATCGAGAAGGCACTCGACGACGCCGCCGTGGACGCGCGCACCATCAGCTATCTGGAGGGCCACGGCTCGGCGACCTCCCTGGGCGACCCGATCGAGATCAAGGGCGCGAGCCTCGCGTTCGGCCGCGACACCCAGGACCTGGGGTTCTGCGCGATCGGCTCGGTCAAGTCCAACATCGCGCACCTGCTGTCCGGATCGGGGATCGCCGGTCTGACCAAGGTGCTGCTCCAGCTCAAGCACCGCACGCTGGCGCCGTCCCTGCACGCGGAGACGCTCAGCTCCGCGATCGACTTCGACAGGACACCGTTCACCGTGCAGCGCCGCCGTGAGGAGTGGCGGCGTCCCGTGGTCGGCGGCGAGCCGGTGCCGCGCCGCGCGGGCGTCACCTCCATCGGGGCGGGTGGCGTCAACGTGCACCTCGTCGTGGAGGAGCACACCGAGCACACCGAGCACACCGAGCACACCGAGCACAGCGAGTACAACGCCGAGAGCAGCGGCTCCCCGCGGCTGATGGTGTTCTCCGCCATGACGCCCAAGGCTCTGGGCCGGGTGCTGCGCTCGATGCTGACGTACGTACGGGACACCGCTCCCGGTCCGGACGCGCTCGCGTACACCCTGCAGACCGGCAAGAACGAGCTGCCGTGTCGTCTGGCGTTCGTCGCGCACGACCTCGCCGACGTCCGGTCCCGGCTGACCGGTCTGCTCGACGTGGACTGGGAGGCCGAGACCCCCGAGGTGCCCGCGGACACGCACTTCAACGCGAGCACACTGCGGCAGCGGCGGACCGCCGACCCGGAGGCCGTCGCACAGGCCCTGCGGGAGGCGGATCCCCACGGACTCGCCCGGCACTGGGTGGCGGGCGCGAGCCTCGACTGGGACCTGCTGTGGCCGCCGGGCAACCGCCCAGCCAAGGTGTCGCTGCCCGGCTACCCGTTCGACAAGGTCCGCTGCTGGTACCCCGAGTACGACGACGCGCCGAGCGTGCTGAGGCCGTTGTCCCTCACCGGGCGGGCCCACCCGTGGGTCGGCGCCAACCGCTCGGATCTGCACGGGGTGCGCTACGCGCTCCAGCCGCGCGGGGAGGACCTGCTCGACTACGTCTACTCCGTCGGCCGTGACCGCCGCTATCTCACCCCTGTCCTGCTGGACGCGGCGCTGGCGTTCGCCCGGCTCTCCGGGCTGACGGGGCCGCTGCGGCTCCGGAACGCGCGGTGGGCCGCGCTGCCGTCGCCCGCCGAGGCGCCGGAGACGTTCGAGTGGCGGATCGGCACCTCGGGTTCCGGTACGCACCGCGTCGAGCTGTGGCACGCCGGTGAGTCCACGCTGCGGTTCGCCGCCGACGTCGTACCGGGGACGACGCCCGAGCCGGCCGCGGAGCCGCAGGTCCCGCCGGCGTCGGCGACGATCGACGGGGACGGTTTCTACGCGGGGCTGTCCGCGCTCGGCGTCGACGCCCGGCCGTACGCACGCGCCGTCGAGGGCGTCACGGTCCTCGACGGGCGGCTGCTGGTACGGGTCGCCGAGCCGCCCCTGTGCCAGGACCCGCACAAGCAGAACGTGCACATCCCGGCGTGGGTGCTCGCCGGGCTGGTCCAGGGCGTCCAGCACGCGCTGGGCCGTGCGGAGGTGACCGTCGCGGCGGTCGCCGCCACGTACGGCGAGGACCTGGCGCGCACCCGGGCGATCCTGCTGACCCGGACCTCCGACGCCGTGTTCCAGGCGGCCTTCCTCGACGAGGACGGCCGGACGCTGGGCCGGGTCGAGGACGCCGAGTTCACCGGCGCGCCGCTGCCGCCGGCCCTCCGGGGCGAGGCGGCATCCAGGCCGGTGGCCGTGATGCCCGTGGCCGAGGTGGCGCCTGAGGTGGCGCCCAAGTCCGTGCCTGAGTCCGTGCCTGAGTCCGTGCCTCAGTCCGTGCCTGAGTCCGTGGCTGATGTGCCCGAGCCCCTGCCGTCCGGCCATGAGGAGCGGCAGCCCGTGGCCGTGATCGCGACCGTGGCCGGGGACCGGGAGGCGGCACTCGTCCGGATCGTGCGGGAGACCGTCGCGGACCTGCTGAAAGCCGACCTCGGCGACATCGACGACGACACGTACTTCCACGCGTACGGCTTCGAGTCCATCGCGCTCGCCCAACTGGCGACGGAACTGGGCGGCGTGCTCGGCGCGAACCTCAGCCCTGCGCTCTTCTACGAGTGCCCCGACATCCGCAGCCTCACGGAACATCTCCTGGACCGTTACGGCGCGCGGCTCACCGTTCCGGCCGCCCCCGAGGAGCCGACCCCGGCACCTCCTGCACCTCTGGCACCTCTGGCACAACCCGAGCCCACTCATGGGGCCGAGCCGGTGCCGGTGCCGGTGCCAGTGCCAGTGCCGGTGTCCGCGACCCGTCCCCTGCCCGACGACGACGCCGTGGCGATAGTCGGCGCCGCGGGACGGTTCCCCGGTGCGGAGGACCTGGACACCTTCTGGCAGCGGTTGCGCGCGGGCGCCGACCTGATCGCCGACTATCCCGGCGACCGCTTCGACGAGCGCTACGCCGGCGTCGTGGCGAAGGCCGACTTCCCGAAGTTCGCGGGCCGGATCGCCGACGTGGACCGCTTCGACGCCGACTTCTTCTCCCTGTCGCCGCTCGAGGCCGAGCTGATGGACCCCCAGCACCGGCTGGCGCTGGAGACGGTGTGGGCCGCACTGGAGAACGGCGGCTACGCCCCGGCCAGGCTGCCCGCGAACACCGGTGTCTACTTCGGGGTCTCGGGCAGCGACTACCACCACCTGCTCAACGCGAGCGGGGTGTCCCCCGACGCCTTCACCGCCACCGGCAACGCGCACTCCATGCTCGCCAACCGGATCTCCTTCCTCCTGGACGTGCACGGGCCGAGTGAACCGGTCGACACGGCCTGCTCCAGCTCGCTCGTCGCACTGCACCGGGCGGTGGAGAGCATCCGGTCCGGCCGTTGCGACATGGCCGTCGCGGGCGGCGTCAACCTGCTGCTGAGCGTCGACACCTTCGCCGCCACGCAGCTGGCCGGGATGCTCAGCCCGGACGGCCGCTGCAAGACCTTCTCCGCGGACGCCGACGGCTACGTCCGCTCCGAGGGCGTCGCCGCCGTCCTGCTCAAGCCGCTCGCACAGGCGCGCCGGGACGGCGACGCCGTCTGGGGCGTCGTCCGCGGCAGCGCCGAGAACCACGGCGGGC
Source organism: Streptomyces sp. KM273126 (assembly GCF_004337435.2). Taxonomy (NCBI): domain Bacteria; kingdom Bacillati; phylum Actinomycetota; class Actinomycetes; order Kitasatosporales; family Streptomycetaceae; genus Streptomyces; species Streptomyces sp. KM273126. The sequence continues at coordinate 1,809,396 of NZ_SJXB02000001.1, read as the reverse complement.
GGGCCGGTTCCCTCACCGCCCCCAACGGCAGGGCGCAGGCCGACCTGATCCAGGACGCCATGCGCGGCATCGACCCCGACAGCATCGGCTACGTCGAGGCCCACGGCACCGGCACCGCGCTGGGCGACCCCGTCGAGGTGAACGCCCTCGTCCGTGCCTACGGCGCCCTCCGCGCAGCTCACGGCAGGCCGGCCCGCGCGGAGCAACCGTGCGCGCTCGGCTCGGTGAAGACCAACATCGGCCACCTGGAGGCGGCCGCGGGCCTGGCCGGGGTACTGAAGGTGCTGCTCGCCATGCGCCACGGCGAGTTGCCGCCGACCCTGCACTGCGACCGGCTCAACCCCCAACTCCCGCTCGCCGACGAAGGCTTCGACGTCGTGCGCGAGCTGCGCCCCTGGACACGGCGCCGTGCCCCCGAGGGGCGGGAGTGGCCGCTGCGGGCCGGGGTGAGCAGCTTCGGCTTCGGCGGCGCCAACGCCCACGTCGTCCTCGAAGCGCCCCCCGCGCAGCAGACCGAGCCACGCACCGGGCCGACGCGCACGGCCCCACCCCAGCTGATCGTGCTGTCCGCCCGGGACGGCGACCGGCTGCGCGCGTCGGCCGGACGGCTGCGGGACTTCCTCGAAGGGGCCCGCCACTACGGAGGAACCCCTGATCCGGCGGACCTGGCGTTCACCCTCCAGGTCGGCCGGGAGGCCATGGAACGGCGACTCGCCTTCGTCGCCGGAAACATCGGCGAGGTCCTCGGCGCCCTGAACCGGTTCCTCGCCGGAGACGAGGCGTCCGGCCTGCACTCCGGCGCCCTGCGGCGGTCCCGCGGCTCCGGCGTACGGCGCGAGCCCGCGCAGGACCCCGAGGTGACGCAGGCGCTGCGGGAGGGACGGCTCGACACGGTGGCGGCCCTGTGGTGCGAGGGCAGGCTCGTCGACTGGCGGGCCCTGCACCCCACCGGCGAGCGGCGCACCGTACGGCTGCCCTCGTACCCGTTCGCGCGTGTCCGCCACTGGGTGCCCGCGAGCGACGAGCCTCCCGCGCCGCCGCCCCGGACCGCGTTCGACGCCGGGGCCCGGGCGGCACTGCTCGACGCGATCCTCGACGGCCGCGCCGACCCGGACGCCCTGAGCGGCGACTGACCGACGGACCCCGCCTTCACCCCCTCCGCCCCGATCAGGCGGCCGAGGCTGCCCTGCGAACCCGAAACGGAACGGAACATGAGTCGAACCATCCTTCGTGTCCCGACGTGGCGCGACGAACCGGCGCTGGGGCGGGCCACGGTGACGGGCGCGCGGCGGCTGGTCGTGCTGTGCGACGTGCCCGACGAGGCCGCCGCCGTTCTGCGCCGACGGCTGCCCGGTGTGTCCTTCGCCCGGGTGGACAGCCGCGACGACGGGCCCGCCGCTGCCTACGAGCACGCGGCGACCCGCCTGCTCGGCGAGTTGCAGCGCCTGCTCGACCGGCCGGCCGGCGGCCCCCGCCAGGTGCAGGTCGTGTGCCGGGAGGGGACGCGGAACGGCTACGCGGGGCTCATCGGCATGCTGCGCACGGCCACCCAGGAGGACCCCGCGCTGCACGGCCGGCTGATCGAGTTCGTCCGGTGGCCCTCGGGCGACGAACTCGCCGATGTGCTGGACGTCGAGGCCGGGCAGGGGCAGGGGCAGGAGCAGGGGCAGAGCCAGGGACAGGGTTCGGGGCGGGACCAGGACCATGTGCGGTACGTCGACGGTCGCCGCCACGTACGGGACTGGACCGCCGCCCCGGCCCCCGAGGCGGCCGTACCGGTGTGGAAGCCCGGCGGCGTCTACCTCCTCACCGGCGGGGCGGGCGGCATCGGGCGGCTGCTCGCGGCCGACATCGCGCGGCACGCCCCCGGCAGCCGGATCGTCGTGTGCGGGCGCTCGGCCGAGGGACCGCCGGGACCCTGGACCGAGTACCGCCAGGTGGACGTCACCGACCCGGGCGCAGTGGCCGAGCTGGTCCGCGCGGTCGTACGGGCGCACGGCGGGCTCGACGGCGTCGTGCACGCGGCGGGTCTGACCAGCGACGACTACGTGATCCGCAAGTCCCACCAGGACGCCCAGCGGGTGCTCGCGCCGAAGACCGCCGGACTGGTGAACCTGGACGAGGCCACGCGGGAGGTGCGCCTGGAGTTCCTGGCGGCGCTGTCCTCCGCCGCCGGGACGCTGGGCAACGCCGGACAGGCCGACTACGCCGCGGCGAACGGCTTCCTCGACGCGTATCAGACCCACCGCGCCGCGCTCGTCGCCGCGGGAGAGCGGCACGGCCGGAGCCTGGCGGTCGGCTGGCCGCTGTGGCGGGACGGCGGGATGAGCGTTCCGGCGGAGGACGTGCCCGCGCTCACCGCCCGGTTCGGCCGCCCTCTCGAAACGGGCACCGCGCTGCGCGCCCTGCACGGTGCGCTCGCACTGGACGCACCGCATCTGCTGGTCATGGACAAGGAGAGCGACGAGAACAGCATGGACAAGGGAGCCGAGCCGGTCGAGGGAGCCCCGGAGACGGAGACGGAGACGGAGACGGAGACGGAGACCGGGACGGTTACGGGGACTGCGGGGCTCCGCGCGCGGGTGCTGCCCCGGCTGAAGGAGCTCGTCGCCGAGACGGTGCGGCTGGACGTCGCCAGGCTGGACGCCGCCGTGCCGCTGGACAGCTTCGGTATCGACTCGCTCGCCGTCACCCGGCTCAACCAGCGGTTCGCGCGGTGGTTCGGCGCCCTCCCCAAGACGCTGCTCTACCAGTACCCGACGCTGCACGACCTGGCCGGATACCTGGCCGATGAGCACCCCGACGGGTGCCACCGCTGGCTCGGGGACGTCCCTTCCACGACTCAGCCCACCACCCGGTCCGTCGCCACCCGGGCCGCCGCCACCCGGTCCGTCGCCACCCGGGCCGCCGCCACCCGGGCCGCCGCCGTCCCGCAATCGTCGCGTCCCGCCGCCGGCGGGACCGCGGAGCGGCCACGCCCCGTCCGCGCGGACGAGCCCATCGCCATCATCGGCCTGAGCGGGCGCTACCCGGACGCGCCCACCCTTCAGGCGCTGTGGAACAACCTGCGGGCGGGCCGCGAGAGCAGCCGGGAGATCCCCGCCGAGCGCTGGTCGCTGGACGGCTTCTACGAACCGGACCCGCAGCGCGCCGTGAGCCAGGGCGCCAGCTACAGCAAGTGGGGCGCCTTCCTGGACGGCTTCGACCGGTTCGACGCCGCGTTCTTCGGGATCGCGCCGCGCGAGGCCGCCGACATGGACCCGCAGGAGAGGCTGTTCGTCGAGACCGCGTGGTCCGTGCTGGAGGACGCCGGCTACACACGGCAGCGGCTCGCCGAGCGGCACGGCTCGCGGGTCGGCGTCTTCGCCGGGATCACCAAGACCGGGTACGACCGGCACCGCCTGCCGGCGGTCGACGGGGTGCCGCCGGCGCCGCGCACCTCCTTCGCGTCGCTGGCCAACCGGGTGTCGTACCTGCTGGATCTGCGCGGCCCGAGCATGCCGATCGACACCATGTGCTCGTCGTCGCTGACCGCGGTGCACGAGGCCTGCGAGCACCTGCGCCACGGCGCCTGCGAACTGGCCATCGCCGGCGGCGTCAACCTCTACCTGCACCCCTCCACGTACGTCGAACTGTGCCGCTCCCGGATGCCGGCCACCGACGGGCACTGCCGCAGCTTCGGCGAGGGCGGCGACGGGTTTCTGCCCGGCGAGGGCGTCGGCGCCGTCCTGCTGAAGCCACTGTCGCGGGCCGAGGCCGACGGAGACCCCGTGCACGCCGTGATCCTCGGCTCCGCCGTCAACCACGGCGGCCGCAGCAACGGCTACACCGTGCCCAACCCGCGCGCTCAGGCGGCGCTCATCCGTGAGGCGCTGGACCGCGCGGGGGTGTCGGCGGCCGACGTCGGCTACGTGGAGGCGCACGGCACCGGCACCCGCCTCGGCGACCCCGTCGAGATCGACGGCCTCACCCAGGCCTTCGCCCCCGACACGGGCACGACCACGGGCACGACCACGGGCACGACCACGGCCACGACTGGTGCCTGCGCCCTCGGTTCGGTGAAGTCGAACATCGGCCACCTGGAGGCGGCCGCCGGTATCGCGGGCCTCACCAAGGCCGTACTCCAGCTGCGGCACGGCGAGTTCGCGCCCACCCTGCACGCCGAGCGGCCCAACCCGGACATCGACTTCCCGGCGACCCCGTTCGCCCTGCAGACCACCGCCGCGCCCTGGCCGCGCCCGGCGAACGGCGCGCCGCGGACGGCCGGCATCTCCTCCTTCGGCGCGGGCGGAGCCAACGCGCACGTGATCGTCGCCGAGTACCGGGCGCCGGAGGCCGGTCACACGGCGCCCGGGACGACGCCCGCACCGTCCTCGTCCGCCTCGCCGCTCGCCTCACCTGCCACGTCTCCCGCCGCGTCCGATCAGCCCGTACTGCTGCCGCTGTCCGCACGCACAGCCGACGACCTCAGGGCCCGCGCCCGGCAACTGGCCGACTGGCTCGACGACCAGCCGGCCGCGGTCGACCTGCACGCCGTCGCCGTCACCCTGCAGACGGGCCGCGAGGCGATGGACGAGCGGCTGTGCTGCGTCGCCGCCACACCCGCCGAGTGGCGCGAGCAGCTCCGCGCCTTCCTCGACGACCCCGAGGGCGAGAGCGAGGGCGCGTTGCGGCGCGGCCGGGTCAGGGCCGCCCGCGAGACGCTGGCCGCGCTGGCCGAGCAGGACGAACTGCGCGAACTCGTCGCCCAGTGGATCGCGCGCGGCGACCTGGACGAGCTGGCGGCGTTCTGGGCCAAGGGCATGCCCCTGGACTGGACTCTCCTTCACACGGACACCGACACCGGCACCGAGCCCCCCGCGCGGGTCCATCTGCCCGCCTACCCCTTCGCCGGCCGGAGTTACTGGCCCGGCCCGGCGGCCACCACGAAGACCACGGAGACTGGGGTGCCCGTACTACCGGCCGTGGACGCGCGACGTGCCACGGCGGCGCGGGCCGTGAACGTCGAGTCGGTCGAGTCGGTCGAGTCGGTCCTGCTGGACGCGCTCGGCGACGCCCTCCAGATGCCGGTCGCCGAGATCGAGCGCCGTCGCCCGTTCGCGGACTACGGCCTGGACTCCATCCTCGGTGTGCACCTGGTCCACACGCTCAACGCGTCCCTCGGCACCGCGCTGGAGACCGCCGACCTGTTCGACCACGGCACCGTGGAGCGCCTGCACGCGCACATCACCGACACCTACGGCGACGTGCTGCGGGCGGATGCGGACGGTTCGGCGACGCTCTCCGCCGAACCGGCTGCCGCTGCCGCTGCCGCCGTGAACGACGCCGACGATGCCGATGACGATGCCATCGCCGTCATCGGCATGGCCGCCCGGTACGCCGACGCCGAGGACCCGCGTGCCCTGTGGGACCACCTGATGGCCGGCGCGGACCTCGTCGAGCCGGTGACCCGCTGGCCCCTCGGCCCGGACGTGACCTGCCGGAACGGCGGATTCGTGCGCGGCTTCGACCAGTTCGACCCCGTGTTCTTCGCGATCTCCGGGGTCGAGGCGGCCGCCATGGACCCGCAGCAGCGCATCTTCCTGGAACAGTGCTGGAACGCGCTGGAGGACGCCGGCCACACCGGGGAACGGCTGCGGAAGAGCACCTGCGGTGTGTACGTGGGCTGTTACGCCGGGGACTACCACGAGCACCTGGCCGCCGCGCCCCCGGCGCAGGCGCTGTGGGGCACCATGGGCTCGCTCGTGGCGTCCCGGATCGCCTACCACCTCGACCTCAGGGGCCCTGCTCTCACCACGGACACCTCCTGCTCCAGCTCGCTGGTCTCGCTCCACCTGGCCTGCCGCGACCTGCGTGCCGGTGCGGCGGACCTGGCCCTGGCGGGCGGGGTGTTCATCCAGACGACCCCACGGCTCTACGAATCGGCCGGCCGCGCGGGCATGCTCTCGCCCAGCGGCCGCTGCCACAGCTTCGACGCCCGCGCCGACGGCTTCGTCCCGGGCGAGGGCGCGGGCGCGGTCGTCCTCAAACGGCTGGCCGACGCCGTGCGCGACGGTGACCACATCTATGGCGTCATCCGCGGTTCTGGCCTCAACCAGGACGGCACCACCAACGGCATCACGGCCCCCAGCGCGGCGTCACAGGAACGGCTGCTGCGTGAGGTGCACGCCACGAGCGGAGTGGAGCCGGGCGGCATTCAGCTCGTCGAGGCGCACGGCACCGGTACGCAGCTGGGCGACCCGATCGAGTTCCGTGCGCTCAGCCGGGTGTTCGAGGGGGCCCCGGCCGGAAGCGTGGTCCTGGGCTCGGTCAAGTCCACCCTGGGCCATACGCAGTTCGCCGCCGGTATCGCGGGCGTCATCAAGGCGCTGCTGGCCCTGGAGCACCGGCAGATCCCGCCGTCGGCGCAGTTCCGCGAGGCCAACCGTGCCATCGCGCTCGACGGCAGTCCGTTCACGGTCACCACCGCGCCGCGGCCCTGGCCGGCGCCTGCCCGCGGCCCCCGCCGCGCGGCCGTCAGCTCCTTCGGGGCCAGCGGCACCAACGCCCACGTGGTGCTGGAGGAACACCGGGCAGCCCACGTCGCGGAACCGGGCGGGGAGTACGCGTTCCTGCTGTCGGCGCGCACCGGGTCCGCACTCCGCGCCATCGTGGAACGGCTCCTCGGCCACCTCGACCGCGAGCCGGGCCTGCCCGCCGGCGCCGTCGCCCACAGCCTGGCAGCGGGGCGCTCCCACTTCGCCCACCGGCTGGCGGTCGTCGCCGCCGACCTGCCGACGCTGGCGGACCGGCTGCGCGCCTGGCTGTCCGGCACCGCCGGTGACACGGTGGTCCAGGGGGAGACCGCCGCCGAGCCCAGGCCCGTCGGGGGCGTGCGCGTGCTTGCGCCCGCCGCGCTCGCCGAGGCGTATGTGCGCGGCGAGGCCGACCGGTTCACCGAGAGCTTCCCGCCCGCCGTGCGCCGTCAGGTGCCGCTGCCCACCTATCCCTTCGAGCGCCGCCGCTACTGGGCCGACACCCCGTCGCAGCAGTCGGCCCCGGATGCGGCTCCGGACACCGGCACGAGCACGGGCATGGACACGGACGGGGACACGAACGCGCTCCGAGTCCGGCTCAGCGGGGCGGAGTTCTTCCTCGCCGACCACCATGTGGGCGGCCGGGCCGTCCTGCCCGGCGTGATGTCGCTGGAGTTCGCACGCCGTGCCGCCACCGGCGACCGAAGCGGGGGCTCCTTCCGGCCGGTCGGCCTGCGCGATGTCGTCTGGCCCGCGCCGTTCCCTGTCGACGCCGATGCCGACGGCGCCGAGCTGCGTGTCGACCTCGACGGCGACGCCTTCCGGGTGCTGCGCGACGGCTCGACTGTCCACGCCCAGGGGCGCGTCACCTCACCCGGCTCGCCCGGCTCTTCCCACAGGCCCGGGTCCGCGTCGCTGGACGAGCTGCGGGCCCGGTGCACGCGCCGCACCCTGACGCGGGAGCAGTGCCGTGCCGCCCTCGACGGCGTCGGCATCCGGCACGGCGACCGGCTGCGCGCCATCGACACCCTGGCCGTCGGCGACGGCGAGGTCCTGGCCCGGCTCGTCCTGCCGGACGGCGCCCGCGACGGTGCGTTCGGGCTGCATCCGGCGATGCTCGACAGCGCCGTCCAGGCCGTCGTCGGCCTCCACGCCGACGCCGACGGCACGCTGCCCGAGGAACCCGGCGCCGCCGCGGTGCCGTTCGCGCTGGACGCCGTGGACCTCCTCGCCCCCACTACCGAGCGCATGTGGGCCCACCTGCGCCACACCGAGGGCTACACGCCCGTGGCGGGACGGAACGTGACCAAAGTGGACATCGACCTGTACGACGACGCCGGACGCCTCAGCGTGAGCCTGCGCGGCTACACCTCGCGACGTCTGACCGGCACGGTGACACCGCCCACGACACCACCGCCCACGGCCGACGCATCCCCGCACGCCACCCTGCTGGCCCCGGTGTGGGACGCCCTGCCCGCCGTACCCGACGCCCCCCACTGGCCCGCTCCGTCGGCCCGCGTTGTGCTGCTCGGCGGCACCGCGGACGAGCAGGCCGGGCTGCGCCGCCACTGCCCCGGAGCCACCGTCCTGGACGCCGAGGCCGATGCCCAGGCCGGGCTGCCGACCGGTACCGAGCACGTCATCTGGCTCCCCCCAGTCGACGCTGACCCAGTCGACGCTGACCCGGCCGCCGATGAGCCGTCAGCCACCGGCACCCGGGCCGCACTGGCCGTCTTCCGGCTGGTCAAGGCACTCCTGGCGGACGGCGCGGACGCCCGCGAGCTGGGCCTGACCCTCGTCACCCGGCGGACACGCCTGCTGCCGGGCGACACGCACGCCGACCCCGCCCACGCCGGTGTGCACGGCCTGGCCGGCACGCTCGCCAAGGAGTACCCGCACTGGCGCGTCCGCGTCGCCGACCTCGGGGCCGCCACGTCCGTACCGTGGCCGGACCTGCTGGCGCTGCCCGCCGACCCGCGCGGCGAGGTCCTGGCGTACCGGCACGGCGAGTGGTACCGCCAGCGGCTGCTCGAGGTGCCTGAGCCGGGCACGGCCGCCACCCCGCCCGCGACCGGCGGCGTGATCGTGGCCATCGGCGGCGCCGGAGGCATCGGAACGGTGTGGACCGAGCACATGATGCGCCGTCACGGCGCCCAGGTGGTCTGGATCGGCCGCAGCCCGCACGACGCCGACATCGCGGCACGCCAGGACGCCGTGGCCGTGGCGGGGCACGGCCCGCGCCCCGACTACGTCCAGGCGGACGCGACCGACCGCGACGCCCTCCGGCGCGCCCGCGACGAGATCGTACGGCGGCACGGCCCGGTCCGCGGGGTGCTGCACACCGCGCTCGTGCTGGGCGACCGGACGCTGGCCCGCATGGACGAGGAGGGCTTCCGTACCGCGTACGCGGCCAAGGCGGACGTGTCGGTCAACCTCGCCGACGTCTTCGCCGGCCAGCCGCTGGACTTCGTCGCCTTCTTCTCGTCCATGCAGTCCTTCTTCAAGGCGCCGGGGCAGGCCAACTACGCGGCCGGCTGCACCTTCGCCGACGCCTTCGCCGAGCAGCTCGCCCCCCGGCTCGGCTGCCCCGTCAAGGTGATGAACTGGGGCTACTGGGCCGGCGTCGGCAGTGTCACCGCCGACGGCTACCGCGAGCGCATGGGCCGGCTCGGGCTCGGCTCGATCGAGTCCGACGAGGGCATGGCGGCCTTCGACGCCCTGCTCGCCTCCCCGCACCCCCAACTCGCCCTGCTCAAGGCCACCGACAGCCGGAGCATCGACGGCATCTACGGCGCCGACGCGCTCACCCGCCGGCCCGCCGCCACCCTGGCTACCACGGTCCCGTCCCTGATCACCGCGCTGCGTGACGGCCGCCCCGACCGGCGGGACGAGATCGCGCGGCTGCGCGTGAAGGCCGACGGGCACGCCGGGATCATGCACGACGCGCTCGTCCGCATCACCTGGGCGCTGCTGCGGTCGCTGGGCCTGTTCTCCGACGGCCGCGCGGCCACCGCCCACGAGTGGCGTGCCGTCGGCGGCATCGACGACCGTTACGAGCGCTGGACGTCCCACACCCTCGCCGTCCTGGCCGACGCGGGCTTGCTGCGCCGCGCTGGCGACGACCGGTACGCGGCCGTCGACCCCCGCTCCGTGTCCCTCGACGACGCCTGGGCGGACTGGGACCGCGCACGCGACCCGTGGCTGGCCGACGAGGCCAAACGCCCGCAGGCCGTCCTGGTCGACACCACGCTGCGCGCGCTGCCCGCCGTCCTCACCGGCCGCCGCCCCGCCACGGACGTCATGTTCCCGAACGCCTCCCTGGAACTGGTCGAGGGCGTCTACAAGAACAACCCGGTCGCCGACTACTTCAATGACGTCCTCGCCGACACCCTCGTCGCCTACGTCGAACGCCGCCTCGCCGACGACCCCTCCGCGCGACTGCGCATCCTGGAGATCGGAGCGGGCACCGGAGGCACCAGTGCCGTGGTGTTCCGCCGGCTGAAGCCGTGGGCCGACCGCATCGAGACGTACACCTACACCGACATCTCCAAGGCGTTCCTGCTGCACGCGCGCAGGGCGTACGGCCCGATCGCGCCCTACCTGGACCCCCAGCTCTTCAACGCCGAGCAACCCCTGGCCGGGCAGCCGCTCACCCCCGCCTCGTACGACGTGGTGATCGCCACCAACGTCCTGCACGCCACCCGCAACATCCGCACCACCCTGCGCAACGCCAAGGCCGCCGCGCGTCCGAACTCCCTGCTGCTGCTCAACGAGCTGAGCGACAACATCCTCTTCAGCCATCTCACCTTCGGTCTGCTGGACGGCTGGTGGCGCTACGACGACCCGGCACCACGGATCGCCGGATCTCCCGGCCTGGCGCCCGGAAGCTGGCTCCGGGTGCTGAAGGAGGTGGGGTTCCACGGCGGCTTCGTGGGCGCCGAGGGCGCCGACGACCTCGGCCAGCAGGTGATCGTCGCCGAGAGCGACGGCATGATCCGCCAGCCGCGCCCGGACGGAGTGAGCGCCTTCCGCGGCACCCTTCCCCCGGCCGACGACGCCGTACGCCCCCAGGCCACCGCCTCGTCGCAGCCCGTGCCGCAGTCCGCACCGCAGCCGTCACCGCAGTCCGCCGCCGACCGTGACGAGCGGCTGCTGGACCTGGCCCGGGATCATTTCCGCGCGCTCGTCGCGGAGGTCCTGGACCTCCCGGTCGGCGAGATCCGGGCCGATGTGACCTTCGACCGCTACGGCATCGACTCCATTCTCGTCGTCCAGCTCACCGAAGCGGTCCGCAGGGACTTCGACGGCGTCGGCAGCACCCTCTTCTTCGAGGTGCGCACGGTCGACGGCCTCGCCCGGCACTTCCTGCGGACACAGCCCGAGGCGCTCGCCGCGGTCGTGGGCTCCCGAGACGAACCGCGCGACGAACCGCGGGACGGGCAGCAGGTGCCCACCGAGGCCGTCGCCCCCGCACACCTCTCTGCCGTCGCGCGGCAGCCGGAGCCGGAGCCGGTCCCCGCTCAGGAGCAGGGCATGGCCGTCGCGATCGTCGGGATGGCGGGCCGCTACCCCGGGGCGCCCGACCTGGAGACGTTCTGGGACAACCTGCTGAACGGCCGGGACAGCGTGACCGAGATCCCGGCCGGACGCTGGGACCACGACCGCTACTTCGACGAGCGGCGAGGCGTCCCCGGCCGGACGTACAGCAAGTGGGGCGGCTTCCTCGACGGGGTCGACGAGTTCGACCCACTGTTCTTCGGCATCTCGCCCAAGGCGGCGTCGACCATGGACCCGCAGGAACGGCTGTTCCTGCAGTGCGCCCACGCCACGCTTGAGGACGCCGGCTACACGCGGGACGCCCTGCGCTCCGCCGCCCGCGCCCGGGTGGGCGAGGACGCCGGTGACATCGGGGTGTTCGTGGGCGCGATGTACTCCGAGTACCAGCTCTACGGCGCCGAGCAGAGCGTGCGCGGCGAGCCCCTCGTCGTACCGGGCAGCCTCGCGTCCATCGCCAACCGGGTGTCGTACTTCTTCGACGCGAGCGGCCCCAGCGTCACCGTCGACACGATGTGCGCCTCGGCGCTGACCGCCGTCCATCTCGCCTGCGCCGCCCTGCAGCGCGGGGAGTGCGGCGTGGCGGTGGCGGGCGGCGTCAACCTGTCGCTGCACCCGAGCAAGTACCTGATGATCGGCGAGGGTCAGTTCGCCTCCGGCGACGGCCGTTGCCGCAGCTTCGGCGAGGGCGGCGACGGCTACGTGCCCGGTGAGGGCGTCGGCGCGGTGCTGCTGCGCCCGCTCGCCGACGCGCTCGCCGACGGCGACCGCGTCCTCGGGGTGATTCGCGGGACCGCCGTCAACCACGGCGGCCACACCCACGGCTTCACCGTGCCCAACCCCCTCGCCCAGGCCTCGGTGATCCGCGGCGCCTGGCGACGCTCCGGCAGGGACCCGCGCGACATCGGATGCATCGAGGCCCACGGCACCGGAACGGCGCTGGGCGACCCGATCGAGATCGCCGGACTGAGCGCGGCCTTCGCCGAGTTCACCGACGAACGGAACTTCTGCTCCATCGGCTCGGCGAAGTCGAACATCGGCCACCTGGAGTCGGCCGCGGGCATCGCGGGCCTCACCAAGGTGCTGCTCCAGATGCGGCACGGCACGCTGGCGCCGACCCTGCACGCCGAGCGCACCAACCCGGAGATCGACTTCGCGGCCGGACCGTTCGTGCTGCAACGTGACGCCGCGCCCTGGCCGAGGAGGGAGGGGCGCCCACGACTCGCCGGAGTCTCGGCGTTCGGCGCGGGCGGCACGAACGCGCACGTCCTCGTGGAGGAGTACGTGGAGGAGTACGTGGGGGAGTACGTCCCCGGGGCGTCCGCACAGCACGGAGGCCCCGTTCCCGTCGTCGTCGTACTCTCCGCACGCGACGAAGAGCGCCTGCGCGCGTACGCCCGGCGGCTGGGCGACGCGCTGCGGGCCGGGCAGTGGAGCAGCACGGACCTGCCCGACATCGCCTACACGCTTCAGGTCGGCCGAGAGGCCATGCCCGCCCGGTTCGCCGTGGTGGTCAGCGGCCTTTCCGACCTCATCGACGCGCTCGACGCCTGCGCGGGCGGAAGGAGCCTGCCGCAGGGTGCCTACCTCGGTGCCGGGGAGGGCCGGGCCGGCGCGGTCGGTCGGTTCCTGGCCGACGAGGAGTTCCAGGAGACGGTCGTGCGCTGGTCGCGGCGCGGCAAACCGGCACCGCTCGCCGAGGCGTGGGCGAGCGGCCTGCCGGTGGACTGGGCGCGCCTGCACGCCGACGCCGACGCACCGAAGCCGCGCAAGGTCGGGTTGCCGGGCTACCCGTTCGCCCGCGAGCGGTACTGGTACACCGACGGGCTGGACCAACCCCCGTACAGCGAAGGGGAGTCGACGCGGCGGCCCACTGGTACCGAGGCGAGCCCCACCGACGCCGGCCCCGTCCGGGCCCGCCCCGCCGACCCGCGCCCTGCTGAGGCCGCACCTCCCGCTCCCACGGTCCCCGTCCGCCTGTCCGACTCCCACGAGATCCCCGCGGGCGACCTCACCCTGCACCCGGTCTGGGAGCCGACGCGGCTGCTGCGCGGCAGGCCGTACCCGGCCGAGTCGGCGCGTGTCGTCGCGGTCGGCCTCGAACCGGAGGTCCTCGCGGCGCTCACCGCCCACTGCCCGGACGTCGTGCCGCTGCACCCCGGTACGTCGTCCGTGACGGAGCTGCGCGAGGAGCTGGCTGCAGCCGGCGCCTTCGACCACGTGGTCATGCAGTTCCCGACCACGGCCCCCGCGGGCCCGGACGCCGGGCAGCCGATCGCCGAGCAGCGGATCGCCGAGCAGCGTGAAGCCGTCCGGCGCATGTTCCGCGTGCTCAAGGCGGTGTCCGAACCCGGCGCGGACGAGCGGCGGCTGGGGCTCACCCTGGTGACCCGTGGCGCCTTCGCCCCGGACGGTGACGTGCCCGCCGACCCGGCCCAGGCGAGCCTGCACGGCCTGATCGGCGGTCTGGCCAAGGAGGAGCCGCACTGGCGTGTCCGCGCCGTGGACCTGACCGACGGCGAGCCGTTCGTCGCGGGGGAGGTGTTCGCGCTGCCCGCCGACCGCCGTGCGCACCCGTTCCTGCGCCGCGGCGGCCAGTGGCTGCGCAGGCAGCTCCTGCCGGTGGACGCCACCCCGCTCCCGGCCGAGCCCGTCCTGCGTCCCGGCGGTGTGTACGTGCTCCTCGGCGGCGCCGGAGACCTCGGCGTGCTGCTCAGCGAGTACCTGGTCCGCCGGTACGACGCGCGCGTGGTGTGGGTCGGACGCCGCGCCGAGGACGAGACGATCCGGGACAAGGCCGCGCGCGTGGCCAAGGGCGGCGGGCGCCCACCGGTCTACCTGTCCGCCGACGCCTCCGACCCCGCGGCGCTCGCCCGGGTGCGCGACGAGGTGACCGGACGGTACGGCCGCATCGACGGTGTGGTGCACCTGGCGATGGTGTTCAGCCACACCCCGCTGGCCCGGATGGGCGAGGACGAGCTGGAGGCCACCCTGGCCGCCAAGGTCGACCCCTGCGTGCACTTCGCCAACGTCCTCGCGGGCCTGGACCTCGACTTCGTCCTGCTGATCTCCTCGCTGGTGAGCTTCATCCGCAACCCGAACCAGGCCCACTACTCGGCGGCCTGCGCCTTCGAGGACGCGTACGCCGCCACGCTGCGCACGGCGCTCGCCTGCCCGGTCAAGGTCGTCAACTGGGGCTACTGGGGCAACGTCCCCGACGCACTCCTGCGCGACGTGACCGACATGGGGCTGGCCCCGATCGACCCGGCCGCGGCGATGGACGCGGTGGAGCGTCTGCTGGCCGGCCCGCTCGACCAGATCGGCTTCATGCGCCTCGGGCGTCCGCTGCCTGTCGAGGGCGTCCTGACCGGGGAGACGCTGAGCTCCCACCCGCACGGCGCGGTGGCGTCCGGCGAAGCCCCGGCCGTGCCCCTGCCGGACGACCTGGCCGCGCATCACGCCGGCCCGGTGCCGGGCGAGATCGACGCGTTCCTGCACCGCCGCCTCGCGGTGGAGCTACGCCGGGCCGGACTCGACGAGCCGCGCGACGGCCTGGCCGAGTGGAAGGCACGGCACGGTGTCGACGCGCGGTTCGACCGCTGGCTCACGGCCACCCTGCGCACCCTGACCGACCACGGGCTGATCGACGCACGGGGCCGCTGGAACGACGCCGGCCCGGCCGGCCCAGCCGTACCGGACGCCGAGGCCCTGCGCTCCGACTGGGACCGGGCCGCCGCCCGGTGGGCCGACGCCAACGCCGATCTGCGCGCCCCGCTCAGGCTGCTCGGCCGGACCCTGCCCGCGCTGGTCGGCATCCTGCGCGGCCAGGTGCTCGCCACCGACGTGCTCTTCCCGCAGGGATCGTTCTCCCTGGTGGAGGGCGTGTACCGGGACAACCGCGTGGCCGGGCACTTCAATGCCGTACTGGCCGAGCACGTCCTGTCGTTCCTCCGTGCCCGCAGGCAGGCCGAACCGGGCGCCCGCCTGCGCGTCCTGGAGATCGGCGCGGGCACCGGCGGTACCACCGGTCCCGTGCTCGACCGTCTGAGCCAGGCCGGACTGGACCTGGCCGAGTACCGCTGCACCGACCTCTCCCAGGCCTTCCTCCAGCACGCGCAGGACACCTTCGGACCCCGCTACGACGCCCTGACGTACGGCATCTTCGACGCGGGCCGGCCCCCGCACGTCCAGGGGCTCGACATCGGCGCGTACGACGTCGTCATCGCGGCCAACGTGCTGCACGCCACCGACAACGTCCGCCCGGCCCTGCGCCACGCCAAGGCGCTGCTGCGCGGAGGCGGGCTTCTCGCGCTGAACGAGATCAGCGGCTTCTACCTGGTCAACCATCTGACGTTCGGCCTGCTCGACGGCTGGTGGCTCTACGACGACCCCGAGTTGCGCGCTCCGGGCAGCCCCGCGCTGTCCCCGGAGAGCTGGCGCCGGGTGCTGGAGCAGGAGGGCTTCACCGGCGTCGGCCACCCGGCCGGGGACGCCCTGGCGCTGGGGCAGCAGGTGGTGGTGGCCCACAGCGACGGCCTGGCGCGCGGTCCCCGGGTCGTGCCCGCCGAGTCGGCGGTCCCGGTCCCGGCCCCGGTACCGGTTGGTGCTTTGGCCGCCGCCCCGGTCGCCGTTGCCGTCGCCGCTGTGGAGACGGCTCCGGCCCGGTCCGTGGCGGATGTGGTGCTGGCCGAACTCGCGGACGCGCTGCGCATGCCCGTGGAGAGGATCGACCCCGACGGGACGTTCGCCGACTACGGCCTCGACTCCATCGTCGGCGCGAGGTTCGTCCAGCGCCTCAACCAGGAACTGGGGATCGACCTGCTCACCACGGTCATCTTCGACCACCGCAGCGCGGCGCTGCTGGCCGCGCACATCGTCGAGAGCCACCGGCCGCGGCTGCCCGCGCGGGAGGTCGGGCAGGTTCGGGAGGTCCGGGAGGCTCGGGAGGTCCGGGACGTGCCGCAGCCCCAGCCCGCGGTGCAGCCGTCCGTCGTCTCGGAGGCATCCCCCGCCGCAGAGCCGTTCTCCGCCTCACCGGCATCGTCCGCCGCGGGCGCGGGGCGCCGGTCCGTGGAGCGCGAGCCGATCGCCATCGTCGGGATCAGCGGCCGGTTCGCCGGGTCGGACGACGTCGACGCGCTGTGGCGGCACCTCGCCGCCGGTGACGACCTGGTCGGCCCGGTCGAGCGGTGGGACCTGTCCGCCCACAGCGACGAGGAACTCGCCTGCCGTGCGGGCAGCTTCATCGACGGCATCGACGAATTCGACGCCCGCTTCTTCAACCTGACCGGCCTGGAGGCGACGTACACCGACCCGCAGCAGCGGCTCTTCCTGGAGCAGGCGTGGACCGCCCTGGAGGCCGCCGGCCACGGTAGGGCCTCTCTGGACGGCCGCCGCTGCGGTGTGTACGTCGGCTGCACCGGCGGCGACTACCACGAGCTGTTCGAGGACGCGCCGCCCGCCCAGGCGGCGTGGGGCAACGCACCCTCCGTCGTACCCGCCCGCATCGCCTACCACCTCAACCTCCAGGGGCCGGCCATCGCGGTCGACACGGCGTGCTCCAGCTCTCTGGTCGCCGTCCACCTCGCCTGTCAGGGGCTGTGGAGCGGCGAGACGGAACTGGCCGTCGCGGGCGGGGTCAGCGTCCAGGCGACGCCCGGCACCTACCTGGCGGCGAGCCGTGGCGGGATGCTGTCGCCGACCGGCCGCTGCCACACCTTCGACGCCGCGGCCGACGGTTTCGTACCCGGCGAGGGCGTGGGCGTGGTGGTGCTCCGGCGCCTGTCCGACGCCCTGGCGGACGGCGACCACATCCACGCGGTGATCCGCGGTTCGGCCGTCAACCAGGACGGGGCGACCAACGGCATCACCGCACCGAGCGCCCTGTCGCAGGAGCGCCTGATCCGCCAGGTGCACGACGAGTTCGGTATCGACCCGGCCGGGATCGGCATGGTCGAGGCGCACGGCACCGGCACCCAGCTCGGTGACCCCATCGAGTGCCAGGCCCTGGTCAACGCCTTCTCCGGGGCGGGCCCGGAGGGCTCCTGCGCGCTCGGCTCGATCAAGACCAACCTCGGGCACACCACCTCCGCGGCGGGCGTGGCCGGCCTGCTCAAGACGGTCCTGTCGATGCGTCACGGCCAGATACCCGCGTCGCTGCACCACCACGAGATCAACCCGGCGATCCGGCTCGACGGCAGCCCGTTCCAGGTGAACACCGAGCTGCGGCCGTGGCGGCCGAACAGCCGGGGCAGGCGGGTCGCCGCCGTGAGCGCCTTCGGCTTCAGCGGCACCAACGCACACCTGGTCGTGGAGGACTTCCCGGGCCCCGAGGAGCGCCGGGCCGAAACGCGCGAGCACCTGTTCGTCCTGTCCGGTGGGGCGCCCTCGGCCCTGCGCCGCCGCGTCGAGGACCTGGCCGAGCACCTCCGACGCACGCCCGACGCCGTGCTCGGCGACGTCAGCTACACGCTGGCCGTCGGCCGCGACCACTTCGCCCACCGCGCCGCCTTCACCGCCGACAGCCGCGACGCACTCCTGCGCCGGCTCGACGCCTGGCTCGCGGGCGGGGACGGCGGTACCAGCGACCGGAGCGCCGAGCCGGCGTCGGAGCTCGTCAGGGTCCGGTACCTCGACGGCGCCCCGGTCGACTTCGCTCCGCTGTACTCCGGCCTCGACGTCCGCCGGACGCCGCTGCCGACGTACCCCTTCCAGCGCAGGAGCTACTGGGTGACCACGACGACTCCGGCCCGGCACGACCGGAACCGGCGGCCCGCGGCTCCGGCACCGGGCGCCGCTCACCGGGAGCTGCCCCACCTGCGCCCGCTGGTCGGTGCCCGTCTGCTGGCCGAGGTGGCCCGCGTCCTGATGATGGAGCCCGAAGAGATCGACCCGCAGGCGTCGTTCTCCGACTTCGGCGTGGACTCGGTCCTCAGCGTGAAGCTCGTCGACTCGGTGAACCGCGCCCTCGGCGTCGGCCTGCCGAGCACCACGCTGTTCGAGCACAGCTCGCTCGACCGGCTGACGGACCATCTGGTCACGCGGTACGGGGAGAGTTTGCGGTCGTCCGGCGCCCTGGGCGACGACTCGTCCGGGGAACCCGAGGGGGGCCCGACGCAGGACCCCGCTCCCGCACCGGCCCCCGCTCCGGTGGTTGTCCCGTCCGCCGCCGCCGATGACCAGGAGGGCGCCGAGGACGCCGACGAGGACGCCGTCGCGGTCGTCGGAATCGCCGCCCGGTTCGCGCAGTCACCCGACGCGGCGGCACTGTGGGCGCATCTCGCGGCCGGTGACGACCTGGTCGGGACCGTCACCCGCTGGGACATGGCGAAGGAGCTGGGGCCCGGTGCCCCGCGCCAGTACGGCAGCTTCGTGGACGACATCGAACGCTTCGACGCCTGGTTCTTCCGCATGTCGGGCAAGGAGGCGACGTACACCGACCCGCAGCAGCGGATCTTCCTGGAGGAGTGCTGGCACGCGCTGGAGGACGCCGGTTACGCCGGTGAGCGGCTCGACGGCCGCGGCTGCGGGGTCTACGTCGGCGGCTCGCCCAGCGACTACCAGCAGCTGATCGGCGACGACGCGCCGCCGCAGACGCTGTGGGGCAACATCTCCTCGGTCATCGCCTCCCGCATCTCCTACTTCCTCGACCTCCAGGGGCCCGCGCTGTCGGTGGACACGGCCTGCTCCAGCTCGCTGGTGGCCATCCACCAGGCCTGCCAGGACCTCCGCCAGGGCCACACGACGATGGCGCTGGCAGGCGGGGTGTTCGTCCAGTCCACGCCGATCTTCTACAAGTCCGCGGTACGGGCCACCATGCTCTCCACCCGCGGCCGCTGCCACACCTTCGACGACCGCGCCGACGGCTTCGTACCCGGCGAGGGCGCCGGAGTCGTCGTACTCAAACGGCTCGTGGACGCGCTGCGGGACGGCGACCACGTCTACGGTGTGATCCGCGGGTCG
Organism: Streptomyces sp. KM273126; assembly: GCF_004337435.2. Classification (NCBI taxonomy): domain Bacteria; kingdom Bacillati; phylum Actinomycetota; class Actinomycetes; order Kitasatosporales; family Streptomycetaceae; genus Streptomyces; species Streptomyces sp. KM273126. The sequence continues at coordinate 1,790,365 of NZ_SJXB02000001.1, read as the reverse complement.
GGCGTGAACCAGGACGGGACGACCAACGGGCTCACCGCGCCCAGCGCCCGCTCCCAGGAACGCCTGCTGCGCGCCGTGTACGAGCGGGCCGGCGTCGACCCCGCCGGCGTCCAGCTCATCGAGGCGCACGGCACGGGCACACCGCTCGGCGACCCGATCGAGTTCGAGGCGCTGCGCGCCGTGTTCGGTGACGCGCCCGCGGGCGGCTGCGCGCTGGGCTCGGTCAAGACCAACCTGGGACACACCCAGTTCGCCGCGGGCGTGGCCGGTGTCATCAAGGTGCTGCTGGCGCTCCGGCACGAACAGCTGCCCCCGTCGCTGCACTTCCGACGGAGCAACCCGGCCATCGCGCTGGACGGCAGCCCCTTCCACGTCCCCACCGAGCTGCTCCCCTGGCCCGCGCCCGCCTCGGGGCCGCGCCGTGCCGGCGTCAGTTCGTTCGGCGCCGCGGGAACCAACGCACACGCCCTGATCGAGCAGGCCCCGGAGCCGGACCGCACCCCGCACGCCGACCGCCCGCGGTGGCTGTTCGTGCTGTCCGGCCAGGACGAGGCCGCGCGCCGCGCCCAGGCCGAGCGCCTGCTGGACCACGTCCTCGCCCACCCGGACCTGGACCTCGGCGACGTCGCCCACACCCTGGCCACCGGCCGCCGCCACTGCGGCCACCGGTGGGCCTGCGTGGCGGCCGACCGCGAGGAGCTGATCCAGGCCCTGCGGACCTGGCTGCGCGACGGCCGCGCCCCGAGCGTGTCCACCGGTGAGGCCGCGGACGGACACCGCCGCCAGGACCACGCCGCACTCACCCGAGCCGAGCAACTGATGGCCGAGCACGCCCGCCACGACAGCCACGCCCGAGATGACAGTCACAGCCGTCACGACAGCCACGGCAGCCTGACCGAACTGGCCGGGATCTTCGCCGACGGCGTGGACCTGCGCTTCGCCCCGCTCTTCGCCGACGGGGGCTTCCGGATCGTGCCCCTGCCGGGGTACCCGTTCGGCGGTGAGCGGTACTGGGTCGGACAGCGCGCACGACGGGCCCCGGCACCGTCGGCATCCCGGGCCGCGCACTCGCCGCTGACCGGCCGCAAGCGTCCCGGCGAGCCCGACGCGCCGTGCTACGCCGTCGAGTTGACCGGGAGCGAGTTCTTCCTGGACGACCACCGCGTACGGAACGTGCCGGTGCTGCCCGGCGTGGCGTACCTGGAGCTGGCGTGTGCCGCCGCGCGGGCGGAGGGCATGGAGCCCACCGCACTGCGGCTGCGTGACGTCGTCTGGTCGCGCCCGGCACGGATCACCGGGCCGACGTCGGCCGAGATCGCGCTACGGCGCCGGGCGGGCGGCGGCCTCGGCTACGGGATCACCACGACCGGCGCGGACGGCCGGCCCGTACCGCACGGGCAGGGACGCATCGAATCGTGCGCGGCGTCCGAGCCCGCGCCCGCACGCCTGGACATCGCCGCGCTGCGCGCCCGGTGCGACGTGCGGACGCTGGACCACGAAGACTGCTACCTGCTCTTCGAGAGCATGGGCATCGGCTACGGTCCCGCGCTGCGGGGCCTGCGACGGCTCGACATCGGCACCGGGCTCGCCGTCGCCCGTCTCACCCTTCCCCAGGCCGCGCGCGACGGCGGCGGCTGGACCCTGCACCCGTCGATGCTCGACGCCGCGTTCCAGGCCACGGTCGGCCTGTCGCTCGCCGAGGGCACCGACGGCGACACGGTGGCGGCGGCGCTCCCGTTCGTCCTGGAGGACGTGCGGATCCTCGCGCCGACCCCGGCGAGCGGCTGGGCCGTGGCGCGGCCCGCGGCGGACGACCGCGGCGGCGCCGTGCGCCGCGTCGACGTGGACCTGTGCGACGACGACGGGGCCGTGTGCGTGCGGCTGCTCGGGCTGAGCACGCGGGTGCTGCCCGCGACGGCCGACGATCCGTCAAGGACGGTGCCCGAGAAGGGCAGTGCGACCGCCGACGGCGCCTCGCTCACCCTCATGCGGCCCGGCTGGCGTCCCGCCGAGCCCGCCCGCGCCCCGCGCCCGCTCGCGCGGCACTGGGTCCTGCTCGGCGGATTCGACGGACCTGACGGACCTGACGGACCCGACGTACACGACGTACGCGAAGGAACCGGCGGAATCGACCCGTCAGCCGTGGCGGCCGCCCTCGGCGTGCCGTGCGACGCGATGCCCGCGGCGGACGACCTGGTCCTGCGGTACACCAGCGCCGCCGAAACCGTGCTGGAGCGGCTGCGGCAGGCCATCCCGGCCACCAAGGAAGGCCCGGTCCTGCTCCAGGTCGTCGTACCGGCGCACGGTGAGTCCCGGCTGCTCGCCGGACTCGGCGGCCTGCTGCGTACGGCCCGTATGGAGCACCCCAAGGTGGTGACCCAGCTCATCGAGATGGAGCAGCCGGTCGACAGGGCCACGCTGTGCCGACGGCTGCGCGACGAGACCGCGAGCCTCGACGACGTGGCGGTGCGGTACGCCGACGGCCTCCGTCAGGTGCCGAGGTGGACCGCCCTCGACGACGCCCCTGCGGCCGGGCCGTGGCGGGCCGGTGGCGTCTACCTCGTCACCGGCGGAGCGGGCGGGCTCGGCGGGCTGTTCGCCCGGGAGATCGCCCGGGAGGCGCCCGGCGCCGTCCTCGTCCTGTGCGGACGGTCGCCCGAGGGCCCGGCGCAGCGGCAACTGGTGCGCGAGCTGAGCGACATGGGCGCCCGAGCGAAGTATCGAGCACTGGACGTCGCACGGCGCCCGGAGGTGGACGCGTGCGTGCGGGCGGTCGTCGCCGAGCACGGCCGCCTGGACGGTGTCCTCCACACGGCCGGAGTGGTGCGCGACGGCTACCTGGCCATGAAGAGCGCCGAGGAGCTGCGGGAGGTTCTCGCCGCCAAGGTCGCGGGCCTCGTCCACCTCGACGAGGCCACGGCCGCCCACGACCTGGACTGCTTCATCGCCTTCTCCTCGCTGTCGGCCTTCGGCAACCAGGGCCAGGGGGACTACGCGGCGGCCAACGCCTTCATGGACGCGTACGCGGCACACCGCCGGGACCTGGTGGCCAGGGGCGAGCGCCACGGCCGCACGCTGGTGGTCGGCTGGCCCCTGTGGGCCGACGGCGGTATGACGGTCGACACCGCGACCGAACGCAGGCTGCGGGAGACGGTCGGCATGGTGCCGATGCGCGCCCCCCAGGGCGTCGAGGCGCTGCTGCGCGCCTACGGCAGCGGCGAGCCGCACGTCCTGGCCGTCTACGGCGACCGCGCCCGTGTCGACGCCACGCTGCTGGCCGACCCGGCCGCCACTGAGACCGCTACCGAGGCAGCTGCCACCGAGACCGTCACCGTCAGCCGTGCCGACACCCACGCCCACGCCACCGTCCTCCACCGAGTGATCACGCTCGCCTCGGCCGTGCTGGGCGTACCGGCGGACGAGATCGACGGTGCGGTGGACATCGGGGAGTACGGGTTCGACCCGGTCACGCTCGCGGAACTCACCGGCAGGCTCGCGGCGGAGTACGGGCTCTCGCCGGCGCCGAGGCTGTTTCTCGATCACCCCACCCTGGAAGAGGCCGTGGACCACCTCCTCGACAACCACCCCGATCACTTCGCGGCAGCGCCGCCGGCCCCCGCCCCCGCCCCCGCGCCCGTTCCCGAGCCCCTCCCCGCACCCGCCCCGGTCGCCGAGCGCGGCCAACGGCACAAGGCGCTGCTGAAGCGGCTGATCGCGCGCGTGTCGGAACTGCTGGACGTGCCCGCGGAGCGGATCAGCGGCACGGCGGAGATGAGCAAGTACGGCTTCGACTCCCTGTCGTTCGTCAGCTTCGCCAACGAACTCAACGCGGAGTTCGGACTGTCGCTCGCCCCGACCCTGTTCTTCGAACACCCCACCCTGAACGAGGTCGTGGACCATCTCCTCGACCACCACGCGGACTTGATCACCGCCGCCGAACCGGAGGCCCCGGAGGCCCCGCAGGCCCCGCAGGCCCCGCAGGCCCCGCAGGCCCCGGAGGCCCCGGAGGAGCCGCCCACGCAGGAACCGGACGTCCGGGCACCCGCCGTGACCGGCACCGCGACCGTGACCGGCACAGCTCCCGCGCCCGGCACAGCTCCCGCGCCCTGCGCAGCCCCCGACGACGAGCCGATCGCCGTGATCGGCATGAGCGGCCGCTTCCCGATGGCCGACGACATCGACGCCTTCTGGAAGAACCTGCACAACGGACGCGACTGCACCCAGGAGGTCCCCGCGGACCGCTGGGACTGGCGCGCCCACTTCGGCGACCCGGTCAAGGAGCCCAACACCTCCAACGTGACCTCGGGCGGCTTCATGAACGGCGTGGGGGACTTCGACCCGCTGTTCTTCGACATCTCCCCGAAGGAAGCCGAGCTGATGGACCCCCAGCAGCGGCTGCTGATGCTGTACGTGTGGAAGGCGCTGGAGGACGCGGGGTACTCGGCGAACGCCGTCGCGGGCACCGACACGGCCCTCATCGCGGGCACCACGAGCACCGGCTACTCCACCCTCGTCACCCGGTACTCCCCGGTGATCGAGGGATACGACATCACCGGAGCCGCGCCCTGCATGGGCCCGAACCGGATGAGCTACTTCCTCGATCTGCACGGACCGAGCGAGCCGGTCGACACCGCGTGTTCCAGCGCCCTCGTCGCCATCCACCGGGCCATCCAGGCCATGCGCGCCGGCCAGTCCGAGATGGCCATCGCGGGCGGGGTCAACACCATCGTCAGCGTCGACGGGCACATCAGCATCTCCAAGGCGGGGATGCTGAGCCCCGACGGCCGGTGCAAGACCTTCTCCGACCGCGCCGACGGCTACGCACGCGGTGAGGGCGTGGGCATGCTCGTGCTGAAGCGGCTCTCGGCGGCCGAGCGCGACGGCGACCACATCCACGGCCTGATCCGCTCCACCACGGAGAACCACGGCGGCCGCTCCAACTCCCTGACGGCGCCCAACCCCAAGGCCCAGGCCGCACTGCTGCGCGAGGCCTACCGGAAGGCGGGCATCGACCCGCGGACCGTCGGCTACGTCGAGGCGCACGGCACCGGGACCAAACTCGGCGATCCCGTGGAGATCAACGGGCTGAAGGCGGCCTTCCGCGAGCTGTACGAGGACCACGGCGCGAGCGTGGAGGAGACGCACTGCGGGATCGGCTCGGTGAAGACCAACATCGGTCACCTGGAACTCGCCGCCGGAGCCGCCGGGGTGATCAAGGTGCTGCTCCAGATGCGGCACCGCACGCTGGTGAAGTCGCTGCACTGCGAGAACGTCAATCCGTACATCGACCTGGAGGGCAGCCCCTTCCGGCTGGTGCGGGAGCGGCAGCCGTGGCCCGCGCCGCGGGACGCCCAGGGCCGGGAACTGCCGCGCCGGGCCGGTGTCAGCTCGTTCGGCTTCGGCGGAGTGGGCGCCCATGTGGTGCTGGAGGAGTACGTGCCACGGCACACCCCCGGACCGGACCGCGACCGCGCACCCGCCGCCGGGGTCCCGGTCCTGCTGTCGGCGAGTCACCCCGAGGTACTGCGCGACCTCGCCCAGCGATGGGTGGACGCGCTGCGGCGCGGCGACCATACGGACGCCGACCTGGTGTCGATCGCGTACACCTCCCAGACGGGGCGTACGGCCATGACGGAGCGCCTCGCCTGCCTGGCCCGCGGCGTGGGCGAACTGAGGGAGGGACTGGAGTCCTGGCTGCGCGGTGAGCCCATCGCCACCGTGGTCACCGGGCGGGTCCCGCGCGGCACGGACCTCCCGGACGTGCCGGCCTGGTTCGAGGCGTTCACGGACCTCGCCGACGTGGAACTACAGGACTGGGCACGCCTGTTGGACGCCTGGGTGCGCGGCGCCGACGTGGCATGGGACCGGCTCTACACCGCGCGTCGCCCACGTCGTGTCCCGCTGCCGACGTATCCGTTCCGCCTGCGACGCCACTGGGTCGACACCACCCGGCCCGCGAACGCCCTGCAGACGGCGATGACACAGACAGCGGTGGCACAGACAGCGGTGGCACGGACGGAGGCGGCGCAGACGGTCGTGGCCCAGACGCCGGCACCGCACCACCCACTGGTGCACACGAACACCTCCGACCTCGACGAGCACCGCTACACCTCGCGCTTCACCGGCCGGGAGTTCTTCCTCACCGACCACCGTGTGGCCGCCCGGGTGATGAGGGAGGTGTCCGGATGGCGTCCGGGCGCCGACACCGGGCCCTCGGGCGACAGCGCGCACGCCGTGCCCGTCCTGCCGGCCGTGTCCTACCTGGAGATGGCGCGCGCCGCGGCGGCCCGCACCGTCGGGGGCGACGCCGGGACCTGGTCGCTGAGGCTGGCGTCCTGGCTGCGTCCGCTCACGGTCGGCACGGAGACCGATGTGCACGTCGCGCTGTCCTCCCGGGCCGACGACGAACTCGGCTACGAGGTGTACACCGTGGACGACGGCGGCGAACGCCTGGTGTTCGGCCGCGGCCGGTTGCGGCGTCGGACGGACCGTCATACGAGCGGTCAGGCTGCAGTGCCGGGCGAGCGGCTCGACATCGCCGCCCTGCGGGCACAGTGCGAGGGGCCCGTGCTGGACCACGAGACATGCTATGCACGCTTCTCCGACATCGGCATGGCATACGGCCCGACGCTGCGGGCGATCGAGCGGCTCCACACCGGCTCCCGGCAGGCGGTGGCCCGGCTGAGGCTGCCCGCCGAAGCGGCCCGCGAGAGCGGTTTCGTGCTGCACCCGAGCATGCTCGACGCCGCCCTGCAAGCGACGGCCGGGCTCTTCGCCGACGAACTCGGCACCCCCCGCACGGCGTTGCCGTACGCCCTGCGCGAGCTTGAGGTGGTGCGTGCCGCCCCGGCCTCAGGCTGGGCGGTGGCCCGTTTCTCCGCGGACGACCATCCGGGCGCCGTCCGCCACCTCGACCTCGACCTCTGCGACGACGACGGCGACGTCTGCGTACGCTTCCGCGGCTTCAGCGCGCGCACCCTCGGCGGCGGTACGCCCACCGAACCGGCACCGGCCACCCCGTCCGAGCCCGACGACGCCTTTCTGCTGCAACTGATCGAAGCCATCGGCCGACGCGAACTGAGCGCGGACGACCTCAGGAGGAGCCTGATATGAGCGCCCGAATCGACTCCCTGGACGAACTGCACCGGCTCATCCGCGAGGGACGGGTGGAGCAGGACGAGGCGCTCCGCCTGCTCCGCGACTGGAAACAGGACCGCGCCGAGCGGCAGACCGGCGACCTCGACACCGAGACCCTGACGGAACGCGTGCGCGAGGTCCTGGTCGACAAGGTCTGCGAGCTGCTCAAGGTGAGCGTGACGGACCTGGACGTGGACGTGGAGCTCAGCGAGTACGGGCTGGACTCGATCGTCATCACCCAGTTGGTGACGATGGTGAACGACTCCCTGGGCCTGGAACTGGTGCCCACGGTGCTCTTCGAGCATCCGACCCTGCGGGCCTTCAGCGGGCATCTGGTCAGTGCGTACGGCCCGTTACTGGCACCCCGGCTGGGCCTGCGACCGCCAGGAACCGGGCCGGCCGAACCGGCCTCCGTACAAGAGCCCACGCCCGAGCCCATTCCCAAGCCGGCGCCGGCCGTGGCCCTGCCCGCTCCCACCCCGACACACCGCCAGGACCGCCAGGAATGGCGGGACGAGCCCATCGCCGTGGTCGGTGTCAGCTGCCGGTTCCCGCAGGCCGAGGACCTCGACGCGTTCTGGCGGAACCTGAGCGAAGGGCGCGACTGCGTGGCGGAGGTCCCCGCCGACCGGTGGGACTGGCGCGCCCAGTACGGCGACCCCCTGAAGGAACCGGGCCGCACCAACGTGAAGTGGGGCGGCTTCATGGACGGCGTCGCCGACTTCGACCCGCTGTTCTTCGGCATCGCACCGAAGGACGCCGTACACATGGACCCCCAGCAGCGGTTGCTGATGCTGTACGTGTGGAAGGCGCTGGAGGACGCCGGTTACGCCGCCGACGGCCTGGCGGGCAGCAACCTCGGTCTGTTCGTCGGCACGAACGACACCGGCTACAGCCTGCTGGCCGACCGCAGCACCGGCCGGGACGGCAGCGTGTCGCCCACCGGCAGCGTTCCGTCGGTCGGCCCGAACCGGATGAGCTACTTCCTCGATGTGCACGGACCGAGCGAGCCGGTCGAGACCGCCTGTTCCAGCTCTCTGGTCGCCATCCACCGGGGCATGGTGTCGCTCGAACGCGACGAGTGCGACATGGCCGTCGTCGGTGGCGTCAACACCATGGTCATCCCCGACGGGCACATCAGCTTCAGCAAGGCGGGGATGCTCAGCACCGACGGCCGGTGCAAGACGTTCTCCGACCGCGCCGACGGCTATGTGCGCGGTGAGGGCGTGGGCATGCTGGTGCTGAAGCGACTGTCGGTGGCCGAGCGCGACGGCGACCACATCTACGGCCTGATCCGTTCCACCGCTGAGAACCACGGCGGCCGCTCCAACTCACTCACCTCCCCGAACCCCAAGGCCCAGGCCGCCCTGATCCGGCACGCCTACAGCAGGACGGGGATCGACCCGCGGACCGTCGGCTACATCGAGGCGCACGGCACGGGAACCAGGCTCGGCGACCCGGTGGAGATCGACGGGCTGAAGGCGGCGTTCCGTGAGCTGTACGAGGAACGCGGGGTGGGCGTCGAGGGGGCGCACTGCGGGGTGGGCTCGGTGAAGACCAACATCGGTCACCTGGAGCTGGCGGCGGGAGTCGCCGGGGTGATCAAGGTGCTGTTGCAACTGCGGCACCGCACGCTGGTGAAGTCGCTGCACTGCGAGAGCGTCAATCCGTACATCGATCTGGAGGGCAGCCCGTTCCGGCTGGTGCGGGAGCGGCAGCCATGGCCGGCGCCGCGGGACGGTGAGGGCCGGGAGCTCCCGCGCCGGGCCGGTGTCAGCTCGTTCGGCTTCGGCGGAGTGGGCGCCCATGTGGTGCTGGAGGAGTACGTACCGCCCGTCGAGGTCCCGGCTCCCGCACCCGGCCCCGTGGCCATCGTGCTGTCGGCGCCGGAACCGGAGACGCTGCGCGCCCGGGCCCGGCAGCTGGCCGACTGGATCGACGAGGGCAGGCTCACCGACGCCGAACTGCCCAGGCTCGCCCACACCCTCCAGGTCGGCCGGGTCGCCATGGACGAACGGCTCGCCTTCCTCACCCACACCCCGGCCGATCTGCGCGAGCGGCTCGGCGCGTTCCTCGACGGAGGCAAGGCCCAGGGCGTGCACACCGGGCGCGCCCAGCGCCAGGCACCGTGGAGCGAGCTCGCCGAGGACGACGACATCGCCGCCGCCATCGACCGCTGGATGGCCAAGGGCAAGCTCGGCCGCCTGCTGAAGCTCTGGGTCACGGGCTTCGACGTCGACTGGCGGCGGCTGTACGGGGACACCGCGCCGCGGCGGATGCCGCTGCCGGTCTATCCGTTCCAGCTGCGGCGCTACTGGATCGCCGACGGCACGAACGACACGCTGCCCGCGCCGACACCGCCCCACGTCGCGGCGCCGCTCCCCGCCCCGTCGCCGCTGCCCGCCCCGGCCCCCACCGCAGCCAGCTGCACGGGGACGAGTTCTACCTCCGTGACCACCGTGTACGAGGGGTGCCCACCCTGCCCGGCACGGCGTACCTGGAGTTCGTACGGGAAGCGGTCGCCGCCGCCCTGCCCACCGCCGGCGCCACAGGCGTTCACCTGCACGATGTGACCTGGCTGCGCCCCCTGGAAGTGGCGGCGTCGCGCACCCTCGACGTCGAGGTGGACCCGGCCGGGCACACGTTCCGGGTCCACGCCGACCATGTCGGGGAGCGCGTGCTGCACGCACAGGGGACCGTGCGGACTGCTCCCGCCCTGTCGCCGTCCATGGGCGACCGCCACGACATCGACGCGCTGCGTGCGAGCTGCGCGGCCCGGCGCGACGGTGCGGAGGTCTACGACCTCTTCGCCCGCATGGGCATGGGGTACGGCCCCGCGTTCCAGGCCGTGGAGACGCTGTACCATGGCGAGGACCTGGCGCTGGCGCGGCTGCGCCTCCCCGGGACGGCGGCCTCGCCGATGACGCTCAACCCGGCCATGCTCGACGCCGCGCTCCAGACCACCCTGGGGCTGGTGCTCGCCGGCACCGACGGCGATCCGGCCGAGGCGGCCCTGCCGTTCACGGTGCGTGAGGTGCGGGTGCTGTCCGCCACCCCCACGGAGGGCTGGGCAGTCGTACGACGTACCGAGGGCGACCGGCACGACGCCGGTCTGCTCCGTGCGGACGTGGACCTCTGCGATGCGCAGGGCAACGTCTGCGTACGTCTGCTGGGCTTCGGCATGCGCCGTACCCGGCACGACTCGGGGGCGCCCACAGCCGTGGGAACTGTGGGGACCGTGGGGACCACGGCCCCGCCCGCGCTGCTGATCCAGCCGGACTGGAGGGAGCGCCCGGCACCCGGGCACCCCGGCGGCCGAGCGGCGGTGAAGCGGCATGTGGTGGTGTGCGAGCTGCCCGAGGTGGACGCGGCGGCGCTGGGCGCGGAGCTGGACGGCACCTGCGAAAGCCGACAGGCCCGCGGAGGGATCGACACGCGCTACACCGAGTACGCCGAGCGCCTGCTCACGCTGGTGCGCGAGGCGGCCACCGACGCGGCACGCGCGCCGGGCATCATCCAGGTCGTCACCCCCGCGCACACACCCTGGCTGGGCGGCCTGAGCGGCATGCTGCGCACGGCGCGCATGGAGCACCCCAGGCTGGTGACCCAGTGGATCGAACTCGACGACACACCGTCGACGGCGGAGCTGGCCGCACGACTGCGTGCCGAGGGAACCGAAGCGCCCGAGGAAGCCGTGCGCTACCGGGCAGGCCGCCGGGAAGTGTCCCACTGGCGCGAGGTTCAGGCGCCCGTCCCGGCGCTGCCCTGGCGCGACGGCGGGATCTACCTGCTGACCGGGGGCGCGGGCGGGCTCGGCGCCCTGTTCGCGGAGGACATCGCCCGGAGGGTCCAGTCACCCGCACTGGTCCTGTGCGGCCGGAGCCCGGCCGGGCCGGAGCAGGAGGAACTGCTCACCCGGCTGCGTGCCCTCGGGGCCAAGGCCGACTACCGCGTGCTGGACGTCGCCGACCGAGCCCAGGTGTTCCGGGCCGTCCGCGACATCGAAACCGAGTACGGGGGGCTGCACGGCATCGTGCACGCGGCGGGGGTGCTGCGTGACGGCTTCGTCGCCAGGAAGAGCCCTGCCGATCTGCGGGCGGTGCTCGCGGCCAAGGTCAGCGGGGTGTGCCACCTCGACGAGGCGAGCGCGTCGTCGCGCCTCGACTGCTTCATCGGTTTCTCGTCGATGGCCGCGTTCGGCAACCTCGGACAGGCCGACTACGCCGCGGCCAACGCCTTCATGGACGGCTACGCCGCGCATCGCGAAAAGCTGGTCCGCCGGGGCAGCCGCTTCGGACGCACCGTGATGGTCAACTGGCCGCTGTGGGAGAAGGGCGGCATGGGCGCCCGTTCGTCGACCCTGGACCTCCTGGAGTCGGTGGGCATGCGGCCCATGCGGGCATCCGTGGGCATCGACGCACTCAACCGCGTCTGGGCGACCCGACTGCCGAACGTCATCGCCCTGGACGGCGACCACACACGCATGCGGGACCGGTTCCTCCGGATCCCGGACGCGACCCTGGACACGGCCTCCGTCCCAGCTCCGGCCCTGGACGCGACCCCGACCTTGACCCCGACCCCGGAACCGACAGCAGCACCGGACCGCCCCGAGGCACCCGAGCAGCCCGCGGCACCGATGCCGTCCACCGCATCGTCCAGCGCATCGTCCACCGCGTCGCCCACCGTGTCATCCACAGTGGGCCGGACCATCGCGGAACTCATGGCGACACTGCTGGAGCTGGACGCCGCGACCATGCGCCCGGACACACCGTTGCGCGACTACGGCTTCGACTCGATCTACATGATGCAGTTCCTCACCCAGGCCCAGACCCACATCGACGCCGCCCTCACCCTCGACCTCATCGCCGACTGCGAGACGCTGGAGGACGTCGTCCAAGCGATCACCGGCACGGCGTCACCGCAGGCCGGACCGGCACAGGAACCGCCCGCGCACCATACGGAACCCCTCCCGGCACCATCGGTGCCGGCGGCGCCGGAACCGGTGTCGCCGGACACGTTCCCCGAGATCGTCCGCATGAACGGGGTCACCGAAGGCAGGCCCGTGTTCTGGGTCCACCACGGCAACGGCGGGGTGGAGTCGTACGCTCCGCTGGCCGGGCGCTGCCGGCGCCCCTTCTACGGCATCCAGCCGAAGGGCTGGATCGACTCCACCGACATCCTCACCGGCCAGGAGGCGATGGCCGAGTACTACGCGACCCTCATCCTGGCCGTACAGCCCGAAGGCCCGTACGACATCGGCGGCTTCTCCCTGGGCGGGCTCTTCGCCTACGAGGTGGTACGGCAGTTGCAGAAGCGCGGGGCGGAGGTCAGCACGCTGGTGATGCTGGACACGCTGGACGCCGAATCGACCAACAAGGCCAACGCCCTGATCGTGGGCGGTGACTTCGCCCCGGAGGTCGTGGCCAAGGTCAGCGCCTTCCGCGCGGTCAACCTGATCCTGGGGAACAACCGCTTCGACTCGCACGGCGGGGCCACCCCGATCCTGGGCCGCGACGAGGTGGACACCACCCTGGACAGTACGGCGTTCCTCGACTCCCTGATCGAGGCCGCCCTCGCCCGCGGCGTCACCAAGACCGAGGCACAACTGAGGGCGCGTGCCGGGCAGTTGGCCCGGTACTTCGAGGCCATGCAGGGAGAGACCTACACCGTGCGGCCGCTTCCCCGGCCCGACCGACTGCGCTGCTACTACCTGCGCAACCGCAGCGGCAGTTTCTTCGGTGCGTTCGAGGAGCACATGGTGCTCTTCCCCGACCCGGACCTCCCGACGGTGGACGGCATCACGTACTGGCAGGAGTGGGTGGACCACATCGACGACTTCTTCACCATCGATGTGGACACCTCGATGCACGCCGAGGTCATGACGGCCCAGGACTCCCTGGACAAGCTGATGCGCCTGTGCGACCGGCTGTACGCCCCCGAGGAGCTGCCGGACCTGCCCGCGGCGACAGCCTCCGCGCGGAAGGGCAGCTGACATGAGGGCGGTGGTCTTCCCAGGCCAGGGAGCCCAAGGGCGCGGCATGGGACGCGAGTTGCTCGACGCACACCCCGAACTCGTCGAGGAGGCGTCCAATGTGCTCGGCTACTCGGTCCGTGAGCTGTGCCTGGACGACCCGGAGGGGCGGCTGGGCCGCACCGAGTACACCCAGCCGGCGCTGTACGTGGTCGGGGCGCTCGCCTACCGGCGCCGCCGCGAGGAGGGCGGTGCCGAGCCGGACTTCCTCGCCGGTCACAGCCTGGGCGAGTACTGCGCGCTGCACGCCGGGGGCGCGTTCGACTTCGCGACCGGTCTGCGCCTGGTCCAGCGGCGCGGCGCCCTGATGGCACAGGCACGCGGCGGCGGCATGGTGGCAGTGGTGGGGACAGGCCAGGAGAGTCTTCGCGCGCTGCTCGAAGACGGCGGTTTCGCCGGGGTGACCATCGCCAACGACAACACACCGGACCAGCAGGTCGTCTCCGGGGACACCGGCACCGTCGACGCGCTCGTGCCCCACCTGGAGTCCCGTGGCGTCCGCTGTGTGCGGCTGAACGTCTCCGGCGCCTTCCACTCGCCCCTGATGCGGCAGGCCCAGCAGGAATTCGCCCGCTCCATGGAGCGCTTCACCCTGCGCCCGCCCCGCATCCCCGTGATCGCCAACGCGACGGCCCGCCCGTATCCGGCCGACGACCCCGCCCGGCTGCTCATCGAGCAGGTCGTCCGGCCCGTGCGCTGGACGGAGAGCGTGCGGTACCTGCTCGACCAGGGCGTCACCGAGTTCGTGGAACTCGGCGGCCGGGTGGTCGGCCGCCTGATCGAACGGATCCGTTCCGCGCCACGCCCGGCACCCGTCTCCCACTCCCACTCCCGCTCTCGTACCCCGGCCACGGCGCTGGGCAGCGCGCTGTTCCGCCGGCGCCTCGGGGTGCGGTACGCGTACCTGGTGGGCGGCATGTACCGGGGCATCACCTCTCCCGAGATGGTCGTCCGGCTCGGCCGCGGCGGCATGCTGGGGTTTCTCGGCACCGGTGGACTGTCACTCCCGGAGGTCGAACGCGGGGTGAAGGCCATCCAGCGCGACCTGGGCGAAGGACAGCCCTACGGCGTCAACGTACTGGCCGACCACGACGACCCCACGGCCGAGCGCGGCCTCGTCGAGCTGCTGATGCGCCACGACGTGCGCGTCATCGAGGCTTCGGCGTTCACACGGATCTCCGAGGCGCTCGTCCTGTACCGGGCACGAGGGCTGCGCCGAGGCGCCGACGGCACACCGGTGTGCGACCACCGCATCGTCGCCAAGGTCTCCCGGCCGGAGGTCGCCCGCGCCTTCCTGGCACCCGCCCCCGAGCCGGTGCTGGACAGGCTCCGCCGGGCGAACGAGCTCACCGACGAGCAGGTGGAACTCGCCCGGCAGGTTCCGATGAGCCACGACCTCACCGTGGAGGCGGACTCCGGGGGGCACACGGACGGCGGCGTCGCCACCGCGATGATGCCCGCGATGCAGGCCCTCCGGCTGCAGGCACAGGAGGAGCACGGCTACGCCGAACCGATCTGCCTGGGCCTCGCCGGAGGCCTGGGCACCCCGTCGGCGGTGGCCGCGGCGCTGATGCTGGGCGCCGACTACGTGCTCACCGGTTCCATCAACCAGTGCACGGTGGAATCCGCGATGAGCGACGTCGTCAAGGACATCCTCCAGGACGCCGACATCCACGACACGGCCTACGCCCCGGCAGGCGACATGTTCGAGATGGGCGCGAAGGTCCAGGTGCTCCGCAAGGGCGTCTTCTTCCCGACGCGGGCCAACAAGCTGTTCTCCCTGTACTCCCACCACGACGGTCTTGAGGAGCTACCGGCGAAGACACGCTCCCTCCTGGAACGGACGTACTTCCACCGGAGCCTGGACCAGGTCTGGGACGAGGTCCGCGAGTATCTCCGCTCGCAGGGGCGCGAGACGGACATCGCCCGGGCGGAATCCCATCCCAAACAGAAGATGGCCCTGGTCTTCCGCTGGTACTTCTTCCACACCACCCGGATCGCCCTGGAGGGCGACCCGCACGACAAGGTGAACTACCAGGTCCACACCGGCCCCGCGCTCGGCGCCTTCAACCACTGGGCCAGGGACACCGAATTCGCGTCCTGGCGAAATCGCCACGTCGACCGGATCGGCCTGCGGCTGCTCGAAGACGCCGCGGACTGGATCGATTCCACGTACCGACGCTGGCAAGAGCCCGCAGCCTGAAACCAGTCGAACCCCACCCCGAACCCCCACCCCGAACCCCTGTATTCCTGCATTTCCGTAATCCCGTGTTCGACGGCTCAACAGCCGTCTTCCGCGGTTTAGGAGAACGTGATGACCGTCCCGTCCGTCCCGTCCATTCCGTCCAAGGGAACCGAAGTCCGGCTGGCTGCCCGCCCCGAGGGGTGGCCGACCTTGGAGAACTTCTCCGTCGTACGGGCGGAAGTGCCCGCTGTCGGCGCCGGCCAGGTGCTGGTGCGCAACCTGGTCATGAGTGTCGACCCGTACATGCGCGGGCGGATGAACAACATGCGGTCCTACGTACCGCCGTTCGCCATCGGAAAGGCGCTCGAAGGGGACGCGGTCGGCGAGGTGATCGCGTCGAATTCGCCCGGACTCGCGGTCGGTGATCTCGTACTGCACCGCCTCGGCTGGCGGGAGTTCGCCGTGGTGGGGGCCGCCGGAGCGGTCAAGCTCGACCGCGGGCACGCGCCGCCCGGTGCGTACCTGGGCGTGCTCGGCATGACGGGGCACACCGCGTACGCGGGGCTCCTGCACGCCGCCCGGTTCTGCGCGGGCGACGTCGTGTTCGTCTCCGGGGCCGCCGGTGCGGTCGGCTCGCTGGCCGGCCAGGTGGCCAGGGTGCGGGGCGCCGCGAAAGTGGTCGGATCGGCCGGAAGCGCGGAGAAGGTGGCGTGGCTGACCGAGGAACTGGGCTTCGACGCGGCCTTCAACTACAAGGACGGACCGGTGCTGGAGCAGTTGGCGAAAGCCGCGCCGGAGGGCATCGACGTGTACTTCGACAACGTGGGCGGAGAGCACCTGGACGCCGCGCTGGTCATGGCCAGGATGGGGGCACGCATCGTGCTGTGCGGCGCGATCTCGCAGTACAACGACACGGTCCCGGCGGCCGGCCCGCGGAATCTTCTCCAGGCCATCGGCAAGGGCATCACCCTGCGGGGCTTTCTCGTCGGGCAGTACGACGGCGTCAAGGACCAGTTCCTCACCGATATGAGCGGCTGGCTCACCGAGGGCCGGATCACCCACCGGGAAACCGTTGTGCGAGGGCTGGAGAACGCTCCGGCCGCCTTCATCGACATGATGCGGGGCGCGAATATCGGAAAAATGCTGGTCAATATCGCCGACTGAAGTATTTTCCGTTCCCGTTCCTTCCCGTTTCGTATTCCCTCTCCGGCGTCAGACGGCTAGCATTCCAAGTACCTTCTCCTCAGCTCGCGTTGACAGCGCCGGGATGTTTCTGCCGTCGGGTTCCCCACGGCTTTGAGCGAGCGGCCGCGACACCATGGCCAGCCGCCGAGTCCAGCTGCCGATTCCAGTCGCCGAATTAATTCGTCGAATTCAGTGAACCAGAAAGAAAAGAGGACCTCGCATGTCCAGCCAGCACACCATCGTCCCCGTCCCCGAAGAGGTCGGACTCCTCTACGACCGGCTCACCGCCATGGACACGGAGGAGGTGGGCGGCAGCCTCCACCTCGGCTACTGGGAGTCCGAGGACAGCGACACGCCGCTCACCGAGGCGGCGGACCTGCTCACCGACATGATGGCCGACCGACTGCGGCTCACCGCTGGGGCGCGGGTGATCGACGTCGGCTGCGGACTGGGCCAGCCCGCCATGAGGATCGCCCAGCGCGCCGGCGTGCATGTGACCGGAGTCTCCATCAGCCGGGACCAGATCGCCCGCGCCACCAAGCTCGCCGAGGTGCACGGGCTCTCCGACCGGGTGGAGTTCCAGCACGCCGACGCCATGCGGCTGCCCTTCGCCGACAACTCCTTCGACGCGGCTCTCGCCATCGAGTCGATCTTCCACATGCCCGACCGCGAACAGGTGTTCCGCGAGATCCAGCGGGTTCTGCGCCCCGGCGGCAGGCTCGTGCTCACCGACTTCTTCGAGCGCGCCCCGATCCCGGCCGACAAGAAGACCGCCGTGGACCGGTGCCTGCGCGACTTCATCATGACCCTCGCCGACCCCGACGACTACCTGCCCATGCTGCGCCGGGCCGGCCTGCGCTGCGTCGAGTTCCTCGACATCACCGAGCAGAGCGTGCGCCCGACCTTCGAGCGGATGGCCCAGGCCGGCAACGAGGATCTGGACCCCATCTTCGAGGAGGAGACGGACAAGAAGTTCAGCCCCGCGGACATGGTCGACGTCGACGAGTTCGGCTCGCTCCTGCTGACCGCGCGCAAGCCGGCCTGAGCCCGCCACACCCACGCGACACCCGTACTGGGACCAGAGGGCCAGAGGACCAGAGGACCAGAGAACCAGAGGACCAGGAGCAAAACCACGTGACCGAACCCCACGACGAGGGCAGCAGCGCGCCCGCCTTCCCCGTCCCCCGCACATGCCCGTACCGACTGCCCGACGAATACGTCGGCCTCCGCGAGAGCGAACCGGTGTCGAAGGTGACCCTTCCCACCGGCCGCGAGGCGTGGATCCTGACCCGCTACGAGGACGTCCGCGCGGCGCTGAACGACCCGCGTCTCAGCTCCGACCGCGGCAATCCGGACTACCCGATGCTGGTCGAGATCGCCAAGAGCGACAAGGACTCCAACCTGTCCATCGCCGGCATGGACGCACCCGAGCACACCCGGGCGCGTGGTGCCGTGGTCGGCGAGTTCACGGTACGGCGCATGGAGGCCATGCGCCCGCGTATCCAGGCCATCGTGGACCAGTGCGTCGACGCGATGCTGGCGGGCCCCAAACCGGCGGACCTGGTGCGGGCGGTCTCCTTCCCGGTGCCGTCGCTGGTCATCTGCGAGTTGCTCGGCGTTCCGTACACCGACCACGCCTTCTTCGAGGACCGCACGTCGACCATGCTCAGCATGACCCTGCCGCCGCTGACCCGGCAGCGGGCGTTCAAGGAACTCCAGGCCTATCTGGACGAGTTGGTGACGAGCAAGGAGAAGGACCCCACCGACGATCTGCTGGGCCGGCAGATCGTCAAGGCCCGGAAGAAGGACGCGTACGACCGCGACGCCCTGGCCGACCTGGCGTTCCTGCTGCTGACCGCCGGGCACGACACGACCGGGAACATGATCTCGCTGGGCACCCTGGCCCTGCTGGAGCGGCCGGAGCTACGGGCGAGGCTCCTCGACGATCCCGCCGGAACGCCGGACGTGGTCGAGGAGCTGCTGCGGTACTTCACCATCACCGACATCATCACCGCACGGGTGGCGAAGGAGGACGTCGAGATCGGCGGCCGCACCATTCGGGCCGGTGAGGGCGTCTTCGCGCTCGGCGGCGCCGCGAACCGCGACCCGGCCGCGTTCACGAACCCGGAGGAGATCGACGTCGAGCGCGGTGCCCGCCAGCACCTGGCGTTCGGGTACGGCCCGCACCAGTGCCTCGGGCAGAGTCTCGCCCGGATCGAGCTGGAGATCGTCTACACCACCCTCCTGCGTCGTATCCCTGACCTCCGCCTGGCCACGGAGGCCGACAGCCTCCCGCTCAAGAACGACGTGGCGATCTTCGGCCTGCGAGAGCTGCCGGTCACCTGGTAGCGAGGCACGCCGGGGTCCCACACACCCCCGTGCAGCTCGGCTCGGGTGCACTTCCGGCGACACCCGAGTCGAGCCCACGCAAGGTCCCGCGGACCGGCGGGGCGGGCACGATCGGACGGCGTATCCACGACGTATCCACGGCGCATCCATCGACGCCCCGGCCTTAGAACCCCCTGCCCAGGGCAGCAGTGGAGCCGTTCGTCACGTGCGCGGAGCACGCCTCATGGTCTGATACGCTTTTCCAGCGAGATCGGCCCGCCGAACAGCCTCCCACCGGTCACTGGAAACCACCAGCCCGGCCACGGCGACAAGGCAGACCGAAAACCCGTTAGGGGCACGCAACACCGTGTGCGACACTGAATCAGCTGGTTCGCACACAACAGCAAGGTCCTGTGGAGCAGTTTGGAGTGCTCGCCACCCTGTCAAGGTGGAGGCCGCGGGTTCAAATCCCGTCAGGACCGCTGGAGTTTCGCAGGAAACTCCATGGCTGGGTAGCTCAGTTGGTACGAGCGTCCGCCTGAAAAGCGGAAGGTCGCCGGTTCGACCCCGGCCCCAGCCACAGCCACTGAACAGCGAAAAGACCCCCGTCGAGATCATCGGCGGGGGTCTTTCGTTGGCGTATTGACGGCAGTACGACGGCAGCGCGGCTCACTGGAAGAGCTTGCTGAGCTGCGTCAACGCTTTCCGCTTTTCCTCTGCCGAAGCGTGGGCGTACACACCGAGCGTGACCTGAAGATCGCTGTGACCGGCTATCTCCCGCACTATGTGGGGCGCGGCTCCGAGGTCCAGGAGCAGCGATACGAACGAGTGACGCAGATCATGGAAGCGGTAGCCATCCAGGCCGGTCCGCTTGCGCGTCGCGTACCAGTGGCGGTTCAGGTTGCGGGGGTCCACGGGCGAGCCCACGGCCGTCGTGAAGACGTAGCCCGTGTCCAGCCACTCGTCACCGCAGGTGGCGTGCTCCTCCTGCTGCTGCTTGCGCCGGTCCCGGAGGGCGTCCAGGACGAAGGGCGGCAGCGGGATCGTCCGGCAGGAGTACCGCGTCTTGGGCTGGGCCGACACCAGCTCCCCGTTGATCCGCTGAAGCGACCGGGTCACGGACAGCTCGCCCTTCTCCAGGTCCACAGCATCCCAGCGCAGCCCCAGCAGCTCGCCCTTGCGGAGTCCGAGGGTCAGGGCGAGGAGGTACAGCGCGTAGAGCCGATCGTCCTTCACGGTGGCCAACAGCCCACGGGCAGCGGCCGGTACGAGGCCCTGGCCGCGCGCGTAGGTCGGTCCCTCCACCTGGATCAGCTTGGCGACGTTCCGCGCCACGAGTTCCTCCCGTACGGCGTTCTGGAGAGCGTTGCGGAGCACGGCGTGAACGAGCTGCACCATGCGCGCCGAGAGGTGCCGGCCGCAGCACCGCTCGCGGGAACAGCACTGGACTTCTTCGGGGCGCCGGGCGTCGAGCTTCCGGGCGCAGCAGAGGCACAGCTCACGCAGGCGACCGAGGAGGGCGAGCACGTCACGGGGCGCGAGCCGCTCCAGGCGCTTGGTGCCGATCAGAGGCACGAGGTAGAGCCGGACCGCCGACTCGTAGGCCAGCACCGTCTTGGGCCGCCGACGCGGGGTCACCACGTGCTCGATCCGGTACGCGAGGTAGGCCCCGACGGTCCAGGACTTGTCGGCAACCGGGATCCCCCGGTTCGCCTGCTCCAGCATCTGGACGAGCTTGGCGTGCGCTTCGGCGCGGGTGCGCCCGTACTGCCGCTTGCGCTTGAGGGTGCCCGCCGAGGTCGGTACGTAGGCGGCAGCCTCCCACCGGCCGTCCTTGCGGAGGGTGATCGTTCCTTCGCCGTTCAGGCGGCTTCGGCGGCCCATGCCCAGTCGTCTCCTTCTTGGTCGAGTTCGGTGAGTGCTTCGCGAGCGGTCTCGCGGTTCAGGCGGAGGTCGCGGGCGATGGAGGCCGCGAGCCAGGATTCGCCAGGGGTGTGGCCATGCCCGGCGTAGGTCCAGTGGGCGAGGACGAGCGTGGAGCCCTCCGCGTCGGCTGGTTCCTCGGGCAGACCCCGTTCCCGGCGCTCCTGCCGCGCCCGGAAGTCGGCGCGGACCTGGCGGCGCTCGGCGAAGGTCGAGGAGTACTGCCGGGACTTGGTCAGGAAGTGCCCGCGGAAGCCGAGCATGTGGGCCCAGGCCCAGAGCTTGCGGTCCGGGTAGTGCTCGTCGAGGTCATGGCAGGCATGGATGAGGCGCCGGGTGTGGTCGGGCAGTCCGGGCCGCTTGTCGAGTTCGGAGAGCTCCCCGACGCGACGGTCCACGGTGCCGGTGGACTCGGCAGCCTTGGTGGCGTACTTCGCGACGTACGCGGCTACGGCCTGCTCGGTGAGCTCCTGGCCGTCGGTGCCGATGGCGCGTACGTCGACCTGGGAGCCCCAGCGCAGGACACGCGCAGGGAGGTCACCAGCGGCCGGAACTGGGACGCGGACACGGGCGGCAGCGGCGCGGATCGCGTCGCCGAGGAGTGCCGTACTGGCCCACTCGGGCGGGGTGTCGTCGGGACCGGCGGGGCCGTCCAGGCGCACGATGGCGTGGAAGTGGATCGCCCCGCGCTTCTGGAACTCGGCGACCTTGCCGAAGGAGATCCGGCAGACCTCCCGCAGGGTGCTTTGGGTGATCCCGGCGTGGGCGGCGATCTCCCGGCGGAGGTAGATCGTGAACCGGCGCCAGAGGTCCCCGGCGTGGTTGTTCCAGAGGACGGCCCCCGCGTAGTCGTACGAGGCCGCATCGAGCGCCGTACCGAGTTCGGGGGCGTCCTCGTCGTGGGCGACACCGCAGCGGCAGCGGCCGGTCTCGGGGCGGTTGTGGACCGGGCCGAAGGAGGGCGCGGTCAGAGTGGCGAACACGCCGGGGTGGATGCGTACGCCGTCGGGAATGCCCATGCGCGGATCTCCGGTGAGTCCGGCGCGTATCAGGTGGTAGGCGTCTCCCGCGTACGTCCAGGCGCAGGAGGGGCAGCGGGAGGCCCGCCGGTTGCCACAGGCGACCCGCAGGCGTCCGCCTGGCTCATCGGCCGTGGAGTACGAGTAGAGGACGTCACCGGTCCGGGCGTCGCGGGTGACGGCCGTTCCGGACAGGTGGATCGGGTCCGAGCAGCCACCCGTACGGCGTACCTGCTCACGCCAGCGTTCGAAGCCGGGAGCCGAGGCGACCCGCAGCAGGTCGGCGAGGGTCACGGGGTCAGTGCCCATGGTGGCGGCAGCACCGGCCACGGCCTCGGGGGCGACGGGGAAGACCGTCACTCGCCCACCCCCGGAGCGTCGACGATCTCGACCTCAAGGACCTTCGCGCCGCCGCAGTCGAAGCAGTAGAGCTGGAACCCGGTGGTGTCGTAGCCGCTGCCCGCGCAGGCCGGGCACTCCAGCCACTCGGTGGTGCCGAAGGCCGTACGGCAGGTGACCGGGTCCTGGCAGCGCGCCTTGCCGCACACCGGGCAGGTGCGGGCGGAACGGCGGACGATCTTCGGTGCTGAGACCCCGGTCTGTCGGTCGGGGTGGATCAGCGAGACAGGCATGATGGAGGCTCCCTTGGAAGAGGGGTAGGGCGGCGCATCTGCTTGGCGGTAGGGGCGTCGCCCTTCTTCAGGGAGTGTGCACCTCCCTAGGGAGATTGAAACCAAACCTCCCTAGGGATGTCAACGGGACCTGCGGAAGGGTGTGGGTTGGGCAAGTGATCGGGTATGCGTTCGTGCGTCCGGAAGGGGGTGGCAGTAGGCTGACCACCCTAGGGAGCATCGAGGAGTGGAGAGACAATGCCCGAGACTGCGCGGCAGATCGCCGACGATCTCCGGGCGCGGATCGAGTCCGGTGGACTACAGCCGGGCGATCGGCTGCCTGGTGAACCCTCGTTGGTGAAGACGTACGGCGTCGCCAAGATGACCGCCAATCAGGCGCTGAAGATCCTCGTGAGCGAGGGCCTGGCGGTCGCGCGGCCCGGATCCGGAACCTACGTACGGGAGTTCAGGCCGATCCGCCGGGTGGCCAACGACCGCCTCTCCAAGTCCCGCCGGGATGCCGGTCAGTCGATCTGGTCGGCCGATGTCGCCCAGCGCCCCCTGGTCACCGACGTCCAGGTCTACGAGGCCGAGGCCCCGCACCAGATCGGCCGCCTGCTGAACCTCGAACCGGGAGCGCCGGTCATCGTGCGCAGCCGGAAGTTCGTCGTCGAGGACCGCCCGGTTCAGATCGCGACGTCGTACCTCCCGGCGGACCTTGTACGAGACACGCCGATTGCCCAGTCGAACACGGGCCCCGGAGGCAGCTACGCCCGCCTGGCCGAGCTGGGAGCGGAGCCGGTGCACTTCTCCGAGGAGTTGCGGGCGCGGATGCCGAGCGAGGAGGAGCGGTCGGCCCTGAACCTGGCCGCAGGCACGCCCGTGCTGGAGATCTGCCGTACCGCCTTCACTGAGGACGAGCGCCCCGTGGAGGTCAACCAGATGCTTCTGGACGCCGGTTCGTACGTCCTCGAATACCGCCTCAGCAGCTGAGCTGTTACGGATTTCTCTACCTCATCAAGCACCCGTCGTCGCTCCGCTCCTCCGGGCGGGCGCGGGCGGCAGGCGGCGCCCGCGCTCCTGTCTCCGCCCCGCTCGGCACCGCCTGCCGCCCGCGCCCGCCCAAGAGGTAGGCGCGCGGAGCATGAGGTCAGAACGCGTCGTGGCTGGGGCGGTCGGCGTAGCGACTTTAGCCAGCCACTTTGGCGCGAGCCTCGAAGATCATGGCCCCAACGTCGTGCTTTACCGGGCAGGTCCACAGACTGCCCGACGCGCCGGAAGCTTACGGGGCCATGATCACTCGCGCCAAAGCAGCTCCCGGCCAAAGTCGCTACGCCGACCGCGTGCCTGGGCTCACGACTCATGCCCCGTCTCGCCAGGTGAGCTGCGTTACTTGTCAGCTCGGTAGAGCTTGATGTCCTTGTTGACGAAGAGGTGGACGTACCCGCATCGCCAGCAGATCAGGCCGGTAGCGTTCTCGTCGGCCCAAGCCAACTTCAGGAACTCCATGCTGGTGCTGTTGAGCAGGACACCCCGCTCCCGGAACACGTCCCCCTTGCAGATCTGGCAAGTGATCCAGATCTCACCCAGTGATGCACGTACCGGCTTCGCCATCTTGCAAACGCCCCCCGTCGTTGCCATATGGACGGAATGAGACTACCGGGCAGTACGAACCGCTCACAGCCCGTCAGAGCGCGCAGAGTGTCCCATCCTGGCGCACCTGACGGCAGTCTGACGGCAACGGCAGTGAACGCCACCGAACGCAGCCGTACGTCATCACCTGTCAACCTCGGTCGTTGCCGGGCCGGAACATGATCCGCTCCGCACGATCAACTCGCCTGAAAAGCGGAAGGTCGCCGGTTCGACCCCGGCCCCAGCCACCGCCCGAAGGCCCCGTTCATCTGGACGGGGTCTTTGCTTTGCTCCTCGCGCGCTGTGGAGCGCCCCAGCTCTGACCTGCTGGTTCGCGGTCGGTTTGCTTTGAGGGGTGCAGGGTGCGTAGGGTGGCAGATCGTTTGAATCCCATTTGCCCGGCGCCAAAATGACGCGCCGCGTGTGGCGCGTACTCTCCCTTGCCGTGGCCGGACCGCATTGAGGCGGTCGATTGCGACTTCACGGAGTTTGGGCGCGTGCCGAGAACTCCGGAAGGTTTGCATTTCGCATGTCCGTTGCCAGTACTGATCACGTCGTCCTGCCCGAGGGTGCGGACGAGACCACCGCTCCCGAGATCACTTTCGCCGATCTGGGGCTGCCCGAGGCCGTCGTCCGCAAGCTCGCGCAGAACGGGGTGACCGTCCCGTTCCCGATCCAGGCCGCGACCATCCCGGACGCGCTGGCGGGCAAGGACATCCTCGGCCGCGGACGCACCGGGTCCGGCAAGACCCTCTCCTTCGGTCTGCCGACGCTGGCCACGCTGGCCGGCGGCCACACCGAGAAGAGGAAGCCCCGGGCCGTCATCCTCACCCCCACCCGTGAGCTCGCCATGCAGGTCGCGGACGCGCTGCAGCCGTACGGCGACGTGCTGGGCCTGAAGATGAAGGTCGTCTGCGGCGGTACGTCGATGGGGAACCAGATCTACGCGCTGGAGCGCGGGGTCGACATCCTCGTCGCCACCCCCGGGCGTCTGCGCGACATCATCAACCGCGGCGCCTGCTCCCTTGAGAACGTGCAGATCGCCGTACTCGACGAGGCCGACCAGATGTCCGACCTGGGCTTCCTGCCCGAGGTCACCGAGCTGCTCGACCAGGTCCCGGCCGGCGGGCAGCGCATGCTCTTCTCCGCGACCATGGAGAACGAGATCGCCACGCTCGTCCAGCGCTACCTCAACGACCCGGTCAGCCACGAGGTCGACGCGGCGCAGGGCGCGGTGACGACCATGTCGCACCACATCCTGATCGTGAAGCCCAAGGACAAGGCTCCGGTCACCGCCGCGATCGCCTCGCGCAAGGGCCGGACGATCATCTTCGTGCGGACCCAGCTGGGCGCCGACCGTGTCGCCGAGCAGCTGCGGGACGCCGGGGTGAAGTCCGACGCCCTGCACGGCGGCATGACCCAGGGCGCGCGGACCCGGACGCTGGCCGACTTCAAGGACGGCTACGTGAACGTGCTGGTCGCGACCGATGTCGCGGCGCGCGGTATTCACGTGGACGGCATCGACCTGGTGCTGAACGTCGACCCCGCGGGTGACCACAAGGACTACCTCCACCGGGCCGGGCGTACGGCGCGTGCCGGGCGTACGGGCACCGTGGTGTCCCTCTCCCTTCCGCACCAGCGCCGCCAGATCTTCCGGCTGATGGAGGACGCGGGCGTCGACGCCTCGCGCCACATCATCCAGGGCGGTGCGGCCTTCGACCCGGAGGTCGCCGAGATCACCGGCGCCCGGTCGATGACGGAGGTCCAGGCCGAGTCCGCCGGCAACGCCGCCCAGCAGGCCGAGCGTGAAGTCGCTCACCTCACCAAGCAGTTGGAGCGGGCCACGCGCCGCGCGGCGGAGCTGCGCGAGGAGGCCGACCGGCTGATCGTCCGGGCCGCCCGCGAGCGGGGCGAGGACCCGTCCCAGGCGCTCGCGGACGCGGCGGCCGAGGATGCGGCGGGGACTCCTGCCGGGGCCGAGGTCGCCGAGGCCCAGGAGAAGAAGGGCGAGGTCTCCCTGCCGACGCAGCCCACGGCCCAGGACGTGGAGCGGACCGAGCGGCCCTCGTCCTCGTACGAGCGTCCCTCGTACGAGCGGCGTGAGCGCCGGGACGACCGTCGGGACGACCGGGGCGAGCGCGGCGAGCGTGGCGGTTTCGGCCGTGACCGTGACCGTGATCGGGACCGCGACCGTGGCTTCGAGCGCGGTGGGCGTTCCTTCGAGCGCCGGGACGGCGAGCGGGGCGGCTTCCGCCGGGACGACCGTCGCGACGAGCGCGGCGGGTTCAACCGTGACCGGGACCGCGACCGTGGTGGGCGTTCCTTCGAGCGCCGTGACGACCGGGGCGGTTTCCACCGGGACAACCGGGATCGCGACCGTGGCTTCCGCCGTGACGACCGCCGGGACGACCGTCGCGACGAGCGCGGCGGCCGTGGCTTCGAGCGCCGGGACGGCGAGCGGGGCGGGTTCCGTCGGGACGGCGACCGCGGGTTCGACCGTGGTGGCCGTTCCTTCGAGCGGCGTGACGAGCGCGGCGGCCACCGTGGCAGCGACCGCCCGTTCAACCGCGACCGCCAGGGCGACCGCCCCTCCGGTGGCTACCGCTCCGGCAGCCACGACCGCCCGAACGGCCGGCGTGACGACCACCGCGGCTCCGGCGGCTCCTTCAACCGCCGTGAGGACAAGCCGCGCTGGAAGCGCAACGGCTGACGTCGCCGACAGAGACCGTCCCTGAAGGGCCCGTACGACTCCGGTCGTACGGGCCCTTCTCGGCACTTCCCCAGGGTGCGTGCCCGGTTCTCCGAAGGCCCTTTCGGAGACGGAGAAAAAGCTTTCCAGTCACCCTTCAATTCACTACCGAAACCTGTGTGACGGTTGTTAACATCCCCTGGTTTGCATGGACGAGCATGGCCGGGGGGTTTCGGCGCGGCCGCCGCCATGCCTTTCTCACATCCCTGGGGAGGGACCCTTGACCCGGCGTGTACGCGCACGCTTTTCCGCGGTCCGGCGTGGCCGTATCGCATGCACTCTGATGGGCCTGGCCGCCCTGGGTGCCGGTTCGCTGACCGCCGCCGGCCTCGCGGCCGCGGACACCGCACCGACGCCCGTCCGGACCGACGGCGTGTGGGGCATCGACTACGCGGGCGGTGTGCTCACCACGGTGGAGACCGCCCCGAACGGCTACCAGTACGTCACGAACCGCCAGGTCTCCGCGGACGGCTCCACGGTGGGCGAGCGGGATACTCGCGGATACGCCGGCCCCTACGCGGGCGATGTTCACGTGCAGCGGGTGTCGTGCGACGCCGGCGCCTGTGTGCCGCTGCGCGCGGCCGGGAACGGCAACGTCGGCTACTTCCGCGTCGAGGGCGGCAAGGAACGCGCGCAGATCTGGCTGAGCCGCAACAGCTACCACTCGACGGCCGAACCGGCCGTGACCGGTGGCCGGTTCGTGGATGTCACCGGCCGCTACTTCGTCTACGACGCCGCCTCGACCGGCAAGCAGTACGTGGACTCCGTACAGGAGATACGGACGCAGGACGTGCGTATGACCCGGGCCGCCACCGCCGCCTCCGTGTGGGGCCCGCGGCTGTACACGCCGGGATCCGGTGCCGGTGCCGTCACCGCGTACGACCTGGAGCAGAAGAAGACCGTGGAGACGCTCGCCACGGGCGCGCCCTGCACGGTCAGGGAACTGCAGGTGGTGGGCCGTTGGGTCTACTGGAACTGCGGGCCCACGGGCGCGGCGGGCGTGTACGACCGTACGGCGAAGAGGAAGATCACGGTGCCGTCAGGGCCCGCGATCGTCGGTGACGGCTATCTGGTCCGGCACGACCGGACGGCCGGGAAACTGGTGCTCACCGACTTCCACACCGGTACGGCCGCGGCCGCTCGGGAGATCGCCGACCTCCCCGCTGGGAACACCGCCGACCAGCGGCGCCAGACGTGGGCCGTGGACAAGTTCGGCGGGGACATCGCGTATGTGGACGCGGACAAGGCCGTGCGCATCGTGCGGAGCGGGGTGCCCTCGCAGCCGCTGGTGAAGATCGAGTCGGAGGTGGACACCGCCTACCTGGACGCCAGGACCTCCGCCTGGGGCAGCAGCTGGCAGCTGAGCAAGCCGGCCACCTGGACCTTCACGGTGAAGGACTCCCTCGGGCGTGCCGCGTACACCGTCACCGGCAGCGGCACGGAGGCCGAGGTCATGTGGGACGGGAAGACGGGCGGGGGGACGTACGCGTACAACGGGAACTACACCTGGACCCTGACCGCCACGGCGAGCGAGGGCAGCGGCACGTACACCACCAGCGGCGACATCGAGCTCACCGGCGGCCTCCCGGCCCACCACGACCAGGGCGGCCTGGGCTACGGCGAGCTGGTCACGCTCAACTCCTCGGGCGGTCTGACGCTGCACTACACCGAGGGTGCGGGCACCTTCGAGTTCAAGCGGTCGGCCTCCGGCTGGCCGACGGGCACCGTCGTGGTCCCCTTCGGCGACATGGGCAGCGACCGGTGCGCCGAGATGCTCGTCCGCATGCCGAACGGCGAGCTGCGCCGGTACGCGGGCAAGTGCGGTGCGTCGTACACCCCGTCGAGCAGCCACACCTCGCTCGGCACGGGCTGGAAGGCGTACGACGTGCTGACCTCGCCCGGCGACCTGACCGGTGACAAGAGGGCCGATCTGCTGGCTCGCAAGGCGTCGACCGGTGACGTCTACCTGTTCGCGAACGACGGCGCGGGGAAGCTGAAGGCCGGGGTCAAGGTCCGTGCGGGATGGACGGGTTACACGAAGATCGTGGGCGCCGGCGACCTGAACGGCGACGGCTTCGGTGACGTGCTGGCCCGGGACAGGGCCGGCACCCTGTGGCGCTACGACGGCACGGGGACCGGGCTGTTGAAGGACCGGGTGAAGGTCTTCTCCGACTGGGGCGGGTCGTACAACGCGATCGTCGGCGTCGGCGACATCACCGGGGACGGCAGGAACGACCTCGTGGCGCGGGACACCGCCGGAAACCTGTACCGCAACAACGGCAACGGCAAGGGGTCTTTCGGGGCTCGCGTGAAGATCGCGAGCGGCTGGCAGGGCTACAAGGGTCTCTTCTAGCCACTTCCAGCGGCTTGTGACGCATGTCACGCCCCTGGCGGGGGAATCGCTGGGGGCATGACAAATGACGTCAGTGCGAGTGGGCTGTCTGACGAAGAGCGGCTGGCCCAGCTCGGTTACACCCAGGTTCTCGCCCGCCGCATGTCGGCGTTCTCCAACTACGCGGTCTCCTTCACGATCATCTCGGTCCTGTCGGGCTGTCTGACGCTGTACCTGTTCGGCATGAACACGGGCGGCCCGGCGGTGATCACCTGGGGCTGGGTCGTGGTCGGCCTGATGACTCTCTTCGTGGGCCTGTCGATGGCCGAGATCTGCTCGGCCTACCCGACGTCGGCGGGCCTGTACTTCTGGGCGCACCGGCTGGCGCCGGAGAGGGGCGCCGCGGCCTGGGCGTGGTTCACGGGCTGGTTCAACGTCCTTGGCCAGGTGGCCGTGACGGCCGGTATCGACTTCGGGGCCGCGTCCTTCCTGGGCGCGTACCTGAACCTGCAGTTCGGCTTCGAGGTGACGCCCGGCCGGACCATCCTGCTCTTCGCCGGGATCCTGCTGCTCCACGGACTGCTGAACACCTTCGGGGTGAGGATCGTCGCTCTGCTCAACAGCGTGAGCGTGTGGTGGCACGTGCTGGGCGTGGCGGTGATCGTCGGCGCGCTGACCTTCGTACCGGACGAGCACCAGTCCGCGTCCTTCGTGTTCGGCGAGTTCGTGAACAACACGGGCTGGGGGAGCGGGGTGTACGTGGTGCTGCTGGGGCTGCTGATGGCCCAGTACACCTTCACCGGGTACGACGCCTCCGCCCACATGACCGAGGAGACGCACGACGCGTCGACGGCGGGCCCGAAGGGGATCGTGCGGTCGATCTGGACGTCGTGGATCGCGGGCTTCGTGCTGCTCCTGGGCTTCACCTTCGCGATCCAGTCGTACGAGGGAGCGCTGAACTCTCCCACGGGTGCGCCGCCCGCGCAGATCCTGCTCGACGCGCTGGGTGCGACGGCGGGCAAGCTGCTGTTGCTGGTCGTGATCGGGGCACAGCTGTTCTGCGGAATGGCCTCGGTGACGGCCAACAGCCGGATGATCTACGCCTTCTCGCGCGACGGTGCGCTGCCCTTCTCGCACGTGTGGCACACGGTCAGCCCGCGTACGCGCACGCCGGTGGCGGCGGTGTGGCTGGCGGCGATCGGGGCACTGGTCCTGGGCCTGCCGTACCTGATCAATGTCACGGCGTACGCGGCGGTGACGTCCATCGCCGTCATCGGCCTCTACATCGCGTACGTCATCCCGACGCTGCTGCGGCTGCGCAAGGGGGACGGCTTCGAGCGGGGGCCGTGGCATCTGGGCCGGTGGTCGCGCGTGGTGGGTGTGGTGTCGGTGACGTGGGTGGGGATCATCACGGTCCTCTTCATGCTGCCCCAGGTCTCACCGGTCACCTGGGAGACGTTCAACTACGCTCCGGTCGCCGTACTGGTGGTGCTCGGTTTCGCGGCGACCTGGTGGCAGGCCTCGGCCCGCCACTGGTTCCTGAACCCGCACCACGAGCGCACGATCGCCCGCGAGACGGCACGGAAGGGGGCGCCGGAGCCGGTGGATCCGTAGAGCGGTTGCTGGGGCGTGGTCGGCCGGGTTCGTTGCGCACGGCTGGGTCGGGGTACGTCGGGGTACAGGGGGTATGTCGACCGGCCGGTCGCGGGAGGGGGCGCGTTGGTTGGGCGGTGCGCCCCTCCGGCGGCCGTTTCCGGCAGTATCCGGCCCGCCTCGCGTCCTTCTTCCGTCCGTTCTGTTCTCCGGCGGGCCTTTTTGCGGGCCTTTCGACGCGGCCGGGTCGCCGATACCCGATCGGAGTCCCGGCCGCGTCGGGCTATGCTCGGGGAGGCAACATCGCGCAACACCGCCTGGGCCGTTAGCTCAATTGGCAGAGCAGTGGACTTTTAATCCATTGGTTGTGGGTTCGAGTCCCACACGGCCTACGGGTGCAGGGGAGGGGAAACTCCTAGGAAACCCCTCTGACCTGCTATGCAGCGCTCGGGTCGGCTTCGGTCGGCTCGGGCGCTGTCTCGTTTTCCGGCCCGTGCGCGGGCGACGCGTGAGCGGACGTACCCGTGGCCTGCGGATCGGCACGTCGAGGACTCTGGCTCCGGGCGTTGGTCTCTGATTCCGTAGACTGTCTGCATTTCTGTAGTTAGTCGCTTGTGTCCGTTCACTCGCGTCGGATCGCCACTGGGGAAGGTCTCCCGCAGCATGACCCCACCGCTGTATCAGGCAGTGCCGCTGTACCAGGCAGTCAACGTGCTCGACGCCCAGTCACTGCTGGCCGCATTCGGCGTGCTGGGCGTCGGCGTGGTGATGTTCGCCGAAACGGGACTGCTGATCGGTTTCTTCCTGCCGGGTGACTCCCTGTTGTTCACGGCGGGTCTGCTGTGCACGGGTGCCGCCGACCGGCCGGTGAAACTGTCGCTGGCGCCGCTGCTGGTCGCGGCGGCCGTCGGTGCGCTGGCCGGGGCGCAGTGCGGATATCTGATCGGCCGGAAGGCGGGTGGAGCGCTGCTCGCCCGCAGCAGTTCGCAGCGTTTGCACGACGGGGCGAAGCGCGCCGAGGAACTGCTGGAGCGGTACGGCTACGCCAAGGCAGTCGTCCTGGCCCGGTTCGTACCCGTGGTGCGGACGGTGCTGAACCCGATGGCGGGCGCGCTGGACGTTCCCGTGCGGACGTTCACGTTGTGGCAGGTGGTCGGCGGCCTGGTATGGAGTGTCGGCCTCACGCTCGCGGGGTACGGGCTGGGCTCCTCGATCCCGAACGTCGACCGCTACCTTCTGCCGCTGGTCGCGTTGATCGTTGGCGTGTCCTTGGTCCCCCTTCTCTCCGAGGTGCTGCGGGCCCGCCGGAGCGCCGACGCGCGGGGAGGGGACAAGTGATCCGGCGGGCGGCAGACCGGTGGCTGCCCGCATCGTTCATCGCACGTACGATCACGACCGGTGGGCCGGTGGAGGATCATGCGCCCCAAAATCCTGGTTGTTGAGGACGATCCCGCTCTGCGGGACGTGCTGCGCCGGGGCCTGTGCGACGAGGACTTCGAGCCCGTCCTGGCCGCCGACGGCGCGTCCGCCCTGCGGCTGGCCACCGCCGACATCGCTGCGGCCGTCCTGGACGTCGGTCTGCCCGACGCGGACGGACGGGACGTGTGCCAGGCGATGCGGGCCAACGGCTTCTTCGCCCCCGTGCTCTTCCTGACCGCCCGGCACCAGCTGACCGACCGCCTGTCCGGCTTCTCCGCCGGCGGCGACGACTACCTGCCCAAGCCCTTCCATCTCGCCGAACTCGCCGCCAGGTTGCGTGCCGCGCTCAGGCGGGTCGCCCCCCGCTCCACCGCCACAACCGGTGATCTGGTCCTGGACGGGGTGGATTACAGCGTGACCGTCGACGGCGGACAGGCGGTGGCCCTCTCCCCGACGGAGTTCCGGCTGCTGGCCACGCTCGTCGCCGCGGACGGGACGCTCGTGCGCCGCCGCGAGCTGGTGCGGGCGGGCTGGCCGGAGGGCGCACAGGTCAGCGACAACACCCTGGACCAGTACCTGAGCCGGCTGCGCCGCAAGCTGCGTGAGGCGGGCAGCGGCCTGACGATCGGTACGGCGCGGGGGATCGGGCACCGTCTGTCATGAATCGCGCCGTACCTGTCGTCCGTGCCTCCGGTCCTTCCGGTCCTTCCGGTCACTCCCGTCCCTCCCGGGCCTTCAGCGCCGTCCGTGCCTTCCGTCGCCTTGTGCCGCGCACCCTGCGCGGCCGCCTCGCTCTCGTCGCGCTGACCACCGCCGCCCTGCTGATGACGGTCCTGACCGTGGTGTTCAACGCCGTGATGGACCGGCACCTGCAGCACCAGGCGGACGGCGAACTGCGCAGCCGGGCGGCAGCCGTTGCCACGACCATCGACACCAGCGGCCCCCGGGTACGGGTCCTGGAAACCGTCAACGACCGGCTCCTCGACGCGAACGTGTGGATCTACGCCGGAAACCGCCTGCTGGAGAAGCCGCCGGGCGCCACGCCCGACAGCACGCTGACTCAGGCCGCCGACAGGCTGACCGCGCAGCCGAAGCCTGCCTGTACGACCGTCCATGCCCACGGCCACCAGCCCGTCCGGCTGTGCTCCCACGCCGTCGTCGGCCGCCGTGCCACCGCCACCGTCGTCACCGCCCTGGACCTCGCTCCGTACCGGAGTTCGGCCGACACTCTGCTGCTGGGGTCGCTCATCCTGGACGGCGTGATGCTCGGCTGCACCTACGTACTCACCCGTCTGTCCGTCGGCCGGGCACTGCGCCCGGTGCGGACGATGACCGACCAGGCCACCCAGTGGAGCGCCGTGGGCTCCGACGAGCGCTTCGGCACGGAGGACCGTCCGGTCGAACTCGCCCGTCTGGGTGCCTCGATGGACGAGCTCCTGGACCGCATACGCACCGTACTGCGCCACGAACAGCAGCTGACGGGCGAGCTGTCCCACGAACTGCGCACGCCGCTCACCCGGATCATCATGGAACTCGACTGGTGGCGGGCCCGCCCCCGCACGGACGCCGAGACCCGCGCCGGCCAAGAGGTGATCGCCGAGGCCGCCCAGTCCATGCGCACCATCTGCGACACACTCCTGAACGACGCCCGGGACAACGCGCTGAACCGGGAGACGGCCCCCGGGACAACCGACGTCCTGCCCGTCCTCGACCGTCTGCTCCAGCACCTCGACACACCGGTTCAGGTGAAGACCGTCGTAGAGGCCGGAGAGGCCGGAGAGGCCGCAGAGGCCGGAGAGGCGAGAGGGGCCAGAGGGGCTAAAGGGGCTGGAGGGGCCGTAGAGGCCGTGGAGACGGCGGCTCCGGTGCTGGAGGCCGGGGTCGCGCCCGCTCTCCTCGAACGCATCCTCAGCCCGCTGCTCGCCAACGCCGTCCGCTATGCCCGCTCCCGCGTGACCGTGTCCGCACGGCGCATCCCTGGCGCGGTGCGCATCGACGTCGTCGACGACGGCCCGGGTGTGCCGGACGCGTTCGTGGGCGAGCTGTTCCAGCCCGGCCGGCGTGCCGACTCGGGCGACGGGCACGACGGCGCGGGCCTGGGGCTGCCGCTCGCGCGACGCCTGGCCCGCACCGTCGGCGGTGAGGTGTCCTACGACCCCGGGCACTCGCCCGGAGCCAGGTTCACGGTCAGCCTGCCTGCCGGGTGACCGGCTCCAGCTCCACCTCCACCTTTGCCGGTACGGCGGTCCGGCGCTCCCGCACATGGGCGTAGGCCATCAGACCGAACAGCACAGCCAGCAGGACGGCGGACGAGCCCACGGTACCGAGATCCAGGCCGCCCTTGGCGACCGGCTTGGTGAGGAAGTCGCCCGCGGTGGCGCCCAGCGGGCGGGTGAGGACGAAGGCGATCCAGAACAGCAGCACGTTCGGCACCGCGCGCACCTTCATCAGGGCCACGAGCACGGCGAGCACTCCGATCACGAGCAGTGCACCACCGGCGTAGCCGAGGCCGGAGCTGTCGGACAGGAAGTCGCCCATCGAGGTGCCGAGGGTGTTCGACACGAGGATCGCCGACCAGAACAGGGCCTCGCCCCTGAAGGTGACGATGTCGCGGATCTGGAAGGTCATCCCGCTCAGCTTCCAGGCGAGGAAGATCGCCAGGAGGATCGAGATCAGGATCGCCGCTCCGACCGGGTAGCCCAGTCCGAGGCCCTGCGGGCCCCAGCCCAGCTTGGTCGCGCCGCCCGCGAGGTACTTGGCGCTGGCGTCGCGGTTCATGAAGTCGGACATCGTGGTGCCGGCCATGCTGGTCGACAGGATCACGGTCCAGTAGAAGAACGGGTTGTAGCGCCTGGACCGCAGCTGGACCACCAGCGTCACCACGAAGATCAGGAACAGCGCGACCGTGGTGAGGAAGTAGCCCAGCTTCAGGGTCTGGGCGAAGAGGTCGCCCGCTGTCTCACCCAGTGTCGTCGCTGCGATCTTCATGATCCAGAAGGCCAGCGTGACCTCAGGCAGCTTCTTCATCACGGACTTGGTCGTGCTCGACATCTTCGACGTGTTCGACTTGCTCGATACGTCGAGGCCGGTGAGGACCTGTGATTTCTCCACCTCAACTTCTCCTGTCCGGTCGTCCGGTCGTACAACAGGGCGCTCGCCCCCGGAATCGCGACGAACGCCCTGTGAAAATGAGCCGACCACTGACGGCGGCCGATGCCATCGACCGTGACACAGAGAGCCTGACCGCATCCTGAACGCGGGCCGGCCGGTGGGCCGGCCGGTGGGTCAGCGGGCAGGTCAGCGGGCAGGTCGGGCCGCATGCCGGGCGGCCCGCCCCGGTCCGGCGACGTCCCTTTCGCTGACGTTGCTGACGTCCTTGCGGGTCACGCCCAGGTACACGACCAGACCGAGGATGACCGCCAGGAACAGCGCGCTGGTGATCACGGTGCCCAGGCCCAGGCCGCCGTCGCCGGTCGGCTGGGAGAGGTAGTCGCCGATCGAGGCGCCGAGCGGCCGGGTGAGGACGTACGCGATCCAGAAGCTCCATACCGCGTCCAGACCGAGTGCGAAGTGCGCGACGGCGACCGCGGCGATGGCCAGGCCGAACAGCACGGCGGACAGCCAGTAGCCGAGGTTCATGCGCTCGGAGACCAGGTCACCGGCAGCGGTGCCCAGGGCGAAGGTGAACAGGACGGAGAGCCAGTAGAAGGACTCGCGGCCGGTGGTGTCGATGTGGTGGATGGACAGGGTTCGCTCCCGGAGGTACCAGACGACGAACACGACCGCGAGGACGATCGCGAACACCGTGGTGCTCGTCTCCAGCGGCACGCCCAGGTTGTCGGTGAGGTTGTCGCTGATCAGGGTGCCGACGACGCTGATCAGGGCCACGGCGAGCCAGTACAGGCCCGCCCGGTACGTGCGCGTACGGAACTGCACCACCAGCACCACGGCCAGCAGCGCGCTCATCAGCACCGACACACCGGTCAGGCCGAGGCCCGCCTTCTCGTTCAGCAGGTCGGCCGCGGTCTCCCCGACCGTCGTGCACAGCACCTTGATGATCCAGAAGTAGACCGTGACCTCGGGCACCTTGTTCCAGCGCAGCCGGTGCCGCTCGGGAACGGCAGGGCCGTCGGCCGAGGGGACCGCGGATATCTCAGACGTTTCGTTGGTCTCAGACGTTTCATTGGTCATGGCAAGCGACCGTGTCACCGGACACCTGAACGCATCCTGACTGCCGCGAGGTACTGCGCGTACGACTCTTCGCGTACGAGCAGCATGGCCACCATGAACAGCTACATGCTCCCGAACAGCTACGTGCTCGTTCGCATACCGGCGTTCCTTCTCGCTCCCGCTCCTGCCCCTGTTCCTGGTACGGAAGAAGGCCGCCTTGAACCCCCGAGCATGCGCCCAACCGCCGACTGAGCCTGAGCCTGAGCCTGAGTCGACTGAGCCTGAGCCGACTGAGCCTGAGCCGGCAAAGTCGACAACGAGCTGGCTGCGACGCCGGCTCGGCCGCGCCGTCGTCCTGTCCTATGCAGCCGCCCTGTTCCTGCCGGGCCCCGGACTGTGGCTGAGCCGAACGCACTCTCTGCCACTGGGCGCGGCGGGCGCCCTGTCCTGGTCCACCGCACCGCTCCTGCTCTCCCTGGTGCTCTTCTCGGCCGGACTCCAGGTGCCCTTACGCGCGCTGGGCACCCTGCTGCGGCGCCCGATCGCCCTGCTGGCCGGGCTCGTTCTGCACCTGGTGATCCCGCTGCTGGCCATCCCCGCCGTGGCGTTCCTGCTGCGCCGGACGCCCGACACAGACGGCGGCAGCGGCCTGGTCACCGCGATGATTCTGATCGTGGCGATGCCCGTTGCCGCCGGAGCCACCGTATGGACCGGCAAGGGCGACGGCGACCAGCCGACCATGGTGGGGCTCGTCCTCGCCTCCACCCTCCTCAGCCCGCTCACCGTTCCCCTGGTCATCGGCGCCCTCGTGCCGTTGCTCAGCGGCGACTACGCGGACACCCTCGGCAGGGCCGAGCACACCATCCGCGGGGCGTTCACCTTCGTCGGCGTGGTCCTGCCGTGCGCGGCGGGAATTCTGTGCCGCCTGGTACTGCCCGCGCCGTGGCTGAGCCGAGTACTCCGCGTCGTCGTGCCGCTCGCCCTGGCCGGCTCACTCCTCCTGACCTACGTCAACGCCAGCGGCGCCCTCAGCTCCTTCCTGGCCCGTCCGCGCCCGCTGCTGCTGGCCGCCGCGCTGGCCGTGGCGTCGCTGGTCTGCCTGCTGTCCTTCGCGGTCGGCCGCGGCGCCGCACGCCTGCTGAGACTGGACGCCCCCGTGGCGTCGTCTCTCACTCTCGCCTGCGGCATGAACAACAGCAGCGCGGGCGCGGTCCTGATCACCACCACCCTGCCCGACAAACCACACCTTCTCCTGCCGGTCCTCGCCTACGGGCTGCTGCAGAAGACCGCGGCGAACCGAGTCGTACGCCGGAGGCCCGGGCGCTCCGTCGCCCCGGTCCCGCCGCCGTGCGCACCCTGACGAGGCTATGGCCTCGCGGGCTTGGTGGCGCGGACGACGGCGGCGTGCATGCCGTCCGCGACGGGATACGACGGGGTGATGGCGATACCGGTGAAGCCGGCGGCTTCGAGGCCGGCGCGGTACTCGGCGAAGGACAGCGCACCGGCGATACAGCCCACGTGGTCGCCGCGCTCCGCGCGCTGTCCGGAGGTGAGAGTGTCCTCGGCGACGACGTCCGAGACGCCGATACGGCCACCTGGCTTGAGAACGCGGAAGGTCTCGGCGACGGCGGGCTTGTCGACGGACAGGTTGATCACGCAGTTGGAGATGACCACGTCGATGGTGTTCGCGGGGAGCGGGATCGCCTCGATGGTGCCCTTGAGGAACTCCACGTTGGCGGCGCCCGCCTGCTCGGCGTTGGCCAGGGCGAGGGCGAGCATCTCCTCGGTCATGTCCAGCCCGTACGCCTTGCCGGTGGGACCGACCCGGCGGGCGGAGAGCAGGACGTCGATGCCGCCGCCGGAGCCGAGGTCCAGGACGCGTTCGCCCTCGCGGAGTTCGGCGACGGCGGTGGGGTTGCCGCAGCCGAGGGAGGCGGCGACCGCATCGGCGGGCAGGGTGTCGCGCTCGTCGGTGGCGTAGAGGGTGGAACCGAAGTTCTCGTCGACCTCGACAGGCTCGGCCCCGCAGCAGGCGGTGCCGCCTTCGGTGACCTTCACGGCCGCGGCTGCGTACCGCCGGCGAACGGTTTCACGCAGGTCGGTGGACTGCTCGCTCATCACTTCACTCCTGGGTGACGGGGCGTGGCGCCGCCTGGAAGTAGCTGTATTCATGCTTATCGATGCAACCTTGCTCAACCTTGCGCCTTGGATCGAGAAACGTCAACATAGAGGAATGTCGAAACAAGAGCTTGAGGTGATCGACCAGGACGCCACGTGCTGCCCGGTTCTGGCTGCCGCGCCGCTGGACGACGAACGCGCCACGGAGCTGGCGCGAGTCTTCAAGGCGCTGGGCGATCCGGTGCGCCTGCGCCTGCTGTCGATGATCGCCTCGCGGGAGGGCGGCGAGGTCTGCGTGTGCGAGATGACGCCGGCCTTCGACCTGTCCCAGCCGACGATCTCCCACCACCTCAAGCTGCTGAGGCAGGCCGGCCTGATCGACTGCGAGCGCCGTGGGACGTGGGTGTACTACTGGGTGGTGCCCGGCGCGCTGGACAAGCTCGCCGGGTTCCTGACGACGCCGCAGACCGCAGGGGTGACGGCGTGACCTCGTCCCTCGGCCGTCGCGTGGCCGCCGAGGCAGTGGGCACCGGGTTGCTGGTGACCGTGGTCGTGGGCTCCGGTATCCAGGCGACCGAGCTGTCCCGCGACGTCGGGGTGCAACTGCTGGCCAACTCCCTGGCCACCGTCTTCGGCCTGGGCGTGCTGATCACGCTGCTCGGGCCGGTCTCCGGCGCGCACTTCAACCCGGCCGTCACCCTGGCCGCCTGGTTCACCGGCCGCCGCACCGGCGCCGGGCCGGGCCTGCGAGAGGTCGCGGCGTACGTTCCCGCGCAGGTTGCCGGGGCGATCGGCGGCGCGGTGCTGGCCGACGCCATGTTCGCCGAGCCGCTCGTGAGGTTCTCGACGCACGACCGCTCCGCCGGCCACCTGTGGCTGGGTGAGGTCGTTGCCACAGGTGGGCTGATCCTGCTCGTCCTCGGCCTGGAGCGCGTAGGCCGCGCCTCCCTGGCCCCGACAGCCGTGGCCTCCTACATCGGGGCCGCCTACTGGTTCACCTCCTCCACCTCCTTCGCGAATCCCGCCGTCACCATCGGCCGCGCCTTCACCGACACCTTCGCCGGGATCGCCCCCGCCTCCGTCGCCCCGTTCATCGGGGCACAGCTCCTCGGCGCCGTGCTTGGGCTGGCTGCCGTGGCTGTCGTGTTCGGACCTCCCGCTCGCACGGCGGACGACCTCGTCGTCCCGTACGCCGAGCCAGAACCCGTCTCCTCCTGACTGCCCCTCCGCCTGCAAGGACCCCTGCCATGAGCTCCGTTGCCCCGCGTCCCTCCGTGCTGTTCGTCTGCGTCCACAACGCAGGCCGCTCCCAGATGGGCGCCGCTTTCCTCACCCACCTCGGCGGTGACCGGGTCGAGGTCCGCTCGGCCGGCTCCGCCCCCGCCGAATCGGTCAACCCGGCCGTGGTCGCGGCCATGACGGAGGTGGGGATCGACATCTCCGCCGAGACACCCCAGATCCTCACCACCGAGGCCGTACAGTCCTCGGACGTCGTGATCACGATGGGCTGCGGGGACACGTGCCCCGTCTTCCCGGGCAAGCGCTACCTGGACTGGCAGCTCGAAGACCCGGCCGGCCAGGGCATGGACGCCGTGCGGCCCATCAGGGACGAGATCGAGCAGCGCGTACGCGGCCTGCTGGCCGAGCTCGGTATCCGGGCAGGCTCAGCCTGAGCTTGGAGGGGATGTCGGATCCTGCGTGTCCGGCCGCGGAGCGAGGTCGGGGGGAGGGCGCAGGAGGAGGGGAGGGGCCTCGCCGACTTCTCGGCGCTTTCAGGGTCCAGCCCCAGGGGGCAGGCTCGTGGCGGTCTCTGCTTGGGGGCGGACGGCCCTGGGGTCGCGGATCGATGCACGTGCTGCTCTGTGGACCTCGCGCGGGTGTGCCTGATGTGGATGTTGAATGGGTGTTGACGGGTGATGCTGCTAGCGTGATCATCGTCGGTTTTTCCTCCCCCGAAAGCAGTTCGGTGCCCGTGTACAGCCTGCTGATGTTCATGTTGTGAACTTTCGTGACGGTCCGTCGATGGAGTCGGCGGGCCGTTTCACATTCTGTGGCTGGTGGCCGACAGACCCGTGTTTCCGTTCAACTCCTGGACAGCCCACCTCGTGAAAGCGCGAGGTTAGGTCGCCCTGTGGCGGCGCTCGCTCAGCGGCGGGGCCGATTCCGGACAAGGGCGGCTTTGACGGCGGTCACGGGGGAAAGCGGCCGAGAGGCTTCTGTCCGTCTGCTTCGCACCGTGAGAAGGTCATGGACAGGGCAAGTGTCAACGACATGACTAGCTGTCGCGGAAGTGACCAGAGGAACAACCGGCTCATCTTGGGGGTGCTGGTGGAGTTCCGAGTGCTGGGCCCGCTTGAACTGTGGTCCGCTGGCCGACGGCGTCCTTTGGGTACGGCCAAACAACGGTGTGTTCTGGCAGTTCTGATCTGCGCGGAGCGCGAACCGGTGTCCGTGGACGTGCTGCAGCGTCGCTTGTGGGACGGCGATCCTCCGCAGTCGGCCGCGGAGTCGCTTCAGTCGTACATTTCGCGGTTGCGGTCGAGACTGCGCTCCGCCGTGGGCGACCGCGTCGCCATCGAATTCTCGGCACGCACCTACCGCCTGGACGTCGACCCCGAGGCGGTTGACCTCTTCCGGTTCCGGCGCCTGCACCGGCAGGGCATGGCGGTCGCGGAGAGCGGCAGCCCGGAGCGGGCGGTGGACCTTCTGGCCGAAGCCGAGAAGCTCTGGCGGGGGGAGCCGCTCGGCGAGTTCCGTGGGCACTGGGCCGCGACCCTTCGGGAACGCCTTCGTGAGGAGCGACGGCGTGCCCGCGAGGCGCGGGTCGGTCTGGAACTTCGATTGGGACGGCACGCCGATCTGGTCGGTGAGTTGCGGGAGATGGTTGCTCAGCACCCGGTGGCCGAACCTGCGGCCACACACCTGATGCTGGCGCTGTACCGCTGTGGTCGCCATGCGGAATCGCTGCTCGTCTATCGCCGGACGAGAGAGCGATTACGTGACGAACTGGGGCTCTCCCCCAGCCAGGAGCTGGAAGACCTCCACAGCCGGATCCTTCAGCGGGACGCTTCTCTTCTCGCTCCCGAACTGTCCCGGCCCGCTGGAAATGGGCCCCCGGCACCCGACACGATGGTGCGCGACATCGCTGACTTCACGGGGCGGGACGACGAGCTGCGCAAGCTTCTCGATGGCGTCCGCCGGCGCGAGACCGCCCTGCCGTTATTCGTTGTGCACGGCATGCCGGGGGTGGGGAAGACGACGCTGGCCGTGCATGCCGCGCATCTGCTCCGCGAGCGATTTCCGGACGGCTTCCTGTACGTCGATCTGCGCGCCCACAGTCCGCACGGGCAACCGCCGCGTTCTGC
This sequence comes from Streptomyces sp. KM273126, assembly GCF_004337435.2. Classification (NCBI taxonomy): domain Bacteria; kingdom Bacillati; phylum Actinomycetota; class Actinomycetes; order Kitasatosporales; family Streptomycetaceae; genus Streptomyces; species Streptomyces sp. KM273126. Next base: position 1,748,568 of record NZ_SJXB02000001.1, on the reverse strand, counting down.
GTTCGATGCGTTGGCGGCGCTTCTCCAGGCCATGGGCGACGCCGGGAAACTGCCGCCGACACCGGATGAGAGAGCCGCCCGGTGGCGCGAACTCCTGGCGCACCGCCGGGTACTGCTGGTGCTCGACGATGCCCGGGACGCCGCTCAAGTCCGGCCGCTGCTGCCCGGCGTCCCCAGTTGCTGCGTGATCGTCACCAGCCGCCACCGACTGGCGAACCTGGAGGGCGCCCAGTCGATCGCCCTCGGTGTTCCGTCGGCGGCGGAGGCAGCCGCCCTGTTCATCCGCATCGTCGGCGAGAGCCGGGCGTCGGACACCGCCGCCGTGCTCGACGTGGTGAACCTGTGCGGACACCATCCCCTGGCCATACAGCTCACCGCCAGCCGATTCCGGCACCGGGACGCGTGGGAGGTGCGTGATGTGGCCGACCGCCTGGCGCAGGTCGGCGAACCGCTCGAAGAGATCGATGCCCAGCCCGGTATCGCCGCGGCCTTCGACCTGTCGTACGAGGAACTCGACGAGAACAGGAAGATCCTTTTCCGCCTGCTCGCCCTGCACCCGGGCCCAGACCTCACGCTGCACGCGGTGGCCGCGCTCGCCGGAGCGGACCTCACCTCCGTCCGACGAGGCATGGACGAGCTGCTGGAAACCCATCTGATCGAGGAACCAGTGAGGGACCGCTACGCGCTCCATTCCCTGGTGCGGGCCTTCGCCGCCCGGGTGGAACGGCGGGACGACTCCGACGCCACCCGCCGTGAGGCCGTGGAACGGCTCCTCGGCTACTACCTCTCCATGGCGGACGCCGCCGTCCGGCTGGCGCATCCCCAGCGCACCCCGCCGTCGGCCCCCCGGATCAAGGACCTGGTCTTCGGGCCCCGGCCCGGGAATCAGGACGACGCCGAGGCCTGGCTGGACATGGAACGCGCCAATCTGCTGGCCGTCGCGCGCTTGGCGGCGGCCGGGTCAACCATCCACGCCCGGTACTTCCCGCTGGTCCTGGCGGAGGCGTTCCGAACGTGGGGTGTCTGGGAGACCGCGGCAGAGCTGCACGAGACCGCGCTGACGATCTGGCGTGAGACGGGCGAGCGGCCCGTACTGGCGCGCATCCTCGTGGAGCGCACCGAGGTTCTGTGGCGTCTCGGACTGCGCGACGACGCTCTGCGCTGCGTCACGGAAGCCATGACCCTCTATGAGGAGGAGGGCGATCGGTGGGGGCAGGGCGAGGCACGTGCCCAGCGGGCCCTGGTCGACGTGGTGTCGGGGTATTTCTCCTCCGCGCTCGGCCACTTCGACCAGGCGCTGGAACTGCACCGGCAGGTCGGCAACCACAGAGGCGAGGCGGAAGTGCTGAACCAGCAGGCGGTGGCTTTGGCCTACATGGGGCGGCGTCAGGAGGCGCTGAGGCAGTTTCTTACCGCTCTCGCCCTGCTGAGGACCATCGGAGACCGTCGCGGCGAACTCAAGGCACTGAACAACGTGGGTGAGATCCAGAGTCTGCTGGGGCGGCACGAGGAGAGCCGCGCCTACTACATGCAGGCGCTCGTCCTGGTACGCCGGATCGGCGGACGCCAGGAGTTGGCGATTCTCTACAACAACCTCGGCAATCTGTGCCGGGCGCAGCGTGACACGGATTCCGCCCTGGAGTACTTCCGCAAGGCTCTGAGCATCTACCGTGCCATCCGGGATCTGCGCTGTGAGGCCGATGCCCTGATAAACATCGGCCTGACCTATAACGCCGCCGAGCGGTACAGCGAGGCCGCGATTCACTTCACGCTGGCCGAGAGCGTCGCGCAGCGGATCGGCGATCAGTACCAGCGGCAGCGGGCGGTGGCCGGTGCGGCGGCTGCACAGCGCGGTTCGGGACGGCACCGGGCCGCGCGCGGCGCTTACGAGGAGGCGCTGCGCATCGCCAGGGCGATCAACGCTCTCCCCGAGGAGGCACAGGCCGCCGAGGGGCTGGGCATGACCCTGTTCGCCGTCGAAGGGCAGGAATCGGATGGCGCCCGCCACTACCTGCGTGTCGCCCTGGAGATCTACGAGCGGCTCGGCGTGGCCCCGGCGGAGGCCGATGCCGCCCTGCGGAACCTGGCGGCGCACCGGGTGGGTTTTCCAGAGCTCGGCGGTGCCCCTTCGGTCAGCGTGGGGCGCGAACCCGGTACCTACTAGCCATTTTCGGTGACTCGCCCCGTGGCGGGTTTTATGTCCGTCGTATGGGGCAGTGCGACTCTTGCGGAGGGACATGGGCTCGAACTGCTTCGGCCATGACGTATCTGGGGCGGGGGATTGAGTGATGCGGCGGTCCGACGGCTCCGTACACCGGGACAGACTGGACGCGCGTAACGACCTCACGGGAACCGTTTACGGTCCAAGCGTCCAGGCGGGGGTCATTCACGGTGATGTCCACTTCATTTCGTCGACCGGTTCCCGTCCGCACACACCGAGGCAACTCCCTCCCGGGCCAAGGCATTTCACGGACCGCCGTCAAGACACGGCGGCTCTGGACGCGGCACTGGACGCGGCATCCGCCGACGGAGCCCCGGCCGTTGTCGTGATCAGCGGCCCGCCGGGGGTGGGCAAGACATCTCTGGCGTTGTCGTGGTTGCACGGTCGCAGCGCCGACTTCCCCGACGGGCAGCTGTACGCCGACATGCACGGCCACAGAGCCGGTCAACCCCTCGCGGTCAGTGCCGTGCTGCCGCGGTTTCTGCATGCCCTGGGCGTGGCTCCGGAACACGTGCCGTCCGACCTCGCCGAGCAGTCCGCGTTGTTCAGGACTCTCACGGCTGACCGGCGTGTAGCGGTTCTGTGCGACAACGCCCTGTCCGCGGCCCAGGTGCGCGCGCTGATTCCCGCGTCGTCCGGAAGCGTCTGTGTGGCCACCAGCCGGTGGCGCCTTACGTCGCTGCTGCTTGACGGAGCCGAGATGCTCCAGCTCGATCCGCTGGACACCGACTCGGCCCTGGAACTCCTCGGCCGGATAGCCGGCCGGGATCGCGTGGCCGCTGACGACTCTGCGGCCCGTGAACTCGTCAGATCCTGCGGGCGCTTCCCTCTCGCGGTGTGTGTGGGTGGGGCGCTGCTGACTGTCCGGCCCGGCTGGAGCGTCGCGTCGGTGGCGGCCGCCATCGTGGTCGGCCTGCGTGCGGCTGTGGCGGATGAGGAGGTCTCCATGAACGCGTGCCTCGACCAGGCCTACGCGGCCCTGCCGCAGGATGCGGCGTGCCTGTACCGCCGACTCGGCCTGCATCCCGGTCCCGAATTCGATGTGGGCGTGGCGGAAGCGGTGGCCGCCGCCGAGCCCCCGGTCGCGGACGTGGCCGACCGGCTGGGCACCCTGACCGAGGCCAATCTGCTGAGCATGATCCGGCCCGGCCGGTACCGCTTCCACGACCTGATTCACCAGCATGCCCATGGCAGGGTTGAGGCCGACGACTCTGACGAACTGCGGACCGAGGCGGCTCGGCGGCTCGTCGACCACTACCTCGCGGTTGCCAACAGTGCCGACGCCGTCGTGTACCCGCAACGGCGGCGTCCGACTCCCGAGTACACCTATCTGCGGTCCGTGCCGCACGTCTTCCAGGACCGCGCCGCCGCCCTGGAATGGCTCGACGCCGAGCGCGGCAACCTCCTGGCCGCCCAGCGCCTCGCCGTCGAGTTGGGCTACGACTCGGCCGCCTGGCAGATCGCCGACTCGCTCTGGGGTCTGTTCACCTATCGGCGCTACCACCGCGACTGGATCGCCAGCCACGAGATCGGCGCCGACGCGGCCAAGTCTTGCAGCCACCGCCTCGGCGAGGCCCGCCTGCGCAACGGTCTGGGTGTCGCGCTGCGCGACGCGGGGCGTTACGAGGAGGCGCTGCGCGTGTTCGACGTGGCACTGGCCCTGCGCCGGGATATCGGCGACCGCCGGGGAGAGGCGCTGGTCCTGCACAATGTGGGCCTGACCCGCCTGGAGATGGGTGATCCGGACCGGGCCGGATCGTTGTTCCGCGCCGCCCTCGCCATCCGGCAGGAGTCGGAGGACATCCGGGGCGTGGCTCGGGACCACTCCGCCATCGGTGAGGTGGAGAGCCTCGTGGGACATCACACGGAAGCGATCACTCACCTCACCGCCGCACTCGGCATGGTCACCGGCACCGGAGACGCCTACCAGGAGGTCCTGATCCGGCGCCGTCTCGGGCAGGCGCACATGCGGGCGGGTGACCGTGCCGCCGCACGCTCCCATCTTGCCACCGCATTGGAACTGCTCAGCGAGGCCGGTGTGGTCTTCGACGAGGGAACCATCCACGAAGCCCTGGGCGAGTTGGAGGAGCAGGAGGGGAACCTGACGTCCGCCCGGGAACACTACGCCCGGGCCGAAGCTGTCTACCACGGGCTCGGCGCCGTCACGGCGGCGGAGCGCGCAGCGGGGCGGCGGCCGAGGGGCGGCTTGACGTCCGGTCCGGCTTGACGTCCGGTCCGGGCAGGCAGGCGAATCCGCAGGTGCGACACACTTCCCGAAAGTGTCGCAGTTCAGCCGGTACACCACCTCACTGGACACGGCCCTGATGTCCGGTCCGGGCTGACGCCGCGGACCGGACACCGCGGTCACCTCATGTGCGCCAGGTGCCCACACGGGTGCGCAGAGGGTAGACCCGGCGCAGGGCGGCTAGCTCCGCGGTCGTCAGGAACCCTTCGGCGGCCGAGGTGGCACCGATCTTCCAGCCGGCGAACAGGACGGCGGACTCCAGCGCCTCCACAGCTTCTCCCGCGACGAGCCAGCTGTGCAGAAAGGACGCGAACAGTGCGTCCCCCGCTCCGTCCGTGCTGCGTACGGGGCGCGGTGTGACCGCGTCGATGTCCACCAGACGACCGTCCTGGAGCCCCATGACGCAGCCCCGCTCTCCGCGTCCGACGGCCGCTACGCGGCAGCCGGGGTACCGCGAAAGCACCGTGCGGATCCATTCTTCGGGGGTGACCAAGAGCCGTTCATGACTGCAGAACAGCACGTCAGCGGCCTCGTACCAGGGCCGCTGACGCTCATCGTCGAGGTCGGCCGCCATATGGAGATCCACGGCCACGGGCAGGCCCAGCAGCTCCTTCGCCGGGTGCAGAAAGGGCTCGCCGAACGGCTGGCTGGTGATGATCGCCAGGTCGGCGTCGACGGCACGCTCGATGAAGCGTTCCATCGGATAGTCCAGCGACCCGCCGGTGGCCCGGGCGCAGCGTGCCACCCGCCCGTCCGGCTCGACGAGGATCAGCGTCTTGGCCGACTCATGGGTGCTGACCACCCCTCGGCCTTCCAACCTGCGCCGCCGCAGGGCGGCCCTTATGACTTCGCCCGCGTCGTCGGTGCCCACGAGTGTGCAGATCTCGGGTTCGTCCCCCAGATTCCGGAACGCACTGGCGACGTTGTACGCGCCCCCGACGACGGCGCAGTCCATCCATGACGCACTCCGAAACGAGCTGTATGGAAGCGGGAACCGTTCGACTGGCACGGTCATCGCCAATCGCGTCATTCCCGCAATGATCAATCGCGACATAGCCGATCTTGCCTCCCCCGAAGCATTCGACAATGAACCAGGCATGGTGCTCGTAGCCCGAGTCTGGGGGAGGCACCTGGACGGAACGCTTGCAGTTCGCGTGCAGAATCCTGGTCGGGGGCGCGAGTCCACGCCAATGAGATGGGACGACCGACGCTGACGGGGCCGCGCGACACACCGCGCGGCCCCGTCAGGCGTTCGGTTCGCTCTCTTCGGGTGCGCCGCCGGCTGGCTCTGGCATCCCGATGACGTACGTCCCCTTCGCAGGCAGGGTGGCGACAAGCCCTCGTTTGCGGAGTTCGACGATGGCGCGACGTACGGTGCCGATGCTCACGCGGTACAGATCGGTCATGGCGCGCTCGCCCGGCAGCGCGGCCCCCTGTGGCAACTTGCCGGACGCGATGTCTGCCGCGATGGCGTCGGCGAGTTTCACGTACTCGTAGCGCGGAAGCTCGGTCATCTCTCCACGGTGCCGCAGCCCTACGCACACCGCAGGATCGGAACGCGTCCCACCGCGGCGGGACGCAGAATGCCTCAGTGAGGTGCAGGGGGACGCAGTTATCGGTATGGTCGAGACGACAAGACCCCGGCGAGGTGGCTAGACCTCCCGGGGCACGGCCAACGCTGACAAGGAGCGTCGACGTGCACGACCTTATCCGCCGCACCCTCGAATGGCTGCGCCTTCTCCTTGCCCCAGGCACCGGAAAACGGCGCCGCTCCCACGGTCACCCCATCCCCCGCCCGCACCTCACCCCCGTACGACCCTCCACTCTCCAGCCCTGGCCCCTGCCCCGCCACCGCTCCCCGTACGGCCTCCCCACTCGCCTCGACGGCACCGCCTCCGCCCTCGTACGCCCCTACCTCACCGCCCACGAAGAGGAAGCCGCACTCCGGCAGCGCCGCCGCCTCGCCCTCGTCCTCGCGGCGGACTTCGTGATCGCTCTCGACCGGCACCTGATCGGCGCGCAGGAGGTGGCCGCCTGATGGAACGCGCAGACGGCACAACCTCGCCCCGGCTCCTGCCCTGGCCGTCCCCCGACGGCAAGCCCTGCTACCTGGTCACCGACAACGGCGGCAGCTACCTCTCCCGTCTCGCCGATGACTTGGAGGCCGTCCAGCTCGCCATCGGTACCGATGTTCTCGGCCTCGCCCGCAAGGTGCTGGATGACCCCGCATCGCCGTACACCGAGGTGCGGTACGCCGGTCTCCGCCTCGCCGAGTGCCTGACCGACGCCCTGCGCGTCGCCGAGTCCCGGGGCATGCGCCTGCCCGCCCCGACATGTGACCCCGAGTGAGTGAACCGCTGTGGCGCTTGGCCCTGGTGCAGATCGGGGCGCGGCGTGGCGGCTCGGTCGGGGGCGCCGTCTGTTCAAGGATTCGTACGCGTGGCACAGACCTTCGAGGAGCTCGTGGGGATACAGCGCGCGGCGGACCAGGCCCACGCGCGGGTGGAGGAGTTGCGCGAGCTGTACGGGTCCCCGACCGCCCACAAGTGGACCGAAACGCAGACCGACACGTACGAGACCGCGTGGCGGGCCTGGCGCGACCTCGCCCGGGACGTTCAGGCCGCGGTGACCGAGTACGCGAAGGCCGAGGGGCAGCCGCGCGGCGAGATCGAGGCGGACGTGAGGAAGGCCGTACGGCATCCCGGGCCGGGGGCGCCCGGGCCCTAGGGGCGGCCGGACGACACAGCACCTGCGGCAGACCGCACAGCACCTGTGCCGGACGCCACAACACCTGGGGCCGGAATCCCTTTGGATTCCGGCCCCAGGCCTTCAGTAGCGGGGACAGGATTTGAACCTGCGACCTCTGGGTTATGAGCCCAGCGAGCTACCGAGCTGCTCCACCCCGCGTCGTTGAAACCAGTGTACGTCATGTGCGGGACAGCTCGCGCACGGGTTTGCCGTGGCCACGGGCCGGCGACGGTCCTGCTCGCTCACTTCACCCCACTTCACCTCACTTCACCCCGCTTCGAGGCTCCTCCCCGTACAGCCACCGGCGGAACAGGCGGCTGAGCCCGGGCATGATCAAGTAGGTGAGCAGCGGGGCGACGAGGAGGGGGAAGAGCAGGGCCTTCAGGGGGACGGGCAGGGCGGCGGTGTGGGGGCGATCAGCCAGTTGATGGCGAGGGAGATCGGGTAGGCGCCGAGCATCGTCATCAGGGTCATCTTCCAGCGCGGCGGGGCGTCGACCGGGCGCTGCGGGAGACTGAACCAGGTCTCCATGCCGGTGGGCTGCCGCTGGACGTGGGAGACCTGATGGCCGACGGCGCGCATGTGCTCCAGCCAGGCCCGGCGCTCGGGCAGCCGGAGCCATGCGTCCAGGCGGTCCTGGCTGGAGAAGCGCAGGACGCCGTGGTAGAGGCGCTGACCGCGGTGCGGGCGCAGCCAGACGATGCCCTCGTGGCCGCAGAAGCCCGCGGCGACGTCGGCGATCTCATGGGTGAGTTCCTCGAACTCCGCCTCCCGGCCGGGCTCCACCTCCCAGCTGTAGACGAGCGTCACTCCCTGGTCCTCCGGCCGGTCCGCGGCCGTCGGGACCTCGCGGGTACGGCTCATGCGCGGCCTCCTTCCGGCGCGCGACCGGCGGGCGGTACCCGGTACGGAGTACCCAGGGCCTCAGGGAGTGAGCAAGTGGCTGTTCGGCGCGGTCGCCCGCGGCTCGAACTCCGGGAGTACGACGACCTCGGCCCCTTCCGCCGCCAGGAGGGCGTTGCCGTCGGCGCCCACGACGAACGTGTCCGGCTCCCGCCACGCGGTGACGACCCGCCGTACCCCCGCGTCGAGGATCAGCCGGGCGCACGGGGACGGGCGGGAGGAGCGGCGGGCGCAGGGCTCCAGGCTGCTGTACACGGTGGCGGTGGCGAGGCGCGGGTCGGCGGGGTCCAGTTTGGCCAGGGCCGCCTCCTCCGCGTGGACCACCGGGTCGTCGCCCTCGCGGGAGTGGGCGCGGGCCAGTTCCGTACCGTCGGCCGCCACGATCACGGCGCCCACGCTGAAGGCCGTCCGTGAGGGCGGGCACTGTGCCGCCAGGTCGCACGCCAGGTCCAGCCAGTGCCGGTCGGCCGCCGAGGGCTGCCCGCCCGTGCCGGGGACCGTGGGCGCGTACCGGATGAGGACGACATCGCCGACGGGCCGGGTCTCCAGCAGGCGGAGGCGGCTGGTCGGGCCGCCGGGGTACTCCCCCGCGCCGAACATCCGCGGGGCGTCCGACTGGCCCACGAACAGGGGTGCGACGGCCAGCTGGAGCTCGTCCGCGAGGCCCTCCCGGAGCAGCTGGGTGTGGACCTGGCCGCCGCCCTCGACCATGAGGCGCCGGACGCCCCGTACGCCCCCCAGGTGGTCGAGCACGGACCGCCACTCCAGCTCGGGGCCCACGGAGACCACGTCGGCCGGGAGGTCGAGGGCGCGCAGGCGTTCGGCGCCCTTGTCCGTCGTGTACGCCACCTTCTCGCCGCCGGTGTGCCAGAAGCGGGCCGTGGGGTCGAGGTCGCCGGACGCCGTGACGGTGACCTTCAGCGGGTACTCCGGGAGCCCGGCGGCGAGGCGCGCCGCGCGCCGCTCGGGTGAGTTCACCAGCAGCCGGGGGTTGTCGGTGCGCAGGGTGCCGGCGCCGACCAGGATCGCGTCACTGGCCGCCCGTACCTCGTCGACCCTGTCGAAGTCGTCCGGACCCGACAGCAGCAGCCGCTCGGGCCCGGTGTCGTCCAGGTAGCCGTCGAGGGAGACGGCGGCGGACAACAGGACGTAGGGCTGGGGCATGGGGGTCGCTCCCGTGGTCGTGACCGATCGGTCGGCGGGGTGTGTCGTGACCGGTGGGTGGCCTCGGGCGGCTGCCACGCGGGCACCTGGTTCAAGTTTTAAACAATAACTACACTGTCCGTATGACGACCCGCTGGCTCAGCCCCGAGGAACAGCGTGCCTGGCGCGCGTACATTGCCGCGTCGGCGCTTCTGGAGGACACGCTCGACCGTCAGCTCCAGCAGGAGGCGGGTCTGCCGCACCTGTACTACTCCGTGCTGGCCATGCTCTCCGAGGCGCCGGACCGGCGTCTGCGGATGACCGATCTCGCCGAGGTGCTGAAGATCACGCGCAGTCGGCTGACGTACGCCGTGGCCCGCCTGGAGAAGGACGGTGCGGTGCGGCGCGAGGACTGCGAGTGGGACAAGCGGGGGAGCGTCGCGGTGCTGACGGACGAGGGCATGGCCCTCCTGGAGCGTACGGCACCGGGGCACGTCGAGACGGTTCGCAGGGCGGTGTTCGACCACCTCGACCCGGGGCAGGTGGAGCAGTTGGAGCGGATCTGTACGGGCATCACGAAGGCGCTCCAGGGCGACGGCACTGAGGCGGTCACCCCTGACGACCTCCCGTGGCGCCGCCGCTCCTGTCCTTCGAGTTAGTCCATGGGGCCGGCTCCGCGATCTCGCCCGACCGGGGAATGCGTCGCCCCCATCAGGGTTGCTTGAAGTTTGAAGCAGGGTTATGGTCGTCCTCGTGAGGCGATTTGCTTCAAAACTGAATCAGATCCCCGACCTTGCACCCGCACCTGGCCCGGAGGCCCGCATGTCCGACCAGCCCACCGCCACCCCCCGCTCCCGCGTCCGGGTCCCGCTGCGCTTCCACGACGGATACGGCGTCGACGCCGAGCTGGTCACCTTCCACGGTCTGGCCGACGGGCGGGAGCACGTGGCCGTCGTCCTCGGCGAGCCCGCGCCCGGCGCCACCCCGCTGGTCCGCCTGCACTCGGAGTGCCTGACCGGCGACGTCTTCGGCTCGGCCCGCTGCGACTGCGGCCCGCAGCTGCGCGAGGCGGTGGAGCAGATCGCAGACCGCGGTGGGGTCCTCCTCTACCTCCGCCAGGAGGGCCGGGGCATCGGCCTCTACAACAAGCTCGACGCGTACGCCCTCCAGGACGAGGGTCTCGACACGTACGCCGCCAACACCGCCCTCGGCCTCCCTGAGGACGCCCGCGACTACACGGCCGCCGCGCAGATGCTCCAGGCCCTCGGTATCGACACCCTGGACCTGCTGTCCAACAATCCCGACAAGGCGCAGCAGCTCCGTGACCTCGGGGTCAAGGTCCGTACTCGCGTCCCCACCGGCGTCTTCACCACCGCCCACAATGTCCGCTATCTGCGGGCGAAGGTCCTCCAGACCCAGCACACGCTGCCCTTGGCGGACCTGGCGGAGCTCTCCGCGGGCTGACGGCCCAACTCCCGGCATTCGCCAGGGTGTCCACGAGGAAGCCCCGGCGATGACCGTTCACGACTTCCCCATATTCACGATCACCGAGCGTGTCCGAACAGCCTCACTCCGCATAACATCTGACATACCATCAGAACTCTTGTGACACCTGATACAGGGGTAGCTCGCCCTTATTCGGCCCCCCATGCCCCCTAAATCCCGCGCACGGGCGTGAACGATCATCCGGAACCGCTTGGAATACGGCCCGCACGTCTATTAACGTTCGATAACGCAGCGCGGTCGTCCCAGCCGTCACAAGAGGCGGCTCCGTGCGCACGCGCCGAATCCCGCAAGGGAACCGGGGAACCACCAACCCTGGGGTGAATCGCGCGGAAACCACCGTGGAAGCACGGCTGGTTTACGCGCGTAGGAGACCTTCCTGCTCCGAACCCGTCAGCTAACCCGGTAGGCGAGAAGGAAGGAAAGGAGTACGCCCACGTGGCGTCGAACCGGTCTGCGACCGAAGCTCCGTCCGTGCCGAACCGACACGGCGACAGCGACACCTTCGGGTATGGCGGCTACAACAGCCAGGACGAGGGCCCCTGGCAGGAGTGGAACCCCACCGCGGAGTCCATTCGTCCCCTTCGCGGCCGGCACCGCGTCGCCAAGCAGCGTGGCGGACTCGCCCGCAGCTCCACCGTTCTGGGCGTCGGTGTCATAGCCGCCGTCGGCGCGGGCGGCATGGCCTCCGCGCAGACCGGCAAGCCGCCGGTCTCCATCTCGATGCCCGACATGCCGAACGTCGGCTCGGTCTTCGACTCCGAGGACGAGCCCGAGAGCTCCCCCACCCCGCTGAGCAGCGCGGGCCTGAGCCTCACCGACGCCGAGCAGGGCGCCGACGACGCCGGTGAGGCGCTGCGCGCCCGCATCATGCAGCAGGCCGAGTCGCAGCAGGAAGCGGTCGACCGCGCCGCCGCTGCCGCCGCCGAGTCCGCCGCCGCGAAGAAGGCCGCCGAGGCCGCCGCCAAGGAGCGGGAGCAGGCCGAGGCCAAGGCCGCCGCCGAGAAGGCGAAGGCGGAGGAGGAGGCCAGGAAGAAGGCCGAGGCCGAGCGCCTCGCCCAGCTCGCCAAGCAGTTCACGCTGCCGACGTCCTCGTACACCATCAGCTCCAGCTTCGGTCAGTCCGGCGCCTACTGGTCCTCCGGCCAGCACACCGGCCTCGACTTCGCCGCCCCCACGGGCACCCTGCTCAAGGCCGTGGGCACCGGCACGATCACCCAGGCCGGCTGGGACGGTTCGTACGGCTACAAGACCGTGCTCACCCTCAACGACGGCACGGAGATCTGGTACGCCCACCAGTCCTCCATCGGCGTCAGCGTCGGCCAGAAGGTCGCGACCGGCGACGTCATCGGCCGCGTCGGCGCCACCGGCAACGTCACCGGCGCCCACCTCCACATGGAGGTCCACCCGGGCGGCAGCAGCTCGGGCATCGACCCGATGGCGTGGCTGCAGGGCAAGGGGCTCACCCCCTGAGGTCCTCCGGGAGCAGGTGAGGTGATCTCCTCCCGGATTCACAAACCCTCGTCCGGACGCGCGGAATGCGTGCGTCCGGCGAGGGCGTTGTTGTAAAGCATGACTTCTCTTCGCAAGCTTGGTTCATCCGACATCGAGGTCTTCCCGCTCTCCCTCGGCGGCAACGTCTTCGGCTGGACCGCCGACGAGGCACAGTCCTTCGCCGTACTCGACGCGTACACGGCCGCGGGCGGCAACTTCATCGACACCGCCGATTCCTACTCGGCCTGGATCGAGGGCAACCAGGGCGGCGAGTCCGAGACCGTCATCGGCAAGTGGGTCAAGGCGCGCGGCAACCGGTCCGACGTCGTGATCGCCACGAAGGTCAGCCAGCACCCCGACTACCAGGGCCTCACGGCCGCCAACATCAAGGCCGCCGCGGACGCCTCCCTGCGCCGTCTGGACACCGACTACATCGATCTCTACTACACCCACTTCGACAAGCCGGAAGTCCCGGTGGAGGAGATCGTCGGGGCGCTCGACGACCTGGTGAAGGCGGGCAAGGTCCGGGCCATCGCGGCCTCCAACATCTCGCCCGAGCGCCTCCAGGCCTCCCTCGACTTCTCCGACCGCGAGGGCCTCGCCCGGTACGTGGCGCTCCAGCCGCACTACAACCTGGTCTCCCGCTCCACGTACGAGGGCCCCCTGCAGGACGTCGCCGCCCGCGCCGGGCTCGCCGCCGTCCCGTACTTCTCCCTCGCCATGGGCTTCCTCACCGGCAAGTACCGCCCCGGCACGAGCGTGGACAGCGCTCGCGCCCAGGGCGCCGGCGCCTACCTGGAGAAGGAGCAGGGCGTACGGGTCCTCGCGGCCCTGGACGAGATCTCCGGGGCGCGCGGGGCGGAGATCGCCACAGTGGCCCTCGCCTGGCTCGCGGCCCAGCCGACGGTCGTCGCACCGATCGCCTCGGCGCGGACGGTGGAGCAGCTGCCGGCCCTGGTGGCGGTGGCGGAGCTGACCCTCACGGACGAGGAGCTGGCCAAGCTGACGGAGGCGTCGCAGGGGAGCTGACGCGGACGCGGTCCGCTTCCGTCGGTCCGTTCCCCGCGTTCCGCTTCCTGCGTTCCGCTTCCCGCGGTCCGCTCTCGGCACCGGCGCTCACCCCGACCGCCGGTGCCGTACCGTCCGAAGCCTCCTGACTACGCCGAACTACCCCGGACTACCCCGAACTACGTCTGATAGGGGTTGCAGGAGGGATACGGCGCCGCCGGGCCGTGCCCGTACGCCGACGCGTACTCGAACGCGGGCCCGTGCTCGTGCTCGTACTCGTGTCCATGCCCGTACCCATGCCCGTATCCGTGCCCGAACTCGTACGCGCTCCCGTATCCGTAGCCGTACCCGTACCCGTAGCCGTACGCGCTCCCGTGCACGGGCATCGGTGCCGTGGTCTGTGCCGCGTACGCCAGGGAGGGACGGGCGATCTCCCGTCGGCGCCACAGCTCGAAGAGCAACTCCCGCTCCCGTACGACGAAATCGGCGTTCGCCCGGCCCCGCCGCCCCCGGTGCCGCAGAAAGGCGAGCGAGGTCGCATACGCCTCGTACTCGGCGACCGACCGCGCCGCTTCCCGACCGAACTGGTGCCCGGCGTACTCGCGGGCCAGCCGTCGCGCCTTCATGTTCCCGAGGGCGTACGGCTCGGGCGACGTCAGCCACCCGGCGGCCGCGTACGCGGGCAACTCGTCCCGCACGGTGCGCAGTTCCCGCTGCCGCGTCCAGATGACCAGCCAGGTCAGCAGCCCGAACGCGGGAACCATGAACGCCGCGTAGACCGCGAAGAAACCGAACTCCCCGAACGCCGACGAGCCGTTCCACAGGGCGTGCATGCCCATCGCGAGGAGCAGCCCGGAGAGGGGGAGGAGCACGCGGCGCACGTGGTGCCGGTCCGCGGAGAGCGCCGCGATCCCGAAGCCGATCCCCGTGAACACGCTGAACAGCGGATGCGCGAAGGGCGACATGATCACGCGGACGAAGAAGGTCGCGGCCGTCACGGAGGCGATTCCGCTGCCGCCGCTGAGCTGGTCGGTTCCGAAGGCCGTGCCGAGGTAGAGGATGTTCTCGGTGAAGGCGAACCCGGTGGCGGTGACCCCGGCGATCACCACGCCGTCCATGATCCCGGTGAAGTCCCGTCTGCGGAACAGGAAGATCAACAGGATCGCGGCGGCCTTGGCGGTCTCCTCCACGACGGGCGCTATCACGGTGGCGCCGAGGGTGTCCGCACTGGACGGATCGGCGGTGGCCGTCGCTATCCATCTGGTCGCGAAGCTGTTCGCGACGATGGCTATCAGTGCCGCGGCACACGCGCCCCAGGCGAACGAGAAGACCAGGTTGCGCCAGGGCCCGGGCTCGACCCGGTCCAGCCATCGGAACGTGGCGATGAGCAACGGCACGGGGAGTACCGCCAGCCCCAGCCCGACCAGGAACCCCTCCGTACCGGTCTGCTCGCGGACCAGGGCGAGGATGACCAGCCCGGAGAGCGTGAGCAGCGTGATGAGCGCCCCGTACCGCACCCACTTCTTGCGCCACCAGTGCGCTGGGCTCCGTCTCCCGCCGACTGGGCCGCCGGGGCCGGGCGGTTCGCTGGGGTGCGTCGGATACGGGGGAAAGGTGGCCACGGCATCGACCCTAACGAGGGAGGGGCGCTGCCCGCGATGCTGCCGCGTGAGGTGCAGTGCTGCTCGGTGGTGCCTCGCGGGCGTTCGGCGGGACTGGTCAGGCGCCGGTGGGTTATGGCTGGTCGGGATGGACTGGGTGGTCTGGCTGCCCTCCGCGCTGCTGCTGGAAACCCTGGGAACCTGTGGACTCCTGGGGCCCGTGGGGCCCGTGGGACCCCTGAAACTCCTGCGATTCCTTTGGCTCCTTGGACGTTACGTCCCTGTGCTGTACGCGTCCGAAGAGCAGGTCGTTCACCACATGACCCTTGTCCAGTCCCTGGCCCTCGAAACGGGTCAGGGGCCGGAACGCAGGACGCGGTGCGAATCCGCCGCCGGCCTGTGTGTTCTCGAAGTCGGGGTGCGCGGTGAGCACGTCGAGCATCCACTCGGCGTACGGCTCCCAGTCGGTCGCACAGTGGAGGACGGCACCCGGCTTGAGCCGGGACGCGGCGAGCGTGAGGAACTCCGGCTGGATCAGCCGCCGCTTGTGGTGCCGCTTCTTGGGCCACGGGTCGGGGAAGTAGACGCGCAGTCCGTCGAGGGAGTCAGGGGCGAGCATCTCGCGCAACAGGATGATGGCGTCCCCGTTCCCCACCCGGATGTTGGACAGCCCGTTCTGATCGGCGAGATTGAGCAGATTGCCCTGGCCCGGGGTGTGCACGTCCACGGCGAGAACATTGGTCTCGGGATCCTCCGCGGCCATCCGCGCGGTCGCTTCCCCCATTCCGAACCCGATCTCCAGCACCACGGGGCACGCGTTCCCGAACAGCTCGGCGAGATCGATCGTCCGCTGCCCGTCGATGTCCAGCCCCCACTTGGGCCACAGGCGCTGCAACGCGTCCGCCTGGCCCGCCGTCACCCGGCTCCGCCGCGGCTGAAAACTCCGGATCCGCCGCTCGAAGTGCGACCCTGCGGGATCGGCCTTCGGCCCGTCGGGGAACCGGGGTTCACCCTTGGCCCGGGTACGACGGAGGGACGCGCCAGGGGTGGTGCGCCGCGGGGCTTCGGGGGTGTGGGTGGAATCAGACACAGTGAAGTCGATTTTACTGGGAGCCGGGCCACGTGAGACCTGCCGTCGGCTTTGTCGGCACCCGCCTGACCCGGAGGGTTTGTCGCCCCCGCCGCCCCTACCCATTCCCGTCCCTTCCTGGGGGCTGCCGCCCCCAGACCCCCGCTTGTCGGCCTGAACGGCCTCGTCCTCAAACGCCGGACGGGCTGGGGGTGTCTGGCCTCGGCCGGAAACCCCAGCCGGAGGCTTTCAGCCCCGGCCGGCAAAAGCCCGGCCCCACCCTGCGCATTCCAGCCCGCCTGCGCATTCCAGCGCCGCCCTGCGCATTCCAGCGCCGCCCGCACATTCCAGCCGCTCCGGCGTTTGAGGAGCGGGGGTCCGGGGGCCGGCCCCCGAACGGGGTCCGGGACGGAGCCCCGAAGCCCCGGGGGTCCAGGGGGCGTAGCCCCCTTGGCGGGGGTGAAGGGGCGGAGCCCCTGGGATGGGACGGGTAGGGGCGGCGGGGGCGACAACCCCTCGCCCGCCCCCCAGCACGCGGCACGCAATCCGCCCCCTCACCCCCTCACCCCCCACCAAGCGCCACCAACGCCCGACGCCCCACCTCCCGCCCGATCGGCAGCGAAGCGGTAGCCGCAGGCGACGGCGCGTTCAGCACATGCACCGTCCGCGCCCCCTCCCGGATCAGAAAGTCGTCCACCAGCGTCCCGTCCCGCAACACGGCCTGCGCCCGCACCCCCGCGGCCGCAGGCAGCAGGTCGTCCTCCGAAACCGCCGGCAACAACCGCCGCACCGCCACCGCGAACGCCGCCTTGGACACGGACCGCCGCAGCTCCCCCGCCCCGTAGCGCCAGTGCCGCCGAGCGATCCGCCAGGAACCGGGCCAGGCCAGGGTGGCCCCCAGCTCACGAGGCCGCACGACACCCCACCCGTACCCTTCCCGCGCCAGCGCCGGCACAGCGTTGGGCCCGATGTGCACATCCCCGTCGGTCCCCCGGGTCAGATGCACCCCGAGGAACGGGAACGCCGGATCGGGCACGGGATACACCAGCCCGTGCACCAGCTCCGGCCGCGCCAGCGAGTAGTACTCACCCCGGAACGGCACGATCCGCATCCCGGGCTCGTCCCCGGCGAGCCGGGCGACCTCGTCGCAGTGCAGCCCGGCACAGTTGACGAGCACGCGCGCGCGGACGACACCACCGTCCCCCAGCCGCACGGCGACCCCGAGCGCAGCTCGCCGGTCGATCCGGACGACCTCCGCCCCGTACCGGATCTCCGCCCCCGAAGCCTCGGCGAGCTGCCGCGCGACGCCCACGAAGTCGCAGATCCCCGTGGTCCCGACATGGATGGCGGCGAGCCCCCGCACCTCCGGCTCGTACTCGGCGATCTGGGCGGGCCCCAGCTCCCGGACCGGAATCCCGTTCTCCCGCCCCCTCTGCACCAGCGCGTGCAGCCGGGGCAGCTCGTCCCGCTCGGTCGCGACGATCAGCTTGCCGGTGACGGCGTGCGCGATGCCGTACTCGGCGCAGAACTCGACCATCTCGGCGGCGCCCCGCACCGCGTACCGTGCCTTGAGGGAGCCCGGGCGGTAGTAGATCCCGCTGTGGATGACCCCGCTGTTCCGCCCGGTCTGGTGCCGGGCCGGACCCCGCTCCTTCTCCAGCACCATGACGCGCGTGTCCGGCGCGGCCCGCGTGATCGCGTACGCCGTCGACAGGCCGACGATCCCGCCGCCGATCACCAGCACGTCACAGTCGTACGCGATCCCGTTCACGCTCCGCTGCCGCACGTCGCTCCACCTCCCGACTCGATAGTGCACTGCGCCACTGACAGCGCCTTCAAACCGTTCCCCGGGCCGTTCCTCGCGGTATCGCCCGGTGCAGGCCGAACCCCGGTGCAGGCCGAACGGCAGGGGAGCATCGACAGGGGAGCATCGACAGGGAGCTGCCGGATCTTCGCCGACTGACTGCCCCGACCGCGATCGTGGGACCGGCCCTGACGCGGCTGTGCAGCTGTGCGGTTCTCCACCGCAGGGAGGCGGGCAGTTGCCGATGGGCTGCCCCGGGCCACCTCCGGCTGCCCCCGGCTACCCCCGTCGAACCGTCGCCCCCGCGCCCAGAACCCCTCGCTGTGGGGTGATTCCGGCAGGTACCGCCCGTTGGCGGGCTGGGGTGCCTGTCCAGCATGTGCCGCGGCGGGCCAGCAGTCGGCGGAGCCACAGTTCCAGGGAGACCAGGTCGGCGAGGCCGTCCAGGGGCAGTGGCTCGCCGTCCGCGGCCGCGCGGACCGCCTTGCGGACCACTCTCGCCTCGACCAGGCCCGCCTGGGCGAGCAGCGGGGTGTCGAAGAGGGTCACCAGGGTGTCGGCCGCCACCCGGAGGCCGGTGCGTGCCGCAGCCGCGGAGGTCGCGTGGGAGGGGGCGCCCCAGCCGGGCGGGAGGTCGGCGACGCCGGCGCCCTCCAGGACCGTGCGGAGGATCGCCGCCCTTGCTCCCGGCTGGACGCGCAGTGCCTCGGGGAGGGCACGGCAAGCCCGTACGACCTGGTTGTCCAGGAAGGGCGTGTGCAGGCGCTGGAAGCGGATCTCCGCGGCCTGTTCCAGGACGCGGATGTCGGCGGCCTGGCGCGCGAGTGCCGCACGCGCGCGGAAGTCTCCCGGGCGCTGGCCCGGGCTGACGATCGGGCGGCTCGTGGCGGCCTGGAGGCGAATCGATACTTCGGCCAGTGCCTCGCCCGTGAGCCAGCGAGCCGCCGGGCCCGGTCTCGCCCAGGTGAGCGAGGCGAGGGACGCCCCGACCGCGCCGCCGGGTTCCTCCAAGCGCTTGTGGAGGAGCCGGTCGGCGAGGGTCTCCACGCCCGAGCGGTACTGGCTGCGGGCGAGCTTGCGCGCGGCGGCGTACACGCGCGCGGGGACCAGGACGGAGCCGTCCGCCTTCGCCAGCGCCGCGACCGGCCGGACGAGGTGGCGCCTCTTGCGGTCCATCAGGAGGTCTGCCAGGCGGGCGGGGTGGGCGTCCAGGACCTGCCGAGCGCCGTAGCCCGTGAAGTGGTCCGCGCTGCCGGAGGCCAGGCGTGCGCGGTGCCTGGCAGCCGTGATCAGGGACGGCCCCGGTTCGTCCGTCAGCGGGCCCTCCAGGTCCGCGTACGGGAGCGCTTCCTCTCCGCCTGCCACCACTACGTGGTGGAGGCGGGGGTTGGCCGCGAGGGTGCCCGCTCGTTCCAGTTCGGCCTCACGGCCCGGTACGGCGAGGTCGTTGAAGGTCACCGCCAGGAGGCGTTCGCCCGCGCCCGTGCCGTGGCCCAGCACCGTTCCGGGAGCGCCCGGGAGGCCCGCCGCGAGCAGGGCCAGGGTGCCCGATGCCGGGCCGCCGGAGAGGTCGGCGCCGATGCCGGGTACGGGCATGCCGCGCGCCGCCCGTCGTTCCGCCGGGCCCATGCCGGGGACCGGGCCGGGGTCGATGTCCGCTCCGGGTACGTGGCGGGGGGCGGCCAGGCGTGTGCGTACGGCGTCCACGAGGGCGTCCCGGACGTCGTCCACCGCGCTCGCCGGGTCGGCGGACGGTGCCGCGACGGCAAGGGACGCGACGGGCTCGTAGCCGGCGATCTCGTGCGCCCCCGTGCGCAGGATCAGCGCGTGCCCCGGCGGAATGCGCCGAACGCCGTCGTACGGGGTCGAGTCGTGCAGGGCGGCCGGTACGTCGGGGGCGGCGAGCAGCGCTGCCAGGTGCCCGAAGTCCAGGTTGGCCTCGATGAGGTCGGCCAGCGGGAGCGCGGCGGTCGCGTACGCCGTGCCGCCCGCCCAGGGAGTGTGGAACACCGGGCGGGCGCCCGCGAGATCGCCGCACACCGTCACGCGGCGGCCGACCTGGACGACGGCCGTGTAGCTGCCGGACCAGGCGGTCAGATGGCGAAGCGCCCCGCCGCGTGCGGCGAAGAGGCCGACCTTCAGCTCCTCGTCGCTCGCACCGCAGGTGCCCAGGACCGCGATCCGGTTCTGCGCGTCGGCCTTCACGACGCGCACCTCGTCGGGGCGCCAGTCGCCGACCGCCCACAGCGGATCGGGGTCGCCCCACAGGAGTTGGGAGCCCACGGGGTGCACGGTCTCGCCGTCGTACCCGGTGCCGCCCGCGGCGCCGATCTCGCGTGCCGCAGCGGCGGTACTGCTCCATCCCACCAACCACCGCATCGCCGCCTCCACAGGCTGTGGACAACCAGTGCACCGCACGAACCGGTCACCATGCTGCCACGAAGGAAGCGCGCTGAGGGGCCTGTGCGAAGGCTTGCACACCTCACAATGCGCCCCGGAGCACTCCCCGTGCGAGCCGGGAATGCGCTTCCGCGAACGGATGCGCGCGGATCCACGCGCGCTCCCCGGCCGGTCCGCGCGCGATCCATGGGGGATCAACGTCCCGTTCGGCGCTCGGTTCAACGCCCGTTCAAAGCTCCGTTCAAAGCCCCGTTCAACGCCCGATCCGGGACCGGGCGGGGTTACGGCCCGCACCGGTCCGAACGCCCGCCCGAAGATCCGTCCGAAGACCTGTCGGAAGGCCCGCCCCGAGAACCGCCCGGAGTGGGGAGGGTGCGGCCGTCCGCTCAGGCAGTCCATCGATCCGCGCGTGTGCGTCTGCGACGTGAATGCGCCCCAAAACGCTCCCCAGTAACCCCCAACGCGCCCTCAAGAGACGTGGTCGGAGCGGTATTTGTCCGTGCGGGGCACCGTCGATTTTCGGCCAAATCGGTCTCGGGAGGCAAAGCTCTACGACACGCTCCGTACAGGCTCTGCGCAACGCACAGTCAACGCGCAGTCCGGGAGGCGGAGTTCGCCTCCCGGACCGTCCGCCGCCCGCGGGGATGAAGGCGGCGGTGTCCCCCAGCCCACTGGATCCAGTACAGCGGGCCGACCCACGCAGGGCCTATCGAAGCGCTCCACTCATGGCCGGAGAAGAGCGCACGGACGGGCGCACGGCCACACAGCGGGAGCGCGCCGCAACAGTCCGTACTCTCGTACGGACCACAATCCCGCCATCCGGATTTTCGCCCCTTAACGCTTGGGATGTGGCGAACTACGCTGGGTTTACGAATGCCGCGTGCGTATGCCGCCGCGGCAGCCGTCTGTGTCGAGGGGTGGCGCATGTCCAGGGAGCAACGCGGGCCGAACGAAAAGCTCGGCGCCGTTCTCGCCCTCGCGGGAATCAGCAACGCAGGACTCGCGCGGCGCGTCAACGATCTTGGCGCCCAGCGGGGACTGACTCTTCGCTACGACAAGACGTCGGTGGCGCGCTGGGTGTCGAAGGGCATGGTGCCGCAGGGCGCCGCGCCGCACCTCATCGCGGCCGCCATCGGCCAGAAACTCGGCCGCCCGGTGCCGCTCCACGAGATCGGTCTGGCGGACGCGGATCCCGCGCCCGAAGTGGGCCTCGCCTTCCCCAGGGACGTCGGCCAGGCGGTGAAGTCGGCGACGGAGTTGTACCGGCTGGACCTCGCCGGGCGCCGGGCCGGCTCCGGCGGCATATGGCAGTCGCTCGCCGGATCGTTCGCGGTGAGCGCGTACGCCACGCCCGCCTCACGGTGGCTCATAACCCCGGCCGACAGTTCGGTGGCACGCGACGCGAGTCCCTCGGAGGGCGCGGGAGCACCACTGAAGGTCGGCCACAGCGATGTGCAGAAGCTGCGTGAGGCAGCTGAGGACGCCAGGCGCTGGGACTCCAAATACGGAGGCGGCGACTGGCGTTCGTCCATGGTGCCCGAGTGTCTGCGGGTGGAGGCGGCGCCACTGCTGCTCGGCTCGTACTCGGACGAGGTCGGCCGGGCCCTGTTCGGAGCCTCCGCGGAACTCACCCGCCTCGCGGGCTGGATGGCCTTCGACACGGGTCAGCAGGAGGCCGCCCAGCGCTACTACATCCAGGCCTTACGGCTCGCGCGCGCGGCCGCCGACGTGCCCCTCGGGGGCTACGTCCTGGCGTCGATGTCGCTGCAGGCGACCTACCGCGGCTTCGGCGACGAGGGCGTGGACCTCGCCCAGGCCGCCCTGGAGCGCAACCGAGGGCTGGCGACCGCCCGCACCATGAGCTTCTTCCGGCTCGTGGAAGCGCGTGCCCACGCGCGCGCGAGTGACGCCCAGGCGGCCGGCGCGGCCCTGAAGGCGTCCGAGGGCTGGCTGGAGCGCGCCCGCGACGGCGACAACGACCCGTCCTGGCTCGGCTTCTACGGGTACGACCGTTTCGCGGCCGACGCCGCCGAGTGCTACCGCGACCTCAAGGCGCCCCGCCAGGTGCGCCGCTTCACCGAGCAGGCGCTGTCGAAGCCGACGGAGGAGTTCGTGCGCTCGCACGGCCTGCGCCTCGTCGTCTCCGCGGTCGCCGAACTGGAGTCGGGGAACCTGGACGCGGCCTGCGAGCAGGGCGTACGGGCGGTCGAGGTCGCCGGGCGCATCTCGTCGGCGCGGACCACCGAGTACGTGAAGGACCTCCTGCACAGGCTGGAGCCGTACGGGGACGAGCCGCAGGTGGTGGAGTTGCGGGAGCGGGCTCGGCCTCTGCTCATGACTCCGGCGTAGGGCCTGCCGACGAGGGCGCCGGCCAGGACCCTGTTCCGGGTCGCGAACCCGGCTGCCGCCTTCGTCCTGGTCGGCGTCTTCGTGCTGGCTGTCGCCTTCGGCTGGCCGTCGTCTTCCTGCGTGGCTCTGGCCTTGGCGGTGGTCTTGGGGATGGCCTTGGGGATGGCGTGGGCCAGGGCCATCCCCAAGGCTCTGACGACGGGTGAACAGGAAAAGCAGCGCCTCACCGGAGAAACGAGGTGCCCTCCGCACCCACCCCGGCGAGAATGACCCGGTGCGGTACGGAATCCTGGGGGTCACCCAGGCGGAGGACGATCAAGGGACCCGCATACCCGTCGGCGGCCCCCGCCTGCGCGCGCTGCTCACGGCCCTCGCCCTCCGGCCCGGCCGCACGGTCGGCCCGGACACCTTGATCGACGAGGTGTGGGCCGCCGCTCCGCCCGCCGACGCCCCCGCCGCTCTCCAGGCCCTCATCGGCCGCCTCCGCCGTGCCCTCGGCCGGGACGCGATCGTCTCGGAGGGCGGCGGCTACCGCCTCGCGGCCGCCACGTCGGACATCGACCTGTTCGAGTTCGAGCGGCTCGTGAGGGAGGGCAAGGACGCCCTCGCCCGCGAGGACCCGGCATCCGCGTCCCGCGCCCTCCACACCGCCCTGGCGCTCTGGCGCGGCCCCGCCCTCGCCGACCTCTCCGACCGCACCGCGGCCACCCGCCCGGAGGCCCTCCGCCTGGAGGCGACGCGTGCCCGCATCGAGGCGGACCTGCGACTGCGCCGCGCCCCCGACGTCGTACCCGAGCTGAAGGAGCTCACCGAGGCCCACCCGTACGACGAAACCCTGCACGCCCTCCACATCCGCGCCCTCCGCGACACCGGACGCGGCGCGGACGCGCTGGCGGCGTACGAGTCGGCTCGCCGCGCCCTCCTGCACGGCCTGGGCACGGACCCCGGCCCGGCACTACAGGCGCTGCACATGGAGTTGCTGCACCCGCACGCGCACGCGTACTCGCGCCCGCAGCCGTCTCATGCGCATGCGTACCCGCAGCCGCAGCCGCAGCCGCAGCCGCAGCCGCAGCCGTCGTACCCGCACTCGCAGCCGCACCCACAGCCGGAGCCCCGCCCCGGCCCCGGCACCCCCTCGCAGCCACCCCCGACCGGAACGGGAACATCCGCCCCCGTTTGACCTCTTTCGTCGGACGGGAACTCGAACTCGACGCCATCCGTTCCGACTTGCACAGGGCCCGCCTGGTCACGCTCACCGGACCGGGCGGGTCCGGCAAGACCCGTCTCGCCGAGGAAGCCGCCGCCGGGCTTCCGCAGGCATGGCTGGCCGAGCTCGCCCCGCTCGACCGGCCGGAGGCGGTGGCGGGCGCGGTGGTCAGCGCCCTCGGTCTGCGCGAGACCGTGCTGATCACCAATGAGATGGCGGTCCCGCAGGACGACCCGGTCGCCCTGCTCGTCGAGCACTGCGCCCCGCGCAGCCGGCTCCTGATCCTTGACAACTGCGAGCATGTCATCGGCGCCGCGGCCGACCTCGCGGAGACCCTGCTGACACATTGCCCGCGGCTCACGATCCTCGCCACCAGCCGTGAGCCCCTGGGCGTCCCCGGCGAGTCCGTGCGCCCGGTCGAGCCCCTCCTCCCCGACCCCGCGCACCGCCTCTTCAGTGAGCGGGCGGCGGCCGTACGCCCCGACGCGGACGCCATCCTGAAGGACACCGAGTCCGTGGACGAGATCTGCCGCAGGCTCGACGGCCTTCCGCTGGCCATCGAGCTGGCCGCCGCCCGGCTGCGGCTGCTCACGCCCCGGCAGATCGCGGACCGCCTCGACGACCGCTTCCGGCTGCTCACCTCCGGCAGCCGGACGGTACTGCCGCGCCAGCAGACCCTCCGTGCCGTGGTCGACTGGTCCTGGGACCTGCTGGACGAGGCCGAGCGCACCGTCCTGCGCGAGGTCTCCGTATTCGCGGGCGGGTGGGACCTTCAGGCCGCGGAGACGGTGTGCAGCGGGCCCGTGGCCGACGTCATGGGGGCGCTCGTCGACAAGTCCCTGATCGTGGCCACCCCGTGCGAGAGCGGCGTCAGCGGCATGCGGTACCGCATGCTGGAGACGATCCACGAGTACGCCACAGAGCGTGCCGCCGAGGTCCCCGAGCTGACCGCCGCTGCCGGCCGCCGGCACAGCGCGTGGGCCCGTGCCCTGGTCGAGGAGGCCGAGCCCCGCCTCCGCTCCGCCGACCAACTGCCCTGGATCCAGCGCATGGAGACCGAGCTCGACAACATCCGCGCCGCCCTGCACCGCACGATCACCGCCGGTGACGAGGAACAGGCCGCCCACCTCGCCCTCGACATGAGCTGGTTCTGGTGGCTCCGCAACTACCGCCGCGA
Source organism: Streptomyces sp. KM273126 (assembly GCF_004337435.2). NCBI lineage: Bacteria > Bacillati > Actinomycetota > Actinomycetes > Kitasatosporales > Streptomycetaceae > Streptomyces > Streptomyces sp. KM273126. The sequence continues at coordinate 1,723,696 of NZ_SJXB02000001.1, read as the reverse complement.
GGGCACGGACTGGGTGGACCGCATCCTGCGGCTGATGGCTCTCCTGGACACAACCCAACAGGCGAACGCCCCCGTCACCGCCGCCCTCCTGGACGCCGTCGACCCGATCGACGCGTTCCTCGACGCACCCGAGCCCGTCGACCACCCCCGCCACCGGTCCCGTATGCGGCTCCGGATGCTGCACCTGTTCCTGGTGGCGGAGTCGGGACCCGTCGGGGTGCCGGAGGAGACACGCCTGCGGGAGTACATCGTCCGACTGCGGGCGGAGTTCGGGCGCACCGGGCCGGACGCGGCGCGGTTCCCGGGTCTGGTGTGGCCGTTCGGGGCGCTCCTGCTGGACGGCGCGGCGGCGGACGTCCGGGACCTGATGGACGCGGCGGTCGCCAACTGCCGTGCGTACGGCGGTGACTGGGAGGTCGGCGTCGTCCTGATGTTCCGCACGCACATGGTCGTCGACTCACCCGGCAACCTGGGCGGCGTGGACGACGATCTCGCCGAACTGCGCACACTCAGCCTCCGCGTCGGCGACCGCTGGATGCGCGCCCAGGTGTGCAGTGCGGCGGGCGAGGCGGCGATGGCCCGGGGGCGCCTGACGGAGGCGAAGGGCGAGTACGAGGAGGCCCTGCGCCTCGCCCACGAGGTCGGCGCCCACGCCGAGTCATCGTTCCTCATCGCTCGCCTCGCCGAGGTCGCCTACCGCTCGGGCGACCGGCCCGCGGCGCTGGCCGCGCTGGACGAGGCGAGCGCCGCGGCCGACCGCTTCGCGGCGGCGGACTCCCAGGCGTTCATCCACCTCCTGCGCGCGTACATGGCGCTGGACGAGGGGGACACCGCCCATGCGCGCGAACTGTCCGAAGCGGCTCGGGCGGCGACACTCCGGGGCACTCCGCCCCCGCAGTTCACGGCGATGCTCGCCCTGATCGACGGCATGGTGACGACCGCCGAGTCCGGTCCGGTGCACGGTCTGCCGAAACTGGCCGGCGCCCTGCGGGCGGCGGTGGGCGGCCGGTGCTCGGAATCGGTGACGTCCACCCTGGCCGACGCGGCCGGAGGCGTCCTGTCCCAGCTCGGTGATCACCCGCGAGCGGTGCGCCTGCTGGCCGCCGGGACCCACTGGCGCGGCGGCCACCCGCGCCCCGTCCCCGAGCGTTACGAGGCCGAGCGCGTCGAGGCCGCCGCGCTCACCGCCCTGGGCAGCACCCGTTTCGAGGCCGAGCGTGCCACCGGTTCGTCCTACACCGGGAACGACGCCGTCCAGGAGCTGGCCGAGGCCGTGAAGGACCACACGGCCGAACAGCCGCCCGAGTAGAGCTGGAGCGGACACTCGCCGTCCGCTACCCGCATGTGAACCTGGCCTCCGCCCAGTCCGCGAGCGCCACCACGTCGACGTGGCTGTGCGGCTCGACGACCAGCCGTACGGTCCGGCGACCGCTCAGGTCCAGATGGACGGGGACCGCCGGGTCACCGCCCGCGACCAGCGCGGACTTCCACAGCCGTACCCCGTCGGCGTACACGGAGAAGGAGACCTTGCCGAGGCCGTACGTCCGGTCGTCGACGCCGACCAGCGCGTCGTACGCGGTGCACTGGCGGTTGAGGTCGACGGTGACGGAGGACAGTCCGTTGACGGTCACACCGTCCGCGTAGGTCCTGCCCGCGATCGAGACCCCGTACCGCTGCCACACCCAGCTGCTCTCGCCGAGCCGCATCTCGGGCCGGGTGCCGTCGCCGGTGATGCCGTACTCCAGCTCGTTCCACTGGAAGACCGCCGGGGGCGCCGGAGGGGCGGGCGGGGGAGGCGGCACAGGTGTCGCGGTGGGGGCGGGCGCGGTGCTCGGGGACGCTTTCGTGGGCGCCGAAGCGGGCGTGCGGGAGGGGGAGGAGTGGGCGTCGGTGTCGGTGTCGGGACGGGCGTCGCCACGGGGCCCACTGCGGGGACCTGCGGCGCCGGCGCAGACTCCTTCGCGGACTCCTTCTCGGGCTCCTTTGTGGACCTCTTCTCCTTCGCGGGCGTCGACTGTTCCGGCTCGGGCGAGGCCTCGGCGACCTGCGAGGGTGGTGGACCGGCCACCTGCCTGTCGTCCTTCCGGTCGTCGCCCGCCATCGCGAGCACCACCGCCGTGACGACACCCACCGCGACGACGCCCGCAGCGATACCCGCCGTCACCGGCGCGCCCAGCCCTTTCGGGGCCGCCGCTCCACCACCGGCGCTCGTCCCGCCCGAGCCACCGCCCGAGCCACCGCCCGAGCCACCGCCCGCGGCAGTGTCCGCGCCCGCCGCAGTGCCCGCACCCGCCGCGGTGTTCGCGCCTGCGGCCCCGGCAACACCCGCACCCGCACCGGCGCCACCGGCACCACCAGCCACGAGCGCGGCTGTCTTCGCGTACCCGGCGGCCCCGCCCCAGCCGATGACCGCGACCGGCACGACGGCGGGGATACTGCTCGCGACCTCCTTGATCTGACCGGCGGCCAGCCGGCACTTGGCGCACTCCTCCAGGTGCTTGCGCAGCCCTCGTTCGGCCCGGGTGCGCAGACTGCCGCGGGCGTACGCCCCGAGTCGGTCGGAGTGGCGCGCGCACTCCTCGGAGTTGGTGGCGAGCGCGGCGCTCACATGCGCCTGGAGGTACGCCTGCTTGAGGCCCTCGCGCGCGCGGCTGGCGAGGACGCGTGTGCCGTTGGCGTCGAGCCCGAAGAGCGTGGCCACGTCGCTGGGTGACTCGTCCTCGACCTCGGTGTGCCACAGCACGGCCTGCCACCGCTCGGGGAGCGACCGGAACGCCCGCATGGCCATCGACTGCTCGGCGTCGTGCATCGCACGCACGTCCGCGCCCAGGTCAAGGCCCGCGCCGAAGGAGCCCAGGGTCGCGGCGTCGTCGGACGCTCCGGCGCTGCGGGCCGCCTGCGTGGCGAACAGCGCGAAGTCGTCGACCAGGTGCTCCCGTCTGGCCGACTTGGTCCAGCTCGCCGCGACGCGGCGGACCGTGGTCAGCAGATAGGCGCGGACCGCGTGGTCGGGGCCGCTGCCGCCGCGCACCGCCTGGAGCACACGGGCGAAGACCTCGGCGGTGAGGTCGTCGGCGGTGTGCGCGTCCCGGCAGCAGGTGCGCGCGTACCGGCGCACGGCCGACACATGGCGCCGGTACAGCTCCTCGTACGCCGTGTCGTCGCCCGCACGCATCCGCCCGATCAGTTCGGAGTCGGACGGCGGCAGGTCCGGGTCGCGCTCCCGCGAGCGCGACAGGACGCCGTCGTACCGCTCACGCTGCGCCGGAACGCTGTGGCCGGACATGTCACCGTGACGGCCGGACACGTCAATGTGGCGGCCCGACACGTCACGGGAGCGGCCAGGCACGCCACCGTCACGGGAGACGCCCAAAGGGCCCCCGGACCGCCCGCCGCCCTGACTCGGCACCTGCCGCGACGTCAGCCCACGGGGCTCCGTGCCCTCGTAGCCACCCTCATCGAGTGGCTCGTCCCGCCCGTCACCGCCCTCGACGCTCATGCGGAACACCCCCGCCGCCTGCAGACCCAGTACCCAATACAGACCCCAACACCGGCTCAGGGTGCCATATTGACTCTTGTTCAGTACCAGGTTGTACGGGGTTGTACGGGCGACCTTCCGCGAGTCCCGGCTCCCTGACCTGAGTGCCGACGCGCACCCGTACGGGGAAGCCCCAGCGGACGTTCCCCGTACGGGAGTTGACGCGCCATGCCGCCCAGCCGCGCACCGAACCGCCGACCGGCTCTGCAACTCGGACAGCAACTCGGACAGCAACTCGGACAGCAACCCGGACCGGCAACCCGGACCGGCAAGAAGTCACCAGGTCACGAGGGACGCGACCGCAACCCCTCCAGCAGGATGTCCAGCAACCGCGCCGACGCGGCCGCCTGCTGCGCGGCATCCGGCAGCGCCGGCGCCGCCGTGGCTATCACCAGCAGGACATCCGACACGGTGACGTCCGCCCGCAGCTCACCCGCCGCACGGGCCCGCTCCACGAGCTGCCCCACGACTTCGAGGAGCGCCGAGGCACCCGCGTCGTCGTCCACCGAGGCGTCCTGGGACCCGGACACGAGTCGCAGCTCGGCCGTCGGCTGGGGCCGCTGCTGCGGAACCCGCACCTCGTCCACGGCGACGCCGTCGGGCCCGTCCTCGGCGACCCCCACCCGCAGCACCTGCGGCGGCAGCAACCGCCCGGCGCCCGAGGCCACCGACGTCCGCAGGAAGCGCGAGAGCGCCGACCACGGCTCGTCCTCCTGCCCCAGCGCCGCGCGCGCCTGGTCGGTCAGCCGGGAGGTCTCCTCCTCGGCTATCCGCCGGACCAGCACATCCTTGCTCGGGAAGCGCCGGTACACCGTGCCGACACCCACCCGGGCGCGCCGGGCCACGTCCTCCATCGGCGCGCCGTACCCCGACTCGCCGAACACCTCGCGTGCCGCACGCAGTACGTGCTCCAGATTGCGCTGCGCGTCCACGCGCAGCGGGGTCGTACGCGCATGGTCCGCACGTCCGTTGCCCCCCGCCGCGCTCATCGTGCCGCCCGGTGCGACGGCCGACGCGGAAGACCATTGAGAGTCCTGAATATGCATATGTGTTCCCCCGGTACTGACGTCTCCCCCCGGAGACTCTCCCCGCCATCGAAAGACCGGAGCGTGAGGATCGAGCTTGGTCCCCGAGCCGGCCCGCCCGTCGCGGACCACCCCGGACCCGACATGCCCGCCCGTCGCGGACCCGTCGAGCGGCGCACCCCCTACACCCCGTCAAGACACGAACATAGTTGAGACGGAGTCAATTCAGAAGGGGCAGATTCCGCACAGAGCGCCCCCCGATCGGAGCACGGGCCGGAAACACCCCGATTGATCCCCCTGCTGTAACCGGACCCACGCCATCTGACCTGCGATTCTTCTCCACACTCCGGCATTTCGGCCAACCCTGCGCACCCTCGACTTCCGGTCACACAAATTGCCGGGCCTGTGGACAAACTCCAGCGTCGGGTGCGTCATGGGATGGTGAAGGAACGTGTGCGCATCCTCATCGTCGGCGGCGGCTACGTCGGGCTGTACACCGCTCTGCGTCTCCAGCGGAGGCTGAAAAGGGAGCTCAAGAGTGGCGCGATCGAGGTCGTCGTCGTCTCCCCCGACCCTTATATGACCTATCAGCCCTTCCTTCCCGAGGCCGCCGCGGGCTCCATCTCGCCGCGCCACGTCGTGGTGCCGCTGCGCCGCGTGCTCGACCTGTGCAAGGTCGTCATCGGTGAGGCCAGGGCGATCGACCACGCCAAGCGGACCGCGACGCTCACCACCCTCGCCACCGAGGAGGAGGGCGCGGGCGCGGAGCAGATCACGTACGACGAACTCGTCCTCGCCCCGGGCTCGATCGCGCGCACCCTCCCGATCCCCGGACTCGCCGAACACGGCATCGGGTTCAAGACCGTCGAGGAGGCCATCGGCCTGCGCAACCACGTCATCGAACAGATGGACATCGCCTCCTCCACCCGCGACCCCGCGATCCGTGACGCAGCCCTGACCTTCGTCTTCGTGGGCGGCGGTTACGCCGGCGTGGAGGCGCTCGCCGAACTGGAGGACATGGCCCGCTACGCCGCGCGCTACTACCACAACGTCAAACCGGAGGACATGAAGTGGATCCTCGTCGAGGCCGCGGGCCGCATCCTGCCCGAGGTCGGTGAGGAGATGGGCCGCTACACGGTCACTGAGCTGCGCCGCCGCAACATCGACGTACGCCTGGAGACCCGCCTCGAGTCGTGCGCCGACCGGGTGGCCGTCCTCAGTGACGGGGCGCGCTTCCCGACGCGTACGGTCGTGTGGACCGCCGGAGTGAAACCGCACCCCGTCCTCGCCGCGACCGACCTGCGGCTGAACGAGCGCGGCCGCCTGAAGTGCACCGCCGAGCTGACCGTCGAGGGCGCCGAGCACGCGTGGGCCGCCGGCGACGCGGCCGCCGTCCCCGATGTCACCGCGGAGGAGCCCGGCAAGGAGTGCGCCCCGAACGCGCAGCACGCCGTGCGCCAGGCCAAGGCACTCGGCGACAACATCGTCCACTCGCTGCGCGGCGAGCCCCTGGAGACGTACGCCCACCAGTACGCCGGTTCGGTCGCCTCCCTGGGGCTGCACAAGGGTGTCGCCCACGTCTACGGGCGCAAGGTGAAGGGCTACCCGGCCTGGTTCATGCACCGCGTCTACCACCTGAGCAGGGTCCCCACGTTCAACCGCAAGGCCCGGGTGCTCGCCGAATGGACCCTGTCGGGGCTCTTCAAGAGGGAGATCGTCTCCCTGGGTTCACTCGAACATCCCCGTGCGGAGTTCGAACTCGCTGCCGGTGGAAAGCCTTCTCAGGACCCGAAGGGGTCGTCCTGACCGGATCCAGGAACTCCGCCGACCGGGCCGGCGTCTGACGAATGTCGGCCCGGCCGGCCGGGCTGCCAGACTGGTTCACGATCGGGTTCACGACCCTGGGCGGGCCGACAGACCCCGCGCGTCCACCAGGCGTTCCCAGCGCCGCGTCCCCCGGGGGCACAGTTCTGGATAGCGTCTGTGACGCGGGCGGACCCCGGCCGGATCCGGAGCCGGCCGCCACCCACAACACAAAACGAGGATTCGGTACTGCATCTCCCGGGGGACACCCCCGGACCCCGGCCGATCCGGGGCCGGCCCCAGACGACAAGACGAGGCAAGGATTCGGTGAACTTCACCCGCTGGAGCCCCCGGCTCCCCGGAATGCAGCGCCGCCCCCCAGCGCGGACCGAACTCGCGGACGCCCCCGACCGGAGGGGTGACGGCTCCGTACCCGCGGCGCGCACCGAGCGGCCGACCGACGGCACGCTGTGCGCGCCCGCCGTCAACGAGCTGGCGACCCGCGAGGTCCTCGACCGCATCCCGGCCCTGGTCGCCCTCGTACAGGGCCCCGAACACCGCATCGCCTACGTCAACGACGCCTATGTGGCGGCCTTCGGTACCCGCCCGGTCGGCGAGCCTGCCCGCGAGGCCCTGCCCGAGCTGCAGGAACTCGGCCTGCTGCCGCTCCTGGACCAGGTACTGCGCAGCTCCAAGCCCCGCACGGTCAAGTCCCGCAAGGCTCCCGGCGGACGCTCGTACACGATCACCTGCACGCCCGTCGACATCTCGGCCACTCCCGAAGGGAGTGGCGCATCCGGCAGTTCCGACGGCAAGGCCGACGGCGGGGTGCTCATCTTCGCGGCCGACGTCACGGACCACGCCGAGGCCGCCGAGCGGCTGCGCGCCAGCGAACGCCGCCAGCGCGAAACAGCCGTCACCCTCCAGCGCTCCCTGCTTCCCCAGGAGCTGGAGCACCCCGACGACCTCCGTATCGCCGCCGTCTACCACCCGGGCGGCACGGATGCCGCGGTCGGCGGCGACTGGTACGACGTCATCACCCTCGGCGGCGGCCGCACGGCCCTGGTCATCGGCGACGTCATGGGCAGAGGTGTACGGGCGGCAGCGGTGATGGGCCAACTCCGCACGGCGGTCCGCGCATACGCCCGCCTGGACCTCCCCCCTCACGAGGTTCTCCAGCTCCTTGACGGCCTCGCCGCGGAGATCGACCCCAACCAGATCGCCACCTGCGTGTACGCCGTCCACGACCCCAACGAGGGCCGCCTGGTGTACGCGTCGGCGGGCCACCTGCCCATCCTGGTCCGCGACGAGAGCGGAGTGGTGCTGCGCGCCGACGAACCCACCGGCCCCCCGCTCGGCACGGGCGGCTGGCTGCACGCCTCGGGTTCCATCCCCCTCGGCCCCGGATCGACAGCCGCCCTCTACACGGACGGCCTGGTGGAACGCCGCAACGAGGACCTGGACGAGGGCATCGCATCCCTGGAGCGCGCCCTCGCCGGCGCCACGGGCACCCCCCAGGTGATCTGCGACCGCCTGGTCCGCTCGGCCGGAGTCAAGGCTGACCACGACGACGACGTGGCCGTCCTGGTCCTCCAGCACCCGGCCCGCACCGGCGCCGACAGCGAGCTCTTCCGCAACGCCGCCCTGGAACTGCTCGGCGGCGTGGAAGCAGCCCCCCGAGCCCGCGCCTTCGCCTCCGGCGTCCTCACAAGCTGGCGCTTCCCACCCGACCTGCACGACCTCGGCGTCCTCGCCGCCAGCGAACTGGTCGCCAACTCCCTCCAGCACGGCACCCCACCCATGCGCCTTCGCCTCCGCCGCACCGACCGCCGCCTGATCGTCGAGGTCACCGACGGCGACGACCACCTCCCACTCCGCCGCCACGCCGAACCGGCCGACGAGTCGGGCCGCGGAATCGCGATCGTCGCCACGATCGCCTCCAACTGGGGCGCCCGCCGCGCCCCGGACGGCGGCAAGGCGGTCTGGTGCGAATTCGCCCTCCCACGGCCAGCCTCCAGCACCTGAACGAAGAAACCGCAGCCCCTCCGGAGTTCGACAGCAGGGTGCTGAGGGCCAGCCTCCGAAATCGAGGTTGGGGGCCGGCTCCGAGCCGGGGCCTGGAGACCTCCGAAATCGAGGTCCGGGGGTCTCCGAGACGTGGTTCGGGGCCGGCCTCCGAGACCAGGATCTGAGTATGTCCGAGACGGGATCCAGGGCTGGTCCGCCCCGGAACGGGGATCCAGGCACCGGCCTCCGAATCAGGGGCTGGGGCCTGGCTTCCGAAATCGAGGTCCGGCGCGTGTCCGAGACGTGGTTCGGGGCTGGTCCGCCCCGGAACCGGAGTGCGGGGCCGGTTCCCGAAGTCGGGGTCCGGGGCGGAGCGCCGGGTGATGGCGGTTCCAGGGGGGCGTAGCCCCCTTGGCGGGGTCGAAGGGGCGGAGCCTCACACCGCCAACGACTCCGCAGGCACCCCACTCCGCGCCACCACCCGACTCCCCTCCAACGACGGCTGGTCCTGCACGGGCGTGAGCCGCCGCCCCAGCCCGACCGCCAACACGGATATACAAAGCGAGAACAGCAGGAACGTCACGATGTACGGCAAGTGCAGAGAGGCCCCCATCGGCCCGCCCACCACCGGCCCGACCGCCAGCGCAAGCTGCTTCACCAGGGCGAACGCCGAGTTGTACTGCCCCGCCATCCCCGCAGGCGCCAGATCCGCCACCAACGGCGCCACGGTCGGCGACAGCATCGCCTCCCCAAGCCCGAACAGCGCGTACGTCGACACGAACGCAGCCGTCGCCATGGCCTGACTCACGTCCCCCAGCCCCGCATACCCGGCCACACCCCAGGCAACGGCCCATATGAGCCCGACAGCGGCGATCACCCGGGACCGCCTCCGCCGCTCCACGAACCTCAGCACAACGAACTGCGCGACCACGATCACCGCGGTGTTCGCGGCCAGAGCGGTCCCGAGCGCGGACGGGGATATCCCGGCGGCCTCGACCCCGTACGCACTGAGCCCCGACTCGAACTGCCCGTAGCAGGCGAAGAACAGCACGAAGCCCAGCACGCACAACTGCACCATCGCCCGATTCCGCAGCAACTGCCGCCAGCTGCCCCCGGCCGACCGCGCCGCAGCGCCCTCGCCCCCCATGGCCCGCGGCATCCGCAGCGTCGCCATGATCACGACGAGCGACAGGAACATCGCCGCCTCGATCGAGAACAACAGGGTGAAGGAACTCGCGCGCGTGGTGTCGACGAGATGACCACCTATGAGACCCCCGACCCCCAGTCCGAGGTTCTGCAGGAAGAACTGCATGGCGAAGGCCCGCGACCGCGTATCGGCCGTCGAGCAGTCGACGATCACCGTCGCGAGCGCCGGCTGCATCACCGCCTGCCCGGCCCCGAGCGCCGCCGCCGACAGCAGCACAGCCGCCGCACTTCCCGCCAACCCCAGGCTCAGCGCACCGACGGCCGCGGTGACCAGGGCGGCGAGCAGCACAGGCAGCGGGCCCCGACGGACGATCGCCCGCCCGGCGAACGGCAGCACCACGAGAGCGGCCACGGCAAAGACGGCGAGCACGAGACCCGCCGTCACAGCACCCAGATCCCGCACCTGCGCCACATAGACGTACAGGTACGGGACGGTGAAGCCGAGGCCGAACGCGCTGAGTGCGCTGCCCACATGAACCCGGCGCATCGCTGCGCCCATCGCCCTGGTCACGTTCACCTGCCTTCGATCTGAGGGGCTCAACCCCAAAGACTTCGAACCTAAAGTTAGAAGCTAAAGAGTACATCCCAAAGTACTTCGATGCCAAGTGAAGGCATGCCATACTTCAGCCATGGGTGACACTCCCGGCACCGGCGAACCGACTCTCGAAGAGCAGATCGCCGCCTACCAGCGCGAGTTCCAGGACCTCGACCCCCAGGTCGAGAAGATCGTCTCGGTGCTGTCCCGGCTCAACCGCCGTATGAACGTCGCCTACGGCCGCCAGACCGCCGAGCTCGGCATCAGCAACGCCGAGTGGGAGGTCCTCAAGGCCCTCGTCCTCTCCGGCCCCCCGTACCGCATGGGCCCGAGCGACCTCGCCAAGCGCCTCGGCCTCACCCCGGCCGCCATGACCCACCGGATCGACCGCATGGTCACCGAGCGGCTGGTCACCCGCGAGCGCGACGAGTCCAACCGTGTCCGCGTCATCGTCGAACTCACCCCCGAGGGTCGCGAGAAGTGGTTGGAGGCCATGCGCCTCGCCTCGGTCTTCGAGGAGGAGCTCCTCCAGGACCTGTCGCCGGTGGAGCGCGGAGTCCTGGGAGAGGTCCTGACCCGTCTCCTGCGGCGGGTGGAGCACGCTCAGCCGGACGCGGGCGGCCGGCTCACCGACCTGGACTGAGGCCGCGCCGCTGAGCCCTGCGAGGTTTGACGCGAGGTCACACGGGGGAGGCTTGACAGTCCCCCCGCAGATCCGTAAAGTTCTTCGGGTTGCCACAGAGCCGTAACGGTTCTGCGGAAGCACCTCCCGCCGCGAAAGCGGCACCTCAAACCATCAGCACGATCTCCCAACCGGGTCGATTTCGGCGTGCCCGAATTCAATTCGATTTGGAGCTTGGCGGCCCGATTGGGAATCGCCGAGAGGATCAGCTAAGGTCTGAGACGTCGGAACGGCCCAGCGGCCGGGAAGGCAACCCCCTCCGACTGGGAATCAGGACCGAAAGGATCTGATAAAGTCGGAACCGCCGGAAAGGGAAGCGCGAAAGCGACTGACCTGGAAAGCACCGAGGAAATCGGATCGGAAAAAGATCTGATAGAGTCGGAAACACCGAAGGGAAGCGCCCGGAGGAAAGCCACGAGAGAGTCTCTCGGGTGAGTACAAAGGAAGCGTCCGTTCCTTGAGAACTCAACAGCGTGCCAAAAATCAACGCCAGATATGTTGATACCCCGTCTCTCCCGATTCCGGGAGGGCGAGGTTCCTTTGAAATAACACAGCGAGGACGCTGTGAGCCGGGGGGATTATTCCTCCTCCTGGTTCCGCTCTCGTGGTGTCATCCCGATTACGGGAAAACATTCACGGAGAGTTTGATCCTGGCTCAGGACGAACGCTGGCGGCGTGCTTAACACATGCAAGTCGAACGATGAAGCCCTTCGGGGTGGATTAGTGGCGAACGGGTGAGTAACACGTGGGCAATCTGCCCTTCACTCTGGGACAAGCCCTGGAAACGGGGTCTAATACCGGATACAACTACTACAGGCATCTGTTGGTGGTGGAAAGCTCCGGCGGTGAAGGATGAGCCCGCGGCCTATCAGCTTGTTGGTGAGGTAGTGGCTCACCAAGGCGACGACGGGTAGCCGGCCTGAGAGGGCGACCGGCCACACTGGGACTGAGACACGGCCCAGACTCCTACGGGAGGCAGCAGTGGGGAATATTGCACAATGGGCGAAAGCCTGATGCAGCGACGCCGCGTGAGGGATGACGGCCTTCGGGTTGTAAACCTCTTTCAGCAGGGAAGAAGCGAAAGTGACGGTACCTGCAGAAGAAGCGCCGGCTAACTACGTGCCAGCAGCCGCGGTAATACGTAGGGCGCGAGCGTTGTCCGGAATTATTGGGCGTAAAGAGCTCGTAGGCGGCTTGTCACGTCGGGTGTGAAAGACCGGGGCTTAACTCCGGTTCTGCATTCGATACGGGCTAGCTAGAGTTCGGTAGGGGAGATCGGAATTCCTGGTGTAGCGGTGAAATGCGCAGATATCAGGAGGAACACCGGTGGCGAAGGCGGATCTCTGGGCCGATACTGACGCTGAGGAGCGAAAGCGTGGGGAGCGAACAGGATTAGATACCCTGGTAGTCCACGCCGTAAACGGTGGGAACTAGGTGTTGGCGACATTCCACGTCGTCGGTGCCGCAGCTAACGCATTAAGTTCCCCGCCTGGGGAGTACGGCCGCAAGGCTAAAACTCAAAGGAATTGACGGGGGCCCGCACAAGCAGCGGAGCATGTGGCTTAATTCGACGCAACGCGAAGAACCTTACCAAGGCTTGACATACACCGGAAACGGCCAGAGATGGTCGCCCCCTTGTGGTCGGTGTACAGGTGGTGCATGGCTGTCGTCAGCTCGTGTCGTGAGATGTTGGGTTAAGTCCCGCAACGAGCGCAACCCTTGTTCTGTGTTGCCAGCATGCCCTTCGGGGTGATGGGGACTCACAGGAGACCGCCGGGGTCAACTCGGAGGAAGGTGGGGACGACGTCAAGTCATCATGCCCCTTATGTCTTGGGCTGCACACGTGCTACAATGGCAGGTACAATGAGCTGCGATACCGTGAGGTGGAGCGAATCTCAAAAAGCCTGTCTCAGTTCGGATTGGGGTCTGCAACTCGACCCCATGAAGTCGGAGTTGCTAGTAATCGCAGATCAGCATTGCTGCGGTGAATACGTTCCCGGGCCTTGTACACACCGCCCGTCACGTCACGAAAGTCGGTAACACCCGAAGCCGGTGGCCCAACCCCTTGTGGGAGGGAGCTGTCGAAGGTGGGACTGGCGATTGGGACGAAGTCGTAACAAGGTAGCCGTACCGGAAGGTGCGGCTGGATCACCTCCTTTCTAAGGAGCACTTCTTACCGAGTCCTTCGGGACGAGGTCAGAGGCCACTACGTCGGCAAACGTTCGACGGTGGTTGCTCATGGGTGGAACGTTGATTATTCGGCACACTCGGCCTGCTCGGGTTCGCAAGTACTGCTTCGGCGTGGAAAGCGAATGAGAGAGGCGAGTGTGTCGGGCACGCTGTTGGGTGTCTGAGGGTGCGAGCGTTGCTCGTCCTTCGGATTGCCGGCCCCGGTGAAGCACTGACGTAGTTGGTGTGTGACGGGTGGTTGGTCGTTGTTTGAGAACTGCACAGTGGACGCGAGCATCTGTGGCCAAGTTTTTAAGGGCGCACGGTGGATGCCTTGGCACCAGGAACCGATGAAGGACGTGGGAGGCCACGATAGTCCCCGGGGAGTCGTCAACCAGGCTTTGATCCGGGGTTTCCGAATGGGGAAACCCGGCAGTCGTCATGGGCTGTCACCCATACCTGAACACATAGGGTATGCGGAGGGAACGCGGGGAAGTGAAACATCTCAGTACCCGCAGGAAGAGAAAACAACCGTGATTCCGGGAGTAGTGGCGAGCGAAACCGGATGAGGCCAAACCGTATGCGTGTGAGACCCGGCAGGGGTTGCGTATACGGGGTTGTGGGATCTCTCTTCCACGGTCTGCCGGCCGTGGGACGAGTCAGAAACCGTTGATGTAGGCGAAGGACATGCGAAAGGTCCGGCGTAGAGGGTAAGACCCCCGTAGTCGAAACGTCAGCGGCTCGTTTGAGAGACACCCAAGTAGCACGGGGCCCGAGAAATCCCGTGTGAATCTGGCGGGACCACCCGTTAAGCCTAAATATTCCCTGGTGACCGATAGCGGATAGTACCGTGAGGGAATGGTGAAAAGTACCGCGGGAGCGGAGTGAAATAGTACCTGAAACCGTGTGCCTACAAGCCGTGGGAGCGTCGCGCAGGGAACTTGTTCCTTGCGTCGTGACTGCGTGCCTTTTGAAGAATGAGCCTGCGAGTTTGCGGTGTGTTGCGAGGTTAACCCGTGTGGGGAAGCCGTAGCGAAAGCGAGTCCGAATAGGGCGGTGTAGTAGCGCGCTCAAGACCCGAAGCGGAGTGATCTAGCCATGGGCAGGTTGAAGCGGAGGTAAGACTTCGTGGAGGACCGAACCCACCAGGGTTGAAAACCTGGGGGATGACCTGTGGTTAGGGGTGAAAGGCCAATCAAACTCCGTGATAGCTGGTTCTCCCCGAAATGCATTTAGGTGCAGCGTCGTGTGTTTCTTGCCGGAGGTAGAGCACTGGATAGGCGATGGGCCCTACCGGGTTACTGACCTTAGCCAAACTCCGAATGCCGGTAAGTGAGAGCGCGGCAGTGAGACTGTGGGGGATAAGCTCCATGGTCGAGAGGGAAACAGCCCAGAGCATCGACTAAGGCCCCTAAGCGTACGCTAAGTGGGAAAGGATGTGGAGTCGCAGAGACAACCAGGAGGTTGGCTTAGAAGCAGCCACCCTTGAAAGAGTGCGTAATAGCTCACTGGTCTAGTGATTCCGCGCCGACAATGTAGCGGGGCTCAAGCGTACCGCCGAAGTCGTGTCATTCACACATATGGCCCTAACGGGTGTGTGGATGGGTAGGGGAGCGTCGTGTGCCGGGTGAAGCAGCCGTGGAAGCGAGTTGTGGACGGTTCACGAGTGAGAATGCAGGCATGAGTAGCGATTCACACGTGGGAAACGTGTGCGCCGATTGACTAAGGGTTCCTGGGTCAAGCTGATCTGCCCAGGGTAAGTCGGGACCTAAGGCGAGGTCGACAGGCGTAGTCGATGGATAACCGGTTGATATTCCGGTACCCGCTGTGAAGCGTCAAACATCGAGCATCGTGATGCTAAGGCCGTGAAGCCGTTCCGGACCCTTCGGGGAATGGAAAGTGGTGGAGCCGCTGAACCAAGCGGTTAGTAGGTGAGTGATGGGGTGACGCAGGAAGGTAGTCCATCCCGGGCGGTGGTTGTCCCGGGGTAAGGGTGTAGCCCGAGTGGTAGGTAAATCCGCCGCTCTTGCAGGGTGAGACCTGATGCCGAGCCGATTGTGGTGAAGTGGATGATCCTATGCTGTCGAGAAAAGCCTCTAGCGAGTTTTATGGCGGCCCGTACCCTAAACCGACTCAGGTGGTCTGGTAGAGAATACCGAGGCGTTCGGGTGAACTATGGTTAAGGAACTCGGCAAAATGCCCCCGTAACTTCGGGAGAAGGGGGGCCATTCCTGGTGATCCAATTTTCTTGGTGAGCTGGGGGTGGCCGCAGAGACCAGCGAGAAGCGACTGTTTACTAAAAACACAGGTCCGTGCGAAGCCGTAAGGCGATGTATACGGACTGACGCCTGCCCGGTGCTGGAACGTTAAGGGGACCGGTTAGCTCACTTTCGGGTGGGCGAAGCTGAGAACTTAAGCGCCAGTAAACGGCGGTGGTAACTATAACCATCCTAAGGTAGCGAAATTCCTTGTCGGGTAAGTTCCGACCTGCACGAATGGCGTAACGACTTCTCGACTGTCTCAACCATAGGCCCGGTGAAATTGCACTACGAGTAAAGATGCTCGTTTCGCGCAGCAGGACGGAAAGACCCCGGGACCTTTACTACAGTTTGATATTGGTGTTCGGTTCGGCTTGTGTAGGATAGCTGGGAGACTGTGAAGCGTGGACGCCAGTTCATGTGGAGTCGTCGTTGAAATACCAGTCTGGTCGTGCTGGATGTCTAACCTGGGTCCGTGATCCGGATCAGGGACAGTGTCTGATGGGTAGTTTAACTGGGGCGGTTGCCTCCTAAAGGGTAACGGAGGCGCCCAAAGGTTCCCTCAGCCTGGTTGGCAATCAGGTGTTGAGTGTAAGTGCACAAGGGAGCTTGACTGTGAGACCGACGGGTCGAGCAGGGACGAAAGTCGGGACTAGTGATCCGGCGGTGGCTTGTGGAAGCGCCGTCGCTCAACGGATAAAAGGTACCCCGGGGATAACAGGCTGATCTTCCCCAAGAGTCCATATCGACGGGATGGTTTGGCACCTCGATGTCGGCTCGTCGCATCCTGGGGCTGGAGTCGGTCCCAAGGGTTGGGCTGTTCGCCCATTAAAGCGGTACGCGAGCTGGGTTTAGAACGTCGTGAGACAGTTCGGTCCCTATCCGCTGTGCGCGTAGGAGTCTTGAGAAGGGCTGTCCCTAGTACGAGAGGACCGGGACGGACGAACCTCTGGTGTGCCAGTTGTTCTGCCAAGGGCATGGCTGGTTGGCTACGTTCGGGAGGGATAACCGCTGAAAGCATCTAAGCGGGAAGCCTGCTTCGAGATGAGGACTCCCACCCACTTGATGGGGTAAGGCTCCCAGTAGACGACTGGGTTGATAGGCCAGGTCTGGAAGCCCGGTAACGGGTGGAGGTGACTGGTACTAATAGGCCGAGGGCTTGTCCTCAGTTGCTCGCGTCCACTGTGTTGGTTCTGAAACCACGAACAACCCCACGTTTGCCACAGGCGTGGTGCGGTTGAGTGTTTCATAGTGTTTCGGTGGTCATAGCGTGAGGGAAACGCCCGGTTACATTCCGAACCCGGAAGCTAAGCCTTACAGCGCCGATGGTACTGCAGGGGGGACCCTGTGGGAGAGTAGGACACCGCCGAACAAATATTGGAAAAGGCCCACACCCTATGGTGTGGGCCTTTTCGCTTTTCTGGAGTCGGCTCACTCTCAGGTCACTCTCAGGCCGGTCGTACCAGTTTCGTGTCGTACGCCAGGATCACTGCCTGGATGCGGTCTCGTGAACCCGTCTTCGCGAGGATTCTGGTCACGTGTGTTTTCACCGTCGACTCGGCGACATGTAAGCGGGCGGAGATTTCGGCGTTGGTCCAGCCCCGGCCGATGACCGTCAGGATTTCCCGTTCGCGGTCCGTGAGGGCGGCCAGGCGGGGGTCCGGCTCGGGTGGTGTGTGGGGCGTCTGAGATGTCTCCGAGGGCAGGAGCTGGACGTATGCGTCGAGGAGACGCCGCGTCAGACCGGGGGCCACCACGGCGTCTCCGGAGGCGACGGAGCGTATGCCGGAGAGGAGTTCCTCCGGTAGTGCGTCCTTGACGAGGAAGCCGGAGGCACCGGCGCGGAGGCCGGCGTAGGCGTACTCGTCGAGGTCGAACGTGGTGAGGATGAGGACGCGGGTGCGGTGGCCCTGGGCCACGATCCGGCGGGTCGCCTCGATGCCGTCCAGGCCCGGCATGCGGATGTCCATCAGGACCACGTCGGGGTGGAGTTCGGCCGTCATGCGGACCGCGTCGCTGCCGCCCGTCGCCTCGCCCAGGACCGTCATGTCGTCCTGGCTCTCCAGGAGCATGCGGAAGCCGAAGCGCTGGAGGGGCTGGTCGTCGGCGATGAGGACGGTGGTCACTGCGGGATTTCCTCCGGTAGGTGAAGGTGTACTCGCCAGCCCTGGTGCGGGTGAGGGAGTGGACCGGCCTCAAGTGTGCCGTCGTAGAGGGCGGTTCGTTCGCGCATGCCGGGCAGGCCGCGGCCGCCGTTGACAGGGGCTGGGGCCGTGGCTCCGCGGCCGGTGTCGGTGACTGTGACCGTGACGGCGCCCGAGGCCTCGTACGTCATCACGACCTCGGAGGTCGTTCCGGGGCCGCCGTGTTTGAGCGTGTTGGTGAGGGCTTCCTGGATGATGCGGTAGACGGTGAGTTGGCGGCCGGGGGGTAGGGGGCCGTTGCCGAGGATTGTGGTGTGGACCGGGAGGCCTGCTGCCCGGACGCCGGCGATGAGGTGGTCGATGTCGGTGAGGGCGGGCTGAGGGGCGAGTTCGGCCGTGGGCTCGGGGTGGTCTTCTCGGTCTTCTCGCAGGACGTCGAGGAGGCGGCGTAGCTCCGCGAGGGCCTGACGGCTGGTGGTGGCGATGGCGTCCAGGGCCTGGGTCGCGCGGTCGGGGTTCTTGGCCGCCGCGTAGCGGCCACCGTCCGCGAGGCCGGTGATGACCGAGAGGTTGTGGCCGATGATGTCGTGCATCTCGCGTGCGATACGGGCGCGTTCGGCGGCGGCGGCGAGCTGGAGTTGCTGGTCGCGTTCGACTTCGAGTTGGCGGGCGCGTTCGACGAGGGAGGCCAGGTACTCCTGGCGGGTGCGGACTGCGATGCCGACGACCGCCGAGAAGGCGAGGCTCATCGCGGGTGGGGCGATGCTCTGTTCGGGGCCCTGTTCGGCGGGGTAGCGGAAGGCGACCACTGCGAACGGGGCCACGGCCAGGGCGTACGACCAGAGCAGGGTGCGCAGGTGGGTGCGCAGGGCGACGTTGAAGAGGGCGACGAGCAGGATGTTGGAGGCCTGGAGGAGTGCCCCCGTCCAGGTGTTGACGAACGCGGACGACACCATGGTCAGCACGACCGCGAAGGGGTGGGTCCGGCGCCACAGCAGGGGGACGGAGAGGCCCAGGGACAGGGTGAGGATCAGCCAGCCGGGCAGGGTGGGGTTCTCGGTGACGTTCTTCCAGCCGCCGCTCGTGTAGTCGATGAGCGCGGCCGTCACGAAGAATGCGGTGACGAGCAGGTCCCACAGCAGCGGGTTGCGCCGGTCGAGGGCGCGTGCCTGCTGGGTGAGGCGCTGGAAGTGCCGGGTGAGTGGCTGGGGCGGCCGGGGATCGTTCGGGTGCCGGTCGCCCAGCTGCTGGGCCTGGTCACGTGTCACAGGGCCATCCTCGTACGGGACTTCGTCTTGCTGTCGATGCTTGTGCGTCGAGTGGCGGAGGGCGTCGGACGACGGCGCTAATTGGGGTGAGGGGTGTAGTACCGCGGTACTACGGTGGCCCGTATGGAGCGTGAGGAGTTGCGAGGGGGCGTCGTCGTACGCGCGATCCGGGCCGAGGAGTGGCAGCGGGTCAGGGAGCTGCGGTTGGAGGCGCTCAGGGATCCGGTGGCGGAACTGGCGTTCCTGGAGACGTACGAGGAGGTTGCCGTGAAGCCCGACTCCTTCTGGGAGGGGCGGGCGGCCGGGGCGGCCGAGGGGACGCGGGAGCGACAGCAGTTCATCGCCGAGACGGCCGGCGGGGAGTGGGTCGGGACGGTGGTCGGGCTCCTGGAGGAGGCCGGGGCGCTGGACGTCTTCGGGGGTGTCGTCGAGCGCGAGCAGGCCCATGTGGTGGGGGTGTTCGTGCGGCCCGAGTACCGGGGCGGTGCGGCGGGGGTGACCGGGGCGCTGTTCGAGGCGGCGCTGGAGTGGGCCTGGGCGGCCGGGGTCGAGCGGGTGCGGCTGTTCGTGCACGAGCGGAACACCCGTGCCGAGGCGTTCTATCGGAAGGCCGGGTTCGTGGTGAGTGGGGTGACCCTGCCCGCGCCTGCGGGGGTTGGGGGCCGGGAGCTGGAGTACGTGGTCGAGCGCCGGGTGTGAGGGTTCCGGTGGTGAGTGAGCTGCTGTGGTGCGTGGGGGCCTGTGGCGTGAGTGGGTGTCTCTATACCGGCAGCTCGTACTGGGGCCAGCGTGAGCGGCCCTGTTCCCTTGACCTCATCAGTGCCAGTGTCGGCATGCCGCGGTCCGCTCCCGTGGTCAGGAGGTCGGGGAGCTGGGGGACGGGTGCCACCGCTGCCACGTCGTCCAGGATCAGGGTGAGTGGTGGGTCGAGGCGGCCGGAGGATGACCGTTCGGCCATGCGCCGGCCGCGCTCGACCACGCTTGCGGTGAGGGCGGTGAGCAGAGGCATCGCCCCTGGGGTCGTCCTGGGGTCCTCGATGGGCTCACCGACCACATAGAGTGTGCCCCCTTCGTGGACGAAGGAATCCAGGGCCAGCGAGTCTGTTCGGTTGGGAGTGCAGGACTCCCGGACGTTGATCGTGGACAGGGCCGACAGGGCACGTGCCGTCAGCTCCTGTGCCATGTCGCGGCGTTCGGGGTGCGAGGTGAGTGCGGACTCCAGTTCGCCCGCTGTGCCCGAAGCCGCCTTCGGGTTGGTACGCAGGGCCCGTACCGCGTCCTGCACCTGTGAACCCTGCGCCCAGCGGTGGATGTGGCGGACGGTGCGGCCGTCCACGGCTGCGGCGTGGAGATAGCTGCGCAGGAGCGTTTCGGCGACGTCGGCGAGCGCCTGGTCGATCTTGGCCGTGGGGCGGACAGGAGCGAGGAGCGCGGCTGCGCGGGCGGCCGCGACCGCCTTGTCCTCGCAGCCTCTTGAGGGCGACCAGTGGAGGCGTGCCGGGGTGTCGCAGAGGTGCGAGGGGTCGTAGAGGTGGACCGGGCCGAGCTTGGCGCGTGCGTCCTTGGTGTCCGCCCAGAGCGTGGGGTTCGAGGTGACGATCAGGGCGGGACCCTCGGCGTCGCGTGCCGCCTGGGCGGCGAGAGGGTGGCGGGTCGCGGCCGGGCCCAGGATCACCGGACCCCGGGGGCGGGCAGGGTGACGGGGGTCTTGGCGAGGGCGGTGCTTTCGGCTGCCCGGGTGAGGGCGGCCGCTTCTGCCGCCAGTGCGGCCAGTGCTGCCAAGCTTGTTGCCGCCGAGTCCGCTGCCGCCAGGCCTGTTGTCGGCGAGTCCGTTGCCGCCGGGTTCGCCTGCGCGGTGTGAGGTGCTGCCGGGACCGGGGCAGGGGTTGGTGTCGGTTCGGGTTCGTGTGCGGGGGCGGGGCGAGGGGACGGTGCCGTGTACGAGGGCTTGGTCAGGGGCACGTTGCCCTGTGGCTCGGCCGGGCGCTCGCGTTCCCGAAGTTCCTCCGGCTCCGCCGACTTCGTACGTCTCGTCGTACGCCCTGCCGTACGTCCCGTCGTGCGTCCCGATCCCTGCTCGGTCTTCCGCCGTGCCCGTACGGCGCGCCAACGGGCGACCGTGCCCAACACGAACACGGTCAGTACCACCAGCACCATCAGCTGGCCGATGAACAGGCCCCAGAAGAGCCCGTACCCGGAGAGCTGGTCGGCGGGGGTGTCCGGCCAGGCGCCCGCGATGTCGTGCGGTTGCCCGATGAGGTGGCGCAACGCCAGCGGGGTACGGACGAACGTGACGCCGTCCGGCCACCCGCCCCGGGTGAACCAGCCGGCGAGTCCCGTGGCCGTCCACACCATCAGGCTCATGCCGAGGAGGAAGCCGAGGAGCCCGATCAGCAGCCCGTCGGGGATGCCGCCGGCCTCGCGGCCGCGGTCACGCTCGTCCGGTCTCATCCCAGGCCACCGTCCACCCCGCCGTCCATGACATCGCCCATGTCACCGTTCTCACGCCACCGTCGACTCGGACGACCCGTCCAGGTCGCTCAGATGCTGTTCCACGAACGCCGCCGCCCGTTCCTCCGCCTCCAGCTCCGCGGCGCGCAGGGCGTCGTCCGCGTGGTCGGTCGACGACTCGGTCATGGCGCGGTCCGTGAAGACCAGCGGGCGTTCGGTCTCGGTGACCAGGTGTTTGACCACCTGCACGTTGCCGTTGACGTCCCACACAGCGATGCCCGGTGTCAGGGTCGGGATGATCTCCACGGCCCACCTGGGCAGGCCCAGCACCCGGCCGGTCGCCCTCGCCTCGTCGGCCTTCTGGGCGTAGATCGTCCGGGTCGACGCCATCTTCAGGATCGCGGCCGCCTCCTTCGCCGCGGCGCCGTCCACCACGTCGCTCAGGTGGTGCACGACCGCCACGAAGGACAGGCCGAGGCGGCGGCCGAACTTCAGCAGGCGCTGGAAGAGCTGGGCCACGAAGGGGCTGTTGATGATGTGCCAGGCCTCCTCGACCAGGAAGATGCGCTTCTTCCGGTCGGGGCGGATCCAGGTGTGCTCCAGCCACACACCCACGATCGCCATGAGGATGGGCATGGCGATCGAGTTGCGGTCGATGTGGGACAGGTCGAAGACGATGAGGGGTGCGTCGAGGTCGATGCCGACCGTCGTGGGGCCGTCGAACATGCCCCTGAGGTCACCGTCGACCAGGCGGTCGAGGACCAGCGCCACGTCCAGGCCCCAGGCGCGTACGTCGTCTATGGGGACGTTCATCGCCTCCGCCGACTCCGGTTCGGGGTGGCGCAGTTGATCGACGATGTCGGTGAGGACGGGCTGGCGGTCGACGATCGTCTCGTTGACGTACGCGTGGGCGACCTTCAGGGCGAAGCCGGAACGCTCGTCCAGGCCGTGGCCCATGGCGACCTCGATGATGGTGCGCAGCAGCGCGAGCTGGCCCGTGGTCGTGATCGACGGGTCCAGGGGGTTGAGCCGGATGCCGTGGTCGAGGGCGGCCGTCGGGTCGAGCCGGATGGGAGTTATCCCCAGCTCCTGCGCGATGAGGTTCCATTCGCCGACGCCGTCCTCGCCCTGGGCGTCGAGGACGACGACCTGGCGGTCGCGGAAGCGCAGCTGGCGGAGCACGTACGTCTTCTCCAGCGCCGACTTGCCGTTGCCGGACTCGCCGAGGACCAGCCAGTGCGGGGCGGGGAGCTGCTGCCCGTAGAGCTGGAACGGGTCGTAGATGTAGCCCTTTCCGGAGTACACCTCACGGCCGATGATCACGCCCGAGTCGCCGAGGCCGGGGGCGGCCGTCGGCAGGTAGACCGCCTGGGCCTGGCCGGTCGACGTGCGCACCGGGAGCCGGGTCGACTCGACCTTGCCGAAGAGGAAGGACGTGAAGGCGTCCGTGAGGGCGGACAGCGGATCCCGCATCAGCGATGTACCTCCTGCCGTGCCCCCGGGTGGTTGTGCAGCCGTACTTCCAGGTCCTCCCGCAGCTGTCGCTCCGAATGATCCCGCATGCAGCAGCCCTACCTTCGGATTCCGGTGGCGAACGGAAGGGTGTTGACGAACGCGCGGTGGTGCTCGCGGTCGCACCACTCCAGTTTCAGGTACGACTTGCCGGCCGAGGCCCTTATCGTGCGCTTGTCGCGGGCCAGCGCCTCCGGGGAGCGGGAGGAGACGGTGATGTAGCCGACCAGGTTGACGCCGGCGGCGCCGCTCGCGAGGTCCTCGCCGCGCTGGTCGAGGCGGGTGTGGGAGGCCACGTCCCGCGGGTCGACGGTGCGGTTCATCTTGGCGGCGCGGCTGGCCTCCGCCTCGTCGTTGGTCTTCTCGGTCAGCATGCGTTCGATGGCTACCTCGGTGGGTTCGAGGTCCATCGTCACGGCGACCGTTCGGATGACGTCCGGGGTGTGGACCAGGAGGGGCGCGAGGAAGTTCACGCCCACGGGGGTCATCGGCCACTCCTTGACCCAGGCCGTGGCGTGGCACCAGGGGGCGCGGGTGGACGACTCGCGCGTCTTCGCCTGGAGGAACGTCGGCTCCATCGCGTCCAGCTCGGCCGGCCAGGCGTTGCGCTTGGTCATGGCCTGGATGTGGTCGATGGGGTGGTCCGGGTCGTACATGGAGTGCACGAGGGAGGCGAGGCGGCCCTGGCCGAGCGGCTGCCGTACACGGATGTCGGCCTCCTGGAGGCGCGAGCAGATGTCGGTGAGCTCGCGGGCCATGACGACGGCCAGACCGGCGTCCTTGTCGAGCTTCTTGCCGCCCTGCGGACGGGCGGCGCGGGCCATCGCGTGGGCCTCGGCGGCCAGCTCGCGCGTGTAGTGCATGCAGGCGACGAGGTACGCCCGGTGCTGCTCGCTGCTGGTGGACACCATGGACTGCAGCTGGTCGTAGGACTGCTGGAGCCACGGCAGGGCTTTGTCGTCCCCGCGTGCGGCGACGTCCTTGGCGTGGGCGTCGGGGTCGGCGGGGAGGGTGCGGGCGAGCATCTGGAGGCGGGTGACGAAGCCGTCGCCGTTCGCCACGTGCTTCAGCAGGGTGCCGAAGCGGTCGACGAGCGCCTCCTGGTCCTCGGAGTCGCGCAGGCCCACGCCGGGGCCCTCGATCTCGATGGCGGCGGTGACGGTCCTGCGGTCCGCGTGGAGCAGTACGGCGATCTCGTCCGGCCCGAACGGCGCGGCCAGCCAGGTGATGCGCCCGATGCCGGGCGGCGGACCGATCTCGACCTCACGTCCGTCGATGCCGGTGCCGGCCTCGACGGCGGCGGAACGGTACGCGGTGCCCTGCCGGAGGGTGCGCTTGTAGCTGCGGTTGATCTCGTACCACTTGTAGAACGTCCGCCGCTTGTACGGCACGTACACCGCCGCCAGAGCCAGCATCGGGAAGCCGGTCAGCAGCACGATCCGCAGGGACAGGACGGGGACGAGGAGCCCGCACATCATGCCGAGGAACGCGCCCGCGATGATCAGTACGATCTCGCCGGACTCGCGGTTCCGGCCGATCACGGCGTTCGGCCGGGCGCGGCCGATCAGATACGTACGGCGGGGCGTGACCGGATGGGACACGTGGGACTGAGTCGTCAACGCCCTTCACCTCCCGAGCGATTGGTGCTGCTGTTGCGTGTGTTGCTTGCGTGCGGGGTGTTGACCGGGCTGGAACGCGGCGGGGGTGCGGCGGAGGGGACAGATCCGCCGCCACCGCCCGCCGACGACCGCGAGCTGTGCGCGGCCACGCCTGAGGAGGCGGGGTTGGAGGGGCGGGGGCGGAGGCCTGGCCTCCGCCGCCGTTGTTGTCCGCCCGGGTGCTGTGGGTCTTGATGCCCTGGGCCACGAGGGTGGCCGGGGAGCTGATGACGGCCGCGGCCTTGCCCTCGGCGCCCTGCATGATGCGGTTGTTGCGGGAGTTCGCGATCTCGTCGCCGAAGCCCGGGACGAAACGGTAGATCATCGCGGACGCGAAGATGGCCAGCAGGATGATGGACAGGCCGGAGACGACCGCGGAGAAGGCGTCGGGCCCGTCCTCGCCGGCCAGCGCGCCGGCGAGCCCGAGGACGATCACGATGACCGGCTTGACCAGGATCACCGCGATCATGATGCCCGCCCAGCGGCGGACGTGGCCCCACAGGTTCTTGTCGACGAGTCCGGCGTAGACGACGGTGCCCAGGAGCGCGCCGACGTAGAGCAGCGCGGCCCTTATCACCAGCTCCAGCCACAGGACGCCCGCGGCGAGGATCGAGACCAGCGACACGACGATGAGCATGATGGGCCCGCCGCCGATGTCCTCGCCCTTGTCCAGGGCGCTGGAGAAGTTGCCGAAGAAGGTGTCGGTCTGGTCGCCGGTGGCCTTGGCCAGGACTTCTGAGACACCGTCGGTCGCCGAGACGACGGTGTACAGGATCAGCGGGGTGAAGGCCGACGCGAGGACCGTCAGCCAGAGGAAGCCGATCGCCTCGGAGATGGCCGTGGTGAGCGGGACCCCTCGTACGGCTCGCTTGGCCACCGCGAGCAGCCAGAGGAGGAGGGTGAGGATCGTGGAGGCCGCGAAGACCACGGCGTACTGCTGGAGGAACGTCGGGTTCGTGAAGTCGACGTTCGCGGTCTGCTCGACGGCGTCGGAGAGCTTGTCGATGGTCCAGGAGGCGGCGTCGGCGCAGCCCTTGGCCAGGGAGGCGAGGGGGTCGAGGGGGTTGGATACGTCGGGGGTGTCGGGGCCGTTGCGGCTGCCTGCGCCGGTGTCGCCTTCGCAGACGTCCCGTGCCTGGCCTCGAAGGAGGTCGCATGCGTCGTTGCTCGGCGACGGAGTGGGCTCGGCGAAGGCACGGGTGGCGAACAGGAGCGTGGCCGTCTGCACGGCTGTGACCGTGGCGGCAAGCTTGAGTACGCGGTGTTTAGCGGGCATAGGTGAACCCTCCGTACTCCTCGACTGCCTTGCTCATGTCCTCTGCGGTGGATGCTCTCTGGTCCCGTCCGACCGGGACCGGGCCGTCCTTCTGGGTGAAGTCGGTGACCTTCCAGTCACCGTCGACCCACTTCAACTGGTAGGTCGTCGTGTACCAGCTCTCGGTCACGGGGTTCGTGGAACCCTCGCCCGACAGGCCGAAGAGGGATGTGTACCAGAGTGCGACTGTTGCGGTGCTGTCGCTGGAGGACGTGACCTTGGTGCCCACGGGGATGACGCGTGAGACAAAGGTCTGGCCGCTCGGTGCGGCGCCGTCCTTGTCCAGGCCGAGCTTCGCGAGGAAGCTCTCCCGGGAGTAGACCTGGTCGAACTCCGGCAACTGGGCGGCGGCAACGTCGGGCGCGTACACGGTGTTGACGATCGCGTGCCGCTGCTCGGTGTCGTACATGTCGGCCGAGCCGAGCGCGATGCCGTAGTTGGTGGCTGCGGACTGGGCGCCCTGCTCGTTGTGGGCGTAGCCCGTCGGAATCCCTCCCGTCTTGATCCCCACCGGCTGCTCCCCGGACGGGGCCGTCGCCGCGCTCTTCGCCTTGTCGCCGGACGACGCCGCGTCCGTGGAGTCGTCGCCCCCGCCGCGGTTGGCGAAGGCGATGGCGGCGATGAGCAGGACGACCACACCCACGACGGTCACA
The DNA here is from genome assembly GCF_004337435.2 of Streptomyces sp. KM273126. Classification (NCBI taxonomy): domain Bacteria; kingdom Bacillati; phylum Actinomycetota; class Actinomycetes; order Kitasatosporales; family Streptomycetaceae; genus Streptomyces; species Streptomyces sp. KM273126. The sequence goes on along the minus strand of NZ_SJXB02000001.1, from coordinate 1,697,472 downwards.
AGGCTGCGGGAGGACGACGGACGCCCGCGCCGGGCGCCCCCGTACACCCCACTGCCGCCTGCCTGTTCGGGCAGCCGGGTGCGGGTCTGGCCCGTACCGCCGTACGCCCCGCCGTCGCCGCCCCGTGAGCCGGAGTCGCCGTAACCGTCGTCACCGAGACTCATGCCGCGTAGCCCCCTCGACCTCGTACGGACGGAAACGCATGACAGTACGACGGTAGCCGTGCTGGTTCCCGCGCGGGCGCGGTGTGGAGACTCGACATCAGGGACATCAGGGGAACGCAACCTCAGCCGGTGGGCGCGACGGACGGGTGGGGTCAGTGGGGCACGACACGACAGGATGTGCCACGCGTCCGGCGGGCGGCCGCGCGGCGCGCGCTACACGGCCATGCCGTACACGATGGTGAAGAGCGTGCCCAGCGAACCGATGATGAAGACACCGGTGAGGCCCGCGACGATGAGGCCCTTGCCCTGTTCCGCGCTGAAGGTGTCGCGGAGGGCCGTCGCGCCGATGCGTTGCTTCGCCGCGCCCCAGATCGCGATGCCGAGGCAGAGGAGGATGGCGATCGCCATCACGACCTCGATCATCACGCGCGCCTCGTTGCCCAGACTGCCGAAGGGGCCCCAGTCGGGGGCAATTCCGCCGATGATGGTGGTGATGTCGCCCTTTTCGGCCGCAACGAACATGTAAGTCACCGCCCCTAGCGGGTAGTTCTGCACCCTCTGACACGGGTGCGCAGAGGTCGGGCCCATTCTCGCCGACAAATCCGCTGTCGTATGTCGACTTGGCGTCATTGGTTGGCGGGTTTCGTACGAATCCCTTGCCCCGGGCCCCGGCTGACCACTCATGGTCGGCGCGGAACGACGGGTGACGGGTCATAGCGTCACTCTGTGTATCACGGCAGTTTACGCCGAGCAACGAGGTCGAAGCGGAACCTGTGTGTGGTTCCGTCGTTGGTCACCCTTCGCGCCGCGCGGTCGGGGGCTGTCGGGGTCCGTTGGGGTCCGGTGAGGTCCGTCGGGGTTCGAGTGTGCCGGATGTGGGTGTGGGGTGCGCGTGCGGGGTGGCGTGGGGCGCGGGCTTTGGCCGGAACTGAGCGGGTCGCGATCGCAACTTTGACGCGAATGATCGGCTTGTGGGACGTGTGCGCCGGGCCGTTTCATTAGCGCTCGCTTATATAAGCGGACGGTGATACGTTGCCTTCATGCACGCGTTCGAAGTGCTCGGAGACCCCGTACGGCGGCGGATTCTGGAGCTGCTGGCCGAGGGTGAGAGGACGTCAGGCTCGGTTTCCGAGGTCATCAGGGCGGAGTTCGGGATATCGCAGCCCGGCGTCTCGCAGCATCTGAAGGTGCTGCGGGAGAACGGTTTCGCGACCGTGCGCCCGGAAGGGACCCGGCGTCTGTACGCCGTGAACTCGGAGCCGTTGCGTGACATAGACGTCTGGCTCGACCGCTTCCGCCGTTTCTGGACCCCGCATCTGGACGCCCTGGCCACGGAGTTGGCGCGGGGCAAGCGTGAGCGCCGGTTGCGCGACTCCGGTTCGGGCGAGCGCCCCCAGGATGTGAGAGGAACCCCATGATCGACGTGACCCACCAGATCAACGCCGTACAGCGCAAGGTCGGCTCCCGTGTCTTCAAGGCGGGCGAGGCACGTGTGGTGACCCTGAGTCAGACGTACAACTCGACCGTCGAGGACCTGTGGGACGCCTGCACCAACCCCGAGCGCATCCCCCGCTGGTTCCTGCCCGTCTCCGGCGAGCTGCGCCTCGGCGGGCGCTACCAGCTTCAGGGCAACGCGGGCGGCACGGTCGAGCGCTGCGATCCCCCGAAGGGCTTCAGCGCGACCTGGGAGTACGACGAGAACGTCAGCTGGATCGAGCTCCGGCTGACCGAGGCCCCCGAGGGCGGCACCCGCTTCGAGCTCGACCACATCATGCACGTGGAGGACGACGCGCGCTGGGCGGAGTTCGGCCCCGGCGCGGTCGGCGTCGGCTGGGAGCTGGGTCTCGTGGGTCTGACCCTCCACCTCTCGACCGGGGCGCCCGCGGACCCGCAAGAGGGCATGGCCTGGGTGGGCAGCGAGGAGGGCCGCCGCTTCGTGGCGCTGAGCAGCGACGGGTGGTACGAGGCGTTCGTGGCGGCCGGGGAGGACCCGGCCGTGGCCCGCGCGAAGGCGGACCGGACGACGGCGGCCTACACGGGTGCGGAGGAGGGCTGAGCGGGCGGCTCGGCCCCCCGGGCGGACGTTGCCGCCGTGGGTCTGGCGGCCCGGCGGCAACGTCCGTGCGGTCATTTCTCCGGAGCGGGGTCGAGGTCCAGTTCGACCCCCTCCACGAAGTGGTCGAACTCGCCTGCCTGTACGCCCAGTACGAAGGCGTCCCACTTCCGGCGGTTGGTCGTCACGACGTTGTCCGGGTCGCTGGTCTCACGGATGTAGACGGGCGCCTCGGGGTCCTCGCTCTCGGTGAAGGCGATCTCGATCCAGGGGCCGGGGCCGGTCGCGTTCTCGGGGGCGGCCCGGATCCAGTCGAGGTCGGTGGGGATGTCAGTCAAGGGTGGTGTCCTTCTTGAGGGTGGTGAGGAGGGCGAGGAAGGCGTCGAAGGCGGCCGGGGTGGCCTTGAGTATGGCGCCGCCGGGGTCGCTGCTTTCGGTGAGATGGATTGTGTCGGGGGTCGCTGCTACGTGGACGCAGGAGTTTCCTTCGCTGCAGTAGGAGGACTTCTGCCAGTTCATGAGGGGTGCCTCACAGCTCTCGCATCAGGGTGTGGACAAGGGCTCGGGTGTTCTCCGGGCTCAGCGCTACGGCATCGATCCGTTCGAAGAGTGTTCGATATTTGTGTAGCTGGGCCTCGGCGTCGAGGAAAGCGACGCCGTGGGACTGGTCGAGCTGGACGGTGTCCAGATGCGGGACCGGGCCGTACGCGTAGTAGATGGACTGCCCGGAGCCCGGGTAGGCGCCGGCGTCGAAGGTGATGGCGCGCAGGGTGATGTGGTCGCGCTCGCTCATGTCGAGCAGGTACTGAAGCTGCTGCCGGGTGATCGTGGGTCCGCCGACCTTCATGCGCAGGGCCGCCTCGTGGACGATCGCCTCGTAGGGGGTGGGGTTGTCCTCGCGATAGAGGATTGCCTGCCGCTTGATGCGGAACGAGAGACGGTGCTCGATGTCGGGTGGTGAGAGCTCGGTGACCGCCTGGCGGAAGATTTCGAGGGCGTACTCCCGAGTCTGGAGCAGTCCGGGGACGCGGGCTGTGGTGCTCGCACGCAATGCCTGGGCATGGTGTTCCAGCTCGGCCAGGTCGAGGAGTGCGCTGGGCACCAGATCGCGGTACTGCTCCCACCAGCCGCGTGTGCGCTGCGCGGTCATGTCGCTGAGGGCTTGGACGAGGGACTTGTCGGAGCAGTCGTAGTGGCAGGCGATGGTGCGTACCCGCTCGGCGCTCATGCCTACGCGACCGGCCTCCATGTTGCTGACCTGCGCCTGCTTGATGCCCAGGAGTTGACCAGCCTCGGTGGCGCTCAGGCCCGCGCGTTCGCGCAGTTTGCGCAGCTCGGCGCCGAAGCGCAGTTGGCGACCCGTCGGGTTTCTCACGGGGTTGCCGCCTCCTTGTTGTCACTCACAGGGGTGGTAATGAATGTGATCCCGGGCAAATTGTGAATGTATTCACTGCGCGCCGCTACCTTGGACATCACGCAGGACAATCACCCAACTCCCCTCTGTAACCGGAGACTTCCATGGCCACCGTATCCCCGTCCTGGAACTACACCCTCCACCTCCCCCGAGACCCCCGCGCCCCCGGCGTCGCCCGCGCGACCCTCCGTACCGTTCTCGCCGCCCACCACCTCACCCGGCTCACCCCCACCGCCGAGCTGCTGGCCTCCGAACTGCTCACCAACGCCCACGCGCACACGGAGGGGCCGTACGCCCTGCGGATCCGGTCCGTGGAGCGGGACCGGCTCATGGTGGCCGTGTGGGACGCCGACCCCAAGGTGCCGGACGCCTTCAAGGAGGGTGCCCCCGTCGGCGTGCCGCCGGAAGACCTTGAGCACGGTCGCGGGCTGCACCTCGTCCGGGCGTGTGCGGACTCGCTGGGGGTGTCCGTACCGCGGGGGCGGGGTGGCGACAAGGGAGGGAAGCTGCTGTGGGCCGTGGTGTAGCAGTCCGCCCGCACTCCTTCACGGGCAATTCTCAGAGTTGCCCGAGGTGCATTCTCACGCTCGTGGGGCAACCTGGGTCTGATGCGTATATCCCTGCTGGGTGCCGTCGTGCTGCTGACCGTCACCTCCTCGTCCCTCGCCGTCGCCGACGACGGTCCGGGGCCCTTCGGGGTGACCGCCGACGCCCCGGCGAGTGCCGCCACCGCGCGCGTGGGGGCGATCTTCCGGGGCGGGCTGAGTAGCGGGCACTTCTGCACGGGGTCTGTCGTGCGGAGCAAGGGGCATGACCTCGTCGTCACCGCCGCGCACTGTCTCGACGGGGGCGGAGATCTCGTTTTCGTGCCCGGGTACCGGGACGGGAAGGCGCCGTACGGGGTCTGGAAGGTCGAGAAGACGTACGTGCCCGGTCGGTGGGACGGCGGGGAGCAGGGCGAGGACAGTGATGTCGCCTTCGCTCGGGTGGAGAGGAAGGGCGGGCGAGGGGTTCAGGACGTGGTCGGGGGGAACGTGTTCGCACCCCATCGGGTCACCGGAGCCACCGCGGTCACCGTGACCGGGTACGCCAAGTCCAGCTCGACGCCCATCACTTGCACGAACAAGCCGACGGCCCACAACTCCACCCAGCAGCGCATCGCATGCCCCGGCTTCTCCGGCGGGACCAGCGGGAGCCCCTGGGTGAACGGGGACGGACAGGTCGTCGGGGTGCTCGGCGGGCACGAGGAGGGCGGGGCCACGGATGACATCTCGTACAGCGTGGTGTTCGGGGACGAGGCGGTCCGGCTGTATCGCGCCGCCGATGGCGAGTGATCATTCCGTGATCGCCGGGCCGCCTCTACACTTCTGTCGGTGGAGTGCGAGTGCCGGGCAGCGAGGGGCGGTTGACGGTGCGTAAGGCATGGATCGTGGGCATCGCCCTGTGCGGCGCCGGCCTCAGCTTCGTCCTGCTGCTCGTCGTCGGCGTCTACATGACCGCCGGGAGTCTGGTGGGCGGGGCCGGGGGCGGGCCCAAGGCGCTCGCCAAGGGGTCCGTGCCGGCCGAGTACAGCCCGCTCGTGCAGAAGTGGGGCAACCTGTGCAGCGCCATCAACCCGGCGCTGCTGGCCGCGCAGTTGTACCAGGAGAGCGGGTTCAACCCGAAGGCGCAGAGCCCGGCCGCGGCCCAGGGAATAGCGCAGTTCATCCCGGGCACATGGGCCACCCACGGCATCGACGGCAACGGGGACGGCAAGCGCGACGTGTGGGACCCGGCCGACGCGATCCCGTCGGCCGCGAAGTACGACTGCACCCTCGCCAAGTACGTGAAGGACGCGCCCGGGAACCCGACGCACAACATGCTCGCCGCCTACAACGCGGGCGCCTACGCGGTGATCAGGTACGGGGGCGTGCCGCCGTACAAGGAGACCCAGAACTACGTCAAGACGATCACGGACCTGGAGAAGAGCTTCGCCGCGCCCGTCACCAGGGTCGATCCGTCGAAGCAGGCCGCGGGAGCCATCGCGTACGCGCAGGAGAAGCTCGGGACGCCGTACCTGTGGGGCGGGACCGGCACGGCCGGCCAGGGTGGGCGCTTCGACTGCTCGGGGCTGACCCAGGCCGCCTACGAGACGGTCGGGATCACACTGCCCCGGGTCGCCAACGACCAGTACAACGCGGGGCCGCACCCGAAGCGGGACGAGCTGCTTCCGGGCGATCTGGTCTTCTTCTCCGACGACCTCACCAATTCGCGGGCCATCCGGCACGTGGGGATCTATGTGGGCGGCGGATACATGATCGATGCGCCCCGGCCCGGTGCCGTGATCCGCTTCGACCCGATCGACACTCCGGACTACTTCGGGGCAACTCGGGTCACCGAAGATGGCGCGAAAGCGTTGCCCACGACGATCTGATGGCGCGTAATTCTCTGTGAACCCGCCCTGAGCTGCGCAGATGTATCTCTCTTCGATAACGTCTGAGTGATCATTCAGTGGAGTGTGGAACGTAGAGAAGGGGACTGTGCGTTCCTTGTCTCGTAGCGCTTCGACGCGTGACGACGCCTACAACCACGGGGGTGGCCGCAGCGGCGCACGCAGGGGTGCGGCCGCCGAGCATGGAACAGACGACGAAGGGGCCGCTGCACGATGGCTGCATTCGCCGAGTCCGGCACGTATTCCGGGGTTTACTCCGGTCACGGAGCGCATCTCGCCGAGTCCATATCTCTCGCCGGGTCCGCGTCTTCCGCCGATTCCGGGTCGAACCCCGACGTCAGTCTGCTCTACGACATCAACGGCCTGGCCAAGGACGCACCCAACTGGTTCGACCGGGTCATGGAGTTCGTGGGCGAGTACGGACTGCTGCTCGTCATGGTGCTGCTGGTCCTGTGGTGCTGGTGGGGTGTGCGGCGGCGGGGCGGGGAGGATGCCGCGTCGTCCGTGGCCGCGCTGGCCTGGGTGCCGCTCGCCGCGGGGATCGCGGTGCTCATCAACGTGCCGATACGTGAGTTCGTGAAGCGGCCGAGGCCCTTCCTGGACCACGAGGGGCTGGAAGTCCTGGTCACCGGCAAGACCGACTACTCCTTCGTGAGCGACCACGCGACGCTGACCATGGCCATGGGAGTCGCGCTGTTCGTCGCCAACCGGAAGTTCGGGCTGGTGGGGATCGTGCTGGGGCTGCTCGGGGGCTTCTTGCGGATCTACATGGGCGTGCACTATCCGACGGACGTCGTGGGCGGCTTCGCCCTTGGCACGGCCGTGGCCCTGCTGCTGTCGCCGGTCGCGATGGCTCTGCTGACCCCGCTGGCGAAGGCGGTCGAGCGGTCGCCGCGGGCCGGGTGGCTGATCTCGGCCAAGCGGACCGAAAGCCAGGAGGCGGTGGTTCCGGGGGCTCGGGTGGAGCCTGCGGTGGACGACCGGGACTTGGCGGCGTAGCGCCCCGCGGGTGTTCGGGTGGGGTTTTCGCCCCCGCCGCCCCTACCCGTCCCATCCCTTCCCTGGGGGCTGCCGCCCCCAGACCCCCGCATCGGCCTGAACGGCCTCGTCCTCAAGCGCCGGACGGGCTGGGGGTGGGTGGCTGGGGTGGGTGGGTTTGTGCGGGTGGGCGGGGTGTGTCGGCCTGTACGGCCTTGTCCTCAAGCGCCGGACGGGCTGGAGGCGGGTGGCTGGGGTGGGTGGGAGGGGTGTGTCGGCCTGTACGGCCTCGTCCTCAAGCGCCGGACGGGCTGGGGGGTGCTGGACTGGGCCGGAATGGCTGGCCCAAAGGGCTTCAAAGTTCCGGAGCGGCCTCGATGCGGTAGAGAGAGCTCGAAGCGCCTGACAATGTTTCAGAGCGCCTGTGGGAAGTTGAAGAACCCCGCCGGGTCGTACTGCTTCTTCAGGGTCGCGAGGCGGGGTGCCGCGTCGCCGTAGTACGCCTTGCGCCAGTTGGTGAGGGTCGGGTCCGTGTAGTTCTGGTACGCGGCACCCGAGGCGTGGCGGGACATGGCCTGGTGGGCCGTGGTGAGCCAGGACCGGGCCGTGGTGCCGGAGGTGCCCGCCTTCCAGGAGACGATGTACTGGGCCAGCATCCGGGAGCGGCGGTGGACGAAGGCCGTCGCCGTGGGGGATACGCGGTTGATCGCGCCCCCGAGGGCCGTGAGCGCGATGCTGCCCGTACCGCCCCGTGCCGACGAGATGTGGGTGAGCAGGGTCTGGATTCCGGCCGGCGAGATCGAGCGGTCGAAGAAGTCCGAGCGTGCCGCGTACGTCTCGCGGCCCAGGGTACCGGTGGGCGTACGGCCCGGCGTGGAGCCGGGAAGGTGGCACTTGGCGTCCGTCGAGAAGGACGAGCAGCCCGCGTACATCTCCATCGACTCCTCGTACGAGCGGCGCTTCAGCGACACGCTGCGGGCCGAGGCGCCGAGGCGGTCGGCCAGGCGGTCGACGGCGTTCTGGAGTTCGCCGTACGTGCCGAGGGAGAAGGCCGAGACGGAGACCGTCGGGGTGCCGCCGGGCGCGCAGGCCAGGTGGCAGGACGACCAGATCTCGTCCGGCTGGTCCGGGCCCCACTCCTGCCAGGCCTTCACCACGGCGGCGGCCTTCGACCACGGCCACGTCATGTACGCGGAGACGGCCTGGGGCGCGGGGTGGGTACGGAAGCGGAGTTCGGTGACCACGCCGAAGTTGCCGTTGCCCGCGCCGCGCAGGGCCCAGAAGAGGTCCTTGTGGTCGGTGGCGTTCGCGGTGAGCTGCTTGCCGTCGGCGGTGACGATCGTGGCCTGGGTGAGGCTGTCGCAGGTCAGGCCGTATGCGCGGGAGACCACGCCGTGGCCGCCGCCCAGGGTGAGGCCGGACACGCCGACGGTGGGGCAGGAGCCGGCGGGGATGGTGACGCCCTTCGCGGCGAGGGCGCGGTAGACGTCGATCAGCTTGGCGCCGGCGCCGATGACCGCCTGGTTCGCGGAGGTGCGGATGGCGCCGAGTTCCGATACGTCGATGATCAGGTTGCCGTTGCCGGAGGACCAGCCCGCGTAGGAGTGGCCGCCGTTGCGGATCGATACGCGGGTTTTGTGAGTCTTCGCGTAGGCGAGGAGCGTGCGGATGTCGTCCGGGTGGGCGGCGTAGGCGACGGCTGCGGGCTTCAGGGTGTCGAAGCGGGTGTTGTAGAGCTGGTGGGCCGCCTGCCAGCTGCGGTCGCCGGGGCGTATGAGGGGGCCGTCGAGATCGTGGGCGAGGGCGGACCAGTTGGCGGCGGCGGCTTGGGTGCTGGTGGTGGCGCGGTTGCTGGTGGTGGCCGTACGGGTGGCGGTGGCGGTGGCCGAGGCGGCTCGCTCGGTGGGGCGGGGAGTGGCGGTGCACGCGGATGTGGCCGCGGTCGTCGCGGCCGTTGCCGTTGCCAGTGCGGCTGTGGTGCTGCCGATGAACGTGCGCCGTTCCATGTTCGCCTCCCGTGGGTTCCGTGGAACGAGACGGTGTCCGCCGTGCCTTGGGTTCCCATGGAGAGGGGCCTTGGGCGTCCCGCGAGGGTCGAGTTCCAGCCATTTCGTAGGAGGGGGTTGAGGGGGCCGCGCCCACGCTGCCGGGACTCGGCGGGACGGGGTCCTCAGGATCCTCAGGGCGGGGTCCGGGGCTGCCCTCCCGAGCCCTTCTGGCGGTGCTTCGGCTGTACGAGGGACTCCGGAAGGCGGAGCCCGTGTCGGCCTAAACAACCCTTCTGACCAGCCCATTCGTGGTCTGCCGTGACGGCGGCCGCCGTACTCAGCGGGTGCGCCTCCACGCAAATGCCCCCAGCGTTGTAGCCACGGACAAACCGTCCCATGACGCCGGGACGAGTGACCTACTCAGACGCATTGGGGTGCTGACGGACATGCGTGTAACTGGCCTGGGACATGCGGGGCTATTCATCGAGACAACCGCGGGATCAGTGCTGTGCGACCCCTGGGTCAACCCGGCCTTCTTCGGGTCGTGGTTCCCGTTCCCCGACAACAGCAGTCTGGACTGGGCGTACTACGGACAGGCAGCCGACTACCTCTACGTGTCGCACCTGCACAGGGACCATTTCGACGCGGAGAACCTGAGCAGGAACGTCCGAAAGGACATCACCGTACTGCTCCCCGCGTTCGCCACCCAGGAGTTGGAGCACGAGCTGCGTCAGCTGGGGTTCACGGACTTCCTGCGCACGCGCAGTGGCGAGCCCGTCGAGCGGGACGGGCTGCGGATCATGATCACCGCTCTGACCGGACCCGGCGACGGCCCCATCGGCGACTCCGCGCTGTCACTGGACGACGGCGAGACGGTCCTGCTCAACCAGAACGACGCCCACCCGCTCGACATCCAGGCGATCCGCGAGTTCGGCGAGGTCGACGCGTACTTCGTGCAGTTCTCCGGCGCGATCTGGTACCCGATGGTGTACGAGATGCCGCTGAAGGCGAAGCAGGAGTTCGCCGCCCGTAAGCGCCAGGGGCAGTTCGACCGGGCGGTGCGCTACATCGACGCGGTGCAGGCGAAGCACGTGTTCCCCAACTCGGGGCCCCCGTGCTTCCTCGACGACGACCTTTTCGAGTTCAACGGCACCGGACCGGACGGGGAGAGCATCTTCACCGATCAGCAGGAGTTCCTGACGCAGCTCGCCGAGGAACGGCCCAAGACGTCGGCGCACCTGCTGCTGCCGGGAAGTGTCGCCGAGGTGGGCGGGAGCGACTGCAAGGTCATCCACAGCCACACCGCGGGGCAGATCGACCAGATGTTCGGCAACAAGCGCGAGTACCTGCGGGACTACGCCCGCAGACAACAGGACTCCCTCGCGGCCGAACGAGCGTCTCGTTCCCCCGCTCTGCCACGGGACCAACTCGTCGCAGCACTCAAACAGTGGTGGGAACCGCTGATGGCCCGCGCGGACGGGATCTGCGCCGGCGTCGGTGGCCCGTTGCGGCTGAACGTCGACGACGTCCCGATCGTGATCGACTTCCCCGCGCGACAGGTCCGTGAGTGGGACGGGGAAGTGTGCCGCTACACGTTGTCCACCACCGGGGATCTGGTCGCCACCAACATCGCCCGGCGCGAGGTCGACTGGTCCAACAGTCTCCTGCTCTCGCTGCGGTTCAGCGCGAGCCGCGTCGGGCCCTACAACGAATACGTGTACACGTTCTTCAAGTGCCTGTCCGTCGAGCGCATCGACTACGTGGAGAACTACTACGCGGCCGCCCAGGAGGACGACGAGGACATCGAACTCGGCGGCTGGCGAGTGCAGCGCCGCTGCCCCCATCTGCAGGCCGACCTCAGCCGGTTCGGGCACATCGAGGACGACGTGCTCACCTGCACCATGCACGGCTGGCGCTACGACCTGTCCACGGGGCGCTGCCTGACGGCGGACAACCATGACATCCGCGCCACGCGTGACGCCTCTGGTGCCGGGGACCTCCGGTCGGGTCAGAGGGAAGGGGGCGAGTGACCTGGCTGAGCTGACTGACCTGACTGACGGAACGCGGGCTGCCGGAGGGCGCCCGCGTCCGCGTTGTCGTATGAACTCGCACTTTCCGCCCGTTAGTTATGCATGTGCCGGTTGTGTCAGCTATATCTGTTGTGCCGAATTGGGTGGGGTTGGTCGGGGTGTTCGGGGACCGGTGTGGCGGTGCGGGAGTGGGGCGTACGGAGGTGTGGGGCGGGCGTAGCCCCACGTCGGTCGGTGCGCCCGCGTAATTCGGGCGTCGGAATCCTCACGTGTCCTCGACGTAAGCGTTCCGTGACCTAACCGCACCGTCGACAGGGGTTCACCCGTCGTTCATTTATGGCCATCGGCGCCTTCACCTGTTCTGCCTACTTTCGGCCGTGCTGGGTGCGACGTGCGGCCCCCAACGGCACTCGCGCAGCGCATGACAAATGCAGTCCGAGAGATGGCCCCAAGGTACGGCGACCGCCGTCTCGATGGGTCGACACCACATCGCACGCCGCCCAGGTGGCGGCTTCTGGAAGGAATCCCTGAAAGTGAAGCTTCAGCGCAACCGGCTTCGCGCCCTTTCCCTTGGTGCTGTCGCGGTTACCGGCGCCCTGGTCCTGACGGCGTGCGGCTCCGACAACAACTCCGAGGGCAACGACAGCGGCAAGACGGACTCGGCTGCCCCGAGCAACATCAAGTGTGAGGACGCCAAGGGCCAGCTGCTGGCCTCCGGTTCCTCCGCTCAGGACAACGCCATGCAGGCCTGGGTCAAGGCCTTCCAGGAGGCGTGCTCCGGCGTCGAGATCAACTACAGCCCCGACGGTTCGGGCGCCGGTATCACCAAGTGGCTGCAGGGCACCACCGCCTTCGCAGGCTCGGACTCCGCGCTGGACGAGGCGGAGACCGCCGACTCCAAGAAGATCTGCAAGACCGGCCAGGGCATCAACCTGCCGATGGTCGGCGGCCCGATCGCCATCGGTTACAACCTCTCCGGTGTGGACAACCTGGTCCTCGACGCCGACACGATCGCCAAGATCTTCGACAGCAAGATCAAGAAGTGGAACGACCCGGCGATCGCCAAGCTCAACCCGGGTGTGAAGCTGCCGGCCACCGAGATCCAGGCCTTCCACCGCTCCGACGAGTCCGGTACCACCCAGAACCTGGGCAAGTACCTGCAGGCCGCGGCCCCGAAGTCCTGGAAGTACGAGCCCGACAAGGCCTGGGCCGCCGAGGGTGGCCAGTCCGCCTCCGGCTCCTCCGGTGTCGCCAGCCAGGTCAAGAGCACCGACGGTGCGATCGGCTACTTCGAGCTCTCGTACGCCAAGAGCAACAACATCCCCGCCGTGAAGGTGGACACCGGTGCCTCCGCGCCCGTTGAGGCCACCACGGACTCCGCCTCCGCCGGCATCGCCGCCGCGAAGGTCGTCGGCACCGGCAAGGACCTGTCGCTGGAGCTCGACTACAACACCAAGGCTGACGGTGCCTACCCGATCATCCTGGTCACGTACGAGATCGTCTGCGACAAGGGCAACAAGGCCGACGCCCTGCCGACCATCAAGTCCTTCCTGAACTACACGGCCAGCGAAGAGGGCCAGAAGATCCTCAGCGACGCCGGTTACGCGCCGCTGCCGGACGAGATCGCGACCAAGGTCCGCGAGATCGTTCCGACCCTCGCCTGACCCACCACAAGGCGGCCGGCCCACGAGCAGTACGGGCCGGCCGCCCGTCCGGTGCACCGCCGCCAACGAGCCCGTCCCCGGTTCCCCCACATCTGAGCCGGGACCAGGCTCAGCAGACCGGAGAACGTAATGAATACGACAACGACACAGTCCCCTCCGCCTCCCCCTACAGACCGAATAGAGCCCAGTAGCTCCCAGAAGACCGTCGTCAGGCCCGGCGACCGGATCTTCTCGGGGTTTTCGAAGGGTTCGGGCATCGCGCTGCTGGCGATCATGGCCGCCATCGCGACCTTCCTCGCCTACCGCGCGGCCCTCGCCCTGTCCGAGAACAAGGCGAACTTCCTCACCTACGAGGAGTGGCTGCCGCAGAACACGCCGCCGATGTTCGGCATCGCGACCCTCGCCTTCGGCACGGTCGTCAGCTCGGTCATCGCCATGGTGCTCGCTGTGCCGGTCGCCATCGGTATCGCGCTGTTCATCTCGCACTACGCGCCGCGCAAGCTGGCCGCGCCGCTCGCCTATCTCGTCGACCTGCTGGCCGCCGTGCCGTCGATCGTCTACGGCCTGTGGGGCGCCCTCATCCTCGTGCCCCATCTCGACGGCCTGAACAAGTGGCTCGACGAGTACCTGGGCTGGACGTACATCTTCGACAAGTCCGGCACCGGCCCCGCCCGCTCGCTGTTCACCGTGGGCATCCTGCTGGCGATCATGATCCTTCCGATCATCACCAACGTCACCCGTGAGGTCTTCCTCCAGGTACCGCGGATGCACGAGGAGGCCGCGCTCGCGCTCGGCGCCACGCGCTGGGAGACCATCCGGATGTCGGTGCTGCCCTTCGCCCGCTCCGGCATCATCAGCGCCTCCATGCTGGGCCTCGGCCGTGCGCTCGGCGAGACGATGGCCGTCGCCACCGTGCTGTCGTCGAACTTCACCATCTCCGGCCACCTGCTGGACCCGGGCGGCGGCACCTTCGCCCAGAACATCGCCTCCAAGTTCAAGGAGGCGACCCCGCTCGGCCAGGACGCCCTGATCGCCTCCGGCCTGGTCCTCTTCGTCATCACCCTGCTGGTCAACGGCGCCGCCCGGTACATCATCGGCCGCCGCAAGGAGTACTCGGGGGCGAACGCCTGATGTCCCAGACAACCGTTGTCTCCGGCCGCTCTCCGGTCTTCTCCTCCGCCCGGCTGCCTCGCTGGGCGCCGGCCGTGATCGCCGTCGCCTCCATCGTCCTCTCCATCGGCATCAGCCTGGCCGCCGGCTGGGAGAGCAGGGTCCAGTGGGGTCTCATCGCCGCGCTGCTCTTCGTCATCGGCACCTACGCCGTCACGGCCCGGATCGAGGGCCCGCGCCAGGCCAAGGACCGGGTCGCCACCAGCCTCGTCTGGGTCTGCTTCATCCTGGCCGTCGTGCCGCTGCTGTCCCTGGCCTGGACCACCATCAGCAACGGTGCGCAGGTCGTCGACGGCTACTTCCTCAGCCACTCGATGAACGGTGTGCTCAACAGCGACCCCGGCGGTGGTGTCTACCACGCCCTGCTCGGCACCATCGAGCAGGTGCTCATCGCGACCGTGATCGCCGCCCCGATCGGTCTGCTCACCGCGGTCTACCTGGTCGAGTACGGCAAGGGGGCGCTGGCCCGCGCCGTCACCTTCTTCGTCGACGTCATGACCGGCATCCCGTCGATCGTCGCGGGTCTGTTCGTCCTGTCCTTCTGGATCCTGATCCTCGGGTTCAGCTTCTCCGGCTTCGCCGGTTCGATGGCGCTCGCGATCCTGATGATGCCCGTCGTGGTCCGCTCCACCGAGGAGATGCTCAAGCTCGTCCCGAACGAGCTGCGGGAGGCCTCCCTCGCGCTCGGCGTACCGAAGTGGAAGACGATCATGAAGATCGTCATTCCGACCGCGATCGGCGGTATCACCACCGGTGTCATGCTGGCCGTGGCCCGTATCACCGGTGAGACCGCGCCCGTGCTGCTGCTGGTGTTCGGCTCCAAGATCATCAACAACAACCCGTTCGAGGGTGCCCAGTCCTCGCTGCCGCTGTACGTGTACCAGGAGTACGCGATCGGGACCGAGCAGTCGATCGACCGGGCCTGGGGGGCGGCGCTCACCCTCATCGCCTTCGTCATGATCCTCAACCTGGTGGCCCGCGGTATCGCCCGCTGGAAGGCCCCGAAGACCGGTCGCTGACGCGGCCAGCAGTAACCAAGTCAGCGACTGAAAGAAGCAGTGATTCACATGGCCAAGCGAATCGATGTCAGCGGGCTCACCGCGTACTACGGCACGTTCAAGGCGATCGAGGACATCTCGATGACCGTGGAGCCCCGCTCCGTGACGGCCTTCATCGGCCCGTCCGGCTGCGGCAAGTCCACCTTCCTCCGCACCCTCAACCGCATGCACGAGGTCACTCCGGGCGGTCGGGTCGAGGGCAAGGTCATGCTCGACGACGAGAACCTGTACGGCAACGGGGTCGACCCGGTGACCGTACGGCGAGAGATCGGCATGGTCTTCCAGCGGCCGAACCCCTTCCCCACCATGTCGATCTTCGACAACGTGGCGGCGGGGCTGCGGCTGAACGGCTCGTACAAGAAGGCCGAGCTCAACGACATCGTGGAGAAGTCGCTCCGGGGTGCGAACCTCTGGGACGAGGTCAAGGACCGTCTGAACCGTCCCGGTTCCGGGCTGTCCGGTGGTCAGCAGCAGCGTCTGTGCATCGCCCGTGCCATCGCGGTCGAGCCGAAGGTGCTGCTGATGGACGAGCCCTGCTCGGCGCTCGACCCCATCTCCACGCTGGCGATCGAGGACCTGATCGGGGAGCTGAAGGAGCGCTTCACGATCGTCATCGTGACGCACAACATGCAGCAGGCGGCGCGTGTGTCCGACCGTACGGCGTTCTTCAACCTCGCGGCGGTCGGGCAGCCGGGCAAGCTCATCGAGATCGACGACACGGAGCGGATCTTCTCCAACCCGTCGGTTCAGGCAACGGAGGACTACATCTCCGGTCGCTTCGGCTGAGCCGAGCCTTTCTCCTGCTCCTCCTTTGAAGACCCCTCGCGGTGCTGCATGGCGGTGCCACCGCGAGGTACAAGGGCCCGCCCCTGGCTCCCGGGGGCGGGCCCGTGTGTTTGCGGGGCGCGTGGGTGGGCGTTCGTTTTTGGGCTGGGCTGGGCTGGGCTGGGTCGGGTCGGGTCGGGTTGGGTTGGGTTGGGCTGGGTGCGCGTCGTGCGGGCGAGTGCCTGCGGTTCCTCGCCCCCGCCGCCCCTACCCGTCCCATCCCCAGGGGCTCCGCCCCTTCGACCCCGCCATGGGGGCTGCGCCCCCTGGACCCCCAATCCAGGGCTGCGCCCCGTCCCTGGCCATCGGGGTTGCGCCCCAGCCCCCGACATCGGGGCTGCGCCCCGGCCCTTCTTCGGGGCTCCGCCCTGGTTTCTCGTTCGGGGGCCAGCCTCCTGGCTCCCCCTCAGGGTTGCGCCTCCTGGCCCGTTCTTCGGGGCTCCGCCCCGGACCCCGTTTCGGGGGCCAGCCCCCGGACCCTCGCTCCTCAAACGCCGGAGGGGCTGGAGGGTGCGGGCGGGGCTGGAAGGTGGGGGTGGCGCTGGAGGGTGCGGGTGGCGCTGGAGGGTGCGGGCGGGGCTGGAGGGTGCGGGTGGCGCTGGAGGGTGGGGGTGGCGCTGGAGGGTGCGGGCGGCGCTGGAAGGTGTTGGGCGCAGCTGGGAGGTGCGGCGGGGTCGGAAGGTCCGGGCGGGGCTGGAATGTGCGGCCGGGCTGGAAGGTGCTGGGTGCGGCCGAGTCGGAAGGTCCGGGCGGCTCTGGAGGGTGCGGCCGGGCTGGAATGTGCAGCCAGGGCTGCAAGGTGCGGGCGGCGTTGGAATGTGCGGCCAGGGAGGGACTATGCCAGCCAGGCCGGCGTCCTCCGGCTGACGCCGGGATCTTCCAGCCGGGCTGGGGCCCTCCGGCCGGGGATGTGGGGGCGAGGCCAGGCACCCTCAGCCCGTCTGGCGTTTGAGGACGAGGCCCTTCAGGCCGACCAGCGGGGTCTGGGGGCGGCAGCCCCAGTGAAGGGATGGGACGGGTAGGGGCGGCGGGGGCGAGGAAAAACCCGGGGCGGGGCGCGGGCCCGCGGTTACAGGAACGCCAGGTGCACGATCCAGAAGCTCGCCGCGGCTACCAGCGCGGCGGCCGGCATCGTGATGAACCAGCCGAGGATGATGTTCTTGGCCACCCCCCAGCGGACGGCGTTGACCCGCTTCGTGGCACCGACGCCCATGATGGCCGACGTGATGACATGCGTCGTCGAGATGGGCGCCCTGAAGAGGAACGCCGTGGTGAACATGATCGACGCGCCGGTCGTCTCCGCAGCGAACCCCTGCGGCGGGTCGAGCTCGATGATCTTCCGGCCCAGTGTGCGCATGATGCGCCAGCCCCCCGCGTACGTACCGAGCGACAGCATCACGGCGCATATGACCTTCACCCAGACCGGGATCGGATCGCCGTAGTCCTCGACATCCGCGATGACCAGGGCCATGACCACGATGCCCATCGTCTTCTGGGCGTCCTGGAGGCCGTGCCCCAGAGCCATGCCCGCCGCCGAGACGGTCTGGGCTATGCGGAAGCCTCGCTTCGCCTTGTGGGGGTTCGCCCGGCGGAATATCCACATGATCAGGCACATGACCAGATAGCCGGCCAGCAGGCCCACCAGCGGCGATATGAACATCGGGATGACGATCTTGTCCAGGACGCCGTCCCAGTACACCGTCGAACCGCCGGCCAGCGCCGCGCCCACCAGGCCACCGAAGAGAGCGTGCGACGAGGAGGAGGGCAGGCCGTAGTACCACGTGATCAGGTTCCAGGTGATCGCGCCGACCAGGGCCGCGAAGAGGATGCCCATCCCCTTGGCGCCGTGGGGGGTCTGGATCAGACCCTCACTGACCGTTTTCGCCACGCCGCTGCCGAGGAAGGCGCCTGCCAGGTTCATGACCGCGGCCATCGCGAGCGCAGCCTTCGGCGTCAGCGCGCGCGTCGACACGGACGTCGCGATCGCGTTCGCCGAGTCGTGGAAACCGTTCGTGTACGTGAAGAAGAGCGCGACGCCAATGGTCACGACCAGAGCGAAGGTGTCCATGAAGGGCTCAGGACTCCTTGACGGCGATGGTCTCCACCGTGTTCGCCACGTGCTCGAACGCGTCCGCCGCCTCCTCCAGCACATCCACGATCTGCTTGAGCTTGAGGACCTCGATGGCGTCGTACTTGCCGTTGAAGAGGTGCGCGAGAAGCTTCCGGTGGATCTGGTCCGCCTGGTTCTCCAGACGGTTCACCTCGATCCAGTACTCGGTGAGGTTCTCCATGGTGCGCAGGTTCGGCATGGCCTCGGCCGTCAGCTCGGCAGCACGTGCCAGGACCTCGACCTGCTGCTCGACGCCTCTGGGCAGTTCGTCGACGTTGTAGAGGACGACCAGGTCGACGGCCTCCTCCATGAAGTCCATGATGTCGTCGAGGGACGATGCGAGGGAGTAGATGTCCTCGCGGTCGAACGGCGTGATGAACGAGGAGTTCAACTGGTGGAAGATCGCGTGCGTGGCGTCGTCACCTGCGTGTTCCGCGGCCCGCATACGCTCCGAGATCTCAGCCCGGCCGGCGGTGTCCGCCCCGAGCAATTCCATGAGGAGCTTCGAGCCCGTGACGATGTTGTCCGCGGATGCGGCGAACATGTCATAGAAGCTCGTCTCCCTGGGGGTCAGACGAAAACGCACGTGGGGTCCTCGGGGTGCTTCGGTTTCGGTCAGGGTGATGCTAGGTGCAACATTCGGCCACGGCTATCGCGCCGTACCCCAGTCTCGCCCATCGGTCAGAATGCTCGGCACGGGGGCGGTGCGGGGAGGTCAGGACTGCCACAAGGGCGGCGGCCAAAGGACCCTTACCCAGCAAAGTTCGTTACCATATACCTACCAGGGGTATATGCCGCACACGACTGTGGGAGGACGCGATGACGACCACCGAGGCCGGCGCGACTGCGCCCTCCGGCAACACCGCCAACACCGGCAACGCCGGGAGCGCCGAGAACAGCGTGGCCGCCGTCGTTACGGATCACGACCGCGGTGTGCACGGGTACCACAAGCAGAAGGACGAGCACCTCAAGCGTCTGCGCCGCATCGAGGGCCAGATCAGGGGTCTGCAGCGCATGGTCGACGAGGACGTCTACTGCATCGACATCCTCACTCAGGTCTCCGCCTCCACCAAGGCCCTGCAGTCCTTCGCCCTCCAGCTCCTGGAGGAGCACCTGCGCCACTGTGTCGCGGACGCCGCGCTCAAGGGCGGGGGCGAGATCGACGCGAAGGTCGAGGAGGCCACGAAGGCCATCGGGCGGATGCTGCGGACGTGACGATGCGCACAGGTGGTCGAGGGGAGCCGCTCAGCGGCCCGCCGCTTCCTCGCGCTCCTCGCGTTCTTCGGCCACTTTCAGTACCTCGTCGATGCGGACCAGGCTGAGGCGTTCCTCGTGGGCGGCCGAGGCCGCGATGATCAGTTCGCCGCACAGCTCGATCTCGGCGAGGGCCACGTGGTCCTGAACCGTCGTACCGCCTGCCGGAGCCACGTGCATCACCTCTTCTCTGCCGTCACCGACTTCCTAGAGTAGGGAGCGCCGTACACCCTGCGCATGGCACCAACGGGCTATTCCTGGCCGCCACCCGGCACGGCCCGCGTGACGCGGGCTCCCGTCGACGAGGGTACCGACCCGGCGTCGCGCCAGTAGGTTTTCGGCTCAGTTTTCAGGATCAGTTCTCGGGCTCAGTTCTCGGGCTCAGTTGTCGGCGAGCTTCCCCGCGTAGATGTCCTCCGAGTCCGGCAGGCGTACGGTGACGGGGACCCCGAAGCCGTACAGCAGGGTCGTCGACGCGACCGCGACCGTGTCCTGCTGCTGTCCGTTGACGAAGCTGAAGCGGTGGCGGATCTTCCGGATGCGGCCCTGGTCGTCGAGATACGCCTCGAAGGGGACCTCGGCGGTGGCGAACCCTCGCGCGGCCGCACGCAACGGAGCCCGGTTGGCCTCGGAGGCCCTCCGCGCGGCCGCCGCCAGGTCGGCGGTACCCCGGTAGTGCCGCACCGGGATGCCCGCCACCTTCGCCTCTCCGACGTAGGTCGCGCTTCGCGTCCCGCGCAGCACCTCCGCCGCGGCGAAGGGGTCGGTGGCGCCGCCGGTCACCAGGTTCCCGTCGGAGAGCGTGCCCGTGTCGACGCGGACCCATTTGTCGGCCGGCACGCCCGCGCCCCGGTTCTTCATGAACAGGGCGCCCGGAGCGAGGAGTTCGGTGATCGGGCGGTGCTCGCTGGCCCCGGCCGGGTCCGGCGGGAGCTGCACCTGAAGCCGGCCGAGCCGCTCGGCGTAGTCGTAGACACCCTCGCCGCGGATCGTGACGCGGGTGCCGCCCGTCGCCATCTCCATCGAGGTCAGTGCCTTGGAGGAGCCCGCGCGCACCAGGGCGCCCGCGGCCCGGTGCAGTACGTCGACGGGGTCGGCGGCGCCCGCGTCCCCGGAGTGACCGCCGTTCGCGCAGCCGGTGCCGCAGACCATGAGCCCTGCCGAGGCGACCGCCGCGAACCGCCGTCCCTGCTGCCACACCACCATCGTCTGCCAACCCCCAGCCGCCGGTCCGTCCCGGTCCCTTTCTGTTGTCGGGTTAACGACCAGTAGGGGCTGCCGTCACGCGGCTTACCTCCCGCTGGGGGCAGCCGGTGGGCACAGCACTTGCCTTGGGTAACGTTGTCGGCGTGGCCGAGCAGGACGAGATCGCCCCATCTCAGGAACACCGCACGACGACCGTCGACCAGGGCCGCTTCTGTGTGGCCAGGTGCACATGCGGATGGAGAGGGCCGGCACGCAGGGCGCGGAGCCTGGCGAGGTCGGACGCGGAGGAGCACGTGGGGGTCGTGCCCCTTTAGGGCTCTTTAGGGGCCAACTCCCTTCAGGGGGACGGGCGTTCCCCTACGCGTGCCGCAAGGCCGCCAGCAGTTCGTCGACCAGCTCCCGGTCCCGCGCCATGGTCAGCCGGTCACGCGCGGCGTCCGGCGACAGCCAGCGCACCCGGTCCACCTCGCGGTTGGGTACGAAGTGTCCCTCGCCCGCCTCGGCAGCCCAGTAACTCACCTGCTTGGGCCGCCTGTTCACCTGGTAGTGGGCCGTCGGCAGCCGCGGACCGGGCTCGCAGCGGAACCCGGTCTCCTCCTCGACCTCGCGCAGGGCCCCGGCCAGCGGATCCTCACCCTGCTGCAACTTGCCCTTGGGAAACGACCAGTCGTCGTACTTCGGCCGATGGACCAGGCAGAGCTCCAGGTCCCCGCCTACCGGGGAGCGGCGCCACAGTACGCAGCCCGCCGCGAGGATCGTGTCGCCTCGGCCCGTGTTGCCGGTGTCCGTCAACGGGTGCTCACCGCTTCCTTCTGCCAGGCCTGCTGGAACCCGAACCGGGCCGCCTCCACCTCGTGCCGCTGGTCGGCGTGCAGGACCCCGAGAGCGTACGCGGTCGCCGGGGCGATGCGCGGGGTGCGGGCCGCGGCCGCCGCGGCGGCGGCCGCCTCGGACGCGTCGCGGTGCCGGTTGAGGGCCTGCCCGGCCGTGAGGAGGCGTACGTCGACGGGGGCGTCCTTCCCGCGCAGCACCTCGCGGGCGTAGCGGTGCAGGCGCAGCAGCAGACGGACCTGGTGCCAGGGAGAGTCCTGGGGGTGGGGGCCGGGTCGGGGGAGAGGCCGTGGATCAGGGCCTCGGCGTTGTACGGGTGGCCCGCGGTGATCAGGGGCAGACCGGAGACCGCGTCGCACAGCCGCTCGTGCGCGGCCTGGGCGAGCGGGCGCAGGTCGGCCGTGGCCGCCGCCGGGGCCAGCGGGACCTCGCTGGCCAGCACGGCCACGCTGTCGGCGACCGCGTGGAAGCGGGAGGAGCCGAGGGCCTGGAGGGCGGCGGAGTGGGCGCGGGTCCGGGCCAGGGTGAGCTGGCGCTCCAGCAGGGCGCCCGCCTTGGCGGCGCCGACGGTCAGGTTGCCCTTCGCGGCGTCCCCCGCGGACGACGCGGTCCCCGACTGTGCGGAGAAGGAGGACGCCCCCGACAGCCGGTTCAGGGCCGTCACCAGGCGGTCCAGGCGGGCCGCGTACGCGTGTTCGCGGCCCAGAGTGCCGGACAGCCAGGCGAGTTCGGGCCGCATGCCCTCGGACCAGTCGGCGTCGAGCAGGGGGCGGTACGTGTGCAGGGTGCCGCTGATGCGGCGGGCCGAGCGGCGCAGGGCGAGCGCCGCGTCGGCGGACTCCTCGGAACCGTTCTCCCCCGCTCTCGTCCTCGCCCTGGCCGGGGGACCTCCGTCGCCCGTCTCCCGCCCGGCGCGTAGCGCACGGAGGAACTCCGTGGCCTGGGCCCGCAGATAGGCCGCCAGGGCGTCTGCTGTGACGGGCCCGGTCACGGGGTCCGAGGGGTCAAGGTGTTGCATTGCCACGCCGGCGCCTCCGGGCGTCTATGAGCATCTCCTGGACGTTGCGCAGGGGCTGGCCCTCGCCGTCCGTCGCGTGCCGGGTCCACTCGCCGTCCGGGCCGAGGTGCCAGGAGGACGTGGAGTCGGACATACCGGTCTCCAGCAGCCGGTTGAGGGACGCCCGGTGGGCCGGGTCGGTGACCCGCACCAGCGCCTCGATACGACGGTCGAGATTGCGGTGCATCATGTCGGCGCTGCCGATCCACACCTCGGGCTCACCGCCGTTGGCGAAGGCGAAGATCCGGGAGTGTTCCAGGAAACGGCCGAGCACGGACCGTACCCGTATGTTCTCGGACAGCCCCGGTACGCCCGGCCGGACGGCGCAGATGCCGCGCACCCACACGTCCACCGGCACACCCGCCTCCGAGGCGCGGTACAGGGCGTCGATGACCGCCTCGTCCACCATCGAGTTGACCTTGATGCGGACGTACGCGGGCCGGCCCGCGCGGTGGTGCTGGACCTCTTTGTTGATCCGGGAGACCAGGCCGTCGCGCAGGGACCTGGGGGCGACCAGGAGACGGCGGTAGGTCTCGCGGCGGGAGTAGCCGGACAGCCGGTTGAACAGGTCCGAGAGGTCCGCGCCGACCTGCGGGTCGGCCGTCAGCAGGCCCAGGTCCTCGTACAGACGGGCCGTCTTGGGGTGGTAGTTGCCGGTGCCGACGTGGGAGTAGCGGACCAGGGCGTCGCCCTCCTGGCGGACCACGAGGGACAGCTTGCAGTGGGTCTTCAGGCCGACGAGGCCGTAGACCACGTGGCAGCCCGACTCCTCCAGCTTGCGGGCCCACTTGATGTTGGCCTGCTCGTCGAAGCGGGCCTTGATCTCGACCAGGACGAGGACCTGCTTGCCGGACTCGGCGGCGTCGATCAGCGCGTCGACGATCGGCGAGGTCTCCGAGGTCCGGTACAGGGTCTGCTTGATCGCGAGGACGTCCGGATCGCCCGCCGCCTGCTCCAGGAACGCCTGGACGGAGGTGGAGAACGAGTCGTACGGGTGGTGCAGCAGCACGTCCCGCTCGCGCAGGGCGGCGAAGATGTCGGGCGCCGACGCCGACTCCACCTCGGCGAGGTCCCGGTGGACGCCCGCGATGAACTTCGGGTACTTCAGCTCGGGGCGGTCGAGCTTGGCGATGCCGAAGAGGCCCGTGAGGTCCAGGGGGCCCGGCAGCGGGTACACCTCGGCCTCGGAGATCTTCAGCTCGCGGATCAGCAGGTTGAGCACGTACTGGTCGATCGACTCCTCGACCTCCAGGCGCACCGGCGGCCCGAAGCGGCGCCGCATGAGCTCCTTCTCCAGGGCCTGGAGCAGGTTCTCGGCGTCGTCCTCCTCGACCTCCAGGTCCTCGTTCCGGGTGATCCGGAAGGTGTGGTGCTCCAGCACCTCCATGCCAGGGAACAGCATCTCCAGGTGCGCGGCGATGACGTCCTCGATGGGGACGTACCGGTTCGGCGACGCCTCCATGAAGCGGGACAGCAGCGGCGGGACCTTGACCCGGGCGAAGTGCCGGTGGCCGGAGACCGGGTTGCGTACGACGACCGCGAGGTTGAGCGAGAGGCCCGAGATGTACGGGAAGGGGTGCGCCGGGTCGACGGCCAGCGGGGTCAGGACCGGGAAGATCTGGTTCTTGAAGAGGGTGAAGAAGCGGGACTGCTCCGCGCCGGTCAGCTCGTTCCAGCGGACCAGGTGGATGCCCTCCTCCGCGAGTGCGGGGGCCACGTCCTCGTGGAAGCAGGCCGCGTGCCTGGCCATGAGCTCGCGCGAACGGGCCCAGATCATCTCCAGCACCTCGCGGGGCTGGAGGCCGGAGGCGGAGCGGGTGGCCACGCCCGTGGCTATGCGGCGCTTCAGGCCGGCCACCCGGACCATGAAGAACTCGTCCAGGTTGCTGGCGAAGATCGCGAGGAAGTTCGCCCTTTCCAGGAGGGGCGTGCTGGGGTCCTCGGCGAGTTCGAGGACGCGCTCGTTGAACGCGAGCCAGCTGCGCTCCCGGTCCAGGAATCGGCCCTGGGGCAGCGCCTCGC
Organism: Streptomyces sp. KM273126; assembly: GCF_004337435.2. NCBI lineage: Bacteria > Bacillati > Actinomycetota > Actinomycetes > Kitasatosporales > Streptomycetaceae > Streptomyces > Streptomyces sp. KM273126. The sequence continues at coordinate 1,673,217 of NZ_SJXB02000001.1, read as the reverse complement.
CTTCCAGCGACTCCTCGTAGACATCGAGGTCGGCATCGATGTCGGGTTCCAGGTCGGAGACCACGGCAGCCACCGTGTGCGGGCGGTGCGCGGCGAGGGAGCCCACGGAGGGCTGCACGTGCTGAACCGGGACCTCGGCGTTTTGCTGGCTCATAAACCCATTCTTCCGCGCCGCGAGGAAAACGGGCGCGTCGGACGTGGCGGGCGGGAGCGCGGCGGCGTATCGGCCGCTCCCCGCGCTCTCCCCGTTCTCCGGGGGCGGCGAGGGCTCGGGCACGGCGGGGTTCATTGATCGAGCGTCGCAAGGCCGGTTGAATCGCCGGTTAAGGAGACATGACGTGCGGGATAGCGGGGGAGGCTCGCGGGGGTCTTCGGGGGCGCCTGGTGGGTACGGCGGACGGGTGAACGGGCGTACGCCCCTTGGTGCGCCCCTCCCCCCGTGGAGGGGCGCACCGGTCCGGGTGGTCCGCCGGATGGGTGCGGCCGGCCGGGGCCGTACGGCCGGGGTGTGCCATACGGCCGGGGTGTGCCGTACGACCGGGGTGTGTCATACGGCCCGGCCGTACGGCGGCGGCACGGTGGGTCAGGCCGTGCGGCGGCGCAGGAGGGCGAACGCGGCGGCGGTGGCCGCGACGGCGACCGCGAGGACGATGCCCGTCTCCATCAGGTGGAGGGGCCAGCGGTGGGACTGCGGGTGGTACGAGGAGGGCCATCCCGTGCCCCACTCGTTCTTGGTCTGCCAGACGCTTCTGGGCAGCTCGATCCGGGTGGGGTCGGGCCGGGTGGGGTCGGGGCGGGTGACCTGGGGCCAGAGGTCCTCGCGGTAGTGGTTCAGCGCGTTGTACAGCACCAGGGCGGCGCCGAAGCCCAGGCCGGCGGCGGGCAGGGCCCGGCGGGTCAGCATGCCTGCGAGCGCGCCGAGGGCGAGGCCCGCGAGGGCGTACGCGACGGCTGCCGGGCCGGTGGCGAGGAAGACGTCCGGGTAGTACCAGTCCCCGGTCAGGTTCGGGTCGCCGTCCTGCCTGGCCCAGTCGTGCAGCAGGACGAGCACACCGGTGCCGGAGGCGATCAGCACGGCCGGGACGGCGAGCCTGGTGGCCAGCCAGCGGGTCGGGGTGACCGACTGGGTCCAGGCGAGGTCCGCCGTGCCGTTCTCCAGCTCCCGTCCGATCAGTGCGGCGCCGGCCCAGGCGGCCACGGGGAACATCAGGTACGACACCGCGGTGGCCATCAGGGACAGGCCGCCGATGTACGTCTCGTCGGCGGTGATCGCGTCGACCGCCGAGCACAGGGGGAGCCCGGTGCCCGGCGAGCCGCAGACGCTCATGCCGGCGCGGGCCTCGTCCCCGAGGGCGTACAGCCGGATCAGGTACCCGGCGATGGCGGCCGACGCGAGGACCCAGACGATCAGGGCCGGCCGGTGCAGCCGCAGGACGGTCCAGAGCAGGCCCCTGGGGCCGCGCGGTGCTCGGGAGGAGGGTCGGGTGGCGGCCGGGGCGCTGGGCAGCGTGGTCATGCGGCGTCTCCCGTGTGGCGGTTCAGCAGCCGGAAGGAGGCCAGGACCGCGAGGGCGGCGAGGGAGAGGACGATGCCGGTCTCCACGAGCTGGAGGGGCCAGAAGTGGGACGAGGGGTGGTAGTCGAAGTAGAAGCCGGCGATGTGGTGCTGTGTGAGACAGCCGGGACCCTCGCCACCGCAGGGGTTGGGAACGCGGTTGCCGAGGGGGGTGATGGCTCCGTCGTCGACCGGCATGCCGCCGGAGATCGAGTACTGATCCGTTTTGGTCAGGGTGACCGACGGCCACAGGTACGGGCGCAGCATGACGAGCGCGAAGTGGACGGCCAGCAGGCAGACCAGGCTGATGCCGAGCGCGGGCAGGGAGCGGTGGACGAGCAGGCCGACGAGCACGCCGACCGCCAGACCCAGCAGGGCGTAGGCGACGGCCACGGGGCCGTTGCCCCGGAAGGCAACGTCGTCGTACCACTGCCAGCTGAGCCACCGCAGCAGCTCCCTGTCCGACGGCCACATCAACCGGTGCAGCAGCGTGAGCAGGGCGGTACCGGAGGCGAGCAGGACGGCCGGGACGGCGAGCTTGGCCGCCAGCCAGCGGGCCGGGGAGACCGACTGGGTCCAGGCGAGTTCCGCGGTGCCGGTCTCCAGCTCCCGGGCGATCAGCGCGCCCGACGCCCAGACGGCGACGAGGAACGGCACGATCGTGATGATCAGGCCGCCGAGGGACGTGGCCAGGTCGAGCGCCATGTAGGCGTCGCCCGTGTAGTCGCAGCTCAGATCCTGGCCGAAGTCCTGGCCGGAGAAGGCGCAGCGCATCGTCCGGTACTCGGTCCAGAGCCCCTTCGTCCCCGGGCCCCACGCCCACAGCAGCGTCCCGGCCGCCACGGCGACCAGCAGCGCCCAGAACAGCAGCGCCGCGCGGTGCAGGCACAGCATCGTCCAGACGAGGCCGCGTGGCCTGAGGGAACGGCGGAGTGCGGGCGCCTCGGCGGGCGCGGTGGGCACGGCCGTCATACGGCGGCCTCGCACGTCTCGGGCCAGTCCTCGTCCTCGCCGGTCAGCGTGAGCACCGGGGCCCCGGGGGAACGCAGGTGGGCGAGGACCAGCTCCTCCAGGGTGGGCTCGGTGGTCTGCCACTCGTCGTCGAGCGGCCCGTCCGGCCGTATCAGCGCGGTGAGTTGACGTCCCGTCGTACGGGACTCGACGACGGTGTGCGGGGCGAGGTCGCCGTCCTGCCCGGTGACCAGGACGTGCGCGGCGAGGAGGTCGTCCAGCGGGCCCGCGAGGCGGACGTGGCCGTCGCCGATGAGGAGCAGGTGGTCGCAGGCGTCCTCCAGCTCGGCGATGACGTGCGAGGACATCACGACCGTCGTGCCGTGCTCGGCGGCTTCGGCCATCAGCGAGCCCATCAGCTGGTGCCGGGCGAGCGGGTCGAGGTCGGCCATCGGCTCGTCCAGGAGCAGCAGTTCGGGCCGCTTGCCGAGGGCGAGGGCGAGGGCGACGCGGGTGCGCTGGCCGCCGGAGAGGGTGCGGACCCTGGTGTGCGGGTTGAGGTCGCCGTCCGCCACGATCCGCTCCGCCACGCCCTGGTCCCAGCGGCCGGGGTTGAGCTCGCCGCCCAGGCGCAGCGTCTCGGCGATGCTGAGCTGGGGATACAGGGGTTTGTCCTGGGCGACGTACGCGAAGCGCTCGCGCGCCTCGGCCGGTGTCGTACCGAGCACCGTCAGCGTGCCCTCGGTGGGCCTGAGCAGGCCGGCCGCGTGGGCGAGCAGGGTGGACTTGCCCGCTCCGTTGGGGCCGACGATCGCGCAGACGCTCCCCGCGGGCAGCCGGAACGTGCAGTCGCGCAACGCCCACTCCCCGTTCCGCCCGAATCTCCTGCCCAGGGCGGCCGCCTCCATGGCGGTACCGGTCATTCCTCGTCCCCCTTGCCGTGGTCGTTGGTGAAGTGCTCGTCGAGTACGGAGGTGAAGAGCGCCGCCACGTCCTCCCGCTCGAGTCCGGCCTCGCGGGCCCGGCCCGCCCACGCGTCCAGCTCCGCCCGCAGCGGGGAGTCGACGGGCGTGGCGCCCAGTGACTTCCGTACGAACGTGCCCAGGCCGCGGCGTGCCTCGACCAGACCCTCGCGCTCCAGTTCGCGGTAGGCCTTCAGGACCGTGTTCGGGTTGATCGCCGTGGCCTCCACGACCTCGCGGGCCGTGGGGAGCTTGTCGCCGGGTTCCAACAGGCCGAGGCGCAGGGCCTGTTTGGTCTGCTGGACGATCTGGACGTAGGTGGCGACACCGCTGCGCCGGTCGATGCGGTACTCGACCACTCGGACAACCACCCTTTCACTAATTGAGTAGTGAAAGGGTGGTGCAAGAAAGGGGCGGCGTCAAGTCGCCGCCCCTTGGGGGTCCTTGCGGGTCCTTGGGTGTCCTCGGGAAGTTGTCTCCGGTCGGAGTCCGTCAGGTCTCCGTGCGGTACATGAGGTCCACCTCGTGGGTGGTGAAGCCGAGCCGTTCGTAGACGGTCACCGCGGCCTTGTTGTCGGCGTCGACGTACAGCATGGCCGTCGGCAGGCCGCGGTCGGCCAGGTGGCGCAGGCCGATGGTGGTGAGGGCCTTGCCGAGGCCGCCGCCCTGGGCGCCGGGGCGGACCCCGAGGACGTACACCTCGCCGAGACGCTCCGCCTCGTGGACCTTCGTCCAGTGGAAGCCGATCAGTTCGCCGCCGCGCTCGGCCAGGAAGAAGCCCGACGGGTCGAACCAGGGCTCCGCCTTGCGGTCGTCGAGGTCGCGCTGGGTCAGTGAGCCCTGCTCCGGGTGGTGCGCGAACGCCTGCGCGTTCACCGCGAGCCACGCGGCGTCGTCCTTGCCGGGCACGAAGGTGCGGACGCTGACGCCTTCGGGGAGCACCGGCTCGGGCGGGTTGAAGTCGGTCAACGGGCGGCGCATCTGGCGCAGTTCGCGGAACAGGGTGAGGCCGAGGACCTGCGAGAGGTGCCGGGCGGCGGAGTGTCCGCCGTGCGCCCACACCCGCAGCCGCTTGCCGGACTCGGCGAGCAGGGCGGTGCCGAGGGCACGGCCGTGGCCCCGGCCGCGGTGCGCCGGGTGGACGACCAGTTCCGCGGCCGGGGCCTCCACCGGGTCGGTGTCCTCCAGCTGGGCGTATCCGACGAGGGTGTCGTCGAGGGTGAGCAGCAGGTGCCGGACGCCCGCGCGCTCTCCGCCCGCCCGTCTCCCACCACCACCCTCAATCGAGTCGCTTTGCGACGCCATTCCGTATCGCAGCTGGAGGCGGCCCTGCTCGGACACCGCCTGCTGCCCGTCGGTCCGGGCGGCCTCCGTGAGCAGGGTGAGCACGGCCTCGGTCTGGTCGGGGGTGAGCGAGGGGCGGCTTTCGATGCTTCGGGCTCCGCCGGTGGGGGCGGTGTCGTGGCTGGTCATGCGTACGAGGTTAGCTCCGCAGGGGTTGATGGTGGGCTCGGTCGGGGGGTGGGTGGCGGGGGTGGTTCCGAGGCTGCGGGCAGTTTGTGGCTTGTCGCGCAGTTCCCCGCGCCCCTTATGTCGGTGGCGGAGGCACCGTTCCGATGCTGCGGCTTGTTCGTGGCTTGTCGCGCCGCCCCACGCGGCGGAGCCGCACATCGGTATGGGGCCGCGTCCCTTGGTTCGCGCCCTCGATGAGGGTCGGTTTCACCCTCTTGATGGTGAATAGCCCCTGATGGCAACCACTCCGTAACCTGAAGCCCCCTGTCGCGCTACGCGCGTTGACCTTACGCTGCGGGAGCCTGTTTCTCATCCGACCCTCAGAGGCACATATGTCAGCCACACCTCATGCGCGACGCCGCAGACCCCGTACGAACCGAATCCTCGCCGTGGCCGCCGGTTTGGCCACCGTAGGTACGCTCGCCGCCGTGCTCCCGGCCGCGGCCGGCGCCGCGACCACCTCCGAGCAGGGACAAGCGAAGCCGGGCCGCTACCAGGACGTGCAGCTGCTGTCGTTCAACGACCTGCACGGAAACCTGGAGGCGCCCGCGGGTTCTTCCGGCCGCGTGACCGAGAAGCAGGCGGACGGCACGACCAAGACCATCGACGCCGGTGGTGTCGAGTACCTGGCCACGCACCTGCGCAAGGCGCGCGAGGGGCAGAAGTACTCCGTCACCGCGGCTGCCGGTGACATGGTCGGTGCCTCCCCGCTGCTGTCCGGTCTCTTCCACGACGAGCCCACCATCGAGGCGCTGAACAAGCTGGACCTCGATGTGACGGGCGTCGGCAACCACGAGTTCGACGAGGGCTCCAAGGAACTGGCCCGTCTGCAGAACGGCGGCTGCCACCCGACGGCCGGCTGCTACACGGACAAGCGCTTCGAGGGCGCGGACTTCCCGTATCTCGCCGCCAACGTGCTCGACGAGAAGTCCGGCAAGCCGATCCTCAAGCCGTACACGGTCTGGAAGAAGGACGGCGTCAAGATCGGCTTCATCGGCGTGACCCTGGAGGACACTCCCGGCATCGTCTCCGCCGAAGGCGTCAAGGGCCTCAAGTTCAAGGACGAGGTCGAGACGATCAACAAGTACGCCAAGGAGCTGGAGCGCCAGGGCGTCAAGTCGATCGTCGCGCTCGTCCACGAGGGCGGGCTCCCCGCCTCGACGGACTACAACTACAACTGCGACTCGCCCGGCGCCGGTGACGGCATCTCCGGCCCGATCGTGGACATCGCCAAGAACGTCACGCCGAAGGTCGACGCCCTGGTCACCGGTCACACGCACCAGGCCTACGCGTGCACCATCAACGACCCGGCGGGCAACCCCCGCATGGTCACCTCGGCCTCGTCCTTCGGTCGTCTCTACACCGACACCACGCTGACGTACGACCGCGCCACCGGCGACATCGCCCGTACGGCCGTGAAGTCCGCGAACCACGTGGTCACCCGGGACGTCCCCAAGGCCCCCGACATGACCAAGCTGATCGACAAGTGGAACACCCTTGCTGCCCCGATCGGCAACCGCGCCATCGGCTACATCTCCGGTGACATCAACAACACCGGCACCGAGTCCCCGCTGGGCGACCTGATCGCCGACGCGCAGTTCGCGTACGGCAAGGAACTCGACCCCGAGACCGACCTGGCGCTGATGAACCCGGGCGGTATCCGCGCCCCGATCACGTACGCGGCCAAGGGTTCCGAGGGCGACGGTGTGGTGACGTACGCGGAGGCCTTCACGGTCCAGCCGTTCGCCAACACCGTCAATCTGCAGGACTTCACGGGCGCCCAGCTCATCCAGGTGCTCAAGGAGCAGGTGAGCGGTTCCAACGCCGCCGCGCCGAAGGTTCTCCAGGTCTCGTCCGGCCTGACCTACACGCTGGACCTGACGAAGTCGGGCGCCGACCGTGTGGTCACCGACTCCATCAAGCTGAACGGTGCGGCCATCGACCCGGCCGCCACCTACCGTGTCGCGACGAACAGCTTCCTCGCGGGCGGTGGCGACGGCTTCCCCACGCTGGGACAGGGCACGAACGACCTGGTGGGCGAGGACGACCTCGTCGCGCTGGAGAAGTACCTGCTGGCCAACTCGTCGGCCGCCAACCCGATCGCGCCTCCGAAGGCGGATCGGATCTCGGTGGTCCGCTGACCCCATCGATTGACCCCATCGATCACGCGGCAGCCCCGCACCCCGCCACGGGGTGCGGGGCTGCCGCGTTCTGTCTCCCTTGTCGCGCTCAGCTCGCCGTCGGCGTCCAGTCGCCCAGCCAGTCGGCGACCTCCTGGCCCGCGGCCTGGGAGTCGCTGAGGTGCGGCCGGTCGCTGCCGGCGGGGCCTGAGCCTGGGCCGGTGTTCTTGTACTCGGCGAACCGGTCGTCCTTCCACGAGAAACCGCCCATGTCGGTCCACGGGGCCGACCTGACCGCGGCGCTCAGCGTGGACTCGCGGACCGTGGTCTGCGGGTCGAGGGAGGCGTCGCCGCCCGCGTGCCAGGGGCGGCCCAGGTAGAAGGTCCCCGCGGACACGTCACCGTTCACGGTCGTGCGGTTGATGAGGATGCCCTTGCGGCCCGCGGCGGTGCTCGGCGCGGTGATGTAGCCGGCCGAGCTGCCGTCCCACCGCTTCTTGAGAGTGATCACAGACCTGTCGATCACGGCGGTGGCCCGGCCGAAGATGAAGTCGACGTTGCCCGTGACGTAGGAGTTGGTGACGAAGACCCGGCCGAGCCTGTCCTTGGCCGCGGTGTCGAGCAGCAGCGTGTCCTGGTCGCCGTTGACGATGACCCCGTCGAGGAAGACCTTGTCGGCTGCGGTGCGGAGGGCGACGGCCTGATGACCGGACAGGCTCTGGTTCCTGGCCTCGTCGAAGTCGTTGTTGATGGTCAGGTTGCGGGCCTGGAAGTCGTCGGCCTCGACGGCGACGGTCGCGCTGCCGCTGGTGCCGTACGTGCCCCCGCCCGGCTTCGGTGTGCCCGCCGCGTTGTCGTACGTGATCACGGTGTCCTTGCGGCTGGCGCCCGTGCCCTGGATGGTGACGTGCGGTTTGTTGGACGGGACCTTGACGGTCTCGCGGTACGTGCCGGGCTTGACCGCGATGACGACCCGGGAGCCGTTGCCGGCGGGCACGGCGTCGACGGCCTGCTGCACGCTGGTGTACTGGCCGCTGCCGTCCTTGGCGACGGTGATGGTGGTGGCGGCGACGGCCGCCTTGGTGCCGACGGTGTCCGTGACACCGAGTGAACTGCGGGGTCCCGTCCCGGACCTGAGGAGCGCGGGCACGTCCGCGGCGTTGTCGAGGGTGTAGCTGTAGTACGACTTCGGGTCGAACGCCGTGCCGCCGCTCTCGTTGCGCCCGCTCGTGCCGGAGAAGACGTTCCCGCGCTGGACGATGGCGGCGGTGCCGTCCTTCTGGACGGGATTCTTCATCCCCTGGAAGTAACTGTTCTCCAGGACCATCTTGGTGCTCCCACGGGAGTAGTTGCCGTAGGAGGAGTTGATGGAGGTGCCTGAGACGTCTTCCAGGTAGTTGTTGTAGAGGTGCGCCTGGGCGACGTTGTCGGTGGAGGGGTTGCGCTGCTCGGTGTCCCGGAACCAGTTGTGGTGGATCGTGAGACTGGCGGTGACGTTCTCGGTCCAGCCGATGCCGAAGGTCTTGTTGTTGTCGCTCAGCTTGTTCCAGGACACCGTCACATAGGTGGTGTCCTTACGGCTGTCGATGAGCCCGTCGGCCATGCGCCGCAGATCGTTGTGGTCGATCCACACGTGGTGGGCGCCGTCCATCTGGATGCCGTCGAAGTCGTTGTCCTTGTCGTTCCAGACACCCTGGTACGAGTCACGGATCGTCAGGTTCCGGATGATCACGTTGTGCACGCCCTGGCCGAGGAAGAACCCGCCGCCGACGATGTGCCCGGAGGTCCCCTGACCCACGATCGTCTTGTCGGAGGCGACCTTGATCTCCTTCCCGACCGGGTTCATGTTGATGGCAGCCGCCACGACGATGACGTACGGCTCGGTGGCGGTGGCGTACTTCTCCAGATCCGCGAGCGTCCTCACGGTGACGGTCTGGCCGTCCCGCCCGCCGTAAGTCCCGTTCTGCCCGAGGGCGTTGACGGAGGCGAAGCCGTCCGCGGGGGCGGCGGCTGCGGCTGGTGCGGTCGTCGCGGACGCCGTCTGCCGCGCGTCCGCCGCGAACGCTCCGGGGGCGTTGCCGTACGCCAGGACGCCGGCGGCGGTCAGGGCCAGCGGGACACTGGCGGCCAGGATGGTCCTCCGCCTGCGATGGGGGGCCTTGCTGCGTGTCTCACTCACGAGTTCTTCCGATCTGTGTCCGGATGTCGTGGGGGGAAGAGCCACGGAGTGGTTGCCGCCGGGGCGGCGGAGGTTGCCGTGCGGGCTGCTTGGGCCGTGGGCCCCGGCGGGTAGGTGGTGCGCGGAGTGCGACAGTTTTCGGAGAACTGTCGCACTCCAGGCGTGGGTGGTCCGGAGACGCCGTCGACGGTGCCTCACTCGATATGCGTCACCTTTTGCCCGCCTCGATACGCTCGCCCCGGCTGACGGCGACCCGCAGTGCGTCCCCCAGGGACTCCACCGCTCTGGTGAGCGCGAACCGCACAGCGCGCTCACCTGCCTTGGCATCGGCCAGCACCGCCCTGGCGCCCACGAGTACCTGTTCTCCGGACCGGAGTTGGGCCGCCTCGACGTCATCAGCGAGACGAGAAAGCGTGCCCGCCTGCCGGTCGGCGCTGAGGTAGCAGGGTTTGCCGTCAGGCGTGGTCCAAGGGAGCAGTCGGGGGTGATCGATCCCGTCCGGACCCACCATGACGAGTGGCCGTACCTCGTCGTGGGATGTCATACGGCGACCTCCACTCCATGCCACCGCCGCAGCCTGCGCTCACGCTGCGGGGCAGTCAACGTCCGTTCAGCGTCGCTGTGTTGGTCCGGTACGGCACGGTGGCGTCCCTGCGTGGGCAGCAGGATCCGCACCAGGGCCAGCAGGAGTGACTCGCAGAGTTCGGCGATGGCCATGCGTACGCGCATGTCGGCGCCCTTCCTCGGTGGGGGTGACGAGCGGTGATTACCGTTCGTGCTCTGATCGTCACTGCTTGCACGTACGCTGCGGAAGGGGGTCGGCGTTGTCTGCGGCCCCAGGCAACGGTGAGGGGTGAGGTGGGCGAAGTGGTTGACGCGGAACGGGAGTCGGGGCGGGCCGTACTGGGACGGACGCTCAAGTTCCTGCGGGAGAAGGCCGGGAAGTCGCTGGGGCAGTTGGCCGACGAGACGGGCTACGACAAGAGCTACCTGTACCGGCTGGAGGCGGGCGAGCGGCTGTCCAAGGTGACCGTCATGGAGGACCTGGACGGGTATTACGGGTCCGGTGACCTGCTGGTTCACCACTGGAAGGCGGCGCGGCTGGACGCGTTCAAGGACCAGTACAAGCGGTTCATGGAGCTGGAGGCGACGGCGCGGGTCATGCGGAAGTTCACGCTCGGCGTACCAGGTCTCTTGCAGACGGAGGACTTCGCACGAGAGGTGTTGTCTGGGGCCCAGGCAACGGCTGACGGAGACGAACTGGTCGAGGAACGGGTGGCGGCAAGGCTAGGTCGGCAGTACCTCTTGCGGCAGAAGCCGGAGCCCAACGTCCGGTTCATTGTGGACGAGGCTGCACTTCGGCGACCGGCGGCCCGCGCCGAGACGTGGCACGACCAGTTGGTTCACATTGAGGCCGTTGCGATGTGGCCCAACGTGGTGCTCCAAGTCCTTCCGTTTTCGGCGGGCGTTCACCACCACATGACGGGGTCGCTGACGCTGCTCTGGCAGGAGGATGGAAGCGCCGTTGCCTACAAGGAAGGCAACGGTTGCAGCCAGCTGGACGAGGATCCGGACGAGGTCCTGCGGCTCCGACTGTCCTACGATCGGCTCCGCGACCTGGCGCTGTCCCCGTCGGACTCGCTGGCGTTCATCAGGGGCCTACTGGAGGAGCACAGATCATGACGCACACTCCCGATCTCAGCACCGCTGCATGGCGCAAGTCGAGCTACAGCGAAGGGGGAGACAATGACTGTGTCGAGTTGGCTGACGGCTACCCCGGCATAGTCCCCGTCCGTGACAGCAAGACCCCGACGGCCCGCCCGCTGGTCTTCTCGGCCGCGTCTTGGGGCGCGTTCGTGCTGAGTGTGAAGGACGTCGCGTGACCCCCGACCTCACCACAGCCGTGTGGCGCAAGTCGTCCTACAGCGACGGGGGAGACAACAACTGCGTCGAGGTCGCCGACGGCTACCCCGGCATAGTCCCGGTCCGCGACAGCAAGACTCCTACGGCCCGCCCCCTGGTCTTCTCGGCGTCGTCCTGGTTCGCGTTCATGGACGGCGTCAAGGGCGAGGCGGGTGCGCACACCTGCGGGTGAAGCGGGCGAGAAACCGAGACGGGGAGGGGTGCGGCCCGGTCACGGTGATCCCATGCAAGAGATCACGACCACAGACCCCCCTCGGCGGCTCAGCAGCTCACCACCGATCAGCTCGCCGAACGTGTCGCCGCCACCCGCGAGACACTGCGCGAGCGGATGGGCTGCCCGCTGACTGACGAGGAACTCGATCAAGGGCCGGACGTACTGGCCAACCTGTACGCCCTGGCCGCTGAGAAGATGCGCGCCCAAGGCCAGCTGCCTCCGCCTGAGTGGGTGCGCGGACAATCCGCGCGGGGACGGTGAGCGCGGTTATGGTCGTACACACGGCGCGTCGAAGGAGGACATCGATCATGGCTGCCCACGCTGCGGAACTCGATCCCGTCGTCCCCCCCATGCCCGAGCGGAACCCGAAGGCGCTGTATGAGGCCATCGCCGAGCACGCTCCCGAGCTCCTCCCTGATTTCGACGCGCACTGGAAGCGGGCCATCGGCGACACGTTTGACCTTGGTCCGGTACCGGCATTCGTGGCCCGCTGGTGGGTCGAGTACGCGATTGCCCGTGATCCCAAGCTCGACGCTCACCTGCACGACCTGGAGCACCGGGCGGCGGAGTCCACCGACTTCGCCGAGGCCAAGGCCCTCCTCGAAGAGGCGTCGAGGATCCGCCACAAGGCGCTGAGGACGGAGCCCGGCGAGTGACCGACGAGTTCATGGGGCCGCCCTGGCAGATGGACTGGAGGCTCGATGCCCTCGCTGCACGCGATGCGCTGCCGGACCACGTTCGTGAGATGGTCGACGCGGCGCGTGCTGAGCTGGTCACAGCGAAGGACCCGTACTTCCGAGGCATCGAAACCGATGCAGATCTGCCTGACGGCATGTGGGTCGAGCCAGCACGGTCAAGCAAGCCCAAGGGCGCTCACGTGTTCTACCTGGACCACGGACACGGCTGGCTCACCTACACCTTCGTGCCGCGCACAGAAGACCCACAGATCATCGTGGAGCAGGTCTTCTGGCATTGAGCGGTGAGTTCGGCTCGCACCGCTTCCGCCGCTCAGAATAAGGGCGGGCGACAAAGATCGCCCGCCCGTCACACTGACCCCATGACCACCTCGGAAACCGCATCGCAAACCGCCGCACCGGACCCCAAAGCCGACCTTCACCGCTACCTCCAGGAAGCCCGCGACGCCCTGCTCTGGAAGCTCGACGGGCTCTCGGAGTACGACGTCCGCCGCCCGATGACGCCGACCGGTACCAACCTCCTGGGCCTGGTCAAGCATGTGGCGAGCGTGGAGCTGGGGTATCTCGGCGAGACCTTCGGGCGGCCGTCCGGCGAGCCGATGCCCTGGCTCGATGAGGGGGCCGAGGTCAACGCGGACATGTGGGCCGCCGCCGACGAGTCACGCGAGTACATCGTGGGGCTCTACCGCCGGGCGTGGGCGCATGCCGACGCGACGATCGACGCGCTGGCGCTCGACACGATCGGCAGGGTGCCGTGGTGGCCGAGCGAGCGCAACGAGGTGACGCTGCACCACGCCGTGGTGCGGGTGATTGCCGACACGCAGCGGCATGCCGGGCACGCCGACATCGTGCGGGAACTCATCGATGGCGCTGTGGGCGAGAAACAGGGCAACAACAGCATCCCGTCCGGGGACCCGGAGTGGTGGGAGAGCTATCGAAGCCGGCTGGAGCGCGTGGCCAGGCAGTCATCCGCCCAGGACCAGGACCAGGACCAGGACGCCCAGGAGTAGCTCAGGGGAGTTCGGGCGGCGGCGTGGGCGCCCCCGGCAGTCGTACGGTCGCCAGGGTGCCTCCGCCCTCGGCTCGCGCCAGGGTCACCTCGCCGCCCGCCTGCCCGACCGTGCGGGCCACGATCGACAGGCCCAGGCCCGAGCCCGGCAGCGCCCGCGCGCTCTGGGAGCGCCAGAAGCGGTCGAAGACATGGGGGAGTTCCTCGGCGGGGATGCCGGGGCCGTGGTCGCGGACCGTCAGAACGCCGGCCGCCAGGGTCACCTCGATCGTGCCGCCCTCGGGGCTGAACTTCACGGCGTTGTCGAGGATGTTGACGATCGCCCGCTCCAGGGCCGCCGGTTCGGACCGTACGTACCAGGGGTCGAGGGCCGAGGTGATCGTCAGCTCCGGGCCGCGCAGGCGGGCGCGCCGCAGCGCCGACTCCACCGTGTCCTGGAAGTCCACCACCTGTACGCGGTCGCCGTGCTGCGCGTTGTCCGAGCGGGACAGCTCCTGAAGGTCGCCGATCAGGGAGGCCAGTTCCGTCATCTGCGCCTTGACCGAGGCGAGCAGCGCCTTGCGGTCCGCCTCGGGGATCGGACGGCCCGTCTCCTCGCTGCGGGTGAGCAGCTCGATGTTCGTGCGCAAGGACGTGAGCGGTGTGCGGAGTTCGTGGCCCGCGTCCGCGATGAGCTGTTGTTGCAGGTCCCGGGAGTCGGCCAGGGCGCTCGTCATCGAGTTGAACGAGCGCGACAGGCGCGCGATCTCGTCCTCGGCGTCGTCCTCCACGGGGATACGGATGGTCAGGTCCTCGGTGCGGGCGATGTGCTCGGCGGCGTCGGTGAGCTTGTCGACGGGGCGCAGGGCGGCGCGGGCCACGAACAGGCCCGTCGCTCCGGCGCCCGCGACGCCGATGCCGGAGACGAGGAGGAGCAGGAGGGCGAGGTCGTTGAGGGTTTTCTGGGTGTTCTCGAGAGGCGTGGCGACGACGAGCGCGTAGCCCTCGTACGGCACCTGATCCGCCAGACCCTGACTGACGACGAGCGGCAGCGTCATGACCCGCACGGTGTCGCCGTTGCCGTCGGTCCCGTTGCGGAACGTGAGCTCGTCGTACTTCGGGTGTCGGGCCACGTCCTTGTCGCTGTCGGCGATCTTCACGACGCCGGCGGAGTTCGAGAACACGCACATGGTGCCGTCCGTGCCGACGACCTGGAAGTACATGGACTTGGGCTGGGGGCCAAAACCGGGGCCGTCGCCCTGGGACTGCTCGTTCGGCTCCTGCGGGCACGTCTGGATGAGGGTGCGCGCGTCGTCGGCCGTCGTCACCGGCCTGTGCGCGACCCGCTGCAGGTCACCGTCCACCTCGTCGTACAGCTTCTCCTGCACCACGAACCAGCAGCTCACCGAGACCGCCGCCACGGCGAACGCCACCGCCGCCGCGACCAGCAGCGAAAGCCGTGCCCTCAGGGGGAGCGACCGGTACCGGCGTAGGACGTTCCTCACTCCACCCCACCCGACCGCAGCACATAACCCACCCCGCGCACGGTGTGCACGAGGCGGGGCTCGCCGCCCGCCTCCGTCTTGCGGCGGAGGTACATGACATACACGTCCAGCGAGTTCGAGCTCGGCTCGAAGTCGAAGCCCCAGACCGCCTTGAGGATCTGCTCACGGGTGAGCACCTGGCGCGGGTGGGCCATGAACATCTCCAGCAGCGTGAACTCCGTACGGGTCAGCTCGACGGCCCGGCGCCCGCGGGTGACCTCACGGGTCGCGAGGTTCATCCGCAGGTCGGCGAAGGTGAGCGACTCGTCCTGCTGGGCCGCGGCGGCCACGGCGGCGGCGTACGAGTTGCGGCGCAGCAGCGCACGGATGCGGGCGAACAGCTCGTCCAGCTCGAACGGCTTGACCAGGTAGTCGTCGGCCCCGGCGTCGAGCCCGGTGACACGGTCGCCGACCGTGTCGCGGGCCGTCAGCATCAGGATGGGGGTCGTGTTGCCCGCGCCCCGGATACGGCGGGCTGCGGTGAGCCCGTCCATCCGGGGCATCTGGATGTCCAGGACGACCAGATCGGGCTGGTACGCGGTCGCCTTCTCCAGGGCGTCGGCGCCGTCCACGGCCGTCTCGGTCCCGTACCCCTCGAAGGCCAGGCTGCGCTGGAGTGCTTCGCGCACGGCCGGTTCGTCGTCGACGATCAGGATGCGCTGGGGTTCACGGTCGCCTTCGGCGGGGCTCATGGTGTGTGTCGTTCCTCGGGTGCGCTGGGACGTGTCGGCTGTGTCGGGCGCCTTCAGCCTCGCATGTCCGGGGTCCTGGCGGGGGTGACGGCCGTCTCGGGGAGCGGCTCAGCTGTCGGAACCGCCGGCCCGCAGCGTGCTCAGGTCGGACTTCACCGTGTTGATCGGGATGGCGAAGCCGAGGCCGACGCTGCCGGCGTCGGAGGAGGACTGGGCCGCCGAGTACATCGCCGAGTTGATGCCGATGATGTTGCCGTTCATGTCGATCAGCGCGCCGCCGGAGTTGCCCGGGTTCAGTGAGGCGTCGGTCTGTATCGCCTTGTACGTCGTCGTGGACGAGCCGGGGTCACCGTTGAACTGCTGCCCGCCGAACTCGAACGGCCAGTTGCCGCCACCGCCCTGACCGCCCTGCTGTTGCTGCTGCCCGTCGCCCGTGGCGACCGTGACGTCCCGGTCGAGCGCGGAGACGATGCCGCTGGTGACCGTGCCGGTCAGGCCCTCGGGGGAGCCGATCGCCACGACCTGCTCGCCGACCTGGACGTTGCCGGAGTTGCCGAGCGTGGCCGCCTTCAGACCGGAGGCGTTCACCAGCTTGATCAGCGCGAGGTCCTTCTTGCTGTCGGTGCCGATGACCCGGGCCTTGTACGACTTGCCGGTGCTGGTCGTCACCTTGACCGAGGAGGCGTCGGCGACGACGTGGTTGTTGGTGATGATCTCGCCGTCCTGGGTGATGATCACGCCCGAACCGGTGGACTCACCGGCGTTCGAGCTCGCGTTGATCTCCACGATGCTGGGGCTCACCGCCTTGGCGACCCCGGCGACGGTGCCCTTCTGGCTCGCGGGCACGACACTCGTGGCAGTCGTGGTGCTGCTGGAGGCCGCGGTGTTCGTGCCGGTCAGCTCCTGGATGCCGTACGCGGTGCCGCCGCCGATCGCGGCCGCGACGATCGCCACGGCCGCGAGCAGGGCCATGGGACCGCGGGCGCGCTTCCCGGCGGCGTTCGACGGCGCCTGGGGCTGGTAGGTCGGCGGGGGCGGCGGGGGCGGCCATTCCGGGTTCACCCGGGAGGCGGAGGCTTGCTGCTCGGGGTACGCGGGGTGCTGTCCGTGACCCTGGGGGTTCTCGTACTCGCCGCTGCGGCGGAAGCTCTCGTCCATGTCTCCGAGCTTGGCGCGCGTCCATGAGACGTTCCTGAGTGCCGGCTGAGAAGCCCGACAGAAGCTCGTATGCCCGATGTAAGGACGTGTGGGCAGGTTAACGGCTGGTGGCCGTGACATGAGGTCTCGGAAGGTGTCGGGCGAACTCTTGTTTGGATACTGGGGTAGCGGTGCGCACAGGGACATTTGGTGCCTATGATCATCCGCGCCGGAGGGGGGCTCCGCGGTATCGCCACCTGCGTACGTCATGACCACGTCATGCGCAGCGCAGGTCTGGCCTGCGCGTTGTCCGGCCCTTCTCGGGCCCCAGACGACACCACGCACCCCAGGAGCCCTGAGTGATACGTGCCCCGCGCGGCCGCCACAGACGTGCAGTCACGGCACTGCCCGCGGCCGCCCTCGCGCTGGCGCTGAGCTGCGCCGGCGCACTCGCGACGCCCGCGAGCGCGGCCGACGGACCGGCCACCCTGCCCGACCCGGGCACCGCCCGGCAGCAGATCGCCGGCCCGAGGCCCACCGCCTCCGACGCCGAACTGCGCGAACGAGCCGCAGAGGCAGCCAAGGCGGAAGCGGCGAAGGAAGAGGCGGCGAAGGAAGCAGCGGCCAAGGAGGGAGCGGCCAAGGCGGGCGAGAAGCCCTCCGACTCCGCCAGTTCCTCCGCATCCCCCGACTCCCCCGACTCCCCCGACTCCACGGACTCTTCCAAGTCCTCCGAGCAGCAGTCCCCGTTCATCATCGGCGGCACCGAGACGACGATCTCCAGCGCCCCGTGGATGGTCCAGCTCTACTACTACGACGAGGCCGCCGACCAGAGCTACTTCTGCGGTGGCACGCTCGTCGCCCCGAACAAGGTCCTCACCGCCGCCCACTGTGTGGCGGGCCTGGACTGGCAGCAGTTCGGTTCCGTGGTCTCGGGAACCACCGACCTGCTCGACGGCTCCACGGGCACCGTCGCCGGCGTGTGGCGCCAGTGGAACCACCCGAAGTACGACGAGTCGACCATCAAGAACGACGTCGCCGTCCTCACCCTGGACCGCCCCCTGGAGCAGGCCTGGCTGCGCCTGGCGGCCTCCAACGACAGCTCGCTCTACACCCCCGGCACCACCGGCACGGTGTACGGCTGGGGCCTGACCTCCGGCGGCGCGGACGCCGAGCTGTCCCCGAAGCTCCGCAAGGCGAGCCTCAAGGTGGTCGCGGACTCGACCTGCAACACCGCCATGCGGAACGTGCTCGGCGAGGACCTCTTCGCCGAGGGCTCGATGATCTGCGCGGGCACCCCGGCCACCGGCGGCGACGCGGGCACCATCAGCCCCTGCAACGGTGACTCCGGCGGCCCGCTGGTCGTGAACGGCAAGATCATCGGCATCGTCTCCTGGGGTGTCCAGGGCTGCACCGGCGAGGGCGCCTACCCCGTCTTCACCAAGGTCTCCTCGTACACCTGGGCGGCCCAGCCGCGCATCGACGACACCGACCTGAGCTACGACGGCCGCGCCGACCTGCTGGCCCGCACGCCGTCGGGCAACCTGTTCCAGCAGGACAGCAAGGGCACGTCGCTCGCGACCCGCGCGTACCAGGGCAACGGCTGGGAGTACGCCAGCTGGGCCATGCAGGCCGATCTGGACCGGGACTTCTACCAGGACCTGATCATCCGCGACAAGACGGACGGCAAGCTGTACCGCAGCTACCTGGACCACTCCACCTGGGAGTGGACCTGGATGCAGATCAGCTCGGTCTGGGGCGGCTACAAGTCGTACGCCATCCCCGGCGACCTGACCGGTGACGCCCGCCCCGACCTGGTCGCCCTGGACGCGGACGGCTCGGTCTACCTCTACCCGGGCAAGGGCAACGGCCAGTTCAACAGCAAGATCAAGGTCGTCTCCGGTGCCTGGAAGGGCATGAAGCTGATGGGACGCGGCGACCTGACCGGCGACGGCAAGGCCGACCTGCTGGTCCGCTACCCGGACGGCACCCTGTACCTCTACTCCGGCACGGGCAAGGCCTCGGCCCCCTGGTCGTCCCGCATCAAGGCCCGCACCGGCTGGAACTTCACCTCCTACGTCACCAACGGCGACGTGAACGGCGACGGCATCGCCGACGTCATGGCCCGCGACTCGGGCGGCACCCTGTGGCTGTACCGCGGCACGGGCAAGGCGTCCAGCGACCTGTTCTCGTCGAGGATCAGCCTGGGCACGGGCTTCAACCAGTACAACTTGATGTTCTGAGCCCACCCGGAGGCGCCGTCCGAGCGCTCCCGGAAAAGCCGGTGGCCCCCGCATCCCCTTCGGGACGCGGGGGCCACCGGCTTCTTCCCACAGTGCTACTCACACCCGCAGGACCGCCGCACAACCAACCGCGACGGAAACAGCTTCACCCGCTCACGACGCGACCCGGCCACCCGAAGCCCGTCGTCCAGCACGAGATCGACCGCCGCACGCGCCATCGCCGGACGGTCCGACGCCACAGTCGTCAGCGGCGGATCGGTCAACCCCGCTTCCTTCACGTCGTCGTACCCGGCGACCGCCAGCTCCCCGGGCACATCGATCCGCAGCTCCCGCGCGGCCCGCAGCACACCGATCGCCTGGTCATCGGTGGAACAGAAGATCGCGGGCGGCCGACGGGGCCCGGAGAGCAGCTCCAGAGCGACCTCGTACGCGTCGTAGCGGTTGTACGGCGCCTCGAAGAGCCGTCCTTCCGTAGAGATCCCGGCATCGGACATCGCGCGCCGCCACCCCTCGACGTGGTCGGAGACGGGGTCACCGACCAGCGGGGTCTCCGCGATGCCGCCCACACAGGCCACGTACTCGTTCCCGTGCTCCAGCAGGTGCCGCACGGCCTCCTGCGCGCCCCCGATGTCGTCGGTCACGACCGCGACGTCGTCGATCGCCTCGGGATGCTCGTGCAGCAGCACCACCCGCGCGTCCCACGCCTCGATCTCGGCCGCGGCGTTGTCGCTGAGCGCGTGGCTGACGAGGATCAGCCCGGAGACCCGCATCCCGAGGAAGGCCCGCAGATAGTGGACCTCGCGCTCGGCGACGTAGTCCGAGTTGCCGACGAGGACCATCTTGCCGCGCTCGGCGGCCGCCTGTTCGACCGCGTGCGCCATCTCGCCGAAGTACGGCTGGCGCGCGTCCGGCACGATCAGGCCTATGAGCTCCGTCCGCCGCGAGGCCATGGCCTGGGCGACCCGGTCGGGCCGGTACCCCAGTTCCTTGATCGCGGCGAGGACACGCTCGCGCGTGGCCGGGGCGACCGGCCGGGGTCCGTTGTTGATGACATAGCTGACGACGGCGGTGGAAGTCCCCGCCAACCGCGCCACGTCATCCCTAGTCACCTTGGCCACGCGCGGAGTCTACGCGGATTGCAATGCTCTGGGCAGGGCGTACCGATCCCAAGCCGGCGCCAACCCGCGCGGCGGCCCCGTACGCCCCACGCCAGTGCTACGCGTCCGCGGCCACCTCGGCGGTCTCCGCCACGTTCAGGTGCGCCGTCTCGTCCGCATCCTCCGGCTTTGGCCGGGCCGCCGCGGCCTTCGGCTCGTCCTTGCTCCGGTCCGCCTTTTCCGGAGTAACGAATCGATAACCGACGTTCCGGACGGTCCCGATCAGCGACTCGTGCTCCGGTCCGAGCTTCGCGCGCAGCCGTCGTACGTGGACGTCGACGGTCCGCG
The DNA here is from genome assembly GCF_004337435.2 of Streptomyces sp. KM273126. NCBI lineage: Bacteria > Bacillati > Actinomycetota > Actinomycetes > Kitasatosporales > Streptomycetaceae > Streptomyces > Streptomyces sp. KM273126. The sequence continues at coordinate 1,653,058 of NZ_SJXB02000001.1, read as the reverse complement.
TACCGCCGAAGTAGTCGTAGCCCCAGACCTCCTGCAGCAGCTGGGCGCGCGTGAAGACGCGGCCCGGGTGCTGGGCGAGGTACTTCAGGAGCTCGAACTCCTTGAAGGTCAGGTCGAGGACGCGTCCCTTGAGCTTGGCGCTGTAGGTCGCCTCGTCCACCGACAGGTCGCCGTTGCGGATCTCCATGGGGGAGTCGTCGCTGACGATCTGCTGGCGGCCCATGGCGAGCCGCAGCCGTGCCTCGACCTCCGCCGGACCGGCGGTGTCGAGCAGCACGTCGTCGATGCCCCAGTCGGCGGTGACGGCCGCGAGGCCGCCCTCGGTGACGACGAGGATGAGGGGGCAGCCGGGCCCGGTCGAACGCAGCAGCTGGCACAGGCTGCGGACCTGGGGGAGGTCCCGGCGGCCGTCGATGAGGATGACATCGGCGCCGGGGGTGTCGACGAGGGCGGGGCCTTCCGCCGGAGCCACTCGCACGTTGTGCAGGAGCAGACCGAGAGCGGGAAGCACCTCCGTCGACGGCTGGAGGGCGTTGGTCAGGAGCAGCAGAGAGCTCATCGCACCCCACCTGCCCAGGTCGTCGTCTTCGGATCGTGCACGGATCGCTCGCCCATAACGTCTGGTTCCTCCTCGGTCCCTGCGAGGACGTTTACGGCACTGCCTGGTACTGCTGGGTACTGCCCGTTGCGTGCTCGGTGCGGTGCGAATCGCCGCCCTCGGGATCCGCGTATGCGATCGATGCCCCGTACACCTGCGGTTTCCCGCTTCGTATACAACGCTTCCGAAAGCACAAAAGGACCCGGGGGCTACGCTGCCCGAGTCCTCTGCCCAGCAGAATAGCCCACAAGAGCACTGGTCCGGCAGGTCATGTGATGCGTTCCCCCTCCTTTCCGAACTCTGAGACGGCCTCTCGTGCCCCTTTCCGGAGGTTTCTGCGCACGCTCGACGGCGTGACGATCGATTCCGTATACGAGCCGGCATCTCTTGTATACGAAGCCGAATACGACGCCCGAAGGCCACCTTCCCGTGACCTGGTGTTCGTCGTCGCCCATGGCTTCACGGGCGATCTGGAGCGCCCGCACGTACGCCGGGTGGCGCGCGCCCTCGCCCGGCACGGAGCCGTGGTGACCTTCTCCTTCCGCGGCCACGGGGCCTCGGGCGGACGCTCCACGGTCGGCGACCGCGAGGTGCTCGACCTGGCGGCGGCGTGCGCCTGGGCACGGGAACTCGGGCACACACGCGTGGCCACCGTCGGCTTCTCGATGGGGGGCTCGGTGGTACTGCGGCACGCGGCGCTGCACGGCCGCGCGGCGCACGAGGGGCGCACGGAGGCACGTACGGACGCGGTACGTACGAATGGGGTACCCACGGACGCGGCACGTGCGGACGCGGCACGTGCGGATGCGGCGGGTACGGATGCGGTCGTCTCGGTCAGTGCGCCCGCCCGCTGGTACTACCGGGGCACGGCTCCCATGCGGCGGCTGCACTGGCTGGTGACCCGGCCCCTGGGCCGCGCGGTCGGCCGCTACGGACTGCGCACCCGCATCCACCACCGCGAATGGGACCCGGTGCCCTCGTCCCCCGTGGAGTCGGTCCCCCTGATCGCCCCGACCCCCCTCCTCATCGTCCACGGCGACCGTGACGGCTACTTCCCGGTGGACCATCCGCGGATGCTGGCCGCGGCGGCCGGCGACCACGGCGAACTCTGGCTGGAGCCGGGGATGGGCCACGCGGAGCACGCGGCGGACGACGGGCTGCTGAGGCGGATCGGCGCATGGGCGGCGGCAGCCGCATTCCAGGCCTCCCGATAGCCTGACCGTGTTCACCACAACCGATCGAGGGACGAGATGGCAAAGGGCACGGTGCGCTACTGGGCAGCCGCCAAGGCCGCCGCGGGCGTCGCCGAGGAGCCGTACGACGCGGTCACGCTCGCCGAGGCACTGGACGGGGTCCGCGAGCAACACCCCGGCGAACTGGTCCGCGTCCTGCGGCGATGCTCGTTCCTCATCGACGGTGACCCCGTGGGCACCCGCGGACATGAGACGGTACGGCTGGCCGAGGGCGGCACGGTCGAGGTGCTCCCACCGTTCGCAGGAGGGTGACGCGATCATGAGCAACCAGCCGTACGGCGCCCCGTACGAGGGGTACGACCCGTATCAGCAGCAGCCGGGCCACCACCATCAGCAGGGCCACCATCAGCAGGGCCACCAGCCGCAGCCGGGTTACCAACAGCCCGACTGGCAGGGGCACGACGAGACGCAGGCCGCCCAGGCCCAGCAGTACACCCAGCAGTGGGAGGGCCAGACCTGGGAGACCCAGGCGCACATGCCGGTTGCCCCGGCGGACGTGACGGAGACGGCGTACCTGCCGCCGCAGAGCCCTGTTCAGCCGCCGGCTTCCGGCATGGCCGCACAGCAGGCAGGGCCGGGCCACCAGCAGTACGCACCCCAGCAGCCCCCGTCATACGAGCCCCAGCAGCCCTCGTCCCATGGCGGAACCCCGTCCCATGGCGGAGCCTCGTCCCATGGCGGAACCGCCACTCCGGCTCCCGCGCAGTCCGCCACCGCCCCGGAAGCACCGGCCTTCGGCCCTCCCACGCTCACCGGCAACGCCCGCGTGACCGACGCCCAGCGCGCTCGCGCCGAGGGCCGGTCGCCGATCATCGAGCCCGGGGCGCAGCCCGCGCTGATCACCGCCGTACTGGGGGCGCTGCTCTCGGGGGCGGCGGTGATCGGCCAGTACGCGCTCGTCGTCCCCCTGGTGATCCTCCAGGCCGTGACCGCGGCCGGCTGGTTCCGGCTGAACGGCATGTGGCCCGCCCGGCAGGGCATCGCGCTGGCCTTCGCGGGCGCGGTGACGGCGGACGTGGTGCTGCTGGTGGCGGGTCGGGAGAACGCGCCTGCCGCGATCCTCGGCACGCTCGGCGTCTGGGTGCTGCTGACCCTGGTCCTCCAACTGCGCAGCCACGCCGACCCGGACGAGCGCATGTACGGCCTGATGGCCACGGTCACGTCGGCCGCACTGTCGATCATCGCCGCCGGGCATCTTGCGGCAACGCCGGACGCGGTGTCCGTGGGCGCCGGGGCGGTGGCCGTGGCGATCGTGGTCCGCGCGCTGCCCCTGCCCACGGTGGTCTCCGTGGCGGCCGCCCTCCTGGCGGGCGCGGGCGCCGGCCTCGTGCTCGCCGGCATGACCGGGGTCGGCACGCAGGGCGCCTTCCTCGGCCTCGGGGCCGCAGTCTGCGCCCTGATCGGCCACCGCGTCGCCAGCTACGACTACCCGTCCCGCTTCGTCCACATGACGGCGGGCGTGGCCCTGCCCCTGACGGCTGCGGCCCCCGTGGTGTACCTGCTGGGGCGGGCGCTGGGGTAGGGCAGGGGGCGCGGGCCCACGAGTCCGGCCGCCTTACTTGCCGGGGGCGCGGAAGCTCACCTGCCGGCGGGCGGCCTCGTCGATCTCGTCGAGGGTGAGCAGAGGGGTGGCCCGGGTGTGGACGGCGCCGCTGGCCTTGACGGTGAGGCTGACGGCGGCCATGGCGACCGGGTCGGGGAAGTCGACGATGATCACGGTGTCGTCCTCTCCGAAGGCGAAGTACATGGCCTCGACCTTCCCGCCGAGGCCGGTCACGATCTGCTCGACGGCGGCGCGCCGGCCACTCGCGCCTTCGCTGAGCAGACCCTTCGTGCCCTCGGTCGTGTAGGTGGACTGAATGAGGAATTTCGGCATGGGAACGCTCCCTGATCTTCCTGATCTTCCTGATCTCCGACTGTCCGGTACGGAGAATGGGCTTCCCGCTCTCGCATCGGTCGCCGCTCACCGGACGGCCAGATTCACCCGTTGGAAGCCGAACCTCTTTCCGCTGATCGCGGCCACTTGATCAACAAGCCCGCAAACAGCGCACCGGCCGAGCCGGGTCCGGATTACGCTCGCACCCGACGGCCACCCAGGTCGTCGACGACCTGGGTGGCCAACGAGCAACGACCAACGACCGACGACTGCAGACCAACGACCGACGACTGCCGACCGCCAAGTGGAAAGCGTGGGGGAACACCGAGACATGCGCGCACTGCGAATACTTCTCATCATCGCCGTGGTCCTGGGCGGCCTGTTCGTGATCGCGGACCGGGTCGCGGTCAACTTCGCCGAGGACCAGGCCGCGCAGAAGGTGCGGACCACCGAGGGCCTGTCCACCGACCCGGACGTGTCCATCAAGGGCTTCCCCTTCCTCACGCAGGTCGCGAGCGGCGAACTGGACGACGTCCAAGTCGGCATCGAGGACTACGAGGCGGCCACGGGCCCCGGCACCGCGAAGATCCGTATCTCGGACCTGAAGGCCGACATGCGCGGCGTCGTCTTCGCCGCGGACTACGGCTCGGCCACCGCGCGGAGCGCCACGGGCACCGCCACCATCCCGTACGACGAGCTCCTCAGGGCCGCGAAGTCCGAGCCCACCGATGTGAGCCCCGGTGTCTCCGGCCAGGTCGTCGGCCTCTCCGCCGGCGGCGACGGCAAGATCAAGGTCGAGGTCGAGGCCACCGTCTTCGGCAACAAGCTGCCCAGGCCGGTCTCCGTGCTCAGCACGGTCAGCGTCAAGGGCGACACCGTCGAGGTACGCGCGGACTCCATCCCCGACCTGGGCATCGACCTCGCCGAGAACACGCTCCGCTCGGTCACCGACTTCCAGCAGAAGATCGACGACCTCCCCGGCGGCATCAAGCTCGACAAGGTCGAGGGCGGTAACGATGGTGTGGAGATCACGGTGAAGGGTTCGGACGTGAAGCTGGCGGGGTAGCACGGTCCATCGGGCAGGGCTGTACGGCACCGGTGTCCGAAAGACGAGACGCCGCCGTCCGTACAGCAGATGTGACGGTTGCCAAGCCGGTCCGGAATCCCGGCGCCACCCGCCTCCGGGGCTCATCCATCCCGCATCCCGGACGATCGCATCTCACTATGTGAAGCACCGGTGACACGCCCGCCCGTCCGTCCTTACGATCGCAGTCATGAAGCGACAGGCGGATCTCACGAAGCGGCGGGCAGTAGACCTGTGCCGCGTCGCCGCCATGCTCTGTCGCGCTGTCTGACCGGGAGTGCCGCCTCCCGGTTCCCCGGCCCTCGAACTGACCCAGGGCCACCCGTGCGCCGCACAGGCCGGCCGGTTCCATGGCCCCCATGGCCCGGGCCGAGCGCCCGCACCTGAAATCTCTACGCACAGTCCCGCCGCAACTGCCCCGGAGGAGAAAGAGCATGAGCCGCAGCGACGTCCTGGTTGACGCCGACTGGGTCCAGGAGCGCCTGGACGACCCGACGATCGCCATCGTCGAGGTCGACGAGGACACGTCCGCGTACGAGAAGAACCACATCAAGAACGCCATCCGGATCGACTGGACGAAGGACCTCCAGGACCCGGTACGCCGCGACTTCATCGACCAGGAGGGCTTCGAGAAGCTCCTGTCGGAGAAGGGCATCGCCAACGACACCACGGTGATCCTCTACGGCGGCAACAACAACTGGTTCGCCTCGTACGCCTACTGGTACTTCAAGCTGTACGGCCACGACAACGTCAAGCTCCTCGACGGCGGCCGCAAGAAGTGGGAGCTGGACGCCCGCGAGCTGGTCGACGGCTCCGAGGTGCCCGAGCGCGCGAAGACCGAGTACAAGGCCAAGCCGCAGGACACCTCGATCCGCGCCTTCCGTGACGACGTGGTCGCCGCGATCGGTGCGCAGAACCTGGTCGACGTCCGCTCGCCCGACGAGTTCTCGGGCAAGCTGCTCGCTCCGGCGCACCTGCCGCAGGAGCAGTCGCAGCGTCCGGGGCACGTCCCGAGCGCCCGCAACATCCCGTGGTCCAAGAACGCCAACGACGACGGCACCTTCAAGTCGGACGACGAGCTCAAGGAGCTCTACGCCGAGGAGAGCGTGGACCTGGCCAAGGACACCATCGCCTACTGCCGGATCGGCGAGCGCTCCGCGCTCACCTGGTTCGTGCTGCACGAGCTGCTCGGCGTGGAGAACGTCAAGAACTACGACGGCTCCTGGACCGAGTACGGCTCCCTCGTCGGCGTGCCGATCGAGCTCGGCGCCAACAAGTAAGCAATCCGCGAGCAAGCAACCTCGCACACAACCACCCGACCGACCCTCTGGTCAGAACCTCTGGAGAAACACATGTGTGGAGCGAAGGCCGGCGGGCCGGACGCCTCGACGATCAAGCCCGGTGAGACCACCATCCAGGGCCAGGTGACCCGTAACGGCGAGCCGGTGGTCGGCTACGTCCGTCTCCTGGACTCGACGGGCGAGTTCACCGCCGAGGTGCCCACCTCGGCCACCGGACAGTTCCGGTTCTACGCGGCCGAGGGCACCTGGACCGTGCGTGCCCTCGTCCCCGGCGGCACCGCCGACCGCACGGTGGTCGCCCAGACGGGCGGCCTGGCGGAGGTCGCGATCGCCGTCTGACCCTGTCTGACAGGTCTGTCTGACAGGTCTGACAGGTCTGACAGGTCTGACGGCACCGATGGCATCGACTGTCGAAGGGCCGCGCCCCACGGGTTGAACCCCGGGGCGCGGCCCTGCCCGTACCCGGCCCACACCCCGGCGCCCCGGGGACACTCCCCGCCTCCCCGGGCCTGCCCTGGACCCGGGCCCCGGCCTACCCTGGACGTATGTACGCGCGACGGCGTCGCCTCTACTTCGCCATGATGGGGACGTGTGTGGTGCTCTTCGTCCTGGCCTGGGGAGTCGTGCGGCTCTGGTCGGTTCCGGTGGCCGTGGGCATGTGCGTGGTGGCGATGGTGATCCCGCCGCTGGCCGCGATGGTCGCCAACCGCCGCGGGCCCGACGACCGCTGGTGGGACGACCCCTCCGGTGACCCGCAGTCCGACGAGTGGTGGGACGAGCTGGACGGGAAGAAGCGCCGGTAGTACCAAGGTGTCCATGCCACGCGCGAAGGTGTCCACCGTTGTGCTCGACGCGCACGACGCACATGAACTGGCCGACTTCTACGCACGGTTGCTGGGGTACGAGGTGCGGGAGGACGAGCCGCACTGGGTGCTCATCGGCCCGCCGGACGGTGACGGCGTCCCGCTCTCCTTCGAGACCGAGCCCGAGTACGTTCGCCCCGTCTGGCCGACCAGGAAGCCCGGCGACCAGCAGATGATGCTGCACCTGGACATCGAGGTCGACGACCTGGAGGGCGAGACGGCCCGGGCGGTCGCCGAGGGTGCCGTACTCGCCGACTTCCAGCCCCAGGACGACGTACGGGTGCTGTTCGACCCGGCCGGACACCCCTTCTGCCTGTGGGTGCGGACCGAGGACTGAGCCGCTGAACCGCCGTCTCAGTGGACGAGCGTCAGCAGGCGTCAGTGAGCATCAGCAGGTGTCAGTAGACGAGCGCCTGCGTCCCGTCCGCCATCGACTCCTGGACGAAGACCTGGGCGCCCGCGATGCGCACGCCCTCGATGACGTCCTTCTCGGTGATGTCGCGGCGGGCAGCGCACTGGGTGCACAGGGTGAGGCTGCCGCCCGCCAGGACCGAGTCGATCAGGTCGGGGAGCGGGGCGGCGTGCGGGAGCTCGAACTCGGCGGCTCGGCCCGGCAGCGCGAACCACGAGGACTCGCCGGTCAGCCACAGGGAGACATCGACACCGCTGGCCACGGCCACCGCCGCGACGGTGAAAGCCTGCGAGCAGCGCTCGGGGGCGTCCGCCCCGGCCGTCACCTTGATCACGAGCTTCTTCGGCATGCCCGCATGGTAGTTCCAACGCCGGCTCCCGCGCTGAGCCGTACCTGACGGAAAGGGCCCGAACCCAGCCGCGTAAGCTGGGGAGCGGCCCTGTATGTACCACCCTCTCCGCTCAATCGAGGAGCACCCCGTGGAGATCTTCTTCGAAGTCCTGCTGGCCCTTGTCTGCGTCGGCGTCCTCGCCTTCGCCGGGCTGACCGTGAAGAAGCTGTACCAGGGCCAGCGCTGACCCACGTCCAGGAACTTTCTCTCATGATCGAGATTCCGTCCGACCTGCACAAGGACCTCGTCCCGCTCGCCTTCCTGCTCGGCAACTGGGCCGGCGCGGGCGTGCACGACTTCCCCGGCTCGGAGAAGTGCAACTTCGGCCAGGAGGTCACCTTCACCCACGACGGCCGGGACTTCCTGGAGTACCGCTCCCACACCTGGGTGCTGGACCAGGAGGGCAACAAGGTCCGGCCGCTGGAGTCGGAGTCCGGCTTCTGGCGGATCGACGCCGACCGCAAGGTCGAGGTGACGATGGTCCGCCACGACGGTGTCGTCGAGATCTGGTACGGCGAGCTGGCCGCCAAGAAGCCGCAGATCGACCTGGTCACGGACGCGGTCGCGCGCACGGCGGCCTCGGGACCGTACTCGGGCGGCAAGCGGCTCTACGGCTACGTCAAGAGCGACCTGATGTGGGTCGGCGAGAAGCAGACCCCCGAGGTCGAGCTGCGCCCCTACATGTCGGCGCACCTGAAGAAGGTCGTCACCCCGGAGGAGGTCGAGCGCTGGGCCAAGGCCCTGCCCGACGACATGCCGGACGACGGGATCGCCTTCTTCAAGTAGGACGCCAGGTCTTCTCAGGACGACAGGTCCTCAAGTAGGACGCCAGGTCTTCAAGCAGGACACGTCTTCAAGCAGGACACGTCTTCAAGCAGAAGACACCGGATGGACGCGCTCGGGTCGTCCTAGACTTCCTGGTGTGGTGAGCACCGACTGGAAGAGCGACCTCAGGCAGCGCGGCTACCGGCTGACGCCGCAGCGCCAACTTGTCCTCGAAGCAGTGGACACCCTGGAGCACGCGACCCCCGACGACATCCTCGTGGAAGTGAGGAAGACGGCGTCGGGGGTCAACATTTCCACCGTGTACCGGACCCTGGAGCTCCTGGAGGAGCTCGGCCTGGTCTCGCACGCCCATCTCGGGCACGGGGCCCCGACGTACCACCTGGCCGACCGGCACCATCACATCCATCTGGTGTGCCGCGACTGCACGACCGTCATCGAGGCCGACGTCGAGGTGGCCGCCGACTTCAGGGCCAAGCTGCGCGAGACCTTCGCCTTCGACACCGACATGAAGCACTTCGCGATCTTCGGCCGGTGCGAGGGATGTTCCCTGAAGGGTTCAACTACCAAGTCGTAGGCTTGTCCGTATGAAGAGTCCCCTGCTGTCCCTGCCCGGCGCCGTCCCCGCCGAGGGCGTGGACGAAGGCGTAGCCGCCCACTACGGCGACCTGTTCCGCGAGCAGCGCGCCCTCGCCGACGGCACCGGATTCGTGGACCTCTCCCACCGAGGGGTCCTGACCGTCTCCGGTGAGGACCGGCTCAGCTGGCTGCACCTGCTGCTCACCCAGCACGTCAGCGACCTCCCGCCGCACCAGGCCACCGAGGCGCTCGTCCTCTCCGCGCACGGCCATATCGAGCACGCGCTGTACCTGGTGGACGACGGCGAGACGGTCTGGGCGCACGTCGAGCCCGGCACTCAGGACGCGCTGATCGCGTACCTGGAGTCGATGAAGTTCTTCTACCGGGTCGAGGTCGCCGACCGCACCGGTGACTTCGCGGTCGTGCACCTGCCGGCCGGTTCGATCGCCGAGGCCCCGGAGGGCGTCGTCGTCCGTGAGACGCCGTACGGCCGCGATCTCTTCCTGCCGCGTACGGACCTGGAGTCGTACGCGGAGAAGGCCGGCCCGGCGGCCGGGCTGCTCGCGTACGAGGCCCTGCGCGTCGAGGCGCACCGCCCGCGGCTCGGCTTCGAGACCGACCACCGGACCATCCCGCACGAGCTGGGCCTGATCGGCACCGCGGTCCACCTCCAGAAGGGCTGTTACCGGGGCCAGGAGACGGTCGCCCGTGTCCAGAACCTGGGCAAGCCGCCGCGCCGCCTCGTCTTCCTCCACCTCGACGGCAGCGAGGTCCACCTGCCGCCGCGCGGCACGGAGATCCGCCTGGCGGACGACGGTCCCGACGGCCGGAAGATCGGCTTCGTGACCACGTCCGTACGCCACCACGAGCTGGGCCCGGTGGCGCTGGCGCTGGTCAAGCGGAACGTGCCGACGGACGCGCCGTTGATGGCCGACACGACGGCGGCGGCCCAGGAGGTCGTGGTCGAGCCCTGAGGCTCACGTCCACAGCTGCGGCCCCTCACATCTCCAGCAGCACGGTGAACGGGCCGTCGTTCGTCAGGGACACCCGCATCCGGGCGCCGAAGCGGCCCGTGGCCACCGTCGCGCCGAGCGCGCGCAGCTGGGCGACGACCTCGTCGACGAGGGGCTCGGCGACCTCGCCGGGGGCGGCCGCGTTCCAGGTGGGGCGGCGGCCCTTGCGGGCGTCGCCGTACAGCGTGAACTGGCTGATGACGAGCAGCGGCGCGTCGATGTCGCTGCACGACTTCTCGTCGTGCAGCATCCGGACCGACCAGAGCTTGCGTGCGAGTTGGGCGGCCTTCTCCTTGGTGTCGTCATGCGTGACGCCGACGAGTACGCACAACCCCTCGCCCTCGATCGCGCCGACCGTCTCCCCGTCCACGACGACGCTCGCGCCGTCCACCCTCTGTACCACCGCACGCATGGGGACCATGATGCCGTGCGATGACGCGTCACTCGTGCGGGGGTATTGACGGGACCAGGGAAGAGTGCTGACCGCGGTACCGGCAAGCTCGTCCCCGCCACTCGGCCAATGCGGTGACTCGGGCGATCATCGTTAATGATCCTTTTGATTCTTAACCCCGCATCTGGGGCAGATCAGGGGCACTCGGTCACATAGTGGCTACTTGGGGTGGCACGATGCCCGTTGTTGCGGTGCGTGCGTGGGGCGCACCGCGCCGGCTGAGGGGACGGTTGAGACGCATGAGCACTTCGGGTACGAACACCAGTACGGGGCAGCCGCCGGCGCAATGGGCGGAGTGGGTGGAGCGGACCGTCGGGGGCGCTCATCGTCCTCCCGTGCAGCGCACGAACAGCACACCGGTGGCACCCGATCAGTCCAGCCGGGATCTGGCCCTGCTCCGGCTGTCCGAACTGCGGACCCTGCGCCGGGACGCCCAGCGGGACGAGGCCGACCTCAGCTACGTACGGCGGCTGCTCCAGGGGCGCATCGACATCCTGCGGGCCGAGCTGGAGGGGCGGGGCGGGACGGCGGCGCCCGCCGGCCTGGTCGACCGGCTCCCGGAGATCCTCACGGACGCCCCGGCCCGGCATCGCTCCTCGGCCCGCCATGTGACGGTGGGCACCCCGCAGGGTGAGGAGTACCGGGCCCTGGCCTCCGACATGCTCGCCGAGGTCGAGCTGTCCGACCTTCAGGCCCGCACGGACGAGGAGCTGGGCGCGGGCCTGCGCCGTCTCGTCCGCTACGAGCAGCAGATCTCGCGCCGCCGTCAGCAGCTGCAGCGCACGGCCGACGACTGCAGCGCGGAGATCGCCCGCAGGTACCGCGACGGGGAAGCGCAGGTGGACGACCTGCTCCTGTGAGGGGCGTTCTGCGGGGAATGCACCGGAGAACACATGAGGGCGCCGAACTCACCCTCGAAGTCGGTGAGTTGGGCGCCCTGCTGCGTACTGCTGCATAAGTCCAGGCAACCGTGGTGCCTGGGCATCCCGTGAGCGGTGCTCCTTCCGTGCAGGTGGTGCAGTTGGTTCTGCTGTTGCTGGTTCAGGTGTTGGCACTTCTGTGGTGCTGAATCCGTATCCGTAGCTATGCAGTTGTCGTGGCTCCCCATATGAAGTTGTGGTGCCGGTATGCAGTTGTGGCTGTGCTCTTCAGTTGTGACTGTGCTGTTCAACTGTGGCTGTGCTCTTCGGTTATGGCTGTACGTGGCCGGCCGAGCTCCCGGCTCCCCTCCGGAAGGGAGTCCGACCCTGTGCCGCTGATCGCCCACCTGTCGACGGAGTCACCCTCAGCGAATCCTTGGTCACCTGAGGTGACCAACCCCCCGTTAAGTTTGACCATGTTGCTCAAGTTGGCGACCAACTCAACCATAGTTATCTCCGCTTGGAGTCGTCTCATAACCACCTTCTCATGAACTGCCCAAAGATGGCGTGAAGTTGTAATGTTCGGTCGTGGACGGGGAACATGCCGCAGTCAATGGGCGGAAGAAGTCACATCCGCCACAGAGGTCACACCACGAGGTGGCCGACGAGTTGCGCAGCCGGATCAGGTCCGGTGAGCTGAGGCCGGGCCAGCGCATGCCCACTCAGGCCAGGCTGGCCGACGAGTTCGGTGTGGATCGGGGTGCCGTACGCCAGGCGCTGCGCATCCTGCAGTCGGAGCGTTTGCTCACCAACGTTTCCAAGGGCAGTCCTGCCACCGTGGCTGCGATCTCGGGGAAGATGCCGACCGGTCCCGAGGCCCCGCCCCAGCCCACGATGGTGGGGCTCGCCCCACGTATTTCGGCCGCCTTCACCGCACAGCACGTCGAGATCGACGCGCTGTGCCTGACATCGGTCTCGCTGACCCTCGCCATGGGTGAGCCGTTGCGTGAGATTCACGCGGGGCGCATGAAACCGGCCAGGGTCGACGTACGCGTCCTGCTGCCCAGCCGCGACATCGACCTCGCCTTCCCGGCCCCGGTGGACCATTCGTCCGACGGCCGGCTGCAACGCCGCTGGCTCGCACAGCGCAACGCGCAGGGCCAGGTCCTGCGGCACAACCTGTATGCGCTCCGCGCCTCGCACGGCATCGACGTGCACGTTTCGTTCCGCGCGCTCCCCTTCACCCCGCCGGTGAAGCTGTACCTGCTGAACGGTGCGGAGGCGCTCTTCGCGTACTACACCGTCCAGCGCCGGGAGCAGGAGGTGGACAGTGAACAGCTGGAGACGTACGACGCCGAGGGCACTCGGTCGATGCTGTTCGCCTTCGAGCAGGGGGCCGGTTTACGGGACACGACCTTCGTGGAGCAGTCGCACCTGTGGTTCGACGCACTGTGGGGGACGATCAGTTCGGAGCTGCTGCTCACGAACTGATCGTCTGCCGCCGGGGTTTGACGCGGGCTTGAAACCGGCTGACCGGGCTTGACACGGGGATGGTGACTCGGGTCGGCGCTGCTCACAGGGCCGGCCCGGCGACCATCAGGGCCAGCACGACGGCCCCGATGGAGCTGCACGTGGGGCTCTTGGCCTTGAGCCCGATGGTGAGGAGCAGCAGGCCGACGATACCCATGGGGCCGTAGTGCCACTGGACGAACTGCTCGAAACCGACGACGAGGACTGCGGAGAGGAGGGCGAGGACGGGCATGGGTGTTCCCCCTTCGGTGCGTTTCGGTGGAGCGGGGTACGGAACCGGGGTGACGCGGGGCGTCTTTTGCACACGTGCTGCGGGCCGCTAGGTGCCAAGAGGCCGTGAGAGGAGTCAGAACCTCCGCCAACTTCATCAAGTTGGCAACCAACTTCGACTAAGTTATGCCCACTTGGTCGTCATCTACAAACAACTCCAAAACAACTCCCCAAAGATGGAGAGGAGTTGTACGTTTTGGTCGTGACCCAGGAGAACGTTGCAGTGAACGGCAGCAGAAGGCTCTCACCGCAGGAGATCGCGGATGTCCTGCGCGACCGCATACGCGCCGGAGACCTCAAGGCCGGCGACCGCCTGCCCACCCAGGCCGAGCTCGCCGAGGAGTTCGGCGTGGAACGCGGCACGGTCCGCCAGGCGCTGCGCGTGCTCCAGAACGACGGTCTGCTCAGCAACGTGAGCAAGGGCAGCCCGCCCCGTATCGCCGAACCGGCGCCGACCCACGACCAGCCCCGGCCGACGATGGTGGGCCTGGCCCCACGGCTGGCCGAGGCGTTCTCGACCCCTCACGTCCGGATCGACGCGGCGTGTCTCACGGCGGAGACCCTGATGCTGGCCCTGGGTGAGCCCGTCCGTCTGATCCACGAGGGCCGCGTCCGCCCCGAGTCCATCGACGTCCGCATCCTGCTGCCGTCCCGCGACATCAACCTGGCCTTCCCGATCTCCGTCACGGAACACGGGGACGCCGACCCGGTCCACGGACGCTGGCTGGCCCAGCGCAACGCCCAGGGCCACGTCCTGCGCCACAACCTCCGCTCACTGCGCTCCTCGCACGGCATCGACGTGCGTGTCACGTTCCGGGCGCTCCCCTTCACCCCGCCGATGAAGCTGTACCTCATCAACGAGTCGGAGGCGTTGATGGCGTACTACATGATCACTCGCCGTGAGGAGCTGTCGGACGCGGGCACCCTGGACATGTACGACGTCCTGGGCACGGAGTCACTGCTCTTCTCCTTCGAGAAGCGCGCCGGCCGGCGGGACTCCGCGTTCGTGGACGAGTCGCAGAGGTGGTTCAACGCCCTCTGGGAAACCATCACCACGGACCTGACACTCTCCTAGTGACTTCTGATGCGGCGCAGACTGAGTTGGTGACGGTAGAGACAGAGAACCTGCGAGAACTGCTCACCTCCGTTCGTTTCGTCCTGTGGGATCTGGACGGACCGATATGCCGGTTGTTCGCGGGGCATCCAGCCGATGAAGTGGCCGAGAACCTGGTGCGGTTGATCGACGGGCGTGGTCTCGGTGGACTGCTCACCGAGACGGAGCGATCCACCACGGACCCGCATGCCGCGCTGCTCGGCGTCAACAGGCGACACCCGCGCAGCGACCTGATCGTCGAACTGGAGGAGTGGCTCACGCGGCAGGAGCTGGAGGCCGTCCCCAGGGCGTTTCCCACCGAGTACGCCGATCCGCTCATCAGGACCTGGGCGACACGGGCTCGTTTCGCCATCACCACGAACAACTCGGCGCTGGCGGCGGCTCGTTACATAGCGAGCCGTGGCCTCACCGGCTGCTTTCCCTACATCTACGGTCGTACACAGAACCTGGCTCTGATGAAGCCGGACCCGCACACCCTGGTCCAGGCGCTGAACGCCATGGGTGCCGACCCTTCCGCCTCGCTGATGGTCGGCGACGCACCGACCGACTTCCAGGCCGCCCGGGAGGCGGGCGTGGCCTTCCTCGGCTACGCGCGCAACGGGCGGAAGGCCGAGGAGCTGATGAACGCGGGAGTCGCCCCCGAGTTCATCGTCGGCTCTCTGAAGCTCGTCCTCGACCAGCTGAAGAGTCAGGCCTGAGCCATCAGAGCCACGAAGAAGAACCCCCCGAGCAGCAGGCACGTCCTGTTGCGCGTCTCGATGCCGACGGCCATGAAGAGGATGAACAGCAGCGTCAGCATTCCGTACGGCGACTGGACCATCTGCAACGCGTCGGGCAGCAGTGCGGCCGTCAGCCACTGGAAGACCTTCAAGGAACCCACCCCCGTACATCTGCGATGAACTGATCCGTTGAATCGATCCGTTAGGTCGATCCGTCGAACTGATCGATAACCGGTCCAATTGGACTGACCCGGTTGAATTGGTTGTGCCCTGACTGCTTGATCCCTTAACCGCCCGCCAAACTCGGGCACTCAACCTGCACAACCGGCGGTCGATATGACTGAATGTGGTTTGCCCATACGTGAGGAGAGGTACGGTCGCGGTGTGAGCGCGGAACGTGGTGACAGCGGTGGTGCGGAGTTCGAGCGCGTCCTGGAGAACCTGCGCGGCCGCATCACGGACGGCACCTACGCCCCCGGAGCCCTGCTGCCGCCGCAGCGTGAGCTGGCCCAGGAGTTCGGGGTCTCGCGCGACACCGTGCAGCGCGTGCTCCGGGAGCTGAAGAGCGAGCGCCTGATCGAGTCCCGCCAGGGCAGCGGGACACGGGTCGTGAAGAAGCCGATCCACTCGTTGACGCAGCCGCAGGACGACCCTCTGGTACGGCCGACGCTGGCGCCCTTCATCAACCGGGCCTTCGCCCAGAAGGAGGTGCGACTGGACGTCTTCACCCTGACGTCCGAGAGCCTCGACGCCCACATCCGGATGCAGGCTCTGCGTATCCGCGCCAAGGAGATCCCGCCCCCGGAGCGGATCGAAGTACGGCTTCTGCTGCCCGCCACATCGATGGAGTTTCCGTACCTGCGGGCGCTCGCGGTGAAGAAGGCGGCCGATGGACTGGATGAGGCCCCGCCATTGGACCGGTTGCAGGAACGGGTCCAGGAGCGGTTCCGCGCCATCAGCGCACGGCACACCTCCTCGCTGCGCGCGTCCCTGATCGATCTGGAGACGGAAGGCGTGGTGCCGTCCGCGCGCGTGGAGATCCGGCAGGTGGCGATGGCCCCCACGTTCAAGCTGTACCTGCGTCCGAAGGCCGAGGCGTTGTCAGGCCCGTACGAGGTGCTCAAGCGCACCATCCGGCTGGACGACGGGACGGAGATCGAAGCCCTGGACGTCCTGGGGCTGGGATCGACGCTGCTCCGGTACGTCAACGACGAAGGCGACCCCAACTCCACCGGCTCCGTGTACATGGAAAGCATGCAGGCCTGGTTCGACTCCTGCTGGGAGCACCTCGCCACGCCGGTCTGACGCTAGGGCTGTCTGACGGCACGGCGTCTTCGATGCGGCGCCAATTGCTCGGGTTGGCGCGCCGCGGGCCACTCGGGGAACTACAGTAGGGCCACCTCTTTCACTTCGCATGAACATCAGAAGTGACGCACAGTTATTCAGGAGTGGCCCGTGGGTGCTCCGCCGAAGCCCGGGACTTGCGACCTGGCAAACGCGGCCGATGAGTCGTTCGACAGGCTGGTGGCGTACGCCAGATCCCAGGGGGAGTTCAGCCAGGGCCACCACAATCGGAACTACGTGGCGGCGCCGCCCCAGGGCGTCGACAAGTGGCTCACGGCCCTCGCCGGCCACGACCGGGTCACCGTGCGCGAACAGATCCGCACCGCACTTCCCGTCGTCATCAGAACCTGGCTGGACGAGGCCGAGATCCTCGGAGCGATCTGCCGTGTGCTGCCGCATGTCCCCCGGTGTCTGGTCAAGCGCCGGGACGTGGCCATCCTGAGCTATGTGCAGGGCGTGCCGCTGTCCAGCATCTGCCGCAACGGCAAGCCGGTCGACTCACATCTGATCTCCGCCCTGGCCGGTCTGCTGGCGGACATGACGCAGGTGCGCAGGAAGGATCTGCCTGCCCTGCCGCAGTCCTGGCCCCGGACCAGCCGGGACAGCCGGGCCTTCCTGCGGACCCTGGCGCTCGCGGCGGAGGAGCAGATCCGGCAGCGCAACTGGGGCGAGTTCGGTGGTCTGTTCGCGATGCTGGGCATTCCCGAGGACGCCCTGGTGCGCTTCGCCGAGCGGGTGCCCTCCATGGCCAGCCGGCCCTTCAGCCTGCTCCACACCGATCTGCACCGCGACAACGTGATCGTGTCGTACCACGGAGAGCCGCCGCTGATCTGTGTCGACTGGGAACTGGCGACCTATGGCGATCCGCTGCACGACCTCGCCACCCACCTGGTGCGGATGCAGTACCCCGACGACCAGTGGGCGGAGGTGATGGAAGCGTGGTGCACGGCGATGGCGCAGCGGCGCCCCAAGGCGGTCAACGGTCTGACGCGGGATCTGAAGCACTATGTCGCCTTCGAGAGGGCCCAGTCGGTCTACCCGGACGTGATGCGTGCGGCGACCTCGCTCCGGGACTCCTTCGACCAGCGGGACCTGGACATGGCGACCCATGAGGTGCACCGGGCGCTGCTGGCGGCCGAAGCCCCCTTGCGGTTGAAGCGCGTACCGGACGAGAGGGCGATCGAGCGCATTCTCTTCCGCTGGAACGTGTCGAACGGCAAGCGGCACAGCCGCGACCGGGCGGTGTCGTCCATCTCCTGGACGAGCGACCCGCGGGTGCCCGAGCACCGGGACTTTCCCGCCGCGGCCGTACAGGAAGCGCTGTTCGAGGAGGGTGCCGCCTCCGCGGACCGCGTGTTCAAGGGGACGGCCCATCTCAGTACAGGGGTGTGGGTCAAGGGGGTGCCGTTCCCGGTCATGGTGCGGCGGAAGGTGGGATCGGCCAGCCCCCGGGAGCGCCGCTACCTCAACGAGCACGCCGTCCTCCGCGTGATCGAGGACTCAGGGGTACGGGTGCGTGCCCCGAGAGTGCTGGCCCTGGGCATCAGCGACCTCTGGGACCAGTTCACGATCCACTCCTTCGAGGGACCGAGGGGCGAGATCCGGCACCCCGACCATCCGGCTGACGGGCTGTTGCCGCACGAGGCGGACGACCTCGTCGACCAGCTCTGTGAGCTGACGAAGATCGACGGCGGTCTGCTCGATCCGGACGCGGAAAGCCCGGACTTCTACTGGAGGCTGCGGAACGAACTGATCCGCATGGTGTCCGAGCTCCCCAAGGAGACCCTCGATCTGGCCAGGGAACTCGGCCTGCCGTCCAGCAGTGTCCGGCTGGGCGAGATCCTCGACCGGCACATGGTGACGCCCCGCCGATCCGTGCTCCTGCACGGCGACCTCAACCCGTGGAACCTCGTGCGCCGCGAGGACGGCACAGGGCTGACCCTCATCGACTGGGAAATGGCGATGGTGGGCGATCCGCTCTACGACCTGGTCCGCCACATCCACCTGACGCCGACACTCCCCGAGATCCGGGAGCGGCTCTTCGCCCGCTGGTCCCGTCGGCTCCCGGAGGACTGCACCAAGGGCTGGCGCGACGACTGGCGTGTCTACCGCTGGATCGAGACCGTGCGCTCGGCGTATGTGGACCTGGACCGCCTCGTGACGGGCGACAGCCTGGAGGCTCCCAACGTACGCCGGGCGGTGGACACCTACGCCATGACCCTGACCGCCGCGACGGCCACCCTGGGCCTCAAGGCCAAGTCGACGGCGAACCCCTACCTCGCCCTCGCACTGCCTCACGGAGACCAGGGAACGGCCTTGGCGGAGGGGTATCCCGAAGGGAAGTGACGCCACTGGGTGCCGCAGAGCGGGGAGGGCGCGTGGCTGCCCTGGTGACCGGCGGTCCTCCGCCTCGTGGTGTTACGTGAAGGCGACCGAGTCATGACCGAGTGCGCACCATAGTGATCGTTCCTGTCACTACTGTGAACGAACGTGCCGGTGAGTGGCTTACTCCCCCCGGCGGGCCCAACTCCCCCAGGGCCCGCCAGTCGCTCACCGGCACTGGTGCGCTCCCTCCGCCCCGGCTACGCGTCCGCCCCGGCCGGGTCCGCCCCGGCCGGGTCCGCCTCACACCGTGGCCGTGTCCAAGGCGGGTATCAACTGCTCCTCCTCGTAGGCGAGATGGGCTTCGAGCTCGGCCGTCAGGCGTTCCACCTCACGCAGGACGTGGCCGGGTTCGGTGTCCCCGGCCTCGTCGGCGACGACTCGGCGGAGGTCCTCCAGGAGCGCGGCGATCCGTTCGTGCTCGTGGCGCAGTCGGTTGAGGACCGGGGCCAGTTCGGGGTGGCGGTCGGCGAGGAACGGGAACAGGGCGATGTCCTCGCCGGTGTGGTGGTTGTGCAGGCCCTGGCAGAGGGTGAGGCAGTTGATGCGGAGCTGGGCGCCGAGGCGGGTGTTGGAGTTGGTTTCGTCAGAGCCGCTGTTCCCGGCCGACTGCTCCCCGGTCAACTCCTGCCTAATCAGGGCAAGTTCGCGTCTGAAGGCGTCATGCACGACCTTCACGGCCATGCCCATGGAGCCCGCGTTGATGTTCGGTGGCCCGCCCTTGGCGATCTCGCGCAGGGCGACCACGGGGATGACCCGGTCCGTCTTGGCCTGGTACTCGGCCCAGCCCGGATCGCTCTCGACCGCCCGCGCGAAGGCCTGGTCCCGCTCCTTGCCGGTCAGGACGACGGCCTCGGCCTCGTACGTGAACGCTCCGCTCTCCACGGTCACCCGCGGATGGGCGACCAGGTTGCGGAACCAGTCGGGGTGCCTGGGTGAGCCGCCTGCCGAGGCGATGACGAGGATCCGGCCGTCGCCGTCGTGGAGGAAGCCGACGGGGGTGGTGTGCGGGGTGCCTGTGCGGGCGCCGGTGGTGGTCAGCAGGATGAGCCGGGCGCCCTCGAAATGCCCGCCGACCTGGCCGTGGTTGGCGCGGAATTCATCGATGAGCTGTTGGTTGAAGGGGTTGGTCATTCTCGGGTTGGGCATTCTCGGCTTTCTGTTTTGTGTTTTTGCGTTCTCTGTTTTTGGGCAGGGGTAATTGCCGCGGGGCGCCTGGGAGCGGCGCGTGAGAACGGCACGCGAAAAGGGCACGCGAAAAGGGCACGCGAGAAGGGCGTGTGAGGAGGCGCCTGCGGTGGGGCGGCGTGAAAGCACGCAAGCGGTGCGGGCAGCCCGTTGGGAAGGGGATCAGCCGGGCGTGCGGCTACGGCGTCGTCGTACGGGCACGCGGAAACGCCACGCGAAACCCACGGAACAGGCCGAACGTCCGGTGACATCCGGTGGAGAAAACGGCGGGCCCCTGGCCCGCACCGGCCTCACTCGGAGGCCGGGCAACCAACTCGCTCACGGCACAAGGCCGCCAACCCGGCAGTCATGCGAGTAACCGTAATGCCCAATGAGAGAAACGGCAATGCGGTTATTCGGCGTTGACCGATTTCCGCGCCACGGTCGTACGGGCTCCCGCAGGCGCACGTAGGGACGGTGCCGGGCGGCCGCCGCCGTGGTCGGTCTGGTTGGATTCCTCGCATGACGGATTGGTCGCGGCTCAGCCATGCGTACGGCTCTGCGGAAGACATACCAGCCCTGCTGGACCGGATCGCCTCGGAGCCGAGCTCCGAGCTCTGGAACGATCTCTGGTCGTCCCTGTGCCACCAGGGCAGCGTGTACTCGGCCAGCTTCGCCGCACTGCCCTGGCTGGCCGGCACAGCCGGCTCGGACGACCGGGAGCAGGCGGTGAGCGCCCTGACCCTGGCGGGCGCGATCATGGCGGGCGCCGGTCCGGGGCCCGAGGCCGACGATGTCCGCGTCAAGCACGCGGCCGAGGTGGCGACCTTGCTGTCACTGGCGAACGAGCGCCTTCGGACGGCCAGTGATCGCAGCGAGTACGTCTACCTTCTCGAATCCGTCCTGGCCTTCGAGGGCGTCGTCGGCTGGAGCGAGGAGCTCGCGTGGGGGCTCACGAACGAAGAGTACGAGGTCTCCTGCCCTGAGTGCGAGGAGGTCCTGTTCGTGGTCTTCGGCGAGCGCGGATTCTTCTGCACCAGCGATGACTACGCGCTGTCGGACGACCAGGTGGAGGCGGAGACGAAACCGTTGCGCCCCACCGACCCAGACGATCTGGACGGCATCGGCCGGCGTCTCCACGACACCGCCCTCGCCGACGGCCGGCGAGAGGTCGCTGCCGCGCTGACCTACGTGTTCGGCGACGCGACCTGCCCCGACTGTGACACGGACTTCTCCGTGGCCGCCCAGATCAGCGCCGACTGGCGTTACAGGTAGAGAAGTTGAGCCAGCGGCCAGCGGCTCCAGGCGGACCGAGAACCCCGCGCCGCCGCGTCGGCGAGGGCTCTCGTGTGCACGGCTGCTCAGGCTGGTGCAGCGGATGAGAAGTCGTAGGCAGACCAGTCGGTGAGCTTGCGATAGCCGAGGCCCTGGTAGAGGGCGTTGCTGGTGGGGTTGGACAGGTCCGCGAACAGCACGACATCCCTCGCGCCCGCGGCGAGCGCGGCCCGGCTCACCTCCGCCGTCACGGCGCCCGCGTAGCCGCGACCGCGCAGCTGAGCCGGGGTGTAGACGATGTCCACCTGGATCTGGCCGCCGATCATCGGGTTCATGCCAGGCAGGTTCATGCCAGGCGGCGGCGATCGGCGCAGGCGTCCTCAGCTCAGGCGGGCTCGCGGCGGCTCGGCCCGGTCCGCGCCCGGGGTGCGTTGCCGCCGGATTGACTGCGACACGGCCGACCGCGTGTTCGCCGATCGGCGCTGATGGCACACTTTTGCAAGCGAGTGCTTGCAAAAGTTAGCGGGGGTGGGGCACTGTAGGGGTATGGCATCGCTGAACGTCGGCAATCTTGGTGAGTACCTCCGCGAACAGCGGCGCAACGCGCAGCTGTCCCTCAGGCAGCTCGCCGCCGCCGCCGGGGTGTCCAATCCGTATCTGAGCCAGATCGAGCGCGGGCTGCGCAAGCCGAGCGCGGAGGTGCTGCAGCAGGTCGCCAAGGCGCTGCGGATCTCCGCGGAGACGCTGTACGTGCGCGCCGGCATTCTCGATGCCGAGCGGGACGGCGAGGAGGGTCGACGGGACGGTGCGACGCGCGCCGTCATCCTCGACGACCCCACGCTGAACGAGCGGCAGAAGCAGGTGCTGCTCCAGATCTACGAGTCGTTCCGCAAGGAGAACGGCTTCGAGGTCGCGGGCTCGGCGGACGACGACGGTCTGGGCGACGTCCAGGAACAGGGCGTCCGGGACCAGGGAGTCCAGGGCCATGGAGTCCAGGGAGTCCAGGGTGCTCAGGACGTGACGGATGTGATGGGTGTCACGGGCGTGCGCGGCGAGATACGTGCCGTCCAGGACACCGAACGCCCCGGCCCTCGCACGGCCGACGGCGGCGATGCCGGTTCGCAGCAGACGGCGAGTTGACCCCGAGGCCCTGAAGAGCGGGCCCGTCACCGAGGCGGGCACGACCCCGCGGGCGGCAAAGGTGCCGGACCGCTGCGAACCGAACCACAAAACCCTCAGCCGAAAGCCATTACGGGAGGACGTTCACCATGGCCATCACCGAAGACCTGCGCAAGACCCTCAGCGACCCGACGCCGCTCTACTTCGCCGCCGGCACCGCCGACCTGGCCCTCCAGCAGGCCAAGAAGGTGCCCGGCATCGTCGAGCAGATCCGCGCCGAGGCCCCGTCCCGCATCGAGGCGGTTCGCAACACCGACCCCAAGGTGGTCCAGGAGAAGGCCACCGCGCGGGTCAAGGAGACGCAGGAGAAGGCTGCTGCCCGGCTCAAGGAGAGCCAGGAGAAGGCCGCCGCCCGTGCCAAGGAGGCGCAGGAGAGGGCCGCCGTGCGTGCCAAGGAGGCGCAGGAGAACCTCCAGGTCAGGATCAGCGACATCCTCGGCTCCCTCGACACCGACCTGAAGAAGCTCGGCGAGACCGCCCAGGACCTCGCTCTGCGCGGTGTCGGCGTCGCCGCCGAGTACGCCGTGAAGGCGCGGGAGACCTACGAGAAGGTGGCCGAGCACGGCGAGCAGGCCGTGAAGACCTGGCGTGGTGAGGCCGCGGAGGAGATGGGGCAGCTCGCGGTCGTCGTCGAGCCGAAGCCGGAGCCCGTCGAGGTCAAGGAGCAGGAGCGGCCCGCTGCCGCCCAGCCCGCGCCCGCACCGGCGCCTGCGGCCCAGCCCGCGCCCGCCGCTCAGCCCTCGCCCGCCGCCTCCGCCAAGAAGCCCGCGCCGAAGAAGGCCGCCCCGGCCGCCAGGAAGACCCCCACGAAGAAGATCACGCCTCCCGCGAAGTAGGAACCCCGGTGGGCGAACAGCGGTACGAGAACGGGTCGGGCACCTTTGGGGTGTGCGGCCCGTTCTCCGGGTACGGTGGCCGTAGGACGAATCGACCCGGGTGGTGGGCATTGTGCTGATGACGGCATTCGGCGGCTTCATGTCGCTGCTTTACCTCGCCATGCTGCTGCTCGCGGTGGCGGCGCTGGTACTGGCCGCGATGGCGCGTGACGACGCGTATCGCGCCGCCGACAAGCAGAACAAAATGTTCTGGCTGATCATCCTGGGCGTCACGGTCGCGGTGAACCTGCTCGTGCCGATGCTCTTCCTGCAGATCGCGGGCCTCATCGCGACGATCGTCTTCTTCGTCGACGTCCGCCCCGCGATCCAGCAGGTCTCCGGTGGCGGGGGTGGTGGCCGCCGCGGATCGAGCAGCGACGGTCCGTACGGTCCGTACAACGGCGGCCGGTGACCGGACCGCTCACAGCACCACTCACAGCACCACGCCAAGCAAGCCCCAGCACCCTCAAGGCGCCAGCACCCCAAGGGGCTGCACGGACGCGTGCTGAGCTTTGAGCTGTAGTACGGCGGCCTTCGGGCGCTCTAGGTGCCGCGGTTCAGCAGCAGGACCGCCACGTCGTCCGTCAGCTCGCCCCCGTTGAGGTTGCGGACCTCGCTCACCGCCGCCTGGAGCAGCGCCTCGCCTGCCAGGCCCCGGTCGAGCAGGCGGCGGATCAGGTCGACCATGCCGTCCTGGCCGAGGCGTTCGCCGTCCGTGCCGATGCGGCCCTCGATCAGGCCGTCCGTATAGAGCATCAGGCCCCACGAGCCGCCCAGCTGGATCTGCGTACGAGGCCAGCGGGCGTTCGGCAGCAGACCGAGAGCCGGGCCGTTGTTGCCGTACGGCAGGAGCTCGGCCACCGGAGTGCCTCCCGCGCCGGGGCGGGTGAGCAGCGGGGCCGGGTGGCCGGCCAGGCACAGGCCCGCGCTGCGGCCGTCCGGCGAAATGTCGACCGTGCACAGCGTCGCGAAGATCTCGTCGCTCTCACGTTCGTGCTCCAGGACCTGCTGGAGCGTGGAGAGCAACTGGTCCCCGCACAGTCCCGCGAACGTCAGCGCCCGCCAGGCGATCCGCAGCTCCACGCCGAGCGCCGCCTCGTCGGGACCGTGCCCGCAGACGTCGCCGATCATGGCGTGCACGGTGCCGTCGGAGGTGCGGACCGTGTCGTAGAAGTCGCCGCCGAGGAGCGCGCGGGAGCGGCCCGGGCGGTAGCGGGCGGCGAAGCGGAGCGGGGAGCCCTCCAGCAGGGGGGTGGGGAGGAGGCCGCGCTCCAGGCGGGCGTTCTCCTGGGCCCGCAGCCTGGACTCGGTGAGGTGTCGCTCGGCCTTGTCGGAACGTTTCCGCTCCACCGCGTACCGGATCGCCCGGCTCAGCAGACGACCGTCCAGCTCGTCTCGGAAGAGGTAGTCCTGGGCGCCGACGCGCACCGCCTCGGCGCCGCGCTCGGCGTCGCCGGAACCGGTGAGCGCGAGCACGGCGTGGCGGGGCGCGAGCCGCAGGACGTGCTTGAGCACGGCCAGCTCGTCGTCGTTGCCGGCGTCGCCGCTGCCCGGGGCCGGGAGTGCGAGGTCGAGGAGGATGCAGTTCACGTCGTCGGTGAGGAGCCGCCCGGCCTCGGTGAGGTTGCGGGCGGTGCGGACCCGGATCGGTTTGCCCGCGGAGTCGAGCAGTTCGGGCACGCTGAGTGATCCTGCCGGGTCGTCCTCGATCAGCAGCACGGTGAGGTTGGCGTGGGTGCCGGCAGAGCCGGCGCTGCTGGTGCTCTCGGCGCTCTCGGTGCTGTCGGCAGGGGTGGCAGGTGTGGCGGGTGTGGCGCTCAGTGCCGCCCCCTCTCCGGACGGGATGGGCGAGCCGCTGGGAGGGCCGCTGAACGGGTCTCCGGGCGGGTCGCAGGGTGGGCCGCTGGGTGCGGACACGGAGTGCGCCTGACCACTCTCCACGGCCGGGATCGCTCTCTGCCGCGGTATGGGTACGGGCATCGTCTTGAGTTTCCTTCCCTCCCCCGAGGGCGCGGTGGGAACGAGGAGTCTCGAACCACCGACCGGGACCATAGCGGTAGGCGGCGCGGCAACGGAATGGTCTGCGGGGCGGCTACCGGCGAATGGCCACCGTCATATGCCGCATCCCGTAACGCACTTGGACACGGGGGCTCCGCCGGGGATGACTAATGTCACGCGGGTGGGGGCGGGTGGTGGGGGAACGTGGTAGGGGGCGCGTGGGTGGAGTGTTCCCTTTTCGCCGTTTTTTGTTGCTATTCAGGGGTGTTGGCTGGGTGGGTGGTTGTGGTGAGGCTTGTGGCCTATTAGTCGCATCTGTCGGGGTCTGTTGTTGGTGGTCTGCTGCGGGATTGTCGTGGCTGGTCGCGCCCACGCGGCGGAGCCGCATATGCAGTACAGCCCCGCGCCCCTAAAAGCGCACGGGCGCGGCCCGACCCGTAACGCGGCCCCCGCGGCCCCCGCGCGTCGTGCGGCTCACGCGTCCGGTCGTACGACTCCCAGGATCGGCATGGAGCCCGCGCCTGCGATCGTCACCGTGCGGCCGGGGCGGGGGGAGTGGACGATGGCGCCGTCGCCGATGTACATCGCCACATGGCTGGCGTCCGCGTTGTAGATGATCAGGTCGCCGGGGCGCATGTCCTTGACGTCGACGCGGTCGAGCCGCTTCCACTGCTCCTGGGAGGTGCGCGGGATGCCCTTCCCGGCGGAGGCCCAGGCCTGTGAGGTGAGGCCGGAGCAGTCGTACGTCCCCGGACCCTCGGCGCCCCACTCGTACGGCTTGCCGATCTGGTCCGTCGCGAACTTCACCGCCTTCCTGCCCTCCTCGGACGCCTTGCCGCTGATCTCGTCCAGCACGCCCGAGCCGAGCCACGCGGTCTGCGCCTTCCGTGCGGCCTGCTCCTCCAGCTCCGCCAGCCGCTCGCGCTCCTCCTGCTCCAACTGGGACTCCAGTTCCTCGGCCGCGGCGATCTGCTTCTTGATCTCCTTCTTGGCCGCGGCCCTGGCCTTCCGGTTGGCCTCCAGCTTCTTCCACTGGGTGGAGGCGTCCTTCGCGTACAGCTCCAAGTCCTCCTGCGTGCGCTCCATTTCGGCGAGCACTCCCTTGGACGCGAGCTGGCCCTGCCGTACGCGGCCGGCGCTGTCGAGGAAGTCCTGCGGGTTCTCGCTGAGCCAGAGCCGGACCTCGGGTGGCAGGCCGCCGCCGCGGTACTGGGCGCGGGCTGCCGCGCCCATGAGGTCCTTCAGCTTCTCCAGCCTCTCCTTGCCCTTGACGATCTCGCGGGCCAGCTCGACGATCTCGGCGGACTGCCTCTTGGTCTTCTCCTCGGCCGCGTTGTAGGCGTCCGTGGCCACCGCCGCGTCGTGGTAGAGCCTGTCCAGCTTCTTGCGTACGGCTTCCAGTTCCTCGGTGCTCGCGGTTGTCGCACCGGGCGAATCAGTCGGTGAGGGCGATGGTGTGAGGTTCGGTTTCGCCTGGCTTGCGTGGGCCATGCCCGGTGCGCCCAGTACGGTCACCGCGCAGACAAGTGCCACGGCCGCCGTGGTCAGGCTCCGCTTGCCCGCAGTCATGCCTCTGCCCCCCAAACTGATTTACCGTCAGTAACTTCCGGACACTTGGGGGATCGTGCCATGTCGTGCCGCAATACGACAGAGGAGGACACGAACTCCCTCCCCTCTTCCACTCCTCCGCGTCTTCCGCACCCCTGTGGATGATCTCCCCGCCCTGTGTGACGAACAACTCACGGCATGCGTTCCCCAGGTGCCCCACATCAGCCGCGCGGCGCCAAGGCCTCCCACGCGACCGTGACTTCGCCCTGGCGCCAGCGGGCCGCGCCGTCGCGCACCGGCCAGTCGGTACTCACGGCGCGGACGGCGCGCATCCAGCGCTGGCGGGCGCCGTACGAGGCGTACGGAGCCGCGGTCGCCCAGGCGCGGTCGAAGTCACGGAGGAAGGCATGCACCGGCTCGCCGGGGACGTTGCGGTGGATGAGGGCCTTGGGGAGGCGTTCGGCGAGGTCGGACGGGCGGTCCAGGGAGCCGAGACGGGTGGCGAACGTGACCGTACGGGGGCCCTCCGGGCCGAGCGCGACCCAGACGTGACGGCGACCGATCTCGTCACACGTGCCCTCGACCAGCAGGCCGCCCCGGGACGTGGCCGTGGCGGGGGCGAGCCGCGCGCGGAGGCGGTCCCAGGCCGCGGTCACCTCGTCCTCGTCGTACTGACGCAGTACGTTCGCCGCGCGGATCAGGGTCGGCGTGCCCGGCACCGGCACCTCGAAGCCGCCGTGCCGGAAGACCAGCCCCGCCCGCTCGTACGGCCGCGCTGCCGCCACCCGGGCCGGGTCGATCTCCACACCGACCACGCGGGTACGGGGGGCCGCCGTGCGCAGCCGCTGAAGCAACTCGACCGCGGTCCAGGGTGCGGCGCCGTAGCCGAGGTCGACCGCCAGCGGGTCCGCGGCGCGGCGCAGCTCGGCGCCGTGGGTCGCCGCGATCCAGCGGTCCATGCGGCGCAGACGGTTGGGGTTCGTGGTCCCACGCGTCACGGTCCCCTGCGGGCGGGTCGGCATGCGTACGAGGGTATGCGGGCGCGTTGGGCGGACACCTTGGGCGGGGTGACCCCGTGCGGCCCGTGCGGCCCGTGCGGCGCGAGCAGGGCGTGCAGGGTGAGCAGCGCTCGAACGGTTGAGCGAACCCCGGTAATAATTCGGCAAAGCGGAAATGCCTCGGCCGGCTCCGGTGTTTCCCCACCTCGGAGGGTGCCCGTGCCCTCTGCACGGCAGTCCGCAACAGACGGCAGTCCGCATACGACGCCCCCATACGGCGCCCGCATCAAGGAGGAACGCCTCGTGAGCCAGTACGTAGGCAGGCTCGGGCGTCGCTCCCCGGCGGCACCCCCGCGGCTGAGGCTGCCCCACCGTAAGCCCCGTCGCGTCGCGATGCTCTCCGTGCACACCTCGCCGCTGCACCAGCCCGGCACGGGTGACGCCGGCGGCATGAACGTGTACATCGTGGAGCTCGCGCAGCGCCTCGCCGAGATCAACATAGAGATCGAGATATTCACGCGGGCGACGACGGGCGCGCTCCCGCCGGTCGTGGAGCTCGCCCCGGGCGTGCTCGTACGGCACATCGACGCCGGGCCGTACGAGGGGCTGGCCAAGGAGGAGCTGCCGGCCCAGCTGTGCGCGTTCACGCACGGCGTCATGCAGGCCTGGGCCGGTCACCGCCCCGGCCACTACGACCTCGTGCACTCGCACTACTGGCTCTCCGGTCATGTCGGCTGGCTCGCCGCCGAGCGCTGGGGCGCGCCCCTCGTGCACGCCATGCACACCATGGCCAAGGTCAAGAACGCGGCGCTCGCCGAGGGCGACACCCCCGAGCCGGCCGCCCGTGTCATCGGCGAGACCCAGATCGTGCGCGCCGCCGACCGGCTCATCGCCAACACCGCCGAGGAGGCCGACGAGCTGGTACGGCACTACGAGGCCGAGCCCGCCAAGGTCGCCGTCGTCCACCCCGGCGTCAACCTCGAACGCTTCAAGCCCGGCGACGGCCGCGCCGCCGCCCGCGCCCGCCTCGGGCTCCCGCAGGACGCGTTCATCCCGCTCTTCGCGGGCCGTATCCAGCCCCTCAAGGCCCCGGACGTGCTGCTGCGCGCGATCGCCGTGCTCCTGGAGGAGCGGCCCGAGCTGCGGTCGAAGACCGTCGTCCCTGTGGTGGGCGGTCCGAGCGGCAGCGGGCTCGCCAAGCCCGAGGGGCTGCAGAAGCTGGCCGCGCGGCTCGGTGTCGCTGATGTCGTACGGTTCCGGCCGCCCGTCGGGCAGGCACAGCTCGCGGAGTGGTTCCGGGCCGCGTCCGTGCTGGTCATGCCGTCGTACAGCGAGTCCTTCGGGCTCGTCGCCATAGAGGCGCAGGCGGCCGGTACGCCGGTGCTCGCGGCCGCGGTGGGCGGGCTCCCGGTCGCGGTGCGCGACGGGCACACCGGGTTCCTCGTCCAGGGGCACGATCCCGTCGACTACGCGCGCGTGCTGCGCGAGTTCGCCGACCGTCCCGAGCTGCCCGACCGCATGGGCGCGGCCGCCGCCCGGCACGCCGCGTCCTTCGGCTGGGGCACGGCGGCCTCCGCCACGGCGGACGTCTATACGGCGGCGATGCACAGCTACCGCCGCGGACAGTGCGAGCATCACGGCTGAGGCGTTCACCGCTTCTGCGGCGTTCACCATGGCCGATTCCGCTGATCCGGTGCGTCCCGTACCTGTCCCGTAGGCTCACCCCATGGCTGACGCAGCGTCGATCATCGAGCAGGTCCTCACCGAGGCCGAGCTGGAGTGGGAGAGCACCGAGCCCGGCTCCTACGTCGTGCAGCTGCCCGGCACCCGCAAGCTGTCGACGACCGTCTCGCTGATCGTCGGCAGGCACTCGCTCTCGCTGAACGCCTTCGTGATCCGACACCCGGACGAGAACGAGGAGGGCGTCCACCGCTGGCTCCTGGAACGCAACCTCAAGCTGTACGGCGTCAGTTACGCGATCGACCCGCTGGGGGACGTGTACGTGGTCGGCAAGCTGCCGCTCGCGGCGGTCACGCCCGACGAGGTCGACCGGCTGCTCGGTTCGGTGCTGGAGGCGGCCGACGGTTCCTTCAACACACTCCTGGAGCTCGGCTTCGCCTCCGCGATCCGCAGGGAGTACGCCTGGCGGGTGTCCCGCGGCGAGTCGACCCGCAACCTGGATGCGTTCACGCATCTGACCCAGCGGGCCGACGACTGAGGTCGACCGGGGCACGTTCCGCCACTGTTCCTTGTCTGTGAGTCCACGCGAGTCCCGTGAGTAGCGCTCGCTGAACTGTGTAGTTGGTGCATGCCCCTTTCACGCCCCCGTAGACGCATGTCATGCTCACACTCAATGCGCATCTGAACGTCATTCACATTCATGAAGGCGGGCGGTATGAGCAACACGTTCGAGGGCATGACCAGAAGAGGCTTCCTCGGGAGCGTCGGTGGCACGGCGGCGGCCGGGGTGACGGGCATGGCAGGCACCCCAACCGCACAAACCGCACCACCCGCACCAGCCCGGGGGGAAGTCCCCGCCCTCTGGCGAGAGTTCGACCGCGCCCCCTTCACCCACCCGCAGATCCCGTACGTCGGCCGCGCGGGCTGCCACGGCGGGGCGGCACGCCTCCCCCGCCACCCCGTGGTGGCCGACGTGACGGACCACGGCGCCGTGGCGGACGGCACCACGGACTGCGCCCCCGCCATCAACCGCGCCCTCGCCGCCGCCGGACGCGCGGGCGGGGGCACGGTGCTCGTCCCGCCCGGCACGTACCGCATCGACGGCCTGATCCGCGTCGGCCACGACAACGTCGTCCTGCGCGGCGCCGGCAGCACCCGTACGAAGCTGTACGCCACCAGGAACCTCACCGAACTCATCGGCGTGTACGGCTCCCGCTACGGAGGCGACAAGTCGTCGTGGTCCTGGGCGGGCGGCCTCATCTGGCTGGCCCCCGAAGCCCGTTGGAACTCCCTGGTCACCGCCATCCAGCAGCGCGACTGGCCCTTCGAGGGCTGGACCGGCAACCGGCGGGACGAGTGGGACACCCTGACGACGGTCCAGCCCGCACTCCAGGGCTCCTGGACGGTCACGGTCGCGGACGCCACGCGCCTGCGCCCCGGCCGGCTCGTCCTCCTCCGCCTCGCCGACGACGACTACACCCTCCTGAAGCACATGGCGGGCGGCGGCCCGGGCGCCGAGGCGTACCCCTGGGACCACCACACCAAGCTCACGTCGTACGTCCCCTACGAGTGGCCCGTCCGCATCGCACGCGTGCGCGGCAGGAAGGTCACCCTGGAGCGCCCGCTGCCGCTGGACGTGCGCCCGGAGTGGGACCCGCGCCTGACCACCCACGTCAGGGAGTTGACCGGCGCGGGCGTCGAAGGGCTCACCCTGGAGGCGGCCGAGACCCCGCAGTCCCCGCACCTCCTCGACCTGGGCCACAACGGAGTAGTCCTCCAGTGCGCGTACGACTGCTGGGTGGACGACGTCGTCGTACGCCACGTGGACAACGGCTTCGGCCTGGTCGCCGCCTCGGCGTGCACCCTGCGCCGTACGACGGTGGCGGGCCGCGGCTCCCACCACCCGTACTTCTGCCGTGAGGGCTCGCACGACAACCTCGTCGAGGACTTCACGATCGAACAGCGCACGATCCCGGCGCCCGCGGGCACCCAACTTCACGGCATCAACGTCGAGGGCTTGTCCTCCTACAACGTCTGGTCGCGCGGCGACATGCGGATGGGCACCTTCGACTCCCACCGGGGCTTGCCCTTCGCCAACGTCCGCACCGACATCACGGTGAACAACAACGGCCGCCACGGCGGCGACGCCATCTCCGGCCCGCTCTTCGGCGCCCGCTTCACGCACTGGAACATCCGGGTGACCAACGAGCGCGCCGGACTGATCAAGATCGACGGCCTTGCCCCGCACAGCGCGACGGTGGCCGTGAACACGGTGCGGGAGTTCGACCAGATCGACGTCCCCGACTTCACGGGGGATCTGCACACGCGCCTGGAGCTGTACGGCACGACGGACGCCGGCGCCGTACGGCCACGCAACCTGTACGAGGCGCAGCGGGCGCTGCGGGAGCTGCGGATCAGGTGAGGGGCGGATCAGGTGAGGGGATCCGGATCCGGGAACACCTGCTGAGCGCGGGCGTA
Source organism: Streptomyces sp. KM273126 (assembly GCF_004337435.2). NCBI lineage: Bacteria > Bacillati > Actinomycetota > Actinomycetes > Kitasatosporales > Streptomycetaceae > Streptomyces > Streptomyces sp. KM273126. Next base: position 1,621,037 of record NZ_SJXB02000001.1, on the reverse strand, counting down.
ACGGCCGGGCGGTACCCCCACCCACCGCTTGAAGTGGCGCGTGAGATGGGCCTGGTCGTAGAAGCCGCTGAGGGCGGCCACCTCGCTCGGCGGTTGCCCGGCGAGCAGCAGCCGGCGGGCGTGCTCGACCCGTCGTGACATGAGGTACTGGTGGGGCGCGATCCCGAAGGCGCTGCTGAACGCCCGTACGAGATGGGCCGGATGGGCGTGGACCAGCGCCGCGGCTTCGCCGAGGGTCACGCCCTGCGCGGTCCGCTCGTCGAGCAGTTCGCGGAGCCGGCGGGCGAGGGAGCGGTCGGAGCGGTGGCCGAGGTGGGGATCGTGGGGGTGGGGACCGTGTCCGGTCCGGGGATCGTGTCCGGTCGGGGGGCGCAGATGGAGCCGCAACCGCTCCCTCACCAGCACGAGCCTGCTCTCCGCCTCCAGCTCGTCCCCGGGGCGCGCGAGCGCGGCGTGCAACTGACCCACGCGCCGCCGCAACAGCGGATCACGGAGCTCGGGCCCGTCGACCGCGGCCCCGATGAGGCTCGCATCGAGCGCGCCCGGCTCCAGGTACAGCACCCGCTTACGGAAGCCCGCCTCCGTGACCGGTTCCCCGTTGTGCGGCACGTGCGGCGGCAGCAGCGTCACCGTGCCGTGCGGGGTGCCGTGCTCATGCCGGTCGAGGTCGTACCGTACGGCGCCGTCGTCGACGACGAGCAGTGTCCAGGCGTCGTGGACGTGCATGGGGTACGCGTACTCGGTGTAGTGCGCGTGGAAGACCTCGACGATGCCGGGGACACGGGGCTGCCAGGCGGTGACGTCACGGATCCGCCTGCTCGTCTGCGTGTCTTCCCTTCTGGGGGCCATGCAAAAAACGTACAAGACGCCGCCGCACGGCGATCGGCACTGTTCATTCCATGACCACTGAGAACGACCTGGACCTGGCGCCCATCCGGCCCGTCCGCTTCGACACCAAGATCGCCGTGCTGCTGAGGGAGGACCTGGAGCCCTGGCAGCGCCTGAACGTGACCGCGTTCCTCGTGAGCGGCCTGGGCTCGGAGCTCCCGGAGGTGGTCGGCGAGGCGTACGAGGACGCGGACGGGGTCCCGTACCTGCCGATGTTCCGCCAGCCCGTACTGATCTTCGAGGGCACCAAGGAGACACTGCGGACGGCCCACACCCGTGCCCTGTCCCGGGCCCTGCCCCGCGCCCTCTTCACCTCGGACCTCTTCACCACCGGCAACGACCGCGACAACCGCGCGGCGGTACGGGCCGTGGGGACGGGGGATCTGGACCTGGTGGGCCTGTCGGTGTACGGGCCGCGCAATGCGGTGGACAAGGCGCTCAAGGGAGCGCGGATGCATCCGTGATCTGTCGCATCCGCTCCACCGCCGCGGCCCTACGACGGCGGTTGGCGATCTCGCGCAGCGCCGCGTTCACCGTGTCATTCTTCGTGCTCGTCGAGATGGCGGGCGGCTTCCGCCAGGGCCTCGTCGTCGAGGTCGATCACTGTGCGGGACATGGCATCTCCCTCCGGCTTTCGCGCTCTGGGTCGGGGCACGGCTTCGGAGACAATCCGACGCCGCGCCCGGTGAGCCCGTTGTACTCGGGGGTCAGGGTGTCCTCTCGTCGTTGTTCAGCGCAGCTCTGTTGCTGTTGTCGTCGTCATCGCCGTCCTCGGGCATCGGAAGCCGAGCGCCACGGCTCTCCGCGACACGGAGGACGTCGCGCAGGGACTCGGTCAGCCGGGCGGAGAGGTACCGGAGTTCTGTGGGCGTTACCTTCGGGTCGCTGATCAACTCCTGGGCCTGGCCGAGCAGTTCGTTGCCCATGCCGAGCTGAACGGACTCGATGTTGTCGGCAAATCGGGTGAGGTAGCCGCCGCCGTTGTCGTCGGTGAGGAGACAGCAGGGCTTCCCACCGGCGCCGGTCCAGGGGAGCAGGCGGGTGGTGGTGGACCTGGTGTTCGCGGGGCTTTCCATTAGGCGGCCACCTCCACTCCGTGGATCCGGCGCGGGCGGGAACTCTGCGATGCTGCCCTGGAGGAGGGGCAGCGTTTGGCGCCCAAGGTCCGGGTCATGGCGTTGCAGCAGCGAGCCCACGGCGCCAGCCTCCTCGGTGATCGTCGGGCAGTGTACCAACTCATTGATGAGGCAACCGGACTCCTCGATCGCGTCGACGATGATTTGCCGTGGGGCGATGCCTGCCGCCGTACCCCCGGATACTTGGAAGTGCAGCGGGCCACTTGCTACGGACGGTTGGAGTTGGGGGCTGAAGCGAGTGGGCTGTGGAGACAGGTACTGGATGGCGTACCGAGTACCGCTCGGCGTGACCGGGGCGTCTACCTCGCGCGACACGCCACGGCAGCCGCTACGGCACACGAACCGGAGCAAGCCGTGGAGATCGCTCTTCAGGCGGTGCAGATTGCAGTGGAGACAGGGTCCGTCCGTATGAAGGAGGAGTTGGGAACTCTTGAGGGGGCCATGCGGCCGTGGGCCGCTGCACAGATCGGCCGGGAATTCGCGGACGTACTGGCTCCGGTAGCGGAGAGGGGATGACGTGGCAGACGAGCTCACGCCGTTGACTGACCCGGAGATTGATGAGCGGTTGAAGGACTTGCCGGGGTGGTCGCGGGCGGGAGATGAGATCACCAGGACGTTCAGCATCCGCTACCACGGTGGTGTCGCGCTGATCGTGCACGTGGCGGATATCGAGCGGCTCATCGGCCACCACGCGGACATCGACCTGCGCCGGGGGAGCGTGCGGTTCGGGATCACTACGCACGATGTCGGCCACAAGCTGACCGAGGCCGACTTTGATCTCGCTCGACGCATTGATGGGGTCGCGGCAGCTCACGGAGCGGTGTAGGTCGACCGTGTCGCCCGCAAGAGCACTGTGACACTTTCCCCAAAGGTGTCACCTTGATCATCCACGGGCCACGTCCACGGGCGTGGCGTACGGCGACTGCGCGCAGGCAGTCGGATCCGCAGCTGCAACACATTCCCCGGATGTGTTGCAGTTCAGCTGGTACACCACTTCCGTGACTCGGCCTGCGCACGTGCTCACCGGAGCTAGAAGATCAGGCCGCCTGCTCGCGTACGGGATTCGCCACCGGCGCCTCCGACCGCCGAGCCGAAGGCTCCTCCACCGGCACCCGCCGCATCAGCACCCCGTACCCGACCCCCGCCAAGGTCCCCACCACGGCGCACAGTCCCCAGAGCCACTCCGCGCCCCACCGGTCGATGACGAACCCGGACATCAGCGGCGCGACCAGCGCGGCGACGGACCAGGACATCGTGTACATGCCCTGGTAGCGGCCGCGCCCGTGCACGGGGGAGAGGCGCACGACGAGGCCGGTCTGGGTGGGTGCGTTGACGATCTCGGCCAGGGTCCACACGCACACGGTGAGCGCGAACACGCCGACCGAACCGGCGAAGGCGGTGAGCCCGAAACCGTACCCGGCGAGGACGGACGAGATCACCAGCAGACGGCGCGGGTCCCGGTGCTCGATGAAGCGGGTGACCGGGAGCTGGAGGACGACGATCAGGACGCCGTTGAGCGCGATGGCCATCCCGTAGTCGGCAGGCGTGAAACCTGCCTCGCCCATCGCGACCGGGAGCCCGACCGCGCCCTGCTGGAAGATGAGCGCGACCAGGAAGGACAGCCCGACGACGGCCATGAAGCGCCCGTCGCGCAGCACGGTGCCGAGCCCGACCTCGGGCCGGCCCTCGGACTCCTTGGCGATGGACGCGGGCCGCGACTCGGGCACCTTGGCGAAGACGACGATCGCGCAGGCCATGGTCATCCCGGCCTCGATCAGGAACCCCGCGAGATAGCTGACCTCGGCGATGAACCCCGCGGCCGCGGACGAGACGGCGAAACCGAGGTTGATCGCCCAGTAGTTGATGGAGAAGGCGCGGACACGGTCCTCGGGCCGCACGATGTCCGCCATCATCGCCTGGACGGCGGGCCGGGAGGCGTTGCTGGTCGCGCCCACCAGGAAGGCGACCGCGGCGATCGCGACGGGATCGCGCACGAAGCCGAGCAGCGCCACGGAGACGGCCGTGGAGGCCTGGGCGACGAGCAGCGTGGGCCGCCGCCCGAGCCGGTCGGCCATGACGCCGCCAACGAGCGAGGAGACGACACCGCCGAGCCCGTGCAGGGAAGCGACCAGACCGGCGTACGTGGCGGAGTAGCCGCGGTCGAGCGTGAGGTACAGCGCCATGAAGGTGGCGACGAAGCCACCGAGCCGGTTGACCAGCGTGCTGGTCCACAGCCACCAGAACTCGCGGGGCAACCCCGAGACGCTTTCACGGACGGCACGCCTCAGGGCGGCGACTGACATAGGGGTCCCCCACGGAAGAAGCTGAAACACAGAAGTAAGCGGCGCAGGTAAGTGGCGCTGGGCGATGCCACACATTACGAGCGCGACGAGGGGAGGACCACTCAATTAACAAACGCAGTCAACTGTCCGCTGGGTGACCGCCGGCACAAGTGATCAAAGGGTTCGATTACGCTCGGGGCCATGGCCGACGCACCGTACAAGCTGATCCTCCTCCGTCACGGCGAGAGCGAGTGGAACGAGAAGAACCTGTTCACCGGCTGGGTGGACGTCAACCTCACCGCGAAGGGCGAGAAGGAGGCGACGCGCGGCGGCGAGCTGCTGAAGGACGCCGGCCTGCTCCCGGACGTGCTGCACACCTCGCTCCAGAAGCGCGCGATCCGCACCGCGCAGCTGGCCCTGGAGTCCGCGGACCGCCTCTGGATCCCGGTCCACCGCAGCTGGCGCCTGAACGAGCGGCACTACGGCGCCCTCCAGGGCAAGGACAAGGCGCAGACGCTCGCCGAGTTCGGCGAGGAGCAGTTCATGCTGTGGCGCCGTTCGTACGACACCCCGCCGCCCGCGCTCGAGGACGGCACCGAGTACTCCCAGTCGGACGACCCGCGCTACGCGACCATCCCGCCGGAGCTCCGCCCCCGCACGGAGTGCCTGAAGGACGTCGTCCAGCGCATGCTCCCGTACTGGTACGACGGCATCGTCCCGGACCTCCTCGCCGGCCGCACGGTCCTGATCGCGGCCCACGGCAACAGCCTCCGCGCCCTCGTCAAGCACCTCGACGGCATCTCGGACGCCGACATCGCGGGCCTGAACATCCCGACCGGTATCCCGCTGTCCTACGAACTGGACGCCGACTTCAAGCCGCTGAACCCGGGCGGAACGTACCTCGACCCCGAGGCGGCGGCGGCCGCGATCGAGGCGGTCAAGAACCAGGGCAAGAAGAAGTAAGCGGAATTGATCAAGCCCCCTGCCTGTGGGTTCTCCGCCGGCAGGGGGCTTGTCGCTGTGCTGGGGCCGTCTCTGGGCTGTCAGGTGCGGGAGGGTTCCGGCTGGGCCGTGTCGAAGACGGCTGCCACGGCCTTGCCCTTGCGGGTGCGCTCCTGGCTGGAGGGCATGAGGTGTGCGTACAGGCGGAGGGTCAGGCCGAGGTACCCGGCGAGGCACTCGGCGACGACCTTGATGTAGCCGCTTGCAGGGAACGCCCGGAAACACCGCGCTCGCACAACGAGATACGAGTACCGGGGTCTGCAGTGGTAATTCGCCCACAACTACGCGTTCATCTGCTGGAACGCTCGCGTCGGCCGTGCTGAGGTTCCCGCGTTGTCTCTCTTGTCATCTGCGCCAGAAAAGGTGGTGCGTCACCCCGCTCGGGCTGGGCACGACCTCCATGTGGAACCGGTCCAGCAACTGTTCGGGCGAGTCCCAGAGGCGTAGCCCGGACCCGAGCTTCACCGGTGAGACGGCCACATGCATGGTGTCGACGAGGCCGGCGTCGAGGAACTCCCTGATGGTGGTCACGCCGCCGCCGAGCCGGACGTCCTTGCCCTGCGCGGCCTCCCGCGCCTGCGCGAGAACGGTGGCGGGGTCGCCGTCCACGAAATGGAACGTGGTGTCGGAGAGCGTGAACGATGGACGCTTGTGGTGGGTCAGGACGAACACCGGCGTGTGGAAGGGCGGCTCGTCACCCCACCAGCCGCGCCACTCGTGGTCGCGCCACGGGCCGCGTTGGGGTCCGAACTTGTTGCGGCCCATGATCTCGGCGCCGATGTTGTGGCTGAAGTCCCGGGTGAAGTAGTCGTCGAGGCCCCGGCTTCCCCCGGGCTCGGTGCGGTTGGGCCAGCTCGCCGTGGCGCCGGCCCAGGCGAAGAGCCTTCCCGGATCGATGTTGTGGCCGAAAGGCCGCTCCAGGCTCTGGTCCTCGCCGGCGGCGACGCCGTCGCTCGAGATGGTGAAGTTCTGCACTCGCAGCAGCTGATCCATGTGTTCCCTCATCAGGTCCTGTCGCCTCCTCGTATGGCGATGCGCCCTACATCAGGATGTCGAACGGGACGTGGCTGGATCGACAGCGGCGCCTAAGTTCTTCCAAAGCGTGTCCCCGCGCGACCGTTCACCTGCGTCGTTCGGCGGCATCCCGGTGCCCACTGGTGCGGTGCCGAGTCGCCAAGAGGCGCGCGGACGGCACTGCCTGCGCGGGGGCAGCCCATCAGGCTGCGACTTGAAGGGGGCGTCCGCCCCAGCGGATACCTTTCTCGCTGCGGATGCGGGCGCGTTCCTTGCGTTGCGCGGCGAGTACGTCGGGGTGGCGGGCGTGGGCGCTGTGCCACCGCAGGTAGCGGAGCAGGGCCTGGGTCTGTGCCGGGTGGCTGCGGTGATGGGAGTTGGCCAGGGTGAACTGCAGCAGCGGGCCGAAGTGTGCCTCGATCGGGTTGGCGCAGGAGGCGCAGGTCGGAGTGAAGGACAGTTGGACTTTGTTCTCCTTCGCCCAGCGGCGAATCGTTGCGCTGGTGTGGGCGGAGAGGTTTGGCCGGTGTCTGGCGGCGGCTCCATGAGGTGCTGCTGGCTGAGCTGAATGCGGCATCACGCCTGGACAGGTCCTCCCAGTAGCGCATGACGATCACCGCTCGCTGCTTTGGCGGCAGTCCGGCCAGCGCCGCGAGCAGGGTGCTGCGCTCATCGGCCCACGCGACGGCTGTGAGCGTTCTGGGGACTCTTGCCGGCGGTGGACTAACCGCAGCCGTCACCTTCCGGTCGGAACGACGCAAAGACGCAGCCCTCGCGGAGCAGCAAAGGATGCAGCTCCTGTCCGCTGAACAGCAACAGGCTCGACTGCTGCAAGCCGAGGAGCGTCGACAGATACGGGAGCTGCAGATCGATCACCGGCGGCTGGTGTATCAGCAGTTCCTAGCCGACGCCCATGCCGTCAATCATGATGGCGACAGGCTTGGCGACATGATCATGCGCTCCCGTTACGAGCCGGTCGGCGACATCGACGCCTCAACTACAGAAGTCGACGCAGCAGTTAGAGCGGCCCGCGGCTCGGCGCACAAGGTGCAGCTGGAGGGGCCAGAAGGCGTATCGTAACTAGCGGATGAGCTCATGTTGTGCCTGTCCCAGCTGCCTCCCACCCTCCGAACGCTGCGGCGTTGGCGGGAGGATGGAAGCAGCAGTGGCCCCGGCGAGGAGACGCCCGTCGATTCGTGGTTCCAGGTTCACTCCCGCCTGAATGAGGCCCTCGACGCCTTTGTGGCGAGAGCCCGGAGTGCCATGGATGATCTGCTCCGCGTGAGTGGACCGGACCGGTGGACAGTGGCGGCTCAGCCAGGGCGTATGGCCCTTGCGGCTGGGCCGTCTCTGGGCCGTCCCAACGGTGGCCGACGACGACAGATGACGACGGTCGGCGACAGCTCTTCCCTCGGTGAGCGACAGTGCCTCGAACACAGGCGCAGGTGTTCCAGGCGACGTTGGACGGGGGCGTACACCAGCTTCTCTGCCCGGTCGTTGCGTCAGTCGACGGCAGCCTCCAGAGCTGGCTCAAATCGCAGCGGCGGCCAATGCACCGGCGCACGAACAGGTAGCCAGCAGTACCCCGCCGGGCCGTCGCTGTCATGCAAGCCCACCGACTACTCAGTCTCGGAAATGATCTTTGCGACCGGCAGGGAGCAGTGTCCTGTCTCACTCGCATGCCGCCGCTTCCGGCGCATTAGCTCCTCCAGGCGGATGCGCTGGTCCAACACCGCCATGAAGTCAAGGCCATCCATCGTGATGAACGGCGTGCTGTAGCTGTACACCACCAGGGCATCAGATGTGAAGCCGCTCATGCTGATGTACAAGCCCAGCGTGTTCTTGCCCTTCCGCTCGATGTTGGTCTTGAAGACGTCCAGCAGTGAGCGACCTATGGTTTCCTTCCACCACTTGGCTTCCAAGACGTAGTGGTCCGTGTCAAATGAGAACGCACCGTCTATCTGCTCGTGGTCCAGGCTGTAGGACGCCCGTGGCTCTAGGTCATACAGAGCAAACAACTCGTTGATGAAGCCCTCAAAATCACGGCCCCGCTGGTGAACATCGGTGGCCCCATGCATCGCGATGAAGCGTTGTTTCAGGTCCTCATGGGCCTCGGCAAACGCTCGTCCTTCCTGCGCCTTCTTCGCACTCTCGGCGATGCTGGCCGCGTGAGCCTCGTGCTCAGCGATGACCTCGCGTTGCTTGGCTGTCCAGCGCTTCAACTCGGCTACTGCTGCTGTTGCCTTGGCCACCATGATTTCGCTGTCGGACTGCGAGTTCAGGTTTGGAAATGTCTCCATGACGGCGATGTCGAGCATGAGCGCCACCGTCAGATCGAGGTAGCGGGCTTCGTTGGCTCGCAGCAGATCGACCAACTGGCCCGACACTTCGCGTTTGGTGGCCGCGAAGTCCAGCCGCGCCAACAGCTCGCTGTGATCCTTCAGCATGGCCCTGATGTACATCTCGAAGGGCTTCTTGTTCCAGAAGATCGCAGTCAGCGCCTCGATCAGAGCAAGGTAGGCGCTGGGGTTCATCGTCTTACGCGCGCTGGACTGCATCGTCCCCCTCCTCGACGGGCCACCGCGACCACACAGTGACTGACCAATCACGGTACCGCGCTACCGCTTGGTGATCTGCCTGTACGACAGTGATTGAGGGGTGCGGGACAGGGACCCGTGCCAGATGTGTGCCAGATCGTGCGGCGAACCACGGGGAACACCGGGGAACCAGGCATTTACCCACCAGGCGTCAACACTGCTCCAACGCAGGTCAACCCTACAGCGAGCCCCAGGTCACCTTAGCTTCCCAAGCTGATGGCTCGGCAAGTCCGTAGCTGGTCACTCCCGCCAGCCAGGTGGAGGCATGGCGGAGGCCCTTCCCGACGTGTCGAGCCGGAAGGGCCCCTCATCGGCGGTCAGAGACCTCGATCTCGGTTCCAGCTGCTCACGTGCATCCCGTAGAAGACGTTGCCGATGCCCGCAGTGAACATGAGCAGCCAGAAGTGGACCCACAGCGACTGACGCCGACGCCTCAGACCTGTCCCGCCAATGACCGATGCGGAAGATGCCACGGCAGAACTGCTGTTGTTGATGATGATTGTCGGAGGCTGCCCGTACGGCTGGGCAGGCTGCTGACCCGGCGGTGTCGCCATGCTGCGTCGACTCCTTGGTGAACTGAGTGTGCAAGAGCGAGACGCACCATAGAGGCGCCCGAATGGTCACCGAGGTCGAACCGGCTGCGTGTCACCCGGTCGGGGCATGTCTCCGTCCATCTCATTCAGCCCCGTTCGCGACCGTTCAGCCGAGACCCCGAGCCATGACCATGCCGACTGCCAGCCGCCCACGAACGCAGGTGAACGCCCCCGAACGACCCCCAACACCACAGTTGGAAAGCGTGTTGGGGGGCAACCCCTCACCAGTTCGAATCTCGTATTCTCCGCGCTTGCCCACTAGGGCAAACGACGGTCCGAACCGCTCAGTGGTTCGGACCGTCGTCCTTCGGTGGCTTCAGTCGGTCTCGGCCCCGGCCCGACTGGATCGCCGGAACAGATCTGTTGCGGCACTGGTAGTCGCGCCAATTTCCTTCGGCTATGCACTCCCGGCCGATCCGCTACCGGTGCAGTGTGAGGAAGCCAGCGAGGGCCCCAGTGAGTGAGCAGAGGGCTACGATCGATCGGAACGGGCTGCGTTGAGCGGTCAGCCTCAGGTCGCCGATGCGGATGTCGATGAATGGGCGTGCGGTGCGCGAACGGGGCATGCAAGTCTCCGTGTGATCCCTGTTTCGGTATGGTCCGATCACAGCAAGTCGGCGGCCGGTTGCGCCAGTTCGCAACAGCACCTTGTGTTGAAGCACCGCACCTTGCATGGAACTGCAACCAGGGATCGGGGGGCGGAATGGAGCGCCGGCAGGTGGAGGCGCAGCGTGGGCTGGCTCCTCTCGGGCAACAACTGACGACTTACCAGCGTGAGTTGGCTGATCATCTGCGGGATCTCCGGAGCCGGACCGGTCTCTCGTCCGAAAAGCTCTCGGACAGGTTGAGCGACGACGGACTGCACGTGGACCGGACGAGGTTGTCCAAATTCCTGAACGGTCGCGAAGTTCCACGCCCGGAGCTGGCCTCCTCGCTGCACCACGTCGTCGCGGAGTGCGAGGGCACGGAGGCCCGGCCGGAGGATGTGGCGAGAACGCGCTTGCTGATCTACGCGGCCCGGAATCACGGGTCGACGCCGGAGCCTGCGTTGTCGGCTGAGCTCGACGAAGCGCGCGAGCAGGTTCGGGAACTTCGCCAGGCAATGGAAACGGAGCGGAAGGGCCGGGCGCAGGTCGACGCGGAACTGCACGCGCTTCGTGAAGAGTGCCGTGCAGACCGGCGGCGTATCTCCGAACTTGAGGAGCAGGCCCGCGGGGTCCGATCCGCGGGCTCAACGCAACAGGTGCAGCACACTCTTGGGGAGTACAACAGACAGGCCATGGCGCAGAAGGCTGCGCTCGACTTCCACGCGCAGCTCGAAGAACTCAGAGTCACGTACCAGGCGATGGCCGATGCGGGGCGTTGTGGGGACGGGCCAGCCGAGATGGCAGCAGTGAATGCGGTGCAACCGACGGTGGCCCAGTTCACAGGCCGGTTCTTTGCGGTCTTCAATCGGGGGGTTGCGGCAACACCGGAGCCCCAGCGGGGCTGGCTCGAAAACCTGATGGACGGGATGATCACGCTGTGCTGGGTGCGAGCTGGCGACATCGACGCCCCAGAGCGCGATACGTTCAGGCCGACCACCATCACTAAGCGAATAGATGCCGAACTTCGCTGGGTGGAGTGGGCCCAGGAGGTGCTGCTGATGGTTGTCACGGGCTCGACCGAGACGCCGAGAGAGCCGGACCAGCCGCTCATGTAGGGCTTCGTTCAAGGGCGGATCGGCGGCATCACGCACGCACGCGCCTCGTCCGCGAACTCACGCCACAGATCCACGGTCGCGGGCGCATTGCTGTACAGCACAGAAGTACAGCAAATTCCCCGACCCCAGGCCGCCCGTAGCGCCCGTCAGAGGCCCGATCCGGTCTCGCATGAACGCCATTGACCGATCTCTGCAGAGCTAGGGATCAGACGGTCACCGCACGACGCGACGTTGAGCACCGCGTGCCACAGCCGTGCCAGATACACTGGTCAGCCGCGGTCAACAAGGGGGGGCTGACGGACATATCCGTGCCTGCTAGCTCGGTCAGAGAAACGGGTCACCGACAGGACCTCCCACCCACTCTCCTAAAGTGGTTGTCCAGCTCGCTCACCGAGTCCACACCCGCAGGAACTCTTCGGCTGGGATGGCCTCCAGCGGATCCCCTTCAGGATCGATTGCTTGGTCTGTCAGGAAGCCGTGTTCGTCCTCTAGGTGCTCCCAGCTGTACCGGTGGAGTTGGCCGGCCGAAGTCAGCTCGGCTTGCTTGATGACGATCAACTCACCGCGGTCAGGTACGGCCTCGATGTACCACAAGCTGCCCTCCTCGTCAGCATGGTGGAAGTGGTGCCGTTGGGTGGCGGCTTCATCGAGTGCTCGGAAGTACGCCACGATCTCTGCTTTGATGCGCTCCAGGTCAACCACGGGACCATCGTGTCAACAAGCGCATGCGGTTGCCCCGTCCCGACATCCACGAGTGACATCAACGGGGCCGGACGTCAGCACTCCCAGGCGGTCGGGCATGGCCAGCGTGGCCAGGTGGCTCCCCGATGGTGCCGAGGAGCGATCGAACTCCTGAAGCGGTGCTCGCCTTCTGCTCTGTTCAGGGCGAGGGTGTGAAGCCGCCGGACAGGTCGAGATGGCAGGGGGAGCCTGGAGCCGTCGGGGTCCAGCCCTCGCGCAGGGCACGTTCGATGGCTTGGGCAACGTCGGATGGAAGTACCGGTTTGGCTGCGCGTCCGATCCAGTTGCTCAGGTGCGGCTGGTTGGTGGTGACCACGAGTGTTGTCCCCGGGCTGTCCGCATGCTCGACCGCGAACGTGCACGGTGACCAGGCCAGGCCCTGGACGTAGGTCGGCCTGCGCCGCAGCTGCCAACGGTAGGCCGTGCCGTCGACAACGATGCGCCGTGCACCCTGACGCCCCAGTGCTATGACTCCCCCCTCAATATGCTGTGGATGCTATCGACTCCGGCTCTGCCGTCCGTAGGAATTAGACGTGCCGGACCCGTGCCAGATCGCGCGGGGAACCACGGGGAGCACCGGGTATCAACCCGCCAAGCAGTTGGACTCTGGCGGCGCGGCTGTCCAGGTCAGCCAAGCAACCACCCGTGGATCACCTCAGTTTCCCAGGCTGAGGGTTCTCTGCCTGATGGATGGCTTGCCCCTCAGCCACTCAATCCCAGCTCACCCGCGCGCACTCCGGCCTGGAATCGCGAGCCCGCGTCGAGGGCATCGAGTAGGGCGGCGACGCGGCGACGGTAGGTTCGCAAGGACATGCCGAGCTCCCGCGCGGCTGCCTCGTCGGTGGCGCCCGATCCCAGAGCGCGCAGGACCGTTCGGCTCTCGGCATCGAGCTGGGGGTGCTCGCCGCGCAGGAGGGTTTGGAGGTCGGTGGCGGTCTCCCAGGCGGCTTCGAACAGTGCGTATACGTTGCCGATCAGGGTGGGTGCGGTGGTCAGGGTGTACTCGCGGCCGCCGGGGGTGTTCAGACCGGCGAGGATCGCGAACCGGCGGTCGATGATGATCGTCTCGTGAGGTAGAGCGGTGGCGGCGATCCGTACCCGGGCGCCTCTGTCGACGAGCTCACTGAGGTGCTCGCGACTGTGCTGGTCCGCGAGCGAAGCCGGGCTGAACAGCTTGCGGATCTGCTGAGTGCCCTTGTTTCGGAGTCGGTGGCCGGCGGCCTGTCTGGCTTCAGGGAGGGACCAGGTGTCGAGGTCGCGGGCGGCACAGATGAACTCCTCGTGGACAGAGGAGAAGACGTGCTCGGTGCGAGCGAGGAGTTCCAGGTCACCGCGGATCGTCACGATGTCTGCCACTCAGCCATTCTGCCCGATGGCAGCAAGCTGCCACGGGTTCGCGGCCCGACCACCCCGCCATCCAGGCTGAATCCATGAGAAACGACTTCCACCTTGGTGGCGACCTTCTGATCAACCGGATCGGTTTCGGGGCCATGCGCCTGCCCACGAACAGCTTCCACGGACCGGCGCGCGATCCCGGGACCGGTCGCGCCGTCCTGCGCCGTGCCGTGGAGCTGGGCGTCAACCACATCGACACCGCCGCCTTCTACACCAGCGGCGACGGCACCGTTCGTGCCAACGCCCTGATCCGGGAAGCTCTTCACCCCTACCCGGCCGATCTGGTCATCGCCACCAAGGTCGGCCCGGCCCGCACTTCTGACGGCGGCCTGGCCGCAACCACCGATCCCACGGCCCTACGACCGATGGTCGAGGAGAACCTCGAAACCCTCGGCGTGGATCGCCTCGATCTGGTCTATCTGCGCATCGGGGGCATCAAGCCGCCGCCGCACGGCGAATCCGTCGCCGAACGCTTCGAGACGCTGGCCGCGCTGCGCGAGGAGGGCCTGATCCGCCATCTCGGTCTGAGCAACGTCGACGCCGGTCACCTCGCCGAGGCCCGGGCGATCGCACCCGTCGCAGCCGTCCAGAACCACTTCCACGCCGCCAAGCGCGATGACACGGAGGTCCTGGCTGTCTGCGAGAACGCCGGCATCGCCTACGTGCCGTTCTTCCCGCTGGGCGGTGGCCTGAGCGACCTCACCGGTGACCGCATGGCCAAGGTCGCGGACCGGCATGGCGCCACGATCCCTCAGATCGCCTTGGCCTGGCTGCTTGCCTCTTCCCCGGTCACTCTGGCCATCCCCGGCACCGGCTCCCTCGCCCACCTGGAGGAGAACATCGCCGCCAGCGGGATTGCCTTCACCCAAGAGGATCTGTCCGACCTCACCTGACGCGAGGACCGCTCCGCGCCGCCTCGGCTCCACGGGACGCCGCCGCGCTACCTCAAGAAGCCCCCTGCCCGCGGCCTTGCCGTAGGCAGGGGGCTCCCGCGTTGCCACCTCCCGGCAGGGTGGGTGGCCTCGACCGCGGTGGCCCAGGGTGGCCTCGACCCCGGCGGCCGCACCTCAGCCGATCGGCTCCAGCATCCGGTGCACCCCGTAGGCGAGCCGGATGGTGTCCCCGGTGGCCGGGTCGCTCAACTCCACGCGCCAGGCGTCGGCGAACTGGTCGACGTCGTGGGCCATGGGGATGGTGCCGGAGATGAGGACGGTGCCGGGGGTGAGGGCGTCGCGGGTGCGCAGGACGTCGACCCAGTAGGCGGGGGTGAGGAGTTCGGCGAGGGTGCCGTGCTGGATCTCGGTCTCCTTGTCGCCGTGGGTGACCCAGGCGCGCAGGGTCAGGTCGTCGAGGCGGGGTGCGACGTCGGCCAGGCGCCAGGCGCGGCGGGCGAGGACGTCCGGGCCGGCGTTCTTGCTCCAGGCCACGCCGTGCACTTCGAGCTCGCGGTCGGTGTGGTCGCAGGCGGCCGTGAGCAGCAGGTCCCCGTCGTCGGCCACGACCAGCGCCCACTCCGCCTCGCCCGAGGTGCGCCCGTGCTGCACCTCGACCCGGTCGGTCTGCTGGGCGAGGTAGGGGGCCACGGAGTAGAGGGCCGGGGTCACGGAGGGGGCGGGCACGCCGAGTTCGGCGAGTTCGGCGACGTGCGCGGCGACGTCCTCCTGGCTGCGCCCGGCATACCCGGCGTTGAGGACCTGTGTGATGTCGACCTCGCGCGTCGATCCGTCGGGCAGTTCGAAGGTCAGCACGGCCATGAGGGCTCTCCCAGAGATCGGGTTCGGTACACGGGCAGATCGGGTTCGGTACTCGGACGCGGATTTCTCCACGGTTAAGTTCTCGCGCAGGGCTTGCGCATACGACCTGTATACAAGAAGTATGCCGGAAGGTCGATGTCCCCCGACGCAAGTCGATGTCCCCCGACGCAAGGATCAGAACCATGCACGACATCCCCAAGGCCGATCCGGCGCTGTCCGAACAGCGCTCCGGCGTCCGCCGGGCCTTCGCCGCGAGCCTGACCGGCACGGCCCTGGAGTGGTACGACTTCGCCGTCTACTCCGCCGCCGCGGCGCTGGTCTTCGGCGACGTGTTCTTCCCCTCGGAGGACCCGCTCACCGGCACCCTCCTGGCGTTCTCCACCTACGCGGTCGGCTATGTCTCACGTCCGCTGGGCGGGTTCGTCTTCGGCCGCCTCGGTGACGTCATCGGCCGCAAGAAGGTGCTGATCGCCACGCTGGTGCTCATCGGCGTGGCCACTTTCCTGATCGGCATCCTGCCCGCGTACTCCACGATCGGCGTGGCCGCCCCGATCGTCCTGGTCCTGCTGCGGTTCGCGCAGGGCGTCGGCGTCGGAGGCGAGTGGGGCGGCGCCGTACTACTGTCCAGCGAGTTCGGTGATCCGCGCCGCCGCGGCTTCTACGCCTCCGCCGCACAGGTGGGCCCGCCCGCGGGCAACCTGCTGGCCAACGGTGTGCTGGCCGCCCTCGGCGCACTGCTGACCGAGGACCAGTTCGAGTCGTGGGGCTGGCGTGTGGCCTTCCTGCTCTCCGGGGTTCTCGTCGCCTTCGGACTGTGGATCAGGGCCAAGCTGGAGGAGACCCCGGTCTTCAAGGCGATGGAGGCCGAGCAGTCCCGGCCCGAGGCGCCGATCCGCGAGGTCTTCACCACCCAGCCCCGCGCCCTGATCGCCGCGATGCTCTGCCGCGTCGGCCCGGACGTGCTGTACGCCATGTTCACCGTGTTCGTCCTGACGTACGCCACCGGGGAACTGGGCATGTCACGCGGTTCCGCCCTCGCGGCCGTCCTCATCGGCTCCTCGCTGCAGGTCTTCCTGA
This sequence comes from Streptomyces sp. KM273126, assembly GCF_004337435.2. Taxonomy (NCBI): domain Bacteria; kingdom Bacillati; phylum Actinomycetota; class Actinomycetes; order Kitasatosporales; family Streptomycetaceae; genus Streptomyces; species Streptomyces sp. KM273126. Next base: position 1,604,856 of record NZ_SJXB02000001.1, on the reverse strand, counting down.
TGCCACTGGCCGGTGCCGTATCCGACCGGATCAACCGTCGCGTGCTGTACGGCTGTGCCGCGGTGGCCGCCGGTGTGTGGCCGTTCCTGTTCTTCCCGATGATCGGCGGCGGCACCTGGATCCCGCTGGCGATCGGTGTCGTGGTGGGCCTCGTGATCCACTGCTTCCTGTACGGGCCGCAGGCCGCCTTCATCGCCGAGCAGTTCTCGCCCCGGCTGCGCTACACCGGATCGTCGCTGGCGTACACCCTGGCCGGCATCATCGGCGGCGCCGTCGCCCCGCTGCTGTTCACCACCCTGCTGAGCGCCTACGGCAGCTGGGTGCCGCTGGCCCTCTACATCGCCGTCGCCGCGGTCGTCTCCCTCGCGGGGGTGTTCCTGGGGCGCGATCCCGAGGCCGCCGTCGACGAGGACGCCCGGCTCGCCACACCGGCCGCGCAGGCCACGGCCGATTCCGTCTGACCCACTGAGCCGTCTGGCCACCTTCTGGCCCACTGACGCCGTCCGACCCACTGACACTGTCTGACCCACTGACGCCGTCCGACCCACTGAAGAGGAAGCATGCGGATCGCTCTGAGCCAGCTCACCACCGGCCCGGACCCCGGGAAGAACCTGCGGCTCATCGACGAATGGACACAGCGCGCCGCGGACGCCGGAGCCCGTGTCGTCGTCTTCCCCGAGGCCTCGATGGCCTGCTTCGGCACCCCACTGGAACCGCTCGCCGAACCCCTGCACGGACCGTGGGCCGACGGAGTACGGGAGATCGCCAGGGCCACCGGCACCACCATCGTGGCCGGCATGTTCACCCCGGCAGACGGCGGCAAGGTGACCAACACCCTGCTGGCCACCGGCCCCGGCGTCGAGACGTCGTACGACAAGATCCACCTCTACGACGCCTTCGGCTACCGCGAATCCGACACCGTCGCCGCGGGCTCGCGGACCACCGTCATGGAGGTGGACGGTGTACGGCTGGGCCTGGCCACCTGCTACGACGTCCGCTTCCCGGAGCTGTTCCGGGCCCACGCCGACGCCGGGGCGGCCGCGACACTGCTGGCGGCCTCCTGGGGAGCCGGGCCCGGCAAGCTCGACCAGTGGGAGCTGCTGGTGCGGGCACGGGCCCTGGACGCCACCCTCTGGCTGGCCGCCGTCGACCAGGCCGACCCCGGCACCGTCCCGGGAGGCGCGCCGACCGGCATAGGGCACAGCCGGATCGTCGGCCCCGACGGAACCGTGCGGCACGCCCTGGACGCCGAACCGGGTCTGCTGGTCGCCGACCTCGACATCGACGAGGTCGCGGCGGTACGGAAGAAGACGTCAGTGCTGGCCAACAGGCGGCCGGAGGTATGGCAGGCGGAGGTATGGCAGGCGGAGGTATCGCAGACGGAGGTATCGCAGACGGAGGTATGTCAGTGAGCAAGCCTGAGCTGGAATTCCACCTGCCCGCCGGGCCGTGGACCACTTCCGCGGAGGCCGGTCCGGGGGTGCGGGAACGCGTGCTGGCCGACGACCCCGACGGCGGCGGCCGGACCGTTCTGGTCCAATGGGCGCCCGGCACCGACACCTCGGCGCAGGGCGTGGCACGCCACGACTTCTGGGAGGAGGTCTACCTCGTCGACGGGGCGCTGCACGACCTGACGCTCGACGAGACCTTCACCGCGGGCATGTACGCCTGCCGCCCGCCCGGTATGCCGCACGGCCCGTGGACCTCCGAGAACGGCGTCACGATGCTCGTGGTCACCTATCCCGGAGCACCGGTGTCCGGAGCACCGGTATCCGGGCCACCGGCATCCCGGACCACCAACTAGCAGCCCTCGATCAGCACCTTGAGCGTCGACTGCAGGTGGTGGTCGATCGCGGCACAGGCCTGCCCGGCGTCACCGGCGGCAAGGGCGTCCACGATGGCCCGGTGCTCCTTCAGCACCGCCTCCTGCCGCCCTTGCTGATTGAACACGGCCACCACCCCGGCCCTGACCTGGCGGCTGCGCAAGCCTTCGTAGTGCCGGTCCAGCAACGCGTTCCCCACGGCCGACACCAGCGCCGCGTGGAACTGGTGGTCCACCGCGATGAACTCCCGGGTCTGGCCGGGGCCGGTGAGTTCATCCTGCCGCTCCAGCAGCGACCGCAGCTCCTGCACCGGCGCCCGTCCGGTGGTGACGAGCTGCTGCGCGGCATATCGCTCCACGATGCCCCGCAGCTCCATCAGCTCCCTGATCTCCCGCCCCGTCAGCGGCGACACCCGGGCGCCCCGCTTGGGTACGAGTTCGACCAGGTCCTCGGCGGCGAGCAGGAGCAGCGCTTCCCGGATGGGAGTGCGGGAGACCCCGATCCGGTCGGCGATCTCCTGCTCCGACAGGAACGCTCCCTGCATATCGGGATCCGTCAGTACCGTGTCCTTGAGATACGAGTACGCCTTCTCCCGACCGGACGCCACCGCAACCCCTAGAGCCTCGCATACACTTTGTATACCGACGCTACCACGCAGGGTTCCCCCCGAGGGGCTCTCCGGCAACTGCCCGCGCCGACTGGCAATCGCATGCTCCATGCTGCTCCCGCGCGACGGCAGAAGCGAGGCCCGTACAGGAGCCCGTACGACGCCGTACAGAAGCCCGTACGACGCCGCGCAGAAGCCCGTACGACGGTGAAGGGCCCCGGGACGACCTGATCCCGGGGCCCTTCACCGTCGTACGGGCTCTTCCCTGCCGCGCCGCGCGTCAGCCGCACTGGCAGGGGCCGCCCGACTGGCAGCCGCAGCCGCAGCCCGAGCCGCAGCCGCAGGCGGCGACCAGGGGCAGGGTCCTGATCTCGGCGGGCTGCTCCGTCTCGCGGTCCTGGGTGGGGTCGGGCGTGATGGGGGATTCGGCCATGGGTCCCTCCTCGAAGGCTGGTGCCTGTGCCCAGTGGACGTCCGTTCGGCTGGGCGCATCAACGGCGCACTGAGGCTCGCGCACGCCTCGCCGTACCGAGCACACGCTCCCCGGAACCGAGCCAGGGCCTACGCCCGGCCAGGGCACTACGCCCCCTCGACCCCCGTCACCGGCTGGATCTCCGCCTGGATCTCGTCCGCGTGCTCACCCGTCACCAGGTACACCACGCGCTTGGCCACGGACACGGCGTGGTCCGCGAAGCGCTCGTAGTAGCGGCCCAGCAGGGTGACGTCCACCGCGGTCTCGATGCCGTGCTGCCAGCGCTCGTCGATGAGGTGCTGGAAGAGGTGCCGGTGGAGGAGGTCCATCTCGTCGTCGTCCTGCTCCAGCTGCAGGGCCAGGTCCACGTCCTTCGTGACGAGGACCTCCGCCGCCTTCGCCATCAGACGCTGGGCCAGCTGGCCCATCTCCAGGATCGTGGCGTGCAGGTCGTGCGGGACGGCGCGCTCCGGGAAGCGCAGGCGGGCCAGCTTCGCCACGTGCTGGGCCAGGTCGCCCGAGCGCTCCAGGTCGGCGCTCATACGCAGCGACGTCACGACGATACGGAGGTCCGTCGCCACCGGCTGCTGGCGGGCGAGCAGGGCTATCGCACGCGCCTCCAGGTCGTGCTGGAGGTCGTCGACCTTCTTGTCGGCCTCGATCACGTTCTCCGCCAGCTTCAGGTCGGAGTCGAGGATGGCCGTCGTGGCGCGCCCGATCGCCGACCCGACCAGCCGGGCCATCTCGACCAGGTCGTCGCCGATCGAGTCAAGTTCCTCGTGGTACGCGTCCCGCATCAGGGGTCCCTCTTCTCTAACGTCTCTTTCGGGGGGTTCCAGGCGTTCTGGCGTTCTGGGGTTCTGGGGTTTCCACCAGCAACGTCCACCATCGGACGCCGCCGCGTACGGCGCCTCCCGGCCGACCGGCCGCCACAGGCCCGGAGAACCCCACGCTGTCACGTTCCGCCCCGCACGCGTCCGTTTCCGGCATCACAAATGAACCAATACTGGCTCCAAGGTGAACTCTGGGCGACGAGTGTTCGAGCTCGCACACGGATGGCTGTGGCCAGGCGTGACCTCGTGCCTAACCTGTTCGCATGGACGTGAACGCGGCGGTCGCCGCAGCGGCAGCGATCGCCGGTGTTCTCACCGGTGTCATCGCCATGCTGGCGTTCCGCTGGAGCGAACGCGAGCAGAAGCGTCCCACCCGGACCTCCCTGCACACGGACCCGGTGCTGCCGCCCGGCGTCGACACCGTGCTGTCCGTGCTCCGCTCCTCGGCGGTCGTGCTCGACGAGGGCGACACCGTCGTCAAGGCCAGCTCCGCCGCGTACGCCCTCGGGCTGGTCCGCGGTGGCAAGCTCGCCATCGAGCCCATGACACAGATGGCCCGGGACACCCGGCGCGACGGCGAGATACGCCAGGTCGAGCTGGATCTTCCCCGGCGCGGCACCGGCCGCGGCGAGGCCCTCGCGGTGTCCGCGCGCGTGGCCCCGCTGGGCTCCCGGCTCGTCCTGCTGCTGGTCGAGGACCTCACCGAGGCCCGCCGCATAGAGGCCGTACGACGGGACTTCGTGGCCAACGTCAGTCACGAGCTGAAGACGCCCGTCGGGGCGCTCTCCCTCCTGTCCGAGGCCGTCATGGGAGCCAGCGACGACCCGGAGGCCGTGGAGCGCTTCGCCGGGCGCATGCAGATCGAGGCCACCCGGCTGACGAACCTCGTGCAGGAGCTCATCGACCTCTCGCGGGTGCAGAACGACGACCCGCTGGAGGACGCCGAGCCCGTACGTGTGGACGAACTGGTCGCCGAGGCCATCGACCGGTGCCGCCACCAGGCCGGCACCAAGCAGATCACCATGGCCGCCGGCGGCACCGCCGACCTGCACGTGTGGGGCAACCGCGGCCAGCTCGCCGCAGCCCTCGGCAACCTCGTCGAGAACGCCGTCAACTACTCGCCCGCCCGCACCCGCGTCGGCATCGCCGCCCGCAAAATGAGCGCGCCGGGCGGGGACCTGATCGAGGTCGCCGTGACCGACCAGGGCATCGGCATCTCCGACAAGGACAAGGAGCGCATCTTCGAGCGCTTCTACCGCGTCGACCCGGCCCGGTCCCGCCACACCGGCGGCACCGGCCTCGGTCTCGCGATCGTCAAGCACGTGGCCGCCTCGCACGGCGGGGAGGTCACGGTGTGGAGCTCCGAGGGTCAGGGCTCCACGTTCACCCTCAGACTGCCGGAGGCGGGCGCGGCCCGCGACCGCGCGTCGCAGCACCCGGACCTCGACGACGAGGACGGACAACCCACCACCGAAACATCCCCGTACGAACCGCTTCCCGCCCCGGAGGTCCTCCCGTGACCCGAGTGCTTGTCGTCGAGGACGAGGAGTCCTTCTCCGACGCTCTGTCCTACATGCTCCGCAAGGAAGGCTTCGAGGTCGCCATCGCGACCACCGGGCCCGACGGCCTCGACGAGTTCGAGCGCAACGGCGCCGACCTCGTCCTCCTCGACCTCATGCTGCCCGGGCTGCCCGGCACCGAGGTCTGCCGCCAGCTGCGCGGCCGCTCGAACGTCCCGGTGATCATGGTCACCGCCAAGGACAGCGAGATCGACAAGGTCGTGGGCCTGGAAATAGGAGCCGATGACTATGTCACCAAGCCCTTCTCCTCGCGCGAGCTGGTGGCGCGCATCCGGGCCGTACTGCGCCGCCGCGGCGAGCCCGAGGAGGTTGCCCCGGCCGCGCTGGAGGCGGGCCCGGTCCGCATGGACGTCGACCGCCACGTGGTCACGGTCTCCGGCTCCAAGGTCGACCTGCCCCTCAAGGAGTTCGACCTGCTGGAGATGCTGCTGCGCAACGCGGGACGCGTACTGACCCGTATGCAGCTCATCGACCGCGTCTGGGGCGCCGACTACGTGGGCGACACCAAGACCCTCGACGTCCACGTCAAGCGCCTCCGCGCGAAGATCGAGCCCGACCCGGGTGCGCCGCGGTACCTCGTGACGGTGCGTGGGCTCGGCTACAAGTTTGAGCCGTAGGCCGGCCCGGCAGGTACGAAGAGCAAGCGGAAGGGCGGCACTCCTGCGAGGGAGTGCCGCCCTTCCGCTTGCGTACGGGGCACGAAGAATACGGGGGCTCAGTGCTCGGCAGAGCCCTGGCTCTACGAAGCCGAAGCCGAAGCCGATGCCGCGGCGTCGGGGCTGGCGGAGTCGTCCGCTCCCTCGGACGCCGAGCCCGAGGGGGTCCCGGACGGGGAGCCGGACGGTGCCTTGGGGCTGTTCGACGGGCTGGGGCTCTGCGACGGGACCGCCGGCATCTCGCTCGGGCCCCACTTCTCGAAGTAGCTCTCGGCCGGTACGACGAACGCCCGCAGGCTCACGTCACCGGTGCTGCTGAAGGCGAAGGTGATCGCCTGCGCGTTGCCGTCCTTGACGGCCTCGGGCGTCTTCGGCAGCAGCGCGGAGGCGTTGCCCTTGCCGCCGATGACGAGGGAGCCGCCGGCCGGGATGGTCAGTTTGCCCTTGCCCTTCGCGGGGGTGAGCTCGGCGGACTTGCCGGTGCCGGCGACCGTGATGGCGTCCAGCGTCTGAGCGGTGCGGCCGGTGTTGAACACGGTCGCGGAGATGACGGCCGGGCCCGTCGCCGACTCCAGGTTGGGCTGGGTGACGACGATCGCGTTCTGGACCTTGATGTCGCCGACGGCCGTGGCCGCGTTGTCCGGCCTGACCTCCAGCGTCTGGGCGTTGTTGCCGGCACCGCACGCGGCGAGCGAGGCGATCGAGAACGCGATGGCGGCGGCGGCGAGGGTGCCGCGTCGAAGGCTGCTGCTCACTCGGCGGCATCTCCTTGAACGTGGGCGATACGGGGGCGGGCGGCCGTACGGTCGTAAAGCCGCCCTAAGGGTTGGTCAGCGGGCCTAGGCTACCGAGCCGTTCCGCGGCCCCCGCACCCGACCCTCCCTTGAGCCGCCGCCTTCGCTCGGGCAGGCGCCCTCCGTGACATGCCCCCGTCCACATTCACATAAGCACCACTGGCCTCTTCGGCAACAGCGTGAGGATTTCCCGCACGGAATACACGACGGTACCGGGAATTGATCACCCGCAGATCAGGAGGGAGATCGGGCGGGAGATCGAGCACAAGATGGACCAGGAGATCGAGCACGACATCGAGCAGGAGATCGGGCAGGAGATCGGGCAGGAGATCGCTCGGAGATCCGTCCCGAGAACGGCTACGGAAGAACGGCCGAAGACCATCACCTGACCATCCCCCGACCATCCCCTTGATCAATTCCGGATTCGTCTCGGATCCGCCTCCGCCCGCCGAACGGAGTAGCGTGACTCGCACACTTGGGGGCGGGCATAACGGTACATTTACCCGCCGTTGGGCGACTCCGGATGCGTGTAACGTCCGCGTTTCACTCCGCCCGCAGAGCTGCTCCGACCTGCGAATACCCCGCTCCGTTCGGGCTCCGAAGCACGTTCCTGTTACTGTTGTCAAGCCCCGAGATATGCCCTGACCTGCGAAAACGCCATTCAGAAGACGCCGTATCCGTGTTACCCTGGATAGCCACGGAAGGGGTACCTGTCACATGACGTTCAAGGTTGGCGACACCGTGGTCTATCCCCATCACGGGGCCGCGCTGATCGAGGCCATCGAAACTCGTCAGATCAAAGGCGTGGACAAGACCTACTTGGTGCTGAAGGTCGCCCAGGGCGACCTCACGGTGCGTGTGCCAGCGGACAATGCGGAGTTCGTCGGCGTGCGTGATGTGGTCGGTCAGGACGGACTGGACCGGGTCTTCGAGGTGCTGCGCGCGCCGTATGCCGAGGAGCCCACGAACTGGTCGCGTCGTTACAAGGCGAATCTGGAGAAGCTCGCCTCCGGTGATGTCATCAAGGTCGCGGAAGTGGTGCGTGACCTGTGGCGTCGCGAGCGTGAGCGCGGACTCTCCGCCGGTGAGAAGCGGATGCTCGCCAAGGCCCGGCAGATCCTGGTGAGTGAGCTCGCCCTCGCGGAGAACACGAACGAGGACAAGGCCGAGGCCCTGCTCGACGAGGTCCTCGCGTCCTGACGCAGGCGTAAGCAGCGCGCCAGCTCGCTTCATTCAGTGCAGTGAAATGCCGTGGTGCCCGATGACGCAACAGCTGTCGCCGGGCGCTGCGGCATGTTCGCGCCCGGTTGGCAGGCCCCCGGTTGGCGGGCCATGGCCGACGGGCCACGGATTTGACGCCCTTTTGACGTCCGGCGCACTGCTGCGCGCACCGCGCCGCACCGATATCACCGATATTCTTCACGGCCCGTTCATGCGCTCGTACGCCTGTGTCGTGCCGCCGTGCCGTACATCGACGGGGATTCCCCCGATACTGGCGTGCCGGGCCCGGGCAGCTGGCTCGACCAGATGTCACGGAAGGGTTCGGTCAAGGCTCGCGCCCGGCACTCCCCACAGGCCATACCCACGCATGCCGAGCACACAAACCTGACAGGAACCGATGTCTGACGATCCGCGCCCTTCGTCTCCAGGAGTTCGTACGGGGACTCGTACGGCAGCCGTGATTCCGGCCGCGGGCCGAGGCGTGCGCCTCGGCCCGGGAGCACCCAAGGCGCTCCGTACGCTGAACGGCACTCCGATGCTCATCCACGCGGTGCGCGCCATGGCCGCGTCGCGTGCCGTCTCCCTCGTGGTGGTGGTCGCGCCGCCCGACGACACCGCCGAGGTCAAGAGCCTGCTCGACGCGCACGCGCTGCCCGAGCGGACCGACTTCCTCGTCGTACCGGGCGGTGAGAGCCGGCAGGAGTCGGTGAAGCTCGGGCTGGAAGCGCTGCCGCCCGGCATCGACATCGTGCTGGTCCACGACGCTGCCCGGCCGCTCGTGCCCGTCGACACGGTGGACGCCGTCATCGAGGCCGTACGGGACGGGGCGCCCGCCGTCGTGCCGGCGCTGCCGCTCGCGGACACCGTCAAGCAGGTCGAACCGGCGGACACGCCCGGTGCGCCGGAGCCCGTGGTGGCGACCCCGGAGCGCTCGCGCCTGCGTGCCGTCCAGACCCCGCAGGGCTTCGATCGCGACACGCTCGTCCGTGCCCACGAGTCGGTCACCGAGAACGTCACGGACGACGCGAGCATGGTGGAGCAGCTGGGGCTGCGGGTCGTGGTGGTGCCGGGGCACGAGGAGGCCTTCAAGGTCACCAGGCCCCTCGACCTGGTCCTCGCGGAGGCCGTCCTCGCGCGGAGGAGGCTGAACGATGGCTTCTGAGCCGCCCGAGGGAGCCGAGGGGACCGGGGGAGCCGGGGGCGTCCCCCCTTTCCCGCTGCCCCAGGTGGGCATCGGCACCGACATCCACGCCTTCGAGGAAGGGCGGGAGCTGTGGTGCGCCGGGCTGCTCTGGGAGGGGGAGGGGCCCGGGCTGGCCGGCCACTCCGACGCGGACGTGGTCGCGCACGCCGCGTGCAACGCGCTCTTCTCGGCCGCCGGGCTGGGTGACCTGGGGCAGCACTTCGGTACCGGGCGCCCGGAGTGGTCCGGTGCGTCCGGGGTCGTGCTGCTCGCCGAGGCCGCCCGCATCGTGCGTGCGGCCGGGTATGCGATCGGGAACATCGCGGTCCAGGTCGTCGGCCCGCGTCCGAAGATCGGCAAGCGGCGGGACGAGGCGCAGAAGGTGCTGTCGGAGGCGGCGGGGGCTCCTGTGTCCATCTCCGGGGCGACGACGGACGGGCTCGGGTTTCCGGGGCGGGACGAGGGGCTGATGGCGGTGGCGACGGCGCTCGTCGTCCGGGCGGGCTGACCCGACCCGACCCGACCCACCGGGGTTGTGGTCTCGCCCCCGCCGCCCCTACCCGTCCCATCCCCAGGGGCTCCGCCCCTTCGACCCCGCCAAGGGGGCTACGCCCCTGGAACCCCCGGGCTTCGGGGCTCCGCCCCGGACCCCGCTTCGGGGGCCGGCCCCCGGACCCCCGCTCCTCAAACGCCGGAGGGGCTGGATTTCGCGGCCAGGGCTGGATTTTCCAGCCCGTCCGGCGTTTGAGGACGAGGCCGTTCAGGCCGACAAGCGGGGGTCCGGGGCGGCAGCCCCCAGGTAAGGGACGGGAATGGGTAGGGGCGGCGGGGGCGAGGAAAAGCAGTACCCCGCCCCGCGGAGCATCACCGCTCCCGCATGTCACGAATACATGCGCCCCGCGCCATAAGTCACTGTGCACTGCCCCGCGCCCACTACCCTGGAGTGGTGACTATTCGCCTGTACGACACCAGCGCCCGGCAGATCCGTGACTTCGCCCCGCTCAGGCCGGGTTGTGTCTCGATCTACCTGTGTGGCGCGACCGTGCAGGCCGCACCGCACATCGGACACATCCGCTCGGGCCTCAACTTCGACATCATGCGCCGCTGGTTCGCGTACCGCGGCTATGAGGTGACGTTCATCCGGAACGTCACCGACATCGACGACAAGATCATCACCAAGTCGGCCGACCAGGGCCGCCCCTGGTGGGCGATCGGATACGAGAACGAGCGCGCGTTCAGCGACGGATACGCGGCGCTTGGATGCCTGCCCCCCACGTACGAGCCGCGCGCCACCGGCCACGTGACCGAGATGGTCGAGATGATGCGCGGGCTCATCGAACGCGGGCACGCCTACGAGGCCGACGGGAACGTGTACTTCGACGTGCGCTCCTTCCCGGAGTACCTGCAGCTGTCCAACCAGGAGTTGGAGAACCTGCTGCAGCCCTCCGGCGAGGGCGAGACCGGCAAGCGCGATCCCCGTGACTTCGCCATGTGGAAGGCCGCCAAGCCCGGTGAGCCGACCTGGGAGACGCCGTGGGGACGCGGGCGGCCCGGCTGGCACCTGGAGTGCTCCGCCATGGCCCACAAGTACCTGGGCCCGGAGTTCGACATCCACGGCGGCGGGCTCGATCTGATCTTCCCGCACCACGAGAACGAGATCGCCCAGGCCAAGGCGTACGGCGACGAGTTCGCCCGGTACTGGGTGCACAACGCATGGGTCACCATGAGCGGCGAGAAGATGTCGAAGTCCCTCGGGAACTCGGTGCTCGTCAGCGAGATGGTCAAGCGCTGGCGGCCCATCGTCCTGCGGTACTACCTCGGCACGCCGCACTACCGGTCGATGATCGAGTACAGCGAGGACTCCCTGCGCGAGGCCGAGTCGGCGTTCGCCCGGATCGAGGGCTTCGTACAGCGGGTCATGGAACTGGCCGGCGGTGCCGTCGAGCCGTCGGCCGAGGTGCCGCCCGCCTTCGCCGAGGCCATGGACGACGACCTCGGGGTGCCGCAGGCGCTCGCGGTCGTGCACACCACCGTCCGGCAGGGCAACTCCGCCCTCGCCGCCGACGACAAGGAAGCCGCCGTGGCGCGCCTCGCCGAGGTCCGCGCCATGCTCGGGGTCCTCGGTCTCGACCCGCTCGACCCGCAGTGGGCGGGCGGGGGCGACCAGGGTGAGGACCTGCACGGGGTCGTCGACAGCCTCGTACGGCTCGTGCTCGACCAGCGTGAGGCCGCCCGCTCCCGTAAGGACTGGGCGACCGCGGACGCCATCCGGGACCAGCTGGGCCAGGCCGGTCTGGCCATCGAGGACAGCCCGCAGGGACCTCGCTGGTCCCTCGGCCCGCGCTGAGCACTTCTCGGTCGAGCTTGGTCGAGCTTGATCAAGTGTGCCGCCCGGCTCTCCGGGCGGCACACTGCATACGGACGCGGTGCGCGTTCCCCCACCAGATGACGACAGAGACAGACAGAGACAGGTAGGTCATGGCCGCAAACAACCGCCGCATGTCCGGCAAGAAGGGCGCGCAGGTCGGCAGTGGCGGCCAGCGGCGCCGGGGCCTTGAGGGCAAGGGCCCGACCCCGCCCGCCGAGATGCGCAAGGGTCATGCGAAGCAGCGCGCCGCGAACGCCAAGTCGCGGCGGGCGCAGGGGCGGCCGCAGCAGCCCAGGGGCCGGGGCGGCAAGTCGTCCGCCGAACTCGTCGTCGGGCGCAACCCCGTCGTCGAGGCGCTGCGCGAGGGCGTGCCCGCGTCCACGCTGTACGTGCAGCAGTTCATCGACAACGACGAGCGGGTCCGCGAGGCGCTCCAGCTCGCCGCCGAGCGCGGGGGCATCAACCTCATGGAGGCCCCCCGCCCCGAGCTCGACCGCATGACGAACGGCCTCAACCACCAGGGCCTCGTTCTCCAGGTCCCGCCGTACGAGTACGCCCACCCCGAGGACCTCGCGGACGCCGCGTACGACGAGGGCGAGGACCCGCTGATCGTCGCCCTCGACGGAGTGACCGACCCGCGCAACCTCGGTGCCGTCGTACGGTCCGTGTCCGCGTTCGGCGGACACGGCGTCGTCGTGCCCGAACGGCGCGCGGCCGGCATGACCGCCGGTGCCTGGAAGACGTCCGCCGGTACGGCCGCCCGTACGCCCGTCGCGCGCGCCACCAACCTCACGCGCGCCCTGGAGGCATACAAGAAGGCCGGGATCGTGGTCGTCGGGCTCGCCGCGGACGGCGAGGTCGAGGTCGACGAACTGGAGGCGCTCGAAGGGCCCGTGGTCATCGTCGTCGGGAGCGAGGGCAAGGGCCTGTCCCGACTCGTGGGCGAAACCTGCGACTTCCGGGTGCGGATTCCTATGCCTGGTGGCGCCGAGTCGCTCAACGCCGGTGTGGCGGCAGGAGTCGTGTTGTACGAGGCGGCGCGCCGACGCGCCTGAAACCGCGTTTCAGCGCGTTTCAGTGCGTTTCGGCGGGTTTCAGCGGGTGTCCGGGGATTTCTGGATGATCTTGATGCTGTCCGGACAGATCGGGGCGGTCAAGGCAGTGTCCTAACGTCACGTCACTCGGTTAGATGAGTGTGGACACCAGAACACCCCGCACACCCACGGGGGACCGCTCGTCGGGATTCGACGACGCTCCCGCGCTGAGCATGGTGAAGGTGCCGAGCGATCCGGCGCAGATCATCGTCAACCACGCGAGCTTCCGCGTGCAGTTGGGCGCCGCGCCGAGGGACCGGTCCCCGCGGATCGCACGGCACACGAGCGCCACCGAGAACACCGCGCGCATGCCCGCCGTGGGCGCGGCGGCCCGGCCCGGCGCGGCTGCCGGTACCCGCCGCCGGGCCCCCGTCGTCTGGAGCGGGAGGTCCGCACCCGACGACACCGGCGCCCACCGGCTGCTGCAGGCCGTGCGGAGCACGAGCGTGCACCACCAGGCAGCCGACCCGGCGGGCGACACCGGCGCGACCCAGGTCATGCCACGCATCGACGAGACCGGCGGCCGTCCCCCGGGGCTCGGTCACGGCACCGAGGCCGGCCGTTACGACACCGGACACGGCCGCTACGACGGCGACCTGACCGTCGAGACGGTCGAGACCCCCGTCGTCGGCGCCCAGCGCAGCCACAGCGACCACGCCCCCTCCGGCGGCCGCATCCTGCCCGCCATGCGCGGCGTGGGCAGCGCGTACGACGAACCCGGGTACGGGGACGCCGGTCACGCCGACTCCGGTTACGCCGATTCCGGTTACGACGATCCCCGCTACGCCGAATCGGGTTACGCGGACGAGGAGTTCGAGGAGCCGTACGAGGACGCCGACGGGCTGAGCACGGCCGGACGCCACGGCAACGAGCCGCTGCGGCACGCCTATTACCCCGGCCGCCGGATGAACCTCGGCGTGGTGCTGCTGCCGCTGCGCGTCCTGCTCGGCTTCATCTCCGTCTACGCCGGCATGAGCAAGCTCTGCGACCCGCACTTCTTCGACGGCGGCAAGCGCGGCTCCATGGTGAAGTGGCTGGGCACGCTCCACCCGTGGGACATCGCCGAGCCGCTCCGGCAGTTCGGCCTCGAACACCCCGTCGGCGCCGGACTCGCCATCGCCTTCGCCCAGGTCGTCGTGGGCGTCCTCACGGTCCTCGGCCTGTGGCAGCGCGTCGCCGCCGTGTTCGGCGCCCTGCTGTCGGCCGCGCTGCTCGTCACCGTCAGCTGGAAGACCGCCCCCGCCTACGAGACCCCCGACATCATCTACCTCGCCGCCTGGTCCCCGCTGATCATCGCCGGCGCACCCGTCTACTCCACCGACGGCCGCCTCGCCGGCAACGCCTGGCGCCGGCTCGGCCCGCGCGCGGAGCTCTGGGAGCTGCGGCGGTACGTGCTGCGCCGCGGCGCCCTTATCGCCACCGTCGTCGCCGGACTCACCCTGCTCGTCGGCTCGGTGCTCGGCGGAGCCGTCCGGGACGCCGACCGCGTCGTGGTCCCCGGCCCCGGCGAGGCCCCGCGCAACGAACTGCCCGGCTCACCCCTCCCCGAGGAGACCGGCGGGCACAAGAAGCGCACCCCCTCGGCCGTCAACTCGCCCACGCAGGGCGCCACCTCCGCCAGCCCCTCCCAGGGCGCGAGCAGCCCGGGCGCGACCCGCGACACGGGCGCCGTCACCGGCGGCCTCCCGAGCGAGACCCAGGGCACGGCCGGTCAGGTCCCGCCCCGGCAGACCTCCCCCGGCCAGCAGGCCCCGAGCACGACCACGGGCCCGACCTCCAGCGGCGGCGCGTCGGGCGGCGCCTCCACGGGCGGCACGGGCAGCACGGGCGGCACGGGGGGCTCCGACGGAGGCCGGGACGGGCTCGTGGGCGGCCTCCTCGGGTAACGACCGGCGGCTAGTACGACGACGGGGTCCCGCACAGGCAAGGGCAATGTGCGGGACCCCGTCGTCGTACCACGGGACATGCGGCCTGAGGGCTGGGCTCGGGACCGGAGCTCAACGCCCCAGTGCCGCGAGCTCCTTCGCCGCCTCCATCAGGTCCTTCGCCGTGTCGATCGCGCGCCAGTACGCGCCCTGCGGGATCGAGAACCCGGCCAGGCGCCGCTCACGGGCCAGGCGCGGGAACGTGGTGCGCTCGTGGTCGCCGCGCTCGGGGAGCAGGGAGGCGAACTCGGGCGAGAAGACATAGACGCCCGCGTTGATCTCGTACGTCGTCAGCGGGGCCTCGATGAAGTCCGTGACGCGGCCGAAGCCGTCCGTCTTCACGGCACCCCACGGGATGCGCGGGCGGGCGAGGGCGAGCGTGGCGACCGCGTCGCGCTCGGTGTGGAAGTCCGCCATGTCGCGGAGCGAGAAACGGGTCCAGATGTCGCCGTTCGCCGCGTACCAGGGCAGATCGGGGTGGGGGAGGTGGGCGGCCGCGTACTTGAGGCCGCCGCCGCGGCCGAGGGGCTCCGTCTCGACGACCGTGGTGACGCGGACGGGCAGCTCGGCCGAGTCCAGCCACTTCTCCAGGACATCGGCGAGATGGCCGCAGGAGACGACGACGTCGGTCACTCCCTCCTCGGCGAGCCAGGTGAGCTGATGGCCGATGATCGGGGTGCCCGTGCCGGGGATCTCGACCATGGGCTTGGGCCGGTCGTCGGTGTACGGACGCAGCCGGGAACCCTGGCCACCGGCCAGTACGACGGCTTGAACGGGGCGCGACGCGGCGTTCGGATCGGTCATGACCGGAACTGTACGTTGCGCCCCGTTCGCGGGAGCACGACCCTGGGGCTCGGGAGCGCGGCCGTTCACCGCATGGGCGGAGGACGGGCGGCTCCGCGGGTGCTCAGCCGTGCTGGGTCAGCACGCCGGACGCGAAGGACGTGTCGCAGACCGGGCGGGCGTACGACTGGGCGCGGGACGGGCCGTACATCCTGACGGCCGCGCGGCCCAGAGCGCGGGCGATCGATGTGCAGTGACGGGCCAGCGACGGGCGGCCGTTCACGGCCTGCTGGAGGTGGGTGAGGGCGACGCCCGGGTCCTGCTCCTGGAGCTCCAGCAGCAGCCTGTCGCGCAGCGCCTCGTGCGCGGCAGGGGTCTTGGTGCGGGCCTTGGTGCCCGAGCCGGTGGCCGAGGGGGCCTCGGCGGCGGCGAGCACCGAGTCCGAGGAGGAGTCCCCGGACCAGTTGACCCGGGTCACCGCCAGGGTCCCGGAGAGCACCAGGACGACGGGGAGGACGAGGGCGAGGCTGCGGCCGATCCGGCGGGCGGGGCCCGGGCCGCGCTGGGTCCGTTGGGTAGTGGTGTGCTTCACGCGAGCGAGGGTAGCGTGGGGTGGTTGTTCGGCGACACTCAGTCACCGGTTCGGGGGATGTAGGAGGGCGGGATTCGGGGTAGGGGGTTGACGTGCATCGCTCGAAATGACCGGTTTTGCCGGAGTGTCCACGAGCAGCGAAGAGGGCCCCGTGGTGGTCCGCGGGGCCCTCTTCGTCAACCTGGGTGGTGTGTGCCTCAGTCGGAGAGGCGCTCGCCCGTGGAGGTCGAGAACACGTGGGTCTCGCCGGAGCGGGGGACGATGTGGAGGGTGCTGCCCTTCTCCGGGACGTCGCGGCCGCTGACGCGGACGACGAGGTCCTTGGAGTCCTCGCCGACCTTGGCGGTGCCGTAGACGTAGGCGTCGGCGCCCAGTTCCTCGACGACGTTGACGGTGACCGCGAGGCCCTGGTCGGAGTCGGAGCCGGCGACGTCGAAGTGCTCGGGGCGGACGCCGACGGTGACGGTCTTGTCGGTGGTGGCGGAGATCGCGTCGCGCTGGACCGGGACGACGCTGTTGCCGAACTTCACGCCGCCGTCGGTGATCGGGACCTCGACCAGGTTCATGGCGGGGGAGCCGATGAAGCCGGCGACGAAGAGGTTGGCCGGGCGGTCGTACATGTTGCGCGGGGTGTCGACCTGCTGGAGCAGTCCGTCCTTGAGGACGGCCACGCGGTCGCCCATCGTCATGGCCTCGACCTGGTCGTGGGTGACGTAGACGGTGGTGATGCCGAGGCGGCGCTGCAGCGACGCGATCTGCGTGCGGGTGGAGACGCGGAGCTTGGCGTCGAGGTTGGACAGCGGCTCGTCCATGAGGAACACCTGCGGCTCACGCACGATGGCGCGGCCCATGGCGACACGCTGGCGCTGACCGCCGGAGAGCGCCTTGGGCTTGCGGGCGAGGTATTCGGTGAGGTCGAGGATCTTCGCGGCGTCCTCGACCTTCTGGCGGATCTCGTCCTTCGGCACGCCGGCGATCTTGAGGGCGAAGCCCATGTTGTCGGCGACGGTCATGTGGGGGTAGAGCGCGTAGTTCTGGAACACCATGGCGATGTCCCGGTCCTTGGGCGGCAGGTGGGTGACGTCGCGGTCGCCGATGCGGATGGCGCCGCCGTTGACGTCCTCGAGCCCGGCGAGCATGCGGAGCGAGGTGGACTTGCCGCAGCCGGACGGGCCGACCAGGACGAGGAACTCTCCGTCCTCGATGTGGATGTCGAGCGCGTCTACGGCGGGCTTCTCGGTGCCCGGGTAGATCCGGGTCGCCTTGTCGAACGAGACAGTGGCCATGGGTCGTAGGCCCCCTTCACCGGCAGGAACGTGCCGGACGATCCGTTGTGGAAGGTGGTGCCACTACGGGTGAATCCGTCGTGGTTGGTCCACGTGGGTGGACTGGATCAGGACGGTACCTGGCGTTCACCTGGTCTGTCAGTAGTCCGGTGCCTGTGAACTTCGGGGGAATTTTCGACAGGCGTCGGCCGGGACGTGGGTACACTGCACGGGCGTGCATGCGTGGGCGACTCCGCTCACCCGTGCACGGGCCTCCTTAGCTCAGCTGGTCAGAGCGCCGCTCTTGTAAAGCGAAGGTCGTCGGTTCGAATCCGACAGGGGGCTCCAGCAGCGTGGACGACCTGCGGCGAGGAGGTGATCCTCGTCGGAGGCTCCCGTAAGGCGGTTCTCGGGCGCTCAGGGCGGGTCAAGCCGGACCGGGCAGTTCCGCGACGGCTTTGGCGTACTCGGCGTCGAGTGTCCGCCTCACGGTCTTGGAGCCGAGTCGGTGCCGTAACCGTTTGCGCAGTTCTCTGCGCTGCCAGGGGGTGGCGGCGCCCCAGATGCCGTCGGTGGACAGGGCCGGGTTGGTCAGTGCCCAGACGAAGCACGCTCGTATCGCCGGGCAGCGGCGGCACATGGTGGTGGCGGCGACCACCTCGCCGCTGTGCGGGTTGTAGTCGTCGGGGAAGAACCCGTACGTCGTCGTGCATGGTTCGCGTCCGGTCAAGGGTGGCATCGGCAGGGCGTGTCGGTGACTCATGGCTTCTCTTCTCCTGAGCTCTTCTCCTACAGCTCTTCTTCAGTTCTTCTTCTCCGCCACGGCAGGACGGTTCAGCCTGGGCACGGGGAGAGACGGTGGAGGGGCTGTGACTCGGCGGTCGTCCCGGGTCCCGGCCGGTCGCGGTCGTCTTGGGCACGGGTCGGCCATGGAAGACTCACCGCATGATCGTCGAACGCGCGTACGCACATGTGGACTCGTACGACGAAGGGACGTGGCCGTGGTCCCTGCCCTGTGTGCGCGGGCTCCTCACGGACGGGCTGCGCTTCACCGCGCCGGTGACGTTTCTCGTCGGCGAGAACGGCTCGGGCAAGTCGACGCTGGTCGAGGCTCTGGCGGAGGGCTTCGGGCTGGACTCCTGGGGCGGTTCGCACGACTGGCGCTACGCCAGCCACCGCCGTAAGTCGAAGCTGGGCGAACGCATCCGCTTCGACGCCGCACCGCGCGGACGGCGCATGCTCAGCAGCTGGTCGGCCCGCAAGGGGTTCTTCCTGCGCGCGGAGACGGCGATGGACGCCCTGGACCGAGAGGGGTACGCGCCCGATGCGGT
The DNA here is from genome assembly GCF_004337435.2 of Streptomyces sp. KM273126. NCBI lineage: Bacteria > Bacillati > Actinomycetota > Actinomycetes > Kitasatosporales > Streptomycetaceae > Streptomyces > Streptomyces sp. KM273126. The sequence goes on along the minus strand of NZ_SJXB02000001.1, from coordinate 1,586,329 downwards.
CAGCCACGGTGAGGGATTTCTCGCCGCGTTCCGGGGGGCCTTCCTGGAGCCCGGCCTGTACGTGATGGACGAGCCGGAGGCGGCGCTGTCCTTCTCCTCCTGCCTGGAACTCCTCGGGCACGTCCACCACTTGGCCGAGAACGGCGGCCAGGTCGTCTGCGCCACCCACTCCCCGCTGCTGACCGCGCTGCCGGGCGCCGACATCGTCGAGGTCGGGGAGCACGGCCTGCGCCGGGTGGAGTGGCAGGAGCTCGCCCTTGTCGACCACTGGCGCCGCTACCTCGACAACCCACAGGCCTATCTGCGGCACATCCTCGGCTGAGGGCCGGGACACGCGAGAGCCAGGCCGCGCAAGGGCACGCAAGGGGGGTTGAGTGCACCCTCGGGCCACCGGCCAGCCGGATTCCCGGCATGCCCGGAGCTTCCTAGCGTCGGTGGTGTCAGTTGCTGTCGGCGCTGTCGGCGCTGTCGGCATCCGCGGCGCACCGCACCGCCGCGCACCGCACCGCCGCGCACCGCAGAAGGGAAGCGAGACCATGCCCGAGCTCACCGGACGACGTACCGTCCTGCGCGCCGCAGCCGTCGGCGCCGCCGTGGCCGGGGCCTCAGCAGGCGCTCTGCCCGCCCCGGCCGTCGGACAGCCCTTACCGTCCGAGGCCGTCGCCGAGGCGGGCGCCGGGCCCGACATCGTCCTCGACCCGCGCGACCCCCGTTACGCCGCCCTCGCCGCCCGCGGCTACAACCGGCGGTTCACCGGCCGCCCCCGGCGGATCCACCTGCCCACCACGACCGGCCAGGTGGTGCAGGCGGTCCAGGAGGCCGTGCGCCGGCGCGAGCACGTCGTGGCGCGCAGTGGGGGACACGGCTTCGAGGACTTCGTCGACAACGACGGCGTCCGTGTCGTCGTGGACCTGTCCCGGATGACGGCCGTCCGCTACGACGACGCGCGGAAGGCGTTCATGGTCGAGGCGGGCAGCAGCCTCGGCGCGGCGTACCGGGCGCTGTTCGTCGGCTGGGGCGTGACGCTGCCCGCCGGCTGGTGCCCCGAGGTGGGCGTGGGCGGCCATGTCCCGGGCGGCGGGTACGGCACGCTGTGCCGGCTGCACGGGTTGTCCGTGGACCGGCTGTACGCCGTCGAGGTGGTCGTCGTGGACCGGGCGGGCCGGGCCCGTGCGGTGGTGGCCACGCGGGAGGAGGACGATCCGAACCGGGACCTGTGGTGGGCCCACACCGGCGGTGGGGCCGGCAGCTTCGGCATCGTCACCCGTTTCTGGTTCCGTGACCTGCCCGAGCCGCCCGCCTCCGTACTGTCCTTCCGCGTCGAGTGGCCCTGGAAGGGCCTCGGCCGCGACGAGTTCACCCGCTTCGTCGGCAACTACGGCACCTGGGCCGAGCACAACTCGGCGGCCGGGGCACGCGGCACCGGTCTGTACAGCGAGTTGGTCCTGTTCCGGGAGATCGCCGGCAACCTCCTCCTCATCGGCCAGGTCGCGGACACCGGTCAGGCCGCCCGCCGCCTCCTCGACGACCTGCTCACCGCGCTCGGCCGGGGCGTCGGGGCGCAGCCTTTCGTCCAGACGCACACGCTGTCGTGGCTGGCCGCGGCGTCCGTCATCGGCAGCCCTGACGACCCGGGCCCGGTCTACCGGCTGGCGGTGAAGTCGGGTTACGCGAAACGAGGGTTGACGACGACCCAGATCCACGCGGTGCACCACCACCTCACCCGGACCGACTACGACTACCCCGCCGGGCTCGTCAGCCTCAACACCTACGGCGGCCGGGTCAACGGCGTGCCCACGGACGCGACAGCGGTCGCCCACCGCGACTCCGTGCTCAAGCTCATGTTCCTGACCGGCTGGGAGGGGGCCGCCGACGACGAGCGGCACCGCGGCTTCCTCCGCGAGCTCTACCGGGACGTGTACGCGGACACCGGCGGTGTCCCCGCCCGCACCGGGGCCTTCATCAACTACGCCGACGCCGATCTCGCCGATCCGCGCCACAACACCTCCGGCACGCCCTGGCACGTGCTCTACCACGGCGCCCACTATCCGGCCCTCCAGCGGGCGAAGGACCGCTGGGACCCGCGGAACGTCTTCCACCACCGGCTGTCCGTACGCCCCACCAGGCACTGAGGCCCGCTCGCCCGCTCAGGTGTCGCGCAGCCTCCGGCCGATCTCCAGCTGCTGGGGGTCCAGGCCGCGGCCGTCCTCGATGTCCCACAGACAGTTCTGCAGGACACGGCCCAGGGTCCAGGCGCGGGCGCGTGCGCGGTCCAGGGAGAGGACGTCGGTCATCGCGTCGAAGCGCCAGGCGAGCTCGTCGGGATCGAAGCGGTTGTCGAGGGCGGGCCAGAGGTCGAAGCCAGGGTCGCCGGCGAGCGGCTTGGGGTCGATGGCGAGCCAGGGGGCGCGCTCGGAGGCGAGCACGTTCTCGTCGTGGAGGTCCCAGTGCAGGAGCCGGTCGCCGGGCTCGTCGAGGACCTCCCGTACGGCGGCGGCGCAGTCGGCGAGGAGGCGGTGGGCGGCGGGGTCCGCGACCCGTTCCAGGGCCTTCGGCGTCTCGTCGACCATGGCCGCCGCGATGTCGGCGAGCCGGCGCATGCCCTCGGGTGCCGGTAAAGAGGTCAGGTGGGCCAGTAGCCGGGCGATGACCAGGACCGCCTCGCGGGTGTCCGGCACGTGGGAGAGCATCCGGGTCGGGTCGAGCCGTTCGAGGAGCATCGTGCCGGTGGCGTCGTCGTGGCCGAGGAGCCGTACGGCCCCGTCGCCGTCCCACACGCGCAGCGCGACCGGCTCGCCCACGCTCTCCTCGTCCAGCAGCTGGAGCTTGAGGACGGCCGGGATGCCGTCCCGGCGGACCACCGGCAGGACCAGGGCGGCCATGCCGTACATCGACGGGCCGTCGACCCGCAGCTCCCAGCGGTCGAGGAAGTCCGCCGCGAGCCGGGGCAGACCGGCGATGAACGCGCGCCCCGCCTCCCCGTTGAACTCGCTCTGTGCCGCTGCCAGTTTCTCCGGGACCTCGATCATCCAGCCGACCCTAGCGTCCTGAGCCGCGTTCGCTCGCGGTGGACCTTCAGGCCGGCGACGCTCGGCTCGTCCTCGCCGGGCGGGCCCGCGTGGCGCGTGATCCCCTCGTGGGTGATGGTGGCACCCAGGACGGCTTGCTGCCGCCCGCCCGCGGTTCATGGCCGAACAACGGGACGGCTCGCGCGCGCATCGCGGACACCGACGTCGCACACGCGGTGCCGGTCTCACAGCCCCAGGCTGCCACCGCCTCCTGGAGGAACCAGCCATGTCGAACTTCACCCCGTACCTGGAGCGCAACCGGGCTTTCGCGGCCTCCGGTGCCCAGGCCGACGTCCCCCGGATCCCGTTCGTCCCCTTCAACCAGCTGTACCTGATCACCTGCATCGATCCGCGCGTGGAGCCCGCGGCCGTGCTGGGCGCCCGGCTCGGAGAAGCGCTCGTCGCACGTAACGTCGGCGGCCGGGTGACGCCGGCGGTCATCAAGGACCTTGCCTGGATCGTGCACCTGCACGAGAACAAGACCCCCGACGCGGACTGGTTCGAGATCGCCGTCATTCACCACACCGACTGCGGTTCGGCACTGTTCGCCGACGACGATCTGCGCGCGGGCTACGCCGCCCGCGGCGGCTGGGACGAACAGACCTCCCTGGAGATGGCCGTCCTGGAGCCCTCCAGGACGGTCCAGAAGGACATCGCCAAGCTGCGCTCGGCACCCGAGCTCGCGCCGGGCATCGGCGACATCAAGACCGGCGGCTACGTCTACGACCTCGGGACCGGGAGGATCACCACCGTCGTGCAGCCCGGCTGAGCAGGAAGGACACGGTCGGGCCCCGGCAGCCCCGGCAGCCCCGGCAGTCCCGGTCCGGCGACGAGACGGAGGCGACTGCGTCCGACTGACCCGCCTGACGGAGGCAACGGCGTCCGACTGACCCGCCTGAATGCCCTCCCGTCCGCGCAGAACCACGAAATCCGTAGGAGACACCCGCCACCCGTACGGGTTAACGTCCCGGCTCATGAGCAGCAGATCAGGCACGGGTGTCCCTGGCGGCCCCGGTGGTGTCGTCAACGGTGGCGTCTCCTTCTGGTACGCGGACGACGGGCTCCCCGAGCGTCGCGCGCCCCTGCCCGGGGACGCGACCGCCGACGTCGTGATCGTCGGCGGCGGCTTCACAGGGCTGTGGACGGCGTACTACCTCAAGAAGGCGGCCCCCTTCCTCCGTATCACCGTGCTGGAACGGAAGTTCTGCGGCTACGGTGCCTCCGGCCGCAACGGTGGCTGGCTCTACAACGGCATCGCGGGTCGCGACCGGTACGCGAAGCTGCACGGCCATGAGGCCGCCGTACGGCTCCAGCGCGCGATGAACGACACGGTCGACGAGGTTGTCAGGGTGGCGTCGGAAGAGGGCATCGACGCCGGTGTCCACAAGGGCGGCGTCCTCGAAGTGGCGTGCACACCTGCCCAGTTGGCCCGGCTGAAGGCCTTCCACGAGACGGAGCTGTCGTACGGCGAGACGGACCGCGAGCTGTACGGCGCCCGGGAGGCGGCGGAGCGGATACGCGTCGCGGACGCCGTCGGCGCGTCCTGGACGCCGCACGGCGCACGGCTGCAGCCGGTGCGACTGGTCAAGGGGCTGGTGGCCGCGGTGGAGGCCCTCGGAGTGACCGTCCACGAGTCGACCCCGGTCACCGAGATCCGCCCCAAGCACGCGGTCACCCCGTACGGCACGGTCCGCGCCCCCTACGTGCTGCGCTGCACCGAGGGCTTCACGGCCGCGTTGAAGGGCGAGCGGCGCACCTGGCTGCCCATGAACTCCTCGATGATCGTGACCGAGCCGCTCACCGAGGCGCAGTGGGACAGCGTCGGCTGGGCGGGCCGCGAGACGCTCGGCGACATGGCGCATGCCTACATGTACGCCCAGCGCACCGCCGACGACCGTATCGCCCTCGGCGGCCGCGGTGTGCCGTATCGTTTCGGCTCGCGCACCGACAACGACGGCCGGACGCAGGCGGAGACGATCGCGGAGCTGTACGAGATCCTGGTCCGCTTCTTCCCGTCGCTCACCGGCGTGCGGGTGGACCACGCCTGGTCGGGTGTGCTCGGTGTGCCGCGGGACTGGTGCGCCACGGTGACCCTCGACCGTTCCACCGGCCTCGGCTGGGCGGGCGGTTACGTCGGCTCGGGCGTGGCGACCGCGAACCTGGCCGCACGCACTCTGCGCGACCTGGTCCAGCAGGACTCCGGTCAGGCGGGGGCGACGGATCTGACGTCGCTGCCGTGGGTCGGGCACCGGGTCCGCAAGTGGGAGCCGGAACCCTTCCGCTGGCTGGGCGTCCACGGCCTGTACGCCGCGTACCGCGCCGCCGACCAGCGCGAACTCACCCTGTCCGGCGCGGAGTCGTCACGCCTCGCGCGGCTGGCGGACCGGGTGACGGGACGCCACGTGTGACAGCGGGTCCGGGGTCGACTGGGGCCGACCGGGGTCGACTGGGGGCGACTGGGGGCGACGGGGGCCGACTGGGGCCGACGGGGGTCGACTGGGGCCGGCGGGGGTCGCGTCGGGGCCGTGGGTGTCATGGCTCCAGGACCACCTTGCCGATGGTGCCCCGGTTCTCCAGCGCGCGGTGGGCGCCGGCCGCGTCGGCGAGGGGGAAGCGCTGGACGGCCGGGGTGAGGCGGCCGGCGGCGGCTTCGGCGAGGGCGCGGAGTTCGAGGGTGCGGACCGGGTTGGGGCCGTCGGCCCTGCGCAGCATCTCCGGGCCGAGGACCTGCTCCGAGACTCCCTCGACGAGGTACGCCGCGCCGTCGTTGATGCCCTCCGCAGACCAGCCGAAGACCAGGTGCCTGCCGCCGGGGGCGAGGAGGGCGACGGACTCGCGGGCCGCCTCGCCGCCCACACCGTCGTACACGGCCGTGACCCTGCCCCGGTATGCGGCGACCTTCTCCGGCCATGACGGTTCGGTGTAGTCGACGGCCAGGTCGGCACCGTTGGCCCGCACCACGGCCGTCTTCACCGGGCCGCCGGCGAGGCCGATGACCGTGGCGCCCGCGTTCTTGGCGTACTGCACGAGGAGGGTGCCGATGCCGCCCGCGGCGGCGGGGACGACGACCACGTCACCGGGGCCAGGCTCGGCGAACTGGAGGATCCCCATCGTCGTACGGCCCGTTCCGATCAGGGCGACGGCCTCGGCGAAGTCCAGGGAGCCGGGGATCTCGTGGAGCCGGTCGGCGTCCGTGACGGCCAGCTCCGCGTAGCCGCCGGGGACGAAGCCGAGGTGCGCGACGACGCGCTTGCCGAGCCAGTCGTCCGAGACCCCCTCCCCGAGGGACTCGACGACACCCGCGACCTCCCGCCCCGGGATGGTCGGCAGCGGGGTCGGAGCAGGGGCCGGCCCCTGGCCGCCCTCCCGGAGCGCCGCGTCCAGCAGGTGTACGCCCGCCGCGGCGACGGCGATACGGACCTGGCCCGGCCCCGGCTCGGGGTCCTCGGTCTTCTCGTACGTGAGGTTCTCGGCAGGGCCGAAGGCGTGCAGGCGGATGGCGTGCATGGGCGGGCTCCCAGTGGTGGTGGAGGCGCGGGACGCGCTGTGGGACCCACCCTGGGACCTCAAGCATGCTTGAGGTCAAGCCTCTGAGGGCCGGGGGACCGCCGGCCGAGGGCCAGGGACACGGCGGCCAGCGCGCTGTTGAACGACACCTCCGACAGCACACCGGGCGCCGCCACCTGGTCGCCCGCGAGGTAGACGCCGTCGCCGCGGTCGACGGCGGGCCGGTCGCGCCAGGTGGTGCCGGGCAGGTCGACCGCGCCCGTACGGCCGTTCGCGGTGGCCTCGCGCCGCCAGGTGACCCGCTCGCGCCAGCCCTCGAAGCCGAGGTCCAGCAGATGCTCGGCGCGGGCGACGCCGGTGGCGCGGGACTCGCGCGGCCCGATCGGGATCTGACCCTGGATCAACTGCTCTCCCGCCGGGGCGAGGGTGCGGTCCTGGGCGGTGAAACGCTCCAGCCAGCCGGGTGCGTCCAGATCGGACACGGCGAAGGCGTCACCGCGACGGCCGCGGACGGCCACGTCGACGAGCGCGGTACGGCCGCTGGGCCAGGTCAGCGAGTCGTCCTTCAGCAGACGCCGGGCAGCGTCGAGGGAGGTGGCGACGACGACCGGCCCCCGACCCTCGGGAACCGTCTCGACCCGGGCGAGGGTCTCTACGCGGACGCCCAGATTCCAGGCCCTCGCGGCCATCCGGTCCACGACACTCGCCCAGCCGCCACACGGATACTGCGCCTCCGGGGGCAGCTTCGTGGCCCGGCGGAGCCGCTCCTGCACGAAGGCGGCGGACAACGCCCCGGGATCGTGGTGGAAGATCGCGACGGCGGAGTAGTGGGCCGCGGCCCGTGCGGCCTCCTCGCCCGCCTGCTCGGTGGCCCAGGTCATGAAGTCCACGTCGACGGGCGCCGAGTGCGCCGTACGGCGCCGCAGGAGCTTGAGCATCGCGAACGGCGGCGTACGGCGCAGCACACCCTTGTGATGCAGCCTGAGCCGGGCGCCCTCCAGGGGCGGGATCGGGGCGAGGGGTCCGATGAGGTCGCGCTGCTTGAGCCAGGTCCAGTGCGGACCGCCGTTGTAGAGCGCGTGCGGACCCTCGTTCGTCCGGTACGGGCCCTCGGCGGTCCGCGCCCGGCCGCCGAGCGTGTGATGGGCCTCGTACACGGTGACCTTGGCGCCCGCCTCGGCGGCGGTGATGGCGGCGGTGAGTCCGGCGAAGCCGCCACCGACGACGGTGATGCGGTGCATGACTGAGGGCCTCCCTGCTGCTGCGGTTTCTCGGTCACCACTACGACACGTCGAGGGCGCAGGAATGTGACATCACGGCTGACTTTCCGGAGAACTCGCAGGTCAGGGTGATTGTCAGTGGAGAGGTGCAGGATGGGGGCATGGCGAGGAAAGCGACGGGCGGGACCGGTAGGACCGGAGGGACGGGCAGGACCCGTGGGACAGGCGCCCGTGGGACAGGCGGGGCTGGTTCCGGCGGGACCGGGGTGCGGGGTGCGCGGCGGCCGGAGGTGCGGTTGCCGCCGCTGGAGCCGTACGGCGGTGCGGGGCTTGAGCCGGACGGGGACTACGACGGGCTGGAGTTCACGGAGGAGGACTTCGTCGCCCAGGACGGCGCGGGAGCCCGCTTCATGGACTGCGCGCTGAGGGGCTGCGCCCTGGACGAGACGCGGCTGCACCACGCCCGCGTCCTGGACTCCGTCCTCACCGGCATACGCGGTGTGGGCACCGATCTCGCCGAGTCCACCCTGCGGGATGTGGAGCTGGTCGACGCACGGCTCGGCGGCGTGCAGTTGCACGGCTCCGTCCTGGAGCGGGTCGTCATCCGCGGCGGCAAGATCGACTACCTCAACCTCCGCAAGGCCCGCCTCAAGGACGTGGTCTTCGAGGACTGCGTCCTCGTGGAGCCGGACTTCGGGGGCGCCCGGCTGGAGCGGGTCGAGTTCGTGGACTGTGCGCTGAAGGGGGTGGACTTCAACGCGGCGGTCCTCACGGATGTGGATCTGAGGGCCGCGGCCCAGCTGGAGATCGCGCGGGGGGTGGACCGGTTGGCGGGGGCGGTGATCAGTCCGGGGCAATTGCTGGACTTGGCACCCGTGCTGGCGGCGGAGATGGGGATCAGGGTGGAACCCACCAGCCCGTCCGGCGATTGAGGACGAGGCTGTTCAGGGCCGACGGGGGGGGCTGGGGGCGGAGCCAGGGATAGTCACCCCATCCGCGGAAACCTGGCTTCCAACGTCCAGATCACCGAGTTCTCCCGAAGCCCTTCATGGAGATCTGTGAGGTCGGCGATCAGATCGTGCAGGAAATCCCTGGCCTCACGGCGCAGCTCGGCGTGGGAGAACGTGAGGGGCGGCTCGGCGGCCGGCAGCCAGTCCGCCTCGATGTCCACCCACCCGAAACGGCGCTCGAAACGCATCCGGTCCGTGGACTCGGTGAAGTCGAGCTCGGCCCGCTGGGGCCGCGCGGCCCGGCTGCCGTGCGGGTCCTTGTCGATCCGCTCGACGATGTCGCACAGCGCCCACGCGAAGTCGAGCACCGGCACCCATCCCCAGGCTGTGGACAGCTCCCGGTCCTCCTTCGTGTCCGCCAGGTACACGTCCCCGCAGAACAGGTCGTGCCGCAGCGCGTACACATCCGCGCGCCGGTAGTCGGTCTGCGGCGGGTCGGGGAAGCGGGTGGAGAGGGCGTAGCCGATGTCGAGCACGAGGCGATGGTGTCATGTCCCCATAGGATCGGCGCCATGTCCCGATCCGCGCCGGTTGTCCCCGCCGCCCTGCTCGCCCTCTCGCTCACCCTGTCCGGGTGCACCGGAGGCGGCGACGGAGCGAAGGGCACCCCCGGTTCCTCCGGCCTGCGGGACCCGTACTTCCCGAAGATGGGCAACGGCGGGTACGACGTCACGCACTACGGCCTGACCCTCGACTACGACCCCGACGACAACCACCTGCGGGGCAGGGCCGTCATCACGGCACGGGCGAAGCAGGACCTCAGCGCGTTCGACCTCGATCTGAAGGGGCTGAGCGTCAAGGGCGTCACCGTGGAGGGCGAGAAAGCCCGCTGGAACCGGGCGGGGCAGGAACTGACCGTGCGTCCGAAGGGGGACCTCGACAAGGGCGAGATGTTCCGGACGACCGTGCGCTACTCCGGAACCCCCGAGACGATCACCGATGCGGACGGCGCCGAGGAGGGCTGGCTGCGTACGGGCGACGGCGCGGTCGCGCTGGGCGAACCGACGGGCTCGATGGCCTGGTTCCCCGGCAACCACCACCCCTCCGACAAGGCGTCGTACGACCTCGCGGTCACCGTCCCCAAGGGCCTGCAGGCCGTCTCCAACGGGGAGTTGAAGGGCGCGCCGACGACGAAGGACGGCGCCACGACGTTCACCTGGCACACCGCCGAACCGATGGCGAGCTATCTGGCCACGGTCGCGATCGGCAGATACGACATCCGGCGCTCCACGACGCCCGACGACCTGCCCGTGTACGTCGCCGTCGACCCCTCCCAGGCCAAGGCGAGCCGCAAGGTCCTCGCCCGCATCCCGGAGGTCATGACGTGGGCGCAGCGCACCTTCGGGCCGTACCCCTTCTCCTCCACCGGAGCGATCGTCGACCGCCCGGACGACGCCCAGTACGCGCTGGAGACCCAGAACCGCCCCTTCTTCCCCGGCGCCCCCGAGACCGAGCTCCTTGTCCACGAACTGGCCCACCAGTGGTACGGCGACTCCGTGACCCCCAGGACCTGGCGGGACATGTGGCTCAACGAGGGCTTCGCCACCTACGCCGAGTGGCTGTGGCAGGAGGAGCACGGCGGGGAGACGGCCCAGCAGATCTTCGACGCGCTGTACGACGGCGACTACTACCAGGACCGCACCGACGACGCAGCCATCTGGGCCTTCCCGCCCGCCACGCCCTCCGGCGCGGCACACATCTCCGACAGCCCGGTCTACGAGCGCGGCGCCATGGTCCTCCACAAGATCCGCCAGAAGACCGGCGACCACACCTTCCGCACCCTCCTCCGCGGCTGGGCCACCAAGCACCGCCACGGCAACGCGGACACCGGTGATTTCACGGCGTACGTCGAGCAACAGGTCCCCGACAAGGACTTCAGCGGGATCTGGAAGGAGTGGCTGTACGGCGACGGAAAGCCGGGCAAGCCCTGAGGGGTGCCGCGGCTTCCCAGGGCTCCTGGGGTACGGAGCGCACGCTGCGGGCGAATCCACAGGTGACAGGGCACCTGCGCGTGGAGTGCGACAGTTTTCCGGAAAGTGTCGCACTCCACGCAGCATGTACCCGGTGGCGCGGGGCCGGGGGCCAGCCCGCTCTCACAACCGTTTGCGCAACACGGTGCAGGGGCGCCCTCGTTGCCGGTCCTTCCGATGCCCGATGACCTCGTAGCCGAGGGCCGGCCAGAAGGTGAGGGCGCGGGGGTTGTCGTCGAGTACGGCGAGGCGTAGGGCGGCGCGCCCTCGTACCCGGAAGCGCTCCTCGACGAGTCCGGCCACCTCCCGCCCGTACCCCTTGCGCTGCTCGCCCTCGTCGATGATGAGGAGTCCGAGCCAGGGGTCCGGGTCGGCCGGGTCGGGGTGCCGGGCGAGCGTGATCGCGACCCCGACCAGCCGCCCCGCGCTGCGCGCCAGCAGCACCTCCGTGTCCGGGTTCGCCAACTCCTCCGCCAGGGCCCCCGCCACCTGCTCCGGACGGATGTCGTCCGGGTCAGGGAAGTCGCCGCCGAGGGCGTGGAAGTCGCGGTTGGAGGCGTACAGGGCGGTGAGCTCGGTGAGGAGCGGGCCCGGGATGTCGTGGTCGGCGGTGAGGGGGAGGGGATCGAGGCGCATGGGCGGCAGGCTAGCCACCGGCGGTTCAGTGATCGCGGAGCTCGAACCAGACATGTTTGCCAACGCGGCCGGGTGCGTACGCCCCTCCAACTCCCCACCCCTGTGCCAAGGCGCGGACGAGAAGCAGCCCACGCCCGCCTTCGTCGTCGCAGGTGCCGTAGGTCTCGCGCGCGACCTCGGGCGGCACCAGCAACCCTGCCGGGCTGTCGTCGTAGACAGCCACGCGGACGCCGTCGGCCGTAACCGCCGTCTCCAGTCGAACGGTTGGGGTTTTGGTGTGGCGTACGGCATTGGTCACCACCTCCGACACGAGCGTGCGGGCGGTGTCGGCGAGGTGCGGGGCGTGGCCGTTCGTGCTGAGGAGCAGGGCGACGGTGTCGCGGCAGATTCTCGGGCTGAGGGGCGAGTTGGGGGTGGTGAGGTGGTAGGTCTGCGGGGTGATCGGTGAGTTGGTCATGTCCTTCGGCTCCCGGAGTTCGTTGACGTTGCTGCGCGGCACGCCACCGTGGCTCGGGCACTGGGGGTGACTGCACTTCGGGTTCACTGGCGGAGCCACGCGCTGATGAGTACGACCCTAGGGCACATCTATGTGACGGCACATGGATGTGCCGGAAAGCTCACCCGTGTGAGTGGACCGGCTGTCCGTTTGCGCGGCAGACTTGGAGCGCCCGACCAGAAGAGGAACGGATGCCCCCCAGGAGCAATCCCACCGTGCGCCAGGCCCGGCTCGGCGCCGAACTGCGCAAGCTGCGCGAGGCTGCGGGGATGGCGGCCCGCGAAGCAGGCGCGTTCCTCGGTGGCAACCAGGCGCAGATCAGCCATATCGAGGCGGGCCGTTGGGGCGTCAGCGCGGAGCGCGTGCGACGGCTGGCGACGCTGTACTCCGCCTCAGACGCGCGGCTCGTCGACGCGTTGTGTGCGATGGCCGATGAGCGGGTGAAGGGGTGGTGGGAGGACTACCAGGGGGTGCTTGCTCCTGGCTTCCTGCACCTCGCAGAACTAGAGCACCACGCAAGGTACTTGCGGAGCCTCAACGTGGTGAACGTGCCGGGCATCCTCCAGACCGAGGAGTACATCCGCGCAATCCACCGCAGTTACAGACCGGTGCTTCCCGCTGAGGACGTGGATGCGCGGGTCACGTTCCGGCTGAGGCGCCGAAGCATCTTCGAACGGGACGCGCCGCCGCCTTTCCACGCCATCATCCATGAGGCGGCACTGCGTATGCGCTTCGGTGGCCGCAAGATCGCCAAGGAGCAACTGGACTACGTGCTGGAAGCCTCGGAGCGGCCAACGGTGACGGTGCGGGTTCTGCCCTTCACCTGTGAGGAGTTCATCGAGGCGACAGATGCTCCGCTGTACGCCGGGGGCGTCGTGCCGCAACTCGACACCGTACAGTTGGACAGTCCCATGGGGAGCTTCTTCCTGGGGGGCGAAGCCAAACTGAACCGGTACAGGCAACTGCTCGACATCGCGGAGCGGATGACCTTGAACGAGTCGGAATCCCGACGGCTCATCCATCACATCGCGCGCGAACTCTGAGAGGTTTCGAGTGCCCGTGCAGTGGCAGAAGTCGTCCTTCTCAGGTGTGGAGGGCGGGAACTGCGTTGAACTCGCCCACTATGAGGGGCAGATCCTCATACGCGAGAGTGCCGCCTCAGCGGCGGTGATCACCACCGCCCCGGAACTACTCCGATGCCTCCTGGCGGCCCTCAAGCCCGAGCCGTAGCAGCTCACGAACCTTTCAGGAGATGGCCCCCAACTCTCCCTCGATCAGCCTCCGCGCCTCCTCCCCGTACACCGCCGACCGCTCAAGCCAGGCGAACGCCCTCTCGTATGTAGCCACCTCAGCCTCGTCCGTGATGTTCAAGCCGGCTGAGTAGGTCTCGACCTCGACCTGAAGGCCGTCGAAGATCGAGAAGGCGTGCCCTGGAAACAGAGCGAGCTCCGCCCGCGACGGGATGATCCCCAGCCTGAGTCCCGGCAGTTCAAGGGCTTCGACCAGGTATGCGAGCTGGGCCCGCATCACTTCCGTGCCGCCGAGGTTCGTACGCAGCGCCTGCTCGCCGAGCAGCGTGTGGTACGTACGACCCTCGCGCCCCATGAACTGCGCTCGGGCGGTCCGCCGTGCCACGCCGGCCTCAACATCGTCGGGGATCGCATGGAAGGCGACGACCTGTTGGAGGACAGCTCGGGCATACTCCCGGGTCTGGAGGTTCCCCCAGACCATGTTGTCGCAGTAGTGCAGGGAGTTCTGGGTCCTGCGGACCAGCTCCAGGAATGCGTCCTGTACTGGGCCAGTGCCTTCGTGGAGTCGCTCGTCCCACGTCTCATGCTGGTGCCTCGGCGTCGTCATGCTGGGAAGTTTGCCCACGATCGTGCGATCTCCTCCCCATCTTTATGCCAGATCGGGAATATTTCAGAGTTGGCATGGACGAGGAGCGACGCCCTGCATAGCTTCGTTGCACATGAGCCCCGACCAGGGGCGGAGAGAAGGGGGTCACCATGGCGCGCCAAGAACTGACGCGGCTCACTGGCAAGTTTCGCGGGCCCGACTGTGATGACGATGACTGCCCCAACGTCTACCGCTCGGGAGGCGGCTCCATCGTGGTCCAGGGCAACGTGTCGCACGCCTTCCAGCCGCCGGAGGGCGAGGCCTTGGTGGAGATCCCGGAAGCGGTGCTCAGGGAGGCCGTACGTGCTCTTGGGTGGTGACGAGTGGCGGCGGACATTCGACGCGTACGAACGTGACGCATGGCGCTTCGAGGCTCAGCCCACATACACCATGCCCAAGGAAGCCGAGAACGTCGCCCGGTTCCTAAGGGGGGAGCCGAAACCCACCGGCCACAATTCGCGGTGGCACGAGCGTGTACGTGGATACGTGGCAGCGGGTCGCACTGTCGGGCGGGTGCGGGTCGTACGGCAGCCGTTGACGGACTATCAGCGGTACCAGTTCGCTTGGGGAATTCCCGGAAACATCAGGGCCGGAGAGGATGTTCGCGTCCTGGACGTCACACAGGATGATTTCGGACTTCCTCTCTCCGGGACTGATTGGTGGATGTTCGATGAGCTGCGAATAGTGCATCTCAACTTCCGGCCGGACGGAACGCAGATCAACCGAGAGCTGTTCACGGGTGATATCGCTCCGTATCTGGAGTGGAAGCGCACGGCTCTGGCCAACTCCGTTCCGTTTGCCGAGTACGTGAAAGAATTTGAGTGACGTTCGAGCCCGAGCAGCTGGGGCAGTCGAAGACTGATCTGGCGGAAAAGCTCCGCGATCTGCGTAAGCGAGCCGGTCTCACAGGTGACCGGCTCGCTCGGCGCTGCAACATGTCTCAGAGTCAGATCAGTAAGTTTGAGACCGGCAAGAAGACGCCGAAGCTTGTGGATGTTGAGCGCATTCTCAGGGCGCTCGATGCTCCTCCTGAACTGGTGGCTGAGGTCACTGCACTTGCGCGAATCGCGAATACCGAGTGGCAGGACAAGCGTTCCTCGTGGCGTCGCGGCAAGGAGAGACGGCAGGCGGAGTTGGCCTCGTTGGAGGCAGATGCCGCCGAGCTGAGATACTTCCTGCCTTCTATGATTACTGGCCTGTTGGCCACACCTGAATACATTCGTGCCGGTCTGAGTCATACTCCCGGTGACTCTTCAAAGATCGTGGCGCGCAAGCTGGAGCGCCAGTCTGTTCTCTACGACACGACGAAGGATTTCACATTCCTTCTCACGGAGCAGGCGGTTAGGTGGGCGATCGTACCGGCCCCTGCCATGGCGGTGCAGATCGACCGTCTCGTGTCACTGTCTCATCTGGAAAATCTTCAAGTCGGCGTAGTTGCGCTGGGTACTGTCATGCCGCGTGGCCCGATGAACACCTTCACGGTCTACGACAATCGGCTGGCCACAGTTGAGAATTTCACTGGACGTATGGTGTTTCGAGACCCTCGAGATGTCTCCGAGTGCCTTGCTGTTTTCGATTTCTTTGAACGGCATGCTGATTTTGGTGATGAAGCACGGGCTTTGCTTCATCGGTGGGCAGACCTCTATCGTGATCTTTAGTCCGGAACGGGAATTTTACTGGGCTTTGCTCGCCGACCGGTGAATCATGAGTGCATCATGACGCCGGGGAGGAATGTTGACGAGTGCGCAGAAAGCTCAGGGGTACACACTGGCGGAACTACCTCCCGAACCGAAAGCGGTACCAGGGCGCAGTGCCTGCCTTGGCATGTGTGTTCGCCGCGAGAATGCCAGGTCCAGAGTCGACTACAGCAGCGTTTCCGACGCGAACGTGGAATTGCATCAGCACCAGTTGGCAGACCACGAGGGTCAGCAGTGATGGACATGCAGACGTGGCGCGACAGCCGTAGCCGGGCGGACAGCGCGAGCTCGGCGCTTCGCGAAGCGCTGGCAGCTCTCGGCGTTCCTCAGCGAGCGCGGCGGCATCTGCGGCCGATGGTCACTCACTCGGGCAAGCCGCTGGTGCACGTGGGGATGATTCATGCCGAGCACGCGGAGCAAATAGCGGAAGCGCTTCGCATTGCCGTCGGCACACGACGGCCGCCGGTCTCCGCTACAGAACCAGGGTCATAGCTCCGGGCACCTGGCGCCTGTTGCCTTCTTCCTCCTCCCTGAACTCCCGTCCGGCATGGGCGGCGGCGGTCAGGCATGGCCGCGACAGTTGAGCAGGAAGGTGCAGTGATGCTGGACGGAAGTGACCTGTACGCACTTGAGATCAGTGGGGCCGCGTTCGTGAAGGCGTGCGGCGGCCCGTGCACTGAGGGGTGCGTGACCCTGGCCCGGATCGGCGACGACGCTTGGGCCCTCGGTGACAGCAAGCGGCCGGACGCTGAGCCGTTGCGCTTCACCACAGAGGAGTTGGACGCGGCCGGCATCGACCCGGCGCGGTTCGGTCTGTCCGCCTGATCCTCCCCCTAGCCGGTTTCGGCCCACCTCTCCATCGGGCCGGGACCGGCTGATCCTTCGGCGCCCAACACGAAACGGGAACGACTGGTGCACCATCACGGCTATCTGTGGACCGGCCCGAAGGGGCGCTTCGACGAGGAGGCCCTACGGCGTCCTGCACATCCCGAGCCGCCTCCGGCCGGAAGCAGACCGGAGCTGATCCAGCGGTACCGGGAGGTGCTCGCGGAGTTCCCTGTGGTGGATTTACCGCCGCTGGAGACGGCCTACTGGCTGGTCAAGCCCCGGATGCTGGTTCGGGGGACTTGGGACGAGCCGAAGGAGGCCGCGGACTGGCTCGGTGAGCGGATCGCCGAGTTCGCGTCCCGATTCTCCTCCGCGGGGGAGCGCGAGACCATCCGCCTGGCAGCGCTCGTCAGCTCCGCTGCTGAGCAGTTGCGTGGGGGCGGCGATGTGGCACATGGCTTCTATTTGGAACGTCCCTCGTACCTGACCCTGGCGCTGGTGACGTGTTCGCCGAACAGGGCGAAACCTGAACTGACATGCCCCGCCGAGTAGGCCGTCGGCTCCAAGGGGATGGGCCGCGTGCAGGAGCCCCGGCCCGGTTCGCCCGGGTCGGGGCTCCTCATCTGCTGCGTACGGCTCAGACGTTCACGCCGAAGTCCTGGGCGATGCCCACCAGGCCCGAGGCGTAGCCCTGGCCGACCGCGCGGAACTTCCACTCCGCGCCGTTGCGGTACAGCTCGCCGAAGACCATCGCCGTCTCCGTGGCCGCGTCCTCCGACAGGTCGTAGCGGGCGATCTCGGAGCCGCCGGCCTGGTTGACGATGCGGATGTAGGCGTTGCGCACCTGGCCGAAGTTCTGCGAGCGGGTCTCGGCGTCGTAGATGGAGACCGGGAAGACGATCTTGTCGACGTCGGCCGGGAGGGCCGCCAGGTTGACGTTGATCGCCTCGTCGTCGCCCGCGCCTTCACCCGTGCGGTTGTCGCCCGTGTGGACGATGGACTGGTCCGGGGTCTGCTTGTTGTTGAAGAAGACGAAGTGGGCGTCCGAGTAGACCTTGCCCTGCTGGTTGACCGCGATCGCCGAGGCGTCGAGGTCGAAGTCGGTGCCCGTGGTGGAGCGGACGTCCCAGCCGAGGCCCACGGTGACGGCGGTCAGGCCCGGAGCCTCCTTGGTGAGCGAGACGTTGCCACCCTTGGACAGGCTTACAGCCATTGTTGGGAGTCCCTTCCCTCGTTGCATTCGGGCTTCGTACCGGGCACGAAGCTACAGCTACCCCTATGAACGCGGTGAGGGGTACCGAAGGTTCCGGCCCTCTTTACTTTCTTTACCTGCGGTCCGAGGAGCCGTACGCCCAGCCGGAGGTACAGCCGTCCTCCCAGCCGTACGTCCCGAAAAGCGCGTGACGTGGCCCGACACGCGCGGGACCATGGATGGCATGTCCGGTCCCTATCTCATCCGCGGCTCCGTCTCGCTCCCCGAGGCCGAGCTCATGTGGCGTTTCTCGCGGTCGAGCGGGCCCGGCGGTCAGCACGTGAACACCAGCGACTCGCAGGTGGAGTTGCGGTTCGACCTCGCGAGGACCGAGGCCCTGCCCGAGGTGTGGAAGCAGCGGGCCCTCGCCAAGCTGGCAGGGCGGCTCGTGGACGGCGTGGTGACCGTCCGCGCCTCCGAGCACCGCTCGCAGTGGCGCAACCGCGAGGCGGCGGCCGTCCGGCTGGCCGCACTCCTCGCCGAGGCCACGGCACCCCCGCCGAAGCCACGCCGGCCGACCCGCATACCCCGCGGCATCAACGAGCGCCGCCTCCGCGAGAAGAAGCAGCGCTCCGACACCAAGCGGGGGCGGACCGGGCGCGACTGGGGGTGACGGCATCCGTCGGGACCCCGGTCGGCGCCTCGGGGAATCGGCGGCCTACGACAGCTCCAGCACCCCGACCGTCTCGCCCTCGACCGTCTCCCCGTTGGGGCGGAAGCCGAGCCGCAGGTAGAAGTTCTCGGGGCCGTTCGGCCCGGGATGCCAGGTGACGTACAGCTCGGTGCCGCCCCGGCGGCGGATCTCGTCGGCCACGGAGCGGACGGCGAACCGGCCGTAGCCCCGGCCCTGTTCCCCGGCCGCGATGTTCAGCCGCCACAGGCCGGAGCGGAAGAGGGTGCCGTCCGTCCTCCAGTCGATGTCGAAGAAGGCCATGAGGAATCCGACGGGCCGTTCGCCGGCGACGATCAGACGTGGCCAGGCGACGCCGGTGGGGTGGACGTACGCCTCGGCCAGGGACTTCAGTACCGGGGAGACCGCGAATTCCTGTTCCGGGCGGACCCGTATGCCGGTCGCGGCCTCGAAATTCCGGGGGGTGATCTCTTCGAGGCGGAGTGCGGACGTCGTCGTCATGCGCGCACCCTAGGGCGGCGGATCACCGAGGGGCGAGCGAATTCCCTCCTCACACCGGCTTTCCGGTGTCCCCCCCACGCCGCAGGCTTCCCGCCTCAGCCCAACTGCCGGTACCGCCCCCGGAAGTACGTCAGCGGCCCCCCGTCCGCGCCCCGGACCGACGCCGTCAGGACGCGGCCGATCACGAGGGTGTGGTCGCCGGCCGTGACGCGCTGCTCGGTGCGGCACTCCAGGGTCGCGAGGGCACCGTCCACGAGGAGTGCCCCGGAGGCCTCGCCGCGGACGTGCGGGATGTCCGCGAAGAGGAGTCGGTCGCTGACGCGGCCCTTCATGGCGAAGCGGCCCGCGATCTGGCGCTGGTTCTCGGCGAGTACGGAGACGGCCCACAGCGGCTGCTCGGCGAGCAGGTCGTCCATCCGGGAGCCCTCGCGGAGACTGACCATGACGAGGGGCGGGTCCAGGGACACGGACATGAACGAGGTCGCCGTCATGCCGACGTCCTCGCCGCGCGGCCCCTCGGGGTCCAGCGGAGGCTCGTGGGCGGTCACCAGGACCACTCCTGCGGCCAGCCGGGACAGGGCGGCACGGAACTCGTCATCGGTCACCCCCTCAGCATGCCCGGCGAGGGTGGATACGGTCGGGGCAGGAGAGGTGTTCAGCACACTTGGACGCTAGCTCCCGCCCGGTGTACGCCGCATCCGACCAGAGTCCGGAGCCGGTCCTAGGACCTCCGGCGGAGAGCGCCGAGAGGCGCCGGTTCCCGTGCGGACACATCCGGTCACAGCCCCCACACAGAGCCCTGCGTTGTGTTCAGCCGGCGGGCGGCGAAAATGCAGAACCTCCACTCAATTGTTCACGTTTTGCTGTGACTTGAGTCACAGGTGCCCTTTTTTGTTGACCCTGTGTACCGAGTGGGCAGCGCGCTGTGATTCAGTGGCTGAGAGCTTACGAGTAGTACGCCGACCAGCACGCCGATGACAACCCTGGAGTTGCTGCGAGACCTCGGGGGGAGGGCGAATGGAGACCGACACCGACTCGGAGCCGTACGTCCGGCTGAGGACTCTGCGGCAGCTGCATCAGGTCATGGCGGACATGAACACCGCACGCAGCCTGGCCGACACGCTGCAGACCGTCGCCGACGGCATCGTCAACGGACTCGGCTACGAGCTGTCGTGCGTCAACCTCGTGCGCCCCGACGGAGACCTTGTCGTCGCCGCGCTCGCGGGCAACTCCGCGGCCGAGGCGCTCATCACCGGCCGCGTCGGCTCCCGCGACTCCTGGGACCGCCGGCTTGGCATGGGCGAGGCCTGGGGCGACCTGCGGTTCATACCGCACACGGAGGGCTGGGTACTCGACGACGACGATGTGCCCCAGTGGTTCACCGACGGCCCCGCGCCCCGCTTCGAGGACGAGTGGCACCCCGCCGACCGCCTCTTCGCGCCGATGTACACCCCGGGTGCCTCAGGCACCTCGGGCACCTCGTGCGGCGAGCTGCTCGGCGTGATCTCCGTGGACCGGCCGCGCAACGGGCGCCGCCCCGGCGCGTGGGGGCGCGAGGCGCTCCAGATGTACGCCTTCCAGGCCGCCATCGCGATCAGCAACGCCCGGCTGCGGGCCAACATGCAACGCGCACTGGTCAGGCTCGAACGGGAGCAGCAGGCACTGCGGGCCAGTGAGGAATCCTTCCGGCAGGCCTTCGAGTACGCGCCGTCCGGCATGGCCATCGCCGAGATGGGCGGCGAGGAGCACGGCCGGATTCTCAGGACCAACGACGCGCTGTGCCGGCTGCTCGGCCGCCGCGCCTCCGCGATGCGCCGCTACGCCTTCGCCGACCTCGTCCACCCCGAGGACATCGGCACGCTCCTGCGGACCTCCGCCGAGGGCGGACGCGCGGAGCTGCGGCTCGGACGCCGTGACGGGACGTACGTCTGGGTGTCCCTGCGCAACTCCGTGGTCGCCGACGCCGCCGACGGGCCCCGCTTCCTGCTCACCCACGTCGAGGACATCGAGGAGCGCAAGCGCCGCGAGCTCCAGCTCGCCCACCGCGCCTCGCACGACTCGCTCACCGGACTGCCGAACTCCGCCGAGCTGCGCTCCCGCCTGTCCGCCCGCCTCTGCAGGCGCTCGCAGTCGCTGCCCGCCGGCGCGGCCGACTCCATGGACGCGGCGTTCGAGCGGTACGACCAGTTCGTCGAGGGACACCCGGCGTTCGACGTGAACGGTCACGGGTACGCGTTCGGCGCCGGACCCGGATCCGGCACCGGGACGTACGACACCTTCGACCACCATGTGCACGTCGTCGCCCCCGAGGGCGAGCACGACGACGGCACCAAGGGGCTCGCGGTGCTCTTCTGCGACCTCGACGGGTTCAAGTCGATCAACGACCGCTTCGGGCACAACGCGGGCGACGCCGTCCTCATCGAGGTGGCCCGGCGCCTCGGCGGCGCCGTACGCGACGGGGATACGGTCGCCCGCCTCGGCGGCGACGAGTTCGTGGTCCTCGCCGACGGACTCGGCCGCGCCGATGCACAGGACCTCGCCGTACGGCTGCGCAACGAGATCATCCAGCCGATCCGCGTCGACGGCCGTGCCATGCGGGTCGGTGCCAGTTTCGGCATCGGCTGGGCCCACTGCGGCATGACGGCCGACGAGGTGCTGAAGTCGGCCGACGAGCGGATGTACATCGAAAAACGGTCACGTCCCAGACAGCACCGCCGTGCGGGGTGAATCACTGGTGTACTCCACGTGCACTCCAGGTGCACGACCCTCTTCCCGCAGGTCAGCACCGTGATCCGGGTGAAGACGGACGGTGTGATCGGCGTGATGATCCAACCGGAGTCACCCGTTTGGGCCACCTGGAGCGGGTAGGCTCGCCACTCACACACGTACCGAATCTGTACCGCACCGCTGAGGAGATCTTGGGATGACGCCCGGCAGCAACGGCGCGAGCACGCCCGAGGACGACGACCCGTTCGGCTATCTGTACGCCGACGGTCAGGCCCGGGGCGCCCAGCCGCCGTCGGGGGGCTACGGCTACCCCAACGCCGTCAACAGGGTGCGGGCGGTCGGTGAGCGCAAGTACGGGCAGCAGGCCGCCCAGGCGCCGCAGCAGCCCGGCCAGACGGCCGCGTACGGCCAGGTGCCGCAGCAGGGCGCCTACGGCCAGCCGAACGCGAACTACCAGGCGCCCGAGGCCTTCTCCGGCGGCGCGCCCACAACCCGTCAGGCCGCGCACGGTGGTGGCGGTGGCGGCCGGGGCCGCGGTCCCAACACCAAGGGCCTCCTCATCGGCGCGATCGCCGTGGTCGCCGCCGTCGTGATCGGCATCAGCGTGGCCATGCTGGGCGGCGACGACAGCGAAAACACCGGTGGCGACACCGGTGCGTCCTCCGCCCCGTCTGCCGACGGGAGCGCCGAGCCCAGCCAGTCGTCCTCCGAGAAGGCCAACGACGACGCGGACGCCGAGCTGCCGAAGATCGACGCGAAGGCGCTGCTGCTCGGCGGCGGCGCCACCACCGCGTCGGACATCTCCGGCGCGAAGGCGGACGGCGGCGTGTACGTGACCGGCTTCAACGTGCCCGGCGCGTCCGTGACGTGGAATGTGAACGGCATACCGAAGAAGGGCCAGTACCGCCTGTACGTCAACTACGGCGTGCCCGGCAAGGACGCCGACGCCACGCTCTCGGTCAACGGCACGGCCCAGACCCGCCCGCTGAACATGAAGAACTTCGCGAACGCCGCCGAGGGCGACTACGAGAAGGGCTGGACGGAGACCTGGGCGAACGTCCAGCTCAACAAGGGCACCAACACCATCAAGCTCTCCTGCGAGCAGGGCAACCAGTGCGACGTCAACCTGGACCAGCTGTACCTGGTGAAGGACTGAGCCGAACGGCCCGGTGACCGGTGATGGGTGACCGGTGCTCAGGCCGCGTCGGCCCCACCGACCACCCGCACCTGCTCCACCAACTCCTCGTACGCCGCCCGGTCGAACTCGCCCGCCACGGGTGCGAGGACCGTCGCGGCCGACAGTGCCACCGCCCGGGCCAGCCGCTCGGGCCACGGCAGGCGCTCCACGAGACCCGACAGCAGCCCCGCGACCGCCGAGTCGCCCGCGCCCGTCGGGTTGCCGCGGACGCGGCGGGGCGGCGTCGCCCGCCAGTGGCCCTCGGCGGTGTGGGCCAGCAGCCCGTCGGGCCCCAGGGAGGCGACCACCGTGTGGGCGCCGCGGCGGCGGGCGTCCCGGGTGGCCCGGGCGGGCTCGTGGGAACCGGTGAGTTCGGCGAGTTCCTCGGTGTTCGGCTTGACCAGGTCCGGGCGGGCGGCCACGCCCCGGCGCAGGGGCTCACCGCTCGTGTCGAGGAGCACCGGGACCTTTGCCGCTCGCGCGGCCCGGACCAGTCCCGCGTACGCACCCACGGGCACTCCCTGCGGCAGGCTGCCGCACAGTGCGACCGCCGAGGCGGAGCCCAGCAGATCCTCGTACACCTCCTGGAAGGCGTTCCACTCGGTGGGCGTTATGGCCGGGCCCGGCTCGTTGAGCTGAGTCGTGTCACCGGTCGCGTCGACCACGGCGACGGTGCGGCGGGTCGTGCCTTCGACGGGCACCAGTGCGTCGACGACGCCGGTGGTGCGGGCGAGTTGCTCCTGAAGGGCGCGTCCCGTCGTGCCGCCGGCGAAGCCCGTGGCGGTCGCCTCGTGGCCGAGGGCCGCGAGGACGCGGGCCACGTTCAGGCCCTTGCCGCCGGGGCGTTCGGTCACCTCGGTCACCCGGTGCGAGGTGTGGGGCGTGAGGTTCCGTACGCGATAGGTGATGTCGAGAGCGGTGTTCAGCGTGACCGTGAGGATCACCAGGGCCGGTCCTCCCCCCAGGTTCGATGGCGCACTTCGTCGGGCCGGGAAAGCTGCTGCTGGTCCTGATCATGCCAAAAGAGGTGGCGGTCGGCCCAGACCCGGAAGCCGGCCGCCCGCTTTCACTGGTCAGAGTGCGACCACCCACTCACCCCGCCGCATCACCCCCTTCAGCGCGAACTGAGCGTCCAGGACCACCAGATCGGCGTCCTTGCCGGGGTCGAGGGAGCCCACACGGTCGTAGACGCCCAGCAGCCTGGCCGGATTGGCGGCGACGGCGGCGACCACGTCCTCCACCGGCAGCCGGTCGACGGTGACGGCACGCTGGAACGCGCGGTCCAGCGTGAGCGTCGAACCCGCGATCGAACCACCCTCCACCAGCCGCGCCACGCCCGCGCTGACCTCGACCTCCAGCGGACCGAGCCGATACCGCCCGTCACCGAAGCCCGCCGCGTCCATCGCGTCCGTGATGAACGCCACCCGGGAGCCGCCCGCATGACGGAACGCCAGCTCCAGGGACGCCGGATGGAGATGGACACCGTCGTTGATCAGCTCGACGGTGACCCGCTCGTCCTCCAGCAGCGCCGCCACCGGCCCGGGCTCGCGATGGCCGAGCTGCGGCATCGCGTTGAACAGATGCGTGGCCACGGTCGCCCCCGCGTCGATGGCCTCCGCCGTCTGCTCGTACGTCGCGTCCGTGTGCCCGATCGCCGCGATCACCCCGTGCTCCACCAGGAGCCGTACGGAGTCGATGCCGCCCGGGAGTTCGGTGGCGAGCGTGACCATCGTGGCGTGACCGCGCGCCGCGTCGATCACCTTGCGGACCTCGGCCGGGTCCGGGTGGCGCAGCAGCGCCTCGGAGTGTGCGCCCTTGCGGCAGGGCGAGATGAACGGGCCCTCGAAGTGGATACCCGCGATCTCACCCTGCTCGGCCAGCTCGGACAGCAGGCCCGCCCGCTGTGCGAGGAAGTCCATGTCGACGGTGACGGTCGAGGCGACGAGGGTGGTGGAGCCGTGGAGGCGGTGGGTGTGGATGCCCTGGAGGATCTCGTCGGCCGTCCCGGAGGTGAAGGAGGCGCCGCCGCCACCGTGGTTGTGCATGTCGACGAAGCCGGGGACCAGCCAGTGTCCGGTGAGGTCGATCACCTGGGCGCCCTCGGCGATCCCGGCGATCCCGGCGGCCCCGTCCGCGCGCTCCGAACCGTCCGCCCGTTCCGAACCGTCCGCCCGTTCCGACGCGCCCGGCTGTTCCGACACATCCGCGATCCGTGAGCCCTCGACGACCACGCGGCCGCCGTCCACGATGCCGGTCGGCAGGACCACCCGGGCGCCGGAGAGCACCGTGCACGGCGCGCCGCGGGAATCGCGCGGAGCACGGCGAGCACGGCGGGCACGGTCGGAATGCTGCGGGGCGCGGTCCGGCACCGGACTCTGCCGGTCCCGTTCACTGGCCGTGGCCATCAGGTGGTTACCTCCGGAGTCGTAGGAGTGGTGGGAGTCATGGTCAGCAGATCCCAGGCCAGCAGCCCCGCGCCCAGACATCCGGCGGTGTCCCCGAGGGCCGCGGGGACGATGGACGGCAGCTTCTGGAAGGTGACGCGGCGCTGTACGGCGGCCCGTAGCGGTGTGAACAAGGTTTCCCCGGCCTCGGCGAGCCCGCCACCGATGATCAGGATGCGTGGGTCCAGGAGGGTGAGCGCGGTGACGAGCCCGTCGGCGAGCGCGTCCACGGCGCCCTGCCAGACCTCCTGTGCGCGGGGGTCCCCGGACTCGACGGCCTTGGCGCAGTCCGCCGCGTCCGCCTCGGGGTCCCCGGACGCCGCGGCCCAGGCCTCGCTGACGGCGGACGCCGACGCGTACCGCTCCAGACAGCCGCGCTGCCGGCACGGACACGGCGCGCCCCCGGGCCGTACGACGATGTGGCCGATCTCGCCCGCGAAGCCGTGCGCGCCCGCCTCGACGGTGCCGCCGATGCCGATCGCGCCCGCGATCCCGGTGCCGAGGGGCACGAACAGAAAGCGGTCCGCGCCCTGTCCGGCGCCGATCCGGCCTTCGGCGAGTCCGCCCGTCCGTACGTCGTGGCCGAGGGCGACCGGGACGCCGTCGAGCCGTTCGCCGATCAGCGCGCGCAGCGGGACGTCGCGCCAGCCGAGGTTGGCCGCGTACACGGCGGTGCCCCGCTCGGCGTCGACGATGCCGGGGACGGCGACGCCGACGGCCGCGGCGGGCTCGCCGAAGCGGCGCTCTCCGTAGGCGCGCAGCTCGGCGGCGAAGTCGAGGATCGACTCGACGACGGCGTCCGGGCCGCGCTCGCGGCTGGTCGCCCGGCGGACCTGGTGCAGCAAGGTGGGGGGCGACCCGGCGGAGGGCTCGGAGTCGTGTTGTGCCCCCACCAGGGCGGCCTTCATCCCGGTGCCGCCCACGTCGAGCGCGATGACATGTCTCACGGGGAACAGTGTGGCCCGTGCACCTGGAAGAGGTCTAGTCCACTTACGTGGTGTAGACCTTGTGCCGAAGTTTGGAAAGTACAGGTTTGAACGTCTGTCTGCGATTCAGGGTGGACGCACGGGGCCTGGACCAAGAAGTTGGAGTACTGACAGTGCATCTGCCTGCGCATCGCCGGCGTACGACGGGTTGGCTCGCGGTGGTTACCGCGCTGGGCATGACGGCGGCGGTCGCCGGCTGCGCGGGCCCTGCCACAGCGCAGGAGGTCACGCTGAGACTCGTCGCCGCCGAGTACGGCGATTCCGCGGGGAACAGCTCGAAGAAATACTGGGACGAGCTCGTCGAGAAGTACGAGGCCGATCACCCGGACGTGCGGGTGCAGGTCAGCGTTTACTCGTGGAACGACGTCGACCGCAAGGTCAAGGAGATGGTCGCGGCGGGCAAGGCGCCCGACATGGCGCAGATCGGCTCGTACGCCGAGTACGCCGCACGCAACCAGCTCTACGAAACCGGCCAGCTGCTCTCCATCCCCGTACAGGCCGATTTCCTGCCGCAGCTCAGCGACGCGGGCAAGGTGAGGCGGGTCGCGTACGGGATGCCGTTCGCCGCGTCCACACGGGTGCTCTTCTACAACAAGAAGCTGTTCGCCGACGCGGGGATCACCGACACGCCTCAGACGTGGAACGACCTCGCGGAGGACGCTGCCGCGCTGAAGGCCAACGGCGTCGAGACCCCCTTCGCGCTGCCGCTGGGCCCGGAGGAGGCCCAGGCCGAGACCATGCAGTGGCTGCTGAGCGGCGGTGCCGGCTACACCGACGGCGTCGGCTCCTACAAGCTCGACTCCGACGCGAACATCGAGACGTTCACCTGGCTCAAGGACGAACTGGTCGCCAAGGGCCTGACCGGCCCGACGGAACCCGCGAAGCTGAACCGCGCCGACGCGTTCGCCGCGTTCGCGCGCGGCGAGGTCGGCATGCTCAACGGCCACCCGACCCTCATGGAGGCCGCCGCCAAGCAGGGCGTGGAGTTCGGCATGGTGCCCTTGCCCGGCCGCGACGGCGCGGCCCGCGCCAACCTCGGTGTCGCCGACTGGATGATGGCCTTCAAGCAGAACGGCAACCGCCAGGAGATCGGCGAGTTCCTCGACTTCGTGTACAGCGAGAAGAACGTGCTGGACTTCTCCCGCGAGTACGACCTGCTCCCGGTCACGACGTCCGCCTCGGAGGCCATGTCCGCCAGCAAGTCGGACGCCGACCTCACGCCTTTCCTCGACGAACTCCCGCAGGCCGAGCTGCCCCCCGTCGGCAAGAAGTCCTGGGCCGAGGTCAGCGCCGCCGTCAAGGAACGCATAGGCAAGGCCGTCTCCGAGAACGGGAACCCCGAGGCGGTGCTGGAGGGACTGCAGCAGATGGCGGTGTCGGCGGAGATCGCGGACCAGTAGGTGGCACGTGTGAGTGGTGCCGGCGGTGTCAGTGGCGAGGGCTACGGTTCTGGTCATGGACGAGCTGAGCCCGCGCGAACTGGCCATCCTCGCCCTGGAGCGCCGCGGCTTCGCGGGGCCCGGGGCGAAGGAGCGGGCCATACGGGAGCAGCTGGCACTGGCGCCGGTGCGCTACTACCAGCTGCTCAACGCGCTGCTCGACGACCGGCGGGCCCTGGAGCACGACCCGGTGACGGTGAACCGGCTGCGGAGGGTGCGGGAAGCGCGGCGGAAGGAGAGGTGAGGTCTGGAGGCCGAGACCTGGAGTCTGGCATCTGCTGGACGGTGCCTGGATAGGGTCACCGTATGGGCACCCACTCGGAACCGACGGACCCCTACGACGACCTCAACGCCTCCAGTGATCCCAGCGCCTCCACGGCCTCTGCGGCCTCTGCGGCCCCGAAAAACTCGCCGGGCTTCTCCGGCGCACTGCCCGCGCCCGTGACCGCGGCCGGGCGTGACGCACTCGACGCGATCCTCGCCCGTCCCGGCCGCGTGGTGGTCGGGCTGGACTTCGACGGGACGCTCGCGCCGATCGTGCCCGACCCGGAGCAGTCCCGCGCCCACCCCGAGGCGGTCCCCGCGCTCGCGGCCCTCGCCCCGAAGGTCGCCTCCGTGGCCGTGATCACGGGCCGCCCGGCCGGTGTCGCGGTCCACCACGGGGGCTTCGCGGGCGTGGCCGGCCTGGAGCACCTGGTCGTCCTCGGTCACTACGGGGTGGAACGGTGGGACGCGGTCACCGGCACCGTCACGGCGCCGCCTTCCCACCCCGGCGTCGCCGCCGTGCGCGCCGAACTTCCCGGTGTCCTCGAACGGGCCGGGGCCCGGGAGGGCACGTGGATCGAGGAGAAGGGCCGTGCGGTCGCGGTCCACACCCGTCGGGCCGCCGACCCCCAGGCGGCCTTCGAGGCCCTGCGCGAGCCGCTCTCCGAGCTCGCCACGCGCCACGGCCTCGTGGTCGAGCCGGGCCGTATGGTCCTGGAGCTCCGGCCGCCGGGTATGGACAAGGGGGTGGCGCTGCGCGAGTACGTACGGGAGGTCGGCGCCGAAGCGGTGCTGTACGCCGGCGACGACCTCGGTGACCTGCCGGCCTTCACCGCCGTCGAGGACCTCCGCGCCGAGGGCATGCCCGGACTTCTGGTGTGCAGCGGCAGCAACGAGGTCACCGCGTTGGCGAAGCGGGCGGATCTGGTGGTGGACGGCCCGGCGGGCGTCGTACGGCTACTAGGGGGAATGGCAGCGGCGATGGCCTCACCCGCGAGCTGAGCCTGGGGGCTGCCGCCCCCAGACCCCCGCTTGTCGGCCTGAACGGCCTCGTCCTCAATCGCCGGACGGGCTGAATACCCAGCCCCTCCGGCGTTTGAGGAGCGGGGGTCCGGGGCGGAGCCCCGAAGCGAGGGCCGGGGCGGAGCCCCGAAACCCGGGGGCCTGGGGGCCCAGGGGGCGCAGCCCCCTGGGCGGGGGCGAAGGGGCGGAGCCCCTGGGATGGGACGGGTAGGGGCGGCGGGGGCGAAGGAAAGCTAGGCGTCCAGTGCGCGCAGCTGCGCCAGGAACCACTGCGTCGGCGGCAGCGCCGTCGCCCCCGCCGCGAGCCGCTTCGTGCGTTCGGCACGCTCACCCGGCGACATCGACAGCGCTTCGTGAAGAGCCCGCGCCGTACCCCCGATGTCGTACGGATTCACCACCACCGCGTCGTCACCCAGCTCCTCGTACGCCCCCGCCTCCCGGGACAGCACCAGCACACACCCCTCGTCGGAGACGACCGGCACCTCCTTGGCGACCAGGTTCATACCGTCCCGGATGGGATTCACCAGGGCCACGTCCCCCAGCCGGTACGCGGCCAGCGAGCGCGCGAAGTCGTCCTTCAGATGCAGCACGACCGGCGTCCAGTCCGCCGTGCCGTAACGGGAGTTGATCGCGGACGCGACCCGCTGCACCTCGTCCATGTAGTCCCGGTACACCTTGAGGTCCTGCCGGGACGGGTACGCCAGCGCCACGTGGACGACCCGCTCCCGCCACGACGGCCGGTCCTCCAGCAGCTGCCCGTACGCCAGCAGCCCCCGCACGATGTTCTTGGACAGCTCGGTGCGGTCCACGCGCACGATCGACCGCCGCGGGCTCCCGTCCGGCGCCGTACCGATCTGCTCCCGCAGCGCGCCCATCCGCTCGTCCACGTCGGCCTCGTGCGCCCGCCGGCGGAGGAAGTCCGCGTCGGCTCCGAGGCCGTGCACCCCGATCCGCGTCCCCGACGGGATGCCGGGGCCCAGCACCGCGTGACAGCAGTCCGTGAAGGCGTCCGCCCAGCGCTGCGTCAGGAACGCCGCCCGGTCCGCGCCGAGGATGCCGCTCAGCACCTTCGCCGCGATGTCGTCGGGCAGCATCCGGAAGTACTCCGGCGGCGCCCACGGTGTGTGCGAGAAGTGGCCGATCCGCAGGTCGGGGCGCAGCTCGCGGAGCATCCGCGGGACCAGGACCAGGTGGTAGTCCTGGACCAGCACGGCCGCACCCTGCGCCGCCTCCTCGGCCAGCGCCTCGGCGAACGCCCGGTTGTACGCCTCGTACGACGCCCACTGCCGCCGGAACTCCGCGTCGAAGACCGGCTCCAGGGGCGTCTGGTACAGCATGTGGTGCACGAACCACAGCACCGAGTTCGCGATGCCGTTGTACGCGTCCGCGTGTGTCGCGGCGTCGATGTCGAGCATCCGGACGCCGGGCTCTCCCACCCGTCGCCCACCACCGCCCTTCTGCGGAGGGGCCTCCGGCCCCGCCCCCACGATTCCCCGCCGTACGGCCTCGCGGTCGCCGTCGCTCAGCGCGGAGCACACCCATACCGCGCCGGCCTCCGGCCCGATCGCCGACAGCCCCGAGACCAGGCCGCCTCCGCCGCGCCGGGCCGTGAGCCCGCCGCTCTCGTCCAGGGCGTACGAGACAGGGCCGCGGTTGGACGCGACGAGGACGCGGGCGCCGTCGGCAGAAGCGGAAGCCATGCTCGTCAACCTAGCCCTTGTCGCATCCGCTCAAACGTACGGTTCCGCTGGGCGGCCAACACCGGCCACCGCAGCAGCCCCCGAACTCCGCTCACGCCGCCTTGCGTTCCACGTACTCCTCGATCTCCGCCATCGGAGGCCGTTCCTCGGTGTCCACCGAGTACGTGCGCGGCTCGAAGCCCTCCTCGCCCCGCTCGAACTGGGTCAGGGAGGGGCGGATCATATGGCCCCGCGCCAGGCGGAGCTGGGCGGTGCGGTAGATCGCGGCGGACATCCGGCCGAGGGCCTGGCCGTCCTGGTGGCGGTGCTTGCGGACGCCGACGTCGACCTGGGCGAGGGCGTCCAGGCCCACCAGGTGCAGGGCGTCGACCAGCATGCCCAGCTCCACCCCGTATCCGACCGGGAAGGGCAGCTGTTCCAGGAGCGAGCGGCGGGCCGCGTACTCGCCGCCCAGGGGCTGGACGAAGCCCGCGAGCTGCGGCCAGTGCATGTTCAACAGGGGGCGGGCCATGAGTTCCGTGACCCGGCCGCCCTGGCCGGCCGCGGAGCCCAGCGGGCGGTCGTACATCGCCTTGACCAGGTCGACGCCGGGGTCGGTGAGGAGCGGCCCCACGATCCCGGAGACGAAGTCCGACGAGAACTCCTTCAGGTCCGCGTCGACGAAGCAGACGATGTCCCCGCTGGTCACCAGCAGGGAACGCCACAGCACCTCGCCCTTGCCGGGCACGGCCGGGATGCGGGGGAGGATCTCGTCCCGGTGCACCACCGTCGCGCCCGCGGCGGCGGCCACCTCCGACGTACGGTCCGTCGATCCCGAGTCGACGACGACGATCTCGTCGACGAGCGGGACCTGCTGCATCAGGTCACGACGGATCGCGGCGACGATCTCGCCGACCGTCTCCTCCTCGTTGAGCGCGGGCAGCACGACACTGACCGACTGGCCCGAGGAACGTTTGGCGGCCAGGATGCGGTGGAGCGGGCGATCGGTCACGGACCAGGAGCGTGTGCTCAGCCAGCGCTCGACTTCGTTCAGCACGGTCTGCGGCTCCTCACTTTTCGATCACTGCGGATCGGTCTTCTCGATCACGCGGATCGATCACACGAGCTGATGTGTGATCCATCTCGCGGTTCGGACGTCTATCTCAACTGTCCTGGCCTTCGGTTACAGTCTTGAACAACGCGGATGACCATCGCATTGCGGGGTCACCTTTGCGTTTCAATGATCAACAACGGCATACACAACCGCATACCGCTCATCCAGAGGGGCAGAGGGACACGGCCCGATGAAGCCCCGGCAACCCTCCAGCCGGTTCTCGTACCCGATCAGCGTCGATCGTTCACAGATCACCGTAGATCGGCTTCGCGAGGCTCGCGGCTAGGGAAGGTGCCAAATCCGTCTCACGGCGAGATGCGTCGTGAGGAAGATGAGGAGAAAGGGCCTCGCCTCACATGGCTGTGCAGACTGCTGGAAACACGACGAATCCTGGCACCTCGAACGCCGCCTCCACCGTCGACCTCGGCCCCGCCGCCGCTCTGTCCTGTCGCGAGTGCGGCCACCGGGTGCCGCTCGGCCCGCTCTTCGCCTGCCAGGAGTGTTTCGGCCCGCTGGAGATCGCATACGACTTCTCCGCGTACGAGACCGAAGAGCTGCGCAAGCTGATCGAGTCCGGCCCGGCGAACATCTGGCGCTACGCACCCCTGCTGCCCGTCCCCGCCGACGTGGCCGGCAAGCCGAACCTCAACCCCGGCTGGACCGCCCTCGTCAAGGCCGACAACCTGGCCCGGGAACTGGGCGTCACCGGCGGTCTGTACGTGAAGGACGACTCCGGCAACCCGACGCACTCCTTCAAGGACCGGGTCGTCGCCCAGGCCCTGGAAGCCGCGCGGGCGTTCGGCTTCACCACCCTCTCCTGCTCCTCGACCGGCAACCTCGCCGGTGCCGTGGGGGCCGCCGCCGCCCGCGCCGGCTTCCGCTCCTGCGTCTTCATCCCGCACGACCTGGAGCAGGGCAAGGTCGTCATGGCCGCCGTCTACGGCGGTGAACTCGTCGGCATCGAGGGCAACTACGACGACGTCAACCGCTTCTGCTCGGAGCTCATCGGCGACCCGGCCGGCGAGGGCTGGGGCTTCGTCAACGTCAACCTGCGGCCGTACTACGCGGAGGGCTCGAAGACGCTGGCGTACGAGATCTGCGAGCAGCTGGGGTGGAAGCTCCCCGACCAGATCGTCGTCCCGATCGCCTCCGGCTCCCAGCTCACGAAGATCGACAAGGGTCTGCAGGAGCTGATCAAGCTCGGGCTCG
This sequence comes from Streptomyces sp. KM273126, assembly GCF_004337435.2. Taxonomy (NCBI): domain Bacteria; kingdom Bacillati; phylum Actinomycetota; class Actinomycetes; order Kitasatosporales; family Streptomycetaceae; genus Streptomyces; species Streptomyces sp. KM273126. The sequence goes on along the minus strand of NZ_SJXB02000001.1, from coordinate 1,553,555 downwards.
TCGAGGACAAGCCGTACCGGATCTTCGGTGCGCAGGCCGAGGGCTGCTCGCCGGTGTCCGTCGCCTACAAGGCCGGCCATGACGTCGTCCGGCCGCAGAAGCCGGACACCATCGCCAAGTCGCTCGCCATCGGCAACCCCGCGGACGGCCCCTACGTCCTCGACATCGCCCGGCGGACGGGCGGCGCCGTGGAGGACGTGACCGACGAGCAGATCGTGGACGCGATCAAGCTGCTGGCGCGCACGGAGGGCATTTTCGCCGAGACGGCGGGTGGCGTGACCGTGGGTGTCACGCGCAAGCTGATCGAGAACGGTGTGCTGGACCCGACCCTGACCACGGTCGTCCTCAACACCGGCGACGGCCTCAAGACACTGGACGCGGTGGCGGGTACGGGACTGACGGCGACGATTCGCCCCAGCCTCGACTCGTTCCGTGAGGCCGGCCTCGCGTGATCGCTCCGCTCGGAGCGCCGTAAGACTGCGGTCCGTTCAAGGCTGCGGGTCCGTCGTGGCTGGTCGCGCAGTTCCCCGCGCCCCTGATGGGGGCGCTGCCCCCCCATCAACCACGAGCAGTACCTGACCGGAGGTCTCACCCCATGAGCGTCACCGTCCGCATCCCCACCATCCTGCGTACCTACACCGACGGTCAGGCCGAGGTCAGTGCCGAGGGTGCGAACCTCGGCGAGGTCATCGCCGACCTGGAGAAGAACCACACCGGCATCGCGGCCCGGGTCCTGGACGACCAGGGCAAGCTGCGCCGGTTCGTGAACGTGTACGTGAACGACGACGACGTCCGCTTCGAGCAGGGGCTGGAGACGGCGACCCCGGAGGGGGCGGGCGTGTCCATCATTCCGGCCGTCGCCGGAGGCTGAGCGGCACCCATAATTACCTTCGGTAACTTCGGTTACCGAGAGTTCATCGAATGGCCCCCTCCGTGAGAGAAGCGGAGGGGGCCATTCTCTATGGTTGAGCACGGTAGAGTTGGGGAACGCGGTTCGCTTCAGGCTCCGGTTTCACGCCGTGCGCATATGGGTTCTTGCCGTGCGCCCGATATGAAGTAGCCAAAGTGGGCGAAGGTCGGCGAGGTATTCGCGCCTTATGTTCCTTTTGCGGGGCCCGACTTGCCCTGAAGTCAGGTGAATTCTCCGTACATTCCCGACCGGGCCTGTCCAGATTTCTCGTCCGATTGACCTGTTGCAGACGGCAGTTGGACAGATACATTCAGCCGCGGTCGACGCGTTCCGGCGCACGCCCCCAACCGTTGGGGGGTGAGGTCTGACCCGGATCCGCGAAGTGTGGATCTGTGCAAGGGCCAGTAATAGGGGAGTTAGGCATGGCTCAGGGCACCGTCAAGTGGTTCAACGCGGAGAAGGGGTACGGCTTCATCGCGGTCGACGGTGGTGCGGATGTATTCGTCCACTACAGCGCGATCCAGATGGACGGCTACCGCACCCTGGAGGAGGGCCAGCGGGTCGAGTTCGAGATCTCGCAGGGTCAGAAGGGGCCGCAGGCGGACATGGTCCGTCTGGCCGGCTGAAGCACGCGCCGACTGAACAGCAGCGACGCACTTCGTTTCACTTTCGAAGGGCTCGTGTCCCACGGGTAGTTGTCCCGCGGGGTACGAGCCCTTCGTTCTGTCCAGGTCCAGGTCTAGGTCCAGGTCCAGGTCTTGGTCCTGGTCCAGGTCCTGGACCAGGCCCCGGACCGCGTCCTGTATCCGGGCGGGGGCGCACGGGCGCGTTCACCTGCGGATCATCCCCAGGCGCTTGCACTCGCAGGGGTCGAGTGCTAATCATTGGGCGTTAGCACTCTGAAGGTGAGAGTGACAACGAGGACCGGGTCGGTGAGGCCCGCCGGCCGCGTGGGGCAGGGACCCACAGGCAGGCGAGCCGTCCGTCGCGGGCGCCAGCACGGTCCGGAGCAATCCTCCCCCGAGCTCTCGGCTTAGCTTCGAGCACGGGGGGACCCCATCCGTCCGGGAGGACCACTTCACATGGCCAAGATCATCGCGTTCGACGAGGAGGCCCGGCGCGGCCTTGAGCGCGGGATGAACCAGCTCGCCGACGCCGTCAAGGTGACCCTCGGCCCCAAGGGCCGCAACGTCGTCCTTGAGAAGAAGTGGGGCGCCCCCACGATCACCAACGACGGTGTCTCCATCGCCAAGGAAATCGAGCTGGAGGACCCGTACGAGAAGATCGGCGCCGAGCTGGTCAAGGAGGTCGCGAAGAAGACGGACGACGTCGCCGGTGACGGCACGACGACCGCGACCGTCCTCGCCCAGGCGCTGGTCAAGGAGGGCCTGCGCAACGTGGCCGCGGGTGCCAACCCGATGGCCCTGAAGCGCGGTATCGAGAAGGCCGTCGAGGCCGTGTCCGCCGCCATCCTCGACCAGGCGAAGGAGGTCGAGACGAAGGAGCAGATCGCCTCCACCGCCTCCATCTCCGCCGCCGACACCCAGATCGGCGAGCTCATCGCCGAGGCGATGGACAAGGTCGGCAAGGAAGGCGTCATCACCGTCGAGGAGTCCCAGACCTTCGGTCTGGAGCTGGAGCTCACCGAGGGTATGCGCTTCGACAAGGGCTACATCTCGGCGTACTTCGCGACCGACATGGAGCGCATGGAGGCCGCCCTCGAGGACCCCTACATCCTCATCGCCAACTCCAAGATCTCCAACGTCAAGGACCTGCTCCCGCTCCTGGAGAAGGTCATGCAGTCGGGCAAGCCGCTGCTGATCATCGCCGAGGACGTCGAGGGCGAGGCCCTGTCGACCCTGGTCGTCAACAAGATCCGCGGCACCTTCAAGTCCGTCGCCGTCAAGGCCCCGGGCTTCGGTGACCGCCGCAAGGCCATGCTCGGCGACATCGCCATCCTCACGGGCGGCGAGGTCATCTCCGAGGAGGTCGGCCTCAAGCTGGAGAACGCGACCCTGGACCTCCTGGGCCGCGCCCGCAAGGTCGTCATCACCAAGGACGAGACCACCATCGTCGACGGTGCCGGCTCCACCGACCAGGTCGCCGGCCGCGTGAACCAGATCCGCGCCGAGATCGAGAACAGCGACTCCGACTACGACCGCGAGAAGCTCCAGGAGCGCCTGGCCAAGCTCGCGGGCGGCGTGGCCGTCATCAAGGCCGGTGCCGCCACCGAGGTCGAGCTCAAGGAGCGCAAGCACCGCATCGAGGACGCCGTGCGCAACGCGAAGGCGGCCGTCGAGGAGGGCATCGTCGCCGGTGGTGGCGTGGCCCTGCTCCAGGCCTCCACGGCTCTGGAGAAGCTGGAGCTGGAGGGCGACGAGGCCACCGGTGCCGCCGCCGTCAAGCTCGCGCTCGAGGCCCCGCTGAAGCAGATCGCGGTCAACGCCGGCCTTGAGGGCGGCGTCATCGTCGAGAAGGTGCGCAACCTCCCCGTCGGTGAGGGCCTGAACGCCGCGACCGGTGAGTACGTCGACATGCTCGAAGCGGGCATCCCCGACCCGGCCAAGGTGACGCGCTCCGCGCTGCAGAACGCCGCGTCGATCGCCGCGCTGTTCCTCACCACCGAGGCCGTCATCGCCGACAAGCCGGAGAAGGCCGCCGCGCCCGCCGGTGGCGGCATGCCGGGCGGTGACATGGACTTCTGATCCGGTTCTCCGGATCGGCCCGTCCGAGGTACCGAGGGCGGCACCCCTACTCCAGGGGTGCCGCCCTCGGGCGTGTCCGGGGTCACAGCGCGGGAGGGCGAGCCGGCGGAATGTGGTGCGGGCCGGGGCAGTTGATCAGTACGGCAGTAGATGCGTATGCATATACCGCCCGAAACCCCATGCCCCATGCCCCTGCCCCTGTCTCCGTCTCCCGGCCCTCCCCGTCTCCCGCCCCCATCTCGGCGTCTGCCGACGACCACCTCCGAGGAGCTCCACCGTGACGTCTGCCGTCCCCGCCACCCCCGCATCCCCGGCCACCCCCGCCTCCCGCGCCGCCGAGATCCTGTCCCGGCCCGTCGCGATCAACGGACTGACCGTCCCGAACCGGATCGCCATGGCGCCCATGACCAGGCAGTTCTCGCCGGGCGGCATCCCCGGGGAGGACGTGGTGTCGTACTACGCGCGCCGCGCCGCCGCGGGCGTGGGCCTGATCGTCACCGAAGGCACGTACGTCGGCCACGAGTCGGCCGGGCAGAGCGACAGCGTCCCGCGCTTCCACGGCGAGGAGCAGCTCGCCGGCTGGGCGAAGGTGGCGGACGCGGTGCACGCGGCGGGCGGGACGATCGTGCCGCAGCTGTGGCACATCGGCATGGTGCGCAAGGCGGGCGACCCCCCGTTCACGGACGCCCCGGCGGTCGGCCCCTCCGGCCTGCGCCTCGACGGCACGCCCGGCACCGGCAAGGAGATGACCCAGCGGGACCTGGACGACGTCATCGCCGCCTTCGCCCAGGCCGCGGCCGAGGCGGAGCGCATCGGCTTCGACGGCGTCGAACTGCACGGCGCGCACGGCTACCTGATCGACCAGTTCCTCTGGTCCGGCACCAACCGCCGCACGGACGCCTACGGCGGCGACCTCGTCGCCCGTACGAAGTTCGCGGCGGAGATCGCGGCGGCGGTACGGGACTCGGTGTCCCCGGACTTCCCCGTCATCTTCCGCTACTCGCAGTGGAAGCAGGAGGCGTACGACGCGAAGCTCGCCGAGACCCCGGAGGAGCTGGAGGCGCTGCTGACGCCTCTGGCCGCGGCCGGTGTGGACGCCTTCCACGCCTCCACGCGCCGCTACTGGCTCCCCGAGTTCGAAGGCTCCGACCTCAACCTGGCGGGCTGGACGAAGAAGCTCACCGGCAAGCCGGCCCTCACCGTCGGCTCGGTGGGCCTGGACGGCGACTTCATCCGTGCGTTCGCCGGCGAGGGCTCCACGATCCGGGGCATCGACGACCTGCTGGACCGCCTGGAGGCCGAGGAGTTCGACCTGGTCGCCGTCGGCCGCGCCCTGCTCCAGGACCCGGAGTGGGCGGCGAAGGTGCTGGCGGGCCGCTTCGACGAGCTGGCGCCGTACGACGCGGCGTCGCTGGGGACGCTGAGCTGAACGGACGTCAGCTCGTCGGCTGAGCCGGGCGCTTTCGGGCGCCCGGCTCCCGGCGGCCTTGAAAAGAGGGCTCGGAACCGGGGACTTGAGCCCCCGGGAGGCGGTCAGCCCATCGTCTTGGCGCCGTCCAGGGACTCCCGGATGATGTCGGCGTGACCGGCGTGCTGGGCGGTCTCGGCGATGATGTGCAGGAGCACCCTGCGAGCCGACCAATGTGCCTGGGGCTGGAACCAAGGGGCCTTGGGCAGCGGCTGGGCGGCGTCCAGGTCGGGCAGGGACGCGATCAACTCGTCGGTCCCCCGGGCCACTTCCTCGTACTCGGCCAGCACACCGGCCAGCGTGTCACCGGGCAGCATCTTGAACTCGTCGGCCCGCCGGGCCCAGTCGGCCTCGGTCATCGCGGTGAAGTCGCCCATCGCCGAGGGGCCGTTGCGGATGAAGTCCGCCCAGCTGCGTTCCACCGACGTGACGTGCTTGATCAGTCCGCCCAGACAGAGTTCGCCGGCGGTGGTCCGCAGGCCGGCCTGCTCGTCGGTGAGGTCGCGGGTGGTGAAGCGCAGGAAGTGCCGGTGCTTGGCCAGGGTGTCCAGCAGGTCGGTGCGCTCGTCGGTGGCCAGGGTTGCGGTGGCGTTCATGGCGTGGGCCCTCCGTGGATGTCTGTTCCGTCGGTATGGCCACACGCTAGGACCCATGTAGGTCAGTTCCTGACCGCTTTGGCTCCTCCCCCGTCGTGCCTGAGGGGCAATTCGCTCGTGCTCCTCTGGTGAACTGGCCAGATGACGCTCTTGCCGAACCGCCTCCTGCAAGCGCTGTACCGCTTCAACGCCGAGCACCCCTGGGACCACAACGCGTACTACCACCCGTGGCTCCTGCGACAGTTGCCCCCGCGCTCCGACCGTGCGCTGGACGTCGGGTGCGGGAGTGGGGACCTGGCCCGGCTGCTGGCGGCGCGGGCGAGCGAGGTGCACGGGATCGACGCGGATCCGGAGATCGTCGAGCGGGCTCGGGAGCTGACTCCGGCCGGTGCTCCGGTGACCTACACCGTCGCGGACGCGCTGGACGGGGGCCCCTGGCGGGTCGTACGACGTCATCACCTGCGTTGCCGTCCTGCACCACCTGCCCCTGAGCCAGGCGCTCGCTCGCTTCCGTGGGCGGCTGAGGCCCGGCGGGACGCTGGTGGTGGTCGGCCTGGCTCGCACGGAGACCCTCGGGGACCATCTGCTCGCCCTCGTCTCCGTCCCGGCGAACGTCGTGGTGGGCTGGGTCAGGAGCAGGGGGCGCAGGGTGCCGCGGCCGTTCTCCATGGCCGCGGTGACCCGGCCGGCGGAGACGGGATTCGGCGACATCCTCCGGGAGGCGAGCCGCGTGCTCCCCGGCGCCCGGCTGCGTCGTCGGCTGTTCTGGCGGTACACGCTCGTCTGGCGTCAGCCGTCCTGTGCATCAGAGGGCGGTCGAACGGAGGGCAGTCGAACGGAGGACGGACGAAAGGAGGACGGACGAAAGGAGGACGGCCGGGGCGGGGACGCGGGGCATCGTACGTGACGCGGATCACGCAGCAGTCGGAGGCGGGTGGACAGAACCGGGCATGGAACCTTCACTACGTGCTCGGGTGAGAGCCGGTGATCCCGATGCCTTCGCGGAACTCTTCGACCAGTGTGCCCCGGCCGTCCACCGGCTGGCGGCGCGCGGCACGGGCGACTGGGGGCAGGCCGAGGACATCGTCTCGCTGACCTTTCTGGAGGCATGGCGGCTGCGGCAGAGCGTGCACCCGGACGGAGACGCCCTCCTGCCCTGGCTGCTCGGGATCTGTGTGAACGTCCTGCGCAACCAGTCCCGTGCCCTGCGTCGGCACCGGAACGCGCTGGCCCGCGTCCACCTCCACGACACCGTGCCCGACTTCGCCGACGAGGTGGTCGGCCGCATCGCCAACGTCGAACAACTCGCCGCCGCACGGGCCGCGTTGGACCGTCTGCGACGGCACGAGCGGGAGGTGGTGATGCTCTGCGTCTGGTCCGGCCTGGACTCCGCGGCCGCCGCCGAGGCGCTCGGCGTCTCTCCCGGGACGGTCCGCTCCAGGCTGTCCCGGGCACGGACGCGACTGCGCGCCCAGACCGAGTCGGAACTGGTCAGGGCACGCAGGACGACGCGGTATCCGGGAGCGGCCGGACGGACACCCGGACGGACACCCGGACAGACGCCCGGACAGACGCCCGGACAGACGCCCGGACAGACGCCCGGACAGACGCCCGGACAGACACAGAACGCGGGCCGCAGGGCCGCCACCCACACGACCGAGGAGACGAACCGATGAAGATCTCCACGCCGCACGGCGAGGACGAGCAGGACCTCGTGTCCGGTCTGCACGCGGCCCTTCCGCCCGCGGACGCCCCCGCGCTCCCCGGCGAGCGGCACCGGGCGCTCAGGAGCCGGCTGGCCCAGGAGTTCCGGCGCGATCTCGAAGACGGAGCTCGCCCCGCCCGCCCCCGCCCCAAGTGGCTGAAGGTGGCGCTGCCCACGGCACTGGCCGGAACCATGGTGGCCGGTGTGGCGGTGACCGGAGCGCTCACCGATCTCTTCGGCCCTCAGGTGGACCAGGCCCGGCACCGGCAGGCGGTGGAACTCCTGGACCGCCTGGCCGGCGCCGCGGCAACGGCACCGGCCACGACGATCCGTGACGACCAGTTCGTCTACGTCAAGACGGAAGGCTCCCAGGAGGCCGTGAGAAGGTACGGCAACTCCTTCCGCGTGGTGGGCACCTGGCAGGTCCGACGCGAGGACTGGACGTCCGTGGACGGCACCCGCGACGGCTACATCCGCCAGGAAGTGGTCTCCGGCCCGCCGACGAACACACCCCCCGGGACCGGTCGCGCCGAGGCGGACCGGAACGTGTCGACCTACCGCGAGCTGGCGGCACTGCCCACCGACCCCGACAAGCTGGTGGACAAGCTCTACGAGGATGCCGGGGGCCACGGGCCGACCGAGCAGGAGGCCGTCTTCGAGGCCGTGGGCGACATGCTCGACACGGCCACCCTGCTCCCCGAGAAGAGCGCGGCGCTCTACCGCGCGGTGGCGAAGCTGCCCGGGGTCGTCGCGGTGGACACGGCACGAGACGCCGCGGGCCGCGAGGGCATCGGCCTCACCATCACGTCGGACGACGACGAGCGCACGACCTGGGTGTTCCGCTCCTCGGACCTGACCTACCTGGGTTCAACGGAACAGGCGGTGCTGGACGTGGGGGTGGTGGACAGGGTCCGCGAGACGCCGTGACGGAACACAGAGACGCCGTGACGGAACACAACGGTCAGCCCATCGTCTTGGCGCCGTCCAGGGACTCCCGGATGATGTCGGCGTGGCCGGCGTGCTGGGCGGTCTCGGCGATGATGTGCAGCAGCGTCCTGCGGGCCGACCACCGGGCCCCGGGCTCGAACCAAGGGGCCTTCGGCAGCGGTCGGGTAGCGTCGAGATCGGGCAGGGAGGCGATCAACTCGTCTGTCTCCCGGGCCACTTCCTCGTACGCGGCCAGCACACCGGCCAGCGTGTCACCGGGCAGCATCTTGAACTCGTCGGCCCGCCGGGCCCAGTCGGCCTCGGTCATCGCGGTGAAGTCGCCCATCGCCGAGGGGCCGTTCCGGATGAAGTCCACCCAGCTGCGTTCCGCCGACGTGACGTGCTTGATCAGTCCGCCCAGACAGAGTTCGCCGGCGGTGGTCCGCAGGCCGGCCTGCTCGTCGGTGAGGTCGCGGGTGGTGAAGCGCAGGAAGTGCCGGTGCTTGGCCAGGGTGTCGAGCAGGTCGGTGCGCTCGTCGGAGCGTTCGTCGGTGCGCTCGCTGGTGATCAAGGTGTCGTTCATGGTGTGGCCCTCCGTGGATTCCTGTTCCGTCGGTATGGCCACACGCTAGGACCCATATAGGTCAGTTCGTGACCGCTTGCTCCGTTTGGTCCCCTCCGTTTGGCCCCTCCGGGCTCGTGTCAGTCGCACTTCGCCACGCGTGACCCTTCTCGCCGTCGACCACCGCCGCACGAGCTCTGGCGGCCTTCAGGTGGCCGTGAGGGCGCCCGCTTCTTTGCCAGTGTCGTGCTTCCACGGCCCGCATCAAGGGCGCTCCGCTGCCGCTCCGCGTCGCCTTCGGCGATGGCCCTCCGGGCCACCCTTGACCCGGGCCGTTCCAGCACGGGTGAGAAGCGAGCGGGCGCCCAGGAAAACGGGGGCCCAGGGTGGGAGGCGCGTGGCGTGGGCTGCATTGCCGGCCGGAGTTGACGGGCGCGACCGCGTCTCGCATGCACGCCGGGTGGGTTTGGCGGCGTACAGCGGGTGGGGGTGAGCTGCGGTGCGAGGGCGGGCGCGAGGGACACGGACGGCGAGACGAGACCTCGCCACCTCACCTGTCACACCAGCCCTGTTCCGAAGGGTAATTGGCAGATTTGGGCCACCGTCGAGCGTCCAGCCCCTGGGCTTTTACCTGCCTCGGGTGGCCCAAATCTGCCAATTACCCATGCATGGGCGTTCATTGCCGACCGTGCTCGTGGTCGGCGCTGCGTTCGTGGTGCTGGGTGGCGTGGCCGTCTCGGTGACCGGCCGTAAGTCGCCGAACTCAGCCGGCGTGCGTGCGAGGCGCGGTCGCGCGCGTCAGCCTTGGCCCACTTCTCGACCCAGCTCAAGCGCAAACTCGCTGGGCCCCCGTCTTTCCGGGCCGCCCGCTCGCTTCTTCCCCGTGCTGGAGCGAGCCGAGTCAAGGGTCGGCCGTAGGCCGATCGCCGAAGGCGACGCGGAGCGTCAGCGGAGCGCCCTTTACTCGGCTCGCGGAAGCACGACACTGGCCAAGAAGCGGGCGGCCCCGGCGAGAGTGCGCAGGCCGTGAGAAGCGCGTCGGTCGAGCGGCGCGGCGTTACGGATTGCCCATCGGCTCGATGTCCACTCGCACCGGCTCGCCCCACACCCGCAGCACCTCGTAGTCCGTGAACTCGTGGACCAGGCGGTATGCCGTCGCCGGGCGGGGGCCGCGGCGTTCGGCGGCCAGGTAGAGCTCGGCCTCGCGGCGGTCGCGGCGTGGGGTGCCGCAGAGCTGCCACGCCTGGCCGTTCCACGCCTCCGGGAGCCAGCGCTGCTGAGGCTGGGGGCGGTCGCCGCGTATGCCGTAGCGGGACGAGCCGGGGTCCGTGGGAGCCGTGGGGCGCGGTGGCCCGTACGCGCCGTTGAGCTGGGCGCGGCGGGCGGCGCGGCGGCGGGTCTCGCACAGGAGGCAGCGGTCGGGGGCGTCCTCGTCCACCGGGCCGTTCGGGTGCTCGGCGCAGCGCGTCGTGGGCGCCGCGGTCGTGACCGTCTCGTCCAGCAGGTCCAGGGCGCGCCGGAGGTCGGCCTTGACCTCGTGCAGCTTGGCGTCGGGGGTGGTGGACGTCAGGGCGTCACCGTGCTCGCCGAGGAGGCGCAGGGCTCGGCCCAGGGCGGTCAGCTGTGCGTGGTTCACCGTGGTCGTCTCCTCCTCGGACACCTCCTCGGACGGTGTCCTGCTGTCGTGGTCGAGCATGGCATGGACCACTGACAGCCCACAGCGAGGGCTATGCCTCCCCGGTCAGCCGACGGTCAGCCTGTCGAGGCGGTCGCGCTGGGACTGGCTCAGTCGCAGGCCGGTCGCCGCGAGGTTCTCCTCCAGGTGGGCGGTGCGGGTGGTGCTCGGGATCGGGAGGACGACCGGAGAGCGGTCGAGCAGCCATGCGAGCGCGACCTGGGTGGCGGTCACGCCCAGCTCGGCCGCCACGGCGGCGACCTCGGCCCGCTCACCCGACGTGCCGTGGGCGACGGGCCGCCACGGCAGGAACGCGATGTTCGCCGCCGTGCACGCGTCGAGAACCGGGTCGTGTTCGCGGTCGAGCAGGTTGTAGCGGTTCTGCACGCTCACGACGTCGACGATCTCCCGCGCCTGGTCGAGTTCGGCGACGGTGACCTCCGAGAGCCCGATCCGGCCCACCTTGCCCTCGGTCTGGAGCTCCCGCAGCGTGCCGAGCTGGTCGGCGAGGGGCGTCTCCGGGTCGATGCGGTGCAGTTGGAGCAGTTCGATCCGCTCGACGCGGAGTCGGCGCAGTGCCTCGTCCACCTGGTGGCGCAGGACCTCGGGCCGCCCGTCCAGCCGTGCCTCGCCCGACGGCTGCCGTGAGATGCCGATCTTGGTGGTGACGAGCAGGTCCTTCGGGTACGGGTGCAGGGCCTCGGCGAGGAGTTCCTCGTTGGCTCCCCAGCCGTACAGGTGGGCCGTGTCGATCAGCGTGACGCCCAGCTCCACGGCCCGCCGGGCGAGCGCGAGGGAGGCCGCGCGGGTGTCGGCGGGTTCGGCGGACAGGTGCATGGCGCCCAGTCCGAGTCGCCCCACCTCAAGGTCTCCGCCGATCCGAAACGTGGTGGTCGTGGTCGATGCCATCTGCCGTCTCCGCCCCTTCGGCCGCCTCCGTGTGCATGGCCAATCGGCAACGCTAACAAGGGAGTTGGGTAATCTGCCCGGTATTTTCGCTCACCTGTCCGCCGCCTCCAGCGCCGCCCGCAGATGTCCCTCGCTCTCCTCCAGGAGGCGGGCCGCCGTCGGTCCGTCGACCCCGCCGAGGATCGTGAGGATCGCGTTCTTGACCTCGCCGTCCGTTGCCGCGAGGGCCCGTTCGATCTCCTCGTCCGACGCCCCCGTCGCCAGGGCCACGATGCGGCGGGAGCGGGCGCGGAGCTTCTCGTTCGAGGCGCGGACGTCCACCATCAGGTTCCCGTACGTCTTGCCCAGGCGGATCATCGTGATCGTCGAGAGCATGTTCAGGACCAGCTTCTGCGCCGTGCCCGCCTTCAGCCGCGTCGAACCCGTGAGCAGCTCCGGGCCCACCACGACCTCGATGCCGTGGTCCGCGGCCGCCGCGAGTGCGCTGTCCGCGTTGCAGGACAGGCCGATGGTCAACGCCCCCCGGTCACGGGCGTACTCCACCGCGCCGAGCGCGTACGGGGTGCGGCCGGAGGCCGAGACGCCCACCACCGTGTCGGCGGGAGTCAGGGCGAGCGCGTCGAGGTCGGCCCGCGCCAGTTCCCTGGAGTCCTCGGCGCCCTCGACCGAGGTGACCATGGCCTCGGGGCCGCCCGCGATCAGGCCGACCACGCGGGACGGGTCCGTGTTGAAGGTCGGCGGGCACTCGGAGGCGTCCAGTACGCCCAGCCGCCCGGCGGTGCCCGCGCCCGCGTAGACGAGCCGGCCGCCGCGCTCCATCCGCTCGGCGACGGCGTCGATGGCGGCGGCGATCCGGGGCAACTGCTCGGCGACGGCAGCCGGTACCGTCACGTCCTCCCCGTTCATGAGCCGCGCGATGTCGAGGGTGGGCAGCCGGTCGATCTCGGCCAGCTCCGGGCGGAACGCCTCGGTGGTGAGGGTCTCCAGCTCGGCCTTCAGGTCACGGTGATCGGTTTTCAGGTCGCGGTGATCGACTTTCAAGTCGGGGTGATCTGCTTTCAAGTCGGGGTGATCGGGGGAGGCGGCGTTGGTGGGGGAGGTCATGGCAACGGCTCATTTCGTACGGTGCGGGTGCGCGAGTGCGCCCCTTCAGGGGCGTTTCAGTCCTACAGCGGCCACAGCGGCCACAGCGGCCACAGCGGCCACAGCGGCCACAGCGGCCACAGCGGCCACAGCGGCCACAGCGGCCACGGCGGCCAGTGTGGCCGTGCGGCCGGTGCTCCGGTCTCCGGCGGAGCGCTACCGCGGCCCACTCCTGTGCCGATGCGCCAACGCCTCGTACGACGCGGACAGCGCCGGCGCCGCCGTCTCGTACGTCCGCTGCGCCACCCCGACGAACAGGCAGTCCACGACCAGCAGCTGACTCGTCCGGGACGACATCGCCGCCGGCCGCAGCTCGCTCTCCCGGGCCGTGGACGTGGTGAGCACATGGTCGGCGTACTGACTGACGGGACCGTCGGGGCGCCCGGTGATGGCGATCGTCGTCGCCCCGTGCTCGAACGCGACCCGCAACGGCTCGATGACGTCGCCCGTCGAACCCGAGTGCGTGATCGCGATCGCCACGTCCTTGGCGGCGAGCTGCACCGCGTTGGTGACGGCGAGGTGCGGGTCGCTGTGCGCATGGGCTATGAGCCCTATGCGCAGCAGCTTCTGCGTGAGGTCCTGGGCGACGAGCCCGGACGCACCCACGCCGTACACGTCGACCCGCCGGGCCCCCGCCAGCGCGGTGACCGCCGCGCCGAGCTGGATCGTGTCGAGTGCGGCCGCGGTGTCGGCGAGGGTCTGCTGCTCGTCGTACGCGAGCTTCGCCACCACGTCGGCGATGGGGTCGTCGACCGCGATGTCGGCGGTGACGGCGGGCGCACGGCCCGACTGCTGCTGCGCGGCGAGCCCGGCGAGCGCGAGGCGCAGGTCCCGGTAACCCGGATAGCCGAGCAGCCGGGCCGTACGGACGACGGTCGCCTCGCTGGTGCCGGTGAGCTCGGCGAGTCCCGTGACGGTGAGGGCAGCGCAGCCCGCCGGGTCACCGGCGACGGCCTCGGCGACCCGCTGCATGGATCTGGTCATGGACGGAGCGAGTGTGCGCACCTTGGCCGCGAGGGCGGCGGGAGCCGGTGGCGCGGCGCCCCCGAAAATTTCCTTCACTTTGTTGCTCACACTCTGAAAGATATTTTCCGAGCTGCCGTACGGTCAAGGGTGAGCACAATGGGGGCATGGACCTCACCGGCGATCCCATCGGGGATCCCATCAGCCCCCTGGAGCAGGCGCTGCACGCCGCTCGTGCCCTCGTACTCGCAGATCTGGTCGCCGGCGAGGTCGCCGAGGCGGATGTCGTCTCGCTGGTCGAGGACTCGGTCGTCGAGCGCCGGTGGTGGGTCGAGCAGTGGCCCGAGGGCGCGGGGTACGTGGCCGGACTCGTCGCGCAGGACGTCCAGGACGCGCTGCTGGAGCGGTACGGGCGCTGGCCCCTGTGCCCGGTGTGCGGCTCCGGCGACCCACACGCCCTCGACGTCGAGCCCGAACTGGGTGCCGACCCCCACTGGGTCTGTCACAAGGCGGGCGTGAAGGTCGCGGCGCTGGGCTCGCTGGGATCGGCGGCAGGCGGGACGACGACCTCGTGACGATCTACATCGACCCGCCCACCTGGCCCGGCCACGGCCGTATGTGGTCGCACCTCGTCAGCGACGAGTCGTACGACGAACTCCACGCGTTCGCACGGGACCTGGGCATACCCGAGCGCGCCTTCGAACGCGACCACTACGACATCCCGTCCCACCGCTACGCGGACGTGGTGCGCGCGGGTGCCGTGGAAGTGGGCCCGAAGGAACTGCTGCGCAGGCTCACACAAGCGGGCCTGCGCCGGCCGAAGCGGCGCGGGAACACCGGCGCTGCTCCCGGCACGTACGCCGGCGCTGCTCCCGGCACGTACGCCGGTGAGGCTCCCTCGCCCGGAGGCTGGGACCGCGGCCACTCTCAGGACCGCAGCCGCAGTTCGTAGGCGAACCGTTCCCCGTCGTCGCTGACCCGCGTGAACCCGGACCGGGTGACGACCCCCTGCGACGGGACGTTGTCCTTGTCGACCACCGCGAACAGCGAGCGGACGTCCTCGCGGCCCCGCGCCCAGTCGGCCAGCGTGCGCAGCGCCTCCGTGGCGTAGCCGTGGCCGCGGGCCGCCTCGACGAGGTCGTAACCGATCTCCGTGCGGCCCTCCTCGTCGGGAGCGGCGTGGAAGCCGAGGGCGCCGAGGGCGCGGCCGTCCTCGGTGCGGACCAGGACGTACATGCCCCACTCGGCGCGAAGCGTCCCCGTCTCGTACAGCTTCATGATCATGCCCGCGCCCTCGCGGGTGCCCTCGACCGGGCCGCCCTCGATCCACTCGAAGCCGCCCGTGCCGCCCGCGGCCAGATCGGCGGCCGCGGCCGGGGTGACGCCGTGCAGGGCGAGCCGCTCGGCGGGGACGACCAGGGGGTTGTTCCAGCGCCACGCGGTGACCGGGGCACGGCCGGGCAGGTCGCCGCGGCCGGTGGCCCACAGGAGGGTGGGCCAGGGTTCGGGGCCGGGCCGGACGTGCGGGAAGAGGCGGGTGAGGATGTTCTGGCAGAGCTCGGCGGGTGGCTCGTACGACAGGCCGAGGCCCTCGGCGATGTCGTGGGTGTGCAGCAGCACCTCCACCACACCCATTGCGGCAAAACCCTCGCGGTCGGCGGCGCGGAAGGGGTACGGGTGGAAGGCGCGCACATCACGCGGGGTTGCCCGGACGGTCACCGCGAGCAGGGTGCCCGTCGTCTCGATCACGTCGAGCATGCCCGCGGTGTCGGCGCCGTCCTCCAAGGTCAGCTCGAAGGGCACGTATGCCTTGGTCGCGCGTCCGGCCAACTGTCCCGCGTACGCGATGAGGTCCGAGGCCACGTGCTCGGCCGTCGCACGGCAACTCCACTCCAGACGGCCCGCCCTGGTGCCCTCCCAGTCCCGGTCCGTCGCGGTACGCAGCAGCGCGAGCGCGTGTCCGACGGCTTCCTCTACCTGGTCCCCACCCATTGGTCGCATGGCGGCGAGGATAGAGGCGATCACGTGTCCGTACGTACGGGTTTATCGGCTCGGTCGGGTGTGCCCGCTACCACGCGCGACGCGGGAGACGCGCGGCGGTGCAGCCGCAGCGAGACCGCCGTCGCGCCGATGGCCGTCGCCGTGAGGCCGGCGCCCGCCCAGGCCGTGGACGCGAAGCCGAACCCCGCGTCGATGACCGCGCCGCCGAGCCAGGGGCCGCCGGTGTTGCCGAGGTTGAAGGCGGCGGTGGTGGTGGCTCCGGCGAGGGTGGGGGCGGCGCCCGCGACGTTGAACAGCCGGGCGTTGAGCGCGGGCGCGGTGTAGAAGCTGGAGACGCCGAGGAGGAAGGAGAGGGCGACGGTGAGGACCGCGTACTCGCCGAGGAGGGCCAGCACGACGAGGAGGACCGTCGAGGCGGCGATGCCGCTGAGCAGCACGCCGAACAGGTGGGCGTCGGCGATCCGCCCGCCGATCGCCGTACCGGTCAGCGCGCCGATCCCGAAGAGCGCGAGCACGGTCGGCACCCAGCCGTCGTCGAGCCCTGCGACGTCCGTGAGCAACGGCGCGAGATAGCTGAACGCGCAGAAGACCCCGCCGGCGGCCAGCGCCACGACGGACACGGAGAGCCAGACCTGTGGGTCGCGGTAGATCCGGACCTCCTGCCGCAGCCGGGGCCGCTCGTCGGGCACGGGCAGGGCCGGGATCAGGCTGACCACTCCGACGAGCGCGATCCCGCTGGCGACGGCCACGGCCCAGAACGCCGAACGCCAGCCGAAGTGCTCCCCGAGGAAGGCGCCCGCCGGGACACCCAGGACGTTCGCGATCGACAACCCGCCGATCATCACGGCGAGCGCGCGGGCCCGCGCGCCGACCGGCACCATCGCCACCGCCACGGCGGCCCCCACCGCCCAGAACCCCGCACAGGCCAGGGCGCTTACGACCCTGGAGGCGAAGAGAACCGTGTAGTTGGGCGCGAGGGCTCCCGCGACCTGACCGAACCCGAAGACGGTGATCAGCGTGATCAGGGTCGTACGGCGGGGCAGCCGGAGCGTGGCCACGGCGAGCAGCGGCGCCCCGACCACCATCCCGATCGCGAACGCCGAGATCAGCAGCCCCGCCCGGGGGATGCTCACCCCCATGTCCTCCGCGAGGGGCGGCAGCAGCCCGGAAAGCATGAACTCGCTGGTGCCGAGGGCGAAGACGGACAGACCGAGCACGTAGACGGCGAGGGGCATGCGGGAGCGGTCGGTGCCGCTGCGGGACGGAGAGCGGGAGGGCATGTACGAGGGCAACGCCGGTAGCGGGACGGGCATTCCCCCCCCCGGCGGACGGTGACTGGCACCGCCGTCCGCCGGACCGTCCGCCGCTCAGGCCCCCTCAGGCCCCCTCAGAACCCCTTAGGACCCGCCGCTGAGCCGCTCGATCTCGGCCACGATGTTCCGGCGGGCCGGCGCCTCCCACTCCCGTTCCCCGTACGGCGTCCGGAACAGTCGTGGCAGGTCGAGGAGTTGACGCAGTACGGCCGCCCGGCCCGTACGGAAGGCGTCGTCCGGAACGAAGGAGTACTCCTCGCGGACGGCGGCCGCGTACCGGGCGTACGACTCCGGGGGCCAGGCCAGGACGGCCAGATCCGCGTCGCAGAGGACGGCCCCGTTGGCGTCGTCGTCGGCGGGATCGTGGGTGACGGTCAGCCGGACCAGGCGGGCGACCTCGTCCGTCGTCTCCTGCGGGACCCCGGCCTCGGGCAGCGCACGCTCGGCGAGCCGCGCCGAACGCTCCTCGTTCGTGGACCGATCCGGCAGGTACACCGCGTCGTGGAACCAGGCCGCCAGCCGGACGGCGTGCGGGTCGTCGGCGTACTCCTCCAACTCGTCGATACGGTCCAGGACGGCTGCCAGATGGTCGAGCGTGTGGTACCGGCGCTGCGGCTCCGACCAGCGCTTCAGCAGGTCGTCGGCGTACGGGTTCGGGGCGGGGTGACAGGCGCCGTCACGCGCCGCGAGCAGGGCGGTCAGCCAGCGGGAGCGGAGGGCGTCGAGGGCGTCGAGGGCGTCGCGGTCGGCCATGGGGCCATTGTGGACGAGCCGGGTGAACGAGCCGGGTGAACGACCGGCCTGGTGAACCGGAGGCCAAGGGCAGCTGACGGTTCGGGGGTGCCGCGGACGAAGCGCTTGCCGGGGCGGGCGCCGTATGCATAGTGGTGCCGTGTGGGGTGCGGCAGCCGCCTGCGGGGAGGCGGGTGCGGAGGGGGGAGCCACATGCACAGGTATGTCCACCATGAGGCGATGACCGTGGTCGAGGCGGTGTGTGCCCTGGCCGTCACCGTGCCCGTGGTCTTCGGCGTGCGCGATGTTCCTCCGAGTATCGATGCCGACCTGCAGCTGTTGTCGACCGTCGTCATGGCGTTCGCCGCTCTGAACGGGGTGCTCGCCTGCACCCGGTTGACGTGGTTCGGCGGTGAGAAGCAGGACTTCGAGAGCGCGGTTCCCGTGGCGGACCCCGGCACGGTACGGCGCGCGCTGGAGACGTCTCTCCGCCAGAGCTTCGACTGGTCCTCCCTCGTCCTCTTGGTGGTGATGTCCACGGCGATGGGCCTGATATTGGATCCCCTGATGGCATTCTTCCCGCTGCTGTTCGTGCCGGAGCGGCTCATCAAGTGGGCGTACGCGACGTACTGGGAGCGGCGTCACGGCGTGGTGCTGTGGCGGGGGCACGTGCCCGAGCAGCCCCTGGTGAAGGGCCAGCGGCTCTACTCGTCCCGGCGGGAGCCTGCCGTACGGCACTAGCGTGGCCTCATGACTACTGTTGGCGCACACGACGAACGGGACCCGGAACTCCCCGGCCGACTGCTGACGGCAGAGCGGGACGTGCTGATTCCCCTCCTGCGGGGGCGCCCGGAGGGGGACTTCGCGGCCGGGACCTGCTGTCCGGGCTGGACCGTGCGGCACGTACTCGCGCACTGCTCGGCCGCGTTGTCGCGGGTGGTGGAGAACCGGTTCGAGGAGGGGGTCTTCAGCCCGGAGTCGAACGACCGCGACATCGCCGAGCGGGACGGCTGGCCGGTGGCGCGGATCGTGGACGAGCTGGAGCGGGGCATGACCGAGGCCGGGCCGGTGATCGCCGGGGCAGGCGGCGCGCTGGACGGGATCGCCCTCGGGGAGTGGGTGCACGCGGGGGACGTACGTGACGCATGGGGCGTACCCGGCGCGTACGGGGGAGGCCAGGTGGAGCCCGCCCTGGAGCTGTTGGCGTGGCTCAGCCGTGAACGGGGGCACCTCGCCCTGCACGCCGACCTCGACGACGTGGACGAGCCGCTGCTGCTCGGTGCGCCCTCCGGGGAGCGGTCGCCCGCCCGCTACCTCGGCGACGCGGCAACCCTCGTACGGCTGTACTCGGGGCGCCCGTTGGCCGGGGCGCGGTACGAGCTGGCGGGAACGGTGGAGGCCGATCTCAACCTCTTCGGCTGATCCGCTGATCCCCCGTACTCTTGAGATTGGACTAGACCTGTACCAGCTGGGGAATCCACGGGAAGGGGTCCCATGACCACGCGTGCGCTCCTGGAAGTGATCGCCCTCGACGTCGAGGACGCGGTCGCCGCCCAGGCCGGAGGGGCCGACAGGCTGGAGCTGGTCACCGACATGGGCGCGGACGGCCTCACGCCGGAGGTCGGGACGTTCGCCGAGGTCAGGGCGGCCGTGGACATCCCGGTGCGGGTGATGCTGAGAGCGGCGGACGGGTTCGCGGCGGGGGACGTGGACGCGTTGGTTCGGGTCGTGTGGGACATGCGCGCCGCCGGGGCCGACGCGTTCGTGTTCGGTTTCCTGGACGAGGTCGGTGGGCCCGATCTCGGTGCTGTGGAGCGGCTGGTGGCGCAGTTGGACGGGTGCCGGTGGACCTTCCACCGGGCCGTCGACCGCGCCGCCGACCGCGACGCCCTGCGCAAGCAGCTCGCGGATCAGCCAGGGCTCGACACGTACCTGACCGCGGGTTCCGTCGAGGGCGTCGACGCCGGGCTGCCCGTCCTGCTCACCGAGGCCGCCCGGCGTGGCGAGCCCGGCTACACCCAGCGGCTCATGGCGGGCGGCGGCCTCCGCCTCGACCACGTCCCGGAGCTGCGTGCGGCCGGCGTCGACGCCTTCCACATCGGGGGCGCCGCCCGCCCGGGAGGCTGGAGCGCACCGGTCGCCGCCCGTGCCGTACGGGAGTGGCGTACGGCACTGGACACCTGACCATCACGCGAGTTGTGGGGGCAGCCCTGCCGCGTGCGTCACGATCAGGCCCGACACCGCACGGGTCAGCGCCACGTAGAGGCGGCGCAGGCCGGTGCGTTCGTCGGGTTCGCCGTCGACGACCGCCCGGGGCTCGTCCAGGACCACGTAGTCGTACTCCAGGCCCTTGGCCAGCGAGGCGGGGACCAGGGTGAGGCGCCTCTCGGGCGTCGTCTCCTCGCCGGGGTCGAGATGGGCGATGCCCGCCGCCGAGAGCGCCTCGGTGAGGGCGGGGACGCGGGCGTCGGCGGCGATGAGACCGACCGAGCCCTCCTGGCGCAGCAACTCCTCGCAGGCGGCGACGACTTGGGCGTCCCCGTCGTCGCCCTCGTCCCCGTCGGTACCGGGCGTGATCGTACGGAGCTCGAAGAACCCCGGGTTCTCGCGGACCGACGCCACCGGGGCCAGCCCCGGCGCGATGTGGGGAAGCAGACGGGAGGCGTACGTGATCACGTCCGTGGGGACGCGGAAGCCGGCCGTGAGCTCCTCGACGACGGCGTCGCCCTTGCCGAGGTGGGCCAGCGCCTCCTCCCAACTCCGCGTCGCCCAGGGCGTGGTGCCCTGT
This sequence comes from Streptomyces sp. KM273126, assembly GCF_004337435.2. Classification (NCBI taxonomy): domain Bacteria; kingdom Bacillati; phylum Actinomycetota; class Actinomycetes; order Kitasatosporales; family Streptomycetaceae; genus Streptomyces; species Streptomyces sp. KM273126. Next base: position 1,533,158 of record NZ_SJXB02000001.1, on the reverse strand, counting down.
GCGAGGTCGCCGAGCACGGTCGCGGACCCGGTGGTGCAGCGGCGGCCCACCGCGCGGTACTGCATGGGGGAGAGGTCCTGCGCCTCGTCGAGCACGACATGGCCGAGCGAGTGGGTGCGCTGGACGAGGTCGGTCGCCTCGTCGATCAGTACGGCGTCGGCCGCGGACCACTTGGCCGACTTGACGCTCCGGGCCGGCCTGGCCCACAGGATCGTCTTCTGCTCGTCGTCCGTGAGGACGCCGTCCGCGTGCACGGCGAGGTAGTCCGCGTCCGCGAGGAGGCGCAGCACCAGTTTCGCGGGGTCGACGGGCGGCCAGATCGCCTTGACGGCCGCCTTCACCGCGGAGTTGCGGGCCACGGCATCCTGGACGCGGTCGTCCGGCGCCTCGCCCGAGCGCTCCATCTGGACGAGCACCGCGTGCGCGATCCGCTGGGGCAGAGCCTCGCGGGCGGCGCCGTAGCGCATGTCGCGCTCCAGCAACTCCCGGACGATGTCTTCGAGTTCGTACGCCGGGACGCGCCAGCGACGCGAGCCGCGCACCACGACCACCTGCTCGGTGGGCATCGTGACGTGCGAGCGCATGGCGCGGCGCAGCACCTCCGCCATCCGGGCGTCGCCCTTGACGACGGCGGCGGCCGCGTCGTCGGTGCCGCGCACCTCTACGTGTGCCACGAGGTCGTCGACGGTTGCCTGTTTCACCTCCAACTCGCCCAGCGCGGGCAGCACCTGCTCGATGTAGTGGAGGAAGGAACGGTTCGGTCCGATGACGAGGGTGCCCGTGCGGGCGAGGCGCTCGCGGAAGGCGTAGAGCAGATACGCGACGCGGTGCAGGCCGACGGCCGTCTTCCCGGTGCCCGGACCGCCCTGCACACAGACCGTGCCCGCCAGCCCGCTCCGTACGATTTCGTCCTGCTCGGGCTGGATGGTCGCCACGATGTCGCGCATCGGACCGACGCGCGGGCGCTCGATCTCCTGCTGGAGCAGCTTGCTGGTGGTGGCCGCCTCTGCGGGGTCGGACAGGTGCTCGTCCTCGTACGCGGTGAGGTCGCCGCCCGTGTAGCCGAAACGGCGGCGCAGGCCGATGTCCATCGGGTCCCGCTTGGACGCCCGGTAGAACGGCTGCGACACGGGCGCGCGCCAGTCGATGACCATGGGGTCACCGGCGGCATCGTGTACATGACGGCGCCCGATATGCAGTGTCTGATAAGCAGCCTCCGGCTGCGGGCGCTCCCCATCCGCACCCTCGGCCTGCTCGGCGCCCGGAGCGTGGAGGTAGTCGAGGCGGCCGAAGAACAGCGGCGTGTCGCTGAGGTCGGCGAGGGCCTTGATGCGCTCGCTGATCTGGTGCTGGAGAGCCTCCGCGTTCACCCAGTTCGCGGTGACGTCACGGATGTCGAGCGACTCCACGTCCTCCCGCATGGTCCGGAGCGCGGCCCGGGAGGAGGAGAGGTGGGCGCGTTCGCGGGCGAGCGGATCGGTGGGATCGGCGTTGGCGGGTCCGGAGGTGCCGTGGACGGCCCTCGGGTCGTCGGGGCGGGCGGGATCGGCGGACTGGGTGGACACGAGTTCTGCCTCCGGGCGTGACGGCGTGGCCGACCGGTGGCGCGGGGCGTACCGCGGGCGCGTGACCGGTCGACTGCCGTGTGTGATGACGCGGGAACGTGTGGCTGTGCCGTCCGGTTTCCGTCCGGGCGGCAGCACTCCGAAAGGGAGGCGGGCAAGAGCGGAGATTGTAGGGGAGACGAGGGCGCGGCGGCGAATGGATTAATTGCGCCCCCGGGCTCGGAACTCCGATGGGCTCGGGGTTCGGATGCCGTATCCCTAGGGATCTTTAGGGGATCGCCTCACCTCAGAGGCGTACGGGACGGCAGACCTGAGAGGGATCGAGCGGCCGAGAAGATTCCCTCCCCGGACCGACGCCATTCGGGGGGCAACGATCGCATCATGGACATATGAGTGCAGCGACCTTCTCCCCGATTCCCTCCCGGCACGGTCCGCCGCCCGGAGCGACCGCCGTCGAAGACGGCCACCACCACCGCCACTGGCTGGGCGACGCGCTGCGTGCGATCAAGGTGTTCGCCGGCGCCGCTTTCGAGGTGGCCGTGCTGGGTGAGTACACGGACGAGGCGGGCGTACGCCGCCGCTGAGGCGACGCCCGCTTCCGTGACCGAGCTCAGCTCTCCGTCAGGAGTTCGTCCGCGTCCACGATCCGGTACGCGTAGCCCTGTTCGGCCAGGAAACGCTGGCGGTGGGCCGCGAAGTCCTGGTCGATGGTGTCGCGGGCCACCACGGAGTAGAAGTGGGCCTGGTGGCCGTCCGCCTTGGGGCGCAGGACGCGGCCGAGGCGCTGCGCCTCCTCCTGCCGTGACCCGAACGTGCCGGACACCTGGATCGCGACCGTCGCCTCCGGCAGGTCGATCGAGAAGTTCGCGACCTTGGACACCACCAGCACGCTGATCTCGCCCTCACGGAACGCGTCGAAGAGCTTCTCCCGCTGGGCGTTGCTGGTCTCGCCCTTGATCACCGGAGCGTTCAAGTGCTCGCCCAGCTCGTCGAGTTGGTCGATGTACTGCCCGATGACGAGGATCTGCTGCCCGGCGAAGCGGCGCACCAGCGCCTCCGCCACCCTCCGCTTCGTCTCGGTCGTCGCGCAGTAGCGGTACTTCTCCTCGGTCTCGGCGGTCGCGTACGCGAGCCGCTCGCGGTCCGTGAGGTTGACCCGGACCTCCACGCAGTCGGCCGGCGCGATGTACCCCTGCGCCTCGATCTCCTTCCACGGCGCGTCGAACCGCTTGGGCCCGATCAGCGAGAACACGTCCGACTCGCGGCCGTCCTCCCGTACGAGCGTCGCCGTCAGCCCGAGCCGCCGGCGCGCCTGAAGATCGGCGGTGAACTTGAAGACCGGCGCGGGCAGCAGGTGCACCTCGTCGTAGACGATCAGGCCCCAGTCGCGGGAGTCGAAGAGCTCCAGATGCGGGTAGATGCCCTTCCGCTTCGTCGTCAGCACCTGGTACGTCGCGATGGTGACCGGGCGGATCTCCTTCCTCGTCCCGCTGTACTCGCCGATCTCGTCCTCGGTCAGCGAGGTGCGCCGCACCAGCTCGTGCTTCCACTGCCGGGCGGAGACGGTGTTCGTGACGAGAATGAGCGTGGTCGCCTTGGCCTGTGCCATGGACCCGGCCCCGACCAGCGTCTTGCCCGCGCCACAGGGGAGCACGACCACCCCCGAGCCGCCGTGCCAGAAGTTCTCCACCGCCTGCTTCTGGTACGGGCGCAGCGCCCAGCCGTCCTCGGCCAGCTCGATCGGGTGCGCCTCGCCGTCCACGTACCCGGCGAGGTCCTCGGCCGGCCAGCCCAGCTTCAGCAGCACCTGCTTGATCTGCCCGCGCTCGGAGGGGTGCACGGCGACGGTGTCCGGGTCGATCCGGGCGCCGACCAGCGGGGCGATCTTCTTCGACCGCAGGATCTCCTCCAGGACCGGCCGGTCGGTGGTGGTGAGGACGAGTCCGTGGGCCGGGTGCTTGGCGATGGTCAGCCGGCCGTAGCGGTCCATCGTCTCCGCGACGTCCACCAGCAGCGCGTGCGGCACCGGGTACCGGCTGTACTGCACCAGCGCGTCGACGACCTGTTCGGCGTCGTGCCCGGCCGCGCGCGCGTTCCACAGGCCGAGCGGGGTCACGCGGTAGGTGTGGATGTGCTCGGGAGCCCGCTCCAGCTCCGCGAACGGCGCGATCGCCCGGCGGCAGTCGTCGGCCTGCTCGTGGTCGACTTCGAGCAGGAGGGTCTTGTCGCTCTGGACGATGAGTGGACCATTCACGCGCGGCTGCCTTTCAAGGTGGCACTGCTCGGCCAAACGTCAAGTGTGCCCGATCGCGGGTGCGGGCCGGCAGGGATCGGGGTGACGTCCGCGTCACGTCGTATGGGATGTCTATCCACTCCAATGAGTGGCCGGAATTCGGATATACGGCACTGAATGCGCAGAATGGCGAACCGTGCAGGTCACAGCCCGTGCCGTAGCCCTGGAGTGAGCCCCTTGCCCGGTCGCAGCCAGTCCCTCACGTCCCCAGCCTCCCCGACGACAGCGACGCTCGGGTACGCCCTGTTCGCGACGCGCTGGCTTCAGGCGCCGCTGTACTTCGGGCTCGTGGCGGCCCAGGGCGTCTACGTCTACAAGTTCTTCAAGGAGCTGTGGGGTTTAATTCTCCGCTGCGTGACAGGGCAGGCGACCGAGACGTACGTGATGCTCGCGGTCCTCAAACTTGTCGACGTCGTCATGATCGCGAACCTGCTGATCATGGTGATCGTCGGCGGCTATGAGACCTTCGTGTCGCGCATCGGCCTCCAGGGCCACCGGGACCAGCCCGAGTGGCTCTCCCACGTCAACTCCAACGTACTGAAGGTCAAGCTCGCCACCGCCATCGTGGGCATCTCCTCCGTCCATCTGCTCCAGATGTTCGTGGACGTCCACCACACCTCGCGCCACGCCCTGCTGTGGGGCACGGTGATCCACATGGCCTTCATCGTGTCGGCGGCGATCCTGGCGTACATGTCGGGGCCGATGGCGATGCGCGCGGACCAGGCACACAAGGAGCGCGCGGAACAGCACGGGCACGGCAACGGGCACGGCAACGGGCACGGGGAGCCCGGAGTGCGCGGTGAGCACCGGAGCGCCGGGCACGAGCTCTCGATGCCGCCCGCGCCTCCCGCGCCTCCCGTGCCGCCGGCCGACGTACGGGGTGCGGGAAGGATCGCCCCGGTCCCGGTTCCCGCCCAGGCACAGCGCACCCCGGCCGCGTACGAGACGGGCGCCGAGTCCCGGATCCGTGCCGCCGGGTTCCCGTTCCGCAAGCTGCTGGAGGAGTTCGACGAGGACCACCCGCGCTCGTTCGACCGGGAGACCGTGGCCCGGCTCGGCAAGCTGGACTTCGTCACCGCCCGGCGGAACGTCGTGTTCGTCGGCGCCCCCGGCACCGGCAAGACGCATCTCGCGACCGGACTCGGCATCCGCGCCTGCGAGGCCGGTCACCGGGTGCTGTTCGCGACCGCCGCGGAGTGGGCCGCCCGGCTGTCCGCCGCCCGCGCCGAGGGCCGGCTGGCCGAGGAACTGACCGCGCTCGACGCCCACGCCGTGCTGATCGTCGACGAGGTCGGCTACGCCCCCTTCGACGCGGACACGGCCCACCTCTTCTTCCAACTCGTCGCGCACCGCTACGAGCGCGCCTCGCTGATCGTGACCAGCGACCGCCCGCTCGGCCGCTGGGACGAGGTCTTCGGCGGCGGAGCCGCACCGGCGATGGCCGACCGGCTCGCCCACCACGCCGAGGTCGTCCGGCTCGAAGGGGACAGCTACCGCACGCGGCGGGCTACTTCGGCATGGGCAGAGTGAGGTTGTTGATGAGCGGTCCCTCCACGGTCACCAGCGGCTCGCCGACCGGGAGGGGCAGCGGCAACGGCGCCTGAGCCGCCGCGGCAGTGGGAGTGAGCACGCTGAGCGCGATGATCACCGTGGAGGCGAGGACGGTGGTGCGGGTGCGGGTGCGGGTGCGGGTGCGGGTGCGGGTGCGGGTGGAGGGCTTGAGGCGCATGGTGCGTCGGTGCCTTTCGGTGCTCGGGGCGCGAAGTGCCGGGCGGAGTGCCAGGCGGAATTCCGAGGAGTGGGTGCCCGGCGGCTCGCGCCACGATGCGTGGTGCTCCGGAACGTCCGTCGTGCGGGGGAACCGCGCGGCGTGGCGCGCATGCAGCGGTGCGTACGCCCGGACGGAGGACGCGCGCCCGTCGAGCCGGCCTATCGCGCGTCGTCGGCCAGCTCCGCCACCCCGGTCACCCGGTGCAGCGGATACGTACGGACGTCGTCCGCCGTGTGGTCGTACGCCGTGACGAAGCCGCCCTCGACGCGGATGGGGGCGATGACCCGCTGGCTGGCGCTGCCCTCGGCGTTGACGTAGCCGATCCAGAGGGCCTCGCCGGTGAGGACGGCGGCCTGCATGGTGGCGAGGGTCTCGGCGGAGCTGGTGCGGGGAGGGAGCCGCCCGGGGCGGGGGCCGTCGCCCTGCGGGGAGCGGTGGAGGCGCGGTCGCCCGCGCGGATGGCGCGGAGGGCGGCCGTGAGGAGGGTGTCGTCCGGGGACGGGGGACCCTCCGGGACCGGTTCCGGAGCCGTGCGCGGCGGGGTGCGGTGGGCGTGGGCGCGGGTGATCAGGACGTCGCCCTCGGCGGACTCGGCGGCCGGGGCGTAGCCCAGGGAGCGCAGGCCGTCCAGGAGGGCGGCCGGGTCCGTCTGGGCGGCCAGCACGGTGGGGGCCAGACGGCGCAGACGGAGGGGCGCGGAGCGTTTGTCGGCGAGGATCTCGCCCAGGATCGTGTCGTCGTCGCAGCGGACGTAGGCGGAGGCCGCGCCGACGCGGAGGTGGCCGTGTTTGCGGGCCACGTCGTCGATCAGGTACGCGAGCGGCTGCGGGACCGGGGTGCGGGAGTGGGCCGTCAGGAACGCCTGAAGGTCGGAGGCCGAGCGGCCCGCGTCCAGGGCTCGGCGCACCGAGGCCGGCGTGAAGCGGTAGACGGTGGCCCCGCCCTTCGACTCCACGTCCGCCAGCACGTCGAGCGTGTCGGCCAGCGGGCGTTGCAGCGGGCCGGGCGCCACCGCCGTCAGGTCCGCCTGGAGGAGGACGTGGTCCAGCGGTTCGGGGAGCAGCGGGGTGAGGAGGCGGGCGGCGTGGAGGGCGGCCGCGGCCTGCTCGGCCGCGCCGAGGGGCTCCAAGGGGACTGCGGGCGTGTGCTGGTGGTGCGCCGGGAGCTTGTCGCCGGGTTCCGCGGGCAGGTCGGCCTTGTCCGCTGGGGTTCCCGTGGGCAGGCCGAGCAGTGCCCGGCCGTGCGAGGACAGGGCGCCGCGGCCCGTGACGCCCATCATCTCCGCCTCGGACAGTGCCCACTGGGCGAGGCGGGAGCGCAGGTCGTCCGCGGGGCTGTGCGTGTTCTGGGCGCGCTGGGCACCTTGGACACCTGGGGTGCCTGGGGCGCGGGTGCCTGGGGTGTTCTGGGGGCTCTGCGTGGTGGGTGAGGTCTGGGGGTACTGGGGAGACTGCGGGCCGCGTAGGGGGCGTTCCCAGCGCAGGCGGGCCAGTACCGAGTCGGCCGTGGGCGACGTGCCCTCGGGGAGACCCGCCAGCAGGGCGAGCACCCGGTAGCGGACCTCCGGCGCGGCCGACCGGTCCAGGCCCGGGCCCAGCGCGGACAACATACGGTCCTTCGCGTCCCGACCCCCGACCAGGCCCGCCGTACGGGTCGCCGTCAGCCACGCCGTGGCCAGGCGGGTCCAGCGCTCGGCGATGGGCAGCTCCAGCCACTCGTCGTACGCGGGAGTGGCGGCGTACCGCTCGTCCGCCTCGCCGTCGGACGCCAGCAGGCCCGCCGTGTAGGCGAGTTCGGCCCAGAAGGCGGCGATCGGCTCGGGCACGTCCAGGGCCGCCGCGGTCCGCTTCAGGTCCCGCACGCTCAGGCCGCCGGCCCGCAGCACGGCCGGACCGCCCTCGTCCCAGTCCTTCAGGAGCTCCTCGACGGTCATGAGCGCCGTGTACGCCTGCCCGGCCGCCGCGGCGTCCACAGCCTGTGGACGGTGGGTGGCGGCGGCCTCCATGGGCGGGGCCAGGGGTTCCGTCTCCCGGTGCGCCCGGCCGTCCCGCAGGTGCAGGGCGACCTCGCGGGGCAGGACGACCGTGCCGGGCGCCGTCGGCAGCAGCAGGCCGCGGTCCAGCAGCCAGCGCAGATGGGGTGCCGGGTGCGCGGTGACCTGGCCGTAGGGCGGGCCCCAGACCAGTCGGGTGAGCACGTCCAGCGACTCGGCGGGGGCGGCCGAGAGGAGCGCGGTCATGCGGGTGCGGTCGGTGAAGAGGGCGCTGAGGGACGCCATGGCCGAGACCGAGTCATGCGTGCTGGGGAGACCGGCCGTGGTGAGGATCTCCTGGACGCGGCCCGGTGACATGCCGGCGGTCGCTTCGGCGACGGTCGGGCCGAGGCCGGTGGGGGACGGGTGCTGCGGGGAGGGGGCGAGCAGTTCGCGGGCGGTGCGGACCAGGCGCAGGCAGTCGTCGGGGCCCCAGATCAGGGCCTGCTCGCGGAGTGTGCCGAGGGCGCGGGGGAGGGCCGCGGTGACCGCCTCGTCGGGGGTGTCGCCCGCCATGAGGCCGAGGAGCGCGTCGTACGGTGCCGGGTCGGGGGCCACGGCCAGGGCCTGGGCGGTCTGCAGGGCGAAGTGGTCCAGGCGTTCCAGGGCGCGGACGACCGAGGCTCGGGTGCCGGCTCGGGTGGCGAGTTGGGTGAGGTCCGTGGGGACGGGGGTGATGAGGTCGGGGCGGGAGCGGAGGAGTGCGGACAGGGAGTGGTCGTCCCTCGTGCGGAGGGCTTCCGCCAGGGAACGGGGGGCGCCCTCGGGGGTGCGGTCCGGTTGCTCCTCGGTGCTCATCCGTTTCACGGTACCGGGTGCGCTTCGGGTGCCGTGGGTTGTGAGGGTGCCGTTGCGTCGGGGCGCCGTCTCTTTGGGGCTGCGCCCCAGGCCCTCTTATCAGCGGCAGCCCCATGATGTCGTGTGAATCTGCGGGCCGTCTGTGGCTGGTCGCGCCCGCGCGGCGGAGCCGCATATGGGCACAGCCCCGCGCCCCTTTTGAGGGCTGCGCCCCCACGCCCCCGATCTGTCTGTGGCTGGTCGTGCCCGCGCGGCGGGGCCGCATGTGTCGGCACAGCCCCGCGACCCTGGTGGGGCTGCGCCCCATCATCAGGGGCGCGGTAACGTCTGCGGTGCCGCTTCCGTAACGCACGCGCCCCGGAGGGGACTTCGTGGGGATTGAGAGTGACCAGGTCGTCTTCGAGTATCTGAGCCGGGTCGGTGACCTGGCCCAGCAGCGGCAGTTGCCGTCATCGGCCCGGATGCGGCTCGTGGCGGAGTTGCGGAACGAGATCGACCAGCGCCGGGCGAAGACGCCGGTGGACAGTCCGGCCGCGGTGCGCCGCATCCTCGCGCGTCTCGGTACCCCGGACGAGGTCGTGGCCGCCGCGGGTGGCCAGGACAGCGGGGCGGCGGGGCCGGTGGAGCACCGTCCCGCCGTACCCGTACAGCGGGAGAGCGAAGCGGAGGACCGGCCCAAGGGGCTGCGCAGGGTCGTGCCCCGGCCGCGTCCCGCCGAGCCTCCGCCGGCGCAGGCCCGGGACGCCGGGCCCACCCCGCCGCACCTCGCCGGACTCGACGAGCTCGGCGACAGCGCCGGACAGGCCGACTGGTGGCGGGTGGACGACCATCCCCTGGCCCGCCCGCAGGGCGGTCTGCACGGGAGCAACTTCGATTTCGGCGAGAGCGTGCCCGGGTTCGTCGGCGGTGTGGAGATCCCCGAGCTGCTGAAGCCCCCTCCGGAGAAGTCGCCGAAGTCGCCGGAGTCCGATGGGTCCGAGAAGAAGGACGGCAAGGACGGCGCGGTCGGTCTGGAGAAGACGGCCGAGGAGAACAGTGCAGAGGAGAAAGGGGGATCCGGGGGCGAAACCGGCGGCGGGCGTACCCGTCGGCGTGTCCTTCCCCGGCTGCGTCCCGGTCGTCCCGGTGGTCGTCCTGGTGGTGGCTGGAACAACCCGCTGCTCCTCCTCGCCGCCGCACTGCTCGTCGCGGGCGCCGTCATGGGCAGTCTCGTACCTCTCGCCCTCGGCTGGCTGATCGCCTATCTGTCCCGCCGTCTCACCCAGAACGAGTCCAAGTGGGCCGTCCTGGGCGTCCCCGGAACGGTCGCCGCCGCCTGGGTCGTCTGGCTGTGGGGGCGTACGGACGGCAGGTGGGGCGACCCCATCGCCGAGGGGCACATGAACGACGCGGTCACCGAGACCTGGCCCTGGGTCCTGCGCGCCGCGGCCGTCGCCTCCGCCCTCTACCTGCTCTGGCGTTCCCAGCGCCCGCGGTAGGGCCGGTGGAGCTCCGGCCCGGTCACGCCCCGCCTCCCGCCGTGCGCACCGTACGGCTGCGGATGATCAGCCAGATCAGGTACGGCGCCCCGACCGCCGCCGTCAGCACTCCCACCGGCAGTTCCGTGGGGGAGAAGAGGCGGCGGGCCAGCAGGTCCGCCAGGACCACGATGAAGGCTCCCAGCAGCGCCGAGCAGACGAGGGGGATCTGGGGCGTGCGCGTCAGCCGGCGGGCGATCTGGGGGGCCAGCAGGGCGACGAAGTCCACCGGGCCGGCCGCTCCCGTCGCCATGGAGGCCAGCACCACGCCCAGGGCCACCAGACCGAGCCGTACCCGCCCGAGACGTACGCCCAGCGCGACCGCCGTGTCGTCGTCCAGGCCGGCCGTCCGCTGCGCCCGGGCCGCCCACACCACGGCGGGCAGCAGGAGGAGAAGCGCCCAGCCGAGGGGCCCCGCCTCGGCCCAGCCACGGCCGTTCAGCGAGCCCGTCATCCAGATCTGTGCCTGCTGGGCCACCAGGTAGTCGCCCTTGGTCATCAGCAGGGTCGTGACGGAGCGCAGTGCGATCGCGCAGCCGATGCCGATCAGGACGAACCTGGTCGCCTGCAGGCCGCCGCGCCAGGCCAGCACGTACACGAGTACGGCCGCCAGCAGACCGCCCGCCACCGACAGATACGGCAGGACCGTGTACGACGTCACTCCGAACGTCATCGCCGCGACCGTCACCGCGCCCGCGCCCTGACTGATCCCGATGACGTCGGGGCTGGCGAGAGGGTTCCGGGCGACCGTCTGGATCAGGCCACCCGCCACGCCGAACGCGGCCCCGACCAGGAGGCCCACCGCCAGTCGCGGCTCCCGCAGCGTGCCCACGACCAGCTTGGCAGAGGAAGGCTCGCCGGTGAGGACTTTCAGAACCTCTCCCGGGGGTACGAACCGCTCGCCCACGCACAGGTACGCCAGGCTCGTCACCGCGAGCAGCGCGGTCAGTGTCAGGGCCACCACCGTGGCCCTGCGGTGCAGGAGGACGGACATCCGGCCTGCCCGTACGGCCGTGTATCCGGCCGAGTCCAGGACGCTCACGCGGCCACCGCCCTGCCGCGCACCAGGAACACCAGGAACGGCACCCCGATCAGCGCGGTCATCACACCCGCCGGTACCTCCGCCGGCGGGAACAGCACCCGCCCGATCGTGTCCGAGAGGAGCAGCATCGTCGGCCCGAGCAGTGCCGACAGGGGCAGGATCCAGCGGTGGGCCTGGCCGACGAGGGCGCGGGCCAGGTGCGGGACGGCGAGGCCGACGAACGCGAGCGGGCCGGCGGCGGCCACGCCCACACCGGTCAGGACGGTGGCGCCGAGCCCGGCCACGACCCGTACGGTCGCGACCCGGTGCCCGAGCCCCCGCGCCACGTCGTCGCCCAGCGCGAGTGCGTCGAGCCCGCGGGCCACGGACAGCACGAGCAGGGCCCCCGGCAGCAGGAACGGCCACACCTGCGCCGCGAGCTCCGCGTCCCGCCCGGCCAGCGAACCCACCTGCCAGAACCGGAACTCGTCCAGCGCCGACGCCCGGGTGGTCAGCACCGCCGAGGTCACGGACACCAGCAGCGCGTTGACCGCCGCTCCGCCCAGGGCCAGCTTCACCGGGGTCGCGCCGCCCCGCCCGCTCGACGCGATCGCGAACACCACGACCGAGGCGATCCCCGCGCCCGCGAACGCGAACCAGACGTAACCGGTGAGCGTGTGCACCCCCGCGAACGCGATGGCCAGCACCACACCGACCGCGGCGCCCTGGCTGACACCGAGGATTCCGGGGTCGGCGATGGGGTTCCGTGTGATGCCCTGAAGGGCCGCTCCGGCCAGCGCGAGCCCCGCCCCGACCATGAGCCCGACGAGGGTACGGGGCAGCCGCAGGCTCCGTACGACGTCGGCGGCGGCGCTGTCCCCGCCGTGCAGCAGCGCGTCGAGCACCGCCGAGGGAGCCAGCGCGCGGGCACCGACCGCGAGGCTCAGCAGCACCGCGAGGCCCAGCGCGACGACGGCCGCCGTCATCACGAGGACGCGTCGGGCGGCGGGCATGGGCGGGCTCCGGGGTGAGGGAAGGCAGTGAGGGAAGGCAAGGCTGGCCTGAGTCTATGGGTGGGGTGCGCGGAGCCGGTGCGGGGGTGTGCGGAGGCCGTGCGGGGGTGTGCGTCCCCCCACTGCCTCGGGTGTGGGCCGGGGATCGGCGTCACCCGGGCTGGGCACAATGGCCCATATGGCCTTTACGACCTCTCCCGCGCTGACCATCGGCTTCGACCTCGACATGACCCTGATCGACTCGCGCCCCGGCATCCACGCCTGCTACCAGGCACTCTCCGCCCGCACGGGCACGTACATCGACGCCGACCTGGCGATCACCCGGCTCGGGCCGCCGCTGGCGGAGGAGCTGGCGAACTGGTTCCCGGCCGATCAACTCGCCCCCATGGGAGATCTCTACCGTGAGATGTACCCCACAGTCGCCATCGCGGCGACGCCCGCGCTGCCCGGCGCCCGCGAGGCGATCCGGGCCGTCCAGGACGCGGGCGGCCGGGCGATCGTCGTCACCGCCAAGTACGAGCCGAACGCCAAGCTCCACCTGGAACACCTCGGTATCGAGCCGGACGCCGTGATCGGTGACCTGTGGGCCGAGCAGAAGGCCCTGGCGCTGCGCGAGTACGACGCGGCCGTGTACGTCGGCGACCACACCGGAGACATACGCGGAGCGCGCGCGGCCGAGGCGTACTCCCTCGCCGTGGCCACCGGACCGTTCGACGCGGAGGCGCTGAGCGCGGCGGGCGCGGACGCCGTCCTGCCGGACCTGACCGCGTTCCCGGCCTGGCTGGCGAGCTACCGCGAGGCGGCGGCCTGACGTTCGCCCGAGCTGCCCGCGGCGCCCGTGCTGCCCGAGCCGCCGGTGCCGCCCACGCGGCGGGCCCGGCGGCGGCCCGCCGCGATCGACTTCAGGACGCCCGCCCCGGCGATCAGGAATCCGACGCCCATGAGCATGCTCAGCCCGAACATGTACGTCGGGAAAGGCGTCGTTCCCAGGAACAGTGGGGCCAGGGTGACGAGTGTGGCCACGGCACCGAGGAAGAACACGACGGAACCGGCACGGATCAGCCGGTCGCCGGGTTCGGCGGAATTCGTTTGGGTTTTGTCACGCACCGGACCAGGGTAGTTCCCAGCGCAAGGGAACAGCCGGGTGACGTCTTGTCACCGGGCCCCCGAGCATTAGCCTTGGTACCGGCGGGTCCCCACGACCCGCTGTAGTGCTATACAGAGCAGTTTCCGCACACCCAGAACACGCCCGGAACACACCGAGCACACTTTTCCGACGCAGTTTCCGACGAGCAACGAGGACGAGGACAGACGTGCCTACCGGCAAGGTCAAGTGGTTCAACAGCGAGAAGGGCTTCGGCTTTCTCTCCCGCGACGACGGCGGCGATGTCTTCGTCCATTCCTCGGTTCTGCCCGCCGGAGTCGATGCTCTCAAGCCGGGCCAGCGAGTGGAGTTCGGCGTCGTCGCGGGCCAGCGCGGTGACCAGGCGCTTTCGGTGACCATCCTGGATCCGACGCCCTCGGTCGCGGCCGCCCAGCGCAAGAAGCCCGACGAACTGGCCTCCATCGTCCAGGATCTGACGACCCTTCTTGAGAACATCACACCGATGCTGGAGAAGGGCCGTTACCCCGAGAAGACCTCCGGGAAGAAGATCGCGGGTCTGCTGCGCGCGGTCGCGGACCAGCTGGACGTCTGAGCCCCTTTTCGGGAATCGGACGTCGACGTCCGACCCGCTTACGGGAAAGCGAGCACCTGCGGGCCGAGGGGCGGAAGCCGGCCCCTCGGCCGCCGCGCGTCCGCCCTGCCGCCGACGGATTTCCGTGGGCGTGATCAGGGAAAGTCCAGGGCGCCGGGCCCGAGCGCCGGCACCAGCCCTTCCGCCGCCGCGCGCGTCAGCAGTCCCCGAACGGCCGCGTAGCCGTCCTCGCCGAGGTCGGCCGTGAACTCGTTGACGTACAGCCCGATGTGCTGGTCGGCGACCGCCGGGTCCATCTCCTGGGCGTGTTCCAGGACGTACGGGCGGGAGGCCTCCGGGTCGTCCCAGGCGGCGCGTACGGACGTACGGAGCGTCTCGGCGAGCAGGTGCAGCGTCCGGGTGCCCAGGGAGCGCTTGGCGATGATCGCGCCCAGGGGGATCGGCAGCCCGGTCGTGCGTTCCCAGTGCTCGCCCATGTCGGCGAGCTTGTGCAGCCCGTAGTTCTGGTACGTGAAGCGCGCCTCGTGGATGACGAGCCCCGCGTCGACCTTCCCGTCCCGCACGGCCGGCATGATCTCGTGGAACGGCATGACCACGATCTTCCCGACCCCACCGGGCACCGTGTCCGCGGCCCACAGGCGGAACAGGAGATACGCCGTCGACTTCTCGCTCGGTACGGCGACGGTACGGCCGGCGAGTTCGACGCCCGGCTCCCTGGTGAGCACGAGCGGCCCACAGCCCCGGCCGAGCGCGCCTCCGCACGGCAGCAGCGCCCACTCGTCGAGAACGTACGGCAGCACCGCGTACGACACCTTCAGCACGTCGAACTCGCCGCGCTCGGCCATGCCGTTGGTGATGTCGATGTCCGCGAACGTCACGTCGAGCGCTGGTGCGCCCGGCACACGGCCGTGGGCCCAGGCGTCGAAGACGAAGGTGTCGTTCGGGCAGGGCGAGTAGGCGATGTTCAGAGGGCCAGGTTCGCGTGGCTCACGTGGCTCACGTGGCTCACGGGGCTCATTCAGCGCGGTCATGTGAAGTCCAACTCTCCAGTACGGGCGCGAGCTTCCCGAAGCCCTCGGTGAGCGCGGCCAGGGCGTCCCCGATGCGCCAGGCGGCCCGGTCGCGGGGGCCGACGGGGTTGGAGACGGCCCGCAGCTCCAGTACGGGCGTACCGTGCGCCGCGGCGGCCTCGGCGACCCCGAAGCCCTCCATGGCCTCGGCGAGGGCGCGGGGGTGGCGGGCGCGGAGCTCGGCCGCGCGCTCGGCGCTGCCGGTCACCGTCGACACGGTCAGTACCGTTCCGACGCGTGCTCCGGTGGCGGCCGCGGCCTCTCGTACGAGTGATTCCGGCGGACGGTGGTGGACGGTGCCGAAGCCCAGTTCGGTGACGGGGAGGAAGCCGTCGGGCGTCTCGGCGCCCAGATCGGCGGCCGTGACGGTGTCGGCGACGACGAGGGAGCCGAGGGGCGCGTCCGGCGGGAAACCGCCCGCGATACCGGCGGAGACGACGAGGCCGTAGGGCGTGCCGCGCAGGGCCGCCGCGGTGAGCGCGGTGGCGGTGGAGGCGGCGGCCAGGGCGGGACCGACGCCGGCGGCGAGGAGGTCGTACCGGTCGCCGACGCGGTGCAGCGTCACGCCGGGAAGCGGCACCTCATGGGCCTGAGTCCCGAACGCCCTGGCCACCGCGTCCCTCTCGGCCGGGACCGCTGTGGCCACGAGCACGCGCGGCCCAGGGGCAGTGATCAGGCGTCCTTCGTGAGCTTGAAGGACCACAGCCCGGTGACGTTGGTCTCGCCCTGCTGGATGGAGACGACCGTGGTGTTGCCCTGGGCGCCGTACTGGGCGTTGAAGAACACGCTGCCCGGGACCGTGCGGTACGTCTTCGTGCTGGTGTCGGTCAGCGGCTGACCGTTCATGAGGATCGTCCAGCCCTTGTCCGCGATGTTCGGGTCGACGCCGAAGCGGACCGTCTCGTCCGGGTCGACCTTGATGGACTTGATGTCCTTGCTCTTCAGGCACTTCGCGAGCTCGGCGGTGGGGACGGCCTTGCCGTCGTTGTAGCAGTCCGTCTCGGAGCTCACCGAGTTCGTGCCGACCGTGACGGTGGCCATCGGGGTCGGCTTCTCGCAGGCGGACAGGACGAGAAGGCCGGCGGACACGGCGCCGAGGGTGGCGACGGCGCGACGTCGGCGGGCTTCGGAACGCAGGGAGGTCATGGCCGAAGGCTATCTGGCATGTCCAGGGGCCTTTCCATGAGGGGTATGCGGCATGCCGGACGGTCCGCGGTATGCCGAACGGTCCGGCCCGCACGCCGGACGGCCCGCCCCGTATGCCGGACGGCCCGCCCCGTATGCCGGACCGTCCGCCCCGTATGTCGAACGGTCCTCAGGCCACCCGCGCTCGGGGCGCGCCCCCGTGCCGGGCGGAGGAGAGCAGTCCGCGCACGGTCGTGATCCATCCGGTGCACACGATCCCGGCGGCCACGGAGAGGCCGAGGACCCCGTTCAGGGGGAGGGCCATGGCGATGGCGCCGCCCAGGACCCAGGACATCTGGAGCAGCGTCTCGGAGCGCGCGAACGCGGACGTGCGGACGAGCTCGGGGACGTCCCGCTGGATCAGCGCGTCCAGCGACAGCTTGGCGAGGGCCTGCGCGAACCCGGCGACGGCGGCCAACAGGGCCACCATGACGGCCCCGAAGAGGGCGGCCGCCGTGATCGCGATGCCCAGCGCGAAGGCGACGACGGTCACGATGATGATCTCGGGCGCGCGGGCCTTCAGCCACGCCCCCACGGCCGTACCCAGCGCGTTGCCGGTTCCCGCCGCGACCCCCACTATCGCGAGCGAGACAGCGGCGCTCTGCCCGGCGATCGGATGCACCCGCAGCAGGAACGCCAGGAAGAAGATCAGGAATCCGGAGAGACAGCGCAGCGAGGCGTTGGCGCCGAGGCCGTGGGTGACGGCGACCCCGACGGTCCGCAGACCCGGCCGCTTCAGCGCCCTGTCGCGGCGCGGCCCGTGCAGGTGCTCGGCGTCCGCCGCGAGCAGCGCCGTGGCCTCGCCCTTGGCCGAGTCGACCTTGGGGGGCAGCGAGAAGGACAGAAACGTACCGACGACGAAGATCACGAAAGCGCCGTAGAGCGGCCACCGGGGCCCGAGGGAGTGCAGCCCCGCCGCGATCGGCGCGGCCACCCCGGTGGCGAGCAGCCCGCCGAGCGTGACGCGCGAGTTGGCCTTCACGAGCGAGAACCGGGGCGGCAGCAGCCGCGGTACGACGGCACTCCTGACGACCCCGTAGGCCTTGGACGCGACCAGCACGGCCAGGGCGGCCGGATACAGCTCCAGACTTCCCGTGACAACGGCACCGGACAGCAGCAGCGCGAGCAGGGCGCGGGCGAGCATGGCCCCGGCCATGGCGGCGCGGCGGCCGTGGGGGAGCCGGTCGAGGAGGGGGCCGATGACGGGGGCGAGCAGGGCGAACGGGGCCATGGTGATGGCGAGGTAGAGCGCGACGCGGCCCCGGGCCTCGTCGGTGGGCACGGAGAAGAACACCGTGGACGCCAGCGCCACGGTGATCATGACGTCCCCGGCGCCGTTGACCGCGTGCAGCTCGATCAGCTTCCCGAGCCCGGACTCCCCGGCCCCCTGCGCGTGCGTGACCTTCCTGATCCCCCGTGCCGCCCCGGTCACGGGGAAGTGCAGGGCACGCCCGACGGAACGGACGGCTCCGGTCACCCGGCCCGATCCGCCACTCCGGCTGCTCCCCTTGTTCACCTTGGCCCCACCGATCTCGGTAGCACCCTGGAACGACCTCGCGGCTGCCACTCCGTCATAGTGCCCCGAGTCGGGGCCGGGTAGTGCGGTAACGGCCCGGACGGCCTCCGGCGGGTCGCACCCCGCCGAAGGGGCGCGGGGCTGTGACCTTGTGCGGCTCCGCCGCGTGAGCGCGATCAACCACGGATGACCAGCAGTCGACGCACGGGATGGTGGGGCTGGGGCTGATGGGGGGTTTGGGGCGGAGCCCCATAAAGGGGCGCGGGGTTGTGCCGATATGCGGCTCCGCCGCGTGGGCGCGACCAGCCACAGACAGATCGGGGGCATGGGGGCGCAGCCCCAAAAGGGGCGCGGGGTTGTGCCCATATGCGGCTCCGCCGCGCGGGCGCGACCAGCCACAACCAACCCGCAGATTCACACGACATCACGGGGCTGCCTCGGATAAAGGGGCCCGGGGCGCAGCCCCGGAAAAAGGCCCCCAGGGCGCCCGCCTCGCAGGGTCACCGCGCCCTCCCGCACAGCCGGTGCCACGCAGTGCCTCCGCATAGCGCAGAATGGATGACGTAAGTGCGTCCGAGCGCGGTCGCACGGACGTCGACGCGGCCCACTGGTCCGCTCCGTCCGCGCCCCCCGCCAAGGGACCGCGCACGTTGAGACGGCGTAGGAGAGAAGCGATACCTGTGAGCGCAGCGACAACGCGAAGCCGGACCCCCGACCGCCTGTGCGCGGAGGCCGTCGACCTCGCCCGGGCCGCCGCCGAGGAGGCAGCCGCGCCCGGTGTCGTCGGCGAGCACGCGGGGCTCGTCTCCGAGGGGGACCGTGTTGCCACGCACTACTTTGAGTGCAAGGAGCTCGGCTATCGCGGCTGGCGCTGGGCGGTGACGGTCGCACGGGCGTCGCGCGCGAAGATCGTGACGCTCGACGAGGTCGTCCTGCTGCCCGGCCCCGACGCCCTCCTCGCGCCCGAGTGGGTGCCCTGGAGCGAGCGTCTGCGCCCCGGTGACATGGGTCCGGGGGATCTGCTGCCCACCGACGCCGAGGATCTGCGTCTGGAGCCCGGTTTCTCCGGCGAGGACGAACCGGCGCCGAACGCCGCGGTGTCCCACGACATGGCCGAGCTGGTGGAGGCGGAGGACGCGGAGGTCACCGCGGGGGTGCCGGCGAACCTGCCGATCGCGCCCACGCGCGGTTCGATCGCCGCGGTCGCCGAGGAACTCGGCATGCGCCGGGCCCGGATCCTCTCGCGGTACGGGCTGCACAGCGCCGCCGACCGCTGGGAGGAGACGTACGGTCCCAAGACGGCCATGGCGCAGGCGGCGCCGGCGTCCTGTGTGAGCTGTGGCTTCCTCTCGCCCATCGGTGGTTCGCTGGGGCAGGCGTTCGGCGTGTGCGCGAACGAGTTCTCTCCGGCGGACGGGCGGGTCGTGTCCTTGTCGTACGGGTGCGGGGGGCACTCGGAGGCCGCGGTCATGCCGAAGCCGCCGCGGCCGGCTCCGCCGGTGATCGACGAGACGAGGGTGGACCACTTCCCGCTGCGGCCGTCTCCGGACTCGGGCTCGGTACCGGTGACGGCGGACGAGACGTCGGCGGAACTGGGCCACTCCTAGCCCGGGGGACCCGGGGGACGCGCCCGCAGTTCAAGTGGCACTCGCCGCCGCTCAGGCCGCCGCTCAGGGCGCTTGCGCCCAGGCCCGTTCCGCCAGGCCCGTTCCGCCAGGCCCGTTCCGCCCAGGCCCGTTCCGCCTAGGCCCGTTCCGTTGAGGCGTCCTCCGTGTCGGCCCCCGTCACGGGGGCCTCTCCGAAGCGGGCCAGGGCCAGGGCCGCCGTCACCGCCAGCGCGAAGCCCAGCACCGCGAGCCAGGTCAGGCCCTCGCGGGTGCGGTCGCCCAGCCACACCACGCCCACCGCTGCCGGGCCGATCGTCTCCCCGATCACCATCCCGGCGGTCGCTGTCGTCACCGAGCCGCGCTGCAGGGCCGAGGTGAGCAGCAGAAAGGCGGCGCCCCCGCCGAGCAGCAGGGCATAGGTGGCCGGGTTGGTGAACAGGGCCGCCGGCGCCAGGTCGTCGATCAGCCGCACCGCCACCTCCACCACCCCGAACCCGAACCCGGCGCCCAGCCCCAGCAGCAGCGCCCGGCTCCGCCCCCGCAACCGCCCCCGACCGTCCCCAGCAGCAGCACCCCCACGGCCGTCGCCGCCATCGCGTACTTCAACGCCATCGAGCCGTCCCGATGGCCCTCCGTCCCGGAGGCCAGCCCCAGCATCGCCAGCCCGGCGCACACCACCGCCACAGCAGCCCACTCCACCCCGCTCAGCCGCACTCGCAGCAACCGCGCCGCGACCACCGCGGTCACCGCCAGACTCGACGCCAACGCCGCGCCGACCGCATAGATCGGGATCGACCGGAGCGCCGCGATCTGCAACAGGAACCCGAGCCCGTCCAGCCCCAGCCCGGCCAGGTACCGCCACTGCCGCAGCGCCCGCAGCAGCAGCGCCGCGTCCCCGCCCCCACCGGTGCCCGCCGCCTGGCGCGCGGCCATCGCCTGCAACACGGTCGCCGTACCGAAACAGACTGCCGCGCCCAGGGCGCACACCATTCCAAAGGCCACGAATCGACTGTAGGGGAGCGGGAAATCCCGGGGCCCGATCCGAGCCCACTCTGCATCGCGTCACTCAGTGCGGCGATCCGCGTTTACTGTGAAAAGTAACTCAGTGCGTACATTATGTGACTGTCCGGAGTCTGTCCGGTCCGAGGGGGAGGGGTATGCGGTGACGATCGAGACAGAGGCAGGTCGGCTCAAGAGCGAGGCGGACGAGCCCGGTTGGGAGGTGGATCCGGACGACGAGTGGGGCGTGGCCGTCATCACCACCGTGGGGCGGCAGCTGAAGCTGCGGCGGGAGGCGGCGGGGATGCGGACCGCCGAGTTCGGGTCGGCGGTCGGGTACGGCGAGGGCATGGTCCGCAAGATCGAGGGCGGGAAGCGGATCCCACGGCAGGACTACCTGAACACGGCCGACGAGGTGTTGAAGGCCGGTGGGCTCATCGCGGCGACGTGGGAGGACGTGAAGAAGGTCCGGTATCCGAAGAGGGTGCGGGAGCTGGGGAAGTTGGAGGCCCAAGCGGTCGAGATCGCTCTGTACGAGTGCCACATCATCGCTGGGCTGTTGCAGACGCCGGAGCACGCACGCGCCGTGATCGGGGCAGCGCAGCCGCCGTACTCGCCGGACGACGTGGAGCGCATGGTGGCGGCTCGCTTGGCTCGACAGTCGGTCTTTGAACGCGACCCGGCCCCGGCGCTCAGCTTCGTCCTGGAAGAGGGGGTCCTGCGGCGTCCCATCGGGGGCACAATGGCGTGGCGTCAGCAGCTCGAACGTCTGCTGGAGGTAGGGCGGTTGCACAACGTCGTGCTTCAGGTGATGCCGATGAACTGCGACACCCACTCGGGCCTGGACGGTCGGATCGAACTGCTGAAGTTCCCGGACGGTACGGCGGTGGGACGCTCCGACGGTGCGTTCAACGGTCGGCCCACCTCCGAACCCAAACACCTGCGCATCCTTGAGCTGCGGTATGGCACGATCCGGGCTCAGGCGCTCTCGCCACGGGGATCGCTGGCCTTCATCGGACAACTGCTGGGGGAAACATGATCCGCAAACCCACCGCCGAGGACGCTTCCGAACTGGCGTGGTTCAAGAGCAGCTACAGCGGCGGAAATGACGGCAACTCCTGCGTTGAGCTCGCCGTCACCCCCGGCACCGTCCACGTCCGCGACTCCAAGGACGTCGAAGGCCCCCGGCTCACGTTCGCCCCGGACGCGTGGGCGCGCTTCGTGCCGTGCGCGGCCGAGCGCTGATCGCATCTGTCTCGTGCCGGGTCAGCGCGGGTCGCGTATGCCGTCGATGATGCGGGTCCAGTGGTCACCACCGTGTCCGTCTTCGATCGCGCGCCGATAGTGCGCCTGGACGGCCTCCGGGAGAGCGAGGTCGAGGCCGAGTGATGCGCTGGTGTCGACGATGTGGTCGGATGTCGCGCCCATCATCGTGACGGTGCTGAGGTCGCCCGGATGCTCCCCGGCATCCAGCGCAGCGCCAGGAGTTTCCTCGCCCGCTCTCATGATCGCGCCGATCGAGTCAGCGAGGGAGAGCAACTCCGGCAGGGCCTCCCGGGCCTTGATCCCGACACTGCCCAGCATCGCGGTTGCGTGCATCAGTCCGGACAGGCTGGTGAGGAACACCGCGAGCGCAGCTTGGTACATCATCTGGGCGAGGCCCGGATCTTCGCCCAGATATTTCGGTGTGCCGAGCAGTGTCAACGCCGCCCGGTGACGTTCCAGTGCCTCGTCGGGGCCGCTGTAGTAGACGTAGGCCGCCTCCGTGCCGATCATCGGCGCCGGGACCATGACACCGCCGGTGAGGAAGGTGGCGCCGTGGCCTGCTGCCCAGGTGCTTGCCGTGCGGGTCCGGTCGGGGGTGTCCGAGCTCAGGTTGACCAGCGTCCGGCCGGCGAGTGATCCGGAGACGCTGCCCAGGATGTCGTACATCGCCTGGTAGTCGGTGAGGCTGAGGATCACCAGATCGCTCGCTTCGACCGCCTCGGCCGGTGTGGCCGCGCGTGTTGCTCCGTCGGCGACGACTCCGTCCGCTCGGCCGGCGGTGCGGTTCCAGACGGTGACCGGGTGGCCGGCGGCGAGGAGGGTGCGCGTCATGGCCTGGCCCATCGGGCCGAGCCCGATGACGGTGACGGGGTTGTCCTGTCCTGGGAATGGGGTGTGTTGTTCGTCCACCCCTCCATGCTCGAAGCGCGCCACTATTCTCGGAAGTACCCACTAAATACTGCGGTACTTACCTTTTCGTAAGTGAGGAGATCAGCGATGGCCAAGGCGCCGAGATGCGGGCCCTACATCTGTGGCATCGACGCCGCGCTCGACGTCGTGAGCGGCAAGTGGAAGGGGCTGATCCTCTGGGAACTCGACGCCCATCGCGTACGGCGCTTCGCCGAACTCCGTCGTGGTCTGCCGGGAGTGAGCGAGAAGATGCTGACCCAGCACCTGCGCGAAATGGAGCAGGACGGTCTCGTACACCGGAAGGTCTATGCCGAGGTGCCGCCCCGGGTCGAGTACTCCCTGACCGAGCACGGGCGCACGCTCAATCAAGCACTCGAGCCGCTCGGTGCCTGGGGTGTCGAGCGGATCCGTCGTGAAGGTTCCGAGGTGGTCGACACAGCCAAGGCCTCACACTGACAGGCGTCAGGGCTGCTGGCCGTGCGCCGCTCCACAGCGGCCGGTCCCGCGACAACGTGCTGCCCCGCAACAGCCAGTGGTCCTCCAGGGCCTGCACGAGGGGCAGCACTGCTCACCGCAAGTCTGCTCACCGCAAGCTTCGGTTCGGCTCCGTTGCGGCCACCGGCATGTAGTCATCTCAGCGAAGGGCCAAAGCTGCGGCCGAGGTCCAGGACGGGCGGCGCGCACGCCCATGCTCCTCAGGCGGTACCTTCGTCCTCACGTCGACGAGGAGAAGAACCGTGAGCAAGTTCGTGCGGCCCGCGGCCGAGGGCGCGGACCCGTTCGGCACGGCCCGGCTGCGGCGCGGGGTGCTGGACGCCTGGGCCACCAGCCCGGCCCGCTTCCGTGAGGACGCCAACGCCGAGGAGGACCTGGTACTCGGCGGGTACCGGGATCGGCTCGTCGTCGAGCTCGCCCAGAACGCCGCCGACGCCGCCGCGCGGGCCAAGGTCCCCGGCCGCCTGCGGCTCACCCTCCGCGGTGGCGTCCTCGTCGCCGCCAACACCGGCGCGCCCCTCGACGCGACCGGCGTGGAGTCCCTGTCCACCCTGCGCGCCTCCGCCAAGCGGGACACGCACGAGGTCGCTGTCGGACGGTTCGGCGTCGGCTTCGCCGCTGTGCTGGCCGTCACCGACGAGCCCGCCGTCGTGGGACGGCACGGGGGCGTCCGCTGGTCCCTCGCCGAAGCACGTGAGCTGGCCGCCGACACCGCCCGCCACAGCCCGGGGCTGGGCGACGAGATCCGCCGCCGCGACGGCCACGTGCCCCTGCTGCGGCTGCCGTTCGCGGCCGAGGGCACCGCACCGGAGTCGTACGACACGGTCGTGATCCTGCCGCTGCGGGACGCCGCCGCCGAGGATCTCGCCGAGCGGCTCCTGAACGGTGTGGACGATGCATTGCTCCTCGCCCTGCCCGGACTGGATGAAGTCGTCGTCGAGCTCGGGGACACCATCCGTACGCTCCGCCGCCGTCCCCGCGAGCACGGCGTGACCGTCGAGGACTCCCGCGAGGGCACCACCTACTGGCGTACGGTCTCGCAAGCCGGACCCCTCGACCCGGCGCTCCTCGCCGACCGGCCGGTCGAGGAGCGGCTGCGCCCCTACTGGTCCGTGACCTGGGCCGTACCCGTCGACGCCGACGGCACCCCGCTTCGCCCCCGCACCGCGCCCGTCGTGCACGCGCCCACCCCCAGCGACGAGCCGCTCGGCGTGCCCGCGCTGCTCATCGCCTCGCTCCCGCTGGACACCACGCGCCGCCACGCCGCACCCGGCCCGCTCACCGGCTTCCTCGTGGAGCGCGCGGCCGACGCGTACGCCGAACTCCTCGCCGAATGGCGGCCGGTGACCCCCGGAAGCATCGACCTCGTGCCCGGCCCGCTGGGCAAGGGCGAGCTCGACGGGGCGCTGCGGCAGGCGATCCTCGACCGGCTGCCGCGTACCGCCTTCCTGCCCCCGGCGATCGACCCGACGGCGATCGGCCTGGCTGAGATCGGCGGCCCGGCTGAGATCGGCCCGACTCGGCGCGACGAGCTTCCCGAGGCGCTTCGGCCCCGCGACGCCGAGATCGTCGAGGGCGCCGGGGCCGACACCGTTCGGGTCCTCGCCGAGGTGCTGCCGAGCCTGCTGCCGGCCGGGCTCGAACGCCGTGTCGAGCTGCGGACGCTGGGCGTGGCCCGGCTTCCGCTCACCGAGGCCGTCGACCGTCTGGCCGGGCTGGAGAAGGACCCCGGCTGGTGGTGGCGGCTCTACGACAGTCTCGCCGGGGTCGACCCCGACCGGTTGTCAGGGCTGCCCGTGCCGCTTGCCGACGGGCGTACGACGATCGGGCCCCGGCAGATCCTGCTGCCCACCCCGGCCGAGGCGCGCATCGAGCCGGAGGCCCTGGCCCGGCTCGGCCTCAAGGTCGCGCACCCGGACGCCGCCCATCCGCTCCTGGAGAAGCTGGGCGCGCTGCCCGCGACGCCCCGTGCCGTGCTCACCACGCCACAGGTGCGCGCCGCCGTGGCAGCCTCCCTCGACGAGGACACCGGGGCCTGGGAGGAGGACGCCCCCGACGCCGAGGAACTCGCGGACATCGTGCTCGGGCTTGTACGGGATGCGGGCCTGGAGCCGGGAGACGAACCGTGGCTCGGCGCCCTCGCCCTCCCCGACGAGGAAGGAGAGCTCTCGCCCGCTGGCGAGCTGGTCCTCCCAGGCAGCCCGTTCGCCCAGGTCATGCGCGAGGACGAGCTGGCCTTCGTGGACGCCGAGCTGGCCGACCGCTGGGGCGAGCAGCCGCTGGCCGCGTGCGGTGTGCTGGCCGGTTTCCTGCTCGTCCGCGCCACGGACGTCGTCCTCGACCCGGACGAACTGGAGCCCAGGGAGGGCGACTTCGCTGAGCCGGACGACGCGGGGCTCCTCGACGCCGTCGACGTGTGGTGCGAGGACGTCCTCGACCGGCTCCCGGACACGCCCGTACCGCCCGTCGCGACCGAGATCGTCGCCGTGCGGGACCTGGACCTCGTGGACGACGACCACTGGCCGCAAGCTCTCGCCCTGCTCTCGCAGCCGCCGTTGCGCGACGCGCTCACCCAGCCCGTACGCGTCCTGCTGCCGGACGGGACGCACGAGATCGTCCGGTCGTACACGGCGTGGTGGCTGCGCGGGAACCCGGTGCTCGGCGGGCGCCGCCCGGCAGGTCTGCGCGCCGCGGGCGGCGACCCGCTGCTCCACGGCCTGTACGACGAGGCCGACGCCACCGGCTTCGACGACGAGCAGGTGCTGCGGGCGCTCGGCGTGCGGACGTCCGTGGCCGCCCTGCTGGAGGAGCCCGGCGGCGCCGCCGAGCTCCTCGACCGCCTCGCCGACCCGGAGCGGCACGTGTCGTCCGCGCAACTGCACGCGTTGTACGGCGCGCTGGCCGACCTCGACCCCGAGCAGGTGACCCTGCCGGACGAGCTGCGGGCCGTGCTGGACGGGGAGGTCGTCGTCGTGGACGCGGCCGACGCGGTGGTCGTCGACTCGCCCGATCTGCTGCCGTTCACGGACGGGGTGCCGCTGCTTCCCGTACGGCCGTCCAGGGCCGCCGACCTCGCCGAGCTGTTCCAGGTGCGGCGGCTGAGCGAGTCGGTGACGGGCGAGGTGGACTCCGAGGGCACGGAGCACGACGTACCGGAGTCCGTACGAGTGCTGCTGGGCCCCGCCACCCCGTCCACCTACGTCGAGCACGAGGAACTCGTTGTCGACGGCGTCGAGTTGGACTGGCGCCGTACACGGGACGGTGTGCTGCACGCGGCCACCCTTGAGGGCGTCGCGGCGGGGCTGGCCTGGGCAGCCGGTCAGTGGCCGCGCCGCTTCGAGGTCGCCGCGCTGCTCGAAGACCCGTCCAGGACGGAGGAGTTGGCGCGGGACCGCTGGTTCGACTGAGGGGTCCGGTAGCCCCTGAGTAACGTGATCTACGTAACATCGGCAGCAATTGTTCACCTCCCGTACAACCGTTCTCTCCCCTCGTGTGTCTGATCCGGCGAGCCATCCGGCTCGTCAGGCCCAAAGGCCCCATGGGTCATAGGCCTCATGGGTCATAGGCCGAACGGCCAAAGGGCCAAAGGATCAACTCGGGCTCCCGCGTGCGCTGAGCACTCTGCCGCGGGATCCCCCTACACGTGGGGAAACACATGCGCATGCGTGCCACTGTGGCCGCCGTCTCCGGCGCCCTGGCGCTCTCCGCCCTCGCCGTGCCGGCCGCGCAGGCCGATGCCGAACCCGGCGCACTCGTGTCGTCGGCCACGCCGTTCGGTGCCACCGCCGCGGCGGACGAGGTCGTCGGCGACACCGTGATCAAGTCGGTGTCCGTCAACGGCGGCAAGGACGTCCTGGTCGGCACCACCAACAAGAAGACCTTCACCATCTCGGTGACCGCGACCGACCCGTCCGGCATCGAGGACGGCTACGCGTTCCTGTGGCACGGCACCGACATCGACACTGACGTGGACGGTGCGATCGTCCCGGACGCCGAGAACGGCACCTGCACCGCTCTGGACGCGACCAGCGCGACCTGCAAGGTCACCGTCGTCGCCGACCCGAACGAGAACATCTACAGCAACGTCCTCGCGGGCAAGTGGAAGGTGTTCGCCGGTGCCGTGGGCAAGGACGGCGACTACGTCATCAAGGACGCGTACAAGACCCACAGCGTCAAGCGCTACTCCAGGCTGACGGTCAACGCCTCCCCCGAGCCGGTGAAGAAGGGCAGGACCATCACGGTCACGGGCGCCCTGACCCGCGCCAACTGGGACACGGGCAAGTACGCCGGCTACACCGAACAGTCCGTGAAGCTCCAGTTCAAGAAGAAGGGCTCGACGACCTACACGGACGTCAAGACCATCAAGTCCGGCTCCGCGGGTGCCCTGAAGACCACGGTCACAGCCAGCACCGACGGCACCTTCCGCTACGTCTTCGCGGGCACCTCGACCACGCCGGCGGTCACGTCGTCGGGTGACTTCGTCGACGTGCAGTAGTCGCTGTCGGACCCAGCAGTCGCTGTAGTCGCCGGAGCCGCCGGAGACGCAGCTCCTGGGTCCTAGGCAGGGAGACGGCGGTCGACCCACCTCCACAGGAACTCCAGGGCGACCGCCGCCACCGCCGCGATGCCCACGGCCAGCCAGGGCATCGTGGCGCCCACCAGCTTGAGGGCGAAGAACTCCTGCAACCGCGGCACGACGAGCACCACCAGGAACGCAAAGCCCATCGACGCCACCAGGCACAGGCGCCACCAGGTGTACGGGCGGGCGATGATGGCCAGCACCCACATGGAGATCAGGAACAGGGTGAGGGTGGCCGCGCTCGTCTCCGCGTCCAGGGAGCCGGGACCCGTGTAGTAGTGCCGCGCGATCAGGTACGTCGCGAAGGTCGCCAGCGCCGCCACCACGCCGCCCGGGATCGCGTACCGCATCACCCGCCCGACGAAGTTGGGTTTCGCCCGCTCTCCGTTGGGTGCGAGGGCGAGGAAGAAGGCCGGGACGCCGATGGTGAGCGTGGACAGCAGCGTCAGATGCCGGGGCAGGAACGGGTACTCGACCTGCCAGCACACCACCAGGATCGCCAGCAGCACCGAGTAGACGGTCTTCACCAGGAACAGGGTCGCCACGCGCGTGATGTTGCCGATCACCCGGCGGCCCTCCGCGACCACCGACGGCAGCGTCGCGAAGCTGTTGTTGAGGAGCACGATCTGCGCCACGGCCCGGGTCGCCTCCGATCCGGAGCCCATGCTCACCCCGATGTCGGCGTCCTTGAGGGCCAGCACGTCGTTCACACCGTCGCCCGTCATGGCCACGGTGTGCCCCTTCGACTGCATGGCACCCACCATGTCCCGCTTCTGCTGCGGGGTGACCCGCCCGAACACGGTGCCCGCGTCGAGGGCGTCCGCCATCGCGTGCCGCTCGGCGGGCAGCCGCCGGGCGTCCACGACCTCTCCACTGAGCCCCAGCTTCCCGGCCACCGCGCCGACGGAGATCGCGTTGTCACCGGAGATGACCTTGGCCCGTACGTTCTGCTCGTCGAAGTAGCGCAGCGTGTCGGCGGCGTCCGGGCGCAGCCGCTGCTCCAGGACGACGAGCGCGGTGGGCCGGGCGCCGTGCGCGACGTCCGGGGCGTCCAGGTCCCCGGCCGCCCGCGCGAGCAGCAGGATCCGCAGCCCCTGCTCGTTCAGCCGCTCGGTCTCGGCGAGCGCCGGGTCGCCGTCGGCCAGCAGCACGTCGGGGGCGCCCAGCAGCCACGTGCTCGACTCGCCGGTGCCCTCGCTGAAGGTGGCCCCGCTGTACTTGCGGGCCGAGGAGAAGGGCAGCGACTCGGTGCAGCGCCAGTCGTCGCCGTCCGGGTAGGCGTCGATGACCGCCTGGAGGGAGGCGTTCGGGCGGGGGTCGGACTCGCCGAGGGCGCCCAGCACCTTCCGTACGTACGACGCGTCGGCGCCGTCCAGCGGCCGCAGCTCGGTGACGTCCATGCCGCCCTCGGTGAGCGTGCCCGTCTTGTCGAGGCAGACCGTGTCGACCCGGGCGAGCCCCTCGATGGCGGGCAGCTCCTGCACGAGACACTGCTGACGCCCCAGCCGGATCACCCCGATGGCGAAGGCCACGGACGTCAGCAGCACCAGCCCCTCCGGGACCATCGGCACGATGCCGCCGACGGTCCGGGCGACCGAGTCCTTGAAGGCGTTCTCCTTCACGACCAGCTGGCTGATGATGAGCCCGATCGCGGTCGGGATCATCATCCAGGTCACGTACTTCAGGATCGTGGAGATACCGGAGCGCAGCTCGGAGTGCACCAGGGTGAAGCGGGACGCCTCCTCGGCGAGCTGCGCCGCGTACGCCTCGCGCCCGACCCTGGCCGCCGTGAAGGCTCCGCCGCCCGCGACGACGAAGCTGCCGGACATGACCTGGTCCCCGGGCTGCTTGAGAACGGGATCGGCCTCTCCGGTGAGCAGCGACTCGTCGACCTCCAGACTGTCGGTCTCCACGCACTCGCCATCGACGACGATCTTGTCCCCGGGCCCGATCTCGATCAGATCCCCGAGCACGATCCCGGACGTGGCGACCTGGGCGGCGACGCCGTCCCTGCGCACCATCGGCCGGGCCTCCCCGATCACCGCGAGCGAGTCCAGCGTCTTCTTGGCGCGCCACTCCTGGATGATCCCGATGCCCGTGTTCGCCAGGATGACGTACCCGAACAGGCTGTCCTGGAACGGCGCGACGAACAGCATGATCAACCAGAGCACACCGATGATCGCGTTGAACCGGGTGAAGACGTTCGCGCGGACGATCTCCGCGGTGGAGCGGCTGCTCCGTACGGGGACGTCGTTCACCTCACCGCGGGCCACCCGTTCGGCCACCTCGGCGGCGGTCAGCCCGAGCGCCCGACCGGGGGCGGGGAGGGGAACGGGATGCACAGGATCGAGTTCCGCGCCCGCGTCGATGTGCGTCATGCATTAGACGGTACGTGCGGATTTGGTGCTTCACCCGCCGAGTGGGCGAAAGATCCGACCTGGGGAGGACGGGGGTGGTGCCGTGGTTGTACGGCGGCACCTAGGGGCTATCGGCCCGGTACTGCCTAGGGCTTCTCCGTGACCGCTGGACCCGGCGTCTGCGCGGTGTTCTCGGTGTTCTCGGTGCGCTCAGTGTTCCGTGTGTGCCCGGTGTGCCCCGTGTTCTCGCTCTGCTCGGACTTCTCGCTGTGCTCGGTCTTCCCGCTCGACTCCTGGGCCGCCGCCCGCTTGAGCGCCGCGTCGCGCTTGCGTACGTACCAGATGCCGATCAGCCCGAGGCCGGCGCCGGCCAGGCAGGTCCACAGCCACCAGGTGTGGCCGCGGTCGGCGTACCAGTCGTAGAAGGGGAGCTGGACGAGGAAGAGGACGAACCACACGATCGTGCCGCCGGTGATCGTCGCGACCACGGGGCCCTCCAGGGGCTCCGGCGCCTCGTGCTTCGGGGTCCACTTCGCCATGGGGACAGCTTACGAGGGTGGTTGGCGCGGGGAACGGGAGGCCGTCGTGTGACGATTTCATTTCACGGGCCTCATATGTTCATACTGAAACCGTTTGTGTCTGGCCACTTCTGTTCGTAGGAAACGCCAACAGCTCCGAGGGGATCGCTGCTGGTGATGAGGTCCCGCATGTCCACCTCGGCCCCCACCAAGGCCACCGCGCCCCAGCCCCAGGAGCCGGAATCCCGGCCCGCGCCCGGCGCTCTCGACCGCTACTTCAGGATCTCCGAGCGGGGCAGCACGCTCTCGCGTGAGATCCGGGGCGGTTTCGCCACCTTCTTCGCGATGGCCTACATCATCGTGCTGAACCCGATCATCCTCGGCAGCGCGAAGGACATGTACGGGCATCAGCTGGACAACGGCCAGCTGGTCACCGCCACCGCCGTGACCGCCGCGTTCACGACCCTGCTCATGGGCGTCATCGGGAACGTGCCCATCGCCCTGGCCGCCGGCCTCGGCGTCAACACCGTCGTCGCCCTTCAGCTCGCCCCGCGCATGTCGTGGCCGGACGCCATGGGCATGGTGGTGCTCGCCGGGTTCGTGGTCATGCTGCTGGTCGCGACCGGGCTGCGTGAGCGGGTCATGAGTGCCGTGCCGCTCGGGCTGCGCAAGGGCATCGCGATAGGCATCGGCCTGTTCATCATGCTCATCGGGCTGGTGGACTCCGGGTTCGTCTCGCGCATTCCGGACGTCGCGCAGACCACCGTGCCGCTCCAGCTCGGCGCCGACGGTCACCTGGGCGGCTGGCCCGTCCTCGTCTTCGTGCTCGGGGCGCTGCTCACGCTCGCGCTGATCGTGCGCAAGGTGCCGGGCGCGATCCTGATCTCGATCGTCGCGATGACCGTCCTGGCGGTGGTCATCGACGCCGTGGCCAAGGTGCCGTCCTGGGGGCTGACCACGCCGAAGTGGCCCGGCAACCCGGTGGCGACGCCCGACTTCGGGCTCATCGGCCAGGTCAGCCTCTTCGGCGGCTTCGGCAAGGTCGGTCTGCTGACCGGCACGCTCTTCGTCTTCACCGTGCTGCTGTCGTGCTTCTTCGACGCGATGGGCACGATCATGGGCGTCGGTGACGAGGCGAAGCTGACCGACGAGCGGGGCAACATGCCCGGCATCAACAAGGTCCTCTTCGTCGACGGGATCGCGGTCGCCGCGGGCGGTGCGAGCTCCTCGTCCGCCACCACCTGTTTCGTGGAGTCCACGGCGGGTGTGGGTGAGGGGGCCCGGACCGGGTTCGCGAACGTCGTCACCGGTTCGCTCTTCGCCGTCGCGCTCTTCCTCACGCCCGTCGCCACGATGGTGCCGTCCCAGGCGGCCACTCCGGCGCTGCTCGCGGTCGGCTTCCTGATCCTCGCGAACTCGGTCAGGGAGATCGACTGGGCCGACCACACGATCGCGATCCCCGCCTTCGTGACCATGGTGATGATGCCGTTCACGTACTCCATCACCAACGGCATCGGTATGGGCTTCATCACCTTCGTGGTGCTCCGCCTGGCCGCAGGCCGGGGGCGGGAGGTGCCGGTCGCGATGTACGTGGTGTCGGCGGTGTTCGCCTTCTACTACCTGATGCCGGCGCTGGGACTCACGTGAGCGGGGCCGGCCGGGAGCGGGAGCGGGAGCGGGTCACTTGACCCGGTTGACCCCGTTGACCTCGTTGACTCCGGTGACTCCGGTGACTCCGTAGAACTTCTCCGTCTCCTCGACAGCGGTCTGGAACCGCTCGTCGAAGTCGGCACGAATGAGCGTCTGGACCACATGGTCCTGGACGCTCATTCCGCGTTTCGCGGCGTGTTGTCGGAGGCGTTCGAGCAGGTCGCGGTCTATGCGCAGGCTGAGCACGCTGGTCCCCATGAACACGAGGGTCGGGTGCGTTCGGCGGCGGTGTGTCATGTTTCGCGCCTGACTCACCCGTATGGGTGATGGACCCTTGACGTGCCGCATGAGTGGGCGGTGTCACGGGCATGCCTGTGACGTGCAGTGGTCTTTAGCGAGGGTAATGAGTTACGCTAAAGAACATGTCCGTCCAGACCGATGGCGACGACGAAGCCGCCGTAAACGCCCTCCGCTCCGCAGTGATGCGTCTGTCCCGCCGGCTCAAGCACCAGCGGGTCGACGAGTCGCTGAGCCCCACGGAGATGTCGGTGCTCGGCACCCTGGCCCGCTGCGGCACCGCCACACCGGGCGAACTGGCCCGCAAGGAGCATGTGCAGCCGCCCTCGATGACGCGCATCGTCGCGTTGCTGGAGAGCAAGGGGCTGGTCAGCCTGGAGCCGCACCCCGAGGACCGGCGCCAGAAGGTGGTCAAGCAGACCGAGCGTGCCGAGGCGATGCTCGAGGAGAGCCGCCGCAAGCGCAACGCCTTCCTGACCTCCCTGGTCCAGGGGCTCGACGAGGACGAGTGGGCCAAGCTCCGCGAGGCCGCGCCCGTCCTGGAGAAGCTCGCGCATCTGTGAGCCGCCGTACAGGGCGCCCAGGGCGCGCGTATCCCGCCCGGAGCGGGCCGCGCCCCTGTGAGACCCCTGGGCGCCCCTCCCGAGGGCCGCGCCGGGGACGACGATGATCGTGACTGCCGAAGCCGGCGCAGTCCCGAGGACGGCCGACGAAGTCCGTGACAGCCGAGGAGGCGAACCCCTTTGAGTTCGGGACCCGGAGCAGATTCCGCCCCCGCACCGACCACCCGCGATCCCTTGCCGACCCACGACCCCCTGCCCACCCGCGACCCCCGGCTCGCCCGCGACCCGGCAGCCTCAGCCCTGACCCGGGAGGCCGTCGGCGCCGATAAGTCCCACGCGGCCGCAATCACCCGTTCGGCCCAGTGCGAAGCGGCGGCCGTCCACGGTGCCAGTGGACTCCGGGCCACGGGCGCCGACGCATCCGGCAGGCCCCAGGCGCCCAGCGCCGGCCTGCCCGTCCCGTCCGGGAGGCCCGCACCGACACCGATCGGCAAGACCGAGCTGCCCCCGCAGGGAGCCGCGGCGGCCGGCGAGCCCGATCCACGCGAACCAATGACCGCCGACGGGCCACAACGGCCTGAACCCATATCCGCCGACGGGCCGCAAGCGCCTGAACTCATATCCGCCGACCGGTCGCCGGCGCCCGAACCCAGATCCGCGGGCCGCAAGGCCCAGGTCGATATCGAGACCCGGGCCGACATCGAGAGCAAGGCCAAGCTGAGCAAGGCCAAGGTGGGCAAGGCCAAGCTGAGCAAGGCCAAGGTGTCCGAGTCCGAGGGCTCGATGTTCCGTTCTCTGAAGGTGCGGAACTACCGGCTCTTCTTCATCGGGCAGGTCGTCTCCAACACCGGCACCTGGATGCAGCGCATCGCCCAGGACTGGCTGGTGCTCAGCCTCACCGGATCGTCGACCGCCGTCGGCATCACCATGGCGCTGCAGTTCCTGCCGATGCTCCTGTTCGGTCTGTACGGCGGTCTCCTGGTCGACCGACTCCCCAAGCGTCCCACGCTGCTCGTCACCCAGTCGGCCATGGCCGTCACGGGCGTGGTGCTGGCTTTCCTGACCCTCACCGGACACGTCCAGGTCTGGCACGTGTACCTGGCGGCCTTCGCCGTCGGCATGGCCACCGTCGTCGACAACCCGGCCCGCCAGTCCTTCGTCTCCGAGATGGTCGGCCGCGAGCAGCTCCAGAACGCGGTCAGCCTGAACTCCGCGAACTTCCAGTCCGCCCGCCTCGTCGGCCCGGCCGTCGCCGGTGTGCTGATCACGAGCGTGGGCACCGGCTGGGCGTTCCTGCTCAACGGCCTGTCGTTCGTCGCGCCGATCGCTGGGCTGCTGATGATGCGGGCCCGCGAACTGCACGACGTCGAGCGTGCGCCGCGCGCCAAGGGCCAGCTCCGCGAGGGGCTGCGCTATGTCGCGGGCCGTCCCGAGCTGATCTGGCCGATCGTCCTCGTCGGATTCATCGGCACCTTCGGCTTCAACTTCCCGGTCTGGCTCTCGGCGTACGCGGACGACATCTTCCACGCGGGCGCGGGCGCGTACAGCCTCTTCAACACGCTCATGGCGGTCGGTTCCGTCGCGGGCGCCCTGCTGGCGGCCCGCCGGGGCACGGCCCGGATGCGGATACTGATCGCGGGGGCGGCGGCCTTCGGCGCCCTTGAGGTCGTGGCCGCGCTGGCACCGTCGTACTGGATCTTCGCGCTCCTCATGGTCCCCCTGGGGATGTTCGGCCTGACGGTCAACGTCACCGCGAACACCGCCGTCCAGATGGCCACCGATCCGGCCATGCGCGGGCGCGTGCTGGCGCTGTACATGATGGTCTTCGTGGGCGGTACGCCGCTGGGCGCGCCGATCGCCGGCTGGATCACGGACACGTACGGTGCCCGCGCCGGCTTCGCGTTCGGCGGTGCCGTCGCCCTGACCGCCGCGGTCACGATCGGCCTGGTCCTGGCCCGTGTGGGCGGTCTGCGTCTGTCGGTCGGCTGGCACCGCGGGCACCCGCGGGTACGGTTTGTACCGAAGGAGCAGCCGGCCACGGTCTCCGCCTCGGTCTCGGCCTGAGAAGCAGACGTCGTGGTGGGGGCGCTCGCCAGGTGATGGGTTGCCTGGAAGGGTGAGGGCGATGAGCACCATGAGACTGTTCGCGGCGGTGCTGCCACCGTCCGACGTGGTCGACGAACTGGAGCACGTCGTCGGCGAGTTGAAGGGGCTGCCGGGGGCGGACCGGTTGCGGTGGACCGGGCGGCCCGGGTGGCACTTCACCCTCGCCTTCTACGGCCAGGTCGACGAGGACCTCGTCCCCGACCTCTCGGAGCGGCTGGAGCGCGCCGCACGGCGTACCGAGCCGTTCCCGCTCGCCGTGCGGGGCGGCGGGCACTTCGGGCGCGGGCGGGCGCTGTGGGCGGGGGCGGAGGGCGACCTGAACGCCCTGCGGCTGCTGGCCGACCGCTCGGAGGCCGCGGCACGGAAGGCGGGGGTGCCGATGGGGGAGCACCGCCGCTACACGCCCCACCTGACGGTGGCCCGCAGCCGGGAGACGGTCCACGTACGGCCGTACATAGAGAGCCTCGCCCTCTTCACCAGCCGTACGTGGACGGTGTCCGAGCTGGCGATGGTGCGCAGCAACCTGCCGTGGTCGGGGGTGCCGGGGGAGCAGCCGCGATACGAGACGGTCGCCCGCTGGGCGCTCGGGGCGGCCGGTTAACCTCACCTACGTGGACCCGAAGACCCGTAACCGGATCATGGCCGGTGTGCTCGTGATGATGTTCGCCCTCGTTGCCATGGCCTCGGCGCTCGGCAAGTAGTCGCTCCGCTCGATGAGCCGGGGAACTGCGCGTTGTTGGTTGGCTGCGGGTGCCATGTGGCTGGTCGCGCAGTTCCCCGCGCCCCTTTGCAGGGGCTCTTACCAGGCGAAGGCCTCCGGAGACGGGCCCGGGCCCGGGAAGATCTCGTCCAGTGCGGTCAGCAGCTCCGCGGACAGCTCCAGCTCGGACGCCCGGATCGCCGACTCCAGCTGCTCGGCGGTGCGCGGGCCCACGATCGGGCCCGTGATGCCCGGACGGGTCAGCAGCCAGGCGAGGGCCGCCTCGCCGGGCTCGGTGCCGTGCTTCTCCAGCAGGTCCTCGTACGCCTGGACCTGCGCGCGGACGGCGGGATCGGTGAGCGCCTCGGCGGTCCGGCCGCTGCTCCTGCGGCCGCCCTTGGCCTCCTTCTTGATCACACCGCCCAGCAGCCCGCCGTGCAGGGGTGACCACGGGATGACTCCGAGGCCGTACTCCTGGGCGGCCGGGATGACCTCCATCTCGGCGCGGCGCTCGGCGAGGTTGTAGAGGCACTGCTCGCTGACGAGGCCGATGGTGCCGCCGCGCCGGGCGGCGGTCTCGTTGGCCTGGGCGATCTTGTAGCCGGGGAAATTGCTGGAGCCCGCGTACAGGATCTTGCCCTGCTGCACGAGGACGTCGACGGCCTGCCAGATCTCATCGAAGGGGGTGTCCCGGTCGATGTGGTGGAACTGGTACAGGTCGATGTGGTCGGTCTGGAGGCGCTTCAGGCTGGCCTCCACCGCCCGCCGGATGTTCAGCGCGGAGAGCTTGTCGTGGTTGGGCCAGACGGTGGCGCCGTCGGGGTCCATGTTCCCGTAGACCTTGGTGGCGAGCACGACCTTGTCGCGCCGCTCCCCGCCCTTGGCGAACCAGTTGCCGATGATGCTCTCGGTGCGGCCCTTGTTCTCGCCCCAGCCGTACACGTTCGCGGTGTCGAAGAAGTTGATCCCCGCGTCCAGCGCCGCGTCCATGATCGCGTGGCTGTCCGCTTCGTCCGTCTGCGGTCCGAAGTTCATGGTGCCGAGCACCAGTCGGCTGACCTTGAGTCCCGTGCGTCCGAGCTGTGTGTACTTCATGACTGCCAAGCCAACGACGTCGAGTGCGCTCTAGGCAAGGTGCCCGGGGTTCGCGGCGCGGCGGGTCAGTCCCGGGGGAACTCGTCGGTCTTGAGGGTGAGGCCGAGGAGAGTGGTGGTCATGTCGATGTCAGCGCCGAAGGCGACGGACAGTTCGGTGAG
This sequence comes from Streptomyces sp. KM273126, assembly GCF_004337435.2. Classification (NCBI taxonomy): domain Bacteria; kingdom Bacillati; phylum Actinomycetota; class Actinomycetes; order Kitasatosporales; family Streptomycetaceae; genus Streptomyces; species Streptomyces sp. KM273126. Next base: position 1,496,378 of record NZ_SJXB02000001.1, on the reverse strand, counting down.
GTATTCGCCGCCCTTGGGCTGGGTGTAGAGGTGGCATTTGCCCTGGTAGGGGTCGGCGATCAGGTATACGGGCACTTCGGCGACGGCGTAGGCGGTCTTCTTGGGGCCGTAGTCATTGTGGGCCGTGCCCTTCGAGATGACCTCGGCTACGAACTCGACGTCCTTGTGGCACCAAAGCCCCTCGGCCTTCTCGGCGCCCTCCGCCATCAGCGTCACATCGGAGGCGAAACCGTTGAGGTGCCCGGGGTAGTCGACGCGGACGTCCGACTTCAAGCGCTTGCGCGGGTACTTGGTGCGCAGTTGCTCAACGATGTCCAGGATGATCTCCCAGTGCGTGTCCCGCTGCGGCGACATGAAGATGGCCCCCTCGACGATATCGACCTTGTATCCCTCGGGGGTGAACCGCTCAAGCGACTCGAACAGCTGGTCAAGAGTCAGCTCGTCGTTTTCCTCGGCCATCTCGATCCTGTCTTCAAGGACGGTCATCGTGGCGCTCCTCCCCGGCTGCCCCATGGACGAGTACAGCCGCGCGGTATAACGATACGCACGGCGCCCGGACACGGCCCTTGTACTCGACGGCGTCAGCGCTGAGCGTCGTACGGCTCGCCCAGGTCCCACGCCTGGTGCATGGCGTCGGCGAAGGCCGCCGCTATCCGGTGTTCGCCGCTCTCGTTCGGGTGTGTGCCGTCGTAGGTGTCCTGGTGGATGTCGTACGACGGCGGGGGTGAGGCGAGCAGGAGCGGGGAGCGGAGTTCGTCCAGGTCGGCCGCCGTCTTGGCGAGGAGTTCGTTGAAGCGGGTCACCTGGGCGGCGAAGGCGGCGTCCGACTCCGCCCGGATGTTCGGGATCACCGGCAGCAGGACCATGTGGACGCGCGGGTTCCCCAGGCGGGCTCCGGCCACGAAGCGCCGTACGTTCTCCGCCGTCTGGTCCGCGTCCGTGTAGAAGCCCAGGTCGATCAGGCCCAGGGAGACCAGCAGCACGTCCGCCCGATGGGTCCGCACCGTCTCCGTGATCAGCGGCGCCATGTGGAGCCAGCCCTCGCCCCACCCCGCCAGGTGGGCGCGGGGGAAGTCCGGGTCCGCGTAGGCGTACGACGTCGGGGTGTCCGTCATCTTGTCGTGGAGCGCCTCCCGCGGGCCGACGATCCGGAAGGGACCGCCGTACGTCGCGCACAGGTGCTGCCACATCCGGTAACGCCACGTGTGTTCGCCCGCGCTGCCGATGGTCATGGAGTCGCCGACGGGCATGAACCTGAGCATGCGGTCATCATGATCGATCGCTACCAACGGGTAAGCGCTCCATGGCGGTTCCGTGCTGTGAGCCTCGCCACGTGCTCGGGACTGCTCCGGGACTACGCCAGGACCACCCCTCGACTACTGCGGGACCGGCCGGACAGCGCCCGTGGACGGAAGACGGCATACGGTTGTCGGCATGCCTCGTCGATTGCCCCGTCGATCCCTCCCCCTCCTCCGCCTCCTCGCCGGCCTCGCCGGGGTTCTCCTCGCCGCCGCCTCGGCTTCGCCGGTCGCCGCTGACGACGACGGCGGGTTCACCATCCAGGACCCGAGGATCAACGAGTCCAGCGGCCTCGCGGCCTCGCGCCAACACCCCGGGATCTACTGGACCCACAACGACCAGGACACGGGCGCCTACCTCTACGCCGTCGACAGCAAGACCGGCAGGACCGTCGCCACCATCACCATGACCGGCGTCGGCACGCCGCGTGACGTCGAGGCCATCTCCATCGGGCCGGACAACCAGATCTGGGTCGGGGACATCGGCGACAACGACGGCGTCACCTGGCCCTACGTGTGGATCTATCGGCTGCCCGAGCCCAAGGAGCTCAAGGACCAGTCGATCCGGGCCACTCAGTACGTCGTGAAGTACTCCGACGGCTCCCGCGACGCCGAGTCGATGGTCGTCCACCCCAGGACCGGGCGCGTCTACATCATCGACAAGCAGGAGGACGGCGGGCATCTGTACGAGGGGCCCGCGGAGCTCTCCACGTCCGGTACGAACGTCTACAGGCCCGTCGCCCCCGTCGACCTGTGGGCCACCGACGCGGCCTTCTCGCCCGACGGCAAGCGGCTCGCCGTACGCGGGTACTTCGGCGGGATCCTGTACGACTGGAACGACGGGAAGATCAAGCGGATACAGCAGCTGAGCGTCCCCCTGCAGAGACAGGGTGAGTCAGTGACGTACACGACCGACGGGTCCAAGATCATGTACGGCAGTGAGGGCGAGGGCAGCACGGTCGTGGCGCGGGACGCGCCGGGCGGGGGCAGCGGCGGCTCCGAGTCGTCGTCCGGGGGCGAGGGTTCGGAGGCCGGCGGAGGGGACGGCGACGGCGTCCCGAGCTCCGGGTTCACGGCAGGCGCGCTGGCCGTGGCCGCCGGTGTCGTCGTCCTGTGGGTGCTGAAGCGGCTGCGGCGGCGCCCGTCGTAGACCGGGTGGGTAGGGACCTGCCGGCGTCGCGGTCCGTGACGGCGTGACGGGCGCCGGGTCACCCTTCTCCGCGCCGCTCGGTCCGCTCGGTCCGCTCGGTCCGCCCGGTTCGCCCGGTTCGCTCGGTTCGCTCGGCGACCAGTACCTCCAGGCCGTCCAGGAACCGCCGCAGGCCGAAGGTGAAGTGGTCGAACTCCTCCGAGAAGGTGTCCTCGGCCAGCGCGGCGATCACCGGGAACTGCCCGCTCTCCATGGCCTGTTCGAGGTACGGCCGCTGCTGCTCCCAGAACTCCTCGTGGCTCAGGCCCGTTTCCTTCGCGGCGGCGTCGGTGTCGATCTCCATGCGCGCGATGCCGCCGGCGAAGGACTGCACCGAGATGATCACCGACATGAGCTCGGGGTCGCTGAGCCCCATGTCCTGGAGCGGGATCAGGGCGATCTCGAGTGAGCGCAGGGAGCTCGGGCCCAGAACCGAGCGGGCCTCGTTGACGCGCAGCAGCCACGGGTGGCGCCGGTAGTGCTCCAGGTAGCCGCGGGCCAGGAGCTCGACGGCCCGGCGCCAGCCGGTCCCTGCCATCAGGTTCCCCGGGTCGGCCTCCAGTGCCTCGCGCTGCACCCGGTCGAGCATCAGGTCGAGCAGCTCGGCCTTGCCCGGTACGTACCGGTACAGCGACATCGTGCCGACGTCCAGCGTGGTGGACAGACGGCGCATCGACACCGCCTCCAGCCCCTCGGCGTCGGCGATCCCGACGGCCGTGGCGACGATCCGATCGAGGGTCAGTCCCGGTTTTGGCCCCCGGCTGGGGCGCTCGCCACCGCCCCACAGCAGCTTCAGGGTGAGCTTGATGTTGCCGCTGCCGCTGGTCTCGGTCCTCGCCATGAACATCAGCGTAGCCCTCCTGACGTGGCTCTTTGCCGCCGAGGGAAACCACTGGACAGAAACTGAGTACGGCGTACTCTTTTGTGGGTACATCGTACTCAGTTTTGGTGATGGCGATGGTGAAGATGAAGGGGGAGGGGGAGATGGCGTTGAAAGGCGGCGCATACGCGGTACAAGCCGAAGGCGACGCATACGCAGTACGGGCCGAAGGCCTCGTGAAGCGGTACGGCCCCAAACGCGCGCTCGACGGCTTCGGTCTCGCGGTGCGCAAGGGCACCGTGCACGGCCTGCTGGGGCCGAACGGCGCGGGCAAGACCACCGCCGTACGCATCCTGTCCACGCTCGTACGACTGGACGAGGGCCACGCCACGGTGGCCGGACTCGACGTGGTACGCCGCCCGCGCGACGTACGGGCGCGGATCGGGCTCACCGGCCAGTACGCGGCGGTGGACGAGGTGTTGACGGGACGTCAGAACCTGGAGATGTTCGGCCGGTTGTTCCACCTGGGCGGAAAGCGGGCGCGGCGACGGGCGGGTGAACTGCTGGAGCGGTTCGACCTGGTGGACGCCGCCGACAAGGGGGTCGGCGACTACAGCGGCGGTATGAGGCGCCGGCTCGACCTCGCCGCCTCGATGATCCTCGCCCCGGCCGTGCTGTTCCTCGACGAGCCGACGACCGGGCTCGACCCGCGCAGCCGCGGCGAGGTCTGGGAGTCCGTACGGGCGCTGGTGGCCGACGGCACGACCGTTCTGCTCACCACGCAGTACCTGGAGGAGGCCGACAAGCTGGCCTCCCGCATCACCGTCATCGACCAGGGGCGGGACATCGCGGACGACACCCCGGACGGACTGAAGAGCACCGTCGGCGGCGACCGGATCGAGGTCGTCGTGGCCGAGCGGTCCGACATCCCCCGAGCGGTGAAGGTGGTCGCCCGCGTCGCGGACGGCGAACCGGAGGCGGTCGAGGCGGAGTCGCGCGTCCACGCCCAGGTGACGGACCGCGTGGCGGCCCTGACGGAGGTGGCACGGACGTTGCAGGACGAGGGCGTGGTGGTCGAGGACATCGGACTGCGCAGGCCGAGCCTCGACGACGTGTTCCTGCGCCTGACCGGACACCGTACGGAACCTTCGGCGAGTACGGGGAAGACGGGTACGGGGAAGGAGGCGGCGGCATGAGCGCCCTCGACCTCACCGGGCGGCCCGCCCACGGACGGGCGTACTGGGCGCTGGCCGACTGCTGGAACATCGTCCGCCGCGGCCTGACCCACTACCAGCGTCAGCCGGTCAACATCGCCTGGCAGCTCGGCTTCCCGATCCTCTCGGTCCTCCTCTACGGCTATGTCTTCGGCAGCGCCATGAAGGTGCCCGGCGGCGGGGACTACAAGGACTTCCTGATGCCGGGCATGTTCGTGATGACGATGGCGTTCGGCTTCATCAACACGGCGACGGTCGTGGTCCACGACTCCACCAAAGGCGTCATCGACCGCTTCCGCTCCATGCCGATGGCGTCGTCGGCGGTGGTCGCGGGACGCGGGGTGACCGATCTGATCACCGCCTGCGCGGAGTTGGCGATCATGATGCTCACGGCGGTGGCGATGGGTTGGCGCCCCGACGGCGGCCTCGGCTTCCTGGCCGCCTTCGGACTGCTGCTGTGGCTGCGTTTCGCGCTGATCTGGATCGGCGTGTGGCTCGGGCTCCTGGTCCCCAACCCCGAGGCGGCGGGCGGCCTGTTCGCGGTCGCCTTCCCCTTGACGATGATCTCCAGCATCTACGTCGCGCCCCAGCTCATGCCCGACTGGCTGGGCTTCGTGGCGGCGTGGAACCCGATCTCCTCCACGGCCGCCGCGACGCGCGAGCTGTTCGGTACGCCGGTGGGGAGCGGCGACTCATGGGTGGAGCAGCACGCGCTGCTCATGGCGGGGGTGTGGCCGCTGTTCCTGACGGCGGTGTTCCTGCCGCTGGCGGTACGGAGGTTCCAGAAGCTCAGCCGTTGAGGCGAGGAGGGGGGCGGCGGGCAGGTGCGGAGCCGCCCCCCTCACCTCAGCCCCCTTGGCAGGGCTCCCGGGACGGGGCGCCTGCTCCACGCCACGAGCGCCAGTACGTGACCCAGGCATGGGCGACTCGTGCCATGTGTCCGAGGCTACGGCTCCCCGTCACCGGTGCCGGCCCCTGACGCCTCCATGAGCACCTCTCCGGCCGCCGTTCGCACGTACAGCACCGACCGACCGGCCCTCCACCGCTCCACCAGCCCCGCGTTCAGCAGCACGCGCAGATGCCCGCCCACCGACCCCAGGCCCTGCCCGGTCACGGCGACCAACTGGGTCGTGCTCATGGGCGTTTCGAGCAGTGTCAGCAGTCCGGCCCGTGCGGTCCCGACGAGTGCCCCGAGTCCTGCCGGGACGCGGCGCCGGTCGTGCTCCTCGGCGAGTACCCCGAGGCACGGGTAGACGACGGCGTACCGCTCCTTCCCCTCCCACGACACCCAACTGGTCTTCGGTGTCACCGGCATGAACAGCAGATCGGCCCCTGCGGCGATTTCCCGCGGCGGATACGGGTTCGGGTTGACCTGGAAGCGGCTCTCGCCCAGCCACCGTGTGCCTGGTTTCAGCGAGTCCAGCACGGCTGCCCAGCCGCCCTGGTTCACCCGTGCGGTCCGGGCGTTCATGTCGGCCTCCAGGATGCGCCGTCGGCGTTCCCAGTACGGCCGTACGGTCTCCTCCCAGACGTACGTCAGGAGCGTGGTCGCACGCTCGGGCAGGTCGTCCCGCTCCAGAGCGGCGGGGAGCGGGCCCTTGAGGCATACGCGGAGGTTGGCCCGTGCCTCTTCGGCTCCGGCCGTCCGCACCCGGGTCACGGTCTCCTCGAAGCTCTCGCCCTCGCACGAGGTGGGGCAGAAGAAGTCGGCGATCCAGGACGTGCCGATGGCCACCTGCACGAGTCGTGCGACCACCCGGTCGGCAGCGAGGTGCGCGCGGTAGCCGGGCAGGTGGGCGTGCAGCCAGGCCTCCTCGCCCGGATGGGCTCCGGTCCCCGCGTGCAGCAGTCGCAGGCTCGCGAAGGTCTCGGCGAACGGCGAGAGAACGAACCGGCTGCGGGCGAGGGTGTCGGTGCCGATCTGCCATAAGCCCATGTGGATGACCTTTCGTGTGCCGGCGAAACAGTACACACGCTCCCGGGGCCGCCCCGAGACTTCGACGCATGCGCAGCTACCGCTCCTTGTTCCGCACTCCGGAGTTCACTCCGTACCTGCTCTCCTTCGCCGCTTTCGCCGCGGCCCAGACGATCGGCGGCCTGGCCCTCGGCACTCTGGTGTTCCGGGCCACCGGCTCGCCGTTCCTGTCGGCGGTGAGCATGTTCGGCCCGCAGCTGGCGCAGTTGCTGGGGGGCGCGTTCCTGCTCTCGGGCGCCGACCGCCTGCCCCCGCGGGCGATCCTGACCGGCCTCGCCCTCGCCTTCGCGGCCGGGACGGTGGTGCTGGCGCTGCCCGGCCTGCCCATCTGGGCGGTCTTCGCCGTCGTACTCCTGCAGGGTCTGGTCGCGTCGCTGGGTGGTGGGGTGCGCGGGGGACTGATGAACGAGATCCTGTCCAAGGACGGCTATGTCCTGGGCCGTTCGGTGTTCAACATGCTCTGGGGCGGGACGCAGATGGCCGGGTTCGCGACGGGCGGCGCACTGCTGGTGCTCCTGTCCCCGCAGACCTGCCTGCTCCTCGCGGCGGCGCTGTACCTGTTGTCGGCCCTCGTCACCCGTCTGGGCCTCACGGCCCGCCCACCGCGCTCCTCCGGACGCCCGTCCGTCTCGGCGACCTGGCGCACCAACGCCCTCCTGTGGTCCTCACGCCCCCGCCGCCTGACGTACCTGGGCCTGTGGGTCCCCAACGGCCTGATCGTCGGCGGCGATTCGCTCTACGTCTCCTACGCCCCCGAAGCCGCCGGCACGCTGTACGCGGTCGGGGCGCTGGGCATGTTCGTGGGCGACATGGCGGTGGGCCGCCTGGTACCGCCCGCGCTGCGCCCCCGTCTCGCGACGCCGCTGCGCCTGCTCCTGGCGGTTCCCTACCTGTTCTTCGTCCTACGGCCGGGAGTGGCGCTGTCGGCCGTGGCGGTCACCGTCGCCTCCGTCGGCTTCGCCGCGAGCCTGGTCCTGCAGGAACGCCTGATGTCCCTCACCCCCGACGACCTCACGGGCCAAGCCCTCGGCCTGCACGCCACCGGCATGGCCGCCATGCAGGGCGTCGGCGCTGTCCTCGCGGGCACGCTGGCCCAACTCACGTCCCCGGCCACAGCGATGACGCTGATGGCGTCCGCATCGGTCACCGTGACCCTGACCCTCGCGGCGCTGGGCAGACACGAGGAACGACGGTCGGCCGTCCCCGGTACGCGTCCGGGCGTCCTGCCGGAACCCGCCGTCACGGACAGGTCCTAGGTGTATTGCCCAGTGAGGTTAGGAACGCGGCTGGCGGGTGGTTGGCCTTTCAGCGCGGTGCGTCTGCGGTGGTGATTGTAGGTGTGCAGCCAGGTGGGGAAGGCGTCGCGTCGTTCCTGTTCTGATCGGTAGGGGCGGGCGTAGGCCCACTCGTCGAGCGCCTCTCGTACGGTTCCTCAGCTCTAGACCCTGCGATGAGGATTGAGGTTCGCAGGTCAGCACTAGCGCCGCAATAATGTCCGATTAGTCTGCGCCATAACTAATTATTTCTTGCCTTTTGTGGCGTGGGGGCAATGCCTGATGGTGAGACCTGCACCGGTGGCGACATGCCATCGGTGGAGGCGCACAGCACAAGACAGGAGGTGCCGTACATGGCTCCGATCCCTGTAAGGCCTGGCATCTACAAGATCCACTCCCACATCATCGGCCCGTCCAGCCTGGTAACAGCCACCGAGTACGCCGTCAAGTACGGCGCCCCGGTCATCATCGACCGGATGAACCCACTCCCCATCGAGCAGGAGTGGATCATCGAACCCGCTGAGTCCGCGCCGGGAGCACCGTACGTGATCCACCTCGCCTACCATCCGAACGCGGGACTCGTGATCCCCGAGGACAGGCTCTTTGTCAACAGCGTGCCGCGCGCCGAGTGGGCGAAGTTCACCTTCGAGACGGTCATCGGCGGAGTCAAGATCCTTTCGGACAAGGGGCTCGCCCTGCGCGCCGGGCACCGCGGCGCCCAGATCGAACTCGTGGAACCCAAGCCCGAGTTCCAAGAGACGTGGACCCTGGAATTCGTGAGGCCGCTCGACGAGGAGTAGCAAGCAACTCATGGGGCGCCCCGGACCAGGCGCAGAAGTGGCTGGCCGCGCTGGTGACGTACCTGCGGTCGACGTCGGCGTACGGCGCCGACAGCTTCCACTGGACCCTCTGGTCGTGGAACCCCAACTCCGGTGACACGGGCGGCATCCTGAAGGACGACTGGTCGACCGTGGACACCGTCAAGGACGGGTATCTGGCGAGTGTGAAGGCGCCGGCGTTCGGGGCGTGAGCCGTCATGAGTGAGGGGCACCTGGTGCTCGCCGGGCGCCCCTCATCGATGTACGGACCGGTCAGGCAGCCGCCGGGTCGATGGCCGGGAACATGGCGACGCGGAGCTGGTTGCGGCCGAGCTTGCGGTAGCGGCATGTTGGCCCTGTGAATGCGACACCTTTGGCGAAAGTGTCGCATTCACACGGCTGGTTGCCCGGCTGCGGAGACGGGGCCTTGCCGCTAGCCCTGCGTGAAGTGGTCGAACTCGCCGGCCTTCGCGCCCGCGATCATGGCTTCCATCTCGGAGCGGGTGAAGAGGAGTGCGGGGCCGTTGGGGGCCTTGCTGTGTCGGATGGCGACGGCATCCGCGTAGGCGGCGAATTCGACGCAGTCGCCATCGGCCCCGGAGGCGGATGACTTCTGCCACGCAACGCCCAGTGCGGATGCGTCCGGGATTATGTGATGCGACATGCCGACTTATCCTTTGCGATAATTTTTCAGATGGCTTTCTATGAGCTTCAATGAATCGGCTCCTCTGAGGGATTCCGACATCATGAGCCGGTTGAAAAGTCTACTGTAAGCTCGGACTTCTCCAGGTTCCTCCAGGAACCGGGTGCCGGTCAGCCCCTCCAGGTAAACAATGTCGGGCTCCCATTGTTCTGGAAACGAGAGAATGACGAACGGGCCGAACAGGGCTGCATGAGATTCTGACGACTCTGGCAGCACGTGAATGTTGATTGTGCCTGGGTATTCCTTGGTCAGGGTCAGAAGGTGTTCGAGTTGGGCTGCCATCACGTCGGGTCCGCCGATGGCGTGCCGGAATACGGACTCCGAGATGATGCCCCAGAAGACCAAGGGGTTGGGTCGATTGAATGCTTGTTGTCGTCTGTCTCGGATGGCGAGCCGTTCGTTCTTAACTTCTTCGCTCATTTCGGGAGCGTGCTGGCTGAACACGGCCGCCGCATAGTCATACGTCTGCAACAGTCCTGGAATCAGGGTTGTTTGGGCGTTGTACGTGTCCGACGCGTCTGACTCGTAACCGATGTAGTCGGCATACGTGGCGCTCACGACTGAGCGGATGTCGGTTTCCCAGCCGCGTACGTTGCCTCGTCTGCGCAGGTCGACCACATAGGCGCGAAGGCCCCGGTCCTTCACCTTGTAGAGGTCGAGCAATGCGCGTAGGTCTGCATCGTTGATGCCCAGGCGTCCGGACTCGATGCGGGACAACTTGGATTCGGACCAGCCGAGTTCGCGCGCTACGGCGTCCTGGCTGCCGTGGGTGCCGCCCTCTCGTAAGTCGCGGAGGATGGACCCCAGTCGAACTTGACGCGCCGTTGGCTGTGATCGTGCGCCCATCGACGCCCCCTTCACCCGGTCTGACCAGCGTTAGCAGGCTGCCGGACGCATCCTCCGTAGGCAACCTGCCAAGCATTCCCACGGGTGAACTCTCGGTGCTTTCTTGCACCTTCAGCGGATTTCGGTGCAGCCTTGCACCGAGACGCCGTGTGGTCGAGCGCTCACCGTCCGCTCTTCCGTGCCCTTCAAAGGGGGATGCCCGCATGCCCGAAGTGACCGCCCAACGCAACTACCCCACCACCAAACGCTCCGTGGCACGCGCCCGCACCGACTGCCGGGACTTCCTCGCCTCCTGCGGCCTCCCCGAGGCTCACGACTTCGTGGACGACATGGTGCTCATGGTCAGCGAGTTGATGACCAACGCCGTGACCCACGGACGCGTACCCGGCACCTCTGGCCGACAGGTCCGCATGGCCATCGAGAAGACGGGCGACGTCATCCGCGTCGAGGTGCGGGACACCCGGAGCGACACGAGGCCGCACTTGTGCGAGGGGAACGGGAACGGCCAGGACATCGGGGGCAGGGGCCTCGTACTGGTCGACGCCCTGTCGGATTCCTGGGGCGTGAGCCCGGAACTCATGGGGAAAACCGTGTGGGTTGAGAAGCGGCTCGAACGGTGACGGTCCTGATCAGCTCGGGGGGTGTGGTCGTGTCCGTAGCCGTCCTGCTCCTGGGCGTTGTTCGCACGGTGCGCCCGCGTCCGTCGCCGCCGGGCAGGTGCAGCGAGCAGGCGACCGACATCGGCCGGAGCCCACGGCAGCCGCACCCGTACGTGTGGCCCCTACCCAGCCCTGAAAGGGCGCGTTGGTGCCGTTGGTGGAGGCGTTCGGAGCGCCTGCGAGCCGAGAGCGGGCAAGGATTGCCACTCCTTGCCTCCGAGCCGTGCTGGGAGCCTTTGGCCCTGCCCTCGTTCCACGCGAGAGCGGTAGCGCACGCCGGACATCTTGAGGATGCAGGCTCCATGGTGCGGGTGTACGTCACGGTGCACACGGCGCAGGAGGAGTGGCGAACGTGAGCTGCCCGGACCGAGTGCCGCTGGTCTCCGCCTGTTGGGCCGCCGCGCGTACCCGACTTGATCGGGCACAGGATGTCGGGTCCGGCAGGGTGCGTGCCGCCTAGCGTGGTGATCGCAAAGAGGAAGGAGACCTGGCGTGCTGGAGCGGCTCAACCAGGCCATGGAGCACATCGAGCGCCACCTCGACGAGGCCGTCGACGTGGCTGGGCTCGCCCGCATCGCGGCCACCTCGGAGTACCACCTCCGCCGGATGTTCTCCGCGCTCGCGGGCATGCCGCTGTCGGAGTACATCCGGCGCCGACGGCTCACCGTCGCGGGTGCCGAGGTGCTCGCCGGGCGTGAGTCACTGCTGAGCATTGCCGTGCGCTACGGCTATGGCTCGGGCGAGGCGTTCGCCCGGGCGTTCCGCGTCATGCACGGTGTCGGGCCGGGCGAGGCCCGGCGCACTGGCGCCGCGCTCGTCTCCCAGCCCCGGTTGACCTTCCGTCTCACCGTCGAAGGGAGCAGCAGTATGCGCTATCGCGTAGTGGACAAGCCGGCCTTCACCGTCGTCGGTTTCAAGGCCCGGGTGCCTCTGGTGCATGTGGGGCCGAACCAGGCGATCATCGACTTCGTCCGCGGGATCGAACCGCGGACCCTGGAGCGACTGGAGAAGCTGTCGGACCAGGAGCCGCAGGGCGTCGTCGCGGTCTGCGACGACCTGGACCCGAGCCGCGCCGAAGGCACGGAACTCGACTACTACCAGGGGGTCATCACGTCGGCGGCTCCCCCCGAGGGCACGACCGTCCTGCCTGTCCCGGCTGGCACCTGGGCGGTCTTCACCACCTCCGGGCCGGCGCCGGATGCCATCCAGTACCTGTGGCGGGACGTGTTCACGGAGTGGTTCCCGTCCAACCCGTACCGGAGTCGGCCGGGCCCTGAAATCCTGCGTACCCGCCTGTCGCCGGACAGGACCGAGGCCGAGGCCGAGCTGTGGCTTCCGGTGGAGCGGGAACAGGGCTGAACAAGGCTGAACAAGGCACCAGTGACCGTGTGAGACGCGACAAGGGCGCCCGGTGGTGGTCACCGGGCGCCCTTCAGTGTCGTACGTCAGTGGTCAGAGCTGCTTGATCAGAGTTTCTCGATCACGTAGTCGACGCACTTGGTGAGCGCCTCGACGTCCGCCGGGTCGACCGCCGGGAACATGGCGACGCGGAGCTGGTTGCGGCCGAGCTTGCGGTAGGGCTCGGTGTCGACGATGCCGTTGGCGCGCAGCACCTTGGCGACGGCGGCCGCGTCGACCTCGTCGGTGAAGTCGATCGTGCCGATGACCTGGGAGCGCTTGGCCGGGTCGGTGACGAACGGGTTCGCGTACTTGCTGTCGTCGGCCCAACCGTAGAGCGTCCGGGCGGAGGTGGCCGTACGGCGCACCGACCAGTCCAGCCCGCCCTCGCCGTTCAGCCACTCCAACTGCTGGTTGAGCAGGAAGAGCGTGGCGAGTGCCGGGGTGTTGTACGTCTGGTTCTTGCGCGAGTTGTCGATCGCCGTCGGCAGCGAGAAGAACTCGGGCACGTGGCGGCCGCTCGCGTGGACGCGCTCGGCGCGCTCGATGGCGGCCGGGGAGAACACACCGATCCAGAGACCGCCGTCCGAGGCGAACGACTTCTGCGGGGCGAAGTAGTAGACGTCCGTCTCGCTGATGTCGACAGGGAGGCCGCCGGCGCCCGAGGTGGCGTCCACCAGAACGAGGGAACCCTCGTCGGCACCGCTGACGCGCTTGAGGGGCATGGCCACGCCGGTGGAGGTCTCGTTGTGGGTGAACGCGTACACGTCCACGCCGGCCTCGGCGGCGGGCTCCGGGTGCGTGCCGGGGTCGCTGGAGATGACGGTCGGCTCGGCCAGCCAGGGGGCGAGCTTCGCGGCCTTGGCGAACTTGGAGGAGAACTCGCCGAACGAGAGGTGCTGCGACTTGTTCTCGATGAGTCCGTGGGTCGCGATGTCCCAGAACGCGGTGGAGCCGCCGTTGCCGAGGACGACCTCGTAGCCGTCGGGGACCTGGAACAGCTCGCTGATGCCCTCACGCACCTTGCCGACCAGGTTCTTCACCGGGGCCTGGCGGTGGGAGGTGCCCATCAGGGAGGTACCGGAGGCGGCGAGGGCGTCCAGCGCCTCCGTGCGCACCTTGGAGGGGCCGGCGCCGAACCGTCCGTCGGCGGGCTTGATGTCAGCGGGAATCTGGATATCAGCCACGGGGGGAGCGTAGCCCTTTCTGGAAACCCGGGCGCAACCTCGTCCGTCGGGTGAGACGGCTTCTCGCCACCGGGTCAGCCGCCGAGGCGGACCGGCAGCTCGAACAGGTCGTTCTGCGTGACCACCGGCTTGTTGCGGAGCTCGTCCGCCGGGACGGCCAGGTCGAGGGACGGGAAGCGGGCGTACAGGGCCGGGAGAGCCACTCCCGCCTCCAGGCGGGACAACGCGGCTCCGGGGCACACATGCGGCCCGTGTCCGAAGGCGATGTGCCGGTTCGCGGTCGGGCGCGTGATGTCGAAGACGCCGGCCGACGGCCCGTGGGCCGCCTCGTCCCGGCCGAGGGCGGCGTACGAGACGATCAACGCGTCCCCCGCCGGAAGGACCTTGTCCCCGACGGGCACGTCCTCCGTCGCGAAGCGGATCAGTACGTGCGAGGTCGGCGTCGAGTAGCGCAGCGTCTCCTCGATCACCGAGGACCAGTCGGCCTCCCCCGAGAGGACCAGCGCGCGCTGTTCCGGATGGGTGGACAGGTTCACCACCGCGTTGACGATGAGCGAGATCGTCGTCTCGTGGCCCGCCGCCACCATCAGCTGCAGCGTGGAGACGATCTCCTGGTCGGTGAGGCGGTCACCGCCCTCGGCGGCCTGGATCAGCGCGGACGTGAGGTCGTCGCCGGGCTCCGCCCGCTTCGCCGACACCGTCTCCGCCATGATCTGCGCCAGCTCGGTGAGCGTCGCGACGACCTCCTCCGGCGGCGTCTGCGTCGAGAAGAACTTCTCGAAGAGCACCTTCACACGGGGCAGCCGGGCCTGGTCGAGGCCCATGAGGTCCGCGATGACGTACATCGGGAGCGGGTACGCGAACTCCGCCTTCAGGTCGACCACCGCCCCGTCCCTGTCCCCGTCCGCGTCCCCGTCCGCGTTCTCGTCCCAGTCCGTGGGCAGCCGGTCGAGGAGGTCCTCCGTCAGTTTCGTGATCTTGTCGCGCATCCGTTCCACCCGCCGCGGCGTCAGCGCCTGCGCCACCAGCGCCCGGAGACGACGGTGATCCGCTCCGTCCACCGTCAGCATGGAACGGCCCGGATTGGCGAGCCCGATCAGCGGCCAGTCGGGCGCGATCTCGCCGCGCTGCCAGGCACCCCAGACGTTGATGTCCTTCACCAGCCGGGGATCCGTGAGCAGTTGCCGTGCCTCGGCATGGTGGGTGACCGCCCACACGGGCACCCCACCCGGAAGTTCCACGGCTGCCAGCGGTCCGGCCGCGAGAAGCGCGGCGCTCTCCCCGTCCAGATCGGAGACGAGGGGGTCGAGCACGATACGGGTCGTTTCGACGCCAGAGGTTTGTCCGATGCCAGGGGTTTGTCCGATGCCAGTTGTCATGCGCGCATGCCTCCAACGGCGGGAGTGGGCGTGAACGTCACCGGCAGTTCCGTCAGCCCGCGCAGCCATGGTGACGGCCTGCGGGTCAGGGACCCGGCCGGTACCGCCAGATCGATGTCCGGCAGCCGGTCCAGTACGACCTCGATGCCCGTCCGCGCGATGACCTCCGCCACCTCCTGCGCCGGGAACGGGCACCGGTGCTCCCCGTGCCCGAAGGAGAAGTGCGCGTTGTTGCCACCGGTCAGGGCGGAGCCGTGGGTACGGACCCGGGGGTCGGAGTTGGCTCCCTGCAGGCCGAGCAGCAGCAGGTCGCCCGCGCGGACGTGGCGGTCGCCGAGCCGGGTGTCGCGGGACGCCCAGCGGCCGGCCACGTTCTGGGTGGGGGCGTCCTCCCAGAGGACCTCGTTCATGGCCTCGGCCACGCTGTTGCGGCCGCCGAAGAGGGAGGCCGCGAAACGGTCGTCCGTCAGCATCAGATGCAGCGAGTTGCCGATCCAGTCGGCGGTCGGCTGGTGCCCGGCCGCCGTCATGACCATGAGGTCCTGGACGATCTCGTCGTCCGTGAACTCGTCGAACTCGTCTCCGAGGCCTGCGGAGTGCGCGAGCATCCGCGACACCACGTCGTCCGCCGGGGCCGCTCTCCGGTCGGCCACCAGCCGGGCCATGGACGAGGCCAGATGAGCCTGGCCCGCGAGGGCGCGCTCCCGGCCGTCGATCATGTCGTTCAGCGCGCCGACCAGCCCCGGCCCCTGCTCCTCCGCGAACCCGAAGAGCGCTGCCAGCACCCGTACCGGCAGCAGCATCGCGTAGCCCGCGACGAGGTCCGCCTCGCCCTTTTGGCACACCGTGTCGATCAGTTCGTCGGCCAGCCGTTCGGCGAGGGCACGCAGTTGGAAGGAGTCGGCGGCTTCGAGGGCGTTGCTGATCATCGCGGCGCGCTCACGGTGGCGTTCGCCGACCGTGTAGAGGATCGAGGGCTGCTTGTGGCCGATCATCGGCAGCAGCGGCCAGTCGTCGGGGATGTTCGGCCACTGGTTCCACAGCTCGGAGTCGCGGCTGAACAGCACCGGATCGCCGGTCACCTGATGCAGCTCGCGGTACCCGAGCACCAGCCACGCCGGCACCCCGCCGTCGAGCACGACGGGCGCCACTGCCCCGTACTCCTGTCGCAACTCCCGGTACAGGGCGTCCGGTTCGCTCTGGAAGCGGGGTCCGCCGAGCGGGACGCGTGCGGGGGCGGGGGCAGCGGCGGGGGCGGGGGCCGGGTTCGTTCGGTTTTCGGGGCCCGTACGTTCTTTGGGGGCTGTTAGTTCTTCGGGGCTCGTACGTTCTTCGGGGCTCGTAAAGCCCTCGGTCCTCGTACCGTCTTGAGCGGTTCTCGTACCGTCTTCAGAGGCTGCGGAGTCCAACGAGCACCTGTTCCAGAATGTCGGGGTCGATGACCGCGGCCATGTGCGGGTGGCGGGCGCTGACGCGGCCGGCGGCGAGGAGGTCGGAGAGCAGGACCTTGGTGATGCTCACGGGCAGCCGCAGCTCGGCGGCGATTTCCACGATGGCCGCCGGCTTCCGGGTCAGCCGCAGGATCGCCGTGTGCTCCGACTGCATGCCGGGCGCCGGATCGCACTCGGCGACCACGAGCGTCACCAGGTCGAACGGGTTGTCGGGCGCGGACCGGCTGCGCCCGCCCGTGAGGGTGTAGAGCCGGTCGGGCGCGTCGTCCCTGCCGGGCCGGGTCATGAGGTGCCGGGGGCCGTACCGGGTGCCGGACCGCGAACCGCGCGCGGCTGTGCGCTCAGGTGCTCGCCGAGCTGCTCCACCAGCTCGCTCATGTTGTGCCCGACGAGGCCGGCGTCCGCGTCCTCGTCGGTGACGACGGCCAGGTGTGCGCCCCGGCCGGCCTCCACGATGAACAGGACCCCGCCGTAGAACTCGGCC
This sequence comes from Streptomyces sp. KM273126, assembly GCF_004337435.2. Classification (NCBI taxonomy): domain Bacteria; kingdom Bacillati; phylum Actinomycetota; class Actinomycetes; order Kitasatosporales; family Streptomycetaceae; genus Streptomyces; species Streptomyces sp. KM273126. Next base: position 1,479,683 of record NZ_SJXB02000001.1, on the reverse strand, counting down.
ATCGCCGACCGTACGCCACCGCTGCCGTCGCCGAACTCGACCGACGCCCCGTGGGACAGCGACTGGATGCCGGCGGCGATCGCGGCGAGCTGGTCGGCCTGGTCGTCGGAGAGCTCGGGCGTGCGGCACAGCTTCAGGCCGTCCCGGGAGAGCACGAGTGCGTGCCGCGCGCCCGGCGTGCGCTCCAACAGGCCCTGGATGAGCCAGACGAGCTTCTCGTCGGCGGTGCTGGTGCCGGTGGAGCCCTGGGTGCCGGTGGACCCCTGGGTGCCAGTGGTGCCGATGGGGCCGATGGGGCCGGTCATGGGGTGGGGTCACCTTCCGGATGCGGATGCGGGTGCGGGTGGGGCGCCGTTGGCGCGTCTGATGTGTCTGGTGATGTGTCTGGTGCTTCTGGCACGTCGTCTTGTGGGGCGGCCTTCGGGGCGCGTACGAGCTCGGCGCTGATCGCTGCGTGGCGTACGGCGCCGGCGTCCTCCACCGGTTCCCGGACGACCGGCTCCTGAACGACCGGTTCCCGTGCGACGGGCTCCTGTACGACCGGCTCCCGTACGACCGGCGCCTCCGTCGTCGTGCCCTGGACCAGCGCCTGGTCCGGCGCCGTGCCGCGGACGGCACTGCGGAAGCTGCTGAAGCGGGCGGCCCTGGTCTGTGGATCGGAGGCGGGTCGGGCCTCGGGCGCGGGCCGGGGCGGGATGCGGTCGCGGGTGCGGGCCTGGGCGGCGTTGAGGCTCTGACCGCGACGGCGTCTGGGCAGGCCGCTGGGCAGATCAAAGGGCCGGTCAACGGGCAGATCGCCGGATGGACCGCTGGATGAATCGCTGGACGGATTGCTCGACGGCGGTCTGTCCGGAGAGAGGCCGATCGCGGGAGTGCCCTTCGCGGGCAAGCCGTTCTGGCTCGCCGCGGACTCGTGCGTCGGTACGGGCTCGGGGTCCAGGTCCTGGGGCGCGCGGGCGGTGGCGTACGACGACGGCCTGAGGGTTCGCGGCGCGGGCGTCGGCCGCGAGGCCGGTGCCGGTGCTGGTGTGGGTGCTGGTGTCGGCGCCGAGGCGGGCGCGCCGACCAGCAGGTCCTGCGGGATGAGCATCAGCACGCCGGTGCCACCGCGTGCGGACGGGCGGAAGGACACCTTCAGACCGTGCTTGCGGGAGAGGCGGCCGACGACGGCGAGGCCGAGCCGGGTGCCGGAGAGCCCGCCGAGGTCGGCGCCCTCGCCGGAGACGGCGCGTTCGGCGCGGCGCAACTGGATGTCGCTCATGACGAGGCCCGCGTCCTCGACGGAGACGACGACTCCGGCGGGCACCTCCTCGACGTACACGTGCACTTCGGCCGTGGGCGGGGAGAAGGTCGCGGCGTTGTCGAGGAGTTCGGCGAGCGCGTGCATGACAGCCTCGGCGGCGTGTCCGGCGACGGCGGCCTCGCTGGAGGAGTGCAGGCGCACACGCTGGTAGCCGCCGATGCGGCCCATCGCGCCGCGCAGGATGGACTCCATGGGGATCGGCCGCGCCCAGCGGCGGCCCGAACGCGCGCCCGCGAGCACGGCGACGGAGTCGGCGAGACGGCTCGCCTGGGCGGTGCGGTGGTCGAGATGCAGGAGGTCGGCGAGGACGTCCTCGTCGGAGTGGCGCTCCTCCATCTCGCGCAGGTCGGCGAGGGTGCCGGTGGCGAGCGCCTGCATACGGCCGGCCGCGTTGGCGGTGGCGGCGACGGCGGCGGCGCGTTCGCTCTCGGCCTTGCGGGCCCGGTCGGCGAGTTCGGCCTTCTCCTCGGCGAGGCGGGCGCGGTCGTCGGTGAGCCGGCGCCGTTCCCGTTCGGACTCCTCGGCGAGCCGGGTCCGTTCGCGCTCGAAGTCCTCCGCGAGGCGCGCCCGCTCGCGCGCGTAGTCGTCGCTCAGCCGCGCCCGCTCCTGGCGCAACTCCTCGGCCAGCCGGGCCCGTTCCTGCAGCAGCCGACCCGCGTCCTGGGAAACGGCGTCGAGACGGCGGCGGACGAGCTTGGCGGTCTGCGCGGCGTGTGTGGCCGTCGCGACGGCGGTGGTGAGCAGGAGGGCGGCGGCGCCCGCGCCCCAGGCGAGCGCTGGTCGCACCGACTCGGGCGCCACCGCGACCGACCCGCCGACGGCGAGCGCGGCAAGCACGGCGGTGAGCAGGGGAGCGGGCACCAGGGTGCGGAGGGCGGGCCGTTCGCCTCGGGGGATGGGCGGCGTCATGAGTTGATCCTCGGTCCTGGCCTCGGCTGTGGCTCTGGTCGCGCCTCGGCTGTGGCGTTGGTCGTGGCCTCGGGTGCGTGCCTGGTGCGTGTGTGCCCTGCGTGGCTGCGTGTTACGCATGCGGGCGTGCTGTGCGTGTTGTGCGTGCTCTATGTGTCTGTCGTGCGTGCTGTACGGGCGTGCTGTGCGGGCCTGCCGTACGCGCTGGGTGCGGTGTACGTGTTGTGAACGTGCTGTGCCTGGTGTGCGCCCTCGGTGCCCTCCGCCGGAGCGTCGATCCTGGTCGACGCATCCTTGAACCTTCCTCCGCGCCTCCGCGACCTCCGGTTTTTGATCATGTTCTGACGGTGAAGTGACACTTGGTGCCCAACTGGCCGTCACTATATGGGAGTTCGTGATCGGGTTGGGCGGGTTCCGGAGGCGTTCTCGGAATCCGACCGGACTTCTCACTTCGTGACACGCGATGACGGCGAGTGGGGCGATGGGTGAGCGGGAGGTCACTGTCAGTGCTGGGGGGCATCCTGGTGACATGACGGATCTCGGGGAAGTGAGGGCCGGGCTGGAGGCCGGGCTGCGGGCGGCCGTGCGCGGCGAGGTCGCCTTCGACGCGACCGCGCGGGCGCTGACGACCATGGACGCCTCCAACTACCGCCGGGTGCCGCTGGGCGTGGTGGCGCCCCGGGACGCGGACGACGTGGCCGCGGCGCTGTCCGTGTGCCGGGAGCACGGGGTGCCGGTCGTGGCGCGCGGTGGAGGGACATCGATCGCGGGCCAGGCGACGGGCACGGGCGTGGTGCTGGACTTCACCCGCCACATGAACCGGCTGGTGTCCCTCGACCCCGAGGCGCGGCAGGCCGTCGTCCAGCCGGGCCTGGTCCTGGACCGCCTCCAGGAAGCCGCCGCCCCGCACGGCCTCCGCTTCGGCCCCGACCCGTCCACCCACAGCCGCTGCACGCTCGGCGGAATGATCGGGAACAACTCGTGCGGGTCCCACTCCGTGGCCTGGGGCACGACGGCGGACAGCGTCCAGGAGCTGTCGGTGATCAGCGGCAGGGGTGACCTTCTGCGGCCGGGCCGTGACTGGGCCGGCGCCCCCGACGGCCTACGGGCGCTGGTGGACGGGGAACTGGCGCGCCTGCGTACGGACTTCCCCTCCCTCTCCCGCCTCCCGCGCCGTATCTCGGGCTACGCCCTGGACGCCCTGCTGCCGGAGAACGGCGCGGACGTGGCCCGCTCCTTCTGCGGCTCCGAGGGCACGCTCGGGGTGCTGACGGAGGCGGTCGTACGGCTCGTCCAGGCGCCCCGCGCGCGTGCGCTGGCCGTGCTGGCGTACACCGACGAGAGCGCGGCGGCGGAGGCTGCCCCCGGACTGCTGCCGTACCGTCCGCTGACGGTGGAGGGCATGGCGGCGGACCTGGTCCGCGAGGGCGCGGTGCTGCCGAGGGGCGGGGCCTGGCTGTTCGTGGAGACGGGCGGCGACTCGTCGGCCGAGGCGCGGGCGCGCGCGGAGACCGTCGTCCGGGCGGCCGACGTCGTGGACGCGCTCGTGGTCGCCGACCCGGCTGCCCAGCGCACCCTGTGGCGCATCCGCGAGGACGCGAGCGGCACGGCGACCCGTATGCCGGACGGCGCCGAGGCCTGGCCCGGCTGGGAGGACTGCGCGGTGCCGCCGCCGCGACTGGGCGCGTACCTGCGGGACTTCCGGGCGCTGTTGTCGGCCCACGGCCTGCGCGGCACGCCGTACGGGCACTTCGGGGACGGCTGCATCCACGTCCGCATCGACTTCGACCTGATGTCGGATGCCGGGGTGGCCCGTTTCCGCCGTTTCTCGGAGGAGCTGGCGGATCTGGTGGTCTCCCACGGCGGTTCGCTGTCGGGCGAGCACGGGGACGGCCAGGCACGGGCCGAGCTGCTGCCGAGGATGTACGGGCGGGAGGCGGTCCGGCTCTTCGAGCGGGCGAAGGGCGTGTGGGACCCGGACGACCTGCTCAACCCGGGGATGCTGGTGCGCCCCGCCCCCCTCGACTCGAACCTGAGGTTCGCGGTCCTGCCCCGGAAGCCGGTGGACGTGGCCTTCGGGTACCCGGAGGACGGCGGCGACTTCTCGGCGGCGGTACGCCGCTGCGTGGGCGTGGCGAAGTGCCGTACCACGACCGCCGGTTCGGGCCCCGTACCCGGGTCCGTCGCCAGCCCTGTCGCTGCCCCCGTCTCAGGGGTCATGTGCCCGTCCTACCGCGCGACCGGGGAGGAGGAGCACTCCACGCGGGGCCGGGCGCGGCTGCTGCACGAGATGCTGGCGGGTGAGGTGGTCACGGACGGCTGGCGCTCGACGGAGGTCCGGGACGCCCTCGACCTGTGCCTGTCCTGCAAGGGCTGCCGTTCGGACTGCCCGGTCGGGGTGGACATGGCCACGTACAAGGCGGAGTTCCTGCACCACCACTACGCGGGTCGCCGGCGCCCGGCGGCGCACTACACGATGGGATGGCTCCCGGTGTGGCTGCGGACGGCCGCCCGGCTGAGAGCGGCACGGCTGCTGAACTCCCTGGCCGCGGTGGGACCACTGGCACGGCTGGCCAAGCGGCTCGGCGGGATCGCGGTCGAGCGGGAGATCCCCCGGCTGGCGCGGGAGCCGTTCAGCCGCTGGGCGCGCAGGCGGGTGCCCGACGGGGCCGGTGCCGGGCCGGTGGTGATCCTCTGGCCGGACACCTTCACGGAGTACCTGTCGCCGTCTGTGGGACGCGCGGCCGTACGGGTACTGGAGGAGGCGGGCCTGACCGTGGCCCTGCCCCCGACGGCCCACTGGGCGCGGGCGCCGATAGGGGACGGAAGATCGCGAACACTTCGGGGCGCGATGGGCCAGCTCGGCCTTCTCACCCGCCGGAACCGCGTCTGCTGCGGCCTGACGTACATCTCGACGGGCCAACTGGACCGCGCCCGCACGGTACTGCGCCGCACGCTCGACCTCATGGAACCGGTCCTGGACTCCGGCGCCCCGATCGTCGTCCTGGAACCCAGCTGCGCGGCGACACTCCGCACCGACGTACCGGAACTGCTGCACGACGACCCGAGAGCCGCTCAACTGGCCGCACATGTAAGGACCTTCGCCGAGACGCTGGCACAACAGGCCCCGCACTGGACCCCTCCCGTGCTGAACCGCCCGGCCGCGGGCCAGACCCACTGCCACCAGCACGCGGTCCTCGGCGACACGGCGGAACGCCGCCTGCGCGAGGCGGCGGGCCTGACCGGCGAGCTGAGCGGCGGCTGCTGCGGCCTCGCGGGCAACTTCGGCTTCGAACAAGGCCACTACGACGTGTCGAAGGCCTGCGCGGAGGAGCAACTCCTGCCGTCGGTACGCGCGGCGACGGAGGACGCGGTGATCCTGGCGGACGGCTTCTCCTGCCGCACCCAACTGGAACAGCTGGCGGGACGGAAGGGCAGGCACTTGGCGGAGGTGCTGGCGGGGGCGCTGGAGCGGAACGAGGGGGCGGGCCAGTGACTGTGCCACTCCGCGTTGCAGTCCTCTCCGGCATCCACGGGGCGCTCCCCGCCCTGGAAGCGGTAGTGGCCGAACCGGACGTCCGGGCGGCCGACCGCATCGTGCTCACCGGTGACATCACGGCAGGCCCGCAGCCGACGGGAGGTCCTCGACCTGCTCTCGACCCTCGGCGACCGCGTGGTGTGGTGAGCGGCAACGCGGACCGGGACGTCCCGCTCGCACCGGCGGTACTCCATGTGACCCGCCTCGCTCGATGCGGTGCGCGCCGCGACCCGGTCCGTGATGCTGATCAGATGGGTTTGCGCCTTGCGCGCCGGTTGTGAAACGGGTGAAACCGGGGGCGGTTCAGGCCGTTGTGGCGCGGACGATCAGTGTGCCGATGTGACCAGACATCGGTGCTTCAAGCACCCGCGCCGTTGCCACGGCGAACCCGGCGCGGGTCAGGAGCCGCTCCCACACAGCGGGTCGGTAGCTGTACCGGTAGGTGAACAGCGCCTTGCCCGCAAAGCCTCCTTTGTACATGCCCTGCGGTCCGTACGCCCCGGGGATCGCTGGAGGCTGTGAGAAGACGAAGACGCCACCAGGGTTCAGCCGCTGCCGTACAAGTGGGAATAGACGGCCGGGGTCGGCGAACCACGCCGCGCCGAAGACCGAGTAGACGGCGTCGTACGTGTCCTCGCACTTCATCAGGTACTCCAGGACTTCGGCGCACCGGAACACCGCCCCGGTGTCCGCCCATTTTCGGTCGTCTTCTTGACCATGACTGGTGAGAGGTCGACGCCGCACGCCCGGATGCGGCGTCGCGCGAGATAGGCGAGAGCTCGGCCGGTGCCGCATCCGATCTCCAGCACTGAGTCAGGGCTGCCGAGCAACTCGGGGCCTGGGCCGTGGTCGGCGTACTGGGTCCATCGGAACACCGGCTCGGCGATCTCCCGGAAGGCGGATTCGGCGTAGGTGTTCCAGAGTTCGGTCTCCGCGGCGATGTCGTGTTCGGCGGGCAAGACGACTCCTCCTGGAGTGCAAGTACATGGCAGCGCCGCTGCCCCGCGCGGAAGCGGGGCAGCGGCCGGCCCGGGGATGGGCTCAGTGGCTGTCAGGGACCTTGTTGTCGCACGGCGAGCAGTCGGTCCCGTCGATCGCCCACAGTTCCTCGTCGACAGCGAACCCGATCGACTTCAGGAAGTCCGCCGTGCGCAGGCACAAGCCGTCGCGGCGCCGCTCGACGAACGGGGCATGGTGCTTGTAGCGGCCCTCGTTATAGACGTCGCAGATGGCCCACCAGACCGGGGTGTCGAGGATGAGCTGGTGGACGCCGATGTCGACGAGCTTGCCCACCCCAAGATGCACCTCGGGGTGCTCGATGCACCCGACGGTGTACATGACGGCGTTGCCAAGGATGCGCTCGGCCATGTCCCGGACCATGGTGTGGTCGCGCAGCAACAGCGCGATCTCGCGATCCCACAAGGTCATGCCGCCGTCCAGGACGTTGATGGTCAGGTGTTTGACGTGCGGCTCGACGGAGTTGAGGAGCTCCCTCGGATCCCGTGTGCGGGTGCTCACCGGGTGGTCAACAGTGACGGTCATGGCTGTCCCTTCTCCCGCTCAGGTGCAGGCTGTCGTGTTCAGTTCGGTTGCTTCAACCGCCGGCCTCGGCTCTCGGCCACGCGCAGTGCATCGCCGAGAGCCTCGGTCAAACGCTCTGCGAGGAACCGGAGTTCGCCTCGCGGGGTGTCCGGGAGCATGTCGCGGGCGTGCGCGAGGAGTTCCGTTCCCATGCCGAGTTGGATGTTCTCCGTGGTGTCGGCCAGTCGAGTCACGGGACCGCCTTGGTCGTCGCTGATCACGTAGCACGGCTTGCCGTGGGTACCGGACCAGGGCAACAGGCGTGCCTCATACGACGGTTCCGGACCCTCGGCTTCGGTGCCCGTCGCCCCCATCAGGCGATCTCCACTCCGTGGATCCAGTACGGCCCGGGCGTGTCCATCCCCAGGGCGGCCATGGCTGCCTCACGGCGTCGCTGTCGCTGCTCGTGGGCGGTCAGGTACGGGCGTACGGCCGCGGTGGCGGTGCCATCGAGTGGAGTGTCCAGGCCGTACGGGCTGCGGTGGGTGGGGAGTGAGGTGTCCGGCGCTGGGGGTGGAGTCATGAGTGCGGAGTGCGGGCGGAAGGCGGGACCGCAGGGTTTGCCGCGTGGCTTGATCAGGGGCCCGATCCAGGCGACAAGGCTGCGGATAAGGTCATTCATGTCATCAGCTCCGCTCAGGGTCGGCTGGTGGCCGTGCCCCCGGACGGCTTGCTCCCGTCGCGGGGGTTCCAGATTTCTCGTACGACTTCGCCTGGGCGCCGTGAGGAGTGTCCGGTGCCGGATCATCGTCGAACCTGCCGTCTCGATGCCTCAGGCGACTCCGAGAAGAGTACTGCTATTCGCGAATAGCGGCAAGGTGAAGCGTGTGCGCAAGTCGCTTACCGTGTAAAGCAGCAAGGTCCGCAGACACGCCAGTCGTACGGGAGGATGTCGTGAACGCGAGCAGATGGGTCAGTACATCGATGCCGTATCTGACACCGCGCGACAAGGGGCAGGGAGATGCCTGGGGTGCTGACGCGGCGGCGCGTGGCCGGCGGGGCACGCAGCGGATCGTGCACGCCGGAGAGGTGCCCGCACCTGCCGAGGTGGCGCGGCTGTTCGGGCTTCCGGAGGGAGAACCGGTCGTCGTGCGTCGTCGCGTGATCCTCCTGGACGATCAGCCGACCGAACTGACCGACAGCTACTACCCGGCGGGCATCGCCCGAGGTACTCCGCTCGCCGGAACGGCCAAGATCCCCGGCGGTGCGGTCACACTGCTCGCCGAACTGGGGCATGTCGGTGCGGTCGCCCGTGAGGATGTGGCAGCCGGAATGCCGGACGAGGAGGAGCGAGCAGTTCTGCACACCGCACCTGACGAGCCGGTCCTGCGGCTGACCAGGCTCACCCTGGACCGCGACGACCGGCCGATCCAGGTCGACCGCATGGTGATGCCCGCCCTGCGGCAGCAACTGCGATACGAGATCAGGATCGGATGACCGTGCCCAAGGCCGAACCGGAAGCCACCGACCGCCGTTCCTTGCACGAGCGGATCGCGGCCGACCTGCGCGACGACATCATGAGCGGAGAACTGCCGCCGGGAGCCAAGGTGCCCTCCACCGTGCAACTGAAGGCCCGCTTCGACGCCTCGAATGCCACGGTGCAGAAGGCCCTGCAACTCCTGAAGGACGAACGCCTGGTGGTCGGGCGAGCCGGAGCCGCGGTCACCGTACGCGAGCATCGCCAGCGCACCGTGCGTCCCGCAGCCTTCATGGCACCGGCCGGGTCCGGGGAGCCCTACCCCTGGCTCACCGAGGCCGCAAAACACGGCACCAGCGCCCGCAGCACAATCCTCGACGTCGTGGAGAGCCGTCCACCCGCGGACGTGCGCACAGCCCTCGGCCTCCCGGCTGACCGTCTGGCCCTGCTCCGTAGCCAGATCCTCATGATCGACGACGAGCCGGCCGAACTCGTCAGCTGCTACTACCCGTTGGACATAGCACGGGGTACGGCCATGATGGACCGCCGCAGGATCAAGGGCGGAACCCCCGCCCTCCTCGCACAGCTGGGCTACCCGCCCCGGCTGAGTGTGGACCGAGTCTCTGCCCGGATCCCCACCCAGGACCAGTACCAGGCATTGAACCTTCCCAGCAGCCTGCCGGTGCTCCGCACTCTGCGCGTCGTCTACAGCGACCAGGAACGCCCTGTCGAAGCCACCGTGATGGTGAAGGCCGGCCATCTCTACGAGCTTCAGTATGAGTTCACGCCCGAGTAGGTCACCGCGGTCGGTCGACTAGACAGACACACCGCTGGACGTAAGCATGGGCGGTCGCCCGCGCGGCAACCGGCGATCCGCAGGGTGGCGTGCCTACGCTGGCGAACCCGACCGTACGGAGCCCACAGGGAGCCCGCATGCCGCTCCGCCTCCAGGCCATCACCCGGGACGAGCACCTGGCGTTCGTGAAGTCCCTGTCCTCGGCCAGCCACATGCAGGTGCCGTCGTGGGGCGATGTGAAGCCGGACTGGCGGGCGGAGAGCCTGGGGTGGTTCGAGGGGGACGGCCGGCTGGTGGGGGTGGGCCTGGTGCTGATGCGCCCCTTGCCGAAGCTGAGGCGCCACCTCGCGTATCTGCCCGAGGGCCCCGTCATCGACTGGTACGCGCCCGACCTCGCGGAGCGCTGGCTGGAGCCGATGCTGGCGTATCTGAAATCGCGCGGGGCGTTCTCCGTGAAGATGGGCCCGCCAGTGGTCGTACGGCGCTGGAGTGCGGACGCGGTCAAGTCGGCGATCGCGGACCCGGCGGCCCGGCGGCTGCACGGGACGCGGGCCACGGAGCACGATGAACGCGCCGCGGCGGTGGCCGACGAACTCCGCCGGACGGGCTGGCACCAGCCGGACCCGGGCGGCGAGGACGGCTTCGCGGCGGGCCAGCCGCGGTACGTCTTCCAGGTCCCGTTCGCCGGCCGGACACTGGAGGACATCCGCTCCTGCCTCAACCAGCAGTGGCGCCGCAACATCAAGAAGGCCGACAAGGCGGGGGTGAAGGTGGTCCAGGGCGGCTACGACGACCTGCCCGCCTTCCACGAGCTGTACGTCGAGACCGCGGGGCGCGACCGCTTCGTCCCGCGCCCCCTCGCGTACTTCCAGCGCATGTGGACGGCGCTCACGGCCGAGGACCCCGACCGCATGCGCCTGTACCTGGCCCACCACGAGGGCGAGGTCCTCGCGGCGGCCACGATGCTGACGGTCGGCGAGCACGTCTGGTACTCGTACGGCGCCTCGACGAGCCGCAAGCGCGAGGTCCAGCCCAGCAACGCCATCCAGTGGCGCATGATGACCGACGCCCACGAGCTCGGCGCCTCCGTCTACGACCTGCGCGGCATCACCGACACCCTGGACGACTCCAGTCACTTCCTCGGCCTCCTCCGCTTCAAGGTGGGCACGGGCGGAGAGGCGGTGGAGTACCTCGGCGAGTGGGACTTCCCGCTCAACCGGCTGCTGCACAAGGCGCTGGCCCTGTACATGTCGCGCCGCTGAGACCGCTCGACCTTCGCGGGTTTCGTAGGTCATCAGGCGGTGTTGGCGCTGGCTGTGGCCCAGGTGTGCTGGACGGCGCGGATTTCATCGGGGGTGGGCTGAGCCGGGTCGGTGGGCGAGAACCTGGCCGATCACGATCCGCCGCAGCTCGGCGATCATGTCGGCGGAGGATGGCTCGGCCCGGGTGGTGTACCAGGGGGCACGCGCGCGGTGGTCCGTTGCGTCGTGGGGCGGTGACCGTGCAGCGCGGCGCGCCCGGGCTGCTGCGTCACAACCGCGAAGGTTGAGTTCACGGTCCGGTGTGGACGTAGGCCGCCCACCAGAGGGGGTCGCCGTTCTGCTGGCGGAGTTGCCGGACAGCTTCGTGCAGGGCCCGTGCCGCGCGGGTGGGGTCGAGGCCGGTCGTTGATCGCAGGCCGGTGTAGAAGGCCTCCGCGACCCGTAGCGCGCACGTGTCATCGACCACCCACTGGGCGGCCACCACGTGGGCGAAGCCCGCCACTTGAAGGGCGCCGGCCAGGTGGACCGCCTCGTCGGGCAGGACGGCGGCGCCCCGCGCGGTCTCACAGGCGGAGAGGAACGCCAGGCGCGCGTTCCGGAGTCGGAGCCGGGAGATGTCGGCGACCGTGAGCGGGCCGGCCTGTTCGTGGTCGTGGAGGTAGAGCGCGCCGCTGGCCGAGTCGGTCGGGTCCTGGGTGCCGTGGCCCGAGAAGTGCAAGTAGGCGTGGGTGGGCAGGGCGTTCAGTAGTGCGGCGCGGGAGCCCTGGGAGCCGGTGAGGACCGTGGCGTGGGGGAGACGGGAGGACAGTTGCCGTACCTCTTCGCGGGCGTGCGGGAGGGGAGGCAGCCCTGGGGTGTCCGACTGGTCCACTGCCAGCAGCCGGGCCGTGGGGGCTGTGCCCCGGGCGCCGTGCGTCTGAGTGGCCAGGGCTCGGAGCGTTGTCGTGTACGAGCAGATGTAGCGGTCCGGAAGAGATCGGTCTCCGGGGTCGTCTCGGGCGTAGTGGCCTGCCGCGTGCAGGGGGAGCAGGGAGAGCAGTCCCGTAGGGCACCACCACAGGCGGGTGTCGGGAACCGTGTGGTCCAGTGCGGCCAGGACAGGGCCTGCCACCGTGTCCCACAGCCATCCAAGGGTGCGGATCAGGTGACGCTGGGCCCGCCAGGCGTCGGCCGGTGAGCGGCCGGCCGTCGCCAGCGCGTCCAGCAAGGCCATCGCCCGCTCGGTCAGGCCGTCGTCCCCTGCCAGGTGGAGTTCGGGAAGCGGCACGGTGTGCAGGTCGTCGTGAGTGACGACGAGTGCGTCGCAGCGCAGTGCGCTGGTGTTCACGACGACGACCGGTCCGTTCGCCGCGGCCGTCCGCAATCGATCCATGGAGGGCAGCCGCAGGAAGTCCTCCAGGCCGGGCAGCTCGCGGGCACGGGCTGTCAACTCGTCCATTTCCCGGGTCAGTTCTCGGCGCCGCTCGGCCGCCCTGCGCTGCTCGCGCAGGAGCCGGCCGGGCTCCGCCGTGCTCTCCGGGCCGGGTTCGGGGGCCGGCGTTTCCAGCAGGGCCCGGATCTCGTGGATGCGGTCGGCGAGATGCGGTGCCCGTTCGTGGAGTTCCGTCATCTCGTCGCGGGCGTCCAACGCCTGCGCGAGGAGGACGCCGCGGCCCTGTTCCAGCAGCCGCAGGGCGTCGTACGGGCGCCCGCAGTTCAGGGCCACGGCAGCCGCTTCGCCGGCCAGGCCCGCAGCGCGACCGAGGGCGTCGAGCCGGTCGCGGCGGTCGAGGCCGTGCCAGGCCATGAGCGGGAGTTCGGCTGTCGCGGCGCGATGGGCGTCCAGCGACTCCGTCCAGTCACCGACGGCGGCGGACGCTGTGGCCCAGGCGTGGGCGGCGCGGAACCGTGAGAACGCCGGGGCCGCGGTGACGGCGGTGGCCTGGCGAAACATGTCGAAGGCCGTGCGCAGGTCGCTCTCGGCCTCCTCCTCGTCCTGCTCCACGGAGGCGCGGATGACCAGCGCCGAGCCGAGGTTGCTCAGGCACATCACTCGCTGCGGATGGTGCTCGGGGATGGCGCGCAGCGCCGCGCGGGCGGCCAGCGAGGCCTCCGCCGCGTCGTCGGCATCGGCCGCGGCGGCCGCGGGATCGAAGGCGCCGCTGCGAGCCATGAGCGCCATGGCGAGGTTGGCCAGGTAGACCGGGCGTTGCGGATGCCCCGCGGGGCACAGACGTACGGCGTGTTGCAAGCGGTCGACCGTTTCGTCGGCGTCGGCCCGCCGCCCCTCGCCGTCGTACCGGTGGCGCAGCGCGAGCGCCAGGTTGGACAGGTGCATGGCGCGTTGCGGGTGGTCATCGGTCACGCCGTCGGCCGCGGCGCGGGACGCGTCGACCGCCTCGTTCAGGTCGGTGGCGGCGCCGGTCCGTTCGTAGCGGGAGATGAGGGCGACGGAGAGGTTGCTGCGGTGCAGTGAGGCGTCCACGTGTCCGGGGGGCAGGGCGGCGACCGCGGCGCGGCACGCTTCGATGGCCTCGTCCAGGTCGGCGAGCGCTCCCGACCACTCGTACCGGCGTCGCAGGGCGATGCCGAGGTTGGTCAGGTGGACGACGCGCGCGGAGGTGTCGGCCGGGGCCGTGGCCTCGACGGCCTGCTGCCCCGTCCGCACCGCTTCCGCGAGGTCCTGCTGGTCGCCGGCCCAGGTGTAACGGACGAGCAGGGTCGTGCAGAGGTTGGTGAAGTAGGTGGCCCGCTCCGGGTGGTCGGCAGGCAGGGCGTCGATCGCCTGCCGACTCAGCTCGATGGAGCGGTCCAGGTCGGCGCGGGTGCCGAGGCGTTCTGCGCGGACCCGCAGCGCCGCACCCAGGTTGGACAGTTGCTTGGCGCGGTCCCGTCCGGAGCGGTGCCGCGAGCCGACGCTCTGTCCGGCGCGCAGGGCGCCCTCCAGCCGTCGTACGGCCTCGTCGAGCGCGCCGAGGTCGTCGTTCTGCTGGTGGACCGCCTGGAGGGCGCGGCCGAGATTGAACAGGACCTGCCCGGCGTACGGGCTGCTCTCGTGCGGGAGGCGGTCCAGGGCACGGCGGTTCCAGAGCATCGCCTCGGCGAGGTCGTCCGGGTTGCCGGTATGGCTGTACCGCAGCATCAGCGTGCCGCCGAGGTGCGATTCGTCGATGAGCTGTTCCGGCGCGTCGGGGTTGTGCCGTACCGCCTCCCGGCAGACGTCGACCGCTTCGTCCAGATCGGCCGTCGAGCCGGTGATCTCGAAGCGTCGCATGTGGGCGAGACCCAGCTCGGACAGGCACTTGCTGACGGCGGTGGGGTGGAAGCCGGTGAGCAGGGTACGGGCCCTGCGCAGCACGGCGACCGCTTCCTCGTTGTCGTCCGGGGACGAGGTCCGGACCGAGCGAGCGTGCAGGGCCTCGCCGAGGAGAGTGAGGACCACGCCCTCCCCCGTGGTGCCGTCGGTGGCGACCCGGACGGCCTGCCGGGCCGCCGCAACGGCCGCGTCCGCGTCAGCCCGGTCCTCGGCATACCGGAACCGGGTCAGCAGGACTCCGCCCAAGTTGTAGAAGTGCTCCGGGGGACTGCCGTCATGGGCGGAGTCCCGTAGTAAGGCCACGGCCTCGTCGATGTCGGCCCGTCGGTTGAGCCACCGGAACCTCCGCCGCAGGGCGAGGGCCAGGCTCTCGGCCACACCGGACCGGTCGGGGCTCGTGGCGGGTACGGCTGCCAGCGCCCGCCGTCCCGCATCCACCGCGGCGTCCAAGGCGGCGGGTGCCCCGGTCAGGTCTGCTTGCGAGCGCAGGATGTTGCTCAGGCCGGAGAGGCAGCCGTGGCGGGCGGGATGGCTCGGCGGGCACGCATCCACGGCCTGCCGTGCCGCGTCGACGGCGGCATCGATGTCTGTCTTCCGCCCATGGCGCTCGAACCGCTGGTGCAGCGCGCGCCCCAGGTTGGCCATGTACATCGGCCGCTGTGGATCGTCCGGGGCGGTATGGCGTACGGCGAGCCTGAACGCGTCGGCGGCGGCGTCCAGGTCCGCGGGCACCGAGGTCCGCTCGTACCGCAGGAGAAGGGCGATGCCCGCGTTGGAGTGGAACAACGCATGGGGCTGGGGTGCGACCCGTACCGCCTCTGCGCTGGTTTCCACGGCGGCGTCCAGGTCGGCGGGGTCCTGCCGCACCCCGTAGCGCACGCTCAGCGAGCCCGACAGATTGGTCAGGTACATGCCTAGATTGGGATCGCTGGGCTCGGCCGACCGCACGGCCTCGTGGCCCAGGGCGAGCCCCTCCTCCAGATCCGCGTGCGTCCCGTGCATCGTGTACCGGAAGCGCAGTGCGCTGCCCAGATTCGACAGCATCATGGCGCGTCCGGGATACGCGGACGGCAGGACATCGGCCGCCCGGCGCCAGATGGAGATCGTCTCCTCCAGTGCGGCCTCATTGCCCGTGGCCTGCCAGTGTCCGAACAGCTCCAGGGCCTGTACCGTCGCGGACCCCAGGTCCTCCACGGCAGGGACGTCCACGGCGGCGGCGGTGGCCCGCACTTCGTGCGGCACCTCCTCCGGCGCCAGCCGCCAGACCACGGCGTGCAGCATCAAGGCCAGCTGTGCCTCCGCCCGGCCCCGCGTGGAGTCCGTACCGAGCACCGCGCACCGCGCATGGAACAGATACGCGAGCGCGCTCAGCACGGTCCGTTCGATGACGTACAGCGGTCCGCCCGGCCCGTGCGGTGCCAGCAGCACGATCGCGCGCAGCTCCTCCGCCTCGGCCAGAGCGGCCGGGTTCAGCACCGCCTCCCGGTCTCCATCGGTGAAGAAAGCCTCCAGCCGTTCTCCGAGGCGCTCGGTGAGGAGTTCGAACCGTACCCACGTACTCTCGTCCCGCATTGTCCGCCCCCATCGGCCGCCGCGTTGGCTTCGGGGCATCATGATGGACCATCAAGTCCACGGGGAGGAGCGGTAATCGTGGAGATGGGGGAGCTGCTGGGCGCGCTGTGCCGGGAACTGCCCATGCTGCGGGAGGTCGCCCGGGAGACCGGCGACAGCGCGGGCCTGGAGGAGGCGCTCGTGGCGGCGCGGCGGGGCGAGCCGGTGGCCGACCGTCTGCGGGACCTGGGCCTGCTGGGCCTGCTGGAGTCCTTCTCGGCCCGAGCGGCGGCTCCGGGCGCTGATCCGCCCGGCAGCGGCCTGGTCGCTCTGCCCGGCGTCGACCACTCGGGCCACATCGCCCACGGCCGATACCACTGCCCGGCGGCCACCTGCCTTCGTGCGGAACTGCCCCGCCCCGGCGACGACCTGCCGGTGTGCACCCTGCACAGCCGCCCGCTGAGCTTCGGGTGACGGGGCGGGGGGCCGATGAACACCGTACTGGCCGAGCTGGGCCGTAAGTACGTTGAGCGCTGGGTGGCGCTGCTGGTGCTGCCCGGGCTGTTGTACGTGGTGGGTGCGGCGGCGGCATACCAGCTGGGGCATGCGCACTGGGCGGACCTGGGGCGACTCACCGGCCTGCTGGAGCCCGGCGGGCCGTTCGACGGTAGGAGCATCTCGTCGGTGTGGCTGCTCGCGGTCGTCGTGCTGCCGGTGCTGTCGGCCGCTGCCGGGCTGGCTGCTCAGGGTGCCGCCGCGGCGCTGGGGCGGTTGTGGTTCGATCCGTGGCCCCGGGTCTTCAAGGGCCTGGCGCGGCGATTGACGGCAGCCCGCGGCGAGCGGTGGACGGCAGCCGACGCAGCATACCGGGAGGAGCTGGAGAGGGCGGGGGCGCGGCCGTCGGCCGTGGACGCCGCCCGGTTCGACGCCCTGGCGGCCCGGCGCAATGCCGTCGCGCTGAGACAGCCGGCCCGGCCCACGTGGACGGGAGACCGGCTTGGTGCGGTCGACACCCGAGTGTGGAGTTGGTACCGGCTCGACGTCGTGTTCGCCTGGCCGCGGCTGTGGCTGGTGCTGAACGAGCCCGAGCAGAACGCGCTGCGCGCCGCCCGCACAGAACTCGATGCCGCCGTCGCGCTCGCCGGCTGGGGTGTGCTGGTGCTGCTGCCCGCTCTGTGGTGGTGGCCGGCGCTGCTGCTGGCGGTGGGCCTGTTCGCCGTAGGCCTGCGTCGCACGCGTGTCAGCGTGGACACGCTGGCGCACCTCACGGAGGCGGCGTTCGACCTGCGGGGCGCGCTGCTCGCGCGGGAGCTGGGTTTCGACGTACCTGAGGGAGCCCGCCTCCACCCGGACACCGGCGCGCAGGTGACCGCACATCTGCGCAAGCATGTGTGACTCGACGTCCGCGTGTTTCGTAGGCCGGTGCCAGTGCCAGTGCCAGTGCCGGTGCCGGTGCCGTTGGCGTTGGCGGGCTGTGGTCCAGGCGTGCTGGACCGCGGGGTTTCCGTCTGCCCCAGCAAGTGGCTCCGAGTCTCACCAGGCCCTGCTGAAAGGCCCTGGTCATGGCCTACCCGCCTGGGACTCGGAATCCACTTACCGCCCTTGCGCCGACTTCGCCTTCCCCCGCCCCACCTGCGTCCGCACCGCCCCCATGCTCGCCGCGATGACCAGCGCGATGGCGAGGGCCTCGGTGAGGGAGAGGGCCTGGCCGAGGATCAGGAAACCGGCGGTGGCGGCGATGCCCGGTTCGAGGCTCATGAGGATGGCGAAGGTGGAGGCGGGCAGCCGGCGCAGCGCGAGGAGCTCCAGCGTGTACGGCAGGACGGACGACAGTACGGCGATGGCGGCGCCCAGCGCGATCGTGACCGGGTCGAGCAGCCGTACCCCGGACTCGACGACCCCGAGCGGCAGGAACAGCACCGCCGCGACCGCCAGGGCCAGCGCCAGCCCGTCGGCCTGCGGGAAGCGGCGCCCCGTACGCGCGCTGAAGACTATGTACGTCGCCCACATGGCCCCGGCGCCCAGGGCGCAGGCCACACCCACGGGGTCCAGGTCGCCGAAGCCTCCGCCGCTGAGCAGGAACACTCCGCCGAGCGCCAGCCCGGCCCAGAGCAGGTTCACCGCGCGGCGCGACGCGAGCACGGACAGCGCGAGCGGGCCGAGCACCTCCAGCGTGACGGCGGGGCCGAGAGGGATACGGTCGACTGCCTGGTAGAAGAGGCCGTTCATCGCGGCCATCGTGATGCCGAAGACGATCACCGTGCCCCAGTCGGTCCGCGAGTGCCCCCGCAACCGGGGCCGGCAGACGATGAGCAGCACGACGGCGGCCACCAGCAGCCGCAGCGTCACCACCCCGAACGCCCCGGCCCGCGGCATCAGGCTCACGGCCAGCGCCGCGCCGAACTGCACCGAGATCCCCCCGGCCAGCACAAGGCCGACCGGCCCGAGGGCGCCCCGCCCCCGTAGCCGGCCGGCCGGCGTGGGTGCGGCGGCCACAGCGGGCGTGGGCGCGGATGCGGGCTGGTCAGCGCTGGGGAGGTTCACGGGGGCCGTCCAGGAGGGGTGAGCGGGACTTGTTCAGTGTAGTGCACTAAGTCGTGCACAGTAATGGACCGGGGAGGGGCTGTGTGGTCTCGGCCCGGCGAGGCCTGGCCTCGACCCTCCCCGCCGTGTCCGCTGTACCTGGCCCGCCCCCGGGGTGCACCCATAAATGCAAGCACGCTTGCTTGTTTCTGTCCTCGCTGGCATGCTCCCGGGCACACACCGTCGTGCCCGAGGGAGCGTCACCGTGGACGTGTTCGGCGATCTGGAGCGGGAGAGTGAGGAACTCGACGCCCTCGTGGGGGAGTTGAGCGAGGAACAGTGGGCGCTCGGCACCCCCGCCACGGGCTGGACCATCGCCCACCAGATCGCACACCTCGCCTGGACCGACCGCTCCGCGCTGCTCGCCATGACGGACCCGGAGGCTTTCGCGGGCGAGGTGGAGAAGGCCCTCGCCGCACCGGACCGGTTCGTCGACGCGGGGGCGGAGGAGGGTGCCGCGAGGCCCCCCGCCTGGATCCTCGCCGACTGGAGGGCCGCACGGCAGGCACTTGCCAGGACCCTGGAAGCCGCCCCCATAAAGAAGCGCTTCCCCTGGTACGGCCCACCCATGTCGGCCGCCTCCATGGCCACCGCCCGGCTGATGGAGACCTGGGCCCATGGCCAGGACATCGCGGACGCGCTGGGTGTGGTGCGCACACCCACGGACCGGCTCCAACATGTGGCCTGGATCGGGGTGCGTGCGAGGGACTTCGCCTTCGGGGCGCACGGTCTCCCCGCACCCGCCGAGGAGTTCCGCGTCGAGCTCGTCGGGCCTTCCGGCGACGTGTGGACGTACGGTCCCGAGGACGCCGCCCAGAGGGTCACCGGTCCCGCGCTCGACTTCTGCCTCCTGGTCACCCGGCGGGCCCACCGCGCTGACCTCGCCGTACGCGCCGAGGGCCCCGACGCCGACCGCTGGCTGGACATCGCCCAGGCCTTCGCTGGACCACCGGGCACAGGACGGCCCCCGAGGACGCCGGGTGCAGGACGGCCCCCGAGGATGCCGGGTGCAGGACGGCCCCCGACGGCGGACGCCCAGTGACCCCGCCGCCCCTGCGCATCGGCAACGCCTCCGGCTTCTACGGCGACCGCTTCGACGCGATGCGCGAGATGCTCACCGGCGGCGAACTCGACGTCCTCACCGGCGACTACCTCGCCGAGCTGACCATGCTGATCCTGGGCCGTGACCGTCTGAAGGACCCGGCCGCCGGCTACGCCCGCACCTTCCTCGGTCAACTGGAGGAGTGCCTCGGACTCGCCCACGAGCGAGGCGTCCGCATCGTCACCAACGCAGGAGGGCTCAATCCGGCCGGACTCGGCGATGCCGTAAGGGAGCTGGCGGACCGCCTCGGTATCCCCGTCCGGGTCGCCCACGTCGAGGGTGACGACCTCACGCACCGTCATTCAGACGCCCTCGCCGCGCGCGCCTACCTCGGCGGGTTCGGGATCGCGGCCTGTCTGCGGGAGGGCGCCGATGTCGTCGTCACCGGGCGGGTCACCGACGCGGCGCTCGTCACCGGCCCGGCCGCCGCCCACTTCGGCTGGACACCGGACGCCCACGACCGGCTCGCGGGTGCCGTCGTCGCCGGGCACGTGCTGGAGTGCGGCACCCAGGCCACCGGCGGCAACTACGCCTTCTTCACCGACCACGACGTACGACGGCTGCGCCACCCCGGCTTCCCACTCGCCGAACTCCACGAGGACGGCACCGCCGTCATCACCAAACACCCGGGGACGGGCGGTGTGGTGGACGTCGGCACGGTCACCGCGCAGCTCCTGTACGAGACGGCCGGCGCCCGGTACGCGGGCCCCGACGTCACCGCCCGGCTGGACACGGTCGAACTGACCCAGGAGGGCCCCGACCGCGTACGGATCACCGGCGTGCGCGGCGAGGCCCCGCCCCCCACCCTCAAGGTCGGCCTCAACCGGATCGGCGGCTACCGCAACGAGGTCGCGTTCGTCCTGACCGGGCTGGACATCGAGAAGAAGGCCGCCCTGGTGCGCGACCAGATGGAGACCGCGCTGAACACCGCCAAGTTCAGCCCGGCCCACGTCACTTGGTCCCTCGCCCGCACCGACCACCCCGACGCGTCCACCGAGGAGACCGCGAGCGCGCTGCTGCGGCTCGTCGTGCGAGACCCGGACCAGGCTGTCGTGGGGCGGGCGCTCAGCGGGGCCGCCGTGGAGCTGGCACTCGCGAGCTACCCCGGGTTCCATGTGCTGGCCCCACCGGGAAAGGGCGCGCCCTATGGGGTCTTCGAGGCTGTGTACGTCGACCATGGGGTCGCGCACCATGTGGCGGTCCTCCAGGACGGGCGCCGGATTCGCATACCCCCGGCCCATGTACCTCCGGCCCACACAGCCCCGGCCCACGACACCCCCGTACTACAGCCCACCCCCGAACCGCCTCCACCCGAGCCCCTGCCCTCCGGGCTCCCGACCCGCCGAGCACCCCTCGGTCTGGTCGCGGGCGCCCGCAGCGGGGACAAGGGCGGCAACGCCAACGTCGGCGTCTGGGCCCGCTCGGACGACGCATGGCGGTGGCTCGCGCACACCCTCACCGTCGACCGATTCCGTGAACTCCTCCCGGAGACAGCCGAATTGACCGTCATCCGCCACGCCCTGCCGAACCTCCGCGCCCTCAACTTCGTCGTCGAGGGCATCCTCGGCGAGGGCGTCGCTGCCCAGGCCCGGTTCGACCCCCAGGCCAAGGCCCTCGGCGAATGGCTCCGCTCCCGCCACCTGGACATACCGGAGGTACTCCTTTGAACCCTCCCCCAGCTGAAGCCGGGGGATTCCTGGCTCAGGAGGCCCCGCAGGTCAGCAACCAGCAAGGTCTTACTCCATCAACACCAGCCGGGACGGAACCTGCCCGGTTTGGTACGGCAAAGCTCGAAGGAACGCACTTGGCTCTCGTAACGTCCCGGTGTGCTGGCTTGGTTCTCACTCAGCGTGCCTGGCGGCTTACCCGATCGAGTGGGCCCCGGCCTGAAGGGCGGGGCCCACTCGGAGGGGACCCCGTGACCGTCCGCCGCCCGGCCCCCCCGGAGGTTCTCCGATGACCGTCCTCGCCTCCGCCCTGGACACGGGCAGCCCCGACTACACCGCCCACCGCGAGGCCATGCTCGCCAAACTGGCCGAGCTCGACACCGAGCACGCGAAGGCCCTCGCGGGCGGTGGCGAGAAGTACGTCGCGCGGCACCGGGGGCGCGGCAAGCTGCTCGCCCGGGAACGTATCGAGCTGCTCCTCGACCCCGACACGCCCTTCCTGGAGCTGTCGCCGCTCGCCGCCTGGGGCAGCGACTACACGGTGGGTGCCTCGCTCGTCACCGGCATCGGGGTCGTCGAGGGCGTGGAGTGCCTGATCACCGCGAACGACCCGACCGTACGCGGCGGCGCCAGCAACCCCTGGAGCCTGAAGAAGGCCCTGCGGGCGAACGACATCGCCCTCGCCAACCGGCTGCCCTGCATCAGCCTGGTCGAGTCGGGCGGAGCGGACCTGCCCTCCCAGAAGGAGATCTTCATCCCGGGCGGAGCCATCTTCCGGGACCTCACCCGGCTCTCCGCCGCCGGCATCCCGACCATCGCCGTCGTCTTCGGGAACTCCACCGCCGGAGGCGCGTACATCCCCGGCATGTCCGACCACGTGATCATGGTGAAGGAGCGGGCGAAGGTGTTCCTCGGCGGCCCGCCGCTGGTGAAGATGGCGACGGGGGAGGAGAGCG
Organism: Streptomyces sp. KM273126; assembly: GCF_004337435.2. NCBI lineage: Bacteria > Bacillati > Actinomycetota > Actinomycetes > Kitasatosporales > Streptomycetaceae > Streptomyces > Streptomyces sp. KM273126. Next base: position 1,457,723 of record NZ_SJXB02000001.1, on the reverse strand, counting down.
ACGACGAGTCCCTGGGCGGCGCCGACATGCACGCGCGCGTGTCGGGCCTCGCCGACTACTTCGCCGTCGACGAGCCGGACGCCCTGCGCCAGGCGCGCCGCGTGGTCGCCCGCCTCAACCACCGCAAGGCGTACGACGATCCGGGCCCCGCCGCGCCCCCCAAGTACGACGAGGACGAGCTGCTCGGCATCGTCCCGGGCGACCTGCGGACCCCCTTCGACCCCCGCGAGGTCGTCGCCCGGATCGTCGACGCCTCCGACTTCGACGAGTTCAAGCCGCTGTACGGGACGAGCCTCGTCACCGGCTGGGCGACCCTGCACGGCTATCCGGTCGGAATCCTGGCGAACGCCCAGGGCGTGCTGTTCAGCGAGGAGTCCCAGAAGGCCGCCCAGTTCATCCAGCTCGCCAACCAGCGCGACATCCCGCTGCTCTTCCTGCACAACACCACCGGCTACATGGTCGGCAAGGAGTACGAACAGGGCGGCATCATCAAGCACGGCGCGATGATGATCAACGCCGTCTCCAATTCGCGCGTGCCCCATCTGTCCGTGCTCATGGGCGCGTCGTACGGCGCCGGGCACTACGGCATGTGCGGCCGGGCGTACGACCCGCGCTTCCTGTTCGCCTGGCCCAGCGCCAAGTCGGCCGTCATGGGCCCGCAGCAGCTCGCCGGGGTCCTCTCCATCGTCGCCCGGCAGTCGGCGGCCGCGAAGGGGCAGCCGTACGACGAGGACGGGGACGCCGCCCTGCGCGCCATGGTGGAGCAGCAGATCGAGTCCGAGTCCCTGCCGATGTTCCTGTCCGGGCGGCTGTACGACGACGGGGTCATCGACCCGCGCGACACCCGTACCGTCCTCGGCCTGTGCCTCTCCGCGATCCACACCGCGCCGTACGAGGGCGCGCGCGGTGGCTTCGGCGTCTTCCGGATGTGACGGCCATGACGGAAAACATGACGGAGACCGCGACGAAGGCCAGGGCGAAGGCCAGGACAAAGACCATGACGGAGGCCACGCCGGAGACAAGGAACCCCTCAGTGATCACTTCTGTCCTCGTCGCCAACCGTGGCGAGATCGCCTGCCGTATCGTCCGCACGTGCCGTGAGTTGGGAATCCGAACGGTCGCCGTGCACTCCGACGCCGACGAAAACGCCCTCCACGCGCGCGTGGCCGACGCGACGGTACGACTGCCGGGCGCGGCGCCCGCGGAGACGTACCTGCGCGCCGACCTGATCGTGAAGGCCGCCCTGAACGCTGGAGCGGACGCGATCCACCCCGGGTACGGCTTCCTCTCCGAGAACGCCGCCTTCGCGCGCGCCGTCCTCGACGCGGGCCTCGTCTGGATCGGACCGCCCCCCGAGGCGATCGAGGCCATGGCGTCCAAGACGCGCGCCAAGAAGCTCATGGGGCTGGAAGCCCTCCCCCTCCACAAGGTCACCGAGGACGACCTGCCCGTCCTGGTGAAGGCGGTGGCGGGCGGCGGCGGACGGGGCATGCGCGTCGTCCGCGACCTCGCCGCCCTGGAGGACGAGCTGACCGCCGCCCGCGCCGAGGCCCTGAGCGCCTTCGGCGACGGCGAGGTCTTCGTCGAGCCCTATGTGGAGGGCGGCCGGCACGTCGAGGTGCAGATCCTCGCCGACAGTCACGGCACCGTATGGCCGCTCGGCACCCGGGACTGCTCCCTCCAGCGCCGCCACCAGAAGGTCATCGAGGAAGCCCCGGCACCGGGTTTGACATCCGAACTGACCGACTCCCTGTACGCCATGGCCGTACGGGCCGCCCGAGCCGTCGACTACGTGGGCGCGGGCACGGTCGAGTTCCTCGTGTCCGGCGACACGGCCCACTTCCTGGAGATGAACACCCGCCTCCAGGTCGAACACCCCGTCACGGAAGCGGTGTTCGGCGTCGACCTGGTGGCCCTCCAGATCCGCGTCGCCGAGGGCTGCGCTCTTGAGGCCCCCGAAAACGGCCCTCCACGCGCGCGGGGCCACGCCATCGAGGCCCGCCTGTACGCCGAGGACCCGGCCCGCGCCTGGGCCCCTCAGACCGGCACCCTGCACCGCCTCACCGTCCCGGACGGCGTCCGCCTGGACACCGGCTACGCCGACGGCGACCCCATCGGCGTCCACTACGACCCCATGCTCGCCAAGGTGGTCGCCCACGCCCCCACCCGCGCGGAGGCCCTGCGCAAGCTCGCCGCCGCCCTGGAACGAGCGGACATCCACGGCCCGACGACCAACAGGGATCTGCTCGTACGGTCGCTCAGGCACGAGGAGTTCACCACGGCCCGCATGGACACGGGCTTCTACGACCGCCACCTGCCCGCCCTCACCGGCTCCGCTCCCGACCCGTGCGCCCCCCTGGCCGCCGCCCTCGCCGACGCCCACGGCCGCTCCCGCTTCGGCGGCTGGCGCAACCTGCCCTCCCGGCCGCAGGTCAAGCGGTACGCCATGGCGGGTGAGGAACACGAGGTGCACTACCAGCACACGCGTCAGGGCCTGACGGCGGAAGGGGTACGGGTCGTGCGCGCGACGTCCGATCTCGTGGTCCTGGAAGTCGACGGCGTCCAGCGGAGGTTCGAGGTCTCACGCTACGGCGACCAGGTGCACGTCAACTCCACCACCCTCACCGCCCTGCCTCGCTTCCCGGACCCGACGGCCCACCACGCCCCCGGCTCCCTGCTGGCCCCGATGCCGGGCACGGTCGTACGAGTCGCCGAGGGCCTGTCCGAGGGCGCACAGGTGGAGGAGGGCCAACCCCTCCTCTGGCTGGAGGCGATGAAGATGGAACACAGGATCACGGCCCCGGCCACGGGCACACTCACGGCCCTGCACGCAGTCCCGGGCCAGCAGGTGGAGGTGGGCACCCTCTTGGCCGTGGTGCACGAATAAGGGGCGCGGGGCTGTACCGATATGCGGCTCCGCCGCGTGGGCGCGACAAGCCACGAACAACCCGCACTCTCCAACCGGCAATCCCACCTCCCCCTTTAGGAGCCCTATGTCCACCCTCATGGAGACCGAGGAACACAAGGCCCTACGAGCCGCCGTATCCGCCCTGGGCAAACGCTACGGCCGCGACTACCTCACCACCGTCACCCAAGAAGGCCGCTACCCCGACGAACTCTGGTCCGAGGCAGCCAAGCTCGGCTACCTCGGCGTCAACCTGCCGGAGGCATACGGCGGCGGAGGCGGCGGCATAGCCGAACTCTCCATCGTCCTGGAGGAACTCGGCGCCGCAGGCTGCCCCCTCCTCATGCTGATCGTCTCGCCGGCCATCTGCGGCACGGTCATCGCCCGCTTCGGAACCGGGCAACAAAAGCAGGAGTGGCTGCCCGCCCTGGCGAACGGCACCCGCACCATGGCCTTCGGCATCACCGAACCCGACGCCGGCTCCAACTCCCACCGCATCACCACCACGGCCCGCCGCGACGGCGCCGACTACCTGCTCACGGGCCGCAAGGTCTTCGTCTCCGGCGTCGACATCGCGGACGCGACCCTCATCGTCGGCCGCACCGCGGACGCCCGCACCGGCACCCTCAAGCCCTGCCTGTTCATCGTCCCCAGGGACGCCCCCGGCTTCGAACGACGGCCGATCGACATGGAGATCCAGTCCGCCGAGAAGCAGTTCGAGCTCACGCTGGACGACGTACGCCTGCCCGCCGACGCACTCGTCGGAGACGAGGACGCGGGCCTGCTGCAACTCTTCGCCGGACTCAACCCCGAGCGCATCATGACGGCCGCGTTCGCGATCGGCATGGGGCGCCATGCCGTCGCCAAGGCCGTCGAGTACGCCCGCGACCGCACCGTGTGGAAGACACCCATCGGCGCCCACCAGGCCATCGCCCACCCCCTCGCTCAGGCCCACATCGACCTCGAACTGGCCCGCCTGATGATGCAGAAGGCCGCCTTCCTGTACGACTCCGGGGACGACATGGCCGCCGGGGAAGCCGCCAACATGGCCAAGTACGCCGCCGGAGAGGCCTGCGTGAAGGCCGTCGACCAGGCGGTGCACACCCTCGGCGGCAACGGACTCACCCGCGAGTTCGGACTCGGCTCCCTCATCACGGCCGCGCGCGTGTCTCGTATCGCACCGGTGAGCCGGGAGATGATTCTCAACTACGTCTCCCACCAGACCCTGGGCCTGCCCAAGTCGTACTGAGGGCGGGACCCCACCGGGCCGTGTCCCGCAGCACACCGTCGTGCGAGGAGGAACCGTGTTCCGCAGCGAGTACGAAGAAGTCCCGGCCGTCGAACTCCCCATCCACGAGGCCGTCCTGGGCCGGGCCGCCGAGTTCGGCGACACACCCGCGCTGATCGACGGCGTCGACGGCACCACGATCACGTACGAGCAACTGGACCGCTTCCACCGGCGGCTGGCCGCCGCGTTCGCCGACACGGGCGTCGAGAAGGGCGACGTGCTCGCCCTGCACAGCCCGAACACGATCGCCTTCCCGACGGCCTTCTTCGCCGCCACGCGCGCGGGAGCCTCGGTCACCACCGTGCACCCGCTCGCCACGCCCGACGAACTCGCCAAACAGCTCACCGACTCCGGAGCCCGCTGGATCGTGACGGTCTCGCCCCTCCTGGAGACGGCCCGCACGGCCGCCGAACGCGCCGGCGGCATAAGGGAGATCTTCGTCTGCGACAGCGCCCCCGGACACCGTTCGCTGACCGACATGCTCGCCACCGCCGCGCCCGAACCACAGATCGCCATCGACCCCGTCGAGGACATCGCCGCCCTGCCCTACTCCTCCGGCACGACCGGCATCCCCAAGGGCGTCATGCTCACCCACCGGTCCATCGCCACCAACCTCGCGCAGCTCGAACCCGTCATGACGGCGAGGCCCGGCGACCGCGTCCTGGCCGTCCTCCCGTTCTTCCACATCTACGGGCTGACCGCCCTCATGAACGCACCTCTCAGACAGGGCGCCACCGCCGTCGTCCTGCCGCGCTTCGACCTGGACACGTTCCTCGCGGCGATCGAGACGCACCGCATCACCCACCTGTACGTGGCCCCGCCGATCGTCCTCGCCCTCGCCAAGCACCCGGCGGTCGCCCAGTACGACCTGTCGTCCCTGAGACACATCATCTCCGCCGCCGCACCCCTGGACGCCGACCTCGCCCGGACCTGCGCCCGCCGCCTCGGCCTGCCACACATAGCCCAGGGCTACGGCATGACGGAACTCTCGCCCTGCACCCACATCGTCCCGTTCGATCGCACCGAGGACGCACCCCCCGGAACGGTCGGCAAGCTCCTCCCCGGCACCGAGATGCGGATCGTCTCCCTGGACGACCCCTCCACGGACGTCGGCGCCGGCGAACGCGGCGAGATACTCATCCGCGGCCCCCAGGTCATGAAGGGCTACCTGGGTCGCCCCGACGCCACCGCCGCCATGATCGACGAGGACGGCTGGCTGCACACCGGAGACGTCGGCCACGCCGACGCCGACGGCTGGCTCCACATCGTCGACCGCGTCAAGGAACTCATCAAGTACAAGGGCTTCCAGGTCGCACCCGCCGAACTGGAGGCCCTCCTCCTCACCCACCCGGGCATCGCCGACGCCGCCGTGATCGGCTTCTACAACGACGACAACAACGAGGTCCCGCACGCCTATGTGGTCCGCCAGCCGACCGCGACAGACCTCTCCGCAGGAGAGGTCATGACGTACGTCGCCGAACGCGTCGCCCCCTACAAACGCGTCCGCCGCGTCACCTTCATCGCCGGCATACCCCGCGCCGCCTCCGGCAAGATCCTCCGCCGCGAACTGCGCGACCTCCAGGAACAGCGCAGGGTTCAGGAACAGCGCAGGGCCCAGGAACTGAGGGAGAAGCCGTGACGGACCTCGTCCACACCGCGCACCACCGCGGCATCACCACCCTCACCCTCGACTCACCCGTCAACCGCAACGCCCTGTCGGCCACGCTCGTCGGCGAACTCTCCGACGCGCTGACCGGGTGCGGCAAGGACCGCGACGTCCGCGCCGTCGTCCTCACCCACACCGGGAACACCTTCAGCGCGGGCGCCGACCTGCGCGACCCCCCGCACCCGGACGCCCTGGTCGGCCTGATGCGCCAGATCGTCGAACTCCGCAAACCGGTCCTGGCCCGGGTCACCGGACACGTACGGGCCGGGGGCCTCGGCCTGCTCGGCGCCTGCGACATCGCGGTGGCCTCCACCGCGGCCACCTTCGCCTTCACGGAGGTACGCATCGGCGTCGCGCCCGCCGTCATCTCCCTGCCCCTCCTGCCCCGCACGGACCCGCGCGCCCTCGCCCGCTACTCCCTCACCGGCGAACGCTTCGACGCGCCCGAGGCGGCCCGCATCGGACTGGTCACGGCGACCGGCGACGACGTGGACGACGTCCTCGCCCCCGTGCTCGACGGCCTCCGCCGGGCCTCCCCTCAGGGCCTGGCCGAGACGAAACAGCTGTTCACGGCTAGGGTGCTGGAGGCATTCGACCGGGACACGGCCGACCTCACGGCGCTCTCGGCCCGGCTGTTCTCCTCCCCGCAGGCCCGCGAGGGAATGACGGCCTTCCTCGAACGACGGGATCCGACATGGGTGGAGTGAACACCATCGACCGCGTTCCGGACCCCGTTCCCGACCCCGTTCCTGACCCCGTTCCTGACCTCATTCCCGGCCCCGTTCCTGACCCCGTTCCTGACCTCATTCCCGGCCCCGTTCCCGATCGCGTTTCCGACCGTGTGCCCAAGCAGGACCGCAGCCGTGCCACCCGGCAGCGGCTCCTGGAGGCCGCCGTGGCCTGCCTCGCCGAGCACGGCTGGGCGGGCTCCACGGTCTCCGTCGTCGCCGAACGCGCCGGAGTGTCCCGCGGCGCCGCCCAGCACCACTTCCCCACCCGCGAGGACCTGTTCACCGCGGCCGTCGAGTACGTCGCCGAAGAGCGCTCCACGGCCCTGCGCGCCCTCTTCCCCGAGGGCGCCACCGACCGCCGGGCCGTGATCGCCGCCCTCGTCGACCTCTACACCGGCCCCCTCTTCCGCGCCGCCCTCCACCTGTGGGTCGCCGCCTCCAACGAGGACCAGCTCCGCCCGAGGGTCACGGAACTGGAGGCCCACGTCGGCCGCGAGGCGCACCGGATCGCCGTGGACCTGCTCGGCGCCGACGAGTCCGTGCCCGGCGTCCGCGAGACCGTCCAGGGCCTCCTCGACATGGCCCGCGGCCTCGGCCTCGCCAACCTGCTCACCGACGACACCGGCCGCCGGGACCGGGTGGTGGCGCAGTGGGCGGTACTGCTGGACGAGGCGCTCGCCTGAGCGAAAACCGCAGGCCTGAGAGACAGCTGTACGGTTCTCTCTCGCCGGTTCTCTCTCGCCCGTACGGGCAGCCGCACTCAGGAGCTGAGCCGCTCCTCTCAGGGACTGAGCCGCTCCACCCGCCACGACCCGTCCGGCTCCGCCACATACCGCAACCGGTCGTGCAGCCGGTTGGGCCGCCCCTGCCAGAACTCCACCGACTGCGGCACGACCCGGAAACCACCCCAGTTCGGCGGCACCGGCACCTGCTCGCCCTCCGGGTAGCGGGTGCTCAACTCCTCGTACCCCGCATCCAGTTCGGTACGCGAGCGGATCACCGCGGACTGCACGCTGGCCCAGGCGCCGAGCTGGGAGCCGTGCGGCCGGGTGCGGAAGTACGCCGCCGTCTCGTCGCGGCCCGTACGGCGGGCCGTACCGATCACGATCACCTGCCGGGCGATCGGGTGCCAGGGGAACAGCAGTGAGACGTAGGGGTTCTCCGCCAGGTCACGGCCCTTGCGGGACTCGTAGTTCGTGTAGAAGACGAAGCCCCGCTCGTCGTACGCCTTCATCAGCACCGTACGGGAGCTCGGCCGGCCCTCCGCGTCCGCCGTCGACACCACCATGGCGTTCGGCTCGAACACCGCGCCCTGGGCCGAGGCCTGCCGGAACCAGCTCTCGAACTGCGCCATCGGGTGCCCGGCCAGCTCGCCCTCGTCGAGCCCCTCGGCCCGGTACTGCTTGCGCATGGCGGCGGGGTCCGGAAGGGGGGAGGACGGATCGTAGGCGGCTTCGTGATCGGTCACATGGTCATCCTGCCGTATACGCCCGCCGTCGCACGGCGAGTGTCCGTACGCAGGGTGCCGCGGGGTGTCCTTCCTCACTCCATGGCACTCAGTGCCACGGGGTCTCCCCAAAGGTGGCACTCAGGGATATCGTTCTGCCATCGTTCCGGTTGGATGACCGCCGACCGTACGGGGCATCACCGGGGTGACCGTTCAGGACCGCGAGTCTTCGAAAAGACCGTGGATCCGACAGGTGAACACTGCTTTCCGACCACAGACAGACCAGGGCACGCACCACACGGACCACACGGGAACCCCAGCCACAGGGAACCCGAGCCACACAGCACCCCCACCCCACAACACCATCCGTCGCACACATCACGAGGAGCCGCCTGATGTCCGACTTCGTACCCGGACTCGAAGGAGTCGTCGCGTTCGAGACGGAGATCGCCGAACCGGACAAGGAGGGCGGTGCCCTCAGGTACCGGGGTGTCGACATCGAGGATCTGGTCGGCAACGTCTCCTTCGGCAACGTATGGGGCCTGCTCGTCGACGGCGCCTTCAACCCCGGACTGCCGCCCGCCGAGCCCTTCCCCATCCCGATCCACTCCGGCGACATCCGTGTGGACGTGCAGTCGGCGCTCGCCATGCTGGCCCCGGTCTGGGGCCTGAAACCCCTCCTCGACATCGACGCCGAACAGGCCCGCGAGGACCTCGCCCGCGCCGCCGTCATGGCCCTGTCCTACGTCGCCCAGTCCGCCCGCGGCCAGGGCGTGCCCATGGTCCCGCAGCGCGAGATCGACAAGGCCCGGACCGTCGTCGAACGCTTCATGATCCGCTGGCGCGGCGAGCCGGACCCCAAGCACGTGGCGGCCGTCGACGCGTACTGGACGAGCGCCGCGGAGCACGGCATGAACGCGTCCACGTTCACGGCCCGCGTCATCGCGTCCACGGGCGCGGACGTGGCGGCGGCGCTGTCGGGCGCGGTGGGAGCGATGTCGGGCCCCCTGCACGGCGGCGCCCCCTCCCGAGTCCTGCACATGATCGAGGAGATCGAGCGGACGGGCGACGCGGAGGCATACGTCAAGCATGCACTGGACCGGGGCGAGCGCCTGATGGGCTTCGGCCACCGCGTCTACCGGGCCGAGGACCCGCGCGCCCGCGTCCTGCGCCGCACGGCCCGCGAACTGGGCGCCCCCCGCTTCGAGATCGCCGAGGCCCTGGAGAAGGCGGCCCTGGCGGAGTTGCATGCCCGCCGCCCGGACCGCGTCCTGGCGACCAACGTCGAGTTCTGGGCGGCCATCATCCTGGACTTCGCCGAGGTCCCCGCCCACATGTTCACCTCGATGTTCACCTGCGCCCGCACGGCGGGCTGGTCGGCCCACATCCTGGAACAGAAGCGCACGGGCCGCCTCGTCCGCCCCTCCGCCCGCTACGTGGGCCCCGGCTCCCGCAATCCCCGCGAGATCGAGGGCTACGAGGACATGGCGCGCTGAGACCGCCGGGGCGCCCTGAGCCCTCGGGGTGCCCCACAACGCAGACGACCCGCAGGCTCTGGTCCTCGCCTCACGGCGAGAAGCCGGCCGGACGTACCGGCGAGCCTGCGGGTCGGGTGACTGCGTTGGATTAGGCCGGCTGCACGCTCAACTCACGTGCTGGTCCGGCGCCGAACCGAGTACGACGGCGGGCCACTAGCCCGCAGCCACCTCTTCCGTCCGGTATTCATACATCTGCCGAACCACCTCCCTTCCGAAGTGACAGCCACTTTAGGAAGCGGATCCCCGGTGCTCAACCAATTTTCCGAGGTGATTGAGGTGACTACCGGACTGGTCGGCTACTCCGCCACCAACCCCGCCAGATCCAGCGCCCCCGCGATCCGCGCAGCCACGTCCTCCGCGTACGTCGCGTCGGGGCGTGCGAACTGGGTGCGGCCTGCGCCCCGCAGGAAGGTCACGACGCCCAGTGTGCGGCCGCGGCTGCGGAGGACGGTGCACAGGGCGTGGACGGTGTCGGGGGGCCACTGGCGGGCGGTGGCCCAGGCTCGGGCGGTCTCGGGGGTGGTGGTGTCGGCGCTGGCGCGTACGGAGCCGGCTCGGTCGACGCACTGGAGGGCGGGGTGGCCCTCGGGGTAGCGGACGGGAAGGCCCGCGTGGCCGGTGAGGTGGCTGGGGCCGGGGGCGCCGGAGGGGTGGCGGCGGCGCGTACGAGCCGTACCGGGGCGTCGGCGTCCGCCGTCGGGCCCGGGGCCAGTCGGTCGACGATCGCGTGGTCGGCGAAGCCGGCGAGGGAGAAGTCGAGGTGGACGGTGGCGGCCTCGGCGGGGTCCTCGCACTCGGCGGCGGCCCGCGTGGCCCGGTGGAGCTGGTTGGTGCGGAAGCGGAGCAGCGCGGCTTCCTGTTCGCTCAGCTTGGCTTCGGTGACGTCCTGGAAGAGCCAGCCGACGCCGAGGGGGACGGGTTCCTCCGCGAGGGGCGAGGCCAGGCGCAGGAAGCCGCTGCGCCAGCAGCGCCGTTTCTCGCCGTCGGGGGTGCGCACGCCCACCCAGATCTCGGCCGGTGCGGGCGGGGCGCCCTCGGCGAGTACGTGGGTGAGGGCGCTTTCGAGTTCCTCGACGCCCTGGGTGAGGAGCTCGCCGAGGGGGCGTCCGAGGACGGCCGTACGCCCGGTGCCGAGTGAGCGGGCCGCGTGTGCGTTGACGACGGCGGGCCGCAGGTCGGCGTCGACGAGTACGACTCCCCAGGCGGCGTCCTCGAAGAGCGCCTCGCTGAGGGCGATGGACCGCTCCAGGTCTATCTGGGCGTGCACCTCGCTGAAGGCGCAGTAGACGCCGGCGGGTTTGCCGTCGGGTCCGCGTACGGCGGCCGACTGGGTGCGGACGAGGACGCGTCCGCCGTCCTTGGTCAGGAGCGCGAACTCGTGCACCTGCCGTCCGGGGGCGTGCATGGCGGACAGGAGCCGCCTCTCGACCTCCTCGGCGTCTGCCGTGCGTACGGCCCAGCCGGCGAATCCGTGGCGTCCGACGGCCTCCGTGGCGGTCCAGCCGAGGATGCGCTCGGCCTCCCGGTTCCAGTGCGTGACGACCCCCTCGGCGTCGAACGCGCACAGCGCCGCATCCATCCCGTCGAGCAGTGCGGCAAGGAGATCCGAGTCGTCGCGCTCGGGTTCGTCCGCCGCGGTCGCGGATCCGGCCGGGTCGGCCGCGGGCGCGCCCGTGCCGCGCTCGGGCTCGTCGGGCCCCAGTTCGTCCGTGGTCCCACTACGCCGGGAAGCACTCACCTGAACCCCCTGCAGGCTGCGTCCGCACGTACGGCGCGTCGGTTTGCTACTCGCTGGTCATTCAACTCGAACGTGACGCAGCGCACATCGGCTTCGCGCAAGATTGGGGGAAATCGTTGTACGCCGGATTTCCACCTCACGGTTCCCACGCGCCACCGGGGGCGCACCTGGGACCGCAGGTAGGAGATGCAGGTGGGAGATGCAGGTAGGAGATCAGGACCGCAGGTAGAAGATCCGGTCGCCGTACTCGCGCATGATGCGGCCGTTCCACTCGTGGCCGCCGTCCACGTTGCCCGAGCGCAGGAGCGGGGGTTCGGTGCCGCGGTCGGCCAGGGTGCCCGCGGCGGTGGCCATGACGGCCTGGAGGAGGGCGGTGGTGACGACGGTGGAGGCGGGGGCGAAGGGCGCCTCGATGTTCTCGGTGGTCAGCTCCGCGTCACCCACGGGGATCTTGGAGTCGAGGACGACGTCGCAGTGGTCCTTCAGGTATGTGCCGGAGGCGTGCCGGGAGGCCGTCTGCGAGGCGTACGTCACCGACGTCACGCCGATGACCCTCACCCCCAGCTCGCGGGCGTGCGCCGCCATCTCGACCGGGAGTGCGTTGCGGCCGGAGAGGGAGATGATCACCAGGAGGTCGCCGGAGCGGAGCGGGCTGGTGTCCAGGACCGCGGTCGCCAGGCCGTCGACGCGTTCCAGGGCGGAGCCCAGCGTGGCGGGTGCTTCGACGCCGACGGCGCCGGGCACGGCGAGGAGGTTCATGAGGGCGAGGCCGCCCGCGCGGTAGACCATGTCCTGGGCGGCGAGCGAGGAGTGCCCGGCGCCGAAGGCGAAGAGCCGGCCGCCGTCGGCCACGGTGTCCGCGATCAGTGTGCCGGCCGCCGCGATGGCCTCCGCCTCCTCGTCCCGCACCTGTCGCAGCAGGTCCGTCGCGGCGTCGAAGAACCGCTCGGCCAGCTTGCTGTCGCCCATCCGAAACAGCCCTCCCGGTTCAGGTGTCGCCCGTCGCGGTTCCCGTGCCCGCGGAGCGGATGCCGATCACGGTGCGGTCTGGACCACTTCCCTGTCAACGTCTTTGTCCATACGCGCGAATGCGAGCGGCCAGTACGCGCGGATACGAGCGGCCGGTACGCGCCACACCCTGGCCGCGCGCCGGATCGTGGCCCGGGGAGACGGTTCCGCGTTCCCGTCGGTACGGTCGTGACCCCAGTCGTCACCGCGTGGTTCCATCGGCGCGGCACGGTTGTCAGTGGTATCCGGCAGAATTGAATCCAGGGCCAGCGCACACGCCGGGGAGCCGTCGAGCCCTCGGCAGATCTCATCGAGGGGCACACCAATGTCCGGACTGATCGACACCACGGAGATGTATCTCCGCACCATCCTCGAACTGGAGGAGGAAGGTGTGGTCCCGATGCGCGCCCGGATCGCCGAGCGGCTCGACCAGAGCGGCCCGACGGTCAGCCAGACGGTGGCGCGCATGGAGCGCGACGGTCTGGTGTCGGTCGCCGCGGACCGCCATCTGGAGTTCACGGACGAGGGCCGCCGCCTGGCCACGCGCGTGATGCGCAAGCACCGTCTCGCGGAGTGCCTGCTCGTCGATGTGATCGGCCTGGAGTGGGAGCAGGTGCACGCGGAGGCGTGCCGCTGGGAGCACGTGATGAGCGAGGCCGTGGAGCGCCGCGTGCTGGAGCTGCTCCGCCACCCGACCGAGTCGCCGTACGGGAACCCGATCCCGGGCCTGGAGGAGCTGGGCGAGAAGGACGGCGCGGACCCGTTCCTGGACGAGGGCATGGTGTCGCTGTCCGACCTCGACCCGGGCCCGGAGGGCAAGACCGTCGTCGTACGGCGCATCGGTGAGCCGATCCAGACGGACGCGCAGCTGATGTACACGCTGCGGCGGGCGGGTGTGCAGCCGGGTTCCGTGGTGAGCGTGACGGAGTCGGCGGGCGGTGTGCTCGTGGGCAGCGGCGGCGAGGCCGCGGAGCTGCAGTCCGACGTCGCCTCGCACGTCTTCGTGGCCAAGCGCTGAGCTACCGTACAGCCGGGTGCGGGGTGACTTGCTGTCCCCCGGATGGGACTCGCTGTCCCCTGGGGGTGGCCCGGCTTCTGTGGCTGGAGCGGCAGTTGTGCCGCAGGCGGGCCGCTCCGGCGATCGTGCTGGACGTGGGCCGCTGATCGGTCAGGGCTTCCGAGATCGTGCTCGGACCGATCCGAGATTGACTGGCCCGAATCGCAGCGCTCTCGCCGTTCCCGTGCGACGCTTGCGCGTGAGGCATATGACCTGAGGGCTCTTGGCCGGCCGGGGCGGTGATGTCACGGCGGGCCGGGGAGGGGACGGGATGATGTGCCGCAGAGATGTGGAGGGCCCCGGCGCCGTGTGGCGCCGGGGCCTGTCCTCCCCTGTGCTGACCCGGAGCCCCGAGCTCTCAGGGTCATTCCCCTCGGACCGTTTTCCCCGAGCGGTCCGCCTCCCGGTGAAGATCTCCCCGCGGCGACGGCGGACAATCCTGGCGGGGGGTCACTCGAATGAGGGGTGTTGCCGCCAGAAACGACCTCTTCGAATACCTATTCGATAATCTGGGGGTCTGTTGCGGGTGTGGGGGAAACACACGCAGGAGAGACGAAAACGCTTCCGGGGAACGTGTGCCGGGATGTGCGCACGTGACGTATCTGGCGCGGCGCACGCTGTAACAATCAAGATCGGCCGTCACAAGCGGCACACGAAAGCAACACAGCTTCAGCACCGAGAGCAAGAGCAAGGCCAGCAGCAGAAACAGCAGAACAACAGCCGTAGGACGAGTGGACCGGGCGGCTCGAAACGGGAGCAGAGCGGTCCGAGTGGAGCCTGGGGGGTGCCAATGGTGCGGCGCATCGACGTGACCGGAGCGGGCGGCGTACGTCTCGCGGCCTGGGAGTTCGGGGACCCTCCCAAGACCGACCCGACCGGGCCGGACCCCGCCGTCGGGGCCGGTCCCGGCGACGGGTCCGGTGCGCAGGACGAGGCGCGGGGCGAGGCGGCCGAAGGACCGGCGGACACCGGGGCCGCGCGCGCTCCCGGCGTGCTGTTACTGCACGGGCTGATGGGCCGCGCCTCGCACTGGGCACCCACCGCCCGCTGGCTCTCCGAGCGGCGCCGCGCCGTCGCGCTCGACCAGCGCGGCCATGGCCAGAGCGCCAAGCCGACCGGGGCGGTGTACACCCGTGAGGCCTACATCGACGACGTCGAGGCCGCCCTCGAACAGCTCGGGCTCGCCCCGGCCGTCCTCATCGGCCACGCGATGGGCGCGCTGACCGCCTGGCAGCTCGCCGCCAAGCGCCCGGACCTGGTGTGCGGGCTGATCATCTGCGACATGCGGGCCTCCGCGCTGGGCGCGGCCTCCCAGCGCGACTGGGAGAACTGGTTCAAGGCCTGGCCCCTGCCCTTCGCCACGCTCGCCGACGTCCGCAAGTGGTTCGGCGAGGACGACCCCTCGGTGGAGCGCCCCAACCCGTCCCGCGGTGAGTTCTACGCCGAGGTCATGCACGAGTGCGGGGACGGCTGGCGCCCGGTCTTCGACCTCGACCAGATGCTCAGGACCCGCGAGACCTGGGTGTACGACGCCCACTGGGAGGAACTCGCCCAGGTCCAGTGCCCGGCCCTCGTCGTCCGTGGCCTCGACGGCGAGCTGGGCCGCGCGGAGTCCCAGGAGATGGTCCGGGTCCTGCCGAACGGCCAGTACGCGGAGGTCGCCGACGCCGGCCACCTCATCCACTACGACCAGCCGGATGCGTGGCGCTCGGCGATCGAGCCGTTTCTGGACGGAATCGCTCCGCTCGGGGCGCCGTAAAAAGCGAGCGCCATTGATCTGCGGGTCGTCTTCTGGCTTGCGGCGTCGTCGTGGCTGGTCGCGCCCGCGCGGCGGAGCCGCAAATCGATACAGCCCCGCGCCCCTGAAGGCCTGCGGCCCTTTCAAGGGCGCGGGACTCAGCCCTTGCTGACCGCCGACAGGATCTCCGGGAGTCTCGTCGCTGTTCGCGAGGCCGCCAGGCGGAGGCCCAGCAGGGTGATGCCCGTGCCGTAGGCGGTGCCCAGGGGGAGCAGGAGCCAGGCCCAGTCGTCGCCGTTCGCCGTGACGTTGAGCCAGATGGTGAGGGCGATGACCGGAACGCACAGCAGGGCCGCCGCGACCATGCCGCCGAAGATCGACAGCCAGGCGAGGCCCGCCTGCCCGGGGGCCACGTTCTTGTAGCCCTGCTGCGGGATGGAGTACGGGAAGCGGGCCGAGGACCAGGCACCCGTGGCCAGCATCGCGCCGAGCACTGCGAAGGACAGGCCCAGCACCTCCGGCAGCGCGGGCCAGTTGCCGAGCATCGCCGTCGTCAGGACAGTCACGAGGGCCGCGTACGGCAGGGTGATCACCAGCATGGCCAGGGCGCGGCCGCGCAGTTCGACGTACGCGTCCCTGGGTGACGAGATGGTCATCGCGACCATCCAGAACGCGGACGTGTCCTGCCCGAACTGGTTGTACATCTGGATGCCGAGCATCCCCGCGGCGAAGCACGCGAAGTAGATCGAGCCGGTGCCCTGCAGGGCGTTGAAGACGGGGACGAGCAGCCCGATGGCGAGCGATGTCACCCAGGCCGCCTTGGTCTTCGGGTCGCGCCACACGTACCGCAGGCTGCGCTCCATGATGGTGCCGGTGCGGCCCGCGGGAAGGAGCCGGCCCAGCCCCGCGGACCGCGTACGGTCCCGTGCCGGTTCGGCGTCCGGGAGCGTGGAGGAGTCCGGCGAGACCATCAGCCGGGTCAGGGTGCGCGACCAGAGGGACAGCAGCCCGGCCAGCGCGAGTGCGCTCAGCGCGAGCCGGGCCGCCCCGACGCCGTACGACCCCTCGCTCACCGCGTCCACCGCGCCGACCACCGACGCCGGCGGCACCCAGCTCAGCACGTCCGCGGCCGGGTCGAGCTGCCCGAGCCCGGCCGAACCCAGGCGCTGGGCCCCGAAGTTGACGAGCTGGGCCCCGACCGCGATCACCAGACCGCTCAGCACGGCCAGGTCCCGGCCCTTGCGGCTGGTCAGCAGGCGGATGTTGGCGGCGGCCACGGCCCGCGCGAGGGCCAGACACACCAGCAGCCCGAGCGGGACGGCCACCACGGAGACGGCGTACGCGGCCGCACCGTGCGCCACCGCGATCACCGAGCCGATCAGCATGCACAGGCTGAACAGCGGCCCTATGCCCACCAGGGAGGCCACCAGCAGCGCCCGGACGAGCGGCCGCGGCCGCAGCGGCAGCATCACCAGCCGTGTCGGATCGAGGGTCTCGTCGCCGCTCGGGAAGAACAGCGGCATCACCGCCCAGCCGAGCGCCAGTACGGCCACCAGCAGCACGGTCACGGACGCGGCGTGCGCGTTGCCCCGCAGCAGGATCAGCCCGATCAGATGGAACGCGGCGAACAGCAGGACGAGGACGGCGGAGGCGATGTAAGCGGCCCGCCGCCCGGCCGACTGCCGTAGCCCGTTGCGCAGCAGCGACAGCTTCAGCCGTACGACGACGGGGGTGATCGAAGCCCCCGCTGTGGCCGCCCGTTCCGTGCCCGTACCCGTTCCCGTTTCCGCGGCCGTGCTCATCGCGTCCCGCCGCCCAGCCAGTCCAGGGCCGAACCCGTGTCCCGCGCGTTCGCACCGACCAGTTCCAGGAACGCGTGCTGGAGTGAGGGCGCCTCGCCCCTCACCTCCGCGAGCGGACCGTGCGCGCGGATGCGGCCCGCCGCCATGACGGCCACCCAGTCGCACAACGACTCGACGAGCTCCATGACGTGAGAGGAGAAGACGACGGTGGCGCCCGAGGCCGTGTACCGCTCCAGGACGCCGCGGATGGTCTGGGCCGACACCGGGTCGACGCCCTCGAAGGGCTCGTCCAGGAACAGGACTTCGGGGTTGTGGAGGAGGGCCGCGGCGAGGCCGATCTTCTTGCGCATACCGGTCGAGTAGTCGACGACGAGCTTGTGCTGGGCGCCCGCGAGGTCGAGAACGTCGAGGAGCTGGGTGGCGCGCTTGTCGACCTCGGCGCCGGGCAGTCCGCGCAGCCTGCCCGTGTACGCGAGCAGCTCCCGCCCGGACAGCCGGTCGAACAGGCGCAGCCCCTCGGGCAGCACACCGATCCGCGCCTTGACCTCCACCGGATCCCGCCACACGTCGTGCCCGACGACCTCGACGGTGCCCTGGTCCGGCCGGAGCAGGCCGGTGACCATCGACAGGGTGGTGGTCTTCCCGGCCCCGTTCGGCCCGACCAGCCCGATGAAGCGCCCCGCCGGCAGCTCCAGATCGACCCCCGCGACGGCGACCTGCTGCCCGAACCGCTTCCAGAGCCCCTGCACGCGTACGGCGGCTCCGCCCACTGTGCCCTCAGTCATGCGCTCACGATAGGCGGGTACCGGCTATCGCGTCCCGAAGGGGCGCGGGGCGTGACGCCGTGCGCCGCGAGCAGCCACGACCCGCAGCCGCGAAGACGGCCATCAGCCGCGAAGACGACCAGCAGACCCCCGGAGCGTTACCGGCGCCCGTCCCGGCCGCACGCGTACGCCAACGGAGAGATCAGCTCCTCCGCATCCGGCAACCACCGGTTCGCCGGAGTCGGGCGGCGGGCCCACTGCACGGCGCCCCGGGACCCGTACCGGGTCGGCGGAGCCGTCACGTACTCGCCCTCGCCGAGCGCCGTCAGGTCGAGGGAGAGCGGTGACCAGCCCAACTTCCGTACGAGGTCGGGGACCTTCGCCGACGCGCCGGGCAGTACGAAGAACTGCATGCGCCGGTCCGGGGTCCAGGCCACCGGGCCGAGCGTGAGGTCCATGCGCTCCATCCGGGCCAGCGCCAGCAGTCCCGCGGTCTCGGGCACGTCGATCACGTCGAACGTGAGTCCCGTCGGCAGCAGGATCGACGCGGTCGGCTGCTGGGACCACAGCCGGCGCGCGACGGTCGCACTGCCCGTGGCCTGCGACGCCCAGTCCTCGCGCGCCGGGTGTGCGCCGGGGACGGCGCACGCGGGCTGTCCGCAGGAGCAGTGATGCTCCCCGTCGGCGGCTTCAAGCCATGTACCGGGGCACACGTCCCAGTGGCGTTCTTCGGCGTAACGTACGGCGGCTTCCAGGAGCGATTCGCCGCGCTGCATGGGAATTTGGGCAGCTTCAGGGCCCGCGATGGTCTCTTCCACGATGAACACAACTCTAGCCGTCATCAGGGGTTACGGATGTCACATGCGCGGGGGAGGGGCACCGCTCCCCCGTCCGGGGCGCATGGGCGCATATCCGGGGGCGCGCAGGAGGAATGTCCATGGGGCTGGGTAGCCACGTGTGGGGGATCGGTAGTCGATCGGTAGTCGTCACTACCCCGGCAATCCTCACATGTCCCGCATTGTCGTCATGTTGGCGGGGCATTGATCTTCAAGGCCGGATTCTTTCGGTTCTCCGGTCGCTGAAGACACGTCAACTCGGTGCGTGGGCAGGCACCGCATGCCACAGGGGGTACGCCATGGCCGCAAGGCCTCTTGTTGCCAGGCAGCCGAACGAACGGCTGCAGGCACTCATTCAGGAAGCGGGATGCTCGAACGCAGGGCTGGCCCGGCGGGTGAACATGTGCGGCGCGGAACACGGTCTGGATCTGCGCTACGACAAGACGTCCGTGGCGCGCTGGCTGCGTGGACAGCAGCCGCGCGGGCGGGCGCCGGCCATCATCGCCGAGGCGCTCGGCCGCAAGCTGGGGCGTACGGTCACGATCGACGAGATCGGCATGGCCAACGGCAAGAACCTCGCCTCGGGTGTGGGCCTGCAGTTCTCGCCCACCGTGCTGGGCGCCATCGAGCAGGTCTGCGAGCTGTGGCGCAGCGACGTCGGCCGCCGGGACTTCCTCTCGGGCTCGTCCGTCGCCGCGTCCGCGCTGGTCGAGCCGAGCCGTGACTGGCTGATCTCCGCGCCCGACTCGCAGGTGTCGCGCTCGGCGGGGCCGCGGGTCGGGCAGTCCGACGTGGCCGCCGTGAAGGCGATGACCCAGGCCCTGGTGGACCTGGACCACCAGTACGGCAGCGGGCATGTGCGCCCGGTCGTCGTGCACTACCTGAACAGTGTGGTCTCCGGGCTGCTGGCGGGCTCGTACCGGGAGGTCGTCGGGCGTGAACTGTTCGCGGCGGTCGCGCGGTTGACGGAGCTCGCCGGTTACATGGCCGTCGACACGGGGCAGCCGGGCCTGGCCCAGCGCTACTACATCCAGGCACTGCGGCTCGCGCAGGCCGCGGGCGACCGTGCGTACGGCGGGTATGTGCTGGCCGCGTCCATGAGCCACCTGGCGGCGCAGCTCGGGAACCCGAGGGAGATCGCGCAACTGGCGCGCGCGGCGCAGGAAGGGGCCCGAGGGCGTGTGACACCGCGCGCGGAGGCCATGTTCCACGCCGCGGAGGCGCGGGGGCACGCGCTGCTGGGCGACGCGCGCGCCGCCCAACTGGCCTCCGGACGGGCGGTCACGGCCCTGGAGGCGGCCGATCCGGCGTCCGGGGACGACCCGGTGTGGATCGCGCACTTCGACGAGGCGTATCTGGCGGACGAGCTGGCGCACTGCCACCGCGACCTCGGGCAGGCCGACGCGGCGGCCCGGTGCGCGCAGCAGTCCCTCGACGGGCATCCCGAGTCCCGCGCCCGACGCCGCGCGATCGGCTTCGTACTGCTGGCCACCGCGCAGGTGCAGCGGCGCGAGGTGGAGCAGGCCTGTCACACGGCTTCGCAGGCGGTCGATCTGCTCGGCACGCTGCGGTCGAACCGTGGGGCCGAGTATCTGGAGGACTTCCAGCAGCGGCTCGAACCGTTCCGGGACGAGCCGGTGGTGCGGGAGTTCGGGGCGCGGATGGAGTTGCAGGCCGCTTAGCTCCGCTGGTCGAGCGGGTTCCGGGCAGCGCCGTTGGGGTCTTGGGGTCGTTTCGGGGTGCGGGTTCGTTGTGGCTTGTCACGCCCACGCGGCGGAGTCGCACATCGATACAGCCCCGCGCCCCTTAAGGGGTCTGTGGCCCCTTATGGCGGGTGCGGGGCCGTGACGTATCACGCCCTGCGCTGCGTGGCATCGGCTTGTGGGGACCCGGTAGCGTGAGCCGACGATTCCGAAAATCCCCCGTTCGTAGGAGTCCCGGTGACGCAGAGTGGACAGGGCGAGGAGCCCTCGGCGCGGATACCGCGCGAAGGCATCGTGCTGCCCTCCGACGGCAGCGCGCCCCTCCTGCCCGGCGAGCAGCAGTCGGCACCGGCGCCCGGCCGGTCCTGGGACGAGCCGTGGGGCCCCGATCAGGGGGCGGCCCCGGCCCCTCCGCCGGCCCAGCCGTGGTACACGCAGGGTGAGCAGCAGACCGGGGGACCGGCTCAGGCGTGGGGCGACCAGGGCTGGGGCGCACCGCCGCCGGCCCACCAGCAGCCACAGCAGCCCTATTCCCAGGCGCCGGAGCAGCAGGCTCAGCAGGGCTACCCGCAGCCGGAGCAGCAGGCCTATCCGCAGGCCCCGTCGCAGCCGCAGCAGCAGGCCTATCCGCAGGCCCTCTCGCAGCCGCAGCATCAGGCCCACCCGCAACAGCAGGCCCAGCTGCCCCACCCGCAGCAGCAGGCCCAGCTGCCCCGCCCGCAGGTGCCCCAGCCGGCTCAGCCCGCGCCCGGTGCGATGCCGCCCGAGGGCGCCCAGCCGCCGTCGTACGGGGCCCCGACGCACCCCGGACCCGCCCCCGCAGCGGCGGAACCGGCGGCACCTGTTCCGCCGCAGGCGGTCCCGCTGCCCCCGCAGTCGGGTGTGCTCGAACGGCAGGCGGGCAGCCCGCCCCCGCCGCTGGAGGGCGCGCTGCCGTCCCCTGCGCCGAGCGCGCCGCTGCCGTCCGCCGGGCCCGCCGCCCCGGTCGACGAGGGCGCCACTCAGCTCATACCCCCGGTCGCCGCCCGTCCCGGGGACGAGGCGGCGACCCAGTTCCTTCCGCCGGTCGGTCCGGGCGCACTCCCGCCCGAGGTGTCCTCCGGCGAGACGCAGTACCTGGGCCACCTCCCCAGACCCGGCGCCGGACCCATGCCGGCAGCGGGCCCGCTGCCGCCCACGGCGGCCCCCGGGAACCCCGACGCCGAGGCCACGCAGTACATCGCTCCCGTCCCCTCGCAGCCGTACGGGACCGGCGCGGGCCCTGGCGGAGCCGGGCAGCGGCCGGAGCCGGACGTCTTCGACAGCCTCTTCCGCAGCGAGCCGGGCACTGAGGCGGCGGGAGCCACCCAGCAGATGCCCCGCGTCCCGCCTCCACCGGGCGGGCAGGGCCCGCAGGCACCGCACGGAGGCGGCGGACGGGCCGCGGCCCGGCGTGACTCCGGCGCGCGGGGCCGTACGGGATCCCGTGTCCCCCTCATCGCGGCCGTCGGCATCGGTATCGCCGTCCTCGGTGTCGGCGCGGGCGCCCTGCTCAGCGACGGCGGCGGCAACGACAAGCAGGCCGCCGAGAACAAGCCCGTCGCGGCCGCGTCCGACGCCGCCGAGTCGCCGTCCCCGTCCGCCGACCCGGCGAAGGAGCAGGCGGTCGCCCTCGACAAGCTCCTCGCCGACAGCGGTGACAGCCGCACCACCGTGATCAACGCGGTGGCGGACATCCGGCGCTGCGACAACCTCGACAAGGCCGCCACCGACCTGCGTGACGCGGCCAAGCAGCGCAACGACCTGGTCACGCGACTGTCCCAGCTCTCCGTGGACAAACTGCCGGACAACGCCGCGCTGACCGCCGCGCTCACGAGCGCCTGGAAGGCCTCCGCCTCCGCGGACGACCACTACGCCGCCTGGGCCGACCAGACCGCCAAGAAGAAGGGCTGCAGGAAGGGCCAGGCCCGCGTCACGGACCAGACGAAGGCCGGCAACCAGGCCAGCTCCACGGCTAGCACCGAGAAGTCCAAGGCCGCCGACCTGTGGAACTCCATCGCGTCCACCTACGGGCTCACCCAGCGCCAGCCGACGCAGCTGTGAGGTCCGGACGGCGGTGACGACCGGCCGGGTCCCGGTGGTGACGACCGGCCGGGTCCCGGGACCGGGACACCGGCGTCACCGCCTCGGCTCCAGGGGCCTGTGTCGGCCCAGGCCGCGGCTAGTACTACTAGGCGTCCTCCAGCGTCTTCAGCACGCTCACGAAGCCCTGCCGGGCGGCCACCAGCCGGCCCTCCCGGACCACCTGGAACGTGACGTTCGCGTTGACCAGGCGCGGGAAGCCGCCGGGCGCGGCGAGGTCGTCGAAGGGCCAGCTCAGGGGCGGGGTCAGCCCGCCCGTGGTGACCTTCAACCCGCTGTCGAGGGTCCGGCGCACCGCGCGTGCGCTCACCTCGCCGTCGCCCAGCTTCTCGACGACCGACTTCAGCACCGTGTACGCGATCCACGTGGTCTGCACGCCCGGGTCCGCCGGGTCGATCCGGTTGTCGCCGAAGGCCTGCTCGCGGATCGCCTTGTTCATCGTGTTCCAGCGCTTGTCGTTCTCCACGGGGTACCAGCCGGTGACGTACGCCCCCTCGTACGGTCCCGACTTGCCGCCGGACGCGTCGATGAGCGGCTGGTCGATGCTGCCGAGCACGCTGGCGGTGCGGACCTCCGGGTAGTCCTCGCGGGCGCGCCGCACGGAGTCCATGAAGGTGTCGGTGCGGTCCCCGAGCGAGGGCACCAGGCAGCCCATCCGCGTGGGGTCGGAGCTGGCCCGCTGCAGCGCGTTCCGGGTCTGCTCCGAGTACTGGGTCGCGTCCTCCGCGGCCAGCTGGTCGATCGAGGCCGCGTGCGGCCCGGTGCGCAGGCCGGCGTTGAGGAGCACCGGCATCAGGTCGCCGACGACCGAGTCGGGGCGGACGAGGACGACGGGGCCGCAGGGCTTGGCGAGCTGTTCGCCGAGGCCGGCCATGAGCGCGGGCTGGCCACCGTTCACGGGGTACGACAGAGGGCTGGTGAACTCGTCGTCGGTGACGCCGTAGCCGCCTATGTACGGGATGCCCGCGGCTTCCAGCGGGGCGAGGAAGGAGCGGCCGTGCTGGCTGTAGGAGCCGACGACCGCGACGACACCCGCGTCGACCGCGCGCCTGGCGCACTTCGCGGCGGCCACGGTGTCGTTCTTCTCGTTGCAGGTGAGGACGTTGAGCTTGCGGCCGTTGATGCCGCCATGGGAGTTGATCCAGCGGGCGTACGCCTTGGCCATGGCCGGCATGCCGGGTTCGTTGGTGGCGGCGGTCTTCTCGGGCGCCCATGTCATGACGGTGACGGGATCGTCCGAAGACCCCGAGGTACCGGGGACGACACCGCAGCCGGCGGCGAGTGACGCACACGCCGCCAGCGCGCCCGCGGAGAGCGCGAAGGACTTTCCGCGTGAGCGTGTCCCTCTCGCGGTGCTGCGGACGGGCCGGATGCGGACGGGGAGGAAGGAGCGCGTGCGTGGCCTGCCGGTCATGGTTACGCACGATTCCGTTACACCGTCAACCCAAGGGTGCCCTACGGTCAACGGAAGGTGACGTAGAGGTGAATTGCGAGGGGGGATGACCGTGTTTTCAGGAGGTAAGTACGATCAGTGGCTGTGCATGACTCGGAGAACCCTTCCCGTCGCGGGCGTCGCTCATCCACCATGGGCGGCATGCCACTGAATGACATGCCTTGGTGGCGCTGGCGCAGCAATGTGCGCTCCGCGCTGCACATGCTCTCCGATCCGGTGTTCCAGCGGGACGTCTGGCTGGCCGGTGTCGAGGGGTACGGGGACGTCACCGACGCCGTGTACCGCCTCGTCGAGGACACCTGGCTGGACAACTGGTCCGCCGAGAAGTACGTGGGCACGATCTTCCGCGACGAACAGGAGGCGGCCCTGGTCGACACCGCCGTGCTGCGCGTGCTGCGGATCATGCACCAGGTGGGCCCCGACGCGCCAGTGAGCGCCTACGTCGACCACCACGGGTGGCCGGAGGCGGTGCGGGCGGCGCGCGAGGCGCATGTGCGGCTCGCGGTGAGTGACGGGGAGGATCCGGAGGTGCCGCCGCGGACGCTTGAGGTGTTGCGGATTCTGACGCGCTCGGCGTAGGTGGTCCGCTGGGGGCGCGGGTTTGAGGGTGCGGTTTCGTTGTGGGCGCCTTTTCGCCGTAGGGCTGCGGTTGTATCGCGGCTGCAGGCTGTGTGTGGTTGCTCGCGCAGTTCCCCGCGCCCCTTTGGGGCTGCGCCCCTTGATGTGCTTGCGCCCCTTACGGGGCTCAGCCCCGTATGTGGGACCCTGTCTCGCATGAACGAGCAGTCCAGCCGAGGCGCGGCGTCTCGCCCCGACCAGTACGTCCTCATCCTCTCCTGCCCGGACAAGCAGGGAATCGTGCACGCCGTGTCGAGCTACCTGTTCATGACCGGCTGCAACATCGAGGACAGTCAGCAGTTCGGCGACCACGACACGGGCCTGTTCTTCATGCGGGTCCACTTCTCGGCCGAGGCCCCGGTGACCGTGGAGAAGCTGCGGGCGAGCTTCGCGGCGATCGGTGACTCCTTCCAGATGGACTGGCAGATCCACCGGGCCGAGGAGAGGATGCGGGTCGTCCTCATGGTCAGCAAGTTCGGGCACTGCCTGAACGACCTGCTGTTCCGCGCCCGGATCGGTGCGCTGCCGGTGGAGATCGCGGCGGTGGTGTCCAACCACACGGACTTCGCCGAGCTCGTGGGGTCGTACGACATCCCCTTCCACCACATTCCGGTGACGAGGGACACCAAGGCGGACGCCGAGGCGCGGGTGCTGGAGATCGTCCGCGAGAACGACGTCGAGCTGGTCGTCCTGGCCCGCTACATGCAGGTCCTCTCCGACGATCTGTGCAAGCAGCTCAGCGGCCGGATCATCAACATCCACCACTCCTTCCTGCCGAGCTTCAAGGGTGCGAAGCCGTACCACCAGGCGCACGCCCGCGGGGTGAAGCTGATCGGTGCCACGGCGCACTACGTCACCGCCGACCTCGACGAGGGCCCCATCATCGAGCAGGAGGTCGAACGCGTCGGCCACGACGTCACCCCCGACCAGCTGGTCGCCATCGGCCGCGACGTGGAGTGCCAGGCCCTGGCGCGGGCGGTGAAGTGGCACGCGGAGCGGCGCATCCTGCTGAACGGCAGGCGGACTGTGGTCTTCGCGTAGGTCGGCCGCAAGCGGGCCCAGGAGCGTTCGCCTACATCCGGCTCAAGGACGCCGCCGCGCACAGCACGTCCCTGATCGCCTCCCGGTCGCCCTCCTGCCCGGCGGCCGCCTCCTCCGGGGAGACACGGCCCGCGGCCAGCCGGCAGAACTCGACGCCGTCGAGGGCGACGTGGGCCACCGCGTGATCGGCGGAGCCCACCGCGGCGGGGGAGTCGAGGGGAATGAGCCACTCGCCGCCGCCGAGGCCCTCGATCTCCAGCCGCAGGCTGCGGCCGGGCGAGCCGGCGGGCACGAGATGGCGGGTCTGCCGGGGCGGTGCGGCGAGTCCCGCCCGGCGGCGCTCGGCCAGGGCCGTCGGCAGGACGCGGGCCGCCAGGTCGATCATGCGGTGCAGATGGCGCGGGGCGGGCGGCTCGTACGGGTAGTCCACCGCCTCCGCGATGTCCTCCCCGTGTATCCAGCACTCGAAGGCGCGGTCCAGCATCGCGTCCCGCAACGGCAGCTCGAAGTCGCCGTACGACACGCTGAGCTTCCCGGAGCCGGAGCCCTCACTGGTGAAGGAGGCCGTGCGGACGAGGGCGTGGCTCTGTTCGCGCCACGGGCCGCGTACGCCGCGGGAGGGCGGGAAGCGGGAGGCCCGCCGGTACGCCTCGGTGCGGGCCGCCGGCGTCGGGGCGTCCGCCGCCCTGGGCAGCGGGTCGTCGAGGCCCAGCGCCACCGCGACGAGCCCGTCGACGCTCAGCAGGTGTGCGATGACCCCGGCGACGGTCGTACGGCGGCTCACCGGCCGGTCGTCCTCGAACCAGCGCAGCCGCGCCGGAGCGTGCCACTCCGCGTCGCCGATGTCCTGCAGCAGCGCGTCCAGCCGGGCCGTTTCCGCGTCGTACGGCGCAGCCCAGTCCGGTACGGGGATCCGGGGCGCCCGGCGGTCGAGGCAGACCTGAAGGACACGGGTGCGCAGGGCCGGGTCGAGATCGAGGCTGTCCTCCGCGTGCAGCAGTCCCACGGCCTCGCGCAGCCGCAGCGCCTCGTCCGCGCAGGAGCCGCACGTCCCCAGGTGCTCCTCGACGGCGGCCGTCTCCCGCACCGAGCACGCGGCGAGAGCCCATGCGCCGAGCAGCGCCTTGAGTACCCCGTGCTCCAGGACGAGCGGCGCGGGCACCGGCTCGGGCAGCGGCAGGCCGCTGTCCTCGACGGACACCCGCGGCGGCGGTATGCGCGGCGGCACGGCCTTCCCGCCGTCACGGCCACCGCTGCCGCCGTCGCCCGCGCCGCCCTGCTGCCCCTCGTGCCTGCCGAACCCCTCGAACCGCCCCACACCCCCGTTCACCTCGTGCCTCCGTGTTCCGGAGGCACCCCGGAGGGCCCGGTGTGGTGGGCCGTGGAGAGGAGCTGGAGGCCGAGGCGCAGGCGGCGGCGTGCCTCGTCCTCGGTGATGCCGAGGTCGGCGGCGGTCTGGCGGTAGTCGCGGCGCTGGAAGTAGGCGCGTTCGAGTGCGGCGCGGAGCGGGGTGGGCATGGACTGGACGATGTAGTCGGCGCGGGCGGCCGCCGAGGCGCGGTGGACCCTGCGCTCCAGGTCCTCCGTGGTGCCCTCGCCGCCGCGTGCCAGCGCCGCGGTCTCGGTGGTGCGCAGGCGCTGTACGGCGAGGCGGTGGGTCAGCGTGGCGAGCCAGGAGCGCATCGGGCCCTCTTGCGGGTCGTAGGCGGCCGGGTGCTCCCAGATGTGGGCGAAGACGTCGCGCGTGATGGCGTCGGCCGCCTTTTCGTCTCCGAGCACCCGATGGGCCAGGCCGTGCACGAGTGACGCGAACCGGTCGTACAACTCGCCGAGCGCCGCCGCCTCACCGTGGGCCAGCCGCTGTTGCATCCTGCGGTCCCAGCGCGGCGGCGCGTCGTTCGTCGCCATGTGGCCCCTCATCCCTGCTCGTGCTGTGCGCCGTTCTCCAAACCCAGCCTGTGTCCTGTGCCACCTCGAATGTAGTCGGCACATCCAGCGGTGCACGCCCCATTGCGGCAATGTGCGCCCCCGCGAAGGCCGGGGGTGGTATGGACCGCGGGCGGTCGACCTTCGCTGTTGCGCTGCCCCTACCCCGCGCGAAACCGATCAAGCGTGACCGTATTGGATCGTACAAGACCGATCCGGACTGAAATGGCCAGTCTTGGCCCACGCTTCCGGCCACGCCTCGGTGTTTCATGGAACGAGGGTGGGGCAGCCGCGCAGATGGAAGCGTAACTGCGGCTTCCGTTTCCGGTGCTCATTCCGGGAGTTCCAGGGATTTCCGGCGACTGAGAGGCGTGGTGGTGACGCTCAAGGTGACCGACGGCGAACACGGCGAGTGGGCCGTGCTCCATGTGTCGGGTGAGATGGACCTGGTGACGTCCCCGGTGCTGCGGCAACGGGTGCACGACGCGGTGGCCGACGGCCGCCGCAGTCTCGTCCTGGACCTCTCCGGTGTCGTGTTCTGCGACTCCAGCGGGGTCGGTGTGCTCATCGCCACCCGCCGCCTCATCCGTTCCTGCCGGGGCGAACTGCGTCTGATACTTCCGCCCGACGGAACCGGCACAGCTGCCGGCGGACGCGGACAGGGCGCGCACGTCAACCGCGTCCTCGGCGCCCTCGGGGTCCGCCGCCTGTTCGACGTCCACCCGGACGTGGCCTCGGCCGTGGACGGCGCCCCGGACGACGACGAGGAGGCCGGCCCACTGTCGGCGTGAGCGGCACGCACAGGAACACGGAACACGCACAGGAAGGCGCCAGTACCCGGCCGCGCGCAGGACACGCCGTTGTCGCGAAATTCCCCCGGTCTTGGCACAAGCGTCGCTTTCCCACGCCGACCCGGCCCCTGACGTCGTACCCTCCGTCCAGACGAACCCCCTCGTGACGACGTAAGGCGGTCCCGAACAGACATGGTCAGCACCGAGTACGAGCGCAGGATCGCTGCCCGGTTCGCCACCTTCGACCAGGATGGCAACGGCTACATCGACCGCGCGGACTTCAGCGCGGCGGCCAGGGCGGTCCTCGCCGAGTTCGCCACCACGCCGCGGTCCGACAAGGGCCAGGCCCTGTACGGCGGTGCCGAGGCCCTCTGGCAGGGCATGGCCGGGATAGCGGACCGGGACGGTGACCAGCGCATCACCCGGGAGGAGTTCGTGAACGGCGCGGTCAAGCGCCTGCGCGACAACCCCGACCGGTTCGCCGAGATCGCCCGCCCCTTCCTGCACGCGGCCCTCGCCGTCGCGGACGACGACGGGGACGGTTCGGTCACGGTCGAGGCGGCCACCCGCGTCCTCAGGGCCCTCGGTGTGCCCGAGCACGTCGCCGCCGCGGCCGCCGGTGCCCTCGACGCCGACGCCGACGACAGGGTGGGCGAGACGGAGGTCGTGACGGCCTTCGCGCGCTACTTCACGGTGCCCGAATAGCTGAATGGCTCACGAATAGCGTTCCCGCAGTTTGTACTTGAGCACCTTGCGCAGGGTGTCGTTGCGCGGAAGGGCGTCCACCACCTCCAGCTGCTCGGGCAGCTTGTGCACGGACAGCCCTTCCGAGCGCAGGTACGAGGTCACGTCGTCCAGTGACAGCTCCCCGTCACCCGGCACCCGCTCGACCACGGCGCAGACCCGCTCCCCGCGTTCGGCGTCCGGCAGCCCGACGACGGCGACGTCCCGGACCGCAGGGTGCCGGTGCAGCAGATCCTCGATCTCCTTGGCCGAGATGTTCTCCCCCTTCCTGATGATGACGTCCTTCAGGCGGCCCGTGAGGACCAGGTGACCGTCGACGGTGAGACGCCCGAGGTCACCCGTGACGAGGAACCCGTCGGCGTCGAACGCCTGTGCCGTCTGCGCCGGGTCCAGGTACCCCTGGCACACGGCCTCCCCCCGCAGCCGCACCTCCCCGTCGACGATCCGTATCTCCATCCCCTCCGGCGGCCGCCCCTCGGTCGTCGCCAGGTTCTCCGCCGAGTCGTCCGGCGACCCCATCGTGATCATCGGCACCTCGGTCATGCCGTACCCGTGGGTGAGCTGGACGCCCATCTCGCGCACGACGGAGCGGTACAGCTCGGGCGGCTTCGGCGCCCCGCCGCCCGCCAGCAGCCGCAACGTCGGGACGACCGGCCTGCCGGGCTGCTCGCGCTGAGCGGCGAGGAACATCGAGTAGAACGCCGTGGACCCGCCCGCCACCGTCACCCCGTGCCTGCGGTACTCCTCCAGCGCGTCCGGCAGCGCGAAGTGCTCGAACATCACCGCCGGGAAGCCGTACAGCAGCAGCATCACCATGTAGTCGGGGCCGCCTATGTGCGCGTACGGGAACGCGATCGAGCCCACGTCGGACGCCGAGAGGTGGAGCGCGTGGGCGAGGCAGGAGCCGCCCGCGATCAGTGAACGGTCCGTGTGGAGCACGCCCTTGGGGTCGGAGGTGGTGCCCGAGGTCCAGTAGATCCAGCGGACCGAGGTGCCCTCGGAGGGCGGCGCGGGCAGTACGGCCGGATCGCCGTCCGGGAGACGGTCGTACGCCCCGAAGACGCCCTTCGCGCCCAGTCGCCGCGCCATCTCCGTGTGGTCGAAGCCGCGCCACTCGCCCGGCACGGCGAAG
Source organism: Streptomyces sp. KM273126 (assembly GCF_004337435.2). Classification (NCBI taxonomy): domain Bacteria; kingdom Bacillati; phylum Actinomycetota; class Actinomycetes; order Kitasatosporales; family Streptomycetaceae; genus Streptomyces; species Streptomyces sp. KM273126. Next base: position 1,427,676 of record NZ_SJXB02000001.1, on the reverse strand, counting down.
TACTCCGCCTTCGACTCCCGCAGCGCGAAGCCGACCTCGCGGTCCCGGTAGAAGGGGATGACCGGTGACTGCACGGCGCCCAGACGGGCCAGCGCGAAGGACAGCACAGCGCTCTCGACACGGGTGGGCAGCTGCCAGGCGACCACCGTGCCGGGGCGCACTCCCATGCCGTACAGCCCCGCCGCCACCCGCTCGGCCCGCTCGCGGAGCTCGCCGAAGGTCAGGACGCGGTCGTCCTGGAGGAGGACCGGCCGGCCGGGTGTGAGGTCGGCGCGGCGGGAGAGCAGCTCCCAGAGGGTGCGGGACGCGCTGAGCGCGTGGGCGGTGTCGTTCACGGCGGCCCCCTTTTTTTTAAGGCTCGGTTCGCCTCCCGGGCGCTACAGCAGGTGTCGAGAGCCCGACCGTGCTCGACCCTTCGGGCCTCCGCGCTCCCCCAAGCTCTCGGCTTCGCTCGAGCAGGGAGGTGCCCCCACGCGCTCTCGACACCGGCGCGCCCCTTTGGCTCGCTCGCCGGCAGCTGAGCTGACGGCTAGTCAGATCGTGGCCAGAGCGTAAGGCGCCGCGCCTTGTCGGTCCAGGGGTGCGGGGCTAGCCTTCCCGGAAGGCTCTTGGCTGACGGTGCATCAGGTAAGCGTGTGTCGGGCGGAGGGGGCTCGGAATGGACCTCACGTACACCCCGGAGGAGGAGGAGTTCCGGGCGCGGCTGCGGGAGTGGCTGGCCGGGGTGCTGCCCACGCTGCCGCCGAAGCCGCCGCCCGAGGACTGGCCGGCACGCCGCGCCTACGACCTCGGCTGGCAGCGGATGCTGTACGACGCCGGGTACGCGGGACTGCACTGGCCGGTGGACGCCGGCGGCCGGGGGGCCACGCCCACCCAGCACCTGATCTTCCTGGAGGAGACCGAGCGGGCGGGCGCCCCCTACGTGGGCGCGGGCTTCGTCGGACTGCTGCACGCGGGACCCACCATCGCCGCCGAGGGCACGGCCGAGCAGCGGGCGCGCTGGCTCCCGCCCATCCTGCGCGGCGAGCAGGTCTGGTGCCAGGGCTTCAGCGAACCGGACGCCGGCTCCGACCTCGCGGCGCTGCGCACGCGCGCGCGGAGAGACGGCGACGACTACGTGGTGAGCGGGTCCAAGATCTGGACGTCCCACGCCGAAGTCGCCGACTGGTGCGAGCTGTTGGTGCGCACGGACCCCTCGGCGCCCAAGCACCGGGGCATCACCTGGCTCGCCATGCCCATGGACGCCCCGGGGATCACCGTACGGCCGCTGAAGACCCTCGCGGGGTCGGCGGAGTTCGCGGAGGTCTTCCTCGACGAGGTGCGCGTGCCGGTCGGCCACCGGGTCGGGGCGGAGAACGACGGCTGGCGCGTGACCATGGTGACGCTGTCGTTCGAGCGGGGCACGGCGTTCGTGGGCGAAGTGGTCGCGTGCCGTCGTGTGTTGGGCGAGCTGGCCCGCGAGGCACGGAAGAACGGCCGCTGGGACGACCCCGCGCTCCGGCGCAGGCTGGGCCGGCTGAACGCCGAGTTCCGCGCGCTGTGGCGGCTGACGCAGTGGACCGTCAGCGAGGCCGAGCGCAGCGGTGGGCTCCCGGGCGCGGGCGGCTCGGTCTTCAAGCTCCGTTACTCGCACGCACGGCAGAAGCTGTACGACACGGCCGCCGACGTCCTGGGCGCTCAGGCGCTCGACCTCGACCGGCCGTGGGTGCTGGACCGGCTGTCGTCGCTGTCGTACACGATCGCGGCCGGGACCTCGCAGATCCAGCGCAACATCGTGGCCGAGCGCATCCTGGGCCTGCCGAAGGGGCGGTGAACGCGACCCGTGCACTTCCAACTCACCGACGACCAACGAGCGCTGCGGGACGGCGTGCGCGAACTGCTCGAAGGCCGGTTCGGGCGTCAGGCGCTGCGGACCGCCCTGGACACGCCGGGACTCGACCGCACCCTGTGGCGCCAGTTGGGCGAGGCGGGGTTCTTCGCGCTGCGGTTGCCCGAGGCGGAGGGCGGGGTCGGAGTCGGGCTCCCCGAAGCGGTCCTGGCCTTCGAACAGGCCGGCCGGGTGCTGCTGCCCGGGCCCCTGGTGGCCACGCATCTCGCGGCGGACGCCCGGGTGCCGGGAGCCGCGACCGGTCAGGCCGTGGTGACCGCCGTGCAGGGCGGCCTGGTGGAGTGGCTGGACGAGGCGGACCTCGTACGGGGGGACGCGTCCGGCGCCGTACCGCTGCGGTCGGTGGATCCGCTGACCCCGCTGCACCGCGTACCGGACGGAGGCCGAGGCGGAACGGCTCCCCCGGACGTCCCCCTCGCCGTTCTCCTGACCGCTGCCGAGCAACTCGGCTCGGCCTCCCGCACCTGCGAACTGGCCGTGCAACACGCCCGGACCCGAGAGCAGTTCGGACGGCCCGTCGGAGCCTTCCAGGCGGTCAAGCATCTGTGCGCCGGGATGCTGGAGCGGGTCGGGACGGCGCGGGCCGCCGTGTACGCGGCGGCCGTCACCGCCGACCCGCTGGACATCGCCGCGGCCCGGCTGCTCGCCGACGAGGCGGCTCTGCACGGCGCCCGCGACTGCCTCCAGGTGCACGGCGGCATGGGCTTCACCTGGGAGTCCGACGTGCACCTGCACCTCAAGCGGGCCTGGGTGCGCGCCCGCCGTAGCGGTGATGTGACGGAGAGTGAGGAGATCCTCGCGGGGGACCTGTTGGCCGATCCGCCGGGTGCGACCGTCTGACCAGGGGGGCGCCCGGGCTCATGTGGCGGACGGCGCGGATCGTGGCACAGGGGAATTACTGAGCGTTGATATCGGCTTGTGTCCTGCGCGTGACTTGTCACGCCCTGGAGTCGAAGGTCCGCTCCGGTACCTTGTGTGGGGTGCGAGTGGTTCCGAGGACGAGCCATCCCGGTGCCGCCCCCGAGGCGGCGCCGGATCGGGCGATGCGTGCCACTCGCACTGGTGGGCGGGGGTGTGGGCCCGCCTGTTCGACTCCCCGCGACGAGCGTCGCACAGTATGCCGCACGCGTACTCCTTCGCGCTGGAATATGCCCGAAGCGCTTGTTGGGGTGACTGTACGTCAACCATGCTGGCACGTAACGGGATCACGCTCGGTGATCCCCGTCCGGGCCATGCAGTCGATGGCCGTGCAGAAGATGACCACGATCGTGGCCTTGGCGAGGCGCGCGGCGATGTGCCCGCCGGTTCGGATGGTGTGAGCGGTGCAGGTGCTTCAAGTGCAGCTGGAGATCCGGCCCGACCCCACGGAGGTGGGGCGCGCCCGGAAATGGGCCCGTTCACGGCTCGCCGGGTCCGGGATAGAGCCCGATGAGCCACTGGCCGAGACGTTGGTCCTGCTCGTGTCCGAGCTGGTCACCAACGCCGTGGTGCACACCGGCTGCCCGGCGGTGCTGCGGCTGTTGCTGTCCGGGGTGCGGGACGGCTCGGCGGGCACCGTCCGTCTGGAGGTGGCCGACGCCTGTGACCGGCCGCCCTTGCCCCGGCACGCGGAGGGCGAGGACACCAACGGCCGCGGCCTGGCCCTCGTCGAAGGGCTCGCCGACCGCTGGGGCTGGAACTCCGAGGGCGTCGGCAAACGCATCTGGTGCGAACTGGACCGCTGCGAGCCCGGCCCCCGCCGCGGCGCGGCCAGCACCCCCGTCTCGACTTCCATGGCGTACGAGGGATTCGCGTACGAGGCCGTATAGGGCCCGGCGGCCCCGCGGTTGCGGGCGTTCGCCGGCCGGGTTGGCCGGTCGGCTTGGCCGGTCGGGTTGGTCGGCGGGGTCGGCCGGGGCGGCCGGGGCGTTCACGACGCACGCGCCTGCGCGCGGTCGCACGGGCTCGGACGTGTCCGGTGGCGGTCGACGGTCGATGCGCCGGGTGTGCTCCTTTACGCGCCACTATGAAAAGTCCATAACGGGCAAATCCCCGAACGGGTGTTGACGTGTCGTGTCCGTTTGATCACGCTTGTGTTCAGCGATTCACCGTGAGGGGACGGCGAGGGCTCCGGTGACGGAGGCCCTCGACGAGTGTGGGTCGTGATCCGGTGTCGGCTCCCACAGGGCCGGACGGCCCGTCGGTACGGGAGGCGTCCGGGGAGCGAGAGCTGGTACGCCGGAACCGGATGGCGGCGCGCGATGCCGCGCTCGGGGCGAGCTGGGGGCGCTGTCGCCCGAGCGCGGCCGGGAGGTGGGGAGCGCGCCGCCAGCCGGAGAGCGGGGCGAGGGGTCGCCGGGGTGGGCCCGGCGAAACCTCAGAGCACGGCCACGGGGGCCACCGGAGTTCCCGTGGCACCGACGAACGGCTCGGGCGTCGCGGACAGCAGAAAGGCGTAGCGCCCCTCTTCTCCACAGGCTGTGGACAACTCTTCGAGATTCCAGTTCTGACCCTGGAGCATCCCCATCTCGACCAGGTTGAGCGCGTGTACGGGCAGCCACAGGTTCTCGATCTCCGGCGGGAAGATCTCGAAGGTGAGCGTGTCGTTGGCGACGGCGGCGACGTCCCGGGCGTGGAACCACTCGGGCGTGTGCACCGACAGCCCGGGCGAGGGGTACGCGTACGCGTGCCGGTCGCCGCCGAGGTAGGCCCGTATCTGCCCGGTCCGTACGAGGACGACGTCGCCGCTCCTCACCCGCGTACCCGCCAACTCCTCGGCCGCCTCCAGGTCGTCGGGCGTGACCGCGTGGTCGCCGGCGAGCCGGTCCTGGCCGAGGGCGCGCGGGATGTCGAGGAGGACACCGCGCGAGACGATGTGCCGCGCCTTGTCGATGCCGCTGAACTCCGCGCCGCCGTGCGGGGTGATGGTGCTCGCCGGGCGGCCGTTGTAGATCCGCCCCGAGTGGGAGACATGGGTGAGGGCGTCCCAGTGGGTGGCGGACTGCAGGCCCATGGTCACGGCGTCGTCGCTCCAGGCCACGGTGCCGGGGCCGAAGGTCTCCAGGTTGATCTGCACCATCGTGTGCAGCGGATTGACGCGTCCGGGGACCATGCCGGTCTGGACGCCGTCCTGCTGGAGCGGGAGGCCGAGCGGAACGCGCCGCCCGGTCCGCACACTGGCCGCGGCGCCCTGTACGACCTCGTCGGTGATCAGGTTGAGCGTCCCGATCTCGTCGTCGGCCCCCCAGCGGCCCCAGTTGTTCACGCGCCCCGCGATCTCATGGAACTCCTCCGGCAACGACATGATCCCTCCTCGTCTCGCGGTCTGCCGGTCTTCCCCATCCGTCCCGGGGTCTTGTCCGGGTCTGGTCCGGGGTCTTGTCTCCAGGTATCTGACGGGTCGTAGAATCGGCCCGAGCGCAGAATCTAACGGTCCGTCAGAAACTGCGGGAAGGGGTCGGGCGTGGGGAACTTCTTGGCAGGCAAGGTCGTCGCCGTGACGGGGGCCGGGCGCGGCATCGGCCGGGCGGTGGCTCTCGCGGCGGCGGCCGAGGGCGCGCGGGTCGTCGTCAACGACTACGGGGTCTCCATCGAGGGTTCCGAGCCGACGAGTTCGGTCGCCGAGGCCGTGGTCAAGGAGATCGTGGCGGCCGGCGGCGAGGCGGTCGCGGTGGCCGACGACGTGTCGGCCATGGCGGGCGGGCAGCGGGTCGTGGACACGGCCGTCGAGGTGTACGGCCGGATCGACGGCGTGGTGTGCGTGGCGGGGATCCTGCGCGAACGGATGCTCTTCAACATGTCCGAGGAGGAGTGGGACCCGGTCGTCGCCACCCATCTGAAGGGCACCTTCACGGTCTTCCGCGCGGCGTCGGCGCTGATGCGCAAGCAGAGGTCCGGCACCCTCATCGGCTTCACCAGCGGCAACCACCAGGGCTCGGTGTCCCAGGCCAACTACAGCGCGGCCAAGGGCGGCATCATCTCCCTGGTCCGCAGCGCGGCGCTCGGGCTGCACAAGTACGGGGTGACGGCCAACGCGGTGGCGCCCGTGGCCCGTACCCGGATGTCCGCCAACGTCCCCATGGAGCTCACGGAGATCGGCGAGCCCGAGGACGTCGCGGCGCTGGTCGTCTACCTGCTGAGCGACCGGGCCCGCGAGGAACGCATCACCGGGCAGGTGTACACCGTCGCCGGGCCCAAGATCGCGGTCTGGGCCCAGCCGCGCGAGCTGCGCTCGGCCTTCGCGGAGGGCTCCTGGACGCCGGAGCGGATCGCGGAGGTTCTGCCCGGGAGCGTGGGGGTGGATCCGATGCCGATGCTGGAGCGGGTGGAGGCGATGGGGCGGGCGGCTGCCGCCCGGGAACGGCCGAACGCGTAGGCGCTCCGCTGGGGGCGGGAGTGGGGTCGTGGGTGGTTGATCGCCGTGTGGAAACCGCGGCCGTGTGTGGCTGGTCGCTCCCCCACTCTCGGCTGCGCTCGAGCGGGGGGACCCCCATCGCGGCGGAGTCGCATATTGATGCAGCCCCGCGCCCCTTCCGGGGCGCGTAGCTCCTGTGAGGAGGAGGCCCGTGGACTTCGGGTTCGGTGCGGAAGACGAGGCGTTCCGCAGTGAGGTGCGGGACTGGTTGGGGGCGCACCCCGCCGAGGGTGTGAGCCGGCGGGCGTGGGAGCGGGAGCTCGGGCGCGGCGGGTGGATCGGTATCGGGTGGCCGGAGGGCGGGTACGGGAACCGGACCGCGAGTCTCGTCCAGCAGGTCGTCTGGGCCGAGGAGTACGCCCGCGCGAAGGCACCCGCCCGGTCCGGGCACATCGGCGAGAAGCTGCTCGCCCCCACCCTGATCGAACACGGCACCGAGGAGCAGAAGCAGCGGTTCCTGCCGCCCGTCGCACGCGGCGAGGAACTGTGGTGCCAGGGCTACAGCGAACCCGGGGCGGGCTCGGACCTGGCGGGCATACGCACAGCGGCGGTCCGCGACGGCACCACGACGACGTACCGCGTGACCGGCCAGAAGATCTGGACCTCCCTCGCCCATGAGGCCGACTGGTGCTTCGTCCTCGCGCGCACCGAACCCGGCTCGCGCCGTCACCACGGCCTGTCCTTCCTCCTCGTCCCGATGAACCAGCCGGGCCGTGTCGACGTGCGGCCCATCCGGCAGATGACCGGGACGAGCGAGTTCAACGAGGTCTTCTTCGACGGGGCCGTGGCCCATCACGTGGTCGGCGGGGAGGGCAACGGCTGGCGTGTGGCCATGAGCCTGCTCGGCTTCGAGCGAGGGGTGTCCACGCTCGCCCAGCAGATCGGTTTCGCCGAGGAGCTGGGGCAGGTCATCCGTACGGCCGTCCAGACGGGCGCGGCCGACGACCCCGTCGTACGCGACCGCCTCGTACGCCAGTGGGCGGAGCTGCGCACCATGCGCTGGAACGCCCTGCGCACGCTCGGGGGTTCGGGCGGCGAGACGGGTGCGCCGAGCGTGGCCAAGCTGCTGTGGGGCGGCTGGCACCAGCGGCTCGGGGAACTGGCGATGCTCGTACGGGGCGCGGGGGCGGCGGTGGGCCCGCGGGACTGGTCGCCCGAGCAGCCGTACGAACTCGACCCTTTGCAGCACCTGTTCCTGTTCTCCCGGGCCGACACCATCTACGGCGGCTCAGACGAGGTCCAGCGCACGATCATCGCCGAGCGCGTGCTCGGCCTGCCGAAGGAGCCCAGGGGCTGAAGGGGGTTGTGATGCGAGGCGTGGTCTTCGACGGGGAACGGGTGCGGGTCGTCGACGATCTGGAGGTACGCGACCCCGGGCCCGGCGAGGTGGGTGTCGCGATCTCGGCGGCCGGGCTGTGCCACAGCGATCTGTCGGTGGTGGACGGGACCATACCCTTCCCCGTTCCCGTGGTGCTCGGCCATGAGGGCGCGGGGGTCGTGGAGGCGGTGGGCGAGGGCGTCACGCACGTCCGGCCGGGGGACCACGTGGCGCTGTCCACGCTCGCGAACTGCGGTGCCTGCGCGGACTGCGACCGGGGCCGGCCGACGATGTGCCGGAGTGCGATCGGCAGGCCGGGCCGGCCGTTCGCGCGGGACGGGCGGCCGCTGTACCAGTTCGCGTGCAACTCGGCCTTCGCGGAACGCACCGTCGTCAAGGCCGTGCAGGCCGTCCGTATCCCGAAGGACATCCCGCTGCCGTCGGCCGCGCTGATCGGGTGCGCGGTGGTGACGGGCGTGGGGGCGGCACTGAACCGCGCGCGCGTGGACCGCGGCGACAGCGTCCTGGTGATCGGTACGGGCGGCATCGGCCTCAACGTCATCCAGGGCGCCCGGATCGCGGGGGCGCTGCGGATCGTGGCGGTGGACGCGAATCCGGACAAGGAAGCGGTGGCCCGGCGGTTCGGCGCGACCGACTTCCTGACCTCGACGGAAGGGGTACGGGACGTTCTCCCCACGGGCGCGGACCACGCCTTCGAGTGCGTCGGCCGTGTCGAACTCATCCGCCAGGCCGTCGACCTGCTGGACCGCCACGGTCAGGCCGTCCTGCTCGGGGTGCCGCCCGCGACGGCCGAGGCGTCCTTCCGGGTCTCGTCCATGTACCTGGACAAGTCCATCCTCGGCTGCCGCTACGGCTCCTCACGGCCCCAGCGCGACATCGCCCTCTACGCCGACCTGTACCGCGAAGGACGCCTGCTGCTGGACGAACTGGTGACGGCGACATACCCGGTGGAGGACTTCGAGAAGGCGGCCCAGGACGCGAGGGAGGGGAGGGTGGCGCGGGGGTGCTGACGTTCTGAGAGGGCGGGGGCGAAAGAAACCCGGGCCGCACCCGCCGACTGCCGACCACCACCCACAGGCCCGAAAACACCTGGGGCACTGTCAGTCCCGTCCCTTACCTTCGAGATATGACCTACCGAGACATCGCCTCCAAGCAGGTCCTGACCTGGGCCATCGTGTCCGTCGGCGCCCGCATGCCCGTCGCGATGGCTCCCCTCGCCCTGGTCTTCCTGGTCCGCGAACGCCCGGGCGGCTACCCCCTGGGCGCGGCGCTCGCGGCGGCGTACGTCATCGGTGAGATCATCGGCGCCCCCTCCTGGGCATGCGCACCCGCCCCGAGCGAGCCCGCCCCCAACTCGCCGCGGGCCTCACGGCGGGCGCGGCCGGCTTCGCGGGCCTCGGCCTGTTACCGACCGCCCACCCGGTGGTACTCGCCGCGTTCGCCTTCCTCGCGGGCGCCGCCCCCGCCGCGGCCACCGGAGGCCTCCGCGCCCTGCTGACCAGCATCGTCCCGAAGCGGGCCGTCGCCCAGGCCATGTCGACGGAGTCGATGCTGGTGTCCGGCATATGGGCGGTGTCCCCGGCCGCGGTCACGGGTCTCGCGCTCGGCGTCGCCCCCTGGGTCCCGTTGCTGCTCGCCGCCGCCCTCATGGGCTCGTCCGTGGCGGGCCTGTGGCTGCTGCCCGCGGGCTGGGAGGCGGACGGGGCGGACAAGGCGGACGGCGACGGCACGTCGATGCTTCGCCTCCTGGCCCGTGCCTGGCCGGTCTACGTCACGGGCGCGGCCTCCCTCGGCATCCTCGGCCTGGCCGAACTCGTACTGCCCGCCCTCCTGGAACAGCGCGGCACGGGCGTCGGCTGGTCCGGTCCCCTGCTCACCGGGCTGGCCCTGGGATCGGGGGCGGGCGCGTTCCTGTATGGACTGCGCACCTGGCCGGGCCAGTTGCGTACCCGGAGCACGGTGCTGATGTGCGGTGTCTCGGCGTGTGTGACGCTGGTCGCCCTCATACCTCACACGGCGTGGATCGCCGCCGCGCTCGTCCTCGCCGGAGTCCTCCAGGCCGGTGCGTTCGTCACCCGCAACCTCTCCCTGGGCGAGGCGCTCCCGTCGAGCGCCCTGGCCGCCGGGTACTCGGTGATGTACGCGGCCGTCGGCGCGGGCTATGCGGCGACGGGCTCCCTCGCGGGCGCCCTGCTGAACTTCGTCGCACCGTCGACGGCGATCCTCGCGGGTGTCGGCCTGACGCTGCTGCTCACGGCGATCGGCGCGCTGGGGGAGCGCAGGCTCGCGACGACCTCCGCCGCACGCTCAACTGCCGCTGCTGATACGGCTGGTTCCGTTGCGTCCGGTTCCGCTGCTGACGGCCCCAGTGCTGACGGCCCGGTCGTGGCCGCTCCCGGCGCGGAACGTCCGCCGATACGCGGTCGGAGTGACTCCTAGCGCCGCCTGGAGGTGCTGCCGCATCGACTGGGCCGTGCCGAAGCCCGCGTCGTGGGCCACCTGGTCGATGGACAGGTCACTGGACTCCAGCAGGTGACGGGCCCGCTCGACGCGCTGCTGGGTGAGCCACTGACCGGGGCTGACGCCGGTCTCCTCCCGGAAGCGGCGGGTGAAGGTCCGTACCGACATGGACTCCCGCGCGGCCATGTCCCGGAGCTGGATCGGTTCGTGCAGACGGCCCAGTGCCCAGGCGCGGGCGGCGGTCGTGGTCGCCGCCTGCGGGTCGGGCACCGGCCGTGCGATGTACTGCGCCTGCCCGCCGTCACGGTGGGGCGGGACGACCATGCGCCGGGCCACGTCGTTGGCGACGGCCGCGCCGTGGTCGCGGCGCACCATGTGCAGGCAGAGGTCGATGCCGGCCGCGACACCAGCGGAGGTCAGGACGTCGCCGTCGTCGATGAACAGCACGTCCGGGTCGACCTTGATCGGAGGGAACAGCCGCTGCAGTCGCTCGGCATCGGCCCAGTGCGTGGTGGCGGGGCGGCCGTCGAGGAGGCCGGCGGCGGCGAGGACGTACACGCCGGTGCAGATGGAGGCGAGCCGGGTGCCGGGCCTGATGTGAGCGAAGGCGGCGGCCAGCTCGTCGTTGAGCACGCCCTCCTCGAAGACGGGCCCGAGTTCGTACGACGCCGGGACGATGACCGTGTCGGCGGTGGCCAGCGCCTCGGGCCCGTGCTCGACCTGGACGGCGAAGTCGGCATCGGTCCGCACCGGGCCGGGCGGCCGGATCGAGCAGGTCACGACCTCGTACAGGTGCCGTCCCCTGGTGTCCTTCGGGCGGCCGAAGATCCGGTGCGGGATGCCCAGCTCGAAGGGCAGCAGTCCGTCGAGGGCGAGGACGACGACCCGGTGCGGACGGAAGTCCGGTGCGCTGCTCCGGTCCGGAGGGACCGCTTGTGCGCTGCTCCGGTCCGGAGGGACCTCCTGTGCGCTGCTCATGGCCCGATCCTAGCGAATGATGTCCTTCCGGCCGCTCGATGAGCATCGTCGCAGGACGGAAGCTCTATGGCGTGACCCAGCCAACCGAGACCAACGCCACCACGGAGACGGACGCCGGCACGGAGACGAACGCCGGCACGGAGACGAACGCCGGCACGGAGACCGACGCTCCCCGGGAGACCGCTGCCGCCTCGGGGGCCACCGCGGGCTCGGGGACCACCGCCGGCTCGGGGGCCACCATCGTCTCGGAGACCGCTGCCACCCCCGGGGGAGCGCGGTTTGTCCGTTCGGCGCGTGTCCGCCTTCGCTTCCACCGCGCGTGGTTCGTCGCGGCCGTGACCTTCGTGACGATCATCGGCGCCGCGGCCTTCCGCTCCCTGCCGGGCCTGCTCATCGACCCCCTGCACCAGGAGTTCGGCTGGTCGCGCGGCACGATCGGCGCGGCCGTCTCGATCAACCTGGCGCTCTACGGGCTGACGGCACCGTTCGCCGCCGCGCTGATGGACCGGTTCGGCATCCGCCGGGTGGTCGCGGTCGCCCTGTCGGTGATCGCCGTCGGCTCGGGCGCCACGGTGTGGATGACCGCGGCCTGGCAACTCATGCTGACCTGGGGCCTGTTGGTGGGCCTGGGCGCGGGTTCGATGGCACTGGCCTTCGCCGCCACGGTCACCAACCGCTGGTTCACCGAGCGGCGCGGCCTGGTCACCGGCATCCTCACCGCGGCCTCCGCCTCCGGCCAACTGATCTTCCTGCCGCTGCTGTCCTGGATCGTCTCGGAGTACGACTGGCGCCCCGCCGCCGTCACGGTGTCCCTCGCTGCCCTGGCCGTCGTCCCTTTCGTCTGGCTGCTCCTGCGGGACCACCCTGCCGACGTGGGCCTGAAGCCGTACGGGGCGAAGGAGTTCGTGGAGAAGCCCGCGCCCGTGCGGGGGGCCGCCCGGCGCGCGGTGACCGTGCTCTTCTCCGCCATGCGCACGGGACCGTTCTGGCTGCTGGCCGGCACCTTCGCGATCTGCGGCGCCTCGACCAACGGTCTCGTCCAGACCCACTTCGTACCCGCCGCCCACGACCACGGCATGCCCATCACCGCGGCGGCCTCGCTCCTCGCGGTCATCGGCGTCTTCGACGTACTCGGCACCATCGCCTCCGGCTGGTTCACGGACCGATACGAGCCGCGGCGGCTTCTGGCGGTGTACTACGCCTTCCGCGGTATCTCGCTCCTGTTCCTGCCGATGCTGCTCGCCCCGAGCGTCCACCTGCCGATGGTCTTCTTCATCGTCTTCTACGGGCTCGACTGGGTCGCGACGGTCCCGCCGACCCTGGCGCTGTGCCGCGAGCAGTACGGCGACGACAGCGCCATCGTCTTCGGCTGGGTCCTCGCCTCCCACCAGGTCGGCGCCGCCCTCGTCGCCTTCCTCGGCGGCGTCGCCCGGGACACCTTCGGCTCGTACGACGTCGTCTGGTACACAGCGGGTGCGCTGTGCGCGGCGGCGGCGCTGATGTCCCTGGTGATTCGGCGACGGCCAGTGGAGCGGGTGGCGGTGACGGCCTGACACGGGGCACGGTCACTCTGCACCTGGTCACAAACGCCGGAGGCGCAGGCCCCCTCCGTTAGATCTCGATGGCCGCCTCCGGGTCCGCCCCTGCCCGGTAGCGGCGGGTGAGAACCCGTTCCCTCAGGTGTTCGATGTAGAGGGCGGTCTGGATCTCCAGCGGGAAGCCGGGCGGCCAGATCTGTCGCTCGTAGCGGAAGCGGTGACCGCGGAAGGAGAAGCGGGTCTCCGCGTGGACCGACACTCCCTTGTCGGCCTTGTCGGCCTTGTCCACGACGGCGAAGTGCTCCAGTCGCCCCCCGACGAGGCCCGGCAGCCGATCCGATACGAAGAGTTCGTCGAGCCCTTCGCGTGCGAGGGCGCGGAAGCGCTCGACGTACTCGTCCCGGGTCTCGTCCACGTCCACGTCCACGTCCATGTCCATGCCACCGTCCACGGGTGACATCCTCCGACACCCGCGCCGTCAGACGCCCGTGAATCCCCCGAACCGCCCGCGGTGGAACAGCAGCGGAGGCACCTGCGTCGCGTCGGCCCTCGTGTCGGCCGCTCCGAGGGTCTCCACCCGCCCGACCACGATCAGGTGGTCCCCGCCCGTGTGCACGGCGTGGATCGTGCAGTCGATCCAGGCGGCGGCGCCGGCGAGACGCGGTGAACCGGTGGCGGGAGACGCGTCGTACGCGACCCCCGCGAACTTGTCGGCCCCGCTCACCGCGAACCCACGGCACAACTCACCCTGATCGGCAGCCAGTACGTTCACGCAGAAGACGCCCGCGCGGGCGATGCGCGGCCATGTCGTCGACGTACGGCCGACCATGAACGCGACCAGCGGCGGGTCCAGCGAGAGGGAGGAGAAGGACTGGCAGGCGAAGCCCGCGGGGCCGTCGTCAGTGGCCGCCGGTGCGGTGACAACCGTCACCCCCGTCGCGAAGTTCCCCAGCACCCGCCGGAACTCCGTCTGATCCACCGGCGCCCGCTCGTCCTCCCCGACGCTCCGCAACTCGGGGCGCGGCAGCGGATCGACGGGCTCCACGGCCGTGCGAGCCCCCGTCGACCTCAGATACCGGACGGCGGCGGCCGCCATTCCTGCGCTTCCCATCACACCCACCATTGAACCTGACGGGCCGTCAGGAATGAAGGGGTGGGGCGTGAAGAGGCCGGGAGTGAAGAGGTGAGGCGTGAAGAGGTGGGGCATGAAGAGGTGAGGCGTGAAGAGGTGGGTCAGTACCCCTCGTATCGCGGTGTTCGGCGCTCCACGAAGCTCGCCACGCCCTCGTTCGCGTCCACCGTCGTCATGTTGATCTCCTGGGCCGCGGCCTCGGCGGCGAAGGCGGTGGCGCGGTCGGTGTCGAGGGACGCGTTCACGAGCTGCTTGGTGAGGGCGAGGGCGCGGGTGGGGCCGGTGGCGAGGCGTTCGGCCCACTCGCGGGCCGTCTTCTCCAGCTCCTCCGGCGGAACCACGCGGTTGACGAGCCCGAGCCGTTCCGCGTCCGCCGCCGACAGCGCGTCACCGAAGAACATCAGTTCCTTCGCCCGCTGGGGCCCGATCAGACGGGGGAGGAGGTACGCGCCGCCGCCGTCCGGTACGAGGCCGCGCCGTACGAACACCTCGATGAAACGCGCCGGTTCGGCCGCCAGTACCAGGTCGCAGGCGAACGCCAGGTGCGCGCCGATGCCGGCCGCCGTGCCGTTCACCGCCGCGATCACAGGCTTCTCGCAGTCGAGCACGGCGGCGATCAGGCGCTGGGCGCCGAGCCGGATGGTGCGGGCGACGTCGCCGGGGACGCGTTCGGAGGGCGGACCGGAGGGCGGACCGGAAGCGGCGGTCGTACCTGAGGTGCCGCGCAGGTCCGCGCCCGCGCAGAAGCCGCGGCCTGTCGCGGTGATGACGACGGCCCGTACTGCCGGGTCCGCGGAGGCCTCCGCAAGCAGCTGGATGATCCGTTCCCGCTGGTCAGAGGTGATGGCGTTCATTGCCTCGGGGCGGTTGAGGGTGATCCACGAGACGGCGTTGTCAGTGGTGTGCAGTATCAATGAGTCACGGGATTTTTCGGGAGGTTCAAGGGGGGAAACGGGCATGTTGAAACTCCGTTGTGTACGGGGAGTGACAGGAGCCGCGGGCGTCTTGGGCGCGCTGGGTGTGCTCGGTGTCCTGGGCGTTCTCGGTGTTGTCGGTGTTTTTGGTCTCCTGGACGCGTGGTCGCGCTCAGCGGCACACCGCCAGCGCGTCCAGCGCCACGGCGCCCTGCCCGCGTGGGAGCACCATCAGCGGATTGATGTCCAGCTCGGCGAGGTCGTCCCCGAGCTCCAGCGCCATCCGCTGCACCCGGAGCACCACCTCGACGAGGGCGTCCACGTCGGCCGGGGGAGCCCCGCGCACCCCGTCCAGCAGGGTCCGCCCGCGCAGTTCGGTGAGCATGGCGCGGGCCTGGTCCTCGCCGAAGGGGGGCACGCGTACGGCGGAGTCGCGCAGGACCTCCACCAGCACTCCGCCGAGCCCGACCGTGACCGTCGGCCCGAAGAGCCGGTCGTGCGTGACGCCCACGACCATCTCCACGCCCCGCTCGACCATCTGGCACACCAGCACCCCGTCGAGCGAGATGCCCTCGTAGCGCGCGATGTCGGTGAGCTCGCGATAGGCGTCGCGGACCTGGCTGGCCGAGGTCAGCCCGATCTTCACCAGTCCGAGCTCCGTCTTGTGGGCGATCCGCGCTCCGGACGCCTTCATCACCACGGGGTAGCCGACCAGGCTCGCCGCGCGTACGGCCGCGGCGGCGCTGGTCACCAACTGCTCGCGCGGGACGCGGATCCCGTACGCCCGCAGCAGCTGCTTCGCCGCGTGCTCGCTCAGCTGCTGCCCGGGTCGCATCAGTGCCTGGGCCTTGCGGTAGGAGGGCGACGGGCTGCGGGGCGCCTCGTCGAAGGGGGAGTGGTACGCGGTGGTGAACCGCTGGTGGTCGAGGTGGGCGCGGACGGCCGTGATGCAGTTGGCGAAGGTACGGAAGGTCGCGACCCGGGACGATCCGAGCAGGGTCTGCCGGTACGCGGGCTCGGTGCCCACCGGCGAGCCCCACACCACGCACACCAGCTTGTCCGTCTGCTCCGCCGCGTCCACGAGGTCCTGCGCGAGCTTGTCGCTCATGGGCGGGAAGGGCCCGGTGATGGGACAGATCAGTACTCCCACGTCCGGGTCGTCGAGGATCGCGTCGATGATCTTCCGCCCGCGCCAGTCGCCCACCGGGTGCCCGCCGTTGTCGACGGGGTTGGCCACGTTCAGGTACTCGGGTATCCACTGGTGCAGCTCGGCCTGCCTGGCCTCCGACAGCACCGGAAGGTGGAGCCCCGCCTCGGCCGCCAGGTCGGCGAAGTGCGCGCCCGTGCCGCCCGAGATCGAATACACGACGACCCCGCCGGCGGTCCGGGGCCGGCCGCCTTCGGTGTCCGGCCGCCGACGCGCCCGCGCCAGCAGGGCAGCGGTGTCCTGGAGTTCGTCGAGTCCGTCCACCCGGATCACCCCGAACTGCCGCATGGCCGCGTCCACCACCGCGTCGGCACCGGTCAGCTTGCCGGTGTGTGAGGCGGCGGTGCGGGCTCCGGTCTCGGTGCGGCCGACCTTGACGGCGACGACGGGCACGCCGCGCCGGGCGGCCCGGTCGGCGGCGAGCAGAAAGGAGCGGCCGTCCTTCAGGCCTTCCACGTAGGCGGCGATGGCGCCCACCTCGGGCTGCTCGGCGAAGTAGGAGATGAAGTCGGCGGTCTCCAGATCGGCCTCGTTGCCCGTGGGTGCCCAGTGGGAGAGGCGGATGCCGAGCTCCTGGAGGGCGAAGACGGGGCGGCCCTGGTGGCCGGACTGGGTGATGAGCGCGATGGCCGGCCCGTCCAGGTCGTCCCGGAACCGCTCGAAGGCGTTGAGGTTGGTGTTCGGGCCCAGCAGTCGCAGTCCGGAGCGGGCCACGGCGGCGGCGAGCCGCTCCTGCGCGGCCGCACCCTCCGCGCCCGTCTCCGCGAACCCGGAGGCGAAGGCGACCGCGAACTTCACCTTGGTCTCGGCGAGTTGCTCGATCACGGGAAGGGGGTCGGAGACCAGTAACACGGCGAGATCCACCTGCTCGGGCAGGTCGGCGACGGAAGGAGAGCAGGGAATGCCGAAGACGGACTGACGTGTGGGGTGCACCGGATGCAGCCGGGCGCCGACCCGTTCGGCCCAGGTGAGTAACTGCCGAGTGATACCGGTGTTCGGCCGTCCCTCCGCGTCCGAGGCACCGACCACGGCCACGGACCCGGGGCGGAAGAAGCGGTCGAGATCGGGGACGTCGGCGTACAGCGGGCGTCCGCTGACGTCGAGATCGTCGGTCGCGGCGGGCCTGCCGTGCACGACGGGTGAGGGGTGCTCGCCGCAGGCGATGGCCCTGGCCCGGCGGGAGTCGGTGGTGAGGGTGCCGTGGGTTGATCCAAGCATCGGTCCGCCCGCTCCTGTGTGACAGCTCCATTAACTGACGCAGTGTCAGATTACTGAACTGACGCAATGTCAGGAACCGTTGTGCACGGGAGAGGTGCGGTAACCGGACGGGCGCCACCGCGCAAGATGGGCATGGCGTGTGCATAGGCATGTGCATGGGCATGTTCATGGCGGGCGGTGGGGCACAGCTTTCGTACCCGCCACACGCGCCGCTGGAACACCGGACGGCGGCGGAAGTCGCGGAACGGCCAGAATCCTGCGGTAAGAATCTCGGGGTCAGAATCCTGGCGGCCGGGATCTCCGTGCCCAGCGTCGAAGGGCGGGCCGCCGTGCGCCCTCGCCCGGCAGGAGCACCGCCACTCCGCCGCCCGGTTCTCCGTGGCCAGGATCTTTGCGGTCAGGGTTTTGGCGGTCAGAGTCTCGGAGGCCAGGGGCGCCCAGTGGGCGGAATCTCTCCTGAGACGCGTTCGCGGCGGAGTGTCAGGCGCCGGCCGGGCGCCGCTCCACCCCGCCCCGGCGGGCGACCGCCTTGGCGATCTTCTGGGCGTCCAGGGCGAGTTCGCGGAACATGCCGCTGATGGGGTTGGTGTAGCCCTGGAAGTAGAGACCTGGCGCGCCGGCCGGGGTGCGGGCGCCGTGGACGACGGGCCTGCCGCGCTCGTCGAGGACGTCGAGGTGGCCGACGAGGCCCTCCAGGGCGCGTCGGTACCCGGTGGCGGACACCACGGCCTCGGGCTCGATGCGGTCGCCGTCGACGAGGACCACCTTGCCGTCCTCGAAGCCCTCCACCGCGGCCACGATCTCGACGTGGCCGTTTCGCACGGCGTCGATGAGGCCGACATCCTGTACGGGGATGGAGCCCGCGTTGACGCGCGAGTACAGCCCGGTGTCGGGCCGGGGCAGCCCGTGCGCGGACAGGTCGGGCACGCTGAGCCTGGCCATCGGTTTGGCGAGCCGGTCGACGAGGGCGACCGGCAGGCGCCGTACGGCAATGGCGCTGAACTGGGCCGCCCAGCCGGCCGTGGAGCGGCGCACGATGTGCGGGGCGGTGCGCACCGCGAGCCGTACGCGCGAGGCCCCGCCCTCCACCAGGTCGACGGCGATCTCGGCCCCAGTGTTGCCGACGCCGACGACGAGGACGTCACGGCCGGCGAAGGGCGCGGCGTTGCGGTACTCGCCGGCGTGGAGCAGTTCGCCGGAGTAGTCGTCGCGGCCGGGCCAGTCGGGGAGGTGAGGCGTGTGGTTGTAGCCGGTGGCGACGACGACGGCGCTGCCGGTCAGCTCGCGTCCACCGGTGGCGTGCAGCAGCCAGCCGTTGCCGTCTGCGGCCGGCTCCACGCGGGAGACCTCGACGCCGGTGACGACCTCCAGTTCGTGGTACTCGGCGTACTTCTCCAGGTACCGCACCACGTTGTCCCGCGACACCCAGCGGCCGAACCGGCGCGGCATCGGCAGTCCGGGCAGTCCCGACAGGCGCCGGGTCGTGTGCAGATGCAGCCGGTCGTAGTGCTTCCGCCACGATGCTCCGACCCCGTCGGACTTCTCCAGCACGACGGCACGAACCCCCTGGGCCCGCAAGGCGTACGCCGCCGCCAGCCCGCCTGGGCCGCCGCCGATGACGTACACGGGACGATCGGCACGGGCCCGCCCCACGTGGCCGGCGGAGCCGCTGGACCCGGCGGGCTTGGCGGAGTCGCCGGGCTCGGTGGGGTCGGTGGACGTGGAGGAGTCGGCCATGTGCCGAGGGTATTCGCATGCTCACTTGATGGGTCTCGGTCAAGCCCGGAATTGGTTGCGAATCGATCACGGCCGTAGGAGAGGTGGGTGGGGTGTGTGACGTAGGGGTCTCGGAATGTGTGGAGATGGTGGGGAGTGGGCTGTGGGTGGGTCGGGGGCGCGGCGGTGTTCGGGTGCGCTACCCCGGATGCGCTGTCCCGGGAGTGCTGTCCTGGGAGTGCTGTCCCTGCGTCTTGCGTGAGCGCTCCACGTCGGCTGAACTAATCAACTGACGTACCGTCAGATTCCTTCGATGGTAGGGGAGTGCATGGACACGATCTGGCTCACCGGTGCGGAATGGCTCGCCGTGCTGCGCATCGGGCTGGGGCTGTGGTGGCTGGAGAGCTGGCGGCACAAGGACAAGAAGAAGTGGTTCGAGGGCGGCGGTATCACCTGGGCCGCGGGCATCGCGGCGAAGCACCGGTGGAATGTGGTGCGCAGCGGCTTCGACGTCGTCGTCGCACCCCGCCCGCGCGCGATGGCGTACGTCGTCGCGTACGCCGAACTCGCCCTCGGTCTGGGCCTGATCCTCGGGTTCCTGACGCCGGTCGCACTGGTCGGAGGCCTGCTGCTCAACCTCGTCTACTTCGTCCTCATGATCCATGACTGGGCCGAGCAGGGGCAGAACTCGATGATGGCGCTGATCTCGGTGGTCGCACTGTTCGCGATGTCGTGGCAGACCTGGTCGCTCGACGACGCGTTGGGGCTGTTCCAGTGAGCGTGGGTTCGAAGGGAGCGAAGGGTTCGAAGCGGCCGCGCTTCGACGTTCCCCAGGTGGACGCCTTCACCCGCACGTACTGGGACGCCGCCGCCGAGGGCCGTCTGCTCCTGCGCCGTTGCGGTGCCTGTGGGCGCGCCCATCACTACCCCCGCGAGTTCTGCCCCCACTGCTGGAGCGAGGACGTGACATGGGAGCCCGCGAGCGGCCGGGCCGCCCTCTACACCTGGTCCGTCGTCCACCGCAACGACCTCCCGCCGTTCGGCGAGCGCACCCCGTACGTCGCCGCCGTGGTCGACCTCGCCGAGGGGCCCCGGATGATGACGGAGATCGTGGAGTGCGGGGAGGGTGAGTTGCGGGTCGGGATGGAACTGGAGGTGACGTTCAGGGGAGGAGGGGAGGACCGAGGAGGAGAGGACCGGGGAGGCGGGGAGGACCGAGGCGGAGAGGACCGGGGAGTCGGGGAGGGCGGGGAAGCCGGGGAGGTCGGTGATATCGGTGATGTGGCCGTTCCGGTTTTTCGGCCCAGGGGGTGAGGCGGCCGCAGGGTGGGGGTCGGACGGTGGTCCGGTTTTCACGGGAGTTTCAATGGGCGGATGGCGGATCTCCACAAGCAGAACGAGCACGAGCATGAGCATGAGAACGAGCCCCAGGACCGGCCGCGCTCTCGGACGCACCCCTCACCCTCGGTGCGGGCCCTCGAACTACGCGACCACGGCCTGCGGTTGAGGCCCTGGGACGCGGAGAGCGACTCCGACGTCGAGGCATGGCTGCGCGGGTACTCGGACCCGGAGTTCCGGCGGTGGAACACCCCGCTGAAGCCGCTCGACGCGATGGAGGACGCGCGGGAGTCGTTGCGGCTGCGTGCCGAGTGGGAGGCGGAGGGCAAGTGCATGTCCTTCTGCGTCGAGGACGCCGCGACCGGGTCGCCGCTCGGACACATCGGCGTCAACGAGATCGACCACTTCATACGTACCGCCCGCGTCGGCTACTGGGTTCTGCCCGAGGCCCGCGGCCACCGCGTAGCGACCCGCGCGCTTCGCCTGGCCGCACGCTGGGCCTTCACCGACCTGGGCATGCACCGGCTGGAGCTGGGACACGCCCTCGGCCACGACGCCTCCTGCCGGATCGCCGAGCGCTGTGGCTTCCCGTACGAGGGCACGCTCCGGGGCGCCATGTTCGAGGCGGGCCGCTACGACGCCTTCCGCGACGTCCACCTCCACGCCCGCCTGGTCACGGACCCGGAGCCGGAGCCGGACTCGAAGCCGGACCCGGAGCCGGGGGAGGCTTAGCAATCGGGTGCGGACCAGGCTGGGACCGGGCTGGGCGTAAATGCCGGGCGCGGTGCAGGGGCTCGCGGGACCATAGCCGCATGCCCTCCGCATCCCCCTCCCCTCCCCCTCGGCCTTCCCCTCCTCCTCCCACCCGTACGACTGGCAGGTCACGCGGGACCTCGGCGTCTTCCTCGACCGTGCCGGGGACTTCCTGGCTTCCGAACCCGCGCTGCACACCGTGCAGTTGACGGTCACCGACGCACTGCGTACGCGGGGAATGCGGGTGTACGGCGAAGAGGCGCCGTACTTCGCGTGGCTCACGGGCCCGGAGGGCGCCGTACGCGCGACTGCCCTGCGGACACCGCCGTACCCACTGAACCTCACCGCCGCAGCCCCCGAGCCCGCCGACGCGCTCGCCGGGCGGCTCGCGGAGGCGGGCGAGGTGCTGCCGGGGGTGATGGGCCCGAGTCGGGCGGCCGCGGAGTTCGCGGCGGCGTGGGAGCGTCGTACGGGCGCCGTGGCCCGGCTCGCGATGCGGCAGCGGTTGTACCGGCTCGGGGCGCTCACGGTGCCCGAGCCCGCCCCGCCCGGCAAGGCACGGCTCGCGGGCGGGGGCGACCACGAGCTGCTCGTCCGGTGGTACGGCGAGTTCTGCGCGGACCGCGGCGCACCGCAGCACGATCCGGACGCGTGGGTCGCGGCGCGGCTCGCCCACGGCGGGCTCATGGTGTGGGAGCTGCCGGACGGTACGCCCGTCGCCATGGCGGGAGCCATGCCCAAGGTCGCCGGGCAGGTGCGCGTGGCGCCCGTCTACACCCCGGCCGCGCTGCGGGGACGCGGGTACGCGGGTGCGGTCACGGCTGAGGTCAGCCGTGCCGCGCTCGACAAGGGCGCCGACGAGGTGCTGCTCTTCACCGACCTGGCCAACCCCACCAGCAACGGGCTCTACCAGCGCATCGGCTACCGCCCGGTCCAGGACTTCGCCACCCGCGACTTCACGGCCCCGGCCACCCGCACGGCCACCGCCCCCGCCGCAGCCACGACGCCCCTCACCGCCCCGGCCACCCTCACGGCCACAGCAGTTCCCTGTCCCAGCCGCCCTCCTCGTCACGCCGGTAGTCGAGCCGTACGTGCCGCCGCCGTGCGTCGCCCTGGAAGAACTCCACCTCGTCCGGCGTGAGCACGTACACCGTCCACGACGGCACCGACGCGTCCGGCTCGCGTTGTGCCCGCTCCCACGCGGCCTCCGAGGCCCGCTCCAACTCCTCGTAGCCGGGGAGCACTTCGCTCTGGTGCCCCACGAGGGCGGCGGCCAGCGCCCCCGTGGACCGGGCGTGCAGATCGGCGTCCGCGACGTCGGCGGGGGCGACCGTCACCCGGCCGCGTACCCGCACCTGGCGGCCCAGGGCGGGCCAGTAGAAGCCGAGTGCCGCGTACGGCCGGGCGGCCAGGTGCCGGCCCTTCCGGCTGCCCGCGTGCGAGGCGAAGTGCCAGCCGTGCTCGTCCGCGCCGTGCAGCATGACCGTCCGTACGTCCGGCGCGCCCTCCGTGTCCGCCGTGGCGAGCGACATCGTGTGCGGCTCCGGCTGCCCCGCCGCCACCGCCTCCGCGAACCACGTGGTGAACAGGGGCAGTGGTTCGGCGGGGGCGGTGGCCGGGTCGAAGGAGCGCAGTTCGGTGACCTCCGGGTCCCACACCCGCAGCGACCTCAGCAGCTCGTCAAGATCCGTTCCCATGCCCCGATTGTCACCGGCTCAGGGCCTCACAGGGAACCCAGGTCGGACGAGACCCACTTCTCCGGTCGCATGTGGATCAGCACCTGCTCGCCGTGGCTCTTCCAGGCGACGTCCACGTACGCGTCCACCTTCCCGGCGGGGAGGTAGCGGGCGGAGATCTCGCGGAGTTTCTCGATGGTGGCGGGGGTCGTGTCGATCACCGGGCCCTCGACCGACACGTACCGGATGCTGGGTTCGACCCGGTCGACCATCAGGGAGAACCGGCCCGCGGCCTCGATCAGCTTGTTCTTGCGGCTGTCGAGCCCGGTCATGATCCAGATGTCGCCGCCGGGGGCGTACTGGTACCAGATCGGTACGGTGAGCGGGGCCCGACCCGGCCCCCCGTCCACGGCGAACGCCGCGATGTGCGGCTCGGCCAGGAACTGCTCTCGCTCTTCGTGGGTCAGGGCCATGTCGGTCTCCTCCAATGGGTGGGGCACGGAAGCCGTCGTTTGTGCTTCGGCTTCTTCTGCCTGTTTCGTCGCTCCTGTCTCTCCTGCCTTTCCATCAGACGACCCTGGGTCTCCGGGTATTCCGACGCGCGACCGCATGGCCCGAATCACCCGGGTGACCGACAGAGTTGTGCCATCCCCCGTCAACCCGGCCTTCAGCGAACCTTCGGCAGCCAGTACGTTGACCTCGCAGTCGGAAGGGGTCCCAACGGACCGCTCCGTGGAACTCATCGAGCGGAAGGCGGGACACCTGTGAACAAGACCGAACCGGCCTGGTTGAAGTCCGTCCGTTGAGACGCGCAACGGGCGCCGCCCTCACCGCCACCACCCTCCTCCTCGCCCTCACCGCATGCGCCGGCGTCGGCGACAAGCCCTGGATTTCCGCGCCCGAGGTCTTCTACCTGCGCCCCCAGGGCGACAAGTCCGGCCCTCACGACAAGGAGCCCTTCCGCCTCCGGGCGGAGGACACCAAGGCACCCACCAGGAACGGTGAGCGCGACCACCGGCTCACCGCGGACGTGCGCGGCTCCGAGGACGTCGTACGGCTCAAAACCGTCGGCCTGCGCAAGAGCGGGGCCCGGTGCACGGGCGACACCGTGCGCGTGACCTGCGAGGTCGACGGTACGTACAGCAACTGGGAGGACCTCGACCGCGTCTTCCCCGTGCCCGCGAAGGGCGCCGAACCCGGGGACGAGGGCGTCGTGCGGTTCACGTACACCACCAAGGACGGCGAGAAGCTGACCGCCAGAACCCGGGTGGTCGTCGGCGAGCCCGTGGT
Organism: Streptomyces sp. KM273126; assembly: GCF_004337435.2. NCBI lineage: Bacteria > Bacillati > Actinomycetota > Actinomycetes > Kitasatosporales > Streptomycetaceae > Streptomyces > Streptomyces sp. KM273126. The sequence goes on along the minus strand of NZ_SJXB02000001.1, from coordinate 1,403,836 downwards.
CGAGGTGCGCGCGATCGAGCCGTTCAAGGACGTCCGTCCCGGCTCCGGGATCACCGCGCCCGTCGTCGTCCGCAACACCGGCGAGGTACCCGTCGAAGGTCTCGGCCTCAAACTCTTCGACGGAGACCTGGACTTCAGGCAGCGGTACGCGAACTGCCGTTATCCGGAGCCCCAGCAGGGCCACATGGCGATCTGCCGGTTCCCGGACCTGCGGATCGGACCCGGGGAGACGGTCGTGTTCCGGCCCGCCGTGCGGCTGCGTGCCTCCGAGACGACGATGTACGGCTCCTTCGGCCAGGACGCGTGGGCGCTGGACATGGGCCCGGGAAAGTACGGGGTCGCGCCCGAGGGCGGCGACCCCGGTGACGGCCCGGCCCTCGAAGCCGAGCGCGTGGACGGCGCGGACGCGAAGGGCACGTTGGCGGACACGAAGGGCACGTTCGTCAAGGGCGGCGCCCGCACCGACGTCACCCTCGACACCCACGCCGACTACGAGATCTCCGACGTCGACCTGAAGGGCGCCCCCGGCACCGAGCGCAAGGTCCGCCTCACCGTCCGCAACAACGGTCCCGGCGACCCCGGCCCCGCCGCGGAGCTGGTGTTCAGCCCTCCGTTCGGCGTGACCGTACTGAAGCAGCCCATGACGGCGATCGACGACGACGTCTACGAGCCCTACTGCGAGAGCAACGGCTTCGCGTACACCTGCGACATCCGCCGGCTGGAGCCGGGCGACTCCCGCACCTTCGAGTTCACCCTGCGCCTCGGCGAACCAGGGGAGGGCTCGGCGACCATTCTGGACAAGGACGACACCGATCGCCGCGACCCGAACCCCGCCAACGACGAGGCCGCGATAAGGGTCCAGCCGTAGGCGACGTGGGCCGGGACCCGGCTACCACAGCTGCCGCAGGTGGTCCCGCAGTTCGCGTGCGACCTGGGCCATGAGGGCCTCGGCTCCCGGCTGGCTGCCGGCCGGGACGAGTGATTCCGTGAGGGCGGCGATGGCGAAGGCCTGGCCGTCGGTGTGTTCGACGACGCCGATCTCGTGGCGGAGGTTCAGGAGCGTGCCGGTCTTGGAGGACCAGGTGGTGGCGTCGGAGGTGAAGTCCGGGGCGAGCCGGTGCCGGAGCACGTTGTGGGCCATGAGGTCACGTACGCGCTCGGCCACCTCGGGGTGGATCTTCGACGGTGTCCACAGGGCCTGGAGCAGTTCGACCCAGGCGCGTGCGCTGCCGGTGTTGGCGCGGGTGGTGTCGAGTTGGGGCACCCGGTGTCCGCGGCCGCTGGTGCCGGCGTCGATGGCGAGGGAGTGGGCGAGGTGGACCTCGGTGGCGTCGAGGCGTTCGACGGGGGTGTCCATCAGCTCGTTCATCGTGTGCCGGACGGCGATGTCGCGCAGCCCGAGTTCGTGGAGGATCTCGGCGACCCGGGCGGGCGGGGTGAGGCCGAACAGTGCGTCGGCGGCATGGCTGTCACTCAGGCAGGTGCTCAGGTAGAGCAGGTCGTCGACCGCGATCCGTGCGGGGTGGCGGAAACGGCTCAGCCCGATGGGGCCGGCCGTGGTGATCCGCCCGGGTGGCACGTCGAGGGCCGTCGCTCCGTCGAGCTCGCCCCGCCGGATGCGTTCGAGCGTCGCCATCGCGAGGGGGACCTTGACCAGCGACGCGGACGGCAGCCGGGTGTCCGCCTCGATCCCCAGTTCATCTCCCGTGTGCAGATCCCGCACGAGCAGGCAGCCGTGCAGGCCGCCGTCGCGCAGTTGCCCGCGCAGGTCGTGCAGTAACGCCTCGGTGCTCAAGTCCCTGCCCCTCCTGAGGTTTCCGCGCCCAGACAGCGGGCGACGGCGTCGCCCAGGCGCGCTTCGACGATCTGCGGATTGCCGTCTCCGGCGGCGGCGAGGGCGAAGCCCCGGCCGAGCGTGATCTCGCCGACGGGCCGCCAGGTCAGGGCGAGTTCCTCGGCCTGGGCGGGGGAGCACAGCAACAGGTCGCGTGAGCACAGGACTTCCGCCGCGGCGGTCGTCAGGTCGGGCGCGGCGACGAGCTGCGCGGGCCGCAGGCCGACCGCGTCGCGTAGTCGTGCCAGGGGGTCGCGTATGTGCGGCACATCGTCCTCGGGCTGGATCCAGACGCGGCGGGCGGGGCCGGAGGAGGCTCGTCCGACCCGCAGTGTGTCGAGGTAGACGCGGTTCACGCCCGGATCCCGGGCACCGGCAAGCCCGAGCGGCACGGACCACCTCGCGTCGTCGGGCTCCACCGCGAGCAGGGCGGCCCGCACCTGCTGAGCGTGGAGGAGCTCCCTGCGCTGCGCCGGTCCCGCGACGCGGAGATCGAGGGTGACGCCGTGCCCGCGTGCCTCGGCGACGAGGCGGGCAAGACCGGCCGTGGAGCAGATGCCGGGCACCGCGAGCCGCCACGGCTTGCGTTTGGCGGCCTCCGCCTCGTGCAGCAGTACGTCGGCCGCCCGTACGAGCTGTCTGGCCGTCGGCAGCATCTCCCGGCCGAAGGGGGTGAGGACGGCCCGCCGTGACGTGCGCTCGAACAACGGCTCGCCGAAGCGTTCCTCCAGCGCGGCGACGCGGCGGCTGGCCACGGACTGCGACATCCCTGCGGCGGCTGCACCGACGGTGAAACTGCCGTGCTCGCTGACGCTGACGAACGCGCGACACGCTCCCACCAGGTCCACAGCCGGAACCTTATGCCAGATCCATGGCCCTACCCACGGCCCCATCCACGGACAGACCCATGGCCCGACCCCTATGCCGAATCGGCATGGAACGGCGCGTTCGCGTATTGGACCGCATGGCTGCCCGGCGGTGAGGGTGATCCCCGGATCGATCCCTCGCCCCCAAGTCATGACCATCCAGGAGGTTGGACCATGCGCACCACACGCCACACCCCTGCCCGCCCCACTTCTGGCCACCCCACTTCTGCCCGTCGCGCCCTGCGCGGCGCGCTCCCGGTGCTCGCTCTCCTCGTCCCGCTCGCCGCCTGCGGCCAGGACGGTTCCACGGCCTCGTCGACCTCGCAGACCTCTTCGGCCTCGCCGTCCCGGTCCGCCGTGACGACGATCCCGGTCGCGGCGACGGCCCCGTTCACCGGCGAGTTGAAGGAACTGGAGCGCGAGTACGACGCCCGGCTCGGCGTCTACGCGATCGACACCGGTACCGGACGCGAGGTGGCCTACCGGGACGGCGAGCGCTTCGGCTACCACTCCACGTTCAAGGCGCTCGAAGCCGGTGCCGTCCTGCGGAAGTACTCCCTGAGCGGCATGAACAGGGTGGTCAGGTACTCCGAGGACGACCTGATCGCCAACTCCCCGATCACCGAGAAGCACGTCGAGACCGGGATGACGCTGAGCGAGCTGTGCGACGCAGCCGTCCGGTACAGCGACAACGCCGCGGCGAACCTGCTGTACGAGGAGCTCGGCGGCCCCAAGGCTCTCGAAGCGGAACTCAGGAAGCTGGGCGACAAGGTCACTTCGATGGATCGCATCGAGCCCCACCTGAGCAACTGGGTGCCGGGCGAGACACGGGACACGACCACCCCGCGGGCCGTCGCCGAGGACCTGCGCGCGTACGTTCTCGGAGACGTCCTTGGCAAGCGGGAGCGTGACCGGCTCACGACGTGGCTGAAGACCAACACCACCGGCGACGAGGTCATCCGGGCCGGGGTGCCCGAGGGCTGGGTGGTCGGCGACAAGACCGGGTCCGGCAGCTACTACGGCGCCCGTAACGACATCGCCGTCGTGTGGCCCCCCGACTCCGCCCCCATCGTCATGGCGATCCTGACGAACCGCGGCAAGGAGGACGACACCCACGACAACAAACTGATCGCGGAGGCGGCATCAGTGGTCGCCGACACCCTGTCCTAGCCGACACCCTGTCCTAGCGGACTCGGCGGCGGACTCGGTGCGCGGACTAGGTGGCGCACTCGGTCCACGGCCCCCGCGGCGGGCTCGACGGCGGATCCCCGCACCGGCCGCGCGGCCGGTGCGGACCCGGCGCTCTCAGCCCCGGCCGAGCACGACCGTCCCCGACGAGCAGAACCAGCCGCCCGTCCCGGACGCGACGGCCAGCCGGGGCGTGCCGCCGTCCGCCGCGTGGACCTGCCGTCCCTCGCCCGCCTCGCCGCGCAACTGCCGTACGGCCTCCACGAGCAGGAACAGCCCCCGCATCCCCGGGTGCTGGGCCGACAGTCCACCCCCGTCGGTGTTCACCGGCAGGTCGCCGGTCAGCGTCAGCCGCCCCTTCTCCACGAACGCCCCGCCCTCGCCCTTCCCGCAGAAGCCGAGGTCCTCCAGCGTCACCAGCGTCATGTACGTGAAGGCGTCGTAGATCTCGGCGAAGTCGATCTCCTGCGGGCGCACCCCCGCCCGCTCGAAGGCGAGGCGCCCGCTCACCGCCGCCGGGGAGACCGTGAAGTCGGCCCACTCGGACATGGTGGTGTGCGAGACGTGCTCCCCGGTGCCGAGGATCCACACCGGGGTCGAGCGGCTGTCTTGTACGTACTCCTCGGCCGCCAGCAGCACCGCCGCCCCGCCGTCGGACCGTATGCAGCAGTGCAGCTTGGTGAAGGGGTCCGCGATCATCGGGCCGGACAGGACGTCGTCGACGGTGATCGGTTCGCGGAACATGGCCTCGGGGTTCGGCCCGGCGTTCGCGCGGGCCTGGACGGCGACGGAGGCGAGCTGTTCCAGCGTGGTGCCGAACTGGTGCATGTGGCGGCGGGCGGCCATGGCGTACTTGGCGATGAGCGTGTGGCCGTAGGGGACCTCGAACTGGAGGGGGCCGCCGGCGCCGAGGGACAGGTTGCCCGTCCGCCGTCCCGCCTTGATGTCCGCGCGGGCCGTCGAGCCGTACACGAGCAGCACCGCGTTCGCGTGGCCCGCCGCGATCGCGTCCGCCGCGTGGGCCGCCATGACCTCCCAGGTGGAGCCGCCCACGGAGGTGGAGTCCATCCACGTCGGCCGCAGCCCCAGGTACTCGGCGACCTCCGCGGGGGCCAGTGTGCCGAGCCCCGCCGACGCGAAGCCGTCGACGACCTCACGGCCGAGCCCGGAGTCGGCCAGGGCCCGGCGGGCGGCCTGGGCGTGCAGAGCGTACGGCGTCGCGTCGTCCACGCGGCCGCAGTCGGAGAGGGAGACGCCGACGATCGCGACCCTTCGACCGGTCACAGCAGCAGTCATGAATCTGACGGTACATCAGATTGAGCGGATCGGGAGAGGGGAGTGCCGGGGCTGTGCAGCCGGGCGCCCTGGGCCTAACATGACGGACCGTCAGATCCTCAGTGAGGAAGAGGGGGGACCCGCCCATGGACGCCCGCTTCACCGCCGAACAGGAAGAGATCCGGCGCACGGTACGGGAGGTGCTCCTCAAGCGCTGCGGCCCGGAGGAGGTGCGCGCGGCCCTACGGACCGACGACGGGTACGACGGCGGGCTGTGGACCACCTTCGCCGACCAGCTGGGGCTGCCCGGACTGGCCCTCCCCGAGGAGTACGGCGGGATCGGGTGCTCGGCGACGGAACTGGCACTGGCGGGAGAGGAGCTGGGCCGCGCACTGACCCCCAGCCCGTTCCTTGCGACCTGCGTCGTGGTCGCCCCGCTGCTTCTCGCCCTCGGCACGCAGGAGCAGCGCGCCGACCTGCTGCCGCGCCTGGCCGGTGGCAGGGCGACCGCCACTCTGGCCGTGCCGGGTCCGCGTCTCGGGGACGTCCTCGGGCTGACCGGCGACAACCGTGGGGACTGGGCCGGTGGCGGGCGCGCGGGTGGAGTGCAGGCGAGGCGCGCCGACGGCGGGTGGCGGCTGTACGGGCAGGTGGAGCAGGTGCTCGACGGGCACAGCGCGGAGCTGCTGGTGGTGGCCGCGCACACCGGAGGGTACGCGCGCTCGCGCACGCTGCTATTCACCGTACGGGCGCCGGCGGAGGGCCTGACGCGCGTACGGCAGACGTCCCTCGACGAGACCCGGCCGCGGGCCCGCCTCGAACTACGCAACGTGGCGGCGGAGTTGCTCGGTCGCGGGGAGGAGACGGGCGACGTACTTCAGGTGCTGGCCGGCACCGGGGACACCGTCGCCGCCGTCCTGGCCGCCGAGGCCGTGGGTGCGGCCGGCCGGGCGCTGGAGCGGACGGTCGCCTACGTACGGCAGCGGGAGCAGTTCGGGCGGCCGATCGGGTCCTTCCAGGCGGTGAAGCACCGACTGGCGGACGTGTACGTACGGGTGCAGGCGGCGCGGTCGGCGGCGTACTACGCGGCCTGGGCGACGGCCCATAAGCCCGGCACACCCCATACGCCCGTCAGGCCCCATGCACCCGTCAGGCCCCATACGCCCGGAACGACCCATGCACCCGACACGGCCGACCCGGCCCACACAACCCCCACCGTCCCTGGGGAGCGAGTGGGCGGGCTCGCGCTGGCCCAGGCGCTGGAGGCGCTGCGGGTGGCGGCGGCCGAGGGGATCCAGTTGCACGGGGGTATCGGGTTCACCTGGGAAGACGATGCGCACCTGTACTTCAAGCGGGCCGCGGGGGACGAGCTGCTCTTCGGCCCGGTGCACCGGCTGCGCGCGCACGCGGCCGACGCGGCCCGGCTCTTCGAGGACGGGGAGGTGGCGGTCTGATGGCGGCCGCGAGGAAAGGGAGTGACCTGGGCGTCCGGCTGGTGCAGAAGATGTCGTCCACGCGGACGTTCGCGCGGATCGCGCCGCACGTCGTCCCCGCGCTCGACCGCGCGGCCCACCGGCTGACCCACGGAAAGGTGCTGCTCAGCGCACGGCTGCTGCCCGGTGCGATCCTGACGGCCACCGGGGCGAGGAGCGGACAGCCGCGCCGTACGCCACTGGCCTGCATGCCGGAGTCCGTGTCCGGCGGCCGGCCCGCGAGCTGGCTCCTCATAGGCTCCAACTTCGGCCGCACCAGCCACCCCGCCTGGACCGCCAACCTCCTCGCCCACCCCGACGCCGAGATCAACTGGAAGGGCGAGGACATCCCGGTCAGGGCGCGGCTGCTGGAGGGGGAGGAGCGGGCGGCCGCGTGGCAGGCGCTGCTGGCGTTCTGGCCGCCGTACGCGACGTACCAGGGGAGGGTGGAGCGGGAGATCCGGGTGTTCCGGCTCGTACGACGCTGACCGGCGTCGACCGGCGTCCGACATCGACCGACGCTGACCGGCGCCGACCCTCGAAGCGACGGGCCGCACAAAGCCGACAGGCGGCAGCCTCCCGGGGGCCGGGTCGACTGCCGCCTGTTTGACAGGACTTGAGAAGAGAGTCTTTCGAAATCTCTCGCTACTTGGTCGGCTTCCTGCCCGTGATGCCGAGGTGCACCAACAGGGCCAGGTTCGGCTTCAGTTCGGCCTGTTTGACGCCCCAGCTCTGGAAGCCCTTCTGGTGCGAGGCCACGGCGGCGAGCATGGCGACGATCGAACCGGCCATCGCCGCCGGGTTCACGTCCTTGTCGACCCTGCCCCTCGACTGGAGCTCGGTGACCGCGTCCGCGAGGGAGTTGTTCACGGAGTTGAGGATCTTCATGCGGATCTTGTAGAAACGTTTGTCGCCCTCGGCCGCGCCCAGGTCGACGACGCGCAGGATCGCGTCGTTCCTGCGCCAGAAGTCCAGGAAGCCGTCGACGAGCTCCTGCGCGGTCTGCCAGCCGGCCTTGCCGACCCAGGACCGTCCTTCGAGCAACTCGGTCAACTCGGCGCCCTCGGTGGCCATTTGATCAGCGATTTCGAGGACGGCGCCTTCGACGTCCGGGAAGTACTGATAGAAGGTCGCGGGTGAAGTCCCCGCCCTCCGGGCGACATCGATGACCTTGACGTCCCGGTACGGGGAGGAGCTGAGCATCTCGCTGAGGCAGTCGAGCAGCTTCTGCCGGGTCGCCTGCCCACGTCGGCCGGCCACGCGGCCGTCGACGGTACGCACTTGTCCTGTCATGCCGTCAGCTTACCGAGGGGTGAGGGGAGCGCTATTCGGCCGACTGCAAATGGGGCGTACGTCTTTCACCAAGGGGTTCGCGGGACGGGGTCCGGCGTGAATGGCGAGTTTCTTTCGCCCCTGCCGCCCCTGCCCATTCTGCGGCGTTTGAGGAGCGGGGGTCCGGGGGCCGATCCACGGAAACGGGATCCGAGGCGGCGGAGGCGAGCCACGGTGTGGCGATCGGCGAGGTTCGGCACACCGCCCCAGTCGGCCTACCCGTACCGCGCGCCCCGCCCCAAAGCCCGTTACGTTGGCCGTATGGCCGATCAAGCGTCACATGTCGGACCGTACCCGGAGGGCGTCCCCTGCTGGGCGGACGCGCAGTTGCCCGACTTGGAGGCGGGCAAGCGGTTCTACGGCGGCCTCTTCGGGTGGACGTTCGGGGAGGGGTACGGCACCTCGGTGTGGGCGTACAAGGAGGGCGAGCCCGTCGCCGCCCTCGCGCCCAAGGTGAACGGCCGTATGCCGACCGTCTGGACGCTCCACTTCGCGACCCCCGACGCCACCGCGCTGGCCGAGCGGATCGAGGCCCACGGCGGCCGGCTCATCACCACCCCAACCCGCCTCGGCCCCCTCGGCGCCACGGCCCTCGCCACCGACCCGGAAAGCGCCGTCTTCGGGATCTGGCAACCCGGCACCCACCAGGGCTTCGGCCGCCGCCACGAACCCGGCACCTTCGCCTGGGCCGAGTTGTACGCGCGGGACACCAAGGTCGCCAACGACTTCTACGGCGCCCTCTTCCACGACGCCCTCTTCGGCCCCGGCGCCTCCCCCGACTTCGGCCGCGCCGACCTCGCGGAGGTCTTCCCGGCCGAGATGCCGCCCCACTTCCTCGTCCACTTCGGTGTGACGGACGCCGAGGAAGCGCTCGGTACGGTGCAGCGGCTGGGCGGACGCGTCCAGGTCCCGCCGTTCGACGCCTCGTACGGGCGTGTGGCGGTGGTCACGGACGACCAGGGGGCGTCGTTCGCGCTGCTTCAGCGCTGAAGGGGGCGCGCACCAGCACGCCCGCTGAAGGGGGCGCGCACCAGCACGCATCACACCCGCGCATCACACCCACGCACCACCGGCGCGCACCATCAGGACGTACCGGCAAGGACATGTCACCCTTGACTACGACCACCACTGATACCGGCCCTTCCAACCGCCAATATCAGCCACTCCCAGCCACCTGTGATGCTTTCTGAACTCTCAAGAACCCCCAGAAGTCACCAGAACCCGTCCCACGATCCGGGCGGCGGCTTCCCCTGAGGGTGTATCCCGTGGTTTTGTCCTGAGACACCCCGATCCGCCACCGGGTTCGCAACCGGTGGCGCGGGCAGGAAGAATCGGGGGGCGTGCCGCCGCGGCGGTGCCGTGGTGAGACGCTGCACGGGGTCGTGTTCATTCGAGGGCGACGCGGCCTGTACGGGGAGGTGGCAGGGCAAGTGGTGGATCAGCTGACGCAGCACGATCCGCGGCGGATCGGGCCGTTCGAGGTGCTGGGACGGCTGGGTGCCGGCGGCATGGGGCTGGTCTATCTCGCGCGGTCGGCGTCGGGCCGTCGAGTGGCGATCAAGACCGTCAGGACGGAGCTCGCCGAGGACCAGTTGTTCCGGGTCCGTTTCACACGCGAGGTCGAGGCGGCGCGGGCCGTCTCCGGCTTCTACACGGCGGCCGTGGTCGACGCCGACCCGCGTGCGGCCGTGCCGTGGCTCGCGACCGCGTACGTGCCCGCGCCCTCGCTGGAAGAGATAGTGACCGACTGCGGGCCGCTCCCGGCCCAGGCGGTGCGCTGGTTCGCGGCGGGGGTCGCGGAGGCCCTCCAGTCGATCCACGGGGCCGGGCTCGTCCACCGGGACCTGAAGCCCTCCAACGTGCTCGTGGTCGAGGACGGGCCGAGAGTGATCGACTTCGGTATCGCCTCCGGTGTGTCCAACACGCGGCTGACCATGACCAACGTCGCCGTCGGCACACCCGCCTACATGTCGCCCGAACAGGCCAAGGACTCACGGAGCGTGACCGGCGCGAGCGATGTGTTCTCGCTCGGTTCGATGCTCGTCTTCGCGGCGACCGGGCATGCGCCGTTCCACGGCGCGAATCCCGTCGAGACCGTGTTCATGCTGCTCAGGGAGGGACCGGATCTCTCCGGGGTCCCCGATGAGCTGCGGCCGCTGATCGAGTCCTGTATGCAGATGGACCCGACCGCGCGCCCCAACCCGGCCGACCTCCAGGCCCAGCTGGCGCCCCACCTCTTCGGCTCCGGCTCCGACGACAGCGGTACGGCCTCCGCGTGGCTGCCCGAGAAGGCGGTCTCGCTCATCGAGTCACGCCGTGGCGGCCGCTCGGTGACGCACCCGGGGACCAATGCGGGTGTCGGAGGCGGCAGCGGGGGCGGTGGCCGTGTCGGGGAGCCGGGCCCGCCCCTCAGATCCCGCCCCCGCCGTCGTACGACCCCGTACCCGTGCCGGCGCCCGCCGGCGCCCCCGACACCGGCCCCGTACGGCTCGCGGGCGCCCAGGTGCCCATCGGGCCCGGCCCGCGCGTGGCCGACGCCCGCGCCGCCGCCGTGAAGGCGCCCCCTCCGGAGGCGGGCCTCGTGGCCTCCTGGGCGCGCCCGCGCCCCGGCGTGAACGGCGCCGACCCCGCCGCCGCGACCCACGCGCCGTCCGCGCTCCCCGAGGCCGGAGCGGGCTGGCGCCCCTGGCGTTTCCGCATGTCGAACGACGTCTGGGGGACCCCGACGGTCGCCGACGACCTCGTCTACGTCACCTCCTTCGAGGTGCACGCGCTCGACGTGGCGACCGGCCGCCGCCGCTTCAAGACACGGGACGTGGCCTGGTCGATGGCGGTCGCGGACGGCCGTATCCACGCCTCCGACGGACCCACCCTGTTCGCCCTGGACGCCCGCGAGGGCAACGACCTGTGGCGGCTCTCGGTGGACGCCTGGGTGTACGCGCTGAAGGCCGACCGGGGCACCGTCGTCACCGGCACGCGCGGCGGCGGCGTCCAGGCCTGGGAGGCCTCGAACGGCCAGAAACTGTGGGAGATCACCGGCGCCCAGACCGACTTCGAGTCCCCCGAGGCGGGCCCCCTCGTCCAGGACGGCACGGTCTTCGTCTGGAAGGACGCCCGACTGCGTGCCCTGGAGGCCCGTACGGGTGAGGAGCGCTGGTCGTACCCCATCGGCGACGCGGCCTCCTGCGGCGGCGTCCCGGTGCGTCTGACGCCCGCCGCGGACGGCTACGTCTACGTCTCGGCCGGCTCGCGCGTGCTGGCCATCGACATCGCGGGCGGCCATGTCCGCTGGCACTTCGAGGCCCCGGCGGTGTTCCTGTGCGCCCCGACCTTCGTGCCCGGTCCGGCGGTCACGGGCGGCGGCATCTACCTCGCCGACTACCTGGGCACGGTCTACGCCCTCGACGCCGCCGACGGCCGTGACCGCTGGCGCATCGCGACGGAGGCGCGGTCGTCGCTCGACCCGGTCCTGGTCGCCGCGGGCCATGTCCACGTGGGCAGCGGCAAGGGCCTCTACACGCTGGACGCGGTCACCGGCACCCCCAAGTGGCGCTTCCAGGCGGGCGGCGACATCGTGGGCGCCCCCGCCGTCGCCGAGGGCCGCATCCACTTCGGTTCCACCGACCACCTCCTCTACACCCTCAAGTCCGACGACGGCCGCCTGCGCTGGAAGCTGGCCACGGGCGGTGAGATCACGGGCTCTCCCGTGGTGAGGGACGGGGTCGTGTACGCGTGCAGCAAGGACCGGTGCGTGTACGCGCTGGACGCGGAGAAGGGCACGGGGACCGCTCGGACCACATAGACGGCGCCGCGGCAGATCTCCGGCGCGGGCGGCCGGGCGTCCCGGGGGCGGCGCCCCGGGAGCGGCGCCCGGCGCGCTGCTAGGGTGGCGTGCACCTGTCATGAGGCGGCGATCGGGCGAGCCTGCGCGAGCCGGTGCGGTCGAGGGGTGGCCCGCGTGCGGGGTGCCATGCCCACCCGCCAATCCGCCACCCGCCAACCCGTCACCCGCCGACCCAACAGTTCTCAACGGGGGTTGAAGAACGTGAAACTTCGCCATGTCCGGGCAGTCGCCGTCTTCTCCATCGTCGTCATAGCCCTCACGGGCGCCCGCCGTTCCCACGGCGGTGGCTGCGACAACTCCGACTCCTCGTCGTCGAGTTCGAGCAGCAGCACCGGCGGTACCACCGGCAGCACCACCGGTGACGTCGGCAAGGACAACGACTACGACTACGGCGGCACCACGACGTCGGGCGGCACGGCCGGCACGAGCTCGTCGGGCGCCGGCAGCTCGTCCGGCTCCACGGGCGGTACCAGCAGGAACCGCGCGGACAAGGACGTGAAGATCGAGAGCTGCGAGCTCGACGCGGCCCGCGGCATCGTCGCCCGCGTCCGCGCCACCAACAGCAGCGCGAGCACGACGTACACCTACAAGTTCAGCGTCACCTTCAGGGACCCGGACGGTTCGCCCGTCCGCACCAGCAGCTCCAGCATCCCGTACGTCGCCGCCGGTTCCTTCGACACCCTGGACGTGGCCGCCGCCTACGCCCCCACGGACGCACAGAACACGAGCGGCGTCACCTGCCGGCTGAGCGCGGTGACCCGCACGGCCGCGTAGCTCCGGGCGACTCTGCGCGGCTGAGCTCAGCGCGTCCTGAAGTCCGGGCGGCGGGTGGAGAACAGCTCCGCCTGCCGCTCCGGGGGCAGGTTGCCGAGGGCCACGAGATGCCCCGCGTGCGCGAGCGCCTGCGCGCGGGACGCCTCCTGCGCAGCCCAGCACGCCCGCACCGTCCCCTGGACCGCCTCGGCCGGATACGAGGCGATGACGGACGCGCACCGTACGGCCGCCGCGAGCGCATCGCCGGGCGCGGTCACCTCGGACACCAGCCCCACCTCGTACGCCCGCCGCGCGGAGACCCGCTCGGCCGTCCCCATGAGCGCCATCCGCGCCACCTCCCCGAACGGCATGCGCTGCGCCAGGTAGATCGACTCGTACGCGCTGACCATCCCGTACGTGGTGTGCGGGTCGAAGAAGGTCGCCGTCTCATCCGCGACGACGAACTCCGCCTCGCCGATGAGGTAGAACGCCCCGCCGCAGGCCATCCCGCCCACGGCCACGACGACCGGCTTCCACAGGTCGTTCGCCTTCGGCCCGATCGCGATGAGCGGGTCGTCCACCATGTACGGCGAGCCGGGCTGCGGCACGTCCGCGCTCCGGTCGAGCCCCGTACAGAAGGCCCGCTCTCCCGCACCCGTGAGGACCACGGCCCGTACGGTGTCGTCGAACCTGAACTCCCTCCAGACGGCGGCCAGTTCACCCGCCATGTCGAGGTCGATGGCGTTGAGGCGCTCGGGCCGGTCGAGGGTGAGGACGGCGACACCCGTGTCCTTGTCGACGGCCGTACGGACCCCGCGCCCGCCACGCGATTCGCTCGTGCTCATGCCCGCTCCAGTACCCACTGGGGCAGACCGTCCCCGTCGAAGACCACCTGCACCCTCGCTCCGATCCGCACCCGCTCCATCGCGACGGAGTCGAGCCGCGCGCCCGCCTCGGCGACCAGGTTCCCGACGAGCCGTATGCGTGGCGCCTCGGCCAGCTCGACGAGGACCACGGGGTACGGCGCCTGCTCCGCGTAGTCCGGCAGCAGGGGCGGGTGGGGGACGACGTACGACCAGACGCGCCCGTGCCCGCTCACCTCACGCCACTCGTTCGCGAAGGACTGGCAGTGCGGGCAGCAGGGGCGGGGCGGGAAGCGGAGCTCACCGCAGTCGGCGCACGCCTGGATCCGGAGCTCGCCCCGGCCGCTGTACTCCCAGAAGGGTGCGCCGTCGTCGTCCACGACAGGTGTCAGCATCACTCGACTCCTCAGGTACTTACTCAGTCGGGTACGCAGCTACTCAGGCCCGCAGCAGCAGGGCGGAGGTGGGGACTCCCTCACCGGCCGTGACCAGACACGTGGCGGCGTCCGGGACCTGGGCGGTACTGGTGCCCCGCAGCTGCCTCACGCCCTCGTTGATGAGGTTGAAGCCGTGCACGTACGCCTCGGAGAGCCCTCCGCCGCTGGTGTTGAGGGGCAGTCGGCCGCCGCTCTCCAACGCGCCCCCCTCGGTGAAGGCGCCGCCCTCGCCGCGCCCGCAGAATCCGTAGCCCTCCAGGGACAGCGGTATCAGCGCGGTGAACGCGTCGTAGATCTGGGCGACGTCCACGTCCTCGGGACCGAAGTCGGCGTGTTTCCACAGGTGCCGGGCGGCGGTCCAGGCGGGGCCGGTCAGGGGGTCGTCGTTCCAGTAGTTGACCATGCCGTGGTGCTGGGCGGGCAGGCCCTGGGCGGCGGAGTGGACGTACACGGGCCGGTGGCGGCAGTCCCGCGCCCGCTCGGCGGAGACGATGACGCAGGCCAGCGCGCCGTCCGTCTCCAGACAGTTGTCGAAGAGGCAGAGGGGCTCGCTGATCCACCGGGAGGTCATATACATGTCCCGCGTGAGGGGGCGCTCGTACATGATGGCCGCGGGGTTCTGGTTGGCGCGGTTGCGGCAGGCGAGCGCGACGTTGAAGAGGTGGTCCCGTGTGGTGCCGTACTCGTGCATGTGGCGGCGGGCCAGCATGGCGATCTCGTCGACCGGCCTGAGCAGGCCGAAGGGGCGCGTCCACTGGGCGGGCGTGGGGAGTTGAACCCCGGTGTTCTTCCAGGGACGCGGCCCCGACCCCCGCTTCCGTGACCGCCAGGCGACCCCGACGCTCGCCTGACCCGTGGCGACGGCGGCGGCCAGGTGCGCGACGGTGGCGCAGGAACCGCCCCCGCCGTACCCGACCTTGCTGAAGAATGTCAGATCCCCGAGCCCCAGCGCCTTCGCGACCTCCACCTCGTCCGTCTCCTCCATGGTGTAGGAGGCGAGCCCGTCGACCTCGCCCGGGTCGATCCCGGCGTCCTGGAGCGCGGCGAGGATCGCGCGGCACGCCAACGCCTTCTCGCTCTCCGGGAGTTGCTTGGCGAAGGCGGTCTGTCCGATCCCGACGACGGCGGTCGCGTCCTTGAGGGTGGCCATGCGCACGCACCTCCACGGGTGTGCCCTTGCTCCTGGGCGTCCTGGTGGCTGACAGTCCGTCAGGCTACAGCTAATCTGACGGGTAGTCAGCTAAGTGGGCTGAGTCAGCTCAGCTGCGTCAGCTACGGTGCCACGGCTTCGGGAGGCGGCCTGTCGTGCGCGGTGACTTGGAGTGGGGGAGCATTCCCGGACTGGTCCGGTCGGCGGCCGAGCGGTACGGCCAGACCGAGGCGGTGGTGGAGGGCCGTACGCGCGTCTCGTACGCGGAACTCGGCGCCCGCGTCGAACGCGCCGCGGCGGCCTGCGTCGCGAACGGTGTCCGGACCGGCGACCGTGTGGCGATCTGGGCGCCCAACACCCTCGACTGGATCGTCTCGGCCCTGGGCGCGGTCTCGGCGGGCGCGGTCCTCGTCCCGCTCAACACCCGGTTCAAGGGTGCGGAAGCGGCGTACGTCCTCGAACGCAGCCGTGCGAAGCTGCTCTTCATCACGGGCACCTTCCTCGGCACCTCGTACGTGGCGTCGCTGCGGCGGGCGGCCCGGCAGGGGCACGGGCCCGGCCCGCTTCCCGCGCTCCCGCACCTGGAACAGGTGGTGGTCCTCGCGGACGACGCACCGGCCGACTTCCGCACCTGGAAGGACTTCCTGGCGAGCGGCGACGGGGTGGCGGCGGGGCACGTGCGCGACCGCGAGAGGTCCCTCTCGGGGGACTCGCCCTCCGACATCGTCTACACCTCGGGCACGACCGGCCGGCCCAAGGGCGCGGTGATCACCCACGCGCAGACGCTCCGCGCGTACGAGGTGTGGAGCGACCTGGCGGGCCTGCGCCACGGCGACCGCTACCTCATCGTGAACCCCTTCTTCCACACCTTCGGCTACAAGGCGGGCGTCCTGGCCTGTCTGATGCGGGGCGCGACGATGATCCCGCAGCCGGTGTTCAACGTGGACACGGCCCTGGCGAACATAGCCTCGGAACGTATCTCGGTCCTCCCCGGCCCCCCGACCCTCCACCAGTCCCTCCTGGACCACCCGTCCCGTGACGACCACGACCTGTCGACGCTGCGGCTGGTGGTGACGGGAGCGGCGGTCGTCCCCCTGCAACTCGTCGAGCGCCTGCGGTCGGAGCTGCGGGTGGACACGGTCCTCACCGCGTACGGCCTGTCCGAGGCCAGCGGCATCGTGACGATGTGCCGGCGCGGGGACGAGGCGCAGGCGATCGCGTCCACGTCCGGCCGGGCGATCCCGGGGACGGAGGTCAAGGTGGTGGCCCAGTCGGGCGCGCCGCGGCCCGTGGGCGTGCCCGGCGAGGTTCTGGTCCGGGGCTTCAACGTCATGCGGGGCTACTTCGAGGACCCCGCCGAGACCGCGAGGGCGCTCACTCCGGACGGCTGGCTGAGGACGGGCGACGTGGGCGTACTGGACGAGGCGGGCAACCTCCGCATCACCGACCGGATCAAGGACATGTTCATCGTCGGCGGCTTCAACGCGTACCCCGCCGAGATAGAGCAACTCCTCATGCTCCACCCCGACGTGGCCGACGTGGCCGTGATCGGTGTCCCGGACGTGCGGCTGGGCGAGGTCGGCAAGGCGTTCGTGGTCCGGCGACCGGGGTCCCCGACCACCGCGGACGACCTGATCGCCTGGTCCCGCCGCGAGATGGCGAACTACAAGGTGCCGAGGTCGGTGCAGTTCCTGACGGAACTGCCGCGGAACGCGAGCGGGAAGGTGGTGAAGGGGGAGCTGAGGCGGGGCTGAGGGACGGGACCTGGGCGCGCCGTCGGCCTGTCACTTGTCCGGCCGGCCCGGCAGGATGGTGGGCTGCCCGGACCGCTCGATCGTGACGTGCCGCATGACCTCCTCCCCGTAGGTCTCCCGGAGGATCGGCTCGGCCTTCTCGGGGTCGGAGACGCCGACGTTCACGGAGTGGCTGGTCATCCCGACCGTCCAGATCATGAAGGTGCCCTTCCAGCGCCCCATGTCACCGCTGATGCGATCGACGACCCCCTTGAGCTCGCCCTCGGTGACGTCGGTGTCGTACAACCGCACCGTCACGCCCTTCTCGGCGGCACCGCAGAGGTCGGCGTCGCGCTTGTCGGCGTCCTTGCCGGGGATGCGGTAGACGTTCGCGGCCTGGTTCGCGTCGTCCACCGGGAGGAGACGGCAGAAGGGTTCGTTCCGGAAGCCGGAAGCACGGCCCTGCTACGGCTGAGGGCCGCGCGGATCTCCGTGAGCATCTTCGCGGGCCGGAGGAAGACGTCCTCCGCGGTGAAGCGCAGGAGCGTACGGACCTCCGGGCACTGGAGGACCTGGTTGAAGCGGTACACGTCCCGTCGGTGGGACTCCCGGGTGCCGTGGTAGGCGTAGCCCTCGATCTCCACGCCCAGTCCCTCGGCACGGAAGAGGAAGTCCAGGAAGCGGCGTCGCCCGTCAGGGGTGCGCAACTCGGCCTGGCTCTCGGGCCGGAGGTCCGCGTCCCGCATCCGGAGGCCGGCGATCGTCTCGGCAGGCGATCCGGCGCGCGGGTCGGCCAGCTCCAGCCAGCGGCGAGCCCTGAGCGCGCCTTGCAGGGGAGGGCCCAGCGCGGGGGCGGGCGCGAGGGCGTCGGCGAGGGCGGCCGGCGTGGTGAGGGAAGCGCGCCGCACCCGTCCGACCGTCCGCCGGGAGAGCGCCGAGTCCACGGAGACGAGGGCCTCGTCCCTAGGCCCGGCCCGGAGGAGGTCGGCCAGCGTGCGGTTCACGGAGGTGACCCGCAGACCGCCCCGCTCCACGACCTCACGGGCAGCGAGGGGAATCCGGTGGACGCGTACACCCCCGCCCTCTCGCCGGGTGCCGAGGTGCGGGTCGATGAACTCCAGAGGCACGCCCCGCGCCGGGCCCAACGCCGGGCCCAGCGTCTCGATCCGCCACAGGGCCGCCGCAGCGCGGTGACTGACGACCAGCTCCGGCTTCAGCAACTGCACGACCCGCAACCGTGTCCCCCAGTCCACCTCCCGCCCCGGCTCGACCCAGGCGCCCGCCCGGACCTGGGTCCACCCACCTTCACGGAGCGTCCGGTTGAGCGACCGCCGGGACCACCCGGCAGCCAGAGCACGGGAGGTCAGCAGCACGCCACCTTCGACCAGCCGCCGCAGCTCCGCACGTTCCACGCCCCCAGGGTGCCGAAGGAGCCGCCACCTGGTCTGGCCCTGTGGATAACCCGGTCTGGGGCTGTGCTGCGGGAAGGGGGCGGGAAGGGGGCCGCCCGCTTCTTGTCAGTGTCGTGCTTCCGCGACCCGCGTCAAGGGCGCTCCGCTGCCGCTCCGCGTCGCCTTCGGCGATGGCCCTCCGGGCCACCCTTGACCCGGGCCGCTCCAGCACGGGTGAGAAACGAGCGGGCGGCCCGGGAAAGCGGGCCCCAGGGTGGTGGGCGCGTGGCGTGGGCTGCATTGCTGGCCGGAGGTGCCGGGCGCGACCGCGTCTCGCATGCACGCCGGGCGGGTTCGGCGGCGTACGGCGGGTGGGGGTGGGGGCAGCGGGGCGAGGGCAGGCGCCAGGGACGGGGACGGGGGATGGGGGATGGGGGACG
Source organism: Streptomyces sp. KM273126 (assembly GCF_004337435.2). NCBI lineage: Bacteria > Bacillati > Actinomycetota > Actinomycetes > Kitasatosporales > Streptomycetaceae > Streptomyces > Streptomyces sp. KM273126. The sequence goes on along the minus strand of NZ_SJXB02000001.1, from coordinate 1,385,258 downwards.
GGGAAGGCGAGCCCTCCCCCGTCACACCAGCCCCACGAGTCGTGCCCCGAAGGGTAATTGGCAGGTTTGAGACACCACCCAACTGCCCGCTCCTGGGCTCTTACCTGTCCCGAGGTGGCCCAAATCTGCCAATTACCCATGCTCGGGGGTGCGGGTGCTCTCTGGTGGGCGGGTTCGTTGATGTGTGGCGGGCGGCGTGGGCCCTCGGCCATGCCACCGGCCGTGAGTCGCCGAGCCGACCCGGCGTGCATGCGGGACGCGGTCGCGCCCGTCAGCCTCGGTCCACTTCTCGACCCGGCTCAAGCGCAAACTCGCTGGGCACCCCGTCTTTCCGGGCCGTCCGCTCGCTTCTCACCCGTGCTGGAGCGAGCCGAGTCAAGGGTCGGCCGCAGGCCGATCGCCGAAGGCGACGCGGAGCGACAGCGGAGCGCCCTTTACTCGGCTCGCGGAAGCACGACACTGGCCAAGAAGCGGGCGGCCCCCACGGCACGTATCGACTCGGGCCCACCGGACGCGACCTCTGTGAGGGCACTGACCGACGAACGGTAAGAGCAAGCGGGGCCCCTATCGGGCTTTCACGCCTTCGATGAACGCCGCCCACGCCTCGGCCCGGAACGCGAGCTTGGGGCCCCGGGGGTTCTTGGAGTCGCGGACGGGGGTGATGCCGGGGAGGTTCCGGGCGACCTCGACGCAATCACCGCCGGTGCCGTTGCTGTAGCTGCTCTTGCGCCACTGGGCGGTGCTCAAGTCACGTTCGGTGCTTGCCATTTCGATAATCCTCCGCCGCTGCGTCGATCATGGCCAGGGACGCCTCGGGTGGTAGTGCGGCGGCCCTGAGCAGATCGTACGACTGCCGGTACTGCTTCACGAGCGCTGGGTAATCGATGAGTTGGCCGCTGTGCAGACTCTCGGCGTAGACGAGGGGAGGGGCGTCCGCGAAGGTCATGAACTTGGTCATGCCCATCATGAACGGATGCGCTGCGGTGGTTTCCGGGACGATCTGCAGAAGGGAATGAGTGGAGCGCACCACCTCCGCGATGTGCTCCAGCAGGTCGGCCATCCCCTCGTCCGGCAGCACCAGGCGGCGGAGCAGCGACTCGTCCAGGATCGCCCAGAAGGCGGGAGGGGCGTCGGAGTCGAAGAGCGTTGCTCGCGACATGCGGGCCGCCACCTTCTGCTCTACTTCCTCGTCCGACGCCCGGGGCATGGCGGCGCGCACGATCGCGCGGGCGTATACGGATGTCTGCAACAGGCCGGGGACGAGCATCGGAGCCCACTCCTCGATCGCATCCGCATGCCGCTCCATCTCCGCCACATCGGCGAAGTACTCCGCATGCCCCGACTGCCGTGCCCTGCGGGCGTCTTCACAGCGCCGCTCGAAAAAGCCGTCCGTGCCGAGCTTCTGGTCGACGTGGCGGGCCAGGTCGAGGGGCATGCGGCGCTCCCCGCGCTCGATCTGACTCAGGAACGAGATTCCGCGGAAGCTCCCCTCCGCCAACTGCTCCAGCGTCAGGCCCGCCAGCTCCCTCTGGTAGCGCAACTCGGCGCCGTAGAAGGAGGGGACGTTCGCCGAAGCGTCGGGATCCTTGCGTGGGGGCACAACTCATCACCGTCTCTTTCCGGTTGCGCTGCGCAACGCGAATCCCTTTCACGGTACGTCGCGTGACGCCACTCTGTGAGTGATTCGTCACGGAGCGCACACGAAGGTGCGCGGAACAGGAAAGGCGTACCAGCTCATGCCCCCACAGCCCCCTCCGGCAACCCCGCGCCCGGCAACCCCTCGGTCCACGACACGGCGCTGTGCGTGGAGGAGTTGCGGGCAGCCCTCGCCGAGCACGGCATCACGCTGCCGTCGCTTCGCGTGGATCTGCCGAGCTTCGCGAGCGCGTACCCGTCCGAGGGCGGCCTGCTCGCACTCGGCAACTGCAACGTTGCGACGGCGCGCACGCTGGTCGCCGTACTCCGCGGGGCGGCGGACCGGTGAGCGAGGTGTACGAGACGTCAGCGGACCTGGAGGTCGAGCTGCTGGCGTTCCCCAAGGCGGTACCCGAGCTGCGCCGTGTGGTGCGGGAGCATCTGGGTGCTCCGTGCGGGGACGTGCAGCTGTGCGTCAGCGAGCTGGTCGGCAACGTGATTCGGCACGTGGGGGAGGGCGCCCCTTTGCGGCTCCGCGTGTCGCGGGAGGGTGGTCTGACCCGAGTCGAGGTCGCCGACCCCGAACAGCGCGCCCAGCCTGTCCTCGTGCACGCCGCGGCCGACGACGAGACCGGGCGCGGGCTTGCCCTGCTGGACGCGGTGGCGCTGCGATGGGGTGTCGAACAGGGGGCGTCCGGCAAGACGGTGTGGTGCGAGCTGGGTGAGGTTGGCACGGTGCGGAGCGGGAGCGGCTTGGGCAACGCGGCTCAGCCTGTGTCTCCTGAGACGGGTCCGGCCGACGTGCGAAACGCCTCGGCCGCGGCGGCTCCCCCTCCGCGCCGCCGCGGCCGATCCCCGTCGGGATGATGGTCTACTTGCCGTCCAGCTTCAGGGCGGGCGGGGCCGGCATGGGGTTGTCCATCGTGGTGAGGGCGTCCTTGGCCGGGCCAGTGGGCATCGGGTTGTCCAGCGTGGTGACGTTCGGCTTCGGCGTGGGCATCGGGTTGTCCAGCGTGGTGACGTCCGGATCCGCCGTCGGCTTCGGCGTGGGCATCGGGTTGTCCAGCGTGGTGACGTCCGGATCCGCCGTCGGCTTCGGCGTGGGCATCACTTCGTCGAGCGTGGTGATGTTCTCGTCCGCGGTCTGGACGTCCCCCTGGGCGGTCTCCACGTCCTTCTTCTTGTCCGTCATGCGCTTGACTTCCTCTGCTGTGGTGACGAGTGAGGAACGCCCGTCCAGAAGCTCCCCCGAGGGCTGCTGGACGGGCGTTCGGAGCCGCACCTTAACTGGTCGGGCTCCTGATCAGACCGCCTGCCCCCCGACGCGACGGTGTGACAGGTACGAGAGTGCCGGGTGGAGATAAACGAATGCTGAACGTCCGCGACTGTCTGCTGGGAGAAGCGCCGTTCACGCCGCGGTGGCGGGCGTCAGCAGCGCGCGCACCACGTCGGCCTCCTCGGTCCCGTTCTGTTCGTAAAGGCCCAGCGCGTCACGCCAGCAGGCCCTGGCCCGGTCCACCTGACCCAGTACGGACAGCGCACGTCCCAGAAGCGTCAGGACGTTCCCTCGCATCCGGTCACCACCGATGCAGCCGAGGGCGAGGGCCTGCTCGGCGTGCTGGGCCGCTTGGGCGGGGCGCCGTGCGGCCAGGTGCACCTCGGAGATACGGAAGTGGGTGGTGCCCTCCCAGAGCCGTTGCCGGTGGTCGCTGAGGATGCCCAGGGCTTCGAAGAACTGACCGAGGGCCTCTGTGTGCCGATCGGCCCGGTTCAGAGCGATGCCCACGGCGTAGTGGCTGTTGGCGAGGCGCACCGTGCGGCCGAACTCGGCGTGGATGGCGACACCACGCTTGGCGAACTCGACCGCCTTCGCGATGCTGCCCATGCCCAGGTGGGCACGGGAGAGGTTGCACAGGCTGGTCGCCTCGAAGGGGCGGTTGCCGGCTGCCCGCAGCCCCTGGATCGCCTGGTCGAAGAAGGGTTTGGCGTCCGCGTACCGGCCCTGGTGCAGGCAGATGAGCCCCCGGTTGTTGGCCCCCCAACTGGCAGCGGTCGCGTCCTGCGCCGAGCCCGCGAGCTCCATGGCGAGCCGCGCCTCCTCCTCCGCCTGCTCGATGCGGCCGGAGACCAGGAGGACGTCGGTGAGGACCGTCCGTGCCCTGCCCTCCGCCCGGGCGTCCCCTGACGCCTGCGTGGCCTCGCACATTGCCCGTGCGGTTGTCTCGTACTGGTGGGAGTTGGCGCCTGACTCGGTGAGGTCCTTGGACGCCCACAGCAGATCCACCGCCCGCCGCAGCCGTTCCGTCCCCGCCGACTGTCGTACGCAGGCCAGCAGGGGTGCGGCCTCGGTGTAGAGCCAGTCGAGGGCCTGGCTTCCCTCGGTGAACCGCAGCCCCGCGTACTCCGTCACCTCCAGGTCGTCCACCAGCCGGTCCCCCGGCCGCTCGATCGCATAGACCTCTGCCGCCGTAGCCAGATAGAAGTCCAGCAACCGCGACATCGCCGCATCCCGCTCGCCCGGCGGCTGCTCGTCCCTCTCCGCGCACGCGCGCGCGTAGAGCCTCACCAGATCGTGGAAGCGGTAGCGTCCCGGCGCCGCCGACTCCAGCAGCGACGTGTCGACGAGGGACTCCAGCACGTCCTCGGTCTCGTCCACCGGCAGGTCCAGTACCGCCGCTGCCGCCGCCAGCGAGATGTCCGGCCCGTCCGCCAGCCCCAGCAGCCGGAAGGCCCGCGACTGCGCCGGCTCCAGCGCGCCGTACCCGAGCTCGAAGGTGGCCTTCACGGCCAGATCCCCGGCCTGGAGTTCGTCCAGTCGACGCCGCTCGTCCCCCAGCTTCGCCGCCAGTACCGAGACCGTCCATGTGCGGCGCGCAGCCAGGCGGGACGCGGCGATCCGGATCGCCAGCGGCAGGAAACCGCACGCCGCCACCACGTCCAGGGCCGACTCCCGCTCCGAGGCCACCCGTTCCTCGCCCACGATCTTCGTGAAGAGCTGGAGGGCCTCCTCGGGCGACATCACGTCCAGGTCGACGAGGTGTGCCCCGGCCAGGTCCACCATCCGTACCCGGGAGGTGACGAGCGCGGCGCACCCCTCCGTGCCGGGCAGCAGGGGCCGTACCTGGGCCGCGTCCCGGGCGTTGTCCAGGAGTACGAGGACCTGGCGGCCGTCCAGGACCGAGCGGTACAGGGCAGCCCGCTCCTCCAGGGAGTCCGGGATGGCCTCGTCGGCGGTGCCGAGGGCGCGCAGGAAGGCGCCCAGCACCGTTTCCGGTTCCGCGGCCCGCGTGCCCGCCCCTTGCAGGTCCACGTACAGCTGCCCGTCGGGGAAGGCTCCCCGCGCCTGGTGGGCGACATGGACGGCCAGCGTCGTCTTGCCCACGCCACCTATGCCCGCCAGCGCGGACACGGCCATGACGCGTCCCTCGGCGGCCGATGCCGACGCGAGTACCTCGCTCAGCTCGGACACGAAGGACGTCCGGCCGGTGAAGTCCGGGACGGTGGCGGGGAGCTGGGCCGGGCGCACCGGGGTGGCCGAGGGCTCCGGGGTCAGGGGGGCCGAGGGTTCCGCCAGGGCCGGGTCGGCCTGGAGGATGCGCTGCTGGAGTTCCTTCAGCCCGGGGCGCGGGTCCACGCCCAGCTCGTCCGCCAGCAGCCGCCGCGTGTCCGCGTACACGGCGAGGGCCTCGGCCTGGCGCCCGCTGCGGTACAGGGCCAGCATGAGCAGCTCGCGCAGGCGTTCCCGCAGCGGGTGGGCCGCTGTCAGGGCGGTGAGTTCGGAGACGGCTTCCGCGTGGCAGCCCTGTTCGAGGTCCATGTCCATACGGGTCTCGATGAGCTGGAGGTGCCACTCGTCCAGCCGTGCCCGCTGGGCCTCCGCGTACGGACCCGGGACGCTCGCCAGGACCTCGCCGTCCCACAGGCTCAGCGCCTTGTTCAGCAGTGCGCGGGCGTGGCAGAGGTCTCCGGTCGCCTTCGCCTTCTCCGCGTCGGCCGCCAGTTCCTGGGCCAGGGACAGGTCGAGGGCGCCGCTCGTGCCAGAGGGCTCGGTGGACCCGGAGGTCCCGGTGAACCCGGTGGACCCGGAGGTCCCGGTGTGCTGGTCGGCGAGGCGGATGGCGTAACCGCCCGACTCGCTGATCAGTACGCCGGGTGAGAGGACCTTGCGCAGACGTGAGGCGTAGGTGCGGACGGCGGCCAGGGCCTGGGAGGGCGGGTCGTCGCCCCACAGTGCGTCGATCAGTTCGCCCGCCGTGGCCGTACGGCCCTCGCGCAGCAGCAGCGCCGCCAGCAGGGCGCGCTGCTGTGGCGAGCCGGTGGGCAGGGGTTCCGCACCGCGCCAGGCGCGCACCGGGCCGAGCACGCTGAAGCGCAGCGCCGCGGACGCCTCGGCAGCTGGTTGCCGTGCGTCCTCAGGGCCGCGCTGCTCAGGCACTCGCGGTACAACGTCGTCCATCGCCGCCCCCTGGTCTCCTGACACCTAGGCCAGTTTGCCTTGTTCATGGCGGATGCGTCAGCCGTGGGGGGCACTGATCACAGGCCGCCACATGGGACGGCACAACGTTTACACACCCTCTCCTCGTGCGGTCGTACGTGATCCGGTCACGTACACGTCAAGGTTCGGCCACGCGCGCGGCCATGGAGGACCTCGCACACGGCCATGTGGGGCCTCGCGCCGAGGCCCCACGGCCCCGTCCGCGATAGCTGACGCATCGTCAGATCGGCGCTACCGTGCCCCCTATGGACACCATGGGCACCCCCTTCCCGAAGATCATCTCCGTCGACGACCACACGGTGGAGCCCCCGAACGTCTGGCAGGACCGCCTGCCGAGGAAGTACCGGGACACCGGCCCCCGTATAGTCCGTGCGCCCCTGAAGGAAATGACCTTCCTGGGCGGGAAGTTCGCCCCGGTCATGGGCTCCCCCGGCGACGACGGCCCCATCGGCGACTGGTGGGTGTACGAGGACCTGCACCGGCCCCTCACCCGCCTCGACACCGCCGTCGGGTTCGACCGGGACGAGATCAAACTGGAGGTCATCACGTACGAGCAGATGCGCCCCGGCTCGTACGACGTCAAGCAGCGCCTCGCCGACATGGACGTCAACCACGTGCAGTCGGCCGTGTGCTTCCCCACCTTCCCGCGTTTCTGCGGTCAGACCTTCACCGAGGCGCAGGACCGCGAGCTGGGGCTGCTCGGGGTCCGGGCCTACAACGACTGGATGGTGGAGGAATGGTGCGGGCCCGATGCCCGGGGCCGGCTCGTCCCGCTCACCCTCATCCCCCTCTGGGACGCCGAACTGGCCGCCGCCGAGGTCCGCCGCAACGCCGCACGAGGCGTGCGCGCCGTCGCGTTCTCCGAGATCCCGCCGCACCTCGGCCTGCCCTCCGTGCACACCGACGCCTGGGACCCGTTCCTCGCAGCCTGCGACGAGACCGGCACCGTGATCGCCATGCACATCGGGTCGTCGAGCAGGATGCCGTCCACGTCGGCCGACGCCCCGCCCGCCGTCGGCTCCACCATCACCTTCGCCAACTGCTGCTTCTCGATGGTCGACTGGCTGATGAGCGGCAAGTTCGAACGCTTCCCCAACCTCAAGGTGATGTACGCCGAGGGCCAGATCGGCTGGATCCCGTACATCCTGGAGCGCGCCGACGTCGTCTGGGAGGAGAACCGCGGCTGGGGCGGCGTCGCCGACAAGGTGCACCGGCCGCCGTCCGAGCTGTTCGCCGAGCACGTGTACGGCTGCTTCTTCGACGACGCCTTCGGGCTGCGCAACCTGGACTCCATCGGGGTCGGCAACGTGCTGTACGAGACCGACTACCCCCACTCCGACTCCACCTGGCCCGAGTCCCGCCAGGTCGGCGAGTCCCAGATGGGCCACCTGGACCCGGACGTGGTCGACCGGATCGTCCGGCGCAACGCCATCGACCTGCTGGGGCTGACGGACGACGGCCTGTGGCCCGGACCCGGGGGCGGTACCTCTTGAGCGCCCCGAAGCCCCTGCTGTACGGAATGCAGCTTCCCGTCCAGTCGCAGTCCACCCTCTACGCCGAGCCGTGGGAGGCCGACGCCCGGCCGGACGACCTGGCCGAGATCGCCCGCACCGCCGACCGCTCCGGTTTCGCGTACGTCGCGAGCTGCGACCACGTCGCGATCCCGCGCCGCCTCGCGGCCGCGATGAGCACCGTCTGGTACGACCCGGTCGCCACGCTCGCCTTCCTCGCCGCGGTCACCGAACGCGTACGGCTGCTCAGCCATGTCGCGGTCGTCGCGCTCCGGCACCCCCTCCTCACCGCCAAGCAGTACGCGACCCTCGACCACCTCTCCGGAGGCCGGCTGATCCTCGGCGTCGGCGCCGGGCACGTACGGGAGGAGTTCGAGGTGCTGGGCGTCGACTTCGCCGCCCGGGGTGCCCTCCTGGACGAGTCCGTCGACGCGCTCCGGGCCGCCCTCGGGCCGGAGGAGTTCCCGGCCCACCACGGGAAGGCGTACGACTTCGACGGGCTCGGCCAGCGCCCAAGGCCCGCCCAGCAGCATGTGCCCGTCTGGGTCGGGGGTTCCTCACCGGCCGCCGTACGACGGGCCGCCGTACGTGGGGACGGCTGGCTCCCGCAGGGCGACCCGCGCGACCGGCTGCCGGGGCAGATAGCCAGGCTGCGGGACCTGCGTGAGCAGGTGGGCGCGGAGGGTCCGTTCACCGTCGGCGCCATCACCGAACCGCTGTACGTGGGTGAGCCCGGCTGGGACGTCGGGCGGCGCACCCTCACGGGCGCACCCGAAGCGCTCGCCGAGTCGCTGCGGGCCTACCGGGTGATGGGCGTGGACCAGATCCAGGTTCGGTTCCGCAGCCGCGACCGCGGTGAACTCACCGACCAGATGACCGCGTTCGGTGCTGAGGTCGCGCCGCTCCTGGGCCCGTGACCCCATCCGTAACCCCAACCGTAAGGAGTGGCCATGGGCAAGCTGGACGGTCGTGTCGTCCTCGTCACGGGGGCGGCGCGCGGGCAGGGAGAGCAGGAGGCCCGCCTGTTCGCGGCGGAAGGCGCCAAGGTCGTCGTGGCCGACGTGCTCGACGACCGGGGCGAGGCGCTCGCGAAGGAGTTGGGTGCCGGCGCGCTGTACGTGCACCTCGACGTGGGCCGTGAAGACGACTGGCGGGCCGCCGTGGCCGCCGCGAAGGGCGCGTACGGGCGGATCGACGGGCTCGTCAACAACGCCGGCATCCTGCGCTTCAACAAGCTGGTCAACACACCCCTGGAGGAGTTCCAGCAGGTCGTCCAGGTGAACCAGGTGGGGGTCTTCCTGGGCATCAAGGCCGTCGCTCCCGAGATCGCCGAGGCGGGCGGCGGCACAATCGTGAACACCGCCTCGTACACGGGGGTGACCGGCATGGCGTACGTGGGCGCCTACACCGCGACCAAGCACGCGATCGTCGGGCTGACGAAGGTGGCGGCGCTGGAGCTGGCCGGGAAGGGGGTACGGGTCAACGCCGTCTGCCCGGGCGCCATCGACACCGCCATGACCAATCCGGCGCAGCTCGACCCGGGCGTCGACCACGAGAAGGCGGCGAACGCCCTCGACGAGTACTACCGGAAGCTCGTGCCGCTCGGGCGGGTCGGGAAGCCCGAGGAGGTGGCCCGGCTCGCGCTCTTCCTCACCTGCGACGACTCCTCCTACATCACCGGGCAGCCGTTCGTGATCGACGGGGGCTGGCTGGCCGGCGTCAGCATTGTCTGAGCGTCGCCTGACTGGCCGTCAGCTATTGACGGTGTCTGCGCACGGTGCCACAGTCGGCGGCATACCGCCGATCTGACGAAGTGTCAGAAACAGACTGGGGACGGTGAACCTCCTTGGAATTCGGGCTCTTTGTACAGGGATACGTGGGCAAGCGGGCCGAGACCGACCCGCTCGCGGAGCACAAGGCGCTGATGGAGGAGACCGAGTACGTCATCCAGGCGGACAAGTCCGGCTTCAAGTACGCCTGGGCGTCCGAGCACCACTTCCTGGAGGAGTACTCCCACCTCTCCGCCAACGACGTCTTCCTGGGCTATCTGGCGCACGCCACCGAGCGCATCCACCTCGGCTCCGGCATCTTCAACCCCCTCGCCCAGGTCAACCACCCGGTGAAGGTCGCCGAGAAGGTGGCCATGCTGGACCACCTCAGTGAGAACCGCTTCGAGTTCGGCAGCGGGCGGGGAGCCGGGAGCCATGAGATTCTCGGCTTCCTGCCCGGGATCACCGACATGAACCACACCAAGGAGATCTGGGAAGAGACCATCGCCGAGTTCCCGAAGATGTGGCTCCAGGAGGAGTACGCCGGGTTCCAGGGCAAGCACTGGTCGCTCCCGCCGCGCAAGGTGCTGCCGAAGCCGTACGGGAAGGCGCACCCGGCGATGTGGTACGCGGCCGGTTCCCCGCCCTCGTACGCCATGGCCGCCCGCAAGGGCCTCGGCGTGCTCGGCTTCAGCGTGCAGAAGGTCTCCGACATGGAGTGGGTGCTGGAGCAGTACAAGACGGCGGTCGTGGATGCCGAGCCGATCGGCGCCTTCGTCAACGACAACGTCATGGTGACGTCGACCGCGATCTGCGCGCCGACGCACGCCGAGGCGGTGCGGATTGCCGCCGGCGGTGGGCTGCACTATCTGCCCTCGCTCGTCTTCCGGTACCACGACACGTTCCCGCGGCCCGAGGGGTTCCCCCAGTGGCCCGAGACGCTGCCCGAGTACACCGAGGAGATCATCGAGCTGCTCATCGCCGAGGAGCTGCTGATCTGCGGTGATCCGGACGAGGTGCTCACGCAGTGCAAGCGGTGGGAGCAGGCCGGGGCGGATCAGTTGAGCTTCGGGTTGCCGGTGGGGATCTCGCGGGAGGACACGTTGCAGACGATCAGGTTGGTCGGGGAGCACGTGATTCCGAAGATCGATACGGATCCTGTGCATCGGACTACGCGGTTCCGGGGGGCTGTCTGAGCTTGGACGGCGGCTGCGGGTCGTCTGTGGTTGATCGCGCCCACGCGGCGGAGCCGCATATCGACACAGTCACGCGCCCCTTTCAGGGGCGCGCCCACTCACCCGAGGAGGTATGTGCTCATGCTCGACCACGTCATCAAGGGTGCGACCGTCGTCGACGGTACCGGCGCGCCCGCCTTCACCGCCGACGTGGGGATACGTGACGGGCGGATCGCTGTCGTCGGGACCGTCACCGAGGAGTCCCGTACGGTCGAGGACGCGAGCGGGCTCGTCCTCGCCCCCGGTTTCGTCGACCCGCACACGCACTACGACGCCCAGCTGTTCTGGGACCCGTACGCGACACCGTCCCTGAACCACGGGGTGACCACGGTCGCGGGCGGGAACTGCGGGTTCACGCTGGCCCCGCTCAACCCCGCCCGCCCCGACGACGCCGACTACACCCGTCGCATGATGTCCAAGGTCGAGGGCATGTCGCTGGTCGCCCTGGAGGAGGGTGCGCCCTGGAGCTGGCACACCTTCGGGGACTATCTGGACGCCCTGGAGGGGCGTATCGCCGTCAACGCGGGCTTCATGGTGGGGCACTGTGCGCTGCGGCGGTACGTCATGGGGCCGGACGCCGTGGGCGGGCAGCCGTCGCCGGAGCAACTCGACGCGATGGTACGGCTGTTGGGTGAGGCGATGGAGGCGGGAGCCTGGGGGCTGTCCACCACCCAGTCGCGCTCGCACTCCGACGGCGACGGGCAGCCGGTCGCGTCCCGGCACGCGCAGCCCGCCGAGCTGCTGGCGCTCTCGCGGGCCGTCGGCGAGTACGAGGGCACGCAGATCGAGGCGATCGTGGCGGGCTGCCTGGACCAGTTCAGCGACGAGGAGATCGACCTCTTCGTGGAGATGACCTCGTCCGCCGGCCGTCCCCTGAACTGGAACGTGCTGACGATCGACGCGGCGGTCCCCGAGCGCGTACCGCGGCAGCTCCTCGCCAGCGAGCGCGCCCGCAAGTCCGGCGGCCGGATCGTCGCGTTGACCATGCCGATCCTCACGCCCATGAACATGTCGCTGGGCACGTTCTGCGCGCTGAACCTGATCCCGGGGTGGGGGCCGATCCTGAGCCTGCCCGTCCCGGAGAGGATCGACAGGCTGCGCGACCCCGAGGTGCGGGCCGAGATGCTGAAGGGCGCCCACTCCAAGGAGGCGGGCGTGCTGCGGCGGCTGACCAACTTCGGCCGGTACGTCATCGGGGACACCTACAGTGCGGCCAACGAGGGCCTGACCGGCCGGGTCGTACGGGACATCGCGGCCGAACGCGGCCAGGAACCCTTCGAGTGCCTGGTGGAGATCTGTGCTGCGGACGACCTCCGCACCGTCCTGTGGCCGATGCCCACGGACAACGACCCCGACTCCTGGGCCCTGCGCTCCGAGACCTGGCGGCACGAGGACGTCATGCTGGGCGGCTCGGACGCGGGTGCGCACCTGGACCGCATGTGCGGCGCCCCGTACACCACGCGCTTCATCGGTGACTGTCTGCGCGGGCGGAGGCTGGTGCCGCTGGAGCAGGCGGTGAAGATGCTGACGGACGACCCGGCGCAGCTGTTCGGCCTGCGGGAGCGGGGCCGGGTGGAGGAGGGCTTCCATGCGGACCTGGTCCTCTTCGACCCGGAGCGCATCGACGCGGGCAAGGCCACCCTGGTGCACGACCTGCCGGGAGACAGCCCGCGGCTGGACTCCAGGGCGCTCGGCGTACGGGCGGTCTGGGTCAACGGCGTCGAGGCGATCCGGGACGACGTCGTGACCGGTGCCGTACCGGGCAAGGTGCTCCGCTCGGGGCGGGACACCCGGACGGTGAGTACCAGGTGACAGCCGGGGTGACAGCCGGTGGGACAGCCGGGGGAAAGTTGTTCATCGGTGGCGCGTGGGTCGAGCCGGACGGCGGGCACTACGAGGTGGTCGACCCGGCGACCGAGGGGGTCGTCGGGTGGGCGCCGGAGGCCTCGCGGGACCAGGTGTACGCGGCCGCCGCCGCGGCCCGCGAGGCCTTCGGCCCGTGGTCGCGTACGTCCCCGGAGGAGCGGGCGGTGATTCTGGCCCGGGCGTCGGAGCACATCCAGCGCCATCTCGTGCCGTACGCCGAGCTCGCGCAGGCCGAGAGCGGTGCGACGACCGGGACGGCGCGGGCGATGCAGGTGGCGGTGGGCGCGTCGCGTTTCAGGCGGTACGCGAAGGGCGCGCTGGAACCCGTCGAACAGCCCCTTCCGCCGCAGATCAACGAGGCGGGCCCCTTGGGCAAGGCCGCGGTGACAGGCGCCCTGGCGATACGTCAGCCCGTCGGCGTCGTCACCTGCGTCACGTCGTACAACAACCCCTGGGCGAACCCGGCCGGCAAGATCGCCCCCGCGCTGGCCATGGGCAACACGGTGGTCGTGAAGCCCGCCCCCCAGGACCCGCTCTCCGTCTACCGCCTGGCCGAGGCCCTGCAGGCCGCGGGCGCCCCGCCGGGCGTCGTGAACGTGGTCAGCGGCTCCGGCGCGGAGGCGGGTGAGGCGGCCGTCGACTCGCCCGACGTCGACATGGTGAGCTTCACCGGCTCGACGGCCGTCGGACAGCGCATCGCCGAGGTGTGCGGGCGGGGCATGAAACGGCAACTGATGGAGCTGGGCGGGAAGGGCGCGGCCGTCGTCTTCGACGACGCGGACCTCGGCTCGGCGGTGGCGGGCATCGGCACGACGTTCTCGTTCTACAGCGGCCAGATCTGCACGGCCCCCACGCGGGTGCTCGCCCAGCGCGGGGTGTACGACGCGCTGGTCACCCACCTCGCGGCGTACGCGGGCCGGTTGCCGGTGGGCGACCCGCGCGACCCGGGCACGGTCGTCGGCCCGGTGATCTCGGCCGCTCACCGGGACCGCGTGGAGTCGTACGTCGAACTGGGCCGCAAGGAGGGCGCGAGGGTGGTCGCGGGCGGCGAACGCCCGCCCCTGGACCGCGGTTTCTACGTCGCCCCCACCCTCCTCGCGGACTGCACCCCCGACATGCGGGTGGTCCGCGAGGAGATCTTCGGCCCGGTCGTGGTCGTCCTCCCCTTCGAAGACGAGGAGGAGGCCGTGGCCCTGGCCAACGACTCCGACTACGGCCTCATCGACTACGTCTGGTCCGGCGACGTGACCCGCGCCTTCCGGGTCGCACGGCGCCTGCGGGCCGGCGGAGTGGGCGTGAACACCGTCGGCCGCAACATGGAGGCCCCGTTCGGCGGCTTCAAGAAGAGCGGGGTGGGACGGGACGTGGGCTCGTACGCGCTGCACGCGTACAGCGAGGTGCAGGCGGTGGTGTGGCCAGGGTGAGGCCGGGGTGACGCCGGGGTGACGCCGGGCCCCTCACCTCACCGCTGATGCTCAGGTGTTCGTCGCAGTACGAGCGTGACGAAGCCGAGGGTGCGGCGGTAGCCGTGCAGCCAGCCGGAGCGGTGCTCGGCGGCGGCCTTGAGTGCCTCGCCGCTGCCCCGGTCGTCGGGATGGTCCAGGGCCCACCGGGACAGGGACCCGGTCCACGACCACTCGTACTCGTCCCACTCCTCGGTGGTGCTGATGTGCCCGTACACCGGCGTCCACCCGTCCGCGACGATCCTGTCGACGGTCGCCCCGAGATCGGCGTAGTCGTCGGCCGCGAACCCGGCGTCGAGCGTGCCCTGGCCGGGCTCACGCTCCCAGAAGGCGTCGCCGATCAGGGCCGTACCGCCCGGGGCGAGATGGCGCCGGGCCGCTTCGAGGGTGGGCAGCAGACCGCCGAAGGCGTGGGTGGCGCCGACACAGAGCACCAGGTCGAACGGCTCGTCGGCGGCGAACTCGCGGGCGTCCTGGGCGTGCAGGGTGACCCGGTCGCCGAGCCCGCGCGCGGCGATCTCGTCGCGGGCCCCGGCGATGGTGCCGGCATCCAGGTCGACCCCGTGGGCGCTCACCCCCGGCCGCCCCTCAACGGCCCGCACCAGCCAGGCCGCCTCCCCGCACCCGAGATCGAGTATCCGCTCGTCCCTGTCTAGCTCGGCCCCGTCCGGCACGGTCCCGTCCCGCAGGGCGCGATCGAGGAGGCGGGCCACGGAGGTGTCGCTCAGGGGCGCGGCGACGGGGTGGTCGGCGTGGGCGAGGGCGCTGATGCGTCGGCGATCCATGGGGAGGATCTTGGCGTGGGTGAGGGATGGCTGTCTGCCGGTTTTCGTGTGGTCGTGCGGTCGTCGCGCGGTCGTCGCGCGGTCGTGGGGCCGGTGGCCGGCTGCCTGGTCGAGGAGTACGGCTGCCGCCCGACGCGGTTGATGTCTGAACGGAGAGCGACCCTGTGGCCAACACCACATGGCGGTGGCCGACTGGGGCCGAGCCGCATTCCTACCTCCCCGGCTGCTGTGTCGGAGTGCCCAATAGAGAGGTGATGAGCGAGTGTCAGTTGTGAATTTTCTTTGACAATTGAGGCGCCATGGGTGAGGCTCCGTTGGGTTGCTCACGTCAAGACTTGTTCAAGGGCGTGGCACTTTGTGGCTGACGGCCTGACCCGCCGTTCGGTATCACCTGATCGACGCGTGCCGACCTCTTTCTGTGCGGCACGACTGATCGTTGATCTTTCATTTCATGGGGGGAGTTCGTTTATGGTGCGGCGCGGCATGCTCTGGCGGCCGACAGCGGTGACTCTTGCGGCCTTAGCCGCGGCGACGGTCCTGAACACGGGTCCGATGGCTGGTGTTTCACAGGCGGCGCCTGGTGACGGGACGGGCTCCCTGGTCGAGGATTTCGCTTACCCGGACCGGGACAAGCTGTTGGCCGAGAAAGGCCTCAAGCTCATCTCCGGTGACGGGAACATCATGCTGGCCGACTGTGCCTCCGGCGGCAGTGATCTGCTGCGGATCAACAGTCGTACCAGCGGTAATGCGTGTTTCGCGGTTTCCGGGCCGGTGGGATATCTGGCTTTGGAGATCGAGAAGAGCTACTTGGCGAAATCCGACACCCGGGACGGCGTCACGGCGACGGTGCGCACGGAGGATCCCAGGACCAACGAGAGCAAGGTCGAGGAGATCGGCCTGGAGCCCGGGACCTGGATGACGTTGGGGGAGGGGATCGATCCCGCCCTCACGTCCACGGTGCTGGAGCTCAGCGTCGGCGAGGACAAGCCCGCGGTGGTGACCGGCGACTCGGCCCGTCCGTGGCTGGCCCGTGTCGTCGTGGGACGGGCCGGTCAGGCGGAGGGCCGGGGATGCAGCGGTGCCCTGGTCGACAGGACCTGGGTGCTGACCGCGGCGAGTTGCTTCTCCGACGATCCGGCCAAGCCTGTGCAGGCGGGCGAGCCGACGCGCGAGGCCACGGCCGTCTTCGCGGGCAAGGCCCCGGTGAGGATCAACTACCTGGTGCCGCGTGACGATCGTGACGTGGTGCTGGCCCGCCTGGCGGGTCCGCTCACCGACATCGCCCCCGCCACCCTCGCGGGCAGGGCGGCCGCCGACGGAGCGCCGCTGGTCGCCGCCGGATACGGCCGTACCGACAAGGCGTGGGTGCCCGGCGGCCCCCACAACAGCAGCGTCACCCAGAGCAGCACGAGCGCGACGAGCGTGACGCTGGCGGGCGGCCGGATCTGCAAGGGCGATGCCGGCGGTCCGGTCCTCGACGGAGGGGGCCGTATCACGGCGGTGCAGAGCCTCGCCGACCACGTCGGCTGCCTGGGCCAGTCCGGGCAGGGCGACAGCGCCACCGCGGCCCGCACCGACAACATCGCCGCCTGGCTCAACAGCAGCGCCTTCACCGGTAAGGCCGCCTTCGCCCTGGATGAGGGTGCCGGGTCGCGGCGTGTGCTCGGGGGCGCGGCGCAGGAGTTCACCGCGGCGCTGGCCGGTGGCGCCGAGCCGGGCGCCGTGGGCAAGGTCGGTTCGGCGTTGCGGCTGAACGGGACGTCGGCGTACGCGGCGACGGCTGGTCCGGTGGTGGACACGACGAAGTCGTTCTCGGTGTCGGCGTGGGTGAAGTTGGACGACAAGGACAGGAACCACACGTTCCTGTCGCAGTCGGGGAATCGTGCCAGCGGGTTCCAGCTGTACTACTCGAAGGCCTACGACAAGTGGGTGTTCAACCGGCACTCCAAGGACGCCGACGACGCGGCGACCATCCGGTCGCTGAGCACGAGCGCGGCGCAGGCCGGGGTCTGGACGCACCTCGCGGGGACGTACGACGCCTCGGCCCAGAAGATCCAGCTGTTCGTGAACGGCAAGGCGCAGACGGCGACCGAGTTCACCACCCCCTGGCGGGCGGGCGGTGGCCTGCAGATCGGCAGGCTGCGCTGGCAGGGGGCCTGGCAGGAGAACACGGGCGGCCTCATCGATGACGTGCGGACGGTCCAGTCGGTCCTGACGCAGGCCGACGCGACCACGATCTCCGGTGGCGGACTCCCCGCGCATCTGCAGGAGTTGGCCTCGTTCCCGCTGGACGAGGGCGCGGGTGCCACGCGGGTCAGTGGCGGCATGGGCGCCGGTCCGGTGGCGACCGTGGCCGGGGCCGGGGCTCAGCTCGGTGCCGCGGGCAAGGTGGGTTCGGCCTTGAAGCTGAACGGGACGACGGCGTACGCGGCCACGGCTGGTCCGGTGGTGGACACGACCAAGTCGTACTCCGTGTCGGCATGGGTCAAGCTCGACAACAAGGACAGGAACCACACGTTCCTGGCGCAGTCGGGCAATCACGCCAGCGGCTTCCAGCTGTACTACTCCAAGACCTACGACAAGTGGGTCTTCAACCGGCACGCCACCGACGTCGATGAGCCGGCGATCGTCCGGTCGATGAGTACGGACGTGGCGCAGGCCGGGGTGTGGACGCATCTGGCCGGGGTGTACGACGCGTCGGCGAAGAAGATCCAGCTGTTCGTGAACGGCAGGCCCCAGGCGGCGGCCGACTTCACCACCCCGTGGCGTGCGTCGGGCGGCCTCCAGATCGGCAGGCTGTACCACCAGAGCACCTCCCAGGAACACCTCGCCGGGACCATCGACAACATCCGTGTCTGGGACCGGGCCATCGGCGTCGACGAGATCTTCAACGACGGTATCCAGGTCAAGAACTGACGGTCGCAGAACCGTTTCCTTTCCGGGGCCCGGTAGGCAAGTCCTGCAAGTCCTGCAGTACCGGGCCCGGTTTCTTCTCAAGCACCGGAGACCAGTTCTCCGCTCGCTTGATCGCCTGATGAGCAGGATCAGTGATGAGACTCAAGGGCAGATTCGTGCTGCCGTTAACAGTGACGACGGCGTTGGCCACGGCCCTGCCGACGACCGCTTCGAGTGCCCTGCCGGCGGCATCGCCCCCGGCCCAGGCCTCCTCCCTCCGGCCGTCCGGCCCAGCCGAGACAGCGGCTTTCGCCCTGGATGAGGGTGCCGGGTCGCGGCGTGTGCTCGGGGGCGCGGCGCAGGAGTTCACCGCGGCGCTGGCCGGTGGCGCCGAGCCGGGTGCCGTGGGCAAGGTCGGTTCGGCGTTGAGGCTGAACGGGACGTCGGCGTATGCGGCGACGGCTGGTCCGGTGGTGGACACGACGAAGTCGTTCTCGGTGTCGGCGTGGGTGAAGTTGGACGACAAGGACAGGAACCACACGTTTTTGTCGCAGGCGGGGACGCGTGCGAGCGGCTTCCAGTTGTACTACTCGAAGGCTTACGACAAGTGGGTCTTCAACCGGCACTCCAAGGACGCCGACGACACAGCCATCGTGCGCGCGCTCGGCAAGGACGCCGCGCAGACCGGTGTGTGGACCCATCTGACCGGCTCCTACGACGCGGACAAGCAGACGCTGTCGCTGTTCGTGAACGGCCGGCTCCAGCAGACGGTGCAGGCCACCGCCGCCTGGCGGGCCACCGGTGGCCTGCAGATCGGCAGGCTGCGCTGGCAGGGCGCCTGGCAGGAGAACGCGGCCGGCCTCATCGACGAGGTGCGGACCGTCCAGTCGGCGGTGACGGAGGCCGACGCGACCTCGATGTACGGCGGTGAGTTACCGGAGCGCCTGCAGGAGTTGGCCTCCTTCCCGCTGGACGAGGGCGCGGGTGCCACGCGGGTCAGTGGAGGCATGGGCGCCGGTCCGGTGGCGACGGTGGCCGGGGGCGGCGCCAAGCTCGGTGCTGCCGGCAGAACCGGCACCGGGTTGCGGCTGAACGGGACGTCGGCGTACGCGGCGACGGCCGGTCCGGTGGTGGACACGACGAAGTCGTTCTCGGTGTCGGCGTGGGTGAAGCTGGACGACAAGGACAGCAACCACACCTTCCTCTCGCAGTCGGGGACGCGTGCGAGCGGCTTCCAGCTGTACTACTCCAAGGCCTACGACAAGTGGGTCTTCAACCGCCACTCCAAGGATGCCGACGACACGGCGATCGTCCGGTCGATGAGCACGGACGTGGCGCAGACCGGGTTGTGGACGCATCTGGCCGGGGTGTACGACGCGTCGGCGAAGAAGATCCAGCTGTTCGTGAACGGCAGGCCCCAGGCGGCGGCCGACTTCACCACCCCGTGGCGTGCGTCGGGCGGCCTCCAGATCGGCCGGGTGTACTACCAGGGCACGTTCCAGGAGCACTTCGCCGGAACTGTCGACGCCGTACGCGTCTGGGACCGGCCCGTCGTGATCGGCTGCTCCGGTACGGATGCGATCGGGCACCGGGGCGCACCCGAGGTCGCCCCGGAGAACACGATCGCCTCCCTGGAGGCGGCGGTCGATCGCGGTGCGGACTGGGTCGAGACCGATGTGCAGTTCACCAAGGACGGCCATCCGGTCCTCATGCACGACGACACCGTGGACCGCACGACCGACGGCACCGGACGCGTCGATCGGCTCACCGCCGAGGAGATCTCCGGGCTCACGGTGACGGGCGGTGGGAGCGTTCCCACGCTGGAACAGGCGCTGTCCTCCCTCAAGCCCAGGTCCGCCCGGCTCCTGTTGGAGATCAAGGGGCCACAGACCTCCGCGGCCGTCGACCACGCCCTCAGGCTGGTCTCCGAGGCCGGGATGACCGAGCGGACGCTGCTCCAGTCCTTCGACGAGGACGTGGTGCGGGACGCGGCGGCCTCCGCTAACAAGACCGAAGTCGCGCTGCTGCGCTCCACACTCGACGCCGATCCCGTGGCCACGGCCCGCGCGTTCAAGCTCAGCACCTACGCGGTGAAGTTCACCGGCCTTTCCGCTCGCCCCGCAGTGGTCGACCAGTTGAAGGCGGCCGGTGTCGATGTCTTCGTCTGGACGGTCGACACCGACAGCCAGTGGAAGACCACGGCTTCGTGGGGTGTGGACGGCGTCATCACCAATGGGCCGGATCGGTTCGTCCCGTGGCGGGACCAGAACTGTGTCGACAAGTGACGCATCGAAGTGTGACGCGTCGAAGAGTGACGTGTCGTTGAGAAAGAAGGAATCGGTGAGGAAATTAAGAGGTGTGCCGGGGCGGCGTGGCGTCGTGGCGACGCTGGCGGCCCTGGCGCTGCTGGCGGGCGTGGACGCGCGTCCCGCCGCCGCGGCTGACGAAGGGCCTGCGTACGACAGATCCGACGTCCTCTGGTACTGGGAGTACGGCGGCCCGGGCGTACGGCGGGCTGCTGAGGCCGTGCTGCTCAGTCCGGATCAGGACGTCGACACGTTCATGAACCAGGATCTGCCGGTCCTGGAGGAGCAGGACCTGCGGGTGCAGGTGGCGCAGGTCATGGCCATGGGCGGGCCGGGTGTGCGGGAGGCCGCCAACACCGCGCTGGACGGCGGGGCCGAGGAGCTGCAGAAGTTCCTGGACGAGGGAATCGTCCAGCCCTATGACGACGACCTGCGTGTCCAGGTCGCGCAGATCATGGCCGCGGGCGGGCCGGGGGTCAAGGAAGCCGCGAACAAGGCACTGGACGGTACTGCCGACGACTGGCGCAAGTTCATCGACCAGGGCCAGTACAAGGCGCGGGAGGAGGACAACCGGGTTCAGGTCGCCCAGCTGATGACGGCGGGCGGCCCGAACGTGAAGAAGGTCGCCAACCAGGTCCTGGACGGCACTCCCGAGGACGTGCAGGAGTTCCTGGACGAGGGCTGGCAGGTCGCGGCCGCGCGGGATCAGGAGACGCTGACCGTGGCCCAGTTGGCCGCGCTCGCCGACAAGGCGCAGAAGCAGGCCAGCCGGCTGACCGAGGAGGCCAAGGAGGAAGCGGCCAAGGCGGAGAAGGCGACGCAGCGGGCCAAGGAGGCGGCGCAGGTCGCGGCCAGGGAGGCGGAGGAAGCGAAGTCGTCGGCCGGAAGGGCGGCCGCCGCAGCGTCGCGGGCGGCTTCCGCGGCTGACCGGGCGGCTCAGGCGGCGCGTACGGCGGTGTCGTCGGCTGCGGCGGCGAACCGGGCGGCGCGGGTTGCGGCCACGGCGGCTGCGCAGGCGGCGTATGCGGCGGGCCGGGCGGGCAGCGCGGCGTCCACGGCCAGGTCGGCTGCGGCTGCGACGGCCGCTGATGCCGAGCGGGCGAAGGACGCCCGGATCGCCGCGCAGAACGCGAATGCTGCCGCTGACGGGGCGCGGAAGGCGGCCAAGGCGGCTGAGCAGGCCGGTATCGCCGCGGAGGCGGCGGGGGAGGCGGCCGGGGCCGCGGCCAGCGCTGGAGTCAACGCCGCGGCGGCTGCCACGGCAGCGGCTGAGGCGGGTCGCTGGGCCGGTGAGGCCGGTGCCAAGTCCACCGAGGCCGAGGCTGCCGCGGCAAGGGCCAGGCGACTGGCCGGCCAGGCCACGCGTGCGGCCAACGCCGCCCAGTCCAACGCCAGGCAGGCCGCCACGGCCGCCCGGCAGTCGCGTACGGCCGCCAACGACGCCGCGGATCATGCCGAGGCGGCGGCCAAGGCGGCGAACAAGGCCGCTGACGAAGCGGGAAATGCGGTGGACGCCGCGAAGGAGTCCAAGGCCGCGGCCGACGCCGCGACCGAGGCCGCGGGCGACGCGCAGAGCGCCGCCGACCGGGCCAAGACGGTGGCGGAGCTGGCGCGTAAGGCGGACGAAGAGCGCCTGATCCAGCAGCAGGAAGAGAACGTCCTGGCGGCGGAGGAGGCCAAGAAGGCCGAGGACACGCGGGTCGCCGCTGCCAAGTGGGAAGCGGGCCGGCTTCAGCAGCTCAATACCGAGACGCAGAAGCTCTGGGATGAGGCCGTGGCGGCGTCCGACCTGAAGGTCACGGCCACCAAGGGACGCCAGGTCGCGCTCAACCTCGCTTCCGCCGGAGGGACGTGGGCCCGCAGCGCTGCCGAGAACGCGCTGATGGGTACCGACGCCGATGTGGCGGAGTTCGTCCGTGCCGCTCTGGCGGTGGCGTTGGAGCAGGACGACCGCGCGAGCGTGGCGCACATCGCCAACACCACGGACAAGCCCGCGCAGCGGCAGGCCGCACTGGATGTGCTGGACAAGCCGATCGCGCAGGTGCGGGACTTCCTGCGGACGAAGGCCTATCCGGGCAAGGAACACGACGACCGCGTCACCGTCGCCCAGATCATGGCCGCGGGCGGACCGGGCGTGAAGGCCGCCGCCAACAAGGCCCTGGACGGCACGGCGGCCGACCTGCACCAGTTCCTGGAGGTCGGCCAGTACAAGGCCCGTGAGGACGACGACCGCGTCGCGGTCGCCCAGGCGATGACGAACGGCGGTCCCGAGGTCAAGGCCGCGGCCCAGGCGGTGCTGTCGGGGCCGGCTTCCGGACTGCGCGACTTCCTTCAGCTCGGTCTGTACCGGGCGCAGCAGCGTGACGCCAACACCGCCGCCCACATCGCCGAGGTCGACATCCTCCTCGCAGCGGCCGACCGGTCCGCGGCGCTGGCCCACAAGGACGCCGCCGAGGCGCAGCGTGTGGCGGCGGAAGCCGCCAAGGACGCCGCCGCAGCGGTCAAGTGGGCGGACAAGGCCCGGACTTCGGCGGAACAGGCGGCCGAGTACTCTCAGCAGGCCGACAAGTCCGCCGACCAGGCGGCCAAGTCGGCCGAGAAGGCCGCCGAGTCGTCCAAGAAGGCGAACAGTGCCGCGGCGGCGGCCCGCAAGGACGCCCAGGCGGCGACCCGTTCCGCACAACAAGCCGCCAGGTCCGCGAGCCTCGCCTCGAACTATGCCTCCCAGGCCAACGCCGCCGCGTACCAGGCAGGCATCTCCGCCGAGGCCGCGGGCAAGGACGCCGCCGCTGCGGCCAAGGCATCGACGGAGGCCATGAAGATCGCGGCCGAAAAGCTGCTCGCGGAATTCAAGGATCAGGTGCGGAAGGAAGCCGAGGCAGGCGGGGTCAGCAAGCCGCTCTCGGACGAGGAACTTCGGAAGATCATCGACAAGCGGTTCCGTGAGTACCGGGACGAGTACATGGAGCAGGGGGACCTGACTCCGGGCACCGTCCTGGTCTGTGCTGGTGACGGAGCCGGTGGAATGGCCTGCACCGAGAGCACCTACTTCGAGCGCCTGGTCGCCTGGTACGTCGGTGCCGAGGAGATCGAGAACTGCCTCCAGACGAAAAAGCTCTCGTGTCTCAAGGGCCTCGCGCTCAGTGCCTTCAAGCTCAAGGCGCTCAAGGCGCTGAAGGCGTGCCAGAAGAACAGCTTCGTACCGGGCACCCGCGTCCTGATGGCCGACCGGCGGACCAAGCCGATCGAGGACGTTCGCGTCGGTGACCAGGTCGTGGCCACCGACCCGCGGTCCGGCGAGACCGCGGCGAAGAGTGTCCAGGCGACCATCACCGGTGACGGCCAGAAGAACCTCGTCGACATCGCGGTCGCGGACCCCGACGCGAAGTCGACCGGCACACTGATCGCCACCGACCAGCACCCCTTCTGGGTGGCGGGCGCCAAGAACGCCTGGCTCGACGCGGCGGAACTCGAGCCGGGCGACCGGCTGCGGACCGACGAAGGCACCTACGCACAGGTCAATGCCACCAAGACGTGGACCACGCCCGGACAGCGTGTTCACAACCTGACCATTGCCGATCTCCACACGTATTATGTGCTGGCGGGCGAGACGCCGGTCCTCGTTCACAATGCGGACAAGTTCTGCGGGACCGACGCCGAAGCTTTGCAGGAGTGGGACAAGGCGACATTCGGCAGCTTGGAAGAAACTGCCACATATCACCTGAACAAGCATGGCAAGGGTCGAACTCTAGCTGAATACACTCGCGAAGCCCGGGATCTATGGAATAAGACGGAACAGAAGGATCGAATTCCCTGGAAGCTGCAGAATGGCGATATGGGATGGAAGATCAGAGGCGGTCTGTTCGGTGGCGAGGGGATCTACACCAAGGATGGGAAGATAGTTACCTGGCATGACTAGGGAATCCGAACTCAGCGAAGCCTACGAAGCCTTCATGGCGTTGCCATACCCGGACTACCCTCAGACAGAGGTGCTGCGAGACTGGAACTCTCGCCTATTGACACTCGACGGGTGGATTGCCGGGTATGCCAGTCGAGTCGAGGGTGGATCCATGGAGGCTGATGCCGTGCCAGGTGTCGACGACCTTATTTCCCAGGTCGACTCTCTTCGTCGAGACCTTGATTCGTTCGGTTCTCAGGTCGCAGCGGAAGGGCCCTTGCTGGAGGAGTATCGCTCTTACGTGGCTGCCCTGCATCGCCTGATCACAGAAATCGGCATCCTGGCGAGCACTGCAGGAAACTGATTGCGAAAGGCGCCCCGCCAGACCTTCTGGCGGGGCGCCCTCACGCCCCAAGCGGCCAGCGAGGTCCACATGTCTGGAACGACGACGACGTTCAGGCGCGAGGAAGGAACGGCGGTCGTCTGTTCTTCCGGAATGTTGACGGCGGGATTCAGATCGTTGCAAAGTCCGACAAGCCGAACGAATCCAAGGTGATTGCGAGGCTGAAGCAGATTTATGGACAGTGACTCCCTCTATCGTGTAGAGAATGAGCAGTTCAGTGCACTCTTCATGTTGGGCGCTGAGGACGACAAAGAATCCGTCGACAACGTAGATGCAGAGCTCAGCCTCCCAGGTGAAACGCGATGGAGCGCCACGTTCATGACGTTGCGTGCCATCGAGCAAGTGATGGCTCGATGGCAGGAGACTGGGGAGTGCTCCGGTGGAGCATACTTTCAGTGCCCGGATCTTGTGATCGTCCCAGAAGGTGGTGTAGCTGCAATGGTGGATTCCTTCGGGGCGATTATAGATTCAGGTGGTCCTGAAGGAGTTCTGCAGTTCCTGGCTGAAAGCTAGCCCGCCCGCTGGTTCTACAGCAGAGTAATCTGGGTGCCCCTTTCGCAGACATTCGGAGAAAGGGGCACCCTGGTGAAGTCGCGCCTGACCAGGTCAGCCCCCTGTCATGGATGTCGTCCCCAGTGTGCCGGGCCTTCGAAATCGGTGTGGGTGCGTCTCTCGCCGGCTTCGCCCGAGACGCGGAGTCGACCGGCGCATTGATCGCCACCGACAATCACCCCTTCTGGGTGGCGGGTACCGGGATCAGTGAAATAAGACGGAACAGAAGGATCGAATTCCCTGGAAGCTGCAGAATGGCGATACGGGATGGAAGATCAGAGGCCGTCTGTTCGGTGGCGAGGGGATCTACGCCAAGGGTGGGAAGATAGTTTCCTGGCATGACTGGGGAATCCGAATTCAGCGAAGTCTACGAATCTTTCATGGCGTTGCCATACCCGAACTACCCTCAGACAGAGGTGCTGCGGGACTGGAACTCTCGCCTATTGATCGCGGTGCCCCGGAAGTCGGCCACCGCCTCCCAGCTCTCCGAGCTGCCGTTGCCCTTGCCCCTTGCCGGGTCTCTGCCTGAGGACAGCCCCGTTCAGGACACCCCGTTGCTCCAGGAGCCGCAGGACCGCACGGTGCCGTTCAGGATCTGACAGGCGCGAACCCGAACGTTGGTCTCCTCATCGAGGTCGCCGGTCGCCCAGCCGGAGCACTGTGCACCGGTGCCGTTCGCGCGGCGGTCGATGGTGTTGTTCCGGCCGACGTCGAGCTGGGCCTGGACGCCCCAGCCGTCCCCGGGCACCTGGTCGCAGGCCCGGATCGCGTCGCCCGGGAGGTCGGGCCGGCCGGGCTCGGGAATGTCGTAGGGGTCGGCCTGGAAATAGGCCGCGCCCAGGCGGGCGCCGTTGGGGCCGTACACGTACGCCGTCGCGTTCGACGACGCGTGCGCCGAGCCGGCCAGGCCGAGCACCAGGCCGCCTGCCGCGACGGCGGCCAGGGCGCCCCGGCCGAACCTCGTCGTTGCCTTCCGCATGTTCCCCTCCTTGGTCGTGCTCCGTTCCCCTACCAGGGATCAGGATGGGCGACAGCGCGGAGTAATTGTTGACCGGGAGAACACAGTCGCTTGACGATCCGTGCACGGGGTGAGAGGAGATGGACCTTGATCGTGTGGGTGAACGGGGCGTTCGGGAGCGGGAAGACCACGCTGGTGGAAGAGCTGCGGTCCCGACGGCCGGAAGCTCTCGTCTATGACCCGGAGATGGTCGGCTACGTCCTGAGGGAGATCGTGGACGTCCCGACCGGCGACTTCCAGGACCTCCGCCTGTGGCGTCGGCAGGTGGCGGAGTTGGCGGTGGGCCTCGTAGAGGAGTACGGCCGCCCGTTGCTGGTCCCCATGACACTCGTCAATCCCGAGTACGTGGAGGAGATCTTCTCCACCCTGAGGAAGGCCGGCATCACTGTGCACCACTTCTTCCTCCGGGTTCCGCCCGAGGTCCTGGAACAGCGCATCGATGGCCGCAGCTTCACACCGGACGACCCCGAGCGGGATGAACGCGTACGCCGCTGGTGCAAGTCGAAGATCCCGTCCTGCATGGCGTTCTTGGCCGAGGTGCCCGCCGACGCGGTGGTGCTGAACGGTGAGTTGTCGCCGAGGGCACTTGCCGATCAGGTACTCAACAGCATCCGGGTCGTGTCCGCGCCAAGGAAGACGCCCCAGCCAACTGACGGAGGTGCCTGCGCTGCTTTGGCTACATGAGGGGACAGGCCAGTTCAGGCCTCGAACGGTTCGGGGAACACGTCACCACCGACAGGGACAGAAACGAGGGTCGTTCGAGGTAGAAGCCCAGCGTCACATCAGTCCCGGACTCCGGCCGCTCCGCAGCGGAGTTGACGAGAACGGCGAGCCGGACGATGTCCCGCTGTGTCTCGGAGGCGAACCGGGGCGCGTACTCGGTCAACCGGTCCCCGGCCCACGCCGCCGCCTCCTTCGCCTCATCCCACGTGCCTCGAACCAGGGAACGCGGCTTGACGAGCCAGTAGGCCGTTTCCAGCGGAGGCAGGTCAACGGTGGGGAACTCCGCCGCCACCTCGCGGTAACGCTGGATCAGTTCCGGTTTGCCCCCGGCCGGGGGCGGCTCGGGATGTGGGGGCCGCCGTAGGGCTTCGCTGTCGAAACGCTGTTTCGGGCCGGTCCACAGGTAGCCGTGATGGTGCACCAGTCTTCCCGTCGGGCTCAGAAGTGAAGGGGGACAGCCGGCCCCACCCAGGGAAGGGGTGGGGCCGACGGAGGGGAAAGGTCAGACGGACAGGCCGAACCGCGCCGGGTCGATCCCGGCCGCGTCCAGTTCCTCAGTGGTGAACCGCAGCGGCTGGGCACCCGGCCGCTTGCTGTCCCCGAGGGCCCAGGCGTCGTCGCCGATCCGGGCCAGGGTCACGCACCCCTCGGTGCAAGGACCGCCGCACGCCTTCACGAACGAGGTCCCGTCGATGTCGAGCGCGTACAGATCACTTCCGTTCAGCATTGCTGCACCTTCCTGCTCACCTGATCGCGGCCATGGCTGACCGCCGCCGCCCGGCGTCGGGCGGGAGTTTCATGGGAGGGTGGAGAGGAAGGCGCCTGATGCCCGGAGCTACGACCCGGCCTTCTGAGTGGCGGCTGTGAGGCTCCGAGCCCCGGCCGCGATACGAAGCGCTTCCGCTATCTGCTCGATGTGCTCAGCGTGGATCGTTCCCACGCGCACGAGGGGCGTCCCTGAGTGAGTGATCATGGGCCGCAGATGCTGCTGTACACGCTCGGGACTGCCGAGAGCGGCCAGCGCTTCACGCAGTGTGTTCGTGGCGTTGTCCGCCCGCCTACGGCTGTCCCGCCACGTTTGCATGTCCATCAATGACTCTCCGACTGGTGCTCGCGAAGCTCCACATTGCAGTCGGACACGGAGCTGTAGTCACCGGTGGAACGCGCATTCCGTCTGGCGTTCACGAGAGACAGGCACTTGGCACAGCCTGGCACGGCGGAAGGCTCGGCCGGTGGCTCGGTCAGGTGATAGCCCTGCGGCTTCTGCGTCGGCATGTCTGCCTCCCCGGCTTTGATCGCTGGGTAACCATGGTCAGCCGCTGTGCATCCCCACTCATAGCGGATTGCGCGTGATTGCGAGGCAATCAGCTGAGCGAGTTCATGGCTGCCGTGATCAGCGCACGGGCCTTCGCGCCGTACACCGCGTTGTCGGCGAGTTCGGCGAATGTCTCGGCGTACATGGCCACTTCCTGGGGCTGTGTGATCGTGAGGTAGCCGGAGACCAGCTCGACGTTGACCTGTGCTGTGTCGTAGATCCAGAAGCCCTCTGTCGGCATCCGGGAGCGGCCCGTCCGCGTTCGTACCACGCCCAGGCTGACGTTGGGTAGCGCGGCGACCATCAGCAGGTGCTCAAGCTGCTCTTGCTGCGTTTCCGGCTCACCGAGCGCGTTGGACAGAACCGACTGCTCGACGAGGAACGCGAAACGGCGGTGCCCCTCGTGCAGCACGCGCTGACGCTCCATCCGCGCGGCCACGGCATCAGCCACGTCGTCGACCTCGACGCGTCGCCGTTGAACGGCCCGCAGCACCTCCTCGGTATAGCCGTACGTCTGGATCAGGCCGGGCACGAAGTTCGGCGAGTAGGCGCGGAAACGAGTGGTGCGCTCATACAGCGGAAGAACGGACTCCTGCGCGCGTCGCAGCCCTGTGCGCTCTATGCGGTGCCACTGAACCCACATGCTCTCCACGGTCCGCAGAGAGGCAATCAGGTCGTCTGCCTGGTCCTCCGCGCCGCAGGCACGGCACCATGCGCGGATGTCGTCGGCGGACGGTGAAGCCTTCGCGGTGGCTATCCGGGACACCTTGGAGGGGTGCCACCCGCACGCCGCAGCGAGCTGCTTACCTTCCAGCCCGGCGTCCCGGCACAACTCGCGAAGACGATCCGCAAGAGCCTGCCGGGCCGCCTGGACGCTGGAGGATGATGTAACTGCCATGGGTCAGACGGGCTTGTACTCCTCATGAGGGGTGGCCCGTTCCCACACGGCCTCGAACGCGTCAGCGCACAGCTTCACCACTCGTGGGTCATCGAAGTGCTCTGGGCCGGCCGATGCCCCTTCGCCGGTGAAGTGGTTGAACTTCCCATACGCTCCGTCGAAGACCCAGAAGTCGTTGCCGGGCAGGGCAATGTCAGAGGCACGTCGCCGGGGCAGCCAGCGCACCTGTTCGCCCCCGGCGAGGTTAACCGGGCCGGTCACGTCGTACTCAAACCGGCAGTAGTCCGACAGGGGTTCGCTGACGATCCGTGCGCGACGCACAACCACCCCGCGCCCTGTCGCTTGCTTCATCAGCTCCGTCCATGTCTGGTACTGAGCGGCAGCGTCGGGAACTCGGCCCTGCTGCCAGGCGATGAACCCCGGATCGTCCCGGATGTAGCTGTCCCTCATCTCCAGATGGACAGCGCTCCTCGTGACGCTGGCCCATTCTTCCTCAAGCGTCTTCCCTGTCACTGCTCGCCTCACCATCGCTTTCGGGCAGGGGGATGTACTGCAACATGACTTTGGGCAGCCGGATGATCGCCTCGTGGTCCGGAACGTCTGTCCCGTGACCGGGGATCGAGCCGATCTCCTGGCACGCCTTCACTTCTGTTTCCGTGGCCTTGTACGACTGGATCAGGAGATCACCGCTGTCCTCGTCCAGCCAGATCGTCGGAGACTCGTTACCTGGTGTGTTGGGGATGATCCCAAGAAAACGCAACCTCATGCCTGCTCCCTGTGTCGATCCGATTGCGGCCAGTTGCTCGACCCTCACTCCAGAGACGAAGCCCGTCAACGGCGCACGGGGTGGGAAGGGGGCGCAGTGGGTTGGCCACGTGACCAGCGCGTGACCGACAGCGGCCAGGAACGGGCGGAAACAGCAGGTGAGTATGACCGGACGCGACCGGGCCCAGGGGCTGAGAGGGTAAGTTTTCGCAGGTCAGTCGACTAGTGGGCTGATGCCTGAGTGGAGTGCAGGTCCTCCCTCGGGCAACCAGAAGCCCCCTGAGGAGGCGTCGGGTGCTACGGCGTGGCCGGGGATTCCGATACGTCAGCCGTGGGTCTGGCTCGCCTGCAGAGTACGGAGGAGCGCTCCGAAGGCGGTGGGGGCGGTCGAGAGTACTGCCTGGGTGGGGTCGGCGCTCTCGGTGAGGTGGACGCTTGTGGGGGTGGCGGATATGTGGACGCAGGATTCGCCCTGGGCGCAGTAGGACGACTTCTGCCATGTGTCGGCGGCCATGCGTGTCCTTGTCCGTGCTGCGGGAGTGGGGTGCCTCCAAGGGCGGGAAGCTGCTGTGGGCCGAGTGCGGGGAGGCGCGGTGAGTGGGGCGGCGCAGATCGTGGGGAACGGTGTGCCATGCCCGTCGTGGACGTACGGCGCCATATTGGGAGGTGATGATCCACAGGCTGTGGGCGAGTAGTTCCTCAGTCCTCCAGATCCACCCGCACCGTCAGCAGATCCGTCCCCACCAGCCGCACCACCGCGCTGTTGGACCTGGGCAGGGTGCGCAGGCGGGCCATGGCGTCGTCGTCGGGCAGGAGATGGGCCGTTCCCTCGTGCCACCGTCCCCCGATCCGTACCCGCACCCGAGGGTTCGCGCGGATGTTGCGGATGTATTGGGACCTGGCCCCGTGCTCCGAGACCAGCCAGAAGGAGTCGCCGATGCGGCGGCCGCCCACGGGGGTGCGGCGGGGCAGGCCGGACGCGCGGCCCATGGTCTCCAGCGCCGTCTGGAACGGGATCCGGCGCATGACCGGGTTGAGGATCCGGCGCTGGAAGGCCGTGACGGCTCGGAGCTTGCGGTCGTCGTTGCGGGTCATGGGCTGTGGGGCTCCTGATGTTTGCCGGTTGTCGGAGGACTTCCTCACCGAGCGGGTGAATAGCAGGCGTCCCACGCGTGCGGGGAACGCCACGCCGAGTGGAACGAAACACTTTGCCGCTTCTTTGTGCGTCGGCATGCTGGTCGTGTGCCCGGGCCGTCGGGGCCCGGTGTTCATCCATGCTGCGACGGGGGCAGACGCGATGATCGAAACAGTGTTCCGTACCGATGACTTACCGGTGGCCGACCGGGTCGACGCGTGGCGGGAGAGGCTGTCCCAGACACACGCGCCCGTGGACCTGGTCTGCCGCCCGGACTCCGACTTCAGCGTGTACCAGCGCGTCATGCGACTGGGCACTGTGCTCGTATGGCCCTCGGTCACCGCGGCTCACGCCATCCGGCGGACACCGGAACTCATCCGCGGCTCCGATCCGGAGATGCTCAACCTCTCGCTGATCACCAAGGGCACACTGGGGTTCCGTATGAACGGCCCGGACGCCGTATACGGCCCATGGGACTTCCGTACCAACGACTCCTCCCGCCCGTTGGAGATCCTCATGGGCGGCCCGCGCAGGGACGTCGTGCACGCCGTGTGCGTCGACGTCCCCAGGGCACGGCTGCCCCTGCCCTCGGACGAGATCGACCGCGTGATCGGTCACCGGCTCTCGGGACGGGAAGGCGTCGGGGCCCTGCTGGCCGCCTTCCTCACCACCCTGGCGGACAACCCGCGTGCGTACACCGCCGCCGACGAGCCCCGCCTGGAGACGGTCCTGGTCGATCTGCTCGCCGCCCTCTTCGCGAACGCGCTCGACTCCATGGACTCCGTGCCCGCCGAGTCCCGAAGACGGACCCTGGCCCTGCGCATCCAGGCGTTCATCCGCGACCACCTGCACGACCCCGATCTGACGCCGGCCGGCATCGCGGCCGCGCACCACATCTCGACCAGTTACCTCCACCGGCTGTTCCAGGACCGCGAGACCACGGTGTCCGGCTGGATCCGCCACCTTCGTTTGGAGCGCGCCCGCGAGCAGCTCGCCGATCCCGCCCGCAGCGACGTCCCCGTGCATCTCGTCGCCGCACGCGCGGGTTTCGAGCACCATCCGGTCTTCACGCGCGCCTTCCGCGCCGCCTACGGCATGTCGCCCCGCGAGTACCGCCGCCGCGCCCTGCTCCAAGGGGACCAGCGCCGGTACATCCACTGACTGGGCGTCAGCAGGCCTCCGCGCACGGGCGCCGGGGACGGAACGTCAAAGAACTGTGGACCCGGCGTCAACACGAGTGCTCCTGCCACACGGAGGATGAAAGCGGTCGCTTGAGACCCGAGCGGCTGACAACACGGGGAGATGTTCATGACCACGATCGAGTTCGATCATGTGCGGTACGGCTCGACGGAGACTTGCGTGAAGGCGTTCCAGAAGGCCCTTATAGCCGCCGGCTACAAGATCCCGTCGGGCGCCACCGGCAAGTACGGCGACGAGACGAAGAGCGCCTGCGCCAAGTTCCAGCGTGCGCAGGGCTGGTCGGGCAGCGGGGCGGACGGATTGCCGGGCAAGGAGACGTTCACCCGGCTCGGGCTGAAGGACGGGGGCCACGGCTCGGGGGGACGGGTGTCCTCACCGGTGCCCGGCCACAAGGTCGGCACACCCTACGGCCAGCGTGGCAGCTGGCAGGCCGGCTACCACACCGGTGACGACTACCCGGCGCCCACGGGCACCCCCGTGGTCGCGGTGCGGGCGGGCACCATCGCCTGGTCGAACGGTGACGGGAAGTCGTACGGGAACTGGATCTGCCTGCGCGCGGACAACGGCCGGGACTACGTCTACTGCCACCTGTCCCAGCGCGCCGTCGCCAAGGGCGACAAGGTGAAGGCGGGCGACAGGCTCGGCAAGGTCGGGGCGACCGGGAACGTGACCGGCCCGCACCTGCACTTCGAGGACCGTCCCCGTGGCGGCGGGTACGGCAACGACCGCAAGCCCTCCTGGTGAGGTTGCCATGGCGACACCGCTTTCCGCGGCGAAGCTCCTCGCCGCTCTGCGTGCCGAAGGCGTACGGGTCGTGGAGGTCGGCGACTGGCGTACGCACAACCGCAACCACATGGGCCCCTGGGGACCCGTCAACGGCGTGATGATCCACCACACCGTGACCTCGGGCACCCAGAAGTCCGTGGCGATCTGCCGGGACGGCTACAGCTCACTGCCGGGCCCGCTGTGCCACGGTGTCATCGCCAAGGACGGCACCGTCCACCTCGTCGGCCACGGGCGCGCCAACCACGCCGGCGGCGGCGACCCCGAGGTCCTCGAACGCGTGAAGGCCGAGGACTACGGCAGCCGCCCGCCGAAGCCGACGCGCGGCAACGCCGACGGCGTGGACGGCAACGTCTGCTTCTACGGCTTCGAATGCGTCAACCTCGGCACCGGCGACGACCCGTGGCCGGCGGCGCAGCTGGAGGCGATCGAACGCGTCAGCGCCGCGATCTGCCGTGCCCACGGCTGGACCGCACGCAGCGTGATCGGCCACCTCGAATGGTCCGAGGACAAGATCGACCCGAAGGGCTTCTCCATGCCGGCGATGCGCGACCGCGTCGCGGCCCGCCTGAAGAAGACCCTGCGGTCCGCTCTCGTCGCGGGCTGAGAAACGCGAAGAAACGTACGACGCGCGACGAGAAGGTACGGAAGGTACGACGCACGACGGGGGCGACCAGCGCGAAGGGTACGACGGGCACGGCGGTACGCGATCACGCGCACCGCCGTGCCCCTTCGCTCGTGTACGGGACTAACGCCCCAGGAAGATCGGGTTCGTGAACGCCGCCAGCGGCCCCGGCAACGACGTCACCACGGCCTCGTGCCGCAACTCCGCCCGTACGTACGCCGCGTACTGCGCCGTCGTACGCCACTCGACCGTGCCCGACCCGGACACCGGCAGGGGTTCGCTGGTGTGGAGGACGCCCTGGTCGGTGACGAACCGGACCGTGCAGCGGGGCGCGCCCGTGACCTCCAGACGGACCGTGACCGGGTCGTCGCGGTCCACGTCGAGCCGTTCGCCGATGCCCGCGTGCTCACCCCGCCCGCCGACCGCGGTGAAGGCCAGCGACAGAGTGCTGGACTCGGCCACGTACGAACGCCCCGCCTTCAGGCCCTCCTGGATGGCCTCGCGGGTCAGGTCGTCGGCGAGGACGACCGTCTGGGGCCGGCCCACGGGGTCGGGGTCTCGGTGGGCGTCGCTGCTGCCCATGGCTGGGATCCAGGACCG
Source organism: Streptomyces sp. KM273126 (assembly GCF_004337435.2). Taxonomy (NCBI): domain Bacteria; kingdom Bacillati; phylum Actinomycetota; class Actinomycetes; order Kitasatosporales; family Streptomycetaceae; genus Streptomyces; species Streptomyces sp. KM273126. The sequence continues at coordinate 1,351,383 of NZ_SJXB02000001.1, read as the reverse complement.
GCCGTTGTCCGAGCGCACCGAGGCGACGAGCATGCCGTCCCAGTCGGCCAGGGCCACCTCGTCGTCGGGGGTGTACGCCCCGTTCCACACCTCGATCACGTCGGCCTCGCCGAAGCCGAACTTCCAGTTGCAGCCGATGCAGGTGGCGTGCGGGTGGGCGGGGACGACCAGGCCGCCGGCGGCGCGGATCTTGCGTGCGTACTTGCCGAAGCGGTTGTCCCGGGCCCGGTAGCGCCAGTCGATGAACGTGCCGGGGTCCGTGCCCAGCGCCACCACGTGGCCGTTGCGGGTCGTGACCTCCTCGCCGAGCATGATCAACAGGTCGTCACCCGCCTGGTCGGCCCAGTGGGCGTGCGCGGAATGGGTGTTGTGCTCGGAGGTGTTGATGAAGTCGAGGCCCGCGGCACGGGCGAGCGCCGCGATCTCGGCCGGGGTGCGGCGGCCGTCGGAGAACCAGGAGTGCAGATGGCAGTCGCCGCGGTACCAGGCCCGGCCGCGGCCCTTCGCACGGGACGGCGGGTACGTCGGCTTCACCGTCTTCCCCGGTTCGCCGTACGTGAGGGTGATCGTGATCTCGTACGCCAGGCCCTGCGGTGCCACGGTGTACGGGCCGAGTGCGATGTTCCAGGTGCCGGGGCGGACGGGGCCGGGAAGGTAGCCGGGCGTCGCGTCGTCCGCCCGGATGAAGAACTCCGTGCGCGCCCCGCCCGACCAGCCGCGGAAGCCCTTGCCGCCGAGGTCGGTGCCGCGTTCGTCGAAGATGCCGATGTCGAGGGCGTTGCCCACGGTGCCGGACGGCACGGCGGGCCTCTCGTAGGTGTACGCCACGTGCAGTTCCCGTACGCCGGACGGGACCTCGACGGGCAGGTACACGAAGTCGGGGGAGCCGGTGGGCAGCGTGCCGCGCACCGTCCTGGTCTCGGTGTTGTTCGCCGCCTCGGCGGTCGGTCCGTTCGAGAAGCTCACACTCCCCAACGTAAGCGCGGCGGCGGCGCCCGTCACGAACAGGGCGCGTCTGCCCAGGCCGGCACCGTGGTCGTCGTCCTCGCACATGCTGCTGCTCCCAACACGTCTTCGGGTTGCACGGGTGGTGTGGGGTGGTGCAGGGGTGGCGCGCACAACCTTGCTATTCAGCCGTGAACTGCCGTGCAAGGGAAGGGGAGCGGCATGTTGCGCGGAAGCGGCGCGGTCGATCCCAGGGGTTCACGACCGGTGCTGCGGCGACACGGACCCACGGGCAAGACATACCCTCACCCGCCCGGGCGGCCCTGTTTGGGCTGATCACCGCGACCGTATGCTCGAAGGATGACGACTTCCGCGACCCCAGGGACCGGCCCGACCGAGAACTCCATGCGTCGCGCCCTCAAACGTGCCCGTGACGGCGTCGCACTCGACGTCACCGAGGCGGCCGTCCTCCTCCAGGCCCGTGGCGCCGACCTGGAGGAGCTCACCGCGTCGGCGGCCCGAGTGCGCGACGCGGGACTCGCGGCGGCCGGCCGTCCCGGCGTCATCACGTACTCGAAGAGCGTCTTCATCCCTCTGACCCGCCTGTGCCGCGACAAGTGCCACTACTGCACCTTCGTCACCGTCCCCGGCAAGCTGCGCCGGGCCGGCCACGGGATGTTCATGTCCCCGGACGAGGTCCTCGACATCGCCCGCAAGGGCGCCGCGCTCGGCTGCAAGGAAGCCCTGATCACCCTCGGCGACAAACCCGAGGACCGCTGGCCGGAGGCCCGCGAGTGGCTCGACGCGCACGGCTACGACGACACGATCGCCTACGTCCGGGCCATCTCCATCCGCATCCTGGAGGAGACGGGGCTGCTCCCGCACCTCAACCCGGGCGTCATGACCTGGACCGACTTCCAGCGCCTCAAGCCGGTGGCCCCCTCCATGGGCATGATGCTGGAGACGACCGCGACCCGTCTGTGGTCCGAGCCCGGCGGCCCCCACCACGGCTCCCCGGACAAGGAACCGGCCGTACGACTGCGGGTGCTGGAGGACGCCGGCCGCTCCTCGGTCCCCTTCACGTCGGGGATTCTCATCGGCATCGGTGAGACGTACGAGGAGAGGGCCGAGTCCCTCTTCGCGCTGCGCCGCGTCGCCCGCGCCTACCACGGCATCCAGGAGCTGATCATCCAGAACTTCCGCGCCAAGCCGGACACCGCGATGCGCGGCATGCCGGACGCGGAGCTGGACGAACTCGTCGCCACGGTCGCGGTGGCCCGGCACATCATGGGCCCGAGCGCCTGCCTCCAGGCCCCACCGAACCTCGTCGACAGCGAGTACGGACGTCTCATCGGCGCCGGAATCGACGACTGGGGCGGAGTCTCCCCGCTCACCATCGACCATGTGAACCCCGAGCGCCCCTGGCCGCAGATCGAGGAACTCGCCCAGCAGTCGGCGGCGGCGGGCTTCGCACTGGAGGAACGTCTCTGCGTCTACCCGGAGTTCGTGACCCGAGGCGAGCCCTGGCTCGACCCCCGGCTCCTGCCGCACGTACGCGCCCTCGCGGACCCGGCGACGGGCCTGGCCCTCCCGGACGCACCCGTGGAGGGCCACCCGTGGCAGGAACCCGAGGAGGCGTTCCAGCCCTCGGGCCGCACGGACCTCCACACCACGATCGACACCGAGGGCCGCACCTCCGACCGCCGCGACGACTTCGACGAGGTGTACGGCGACTGGGAGGCCCTCCGCGAGGCGGCCGCCCCCGGCATGGCGCCGGAGCGCATCGACACCGACGTCCGCGAGGCCCTGCGCACCGCGGCCGACGATCCGACCCGCCTCACCGACGACGAGGCCCTGGCCCTGCTGCACGCGGACGGCACCGCGCTGGACGCCCTGTGCCGGGTGGCCGACGACGTACGGAAGTCGGTGGTCGGCGACGAGGTGACCTACATCGTCACCCGCAACATCAACTTCACCAACGTCTGCTACACCGGCTGCCGTTTCTGCGCCTTCGCACAGCGCCGGACGGACGCCGACGCCTACACCCTGTCGCTGGACCAGGTCGCGGACCGTGCGCAACAGGCCTGGGACGTGGGCGCGGTCGAGGTGTGCATGCAGGGCGGCATCCACCCGGACCTGCCCGGCACGGCGTACTTCGACATCGCGAAGGCGGTCAAGTCCCGCGTCCCCGGGATGCACGTGCACGCCTTCTCCCCCATGGAGGTCGTGAACGGCGCCACGCGCACCGGCATGTCGATCCGCGAGTGGCTGACCGCCGCCAAGGAGGCCGGCCTGGACTCCATCCCCGGCACGGCCGCCGAGATCCTGGACGACGAGGTGAGGTGGGTCCTGACGAAGGGCAAGCTGCCCACGGCGACCTGGATCGAGGTGGTGACGACGGCGCATGAGCTGGGCATCCGGTCGAGTTCGACGATGATGTACGGCCATGTCGACCAGCCCCGCCACTGGCTCGGCCACCTCCGCACCCTCGCCCGCATCCAGCAACAGACCGGCGGCTTCACGGAGTTCGTGACGCTCCCGTTCATCCACACGAACGCGCCGGTGTATCTGGCGGGGATCGCCCGCCCCGGCCCGACGACCCGCGACAACCGCGCGGTCACGGCCATGGCCCGCCTCCTCCTGCACCCGCACATCCCCAACATCCAGACCAGCTGGGTGAAACTCGGCACCGAGGGCGCCGCCGAGATGCTCCGCTCCGGCGCCAACGACGTCGGCGGCACACTGATGGAGGAGACCATCTCCCGGATGGCGGGCTCGTCATACGGCTCGTACAAGTCCGTCAAGGACCTGATCGCGGTGGCGGACGCGGCGGGACGCCCGGCGAAGCCGCGCACGACGCTGTACGGGGAGGTCCCGGAGGAACGGCAGCGGGCGGCGGCGGAGTCGGACGGGCATCTGCCGGAGTTGCTGCCGGTGCTGGACTGACGGTTGGGGGCGCCCTCGTCGGTTGAAGGGGGCGCCCCCGCACGTACCGGTCGGTTTCCGCTCGGCTACCGCTCGGCCGTACCCGGAAGATGGACGACCAGCAGAACGACACCGCTCAGAGTGAAGACCCGCATGGCCGCGTCCAGCCCGTTCCAGTCCCCCGACTGCCACATCACGAACCACTCACCGCCGATGCCTATGAACCCGGCGCCGAACAGCAGCATGAGCATCAGCAACCCGAGCGTCGAGACGCGCCGGGCGCGGTGCTGGTCACGGCGCACCCACAGGTACGTGGCGAAGATGAGGACGACTGCGGCGACGGTCTCCCACGCGATGATGGCGACGTACGCCGCGTCCTGAAGCGCCCGCGACTCGATCGCCCGCCACATCAGGTCCTCGTCCTTGAACGTCGTGTCCATCGCGAGAACGTGCCGGACGAACGCCTGATTGGTACCGAAGTCCGTGATGTTGCTGAACGCGACGAGGGTGATGTAGAGGGCGACCGTCGCGGTGAGGAGGGTGGCGGCGAGGGGAGGAGGGTGGATCGGGAGCTCTGGTTCGTATGAGGTGCCTGTGTAGTGGTCATGCTTGGACTATGACCATCCAGGGCCGATCAACCCCAAGTAATTTTCTAAAGGTTGCGGTGCCCCGTGAACGTCACGAACTGGGCCCACGCACCCTCCGCGAACGCGAGCCGCGCGCCGTCCCTGTCCTTGGAGTCGCGGACGTGGACGGTGGTGAGGGCGGTGGCGTGGGCTATGGCGACCTCGACGCACTCAGGGCCGTCGTTGCCGCTGTAGCTGCTCTTGAACCACTCCAGCGTGGAAGTCATGTTTCCTCTCCCTGGATCTTCTCGATGAAGGCGACGGACTCCCGGGGTGAGAGAGCCTGCGCGCGGATCATTCCATAGCGCATCTCCAGGATCTGGACGTCCCGGGGATCACTGATCACTCGGCTGTACAGCTGACCCTCCGTGTGGCCAAGTGTCTTGCCCGCCCGGAGTTTCAGCACCTGGATCGAGCCCATCATGCCCGCGTGATCCTCACGGTCCATGGGCATCACCTGGATCGAGACATGCCGCAACTTGCTCATCTCCAGCAGGTGTTCGAGCTGCTGCCGCAACACCATTCTGCCCCCGACGGGCCGCCGTAGCGTCACCTCTTCCTGGACAAAGGTGAGCAGCGGGCGTGGCACACGCTCGAAGACGGCCTTCCTCGCCATGCGCGCGACGACGAGACGGTCGACCTCCTCCTCCGTGTACGCGGGCCGCCGCATCTCGTACAACGCCCGTGCGTACTCCGGTGTCTGCAGCAGTCCGTGGATGTGGAGGGCGGCGTAGGCGCCGAGTTCGACGGCCTCGTCCTCCAACTTCGCCAGATCCCGTACCTTCTTCGGATACTGAGCCTTCTCTACGTCCTCCTTCATCACGGAGAGCTTCCCGCCCGCCCCGAGCACGTCATCGGCGTTGTCCAGGAAATCAGGCTTCGGACTCCTCCGCCCGCGCTCCACTGGCGAGACCATCTCCCCGCCGTACCCGATCGCCGAACCGAGCTCCGGCTGCGTCAGTCCGGCGGCTTCCCGCCACATCTTGATCTGACGGCCGACCGTCCTGAGAACGGCCGCGGCCTCTTCGTCCTCCACCTTTGCCCCTTCCGGCGTACGAGCTGTACGACCCCGAGGCACAACCGGACAGTCACGCTCCGTACTGGAGTCGTTGCTGTTCAGCGTAGGAACGGACGGGCCACGCTGAGTGACGTGAACCAAGAAACACTTCGCCAAGTCCCCAGCAAGGCGTACCTCTCCGTTGTCCAGTTGTCCGCCACTCGAAGGGGCGCTCGACTGGCCCGTCTGCTCGCGGAACGCCAACTCGCCGACTGGGGCGTGCCCTTCGCGGATGAGGCGGTGCTGGTCGTGGCGGAGCTCGCCTCAAATGCCGTGTTCCACGGGCGGGTTCCGGGGCGGGACTTCCGGCTCGCGCTCAGGCTCGACCCGGCTGGCCCCCTCCGTATCGAGGTGACCGACGCTCGCGGAGACCGGCTCCCTCGCAACCCCGACCCGGCCACGGCGGACGCCGAATCGGGCCGTGGTCTGTTGCTCGTGACGGCGTACGTCGACCGCTGGGGCGTCGACGAGGCGCCGGCGGGCTGCAAGACGGTGTGGGCCGAGATGTCGGGGCCGGATCGCAGGGTTCAGTGACCCGGCCGGGCCCGACGGCAAAGAAGAAAGAACCGGGGAAAGAACCCACCCCGCCCCACCCAGCCCGTCACTCACCGAACCCCCGGGCACCCGAGCATCGCGATCACTCGGTCGGGTGATCGCGACCGATCGCGCTGGCGCGTTCGTGATCTGATCGGGCAGCCTCAGACCTGACAGACAACCGCACACGGAAACGGCCCCCGCCGGGACTGCCATCCCGGACGAGGGCCTGACCACCGAGGAAGGCAAGACTTCCCGATGACTGAGCAGCACCTTAGCGCGCACGTGCGCCCCCGTTCCGTCCGTTCTCGTCTCGGAGTTGATCACTTGGACGAACGCCACGACGAACAGTTCACTGTCGTCGGAAACCATCTGGCCCAGCATCCCGACCTGTCGCTGACCGCCATCGGTCTCGCGGTCCACATCCAGTCACTCCCGACCGGAAGCCTCGTCGGCATCAAGGTCCTGGCGGCGAAGTTCCCCGAGGGGGAGACGCGGATCGCCTCGGGCCTGCGGGAGCTGGAGAAGCACGGCTATCTGTCCCGCACCAGGGAGCGCCTCCCGTCAGGGCAGATCGTGACGCGCACGACTTCGTACAACAAACCCCGGACAGACGTGATCCGTACCGCCCGTACCGCCCGTACGACCCGGGTGGCCCCCGCACCCCGCCGCGAAGCGGCCCCAGAACCCAAGGAGCCGGAACAACCGGCCCCTGCCGCACCGCTACCCGTCCCGGACACCCCTGACCTGCCTGTCCACCGTGCTGCGCGAAACGTACTGGCGGGGCTGCGCGCCGTTGACCCCCGCCTCCACCTCGCCGAGCGCGATGTACGTCGCCTCAGCCCGGCTGTTGCCGTCTGGCTGGCGCGGGGCGTCGCCCCCGACGACGTACAGCGAACGCTCGCGGCCGGGCTGCCACCGGAAGGTGTGCGCCATCCGGCGGGCTTCGTGGCCCACCGCCTCTCCGCGCTCCTGCCCCCGCCCTTCGAGCACGCACCGGAGGCGGCCCGCCCCGACCCCTTCCAGAACTGCGACGGGTGCGACCGTGCATTCCGGGCCGCCCGGCCGGGCCGCTGCCGCGACTGCCGTGCCGCTGAGCTGGCGGTGGCGTGAGGCATGCCACGAGCGACTCATGCGGCCCGTGCCGTCCCCGCGCCACACCGAACCCTCCACCGGTACCGTACGAGGAGCGACCCACCAGCACCGGAGGTCACCGTGAGTGCTCAGAGCGACGGCCCGTACGGACCGCTGATCCCTATGCCTGAGCTCACCCCGGACGCGCTGCGCGCCGCAGTCGCCCGGATCGCACCGAGCCGGATTCCGGCACTCACGCAACACCTGTTCGAGGCCACGACGAACGCACAGCAGGCGCAGAGCCTCGCGCCGCTGCGCGCGTTCGTGCACTCGTGGGCCGTGTTCATCGCGATCGAACGTCATCCGGCGCGTGCCGAGCGCCTGCGCGAGCTGGAGCGGATCGTGGACGCGGGTGAACAGGACCCCTCCGAGGCCATCACCGAGATCCGCGCGATCCGGGAAGCGGCCGAAGCCGAGGCAGGGCTGTGACCGACTGGTCCTGGGACTACAACCCGAGCGCCGAGTACGTCACCGATGGATTGCCGCCGGGAGTCGTCGCGGAGGTCGAGCGGCTCGCCACCGAGTTGGCCGTCCTTGGGCATGACTCCGTTCGCGTCGGCAGGCCCCTCGACAGGGAGGGCGGTCTGCGTGAGTTCGACTTCCTCGGCGGCCGCGGCTTCATCAGCTTCCTCCCAGTGCCGAGGCACGAGTGCGTCTACGTCTGCAACGTCACTTGGTACGGCTGAATCCCTTGAGGCTGCCGACTGTCGGCTGCCCTGATGAGAAGGCGGACCCAACCCCACCTGATGTTCAATGCCTTGGGCCAGACTGGTGGCCGGTGGAGCGACGGCCCGGCGGAGAGGCGGAGGAACACATGGCGCGGGTGCGGTCGTCGAGGCGGCAGCTGATTCAGCAGCGCAGACGGCAGGCCTTCGTCGGGCGGGACGCCGAGCGTGCCGCGTTCCGCGACAACCTCGATCTCGCGCCCGACGCCGGGGCCGCATGGTTCCTGTTCCATGTGCACGGGAACGCAGGGGTCGGAAAGACCTTCCTGGTACGGGAGTTGGAGCAGATCGCCCGTGACCGCGGGGCGCTGACCGCGTACGCCGACGAGGCCGTGGGCAGCGTGCCCGAGGTCCTGGGGGCGATCAGCGCTCAGTGCGCGGCGCAAGGGCACCGGTTCAAGGAGCTGGACAGGCTGCTGGCCGTACACCGTGAGCGGCGGTACGAGGCCGAGGTCGCCGCCCTCGCCGCCGTGCCCGACCCGCAGGCGGAGCCCTCGGCGGGCAGTACGGCTGTCGCGCGGGTGGCGACGGCGGCGCTGGGGTACGTGCCGGTCGTCGGTCCGCTGGCCAGTGCCGGCGTGGACGCCGCCCAACTCGCCCGGGGCGTCGACCAGATGCGCACCGGGATCGGCACCCGCTTCCGCAACCAGGAGGACGCCCGGCTGGTCCGGGAGCCCGAGCAGGTGCTGACGCCGGTGCTGTTGAGGGAGGTGCGGGAGGCCGCCGCCGATGTTCCCTGGATCGTCCTGTTCCTCGACACGTACGAGCGCACGGGTCCCGTCCTCGACCGCTGGCTGCACGATGTGCTGGCGACCGACCGGTACGGGGAGGTCCCGGACAACCTGGTCGTCGTCACCTCCGGCCAGTACCCCCTCGACACGGTTCGCTGGAGTGACGTCGCCGACTTCGTGACCGACCTGCCGCTGGGGCCCTTCACGGAGGCGGAGGCACGCGGGCTGCTCGCGGACAGGGGAGTGGTGGCCGAGCCGGTCGTGGCGGAGGTGCTCCGGCTCACGGGCGGGCTTCCGGTCCTTGTGTCGACGCTCGCGCAGGCCCGGCCGGTGGACGTGGACGACGTCGGGGACCCGAGCGTGACCGCCGTGGACCGCTTCCTGAAGTGGGAACAGGACCCTGTGCGCCGGGCAGCGGCACTGGCCTGCGCGTTCCCCCGGCAGTTGGACGCCGACATCGTCCAGGTCGCTGTGCGGTGCGCGGACGACGAAACCGAGACGTACTTCGAGTGGCTGCGCGGGCTGCCCTTCGTGAGTGATCGCGGGGACCGGGTGAAGTACCACGACCTCGTACGGGCCCCCATGCTGCGGTTGCAGCGGCACCGGTCCCCGCGCCAGTGGATCGCCCGGCACCGTCGCCTCGCCCAGGCCCTCGGGCAGTGGCGGGCCGAGATCGAGACGGAGCTCGGCGGCGAAGAGGCGGCCTGGACGGACGAGTGGTGGCGACGGCTGAGGCTGGAGGAGTCGTACCACCGGTTGTGCGCCGGGCTGCGGACCGCGCCGGCCGACGTCCTGCGGGACTTCGTCGTGGCCTGCGACCAGGGCGAGGACGTGGCCCGGCGGTGGGTGGGGCTGCTGCGGGACGCGGGGGAGGACGCGGGGGCCCAGGGGCTGCGGGACTGGGCGGACGGGCTCGCCGGGGCGCTCGAACGGGGACGTGAGGCCGCCGCACTCGAACTGCTGCTGGTGCAGGCCGGCGAACTGCCACCGCCCGAAGCACACCGCTCGACCTTCGACTGGATGGCTGAAGAGCAAGAACGCGGGAGCATGCACGGACCGGCGGCACCAGCAGCACCCGAGGAACGCATCGAGTACGACAGGGTCGACCTGGACGACCGCACCCTGGCCCTGGCCCATGTGGCGCGCGGCAAGGCCCTGCGCGGCTCCGGCGCGTACCAGCGGGCACTCGCGGAGTACGACCGGGCCCTCACTCTCGCCCCCGACCTCGCTCGCGCCCACCGTGGCAAGGCCCTCGCACACGCCGACCTGGGCGACTACCGGACGGCGATCGATGCCCTGGACCGCGCGCTGGAACGGGAGCCGGACCACGCCCGGAGCCTGTCCACGCGAGGCGAGTACCACCGGATCCTGGGGCAGCACGACGAGGCGCTGGCCGACCTCGACAGGGCGATCCGGCTCGACCCGGCCCGGGAGTTCACCTGGGCCTCCCGAGGAGCGACGTGGCTGCGCCTGGGCGACCTCGACCGGGCGCTCGCGGACCTCGACCGGGCACTGGAGCTGGAGCCCGACTACGCGTGGGCGCTGGTGCGCAGGGCCCGGTTGCTGCGCGACCTCGGGGAGCCCACGCGCCAGATGGAGGACCTGGACCGCGCCGTCGCCCTGCAGCCGGACTGGGCCTGGGGCCTGTGCGAGCGCGGCGACGCCCTCCGCTCCGCCGGGCACCACCAGGCCGCTCTCACCGACTACGACCGAGCCCTCGACCTCGACCCCGCCTACGCGTCGGCCTACGCGAGCCGCGCCGTCTCACGGGCCGCCCTGGGCCGTCACGAGGAGGCACTCGCGGATCTGGACCGGGCGGTGGAGCTCAAGCCGCACTACGCCTGGGCCCTGAGTCGACGGGCACTCGTCCACCTGGAACTGGGCGACCCGGCCCGTGCGCAGGACGACGCGGACCGTGCCCTGAGCCTGCGCCCCGACGACCCCTTCGTCCAGGAGACCCACACCCGGGCGCACAACCACTCCGTCACCGGAGACGGTCGACATACCGGTCCGTCCCCGGCACCGTAGGAATGAACGGCGCCACCAACTCGACCCTCCCGAGGCCCGCTTCGGTCACGGCCTCGTCGAGCCCCGTGAAGTGCTCCTCCCAGCACTCCCGTGGATCCGCCTCCAGGAACCACAGCAGCGTGAGCCGCGTGTCGGCGCCCTCGACCTGCTTGACGTACGACATGCGGTCGAGGGGGAGCGGGACCGGCCGGAAGAGGGTGACCATGGCGGCCGGGGAGCCCGCGAGCCGCCTGGGCAGGTGGCGGGAGCGCAACCACTCCAGCAACTCGTCCCGTTCCGCCGGGCCGTCCGCGTCGATGACCTCCACCACCAGGCCCGCGTACGGGTGGTCGAGGGCGTGGAAGTCGCGCGGGCCGGAGGCGCCGTCGCGGTAGACCGTCGCCTCGTGGTCCTGGAAGGCCGTGAAGACGTGGGTACGGTTCTGGTGGACGCGGGCGTCGCGGTTGAGGCGCTTGTTGATGGCGACCGTCCACTTCATGTGGTCGTCGTAGCGACCCGCGGTCACCCAGTACACGGTGATGTAGCAGCCCGCGGTGACCGGCTGCGCCACCGCCGACTTCTCGGGGTAGCGCAGGAGTTGGAGGTCCCTGGTCGCCACCCAGCGGCGGCCCGCGTACATCCAGGGCATCGCCATCGCGCCTGCGTAGTAGTGATCGTCCTCGTACCAACGGTTGTAGGCGTACTCGTGGCCCGGATGCGGTTCGACCATGGTGATCAGGGCGTGGCCGGGGTGGACGCCGTACGGCCCGACGGCCGCCAGTTCCGCGTACACCTCGCTGCGGGTCTCCTGGGACATGCTGCTCCCCTTCCGTGCGAAGCCTTCCGTGTGAAGCCTTCCGTGCGAAGCCTTCCGCGCGATGCCTTCCGTGCGTGGCCGTACCCACCTAATCTGACGGGCCGTCAGTCAATCCGCCAGAGTCCGGGAGGCGCCCATGTCACTGCTGGAGCGGAAGACCGTCGTGGTCTCGGGGGTCGGGGCCGGGCTCGGGCGGCGGGTCGCCGCCGCGGTCGTACGGGACGGGGGCAATGCCGTACTGGGGGCTCGTACGGAGGCGAACCTCGCGAAGGCCGCGGCCGAGCTCGATCCGGACGGTGCTCATACGGCGTACCGCGCGACCGACATCACCGACGAAGCGCAGTGCGAGGCGCTCGCGGGGCTCGCGCGGGAGCGGTTCGGGGGGATCGACGCCGTGGTGCACGTGGCGGCCTGGGACAGCTACTTCGGCGGAGTGGAGGATGCCGACTTCACGACCTGGCAGTCGGTCGTCGACGTCAACCTGCTGGGGACGCTGCGGATGACGCGGGCCTGTCTGCCGGCGCTGAAGGAGCGGGGCGGCTCCGTCGTCATCATCGGGACGCAGTCGTCGGTGGCCGCCCCCTCGCAGGTGCGGCAGGCGGCGTACGCGGCGTCGAAGGGGGCGCTGACCAGTGCCATGTACTCGCTGGCGCGGGAGGTGGGCCCGCACCGGATACGGGTCAACACCGTGCAGCCGGGCTGGATGTGGGGGCCGCCCGTGGAGGCGTACGTCCAGTTCACCGCGCACACCGAGGGCGTGCCGGAGGCGGAGGTGCTGAAACGGCTGAGCGGGCGGATGGCGCTGCCCGAGCTGGCTACGGACGGAGATGTGGCAGATGCGGTGGTATTCCTGGCATCGGACCGCGCCAGGGCCATCACCGGGCAGTCGTTGCTGGTCAATGCGGGTGAGGTGATGCGGTAGGCCGTGACCGGATCGCATGGGGTGACGGTCAAATGGGTCAAGGATGTGAACGGAGGTCACCTCGTAGAACCTTTTTACCGCCTCTTGACTGTTCGGGCCGTTGCCGTCGAAGTGCCCCCGATTTCAGGATGAGCGGGCACTTCGCGGCCGCCTTGGCATGCACGCGGCTGGTGTGGCCTGCTCTGGCCTGCGCATTTGGCCTGTTCCGGCGAAGTGCCCTGCACAACAGCACTGCACGACAGCACAGTTGACAGGGCGGATTCCCGGGAGGGAGCACATGAACGGTCTCGACTGGGCCGTGCTCATCGGCTACTTCGGCGTGATGGTCGCGATCGGTATCTGGTCGCACAAGCGGGTCGACAACGTCAGTGACTTCTTCACAGCCGGCGGGAAGATGCCCTGGTGGCTGTCCGGCATCTCGCACCACATGTCGGGTTACAGCGCGGTCATGTTCACCGGTTACGCGGGCATCGCCTACACCTACGGCGTCACGTCCTTCGTCACCTGGTCCTTCCCGATCGCGCTGGGCATCGCGATCGGGTCGAAGCTGTTCGCCCCGCGCATCAACCGGTTACGTTCCCGGCTGCACGTGGCGTCCCCGCTGGAGTACCTGAAGAACCGTTACAACCTGCCCACGCAACAGGCGCTCGCCTGGTCCGGGATGCTGCTGAAGATCGTCGACGTCGGCGCGAAGTGGGCGGCGATCGCCACCCTGCTGTCCGTCTTCACCGGTATCTCGCTCAACCAGGGCATCCTCATCACCGGCGGCATCACGGCGATCTACTGCACGATCGGCGGCCTGTGGGCGGACGCGCTGACGGAGCTGGGCCAGTTCGTCATCCAACTCCTCGCGGGCATCGCGATGTTCGTCGCTGTCGTCGCCAAACTCGGTGACTACGGCGGCTTCTTCGGCGTCTGGGACGAACCGGCGCTGCAAGGCCACGGCAAGCCGCTGGTCGGTCCGTACGGGACGGTCTTCCTGCTCGCCTTCCTCTTCATCAAGCTCTTCGAGTACAACGGCGGCATGCTCAACCAGGCCCAGCGCTACATGGCCACGGCGACTCCGCGGGAGGCCGAGCGCTCGGCGCGGCTGTCGGCGATCCTGTGGCTGGTCTGGCCGCTGGTCCTGTTCTTCCCCATGTGGATGTCGCCGCTGCTGGTGGAGTCGCAGAAGCCGGACGGGTCGGACTCGTACGCCCTGATGACCGAACAGCTCCTCCCGCACGGCCTGCTGGGCCTCGTCATCGTCGGCTTCTTCTCCCACACGATGGCCATGTGCTCCTCCGACGCCAACGCCATCGCCGCCGTCTTCACACGGGACTGCGCACCCGTGCTCTCGGCGAAGGCGCGGGCGTGGAGCCAGCGCTCGGGGCTGATCGCGGCCCGGGTCTCGACGGTCGTCTTCCTGGGGCTGTCCATGGCGGCGGCGACCCAGGTCAACTCGCCGACGTTCAAGGACATCATCACGGTCGTGATCAAGTGGGTCGCGGGCCTGATGGGTCCGATGGCCATTCCCATGATGCTGGGCCTGCTCCGTCCGTTCCGCCGCTCCGGTCCTACGGCGGCACTGACCAGCTGGGCCTGCGGACTGTTCGCCTTCTGGCTGGTCAACTACCCGATCAGCTGGAACATCGACGGCGGCGTCCCCCTCCAGTACCAGGTGTCCATCCCGCTGGCCGTGTCCCTCGTCCTGTACATCCTCATCGGCTTCCTCAAGCCCGAGGACACGCCGGAGCGGCTGGCGATCATCGAGCAGATCAACTCGGACGGCGACGGGGCCGCTGCCGCGGCGGCGCCGCCGGGGTCGAAGGACGCGTCGAGTCCGTCGGGTGTCTGAGGGACCCCCCTTCCCTGGGGGCTGCCGCCCCCAGACCCCCGCATCGGCCTGAACGGCCTCGTCCTCAAGCGCCGGACGGGCTGGTGGTGCCTGGCCTCGGCTGAAACTCTCAGCCCAGGCCGACACAATCCAGCCCCTCCGGCGTTTGAGGAGCGGGGGTCCAGGGGGCGGAGCCCCCTTGGCGGGGTCGAAGGGGCTGAGCCCCTGGGATGGGACGGGTAGGGGCGGCGGGGGCGAGCACAGCCCGCCGGGCGCCGTCGACCCCGTTGCCTGCCCGCAGCCCTCAGCGGAGTTCCTCCGGACACGGCGTGCCCCGCGGCAGCTGATACGGCGCCGCGAGGCGATACGTACCCGGCGCGGGCGCCAGAAGCTCGGTCCACTTGTCGCCGAACGCGTCCTCCTCCGCCTCCATGAGGCAACCGTTGACGTTGTCGTACGTCTTCGGCACGGCATCGTCCTCCCGCCGCTTCGACTCCTCCGTCTCCTGCGGCCCCTGAAGGCTCTTGCCCTCCGCGTCGACCAGACTCAGCCACGGCGAGTACGGAATCCGGATCAGGAAACGACCCGCCTTGCTGACCCGGAGCGTCATCTCCCCCTGGGCGGCCCGGTCGACCACGGCGTCCGGCTCGGCCAGCTGCGTCGGATCCGTCACCGAGAACAACTGCCAGTTCGCATCGCCCCAGATCTGTTTCAGATACGGCAGGCCCCGCTGGACCAGCTCCCGCTCCCGCTCGCCGCCGTCGCCGTCCGGCTCGTCCTTCGGCAGGACGACGTAGTGGACGGCCCACCGCTTCAGCCAGTCGTGGTAGTTCGCTGAGTTGAGAGTGTCGTCGTAGAAGAGCGGGTTGCGCTCCATGTCCGCCTGCCGGTTCCAGCCGCGTGCCAGGTTCACATACGGCGCCAGGGCCGAGGCCTCACGGTGCGAACGCGCCGGGACCACCTCCACGCGGCCCTTCTCGGCGCCCACCACCTGGAGCTCGTTCACCAGGGGCGCCAGCTCTCGGGCCCACGACGCCGCCGGTGTCGTGTGGACGACGTCGTCCACCGTCTTGAAGCCGATCCACGTCGTGAAACCGAGGAAGGCGATCACCGTGGCGTACCACTTACGGGAACGCGGCACCGCGAAGGGCAGCGCGGCCAGCAGCGCCACACCCGCGAACAGCATCGACAGCCGGGTGATGTTGGACCCGATCTGCGAGCTGATCAGCCAGACGAGGAGCACGGAGAGCCCGTACACCGCCGATGTGATCCGTACCGTCGTCCAGTCCTTGGGGACCAGGACGTAGACGGACAACGCGAAGAGGAAAGGCAGGGACGCCGATCCGATCGACATCGGCTGCGTGCCCGAGAACGGGAACAGCCAGGCCGACAGCGCCACCACCGCCGCGGGCGCCAGACCCAGCGCCCACGCACCGGGACGCCGTTTCTGCAGGAACAGCGCCACCGCCACCAGTCCCACGAACAGGCCGGCCACAGGCGACGCCATGGTCGCCAGCGCGGCCAGCGGCGCCGCGCACAGGGCCTTCGCCCAGCGCTTGTAGCGCCAGCGGTACGGCCAGCAGAACACGACCGCGGTCGCGCCCAGCGCGAACAACGTGCCCAGCCCGAAGGTGACCCGTCCCGACGCCGCGTTGCACAGCAGCGCGAACACCCCGGCCAGCGCGGGCCACAGCGGCTGCCGCACCGCCCTGCTACGCATCAGGATCATCGTCAGCAGGCCCGCCGAGACCGTCCCGGCGATCATCATCGTCGTACGGACGCCGAGGACCGACATCAGGTACGGGGACACCACGCTGTACGACACCGGGTGCATGCCGCCGTACCAGGCCAGGTTGTAGGCCGAGTCCGGGTGCCGGCCGACGAACTCCGCCCACGCGTCCTGCGCCGCCAGATCCCCACCGCTGTTCGCGAACGTGAAGAACCAGACGAGGTGGAGGAGGGCGGAGAGGGCCGTGATGAGGGTGACCGGGTGGCGGAGGACGCGGGTCAGGCGGGTCAGGCCCACCGGGCGGGTCAGGCCCGTCGCACCGGCCGGATGGGCCTCGCCGCTGGTGCCGGTGGTCGTCTCGTCGGCTCCGGTGGTCGTCTCAGCGGCTCCGGTAGGCGCCTCGGCGGCTCCGGTGGTCTTCTCACGAGCGGCGCCGCGGGAGGGTGCTGGTATTCGCGGGCCGGTGCCCCGTTCCGGATCGGCGTCGTCGGCGTGTGTCCGCTCCGCTGTCGCCACCTGAACGCACTCCCCGTGTCCCTCTGGACATGTCCCGTTTCTCGTTGGTCTCCGGTCGGTCGCGCGGCCTGCGACCTGCCGGTCTCGCGACGCTAGCACGCACCCCGTCGGTGAGCGCCCGATGGTCGACGGGCGCTGCTCCACCGACGGGGTGCGGTGCTGTCGCGGGGGCGGTCAGCCCACGCGGGTCAGCTTGCTGCCGAGGCCGGGCTCGGCGAGGTCCGACTGGAGCGCGACGGGCACCTCGACGGCGTCGCCCTTACCGTCTCCAACGGTGAGCGCACCCACCTTGGTTCCGGCCCGCGCCTGGTTCGGGATGGTCGTACCGTTGTCGGACAGCGCCAGCTTGACCGTCTGCCCGGCCCAGCCCACCGCGTCGACGTCCTTGGTGGCGACGACCGGCGTGCGACCGCCGAGCCCGTCGTCGACGTACCCGACGACGTCACCCTTCTTGAGGATCTTGTCGCTGGTCAACGCGCCCTGCGCGGCGACCATCGCGGTCTTGCTGACCGCGTTGACGGTGTCGATGATCGGCGCCGTGTGCTGGCCGAGGATCGCGCCGACGACGATCACGGTCTCGCCGCCGACCTCCTTGGTGGCCGCGAACAGCAGGTTGCCGCCGGCCTTGGTGGTCGAACCGGTCTTGATGCCGATGGCGTTGTCGTAGGGGACGAGCGTGTTGTAGTTGCGCCACTCCTTGCCGGAGGGGTCCTTCCAGCTGGGCAGCCTGGTGAGGTCCGTCAGGGCCTGCATCTTCACCAGCTCGTTGCCGAGCTTGACCTGGTCCTCGGCGGTGGAGACGGTCGTCTCCTTCAGACCGGACGGGTCGGTGTACTCGGTGTTGGTCATTCCGAGGTCCTTGGCGGCGGCGTTCATCTTCTTGACGAACTCCTCCTCGGAACCGCCCGAGTCCCAACGGGCCAGCAGCCGCGCGATGTTGTTCGCGGACGGAATCATGATGGCCGCTATGGCGTCCTGAAGGGAGAGCTTGTCGCCCTCCTTGACGGTGTTGAGCGTGGATTCGCCGTCGTCGCTGTAGCCGCCCTCCTTCTCGGCGAGCGCGTCGACCGGGACGGACGGCCCCTTGGCGCCCACCTTCAGGGGGTGCTCCTTGAGGATGACGTACGCGGTCATCGCCTTGGCGACCGAGCCGATCGGCACGGCCGTCTGCTCACCGAAGCCGTCCATCGTGCCGATGCCGGTCACGGCCATCGCGCCCTGGCCCTCGGCCGGCCAGGGCAGCGAGATCTTGTCGCCCTCGAAACGGTACGTCTGGTCGGCCGTCAGCGCGAGGGTGGGCGTCGGCAGAGGGCGTACGGCCTGTACGACCGCAAAGACGATCACCAGCAGAACGGCCAGTGGGGTCCAGATCTTGACCCGCCGGACGATCGTCCGGATCGGGGACGGCGGAGGCGGCGGGGTGTTCGTCAGCTCGGCCAGCAGGTCGATCGGCGGCTTGGGGGGCAGGGGCTGCTGTGCGGTGTGCTCGGGGCCGATCTGCGGGATGGCGGCGGTGGCGTCCGCGGGGACCGTCCCCGGAGGCGCGGGGGGCGCCTTGGCGGGCTTCGGGGGCCTCGGCTCGTCGAGCGGCTTGAGGGCCACGAACTTGCTGGTGCGCTCGGACTCCGAGTCGGACTTCGGCTCGGGCTTCGGGCCGGACTTCGGCTCGGGCTTCGGGCCGGGCTTGGCCTCGGACTTCGGCTCGGGCTTGTCGGTGGCCTTGGCTGCCGGCTTGTCCGCGGGCTCGGGCTCGTCCTTCGAGTCCCGCGAGCCCTTCGGCTTCGTGTCGCCGCCCAGCTTGAGCATGGTCGTGGGCTGGTCCACGGCGGGCGGCCGCACGGTGAAGACGGCGGTGGGCTGGTCGACCGGGGGTTCGGGGGTGTCCGCCTTGTCCGATCCGCCGTCGGAGTCGGAGTCGGAGCCCGGCTTGGGCTTGGAGTCTGGCTTGGACTTGGACTTGGACTCGGGCTCGGGCTTGGACTCGGAACCGGACTTGGACTCGGAGTCCGCGTCGCCGTCGCCGTCGCCGTCGGCGTCCTTGTCCGGGGCGTCCGCCTTGGAGGCCACCTTGGCGGCCGGCTCGGGGTCCGAGGCGTCCGAGGAGGCGCTCTGGGCGTCCGCCCGGGGCTTCTCGGCCTTGGTGTCGCCCTTGGGCTCGTCGGCCTCGGTCTCGGCCTTTCCGCCCGCCGTACCGGCCGTACCGTCGCCGTCGCTCTCCGCGGCGTCCTCGGCCCCGGAGTCCGTCTCCGAGCGGCGCTCGCCCTCGGCCTCGGACTCGCCCTCCGCCTCGGACCGGGTCTCCGTCTCCGCCTCCGGCTCGTGCTCCGTGGCGGCCTCGTGCTTGCTCTCCGGCTTGTCGTCGTCTCCGGAGCCCCCGGAGGCCCCCGAGCTCCCGGAGCCCGCGTCGGCGCCCTCAGCGGCCTTCGGGCTCTTGCCCTCGCCCTCACCGTCATCGTCACCGTCACGGTCACCGACGGCCGAGCCTCCCGACGACCCCGGCGCGCGCTCGGCCTCCTCCAGATTCCGGCGCGAGAACACGGCGGTCGCCTGGTCCACACCCACCGCCGCAGAAGCGGACGCCGCCCCCGCCACGGGAGCCTTCTCCTGGGCCACCGCCAGCCGCGGATCGGCCGAGGCCGCACCCGCAGCCGCCTTCGCCCCCGCGGCCGCGCCCGGCGCGCTCGTGGCCCCCGGTTCCGGAACCCTGGACCTTCCCCCACTCTCGGCTTCTCCCCCACTCTCGACTTCGCTCGAGCGGGAGGGACCCCCACCGCGGGGGGACCCCCATCCCGGCGTCGACCCAGTCGACGACTCGTACCGCTTCGACCTGTCGGGGGACTCGCCCGCCACCGATGCCTCCTCCTGCGCCGCCCCACTGCCGGAACGAGCGCCCTTCCGAACCGTGAACCCCGCCCGGACACTGCCCTGGACCGCTGTCCGAACCATGTACCAGTGTCCTGTGTGCGGGCTTGCCTCAAGCCGTAGACGAGAACGACATACCTACTGGTTCCACTACGAACCGGTCACGCACCCTCGACAGACCAATGTGAGAGGGGTCACCCTGTCATTCATCCACGCGGGGAGGCATGGATGGGCAGGAGCCGCAGAACACTTCCGGAGGAGCTTCTGTTGCTGGCATTGGACCCGACCACGGGTACCACTGCACAGCCGCAGTCGCTCGACCTTGGTCTGGCCGGAGCGCAGCTAGTAGAGCTGGCGCTGGCCGGACGGATAGCCCCAGACGGGGATCGTATCGCCGTGGTGGCGCCACGGCCGACTGGAGATCCAACTCTGGACTCCGCGTTGGAGTTGTTGCGAAGGCGCGGCGCTCCGGTGCGGGCAGTCCACTGGATTGGCGGACCCCGGCTGGGGCTTCGCCAGACCTATCTCTCGCATCTGGAGCGGTGCGGCATGGTGCATGCCGTGGCGGGCCAGATGTGCGGGGTGCTGCCGACGACGCGCTATCAGGCGACGGACACGGCCATCAGCCGGGAGATCAGGTCCCGGCTGGATTCCGCGATCCGGACGGGCGTGCCGCCGGACCCGCGGACGGCCGCGCTCGCCGCGCTGGCCCATGCGGTCGGTCTCGGCAAGCACCTGTATCCCGGGAACGAGGGGCGGTCCTCCCGCTCCCGCCTCCGGGATCTGATCCGGCACGACCCCATGGGCGGCCTCGTGGCGCACGCCGTGATGGACGTCCAGAACGGTGTGGCGGCGCAGCCGCGCCGTAGCCCGGCACCGGCCGGCCGTCCGGCGCCCGCCGGGGGCGGGGCGGGGCAGGAGCCCGCCAGGGGCGTTCCGATGCAGCCGCGCCGCGGTTCCATGGCGCGAGTCGTGGCCCACTGAGCCGCGGTCCGCGACAGCGCCAACAGCGGCAACAGTGCCGAGGCGAGTACCACCGGCACCGGAGCATCGCGAACAAGCACCACAACAGCACCACGCGCACGTGCGGAAACGCACGAGCAGGCACCACGACGCAGTACCGCACCGCCACGCGGTACCGCACCGGCACGCAGCACGTCAGCGCCATGACGAGCCGTGACGTGGGCCTGGCCTGAAGACCCGTTCGGGAGCCGCCGGTTCGCGCGGGGCGTGTGAGGTCGTACGCAGTCCGTCCCGGACGATCCGTCCGGGCGGCGCCACGGCCTCACCGCCCCGCGCGACCGCATGTACGGCCCACATGTTCAGCCGTACGCACGGTCGCGTGCCCGGCCGCATGTCCGGCCGTATACTTGGCCGAACACCCAGCCGAATTCGGCTGGATGTCGCCGCCGGGGGCGTACGGCCCCGAACTGGCGTGTGTACGGCGCATATCCGGTGTTTCCCAGCGGTAGTAAGCACCTTGGTGGCAATCTGCTCAGCAGCAGATACTCAAAGTGTGAGGCCCGTAGCCGGAGGTGCACGTCCCGTGGCGTCCAATGTCAATCCCACCGTCAGGCGACGCCGCCTGGGCCAGGAGCTGCGTCGGCTCCGCGAGCTCAAGGGCATGACGGCCGAGGAGGTCGCCGAGCGCCTGCTGGTCTCGCAGTCGAAGATCAGCCGCCTGGAGAACGGCCGCCGCAGCATCAGTCAGCGTGACGTCCGCGATCTGTGCGGGGTGTACGAGGTCGAGGACCACCGGGTCGTCGACTCGCTGATGCAGATGGCCAAGGACTCCCGCCAGCAGGGCTGGTGGCACGCCTTCGGCGACATCCCCTACAGCGTGTACATCGGTCTGGAGACGGACGCCGCCTCGCTCAGGGTGTACGAGCCCCAGGTCGTCCCCGGCCTGCTCCAGACCCCCGCCTACGCCGAGGCCCTCATCCAGGGCGCCCTGCCGGAGACCCCGACGACCGATGTGGAGAAACGGGTCCAGGTCCGGCTGCGCAGACAGGAACGTATCTCCGCCGACGAGCCCCTGCGCCTGTGGGCGGTGGTCGACGAGGCCGCCCTCCGCCGGGTCGTCGGCAGCCGTCTGATCATGCGTGAGCAGTTGGAGCGACTCGTCGAGCAGGCCCAGCGCCCGCACGTCACCGTCCAGATCCTGCCCTTCGACATGGGTGCGCATCCTGGTCTCAACGGCCAGTACGCGATCCTGGAGTTCCCCGACGCGGCGGATTCGAGCGTGGTCTACATCGAGGGCGTCACCAGCGACCTCTATCTGGAGAAGGCCCACGACGTCCAGAAGTACAGCGTCATGTACGAACACCTCCGCGCCCAGGCCCTGAACGCCGAACAGTCACGCCAGTTCATCGCGGACATCGCGAAGGAATACGCCCGCTGAGGTTCACACGCTCCGCTCCGGGGCGGACCTGACCGGACGGGTGGGAGCGGCTCCACTGAGGCGATCGGCGACAAAAAGCGCACAATGATACACCTGTGGCATCCGGCAGCGGAAGACACAGGTGGTATATGTCACCCGGTCGAGTGAATAGTCGCTTCGTTCATCGATGTTGGCGAGTAGCGTCGATCACGCCACCGACAGCAACAACGTTGGCGTGAACCGAACCGCGCATCCCGGACCAGGATCGCGGGACGGTTTCAGCAACTCGACAAGACCGGAGCAAACATGGCAATCCGTCAGGGCGCCACCTTCGAGTGGACGAAATCCTCGTACTCCGCCGGCAACGGCGCCTGTGTAGAGGTCAAATCCCCCGTCACCGCGACTCTGGCCGTCCGCGACTCCAAGGTCGCCGTGGGCCCCACCCTCGCGTTCCCCGCAACCGCGTGGAACTCCTTCGTGGCAGGTGTGAGCCGGGGATCGTTCTGACCCTCGCACCGTCCCGATCACAACTTCACAGGCAACACCGAAAGAGCCCTCTCGACTGGCCCGCCGTCCCGGCCGAGGGGGTTCGGCCTTGTTCGGGGCCCGCTGGATGCCCACCGGGGCGGGATCGTTCAGCTCGTCACGAGAACGGCACATCACATTCCGATCCGGGCCCAGAACCGGCCGTTCCCGTTCGATTACAGTGCTCAGCGCGGACGACGGAGGGAGGGCGTGGTGGTGGCGAACGCCGGGGCCATGTGGGGGCGGGCCGAACAGCAGGACTTTCGCAGCCGGGTGCGCGGGACGCTCCTCGGGGCGGCTGTCGGGGACGCGCTGGCCGCGCCGATCGACGCGCTCACCCTGGAGGAGATCCGCGCGGAGCACGGGGCGGAGGGGCTCGTCGACCTGGTGCCCGCGTACGGCAGGCGCGGCGCGGTCACCGGTCTCACGCAGCTCGCCCTCTTCACCGTGGACGGGCTGATACGGGCCCAGGTGCGCCGTGACACGGGCGCCTGGCATCCGCCGACGGACCTGCACCGGGCGTACCTCAGATGGGCGGCGACGCAACGGGACTGGGGGCCCGACGAGAGACGCAAGGACGACGGGTGGCTGGCCCGCGAGGAGTGGCTGTACGCCCGCCGCGACCCCTCCCTCGCCTGTCTGCTGGGCTTCGGCGACGCGACCATGGGCACGCTGGACGCGCCCAAGAACCCCGGCGAACCGGGGCCGGAGGCCGCCGCCCGATCGGCACCCTTCGGGCTCCTCGTCGGCTGGGAGTCACAGCTTGTGGTGCAGCTCGCCGTGGAGTGCGCGGCGCAGACCCATGGGCATCCGAGGGCGTACCTCACGGCGGGGGCGTACGCCGCGATCGTGCACGCGCTGGCGCGCGGGGACAGCCTGGACGCGGCCGTCCAGCAGGCGCTGGTGCTCCTTGCCGCCCGGCCCGGCCACGAGCCGGTCACCGCCGCCCTCCAGCAGGCCCTCGGCGCCGTACGGCAGGGCATGCCCTCGCCGACCCGGGTCGAGGAACTCGCCGGGGACGGTACGGCGGACGGGGCGCTCGCGGTGGCCGTGTACTGCGCGCTGGTGGGCGAGGACATGCGGCACGGGCTGTGCCTCGCGGTGAACCACGGTGGGCCCTCCGGGGCCGCGGGGGTGCTCACCGGCGGGCTGCTCGGTGCCCTCCATGGCGAGACGGCCCTCCCGCCGGCCTGGCTGGCCGAGCTGGAGGGCCGCCCCACGATGCTCGTCCTCGCGGACGACTTCGCGATGGAGATGACCCAGGGTCCGGCACTGCACGGCCCGGGCGGGGCGTCTCCTGGGTGGCTGACCCGGTACCCGAGGGCCTGAGACGCACTGCCCGGGTCGCACACCGGACTAATTCGGGTGTCGCACACCACAGGGCGGCGAACCGCTTCAGCCGATGGCGCTCTCCACCGCCGCCACGAGCTGCGCCGCCTCCGGCTCGGTCTGCGGCGAGAATCGGGCGACGACCGAGCCGTCCCGGCCGATGAGGAACTTCTCGAAGTTCCACCGGATGTCACCGGTGTGGCCCTCGGCGTCGGCGTGGTCCACGAGTCCCGCGTACAGCGGGTGGCGCCCCTCGCCGTTCACCTCGACCTTCTCCGTCATCGGGAAGGTCACGCCGTACGTCGCCGAGCAGAACTCCGCGATCTCCTCCGACGAGCCCGGCTCCTGCCCGAGGAACTGGTTGCACGGCACCCCGAGCACGGTGAAGCCCTGGTCGGCGTACCGCTCGTGCAGCCGCTCCAGGCCCGCGTACTGCGGTGTCAGCCCGCACTTGGAGGCCACGTTCACGACGAGGACGGCCTTGCCCCGGTACTGGCCGAGGTCCGCGGCGCCGCCCTGCAGCGCCCCGATCTCGATGCCGAGCACGGAGCTCGGGGTCCCAGCGGTGTTGTCAGCAGCGTTGTCAGCAGTCATGAGCGGATGCTAACTCCGGCAGGCGTACCGCAGACGGGGTGCCCTGGTCACATGCGCCACGGCCGCGGTCTCACCCGTCCGTTCCTGGCGGCCGGCCTCACCCGTCCGTTCCTCGCCACCGGTCTCGCACGCCCGCTCCTCAGCCCCGCTGCGCCGTCACGAGCACGTCACCCGCCGCGGACCGGTAGTACAGGACGGACCGTCCCGCCCGCCGCCTCCGCACCAACCGCGCGTCGAGCAGCACCCGCAGATGCCGTCCGACGGACCCGAGTCCCTGCCCGGTCAGGGCCACCAACTGGGTCGTACTCATGGGGGAGTCCAGCAGGACGAGTATGCGGGCCCGCGCGTCGCCGAGGAGTGTGCCGAGGCCGGCGGGCACGGAGGTGACCGGTCCGTCGGTGAGCACGCCCGCGCAGGGGTAGACGACGGCGTACCGCTCGCCCTCGTCCCAGGAAACCCAGCCGTGCCGCTGCGGAGTGACGGGCACGAAGAGCAGTTCGGCGCCCGAGATCTCACGCGGCGGGTTCGCGTGCAGATTGACCTGCAGCCGGTCCCCGCCGAGCCACCGCATGCCCGGCCGCAGCGCGTCGAGCACCGCGGCCCACCCGCCCTGGCCCAACTGGGCGGTCCGGGCGAGTACATCGGCTTCGAGGACGCGTCGACGCCGGTCCCAGTACGGCCGTACGGTCTCCTCCCATACGAACTCCAGGAGCTCGGCAGCGCGTTGGGGGAGGTCGTCGCGCTGGAGGCGGGCAGGGAGAGGGCCGGTGAGGGAGAGGGTCAGGTCGTCGCGAGCCGTGGCGGGGGCGGTGTCGCGTACCCGGGCGATCTCCTCGGCGAAGGTGGCGCCCTCCCCCGGGGTGGGCGTGAGGAAGTCGGCGATCCACGCGCGCCCGAGCCCGGAGCGTACGAGCAGCGCGGTGACGGGGTCGTCGGACAGCCGCCGCCGGTAGGCGGGCAGATGCTCGGTGAGCCACGCCAGCTCGCCGGGGTGCGCTCCCTCTCCCGCGTGCAGCACCTTCAGGCTCGCGAAGGTCTCGGCCAGCGGTGAGACGACGAACCGGCTGCCGGCGAGGGTGTCGGCGTTGACCTGCCACCAGCCCATGCCACCTCTCCCTCCACCCGGATTGCGCCTTGCCGAGGTTTCGCTGCTGTGCGAAACATTAACCACCGGCCGGGCGGCCGCCCGATCCTCCGTCCATGCGCAGCTACCAACACCTGTTCCACACCCGCGAGTTCAGCCCGCTCTTCCTCTCCTCGGCCCTCCAGGTGGCGGCCTCGACGGTGAGCGGTCTGGCCCTGGGCACGCTGGTCTACGAGGCGACGGACTCCCCGCTGCTGTCGGCCCTGAGCATGTTCGGCCCGTCACTGGCCCAGGTGGTGGGTGCGACGACGCTGCTCTCGGGGGCCGACCGTCTCCCGCCGAGGGCGACGCTGGCGGGCACCGCGGCGGCCTTCGCGGCCGGTACGGCGCTGCTGGCGGTGCCGGGCCTGCCGTTGGGGGCGGTCTTCGCCGTGATCCTCGTGCAGGGGCTGATCGCGTCGCTGGGCGGGGGAGTCCGCTGGGGCCTGCTGAGCGAGATCCTGCCGAAGGACGGCTACCTGCTCGGCCGTTCGGTCTTCAACATGATGCACGGGGGCATGCAGATCACCGGGTACGCGACGGGTGGCGTCCTGGTGGCCGTGCTGTCCCCGGCCAGCACGTTGCTGCTGGGGGCCGTCCTGTACGCGGCCGCCGCGCTCGTCTCGCTTCTCGGGCTGTCCCGCCGCGCCCCGAGGGCCTCCGGTCGCCCGTCGGTCTCCCGCACGTGGCGGACGAACGCCGAGCTGTGGTCGTACGCCCCGCGCCGCACGGTCTATCTGGGCCTGTGGGTGCCCAACGGGCTGGTCGTCGGCTGTGAGTCCCTGTTCGTGTCGTACGCACCCGACCGCGCGGGCCTGCTCTTCGCCTGCGCGGCGGCCGGGATGCTGGCCGGGGACGTGACGGTGGGCCGCTTCCTCCCGCCCGCCGTGCGCCGTCGCCTGATCACCCCGCTCCTGCTCCTCCTGGCCGCGCCGTACCTGCTCTTCGCCCTGCGCCCGCCGCTCGCCGTGGCGGCGGTCTGCGTGGCCCTGGCCTCCGTGGGCTTCGCCGCGAGCCTGCTCCAGCAGGAACGGCTCCTCTCCCTCACCCCGGCCCACCTCACCGGCCACGCCCTGGGCCTGCACTCCTCGGGCATGCTCACCCTGCAGGGCGTGAGCGCGGCCCTGGCGGGAGCCCTGGCCCAGGTCACGTCTCCGGCGGCGGCGATGGCCGTGCTGGCGGGGGCGTCGGTCGCGGTGACGCTGATGCTCGCGGCGGCGCCCTCCCGTCGGCTCTCGATGTGACCCGACTCCGTTGGCGACCCTGGCTTTGGGAGCGCTCCCATGGCACCATGGCGCGGCTCCGCACGGGACGCGGAGCCGAACCCATTCGTCGAATGGAGGCCCCCCACATGACGGCCGCTCCACGCTTCTTATTGACATGTGCACAACGAATATGCGTCGTACTGGCGCTCTGGGCCCTCGGCGCGACCCTGGCCGTCGCGCCCCCCGCAGCGGCAGCGGCAGCGGCTCAACCCGCGGAGGCTCGGACCGTGGCGGCGAAGAGCGTCTACATCCCGCCCAGCTGGGCCGCGACGGGCGAGGTCCCGTGGGCGCAGAACCGCACCAAGGAGTCGGCGAACTTCATCCTCCTGTGGGGCGAGAAGTCGGGCACCGACCCGAGGAACGCCCCCGCCGACTTCCGCTTCGACCCGGACAACATCCTCGGCCAGCTGGAGAACCTGTACTCCTACTACGTGAACACGATGAAGTTCACGCCGGAGAGCGGCCTGCTGGCCCAGCACAAGATCGACGTGATCATCACCCGTACCTGGAACCGCACCGCCCTCGACGCCTGGGCCACCGGCGGCTCGGCCGACGGCCGCGTCGGCGTCATCAACATCGCACCCGCCGCGGCGGCACCCGGCTCCTGGGGCCTGGCCCACGAACTGGGCCATGTCTTCCAGAACTACACGTTCCTCGGCAAGGGCGGCGGCGCGGGCCTCACCGACCCGTCCGCGGGCACCTTCTGGGAGACGAGCGCCGAGTTCATGGCGATGCAGGTGTACCCGGACGGCGGCGCGGGCGACCTGACCCGGTTCCTGCGCACCGAGAACCTGGCGTACTCCTCCAGCCGCCACCACTACGGCAACTGGATGCTCGTCCAGTACCTGGTCGACAAGTACGGCGGCATCAAGACGTTCAACGACCTCTGGAACCAGGCGAGGAACAACGAGCACCCCCTGGAGGCCTACCGCCGCATCAACAACCTGACACAGGCTCAACTGAACGCCCGGGTGGCCGAGTACGGGCAACGCCAGGTCACGTACGACTACTCCAACCGCGCCCACATCATGCCGTTCATCAACAACGTGTACGGCGCGGGCTTCATCAACGCCTACAACGGCGTCCCCGTGAACGCGGTGAACCAGCCGGCCGGCCACTACGCGATCCCCGACGCCCTCGCGCCCTCAGACTACGCCTACAACAAGATCAAGCTGGTGCCGTCGAGCGACGGCGCCCTGATCAAGCTGCACCTCAAGGGGCATGTGAACGCGGCCGCGGGCTCGGGATGGTCGTACGGCTTCGTGGCCGTGCGGAACGGCACCCCCCGCTACGGAGCGGTCTCCAGCAGCGCGGACGGCCAGATCAGCTTCCAGACCCAGCCGGGCGAGAAGGAGGTCTATCTGGTGGTGACCGGCACCCCGTCCACGGTCCACCGCTACGCCTTCCTCGACGGCTACCCGAAGAACTACCGCTACCCGTACGAGTTCCGCATCAGCGGCGCCACGCCCTCCGGCTACGAACCCGGCTACCAGAAGCCGGCCGCGACCGGCGGCGGCCACTGGCACGCCAACGGCGGCGGCTGGGTCGACAACCGCGCCAACGTCGCCTCCACGGCCTACGTCGGCCCGCGCGCCGCGGTCTTCGGCAACTCGACGGTCACCGGGAACGCCCGCATCGAGGGCCTGTCATGGGTCAACTCCGGGGCCACGGTGGGCGGCAACGTGGTCGTCAAGGACAACGCGATCGTGCAGGGCGGCGCCAACCTGTCGGGCAGCCTCGTGATCGGTGGCGACGCCGAGATGTGGATCTCGTGTTCGTCCGGCACGTACCTGATGTTCAACCCCGACCGCGGCTGCGACGGCAGGGGAGGGGAGAGCGACATCAACCCGCCGCACGGCACGTTCACGGACGCGGAACTGGAGATCACGATCTGAGAGGTGCTGGGTCAGGTGGGGCGGTCGGTTGCCCCGGGCGTCGCCCGATCCCTTGCGGCGGGCGACGCCTGATCCGTTCCGTCCGGCGCGGCCCGGCCCGTTCCGTCGGGCAACGGCA
Source organism: Streptomyces sp. KM273126 (assembly GCF_004337435.2). Classification (NCBI taxonomy): domain Bacteria; kingdom Bacillati; phylum Actinomycetota; class Actinomycetes; order Kitasatosporales; family Streptomycetaceae; genus Streptomyces; species Streptomyces sp. KM273126. Next base: position 1,322,808 of record NZ_SJXB02000001.1, on the reverse strand, counting down.
GGGAGGACAGGGTGCCTCTCGTCAGGTCCGTGGCGCGGACGTCCAGGGACACCGGTTCGAGTCGTATGTCCGCCTGGTCGTCGAGATACCGGTCGAGCTCCGGCGGCCGGTAGGCCGGGTCCCCGTCGTGGCGTTCCCTGGCGGGGACGGACAGGTACTGGCTCCCGTCGGGGCCGCCGCCGTCCGCGGCGCGTCCTATGGGCCGGTGCAGCGGCCCGGCCAGTCGGTACAGTCCCGTCCGCGAGTCGTGCAGTTCGCCCATGACGAGCGGCCGCACCCTGAACGCGATGCTCCGGTCCGGGCTCATCTCGCGCGGGCCGGTCGGGCTCAGTGCCGCGGTGTCGAACTCCAGGCCGTATCTCCGGGCGTGATGGAGCATCCACAGCAGGGCGATGTCGGACAGCGACGCCTCCGGGTAGCCGCCGCCGACGTCGCTGTGCACCCCGGCGAACCACACCTGCCTCAGCTCGTGTTCGCTGTCGGTGGTGCCGGGCTGCCGACTCCACAGCGTCGGCCGGAACGCCGTGCGCTGCTCGTCTATGGCCAGCGCGTGGAAGGCTCCCTTCACATGGCTGCTCAGCTCGGTGTCGTGGAACGCCCAGCGGCGGTTGGCCAGGTTCACGACCGGCTTGAGCCACCGCGGTCCCGGCACCGGGATGCCCAGGGCGCCCACCGTGTCCCACACACCGATGAAGTGGATCTCCGGCTCGTACGCGAACGCCCGGCGGAACAGGGTGGACGCCGCACCGCTCGGCCGCTCGACCCGGTTGCGGTACAGGGCCCACGCCTCCTTGACCCGGTCGGCGTTCTCGCGGCGCAGGATGCCGGAGTTGCGCACCAGTCCCGCCAGGCTGCGCGCGGTGAACGCGCCCCGGCTGAACCCGAACAGGTACAGCTCGTCACCGGGCTCGTAGTTGTGGACGAGGAAGCGATAGGCGGCGATGACGTTCCGCGACAGGCCGACCCCGAACGCCCCTCCCCGCAGCCGTTCCCAGCGACGTGTGCCGACCCCGCTGTGGTAGTACACGCGTTGCTCCACCCCGGCGGCGGACCGTGGACGCACGGACAGGGCGACCTTGGTGACGTTGGTCTTGCTCGGCTGGTCGGCGAGGTTCCACGTTCCGTCGCAGCAGACGATCAGACGCTTGGCCATGACATCCATCCTCCAGCACATCTCTCATCACGACGTGGCGGAGGGGATCCGTCCGCAACTCCCCCACGGTTCCCCGTGTTCGTTCTCCACGTCGCTGAGAGTGAGGCGCTCCGCCCGGGTTCGATGATCGCACCGCGTCACGCAACTGGCCATTGATCAGGCGGAGATGGCCTTTCTGTCACTCACCGTCCGTGTTCCACGTACTCCTTGAAGTGCTCCAGATCGCTGCGGACGAGCCGCTCGATCGCGGTTGCCTGGGCGAAGCCCCTGGGTCCGCCGAAGGCCTCCCTGACCGTGCCGGGGTCGTATTCGAGCCGCGCCTGGACCCGGGTGTGGTTCTGGTCGATCGGCTGCAACGAGAAGGAACCCGCGAGATCGGGGACGCCCCTGGTCTGCCACTCCATCACGCGTTCCTTCGCACGGTCGGACACCTCGGCCTCGACCTCCCGGGCCCGGCCGCCGGCCTCGACGTCCAGACGTGCCCGGCCCCCCGCTTCCGTACGGGCGTCACGGACCCCTTCCAGGAAGCGCGGAAGGTTCTCCATCCGGTGAAGGCTGTCCCAGGCCTTGTCGAGCGGAACTCCGACGTCGACGTGTTCTTCGAGGGTGCTCATGGCTCACCTCCGCGGTCGGCTCATGACGCATGGCCTTCTGCTTCCAGTGTGCGCTTTCCGGTGAGGCCTGTCCTCGCTCGGCGGCGGCCCGTCAGGGCTGGTGTGTGACGCTCACCTGCACGGTCAGCGAGCCCCTGTTGTCGTGGCCGCAGCTCTCGGCGTCGTTGATCCTCAGTTGCAGGGCGCCGTTCCGGGCCGCCTGGAAAGTCAGCTTCCGTCCGACGACCTGGGCGGGGGAGGCCTGCTCACCCGCGAGCCGCGCCAGCAGGGTGCCGAACGGTGCCGCCGGCTTGATCTTGCAGCTCATCGCCCCGGCCAGCAGCGCGTCGGTGTTCGCGTCGTAGCCGGCCGGCCCGGTCATGGGCATGTTCCGGTGGTCGACCGTCCACTCTCCCGAAGCGAACCGCACGGTGACCTGGTCTCCCCGCTGGACGGTTACCCCGGCGGCCGGGGTGCCCGTGTCCGGCGCAGCTGGCACCGCGTGCACGCTCTATCTGACGAACTCGCCCGGTACGGCGACGCGGTGACGGCCCGGCCGTAGGACGGCTTCGGCCTGCTGGACCTGGAGGGCTTCCTATGGGAGCCGGACGACGACGCCTTGGCGTACTGGTGTGGCCCCTAGCCACTGCTGGCCGCCGTCGAGGAGCGGTCTCGTGCTGGCGGAGCCGGGCGGGGTGAGGGATGAGCGAGCTGCGGAAGGTCGCTGGCCGTTCGTTGCGTCCCGCCCGTCAGGCGTGGCGATCCGTACCCGGATCAACCACCTCACCGCGCAGGATGACAAGGTTCTTGCGCTGGTCGGCGCGCATCTGGGTTCGCTCCCGTCGCGGGACATCAAGACGCGTTGCGCGGACGGTCTGGAGTACTCCGCCGACAGGTGGGCAACGCGCAAAGGACCAAGGGCTGAACGGGCTCCACCACCTGCCGACCGGAGGGGCACACCCACGCCACGCGACGGACACTGTGGAGGATCGTCCAAGCGTCCGTGGAGAGGTCCTGATGGCGTATGGCCTGTCACGTCGAGCACTGAGACCGAAGGTTCCCCTGCGTCCGGGCGAGGGGGAGAAGCACCGTCTGACCAGCGTCTCGGGAACTCTGTGTATGCCTGTGGGTTTCAGGCTTTTCGGGCGCGGCGTGGCCGTCTGTCGCCGGGGTGGGGTCCGAACCTCGGGTTGAGGATGTGGACTCCGGTGGCGTGCAGGTGGTGGAAGCCGGTCCGCTGGGCGGCGTGGGTGCGCCGTCGACAGGTTCCGCGTGAGAGCCGCCCCCGCCGCGCCGGAGGAGTCTCCGTGCGGGGTGGGGCGGTTACTCCATGACCTGGCACCGGCCCGGGAAGGGCTGGTGCCTTCGTGTCATGCCCCGCCGGACGCTGGACCACCCCGGCTGGGGTGGTGGCGGGGACCGTACGCACTTCGGGCATACGGCGGGAAGTCTTCACAGCCACTGCCACAGCCACAGCCACTGTCGCGGCCAGGGCCGGGGCTGTGGCGGTGGAGGGTTGTCCGGCGGCGCGTGGGGTGCGCCGCCGGTTTGTGTCTGCTGGTCTGCTGGGGGTGGGGCGGCCCTTGCCTGGGGTGGTCTTCGGTCCGCGCGGGCGGGCCGGTGCCGTGAAGGCCTGGCGGGCGCGGCGCAGGCGGCGGGTGGTCTTCTTCGGGCGGCGGACCGGGCGGACGGTGCCGTCGACGGTGGTGCGGATGGTGCGGGTGCCGGTGGCGCGTTCGGTGACGGTGTGGGACTGGCCGAGCAGGCCGCGTGCGACGATCCGGCGGGCGGCGGCATGGTCGCGGTCCAGGGACAGCCCGCAGCGGGTGCAGTGGGCCCACGCCCAGCCACGCTCGGCCAGCCGGTCCGGGGCGGGATGGTGACCAAGCCGGTTCAGGCATCCGGGGCAGCGGGCGGAGGTGCCACGGGCAGGGACGGTGACCACCGTGATCCCCGCCTTGGCCGCCAGGTGCCGGATCGCCTCGGCGACGGTACCCCGGACCTGCCCCGACAGCCGGGCGTTACCGCGCCTGCGGCCGCGCGCCTCCAGCGTGGCGAGGTCTTCCAGGTAGATGACGGTGGCGCCGAGCGCGGCTGTCTGGTCGACGGCCCAGCGGGCCGCGGACCAGGCCAGCGCCTGGTTGAGCTGCCGGATCCGCCCGCACACTCGTTCATGCTCCACCTCCAGCACCGCCGCCTCGTCCAGAAGGTAGCCCCAGGCCAGATGCGGGGCGCCGAGCCCGTCGGCGAGGTGCTGGTAGTGGTCGCGTTTGGCGGCGAGGTGTTCACGGTGGCCGCGCAGCCGGTGCAGTTTCGCACTGACCGTGGTGGCGTCGAAGATCAGGGGGCGCCCGTCGGTGACCACCCGCGCCGTCTCACCCCGGCCGGACAGGCGGCCCACCGTACCGGTGAGGAGGGTGTTGACGCCCCAGTCGAACCCCACCGCCACCCGGTGCCCGGACGCGCTGGTGGCGGGGGCCGGGCGGGAGTGGGGAAGGTCCACCGCGATCCGACCCGCACGGGTCGGGCGCAGGGTCGGGGTGTGCAGGACCGCATCCGCAGCCACGGTGCGCGGAAGCCGGATGTCGATCACATGCCAGGCCCAGTCCCGCCCGGAGGCCGGTGCCGGGCACAGGGGGAGCTTCACCCGCAGCTGGGCCGTGACGGCGTCCACCCGTTGCAGGGTGACCTGCTGGCGGTCCATCGCCGCCAGCACCACCAGCCCCGCCACCTCCGGCGAGCCCTCCAGCTCACACAACCCCGCCGGAAGCCGTCCGCGCTCGCGCACATAGGCGCTCACCTGCCGGGTGCGGTTACGGATCTCCGCCTTGTTCACCCCTGCGGGCAGGGCGGCCCGCAGCGCCGTCCACTCCGCCTCGCTACGCCGGCCGGAGGGGTCGGCGGGCCACGTCGCCAGGATCGCCGCGACCAGGGTCCGCCGGTGCAGGGCCAGTCGCAGGGTGCGGGCCGCGTACTCCTCCGCCGCCCGCCGCACCCGGTCCGACACATACACCCCAGCAGCCGGGGCGGCGGCCTGCGCCCACCCCAGACGCCGCAGCGCCATCCACCCCTTGGACGGCAACCGCTCACCCTGACCGTCGACCCCGGCGGCCAGCACATCCAGTGACTCCTCGTCCCACCGGGCAGCCACCAACTGCCGGGTGAGATCCCCGCACAGCCCCGCCAGGAACGACACCCGCTGATGCAGCAACTGCTGGCCGACCCGCTCACCACTGCCCTCGACCACACCACCGAAGGCGGTGCACGGAGCCGTCGCCATCAACCGACCCACACCCACCACCCCCTCCCGCATGGCCCGAACCGGGTGCATTTCCCGTATCCGATCGAGCTAACGACCGACCATCACACAAAGACACGCACCCCCCTCGCGGCACCGCCCGATTCATGCAGGAAACCGCGGCAAAACCACCAACGGTTGAAGACCCTCACGTTCCACGTGCAGAGCCGGACCGGCTCGGGCCTGTCCGGCGGATCCTGCCGGACAGGCCCTGGTCCCGAGGAGGGCTCAGCGCTTGAGCGTGAAGGTGAAGTCGCCGGAGAGTTTGCCGCTCAGCCGGACTGCCGAGACGAGTTTCCCCTCCGAGATCAGTCTCTCGACCTCGGCCCGTGAAAGACCGCAACCTTCAGTGATCAGTCGCACCGGCCGGACAGGGATCCGCGCCGCAAAGCGGACTGAGATGTCGATCACCTCACGGTCCAGGTGATCCGATCCGCCGGTGTCCAGGCGCCAGGCGTTGTCCCAGTCGAGGGCGATGCGACTACGGCGCCGCACGACCGGATCCTGGAGCAACTCAGCTGCGAGGCCAGGGTCGTTGTCATGCATGCGGTCCAGCAGCTCGGGCCGTACGGAGCGCACATTCATCCGCTCCAGGACCGTGAGCTTTGCGGTTTCCCCGCAAACGGTACAGAGGGCGAGGAGCCAGGCGTCGATGAGCTTGTGGTTTGCGTTGACACGAAATTTACCGCTTGTCCGGAAGCGCCCTGACGCGCACGTGTGGCAACGGCGGAGAACGAGCGGCAGGCAGGTGGGTACGACCACCCAGTTATTGAGCACAGAAGTACACCGGTTTCGGTGAGAAGTCCACAGCAAAAAGCAGCGCGGCGCACATGCGCGACGCGCGACCAATCAGCGCTTGGGAGGTCTCACACGGTGTACAACGGCATGTCCTTGGCTAGACGACTTGGTTCGGCAGCACGGTAAGGGCGCACAGAGGCGCTCTTCCACTGGTTTTCGGGCGCCGCCTCACGCCAGGTCCGGTCCGGCGGATCATGGACGAAGCCAGAGCCAGATTGCGGCAACGGTCATGGTGCCGTGGAAGACCAGTGCCTGACGCCCCGTGATTACGACACCGGCTCCAACCTGGCGGATACGGGCCGGACGCTTCTGGAAGTGACGCGGCACCTTCCTGACCTGCACGCACTCCAGCCGCCGTCCTTCTGGCCTGCGGAGGCTGTCAGTACCAGGTGGCAGGATGCCGTGCCATGACCGCACCGATCAGTGAGTCATGGACTCGAATCGAGAATTGGCTGGCCGAGCACGCCCCGGCGACCTACGCCGCGCTGGCCCCGCCCGCGGATCCGGCGGACATCGCCGCAGCCGAACGCGTCATCGGCCGGCCACTCCTGAAGCCCTTGGTGATGTCGCTGTCGAGACACGACGGTCTCCTCGACCAGCGGTTCTCTCTGCTGCCAGGGTTCTACAGACCGATGAGTGCACGCGAGACGGGGCAGAGGCTGTACTGGGACTTCATACCCCTGCGCAGTGACGGGACCTTGCACCGGTCATGACGCAGCAGCGGACAGCGAGGTCGGTGGAGCGGCTTTGGGCTGGAGCCACTTCGGGGCGAGTGATCACGGCCCCGTAAGCCTCCGGCGAATCGGGCAGTCTGTGCGCGCCGTTCAGAACGCGCAGCGCGAAGCCATGAGTCACATGGACCGGCTGCTCAGGAGGCGCCCCGGTCGTCAGCGACCGCCACCGTTGACGTCGGGCCCGGATGTCAAAGAGCACCTGCGGAATCCGTAGGTGCTCCTTTGTCTGGTGCCCCGGCAGGGCACCAGACACATGGGAGCGGGCGCGGGCGGTGGTCACCGGGATTGCGGGTCACGATCGAGTCCACTGTGCCCGTCTGAGGTACCAAGGCAGGGGTTTGTCCGGCGGGTGAGCGGCTGCGGGTGCTGGTGGACACATGCCGGAGACGCGGAGTCCGGCACGCACACCCGTTCCGATCCGCGTCGCCAGGAGTCCGGGGCATGGGTCTGCCGAATCCTTCGCCGTACCGGGCCCACGCGAGGCGGCGTAGCTGTCGTCGCGGGCGAGTCGACCGTCTGCTGCCCACTGGCACTCCCACACCTCGGGGTGCGGCCTCGACAGCCTCCGTGTGAACGATAAAATCGGGGGTCCCAGCGTGGGTCAGGGAGAGCGAGGGGGAGAATGTGACAGCCGGTTTCCGCGACACACGGCCGTCGCCTGCGCAGCCCGTGACCATTTCGGACGTGGCCGAGGCGGCAGGCGTATCGCGGCAGACGGTCTCCAATGTGCTGAACGCACCGGACCGCGTGCGCGCCGAGACGCGGGAGCGGGTCACCAAGGTCATCGCCGATCTCGGCTACCACCCCAACCACATGGCGCGCTCGCTGCGGGCGAGTTCGCCCCGCATGATCGGCTGCCGCATCCAGCCGCTGCACGCGGAGACGGTGGCCGCCATCCAGGACCGGTTCCTGCACGCGCTCGCCGAGGCGGGGCAGGAGTGCGGCCATCACCTGTTGCTGTTCGCGGCCACGGATGTCGCCGCGGAGATCGAGCAGTGCACGGCCCTGTGGCGTGCGGGGGCCGTGAGCGGGGTCGTGCTCTACGACATCACGCCCGACGATCCGCGGCCCGGCCGGCTCACCGCGGCCGGGGTGCCGTTCACGGCCTTCGGGCGTACGGCGGTGGGCACGGAGAGCTACAGCTGGGCCGACGTCGACAACACGGCGGGAACCGCCTCGGCCGTCGACCACTTGGTCGCCGCCGGTCACCGGCGCATCGGATTCCTGGGCTGGCCCGAGGGGTCCAGTGCCGGCGACGCGAGGGCGCACGGCTGGCTGACGGCCGTGGACCGGCACGGTCTGCTCGCGGCGAGCCACCGACTGGACGTGCGAGGCGACGACACGACGACGACCGGTTCCCGGCTGATGAGGGAGCTCCTGGACAGGCCCGGCCCGCCGACCGCCGTCGTCGCGGCGACCGACACGTTCGCGGTGGGGGCGCTGCACGCGGTGCGCGACCAAGGGCTCCGCCCTGGCCGGGACGTCGCCGTGGTGGGCTTCGACGACTCTCCGGCGGCCGCGGCGATGGGACTGTCGAGCGTTCGTCAGCCGATCAAGGAGGTGGGCCGGCTGGTGATGGCGGAGGTACTGCGGCTGACCGGCCGGCCCTCCGGTGCGGACGGCGAACCGCCCCAGGAGCCTCTGCACCGGCTCCTGGCGCCCGAGTTGGTCGTACGTGCGAGCTCCGCGCCGTCACAGGGCTCGCCCCCGGCCGGTTCGGACGCCAGTCCTCTGTGCCTCTAGGACCCCGGCACGCAAACGTGGCCTGCCGGGGCACTGGCGGACCGAGATACGCGGCCGCCCGTCGTCATCGATACGGCGTGGACGTCCGCGTGGCGACCATGACCTCGCCCCCGGCCGGCACCTGCCGCAGTGTGCCCGCCGTCTCCACCGGGAGCGGCTCACCTGTGTGGAGCCGTACGGTCGTGCCGTCGTGCCGGATGTCCACGTCGAAGACACGGCCGTGCCAGCGGAGCCGCCGCAGGGTGATGCCGTCCAGGGAGCCGGGCAGGATGGGCGCGAGGACGACCCGGTCGGTGCGCCAGCGCAGTCCCGAGTAGCCGTACAGGAACTCCTGAAGAAAGCCGCCGTGGCCGGTCAGGAAGGTGAAGGCGCCCCCGGCCCGGGTCTCGGCGAACTGCTCGAAGGGCGGTCTGACGAACGGTTCGACACTGCGCCGGGTGTACTCGAAGGCGGCCTCGGCGTCGCCGAGTTCGGCAAGGACGATGGAGTGGACCGAGTCCGTCATCGACGGCCCCTCCTCGTCCGTACGGGGGGCGTAGTACTCCAGATCGGCTCGCGTGACCTCGGGGGGCTGCGGGTTCTCCCACGGGTAGGCGAGCATCACCACGTCGGCCTGCTTGATCGTCTGGCCGTCGTACCCGGCGAACTCCGGGTGAATGCCCAGCGCGTCGTCGAACGGGACGACGATGCGGTCCGCGGTCTCGGCCCACCGCGGGTCGGCGCTCACGCCGAGCGCCTCCGCGGCACGCGCAGCGAAGCGCAGGGTGTCACGGGCGGCGACGTTGGTATAGACGGAGTCGTCCTTCGGTTCGACCACGTACTCGTCCGGCGGTATCACGCCGTTGATGTGGCAGCGGCCGTCGGCGTCGGCGGTGACCCGGTCGGCCCAGAAGTCCGCGACCGCGCTCAGCACGGGCAGCCCTGCGGTACGCAGCCACGCGTGGTCGCCGGTGGCGAGCCAGTACTGCCAGAACGCCAGGGCCACATCGGCGCTGACGTGCAGTTCCAGGTCTCCGAACGGTACCCACCCGGGGGTGTCCTCGTCACCGGTGAGTCCGCTCTCCCAGGGGAACCGGGCGCCCCGGTGGCCCGAGGCGGCCGCGGCGGCGCGGGCCGGGTCGAGCCGGGCGACCCGGTAGTCGAGGGCGCTGCGCGCGAGGTGCGGATGCTGGGCGAGCAGGCTGGGCCAGATCCAGGTCTCGGTGTCCCAGAAGACGTGGCCGTTGTAGCCGTCACTGGACAGTCCGCAGGGCGAGGGCGACCAGGGCGAGTCATCGTGCGCACTGGTGAGGAGGTAGAATTTCGAGGCCCGTACGCGGCGTTGCAGCAGGGCGTCGCCGCGTACGACGATGTCGCCCTCCCACTCGCGCTGCCAGGCACGCCGGTTGTCCTCGGCCAGCCGCGCGTGTCCCTCGCGGGCCGCCTCGTCGGCGTGCGCCCGGGCCGTGCTCAGCGGCCGGTCCGCGGTGTGGGACGTGACCACTGACACGTACTTGGTGAAGGTCAGAGGACGTCCGGGAGAGGTGTGGACGGAGATCGTCTGCGATGCCGTGGCGGGGATCGTCCGCGACGCGGTGGCGGGGATCATCTGCGATGCGGTGGCGGAGATCGTCTGCGACGCGGTGCCGTCCCGCGCCGGGAGGGGCCCGTCGTGCCCGGGGCCGCCCCCGGCCCCGCCACGGCTGTCCGGCCCGTGCACGACGCTGACGAGCGCGGCCGTGACCGCGCTGCCCTCGGCTTCCACGACCGCCCAGATCCGGCCGTCGCCCGCCCCCCGCTCCACGGTCCGGGTGTGCGAGGCGGCGCGCTCGTCCAGCGTGTCGGTGACAAGGAGTTCGCCCGTCCAGTGTGGCGTGACCGTCACGCTCACGAGGGCCACGGTCGGCCTGGACCGGTCGGTGAACACCTCGTAGCGCACGTCGGTGACCCGGCCCGCCGGGGAGGTCCAGCGGGCCTCGGTGGTGATCACCCCGGTGCGAAGGTCGAGGCGTTGCCGATAGCGCTCGATGCCGCGGGCCGCCCCGGCGCGCGGGCTGGTCAGCGGCGCCCAGTCGCCGCCGGCCAGTTGCTCGCCACTGTCCGGTACGGTCTCGTCTCCGCCGGGCGGGGAGGCGAACGCGGCGTTGAAGGTACCGCTGCCGTCGCCCACGTCGAGCGTGGACCACGCCGGCAGGGACGCCTTGCGGGACCAGCCACCGTCCCGGCCGGTGTAGAGGCCGGCCACGTGGAACTGGGTGCGCACGGGAGTCTCGGCGAAGCCGTTGCCGGCCGCCGGGACGCGTGCGGCGAAACAGCCGTTGCCGGTGAAGGCGGGGTGGTGGTCGACGAGTGCGCCGATGCCGGGGCTCTCGTCCCCGGAGGTGCCAAGAGAACCATCCGTGGCCAGCGTCCACGCGTCGTCGGCCGGGGCGAGGCCGCCCCTGGTCGGGTCGTTCACCTACTTCAATCCTCCCGCTGTGAGGCCGTCGACGATCCGCCGTTGGAAGAACAGCACGGCCACGACGAGCGGCAGGGTCACCACGACCCCGGCGGCCATCTGTGTACCGAACGGCTGGTCGTATTTGTACTGTCCGGTGAAGAGGGACAGGATCACGTTGGCTGTCATCATCTGACGGTCATTCACCACACTGATGGCGATGAGGAATTCGTTCCAGGCGCAGATGAAGACGAGGATGGCCGTGGTGAAGACGCCGGGTGCGGCGAGGGGGAGTATGACCTTGCGAAATGCCTGCGCCGGGGTGCAGCCGTCGACCTGCGCGGCCTTCTCCAGTTCGGTGGGCATCTGGCGGAAGAACGCGGTGAGGTTCCACACGGCCAGCGGCAGGGCGAAGCTCATGCTCGGGATGATCATCGCCTGGTAGGTGTTGATCCAGGCGATGTCCGTGAAGAGCCGGAGCAGCGGCACCACCAGGATGATCGGCGGGAACATCGAGGCCGCGATGATCAGCGTCAGGATCAGCGTCTTGCCGCGGAAGTGCAGCCGCGCCAGGGCATATCCGGCGAAGATGCCGACGACCAGTGTCACGGCGGTGGTGATCCCGGCGACGACGAGGCTGTTGACCAGCGCCTGGCCGAATCCGTTCTTGGCGTCGAAGGCAGACATGTAGTTGTCGAAGGACACCGGGGCGGGCAGCGGCGCGTTCGAGAACTGGTCGCCCGGCCTGCGCAGGCTGGAGACCACCATCCAGTAGAACGGGGCGAGGCAGTAGGCGACGACTGCGGCGATCCCCAGCCGCCGGGCCCAAGTGGCGCCGCGCCTGCCCCCGGCCGCCCCGCGCCGGGCAGATCGTGTGAGAGGCAGCGTGCTCATGGCTCACTCCTGGTGCCGCGGCCGAGCAGATCGGCGCCGAACAGCTTGACGAACGCGAGGGCGACGACGGCGATGTAGACGAACAGGACGGTCGCGTACGCGGCGGCCGAGCCGAAGCGCAGATTGGTCATCTCGTTGAAGGCGGACATGGACAGCGTCTCGACCGAATGCTTGCGCGGCCCCACCAGGATGTACGGCAGGTCGAACATGCGCAGGACGTCCAGGAGGCGGAACAGGACGGCGACCACGAGGGCGGGGCGGACCAGGGGGAGGGTGATCCGCCAGAAGGCACGCCATGCGGAGGCGCCGTCGACGCGGGCGGCCTCGTACAACTCGCCGGGGATGATCTGCAGTCCGGCGAGGACGAGCAGACCGACGAATGGTGCGGTCTTCCAGGTGTCGGCGATGACCACGGCGAGCCAGGCGTGGAACCCGTCGCTGCTCCACAGCACCTGGGTGTCCAGGAGGGAGTTGGCGACTCCCTGGCTGTTGAAGATCCACTTCCAGAGGATGCCGGAGATCGCGGTGGGGATGGCCCAGGGCACGAGGACGGCGGCGCGGACGAACGCCCTGCCGCGGAAGGCCCGGTGCATCACCAGGGCCATGCACACGCCGATGAGGACTTCGAGAGTGACCGAGGCCAGAGCGAACGAGGTGGTGTTCCACCAAGGCCGCAACAGCCGGTCGTCCGAGAAGACGGCGGCGTAGTTGCCGGTTCCGTAGTGCGTGGTGGTCGCCACGAATCCGGTGCTCGGATCGATGCCCTCGCTGGACACCTGGAAGGAGAGCCGCAGGGCGGCCACCACGGGGTAACCGATGACCAGGCCGAGGACCAGCAGTGTCGGCGAGAGCAGGGCCGCGGCCAGGCCGCCGGTCCCGGCCCGGCGCGAGGTGCGCGCGGGCCGGGACGGGCGCACCGTGCGCCCCGGCGTCGGGGTGATGACGGACACGAGCGGGACCGCCTACTTCTCGGCGATCGCCGCAGAGAGGTTCTTCTGCATGTCGGCGAGGGCGGCATCGACGGGCTGCGAGCCGCTCATCGCGGCGGCGGCGCTCTCCTGGATGGCGGCCGTGGCGTCGCCGTAACGCACCACGACGGGCCGTGGCGTCGCCGTGGCCAGTGACTCCTTCAGCGTGGCCAGGTACGGGAACTGCTTGCGCAGCGCCGGGTCGTCGTAGAGGTCGGCGTACGGCGGGGCTGCCGAGTTGACCTTCAGGTTGGTGCGGGCGTTCGCCTCGTTGGAGAAGAACTTGATGAAGTCGAGCGCGGTCGCCTTGTTCTTGGCGAACTTGCTGATCGCGAGGTCGAGTCCGCCGAGGCTCGACTTGCCGGGCCCGGTGAGGCCGGGCAGCGGGGCGACGCCGAACTTTCCGGCCACCTCGCTGGAGCCGTCCTTGGCGCCCGCAAGCGCCCACTGGTACGGCCACTGCCGGTGGAAGAGCAGCTTGCCCGCCTGGAAGGCACGCCGGCCGTCCTCCTCCTGGTAGGTGGCGGCCTGCTTGGGGATGGTGCCGTCCTTGAAACCGTCGACGAGGAACTGCAGGCCCTTCTTGGCCGCCTTGGTGTCGACCGTCGCCTTGCCCTTGGCGTCGACGACCTCGCCGCCCGCGGAGGCCACGGCCTCGGAGAAGTTGACGGTGAGCCCCTCGTACTTGTCGAGCTGGCCGGCGTAGCAGCCGATGTCCTTGCCCTCGGGGAGCTTTTGGACCTTCGCGCAGGCCTCCTTCATCTCGGCCCAGGTGGTGGGGGGCTTGGCACCTGTCTTGTCGAGCAGGTCCGAGCGGTAGAACAGCAGCCCGGCGTTGGTGTTGAACGGGACGGCGTACTGCTTGCCGAAGTAGTTTCCGGTCTTCACGACGGCGGGGATCATCTTGTCGAGCGGGAACTCCGTGGCCGGCAGCTCGTCGATCCACTGGTTGGCCGCGAACTCGGCGACCCAGATCGGGTCGAGGTTGAGCACGCTGTACGCGTCCGACTTGGTCTGGGCGTTCTGGATGAACTGCTGGCGCTGTTGATCCGCGCTCTCCGGCAGTTCGACCAGGGTGACCTTCTCGTCGGGGTGCTGCTTGTTCCAGCGGTCCAGCTGAGCTTGCAGGGTGCCGGTGGTGTCCTTGCCCGAGGCGAGGGTGATCGGGCCGCGGTCGTTCGACTTCTCCGGGCCGCCCTTGGAGTCGGACGAACCCGAGTCGCCGCACCCGGCGAGCACCGACGCGCACATCACCGCGGCAAGGGCGGCCGCGGCCCGCCGCCGCGGTCTGGTTCCCCCGTGCAACGAAGGTGTCCGTCCCACACCCAACACGATCCGCAACGAACTCGCCGAACTCACCGAACTCACCGTGCCCTCCTCGCTGTCTGACCTGAAGGTCGCGGGCCACACCACACACGGCTCCCTGCGGCGGCTCGTCGACGACTGAAACCCCAATTTGATCGTTCAAGATGGCCCCGGCAGTGCGCCCCGTCAACCCCTGGGGAGGGATTCTTCGCACTCCAGCCGACTCATCAGGGTTCCTGAGAGGCCGTCCGAACCGTTCTGCCCTCTTCCGCCATCCTGGAAAATTTGATCGTTCATATAGGCTTCGTCGTTTGTGATACCTGTCTGGGATCCTGTCGGCGGTCTGGAGGACAGGGCGCAGGGCGGGCGCCCGGCCGCGTTCGGTGATGGGGCCGCCGTCGAGTGCGTCTGGCGATCACCGCGCGCGTCCCGTAACTGCGTGCGTCCCGGGATGCTGGGCTCGACTGGAGGAGATCGCCCGCCGGGCCGGGGTGGGATCGGCGACCCTGCACCGGCATTTCCCGTCCCGGCGCTCACTGCTCGAAGTCGTCTTCCATGACCGCGTCGAGGCGCTCTGCTCCAGGTCCCGGGAACACGCCAATCGCAGCAGCCCCGACGCCCTCGTCTGCCGTAAGGGCGGCGCGCCCGATTCCGAGCCCGGCAACGGTCAGGGCAACGGGCTCCGGTCCGCAGGCCTGGACCCGACCCGCCGCCAGTACGTGTGACACCGCTCCCTGCACAGTCCACCAGCAGCCGCGCAGGGGGCGTCTCGTCATGCTCTTGGGGTGGTCCTGCTCGGGGTCCCGCCTCCAGTGCCCCCTTGCCGGGTGGTTTGGGTCATCGCTCGTGCCTGGTAGGCCGATTGATTGCGTGTCAGTTCCTCACCGATTGTGGGAGGTACCCATGAAGTCACGTATGGCTCTTGCGCTCAGCGCGGCTGCAGCGGCGCTCATCGCAGCGATGGCATCACCTGCGGCCTTGGCCGCCACGGCTGCTTCCGAACACGTAGCCCGGACCACCGCCCCGGCGGCCCAGACCGCTCAGGATGACCCCCCGCTCTACCGATGCCAGCAGATCAGGGTGGACTCCTCGACCACAGTCGAGGGTATCGGCTGCATTCCCCCCACCAATCCCGAGCGTTCGTTCTACATCCAGGACCCACAGCGCACCTATTTCTGCGGTGCCGGGTTCTACAACGGCCCGTACCTGTTGGGCTTCGAGTGCGTCAGGCTCTGATCCCCAGGCGGCCGTGAGCGGTACCGTCTGACGGCACGATGATCCTCGTCTCGTACAGGGCCCCGGCTGTGCGTTCGGCTCGGGCCCTGTATGGCGACGGGCAGGCTACGCGGCTTCGACGACTTCGATCCGCCGCTCGGCCGCCACCGCCACGACCCATTCCTCCACCAGTTCGGCGTTACTGGGCCCGTGCCGTCCCGTACAGCAGGCACCCGCACGCGGCGACGAGCGCACGGATTTCCTCGTTCACGGCCGCCGACGAGCGCACGGAACCAGGGCGTTGGGGGGCATTTCTTCAGCCTAGCGAGCAGAACCGCGAATCCCTCATGGCCGCCTCAGCTCTCTTCAGAGGACGCAGACGAAAATGGCCTCGCCCCATACCCTGACAGTGACGAAGCTGCAAGGAAGGGGCGAGACCGTGCCAACTGATGCTACCCCGGACCCGTACGCCGACCCGTTGGTCTTCGGCCAGCGGATGCAGATCTACCGCCAGCGACGCGGCATGAGCCGCCCCGTACTCGCCGGGTTCCTCGGCAAGTCCCCCTCGTGGGTGAAGCAAGTCGAGACCGGCAAAATCCAGGCCCCCAAGTTGCCCACCATCCTCCGCATCGCCGAGCTGCTCCGCGTCCGCGACCTCGCCGATCTCACCGGCGACCAGACCGTACACGCGGACCTCTTCATTGGGCCCGGCCACCCGCGGCTCGCCGCAGTGAGGGCAGCCGTCGACGCGTTCCCGTTCCCCGAGGACAGGGAAGCCCCGACCGCGCTGCACCTGCGACACCGCCTCGATCGGGCCTGGTCTGCCCGTCACTCGGCCCCGAACCATCGTGAAGTCATTGGCCAGTTGCTGCCTGACCTGATCCGGGACGCACAGCTCGCGGTGCGGCAGGCTGAGACCAGCGAGGACCGTAGGGCAGCGCAGGCGATTCTTTCCGAGGCGTACAGCCTCAGCCAGTTCTTCGTGGCCTACCAGCCTGACAGCGCCCTGTTGTGGCGCGTCGCCGAACGCGGCATGGTCGCCGCGCAGGAATCGGAAGATCCGCACGCCATCGGCGTGGCGGCATGGCTGACCGCACAAGCGCACCGCGACAGCGGCCCGAACCACTTCGACGTCGCGGACGCCGTCACCCTTCAGGCGCTGCGCTACCTCGACCCCCACCTCCCGGACGCCGAAGACCAGGTACTGGCGATCGCCGGCGCGTTGCAGTTCGAGGCCGGGTACACGGCGGCCAGGCGCGGGGAGAACGGTACGGCGTGGGGGTGGTGGGACAAGGCGGAGAAGACCGCGAAGAAGCTGCCTGCCGACTACTACCATCCCGTCACGTCGTTCTCGCGGGCCATCATGGGCGCGCACGCGGTCACTGTGGCGGTTGAGCTGCACCAGGGCGGCGAGTCCGTACGGCAGGCTGCGAAGGCGGACAAGAACGTCATCAAGTCCCGGCCCCGGCGGGCAAGGCACCGTATTGAGGAAGCCCGCGCGTATCAGTTGGACGGGCAACCAGACACCGCTCTGGCGACGTTGGAGAAGGCGCACGAGGCCGCGGCGGAGACGATTCAGTACAACGGGTATGCCCGGCGGATTGTGCTGGAGGAGACCGAGGCGAGGCAGCCTGAACGGCGTCGGCGGGCTTCGGAGTTGGCGGTGAAGCTCGGCTTGCTTGCTGCCTGAGCCGAACGCGCGGGCGGAGGGGCAGGATTCCTGCCCCTCCTTCGTTTCCGGCGCCTCTACGGTCCCGTGTGTGACACAGATCACCGGGACCGTGGAGGCGCGAGCGATGGAGACGAAAAGCAGCAGCGTCGAAGCTCTCGCCTTACTCCCGCTGCCTGATCTCGCGCAGCTGTCCGAGTATCAGATCAGCGGCAAGATCTGCGTGTGGGATGGCGCCACCCTCGGCCCCGACGCCGTCGACCTCGGTCAGCGCCGCATCAACGGTCGCACCGTGTTCCCCCGTGCCTGCCGCCGCTGCATGCGCGCTCACGCCGCGGGGTCCGACGCCGCGCACAGGACCCTGTGCGAGCAGTGCGTCGACGACCAGGCAGTAGGCAGCGACACCGTGTGCGACACCGGCCGAGCACTGCGCCGCCTCGTCCTGGAGTCCGGCCGATGATCCAGCGCCCTCTCACCGAAGCCGGGGCGCGGTACTGGGACACGTGGGCCGAGTTACTCGACCACGGCGCCGGATGCGCCACCTGCCGAACTAGGCCATGCCCCGAAGGCGCCCGCCTGGAGGAAGCCCACCGGGAGGCCAAGAACCAGCTCAGCAAGGAGAGGAGGGCCAGGTGACCTCGAAGCAGCTCATCATCGCCGCCAAGGACATCCCGGCCGCCCCGCAAGGAATCGGCGGCTACTGCTGGGCCACGCATACCGGCAAGGGCGTGCACTGCACCGAGCCGCATCGGCACTCCGGCCGCCACTGGCACCCGTACACCAAGACGAGCTGGTAACACCACCGAAACCCCCTGCTGCTGGCGCCGCCGACCGTCGGCAGCAGGAAGGACCGACCCGGCTCCCCAACCGGCCGGGTCGCAAGTGCACTGCTCCACACATCCACCTCAGATCAGAGGAGATGAGCATGTCTGCACCCGTCATCGCGCCAACTGTCGAGAAAACACCCGGCACTCCCCAGTTTCTGTGGCTCGACCTCACACGTCAGTGTCAACTGAAGTGCAGTCACTGCCACAACGGCTCCGGCCCGGACGGTACGCACGGCACCATGACCGCCGACGACTGGACGCGCGTTCTCGACGAGTCCGCCGCAGCCGGTATTCCCCACGTGCAGTTCACTGGGGGCGAGGTCACCATGCACCCCGACGCGCCGACCCTGATTGAGCACGCGCTGACGCTCGGCCTGAAGGTCGAGGTCTACAGCAACCTCGTCCATGTCACCGCCGCTGGTGGCAGTTGCTTCGGCAACAGGGCGTCAGCCTGGCCACCTCGTACTACGGCGGGGAAGCCCAACACAACGCAATCACGGGGCGGCCCAGTCACGCCCGGACCCGAGCGAACCTCGTGCGGGCGGTGGAGTACGGCATCCCGCTGCGGGTTTCCGTGATCATCTCCGACCCCACCGACACCGGCGAAGCGGTGAAACGGGATCTTCAGGCCATGGGCGTACGGGACGTGCGCGTCGACCACGTTCGGCCGTTCGGGCGCGCGGCGGACGGACAGAAGCCGTGCACGGACGACCTGTGCGGGCGGTGCGGGGACGGGCGCGCGTCCATCGGCCCGTACGGCCAGGTCTCGCCCTGCGTCTTCTCGACATGGATGGGAGTGGGCAACGTCCAGGACACGCCCCTGACGGCTATCCTCGACGGCCCCGAGATGGCACAGGCCAACGCGACGATCCGGCAGGGGCGGCGCCTCGGCGTCTCCCGCGGCTGCGGCCCCAACAGCCCGTGCGGCCCCGACAACCAGGACAAACCCTGTAGCCCCGACACCGACGACGAGTGCAGTCCGGGAACCCCCGGAAGTGACTGCACCCCGAGGAACTGAACGGAACATGGACACCGATCTTCCCGAAGAGGCGATTCTCCCCCTGATCCGGGAACACACGGGCCCGATCGCCGAGAGCCGACGTACCGAGCGCGGCTTCAGCTCCGATCTGACGGCCATTGTCGACTGCGCGAACGGGCCCTACTTCGTAAAGGCCATGCGCAACCGCCCCGGCGGCCGGCGGAAGTCCCTCATCAGGGAACGGCAGATCAACGCCTACCTCGGACACATCTCGCCACCTCTGCTGTGGGACGTGGAGGCCGAAGACTGGCTGGTCCTGGGCTTCGAAGTGGTCGACGGCCGGTCGGCCGACTTCGCGCCCGACTCACCGGACCTCCCCCTGGTGGTCGACGCCCTCCGACAGATCGGCCGGCTGTCCCTTCCGGAGATCGCCCGCGACTGGACCGAGACTCGATGGGACCGATTCACCTCGGACAGCTCGGAGGCCGAGTTGTTCAAGGGGGACTCGCTTCTCTACACGGACATCAACCCGAGCAACATGCTCGCAGAGGGGCGGCGCGTGTGGGCCGTGGACTGGTCGTGGCCGACCAGGGGAGCGGGGTTCATCGATCCTGCGCTTCTGGTCATCCAACTCATCGCGGCCGGGCACACCCCGGCGAGCGCGGAGAAGTGGGCGGCTCATTTGCCCGCGTGGCACAACGCCGATCCGGGGGCGATCGATGCCTTCGCCGCCGCCAACCTGCGCATGAGCCGTGCCTTCGCCGAGCGGAAGCCGGATGAGGGCTGGCTGAAGGCCATGGTCGAGACGGGCCGGTCATGGACCGAACACCGCGGCGTGACAGCTGGTTGATCCCAAACCGCCCCGCTCGTCCGCTCCCCCCCCCGTGGCGGATGGGCGGGGCCTTCCGATGAGGGTCGCGACGCGTCGGCATCTTGATGTGGGAGAACCCGTAGGCGACCGCTTCCTGTGCGAGCAGCGTGCAGTGGGGCGGTGGCAGAGCGGCCGGGAGCGCGTACGCGTCTCCGCTATCGCTCGAATATAGTCCAGTCCCCCGATCGGGTGACCGCATCCATGATCGCGTGGGGACTTGGACTAATTGTGGACTCTGATCATGAAAGAGGCCTCCCGTTCGAATGAACGGGAGGCCTGTCACCTCTCTGACCTACTGTGCAGTCCGTGCCCCCGACAGGATTCGAACCTGCGACACCCGCTTTAGGAGAGAGGCTAGGGCATCCTGCCGGTGACCTGCGGTTTCGCTGGCCGAGCTTGAGGGCACAAAAGCGTCCGCTGGCCACCCTCGTTGACCGTGGCTGACCCCAGCATCTGGCACGGCTGTGGCACGAAAAGCTGGCCCGGCATTTCACGTGTTGGTCTAACTGCCGTCGGCC
The DNA here is from genome assembly GCF_004337435.2 of Streptomyces sp. KM273126. Taxonomy (NCBI): domain Bacteria; kingdom Bacillati; phylum Actinomycetota; class Actinomycetes; order Kitasatosporales; family Streptomycetaceae; genus Streptomyces; species Streptomyces sp. KM273126. The sequence continues at coordinate 1,302,827 of NZ_SJXB02000001.1, read as the reverse complement.
GGATCTTCCCAGTGCCAGGGCAACACTGGAGGTAACCAGGCGCTGTTGTCATCCCGTTCAAGCGCAGGCGGCTCGCAGTCATCGGGCAGGGAGTTAGCGTCGATCACAGCTTCCAGAGTGAACTGGACGTAGCGCAGGTATCCACGTACGTCCCGAATCTGGCGTTCGCGGTTGCCTTGGCCAATGCATCGCCATCCGACATCGAAGCACAGCCGTACCAGAGTTCTGTATCGGGCGCGAACCCGATCGTCCGCAATCGAGAGAAGGTCAGTTTGCATGCCGTGACGGACTGAGCCGAGGGCCGAAGCGCAACGCTCACGAGCCTGCATACTCAACTGGGGCCGGTCCACGCTCAGGTCTGGCAAGGAGGGTAGCCATGCGTGAAGCGTCGCTAGCCGTTCCAAGAGCCGCTGCGCAGCCTCGGCAGAGCGCTGCTGCGTCCATTGACCACGTGCTAGCGCTGTGTTGGAAGCCTCCTGCGATGCGGCGAGCTCAGCCTGAGCCTGGATGGCCCTTGCGGTCTGCCAACGCGCCACGTGCACTGTGATGGCTCCGCCGGCCAACGTCCCTATCAGCGCGCTGGCCGTTTGGCTCGCCAGATCTCCCCAGCTGCTCATGCTGGGATCCTGGCACCGGCGGTGAGCATCAAACCTGGCGCTGAGCTAGGCCTGAGATCGATCAGAGCTCACGATCGAAGCCATGAGCGCTCTCAGCTTGGGAAGCTGCGATCATTCGAGGCCGTTCGGCTGCTGACCTGAGCGAACGGCTGAGGGGTGGCTTCGTCGGGCCTGACTGCGTTCCCTGTGATTCCCCGCTGTTCCCCGTTCAATCTGGTGCGCTTGTGGTGCGTCGGTCGTGGACTGGCCTGGCGCCGTGGACTCGCCGGCCCCGCCGTACAGGTCGGCGCGGAGACGCTCCTTGGCTGCTTCAAGGCGCAGGCCGTAGTCGGGCATGAAGACCTCGCTCAGTGTCTTGTCCAGCGTTCCGGGGATCGCGTAGATCGGCGACCAGACGGCTCGGTTGTGCATGATCCCTTCCAGGTCGTCGGACTGGAACCTGACTTGGTAGAGCCAGTCCGACAGCATGAACGCTTGATCTTGCGTGAGCCTGGCGGTGATCGCTTCCTTGTCCACGCCAGCAACCAAAGGTAGTGAGACGGGCGCGGTCGTGGTGGCAATTCCTGCCGCGCGATGTGCAGCATGAGCTTGATCGGTGAGCGCCTGCATGGTTCGGCCCCTGCGCTGACCAGCGAGCAATCTTGACCGACTGCTCTGACATCCCGGACTAGGTTTGGGCTGGTTGGCGCGCCTGTGCTGAGTGCGCTCACTGCAGCACTGCGTGGACCAATTTTCCATGACCGGCTTCTTGGTGCAGTGGGCCACGCTGGTCGGGCCATGGCAGAGGTGTCTGTCCGCTTGGCTGGGATGAGATGGAGCGCCTATGTGGAGGAACCACTGGGACGACGACTTGATGCAGTTTTTATACGGGCTTGCCAACACCCCGTGTAAATCGTCACGCCCGAAGACCCCCCAGCGTGCGAAACTTCGCACTGGTATGCGCATTGGCCTGCGAGCAAGCTGAGATGCCGCTATCCTGCTTCCCTCTGGCTCTTAGAGTCACTACATGATCGCTTGTTGCAGGGAAAGGAAAGCGCATGCTTTCAGGTGCCGAAATGGCGATTCTGGCCAGTGCCCAGCCCGTCCTCGAGCGGGCAGCTGGAAGTGCACTCGGGAAAATGATCCCTTCACCTATGAACGCGATCCGAGAGAGGGTGCGTAATAGGGGTACACGCAAGCGAATCAAAGCCGAAGAGAACGACCGAAGCGAGGCAGGGCAGAACAACCCAGAATTCGCTAGGTCGCTCATGGATTACCTCCAGTCGATTGAGTTCTCAACACTTGCCATGTCGATCTCTGTCAATCAATTTACAATTAGCGGCAAGAGGAAACAAATTAAAGGATTGGAGGCGGCGAAGAGAAACCTCGCCGATGCAATTTCGTCGCTTCCTGGAGCAGGTGAAATCGACATCGAAGGAATTGTGGGAGAAGTTTGGCAAAGTCTAGTCAGTTCAATTGTCGAAAAGATCGACACTGTAAGATCTTCAGAATCTTTTCCGGCTAGTAGTCGCGCCGCCGTAGTGCGAATGGCAGCCAGTTTTGCGCGGGCCGATATGTATCGATCGAAATTTCTGAGAGACGCGGAGCTCCTTGCCGACTATTACGAATTCGAGGAAGCTCTCAAGGAGCAAGTCAAAAGTTTGCATGCGACGATGAAGCTCCCCCACGCTGGTACCACACGCAGAGTTGCCTATAGCCGCCTCTTCGTCGAACCGACATTCAGCATGCCGGGTGAATCGGTCAAAAATCGACGCTATATCGGACAAGATACCCCCACTCTCAGTGAAATTATTGCAACTTCGCATCGAACAGTAATTCTGGGGGATCCGGGTGGGGGGAAATCTACCCTTTCGCTGAAACTTGCCTATGACATTGCGCGAAATGCTTCTTGTGGGGCGTCTGCCAAGGTTCCCTTCTTGGTAATTCTTCGAGACTATACGAGGGACTTCGAAGCTGGGAAGACAACAATGATTGAGTACCTCGAAAACCTCTGCAAGACGCCCTACAATCTGGAGCCACCTGCCGGGTTTGTCGAGTACTCACTCAGCGCAGGCAGAGCCTTTGTTATTTTCGATGGTCTTGACGAGTTGATCGACACGTCGCTGCGTAGAAGAGTAGTCGATCTAGTCGAGTCATTCGCGTACAAGTATCCAATGGTGCCGGTACTTGTAACCACCCGCAAAGTAGGTTACGAAGAAGCGCCGCTGGATGGTGCGCTGTTTGGTGATGTCCAGCTCTCACAACTTGCTGACAGTGCAGTTAAGGCGTATGCCGAGAAATGGTTTTCGCTGGACACGAGTCTAGAAAGGCATCGTAGGGAGGAGCTAGCACGTAGCTTCTATCAAGACAGTCGATTCGTTGCTGACTTGACTCGTAATCCGCTGATGCTCTCCCTAATGTGCGGAATCTACGCAAGCGAGAACTATATCCCGGCAAACCGTCCTGAGGTTTATAAGAAGTGCACAGAGCTACTTTTCGATAAGTGGGACAAGCAGCGGGGAATTGTAACTCCATTGCCATTTGACGCCCACGTTAAGTATGCAATAAACGCGCTTGCTTACTCCATTTACTCGCATCCCGACAATCAGTCTGGACTGTCGAGAGATCAGCTTATTAGCTTCGTTCAGCGGTTCTTGTTGGAGAAGCGTTTCGAGGACGAGTATGAGGCAGAAGATGCTGCAACTCAATTTGTAGATTTCTGCACCGGCCGTGCATGGGTTCTTTCAAACGTGGGGTCGGATACCGCACAAGAACTCTATGGGTTTACTCACAGGACATTCTTGGAATACTTCGCCGCGAATCAGCTTGTTCGACTAAACCCCACTGCTGAGCGGCTTTTCATGCAACTGCGAGAAAAGATTGGGAACGCGGAATGGGATGTAGTCTCGCAACTAGCCTTGCAGATCGTCGGGAATAACACCGAGAACGGTACCGATGACTTCCTCGAAAGGGTCATCGAGGCGGCATCAGATTCCAACCTTTCGCAGGAGGCGAACCTTATTGCGTTCGCCTCCCGCTCGCTAAGTTTTGCGGTTCCTAAACCCAGCCTGGTGCGGATGATTTGTAATGCTAGCGTGGAACTCGCTCTACGAATCACGGACCCTGGCTCTTCGAACAAAGACGATTCGCTATTTCTCCGCGGATTGCGATCTTTGCTGCATGCTAATCGTGAAAATCTTCCTTCAGTAGCCAAAAATCTCCGATCTGAGCTTCTCGCGGATGGTCGGATTGACGGCCTGGATGAACTTGACCGCGCCACGAAACTGGCTCTTGCGCTATGCATCTCAACCATGCGGTATACCGGGGTTGACGACATGCTTTATATGGATGATCGGGTTGAGAAGTTTTGGGAGAGCTTTGAGGTAGATAACTTCGAGATTTTCGCGGCGGCGATGCAGTCTCTGGCTGATTCAAATTCATGGGTTGCCATGCAAGGCGCGAATTCGGGCATGTGGTCGATTCAAGGAGTCATTACGAGGTTCGGCCCCGAGGTTCTATTCCAGTTCAGTGTAGGAAGCCTGATTCTCCGCGCACCTTTCGTTCTATTCATGTCGGATAGTGCACAGTTCGAAGATTACCCGCAAATGAGAGCTGTCCCGCAATGCCTGATCGATCTTTCGGAAATCCTCCCAACTTGGCGAGAGCCCTGGTTTAAATCCGACTACGATTATCAGCCAATTGGTCAGTTGGACCATCGAGGCTATGGAATTCTCGGCCGTACGCTGTCTCAGGTCCCTGGTCAGTATCGTGATGCCCTCATCCTCATCGCAGCTGCTTGGGCCGAACTTGCAAGTAGAGATAAGAACTGGGTGACCAGGAACGGTCGGTCTGACAACCGGATTTCTGGACTGGCTGTAAAGTGGAATGCGGCGCGACTGGATCGACAGTATGCACCAAAAGCGCTGCGCTCCATCCGGGCCTGTCAATTGAAGTCGGAAACCATGGAACTCTTAGCGGATTGGGTTGAGGGTAAATATTCCTTCGTGGGCAACCAAAGTCTTTTTGTGCAGCTAGATCGGGCAAGGATTGTTGAACCTGGATAGTCGGTGTTCGGACTCTATGGATTGTGTTAAGCGCCCGGTCTTTGGCGCCATCTGGCCTTCGAGGCAGGGCAACGACCGGTTTTTCTACCCAGGTCGGCGGAGCGGCTTTGGGGTGGCGCTGCTTTGGCGCGAGTGATCATGGCCCCGTAAGCTTCCGGCGCGTCGGGCAGTCTGTGGACCTGCCCGGTAAAGCACGACCTTGGGGCCATGATCTTCGAGGCTCGCGCCAAAGTGGCTCCGTAAAGCCGTGGAGCCGACCGCCCGAGCCACGACGTACCGTTTCTTTGGCATCAGGTGGCTGATTGCTGTGTACGCGGCACGGACGCCGGCCGGGCTGGAGCGGGGCGGAGACAGGAGCGCAGGCCCGGCCGGGGGCCGGGCCGCGCGGGGAGCGTAGCGAGCCGCCTTGAACCCGTAAAGAAAGTTGTAACTCAGTCGGTTGCGTGGGGCTTGAAGTCGTGTGCGCAGGATGGGAGTTCGGCTGCCTCGCGGTGTGCGAGAGGCAAGAAGAGTGCAGGTCGGATCGTCCATGTGATGCGGGTGCTGCCGTGGCTGATCGTCACGGTGCATGGCTCGGAGCGTAGAAGGGCTCGTCTCGTATCCGCGCGGCCTTCGTACAGCCAGGCCCATGCCTCATCGCAGGCGTCGGGGTCCAGTGCAGGCGTGATGGTCCTGAGCGCGACTGCTACCCATCTGTCGGCCTGTGGTGCTGAGTACGCGTCGAACGACCCGTGAAGTCTCGGCGGCCGTTCCTTCGTGTCGGTGAGGTCTTCGGTCCAGCACTCGCACCAGTAGCCCCAGCGTGGCTTGCCGTTCAGCACAAGCGGTCTCCTGGGCGGGTGTTCGCGAAGAGCTCCGCGGTGACCGTGTAGCCGCCCTGGCTGGTGTGGACGACGACCCTGTGGGCGAGTGCGGTGACCATACCCAGTCCCCGGCCGTGCTCGGCGTCCTGGTCCTGGTGCTCGACCTTCGGGGCGCTGCCGGTGCCTCCGTCGTCCGTGACCGAGAGGGCGACCACCTGCGGTGTGACCGCCAGGGCGAGGTGGAAGCGGCCGGATTCCATGCCGCTGGCGGTGTGGAGGATCGCGTTCGTGCTCAGTTCGCTCACGATCAGTTCGGCGTGGTCGGCGAGTGGTGATCCGCGCAGGATGTCTCTCGTCCAGCGGCGGGCCCGGCTGACCTCTTCGGGAAATCCTGGGCAAGTGAGTCCCCAGACCCGGGCGGTGCTCGTATACTCGTGCATACAAGTTCCTTCGTACTGGTAGGCCGCCATGTGCAGCGGGTTCGGGCTAGACGAGTTTCACGCCGTCGTGGGCGCGGATGGCCGGCGGGGATGCTGCGTCCAATGCGTCCAGGACGCGGATCGCGTATGCCTCGTCGGCGAGTTCGATGACTTCTTCGCGGGTGGCCCAGCGCAGTGCGCGGGTCTCGTCCCCGGTGGTGGGGGTGCCGTCGGCGGCCTCGCAGCGGAAGACCAGCGAGACGATCAGGCCCTTCATGTTTTTGTAGACGCCGGTCAGGGTCGCGGGAAGTGCGATCTTGATGCCGGTTTCTTCGAGGACCTCGCGCTGGAGGGCCTCGGGGAGGGTTTCCTCGCGTTCGAGGACTCCGCCCGGGGGCTCCCAGTGGCCGTTGTCCCGGCGCTTGATCAGGAGGGCGCGGCCCTGGTCGTCGACGATGACTCCGGCGACGCTCACGGAGTGCGGACGGTCGGTGCTCACGTTCCTCGGCCCTCTCGGCTGGCTAGGCTTCCCACCGTAGCAACAGCAAACGCCCACTCGTCTAGATATCTAAAGGAGTACACGTGCCCTCTCTTTCTTCCGGCCTCCTCGGTGATCTCGACCCCACGAGTGATCGTGCGGTCTTCCGGCAGATCGCCGATCAGCTGCGTGAGGCCATCGACCGTGGGCGGTTCAAGGAGGGCGAAAAGCTGCCCTCGGAAGCTGAGCTTGTCGATCACTACGGGGTTTCCCGTATGACGGTCCGGAACTCCTTCTCCATCCTCCAGGGGGAAGGCCTGGTGCATGCCGAGCACGGCAAGGGTGTGTTCGTGCGACCACGGCCGCCTGTGCGGCGGCTCGCCTCGGACCGGTTCGCTCGGCGGCATCGGGAGCAGGGCAAGTCCGCGTTCACCGTCGAGGCCGAGGCAGCCGGTAGTCATCCGCAGGTCGACGGCCTGGAGGTCAAGGAGGAGAAGGCCAGCCAGGACGTCTCCGCGCGGCTCGGGTCCGTGCGGCGGGTGCTCGCTCGGCGGCGGCGGTATCTGCTGGACGGTCGGCCGGTGGAGTTCGCCACCTCGTATCTGCCGCTGGACATCGCGCGGGGGACTCCCATTGCTGAGCCCAACCCCGGGCCCGGCGGAATCTACGCCCGGCTTGAGGAACTGGGTCACCGCCTGGACCACTTCGAAGAGGAGATCCGGGCCCGGATGCCCTCGCCCGATGAGGTCAGGACGCTGCGGCTCGCGTCCGGTGTGCCCGTGATCCATCTGATCCGGACCGCGTACGACACGGAGGGGCGGGCTGTGGAGGTGTGCGACACGGTGATGGCGGCGGACGCGTATGTCCTGTCGTACCAGCTCCCGGCTACGTGATCGCGTGATCGGCGGTGGTGCGCGGGGACGCTTCTCCGAACTCGTACACCCCAACAGGCATACTCGTATAGACGAGTGGGCAAGTTGTGTGGCAAGGTGGTCGTCGTTCCCGGAGACCGGGTTCGAACCCTGCATCTTGTATAGACGAGTAGATGGGAAGAAGCCTTGCGCACCATCCGTGTGGAGACCTCCGCCGCAACGATCCTGCTGACCGAGGCGCCCGAGCCCAAGGTCCGCGACCGGCAGACGGGCGAGATTGCCAAGGACGCCGTGAGCGGTGAGTCGCTGATGACGATCGGCGTCGTCTACATCGAGGAAGGGGAGTCGTCGCTGATCAAGGTCACCGTTCCCGAGAGCGGTGTCTCCGAGGGACTCGCCCTCGGCGCGCCCATCTCGCTGCCGGGGCTGGTTGCCCGGCCGTGGGAGAGCGTGTTCAACGGGCAGCAGCGCCACGGCATCGCCTACCGCGCCGCTGCCGTGACCCCGGCCGCGTTCCCGGCCGTCACCGGGGCTGCCGCCTGATGACCGACCTGACGACACTCCTGGAAGTGGGTGGTCCCCTCGCCGCACTCGGCGGCGGGGCCGCCTACGCCCGGGCCAAACACCCGGGTGTCTACTGGTCCACGGTCGGGCTGCCGATATCCACGGCCCGGCTGCTCAGCTCGTACGGCTCGGTCATGGAGGCCTGCGGCCTGACCGTGGCTCCGTCCCGGCTGCGGGTCCTGGCGGTCAAGGCCACCACTCGGCGGGAGGTCCGGCCCGTGCCTCCGCGTCGGGGGATCATCCGGCCCACCTCGACCGGGCTGCGGCTTCGTCTGCGGCTCGCGCCAGGGCAGGAACCTGCCGACGTCGCCGCCTCGGCTGAACGGCTGCGGCATGCGTGGGGCGTTCACGCTGTGTATGTCTCGACCGTCAAGCCAGGTGTGGTTGAGCTGCGGCTGGTCGGCTTCGATGTGCTGCGACGGGTGCGGATGCCTCGCAAGACCGGCGCCGGGTTCCTCAAGGTGCCGGTGGCGCTGCGGGAAGACGCCACCCTTTTCATCCGCGACTACCGCACCATCCCGCACCAACTCACCCTCGGCGCCACGCTGTCCGGCAAATCCATGTACCTGCGCCACCTGATCGCCGGACTCGCACCTCAGCCGGTCACCCTGGTCGGTATCGACTGCAAGCGTGGTGTGGAGCTGGCGCCGTTCGCGTCGCGGCTGTCGGCGCTGGCGACCGATCCGGAGCAGGCGGCCGAACTGCTGCCCGTGCTCGTGAAGGAAATGGAGGACCGATACGACCTGATCAAGGCCCGGCAGGGCATCGCCCCGGACACCCCGGACGAGGAGATCACTTCCGACATCTGGGGACTGCCGGAGAGTGAACGGCCGGTGCCGGTCGTGCTGGTCGTCGACGAGGTGGCCGAACTCTTCCTCGTCGCCACGAAGAAGGAGGAAGAGCGGCGGGACGAGATGGTCACCCAGCTCATCCGGCTCGCCCAGCTCGGCCGCGCGGCAGGGATCTACCTGGAGGTCTGCGGGCAGCGCTTCGGCGCCGAGCTGGGCAAGGGTGCCACCATGCTCCGGGCTCAGCTGACCGGCCGGGTCTGCCACCGCGTGAACGACGAAGCCTCCGCCAAGATGGCACTCGGCGACATCGCACCCGAAGCGGTCTACGCGGCCTGCTCCATCGCCCCCGAACGGCCCGGCCTCGCCGTCGTCGGCGACACCTCCGGCGGCTGGTCCCGCATCCGGACGCCGTACCTCTCCCTCGGCGACGCCGCCGAAATCTGCCGCGAGTCGGCACACCTGGTGCCTCACCTGCCCGCGCTCAAGCCCTACCGCCCCGACGTGCCCGTACGGCCGGTCGAGAACCCGGCCCCCGTCGTAGAACCGCGCCCGGTAACCGACTGACCCGCGTTTCCTCCCAACTCCGGTCGGCGTGACCGTCTCGCGCCAACTCCCTACCCCTGCCATGCCCGAACCCGGAAGGAGCCGCATCATGCGCGCCCAACTGGCCCGCGTGGACGCGGTGCTCATCCAAGCCGTCATCGCCGCCGCGCTGTCCTTCGCCCACCTCCACGACATCGCCCTGGCAGCCGGACAGGACGGATGGAAAGCCTGGGCCTACCCCGTCTCGGTCGACCTGCTGCTCGTCGCCGCCTGGCGTCGACTGCGTTCTGGGGAGGCGAAAGCGGCCGGGTGGTGCTGGTTCGTCATCGCACTCACCGCATCCCTCGGGGCGAACGTCGCCACCGCCGGCCTCCTCGACCTGGGCGATGTACCCGCCTGGCTGCGCATCCTCGTCGCCGGATGGCCCGCGGTTGCCTTCCTCGGCGGAACGCTCCTCGCCCACTCCACGCCGAGCACGGCCAACACGGACGCCGAGGACGAGCACGGCGAGGACATCGAGGACCAGGAGGACGAGCCCGAACCCTCACGTCCCGAGCTCCCTGCAAGACCGGCCGCCATTGAGGCACCGCCCGAGCCGCCCGCCATGCCCGTTCCGGCCGCCCTGGTCGAACACGCCCGCAAGGTCGCCGCCGAGCACCACACCCGCACCGGAACACCCATCGACACCCCGACCCTCCGCGCCCGCCTCGGCGTCCCACCGCCCATGGCCGAAGCCATCGCCGCCCACCTCACCCCAACAGGGAGCTGAACCGTGCCCCTCTTCTGCTTCAACACAGCCGCTGACTACCTCGAAGCGGCCCGACAGATGGCCATCACCGGCCGTGCGGCACTCGCCCGGCTCCTCGCCGAAGAGGCCGCCGACCGAACCTCGGACCCCTCGGAAGCCGCCCGCATCCTGCGCGACTTCCCCGGCCCGAGCCTGCGACGGGAGGACTGACCGTGACCGCCAACCGCCGCTTCCACTCCGTCATCCGCATCGGCCCGGTCCAGGTCGGCACGTCCTACGACGGCCGTGGCCGTGAGAAGCACACCGCCGCCTGCACGGCCCCGCGCTGCGGCTTCTCCGCCGACTACGACAGCCGCGCCGCCGCCGAGCTGGCCGCACGCACCCACCGCTGCCCCGTCCGCTGAAAGGACCCTGCACCCCGTGACCGTCAGCCTGCCGCTCGTCGTCGTCCTCGGCTTCTTCGCCTGGGGAGCGATCAAGTTCCTCGGCGTCCGCACCTGGATCGTCGTCCTGATCGCCCTCTTCGGCTTCTGGCTCTCCCACACCTTCATGGCCCCCGCCATCGAGTCCGGCACGCGCTCCAGCGTGGACGTCATAAACGGCTCACACGCCTAGACGAGTAGATAAGGAGAGCTCTGCCGTGTTCCTGCCCAAGTACCCCGACAACCCCACCCCACCGCCCGCGCACCCCCACACCCCGTCTGCCGATCCGGCGCCCGTGCGCAGCTCGCTGCCGCAGGTCTCCGTCAGCAGTGGAGCGGTCGCCGCCGTCGTAGTGGGCGGTGTCGTCCTCACCGCGCTCCTGGCCGCCGTCGCCGTCTCGGCCGTCTCCGTGGCCATCGCCGCCGTAGTCCTGCGCTCCCTCATACGCGACCAGCGCCGCTGAACGGCGCCCGACGCTCCCGGGGCGGCCCGATACCGCCAAGCATCCGCCGCCCCGGGAGCTCCCCCCCTCTAGACCGAGCCAGTCAGAAGGAGACAGTCATCTTCACCGGCACCACCCCGCCCCCGCTCCCTGAACTCGCCAAGCTGGCCCAGCACGGCACCCTGCCGGGTATCCTCCGCCAGCTCTCCGGACTCGGCGGCTGCACCAACCCCATCCGACTCGACGGCCACCGCACCGAATACGACATCGACACACACACCGGCGAGATCGGCCGCGTCCTCCAGCACCTCGACTCCACCGACCTCCCGGCCGGACAGCTCCTCGTCCGCTGCAATAACCGCCGCACGACCCGCTGCGCCGCCTGCGCCGAGGTCTACCGCCGAGACACCTTCCACCTGATCACCTCCGGCCTGCGCGGCGGCAAGGGCATCCCCGAACACGTCGCCGCGCACCCACGAGTCTTCGCCACCTTCACCGCACCGAGCTTCGGCCCGGTCCACAACCGCCCCACCGGCCCAGCCGGAACACCCCGCCCCTGCCGCTGCGGCATCCGCCACGACCAGGACGACGCCCTACTCGGCACCCCGCTCGACCCGGACACCTACGACTACGAAGCGGCCGTCCTCTGGAACGCGCACGCCGGTCCGCTCTGGCGACGCTTCTCGACCTACCTGCGCCGTGAAGTCGCCAAGCGCGCAGGACTGTCCCAGCGACTGTTCCGCGAACACGCCCGGGTGTCCTTCGCCAAAGTCGCCGAGTACCAAAAGCGCGGCGCCGTCCACTTCCACGCCGTCATCCGCATCGACGGCCCCAACGGCGGCGACACTTCGCCCCCGGCCTGGGCAACCGCCGAGCTGCTCACCGATGCCATCCGCTCCGCCACCGCCAAAGTCCACGTGGACGGCCCGGTCATCGACGGACGCGCCCACGCCTTCGCCTTCGGCCGCCAACTCGACGTTCGCACCATCCGCTCGGCCGATTTCAATGACGGCCAGGAACTGACCGAGCGGGCCGTCGCCGCCTACATCGCCAAGTACGCGACCAAGGGCGCCGAGACAGCCACGGGAGCTCTCGACCGTCCGCTGAAGTTCGCCGCCGAGCTGGCCCAGTTCGACATCAGCGACCATGCCCGCCGCCTGATCCGTACGGCCTGGACCCTCGGCGCACGCCCGGAACTGGAAGAGCTCCGGCTCCGGGCCTGGGCTCACATGCTCGGCTTCCGGGGCCACTTCTCGACCAAGTCCCGCCGTTACTCCACCACCCTCGGCGCCCTCCGCGACGCCCGCGCCGAATGGCGCCGCGCCCAAGCGGCTGCCGCAGCAACGACCGACGAGCGAGAGACCGACACGACGTACGTCCTCGCCCACTGGGTCTTCGCCGGAACCGGCCTGTCCGACGCCGAAGCCTGGCTTGCCGCATCCCTCGAACCAGCCCCCGGAACGGAAGGAGAGCCCACCCGTGGCTGACCGCTACCTCACCGTGGTGCAGGTGGCCGAACTCCTCGGCACCACGGAACGCTTCCCGCGCCGACTGATCGCCGAGCGACGCATCGAGTTCGTCAAAGTGGGCCGACATGTCCGCATCCCAGAGAGCGCACTGAACGCCTTCATCGACGCCCACACGGTGCAGCCGATCAGCTACCGGCGCGGCTCTCTGCGGAGGGTCGCCTGATGGCCAACAAGAAGGGGAGGCGCAGAGACTTCGGGTCGGTCCGGCAGCTTCCGTCCGGCCGTTGGCAGGTCCGTTACCGCGACCCGGAGACGGGCCAGCTGCGCCCGGCCGAGAAGACGTACCCGACCAAGACTGACGCCCAAGTCGCGCTCACGCACATCGAGTCCGACATCACTCGCGGGCAGTGGTCAGACCCGGAGGCCGGGGCGGTGAACTTCGAGGAGTACGCAACCGCATGGCTGCGGGACCGGAAGCTCGCCGACCGCACCCGCGAGCGGAACGAGTCGGTGGTGAGGCTGCACATCCTGCCCACGTTCGGGGCCGGGAGCGTGGCCGACGTGACGACGGCCCGAGTGCGCAGCTGGCGCGGCAGGCTCCTTGCGGCCGGCATCGGTGAGCCGTCCGTGGTCAAGGCCTACCAACTGCTGCGGTCCCTGATGAACACGGCCGTGGATGACGAGCTGATCCGGCGCAACCCGTGCCGCATCAAGGGAGCAGACCGCTACGACGTGCCCGAGCGGCCGGTCCTCACGGTCACGGAGGTCTTCGCCGTCGCCGACTCCATCGCGCCGCGCTACCGGCTGCTCGTGCTCCTGGCGGCCTTCACCACTCTCCGGTTCGGAGAGCTGGCGGCCCTGCGGCGCAGGGATATCGACCTGAAGGGGCTGACGGTCACCGTCCGCCGGGCCCAAGCCGAGTTGCAAAGCGGTCGGCTCTTCGACAAGGCGCCGAAGTCGGCGGCCGGGGTACGCACGGTCTCCTTCCCCGCCGAGCTGCTCGACGAGGTCACGCGTCACCTGGAGCAGTTCGCCGCTCCTGGTCGTGACGGTCACGTCTTCGTTGGGCCGCAGGGCGGGCAGTTGCGCCGGAGCAACTTCCGTGACGACTGGGTCAAGGCCCGGAAGGCTGCGGGCGTCACGGCCGAGCTGCATTTCCACGATCTTCGTCACACGGGCAATACGCTGGCCTCCACGGCCGGAGCCAGCACCCGTGAGCTGATGACCCGCATGGGCCACAGCAGCTCGCGTGCCGCGCTGATCTACCAGCACATGACCAGTGACCGTGATCGGGCCATCGCCGATCGCCTGGGGGCCATGATCCGCGAGGGCGGGGGAGAGGCTCTCCGGCCAGGGGATGTGGACTGATAGTGGACTAACTGGCACGCGTGTGGCACGACCCCGAACACGACGAAGGGCCAGCCCGGGAGGAAAACCCTCCTGAGCTGGCCCTTCTGCGTGTGCCCCCGGCAGGATTCGAACCTGCGACACCCGCTTTAGGAGAGCGGTGCTCTATCCCCTGAGCTACGAAGGCGGGGCCTTGCGGAAAACGTGGCTGAATACTCTGAGTGACTATTCGCCGCGGCCTCGACAAGGGTGGGGACCGCCACCGGGGTGGCGATCCCTGACAGCGTAGCGGATCGAGGTGGGGAGGTGGGCTGAAGGCTGATGCCTCAGCAGGGGGTCATGCTCGGCGGGGTTTGCCGTCGGCGCTGAGGTCTGTGGTCTCGGTGTCTGCGTCGGCGTAGGTGGGGTCCTCTCGGTAGCGGGCAGCGCTGGTGGCGTTCTGGGCGAGGAGGAAGCCGAGGACGACGAGACTCTGGGCTTCGGCGCCGAAGGCGATCATGCGGCGGTTCCACAGGGAGCGGTCGAACTGGGAGAAGCCGGCTTCGGTGTCTTCGCGGCCGCCGTAGAGGGTCTGGTGGACAGCGGTGTCGTCAGGGATCTGCAGGAGGTGTTCGGCGCGGTGGAAGCCGGTCTCGGCGTCGCTTTGTCCTTCGTCACGTTCTCCTGCGGTGGTGGTGACACCGACGGGTTCGCGGTGTTCGTGGGGGCCGCGGGGGCACAGGACGGTGAGCAGGTGGTACCAGCGGTGGGTGTGGGTGCTGGCGCGGCGTTCGAGTTTGCGGATGGGTAGGGGGATGAGGGTGCTTGTGCCGTTGTCGAGGTAGGCGCGTTCGTGGACGCGGCCGCCTGAGGACCACAGTTCGTGGCGGCAGCGGTCGTAGCTGAGGGTGCGGATGTAGCGGGGCTTGGTTCCCTTGTGCTGTTTGTTGATCAGCAGGCGGCCGCGGCGGGCGATGACGTCGCGGTGCATGCCGCGGAAGGCGCCGTCGTAGAGGACGCCCATGCAGCCGTCGGCGGCGTCCAGGATGCTGCAGGCCAGGTCGAGGGCGACAGCGGCCTCGCCGCCTTCCTGGTTGTGGGGCACGTGGGCGTAGTTGAGGAAGACGCGGCGGAAGTAGCCGCGGTGTCGGGTGGAGAAGACGACGAACTTGGTGCCCAGGACCATCGCTTCGTCGTTCTCGTTGTCCTCCGTGTTCGGGTCGGGGTCCTCGTTCGCGGGTGTCTGGTCCGGAGGGTTGCCGGTACGGTCGGCGCCGCCTTCCTTTTGCCAGGAGGAGGCGGGGTCGACGCGGTGGCGGCGGATCTCGCCGGTGGTCGTATCGACGCTGTAGGGCTGGGTGGACAGGGTGGGGGATTTGGCGACGGTGCCGTCCCCGGCGATGAGCTGGTGGCGCTGCGGGCCGCTCCAGCAGCGCCGTGCGTCGGAGGGGAGCAGGCCCTGGCGCAGGGCCTGAGTGAGGGCAAGGTCGGTGAAGGTGGCGTTGAGTTCTTCCAGGCGGGGGACGAGGAGCTTGCGCTGGGCGTGCTGCCACTGGTGGCGTGAGGGGCCGGTCCTGGGCAGGCGTTTGGCCTCGTCCTTGCCCAGGTGGTGGGCGACGCCTTTGCGGATCTTCTTCCAGGTCGCAGTGTCCTGCAGGTCGCCGGCGCAGTAGCGGGCCGAGCCGTGGATGCCGCGCAGGGCGAGGAAGAGGACGTAGATGTAGGGCGGGTACTCGGGCGGGCGGCCCCGGCGCGCTCCGGGAGCTTGTTCGAGGACGGCGGCCAGGCGGTAGAGGTCTTCGAAGCGGGCGACGTCCTTGACGCGGCGGGAGGCGGTGCGCAGGTCGGATTCGCAGGCCCGGCGGGCGGTCTTCTTGCGCTGGGTGCGCGGTACGCGGTCGCCGAAGAGGTCGTCAGGCATCCGGGCTGTCTCCGTTCGGTGCGGTGTCCTGGTCCGTGGTGTGCAGCCAGTCGTGGCCGATGAGGGCGGCGGTGCTGTCGAGGGAGGCCATGCCGAGGTGCAGGGCCGCGTCTTCGATGCGGCGGGTGCGGGTGAAGGTCTCCCAGCCCGCGTACGCCGTGATGGAGGCGGGGCGCACGGCTGGGTCGGCGCCCAGGCCGATGCGGTTGATCAGGTCGCGCAGGGCTACGCAGACGCGGGCCTGGATCTGTTCGTCGGTGCCGTTGCGGGACGACACCGCCAGTCGCAGGCGGCGGATGTCCTGGCCGGGTGGTGCGGTGGCCTGGACGTGGTGGGTGCGGGCGGCCAGGACCTGGATGCCCCAGGCATCCAGGGGGCACCAGCGGGGTCGGGTCTTGGTGGAGCCGTGCATCCACACCCGGGCCATGGTGAGGTCGAGGTCAGCGGGGGTGATGTGGCCGATTTCGCCGCTGAAGCCGCCCGCCAGCGCGAGGGCGGCCGCGGCGGCGTGGCGGGTGGGGCGGTCGGTGAACTCCGCAGTCAGGCGCAGTTCAACCGTCTCGGCCTCGTCCAGGGGGCGGGTCTCGCCGCCGGTGCGCGCCGGCAGGTCGATGTCACGGGTGGGGTCGGTGTCGGTCAGGCCGAGCCGGCGGGCGGTGGCGAAGCACATCCGCAGCACGCTGCGGCGCAGGTGCCGGGTGGACAGGGAGGCCGGTGCGATGTGCCCGTGGCGGTTGCGGCCGTGTGCGTCGACGAACTGCGCGGCCAGGGCCGCATCCAGGTCGCAGAGCAGCGGGGTGCCGCGCGCGGTGGCGAACGCCTCGCAGCGGTGCAGTAGTTGGCCGAACCGGCTGAGGGTCTGCTCGGACATCTCGCCGCGGGCGACCATGTCCTGCCAGGCTGTGAGGACCTGGTTGACCATGGCCGTGAGGGTGGCCTCATCGGCCATGACCGACGCCCGCCGTCGGTGCGGCCATCGGGCAGGGCCCAGCCGGCGGCGGGGCGGGCGGGTTTGGGTTGCCGGGCATGCTTCCACCTCCACAAGAGCGGTGCGAACATGCACCACGGTGGGGAGGGTTGCGAGTGCCCGCAACGCGAGGGCGCCGAAGTGGTGAAAGGCTCGTCCGTTCGGTGTCAGCCCTGACGTTCGCTCAGCGTGCTGGGTACACGGGGGTGTTGGGCATGGGTGCTGGTTTCCTTCGGGGGCCGGATGTCATGCTGGTCGGTGCGGGGTGGATGGCGAGGGGATCGAACCCTCCGCGTGCGGGTCCAGAAGCCATACGCGGACACCAGCCGCCACCCCGGGGTGTGCCGTCCCGGCCAACGCCGGGACGGCACACCGCTGGTGCTGGTGGAGTCCGCCGTCAGGCGGGGGGTGCGAGGGCGCCGCGCAGGCTGAGCAGGACGCCTTCGAGGAAGGCTGCGTACCGGGCGTCGGGCAGGGCCTGCACTTCTTGGCGGGTCAGCCCGAGCAGGGTGGTGCCCGCGGTGCTTTCGGCCAGATCCGCACCCGGCGCCCGCTCGTTCTGGTGCTCGTCCCGCTCGTCCGGCCGTGGTGCCGCAGGTGGCTCCGGCTTCGCTTCCGGCGTCGTGTCCTTGCCTGGCCCGGAGCCCGGACTGGCCGCGGGCGGTACGCCGTCGGCGGGCGCGAGGTGGATGCGTAGTTGCTCGTCGCGGACCAGGACCAGACCGATCACGAGCCACTCCACCAGGTACATGCCGCGCAGCGGCACCCCGGGCAGGCCCGCGCGCAGCCGGTTCGCCAACTGTTCCTGCGGCAGGGGGCCGTCGGCCAGGAGCGGGGCCGCCGCCTGGGCGGACCAGTGCGCCTGCAGCAGGGGGCGTAGCAGCAGCCGTGCCCGGGCGGAGTCCTTGGGCCACAGTTGGGCGAACGCCCGCCCGTGGTCGGTGACCGCATACCTGCCCCGCTCGGCCCGCACCAGCCCCACGTCCGCGAGGAAGGCCATGCAGTCGCCGACGGTGGCCGGGCTGCGTCCGGCGTGCTGCGCCAGCCGGCTGCGCTGGACGTCGTCCGTGTTCTCAGTCAGGAAGGCGAGTCCAAGAACGACGTTGATCTGCTGGGCAGGACTGGAGCGGCCACTGGGCAGCGTCCGGCGCCGCGGCGTGGCGCCCGCTTCCGGCTGCCCGTCTTGCCGGCCGGGTGCCCCCCTGCCCGCGTGCCAGGGTGTGCTGGAATTCGAATGCGAAAAGAAAGACATGGTGAGCCCATTTCCTGGCCCGGTGTGGGCCGAATTTTCTCCGGGCTCTCGCGTGCACGCCGAAGGACGCATAGAATGAAGGCGATGCGTGAGCCCAGAAACCCGCGCGTCCCAGTGCCGCCGAACTACGCCTCGGCGGCACTCGCGCGTGTACCTCTAACGTTCTGCGTTGGATATGGCGTCCTTTAGCTATCACCGCCCTCGGCGGGCGACGGGATCCCGTACACGCCGCGTGCGACCCTGGCCAACGCTCCCGTCCGTACCAGTTCTGTCAGCTCCGGGCCCAGTCCGCTGAGTTTGATGTCCGGGCGTACGGCGCTCAAGTGCGCGGCGATCTCCCACCTCTGCACGCCGCGCTCCTGGCCGCGCGCGAAGGCGAGGAGCTCCTGGGCGAGCGTCGGTCGGGCCCGGCCCGGGGGATGCCCGGAATCCGGTGCGGAGGGCGGTTCCGGCTCGTCATCCGGCATCTGCGCGGCGTCGGCCAGCAGTTCCTCGCCGCCGTCTGCCACCCGCTGGGAGATCTCCGCCCGCGTGCTCGCGGAGTCGAACCCGCTCTGGGCCGCCGCCATCTCCTCCTGGGCCCTGGCGAGGCGGTCCTTCGCCGCAGTGAGCCGCTCCTTGTCCTCGGTCGCCAGCGCCCTTAGCTCGGTGAGTACGGCCCGCGCTCCGCGTGACTGCACGAAAAGAACCTCCCCTCAATTCCCGGATCCGGAATCCGTAATGAGCGTATCCAGCAACACCTCAGCCCGGTAGGGCTTCTCCCGAAAAGCCGCCGCCACGGCTACGGAGAAAAGCGGCCGAATGATTCGAACGGAATCCGAAAGAGGGAACTCAGTCATTGGCATTCAGTGATACCCCGCACGTCCTACACTCCTTGGCCTGCGCTTTCTTTCCGACGCCTCAGTTACCCAGCGTCAGTGTCATGTGTGCAGAACGAGAGGGGGCGCACGGGAGTGAAAGACCCTGCAAGACAGAGAGGGGCAGGGGTCATCCCCTCATTCCCGGGTCTGGTGCGGGGCTTGACTGTGCCCGGAGGCCGCTCGCGAGTGCGAGGTAAGTGATGTGTCGGTGCGGGTGAGTGCCATACCGGCGCTAAGTGGTGTATGTATGCACCAGACTATGAGAGTGGGCGCCCGGGCGTCCCGCAGCGAGGACCGGCGGTATATGGGTGCGTGGGATGATCCGTGTATGCCCCGGAGCAGTAACGACAAGGTACCGCGCGACTACGTCGCTTCAGGTGCCTGGCCGCATGCTGCTCTCGTCCCCGATGCTCCTGTCAGTGCCCACTACGGTCAGGCCCTCGCCCGCAACATCGAACGCGCCCTCGCATCCACCGGGCAGAGCCTCAGGACGCTGGCCGAGGTCACGGGAATCACACACTCCACCATCAGTCGGGTCGTCAACGGCAGGGTGCTGCCCGACCTCGGCACCCTTGCCCGCCTGGAGGCTGCCCTCGGCTTCCAGATCTGGCCCGGCCTTGCGGCGCTGCCCCGCTCTGCCTCCGCCGACTGACTCGCCTGTGCCGCCCGGAAGGGTGGCCTGTCCCCCTGCCTGCACGTCTGGACGCGCGCGGTGCCGGGTCCGCCCCTACGCTCACATCATGTGCATGTATGCACCGCATGGGTGCTGTGACTGCGACGTCCTGCTGGCCTGCTTCGACCCCGCGCACCGTATCGCGCTGACCCGCCCTGAGACGCTGGGCGATGAGTGGCCGCCGGCCTTGCCTGCCATACGGCGCCGGACGGGTGAGCCGTACCGGCAGGCCGCTGCCCGCCTGGTCCGGGCGATGGCCCCTGCCGGCGTGTTCCGCTTCGGCAAGGTCACCGGCCGGATTCGCGCTGCCGAGCCCGGCAGCGCGGCGCAACAGCGCGCGGAACGCCGCCTGTTCACCGCGCATGTCCCAGCACCCGGTGACCTGCATCTCCCGTGGGGCGGTGCGCAACTGGTGTGGTTCCCATACGGCGCGGCCGCAGCGCAGGTCGCACACCTGGCGATTATGGATCTCGACGCCTTCCTGGAGGGTTATGTGGAGGGCTGGATCCCGGACGGATGGATCACGCTGGGGTGAGGCCGGCCTCGGGCCGGTAGCCCGTCACCCCGTCCAGGACAGCCGCGCCGTTGACGGAGAGGATGTCTTCCTGGGTGTCGAGGAACGTCCGGAGGCGGTCTGCGGTGTCGATGAGGACGACCGCGCACGGCCCGTGGATGCGCAGCCTCGACGGCTCGTCGTGGTGGATGTGCAGGTGGATGCCGTAGCCCTCGAAGCTGTGGAAGACCTGCTCCACGACTTCGCCGGCGGCCTGACGGAAGAAGGGCGCAAAAGAGCTGCTCAGCATTCTCGCCGATGCCGTACGGGCATTCGGCGACGAGGACACGACCCACAGCCTCGCCCTCCTCTCGGGCGAGGCACAGTGAAGAGTGCTGCGCTGCGACGGGTCCTTGATCCTGTCACCAGCGTGCTGGACTTGCGGTTACGAATCCGAGAGCGCGGCCGCCTCTCCTATGAGGCCGCCTGGCGCTTGGCCCGGGTCATGCGTCATCCGGGCGTCACGGTCAACCCGGTCGACAACAGCTACGGCGACTTCGACCTGCTGGCCGACCACCGGCGTCGCTGACACAGGCGGACGTCGCAGCGAAGACGATCTCAATCATCGTTGTCGCCACACAGCGCGCACGCGAAGTTCTGTGGCCGCAGAATGGCGTTGTGTCGGGCAATCGTCAGGCCGTACTGCCACATCCGTCGTTGCGGTCGTCGGCACTTGCGCACACCCGCCCGCGCGTTGACGAGGAGACCCAGTCTTCGCACAGTATGGGAGGAGTCCGGCGCCAAGGGTCGGCGTCGGCAAGATCCTCACGATCCCGCGTCGAGCATGTCTTCGCGCGGATCAGGACATGGAAGATTCTCCGCGACTGCCGCCTGAGAGGCCAGGGCGTCCACCACGCCTCACTCGGCATCGCCCAGACGCACAACCTCGCCCACCCTGGACGGGTGAGCTGTGGGTCACCGCGGCCGAGAACCCGCAGACGCTGGTGTTCCCGCGGCCCCGCCGAACCAGCGGCCGCAAAGTCACGTGGGGCAGACAACAGCGGGCCTCTCGCCCCTGCCGACGCCAGAGACAGGCACCTGCTGCGCACTTCCATGGGCCGGACGGACAGATGGGCGGGCCCGTCATCCGGTAGTCCGGCGCCCGCAGGACGGCTTTGGCAGGGCTGTGGTTCAGCGCCACCATTCCACCTTGCGCATCCGAGGCGGGCGTGTCACGACGGAGCCGGTTGCGTATGCGGACGGATAACCGCCATGGGACACATGGAGTACTGGAGAAGGGCGTGGCTGACCGAGCCGAGGGCCAGCCCGCGGAAGCCGCCGCGACCGCGGGAGCCGACGACCAGAAGGTCGGATCGGTCGGAGGCACGGGCCAGAGCGAGAACCGGGGATTCGTGTGCCAACTCCTCCACGACCTCTACATCTGGATACTCATGGCGCAGCGGGGCAAGCCACTCCTGCAGTGCTTGCCGGTATTCCGCGTCTGCCTCGTCCTGGGCAGGGCTGACCGGGGCGGGCCCTCCGGGGGGACTCCAGGCGTACAGTGCCTGAAGCTGAGTACTGCGCAAGGACGCCTCCTTGAAGGCATACTCAAGAGCGGCCTGGGAGTGAGCTGAACCGTCGACACCGACGGTGATGCGGCCCTGGCCGAGAGGGACGTGGTTGACGACGACCACCGGGCTCGCGGCATGTCCGACGACCTGCAGGGCGACCGAGCCGAGCATCACCGTCCCAAAGCCTCCTCTGCCCTTGGCGCCCAGAGTCACGGTGTGCGCCCGCTCGGACTCGGAGAGGAATGCAGCCGCTGGTGTGCCCACGGACTCGGCAGAGGTCACCTCCAGCTCGGGGTGGGCTTGCGTGGCGATTGCGGTGGCCTCACTCACGATCCGCGGTTCCGGCACGGGAGCGGGCTCGAAGGGCAGCACGTGGACGATGCGCAGTGGGCGGTGGTGCAGGGATGCCTCTTGTGCAGCCCACAGCAGGGCCCGCAGACTGCGCCCGGAGCCGTCGACCCCGACCACGATCGGTTCAGTCATTGCCTCTCCCGGGTATTCGTGCCGAATGCCTTGGGCGCGGCCGGACCGGTGTAGTTCACCGGGATCGCGGGGGATCCTGGTGATGCCCTCCTCCGGCTGCCGCATACGGCCCGCTGTGGAGCAGGTTCCCTTCCCTTTTCCGTCCACCGTCCCGCATGGGCACTGCGGGGGCATCCCGACGGGACCGAGTGGAGCAATGTGTCGCCGTCACCGGAGGCGTCACCCGCGTGGGACGACGGCCACCGGGCAGTGTGCGTGCTGCAGCACGGCGTGCGTGACCCGGCCGAGCGCACGGCCCACGTGGTGCGCGGGCGTGCGCGCTCCCAACACGACGAGATCCGCGCGCAGGGACTCCGCGACCAGTTCACCGGCCGGCGACGGGACCCTCACCACCTCTTCGGTCACCTCAAGGTCCGGAAACTCCTCGCGGACGGAGGTGAGCATGCGGGTACTCGCCGCTGCCTCTGTCTCCACCGCCACTCGCACCACATCAGCCATGGGCACCATGCTCCCGACGTACTGGAGGTAGGTCCACGTACTCAGCAGACGCAGCGACGCCTTCCGCCGCCTGGCGGTCTCCCCGGCGAAGCGCACCGCCTCGATGTCTCCCTCGTCCCGCACGCCCACCGCGACCACCCCGCGCGGCGGTTGCTCCGTACCCCGCACGACGACCACAGGGCACCTCGCCTGTCCGGCGACCGTCAGGCCGACCGAGCCCAGCAGCAGCGTGGAGAAACCACCCAGCCCCCGCGAACCCACGACGATCGTCACCGGGCTGGCCGCAGCACCCGGGGCCTGCGGAGTCGTCGACGCGGCCGCCCGCAGCAGGCTGTCGGCCGCGGGTTCCCGGCCCACCTCCGTGGAGACCGCCAGGCCGGGCGCCCTGCGGGAAGCCGCGGCCGCAGCCTCCCCCAGCAGGGACCGGGCCACCTCACGGACCCGCCGGGCGGTCTCGGCGGACAAGCGTTCCGCCAGGTCGAGATCGACGGCGTACACGATGTGCAGAGGCTGATGCCGAAGGGCGGCCTCCTGTGCCGCCCACAACACCGCGCGTGCCGCTCCGGCCGAGCCGTCCGTCCCCACCACCACCGGCCCCTCAGGCATACCTCGCCACCTCCTCCCGGCACCGAACGGAACCTGCCGTCGCAACTCCGGCCAGGTGATGGGAGGTCACCGGGACACCCCCGAACCGGTGTACCGCAGCAGCACGCCTACCCCGTTCTCCAAAGGCAGTTCCTCCCGCTCCACGACCACCGTCTCCGCGTCGGTGCGGACCAGGGCGCGCATCAGGACCGCGCCGGGCGGTTCCTCGTGGAAGTCGAGGACACCGAAGGACTCCAGGTCGGCGGCCGACAGCGCCATCTGGGTCGGTTCCGAGCCTGCCCACAGCCGCATGGGGAGCTCCACGGGCGTGTTGAGCAGCAGTGCGCTTGCCTGGCCGCGTTGCAACGCGGCCACGACCGCCGCCATGCCCTCGCCCGCGCCGGTGTGCCGAGATCGCCGCGCACGGAACGTCTCCACCTGAGCCTGGTCCCGCGCGCGCATCCGGCCCTGGAAGACATTGCTCAGCTCCTGCTCCAGCAGCGCTCGCCCCTCACCGGCCACATGCCCGTCACCGGCGACGGTGACGGCGCGCTCACGCAACGGCTCGGGCAGGCGGTTCACCAGGACGTTGCGCGCCCAGACGTCCCCGCCCAGCACGACCACCTCGGCACCGCCGCGGTGGACCAGTTCCGCCAGCTCACCGGCAATCTCGGCGGCGGCACACGGCCACTCCGCCGCAGGACCGCTCCGATGGTGACGGATACCCGGCGTAACTCTGCTGCTCGGCCACCTCCCCGACTGGAAGTCCACCTCCAGTTCCTCCGGCTTTCCGGCCTCCGAGCGCGGGACCCGGTGCACGGCGGCGGCCGCATACGGGATGTCCGGCGCGTGCTGGACCACGAGCGGCATCACGTCGGGCAACGCGCCGAACCGGGCCGTGTCGTGTACTGGCGGGTCAGGCAGCTCCTCCACCAAGGCCAAGCGGCCATGACTCGCAAAGATGGCCTGCCCGTGCCGACCGGAGACTTCCCGGTCCATGCCCGCCGCATCGGCGACAACGGCCACGGTGGTGTTGTCGGCCCCCTGCCGGGCCAGGTTCTCCCGCAGATGCCGACGCCGCAGATTGATCGCCGCCTCCGGGGCGGGGATGTCACGGGAGGTGTCGAGGTAGGCGCAGGCATAGGGTCCCGGCCGTGCGTACACAGGGCCGAGAAAGGTCAGCTCCACGATCACTCCTCATCACGGTGGCCCGTTCACCCGATCCGGACCGAGCCCCCTCCGCCTCCCGGCCACCGCTTGCGGTGACACCCCCACTCCGCCTCCGCTCCTTCCAGTAGACCCCCCGTCTACCAACTCTGCGCGCTGGACAGTGCACCGCCGTGTAACGGGGGCGCAGGGCGTGTGCGCATCGAGTCCTCAGAGGAGGTTCTCTTCGACGGAGGCTGGCTACGTCATGGTCCCCTCCGGGCATTGCCCGCGCCCTGGGCGGGGAGGTCGCGCATGGTGTCGGCGACGGCCCAAGTCAGGGCGGAGGCAATGGTGATGGCACCCCACAGGCCCCAGGCGGCAGTCGGTGCCTCGTGGGCGAGGAGAGCGGGCAGCGAGAGCACACCTGTCGCAGGCAGGGCGATCACTGCATCTCGCGAGTGACCACCGAGGTGGTGCACCCGGGCAGCGCAGACCGCGACGGTCACGAGACCGATGGCGATCAGAATCCAGGTCAGTGCTGTCATCGCCGGTCATCTCCGAGCGGTGACCTCGCGTTCCTCGGCGCGGGTCGACCGAACGTACGCGTACACCAGGACCGGGAACATGATCAGGGTCAGGACCGTCGGACACTGGGACGTACGTCGTGGCGCTGTTCAGGCTCCGTGGCCGGAACCGCGGATCACGACGACGGGGCACGGGGCGTGCTGCACGCAGTGCTGGCCGACCGACCCCAGCAGTGCCTCGCTGAATCCGCCGTGCCCTCGGTTGCCGACGACCAGCAACTGTGCTCCCGCGGCGGCTTCGAGTAGGACGGCGGCCGGGTGTCCGTGGGCCGAGATGGGGCGGAGGTCGACGGGCCGTCCCGGGCCCGGGACGAGGGCCTCGTCGATCGCCTGGTCCAGGATCTTGCGTGCCTCCTTCTGGTAGTCAGCCGGATCCTTGTCTGTGGGCGGGGCCAAGCCATACCAGGCCGTCGGGAAGTCCCAGGCAATGATCGCGTCGACCACACCACCCATCAGCTTCGCCTGGCCGACCGCCCACCGCAGGGCTGCCTTCGAAGGTTCGGAGCCGTCGACACCCACCACAATCCGCGGAGCCGACGTCGCTTCGTCACTCATCACGCACCTGCCGGGTCGCGCTTGGTATCCCCTTCTCACCATCCCTGTGGCAGCCGCGGGCCGCCACCTCACAGGGCGTCAATGACGTATGTCGACGGCTGTGCCCTGCGGCCCTCGCGCTGGCGCAGCGGTCCGGTGAAGCCGCCGGAAGACGCCGTTCCTCCGCCATTTCGCGAAGTGGCCGCAGGCGGTTTCCCTTTCGGGCGGCAGCCCGATTGCAGCCCTACGACGCTGCCTCCACGATGGGCATGGTTCCCGTGGGTCCTGCGGACAGTTTCGAGGCCTTTCGGGCCGTGGCCGACCGGGAGAACGGCTGATCGAGTCGTTAGCCGGAGTCAGGGCGGGAACGGCGGACAGCCCCAAGGAGCGGGCTCCGGCTGTCGTCGGCGACTTCGGCCTGCCCTCAGCCGCCGCGCTCGGACCGGCGAGTTGTTACGTGGACCTCGCCGCCTCCCACGGCCGCCGTCACGTCCAGGTCTGCGAGGCGGCGGCTCGGATGCTGCCGGGCTTCATATTCAAGCGGGAATCGGCGTGCGAGCAGTACCGCTTGTCATGCCTGCCATCCCAGCTGTCCCCGGCATGCGGTACCAGGCTCTGCACACCGACGGCGCGGCCGAGGCTTTCCGGGAGGCCACCGTGCGCACGGTGCACGGAGCGTTCGGCCTGGCTGCTGAATCCGTTGTGGACGTGGCCATGCTGGCTGAGACGTTCGGTGCCCGGACCTTCCCGATGCCGGGCTGGCCCGTCCGGGCCGCGGTTTCCGCCGCCTGGCGGACGCGTCTGTTGCGTACGCCCCCGTTCCCGTTCGACGCCGTCCTGCACTTCCCGATCATGGACACGTCGAGAGCACGGCGGGCTACCCGTAGTTCGCCCCGAATGCCGTGTTCAGTGTCCGTGTCCGGGTCGTGGAATTCGCCGACGCCGAGGTGAACGTCGGGAGCGGAGTCAGGAGTGCGTGGCGGCGGCTGGAAGGGTGAGCGTCACCGAGAACGGGCCCCCGTCGGCGTCCGCCCGTTCGAGGGTTCCGCCCATCGCCTCGGTGAGGTCGCGGGAGAGCCGCAGCGTCAGGCTGTCAGTGCTCGGAGCTCCGTCGGGGCCGCCGGTCAGGCGGATGCGGAGGCGGCCGTCGAGGGCCTGGGCTGTCAGCGTCGGTGGCCGCTGCGCCGGGCTGTGGCGCAGGGCGTCGGCCGCGAGGGAGGTCAGCACCCGGGTGAGCAGGGCGGCGTCGGCAATCACGTCGGGCTGTCGCTCCGGCAGGCGGACCTCGATGGTGCGGCCGCCGGGCCCCAGATCGTCCAGCACGGCGGTTACCACCTCGTCGAGGTCGACCGGGCGCAGGTAGAGGTCAAGGGCCCCGCCGTGCAGCCGGTCGAGGTCGGCGAGGTCGGCAACGACCTGTGTGGCGCGACGGACCGATATCCGGGCCGTGTTCGTGTCCTGCCGGGCGAGGGCTTGGTCCGCCGCGCGCAGCCGCTCCCGCAGGTCGCGGTCGGCCGCCCGGATCAGAGAGGCGCGGGTACGTTCGGCGGCGGCGAGGGTATCGGTCTCGGCGGCGTGCCGGGCGAGCCTGCCGTGCTGATGGGCGAGGCCGAGTTGGGCCGCGCACGCGCCGAGGACCCGCTGGTCGTCGGTGTCCAGGCTGCCGTGGGCCGCCAGCGTGAGAGTGTCGCTGACGGGGCTTTCGACGTCGGCTTCGTACGGTTGCTCCGGAGGGTGCGCACCGGCGCTGGCGACCACGTACCAGCGGGGCCCGGGCGCCGCCTCAAGGTCGCGTTCGAGGAGGCTGACGCCGGTCAGCCCGAAGTTCTCCCGCACTTGTTCGACGAGGCTCGGCAGGTCCTCGCCGTGCATCATGGCGGTCGCCAGTCGGCTCAGGACCTGCGCCTCCGATGTGGCGCGTACGGCCTGTCGGGTGCGCCGGGCGGCCGCGTCTGCGGCCGCTCCGACCAGGGCCGCGGCGACGACGAAACCGGCCAGCGCGAGGGCGTCGCCGCCGCGTTCGACCCACAGCGAGTGAACGGGCGCAGTGAAGTAGTAATCGGCGAGCAGCGCCCCCGCAACCGCCGCTGCCAGCGCTGGAACCAGCCCACCCACCCCGGCCGTGACGACTGCGGCGAGCAGGTAGACCATCAGTACCCCGGACAGATCGGGCCGGGTGGCCGGCGCGGTGAGGATCAGAGTCAGCACCGGCAGCAGCAGCGCAGCCCCGGCCATCGCGGACCAGAACCGACGTGGCCCCGTACCGCGGCCCGGGCGCGGCAGCCGCGTCGTGAGGGCGGAGCCCGCCGCCGCCTCGTGGGTGACGACATGGACATCGATGGGACCCGAACCGCGGATCGTGCGATGGCCCACCCCCGCGTCCAACAGCAACGACAGCCTGCCGCGGCGGCTGGCGCCGAGCACGATCTGGGTGACGTCCTCGGCCCGGGCGAACTGCAGCAGCGCCTCGACCACCGACTCGCCGGTCGTCTGGTGGTAGGTGCCACCCAGGGACTCCACCAGGGCACGCTGGGCCCTGAGAGTCACCGGATCGGCATGGGTGAGCCCGTCGGCCGGCACGACATGCAGCGCGAACAGTTCGCTGCCCGGAGTACGCGCGCAGATACGGGCGGCCCGGCGGATCAGCGTTTCGCCCTCCGGGCCGCCGGTCAGCCCCACCACGATCCGCTCGCGGGTCTCCCAGGGTGCGGCGATGCCGTGTTCCGCGCGGTAGCGCTGCAGGCCCTCCTCCACCCGGTCGGCGAGCCACAACAGGGCCAGTTCACGCAGCGCGATGAGATTGCCCACCCGGAAGTAGTGGGTGAGGGCCGCCTCGATGCGGTCCGGCGGGTAGATGTCGCCGTGCGCCAGGCGGCGGCGCACCACCTCTGGCGGCAGGTCGACCAGCTCGATCTGGTCGGCGCGGCGGGCCATCTCGTCCGGGAGCGTCTCGTGCTGGTGCACCCCGGTGATCTGCCGGACGACATCGTTCAGCGACTCCAGGTGCTGGACGTTGAGCGTGGTGACGACGTCGATCCCGGCGTCCAGCAGCTCCTCCACGTCCTGCCACCGCTTGGCGTTGCGGGTGCCGGCGCCGGGTGCGTTGGTGTGGGCGAGCTCGTCCACCAGCGCGACCTGGGGGCGGCGGGCCAGCACAGCGTCGAGGTCCATCTCGGTGAACTCCGCTCCCCGGTGGGTCACCGTACGCCGCGGCACCGTTTCCAGGCCCTCGGCCATGGCCGCGGTCGGGCGCCGACCGTGCGGCTCGACGAACCCCGCGATCACGTCGGCGCCGGAGGCACGCAGTCGCTGGCCCTCCTGGAGCATGGCGTACGTCTTGCCCACACCCGGGGCTGCCCCCAGGTAGATCCGCAACCGTCCACGTGTCATCCCCGGGCTCCTGCCCGCTCGTCGCGCACATCCGCCACGCGCCTCTCTCCATGGTGTACCTGGAGCAACGCCATGCAGCGCTGACCCACATGGGCGGTTGGCGCATCAATGACCACCCGAAGGCGTGTACCGGTCTGCGCAGCCCCACGCCGCGCAGACCGGCCTCGTGCGCCGCGACCTCCACTGCATCCTTCGACGCCGAGCCGTCCACATCCACAACGACGGGGTTCGCCACGACACACCTCCTCCTCACCTGCTGCGGGTCGAGCCGGCCCACCGCTCGGGCGGCGACGTCCTTTGCTTCGCCTCCCTCCATCAGCGTGGAATGCCCCGCATCGGGCCCGCGAAGCCGTGGCGTGGCGGCACGCGGCGGCACGAGTGAGGCTGGAAGGGCAGTGAGGGACGGCGGGGCGGAGATCTTCTGGAGGTGCTCATGACTGGTGCGGACGGGCGTCGGCCGATCGTTGTGGGCGTCGACCCCGATCCTTCGAAGCGGCTGGCACTGGCCTGGGCCGCCGACGAAGCGGATCGACGTGGCCTGCCGCTGCGGCTGGTCCATGCCCAGGGCACGCCGACCCGTGGATACCGGTCGGGGGAGGCACGCTCGTCCTGGGAGGGGTGGAACCGGGCGCTGCACGACCTGGGCGACCAGGTGCTCAAGGAGGCGGTTGCCTTCGTCGAGTCCCGGCAGCCGACGGTGGAGATGTCGACGCTGCTGGCGGAGGGAGAGCCGGCATGGGTCCTGCATGAGGAGGCGCGGGGCGCGGCCCTGGTAGTGGTGGGCTCCTGGCACCTGAGCAGACGGGGTGAGATGTTTTCCTCCGCCTCGGTGGCACTCCCGCTCTCCGCCCATGCTCCCTGCCCGGTCGTGGTCGTACCGGAGCCGGAGCACATCACCCAGCAGCCCCCGTACTTCGTGGTCGGCGTCGACGGCAGCCCGCATTCGGCCGCGGCGGTGGACGTGGCGTTCGAGGAGGCGGCCCTGCGCGGAGCGGTCCTGCGCGCCCTGTACGTGTGGCATCCACCGCGCCTCGGCACCCTGGACGAGGACGCCGCAGTGCTGGAGTGCCGCCGTGTGCTGTCCGAGACAGTCGCGGGCCGCACCGCGACCCACCCGGACGTGGAACTGCACCACGAAGTCGTCCGCGGCCACCCGGTGAAGGCCCTGACGGAAGCCTCGGAACACGCCCTGGGCCTGGTCGTGGGAACCCGGGGGCGCGGAGGATTCACGGGCATGCTGCTGGGCTCCGTGAGCCAGGGAGTACTGCACCACGCCCGCTGCCCCGTCATCACGGTCCCGGTGTGAGCCTGCGAACGGCCTGGGCCTCTGCACGGGAGGGCCTGGGATCCGATGTGCTGCCAGCCCTGGTCCTTGACGTGGGGCGGATCCTCTTCCTCGGCGGCATCCAGGCGGTCTGCGAGCGCCGTCTTCGTGACCGAACAGGAGATCCATGCGGCGTTCCAGTGAGCCGCCTTTCACAGGAGGGGCACGCGGAACGGTCACCGTCCAGCCGCCCGGGCGGCCCAGCGCCGGCGGACGGTGTCCTCGTGCTCGGCCTGCTCCAGTGCCAGGTCGGCCTGGCCGAGCGCCTCCCGCAGGCGGGGGATCCAGTGGCGCCGCAGGGAACGGACCCTGTGCCGGGTGCTGACGACCTCCGCGCCCACCAGCTCGGTGGCGGCGTGCGCGGCCGCGTACTCGGCGGCGGCACGCACCGCATGGCCGTAGGCCGCTTCGGCGTGCACGAGGGCCGTGTTGGTGGGAGCGGCGGCGGAGGGCGGACGGGCGGGTACGGTCAGGGAGACCGCCGCCGGGTGGCGTACCCCCATCGAGACGGTCCAGCGAACCGTGACCTCGGCCGGGCCGATGCCCGCGGCGGCCGAGTCGAGGGCCTGTTGGCCGCCCAGGAGCAGTCCTCGCAGTAGCCAGCTCTCGGCTTCCGACAGCAGGTTCCGCCAGGTGCGGGCGGCTGCCTCCTCCGCGTGCAGCAGCCGCTGGTGCTCGGAGCGCAGGATGCGGAGCTTGTGTTCCAGCAGGTCGGCTCCGCGCTCGGCGACATCGAGGCTGTGCCGCAGCCGTAGCCGTCCAGCGCGACCGGGCGGCGTACGACGAGCGCCGGTCATCGGGACGTCTCCCTGTCGAGACCGCCGAGATTGCCGAGACCGTCGGGGTGGCCGGGATCGTCGAGGTTCGCCCCGTGGGCGTCGAGGAGGCGGGCGGGGAGCATGGAGAGCTGGCTGCGGGGCAGGGTGAGCAGAGCTCGCCAGCCGCGTTCCAGTGAGGCGTCGAGGCCGCGTGGTTCGTCGCTGCGCTGGTCGATGAAGTCCCGCAGGAACGCCTCGTCGAAGTCGAGGTAGCGGCGGTCGGTGGGGCTCAGCGCCGCCTGGCCGACCAGGTCCGCGAGATCGCGGACCTGCCGGGCCCGGGCTAGTGCGGCCAGTAGCTGGGCGGCGACGTCGAGGTGGTCGTCGCGGGTACGGCCCGGACCGGCGCCCTTGCGCATCAGCCGGGAGAGGGAGGACAGGGCGTCCAGCGGCGGGTACACGCCCCGCGCGTGCGTCTCGGGCGAGAGCACGATCTGGCCCTCGGTGATGTAACCGGTCAGGTCCGGCACGGGGTGGGTGATGTCCCCCGCGGGCATGGTGAGCACCGGCAGCACGGTGACGGAGCCGGGACGGCCCCGGAGGCGTCCGCAGCGTTCGTACAGCGAGGCCAGGTCGCTGTACAGATAGCCGGGGTAGGCGCGACGGGCGGGGATCTCTCCGCGGGCGGCGGAGACCTCGCGCAGGGCTTCGGCGTACGTGGTCATGTCGGTCATCACCACGAGAACGTGCCGTGCCTCGGTGAAGGCGAGGTGTTCGGCGACGGTGAGCGCGATGCGCGGGGTGAGGATCCGTTCGATCACCGGGTTGTCGGCGGTGTTCAGCAGCAGGACAAGTTCTCCGGCCGCGGACCGTTCCTCCAGGGCGTCCCGTACGAAGGAGGCGTCGGCGTGGGTCAGCCCCATGCCCGCGAAGACGACGCTGAACGCCTCTCCTGCGGCGGTGGCCTGCGCGGCGATCTGGGCGGCCAGTTCCAGATGCGGCAGCCCGGCCACGGAGAACACCGGCAGCTTCTGTCCCCGCACCAGCGTGGTCAGGGCGTCGACGGCCCCGACACCGGTGAGCACCGGTTCGGACGGCGGTTCGCGTCGCACCGGGTTGATGGGGGCGCCGCCCACGTCGGCGGTGTGGGAGCCGAGGACGGGCGGGCCGCCGTCGAGGGGCTCGCCGCGGCCGTTGCAGACGCGGCCGAGCCAGTCCGTGCCGACCGGGACCCGCAGCGGGCTGCCCGTGAACGCCGCCCGGACGCCCTCCGGGTCCATGCCCGCGGTGCCCTCCAGCACTTGCACCACCGCCATGTCGCGGTCGGCGTCCAGGACCACGCCGTGGCGCCGTTCGCCCGACGCGAGGGTGATGCGTACGTATTCGTCCCAGCCGATCCCCGAGACGCCTTCGACGATGGCGAGCGGCCCACGGAGTTCGCGGACCGACGTGTACTCGATCGCACCGGACAGGCTCATGGATCCTGACGGGTTCATGGCTGCACCGCTCCCAGTCGGGCGAGCATGGCGTCCCGCCGCGCCGCCACCCCGGCGGTGTCGTGCGGGCCGGTGTCCTCGCGGGCGCGCAGGAGCGGACCGAAGTCGACCTCCTCGACCGAGGCCGCCGGGACGCCGGAGTCCGCCAGTTGGTGACAGCGGTCGGCGACCGCGAGGACGGCGTCGGCCAGGGCGGCTGTTTTCTCCGGGCCGCAGTACGCGTCCCGCTCGGACAGTGCGCTCTGCTGCAGGACGCCCTCGCGGACCAGCCTCCCCGCCAGCACGCTCATCCGCTCCCGCGCGGGC
Organism: Streptomyces sp. KM273126; assembly: GCF_004337435.2. Lineage (NCBI taxonomy): Bacteria > Bacillati > Actinomycetota > Actinomycetes > Kitasatosporales > Streptomycetaceae > Streptomyces > Streptomyces sp. KM273126. The sequence continues at coordinate 1,270,445 of NZ_SJXB02000001.1, read as the reverse complement.
AGGGCCGCGATGCCGATCAGGTCCACCAGATCGGCCAGCCGGTCGGCCTCCGCCAGCACCGCTCCCACCCGGCCGCGGCGCTGGGCCCACGCCGGGTCTCCGGCCGCCCGGTGTCCCGCGGCCAGAGCGGGTACGTCCCGGGAGAAGGACCCCGTCCAGGAGAGGGCCGGGTAGTGGCGGGCGTATGCGAGGTCGCGGTCGAGGGTCCACAGACAGCGGACGAAGCGTTCGGTGTGTGCGGTCACCGGTTCCGTCATGTCCCCGCCGGGCGGGGACACCGCGCCGATCACGGTCACCGATCCCCGTTCGCCGCCAAGGGTGGTCACGGCGGCGGCCCGCTCGTAGAAGGCCGCGATGGCGGAGGCGAGTCCGGCCGGATAGCCCTCCTCGGCCGGCAGCGCGCCGGTACGGGACGCGAACTCGCGCAGCGCCTCGGCCCACCGGGAGGTCGAGTCGGCGATGACCACCACGTCCAGGCCCATGTCCCGGAAGTACTCGGCGACCGTCACCCCCGTGTGGACGCTCGCCTCACGCGCCATCATCGGCATGTTGGAGGTGTTGGCGATCGTTACGGTGCGGTCCGCGAGGCGCCCGCCCGTCCGCGGGTCCTGAAGCTCCGACAGTTCGGTGATGACGTCGGCCATCTCGTTGCCGCGCTCCCCGCAGCCGACGTAGACGATGACGTCGGCATCGCACCACTTGGCGATCTGCTGCAGCAGTACGGTCTTGCCGGTGCCGAAGCCACCGGGCACAGCCACCGTGCTGCCCCGGGCCACAGGGAAGAGCAGGTCGATCACCCGCTGGCCGGTGTTCAGTGCCTCGTGACTGTCGACCCGCTCCCGCACCGGGCGTGGCTGACGCACCGGCCACCGGGCGCCGACCGTCACCTCGGTCCCATCTACCACGGCCACCACTGCGTCCCGAGGGAGGTCCCCGACGACGGCGATCTCCTGGACCGCGCCCCGGCATCCGGGTGGCACGAGGACTTTCACCGGCACCGGTCGGGCGCCGCGGATCTCCCCGAGCGTCTGCCCCTCGTCCACCTGCTCGTCCTGAGCCACCAAGGGGGAGAAGGACCAGGTGCGTTCCTCTGCCGCGGCTCGCTGCACGCCGGGCAGCAGCCAGTCGCCGGCCCCGGACAGGGGGCGCAGCAGGCCGTCGAAGATCCCGCCGAGCAGTTCTGGACCGAGCCGCACCGACAGCGGACGGCCCTGGGGCAGCGCCGTGTTGCCGGGAGCGAGGCCGCCGGTGTACTCGTATGCCTGGACGGTGACCACGTCACCGCTGATGGCCACGACCTCGCCGGGCAGTCCGGCCGGGCCGATCGAGACCAGGTCGTACATCGCGATGCCGCCCGTGTACTCCATTTCGACCAGCGGCCCGGTGACACGCAGGATCCGGGAGACCGGCTGCCGGGCAGCCGGTCGTCGATGAGTCCCAGAGGCTTCCGTCACGGCTCCCACAGGCTTCGTATCTCCCCTCCCATGCGGTCCAGCGCGTGGTCGGCCAGCGAGGTGAGCGAGAGGTCGACCTGCTTTCCCGGCGCCCGGCCCACCACACCTCCGTCGGCGTGCTCGCTCACCTCGGCGGCGGGACCCAGCAGGACATGGGCGCGCTGCTCCAGCCGCTCCCGCACGGAGGCGTAACCGTCGGTCCGGCGCAGCTCCCGGACCCGTTCGGCGGCCTCGTGGCGCAGTTCTTCGTACGCCCCCCGGCGGGCGGCGAGTGTGCGGGACCTGGCCTGCCGCCGGGCCCTGACGAGGAGGTCGCGGGCAGCGTCCGCGCCGTCGGCCTCGCCCTGCCGCCGGGCCTCGTCGAGGATCGCGCGGGCCTCGGCGTGGGCCCTGTCGAGCCGGGCGGCGGTCTCCCGCTCCGTGCGGGCCAGGAGCGCTTCAGCGTCGGCGTGAGCGGCCCGCAGCAGGCCCGCCCGGACCGGGTGGAGCGCGTCCGTCGTCTGGTCGGGGGCCGGGGTCGTCATGGCGGCATCACGGCGGTCAGCGGGCGTCGGCCCCCGGGTGCCACGAGGTCCGGGCGCAGCGCCTCGGCCGCGGCAGGGGTGAGGATCACCAGGTCGATGCCGTCCGGCAGGCTGCGCCAGAGGCGGCGTACGGCGTCGGGGTCGTCGGCGAGGAGGACGACGGCTCCGGCCAGGGCCAGACCGGCCACACGGTTCCGTTCGCCGAGGGCGGCGACGCGGCCCATGATCAGGCCTTCCCGATGAGGATGACCGCGACGACCAGCCCGTAGATGGCGATGCCCTCCGCCAGGCCGACGATGACCATGGCGCGGCCGAAGAGTTCGGGCCGTTCGCTGAGCGCCGCGAGGGCGGCCGCACCGGTGTAGGCGACGGCGATTCCCGCCCCGATCGTCGCCCCGGCCACCGCGATCGCGGCACCGATCAGGGCGGCGGAGCCGGAGCCGGGGTCCCGTGCCGCCGTGGTCGCGGCCTGCGCGGTTCCTCCGCCGAGCGCCAGGGTCAGCACCACGGTGGCCGCCACCAGCAGCACGGCGTCGGCGGCGACCATCCACCACAGGGCCGTCCGGCCCGAGCGTCGCAGCACAAGGCGTACGACGACGAATCCCGCCACGATGACGGGCAGGGCCAAGAACCAGGTGATCACGATTGCTCCTCCCTCACCGGGTCATGTCGGACGGCCTCCGTCTCTGCGGGCGGCCCGGCGTCGAGGGCCGGTCCCGTGAGGTGTTGCACGGGCAGATACCACGGCTTGAAGGGGCGGCCCTCGCCCTCGAAGAGCCGGGAGAACAGTTCGTAGAACTCCAGCCGCAGCGCCTGGACGCCCGCCACCAGCGCCTCCAGCGAGAAGGCCAGGGCATTGCCGAGCAGGAAGACGAATGCCGCCGCGACGACGCCCACCGGGCCCCGGCCCGCCAGAGCTGTCGTGCCGTCCCAGACGATCGCGCCGAGCGCCGCATGGGTCAGGCCGAAGGCCGCGAGGCGGGCGAAGGACACGACGTTGGAGCCGATCCGGACCAGCGAGTCGAAGACCTGGATACCGGTCTGCACGGCACCGCCCGGACCGCCCGCCGTGGCCCCGTACAGCCCCACCCCGGCCAACACCAGACCGACCGCCGCGATCACGGCGCCCACAACCGCGTACACCACCTGACCGAGCCACACATACCCGGCGACGACGGTGAGACCGAGGTAGAGCGCCGCGCCGGCGATCCCGGTCGTCGCGTACAGGGCCGCCGTCGGTCCGCCCTCCCGCCACCGGTTCACGATCCCCGCGGCATAGGCCACGGCCAGCAGCACGGCGCCGAGCCCGACGGCGGCGGCCAGCAGCCGCAGGGGCTCCTCCAGTGGTTCCAGCCACAGCACGGGCAGCACCCCGGTCGGGCCGAAGAACTCGCCGTACGCGGCTCCGGCCAGGGTGGCGGCCAGCCCGGCCCCGGCGATGAAGGGCCACAGCGGGCGCAGCGCCGCCAGTCGGCGCGGCCGGCCCGCCCGCAGCAGGAGCGCGATGGCGATCAGGAGCAGCCCGTGTCCGGCGTCACCGAACATCAGGCCGAACATCACCACGTAGACGATCCCGGCCGGCACGGTGGGGTCGAGGTCCGCGTAGGGCACGGTCCCGTAGGTCGTGACCAGGGGCGTGAAGGAGCGGCGCACGGTCCTCGCCGCGTACCCAGCAGGCACCGCGTCTGCTCCGGTCAGCAGGGTCGGCGGATCGACACCGCGCGGGGCCCGCAGCGGCACCAACGCGCCCCCGGCCCCGGCGATGCGCGCAGCCATGGAGCCCACCTCCGTCTCGGGGCACCAGCCGGCCAGCGCCGCGACCTCACCGTGCCGGACCGCGCTGCCGAGCCGTTCCTCCAACTGCGCCTCGCCCGCCAGCAGGTCCGTGCGGCCCTCGTGCTCCAGGGCGTCCAGGTCGGGGGGAGCCTCACTGAGAACCGGTCGCGTCGGCTCGGCGCGCAGCCGCTGCAGGCGCGTCGCCGCCGGCCCACGGACATCCGGCCCGCCGTCCCCGGCCAGGTCGATCTCGACACAGCCTGCCTCGGCGATCCGCACCAGGCTCTCCCGCAGCGCCTGCTCGGGGGCCACAACGGCCACCCGGCGCATCCGGACCGGGACGGCCGCCTCAGCCCGGAGCATCGAGCACCTCCACGGGCCAGTCCCCGGGGCCACCGCCCCGGGCGGCCAGTTCCAGCGCACCGCGGGTCCGCCATGCGTCGACGGACAGCAACGCCACGGCCCCGACCACCGGCTGCGGACCGAACCGGGACCGGCGCAGCAGTTCCTGGCCGTCCCGCTCGACCGCACCCCACCACCGTGCCTCCGCCCGCCACAGATCCGCCGCCTCGTCGACGTCGTCCAGCAGCCACCTCGCGGTGACCGGCAGCGCCTGCCGGAACTCGGCGTACGACCCCGCTGCCACCGCACGCGGGCCGAGCAGGCGCGCTACCCGGCGGACGGAGACGTCCGGCATCCGACGGCCGACGACGAACACCTCACGGCCGAACAACAGGGCGAGCCGGGCCGTGGCCCAGCGCACCGCGTCGGGAACGGTGGTGGCGAGCCGTACGGCGGCGGAGACCCGCATGCCGGTGGCGACCGCGGCCGGGGAGTCGCCCCCGGGGTCGCCCCAGGCGGAGGCCGCGAGGGCCGTACGCAGTTCCGACGGCGTACGGGTGCGGGCGAGCCGTGGCCAGGCGAGCCCCAGCGCGCCCAGGTGGTAGGGCAGGGGGTTGAGGCGCCCCGAGTCCTGCTGCCGCGGGTCGGGCCCCGCCCGGCCGGAGGGCTCGGCCGAGAGGGAACGCAGATGGTGCCCGGTGTTGGAGATCTCGAATCCGGCGGCGAGCGCCCGGATGGCGTCGGCGCCGGTGGCCGGCTGCCAGCCGGCGAGGACCCTCAGATGCCAGAGCAGGGTCGCCGAGACCGCACGCTGGGCCTCGGCCGGGGTGGCGCCAGGGGTGACGTCGTGCCGGTATGCGGTGGCCGCCAAGTAGCGCAGGGCGTCGTCCAAAGACCGGAATCCGGCCACGTTGCGGACGCCGTCCGCGCCCAGGCATCTGGTTCGCAGGGCCCGTGCCCGGGTCACACCGGCCACCCATCCGGCGCCCATCAGGGATCACCCTCCCAGCGCCTTCCGCGGCCCGGAGCCTCCTGAGGCGCCGGTTCGGGTGGCGATCCCTCCTCCGCCGCGAGGTCCTCCAGCACCAGTGCGAGCACACGGTCGGCGAGCGGGTTCGTCCGGGTCCTGGCGCGGTCGCGTACAGCGGTCGCCTCCCGTTCAGCCGCGGCGCGCAGTGTCGCCGCCTCGCTCTCGGCGGCACGCAGCACCTGCTCGGCGGCGTCTGCTCGTATCCGGCGGGCCTCCTCACGTGCCTCGGCCACGATTGCCTCTGCCTGCCGTTCGGCTTCCTGCCGGTGTGACGCGGCGGTGTCGGCGGCCCGCTCGCGTACGGTCCGGGCTTCCGTCTCGGCCTGTTCGAGCAGGGCCAGGGGCGGTGCGAGTTCCGCGCGGAGTTCGGCGGAGCGGTCCCCGGGGACACCACCGGGTGCGGCACGGCCGGGCGAGACCGCCGGCCGGAACCGTGTCAGAAAGTCCCGGAAACCCGCCACGAACTCTCCTACAGGTCGGTCCAAGACCCTGCTTTCAGTCTCCCCCTGGCGCGTTTCCCAGTCTCTACGGTGGACGGGGACCTGTCGCGTCGCGCTGGGCCGACCGTCCCGCAGCCGGGGGCGTTCGCCCGGAGGCCACCCCACTGGATCGATGCGAGACTGACCCCGTAGGCGGACGGCGTCCCTTGGGAGGCGGCCGTGAGCGACTTCGACCACAGGTCTACGGAGAAGGAGGCCCGCAGCACCGCGCCGAGCCGACCCTCGACACCGCAGGAAGAACCGCGCCAGGACGCGCTGCGCCGCTACCTCGCGGCGGTCGCCACCGCAGCGTCGGCGAGGAGCGCCGAGAAGTCCGAGCCCGTTGCCGGAAGGGAAGGGACCGAGCCCCCTGCCAGTGCCGCGCACACGCCCTCCGCCCAGGTACCGGCCGTACTCCGCGTGCGGGACGTCATGCAGGTTCCGGCAGCCTCCGTCCCCGGCGACATGCCGTTCGCTGACGTGGCCCACGCCCTCGCTCGCGAGCAGGTGAACGCCGTACCGGTGGTCGACGCCGACGACCATGTGATCGGTGTCGTCTCGGAGTCGGATCTGCTGGCCAAGGCCGCCGTCATGGCGGAGCCGCACCGGCACGGAGCTGTCGGCAGGCTGTGGCAGCGCCGGCTGTACGACAAGAGCCACGGCGACACGGCGGCCACGCTGATGACCTTCCCGCCCGTCACCGTTCATCCGGCGGAGCGAGTGGCGGACGCCGCGTGGACCGCCGCTCACGCGCGGTTGAGGCGGCTCCCGGTGACCGACCATCGCGGACGGCTCGTCGGTGTGGTGAGCCGACGCGATCTGCTGCGGGCCCTGATCCGCGATGACGCCGAGATCCGGGCCGAGGTCGAGTCCCTGGTCGGTCAGCACCTGCTGGATCCGCGCGTCGTGCAAGTCACCGTGGAGAACGGCGTGGTGACGGTGACGGGGAAACTGGACAAGGCTCCTGTCCCCGAACTGCTCGCATCGGTGCGGGACATCGACGACGTGGCCGACGTCGTCGACCACACCGAAGCGGTCTGAGCCGTAGTCGTCCACAGAGTGCACATCACACCGTGTGGGCGACGAGGAAGTCGGCGCAGCCCGCCAGTGTGGCGAGCCGGGGTGTGTCCTCGTCCTCGATGCGGATGCCGGACCGTTCGCTGAGGACCTCGACGAAACTCAGGAAATCCAGCGAGTCCATCTCCAGCACGTCGCGGAACGCGTCGTCCGGTCCCAGACCGGCGACGTCGGCGCCGGGAATGACGCGGGAGATCGACTCCCTGACCATGGCCAGTGCATCGGTTCGGTTCATGTTCACAGTTGCTCCGGGTTTTGCAGGAGGCGGGAAACCACCGTGAGGTAGCGGGCACCGACGGCACCGTCCGTCGCCCGGTGGTCGGCCGAGAGGGTCGCCGTGACCACGGGCCGCACGCCCAGCAGGCCGTCGACGGCGCACGGCCGGTCGACCACGCGCCCGAAACCGACCAGGGCCACTTGCGGCGGGTAGATCACACCGAAGATCGTCTCCACCCCTTGATCGCCGAGGTTGGTGACCGTGATCGTGGCGTCGGACACCTCGGACCCGCGCAGCCTGCCCAAACGGGCTCTGGTGACCACGTCCTTCAGGGCCGTCATCAACTGCGGGAGCGCCAGAGTGTCGGCATGATGCAGCGCCGGGGCAACGAGCCCGCCGCCGCGCAGGGACACGGCCACACCGAGGTGTACGCCCTCGCCTGCCGTGAAGTGGTCATCGGTCCAGAAGCCGTTGAGCTCGGGGACTGTCCGGGCCGCCAGGGCCGCCGCCTTGAGCAGCAGGGCCGCGGGGAGCAGCCGTTCACCGACCGGGCTGCGCCGGTTGTGCTCGTGCAGCCAGTCCATCGCGGCGGCCATGTCCACGGTGGTGGACAGGTAGTAGTGGGGGATGTCCCGGTTGGCGTGTGTCATCAGGCCGGCTATCGCCTGGCGCATGGCCGCAGCCCGGTCTTCGGACGGGCCTTCGGTAGAAGGCCGTGCAGCGGAAGGACGTACCGGGGTGGCGCCCGCGCCCGCGGGCCGTGCGGGGGCCGACGGGCCCGGGGCTGCATGGCGGACGTCCGTGGCCCGGACGGCCGACGCCCTGCCCGTCCCCGTCACAGTGGTCAGGTCGACGCCCAGTTCGGCGGCGAGCCTCCGGGCGAGAGGGGTGGCCCGCACGCGAGGTGGCCGAGCAGCGGCTCGGGCAGCCGCCGCTTCCTCGACGTCGGTCCGGGTGACGCGCCCTCCGGGGCCGGAGCCGTGCAGCGTCTTCAGGTCGACGCCGCTCTGTTCCGCGAGATGGCGGACCAAGGGGACCGCCTCGATGTGGTCGGGCTGCCGAGCGGCGGTCGGTGCCGACACCGGCACTGGTGCGGGTTCGGGGGGTGGGGAAGGGGGCTCGGAGGGCTCGCCCTTCTTCGGTACATGGCGGATCGGTCGTCGCTCCTCTGCCTTCTCCTCTCCGTCCGGGGGCTCGGGTTTCCTGACCTTCGCCGGTTTCCGGGGTTTGTGTGGCTTCTCCGCCCCTTGCGGTTTCCCGGGTTTCTCCGCCGTCGGCCCGATCAGCGCGAGCGGCGTGCCCACTGGCACCGTCGTGCCGGGCTCGACGAGCAGATTCGCCATGGTCCCGGTTTCGAAGCACTCCACCTCGATCGTCGACTTGGCGGTTTCGACGACCGCGACCGGATCGCCCTTGTGGACCGGGTCGCCGGGCGCCACCAGCCATTCCAGGAGCGTGCCCTCGTCCATGTCCGCGCCGAGGGACGGCATGGTGAACTCGGTCATGATCAGTCCACCGCCCGGTGGGCGGCCGCGACGATGTCGGCGGTCTGTGGCAGGGCGGCCTCCTCCAGCCGCCGCGCGTACGGCATGGGCACCTCCGCGCTGCACACCCGCTCGACGGGTGCGTCCAGTTCGTAGAACGACCCTTCGGCGATGCGGGCGGACACCTCGGCCGCGAGGCTTCCCGTGCGCCATGCCTCGTCAATAACCACTGCCCGGTGGGTACTTGCCACGGAGGCGGTGATGGCCGCGTCGTCGAGAGGGCGGAGCGTGCGCAGGTCGATCACTTCGGCGCGGATGCCCTCGGCGGCCAGTTCGTCCGCTGCCGCGAGGGTCTTGGGCAGCGAACCGCCGTACGTGATCAGGGAGATGTCGGTGCCGGGACGGCGGATCGCGGCATGGCCCAGGTCCATGGCTTCGGTGGGCGGGAGGAGTTCGCCGGAGACGTTGTAGAGGCTTCCGTGCTCGAAGATCAGTACGGGGTCGGGGTCGGCGAGTGCGGGGGCCAGCATGTGGCGTGCGTCCTCCAGTGTGGCCGGGGCGAGGACGCGGATGCCGGGGATGTGCGCGTACCAGCCTTCCAGGCTGTGCGAGTGCTGGGCGGCGAGCTGCCGTCCGGCGCCCGTGGTCATGCGGATGACCAGCGGTACGGGCAGCTGGCCGCCCGACATGTGCAGCAGGGTGGCGGCGTTGTTGAGGATCTGGTCCAGGGCGAGCAGGCTGAAGTTGACGGTCATGATCTCGACGATGGGCCGCATCCCGGCCAGGGCGGCGCCGATGCCGGCGCCCACGAACGCGGACTCCGACAGCGGGGTGTCGCGGACGCGTTCGGGGCCGAACTCCTCCAGCAGACCGAGGCTGACGCCGAAGCATCCGCCGTACCGGCCGACGTCCTCGCCCATGAGGAAGACTCGGTCGTCGGAGCGCAGGGCCTCCCGGAGGGCCTCGCGCATCGCCTCCCGGTAGGTCGTCTTCGTCTCCTGTGTTCCGCCGCCGCCCACGGTCAACGCACCGCCTCCGCCGAGGAACTCGTGACGTGGTGGAGCAGGTGCTCGACCGGCTCCTCGGGTGCCTGTTCGGCCGCTTCGACGGCGTGGTCGACCTCGGCGGTGATCCGCTGCTCGATCCGGGCCACATCGTCGTCGCCCAGCTCGCTGTTCTCGCGCATACGGTTCGTGAGAAGGCTGATCGGATCCCGGGACTTCCACTGCTCGATCTCCCCCTTCTCGCGATACCGGTCCGGGTCGTACATCGAGTGAGCCCGGAAGCGGTAGGTGCGCAGCTCCAGGAAGTGCGGTCCGGTGCCGGCCCGGATCCCCTCCACGGCCCGGCGGGCGGCCTGCTCGACGGCCTCGACGTCCATGCCGTCCACGGCCCAGGCGACCATGCCGTAGGAGGCGGCACGCATCGCCAGGTCGGTCTGTGCCTCGTGCCGCTCCAGCGCCGTGCCCATGGCGTAGAGATTGTTCTCGCAGATGAGAAGCAGAGGCAGCTTCCACAAGGCCGCCAGGTTCGCGGTCTCGTGGAACTCGCCCTCGGCGAAGGCCCCGTCGCCGAAGAAACAGCAGGTGACACGGGACTGTCCGCGCATGTGGTCGGCGAGGGCGAGCCCGGCCGCCAAGGGGAGCCCGCCGGCGACGATCGCGTTGCCGCCGTAGAAGTGGCGGCTCGCGTCGAACAGGTGCATCGATCCGCCCCGGCCGCCGCTGCACCCGGTCGTCCTGCCGTACATCTCGGCCATGACCGCCTCCGCGGTGATCCCGCGGGCCAGTGCGTGGCCGTGCTCTCGGTAGGTGGAGACCACCGCGTCCTCGGGTGTCAGCGCTTCGTTGACGCCGACGGCGACGGCTTCCTCGCCGATGTACAGGTGGACGAAGCCGCGGATCTTGGCGGCGCTGTACAGTTCGACGCACCGCTCCTCGAAGCGCCGGATGCGCAGCATGGCCTCCAGCAGATCCATCCTGTGCACGGCGTCCGGTCCAGCGGCCGGAACCCTTGTCGTCGGGCTCCTCGCGCTCCTCGTCTTCTTCTTCGTCGTGGTCTTCTTCGCGGCCGTTCTGGCGGTTTTCTGGGGTGCCGGGGCCTTCCTGGTGCGGGTGGGGCGGGCCAGACTCATGAGGATCCCTCCAACGTCGACAAGTCGCCGGTGGGCAGACCGAGTTCGCGTGCACGCAGCAGGCGGCGCATGACCTTGCCGCTGCGGGTCTTGGGCAGGTTCTGGTCGAAGGCGATCTCCCGGGGCGCGACGGCCGGGCCGAGCCGACGACGGGCGAAGGCCAGCAGCTCGCGCTCCAGGCCCCCGGTCGCCTCGACGCCGGGGCGCAGCGACACGAACGCCTTGACGACGTTCCCGGCGACCGGATCGGGACGGCCGATCACCCCGGCCTCCGCGACCGCCGCGTGCTCCATCAGCGCGCTCTCGACTTCGAACGGGCCGATCAGATGCCCCGCCGACTTGATCACGTCGTCGGCGCGTCCCACGAACCAGTACCAGCCGTCCGCATCCCGCTTGACCAGATCGCCGGTCAGGTACCAGCCATCGGCGAAAGCAGCCTCGTAACGCTCCTTGTCGTGCAGATAGCCGCGGAACATCGACGGCCAGCCCGGCCGCAAGGCCAACTCGCCCTCCGCATCCGGGCTGTCCACCTCCGTCACCCTGCCGTCGGTGACCATCGCCCGGCCGTCCTCACCCTGCTTCAGCACGGTCGCCTCGACCCCCGGCAGCGGCCGTCCCATGGAGCCGGGCCGGATCTCGCAGGCCGCGAAGTTCGCGATCATGATGGAGCCGGTCTCGGTCTGCCACCAGTTGTCGTGGACCGGCAGGCCCAGGACCTCCTGGCCCCACACCACGGCCTCCGGGTTGAGGGGCTCGCCGACGGAGGCGATGAACCGCAGGGCAGACAGGTCGTAGGAGCGCGGCAGATCGTACGGGCCCTCGCGCGGCGTGGCACGCATCAACATCCGCAGGGCCGTTGGCGCGGTGTACCAGACGCTGACCCGCTGCTCGCCGAGGATCCGGTACCAGCGCCGGGCGTCGTAGTCGCCCTCGTCGACGACCACCGTGACGCCGTGCGCGAGCGGGGCGACGATGCCGTACGACATGCCGGTGACCCAGCCGGGGTCGGCGGTGCACCAGTACACGTCCTCGGGGTTCAGGTCAAGCGCGTACCCGGCCGTGGCGTAGTGGGCCACGACCGCTTCGTGGACGTGGATGGCGCCCTTGGGGGTGCCGGTCGTTCCGCTGGTGAAGTGCAGCAGCGCCATGTCCTCCGGCGAGGTCGGCGGGATGGTGAACGCGTCCGGGGCAGCGGACATCAGCTCGTCGAACGAGAGCGTGCCGGCAAGCTCCTCGGCACCGGGCCCGACGATGAGGACGTCTTCGAGGACGGGGAGCGACGCCCGCCGGTCGGCGACCTTGCGCTGGTACAGAGCCGCCGTGGTCACCAGTACGCGGGCGTCGCCGAGCCGCAGTCGCTGTTCCACCGGGTCCGGGCCGAACGCGGAGAACAGCGGGCACAGGACGCTGGTGTTCTTCAGCGTGCCGAGCACCGCCGTATAGAGCTCGGGACAGCGGCCGAGCAGGGTGAACACCCGGTCCCCGTGGCCGACGCCAAGTGACCGCAGGACGTTCGCGAAGCGGGCCGTACGGCGAGCCAGTTCCCCATACGTGACGGTGGCGACGGAGTCGTCCCGGGCGACGCACCGCAACGCGGCCTTGTCCGCATGGTCCGACGCCGCGTGCCGGTCGACCGCCTCGTGGGCCATGTTGAGCCCGCCGCCGGGCAGTCCGGCAAGTGAGGTGCGCGCCTGCGACCACGTGAAGGCGGAGCGGGCCCGGTCGTAGCCGATGAGACGGGGAAGGACGATCGGTGCGGTGTCTTTGTGGATGGTTTCCCAGTGCATGGGCACTCCTCCCGGCACTGCCCCCGATCTCCAGAGTCGCCGAGCCCAGTCCTGGCCGCATGTCGGTCGCGGGACAGGGCACGGCCCGCCCGGACGGGCCGCGGCATTCTGCCGACACTGATGGAGCCGGGGCCGCCCGCTTCTTGCGGGCCCGAATTGCACGGTGCGCGGTTTCGCTCTGCTTCGCCGTGTCTCCTGATGGCCCTCGGCTCACTTCCATACCACCGCAGTTCGTGGGCGGGTTGTAGGGCCGGACGGCCCTGGCAGACGGACCGGACGGCCCGTTCGCGCTCCTGCAGGCCGGGCGGATCACTCGCGGTGCAGCACGACTTTCAGGGCTCCGGTGGCGGGGCCGTGGGAGAAGACCTGGTAGGCGTCCTCGATTTGACTGAGACCGAAGGTGTGGGTGACGAGCTGGGTGATGCACAGGCGTCCGGAGGTCACCAGGTCGAGCAGCCAGGGGGTGGAGGAGGTGTCGACCTGGCCGGTGCTGATCGTCACGTTCTTGCGCCACAGTGCTTCCAGATGCAGTGTGGCCGACTTTCCGTGCGTGCCGATGTTGGCGATGTGCCCACCCGAGCGTACGACCCGTGTGCACAGGGCGAAGCTCTCCGGGTCTCCGGCGGCCTCGATGACCACCTCGGCGCCGGGGCCGTCGGCGAGATCGGCGATCAACCGTCCGGGAACTTCGGCGGAGTCCGCTCCCAGGCGGTGGGCAGCTTCCAGCCGGGCGGAGGACAGGTCCACCGCGATGATTCTGCGTGGCGAGTAGATCCGGGCGATGATGACCGCGGCGAGTCCGACAGGACCGGCGCCCACGACCACGACGGTGTCTCCCGGGCCCACGTGTCCGTTCCGCACGCCGACCTCATAGGCGGTAGGGAGGACTTCGGCGAGCAGTACGGCGTCCTCGAGCGCCAGACTGGCGGGCCACCGCCGGGTGGAGTAGTCGGCGAAGGGTACCCGTACGAACTCGGCCTGTGTTCCGTTGATCAGGTTCCCGAGGATCCAGCCCCCGCCGCCGTGGCACTGTCCGAACATGCTGTCCCGGCAGAACCGGCAGCGGCCGCAGGCCGAGACGGACGACACGATCACCCGATCCCCGGGGGCGATGGAGCGGACCTCGCGGCCGGTTTCCACCACCTCGCCGACCGCCTCGTGGCCGAGGACCGTTCCTGGCTTCACCTCCGGCAGGTCTCCGCGCCGGATGTGCAGGTCAGTACCGCAGATCGTGGTGCCGTCGACACGCACGATCGCGTCGGCCGGGTCCTCGATCGCCGGATCCGTGACCGTGTCCCAGGAGATCTGTTCGGTGCCGTGGTAGACGAGGGCTCGCATGGTCACCCACTCCCTGGCTGACTCGGCCGGCTCTCTCCACCGTCGCTCTGGAAGGAGGCCCGGGCAACCGAGACCAGTAGCCCGTTGGACTCCTCAGGACCGTCCGGAACGCGCGTAGGTGTTCGGCGCGCTGCGGGTCGTCCCACTCGTACACGCCGCGGTGGTGATCCTGCTCGTCGTCGGCCAGCCACAGCTTCGAGGAGAAATAGGGGAGGCCGACGAACAGCGAGGTGTAGCAGGTTCTCTCTGCGGAACAGCGCGTGCGCCCGCGCACCAGGCGCAGCCATCCCGGTTCCGTACCGCCCACCATGAGGGACCGCGCCACATCCCGCGAAGCGTGGACGCGCGGCCCAGCGGCCGGCGGCGGTGCCTGGACGCCCTCGGGTTTGACCGTTCGTTCAGTCCGGCTCCCTGTAGGGGCGGCGGAAGACCGGGGCTTGACCGGTGCCCCACGGGCGTACGGCTGCCAGGGCCTCGGTGACCGCAGACTCCAACGGTCCGCTGGTGTCGACGGCGGCGGCCTCGGGCCACGGGGGTTCCGTGGCCGCCATGGCGGTGGCGATGTCGAGGCCGGCGTCGGATGTTCCGGGGGCGCGTGTGCTCAGGCGGGCCGCCGACACGTCGTCCGGTACGTAGCAGTGCAGGGCCACCAGGTCGGTGTGGGTGCGTTCGGCCACGTGCAGGGCCGCTGCGCGCTGTGTCGCGTCGGACCAGGTGGCGTCCAGGACGACGGACTCGCCGCAGGACAGCAGGGCGGAGGCGCGGTCGAGCAGGGTTGCGTAGGTTCTGGCCGTCCACTCGGGGGTGTACAGGCCCTCGCCGTAGCCGGCCGCCGCGGACTGCTCCGGGGGAATGCCCGCCAGTTCCTTGCGGAGGCGGTCGCTGCTGAGGAGGGTGACCCCCAGCCGGTCGGCCAGTGCTCCGGAGAGGGTGGACTTCCCGCTGCCCGGCAGGCCGCCGACGAGCGTCATGCAGACGGCGGAGGTGCGCAGGTGGCGCAGCGCCGTCGTGACCAGCCGGTGTGACGCCGTCTCCGCGCCCGGCGCGCCTTGGCGTGCCTGGATCAGGGACACCTTGGCGCGGACGAACGCGCGGTAGGCGACGTAGTGGTGTCGCAGGGAAGGGGGTGCGGGGTCGCCGGAGTACTCGCCGTACTGGGCGAGGAAGTACGCCGCGGTCTCTGGGGCGCCGAGCTGTTCCAAGTCCATGGCGAGGAAGGCGGCATCGTCGAGTCCGTCGATGTAGCGAAGCCGGTCGTCGAACTCCAGGCAATCCAGGACGCGGGGGCCGTCGTCGAGGCAGAAGATGTCCTCGGCGAGCAGGTCACCGTGGCCGTCGACCACCCGTCCCTGCTCGATGCGCGAGTCGAACAAGCACTCGCGGCCGGCGAGGTAGCGGCGTACCAGCCGCTCCACCTCCGCCACCCCGTCGGGCACGACGCCGCTGTCGGCCAACGCGCGGACGTGGGCGAAGCCGGCCTCCCAACGCGAGGACAGCGCGTCTCGCGTGCCTTGCGCGTCCACATCCCGGCCGCGGGGCGCGTCCGAGTGCCACGCGGCGAGTTGTCGGGCGACGGCCCGGAGGACGTCGTCGACGGCGACCCCTTCACGTACCAGCCGGGAGAGGCGGCGGGCAGCGGGCATGCGGCGCATCACCACGAGTGGTTCGGGCGCTTCCGCGTCGGGGGTGCGGATCTCGCCCAGGCCCAGGTAGACGTCCGGTGCGAAACGGCGGTTGAGAGCGACTTCGCGCTCGCATGCCGCCCGGCGAGCCGCCACCGTGGTGTAGTCCAGGAAGCCCAGTTCCACCGGCTTCTTGACCTTGTAGGCGCGGTCGCCCGCGAAGAACACGATCGCGCTATGGGTCTCGGACACCTCTGCGCGCGGCAGCGGCTCTCCGTCTTGTGGGTCGCCGGACCGGAGCACGGAAGCGTCGGCCCGAGACGCCGATCGAGCCGATCGCAACGACCGCACCGCTTTGCCTTTGCCTTGGATGCCCGGCTCAGTCATGAGGGACCACGGCGACGGGGCAGCGGGCGTGATGGATGGCTGCCTGGGCCACGGGGCCCAGACGTGGCGCCGGAGTGTGGTGGTGTTCCCTGCGGCCGACGACGAGCAGCCCCGTTCCCTCACAGGCCCGTACGACGGCCTTGGCGGGGCTGTCGAGATCGATACTCTCTGCCACCTCCACCTGCGGAAACTTCTCACGCCAGGGGTGGAGTGCCTTGTTCAGCTGTTTCCGCGCATCCTGTCTGATCTCTTCGGTGATGTCGTGGTCCACACCCCAGGGCACGCGTGCCTGGAGTGGCACGCTGCGGCCGTGGACGGCCCGAAGGGGAACGCCCCTCGCCGCGGCGGTGCCGAAGGCGAAGGCGAGCAGACTGTCGCAGGGCCCGTGCAGTTTCAGGCCCACCACTACGTTGCCAGTGGGTGCGGGCGATGGTCCCTGAGGGCGAGTCTCGGCGCGGATCAGCACCACCGGCCGCTCGGCCCGGGCCACGACGGACATGCCGACGTCGCCCAGGAAGTAGCTCTCAACGGGCTCCAGACCCCGCGAACCGATCACCAGCATCTCGGACTCCGATGCGGCTTGGACCAGTGCGTGCCCGGCGTCGTCGGGGACCAGGTTGCCGACGATGGACAAGCCCGGATGGGCTGTCTGGAGCTCTGCCCGAGCGGTGTGCACGAGACGCCTCGCCCAGTAGTTCTGATCGATCTCCGAGGGAATGTGCGTGGGTTCCGGCGCGAGCAGCGGCCACGCGTGCAGCAGACGCAGCGTGAGCTTGCGCTTCTCCGCCTCGTCGGCGGCCCAGCGGGCAGCGGCAAGACTCTCGGGTGAGCCGTCGAGACCCACCGTGACGGCTGGTTGCATGGCGGGGGCCTCCGTCTCGTTGGAAGCTGGAAATGACGGTGAATGACGGTGAACGAGTCCGAGGGTGGGGATCGTCCGGACGTTGCTGACATGCCGAGCGCGATGCGTCGTTCTCTCATTCGAGGAGTACTCCAATCCCGTCCGCGGCGCATGTGGACCTGGCAGGAGGGGCCGGAGACGTGGAGTCCCGCACGAGGAGACAGGGGTGGTGTCCGTGCCGGGATGAGGTGGAACGTGATGCCGCATACCGTGGAGTGGAAGGTCCGTCTCTACCTCTTTGAGGAAGAGGGATCGACCAAGGTGCGTGTCGTGCTGAACACCGGAACCACGGAGTTCACCGGGCGCGGTGCCGCATACCGGAACGGCGCAGACACGGATGTGCCGGAGATCGGTGACGAGTTGGCGGCGGGGAGAGCGATGCACGACCTCGGTCGGCAGTTGGTGGATGTCGCCGAGCGCGACATCGAGGGCGTGAGCCCGCCCCTGGCCGGGCGGAATGCTCGGCCCGAGCCCCGCTGGCCGCTGCCGGACCAGATGCAAGGAGGATGACCGATGACGCTGCCTGTACCTCGTGGCAGGGGTGCTTTCCCAGTATGGGACCCCTTCCGCGAACTTGAGGAACTGCACACCCGCATGGACCGGCTGATGCAGTCCGCTTTCCCCGGCGGTGAACGGGGGAGTGGCCGAGGCGTGGGCGCCGCTGGCCGACATCGAGGACACCGAGAACGCATATCTGGTGGAGCTGGAGCTTCCCGGCGTTGACAAGGACCAGATCACCGTGGAGGTCGCCGAGGGCGAGCTCGACGTCCATGGTGAACTCAAAGAGAAGGAGCGCACCGGTGTGGTTCGGCGACATGCCCGTCACATCGGGCAGTTCGACTACCGCACGAGCCTGCCGTCCAACTCGGACACCGAACACGTCAGCGCCGAACTGACCAACGGAGTGCTCACGGTGCGCGTTCCGAAGGCCGAGCAGGGCAAACCGCAGCGCATCGAGATCTCTGGCTGAGCCAGAGGGCGGGGAACGGACCGGGGCGGTGCGTGCCCAGGATTCTGGATAAGTGCAGGCAACCTCAGTTCTGGAACAGGGGTCACGTGCCGTCACTGGAACCTTCGGAGTCGTCGGCACGGTACGCGATGTGCTGGGAGACCGAGACGACTCCGTCCACGCTCTGACACAGCCGCTCGATCACCGGGATCAGGCTCTCGACCGGGACGGAGCCACCGAGGGTCACCCTGCCCTCGCGTACCTCGACAATCACGTCCGAGGCCACCAGGCCCAGCGTCCTGCGCAGCACGTCCTCGGCGATCTCGTCGCGGATGGCGTCGTCACGGCGCAGGAAGACCCTCAGCAGGTCGCGGCGGCTGACGATGCCCTGCAGCCGGTCCGCCTCGTCCACGACGGGCAGTCGCTTGACGTTCTGGGTCTCCATGAGGCGGGCCGCCTCCACCACGGTCCACTCCGGACGCGCGCACACGGCGGGAGCCGACATCAGCTCCTCGGCCGTGGTGCCCTGGGCCTTGGCCCGCTCCCAGGCCTCCAGATGGGGCACCGGTGTCCGGCCGGAGGGGTCGGCCTGGTCGGAGGACTTGCGCAGCAGGTCGCCCTCGGACACCACACCCATGGGACGGCCCAGTTCGTCGACGACGGGTACGGCGGTGACGTCGTAGTCCGTGAGCAGCTTGACGATCTCCTTGAACGGCATGTCACGCCGCGCCCGGACAACGTCCCGGGTCATGAGCTCCGCAACCGTTCGATGGTGCATGTCGCCTCTTCCTCTTGGAACGCGACAGCAAGTCGTCTCAGCCCACCCTGCGGGTACGAGGCTGCCACCCCCATGCGACGGCGTTCTGCGCGTGGCACGTTGGATACAGCACCATTCTGAGGAGAGGGCGGCGATCATGCGAGCTGACCTCGGCGACCAAATCGTCATCGAAAGTCCCACGACGGGCGCCCACCGGCGCGACGGCGAGATCGTCGGACTCCATCACGAGGACGGAACGCCTCCCTATGATGTGCGCTGGTCGGACACGCACGAGGTGACGCTGGTGTTCCCCGGACCCGACGCACACATCCATCACGTCGAGCACGGACCGCCCGGGACCACGCACGGTGCTTTCCAGCCGGGCATGGGTGAGGCGAGAGCCGTCTCTGGAACACCCTCGCCACCAGGAAGCCTCAATCCCGGCGACATTGGCCGACGCGTGGCCGTCGAACGGCGGAGACAGGGGCTCAGCCGGGAGGAGACGGCTGCCCGCGCCCGCATGTCGCGGGACTACCTGGCATACCTGGAGGAACAGCCGGCCGACCCGACCGTGGCGACCCTCATCAGGCTTGCCGACGCGCTGGGCACCACTGTCACCGCCCTGCGGGGAGCAGATATCGATCTGCCGCCCGGCCAGGGCCACGCGCTGCTGCGCCCCCAGTTGCGGGACCTCCGCCCGGAGGAATGCCGCGCCCTGCTGTCCACGCACGGTGTGGGACGCGTTGCAGTACCGGGACCCGAGGGCCCGGCGGTCGTCCCGGTCAACTATGAGGTCGTCGATGACGCGATCGCCTTCCGGACCACACCCCGCTCTGTACCCGCGGCGGCCGCGGGCATGGAGGTCGCCTTCGAGGTCGACCACGTGGACGAGGCCATGAGCCAGGGCTGGAGCGTGCTTGCCGTCGGCCTCGCACGCATTGTCACCGAGCCCGATGCTGTGCGGCGGCTGACTGACCGCGCCCACACCGAGCCATGGGCGGGTGGCGAACGCGGCATGTGGGTGTCGATCTGGCCCATGCACCTCACGGGCCGCCGTATCACTCCGGCCGATTAGTCAGCGGCCAGGGACTGCGGCCTGCCCTGCGCGCATCCCACGAACCGCCGGAGAGCGGTCCCGTCCGGGCGGGCCACCGACTCACGAGGGTCCGGTGAACAGGCAAGAACCTCCGGCGCGTGGGCGACCGCTCTGGTGCACGACGCGGCCGCCGCCCCGTCGATGCACAATGCACAGCCCGGCTCAGGCGGGTGCGTAGGTAAGGCAGTCCACGTCGGTCTGCTGGTAGCCGACGGTGATGCCGGGGGCGCGGCATTCGAAGTCGACGTTGTGCCGGCACGAGGGCATCTTGCAGGCGCCGACCCGGCCAGTGGCGGACGGGTCGCCACCCTTGGAGGGGGCGGAGAAGAAGGTGTCGCAGTGTGCGTGCCGGAGGTCGCCCACGGTGATGGCCAGGGCGTGGCAGGCGCGGTCCCGGTTGTAGGCGCAGTTCTCGACGGCGCATTCGGTCACGACGGGCATTTCCATGACGGTGATCTCCTGGTGCCGGTGTTTCCCCGAGCTCGTCGACGGCGGTAAGCGGCGAGGTGAGCATGGGCCCATGAGGTCGAGCGTGGCCCTCAGCGCAGCCGACGGCCAGCAGACTTCCGCCGAACGAGAGACAACCCCGTGGGCTGGCCTGCGAGCCTCGACCTCAACAGGCTGCATGCGTCCAGGGGCGGCCGGTTACTCGACAGCCCTGGCTTTATCGGGCAGTGGTGAAGTCACTTGCATCATCGGTCCCCTCCTCCCACCGTCCGGCATACGCGTCGCCGGGGCATCTCGGCAAGGGCCCATCGGCTCTCAGCCGCGCTGTCCGGCCGTGTGGCGCGCGAGGGCGGAACAAGGGCCCCCAGCGCGCGCCCGGCCTGCACGCCGGTCGGCGGTGGCACAGGGACCATCCTCACGGTGCATGCACGTTGATGTGCTTCGCCCAATAGTTCTGATCGATCTCCGAGGGGATGTGGGTCGGTTCCGGCGCGAGCAGGGGCCACGCGTGCAGCAGGCGCAGGGGTGAGCGTGCGCCGCTCGGCTTCGTCAGCGGCCCAACGGGCGGCGGCAAGGTTCTCGGGCGAACCGTCGAGGCCTACGGCGGCAACTCGTTCCATGGCGGCTGCCTCCGTGTCGTACGAAGCTGGAATGGCGTAGTTGTTCACGCGCGCCCGGACTGCCACCGGACGGCCATCGGCCCCGTGCCCTGGCGGCCGGCCGGGCGACTGTCAGGGGTGTTCGGCCTGTGGGTCCGCACAGGTGGGGTGAGCACGGCGGACTCATTCGAGGAGTACCCCAGACCCCCCGGGGCGCATGTGGTCCCGTTCCGGGGGCGCTCGGGCAGGCATGGAGTGGCTCATGTCAAGGAACCCGGTCGGCGAGGGGCCGGTCGGTCCCGCAGAGTTGCGGCCCCTGACCCTGTGAGCGCGGCGTCACCACGCTGGAAGCGGAGCCTGGTCCCAGGAGGTGGAGACGATGTCCCGAAGCGTCACGGTGGGCTTCGACGGATCGTCCGAGAGCCGGGCTGCTGCCGAATGGGCGGCGCGCGAAGCAGGGCTGCGCGGTCTGCCGCTGAAGATCGTTGACGTCTGGGAGCCGGTGCCGGAGCTCGTGCTCCAGGCCGCGCTGCCCGGCGCCGAGACCCAGCAGCAGTGGACCGAGCGGGTTCCCCGTGAGGCCGCCGAGGGGCTGCGGCTGCGCCATCCCGGCGTGGAGGTGATCACCGTTCACCTCACCGGGGATCCGGCGGAGGCCCTGATCGGGGCGGCGGAGTCCGCCGACCTGATGGTGCTGGGCTCATGCGGCTTCAGCGGGATCGTGGGCTTCATGGTCGGCTCGGTCAGCTTGGCCGTCATCGCCCATGCCGAACGTCCCGTGGTCCTGGTCCGGGCCGGCGAGCAGGCCGCCGACGAGCACAGGATGGACCCGGCGGGCGTGCCGTCCGCCGCGACCGCCTTCCAGCCCGTCGTCCTCGGCCTCGACACCGGCCGCCCCGACGAGACACTTCTTGAGTTCGCCTTCGATGCCGCCGCGCGCCGGGACACTTCCCTGAGAGTCGTACACGCCTGGCCAGAGCCGCCCACCTCCTTCTACCGCTTCCAAGGTGACGCCGAGCTCTACGACATGCTCGCACGCAAGCAGGCCACGGTCCTGACCGAGGTGCTGCGCTCCTGGCGGCAGAAGTTCCCGGACGTGGAGGTGACCGAGGTGAGCCGGTGCGGCAGCGCCGCGCAGATTCTCGTCGAGGCCTCCCGCGAGGCCTGCCTGGTCGTCGTCGGCCGGCGCATCCGCACCCGCCGCCTCGGCACCCACATCGGCCACGTTGCGCATGCCGTCCTGCATCACGTCGAGGCCCCGGTCGCCGCGGTTCCGCACGGCTGATCCGTTCCTGGAGAGGGAGCACGATGGACCTTCCGATCGTCGTCGGTGTCGACGGCTCCGAGCCGAGTCTGCGGGCTGTCGACTGGGCGGCCGACGAGGCCGCCCTGCGCGGGGCACCGCTCCGGCTCGTGTACTCCTCCCTCTGGGAGCGCTACGAAGGCGCTCTGCTTGCTCAGGATCTCGACAAGCCGTTGGAGGAGGTGATGGCCCGGGACGTCGTCGGCACCGCCGAGCGGCGCGCCCGGCGCCGCCGGCCGGGCGTGAAGGTCACCACCGACGTACTGCCCGAGGAACCGGAGTACGGGCTCGTCCGGGAGAGCAGCACCGCCGACGCCCTGGTCCTGGGGTGCCGAGGCCGCAGCGGGGTGATCGGGGCACTCCTCGGCTCCGTGAGCCTGACGGCCGCCGGTCGCGCGCACTGCCCGGTGATCGTGCTGCGCGGCAGCCATGACGACCAGGCCCGCTCCGGGGCCAGGGGCCGGATCGTCCTCGGCGTCGGCGCGAAGCCGAGGGGCTCGGCCGCCCTACGGTTCGCCGTCGAGGAGGCAGTCCTGCGCGCAGTGCCGCTGGAAGCCGTACGGGCGTGGCGGCGCCCCGGGTATGCGACAACCGGTCATCCTCTGCTCGCCGGCGAGCCGGCGCATCTGGAGCAGCAGGCCGTCGAGCTGCTGGAGGAGGCCCTGCGGGACGCACCGGCCGACCTGACGGTCGACCGACTCACCATGGAGGGCCGTGCCCGCGACGCTCTGGTCGCCGTCTCCCACGAGGCCGACCTGCTCGTCGTCGGCGCACGGCGCCGCCACGGTCACTTCGGCCTTCAGCTCGGCCGTGTCGCCCACGGGGTGTTGCACCACGCGGCGTGCCCAGTGGCCGTCGTACCGGAACTCTCCTGACATTACCGGCACACGTGCCGCCCAGAGACGACGAATCCGGAGTTCCCATGCCAAAGCTGCCGGCCGCGATGTCATCGCACTCACCGGCGAGGAACTGCGCACTGGATGAGCACTGGCGCTCCGTCAACTACCTGACGGCAGGTCAGAGCTACCTCGTGGCCAACCCGCTGCTGACCGAGCCAGAGCACATCAAGCCCCGGCTGCTCGGTCACTGGGGCGAGGCCGGCCTTTCATCGTGCGTCCCGCGCGGACCCCTCCGGAGCTGACGAGTAATCGTCGGTCAGATGGGGTTCGACGTCCACGACGCCCTCCACGGCGCGCACGAGGCGCACGGCGACCGAGATGAGCGAGGTGTCGCGGATGTGTCCGCGGAGCGTGACGACCCCCTCGTGCACGTTCACGTGGATGGCGTGACTGAAGGCCGGGAAGAGGTACGACACCACGGTGCGGCGGACCTCCTCCTCGATCTCCTCGTCCGACCGCAGGAAGACCTTCAGCAGGTCGACGCGGCTGACAATCCCCTGGAGCATGCCTTCGTCGTCGATCACGGGCAGCCGTTTGACGCGCCGGACGGCCATGATCCGGGCCGCCTGGGCCAGCGTGGCGTCGGGATGGACCGTGATGGCGGGCGTACTCATGAGCTCCCCGGCCGTCACGGCCCCTGCCTTGGCGAGGTCGGACAGACGCCGGCGTTGCTCGAACAGACTCGGGTCGCTGTCGCGGAACTCTTCCTTGGGCAGCAGATCGGCTTCGGAGACGACGCCGACGACGCGCCCTTCGCCCTCCAGCACCGGCATGGCACTGACCTTCCACTGCTCCATCGTCCGGACGATCTCCTTGAAGAGCGCGTCGCGCCCGACAGCCACGACCGTCCGGGTCATCACATCGCTCACGATGTGCGGGGTCTCAGACACTTCGGGCCTCCTCGTCCAGCCTCATCAGGGCACCTCGCCCGCGCCGTGGGGTGCGTACAGGTCGAGGAGCCGCACCCGGGCGGACCTGAGCCGGCCGGCGATCACTCCGGAGACATAGGTCAACAGCGCGTGATCCAGCTCCGGGTCCTTCTCGCACAGCTCCCGGACCGGGTTCGCGTCGAACTCGTAGGCACGCACCGGGCTGCTGGCCTGGGCCCCCAGGTGCCAGTGGTGGGGAGGGACCAGCCAGGACCAGCCCAGCAGTTCCCCCGCGCCGAGGGTCTCGATGACCGCCGCACGGCGGCCGGGTATGTGAAGGTCGAGGGCGACAGTGCCCGTGTGGATGATCCAGAAGCGGTCGGCCTTGCCGCCCTCGTTGAAGATGCGCTCGTCGATCGCGAAGGACACCTCGCGTGCGAGTGACATGAGTTGCTCGCGATGCTCCTTGGTCAGGACGCCGAGGACGCCGGTCCTCGCAACCACGATGGGCCCTCCCTTCTCCATGATCTCGAAGCGGAGACGGGCTCGTATCAGGCCGGTGCGACAGCCAGATGGTGATGCGCAGCGGCACCCCGCTCTTCCTCCCGGCCTTATGACTCCACGATCGCCGCAAACCAGCGCGCTGCAACCCGGGCGGGACCCGCTTTCAGGGGGCGGGCCCCATGTCGCGACGGACCGACGGCGGTGCGACGGTATTCACAGGGGGTCTCTGCCGGCCGTGGACGGGCAGGAAGGACGCCGTGTCCACGCTCCTGCACGCCGGTCACGAGTCGTTCGCCCTGGTCACGGGCTCCCGCGGCCGTGGCGAGCTTGCGGGGATGCTGCTGGGATCGGTCAGCCTGACCGTGGCGGCCCGCGCCGTGTGCCCGGTCATCGTGGTCCGGGGAGGAGAACGGAACCGGCACGGCTCCTTCGGCCGGGTCGTGGTCGGCGTCGGCGGTGCCGGTCACGGCGACGCCGCGGTACGGTTCGCCTTCGGCGAGGCCCAGGCGCGCGGCTGCGCGCTCCATGCCGTACGGGCCTGGCGCCGTCCCGCCCATGATCCCGTGGACGACCTCGTGGCCGCGGAGGACGCCGTGCGTATTCACGAGGAACGGGCCTCCACGCGACTCGACGACGCGCTGCGCCATCCCGTAGGCGATCATCCCGGGGTCGAGGCACAACGCCAGGCAATTCACGGCCCCGCTCACAGGGTCCTCCTGCACGCGTCGGCCGACGCGGACCTGGTCGTCGTCGGTGCTGTGCGGCGGCACGGCCACGTCGGTCTGCAGCTCGGCAGGGTCGCCCACGCCTTGCTGCACCACTCCGAGTGCCCCGTCGCCGTCGTCCCGCAGCGAGCCTGAACTGTTGAGGGCGGCGCATGTCGGAGTGGACCTGGGAGTACGAGGGCTACGACCCGGCTGCCGAGCGGTTGCGCGAGGCCTTGTGCACGCTAGGCGACGGCTACTTCGCGACCCGCGGCGCCATACCCGAGTGCCGAGCGGGCCTGGTGCACTACCCGGCCACCTATGCCGCCGGGTCTACAACCGGCTGAAGTCGACTGTGGCGGGTTGGCAGGTGACCAACGAGGACATGGTGAACCTGCTGAACTGGCTGCTGTTGCGCTTTCGCCTGCGCTTCGCGGACGCATCGGCGGGCCCGTGGTTCTCTCCTGATGCGCGGCAGTCCCAGGCACCCGGCTGTTGCTGCCCGAGAGCTGATCCGCGCAGACGGGCGTACCAGGCCCGGCGTCTTCCGCCTGATCCGCCGGAGGGGCCATAGGCTCCGAAAGCAGGGGTTCGCTTCAGGTGACAGGGCCGTGGGAGACGTGCATGAAGTGGTTGGTCTCGCTGCTCGGTGCCGGGCTCGTCATGATCACCTTGCGGGACCTGTTCCACACCCTCTGGCACCCAACCCGCCACGGCGGTCTGAGCCGCCTGATCATGACCGGGCTGTGGCGACTGGCCCGGCGACTTCGCGCCCGCAGCCGCGTAGTCGGCCTCGTCGGACCACTCGCCATGGTCACCGTGGTGGGCATGTGGGCCACCACCGTCGTCCTCGGCTGGGCCATCGTCTACTGGCCCCACATGCCCGGAGCGTTCACCTTCTCACCCGGCTCCAAAGCGGCCCAGGAGCCGGCACTGCTCGACTCCGTGTACCTGTCACTCGTCACGGTGGCCACCCTGGGGCTGGGTGACATCGCACCCGGCGAGGGCTGGCTCCGCCTGATCTCACCGCTCGAAGCCCTCGTGGGCTTCGCCCTCCTGACGGCCACCGTCTCCTGGGTGCTGGAGATCTACCCCGCGCTGACCCGCCGGAGAGTCCTGGCCGTCCGGCTGGCACTGCTGCGCGACGCCAACCCCACGACGCAGCAGATCGACTGCACTGCTGGGGCGCTGCTGCTGGACAGCCTGACCACCGAAGTCGTACGCGTCCGTATCGACTTCACCCAGTACGCCGAGGCGTACTACTTCCACGACGGGGAGGACCACTCGTCGCTTGCGGCCATGGTCGGCTACACCGACGCCCTCGCCCAGTGCGGGCGGGCAGCACGGCGGCCGGAGGTGCGACTGGCCGGTGACCTGCTCGCCGATGCGCTGAGAGACCTCGCCGCCATCCTTGACCAGCGCTTTCTCCATACGGGCGGAACACCGAGGGAAGTGTTCGCCGCGTACGCCGCCGACCACGGTCGTGGGCGCGCGCAGCCCTGAGCCTGGGGGCACTCTGAGAAGGCGGGGAACCGTCCTTCAGGGCGGTGGCCGGATGCACGACGGGAGCGGTTGATGGCACCCAACGCACACTGCCGTCCGAACGCGGCTCCCCCTCGGCCATGAACCGGGGCAGCGGCGGCCGGAGGTCCGCTGCGGAGGTCGAACGGTTCCTGGGCACGAGTGCCGCCGCGGGGCTGTCGTCGGACGAGGCCGCAAGGCAACTGGCGCTCCACGGGCCCAACGAGATCCCCTCGGAGCCGCGGACCGCGGTGTGGCGTCGGGTGCTGCAGCAGCTGCGCGATCCGCTGATCCTGGTCCTGCTCATGGCCGCCGCTCTGACGATCGCCACCGGTGACCTCTCCGACGCCGCCGTGATCCTGCTCGTGATCACCGTGAACACCGTGGTCGGCGTCGTGCAGGAGGTACGAGCGGAACAGGCGGTGATGGCCCTGTCCGCCATGAGTGCCCCCGCCGCCAGGGTGGTGCGGGACGGTGAGGAACGTTCCATCCCCGCTGCCGAGGTGGTGCCCGGCGACCTGGTGCTGGTGGCCGAAGGAGACATCGTTCCCGCGGACGGGGACGTACGGGGGGCGGTGTTGCTGTTGGCGGACGAGTCCTCGCTCACGGGTGAGTCCGTTCCGGTCGAGAAGGCCCCCGACGATGACGCGTCGCGCGGCACGGTGTCGGCGGGCACGGTCATCGTCCACGGCCACGGACGCGTCGTGGTCACCGCCACGGGAGCCGACAGCGCGCTCGGGAGGATCGCGTCCCTGATGGGGACCGCGCCCGGCCTGACACCGCTGCAGCGTCGGCTGGCGAGGTTCGGCCGGGTTCTGGCAGCTGTCATCGTGGCGCTGTGCGCCCTGGTTCTCGCTCTCGGGCTGGTGCGCGGGCAGCCCGTGGAGCTGATGATCGTGGCGGCGATCAGCCTCGCCGTCGCGGCCGTACCGGAGTCTCTGCCCGCCGTCATCACGCTCTCCCTCGCGCTGGGGGCACGACGGATGGCTGAGCGGCACGCCGTCGTCCGCCGGCTGCCGGCCGTGGAGACCCTGGGCTCCGTGACCGTGATCGCCACCGACAAGACGGGCACCCTGACCGAGGGCCGGATGGCCGCCGAACGGCTGTGGACGCCGTGCGGAGAAGCCACCGTCCTGGGCACGGGTTACGCACCCCAGGGGCGGATCGTCCGCGACGGCAAGACGGTCACCGCGAACGACGCGCCTGATATGGAGGCGTTGCTCCGGGTCGCGATGCTGTGCAACGACGCGGCGTTGGAGCCTCCACCGGACCGCTCCACGGAGTGGCACGCGCTGGGTGATCCCACGGAGGCAGCCCTGCTCGTGGCAGGCGCTCGCCTCGGCCTGGACCGGGCGGCACTGGACAGGGAACTGCCGCGCGTGGAGGACATTCCGTTCGATAGTGGGCGCAAACGCATGACGACCGTGCACCGCCGACCGGAGGGCGGAGTGCGGATCGCGTGCAAGGGAGCACCCGAGTCGCTTCTCAACCCGCGGATTCTGGCCGACGGCCCGGAAGTCGTCGCTCTAGCGGCGGCTCAGGCGGAGGCGCTGGCCCGCGGCGGGTTTCGCGTGCTCGCTGTCGCCTCGGCCGACCACGACGAACCGGCAGAACCCCCCGGGACGTGGGAATCGGGCCTGTCACTGCTCGGCCTCGTCGGCATCCTGGACCCGCCACGCGACGCCTCGGAGACGACCATCGTCGCCTGCAAAGGGGCCGGCATCGTGCCCGTCCTCATCACCGGCGATCACCCGCTGACCGCACAGGCCATGGCCGAGCGCCTCGGTATCGCCACCCGGGACGAGGAGGTCACCACCGGTGAACGGCTCCGGGACGGCACAGCCGGTGAGCTGACGAGCGTACGGGTCTACGCCCGGACCACTCCCGAGCAGAAGCTGGACATCATTCAGGCGTGGCGCGGGGCCGGGCACGTCGTGGCGATGACCGGGGACGGCGTCAACGACGGCCCGGCGCTGCGCCAGGCCGACATCGGCGTCGCCATGGGGCGGCGCGGCACCGAGGTGGCCCGCCAAGCGGCCGATCTCGTGCTCGCCGACGACAATCCGGCCACGATCGTGTCGGCCGTCGAAGAGGGACGCCGGGTCTATGCCAACGTGCGCCGGTTCCTGCTCTACGCGCTCGCCGGGGGAACGGCGGAGATCCTGGTCATGCTCCTCGGCCCCTTTCTGGGGATGCCGCTGCCGTTGCTCCCCGCACAGATCCTGTGGATCAACCTGCTCACCCACGGCCTGCCCGGCGTCGCACTCGGCGCGGAACCTGTCGCCCCGGACGCCATGCGCCACCCGCCCCGGCCTCCCGAGGAGAGCGTTCTGGGCGCAGGCCTGTGGCCGCGCATCCTGCTCATGGGGGCTTTCATCGCCACACTGACCCTGGCGGCCGGCGTGTGGGCCCGGGAGACGGACCGCCCCTGGCAGTCCATGATGTTCCTCGTCCTCGGCGCGACCCAGCTCGGCGTGGCGCTCGGCTCCCGCGCCCGCCCGGGAAGTCTGACCAACCCGTTCCTGCTGGTCGCCGTGGGCGCGGCCCTGAGCCTCCAGACAGCCGGTGTCTACCTGCCTCCCCTTCGGGACCTGCTGGGCACGGAACCGCTGTCGCTCGCCGATCTCGCGATCGCCTGCGCGCTCTCCGGCCTCGGCCACGCGGCCATGCGCCTTCAGGCATGGCTGTGGCCGGAACGCCCACCACAAGGACCGAATATGACCTCTTCGCCGGGAATGCGTGCGGAATCCGGAGAACGCACACTGGCCGTAAGCAGTACCGGTCGGGGCGGGCCCGGCTCCACGGGGCCGTACCGACCGGATCGCGAGGCTCGAAGGAGACAGCCATGACCACAGCACGGGAGATCATGCACACCGGTGCCACCTGTGTGCAGGAGAGCGAGACGCTGGAGGACGCGGCGCGCCGGATGAGCGAACTGGATGTCGGAGCCCTCCCGGTCTGCGGGCCTGACGACCGGCTCCACGGGATCATCACCGACCGGGACATCGTGGTGAAGTGTCTCGCCAAGGGCAAGGACCCGAAGGCCATGCACGCGGGACAGCTCGCGCAGGGCAAGCCGATCACGATCGACGCCGAAGCCGACACGGACCAGGTGTTGCGGGCCATGGAGGAGCACAGGATCCGGCGGCTGCCGGTCATCGACAACCACCGGCTGGTTGGCATGATCAGCGAGGCGGACCTCGCACGCCGCCTGCCGGAGGACAAGGTGGGCCACTTCGTCGAGGTGGTCTGCGCGGCCGGCTGACCACCGGGGCCGTACCCTCGGCCGAGGTGGAGGCACCTTTACGGCCGCAGCACCGCGGAGTGCGCCGACGCCGGTCCCCGCGGTGGTCGCCTTCTGCGCCGCGGGGCCGCACGATCTGACGTGGCGCGGCCCGCTGACGGGGAGCCAGGTCTGGGATCGGCTGCGAGTACTGGCCATCGTCGAGCCCCTGGACCGCCGCCGTCACTGCGAGGTCACGCGAACCGCCGTGACCTTGTACTCCGGGCAGGACGTGACGGTGTCCGCGTGGGCGGAGGTGAGGCGGTTGACTCCGCTCGCAGGGAAGTGGAAGGAGCAGAAGACCTGGCCGGGGGCCGTCTGTTCGCTGACACGGGCGATGAGCCGGGCTCGACCGTGTCGGCTCTCCACTGTGACGTGCTCTCCGTCCCGTAGGCCGTACCTGGCGGCGTCATCGAGGTGGAGGTCCAGGTAATCGACCGGGTCGAGTGCGAGGTTGCCGCCGCGCCGGGTCATGCTGCCGGAGTTGTAGTGCGCCCAGCGCCGCCCGGTGACCAGGAGCAGAGGGTAGAGGGCGTCGGGCTGCTCGCCGGGCGGGAGGTAAGGGGCGTCAGCCAGGTGGGCCCGGCCGTCCGGTGTGGCGAATCGCTCCGTGTACAGCTTGGCTTCTCCCGGTCGGTCGGGGGCGGGGCAGGGCCATGGAATGGCGCCCTCTCGGTCCAGTCGGTCGTGGGAGATTCCGGCGAAGACGGGCGCGAGCCGTCCGCACTCGGCGAGGGCGTCGGCGGGAGTCGCGCAGCCCAGGTCGAGTCCCATCACCGCGGCGAGCGCCCGTACGGTGTCGAAGTCGGTCCGTGCCTCTCCGGGCGGGGACACGGCGGGTCGGACACGCTGGAACCTGCGGTCGAAGTTGACGAAGGTGCCGTCCTTCTCCAGCCAGGAGGCGACGGGCAGAACGACGTCGGCGTGCCGGGCGGTCTCGGACAGGAACAGTTCGTTGCAGACGACGAGCGGGCAGACATCCAGGGCCTGGGCCACCTGGTTGGCGTCGGGGTCGGTTGCGCAGACGTCCTCGCCGATGACCCACAGCGCCCGCAGATTCCCGGCTCGTGCGGCGGCGAACATGTCCGGGATCCGCAGACCGGGCCGCTCCGGAACGGGGACGCCCCAGACGTCCTCGGCCCGCGCGCGGACGGCCGGGTCGGTGACCTTTCCGTATCCGGGCAGGACGTCCGGCAGAGCGCCCATGTCGGAGGCGCCCTGGACGTTGTTCTGGCCGCGCAGCGGGTTCACTCCGTAGCCCCGGTCGGTGCCCACGGCGCCCCGCAGGATCGCCAGGTTGGCCAGGGACCGCACACCGTCGGTGCCGTGGAGGTGCTCGGTGACGCCCAGGCCGTAGACGATGGCCGGACGCTCGGCCCTGCCATAGAAGCGTGCGGCGGCGACCAGGTCCGAAGCGGGCACGCCGGTGATGTCCGCGACCCGGTCGGGCGTGTAGTCGCCCAGCAGCTCGGTGAGTTCCGGCAGCCCGGTGGCCCGCGCGCGCAGGAACTCCTCGTCGGTCAGCTCTTCGGCGAGCAGGACGTGGGCGAGTCCGTGGCACAGCGCGACGTTGGTGCCGGGGCGGGGCCGCAGGTGGACGTCCGCGTGCAGGGCGAGGCCGACCGCGCGGGGATCGGCGACAACCAGCTTGGCTCCGTGGAGAACCCGCCTCAGCAGGCGTGCTCCGACCACTGGGTGGGCCTCGACGGGGTTGGCCCCAACCACCAGCAGGCAGTCGGC
The DNA here is from genome assembly GCF_004337435.2 of Streptomyces sp. KM273126. NCBI lineage: Bacteria > Bacillati > Actinomycetota > Actinomycetes > Kitasatosporales > Streptomycetaceae > Streptomyces > Streptomyces sp. KM273126. Next base: position 1,239,222 of record NZ_SJXB02000001.1, on the reverse strand, counting down.
ACGCTCGACGTCGTCGAAGGTGTCGGTGCCGCCGGAGAGCCCGAAGGAAGCGGTGAGGCCGGCGGCTGACGGGGAGTGGCAGAGCCGGGAGCAGTTGTCGACGTTGTTCGTGCCGATGACCACCCGCATGAACTTCTGCACGAGGTAGTTCTCCTCGTTGGTGGCGCGGGCCGAGGAGATCGCCGCCACGGCGTCCGGGCCGCCCGCCGCCACGGCGGCTGCCAGCCCTCGGGCGATGTGGTTCAGTGCCTCGCCCCAGCCGACCGGCTCCAGCGCGCCGCCGCGCCGCACCAGGGGTCGGGTGAGCCGCTCTGGTGACGTACGGAATCCGTGAGCGAAGCGGCCCTTCACACAGGCGTGCCCCTGGTTCACCGGTCCGTCCCGGGCGGGCAGCACAGCCGCGACGTCGCCGTCCTGGGTGACCACGTCGAGGGCGCAGCCCACGCCGCAATAGCCACAGGTGGTGCGCGTCCGGGCAGCCGCGGGCAGGAACGCGGAGGTGAGCCCGCGGGCCAGTCCTGGCTGCGTGATCGCCCCCGTGGGGCAGGTGTCGACGCAGCCGCCGCAGGCCACGCAGTCCGACTCGGCCCAGGGCCCGCCGGTGCCGGGGGCCACGACGGTGTCGCCGCCCCGGCCGACCAGGGTGAGGGCGAAGGTGCCCTGTACTTCGGAGCACATCCGCACACACCGGCCGCAGGCGATGCACAGGTCCCGGTCGAGGTGGACGTACGGGTGGGTGTCGTCTCCGCCCCGGCCTCCGGCACCCTGCGCCGCCTCGGGGCCGATCTCCATCGTCCGGCAGACATGGGCCAGTTCGCTGGGGTTGCCGTCGGAGAGGGCCCGGGGCGGCAGAGCGGAGATGATGACCTCCACCGCGTCCCGGCGCAGCCGCACGAGATCATCGGTTCCGGTGTCGATCCGGGTACCGGATGACGCCGGGGTGACACAGGCCGCCGCGATCCGCCCGTCGGCCCGTACGAGGCACGTACGGCAGGACCCGGCGGGGCTGAGCCGGTCGTCGGAGCAGAGCGCGGGCAGCTCGATCCCTGCCGCCCGCACCGCCGTGAGCAGCGACGCGCCCTCGGGCACATGGACGCCCGTGCCGTCGACCTCGACGGTGATTCCGGTCATGGGTCCCATCCCGCCAGTCGATCTCCGTAGGCGCGGGCAAGGCTCCGCACGGCAGGCGGGATGCGCCGTCCGAAAGCACACAGGCTCGCCTCGGCCAGGACGCGCGACAGCCGTTCCCAGTCTTGGCCCGGCGGCGTTCCGGCGGATGCCAGGTCCATGCCGCGGCGCGAGCCGACACGGCAGGGCGAACACGCTCCGCAGCTCTCGGCTGCGGCGAACTCCCATACGTGCCGCAGCACCTCCTCCGGTGCCACGCGCTCATCGAAGGCGACCAGTCCGGCGTGGCCGAGGGCGGCGCCCCGGGCCGACAGTCCTGCCTCCGACAGCGGCACGTCCAGCGCGTCCGCGGCGAGGAAGCCGCCCAGCGGCCCCCCGACCTGGAAGGCGGCCGGCTCGGCGCCGTCCTTCAGACCACCACCCAGCTCGGTGACGATCCGCCGCACCGGCGTGCCCAACTCGACCTCGTAGCAACCGGGCCGGGCGAACCGCTCGGAGAGACAGACCAGCTTGGTCCCCGTCTCAGCGGGTGTACCGCGCCGGGCGTACGCCTCGCCACCGTGACGGACGATCCACGGCACGGCCGCCAGTGTCTCCACGTTGTTGACCACGGTCGGCGCATCCCACAGCCCGCGCTCGGTCGGATACGGCGGACGGGGCCGGGCACATCCTCGGCCGCCCTCCAGCCCGGCGATCAGCGCGGTCTCCTCACCGGCGACGTAGGAGCCGGCGCCCTCGACGATGTCGATGTCCAGGAATGTGGCCGTCCCGTGCACCGACGACCCGAGATGCCCGTCGGTATACGCCTGGCGCACCGCTTCCCGCATCCGGGCCAGAGCAGCGGGGTACTCGGAGCGCACCAGCACGATGCCGCGACGGGCTCCGCACGCGAAACAGGCCAGGGCCAGACCCTCCAGCACGCGTCCCGGGTCGGCCTCCATCAGCAGCTTGTCGGCATACGAACCCGGATCGCCTTCGTCGCCGTTGGCGACGACCACTGCGCCAGGCACGCGGCCAACCGCCTCCCATTTCGCCGTCACTCGGAAACCCGCGCCACCCCGCCCTCGGAGCCCGGATGCCGCCACCTGCCCAAGGACTTCCTCGGGACTGCCGGCCAGAACCGTTCCCGGCCACACCTGCCATGCGGGCGCACCGAAGAGCACGCCGCCCAGCAGGACCGGGTCACCGGTGTCGTCGGCCACCGGGATTTCCGGCGCCGACGGTGGCTCCTGCCCGGCGAGCTGCCTGGCGAGGGTCGGACCGGTGCAGGGCACGTCGCCGTCGAGTGCGGCGGGCCCCGCATAGCAGTACCCCAGGCAACGTACGGGCTGCAGAGAGGTCTCCCGGTCCAGAGTGGCGCGGCCCGCGGACACGTCCAGCGCGTGCTCCACCTCGTCGAGGTGCCGTCCGGCTCGCGCGGCGAAGCACGCCGTAGCGGTACAGACTCGGACGTGACGGCGGCCACGTGGGGAGACGAGGTCCGCGTAGTACGTGGCCGGTCCGAGCGCGGCGGCAGCAGGTAGTCCGACCTGGCCCGCGACAGCCGGCGCCCAGACCTCGGGGCCGTCCGCGGTCCCGGTCCTGGCCTCGGCCAGCGACTCGATCAACCTGCCTCCAGGCCGGCTACGCCGGTCGGCCAGGGCCCGGAACGCGTCGAAACGGTCGGCAGGAACGACGGGAACCATGCCTTCATCGTGGAGGCAGCGGGACGCGGCCGCATCCCGGCATCAGCGCGTGTGCGACCACCTGTACCCGCGCGTGGGCGCAAGTACCGCAACGGTGCTTGTTCTCATTTCGTCGTCGCCGTCGGCCGACCGGTCACGGGCAACCGCAACGATTGCAAGGCGTGGGAACTTTCCGGTGCGAAGGCCGCCGTCGGCCGGGCCACGGTCATCGCGGACGGTGGCTATCGGGGCACCGGCCTGCTCATTCCGCACCGCCGTGAACGCGGCCGGACCGAACTGCCAGCTTGGAAAGAGGAGCACAACACCTCCCACCGCAAGGTCCGGGCCCGCGTCGAGCACGTCTTCGCGCGGATGAAGGTATGGAAGATCCTTCGTGACTGTCGTCTGAAAGGCGACGGCGTTCACACCGCCATGCTCGGCATCGCCCGGCTGCACAACCTCGCCCTCGCGGTGACTCCCGCCCCTTACGAGACCAGAGAGGCTCGGGGGAGGTGGCTCCCCACCTCCCCTGCTCGGAGAATTCACTCGATACAGAACTCGTTGCCCTCGACGTCCAGCATCGGGATGCACGACTCGTTTTCCTCATCGGCGTACAGCGTTTGCACGTGGGTGGCACCGAGCGCGACCAGTCGTGCGCACTCGGCTTCGAGCGTAGCGAGGCGCTCGTCCCCCACGAGCCCGGTGCCGACCCGGACGTCGAGATGCACCCGATTCTTAACGATCTTGCTTTCGGGGACACCCCGAAGAGGCGATCCAGGCGCACATGGCCTTCCTCGCCCGCCGCAGGTCCCTCCGCCCGAGCGAGGAATACCGTGTCCCCACCGACGAGGAATGGCAGGAGTTCCTCGGCCACTTCGAGCGGCGCAAAGTCTCCATCGGAGCATGCGGCCGCGCGTTCGGCACCCCCTGCATCCACGAACACGCCTGTGTTCGCTGCCCGATGCTCTGGCCCGACCCCGCCCAGCGTGACCGGCTCGTCGAGATCCGCGACAACCTCCTCGCTCGCATCGCCGAGGCCGAACGCGAAGGATGGCTCGGCGAGATGGAAGGGCTGCAGGTGAGCCTTGCCGGAGCAGAGGAGAAGCTCACCCAACTCGATCGGCGCCCATCCCGCCTCGTCGTCGACCTCGGCGTTCCCGTGATCACCGCTCCCAGCGTTCCCCGCCAGCACCGGCCGGAGGAGAGACCGTAACCCTTGGGCTCCATCAATATATGGCCGCGTCAGCAAGTTCAGGCCCGGCACTTCCGCTTACCGCGACAGGACGAGGATCACCGCGAGTGGGCCGTAGGCAACTGCGAGGGCGCAGAGGAGCCGTCTCCATTCAAAGGACCAGTGCCTCCGGACCTGCCCCTTACTGATGCCACCCTGCGTCCCGGACGCTTTGAGTTGGGCTTCTCGAAGCAGATGATAGGCCCGTTGATGCGTCCTGTAGCCGGTGAAGGAACCCAGCAGTGAACTGCCGAAGGCGACCGAGCCCATCTCGCGCCCGTCTCTCAAGATAATGGTCAGGCCATCATGCACATCCACCTCGTCGACATCGGTCCAGGCAACGGTTGCGGTCACGAGAAAGTTAGTGAAGGACACGTGATTGTCAGTACTTCGGATGGCCGAGTCCCATCCAAGCGCCCAGAAGAAAATCGAAGCTCCGGCGACCGCGAACGCCGCCGCCGGCTCCTCGTCCCACGGACCTGCGATCAAAACCGCACAAACGTAGGACGTAATCGCCGCGGCTACAGGAAACCACACGTACACCGGCCGCCGAAGCACTCTGGTCTGCATCCCCAACCGCCCTCCGACAGCCGATCCATTCCGCTGGCGACGGCGGGGGTCAAGGCCGCCTACAGTGGCCGAGGACCGGCAGCACCGCATTATCGCCACCCTCACAAGCGCTGCGACCAAACGCGCCGATTGCCCCGTTGCTGTTGGGGTGGGCCTCCAAACGTGACAGCCGATGTCGACACCAGTGACAAGCGATCAGCTACAACCTGGAATCTTCAGAACTGCACCGGCTACGAAGATCTGAACCCAACATCCGCCCGGCGCAACTCCCCTGCCGCAAAGACGACATATGCGGCTCCAGTAAAGAGCATGCCTGGGATCGCGAGCATGCTGCGCTGATCGCTCTCGAGGACGGCCTCATACTGGCTGTGCGAGACCTCAATCGTGCGGCGTGCGTAGGGAGTCGTGTCGAAAACGAAGTATCGGCCATCTTTGACCTCTGGCGCCTGCCAGTTCCCCGCGCCAGCCGTGCTGAAAAGCATCAGCAGGACGCCCGAGATGGCCAGAGCCCCAAGGACTGCCTGCAACCTGCCAGGCAGACATCGAAAGGCGAGCCACATCGAGTGCCGGTCTGTCCCACTCAGGAACATGCGCACCAAGGCAGCTATAAAGATGGGGAAGAGAAGCACCACGATCGCCACCATCGGCCACTTCGAGCCCGCCAGCGGCAAGGTCCCCGGCAGCCACGTGAGCATGGCGAGCAACAGCAGCACGGTACTCAACCCGGCCGCGATCCCCCCGTGCAACTTGAAACTCCACTCCATACCCCAGAGCCTGCCACGCGCGCCGCTCCAACTCATTGTCGGGGCTCGGCAGAGATGACTGCTCCCCGATGCCGGGTTCCGCTTCGAGCCAGCAGATGAACTGCCTTCGGAGCTGAGGTCCAACACCGGCCCCCAGCAAGGTCGGAAAGAAGGACCAAGTTCAGAGAAGCCGTCATCTTCCACAACGCCCTGGACATCGCCGAGATCGTCCGCCAGCTCCTGGAGGAGGGATGGGAGATCGACCCCGAGGACCTGGCCCACATCTCCCCGTACCTGACCGAGCACATCAAACGGTTCGGCGAGTACAGCACGCACGAGCTCGGCATCGAGCCGGAGGCGTACGATCCGAAACTCGACGTCGATTTCGCCCCGCTGCGCGAGCCGGACCAGACCGCTGGCGGCTACGACCAGGCTGCCTGATCCGGCCCATCGGCTTGAGCTACAGGACCAGCACGGCTCAGGAGCGTATCTGCTCGATGAGAAGGAGGTTGCAGGAAGCGTGCCCCGTGCCGTTCTTCGGCAGCACCCAAAAGGAGCCGTCGCTGTCACGTCCCACCACCGTTGAGGCGCGCTTCAGCGAGTCGGAGGTGTAGTTCTTGGCCTCCTTGTGCAACTCGACGAGCGCTTCCTCCCGCGTCTTGTTCCCGTTCAGCGAACGAACGAGCTTTGCCTGTCGACGCGATGTCGCTTCATCTGCTGTGACCGTCTCCTCTGCGATGATCAACCATGTAGACATCGAGCAGCCTCCTTGTGACTGGCGTTGGTAACTCGCGCTCACGACGAGCAGCGGCGAACTACATAGGGATCTCGACCTGGACTGCCGTCTCGGTTGCGCTCCCGGTGAGGGTGGCAACTCCAGACCGCCGACTCATCGGGTCGGCGCCTGGTACTGGTCTTCGAGGCCCATGCCGCGTACAAGTTCCTGCATCAGCAGCTCGAACATGGGTTCCTGGTCAGAAAAGAGAGGGGCGAAGTGCCCGAAGACCTCTAGCGCGATCTGGCCGTAGAGCGACCGCCAGCAGCTCAGCATCACCACCATCGCGCCCGGGGGAAGGTTCACGCCGGTGTCCGCTCCGTAGTCCAGCATCTGCCGTCGTAGTCGCGGGTCCATCTCGTCCTCGGCGAGGACTGGGAATCCGCGCTCTGTCCACAGTTGTACGAAGATCGAACCCCAGACGGCGGCGAGTCGCCGCACCCAGGCGCTGGTCAGCTCGGCGTGGGCGTCACCGGCTGCCGCGGTCGGTGTGCCGAACAGCAGGTTGAATTCGGGTTGGTGCGTGATTGCCCAGGTTCGGAGCGCTCGTACCGGTTCGATCATCCGCATGGCGAAGTTGTCCGCAGGATGGGAGTCGGCGGCGGACTGAAGTTCTTGTACCAGGTCGTCGACGATGTCCTCGGCAGCCCGATACACGATCTCTGGTAGTCCGCCTTGGAAGTGGTGATAGAGAGCGGCAGGAGTGACTTGGACGCGCCGGGCAATCTCGGCCAAGCTGAGTGCCTCGACGCCCTGGTTCGTGATGATGTGGCGAGCGGCTGACCGCACTTCTGCAGACATCTGAGCCCGTAGCCGTTCACGACGCCCCAATGCCGCCATCCGTTCGCTTCTCCTGATCTTTGTGTGCGTGACCCCAACCACGCACGCGGAACTTGGCTGCGACGATTGCACCGCACAGCGTGCTCATGGCCGCTCGCCCCTTGCTGTACCGGACAACTCCTTCGCGGGCCGACACCGCTCAGATGCCAAGGGCAGCTCTCACGCCCTTCACCGCCTCGATAACGGGGACGCCCACTCCACCGACCATCGTGGCGATCCCAGCGACGTCCGATAGCGCACGGCGTAGAGTGCCGCGAGGCACGTCCGGGCCAGCCTCGATCGTCTGGAGCGCATCACTGACGGCCTGCTGGTCCTCAGCCGGGACCTGGTCATGCAGGAGCCGGACCACGGTGACCAGTTCCTGAAGCGCCGAAGACGGATCGGTAGGAGCCTGGTTCTTGACGATGCCGGTGTTGTGGTCGCCGTACTGGGTGACCGAGTCACCGATATGGAAGTTACTACTCACGTCACCCGACCTGCTTTCCGACGTTGCGGTTGCCGTGTTGCGTGATCCTGTCACCGATGTGAGCATTCTCAATCTGCAGCTGGAACTCAGCCTGAGGGTTATTGATCGCTTCCATGACCTGCTTGTCGAGTGCGCTCACTCTCATGAAATTTGGACTCGCTACCACGGTCTGCGCGGAACTTGCCGTCTCGATGATCAACTCGTAGAGCTCAGGCGTGCGAAGCCTCTTCACCAGCACGATGAACAAGACGACGAATAGGACCATCGCGAACGACGTCGCTAGTTCCGTGAGGGTGTCACTGACGGACTCCCCCACGGTCATGGCGATGATTAGGAGAACAAACAGCACCAAGAGCGACTTCAGGAAGCTTTTTACGGCGTTCAAGCGGTCAGGCACGATGACTGCTCGTCGGGTCGCTGTTACGTTGCGCAGTGGATAGGCGTCAGAACCGATCCAGAGAACTTGCTGTTTGATCTTCACCTCAACAAGATCAGTTTTGTGCGTCATCGCCGACACCCCTCTACGATCTGGCTGGCCGCCAGGACCCGGAGTTCTGCCGCCTCCTGCACGGAGACGCGGGTGAACCGCCCCTAAGTTAAAGGCCCTTTAGAAAGTAGCGCATCTTTTAGTGCACAATCCAGCCCATGTGCAGCAAGAAGGCCGATTCGATGTGAGTTTTCAGTGCCTGCCGCAGTAAATACCAGATTTACTGCGGCAGAGCCGATACCCTCCCCTCGGCGCCCCTCCAGCAACCTTGGATGTTCGACCTCGCGCCAGGATTGCGATGCGGGGTGAGGTGTACGCATTTACTGCGGCAGGGTCGAAAGGGGTGGACGGGTGGCAATCGAACGGGAGGCCGCGCCGGAGAGCGGGGGCGCATTACGGTTGCCGCGCGCCCGGGTCGCGCCTCTGTCCGCCCGCCCCCCGTCGTACGAAGCGGCGGTCGAGCGGTACCTCACCGGCGCGGGCATCGCGAAGTCCTCCGCACGGATCTACCGGATCTCGCTCACCACTTGGGGATGGATGCTGCGCGGCGAACCGGCACCGACTGGCCCAGCTCGCCGCGGTGCCAAGCCCGTACCTTTCGAGTTAGCCGCGATCGACGCCCCGGAACTGCCGTCGGCGCTCGCCGAACTTGCTGCGGCACGGGCGGACGAGATGGACGCCGACACCGTCAACCGCGAACTGTCCATCGCGCGCAAGGCGCTCGGATGGTGGCAGGCTCAAGGGTGGATCGAAGCCGACCCCACGATCGGGATCGAGCGCCGCCCGGCTCCGCCGGACCGTACAAAGGCACTGTCCAAACCCCAGATCACCGTCCTATGGCAACTGGACGCGTCCGTACGGGAGAAGACGTTCTGGAAGCTCCTCTATGAGAGCGCGGCCAGAGCAGACGAGATCCTGTGCCTGAACATCGAAGAGCTGTTTCCCTCTGACAAGCGCGGACGCGTCGTCTCCAAGGGCGGCGCCATCGAATGGATCCACTGGCAGTCCGGCACCGCCCAGCTCCTGCCCCGCCTCATCGCCGGCCGCACCCGCGGCCCGCTCTTCCTCACCGACCGCCGAGCCCCTGCTCGCACCCCGAGCCTGGACATCTGCCCGGCCACCGGCCGCGCGAGACTGTCCTACCGCCGCGCCGAGGAAATCTTCGAGGAGAGCACCCGACTGCTGGCCAACCCCCTCGCCAGCCCCGACGACTTCGACGAACTGGAGGGCTGGACGCTCCACCGGCTCCGCCACAGTGCGCTCACCCACGACGCGGAGGACGGCACGTCCACACCCATGCTGCTGGCCCGCTCGCGGCACGCGTCCGTGCGGTCCCTGGAACGGTACGCACGACCCGGCGTGGACGCGGTCGCCCAGCACGTCGCCGAGCGTGACCCAGCCGCCCGCCGCCGTAGGTGAACCCGGGCACTCAAGGCTTCAAGATCATCTCGTGGCCCCTTTTGGGCTTATCTCGGCGATCCCCCCCAGCCGGGCCGAACCCACTGGTTCTACGTCGAGAAGACCAGGTTGGTCGACGGGTTCCCCATCAGGCCGCTGCCAGGTTCAGCGAACCTGCGCGCCTCCTGCTTTGACGTGCTCGCTGACGGCGTCGGTGAGGAACGAGAGTTCGCCGATGAGCAGGGCGACGGTGGGCCGATGCCGACCAGTGCTCCGAGGCCGCAGACATCGGCCCAGGCCAGATCGGGATTCAGCTGCGCGCGGGTGAAGTGTGCGACATCGAAGAACAGCGCGTGCGCGGTCTGCTCGCCGAGCTTGGCATCCCAGCCACGGTCTGACCCCAACTGGCCACTTAGCACGCTGCGGACCTGGTCTCCTATGGGGCGGCACCGCTCGGCGGGTATACAGCGGTCGCTGTCGCCCTGCCCGCCCTGTTCCGGCTCGCCGAACACCCTGGCGAGACGGCCGAAGGCACCACGTCGGACTGGCACAGGCCGACCCGGCAGGCCAACGCGTCCCTGCTTTGCGCACGCGGAGGGAGCAGGAACTCGGCGACCCCAGAGTGTCGTGCCGAGCGGCCAGCAGGCCCGCACTCGCGTGCAACGGGCCGCCTCAGTCACACAACATCAGGGACCGGCACTCGACGGTCACCCACGGCACCCCGTCTGAGCTGCGAAAGCGGTCCACGCGTTCCCGAATCAGAGAGGGGGCGTTCCCAGGCCGAAATGAGATGAGGCCCTGACCTGCGGCTTCATAATTTTCCGCAAGGCCCACGAAGGCGAAGGCGGGGGCTTGTAGAAAACCTTGCCGAAAAATCCTGGAGACAGATCCTCGGCAAGGACACAAACCCACTGGTCAGCGGTGGTGCCACGTCCTCTGCGTTGCTGCTTGGGCGGACAACATGGCGTACCAACTACTGACCAAGGACAGGGTAGCGGATGCGGGCGCGCGAGGGTTGCAGGGAGCGGGGCCGAAGGGGGTGGTGACGGTGGCAGATGCTCCTGACCTGCTAGTTCTGTCGTTGATGTAGAACGGTCGGCCGATACTGAAAGGGCCGGAGGGGAGAGCGGTTGGTCCGTTCTATTCCCTGTGTCGGTTTGTGGGTGCGCTCGACGCTGCCTCGGGGCGACCCGGCCTGGCCTGGCGCTGTCCCTGTAGCAAGGGAGGTGATGTGTCCATGCTGGTACGTGTGACCGCAGTGGTTGAGTGGGGCTCTGCCGCCAGTGGCAACGCGGGCGGACTTGACACGGCATTCCGAGAAGGGGAGCAGGCCGGTGCGGCTTTCGGTCGCCGGCACTGAGCATTTTCAGCGTTGCTGCTCCAGGGTGAGGACGGCTTTGGCGATGATGGTCATGCGGTTGGGGCTGATGCGGGGATCTGCGGAAGATCTGCCAGGACTTGAGCCGTGCCATACCGGGTTCGGCGGGTGCCCTGGCCTGGGCGAGTGCGCGGTTGACGGTGCGCTGGGTGGGGTGAGTTCGCCGCCGGGTGGCCGTTTGAGGCCGGTGGTGACTCAGGGGCCGGTGCCGGTGTAGGCGTGGTCGGCGAGGGCCGGGACTTCCTGGCGTTCGCAGATCCGGATGAACCCGTGGGTGCGGGCGGCGGTCAGGTCGTGGGTCCGGCCGGGCAGAGAGGGCGAGATCCACAGTGTTTCGTCGGCCGGATCGGTGATGATCTGCATGTTCACCCGGTGCCGGTGGTGTGTGGCCGAGTAGTCGGCCCGGCTGTCGCCGACGCGGTCGCACTTTGCGAGCGTGCCGTCCAGGAGGGCAAAGGAGGATAAAGGAGGACGAGGTCTGGGTCGTGCTCGCGCAGCGTCTTCAGCGGGCCCGGCGCCTGCTCGGCGAGCAGGCCGGTTACCGCGGTGTCGTAGGCGTGGGCGGTGCTGACGGATATCCCGAAGGCCGGGGCGATCCTCGCGAGGGTGTCGTGGCGGCGCAGGGACACGAGGGCGACCAACGCATAGCGATGCGGCGGGAGTTTGCACCGCCGGTCGTCCTCGCGGGTGACGATGAGCATCGTGACCCACTCGACCAGGGCGTGTGGGAGGTCGAGTGCGGCAGGACAGGGAACCAACAGGGCTCCTGTGCTGCTGAGTTGGGACTTCGAACACCTCCCTCAGCGGCACGGGAGCCCTGTCCGTTGCGCACCCCGCCCTCACGCCAGCTCCGTCCCCCGACCGGTAGCCGCTCCGAAAAGACTCAGTGAGGCTGTCCAGCACTACGGCAGCGTGCGGGGCCAGCAGCTGCCGGGCCGACCACGTCGGCGGGTCCTCGGGGGTCGCCGGTCTCCCCGGCGGCTTCTGCTGCGGGCTTCAGCAGGCGGGCGGCCAGTTCCGTAAAAGCCAGCAGGTCCGGGCCAGGTGCCGGGCGGCTGGTGTCGCGTACCAGCGGGTGCAGCCGCGCGACCGGCAGCGCGTCCAGCCCGGCCGCGGAGTGTCAAGTCAACTTGACACTTCCTCCCGTCGCCGGTCATCGCCGGCTGTGGCGGGGATGGCGTTGTCGATGAGGACGGCGGCGATGGCGGCGGCGGTGGGGAAGGCGTCGGCGTTGAGGACCCGGGTGCGGGCCGCGGCGCCGTCGAGGAGTAGCGCGAGCTGCTCGCCGAGCTGTTCAGGGTCGGCGGCGCCGGCTTCGCGGGCGGTGTCGGCGAGGCGCGCGGCGACGGCTTTCTTGTAGTCGCGTGCGTACTGGGATGCGGGGTGCTGGGGGTCGTGGAGTTCGACGGCGGCGGCGATGTAGGGGCACAGGGGGTGGTGGGGGGATGTCGAAGGCGGCGAGGAGCCGTTCGCGGGGCGTGAGGTCGGTGCGGTCGAACACGCCGGACAGAACGGAGGGGTCGAACCGGCGCAGGTACTCGGCGACGAGTTCGTCCTTGCCGGTGAAGTGCTGGTAGGCCGTGCGCTTGGACACCTCGGCCGCCGCGCAAAGCTGGTCCATGCCGGTGCGGTTGATGCCCTGCTCGCGGAACAGCTGCTGGGACGCGCTGAGGATGCGCTCGCGGGCGCCCCGACCGCGGCGGCGGCCCGTGGGGCCCTTCTCCAACTCCGTCATGGATCCACCGTACCGCAGCTAGGTAACGACCGGTGTACATAGTTTGCGTCCCGGCCGCTCGCTCGGTACCGTAAGCACACAGAGCGGTGTACATAACGCCGTCACTCCAGGTGCACACGGCACCACCGACCCAAGGGAACGACTATGGGAAAGCTTGACGGCAAGGTCGCGGTCATCACCGGCGGCACCACCGGCATGGCGCTGGCCGGGGCGAAGCTGTTCGTCGACGAGGGAGCGCACGTCTTCATCACCGGCCGCCGCCAGGACGCCCTGGACGAGGCCGTGAAGCAGATCGGCCGCAACGTCACCGGCGTTCAGGGCGACGCCGCCGACCTGGACGACCTGGACCGCCTGTACGACACCGTCGAGCGGGAGAAGGGAAGCCTCGACGTGCTGTGGGCCAGCGCAGGCGGGGGCGAGCCCGCCCCGCTCGGCGAGATCACCGAGGCCCACTTCGACGCCGCGTTCTACCTCAACGCCCGCGGCACCCTGTTCACCGTCCAGAAGGCCCTTCCGCTCTTCAACGACGGCGGCTCCATCCTCATGACCGGCTCCAACGCCTCCCTCGGCGCCTTCCCCGGCTGGAGCGTGTACGCCGGCAGCAAGGCCGTCCAGCAGGCATGGGCCCGCGTCTGGCTCAACGAGCTCAAGGACCGCCGCATCCGCGTCAACGTCCTGACCCCCGGCCAGGTCGCCACCGCCAAGCAGGAAGAACTCTTCGACGAGGCCACCAAGCGCCAGTTCGAGTCCCTCATCCCCCGCGGCCAGATGGGCCGCCCCGACGAAATCGCCACCGCCGCCCTCTTCCTCGCCTCCGACGACTCCAGCTACGTCAACGGCATGGAACTCGTCACCGACGGCGGCACCACCGCCATCTGAACCGAACAACACACAACCAGGGCAGGACATCTCATGAGCAACATCAGCATCATCGGCACCGGGAACATGGCCCGCACCATCGGCGCGCGGGCGGTAGCGGGCGGCAACACCGTCGAGGTCATGGGCCGCGATCAGTCCAAGGCCACTGACCTGGCCAAGGCTCTCGGCGGCGGCGCCACGACGGGAGAATGGGGCACCGCCCCGGCCGGGGACATCGTCATCGTGGCCCTGTTGTACGACGGTGTCGTGCCGGTCGTCGCCCAGTACGGAGACGCTCTCGCGGGCAAGGTCATCGTCGACATCAGCAATCCCTTCAACTCCACGTTCGACGGGCTGGCCCACCGCGAGGAGACCTCGATCGCGCAGGAAGTCGCCAAGGCGGCCCCGGCCGGCGCCAGCGTGGTGAAGGCGTTCAACACCATCTTCCGCCATGTCCTGGAGAAGGGTCAGCCCGACGTCTTCATCGCTGGCGACAATGCGCAGGCCAAGGCAAGTGTGGAGGCGTTCGTCGAGAGCCTCGGGCTGCGCCCGCTGGACGTCGGCGGCCTGAAAATGGCGCACTGGCTGGAAGGGGCGGGCGTGGTCACGGTGGGCCTCGCCAACCACGGGGTGGGGAACTTGGACTTCGCCCTCAGCATCACCGAACTTCCCGTCTGAGCAAACGGTTGACCGAGTCTTTTCGGAGCGGCTACCGGTCGGGGGACGGAGCTGGCGTGAGGGCGGGGTGCGCAACGGACAGGGCTCCCGTGCCGCTGAGGGAGGTGTTCGAAGTCTCAACTCAGCAGGACAGGAGCCCTGTTGGTTCCCTGTCCTGCCGCACTCGACCTCCCACACGCCCTGGTCGAGTGGGTCACGATGCTCATCGTCACCCGTGAGGACGACTGGCGGTGCAAACTCCCGCCGCATCGCTATGCGTTGGTCGCACTCGTGTACCTGCGCCGCCACGACACCCTCGCGAGGATCGCCCCGGCCTTCGGGATATCCGTCAGCACCGCCCACGCCTACGTCACCGCGGTAACCGGCCTGCTCGCCGAGCAGGCGCCGGGTCTGCTGAAGACGCTGCGCGAGCACGACCCGGACTTTTTCCTCCTTTGACCCCATTTGCCCTTCTGGACGGCACGCTCGCAGAGTGCGACCGCGTCGGCGACAGCCGGGCCGACTACTCGGCACACACCGCCGACACGGGGTGAACATGCAGGTCATCACCGATCCGGCCGACGAAATACGCGCTGGTCACCAGAGGCGGCATCCGGCCGGCCTACAGGCTGGCCACCGCACTGCTCGACCACCGCCGGGGGCGCTGAACGCCGGTGTCACGGTGACCAGACCGTCGGCGTTCGTCACCGCTGCGATCGCGCTGGCCGGCTGCGGTGGCGGAAAACCGGTTACGAGGTTGTTGGCGATGGCGACAGCCAAGGGGTGCACGGGAAGTCGTCCCACAGCGTTCTTCTCGCTTGCCTTGGCCGTCGCTTGGCCGTCGGAGCGGAAGTTCCACGTCCCAGGCCGGGCGCAGGGCCCGTTCGCCGAATCTGCCTCAGCGGCGGTCCGCGCCCGGCTCGCGTACATCCCTTCAGACAACGACAGGCACGCAGCCCGGCATGACGTTCGGCACTGTGACGGCCGGGAATGCCGAGCGGCGTACCCGTCTCCGTCAGGTGATGTGCCGCAGCAGCGCGGCGACCGCCGGGGGTGCCTCGCCGGGAGGTCGTACCACCATGATCTTCCAGTTCGGTGCGTGCCGGTCGAACCGGTACTGGGGCAGGTCGGGGAAGCGGTCCGCGATCGATTTGGGCGTGATGCAGACGCCCAGGTCGTTGCGGACCAGTTCGGCTGCAGCGCCGATGTCGTTCACCTCGAACGTCGTGCTGCGGTCGACGCCCGCGGCCCGGAAAGCCCGGTCGACCGCGTAGCGGACGGCCCAGCCGGGTGTGAAGTCCACCAGGGGCAACTGGGCGATGTCGGCGAGCCGGACCTCGCCGTTCGGTGTCACCCCGGCGAGCACCCGCCGGGGCGCCGCCAGCAGCACCATGTCCTCGCGGGACAGCAGCCGGGTCGCGAGCCCGCGCTGCTGCTGGCGGTCCAGCGCCACCACGGCCAGGTCCACCGTGCCCTCACGCAGTGCCTGCCGGATGTCGGCGACGGCTGCCTGTCGCAGATGCACGACGACGCCCGGATGCTCCGCACGCAGTGCGGCCAGGGCGTGGTGGAGTCCCGCCCACACCCCCTGCATCGTGCCGACGGTCACGCGCCCGCGCAGTTGCCCACGTACGGCGTCGACGGCCTCCCGGGCCAGTTCGGCGGCCCGGAGCGCCGCGCGTGCGGCCGGGACGAACGCCTCGCCGGCCGGGGTGAGGGCGACGCGGTGTGTGGTGCGGTCGAACAAGGCAGTGCCCAGCTCGCGTTCGAGGGCTCGGACCGTGCTGGACACGGCGGACTGGACCACGTGCAGCCGCCGTGCCGCCGCTGTGAAACCGCCTGCGTCGGCCACCGCGACGACGACCTCCATCTGCCGCAGATCCAACATCCGCTCCCGGTCAAGCAGCGCTTCGTGTGGCGCCGTCCGGCACGAAGGCGACGGTCCTCGATCTCCGCTGCATCGTATGCGGACGGTGGGGCGTCGTGCGAGTGCGCCGTTTCATGCCCCCGCGGGGCCCGGTCACGTACGTGGGGCCGACGGACCCATGTCGCGGCCATGTCTCAGGCGCGGACCAGCGGTGTGTCGACCAGATGCTCGGCCAGGAACCACGCCTGCCGTTCACCGGTCCGGATCACCTGGGAGACCAGCAGGTCGATGGTGCCGTCGTCACCGCACTCGGCGGTCCGGGCGGTGGCGTCGTGGGCGTCGATGAGGATGGTCTCGTGCGCCTCCAGCAGCCGGGACAGCATGGCCGGCACCTCCTCCACCCCGTCCGGGGGCCGCGGGATCGATGTGATCTCGGCGACGTGCCGGGAATCTCCCACCGCCACGCCGCCCAGCGACTGGATGCGCTCGGCGATGGTGTCGATGATGTCGAGCTGTTCGCCCGCGTGCTTGTCCAGGACCAGGTGCAGCTGGTAGAAAGTCGCGCCGCGCATCAGCCAGTGGTGCTTCTTGTAGAGGCCGTAGAGGATCTGACTGTCCGCGAGGACCTTGTTCAGGCGCCGGCAGGAGTACATCCGAGCCTCGTAGGACAGGGCGACCGGGAACTGCTTGACGGTCCCGAACTCCTGGATCACCTCGCCCTTCTGGTGCAGCCAGGGCTGGCTGCCGTGTGTGGACGGGGAGCTGGTGGTCATGGTCCGCCTCCTGCGGTGCCGTGCGGTGTGTACCCCGGTGACGCTAGGTGCCCGGTCGCTGGGCGGCTTGACCCGCAGTGCATGCGGTGGTGCCCGCCAGCGCACTGCTCCTGGCCCTTGTCCTCGGCGTTCACTCTCGGGCAAGCCTCCGTGCGCTGCCGGACTCGGGCTGTTCTTCGGCAGCTCTAGCGTCGGCGGGACAGGCCATGCCCGGAGCGCCGGTGGAACGAGGAGAGGCATGAGGACGAACGAGCAGGCGGATGTGGTGGTCGTCGGGCTGGGGCCGGGCGGCGAGTACGTCGCCGGCGCGCTGGCCGAAGCCGGACTGGACGTGGTGGGGGTCGAGGCGGAACTCGTCGGAGGCGAGTGCCCGTACTGGGCATGCGTGCCCAGCAAGATGATGATCCGGGCCGGGAACCTTCTCGCCGAGGCGGGCCGGACCCCCGCCCTCGCCGGTGAGGCGGTCGTGACTCCCGACTGGGCCAGGGTCGCCGGAAGGATCCGCGACGAGGCCACCGACGACTGGAACGACCAGGTGGCCGCGGACCGCTTCGCGGCGAAGGGCGGTCGGCTCGTCCGGGGGGCGGGTCGACTTGCCGGGCCGCGCCGGGTGACGGTCGGTGACCGCACGTTCGAGGCCCGGCGCGGTGTCGTGCTGGCCACGGGCACCCGGCCTCGGATCCCATCGGTGCCGGGTCTGGAAGGAACGCCGTACTGGACCAACCGGGATGCCATGGCGGCCAGGGAACTGCCTGCATCCATGGTCGTGCTCGGTGGGGGTGCCATCGGCGTGGAACTCGCCCAGGTCTTCGCCCGCTTCAAGTGCGCGGTCACGGTGATCGAGGGGCAGGACCGGCTGCTGTCGCAGGAGGAGCCCGAAGCGGGGGAGTTGGCCGCGCGGGTACTGCGCGCAGACGGTGTCACCGTTCTCACGGGCGCCCGGGCGCGGCAGGTCAGCCATGACAGCACTGGATTCACCGTCCACCTTGAGGGGAATGGACAGCTGCTGAGCGCCGAACGCCTCCTGGTCGCCACCGGACGCCAGGCCGACCTGACTCCGCTGGCGGTCGGCGCGGCAGGGCTTGATCCGGCAGCGGGATCCGTTCCCACGGACGGGCAGATGCGGGCCGGGGAGGGACTGTGGGCGGTCGGGGACATCACCGGCCGGGGCTCCTTCACCCATGTGTCGATGTACCAGGCCGAGATCGCCGTCCGGGACATCCTCGGGCAGCCCGGTCCCGACGCCGACTACCGGGCGCTGCCCCGCGTCACGTTCACCGACCCGGAGATCGGGGCCGTGGGGCTGACGGAGCACCAGGCGCGGGAACAGGGGCTTTGGGTGCGTACCAGCGTGGTGACCATCGCTTCCTCCACGCGCGGCTGGATCCACGGGGCGGGCAACGAGGGGTTCATCAAGCTCGTCGAGGACGCCGACCGGGGGGTGCTGATCGGTGCGACCTCGGCGGGGCCGGTGGGCGGGGAGGCGTTGTACGGGCTGAACGTGGCCGTCCATGCCGAGGTCCCCGTCGAACGGCTTCAGCACATGATCTACACCTATCCCACCTTCCACCGGACCGTCGAGGTGGCCCTGAGAGCCCTCCGGTGAACCACGCCCCGGCCGTGCAGGCGGCCCCGGGAGCAGGCGGTGGCGGGCCATGGTGGGCCGTGACCCCGGCGAGCCGAACCGGTCCGCCACCTCGCTGGAGCTCTTCTCCGACCTGTGCTTCGTCGTCGCGGTGGCGCAGGCGTCCACGAGTCTGCATGAGGCGCTGACGGAGGGGGACTACGCCGGCGGTGCGCTGCGCTTCGCGCTGGTCTTCTTCACCATCCGGTGGGCGTGGATGAACTTCACCTGGTTTGCCTCCGCCTACGACCCGGACGACGTCACCTACCGGCTGACGGTGCTGGTGCAGATCACGGGATCGCTCGTCCTCGCTGCCGGCGTGCACCGTGCGTTCCAGGATGGTGATTTGCGCGTCATCACGCTCGGGTACGTCGTGATGCGCACGGCGTTGGCCGCGCTGTGGCTGCGTGCCGCGCTGTCCGATACCGCCCGGCGGAGGACCGCGCTGCGATTCGCCGCCGGGGTGACGATGTGTCAGCTCGGCTGGGTGGGGTTGTTCTTCGTCCCGATGCCGCCCTCCTCGGTGCGTTCGCCGGGGGCAGGCTCGGCACGCGGTTCGCGACCCACCGCGGGAACCTGCTGAGGACGGCCACCGTCGTGCAGTCGGTACTGGTCGCCGTCACCGTGGTTGTCGCCGCGGTCACCGACGGCCTCGTAACCACCGGTGTCCGGTACACGCTGATCGTGTTCCTCGGGCTCGCCATGGGCCTGCAGAACGCGGCCGTACGGCGCCTCGGCGTACCGGACATGACCACGACCGTTCTCACCCTGACCCTGACGGGGCTGGCGGCGGACTCCACCGCGGCAGGCGGTGCGGCGCCGGGGCTCGGCCGCCGGATCCTGTCCGTGCTGACGATGTGTTTCGGCGCGTTCGTGGGAGCGTATCTGGTGCTGAACGGTCATCTCGTGCTCACCCTGAGCCTGTGCCTGCTGCTCCTCGCCATCACCGCCGTGACCGTCCACCGCCTCTCGGCCGCCGACCCTGCCTGGACGCGGTCAGCGTCCTGAGACAGGCACCCGCTCGCCCCACTGGGGCACCGGATACGTCCGAGCCCCCTGGAGCAGGCGGCTCGAACGTATCCGCCCCAGTCATCCGGAATGCGCGGAATGCGGCACGAGAGAGAAGGGGGCATCGGTTCCAGGTATCGATGAGCCGTGCGGGTGACGGGGCCTACGGCGCCAAGCCCTGGCTGTCGCGCCATTCACGGGGGGCCATCCCGTAGGCGGCCCGGAACACCCGGCTGAAATGCGCGGCACTGGTGAAACCCCATCGGTGCGCCACTGCGGCGATCGTGGAGCCGTTCCCTTGGCGCGCCAGGTCACGCCGGCACTCCTCCAGGCGACGCCGCTGGATCCACCGGCCGACAGTGACGTTTTCGCTCTCGAACAGCTTGTGCAGATAGCGCAGGGATATGTGGTGGGCTCGGGCGATGGCCTGCGGGGTCAGATCGGGGTCTGCGAGGTGACGGTCGACGAACGCCTGGATCCGCAGCAGCAGTGACCGGTTGCCGCCCGGCGTGTCCGCGCCCGACCGGCCGAGAACATCGTCTGCCATCGCACCGAGCAGGTCCACGACGTTACGGGCCATCAACTCGCTGGTGCGCGGCGGGTAGGTTCCCGCGCCGTCCACGAGCCCGGCCAGGAAGGGCGAGAGCAGACTGCCGAGAGGCGTCTCGGGGCGGAGCGGGGAGGCCGTGACATGAGCTATGTCGGACTCACTCAGGCCCAGCACGTCCCTCGGCAGGACGAGGGACTTCGTCCGGAAGGTCTGGGGAAGATTCAGCCGGACGGGGCGCGCCATGTCGTAGACGAAGATGTCCCCCGGCTCAAGGAGCGCTTCACGGCCGTCCTGCTCCAGTCGGCCGACTCCTCTGTCCAGCAGTTTGACCACCACGTACTCGTCTTCGCCGCCCTGCGCGACGAGGCGGCGCGTCCGCAGGGCGGACAGGCAGTCGCCGTCCACGGTGACGGCCTGGAACCGGCCGAGCGATGCCGTACGGATCGTGCCGGAATACACCTCGTCGGGGACGGTCATGTTCACGGCGCCGAACGTCCGGGACAGGGCTTCGCGCCAGTACGCCCGTCTGCGGTGGGCGGGCAGCACATCGGTGGTCTGGACGCTGCCCGGGGCGCTTCTGTCCTGGACCAGTGCCTCCGGTGCCATCAGATCCGACCCTCCCTCTTGGGAGGTCTCCGGCCCGCTGACAGGAGTGCCTGTCCGAGATCGGTGTGTGCGGCGGCCCGGACCAGCGGGCGAGGGCTTGACTTGAGCATTTCCACGGAGTGTTCGAGCATGGCTGGATCGTTTTTCACGAGCCCGAGGGCCTGCGCCGCGATGCCTGTGGCGGTGGGCACGGCAGGGTCGTGTTCGGCGTGGGCCCCGGCCTGTGCGGCCAGGTCCTCGGCGAGCCCGTGGCCCGCGCCGCGCAGGGCCATGCGCATCGCGGTATCGACCCAGTCACGCAACAGCCGCAAGCGCATGAAGAAACCTGCCTGCTGTAAGAAACCTGCCTGCTGTACCTGTCGAAGCTTGTCGACGGCAAGCCCGATGTGCCCGCCGTCCTCGGCGTGGACCGCCTCCAGGAAGCGCACCGAGGCCGTGTTGCCCGGGTTCGGTTTGACCGCCAGTCCTTCCTGCGCCGTGACCAGGTGCTCCCGCGCCGCATCCCACGCCCTTTCCGGCCCGCACTCGCCTGCCGCGGCCGGGCTCAGCCGATGCCGACGAGTGACCTTGTCCTTCGGCAGCAGGTCCCGTCCCGGCTTGACGATCCTGCCAATCGGCCGTGGACGCGCGCATCCCACGAGTCCGGCCGATCGCGAGGGAGGGCGTGGGATATGAAGCGGTCACTCTCCGTGCTCGCGGGCGGTCACCAGACGGGCCAGTTCGACCCGGGAGGTGATGTCGAGCTTGGTGAACGCGTGCCGCAGGTGTGAGCTCACGGTGTGCGGTGAGATCGCGAGGCGCTCCGCGGCCTGCCGGTTCGTCAGGCCTTGAGCCACCAACCGGATCACCGCGACCTCCGAGGCCGTCAGCTCCGGCCACACCGTGACGGAACCCTTGGACGTCGTACGGCGCCGGGGCGACCCCAAGGCCCGCAGGCGACGGCGGACGCGTGCGGCATCGCGCTCGGCGCCGGCCTGGGTGTAGAGGTCGAGTGCCTGGTCGAGGGGCGGCACAGCGTAGACGACGCGCCTCGCGGCCAGCTTGCGCCCGGTGTCCTCAAGGGCCGAGGCCCGGGGAATCAGCCGGGGGACGCCGTCGTACGACTCGACGGCCCGCAGGAGGAGAACAAGGTCATTGTCGAGCAGCCCCCGGGCGTGCGCGGCGGCCGCTGCCAGGACCGGGAACTGCGGGTTGAGAGCTGCCCGGCGCTCCGCCACGGCGACGGCGGCCGCCGCACGCTCCGGCGCGCCCGCCCGCAAGGCCATGCGGACGAAGACGGGTGCGTCGGCCGGATCGTCCGGGCTGGCCAGGGAGGGCCCCTCCAGGCCGAACGTCCCGAAGGACTCGTCGAGCAGCACCATGGCCCGGCCGGGATCGTCCTCGGCGTCCGCCACCAGCGCCAACAGCCAGGAGCCGACGTTGCGCACGAGGATCGCCGGGTCGTTCAGCATCCGCCTCACACCGGTCGCGTACGCTCTCGCCGCCTCCAGGTCGTTCCTGTGCAGGGCGACGCGTACCAGCGTGTACAGGAGGGTGGCATCGGCGAAATTGCTCATGCCCAGCTCGTCAGCCATCGCGGACGCGGCCTCGGCCTCGGCCCGCGCGTCCTCCAGCCGGCCCGCGTCCAGCAGTGCCCGGGACCTGTTCATGATCCACATTCCCATGGCCGCGGCCTGGCCCTGCCGCTGCGTCTCGCGCACCCCGGCCTCGGACTCGGCGAGTGCCTCGGCCGAGCGGCCCGCCGCGTTCAGCAGGAACGCTTTCCAGAGAACCTCCGGCACCCACAGCGAGTGCGCGAACCCGACCTCGGCCGCCAGGGCCGAAGCCCGGTCCGCGCACTCGAACGCGGCACTCCAGTCCATCCGGTAGAACCGCACGACCGAGTCGACGGCGATCGCGGTGGCCTCGGCACCCTTGTCCTGAGCCTGCGCCGCGGCCGCCAGTGCATCGGACACGGCGTGGGCCGTCGCCGCGAAGTCCCCCACCATCGACAGGTTGAGGGACCGCAGCGCCAGCAGCTGGGCCCGCAGCGAGGCCGGGATGCCGGGAAGTGCAGCTCCGGCCTCAGCCTGCCGAGCCGCCTCCGTGAAGTCGTACTGGCCGGAGACACGCGCCAGGCCCAGCCGCACCCGCGCCTCGGCCTCCGGCTCCATGCTGCCGGGCAGGGCTGTGGCGGCAAGCCGCCGGGCCTCCGCCGACTGCCCGGCCTGCCAGAGCAGCAGCATCGTCTCGGCGATGATCGCCGGCCGCTCCGGGGCTTGCGCGGAGGTGAGTTCCAGTGCCCGGCGGCTGAGTTCCACCGCTGACGACGGCGCGGACTTCGCGAGTTCTGCCGCGGCGGCTCTCAGCAGTTCCACGGCCTTACGGTCACCCGGGCCGGCACTGTCCAGGAACAGGGCGGCCGCCTCGGTCACCGGTGCCCCCCGCGCCAGCAGGACGTCGGCGGCATGACACCGCAGAGCCCGGCGTACGGACAGGGGCAGGCCGGCTTCGACGGCCTCGCGGATCAGGTCGTGGCGGAACAGCAACCGGTCGTCCCGTTCGACGAGCAGATGGGAGTTGAGGGCCTCCTCCACTGGTGCGATCAGCTTCGCCGTCGGCTTGTCGAGCAACTCGGCCAGGAGGTCGATGGTGACCGTGCGGCCCACGGCGGACGCGGTCTGCACGACCTCACGGGTCGGTTCGGAGAGCTGGTCGAGACGCTGTCGTACGGAGGCCTGGAAACGGTCGGGAAGGCGTCCCCCCCGTCAGACGCGCCACGTCGTTCTCGACGATCACCGAGTGTTCGTCGCGCATGCCGCGCAGCAGTTCCACCAGGAGCAGGGGCACGCCCTCCGCGCGGCGGGCGACGCTGAGTGTCGCCGGATCCGGAGGGGCTCCGAGCACGTCCTCGGTGATCTGGGCGACAGCGGTGTCTGCCAGCGGCCCGAGCAGGAGCCGATGGGCACCGGCCTGGTCCAGCCGGTCCAGGGTCGTGCGCACGCCGGGTGTCCTCGTGCCGCTGCGGACGGCCACCAGCCACAGGATCGCGTGGGAGGACAGGCGGACCGAGAGCGTGCGCAGGGCGAGGAGTGTCACATCGTCCAGCCACTGGACGTCGTCCAGGACGATGACCAGCGCTCTGTTCAGAGCCGACTGTTCCAGCCGGTCCTGCAGCTCCTGCAGCAGCCAGAACCGTTGCTCGGGCGCCGCCACGAGGTCGCGCAGTTTGTCCATGTCGAACAACGGCTCGGAGCCGGTGAGCAGACCGTCCAGCAGCGGGCCCAACGGTACGAACTGACCGTCGGGATCCGCGCCTCCCCGGAACACCCTCAGACCGCGGCGCACCGCGATGGTCTGCGCCTCCGACAGGAGACGGCTCTTGCCGCTGCCGGGCGCGCCTTCGACGCACACGATGCCGCCGAGGCCCTGAGTCAACGCGCCGAGCCGAGCGCCGATGAAGTCCAGCTCCTCTTCCCGGCCCCGTACGGGCCGCTGCACGCCACCGGCTCCGTCAGTGGGGAACGGCTGCTGAAAACGGTCCAAGCGTGCCCCATCCAGGTCAGTGGCCGAGAGGCAACGAAACGTGTGTTGCTCCCACAGCGTGCCATGTCCTTTCCCTCAGGAAAAAAAGCACCTTCCGTCCTGCGAGATGCACCGCTCACCTGCTGCTTGAGCCGGACCCGGCCTGATCGGCGTCGGAGTGGCCGATATCGAAGCGGTGTTCCCGGCGGACGCGGGCACCGGGATCTCACCGGATCTGTCGGCAATCCCTCGGACCCCGCTCCAGCACACCCAGGGTGACGTCCTTGGTGTCCAGTGTCACAGGCTCGCTGTGCCCGGCTCCGCCGCCGCTCGTTGTCGGCGCTCGGTGGTCCAGTAGAGGAGAGCGATGACGGGGAGGGCTGCGCCGAGGACAGTCAGGGCGGTCCAGCCTCCGGCGTGGTAGACGATGGAGCCGAGCTGCGAGCCGACCGCGCCACCGGCGAAGAAGATGGCGATGAAGGCGCTGCTGAGGCGGGCACGGGCGGCGGGGTCGAGCTGGTAGACGGTGTGCTGGCCGAGGATCAGGGTGGTCTGTACGGCTGTGTCGATGAGGATCGCGGCCAGGGCGATCAGTACGACGCTGTGTCCGCCGAACCCGGCGAGCGCGAAGGCCAGGGCGGCGACCACGAAGGCAATGCCGGTCATGGGGCGGACGAGCCCCCGGTCGGCCCAGTGCCCGGCGAACGGGGCGATGGCCGCTCCGGCCGCGCCGACGAGGGCGAACACGCCGACCCCGACCGGGGAGTAGTGGAAGCCGGGACCGGTCAGGACGAAGGAGACCGTGGTCCAGAAGGCACTGAAGGCGGCGAACATCGCTGCCTGGTAGAGGCCACGGCGCAGCAGTGCCGGGTGCGTGCGCACCAGCCGGACCGTGGAGCGCAGCACGTGGTGGTACGGGATGGTCGTGGTCGGCGCGTGTTGCGGCAGGGCCGCGCGCAGGGCCACCGCGAGCACGGCCATCAGTGTGGCGGAGCCGAGGAAGACGACGCGCCAGCCGGCGAGGTCCGAGACCACACTGCTCAGCGTGCGGGAGAGCAGAATGCCGGTGAGCAGGCCGCTCATCACCCGGCCGACGATGCGGCCGCGGGCGTGGTCGGGGGCAAGGCCGGCGGCGAAGGGCACGAGGATCTGGGCCACGACCGAGGTGGCGCCGCTGACCAGCGAGGCGATCAGCAGCATGGGGAAGCTGGTGGCGAGTCCCGCCGCCACGAGAGCGAGGGTCGTGACCGCCAGCAGAACGGTGATCAGGTTGCGCTTCTCCAGCCGGTCGCCGAGCGGGACCAGGAAGAGCATGCCGATCACGTAGCCGACCTGGGTCAGTGTGATCAGTGCGCCGGCGGTGGCCGTGCTGATGTCGAAGACATCGCTCAGCGAGGACAACAGAGGCTGGGCGTAGTAGAGGTTGGCGACCGTCATGCCTGAGGCGACGGCCAGGAGCGCTACCAGCCAACCCGGCACGCCGTGAGGAGCCGTTGCGGTTGCGGGCCGGCGCGAGGTCCGGAGACCGGATGATGCTGACATGTGCACCTTCTTGACGGGGCGAGCCGGGAGACCGGCACGGGCGGAAGTGATGGGGTGCGGCCGGCAGCTTCCTCGATGCCGTCACGTAGCCGTAAGCGTCGGTCCGCCCCTCGGTGCTTCCCCCCATGAGGCGATGGTTCGGGATGTCAGTCATCTCCATCAGAGATGAGCGTCGGCAGAGCCCGTAGCGCGTGCCTTGGGCCAGTGCGCCAGCTCGGTCTTCAGCCACCCCGGGACGAGCAAAGAACGCGGGACAGGGGGCTTTGCGATCGGCGGCACATCGCGGCGGTCACCCGGTCAGGGCTGCGGGCAGCCGGTATCAACCTGGGCAACACGTCGTCACTCGACGAGAGTGATGACACGGAGAGGAATGGGCACGAGCGCGAAGACTGATCTGGCGCATTCTGTGGTGACGGACGACGAAAATACGGGTCAAGCCGGCCAAGCCGCCTCGCTCCGACAGTGGATCGAACCTTCCGACTACCGGAGTAGTGGCAAGGAACCAGTGGGAGAAGAACGGATCCAGAACGTGAATGACAGAAAGGCTGGACGGCCGGACATGGAGCACTCTCGCCTTGACTGGCCGCCAGGAAGACTCGCCATGAATTCGGCATAGCAGAACACGTTCCTGGCGGTCAATCACGGCCGGTACCGTAGCTGCTCCTGTCTGCCCCGTCGTCCGCCGACAGTCGGTCCTTCCGCTGTCAGCCCGCCGGTACCTTTCGGAACCGGCCCGCGACGTGCAGGTCCGCCTCGATGCGGGTCACCGCTTCGCGCAGCTCCGGCAGGACCTCGTGGATGCACTCCTCCGTCGTGCGGCGGCTGCTGTGCATGGCGACGTTCACGGCTGCCACCACCCGGCCCCCGTGTTCCCGCACCGGCACGGCCATCGAGCGCAGGCCCTCCTCCAGTTCGCTGTCGACCAGGGCGTACCCGTCGCGCCGTACGCGGTCCAGGGCCGCTGTCCGGTCACCCGCGGGCGGCGACGGCAGATCGGCCAGCATCACCCGGCCCGGCGACGTGGCGTACGCGGGAAGCCGTGTGCCCACCGTGACGTTGGCACTCAGGATGCGCGCGGTGGCCGCGCGGGCGATGAACTGGACCTCGTCGCCGACGAGGACCGCGAGGGACGACGAGTCGTGCAGCCGGGCGGAGAGAGCGGTCAGGTGAGGGGCCGCGATCTCGGAGAGCGGCAGCATCGACAGCGGCGGGAAGCCCAGGCCCAGCACCCTCGGGGTGAGGCGGAAGGCCCGGCCGTACGACGCCACGTACCCGAGATGCTCCAGCGTGATCAGCGCACGCCGGGCCGTCGCCCGCGCGAGCCCCGTGGCCTGGGCGACATCCGACAGCGTCAGCTCCGCCCGGCCCTCGTCGAACGACGTGATCACGGTCAGCCCGCGGGCCAGTGACTCGACGAACTCCCGGCCCAGTTCCTGCTTCGACGCCCCGGTCCACGCGGCCAGCCCGGACGGCGCGACCGGCTCACCGGTCGGGGGTGGGGTCTCGCGCAGTACTTGTTCCATCACGTCCACGGTCGCTCGCAGCCGCGGCAGCAGCACCTCCCGAAGCGACTCGGCCGTGTGCCGGCTGGTGTGGCTCACCACGCTTGCCACGCAGGCGATACGGCCCCTGCCGCTCCCGCAGTCCCCGTTGCTCCCGTCGCCTCCGTCGCCACCGCCACCGCCACCGCCAACACCCGCGTCCCGTACCGGTACCGACACCGCCACCAGCCCCGGCTCGATCAACTGGTCGTCCAGCGCCCAGCCCTGGGCCCGCGCCGACGCCACCCGCTCCTCGAACGCGTCGTACGCCCCGGACCGCGGCGGCACGGAGGGAAAGCCGCGCCCTTCGGGGTCGGCCTCGCGCCGGGCCCGCCACCGTGCCCACTCCGGCGCGCCCCACTCGGTGGCGAACAGGGAGCCCGGCGCGGTGCGTTCGGCGGGCAGCAGGTCGCCGATGCGGAAGCTGAGGGACATCGCACGGCGCCGGGTGGCCTGGTGGATGAAGCGGGTGCCGTCCCGGTCCCCGACCGCGAGCGACACCGACTCGTCCAGTTCGTCGGCCAGCGCGTCCGCGTGCGCGTCCAGCAGCCCCGGCAGACGCAGGGCGGCCAGGTAGGCGTTGCCCAGCTCCATCAGGCGGGGGGCGAGCACCGCATCCCGGCCGTCCAGCCGTACGTATCCCCTGCGCGCCAGCGTCGCCGTGATCCGGTCGACCGTGGAACGCGCCAGCCCGGTGGCCTTCTCCAGCCCGCTGAGGCTCGACACCCCGCCGGCCTCGGTGAGCCGCAGCAGCACGGTGATGCCGCGCATGAGGGGGGCGACGGCTTCGGGGGGCGCGCCGGCACCCGTGTCGGGGACCGGCGTGGTGCTCGGGGCGTTGGGGAGCATGGGGTCACCGTAATGCGGCTCGTGCGGGCTGTGCGGGGTGTGGGGTGCGCGGAGTGGGTGGGGTGCGCGGGCGCCCGTGGCCGGCCCTATCGCCGTGTCACCCGTACCCGGTGGTTTCCCTCCGGATCGGTCGCGAGCACCTTGACCTCGACTCCCGAGCCTGGATCGCGGAAGGACTCGCCCGGAACGAACGTCGCGTCGGACAGTTCCGCGTGGACATTGGGGCTGTTGGTGCAGCCGCCGCTGTCGCGCTGGGAGTCGTACACCCGCACCGGCCCGCCCCCCGTGTCGACGGTCGCGTCGACCTTGTAGACGAGGATGCCGGGACGGCACACGACCGCGTCGTTGCCCCCACGGGCGCGCAACTCGATCGCGTACCCGGTACGGGAGTCCAGAGGCACGAAGACCAGTTTGAGGCCGCCGGGCCGGGGCAGCGGGGTGAGCGTGTACTCGGTGCTGCCGGGCGTGGCCGCGCAGCGGACCTGGTTGTCCTCCAGCCAGCCCAGCTTCCACTTGTGCCAGCCGAGCAGGTCGTTGCCGGCGCCCCAGTCCTCGCTCATGATGTCCCAGTGCCCGACCGCGCCCCCGCCCTCGTGGGTGTAGAGGTCGGGCAGCCCGAAGACGTGGCCGTTCTCGTGGGGGAGCACGCGGTAACCGGTCTCCGCGTAACTGCCGGAGCCGTCGTCCTGGCGGCTGTAGACGAAGGACGCGTTGGCGACCGGGACGCCGTCGGCGACGGGTGCCTCCTGGTTGCCCGCGAAGGTCACCGACAGGACGGTGTCCAGGGCGGAGGGGCCCGCGTTGGGGGTGACCAGCACGTTCAAGAAGTCGTACTTGCGGAAGTCCACGCGGGGGTCGGCCTTCCTCACGAGGTCCTCGACCAGCTTGCGGTAGCCGGGGTCGAAGGGTGCGCCGCGCTCTATGCCGTACTCCTTGAACGACTTCGGCATGCGCAGCCAGTCGCCGATCGGGGCCTCGGGGCGATAGTCGAGCTTGCCGTACGAGCTGGTGGCGAACCATGCGCGGGTCTGCGGGGCGAACTCCGCGAGGCGCTCCATCGCGCTGCCCTCGCCGGGGGCGTCCGAGAAGTCGATCATCAGGTTGAGGGCACGGACCGTGCCGGTGGACCGGGAGTAGCCGGGGCCGGTCGGGATGCCCTCCGACATCTGTACGGAGGACGGGCCGCTGATCATGCAGGGCGTGAGCGACGCGCGGCGGGCCAGCGAGGTGGAGCCGGCGGCGGTCGCGGGGTCCGGTCCCGGACGCCCGGCGCCCGCGGAGGTGCTGACGGCGAGGGTGAGGGCGGTGACGGAGGCGAGCGCGGCGAGGCGACGCGGGCGGCGGCCAGGACGTATGCGCTTCGAACGTATCCGTCCAGAACGCGCGCGCTCAGGGCGTGTGCGACGGGAGCGGAGACGCCCCGCGTGTCCACGACCGTCCTGTTTGCGGCCAGCGAGTACCTGATCGGTGTGTATGTGTTCGGTGTGTATGTGACCCGGCTGTATGTGATCGGGCTGTAGGTGACCGGCCGGAGTGCGGCGGCCTCTGCGTCGGAGGGCGGAGCGTGTGCGGCGGCTGGTCGGCTGCATGCAGGGACCCTTCGCTCCACGGCAGCCGCGCCGTCTCGGGCTGCTCCCTTCCGATCACCCTGTGTCGGGGGTCGCCCGATCGCGCGTTGGAGCAGGCCGATCGTGTGCATTCCGGCCGGAAGGGGTGTGATGGGGGTCACATGGGATTCGTGGCCGGGGGTGAAATAACCGGGGATGGTTTCCCCGTTTGGTCATGTGTCCGAGCGATCCGGGGAAACCCTCCCCGGATCGCGAGACCTCGTCGGAGATCGCCTCGACGAGACCCGACCAGACCAGACCAGACCCGACCAGACCTGAGAACCCACCAAGGAGCACGCCGTGCAGACCGCTACCGTCGCAGAGCGCAAGGTGTCCCGCCCGCGGGCCGACGCCCTGCGCAACCGGGAGCGGATCGTCACGGCCGCCCGGGAGATGTTCGTCGAGGGCGGTCCCGAGGTGCCGCTGGACGAGATCGCTCGCCGGGCGGGCGTCGGCAACGCCACGGTGTACCGCAACTTCCCCGACCGGCAGGCACTCGTACGCGAGGTCGTCTGCTCGGTCATGGGCCGTACGGCCCGGGCGGCGGAGCTCGCGCTCGCCGAGACGGGCGACGCCTTCGAGGCGCTGTCCCGCTT
The DNA here is from genome assembly GCF_004337435.2 of Streptomyces sp. KM273126. NCBI lineage: Bacteria > Bacillati > Actinomycetota > Actinomycetes > Kitasatosporales > Streptomycetaceae > Streptomyces > Streptomyces sp. KM273126. The sequence continues at coordinate 1,209,225 of NZ_SJXB02000001.1, read as the reverse complement.
CGTGCACGTTTCCGCCGAGGAGCGGATCAGCGCCCTGTGCCCGATGATCTCCGCCGGTTTCGGTGAGCACCACCCGGATCTGGAGGCGGCGCGCGAACGGGTCGAGGAGCTGGTCGACGCCCTCATGGAGCGGGCCCGGGCAGCCGGGCAGCTCCGTCCGGACGTGGGCGTGGGGGACCTGATGGTCGCGCTCGCCCAGCTCAGCCGTCCTCCGGCCGGCACGGGGTGCCTCAGCGCCGACCGCTTCGTCCACCGCCATCTGCAGCTGTTCCTGGACGGGCTGCGTGCCCCGGCCCGGTCCGTACTGCCGGGGGCGCCGGCGACGATGGAGGATCTCCGCCAGACCTGAGACAGACCCGCGGCTCAAGCTCGCGGCCCAGGCCCGGCCCAGGCCAGACGGGTCGCGCCCGGACCGACCGGTGCTGACCGATTAGTTCCGCGCACCGCGAGAGTCACCAAGCACACCGAACACACCGAACACACTGAACACACTGAACACACTGAACATACCGAGCGCACCGAGCACGCCAACCCAAGAACGACGCCAAGAACACCAAGCACGCCAAGCACGCCAAGCTTCCGGCCCTCGCTGACGACGACGTCAGCTCCGACGCGCCGGCCCCCCCCACACACACCTCTCATCCCTTCGCACGCCTTTTTCCGTTACGAAGTCCCGAAGTGGGTACCTCCATGTCTGAAACAACCCAGGCCGCCGCCGCGAAGCTGCCGGCCCCGGTCCCCGACGAGGGCCGCTGGAAATCCCTCGTCTTCATCGCGCTCGCGCAGCTGATGGTCGTCCTCGACGCGACCATCGTGAACATCGCGCTCCCGTCCGCCCAGGAGGACCTGGGTATCTCGGACGGCAACCGGCAGTGGGTCGTCACGGCCTACGCCCTCGCCTTCGGCGGTCTGCTCCTCTTCGGCGGCCGCATGGCCGACCTCTGGGGACGCAAGCGGGCCTTCCTCGTCGGACTGATCGGCTTCGCCGCGGCGTCCGCGCTCGGTGGCGCCGCCACCAACGGAACGACGATGTTCGGGGCCCGTGCCCTCCAGGGTGTGTTCGGCGCACTGCTCGCCCCCGCCGCGCTCTCCCTCCTGGCCGTGATGTTCACCGACGCCAAGGAGCGTGCGAAGGCGTTCGGTATATACGGTGCGATCGCCGGTGGTGGTGGCGCCGTCGGTCTGATCCTCGGCGGCTTCCTCACCGAGTACCTGGACTGGCGCTGGACGTTCTTCGTGAACATCCCGTTCGCGGCGGTCGCCGCGGCGGGCGCGTACTTCGTCGTCCGTGAGCCCGAGGGCGGCCGCAACCGCTCGGCGCTGGACATCCCGGGCGTGGTGCTGTCCACCCTGGGTCTGGTGGGCCTCGTCTACGGTTTCACGCGCGCCGAGTCCGACGGCTGGGGCGACTCGCTGACGATCGGCATGTTCGTCGCGTCGGCCGTCCTGCTGCTGGCCTTCGTCGTCGTCGAGTCCCGGGTCAAGGCCCCGTTGCTGCCGCTCCGCGTGGTCACCGACCGCAACCGCGGCGGTGTCTACCTCTCGCTCGGCCTCGCGGTGATCGCGATGTTCGGCCTGTTCCTCTTCCTCACCTACTACCTGCAGATCGTGCGGGGGTACTCACCGGTCAGGACCGGCTTCGCCTTCCTGCCGATGATCACGGGCATGATCGTGGGCTCCACCCAGATCGGCACCCGGCTGATGACGCGGGTTCCGCCGCGTGCGCTGATGGCCCCCGGCTTCCTGGTGGCCGCGACCGGCATGCTCCTGCTCACGCAGATGGAGATCGACTCGTCGTACGCCGCACTGTTGCTCCCGGCCCAGGTGCTGCTCGGCCTCGGCATGGGTACGGCGTTCATGCCGGCCATGTCCCTGGCCACGCAGGGCGTCGAGCCGCGTGACGCGGGTGTCGCCTCCGCGATGGTCAACACCTCGCAGCAGGTGGGCGGCGCGATCGGTACGGCCCTGCTGAACACCATCGCCGCCTCGGCCACCACCGCGTACATCACGGACCACATCGGGGGAGCCGCCTCCAGGTCCCAGCAGCAGATCGTCCAGCTGCAGGGCATGGTCCAGGGCTACACCAGCGCGATCTGGTTCGCGGTCGGCATCCTGGTCCTCTCGGCGGCGATAGCCTTCACCTTCGTCACGGCGGGCCGTCCGGGCGTCTCGGCCTCCGGCGCGAACGACGCCACGGACGACGAACTGAAGGTCCCGGTGGTTGCCCACTGACGACCTCGCGCACTTCGGGCATACTTCGCCGGCCCGCCCTGGGGAAATCCGGGGCGGGCCCAGTGCTGTTCAGTGGCCAGTGCATTTCAGGACCCAGCGCATTACAGGACCCAGCGCATTTCAGGGCCCAGTGCTTTCAGGGGCGCGGGGCTCAGCTCAACCAGGGGGCACCTCAAGCAGGGGGACCAGGACCTCAACCAGGGGCCTTCACCTCAACCAGGGAAGGTCCGCCCCCGCCTCCTTCGGCTGCAGTCCCTCGGCCACGATCTGCATGATCTCGCCGAGGGTCTCCTGCTGTGCCGAGGACAGCCGGTCGAAGATCGCCTGCCGGACCGCCTGCACATGCCCGGGCGCGCTCTGCGCCAGTACGTCGTACCCCTGGTCCGTCAGCACCGCGAACTGCCCCCGTTTGTCATCGGGACAGTCCTCGCGACGCACCCAGCCGTTCTTCTCCAGCCGGGCCACCGCATGGGAGAGCCGCGACCGCGTGATCTTGGCGCGCATCGCCAGCTCGGTCATCCGCAGCCGCCGCCGCGGTGCCTCGCTGAGCACCACGAGCAGGTGGTAGTAGACGTGCGGCATGCCCGCGTCACGCTGCAACTGCCGGTCGAGATGGTCCTCCAGCAGGGTGGAGGCGTGGACGTACGCGCGCCAGGTGCGCTGTTCCTCGTCGGTCAGCCAGCGGGGCTCTTCAGCGGGTGCCGTATTCATGTATCTACTGTACGAGCCCCATCCTTGAAATTTGAACAAACAAGGCGTAACCTGCCAGGGTAGAACTTGAGCTTTCAAGGATGTCTTCAGGTCTGAAGTCCGAGCCTGGAGTCCGAGACCGAGCGTGCCGGTTCTGCCCAGGTATGAGCCGTGCGTCGTGGAGGGAGTCGCCACATGTCCGCCGTCGCCGAAGAGCACCCCACCGTGAGGCGGATGCCGGCCCTCTATCTGAGCCACGGCGCGCCACCGCTCGCCGACGACCCGGTCTGGCCGGGAGAACTGGCCGCCTGGTCGGCCGGCCTGCCGCGCCCCAGGGCGATCCTGATGGTCTCCGCGCACTGGGAGGAGGCCCCGCTGGCGCTCGGCGCCGTCGAGACCATCCCTCTCGTCTACGACTTCTGGGGCTTCCCCGAGCACTACTACCAGGTGACGTACGAGGCCCCCGGCGCCCCCGAGCTCGCCGAGTCCGTCCGTAAGCTGCTGCGCGCACCCGGCATGCCCGTGCAGGACATTCCGGACCGCGGCCTGGATCACGGCGCGTACGTGCCCCTGGTCGAGATGTTCCCCGAGGCCGACATTCCGGTGCTCCAGATCTCGCTCCCGACCCTCGACCCCGTGAAGCTGATGGAGATCGGACGCAGGCTGGCGCCCCTGCGTGACGAGGGCGTCCTGATCGTCGGCTCCGGCTTCTTCACCCACAACCTCGCGGCCCTGCGGCAGGGGGGCATACCTTCCTGGTCCGTGGAATTCGACGACTGGGGCCACCGCGCCCTGGAGGACCGCGACTGGGACGCGCTCCTCGACTTCACCCGCAAGTCCCCTTCCGGCCTGCTGGCCCATCCCCGTACGGAACACTTCGCGCCGCTCTTCGTCACGATGGGCGCGGCCGAGGCCTCCGGCGAGCTGGACGCCCAGAAGTCGGTGATCGACGGATTCTGGATGGGGCTGGCCAAGCGGTCGGTGCAGTTCGGGTAACAGGCGACAGGCGACAGGCGACAGGCGACAGGCGGCAGGCGAGAGGTTAGGGGTTAGGGCGACGGGCTCAGGCGGGAGCGGCACGGCGCTCCCGGGACTTCGGTGCTGGTCACCCAGCTGAGAATCGCCTGTGAGTCCGAATCCTTGGCAACCATCGGACGATGCGCGCCGTCTTCAAGGTGGGAGAGCAGTCAAGGGTGCCGCTCTTCCGGCGTGAAGACGGCGGAATCGAAGGTGATGGGCGTCTCACGTGCGCAATGGTTGCGGAGGGCGCCGAGGGTGCCTAGGCGGGCCTCGGTCCCCGGTTTGAACTGCGCCCCTGTACGTTCTGACGGCATTTGTTCACCCTCTGTGGTCGGACAGGGTACTGCATGATCAGAAAAATTGAAGTGCAGGTTGGGAATTCTGTCCCGATTCCAGTCGTTGTTTCCTTCGGATGCCGGGCACCCGAGGGGGTGTCCCCAGCGTCACAGGACCATCCGCAAGCCCACCATCGCAAGGGAGCACGCATGGCAACCCGTGCCGTCGCCGCCCGTCGTAAGTCCGCCTCCGGCGGAGACGACGCGGCACTCAGCGTTCGCGCCTCGGGCGGCGAGATCGCCGACCGCGACCTGGTCGGCATGTACCTCGACGAGATCGCGCGTACGCCGCTGCTGGACGCCGCCAAGGAAGTAGAGCTGTCGCAGACCATCGAGGCGGGTGTGTTCGCGCGGCAGATCCTTGAGGGTGAGGAGGAAGCCAAGGCGGATGCCACCCGTGAGGAGCTCGACGCCCTGGCCGCCGAGGGCGAGCGCGCGAAGGACGTCTTCATCCGCTCGAACCTCCGGCTGGTCGTGGCCGTGGCCCGGCGTTACCCGCGCAGCGGCCTGCCCCTGCTGGACCTGATCCAGGAGGGCAACGCCGGCCTGGTGCGCGCGGTCGAGAAGTTCGACTACCGCAAGGGCTTCAAGTTCTCGACGTACGCCACGTGGTGGATCCGTCAGGCCATCACCCGGTCCATAGCGGACCAGTCGCGGACCATCCGGCTGCCCGTCCACCTCGTCGAGGAGTTGGGCCGCGTCCGCCGTGTGCAGCGCGAGTTCAACCGCGAGCACGGCCGCGACCCGGAGCCCGCCGAGATCGCCCAGGAGCTCGGCTCCACCCCCGAGCGCGTGTCGGACGTGCTGGACTGGGCGCGCGACCCGGTCTCGCTCAACATGTCGGTGGACGACGAGGGCGAGACCCAGTTCGGCGACCTGCTGGAGGACACCTCCGCGGTCTCGCCCGAGCAGTCGGTGCTCACGCTGCTGCGCAGCGAGGGTCTCGACCAGCTGATCGGGCGCCTCGACCAGCGCACGGCCTCCATCATCAAGATGCGGTACGGCATCGAGGACGGCCGTGAGCGCACGCTGACCGAGGTCGGCAAGGAGCACGGCCTCACCCGCGAGCGCATCCGCCAGATCGAGAAGCACGCACTGCTGGAGCTGAAGAAGCTGGCGCGGGACACGGGGTTCGACGCGGCCGCGTGACGCGATGGTGCGTCTTCGCCCGGGGAGCCCCCGGTCGGGGTTCGGGGGCTCGGGCGAGAGTGCCCGAAAGCGCTCAGGGCTGCCCGAGCGTGGTTGCTGCGGTGCCCACGGACTTGGCTGTGTTCCGTCGCTTCAACCCCGCGCTCCGCGGGCACAAGACTGGCGGGCACAGAGCGAGCAGGTCCGGGAACGCCAGGCCCAGACCCGCGGAGCTGCCGAGCCGCCGGGCCGCAGGGCCCGGGACTCCGGGTCCGCGTACCGTACGAAGTCAGTGTCGCTGTACGAAGTCAGTGTCGCCGTACCCCGAAAACGACCTCCGTGTCACCGCACGACCCCCGTCCGTCTCGGACCCCCGTCCGTCTCGGCCGGTACCCGAAAGCCAAGTCCCGTCGCACTCCCCCCCCGGCGCCGGGACCTTCCCCGAGCCGGGCTTCGGCGCCTCCCCCCTGGCGTCGGAGCCCGGCTCCACTTCTCGCCACGCACCGGACGTCGACGGGCCACCCCGGACCTGAACCCCGGGGTGACCCGGACGCCAGATTGTGCCACAGAGGCGCGCGCGGCGCCGTAGGGCGAGAGATGGCATACCTGCACGTCAGAGGGCAGAACAGGCTCGCCTACGAGGTCGTCCCGCCCGCCGCCCGCGTCAGTCGCGCACCCAACTCCCGTACGCGCCCGAGCAGTTCCGGCGGATCATGCACCGTGAACTCCCAGTCGAACATCGCCAGGCGCACAGCCAGCCACCCCACGGAGTCGTCCGCGGTGCCCCGGAGCCGGCAGCTGTGCTCGTCGACCGGCTCGGGCGAGCCCAGCCACCGCGGCAGCCGCGCCGCGACGTACTCCGCGGGCGCCGCGAAGGTCACGTCGAACTCGTACGCCTCCCGCCGCCCGTACATCGACCGCCGCAGATACTCCGCCGCACTCCCCGTCGGCAGCTCGCGCGGCGCGAACCGCGCGCCTGTCGCGAACGGGTCGCTGACCCGGTCCACACGGAAGGTGCGCCAGTCGGCGCGGTCGAGGTCGTAGGCGACGAGGTACCAGCGCTGGCCGGTCGACAGCAGCCGGTACGGCTCCGTCAGGCGCCGCGTCTCGGTGCCGTCCCCGGAGCGGTACGCGAACCGCAGCCGCTCCTGCCCGGCCACCGCCGAGGCGATCACCGTCAGCGTTTCCGGCGCCACGGTCGCCCCGTCACCGCTGGTCAGGGGAGCGGTCGCGGCCTGCAGGGTGGAGACCCGACGGCGCAGGCGCGACGGCAGCACCTGCTCCAGCTTGGCGAGTGCCCGTACGGAGGCCTCGTCCACGCCCTCGACCGCGTGCCCCGCCCCGGCGCGCAGCCCGACCGCGATCGCGACCGCCTCCTCGTCGTCCAGGACCAGCGGTGGCATGGCCTTCCCGGCCACCAGCCGGTAACCACCGTCGGCCCCCTTGGTCGCCTCCACCGGATAGCCGAGCTCGCGCAGCCGGTCGATGTCCCGGCGGACGGTGCGGCGCGAGACACCGAGCCGGTCGGCGAGCTCGCCGCCTGGCCATTCCCGCGGGGTCTGGAGGAGGGACAGGAGCCGGAGGAGGCGGGCCGGAGTGTCGGTCGTCATGAATCCAGCATGCCGCGCGAATAGGACACGATCGGTCCTAGTGCTGCGTCGGCCCAGCCGCCCATGCCCGTTTGTGTCTGGCCCATGCCCGAACCTGTTTACTTTTTGGAAATCCAGGCGTAGCCTCCCTGCGAATCCACAAGTTCGGGCATCACCGGGCAGAAAGTCGGAGGCGAACGGACATGTACGCACCGGAGCGGCAGCAGGAGATCCTCCGGCTCGCCCGTGACGGCGGCCGGGTGGACGTGGTCTCGCTGGCGGAGGAGTTCCAGGTCACCGCGGAGACGATCCGGCGCGACCTGAAGGCCCTGGACAGGGCGGGCCTCGTGCGTCGCGTGCACGGTGGTGCGATCCCCGCGGGCCGGCTGGACTTCGAGCCCGACCTCGCCGAGCGCGAGGGCACCGCCGCCGACGAGAAGGACCGTATCGCCCACGCCGCGCTCGCCGAACTGCCGAGCGACGGCACGGTGATCCTCGACGCCGGTACGACGATCGCCCGGCTCGCCGCCGCCATCCCGCTGGAGACCACCCTCACCGCGGTCACCCACAGCCTCCCCATCGCGGCCCGCCTCGCGGACCACCCCGGCATCCAGCTCCACCTGGTCGGCGGCCGCGTCCGGCACCGTACGCGCGCGGCCGTGGACGCCTGGGCCCTGCGGGCGTACGGCGAGATCCGCGCGGACGTGCTCTTCGTCGCCGCGAACGGCTTCTCCGCCGGCCACGGACTGACCACCCCCGACCTCGCCGAGGCCGCCGTGAAGCGGGCGGCGGTGGCCGCCGCCCGCCGTGTGGTGCTGCTCGCGGACTCCTCCAAGCACGGCCAGGAACACTTCGCCCGCTTCGGCGACCTCGGTGACGTGGACCTGCTGATCACCGACAGCGGGCTCAGCCCCGAAGACGCCACCGCCATCGAGCGCGGCGGCACGGAAGTGCTGCGTATTCCGGGGACTGAGCACATCAGCGGCTCCGCCACGGGCCCCCGGACCCCCAGCCGGAAAGACCGCTCATGATCCTCACCGTCACCCCGAACCCCTCCCTCGACCGCACCTACGAGGTCCCCTCCCTCGACCGCGGCGAGGTCATCCGGGCCACCGGCGAACGCATGGACCCGGGCGGCAAGGGCGTCAACGTGTCGCGGGCGGTCGCCGCCGCCGGACAGCGCACCGTGGCCGTACTGCCGCTCGGCGGCGCCCCGGGCGCGCTGGTCGCGGACCTGCTGGACGCACAGGGGATCGAGGTCGCACGCGTGCCGGTCGCGGGGGCCACACGGTCCAACATCGCGCTCGCGGAGGCCGACGGTGTCCTGACGAAGATCAACGCACCCGGGCCCGAACTCTCCGCGGCCGAGCAGGAGTTGCTCCTGGAGACCGTACGCGCGCAGTCCGTCGACGCCTCCTGGATCGCCTGCTGCGGCAGCCTCCCGCGCGGGCTCGCCCCGTCCTGGTACGCCGCCCTGGTCGCCCGGGCCCACGCGGCGGGCTCCCGGATCGCCCTCGACACCTCCGGCCCGGCGCTGCTGGCCGCCCTGCGGGAGCGCCCGGACGTGGTGAAGCCCAACGCCGAGGAACTCGCCGAGGCCGTCGGCCGCCCCCTCGCCACGGTCGGTGACGCGGTCAAGGCCGCCGAGGAACTGCGCGAGATGGGCGCGGGCGCCGTGCTCGCCAGCCTCGGCGCGGACGGGCAGGTGCTCGTGGGCGCCTCGGGCGTCTGGTTCGGCAGCGCCCGCGTGGACGTCGTACGCAGCAACGTCGGCGCCGGCGACTCCTCCCTGGCCGGCTTCCTGATCGCGGGCGGCAACGGCCCCGAGGCCCTCGCCTCGGCGGTGGCCCACGGCGCGGCCGCCGTCCAGCTGCCGGGCAGCGTGATGCCGACGCCGGGGGACCTGGATCCGGAGGCGGTGACGGTGACCGCGGAGGTTCCTGTGGATCGAGTGCTGAGGGAGCCGGTGTCATGACGCCCGTACCCTCGCTAACGGCGACCCCCAGCAGTGGTGGCCTCCCTTTACCCACCACCACTGCCATGGCTGACGCCCCCATCGCCTTCCCCCTCACCCCCACCCACCACTGCACCCCCACCCCCGTTCCCAGCCCCGCCCACGACTCCCCGGGCGATACGCGTGCGAAGGAGCCCGCGATGAGCGAGATGATCACCGCGGACCTGGTCGACCTCGACCTGTCCGCCGACACCAAGGAAGCGGCGGCCCGTGCGCTCGCCGAGCGGATGGTGGCCAAGGGCCGGGTGACCGACCTGGACGGCTTCCTCGGCGACGTGGCCGCTCGCGAGGCGCAGATGCCGACCGGCCTCGACGGCGGCATCGGCATCCCGCACTGCCGCAGCGAGCACGTCACCGAGCCGACCCTCGCCTTCGGGCGCAGCGCGGCGGGTATCGACTTCGGCGCGGCCGACGGGCCGGCCGACCTGATCTTCCTGATCGCCGCCCCGGCCGGCGCGGACGACGCCCACCTCACCATCCTGTCGTCCCTCGCCCGCCAGCTGATGAACGCCGAGTTCACCTCCGCGCTGCGGTCCGTGGAGGACGCGGAGCGGGCCGCGGCGCTCATCCGGGGCGACGACGACGCCCAGGGCACCGAAGACTCCGCGGCGGCGCCGGCCGGAACGGCCTCCGCCGACGCCGCCGCGGTCAGCACGGACGACGAGGGCGCGGGTGACAGCGGGGGCGCGGCGGGGGCCAAGGGTGCCGCGAGCGCCGATGGCGCCGTGAGCGTTGCGGGTGCCGTGAGCGCTGCGGACGCCGTGAGTGCGGCCGGCGCCGAGGAGGCCCGTCCGTTCCGTATCGTCGCCGTCACCTCCTGCCCCACCGGCATCGCGCACACCTATATGGCAGCCGAGGCGCTGGAGAACACGGGCCGTGACACCGATGGTGTCGAGGTCGTCGTCGAGACGCAGGGCTCGGCCGGGTTCTCCCGGCTGGACCCGGCCGTCATCGCTGCGGCCGACGGCGTGATCTTCGCCCACGACGTCCCCGTACGCGAGAAGGAGCGGTTCGCGGGCAAGCCCACCGTGGATGTCGGTGTGAAGGCGGGTATCAACCGGCCCGCCGAGCTGATCGCCGAGGTCCGCGGCAAGGCCGCGCGCGGCGAGGTCACCGAGTCCGCCCGGCCCGGCTCCACCCCGGTCGAGCGCGCTGGCGAGCCCGGCGACGGCTACGGCACCAAGCTCCGCAAGTGGCTTATGTCCGGCGTGAGCTACATGGTCCCGTTCGTCGCGGCGGGCGGTCTGCTCATCGCGCTCGGCTTCGCGCTCGGCGGTTACGAGATCAACGCGGCCAAGCCGGTCACCGAGCACTTCGACTGGGGACAGGTCGACAGCTGGGCAGCGCTGCTGTTCCAGATCGGCGGCGTCGCCTTCGGCTTCCTGATCCCCGTCCTCGCGGGTTACATCGCCTACGGCATGGCCGACCGCCCCGGTCTCGTCCCCGGCTTCGTCGGCGGAATGATCGCCTCCAACATCGCCGCCGGCTTCCTCGGCGGTCTGGTCGCCGGTCTGCTGGCCGGTGCGGTGGTCCTCGGCATCCAGCGGATCAAGATCCCGCCGGTGCTGCGCGGCATCATGCCGGTGGTCGTGATACCGCTGGTCTCCTCGATCGTCGTCGGCTTCCTGATGTTCGTCGTGGTCGGCAAGCCCATCGCCGAGGCGCAGAAGGCCATGACCGACTGGCTGGGCGGCCTCTCCGGGACCAACGCCGTCCTGCTCGGCATCCTGCTCGGCCTGATGATGTGCTTCGACCTGGGCGGTCCCGTCAACAAGGTCGCGTACGCCTTCGCCACGGGCGGCATCGCCGTCCAGGACCCGAGCGGCTCCGCGATGAAGATCATGGCCGCCGTGATGGCCGCCGGGATGGTCCCGCCGCTGGGCATGGCCCTGGCCACCACGATCCGCAAGAAGCTGTTCACCACCGCCGAGCGCGAGAACGGCAAGGCGGCCTGGGTCCTCGGCGCCTCCTTCATCTCCGAGGGCGCGATCCCGTTCGCCGCCGCCGACCCGTTGCGGGTCATCCCGGCCTCCATGGCGGGCGGCGCGGTCACCGGCGCGCTGACCATGGCCTTCGGCTCGACCCTGCGCGCCCCGCACGGCGGCATCTGGGTCACCTTCCTGATCGGCAAGCCGCTCCTGTACCTGCTGGCCATCGCGGTCGGTACGGCGGTCACGGCCGGCCTGGTCATCGTCCTGAAGAGCATGCGGAAGACAGAGCCGGCCACGGTCACGGAAGCGGCCCCGGCCACCGGCGCCGAAACGAAGCAGCCGGTCGCGGCCTGAACCCGCGACCGGCCCGCACAACGGCCGATGGGGCGCACGACGGCCGATGGGATGTACCACGGCCGATGGGGCGTGCGACACGACAGCCCATCGCCATACGGCGAGCCCATCGCCACACGGCGGCCGCAGCCCGTTGGACAGGGGGCTGCGGCCGCCGCGCTTCGTCCGCTTGTTCACCGCGGTGTGTATTTGGTGTGCAGTTGCCGGTTTTGTATCGGCAGTGAGTTTTTCGGGTCACCTGCGAGATGCGTCACGGTCCGGGCCAAAAAGCCCGGACCGTGGTGTCTACTGGGAGGCATGCCTGAGCCCGTGTCGATCCTCCATTTGCTGGGCGTGACCGCCCTCGCCGTGGCGGCGGTCATCTGGGTCGCCATGCTGGTCTGCGTCATGCGCCGCGACCTTCCTGTGCACCGCCGGCAGTTCGCAGCCCTGACCCGCCGCGGCAGGATCCTGCGGGTCCTGCCCTACCAGCGCCACTCCGCCCCCTACATCGAGCACGTCGAACTGACCCCGGCGGAACGCGACGCCTTCGCGGTCCTCGTACGACGGCTCAGCGACGGCCGCCCCTGACCGCAGGGCAGTCGGGAACGACCCTGCGGTCGCCCTGATCGTCTGCGGTCAGCACGGCTCGCCGCTCGCCGCCCGCCGCTCCATCGCGTCCCGGGCCGCGTCCTCCGTCGCGTAGACCTCGCACATGTGGCGCCCGTCCGGCGTCGCCGTGTGCTCGACCTCCCACAGGGAGACCTCCCGGCCGTCCGTGAGCAAGAACGCGTGCTCGTACAACGAGAAGTGCGGCCCCACGCGGCCCGAGCGGCCGGTGCGGCCGAACGCCTGGGTGATCTCGTGCGCGAACGCCGTCCGCAGCAGCAGCGTGGCGAGCTCGTCCCCCGGCGGGTCCGGGTTCTCGGCGCGTCGCAGCAGCCGCCGGGCGTGGTCCGCCGAGTCGTCCGGCACGTACTCGTGGCGGGGCTCGGGGACCGGCGCCAGCTCCACCGTGACGGGCAGCTCGAACTCCGGCGTGTCCGACGGCAGCGGCAGCCGCGCCGTGGCGGCCCGCAACTCCTCCTCGTCCACGTACACCTCGTGCTGCGGATCGCTGCTCGGCACCGTGTTGTGCACCAGCTCCCACAGCGTGAGCGCGCAGCCGTCGGCCAGCAGCCACGTGTGCCGGTACGTCGCCCGGTGCAGCCCCGCGCTGTAGTGCGCCGAGTGCAGCGAACTGTCGTACGCGAGCGCGCAGTCGAGCCGCCGTATGGTCTCGTCGGGCAGCTCGAAGGAGTTCAGGGCGCGACCGAGGAGTCGCGCGAGGTGCTCCTCCGGAGACTCGGGCGACTCGGGTGGCTCGTACGCTGCCGTCTCGTACGGAACGCTCAAGGCTTCTCCCGGCGTTGCTGCATGTCACCTTGTGGGTGCATACCGTAGCCCCTCGGTCGGACATCATGTCCGGGAACCGAGAAAACGTACGTTCTGAAAACGCCAGGGCCGCGCGGATGGTTCCCGCGCGGCCCGCTTGTTTTTGCCGGAGATCTTGGCGTCGTGTCACCAAAGAGTGCTTGTCATGGCCGAGTTGGCCGTGACGTCACCCGCCGTGGCCCGGCTCAGAGGGCACTGCCCGCCGTCCAGGCGCTCCACGGCATGTTCCAGCCGTTGAGGCCGTTGTCCGGGGCGACCGTCTTGTCGGGGGAGTTCTTGACCGTCACGACGTCGCCGATGAGCGTGTTGTCGTAGAACCACTTGGCGGGGGTGTCGCCCTGGGCGCCCTGCACGTCCTGGAGCCCGACGCAGCCGTGGCTGGTGCCCTGCCTGCCGAAGGGCGGGTTGCCCTTGGCGTACCAGTAGTTGCCGTGGATGAAGGTGCCCGACGTCGTCAGCCGCATCGCGTGCGGCACATCCGGGATGTCGTACTCGCCGCCGAAGCCGACCGTCGATCCGTTCATCCGCGTCTGCACGAACTTCTCCGAGACCACCATCTGCCCGTTGTACGTGGTGTTCTCCGGGCTGCCCGCGGAGATCGGGATCGTCCTGATCGTCTTCCCGTCACGCACGACCGTCATGGACTGCGTGCCGGCGTCGACCGTGGAGACCTGGGACCGCCCGACGGTGAAGCGGACCGTCCTGTCCTGCACGCCATGGATGCCCTTGGCGCCCTCCATCCCGTCCAGGTCGATCTTCATCGTGACCTCGGAGCCGGCCTTCCAGTACTCCTCGGGCCGGAAGTCGAGCCGCTGCGCCCCGAACCAGTGCCCCACCACCTTCTGCCCACTGCTCGACGACACCGTGATGCCCGACTGCACGGCCTTCTTGTCAGTGATCGCCTTGTCGAACGTGAACGACACCGGCATCCCCACACCGACCGTGCTCCCGTCGTCCGGCGTGTACGTCCCGATGAAACTGTTGGCCGTAGTCACGGTGGTGAAGATCGAGTTGGCGGCGGACGTGCGCCCGTCGGAGTTCTTCGCGATGGCCGAGATCTGGTACTTCGTGCCCCGCTCCAACTGCTCCTTCGGCTTCCACGCCTTGCCGTCCGCGGACAACGCCCCGGGCACGGCCTGCTCCGTCCCCGCCAGCGTCATCTTCACCTCGGTCAGCTCGCCACCGCTGACCTTCACACCGGTCGCGTTGATGGACGCACCCGTCGAGCCGTCCTTCGCCGAGATCGTGATCCTCGCCGCGGAGTCCTCGGCGGGGCCCTTGTCGTTGTCGGCCTTGGCGCTGCCACCGCAGGCGGTGAGCGTCAGGGAACCGACCACCAGGACGGCCCAGGCCCCCAGCGTGCGTCGCACCATCTTGTCCGGCGATGTCACGGGCTGCTCCATCTTCTCGCTTCGTACGTGATCCGCTTCAGTACGAGGAGAAAGAGCGCCCCGGGCTCAGTGGGGTTCCGGCGGTCCCACCGCTGCAGCCGTCGCGTGACAGAACCCGGACAATCGCCTTACGGGGCCCGCGTGATGGACTCCTCCCGATGGACTCCTCCCGATGGACTCCGCCCAGTGGACTCCTCCCGCTGGATTCCTTTCTCTGGGTTCCTCCCGATGGACTCCTCCCTCTGGGTTTCTCCCTCTGCGCTCCTTCCTCCGCGTTCTCCCTTCCCTCGTTCCTCCTTCCGGGCCCGCGGCCATGTCACACTCGCGGGCCCCCGCTCCGTCCCCGTTGGTGTACCGGCACGCCACGACAAGGAGCCCTGTTCATGAACGCGCTGTTGTGGACCGCGCAGATCCTGCTCGCCGCGATCTTCCTCCTCTCGGGGACGCTCAAGGCAACCCTGTCCAAGGAGCGCCTGCTCGCCACCGGGCAGAGCGGGGTCGCACCCTTTCCCCCTTCCGTGATCAAGCTGACGGCCTGGGCGGAACTGGCCGCCGTCCTCGGTCTCGTCCTGCCACGGCTCACCGGCATCGCCCCCACCCTCACCGCGGTCGCCGCCGCCGGTCTGATGCTCGTCATGACCGGCGCGCTCATCAGCCACTCGACCCTGCTGCGAGCCGATCTCCGGGCAGGACGCCGTCTCCACGAGTCCATCGAGTCGGTCGCCGTCCTCACCTGTCTCGCACTCCTTGGCCTGTGCGCCCTCGTCGTCACTGGCCGCTCCTGACCCTCTGACCCTCTGCCTCCCTGACCCCCTGCCCCCTGACCAACGTCCGGTGCGCCGCGGAACGACCCTCAGTTCCCGTACAACTCCCCGTACGCCGGCCACACCCCGCCCGGCCCCTCCACCGACTCGGCCGCCCGTACCGCTCGGACGATCGCCCGCGTCACCATGTCCGCGCCCGCCGCGAGTACCTCGTTCAGGGCGAGGGGGTCCGAGGGAGGGGGTGGGCGGCGGTGGCCAGAGTGAAGACCGTGTCGCCGTCGTTGAGGAGGTGCACCGGGCGTATGGCCCGGGCGATGCCGTCATGCGCCGTGCCCGCCAGCTTCTGTGCCTGGGCGCGGGTGAGATCGGCGTCGCTGGCGACGACCGCGAGGGTCGTGTTCAGCGAGGGCGCGGCTTTCTTGTCGGTGGCCTCCGCGAGCCGCTGCCGCGCCGCCTCGTGCACCTCGGCCGCCGGGTGGGCCGTACGGCCGCCTCCCTGGAACAACTCCCCGTAGAGCACCCCCGTTTCCGGATCCATCACCGACCCCGCAGCGTTGACCACCACCAGGGCGGCCACCGTGACACCTGAGCCGAGCACGACGCTCGCGGTGCCGACGCCGCCCTTCAGCTGCCCGACCGTCGCCCCGGTACCGGCACCCACGCAGCCCTCCTGGACCGGTGCGCCCGGCTCGCTCGCGGCGGCCGCCTCCACCGCGGCCCGTCCCGTCGCCGCGTCCGGCCTGGCACGGAAGTCACCGCCACGGCCCAGGTCGAAGACACAGGCCGCCGGCACGACCGGCACGACGTGCGTCGGATCGGGACCCACTCGCACTCCGCGTCCCCGCTCCTCCAGCCAGACCATCACCCCCGACGCCGAGTCCAGCCCGTACGCGCTGCCCCCGGTCAGCACGACCGCCTCGATCTTCTGCACCAGGTTCCGCGGATCGAGCGCGTCCGTCTCCTTGGTCCCCGGCCCGCCGCCGCGTACGTCCACGGCCGCCACCGCTCCGCCCTCCGGGGCGAGCACGACCGTCGTCCCGGTGAGCCAGCCGTCGCCGATCCGGGCGGCGTGTCCGACCCGCAGCCCCACGACATCTGTCAAAGCGTCAACTGTCATGGACCCAGTGTGGTCCGGCGAGGCCCATCCCGCCTCACCCGGCCGATGCCGTCGCTCCCCCCTCTCTCGCAGCCATCCGCGCCGTGAGCGTCACCCCTGCGGCTACGGCCAGCGCCGTCACGATGCCCGTCGCGAACACCGCCCAGTCCCCGAGGAACGTGCACGCGATCACCGCCAGCGCCGTGGTGGGCAGCACGGCCTGCTGAGCGATCCCCACCTTGAAGTGGCGCGCGTGCAACGCCCACACGGTCAGGAGGTACAGCGCCGTCGGCAACGTCACCGCGGCCGACGCGACGAGCGCCGAGATGTGCGCCTTGCCGACCGACTGCTCCACCGCGACCTCCAGTCCGGCACCGATCGCGGCCGCCGACGCGAAGATCAGGTAGTGCCCGTACCCCCACAGGAAGCTGTCCCTGCTGGAGCGCAGCCGCCCGTGGATCGGCACGACGAAGTAGATCCACCAAGCCGAGAACACGGTCAGCAGCCCGCCCGCCGCGATCGGCAGCAGCTCACCCAGCGCGTTGCTCTCCTGCACGCCCGACTTCACGGCGACCGTGGCCGCGGCGATGGTCTCGCCGAGCACGATGATCGTGAACAGGCCGTAGCGCTCGGCGATGTGGTGCGGATGCCACGCCGTGGCACAGGCCCTTTCCGCGTACAGCGGCACGCACATCTCCGCCAGCACCATCACCAGGTACACCCAGGGACGGTCCGGGGCCGGGAAGAAGAGGAGCCCCGTCCAGCCGATCTGGCACAGCGCCACACCGCCCGCGTACCGCAGCGCCATGGTTCTCTCGGCGCCCCGGGCCGACCGCGCCACCCGCAGCCACTGGGCCGCCATCGCCAGCCGCATGATCACATAGCCGATCCAGACGACCAGGAAATCGTGGTGTTCGAACGCCTGGGACACCCCGGCCGCGAGCACCAGCACACCGGCGATCTGGACCAGCGTCACGATCCGGTACAGCACGTCGTCGTTGTCGTACGCCGAGGCGAACCAGGTGAAGTTCATCCAGGCCCACCAGATCGCGAAGAAGATCATCGCGTAGTCGAGGATGCCCTCGCCCACGTGGTTCTCCGCCACCACATGGACCAGCTGGAGACCCGCCTGGGCGACCGCCACGACGAAGCACAGGTCGAAGAAGAGCTCAAGCGGTGACGCGACCCGGTGCTCCTCGTCGCGCCCCCGCGCGACCAGCCGCCGCACAGAACCGCCGCCGGAGGCATGAGCGGAGTCCGAGGCTGATCGGGCAGAACGGGATGTCATGGGGCCAAGCACACCAGAAAACCCAGGGAGCTTCCCCGAACCGCGCGCACCGGCGGGCGAGCCCTCACGGACCCCGTGTCCTCCCGTGGCGACCGGGTCTCGCCCGACTGCAGGGCCGTACCCTGGGGGCATGAGTACCGCTTCCGTCCCCGAACCGCGCGAGCAGGCGAAGGCCGCGCTGGTCTTCGACGACCCGCTCGACCAGCAGTCGTCGGACGACACGGACCGCGGGTGGGGCGAGCGGCCCGCGGCCGGCGACAGCGTCGCCGACCTGAAGCGCTTCCTCGACGAGAAGCCGCCCCACCACCTCTGAGGACGCTCAAGACGCCGAAGACGGTCCGTGAACCGCGTTACTCGCGGTCGTGTCCCGAGCCTCGCTGCGCGACCAGGGCGTCCCGTATCTCCTTCAGGACCTCCAGCTCGGTCACCTCGATGACCTCCTGCGTGCCCTCCTTGGCCTTGCGACGGGCCTCCAGCCGTGAGAGGTACTTGGCCATCGGCAGCACCATCAGGAAGTAGACGACGGCCGCCGTGATCACGAAGCTGAGGGTCGCTCCCAGGACGGAGCCCCACATGATGGTGATGCCCGTCGCGGCGTCGCCGCTGCCCGTGCAGGGGTCCTTGAGGCAGTAGCTGTAGTGGTCGAGGTTCTTGGTGCCGACCGCCCCCACCAAGGGGTTGATGACGCCCTTCACCACCGAGTTCACGATGTTGGTGAAAGCCGCGCCGATGACCACGGCGACCGCCAGGTCGACGACGTTCCCCCGCATCAGGAAGGCCTTGAAGCCCTCCCAGATGCTCGGCTCCTTCTTCTTGCTCACCGCGACGCCTTTCCGTGCAAGTCGTGGAACAAATGACTCCGCAACTTACGGCACGGCGTCCGGGACCTGTCCAGTCGCATCCAGTCGCACCTCTCGAATGAGAGGTGTGACGGCGCTCGGCGGTGCCCCTCATCAAGGCCGGCACAGTGTCACCGCCAGCCGTGAGGTCGCGCCCGCGCCCGCCAGCCGTGCCGCCGTGGCCCGGGGCACGGTCAGGACCACCAGCGCCCCGCTCTCGGTGGCGCTCGCCGCCGGCACCCTCGTCACCCGGGCCCCGCGCGCGACCACCCGGGCTCCGCCGCCGTTCGTCGACGACTCCTCGGCCGCGATCACGTCGACCCGGTTGCCGGGCCGCAGCAGCCGCACCGTGGCGCCGTCGGCGATGCGCACCGGTGCCGCCACCATCTCGACGGCTCGGCGCCGCTCCGGCACGGCCTCGGCCATCGGATGCCCGCGGGCCCGCTGGCCATCCTGGGCCGGCTCCGCCTCCCGCGGACCCGCAGCCACCAGCGCCGCAGCGGTCACGGCCAGCCCGGCAGCCACGGCCCGCCTCCGGCACCGCACGAGCCGCCGCAACTGATACCGGGCACCGCCCACCCGCAATGGGGCGAAGTGCGGAACCTCGCAGGTCGGGGGAGCACCTGAACCGGGCGGGCCATGGAGGGACGTGGACAGGGGTCCCGTAGACGCAGACGCAGACGAAGACGAAGACGCAGACGGAATAGACGAAGACCCGTCCAAACCCGAGGACGAGCCCATGGACGAACCCGTGCCCACGGACAACGAAGACGAGGACAACGAAGACGAGGACAGGGAAGGAAACGGAAGGGACATGAGGCCACCACCTGCTGCGTGAGATCGGGCTTGCGGTCTCACGATGAGGCTTCGCGGCAGAGTCCGCCGACGCCCGTGGACAACCCACGAGCTGTGGACAACTCCCTCACCCGAACGGGAGATTCACGGCATGGCGAACCCCGGATCCATCCCGCCCAGAGCCGTCGTGCACAGGCAGTCGCGCTTCTCGGTCGGCGGCAGCGCGGCGACCGCGTCGAAGAGGACGCCGCGCAGCCGGTCGACGTTCGCCGCGAACACCTGGAGCACCTCCTCGTGCGAGACGCCCTCGCCGGTCCCGGCGCCCGCGTCGAGGTCGGTGACGAGCGTCAACGACGTGTAGCAGAGTTCCAGTTCACGGGCGAGCGCAGCCTCGGGATGGCCGGTCATGCCGACCACGGACCAGCCCTGCGCCTGGTGCCAGAGCGACTCGGCGCGCGTCGAGAACCGCGGGCCCTCCACGACGACCAGCGTGCCGCCGTCCACCGGTTCCCAGTCCCGCCCGCGGGCCGCCTCCAGCGCGATTTTGCGGCCCGTGGGGCAGTACGGGTCGGCCAGCGACACGTGCACCACGTTCGGGACGTCGCCACCCGGCAGCGGCAGCCCGTCGAAGTACGTCTGCGTCCGCGCCTTCGTACGGTCCACCAGCTGGTCCGGCACGAGCAGCGTGCCCGGCCCGTACTCCGGCCGCAGTCCGCCCACGGCGCAGGGTCCCAGCACCTGGCGCGCCCCGACCGACCGCAGCGCCCACAGGTTGGCGCGGTAGTTGATGCGGTGCGGCGGCAGGTGGTGGCCGCGCCCGTGGCGGGGGAGGAAGGCGACCCGCCGCCCCGCGATCTCGCCGAGGAAGAGGGAGTCGCTGGGCTGCCCGTACGGGGTGTCGACCTGTATCTCGGTCACGTCGTCGAGGAAGGAGTAGAAGCCCGAACCGCCGATGACACCGATCTCAGCGTTTTCCGTGTTCGCCATGCCCGCACCCTAACCGGGCCCGGAAACGCCGAAGACCCTGTCGTCGCACGACGACAGGGTCCCGTAAGCCTTTTGTTGCGGAGCCTTTTGGCGCGGCCGACCGGCCGCTACGCCGCCGAGCTGCTGCTGGAGGCGGAAGAGCCCGAGGACGACGAGCTCGACGACGACTTCGAGTCCGTCGGGGACTTCGAGTCCGACGACGTCGAGGACTTCGAGGACGACGACGTGCTGCTGCTCGACGACGAACCACGGCTGTCGTTCCGGTAGAAGCCGGAGCCCTTGAAGACGATGCCGACCGCGGAGAACACCTTCTTGAGGCGGCCATTGCAGTTGGGGCACTCGGTCAGGGCGTCGTCGGTGAACTTCTGCACCGCTTCGAGGCCCTCACCGCACTCGGTGCACTGGTACTGGTACGTCGGCACTGGTCTTCCTCCTGGCACTCTCACTCGATGAGTGCTAACGATCGTCCATTCTAGCCCGCCGCAACAAGGGCGTCGGGTAATGTTCGTCACCTGCTCGTGAGCAGCGGTCAGGGCTTGACCGCCACGAGGGCCCTGCCCAAGTGGGAAGCCGCTCAGCGGCGGAGTCACAGTGACGTATTCCGTCGGCGAACGGCGAATGCGATACATGTCACTCACCGACCGTGACGAGAACGCGGTCGCCCCGGCGCCGCGTGACCGCGGGGGTCACGCGCGCCGGGATCAGCCGTGACCGCAGTGCGACCAGGACCGCCAGCGCCAGCGCCGTACCGGCCGCCGGCACCAGGAATCCGGCACCGTCCCAGAGGCGGTCCTCCAGCTGTCCGGCGACCGTGACGGCGGCGGCCTGACCGAGCGCGACCGCACCGGTCAGCCAGGTGAAGGCCTCCGTGCGGGCGGCGGCCGGCACCAGACCGTCGACCAGCGTGTAGCCGATGACCAAGGCGGGTGCAACGCACATGCCGACCAGCAGGCCGAGACCGCCGAGGACCAGCACGGACATCGCGGAGTGGGCGGCCCACAGGCCGGCGGAGGTCAGGGCGAGGGCCGTGTACGCGACGACCAGCCGCCGCTGCGGGGCCGCCTTCCAGGCGATCGCACCGCAGACGAGGCCGGACAGCATGTTGCCCGCCGCGAAGACGCCGTACAGGACACCGTTCAGACCGGGCTCGCCGATCGACTCGGAGAACGCGGCGAGCGAGACCTGCATGCCACCGAAGACGGAGCCGATCCCCAGGAAGGCCACGATCAGAACGCGCACTCCGGGGACCCGCAGTGCCGAAACGTGCTCCACGCGCGCGTGCCAGTCGAGGACGGGAGCGGGTTGCGTGCCCCTCTGGGCGGCGAAGAGCAGACCGCCGATCAAGGTGAGGGCGGCCTCCGTCACCAGTCCGGCCGCCGGGTCCACGGTCGTGCACAGCGCGGTTGCCAGCAGCGGGCCGAGTACGAAGGTCAGCTCGTCCGTGACGGACTCGAAGGCGGTCGCGGTCGTCATCAGGGGCGTGCCCTGGAGCTTCACGCCCCAGCGGGCGCGCACCATGGGGCCGATCTGCGGCACCGAGGCACCGGTGGGCACGGCGGCGGCGAAGAGCGCCCACAAGGGGGCGTCCGCCAGCGCCAGCGCCGTCAGGGTGAGGCCCGCCAGGGAGTGCAGGACGACGCCGGGCACCAGCACGGCCCGCTGTCCGTGGCGGTCGGCCAGACGCCCGCTGAACGGGGCGAACAGCGCCATGGAGACACCGGTCACGGCGGCCACGGCACCGGCCGCCCCGTACGAGCCGGTGGTGTGCTGGACCAACAGCACGAGGGAGATGGTCAGCATCGCGAACGGCTGGCGCGCCGCGAAGCCGGGGAGCAGGAACGTCCAGGCGCCACGGGTGCGCAGCAGCTGCCCGTAGCCCGGGCGGGACGACGTCGAGGTGACCGTGGACGCCACGGCCCATGCCTTTCGCCACCTGGTAGCACGCGCCCCGTTGTCCGGTCTTGAAGGAGGCGTGCCGAGAGCTGTCCTCTTGCGCGTACTGCGGTAGATACCGGAGTCCACTGCGAGGAGGCGTCCCGGCCGCCATACGGTCGCGCCAGCTCTGCGTCAGGCAGAGGTGGTTCGATCAGGGTGCGCCTTCATAGTACAGAGTGATGTTGCCGTTCTCCTGTGAAAGTGAGCGCCACCAGACAGCCGACCTGGGATTGCGGCGGGTTATGAGCGCGCCCCGCCGTTCGGCGTCCCCAGCCAGCCGGCCAGCTTGCCGCCCAGGCCGACCGCCCGCAGGCGCCGTTCCGCCGCGTCCCGGACGGGGTCCGTGGCCACCACGAGCAGTTCGTCACCGCGTCGCAGCACCGTGCTCGGCAGGGGGACGAACGACGTGCCCTCCCGGACGACGAGCGTGACGGCCGCGCCGGCGGGCAGCCGGAGCTCGCTGATCTCGACGCCGTGCATCTTCGAGCCCTCCGGGATCGCCACGGACAGCAGGTGCCCGCGCAGCCGCTCCAGGGGTGCCGACTCGATGCCCAGGTCGGCCGCCTCGGGGCCCCCGCCCAGACGCAGCTTCCGGGCCAGCCAGGGCAGTGTGGGCCCCTGGACGAGGGTGTAGACGACCACGAGCACGAAGACGATGTTGAAGATCCGACGGCTCGCCTCGACCTCGTTCACCATGGGGATGGTGGCCAGGATGATGGGCACCGCGCCGCGCAGCCCGGCCCAGGACAGCAGCGCCTGCTCCGGCCAGGGCACCCGGAACGGCAGCAGCGCCACGACGACGCTCACCGGCCGGGCCACTATCGTCAGCACCAGGCCGATGATGAGCGCGGGCACGATGTCGGCGCCCATCTCGTGCGGGGTCACGAGCAGGCCGAGCAGGACGAACATGCCGATCTGGGCGATCCAGCCGACTCCCTCGGCGAAGCCGCGCGTGGCGGGCCAGTGCGGCAGCCTGGCGTTGCCGAGCACCATGGAGGCCAGGTAGACGGCGAGGAAGCCGCTGCCGTGGGCGAGCGCACCGGCCGCGTACGCCGTGACGGCGATGGCCATGACGGCGATCGGGTAGAGACCGGAGGCGGGCAGGGCCACGTGCCGCAGCCCGAACGCGCCGAGCCAGCCCACCGCGAGGCCGATGGCCGCGCCGATGGCCAGCTCCAGGGCTATCTCCCCGACCAGTACGTACCAGTGCTCCACCGGTCCGGCCATGGAGAAGGAGACGACGAGGATGACCACCGGGGCGTCGTTGAAGCCGGACTCGGCCTCCAGGGTGCCCGTCAGGTGCGCGGGCAGGGGGATCTTCCGCAGGACGGAGAAGACCGCGGCCGCGTCCGTCGAGGACACCACCGCGCCGATGATGAGCGACTGCCGCCATTCCAGCCCGATCAGGTAGTGCGCGCCCGCGGCTGTCACGCCGACGCTCACCGCGACGCCGACCAGTGCCAGCGAGGTGGCGGCCGGGAGGGCCGGTTTGATCTCCTTCCACTTCGTGCCGAGGCCGCCCTCCGCGAGGATCACGACGAGGGCCGCGTAGCCGATGACCTGGGTCATCTCCGCGTTGTTGAACTGGATGTTCCCGAGCCCGTCCTGGCCCATGGCGACGCCGATGCCCAGGTAGACGAGCAGGCTGGGGAGCCCGCTGCGCGAAGAGATACGAACCGCTGCCACCGCGACGAGCAGAACGAGCGAGCACACGAGCAGGAGCTGGTTGAGGTGGTGGACAGTCAGCGGCGGTCCCTTCTCGCGGGTCCGGGCAGATGGATACCAGCACGTGAAGGCGATCGTCGGCACGCACTTCAGTGCAAGTACTTCGTTACCTTACCTAACTCTTGACGTTTTCTTGACGCTCGGGAGTGGCAAGATCGAACGCCCGTACGTGCTGGTTGCCGACTCCGCGTCAAGTTGTCTCGCGCCCTGCGCCTATGGTTGCTCCTGCGCTCAGTTAAAAGCACAGCCCGGCCTGCCGCTCGCATTAGGACAGCAAGGACAGCGATGCCCCCCAACACCACCGCCTCTTCCGGTCAGCAGCCCGGCAAGTCCGGCAGGAAGAAGGGGCGCAGAGCCCGCCTGCTCGTGATCGTCCTGGTCCTGGCCATCATCGGAGGCGTCGGCTACGGGTCGTACTGGTCGATCAGCACCGTGCGCGCCTCGTTCCCGCAGACCAAGGGTTCGATCAAGCTGGACGGCCTGTCCGGGCCGGTCGACGTCCAGCGCGACGACTACGGGATCCCGCAGATCTACGCGTCCACCGACGAGGACCTGTTCATGGCGCAGGGCTACGTCCAGGCGCAGGACCGGTTCTACGAGATGGACGTGCGCCGCCACATGACCGCGGGCCGTCTGTCCGAGATGTTCGGCAAGGGGCAGATCGCCAACGACGCGTTCCTGCGCACCATGGGCTGGGACAGGGTGGCGCAGAAGGAGTACGACACCAAGCTGTCCGCCGAGACGAAGAGGTACCTCCAGGCCTACGCCAAGGGTGTCAACGCCTACCTGCGGGGCAAGGACGGCAAGGACATCTCCCTGGAGTACGTGGCCCTCGGTTTCAGCAACGAGTACAAGCCCGAGGAGTGGACCCCGGTCGACTCGATCTCGTGGCTGAAGGCGATGGCCTGGGACCTGCGCGGCAACATGCAGGACGAGATCGACCGCGCCCTGATGACCAGCCGCCTGGGCCCGAAGCAGATCGCCGACCTGTACCCGGAGTACCCGTACAACCGGAACAAGGCGATCATCCGCGAGGGCGGGTACGACGAGTTCGCCGGAACGTGGGCCCAAGGGGCCCAAGGGGCGCAGGGAACACAGGGGGCGCAGGGTACGCAGGGCTCCGGAAGCTCCGCTCAGAGCGGTGCGGGCACGGGCGGCGGCGGAGTCTCCGCGGGAACCGCGGGGACCGCAGGGGCCACAGGGGCCGCAGGGACGGCCGGCACCTCCTCGGCCCTCCAGTCGCAGCTCTCGGGCCTCTACAGGGTGCTGGAGGACGTGCCCGAGGCCGTCGGCGTGAACGGCAACGGCATCGGGTCCAACTCCTGGGTCGTCTCCGGCGACCACACCATCAGCGGCAAGCCGCTGCTCGCCAACGACCCGCACCTGTCGGCCTCGCTGCCGTCCGTCTGGTACCAGATGGGCCTGCACTGCAAGGCGATCTCCCAGAAGTGCCAGTACAACGTGTCCGGCTACACGTTCGCCGGTATGCCCGGCGTGATAATCGGCCACAACGAGGACATCGCCTGGGGCATGACCAACTCCGGCGTCGACGTCACGGACCTCTACCTGGAGAAGCTCACCGGGAACGGCTACGAGTACGACGGCAAGGTGCGCTCCTTCGAAACCCGCGAGGAGACCATCGCGGTCGCCGGCGGCAGGTCCAAGAAGATCGTCGTCCGCACGACCAACAACGGCCCCCTCCTGTCGGACCGGGACGACGAGCTCCTGAAGGTCGGCAAGAAGGCCACCGTCAACACCGCCGCCCCCGACCGCGGCGACGGCTACGCCATCGCGCTGCGCTGGACCGCGCTGGACCCGGGCACCTCCATGGACGCGGTGTTCGCCATCAACAAGGCCAAGAACTGGGCAGGCTTCCGCAAGGCCGCCGCCCTGTTCGACGTGCCCTCGCAGAACCTGGTCTACGCCGACAGGGAGGACAACATCGGCTACCAGCTGCCGGGCAGGATCCCGATCCGCGGCGAGGGCGACGGCTCGCTCCCGGCGGCGGGCTGGGACTCCAAGTACCGCTGGACCGGCTACATCAAGCAGGACGAACTGCCGTACGAGTACAACCCGGACCGCGGCTACATCGTCACCGCCAACCAGGCCGTCGTCGACAAGGACAAGTACCCCTACACGCTCACCACGGACTGGGGCTACGGCACGCGCAGCCAGCGGCTCGCCGACCTGATCGACTCGAAGATCAAGGGCGGCGGGAAGATCTCGACCGAGGACATGCGGCAGATGCAGCTGGACAACAGCAGCGAGGTCGCCCGGCTGCTGGTGCCCAAGCTGCTGAAGATCGACGTCGAGGACAAGAGCGTCCGGGAGACGCAGAAGCTGCTGGAGGGCTGGGACTACACCCAGGACGCCGACTCGGCGGCGGCCGCGTACTTCAACGCGGTCTGGCGCAACATCCTCAAGCTTGCCTTCGGCAACAAGCTGCCCAAGGAGCTGCGGGTCAAGGGACAGTGCCTCACGGTCGATCCGGTCGACACGACCGGCCCCGCGGACGAGGACCAGAAGGTGCGCGAGTGCGGTGAGCGCGACGCGGACCAGGCACAGCCGGACGGCGGCGACCGCTGGTTCGAGACGGTCCGCAGGATCATCGACGACGAGGACAACGACTGGTGGTCGGCGCCCGGCACGCGGACCGAGGAGCCGGCCACCACCCGTGACGAACTGTTCGAGCGGGCCATGGACGACGCCCGCTGGGAGCTGACCGCCAAGCTCGGCAAGGACATCGACACCTGGAACTGGGGCCGGCTGCACCGCCTGTTCCTGAAGAACCAGACCCTGGGCACCGATGGCCCCGGCTTCCTGCAGTACATGCTCAACCGCGGCCCCTGGAATCTCGGCGGCGGCGAGGCCACGGTCAACGCGACCGGCTGGAACGCGGCCGGCGGCTACGGCGTCGTCTGGGTCCCGTCGATGCGCATGGTGGTCAACCTCGGGGACCTCGACAAGTCCAAGTGGATCAACCTCACCGGTGCCTCCGGACACGCCTACAGCGCCCACTACACGGACCAGACGGACAAGTGGGCCAAGGGCGAGCTGCTGACCTGGCCCTTCTCGCAGAAGGCGGTCGACGCGAACACGAAGGACACGCTGCTGCTGAAGCCGTGACTCCGCTCGCCTGACGCATGCCGGTGAAAGGGCCCTCTACGCGCGCGTAGAGGGCCCTTTCCGTGCGAGAGGGGCGCCCTGAGAACTCCTCTCGGTTCTAAGGGCAGGCGGTCCGGAAGCGCCGTACTCCCGAAGGGGTCACCACCGCGTGCACAGGACGGTCATGGGGCTCCTCCGGCACGCGGTCGACGACCTCCGTGTCGTACAGGAGCACCACCAGCGCAGGATCGGCCCCCGCGCGCTCCAGACGGGCGAGAACACGGTCGTACGAGCCGCCGCCGCGCCCCAGGCGCATCCCGCGGGCGTCCACGGCGAGACCGGGCAGCAGGACGGCGTCGGCCCGCTCGACGGCCGCGGGGCCGAGGCGCTCGCCGGCCGGCTCCAACAGGGCCATCTTTCCGCCGTGCTGGACACGCACCAGGGAACCCTCGCCCTCGTACGCGCCCCAGTCGAGGTCGTTGTCCTCCATCAGGACCGGCAGCAGAACACGCACCCCGCGCGCGTGGAGCGCGTCGAGAAGCGCGAGGGTGCCCGGTTCGTTCCCGACGGAGACGTATGCCGCGACCGTGCGGGCCTGTGCCAGTTCGGGCAGGCCGAGCGCACGGACGGCAAGAGCGTCTGCGGCTCTCCCGACGTCATCCGCCGTCAACCCTTTCCTCACCGTGAGGAAGCCCTGCCGCAACATTCGCTTGGCAGGGTTGCTTCCACGCCTCATCCGGCTCACAGACTGCTCCCGTAGTGTTCATGGCGGGCTCATATGAGTGCGAATTAACCGGAGCCACAGATTCTGCACAAAGGCACCGGATAGGGTTGCGCGCATGACTGACTCGAACCTCAGGATCACCAAGGCTGTCATCCCCGCAGCCGGCCTCGGCACCCGGTTCCTGCCCGCCACCAAAGCCACTCCCAAAGAAATGCTGCCGGTCGTCGACAAGCCGGCGATCCAGTACGTGGTCGAAGAGGCGGTGTCCGCGGGGCTCGACGACGTCCTCATGATCACCGGTCGTAACAAGCGTCCCCTGGAGGACCACTTCGACCGCAACTACGAGCTGGAGTCCGCCCTCCAGAGGAAGGGCGACGCCGGCCGGCTCGCCCGGGTCCAGGAGTCCAGCGACCTCGCCACCATGCACTACGTCCGCCAGGGCGACCCCAAGGGCCTCGGCCACGCCGTCCTGTGCGCGGCCCCGCACGTCGGCCAGGAGCCCTTCGCCGTCCTCCTCGGCGACGACCTCATCGACCCGCGCGACCCCCTGCTCCAGCGCATGGTCGAGGTCCAGGCGCAGCACGGCGGCAGCGTCGTCGCGCTCCTGGAGGTCGCCCCCGAGCAGATCCACCTCTACGGGTGCGCGGCCATCGACGCCACCGAGGACAGCGACGTCGTCAGGGTCACGGGCATGGTCGAGAAGCCCGAGCAGGCGGACGCCCCCTCGAACTACGCGATCATCGGCCGCTACGTCCTCGCCCCGCAGATCTTCGACATCCTCCGCAAGACCGAGCCCGGCCGCGGCGGCGAGATCCAGCTCACCGACGCCCTCCAGCAGCTCGCCGCCGACGAGAAGCTGGGCGGCCCCGTCCACGGCGTCGTCTTCAAGGGCCGCCGCTATGACACCGGTGACCGCGGCGACTACCTGCGTGCCATTGTCCGACTCGCATGCGAACGTGAAGACCTGGGCCCGGACTTCCGGACCTGGCTTCGCAGTTACGTAGCCGAGGAGATGTAGCGACTTTGAGCAGCGCCCCGACCCGCGACACCGGCCAGGACCACGTCTGGACGGTGACCGAGCACCTGGAGGACATCCTCGCCACCGTCCGCCCCCTGGAACCCATCGAGCTGCAACTCCTCGACGCCCTGGGCTGCGTCCTGGTCGAGGACGTCACGGTGCCGCTGTCGCTGCCGCCGTTCGACAACAGCTCGATGGACGGGTACGCGGTGCGGGTCGCGGACATCGCGGGCGCGAGCGAGGAGTACCCCGCCGTCCTGACCGTGATCGGCGACGTGGCCGCGGGCCAGGGCGAGCAGCCGCACGTGGGACCCGGCGAGGCCGCCCGCATCATGACCGGCGCCCCGCTGCCGCCCGGCGCCGAGACCGTCGTCCCCGTGGAGTGGACCGACGGCGGCCTCGGCCAGGGGCCCGTCTCCCGGATGCGCGCCCACAGCGCCAGCCCCGAGGGTGCCTCCGGGCAGGTCGCCGTCCACCGCGCGGCCGAGGCACGCGCGCACGTGCGGGACAAGGGCAGTGATGTGAAGGCCGGCGACCGGGCCCTGGCGGCGGGCACGATCCTCGGCCCGCCGCAGATCGGGCTGCTCGCCGCGATCGGCCGCGCCACGGTCCGCGTGCGCCCCCGCCCGCGCGTGGTCGTCCTGTCCACCGGCAGCGAACTCGTCCAGCCCGGCGAGAAGTTGGACCCCGGCCAGATCTACGACTCCAACAGCTTCGCCCTGACCGCAGCCGCCCGCGACGCCGGAGCGATCGCCTACCGGGTCGGCGCCGTCACCGACGACGCCGAGATCCTCCGCGCCACCATCGAGGACCAGCTCGTCCGCGCCGACCTGCTCGTCACCACGGGCGGGGTGAGCGTCGGAGCGTACGACGTCGTCAAGGAGGCCCTCCAGTCCGTCGGCGACGAGGACGAGGCCGGCAGCGGCGTCGAGTTCCGCAAGCTCGCCATGCAGCCCGGCAAGCCCCAGGGCTTCGGCTCCATCGGCCCCGACCACACCCCGCTGCTCGCCCTGCCGGGCAACCCGGTGTCGTCGTACGTCTCCTTCGAACTGTTCGTACGGCCCGCCATCCGCGCCCTGATGGGACTGGAGGACCTCCACCGGCCCTCCACCCGCGCGACGCTGGAGGCGCCCAAGGCGCTGACCTCGCCCGCCGGGCGCCGGCAGTTCCTGCGCGGGACGTACGCCGACGGGAAGGTCACCCCCGTAGGGGGTGCCGGATCGCACCTGGTCGCGGCCCTCGCCCTTGCCGATGCGCTGATCGTGGTCCCCGAGGACGTGGAGTCGGTCGAGCCCGGCAGCGAGGTCCAGGTCGTCCTCCTCGGCTGACCACCCCGGGGCCAGGGAGAACCGGCTCCGCGAGGCCGCTGAAGTTGGCGTACCGTGTCGCGCACAACAGGCCGTGCGCCCACCGCGACGGCCCTGACCGGGAGCGCCACACCACATGACTGTGCCTTCCCGGGGGGAGACCCCCGGACCGCCTGCGGACGACCGACTGACGCACATCGACGAGGCGGGAGCCGCCCGCATGGTCGATGTGTCCGGGAAGGACGTGACCGCGCGCACCGCCCGCGCCAGCGGCCGGGTCCTGGTCTCACCGCGCGTGGTCGAGCTGCTGCGGGGCGAGGGGTTGCCCAAGGGCGACGCCCTCGCCACCGCGCGGATCGCCGGGATCATGGGCGCCAAGCGCACCCCCGAACTCATCCCGCTCTGCCACCCGTTGTCGGTGTCGGGTGTCAAGCTTGATCTGTCGGTCGCGGACGACGCCGTCGAGATCCTGGCCACCGTGAAGACGACTGACCGCACGGGCGTGGAGATGGAGGCCCTCACCGCGGTCAGCGTGGCGGCGCTCACCGTGGTCGACATGGTCAAGGCAGTCGACAAGGGGGCGGTCATCACGGACGTACGCGTCGAGGAGAAGACCGGCGGGAAGTCCGGCGACTGGAGCCGGGAATGACCGGTTCCCCGTCGCTGGGCGGCGCCCTGGTCGCACCGTACGCGGCCCTGGTGGTGACCGCGTCCAACCGGGCGGCGGCCGGGGTGTACGAGGACAAGGGCGGCCCCCTGATCGTGGAGGGGCTCGGCAGGCTGGGCTTCGCCGTCGACGGCCCGCAGGTCGTCCCCGACGGCGACCCGGTGGCACAGGCGCTGAGAGCGGGTGTGGACGCCGGGTACGACCTCATCGTGACCACCGGCGGAACCGGCATCTCACCCACCGACCGGACCCCCGAGGCCACCCGGAGCGTCCTCGACCACGAGGTGCCGGGCATTGCGGAGGCCATCAGGGCGTTCGGCCGTCAGAAGGTGCCCACGGCGGTGCTGTCCCGTGGGCTCGCGGGCGTCGCACGCGGGACACTGATCGTGAACCTTCCGGGCTCCACCGGCGGCGTGAAGGACGGGCTGGCGGTACTGGAGCCCCTGCTGGTCCACGCCGTCGACCAGATCCGAGGCGGGGACCACCCCAGACCCGGCGGGGCCACGGAAGCCGCCGGGCACAGGCCCGGCGGGGCCGTCACGGACGGCCCCGGAGCCGCCCCGGAGCGTCCCGGACCGAGTGGGGGTGCGAGCTGAACAGCCCATCCTGGCCCGCCGTGCTGGTGGACGGCGACATCGTCCTCCGGCCCATAAAGCTGCGCGACCAGCGGGCCTGGCGCGAGGTCAACCGGCGCAACCGGGACTGGCTGCGGCCCTGGGAGGCGACGATTCCGCCGCCCACGCCCGGCGGCCCGATCACCCACCGGCCGACCTACCGCCAGATGGTCCGCCATCTGCGCGCGGAGGGCAACGCGGGCCGGATGCTGCCGTTCGTGATCGAGTACCAGGGCCGGCTCGTCGGACAGTTGACGGTCGCCGGGATCACCTGGGGCTCGATGTGCTCCGGACACATCGGCTACTGGGTGGACGAGGCGGTCGCCGGGCGGGGCGTGATGCCGACGGCCGTGGCCCTCGTGGTCGACCACTGCTTTCGCGTCGTCGGTCTGCACCGCATCGAAGTCTGTATTCGCCCCGAGAACGGGCCCAGCCGCCGGGTCGTGGAGAAACTCGGATTCCGCGAGGAAGGGCTTCGTCCACGATATCTTCACATCGACGGGGCCTGGCGCGACCATCTCGTCTTCGCGCTCACCGCCGAAGAGGTCCCCGACGGTCTGCTGGCCCGCTGGCAGCGGCTACGCGCGGGGAACGCTCCGCGGAGCAGCACATCGCAGAACACTTCCGGCGAGTCTCCCCGCAAATGAAATACTTGTTCGAAATTGATCGCCCGCCGATCGTCCGGGGACGTTAATTTCGCACCACCAGTGTCCTGTTGATCACATCGGTCGCAAAAAAAGCTCGAAATATCAGCCAGATCGTGCGACACACCGGAGCAATTGGCAGATGGCCCCAAGCAAACCCCTCTACCGTGTGAGGCGTGAGCAGCAGCGGCCTCATCTACGCAGTCATCGTCGGGGCCTGGGCCGCCTACTTGGTGCCGATGTGGCTCCGTAGGCAGGACGAGCTGAACGAAGCCCGTCCGACGGAACGCTTCAGCACCGCCATCCGGCTGCTTTCCGGACGGGCGGGCATGGAGCGCCGGTACGCCAAGGACCTGCAGGCGCGCTCCACCGACGAGGGGGAGCGCAACGCCGACCCGGATGCCGTCACCGACTCGGTGGACGTCCGGGCCTACGCCATGCCCCCGTACCGTCCGCAGACCAGGACGCAGCTTCCGGTGGAGCCGGGCGAGCCCAAGGGCAAGGGCGGCACACTTCAGGGTGGTGCGCCCCAGGGGAGCGCCAGGTCCGGGGTGTCCACGGGTGCCAGGCCGGTGCCGCAGCAGGCACAGCCGGACGGCAAGGCACAGCCGGGCAGCAAGGCGAAGTCAGGCGGCAAGGCGAAGCCGGGCGGCAAGGCACAGCCCCAGTCGTCGCAGGCTTCGCCGCCGTCCAAGGCCGCCGGGAAGTCGGCATCGGGTGTGCGCGGGCCACGTGGGACATCGGCGGAGTCGGCCGCACGCGCCCGGCGCTTGAAGGTGCTCGCGCGCCGACGGCGTACGACCGTCATGCTCTTCCTCGCCTTCACGTGCGGAGCGATCGTCGCGGCGGTCGGAGGGCTCGCCTTCCTGTGGGCGCCCGGCGTACCGGCGGTGCTGCTGAGCGCGTACATCGCGTACCTGCGCACCCAGGAGCGGCGGCGGTTCGCGTACACCATGGACCGGCGCCGGGCCGAGGTGGCGGCACAGCGGCTGCGTGAGCGCCAGCCCCGGCGGCGCCCGACGCCCGACGTGGACGCCGACGAGCCGGAGGACGGACCAGAGACCGGGACGAACCCGGGCCTCTCCGCGCTCGCGGCCGACCGCCGCGCCCTCGTCGAGCAGACCGACCACGCGGAGTGGGTCGACCAGCAGCGCGAGCGGCAGCGCCGCCCCGGCCAAGGGGACAGCTGGGACCCGGTTCCGGTCCCGCTCCCCACGTATGTGACCGCGCCGGTCGCACCGCGTGCCACACCGGACGTGGACCTGGGCGCGCCGGACTCGTGGAGCTCGGCGCGGTCGAGCGCGGTGGGGTCGGGCGCTGCGGGTACTGCGAGTACTGCGGCAGCGGCGGGTACGGCCGGTACCGGAAGGGGTGCCGACACCAGCACCAGCACCGGTGCCGCTGCCGGGCAGGAGCCCGAGTCCTCCACGCCCGCGGCTGCCGATGCGGCCGAGGAGGGCCCGACGGGCACCGGCTCCTCCGGCGACAGCCGCTGCGATGCCCGCCGTGCCGCGTCCGCGCGCCGGGCCCGGGAGCGGGGGCGCACCCCGCTGTTCGACCAGTACGAGGACGGCGACCGGCCGCGGGCCGCCAACGAGTAGGTCCGCGGTGTGCCGGAGGACCGATGCCGTGCGCGCTGACGCCCCGGCAGGTCGGGCGGTGTGTTGTCTCCCGGCCCCTTCTCGGCGGTCCCGGCCCCTTCTCGGTTGGCGACGGGGTGCGCGAGCGGGGTGCCGTTGACCAGCGCGGAACGGATTTCCAAGCAGCCGGATGGGGATGCTAGAGTTTCACTCGTTGCAAGGGCCTGTGGCGCAGTCCGGTAGCGCACCTCGTTCGCATCGAGGGGGCCAGGGGTTCAAATCCCCTCAGGTCCACGCACACAGTTCAGAGCCCCGGTCGGGATCACCGACCGGGGCTTTGACGTGTCGTGCGGCAGTGCCGTACCGAAGTCCCGTACAGCAGCCTCGTGCAGCAGTGAAGCGGGCCGCCTCACCAGACCGGGCGCAGGGGCGGGATCGCGTCGCCCGCCAACGAGCGGATGATGGCGGCGAGTTCGGCCCGTGGGACGTCCAGGCCCACGTCCTGGAGCTGTTTGCCCAGCTGTCCCTCCAGCTCGTGGAGGATGCGTCCGGCCACGGAGAGGTGTTCCTGGGCCTTGCCGGTCAGGACGACCAGCTTGCGGCGGCCTCCCGCGGGGTGCGGGCGGCGTTCGACGTAACCGCGCTTCTCCAGGTCGTCGATGATCTGGCCCGCGGCCTGTTTGGTGACCCCGAGGCGCTCGGCCAGTTCACTGCTCGTCGCGCCGGCGCCTCGGAGGGCCTGGAAGACCAGGCCGTGCACGGGGCGCAGTTCGGCATAGCCGGCGGCGTCCACGCGGCTCACGAACTCGGAGAGGACGAGCTGGAAGGCCATCCCGAGCAGGAAGGTCAGCTCGGTGTTCTCAAGGGGGTCGCGGGTCCTCATCGCCTCATCTTGACACACACATGTAAAGCCACTTTACTCGACGCCGGAAGTAGTGAGTAAAGGTGCTTTACATGTGAGTCGTGGAGGCGTTGTGTACGTGGTCAGTGAGAGTGAGCAGCGGACGACCAGGACTCCGGCCGGCGAGGTGTTCGGCCTGGCGGGGCCCAGTCAGGGCAGTACGGAGGTCAGCACCTGGCGGATGGCGCTCGGGGTCGGTATGTCCACGCCGGTGCACATCATCGACCGGGAGCAGGTGTGGATGCCCCTGTCCGGCACGTTCGAGGTCGACGTGGACGGCCGGGTCGAGCGGGTCGGAGCCGGGCAGGCGGTGATCCTCGCCGCGGGGACGGTGCGGCAGCTCACGGCAGTCGGGGGCGGACCCGCCGAGGCGCTGGTCGCCATGGCTGTCGGGGGCAGGGCGATGGTGCCCGGCAGCGAGGACAAGATCCCCCTGCCGTGGGCGGAGTGATCCGACCAGCATCGAAGGCATCGAAGGCATCGAAGGCATCGAAGGCATCGAAGGCACCGAATGCAGTGGAATGCATTGGAGTGCCTCGGGAAGTCTAGACAAGTTCCTTTCCGTAAGTTCCTTTCCTCCCGCCCGGGTTCGAGCGTGAAGGTAGGGCCGCCCCTACCTCTGCCCCACCCACTGGGCCCATGGCCGCAGGCTGTTCGCCCTTCTACGGTGATCCGTGTGATCCGCGTGATCCGTGCGTTCGGTACGCACCCTCGGAATGTTCGGAGTGTTCGGAATGTGTGGCAGGCCATGTCCGGGCCGCACTACCTCGTGTCGTCGTGGCCGTGGCGGGCCGTCGGGTATCTGGTGTCCGGCGCGCTCGCCGGGGCCGTGGTCCTGGTGGGGATCGTGGTGCTCGTGGCGGCCGGTGGGGTGCTGGCCGTCGTGCTGGTCGGGGTGCCCCTTCTCGGGCTCACCGTGCTCGTCGGGGTGCCCGTGGCGTCGCTGGAGCGGCTCCGGCTGGGGCTGATCGACCGGGACCCGGTGCCCGGCGCGCATGATGTGCCCGCCGGGCCGGGGCCGTGGCTCTGGTACACCACCCGGCTGCGTGAGCAGCTGACCTGGCGGGAACTCGGCTACGCGGTGCTGTTCGCGGGCCTGCTGTGGCCGGTCGAGGCGCTCGTGGTCACGGTGACCCTGCTCATCCCGGGGTCGATGGTCGCCGCCCCGCTGCTGATGGCCACGGTGGGCGACGGCCAGGAGGTGAAGGTGCTCAAGCAGTGGACGGTCACCACATGGCCGGCCGCCTTCGGGGTCGCCGTGCTGGGCGTCGTACTGCTGGCGGTCGGGGCGTACGTCCTCGGGGTCGCCGCCGGGGCCAGGGCCGGGCTGACCCGGCTGCTGATCGCACCGCGCGACGCGGACCTGGGGGCCAAGGTCGTCGAACTGACCCGCTCCCGGGTGCGGTTGGTGGACGCCTTCGAGGCGGAGCGGCGCCGTATCGAGCGCGATCTGCACGACGGCGCCCAACAGCGCCTGGTCGCACTGACGATGACGCTCGGGCTGGCCCGGCTGGACGCACCGCCGGGACCGCTGGCCGACCAGCTCGCCCAGGCCCACGAGGAGGCCGGCAACGCTCTGGCCGAACTGCGCGAGCTCGTCCACGGCATCCATCCCAAGGTCCTCGCCGACTTCGGGCTGGAAGCCGCGGTCGGCGATGCCGCGGACCGCAACCCCGTGCCTGTGGACGTGGATCTGGACCTGCCCGGACGCCTGCCCCGGGCCGTGGAGACAGCCGCGTACTTCGTGGTCTGCGAGGCCCTCGCCAACGTGGCCAAGCACAGCGGGGCGAGCCGGGCCGAGGTCGGCGGAGAGTACGAGAACGGGCGGCTCCACCTCCGGGTGAGCGATGACGGGCGCGGTGGCGCGAGCGCGGACGGCGGCAGCGGGCTGACCGGACTCGCCGACCGGGTGTCGGTCCTCGATGGCAGACTTTCCCTGTCCAGCCCGCCGGGCGGACCGACCCTGTTGAGCGTGGAGATTCCTTGCCGGACGGCCGAGTTGACCGAGTTGACCGAGTTGAAGTAGTTGGTCGAGGGGTTCCCGCGGTCCGAGCGGTCCGATCGCTTCGCGTAGTGCTGGCCGAGGACAGCGTGCTGTTGCGGGACGGGCTCACCGGTCTGCTCACCCGCTTCGGCCACGAGGTGGTGGCGGCCGTCGGGGACGCCGAGGCGCTGCTCGCCGCGGTCGCCGAGCACGAGCCGGACGTCGTGGTGACGGACGTACGGATGCCCCCGGGATTCCAGGACGAGGGGCTGCGGGCGGCGGTGCGGCTGCGCACCCCGGCCGAGGGGGCCCGGCCCGCGCTGCCGGTGCTGGTCCTCAGCCAGTACGTGCAGCGGGAGTACGCCGCCGAGTTGCTGGACTCCGGCGACGGGTCGGGCGTCGGCTATCTGCTCAAGGACCGGGTCGGGCAGGTCGAGGAGTTCGTGGACGCGCTGGGCGAGGTCGCGTCCGGCGGAACGGTCGTCGACCCCGAGGTCGTACGGCAGTTGCTGCGCCGCCGACGCGATCCGCTGGCCCGGCTCACGCCGCGCGAGCGGGAGGTGCTGGCGCTGGTCGCGCAGGGCCGATCCAACGGCGCCATCGCACGCGAGCTGGTCGTCACCGAGGCCGCCGTCGGCAAGCACATCGGCAGCATCCTCACCAAGCTGGACCTGCCCCCGGCCGACGACACCCACCGCCGGGTCCTGGCGGTGCTGGCGTTTCTGAGGGCTTAAGGACTCAAGGACTCAAGGGCTTCCCGGCTTCCGGGCTTCCGGGCTTGAGCGTTCGGGAGTCCGGTTCCGTCGTCGTATCCATTGACGCCACTCCCGACTCACCTCTACCTTCTGGCCGAAGTTACGCACGAAGTTCGAGATGTCGAACGAACGAGTCGCCGCCGGAAGGGACTTGCCGTGCTCCGCACCCGCACTCGCACCCGCACCAGCATCCGAACCCGCACTCGCACTCGCAGACGCGCACGCACCCGTCACTGGTCGATCCTCGGAGCAGTCCTGCTGTCCCTGCTCGCGTCACTGTCGCTCGTCGTCACGCAGCCCACCGTCGCGGCCGTCGGCAAGCCGTACACCAACCCGGTCAAGGCGCAGAAGGGCGCCGACCCCTGGCTGGAGTACTACAACGGCAGCTACTACCTGGTGACGACCTCGTTCACGGGTGAGCTGACCATGCGGAAGTCGCCGACGCTGGCCGGGCTGTCCACCGCGCCGAGTGTCCAGGTGTGGTCCGACTCCACCACGGGCCGCAACTCCAACTTCTGGGCGCCCGAGATCCACTTCCTCGACGGCAAGTGGTACCTGTACTACTCGGCGGGCAACCGCGGCACCGCGTGCTGTGACTCGCAGCGCACGCACGTGCTGGAGAGCGCGGGCTCCGACCCGATGGGGCCGTACTCGTACAAGAACAGCCTCACCGGGTCCAACCTCACTCCCGGCGGCTGGCTCATCGACGCCAGCGTGCTGCGGCACGGCAACAGGCTGTACCTGGTCGGCAGCGGCTTCATCGGCGGCGGCGCGCAGAGCCTGGTCATCGCGCCCATGAGCAACCCGTACACGTTGGCGAGCTCCACCTTCACGATCATCTCCAGCCCCACGCTGGGCTGGGAGACCTCCGGAGCCCCGGTCAACGAGGGTCCCGAGCCGCTGTACCGCGACGGCCGGACCTTCCTGACCTTCTCCGCCAGCTCCTGCCAGACCCCCGACTACAAGCTGGGCCGGCTGGAACTCACCGGCAGCGACCCGCTCAACCCCGCCTCCTGGACCAAGAAGCAGACGCCGGTCTTCCAGCGCAACGACGCGGCCGGGGTCTACGGGCCCGGCCACAACGGGTTCTTCACCTCGCCCGACGGCACCGAGAACTGGATCGTCTACCACGGCAACAGCACGTCGAACGGCGGCTGCGGCAACGCCCGCACCACGCGCGCCCAGAAGTTCACATGGAACGCCGACGGCACGCCCGACTTCGGTACGCCCGTGGCGCTCGGCACCACCCTGGCCGGCCCCTCCGGAGAGACCGCGACGACTCCGACCGCGTACACGCTGGTCAACCGCAACAGCGGCAAGTGCCTGGACGTCAACGGCGGCGGCACCGCCGACGGCGCGAACATCCTCCAGTGGACGTGCAACGGCGGCGCCAACCAGAAGTGGCGCATCGAGGACATGGCCGACGACACCAGCCGCCTGGTGAACGTGGCCACCGGCAAGGTCATGGACGTCGCCGACTGCTCCTCCGCCGACGGCGCCGACATCCGCCAGTGGTCCTGGCTCAACAACGACTGCCAGCGGTACCGGCTCGCCTACACCGGCGGGGACCACGTCCGGATCGTCAACGCCGCCACCGGCAAGGTCGCCGACGTCGCCGACTGCGGCACGGGCGACGGCGTGGACGTGCGTCAGTGGAGCTGGCTGAACAACAACTGCCAGCAGTGGCGGATCGTGCCCACCACCGCCTGAGCCCGGCGCAAGCGGCGGGCTTCTACAGTCCGCCTACAGCTGCTTCGCGAAGCACATGCTCAGCTCGTGGAAGCGGTAGTAACCGAACTTGGCGCACGGCTCGTAGCCGCTGGAGGTGTACAGGCCGACGGCCTCGGGCTGCTTCGCGCCCGTCTCCAGCACCATACGGACGCGGCCCGCCGCGCGGGCGTCGTCCTCCAGGGCGGCCAGGATGCGGCGGGCCAGCCCTTTGCCGCGCGCCTCCTCGACGACGTACATCCGCTTGACCTCGGCGTCACCGTCCAGGTTCCCCTCGCTGTTCTCGTCCTGCGCGCGCCAGCCGCCCGTCGCCACGGCTGTGCCGGACTCGTCGTAGGCGATGAGGTACAGCCCCCGCGGCGGCTCGAAGTCGGCCCGGTCGAGCGGGGTGGCGTCGCCGTCGTCCTCGTACCGGACGGCGTACTCGGCCTGCACCTGGTCGTTGAGTCTGACGGCGTCCGGGTGGTCGAAGGAGACGACGCGTATATTCATGCCGGATATCGTACATCTATGCGGTGGCGGTGGCGGTGGCGGTAGCGGTTAGGGTCGCCCGTCCCGTCCCGTCTCGTCGGCCCCCTCGGTAACGGCGTCGGCGAGGTCGAACAGGTCGCGCTCGACGGCGAGGGCGGCGTCGAGGTCGCGGTGAGCTGCTGCTCGGCACAGCGTACGGACCTCGTACCGTTCTCGGCGATGTCGTTGTGCGGGAGAGGTGAGCATGGGACGCGGGTGGGGTTGGCTGGGCATCGCCGTGGGTGCGGCCGCGGTGCTGGGACTGCTGGCGATACCCCACGGCAGTGGGGGCAACGCTTACGGCGGCGCCATATGCGCGTCGGTGATCGGGGGTCCGGACGGTGATCAGCCCATCGTCACGCTCATATCCGGGGTCGACGAGGCGGACACCAAGGAGGCCATCCGCACCGGCCTGCTGGATTGCGAACGCCTACGAGGCAGCCGCCTCGGCTGGGCCCTGGCGGTGGCCACCCCCACGGCCGTACTTCTCGGCGGTCTCCTGGCCACCCTCCCGCCCCGGGGCCGTCGGGCGGAGGGCGCCCTGTAGGGCGACGCTCCCCACTCGCGGTGCGAAACGGCGCGCTGCGGCAGCTTGCCCGCCGTGTGGTCGTCGACCGCACTGACGAGGGTGTGAGGGTAGCCGTGCATCCCATTGGGAGCCGGACCCATGGGAGGAGGCGCGGGGCGACGTGCGCGCCGGGTAGCGTACGTGTCCGCTGTTACACGGGAGAGTGTTTTGCTGACTGTGACCTCTGTGAATGTGAACGGGCTCCGGGCCGCCGCGAAGAAGGGCTTCGTGGAGTGGCTCGCGGGAACCTCCGCGGACGTGCTGTGTCTGCAGGAGGTGCGCGCCGAGCCCCAGCAGCTGCCGGCGGAGGTCCGGGAGCCGGACGGCTGGCACGTCGTGCACGCGCCCGCCGCGGCGAAGGGCCGGGCCGGGGTGTCCCTCTACACCCGCCGTGAACCCGAGCGCGTCCAGGTCGGTTTCGGCTCGGCCGAGTTCGACGGGAGCGGCCGGTACGTGGAGGCCGACCTGCCCGGCGTCACCGTCGCCAGCCTCTACCTCCCCTCCGGCGAGGTCGGCACCGAGCGGCAGGACGAGAAGGTGCGGTTCATGGGGGAGTTCCTCGCCTATCTGAAGGAACTGCGCGAGCGCTCCGCCGCCGACGGGCGCCATGTCGTGGTCTGCGGCGACTGGAACATCGCCCACCAGCAGGCCGACCTGAAGAACTGGCGCGGGAACCAGAAGAACTCCGGGTTCCTGCCGGAGGAGCGCGAGTGGCTCGGGCGCGTCCTCGACCCCGACGAGGGTGGGTACGTCGATGTCGTCCGGGCTCTGCATCCGGACGTTGAGGGTCCGTACACGTGGTGGTCGTACCGGGGGCGGGCCTTTGACAATGATTCAGGTTGGAGGATCGACCTCGCGGTCGCGACTCCCGGACTTGCCCGGCGTGCGGTCAAGGCATACGTGGAGCGGGCCGCCAGCCATGCGGAGCGCTGGTCCGACCATGCTCCGGTGACGGTGGTCTTCGAGTCCTCAGCCCTCAGTCCTCAGTCCTGAGCCCTCAGCCCTCAGTCCTGAGCCCTCAGCCCTCAGCTCTGAGCTCTGAGGAGAACGGTGCGGGGCGTTACCGCTGCCTCTGCAGCCACCGGTCCAGCGCCATCGACACCTCCGCCTCCACCACGCTCTTGGCCAGTGGCCGCAGCCTCTGGAGGTCCTCGGTCGTTCGGCCGGGCTGGGCG
Source organism: Streptomyces sp. KM273126 (assembly GCF_004337435.2). Classification (NCBI taxonomy): domain Bacteria; kingdom Bacillati; phylum Actinomycetota; class Actinomycetes; order Kitasatosporales; family Streptomycetaceae; genus Streptomyces; species Streptomyces sp. KM273126. The sequence continues at coordinate 1,168,419 of NZ_SJXB02000001.1, read as the reverse complement.
AGGACGAGTTCGGTGAAGAGTTCGGCCAGCGCGTCGGCGTGGGACCGGACCTGTTTGGCGGCCGCCAGCACGTCGGCCAGTGGGATGCCCTCGCGGACCAGGGCCGCCGAAGTGTCCAGGAGGCGGCGGCTGATGTGGACGATCTCACCGCCGTCGGTGCCGAGATAGCCGAGGTCCAGGGCGACGGCGAGGTTCTCGGGGGTCGCCTGGCCGCCGAAGCGGTCGGCGAGTTCCTCGGGGGAGAGCCGGACCGGCACCTCCTCGGAGGGGGCGCCCAGGCCCAGCAGTTCGGCCACGTCGCGGCCGTGGTCGAAGGCCTCGGCGAGTTCGGCTATGCCGCTGAGGGTGTGGCCGCGCTCCAGGAGGGCCGCGATCGTGTGCAGTCGGGCCAGGTGTGTGTCGTCGTACCAGGCGATACGGCCCTCGCGGCGGGGCGGCGGGATCAGCTTGCGCTCCCGGTAGAAGCGCACGGTGCGCACTGTGATGCCGGCCACCTCGGCCAGTTCCTCCATGCGGTACTCGCGTCGTCCGCCGTGTTCTCCCGATCGGTCAGCCACGCCAGAAGCCTATGTTGTGCTGTAAGTAACTTCGTTGGTTCCGTCCCTACCCAGCAGTACGGTCCTGCCTTACCCTCCCCATTGCGCCAGTGTTCACTGGCGCGGTAGCGAGGCCGGTGCGAGGCAAGGAGGCGTCGGGATGGCCGAGCAGGGGCAGGAACGGGGGCGGGGGCAGCAGGGGGATCGCGAGGGCGACGGGCATAACGCGCCTGGCGGGCTTGACAGTCTTAATGGACGTAACGGGCTTAATGGACGTAACGGCCGTGATGGGCTTAACGGCCGTGATGGGCGCGGGCGTGGGCTTGAGCACGGGCGCGAGCATGTGCGGGTGGCCGTCGTCGGCACCGGGTTCGGCGGGCTGGGCGCCGCCGTGCGGTTGCGGCGTGCCGGTGTCACCGACTTCGTCGTCCTGGAACGGGCCGACTCCGTAGGCGGCACCTGGCGCGACAACAGCTACCCGGGCTGCGCCTGTGACGTGCCGTCCCACCTCTACTCGTTCTCCTTCGCGCCCAACCCCGACTGGCCGCGCACCTTCTCCGGGCAGGAGCACATCCGCGCCTACCTCGAACACGTCGCGGACGTCTTCCGGCTTCGCCCGCACATCCGCTTCAACTCGGAGGTGAAGCGAATGACATGGGACAGAGAGCGGCTCTGGTGGGACATCGAAACCAGCGGTGGCCGGCTGTGCGCCGATGTCGTCGTCTCCGCCACCGGCCCCCTCTCCGACCCCAGGATTCCGGACGTACCCGGGATCGACTCCTTTCCCGGCAAGGTCTTCCACTCGGCCCGCTGGGACCACGACTACGACCTGCGCGGCAAGCGGGTCGCGATGGTCGGCACGGGCGCGTCCGCCATCCAGATCGTGCCGGAGATCCAGCCGCGGGTCGGCCGCCTCACCCTCTTCCAGCGCACGCCGCCCTGGGTGATGCCCCGCGTCGACCGTGCCATCAGCGGCATCGAGCGCCGGCTGCACAGGCAACTGCCCTTCACCACGCGGCTCAGGCGCGGATTCCTGTGGGGGGTACGGGAGTTGCAGGTCCAGGCGTTCACCAAGCGCCCGGGTGAGCTGGGCCTGGTCGAGCGCATGGCCGAGCGGAACATGGCCCGCGCCGTCAAGGACCCGGCCCTGCGCGCGAAACTCACGCCCGACTACCGCATCGGCTGCAAGCGCATCCTGCTGTCGAACACCTACTACCCGGCGCTGACGCGGCCCAACGTCGACGTCGTGGCCTCCTCACTCGCCGAGATCGACGGCTCCACCGTCATCGCCGCCGACGGCACCCGCGCCGAGGTCGACGCCATCGTGTTCGGCACCGGCTTCCACGTCACCGACATGCCCATCGCCGAACGGGTCGTGGGCGGAGACGGGCGCACGCTCGCCGAAGCCTGGGCGGAGGGCGGCATGCGGTCCCTGCGCGGAGCCTCGGCCGCAGGCTTCCCCAACTGGTTGACGGTCATCGGTCCCAACACGGGACTCGGGAACTCCAGCATGATCCTGGTGATCGAGTCCCAGCTGAACTACATGGTCGACTTCCTGCGGCAGTTGGGGGCGCTCGGCGGCCGTGTCGCCCTCGACGCCCGCCCGTCCGCCGTCACCGCCTGGAACCTCAGGGTCCAGGAACGCATGAAGCGCACCGTGTGGAGCACGGGCGGCTGCACCAGCTGGTACCTCGACGCGAGCGGCCGCAACACGACCATCTGGCCGGGCACGACGACGGAGTTCCGGGGCGCCACGCGCCGCGTGCACCTGGGCGAGTACGAGGTACTGCGCGCGCCGGACCCATCGGCTGCCGTACCCCGGCCGGCCACGGACAAGTCCCGTACGACGAGGAAGACGGAGGCAGGAGCGTGACCCGACTGACGAGTGTGAAGAGCGGCCCGTACGCACCTCCCGTCCCCGTACAGGAGGTGACCGCGGTCTCCGCCGACGGCGCCCGGCTGCACGTGGAGGTGCACGGCCCCGAGGACGCACCCGCCGTGGTGCTCGCCCACGGCTGGACCTGCTCGACCGCCTTCTGGGCGGCGCAGATCCGGGACCTGGCCGCCGACCACCGGGTGATCGCCTACGACCAGCGCGGTCACGGGCGTACCCCGGCCGCCACCACCTGCAGCACGGACACGCTCGCCGACGACCTGGAGGCGGTGCTGACGGTCACGCTCGCACCCGGTGAACAGGCCGTGGTCGCGGGCCACTCCATGGGCGGGATGACCGTGATGGCCGCCTCCGCGCGGCCGGCGTTCCGGGAGCACGTCTCGGCGGCCCTGCTGCTGAGCACGGGCAGTTCGAACCTCGTCGCCGAGTCACTCGTCGTCCCGATCCGCCCGGGACGGCTGCGCACCTGGCTCACCCGGAAGCTCCTCGGCTTCCGGTTTCCGCTCGGGCCGGTCACACCGGTCGCCAAGGCGGTCCTCAAGTACGGGACGATGGGCGTCGGTGCGTCGCCGTTGATGGTCGAGGCGTGTGCCCGTATCGCGCACGCCTGCCCGAGCCGGGTGCGTTACACCTGGGCCCACGTGCTCGATCTGCTCGACCTCGACGACGGCGTACGGGAGTTGCGGGTGCCCACGGCCGTCGTCGTCGGTACGTCGGACCGGCTGACCCCGCCCGTGCACTCGCGTGCGATGGCCGCCGTGCTGCCCGAGTGCGTCGGCCTCACCGAGCTGACGGGCGTCGGGCACATGACGCCGGTGGAGGCGCCCGAGCTGGTGTGCTCGCGGATCAGGGAGCTCGTCACCGCGTATGTCACCAGCGCGAGCGGGGCCGGAGCCAGTGCCGGGGCTGGGGCCGGTACCGGTACCGGCCTCGGTATCGGCATGGGTATGGGCATCGGCGAGGAGGCGAGTGCGTGAGCGACAGGGGGAGGGACAGAGGGAAGGGCAGGGGGAGCCTGGCCGGGCGGGTCGCGGTCGTCACGGGCGCCGCGCGGGGCGTCGGTGAACTCCTCGCCCGCAAGCTCTCGGCGCGTGGCGTCAAGGTCGCCCTCGTCGGCCTCGAACCGGACGCGCTGAAGCAGGTCTCGGAGCGGCTGCACGGCGAGAGCGCGTACTGGCACGCCGACGTCACCGACCAGGAGGCCATGACACGGGTGGCCCGGGAGGTGAAGGAACGCTTCGGCAGGATCGACGTCGTGGTCGCCAACGCGGGGGTCGCGAGTGCTGGTCCCTTCGCCGCCTCCGACCCCGAGGCGTGGCGCCGGGTCATCGAGGTGAACCTCGTGGGCTCGGCGGTCACGGCCCGCGCCTTCCTGCCCGAGCTGATGGCGAGCCGGGGCTATCTGCTCCAGGTCGCCTCGCTCGCGGCGATCACCCCGGCGCCCATGATGAGCGCGTACTGCGCCTCCAAGTCGGGCGTGGAGGCTTACGCGCACTGCCTGCGCGCCGAGGTGGGACACAAAGGTGTGGGTGTCGGGGTGGCGTACCTGTCGTGGACCGACACGGACATGGTGCGGGGCGCCGATCAGGACGACGTCATGCGGGAGTTGCGGCAGCGGCTGCCGTGGCCGGCCGGGAAGACGTATCCGCCGGGCCCTGCGGTCGACCGGCTCGTGGCGGGCATCGAACGGCGGTCGGCGCACGTCTACGGCCAGTGGTGGCTGCGCGGGATGCAGGGCGTGCGGGGGTACCTGCCCGGGATCATCGCGACGGTCGGGCGGCGGGACATTCGGAGGTTCGAGCCGCGGCTGACGGGCGTTCGTACGGGTTTGGTGGGGGCGGGGGGAGCGGCGGACGAGCGGGAGCGCGGCACCGCGTGACCCAGGACACGTACGAAACCGTTTCGTTTCGCTGAGTCCCGGGGTATCGTCATGAGTGTACGAAACCGTTTCGTTCGGAACGGTGTCGGGCGGCAGTGCTCCCACTAGGCTGTCCCCGGGCCGGCCCGAACACGGAGTGGGAAAGAGGAGAGTGGGATGACTGAGACCGCGACGGTGCGCCGCAGTCGGATCACGCCCGAGCGCGAGGCCGAGCTGTACACGGCCGTGCTCGACCTGCTCCGGGAAGTCGGCTACGACGCCCTGACCATGGACGCCGTGGCCGCCCGCACCCGCTCCAGCAAGGCCACCCTCTACCGCCAGTGGGGCGGCAAGGCCGAACTGGTGGCGAAGGCCATGCGGTTCAGCAAGCCGGGCGGCTTCGCCGACGTCGACACCGGGTCGCTGAGAGGCGATCTCCACGCCCTCGTCGGGCGTGCGGACGACTGCGTCATCGAACAGAACTCCGCGCTGATGCGGGGCCTGTTCATGGTGGTGCACACGAACCCCGAACTGCTGCAGGCATTCCGGGAGTTCCTCATCGATCCGGAGTTGGCGGAGTTCCGCCGGATGGTCCAGCGTGCCGTCGACCGGGGAGAAGTCCCTGCGGACAGCCCGGCGATCGAGTACGTGGTGCACATGATGCTCGGTGCCTTCGTCACCCGGACGCTGCTCGACGAGCTGCCGCCGACGCAGGAGTTCGCCCTTTCGTACATCGACGCCGTGATCCTCCCCGCCCTCGGCGTGCGAACTCACTGAGAACTCGAACTCACTGAGAACCCGAACTCACTGAAAAAACCCCGCAGTCACTGCCTCACCGGCAGCTGAGTACCACCTGACGCGACCGCTCACGTCGTCGGGCTGATCAGCCCTGTCCCCGCACGGGCACACCGACCCCGCCTCCCCGCGAGTCGATCACCCCTGCCCTCGTACCGGCTGATCTCCCCTGCCCGCATGCTCATCCACGACCTGAACGGGAGTACGCCCCCGTGGCCACGTTCCTCTACAAACTCGGCCGACTCGCCTTCCGGCGACGGCATTTCGTCGCCCTGATCTGGGTGGCCCTGCTGACCCTCGCCGGCGTCGGGGCGGCGAGCGCGCCCGCCGCGGGCTCCGCCTCGTTCTCGATCCCCGGCACCGAGGCCCAGAAGACCTTCGACCTGCTGGAACAGCGGTTCCCCGGCTCCAGCGCCGACGGAGCGACCGCGCGCGTCGTGTTCAAGGCGCCCGCGGGCGAGAAGATGACGGACGCCGGCAACAAAGTGACCGTCGAGCAGGCCGTCAGGGAGCTGGGCACCGGCTCCGAGGTCGCCTCCGTGACCGACCCGTACAAGACCAGGTCCCTCAGCAAGGACGGGACGATCGCGTACGCGCAGGTCAGCTACAAGGTCCCCGGCATGGAGCTGGAGGACTCCTCCAAGGACGCCCTGGAGACGAGCGCGGACGACGCCCGGGATGCCGGGCTGACCGTGGAGATCGGCGGTGACGCGCTCCAGGCGGTCCCGGCCACCGGCGCCGCGGAGATCATCGGCATCGCCGTCGCCGCGGTCGTCCTGGTCGTCACCCTCGGGTCGCTGGTGGCGGCCGGACTGCCGCTGCTGACCGCGATCATCGGTGTGGGCATCGGCGTCGCGACCATCACCGCTCTCGCCAACGCGCTCGACCTCGGCAGTACGACCTCGATTCTCGCGTCGATGATCGGCCTCGCCGTCGGCATCGACTACGCGCTGTTCATCGTGTCCCGGTACCGGGGCGAGCTGGCCGAGGGCCGTGAGCGCGAGGACGCGGCCGGGCGGGCCGTCGGCACCGCCGGCTCGGCGGTGGTCTTCGCGGGTCTGACGGTCGTGATCGCCCTCGTCGGCCTCGCCGTCGTCAACATCCCGATGCTGACCAAGATGGGCATCGCGGCGGCGGGCACGGTCGCCATCGCCGTCCTCATCGCGCTGACCATGATCCCGGCGCTGCTCGGGTACGCGGGCCGCAGGGTCCAGCCGGCGGGCGGGAAGAGCAGGCTGCTGGGCCGGGGGAAGGCCGCGAAGAACGCGGGGACCTCGGAGGCCTCGGAGACCCCGGGGACCGGTAGGAACGCGGTGAGCCCGGCGACCGCGAAGGACGCGGCCGGTGCGGCCGGAGCGATCGGCACGGAGAACGCTCAGGGCTCCGTGATCCCGCAGCGCTCGGCGACCACCCAGGCCGCCGAGGCCAAGCCGAACATGGGAACCCGCTGGGCGAGGTTCGTCGTCCGCCGTCCGATCGCCGTGCTCGTGCTCGCCGTGGTCGGTCTCGGCGCGGCGGCCCTCCCGGCGGCCCAGCTGGAGCTGGGCCTGCCCGACGACGGCTCGCAGCCGACGTCCACGACGCAGCGCCGGGCGTACGACCTGCTCTCGGAGGGCTTCGGGCCCGGCTTCAACGGTCCGCTGATGGTCGTGGTCGACGCCAAGTCCAGCGACGACCCGGAGTCGGCCGCCACCACGGTGTCGGACGAGATCAAGGGCCTGAAGGGCGTCGTGTCCGTCGCGCCCGCCACGTTCAACAAGTCCGGCGACACCGCGATGATCACCGTGATCCCGGACTCCAAGCCGTCCTCGACGCAGACCGAGGACCTGGTGCACGAGATCCGTGACGCGGGCGCGGACATCAAGGCCGACACGGACGCACAGGTCCTGGTCACCGGCGCCACGGCGATGAACATCGACTTCTCGCAGAAGCTGAACGACGCGCTGCTCCCATACCTGGCGCTGGTGGTGGGCCTCGCGTTCCTGCTCCTCATCGTGGTCTTCCGCTCGATCCTGGTCCCGCTGAAGGCGGCCCTCGGCTTCCTCCTCAGCGTGCTCGCCGCACTCGGCGCGGTGGTGGCCGTCTTCCAGTGGGGCTGGCTGTCCGGCCTCATGGGCGTCGAGGAGACCGGCCCGATCATGTCGATGATGCCGATCTTCATGGTCGGTGTGGTGTTCGGCCTCTCGATGGACTACGAGGTGTTCCTCGTGACCCGGATGCGCGAGGCGTACGTCCACGGCGAGCGCCCCGGGCAGGCGGTGGTGACCGGCTTCAAGCACGGCGCCCGGGTCGTCACGGCCGCGGCGGTGATCATGATGGCGGTCTTCGCGGGCTTCATCGGCTCCACCGAGCAGATGGTCAAGATGATCGGCTTCGGCCTCGCCGTCGCCGTCTTCTTCGACGCCTTCGTCGTCCGCATGACCATCGTCCCGGCGGTGCTGGCGCTGCTCGGCAAGAAGGCCTGGTGGCTGCCGAAGTGGCTGGACCGCGCGCTGCCGAACGTCGACATCGAGGGCGAGGGCCTGCGCGACACGTCCGACGACCGTCCGAAGGACGAGGACCGGGAGCTCGTGCGCGTCTGACGCGACGGCCCCGACCCCGGCCCCGGTGAAGAGGGGGCCGGTGAGGACCAGCCGGTGAGGGCTCCGTGGGGACGGGGGTGCCCTCACCGGCTTCTCTCTGTGCACCAGCTGTGCACCAGCCGGGCCGTTGTCAGTGGCCGGGGCTAGCGTGATCCCCGATGGAAGCCCGTTCACAGAACGCAGGCCTGTGCGCAGATCCGTGCGCAGACCCGTGCACATGCCCGTGCACAGAGGGGACAGCACCGTGACCACACTGCCGGACCGACCCAACACCGCCCTGCTGGTGATCGACGTCCAGAAGGGCGTGGTGGACGAGGCGCACCAGCGTGACGCCGTCGTCGCCAACATCGGCAAACTCGTCGAAAAGGCCCGCTCGGAGGGCGTCCCGGTCGTCTGGGTCCAGCACTCCGACGAGCACCTGGCGAAGGGGAGCGACGCCTGGGAGTACGTCCCGGAGCTGGCCCGCCAGGAGCCGGAGCCGGTGGTGCACAAGACGTTCGGCGACTCCTTCGAGGACACCGACCTGGAGGAGGTCCTGGCCGGGGCCGGCGTCGGGCGCCTGGTCGTGACCGGCGCGGAGACGGACGCCTGCATCCGGTCCACGATCCACGGCGCCTTCGTCCGCGGCTACGACGTGACTCTGGTCGCCGACGCGCACACGGCATCGGACAAGAGCGCGTGGGGCTCCCCGCCGCCGGAGCAGGTCATCGCCCACACGAACCTCTACTGGCGGTTCCAGTCGGCACCCGGCCGCACGGCCGCCGTCGCCGGGACGGAGGACGTGGGGTTCGGCGGCTGAGCGCACCCGGCGCGGGGGCGGGCGCGGCCCCGTTCAGACGCGCCCCGTTCAGACACGCCCCGTCATGTACGTCCGGCGGAGGAAGCGGATCAGGGTCTTCGCGTCGAACTGCATGACCTCCACGCCCTCGGACGAATGGAACTCCATGACCGCCTGGACGCGGCCGCAGGGCCACATGCTCACGGCGCCGCTGCTGGCGGGGGTGCGCAGGCCGCGTTCCATGAGGTCACGGGAGACCTGCCAGTCCTGCGGTCCCTCGTGGATGCCGGGGAGGTTGACGTGGACGGAGCGGGGATCGGCCTCGGAGTCGTAGCGGAGGAGCACCCGCACCGTGTCCTCGGACCCCACGGAGTCCGTGACGACGTGGGCTCGCGCGTACTGCTCGACAACGGACATCGGACGGCTCCCTTGCGCTGAGCGACCCAAGCGGAAGTTGGGATTCCGAAGCTGTGATTCCGCAGCTGTGAATCAACAACCGTGATTCCACTATTTGTCCAATGTCGCATATTTTGCGGATCCGGGCCGGGGGGCGCCTGCGTCCGCGACCGTTTATTGGCTGCTGTGCGCTCTTGCGAAAGGTTCGCAACAAGGCTCTATCATCGTACGGTTCCAGCCAGCCCGCCGAACCCTACACAGCCGATCGCGGCCCCACCCGAGCAGGAGAGCGAGCCCTCCCATGCATGTGCCCGACGGATTCATCAACGCTCCCGTCTCGGCGGCCGCCGGAGTCGTCGCGGCGGGTGCCGTGGCTGTGAGCCTCCGCGGCGCCCGGCGTGAACTGGACGAACGGACGGCACCGCTCGCCGGGCTGGTCGCCGCGTTCATCTTCGCCGTGCAGATGCTGAACTTCCCGGTCGCCGCGGGCACCAGCGGGCATCTGCTGGGCGGGGCGCTCGCCGCGATACTCGTGGGCCCCTTCACAGGGGTCCTGTGCGTGTCCGTCGTGCTGCTCATGCAGGGCATCCTGTTCGCGGACGGCGGCCTCACCGCGCTGGGCGTGAACATCACCGTGATGGGGGTCGTGACGACCGTCGTCGGGTACGCCGTCTTCCGCGGGCTGGTGAAGGTCCTGCCGAAGAAGCGGCGCTCGGTCACCGTCTCGGCCTTCGTCGCCGCACTGCTCTCCGTGCCCGCGGCCGCCGCCGCCTTCACGCTTGTCTACGCCGTCGGCGGCACCACGGACGTACCGATCGGGCAGGTCCTCACCGCGATGGTCGGCGTCCACGTCCTCATCGGCATCGGTGAGGCCACGATCACCGCGCTCACGGTCGGCGCCGTCATCGCCGTACGGCCGGACCTGGTGTACGGCGCCCGCGGCCTGACCGCCCCGCTGAAGCTGCGCGTGAACGGCGAACTCGTCGACGCCCCGGCCGCTGAGCCCGTCCCCGTCGCCGCCCGCTCCCCTCGCAAGCTGCTGCTCGCGGGCCTCGCCACCTCCCTCCTCCTCGCCGGATTCGTCAGCTTCTACGCCTCCGCCAACCCCGACGGCCTGGAGAAGGTGGCCGCCGACAAGGGCATCGACGCCAAGACGGAGGACCACGCGGCCGCCGACTCCCCGCTGGCCGACTACGGCGTGCAGGGCATCACCGACACGCGCCTCTCCGGCGGTCTCGCGGGCGTGATCGGCGTCGGCTTCACCGTCGTCGCCGGCACCGGCGTCTTCTGGGCCGTCCGCAGGCGCCGTACGGGCGACACGTCCCCGGCGTCCACGTCCGACATCCCCGAGAACGCCTGACATGGGGGCGGGCCACGTACACAAGCTCTACCGTCACGGGCACTCGCCCGTGCACGCCCTGCCGCCGCACACCAAGCTGACGGCCGTCTTCGCGTTCGTGGTGGTCGTGGTGTCCACGCCGCGTACCGCGGTCTGGGCGTTCGCGCTGTACGCGGCGCTGCTCGGCACGGTCGCGTACGCGGCTCGCGTGCCCGCCTCCTTCCTGCTGAAGAGGCTGCTGATCGAGATCCCGTTCGTGGCCTTCGCGGTACTCATGCCGTTCGTGGCACAGGGCGAGCGCGTCGACGTCCTGGGCATGTCGCTGAGCGTGAACGGCCTGTGGGGCGCCTGGAACGTCCTCGCCAAGGGCACCCTGGGCGTCGCCGCCTCCGTCCTCCTCGCCGCCACCACCGAACTGCGCGAACTCCTCCTCGGGCTGCAACGGCTCAGGCTCCCGCCGCTCCTCGTCCAGATCGCGTCCTTCATGATCCGGTACGGCGACGTGATCACCGACGAGATGCGGCGGATGCGGATCGCGCGGGAGTCCCGCGGGTTCGAGGCCCGCGGCGTACGACACTGGGGGGTGCTCGCCAAGTCCGCGGGCGCCCTCTTCATCCGCTCCTACGAGCGCGGCGAGCGCGTGCACCTGGCCATGATCAGCCGGGGGTACGCGGGCTCCATGCCCGTGATCGACGAGGTGACCGCGTCCCGGGCGCAGTGGTCGTACGCCCTCGCCCTCCCGTGTGCCGCCCTCGTCGTGTGTCTGTTGGGATGGTTCCTGTGACCTCAGCATCCACAGCATCCATGGATTCCGTGACCCCCGTGCCCTCCCTCGAAGTGTCCGGGCTCGCCTTCGCCTACCCCGACGGCCACCAGGCCCTGTTCGGAGTGGACTTCAGCCTCGCCCGCGGTGAGCGGGTCGCGCTGCTCGGGCCGAACGGCGCGGGCAAGACCACGCTCGTGCTGCACCTCAACGGCATCCACACCGCGGGCGCCGGCACGGTGAAGGTCGCCGGGCTCCCGGTCGGCAGGCAGCACATGGCCGAGATCCGGCGGCGCGTCGGCATCGTCTTCCAGGACCCGGACGACCAGCTGTTCATGCCGTCCGTACGGGAGGACGTGGCCTTCGGGCCCGCGGCGGCCGGGCTGAAGGGCGCCGAGCTGGAGGCGCGCGTGGACCGGGCGCTGACGCGGGTCGGCATGGCGGAGTTCAAGGACCGCCCGCCGCACCACCTCTCCTTCGGGCAGCGCCGCCGGGTGGCCGTCGCGACGGTGCTGGCGATGGAGCCGGAGATCCTCGTCCTGGACGAGCCGTCCTCGAACCTCGACCCGGCTTCGCGGCGCGAACTCGCCGACATCCTGCGGTCGTTGGACGTCACCGTCCTCATGGTCACGCACGACCTGCCGTACGCCCTCGAACTGTGCCCGCGCTCGCTCATCCTCAGCGAGGGCGTGATCGCGGCGGACGGGAGGACCGGCGAACTCCTCGCCGACGACGACCTGATGCGCGCCCACCGTCTGGAACTCCCCTTCGGCTTCGATCCGCGTTCCGTGCGGACGAGCGCGTGACGAGCACAGGGCACAGGGCACAGGGCACAGAGCGCGGAGCGCGGAGCGCGGAGCACGGAGCACAGGAATCGAAACCTCCGCGTGCGTGTTGCACCCGTCGTCGAAGGTGAGCGAAGAGGGAGCACGGGCGTGGACGTGAACGGCACAGTGGCCGAGGGCTTCGAGCCGGTGAGGGACGCGTTCGCAGCGAACTTCGAGAAGCTGGGGGAGCAGGGCGCCGCCGTCGCCGTGTACCAGGACGGCCGCAGGGTCGTGGACCTGTGGGGCGGCACCAGGGACGTGGACGGCGACGCGCCCTGGGAGCAGGGCACCGCCCAGATCGTGCGCTCGGCCACGAAGGGCATCGCCGCCGCCGTACCGCTGATGCTGGCCGAGCGCGGGAAGCTGGACCTGGACGCGCCGGTCGGCGCGTACTGGCCGGAGTTCAAGGCGCACGGCAAGGAGCGGGTGCTGGTCCGGCACGTGCTGAACCACCGGGCCGGACTCCCCGTCCTCGACCACCCGCTGACCCCGCAGGAGGCGCTGGACCCGCGCCGGGGTCCCGAGGCGGTCGCCGCGCAGGCCCTCGTGTGGGAGCCGGGCACCGCCCACGGCTACCACCCGCTGACGTACGGCTGGCTGGTCGACGAGTTGGTGCGACGCGTCACGGGAGGACGGACCGGCGAGTGGATCGCGTCGGAGATCGCCGGTCCGCTGGGCCTCGACCTGTGGCTGGGGCTGCCCGGATCGCAGGCGGCCCGGGTGGGCCGCGCAGGCCGAACCGAGGCACCGGAACCCTCCGGTGGCCTCCGTGTCCGCCCGAAGCGTTCGGTCACCGAGGCCTACGACGACCCGTCCTCCCTCACCCGCCGGGCCTTCGCCGCGATCACCCCGTTCCCCGACCAGAACGACCCCGCGTACCGCGCGGCGGCCCTCCCCGCCACGAACGGCATCGCCACGGCGAACGGACTGGCCCGCTTCTACTCGTCCCTGATCGGCGAGGTGGACGGCGTACGGCTGTTCGCCCAGGAGACCGTGGAGTCGGCCCGCGCCGAGGAGTCCGCGGGTCCGGACCGCACCCTCGTCGTCAACACCCGCTTCGGCCTGGGCTACATGCTGCACGGCAGCGCGTCACCGCTGCTCGGCCCCGGCTCCTTCGGCCACCCGGGGCGGGGCGGCCCCCTCGGCTTCGCCGACCCCGCCACCGGGGTCGCCTTCGGCTATGTCACCAACGGGTTCCGCAAGACGGTGACGGCCGACCCGCGAGCCCAGGCACTGGTGCGGGCGGTACGGGAGGCTGTCGCGGGCTGACCCCCGGGGCGCCGTCGCGGGCTGACCCCGGGGCGCCGTACCAGCCTCGGGGCTCGTGGGGCGACATCGGACGGTGCGGTGACGCCGCGACTCACGCGGCCCGAGCTCAGAGTGCGATCGGATGCGACGTCCTGCCGGACGCCTCGTCGATCTCGTCGTGTGCCTTGGTGAGCAGCTTCATCGCCAGTTCGTTCAGGGCCCTTGCCCCGGCGATCTCCTCGCCGACCCGTGGCTGATTGGTGTCGCTGCGGAAGCGGCTGGCGTACCCGTGGGCCCGTACCTCGTTCCCGTCGGGCAGCCGCACGAGAGCCGCCGCCTTGGTGCGCTGATCGTCCTCCTCGAATTCCAGCTCGACATGCCATCCGACTGCGGTGTGCGTCATGACGATCACCTCCGGAACCGCTGCTTCCAGGGTGCGCCTCCGCGCCCGCCGATGCACGACTTCGCGCCTCGCCCACGTGCACCGGCAGGGCCTGACGAAGCACCGCTAGCCCGCCCGCAGCATCAGCCCGATGCCGACCACCACCAGTCCCGCCGCTATGATCCGCGGCGCCCCGAACCGCTCCTTGAAGAACACCGCGCCGATCGCCGAACCGACGATGATCGAGGACTCGCGGAGCGCGGCGACAGGCGCCAGCTCGGCCCGGGTCTGGGCCCACAGGACCAGCCCGTACGCCGCCACGGACAGCGCGGCGCCGAGCAGCCCGAGTACGGCGAACGGCCGGAGGACCTGAACGGTCTCCCCACGCCAGCGGCACACCACCGCGTACACCGGGAGCGCCAGGCCCTCCAGCGCCATCAGCCAGGCGATATAGCCCAGGGACGACCCCGAGGCCCGTACGCCCAGGCCGTCCACCACCGTGTATGCCGCGATCGACAGGCCCGTGGCCAGGGCCGCGCCGATCGCAGCCCAGTGCGGACGGCGCCCGCGCAGCCCCCACAGCGCCACCCCCGTCAGCCCGGCGCAGCTCAGCCCGATGCCGGCCGCCGCCCAGCCGTCGGGCACCTCGTGCGCGACCACGGCCGCCAGCAGGGTCACCACGAGCGGCGCGGTCCCGCGAGCGATCGGATACGCCTGACCGAAGTCGCCGAGCCGGAACGACTGCATCAGGAGCACGTAGTAGACGAGGTGGATCACCACCGAAGCGATCAGGTACGGCCACGCCCCGGCCGCCGGGACCGGCACGAACGGCATCGCGGCGAACCCGATGAGCGCGCCACCGCCCGCGATCAGCGTGAAGCCGACCAGCTTGTCGGTGATGCGGTGGGCGATGGCGTTCCAGCTGGCGTGGGTGACCGCGGCGAGCAGGACGGCCGCGGTCACGGCCGGCGTCACGCTGTCTGCTCTCGCACGTCGGCCAGCGTGGCGCCGGCGTGCGTGATCAACTCCTTCGGGGCCATGGGGAAGACGGTGTGCGGTGTGCCCGCGGCCGCCCACACGGTGTCGTGGTCCAGCAGTGAACGGTCGGCGAGCACACGGGTCTTCGTCCGGTGCCCGAAGGGCGGCACACCGCCGATCGCGTACCCGGTCGTCTCCCGTACGACGTCCGCCTTGGCCCGCGTCACCTTGCCGGCGCCCAGTTCGCGCCGTACGAGCTCCACGTCGACGCGGGAGGCGCCGTCCATGAGGACCAGGACGGGCACCCCGTCGGCCGCGAACACGAGCGACTTGCAGATCTGGCTGAGTTCGCATCCGACCGCGGCGGCGGCCTCCGCGGCGGTGCGGGTCGCGTCCGGGAAGCGGCGGATCCGGTCGTGGAGCCCGTCGAGTCCCAACTCCGTGAGCGCCTCGGCGAATCGGGGGTGAGCACCCGAAGCTCCCGAAGCAACTGAATCGGCTGCACCTGAATCAGCTGAAGCGCCCGGAGCACCTGACCCGGCTGATGCGGCTGAAGCGGACACGGAGGGGGCCTCGGAAGCGGTCATGGACGGCACGGTAGCGGTGCGTGTAGGGGCCATGCGAGCGACTTACCGGGCGTTGTCCCGCTCCCGGTCAACTGCCCGCCTTCAGCAGCGCCGCCACGATCGGACCGGCCGACTTACCTCCGCGGCCGCCCTGTTGGACCACACCCGCCGACGCGAGGTCACCCTTCCACGCGGTGAACCAGCCGTTGGGCTTCTTCTGCCCGTCGACCTCCGCGGAGCCGGTCTTGGCACCGAAGTCGGGGCCCAGACCGGCCATCGGCTCCGCCGCCGAACCCGCGGCCGCCGTGTACTGGAGGAGGTCACGGAGCTGGGTCTGCACCTTCGACGGCATCTTGCGCGACGCGGTCGCGAGCGGGCGGTCGTCCACCGACGGAGCGACCAGGTAGGGCTGCTTGAATTCGCCCGTCTTGGCGGTGGCGACCACGGACGCCATGTTCAGCGGGTTCATACGCACCCCGCCCTGCCCGATCAGTGACGCCGCCATCTGCGCGTCACTCTGCACCGGCACCGCACCGTCGAACGTCGGCACCCCGACGGACCAGTTGTTCAGGCCGAGCCCGAAGACCTGCTGGGTCTCCTTCGTCAGCGAGTCGTTGTCCAGCTTCTTGGCCTGCGAGATGAAGGCCGTGTTGCAGGAGGCCGCGAAGCTCGACTTGAACGTGCCACCGTCGATCTTGAACTTGTCGACGTTCTGGAACTTCCAGCCGCCGTACGTCTCGTACTTGGGACAGGGGTGGGGCTTGTCCGACGAGGCGAGGCCCTCCTCGATGAGCATGGCCGACGTCACGATCTTCATCGTGGAGCCGGGGGCGAGCGAGCCCTGGAAGGCCACGTTGAAGTTCGGGTTGGAGTTCGCCGCGGCCAGGATCTCGCCGGTCGACGGGCGCATCACCACGACCGAGGCCTGCTTCTTCGCCGACACCTGCTCCTCGGCGGTCTTCTGGAGGCTCGGGCTGAGGGTGGTCTTCAGGGTCCCGGGCGTGCCCTTGCTCAGCTCAAGCAGGGTCTTGTCCGGGGCCTTCTGGTCGGCTTCCTCGCTCTTGGAGGCCTTGGATGCGTCCTTCGACTCCGAGGAATCCGAGGACTCCGACGCCTTTGCGCGGACCACCCGCAGTTCGATCCCCGCCTTGCCGCCCGCCTTCTTGCCGTACTTCTCGCGCAGCCCGTCCAGCACGGTCCCCAGGGACGGGTACTCGGCGGCCGTCAGCTCGCCGCCGTCCCGGTCGAGCGCCTTCACCGGGGGCGTGCCCGCCTCACCGGTCACCAGCCGGTCGCCCTCACCGAGGTCCGGGTGGACCACCGACGGCTTCCAGCCGACCAGCGGCTTGCCGTCCTTGGCATTCCGTACGACGGTCAGGGACGACTCGTACGCCAGCGGCTTGCCGGCGGTGCCCTTGTAGGACACCGTGCCCTTCACGGAGAAGGCGACCGCGTCGCCGGAGCGCTTGCCGCGGGTGAGCGTCACATCGGTGATGTGTCCGTCCTCGCCGAAGCCGGTCAGCGCGGCCTTCGCGGCCGCCGCGTCGTCGGTGGCGGCCGCCGCCTTCGTGACGGAGCCGTCCCCCCAGGCGGTGAGGAACGTCGTGGCCGCGGTGCGGACCTCGGCCGCCGACAGGGGGCCGGTCTTCACAGCATCGGCGTCGGAAGCCGAGGACCCGTCCTCCGCCACCGCGCCACCACCGAACAGGGCGTACGCGCCGAACGCGCCGCCGCCGACGACCGCGGCGATCAGCCCGCCCACCACGAGCGGGCGCTTATTGCTGCTGTTTTCCTCGCTGACGCGCCTTCTCTTGCCCACAGCCCTACGTTCCTCCGCTGTCCCCAGGCCCCCGCTGTCCTCACGCTCCTCAAACGAGAACGACAACACCACCCTAGAGTCCCGGTGTGACAGTTGTGACGTCAGCCTGCAGCTCGTAGCACGCTTGCGACAATCGGACCGGCCGCGTCGCCGCCGTGACCGCCCTCCTGGGTCATGGCCGCGGCCGCGACGTCACCCCGGTAGCCGGTGAACCAACTGTTGGACACCGTCTGCCCGTCGACCTCGGCGGAGCCGGTCTTGGCGCCGATGCTGCCGCCGAGCCCGGACATGGCGGCGGCCGCGGTGCCGCTGGTCGCGGTGCGGTTCATCATCTGGCGCAGCTGCTGGACCGTACTCGCCGACAGGCCCTTGGCCGTGGCCAGTTGGCGGTCGTCGAGCCCCGGCGGGACGATGACCGGCTGGCGGAAGCTGCCCGTCATGGCGGTCGCTGTGACGGAGGCCATGTTCAGCGGGCTCATCTGCACCTGGCCCTGGCCGATCATGTTGGCCGCCGTGTCCGGGCCGCCGGAGGCGGGGACCGAGCCGTCGAAGGAGGGGATGCCGACCTTCCAGTCGTTCCGGCCGAGCCCGAACCGTTCCTCGGCCTCCTTCGTCAGCGAGTCGACCTGCACCTCGTCCGCGTACTTCACGAACGCCGTGTTGCAGGAGCGAGCGAAGCTCTCGGAGAGGGTGGCGTTCTCGTTCGGGGCCATGCCCTCCAGGTTCTTGAAGGTCTGGCTCTGCGAGGTGGCGGTGGGCGGGCAGGGGGCCGGGCCCGTCGACGTCGTGATCCCGTTGTCGATGAGCGTGGCGGCGGTGATGATCTTCATCGTCGACCCCGGCGCCAGTTTGCCGAGGAAGGCCGCGTTGAAGCCGTCCTTACGGTGGTTGGCGACGGCCAGCACCTCGCCCGTGCTCGGCTTCACGGCCACCACCGACGACTCGGAGAACCTTTCGACCGCTTTCTCGGCCGCCGCCTGCGCGGTGGCGCTGAGCGTGGTCCGCAGCTCGCCGACCCTGCCCTTGGCGAGCGTCACCAGCGTGGTGTCACCCTGGCCTTCTCCCTGGCCTTCTCCTTCTCCCTCTCCCTGTCCCGCGCCGGTGTGCCGCACCGCCAGCTCGATGCCGGGCTCGCCGCCCGCCTTGTCGCCGTACTTGTCCCGCAGGGCGTCCAGGATCGGCCCGAGGGAGGGGTACTTCTCCTTGGTGAGCTCGACGCCGTTGCGGTCCACGGCCCTGATCGGCGGGGCCGCGGCCTCACCCGTGACCAGGGTGTCGCCCTCGCGCAGCTCAGGGTGCACGACGGACGGCTGCCAGTCGACGAGCGCCCTGCCCGTCGTCTTCCCCCGCACCACGGTCAGTTCACCGTCGTACGCGAGCGGCTTGCTCTTCCCGTCGTACGACACCGTGGCCTTGACGGAGAACGGCACGGTCCGGCCGGACGCGGTCCCCGGCGTGATCTTCACGTCACCTATGTGCGCCTCGTCGCGGTAGGCGGCCAGCAGGCCCTCGGCCTCGGCCTCGTAGTTGGTGTACGACGCGGCCTCGGCGGCCTGCCCCTTCGCCCAGGCCGCGAAGAACTTCCGCGTCGTCTCCTCGACCTCGTCCCGGCTCGGCGGCCCGGTCTTCACCACGGGCGCCCCGGCCGCGTCCGAACCCCCGTCCCCGCTCAGCGCGGTCACGAAGTTGTACGCTCCGTACCCGGCGCCCCCCACCATCACGGCGAACACCCCACCGACGACGGCGGCCTTTGCCCCCTTGCGCATCGCGCGCTCCCTCCCCGTTGGCACCCTCGCGGGCGACACCCCCTGGAACCGTTTCTGAACGCGTTCAGAAATCTCGGCCGCCTGGCACTGTAAGCGACGTGAGGGGGGACTGTGGAAGGGGTTGTCCCAAAGGTGTCCGAAGTGAGATCGAATGTGCGGCTTCGGTCCGAGGGGTGGCCGGGGGTGGGAGGGTGGGACCTCGGGCCTGGGCGAGACCGCAGACATCAGTCGTTCAACAGACTCCAGAGGACAGCGTTCGCGTTGTCCTTCAGGAAGATGTCGAATCCTCCCAGGCGATCCGCCCATGATTTCGGCATGATGTCGGCAGCCGTGTCGACGACCGTGTCGACATACACCTTGAGCCGCGCCTGCCGGTTTTCCGCGGGAACGTGCCGCACCGCATCGTTGTAGTCGACTATTTTCAGTGCTTTTTGGCCGGACGAATGCAGATCGGCGACGTACTGTTTCGTGATCTCGACATCCTCCGGCGTACCGAACTGCGACATGTGGCCCGTCACGATCGTGTCGAAGGGATAGTCGAGTATCCAGTTCAGCGCGGCGACATACGTCGGCACGTGCGCGGTGAACAGTAGCCGGAAAAAGGGAGCGGACTTGACGGTGAAGCTGTCGATCACCGCAAGGACCCGATGGTCCGGCGCGTGAACGAACAGATTCCCCGGCTGGTGGAAGTCGCCCGGGTATTCCAGCTCCAGGCGCTCTCCGCCCACGTTCAGGGTGTGATGGCGTCCGCTGAACGTTTCGGTCGGCAGCGGGCGATGCGGATCGTTCGCCATCTTGAGCAGGTTCCCGGTCAGTTCATGCGCGACCACCGTGGGGTTGCCCGGGAACAGGTCTGCTGAACCGGTGTGATCGGCGTGCGCATGGCTGTACACGAGGTGCGTCACGGGCTGCGTCGTCACCTCGCCGATGGCGGCCAGGAACCGGTCACCGAGGTCCCGTGGCGCGTCGAGCACCACAACTCCCCGCTTGGTCACCAGGAACATCGTGTTCACAAGGCCGCTGGTGATGCCGTAAAGGCCGCCTCCCAGGTCTGTCGTGAGGTAACCGGACGAGGGAATGTCCGGGCCGATCGCGAAGTCGGGCAGCGGCGCGAACGACGCCTTTTGCGTGAAGTGAACTTCCGTGCCGGATGAGTTACCCATTGTGGTTCCTTCCCGACACAGCAAGCTAACCACAGCCGTCAGCGGCAGGCATCACCTGTGAAATTCATGGCGCTGACCAGCTGAAACACCGCTCGACCAGGGGCGAATTCGCCGATGCGCCCGGTGCCCTCGGCGCGCACGATCGGCCCGCAACTGGTCTGCTGGTTGAGGGGGCTGCGTACGTGTTCTCCGGAGGAACGCATGAGTACCTATCGAGTCGCGCAGGTGACCGCCCCGGGCGGTACGTTCGAGCTGGCCGAGCGAGAGGTGCCGCGGCCGGGACCCTGCTATGTGAGGATCGCTGTGGAAGCGTGCGGCGTCTGCCACAGCGATTCGCTCTTCGTGAACGGCGCGGTACCGGGTGTGTCGTTCCCCGATGTTCCCGGGCACGAGATCGCCGGGCACATCGAGGAGTTGGGTGAAGGCCTTCAGGACCGTGGCTGGCAGGTCGGTGACCGGGTCGCGGTCGGCTG
Organism: Streptomyces sp. KM273126; assembly: GCF_004337435.2. Lineage (NCBI taxonomy): Bacteria > Bacillati > Actinomycetota > Actinomycetes > Kitasatosporales > Streptomycetaceae > Streptomyces > Streptomyces sp. KM273126. Next base: position 1,148,256 of record NZ_SJXB02000001.1, on the reverse strand, counting down.
GTTCGGCGGCAGCTGCGGCTACTGCAAGCCCTGCCGGCAGGGCGACTTCATCGTGTGCCAGAACCTGAGGGTCCCGGGATGGACGTACGACGGAGGCTACGCCGAGAAGGTGATCGCGCCCGTCGACGCCCTGGCCCGGATCCCCGACGGGCTGGCGGCGAGCGATGCCGGGCCGATGGCCTGCGCGGGCGTGACCACGTACAACGGGCTGCGGCGCAGCTCCGCCCGGCCCGGCGATCTGGTCGCCGTGCTCGGCCTCGGCGGCCTCGGGCACCTCGGGGTGCGGTACGCGGTGGCGATGGGTTTCGAGACCGTGGGGATCGCCCGCGGCCCCGAGAAGGCCGACCTCGCCAAGCAGCTGGGCGCCCACCACTACATCGACAGCACCTCCGGCACCCCGGTCGGCGAGGCGCTGCAGTCCCTCGGCGGCGCCAAGGCCGTCCTGGCCACGGCCGGGAACTCGGAGGCCATCGCGGCCACCGTGGGCGGCCTGACCCACCGTGGCGAGCTGGTGGTCATCGGAGCGGCATCCGAACCGATGGGCATCATCCCGGCCCAGCTGCTCATGAGCGCCCTGGTCGTCCGGGGCCACCCGTCCGGCACCTCGCAGGACGTGGAGGACACGATGGCGTTCAGCGTCCTGCACGGCATCCGCCCGATGACGGAACCCGTGCCGCTGGACCGCGCCGACGACGCCTACCGGAAGATGCTCGCCGGAAAGGCCCGCTTCCGGATGGTGCTCACAACCGGCTGACGACAGGCCGACGCGGGCCTGGCGCACGGTCTCGGCTGAACGACGGTGAACGGGGCTGGATGAGAGGGGTACCGAGACGGCCGCACTCCTCACCGCAGCACCGGAGACGGTCCGGGCCGGCTGCCAAAGCCACTGCACTCGTCCCGGAGCTAAGCTGCCTTGGGCCGCGTGGCACGCATGCCCGAGGCGAGCCCCTGTACATCCTCTAGCAGGAAGGTCTCGCCTTCCCCGAAGTCCGGGGCCTGGAAGGGGTTTGTCGCCGGAGGCGGCGAGGCTGCAGTGGCACAGCGGGGCTGCCCTTCCAGGGCGGAGAACAGCGACGTCGGATCGATGAGAGGTCTCCCTTTCGTTACAGGTCCCTGAAGGGGCCTGGCGTGCCGTGACCGGGCACAGCGGTCCTACAGCTTGGTCATCTTGGCGTACGGGCTCAAGATCCGCATTTGCGCCGAGCCGAAATCCACGAGCGCCGCGATTCCATCCTCGATGCCGACTACCCGGCCGAGGCCGTACATGTCGTGTGTGACCTGGTCGCCCACGGCGAAGTGCTTGGGAGCAGGTGTGTCCGGGGCCTTGAAGGGGCTGGTGGGCAAATGACGCTTCGGTGCAGCAGGCTTTGTCATTGCCCCCAGTATGCGCCTACGCGTACCCCGTTGGCGCTGGCGTCCCACGTCCGCTGCATGTGAGCGGGGCGGGGTCGGGTGTTTCAGGAGTCGTTCCGGCGTCCGGCACCCGCACCAGTACCAGCCCCTGGCATGCGTCTGTGGGCCGTCCGAGGGGGAGCAGCCCAGCTAGACCCACGTATCCAGCCACATCCGAGCCCTCCACGAGTCGATCGGGATCGCGCTGCCTGTGTACAGCGGCCAGAAGTAGATGAAGTTCCACGCGATCAGGAGGACCAGGACGCCCGCGCCCGCCACGCCCGCGACGCGGCGGCGTTCCGTCGAGCCCGGGGGACCCAGGATCGCGCCGATCATCATGGCGACGGCCAGGCAGAGGAACGGGAGGAACACGATCGCGTAGAAGAAGAAGATCGTGCGCTCCTGGTACATGAACCAGGGGAGGTAGCCGGCCGCGATACCGCAGGCGATGGCGCCCGCGCGCCAGTCGCGGCGGAAGAACCAGCGCCACAGGATGTAGACCACGGCGAAGGCGGCGGCCCACCACAGCAGCGGCGTGCCGAGGGCCAGGACCTCGCGGGCGCACTTCTCGCCCGCGTCCGACGGGCAGCCGTCCTTGCCGGGCATCGGGGACTCGTAGAAGTACGAGACCGGGCGGCCGGCCACGATCCAGCTCCACGGGTTCGACTGGTACGTGTGCGGCGAGTGCAGGCCGACGTGGAACTGGTAGACCTCGTACTCGTAGTGCCACAGGCTGCGCACCCAGTCGGGCAGCCAGGTGAAGTTGCCGCCCTTGCCCGCGGTCGCCGCCCAGTTGCGGAAGTAGCCGCCCGAGCCGTCGTCGGGGGAGAGGATCCAGCCGGTCCAGGAGACCAGGTAGGTGGCGATGGCGACCGGGACCGTGGCCAGGAACGTGAGGCCCGTGTCGCGCTTGAGGACCGTCGCGTACGGGCGGTGCGCGCCCGCGACCCTGCGGGAGCCGACGTCCCACAACACCGCCATCAGGCAGAACGCGGCGATGACGTAGAGGGCGTTCCACTTGGTGCCGAAGGCCAGGCCCAGGCACAGGCCCGCCATCCAGCGCCAGGGGCGGGGACCGAAGCGGGTGGTCTCCGCCACATGCGCGTTCGGGCGGACCACCCCGTCGCCGTCCGGTGGCAGCGCGGCGGCGAGCCGTTCCCTCGTCCTGTCGCGGTCGATCACCAGGCAGCCGAACGCCGCCAGCACGAAGAACATCAGCACCTGGTCGAGCAGCGCCGTCCGGCTCATCACGAAGTGCAGCCCGTCCACCGCCATCAGCAGGCCCGCGAGACAGCCGAGGAACGTGGAACGGAACAGCCTGCGTCCGATGCGGCACAGGATCAGGACGGAGAGCGTCCCGAGCAGCGCCGGCATGAACCGCCAGCCGAACGGTGTGAACCCGAACAGCCACTCGCCGATGCCGATGACGTACTTGCCGACCGGCGGATGCACCACGTACGCGGCGTCCGTCGGGACCGAGACGTGACCGCCGGTCTGCAGGATGAGGTCGTTGGCGTTCTTGGCCCAGTTGACCTCGAAGCCGCGGTGGATGAGCGCCCACGCGTCCTTGGCGTAGTACGTCTCGTCGAATATCACCGCCTTCGGGCTGCCCAGGTTCCAGAACCGCACCAGCCCGGCGAGCAGCGTCACCAGCAGCGGCCCGCCCCATGCCGACCAGCGCGTGATCCGGGCGCCGACCTCCTCGCGCAGCCCGAGCACGGCCCACAGGCGCGGGCCGGGCCGGGTGTACGGGGGCACCAGACGGTCACGGACGTCGCCTCTCGGCCTCGCCGTGTATCCGAACCGGCGCAGCCTCTGCTGCCACGACGGCCGCTGCTCTTCGGTGGCCTGGCACTCCCGGGTGTCCATGTCGGACGCGGTACTGGTCACCGCGCCATCGTAGGGAACACGTCTGTGGGAGTCCCGCGTATGCCCCCTGCGAGGATGGAAACGTGACAGGAACCCTTGTGTTGGCAGGCACCCCCATCGGCGACATCGCGGACGCCCCGCCCCGGCTCGCCGAGGAACTGGCCGGGGCGGACGTGATCGCCGCCGAGGACACCCGGCGGCTGCGGCGCCTCACCCAGGCGCTGGGCGTGCAGCCCTCCGGACGGGTCGTGTCGTACTTCGAGGGCAACGAGTCCGCCCGTACGCCGGAGCTCGTCGAGGCGCTGGTGGAGGGCTCCCGCGTGCTGCTCGTGACGGACGCCGGCATGCCGTCGGTCTCCGACCCGGGGTACCGGCTGGTGGCCGCGGCCGTCGAGAAGGACATCCGTGTCACCGCAGTCCCGGGCCCGTCCGCCGTGCTCACCGCGCTCGCGCTGTCCGGGCTGCCCGTGGACCGGTTCTGCTTCGAGGGGTTCCTGCCCCGCAAGGCGGGCGAGCGGCTGTCGCGGCTGCGGGACGTGGCCGGGGAACGGCGCACGCTCGTGTACTTCGAGGCCCCGCACCGGCTGGACGACACCCTCGCGGCGATGGCCGAGGTGTTCGGGGCGGAGCGGCGGGCCGCGGTGTGCCGCGAGCTGACCAAGACGTACGAGGAGGTCAAGCGGGGGTCCCTGGGCGAGCTTGCATCCTGGGCCGCCGAGGGTGTGCGCGGGGAGATCACCGTCGTCGTGGAGGGTGCGCCCGAGAAGGGGGCCGAGGAGCTCGACGCCGATGAGCTGGTGCGCAGGGTGCGGGTGCGGGAGGAGGCGGGCGAGCGGCGCAAGGAGGCGATCGCGGCGGTGGCTGTGGAGGCGGGGGTGCCGAAGCGGGTGGTTTTCGACGCGGTGGTGGCGGCGAAGAGCTCCGCGGGGTGAGTCGGGCTTTAGGGCTTTAGGGACCGGCCTCAGGTCTGGATGCGCCCCTCTGATGCTCCCCTGCGCCCCATGCGCGGGTAAAGGCGCCCCGGTGTAAGCAAAGCTCGGGCTTTGCACCGGGAGCTCTCCCACAAGGAAAAGCCAAATCGGCTCCAACACTCGACAGGGCTGCTGCGCGCGTACCCGGAGCGGAGTCCACTGGGTGAGGGGACGCACCCGTCCCCCGCCTCCAACGGGATTCCGGGGGGAATCCCGCGCCGGGGGTGCTTGTCCAGCGGACAACAGGAGCTGGCATGACCGAGATCGCAGGGCAGATCGGCCACCGCGGCACGGCGACCGCAGTCGTCCACGAGTCCTATTCCTTCGCCTGCATGCGCTGCGGGCACGGCTGGGAGCAGTCGTACGAGATAGAGCACCACATAGACGGCCAGGGCCAGGAGTTCGTGATGTACGTCGCGGACGGACGGGTCGTCCCGTCGCCGCTGTCCAAGCCCACCTGCCAGAACTGCGACAACCACGTGGTGCGCATCATGCGGCCGGGACAGGTGTCCTCCGTGCAGAGCCACCTCCACGGGCAGTCCCGTTCGGTGCCCCGGCAGATCCCGGCGGACGAGGCGTCGTCCCCGGCGCGGGAGCCGGGGACGACGGGCCAGGAGCCGGCCGAGGGACAGGATTCGGCCGGGGGCCGGGAGCCCAAGGCGGCCAAGGGGGCCAAGGGGGCCAAGGACCACCACTGGCATCTGTCCGACCTGCTCCACCCGTTCCAGCGCAGGGCGAGCTGACGGCCACCGGGACGCCGTGAGGGCATGCCCCCTTCGTAGGATCGGGGCATGCCTTCGAACACCTCTGGCCGACGGGACGAGCAGGACGATCGGGTGAAGCGTGGTGAGCGGAACGAGCAGGACAAGAACTCCGCGCCCCCGCTCCCCGAGCCCCTCCGGGTGCCCGTCGCCGACTCGCACACCCACCTCGACATGCAGTCCGGCACGGTGGAGGAGGCCCTCGCCAAGGCCGCGTCGGTGGGTGTGACGACGGTCGTGCAGGTCGGCTGCGACGTGAAGGGCTCCCACTGGGCGGCCGACACGGCAGCGGCGCACGGGAACGTCCACGCGGCGGTCGCGCTGCACCCCAACGAGGCCCCGCGCATCGTCCACGGCGACCCCGACGGCTGGTCCCGGCAGGGCGCCCGGGAGCCGGGCGGGGCCACGGCCCTGGACGAGGCGCTCGCCGAGATCGACCGGCTGGCGGCGCTGCCGCACGTGAAGGCCGTGGGCGAGACCGGGCTCGACTACTTCCGCACCGGGCCCGAGGGCAAGGCGGCGCAGGAACGGTCCTTCCGGGCCCACATCGAGATCGCCAAGCGGCACGGCAAGGCCCTGGTCATCCACGACCGCGAGGCCCACGCCGACGTGCTGCGCATCCTCAAGGAGGAGGGCGCGCCGGACCGGACGGTCTTCCACTGCTACTCCGGCGACGCCGAGATGGCCGAGGTGTGCGCCGAGCACGGCTACTTCATGTCCTTCGCCGGCAACATGACCTTCAAGAACGCCCAGCCGCTCCGCGACGCCCTCTCCGTGGCCCCGCTGGAACTGGTCCTCGTGGAGACCGACGCGCCCTTCCTGACCCCGGCGCCGTACCGCGGTCGGCCCAACGCGCCGTATCTCATTCCGGTCACGGTGCGGGCCATGGCCGCGGTGCGGGGTATCGACGAGGACCCGCTGGCGACGGCGATCGGCGCGAACACCCGGCGGGCGTTTGATTACTGAGAGATAACGCTTCCGGCACAGCCGCTGGGCCATTCGAGTGACCAACGTCACTGGATGGCGGCCCGTGTCGCCACGCTGTGTAGTCGCGTTGCTTTGGGGAGTGACGACCGTTCCGTTAGGTTGCGGTCGCCCGGTCCGGCCTCCGGCCTTCGGCCTCCCCGAGGAGCGTGTCGTCGTGAGCAGAGCGCAGCACGAGATGTATGGCGAGACGTACGGCGAAAGGTACGGCGAGCCGTACGCCGAGCCGTACGGACTGAGCCCCATCCCTCCGCCGGAGCTGCATGACCTGCATGACCCGCATGACCCGCATGACGCGCATGACGCGCACGACCGGTACGAGGACACGTACCGTCCCGCCTACGAGGCGGCGGCCGAGCCGGTGGTGTCCCCTCCGGAGGACCGGGCGCCCAGCAGACCCGGCAAACCCGGCAAACCCAGCAATCCCGGCAGTCGGGCCCGGCCCCGGCGGGCCGCGCGCCGCAGACGCACCGTCGAGCGGCCCGTGCCGTTGCGCCGCCTGGTTCCGCAGGCGCTGGTGGTGGCGTTCCTCGCAGGTGGTACGACCGCCTTCGTCGCCAAGGACAAGGCGATCGAGCTGAGTGTCGACGGGAAGCCGCGCACCCTGCACACCTTCGCGGACGACGTGAGCGAACTACTCGCCGACGAGGGCGTCGCCGTGGGCGCCCACGACGTGGTGGCGCCCGCGCCGGGCACCGACCTGGCCAGCGGCGACGAGGTGGCGGTCCGCTACGGCCGGCCCGTACACCTCACCCTCGACGGGCAGCGGCGCCAGGTGTGGACGACGGCGCACACGGTGGACGGGGCGCTCGAACAACTGGGGGTGCGAGCGGAGGGGGCGTACGTATCGACCTCGCGCTCCCGGCGGATCGGGCGGGAGGGGCTGGCGCTGGACGTCCGCACCGAGCGTTCGGTCACGGTCATGGCGGACGGCCGCCCGCGGACGATCCGTACGAACGCGGCGACCGTGCGGGAGTCCGTGGAGCAGGCCGGGATCACGCTGAAGGGGCAGGACACGACGTCCGTTCCGCAGGACGGCTTTCCGCGGGACGGACAGACGATCACCGTGCTGCGGATCACCGGGGAGCGGGAGGTGCGCGAGGAGTCGATCCCCTTCGACGTGCTCCGGACGGACGACCCGTCCCTCTTCCAGGGCACGGAGGTCGTCGAGCGGGCCGGGCGTTCGGGCGTGCGCCGCGACACGTACTCCGTGCGCGTCGTCAACGGCGTCCGGCAGAAGCCGCGCCGTACCCGCTCCGAGGTGGTGCGCGAGGCCCGGACGCAGGTCGTGAAGGTGGGGACGAAGCCGGTGCCGACGTCCGTGCGGGGGGCCGACCACCTGAACTGGGCGGGGCTGGCGGCGTGTGAGTCCGGTGGGCGGCCGGGTGCGGTGGATCCCTCCGGGACGTACGGAGGTCTCTACCAGTTCGACTCCCGTACCTGGCAGAACCTCGGGGGTGTGGGGCGGCCCCAGGACGCGTCGGCGGACGAGCAGACGATGCGAGCGAAGAAGTTGTACGTACGCAGTGGGGCCAGCCCCTGGCCCCACTGCGGGAGGCGGCTGCACGGCTGATCCGGGGTTTCTTCCGCCCCCGCCGCCCCTACCCGTCCCATCCCTTCCCTGGGGGCTGCCGCCCCAGACCCCCGCCCGTTCCAGCCCCTCCGGCGTTTGAGGAGCAGGGGTCCGGGGGCCGGCCCCCGAGACGGGGTCCGGGGCAGAGCCCCGAAGCCCGGGGATCCAGGGGCGCAGCCCCCTCGGTGGGGTCGAAGGGGCGGAGCCCCTGGGGATGGGACGGGTAGGGGCGGCGGGGGCGAGAAACAACCCGGCACTCACCCACCCGTACCCTTGGGACGTGAGCAGCCCCACCCCCGACGCCCTCCTGGGCCCCGCCGACGTCCGCGAACTGGCGGGAGCCCTCGGCGTACGCCCCACCAAACAACGCGGCCAGAACTTCGTGATCGACGCCAACACCGTACGGCGGATCGTCCGCACCGCGGAGGTACGCCCCGACGACGTGGTGGTCGAGGTCGGCCCGGGACTCGGCTCGCTCACCCTCGCCCTGCTGGAGGTGGCCGACCGCGTCACCGCCGTCGAGATCGACGACGTACTCGCCGCCGCCCTCCCCACCACCATCACCACCCGCATGCCCGAGCGGTCCGACCGCTTCGCGCTGGTGCACTCCGACGCGATGCACGTACGCGAACTGCCGGGCCCCGCGCCCACGGCCCTCGTCGCCAACCTGCCCTACAACGTGGCCGTCCCGGTGCTCCTGCACATGCTGGAGACGTTCCCGAGCATCGAGCGCACGCTCGTCATGGTGCAGTCGGAGGTCGCCGACCGCCTCGCCGCCCCGCCCGGTTCCAAGGTGTACGGCGTTCCGTCCGTGAAGGCCAACTGGTACGCCGAGGTCAAGCGAGCGGGCGCCATCGGCCGCAACGTCTTCTGGCCCGCGCCCAATGTCGACAGCGGTCTCGTCTCGCTCGTCCGGCGAGCGGAGCCGGTCAGGACCGCGGCCTCGCGGCGGGAGGTCTTCGCCGTCGTCGACGCCGCGTTCGCGCAGCGCCGCAAGACGCTGCGCGCCGCCCTCGCCGGCTGGGCGGGGTCTGCCGCCGCGGCCGAGGCCGCCCTCGTGGCCGCCGGGGTCTCGCCGCAGGCGCGCGGGGAGTCCCTCGCCGTCGAGGAGTTCGCCCGTATCGCGGAGCACCGTTCCGCGCAGAACACAGAGCCCAAGGAGCCGGTCCAGCAGTGAGCGTCACGGTACGCGTCCCCGCCAAGGTCAATGTCCAGCTCGCGGTGGGCGGCGCCCGCCCCGACGGCTTCCACGACCTGGCCAACGTCTTCCTGGCCGTCGGCCTGTACGACGAGGTCACCGCCACTCCGGCCGACGAGCTGCGCATCACGTGCGCGGGGCCGGGCGCCGACCAAGTCCCCCTGGACCGTACGAACCTGGCGGCCCGCGCCGCCCTCGCCCTCGCCGGACGGCACGGCCTCGATGCCGCCGTGCACCTGCACATCGCCAAGGACATCCCGGTCGCGGGCGGCATGGCGGGCGGCAGTGCGGACGCGGCCGGAGCGCTGGTGGCGTGCGACGCGCTGTGGGCCCTGAACACCTCCCGGGACGAACTCCTCGACATCTGCGCCGAGTTGGGCAGCGACGTACCCTTCAGCCTGGTCGGTGGCGCCGCGCTCGGCACCGGAAGGGGCGAGCAACTCCGGCCCCTCGACGTGGGCGGCACCTTCCACTGGGTGTTCGCCGTCGCGGACGGAGGCCTCTCGACCCCGGCCGTCTACCGGGAGTTCGACCGCCTCACGGAAGGCACCGAGGTTCCCGAGCCCCTCGCCTCCCAGGAACTGCTCGACGCCCTCGCCAAGGGCGACCCCACCGCCCTGGCGACCGCCCTCTCCAACGACCTCCAGCCCGCGGCGCTCTCCCTCTTCCCGTCGCTCGCCGACACACTGGCCGCCGGTCGCGCCGCCGGCGCCCTCGCCGGCCTCGTCTCCGGCTCCGGGCCCACCACGGCGTTCCTGGTACGGGACGCCGAGAGCGCCGCCGAGGTCGCCGAGTCCCTCCTCGGCTCCGGTACGTGCCGCACCGCTCGTACCGCGACGTCCCCCGCGCCGGGAGCGACCGTGGTCGGGCGTGTCACTGGCTGAGGCCGTCAAGGCCGTCAAGGCCGACGGCGGGGCCCGGGGTAGGCAGCCCCAGGGAAGGGACGGGAACGGGAAGAGGCGGCGGGGGCGAAACAGCCCGGCGGGCAGCCGGACGCGACGCGTACCCTGGAGGGTCGATCCACCCCTGCGCTCAGGAGAGTAATGGCCGTCAACCTCGTCAATGTCGAGAACGTCAGCAAGGTGTACGGCACCCGCGCCCTGCTCGACGGAGTCTCCCTCGGCGTCTCGGAAGGCGACCGCACCGGCGTGGTCGGACGCAACGGCGACGGCAAGACGACCCTCATCCGCATGCTCGCCAAGCTGGAGGAGGCGGACACCGGCCGCGTCACCCACTCCGGAGGACTCCGCCTCGGCGTCCTCACCCAGCACGACTCCCTCGACCCCGAGGCCACCGTCCGCCACGAGGTCATCCGCGACCTGGCCGACCATGAGTGGGCGGGCAACGCCAAGATCAGGGACGTCCTCACCGGCCTCTTCGGCGGACTCGACCTTCCCGGCTTCCCGCAGGGACTCGACACCGTCATCGGCCCCCTCTCCGGAGGCGAGCGCCGCCGTATCGCCCTCGCCAAACTGCTCATCGAGGAGCAGGACATCCTCATCCTCGACGAGCCCACGAACCACCTCGACGTCGAGGGCATCTCCTGGCTCGCGAACCACCTGCGCGAGCGCCGCTCCGCCCTCGTCTGCGTCACCCACGACCGCTGGTTCCTCGACCAGGTCTGCACCCGCATGTGGGACGTCCAGCGCGGCGCGGTCTACGAGTACGAGGGCGGCTACTCCGACTACGTCTTCGCCCGCGCCGAACGCGAGCGCATCGCCGCCACCGAGGAGGTCAAGCGCCAGAACCTGGTCCGCAAGGAACTGGCCTGGCTGCGGCGCGGCGCCCCCGCCCGCACCTCCAAGCCGCGCTTCCGCGTCGAGGCCGCCAACGAACTGATCAAGGACGTGCCGCCGCCGCGCGACAGCAGCGAACTGATGAAGTTCGCGAGCTCCCGCCTCGGCAAGACGGTCTTCGACCTGGAGAACGTGACGGTCCAGGCCGGCCCCAAGGTGCTGCTCAAGCACCTCACCTGGCAGCTCGGCCCCGGCGACCGCTTCGGCCTCGTCGGAGTGAACGGCGCCGGCAAGACCTCGCTGCTGCGGGCCCTCGCGGACGCGGCGCGCTCCGCGGGCGAGGAACAGCCCGCCGCGGGCCGGGTCGCTGTCGGCAAGACCGTCAAGCTCGCCTACCTCTCCCAGGAGGTCGCCGAACTCGACCCGAACTTGCGGGTGCTGGAGGCCGTGCAGCAGGTCCGCGACCGGGTCGACCTCGGCAAGGGCCGCGAGCTGACCGCGGGCCAGCTGTGCGAGACGTTCGGCTTCGGCAAGGAGAAGCAGTGGACGCCGGTCGGCGACCTGTCGGGTGGTGAGCGCCGGCGGCTCCAGCTGCTCCGCCTGCTCATGGACGAGCCGAACGTCCTCTTCCTCGACGAGCCCACCAACGACCTCGACATCGAGACCCTCACCCAGCTGGAGGACCTCCTCGACGGCTGGCCCGGCTCGATGGTCGTCATCTCCCACGACCGGTTCTTCGTCGAGCGGACGACGGACCGGGTGTACGCGCTGCTCGGTGACGGTGCGTTGCGGATGCTGCCGCGCGGAATCGACGAGTACATCGAACGGCGCCACGCGATGGAGGAGAGCGCGGCGAGGGCGGCCGCGCCCGCACCGGGCGCGGAGAAGGCGGCACCGGAGAAGAGCGCGGCCGACCAGCGGGCCGCGAAGAAGGAACTGCAGAAGATCGAGCGGCAGTTGGACAAGATCTCCGAGAAGGAGACGAAGCTGCACGCGGCGATCGCCGAGAACGCCACGGACTTCGCGAGGGTGGCTGAACTGGACGCGGAGTTGCGGGACCTGGCGGGGCAGCGCGAGGAGTTGGAGCTGCGCTGGCTGGAGCTGGCAGAGGAAGCGTGACCGCTCCGCTTCCAAGGGCCGTCTTGAAACCGACGGTTTCATGTCGCGTGAAGCGACCGTGAAGGAGCATAACGAGGGCATCACGGGCCGGTCCTCCCTTGGGAACGAGGGAGTGACCGGCCCGTGCGTGAGAGCCTCGCGGCGGTGGGCAGTGGTAGAAAGAGCCGTCTGGGAACACTCCGAGAACCAACACCTCGCGTGACAGCGGGTGGCTCAAAAGCAGCGAAGAGGGGGAGCGCGCTGATGACTCAGCCGCCCAATCAGCCGCCGCAGGGCGGCTTCGGCCCACCGCCGGGGCAACCACCACAGGGACAGGCACCGCCGCCACCACAGGGACAGGCACCGCCGCCACCGCAGGGGCCGCCGCCCCCGCCTCCGCAGCAGCCGCCCGCCGCGCCCCCACAGCCGCCGCAGGGCGGCTTCGGTGCGCCCGCCCCGGGTTACGGCTACCCCCAGGCGCCCCAACAGCCCCAGCAACCGCCGCAGCATCCCCAGCCACCCCAGGCCCCTCCGCCGCCCGCGCCGCCACAGGCCGCCGGCTACGGCGCCCCGGGCCAGCAGCCCCCGTACGGCCAGCCGCCCGCGTACGGCCAGCAGTCCCCCTACGGCCAGCAGTCCCCCTACGGCGAGCTGCCCCCTACGGCCAGCCGCCGTACGGCTACCCGCAGCCGACCCCGCCCCAGCAGCCCCAAGTCGGCCTGGGCGGCCAAGTCGGCCAGGGCGGGCGGAAGGTCAACTCCCAGCTGGTCATCATCGTCGCGGCCGTCGCCGCCATCGCGCTGATCATCGGTGGTGGCGTCTTGTACGCGTCCTCCGGCGACAAGGACGCCGACGGCAAGAACAACTCCGCGGACTCCGGCGGCGTCACCGGAGGCGCGGACGCGGGAACGGGCGGCACGTCCGGCGGCGGGGACAACGGTGCACAGGAGAAGGTGCCGTCCAACACCAGCGCCCAGCTCCTGTTCGATCTGCCCGCGCCCGAGATCAAGGACCGGCAGCAGGTCGACAGCATCAAGGGCTCCTGGCTCACCGACTCGGTGTACGTCAAGGGCGGCGTCTCCAAGATCGTGGGCCACGACCCCGACAACGGCGACGTCCGGTGGACGCTCCCGCTGGCCGGCCAGACCTGTGCGGCCTCGCGCGAGGTCAGCGCCGACGGGGTCGCCGTGGTCGTGCACGAGGAGAAGAAGCGCGACAGTAAGGGCCTTGCCCAGCCCTGCACCGGGATCACCGCCTTCCGGGTGGCCGACGGCAAGAAACTGTGGACGCGGAACGCCGAACTCAGCGGCGCGGCCGTGGCCTTCACCCAGGTCACCATCTCCGGCTCCACGGCAGCGGTGGGCGGTCTCTACGGAGGCGCCGCGTTCGACGTGAACACCGGCAAGCCCCTGTGGGCGCCGAAGGTCAGCGAGTGCGTGGACGTCGGCTACGCCGGCGGCACCCAGCTCATCGCGGTCCGCAAGTGCGGCGACTTCGGCGACGAGCAGTACGAGGTACAGCTCCTCGACCCGAAGTCCGGCTCCAGCAAGTGGAGTTACAAACTGCCCGCCGGCATCGACAACGCCAAGGTGATCTCCACCGAGCCGGTCGTCTTCGGTGTGGACTCGGGCGAGATCACCGCCTCCGGCTTCACGGACGTCTTCTCGCTGGACGACAACGGCAAGCTCCGTACGAAGATCACGACCCCGAAGGGCAAGTACAAGTCCGACTGCGCTGTCGGCGAGGTCTGGGACTGCAAGGGGGTCACGGTCGGCAACGACAAGCTGTACGTGGTGACCGAGGAGCACAGCGGCAGCGGCACCGCCCAGACCAACGAGATCGTGTCCTTCTCGCTGGCCACCGGCAAGGCCACCGGTGAACGCGTCGACGCGGGCGACGGCTACGCGCTGTTCCCGATCCGCATGGACGGGCCGAACATCATCGCCTTCAAGGACGGCCCGTACAACAAGGGCGCCCAGGTCGTCTCCGTCGACACCTCCACGCTGAAGACCACCAAGCTCCTGGAGACCCCGGCCTCCCGGGAGACGCTCATGGCGATCAGCAGCATGGTCCCGGATTCCGCCGAGCTCCTTTACAGCAACGGGCGGTTCTTCATGGGCAAGGAACTCGCCGGCAAGGCGTACTCCCCGGACGACAAGAGGTACGCGGCGCTCGCCTTCGGCGCGAAGTGATCCCCATTCGGTGCCGTGCAACCCCATGCGCCCCCGGGCCCCTGCGGAACGGCCCCGTCCCTGCTCAGGGGCGGGGCCGAGCACTTACCCCTCATCACTCTCGAATGGGAGGGATTTCGGTAATCTCGGGCACTTCTCCCGCAGAGGGGGAGCGCAACGTCGAACAAGCGTGTAGCTTCCGGGGGCATGAAGAGCGGGGGAGTCAAGGGGGATCTGTTCGTGGGGACCAGTGGGCAGCCATAGTGGTGCGCCATTGGGGGGACTGGGGGGTTGCTCGATGGGAGTGCGGCTCATGGTGGTCGACGACCACCGATTGCTCGCCGAGGCACTGGCCTCGGCGCTGAAGCTGCGCGGGCACAGGGTGCTCGCCGCGGCGGCGCCCGCCGCGGGGGCGGCGGAACTGGTGATCACCCGGGCACCTGAAGTGTGCCTGTTCGGTACGGCGGCACCCGCCGAGCCGGGGATCTTCGATCCGGTGGTGCGGATCAAACGGGAGCGCCCGCAGGTGGCGGTGCTGGTCCTCGGACCGGTGCCGAGCCCGCGCGGCATAGCGGCGGCGTTCGCGTCGGGCGCGTCGGGGTACGTACGGCACGACGAGCGCATAGAGGGCGTCGAGCGCGCGATCATGAAGGCACGGGCGGGCGAGGCGGCGGTCGCACCCGCCCTCCTCCAGGGCGCCTTCAGCGAACTGCTCAACCCGGCCGCCCAGCCCGACGACGAGGGCCAGCGCCTGCTCCAGATGCTGACCCCGCGCGAGGTCGAGGTACTGGTCCGCGTCGCCGACGGCGAGGACACCCGCCTGATCGCGGCCGGCATGGGCATCGCCCCGTCCACGGCCCGCACCCACGTCCAGCGCGTCCTGATGAAGCTGGGGGTCGGATCGCGCCTGGAGGCAGCGGCGCTGGCGGCCCGCACGGGTCTGCTGGACCGCGCGGGCCCAGTGCCGCACTCGGCTCCTGAGACGGGCGCCGGGCCGGAGCCGTAACTGACTGGCGGCCCGGCACCAAGGCGTCTGCGTCCGTCAGGGCCGAGGCTTCCCTGACCGTGCGCACAAGGCGTGGTCGATCAGGTCCGTGACGCCCCGGATCTGGCGTACGGCCGTGTTCTCGTCGGCGGGTCGGCTATGGACGGCGACCGCGACCGCGGTCCGGCCGTCTGGCGTGGCCGCGGGCCACGCCAGATAACCGAAGCCGCTGCCACTGTGGCCCCAGTAGCCGCCGCCGCAGGTCAGTGGAGTCCACTCCAGGCCCAGCCCGTAGCGCTCGCCCGGCACCTCTCCGGGGGCGTCGGGTACGGCGGCCGTGCGTTGCATCTCGGCGAGTTGGGCAGGGCTGAGGAGTTCGCCACTCAGGAGGGCCGAGAAGAAGCGGTTGGTGTCGGCGGTCGTGCTGATGATCGAGCCGTCGGCGTCTCCGTCGAAGGGGAGGTAGGCAATGGTCGTGTCCGTCATCGGGCCGGGTCCGGACTGGTCGAACTGTTGGTAGTTACGGCTGTGGGGGTGGGGGAGGTATGGGTTGTCGCCCGGGGTGGAGGTGTGCGTGAGTCGCAGCGGGCGCAGGATGCGTGACCTCACCTCCTGGTCCCAGGACCTGCCGGTGACCGACTTGATGACCATCCCGGCCAGGATGTAGTTGGTGTTGGAGTACTCCCAGCGCGTCCCCGGCTCGAAGACCGGCGGGTGCGTCATGGCGAACGCGACGCGCTGCCGCGAGGTGTACGTCGTCCAGCGGTGCTCACGGTATCCGTCGGCGCTCATGTCGGGGAGGACGTCCGCGATGTAGTCGGGCAGGCCGCTGGTGTGCTGGAGGAGCTGGCGCACGGTGATACGGCGGCCGTCGTTGCCATTGCCTCGGACCACCCCCGGCAGCCACCGGTCCACGGTGTCGTCGAGGGACAGTCGCCCTTCGCCGACGAGTTGGAGGAGGACGGTCGCGACGTACGTCTTCGTGGTGCTGCCGATGCGGATGTACTCGGACGGGGGTACGGGGGCCTGGGTGGCGAGGTCGGCCAATCCGCTGCGGGCGGTTAGGGTGCCGCGTGGTGTGTCCAGACGCACGGACACCCCTGTCACCCCGGTGTCGCGCAACGCGTCGGCGTCTCGTTGGAGGGGGGACGACTCCGCTTGTGCGCGGACTGGGGCGAAGGCCGCCAGGAGCGCGAAGGCGACGGCTGCGGCTGCCGCCGCTGCGGTAGTACGGCGGACGGCGTGGCGGATGGTCATGGGCATGGGGCCACGGTAGGAACGCGCCTGCAGAGCACACCATCTGGCGGGCTCCAGTCTGTCGCCGGGGGTTTGCCTCAGTCCGTCGTCGGGGCCGCCCCAGGTCCCTCGGCGACAGCACGTGGTACACCGTCTCCCGTATGCCGACTCTTCGAACTGCCATCTCTTCGAACTTGAGCGGTGCGCGCGGAGCGAAGGTGCCCGACCGGTGAGGCGCGAGAGTGCGGCACTCGGCGCTGATGTGTCACATTTCTGCGAGATGGGTCACGTCCACAGACGTGGTGTAGGGCGACTGCGGGCAGGCCATCGAATCCGCGGGTGCGACACATTTCCCGAATGTGTCGCAGTTCAGCCGGCACACCACCCCCGTGGACGCGGCCGTGAGATGGAACGCCCGCGGGCAGGCGTCGGTGCCGTCAGTACCCCCGGCGGTGCTGCTTCGCTGGTCCGGAGTGCAGTCCGACTGCGCTGAGGGTCAGAGGCGCGCGGCGAACCTGCCGGTCCTTATGCCGCGCAGGAGGTGGGCGAGAGGGCGGGGGGTTGTGGTGAGTTCGGTGGTGGGGGTGTCGCTTTCGCGGAGGTGGATGATGGCGGGGGTGGAGGTGAGTTCGATGCAGTTGTTGCCGTCGCCGCTTCCCGAGAAGGACGACTTCTGCCAGCTGCCAAGGGTGGTCACGGCGCTCCTCACAGTTCCTTCGTCAGCCTGTGGATGAAGTCACGCGACCGCTCGGGTTCGAGTGACGCTGCCTCCACTTTACGGAAGAGCGTTCGAAAGGCGCTGAGTTGGGCTTCGGAGTCGATGAAGGCTGCGCCATGCGGTGCGTCGCGTGCCGCTGTGTCCAGCTTGGGCACTGCACCGCCCGCATACATCATGGCGTTCGTGGCCCCAGCGAAGCGGTCCAGATCGAAGGGAATGACTCGCACGGTGATGTGGTCCGCATCGGAGAGTTCCAGGATGCGGGCGAGCTGAGTTCGGGCAGCGGCCTGGTCTGCAACTCTGATGCGTAGCGCGGCTTCATGGATGACCGCTTCGTAAGGGATTGGCGTAGGGCCTTCGAAGATGGCTTTGCGTTCCATGCGGTGGCGGACGCGTAGCTCAAGGTCGCTCTCGGGGAGTTCAGGGACACGGTACGAGAAGATGGCGCGGGCGTAGTCCTCCGTCTGGAACAGGCCGGGGACGTGTAGGAACTCCACATCGAATCGGTATGTGGAGTGGTGCTCCAGCTCGGCGAGATCCAGGAACGTCGTGGGTAGCAGGCCTCGGTACTTCTCCCACCAGCCGCGTGTCCGATCGGCTGCCATGGCCGCCAATGCCGCGATCAACTCGTTGTCCGTGCAGGAATAGTGAGCGGCGAGTTGTCGTACACGTGCCTCGCTCACGCCCGCGACCCCGAACTCGATCTGACTCACCTGAGCTGAGTCCGTCCCGAGCAGCGCGGCTGCTTCACGTCCCTTGAGGCCTGCGGCCTCACGCAATTTCCGCAGTTCAGCGCCTAGGCGCTCCTGACGTGCGGTGGGCTGCTGCCTGCGCGGCATGACTTCCTCCCTGCCCCCGAACTGCCATAAGACAGTGACTCGTTCGAGCGGCAGATTACGACAACGACTTGCATGGGCCCAAATTGGGTCCCTGCCGTCAGTGACGCGACGCGCACGCTGTGGAAACTCCGGGAGCCCCGGAAGTGCACCACTCCGTCCTGCCGTGACGGCTGCGGCAATGCCACCGCCCCCGACCGCTGCGATCTGCCACCCCCTTCCGCCTGAACGGAGTTCACCCATGCCCGAAACCGAACCCCACGCGATCGGCGACCCCTGGGCGTACTGGCTCCACATCCCGAACGACCCCCGAGCCGTCACCATCAGCCGCCGCACCCTCCGGCTGATCCTCACCATGCACGGCCTGATCCGCCTCGTCGACACCGCCGAACTGCTGGCCACGGAGCTGGTTTCCAACGCCGTACGCCACGCCAAGGGCCCCGCCGCCCTCCGCCTCACCTGGAGGGACGGCGTCCTTCGCGTCGGTGCCTGGGACGCGGATCCCGAACCACCGGAACCGCCTTGCCCCTTGGACCAGCTCGCTGACCTGGACATCGAAGGAGGGCGCGGCCTCGTACTCGTCCGCTCCTGCGCCGACCTGTGGGGGCGGCAGCCGCTGGCCAGGGGCGGCAGCCGGGGCAAGTTCGTGTGGTGTGACCTCGCCGCTGCGTAGCGCGTTGATCACGTCGGACAGAAAGGAGAGCCGATGGTCGGCTCGTCGCACGAGGCGCTGCACCGGATCTGCCAGAAGGAGCCAGCGGGGTTCACGCGCACTCTGCAGCGTGTGCTGCACATTCCCTTTCCCGAACCGCGTGACTTCGCGGTTCTGAACGCGGACCTGACGGAGATCGAGCCGGTTGAGCGGCGCGTGGACACGCTGTTACGGGCGGAGACGGACGAGGGGACGTATCTCCTGGTCATCGAGTCCCAGGGCAAGCGGGACGACAACAAGCGCGGGAGCTGGGCTTACTACCTGTCGTACTTGTACGCGAAGTACCGATGGGAGCCGGTGTTGGTCGTCCTGACCCAGAGCAGGTCCACGGCCCGCTGGGCGACACGGCCGATCCGCCTGGGACTGCCCGGCTGGCACTCGCTCACCGTACGGCCGCTCGTACTGAGCCCGGAGAACGTGCCGCTGATCACTGACGAGGCTGAGGCCAAGCGGGACGTGTTCCTCGCGGCCTTCTCGGCGATGACGCACGGCAAAGGGCGAGGCGCCGCTGCCATACTGAAGCCGCTGGCGGCAGCCTTGGCGACCACCGAGACGGACAGCGCGGGGATGATCGCGCAGTTCGTCGAGTCGTGCTTGATCGATGCGCAGGCGAAGCAGATCTGGAAGGAGCTGATGATGCCGGTTAACTACTTCTTCCGGCACGAGGTCGCCGAGAAGGTCCGTGAAGAGGGCCGTGAGGAAGGCCGAGAAGAGGGGGTCGAGCAGGAGCGCGCGGCGATGGTGCTCAGGATCCTCGACTGGCGTGGCATCCCGGTTCCGGACTCCGTTCGTGAGCGGGTGAAGACATGCTCAGATCTGGAACAGCTCGACCTCTGGGCCCAACGGGCCGTCCGCGCGACGAACGCGGAGGAGTTGTTCGGTGACGACGGAGTCTGACTCGGGGCTGGCGTACGCCGAATGCCCGACGCCGTCCGCGATCGGCTGACGGTCTGCCGTGACCTCGACCAGCTCCGGGCATGGGTGGACCGCGCACTGAACGCGGCAGATCCCGCCGACCTGTTCACGCTGGAGCAGCCCGCATAACGGCACGTGGCCACGGCCACGGCCGTGACCACGTCAACCGTGGCCTGCCCCAACGGCCTAGTCGCCGTCACACCTCATCTCCTTGACCTTCGAGTCCCTCAGCTCCCGGCACGGGAGGAAGCCCCGGCCCTCCAGGAGCTTCGAGACTCCTCGGCTGCGCAGGAAGTCGAGGAAGTTCAGGGTCAGTCCGGACGCGCCCTCGCGGGTGTAGAGGACCTCGGAGGCCCAGAAGGGGTAGTCGCCGTTGAGGACGTTCTCCTTGGTCGGGGGAGTGCTGTTGAGCGGCACGGTCCGTACGTTGGGGAAGAAGGGCAGGGCGTCGGCCTCCGCGTACCCGATGGCGTTCTTCGTCCGGTTGACGTAGTCGAGCAGTTCCATCGTGGAACTCACGGAACAGACTCCGGTTGAGCCGGTCGAGCCAGCCGTGCACGGAGGGGCCGACGTCGTGCCCTTTCCGCCCGTCACCCTCGCCTCGAAGGTGTCCCTGGTGCCCGAGCCGTAGTCCCGGACGACCGCCACGGGCGTTTCGGCGAGGCGTCCGTCCTCGTCGCGGAAGCCGCCTCCGGTGAAGATCTGCCCCAGTTGGTCCTGGGTCAGCCCCCGGTCCCAGAGTGACTGGCCGGGGCCCAGGTCCTGCGCGAGTGACTGGTTGGCCACGACGGCGAAGACGATCACACCGACGTTGTGGGCGTCGAGGCCCTTCTCCGGCTCCTGCCCGGCCACAGTGTCCACCATGGCGATGGTCTCGGCGGCCGTGTTCGAACGCAGTTCCTCCAGCCCCTTGCTACTGCCGTTCGCCTCCAGCACCACGTCCGTCTCGGGGCACTGCTCCTCGTACGCCTCCTTGACCTGGTGGGCGAGGGGAGAGAAGGCGGTCGAGCCCGTCACTGTGAGCCGACGGGCCTGGGAGCAGGTGGCGTCCAGCTTGAGGCTCTCGTTGTTGGCGTAGACACCGGTGCCCAGGCTCAGGGCTGCGACGAGCGTCACGACGATGGCGGTGGCCAACCGGCGCCTGGCTCGCCCGGCGGTCTTCTTGATGCTGCCGCCTTTCAGCTTTCCGTCCGAGGTGATCTTGGGCGGCTTCGCCGAGGAACCGGCCCCGTCGTCCTCCAGCAGCACCAGGAGGCGGAACGAGTCGCGCCGGTTGAGGGTGAAGGCCGGCAGGACGATCGTGTCGGCCTGCCCACTCGGGGCCCGGACCGTGGCCTGCCTCACGCCGGAGCCGGTGTCGTCGGTCGGCTCTGCGTCCGCAGGCACGGGCACCTGCGGACGCAGAGTCGCCTCCAGCGGCTCATCGGCGTCCCGCACCTTGAAGTGCACGACCCTCTTGCCCGTGAAGGTGAAAGCGAGAGGGGCGGCGAAGTGCTCCGGTTCGAGCGTCTGCACACCGGAGTTGCGCACCTCCAGCATGACCAGGCTGCCTTCGCTGATCTGACGGCCCTGCCAGTGGATCTCCCACATGCCGGGCGGCGGCTGGTGGTTGATGTGCTTGTTGATGGGCCCGTTGTAGACCTCGCTCCAGCTGATGCGCCGCCACCCCTGGTAGCGGTCCAGCCAGAAGGCCACGAGGCTCGCGCTCAGGGCACATACCAGGGCACCCGCCCACAGTTGCCCGTTGCTCAGCCCGTCGAAAAAGTCGGCGATCGTCTCGACCATCTCAAGTCCCCCTACTTGAGCACCGAATCAAGGGAACAGATGGTCGGTAGTCGACGCTTCAACAGCGTGAGAAGCAGCGGTCCCGTATGTGAACGGGGCGCGAACAACGCCCCCGCATGCCCCCGCATCCCTTCCGAACGGCAGGCTTTTCGGCCGGCGCGTGTCCGGCGTCGGCCCAGGGGCCCGCGTCCGAGTCACGCCGATGTCACGCCTGTGCGTCACCGTTCCTGCGACGTCGCACCACGATCACCGCGCCCGCACCGGCCACCACGGCCAGGCCGCCGATCGCGCCGATCACCGGGAGGGCGGACGACGAACCCGTCGCCGCGAGATCCCCGTTGACCGAAGGGTCGGACGTGGCGCTCTGCGACGCGTCGGCGGTCGGCGTCGCGCTCTGCGAGGCGCTCGCGGTCGGCGCGGGCGTCGCGCTCGCCGTGGGAGAACCGCCGCCCTCCTCACCGTCGCCCTCCCCGCCGTCGCCCTCCTCGCCGGGGGCGACCACGTCGAAGTTGGCCGATGTGGTCGTGCCGTCGGTGCAGTGCTTCTCCGGGTCCACGTAGGTGCCGCCGCCATCGGCGTAGGCGGAACCGAGTGTGGCCTTGGCGTCGAGCCGCAGGCGGAACTTCAGGTCGGCGGACTCACGGGCGTCGAGGTTGGTGTAGCCGATGATGAGGCCGGTCTCGCGGTACTGGTTCTTGTCCTCTTCGCTCAGGCCCTCCCATGTGCCGCTGTCGGCGTCCCAGCGCTCCAGGTAGGCGTACTTCCACAGGTCCGCGTTCTCGCTGGCCTGGCCGTTGTCGACGCTGACGCTCCCCTGGACCTCGCCGAGCGGTGTGCTGGTGGTGTTGGCCACGTTCAGGGTGAAGGTGTGCCAGCCGCCGCCCGCCGCGATCTTGCCGGGCAGTCCCTTGAGACCGAGCTTGATCATGGAGAAGGGGCCGTTGCGGCAGGGCGTCGGCGATGCGGTGGGCTCAGCGCTCGACGGGTTGGAGGCGGCCGTCGAGGCAGAGGGCGATGCCTCCGCGGAGGGTGACGTGGAGGAGGCAGAGGGGGTCGCCTCCACGGAGGGCGACGTGGACGCGGAGGGGGACGCCGGCGATCCGTCGTCGGCCTGGGCGGCGGTCGTGGTCAGTAACACTGCCCCGATCGCGGAGATGGTGGAGATCGCGGCGGTTGCGGCGGTTGCCGACAATGTGCGACGCAGTTTCATGGTGGGTGGGTCCTTGTGGCGTGAGGGGGAGAAGAGTCGGACGCATGTGTTTGATGCCGGGGACCCAGGGTGCGTTGTAGGCGGTTCGGAGTGTTCGCGATGCGTTCAACGGGAGTTCAAGGGAGGCGGGTTTGAACGGAGGGAGTTCGAACGGGGCCGTCCCTCTGGCCCGTATACAGCCGCCCTCACTCCTCCGGCGGCCCCTCCCGCGGCTCCACCCCCTGCGCACCCTGCTTCATCGGCCGCAGCCGCAGCCACCCCAGGAAGAACAACCCCAGGGCCAGCATCCCCAGCCCCGTCCACAGGTTGATGTTGACGCCCTCGGCCTTGTCGAGGTCGGCTTCGGAGGCCGTGAGGCCGGCGAGCGTGACGATGACGCCGTAGAGGGAGAACAGGCCGCCGATGATGCGGCGTACGTCGAACAGGCGGGCAGCCGTGGCCGACCTGCCCTCCAGTTCGGTGACCTCGCGTTGCGCGTCGTGCTCCGAGTACTCGGACATGGGGGCACTCACTCCTTGAGAAGACAGTGGGGACGTCAGAGGGGGGCGTCAGAACGAGAACGAGAACGGGATGTAGCAGGCCGCCGCCAGGACAAGCGCCCCCCAGCCCAGCAGAGCGGGCCTGCGGTACCACGCGTCGTCGCCCTCGGCGGGCGGCTCGGCCATGCCGGGCGAGCGCGTGCCGTAGACCAGGCCCTGGAGTTGGGCCTCCGGTTTCGGGGCGGTGAACAGGGACACCGCCACCATCACCACCGCGCCGGCGACGAAGCCTGCGATCGCGGAGACGAAGTTGGCGCCCTGGTCGGAGGGGATGCCGACGACGCCCTGCTTGTAGAGGACGAAGTAGTTGACCATCGCGGCCGTTGTGCCCGCCAGCAGGCCCCAGAAGCCCGACTTCGTCGACGACCGCCGCCAGAACATGCCGAGGAGGAAGACCACGAACATCGGGACGTTGAAGAAGCTGAACAGCGTCTGCAGGTAGCTCATGATGTTCGAGAAGCTCGACGCCAGGAACGCCGTGCCGATCGAGGCCAGCACGCCGACGGCCGTGATCAGGCGGCCGAAGCGTACGTAGTAGCCGTCCTCTCGGCCCTTCACCACGTACTTCGCCCAGATGTCGCTGGTGAACACCGTGTTGAAGGACGACACGTTCGCCGCCATGCCCGCCATGAACGCCGCCAGCAGGCCTGTCACCGCGATGCCGAGGACGCCGTTCGGCAGGAGGTCCTCCATCAGGTACGGGATCGCGTCGTTGTACTGGAGGTCCGAGCCCGGTGTGCCGATCTTCGGGACCAGGACCGCGGCGACCAGGCCCGGGATCATCACGAGGAACACGATGAAGATCTTCGGGAAGGCCGCGATCAGCGGGGTGCGCTGGGCCGCCGAGAGGTTCTTGGCGGACAGTGCGCGCTGGACCTCCGCGAAGTTCGTGGTCCAGTAGCCGAAGGACAGGACGAAACCGAGGCCGAGGACGATCGTCAGCCAGTTCGCGCCCAGCGGGTTGTCGCTGCCGATGCCCGTGCCGCCCCACGCGGTGACGAAGTCGCCGCCGTGGCTCGCCGTCAGTGAGTCGGACAGGCCGTCCCAGCCGCCGACCTTCTTCAGGCCGAGCACGGAGAGGGGAATGAGGGCCGCCAGGATCACGAAGAACTGGAGCACCTCGTTGTAGATGGCCGAGGACAGGCCGCCCAGCGTGATGTACGCCAGGACGAAGAAGCCCGCGACCACGATCGACACCCACTCCGGCCAGCCGAGCAGCGCCTCGACGACGATGGCGAGCGCGTACAGGTTCACCCCGGCGATGAGGATCGCGGCGAAGGCGAAGAGCGCCGAGCTGAACAGATGAGCCGGGCGGTCGAAGCGCAGGAGGAGGAACTCCGGTACCGAGCGCACCTTTGACCCGTAGTAGAAGGGCATCATCACCAGGCCGAGGAAGACCATGGCGGGGATGGCGCCGATCCAGTACCAGTGGACGGTGTAGACGCCGTACTGGGCGCTGTTCGCGGCCATGCCGAGGATCTCGGTGGCGCCGAGGTTGGCCGCGACGAAGGCCAGGCCGGTGACCCAGGCGGGCAGGGAGCGGCCGGAGAGGAAGAAGTCGAGGCTGGTCTTCACGGAACGGCGGGCGGCGAAGCCGATGCCGAGGACCACGATGAAGTAGATCGCCAGGATCGTGTAGTCGAGCCAGTTGGTGGGGAGCCGCAGCTCCGCTGCCAGGTGCGTGGGGGGCTTGGGGGACTTGGGAGGCATGGCGGGCTGCTCTGCGAGGGATGTGGGGATTCGCATGGGGAGCTCACTTCGCTCACTTCGCTTGCGTTGCTGACTTCGCTTGCTCTGCTGACTTTGGCTGGTGAGCTTTGTTGGATTGTGATAGTGACCGTCGTGCGGATTTGTGGTTTGATGTGTTCGCTTCTGTTTGATGCTTTGGATGGTTTGATCGGTTACGGATGGGGAGTCCGCCGTGAAGAAGACCTCGACCCGGCTGGCCGACGGTCGTGAGCTGATCTACTACGACCTGCGCGACGACTCGGTGCGCGACGCGGTGGACCGGCGGCCGCTGGAGCGGACGGTCACCACGTCCGAGGTGCGTCACGACGTGCTCCTCGGCGACTCGGTCGCCATCGCCTCGCACCGCCAGGGCCGCACCTACCATCCGCCCGCCGATGAATGCCCCCTGTGCCCGTCCCGGGGTGACCGGCTGAGCGAGATCCCCGACTCCTCGTACGACGTGGCCGTGTTCGAGAACCGCTTCCCGTCCCTCGCCGGGGACTCCGGCCGCTGCGAGGTCGTCTGCTTCACCTCCGACCACGACGCGTCCTTCAAGGACCTGACCGAGGAGCAGGCCCGTCTGGTCCTGGAGGCCTGGACCGACCGCACCGCCGAGCTGTCGCATCTCCCCTCCGTGGAGCAGGTGTTCTGCTTCGAGAACCGCGGTGCCGAGATCGGCGTCACCCTCGGACACCCGCACGGGCAGATCTACGCCTACCCCTTCACCACCCCGCGCACCGCCCTGATGTTGCGTTCACTCGCCGCCCACAAGGAGGCGACCGGCGGCGAGAACCTCTTCGACGCCGTACTGGAGCGCGAGCTGGCCGACGAGCGGATCGTGCTCCAGACCGAGCACTGGGTCGCCTTCGTGCCGTACGCGGCGCACTGGCCGTACGAGGTGCACCTCTACCCGCGCCGCCGAGTCCCCGACCTGCTCGCGCTGGGCGAGGACGCTCGCACAGAGTTCCCCAAGGTCTATCTGGAACTCTTGAAGCGCTTCGACCGGATATTCGGCGAAGGTGAGCCCCCGACGCCGTACATCGCGGCCTGGCACCAGGCCCCGTTCGGCGCACTGGAGGAGTTCGACGGCGTCGTGCGTGAGGACTACGCGCTTCACCTTGAGCTTTTCACCATTCGCCGCACTTCCGGCAAGCTGAAGTTCCTCGCGGGTTCCGAGTCCGGCATGAACGTGTTCATCAACGACGTGCCGCCGGAACGCGCGGCCGAGCGATTGCGAGAGGTAGCGAGTCAATGAGCGGTAAGTACCTGGTCACCGGTGGCGCGGGCTATGTCGGCAGCGTGGTCGCCCAGCATCTGCTGGAGGCGGGCCACGAGGTCGTCGTCCTCGACAACCTCTCGACCGGCTTCCGCGAGGCGGTGCCCGCGGGCGCCTCCTTCATCGAGGGCGACATCCGCGACGCTGCCAAATGGGTGGATTCCACCTTCGACGCCGTCCTCCACTTCGCCGCGAGCTCACAGGTCGGCGAGTCCGTCGTGAAGCCCGAGAAGTACTGGGACAACAACGTCGGCGGCACGATGGCGCTGCTCGCCGCCATGCGCTCGGCGGGCGTCCGCAAGCTCGTCTTCTCCTCCACCGCGGCGACCTACGGCGAACCCGAGACGACCCCCATCGCCGAGTCCGCACCGACGTCCCCGACCAACCCCTACGGCGCCACCAAGCTCGCCGTCGACCACATGATCACCAGCGAGGCGACGGCCCACGGCCTGGGCGCGGTCAGCCTGCGCTACTTCAACGTGGCGGGCGCGTACGGGACGCTTTCCAATGGCACGTTCGGTGAGCGCCACGACCCCGAGTCGCACCTCATCCCGCTGGTGCTCCAGGTCGCCCAGGGCAAGCGGGACGCCATTTCCATCTTCGGCGACGACTACGCCACGCCGGACGGCACCTGCATCCGGGACTACATCCACGTGGCCGACCTGGCGGAGGCCCACCTGCTCGCGCTGGACGCGGCCCGGCCCACCGAGCACCTGATCTGCAACCTCGGCAACGGCGAGGGCTTCTCGGTCCGCGAGGTCATCGAGACAGTGCGCCGGGTGACCGGCCACCCGATCCCGGAGGTCATGGCCCCGCGCCGTGGCGGCGACCCGGCGGTGCTGGTCGCGTCCGCGCAGACGGCCCGTGAGCGGCTGGGCTGGAACCCGTCGCGTGCGGACCTCGCGGGGATCGTGGCGGACGCTTGGGAGTTCGCGCAGCAGCGCGACAAGTGATGTGAGGGCCGGAGTCCGAGAGCCGGCCCCATAGGAAAGGTCAGGGTCAGGGGATGAGCGTTGCGGGCGCTGAGGCGGGGGCTGGGATGGGCGCTTCCGCTGTCGCGGATGTCGCGGAGCGGTTCAGGGAGCAGTACGGGGCCGAGCCGGAGGGAGTGTGGGCAGCGCCGGGCCGGGTCAATCTGATCGGCGAGCACACCGACTACAACGACGGCTTCGTGATGCCCTTCGCGCTGCCGCACACCACGATCGCGGCCGTCTCACGCCGCACGGACGGCATCCTGCGGCTGCACTCGGCGGACGTCGAGGGCGGCGCCGTGGAGCTGACCCTCGACTCCCTGGCCCCGGAGTCCGACCGGAACTGGACGGCCTACCCCGCCGGCGTGGTCTGGGCCCTGCGCGAGGCCGGCCACACGGCGATCACGGGCGCGGACGTCCACCTGGCCTCGACGGTCCCGACGGGTGCTGGCCTGTCGTCGTCGGCGGCGCTGGAGGTCGTGGTCGCCCTCGCGCTGAACGACCTGTACGAGCTGGGCCTGCGGGGCTGGCAGCTGGCCCGACTGTGCCAGCGCGCCGAGAACGTCTACGTGGGCGCGCCCACCGGGATCATGGACCAGACCGCGTCGGCGTGCTGCGAGGCCGGTCACGCCCTGTTCCTGGACACCCGGGACCTCTCCCAGCGCCAGATCCCCTTCGACCTGGCGGCGGAGGGCATGCGCCTGCTGGTCGTCGACACCCGGGTCAAGCACGCCCACAGCGACGGCGAGTACGGCAAGCGCCGCGCGGGCTGCGAGAAGGGCGCGGCGCTCCTGGGCGTGGACGCGCTCAGGGACGTGCCGTACGACGGACTGGACGCGGCCCTGGCCCGCCTCGGCGACGAGGAGGAGGTCCGCCGCCTCGTCCGCCACATAGTGACGGAGAACGAGCGGGTGGAGCGGGTCGTGTCCCTGCTTCAGGCGGGCGACACCCGTGCCATCGGCCCCGTCCTCGTCGAGGGCCACGCCTCCCTGCGGGACGACTTCCGCATCTCCTGCCCGGAGCTGGACCTGGTGGTCGACACGGCGCTGGCCGCGGGTGCGGTGGGCGCCCGTATGACGGGCGGCGGCTTCGGCGGCTCGGCCATCGTGCTGATCGAGGCCGCGGACGAGGAGACGGTCACCAAGGCGGTGGAGGAGGCCTTCGCGACCGCCGGCTTCACGGCACCCCGGGTGTTCGCGGCGGTGCCGGCGGCGGGGGCACGGCGGTTGATGTGACCGCAGGGACGGAGGGGCGGCGGGACGGAGGGGACGAAACCGCTCCGCCCGCCTGTCACCGTCGTCGGCACGTCACCGTGCTTGGTAGGTCACCGTCCTCGGCAGGCCACCGGTCGTCCGCCCGACACCGGTCACGAGGCCGTCCTGGACGTCACCCCAGCCGTTTCGTCAGCGTGTACTCCGTGATCCCCGGCGGATAGCCGGGGATCACGCACACCACGTCGTACCCCTGCTTCTTGTAGAAGTCCGGTGCCTGGAAGTCCCATGTCTCCAAACGGGAGTTCCGGCAGCCCCGGTCGGCCACGGCCGTGCGTTCCGCCTCGGAGAGGAGGCGGGAGCCCAGCCCGGCGCCCCGGCAGCGTTCGTCGACCCACAGGTAGGTGACGTGCAGCCAGGTCGCCCAGGTGTGCCCGACGAGCCCGCCGGCCAGGCCTCCGGAGGCGTCCAGTGCCCACACATGCAGCGGAGCCTCACGTTCGCCAGGTGTTCCGCGCAGGGAACGGAGCACCGGGGAAGCCGAAGTGTTCGTCTCCCGTAGTCGGGAACGCAGCAATTGGCTACGCTCTTTGTCGACTTCCGTCACAACACGAAACATACGGCTCACCATAAACGCGCCGGCCAATCAGTTCTGCGATTTTCCTTCCGCTGCCTGCCCTCGGCCTTACTCTGATGGACAGCATCGGTGGGGGCCGGTGCTGATCAGGGGGCGAGACAGTCGGGTACGACGCCCGAAGTGGGGGTAGCAGTTGCAGCACGGCGGCGGCCGTGCCGTTGCGGCAGCCCCGATCCCAGGTGGATGACCGGGAGCACTTCGGGCGCCGTACCTGCGCCGGTCGTCCCCCGACCAGTGGGGGTATCAGTGGTTCGCATCCGAGTCCTGGTCGTCGACGACCACCGCATCTTCGCCGAGTCGCTCGCCGCGGCCCTTGCCGCCGAGCCCGACGTCGACGTGTCCGCGGCCGGCAGCGGCCCCGCCGCGTTGCGCTGCATGGAACGCGCGGCGGCGGAAGGCCGCAGGTTCGACGTGCTGCTGGTCGACGCGGACCTCGGGGGCAACGCCCCCGGGGCGCGACCGGCCGCCGTACCCGTGCGGGAAGGCAAGGAGGACGGGCTCGTCGACGGCATCTCACTCGTCGCCGGCGTCCGCTCCGGGCAGCCGGGCGTACGGACCGTCGTCCTCGCCGAGAAGGACGACCCGCGCCGCGCCGCACTCGCCCTGCAGGCCGGGGCGTCCGGCTGGGTCGCCAAGGACTGCTCGCTGTCCCGGCTGCTCACCGTCATACGGGGTGTGCTGCGTGACGAGACGCATCTGCCGCCCGCCCTGCTCACCGGCGTGCTGCGGGAGCTCACCGCGGCCAGGAAGCACCGCACCGAGAGCGAGCGGCTCGTCGAGTCCCTCACGCCGCGCGAGCGGGAAGTCCTGCAGTGCATGGTGGCGGGGCTGGGGCGCAAGGCCGTCGCCGAGCGCCTCTTCCTGTCCCCGCACACCGTCCGCACACACATGCAGAACGTCCTCGGGAAGCTCGGGGTCCACTCGACCCTCGCCGCAGTCGCACTCGCCCGCCGCGCCGGTGTCGGGCCGGTCGACCTGGGGCCTGTGTCGAAAGTGGCGCCTGCCGGGTGACCGCGTTCCGGGTGACGCCCGACCCGCCCTCCGCCGCAGGCCCTAGCCGGGAATGTTGTCGAACGGGGCGGTCAACTGGCGTAGCAGCCCGGCCAGTTCACCTCGCTGGGCGCGCGACAGCTCCGCGAGGATCGCGCGCTCCTGGTCGAGGAGGCCCGCCAGGGCCTGATCCGCCCTGTCCCGGCCCTCGTCCGTCAGCCGGACCAGGACACCCCGGCGGTCGCTGGGGTCGGGCAGCCGCTCCACCAGGCCCTTCTTCGCCAGCCGGTCGATACGGTTCGTCATCGTGCCCGAGGTGACGAGGGTCTGTGTGAGCAACTGACCGGGGGAGAGCTGGTACGGCGTCCCCGCGCGCCTGAGCGCGGTCAGCACGTCGAACTCCCACGGCTCCAGCTGGTGCTCGGAGAACGCCAGACGGCGCGCCCGGTCCAGGTGCCGGGCCAGTCTGCTCACCCGGCTGAGCACTTCCAGCGGCTCCACGTCGAGGTCCGGGCGCTCCCGGCGCCACGCTGCGACCAGCCGATCGACCTCGTCCTCCATGGCGATCAGTGTAGTGGTTGTGTCGATGTGAAGTCTCTTGACGTCGAGCGTATTGCAAGTAAATCTCTTGACTTCGAGATATCTGGCTGTCACGGTGAAGGTGCGACCTGAGCCACGAGGAGATCCGCCCATGTCCCCCACCGCCCCCGTCTGGGACCCCCACCAGTACCTGCGCCACTCCGGCCACCGCGCCCGCGCCTTCATCGACCTGCTGGCCCACGTACCCGAGCTCCCCGCCGGGCGCCCCCGCATCGCCGACCTCGGCTGCGGCCCCGGCAACGTCACCCGCCTGCTCGCCGACCGCTGGCCCGGCGCACACATCACGGGCCTCGACAACTCCCCGGAGATGCTCGCCGAGGCCGCACCCCTGGCCGGCCCCACCCAGGGCGGCGGCCACCTCGACTTCACGCCCGCGGACGCCACGACATGGGCGCCCACGGAGCCGTACGACCTGATCCTCAGCAACGCGACCCTCCAATGGGTACCCGGCCACGTCACCCGCTTCCCCGCCTGGGTGGCGGGCCTCACCCCCGGAGGCGTCCTCGCCTTCCAGGTGCCGGGCAACTTCGACTCGCCCAGCCACCGGCTCATGCGCGAACTCGCCCACTCCCCCCGCTGGAAGGACCGGCTGGGCGACACGCTCCGCCACGACGACGCGGTGCTGACCCCCGCCGACTACCTGCACCGGCTCGCCGGCCTCGGCTGCGAGGTCGACGCCTGGGAGACGACGTACCTCCATCTGCTCCAGGGCGAGGACCCCGTCCTGGACTGGGTGAAGGGCACCGGACTGCGACCGGTCCTCACCGCACTGGGCGACGACGCCGAACCGTTCCTCACCGAGTACCGCGCAGCCCTGCGCGAGGCGTACCCGGCGACCGGGCACGGCACGGTCTACCCGTTCCGCCGCGTGTTCGTCGTGGCCAGGAAGTCGCAGTGACCGAAGTGATGATCACCGCCCTTGACCATGTGCAGCTCGCCGCCCCGCCCGGCTCGGAGCGCGAGCTGCGCTCGTACTACGTAGGCGTCCTCGGCATGACCGAGATCCCCAAGCCACCGGCACTGGCCGCCCGCGGGGGCTGCTGGTTCCGGGCGGGAGGCGCGCACCTGCACCTGGGGATCGACAAGGACTGCCGGCCTGCGCGGAAGGCGCACCCCGGGCTTCGGGTCCGGGACATCGAGGCGCACGCCGCCCGGCTCGAAGCCCACGGCGCGCCCGTCACCTGGGACGACGACCTCCCGGGCCACCGCCGCTTCTACACCGAGGACCCCGTGGGCAACCGCCTGGAGTTCCTGGAGCCGAACGGCTGATTCGATCCCCCACCCCTTACGGACGGATCAGCGTCAGTTCTTCCGGCGGCCTATCAGATGCGGCTTCGCCTCCAGCCCGTCAAGGCCGTGCCACGCCAGGTTCACCAGATGGGCGGCCACCTCGGCCTTCTTCGGGCGGCGGACGTCCACCCACCACTGGCCCGTCAGCGCGACCATGCCGACCAGGGCCTGGGCGTACAGAGGGGCCAGCTTGGGGTCGAAGCCGCGGCTCTTGAACTCGCGGCCCAGAATGTCCTCCACCTGGGTCGCGATGTCCGAGATGAGCGAGGCGAAGGAGCCCGTGGACGTGGGGATGGGCGAGTCACGGACCAGGATGCGGAAGCCGTCCGTGTACTCCTCGATGTAGTCCAGCAGCGCGAAAGCCGCCTGCTCGCACAGCTCCCGCGGATGGCCGGCCGTCAGCGAGCTGGTCACCATGTCCAGCAGACGGCGCATCTCACGGTCCACCACGACCGCGTACAGGCCCTCCTTGCCGCCGAAGTGCTCGTACACCACCGGCTTGGAGACCCCGGCCTTGGCCGCGATCTCCTCCACCGACGTGGCCTCGAAGCCCTTCGCGGCGAACAGGGTGCGACCGATCTCAAGGAGTTGCTGACGCCTCTCGGCACCCGTCATCCGGGTTCGGCGAGGGCGCCGCTGCTTGTCGCTGCTGGAGGTACTGCTCGAGTCGGTCGCCACCCGTCAATCATGCCGCCTTGGCGGTCTCCCGCTTGCGCCGGGAGCCGTCCTGCCCCGTGTTCCGGCGGGAATCGATACGCGAGCGTGACGGCCAGCGCACGTCGTACGCCCATCCGCACAGCTCGAACCAGCGGATGAACCGCGCCGAGGAGTCGACCTGACCCCGCTCCACACCGTGCCGCGCCGACGTCGGGTCCGCGTGATGGAGGTTGTGCCAGGACTCCCCGCACGACAGGACCGCCAGCCACCACACGTTGCCCGAACGGTCGCGCGACCTGAAGGGACGCTTGCCCACCGCGTGGCAGATCGAGTTGATCGACCACGTCACATGGTGGAGAAGGGCCACCCGGACGAGCGACCCCCAGAAGAACGCCGTGAACGCGCCCCACCAGGACATGGTCACCAGACCGCCGATCAGCGCGGGCAGCGCCAGGGACACCACCGTCCACAGGAGGAACTGGCGGCTGATCGTACGGATCGCCCTGTCCTTGATCAGATCCGGCGCGTACTTTTCCTGCGGCGTCTGCTCCTCATCGAACATCCAGCCGATGTGCGCCCACCACAGGCCCTTCATCAGGGCCGGGACCGTCTCCCCGAACCGCCACGGCGAGTGCGGGTCGCCCTCGGCGTCCGAGAACTTGTGGTGCTTGCGATGGTCGGCCACCCAGCGCACCAGCGGCCCCTCGACCGCCATCGAGCCCGCGATCGCCAGCGCGATCCTCAGCGGACGCCTGGCCTTGAAGGAACCGTGCGTGAAGTAGCGGTGGAAACCGATCGTGATGCCGTGGCAGCTCAGGAAGTAGAAGAACACCAGCAGACCGAGATCCAGCCAGCTCACCCCCCAGCCCCAGGCCAGCGGCACCGCCGCGAGCAGCGCGAGGAACGGGACGATGATGAAGAGGAGCAGCGCGATCTGCTCTATCGAACGCTTCTGCTCGCCGCCCAGAGTCGCCGAGGGCTGTGCGGTGCCGGTCGCCGTGGTTCCTTGGGAATCGTTCGCCTTCGGGGCGTCTTCGATCACATCGGAGCTTGTGGTCATGGGGCGTCCCCTGTGGGGTTCGAGGGTGGAGGCAGATGCCTGCGGCAACGGCCCGTGGGGGACGCGGTGGCGTTCCCTACGGTTCCGTAACCTACGGCATCGTAAGTATGGCAGCGCCGCGCCCGGCGGCAAGAGCCCGACGGCCTGCGCGTCCGCACGGACACCTATCCTTGGAACCGGTCGGACAGCGCCGTCCGCTCTGTTTTCTGCCCGGACGACCGGTCCCCGAAGCGGCCACGACCCGTCCACGGTCCAGCCGCCCGGCGAACATCCGGGTTCCCTCCCAGACGAGCTTCAACACTGCAAGGAGCCGCACCTGTGAGCAGTGCCGACGACCAGACCACCACGGTCAGCAGTGAACTGCGCGCCGACATCCGGCGCCTCGGCGACCTGCTGGGCGAAACCCTCGTCCGCCAGGAAGGCCCCGAACTCCTCGAACTGGTCGAACGGGTCCGCCGCCTGACCCGCGAGGACGGCGAGGCCGCCGCCGAGCTGCTGCGCGGCATCGAACTGGAGACCGCGGCCAAGCTGGTCCGCGCCTTCTCCACCTACTTCCACCTGGCCAACGTCACCGAGCAGGTCCACCGAGGCCGCGAACTGCGCGCCAAGCGCTCCGCCGAGGGCGGCCTCCTGGCCCGTACCGCCGACCGGCTCAAGGACGCCGACCCCGAACACCTGCGCGAGACGGTCAGGAACCTCAACGTACGGCCCGTCTTCACCGCCCACCCGACCGAAGCAGCCCGCCGCTCGGTACTCAACAAGCTGCGCAGGATCGCCGCACTCCTGGAGATGCCGGTCATCGAATCCGACCGGCGCCGTTACGACATCCGTCTGGCCGAGAACATCGACCTCGTCTGGCAGACCGACGAACTCCGCGTCGTCCGCCCCGAGCCCGCCGACGAGGCCCGCAACGCCATCTACTACCTCGACGAACTCCACGCGAACGCCGTCGGCGACGTCCTGGAGGACCTCACCGCCGAACTGGACCGCGTCGGCTTCACCCTCCCGGACGACACCCGACCGCTGACCTTCGGCACCTGGATCGGCGGCGACCGCGACGGCAACCCCAACGTCACCCCGCAGGTCACCTGGGACGTGCTGATCCTCCAGCACGAACACGGCATCAACGACGCCCTCGACCTCATCGACGAACTCCGCGGCTTCCTGTCGAACTCCATCCGCTACACCGGAGCCACCCAGGAACTCCTGGACTCCCTCCAGGCCGACCTCGAGGCCCTGCCCGAGATCAGCCCCCGCTACAAGCGCCTCAACGCCGAAGAGCCCTACCGGCTCAAGGCCACCTGCATCCGGCAGAAGCTGGAGAACACCAAGGAGCGCCTCGCCACGGGCATCCCGCACGAGCCGGGCCGCGACTACCTCGGGACCAGCGAACTCCTGGGGGACCTCACCCTCATCCAGAGCTCCCTGCGCGAGCACCGCGGCGGCCTCTTCGCCGACGGCCGGATGAACCGCACCATCCGCACCCTCGCCGCCTTCGGCCTCCAGCTCGCCACCATGGACGTACGCGAACACGCGGACGCCCACCACCACGCCCTCGGCCAGCTCTTCGACCGGCTCGGCGAGGAATCCTGGCGCTACGAGGACATGCCACGCGAGTACCGCCACAAGCTCCTCGCCAAGGAACTCAGGTCCCGGCGCCCCCTCGCCCCGACCCCCGCCCCCCTCGACGAGGCGGGCGCCAAGACCCTCGGCGTCTTCGAGACCGTCAAGCGCGCCCTCGCCGTCTTCGGACCCGAGGTCATCGAGTCCTACATCATCTCGATGTGCCAGGGCGCCGACGACGTGTTCGCCGCGACCGTGCTCGCCCGCGAAGCCGGACTCATCGACCTGCACGCCGGCTGGGCCAGGATCGGAATCGTGCCGCTCCTGGAGACCACCGACGAACTCAAGGCCGCCGACACCATCCTGGAGGACATGCTCGCCGACCCCTCCTACCGCCGGCTCGTGGCCCTGCGCGGCGACGTCCAGGAGGTCATGCTCGGCTACTCCGACTCCTCCAAGTTCGGCGGCATCACCACCAGCCAGTGGGAGATCCACCGCGCCCAGCGCCGCCTGCGCGACGTCGCCCACCGCTACGGCGTACGGCTGCGTCTCTTCCACGGCCGCGGAGGAACCGTGGGACGCGGCGGCGGCCCCTCCCACGACGCGATCCTCGCCCAGCCCTGGGGCACCCTCGAAGGCGAGATCAAGGTGACCGAACAGGGCGAGGTCATCTCCGACAAGTACCTGATCCCCGCACTGGCCCGCGAGAACCTGGAACTCACGGTCGCCGCCACCCTCCAGGCCTCCGCCCTGCACACCGCCCCCCGCCAGTCCGTGGAGGCACTGGCCCGCTGGGACGCGGCCATGGACGTCGTCAGCGACGCGGCACACGGCGCCTACCGGGGACTCGTCGAAGACCCCGACCTGCCCGCGTACTTCTTCGCCGCCACACCCGTCGACCAACTCGCCGACCTGCACCTCGGCTCCCGGCCCTCACGCCGCCCGGACTCCGGAGCCGGACTCGACGGACTGCGGGCCATCCCGTGGGTGTTCGGCTGGACCCAGTCACGGCAGATCGTGCCGGGCTGGTTCGGCGTCGGCTCCGGCCTGAAGGCACTGCGCGAGGCCGGCCTCGACACCGTCCTCGACGAGATGCACGAACAGTGGCACTTCTTCCGCAACTTCATCTCCAACGTCGAGATGACGCTCGCCAAGACGGACCTCCGGATCGCCAGCCACTACGTCGACACCCTCGTGCCCGAAGAACTCAAGCACGTCTTCGCCACCATCGAGGCCGAGCACGAACTGACCGTCCGCGAGATCCTGCGGATCACGGGCGAGGACAAGCTCCTCGACGCCAACCCCGTACTCCAGCAGACCTTCGCCATCCGCGACGCCTACCTGGACCCGATCTCCTACCTCCAGGTCACCCTCCTCAAGCGCCAGCGCGACGCGGCCGCCGCGGGCGACACCCCGGACCCCGTGCTGTCCCGGGCCCTGCTCCTGACCGTCAACGGCGTGGCAGCCGGCCTGCGCAACACCGGCTGACGACACACCGAACGAAAGGGTGCCCCCGAGGTCGTACGACCCCGGGGGCACCCTTTTCGCAGGTCCTGCCAGGTCAGAGGAGTACGAACGCGGCCGTGATCAGAGCCAGACCGGAACCGCCCAGCACCCACCCCAGCCGGCTCAAACCCAGGCCACCCGCCACGACCACCGAGGTGAGCAGCAGAGCACCCCCGAAAGGCACCCACGCGTACAGGAACCCCGACGGGCCCGTACGGACGACAGCACTGCTGCCGGGCTTCACGGCGACCGCGTACGTCTGCCCCCGCTTCACCGCCACCGTCCGCTCGATCTCCACACGATCGCGCGCCTTCGAACCCCCGGACGTCGGCGTGTAAGGACCCGTACAGACGTCCTCCGCGCACCGCGTCACCGTCATCGCGCCCTGCTCACGACCCTTGGTGAACATCACATGCTGGGCAGTGCCCCACGAGGCCCACACCCCCGCCATCAGGATCAGCGCCGCGACCGTACCCATCGCCGCGAGACGCCCGAACCGCAGCACGGCAGCAGCCCCCTCACGGGGCGCACGGGAAGCAGCGGAGGCAGGCATGGCCGCGATCCTTGGCCATGTCCACGCGGTCGGTCAACTCCCGTGGACGACAAGTCAGCACTTGTACGCCTACATCGCCCCGCCGACAGGAGCGGTCAGGAGCCGTCAGGAGT
Source organism: Streptomyces sp. KM273126 (assembly GCF_004337435.2). Classification (NCBI taxonomy): domain Bacteria; kingdom Bacillati; phylum Actinomycetota; class Actinomycetes; order Kitasatosporales; family Streptomycetaceae; genus Streptomyces; species Streptomyces sp. KM273126. The sequence goes on along the minus strand of NZ_SJXB02000001.1, from coordinate 1,111,412 downwards.
TGTACGCGCTCTGCGCCCGCTCCAACCCCTCCGCGACCAGACACTCCACCGAGTCGGCAGCGCGGTCCACGAAGTAGTCCAGCTCCTTGCGCTCGGCGGACGAGAAATCCTTCAGAACGAAATCGGCGACCTGCATACGGCCCGGAGGACGCCCGATCCCGAACCGCACCCGGTGATAGTCCGAGCCCATCGCCTTCGTCATCGACTTCAGACCGTTGTGGCCGTTGTCGCCGCCGCCCAGCTTCAGCCGCAGCGTGCCGTAATCGATGTCCAACTCGTCATGAATCGCCACGACGTTGGCCACCGGCACCTTGTAGAAGTCGCGCAGGGCGTTCACCGGGCCACCGGACAGATTCATGTACGACATCGGCTTGGCCAGGATCACCCGGCGGCTCGCCGGGCCCGGGGGACCGATCCGGCCCTCGACCACCTGCGCCTGCGCCTTCTGAGCCCGCTTGAACTTCCCGCCGATCCGCTCCGCCAGCAGATCGGCCACCATGAACCCCACGTTGTGCCGGTTCATCGCATACTCGGGCCCGGGATTGCCCAGCCCCACGATCAGCCAGGGGGCACCCGCATCGGTCGTCACGTCCATGTCTCCTTCATACGCGCTCACACGCGGTCACACGCACGGCCGCCGGGCCCCACACCTCACGGTGCGGACCCGGCGGCCGGAACACGATCCAGGATCCGAAGGGATCAGGCCTCCGCGGCCTCTCCACCCTCAGCGGCCTCCTCCGTCGGCTCCTCAGCCTGAGCGGACAGCACCTGAAGGACGACCGCGTCCTCCTCGACGGCCAGCGTGACGCCCGACGGCAGCTTGATGTCCTTGGCGAGGACGGAGGCACCCGACGTCAGGCCCTCGACGGAGACCGTCACGGCCTCGGGGATGTGCGTGGCCTCGGCCTCGACCGGCAGCGCGTTCAGCACGTGCTCCAGCAGGTTCCCACCCGGGGCCAGCTCACCCTCGGTCTGGATCGGAATCTCGACGTTGACCTTCTCGCCACGCTTCACCAGCAGCAGGTCGACGTGCTCCAGGAAGCCCTTGATCGGGTCACGCTGCACGGACTTCGGGATCGCCAGCTCGTTGGCCTTGCCGTCGATGTCCAGCGAGATCAGAACGTTCGGCGTACGCAGCGCCAGCAGCAGGTCGTGGCCCGGCAGCGTCAGGTGCAGCGGGTCCGAGCCGTGACCGTACAGAACACCCGGAACCTTGCTGTCGCGACGGATACGACGGGCGGCACCCTTGCCGAACTCGGTGCGCGTCTCGGCGGTGAGCTTCACCTCGGACATGATCACTCCTCGTAGTAAGAAAAGGAAACGGTCGTGGTCACCCGGCCACGAACGGCCTGCTACGAAGAGCGCGTCGATTACGGACCACCGAACCCCGAAACGGGTACGGCCTCCCTCGCCGAGCAACTGCAGCAGTCTACTCGGAGAGGAAGGCCGTACCCAAAAGGATCTTCCGTAGCTCGCCGACCCGCTCGCCGACCGCTGGCCTCCTACTGCTCGTCGAACAGGCTCGTCACCGAACCGTCCTCGAACACCTCACGCATAGCGTTCGCGATCGTCGGCGCGATCGACAACACCTTGATCTTGTCCAGATCCAGCTCACCCGGCGTCGGCAGCGTGTTCGTGAACACGAACTCACTCACCTTCGAGTTCTTCAACCGGTCGGCCGCCGGACCCGACAGCACACCATGCGTCGCCGTCACGATGACGTCCTCCGCACCGTGCGCGAACAGCGCGTCCGCCGCGGCACAGATCGTGCCACCCGTGTCGATCATGTCGTCGACCAGCACACAGATACGGCCCTTCACATCGCCGACCACCTCGTGCACCGTGACCTGGTTCGCCACGTCCTTGTCGCGACGCTTGTGCACGATCGCCAGCGGCGCACCCAGACGGTCACACCACCGGTCGGCAACCCGCACCCGGCCCGCGTCCGGAGACACGACCGTCAGCTTGTCCCGGTCCACCTTGCTGCCCACGTAGTCCGCCAGCAGCGGCAGCGCGAACAGATGGTCGACAGGACCGTCGAAGAACCCCTGAATCTGGTCCGTGTGCAGATCCACGGCCAGGATCCGGTCCGCACCCGCCGTCTTCATCAGATCAGCTATCAGACGCGCCGAAATCGGTTCACGACCCCGGTGCTTCTTGTCCTGCCGCGCGTAACCGTAGAAGGGCACGATCACAGTGATCGAACGCGCCGACGCCCGCTTCAACGCATCGATCATGATCAACTGCTCCATGATCCACTGGTTGATCGGCGACGTGTGGCTCTGGATCAGGAAGCAGTCCGCACCACGCGCCGACTCCTGGTAACGGACATAGATCTCACCATTGGCGAAGTCGAAGGCCTTCGTCGGGACAACCCCGACACCCAGCTCCTGGGCGATCTCCTCGGCAAGCTCGGGGTGGGCGCGGCCGGAGAAGAACATCATCTTCTTCTCGCCGGTCGTCTTGATCCCGGTCACAGCACAGTCTCCTCAGAGGTGTCTCAGCTGGGCATGAGAGGTCGTCTCAGCTGGGGGGTCCGGATATGCACCTATCACGGTACGCCGTCCCAGACGCCCCCGTTTCCGGTCAGCTTTCGCCTTCGCCCTGGTGAGACGCGGCCTCGGCAGCCTTCGCCGCCGCGCTCCCCGGACGCTTACGGGCCACCCAACCCTCGATATTCCGTTGCTGGCCACGGGCGACAGCCAGCGAACCGGGCGGCACATCCTTCGTGATCACCGAACCCGCAGCGGTGTACGCGCCGTCCCCGACCGTGACAGGCGCCACAAACATGTTGTCCGAGCCCGTCTTGCAATGTGAACCAACCGTGGTGTGGTGCTTGTTCTCACCGTCGTAGTTCACGAAGACACTCGCCGCACCGATGTTCGTGTACTCACCGATCGTCGCGTCCCCCACATAGGAGAGATGCGGAACCTTGGTCCCCTCCCCGATGGACGCGTTCTTCGTCTCCACATACGTCCCGATCTTGGACTTCAGACCGAGGCGGGTGCCGGGACGGAGATAGGCATACGGGCCGACGGTCGCCTGCGCACCGATGTCGGCGTGGTCGGCGACCGTGTTGTCGACCCGGGCACCGGCCCCCACCCGGGTGTCCGACAACCGGGAGTTGGGCCCGACCTCGGCACCCTCACCGAGGTGCGTGGAACCGTGCAGCTGCGTCCCCGGATGCACGACGACGTCCTGCTCGAACGTCACGGTGACGTCGACCCAGGTCGTCGCCGGATCGATGACGGTCACCCCCGCGAGCATCGCGTCGGTGAGAAGCCGGTCATTGAGAATGCGGCGGGCCTCGGCGAGCTGCACACGGTTGTTGATACCCGCGATCTCACGGTGGTCGCCGGCCACGGAGGCGCCGACCCGATGCCCGGCCTCACGCAGAATGCCCAGCACGTCGGTGAGGTACTCCTCACCCTGACTGTTGTCCGTCCGGACCTTGCCCAGCGCGTCGGCGAGGAGCTGCCCGTCGAACGCGAACACCCCGGAGTTGATCTCCCGGATCGCGCGCTGGGAGTCGCTCGCGTCCTTGTGCTCGACGATCGCCGTGACCGCGCCGCTCGCCCCGTCGCGCACGATCCGCCCGTACCCGGTCGCGTCCGGGACCTCGGCGGTGAGCACGGTGACGGCGTTGCCGTCGGTGGTGTGCGTCGCGGCGAGGGCCTGGAGGGTCGCGGCGGTGAGGAGAGGCGTGTCGCCGCACACGACGACCACGGTTCCGTCGACACCGCCGCCCAGCTCGTCGAGGCCCATCCGTACGGCGTGCCCGGTCCCGTTCTGCTCGGCCTGGACGGCCGTCCGTACGCCGGGGTCGATCTCGGCGAGGTGCGCGGCGACCTTCTCGCGCGCGTGCCCCACGACGACGACCAGATTCTCGGGCTCCAACTCGCGCGCGGCGGCGAGTACGTGACCGACGAGGGAACGGCCACAGATGCTGTGCAGGACCTTCGGTGTGGCCGACTTCATACGGGTGCCCTCACCCGCTGCGAGTACGACGACGGCTGCCGGGCGGTTGGCGCTCACGGGTGTGCCCTTCGGCTTCGGATGTGTGGGGTTCGACGTCCGCAGGATACCGGGGGGTTGTGAGGGGGAAATGTGAGCGGGGCCTGACTGTGTGGGTCAGGCCCCGAACCGAGGGGTTGTGTGCTGTGGCTCCCGGGGAAGGAATCGAACCCTCATTCAAGAGACCAAAACTCTTTGTCCTGCCATTAGACGACCCGGGATGGTCTGCACCCTATGTCCGATTTCGTAGATCGGGTGCGGGCGCAGCCCCTACTATGCCGTACCAGGCGCCCTCCATGCGACGGTATAGGTCAGCGCTCTGCCGGACGTAGATCGCAAGGCAGCCGTGATAGTTGTCGCCGGTGTTCTTGCGCACCGTTCGCGGGTTGTGTTTCTTGAGGGTCGCTCGGCTGAACGCCGATACCTCGACGCCAACCACGTCGGCCCAGTACTTCTCTGCGGCGGCGACGTCGGCCGTTTCGTGGATACTCACGCGAATCGTCAGTCGGTCGCGGGTGACTTCGAGGAGCTCAAGCCAACGCAGGAAGAGTCGGATCACGTTCGCGTCGCTGTTGATGAACTGGAGCACCTCGGTGCGTCGGTGCGGCTTGTCCTTGGCGCCCTCGGCCCAGTAGAGCGCGACCCCTGCGATAAACAACTCGCGGTCTGACAGTTCGCCGATGGCTGCGGCGGCCTGCCGTTTGGTCTCTGCCCTCTCCTGCTCCAGTGCAGCGCGCAGCCGGGCGAGGCCTGCGTTCATCAACTCGCGCTGCTCCTCGGGCGTGCGCCGGGCTGGCGGGGTGGGAAGATCACGCACCCATAGTGAAACGGAGCTTTTTGAGCAGCCTAGCTCGGTCTGGATCTGTTTGTACGTCCACCCCTGCCGACGTAGCTCCCGAGCCCTCTTGCGGAGGTCGTCCTTCGCTCTGGGGCGCTTCGTCCACTCCGGCGGTGGCTCGCCCTCGACCAGGCGTTGCAGTATTTCGTTGTTGTAGACGCCAAGTTCGTCTCGGATCTGGCGGAGGCTGTAGCCCCCGCGCCGCAACGCGACCGCCCGCTCCCGTAGCCCCTCGAAGTCCGCGTACTTGCTGTGTGCGTGTGCCATGGGCATACCGTCCGGCCGGAATGTGGGGTTCCGGGGTCGAACGGTGTGCGATTCAGTAGTTCGAGGGATTCCGGCCGGTTTCGCTTCTGTTCGATTGCGGAGCGTGGTGTAGGGCAGTACGGGAAACTCGCCGGAAAAGCGTTGGGTCGCGCCCGTAGGCTGGGACGCATGACCACGACGGGGGAAGACCGTACCGAGGCCGGGACCAGGGCCGGACCAGTGTGGTGGGGGCGGTGGCGCAGTGCGGCGCTGGATGCCGGGCTGGCGCTGCTGTCGATGATCGAGTGTGCGGTGCAGGGGTATCCGTTCGCGCGGGACGCGGGGCTGCCCGTGGCCGTGGGGGTGGTGTTCGGACTGCTCGCGGGGTCCGTGCTGCTGGTGCGGCGGATGTGGCCCGTCGCGGTGGTGCTCGTGTCGATTGCGATCACGCCGGCGCAGATGGGCTATCTGATGGGCGTGGTGGGCCTGTACACGCTGGCCGCGTCGGAGGTGCCTCGGCGGATCATCGCGGCGCTGTCGGGGATGTCGTTCGTGGGGGTGTTCATCGTCGCGTTCGTGCAGACCGTGCACGGGAATGTGCGGGGGGACGCGACGGTGGGGGCGGAGTGGTTTCCGCCGTTCGTGTCGTTGACGATGGCGATCGGGATGACCGCGCCGCCGGTGTTGCTCGGGTTGTACGTGGGGGCGCGGCGGCGGCTGATGGAGAGCCTTCGGGAGCGGGCGGACTCGCTGGAGCGGGAGCTGCAGTTGCTGGCCGAGCGGGCGGAGGAGCGGGCGGAGTGGGCCCGGGGTGAGGAGCGGACGCGGATCGCCCGTGAGATGCATGACGTGGTGGCGCATCGGGTGTCGTTGATGGTGGTGCATGCGGCCGCGCTGCAGGCGGTTGCCCGGAAGGATCCCGAGAAGGCTGTGAAGAACGCGGCGCTGGTGGGGGACATGGGGCGGCAGGCGTTGACGGAGCTGCGGGAGATGTTGGGGGTGCTGCGGTCGGGGGACGGGCTGGCGTCCAAGGGTGACAAGGGTGACAAGGCCGGCGACGGCGGTAGGCGCGGTAGGGGCGCTGAGGGCGTCCGCGGTGAGTCGGTGCCGTTGGCCGCTGTGGGGGTGGCTGCGGCGGAGGCGGCGTCGCGGGTTTCGTGGAGTTCCCGAGGCGAGGACGAGGCCGTGGACGGGCCGTGTCTCGCGGAGCTGGAGGAGCTGGTCGGGCAGTCCGCGGCCGCCGGGATGGTGGTGGATCTGTCGGTGGAGGGGGATGAGCGGGGGTATGCGCCGGAGATCGAGCAGACCGCGTATCGGGTGGTTCAGGAGGCGTTGACGAACGTCCACAAGCACGCTGCGGGGGCGAAGACGTATGTGCGGCTGGCGCATCGGGTCGCTGAGATCGCGATGCAGGTGGAGAACGAGCCGCCGCCGGAGCCGGGGGATGCGTCGTCGGCGCGGTTGCCCTCCGGGGGGAACGGGCTGGTGGGGATGAAGGAGCGTGTGGCGGCGCTGGGGGGTGTGTTCGTGTCCGGGCCGACGGATGCGGGGGGTTTTCGGGTGTCGGCGGTGATTCCGGCCGAAGGGTGATTCCGGCTGAGGGGTGATTCCGGCTGAGGGGTGAGTTCGGTCGCCACCGTTCACCGTCCGTCGGCGGAACTCGGCTGAGGAGGTCGAGCGGCCTGCCGTGTCAGCCCGTCGCCCAGCCCGTCGTAACAGGCCGCCGGATCAGCCTGACGTGAGCCGTACCGGTGGTATCCCCGTCAGCAGTGCGGTGAAGGCCTGGTCGGCCGTGGGGCCCAGGTACCAGTCGCCGGTGTGGTCCAGGGCGTAGACGCGCCCTTCCGTGTCGATGGCGAGGATGGTGTGGGTGTCGGGTTCGAGGCCGAGGGGGCAGACCTCGGCGCCGAGGGCGCGGCCGAGGTCGGCGAGGGTGCGGGCCATGTGGAGCCCGTGCATGGGGTCCAGGTGCAGGGCTGAGGGTGCGAGTTCGCGGCCGGGGCCCTGTGCGGTGATGTGCAGGCCGCCGAACTCCGCCCATGCCTCGACTGCCGCTGGGAAGACCGCGTGGCGGTGTCCCGCGGTGGACGTGTGCTCGCGGAGGGCGTCGGCCCAGATCTCGGCCTGCCGTATGTCCCAGCGGCCGGGCAGCCAGCCCGCGGCGCGCAGGGCGGCGTCCACGGGCGCGGGGAAGCGGGTTGGGGTTCCCCCCTGCCCGAGCGGAGTCGGGAGTTTGGGGGTGGAGGAGCGGTCGGCTTGCATCTGCCCTTCGTTCGTCGAGGGTCGGGACTGGGCGGTCACCGTGCTGGGGGTGACGCCGTTTTGCTGGGTCAGGGTTCCTGGGTGGGTCTGGGTCAGGGTTCCTGGGTGGGGTCGACGACTCGTACGCCGAAGTGGGCGCTCAGGGCCTGGCAGGCGCGGCAGGGCGGGGCGAAGCTGCCGTGGAGTGGGTCGCCGGCCTCGCGGATGCGGCGGGCGGTGAGTTTGGCCTGTTTGAGGGCTTTGCGGGCTTCGCCGTTGGTCATCGGTTTGCGGGCCGCGCGTTTGCTGCGCGCGGTGTCGGCGGTGGCGATGTGGCGGGAGATGAGGATCGCTTCGGCGCAGCGGCCGGTGAAGCGGTCGCGTTGGGCCGTGGCGAGGGAGTCGAGGAATTCCTGGACGAGGGGGTGCAGGGGTGGTGGCTGGTCGCCTCGGGCGGCGGTGCCGGTGAGGGTTTCGCCGCGGACCGAGAGGGCGGCGGCCACGGTCGGGAGTATGCCGTCGCGGCGGTGGTGGAGGGCGGGCGCGTGCACGGTGTCGGCGTTGCTCCAGCCGATGCGTGGGTCGCCCGAGGTGCCCGTCCGGGTTGCGTTCATGCTCTTCATCCCCTCCGTTCAATCCCCCGGCAGCGGACACAGCCTGCCAAAGTCCGTGGCGGCTGCGGAAGCTGGGGCCATGCGACACGCCCGGCTTCGTCGGACCGTCACGGCAGGGTGACGGCTGGTCACGGAACCGGAGGCCCGGTGACCGGTGTCCCCGTACGGCTTAGGCTGTCGGCAACCGCGATCCTTACGGCTATCGCGTGACCGACAGGCAAATCAGGCCATAGAGAACGCCGCAGGGGGCATCCGCCATGACGACAGGTCGGCCCGGGCATCAAGCCGCGCCGCCGAACGCGGCCTACGCCGGGCAGGTCGTGCAGTTTCCGGACCCGGTCCGAGCGGCGCGTCATCCGAGAGGCGTGCGCGTGGACGCCCATGGCTATCCCGACTTCTCGCCCTATGCGCGTGCCGCCGCCGATATCGCGGACCCCCCGGAAGGGTTCGGTGTCGATGAGCTGAGGTTGACGGACTACGTGTCCGCGAACGCCGTGCTCGCCGCTTCGGGGCATGAGTTGTGGGACACGATTCCCGCGGTGGCGACTCCGCACGGCTGGACCTGGCATCACGTGCGGGGCAGTCGTCGGCTTGAGCTGGTGCCGGTGGACGTCAAGGCGCTGCTGCGGCATCACGGTGGTGTGGCCACGGCGGCTGTCGACCAGGCCAAGCGGGGGACGCGGCCGTTGCAGGAGACGCGGCCGGCGCATTTCGGGTTGCCGAAGTCGGCGTTGGCGGTGACGGAGCAGCAGGTGCTCGGGGTCGAGGAGGACCTCGGGTACCGGTTGCCGGGGGCGTATCGGTCGTTCCTGAAGGCCGCGGGTGGTTGTGCGCCCGTGGGGGCGGCTCTGGACGCGGAGTTGGGGGTGCTCGTCGACCAGCCGTTCTTCACGGTGCGGGACGAGGCCGCCATCAATGACCTGGTGTACGTGAACAAGTGCCTGCGGGATCATCTGACCAAGGACTACCTGGGTGTCGGGTTCGTGCAGGGCGGGTTGCTCGCCGTGAAGGTGAGGGGCGACCGGGTCGGGTCGGTCTGGTTCTGCGCGTACGACGATGCCCGTGACGTCGATCCCTCGTGGACGCCCGCGGAGCGTGTCGAGCGGCTGCTGCTGCCGTGCGGGGACGACTTCGATGCGTTCCTGACGCGGCTGGCGGGTAATCCGCCGGAGTTGGAGACCGTGGCGAACCTGATGGTGGACGGTGGCTTCGCGCGTGCCGTGCCCGTCTCCTCGTCGTCTTCCGCGGCCTCGGCGTCTTCGGCGTCCTCGGTGGGGGAGTGAGTTTTCGATGGTGACCTTCGCGCAGGCGCAGGAGCGCGCCGAAGAGTGGATCAACGGGGACGTGCCCGGTTATCAGCACCGTGAGGTGCGGGTACGGGAGTTCGAGCTGGGGTTCGTGGTCTGGGCCGAGGACCGGGTCGAGGGGCCGCGGTCGGACGGCGGTGTCCAGCGGCTCGTCATCGCGCGGGACAGCGGTGAGGCCACGCTGTGGCCGGGGCTGCCGGTGGGCGAGGTGATCCGGCGGTACGAGGAGGAGTACGGCCGGACGGACACCGCGCCCGAGCCCGAGCCCGCGCCTCCTCCGGCCCGGGTGGATCTGAACCAGACGTCGTTCCTGCTGACTCCGCCGGAGTGGTTGCAGGAGGCGGCCGACAAGCTGGGTATCCCGGACCAGCGTTCGGGTTCGGGGGCGGACGCGTCCGACGGGGCGGGTTCTCGTGTGGCCGGGGCCGGGGCCGGGGCCGGGGCCGGGCCGGTGGGGCCGGAGACCGTCCGGCTGCTGCTCCCGCCGCCGCCGCTGCCGCGGCCGGCTCGGACACGGGTTCCGTCTCGGATGCGGTGCCTGGCCAGGACGGTGGGCTGCCCGAGACTCTCGCCGGGCCTTCTGGCGCGGCCGATGCCACGCCGTGGCCGGCCGCCGGTGCCGTCGACGATGTGCAGGACGCGCCGCCGCAGGACCGGGTGCCGGGTGTGGCTCCGGGGGCGACTCCGTGGGCCGGGACCGACACCAATGCCGGTGCGGAGGAGGACCGTTCGGTACCGCTGCCCCAGACCGTGTTCGCGCCGCCGCTGACCGGTGTGGACGACGCCGACGTCCCGCTGCCTGGTGCGGCGCCGGACGCCAAGACCGCGCTGATCTCCGGGGGCAGCCAGTTGCCGCCGACGGCGGTCTCTCCGGCGCCGAACGAGCCCGGCGGTCCGCAGGGCACGCCGCCTCCGGGCGCGCCGTCGTACGGCTATCCGCAGGCCCCTGGTACGCCGCCTCCGGGTGTGCCCGGGTACGGCTATCCGCAGGCTCCCGGTACGCCTCCGGCCGGCACGGGTGAGGCCGCCGATTCCGTGACGGGTAAGGCGCCACAGCCTCCGGCGCCTCCGGGCGCCCCGGCGGCTGGGTACGCGTCGGCGCAGCTTCCGGCGCCGCCTGGTGCGCCTGGTGCTCCGGGTGTGCCGGCTCCTCCGGGGGTTCCGGGTGCGCCTGGTGGTTCGCAGCCTCCGGGTGTGTCGACTCCGCCTGGTGGTACGCCCGGGGGTGGTGTTCATCACGCCGCCACGGTGCTGTCCGCTCCCTCTGTCGGCGGTCCGGGGGCGCCCCTGCCTCCGGGTCCGCCCGGGGCTCCGGGCCGGCCTGGTGCGCCTGGTGCTCCGGGTGTGCCGGCTCCTCCAGCTCCTCCGGGTGCTCCCGGTGTGCCGACTCCGCCGGGTGGTACGCCTGGGGGTGGTGTTCATCACGCGGCCACGATGCTGTCCGGTCCCCCCGTCGGCGGCCCCGGCGCACCACATCAGCCGCCTGCCGCGCCGAGTGCTCCGAGTGCTCCCGGAGCCCCCGGAACTCCGGGCACCCCCGGCGCCGTACACCATGCCGAGACCGTGCTGGCAGCGCCACCGGTCGGCCCTCCGGGTGCGCCCGGGGTTCCCGGCGCGCCAGGCGCCCCTGCTGTTCCCCCGCCCCCGGCCCCGCCCGGTATGCCCCCGGGCGCGCCCCGGCCGATCCCCGGTCAGCAACCGCCGGTGCCCGGACCGCCGCCGGCCCCGGCCCCGGGGCAGCAGCCCCCCGCGTACGGCTATCCGCAGCAACCCTCGGGTCAGCCGACCGTGGGCCCCGGTTACCAGGCTGTGCTGCGCTACCGCGCCCCGGACGGCTCCGAGCAGCAGGTGATCCGGCGGTCGGCGCCGGGTATGCCGCACCCGGAGTGGCAGATCTTCCATGAGCTGCGCGGGATGAACATCCCGCCGGACCAGGTGCTGGAGCTGCACACGGAGCTGGAGTCGTGCGAGCTGCCGGGTGCGTACTGTGCGCGGATGATCCGCGAGCAGTGGCCGAACGCGCGGATCACATCGATCGCCCCGTACGGCACCGACCACGCCTCGCGTCAGCAGGGCATGGCGCAACTCCTCGCGCATCAGGGGGAGTTGCACCAGGTGGCCGATGGTCCCGCGCGGCCCGCGCCGGTGCGGGCGCCGCTGCCGCCGGTGCAGCCCGCACCGCCGATCCCGCCGGAGGGTGTCGCGCAGGAGCTGGCGGCCGCGTTCGGGCCGGGTCTCTTCCGGTTCGACCAGCAGGCGGTGTCCCGGCAGGGTGTGCCGCCGATCGTGGCGCACTCGCTGGTGGTGGGCGGACTGCCGGTCGACATGGGCCCGTTCTTCTGGGCGCAGGCCCAGCCGGCGCGGCCGGTGCCGACGCTTGCCGAGCTGGCGCAGGAGCGGGGCGTGCAGCCCGCGTCGGACGCGGGCTCGTACCTCGTCATGGGCAGCGACTTCGGCAAGGCGCTGTGTGTGCAGTACGGCACGGCGAACATCGTCGCGGTGCCGGTGGAGGCCGGGCCGGGTGGTGCTCCGGTGCCGCCGCAGTTCGTGAACACGGGGCTGCCCGAGTTCCAGCGCTGCCTGGCGCTGCTGGGCCGCATGTGGCGATTGCGCTACGGCCTGAACCAGGAGCAGGCGGGTCGTTGGACCGTCGACTTCCAGGCTCAGCTGGCCGCCCTCGACCAGGCGGCACTGGGTTCGCCGGAGAGCTGGTGGTCGGTGCTGCTGGAGCAGATGTGGGACGGACTGCTCTGACGGTGAGGGCGGTGACCCCGAAAAAGGTGACCCCGAAAAAGGTGGCGGTGGCGCGGCGCTGACGTCGCGTCACCCCGTGCGGAGGGCCGGGCCCGGTCGTGTGACCGGGCCCGGCCCTTTCGTGTGGGGAACGGCGACCGTTACTTACACCTGGAGTGTCGCGTTATGAGCCCTTACATCTGATCAATCAAGATATGCGCGAAATCATTCGAGAGGGCGAGAGGGTTCCAGGATGAGCAGCGCATCGGTGTCGCCGGACGACTTCGCGGTCGTACGGCGCGGCTACCGTCCCGAGCAGGTCGACGCGTACGCGGCTGCCCTCTCGCAGGACCGTGACGCGGCGTGGGAGCGGGCCGCGCGGTTGACCGTGCTGGCCAGGGAGATGGAGGCGGAGGCGGAGCGGCTGCGGGAGGCCGTGGCGCGACTGGCTCCGCAGACGTACGAGGCGCTCGGTGAGGGGGCCCGGCAGTTGTTCGAGCTGGGCGCGCAGGAGGCGGAGGCGGTGCGTGAGGGCGGTCGTCAGGACGCCCTCACGATCACCGATGAGGCGGAGGCGGAGGGGCGCGGGGCGTTGGAGGCCGCGCAGGCGTACGCCGACGAGGTGCGCGGCGAGGCCGAGGAGCGGGCCCGGCAGCGGCTGCTCGCGGCGCGTGCCGAGGCGGACGACCTGCGGATCGAGGCACGGGTGGAGGTGAAGGAGCGCCGGGGCGAGGCGCTGGCCGCGCTGCGGGAGGTACGGCAGCGGACCGAGGGCGTGCTCGCCGAGCGCGAGAGGGAGTACGCCGACCGCTGCGTGGAGATGGACCGCGAGCTGGCCGAGCGCGAGGCCGTGCTCGACGCGCGGCACGGCGAACGGGTGACCCGCGCCGAGGCCGTCCTCTCCGAGGCGACGCGCGCCATCGCCGAGGCCGAGCAGTCCGACGCCCGTATGCAGGCGGACGCCGAGGCCCGGGCCGCCGAACTGATCGCCGAGGCCCGCGTCCAGGAGGACCGCATCATCCGCGACACGGAACGTGTGCTGCGCGAACACGCCGAGCAATGGGACACGGTGCAGGCCCACATGGACCACGTACGCAACAGCCTGGCGACGCTCACGGGGCGGGCGCCGACGGAGTAGGACAGGCCGTCCCGGTCCGGGCGGCCGACGCAGACGCGGGGGGTTCCGGTGCGTCAGCCGATGAGGAGGCGCGCGGCAAGGCTTACTGGGAGGACGACGGGCTCCCGACCGTCACAGCCGAGGAGAAAGCCTCGAAGAAGGCGGTCGAGTCCGGGAAGTACGTCGAAGTGGACGGTTTGACGTCGGCGACCAGCCGGGTGGTCGCCAATCCGGACGGGACCTTCACGGCCGAGACGACGACGTCACCCGAGCGGGTCCTCAAGGGCGGCGAGTGGACCGCCGTCGACACGACGCTCGTCGCACAGCCGGACGGCAGCCTCGCGCCCCGCGCGGCCGAGGACATCCGGTTCTCCGGCGGTGGTGACAGCGACGTACCGCTGGCCCGGATGGTGACCGGGAGCAGGGAGTACGCGGTGTCCTCGCCGTGGACGCTGCCGAAGCCGGAGATCGACGGCTCGTCGGCTGTGTACCGGTCCGTACTGCCCGACGTGGACCTCGCTGTGCAGGCGCACCCTGACGGGTTCACATACCACTTGGTGGTCCACACGCGTGAGGCCGCCGCCAACCCCGCTTTACGGAAGGTGAGTTTCCCCGTCGAGGCTCGAGGGCTGTCCGTGCGTGCTGACGACTCGGGCGCCGCCGCATTCGTTGACGGCTCGGGGTACGCCGTGATCTCCAGTGGCTCGGCACTTATGTGGGACGCGGGCACTGGCACGAACACGACGAAGGCCGTGGGCGCGGCGACGACGGCCGCCATGAGGTCTGCGTCCTCCGCCGAGGCCGTGGCCGACACCCTCAGTGCCGGTTCCCGATCCCGTACGACTGTCATGAGCACGACTGTCACGGACGACGCTCTCTCCATCGTCCCGGACCAGGACTTCCTTGCCAGCAGTTCCACCGCCTACCCGGTCGTCCTCGACCCACCCGCGGTGAAGGCGACCCTGACGGGCTGGACGACCCTGTGGTCCAACTCGCCCGGTACCAGTTTCTGGAAGACCAAGCACGCACTCGGCGTGGGCTACGACGCGTACGTGGACAACAAGAAGGCGCGCTCGCTCTTCCAGTTCGACACTCGCAGGGTGGCCGGCAAGAAGATCCTGAACGCGACATTCACCGCGTACGAGATCTGGTCGGCGAACTGCGACAAGAAGAACATCGACCTGTACCGCACGAGCCAGATCTCCTCGTCGACGACATGGAGCACCAAGCCGCCGAAGTGGCATGCGAAGGTGGACACCGTCTCGGCCGCCAAGGGCCACTCCTCCTCGTGCCCGGACGGCGATGTCGAGTTCGACGCCACCGCGGCCGTCGCGTACACCGCGAAGGCGAAGGACACGCTCACCACACTCGGCCTGCGCGCCAGTGAGTCCGACCCGATCGCGTGGAAGCAGTTCATGTCCCCGCTCGACCCGGACGCCACCTCCTCGCGCAAGCCCCGGCTTTCGATCACCTACGTGACCCAGCCGAACAGCAAGCCGTCGTCGGTGAAGATGTCCGACCCCAAGGTGTCCTGCTCGGCCTCCTCCTCACCGGCGCTGATCCGCGACACCACACCGCGGCTGACGGCGACGCCGACATCGAGCGACGGCTCCAACGCCTCGCTGCGCCCCAACTTCGAGCTGTACAAGGGCAGCAGTACCACCCCGACCTCGCTGAAGCCGTCCACGTGGACGGACAGCGGCACGGCGGGAACGGCGGTCACGTCGGCCCTGGATCAGAACGTCACCTACAAGTTCCGCGCCCGCACCGAGTACCGGTACACGTGGAAAGGCGACACCCACTCGCTGTTCGGCCCCTGGTCGGGCTACTGCTACTTCAAGGCCGACTCCAACGGCCCGCCCGTACCGAAGGTGTCCTCGACGGTGTACAAGGAGTGCGCGGGCACGACCTGCGACACCGCCGACCCGGCGCTGGGCAGTGTCGGCATGACCGCAGGCTTCAAAGTCGAGGCAGGCGCCAGTGACGTACGCCGCTACGACTGGTGGCTCAACGGAGCCAAGCTCGGCAGCAAGACCTTCACAGCCAACGCCCCGACCTACGAGATCGAGGCGGCCCCCGACAAGCGGCTGACCAACACCCTGCGGGTGCAGACCTTCGACGGGGCGGGCAATCCCAGCGCCCACTACGACTACCTGTTCAAGGTGGCCAAGGGCTCCGATCCGGTGGCGCGCTGGGCGCTCGACGACGGCAACGGGACCACTGCCGCGGACAGTTCAGGCACGGACCGGCCGCTGAAACTGACCTCGTCGTCCTGGACGGACAAGGCCCGGCTGGGCGGTGGCCTGCGCGGTAACGGCAGCAATGTCTCCGGGACGACGGCCGCTGCGGTCCTGGACACCACGAACAGCTTCACCGTCTCCGCCTGGGCACGGCTGACCGCCAAGGACCATGTCTCCACCGTGGTCACCCAGAGCGGCACGCGGGCGGGCGGCTTCCAGATCTACTACTCGCAGTCGTACGACCGCTGGGTCTTCAACCGCTACGCGGCCGACACCGACGACCCGACGATCATCCGTGCATTGTCCAAGAAGCCGCCGGTCGTGGGCGCGTGGACCCATCTGATGGGCGTGTACGACAACAACAAGAAGCAGATCCGCCTCTACGTCAACGGACAGCTCCAGGCGGCGACGGAGTTCACGACGCCCTGGGCGGCGAAGGGGGCCTTCGAGGTCGGCCGGATGAAGGCGGCCGGCGCCTATACGGACTATTTCGAGGGCGTCCTCGACCAGGTCCAGGTATGGAATCGCGTGGTGTTCGAGAACGAGCTGGAGCCGATCGCGAACGCCGAGAACCCGACGACCGGGCGGACCGAGGCCACGTTGCTCGCCAACTGGGCGTTCGACGAGACCTCCGGCACCACCGCGGCGGACGCGACCGGCCGGGGCAACGCACTCCAGCTCCAGACGGGCGCGGCTTTCGCCCCGACGGACGACCCGGCACACGGCAACGTGCTGGAACTCGACGCCGAGCGACTGGGCCGCGCCACATCGCCTGTTTCGCTGGACGAGTCCGGCAGCTACACCCTGGCCGGCTGGGTGAACCTGGCTGCCCAGTCGAAGCTGGAGGACACGACCACGGCGCACTCGCCGACCGTCTTCGCACACCCAGGCGCCGAGCGGAACTCCTTCCGTCTCTGGTACCGCCAGGAGGCGGGCGACTCCATCGGCGACTGGAACTTCGGCCGGTACGAGACGGACGCCCTGGGCGGACCCGCCGCAACGGTCGTATCGGACGAGGTCAACGCCCCCGGCGGCTGGGTACACGTCACCGCTGTCTTCGACTCGGTGAACAAGTCCGTCAAGCTCTATGTCTCGGGACAGAGGCAGGGCGACGAGGACGGCGTTCTCAGTGAGGACACCTTCCAGCCCACCGGTCCTCTGATGGTCGGCGGCGCGCGTCGTCACGACAACGGGGAGTGGGGCAACGCCCTGCCCGGCCAGCTCGACGACCTGCGGGTGTACGCGGGTGTGCTCTCCGAGGAGGAGATCACCCAGCTCGCCACCGTGGACGAGCCGCCGGTTCCAGTCGAGTAACCCGATCGAGTAACCCGCTCACTTCTCTTCCTCAGCGGCGTGCCGGGTCACGAGCCCGGCACGCCCCCACATCTCAGAATCCGGGAGAACCCCCCAGTGTTGTCCAGGAACAGCTCACTGCTG
Source organism: Streptomyces sp. KM273126 (assembly GCF_004337435.2). Lineage (NCBI taxonomy): Bacteria > Bacillati > Actinomycetota > Actinomycetes > Kitasatosporales > Streptomycetaceae > Streptomyces > Streptomyces sp. KM273126. The sequence goes on along the minus strand of NZ_SJXB02000001.1, from coordinate 1,094,625 downwards.
CCCAGAAGATGGGCATGGAGCAGAGCGAGCCGCCGGCGTCTCGCCACCATCGTTCTGCCCGTATCGTCGGCCGTCGTCGCCGGTCTGCTGAGCGCCGCACCGGTGCAGGCAGCCGAGCGGGACCGCGAGCACACGGCCCTGCAGAAGGCCAGATACGGCAAGGCCGAGCCCTTCGACCCCAAGCTCACCAAGGTCCACGACCCGACGGTTGCCGCGGCGAGGGAGACGCTCGCCAAGGCCCGGGCCAAGGTGAATTGGCCGAGCGCGTCGGCGTTGACGGTCGAACTCCCGCAGGGCACAAGGATGGCGGTGAAGGTCTCCGGCCTGCCCATCACGCTCACACAGCCGCGCGCGAAACCTGCCGAGGCTCCCGAGGAAGCCCAGGTCCGCGTCCTCGACCGCAAGGCCACCAGCCGCCTGGGCATCGACGGCCTGGTGTTCACGGTCGCGCGCGCCGACGGTGACCCCGCAGCCGCGAGCCTCGGAACCACCGTCGATTACAGCTCCTTCGCCGACGCCTACAGCGGCAACTGGTCCTCGCGCCTGAGGCTCATACGCCTGCCCGAGTGCGCGCTGACCACGCCCGAGAAGGCGGAGTGCCGCAGGACCACGCCAGTGGCCTCGGAGAACGACGCCGAGAAGGAGACGGTGACCGCGCAGGTCAGCGTCCGCGGGGCACCGATGGTGCTGGCCCTGTCCGCCGCGGCCTCCTCCGACCAGGGCACCTACGAGGCCACTCCACTGGCGGCCTCCTCCACCTGGCAGGCAGGCGGCTCCAACGGGGACTTCACGTGGAACTACCCGCTGGAGACCCCGCCGGCCCCGGCGGGACCGGCTCCCAACCTGTCCATCGGCTACTCCGCGCAGAGCGTGGACGGCCGCACCTCGTCCACCAGTGCGCAGCCGTCGTGGATCGGCGAGGGCTTCGACCTCCCGGTGTCGTACATCGAGCGGGCGTACGGCAGCTGTGCAGACGACGGCCAGGACGAGAAGTACGACCTGTGCTGGAAGGAGGACAACGCCTCCCTCGTCCTCAACGGCAAGTCGACGCCCCTGGTGAAGGGCTCCGACGGCGAGTGGCGCCCCAAGAGCGACGACGGAGAGCGCGTCGTCCGGGGGACCGGTGCCGTCAACGGCGACGACGGAGACACCGGCGAGAACGGCGACAAGGGCGAGTTCTGGACGGTCACCGGGACCGACGGCACCCAGTACGTGTTCGGCAAGGACCGCCTCCCGGGCTGGAGCTCGGGCATGCCCGAGACCAACTCGGTGTGGACGGTCCCGGTCTTCGGCGACGACTCGGGCGAGCCCGGATACTCCTCCGGCGACTCCTTCTCCGGCCGCGCCAAGACGCAGGCCTGGCGGTGGAACCTCGACTACGTCGTGGACCCGCACGGCAACGTCATGACGTACTGGTACACCAAGGAGACCAACCGCTACGCCAAGAACGGCACGACCGGCAACGGCACCGCGTACACGCGCGGCGGCTGGCTCAAGCGCATCGACTACGGCCAGCGCACGGACACGATCTTCTCCACGACCCAGCCGGCCGCGGCCCGGGTGACGTTCACGGTTGCCGAGCGCTGCCTGCCGGTCACCGGCGGCGAGACGTGCGGCTCGCTCACCTCGTCCAACCGCAACGCCTGGCCAGACGTCCCGTTCGACCAGATCTGCAAGGCCGACACGACCTGCACCGACCAGCCCAGCCCGTCCTTCTTCACCCGCAAGCGCCTGACGGACGTCACGACGCAGGTGTACAAGGACGACGACGGCAACACCTGGTCGTACGGCTATGACTTCCTGGGCCGTCGGACCAGCGTGAGCGACCCCGACGCCGGCGCCAGTTCCTCCGATTACAACGATCTCGACCAGGTCGTGGCGGCAACGGACGCCCGTAAGAAGACGATCGGCTTCACTTACGACCTGCTCGGCCGGACGACGGGCAAGCTCGACGGCAGGGTGCCCGTGGTGAACGGCGCTCCCGCTCCCGAGGACTCCAAGTACCTCGCCCGCTGGACGTACGACTCGATCGCCAAGGGACGGCTGACCTCCGCCATCCGCTATGTGGGCGGCAAGTCCGGTGACTTGTACGCCCTGACCAACGCCAAGTACGACAAGCTCTACCGGGTCCTGAACGAGCAGTACACGATCAGCAAGACCGAGGGCGCGCTGGCCGGCACCAACGGCGTGTGGACCATCAACAACGCCTACAACGTCGACGGCACCCTGCAGAAGCGGACCATCCCCGCGATGGGCGGCCTCGGCCAGGAGGTCCTGCAGTACGGCTACACCGAGCAGCGGATGCCGGACACCCTGCGGGGCCTGACGGGCATCGTCCAGAACACGGACTACCTGCCCGCCGGTGAGCAGATCCGCACCACACTGGGCGTCTCGTCGTCCGCGGACTGGACGGAGATCAACCGGAGCTACGAGACCGGCACCAAGCGCCTGGCCCGCCAGAGCGTGGTGTCCGAGACGCACACGGGCACGGACTCGGACGTCTACTACCGCTACGACCTCGCCGGGAACCCGGTCGAGATCGAGGACAAGGCCACCAGTCCCACCGACCGGCAGTGCTTCACCTATGACGGCCACCGCCGTCTGAAGGCCGCCTGGACGGCCACGGCCGACTGCGCCACCGCGCCCGCCAAGGCGAACGTGGGCGGTCCGGGCAAGTACTGGCAGTCGTTCACCTACGACAGTGCGGGCAACCGCAAATCGGCGACCGACCACCTGACCGGCGCCGCCACCTCGTACACGTACAAGACTGCCGACCAGCCCCGCCCGCACGCCCTGGCCTCCACCGAGACCAAGAAGGCGGACGGGTCTGCCGCGGGCCGCACCAGCTACACGTACGACGCCTCGGGCAACACCGACGTCCGTACGATCGGCGGCAAGGCGCAGGACCTCGACTTCAACGCCGAGGGCAGCCTGGAGAAGGTCACCGAGGCCGACAGGACGACCACGCAGTACCTGAACGACGCCGACGGCAACCGGCTCATCCGCCGGGACGCCACCGGCACCACCCTCTACCTGGGCGAGACCGAGCTGCGCCTCGGCAAGGCGAGCGGCAAGGTCGAGGCCACCCGGTACTACACCCACGGCGGCCAGGCCGTCGCGATGCGCACGACCGCGGGACTGACCTGGATCGCCAGTGACCACAACGGCACGGCGAGCGTGCAGGTCGACGCCGCCACCCAGGCGGTCACCCGGCGCCAGATGACCCCGTTCGGCGAGGACCGCGGCCAGGCCGCCACCGCGTGGGTCGGCGAACGGGGCTTCGTCGGCGGCACCGAGGACCCGACCGGCCTCACCCACCTCGGAGCACGCGAGTACGACGCGTCGACCGGGCGCTTCGTCAGCGTCGACCCGGTGGCCGACATCAAGGACCCGCAGCAGATCAACGGCTACGCCTACAGCAACAACAACCCGGTCACCTTCGCCGACCCCGACGGCAGGTTCTTCGACTCCCTCATCGGCCTGATCGTGGCTGTGGCCGTGGTTGTTGTCGCGGTGGTCAACTACCTGAGCACCAGGTCGTCGGGTTCGTACGGCTCCGGCGGTATGAGCAGCCTGGGCACCGGCAACTACGTTCCCAGGGCGGGCAGCGGAGACTGCCCGATCTTCTACACGCAGCGCGGGATATGCGACCAGTGGTCGCCGGAGCCCGCCGACCCGCGTGCCGAAGGTTCCTTCAAGGACTTCCTGGCCGGTGCGGGACACAACCTCGTCGCCGGCGCCGAGGCGATGGCGGAGCTCAGCCCCGGCTGCTGGTTCGAGGACTGCAGCGGCGGGACCGACCTCTACGACAACTTCGTCGAGAAGCACGGGGCCGACACCGGCTCCAAGATGTTCGACTCGGGCGACGACGCGGCCGAGGTGACCGGCCTGGCCACCGGCGTGGGCGGACTCTTCAAGGCGCTGGCGAAGAAGCTGCTGAAGAACAGCGGGAAGAAGGCCGCCAAGGAGGTCGAGGCACCGAAACCCAGTTGCACGAAGTGCTTCCTCGCAGGCACGGACGTACAGATGGCCGACGGTTCGACCAAGGACATCGAGGACGTCGAGGTCGGCGACGAGGTGCTCGCCACCGACCCGGAGACTGGCGAGACCGGCGCCCGCAAGGTCACGCACCTGATCATCACCGAGGACGACAAGCACTTCAACGAGCTGTCGATCGCGACCGACGACGGCATCGAGCAACTGACGGCGACCTACGAGCACCCCTTCTGGTCCCCGTCCCAGCAGGCCTGGATCGAGGCGGGCGACCTCACGGCGGGCATGGCGCTGCTCACCGATGAGGGCGACACGGTCGTTGTCACCGGCAACCGTGCTTACACGGACCGCGCTCGCACGTACAACCTCACGGTTGATGACCTGCACACGTACTATGTGCTGGCGGGCCAGACTCCGGTCCTGGTTCACAATTCCAACTGCCCGCTGACTGGCGGGTTCAAGGTGGGTGTCAGCCCGGACGAGATCGCCGCTATTAACCGAGGTTTCGGTGGGGAGACGTTGTTGAGCGGCTCGCCAGCAAACACCCTGGCTAATGCCAGTCGCTATAACAGCTTCTGGGATAAGTCGGCAGTTGTGATCAGGGATATTGCGGGAAGCCACATGTTCAACAACGGAAATAAGCGAACTGCTCAGGCTACCGTTGAGCAGTTGATGCAACGAAACGGCGTCACGAGCGGCCCCACTTCCGCTGACCTTCGAAGTGTCATTGACAGAGTAGGTAAAGGTCAGCTGCATGACGTCAGTGACATCTCGGCAGCCTTGAGGGGCTATTGATGGGAGCGAAAGAGATGGATATCGAGCAGCTCATGGAGAAGTTGGGCCGCTCTGGCGTCACCGTGATCCTCAAGGTGGATGATGAGAGGATGGCGGAAGGTGGGGAGCCTTGGACGTTGGTAATGTCGGGGCCGGGCCTAGGCGAGCAAGGATTTATCCGTGCCGAATCATCCAGCCTCAGCGACTGCCTGGAACAAGGGTTCACGCGACTGCGTGCCAGGTCCGGCGACTGGGAATGGCTGACTGAAATCTAGTAGTCATCGAAATGAGGCCCTCCCGAGTATTTTCGGGAGGGCCTCATGCCGTTTGACGGCAGCGCTGCGAAGGAGGCGCTGAGGGTGAAGCCGGACGGGACGATCGCGAATGGAAACACTCGGATCAAGGTCCTGCGGGATCGCGGATACGATGTCGACTCCTTGCCTCGGGAGCCCTATGGCAGCAGCCGGCCAATGACGGACGAGGATTTCTGGAACATGGATCAATGAATATTCGAGATCGAGTGCTTGCAGTCCTGGAGTCGGAGTCCAAGGAAGTGTTCCTGCTGGCCTTGGGGCATCGGCTAGGGATATCAGCGCGCTTCATTTTCTCGGAGAGGAGTTCGGATGCACTGCAACAGGCCCGAGCTTGCAACGAGATGATGATCGCTATTTGGTTGCAAGTGTGGGCCATGAAGGATGATGAGGGAGATGGCTACCCGGATTCAGAATTCCTTCCGATCCTGCTAGGAAAGGCTGACGCAGGGAACGCGCGTTCGCATCTTCGCAATGCAATTGAGAGCGCCTTGCTCTCGGTCGGCGGAGATGACCCGATTCCCTAGCTGCGATCTTCGGCAAGAGCCCTACGGTTTCCTGCAAGATTCTAGCGCTCCGGCTGATCTGCCTGTGAATTAAGTGTGCTCCTGAAAGTGTGGGCACTTCGCTGAGTCGCAACCAGCGGAGTGCCCGCCCCCTGCATGCCGGGGTTGGTCTCCGAGCTGCCCGGCAGGCGCGCGGCTCAGTTGTTCTTGTTCGGGCCATTCGCCGGGCTTATGGCGAAGGTGCTGCTTGAAGACTGGCTGAAGTGGGAGACATGGAACAGTCCCAAGTGATGTTCGGAGGGCCCAGCCGTCGCGCCGACCCATTTCCATGCAGAGTGATCGGCGCGACTGGATCCGATATCCCGACACTACTTGGAGCGTGATTATGGGCGTCGATGTCATTCTTGTGCAGGTACGCAGAGATGGGACAAGTCCTAAGCGTCACCATCGGTCGGTTCTGGACAGTGTTCCGGACTACTCCGAAATCTTTGTCAACCTGTGTGAGAACAGTGGTAGGCCGATACTGAGCAGGGTGGGCCGATATGGGTCACTACTGCTGACCTCGATGGACATGCCGCAGTTCATCGCCGAGATCGACGGGTTGCGGAGCGGTGTCGATTCGGCGGAGCAAGCGGCGATCCTGGACGAGATCGGCCGTCTCGCGCATCGGTGCGGCGAGCAGGGAAATCTTGAGCTTCATTTGGAGGGTGACTGACTGTCACTTCAGATCCACCTGTTGTCCGGACGTATGCGGATCGGAGATCCGTTGTCCCCCAACAAGTTCACCTGTATGACCGACGAGGTCGGAAGGAAAGAAGACCGTGAGTTCTCCTGCAAGGGCCGATTCAGCGATGCCTCGACAGGTGCGCGTCGCCCAACTGATGCTGTTCGGGATGGCGTTCGCAGGGCCGCTGATCATCCTCGCGCTGCAGGACGGCCTGACGTCCTTCGGCCTGGGGGACCTGATGGCGCCGTGGATCCTGGTCTGGGTGTGTGCGCTGCTCGCCCTGAGATACGGCGGTGGTGCGCGCAACGGAGTCCGGCTCACGACCATCGTGGTGCTGGTGTTCGTCCTCTTCGGGGCGTTCAACGACGTGTTCGGCGCGGCGGCGCCCGGAGAGTTCGTGGACGCCGCGCTGCGTATCGTGGCCGGGCTGCCCGTGATCGTCCTGCTGTTCCTGCCGGAAGCTACGGCCTGGTTCGACCGAGAGAAGTGACGAACGCCTGCCAGGCCGGTGCCGGGAAGACGAGGGCCGGCCCGCTGGGGTTCTTGCTGTCTCGGACGGGGAGGTGGGTAGGGAGGGCGGCGTCGGTGACTTCGAGGCAGGAGCCGCCGCTGCCGCCGCTGTAGCTGGACTTACGCCAGGCGTTCAGCGCCGAGGCGTCAGGGATGGTGTGCTCGCTGCGCTTCATGCTCGTAATCCTCCGCGACGGACCTGAGTAGGTCCAGGGATTTGCCGTGCGACAAGGCGTCGCCCAGTGCGTGATCGTAGATCTCCTGGCATTCCCGCACCACGGCCGGGAGTTCCAGGATGCGCCCGCTGTTCACGCCCTCCGCGTACGCGATAGGCGGCAACTCCTCGAACCGCATCAGCGAGAGGAAGCCCTCCAGGAGAGTGTGCGCGCCCGCCGAAAAGGGAAGCACGTGCACTCGGATGCGGCGGCTTTCCCCCAACTCCACGATGTGACGTAGTTGTGCGCACATCACGGCAGGCCCGCCGATCATCCGCCGTAGTACCGCTTCGTCGAGGAGTACGCAGACCTCCGGTGAGTGGAAGTCGTCCAGAATGCGGGCCCGTTCGAGGCGCGTGGTGAGGAGATTGTCGCGTTCCTCGGCGCTCTTGCGCGGATAGCTGGAGCTGAGCACCTCGTAGGCGTACGCGTGCGTCTGCAGGATGCCCGGCACCAGGGTGTGGGCGTACTCCTTGATGATTGTCGCCCGGCCCTCGAACTCCAGCGCCTCCTTGAAGTGTTCCGCCACCTTCTTGCCGTCCAGCGCCGGCAGGAACCGCTCGAAGAACCCATCCGCCCCCAGTACCTGATCCAACCGCCGCGCATCCTCCACATCCGGCCGTCGCCGCCCCGCCTCAATATGCGCGATGTGCGTGCGCGACATCACGGCACGCTGGCTCAGCTCCTCCTGCGTGAGCCCCGCCGCCTCCCGACGCCGCTTCAGCTCCTGGCCGTACTGCTCCCGAGTTCGCGGATTGTCCTCGATCGCCACGTAGGCAACTCCCCTCCGTGCGGACCCCGTTGTCACGCTCAGCTACCTTCCGAGCGTATCCATGATGACGTCACTCTGTGAGTGCAAAAGCACAGAAAGTGAAGGTCGTGGTCGTGGAGCAGCAGGAAGAAGGCCTCATCGGGGCGCACATCACACTGCGGGTCTCCCGCGACGGCGGGCGTACCTGGGGACCGAGAGTGACGTATCTGCCGTCGCGCAAGGACGCGCCGATCGAGTCGGCCGGGCGCTTCCCGCCCTGCGAATGCCCCAGGTGCGGCGGGGAGGACGGGAAGGGCAGGAAGGGCAGGAAGGACGGGAAGGGCAGGAAGGGGAGGAAGGCAGACAGGCCCGTCTAGCCGTCCGAGTCCGAGCCCTGTTTCCGTCCCGTACGCCCCGAGCGGCGCACCATCTCACCCGCCGCCAGGGTTACGGCGGCCACCGCGCGCACCCAGCGGGGGCCGCCGCGCGCCGCCCACACGACGCATACGCAGCCCGCGAGGACGAGCAGGACGACGCAGGACAGGAGTACGAGCATGGTCATGCCTCTTGTTCTGTTGTGGCTCGCCTGTTGTGGTCCGCGTCATCCTCTCAGTCCTTGAGTATGGGGAAACGGCGGGGTGCCAGCAGGAGCAGGGCCAGGAACGCCAGCGCCGCCGCCCCCGCCGCACCCAGGTAGACCGCGTGGACCGCGTCCGCCACCGCTCGCCGTACGTGCTCCGAGGCGGCGCCCGAGTCGAGGGCGCGGGTCACCGCGTCGAGGTCGCCGGTGCCGCCGAGGCGGGATGCCAGCACTCCGTTGGCGACGGCCCCGAAGGCCGCCGCGCCCAGTGTCTGGCCCGTCTGGCGGCAGAAGAGGATCGAGGCCGTGGCGGTGCCGCGTTCTGCCCAGCCGACCGTGGACTGGACACCCACGAGCAGCGGGAGTTGGAAGAGGCCGAGCGCGGCGCCGAGCAGGAGCATGAGCAGGGTCGGCTGCCAGGGTTCGCCCGGGTACGGCAGCAGCGGGAAGGCGGCCAGGATCAGCGTCGCCGTGCCGATGCCCAGCATCGCCGTGTTGCGGAAGCCGATCCTGCGGTACACGTGCTGGCTCAGCGCCGCCGATACCGGCCAGCTCAGTGTCCAGACGGACAGGACGAAGCCGGCGGCTATCGGGGCCAGGCCCAGCACCGACTGTGCGTAGGTCGGGAGGAAGACGGTCGGGGCCACCATCACGAACCCCAGCGAGCCCAGGGCGAGATTCACCGCCGCGATCGTACGGCGTCGCCACACCCAGCCGGGGAGGATCGGCTCCGCGGCCCGGCGTTCGATGACCACCAGGGCCACGACCAGGGCAAGTCCCGTACCCAGCAGGGTGAGGGAGGGCCAGGACAGCCACGGCCACGCCACCCCTCCCTGCACCACCGCCATCAGCAGAGCGCCCCCGCAGATGAACACCGTCAGGGCGCCCGCCCAGTCGGTACGGGGGCGGGGGCCGCCCTTCTGCCGCTGCGACTCGTGAAGGTGGCGGGCCAGGAGCCAGAGGGCCACCGCGCCGAGCGGCAGGTTGATGAGGAAGATCCACCGCCAGTCGGCGTAGGCCGCGAGGACCCCGCCGAGGGCCGGGCCCGCGACGGCCGAGATCGCCCACACAGTGGAGATCCTGGCCGAGATCTTCGGGCGCTCCTCCAGCGGGTAGAGGTCGGCGGCGAGCGTCTGCACCGTGCCCTGGAGGGCGCCGCCGCCCAGGCCCTGCACGATGCGGAACGCGATGAGGGCCGCCATGTTCCAGGCGAGGGCGCAGAGCAGGGAGCCGAGGAGGAAGACGGCGGTTCCGACGATCAGTACCGGTTTGCGGCCGAAGGTGTCGGAGAGCTTGCCGTAGACGGGGAGCGTGACCGTGACCGCCAGCAGGTAGCCCGAGAACAACCAGGAGAAGACGGAGAAGCCACCGAGGTCGCCGACGATCTGGGGGACGGCGGTCGACACGATCGTGGTGTCCAGCGCGGCCAGGCTCATGACCAGCATGAGCGCGGCGACGACGGCTCCGCGTCGGTCGGTTCCGGTGTGCTGTGCGGTGTCGGGTATCGCGGGTTTCGTCTCGCCCACCGGAGTCCTTTCCCTATGCATCTATCGGCCGGGCACAGCTTGCCACTTGACCCTCACGTAGCGGGAGGGTGGAAGCTGGGCGGACCGGTGGGTGGACCGCTGGGCGGACCGCTGGGTGGACCGGTCGGCGGACCGAACCCTGAGATGCGCTCCATCCATCGGGGGAGATCCCCTAGGGGTACCTCCGTACTACGGCCGGGGGGCGGTTCGTACCGCCGGAGGACGAGACGGGGCAGGGGGCGTCCTTAACCTGGCTTTACGTCGCTGGGGAGCGGTCGGGGCGTACGGGGGTCGTACGGACCGCAGGTTCGGGGGTGGGGTTTTCCTCAGGACGAGACGGGGTCCGGCACCAGCGCGCCGGACCCTCCTCGGAGGCCAGACTCATCGGCGTACCGCACGCCGGACGCCGGCCGTACACCGAACACCGGTCGTACGCCGGGGCGGGCGAACCGCACATCGGCACGTCGCTTTCATCGGCACGTGGCTTTCAGCAGCACATCAGCACATCAGCACCACTTCGCTCACAGCAGCGCTCGTTTCGATCTGCTGGCAGATATAGGAGACATACCGTGACATCGGCTGTGACCATCACCAGGCACGGGGGTACTGGAGGGACTACGGCCGTTGCCGCGCGGGCGCGGCAGGTCGTGAAGGCGTACGGGTCCGGTGAGACCCGTGTCGTCGCCCTCGATCACGTCGACGTGGACATCGCTCGCGGTCAGTTCACCGCGATCATGGGCCCCTCGGGGTCCGGCAAGTCCACGTTGATGCACTGCCTCGCCGGACTGGACACCGTGAGCAGCGGTCAGATTTATCTGGACGAGACCGAGATCACCGGCCTCAAGGACAAGAAGCTCACGAAGCTGCGCCGGGACCGGATCGGGTTCATCTTCCAGGCGTTCAACCTGCTGCCCACGCTGAACGCGCTGGAGAACATCACGCTGCCCATGGACATCGCGGGCCGCAAGCCGGACAAGGCGTGGCTGGGGCGGGTCGTGGACACTGTCGGGCTCGCAGACCGGCTCAAGCACCGGCCGACCCAGCTCTCCGGCGGCCAGCAGCAGCGCGTCGCCGTGGCCCGCGCCCTGGCGGCCCGGCCCGAGATCATCTTCGGTGACGAGCCGACCGGGAACCTGGACTCGCGGGCCGGCGCCGAGGTGCTGGGCTTCCTGCGGCGGTCCGTCGACGAACTCGGGCAGACCATCGTCATGGTCACGCACGACCCGGTGGCCGCCTCGCACGCGGACCGTGTGCTGTACCTCGCCGACGGCCGGATCGTCGACGAGATGTATCAGCCGACCGCCGACACCGTGCTCGACCGCATGAAGGACTTCGACGCCCGGGGGCGCACGTCATGACCGTCATGAAGACCTCCATGCGCAACTTCTTCGCGCACAAGGGACGCATGGCGCTCTCCGCCGTCGCCGTCCTGCTGTCGGTGGCCTTCGTCACGGGGACGCTGGTCTTCACCGACACCATGTCCACCACCTTCGACAAGCTCTTCGCGGCCACCGCGTCCGACGTCACGGTCAGCGCCAAGGACGCCTCGGACACCGGTGAGACCCAGTCCGACAACGGCAGGCCGCCGGTCATGCCCGCGTCCGTGCTGGGCGAGGTGCGGGGGGCGGACGGCGTGAAGTCGGCCGAGGGCACGGTGTTCTCGACGTCGGTGACCGTCGTCGACGGTGACAAGGACAGCCTCTCGCCGACGAGCGGGGCCCCGACCATCGTCGGCAACTGGAACGCCAACGACGCCCGGACCATGAAGATCTCCTCCGGGCAGGCACCGCGCGGGCCGGAGCAGATCATGGTCGACGCGGACACCGCCGACAAGCACCAGCTGAAGCTCGGCGACGAGATCGGCGTCATCACGGCCGTCGGCACGCACCGGGCGAAGATCTCCGGCATCGCCGAGTTCCAGGTCACCAACCCCGGTGCCGCGATCTTCTACCTGGACACGAAGACCGCCCAGGAGTCCCTGCTCGGTGAGAAGGGCGTCTACACCAACGTCAACGTCACCGCGGCCTCCGGCTTCAGCGACGCCCAGCTGAAGAAGAACGTCACCGCGGCGCTGGACGGCGGCTACCAGGTGCAGACGGCCAAGGAGGTCGCGGACGCCAACGCCAAGGACGTCGGCGAGTTCATGGGCGTGATGAAGTACGCCATGCTCGGCTTCGCCGGGATCGCGTTCCTCGTCGGCATCTTCCTGATCATCAACACCTTCTCGATGCTGGTCGCGCAGCGGACCCGTGAGATCGGCCTGATGCGGGCCATCGGCTCCTCGCGCCGGCAGGTCAACCGGTCCGTGCTCGTCGAGGCACTGCTGCTCGGTGTCTTCGGTTCGGTCCTCGGTGTCGGCGCGGGCGTGGGCCTGGCCATCGGCCTGATGAAGCTCATGAGCGCCACGGGCATGAACCTGTCCACCGACGACCTCACCATCGCCTGGACCACCCCGGTGGTCGGTCTGCTGCTCGGCATCGTGGTCACCGTGCTCGCCGCGTACCTGCCCGCGCGACGGGCCGGCAAGGTCTCCCCGATGGCCGCGCTGCGTGACTCCGGCGCGCCGGCGGACGCCAGGTCCGGTGTCGTACGGGCCGTGCTGGGTCTCGTGCTGACGGGTGCGGGGGGTTACGGCCTGTATCTCGCGTCCCAGGCGGACAAGGCGAGCGAGGGCTCGATGTGGCTGGGCGGCGGTGTGGTGCTGTCGCTGATCGGCTTCGTCGTGATCGGTCCGGTGCTCGCGGGCGCCGTGGTGCGGGTGCTGGGCGCCGTGGTGCTGCGGATCTTCGGCCCGGTCGGACGGATGGCCGAGCGCAACGCGCTGCGGAACCCGCGCCGTACGGGTGCGACCGGCGCCGCCCTCATGATCGGGCTGGCCCTGGTGGCGTGCCTGTCCGTGGTGGGCTCCTCGATGGTGGCCTCGGCGACGGACCAGCTGGACAAGACGGTCGGTACGGACTTCATCATCCAGTCGGACAGCGGCCAGCTGATCACGCCGCAGGCCGTGCGGGCGGCGAAGTCCGCCAAGGACCTGACCGGGGTCACCGAGTACAAGTGGACCCGGGCCGACTTCACGACGCCCGACGGCAAGACGCTCAAGGACACCGCGATCACGGCCGCGGACCCGTCGTACGCGACGGACCTGCGCACCGAGACGGTCGCCGGGAACCTCAAGGACGCCTACACACCGGACTCGATGTCCGTCCACGAGAAGTTCGCCAAGGACCACGGCATCAAGCTCGGCTCCACGATCACGGTGGCGTTCAAGGACGGGCGAGCCCCGGCCCGGCTGACGGTCCGCGCGATCACCAGCAGTGACGTGGTCATCGACGCGGGCGCGATGTACACGTCCATCGACACGATGGCCAAGTACGTCCCGGCCGACAGGATGCCGCTCGACCAGCTGCTCTTCGCCTCGGCGAAGGACGGGCAGGAGACGGCCGCGTACACGTCGCTCAAGGCCGCGCTGGACGACTATCCGCAGTACACGGTCCGCGACCAGACCGACTACAAGGAAGCCCTCAAGGGTCAGATCGACCAGCTCCTGAACATGATCTACGGCCTGCTGGCCCTGGCGATCATCGTCGCGGTCCTGGGTGTCGTGAACACGCTGGCCCTGTCGGTGGTGGAGCGCACCCGTGAGATCGGCCTGATGCGCGCGATCGGTCTCTCACGCCGCCAGCTGCGGCGCATGATCCGCCTGGAGTCGGTGGTGATCGCCCTCTTCGGCGCCCTGCTGGGCCTCGGTCTGGGCATGGGCTGGGGCGCGACGGCCCAGCAGCTCCTCGCCCTGGAGGGCCTGAAGGTCCTGGACATCCCGTGGCCGACGATCACGGCGGTGTTCCTGGGGTCCGCGTTCGTGGGGCTCTTCGCGGCGCTGGTTCCGGCGTTCCGGGCGGGTCGGATGAACGTGCTGAACGCCATTGCTACGGAGTAGCTGTCGCCGGCTTCCGTGAACGGGGGGAACGGGAGGAACGGGAGGAACGGGGGAAACGGGGGGAACGGGTTACGGGGGAGGGCTCGGCGCCGGGAGTGGGAGTGACCCACTCTCCGGCGCCGGGCTTCTGTGTTTCGTCTGCGGCTCGTGGGGGTGCGCGTGGCCTGGGGTTCGTCGTGGGTCGGGGGCGCGCCGGGAGGTGCCGGTGCATGGGCGGTGCGGTGGGGGTGCGCTCGGGGGCTCGGGTGCGCCCGCGTTTTTAGGGGCGCGGGGCTGCGTTGGATATGCGGCTCCGCCGCGTGGGCGCGACCAGCCACGATGAACCCGCAGCCGACAACACACAGAACCCGGCAGACGCGACCCGAACCGGGGTCTGGGGCGCAGCCCCATGGACGGTGCCCTCGCCTCCGAGCACGTCACCAAGGAGCAGCCACCCACTGCACCCCGCCCGAGCAAGCGCAGCGTCGTCGTACTCTGGACACCCCCGGCCCGTGAGACGTGTCGGGCCCTTCGCGTTGCGCCCTTTCTCTGATTTCTCCAGTTTTCTCCGGGATGGAAGCCCTTCATGAGCCTGCACGGTCTGCTCGACGTCGTCGTCAAGGACACGGCCCTCGCGGAAGCGATCACGGCAGCCACCGACGGCAACCGCATGCACGTCGACCTGGTGGGACCACCCGCGGCCCGCCCCTTCGCGGTGGCCTCGCTGGCCCGGGGCGCCGGCAGGCCCGTACTCGCCGTGACGGCGACCGGCCGCGAGGCCGAGGACCTGGCGGCCGCGCTACGGTCGCTGCTGCCGCCGGACCGCGTCGTGGAGTACCCGTCCTGGGAGACCCTCCCGCACGAGCGGCTGAGCCCGCGCAGCGACACCGTGGGGCGGCGCCTCGCCGTACTGCGGCGCCTCGCCCACCCGAGCCCCGACGACCCCGAGACCGGCCCGGTCTCCGTGGTCGTGGCCCCGGTGCGCTCCGTGCTCCAGCCTCAGGTCAAGGGCCTCGGGGACCTGGAGCCGGTCGCTCTGCGGACGGGGCAGACCGCCGACCTGAACAACATCGTGGACGCGCTCGCGGCAGCCGCCTACTCCCGGGTCGAGCTCGTCGAGAAGCGCGGCGAGTTCGCCGTGCGCGGCGGAATCCTCGACGTGTTCCCGCCCACCGAGGAACACCCCCTGCGTATCGAGTTCTGGGGCGACGACGTCGAGGAGATCCGGTACTTCAAGGTCGCCGACCAGAGGTCGCTGGAGGTCGCCGAACACGGCCTGTGGGCGCCGCCCTGCCGTGAACTGCTGCTGACGGACGACGTACGCACGCGCGCGCGTGCCCTCGCCGAGCAGCACCCGGAGCTGGGAGAGCTGCTGGGCAAGATCGCCGAGGGCATCGCCGTGGAGGGCATGGAGTCGCTCGCGCCCGTCCTCGTCGACGACATGGAGCTGCTGCTGGACGTCCTGCCCAAGGGCGCCATGGCCGTCGTGTGCGACCCGGAGCGGGTACGGACGCGGGCCGCCGACCTGGTGGCCACCAGCCAGGAGTTCCTCCAGGCGTCCTGGGCCGCGACGGCGGGCGGAGGCGAGGCCCCCATCGATGTCGACGCGGCCTCCCTGTGGTCCATCGCCGACGTCCGGGACCGGGCCCGCGAGCTGGACATGATGTGGTGGTCGGTGTCCCCGTTCGCCGCCGACGAGGAGCTGGACGCTGACACGCTGAAGCTGGGCATGCACGCCCCCGAGACGTACCGCGGCGACACCGCGAAGGCGCTCGCCGACACCAAGGGGTGGCTCGCCGACGGCTGGCGCGCGGTCTTCGTGACGGAGGCGCACGGCCCGGCCGCCCGTACGGTCGAGGTGCTCGGCGGCGAGGGCATCGCGGCCCGGCTGGACGCGGACCTCGCCGAGATCAGCCCGTCCGTGGTGCACGTGGCCTGCGGGTCGATCGACTACGGCTTCGTGGATCCGCAGCTGAAGCTGGCCGTGCTGACGGAGACCGACCTGTCCGGCCAGAAGGCCGCCGGCAAGGACGGCGCCCGTATGCCGGCCCGCCGCCGCAAGACCATCGACCCGCTGACCCTGGAGTCCGGCGACTACATCGTGCACGAGCAGCACGGCGTCGGCCGGTACATCGAGATGGTCCAGCGGACCGTACAGGGCGCCACTCGTGAGTACCTGGTCGTGGAGTACGCCCCGGCCAAGCGCGGCCAGCCGGGCGACCGCCTCTACATCCCCACCGACCAGCTGGAGCAGATCACCAAGTACGTCGGCGGGGAGGCGCCCACACTGCACCGGCTCGGCGGCGCCGACTGGACGAAGACCAAGGCGCGTGCCAAGAAGGCCGTCAAGGAGATCGCGGCGGACCTCATCAAGCTGTACAGCGCGCGCATGGCGGCCCCCGGACATGCCTTCGGGGGCGACACGCCCTGGCAGCGCGAGCTGGAGGACGCCTTCCCGTACGCCGAGACCCCCGACCAGCTGACGACGATCGCCGAGGTCAAGGAGGACATGGAGAAGTCGGTCCCCATGGACCGGCTCATCTGCGGCGACGTCGGCTACGGCAAGACCGAGATCGCCGTGCGCGCCGCCTTCAAGGCCGTCCAGGACGGCAAGCAGGTCGCCGTGCTCGTACCGACGACCCTGCTGGTGCAGCAGCACTTCGGGACGTTCAGCGAGCGGTACTCGCAGTTCCCCGTGAACGTACGGGCGCTGTCCCGCTTCCAGACGGACACGCAGGCCAAGGGGGTCCTGGAGGGCCTGCGGGAGGGGTCGGTCGACATCGTCATCGGCACGCACCGGCTGTTCTCGGCCGAGACCCGGTTCAAGGACCTCGGGCTGGTCATCGTCGACGAGGAGCAGCGGTTCGGCGTCGAGCACAAGGAACAGCTGAAGAAGCTGCGGGCGAACGTGGACGTGCTGACCATGTCCGCGACACCCATCCCCCGAACGCTGGAGATGGCGGTGACGGGCATCCGCGAGATGTCCACGATCACCACGCCTCCCGAGGAGCGCCACCCGGTCCTGACCTTCGTCGGCCCGTACGAGGAGAAGCAGATCGGCGCGGCCATCCGCAGGGAACTGCTGCGCGAGGGCCAGGTCTTCTACATCCACAACCGGGTCGAGTCGATCGACCGGGCGGCGGCGAGGCTGCGCGAGATCGTCCCCGAGGCGCGCATCGCGACGGCTCACGGCCAGATGTCGGAGCAGGTGCTGGAGCAGGTGGTCGTCGACTTCTGGGAGAAGAAGTTCGACGTGCTCGTCTCCACGACCATCGTCGAGTCCGGTATCGACATCTCGAACGCGAACACGCTGATCGTGGAGCGCGGCGACAACTTCGGCCTCTCCCAGCTGCACCAGCTGCGCGGGCGGGTCGGACGAGGCCGTGAGCGCGGGTACGCGTACTTCCTCTACCCGCCGGAGAAGCCGCTGACGGAGACGGCGCACGAGCGGCTCGCCACCATCGCCCAGCACACCGAGATGGGCGCGGGCATGTACGTGGCGATGAAGGACCTGGAGATCCGGGGCGCGGGCAACCTGCTCGGTGGCGAGCAGTCCGGGCACATCGCGGGTGTCGGCTTCGACCTGTACGTACGGATGGTGGGCGAGGCCGTCGCCGACTACCGCGCCTCGCTGGAGGGCGGTGTGGAGGAGGAGCCGCCGCTGGAGGTCAAGATCGAGCTCCCGGTCGACGCCCACGTCCCGCACGACTACGCCCCCGGCGAGCGGCTGCGCCTCCAGGCGTACCGTGCGATCGCCTCGGTGAACACCGAGGAGGACATCAAGGCCGTACGCGAGGAACTCGTCGACCGCTACGGCAAGTTGCCCGAGCCGGTGGAGAACCTGCTGCTCGTGGCGGGTCTGCGGATGCTCGCGCGCGCGTGCGGCGTCGGCGAGATCGTGCTCCAGGGCAACAACATCCGGTTCGCGCCCGTGGAGTTGAGGGAGTCCCAGGAGCTGCGCGTCAAGCGTCTCTACCCGGGCGTCGTCATCAAGCCCGCCGTCCACCAGATCCTGGTACCCCGCCCGAAGACGGCCAAGGTGGGCGGCAAGCCGCTGGTCGGGCGGGAGTTGCTGGGGTGGACCGGGGAGTTCCTGGCGTCGATTCTGGGGTCGTAAGAGTCGTAAGAGTCGTAAGAGTCGTAAGAGTCGTAAGGGTCATACGGGCCACACGGGTCGTACGAGTCGTAATGGCTGTACGAGTTGTAAGAGCGGCTTCAGGTGGTGCGCGGGAGCAGCATCATCGGGAGGGCCCGGAACACCTCTTCGGGGTCCTCGCCGTCCAGGAGGTTGTCCAGGTTGTCGCTGAGGAGGAGCGTGGCGAAGCCGTGGGCGAGGGACCAGACGGTTGCGCGGGCGAGGCGGGTGTCGGAGTCCGCGTCGGTGTCGCTCCCCTCGGTGCCGCTGCCCTCGGTGTTGCCGTTGCCGGGCGTGGTGGTCGAGACGGTGTCGTGGAGAGCGGCTGTCGAGAGGGCGCGGGCCGTGGTCAGTTCGATGTCGCTCTCCCGCAGCAGCTCCGGCGTGAACATCACCTGGAAGTGCGCGGGGTGCTCGCGCGCGAAGCGCACGTAGCGCACGCCCGCGTCCCGTAGGTCGGTCGCCTCCCTGGTCGCTGCCGCCAGCAGTTCGAACCCCTCCGCCGCGATCGCCGTGAGCAGGCCCGTGCGGTCCTTGAAGTGATGGGCCGGCGCCGCGTGCGAGACGCCTGCGCGGCGTGCCAGGTCGCGCAGACTCAGTGCCGAGGGGCCGTCGGCGGCGATGACGTCGAGAGCGGCACACAGGATCGCACGGCGGAGGTCGCCGTGGTGGTACGGGGCTTTGGCCGTGCTCGTCACGGGGATCAGCGTACGCATCGAATCTAGGCATTGACAAGTTCGGCGGGGCGGGTGAATCTAGTCATTGTCAAGTTTGTGGGCTGTGAGCGAGGCGGTGGGGGATGCGTCATGCCTGAAAACGTCAGTGGGGTCGGAGAGGAAGAGCGCGGGTACGAGAGGGGGAGTGGGCGCGGGCGCGAGGACGGGGAGCGGGTCGGCCTCGACCTGGTGCGCCGCATGTGGCACCTGCTGGAGGTGCTGCACTCCGTGCTCTTCTTTGCGTCGGAGGCCTTCGAGGAGGCGGCCTCTCTCGGATACGGGACGAAGGAGCGCTGGCCGAGCTACTTCTCCTTCCGCGCGGCCCCGTTGGGCGCCGTCGGAAGTGAGCGCGTGGCCTCCGCGTTCTACAGCTTCAGCCCGCGCATGGTCGCCGAGTACGTCGAACCGGCCTGGGGCATAGCGAGTCCGGGCGCCGTCCTGACGGCACGCGACCGGGCGATGGACCGGGTGTACCGGGCGATCCTGGGCGACCGCGTGCACAGTCCCGCACTCGCCGAAGCGGCTGCACTGGCCCGCCGCGCCGCCGAGGCCGCGAACACGGCGGGCCGCCCGCTGGCCGCCGCCAACGCCGAGTTGCCGTGGCCCGCCGAACCGCACCTCCAGTTGTGGCGCGCGGCGGCGATCCTGCGCGAGCACCGCGGTGACGGTCACCTCGCGGCGCTCCTGGTCGCCGGTCTCGACCCCGTGGAGTCCCTGGTCTCCTTCGCGGCGATAGGTGCCGCGCCGGCGGAGGTCTTCGAGAGCCGGGGCTGGAGCCCCGAGGAGTGGTCAGCCGCGCGCGACCGGCTTGTGGCACGCGGTCTGGTGCGCCCGGACGGTACGGCGACGGAGGCGGGCCGTGAGCTCCGCCGTCAGGTGGAGCACCATACGGACGAACTCGCCGCCGGCCCTTGGCGGTTCCTCGGCCCGGAGGCCACCGCCCGCCTCGCCGACCTGCTCGGCGAGTCCTGGGTCGCGGTCCTTGGTTCGGGGCTACTGCCCTCGGCGACGACGCTGGGGATCGGCAAGGTGAGGGGTGAGGTGGTGAGCGGCGGGGAGTTGAAGCGTCTCTGATCAGTTTAGTGATCCCATGTCAGATGTGGTGTCTGGTGTGGGTTCTGCCCATCGTGGAGGGGTGGTGTGAGCGTGCAGGTGGAAGCCTGCGCCCAGTGCTGCTCCTCGTGGCCGGTGTCGGCTGGATGGGGGTCCTCCCGGACGAAGTCCGGGGGAGGGTGTGCTGATCGTCGTCACGTCCTGGTGCCGGTGGGCTGCACGGGGCAGTGTCCTCCGGCCCGGTGGTGCGTGTCCCTCCGGACGCTTGCCCGCCGGACCCGAGGGGCCGGTGGGGGAGGGTGTCCCGCGTCGCCTGGGCGCGGGGCGTGTGGTTCGGCGCCGGGTGGGGCCGGTCTTGGACCGGTCAGCCCGGCTGGTCTCGGTGATGACCGCTGCGGTTTCGAGTGTGTCCACCACCGTGCGGATCACCATCTGCCCAGTGGCCCGGTCGGTGATGGTCTTGGCCTGATGCGTCAGGCCGCGTGCGGCGATGCGCTGCCAGGCGCCGTGGTCGCGGTCGCCCTGCCAGCCGCATCCTGCCCGGTCCGGGCAGATGGCCCATTTCCAGCCCGCCGCGGTAGGCCGGTCGGGGGCTTTGCGGTGCCGCAAGGGGGTGAGGCACTGGGGGCAGTGCCTGGAGGTGTTGCGGGGCGGGACGGTGACGACGGCGATCCCGGCCTCGGCGGCCAGATGCCGGATGCGGTCGGCGATGTGCCCGCGCACGGTCTGGGACAAGCGGGTGTTGTGGGTGCGGCCCATGCCGCCTGCTTCCATCGACCGCAGGTCTTCCAGGTAGATGACCGTGGCGTGGGCGGCGATGGCCTGGTCCACCGTCCAGCGGGCGGCAGCCCAGGCCAGGGCATCGTTGAGGTTCGACCTGCGGTCGGACACGAAGCGGATTTCGTCGCGCAGCACCTCGTGCTTGCCGGACAGCTCGTGCCGCGGGTCACCTGCGAGGAGCTGCTCGATGTGGTCGGCCTTGGCGTGCAGGTGTTCCGACAGGCGCCGCAGGCGGTGCTGCCTGGCCAGGACGCCGGCCGCCCGGAACTGGGCGCCGTGTCCGAGCGTGGTGATGTGCCCGTCGTCGTGCAGCCGGGCCGCACCTGCGCCGAGAAGGGTGTTCAGGCCCCAGTCCACGCCGAGGGCGACCGTGTGGCCGGTGCGGTCGGCCTTGGGGACGGCGTGGGTGTAGGCCAGATCGGCGCGCACCTTTCCGCCCGCGGGGCGGAGAGTGGGCAGGTGCAGCACGGCACCGGCAGGGACCGTGGGCGGCAGCGTGATGGGGCAGGCCACCCATGTCCAGTCCCGGTAGGAGCGCGGGTCGGGCCGGGTGGGCAACTGCACACGCAGCAGCGCCCGCTGTGGGTTGTCCTGGCCGCGTTCGATGGTTGCCTGCTGGCCGTCACACGCCGACAGCAGCAGCATCCGTGCGGCCCGGGGCGGAGCCTCCAGCTCGAACACAGCAGCCGGCAGACGGCCGTTCTTCGCGGCGAAGGTGGTGATCTGCCGTGTGCGGGAGTGGATCACACCCGAGGGGAGATACCGGCCGCCCGGGGCCGCCTCCCGCACCTGGTCCCACTCCTTGGGCGTGCGCTTGCCCGGATCGCACGGCCACGTCTCAAGGACAGCGGACGTCAGCCCGGCCCGCCAGCAGGCCGAGCGCAGAGCACGCCCGGCCTGCTCCTGGGCCATGCGCACGATCCGGTCATTGACCGTCACACCTGCGGCCGGACCGGCCGTCCAGCCCAGTCGGCGCAACGCCATCCACGCGTTCGACGGCAGCTTCCGCCCGCCCGCGTCCTCACCCTAGGCGAGTACGTCCACATCCGCGGCGTTCCAGTGCTCGGCCAGCAGTTCACCGGCCATGCCGACCACCAGATCAGCGACCCAGCCGACCCTCTGTGCCAGCACCACGGCGGACAGCACCTCGCCCGTCCTCTCCACCACGCCCGCACGCAGCAGCCCGCGGGCACAGGCGGTCCGGGCCGTCTCATCCTCGCCGAGCGGCAGCTTCCGGCTCACCGGCCCTCTCCTTACCCGCCCGTGGTGCTGTCATCCGATCAACGACACTCCCGCGAA
Organism: Streptomyces sp. KM273126; assembly: GCF_004337435.2. Lineage (NCBI taxonomy): Bacteria > Bacillati > Actinomycetota > Actinomycetes > Kitasatosporales > Streptomycetaceae > Streptomyces > Streptomyces sp. KM273126. Next base: position 1,072,833 of record NZ_SJXB02000001.1, on the reverse strand, counting down.
AAGGCCACGCATTCGAACCGCACATTCAGATGCGGCACCGACACTGGATACACGGCACGACACGGACGGACGAACATCACTACGGATCCCAAAGGAAACACATGAGCCTTGGGGCTACCGGTGCTCGGGCGGCTCGTCGCGCCTGATGCCCATCGATCCCTCGACCCGCTGCTGAGCCTGGTCGACCTGGTCCGCGTACCTGTCGCCAGTCCTCTCGTTGATCTTCCGTTCGGCGGCGTCGGACGCTTCCTTGGCCTTGTCCTGATGGGCCCGGTTCTTGAACCTGTCGAAGATGCCCATGCGAGAACTCCTTCCGGAGGTGACTCACAACCGACGATACGCCCGGCGTGCACCTGTTGCCCGTTGAGCGACGGTGGGACCGCACGTTTGCTGCGGCTACGGTTGAACAGTCAAAAGTCCGCCAGGATAAGCAAGTGAGCATGTGTAACAGGCATGTACACAAAGGGAGGTTCGTCGAGTGGTGCGCCTGAAGGGTGGGGTCGCGGTCGCCGCGCTGGTGCTGGTCGCCGTCACCGGCTGCAAGGAGGAGACCGAGGGGTCCTCGGGGCCCGAGGAACGGCCGGGCGGTGGCGGTGCCGCACTCGCCGCCGTGGACTCGCTCACCGTCAAGGGCCGGGCGCCCAAGACGGGATACGACCGGGACAAGTTCGGCAGCCCTTGGGCCGACACGGACTCGAACGGCTGCGGCACCCGCGACGACATACTCAAACGCGACCTGGAGGACGTGAAGTTCAAGGACGGCGACTGCACGGTGGCTTCGGGAGTGCTGAATCCCGACCCCTACGCAGGCAAGGAGATCACCTTCACGCGCGGCCGCAGCCAGGTGGACATAGACCATCTCGTCGCGCTCTCGGACGCCTGGCAGAAGGGCGCCGGGCAGTGGGACGCGAGCAAACGAATAGCCCTGGCCAACGACCCGCTCAACCTCCTCGCCGTGGACGCCGGGCCCAACCGCAGCAAGGGTGACGGCGACGCGGCCACCTGGCTCCCGCCCAACAAGTCCTACCGCTGCACGTACGTGGCCGCGCAGGTCGCCGTGAAGAAGAAGTACGGCCTGTGGGTCACCACCGCGGAGAAGGACGCCATGAAGGGTGTCCTGTCCGACTGCCCTGACCAGGAACTCCCCTCCGGCGGCAACCCGACCAAGGCACCGGAGAGGTTCCACGCGAACTGACGTCACGTTGACCGACGGCGACGGGCTCGGACCAGGGCGCACCGCGTAGGGACAAAACGCCTGGGCCGGGCCCGAGCCTTCTTCAGCGGCCAGCGGCCAGCGGCCAGCGGCCAGCGGCCAGCAGTCACTGGCCACTGGCGGCCGGCCGACGGCCGGAGGTCAGCCGCCCATCGCGTCCAGGTCCAGCACCTTGCCCTTGGGGGCCTCGGCCGGCACCGGCTTGTTGTAGTCGCTGAAGATGACATCGCCCGGGTCCTTCGCCGACTTGCTGACGACCCGGAGCAGATACGGCTTGCCCTCGGTGGCGACATACGCCGTGTTGCGGTCCTTGCCCTCTCGCTCGGTGAGCACGATCGCCGGGGTGCCGTCGACGGTGGTGGTCTCGCCGCGCTCGGCGTCCGAGTCGACGTCCTCGAACTCGGAGAGCGCGCTGTCGAGGTCGCAGAAGTCCGCGAGGCCGTCGGTGTCGGAGCCGGTCGTGGACATCTTGGTCCACTTGCCGGCCAGCATGTCCACGACTCCGTCGACCTCGGCCTCGGAGTCGCTCTCCTCCATGCCCTGGGCGCGCAGGAAGTCCTCGTCGTACTTGAGGTAGAGCGTGTCGCCGGTCTTGATCAGCTCGGCCTTGCCCGCGCTGTCCATGCTCAGTGTTCCGGCGCAGTCGCCCTTCTTGTTGAGCGCCATGTCGATCTGGATTCTGCCTCCGCCCTGGTCGTCCTGTACCTCGCCCGTCATGCGGAGCGAGCTGGCGCCCTTGGTGGCCTCCATGGCCCGTTCGGCGATCTCGCCGCCGGTCAGTCCGGCGAACGGTTCCTTCGGCTTGCTGTCCGCCGTCGACTTGCTGTCCGCCGTCGGCTGACTGTCCGCCTTGTCCGTGCCGGGCAGGCAACCGGTGAGTGTGGCGGTGGCCGCGGCGGCGATGCAGAGAGCGGCGAGTGTGGTGCGGCGCATGGATGGTCCCCCCGGAAGGTGCGTGATCACTCCTGCCAGAGCAGGGTGATGTTCGGTGAGTCAATAAGAGCAGAGCCTGTGAACCGAGTCAACGCGATTCATGTCTTCTCGTGTGTACACGAGTGTGAAGGGGTAGATCCCGCGCGCATCGGTATGCTCGGCGACACACACGGTGACGCTCGGGGGCAGTGGCGCTCACGGACCAGGCAGAGGGGAGCCGAGCGCGTGCAGGACATCGGGACAGAGGTGACCGCGGCGGGGATCGCGCGGCTCGCCGGAGTCGGCCGTGCCGCCGTCAGTAACTGGCGCCGCCGTCACCCCGACTTCCCCAGGCCGGTCGGCGGTACCGAGACCAGCCCGTCGTTCGCGCTCGCCGAGGTCGAGAGATGGCTTCGCAAGCAGGGCAAGCTCGCCGAGGTACCGCTCAAGGAGCGGGTCTGGCAGCAGTTGGCCGGCCACCCCGCGGGGCCGGGCACGGCCCTGGTCCACACGGGCTGTGCCCTCCTGCTCGTGCACGACCGCCATCCGGTCTGGCTGGAGGTGAGCGCGGGCTCCGACCAGCGCCTCGCCGAGCTGCTGCCCAACTCCCTCGACCAGGTGCTGACACCCCGCTTCGGCATGGTCCGACGGCCCGCCGTGACGGCGCCGACGGCCGCCGCGCTCCTGCCCTCGGTCCCGTTGCTGCGCGGCGCCGCCGAGCTCGCGGCCGAGACGGGCGCGCGGCAGACGTTCGAGTTCCTGCTGGGCCGTCACCTAGACGCCAACTCGCGCCAGTACACGCCGACTCCGAGTGACCTCGCCCGCCTGATGGCCGACCTCGCGGGCCCCGCGACCACGGTGCTCGACCCGGCCTGCGGCACCGGAGCCCTGCTGCGCGCCGTGGACCCCCGGGCCGACCAGGAGCTGTTCGGTCAGGACAGCTCCCCCGAGCAGGCCGCCCTCACCGCACTCCGGCTCGCCTTGCACACCCGGTCCACCGTCCGCACGGCCGCCGCGGACAGCCTGCGCGCGGACACCTACGGCACGCTCAGGGCGGACACGGTTCTGTGCCACCCGCCGTTCAACGAGCGCAACTGGGGCCACGACGAGCTCGCCTACGACCCGCGCTGGGAGTACGGCTTCCCAGCCCGCACGGAGTCCGAACTGGCCTGGGTGCAGCACGCGTTGGCCCGTCTGAGGGACGGCGGCACCGCCGTCCTGCTGATGCCTCCCGCCGCGGCAGGCCGCCGCTCCGGGCGCCGTATCCGCGCCGACCTGCTGCGCCGGGGCGCCCTGCGCGCGGTGATCGCCCTGCCCGCGGGCGCCGCACCCCCGCACAACCTCCCGCTGCACCTGTGGGTGCTGCGCAGGCCCGGCAAGGCGCCCGCGCAGCCCGAGGTGCTGCTCGTCGACGCCGGACAGCTCCTCGACGGGGGCGCCGCATCCCCGGCCGAGCGCGGCCGTGACTCCGGCGGCGGCCGGGGCATGCTCGACCGGGAGGACGTACGGGCCGGCGTCCTGGAGACCTGGCGGACCTTCGACCGCGACGGCACCGCGCCGGAACAGCCGGGCCTGAGCCGCTGCGTGCCCGTCGTGGAGCTCCTCGACGACGACGTGGACCTGGCTCCCGCCCGCCATCTGCCGCCCCCGGCCTCGGCAGTCGGGGCCGCGGAGCTGTCGACGGTACGCGAACGCCTCGGCCGGACGCTGCGCCTGACCGCCGATCTGACGCCCCCTCCCGTCGACGAGGCGCAGCCCGCGCGCTGGCCCCTGACCACGGTCGGGGAACTCGCGCGCGCGGGAGCCCTGTTGCTGCGGACGGGCGGACACGGTGCCCACGCGCGCGTGCTCACCGACCACGACGTCCTGTCCGGCACGGCACCCTCGGGAACACTGCCCGAGACCGGGGAGCAGCCCGTCCTGATCGAGGCCGGAGACGTGGTCGTGCCCGTCCTCGGTGGCGGCGCCGTCGCGCGCGTGGTCGACGAGGCGACCGCGGGCGCGGCCCTCGGCCGTAACCTCACGCTGCTGCGCCCCGAACCGGCCGCGCTCGACCCGTGGTTCCTGGCCGGCTTCCTGCGCGGCACCGCCAACAACCGCCAGGCCAGCAGCTACGCCTCCACCGCCACCCGGCTCGACGTACGCCGTCTCCAACTGCCCCGTCTCCCGCTGGACCAGCAGCGCCGCTACGGCGAACGGTTCCGCGCCCTGGCGGAGTTCGAGGACGCGCTCCGCCTCGCGGGGCGCCTCGGCGAACGGCTCGTACGCGGCATGCACGACGGCCTGGCCGACGGGACGGTCGCACCGGACTGAGCGGGCCGTATCTTTCCGGCTTCTTCCGTAACCGGCGGTGTGGAACGGTGCGGCAACGGTTGTCCACAACCCTGGACCGCTTGTCCTCGTCCCCCTATACGCTCGACTACGACATCGAACGTCCGCCGTCATCAGGCCACCAGGAGCAGCCATGCAAGGCCCCGGCTACGTGCCGCAACCGCCTCACAGCCCCTCACCGGGCGCGCAGATCACCCTGCGTGCGGTCTTCGTGGCGCTGGCCGTCTTCAGCTGCGGCTTCCTCGCGTGGCCGAGCATGCTGAGGCTTGCCGTCGTGACCCGCAAGCCGTTCCACTGGGCCCTGTTCGGCGTCGCGGCCGTGCACATCGCCATCGTCACCACGCTGATCGCCATCGACCCGGGCAAGGACGAGTTCGAGGCGCCGGGCAACGCCGGAATGTGGCTGATGCTCGTCGGTATGGTGGTGATCGTGGCGTACTACCTTTACGCGGACATACGCCACTTCAGTCAGTCCAGGCCGGCGCAGTTCGCACCGTACGCAGAGACCGTGGGCGCACAGTCCGCGGGCTACACCCAGCTGCCGCAGACCGGATACGGCTACCCGGGCCCCCAGCCCTTCCCTCCCTCCTCGCCGGTCCAGCAGCAGCCGCCCATACAGCCGCAGCCGCCCATACAGCCGCAGACGCAAGGGCAGCCGCCGCAGACGCAACCGCAGCCCCAGCCGCAGCGACCGGCACCCGCGCGCATCGACCAGGTGCGCGCCGAGCTCGACGAGCTCAGTGACTACCTGCGCAAGCACGAGGGCGGCAGGTGAGCGGCGAGACAGGACGCGTTGTCGCGGGCCGCTACGAACTGTCCACGCTCATCGGCCAGGGCGGCATGGGCCAGGTCTGGACGGCCTACGACCAGCGTCTCGACCGGCGCGTTGCCGTCAAGCTGCTGCGCCCCGACAAGGTCGCGGGCCACGAGGCCGACGAGCTGCGCCGCCGCTTCCTCCGCGAGTGCCGGGTCACCGCACAGGTCGACCACCCCGGCCTGGTCACGGTCCACGACGCGGGCAGCGAGGGCGAGGAGCTGTTCCTCGTCATGCAGTACATCGACGGCGCCGACCTCTCCGACCACCTCGCCGAGCACGACCCGTACCCCTGGCAGTGGACCGTTTCGGTCGCCGCCCAGCTGTGCGCCGTACTGTCCGCCGTGCACGCCGTGCCGATCGTCCACCGCGACCTGAAGCCGCGGAACGTCATGGTCAAGCAGGACGGCACGGTCACCGTCCTCGACCTGGGCGTCGCCTCGGTGATGGACACGGACACCACCCGCCTGACGCACACCGGCTCACCCATCGGCAGCCCCGCCTACATGGCCCCCGAGCAGGCGATGGGCGGCGCGGTCGGCCCGTACACCGACCTGTACGCGCTGGGCGTGCTCATGCACGAACTGCTCAGTGGAAACGTCCCGTTCGCGGGCTCCACGGCCCTCGGTGTCCTCCACCGACACCTCTACGAGCCCCCGGTCCCGGTCCGCCGTCTGCGCCCCGAGGTGCCCGAACCCCTGGAGGCGCTCGTACTGCGCCTGCTGGCCAAGGACCCGCAGCACCGCCCGGAGTCCGCACAGGAGACGTACGAGCAGCTCCTGCCGCTCCTTCCCGCGCGCGGGATGCCCACCGGCGCCCCGCTCGACCCCACCCGACCGTTCCTGCGCCCGCACGCGCCCTGGCCGGACCGCGCCCGCACACCCGCGCCGCAGCCCCAGGCCGCGCCCACCGTCGACAAGCCCGACGTCGCGGGCGCCGTCGACGAGGTCAAACGGCTCCTCGGCGAGGGCCGTATCACCCAGGCCGTCGACATCCTCGGCCAGATCCTCCCGGCCGCCGCTTCCCAGCACGGCGAGCACTCACCCGTCGTCCGCACCCTGCGCAAGCAGTACGCGGCGACCCTCATGGACGACGGCCAGTACCGCCGCGCCCTGCCCGAGCTGCGCCGCCTCGCCGACGAGCGGGCCAAGGAGGCGGGCCAGGCCGACCCGCAGTCCCTGCGCTTCCGCTACGACATCGCCCAGTGCCTGGAGCAGCTCGGCGAGGCGTCCGCCGCCCTCGCCGAGTACCGCTCCCTGCTGCCGTACTACGAGAACCAGTACGTGGCCGGCGACCCCGAGCTCTCCCTGGACGTCCGCCGCCGCATCGGCCACCTCCTCCTCGCCCTCGGCGACCGCGCCGCCGCTCGCGACACCCTGGCCCGCCTGGTGATCGACGTCGAACGGCTCAGGGGCCCCGGCCACCCCCTGGCCGGCGAGGTACGGCGGACCCTCCAGTGGCTGGGACAGGTGCGCGGCTAGAGCTGAGAAAGCTTTGCGTCACCTTGGCGGAATCTTGTGGAGGCCGAGGTCCCGGGTTTCCCGAACCCGGAAAAGCCGCCGGTTACGTTGCGAGCCGATGTGCGAGCCGTCCGACGAACCCTCCGCATCGAACCGTCCAGCGCCAACAGGAGTGGGGTCACGCATGTCCAGCCATCGGCAGTCCAAGAAGCGCAGATACCTCACCTGGGCAGCGGCCGGCGCCGCCGTCGTCGCCGGAGCCGGCATCGCGGCGCAGACCTCGACTGCGGCCACGACATGGCCTGCGCAGCGCACGTACACCGGCCGCGCCTTCGACACCTGTGCCGCGCCCTCGCTGTCCGCGATGAAGGCCTGGCACACCGGTTTCTACGGAGCGGCGGCCGTCTACGTCGGCGGCAGGAACCGCGGCTGTGCCCAGCCGGGCCTCACCGCCTCCTGGGTGAAGTCGGTCAGCTCCATGGGCTGGAAACTCATCCCGATCTACGTCGGCGCCCAGCCGCCCTGCCAGTCCGGCTCCAACCCCGAGAAGCTCACCGCCTCCACCGCCGCCTCGCTCGGCGCCACCGACGCGGCGGACGCCGTGTCCAAGGCGTCGGCCCTCGGCATGAAGGCAGGCAGCCCGGTCTACCTCGACATGGAGTCGTACGACATCACGAACAAGTCCTGCAACGACGCGGTGCTGACATACGTCCGGGCCTTCGACAGAACGCTGCGCGGCAAGACCTACCGGGCCGGCCTGTACGGCTTCACCAGCTCAGGCGCGAAGGCCGTGGCCAACGCGACCGACAGCACGGACCTGCCGGGCAACCTCTGGTACGCGTTGTGGGACAAGCAGAACACCACGACCGCGGACTGGCCGTTCCGCGCCACCCAGTGGACGGGTCACAGCCGGGGTCACCAGTACATGGTCAACAGCAAGGAGTCACGCGGCGGTTACACCATCACGGTGGACCGGGACGCCTGGGACGCGCCGGTGGCGATCACCGGCTGAGGAGCGGCCGGGCGGCGGTGCCCGAAGTCGTCGTGAATCGTTGGTCCTGGGGCCTCTCCTGCACGAAGTGCTGGGAGAAGGCTGGTCTGGAACACAGTCACTGCCTACCATCGATCACCGCAAGACCTTGTGCACCGTCGCACAATCTCCTCGGGAGGCCAACTTGCACCGCCGTCGTCGCACCGCCCTCGTCCTCTGCGCCACGATCGTCACCGCGGCGCCCCTCCTCACCGCCTGCGGGAACGACGCGCACCCCGGCGCGGCGGCCGTCGTCGGCGACCAGCGGATCACGGTCGCGCAACTGGAGAACCGGGTGAACGAGGTGCGCGCGGCACAGCGGGCCGCCACCCCGGACGACGCCCAGTACGAGCAGACCATCGCCCGGACGGGCGGCCTCACCCGCGACACCCTGCACAGCATGGTCCTCGACGAGGTCCTGAAGAAGGCGGTCGAGGACGCCGGAGTCGGCGTCACCCGCAAGGACGTCCAGGCCTTCCGTACCTCCCTGGAGCGGCAGGTGGGCGGACCGAAGGCCCTGGAGACGACCTGGCTGCAGCAGTACGGCGTGGCCCCCCAGCGCCTCGACGACAGCCTCCGCACCGAGATCGAGGCCCAGAAGCTGGCCACCGCGCTCGGCGTCGACATGAACACCGACGCCGGCCAGGCCACCTTCTGGAAGGCACTCTCCGACGCCTCGAAGAAACTCGACGTCGACCTCAACCCGCGCTACGGCACCTGGGACGTCCAGAAGAGCAGCCGCGTGGACGCGAAGACACCGTGGGTACGGGAGATCACGGCGCCTGCGCAGCCACAACCGGCGTAGCCACAGTCGGCGAAGCCCTAACCGGCGGAGCCACGCCGGCGAAGCCACGGGACCGTGTCCGCTGTCGGGACGGTGACCAAACGGTTCACCAAGCCTGACCGCACCGCCCGCGCAGCCTGTGGATAACTTCGGGTGGCGACGGTGTCGTGGGTTACGTTCGATCTGTGAACCCAACCAGCCCAGACGGCGCCACCGGCCGCATCGTCCTCCTCACCACCAGCCACCGCGTAGCACCCGGCCTGCTCTCCTGGCCCGCATGGCAGGCGTTGCACGGCGCTGACCGCGTCCTGTGCGCCGACGGCACGCACCCCCAGCTGCCGTACCTCCAGGAGGCGGGCATAGCGGTTGAGGAGGCGACCCCGAGCGCCCAGGAGCTGGTCGACGCCTGCGCCGGCGGCCACACGCTGGTCGTCGTGGCGACGGGCGAGGGCGAGCCGCACCTCACCGACGGCCTCGCCCGCCTCGCCGGCTCGGGCCGCGTGGCGATGCCCGAGCTGGAGCTGCTCCCCGCCTCGTACGACCTCCCGGGCGCCCGCCTCCTCGATCTCGTCCAGGTCATGGACCGCATCCGCGCCGAGTGCCCCTGGTCGTCCCAGCAGACCCACAAGGGCCTCGCGAAGTACGGCATCGAGGAGGCGTACGAGCTGGTGGAGGCGATCGAGGAGGGCGACCGGGACGAACTCCGCGAGGAGCTGGGCGATGTCCTCCTCCAGGTCGTGTTCCACTCCCGCATAGCCGAGGAGGACCCGGACACCCCGTTCTCCATCGACGACGTGGCCGCCGGCATCGTCACCAAGCTGATCCACCGCCACCCGCACGTCTTCGGCGACGAGACGGCGACCACCCCCGAGGAGGTCAAGGAGCACTGGCTGCGCACCAAGGCGGTCGAGAAGCAGCGCACCTCGGTCACGGAGGGCATCCCTCTCCACCAGCCCGGCCTGGCCCTCGCCGCGAAACTGGCGTCGCGCGTGCGCATGGCGGGACTGGAGGTGCCGCTGCCGAGGACCGAGGGCATCGGGTACGAGCTGCTCGCGCTGGCGGTGCGGGCCGAGACGGAGGGTGTCGACCCGGAGGCGGCGCTGCGGGCGGCGGCGCGGGCCTATCGGGATGCCGTGCGGGAAGCGGAGGGCTGAGGGGTATCACACGGCGGTGAACCGCACCGGGAGGTCGCGCAGTCCACGCATGATGAGCCCACCGCGCCACCGCAGGTCGGCCGGGTCCGCGGCGAGCCGGAGATCGGGCAGCCGGCGCAGCAGCGTCTCGATGGCGGTACGGCCTTCGAGGCGGGCCAGAGGTGCGCCGAGGCAGTAGTGGATGCCGTGGCCGTATCCGAGGTGCTGGTTGTCACGGCGGGAGAGGTCGAGCCGGTCCGGCTCGGCGAACCGTGCGGGGTCGCGGTCCGCGGCGGCGAGGACCACCAGTACCGGGTCGCCGGTGGCGATGGCCTGCCCGCCGATGGTGAGGGGTTCGGTGGCGAAGCGCCAGGTGGCCAGTTCGACGGGGCCGTCGTAGCGGAGCAGCTCCTCGATGCCGGTGTCGAGGAGTCCGGTTTCGCCGCGCTCGATCGACCCCTGGAGCCGGGCACGTTGCTCGGGGTTGCGCAGCAGCGCGTACGTGCCGTTGCCGATGAGGTTGATGGTGGTCTCGAAACCGGCGAACAGAAGCACGAAGCACATCGCGGCCGCTTCGTTCTCGGTGAGGTGTTCCCCGTGATCGGAGGCGCGGATGAGGTCGGAGATCAGGTCGTCGCCGAGGTGGCTGCGCTTGCGATGGATGAGTTCGGCCAGATAGCCGCGGATCTTCTTGACGGAGCGGGCGACACCGCCGCGCGGCCCTCCTCCGTGCCGGATCATCATCCCCGCCCAGTCACGGAAGTCGTCCTGATCCTCGCGCGGGACGCCGAGCAGATCGCAGATCGCGTAGATGGGGAGAGGGAAGGCGAAGTCGTGGATGAGGTCGGCCTCGCCCTGTGGCGCGAATCGGTCGATGAGACCGTCTGCCAACTCCTGTACGCGAGGCGCGAATTCGACCACTCGACGGGGGGTGAAGGCCTTGGAGACGAGGCGGCGCAGCCGAGTGTGGTCCGGCGGGTCGATGTTCAGCAGATGCGCCATGAGATTGGCGTTGCGCTCCCCGGGTATGCCGGTCCTGCTCTTGCCCTGTGCGTCCTCGGCGTGATGCTCGGGGTTCTTCGACAGCCTGCCGTCCGCGAGGGCCTGACGCGCATCGGCGTAGCGAGTCACCAGCCATGCCTCGACCCCGCTCGGCAGTTTCGTCCAGTGCACGGGGGAGTGCTCGCGCAGCCACGCGTAGGCCGGGTACGGGTCGGTGGCGAACTCCCAGGTGAAGAGTTCGGGGGCGGTGTTCGGGGCGTTCACACGATGACCGTATAGGGAGCCGGTTCCTGCACGCGCTGCTGAACTGCGGGGTACCGGCCGGCATCGTTCAAGGCGAGCACATGGTTCAAGACGCGCACGTGCTTCAAGACGCGCACGTGGTTCAAGAGGAGTTTCGGCCCGTTTCGCTGAACCACCTGAACCACCTGAACCACCTGAACCACCTGAACCACCTGAACCACCTGAACCACCTGAACCACCGCGGAAGCGGCACGCAGGCACGGGCGTCAGCCACGTGTCCTGCCCCCTGTCCTTCCCCTCCTCCTGCCCCCTGTTCCGTCCCTCACCGAGGTCACCGCGCGGATCACGTCGGAACCTGTCGCGATGACACACCCGAAACACTGTGATCTTCACGTGATCTGCGCGGCATGAACTTGTGACAAGCCGAAGACTGCCGATACGTTCACCGAGCAGCGTGACGCCCCGCACCACCCGTCGCGCCGGTCACCTCTGTCTCGCGAAAGGTCCCCCCATGCTCTCCGGGAACGGTCGTCACCGGCGCCCCCGTCAGGCTCCGGCTCTTCTCGTCGCGGCTGGCGTGACCGGCTCCGCCATCGCCATCCCGCTCCTCGGTGCCACGGGGGCCAGTGCCGCCGACAACACCGTGTGGGACAGCGTGGCCGAGTGCGAGAGCGGCGGCTCCTGGAGCGCCGACACGGGCAACGGGCGCTTCGGTGGCCTGCAGTTGACCCAGGACGACTGGGAGGAGTACGGCGGCCTCGACTACGCCGTCAGCCCCGATCTGGCGAGCCGTTCCCAGCAGATCGCCGTCGCCCAGAAGATCCTGGAGGACCAGGGTGTCGGTGCGTGGCGTGCCTGCGGGCTGCTCCACGGGCTCACCGAGGAGTCCGGCTCGGTCGCCATCGACACCGGCGTGGCCGGCGACTCGTCCTCCGACGGATCGGGATCATCCGGTTCCTCCGGATTGTCCAAGTCGCCCAAGGCGGCAGAGTCATCCGACTCGTCTGACTCATCCGACTCTCCCGGTTCACCGGGCTCGTCGTCCGAATCCTCCCCGGATCCTTCGTCGTCGCCGTCTGCGTCCGCCTCGGCGGACAGTTCCGCGAAGCCCGGCACGCCCGCCGGTTCCGACGCCAGTGCTTCACAGTCGCCCGACAGCTCACCCATAGAAGACCCGGCGGGCGACGACTCGGACAAGTTGGAGCAAAAGGTGGGCTCTTGGAGTCTCGTCGACACGGGCGCGGTCGACTCCGGCTCGGTCGAAGCCGGGGCAGCCGACACCGGAACGGGCGGAGCCGGCGCGGGCGGTGCCGGCCGTCACCGCGGTGCCAGTGCCGACGAGGCCGCGGTCGACAGCGTCAAAGCCTCCTCCGGCCGCCACGCGTACACCGTCCGGGTCGGCGACACCCTCGCGTCCATCGCCGACTCCCTTGACCTCGACGGCGGATGGCGTGCCCTGTACGACGCGAACAGGCAGGCCATCGGCGCCGACGCGGACAACATCGTCCCCGGTCGGACCCTGGAGCTCCCTGCCGAATAGGCCGAATAGGGCGCGGAATAGCGGAAGTTCACGTACCGGTTCGCCACTGAATGTCCGATTTAAACGCAGTGAGAGATAGATCTCAGAAGCCCTGATCGTCTTTGAAATTCCGCGAATCGCGGGTCTACGGTCAAGACCGCTCGCCACCGCGGGCCCCGGCTGCCGCAACGCCGAATCCTGCCAGTGGCCGCCCGGGAACAGTCGTCGCGTCAAGCGCCGCAGGCAGGAGCGGGGGACCCAAGGTAGGCGCCGGGCCCGGGAGTTGGGAGACGACCGGGGACGGCTTGGGGCGAAGCCGTGCGGAAGCGGCAGCGGAAGTCATCCGCAGCCAACCGTGCGGCCGGGCAACTCATCCGGCCCGAACCCGACAGCTCACCTCGCAGGCGTCGGTGAGGGGATCACTCCATGCTGTCTTCGTGCAAGGGCAAGCACCGTCGTCCGTCCAAGGCCAGCCGCATCGCCGCGTTCGCCGGCGTCACCGGCGCCGCCATAGCCGCCCCGCTGCTCGCGACCGGCACCGCCTCCGCCGCCACCGGCTCCGAGTGGGACGCCGTCGCCCAGTGCGAGTCCGGCGGCAACTGGTCCATCAACACCGGCAACGGCTACTACGGCGGTCTGCAGTTCTCCGCCTCCACCTGGGCCGCGTACGGCGGTACGAAGTACGCCGCCAGCGCCGACCAGGCCAGCAAGGCCCAGCAGATCGAGATCGCCGAGAAGGTCCTCGCGAGCCAGGGCAAGGGCGCCTGGCCGACCTGCGGCACGGGCCTGTCCAGCGCCGCGTACGACGGCGGCGGCGCCTCCTCGGACTCCGGCTCCTCCTCGAACTCGGGCTCCACCTCGGGCTCCGGCTCGTCCTCCGGCTCGGGCTCGTCCTCGAACTCCGGCTCCGCCGAGCAGAGCACCAAGAGCTCCGGCGGCCAGGAGCAGCGCGCCTCGCGTTCCTCGGAGCGGGTCACCGTCGAGACCCCGACCGGTAAGAAGGTCAAGAAGGGTGACGGCGAGTACAAGGTCGTCAAGGGTGACACCCTCAGCGGCATCGCCGAGAAGAAGAAGGTCAAGGGTGGCTGGCAGAAGCTCTTCAAGCTGAACAAGGACATCATCGACGAGGCCGACCTCATCTACCCCGGCCAGCAGCTGCACCTGCGCTGAGAACAGGCGCGTTCACGGCTGAACCGCGGCGCCCTCACATCCGTGTCCACCATGGTGGAGGCCTCGTGAGGGCCCCCGTCCCCACGGGCTCCCCGCCCCGGTGCGTGTTCCCCCGTACGCACCGGGGCGGGGTTTTTCGTGCCCACGTGCGCACCAGGGCGGCGTCTTTTGTGCCCCCTGTTTTGTTCAGTTCAGGAACAATTTACTCTCGGTTTGGTCCACCGGGTGGGCGGGAGACTGGCTGACCGCCCGGAGCCGGTTAGGCTCATCCCGCAGGGCTACCACGGCCCGCGTAACGCGTCACATCCAGAAGGAGATGCTCGTGCCGTCCATCGACGTCGTCGTAGCCCGGGAAATCCTGGACTCCCGAGGCAACCCCACGGTCGAGGTCGAGGTCGGCCTCGACGACGGCAGCACCGGTCGTGCCGCCGTCCCGTCCGGCGCCTCCACGGGCGCCTTCGAGGCCATCGAGCTCCGCGACGGCGACTCGAACCGCTACCTCGGCAAGGGCGTCGAGAAGGCCGTCCTGGCCGTGATCGAGCAGATCGGTCCGGAGCTGGTCGGCTACGACGCCACCGAGCAGCGCCTGATCGACCAGGCGATGTTCGACCTGGACGCCACCGACAACAAGGGCTCGCTCGGCGCCAACGCCATCCTCGGCGTCTCCCTCGCCGTCGCCCACGCCGCCTCCGAGGCGTCCGACCTGCCCCTCTTCCGTTACCTGGGCGGTCCGAACGCGCACCTGCTGCCGGTGCCGATGATGAACATCCTGAACGGCGGCTCGCACGCCGACTCCAACGTGGACATCCAGGAGTTCATGATCGCCCCCATCGGTGCGGAGACCTTCTCCGAGGCCCTGCGCTGGGGCGCCGAGATCTACCACACCCTGAAGAAGGTCCTGAAGAGCAAGGGCCTGGCCACCGGCCTCGGCGACGAGGGCGGCTTCGCCCCGAACCTCGGCTCCAACCGCGAGGCCCTCGACCTCATCCTTGAGGCGATCAAGGAGGCCGGCTACACCCCCGGCGAGCAGATCGCCCTCGCGCTCGACGTCGCCGCCTCCGAGTTCTACAAGGACGGCTCCTACGTCTTCGAGGGCAAGACGCGCTCCGCCGCCGAGATGACGGACTACTACGCGGAGCTGGTCGAGGCCTACCCGCTGGTCTCCATCGAGGACCCGCTGTTCGAGGACGACTGGGACGGCTGGAAGACCATCACCGACAAGCTCGGTGACAAGGTCCAGCTCGTCGGCGACGACCTGTTCGTCACCAACCCCGAGCGCCTGGCCCGCGGTATCGACGAGGGCGCGGCCAACGCCCTGCTGGTGAAGGTGAACCAGATCGGCTCGCTCACCGAGACCCTGGACGCCGTCGAGATGGCCCAGCGCAACGGCTTCAAGTGCATGATGTCCCACCGCTCCGGTGAGACGGAGGACGTCACCATCGCCGATCTGGCCGTCGCCACCAACTGCGGCCAGATCAAGACCGGCGCCCCGGCCCGCTCCGAGCGCGTCGCCAAGTACAACCAGCTGCTGCGCATCGAGGAGATCCTCGACGACGCGGCGGTGTACGCGGGCCGCAGCGCCTTCCCCCGCTTCAAGGGCTGAGCCAGGGGCTGAGCCGCCCAGCGGCAAGGCTTGGCCCGTCGTACGTACGTCCCCGTGCCCGGTCCCGTACCGTGTGCGGGGACGTACGCACGTAGGAAGCACGCAGGCAAGCGGAGGCGGAGAGGCTGAATGGCCGTCAAGGACCGGGACCGTTTCTCCACCGCGACCAGGCTGCGACTGCTCGGTGAGCAGACGGCGGCCCGTGTCTACCGCTCCCAGACCAGACGCCAGGCCCGCCGCTCCCGGCTGACCGGTCGGGCCGCCCTGCTCGCGCTCGTGCTCTGCTCGCTGATCGTGGCGCTGGCGTACCCGATAAGGCAGTACGTCTCCCAGCGCGCCGAGATCGCGGAGCTGGAGCAGCGGCGGGACGAGGCCCGCGAGCGGGTCGAGCAGCTGCGCGACCTCAAGGCGCGCTGGCAGGACGACGCGTACGCCGAGCAGCAGATCCGGCAGCGGCTGCACTATGTGATGCCCGGCGAGACCGGGTACATCGTGATCGACCCGGACGCGGCCAAGCAGTCGCGTACGACGCAGGGGGCGGCCGATCGTCCCTGGTACGCCAACGTCTGGGACGGGGTCGACAAGGCCGACGCCGCCGACCGTTAAGACTTGACGAGAGAGACCTCAGAAGCAGGTATGGAAACACCCCCGCCTTCCACCCCGCGCACCGAGCCGACCGACGCGGACGTAGCGGCCTTCAAGCAGCAGCTCGGCCGCCCGCCGCGCGGACTGCGTGCGATCGCGCACCGTTGCCCGTGCGGGCAGCCCGACGTGGTCGAGACGGCGCCTCGGCTGCCGGACGGTACGCCGTTCCCGACGACGTACTACCTGACGTGTCCGCGGGCCGCCTCCGCGATCGGCACGCTGGAGGCGAACGGGGTGATGAAGGAGATGACGGAGCGGCTGGGCACGGACCCCGAGCTGGCCGCCGCGTACCGCTCCGCGCACGAGGACTACATCCGTCGCCGTGACGAGATCGAGGAGCTGAAGGGCTTCCCGAGCGCCGGAGGCATGCCGGACCGGGTGAAGTGCCTGCACGTGCTCGTGGCGCACTCGCTGGCGGCGGGGCCGGGGGTCAACCCCCTGGGCGACGAGGCGATCGCCATGCTGCCCGAGTGGTGGCGCAAGGGCCCGTGTGTGACGGCCGCGGAGGAGGACAGCCAGTGACCCGCGTCGCCGCCATCGACTGCGGTACGAACTCGATCCGGCTGCTGGTCGCCGAGGCGAGCCCCGAGACCGGTGAACTCGTCGAGCTCGACCGCCGTATGACGATCGTCCGGCTCGGCCAGGGCGTCGACCGCACCGGCCGGCTCGCCCCCGAGGCGCTGGAGCGGACCTTCGCCGCCTGCCGCGAGTACGCGGCCGTCATCAAGGAGCACGGCGCCGGGCACCTGCGCTTCGTCGCCACCTCCGCCTCCCGGGACGCCGAGAACCGGGACGAGTTCGTGCGCGGGGTGCTCGACATCCTCGGCGTCGAACCCGAGGTCGTCACCGGCGACCAGGAGGCGGAGTTCTCCTTCACCGGGGCCACCAGGGAGCTGGCGGGCAGGCAGGACCTGCACCGCCCGTTCCTCGTCGTGGACATCGGCGGGGGGTCGACCGAGTTCGTCGTCGGGGACGCCCATGTGCGCGCGGCGCGCTCCGTCGACGTGGGCTGCGTGCGGATGACCGAGCGGCACCTGGTGCACGGCGGGGTGGTGAGCGACCCGCCCTCCGAGGAGCAGATCGCGGCCATGCGGGCCGACATCGAGGCGGCCCTCGACCTCGCCGAGGAGACGGTGCCGCTGCGCGAGGCGCGCACGCTGGTCGGGCTGGCGGGGTCCGTGACGACGGTGTCGGCGATCGCGCAGGCCCTGCCCGCGTACGACTCGGCCGCCATCCACCACTCCCGGGTCTCCCACGACCGGGTCCGCGAGATCACCGAGTGGCTGCTGCGCTCCACGCATGCCGAGCGCGCGGCGGTTCCGTCCATGCATCCGGGACGGGTGGACGTGATCGGCGCGGGCGCGCTCGTCCTGCTGTCGATCATGGAGCGGATCGGTGCGGAGGAGGTCGTGGTCAGTGAGCACGACATCCTCGACGGCATCGCCTTCAGGGCGGCGGAGGACGCGGAGCAGAAGGCTCTGCTGAGCAGGTCGGACACCGTTTGAGCGTCGTCGAGGGGTGCGCCGGAGCGCAGACACACCCCTCGGTGACGCACCGCCGAAAAACTTCGTGAAGTTCTTCACAAGGAATTGTCCCCTGCAGGGCAAGGAAGGGGGTCCGGTCGCCCCGTCCCGGGGTTGAGTGGACGCCTGAACGTGTTCAGAAAGGGGGTCCTCCGAGTCTCCGAAGGGAGTCGCGGAGGGGTGGACGGGGTGCCTCGCAAGGGGCCGTTCGGCCCGGATGGGCAGCTCACGCGGCATTGACAACGGTCCGCCCCACACGGTGGTTCCCCCGCCGGGTCATGATCTGTGTCACGCGAGTCGCGGAGTGTAGCACAGGGGCCGACCAAGCTTGTGAAGGGGCGCACGAGCACCCCCCTGGGGGCGGGTACATACTCGATGCCATGAGCACCACGGAGCGTCCCAGGATCCTCGTAGTAGGCGGTGGGTACGTAGGCCTGTACGCAGCTCGGCGCATCCTCAAGAAGATGCGCTACGGAGAGGCGACCGTCACGGTCGTCGACCCCCGGTCGTACATGACCTACCAGCCCTTCCTTCCCGAAGCCGCCGCCGGAAGCATCTCGCCTCGCCACGTCGTCGTCCCGCTGCGACGCGTGCTGCCGAAGGCCGAGGTCCTCACCGGCCGGGTCACCAGCATCGACCAGGACCGCAAGGTCGCACGCGTTGCCCCGCTGGTCGGCGAGGCGTACGAACTGCCCTTCGACTACCTGGTCGTCGCGATGGGCGCGATCTCCCGGACCTTCCCGATCCCCGGCCTCGCCGAGCAGGGCATCGGCATGAAGGGCATCGAGGAGTCCATCGGCCTGCGCAACCACGTTCTGGAGCAGCTCGACAAGGCCGACTCCACCAACGACGAGGAGATCCGCCGCAAGGCGCTCACCTTCGTCTTCATCGGCGGTGGCTTCGCCGGTGCGGAGACCATCGGCGAGGTCGAGGACATGGCCCGGGACGCGGCCAAGTACTACAAGAGCGTCTCCCGCCAGGACATGCGGTTCGTCCTCGTCGACGCCGCCGACAAGATCCTTCCCGAGGTCGGCCCCAAGCTCGGCCAGTACGGCAGGGAGCACCTGGAGAGCCGCGGGGTCGAGATCTACCTCTCCACCTCCATGGACTCCTGTGTCGACGGACACGTGGTGCTGAAGAACGGACTTGAGGTCGACTCCAACACGATCGTGTGGACGGCCGGCGTCAAGCCGAACCCGGTGCTCTCGCGCTTCGGCCTCCCCCTCGGCCCGCGCGGTCACGTGGACTGCGCGCCCACCCTCCAGGTCACGGGCACGGACTACATCTGGGCCGCCGGCGACAACGCCCAGGTGCCGGACGTCGCCGCCCGCAAGGCCGGCGTGGAGAACGCCTGGTGCCCGCCGAACGCCCAGCACGCGCTGCGTCAGGCGAAGGTCCTCGGCGACAACGTGGTCTCCGGTATGCGGGGCTTCCCGCAGAAGGAGTACAGCCACGCCAACAAGGGCGCGGTGGCGGGTCTCGGCCTCCACAAGGGCGTCGCGATGATCGTCATGGGCAAGATGAAGATCAAGGTCAAGGGCCGTCTCGCCTGGTACATGCACCGTGGCTACCACGGTCTGGCCATGCCGACCTGGAACCGCAAGATCCGCGTCTTCGCCGACTGGACGCTCGCCATGTTCCTCAAGCGCGAGGTCGTCTCCCTCGGCGCCATGGAGAACCCGCGCGACGAGTTCTACGAGGCCGCGAAGCCCGCTCCCGCACAGGCCGTGAGGAGCGAGAACGCACCGGAGAAGGCCAAGGCCTCCTGACCTCCGGTCACCAGCACGCCCCGAAGGGGCCGCCCGCCATCCGTGGTGCGGGCGGCCCCTTCGGCGTTCCGGAAGCGGCAGAGCCCCGGCGTCCGCGTAAACGTTTTGCACAGCTGTAACGCAGATGGGGGACTGCGGCCCGGCCCCGCAGGTGTTTACGTGGTGTTGGACATTCCGGGATCGATCGTCACGGAGGTGTGCGCCATGGCCGACGCCGCGTCGCGGCTGAGCAGATTCGCAGAACAGTTGTTGGGGACCCCTCTCCCGGTGCGTATCCGCGCCTGGGACGGTTCGCAGGCCGGGCCCCCCGGCGCGCCGACCCTGGTCGTACGCAACCGCCGCGCCCTGCGCCGACTGCTGTGGAAACCGGGCGAGCTGGGCCTGGCACGGGCCTGGGTCGCCGGAGACCTGGACATCGACGGAGACCTCTACGCCACGCTCGACCTGCTGGCGGGTCTCCTGTGGGAGCGCGCGGAGGACGCCCGTGGGCTCGGCGGAGCCCTGCGCGACCCCGAGGTGCGCGCCGCCGTCCGCGGCCTCGTCAGGATGGCCGGACCGCCGCTGCCGCCCGCTCCGCCCCGCGAGGAGGTCCGCACCAGCCATCGGCACACCAGGCGCACCGACCGACGCGCCATCAGCCATCACTACGACGTGGGGAACGACTTCTACGAGCTCGTCCTCGGCCCGTCGATGGTCTACTCGTGCGCCTACTGGGACTCCCCGGACGGCACCCTCGAAGCCGCGCAAGCCGACAAGCTCGACCTCATCTGCCGCAAACTCGGCCTGACGTCCGGCACCCGGCTCCTCGACGTCGGCTGCGGCTGGGGCTCCATGGCCATCCACGCGGCCCGCGAGTACGGCGCACACGTCGTCGGCGTCACCCTCTCCCAGGAACAGGCCGCGTACGCCCGCAAGCGCGTCGCCGACGAGGGACTCACCGACCGGGTCGAGATCCGCGTTCAGGACTACCGGGACGTCACGGACGGCCCGTTCGACGCGATCTCCTCCATCGGCATGGCGGAACACGTCGGCGCCGAGCGCTACCTGGAGTACGCCGACCGGCTGTACCGCCTGCTGGAGACCGGCGGCCGGCTCCTCAACCACCAGATCGCCCGCCGCCCGCAGCGCAACGAATCGGGCTACACCGTCGACGAGTTCATCGACGCCTATGTCTTCCCGGACGGCGAGCTCGCGCCCGTCGGCACCACGGTCACCCAGTTGGAGCGGGCCGGGTTCGAGGTGCGCGACGTCGAGTCGATCCGCGAGCACTACGCGCTCACCCTGCGCCACTGGGTCGCCAACCTGGAGGCCGGCTGGCCCCGCGCGGTCCGGCTCACCAGCCCCGGCCGCGCCCGCGTCTGGCGCCTCTACATGGCGGCCTCCGCGCTGTCCTTCGAGCGCAACCGGATCGGCGTCAACCAGGTCCTGGCGGTCCGCACCCCGGAGACGGGCAACTCGCGGATGCCGCTGCGGTCCCGCACGTGGGGGCCGTGACGGTACGTACGTGAAGGCGCGTACGTGAAGGCGCCTACGTGAAGGCGCCTACGCGAAGGGCCCCGTCCCGGCTGGTGCGGAACGGGGCCCCGGTCACGTACAACTACTGTGCCTTCTGCCTTCTGCCTTCTGCTTCCTGCCCGCTGGTGTGCCTACTCCGACTTGATCGCCGCCAGCATGTTGAGCCGGGCCGCGCGGCGGGCCGGCCAGAGGGCCGCCAGGACGCCGACCGTGGCCGCGAGGAGCAGGAAGAGGGCCATCCGGGCCCAGGGCAGGACCAGTTCGTACGTCGCCATCCTGGTGCCCAGCAGCTCACCGGCCGCCCAGCCGAAGAACACGCCGAGGCCGATGCCGAGCACGCCGCCGAAGAGCGAGATCACCAGCGACTCCAGACGGACCATGCGCTTGATCCCCTTGCGGTCGAGGCCGATCGCGCGCAGCATCCCGATCTCCTGGGAGCGCTCGAAGACCGACATGGCCAGAGTGTTGATGACCCCGAGGACGGCGACGAGGACCGCCATGGCCAGCAGCCCGTAGACCATGTTCAGGATCAGCGTGAACATCTGCGCGATGCCGTTGGAGATGTCCTCCTTGTCCTGGACCCGGATGGCCGGGTTGCTGCCGAGGGCCTTCTCCAGCCGGTCCTTCGTCGCGGCGGACGCTCCGTCGGACGTCTTCACCATGACCTGCATGTCGGTGGGGTTCGACTGGTGCGGGGAGAGCGTGCCGAGGTCGAGCATGATGCCGCGCATCATCTCGTTGGCCTCGTAGACCCCGGCGACCGTCAGCTGCTGCTTCTTGCCGTCCTCGTAGGAGACGGTGAAGTCCGAACCGGCCTTCCAGCCGTGCCGCTCGGCGGTGTCGCCGTCCACGACGACCCGGGTGCCGCCGATCTCGAAGGCACCGTCGTCGACCTTGAGGTCGGTGAGCTTCCCGATCGTGCTGCCCTTGACGCCGGTCAGGTACTCGGTCTCGCCGTCGATGCGGGAGGGCGCGTTGCGCAGCGGGCTGGTGGCGGTGACGTAGCCGGTGCCGGCGAGCTTCTTCTCGACGTCGGGCGAGAGGAAGGGCCCGTTCGCCATCGACACGACGTAGTCGGCCTTGATCGCCGACGCGGCCATCTTGTCGATGGACGTCTGCAGGCTGCCCGCCATCACCGTCATGCCCGTGATGAGGGTGAGGCCGATCATCAGCGCGGAGGCCGTGGCGGCGGTACGGCGCGGGTTGCGGACCGAGTTCTGGCGGGCCAGCTTGCCGGAGA
Source organism: Streptomyces sp. KM273126 (assembly GCF_004337435.2). NCBI lineage: Bacteria > Bacillati > Actinomycetota > Actinomycetes > Kitasatosporales > Streptomycetaceae > Streptomyces > Streptomyces sp. KM273126. The sequence continues at coordinate 1,050,927 of NZ_SJXB02000001.1, read as the reverse complement.
TCCCGAAGACGCGCAGTACCGGGGCCGCGGTCGCGATGACCGGACGGGAGAGGAGCGGCGTGAGGACGAAGACACCGATGATCAGCAGGACGGCACCCAGACCCATCGGGGCCTGACCGTCCGTGCCCTCCATGGTCGTCGCGGCCAGTACGACGGCGATGCCCGCGGCGGAGAACAGGGCGCCGATCGTGTTGCGCAGCACCAGTGACTTGGTGGTCGCCTTGGCGTGCACGCTGCTCATCGCCGCGACCGGCGGGATCTTCGCGGCACGGCGGCCGGGCAGCCAGGCGGCCAGCATCGTGATGAGGATGCCGACGGCGAGGGCGGCGCCGACCGTGCCCGAGGTGATGATCAGCGGCCCGTCCGGGACGGTGCCGCCGAGCGAGCCCACGAGGGAGCGCAGGCCGGCACCGATGCCGACGCCGGCGACGAGACCGGTGACGGCGGCGACCGTGCCGACGACGAAGGCCTCGATGAGTACGGAGCGGGTGACCTGCCGACGGGATGCGCCGACCGCGCGGAGCAGAGCGAGCTCCTTGGTGCGCTGGGCGACCAGCATGCTGAAGGTGTTGGCGATGATGAACGTACCGACGAAGAGGCTGATACCGGCGAAGACCAGCAGCCCCTGCCGCAGACCGCTCATCGAGTCGGCGATCGTCTCGGCCTGGTCGTCGGCGAGTTGCCTGCCGGTGGTGGTCTCGGTCGTGTCCTTGGGGAGCGCCTTGTCGAGCGCGGCCTTGAGCTGCGCCTGGCTGGTGCCGGCCGCCGCCTTCACGTCGATCTCGTCGTACGTGCCCTTCTTGCCGAAGAGCTGCTGGGCGGTGGCGGTGTCGAAGAGGGCGAGGCTGCCGCCCGCGGAGACGTTGCCGTCGTCCGTGGTGAAGATCGCGCTGATCGTGGGGGTGAGGACGGGGCCGTTCACGGAGAGGCGGACCGTGTCACCGACCTTGTAGCCGGCGCGGGCCGCGGTCTCGGAGTCGATGGCGACCTGTCCGCTGCCGCTCGGGGCACGCCCGGACGCGAGGGGGTACCGGGCGTCCTTGTCCCCCCAGTAGTTGCCGCCCCGGGACTGGAAGCCGCCGCCTACGAGCTTGCCGTCCTTGTCGGCGATGGCGGTGAAGCCGGAGACGACACCGACGGCCGACGCGGCGCCCGGGGTCTGCTCGGCCTTGTCGAGGAGGTCCTGGGTGAGCTCGGCGGACTTGCCCACCTTGTCGCCCTCGCCCTCCCGGTACTTGGGCGCGACGGCGACGTCGACGTGGTCGAAGCCCTTCGCCGAACTCTTCTGATACGCCTCCGAGATGGTGTTCGTGAAGACCAGCGTGCCCGACACGAACGCCACGCCGAGCATCACGGCGAGCACGGTCATCAACAGCCGGGCCTTGTGCGCGAACACGTTGCGCAGGGCGGTACGGAACATGGGGTTCTCTGTCCAGGGTTGGGGGTGGGGTGAAGGCTGGGGTTGGTGGCGGGCGTCGGGCGCCTTGGGGTGTGAGGGGTGGACGCTACGGGCGGGCGGTGCTTCTTGGTGCCGGGCTCGCGCACGGCCTTTAGGGGCGCGGGGAACTGCGCGACAAGCCACGACGAACCCGCAGCCGCCCAAATACAGAACCCGGCAGACGAGACGCCTGGCTCAGCTCGTGCGCGACGACGCGTCGAACCGCTTCATGCGGTCCAGCACCGTGTCCGCCGTCGGCTGGTGCATCTCGTCGACGATGCGCCCGTCGGCGAGGAAGACCACACGGTCGGCATACGCGGCGGCGACGGGATCGTGGGTCACCATGACGACGGTCTGGCCGAGTTCGCGGACGGAGTTGCGCAGGAAGCCCAACACCTCCGCACCGGAGCGGGAGTCGAGGTTGCCGGTGGGCTCGTCGCCGAAGATGATGTCCGGCTTCGAGGCGAGGGCGCGGGCCACGGCGACACGCTGCTGCTGGCCGCCGGAGAGCTGGGCGGGACGGTGGGTGAGGCGGTCGGCGAGACCGACCATTTGGATGACGGTGTCGAGCCACTGCTTGTCCGGCTTGCGGCCCGCGATGTCCATCGGGAGCGTGATGTTCTCCAGCGCGGTCAGGGTCGGCAGCAGGTTGAACGCCTGGAAGATGAAGCCGATCTTGTCCCGGCGCAACTTGGTGAGCTGCTTGTCCTTCAGAGAACCCAACTCGGTGTCCCCGATGCGGACGGAGCCGGAGGAGAAGGAGTCGAGTCCCGCCACGCAGTGCATCAGCGTGGACTTTCCGGAGCCCGACGGGCCCATGATCGCGGTGAACCGGGCCTGTCCGAAGTCGACGCTGACCCGGTCCAGGGCGACCACCTGGGTCTCGCCCTGTCCGTAGACCTTGGAGAGGTCCGTGGCGCGAGCGGCCACGGCGGTGGCCCGCTCGGCGATGGGAGTGGTGGTCACGAAGGGTGCTCCTGTCGGGATGACGGCTTTTGGCGAACGTGTTCCATCGTCCGGGCCGCCGGGCGCCCTGTAGTCAGCCGCTGTTCCGGTTCCTGGGGCCGTCTGTGGGCGGACGGGCCGATGCCGTGTCATACCTGGGGATGACGGGCGGCCCCTAGGCCCTGTCGTCAAACTCCCTCCCCCACTGCCTTAAGGGCGTGGGAGGTACCCCCAGCCCCGCGGGGCCTGGCACGCACTCCCCCACTGCCTTAAGGGCGTGGGGGGACCCCCAGCCGCGTTGCCGAAACGCCCTAGTAGCTCCTCCCCCACGCTCGGCTTCGCTCGCGCGGGGGCACCCCCATCGAGGACCTTCCGGCGCCTTGCGATCGCACGCACCAGGCCCCGCGGGGCCCGCCCTCCGGGCGGACGACGGGAGTTTGACGACAGGGCCTAGGCCGCGTCGTCGCGGCGCAGGTTGTGGAGGCGGCTCGTTCGGGCGGTGAAATTCCGTCATTCCGCATACGGGCGGCCAGGTGGTCCGAAAGGCTATTGGCAAGTGCGGATGGCGTACACCCAGTGCTGATGCACCCTCAGACGTCAATAAAATAAGACAACATCGGTCCGCTCTTCCGCTGTTCGGGGGATGGGTCCCGATAGGCTCGGGACTTCGATGCGGAGCCCATGGCCTGCCCGGATGGTGGAATGCAGACACGGCGAGCTTAAACCTCGCTGCCCCTCGCGGGCGTACCGGTTCAAGTCCGGTTCCGGGCACCACCGAAGAAGACCGCACAAAAACCCCCAACGCCTCGCAGCGGTCCGCCCGGGCTCCCGTGACTCTCCGTCTCGTCGTCGGCACGACGCGACCCGGCGTCCGGCTGTTGATCTCCGGACGGTTCCGGGTGTGTACCGGGTTGGTCATGGGTGAGGGGGGCCGGTGCGGGGAATCACGGAGACGCGTAGCGTGTTTCTGGTCACGACGAGGGAAAGATCCTCCCCAAGCACTAGGGTCAATCCTTTGCCTACCTATTACTCTTGAGCCAAGGCCACGCAGGGTGGCCATGGAGGAGTGAAATGAGGAGCAGCAACCCGGTCTTCTCGCGACGGGGGTTCAGCCGCGACAACGGCTACGCGGGCTTCAACACCGCGCCGCAGGCCGGGGGAGCAGCCGTCGGTACCCAGGGCAACCCCTACGCCCAGCAGGGCGGTAACCCGTACGCGACGAACCCGTACGCCCAGCAGGCCCCGGAGCACGGCGCTCCGCCGCAGGCCCCGGTCCGCACCGGCGGCATGACGATGGACGACGTCGTCGTCCGTTCCGCCATGACGCTCGGCACGGTCGTCGTCGGCGCCATCCTGGCGTGGGCCCTCCTGCCGGTGTCGCCCAGCAGCTTCGGCCTGGCCATCGGCGCCGCGCTCATCGCGATGGTCCTCGCCCTCGTGCAGAGCTTCAAGCGCAAGGCCTCGCCCGCGCTGATCCTGTCCTACGCCGCCTTCGAGGGCGTCTTCCTGGGCGTGCTCAGCGAGATGTACAACACGGCCTGGAGCGGTGCGCCCTTCCAGGCGGTGCTCGGCACGATGGCGGTCTCCGGCGCCACCCTGCTGGTCTACAAGGCCGGCTGGATCCGCGTCACCGCGCGGTACGCGCGCATCGGTATGACCATCGCCATCGCGTTCGTGGCGGTCATGGCGGTCAACCTGCTGCTGGTCGTGTTCGGCGTCGCCGAGGACGGCGGTCTGCGCAGCATGGGTCCGCTCGGTGCGATCGTCGGAATCCTCGCGATCCTGCTCGGTGCCTTCTTCCTGACCCTCGACTTCAAGCAGATCGAGGACGGCATCGCCTATGGCGCCCCGCGTGAGGAGGCCTGGCTGGCCGCGTTCGGCCTGACCATGACCCTCGTGTGGATCTACGTCGAGATGCTGCGGCTGGTCGCCATCTTCAGCGGCGACGACTGATCCGCCCACAGTGGTCCGACCTCGCTCTGAGGTCCTGACACGGTGAAGGGCCCCGGGGAGCTGTTGCTCCCGGGGCCCTTCGTCCTGTCCGATGCTCGGCGTGCTGGTGGAGCGCGCTCAGAGCAGTTTGCGCGCGGCCCTCCTCAGGTCGTACTCATGGATGATCGCCTTGGCGTGGCCGTACGCGAGGTCGTGCTCGTGCCGGAGCCAGCTGACCTTCTCCTCGAAGTTGAAGAGAGCCGGGCCTTCGTCGACAGCGCGAAGCCAGTCGGAGACTTCACGACCGGTGCAATGGGGGATGCGGGCGAGCAGATTGCGATGGGTCTCCTCGGAGAAGACTTGGGACATCGGCGCCTCCGGACGCAATGGAATGTAAGCCGGTCCTTCAGGTCACCGTGCCTGAGCGTTCGCGTATTGGCAACACTCCTGTTCGGGCGCGTAGTCTCGCGACGTGCTTGATACGACGCCTCTGACCCGTGCGGTGGATCACTTCGCTGATCGTTTGAGGGCCGCTCCGCAAAGCCGGCTGCAGCGGGGCGCGGCGGCCGAGGCGCTGGCACTGGCCAGGGACTTGGCACTGCGTGCCCAGCGGCTGGAGGACCCGGATTCGGAGCCCCGGGAGATGCCGGATGCGGGGATGTTCGCCGCGGCCGATCAGATCCTGGTCGCCGGGAACGATCTTGCGGTCGCGCTGAGAAACGAGGCTGAGCTGGCCGAGGCGGTCGGGCTGGTGGAGGAGGCGCAGAGGCGCGCGGGGGTGTAGCGGATGCGGGATGCCGTCGGCGGTTCAGCGGGGGCGTGGGGGCGTGGGGGCGCGGGGGCGTCGTGGGGGCTTCGGTGTGTGGGCGGGTGCGGGTTGTCTGTGGCTGGTCGCGCCCACGCGGCGGAGCCACATATGTCACAGCCTCGCGCCCCTGAAAGCACGGGGCTGCCCCCACAGCCCTGGAAGGTGCTCTACAGCGACGCGATGACCCTGTCCGCCAGGACGTAGACGTTCTCCTCGCCGCACTCGAACGTCAGTGAGTAGGCGCCCGAGACGCCTGAGCCGCCCAGGAGAACGGGGGCGTGGCCCGTGCGCAGGGCCGAGGCCAGGCGTTCGGCGGTCTCTCGGTGGCCCGGCGTCATGCACAGGGTCGTGCCGTCGGTGAAGACGTACACATCGAGGGTGCCCAGCGGGCCCGGGCGGACGTCGGCCAGTTCGGTGCGGGAGGAGGCGAGCTCCTCCAGGCAGGCGACCGTGCGCTCGTGGTCGTTCACGACCGGCGAGGGGGCCGGCACGAAGTCCGGGTGGGAGGGGTGACGGCGGCGCGCCGCGGCCAGCTCCGGGGAGTCGCCGGGGAACTCGTCGCCCTCCAGGCCCGGCTCGGACACCGGTTCCAGGTGCTCCAGGCCCGCGAAGTCCGACGGGCGCGGCAGGTGCGGCTCGCTGTCGGGGAAGCCCAGCAGCGGGGAGGGCGTGTCGGAGACGTCACGCGCCTCCTGAGCGGCCCAGAACGCCCTGGCCTCCGCCAGCTCCCGCTCCCGCTCCTCCGCGAGCGCCTCGGCCACGGCGGCGCGTATCTCGTCCGTGTCGGAGGCCTGGCGGGCGGCGGGTACGACGGGTCGCGCGTGCGCGGTACGGCTCGCGGTGAACTCGGTGTGCAGGGCCGCGACCTGTTGGCGCAGTCCCCGCAGGTTGCGCAGCACGGCGACGCCCACGACCGTGGTGGCGGCCGTGGTGAGCAGCAGGGCAATCGGCATGGCGCTCACTGACGTACTCCCGGTTCAAAGTCGACCCCGACTTCCTACATCAGCTTGAAGGGCGGACTAACCAGCTGTCAGTGCGTAACGTCACGAAACGGGCAGGAATCCCGGGCTGATGTTTGGTGCCGAAGTGGTTCTGACCTGCTGAATCACCCTTCCGGGGGAGATAGGTCACATCCTGGGGGAGATTGGATTACAGAACGGCCCGGAACCCCGGTGGTGGCGAGGCTCCGGGCCAAAGGATGACGCTGGGTTCGATGGGGGTGACCGAGGGGTGCTGTCGGGCGTTCGGCCGAGGTTCGGCCGGGGTTCGGTCGAGGGTCCGGCCGGGGTCCGGCCGGCGTGCTTCAGCTGAGGCGCTCGATGACCATCGCCATGCCCTGGCCGCCGCCGACGCACATCGTCTCCAGGCCGAACTGCTTGTCGTGGAACTGGAGCGAATTGATCAGCGTGGCGGTGATGCGGGCGCCGGTCATGCCGAAGGGGTGGCCGACGGCGATGGCGCCGCCGTTCACGTTCAGCTTGTCCAGCGGGATGTCCAGGTCGCGGTAGGACGGGATCACCTGGGCGGCGAAGGCCTCGTTGATCTCGACCAGGTCGATGTCGTCGATGGTCAGGCCGGCGCGGGACAGGGCCTGCCTGCTGGCCTCGACCGGGCCGTACCCCATGATCTCGGGGGAGAGGCCGGTGACGCCCGTGGACACGATCCGGGCGAGCGGGGTCAGGCCGAGCTCGCGCGCCTTCGTGTCGGACATGATCACGAGGGCGGCGGCGCCGTCGTTGAGGGGGCAGCAGTTGCCCGCGGTGACCAGCCCGTCCGGGCGGAAGACCGGCTTCAGGCCCGCGACGCCCTCCATGGTGACGCCGGGGCGCGGGCCGTCGTCCTTGCTCACCACGGTGCCGTCGGGGAGCGTCACCGGGGTGATCTCGCGCTCCCAGAAGCCCTTCTTGATGGCCTCCTCGGCGAGATTCTGCGAGCGGACGCCGAACTCGTCCATGTCCTGGCGGGTGACGCCCCAGTGGCGGGCCAGGTTCTCGGCGGTCTGGCCCATCGCGATGTAAGGGTCGGGGAGCAGACCGTCCTCGCGGGGGTCGTGCCAGGAGGCGCCCTCGGAACCGGCGACGGCGGCCGTGCGGGCCTCGGCGTCGGCGAAGAGGGGGTTGTGGGTGCCGGGCATGCCGTCGCTGGTGCCCTTCACACTCCGGGACACCATCTCCACGCCGGCCGAGATGAAGACGTCGCCCTCACCCGCCTTGATGGCGTGCAGGGCCATGCGGGAGGTCTGGAGCGAGGAGGAGCAGTAACGGGTGATGGTGCAACCCGGCAGGTGGTCCATGCCCATCTGTACGGCGACGATGCGGCCGAGGTTGTGGCCCTGCTCGCCGCCGGGCAGGCCGCAGCCGAGCATCAGGTCGTCGATGTCCCTCGGGTTCAGCGCGGGGACCTTGTCGAGTGCCGCCTGGATGATCGTGGCGGTCAGGTCGTCGGGGCGCAGGTCCTTGAGGGAGCCCTTGAAAGCGCGGCCGATGGGGGAGCGGGTGGCTGAGACGATGACGGCTTCGGGCATCACGGCTCCTGGCGGGGCGGGTACGGGTGGGCAGGGCTGTGTGCGAAGTTACCCGTACGTACGGTCGAGGTCACGGGCGTGGTGGTGTGAGCCCGGCCGCATTTTTCTAAGCGCTTGCTTTTCTCGCCCCACTCCGGCGTTTCCAGGGCGGCCCCCGGACCGCCCTCAAACGCCGGAGGGGCTGAGGTTCAGGTGGACGGTTCCGGGGCCGGTGCCGGGTCTGTTGCAGGGACGCGCCGACGGCGGCGGCGCTTGAGGAGGGCCCATGGGCCCCGTGGCCCGGTGGGCATCGCCGCCGCGACCTCCGTGCCCGCCTCCGACGCCGCCTCCGCAGCAGCCCGCGCCACCGGCAGGAACCCCTCGCGGCGGGACACGTCCGGACGCTCCTCCTCCGCCGGCCAGAGGCCCAGCGCGGCACAGGCCGTGGGCAGGATGGCCATCGCCGCCGTGGCGTAGCCCTCGGCGGAGGGGTGGTAATTGTCCGGGCCGAAGAGCTCCCGCGGGTTCGCCGCGAACTCGGGGCCCAGGAGATCGCCGAGCGAAACGGTTCGCCCGCCCTGCTCGACCGTACCGATCGTCTGCGCCGCGGCCAGCTGGCGCGACGCCCGCCGGGCCAGCCAGCGCAACGGCTGCTGGACCGGCTCGATCGTGCCCAGATCGGGGCAGGTGCCCACGACCACCTCCGCGCCCGCCGTGCGCAGCCGCCGGACCGCGCCCGAGAGGTGGCGGACCGAGCGGGTCGGCGGCATCCGGTGGGTGACGTCGTTCGCGCCGATCATGATGACGCAGACATCTGGGGCACGATCCGTCTCCGAGAGGACCAGGGACACCTGGCGGTCCAGGTCGTCCGACCGGGCCCCCGGCAGGGCCACGTTCCGCAACCGCACCGGCTGTTCCGCCACCGCCGCCAGGCCTGAGGCCAGCAGCGCGCCCGGAGTCTGCCGCGCCCGGTGCACACCCTGCCCGGCCGCCGTGGAGTCGCCGAGCATGGCGAGGAGGATCGGGGGATCGTGAGGAGTTTCGTACGCGCGTCCGTAGAGTCCCTCCGCGCTGGGCGGGTGCGGACTGTGGCCGTTGCCCACGACCCGCTTGGCCATCTGGACCTCGGCCAGCAGCACACCCACGGCCGCCGCGCCCAACAGCCCGATCCCACCGCCTCCGTACGCCGCGCCTGTAGCGATACGCCGGGCCACCCGCGCCCTCGACATGCTCGTCATGGGTCGCCGCCACCTCCTCGTAGCCGTACACCCACTCCTTGCCCCGCACAGGGCGTCAGCCAATCTCAACAGTGCGTTAACACCTGCCGGAGGGGCTTAGGCTGGCGGAATCATACAACCCGTCCTTTTTGCAGCTCCGGAGACAACGGTGCACTTCCACGACTCGATGATCAGCCTCGTCGGCAACACCCCGCTGGTGAGGCTCAACAGCGTGACCACGGGCATCCAGGCGACCGTTCTGGCCAAGGTGGAGTACTTCAACCCCGGCGGTTCCGTGAAGGACCGCATCGCCCTGCGCATGATCGAGGCCGCGGAGGAGAGCGGTGAGCTCCTGCCCGGCGGCACGATCGTCGAGCCGACCAGCGGCAACACCGGCGTCGGGCTGGCCATCGTGGCCCAGCAGAAGGGGTACAAGTGCATCTTCGTGTGCCCCGACAAGGTGAGCACCGACAAGATCAACGTGTTGCGGGCCTACGGCGCGGAGGTCGTCGTGTGCCCGACCGCCGTGGATCCGGAGCACCCCGACTCGTACTACAACGTCTCGGACCGGCTGGTGCGCGAGACCCCGGGTGCGTGGAAGCCGGACCAGTACTCCAACCCCAACAACCCGCTGTCGCACTACCACTCCACGGGCCCCGAGCTGTGGGAGCAGACGGAGGGGCGGATCACGCACTTCGTGGCGGGCGTTGGCACCGGCGGGACCATCACGGGGACCGGGCGGTACCTGAAGGACGCCAGCGACGGCAGGGTGCGGGTCATCGGCGCCGACCCCGAGGGGTCCGTGTACTCCGGCGGGTCCGGGCGGCCGTACCTAGTGGAGGGTGTCGGCGAGGACTTCTGGCCGACCGCGTACGACCGGACCGTCGCCGACGAGATCGTCGCCGTGTCCGACAAGGACTCCTTCCAGATGACCCGCAGGCTCGCCCGGGAGGAGGGGCTGCTGGTGGGCGGCTCCTGCGGCATGGCCGTCGTCGCCGCCCTGCGGGTCGCCGAGCGGCTCGGCCCCGACGACGTCGTGGTCGTGCTGTTGCCCGACAGCGGGCGCGGGTACCTCAGCAAGATCTTCAACGACGAGTGGTTGGCGTCCTACGGGTTCCTCGAAGAAACGGGGCCGACCGCACGCGTCGGGGACGTACTGAGCCGCAAGGAAGGAGCCATTCCGAGCCTGGTCCATATGCATCCGGACGAGACCGTCGGCCAGGCGATCGACGTGCTGCGCGAGTACGGCGTCTCACAGATGCCGGTCGTGAGGCCCGGCGCCGGCCACCCCGATGTGATGGCTGCGGAAGTGGTCGGTTCCATCGTCGAAAGGGAGCTCCTGGACGCGCTGTTCACTCAGCGCGCCTCCCTCACCGACCCGTTGGAGAAGCACATGTCGCCTCCGCTGCCTCAGGTGGGATCCGGCGAGCCGGTCGCGGACCTGATGTCGATCCTCGGCGGTGCGGACGCGGTGATCGTACTGGTCGAGGGCAAGCCGACCGGGGTCGTGACCCGTCAGGACCTCCTGGCATACCTGGCGCGAATGGAGCAGTGAAGGGTGCGGGCGTCGCCGTCCCTGTCTCTCCGCGGACGCCCCGTCAGCCTGCCGACGGGACGTCCGCGGACGGGGACGGCGACACCCACGATGATCCTTCAGGCTCCACCCAGGGGATTGATCCTCAGGAGTGCGGGGTCGAAGGGAGCGCGGCGCGATCGTCCGGGCGGGAGCGGCAGGACGATCACCGATTCCAGCACCTTGGCGATCGCGGCCCGCCGCTGAGCGAGGCTCATCGCCGACCACAGCGATGGGTTCCTGCCCGCGGCAGCGGCCTGCCGGTTCCGGCTGTGTTCCTCTCGTACCGCTTCGAGCCCGGAGATCCGGGCGTCGAGCTCGGACGTCTTCCTGGAGAAGTCGTCGGTGGTGAGACCGCCGGTGCGGAACTGCTTTTCCAGAGACTTGCGTTCCTCTACGAGGATGTGCAGCAGCGGCGCGCCCGGCCACTCCGGCGGTTTGGAAGTGAAGGCCCTGTGCCGATCGACCAGCAAGGAGAGAACGATCTCCTGAAGGCAGCTGTCGACGTCAGGGACATTGCGCGCGGTACCCGCGCAGTCCAAAGCAGTGCATACGTAGACGGCGTTGGCGGGGTTCTTCGCCGTCGGGCGGGCGCAGCCGCCCATCTTGGAGTTGCACGGGGTGCCGTCCTTCCGGGTGGCACCGCAGCGCAGGTACCCGCTGAACAGGTATTTGCGGAGAGGCTGAGGCTCCCTTCCTGGAGGCGGCCTGCCGTTCGTCAGGCGGGTGCCTCGTTTAGCGCCGCGCTGCTGGGAGAGTTCCACCAACGCCTGCCACTCCTCGATGGTCGCAGGTGCATCCCACTGCCCGACGACCGGCGAGCCGGTGGCCGGGATCTCGAACCAACTCGCCATGGATGGACCGGTATCCGCACATTACGGGGTTGGTCAGGGCCTGGCGGACAGTCGCTCCGCTCCACCGGTTTCCCGACGCGGTCGGGATGCCTCGTGCGTTCAGTCCTCTGGCGACGTCGTTCCAACTCGCACCACGCAGTGCCGATTCGATCATCTCCCGCAGGATCGGCCATTCTTCGGGATCGTGACGCATGTTGATCCTGCGTCCCGAACGCGGGTCCGGCGGAAGCCAGCCGAAGCGGCGGCGCCCGCCCGGCGTCCCGCCGTCGATGGCACGTCGGCGAATGTGTCGCTCGATGCGCTCCTTCGTCTTCGTGACTTCGTCGACGCTGACGGTCGCGCCACTGGCGTTGGCCTTCGAGTGAAAGTCGAAAGCGGCACGCCGCTCGACAAAGAGTCCGCCTTCGGTGACAGTGACGGCCTGATGGACTCTGGCGAAGTCCGCGGCCAAGCGCCAGACTCGCTCGTGCTCCGTCGCGATGAGGGCCTGAACCGGATGGCCCTGGGGAGTCCTGCGGCAGTGCAGCGCCTCGATCATCTCGGCGAATACCGGTCGTACGACAGTTGGCTGTACCGCGGTCAGACCGTTGTCCTCGTAGAACCGGACGATGGCCACCCCGAATGCGGTCGCCGTCTCGATGTTCTCCTCGTGCTGATGGCGAATGCCCGTCCCGGCCTCACGTCCCTTGGCTGCGACGGCGGACCGCGTGCTCTGGTCGGCGCTGATCCGTGCGTAGTCCACTCCGGGTATCCGGCCGTCGAGCCACTCCTCGAAGGTGCGTCCGGCTTCCAGGGCCGAGACGAGTGAGGGATTGAGGAAGCTCCTGGACCAGCCAGGCATGCGAGTGTCCCTTCGAGAGCGGATGAAAAGTTCGATCACCTCGAAATATGCAGGTGCGCGGCAAGGGCGATGAGCGGATGGTCGACTGGTTCCACGCATCGAGTGAAAGAGCGGTGCATCGGATTGACGTCGCGGTGGGAGTCTGCCCGCGTAGAACTTCGCGGAAGTGGTACGAGCGCGTCACGTCCGCGCAGCACACGCTTAACACGGGTCCGGCACAGTAGTGGCTGTCGGCAGGGCGGGAGCGGCTCCCCGCCCCGGCCGGCAACCGAAACGGCGTCAAGGACCTCCGGAGCGGCTCCCGGACCTCCATGGACGCCATGGACGCGCAAGCCCGGCCCTGACCTGGCCCGCGTCCCTCGCGGGGACCGCCGTCGTCCCGCCCCCCGGTAACGGGGGTGCGGCGGTCCCCGCGCACAAGCCTCATCTTCTGCGGCTGAACCGCCGCCGCTTGCGCGGATCTGGCTGATCGCCGTCGTGGTTCCTCAATTACGGCCTCGGGGAACGACAGAACAGCCGTTCGCCCTCGGAGACGACAAGGCCGACCGCAGCCGTCCGCCCTGCTCTGCGCGACCTGGGGCCCCAGCCGTTGGCCACCGCCCGCGTCACCGAACGACTTCGTGTCCGGGTCGGTGCACCTCTGCCGGGAGGCGTCGTCTTCCCTGTTGGATCGGCGTGTTGAAGCAGATCGAACAGGGGTGGATGCGTGCTGGGTTGGCGTACGTTCTGGGTCCGAGGATCGTCGGGTGGTAGGGGATCGAGTGCCTGTTCTGGCTGGATGGGAGGACCTGGCCGTGTTGGGATTCATCCTGCGGATCCGATTCTTCTTTCTCCGGACTACCGGGTCGATGAGGTGCTGAGCCGGTACCTGTGCCGGTCGTCGTTCGCCCGTTTCGCGCCGGAGACGAAGCAGAACCACACCGATGACAACTGCCTGTTCTTCGACTTCCTGTGGGGTCGCTGGAGGTAGTGGAGCGAGGCGTCAGCCGACGATCTGTGGGACTTCGAGGACTGGCGCACCCGGTCGCCGCGGAACCCGTGCAAGGTCGGCGGGGCACGGTGGAACCGGCAGCAACAGAATCTGGAACTGGTGCTGGCCGAGTTCCGTAACTACCAGGAGGGCATCCTGCCCACGGCCCCGGCGCCCGCAGCCTCACCGCGTTCTTCGCGAGCATCGACGGCAAGCTCGTCCAAGCGGCACCAGAGGCCCAGCGCAGTGACCGCGACGTGCTCAACCTGCTGACCAAACGGGCCAAGGTCCTCCACCTCGGCCCGGCGAACTACTGCTGGTTCACCGACCCCTCCCGGGCGCTCTGCCTCAAGCTCGCCGGCACCCCCGCCGCAATCCGGCCGCTCTTCGGGATGTGTGACTCCGCCCGCTGCCCACAGGCCACCCATCACCCCTGCCACCGCTCCGTCTGGGCCGAACACGCCGAACGCACCAAGACGTTCATCGGTCAGTTCGGCACCACGCGCAAGACCGAACGCACCCGCCTCCAGGCCGACCACGACCGAGCCCGCCGCGTCGTCGCCGAGATCGACGCCGCCAGCACCACCATCGACGCGGAATCCGCATGAGAATCTCCGCAGCCCAGCGGACCGAGAACGAGAACCGCATCCGGGCCGCCATGGACCGCCTCCTGCGCGGCCAGATCCCGCCCGGCGGAAAGTGCGACATCAAGACCCTCGCCCACGAAGCGGCGGTCGACCGCACCGCCTACTACGGCACCCGCCGCTCCGGGCCGCCGACGCGGAGGAGTCGCCCGGCTCAAGGCCGACGTCGAGGCGCTTGTGGGCGCCCTGCACGAGGCCACGGTGGAGAACAGTCATCTGCACCACCAGCTGGCGGACCGTGCCTCGATGGCCCGCCGGCTGCGGGCGCAGGCGCCGTTCCCCAGGTAGCGGGTCAGCTGCCGCAGGCACACCCGGCGGCGGCCTCCGCCTCGGCCGGGGTGCGGGCCGGGGCGTGGAGTGGTGCTCAGGCGTCGGTGTCGTCGTAGGCCAGATTGGCACCGAGTTCACGGGAGGCCTCGGCCTGGGCCAGCAGTTCCTTGGCCTTGGCCTCGACGCCCTCGATGGCGTCCGCGCCAGCGACGAAACGCAGCAGCGGCTTGTCCTGGTGGGCGATCGTCAGCAGGGCGCTGGCGAGCTTGGCGGGGTCGCCGCTCTGCCGGCCGTTCATGCTCTTCCAGGCCGCGATGGTGGCCGTGGTGCGCTCGGCGTAATCGTCGATGGACGGCTCGGGCCAGGTGGTGGAGGCGTCCACGAGGAGTTCGGTGCGGAAGAAGCCGGGCTCCACGACCGTGGTGTGGATGCCGTATGGCTCCACGTCGTAGCGCAGCGACTCCATCCAGCCCTCCACACCGAACTTGGAGGCGGCATACGCAACGCAGAACTCCTGGCCGATCAGGCCGGCGGAGGAGGAGAGGGTGATGACATGACCGGCGCGCTGGCCCCGCATGATGGGCAGGACGGCGCGGGTGACGTTCATCGGGCCGAAGAGGTTTGTTTCGATCTGCTGGCGCATCTGCGCGGGCGTGATCTCCTCGAAGTAGCCGGCGAAGAAGTTCCCGGCGTTGTTGATCAGGACGTCAATGCGGCCAAAGCGGTCGACGGCGGCCTGGGCGGCGGCCTCGGCGTCGTCCAGGCTGGTGACGTCCAGCTTGGTGACCAGCAGGTTGTCCTGCGGCCCGCCCAGAGTCTTCTCGACCTCTTCGGGACGGCGCCCGGTGGCGACGACCCGGTGGCCGGCTGCGAGGGCCTCTCGGGCGATGTCCGTGCCCAGACCGCGTCCGGCACCGGTGACGAAAATGACCTTGCTCATGAGGGATTCCTTTTCAGGTGCCGTATCCCGGCACCTGTGGTGGTGATGGATGGTGTCCCGGCGCGTAGCCGGGCAACGGACGAGGTCGGAACCCGACCGGTCAGGCCTGGTCGGTGGGCATGATCCACAGCTCGCCGACGGAGGCGTGGCGAGGACGGGTGACCATGTAGGCGACGCCATCGGCGATGTCCTCGGGGTGAAGGACCTCGGTCGTCTCGTAGAACGGGTTGATCATCGCGTCGCGGACCTCGGCCTTGTTGTGCGAGCCGAGCTCGGTGTCCACACCGCCCGGCTCCAGGACACCGACGCGTACGTGCCGCTGGGTGACCTCCTGGCGCAGGGACTCGGTGAACCCATTCACGCCGAACTTGGTGAGGTTGTAGACGCCATAGCCGTTCCAGGCGACGCGACCGGCGATCGAGCTGATGTTGACGATGTCGGCGACCCTGCGCGGGCCCTCCTCGGCGGCCCTGAGCAGGTACGGGAGAGCAGCGCGGGTGGTGTAGAGCAGACCCTGGACGTTGACGGCGAGCATGCGCTCCCACTCCTCGACGTCCGCTCCGACGACGGGACCGAGCAGCATGAGGCCGGCGTTGTTGACCAGGGTGTCCAGCCGTCCGAAGTGCTCGACGGTCTGCTGGACGGCCGACTCGGCCTGGGTGCGGTCGATGATGTCCGCCTCCACGACCAGGGCGGTGCCGCCCGCCTTCCGAATCTCGACTGCCAACTCTTCCAAGCGGTCCTTGCGGCGGGCCACGAGGGCGACGGAGGCGCCGTGCTCGGCGAGCTCGCGGGCGGTGGCGGCACCGATACCGCTGCTCGCGCCGGTGACGAGAGCGGCGGTGCCGGTCAGGTTCGTTGCCATGAGGGACTTCCTTTTCTCCGGCCGCACGGCGCAGGGCATAGGCAGCCAGGGCTTTACATGAGGCGGATCCGGCGGAGGCGGCCTGCCGGCGCCATGATCGGTGCGGTGCAGTGGGCCCGCTATCCAGGCAACCACCGCCCGCGCTCCCTTGGGGGCCCGTATGGGGGCCTGCTCTTCCGGGGGTCTGGCAGTACCCCTTTCACCAGCTGAGACGAGAAGGGGCCCGCCGTACGGTGGGTCCATGGACCGCAGCACCGAGATCCGTGAGTTCCTGCGCACCCGCCGGGCCCGGATCACCCCCGAACAGGCCGGCCTCGCCCCGCACCCGGGCGCCCGCCGGGTGCCGGGGCTGCGCCGCGAGGAAGTCGCCCAGCTTGCCGGGGTCAGCGTCGACTACTACGTCCGCCTGGAACGCGGCCGCACCCAAGGCGTCTCCGAGACCGTCCTCGATGCCGTCGCACGCGCCTTGCATCTGGACGACACCGAACGCGCCCACCTCTTCGATCTCGCCCAGCCCACCGCGGCCCGCGCCCGCAACCGGCGACCACGGGCGCCGCAGCGCGTGCGCCCGGCCGTGTACCGGGCCCTTGACTCGCTCGCCGTCCCGGCCGTGGTGCAGGGGCGGCGCATGGACGTCCTGGCGGCCAACCGACTCGGTTACGCTCTCATCGCGGACTTCCAGGCCCGGCCCCATCGCGAGCGCAACGCCGCACGCTTCGTCTTCCTCGACGAAGCCGCCCACGCGCTGTACACCGACTGGGAACGGATCGCCGCCGACTGCGTGGCCACGCTGCGCCTGTACGCCGGACGCCACCCCGACGACCCGCAGCTCACCGAGCTGATCGGCGAGCTGTCCCTACACAGCGACACCTTCCGCCGCCTGTGGGCTGACCACGACGTCCAGGCCCACACCACCGGCACCAAACGCCTCCGCCACCCGCTCGTCGGCGACCTCACCCTCGACTACGTGGTTCTCGCCGTCGAAGGCGACCCCGACCAGACCCTCATCATCTACACCCCTGAACCTGGCTCCCCCTCCGCGGAAGCCATCGGCATCCTCGCCAGCTGGACCAACACCACCGCTACCGGGCCGCACGCCGCCCATGAAGAGTCACACGATCCCGCCAGCTGACGGAGCTCAGGGAGATCGGCGAGCGCACCGGTGACAACGGGTGTCCTCAGGTACGGGCCGTCTTGGCGTCCCGTCGCCCTCCGCTGGCCTCAGTTCTCCAGGTATGAAGCTCAGACACAGGCCCTCGACACGCAGAATAGGCACCCTGGCGTCCAGCCGAGCTCACGGTCGGCCGGCCGCCGTCGCGCTCTGTATCCCGCCCTCCGGGCACCTCCGTCCCGAGCGGCTGTTTCGTTGTTCCCCGAGGCCGAATTGGTGGCTGCTGCCGTCGTCAGTTGAAAGACGGGCTGCTCCATGCGGCAGACGGGACTACTCGTCCCAGTCGCCGTCGGCCGGTTTCTTCCCCCGGCGGCCGAAGTGCGGGCTGTTGCGGAAGGCCCAGGCTCCGTTGACGGCCGCGATGCCCGCCCAGGCCACCAGCAGGCCGGGCAGGTCCGCGATGCCGCCGCCGATGGCCGACAGCGGGATCGCCAGGACGAGGGAGATGATCCCGAAGCCGAAGCGTTCGCTCCAGGAGTCGGTGGAGCCCGGAGAGCGGGCGCCGCGAGCCACGACCATCTGCTGTTCCGCGAGCTGGCGGCGCACCTTGCGGTCCACCGCGCCGTCGAGGTGCTGATCGAACTTCTCCAGGAACGACTCGACCAGCGCCGACTCGTACTCCTCGCCCAGGTCCCTGCGCGCGTGCAGCGTGGCGGCGAGTTCCTTCTTGAGTTCGGCGTCGTGGGCTCCGTTACCGGTCATGGAGTCCACGGTAGGCAGCCGCGGGCGCGGGGGCACTGGGGTTAGCCCCCGTGTCCGGACTGGGCCCGGCCCCCGGTTCCCGCTCCCGCTGCTTGTTCAGGCCATTACTTCGGCAGGGCGTTACTTCGTCAGGCCGTGCCGCTTCGCGTACGCGTTCGCCACGTCCTCCGGGTCCTTCTTGTCCTTGTCCACCTGGCGGTTGAGCTCGGTGAGGTCCTTCGTCGTCAGGACGTTGCCGAGTTCGGCGAGGGCCTTGCGGACCGGGGCGTCGGCCTTGCGGTCGGCGATCAGGGGGACGACGTGCTGGCCCGGGATGAGGTTCTTCGGGTCGGTGAGGACCACCCAGCCGTTGGCCTGGATGTCGGTGTCGGTGGTGAAGAGGTTCGCCACGTCCACGTCGCCCTTCTTCAGGGCGCCCTTGACCAGCGGTCCGGAGGAGTCGAGTGACTTGAACTCCTTGAACTCGATCCCGTACACGTCCTTGAGGCCGACCGCACCGACCTCGCGGGTCTTCACCTCGGCTGCCGCGCCGATGACCAGCTTGCCGTTCTGCTTGGTGAGGTCGGCGAGGCTCGTCAGGCCGTACTTCTCGGCGGTCTCGCGCGTGACCACGAAGGCGTCGGAGTCCTCCGCCATGCCGTATGGCAGGACCTGGAGGCCGGCCGGGAGCGCGACGGTGAGGGCGTTCTGCATCTCGCCCTCCTCCGTCGCCTTCGACTTGGGGGCGACGTAGTGGAGAAGGGCGCCCTGGTACTCGGGGAGCAGATCGATGTCACCGCCCTTGAGCGCGGGGATGAGGATCTCGCGGGTGCCGAGGTTGGGGCGGACGGTGGTCTTCACTCCGGCTGCTTCGAGGACGGCCGCGTAGAGGTACCCGAGCACCTGGTTCTCGGTGAAGTTGGCGGTGCCGATCGTGATGCCGTCCTTGCTGGAGCCGGGGCCCGCGCCGACGGTGCCCTCGCCCTGGAGGGACGTGATGCCGCCGCTGCACGCGGCGAGGGCGGGCACGGAGGCGGTGGCGAAGAGGCCGCCGAGGAGAGCGCGTCGGTTCATGAGAGGGGTTCCTTAGGCACAGGGAAGGGATTCCTTTGGCGCAGGAGGGCGCAGGGCGTTTGTTATGCCGGTGTTATGCCGGGCGGTGGCGGAAGAGGGCTCGCTGGAGGCCGCTCAGGGCGAGGTCGAGGACCACGGCCACCAGGGCGACCAGGACCGCGCCGCCGAGCACCTGCACCAGGTCGCGCTGGGCGAGCCCGTCGAAGACGTAGCGGCCCAGGCCGCCGAAGGAGACGTACGCGGCGATGGTGGCCGTGGCCACCACCTGGATCAGCGCCAGGCGCAGGCCCGTCATGATCAGAGGGAGGGCCAGGGGGAGCTCGACCTGGAAGAGGACCTGGTGGGCGCGCATGCCCTGGCCGCGGGCCGCGTCCTTCACCTCCGGGTCGACGGCCGTCATGCCCGCGTACGTGTTGGTGACGATCGCCGGGACCGCCAGGGCGACCAGCGCGACGTACACCGGCCACATCGACAGGCCGCTGGCCAGGAACACCAGGACGACCAGGCCGACGGTCGGCAGCGCGCGGCCGAACGAGGCGAGGTTGATGGCGACGAAGGCGCCCCTGCCCGTGTGGCCGATGAGCAGGCCGAGCGGGAGGCCGATGACCGCCGCGATGAGAGTGGCGAGGAGCGAGTACTGGAGATGCTCGGCGAGACGGTGGGCGATACCGTCCGCGCCGGACCACTGCTCGCCGCTGGTCAGCCATGCGCCGAGGTTCTTGAAGAGTTCGAACACGGTGTCAGGCACCCCGCTTCCGGGTCCACGGAGTGAGGACGTACTGGAGGGCCACCAGCAGCGCGTCGGCGACCAGGGCCAGGAGGAGGGTCAGGACGACGCCGGCGATCACCGGGGTCGGGAAGTTGCGCTGGAAGCCGTCGGTGAAGAGCTGGCCGAGGCCGCCGTCGCCGATGTACGTGGCGACCGAGACCAGCGAGATCGACATGACCGTCGCGATCCGCACACCCGCCATGATCACCGGGAGGGCGAGGGGCAGCTCCACCGTGAGGAGGGTGCGCAGGGGGCGGGTGCCCATGGCCTTCGCGGCCTCCTTCGTCCTCGCGGGCACCGAGTCGAGGCCCTCGACCGTGTTCCGCAGCAGGACGACCAGGGTGTAGATCGTCAGGCCGATCACGGTGGTGGTGCGGGTCAGGCCGCTCACCGGGAGGAGCAGCACGAAGATCGCGATCGACGGGATCGTGAAGAGGACGTTGGACAGGCCGAGGAGGAAACCGCGCAGAGGGCGGATCCGGTGCGCGATCACGGCCAGGGGCAGCGAGATCAGCAGTCCGAGGAAGACGGCGGACAGGGCGGCCTGGAGGTGGGAGACGGAGAGGGTGGTCAGGTCGTCGGTGTGGTCGGCTATCCACGACCAGTCGATGGTCATGCCGGGCGCTCCGCGGGGTGGCGGTGGCGGTGGTGGTGGGAGCGGGTGCGGGGCTGTCGGAGTCCGCGGCACCCGCCTTGCGCGCGGCACCGGCTCCGGCCGCGGCGTGTGCCGCCGTCGCGCGGGCGTGGATCTCCTCGCGGGCGGTGACCCCGGTGACCCTGCCGTCCGCGTCCACGCGCACCACGTATCCGCTCGGCGACCCGATGGTCTCGTTGAGCGCGGACAGGAGCGAGTCGGTGTCCCGCAGTGCCCTGGCGGGCGTCAGGGGCACCTCGCCGGCGGTGCCGGTGGCGGGCGGCGCGTCCGTGTCGAGCCAGCCCAGCGGCCGTCCCGCTGCCGAGGTGACCAGCCGCCAGCGGCCGCCGTCGCCGGACACGGCGGAGACCGGCTCGTCGGCGCGCAGGGGCGTCGCACGCGTCTGCGGTACGTCCTTCAGCGGGGTCAGCGACAGCAGCTTGAGTTCCCGTTCGGAGCCCAGGAAGTCCGTGACGAAGTCGTCCGCCGGGCTCGCGAGCAGTTCGGCCGGGGGCGCGCACTGGACGAGGTGGCCGCCCGTGCGGAAGATCGCGATGCGGTCGCCCAGCCGGACCGCCTCGTCGATGTCGTGCGTGACGAAGACGATGGTCTTGCTCAGCTCCTTCTGCAGGCGCAGGAGCTCGTCCTGGAGCTGGGTGCGGACCACCGGGTCGACGGCGCCGAAGGGTTCGTCCATGAGGAGGACGGGCGGGTCCGCGGCGAGCGCGCGGGCCACGCCGACGCGCTGCTGCTGGCCGCCGGAGAGCTGGTGCGGGAACCGCTTGCCCGTGTCGGCGGCCAGGCCGACGGTCTCGAGGAGCTCGGCCGCCCGCGCCCGGGCCTTGCGCCGGCCCCAGCCGAGCAGCAGCGGCACGGTGGCGATGTTGTCGAGGACCGTGCGGTGCGGGAAGAGCCCCGCCTGCTGGATGACGTACCCGATGGAGCGGCGCAGCTCGGCGGCGTCCTGCGCCAGGATGTCCTTGCCGCCGACCCGGATGGTGCCGGAGGTCGGCTCGACCATCCGGTTGACCATTCTGAGGGTGGTCGTCTTGCCGCAACCGGAAGATCCCACGAGGACGGTCACGCCGCCTTCCGGCATCTCCAGGGTGAGGTCGTGGACCGCTGTCGTGCCGTTCGGGAAGCGCTTGTGGACCGCTTCGAACTGGATCATGAGGTGTCCCTTGCCCGGCCTGTATAACGTCATGCAGAGTTCTTGGTGTCTGAATGAGTTGTCAACGGTCGAGCGTAAATCACTGGTTACGAAAGGCCGCCAGGCAAGATTTCATGTCCGGTTTGAGAGGGGTTTGGGTGTGATGTCGTCTCGAATCGTGGACGCCCCGGGTGTCGTGTCGGCCGGCATCGTGGTGCTCGACGGACGTCGCGCCGGCGTCGAGGACGTCGTACGGCTCGCCGACGGGGCCGCGCGGCCCGTGCTTGGCGCGGACGCGATGAAGCGGATGGAGGAGTCCTGGGACGCGTCCCGGCAGATCGCGGCGACCGGCCGGGTGTACGGCCGCTCCACCGGCGTGGGCGCGAACCGGACCGAGGACGTGCCGACCGAGGCCGCCGCCGGGCACGGTCTGCGTCTGCTGCGCAGCCACGCGGGAGCCATAGGGGCGGAGCTGCCCGCGCGGCAGGTGCGGGCCATGCTCGCCGTACGGGCCAACCAGCTGCTCGCCGGCGGTGCCGGGTTGCGGCCCAGCGTGGTCACGGCGCTGTGCGAGGCGCTGGAGAGCGGGGCGTACCCGGTGGTGAACGAGTTCGGGTCGGTGGGCACCGGCGACATCGCGGCACTCGCCCAGGTGGGGCTCGCGCTGGCGGGGGAGCACCCCTGGCGGGGGACGCGGGGCCCCGAGCCCCAGCCGCTCGACAACAACGACGCCCTCGCCCTGATCAGCAGCAACGCCCTCACCCTCGGTCAGTCCGCCCTGGCACTGCACGAGTTGCGCGGGCTGCTCGCCGCCACACAGGTCGTCGCGGCGCTCTCGCTGCTCGCCGTCGACGGGTCGCACGAGGCGTACGCGGCTCCCGTGCACGAGGCCCGCCCGCACCCGGGGTCGCGCGAAGTGGCCCGGCGCATGCGGGAGTTGATCGGCGCCGACGACCGGCCGACGCCACCGTTGGGCCGGATCCAGGACCCGTACGGCTTCCGCTGCCTGCCGCAGATACACGGGCCCGCGCTCGACGCGGCCGACTCGCTTCAGCGGGTGCTGGAGGTGGAGATCAACGCCGCCGCCGAGAACCCCCTGATCTGCCCCGACGACATGGCCGCGTACCACCACGGCGGCTTCTACCAGGCCCAACTCGTCCTGTCGCTCGACCACTTCAGGCTCGCGGTCACGCAGGTGGCGCGGCTGTCGACGTCCCGCCTCTCGACCCTCAACGAGCCCGCCTACACCCGGCTGCGCCCCTTCCTCGCCGACCAGGAGCCCGCCTCCTCGGGTGTGATGATCCTGGAGTACGCCGCCGGAGCCGCCCTCGGTGATCTGCGGGCCTTCTCGGCGCCCGCGTCGCTGGGCCACGCTGTACTCTCCCGAGGCGTCGAGGAGCAGGCCAGCTTCGCGTCGCTGGCCGCGCGCCAGACGCTGCGGGCGTGCGGTGCGTACCGCCTCGTCGTCGGCTGCGAACTCGTCGCCGCCGTACGGGCCCTGCGCCAGCGCGACCTGCGGCCCGATCCCGGGCTGCCGGCCGGGAGGGCGCTGGAGCTGGCCGAGGCGGTGCTCGACGCGGACCAGACCGACCGGCCGCTCACGGACGACGTGGGCGCGGCGGCCGCACTGCTCGACCGTTTCACGGACATCTGGACGAATGCCCGCGAGGATCAGTTGGATCAGGACGTTCGCCAGGACTTGGGGAACGGTCAGGACTTTGGGAGGGGAAGCACGCCATGAGCGTGACCGACAGCCCTGCGGCGCGCCTTCAGGCGCTCTTCGAGGGGCACCGGCTGACGCCCACACAGCGGCGCATCGCGCACAGCATGGTGCGGCGCGCCGCGGACGTGCCGTTCCTGTCCAGCGTGGAGCTGGCCGAACTGGCCGGGGTCAGCCAGCCCTCGGTCACGCGCTTCGCGGTGGCCCTCGGCTTCGACGGGTACCCGGCGCTGCGGCGGCACCTGCGCGAGGTCGCCCCCGCGGAGCCGGCCGCGGACACCGCGTCGTACAACGAGTACCAGCAGGCCGTCGAGGCCGAGATCGAGAACCTGCGGCACCTGGCGGAACTGCTGGCGGACCCGCGGCCGGTGGAGCGGGCCGGGCGGCTGCTGGCCGCCTCGCGCCCGCTGCCCGTGTTCGGGCTGCGGGCGGCCGCGTCCCAGGCGTACGGCTTCTCGTACTTCGCCGCGAAGGTCCATCCGGACGTACGGCTGCTGAACGAGGGCGGCACCATGCTGCACGACCGGATCGACGCGGCGGTGTCGGCCGGGGCGAGCGCGCTGCTGTGCTTCGCGCTGCCGCGGCATCCGCGGGAGGTCGTGGACGGGCTGACGTATGCGAAGCAGTCCGGGCTGTCGGTGGTGACGGTGGCGGACTCGGCCTTCGCGCCCGTGGCCAAGGTGTCGGATCTGCTGCTGCCCGCCGCCGTGGGCACGGGGCTCGCCTTCGACACGGCGTGTGCGCCGATGCTGCTGGGGCGGGTGTTGCTGGAGGCGATGTGCGACGACCTGCCGGGGGCTCAGGTGCGGTTGGAGGAGTTCGACACGCGGGCCGCCGCTCGGGGGCTGTTCGTGGAGTGAGCGGCTGCTGAACGGCTCGGTACTCGGCTCCCGGCTCCCGGTTTCCGGTTTCCGGCTCCCGGCTCCCGGTTCTCGGTTCCCGGGTCCCGTTTCTCGGTTCCCGGTTCTCGGTTCTCAGGCAGGTCTCACTTTCGCTGGCTAGCGTGCCCCGCGGTAGTCGTACCCCTTGAGGAGCCTTGGAGCAGAGGAGGCGGGAACGTGACACGCGGAGCGCAGGGGCTGGCGCGGGTGGCCGTCGTGGTGAGGGCCGGGGCAGCGCCGTTGTGGTGGCTCGGGGTGTTCGCGGCGGGTATCGGTGTGCTGGTGCCGGGGCTGACGGGGCGGCGCATCGGGGTCATGGCCGGGGCCGCGCTGTTCCTGGTGACGGCCGCCGTGGTGGGCGGAGTGCGGCGCAAGCGGTACGGGGAGCTGACCCGTGGTGCCGTCCGGGCGGGTAAGCAGGACGTGCTCCAGGACCGGCGGGTCACCGTACGGAACTGGCGGCGCGGGCACCGGTGGTGGCTGGTGCTGGGCTTTCTGGCCGCCCTGGGGAGTGCGTTCGTGGTGCCGGCGGCCGGTGGTCTGCTGCTGGCCGGCGCCGGGGCCGGGCTGCGGCTGAAGGCCGGGTGGATCGGGCGGGCCGAGCAGTCCGGGGACGCGCTGCTGTGGGTTCGGGTCGACTGGCTGTCAGGGCGCGGTGGGGCCCCGGGAGGCAAGCGGGTGAAGGCGTACCGGTCCACGGGTGTGGCCGCGGGGGACGCGGCGCCCGGGGGCGGACGGCGTGCAATGGCCGCGCGCGTCTAGCCCACGCGCAGCCCACCTGGAGTCCACTGGCCCGCCGGGTCCTCGCGCGCAAGGACCCGGCGGAACCGGACAGGTCAGGACTCGTCGCGCACCCTGAGGACCAGCTTGTTCACCGCCCACAGACCGATACCGATGGCCAGGAGGACACCGGCGCGGATGTAGACGTCGGCCGGACGGTCGGCGAGGGGGCTGGCGAGGATCAGGGCTGTGATGGCGCCCAGCACTGGGAGGACCGTGGGGGTGCGGAAGTGGGCGTGGTCCACCCGGTCGCGGCGCAGGACCAGAACCGCGATGTTGACCACGGCGAAGACGCACAGGAGCAGGAAGGCGGTGGTGTCGCCGAGGCCCTCGATCTCGCCCGTGGACACCAGGCCGATGGCCAGCAGGGTGACGAACACGATGCCGACGACCGGCGTACGGCGGTGGGGCAGGACGCGGGCCATGCCACGCGGCAGGATGCGCTCGTTGGCCATGCCGTAGCACAGGCGGGACGCCATCATGATGTTGATGAGCGCCGAGTTGGTCACCGCGAACAGCGCGATCAGGGCGAAGAGTTTGTGCGGGAAGTCCACGCCGCCCGCCTTCACGACCTCAAGGAGGGGTCCGCTCGACCCTTCCAGCGTCTTGTGGTCGACGAGGAGGGACGAGACCAGCGCGACCAGGACGTAGATCGTCCCCGTCACCGCCACACCGATGAAGATCGCTCGTGGGAAGGTCCTGTTCGGGTCCTTCGTCTCCTCCGCCATGTTCACCGAGTCCTCGAAGCCCACGAACGCGAAGAACCCGAGGGCCGTGGCGCCCAGTACACCCGTGATCAGGGCGTACCCCGTGCCGCTCGCCTCGAACTCGGTCAGGCGGGACGGCTCGCCGTCGCCGGTGAGGACGGCCCACGCGCCGATCGCGAGGATGATCAGCAGGCCGGTGAGCTCGACGAGGGTCAGGACGACGTTCGTCTTGACCGACTCCGAGACGCCCCGCAGGTTCAGGGCCGCGAGCAGCACGATGAAGAGGATCGCGATCAGCGTGGGCGGCAGTGCGTCGTTCGTCAGTTCGCCCAGGTAGTCACCGCTGAACGCACGAGCCGCCGCACTCGCGGACGACAGGCCCGAGCACATCACCATGAACGCGACGATGAAGGTCAGGAACGGCAGCTTGAAGGCCTTCTGCGTGTAGAGGGCCGCGCCCGCCGCCTTCGGGTACTTGCCGACCAGTTCCACGTACGAGGCCGCCGTCAGGATCGCCACGACGAACCCGATGACGAACGGCAGCCACAGCGCGCCCCCGACCTTCCCGGCGACCTTGCCGGTGGTCGCGTAGATCCCGGTTCCGAGGATGTCGCCGATCACGAAGAGGATCAGCAGCTTGGGGCCGAGGACGCGTTTGAGGCCTGGTTCTCCGGCGGGAGTCGACGCCCCGGTGGTCGTTTCGGTGGTGGACAAGAGAACCTCCCCCGATCGGTGATCTGTCCGGGGAAGTTCTGCCCGGCCGCGCGCCATGGATGCGCGACCCGGGGATTCTCAGAGCTTCACCAGAGGTTTTGGCGCGTGTTGTGCGGTTGTTGGGCGGCTGACAGAGCGGGGGTGGTGGCGCTGGGCGGCGGTTGGTGGCGCTCGGTGGCGCTGGGCGGCGCTGGGCGGCGCGTCCCCGGGTGGGGCCGCGCCGCCGTGGCGATCGATCGTGTCGTGTGACCGGTCGGCCAGGGCCTGTCAGATCTCCAGGTCCCTCTCGATCCTCTTCAACTGGTGCCTGGCCATGGCCAGGTTGGCCCGCTTGGAGTCGAGGACGAGGTAGAGGAAGAGGCCGTTGCCGCCGCGGCCGGTGAGCAGTCGGATCAGGTGGTACTGGTCGCTCAGGGTGATCAGGATGTCCTCGATGTCGCCCTTCAGGCCCAGGTGCTCCATGGTGCGCAGCTTGGCGCGTACGACGTCGGTGTTGCCGGCCGCCGCGACGGTGAGGTCGAAGCCCTTGCTGCCGCCGATCGTGCCCAGCGCCATGCCGCTGGTGTAGTCGACGAGGGCGGCGCCGGTCGCGCCTTCGATGGAAGCGAGGGCCTCTTTCAACGCGGTCTCGGTGTTGGCCATGGTGTGCCGGGTCCTTTCAACTTTCGCTGGTGGTTGGTGTGTTGGGAGTGGGGCGAGTGGTGGCCCGCACGGTTCGGGTGGTTCGGGTCCGGGTGGGGAGGGAGGCAGGGGTGGGGGGCGGGGCCGAAGCGGCGGTGGTCTTGGGCGCGGACTTCGGGGCGGACCTCGGGTTGGAACTCGGGTTGGAACTCGGGGCGGAGTGTGGGGTGGACTGCGGAGTGGAACTCGGGGTCGAATTCGGGGTCGAATTCGGTTCGGTCTCGCGGTCGCCTTCCCCTTCCGGCCGGGAGGTGGCACTGGGCTGGTTCCTGGCCCTCGCCGCGGCGGATCGCGGGGGCGGTTCGGCGCGGGCCGCCGCGGCGTCGACCAGCTCGCCGATCCGGGTCCCGGCGCGGCGGCCCTCAAGGTGCAGCCGGCCGACGTTGACCCGGTCCTCGGCCAGCAGCGTCAGCACGGCGGAGGAGCCCGCCGCGTACGTCGCCACGTAGCCCTGCGTGCCGCGGACCAGCAGTTCGCGGAAGTCGCCCTGGCCGGTGGCGTCCGTCATCCGTACGGCCACGCCCAGGACGGCGGCGGTGAGCGCGGCCACGCCCTCCGGTTCCACACCGGGGGTGTCCTGGGCGAGGACCAGGCCGTCGACGCTGGCCGCGAGCGCGCCGGTCAGCTGGGGCACGCGGGCACGCAGCCGGCGGAGTTCGTCGAGGACTTCGGCCTCCGCTGCCATGAGCAGTCTCCTCTCGGCACGCTGTCGAAGCGCGCGGATCACAGGGCCTCCAGGGCGTCTCGGAGCCGACGCAGCAGGGCGACATTGGGGTCCGCCGGGGATGGGGCGAGCAGGGCGGACACGGGGTCGGGGGTGTCGGGGTGAAGGGGCAGGGGGAGCGGGTGGGGCGGTGGTGCGCCGCGTTCGCCGTGTTCGCGGTGCTCGTCGGTCGGGTGCGTCGTCGGATGCGCCGGGAGCATGCGGGCCGTACGGCCCGGGGGCATCCGGTCCGGGTGGTCCGGCGGCATCCGGTCCGGGTGGTGCCGACGGGGGGCGGGCGGCGCCGTCGTGACGATGCCGGCGGCGGCGAGCCTGCGCAGGTCGACCAGGGTGTGGAACGCCGGGCGGCCCAGGACCCGGGAGATGTCCGCGGCCGTGCGCACCCCGTCCACCTGTCCGAGGACGGCTCCCTGGCGGGCCGGGACCGGTGGCTGGGCCTGGCGGTCGGCCCGTATCAGGGGTGCGCTGTCCGTCGCAGGGTCGGGCCAGATGCGGTGCAGTAGTTCACGGCGGCGCACGGTTTCGCGCTCCAGCGCGGCCACCGGTACGGGGCGCACCGTGCCGAGCCAGTGCGCGTCCCCGTACCGGAAGCGGGCGGGCGCGCTGGACGGGCCGAGCACGAAGAACGCCGCGTCGAACAGTGCCCCCGTGTGGCACAGCTCCAGCGCGCCCTCGGCGACCCGGCCGCTGTCGACCAGGTACCGGCCGACCCGCCCCCGTTCTCCCGCCTGTGCGACCGCGTCCCGCCATCCCTCGGCGTCCAGGACGCCGCCGGTGGTGAGGAGCACGTCGAGGCCCGGGGTCTCGGGGCTCTCGGCGTGCACGACCTGGCCGTCGGAGAGGTAGAGCGCGCCGCGCTCGCGGAGCAGGACGCCGGAGGCGCGCTCGGCGGCGAGCCGGTGGAGCATGGGCGACAGGGCGGGGCCCTCGACCGGCCGGGGACGTACGGGCAGCTGGGGTGGCGGTGTGCGCGGTCTGCTGACCAGGGTCATCCCAGCACCAGCCGTCCGGCCATCTCACCCAGGCGGATGCGGGCGAGGGCGAGGTTGCCGTCGGCGCGGGAGAGCCACAGGTGGAGGAAGACGCTGCTGTCGAACGTCGTCCGGACGAAGCGCAGGACGTGGTACGTGTCGCGGTTGCTGACGATGAGGTCTTCGACGGGCGGGTCGTCGCCGTCCCAGCCGGAGCCCTCCTCCGGTGCGAACGCGCGGTGTTCGGCGGCGATTCGGGCCAGCTCCGCCGCTTCGGCCGCGGTCGTCTCGTGGTCGCCGCCGGGTGCCTCGCCGACCGTGCCCAGCGCCAGGCCGCTGGTCCAGTCGACCACCGCGGCGCCCAGGGCACCGGGCAGCCGCATGGCTTCCACCAGACACTCGTCGATTCCGGGCACCGTGGCTTCCCTCCCGCCTCGGGTACGGCTCAGTGACCACGAAGCTACGCAACGTGTGCCTCAGGCGTGAGAGTTCTGGCATTTTCCGGTGGAACATGCGCCCGAGTGGCTAACGTGGGTCGGTTGTTCCCTGATTCGGGTGCTGTTGACGCCTGTGCGGAGATATGCCCGCTGAGCTGCGGTGATGAGCCCGGGCGCCGGACCCCTGTCTGCCGGTGCGGGGCGTCAACTCGGCACCCCGCGGCGCACGTGTTGAAGCACGCGGCGGCGCGCGCCGATGCCTGGGGCGGGGGTGCCTGGGGCGGGGGTGCGGTTCAGGCGCGTGCCTGTGCGGTGCCTGCGCGGTCCCTACAGGTCCAGGAGAGCCGTCGAGTGGTCGCCGCCCGACTCGGCGACGATCTCGGCCGGGGTCTGCGCCTCCCGTACGAGGGCGAAGCGGATCTCTCCCCGCTCGGCCGGGGCGAAGCCGTGGATCGCGGGGCGGGGGAGGGAGTTGTAGGCGTAGTGGTGGGCGAAGTAGTACGCGCCGGTGTCCAGGGCGGCCGCGTAGTCACCCTGGTCGAGGAGGGGCAGGGCCTGGCCCTCGGCCAGGAGGTCGCCGGAGAAACAGGCCGGGCCGGCGACGTCCTGGACGACGGCGGGCCCCTCCTTGGGGCGCCCCTTCGGGTCGTATGCGGCGATGCGCAGGGGCCACGAGGCCGGGGCGTAGACCGTGCGGGTCGCCACCTGGACCCCGGCGTGTGTGATCGCGATGGGGCGGCCGCCCGCGCGCTTCGCGTACTCCACGCGGGCCACCACCGTGCCGTGCTTGGCGAGCAGTGACCGCCCGAACTCGGTGACCAGGCCGTACCGCCCGTCGAACAGCCCCGGTACGGCCTCGGAGAGCAGACGGGCGTACTGCGCGTACGTCGGGGTCGTGGCGTCCGAGGCGAAGTTGACCGGCAGACCGCCGCCGACGTCGATCGTGTCGATCTGGCGCCGCCCTAGGTGTTCGTTGATCTCCTCGGCGAGCGCGTACGTCTCCTCCACTCCCCGCGCCATCAGGGAGAGCGGGACGCCCTGGGAGCCGGTGTGCGCGTGCAGCCGGGTCAGCCAGGGGCGCTCCGTGCAGACGCGGACGACCCACTCCCGGGCGCCCTCGTCCTGGAGGGCCACCCCGAACTTCGACGTGGACGTCGCGGTGGATGTCGCGCCGATGGTGCCGCCGCCTATCTGCGGGTTGACGCGGATACCGATCGGGGAGCGCGTGGGTGCCGAGTGGACGAGGGCGTCGATGCGGTCGAGTTCCTGGGGGTTGTCCGCGTTGACCGCGATGCCCAGGGCCAGCGCCTCGCGCAGTTCGGCCGGGGTCTTGGCCGGGGAGTCGAGCACCGTCCGGGCCGGGGTGATGCCCGCCGCCCGCGCGAGGGCCAGTTCGCCGGGACTGGCCACCTCCGCGCCGATGCCCGCCTCGTGCAGGAGACGCAGTACGGGCACGAGAGGCGTGGCCTTCACCGCGAAGGCGTGCAGGACGGGGGTGCCCGGTGCGGTCACGGCGTCGAACGCCGCCCGCAGCGCCGTCGCCGAGGCGCGGATGCCCGCGACGTCGAGGAGCCCGACGACGGGACTGCCGGGCCCCAGCAGTCCCCGCTCCACGGCGGCACGGATCGCCTCGTCCCGCCGTGCGGCGCGCTCCCCGTCGGTGGCGCCGTCCCGTCGTGCTGCGCGCCCCTCGTCGGAGCCGTGTGCGAATCCGTGCTCCATGTCCCCCATGGTGTCCCCCGTTGTCGTGTTCGTGCGTGTTCACGCCCCGGAACCGGTGTGCCGCCGGGTCGGCCGGTGCTGCGCCGGGCCGACCGGTGTGCCTGTCCGGGGTATGTGTCCCGTGTGTCCACCCAAACACCCGTAGCGCGTCCCCGCTGGCGTAAAGCGGTATTGACTAGGTCTATTCAGTGGTTCAGGATGTGAATAAGTGATGCAACACTCGTAGCCCGCCAGACCACCCGCCAGGAGGCAGACCGTGTCAGGACCCCGACCCGTACGAGCCCCGCGCGGTACGGAACGAAGCGCCCTGGGCTGGCAGCAGGAAGCCGCGCTGCGCATGCTGCAGAACAACCTCGACCCCGAGGTCGCCGAGCACCCCGACAAGCTCGTCGTCTACGGCGGCACCGGGAAGGCCGCCCGCGACTGGCGCTCCTTCGACGCGATGGTGCGGACGCTGCGGACCCTGAAGCAGGACGAGACCATGCTCGTGCAGTCGGGCCGTCCCGTCGGTGTCATGCAGACGCACGAGTGGGCGCCGCGCGTCCTGATCGCCAACTCCAACCTGGTGGGCGACTGGGCCAACTGGGAGGAGTTCCGCCGGCTGGAACAGCTCGGCCTCACCATGTACGGGCAGATGACCGCCGGTTCGTGGATCTACATCGGCACCCAGGGCATCCTGCAGGGCACGTACGAGACCTTCGCCGCCGTGGCCGCCAAGCGGTTCGGCGGGTCGCTCGCCGGGACGATCACCCTGACGGCCGGGCTCGGCGGCATGGGCGGCGCCCAGCCGCTCGCCGTGACGATGAACGACGGCGTCGCCCTCTGCATCGACTGCGACCCGCGCGCGATCGAGCGCCGCATCGAGCACCGCTACCTGGACGTGAAGGCCGACTCCCTGGAGCACGCCCTCCAACTCGCCGTCGAGGCCCGCGACGCCCGCCGGCCGCTGTCCATCGGACTGCTCGGCAACGCGGCGGAGCTGCTTCCGCGCATGCTCGCCGAGGGCGCGCCCATCGACATCGTCACCGACCAGACCTCCGCGCACGACCCGCTGGCCTACCTTCCGCTGGGCGTCGACTTCGACGACATGGCCTCCTACGCGGCCAAGGACCCCGCCGGCTTCACCACCCGTGCGCGCGAGTCGATGGCCAAGCACGTCGAGGCCATGGTCGGCTTCATGGACGCCGGCGCCGAGGTCTTCGACTACGGCAACTCGATCCGTGGCGAGGCCCAACTCGCCGGATACGAACGGGCGTTCGCCTTCCCCGGATTCGTACCCGCCTACATCCGTCCGCTGTTCTGCGAGGGCAAGGGCCCCTTCCGCTGGGCGGCCCTGTCCGGTGAGGCGTCGGACATCGCGAAGACCGACCAGGCGATCCTGGACCTCTTCCCGGAGAACGAGTCCCTCGCCCGCTGGATCAGGATGGCGAGGGAGCGCGTCCACTTCCAGGGCCTTCCCGCGCGGATCTGCTGGCTGGGATACGGGGAGCGGGACCGCGCGGGCGAGCGCTTCAACGACATGGTCGCGAGCGGTGAACTGGCCGCCCCGCTGGCCATCGGGCGGGATCACCTCGACTGCGGGTCGGTGGCCTCGCCGTACCGCGAGACCGAGGCCATGCTCGACGGCTCCGACGCGATCGCCGACTGGCCGCTGCTCAACGCCATGGTCAACGTGGCGTCCGGCGCGTCCTGGGTGTCCATCCACCACGGAGGCGGCGTCGGCATGGGCCGGTCCATCCACGCAGGCCAGGTGACGGTGGCCGACGGCACGAAGCTCGGCGGGGAGAAGATCCGGCGGGTACTGACCAACGACCCGGGCATGGGCGTCATCCGGCACGTGGACGCCGGGTACGACATCGCCGAGTCGGTGGCGGACGAGCGCGGGGTCCGGGTGCCGATGCGTGAGGGTGACGACGCGTGACCTTCCACAGCATGTGGGCGGAGCTGCTGCCGATCGGCCGCGACTCCGCCTCCGGCGGCTACCGCCGCTACGCCTGGACCGGTGCCGACGCCGAGTGCCGTGCCTGGTTCAAGGAACAGGCCGAGGCCCGCGGGCTCACCTACGAGGTCGACCGGAACGGCAACCAGTGGGCGTGGCTCGGGGACCCCGCCGCCGGGGACGCCGTCGTCACCGGGTCACACCTCGACTCCGTGCCCGACGGCGGCGCCTTCGACGGGCCCCTCGGGGTCGTGTCCTCCTTCGCCGCCCTCGATGAACTGCGGGGCAGGAACGCGCAGTTCACCAAGCCCCTCGCCGTCGTCAACTTCGGCGACGAGGAGGGCGCCCGGTTCGGGCTCGCCTGCGTCGGGTCGCGGCTCACCGCCGGGCAGCTCACCGTCGAGCAGGCGCACCGGCTCACCGACGGCGACGGGATCACCCTGCCGCGCGCCATGGAAGCCGCCGGATACGACCCCGGCACCATCGGCGCCGACCCCGAACGCCTCGCCCGCATCGGCGCCTTCGTCGAACTGCATGTCGAGCAGGGACGCGCGCTGGACCTGTCCGGCGACCGGGTCGGCATCGCCAGCGCCATCTGGCCGCACGGACGGTGGCGCTTCGACTTCCGGGGCGAGGCCAACCACGCGGGGACCACTCGGCTCGCCGACCGACGCGACCCGATGCTGTCGTACGCCGAGACCGTGCTCGCCGCCCGCCGCGAGGCCGAACTCACCGGCGCCGTCGCCACCTTCGGCAAGATCGTCGTCGAGCCGAACGGTGTCAACGCCATCCCCTCGCTGGTGCGCGGCTGGCTCGACTCCCGCGCCGCCGACCAGGGGAGCCTCGACACCGTCGTCGGCGGCATCGAGAAGGCCGCCCGCGAGTACGCCGAAGCCCACGGCGTCGACCTCGACGTCGTCCGGGAGTCCTTCACACCCGTCGTCGAGTTCGACCACGCCCTGCGCGACGAACTGGCCCGCATCCTCGGCAAGGACACGGACCTGAACGTGCCCGTCCTCGGCACCGGTGCCGGACACGATGCGGGAATCCTGTCCGGGAACATCCCGACCGCCATGCTGTTCGTGCGCAACCCCACGGGTGTCTCGCACTCCCCGGCCGAGCACGCCGCCGAGGACGACTGCGTGGCCGGGGTGAGCGCACTCGCCGACGTACTGGAAGGGCTGGCCTGCAGGTGACGCGGAGTACGTACTGGCTGGAGCACGCCTGGTTGGACACCCACGTCGCGGCGGGCGTGGCCGTCGACGTCGCGGACGGACGCATCACCGCCGTGCGGCGGGACACCGGAGCCCCGCCGCCCGGCGCCGAGGTGCTGCGCGGGCTCACCCTTCCCGGGCTCGCCAACGCCCACAGCCACGCCTTCCACCGGGCCCTGCGCGGCACCGTCCAGGTCGGGTCCGGCACCTTCTGGACCTGGCGCGAGGTCATGTACGGCGTCGCGGACCGGCTGACCCCCGAGACGTACCACGCCCTCGCACGGGCCACCTACGCCGAGATGGCCCTCGCCGGCATCACGGCCGTCGGCGAGTTCCACTACCTCCACCACGCCCCCGGTGGCACCGCTTACGCCGACCCGAACGCCATGGGCGAGGCGCTCGTCGCGGCCGCCGGCGAGGCCGGGATACGGATCACCCTCCTCGACACCGCGTACCTGTCCTCCGGCTTCGGCCAGGCACCCGACCAGCACCAGCTCCGCTTCTCCGACGGCACGGCGGAGGCCTGGGCGGAACGCTCTTCACTTCTCAAGGAACGGGATCACCTGCGGATCGGTGCCGCCGTCCACTCCGTACGGGCCGTGCCCGCGGGGCAGTTGGCGACCGTGGCGCGGTGGGCGGAGGAGCGGCGGGCCCCGCTCCACGTGCACCTGTCCGAGCAGACGGCGGAGAACGACGCCTGCCTCGCCGCGCACGGGTGCACACCGACACAGCTCCTCGCCGAGCACGGTGTCCTCGGGCCGCGCACGACCGGGGTCCACAACACCCACCTCACCGACGAGGACATCGCCCTGATCGGGTCCACCTCGACCGGTACGTGCATGTGTCCCACCACCGAGCGCGACCTCGCCGACGGCATCGGACCCGCGGCCGCCCTGCAACGGGCGGGCTCACCGCTCTCCCTCGGCTCCGACAGCCACGCCGTGATCGACCTCCTCGAAGAGGCCCGCGCGATGGAGCTGAACGAGCGGCTGCGCACCCGCACACGCGGTCACTGGACGGCGGCGGCCCTCCTGCGGGCGGCCTCGGCCGACGGCCACGCGGCCCTCGGCTGGGACGACGCGGGCACCCTGGAGCCGGGCGCGCTCGCCGACTTCACGACGGTCGCGCTCGACTCGGTCAGGACAGCCGGGCCGTCGCCGCGACTCGCTGCCGAGACGGCCGTATTCGCCGCGTCGGCAGCGGATGTGCGCCATACGGTCGTGGGCGGACGGCACGTCGTACGCGACGGGGTGCACACTCTTGTGCCGGACGTGCCGGCGGCGCTGGCAGCGGCCGTCGAAGCCTTGCGCGGCTAGGGCCCTTGGCCCGAATCCCCGACCGCACACCGGAGCCACCCTCCCCGACCCCACCGCAGACCAGGCCACCAAGGACGCCATGAGCAGCCCGAGCACCGCCAGCCCCGCCCACTCGGCGAGCACCGCCAGCACCGTCATCACCAACATCGCCGCCCTGGTCACCAACGACCCCTCCCTCGGTGACAGATCTCCCCTCGGACTGATCCAGGACGCGGCCGTCGTCATTGAAGGCGACCGCGTCGCGTGGACCGGTGAATCAAGCAAAGCACCCGCCACTGACAACCGGGTCGACGCCGAGGGCCGCGCGGTGATCCCCGGCTTCGTGGACTCCCACTCCCACCTCGTCTTCGCGGGCGACCGCACCCAGGAGTTCAACGCCCGCATGTCGGGCCGGAGCTACACGGCCGGCGGCATCCGTACGACCGTCGCGGCCACCCGGGCGGCCACGGACGCCCAACTGGAGGCCAACCTCACCCACTACCTCACCGAGGCCCTCCGCCAGGGCACGACCACCTTCGAGACCAAGTCCGGCTACGGCCTCACCGTCGCCGACGAGTCCCGCGCCCTGCGCATCGCCGCCCGCCACACCGACGAGGTCACCTACCTCGGCGCCCACATCGTGCCGCCCGACCATGCCGACGACCCGGCCGCTTACGTGGCCCTGGTCACCGGCGAGATGCTCGACGCCTGCGCCCCGTACGCCCGCTGGATCGACGTCTTCTGCGAGCAGGGCGCCTTCGACGGCGACCAGGCGCGCGCCATCCTCACCGTCGGCAAGGCGAAGGGCCTGCAGCCGCGCGTCCACGCCAACCAGCTCTCGTACGGCCCCGGTGTGCAGTTGGCGGTCGAGCTCGACGCGGCCAGCGCCGACCACTGCACGAACCTGACGGACGCGGACGTCGACGCTCTGGCGAACAGTTCGACCGTCGCCACCCTCCTCCCGGGTGCCGAGTTCTCCACCCGCGCCGAATGGCCCGACGCCCGCCGCCTCCTCGACGCGGGTGTCACGGTCGCCCTGTCGACGGACTGCAATCCGGGTTCGTCCTTCACGTCGTCCGTGCCCTTCTGCATCGCCCTCGCCGTACGGGACATGAGGATGACCCCCGACGAGGCGGTGTGGTCGGCCACGGCGGGCGGGGCGGCGGCCCTGCGCCGCACGGACATCGGCCGCCTCACCCCCGGTGCGTACGCCGACCTCGCTCTCCTCGACGCCCCGAGCCATGTCCACCTGGCCTACCGTCCGGGCGTACCGCTCGTCTCACAGGTATGGCGGCGCGGAGTGCCCGTCACCTAGGGGGCTTCTGATGGATCTCCGCGGCGTCACGACGCCCGGCACTCCCCCACTGCCTTGAGGGCGTGGGAGGTACCCCCACTCGCCGCACGGCGCGAAGGGACAGGTGGCTCCGCCACATGACCCTCCACGCCGCACGCCGAGAGCACGCACCGAACGCCGCTCCTTCTTCCACGGAGATCCATCAGAAGCCCCCTAGCCGCCCCGCTGCCGGTCACCCGGCCTTCGCACCCGCCTGCCACCGCTGGTCCGCGCGCCCCTGGTCCGGAAGCAGGAACAGCGTGCCGGAGTCGTACGGGGTGACCGCGTGGCCGGGTGCGACGGCCGGGACGATCGTGCCGTCCGCGTCGACCGTGAAGCGGAGGTTGCGGCCGTTGCGGCCGTCGACCGACGCGCACTCCCAGACGCCGACGCCCCGGAAGGCGGAACCGCGGCTGTCGAGGCAGTAGTCGGGGTCGCCGTAGGACTGGAGGACGTCACGTTCGGTGTCGACGCGCCAGAACTGGGTGCGGGAGGAGGAGCAGGGGGCGGTGACGACGTCGGTGCCCAGCTCCGGTTCACCGCCGCGGATGTCCAGGCACAGGCCGCTGGAGGCGTTCACGACCTGTGCGTAGGTGCCGTTCGGCGGGCCGGGCTCGTCCCGGGCCGGGGGCTGCTTCGGCTTCGTGGGGGTCGGGGTGGGGCTGGGGGTCTTCGGCGGGCGTGAGGTTCTCGTCGGAGTCGGCGTCGGCGTCGGTGACACGGCGGTGGGGGTGGGAGTCGGGTCCGGTGTGAGCGATGCCGGGGCCGTCTCCGCCGTGGGGCGCGTCGAGGGCTGTACGGCGGCCGCCTGCCGCTGGTCCGAGCCGGCCGGTGAGAGCAGGTACACCAGCAGCGGTGCCGCCGCGACGGCCAGCGCGGCGGATGCGAGCGTGAGGCGGCGCGAGGGCAGCCAGGAGGGCCACCGGGTGCCGCCGGACGCCGTACCGGTCGCAGTCGTACCAGCACCTGTACGTGCTCCCGTACCCGCTCTCGTACGCGCACCCGCGCTCGCACCCGCGGTGCGCGAGCGGGCCGAGCCGCCCAGGACGTACGCCGTGCCGTCCCACGCCAGCAGCCCCTCGGCCAGCGCCGTGCGCGGGGTGTCGCGCAGGGCGGTCAGCTCCTGGTACGCGCCCGCGCAGTGCCCGCAGTGCGCCATGTGGTCTTGGAGATCAGGGCTGTGGCGGGGGTTCTCGGGGTGGGCCGCCTCCTCGATGAGGCGCCGGAAGTCCTGGCAGTCCGGGTTGGCCGAACGGGCCAGGAGCGAGGTGAGCACGGACTGGCGCAGAGCCTGGAACGCCGGTTCCGCGCCGTACGTCACGTCCTCGCGCGTGCAGCCGAGGAACGTGGCGGTCCGTTCGTCGGGTTCCTCGTCCACGACGCCGTACCAGACCAGGCCCTGGACCCGTGTCGGCAGTGCCTGGAAGGCGGCGAGCAGCCGTGGCTCGGTGGTGGGTTCCGGCTCGCCGAGGCGGGGCAGCAGGCCCGGGGCGAGGTGGACGGCGCGGTCGTCCGTTGCCCAGGAGGCGGCCACCCGGTGCGTCAGGAGCAGCAGATGGTGCCGCCACGGGGTCTTCGGGTCGAGTCCGCGTACCGTCTCGCCGGCCGCCAGCCTGAAGACCTCCTCGGTGAGTTGACGGGCGTCCGGTTCGCCGGCCGTGTAGCGGCGGGCGTACGCGAGGAGCACGGCGCGGTGGCGGGCCCGGAGTTCGTCCAGCGCGTGCTGCGCGGTCGAGGTGTCACCGCGGAGGAGGTCGGTGAGCCGCGCGTCGGGCGTCGTGGCGTGGACACCGTGCTCGTCGCCGCCCCCTGGCTCGGCACCTGCCACGTCCTCTGCCTCGTCCTCCGGCTCGGCGTCACCGTCGTACCGTTCGCCCCGTGCCATCCCCCTGCCTCCTCACCCCCGTGGGCTCCGTCGCCGCCGTGTCGGCATACCGGCGGGTGTGCGCGCCCATAGTGGTGGAAGGAAACCAGTGGGGAAAGGGGTGCCCGAGAGCAACGGCGCCCCGGACCGGGGCCGTTGGCACGGCGGACCAGGCATTACGGCACCACCAGCAACCGCAGAACTTTTCCCACCCGTGAGGCCGGGCCCCTCCAGGCCGGGCCCGGCCAGGCAGGCCCAGTCCAGGCAGACCCTCGGTACGGCAAGCGCCCGATGCCCGACCGAAGTCGGAGCACCGGGCGCGGGCCACGGTGGAGACGGTGGAGAGGGTCACTCCTCGACGGTCAGGCCCTTCCGCAGTCGCCCGAGCGTGCGGGACAGGAGCCGGGACACATGCATCTGGGAGATGCCGAGTTCGTCCCCGATCTCGGACTGCGTCATGTTGGCGACGAAGCGCAGCGACAGTATCTTCCGGTCGCGCGGCGGGAGGTCGGCGATCAGCGGCTTCAACGACTCGACGTACTCGATGCCTTCGAGCCCGTGGTCCTCGTAGCCGATCCGGTCCGCCAGCGCGCCCTCGGAGTCGTCCTCCTCCGGCTGTGCGTCCAGCGACGAGGCGGTGTACGCGTTCGATGCCGCCATGCCCTCCACGACCTCGTCGTTGGAGAGGCCCAGGCGCTCCGCCAGCTCTCCCACTGTCGGGGCGCGATCGAGCTTCTGGGCGAGTTCGTCACCGGCCTTCGCCAGGTCGAGGCGCAGCTCCTGCAGTCGGCGCGGGACGCGCACGGACCAGCTCGTGTCGCGGAAGAAGCGCTTGATCTCGCCGATGATGGTCGGCATCGCGAAGGTGGGGAACTCGACGCCGCGGCTGAGCTCGAACCGGTCGATCGCCTTGATCAGGCCGATCGTGCCGACCTGGATGATGTCCTCCATCGGCTCGCTGCGGGAGCGGAACCGGGATGCGGCGAACTTCACGAGCGCGAGATTGAGTTCGACCAGGGTGTTGCGTACGTACGAGTATTCGTACGTGCCCTCTTCAAGGGACTCCAGCCGCTCGAAGAGTGTCTTGGACAGGGCCCGTGCGTCTACCGGCCCCACCTCGTCATAGGGGGGTATCTCCGGAAGTCCCTCAAGCCCTTCGGGGAGCTCGTGGGCGAGTTCGTCCTGCGTGTCTTCCAGAGAGGGTGTCGACGCAGCCCTCTGGGTATGCGATGCGTCGAGCCGGGGTGACATGATGTCCTCCATCGTTCTCGGCATATGGCCGCCGATGCCTCTACGTGCACTGCGGTGTGCGGCGCCTCCAAAGCCGGCCGTGTTGTCGGGTGTCTTTACTAGCCCTACCTGCTTTCCCAGCTCCGTCGCAAGTGCGCTCCATGGCGAAATGTCCAGTTTTGGGCGATTGTTCGGGTGTCGAAGCGTGAAGGGAAGGCGTAGTGTTCGATGTCGAGTCAACAGCCACGACGGTCGGGAGAGGGACGGCATGGACCGCGGGACGCTCGGCAGTACGCAGTCGGGCAGGCTTCTGGTCGAGGTGCGGGAAGAGGGCGCCAGCGCCGTCGTGACGCCCTCGGGTGAGCTGGATCACCACACCGCCGATTTGTTGCGAGAACCACTCGACGACTGCCTTGACAACGGGTTTGCACGTCTTGTAGTTGACTGCTCGCACCTGGAGTTCTGTGATTCCACCGGGCTCAACGTCCTGTTGGGTGCCCGACTGAAGGCCGACGCGGCCGGCGGCGGGGTTCATCTCGCGGGAATGCGGCCGGTGGTGGCCAGGGTGTTCGAGATCACGGGAGCGGACGCCGTCTTCACCGTCCACGAGACGCTCGAAGCCGCACTGGGCGACTAGATCCGCCGCTCACTCCTCCTCCGGCCGGACCGGCCGGACCGCTCGCGATGACCGACTCGTCTGCCCCTGAGTGAGTGGCGCGTTACTCCTGTCACATGCTCCGCACCGAATAGATGGGTGTTCGGACGGATCGGTCGGGCAGGAGACATCCTGAACATGTCGGCAGCCAACACGGCGGGTGCGCCGCGGGGATCCGGGGGGATCTCCGGAACCACGGACTGAGTCTTGAATCGTGAACTGGTGAATCGGTGAGGTGAAGCGCTGATGAGCACCACCCGGCCTTACTCGCCGGGCGACCGCGGCCCGGAACCGGGTGTCGGCGGCGCTTCCGGGGCGTCCGGAGGGGGCGCGCCCCGAGAGGGTGTGATCGCGGAAGGTGTGCCCGAGGGTCCGCCCGTCTCCGCGCCCGCCGGTGGGGGGCGGACCCGCAGGTTGAGTTTCGAGGGCGAGAGCGGGGTCGTGCCGCTCGCCCGGGACTTCACCCGTCAGGCGTTGTACGCGTGGGGCTGGCTGCCCGCCGCGAACGCCGACCAGCGGGCCGCGGCCGAGGACGTCCTGCTGGTCGTCTCCGAACTCGTGACCAACGCCTGCCTGCATGCCGAGGGTCCGGACGAGCTGTGGATCACCTGCGACAACAAGGTGCTCCGCATCGAGGTCTCCGACCGCGGCGCGGGCCAGCCCGCACCCCGCACCCCGCACCGCGCGGGGCGGCCCGGCGGGCACGGGATGTTCATCGTCCAACGGCTGTGCCTGGACTGGGGGGTCATACGCACGCCCGGGGCTGCGGGGAAGACGGTGTGGGCGGAGGTCGGGGGGCCTGGCGCGACTGGCGCTCCGCTGGGTTGAGCGGGGGAGCTCGGCTGGGTTGAGCAGGACGACTGCGGGTTGTTGGTTGTCTGCGGGTCCGTTGTGGCTGGGCGCGCAGTTCCCCGCGCCCCTGAGGGGCGTACCCGCCCCTCCCACGGGGCGCTGCGCGTCCCCATGAAACCGGCACACACTTTGTCTTCCCTCTACAAGGGGTCGGGCGTACCTTGAGGCGCCAATCTGATGTTGCGTCAGAATGTGGGGTCCCGAGGTGTCGTACCGGACGTACCAGAAACGAACCGCCGCGCTCGCGATCGCCGCGGCACTGGCCGGCTCGGCGGTGCTGATGGCCGCCCCCGCGGCCCAGGCCGACGTCGTGGACGTCGAGTACAACTGCAAGACGCCGATCGGTGACAAGTCCGCCGTCTCGCCGATCGACATCAAGGGCGTCAAGAGCGGCAGCGACTACAAGATCACCATGTCGTGGCAGAAGGGCGTCTCGTCCAGCCCGGTGGAGCTGGGCAAGGGCTCGATGAACCCGAGCGCCACCATCAAGCTGGGCGGCGCCGAGAGCGGCACGCTCAACGTGACAGGTCCCGCCAACGCGGAGGCCATCCCCGCCAACACACCCATCAAGATCAGCGACCTGAGCGGCACGTACACCCCGAAGAAGACCGGGAAGGTCACCTTCACACCGGGCGTGCTCACCATCAAGGCGCTCGGCACGACCACCACCTGCACGCCCGGCAACAACCCCGGACCGGGGCTCACGCTCGACGTCACGGCGGCCGGCGGGGGTTCGGGTTCACAGACCGGGTCCCAGGACGTCTCCGCGTCCGTCGGTTCCGGCGGCTCGGGGAGCGAACTCCCGCAGACCGGCCCCGAGGACTCGGCCGTCGCCCTCGGCACCCTCGGCGGCACGGTGCTGCTCGCGGGCGCGGGGGGCGTGCTGTGGCTGACCCGCAGGAACCAGACGGTACGCCGCTGACCGTCGACGATTCCCCGGCCGGGAGCCGCCGCGGAGCCGTACGACTCGTCCCGCTGGAGCCGCCGATGCGTGTTCTGTTTCTCGTTGCTCTCCTGCTGGCCGCCACGGCCACGGCGCCCGTGGCCGTGGCCGATGACGGCTGGTCCGTGGTGCCGTCGGGCGGTGGGCGGCCTTCCTTCTACGCGGAGGGCGCGCCCGGAGCGGTCCTCCAGGACACGGTGTCGGTGCGCAATCCGTCCGCCGAGCCGCTCAGGGTGCGGCTGAGCGGAGGGAGCTGGGTGGTCTTCGCGGGCGAGGGCGCTCCCGCGCGGACGGTCTCGGTCGTGGTGCCCGCCCGCACGCGCGCGGAGGTGCCGTTCACGGTGAACGTCCCGGCCGGCGCCGCTCCCGGCGACCACGCGGACACCCTCACCGTCCGCTCGTCCGACGGTCGGTCGAGGACCGTACGGCTCCGGCTCCGGGTCGGCGGACCCGAGCTGCCCGCACTCACCGTCGAGCATGTCGCCGTGCGCGGCGAGCGCATCACGTACCAACTGGTCAACCGCGGTACGACCACGCTGACTCCGAGCCTCGCGGTGCGCGCGGAGGGTCTCTTCGGGCGGCGCCTCCTCGACCGCGCGCCCCGCACCCTGCCGGTCGAACTGCCGCCGGGGCGTCGCGTGCGGCTCGGCGAACCGTGGCCCGACCGGCCCGCGCTGGACGCGGTCGACCTCCGGTTGACGGTCACGGCGGGCGGCGGGGCGGCGCGTGACGCGGAGGCGGTGGAGGTGCGGTTCGTGCCCTGGCGGGCGGTGGCCGGAATCGCGGGCGCGGGCGCGGCGGCGGGCGCCTTCTTCGTCGTACGGCGGTGGAGGCGGCGTGGGAAACGGACGCGAGCGAAGGAACCGCCGCGTCATGAAGCCGAGTTGACGGGAGCGGTGATGTGAGCGGCAAGCGGCGGATCTCGGCGCTGGTGGCGGTGCTCGCACTCGTCCTGGCCCCCCTGGCAGGGCTGGGGACGGGAACGGCAGCGTGGGCCGCGGACAATCCGATCGCCAAGTCGATGGCCAAACCGATTACCAAAACGATCGCCAAGCCGACTGCCAAGCCG
Organism: Streptomyces sp. KM273126; assembly: GCF_004337435.2. Classification (NCBI taxonomy): domain Bacteria; kingdom Bacillati; phylum Actinomycetota; class Actinomycetes; order Kitasatosporales; family Streptomycetaceae; genus Streptomyces; species Streptomyces sp. KM273126. The sequence continues at coordinate 1,007,917 of NZ_SJXB02000001.1, read as the reverse complement.
ACTGCCAAGCCGACTGCCAAGCCGACCGTCAAACTTTCCAAGTCCCAGGCAGGGACGGGTGGTTCGATCACGGTGAGCGGGAGGGGATGGCGGTCCGGGGCGCTGCTGATGCTGCTGATCTGTGGTCAGTCCACACCGTCCCGAGGGGTGATCGGCGGGACCAACTCCTGTGCCAACGCCGACGGCCGGGCCGTCACCACCGACGACGAGGGCGCCTTCAGCAAGGAGGTGCCCGTGGCCGAGCCGCCGGTGCCGTGCCCGTGCGTGGTCCACGTCGCGACGGTGACCGGCGAGAAGGCGGAGGCGGACGCGGTCTTCCAGGTGGCCGGGCATGCGGTGGAGCCGTTGCCGGACGAGGCGGCCGGTGGGCGGCTCTCGGTGCTCACGGACACCCGGCTGGACGGTTCGAGCGGGCTGCTGACCTGGTTCGGGGCGCCGCCGCAGCGTCGGCTCGTCTTCACCGTCGGCAACGTCGGCACGTCCCCCGTCAAGGACCCCGTCTTCCAAGTGGGCACCTCCCACGGAGTGTTCGCCCCCGAGTGGGAGGAGCAGCAGTGGCGCGGCACGATCGAGCCGGGCAAGAAGGCGCGGATCGCGTTGCCGGTCGAACTCGCCGCCGGTGCGCACGGGTCCTACACCGTCTCGCTCAAGTACGGCGGCAAGGTGCTCGCCGAACAGCCCTGGGGAGTGGGTCGGCCCTGGGGCGTGACTCTCTTCTGGATCCTGCTCGCCGTCGTCGTACCGGCCGCGGTGTTCCGCATCGGGATGGGCGTGGTCGACCATGTCCGGCCGCGCGCCCGCGTGTCCGGGCGGCACCGGGGGCTACGGCTGGCCGGACTCGGCGCACGGCTGCGGAGGCCGAGCCCGTCGGCTTCGGAGGGCGCGCCCACGTCCGCTGAGCGAAGAAGGCCGGTCAAGCCATCCAAGCTGTCCAAGCCGTCCAAGCCGCCCTGGCCGTCCAAGCTCTCCAGGCTGTCCAAGCCGGCCCTGGCGTCCCCTCCGGACGCGACATCTCGTACGACCCCGGCCCTGCCGTGGTTCACGCCGGACTCCGATCCGGGCACGGCGGCCGCCGGGCAGCTCTCCGCACCGCAAGAGAACGGCCCGGCGGGTCCCACGACTCCGGCGGGCCCGACGACTCCGACCAGGAAGGGAAACACGTGAGCGCGCAACGGAGAGTTCGCACGGTACGGGGTGGGAGAACGACCGCGGCCGGGGCGGCGCTGATGCTGGGCGGGGCCGGGGTCCTGCTCGGGGTGGCCGCGGTCCCGGCGCAGGCGGCGGAGGTGTCGTACGCGACGGAGTGCGTGCCGCCCGCGATCTCGGGGCTGCCGCCCGTCAAGGGCACCACGGAGGTGGAGGTGACCGCGCCCGCCACGGCGAAGGTGGGGGACGAGGTCGAGGTGGTGTGGAAGTTCGTCCAGGCGGCGTCCAAGAACCCCGACCTCATCGACCTGCCCGCGAACTCCGTCCAGCCGAGCGGCACGCTCAAGGCGGCCGGGGCGCAGACCGCCGACCTCGCGATGCAGGGGCCGCGGGAGAACCCCGCCATTCCCAAGGGCGGTGCCATGGTGCTGTCCGACATGAAGGGCACGCTGAAGCTGACGAAGGCCGGGCAGGTGACGTTGACGCCCGACGCGTACGCGATCAACGCCATGTCGACGGACACCAAGTGCACACCGACCGAGGCCGTGAAGTCCGCCGCCACCATCAACGTGACGGAGGGCGACGGGGGTACGTCGACCCCGACCCAGCCCCCGACGCAGACCGCGACTCCGCCTCCGTCAGGCACGAACGGAGGCGGTGGCAGCTCCGGAAGCACCGGAGGTGACGACGGCGGGGGCGACGACGGCGGGCAGACCGACTTCACCGGCAAGGAGGTCCAGGTCCCCTACAAGTGCAAGACACCGATCGGCGACAAGGACGCCACCTCGCCCGTGCAGATCAACGCCAAGAAGAGCGGCGGGAGTTACGACCTCACCGTGCAGTTCAAGAAGTCGGTGATGGACAGTCCGGCGGACATCCCCGCGGATTCGGTCAAGCCGTCGATGGAGGTGGTCCTGGGCGGTTCCGACCAGGGCACCGTGCGCGTGGAGGGGCCGACGAACTCCGAGCCGATCAAGTCCGGTGACCCGATCGAGATCCCTGACCTGAAGGGCACGTACAAGCCGGGGGCGACCGGTGAGTCGACGCTCTCGCCGGGTGTGCTGACGGTGGAGGCGCTGGGCACCACGACGACGTGCACTCCGTCCGAGAGCGAGGTCTCGCTGACCCTCGACACGACGGAGCAGCCCGGCGGTGCCTCGGGCGGCGGTTCGACGGGAGGCTCGGCCGGGGGCTCGGCGGGAGGCTCGTCGTCCGGCTCCGGCGGCACGTCGGGCGGCCTGGCCGACACGGGCGCCGAGGACCACGGCTCGCTCAGGGCGCTGGGCCTGGTCGCGGGGACGGTGACGCTGCTGGGCGGCGCCGTGTTCACGTTCCTGCCGCGCCGACGCGTGCGCTGATCTTCCAGGAACGCCGAAGGCCGGAAGGCCGGAAGGCGGGAAGGCGGGAAGGCGGGAAGGCGGGAAGGCGGGAACGCCGAAGGGCCACCGCACCACACGGTGCGATGGCCCTTCAGCCGTTCAGTCGCCGTACGCCCGGCGGCAGCCGTCGGCGGACGTCAGTGCACGCCGCCCATCAGCTGCTTGACCCGGTTGCGGTACATCCACACCGCGACACCCGCGACCACCGCGAGCGTGGCCTCCATGGCGACCACGTTCATGCCGTTGAGGCCGACACCCGCGATGGAGAGGAGACCCGTGGTCGCGTCGCCGGCGGTGACGGCCAGGAACCAGACGCCCATCATCTGGGAGGCGTACTTCGTGGGGGCCATCTTCGTGGTGACGGACAGGCCGACCGGCGAGAGCAGCAGCTCGCCGACGGTCTGGACGAAGTAGATCGCCACCAGCCACATCGCGGCCGCCTTGTGACCGCCCTCGGCGATCGACAGCGGGGCAAGGAAGAGGAAGAAGGACGCGCCGACCAGAACCAGACCCGAGGCGAACTTCACGATCGTGCTCGGCTCCTTGCCGCGCCGGTTCAGCGCGAGCCAGAACCAGGCGAAGACCGGGGCGAGGGCCATGATCAGGACCGGGTTGACCGACTGGTACCAGGAGACCGGGAACGACCAGCCGAAGACGCTGTTCTCGGCCGACGAGTCGGCGAAGATCGCCAGGGTCGAGCCGCCCTGGTCGTAGATCATCCAGAACACGGCCGCGGCGACGAAGAACCAGATGTACGCGGACATCTTCGACTGCTCGACATGGTCGAGGTTCTTGTCGCGCTTGATGCGGACCAGCACCATCGTCGGGATGATCACACCGAGCAGGGTGAGCGGGACCAGGATCCAGTTCAGCGTGTAGTGGCCGGAGAAGCCGACGATCGCGTAGAAGACGACGGCGATGCCGGCCCAGATCGCGGCCTTGCGCAGCGTCGAGACCTTCTCCTCGGCGGACAGCGGCGTCGGGACGACGCTGGAGCGCGGGGCGAGGTGACGGCTGCCGATCAGGAACTGGGCCAGGCCCAGCGCCATGCCGAGCGCGGCGAGCGCGAAGCCCAGGTGCCAGTCGACGCTCTCACCGATGGTGCCGATGACCAGCGGCGCGGCGAAGGCGCCGAGGTTGATGCCCATGTAGAAGACGGTGAAGCCGCCGTCGCGGCGCGGGTCGTCCGGGCCGTCGTACAGGTGGCCGACCATCGTCGAGATGTTGGCCTTCAGCAGACCCGAGCCGATCGCGACGAGGCCGAGGCCCATGTAGAACGTGCCGGAGGACGGCAGGGCCAGCGTGAGGTGGCCCAGCATGATGACGCCGCCGGCGACGGCGACGGTCTTGCGCGGGCCCCAGACGCGGTCACCGAACCAGCCGCCCGGCATGGCGAGCAGGTACACCAGCGACACGTACACGGAGTAGATCGCGGTCGCGGTCGCCGCGTTCAGGTGCAGGCCGCCGGGGGCGACGAGGTACAGCGGGAGGAGGGCCCGCATGCCGTAGTAGGAGAACCTCTCCCACATCTCGGTCATGAAGAGGGTGGCCAGTCCGCGGGGCTGGCCGAAGAAGGTCCTCTCGGAACCGGGGGTGCCCGGGGAGACCGAGTCCTTCGTCAGGCTGGGCGCCATGGTCGTTCCTTGCTGTTCAGGGCGCGCGCGTGGGGTCCCCGCCCGGGGAGGGGTCGGGGGCGGCCGCGCGCCCGGTCGTTCCTGCACACAAAAGAGACCTTCAGCGCAAAGTCCGCCGAAGGTCCCCGTGTGCTGTTACAGGCGTTGTTTCACCATACGTCAAACCAGTGACGACTCTGGGAACTCTGAGATGTGAATCACAGGTAAGAATGGAACTTCGATCCCTTATTCGAAGGCCGCGCTCAGAGTCGCATCCCATGGCCGCAGGCCCCAACTCCTGGGGCATCACTGTGCGTCACGGTAAGGGTGGGAGAGTGCGGCACGCGGCGGCGGGAGAGCGGCGCGATCGTCGCGTCCGAAGGTAAGAACGCGAAGTGTGAAGGGTATGAATCGCGGTTGCCGATCACCCTCCTGGTCGTGTCCGGGGCGGACTACCATCACCCCATGACCCGAGTACTGCTCGCCGAGGACGACGCGTCCATCTCGGAGCCGTTGGCCCGCGCGCTGCGCCGGGAGGGCTACGAGGTCGAGGTCCGCGAGGACGGCCCCACCGCACTGGACGCCGGAATGCAGGGGGGCGTCGACCTGGTCGTCCTGGACCTGGGGCTGCCCGGTATGGACGGCCTGGAGGTGGCCCGCAGACTGCGCGCCGAGGGCCACACCATCCCGGTCCTCATCCTGACCGCGCGCGCCGACGAGGTGGACACCGTCGTCGGTCTCGACGCGGGCGCCGACGACTACGTCACCAAGCCGTTCCGTCTCGCCGAGCTCCTCGCCCGTGTGCGGGCCCTGCTGCGGCGCGGCGCCGCGGAGCCCCAGCAGCCGCCCGCCACCCACGGCGTCCGCATCGACGTCGAGTCCCACCGGGCGTGGATGGGCGACGAGGAGCTCCAGCTCACGGCGAAGGAGTTCGACCTGCTGCGGGTGCTCGTGCGGGACGCGGGGCGGGTCGTCACCCGGGACCAGTTGATGCGGGAGGTCTGGGACACGACGTGGTGGTCGTCGACCAAGACCCTCGACATGCACATCTCCTGGCTGCGGAAGAAGCTCGGCGACGACGCGGCGAATCCGCGGTACATCGCCACGGTGCGTGGGGTCGGGTTCCGGTTCGAGAAGAGCTGACGTCGCCGTCTCGCTGATCGCGTCGCCGCCGTTGTGTCTGCGGTGGGCTCTTCGGCTGCGGGCTCACTGTGGCTGGTCGCGCCCACGGCGGAGCCGCATACATACACAGCCCCGCGCCCCTGTCGGGGCGCACCCCACTCGCCCTGGCCGGCCGCGTCACCGAGGCACACTGGTCCCCGTAAGCCATCTGCCCGGAGGGACCTGTGCGTCGTCGTCTCATTCAGTCCACGCTCGCCGTCGTGCTCGTGGTGATAGCGGTCTTCGGGGTCTCCCTGGTGATCGTCGAGACGCGCACGATCAGCAACAGCGCCCAGGAGCGCGTCGACTCCGAGGCGGTGCGCCTGGTGAGCATCGTCGACAGCCGGATCCTCGGGGACGAGCGGGTCAGCGCGGGCGTCCTCAGGGACCAGGTCGCCGAGGGGCGGTACGCGCTCATCGAGATCCCGGGCCGGACCCCGATCGAGATCGGCAAGGCGCCCACCGGCGACGTCATCCGCTCCAAGGAGACCGGCGACCAGGGCGAGACGGTCACGGTGGAGGAACCGCGGTCGTCCGTGACCCGGGAGGTCGGCCGTACGCTGCTGATCATCGCCCTGGTCGCGCTGCTCGCCGTCATCGCGGCCGTGCTCCTCGCCGTACGCCAGGCCAACCGCCTCGCGTCCCCCCTCACCGACCTCGCGGAGACCGCGGAGCGCCTCGGTTCGGGCGACCCGCGGCCACGCCACAAGCGGTACGGCGTCCCGGAGCTGGACCGCGTCGCGGACGTCCTCGACGCCTCCGCCGAGCGCATCGGCCGTATGCTCACCGCCGAGCGGCGCCTGGCCGCCGACGCCTCCCACCAGCTCCGTACGCCGCTGACGGCGCTCTCCATGCGGCTGGAGGAGATCACCCTCACCGACGATCCGGACACGGTGAAGGAGGAGGCCACCATCGCGCTGACGCAGGTCGAGCGGCTGACGGACGTGGTGGAGCGGCTGCTGACGAACGCCCGCGACCCGCGAAACGGCTCCGCGGTCTCCTTCGACCTCGACGAGGTGATCAAGCAGCAGCTGGAGGAGTGGCGGCCGGCCTACCGCAGTGCGGGCCGCGCGATCGTCAGCTCGGGCAAGCGGCATCTGCGGGCCGTGGGGACGCCGGGGGCGGTGGCCCAGGTGCTGGCGGCGCTGATCGAGAACTCGCTCATGCACGGGGGCGGGACCGTGGCGCTGCGGACCCGCGTGACCGGTAACCAGGCGGTGATCGAGGTGACCGACGAAGGACCCGGCATCCCCGCCGATCTGGGGGCACGGATCTTCGAACGGGCGATCAGCGGGCGCAACTCGACGGGCATCGGACTGGCCGTGGCCCGCGATCTGGCCGAGGCGGACGGCGGGCGGCTGGAGATGCTCCAGCTCCAGCCGCCGGTTTTCGGGTTGTTCCTGTCCCGTACGCAGCACAAGCCTTCGCCCTCCGGGGATGAGCGGACCGTTCGGTAGCCGGAGGGACGGGCTCTCAGCGCTTGGTGGTGCTGTTGAACAGCGAGCGCGACCAGAGGTAACCGACCAGGGTGACACCGGCGCACCAGGCGAGCGAGATCCAGCCGCTGTTGCCGATCTCCGAGCCGGAGAGCAGGCCGCGCAGCGTCTCGGTCATCGGGGTGAACGGCTGGTTCTCGGCGAACCAGCGCAGGCCCGGCGACATCGACTCGGCCGGTACGAACGCCGAGCCGAGGAACGGCAGGAACTGGATCAGCAGCGGCTTGTTGCTCGCGGACTCGACGGTCTTGGAGATCAGGCCGAGCGCCACCGACAGCCAGGTCACCGCGAAGGCGATGGCCGCGAGGAGGCCGGCTGCGGCCAGCCACTGCAGCGGGGTCGCCCCGGACCGGAAGCCGACGGCGAGCGCGACGCCCACCACCGGGACCATGCACACCATCGTCTGGATGACACTGCCGATGACATGGCCCGTCATGAACGACGAACGTGTGATGTTCATGGTGCGGAAGCGGTTGATGATGCCCTCGGTCATGTCGGAGCACACCGCGACCGAGGTCGACATCGAACCGGCGGCCACCCCCATGATGATGATGCCGGGGGTGAGGTAGTTCACGTACGCGTCCCGGCCGCCGCCCATTCCGGTGCCGATCGAGTCACCGAAGGCGTACACGAACAGCAGCAGCATCAGGATCGGCATCATGGCGCTGCCGAACCCCACGGCCGGATAGCGGATCGCGTGCTTGATGTTGCGCCGCAGCATCGTCATCGAGTCGTGCACGGCGTAGGTGAGGGTGCTCATCGCAGGGTCTCCTTGACGTGAAGCGGGCTGCTGGTGCCGGGGTTGGTGCCGCCGGTGTCAGTGGTGCCGGGTTCGGTGGTGCCGTGGCCGGTCAGGGCGAGGAACACGTCGTCCAGGTCGGGGGTGTGCACGGAGAAGTCGGCGGCCCGGATGCCGGCGGCGTCGAGCCGGTCGAGCAGGGCGCGCAGCGCGTCGAGCCCGCCGTCGCCCGCCACGCGCAGGGCGAGGTTCTCGTCGTCGCGGCCGGCCGCGGGGAAGGCGGTAGCCGCGCGCTCGAACTCGTCGATGTCGTCGAACCGCAGCCGTACGTGGCTGCCGGGCATCCGCGCCTTGAGCTCGTCGGCCGTGCCCTCGGCGACGATCCGGCCGCCGTCGAGCACGGCGATCCGGTCGGCCAACTGGTCGGCTTCCTCCAGGTACTGGGTGGTGAGGAAGACGGTGGTGCCGCCCGCGACCAGCGAGCGCACCGTGTCCCACATGGTGCGGCGGCTGCGGGGATCGAGCCCGGTCGTCGGCTCGTCCAGGAAGATCACCTGGGGGTCGCCGACCAGCGTCATGGCGAGGTCGAGCCGACGCCGCATACCGCCGGAGAAGGTCGCGGCCCGGTTCTTCGCCACGTCGGCGATGTCGAACCGCTCCAGCAACTTCTGTGCGCGGGATCGCCCCTCACGCTTGCCGAGGCGCAGCAGGTCGGCCATGAGGAGCAGGTTCTCCTCGGCGGTGAGCAGGTCGTCGAGCGCGGCGAACTGCCCGGTGACGCCGATCGCGGCGCGTACGCCGTCGGGTGAGGTGGCGACGTCGTGGCCCGCGACCTGGGCCTGTCCGCCGTCGGCGGCGATGAGCGTGGACAGGATCTGCACGGTGGTGGTCTTGCCGGCGCCGTTGGGCCCGAGCAGCGCGAACACGGAGCCGGCCGGGATGCGCAGATCGATGCCGTCGAGCACGGTCTTGTCGCCGTACGACTTGCGCAGATCGGCGGTGGAGACGGCGGGTGAGGCCGTGTCCTTTTTGGATGTGGGCATGACAGATGACGGCATGGAGGCCTCCGAGTCGAGGAGTGAAGTGGTGGGGGACTGCGCTGGAGTGGGGGAGGGGGCGAGGAGCGCGGGGAGGTCAGGCCTTGGCGCGGCGGATGTCGATGTTGCCCCAGCGGGTCCTGGCGTGGACCTTGACCGTGTTCTCGGTCTCGGCCGGAGGCGCGCAGTCGGCGAGGGTGTTGTGCACCTGCCCGCGCTCTGCGCTGACGTCGAGCCAGGCGGCGGTGCCCTCGCGGATGCCGATGTCGATGGCGCCGTAGGAGGTCTCCAACTGGACGGCGCCGGAGGTGACTTCGGCGACGCGCAGGGCGCCGTGCGCGGTGGTGGCGGTGACCGAGGCCTCGGCGCGCACGATGTCGATGTCGCCGTAGGCGCCGCTCGCCCGCAGCTCGCCGGTCACGGCGCCGACGGTCGTCGTGCCGTGCGAGTTCTTCAGGGTGGCGGGGCCGTCGACGGTGCCGACGCGCAGGCTGCCGGAGCTGGTGGTGATCTCGGCCGCACCCTCGACCCGGTCGACGACGATCGAGCCGTGGGAGACGGTCAGATGGAGCGGTCCGGTCGTGTCCAGGCGGACGTCGCCGCCCGAGGTCTTGCCCCGGGCCTTGCCGAGCCGGCCCTCGCCGGCCACGTGGGTCCAGGAGCCCGTGACATCGATATCCGAGCCCGTGGGCAGGTCGACCGTCACGTCGACGACGCCGGAGGGGCCGATGAAGCGGCGCTCCTTCGTCCTGATGGTCAGCACGCCGTTCACGTACGTGACCTCGGTCTGCTCGGCGGCCCGCACGTCCTTGTCCCGCTTGGGGCTGCCCGGCCGGACCTGGACAGTGGTGTCGCGGCGGTCGCTCGCGGTGAACCGGAGGGAACCGGCGCCCACGTGGGCGGTGACGGTGATCGGTTCGGGGGTGTCGAAAGAAGGCATGGCTGTACCGTCCTCATGGCTCGTCGGGGCGTCCCCGCAGGTGGGACGTGGTGTGGGTGGTGTGGGTCGGGCGCGGTCAGCGCACCCAGCCCGTGAAGTTCTGTCCGGAGCGGGTCTTCTGTGTCGTACGGGGTGGGGCGCCGCCGCCGACCGCGGCCGACACGGCGCGCACCAGCCAGGCGTTGACCGACAGGCCCTCGCGGGCCGCGGCCTCCTCGGCGCGTGCCTTGAGTTGGGCCGGGAGCCGCAGATTGACCCGGGCGGTGGCGCCCTCGTCGCCGTCCACGGGGGCCGTGGGCGCGAGCGGTTCGGCGGGCGCGGCCACGGCTTCGAAACGGTCGTCGTCGCGGGACGGCAGCGTCACCACGAAGTCGGGGTCCAGCCCGCGCAGCCGTACGTCGACCGAGCCGGGGGCGAGCTCGCGGGTGATCTCGTCCATCGCGGCGGAGAGCACGTTGAGCATGGTCAGCCGGGTCGCCGACTCCAGCGGAGCGGTGAGCCGCTCGGCCAGCTCGCGGGCGTCGTCCCCGCCGGCTTCAGCGGCGATCGCGAGTTCGCGACGAAGTGCGTCGACATACGGAGTGAGGTCCATGGCGTTATGGTGGCACCACTTTGGTGCCATGTGCAAGCCTGGGTGGCACCTTGCCTGGGGCGGGTCAGAGGATGGCCGCTCTGACCTGGGGAAAGGTGAAGAAGGTGGCCTGAGTCATTGTGGCGCTATGCGGACTCAGGTGCTTTGAGGGGTGCGAAATGGCACCGGGTGGCGCCCGGGTGGCGCCGGGTGGTGCCGCATGGTGCCAGTTGGCGGCACACCGGGGCGGTCCCCCTACTCGGTCCGGTTCGTCCGGCTGTAAGCCGTGCTGCCCGACAGGGCCGGCCTGTGCGGAGGGCCGCCCTCCAGGAACGACTCGGCGCTGGCCACCGCCTCCTTCGCCGGGAGGGCGCGGAAGACCCAGGTGCGGTAGGACCAGAAGCGGAACAGGGTCGCGATGCCGATGCCGAGGAACTTGAAGACGTTGCTCTGAAGGGGGCTGTCCCAGCCGAAGCCGTAGGTCGCCGCGTACAGGACGCCGTTCTCGATGACGAGGCCGACGACGCTGAAGAGCAGGAAGAGCGTCAGCTCCTTCGTCCGGCCGCTCTTGTCGCGGTCGCGGTACGTGAAGTAGCGGAAGCCGAGGTAGTTGAACACGATGGCGACGAACGTGGCGATGACGCTGGCCCGCACCACCGGGAGGTCGGTGACCTGCCGGACCAGGTTGAACACGCCGAGGTTGACCAGCAGCCCCGTGCCGCCGACCGCGCCGAACTTGGCGATCTCACGTGCGAGATGCTCGAACTGCCGGCGCAGGACGCCGCGGGCGGGCCGAGATTTCGGCTCCGAGGAGGTACTGCCCATCGTGTGCCGGCCCCCGTCGTATCGGTTTTCGTCGGTCGGAATCGTCGGTCGGTTCGTCAGTCGGTTCGTCGGTCGGTCCGTCGGTAGGGTGCGCCGACTCCGCCATGCTAACCAGGAGCCCCTGGGGATGCCTGTGTACGCCGTCACCGGCGTCGCCAGGGTGTGGGAACCGGCCGCCGGAAGGCCCATCCTGGTGGCCGATACCCTGGTGGAGTGACGTTCCCGGTAGTCGGCATGGTCGGCGGTGGTCAGCTCGCTCGTATGACACACGAGGCGGGCATCCCGTTGGGCATCAGGTTCAAGCTCCTCAGTGACACTCCGCAGGATTCCGCGGCGCAGGTCGTCAGCGATGTCGTCGTGGGCGACTACCGCGACCTCGACACGCTGCGCGACTTCGCACGCGGCTGCGACGTGATCACCTTCGACCACGAGCACGTGCCCACCGAGCACCTGCGCGCGCTGGAGGCGGACGGCATCCCCGTGCGCCCCGGCCCGGACGCGCTCGTGCACGCCCAGGACAAGGGCGTGATGCGGGCCAGGCTGGACGCCATCGGCGTGCCGTGCCCCAGGCACCGGATCGTGACGGATCCCGCCGATGTCGCGGCATTCGCCGCGGAAGGGGACGGCTTCCCGGTCGTCCTCAAGACCGTCCGCGGTGGCTACGACGGCAAGGGCGTGTGGGTCGTACGGTCCGAGGAGGAGGCCGCAGCCCCCTTCCGGGCCGGTGTCCCCGTGCTCGCCGAGGAGAAGGTCGACTTCGTACGGGAGCTGGCCGCGAACGTCGTTCGGTCGCCGCACGGTCAGGCCGTCGCGTACCCGGTGGTGGAGTCCCAGCAGGTCGACGGCGTGTGCGACACCGTGATCGCCCCGGCCCCGGACCTGGACGAAGCCCTCGCCCTGCGGGCCGAGGAGATGGCGCTGCGGATCGCCAAGGAACTCGGCGTGGTCGGCCACCTGGCCGTCGAGCTGTTCGAGACCCGCGACGGGCGCATCCTCGTCAACGAGCTGGCCATGCGCCCGCACAACTCCGGCCACTGGACGCAGGACGGCGCGATCACCTCCCAGTTCGCCAACCACGTGCGCGCCGTGCTCGACCTGCCGCTCGGCGACCCGCGCCCGCGCGCCCGCTGGACGGTCATGGTGAACGTCCTCGGCGGCGACTACCCGGACATGTACTCCGCGTACCTGCACTGCATGGCCCGCGACCCAGAGCTCAAGATCCACATGTACGGCAAGGACGTGAAGCCCGGCCGCAAGGTGGGCCACGTCAACACCTACGGCGACGACCTCGACGACGTGCTGGAGCGCGCCCGTCACGCAGCCGGATACCTGAGAGGGACGATCACCGAATGAGCCCCGTTGTAGGCATCGTCATGGGGTCGGACTCCGACTGGCCCGTCATGGAAGCCGCCGCGCAGGCCCTCGACGAGTTCGAGATCGCGTACGAGGTCGACGTCGTCTCCGCGCACCGCATGCCCCGCGAGATGGTCGCGTACGGCGAACAGGCCGCCGAGCGGGGTCTGAAGGTCGTCATCGCGGGCGCCGGGGGAGCCGCGCACCTGCCCGGCATGCTCGCCTCGGTCACCCCGCTGCCCGTCATCGGCGTGCCCGTCCCGCTGAAGTACCTGGACGGCATGGACAGCCTGCTGTCGATCGTGCAGATGCCCGCGGGTGTCCCGGTCGCGACCGTGTCCGTCGCCGGCGCCCGCAACGCCGGTCTGCTGGCCGCCCGTATCCTCGCCACGCACGACGAGGAACTCCTCGGCCGTATGCGGGAGTTCCAGCAGGAGCTGAACGACCAGGCCACCGAGAAGGGCAAGCGCCTGCGTGCCAAGGTGGACGGCTCGGCGGGCGGCTTCGGCTTCGGCTCGGGCAAGTGAGCGCCATGACGTCCCTGGGGGAGGCCCGGGAGTTCCTCGCCGAGTTCCCGGTCGTCGACGGCCACAACGACCTGCCGTGGGCGCTGCGCGAACAGGTCCGCTACGACCTCGCCGCCCGCGACATCGCCACCGACCAGAGCGCCCATCTGCACACCGACCTGGCTCGGCTGCGCGCGGGCGCGGTGGGGGCGCAGTTCTGGTCGGTGTACGTGCGCTCGGACCAGCCGGGCGCGGTGACCGCCACGCTCGAACAGATCGACTGCGTACGGCAGTTGATCGCCCGTTATCCGCAGGACCTGCGGGCCGCGCTCACGGCCGCGGACATGGAGGCGGGACGCGCGGAGGGCCGTATCGCGTCGCTGATGGGTGCCGAGGGCGGCCACTCCATCGACAACTCCCTCGCCACGCTGCGCGGCCTGTACGCGCTGGGCGTCCGCTATATGACGCTCACCCACAACGACAACATCGCCTGGGCTGACTCGGCGACCGACGAACCGCGCGCCGGCGGCCTCACCGCCTTCGGCCGCGAGGTCGTCCGGGAGATGAACCGGCTCGGCATGCTGGTGGACCTCTCCCACGTGGCGGCGACGACGATGCGGGACGCGCTGGACACGTCGACCGCGCCCGTGCTCTTCTCCCACTCCTCCTCCCGCGCGGTGTGCGACCACCCGCGCAACATCCCGGACGACGTGCTGGAGCGCCTCCCCGCGAACGGGGGAGTGGCGATGGTGACGTTCGTGCCGAAGTTCGTGCTCCAGGCGGCGGTCGACTGGACGGTGGCCGCGGACGAGAACATGCGCGCGCACGGCTTCCACCATCTCGACACCACCTCCGAGGCGATGCGGGTCCACCGCGCCTTCGAGGAGGCCCACCCGCGCCCGGTCGCCACGGTGTCCACGGTCGCCGACCACTTGGACCACATGCGCGAGGTCGCCGGCATCGACCACCTCGGCATCGGCGGTGACTACGACGGCACCGCCTTCACCCCGGACGGCCTGAGCGACGTCTCCGGCTACCCGAACCTGATCGCCGAACTCCTGGACCGCGGCTGGTCGACCACCGACCTCGCCAAGCTGACCTGGCAGAACGCGGTACGGGTACTGGGTGCCGCCGAGGACGTGGCGCGGGACCTGCAGTCGCGTACGGCGCCCTCGAACGCCACGCTGGACGAACTGGACGAACTGGTTTAACTAGACGAACTGGACGGCTGACGTCGCGCGGGCGCCCCGAGCGGTCGGTGACTGGTCGGCGACTTCGGCGGCGGACTTCAGGGGGCGTCGACCAGGCAGAGGCAGAACGGGTGCCCCGCTGGGTCGGCGTACACCCGGAAGTCCTTCCCGTCATCCTCCAGGTCCAGTGGCCGGGCGCCCAGCGCGAGCACCTTCTCCTGCGCCGCGTCGACCTCCTCCCAGGTTCGCCCGGCGTCGAAGTCGAGGTGGAACTGCTGCGAGTTGCGGTCGGCCCGCGGCCACTCCGGCGGGGTGTGGGCGGGCACGTGCTGGAAGGCGAGGGTCGGGCCCTCGGGGATGTTCAGGACGACCCAGCCGTCGTTCTCGGTCCGGGGCGTACCGCCGCCGAGTTGCGCGTAGAAGGTGGCCAGGGCGTGTGGGTCGGGGCAGTCCAGGACGATGGCATGGATACGGGCGATGGCCGGCATCGGACCTCCCGGATCGGATCAGCAGGCACAGAGGCAGAACGGGTGCCCCGCTGGGTCCGCGTAAACCCGCCAGCTCCGCGACCGGTCCTCCGTCTCCAGCGGCCTCGCCCCCAGCGCGAGCACCTCCTGCTCGGCCGCGTCCATGTCGTCCACGGTCAGATCCAGGTGGAACTGCTGCGAGGTGTCGGGCGCGGGCCACGCCGGCGGTACGAACCCGGGCGCGGCCTGGAACGCCAGCGACTGACCGCCGGGCACCTTCAGGTCCACCCACTCGCCGTCGCCTTCGACGGTGCCGCCCAGCACACCGGCGTAGAAACCGGCGAGCGCGCGTGGGTCGGGACAGTCCAGGACGACGACGCCCAGCTTGGCGAGAGCCATGACTTCCTCCTCGATTCGAGGTGCGGTCACCCCTGTGTGGTTACCCCAGTCGGGTTACCCCTAGAGGGGGATAACCGGTAACGGCTGCGGTTACTGCATGCTGGCGCACTTGGGGTAACGCCGCAAGGGGAAAACGCCGTCATCGAGAACGCCGCTGTCGGAGGTACCGTCGCTGGCATGAGTGAGAGAGCGCCCGCACCCGACGGCCTCGCCCTGCTGGAGGCCCTGGTGAACACCCTCGACCTGGAGTCGGGCGCCGACAAGCTGGACACCGCCGAGGGCCGGGACCGCTTCGGCATCGCGGAACGGGACCTCGCGGACGTACGGGAACTCCGCGAGTCGCTGCGCGCCGTCTGCCTGGCGCACGCCGGCCACCCGCCGCACCGCGAAGTGACACCCCTGGGGGAACTGCTGGCGCGGGTGCCGCTGTACGTCGCGGTCGACACGCGGGACGGTTCGGCGGCCCTCGCCCCGGCCGACGGGGACCCGTTGCTCTCCCGCGTCGCGGCGGCCGTGGCCCAGGCGCTCACCGCCGGCACCTGGCTCCGCCTCAAGGCCTGCGAACTGCCCGAGTGCCACTGGGCGTACTACGACCGCAGCCCGGCGGGCCGGGGTCGCTGGTGCTCGATGGCGGGGTGCGGGGCGCGCGCGAAGATGCGCCGGTACCGGGCCAAGTAGAGGTACGCCGACGCCAGTTGGGCGGTCACCGCTCGACGCGCGCCGAAGTGGTGCAGAATGCAACCAGACGCCGGTCCGGCCGACTGAGCCTCGGCCGGACCGGCGTCACCTGTCCCGAAGCGTCAGGCTGACGGCTTGCCCGACGCGTCAGGCTGAGGCTTTCCTGAAGCGACAGGCCGTCGGCTTTCCTGAAGCGTCAGGCCTTCGGCCGCCCCATCGCCCGGTACGTCCACCCGGCCCGCCGCCACAGCTCCGGGTCCAGCGCGTTGCGGCCGTCGAGCACGAGACGGGCCGCCGCCACCTCACCCAGCGCCGCGGGGTCGAGTTCCCGGAACTCCTGCCACTCCGTCAGGTGCAGCACGACATCGGCTCCGCGCACCGCCTCGACCGCGGAGCCGGCGTACCCGAGTGTCGGGAAGATCCGCCGCGCGTTGTCCATGCCCTTCGGGTCGTACACCGTGACCTGTCCGCCCTGGAGGTGGATCTGCCCGGCGACGTTCAGCGCCGGCGAGTCGCGTACGTCGTCCGAGTCCGGCTTGAACGTCGCGCCCAGCACGGCGACCCGCTTGCCCAGGAACGGCCCACCGCCCAGCGCCTGTCGCGCCAGCTCCACCATCTGCCCGCGCTGACGCATGTTGATGGAGTCGATCTCGCGCAGGAAGGTCAGCGCCTGGTCGGCACCCAGTTCACCGGCCCGTGCCATGAAGGCACGGATGTCCTTGGGCAGGCAGCCGCCCCCGAACCCGATCCCGGCCCGCAGGAACTTCTTCCCGATCCGGTCGTCGTACCCGATGGCCTCGGCCAGCTTGGCGACATCGCCGCCGGAGGCCTCGCACATCTCCGCCATCGCGTTGATGAACGAGATCTTGGTCGCGAGGAACGAGTTCGCGGAGGTCTTCACGAGCTCGGAGGTCGGGAAGTCGGTCACCACGAACGGCGTCCCCTCGGAGACCGGCGTCGCGTACACCTCCCGCAGCAGCTTCTCGGCCCGCTCGCTGCGCACACCCACCACGAGCCGGTCGGGACGCAGCGTGTCCTGCACAGCGAAGCCCTCCCGCAGGAACTCGGGGTTCCACGCCAGCTCCGCGTCCGCCCCCGCGGGCGCGTGCTCGGCGAGGTACGCGGCCAGCCGGTCCGCCGAGCCGACCGGCACGGTGGACTTGCCCACGACCAGCGCGGGCTCCGTCAGGTGCGGCGCGAGCGAGGCGATCGCGGAGTCGACGTACGACATGTCGCAGGCGTACTCACCGTGCCGCTGCGGGGTGTTCACGCACACGAAGTGGACGTCACCGAACGCCGCGATCTCGGCGTAGTCGGTGGTGAACCTGAGCCGCCCGCTGGAGCCCTCGATCCCCGCGACATGCGCCCGCAGCAACTCGTCGAGGCCGGGCTCGTACATGGGGGCCTCGCCCCGCTCCAGCTTCTCGATCTTCTCGGGCACGACATCGAGCCCCAGCACCTCGAACCCCAGCTCGGCCATGGCCGCGGCGTGCGTGGCGCCGAGATAGCCGGTGCCGATCACTGTGATCTTGAGGGCCATGGGTGCTCCAGAGAGGTGGGTCGAACGTGCGCTCGGGCTGGGTCGAACGTGCGCTGCCTGAGCATAGTCGGGGCGTGTCGGCGCCCCTCACCGGGCAGATTTCTCGCTGTCGCCAAACTCACGTGTCCCGTGTGCGGGCGGCCCTCTAAAATCTGGGTTACTTACTGGGTTACTTAACGGTAGTTAGCGTGAGTCCACCCCGTCTTTGGAGCGTGAGAGACCTTGGCCGGATCGGCTTACTTCGACCTGTACCGCCCGTCCGAGGAGCACGACATGCTCCGCGACGCGATCCGCGCCCTCGCCGAGGCGAAGATCGCGCCGTACGCCGCCGCCGTGGACGAGGAGGCCCGCTTCCCTCAGGAGGCCCTCGACGCGCTGGTCGCGAACGACCTGCACGCCGTGCACGTACCCGAGGAGTACGGCGGCGCGGGCGCGGACGCCCTCGCCACGGTGATCGTGATCGAGGAGGTGGCCCGCGTCTGCGTCAGCTCCTCCCTCATCCCCGCCGTCAACAAGCTGGGCTCCCTCCCGGTGATCCTCTCCGGCTCCGAGGAGCTGAAGAAGAAGTATCTGGCCTCCCTGGCCAAGGGTGACGGGATGTTCTCGTACTGCCTCTCCGAGCCGGACGCGGGCTCCGACGCGGCGGGCATGAAGACGAAGGCGGTCCGCGACGGCGACCACTACGTCCTGAACGGCGTGAAGCGCTGGATCACGAACGCCGGGGTTTCCGACTACTACACGGTGATGGCGGTCACCGACCCCACCAAGCGCTCGAAGGGCATATCGGCCTTCGTCGTCGAGAAGTCGGACGAGGGCGTCTCCTTCGGCGCCCCCGAGAAGAAGCTCGGCATCAAGGGCTCCCCGACCCGCGAGGTCTACCTGGACAACGTCCGCATCCCGGCCGACCGCATGATCGGCGAGGAGGGCACGGGCTTCGCGACGGCGATGAGGACGCTGGACCACACCCGCATCACGATCGCCGCCCAGGCCCTCGGCGTCGCCCAGGGCGCCCTCGACTACGCCAAGGGCTATGTCCGGGAGCGCAAGCAGTTCGGCAAGCCGGTCGCCGACTTCCAGGGCATCCAGTTCATGCTCGCGGACATGGCCATGAAGATCGAGGCGGCCCGCCAGCTGACGTACGCGGCCGCCTGCAAGTCCGAACGCGGCGACAGCGACCTCACCTTCCAGGGCGCGGCGGCGAAGTGTTTCGCGTCGGACGTGGCGATGGAGGTCACTACGGACGCGGTGCAGTTGCTGGGGGGTTACGGCTACACGCGGGACTATCCGGTGGAGCGGATGATGCGTGACGCCAAGATCACGCAGATTTATGAAGGCACGAATCAGGTGCAGCGGATCGTCATGGCCAGGAACCTGCCGTAGCAGGGCGCCTGACCCGCAGAAACACCGAAACACCACGGCCCTCGGCAGCACGCCGAGGGCCGTTCGCCTGTGGCGTCATACGATCTGAGAGGAGGCCTCCTGTGATCGACGACCTGGACCGCAAGATCATGCAGACGCTCACGCGTGACGGGCGGACGCCGTACACGGCACTCGCCCGGGATCTCGGTGTGTCCGAGGCCACCGTGCGCCAGCGGGTGTCGCGGCTCCAGGAGAGCGGAGCCCTGCGGATCGTGGCGCTGTGCAACCCGCTCACGCTGGGGCATCAGTCCGTCCGGCTGATGATCCGGGTGCGCGACCTGACGCCCCGCGCGGTCGCCAAGAGCCTCGCGGACATGCCGATGATCAACCATGTGGCGTTGTGTGCCGGAAGCCAGGACATCTTCCTGGAGGGCACCTGCCGCGATCAGGGACAGTTGGTGCAGCTCCTCGACGACATCCGGATGCTGCCGGGTGTCTCCAGGGTGCAGGTCCTGCTGCTTCTCGAACTGTTCAAGGACTATTCGTGGAACGGTCTCGACAGCGCGGTGGGCCAGAGCGAGGCCGGGGAATGATCACGGCGGGAGGATCCGCTCGCCCGGCGCCGCCGACAGTTCCCGGAAACCCGCCCACAGATACGTGTCCTTGAGCACTTCGAGGACGGTCAGCGCCTCCGCGTGGGCCACCCCGTTCACCCGGCGGACCCGTTCGGTGAGCAGCTCGGACAGGTGCGCGAGGTCGCGGCAGCGGACGTCCACGATCAGGTCGTAGGGTCCGACGCAGGAAGCGACGTACCGCACCTCCGGCATCCGGGACAGCTCGCGCGCGACCAGCGACACCGGGATGTGGTGGACGCGCACGGCCAGGTGCACCTCCACCTCGCCCAGCCGCACCGCGTCCGTCATGCCCACGACCTGAATCACTCCCTGGCGCTGCAGACGCTGGAAGCGGGCCCGTACGGACGCCTCGGACAGACCGATGGAGCGGCCGATCTCGCCGAAGGAGCGACGGCCGTCGACCCGCAGCTGGTCGATGATCTGCCGGTCCAGGTCATCGATCACGTCACCACCTCCTCTCCCGCTCTCCCGTGTCGCCTCCATCATCACCCGGCCATCACCCGGCCAGAACGGCGGCGGGCGTCCGGGCGGGATCGGGCGGGATCGGGCCGGACTGCGAGATGCGTGGAACAGGGTGAGTATTTCCACTCGATTCGATGCAGTGGCGCCTGTTCACCGCCTGTATCTCTGCCTGAAGCTGTTGCGCAACCCGGGACGACCGCGGCGACCGCGCGGACCGCGGTGGCCGCCCGGCCGGAATCCCCGGAAGCCAAGGAGGCACAGCACATGCACGCACCCCCTCCCCTGCCGCCACTGAGGCCCTGGTGACCGTCACCGCGCCGGCGCACGCACCGGCTCCGCCGACCGCCCCCGCACGGCGGTCCGGCTTCCGGAACGTCGCCGTCACCGCGGCCCTCCTCGCGCCCGCCGGGGTCACGATCGTCGCACTGGTGCTGGTACCGCTGGTGCTGGTCGTACGCGACAGCTTCGCGACCGCCGATCCGTACGGCGGCATCCAAGGGGGCTTCACGCTGGCGAACTACCACCAGCTGCTGGACCCGGTCTATCTGAAGGTGTTCGGCTACAGCCTCGGCATGGCGGCACTGAACACCGTCGTGTGTCTGGTCCTCGGCTACGTGGTCTCGTACTACCTCGCCGGGCGGCCGCCGCAGCGCCAGGGACTGCTGCTCCTGCTGATCATCGTGCCGTTCTGGACCGACTTCCTGGTGCGGACCTTCGCCTGGATCAATCTGCTCAGCCCGGGCGGCCCGGTGAACACCCTCACCGACGCCCTCGGACTGACCGACGGACCGACCCGTTGGATCCCCAGCCAGGGCGCCTCCTTCGTCGGCCTGGTCTACGCCTTCCTGCCGACCGCGATCTTCCCGGTGTACGCCTCCCTGCGCGGTGTCGACCCGGCACTCGGTGAGGCCGCGCGGGACCTGGGCTGCGGCTGGTGGCGGGTGCACACCAAGGTTCTGCTGCCGCTGGCCCGCCCCGGACTGCTGGCG
Organism: Streptomyces sp. KM273126; assembly: GCF_004337435.2. Taxonomy (NCBI): domain Bacteria; kingdom Bacillati; phylum Actinomycetota; class Actinomycetes; order Kitasatosporales; family Streptomycetaceae; genus Streptomyces; species Streptomyces sp. KM273126. Next base: position 987,432 of record NZ_SJXB02000001.1, on the reverse strand, counting down.
GCGGCACTGCTCACCTTCGTCCCCACACTCGGTGTCTTCGTGATCCCGGTCCTGCTCGGCGGGGGCAAGCACGAGCTCGTCGGCAACCTCATCGTCACCCTCTACACCGAGTTCCGGAACCAGCCCATGGGCGCGGCGGCCTCCGTCGTGCTGCTGACGCTGATGATCGTCTCGCTGGCGGTGTTCGGCACCGCGGCCGGGCGGCTGAGGAGGAAGGCGTCGTGAAGTCCGTCGTGAAGTCCCTGCCCGACCGCGCCACCGGCTGGCTGGCCCGCGGTGTCATCGTCTTCCTCTACGTGCCGATCGTGGTCGTTGTCGTCCTCTCCTTCAACGGCTCCGACGTCACCTACAAGTGGGCCGGCTTCAGCACCCGCTGGTACGGCGTACTCGCCGGCGACACCGACCTGCTGTCCGCGCTGCGGATCAGCGCCGAGGTCGGCGTGGCGTCCGCGACCCTGGCCACCGCCGGCGGACTGCTGGCCGCGATGGGCATGGCCCGGCTCGGCCGCCGCTTCCGGGTGGCCTTCTCGGGCGGGCTGTTCCTGCCGCTGATCATCCCCGAGATCGTCCTCGGCGTGGCCCTCCTGGCGGTGTTCGGCACCCTCCGCGCCGACCTGGGCCTGACCACTCTCGTCCTCGGCCACCTCGTGGTGACCCTGCCGTACGCGGCCCTCATCGTCCTGGGGGCCCACGGCGCCCTCGATCCCGCGCTCGACGAGGCCGCCGCCGACCTCGGATGCAACGCCTGGCAGGGCTTTCGCCGTGTGACCCTTCCGCTGCTCCGGCAGGCGCTGGTGGCGGCCTGGCTGCTCTGCTTCACCATCTCCTTCGGCAACATCGTGATGTCGACCTTCACCAGCGGCGTCGGCACCACCACGCTCCCGCTGCGCGTCTACTCCCTGCTCAAGGGCGGGCTCACCCCCGAGATCAACGCGCTCGGCACGCTCCTCGTCCTGTTCACCTTCCTGATCGTGCTCGGCGCGGGCCTGCGCCAGATGCGCCGCATCCTCGTCGGCGGCGACCGCACGCCCGGCTGAACCCCGCACTCCCTCCCTCCGCACTCCTCCTCTCCGGACTCCGCCCCTCCTCGGCACCCGCACCCGCCGTACGTACGTCCCCTTCTCCTCCGTACGTTCTCGAAAGGCCCCGTCATGTCCCGTCGCGCCGCCTCCAGAACCCTCCTGGCCACCTCCGTCGCCGTCAGCACCGCCCTGTTCGCCACCGCCTGCGGAGGCTCCGGCTCCGATGCCGCCTCCTCCTCCGGCGGCGGCAAGAACCTGCACGTCTACGCCTGGGCCGGGGAGATCCCCGACAGCGTGGTGAAGGGCTTCGAGAAGGAGACCGGCATCAAGGTCACCGTCGACACCTTCGACAGCAACGAGACGATGACCGCCAAGCTCAGCTCCGGCTCCTCCGGGTACGACCTGGTCGAGCCCAGCCAGTACACGGTGCAGCAGCTCATCGGGCAGCAGCTCATCCAGCCCCTGGACCACTCGAAGATCAAGGGCCTGGGCAATCTCGCCCTCAAGTTCCGCAGCCCGTCGTACGACAAGGGCAACAAGTACAGCGTCCCGTGGATCTGGGGCACGACCGGCTTCGCCTACAACGACAAGTGCATCAAGACGGCGACCAGCTGGAAGACGCTCTTCGACCCCAAGTACAAGGGCAAGCTGTACATGCTCGACAACATGCTGGCGTCCTACATCGCCGGGCTCCAGGTCACCGGCCACCGCGCCACCAGCACCGACAAGGACCAGATCGCCGAGGCCACGGCGGCCCTGCAGAAGCAGAAGAAGATCCTGGCGGGCTACAACTCGACCAACTACCCGCAACTGCTCGCCGGCGGCCAGGCGTGCGCGGCCCAGGCGTGGAGCGGCACCGCGATGGCCAAGGTCGTGCAGTCCGACCCCCACGTCCACTACGTGATCCCCGATGAGGGCGGCTCGGTGTGGACCGACGGGTTCGCCATCCCCAAGGGCGCCAAGAACACCACCTCGGCCTACAAGTTCATCAACTACACGCTGCGCCCCGAGGTCGCCGCCAAGGTGACCGACGACGGCTCCTCGGCCAGCGCCAACCAGGCGGCCCGCTCCTACGTCAAGAACAAGGAGGCCCTGGCCAACACGGCGATCTACGCGCCCAACGCCACCATCGTCAAGGCCGACTTCCTGCTCGACCCGGGCACCGCCATGCAGTACTTCCAGCAGGGCTGGACCAAGGTGAAGGCGTCCTGACATGACCGTCCACCAGTCAACCGCCGCTTCCGTCGCCGCCGCGCCGGCCGTGAAGCTGACCGGCGTCGGCAAGGCCTTCGGCCGCACGCACGCCGTACGGGGCGTGACCCTCGACATCCGGCAGAACGAGTTCTTCTCCATCCTCGGCCCTTCCGGCTGCGGCAAGACCACGCTGATGCGCATGATCACCGGCTTCGAGGAGCCCACCGAGGGGGAGATCGCCCTCGGCGGCGTCCCGGCGGTCGGCGTTCCGCCGCACAAGCGGGACCTGAACATGCTCTTCCAGAGCTACGCCCTCTTCCCGCACTTGAGCGTCCACGACAACATCGCCTTCGAGCTGAAGGTCCGCAGGTCCCGTCCCAAGGCGGCGATCTCGGAGGCGGTCCGCGAGGCACTCGCACTCGTCCGCCTCGAGGGTTTCGGCGACCGTGCCGTCTCCCAGCTCTCCGGCGGCCAGCGCCAGCGTGTCGCCATCGCCCGAGCGCTGATCGGCCGGCCCTCCCTGCTCCTGCTCGACGAACCGCTCGGCGCGCTCGACAAAAAACTGCGGGCCGAGATGCAACTGGAGCTGAAGAAGATCCAGCGCGAGGTCGGGGTCACGTTCGTGACGGTCACTCACGACCAGGAGGAGGCCCTGACCATGTCCGACCGCATCGCGGTCATGCACGGCGGCCGGGTCATCCAGGTCGGCACCCCCGAGCAGATCTACGAGCGTCCGGCCACGCGTTTCGTCGCCGAGTTCATCGGCACCTCCAACTTCCTGACGGGAAAGGCGGACGGTACCGGCCTGAGAGTGGAGGGCCTGGGAACCGTGCCGCTCCCGGCGGGCGGCTTCTCCGGCGCGGGGCATCTCGCCGTCCGGCCCGAGAACGTCCGCATCTGCTCGGGGGAGTCCGCACTGCCGCCCGGCTGGGCGGCCCTGCCCGCCACCCTCCAGCAGGTCGTCTACCTCGGCAGCGCCACCCGCTACCACCTCGCTCTCGCCGACGGCGGCGCGTTCGTCGCCGAGACGCACGGCGCGGAACCCGCCGGGCTCTCGGCCGGCGGGCAGGTGTGGGCCCACTGGGATCCGCGGGCCTCCCGGTTCCTGGCCGAGTGACCACCGAGCCGCACCCCGGGACACACCCGCGCCCCAGTGACACACGCGTACGTCTGTGCCGCACCCGTACCCCGTGCCGCACCCGCCCGCACCCCGTGCCGCACCCGCACCCCGTGACACACCGCCACAGCAAGGAGACACGGCCTTGAAGGTCGCCGCAGCCCAGTTCGCCCCCACCGCCGATGTCGGCGACAACCTGGCCGCCATTGAGGACATGGTCGGCGAGGCCGTGGCGGCGGGCGCCGAACTCGTCATCTTTCCCGAGGAGTCGATGATTCCCGCCGAGGCCGCCGCAGAGCCCCTGCGGGACATCGCCGAGGCACACTGGCCCGCCTTCCTCGACGGGCTGTCCCGCATCGCGACCACCCACGGCGCCGCGGTGATCGCCGGCGGCTACGAGGGCAGCGGCGCCGCCCTCCCGTACAACACCATCGCGGCCGTCGCCGCCGACGGTGAACTCCTGGGCCGCTACCGGAAGATGCACCTGTACGACGCCTTCGACTACCGGGAGTCCCGCGAGGTCCAGCGCGGCGACGAAGGGCCCTGCGTCGTCCGCATAGGCGAGTTCAACGTCGGGCTGGTCAACTGCTACGACGTCAGGTTCCCCGAGTTCACCCGCTCCCTGGTGGAGATGGGCGCCGACCTGCTGTCGGTGTCCGCGGCGTGGGTGCGCGGCCCGCTGAAGGAGGACCACTGGACGACGCTGCTGCGCACCAGGGCGATCGAGAACACCTGCTGGGTGGTGGCCGCCTCGCTCACCACACCCGACTGCATCGGGATGAGCATGGCCGTCGACCCGCTGGGCATCGTCCGCGGCGCGCTCGGCGAGGAGGAACGCGCCCTGTTCGTGGTCGACGCCGACAAGCACCGCATCGACCGGGCCCGCACCATCCTGCCGGTGCTCCGCAACCGCCGCATCATCATCGGACCGAGGTGACCGCCACCATGCCGCTCGACATCCGGAACATGTCCGAACTCCCGCCTCTCGACAGCGGGTTGGCGGGGCGCCTCACCGAGGTCGACTTCGCCACCCTCGGCCACTACCTGGAGGAGGGGTTCTGCGAACCGCTGCTCCAGCGCGTCGCCGGCACGGCCCGACTCGTCGGCCGTGCGGTGACCGTACGCATCACCCCCACCGACTCCACCCTGCTGCACCACACCGCCGGCCTCGTCGGCCCCGGTGACGTCGTGGTCGTCGACTGCGGCGGGGACCGCCGGCACGCCCCCCTCGGCGAGGTCGTCGTCAACGCCCTCGTCGCGCGCGGGGCAGCGGGCGCGGTCGTGGACGGCGTCTGCACGGACGTCGACGCGCTGCGCGCACTCGGCCTGCCGGTCTACGCGTACGGCACATCCTTGCTGACCACCAAGCTGCACGGGATTCCCGACGGCGGCCTGAACGTCCCCGTCTCCTGTGGCGGCGTGCCCGTCCGGGCGGGCGACCTGGTCCTGGGCGACGCCAACGGCCTGCTGATCGCGCCCGCCGCACGCCTCGCCTCGGTACTCGACGAGGCGCTCGCCGACGACGCCGAGGAACCCTCGATCGTCGCCGAACTGTATGCCGGCAGCCCGCTGGGCACGCTCACCGGAGCCACGGCGACGGTGCAGAAACTGCTGTCCGCCGCCGCACCCACCGAGAACCCCTAGCCCGCACCCGCACACCACCATCACCCCCCAACCAGTAAGGAAGATCCCGTGTTCCTCAAGGCAGCCGTCAACGGCGGACGCAGCAAGGCCGAGCATCCCGCGGTCCCGGTCACCGCGCGGGAACTCGCCGTGGACACCGCCGCCGTGATCGCCGCCGGCGCGGACGTCGTCCACCTCCACGTCCGGGACGGGGACGGAGGCCAGACCATCCGCCCGGACGCCCTCGCCGAGGTGCTGCGCGAGGTCCGCTCCACGGCACCCGGCGCGATCCTCGGCACCACCACCGGTCTGTGGACCTGCTCGGGCCCCGAGGAGCGATACGCGCTGGTCAAGGCATGGGAGGTGCTGCCGGACTTCGCCTCGGTCGCCTTCAGTGAGGAGGGCGCCGCCGAGACGGCGTCCCTGGTGGTCGCCCGCGGTATGGACCTGGAGAGCGCGGTGTGGAGTACGGACGACGTCCCGGCCCTGCTCGCGTCCCCGACACTCCACGCGAACGTGCGCGTTCTCATCGAGCCCATGGACACCGACCCGGAGACCGCCGTGGCCCATGCCCGGGAGATGGCCGCCCGCATTCGCGCGGCCGGGGTGGCCTGTCCCCTCCTCTACCACGGCGAGGACGCCACGACATGGCCGGTGCTGCGCGCCGCCCTGAAGGACGGCCACCAGACGCGCATCGGATTCGAGGACGGAATCCACCTCCCCGACGGCACTACGGCCCCGGACAACACCGCACTCGTCCGCGCCGCCCGCGCCATGACCGTATGACGACGCGTGGGCCGGGCGGGCCGGTCAGCAGTCCGACGACCGCCGAGCAGTCCGACGACCGCTCAGCTCTCGGCCAGTACCGCCGGCCGCCGGGACGCGATGACCCGCTTCGCCAGGGAGCGCGGGCTGGTCAGGAAGCCGAAGCCCCAGGACATGTGCATGGTGGCGAGGGCGACGGGGATCTGGAGCCGTGCCTTCAGCGGCAGCCCCTTGCCCGCCGGCAGTGACCCGGCCACGATCGCCGCGAGATAACCGCCGGGGACGACGAACCCCCAGGGAGTCAGTGCGGCCCCCACGACGATCCCCGCCGCGATCGCGCACACCGCGGCCGGCGGGGCGAGGTAGCGCAGGTTGATGGAACCCTGGTGGAAGCGGGCCACGACATGGCGCCAACGCCCGTAGTCCTTGTACTGCTTGGCCAGGGCTTTGACCGACGGACGCGGACGGTACGACACCTTCAGCTCGGGCGAGAACCAGACCAGCCCGCCCGCCTCGCGGATGCGGAAGTTCAGCTCCCAGTCCTGGGCGCGGATGAACTCCTCGTTGTAGCCGTCCTGTTGTTCGAGGGCCGCGCGCCGGAAGACGCCCAGGTAGACCGTCTCCGCCGGGCCGGCCTCGCCGCCCGTGTGGAAGGCCGCGTTGCCCACCCCTATCTTCGAGGTCATCGCGGCGGCGACCGCGTGCTCCCAGTCGTTCTCCCCCTCGGCGTGCATGATGCCGCCGACGTTCTGCGCGCCGGTCTCCTCCAGGAGCCGTACGGCCGTCGCTATGTAGTTCGGCGACAACATGCCGTGCCCGTCGACGCGTACCACGATCGGGTGGCGTGAGGCCTTGATCGCGGCGTTCAGTGCGGCGGGGGTGCGGCCCGTCGGGTTCGGGACCGTGTGCACGCGCTTGTTCGTGTGGGACGCGGTCTCGCGTACGAGCTCGGCGGCGATCTCGTCCGTGCGGTCCGCGGAGGGACCGAGGGCGATCACCACCTCCATCTCGCCGGCGTACTCCTGGGCGAGGATCGCGTGGACGGCGCCGCGCAGATGCCGCTCCTCGTTGAGGACGGGCATGATGACGGACACGGCGGGGAGCTGCACGTCGGGCTTGGCGTTCATAGGGGGCTCACGTTACCGCGAACGGGGGACACCGACGCGCGCCGCCCGGCCGCTGGGCCGGGCAGCAGATCGTATCGGCCTACGGTGCTCACGGATCCCACGCCCCAGCCCTCGCGGAGGTGTCCCCCGTGCCCCGACCGCTCCGCCGCCCTGCCCGGCCGAGGCCGTCCCGCCCGCGACGGCCGCGTGTACGGCGCACCCGGTCGGGCTGGGCCGCGCGGGCGGTGACCACGCTTTCCGTGATGGTGCTCGCCTCCGCGGGCATCGGGCACGCGATGCTCACCGGCCTCGACAACGACATCGCCCGCGTCGACCCCTTCAAGGACATGAAGAACCGCCCGGAGGCGGGCCACGGCACGAACATCCTGCTCGTCGGCACGGACGGGCGTGACCAGGTCACGCAGGAGGAGCGGCGCAGGTACCGGCTCGGCGGGGCACCCTGTCACTGCACGGACACGATGATGATCGTGCACATCTCGGAGGACCGGGAGCGCGCCAGCGTGGTGAGCCTGCCGCGCGACTCGTACGCCGAGACCCCCGAGCACACCGACCGCAACACCGGCGAGCTGCATGCCTCGCACCCGGTCAAGCTGAACGCGGCGTACGCGGAGGGCGGCCCGCAGCTGACCGTGCGCACGGTCGAGCACATGACGAAGGTCAAGATCGACCACTATCTGGAGGTCGACTTCATCAGCTTCATGAAGACCGTGGACGTGCTCGGCGGCATCGAGATCTGCACCCGCTACCCGCTGAGAGACCGGTACACCGGCCTCGACCTTCCCGCCGGCTCGCACCGGCTGAACGGCGGCCAGGCCCTGCAGTACGTGCGCTCCCGCCACACCGACGGGTCCTCCGACCTGGGCCGGATGCAGCGCCAGCAGCGCTTTCTGGCGTCGCTCATCGAGCAGTCCACGTCCTCCGGGGTGCTGCTGAACCCGATGAAGTTCCGTGACGTCACGGGGGCCGTCCTCGGATCGGTGCGCGCGGACGAGGGGTTCGGCACTCGGGAACTGCTCACTCTGGGGCGGGCGATGCGCAACTTCTCGCCCGCTTCGTCCGAGTTCGCCACGGTCCCCATCGGGCAGATGGGGTACGCCGTGAAGGGGGTCGGCTCGACGCTGAAGTGGGACGAGGCCAGGTCGGACCGTCTCTTCGGGGCCCTGCGCGACGACAGGCCCCTGGCTCCGCACAAGGCGCGACGGAGCCGCGCCGTCCGTGTCGAGGTGGCGCCCGAGCAGATCCACGTCCAGGTGGAGAACGGCACGATCGTGGACGGGCTCGCCAAGCGGGTGGACGGCCGGCTGGCGGCCGTCGGGTTCCGTACGACCGGGGTGCCCGTGAACGCGCAGGTCCGGAACGTGGAGCGCACGATCGTCGAGTACGACCCGCGCTGGGACCGCTCCGCCCGGTCCCTCGCGGCCGCCCTGCCGGGGGCCGAGATGCGGGAGATGCCAGGACAGGGGGCGACCCTGAAGGTGATCGCCGGGACAGACTTCAAGAAGGTACGGAAGGTCCGGGCCGCCGACGCGGACCAGGGGGAGTCCGGGGTGGTGACCGGGGACGAGGTCTCGTGCGGGTAGAGGACCGGGGCGGTGGTGCCGTGCCCGCCGGTCGTCAGAGGGAAGTCGGAAACTGGGTCCGTGCGAGGTCAGTGTGAGGTCATCAGCTCCGCCTCGGCCCGGGACACGGTGTGCGAACCGTCGCCGAAGGCCGGCCGGAAGGCCTGCTCCAGCGCGTCGGACCGCGCGGCCTCCGAGACGGTCACGGTGAGGACCATCAGCGCCCGGGCCGTCGAGGCCCGGTCGGTGTCGTCCCGGAGCGTCGTGAACGCCCTCGTCACCAGCTGTTCGTCGATCACGAGGCCGGCCAGGCTTCTGCCGCCGACCCGCTCCATGTCGCGGTGATCGCCCCTGAAGCGCAACCCGTCGGGGGTGCCGCCGCACTCCGTGCCCCGGAAGCAGAAGAAGCGGTCGTGGCCACGCGGTGTCCTGAGCCGGTAGCCGATGACGACCAGGGCCCGCGCCTGTACGAGCAGGCTGACGCGCGGCGCGTCCGGGTTCCCGGGGGCTTCGCCGGCCCGCAGGCCGACCGCGAAGACGTGGGCGGCCCACGGCGCCTCTTCGTCCGGCATCCCTCCACCGGCCGCTCGCTCACGGACCGCCTTGATCATCGCCCGGTACGCCGGCAGACCGTCATTGACGTCCCAGGTGATGTCGCCGTTGCCGTCGATGGCGCCCGCCTTCTCGTCGAACTGGGGGGCCACCAGGACGGCGCCGGCGAGCACACCGGAGATGAGGAGGTAGAGCGCCAGGAACTTCCCCGAGATCCGACGGGCATGGTGGTGGTGACCGGGGCCGTGGACCGGAGGTTCGGGCGTCGCCACGTGCAGGTGCATGCCGAGGACTCCTTCTCGCGCCGCGGCGGGACGGGATTGTCCCGGATCTCCAGGGGTGCGCGAGTCTGTTCAGGTCCCTCAGAGGCAACCAGAGGCAGATGTCCCAACCGGCCAGTACCGACAGGTTTCCCGGGCGTTGACTCGTGTGACGTGTCCAACGGCACATTGCGGCCGGGTTGCCCGGAATATCGGGTTCCGAGGTGGTGGCCTGGTCTGTCATGGCCCCCACCAATTGCCCGCACTGACATTTGTGCGATTTGTGTTAGCTTCGCAACAGCCCCGCCTCTGTTTTCCGACGACCCTTGTAAAGGGCATGGCTGGGCACTGCACACTGGGGCGCATGAATAACTGGCCCGAGGGATGGTCCGACAACAACCGTGGCGGTGGTTACGGCCGCGGTGGTGCGAGCGCACAGCCCGAGGGCGCGCGCGTCATGCGACAGGTGAGGCGGGGCCCTGCGGGGGCGCCCCCGCAGGGCGGGGTGCCGCCGCAGCAGTCGTACAACGACGGGTACGGCGATGGTTACGGCACGCCCGATCCGTACGGCAACGGATACAACACCGGCCAGGTCTACGGGCAGCGGGACGGTGGGTCCGGGGGCCACGGCGGTTACGGGGGACACGGCGACCGGCCCGCCCCGAACTGGCGCCGCCGTATCAAGTGGACGGCGATCACGCTGGTGACCGTGCTGGTCGCGTGGTCCGTCGGCACGTACTTCTGGGCGGACTCCAAGCTGAACCGCGAGGTCGACCTCTCCAAGGTGATCGACCGGCCGGAGGCGGGCGACGGTACGAACTACCTGATCGTCGGCTCCGACAGCCGCGCCGGCCTGTCCGACGAGCAGAAGAAGCAGCTCCGCACCGGGTCCGCCGAGGGCAAGCGCACCGACTCGATGCTGATCCTGCACACCGGCAGCAACGGGCCCACGCTCATATCGCTGCCCCGCGACTCGAACGTCACGATCCCCAGCTACAAGGGCTCCGAGTCCGGCAAGACCTACGAGGGCACCGGCCGCCAGGTGAAGCTGAACGCGGCGTACGCGGAGGACGGGCCCGAGCTGCTGGTCCGTACCGTCGAGGCCAACACGGGCCTGCACATCGACCACTACGTGGAGATCGGCTTCGCGGGCTTCGCGAACATCGTCGACGCGGTCGGCGGCGTGGAGATCGACATCCCCAAGGGCGGCATGAAGGACACCAAGTCCGGTGCCAACTTCGAGGCGGGCAAGCAGACCCTGAACGGTGAGCAGTCCCTCGCCTTCGTCCGCACCCGGTACGCCCTCGCCGGCAGTGACCTGGACCGCACGAAGAACCAGCAGAAGTTCCTCTCGGCCCTGGCCAGCCAGACGGCGACGCCGAGCACGATCCTCAACCCGTTCAAGCTGTACCCGACGATGAGCGCGGGTCTCGACACCCTCATCGTCGACAAGGACATGAGCCTGTGGAGCCTGGGCCAGATGTTCTGGGCCATGAAGGGCGTCACGGGCGGCGACGGCAAGTCCATGAACATCCCGATCTCGGGCAACTCCCCGAACGGCAACCTCCAGTGGGACACCACGAAGGTCAAGCAGCTCGTCAACGAACTCAAGAACGACGAGAAGGTGACGGTCTCGGGCAACTGACCGCGTCACGTAGAAACGTCACAGAGAAGCAGTGAGAGGCCGCGCTGATGCGCGGCCTCTCGCCGTCCTCGGCTGGGGCCGGTCGGGTCACGCCATGGCGGCCGCCATCGAGCGGCACATGTCCGCGCAGCGGCGACAGGCCTCGGCACAGCGCATCATCTGCGGGTCGTCCGGCATGGACATACACGCCTCCGCGCACATGTCACACGCGCGAGCGCACAGGGCGCACATCTCGGCCGACATCGGCGACCGGCGCATCATCATGTCCGCACACATGCGGGTCATCTCGGAGCAGTCCATGAGCGTGCGCATGATCTGCATCTGGGCCTGACCGCCCATCTGCATGCAGGAGCTCATGGTCTCCTCGCACGTGGCGTGGCAGGACAGGCACGCCTGGACGCAGTCCTGCATCTCCTTGCTCATGGGGGTCATGGATCCGGTCTGCTGCATGGCTCCTCCTCGGGGGACGGGGACCCCGTGCGGGGCCCTCACCCTTCCGTGGTACGCCACCCGGCCACCCCTCGCCATCGGGCGGACGGGGACAATCCGCCATGCGGAGCTACCAGGTGAAGTTCGGGTCCACCTTCATGCACGCCTTCTTGTTGGCGCCGTTCAGGGCGTCGGCGGACTCGGGCGTCGTGTCGTCCTCCTTCTTCGCCGGGTACGCCGTCCCCTCGCGCCAGTCCGCGCCCACGACGAGCGTGACCCCGCTGACGTCGGTCGACTTCTCCACCTGGCCCAGCGGGATGCCCAGGGCCTTGGCGACCGCCTGGGCGTCGCCCTCCAGCTCCGCGCTCGGATAGCGCACGACGGTCTCGTCCTCGGTTGCCGCCGTGGTCTGGTCGGCCGTGGCCCTGGTGAAGCCCTTCTCCACGAGCAGCCCGCTCACCGTGCCCGCGCGCCCGGCGGCCGGACCGAGCGCCTGTGTCCTCGTGCCGTTCTGCACGAGCACACCGATCTCGTCCTCCGGGGCGGCCGGGTCGGACGAGGTCTCTTCCGTGGCCGGCTTCTTCTCGTCCTTGCCGTCCAGCGCGATGTCCTCACGCACCAGCCGGAACAACTGCTCGGCGTCGCCCTCCTTCGGGATCACACGGGCGCCGACGTACGTGTACGGCATCGTCGTCATCGTGATCCGCTCGGGCTCGACCCCGCGCAGCTGGGTGCTGAGGTCGTACAGCTTCTTCACGGTGCCCAGGCCGTCGTCGACGGTCAGGGCGTCCGTGGCCTCCTCGGCCAGGTTGCGCAGCTTGTTCGGGTTGGTGATCGTGGCGTTCTCGCGCAGCTCGCGGACCATCGCGTTCATGTACTGGTGCTGCGCCTTGGCACGTGCGATGTCGCTGCCGTCCTCGAAGCCGTACCGGGTGCGCAGCCACTGCAGTGCCTGCTCGCCCTTGACGTACGTCGTGCCCTTCTCCAGCTTCAGGCCCGAGCCCTTGCCCTGGCTGTCCTTGGAGTAGATGTTGTCGGTGACGCACACGGGCACGCCGCCGATCGCGTCGGCCATCGACACCACGCCCGCGAAGTCCACCATCATGAAGTGGTCGATACGGATCCCGGTCAGCTCCTGCCAGGTCGCGACCGTACAGCCGGGGCCGCCGCGGCCCAGCGACTGGTTGGTCATCACCCGGCCGGCGGACGCCGGGTACACCTCGCCGTCGTCGGGGTCCGTGCACTTGGGGATCTGCAGCAGCGTGTCGCGGGGCATGCTGATGACCGACATGTTGGTGCGGTCGGCGGACAGGTGCAGCAGCATCTGGACGTCCGCGAGCGGGGTGCCACCGAAGGTCTCCCTGGCGCCGCCGAGCTTCTGGTTCTCCTTGGTGTCCCGCGCGTCCGAGCCGATGAGCAGGATGTTCAGCGGGGTCTGGCCGGCCGCGTTCGGCGTCGGCCCGGCGATCTCTTTGTCACCGAGGTTCAGGTCGTCCTTCTTGATGTTGCCGTTGAGGTGCTCGTAGTAGAGGTAACCCGCTCCCGCGGTGCCGAGTATCAGCACCGCCAGGACGGTCGCCGACCAGCGCAGGACGCGGCGTCTGCGGCGTGGGCGTCCGGGAACGCTCCCGCGCTCGCGGCCACCCCCGCCGTGCTGTCCGCCGCCCTGCGGCTCGGACGCCGGAGCGCCGTCCTCCTTCGGGCCGCTCCCGGCGTCGTGCTGTCCGTCGCCACCGCCGTCACCGCCCTCCTGCACCCCTGGCCGGCAACGATCCTCTCGCACACCACCGCGCACCAACTCCCTGCCCCTCCCCACCCTGCCTGCCGAACGGGACCGTCCCCGCGCACTGTTGGACTGTCGAAAGCCCAACTCGGATGTATTCACGACTGGTTTGAACGCGTCACAGGTCCGATCCGTATGACACGTTCGTACGCCCGGTCCTGGACGCCCCGTTGCGCCCGCCCCGGACAGGAGTACGCGCCCGGCTCGGCCTCCCGTCGTACCGCCGACCCGGACACTCACGAGGAACGCCCGGGCCGGACACGCGCACGCCCGCTCGGGACGCGCTCTCGTGTCCGGCCCGGACACACCTCACACGTTGTGAGACGCGAAATGACCCCGTCAGGTCATCACTCGGCGCACGTTTCCTTGTCCGCCGTGTTCTTCTCGACGTCCAGATCGGCCGCCGACGCGCTCCCCGACTTCCCGGCGCCCTTGAAGTCCTCGCCGAGGGTGAGGATCATCGCGGGCAGCCCCTGCGCGTTGCTCTCGCTGGCGCCGTCACCGGGCTTCAGCGCCGACGCGGGCAGGCCCAGTATGTCGGCCAGCTTGCGTGCCTGGTCGGCCTGGTCGGGATCGTACGCGAGGGTCGTCTTGGCCTGGTTCTTGTCGGCGTTGCCGAGCTGACTGGACTTGGTGACGCCCTCGTCGTTCTGCAGGTAGGTGAGAGTCTCCTGTGCGCTGCCGGCGACGGCGCCTCCGTTGTAGATGTCCACCCGGACCTCGGAGGCCTCCGCCCGCGGACCCTTGAGCTTCGCGTCCTCCTTGGCCTTCTGCTGCTTCTTCACCTCGGTGAGCGACACATCGTCCCTGACCGTGTCGAACAGCGCCTGGGCCTTGTCCGGGGCGGGCAGCACGGTCGCACCGTCGGTGTTGTCGATGACGGGGACGGTCGTGAACGTGAGGTTCTTGGTGTTGACCTTGCCGACCTCCTGGCCGAGCGCGGCGAGCTTGCGCAGGTCCGCGATCTTCGAGTCGACAGTGAGCGCCTGGGTGCCCGCCTCGGCCAGCTTCAGCATCTTCGACGGGTCGGTCAGCGTGTCGTTGGACTTCAGCTTGCGCATCAGTGAGCTGAGGAACTGCTGCTGGAGCTGGATCCGGCTGAGGTCGCTGCCGAAGCCGACGGTGTACCGGGTGCGCACGAACGCCAGTGCCTGCTCGCCCTGGATGACACTGTTGCCCTCGGGCAGCTTCAGGTGGGACTTCGGGTCGTCGATGGCCTTCTTCAGGCAGACCTCGACACCGCCGACCGCCGTGGACAGCGTCTTCACCGCGTTGAAGTCGGCCACCATGAAGTGGTCGGGGGTGATCCCGGTGAGTTCCTTGACGGTCCGCATCGTGCAGCTCGGGGTGCGCCCGGACTGGCCGAGGCTCACGTTGAAGCGGGTACCGGGCGTGCCCGCGATGTCCTTGGTGCTGCCGTCCTCCTGCGTGGTCGGGCAGTCCGGGATGTCCACGACCATGTCCCTCGGGATGCTCATCGCGGTCGCGTTCGTACGGTCCTTGGAGACGTGCAGCAGGATCGTGGTGTCCGCATGGCCGGCGCTGCCGGTGTCGCCGTATCCCTCGTTGCCCTTACCGCTGCGTTTGTCGGTGCCGATGATCAGGATGTTGATCGCGCGGTCCGTGCTGAAGCCGCCGGTGCTCGCTCCGTCGTCGGAGAGAGCCGTGATGTTGTCGTTGAGGTGCTGGTAGTAGAGATAGCCCGCCGCGCTCCCTCCGACGAGGAGGAAGGCCAGCACGCCGCCCGTCCAGACGAGGGCCTTCTTGCCCTTGCTCTTGGGCTTCGTCCGGCGGCGTCCCGGCGGCGGCTCGGGTGGCGCGCCACGCCGACGGCGCTGTCCCGGCACCACCTCCGGCATTTCCCGGGTGCCCGGTCCCGCCGACACGGGTCCCGTACGGGTTCCGGCGGACCGCTTCCCCGTGGCGCCCGCACCGTTTCTCCGGGGCCTCGGCACCGTTGACTGCGGTGCGGAAGGGGTCAGTCGCAATTCGTATTCACCGGTGTTCGGGTTGAGCACCCACTGGTCTGCGGGGTCGATGCCATCCGCCCGCCCACGGCCTTGCGCGTCCACGGTTGTCCGATTCCTCCGTTGGGGCCACGCGGCGCCTTCCCCCTCAAAAGGCGCTCGGGTCTCGTGCAAGTGGTGCGCGGCCAAAGAAGGCCCGGCACACCGGATCGCTCACACTATCCGCCCGATTAGGCGTCAAGCGACGGCGGTGACAAATTCCACGTCCATACAACTGGGCAATCCGCCCATTTCTTAGTGCATTTGTTCCCTGCGTTGACACGCGTTTTACCTACAGGCGCCCTCGGCGGCCGTGCTGCCACGGAAAGTAGGAGCTGGATCGGACTCACGGGAGCCCTCCTCGCGCGTGTCCTCGGGGGACTCGCTGTAGTCATGCGGGTGCGCGTTCGACTCCTTGTACGGATTCTCCCCGCCCATGTGTTCACTCCGACCTCCGACTTCTGGCGCCGCATTGCGGCTTTTTGGGCCGGAATACTCCGTATTCTCTGTGACCACCGTCACTGGAGCGTCCGCGCGCAACTGCGCAAAGAGTTTCTCCGCCGCAGGCTCCATGAGTTGGTCGCGATTGGTGTCGAAGGGGTACGACCGGCGGGGTGCGGTCAGGAATTGCACGTTTCCCGTAGGGATCATGCGCATGCCCCGCACGAGGTCATACAAACCGCGCAAACTGGCCAGCTCCGGGTCCGTGGTGAGCGCCGAAGTGGCCGCGTCCAGCACGGGGTAGAGCCTTGCCGGGCTCAGCAGGACGCCATTGCTCTTCACCTTGCTGACGAGTGCGCCGAGGAACTGCTGCTGGCGGTCCATCCGCTCGGTGTCACTGCCGTCGCCCAGCGATTTGCGGGCGCGCACGTAACCGAGCGCCTGTTCCCCGCCGAGCCGCACCTTGCCCGCGGGCAGCCGCAGTTTGGCCGCCTCGTCGTTGATGGGCTCCCTCATGCAGACCTCGACCCCGTCGAGCGCGTCGACCATCTCTTTGAAACCGCGGAAGTCCACCACGATGTGGTGGTCGACACGGATGTCCGTCAGCTTCTCGACCGTACGGATCGTGCAGGCCGGTCCGCCCGTCTGGTAGGCGTTGTTGAACACCGTGAACACGGGCTTCGTGCGCGTCCCGTCCCGTCTCAGGCAGCTGGGCACGTTCACCATCAGGTCGCGGGGCAGGGACACCGCGGTGGCGCTGCGCCGGTCGGCCGCGAGGTGCAGCAGGATCGTGGTGTCGGAGTGCTCGGTGCCGGAGTTCCGCCCGTATGTGAGGTTGCCCGCTCCCGAGCGCGTGTCCGAACCGATCAGCAGGATGTTCTGCGCGTCACGCACCAGCGCGGTGGGGCGCTCCTTCTCGTACCGGGCGAGTTCGTCCGCCGTCCTGGTGTCCGGCGTGATGTTCCCGTCCAGCTTCTCGTACGCGGCCCACCCGACCCCGGCGGTTCCGGCCGCGAGCAAGGCCAGCCCGACCACACTCCACTTCAGCCACTCCCGCCGCCGGCGTATGCCGCTCGGGGCGCCCTCGGTACCTCTCACCTCCGGGTCACCCCCTCGTGTCGTACGAGCGACGTGCTCTCACGACGATGCCTCAGGGAGGGCGGGGATGGCGGCCGGGAGTGGGCCGAATGGGGGAGAAGCCGAGAACGGGGGGAGTGGCAAGCCGCATCGGACCCGCAGCGGCGAGACCACCCGCGCCCCCCCCCGGTATCCCGCTCAGGCCAAGCGGCAGCGAGCTGGCAGTGAGTCGCCAGCGGGCCGCCAGCGGGCCGCCAGCGGGCCGTCAGTGAGCCGTCGCCGTCACCCGCTCGCTCTCGACCCGCTTGGCCAGCGAGTCCTCCCCGAGCCGATCGAGATGCCGGCACAGCACCACGGACCCGCCCGTCGCGAGCGGCGCGTACAACCCGGCGTCCAGCCCCTCCCAGGTGTCGTACGGCAACCCCGAGAGCAACCGCGACCCGGGCCCGGTCAGGCCCAGCGCGGGCGCCTCCGCCCGGGCCCGCTCCACGACCTCCGCACCGCTGAACTCCCGCCCGGCCACGATGAGTGCGGGCTCCTCGGGGTCGACGGGCACGTACGGCGCGAAGCGGTCACCCTGGCCGGGGACCTCGACGGCGTAGTCGCTGAACCCCTCCGGCAGCTGCGGGAAACGCCCCCCGAGCGGCCGCAGCGCCAACGCCACGCGCTCCCCGGAGCAGGCGCGGGCCGCGTCCAGCGTGTCGGGCCCGCTGACCACGATGTCGGCCGCCGCCGGCGTACCGGCCACGTCCGCGACCACACCCACCGACGAGCACGCCAGCAGCCACACGGCGGTCTGCCAGTGTGCGGGCAGCAGGAGCGCGACCCGGTCGCCGGGCTCGGCGGAGAGCCCGTCCTGGAGCAGGTTCGCGGTCTTGGCCACCCAGTTGGCGAAGGTGGCCACGGACAGTTCGACACGTTCGCCCGTGGCGTCGTCGTAGAAAGTCACCAGGGGGCGCGCGGGATCCGTGGCGAGCGCGGATCGCAGCAGGTCGGCAGGGGTGCGGTCGGTGGCGTTCACGCGGCAAGCGTACGCGGGGCGCGAGCCGGGTCCGGCCGCCCGGTCGATCGGCCGGACCACCGGTTCGGGGGAACTCGGCCGACGATCCGTTAAGTCCTGGATATGCATATAAGCATGACTGTGCCCAAGATCAGGCGTATGCGTAGATTCCTGGCATCCTCGATCGGCGTCACATGCGCCGCGGCCCTGTCCCTTCCCCTGGTCCTGCCCGCGCCTCCGGCCTCGGCCGCATCGGTCACCCCACTGTCCGGCGAGTCCCCGCCCGGTGAGCCTCTGTCCGCCGAGCCCGTGTCCGGCAGCACCCAGTCGATCCCGCTCGTCCCCCTCGGTGGTGACCGCGCGGGCGGTCCGGACGTGGCGGAACAGGGCGTCACGCGCCGGGGCGTGCGCTCGTTCTCGTTGGTCGGCGTCGTCTGGGACGACCCGGAAACCGAGCTCCGCGGCCGCGTCCAGGTCCGTACCCGGGCGACCGGCACGGCCCGCTGGTCCGGCTGGCAGGACATCGAGACGCACAACCAGGAGCACGCGGCGGACCCGGAATCCGCTGAGCGTGCCTCCGGACGCGTACGCGGTTCGACGGCGCCGCTCTGGGTCGGCGCCTCGGACGGGGTCGAACTGCGGGTCCGCGCGGAGATCGAGCACCGGACGGGAGTCCCCGGAGTCCAGACGCTGCCTTCGGGGCTGCGCCTCGAACTCGTCGACCCGGGAGTCGGCACCGAGCCCCCGCCGGTCGGCGGGGGCTCCGCGGACGCCTCGCGCCTCGGCCCGCTGACCGCCGAGGCGGCCGCCGCCTCCGCCGTGAACGCGGAACTCGCGCCGCTGGGCGCCCTGGAGATCCCCGCGCTGTCCGCGCGCGACGCCGACCAGCAGAACGTTGCGGATCCCGGCGCGGCTGCGCGCGTCGCCCCACGGCCGGCCATGGTCACACGCCGCGGGTGGGGTGCCGACGAGCAACTGCGGGAGCGCCAGTTCCTCTACACGAAACGGGTCAAGGTGGCCTTCGTGCACCACACCGCGTCGGGCAACAACTACAGCTGCTCGCAGGCCGCTTCGGTCATCCGCAGTATCTACCGCTACCACGTGCTGAGCACCGGCTGGCGCGACATCGGCTACAACTTCCTCATCGACAAGTGCGGAACCATCTACGAAGGCCGCGCGGGCGGCGTCGCCAAGGCCGTCATGGGCGCGCACACCCGCGGGTTCAACGCGAACAGCATGGGCGTCGCCGTCATCGGCAGCTTCGGCACCACGAAGCCGCCCGGCGCCGCGGTCACGGGCATCGCGAAGCTCACCGCCTGGAAACTCGGGCTCTACGGGGCCGTCGCGAACGGCAAGACATATCTGACGTCGGGTGGTGGCAATCTCTACGCAAAAGGTAAGAAGGTACGACTGAACGTGATCTCCGGTCACCGGGACGGCTTCGCCACCGAGTGCCCCGGCCGCGCCCTCTACAGCAGGCTCGGCACGGTCCGCTCGCAGGCGGCGCGGTACCAGGGCCGGTAGCGCGGTACCAGGGCAACTACACCTGCAACTACAACTCCACACAGAGCCGTCTCCCCACACAGCCGTCGACGGACCCCGCACCGCCATCGAAGGCGTATCGAACGCAGGCGTATCGAACGGTCTGCACACACTGGCCGGCCGACATTCAGTTCGGCCGGTCCCGGCAGGAAGCAGAGACGACAGGTGACAGAAGCGATTCTCCTGGTCGGTGGCAGAGGCACCCGGCTGCGTCCGCTCACGGTGCACACCCCGAAGCCGATGGTTCCGGCGGCGGGCGTCCCCTTCCTCACGCACCAGTTGGCACGGGCGAGGGCAGCGGGCGTCGACCACATCGTCCTGGCGACCTCGTACCTGGCCGAGGTCTTCGAGCCGTACTTCGGCGACGGTTCGGCGCTCGGCCTCCACCTGGAGTACGTCACCGAGGAGGAACCCCTCGGCACCGGCGGCGCCATCCGTAACGTGGCCTCGCGTCTGCACTCGGGGCCCGACGACCCCGTCCTGGTCTTCAACGGCGACATCCTCACGGGCCTCGACATCAGGGCCCTGGTGGCGACCCACCGGTCGACCGGCGCGGACGTCTCCCTGCACCTGACGCAGGTCACGGACCCACGCGCCTACGGCCTGGTCCCCACGGACGCGACAGGCCGTGTCACAGCATTCCTGGAGAAGCCGCAGACCCCCGAGGAAATCGTCACGGACCAGATCAACGCAGGGGCGTACGTCTTCCGCCGCTCGGTCGTCGACACGATCCCCACGGGCCGCCCGGTCTCGGTCGAACGCGAGACGTTCCCGAACCTGCTGGCGGCGGGAGCGCACCTCCAGGGCATGGTCGACTCGACCTACTGGCTGGACCTCGGCACCCCGGCGGCCTTCGTCCGCGGCTCCGCCGACCTGGTCCTCGGCCGGGCCCCGTCCCCCGCGATCCCCGGCCGCTGCGGCGATCGTCTGATCCTGCCCACCGCCCGGGTCGCCGGAGACGCCAAGCTGACCGGCGGCACGGTGGTCGGCGAGGGCGCCTTCGTCGGCGAGGGGGCACGCGTCTCGGGCAGTACGGTCCTCGCGGGCGCCGTCGTGGAACCCGGCGCCGTCATCACCGACTCCCTGATCGGCGTCAGGGCCCGCATCGGCGAGCGCTCGATCCTGACCGGCGCGGTCATCGGCGACGGCGCGGTCATCGGGGCGGACAACGAACTCCGGGACGGCGTACGCGTGTGGTGCGACGCGAGAATCCCGACAGCGGCGGTGCGCTTCTCGTCGGACGAGTAGAGGGCTCCGCCCGTGCACTTGTCGGCCCGGTCCAGCACCAACAAGCCCGTCCGTCGCTTGAGGACGAGGCCGTCAAGGCCGATGAACACCACTCACTCACCCGCACCAGCTCACCCGCACCAACTCACTCGCCCCGGGCCCCCGCCCACAGCAGGGGTCTGGGGGCGCGGCCCCAGCGATGGGACGGGTAGGGGCGGCGGGGGCGACAACCCTCCACGGCCACCCCGAAACGCACCACCCCCTACGCCTACAACCGCCCGATGTCCCCCCGAGGCATCCGCGGCACACGACGAGGCGGCGTACGCCCCGACAACAGGATCAGCCGAGCCGCCCGATGTCGCTGCCCGGCATACGGCTCCAGCAGCGACAACATCACCGCGTCATCCGCGTCCCGGTCGCCCGCCAGCGCGTACCCCACGATCCCCGGCAGATGCAGATCTCCCACGGTCACCGCATCCGCCGCCCCATGACTCCGCTGCACGGTCTCCGCCGAGGTCCACGGCCCGACCCCCGGCACGACCTCCAGCCGCCGCCGCGCCTCCTCCGGCGCCATCCCCGCGCCCTCCTCCAGCCGAGCGGCAACCCGGACGGCCCGCAGAATCGCCGACGCCCGCTTGTTGTCGACCCCGGCCCGATGCCACTCCCACGACGGAATCAGCGCCCACGTCCGCGCCGCCGGCATCACATGCATCGGCCCCGGCACGGGCCCAGGCGCCCTCTCCCCGTACTTCCGTACGAGCAACCGCCACGCCCGGTACGCCTCATCCGTGGTGACCTTCTGCTCCAGGATCGACGGAATCAGCGACTCCATCACCAGCCCGGTCCGGGTCAGCCGTAGCCCCGGCCGCCGGTGCCGCGTCAGCGCGACCAGCCGATGCCGTGGCTCGAAGGCCTCCGGCTCGTCGAACGCCCCGAGCAGCGAGGGCAGTTGGTCCAGCAGCCAGTCACGGCCCGGCCCCCACGCCTCGGCCTGGGCCACCCCGCCCCGCAACGCGACCCGCAGCGTCCCGGGCCCGGCCGGCGTACGCGTGGCCCGCCACACGGACCCGTCCGGAGCCGCACGGAACGTCGGATCGGCGGGCCCGCGCCGCAGCGGCCCGAGCACCAGCCCCAGATCGAGGGGCCCGCCGGGCACCCACGTCCGTGTCCGCCCCGCCGCGGGAGCGGGCCGCGCCGTACCGCTGCCCCTGGGTCCGGGCACGGCGACATGACCACCGCGCACGGTCGTACGTGTGGGCCGCGGTGCGAAACGTCCTGCCACGGTGAGGTCCTGGGGGTCGCTGAACGAAATGAGGGAAGTAGAGGCTGCCGAAGAGGGAAAGAGGGAGCCGGAGCTGGAAGGAGTAGGTGCCGTGGCTTCAGTCCACCACGCTCACCGCACCTCGATGAAGGCCCCCGCATCCCGCTCGGGCCGCGGTCTCGGTGCCTCGGCCGCGTGGCCCACCGCCACGGCCCCCATCGGATCCCACTCCTCCGGCAGCCCCAGCACGTCCCGTACGACGTCCCGGCAGAACAACGTCGACGACACCCACGCGGAGCCCAGCCGCTCCCCGGCCAGTGCCACCAGGAAGTTCTGCACCCCGGCCCCGGCGGCGACCACGAACATCTCCCGCTCGGCCCCGTCCCGCCGCGCGTCCCCGTACGTGTGCGAGCCGTCCATGACGAGACAGGGCACGACCAGGTAGGGCGCGTTCCGCAGGACGTCGCCCCGGCGGATCCGCTTGGCGATGGACTCCTCGCTCTTGCCGTCCCGCCGCAGATCCGCGATCCACGCGTCCCGCATGGCGTCCAGCAGTCCTGTGCGCGACTCCTCGGACTCCAGCAGCACGAACCGCCACGGAGTGGTGTGGTGCGGCGCCGGCGCGGTGACGGCCGCGGCCACGGCACGCCGTACGGCACCGGGATCGACGGGCTCGTCGGTGAACGCCCGTACGGTACGCCGCTGGGTCACCGCCTCCCGTACGGCCTCGGACGTCCCGAGCCGGAACATGTCGTCCCGCGACACGCGCACCATGGCCTGCGCTCCGACGCCGTCGTCCCCGGCCGCCACCAGGTGCGCCAGTCCGCGGACGACGGCGACGGGCAGCCCCGCGGCCTTGCCCTTCACCAGGTCCCCGGCGGCGGCCAGCTCGTCGGCGGTCGCGACGACGGTCGCGCTGAGCGGATTGCCGTGCGCGTCGGTCCCGCCCCGCAGATCGTCGAGCACATGCACGCCCGCGGCCCCGATGGCGACGTCCGTCAGCCCCATGCGCCACGGTCGCCCGAACGTGTCGGTGACGAGGACGCCGACGTCGACGCCGAGCGCGTCCCGCAGCCCCTCCCGTATGTCCCGCGCGGAGGCGTCCGGGTCCTCGGGCAGCAACAGCACGGTCCCGGACGGGGTGTTGGAGGCGTCGACCCCGGCGGCGGCCATGATCAGCCCCTGCCGGTTCTCGACGATCCTCAGCGGCCCGCGGCGCGCCACGACCCGTACGGTCTCGGCGTCGATCGCGGCCTCGCGGTCGGTGGCCTCGATGATCCGGCCCTCCGCCTTGGACACGATCTTCGAGGTGACGAGGAGCACGTCCCCGTCGGCGAGCCCCGGCTCGGCGGCGGCGATCAGCTTGGCGAGATCGTCGCCCTGCTGCACCTCCGGCAGCCCGGGAACGGCCCACACGCGGAAGCCGGCAACAGCGCTCGACCCATCGCTGCCCGTGCCCTTCGACGGCTCGCTGCTCAAGCGCCCCGCACCTCCTCGGCCAACGTCAACGCCTCGCGGGCCATCTGAGCTGCCGCGTCCAGGTCCGTCATCATCAGCGGCACGGCCCGGCACCGGATTCCGGCGCCCTCGACGCGCTCCACCGAGCCCGCGTCCACCGTGTCGACCAGCCACCCGTCCAGCAGCCCCGACCCGTAGTGCTCGGCGACGGCCGCGGCCGTGGACTCGACGCCGACGGCGGCCAGCACCTTGTCGGCCATGCCCCGTACGGGCGCGTCTCCGACGATGGGGGAGAGACCGACGACCGGCACTCCGGCCTCGGCGATCCCCTCGCGGATGCCGGGCACGGCGAGGATCGTGCCGATGGACACGACGGGATTGGAGGGCGGGAAGAGCACCACGTCCGCCTCGGCGATGGCCTTCAGGACACCGGGCGCGGGCTTCGCCTGTTCCGCACCCACCGGCACGATCGCCTCGGCGGGCACGGAGGCGCGCAGCCGCACCCAGTACTCCTGGAAGTGGATGGCCTTCCGCTCCCCGGAGTCCGGGGTGGCCCCGCTGTCTGGCAGCGTGACCGCGACATGGGTCTCGATGCGGTCGTCGGACATCGGAATGAGCCGCACCCCGGGCTTCCACCGGTCGCACAACGCCTCGGTGACGGCGCTCAGCGGATAGCCGGCGCTCAGCATCTGTGTGCGCACGATGTGTGTGGCGAAGTCCCGGTCGCCGAGCCCGAACCAGTCGGGCCCCACCCCGTAAGCCGTGAGCTCTTCCTTGAGGTGGAAGGTCTCGTCGGCCCGGCCCCAGCCCTGTTCCTCGTTTATGCCGCCGCCGAGCGTGTACATCACCGTGTCGAGGTCCGGGCAGACCTTCAGCCCGAAGAGGTGGATGTCGTCCCCGGTGTTGCCGATGACGGTGACGTCCGCGTCCGGCGCGGCCTGCTTCAGACCACGCAGGAACCGGGCACCACCGATGCCGCCTGCCAGAACCACAATGCGCATGGGAGTCAGTGTTGCAGGCGGCTACGACAACCGGTCGGGCAGTCGAGTCAGGCAGTCATGTCGGACATCCCCTCAGGCGGTCACGTCCGCGGTCGGGGACGCGGCCGCGCAGCGGGCCGAGTGCGCCATGGGGGTCCCCCCGGTCGAACGAAGTTGAGACTGGGGGCGCATCGGCATCTCCGTCAGCCCCGGGTAGTAGACGTGCAGGCTGACCGCCGGTTCGAGTGCGTCGTTCACCACCTCGTGCACGTATCCGGGCGCGAACACCCGCTGCGCGCCGGAGCCCAGGGCGCGCGTGCCGCGCTCGGTGCGCTCGGTCAGGGCGCCGGTGAGGACGGTGAGCACGCCGGAGGAGCGGCCGTGGCCGTGCAGCCCGCTTCCCTGCCCGGGCACCCAGGACAGCAGCCACACCTCGTAGCCGGGGCCGGTGCGCAGCCGGTGGTACCAGCGGGACGTCGCGTCGTACTGGACGAGGTGCTCCCACTGGGAGCGGTCGGCGGCGATGGAGCGGGCGAGGCCGGCGAACTCGGCCACGGTGACCGGGTGCTCGCGCGGGGCCTGGAGGAGGTGCGGTACTTCGAGGATGTCGCCGGCGATCTGGAGGTCGCTGTCGCTGTTCATGGGTGGGTGATTCCTCGGCGGAAGTGTGCGGAAGTGTGGGGGTGGGGGACGACTGGGTGTCGAAGACCGTCGCCCGGGTCACGGGCGTTGTGGTGCGCCCGGGTACGGGCGGCGTGAACAGCAGCCGAGCCCTGTGGGGGCTCAGTGGCAGCCGGAGCGCGTTGGGCTCAACAGCTGGAACAGCGACAGCTACAGCGAGCGCGGGCAGCACCGAGGAACCCGGCGGAGCGGGTCGAGGTGAGTGCCAAGTTCGCGAGCATGCCCCCTAGAACACCGGTTTCACACTTCGACTGTCAACTTGACGCCCGACATGTGGGAGATGTTTCACCTCATCCGGTCCATCTGGCCGGTGAAGGGTTTGTGCGGGCGATCCCGGGACACATCGCCCCATCGGGCACACGCGGCGCCCCATCGGGCACACGCGGCGTCCCATCGGGCACGACCTCCGTGGCGGATTCGCCATCCGTGTGGAATCCGTGAGCTTCGGCGTTCGAGTCGCAACGGGATCGAACTTCTGGACGTCTTTTCCCGTATGGGAGGGAGACGCGCCCCAGGTCCCCGCCGCCTGTCATGGTTTATGCCGATTTGAACACTTTCCGCATAGGCTTGGTTCCGCAGAGTGAATAAGGGGCTCAATAGCAGATCTCGGCTTGACTCGCCCGTAGCAGCACACTTGTAATTTCACTCGTGTCGTTAGCCGAAATCGGTAACGGCAGCACCACGGGGACGCGAAGGACGGACGAGGGGCGCACATGACCGAGCTCGTGCAGCAACTGCTGGTCGACGACGCGGACGAGGAACTCGGCTGGCAGGAGCGCGCGCTCTGCGCCCAGACCGATCCCGAGTCCTTCTTCCCCGAGAAAGGCGGCTCGACCCGCGAGGCCAAGAAGGTCTGCCTGGCCTGCGAGGTCCGCTCCGAGTGCCTCGAATACGCCCTCGCCAACGACGAGCGGTTCGGCATCTGGGGCGGTCTGTCGGAGCGTGAGCGCCGCCGCCTGAAGAAGGCCGCTGTCTGAAAACAGGCGCATGGTGCGCGGGGCGGAAGCGGGGCGGGAGCGGAGCCGAAGCGGACGGCGCACCCACCGGAACCAGCCACGCGCACGCGTGAGCACCGCTGACCAAACAGCACACACCCCTACGTAACGATCGGCCCGTCGCCGGTGGGTTGTCCACAGGCGGCGGGCCGCCGTGCTGCCCAGCCGTTAGTGTGGTCGCTCGTCCGAGACGTCCGCTGTCCCCGCAGGACACAGGCGTCGACCGCAGTCCATCGAACCGGGGCCCGTACCTCGATGTCCGTGCACAGCCACCCGGCAGCCCACCACGACGCTGCCACCGCGGTGTTCGACCCGACCCGCTCAGCGGTGTCCGACCCGACCCGCCCACCCGAGTTTCCGCGACACGTGGTGACCGCGGTGCTCGTCGCCCACGACGGCGCCCGCTGGCTGCCCGACGCGCTCGCCGGGGTGCTCGGCCAGGAGCGCCCCGTGCAGAACGTCATGGCGGCCGACACCGGCAGCGCGGACGACTCGGCCCAGTTGCTCACCGACGCCCT
Source organism: Streptomyces sp. KM273126 (assembly GCF_004337435.2). Classification (NCBI taxonomy): domain Bacteria; kingdom Bacillati; phylum Actinomycetota; class Actinomycetes; order Kitasatosporales; family Streptomycetaceae; genus Streptomyces; species Streptomyces sp. KM273126. Next base: position 961,170 of record NZ_SJXB02000001.1, on the reverse strand, counting down.
CGGCGCCGACCGGGTCCTCCATCTCGCCCGGCGCACCGGTTTCGGCCAGGCCGTCGACGAGGTCAACCGCACCGCCGGTGACCTCACCCCGGACGACCTGCCGTACCTCAAGCGCCCCAGCGGCTGGGACCCCGTCACCCGCACCTGGCGCGACGAGGCGTACGACATGCCCGAGCTCCCTCATGGGGAGCCGGTGCAGTGGCTGTGGCTGCTGCACGACGACTGCGCGCCCGAACCGGAAGCGCTCGCCCAGCTGCTGAGGGTCGTCGAGAACGAGCGCGAGCTGGGCCGGGACGACATCGCCGTCGTCGGCCCCAAGCTCCGCGGCTGGTACGACCGCCGTCAGCTCCTCGAGGTCGGCGTCACCATCGCCAACTCCGGCCGCCGCTGGACCGGCCTGGACCGGCGCGAGCAGGACCAGGGGCAGCACGACCACGTCAAGCCCGCCCTCGCCGTCTCCACCGCCGGCATGCTCATCCGCCGCGACATCTTCGAACAACTCGGCGGTTTCGACCGGCGACTGCCCCTGATGCGTGACGACGTCGACCTGTGCTGGCGCGCCACCGAAGCCGGACACCGTGTCCTCGTCGCCCCCGAAGCGGTCGTACGACACGCCGAGGCGGCCTCGCGCGAGCGCCGCACCGTCGACTGCGTGGGCCGCAGCGCCGCCTCCCCGCACATGGTCGACAAGGCCGGCGCCGTCTACACCCTGCTCGTCAACACGCGTACGGCACAACTGCCGTGGGTGCTGGTCCGGATCGTGCTCGGCACCCTGCTGCGCACCCTCGCCTACCTCGTCGGCAAGGTCCCCGGACAGGCCGTCGACGAGATCCGGGGTCTTCTGGGCACACTGCTGCGTCCGGAACGGATCATCGCGGGCCGCCGCAGGCGCGGCCGCCCCCAGCTCGACAAGGGCGAGCTGCGGGCCCTGTTCCCGCCACCCGGCGCCACAGTCCGGGCCACCGTCGAACAGGTCGCGGGCAACCTGATGGGCCGCTCCGACCCCGAGTCCTCCTCCGCCGGCCGGCATGGCGGCGCGGTCGAGTCCGGACCCGGCGGCGACGACGGCGACTTCCTGGAGGTCGAGCAGTTCGCCCGCCTCAAGCGCGTCGCCCGCAAGCCCGGGCCCGTGCTCTTCGCCGTCCTGCTGTTCGTCTCGCTCATCGCCTGCCGTGAACTGCTCGGCGGTGGCGCGCTCGCGGGCGGCGCGCTGCTGCCCGCGCCCGCCGACGCCGGCGAGCTGTGGGCGCGCTACCTCGACGGCTGGCATCCGGTGGGCCCGGGCGACACCCAGTCCGCGCCGCCCTACCTCGCGTTCGTCGCGATGCTCGCCTCGCTGCTGCTGGGCTCCACCGGGCTCGCGGTCACCGTGCTGCTCGTCGCCTCCGTGCCGCTCGCCGGGTTCACCGCGTACTTCGCCTCACGGCCCCTCGTCCAGTCCCGGCTGCTGCGCGCGTGGGCGGCCGTCGCGTACGCCTTCCTGCCCGCCACCACCGGCGCGCTCGCGGGCGGCCGCATCGGCACCGCCGTCCTCGCGGTCCTGCTGCCGCTCATCGCCCGCGCGGGCATCGCGGCCGCCGGCCTCGCGAACGCCACGGGCGCACCCGGCAGTTGGCGCGCCGCCTGGGCGTACGCGCTGCTGCTGACCGTCACCACCGCGTTCACGCCCATCGTGTGGCCCATCTCCCTGGTCCTCGGCCTCGGGCTCCTCGTGCTGCGCCGCGGCGCCATCACCGCCCACGGGGTGCGCTTCCTCGTCCAGCTCGGCACTCCGCTGCTGGTCCTCGCCCCCTGGTCGCTGACGCTGCTGCCGTTCGGCTTCTTCAGGGAGGCCGGTCTGAAGTACGGGGCGAGCACGGCCTCCGCCACCGATCTCCTCGGTGCCGGCCCCGGCGGGCCCGGCACGGTCAGCGGACTGATGCTCAGCGGCGTCGTGCTGGCCGCCCTGGCCGCCCTGCTGCGCTCCGAGCGGCAGTTGTCCATCTGGACCGCCTGGTCGGCCGCCCTCGTGGCCCTCGTCTTCGCGGTCCTCTCGAACGGCTCCACCTGGGCCGGACCCGCGACCCTCGTGTACGGCATCGCGCTGCTGGCCGCCGCCGTGCTCGGTGCCGACGGGGCACGCTCGCGCGTGGCCGAACAGAGCTTCGGCTGGCGTCAGCCGGTGGCCGCGCTCATCGCGTTCGCCGCGGCGGCCGGCCCCCTGCTGAGCGCCGCCGGGTGGATGATCCGCGGCGCCGACGGACCCCTGGAGCGGCGCGACCCGGTGCAGGTGCCCGCGTTCGTGGCCGAGGAGAGCGGCACCCGCGACCAGGCCCGCACCCTGGTCGTCGACAGCGACTCCGGCGCCAAGGTCGGCTACAGCCTCGTCCGCGGTTCCGGCGCGCGCATGGGCGACGCCGAACTCACGGCGGCGGGCGGCGAGAACAAGCTGCTCGACAAGGTCGTCGCCAACCTCGTGGCGGGCTCCGGCGCCGACCAGGCCGACGAACTCGGCGGATTCGCCGTGCGCTACGTCCTCGTCCGCAAGGGCGCGCCCCGCGAGGTCAGCCGCGTCCTGGACGCCACGCCCGGCCTCACCCGGCTCAGCCAGCAGGACGGCAGCGCCCTGTGGCGGGTGGACCGGCAGGTCGCCCGCGCCACCATCGTCTCCGGCTCCGGCGAGCCGCAGCCCGTCGCGGCCGGCCCCGTCGAGATCCACACCACCGTCCCCGACGGTGGATCAGGCCGTGTCCTGCGCCTCGCCGACACGGCCGGCGAGGGCTGGACCGCCACCCTGGACGGCAAGCCGCTCACCGGCACCACCATCGACGGCTGGGCCCAGGGCTTCGAACTCCCTCCGAACGGCGGGACGCTGGACGTCACCTACGAGGCCCCCATGAGCCACACCGGCTGGCTGTGGGCACAGGGCGCGCTCGCCGTCGTCCTCGTGGTCCTCGCCCTGCCGGGCCGCCGCCGAGACGTCGACGACGACCTTCCCGAGGAGCCCGTCGTCCCCGCGCAGGACATCACCGGCGACGGCCGCCGCGCCCGCCGTCTGCGGGCCCAGGCCGAAGCCGAGGCCGAGAGCGGGGCGGGCACCGACCAGACCGCCGCCACGCCTCCTCCTCCGGAGGAGGCCCCGGCAGCGGCAGCCGTCCCGCAGCAGCAGTCCTACGGCACTTGGGACACCCAGGGGTACGCGGGCACCGGCCAGGGCACCTACGGGCACGACCCGTACCAGGGCGCCCAGCAGTACCCGGCGGGCACGTACGACCAGACGTACCAGGCGGACCCGTACCAGGCGGATGCCCACCAGGGCGGCCAGTACGACCCGTACGCCTACGGCGGCACGACCGCGTCGTACGACCAGACGTACCCCCAGGGTTACGACGCGACGTACGACCCGTCGCAACGCCCCGACCGTGAGCGCCCCGACGGGAGCCAGCAGTGAACCGCACGACCCTGTCCCTGATCGCCGGGGCGACCGCGCTCGCCGCCGTCACCGGCTTCGCCGCGCTCACCGCGCCCGACGCCTCCGGCGACGACACGGCCAGGGCGGCGGCCCAACTGCCCGTGGAGCGCACGAGCCTTCTCTGCCCCCAGCCGAGCACGTCGGACGTCGCGGAGACCGCGTACACGTCCTTCACGCCCGTCACGGAGGGGACCGGCGCCAAGGGGAAGGCCGAACTCGCGGCGGCGGGCGAGGACTCGGCGGACGAGGAGCCGGCGGACGGCGGTGGCGACAGCGGCAAGAAGCAGACCGGCAAGGCCACGAAGCCCGTCCTGGAGCCGCAGGACCCCGGCAAGCCCGTCACCGGCAGCACCGACGGAGCCGAGGCGCCCGCGCTGATCGGTCTCGCCGAGGGGAAGTACGCGCCGGGCTGGACCGTCCAGGAGACCACCGAGGTCGCCGCGGGCAACGGACGCGGTCTGCTCGGCACCAACTGCACCGCTCCGGACACCGAGTTCTGGTTCCCGGGCGCCAGCACCGGAGCCGACCGCGTCGACTACGTCCACCTGACGAACCCGGACGACTCCGCCGCCGTCGTCGATGTCGAGCTGTACGGCAAGGACGGCGCCCTCAAGACGACCGTGGGGGAGGGCATCACGGTCAAGCCGCGCTCCAGCGAGCCGGTGCTGCTGTCCACGCTCACCGAAGCGCCGGAGGACGACCTGACCGTGCACGTGAGTGTGCGCAGCGGCCGGGTCGCCGCGGCAGTCCAGGCGCTGGACGCCGAGGCGGGCGGCGACTGGCTCGCTCCCTCGGCCGATCCCGCGGGGAGCGTGGTGATCCCCGGCATCCCGAAGGACGCGACGTCCGTGCGCCTGGTCGCCTTCGCGCCCGGTGGGCAGGACGCCGACCTGAAGGTCCGGCTCGCGACCCCCTCAGGGCTGATCACCCCCGTCGGCAACGAGCTGCACGTGAAGGCCGGCATGACCGCGGCCGTGGACCTCGGCGACGTCACACGGGGTGAGGCGGGGTCCCTGGTGCTGACGCCGACGGACGATTCGGTGCCCGTGGTGGCCGCGGCGCGGGTGGTTCGCGGCAAGGGCACCAAGCAGGAGACGGCGTTCATCCCGGGGAGCCGGGCGGTGGGTGCGCGCGCGAGTGTCGCCGACAACCGCTCCAAGGGCGTCACCCTCGCGCTCACCGCGCCGGGCCGCACCGCGGAGGTCAAGGTCACGGCGTCGCCGGGCAGCGAGGGCGGCACGGCGACGACCAAGACGTACACGATCAAGTCGGGCACGACCCAGAACGTGGCGGTGCCCGTCCCGAGCGGCCTGAAGGGCACGTACGCACTGACGGTCGAGCCGGTGTCCGGCGGTTCCGTCTATGCCTCCCGCATGCTCGAAACCACCGTCAACGGCGTCACCGGCTTCACGATCCAGCCCCTCCCGGACGACCGGGGCACGGTGGCGGTACCGGACGCGGAACAGGATTTGTCGGTACTGCAGAGGTAGTGGAGGGAGCAGAGGCAGCAAAGGCAAGGGGGCGCGGCCCCCAGGGACGGGAAGGGCAGAGGCAAGGGAGGCGGTGACTCCCCTCCCGGCGAGCCCCCGCAGCCGCCTTCACTCTTCCCCGTACCGGGGATCCACCGTCTCCGGCGTGAGTCCCAGCAGCTCGGCCACCTGCTCCACCACGACCTCGTGAACCAGTGCGGCCCGCTCCTCCCGCCCCTTGGTACGGATCTCGACGGGCCGCCGGTAGACGACGACACGCGCGGGCCGACCCTCCAGGGCGGGGATCGTTCCCCCCAGCGGCACCGCCTCGTCGCTCCAGGCGGCCCCGCGCGGCCCGTCGAGCCGCGGCACCTGGAGAACCAGGAAGTCGATGTCGGCGAGCTGCGGCCAGCGCCGTTCCAGGCGCTCCACGGAGTCCTGCACGAGGTCCGCGAACACCTCGGCGCGGCTCGCCGCGAGAGGCACCTGGGGCGGCGCGACCGGGCCACGCATGCCCCTGCCGTGCCGGTCACGGCGGCGGGGCCCGGGTGCGGCGGCACGGGGCGGTACGGGGTTGTCCATCACCTTCGAAGCGTAGTCCGCGGCCGGGGCGGGTGCCCGACGCCCACGCGGGGCCCGGCAGGGAACGCGTCGAGCCCTTGTGGACGCCGTACGGCATGTCGGCAGATGACCATTCCAGCCAAGGTTGGGCTCGATTCCGCATCCCTCCAGGACCGTCAACCTCAAGGCAATTGACAGAGTTTGGGGCGACTTGTGATCGGTTTGCGAGATGTTCGGCATTCTGGACGCGCGTCTCCGCCCAGGTCAGAATGGGGTGTCCAGTGGGGCGTGTGGGGCGTTTCACAACGCGACACGGTGGAGTGACCTGGTGGAGAGTCGTCGCAGCCCGCTCAAGAGTGCGGTACCGTCCAACGTCGTGAGCCCTGTACGTCGCTGTTCGCGCACCGCTTGCGGCCGGCCTGCCGTCGCGACGCTGACGTACGTCTATGCCGACTCGACCGCGGTCCTCGGCCCGCTCGCCACCTACGCCGAGCCCCACTGCTACGACCTGTGCGCCGAGCACTCCGAGCGCCTCACCGCCCCCCGCGGCTGGGAGGTCGTGCGTCTCCTCGACGGCTCCGCTCCGGCCCGGCCCAGCGGTGACGATCTGGAAGCGCTGGCCAACGCCGTGCGCGAGGCCGCCAGGCCGCAGCAGCGTGCCGCGGAGGCCGGCGGCAGCGGTCGCGCGGCGGACCCGATGGAGGTCGCCCGCCGGGGTCACCTGCGGGTGTTGAGGTCCCCGGACAACTGACGGACTCTGCTCTGCGCAGTTGTGCTTCCTGTTCGTAGTTGTGCTCCCCGTGTGCGGATTTGACCGAGCGGTGCACGCGCATTGACGTCTGCTTGTCACGGACACGACCATTCCGGGTACCGGTGAGACATCGCTTTCCGCATCGCGGAATCCGGGGAGGCGCCCGTGTACGTCCAGGAACTGGAACCCGTGGCCGACTCGCTCGGCCTGTCCGCACTCATCGCGACCCTGCCGCTCGTCCTTGTCCTCGTCCTGCTCGGCGGCGTACGGATGAAGGCACACCATGCGGGCCTGATCGGGCTCGCGGCGGCCGCGCTCGTGGCGTGGCTCGCGTACGGCATGCCGCTCGGCCAGACACTCTCCGGCGCCGCACAGGGCGCCGCCTTTGGTCTGTTCCCGATCATGTGGATCGTCGTCAACGCCCTCTGGGTGTACCGGATGACCGTCCGCACCCAGCACTTCGACATCCTGCGCCGGTCGTTCGGGCGGCTCTCCGACGACCCGCGCATCCAGGCGCTCGTCGTGGCGTTCTGCTTCGGCGCGCTCCTGGAAGCCCTCGCGGGCTTCGGCGCGCCGGTCGCCATCTGCGCCGTGATGCTCGTCGCGCTCGGCTTCGAACCGGTGCGGGCCGCCGTGGTCGCGCTGGTCGCGAACACCGCGCCGGTCGCCTTCGGCGCCATGGGCACGCCCGTGGTCACCCTCGCCCAGGTCACCGAACTGCCCCTGGACACCGTGGCGTCCGTGGTGGGCCGTCAGACGCCACTGCTGGCCCTCGTGGTGCCCCTGGTGCTGGTCGGCCTGGTCGACGGACGGCGCGGGCTGCGCGAGACCTGGATACCCGCCGTGGTGTGCGGAACCGCCTTCGCCGTCGGTCAGTTCGTCGCGTCCAACTACGTCTCCGCGCAACTCGCCGACATCGGGGCGGCCCTGCTGGGCGCGGCCGCCCTGGTCGCCGTACCCCAGGCGCGCAGGCCCGCCGCCGAACCCGTCCGCGCGGCCGTCCTGACCGGCGCCCGCAGCGAGGACCTGGACGAGGAGGACCCGCGCCGCGAGGTCGTGCGCGCCTACGCGCCGTACGCGCTCATCGTCGCCATCTTCTCCATCGCGCAGATCCCCGTCGTGAAGGACTGGCTGGCCGGGGCGACCCGTACCTTCGACTGGCCGTTCCTCGACGTCGCGAACCCGGACGGGGACCCGGTCGGCGGCAACGTCTTCACCTGGCCCATCGTGTCGACCGGAGGCACCCTCGTACTCCTCGCCGGGGTGTGCACGGCGGCCGTACTGGGGGTCCACGCGCGCGTGGCGGTCAAGGAGTGGGCGGCGACCGTATACGAACTGCGGTTCGCGATCCTCACGGTGACCTCCGTGCTCGGCCTCGCGTACGTCATGAACCTCTCCGGACAGGCCGCCACGATCGGCCACTTCGTGGCGGCGGCCGGCGCCGGACTCGCCTTCCTGTCACCGGTCCTCGGCTGGTTCGGCGTCGCGGTCTCCGGATCGGACACCTCGGCCAACGCCCTCTTCGGCGCCCTCCAGGTGAGCGCGGCACGGCAGTCGGGGCTCTCGCCCGAACTGCTCGCCGCCGCCAACAGCTCCGGCGGTGTGCTCGGCAAGATGATCTCGCCGCAGAACCTGACCATCGCGTGCGCGGCGGTCGGGCTCGCGGGCCGCGAGGGCGACCTGCTGCGCAAGGTGCTGCCGTGGAGCCTCGGGCTGCTCCTGGTGATGTGTCTCATCGTGGTGGGGCAGAGCACGCCCGTACTGGACTGGATGCTCCCGTGAGCGATTCGCTGGACGTCCACGGGCCCGGGAGAAGCGCTTGGGTGACCCGTGGAAGAACACGGAACGAAGTCGTTACGCATCCACAGACGTCGCACAGCCGACTGTCACCTCGGGCGGGTAGTTTGAGGTGACCGATGAGGACTTCAGGAGGGTAGGCCGTGGCTGCTGATCTGTCGACGATCGTGAAGGCGTACGACGTACGCGGAGTGGTCCCGGACCAGTGGGACGAACCGCTGGCCGAGCTCTTCGGCGCGGCCTTCGTCCAGGTGACCGGCGCGGACGCCATCGTCATCGGCCACGACATGAGGCCCTCGTCGCCCGGCCTGTCACGGGCCTTCGCGCGCGGGGCGGCGGCGCGCGGCGTCGACGTCACCGAGATCGGCCTGTGCTCGACGGACCAGCTGTACTACGCGTCGGGCGCGCTGAACCTGCCCGGGGCGATGTTCACGGCCTCCCACAACCCCGCTCAGTACAACGGCATCAAGATGTGCCGCGCGGGCGCCGCCCCGGTCGGCCAGGACACGGGCCTGTCCGACATCCGCGAGCTGGTCGAGCAGTGGAGCGAGTCGGGCGCGCCGGAGCCCGCCGCGACCCCGGGGACGATCACGCAGCGCGACACGCTGGAGGACTACGCGGCCCACCTCCGCTCCCTCGTCGACCTGACCGCCATCCGTCCCCTGAAGGTCGTCGTCGACGCGGGCAACGGCATGGGCGGGCACACGGTGCCCACGGTCTTCGCGGGCCTGGCCCTCGACCTCGTCCCGATGTACTTCGAACTGGACGGCACCTTCCCGAACCACGAGGCGAACCCCCTGGACCCGGCGAACATCGTCGACCTCCAGAAGCGCGTCCGTGAGGAGGGCGCCGACCTCGGCATCGCCTTCGACGGCGACGCCGACCGCTGCTTCGTCGTCGACGAGCACGGCGACCCGGTCTCGCCGTCCGCGGTCACCGCGCTCGTCGCCTCCCGCGAACTCGCCAAGCACGGCGGCAAGGGCACGGTCATCCACAACCTGATCACGTCGTGGTCGGTACCGGAGGTCGTCAAGGAGAACGGCGGCACACCGGTACGCACGCGCGTGGGCCACTCCTTCATCAAGGCCGAGATGGCACGCACGGGCGCGATCTTCGGCGGCGAGCACTCCGCGCACTACTACTTCGCCGACTTCTGGAACGCCGACACGGGCATGCTGGCCGCCCTCCACGTCCTCGCCGCCCTGGGCGGCCAGGACGGCCCCCTTTCGGGCCTGGTCGCCCAGTACGACCGCTACGCGGGTTCCGGCGAGATCAACTCCACGGTGGACGACCAGGCGGGCCGCCTCGCCGCCCTCAAGGCCGCCTACGAGGGCCGCGAGGGCGTCGAGCTCGACGAACTGGACGGCCTGACCGTCTCCACGACGGACTGGTGGTTCAACGTACGGCCCTCCAACACGGAGCCCCTCCTGCGCCTGAACGCCGAGGCCCGGGACGAGACGACGGTGGCGAAGGTCCGGGACGAGGCCCTGGCGATCATCAGGGGCTGAGTTCCCTGGCCCGTCACGGGGGTACCCCCTGCTCGAGCGAAGCCGAGAGCTTGGGGGAGTTCGAGGGGTGGCGGGGTGCCCACAACGGGAGCCCCGTACCCACTCGGCCACCCTCCGGCGCCGGGCCCCGCGCAGCGGTACGCTGACCAGGCCGCATCCACGTTCGGAAGGACACGCCCATGCCGCTCGAAGCCGGCCTCCTGGAGATCCTCGCCTGCCCGGCATGCCATGCCCCCCTCAAGGAGGAGGACTCCGAGCTGGTCTGCACGGGCCAGGACTGCGGCCTCGCCTACCCCGTACGGGACGGCATCCCCGTACTCCTCGTCGACGAGGCCCGCCGCCCCGAGTAACACCCGGGCCCGGAAGCGGGTACGCCGAAGAGAACCCGGCGACAAGGGAACCAGGCGACAAGGGAACCAAGGGCAACCGGCGATCGGAGGCTGCCGCCCATGCTCGACGAATCGTTGCTCGACACCCCCGACGCCCTGGCGGAGGCGGACCATCGCGGCCTGCTCCGGGGAGCCGCCGAGGCCGGTGCCAGGGTCCGCACCGCCGTCCGCCTCGCGACCGAGGCCGGCATCCCCAACCTGAAGCCCGACGGCCGCCCCCGCGCCGTCCTGATCGCGGGTCCCGGCACCGCGTCCGCGGGCGTCGCCGACCTCCTCGGCACCCTGGCCGGCTCCGGCTGCCCCGTCACCCGGCTGCATCCGACCGGTGTGGCCCCCGCCGCGGGCGCCCTCCGCTGGGAGCTCCCCGGCTGGGTGGGATCCCTCGACCTCCTCCTGGTCGCCACCCCCGACGGCACCGAACCGGGCCTCTCACTCCTCGTCGACCAGGCCTACCGCCGCGGCTGCACGGTCGTCGCCGTAGCCCCCGCCCACACCCCGATCACCGATGCGGTAGCAGGCGTCTACGGCCTTTTCGTCCCCATGGCGACCGCCCCGTACGAACAGGACAAACCCCCCGCGGCCACCGAGCCCGGCCTCCTGTGGGCGCTGCTCACCCCGATGCTTGCGCTCCTCGACCGCACCGGCCTGATCACGGCACCCCCCGACGCCCTGGAGAGGGTCGCCGACCTCCTCGACCACATCGCCGAGCGCTGCGGACCGGCCGTCGTCACCTACAACAACCCCGCCAAGACCCTCGCCGCCGAACTCGCCGAGTCCCTCCCGCTGATCTGGACCGAGGGCCTTGCCGCGGGACCCGTGGGACGTCGTTTCGCCGCCGCGCTGGCCGAGCTCGCGGGCCGCCCCGCCCTGGCCGCCCAGCTGCCGGAGGCGCTCGCCTCGCACACGGTCCTGCTCTCCGGCGCCCTGGCCGCGGGCGCCGACCCCGACGACTTCTTCCGCGACCGCGTCGAGGAGCAGGCCGCCCTCCACGCGCGCGTGGTGCTGCTGCGCGACCGCGCGGGCGGCGCCCTCAGCGCCGCCACCGCCGCCCGCGAACTGGCCCTCAGCCACGACACCGCGATCAGCGAACTGGAACCCGAACAGGGCGGCGACCTGGAGACCCTCGCGGAGCTGATCGCCGTCACGGATTTCGCCGCCGTTTACCTGGCGCTCGCCTCAGCGACGTGAAGTGGGCTCGCACCCCGTGACCAGCACCGGGGCCGAGCCGCGTACGCACCGGAGACAAAAGGAACCATGGACCGCCTCAACAACACCATCCGCCCCTACGCCTGGGGCTCCACCACCGCCATACCGCACCTCCTGGGCGTGGAGCCGACCGGCGAACCGCAGGCGGAGATGTGGATGGGCGCCCACCCCGGCGCGCCCTCACGCACCGCACGCGGCCCCCTCACCGAGGTGATCGACGGGGCCCCGGAGCGGGAGCTGGGGGAGCGAACGGTCGCCAAGTTCGGCCCCCGTCTCCCCTTCCTCCTGAAGATCCTCGCCGCCGGCGCACCCCTCTCCCTCCAGGTGCACCCCAACCTCCACCAGGCGCAGGAGGGGTACGACGACGAGGAGCGCCGCGGCATCCCCGTGGACGCCGGCCACCGCAACTACAAGGACGCCAACCACAAGCCCGAACTGATCTGTGCCCTCACGGAGTTCGACGGCCTGTGCGGCTTCCGGGACCCCGCACAGGCCGCCGACCTGCTCGCGGGCCTCGACGTCGACTCCCTGAAGCCGTACGTCGACCTGCTGCACGCCCACCCCGAAGAGGCCGCCCTGCGCGAGGTGCTGACGGCCGTGCTGTCGGCCGACCCCGAGGACATGGCCCGGACGGTCCACGAGACCGCGGTCGCCTGCGAACGCCTCGGCGGCACCTACAGCCCGTACGCCGACCTCGCCCACCACTACCCGGGCGACCCCGGTGTCATCGCCGCCATGCTGCTCAACCACGTCCGACTCCAGCCCGGCGAGGCCCTGTTCCTCGGCGCGGGCGTCCCGCACGCGTACCTGAACGGCCTCGGCGTCGAGATCATGGCCAACTCGGACAACGTCCTGCGCTGCGGCCTGACCCCCAAGCACGTCGACGTCCCCGAACTCCTGCGCATCGTCCGCTTCGAGGCCGGCGACCCCGGCGTCCTGCGCCCCGAGGCGTCCCCGGACGGCGAGGAGGTCTACGAGACCCCCATCGACGAGTTCCGTCTCTCCCGCTACGTCCGACCCGAGGGCTCAGCCGCCCACGACCTGACGCGCGAGACCCCGCAGGTCCTGCTGTGCACGGCGGGTTCCGTACAGGCAGGCGATCATCCGCTCCGTCCCGGTGAGTCCGTGTTCGTACCGGCCGGCGAAAAGGCCCAGGTGTCTGGCGCCGGCACGGTCTTCCGCGCCACAGTGGTCGCCTGACGATCAGCCGGAAGGCGCCGGCGAACGCCTGAATGGCATCGGAACGGAGACCTGGCACACCGACGTCGGACCGGGCTGCAACAATGCCCACTGCAAAAGGCGGGCAAAGCCCGGCCGACGACGGACAAAGACGATAGACAAAAGCGTAGGCGAAGGGACATCCCGGACACATGAGTGCGTCAGGCGGCACCAAAGCGATCGTGGCGGCACTCGGCGCCAACCTCGCGATCGCGGTAGCGAAGTTCGTGGCGTTCGCCTTCAGCGGATCGTCCTCGATGCTCGCCGAGGGGGTGCACTCGCTGGCCGACTCCGGCAACCAGGCCCTGCTGCTCGTCGGCGGCAAGAAGGCACAGCGCGAGGCGACACCGCAGCACCCGTTCGGCTACGGCCGCGAGCGCTACATCTACGCCTTCCTCGTCTCCATCATCCTGTTCTCGATCGGCGGCATGTTCGCCCTCTACGAGGGCTACCAGAAGATCCTGCACCCGCACGAACTGGACAACTGGTACTGGCCGGTCGGCGTCCTCGTCTTCGCGATCATCGCGGAGTCTCTCTCCTTCCGCACCGCCATCAAGGAGTCCAACGCCCTGCGCGGCAAGAAGTCCTGGAAGGACTTCATCCGCCACGCCAAGGCCCCCGAACTGCCCGTCGTCCTCCTGGAGGACCTCGGCGCGCTGGTCGGTCTCATCCTGGCGCTGGGCGGCGTGGGCCTCGCCCTGCTCACCGGCGAGGGCGTCTGGGACGGTATCGGCACGCTCCTGATCGGCATCCTGCTCATCCTGATCGCGGTAGTCCTGGCCCTGGAGACCAAGTCGCTGCTGCTCGGCGAGGCCGCGGGCGCCGAAGAGGTCGCGAAGATCGAGAAGGCCCTCGTCGACGGCGACACCGTCACGGGCATCATCCACATGCGCACGCTCCACCTGGGCCCCGAGGAGCTCCTGGTCGCCGCCAAGGTCGCCGTCCAGCACGACGACACCGCCGCCGAGGTCGCCACCGCCATCAACGCCGCCGAGGCCCGTGTCCGCGAATCCGTCCCGATCGCCCGCGTCATCTACCTTGAGCCGGACATCTACAGCGAGGTGGAGGCCGCGAAGGGCCCGGACACCGAGGCCACCCCTGGCGGCCCCGTCCAGACCGCCGACCACTGACGGTCCCACCGACCGAACCAGGGCCCGCCGAACTACTCGGCGGGCCCTGCCGCTTCACACCCCGCGCCGGCCCCCGCCCGGCACCATCACCCCCGAACCGCCCGCCCTTGACCGGATCTGCGCGGAGGCGGACTGCGGAGGCGGACTGGGGAGGCGGACTGGGGACAGCAGGGCCGACCGTGTAGCTTGGGACGGAGCCAGACGTCGCTGCTGATGGCGGTCGGGCGGTCCCACCGCGGACCGGCCGAGGGAGAGAGGGCCTCCGACGGACTGCGCTGCGCGCACGGACATGCCTGAGTCCTCTTCGGACACCCCTGTGTCCGCCGCCGCGCAGACCAGCCGTACCCACCCTCGCCCCGACATCGAGGAGCAGCTCGCAATGACGACTGTCGACAAGCGACAGGACTTCAAGGTCGCCGACCTCTCCCTGGCCGACTTCGGCCGCAAGGAGATCACCCTCGCCGAGCACGAGATGCCCGGCCTGATGGCGATCCGCAAGGAGTACGCCGAGGCCCAGCCCCTGGCCGGCGCCCGCGTCACCGGCTCCCTGCACATGACCGTCCAGACCGCGGTCCTCATCGAGACCCTGGTCGCCCTGGGCGCCCAGGTCCGCTGGGCGTCCTGCAACATCTTCTCCACCCAGGACCACGCCGCCGCCGCGATCGCCGTCGGCCCGAACGGCACGGCGGACGACCCGCAGGGCGTCCCGGTCTTCGCCTGGAAGGGCGAGACGCTGGAGGAGTACTGGTGGTGCACGGAGCAGGCGCTGACCTGGCCCGACTCGCCCACCGGCGGCCCGAACATGATCCTCGACGACGGCGGTGACGCCACCCTCCTCGTCCACAAGGGCGTCGAGTACGAGAAGGACGGCAAGGTCCCCGGCCTGGAGACCGCGGAGTCCGACGAGCACCGCGTCATCCTCCAGCTGCTCCACCGCACCCTGGGCGAGAACCCCCAGAAGTGGACCCAGCTGGCCTCCGAGATCCGCGGCGTGACCGAGGAGACCACGACCGGCGTCCACCGCCTGTACGAGATGCAGCGCGACGGCGTCCTCCTGTTCCCGGCGATCAACGTGAACGACGCCGTCACCAAGTCGAAGTTCGACAACAAGTACGGCTGCCGCCACTCCCTGATCGACGGCATCAACCGTGCCACCGACGTCCTGATCGGCGGCAAGACCGCGGTCGTCTGCGGCTACGGCGACGTGGGCAAGGGCTGCGCGGAGTCCCTGCGCGGACAGGGCGCCCGCGTCATCGTCACCGAGATCGACCCGATCTGCGCCCTGCAGGCCGCGATGGACGGCTACCAGGTCACGACCCTCGACGAGGTCATCGACAAGGCCGACATCTTCATCACCACGACCGGCAACAAGGACATCATCATGGCCTCGGACATGGCCAAGATGAAGCACCAGGCGATCGTCGGCAACATCGGCCACTTCGACAACGAGATCGACATGGCCGGTCTCGCCAAGGTCCCGGGCATCGTCAAGGACGAGGTCAAGCCGCAGGTCCACACGTGGACCTTCCCCGACGGCAAGGTGCTCATCGTCCTGTCGGAGGGCCGCCTGCTGAACCTGGGCAACGCCACCGGTCACCCGTCGTTCGTGATGTCCAACTCCTTCGCGGACCAGACCCTGGCCCAGATCGAGCTGTTCACCAAGCCCGACGCGTACCCGACCGGCGTCTACACGCTGCCCAAGCACCTCGACGAGAAGGTCGCCCGCCTCCACCTCGACGCCCTCGGCGTGAAGCTCACGACGCTGCGTCCGGAGCAGGCCGCGTACATCGGGGTCGAGGTCGAGGGCCCGTACAAGCCGGACCACTACCGCTACTGACCGGTACCGTCACTGGCAGATACTGCCCCGGACCGCTACGGCTACCGAGTCGCCACTGCTGTTGAGCGCACCCGTGCACTGACGCGCTCACTCGGACAGCAGGTCCCGGGCAGGCCCCCGCACCCCCGTGCCGGGGGCCTGCCCGTGCCGGCCGGACCAGCGCCCGCCAGGACGCCCGGACCAGCAGCCCGTCAAGCTCCAGGACCCCCATGCCCCGCGGCCGCTATTCGCTCCACGATCCGCACGACCACTCCCTCCTCGCCGAAGAACACTTCCAGTGCGCGCCCGGCCCCTCCGGCTGGCGCTATGTCTCCCAAGTCACCAGCCCCTCCGGCGACCACGTCGGCTCCGTCGACCTCGCCCTCGACGACCTCGGCCGCCCCATCCGTCTCGAACTCCACGCCGCGAGCTGGCAGGTCCGCGGCGCCGCTCTCGACGGCGTCACCTGGGTCCGCACCGACCCCACCGGCACACATGCCACCGAAGGCAATGTCCGCGCCCACGCCTTCACCGGCACCTCCCCCGCGTTCCTCATCGCCACCACTCGTCTCCTGCGCCTCACCCCCTCCGCGCCCGCAACCCGCGTACGCCTCATCGCCTTCACCGACCCGGTCCTCGCCCCGCGCACCGTCGACCAGTCCTGGGCCTTGATCGCAAGAGAAGCACACGCCACTGACAACGGCCCCCTGACCGTGGACGAATACCAGGTCACAGCCCTGGACACGGGCGAGCAGCACACCGTCCACATCACCGGCGACGTGGTCCTGACGGGCCCCGGAATCGAACTGGAGCACCTCGAATCACCGCCATCGGTGTTCAGCTGACGCAGGACGCAGGACGCAGGACGCAGGACGCAGGACGCAGGACGCAGGACGCTGCGTGATTGGTGTCCGAATGGCGCGGCGATCCGGCGCCCCACCTCACGCAGGCGGCACGAATCCAGTGACCGGACGGTCGGTCTGCTCGGTTGCGCTGGCCTGGGACGGCGCGGGCTCGGCGGGCTGCGATGCCGGGGACTGTGGCAGCGCCGTCGGGGGCTGCGCCTCGGGCGCGCCTGCTGCCGGGGGCGGTCCACTCGGGGCCACAACGGCTCCACCCCAGCCCGGGGTTCCGACAGACGGCACCGGCACGGGACCGAACGGGCCCATGCCGACAACCGCCCCGCCCCCGAATGCCCGCTGGGCCTCTCGCGCCTGCCGTTCCTGCACCACGGCCGCCAGGTAAGCGGCCGCCGGAACACCCTGCGGCGCTGGAGACCCCGTAACCGCGGCGAGATCGGAGGCAAGCCGTTCCGCCATCGCCCGCCCGACCTGCGGATCAAGTTGCTGCATCCGCGTCAGGTACTGCCGCACGGCCAGCCACAGCCCATCCGGGACCGCCGAGAGATCGAGCTCGGAGAACCGCCCCGCCAGCCAGTGCGGCGGCGGGGGCACGAACTGCGCGCGCCCGGCCGGCACCCTCTCCCGTACGACCAGCGTCCCCGCGAACACATCACCGAGCCGTCGCCCGCGCGCCGACACCAGCGAGGCGATGCACGCGATGACCCCCAGAGTCATCAGAATCTCGACCACGCCGACCGCGCCACGCACCAACGCGTGCCGGAAACGGATCGGCCCACCGTCGTCCCGCACCACCCGCAGCCCGAACGCCAGCTTCCCCAGCGAACGTCCGTGGCTGAGTGTCTCCACGGCGATCGGCCCGCCCACCAGCACCAGCAAGAAGGCAGCGACCGATATCGCTGTCTGCGCCGCCTCGTCCAGACTCGCGGTCGCAAGGACCAGCGCCATGGTCACGACGATGTAGCCGATGAAGGCGACGATCAGGTCGAGCAACACGGCCAGAGCCCGGCTCGGCAGCTTCGCGGGGCGCAGCTCCAGCGCCACCGCCTCGCCCGTCACTAGCTCAGTCACTTACTTGTTCCTTCCCCTGACCTGCCCCGAGAACAGCCAGTCTGCCAAGCTGAGGACACATCGCGCCCCAGTACGACAAGCTGACACGCAGATACGACAGGACGAGGAGCAGCAAACCGGATGGACCTCGACGTCTTCGTGTCCGCTCATCGCGCCGAGTGGGACCGCCTCGACGCACTGCTCCGGAACCAGCGACGCCTCAGCGGCGCCGAGGTCGACGAACTGGTCGCCCTCTACCAGCGCACGGCGACTCACCTCTCAGTGATCCAGTCCAGCGCCCCGGACCCCCAGCTCACCGGGCGTCTCAGCCAACTGGTGGCACGCGCGCGCAGTGCCGTGACAGGCACCCGGCGCGCCTCCTGGCGCGATGTCACCCGGTTCCTCGCCCACGGTTTCCCCGCCGCGGTCTACCGCTCCCGCCACTGGTGGGTACCCACGGCACTCCTGTCCACCGCCGTGGCGGCTGTCCTGGGGTGGTGGATCGGTACGCACCCGGAGATCCAGTCCGTGATCGCAGCCCCCGACCAACTGCGAGAGCTCACTCGCCCCGGAGGCGAGTACGAGACGTACTACTCCAGCCACCCCGCCACGTCCTTCGCGGCCCAGGTGTGGACGAACAACGCCCAGGCGGCCGCCATGTGCCTTGTCCTGGGCGTCTTCCTCGGCCTGCCGGTGCTCTGGATCCTCTTCCTGAACATGCTCAACCTGGGCGTGGGCATCGGTCTGATGTCCTCGGCCGGCCGCCTCGATGTCTTCCTTGGCCTCGTCCTCCCGCACGGCCTCCTGGAACTGACCGCCGTCTTCGTGGCCGCCGGAACAGGCCTGCGCCTCGGCTGGACCCTCATCGATCCTGGTGCCCGGACTCGCCGAACGGCCCTCGCCGAGGAAGGCCGCGCCGCCCTGGGCATGGCCTTGGGCCTGGCCCTGGTCCTCTTCGTCTCCGGTGCCATCGAAGGCTTCGTCACCCCCTCCGGCCTCCCCACCTGGGCCCGCATCGGCATCGGCGTCGCCGCGGAACTGGCCTTCCTCGCATACGTCTACGTCCTGGGCGGCCGCGCCGCCCGGGCCGGGGACATGGGTGACCTCGCCGAACCCGAACGGAGCGCAGCCCTGCCGACGGCCGCCTGACAGCAGTAGGTGCGCCCGGCAGGCTCGTAGGCCCACCGCCGATGTGCAGGCGCGCCCGACGACCTGTTACTGTCGTTCTCGCCTCGCAGGACCCGTTGACACGGGTGGTGTGGGGAGGTAGATTTGAACAGTTGCCTAGAGGGAGAGTCTCCCTCGGTGGCGACGGCGAGCATCTATCTGCTTCTCGAAACCTCGACACATCGATTTCGACGAAGCCTCTCCCGATGATTCAGAAATGAACGCCGGTCAGTCCGGTCGAAAACTTCTGATAAAGTCGGAACCGCCGGAAAGGGAAGCGCGAAAGCGACTGGCCTGGAAAGCACCGAGGAAATTGGATCGGAAAAAGATCTGATAGAGTCGGAAACACCGAAGGGAAGCGCCCGGAGGAAAGCCGCGAGAGAGTCTCTCGGGTGAGTACGAAGGAAGCGTCCGTTCCTTGAGAACTCAACAGCGTGCCAAAAGTCAACGCCAGATATGTTGATACCCCGTCTTTCGGTCATCATGACCGGGGCGAGGTTCCTTTGAAACACAAACACAGCGAGGACGCTGTGAACCGAGGGGACTATTCCTCCTCTTGGTTCCGCTCTCGTGATGTGTTGCCGGGATATCCCGGAAGCATTCACGGAGAGTTTGATCCTGGCTCAGGACGAACGCTGGCGGCGTGCTTAACACATGCAAGTCGAACGATGAAGCCCTTCGGGGTGGATTAGTGGCGAACGGGTGAGTAACACGTGGGCAATCTGCCCTTCACTCTGGGACAAGCCCTGGAAACGGGGTCTAATACCGGATACAACTACTACAGGCATCTGTTGGTGGTGGAAAGCTCCGGCGGTGAAGGATGAGCCCGCGGCCTATCAGCTTGTTGGTGAGGTAGTGGCTCACCAAGGCGACGACGGGTAGCCGGCCTGAGAGGGCGACCGGCCACACTGGGACTGAGACACGGCCCAGACTCCTACGGGAGGCAGCAGTGGGGAATATTGCACAATGGGCGAAAGCCTGATGCAGCGACGCCGCGTGAGGGATGACGGCCTTCGGGTTGTAAACCTCTTTCAGCAGGGAAGAAGCGAAAGTGACGGTACCTGCAGAAGAAGCGCCGGCTAACTACGTGCCAGCAGCCGCGGTAATACGTAGGGCGCGAGCGTTGTCCGGAATTATTGGGCGTAAAGAGCTCGTAGGCGGCTTGTCACGTCGGGTGTGAAAGACCGGGGCTTAACTCCGGTTCTGCATTCGATACGGGCTAGCTAGAGTTCGGTAGGGGAGATCGGAATTCCTGGTGTAGCGGTGAAATGCGCAGATATCAGGAGGAACACCGGTGGCGAAGGCGGATCTCTGGGCCGATACTGACGCTGAGGAGCGAAAGCGTGGGGAGCGAACAGGATTAGATACCCTGGTAGTCCACGCCGTAAACGGTGGGAACTAGGTGTTGGCGACATTCCACGTCGTCGGTGCCGCAGCTAACGCATTAAGTTCCCCGCCTGGGGAGTACGGCCGCAAGGCTAAAACTCAAAGGAATTGACGGGGGCCCGCACAAGCAGCGGAGCATGTGGCTTAATTCGACGCAACGCGAAGAACCTTACCAAGGCTTGACATACACCGGAAACGGCCAGAGATGGTCGCCCCCTTGTGGTCGGTGTACAGGTGGTGCATGGCTGTCGTCAGCTCGTGTCGTGAGATGTTGGGTTAAGTCCCGCAACGAGCGCAACCCTTGTTCTGTGTTGCCAGCATGCCCTTCGGGGTGATGGGGACTCACAGGAGACCGCCGGGGTCAACTCGGAGGAAGGTGGGGACGACGTCAAGTCATCATGCCCCTTATGTCTTGGGCTGCACACGTGCTACAATGGCAGGTACAATGAGCTGCGATACCGTGAGGTGGAGCGAATCTCAAAAAGCCTGTCTCAGTTCGGATTGGGGTCTGCAACTCGACCCCATGAAGTCGGAGTTGCTAGTAATCGCAGATCAGCATTGCTGCGGTGAATACGTTCCCGGGCCTTGTACACACCGCCCGTCACGTCACGAAAGTCGGTAACACCCGAAGCCGGTGGCCCAACCCCTTGTGGGAGGGAGCTGTCGAAGGTGGGACTGGCGATTGGGACGAAGTCGTAACAAGGTAGCCGTACCGGAAGGTGCGGCTGGATCACCTCCTTTCTAAGGAGCACTTCTTACCGAGTCCTTCGGGACGAGGTCAGAGGCCATTACGTCGGCAAATGTTCGACGGTGGTTGCTCATGGGTGGAACGTTGATTATTCGGCACACTTGATCGTCTTCTCCTTCCAGTACTGCTCCTTGTGGGCGTGGAAAGTTGAGGGAAGCGGCAAGGGTGTCGGGCACGCTGTTGGGTGTCTGAGGGTGCGAGCGTTGCTCGTCCTTCGGATTGCCGGCCCCGGTGAACTCGCTGGTTTTCCAGTGGGGTGGCGGGTGGTTGGTCGTTGTTTGAGAACTGCACAGTGGACGCGAGCATCTGTGGCCAAGTTTTTAAGGGCGCACGGTGGATGCCTTGGCACCAGGAACCGATGAAGGACGTGGGAGGCCACGATAGTCCCCGGGGAGTCGTCAACCAGGCTTTGATCCGGGGGTTTCCGAATGGGGAAACCCGGCAGTCGTCATGGGCTGTCACCCATACCTGAACACATAGGGTATGCGGAGGGAACGCGGGGAAGTGAAACATCTCAGTACCCGCAGGAAGAGAAAACAACCGTGATTCCGGGAGTAGTGGCGAGCGAAACCGGATGAGGCCAAACCGTATGCGTGTGAGACCCGGCAGGGGTTGCGTATACGGGGTTGTGGGATCTCTCTTCCACGGTCTGCCGGCCGTGGGACGAGTCAGAAACCGTTGATGTAGGCGAAGGACATGCGAAAGGTCCGGCGTAGAGGGTAAGACCCCCGTAGTCGAAACGTCAGCGGCTCGTTTGAGAGACACCCAAGTAGCACGGGGCCCGAGAAATCCCGTGTGAATCTGGCGGGACCACCCGTTAAGCCTAAATATTCCCTGGTGACCGATAGCGGATAGTACCGTGAGGGAATGGTGAAAAGTACCGCGGGAGCGGAGTGAAATAGTACCTGAAACCGTGTGCCTACAAGCCGTGGGAGCGTCGCGCAGGGAACTTGTTCCTTGCGTCGTGACTGCGTGCCTTTTGAAGAATGAGCCTGCGAGTTTGCGGTGTGTTGCGAGGTTAACCCGTGTGGGGAAGCCGTAGCGAAAGCGAGTCCGAATAGGGCGGTGTAGTAGCGCGCTCAAGACCCGAAGCGGAGTGATCTAGCCATGGGCAGGTTGAAGCGGAGGTAAGACTTCGTGGAGGACCGAACCCACCAGGGTTGAAAACCTGGGGGATGACCTGTGGTTAGGGGTGAAAGGCCAATCAAACTCCGTGATAGCTGGTTCTCCCCGAAATGCATTTAGGTGCAGCGTCGTGTGTTTCTTGCCGGAGGTAGAGCACTGGATAGGCGATGGGCCCTACCGGGTTACTGACCTTAGCCAAACTCCGAATGCCGGTAAGTGAGAGCGCGGCAGTGAGACTGTGGGGGATAAGCTCCATGGTCGAGAGGGAAACAGCCCAGAGCATCGACTAAGGCCCCTAAGCGTACGCTAAGTGGGAAAGGATGTGGAGTCGCAGAGACAACCAGGAGGTTGGCTTAGAAGCAGCCACCCTTGAAAGAGTGCGTAATAGCTCACTGGTCTAGTGATTCCGCGCCGACAATGTAGCGGGGCTCAAGCGTACCGCCGAAGTCGTGTCATTCACACATATGGCCCTAACGGGTGTGTGGATGGGTAGGGGAGCGTCGTGTGCCGGGTGAAGCAGCCGTGGAAGCGAGTTGTGGACGGTTCACGAGTGAGAATGCAGGCATGAGTAGCGATTCACACGTGGGAAACGTGTGCGCCGATTGACTAAGGGTTCCTGGGTCAAGCTGATCTGCCCAGGGTAAGTCGGGACCTAAGGCGAGGCCGACAGGCGTAGTCGATGGATAACCGGTTGATATTCCGGTACCCGCTGTGAAGCGTCAAACATCGAGCATCGTGATGCTAAGGCCGTGAAGCCGTTCCGGACCCTTCGGGGAATGGAAAGTGGTGGAGCCGCTGAACCAAGCGGTTAGTAGGTGAGTGATGGGGTGACGCAGGAAGGTAGTCCATCCCGGGCGGTGGTTGTCCCGGGGTAAGGGTGTAGCCCGAGTGGTAGGTAAATCCGCCGCTCTTGCAGGGTGAGACCTGATGCCGAGCCGATTGTGGTGAAGTGGATGATCCTATGCTGTCGAGAAAAGCCTCTAGCGAGTTTTATGGCGGCCCGTACCCTAAACCGACTCAGGTGGTCTGGTAGAGAATACCGAGGCGTTCGGGTGAACTATGGTTAAGGAACTCGGCAAAATGCCCCCGTAACTTCGGGAGAAGGGGGGCCATTCCTGGTGATCCAATTTTCTTGGTGAGCTGGGGGTGGCCGCAGAGACCAGCGAGAAGCGACTGTTTACTAAAAACACAGGTCCGTGCGAAGCCGTAAGGCGATGTATACGGACTGACGCCTGCCCGGTGCTGGAACGTTAAGGGGACCGGTTAGCTCACTTTCGGGTGGGCGAAGCTGAGAACTTAAGCGCCAGTAAACGGCGGTGGTAACTATAACCATCCTAAGGTAGCGAAATTCCTTGTCGGGTAAGTTCCGACCTGCACGAATGGCGTAACGACTTCTCGACTGTCTCAACCATAGGCCCGGTGAAATTGCACTACGAGTAAAGATGCTCGTTTCGCGCAGCAGGACGGAAAGACCCCGGGACCTTTACTACAGTTTGATATTGGTGTTCGGTTCGGCTTGTGTAGGATAGCTGGGAGACTGTGAAGCGTGGACGCCAGTTCATGTGGAGTCGTCGTTGAAATACCAGTCTGGTCGTGCTGGATGTCTAACCTGGGTCCGTGATCCGGATCAGGGACAGTGTCTGATGGGTAGTTTAACTGGGGCGGTTGCCTCCTAAAGGGTAACGGAGGCGCCCAAAGGTTCCCTCAGCCTGGTTGGCAATCAGGTGTTGAGTGTAAGTGCACAAGGGAGCTTGACTGTGAGACCGACGGGTCGAGCAGGGACGAAAGTCGGGACTAGTGATCCGGCGGTGGCTTGTGGAAGCGCCGTCGCTCAACGGATAAAAGGTACCCCGGGGATAACAGGCTGATCTTCCCCAAGAGTCCATATCGACGGGATGGTTTGGCACCTCGATGTCGGCTCGTCGCATCCTGGGGCTGGAGTCGGTCCCAAGGGTTGGGCTGTTCGCCCATTAAAGCGGTACGCGAGCTGGGTTTAGAACGTCGTGAGACAGTTCGGTCCCTATCCGCTGTGCGCGTAGGAGTCTTGAGAAGGGCTGTCCCTAGTACGAGAGGACCGGGACGGACGAACCTCTGGTGTGCCAGTTGTTCTGCCAAGGGCATGGCTGGTTGGCTACGTTCGGGAGGGATAACCGCTGAAAGCATCTAAGCGGGAAGCCTGCTTCGAGATGAGGACTCCCACCCACTTGATGGGGTAAGGCTCCCAGTAGACGACTGGGTTGATAGGCCAGGTCTGGAAGCCCGGTAACGGGTGGAGGTGACTGGTACTAATAGGCCGAGGGCTTGTCCTCAGTTGCTCGCGTCCACTGTGTTGGTTCTGAAACCACGAACAACCCCACGTTTGCCACAGGCGTGGTGCGGTTGAGTGTTTCATAGTGTTTCGGTGGTCATAGCGTGAGGGAAACGCCCGGTTACATTCCGAACCCGGAAGCTAAGCCTTACAGCGCCGATGGTACTGCAGGGGGGACCCTGTGGGAGAGTAGGACACCGCCGAACAAATATTGGAAAAGGCCCACACCTTATGGTGTGGGCCTTTTTCGTTTTCCATTGGTTCCCGTTTCCCACCGTTTCCCAGGGGCGCCCGGCTCCCTGGGAAACCTCTTTACAGGCGTCCTGCTGCTTTCAGGGCCAGGTAGGCATCGGCCAGCGCTGGTGCCAGGTCGTCGGGAGTTGTGTCGACGACCGTGACTCCGTGACGGCGGAGTTGCTCGGCAGTTCGGTGGCGTTCTGCCTGGGCCTGGGCTGCGGCGGCGGCTTCGTACACGGCGTCTGGGTTTCCGCGTGCCTTGGCCATGCCGGCGATGTGCGGATCCGTGACTGATGCCACGAGAACGGTGTGGCGTTGGGTCAGCTGAGGGAGTACGGGAAGCAGGCCCTCTTCGACGGGGGCCGCGTCCAGGCTCGTGAGGAGCACGATCAGGGCGCTGCGTGGGGCCACACGGAGTGCGGTGGCCGTGAGGGCGCGTGCGTCCGTTTCGATGAGTTCGGGTTCCAGGGTGGCCATCGCGTTGACCAGGGACGGAAGCACGTCGCCTGCTGTGCGGCCCTGGACGAGGGCGCGTACTCGACGGTCGTATGCCAGGAGGTCCACGCGGTCGCCGGCGCGGGACGCGAGGGTGGCCAGGAGCAGGGCAGCGTCCATGGAGGCGTCAAGGCGGGGGACGTCGCCCACACGCCCCGCGGAGGTGCGGCCGGTGTCCAGGACCAGGAGGATGTGGCGGTCGCGTTCGGGACGCCAGGTGCGTACGGCGACCGTGGTCTGTCGGGCTGTGGCGCGCCAGTCGATGGAGCGGGTGTCGTCCCCAGGGACGTACTCGCGGAGGCTGTCGAACTCCGTGCCCTCGCCTCGCGTCAGCACGCTGGTGCGGCCGTCGAGTTCGCGCAGACGGGCCAGTTTGGAGGGCAGGTGCTTGCGGCTGGTGAACGGGGGCAGGACCCGTACCGTCCAGGGGACCTTGTGGCTGCCCTGGCGGGCGAACAGGCCGAGAGGTCCGTACGAGCGGATGGTGATGCGGTCCGACTGGTGGTCGCCCCGACGCGTGGGGCGCAGACGGGTTGTGACGCGTCGGCGTTCACCCGGGGGCACTGTGAGGCGGTGCCGGGAGGCGGCCACCTCGGTTCTGGGCTGCCAGCTGCTCGGGGGCCAGGCGTCGCGGAGGTGGGCGCGCAGGGGGCGGTTGGACGGGTTGGTGACCGTGAGGGTGACGTCCGCCGTTTCGCCCAGGCGTGCCGATGTGTCGCCGGAGCGGGTCAGGCCGAGGCGGCGTACGGGCGCGGCGAGAGCGAAGTCGCAGGCGCAGGCCAGGGCCAGGGGGGCGTTCACGGCGAGGATGCCCGTCCAGCCGGGTTCCCAGATGCCGACCGGGAGGGAGCCGAGGGCCGCGAGGAGGGCGGCGCGTCCGGTGAGTGCCATCAGCGGGGGACGGGGACGTGGGTGAGGATCGCGTTGATCACCGAGTCGGCCGTCACGCCTTCCATCTCGGCCTCCGGGCGGAGCTGGACACGGTGGCGGAGGGTCGGGAGGGCGAGGGCCTTCACGTCGTCGGGGATGACGTAGTCGCGGCCCGTCAGCCAGGCCCAGGCGCGTGCGGTCGCCAGGAGGGCTGTGGCGCCGCGTGGGGAGACGCCGAGGGTGAGGGACGGGGATTCGCGGGTGGCGCGGCAGATGTCCACGACGTAGGCGGTGATCTCGGGGGAGACCGTGGTCTTGGCGACCGAGGCGCGGGCGGCTTCCAGGTCTGCTGCGTTCGCTACGGGGCGTAGGCCTGCGGCGTGCAGGTCGCGGGGGTTGAAGCCCTCCGCGTGACGGGTGAGGACGTTGATCTCGTCCTGGCGGGTGGGGAGCGGGATCGTGAGTTTGAGGAGGAAACGGTCCAGCTGGGCCTCGGGGAGGGGGTACGTGCCCTCGTACTCGACGGGGTTCTGGGTCGCGGCGACCAGGAACGGCTCCGGGAGCGGGCGCGGGGTGCCGTCGACGGTGACCTGGCGTTCCTCCATGGCTTCCAGGAGCGACGACTGGGTCTTGGGCGGGGTGCGGTTGATCTCGTCGGCGAGGAGCAGGTTGGTGAAGACCGGGCCGGGCTGGAAGGAGAACTGGGCCGTGCGGGTGTCGTAGACGAGGGAGCCCGTGACGTCGCTCGGCATCAGGTCGGGGGTGAACTGGACGCGCTTGGTGTCGAGTTCGAGGGCGGATGCCAGGGCGCGCACGAGGAGGGTCTTGGCGACTCCCGGGACTCCTTCGAGGAGGACGTGGCCGCGGCAGAGGAGGGCGACGACGAGGCCCGTCACCGCAGGATCCTGGCCGACCACGGCCTTGGCGATCTCGGCGCGCAGGGCTTCCAGGGAGGAGCGGGCGGCGCCCGGGTCCCCGCCGTACCCGGCGTTGTCAGTGGTCGGGTCCATCATGGACGGCGTACCTCACTTTCGAGGGCGTCGAGTTGGTCGGCGAGGGCGATCAGTGCTGCGTCGTCGCCGGGGGGTGGGCCGAAGAGGAGGGTGTGCAGGGCCTGTCCGTCTCCGTGGTTGTGGAGGTGGGCGGACAGGGCGGGGAGCAGGGCCTCGGGCGCGTGCGCCTGGGCGAGGGGGATGCCTACGAGGGGGGCGAGGCGAGTGCGGGTGGTGGAGCGCAGAGCGGCGGCCGCGCGGTCGCGGGCGTTCGCTTTGCGGTAGAGGCGGGCGCGGCCTTCGACGGTTTCGGAGGCGCGGATCGCGACGGGGAGACGTTCGAGTACGAGGGGGCCGAGTCGGCGTGCCCTCCAGAGGGCGGCCAGGGCGGCGGCGACGAAGAGCTGGAGTGTGCCCCAGAGCCAGCCCGAGGGGAGCAGGTCGAGGAAGTCGCGCTCGCCGGTTTCGGTGAGGGCTTTGTCGGACAGCGAGGGGAGGTACCAGACCACATGGGGGCGCGAGCCGAGGAGTTGGAGGGCGAGCGAGGCATTGCCCTGGTCGGCGAGGCTGTTGTTGAAGAGGATGTCGCGCGAGCCGAGCACGATGGTGTCGCCGTCCCCTTCGGGTGCCGGCAGGCGCACCAGGGTGGGCAGGCCGTCGCTCCGGTAGCAGGCGTCGGCGTCCGGGGCGGTGGTGTGGTAGCGGATGCCTCCCGTGTCGGCGGTGCCCGCTCGCCGGGCTGCGGGGAGGTCGCAGCGGGGGGAGAGCGTCGAGTCGAGGCTGCGTGCCGGGTCTGCGCTCACACCGGGGGCGAGGGTGCCGATGGAGGGGGCGCCGGGGGTGATCAGGACCGTACGGCCGCCGGAGTCGCGGGTCGCCGTGTGGAGCTGGGCCTGCTGGCGGTCCGTCAGCAGGTCGGGGACGGCGACCAGCAGGGTGGTGTCGGGACCCGTCGCGGCGCGGGCCTCGTCCAGGGTGGTGACCAGGCGTGTGGACACGCCCCGGTCGTCGAGGAGTGCGGCGATCGCGCGGCTGCCGTAGGGGTCGGCCGATCGCGGGTCGAGCATGCCGTGCTGGGAAGTGGATCGGACCGAGGCGATCGCGACGGCCGCGGCCAGGAGGATCACCAGCGCGAGTACGACACCTCGCGCGCGGGTCCACACCTGGCGGGCGGAGGGCGAGGCCGAGGTGGTCGGGAGCGTGGCCTCGGTGGTCATTCGGCGGCTCCGCGGCGTGAGCTGCCGGTGCTGTCCGCCGTACTGGCCGTGCTGTGGGCACTGTTGGTCAGCACGGGCTTGGTGCGCTCCAGGTCGTCGTCGAGGGCGGCGAGGCGGCGGTACGTTCCGTCGCCCGCCGGCCTGCCACCGTATGTGACGTCGTCGAAGTCCCGGGCGGCGGCGCGCAGTCGGTCCGCGTGGGCGGGGAGTGCGCGGCCTGCTTCGGAGGCGGCCTCGTCGGCGGTACGGCCGGGGCGTACGTCGAGCAGGGCGCGTTCCTCCAGTGAGCGGACGATGGCGCGCATGCGTTCCTGGACGGCCTGGTTCCAGTGGCCCTGGGCGGCGTGTGCCTCGGCGGCCGTGCGGTGTTCGGCGACGCTGCGGGGGCGGTCGTCGAAGAGCGCGGCGGACGATGTGGGGGTGCGGTGGGGGGTGCCCAGGCGCCACCACAGCGCTCCGAGGAGCGCGAGGACCACCAGGACGATGACGACGAGGCCGAGTGCGCCGCCGGGGGTGGCGGCGGACGCGGCGCCGAACAGCTTGTCGAGCCACTCCCAGAAGGCGTCCAGAGCGCGCTGGAACCAGCTGGGTTCGTTCTCGTGGTACATCTGCTTGGACAACTCGCGCCGGGCCGCTTCGCGCGCGGGGTCGCGCGGTGTGGTGAGCGGCGGTGCGTTGTCGGACATCGGCAGTGCCTGCCCGGCGCCGCCGGTGCCGAGCAGTGGCCGTACGGCCGGCGGGCCGGCGTGCGGCAGTGCCAGAACCGCTGTGAGAACTCCCCCCGCCACGCCGTCAGCTCCCCGGGGTCGTGCCGGGTGTCTCGGTGCCGTAGCCGTGGATGCCGGCGGCCCGGGCCAGGTCGAGGTCGAGGGCCTCGCGGCGGATGCGCTGGTCGATGTAGAGCAGCACAGTGACGCCCGCGGTGATGGGGAACGTGAGCATGGCCCCGATCACCGAGCCGATCCCGCTGACGATGAGGAACGTCCAGCCGAGCTGCCCGCCGCTGCCATTGAGGAAGCCGGAGACGCCGTCTCCGCTGAGCGCGGCGGCGAGGAAGGCGAACGGGATCACGATGATCGAGGCCACGATGTTGGCGATGATCGCGGCGAGCAGCTGGATGCCGAAGACCCGCCACCAGGAGCCGCGCACCAGCTTCACGGAGCGGCTCATCGACTTCATGACCCCTTGCTTCTCCAGCATCAGGGCGGGCGAGGCGAGCGAGAAGCGGATCATCAGCCACAGGGCGACGACTCCGGCTCCGAGACCACCGAGGGCGGCCAGCGCGGCGCCCCCTCCGCCTCCGCCCGCGGCGATCACGAGGAGGCCGGGCGCGGTGCCGACGGCGATGATGACGGCGGCGATGAGGGGCAGCAGGAGAGTCAGGCCGAACAGCCTGGCCAGCCGGGGCCGGGCCTCGCGCCAGGCTTCCGCCGTGGTCACCGGCTTGCCGATCACGGCGCGGCTGGTCACGGACGTGAGCAGGGCTGTGGCCACGATGGTGCCGAGCAGGCTGATGAGCAGGACGACGGCCGAGCTGAGCAGGGTGGTGCCCATGGCCTGGGTCAGTTCGTCGAGCGAGGCGCTGGGGTCACTGAGGGCCTCGGTGCCGGCGGCGTCGTTGAGGACGAAGCCCTGAACCAGGATGACCGCGATCTCCGTGACGACGGCGACGGTCAGCGAGATGCCGAGGACCGTGCGCCAGTACGTGCGCATGGTGGAGACGGCGCCGTCGAGGATCTCGCCGATGCCGAGCGGGCGCAGCGGGATTACACCGGGCTTGGCCGCGGGCGGGGGTCCGCCCCACGGTCCGCCCCAGCCGCCGGGACCGCCGTAGCCGGGCGAGCCCCAGCCGCCGGGGCCACCGCCCTGGCCGCCGTAGTCACCTGGGCCGCCCGGACCGTAACCACCGGGGCCGCCAGGCTGCTGGCCGCCCCAGCCCGGGCCGGGCGGAGGGGTGGCGGGGCCTGGCCGGGGGCCTGCGGGCTCGGAGCCGACCACTGGCCGGGCGGGGGCTGCTCCTTGGACCACTTCGACGGTGGCTCCGACGGGTTCACGCTCCCCTGGCCCGGCTGCTCCGGGGGTTGCGCAGCGCCGGAGCCGGCCGGTTCCTGGCCGTCCGAGGGGGCGGATCCGGGCGAGGCCCAGCCCGGAGTGTCTTTCATCGTCGCTCCTTCACGGTGCCCGTCCGCGGTTGCGGTGGCAGGTTCGCGCCCATCGTGCCACGGTGCGTCCTTCAAGTGACCAGGGGCGGTATGGGCTGCGCACCTTCAATTGTCTGCCCGGTAGAGGGCAGACTGGGCGGATGGCTGATCAGCAGGCGCAATCCGGCGACGACAACCGGCCGACAGAGATCCCCGCGATCCGCTGGGACGAGCCACCCGA
Organism: Streptomyces sp. KM273126; assembly: GCF_004337435.2. Lineage (NCBI taxonomy): Bacteria > Bacillati > Actinomycetota > Actinomycetes > Kitasatosporales > Streptomycetaceae > Streptomyces > Streptomyces sp. KM273126. The sequence continues at coordinate 931,037 of NZ_SJXB02000001.1, read as the reverse complement.
AGGGCCCGTTCTGGTCCTTCTCGACCAGACGCGGCTGCCGGCCGAAGAGGTCGAGTTGGTGTGCACGGACGCGCCCGCGCTGGTGGAGGCGATCCGCACCCTCGCGGTCCGCGGGGCGCCGCTGCTGGGGATTGCCGGGGCGTATGGCGTCGCGCTCGCCGCCGCGCGCGGGTTCGACGTGGAGGAGGCGGCTGCCTCCCTCGCGGGTGCTCGGCCCACCGCGGTGAACCTCGCGGTCGGCGTGGGCCGGGCCCGGGACGCGTACCGGGCCGCGCTCGCCCAGGGCGGGAACCAGGAGCAGGGTGCCGAGGCGGCGCTCGCTGCGGCGCGGGCGCTGCACCGGGAGGACGCCGAGGCGAGTGTCCGCATGGCCGGGCACGGGCTGGCGCTGCTCGACGAGTTGCTGCCGGGCGGCGGGCACCGGGTGCTCACGCACTGCAACAGCGGTTCGCTGGTGTCGGGAGGGGAGGGCACGGCGTTCGCGGTGGCGCTGGCGGCGCACCGGGAGGGGCGGCTGCGCAGGCTGTGGGTGGACGAGACGCGGCCGTTGCTCCAGGGGGCCCGTCTGACGGCGTACGAGGCGGCGCGCAGCGGGATGGCGTACACCTTGCTCACGGACAATGCGGCGGGTTCGCTTTTCGCGGCCGGGGAGGTGGACGCCGTGCTGGTCGGGGCCGACCGGATCGCGGCCGATGGCTCGGTGGCGAACAAGGTGGGGACGTATCCGCTCGCGGTGCTGGCCCGGTATCACCATGTGCCGTTCATCGTGGTGGCGCCGGTGACGACCGTGGATCTTGACACCGCGGACGGCGCGTCCATCGAGGTCGAGCAGCGGGCCGGGTACGAGGTGACGGAGATCGCGGCGCCCCAGGTGCCGGTGGCGGGAGCGGAGGCGGGGGGTGGGATTCCGGTGGCACCTCTGGGGACACAGGCGTACAACCCGGCGTTCGACGTGACACCGCCCGAGCTGGTGACGGCGATTGTCACCGAGGAGGGGGTCGTGTCGCCCGTGACGGCCGAGGCTCTTGCCGGGCTGTGTGACAGGTCACGCCAGGTAACGATTTAGTTAATGGGATGATGTCATTCATGAAGGGACGAGTCCTTGTCGTCGATGACGACACCGCACTGGCCGAGATGCTCGGCATCGTGTTGCGTGGTGAAGGTTTTGAGCCGTCTTTCGTAGCCGACGGCGACAAGGCGCTGGCGGCATTCAGGGAGGCCAAACCCGACCTGGTGCTGCTCGACCTGATGTTGCCCGGCCGGGACGGCATAGAGGTGTGCCGCCTGATCAGGGCCGAGTCCGGGGTGCCGATCGTGATGCTCACGGCCAAGAGCGACACGGTGGACGTGGTGGTCGGGCTGGAGTCCGGTGCTGATGACTACATCGTGAAGCCGTTCAAGCCGAAGGAGCTCGTGGCCCGTATCCGGGCGCGGCTGCGGAGGTCGGAGGAGCCGGCGCCGGAGCAGCTCGCCATCGGCGACCTCGTCATCGACGTGGCCGGTCACTCCGTGAAGCGGGAGGGGCAGTCGATCGCGCTGACGCCGCTGGAGTTCGACCTGCTGGTCGCGCTGGCCCGCAAGCCGTGGCAGGTGTTCACGCGTGAGGTCCTGCTGGAGCAGGTCTGGGGCTACCGCCATGCGGCGGACACGCGTCTGGTCAACGTCCATGTGCAGCGGCTGCGGTCCAAGGTCGAGAAGGACCCGGAGCGGCCGGAGATCGTGGTGACCGTCCGCGGTGTCGGGTACAAGGCGGGACCGAGCTGACATGACGGGGGACAGTGCCGCTTCGGCGCCCGGCCAGCCGGGGACCCGCGCGGGGCGGCCTGTCGGCCGGAAGACGGCGGGGTCCCGCTGGGGACACCTCCTCGACGGCGGGCTGCTGCGGGGCGGGGTACAGGGCAGTCCGGTCCTGCGTCTGTTCATGCGCTGGGTGCGCCGTCCGCTGTTGCCCGTGATGCGGCTGTGGCGGCGCAACATCCAGCTGAGGATCGTCGTGACGACCCTGCTGATGTCGCTGGGCGTGGTCCTGTTGCTGGGCTTCGTCGTCATCGGACAGGTCCGCAACGGACTGCTGGACGCCAAGGTCAAGGGTTCGCAGAGCCAGGCCACGGGCGGCTTCACGGCCGCCGCCCAGCAGGCCGACAGCGCGGCGACCGCGGCCGGGAACGAGGGCCCGGACCCGGGTGGCGACTCGGTGAAGAACGTCAGCGAATGGATGAGCAGCCTCGTGGAGTCCCTCTCCAGTGGCGGCCAGGGCGCGTTCGACGTCGTGACGCTCAGCAGCAGCGGAGCGGGGGCCGAGCGCGGGTTCGGTCCGCGCGCCTCCGGCGGTGTGGACCCGACGCTCAGCGTGCCCGAGGTCCTGCGCGACCGAGTGGACGACGGAGCGGGCGCGGCGCAGAGCTACACGCGCATCGTCTACGAGGCCAGCACCGGCAAGGAGTCGCAGCCCGCGCTTGTCATCGGCAAGCAGGTCAACGACCCGTACGGCAACCCGTACGAGCTGTACTACCTCTTCCCGCTCAGCCAGGAGGAGAAGTCGCTGAGCCTGGTCAAGGGGACGCTGGCGACGGCGGGACTGTTCGTCGTCGTGCTCCTCGGGGCCATTGCCTGGCTCGTGGTGCGGCAGGTCGTGACCCCTGTCCGGATGGCGGCCGGGATCGCTGAGCGGCTGTCCGCGGGGCGCCTTCAGGAACGTATGAAGGTCACCGGTGAGGACGACATCGCGCGGCTCGGTGAGGCCTTCAACAAGATGGCGCAGAACCTTCAGCTGAAGATCCAGCAGTTGGAGGACCTGTCGCGGATGCAGCGGCGGTTCGTCTCCGACGTGTCGCACGAGCTGCGCACGCCGTTGACCACCGTGCGTATGGCCGCGGATGTCATCCATGAGGCACGCGTCGACTTCGATCCGGTGACCGCGCGGTCGGCGGAGCTGCTCGCCGACCAGCTGGACCGGTTCGAGTCGCTGCTCGCGGACCTGCTGGAGATCAGCCGGTTCGACGCGGGCGCGGCGGCCCTGGAGGCCGAGCCGATCGACCTCAGGGAGGTCGTGCGGCGGGTCGTGAGCGGGGCCGAGCCGCTCGCCGAGCGCAAGGGGACGCGGATACGGATCGTCGGCGACCAGCAGCCCATCGTGGCCGAGGCCGACGCCCGGCGCGTGGAGCGGGTGCTGCGCAACCTCGTCGTCAACGCCGTGGAGCACGGCGAGGGCAAGGACGTCGTGGTCAAGCTGGCCGCGGCGGGCGGCGCCGTGGCGGTCGCCGTACGCGACTACGGCGTGGGGCTCAAGCCGGGCGAGGCGACCCGGGTGTTCAGCCGCTTCTGGCGCGCGGACCCGGCACGCGCGCGTACCACTGGCGGTACGGGTCTCGGGCTGTCCATCGCCTTGGAGGACGCGCGGCTGCACGGTGGCTGGCTGCAGGCGTGGGGCGAGCCGGGCGGGGGTTCGCAGTTCCGGCTGACGCTGCCGCGGACCGCGGACGAGCCGCTGCGGGGATCCCCGATACCTCTTGAGCCCAAGGACTCGCGGCGCAACCAGGAGCTGAACGACGCCGGTCTGCACCTCGGAGGCAGCAGCAAGCTCGCCACCGTCCCGGTGCAGACCGCGGGGGAGAACGTACAGGCGAGGGCCCCCATAGAACTGCGGCCGACCGGGGCGACGCCCACGGTGGACCCGACGGCACTGCCCGGCGACGGGGCGCGCGTGGTGCCCCGGCCCACCGGGGCCGCGGGCGGGCACGCGGACGAAGAAGTGGACAACGAAGCGGGGGACACCGAGGAGCGGCCGTCGCAGGGCGCCGCGGAGCAGCACGAGCAGGGGGAGGCATTCCGTGGGCGCTGACCGCGAGGGGCGCGGCCGACGGCGTCGGATGCGCGTGGGGGCGTACGTCGGCTGTGGTGCCGTACTGCTGGCCGGGTGCGCCTCGATGCCGGACGACGGGGATCTGCGCGGTGTCGAGTCCACCCCACGACAGGACGCGCAGGTACGGGTCTACGCGCTGCCGCCGCGCGAGGACGCCCGGCCCTCGGAGATCGTGCAGGGCTTCCTGGAGGCCCTCACCAGCGATGATCCGGACTACGAGACGGCACGCATGTACCTGGCGGGCAAGGCGCTCTCGGACTGGCAGCCGAGCGCGACCACCACGGTCCTCGTCGAGGGGCCGAACGCCGTCCCCGAGCCCTCGGGGACCAGGGAGGACGACGGGGACTTCCTCTACCGACTGACCGGCCACGAGGTCGCTCGGGTGGATGCGCAGCACGCGTACGAACCCACCGACGACGAATACAACGCGACCGTGCACCTCACGCAGCAGAAGGACACCAAGCAGTGGCGCATCGACCGGCTGCCCCAGGGTGTGGTCATGGGCAAGTCGGACTTCCAGCGCACCTATGTGTCCGTGAACAAGTACTACTTCACCTCGTTCGCGCGGGCCGGGCAGCTGGGGACCGTGGCCGATCCGGTCTACGTGCGCCGGGAGGTGGACCCGGTGACGCAGATGGTCCGGGCGCTGCTGAAGGGCCCGACCCGCTGGCTGAACCCGGTGGCGCGGACGAGTTTCCCCCCGGGCACGGCCCTGAAGAAGGGCGTCACGTCGCTCACGCCCGACGACCAGAACAAGCTGGTCGTGCCGCTGAACGGCAAGGCCGATCGTGTCGCGCGGGGCAAGTGCAACGAGATGGCGGCGCAGTTGCTGTTCACGCTCCAGGACCTGATGCCCACGGGTGTGGACGAGGTGGAGCTGCAGCGGTCGGACGGTACGCAGCTGTGCGTGCTCGACGAGGGCGGGGCCTCGCACGGCGCGGGCGGAGGTGCCGACTACCAGTACTTCATCGACGGTGAGGGGCGGCTCGTGCGCATGCTCGCCAGCGGTGCCGACCGGGAGCCCGACACCGTTCCCGGTGCTCTGGGCACCGGCGACACAGAGCTGCGGTCGGCCGCCGTGAGCCGCGACGAGGATCGTGCTGCCGGGGTGTCGAAGGACGGCAGCGAGATGTATGTCGGGTCGTTCGAGTCGGACGGTGCGCTCGGCGACCCTGTGGTCCACAGCGAGGGCAGGACCGACAAGGACCGGCTGACGACGCCCAGCTGGGACGGGCGGGGCGATCTGTGGGTCGCCGACCGCGATCCGAAGAACCCGCGGCTGCTGGTGCTGCAGGACGGTGAGGGCGAGCCTCTGGAGGCCGGCACACCGGGGCTGGACGGGCGCATCGAGGCGGTGCGGGTGGCAGCGGACGGCGTCCGGATCGCGCTGATCGTGGAGAGGGATGACAAGCAGGCCCTGTTCATAGGGCGCATCGAGCGGGACTCCGACTCAAGTGGTGAGCCGTCCGTGTCGATCGTCGATCTGCGTTCCGCGACACCGCAGCTGGAGAAGGTCAAGGCCATGTCGTGGGCCGGGGACAGCCGGCTCGTGGTGGTCGGGCGCGAGTCCCGCGGTGTGCAGCAGATGCGGTACGTGCAGGTCGACGGCTCCATGCTGGACGGCCCCCAGCCCGTGTCGCTCACCGGAGTGGAGGAGATCGCCGCCTCCGAGGACGAGCGGCTGCCGCTGGTGGCCCATTCATCAGAGGACGGAATCGTACGGCTGTCGTCCGGCTCGCAGTGGCAGACGGTGGTCAGCGAGGGGATGGCGCCGGTTTATCCGGGATAGCGGGGGCGTCCGTACGGTGGTCCGTGACGTGCCGTGCCATGCCGCGCTTTGCCGTGCCGTGCCGCGCCGTGTCGCGCTTTGCCGTGCGGTGTAGTGCCTTGCGGTGTAGTGCAGCGGCGGGGGTCGCTCGTGTGAGGGACGGCCCGAGGCCGGGCCCGGGAGTTGTCCACAGGTGGTTATCCACAGGGGTGGCCGAGGCGCGCCGACGTTGGCACAGTGGTGGGCATGCGGGGGTGGTGGCAGGACCTCACCGATCTGGTGCTGCCGGCCGAGTGCGGAGGCTGCGGCAGGCCTCGCACGGTGCTCTGCCCGGAGTGCCGTGCCGCCCTGAGCGGGGCCGCACCGAGCCGGGTGCGACCGGTGCCGGTGCCGCCGGGGCTGCCCGTGGCACACGCGGCGGCTCCGTACGAGGACGCGGTACGGGCGATGCTCCTCGCCCACAAGGAAAGAGGTGCGCTGGCGCTCGCGGCACCGCTCGGAGCGGCCTTGGCAGGGGCCGTACGGGAGGGGCTGCGCGAGGCGGGAGGGGCACGGGAGCGCGTGCTGCTCGTGCCTGTGCCGTCGGCGCGCACGGCGGTGCGGGCACGTGGGCACGACCCCGCTCGGCGGATCGCGCTCGCCGCGGCCGGGGAACTGCGGCGTACGGGGACGCCGGCCCGGGTGCTCGGTGTGCTGCGGCAGCGCCGGGCCGTGGCCGATCAGTCGGGCCTCAACTCGCGGCAGCGGCTGGACAATCTCGCGGGCGCCCTGATGGTGGCCGACGGGGGAGGCCGGTTGCTGGCGGAGGGCCGGGTCGTGCTGGTCGACGACGTGATGACGACGGGCGCCTCGCTGACGGAGGCCGCGCGCGCCGTGCGGTCAGCTCTGGACGAAACGGCTGTGTACGGCGGCGTGGCATGGGAAGAAAGAGCGAAACGGATCGCGGGTGCGACTGCGGCGACCGGAGTGAGGTCGGTGCGGTCGGCCGAGAGGAAGGTGGTGGACCGCACCCGAGCAGTACCGGGAAAGGCGGCTGCGCACGGCGCCGGAAACATCATGCGCGCAGCGGTGGTCGCTGCCTCACCGGAATCTTTCCAATAAACCGGAACTGAGAGAGATCTTGCGTCGTTGCAGGTAGCGAGAGGGTCAATCACCTGAACGGAGGTATGTGGGAGTAGAGGGTGACGACATCAGGCCGGGCGAGATATGTTCGGTTGTGAGGGAATGGCGGTGGCCGTTCCTTGCATATCCGAATGCCGTGCTGCGGGTTTTTCTGTAATCATCCGCGACGACAGGGCGGAGATCTTGTCCACGGGGGAGGAGGAGGTGGAAGTCACCAAGTCCGAGGTTCCGGGACGTACCGGAGCCTGGTGATGCACAAGGGAGACGCTCCGCACTGGAGCGGAGCGATCCGGGAACGGAGTTCTGCGTGGACATCGTCGTCAAGGGCCGCAAGACCGAGGTGCCCGAGCGGTTCCGCAAGCACGTGGCCGAGAAGCTGAAGCTGGAGAAGATCCAGAAGCTCGACGGCAAGGTGATCAGCCTCGACGTCGAGGTGTCCAAGGAGCCCAACCCCCGGCAGGCAGACCGATCGGATCGAGTGGAGATCACGCTCCACTCCCGCGGTCCCGTGATCCGGGCGGAAGCAGCGGCCAGTGATCCGTATGCGGCGCTCGACCTGGCGGCGGAGAAGCTGGAAGCCCGGCTGCGCAGGCAGCACGACAAGCGATTCACGCGCCGTGGAGCCCGACGGCTCACGGCAGCCGAGGTCCCCGACCACGTCCCGGGCGTGGCGACGCTGAACGGGAACGGCAAGGCCGTCCACGAGGAAGAGCAGTCGGACGGCGTTCCCACCAAGAAGATCGGCTCGCTGGAGGTCAAGGGCGAAGGTCCCCTCGTCGTCCGTGAGAAGACCCACGTCGCGTCCCCGATGACGCTCGACCAGGCGCTCTACGAGATGGAGCTGGTCGGGCACGACTTCTATCTGTTCGTCGACTCCGAGACCAAGGAACCCAGTGTCGTCTACCGGCGGCACGCCTACGACTACGGCGTCATCCACCTCAGCACCGACCCGATGGTGACCCAGGGGCGGTCGGCTGGCGCAGGTGGTGGGCTCGGCGGCTGACCTCCGCCGGGTGACAACCGATCCGGTGCCCCTGGAGCGTGTGTGCGCCCCCAGGGGCACCCGTGTGCGACCACCCGATGGACCGCTCTGTCACCGCTGTGCGGTCCCGGCATGAAATCATGGCTGAACCGGCCCCAACCGGTGGGCTGTTGCCTTTGGTTGGCGATGGCACAGGAACACAGGCCACGGCCTTCTAGGGGGAGGAACGATGGCGGACAGCTTCGGACCGATGCGTGACGAGGATGCCGACGGCGGCGTCGTCGGCATGGGCCCGGAGGGGGGCTCTCCACGCAAGGAGCCCATCCGGGTCCTCGTCGTGGACGACCACGCGCTCTTCCGCCGCGGCCTGGAGATCGTGCTCGCGGCCGAGGAGGACATCCAGGTCGTCGGCGAGGCGGGCGACGGGGCGGAGGCCGTCGACAAGGCGGCCGACCTGCTGCCCGACATCGTGCTGATGGATGTACGGATGCCCAAGCGCGGCGGCATCGAGGCGTGCACCTCCATCAAGGAGGTGGCCCCCAGCGCGAAGATCATCATGCTGACGATCAGCGACGAGGAGGCCGACCTCTACGACGCGATCAAGGCGGGTGCGACGGGCTATCTCCTCAAGGAGATCTCCACGGACGAGGTGGCCACCGCCATTCGCGCCGTCGCTGACGGTCAGTCACAGATCAGCCCCTCCATGGCGTCCAAGCTGCTCACCGAGTTCAAGTCCATGATCCAGCGGACCGATGAGCGCCGGCTCGTGCCGGCGCCGCGGTTGACGGACCGGGAGCTTGAGGTGCTCAAACTCGTGGCCACGGGAATGAACAACCGTGATATCGCCAAGGAGTTGTTCATCTCCGAGAACACGGTGAAGAACCACGTGCGCAACATCCTGGAGAAACTGCAGCTGCACTCCAGGATGGAGGCCGTGGTGTATGCGATGCGGGAGAAGATCCTCGAGATCCGTTAGTGACGGGTCATGGGGTACGGACTCGGTGAGAATCAGGCGAGGGCGCGGGTCAGCTCCTTTGTAAGGGGCTCGCTGGGCTCCGGGGCGTCCACCCGCTCCACGCGTACGTCGGTGCAGTCCACCCAGCTCGCCGCCTCTCGCAGGGCCTGGGCCACCGCGGGGACTGCTTTGGGGCTGCCGAGAGTTATCTGCCTGGCGATCAGGGTGCGGCCGTCGCGGGCGGGGTCGACCCGTCCGACCAGCTGACCTCCGGCGAGGACCGGCATCGCGAAGTAGCCGTACAGGCGCTTCTGTTTGGGGACGTACGCCTCCAGCCGGTGGGTGAAGCCGAAGATGCGTTCCGTCCGGGCCCGCTCCCAGATCAGCGAGTCGAAGGGGGACAGGAGCGTCGTACGGTGGCGGCCGCGCGGCGCCGTCTCCAGGGCCGCCGGGTCGGCCCAGGCGGGTTTGCCCCAGCCCGCGACCGTCACCGGAACCAGGCCCGAGTCCGCGATCACCGCGTCGACCTGCTCGGCCTTCAGGCGGTGGTAGTCGGCGATGTCCGCGCGCGTGCCCACACCCAGGGACTGGCCGGCCAGCCGGACCAGGCGGCGGAGGCACTCGGTGTCGTCCAGCTCGTCGTGCAGCAGCTCGTCCGGGATCGCGCGCTCGGCGAGGTCGTACACCCGCTTCCAGCCGCGGCGCTCGACGCAGACCACCTCGCCGTACATCAGCGCCCGTTCGACGGCGATCTTTTCTCCGGACCAGTCCCACCACTCGCTGGTCCGCTTCGCGCCGCCCAACTCCGTGGCCGTCAGGGGGCCTTCGGCGCGGAGCTGCTTGATGACGCGCTCGTATGCGCCGTCCGGCAGCGGGTGGTTCCAGTGCGGGCGGGAGCGGTAGGCGCGGCGGCGGAAGGCGAAGTGGGGCCACTCCTCTACGGGGAGGATGCACGCGGCGTGCGACCAGTACTCGAAGGCGTGCGGTCGGGTCACGGGTGCGCCGTCGGGCGTGGTCGACCAGTACGCCCTGTCCACCGTCTTGCGGCCCACCGCGCCGAGGCGGGCGTACGGGATGAGTTCGTGCGAGCGGGCCAGGACCGAGATGGTGTCGAGCTGGACCGCGCCCAGGTGCCGCAGCACGCCTCGTACGCCACCTCTGCGGTCGGGAGCACCGAGGAACCCCTGGGCCCGCAGGGCGATGCGGCGGGCCTCGTTGGCGGAGAGTTCGGTGGTGGGGCGCGGCAGGGTCGTCATGGTTCCGCACGATAGAGGTTGCCACTGACAGAGGGGCCTGAGCTTGGGTTTCGGACTGAGGCGGCTTGGGTTTCGGGCCGAGGCGGCTTGGGTTTCGGGCTGAGGGAGCCCGCTTTTCGGGACCAGCCGCAGCGGGTTTCCGGACCGGCCGCACCGGGTTCCCGGATCAGTCGCACCGGGTTCCCGGACTGGCCGCGCCGGCCGCCGCCCCCCAGGGAGCCCCGGAAAGCCCAAGCCGGCCGGAGACGCTACGACTGTCCCGGAAGGTACGGTGCCGTCGACGGCAGGCCCAGGTCCGAGGGGAGCAGGGAGCCCACCCAGCAGTCGCGGCGCACGCCCTTGTTGTCGATCGCGGAGCGCAGGGTGCCCTCGATGGTGAAGCCCGCCTTCTCGGCCACCGCGCGGGATGCCGCGTTGCCGACCTCGGCGCGCCACTCCACACGGTCGATCGCCATCGAGGTGAAGGCCCAGCGGGAGGCGGCGAGGGTGGCCTCGGTGATGTAGCCGTTGCCGCGGTGCTCCTTGGTCGCCCAGAAACCGATCTCACCCGTGCCCAGTGAGCGCACGGTGATGCCGAGCATGCCCACCAGCTCCCCGGAGGGGAGGAAGACGCCGAACGTGTACATCGAGGAGTCCGCCCAGCCGTCGGGCGCCATCTGGCCGACGAACCCCTCCGCGTGCTCGCGCAGATACGGCGACGGGATCATGGTCCAGCGCTGGATCTCGGGGTCCTGCGCGGCCGCGTACACCGCGTCGGTGTCGTGCGGGCCCACCGTGCGCAGGAGCAGCCGGTCGGTGGTCAGGGTGACGGGGTCCATCGGGCGATTCTGGCGCGACGGAGCGGAGAGGCGCCATCCTTTAGAAACCGGGTCGGCCGATGTCGGTGCGTGTCGGGCCGTGTCGGTCCGTGTCGGGCAGTGGCCGATCGGGTGGGTGCCGGGTTTGTTGCGCGTGTTGTTTGCGGTGCGTGAGGGGCCGATCACAATTCGCTTATTTCGTGGACGGAATGCGGCACCATCCGTCTCGTACGGCCGTTGTCCTAGTGGCTGTCATGGCCAGACCTCCCGGCATGGTGGGGTCCTCGCTTACGATGGCCGTTGCTTTGTCTGGTATCGAAGCTGTCAAAGCTGTCATTGAACCTGTCCAGTGGAATCCGACCGTCCCAGGCCCGATCGGCAAGGAGACAAAACCCCGTGTCCGTCCTCTCGAAGATCATGCGTGCAGGCGAAGGCAAGATCCTGCGCAAGCTGCACCGCATCGCGGACCAGGTCAACTCCATCGAAGAGGACTTCGCGGACCTCTCCGACGCCGAGCTCCGGGCCCTCACCGATGAGTACAAGCAGCGCTACGCCGACGGCGAGAGCCTCGACGACCTGCTCCCCGAGGCCTTCGCGACCGTCCGTGAGGCGGCCAAGCGCGTCCTCGGCCAGCGGCACTACGACGTGCAGCTGATGGGCGGCGCCGCCCTCCACCTCGGATATGTGGCCGAGATGAAGACCGGTGAGGGCAAGACCCTGGTGGGCACGCTGCCCGCGTATCTGAACGCGCTGTCCGGAGACGGCGTCCACCTCATCACGGTCAACGACTACCTGGCCGAGCGCGACTCCGAGATGATGGGCCGCGTCCACAAGTTCCTGGGCCTGGATGTCGGCTGCATCCTCGCCAACATGACGCCGGCCCAGCGCCGCGAGCAGTACAACTGCGACATCACGTACGGCACGAACAACGAGTTCGGCTTCGACTACCTCCGCGACAACATGGCCTGGTCCAAGGACGAGCTCGTCCAGCGCGGCCACAACTTCGCGATCGTCGACGAGGTCGACTCCATCCTCGTCGACGAGGCCCGTACGCCGCTGATCATCTCGGGCCCGGCCGACCAGGCCACCAAGTGGTACGGCGACTTCGCCAAGCTGGTCACGCGCCTCAAGCGCGGCGAGGCGGGCAACCCCCTGAAGGGCGTCGACGAGACCGGCGACTACGACGTCGACGAGAAGAAGCGCACGGTCGCCATCCACGAGTCCGGCGTCAGCAAGGTCGAGGACTGGCTGGGCATCGACAACCTGTACGAGTCGGTGAACACGCCGTTGGTGGGCTACCTGAACAACGCCATCAAGGCCAAGGAGCTCTTCAAGAAGGACAAGGACTACGTCGTCATCGACGGCGAGGTCATGATCGTCGACGAGCACACGGGCCGTATCCTCGCCGGCCGCCGTTACAACGAGGGCATGCACCAGGCGATCGAGGCGAAGGAAGGGGTGGACATCAAGGACGAGAACCAGACGCTCGCCACGATCACCCTGCAGAACTTCTTCCGCCTCTACGGCAAGCTCTCCGGCATGACCGGTACGGCGATGACCGAGGCCGCCGAGTTCCACCAGATCTACAAGCTCGGCGTGGTCCCGATCCCGACCAACAAGCCGATGGTCCGCAAGGACCAGTCCGACCTGATCTACCGCACCGAGGTCGCCAAGTTCGACGCGGTCGTCGACGACATCGCCGAGAAGCACGAGAAGGGCCAGCCGATCCTCGTCGGTACGACGTCGGTCGAGAAGTCCGAGTACCTCTCGCAGCAGCTCTCCAAGCGCGGCATCCAGCACGAGGTGCTGAACGCCAAGCAGCACGACCGGGAGGCGACGATCGTCGCCCAGGCCGGCCGCAAGGGCGCTGTGACGGTGGCCACGAACATGGCCGGCCGTGGTACGGACATCAAGCTCGGCGGCAACCCCGACGACCTCGCCGAGGCGGAGCTGCGCCAGCGCGGCCTCGACCCCGAGGAGCACATCGAGGAGTGGTCCCACGCCCTCCCCGCCGCCCTGGAGAAGGCCGAGCGGGCCGTGAAGGCCGAGTTCGAAGAGGTCAAGGAACTCGGCGGGCTCTACGTGCTGGGTACCGAGCGGCACGAGTCGCGCCGTATCGACAACCAGCTGCGCGGTCGTTCCGGCCGTCAGGGCGACCCGGGTGAGTCCCGCTTCTACCTCTCGCTCGGCGACGACCTGATGCGCCTGTTCAAGGCCCAGATGGTCGAGCGCGTGATGTCCATGGCGAACGTCCCGGACGACGTGCCGATCGAGAACAAGATGGTCACGCGCGCGATCGCCTCCGCCCAGTCGCAGGTCGAGCAGCAGAACTTCGAGACCCGTAAGAACGTCCTGAAGTACGACGAGGTCCTCAACCGCCAGCGCGAGGTCATCTACGGCGAGCGGCGCCGTGTCCTTGAGGGCGAGGATCTGGACGAGCAGATCACGCACTTCATGGACGGCACGATCGACGCCTACATCCAGGCCGAGACCGCCGAGGGCTTCGCCGAGGAGTGGGACCTCGACCGGCTGTGGGGCGCGTTCAAGCAGCTCTACCCGGTGAAGGTGACCGTCGACGAGCTGGAGGAGGCCGCCGGTGACCGGGCCGGGCTGACCGCCGAGTTCATCGCCGAGTCGATCAAGGACGACATCCACGAGCAGTACGCGGCGCGCGAGGAGCAGCTCGGCTCCGAGATCATGCGCGAGCTGGAGCGCCGGGTGGTCCTCTCGGTCCTGGACCGCAAGTGGCGAGAGCACCTCTACGAGATGGACTACCTCCAGGAGGGCATCGGCCTGCGCGCGATGGCCCAGAAGGACCCGCTGGTCGAGTACCAGCGCGAGGGCTTCGACATGTTCCAGGCCATGATGGAGGGCATCAAGGAGGAGTCCGTCGGCTACCTGTTCAACCTGGAGGTCCAGGTCGAGCAGCAGGTCGAGGAGGTCCCGGTCGAGGACGAGAAGCCGTCGCTGGAGAAGAAGGAGGACGCGGTACCGGCCCAGGCGGGTGCCCGTCCGGAGATCCGTGCCAAGGGCCTGGAGGCCCCGCAGCGCCCGGACCGTCTGCACTTCTCCGCCCCCACCGTGGACGGCGAGGGCGGTGTCGTCGAGGGCGACTTCACCAACGACGACGAGCCCGTCCGCTCCGAGGCCGACGGTCTCACGCGCGCGGAGCGCCGCAAGCAGGCCAAGGGCGGACGGCGCCGCAAGAAGTGACGCAGCCGTTTGCCTCCGGTGAGGCGGCGGCGGGTCGCCTCGGGTGAGGACAGCGGTTATGAAGGGCCGGGCACTTTCGGGTGCTCGGCCCTTCGCGTGTGTGCCCTGTCTGGTCGGCGCTCCGAGGGATGAGCCCGGCCCCGGGGCCGGGGCCGGGGCCGGGGCCGGGGCCGTATGCGTGTGCCGTATGCCGTACGAGGAGGTCAGTCCTCGTCCGTGCAGGGCATCCTCGGACCGCCGAGTTCCACGGCTGTGCAGCGCCAGCGGTTGTCATGGCCGTACTCCAGGCGGAAGGCCATGGCGCGGAGCTGGTCGCCGGCGCCGATGCGGGCGAAGGCCTCGATGGCGCCGGGGCGGGGCTCGAAGTAGCCGATGTCGCGGACGACCGGGCGGGTGCCGCGGGTCGCGCGCAGGGGGCCGCGTTCGGCGAGCCAGGCCAGTTCGTCGTACGCGCGTCCGACAGTGTGGCGCAGCATGCTGTGCACCGGACGCTGACCGCTCAGCACTGCCAGCAGGAGATCGGCGAAGCGGTCGGTGGGGCGGGGCTGAGGGAGGGCGAGGAGTGCCCTGCCGGCCTCCACGGCCCCGCCGGGGGCCGTGGAGGGGCGACCCCGGCCCGGTGCCGTGCGCGTCGGTGTGCCGCCGGGGCGGCGGGTGTCGTGTCGGACCGGCGGGCGGGTGCCGGGGTGGCGCCGAGTCCTGGTCATGACCTTGTTCATGGGAGGTCCCCGTTCCGTGAACCGACCGCCCAGGGGATACCGGTCGGTAACTTCGTGGTTGGGGATCTTGTACGGGGCCGGGAGCGGGTGCCGCAACGAAGGCGGGCCCGCCTCGGAGCGCCTGGAATCTTCACCTATCAGAGTGATCCCGAGGGGCGGAACCCTTGGGGACATGGGGGTGTACCGGGTGATCCGGGAGCGGCGGGTGGACGCCGCGGAGGGCGCGGGTGGGGACCCGATGGGGGACACCCGCACGTATCCTTGGGTGACTCACCGGAGGTGCGGGACCACGGACCGGTCAGGATCGGTCTTGTGGAAACCTCCCCGTGCCTTCCGGTGGCCCTTCCCGACTTTCCCGACTACGAAAGCGGCTCGTCATGCGCGTCTACGTCCCCCTGACCCTTCCCGGTCTCGCCGCGGCGTACAAGACGGGTGAGCTGGGAGAGGGGCCGTTCGTCGCGTACGCCGTCACGCCCGCGCTGCGCGAGTGGTATCTCTCCGACGACATCGAGGAGCTTGAGTACGCGGCCCTCAACCGCGCCGCCCTGGCCTCGCTGCGGCTTCTCGCCGTGGAGCCCGGGGTGGCCCGGCGGCGGGTCGTCGTCGCCGTCGATGTCGCCGACGGGGCCGCCGTGGCCGACCCCGACCGTGGGCTCGACCCCGCGGCGCTCGGGGAGGTGCGGGTCACCGGTCCGGTTCCGCTGTCCAAGGCGGCGGCCGTCCACGTCGACTCCGACGACGCCGAGAACGACGTGGCCGCCGCCGCGGACGCGCTGGGCGCGGCCGACCAGGGGGACGACGACGCCCAGTTCACCGTGGACGGTGCCGAGGACCACGAGTTGCTGTGGTACGCGACGCAGGAGATTCCCAACCTGGTGGGGCTGGGGGACTGAACGCGGTGCCGTAGGTTTCCGCGACATCCCTTCACCGCCACCGGTGTGCGGGAGCCAGTCACCGGCGTGCGGTGGGCGGTCACGGTGCGTTGTCAGTGGTGCCGGGTACGTTCTTGGTATGGGGAAGAACGGAGCAGCGCACATCGTCTGGGACTGGAACGGGACCCTGTTCCACGACAATGAAGCGATCATCGGGGCGACGAACGCGGCATTCGCCGAGCTGGGCATCGAGCCGCTCACACTGGAGCAGTACCGGGCGCTGTACTGCGTGCCGGTGCCGAAGTTCTACGAGCGGCTGATAGGGCGGCTTCCGACGGACGAGGAGTGGGAGATCATGGACGGGATCTTCCACCGTTACTACCTGGAGCACCGCACGGCCTGCGAGCTCACCGAGGGCGTGCCGACACTGCTCGCGGACTGGCGGTCTGCGGGGCACAGCCAGTCGATCCTCAGCATGTACGGGCATGAGGACCTGGTCCCCCTGGTGAGGGGGTTCGGGATCGAGCCGCACTTCATACGGGTCGACGGGCGGACCGGGCCGTCCGGAGGCAGCAAGGCCGAGCACATGGTGCGGCACGTGGGCAGGCTCACCGGTGTCGAGATCTCCCGCGTGGTGGTGATCGGGGACGCGGCCGACGACGCGGTGTCCGCGCGGCACGTGGGCGCCCAGGCCGTGCTGTACACCGGGGGCTCCCACAGCCGCGCCAGCCTTGAGGAGGTGGGCGTGCCCGTGGTGGACACCCTGGCGGAGGCGGTCGTGGAGGCCGAGCGGTTGGCGGCCTGACGGCTGCCGACGGCTGAGCGGTGGGACGGCTGACGGCAGCCGGCCTCTGGCGGCCTCTGCGGAAGATCCGCAAAAACCTCAGGCAGGCCACTCCGGCCGACGACGGCTGAGCGGCGGGCCCAGCGGTCCGCCCGCCGCCGCCTCAGGGGTCAGGTCCGGTCAGGTGCGGTCACGTCAGGTCAGTTCAGGTCATCAGTTCAGGTCACGGGTGCCTTGGCCCGCAGGACCGTGAGGAACTCTCGCATCCAGCGGGAGTGGTCCGGCCAGGCGCGGGACGAGACGAGGGTGCCGTCGACCACGGCCTCCGCGTCCTGGAACGTGGCGCCGGCCGCCTGCATGTCCAGTTCCAGCGCCGGGTACGCCGTGACGCGGCGGCCGCGCAGGCCGTCCACGGCGGCGGTCAGCAGGGGGCCGTGGCAGATCTGGGCGACGGGTTTGTCCGTGTCGAAGAAGGACTTGAGGATCTTGCGGAGTTCGGGGTCGTTGCGGAGGTACTCCGGGGCGCGGCCCCCTGGGATGACGAGGGCGACGTACTGGCCGGGGTCGACCTCGGAGAAGGCGAGGTCGGCGGGCCAGGTGTAGCCGGGCTTCTCGGTGTACGTGTCGAAGCCGGGTTCGAAGTCATGGACGACGAACTGGAGCTTCTTGCGGGCGGGGGCCGCGATGTGGACGTCGTAGCCCTCCTCGCGGAGGCGTTGGTACGGGTACAGGACCTCCAGTGACTCCGCCGCGTCGCCGGTGACGATCAGGATCTTGGCTGACATGTCGCTGCGCTCCCCTCAGCCGTGGTGGGCGCCCTCTGCCGGGCGTCATGGGCAACGTGCCTCGGGGGAGAGGCCTTGCCAAGGGTGCGCGCGAGCCACAGGGCCCCAGAGCACGGGTGACTGCCCCGGGGCTGCGACCCCAGCCCCCAACCCCACTATCGGCCCGAACGGGTTCGTCCTCAAACGCCGGTGAGCCATCCCCCTCTCGCTCCCCTCTCGCTCCTCCCGCTCACCCCGCTCACCCCGCTCCCCCACTCCCCTCGCTCCCCCGGACTGGCCGGGAGCACTGACCAACGTGCGGCGGTACACGAGCCGACATCCGCCCGGCCGTACGCAGCCGTCACACCCCCGACGGAGTGGCACCCACCCGGGGAGCCCCACCCACGCAGGGCCGGAGTGGCACCCACCTGGCAAAGCGCCCCCCCGGTGGAACCTGAGGTGCAGGGCATGGGAGGGCGCCAAGCGCCGGGCTCCTGTGCGAAACGTCAAACTTCGACCCCGGGTTTTATACACATACGGCTCATGACGGGCCCCCCGTCATGAGCGATAGCCTTGTGGCGTGATCAGCGCGATATTTCGCGGGGACCTCGTCGTCCCTGCCCTGCGCCCGGAGAGCACGGCCCACAGCCGTGACCGGGCGGCGGTCGCTGGTCCTTGCGGGCGGGAGGGGGCCGGAAGGGCTCCCGGGGCACCGAGGGCGCCCTTCGACCGTGGCTCGCAGAGAGCATTCTCACAGCTGCCGGGCAGCTCAAGATTGGCTCAGAACCCCCCACACACCTCACCTTGCGGCATAGCGTCGGAGCAGACCGGACACCCCGCGTCTCGGCGTCACGTCCGCAGGGAAGGGACCGAACTTCCTTCAACGTCACGCAACGGCGCGCGACAGGAGCCAGAGGACAATGCAGACCAAGCTGGACGAAGCCAAGGCCGAGCTGCTCGAACGGGCCGCCCGGGTAGCTGAGAACAGCCCGGTCGGGGGGCACCTACCGACTGGGACGTCGGGCGAGGCACCCCCCGGCACCTCGGACCGCGAAACCGTGTTCGCGTTCCTCCAGCGTTACTACCTGCACACCGCCCCGGAGGACCTGGCCGACCGCGACCCGGTCGACATCCTCGGAGCCGCTTTCTCGCACTACCGGCTGGCGGAGAACCGCCCCCAGGGCACGGCCAACGTGCGGGTTCACACCCCGACCGTCGAGGAGAACGGCTGGACCTGCAGCCACTCCGTGGTCGAGGTCGTCACCGACGACATGCCGTTCCTCGTCGACTCCGTGACCAATGAGCTGTCGCGGCAGGGCCGGGGCATCCACGTCGTCATCCACCCGCAGGTCATCGTGCGGCGTGATGTCGCCGGCAAGCTCATCGAGGTGCTCACCGCACCGACCGTCGGCGCTCTGCCGCACGACGTGCACACCGAGTCCTGGATCCATGTCGAGATCGACCGCGAGACCGACCGGTCCGATCTGAAGCAGATCACCAACGATCTGCTGCGCGTGCTGTCCGACGCGCGTGAAGCGGTCGAGGACTGGGAGAAGATGCGGGACGCGGCGATCCGTATCGCCGACGAGCTGCCCGCCGAGCCCACCGCGGACGACCTGCGGGGCGACGAGGTCGAGGAGGCCCGCGAGCTGCTGCGCTGGCTGGCGGACGACCACTTCACCTTCCTCGGGTTCCGGGAGTACCAACTGCGGGAGGACGACTCGCTGGCCGCCGTTCCGGGCACCGGGCTCGGCATCCTGCGGTCCGACCCGCACCACCACGCCGAGGAGAGCCACCCCGTCAGCCCCTCCTTCGAGAGGCTTCCCGCCGACGCCCGCGCCAAGGCCCGCGAGCACAAGCTCCTCGTCCTCACCAAGGCCAACAGCCGCGCCACCGTCCACCGGCCGAGCTACCTCGACTACGTGGGCGTGAAGAAGTTCGACGAGCACGGGAACGTGGTCGGGGAGCGGCGCTTCCTCGGACTCTTCTCGTCCGCCGCCTACACCGAGTCCGTCCGCCGCGTCCCCGTCATCCGCCGCAAGGTCGAGGAGGTGCTGGGGCGCGCCGGCTTCTCGCCCAACAGCCACGACGGGCGCGACCTGCTGCAGATCCTGGAGACGTACCCGCGCGACGAGCTGTTCCAGACGCCCGTCGACGAGCTGCAGTCCATCGTCACGTCCGTGCTGTACCTTCAGGAGCGGCGCAGGCTCCGGCTCTACCTGCGCCAGGACGAGTACGGGCGCTACTACTCCGCCCTCGTCTACCTGCCCAGGGACCGCTACACCACCGGTGTCCGGCTGCGCATCATCGACATCCTCAAGGAGGAACTCGGCGGCACCAGCGTCGACTTCACGGCCTGGAACACCGAGTCGATCCTCTCCCGGCTGCACTTCGTGGTCCGCGTCCCGCAGGGCACCGAGCTGCCCGAGCTCAGCGACGCCGACAAGGAGCGCATCGAGGCGCGGCTGGTGGAGGCCGCGCGCTCCTGGTCCGACGGGTTCTCCGAGGCGCTGAACGCCGAGCTCGGCGAGGAGCGCGCCGCAGAGCTGCTGCGCCGGTACGGCAACGCCATCCCCGAGGGCTACAAAGCGGACCACAGCCCGCGTGCGGCCGTCGCCGACCTCGTCCACCTCGAAAAGCTCGGCGGCGGGGAGAAGGACGGCGAGGGCGGCAAGGGCGGCAAGGACTTCGCGCTCAGCCTGTACGAGCCCGTGGGCGCGGGCCCCGGTGAGCGGCGGTTCAAGATCTACCGCCGGGGCGAGTCCGTCTCCCTCTCCGCGGTGCTGCCGGTCCTCAGCCGGCTCGGCGTCGAGGTCGTCGACGAGCGGCCGTACGAGATGCGCTGCGCGGACCGTACGACCGCCTGGATCTACGACTTCGGACTGCGCCTGCCCAAGGCGCTGAGCGGCCCCGGCGACTACCTGGGTGACGACGGGCGCGAGCGGTTCCAGGAGGCCTTCGCGGCGACCTGGACCGGCCAGGCCGAGAACGACGGTTTCAACGCGCTCGTGCTGAGCGCCGGGCTCACCTGGCGCGAGGCGATGATGCTGCGGGCGTACGCGAAGTACCTGCGCCAGGCGGGCTCCACCTTCAGCCAGGACTACATGGAGGACACCCTCCGCAACAACGTCCACACGACACGGCTGCTCGTAAACCTGTTCGAGGCACGGATGGCGCCGGAGCGGCAGCGTGCCGGGCTCGAACTCGTCGACGCGCTCCTGGAGGAGCTGGACAGCGCGCTCGACCAGGTCGCCAGCCTCGACGAGGACCGGATCCTGCGGTCCTTCCTGACCGTCATCAAGGCGACCCTGCGGACCAACTTCTTCCAGGAGACGCAGGGCGGGCAGCCGCACGCGTACGTCTCCATGAAGTTCGACCCGCAGGCCATCCCGGACCTCCCGGCGCCGCGTCCGGCGTTCGAGATCTGGGTGTACTCGCCGCGCGTGGAAGGCGTGCACCTCCGGTTCGGCAAGGTCGCGCGCGGCGGCCTGCGCTGGTCCGACCGGCGTGAGGACTTCCGCACCGAGATCCTCGGCCTGGTCAAGGCGCAGATGGTGAAGAACACCGTCATCGTGCCCGTCGGCGCCAAGGGCGGCTTCGTCGCCAAGCAGCTGCCGGACCCGGCAGTGGACCGCGACGCCTGGCTGGCCGAGGGCATCCGCAGCTACAAGACCTTCATCTCCGCCCTGCTCGACATCACCGACAACATGGTGGCCAGCGAGGTCGTGCCGCCCACCGACGTCGTACGGCACGACGAGGACGACACCTACCTGGTGGTCGCCGCCGACAAGGGCACGGCGACGTTCTCGGACATCGCCAACGAGGTGGCCGAGTCGTACAACTTCTGGCTCGGTGACGCGTTCGCGTCGGGTGGCAGCGCCGGGTACGACCACAAGGGCATGGGCATCACCGCCCGCGGCGCCTGGGAGTCCGTGAAGCGGCACTTCCGGGAGCTGGGGGTGAACACGCAGGCCGAGGACTTCACGGTCGTCGGCATCGGCGACATGTCCGGTGACGTGTTCGGCAACGGCATGCTGCTGAGCGAGCACATCCGTCTGGTCGCCGCCTTCGACCACCGGCACATCTTCATCGACCCGACCCCGGACGCGGCCACGTCGTACGCCGAGCGCCGCCGCCTCTTCGAGCTGCCGCGTTCCTCCTGGGAGGACTACGACACCGGGCTGATCTCGACCGGCGGCGGCGTGTTCCCCCGTACGGCGAAGTCGGTGCCGGTCAACAGCCACATCCGTGAGGCCCTCGGCATCGAGGGCAAGGTCTCCAAGATGACCCCGGCCGACCTGATGAAGGCGATCCTCAAGGCGCCGGTCGACCTGCTGTGGAACGGCGGTATCGGCACCTACGTCAAGGCGTCCACCGAGACCCACGCCGACGTCGGCGACAAGGCCAACGACGCCATCCGCGTCGACGGGCGGGACCTCAGGGTCCAGGTCGTCGGCGAGGGCGGCAACCTCGGCCTGACCCAGCTCGGCCGGATCGAGTTCGCGCAGCGCGGCGGGAAGATCAACACCGACGCCATCGACAACAGCGCGGGCGTGGACACCTCCGACCACGAGGTGAACATCAAGATCCTGCTCAACGGCCTGGTCACCGAGGGCGACATGACCGTCAAGCAGCGCAACAAGCTGCTCGCCGAGATGACCGACGAGGTCGGCAGCCTGGTGCTGCGCAACAACTACGCGCAGAACACGGCGATCGCCAACGCCCTCGCCCAGTCCAGGGACATGCTCCACGCCCAGCAGCGCTTCATGCGCCACCTGGTGAGCGAGGGCCACCTCAACCGGGCGCTGGAGTTCCTGCCCACCGACCGGCAGATCCGCGAGCGGCTGGGCACCGGACACGGCCTCACCGGCCCGGAGACGGCCGTCCTCCTCGCCTACACGAAGATCACGGTCGCCGAGGAGCTGCTGCACACCTCGCTGCCCGACGACCCGTATCTGCACGGCCTGCTGTACGCGTACTTCCCGACCGCGCTGCGCGAGCGGTTCCCCGAGAACATCGAGAGCCACCCGCTGCGCCGCGAGATCACCACGACCGTCCTGGTCAACGACACGGTCAACACGGGCGGTACGAGCTTCCTGCACCGTATGCGGGAGGAGACGGGAGCCTCCCTGGAGGAGATCGTCCGGGCGCAGACCGCGGCCCGCGCGATCTTCAACTCCGGAGCGGTGTGGGACGCGGTGGAGGCGCTGGACAACAAGGTCGACGCGGCCGTCCAGACCCGTATCCGTCTGCACTCCCGCCGGCTGGTGGAGCGCGGCACGCGCTGGCTGCTCAACAACCGGCCGCAGCCGCTGGAGCTCACCGGGACCATCGCGTTCTTCAAGGACGGCGTGGAGCGGGTCTGGGCCGAGGTGCCCAAGCTGGTGCGCGGCGCCGATCTGGAGTGGTACCAGAAGATCTACGACGAGCTGACGGACGCGGGCGTCCCCGACGAGCTCGCCACGCGGGTGGCCGGGTTCTCCCCCGCCTTCCCGACGCTGGACATCGTCGCGGTGGCCGACCGCATGGGCCGGGAGCCGATGGAGGTCGCCGAGGTGTACTACGACCTCGCCGACCGGCTGCGGATCACCCAGCTCATGGACCGCATCATCGAGCTGCCCCGCGCCGACCGCTGGCAGTCCATGGCCCGCGCGGCGATCCGCGAGGACCTCTACGCGGCCCAGGCGGCGCTCACGGCCGACGTCCTCGCCGTCGGAAACGGCGAGGCCACGCCCGAGCAGCGCTTCAAGGGCTGGGAGCAGAGGAACGCCCCGATCCTGAGCCGGGCCCGCCTGACGCTGGAGGAGATCCAGAGCTCCGACGCGTTCGACCTGGCGAACCTGTCCGTGGCGATGCGCACGATGCGGACGCTGCTGCGGACGCATTCGTAAGGGTGCGTTCGTAGGGGTGCATTCGTAAGGATGCGTTTGGGGGCGCCCCAGCTGGGGCGCCCCCGAAAAGGGGCTACGGGCTACAGGAACCCGCACACCTTTCGTGACATCTACCTAAGTGGTTCGCAAGGGGACTACACCCCACAGCCGGGCCAAACGGTATGTCTACGATGAAGTGGGATGAACGTGGATCCGCACACCTCTCCGGGGTCCGAGGGACCGCACGAGGCACCGCACACCGCCGCACCCGCCGTCTCCGTCGTCGTGATCGTCTACAACGACGAGGCCAGGCTGCCCGCGGCGGTGCGCTCCGTGCTGGACCAGACGCTGCGCGGTGTGGAGGTCGTCATCGTCGACGACCGGAGCACGGACGGCTCGTACGAGGTGGCCCGGCGCCTCGCCGCCGAGCACCCCGGCCGCGTACGGGCCCACCGGCTGCCCGAGAACAGCGGCGGCTGCGGCGCCCCCCGCAACCACGGCATCCAGCAGGCGCGCGGCGACCACGTCATGTTCCTCGACAGCGACGACGTGCTGGAGCGCAACGCCTGCCGCAACATGCTGGAGGCCGCCGAGGCCACCGGAGCAGACCTCGTCTCCGGGCTCTGCGTCCGCGTCCACGTGGACGCGCGCAGCGGCAAGGAGGTCAAGTGGTACCCGTGGCTGTACGCGCGCACCCGCACCCTCGACTCGATCTCCGAACTGCCCGACCTGCTGGTCTTCGACACCCTGTCGACCAACAAGTGCTACCGGCGTGACTTCCTCCTGGACAACCGCCTGGAGTTCCCCGTCGGCATCCACTACGAGGACCTGCTCTTCTCGGCGCAGGCGTACGCGGCCGCGCGCCGCATCACGCTCATACCGAACCGGGTCTACGACTGGAACGTCGTCGACAAACCAGGCAAGGCGGGCGAGGCGGACAAGGCGGCCACGAAGTCGATCAGCAACCGGCGGGCCGAGATCGCCAACTTCACCCACCGTATGGAGATCCACCGCCGGGTCGACCAGTTGCTCGTCGACCGGGGCCTGGCGGAGCTGAAGTTCCACAAGGACGTCAAGTTCCTCAAGCACGACCTCGTGCTGCACCTGCGCGACCTGCCGTTCCGGGACGCCGCCTACCGGCAGGAGTTCGCCGCGATCGCCCGCGCGTACCTGGAGTCGATCGACCCGGCCGCGTACGACGAGATCGAGCCCATCCACGCCATCTGCGCCTATCTGCTGCTCAGGAGCGACTGGGACAACCTGCTGCCCGCCGTGGACACGCTCACCAACCGCGACAAGATCTCCTCGCCGCTCGTCGAGCGCGACGGCCGGATCTACTGGTGCGCCGAGCACCTCGACAACCCCACTGACCCCACTGACCCCACTCACCCCACTCACCCCGCTGACCCCAACGACCCCGACGGCGGGGTTGACGGCGGGGTTTTTGCCCGCCGCGTCCTGGACGTCACCGAGCTCGGCTATCACACCAGGCCGGTCGAGAAGATGTACCTGCGCAACGAACTGACCTCGTACCAGGGGCCGTACGGTGGCGTAGGCGGCACGGTCCGCCTCGCCGGGCGCATCACCAACCCGCTGGGTGTCGTCCCGTCCGGTGCCCGCCTCGCCGGTGAGCTGGAGTTCGCCGCGCGCCGCAAGGGCGTCCGCTTCCAGGTGTTCCGCTTCCCCGTGGCCACGCTGCGGCACGAGGGCGAGACCATCGCCTGGGAGGCGGCCGTCGACTTGACGCGAGGGCTGCGCCCCGTCGGCATAGTGGACGCCGTGTGGGACGTACGGCTCCACCTCCACGTCGACGGTGTGCGCACCACCACCCGGCTCACCGCCTCCGAACCCGGCCTCGTCACCGGGCAGTTGCCCGTCCGTCCCCGGCTCACCCGGCTGGTCGCCGACCGCATCGAACCGGAGATATCCTCCCGCGGCCACCTCGCCTTCCGGCTCGTCCCCGACAAGAAGGCGAACGTCCTCGTCGAGCGCGGCATCCACGGCGCTCCGGGACGGCTCGCCAAGTCCGGCTACCGCAAGGCCAGGGCGGTGCGTAAGACGCTCGCCTCCGGGGACACCAAGATCCGCGTCTACCACGAGGCGTTCAGCCGGCTGCCCGTGAAGAAGCGTCTGGTCGTCTTCGAGAGCCACCTGGGCCGCCAGTACAGCGACAGTCCCCGAGCGATCTACGAGGAGATGCGCCGCCAGGGCCTTCAGTTCGAGGCCGTGTGGGCTTACGCGGACAAGCCGGAGGGCTTTCCCGAGGACGCCGTGCTGGTCCGCCGCTGGTCGCTGCCGTACCTGAAGGCCCTGGCCCGCGCCGAGTTCTGGATCGACAACCAGAGCTACCCGCTGAAGCTCACCAAGCGGCCCGGGACGACGTACATCCAGACCTGGCACGGCTCCGCGCTCAAGCGGATGGGCTTCGACGAGCCCGAGTGGAAGCTCCGCTCCCGCACCGAGCAGGCCGAACAACAGCGCACCCTGGACCGTTTCGACCGCTTCCTGGTGCGCTCCGAGCACGACGTCCGCACCCTCGCACGCGCCTTCCGCCTGAAGGAGAAGACGCTGCTACGGGTGGGCTACCCGCGTAACGACGCGCTCGTCAGGGCCCGGGAGGCGACGGCCCGGGAGACGACGGCTCGGGAGACACCCGGACGGGGGCCGCTGGCCGCCGAGTTGGGCATCCCCGAGGACAAGAAGGTCCTCCTCTACGCCCCCACCTTCCGCCGGCGCGGGCTGCGGCGCTTCGAGCTGCCCTTCGACGTGGAGCGCTTCGCCGACACCTTCGGAGACCGGTACGTCCTCCTCGTCCGCTCCCACTACCTCAACCACGTCGTCCTCCCGCCGTCCGTCCGGGGACGGGTCGTCGACGTGTCGTCCCACCACGACGTGACACCCCTCCTGTCCCTCGCCGACGGGCTGATCACCGACTACTCGTCCGTGATGTTCGACTACGCACTCCTCGACCGGCCGATGTTCTTCTTCACGTACGACTACGAGGAGTACGTGCACGAGGGCCGCGGCACCTACTTCGACCTGCTCGAACGAGCCCCCGGCCCCGTCGTCCGCACCGAGGACGACCTGTACGCCGCGCTGGGCTCCCTTCAGGAACAGTCGGCCAAGTACTCCGGGGCCCGCCGGCGGTTCGTCGCCGACTTCGGCGAGTACGACAAGGGGCATGCCGCCGAGAGCGTCGTCGACCAGTTCTTCGCTCAGTGGAGGCGAGCGTGACCCCGTATCCGTATCCGCCGCGCGACGTCTTCCTCGTCGCCAACAGCGTCAACGAGCTGGGTGGAGTGGCCAGTTGGTCGCACCAGATGGCCCGGCTGTTCACCGGGCGCGGGCATCGCGTGCACGTCCTCGGCATCACTCCGCCCGAGATCGCGATGGACCTGGGCGACCTCCCGTACCCGACCACGACGCTGTACGACGGCCCGCCCCCGCGCCTCGGCCGCGCCCGGGACACGAGCATGCGCGAGAAGGCCGCCCGCCTCACGTCGCTCTTCCGGGCCGCGCGCCCCGGCGCGATCGTGATCGTCACGCAGGTGTGGGCGATGGAGTGGGTGGAACTCGCCGACACGACCGGCCTGACCGTCATCGGGATGAGCCACGAGTCGTACGAGTACAGCAGGAAGAGCTCGCGCTTCCGGCGCGTCCTCGAACACTACGAGAATGTCGACCGCATGCTCGTCCTCACCCGGGAGGACGCGGACCTGTGGATCGGCCAGGGCCTCAACAACACATCCTTCATGCCGAACCCGCTGCCTTTCATACCCGCCGAACCCTCCCCGCGCACCGAGAAGGCCGTCATCAGCATCGGCCGGCTGCACGACCAGAAGGGCATCGACATGCTCCTCGACACCTGGGCGGAGGTCGCGCCGCGTCATCCCGACTGGACCCTGCGGATCTACGGCTCCGGCGAGGACGAGGAGGCCCTGCGCAAACAGTGCACCGCGCTGGGCCTCGACGACTCGGTGGCCTGGATGGGCCGTACCAGCGACGTGCCCGGCGCCCTGCGCGGCGCTTCCGTCTTCGTCCAGTCCTCCAGGGGCGAGGGCTTCCCACTGGCCCTGATGGAGGCCATGGCCTCCGCCGTCCCGTGCGCGGCCTTCGACTGCGCCCCTGGCGTCCACGAGATCGTCCGTGACGGCGAGGACGGCCTGCTGGCCGCCCCCGGGAACACGGGTGAACTCGCCCGCCGCCTGGACACGTTGATGTCGGACAAACGGGTGCGGGACCGGATGGGCGACGCGGCCCGCGTCAACATCCAGCGCTACACGACGGACGAGATCGTACGGCGCTGGGAGGAGCTGTTCGGGTTCTTGGAGAGGTGAGCTTTCTCGGCCGAGGGGGCGCCCGAAAGGGGCGCGGGGCTGTCACATTGTGCGGCTCCACCGCGTGGGCGCGACAAGCCACAACGAACCCGCAGCCGCCACACGACAGTTCCCCCCGAGCTCTTCTGCGACGCGAGCTACCTCTTCCCACCGGTGAACTTCTCGTACTCCTTCAGTACTTCCTCCGTCGCCCCATCCATGCGGAGCTCACCCCGCTCCAGCCACAGCACCCGGTCACACGTGTCCCGGATCGACTTGTTGTTGTGGCTGACGAGGAACACCGTGCCCGCGTGCTTGCGCAGCTCACGGATACGAGCCTCGGAACGCTTCTGGAAGGAGCGGTCCCCCGTCGCGAGGGCCTCGTCGATGAGCAGCACGTCGTGGTCCTTCGCGGCGGCGATGGAGAACCGGAGCCGCGCCGCCATCCCGGAGGAGTACGTCCGCATCGGCAGCGTGATGAAGTCGCCCTTCTCGTTGATGCCGGAGAAGTCGACGATCTCCTGGTAGCGCTCCTTCACCTGCTCGCGGGACATGCCCATCGCGAGACCGCCGAGGTGGACGTTGCGCTCGCCGGTGAGGTCGTTCATCAGGGCCGCGTTGACGCCGAGGAGGGAGGGCTGGCCGTCGGTGTAGATGCGGCCGTTCTCCACGGGGAGCAGTCCGGCCACGGCCTTCAGCAGCGTGGACTTGCCGGAGCCGTTCGTTCCGATGAGCCCGATGGCCTCGCCCCGGTACGCCGTGAAGGACACGCTCCGCACGGCGTGCACCGTGCGCACGCCCGCCGCCTTCTCGGCCTTCTTGCGGCGCAGGATGCGGTTGAGCGCGGCGGTGGCGGTGCCGCGGCCCGCGCCCGTGCCGTTGACGCGGTAGACGATGTCGACGCGGTCGGCGATGACGGTGGGGACGGGTTCGGTGGGGGCCTGCCCGGCGGGGGCCGCGTCCTGTGCGGTCTCGTGCGGGCGGGTCAGGGTGGTGTCAGCCACGGCCGTAGGTCTCCTCGGACTTCCAGAAGTAGATGAACCCGCCGACCCCGGCGAGCAGCGCCCATCCGACGGCGATGGCCCACACGTGGTGGGGGAGCTGGCTCGCGTGGAAGCTGTCGATCAGCGCGAACCGCATGAGGTCGATGTAGACGGCTGCCGGGTTGCACTGCAGCACGAGGTGCACCCAGTGGGGCAGGTCCTGGTGGGAGAGCACCTTGTCGATGCTCCACATCACGCCCGACACGTACATCCAGGTGCGCAGCACGAACGGCATCAGCTGGGCGATGTCCGGGGTCTTCGCGCCGAGCCGGGCCATGATCATCGCGACTCCGGCGTTGAACATGAACTGGAGCGTGAGCGCGGGCACGATCAGCAGCCAGGACGCGGAGACCGGCACCCCGAAGGCGAGCAGGATCACGACGAGCGCGGCCATCGAGAACAGCAGCTGCTGGAGCTGCTGGAGCGCGAACGACACCGGGAGCGCGGCGCGCGGGAAGTGCAGCGCGCGGACGAGTCCGAGGCTGCCGGAGATGGCCCGTGTCCCCGCCATGATCGAGCTCTGGGTGAACGTCCACACGAACACACCGGTGACCAGGAACGGGATGTAGTCCGGCACGCCCCGGCTGGTGCCCATCAGTACTCCGAAGATGAAGTAGTAGACCGCCGCGTTGAGCAGCGGATTGGCCACCTGCCAGACCTGGCCGAGCTTCGCCTGGCTGTACTGCGCGGTGAGCTTGGCCGTGGCGAACGCCGTGATGAAGTGCCGGCGCGCCCACAGCTGCCGTACGTACTCGGGCAGGGAGGGGCGCGCGCCGCTGACGCTGAGGCCGTACCGCGCGGCGAGCTGCGCGGGGGACTCGGTGGCCGGCGCCGGGGCCGGTGCTGGTGCCTGCGCTTGGGGCGTGGCGGTCGGCGGTGTGTGAAGGGCTTGGCTGCTCACATCCGCTGCTTTCGGTTGGGGGGTATCCCGTGACGAAGGGGGACTGGGGCTCACCCTTCTTACGTCGGGACGGGACCGTATCGTCGTAACGCGAGCGTATGTCGAGTGACGTCGGAACGCAACCGTTTCGTCGTGACGCCCTATGCTGGTCGGCATGACTTCCAACGCCGACGCCCCCGAGACGCAGTCGGCGCGGCCTCCGCAGCCGCGCCGCCGGGCCCCCGCCGGGGCGGCCGTGCTCCGTGAGGACGTGACCGAGGCCATCCGGGCCGCGGTCTTCGAGGAGCTCGCGGCGGTCGGCTACGGCCGTATGTCCATCGAGGGCATCGCGCGGCGCGCGGGAGTCGGCAAGACGGCGGTGTACCGTCGCTGGCGCTCGAAACTCCACCTGGTCCTGGACCTGGTCTCGGCGGTGGCGGTCCAGGGCCTGCCGATGCCGGACACCGGTTCACTGGAGGGCGACCTGCGACTGCTGTACGAGGTCACGTCCCGCGCCCTGCGCCATCCGGTGGCCGGCCAGATCATCCCCGACCTCCAGGCCGAGGCGGCCCGCAACCCCGAGATCGCCGAGGCCATGCAGAAGGCGTTGCGCGAGGGCCAGCAGAGCGTGGCGAGCGGCATCGTCGCGGCGGCGGTCGCCCGCGGTGAGATGCGCGACGGGGTCGACGAGGACTTGACTCTCGACCTGATCTCCGGTCCGCTGTACTGGCGCGCGGTGGTCGTACGGGGCCCGAAGCTGCCGAAGGAGTACCTGGCGAGCCTGGCGAGGGCGACGGCGGCGGCGCTCAGGGCGCTGTAGGGATTCGACTGATCCGGCTCCGCCAGGCTGTCTTGAAACCGCCGAGTAGCCGAAGGGCGAAACTCCCTTCGGCTACTACTCGGTGTATTCGGCGTATTAGGGCGTCACCGGGCTCAGCCTGCGGCGCGGTACGCGGCCCAGCTCTGCTGCATCCGCGTCACCTGGCCCGCGGTGAACTGGTACATGCAGGAGTCGTACGTGTAGTCCATGAAGTTGTGGATCGGGTCCGCACCGGCGTCGCGGGCGCAGGTGTCGCGGCCGATCGGGCACTGGTAGGCGGCGCTCTTCTCGGCCGGGGTGTCGGTGACGTAGTCGCCCTGGCCGTTACAGCCCCCCTGGAAGGTGTGGTAGAGACCCGCCCAGTGGCCGACCTCGTGGGTCGCCGTGTCGCCCTCGTTGTAGTTGGTCGCCGAACCTCCCGGCAGCGAGGCGTCGAGGATGACGATGCCGTCCATGGACGGGTTGGCGGCGTATTCGCTGGGGAACGTGGCCCAGCCCAGCAGGCCGCCGCCGAGGTTGGCCGTGTAGATGTTGAGCGCGTCGGCCCCGCCCTTGCGCAGGGCGGACTTCATCGCCTTCTCGGTCGTGGAGCCGTATCCGACGTTGTACCAGGCGGAGTTGTCGGTGTAGTCCGTGCCCGCCAGGGTGAACTGGAAGCCGGTGTCGTTGTTGCCGCTGCCCTGGCCGGCGTATGCGGCGTTCAGCACGTTCATCTGGGCGTTGATGTCGGCCGAGCTGAGCTGTCCGGTGGGTCCGTCGTGGATGACGTGGAAGTACACCGGGATGGTGGCGGAGGCGGCCGTCGCGGACAGGCCGCGGCCGCTCGCGCGCAGCTTGTCCAGCCTCTTGTTCAGATCCGCGTTCATGGCCTGGGCTTTGGCCTCGCTGATCTCGTTCGGCTCCGCGACGTCCTTGCCCGGTGCCGGGCGTGCCTCACGGGCCGAGGCGCCTGCGGTGTCAGCGCACTCGGCGGCCGTGGTGGCCGTCGTCCTGGCCGCGGCGATTCCGGTCGGCGCCGAGAGGGGGGCGAGCATCAGGGTTCCGGCCACAACGGCCGTGCCGAGCAGGCGTCTGCCTACAAGGGGGGATATCCGGGCGAGCGCACGCATGTTGACTCCTAGCGGATGCGAAGGGAGGAAGCGCAGGGTTCTTCCTGGCCACGGCGGAGATTACGTGGACATGCCGAATCCGCAGGAGCGTTGATCAAGACCAATCAAAGCGGGGGTAAACAGGGGCGATTCGAAGATCGAGACCCTTCGTGCCCCGGGATCTGTGACGACGGCGTAACGCGGGGGGCGGCCCGTGCGGGTGGTGTGTCTGGATTCGGGATGCGCCGCGCATACCCGCCGTGATCGTTGTGATCTCCTCTTAACAGCCTTTCAGGCTGGCAGGATGTGGCTGGAACTGGCTCTTGACAGCACGTGGGTGTGTAGCCGCATGCATCATGCGCGGGCGGGGGTTCTGGCCCCGCATTACCTCGGCGGTAATCGACACTCCGTGAGCGGTCCAGCATCGTGATCTTCCGAAGGAGCTCCGGGCCTCAACCCGCTATCACTCCCAAGGAGGTTGCTTTCATGTCGACGGCAGAACTTCGTTCACCGGCCGGGACACGCAGGACAGAGGAGACCGCCGCCGTGGTCTGGCTGCGCCGATTCCTCGCCCTGGATGCCGCTGTCACCGGCGTCAACGGGCTCGCCTACCTGGTGGCTTCAGGGCCGATAGGGCGGCTGCTCGGGGTGGGAAGCGGGCTCCTGCTGGGGCTCGGCGCCTTCCTGGTGCTGTACGCGGCGGGGGTGGGGTACCTGGCCGGGCGTCCACGCCCGGCGGTGCCGTTGGTGCAGGCCGTGATCGAGGCCAATGTTCTCTGGGCGATTCTCAGTGTCGTCGCCCTGACCGTCTGGCTCGACGAGCCCAGCACCGCAGGCTGGATCTGGATCCCCATGCAGGCGGGGACGGTGGGCGGATTCGCCGTCCTGCAGTACACGGCTCTGCGCCGGGGCCGCGCGGACATCGGGCGGAACCGCTGATCAGGCGAGCTGCTGAAGAAACATGGCCGTCTTCGAGTCGGTGGGGAGAAACGCCTCCACCGCCAACTCGGAGACGGTCACGTCCATGGGGGTGTTGAACGTAGTGATCGTCGAAATGAAAGAGAGCGGCTGACCTTCAAGCTCCAGCTGAAACGGCAGCGCGAAGGCGTAGTCCGTGGGGGAGTTGCGGTGGTCGTCGGCGGCTGCCTCGTCGGTGCCGTGATGGTTCGGGGCCGGATAGGCGATCAGCTCGTCGTAGAGACGGCGTAGCTCGTCCGAGGCGCGCAGCGCGATCTGGTGTTTGATCCGCTCCAGGAGATGCGCGCGCCATTCGCCGAAGTTACGGATCCGGGGAGCCAGCCCCTGCGGATGCAGGGTGAGCCGCATGGCGTTCATCGGCGGGGTCAGCAGATGCTCCGGGAGTCCCCCGAGCAGGGCCTGCACGCCGCGGTTGGCGGCGACGACGTTGTAGGTGCCGTCCACCACCAAGGCGGGGTTGGGCTCATACGCGGCCAGCAGGTTGTCGAGACCTGACCGTACGGCGTTCATCGCCGGAGCCGCCAGAGGGGTTTCGGGGTAGGCCGGCGCATAGCCGGCTGCCAACAGCAGTGCGTTCCGTTCCCGCACGGGAACGTCGAGGTGTTCCGCGAGGCGAACCACCATGGCCTGGCTGGGCTTGGCGCGTCCGGTTTCGATGAAGCTGATGTGACGTGCCGAGCTTTCGGCCTTCAAAGCCAGTTCGAGCTGAGTGATCCGGCGTCGCTCACGCCAGCCCCTCAGCAGGGTCCCTACGGCAGGGTCGTTGGCAGTCCTGCCATGTGGAGCAGTCATGGCTCTGACAGTAATTCAACCAGGACGGGGCGCTCACATACCGCGTGTCACCAGGTTCACCGGTATGCCCGGCCCCGTACGAAGGCGATGACGAAGCAGACGGCGGCGACGGCGCACACCAGCATGCCGATGGTCAGGAAGGCGTAGCCCGTGTCGCTGATGCCCGGTTCGGAGCTCACCACGGCCATGCCGAGTGCGGTGGAGACCTTGTGTTCCTTGTCCGGGTGGTCCGCGATGTACAGGATCTGCGCGGCGACCGCTGCCACGCACGCTGCGGCCCCGGCCAGCAGCCAGCCGCCCGCCGTCCTGCCGTACCAGGGCACACGGGGGACCAGGGCGACATGCGTGCATCGGGTCAGCAGGGCGCGCCCCAGGTCCGCAGCGCCTCCGGTGAGACCGTCCGCCCGGAGTTGATGACCGTCTTCCAGGCTGATGACGATGCGGTACCCGTTGCCCAGCCGGGTCGCGAGGGAGTTCACCGCATCGCCCTCGACACGGAGCGAGGTGACGCGATCCCAGGACCAGCCCGCGGCTCCGCGCCGGGACCCGTGGACCAGGCCGCGCTGCCGCACCTCGAAATACTCCCCGGGCTCGCCGCGCACGGCCCGCGTGATCTGGGTCACCGCGATGGCCACGGCGCCCAGCGCGAGGCCAAGCAGCAAGCCGATCGCCTTGTTGCTGCCGGGCGAGCCGTCGCCCGTCGCGGACACACCCCACACTCCCAGCCAGCCTGAGGGGACGGCTATGAACAGGGCCCAGCCCGCGTTCACCCACCGCTTCCGGTGATCCACCACGTGTCGGCTGACCACCGGGCCGAGCTCTTCGAGAGCGTCTGCTCCTTCGATACGAGTCACCGGGCAAGTCAAGCACCAGGGCTGTGCGCCCTCAAGATCGGGACAGCGCGCGACGGCGGAGCCGAAGATGGTGCGAGGGCGCGCTGTGGGTCACCCAACGGGGCCGGCCCTGAGGGCGGCGAGGAGGGCGTGGAGGGGGCCGGGCCGGTGGTGAGGTGGGTGGTGGGGTGGTCGCTTTCGCGGAGGTGTATCGCGGTGGGGTCGATGGGTCTGGCGGCGAGTTCGACGCACGTGTCGCCCGAATCGGCGCCAGAAAAGGACGACTTCTGCCAGTGGAGGGGGCTCTGCATGGTGGTTCCCTTCACAGTTCGCGGGCGATGCGGCTGATGAGGTCTCGGGATTCCGCAGGCGGGAGAGCTGCCATCATCACTCGCTCATAACGCTTTCGGTACTGCCTCAAACGCGACTCGGCGTCGAAGAACTCGGGGTCATGGCCCGTGTCTGTCTGCACAGTGTCGAGTTGGGGAACGGGGCCGTGCAGATAAAGCATCGAGTACCCGCTCCCGGCGAAGTCCTCTGTGTCGAAGGGCAGAACACGCACGTTCACGTTGTCCAACTCCGACCGTTCGAGGATCTGCTTCAGCTGGGCCCGAGCCGTGTCGCGACCACCCACGCGGATGCGGAGAGCCGCTTCGTGGATGACCGCTTCGTACGGCGTTCCGGATGAACCTGCGAGGACCTGTTGCCGTTGAGCGCGGAACGCCACAAAGGCCTCCAGGTCTCGCTTGGGCACATCTGACGACATGTAGCCGAACATGGCCTGCATGTGGTCTTCGGTCTGCAACAAGCCTGGGACATGGGCGACTTGGAAGGTGCGGATGCGGGTGGCGTGTTGCTCGCACTCCGCGATGTCGAGCCCTTGGGGAGCAACGACTCCCCGGTACTCCTCCCACCACCCCTTACCGCGTTCATTCGCCATGCTCACCAAGGCATCGACGTACGCCGCGTCGTCGCATGCGCAGTGCGTGGCCAAGCGGCGAATGCGGTCCTCGCTGATCCCGCTGCGACCGGCTTCGTAGGCGCTCTGCTGAATGGGATTCGTGCCCAGGAGCGCGGCGGCCGCACGAGCTGTCACCCCCGCACTCTCGCGGATCTTGCGCAGTTCGGCACCCAGGCGCTCCTGCCGGGCGGTTGGGGTGCTCCTAGGGGGCATGACGCTCTCTTCCTGGTCGCTCGGCTGACGAGTATGCCGCGCACGCGAGTTGAGGGTCACCGGAACGTGGCCAATCTCCGGCTTCAGGTTGTGCCGTCACCAGGTTAAGCCGTACGGTCTGTGACGTAGGTGGCACTCTTGGTCATCATGCCTTGTTGGGCCTCAACTCCCGTACCCCCCAGCACCAGTTGCCTCTCCCTCCTCCTAAAGGAGTCGATCAGTCGTGCCCGAATACACCCTCAGGTGTCCACCGCTGGACACCACTCCCCGTATCGCCCGCGACTTCGTGACCTCCGTCCTGAGTGCCCTGGGGCTGGACGCCCTTGTCGACGACGCGACCCTCTGCACCTCCGAGCTGGTCACCAACTCCTGTGTCCACGCGAAGGGAACGGGTGCCGTTTTACTCCTCACCGCGGAGTGCGAGGCGGTCCGCGTCACGGTCTACGACGAGGACCGCACACCCCCTTCCCTCCGCGAGGGCTACGACGGTGAATCGGGCCGCGGACTCTGGATCGTCGACGCGCTCACGGAGGGCCGCTGGGGAACCGAGCTACCGGCACCATGCCTCGGGCTCGACGGAAGCGAGGGGAAGGGAGTCTGGTTCGAACTGGGCAAGGAAACCAATGGCGGGGGACCCTGTTCCCGCACGCCAGTGGGAACTTGCCACTGTGCAACAGGGACGAGCCGGCGGATCAAGATCCGGGAGTGACCGGGGAGCCCGGTCCCAGTGGCAGGCCCAAGGCGTACCAGATGGCGAACAATGCGATCCAGGCGACCATCATCGCCAGAGCCGCAGGAAGTGTGAATGACACCAAGGTGCCGATTCCTGCCTTCTTCTGATAGGTCTGCAGGTAACCGACGGTCAGGACGAACGTCGCGCTCATCGGGGTGATGGAGTTGGTGCAGGAGTCCGCGATCCGGTAGACGGCCATGACCGTGGCAGGGTTGGCCCCGATGAGCATGGTCATGGGAATGATCACCGGAGCGATGAGGGCCCACAGCGCGGTCCCGCTCGTGATCAGCAGGTTCAGCAGGGCGATGCCGACGATGAGGATCATGAGCACAACGAAGACCGGAGCGTTCAGTTTCTCCAGGCCCTCCGCTCCTCCTACCGCGACGACGGTGCTGATGCCGGTCCACTGGAACAGC
The DNA here is from genome assembly GCF_004337435.2 of Streptomyces sp. KM273126. Taxonomy (NCBI): domain Bacteria; kingdom Bacillati; phylum Actinomycetota; class Actinomycetes; order Kitasatosporales; family Streptomycetaceae; genus Streptomyces; species Streptomyces sp. KM273126. The sequence goes on along the minus strand of NZ_SJXB02000001.1, from coordinate 895,000 downwards.
GCGAGGAACTGTGAGACGGCGAAGAAGAGCACGAGGAGCGGCGAGATCGACCTGATCCCGTCCGCCATGAAGTTGGGGAGGTCGGACGAACTGGTGAGCCTGCCTGTCAGGTAGGCGTAGGTGGCTCCGATGACCAGGAAGAACAGGCTCAGCACCAGCGCGATGCCGTTGAACAGCGTGGAGTCGAGGATGGCGCCGTTCTCACCGCGCAGGGGGGAGCCTGTCGGGATCATCCCGACGGCCAGCAGTCCGAGGAAGACCGCGGCGACGATGCCGGTCCAACGCAGCGCACGGAGTTCGACGTCGTCGGGGACGGAGCCGGGCCGGGCGCCCGTGGTCGGCCCGGTGGTGTCGTCGTCGGGCACGAGTTCGTGCTCGCGCTTGGACAGGACTTTCTCCGTGACCACGGTGAGCACGATCGCGAGTACTACGGCGGAGACGGTGGTGAAGTACGTGTTGTCGGTGGAGCGGACGACCGCGTCGGGATCGACGATGTGCGCGGCCTCGGTGGCGATTTTGGCGAAGACGACGTCACTCGGAGCGATGAACGGGTTGGCGTCGCCCGCCGCGTTGATCGACAGGAAGGCCACGATCATGCCCAGCATGGGGGACCGTCCGACCGCCTTGAAGACGAGGGCGGCCAGGGGGACGAGAATCACGTAGGCGCTGTAGGACAGGAACTTTGACATCGCCCCGGCCACGCAGACCGCGAAGACGGCATGGCTGGGGCGGACGCGGCCCAGAGTGTGGCGGGCCAGCGATTCGAGCATGCCGGAGCGGTCTGCGATCGCGATGCCGAGCATGATGATCAGTAGGGTGCCCAGCGGCCCGAAGGTCAGGTACGACTCTTCGGCCCCGAGCGCGAGCTCACGGATCGCATCGACCGACAGCGCGTTCTTGACCGGGGACGGATCGCCGGTCGCCGGGTCTATGACCGAGATGCCGGCTGAGGCCATGATCGCGCTGGTACAGGCCACGACGGCTGACAGGATCCAGAACAGCCAGAACGGGTGAGGCAATCTGTTGCCGATCCGTTCGACTCCGCCCAGGAACCGAGTGAGCTGTTGGGGTCTGTGCAGTTTCTCTGAGGTGGAGATCATCTCTTTCTGGCTCCTTTACCGAGGTGTGTGCTCATCTGTCGATGCGGATGGTGCCTTGACTGTGGCCAAGGGTGATTTCGGTTCCGTACGCCTCGGAAAGTGTGCGGAGTCGGTTGAGTATGTGATCTGCGGCAGCGGCATCTGCCAGTTGAGGAGTTCCCCGGTCGGAATGATGCGGGGTGTCAAAGGTAAGGGTCACCGGGTGAATCGTTATGTCGAGGCTGTGCTGACTCTCGAATGACAGAGAAACGGCGACGCTCTCGTACCAGATCCGGTCACTGAAAGGTCCCTTGATTCGTTTCTGTTCGAGCATCTCGCTCGGGGTGTGCTGCGAGGGGTCCAGGCCGGTGCGCCGCCACGCCTCGCGGGTCAGCGGGAACTGGCGGTTCTGCATGAAGACGAAGTTTCCGAGCGAGTAGAAGATCGGCCGGTTCCGGTACACCTCGATGCCCCGCAGTTGGTGCGGGCCGTGGCCGAGAACGACATCGGCGCCCTCGTCGATGGCGGCGTGCGCGAGTTCATGCAGGAAGGGAGGTGGCTCGGCGCTGTAATTGCCTGGTTCGTGGGTGTGGAGGGCGACCGCGACGACATCGGCACTCTGTTTGGCCTGCCGCACGCTGTTGCGCAGAGCGGTCGTGTCCTCGTCGTCGACCTTCCAGTACGGCCCGACCCGGCCGCCGGTGGCCTCGGACGAGACGAACGCGGTCCCCCCGAGCGTCACGGAGCCGTCCCGCGCGTCGGCCTTGCGGGCCGTGTGGTGAAGGGACGCGGGCGGAAGACTGTCGCGGATCGCGGCCATGGACCGGAGTTCGTCGGGGTGTACGGCGAACCACTTCTTGGTACGCAGGCCGTTGATGCCGGGTCGGGCCGGCACGATCCCGAACGGGTCGCTGGCCAAGGACATGGCCTGGTAGCGGGTCGCGGCCGACACGAGAGCGATGCGCCCGTGGCGGGTGGTGAGGTAGCGCGGTGCTCGTGCCGCGGTGAGCGACTCGCCGGCGCCGGCGTGGATGACCCCGGCCTCGTCGAGCACGGCGCTGGTGGAGCGGAGGCCGGCCACGCCCCAGTCGGTGGCGTGGTTGTTCGCGCGCGACACCATGTCGATGCCCATGGCCCGGACATCGGCTCCGCTGCGCACCGAGGTGACCAGCCAGGATCCCCCGGGCTCGGCCTCGGGCCACCCGGCGAAGCGGTCGAAGTCGATGGCGGTCGTCTCGAAGTTCGCGATCGTGACGTCGGAGCCGAGCAGGAGGCCGAGTAGTTCGGGGGCGGTCGCTTCCAGACGTGGGGTCAGGACGTCGTCGTCGAGGACGAGGTCGCCGACCGCGGCGAGGGTGAGGCCGGTGCCGGGGCTCATGCCGAGTCCTCAGGGAGGAGGTGCAGCGTGATCGTGGAACGTCCGTCCACGAACACCTTGTTCGTCGCGATCACCTGCCGGCGATCGGTGGTCTCCGTCTCACCGGTGCCGGAGTTGACGTCGAACCGGGGGAAGTTGCTGGAGCTGATGTCCACGCGGATCCGGTGGCCGCGGGCGAAGAGGTTGGCGGTGTCGGGCGCCTCGACCGTCACGTCGTAGATCCGCCCCGGCTCAAGTGGTGACGGTGTCTCGAACGAGTCCCGGTAGCGACAACGCAGGATGCCGTCGGTGAGGTTCATGGCGAAGCCGGCCGGGTAGTCGGCGCTCGGCGGGTGGACGTCGATCAGCTTCACGGTGAAGTCGGTGTCGGCGGCGCTCGACGAGACCGTGAGCCGGGCGACGACCGGGCCGGCCACGACGACGTCTCGCTCCAGAGGGCCGGTCTCGAAGGTGAGCACGTCGGGCCGGGAGGCGAGCGGCAGCCGCGACCCCGTCAGGGAGAAGGTCCGGTCATCGGGGCGCTGGTCGAAGGACCCGCCCACCATCACCGGTTCCCCGGACGTCACCTGCCCGCCGATCGTCGGCACCGGGTCGCGGGGGTCGTGGTCGTACTCCAGGTGCTCCGCGACGGCCCGGGGTGCCGGCGTGAGACTGCCGTCGGCATTGAGGTGGAACTGCGCGATGTGCGCCTCCTGCGGCGGCCAGCTCGAACTGCTCAGCCAGCGTCCGCCATGGTCGAGCCGGCCGTCGGCATTACGCCTTCCCGAGCCGCCGCCCATCCGGAAGTACCGGACAGCCGGGTCCGCCGGGTCCTTCGACGGAGTCGAACTCAGCTGCGAGTCGAACCAGTCCGCCCGGAACTCGACGTAGTCGGTCCCCAGATTGCCGTCCAGCGTCGCCTCGGGGCCGAAGTCGACATCCCCCGCGTACGAGATGCTCCGCTTGCCGTGCGTCCATGGCCCCAACACCAGGTACGCCGGACTCGTCTTGCGTTCGCCCAGCTCGCGGAAGTTCTCGATCGCGGTCTGAATGTAAGGGTCGTACCAACTGGAGATGTGCAGACTCGGCACGTCGGGGAAACGATCGAAATACCCCCGCCCGTAGATGCCCAGCTGCTGCCAGTACGGCCCGAACCGGCCGTGCTCCCACTGCTCGAACAGGTAGCCCTCGTACTCAGGCGCGTGCCGCAGGGGCGAGTGCCCGCGGCGCCACGGCAGATGCCTGAACCACTCCTCGATGGACTCGGCATCGAGCGCGGCACCCCTGACCGGATCGGCCAGCGTCGCCGCACTGGTCTTGGCCCTGGCGAAGGCCCAGGTCGCCTGCTTGAGCTCGAATGCCCCGCCCAGACGGACACCCGTCTCGTAGGCGCTGGCGAAGCCACCGGAGTCGAGGAACATCGCGGACAGGTGCGGTGCTCCCAGCGAGGCGAGCGCGGACTGAACGTGCGCGGCGTAGGACACGCCCATCGTCGCCACTCGACCGTCACACCACGGCTGGGCCGCGATCCACTCGACGGTGTCGTAGCCGTCCACCGCCTCGTTGAGGTACTTGACGAACTCGCCGCCGGAATCGCCGCGGCCACGGCAGTCCTGACGGACCACGTGATAGCCGCGTTCGACGAAGCGCCCGCACACCGCCTCCGGCGGAGGCGGGTTCCAGGACTCGAAGGCCCCGTCCGAGCCCCGCGCCTTCCGGCGCCCGTAGGGCGTGCGCTCCAGCAGGACCGGCCGCGGAACCGGGTCCGGCCCGTCGGCGTAGACGTCCGCGACGAGTTCAACGCCGTCACGCATCGGCACCGAGACCACCTGACGCCATCCGGAGCCCGGCTCCGGAACGCGGTGCCAGGTGTCGTGCCCACCCGGACTGTCAACCACGTGCACTCCTCCCCATCGCTGTGTGATGGGCGGGGACGCTACGCGGCGGGCCATGGCGTGAACCCACTGTTACCGCGAGGGCGGCAACCGTCGCTGTTGCCCGAGGGCGGCAACCGTCAGGTTTACGCTGACCGGGTGCCCGTGATACTTGACCTCAGGGGGGCGAAGAGTTCGGACGTGGAGACCGGAATATCGCCGATCTCCGAACTCCAGGCCTGCCTGCATTCTCTGGCCGAGCCCGATCATCACCTCGACAACCGGTCGTGGCTGGTAAAGACCGACCAGTCGCTGTCACCGGATCTGCGTCACAGACTGGCGCAGTTCGCGCCGCTCTGGGCCCGCCGCCGCTGCCGCCTGCTGCTGCCATTGAACGGCCCGCTCGACACAAGCGTGGATGCAGAGATCGATCGAATATCGCACCTGCCCGAGCCGGATTTCGTAGAAGCCGCCGCCTACGCGATCCAGGGTGGGGGATTCGATCCGCGGCAGGCAGCGTCACGGCAAAGCGAATTCATCGCGGCATGCGAAGCGCGCTCGTTCTCGCGCGGTGAGCTCGCGAGGTCACTGATCGATGATCCGGAAGCATTCCGGGCGATGCTGGTCCGGACGCTGGCGGACTGTGTCGACGAGTTCTTCGCGAAAGAATGGGAACGCGTCCACGACCGGCTGCGTGATGAAGCCGACCAAACCCGTTCGAGGCTGCGTGGGCTGCCTCTCCCGGAGCTGATCTCGTCGGTGAGCCCGACTGCCCAGCCGGTGCAGGGCGGCAGGGCGGTGCGCTTCGACAAGCTGCAGGACCTGACCGTCTCCCTTCGTGGAAATCACACCTTCCTCGTCCCGACCATTCACGGCCGTCCACACCTCATCATCCGGGGTGAATCCGGTTTCCCTGTGGTGGTTCACTACCCTGTTGCCTGGCGCGGTCAGCCCGCGTCCATCGGTGAAATGCAGCAACGGCTGACAATACTGTCGGATCCGGCTCGCCTGGCCTTGTGCCGTCATCTTGTCAACGAAGCGATTACCACCTCTGATCTCGCCCGTCGTATGAAAATGACGCGACCACAGGTCTCACGACATCTCGCCAAACTCCGCGCAGCCGGAGTACTCGTGTCGGAGAGGAGTGGGCGATACGTCTACCACCGGGTCGATGTGCAGCAGCTGATGCAGATAGGTGTGGACCTCCTGCGGGCGATCGTGCGATGACCGAGGGAAACCTTCCGCACTGGTTCCGGCTACACGCGGTGGGTGAGGCCGGTCCGGTCGTCAGGCGGTGATCTCCTCCGGCCACGGCCTGTCCAGGCAGCAGCGGACGAAATCCTGAACGACGGGGTTGGCGTCGTCGGCGGGCGCCCAGGCGACGCCGACCCGGCTGGGGCTGACGCCGCTGACGGGACGGTACGTGATGCCGGGCCGTGCGTAGAAGCGGGCGGCGGATGCGGGGGCGAGGGCGACGCCGTAGCCGTTGGCGATGGCGCTGAGCCAATCGTCCGGCTGGTCCGTGACGGCGCCGATGCGGACCGGGTGGCCGTCGCGTTCGTCAGCGGCCAGCCAATGGTCTCGCCACCAGCCTGTCTCGGGCGGGGCGGCCACGAACGGCTCTTCCCACAGATCCCGGAAGGCGATCACGTCGCGCGCTGCGAGAGGGTGTCCTTCGGGGAGGGCGACCCAGCGGGGCTCGGTGAACAGGACCGCCGTCCGCAAGGTGTCCTGGCCGGGGAAGGGCAGTCGCAGCAGGGCGACATCGACGTCCCCGTCTGCGAGCCCGGCGTTCGGAACCGACCAGGCGGCCTGCCGCATGTTCACGCGCCAGCCCGGTCGGCGCCGGGTGAACTCCGCGATGATGCCCGGGGTCGCCTCGTTGGCGGCACTGGCGATGAAGCCGACCCGCAGCAAGCGGGCTGCCCGGCTGGCGGCGCTCTTGGTCTCCCGCAGCACCAGATCCCAGTCGGCCAGCAGGGCGGGCACCCTCTCCGCCAGGATCCGGCCCGGTTCAGTGGGGCCCATGCCGGTGCGGGACCGCGTGAAAAGCCGCACTCCGAGCTGCGCCTCAAGTTGCCTGATCTGCTTGGTCAGCGCCGGCTGGGACACGAACAGCCGTTCCGCGGCACGGGTGAGGGTCCCCTCCTCCACCACCGCGATGAAGGAGCGCAGTAGCCGGGTGTCCACATCCATGCCCACAGGTTATGGATGCGCGTATTGGACGTCGCTCAAGGGCTCGGGAAAGGCTGGAACAGTCAGCCGGTCGAGGTGAGCACGCAGGACTCGCCGGCCTCACCGCCTCACCGGCCTCACGACGCGTTCGACTGAAAGGCGCGGCACATGTCCACCGCCTACGTGATCATCACCGTCACAGCGATCCTGGCCAACGCCGGCATCGCCCTCGCGGACTTACTGAAAGCCAAGTTCGTCCTCGCCAACTCGGCCGAAGTGGGTGTGCCGCAGAGCCGGCTCCCGTGGCTCGCCGCGCTCAAGGCCGCCGGAGCCGCGGGTCTTCTCCTCGGGCTGATGGGGGTGCCCTTCATCGGCGTCGCCGCCGCGGTGGGGCTCGTCCTGTTCTTCATCGGCGCCGTCGCCGCGCACATCCGTGCCCGCGTCTACTACAACATCGCTTTCCCCGGCGGCTACCTGGCCCTGGCCGCCGCCTCTCTCGTTCTCGCCGTCGCACGATAGACGTCTGAGCTGTCCAGGCTGTCCGGGCTGTCCACGGCGGCTGTGTCCCGACCACCGTTCACAGCCCCCGCCCCGCCCCCGGATGCCTCCGCAGCCACCCCTCCCACGCCGAGGAGATCATGTCCTCCACGCCGTACCGGGCCTTCCAGCCGAGCTCGTCGGCGGCGCGGTGCGCCGAGGCGACCACGCGTGCGGGGTCGCCGGGGCGGCGTGGGGTGACGGTCGGGGTCACGTCGTGGCCGGTGAGCGCGTTGATGCGTTCGATCATCTCGCGGACCGAAACGCCCTCACCGCGCCCGATGTTGAGGGTCAGGTCCGTACCGCGGGCGGCCTGCAGGCGATGGGCCGTCGCCACGTGGGCCTCGGCCAGGTCCACCACGTGGATGTAGTCCCGGACGCACGTGCCGTCGGGCGTCGGGTAGTCGTTCCCGAAGATCCGCGGCGCCTTGCCCTCGGTCAGCTTCTCGAAGACCATCGGGATGAGGTTGAAGACGCCGACGTCCGCCAGCTCGGGCGAGGCCGCACCCGCCACGTTGAAGTAGCGGAGTGACGCCGTCGACATGCCCGTCGCCTTGCCCGTGGCCCGTACCAGCCACTCGCCCGCGAGCTTGGTCTCGCCGTACGGGCTCATCGGCACGCACGGACTCTCCTCCGTCACCAGGGGCTCGTCCCGGGCGTCGGAGGGCATCCCGTACACGGCCGCAGAGGAGGAGAAGACGAAGTGCGGCACCCTCGCCTCGGTGACGGCGGAGAGCAGGACGCGCAGTCCCTCGACGTTCTCCTGGTAGTAGTGCAGCGGCTGTTCGACCGACTCGCCGACCTGTTTCTTCGCCGCCAGGTGGATCACGCCGGTGACGGTGTGCCGGGTCAGGGTGCGGTTCAGCAGCTCGCTGTCCAGCGTCGAGCCCTCGACCAGCCGCACCCCCTCGGGCACGCGCTCGGCGATCCCCGTCGACAGGTCGTCGTAGACCACGGTCCGCTCGCCCGCTTCGCGCATGGCGCGGACGACATGCGCCCCGATGTAGCCGGCGCCGCCGGTGATCAGCCAGGTCATGGACAGTCGTCCCCTCTTGAATGCACCCACCTACGGGTCTTCGGGTCTTCGGGTCTACGTCTACGGGTCTACGTCTACGGGTCTTGAATTCACCTACGGGTCGTGCACCAGTCTCGTATTCATCTACGGGTCGTGCACCAGGGAAGCAGGCGTTCACTGATGAAGCAGACGTTTGACGCGTCTGCTCATGACATCTGTCAATCCTCGCCAACCGGGCGCGAGCCGCAACGCGAGCGCCCCCGCGTGGGTCGCGTACGGCTGTACGAGGAGCAGCCCGTGGCGCGCGCTCGGTACGGCCGTCCGCCGCAGCAGCCCGGGCCCGGCGAGCGCGTGGGCTGTGGTCTCCCGGCTGGTGCCGTCCCGGAAGCGCAGCCGCAGCCGTAGGTCCCAGGTGCCCGAGCCCAGCTCACCGAGGTCGACCGGCACGTCGGCCAGCCAGCTGTCGGAGTCCGGCTCGGCCGTGAGGGGGACCGTGCGGGCGAGCCCCACCCGGCCGCGGTCCCGGTGCGTGAACTCCACGTCCACCGCCTCGGGCCCGGCCTGCCCCATTCGCCCGTACAGCTCGTGCAGGCGCAGCCGGAGCAGGGTGTCGCGCGCGCGGGGGCGCAGTTCGGCGTCGACGGCCACGGGCAGCAGGTGCAGGGGGCGTTCGAGGAGGTGGTCCAGCCGCACCTCGGGCAGGTCCGCCGACCACACCGGGGTGCCGTCGGCCGCGCGCGCGTACGGCGGTGTCAGCCGGGCCGGGCGGGCCGCGAGCTCCCTGAGGCGGGGCACGTCACGCGGCTCGGCGGAGGCCAGGATCACGCGCGCCACGACGCGCCCCGGCGCGGGCGCCAGCGCGAAGTCGGCCGTGTCGAAGGTCTTCAGGTACGCGCGCGTGAGGGCCCACCACGTGCGCCGGTACTCAGCCCCGCGCTGGTCGAGTTCGCGTGCGTACATCCGCACCGAGTGTTCGAGGAACCTCGCCCGAGCTGCCCGCGCCAGCCGCTTCTCGCCGGCACGGAGGAGGATGTCGTACGACAGCTGGTGGGCCTCCGTCCGCGCCCGCCAGTTGTCGATGCCCGCGCGGTCGAGGGAGATGGACAGCCGGTCCGCGGAGCGCCGTACGTGCCAGACGTAGACCGTGTCCGGGACGAGCGTCATGCGCGGGGCGGCGGCCAGCACGCGCGCGGTGAACACGAAGTCCTCGTACGGGAACCGCCCGTCGGGGAAGCGGATCCCGTGCCGGCGCAGGAAGTCGGTGCGGTAGAGCTTGTTGACGCACAGCGTGTCGTGGACCAGGCGGGTGCGCCGCGACGGGCGGGCGAGCACGGCCGGCTGCGCGTACAGCTCGGGCTGCCACGGGGTCTCGCGCCCGGACGGCAGCTCCCGGCGCACGCACAGGCCCGCCGCGACCTCCGCGTCGTGCTCGGCCGCCGCGCGCAGCAACGAGTCCACCGCGCCGGGCGGCAGCACGTCGTCGCTGTCCAGGAACATCACGTACGGGGCCGTCGTGGCCTCGATGCCGTCGTTGCGGGGGGTGCCGCAGCCGCCGCTGTTGACCCGGCGGCGGATCACCCGCAGACGCGGTTCGGCGGCGGCCAGCCGCTGAAGCAGCTCCGCACTGCCGTCCGCCGAGCAGTCGTCGACCGCGATCACCTCACGGACGGCGGGGCCCTGCGCGAGCGCCGAGCGGACCGCGCCCGCCACGTGGGCGGCGTCGTCGTACCCGATGACGACGACGCTGACCTGCGAGTGGTGAGGGTGCATGGCTCCCACGAGTCGGAATAGTCGATGTTGTTGTCAGTTTCCCGTATGAGCGGTACTTAGCCTTTGGTGTGGATGACGGCGGGAATAGGGTTCGGGTTCCGTTCCGGGTCGCTGGATTCTGAGTCGTCCGGTTTGGGTTGGTCCTCCGGACTCCGGCTCCGACTACTCCGTGGGCCGGCGGCCGTGCCCCGCCACAGCCGTGCGAAGGACAGGACCGTCGCGGCCGTCAGGAGTCCGTTGCGTACGAGCATCAGCAGGCAGCCCGTCCAGGTGCTGTTGACGACCTCCTGGTAGAGCACGGGATACGTCACCGCGCTGACGGCCGTCGCCGCCACGATCAGCACGGCCACCGCGCGCTGCGTGGTGTGCCGCGACGTCAGGCACACGGCGGCCAGGCCGAGCAGCCACACCATGTACTGGGGGCTGATCACCCGGCTGGTGACCGTGAAGAGCAGCACGGCGCTCAGCGCGGCGTCGTACGGGGTCGCCGGCGACCAGCGGCGGGCGCGCGTCCGCCACAGCAGCAGGGCGCCGAAGGCGGCGACGGTGAGGGTGAGTGAGAGGGCCGCGACCTCCGGCACGTACGGCCCCACGAACTCCATCGCGCCGTACCGGTACCGCACGGTCCCGTCCCAGCCCGCGCGGCGCGCGAGAGCGAGGGCCGTGCCGCCGAGCGACTCGATCTGCACGCCCCGGCGGCCCTGCTGGCGTAAGAAGTCGAACGGCGTCCTGAACAGTACGGCGAGCGTCCCCAGCAGCACCGCCGTGGTGACCGCGGCCGCCGCCCACGCCTCCTTCGTCGTACGGCCCCTCGGCGTGCCGATCAGGGTCAGCGCGGGCCAGACCTTCGCCAGGGCGCCCATCGCGGCGAACGCCCCGCACGCGCGCGTGGAGCGCGAAAACGTCAACAGAGCGATGACGGCGAACGCCGTGACCAGCACGTCGTACCGCACGAGCGGCAGGTACAGCATGACCGGCAGCCCGGCGGTCCACAGTGCGGCCCCGCTCAGGCTGCGGCCGTCGGGGCGCGTTCCCGCGCGTGTGAGGGCGACCGTGACGACGACGTCCGCGGTGAGGGTGAGGGCCACGAAGGCCTGGAAGTACGTCAGGCCCGGCAGCGCCCCGGGCGCGAGCAGCAGCGGTCCGGCACCTGGCGGGTACTGCCAGAGCGGGTCGCCCTCCGGGTACGCGCCGCCCGCGAGGACGCCGTACCAGCGCGCGTACAGCCGGTACGCCTCACCCGCGACACCGCCGTGACCGAGCAAGGGTAGGTGGTTGTGGGCGAGCAGCCACAGCATCAGGGCGCGGGTGGCCGCCCAGGCTGCGGCGAGGGCGAGCAGCTGGGAGCGGACTTCGGGCCGTGCGGGCCGGCTGCGGGTCTGGGGCTGGATTCTCCGGGGCTGGATTCTTCGAGGCTCGATTCGCCGTGTCATCAGACCGGATCGTAATCCGAATAAATGCCACATCCATGGCGATACGCCGCCTATCGCTATCAATGGGTGTGCAAGGCCGTGGAGTCGGCGTTCTCATGGCCTCGACCGACCTCCCGCCGCCGCGGCTCCTAAGCGCAGCCCGGCGTCTCCTCCAGCGCCGCCCCGTCCAGCGCGGCCGTCAGGCGGTCGAGGCGGCTGTGCAGGTCGCGCAGCTCGTCGAGGTCGAAGCTCGTCGCCGCCATGATCCGGCGCGGTACCTCCAGTGCCCGCTCGCGCAGCGCCAGGCCCTCCTCGGTCGGCCGCACCTCCACGGACCGCTCGTCGCGTGCGCTGCGCTCGCGCCGTACCAGCCCGGCCGCCTCCAGCCGCTTCAGCAGCGGCGACAGCGTGCCGGAGTCGAGGCGCAGGTGCTCGCCCAGCTTCTTCACGGGCAACTCGCCCCGCTCCCACAGCACCAGCATCACCAGGTACTGCGGGTAGGTGAGGCCGAGGTCCTTGAGGAGCACCCGGTAGACGCCGTTGAAGGCGCGCGAGGCCGCGTGCAGCGAGAAGCAGATCTGCTTGTCGAGGCGCAGGAGGTCCGCGCCAGGGACCGAGGCCAAGTCGGTGGCAGGGGTCGGGGCCGGGGTCTGGGTCATGGGGTCGAGGATACCTCCGGCGTGTCATTCAGTTGTGCACAATTGAATTGCGTGCTCTAATCGTGGAACGCAGGCGGCCGGACCAAGCCGCCGCACATGAACTTCGAGCCGAACGTGAACTTCGAGAGGGATGGTTTTCCCATGGACGCGATCTACACCGCTGTCGCCACCGCCACCCACGGCCGCGAGGGTCGCGCCGTCACCTCCGACGGCAAGATCGACCTCGCGCTGAGCCTGCCGACGGAGCTGGGTGGCAACGGCGAGGGCACGAACCCGGAGCAGCTCTTCGCCGCCGGATACGCCGCCTGCTTCGGCAGCGCCCTGGGACTCATCGGGCGTCAGGCGAAGGTCGACGTCAGCGAGGCCGCGGTGACCGCCGAGGTCGGCATCGGCAAGCAGGGCGAGGGCTTCGGCCTCAAGGTGACGCTGCGCGTGGAGCTGCCGGACTCCGTGGACGAGGCGACCGGCCGCAAGCTGGTCGAGCAGGCCCACCAGGTCTGCCCCTACTCCAACGCCACCCGCGGCAACATCCCGGTCGAGCTCGTCATCGAGTAATCGAGCCCGTCATCGAGTAATCGGGCTCGTCATGAGTGGCGGGCTCAGCCCCGAGCCGCCCCGACCGCCCAGCCGCCCCGAGCCGCGCCAGCACCTCCCCCGTCCGCCGGTTCCGGTCCACCACCACCGCCTCCTCCGGCACCTTGCGCCACCGCGTGAGCAGCAGCCAGCGCACGCGGTAGCGCCGGGCGATCGCGGTGCGCTCGGCGCGAGTCGACGCCGGGTCGAGGTAGGCGCTGACGGCGGCGAGCCGTCGCGCCCGCTCCCGCTCGTCCAGGGCGGGGTCGGGCCAGGCGGGCGCGACCAGGTTCGGCCCGTACCCGGCGATGGCGTGACCGGCGTAGTAGCCGTCGGTGATCACCACCTCGCCGGGTCGGATGTGCCGGGCCGCCCACCCGTACCCCGGCCACTGCGGCGGCTGCGCGAACCCCACCGGGTCCAGCGAACGCGGCACCACCGCCCCGGCCTGCGCGAGGAAACCCACGCACGTCCCGGCGGCAGCGGCCGCGCCCAGCGCCCGCCTCGCCCATCCCCACGGCCGCGGCGCCGCCAGCTCCACGGCCAGCGCGAACTGCGGGGGCACGGCCGTGAGCCCCAGGATCCTGCCGTACGTGTAGTGGCCGCTCGTCCAGCCGTACGCCACCACCAGGCACTCCAGCGCGAACATCAGCACCAACGGGTCCCGTCCCGCCCGCCACCAGCCCCCGCCGCCCGCGCGCCGGGCGCAGGCCCACAGCGCGGGCACCCCGAGCAGGGCCAGCCAGAAGTGGACGCCCATGTGCTCGTACAGGCGCCGGTGGATGCCGTCCACACCCGTGTTCCCCGGCAGCGCCAGGACGTCGTAGTACGGCCACGCCACGGCGACCGTCAGGGCGACCGCCCCCATCAGCGCCCACCGGCCCACGACCGGACCGCGCCACGAGTGCTGCCACGCCGCCACGATCGCGACCGCACCGGTCAGCGACGCGACCGCCGTGATCGGATGCACGAGCACGATCAGGCCGTACAGGATGCCGAGCCCGGCGTACCCCCGCCACGCACGTACTCCACGCCCCTGCGTGCCCGTCACCGCACGGGCTCCACGCGCGTGCGTGCCCGTCATCGCCCACGCCCAGAAGGTCAGCCCGATGGTGAACGCCGACGGATAGCCGAGGTTCGTCGTCATCGACATCAGCCCGAGGTAGCCGCTCCACAGCACCCGCTCCGTGCCCCACAGCAGCGTCATGAACAGCACGGCGAGGACCGGCGCCCACGGGCGGGGCGTCAGCGTCCGTACGAAGCGGCCGATCCCCGTCAGCAGCACCGCCAGGTTCACCGGACCGGCGAGCCGCACCGCCTCCCAGCCCGACAGCCCGGTCAGTCGCGCGAGTGCGCCCTGCACGACGGCGTACGGCGAGTAGTACGGGCTGCCCGCGCCCGGCAGGTCCGCCATCGGATGGGCGGGGTGGAGCAGGTCCGCCTTGAGGCGCTCCACGACCGCCGCGTGCTGGCCGGCGTCGCAGCACAGCGGGACCCGCCAGTACGCCAGCGTCATCACCAGCCAGAACAGGCCGCCGAAGACGGCGTACGGACCGGGGTGCCATGTACGCCAGGAGCGCCGGGTGCGGCCGCCACGCAGGGCCGTGACACCGTGCGCGGGGCGCCGTACGCCAGCAGGGATACCGTTCTGGCCTGGTTGAGCTGTTTGGGGCATTTGCCGTCTATTCCCCCTGGGGGTCAACGGCTTAGCCGCGCGTCACCTCATCGGGTGACCGGGTGTCCCGCCCGGACAGACCCGGTGCCGTGACAGCGCCCGTCGCCCGCGCGCCCATCACCTGCTCCAGCAGCAGCGGCAGCCCGATCACCGGCAGCAGCCACGCCAGCACGATCAGCCGGCCGCCCCAGATGGTGATGTTGGGATGCGCCGCATGGGTGAGGAACCCCGTGCCCGCCGCCGCGAACAGGAACCCCGCGAAGGCCGGCCGCTGCCGCACCACCCCCACGCCCCCGCCACCAGCGCCGTCAGGAACAGCGGCTCCCAGAACTGGCGGCGCAGCCACTCCACCCAGAAGTTGGCCTCCAGGTGCAGGAACTCCGGCCACGGCCGGGCCCGGTCGGGCATGTTGTAGTGATGGGTGAGCAGGTCCTGGACGCTGTCGGAGCTGGACGGGTAGTGCAGCAGCCAGGCGGCCACGACTGTGGCCAGGGCCCCACCGACCGCCACGGACCCGATCAGCAGCCGTGGCCGGTCGAGTTCCCTGCGCCGTACGGCGGTCACCGCGCACGCCCCCGCCAGGCACAGCGCGAGGAACATCGCCTGCGAGTGCTTCACCGCGAACAGCAACACCAACGATCCGCCGACCAGGGCGGCGCCCGCCCGCGCCCTCCCCTCGACCGCCAGGGCGCACCCCCACAGCGCCGCCAGCGTCAGCGCCAGCATCAGCCCCTCCGTCATGGGGCGCATCGCGGTCGTACCGCACGGCAGGACGTAGAAGAGGGCCTGCCCGGTGAGCGCGACCACCGGGGGCGCGCCCAGCGTCCGCAGCACCAGGAACGCCAGGACGCCCCCGGCCAACGCCATGAGCACGCTTGCCAGCCAGACGCCCCACGTCACCCCGAACAACGTGATGAACGGCACCAGCAGCATGGGATACCCGGGCCGCACCTCGAAGATCCTCATGAACCGCTCGTTCGCGAACGGCGCGATGTGCCCGCCCGTCTGCCCGGCCCGCAGCCGCTTGTCCACCTCCCGCCACAGCTCGTCCCGGCACTTGTCGGTGACCCGCGCGGTCGGGTCGGGGGCATGGAAGCGAGCCGGGTCAGCGCTCTGCTTCCGCCGCGCGATGGAGGCCCGTCCCGCGCACGTCCAGTCGATGGCGGCGGCCGCGGACTCGCGCTTGGAGTCGCCGCGCAGATCGAGCGCGTACGACACGTAGTTCTTGCTGTCGGGCGTGTCCCGGCCGGTGACGCCCGCGAGCTGGAGGAGTGCGAAGACGGTGGCCAGGGCCAGCACCCAGGTGCGTGGCTTCATGCGGACTCCAGGGGGGTCTCGGCGGGCACGGCGGGCGGCGGCGTGGGCACCACGGGCACTTCCGGCTCACCCAGCAGCAGCGTCCGTACGACCCGCTCGGCCGCCCGCCCGTCGTCGAACTCGCAGAACCGCGCCCGGAACCCCTCGCGCAGCCGCGCCGACTCCTCGTCCTTCCACGCCCCGGACGCCAGTAGCCACGCCAACTCCCGGTAGGAATGCGCCACATGGCCGGGCGCGTCGGCCCTGATGTCGAAGTACGCGCCCCGGCTCGCCGTGAACGAGCCCCAGTCGTCCGCGTGGAGCACGATGGGCCGGTCCAGGTTGGCGTAGTCGAACATCAGGGCCGAGTAGTCCGTGACCAGCACATCGGAGGCGAGTATCACGTCCTCGACGTGCGGCTCGTCCGTCGCGTCCACGACGACGCCCCGCCGGTGCAGCTCGGCCAGGCCGAAGCCGCGCGCCGGACCGTCCGCCAGCGACGGGTGCAGCCGGACGACCAGGGTGCGGCCCTCGCCCAGGTCCTTGGCGAGGCGCGCGAGGTCGAAACGCTCCACGTACCCGCCCCGCCGGTAGTCGCGCCGCGTCGGCGCGTACAGCACCACCGTGTTCCCGTCCGGAATGCCGAGCCGGGCGCGGACCTCGGCACCGCTGTCCGGCTTGGCGTTCACCAGGACGTCGTTGCGCGGGCTGCCGGACCGCAGCGAGGTGAACCGGCACGGGAAGGCGCGGCTCCACACCAGCTCGGAGTGGCGGTTGGCGACCAGGCTGTGGTCCCAGCGGTCCGAGCGGCGCAGCATCTGCGGCACGTCCACTCCGTACCGGGCACCGGGCTTGCCCAGCAGATCGGCCCCCAGGTACTTGAGCGGGGTGCCCTGGTGGGTGTGGATGTGGACGCTGCCGGGGCGTTTCACCAGAGCGCCGGGCCAGTTGACGTTGTTGACGAAGTACGTGGCCCGCGCGGTCACCCGGCGGTAGTCCGGCGAGTCCAGGAGGACGTACTCGATGTCCGGCGGCAGCGACGCCACCTGCTCGGGGCGGACCACCCACACCCCGCGGACATGCGGGGCGAGATCACGGGCGGCCCGGTGGACGGCGGCCGGATCGCCGAGGACGCCCTGGTGCGAGAACGCCGAGTACACCGCCAGGTTCGGGTCCAGCGGCCGGTGCTCTTGCACGAAGGACAGCCCGGACCTGACCCGGCCCGCGGCCGCCGCACGCACCGGCCGCCCGCGCTCGCCGAGCGCCCGGACCGCGCGGGCCGCCTGCTGCCGCACCCGGTAGCGGGCCCAGCTCCCCTCCAGGACCCGCAGCCCGTCGGGCACGGGACCCGCGACCCGGTACTTCCGGAACAGCCCCGCCGTCCGCCGGAAGAACTCCGCCTTGTCCTCGGGCGGCAGCCGGTCCGGTTTGGCGAGGACGTCCAGACAGTGCTCGCCCATCTTGTGACACAGATACGCCTGCCAGCCCGCCAGCCGGGGCCGGGAACCGACGAAGGCGAAGACCCGCTCGTACTGGTCGAGCAGGTCGAAGTGCTTGCGGCTGGTGGTGGACAGGATGTTGCCCTGCCGGCGCTGCCGGTACGCGACGCAGATCCGGTCCATGGTGGCGATCGAGCCGGCGGTGAGCAGCACCGGGAACGTCCAGGGTGTGTCCTCGTAGTACCCCGGCGGGAAGGCGAAGCCCTCGCGCTCGACGAACTCCCGCCGGTACGCCTTGTTCCACACCACCATCAGCAGTTCCATGACCTCCGGGTACTCGTCGGCGGTGAAGGTGTCGTTCCGGCCGGTCAGCAGGTCCGCGAGGCCGTTGCGCCGTGTGCCGCCCCACCAGTACGTGCGCGCGTAGTCGAAGACCAGCACATCCGGGTCGCCGGTCTCCTCCAGCCGGTCGGCGATCGCGCGGAGGGCGCCCGGGGTGAGCGTGTCGTCGCTGTCGAGGAAGAGCAGGAAGTCCCCGGTGGCGTGCGGCATTCCGGCGTTGCGCGCCCGGCCGAGCCCCACGTTCTGCGGCAGGTGCAGCACCGTCACCCGCGGATCGCGGGCCGCGTAGGCGTCGAGGATCTCCCCGCTGCCGTCCGGCGAGCAGTCGTCGACCGCGATCACCTCCAGATCGGTGTACGACTGCCGCAGCACCGAGTCGAGGCACTCGCGCAGGAAGCCCCGCACGTTGTGGACGGGGACGATGACACTGAAGCGGGGCACTGCCGTGGGCTCCTTACGAGGCGGGCGGGCAAGTCCGTGCGGGGGCGGGAGCGGGGACGCGGCGCCCGAGCGGGACCACGGGCGGGATCGACTCGGGCGGCTGGCCGAGCAGCACCCGGCGTACCACCCTCTCGGCGGCCAGCCCGTCGTCGAACTGGCAGAACCGCTCCCGGAACACGGCCCGCAGCGCGGTGGCCTCCGCGTCCGCGTAACCGCCGTCACGGAAGAGGCACGCCAGCTCCTCGGGCGTCCGCGCCACCGGGCCGGGCGGCGCCTCCATGAGGTCGAAGCAGACGCCCCGTGTCTCCCGGTAGACCTCCCAGTCGTCCGCGTACACGACGATCGGCCGGTCGAGGTTGGCGTAGTCGAACATGATCGACGAGTAGTCCGTGACCAGCGCGTCGGCCGCGAGACAGACGTCCTCGGACGAGGGGTGGTGCGTGACGTCGATGATCCGGCCGCCGCTTCTCGCGGGCCCGCCCCGGTCGTAGAAGTAGTGGGCGCGCAGGAGGACGACGAAGCGGTCGCCGATCGCCTCGCAGAACGACTCCAGGTCGAGCCCCGAGTCGAACCCGGTGGCGTGGTCGCGGTGCGTGGGTGCGTACAGCAGTGCGGCCTTGCCCTCGGGGACGCCCAGCTCCCGCCGGACGCGGGCCACGTCACCGGCCGTCGCCGTGTAGTAGACGTCGTTGCGCGGATAGCCGTACTCCAGCTGCTCGTACGTGCCCGGGAAGGCCCGCTCCCAGACCTCCGTGGAGTGCCGGTTGGCGGAGAGGTTGTAGTCCCAGCGGTCCACGCGGGTCAGGAGTTTCGTGAAGCTGCCGGTGGTGGCGGCCACGACCTGGTACGTGGACTGGTCGACGCCCATCGTCTTGAGCGGGGTGCCGTGCTGGGTCTGGAGGTGCACACTGCCGGGGCGTTTGACGACGGCGTCCGCGAAGTTGGCGTTGTTCACCAGGTACTTGGCGCGGGCGAGCACCTCCCAGTAGCGGGGGCTGCCCATGACGGCGTACTCGACGTCCTTCGGCAGCGCGTCCACCGCGTCGGGCTCGACCAGGAACACCGAGCGCAGGTGCGGGGCGAGTGCACGGGCCGTGGCGTGGATCGCGGCCGGGTTGCAGGTGTAGCCGCGGCCCCAGTACGCGCAGTACACCGCGAGGTTCTCGTCGAGCGGACGGCGCAGGTGCGCGGCGTACAGCGCGCGGGTGCGCAAGCGCCGGGGACGCGGCAGCCTCTGTACCGCCCTCTCGGTGGCCTGGTTGGCGGCGCGCAGCGTGTGGAACGCCGTGTACGCGCCCGCCGCGAGCAGCCGGTGCTGTGCCCCGAGGCTGCCGGCCGGAGGACGGAACCCGGCCGGGCGATGGCGCCGGTGGAGCCGGGCCGCCCGGCCGAAGAAGGCACGGCGGCGGTCGGCGGGCACCAGCTCTGGGCGTGCCGCCGTCCGCAGCACGGCCGCGAAGAGCTGCTCGAACAGCGCCTGGGACAGCCCGTGCTCGGCGGCCGCCCGGGACAGCACCAGCTCCACCTGGTCGAGCAGGTCGAGCTGGTGCTCACCCGGCACGTTCAGCCGGCTGCCCTGCCGGCGCACCAGATGCCGTACGCACACCGAACGCAGCTCGGCCGCCCTCTCGGCGGTCAGTGCGACCAGCCCGCTCCAGCCGACGTCCGTGAAGTGACCGGAGGGGAAGGCGAGCTGGTGCTCGTCGACGAACGCCCGCCGGTACGCCGCGCTCCACGCCGGGACCTGCGCTCCCTTCAGCCGGGGCGTGGTCGGCTCGCCGTCCCACCAGGGCACCCGCTCATGGTCGAAGTACAGGACGTCGGGTTCGCCGGACGCCGACAGCCGGGCGTCCAGCGCCGCCAGCGCGCCCGGTGCCAGCGTGTCGTCGCCGTCGAGGAACAGCAGGTACACGCCGGTGGCCGCCGCCATGCCCGTGTTCCGCGCCCCGCTCAGCCCGGCCGACGGCGGCGAGTCGACCGGGGCGACGCGGGAGTCCCGCTCGGCGTACGCGGCGGTGACCGTGGCCGCCGGGGCGTCCGGGGCGTCGCGCACCGGGATCACCTCGAAGTCGCCGAAGGACTGGGTGAGGACCGAGTCCAGGGACAGGGACAGCCGCCCCTCGACGCCATGCGTGGGGACGATGATGCTGAGGCGGGGCATTCTGTCCTCCCTGTCAGAGGGTCTCGGGCCTGTCAGAGGGTGTCGGGGACGCGGACCCTGCCGCCGGGGGACGGCACCCTGGTGCGAGGGGACGGCGGAAAGGCCGTCGGCGGGTGAGCGCCGAGTGCCCGCGCGCGGCGGGCCGCCGCCGACGGCACCGGGTGACGCTCGGCGAGGGACGCGAAGGACGGCAGACCGTCGGCCTCGCCCAGCACCACACGCCGTACGACCCGCTCGGCGGCACGCCCGTCGTCGTACGGGCAGAAGCGCTCCCGGAACGCGGCCCGCAGCTGGGTGGAGCGCGAACCGTGCCAGTGGCCGGTCGTGAAGATGTCGATCAGCTCGTCCTCGCTGCGCGCGACCGCACCCGGCGGGAAGGAGCGCAGGTCGAAGTAGGTGCCACGGGCCGCCTCGTACGCCGCCCAGTCGTCGTCGGCGGCGTGGATCACGATGGGCCGGTCCAGGCACGCGTAGTCGAACATCAGCGACGAGTAGTCGGTGACCAGCACGTCCGAGGCCAGGCACAGATGCTCGACGTTCGGGTGGCCGGTCACGTCGAGGAGCCGGCCGCCGGGGGACTCGACCAGCGGGGCACCGTCCGCGTGGTGGGCGCGGGCCAGCAGCACGAAGCGGGGGCCGAGCCGGAGCACCAGGCGCTCCAGGTCAAGGGTCGGGCAGGGCCCGCTGCGGTAGTCGCGGTGCGTGGGCGCGTACAGGACGGCGATCGCGCCCTCGGGGATGCCGAGCGAGGCGCGCAGCCGGTCCACGTCCAGCGATGAGGCGCGCTGGAACACGTCGTTGCGGGGCTGGCCGTACTCCAGCGTCTCGTACCCGGCCGGGAAGACCCGCTCCCAGACCAGCGTGGAGTGGCGGTTGCCGGACAGCACGTAGTTCCACTGGTCGGCGCCGCGCAGCTGCCGGGCGAAGTCCGTGCGGCCGGCGGCGGCCGGGCGGTCCTGGAGGTCGAGCCCCATGCGTTTGAGCGGGGTGCCGGCCTGTGTCTGCACCAGGACCTGGCCCCCTCGCCGGACCAGCCGCGGGTCGAAGTCGGTGTTGGCGACCAGGTACTTGGAGCGGGCCAGGGCCGTCCAGTACGCGAGCGAGCCGGGTGTCACCCGGCGGGTGGCCGTCGGCAGTGTGTGGTGGTGCTCGGGACGGGCCACCCATGTGGTGCGCATCCCGGGGGAGAAGGTGCGGAAGGCGTCCTCCAGCGCGGCCGGGTTGCACTCGTAGCCGCGTCCCAGCCGGGAGGAGAAGAGCGCGCGGTCGTCGCGCAGGGGGAGCAGACGCTGGACGCGGTAGTGGACGCGGAGCGCCGCACGCCGGCCGCCGTGTGCCAGCAGGGAGACGAAACGGCCCGTGTGGCGCAGCCCCCGCACTCCCGCCGACAGCACCTGGTACGCGCGGTGACTGCCCAGCCGGACCAGCGCGTGGCGCACCCGGCCCAGGCGGGGCACTGGGCCGCCGGGCGCACGGTAGCGGGCGTAGTGGGCGCGGGCCTTGCGGAGGAACTCGGCGCGGGTGCCGAGCGGCAGCCGGCCGCGCCGGGCGTACACGGCCCCGAGGTGGTCCACCATGCGGCTGAACAGCGCCGGGCGCCAGTGGGCCAGCGCGGGACGGGAGTCGACGTAGGCGAAGAGCCGGTCGTACTGCGCGAAGACGTCGAAGTGGCGGCGGCTCGTCGTGCGGGTGATGCTGCCGAGGCGGCGCAGGCGGTAGTGGACGCAGACCCGGTCGAGGGTGGCGATCGACCCGGCGGTCATCAGGACCGGGTAGGTCCAGGGCGTGTCCTCGTAGTAGCCCGGAGGGAAGGCGAAGCCCTCGCGGTCGAGGAACTCGCGGCGGTACGCCTTGTTCCACGCTGTCTTCGTGACCGCCAGCAGCCCGGGGCGGTCGTCGAGACGGAAGGGGGCCGGGCCCTCCTCGGTGAGCTGGAAGGCGTACTCGCTCCGGCGGGTCTCGCCGGACCAGAAGGCGCGCGCGTAGTCGTAGACGAGGACGTCGGGATCGCCGGTCTCCTTGACGCGGTCGGCGATCGCCTGGAGGGCACCCGGGGTGAGGGTGTCGTCGCCGTCCAGTAAGACCACGTAGTCGCCGGTGGCGCGGGCCAGCCCGGCGTTGCGGGCGGGACCCGGACCCTCGTTCCGCGGCAGGTGGACGGGCCGTACGCGCGGGTCGCGGGCCGCGAACTCCTCTGCGATCGCACCGCACGCGTCAGGGGAGCCGTCGTCGACGACGATCAGTTCGAGGTCGGGGAAGGACTGGCACAGCACCGAGTCCAGGCATTCGTGCAGGTAGGCCTGAACCTCGTAAGCGGGGACGATGACACTGAACCTGGGCACGGGGGACATCCATGGGTCGGCGCGGGCATACTGCCCGGCAACGCCCCAGGGGGCGATCGGGTTACGCCAGGTGTGTCATACGGGGGAAGCGGGATGCACTGAGGTGAACGGGGGAGGGGGCCCGCCGGTGTCGGCGCGCCCCCTCCGATCGAGTGGTGTGACGTGGGCTGCGGTCTACTTCACCGCGCCCGCCATCACTCCGGACACGAACTGCCGCTGGAACGCGAAGAACACGGCCAGCGGGATCACCATGGAGATGAAGGCGCCCGGGGCGAGGATCTCGATGTTGCTGCCGAACTGCCGTACCTGCTGCTGCAGGGCGACCGTGAGCGGCTGCGAGCCCGAGTCGGAGAACACCAGGGCGACCAGCATGTCGTTCCACACCCACAGGAACTGGAAGATCCCCAGCGACGCGATGGCCGGCGCGCCGAGCGGCAGCACGACGGTCAGGAACAGCCGCGCCTCCCCGGCACCGTCCAGCCGGGCCGCCTCCAGGAGCTCCCGGGGGATCTCCGCGAAGAAGTTGCGCAACAGGAAGATCGCGAACGGCAGTCCGAAGCCGACGTGGAACAGGATGACACCGATGATGTCGCCGAAGATCCCGAGGTCACGGAAGAGACCGGACAACGGGATCAGCGCCACCTGCACCGGCACCACCAGCAGCGCCACCACGCCCATGAACCACCAGTCGCGGCCCTTGAAGTCCATCCACGCGAACGCGTAGCCGGCCATAGCACCGACGAAGATGACCAGGAGTGTCGCCGGGACCGTGATCCAGATCGTGTTGAACAGGGAACTGGTGATGTCGTCGTTCTGGAGCAGCGACTCGTAGCTCTTCGCGGTCAGCTGGGCGGGGGCCGTGAAGACCTTCCACCAGCCCGACGAGGCGATGTCGGTCGGCTCGCGGAACGAGGAGACCAGCAGACCGAACGTCGGCACCAGCCAGAACAGGGCCACCAGCAGCAGGAAGACGCGCATCGCGCCGCCCGCCGCACCGCTCGCCACCCGGGCGGCCAGCGACCGTTCGGCGCGTACGGCGGTGTCGGGCGCCGGGGTGCCGGGCTTAGGCGCCCCGGGCGTGGTCGTGTCGAGGGCGGTCACCGCTGACGCTCCTTCCGCAGACGCCGGATGTTGACCCACATCACCGGCAGGACGAGCAGCAGCAGAACGACACCGAGCGCGCTGCCGAGGCCCTCGTTGCCCCCGCCGCCGAACGACACGAGATACAACTGCAGGGCGAGGACGGCCGCATCGTCCTGACTGGGCTGCGGCGCGATGATGTAGACGAGGTCGAAGACCTTCATCACGTTGATCATCAGCGTGACGAGGACGACGACCAGGACCGGTGCCAGCAGCGGCACGGTGATCTTGCGGAACACCTGCCATTCGTTGGCGCCGTCCACGCGGGCCGCCTCCAGCAGGTTGCGGTCCACTCCGGCGAGCCCGGCCGCGATCAGCACCATCGCGAAGCCCGCCCACATCCAGATGTACGAGCCCATGATGGCCGGGGTCACCAGGGTCGGGCCGAGCCAGTCGATGCCGTTGTACGGTGCCGCGAAGTTCGCGCCCGGCAGCCGCAGTTGGGCCCCGTCGGCGGACTTGGGCAGAGAGAACGTGCCGTCGGCGCCACTGGTCGTGGAGGCGACGACCTTGCCGTCCTTGACCGCCTCGACCTTGACGCCCTTCAGCGCCTTCTCGCCCGCGTCGACCGCGCCCTTCTCGCCGCCGCCGCCCAGCTTGAAGTCCAGCCAGACGGTGCCGGTGACCTCGTTCGACGCGGGGCTCGCGGCCTTGGCGTCCTGCGGGGTGCCGGGCAACCGGTTCGGGGCGATACCGACCAGCGGAAGCAGCGCGGGGGAGCCCGCCCGGACCGTACCGGTCGAGGTGAACGAGCCGCCGTCGGACGGCTTCAGATCACTGACCATCGCGTTCGGACGGGCCTTCGGATACACCGACTGGTCGACGAACGTGTCGTGCACGGACGTGACCACGGCGTTCGCCACGCCCTGGTTCGGGTCCTGCTCGTACACCAGCCGGAAGATGATGCCCGCGGCGAGCATCGAGATCGCCATCGGCATGAAGACGATCAGCTTGAACGCCGTCCCCCAGCGCACCCGTTCGGTGAGAACGGCGAAGATCAGGCCCAGCACGGTGACGATCGCGGGGGCGACGGCCACCCAGATCGCCGTGTTCCGCACGGCTGTCAGCGTGGAGTCGTCGGAGAAGATGTCGACGTAGTTGTCGAGCCCGACGAAGCCCGAGCCGTCCGCGTCGAACAGACTGCGCCAGACCGAGTACCCGATCGGGTAGACCACGAGCGAGCCGAGCAGCACCAGCGCGGGCAGCAGAAACAGCACCGCCACCCACAGCCGGGTGCCCATCACGCTCTTACGCGAGGCGACGGGGGGCGCCGGCGTGCTGCCGGCGCCCCCCGTCGACTTGGCAACGGATTGCGTCATGTCAGGACGTCAGCCGTTCCCGTACGCCTTGGCCGCGTCGGCCTCCAGCTTCTGCTGGACGCTCTTCACGTCCTTGGGGTTCCGCAGGAAGTCCTGCAGGCCCTTCCACTCGCCGATGCCCTGCGTGCCGCCGAAGGCCGCGGGCGCCTGGTCGGACATGTCGAAGCGGAAGTCGTCGCCCGCCGCGAGCAGCGCCTTGGCGATGTCGCGGGTGACGTCGTCCTTGTACGAGCCCATGTCCATCTTGTTGTTGGGGGTGATGACACCGCCCTGGGCCGTCCAGATCTCGGCCGCGTCCGTCGACGCCAGGAACGTCAGCAGGGCCTGCGCGCCCTCGCTGTCCTTCAGCGCCACCGCCGCGTCGCCGGCACTGACCACCGGCGAGTCGGAGCCGACCGCCGGGAACGGGAACACCTTGGCGTCCGTGCCCACCTTCGCCTTGGTGTCGGCGTTGATGTTCGCGGTCACGAAGTCGCCCTCGAAGACCATCGCGGCCGGGGTGTCACCGGAGAACGTCTGGATGACCGACTTCGGGAACTCCGTGTTCAGCGCGCCCTTGCGGCCGCCCGCGATGAGCTCGTCCTTGCCCCACAGCTCGGCCAGAGTGTTCAGGGCCTCCGTGACCGAGGGGTCCGTCCACTTGATCTTGTGCTCGGCCAGCTGGTCGTACTTCTCCGGGCCCGCCTGCGAGAGGTAGACGTTCTCGAACCAGTCGGTGAGCGTCCAGCCGTCCGCACCGCCGACGGAGATCGCGGGGGAGCCCGCGTCGGACAGCGTCTGCGCGGTCTGCGTGAACTCGTCCCACGTCTTGGGGGGTTCGGTGATCCCGGCACCCTCGAACGCCTGGGTGTTGTACCAGACCAGCGACTTGTTCGCGGCCTTCACATACACGCCGTACTGCTTGCCCTTGTACGCGCCGAGGTCCACCCAGCCCTTCGAGAAGTTCTTCTTCAGCTGCTCCTCGGCGGCGCTGCCCAGGGGCTTGATCCAGCCCTTCTCGGCGAACTGGTGCAGCACACCGACCTGGGGCAGGAACGCGACGTCCGGCGGCTTGCCTCCCTCGATCTTGGTACCGAGGAACGTGGAGGTGTTGTTGCCCGTCGGTACGAAGCTGACCTTCGCACCCGTGCGCTTCTCGAACTCCTTCAGGACCTTGGTGAAGTTCTCCTGCTCCGGGCCGGTCCAGACGGCCGCGACCTCCAGCTTCTGACCGTCCAGCTTGGGCAGTTGAACGGTGGCCTTGCTGGTGTCGCCGCCCGTGTCGCCGCCGTCCCCGCCGTCGTCGTCACCGCCGCCGCAGGCGGTGAGGGAGAGGGCGAGCACGCCTGCCGCGAGGGTGGCGACGGCTTTGGCGGCTCCAGGTTTTCTGTGTGGTCGCGTCTGGTTGGGCGACCTGCGTGCGCGAAGTGTGCTGCGCATCCACTGCCCCGTTCTTCGTTCTTCATCCGACAGTCCGAGCGCTGTCCCGTGCGCACTGTCTACGCTGCGTCCTGGGGGGCGGCAAGGGCGCCTGCAGTGTCAGTTTGATGATCGTAATCGCGTCGTGACCTGTGTGTCCGTCGGTTGGGCCCGGTTCGTGTGCTGGTGGGTGCAGGTGGGGGCTGGTGGGCGGGGACGCGACTCGTGGGGCCGCGCCCCGGGACCCGGGCGCACCGGGCTTTAGCGGCGCTACAGCTTTTCCTCGCCACGGCTTTGCGGCCCTACAGAAGCGACGGCACCTCCGCCGCCGAGACCTCGCGGGCCGCGCGGTCCAGGGCGCTGGCCAGGAGGGCCAGGTCCGTGGGGCCGTTGCCCAGTTCGCGGACCGGGCGGCGGGCCGGGGGTCGCCCATGCGGGTCCAGTCCAGGGGGACGACCGTGGGGCGGAGCGTGGCCGTACGGGGATACGGCCGGTGACGCGGCCGGCTCGGAAGGGAACGGCACGGTCGGGGGCGGGGTGACCGGTCGGCAGGATGTCCCGGATCGTCAGCCGGCCGCGCCCCGGCGCCGGTTCGTCCGGGCCCGGTGCGGGCGCTTCCAGGACGACGTGGAGCGTCGCCGCACGGGCGAGGTCGGTCTCCGCCGTACGGAGGCCACCGGAGGTCGCGGCGACCAGGTGCACACCGAGGCGGGCGCCCTCCCGGGCCACGGCTTCCAGGGCCCGTACGACGGACCCGGCCGACGGGCGGCCCGGCGAGCCGAGCGGCGGGGACAGCAGCGCGTCGAGGTCGTCCACGATCACCACCAGGCGGGCGAGCGGCGGGCCGGGGTCGGTGCGGTCACGGGACGCGGACGGCCGCAGCCGCAGGGTGGAACTGGGGGGTGTGTCGAGGTCGGCGGCGCCCGGGGAGGCGGCGGACGAGGCGCCGGGGGAGGTGGGGGACGAGGCGCGGGGGAGGTCGGGGATGAGGCGCGGGGAGGTGGCGGACGAGCCGCCGGCCGCGCTCGCCGCGCCCTTCGCCGAGCGCTGGGCGACAACACGGCCGGACGTCCCCCGCCCGGTGTGCCAGGCGATGAAGTCGAGGCGGCCGAGCAGCTCCGAGCGGCGCTTGAGCTCGGCGCTCAGGGACTGGGCGAACTCCCGCATACGGACCGGGTCGTGGGCCGCGAGATGCGTGCCGACGTGGGGGAGGTCGGTGCAGACGCCCAGCCCGTCGCCCGGACCGGTGCCGTGGTCGCTGCCGTCCCGCCCGTCCACGAGGGCGATGCCGAGCCGGTCGGGGCGCTCGGCGGCGGCGAGCGACGCGGCGATGGAGCGCAGCAACTCCGTACGGCCGCTGCCGGGCGGGCCCTCGATCAGCAGGTGAGGGCCGTCGGCGGCGAGGTCCGCGCTCACGGGCCCGCGCGGACCGGCGCCGAGCACGGCCCAGGCCCGCCCGCCCACCGTCTGGGCGTCGTCGGCCGCGTCCGCCCAACGCGTCATCAGGGACGCGGGGGTGGCCCGCGCCAGCCCCAACTCGTCCAGCAGCCGCGCCGACTGGGGCAACGGCGCCGACACGCGCGCGTGCCGCTCCCTGGCCGCGCCGTCCGGCCGCAGCGGTGCCAGCGCCCGCGCGAACCGCTCGGCCCACGCTGCCGAGACGGCGTCGACGGCGGCCACGGTGCCGGGAGTTATGGGTCCGGAGAGGGAGGGGGCACCCGTCGTGGAGCCGAGGGTGGCCCAGTCGGAGCGGTTGCCCCGGTCGTGTCCGGCGTCGTCCGGCAGGTGGCCGACGAGGCTGACGTGGGTGCGGTTCGAAGCGGCCGGCGGTGCCTGGCCGCTGGTGCGCGTGGGCTCGTGGGCCGAGGGGTCCGCCGCTCGCGCGTGGGGCTGCCGGGACTCGGGGGGTGTGCGCCACGCGGTGTCGCCCGTCGTGTGACCCGTGGACCGGGCCGGGGCGACCCGCATCAACCGCAGTGCCGTGGCGACGTCCCCGCTCAGCAGGGCGACGGCCCCGCACGCACGGAACGCGGGCGACACCTCGCACGCGGCCTCGTACGTGTCCGACACCGGCGACGAGGGCGAGGCGGCCTCCGTCTCGGCGAGGCACACGACGTGGATGCCCGCCGCCGGTCCCCGCGTCGCCAGCCGAGCGACGGCCTTCCGTACCTCGGCTCCGCCCGGGTCACCGTCCACGATCACCACCGTGTACGGCCCCGCGAAGCCGGCGTCCGCGGAGTCGCCGTCCCGGGCCCAGGAGGGCCGACTCACCGGGCGTTTGCCGGGGGCGTCGCCGGCCGACAGCTCCGGGTCCGCCGTGTGGTCCTCCAGGCGGCGCAGGAGCTCGTCCGTGCGCGCGGCGGCCTGGTCGTGGTCGTACGCCAGGAGCAGGCGGCAGTCCTGGCCGTGCCCCGGGCGTACGTGGGGGAGCCAGCCGAGCCAGGACCAGTCGGCCGCGCGCTCCTGCTCGGAGCGGGAGCGGTCCGCGCTGATCAGGACCAGCTCCAGGGTGTCGGGCGAGTGCAGTGCGGCGAGCTGTGCCACGACCGCGCGGGCCAGGCCCAGCAGCCGCGCGCGCGGCCCGGCGAGTCCCAGTGCGCCGACCTCGCGCAGCCCGGCGGTCACCGGCACCGAGGGCAGCAGCCCCGAGCCGCCGGGCGCCGTCCGGTCGGCCGTCCCCAGGCGGACGGTCAGCGCCTCCGGGTGCTCCGGCCCCCGCTCCCACAGCCGCGGGCCCGGCCCGAGCGCCGTGAGCAGCAGGGCCGCGGGGTCCGGCCACTTCTCCGGGGCCTGCGCCACCGTGACGTGGGACTCGGGGACGAAGTCCTCGTCCGTGTCGTACGGGTCGAGGTCCCCGTCCGGCTGCTCGCCGCGCCCGCCGGTCAGCCGTCGCGCCCAGGCCGTGAGGCCACCGCGCTTCCGGGACTCGCGCGGCAGGTCCGTACCTCGTACGGGGGTTCCCTTGCGGGTGCCGCCAGGGCCGGGAGCACCGTCGGCGGGCGCCGGGGCCTGACCGTCGGAAGCCCTCGCGCCGGTCGAGCTCCCGAGGGCCGCCGGGCTACCGGGGACCGCCGCGCGCCCGGGAGACGCCGGGCCCTCCGGAGCCGCCGAACGGGGGTCGGGGGGCGTCGAGTGGCCCGGAGACGTCGTGCTGCCGTGCCCCGTCTGCGTCTGCGCCTCCGCCGCGCCCCCGCCACGGGCGTGCCCGCTCTCGATCCGCGGCGCCCCGGCCTGCCCCGGTACGAGGGGCCCGGCGTCGCCGGCGGGTGCCCCGCCGGCGACCACTCGCACATGCCCCTCCCCGTCGGGCGCCGTCCCCAGCGCCCCGGAGCCCGGACCGATGCCGCCGGGCGGGGTCAGCCGGAGGGCCGACTCTCCGATGCGGAGCAGCGCCCCCGGAGTGAGACGTACGGGGCGGTCGCCCACGCGGATGCCGTCGAGCGTCGTGCCGTTGGTGGAGCCGATGTCGGCGACCGAGACACGGCCGTCCTCGGCGACCGTCACCGCGCAGTGCAGCCGGGAGACGTCCGGGTCGTCGAGGGGGACGTCCGCGTCGGCGGAGCGGCCGATGTCGATCCTGCCGCCGTGCAGGAAGTGGACGCCGCCCGCGTCCGGACCCGCCACCACGTGCAGCCGGGGCGCCGACTCGTCCACCTCGGGGCCGGGCTCCGGGGCGCCCAGGGACAGCACGGCGCCGTCGACCAGCGGGGGCTCGCCCAGCGTGCAGCGCTGCGCGTCCAGCCGCTCGCCGTCCGCGTACAGCACGACGGCCCCGCCCCCGTGCTCCCGGCCCCGGTCGGGCTGGGAGGCGCCCCCGTCCCCGCCGACCGCCGACGCGAGACCGGAGGCCACCGCGGCCAGCGCCGTACCCGACGGTGCCGTCACCAGCACATCGCAGGCGGTGGCACGTCCTCGCGGCTCCGAGGACGGTCCCAGCGGGTCTACGACGGTCAGCCGGATCTGCATCGCCGTCAGCGGTCCCTTCCGCGCGGGCACCCGCGCACGCGGGCGAGCCTGCGCGGTCCCCCCACCGCAGACTTCCCCCCACCGCACACGGGCACATCGGCCAGTACTGAAGGCATCCTCGCACCTGTCACTGACAACCTGCCCGCCCTCGCGGGGCAAGTGATCTTGATTGGTCGGCTCTGCCCGCAAAAGTGCCTGACCAGTGGACAGCGGATGCCACCCGGATGCCCGCTTGAGATCGGTCACGTCCGTCCCCGGCAACCAACACCGGCAGGAGAGCGTCTTTCCGTCGAACGTGTACATGAATGCCGCCGACCCCGTACGGGAATGCCGTCGATCACGTACGGGAATGCCTCGACCACGCAACTACGGGGATTCTGTCGAACGAGCGGGGGAAGTCGAACGCGCAGGGGCGGGCGTACGTACTCGCATGCGTCGCGCGCTGAGCCGTCCGGCGGACGCGTGCGGGAGAGCACGGCACGACGAAGGGCCGGTCCCGCAGGCGGCGGCATTACAGTGGGTCGGAACACCCGTTCCACCGGCGAGGCCGGTTGAATCGGCAGCAAGCAGAGCACCACGGACCAGGCAAGCAAGCAACAGGGAGCCCATGACGTGCGGCCGGTAGGGAGCAAGTACCTCCTGGAGGAGCCGCTTGGACGCGGCGCCACAGGCACCGTCTGGCGCGCCCGCCAGCGGGAGACCGCAGGGGCCGAGGCGGCCGTTCCCGGCCACCCCGGCGAGACCGTGGCGATCAAGGTCCTCAAGGAGGAGCTCGCCAACGACGCGGACATCGTGATGCGGTTCCTGCGGGAGCGGTCCGTGCTGCTCCGCCTCACGCACCCGAACATCGTGCGGGTGCGGGACCTCGTGGTCGAGGGCGATCTGCTGGCGCTGGTCATGGACCTGATCGAGGGCCCGGACCTGCACCGCTATCTGCGCGAGAGCGGCCCGTTCACGCCCGTCGCCGCCGCCCTGATCACCGCCCAGATCGCCGACGCGCTCGCCGCCAGCCACGCCGACGGGGTGGTCCACCGCGACCTGAAGCCCGCGAACGTCCTGCTCAAGCAGGACGGCGACCAGCTGCACCCGATGCTGACCGACTTCGGCATCGCGCGCCTCGCCGACTCCCCCGGCCTCACCCGGACCAGTGAGTTCGTCGGCACGCCCGCGTACGTCGCCCCCGAGGGCGCCGAGGGCCGCCCCCAGACCTCCGCCGTCGACATCTACGGCGCCGGGATCCTGTTGTACGAGCTGGTCACCGGGCGTCCGCCGTTCGGCGGCGAGTCCGCGCTCGAAGTGCTGCACCAGCACCTCAGCGCCGAACCGCGCCGCCCGTCCACCGTCCCGGACCCGCTGTGGACGGTCATCGAACGCTGCCTGCGCAAGAGCCCGGAGGAGCGGCCCAGCGCCGAGAACCTCGCGCGCGGGCTGCGGGTCGTCGCCGAGGGCATCGGCGTTCACTCGAACGCCGCGCAGATCGCCGCCGCCGAGGGCGTGGGCGCCCTCCTCGCCCCCGACCCGGCGCCCGCGCCGGTACCGGGCACGCCCGGGTCGGCCGGCTCTGCCGACCCCACCCAGGTCCTGCCGAACAACGCGGGCGCGTACGACCCGTACGACCCGAACGCGGCCACCAGCGTGCTCCCGCACACCTCGGGCCCGGCGGGCGCCGCCGACCCGACGGCCGTCATGCAGTCGTTGCCGCCGAACCAGCCCGGCCAGCCGGGGCAGGGCGGCGGGCCGGACGACCCGCACCCCTGGCAGAACCAGCTCCGGGCGGCCCGCGACCGCAACGAGCAGACGCAGGTCCAGTACCTCGACCCCGGCGAGGACCCGCTGCGCCGCCGCCCCCAGCGGCAGGTCTCGCGGCAGCAGCCCCAGCAGCCGCCGCAGGGCAGGCGCCCGCAGCAGCCACCGCCCGGACAGGCGTACGGCTACCCGCAACAGCAGCCCCAGCAGTACGCGCCCCAGCGGCAGGCGCCCCCGCCGCCCCCGCCGCAGCAGTACGCGCCGCCCCAGCAGCCCGCGCCGCGCCCGCAGCGCGAGCCCAGGCAACCGCGTCAGCGCAGCGCCAACCCGATGCGCATCCCCGGCCTCGGCTGCCTGAAGGGGTGCCTCTTCACGATCGTCATACTGTTCGTGGCGGGCTGGCTGGTCTGGGAGTTCAGCCCGCTCCAGCAGTGGATCGGGTCGACGAAGGACTACTGGGACCAGCTGACGACCTGGGTCAGCGACATCAGCGGATGGATCAAGGACCTGGGCGGGAACTCCGCGAGCCTGGGGCGGTAGCCGCCGCTCGGTCCCGTTCCGGCTCGGTCGTGGCGGACGCGTCGTCCGCGACCGTACTGTCTGCGGCCGAACTGTCCACGACCGAACTGTCCGCGGCCGTACTCCGCCCTTCAGCCTGATATTCGTCTGTTCGTCTTCGTGTGTCGGTTTCGTGCGTCCGCGATGCGTCACCGGGGTTGGTGATTTGTCGACATCTGACGGGTGATTTCCGTCTCCGCGGTGAAGGTTGGCTCGTCGGACGCGTAGTTTTAGCGACAACACGCGTCCGTAGGAGCAGTTTTGACACGGAAGATCGGTAGCCGGTACACCGCGAACCAGATTCTGGGGCGGGGCAGCGCCGGCACGGTGTGGCTGGGCGAGGGTCCCGAGGGGCCCGTCGCCATCAAGCTGCTGCGCGAGGACCTCGCGTCCGACCAGGAGCTCGTGGGGCGCTTCGTCCAGGAGCGCACGGCGCTGCTGGGCCTCGAACACCGCAACGTGGTGTCCGTACGGGACCTCGTGGTCGACGGCAACGACCTGGCGCTCGTCATGGACCTGGTCCGCGGCACGGATCTGCGCACCCGCCTCGACCGGGAGCGGCGGATGGCGCCCGAGGCGGCGGTCGCGATCGTCGCGGACGTCGCCGACGCGCTGGCGGCGGCGCACTCGGCCGGGGTGGTGCACCGGGACGTGAAGCCGGAGAACGTGCTGCTGGACATGCAGGGCCCGCTGGGCCCCGGCGGCGCCCACCCGGCCCTCCTCACGGACTTCGGCGTCGCGAAGCTGATCGATTCCCCACGCCGTACGCGCGCGACGAAGATCATCGGTACGCCCGACTACCTGGCGCCGGAGATCGTGGAGGGCCTGCCGCCCCGGGCCGCGGTCGACATCTACGCCCTGGCGACGGTGCTGTACGAGCTGCTGGCGGGCTTCACGCCGTTTGGCGGCGGGCACCCCGGGGCGGTCCTGCGCCGCCACGTGACGGAGACGGTGGTCCCCCTCCCCGGCATCCCGGAGGAGCTGTGGCAGCTGCTCGTGCAGTGCCTGGCCAAGGCGCCGGCCTCGCGGCTGCGGGCCTCGGAGCTGGGCGCGCGGCTGCGGGAGCAGTTGCCGTCGCTGGCCGGGATGCCGCCGTTGGACGTGGACGAGCCGGACGCGGAGCCGCAGGAGGCGCACGAGGAGGAGACCGAGGCGGCCGCGCCCCGGGAGCGGGAGCGGGTGCGGCGGGGAGCGGTGCCCCTGGTGCCGGGAGCCAAGCCCGACTCGAACCGGGACACCCACACGTCGATGCGGGTGCCCGGGCCGGACGAGCTGGCCGGGGGTGCGCGCGGTACTGCTCGCGTGCCGCGGGCGGCGGGTGCTCCGCGGCCGGGGTCGGCCCGTCACCGGGCCACGACCCGGCGGCGGCGGATCACGCTCGGAGCGGCCGCGGTGGTGTTGCTCGCGGCCGTGGGGGTGGGGACCTGGGCCGCCACGTCCGGCGATGACTCGGGCGGCGCGCCCACGGACACGAAGAACTCGACGCCGTCGTCTCCGTGACGGGTGACGGGCTGGCTCGGGGGTTGTTTGTCGCCCCCGCCGCCCCTACCCATTCCCGTCCCTTCCCTGGGGCTGCCGCCCCCAGACCCCGCTCATCGGCCTGAACGGCCTCGTCCTCAAACGCCGGACGGGCTGACAATCAGCCCCTCCGGCGTTTGAGGAGCGGGGGTCCGGGGGCTGGCCCCCGAGACGGGGTCCGGGGCGGAGCCCCTGGGGATGGGACGGGTAAGGGCGGCGGGGGCGAGGGAAAACGCAGAGCAGCCGCCGGGCAGCCGCAGCCGCTGGGCACCCGTAGTCGCAGGGCGTCGGTGGTCGAGTCTGGTCGGTTGCCACAGCCGTTAGGCTGGAGGCGTGTCAGTCGTCGATGTATCCGAAGAGCTCAAGTCCCTCTCCTCGACCATGGAGTCGATCGAGGCCGTCCTGGACCTCGACAAGCTGAGGGCAGATATCGCCGTGCTCGAGGAGCAGGCGGCCGCGCCGTCCCTGTGGGACAACCCCGATGAGGCGCAGAAGATCACCAGCAAGCTGAGCCACCTCCAGGCGGAGGTGAGGAAGGCCGAGACCCTCCGCGGTCGCATCGACGACCTCGGTGTCCTCTTCGAGATGGCCGAGGAGGAGGACGACCCGGACACCCGCGCCGAGGCCGAGTCCGAGCTCGCCGCCGTCAAGAAGGCCCTGGACGAGATGGAAGTCCGGACGCTGCTCAGCGGGGAGTACGACGCCCGTGAGGCGCTCGTCAACATCCGTGCGGAGGCCGGCGGGGTCGACGCCGCCGACTTCGCGGAGAAGCTCCAGCGGATGTACCTGCGCTGGGCCGAGCAGCACGGCTACAAGACCGAGATCTACGAGACGTCGTACGCGGAGGAGGCGGGCATCAAGTCCACCACCTTCGCCGTGCAGATCCCGTACGCGTACGGCACCCTCTCCGTCGAGCAGGGCACCCACCGGCTCGTCCGCATCTCCCCGTTCGACAACCAGGGGCGGCGGCAGACCTCCTTCGCGGGCGTGGAGGTGCTGCCCGTCGTCGAGCAGTCCGACCACGTCGAGATCGACGAGAGCGAGCTGCGCATCGACGTCTACCGGTCCTCCGGACCCGGCGGCCAGGGCGTCAACACCACCGACTCCGCCGTGCGGATCACCCACCTCCCCACCGGCATCGTCGTCTCCTGCCAGAACGAGCGGTCGCAGATCCAGAACAAGGCCACGGCCATGAACGTGCTGCAGGCCAAGCTGCTGGAGCGGCGCCGCCAGGAGGAGCAGGCCAGGATGGACGCCCTGAAGGGCGACGGCGGCAACTCCTGGGGCAACCAGATGCGTTCGTACGTCCTGCACCCGTACCAGATGGTCAAGGACCTGCGCACGGAGCACGAAGTCGGCAACCCGGAGGCCGTGTTCAACGGTGAGATCGACGGCTTCCTGGAGGCCGGCATTCGCTGGCGCAAGCAGCAGGAGAAGTAGCGCCGCATGCGCGCCTGACGCGCGAGCGTTTTATCGACAAGGCAACTGCCGCCCATCGGGCGGCAGTTGCCTTTTCCGTGCGGGATGTCTGGGTTTTACGTCACGCTCACATCTCTAGTTCAGGTCCAAATGCGACTGAAGTGGATATTGCGCGCGCAACGGCCTTGACGTTGCCATGAAAACTCGGAAGGGTGAAGCGTGGCATGCGTATCTCTGGGGCGCATGTGACGCGGGGGGCTGAAGTGAACAAGCTACCCCTGACGCCGTGGCCCTGAACGCTGCTCTACTGACGATGAGCTACTGGGGGTAGCAGACACATGACCAAGAAGACGCGGATCCGCCTGGCGCGGGTGGCCGCAGGTGCCGTGATCGCCGCCGGCGCCTCGATGACCGCCGCTGGTGCGGCGTCCGCCTCGGAGACCGAGAACTGCCTGCTCGGGCTCCTCTGCAGCAGCGAGGCCCCGACGACCCCGCCGCCGCTGCCGACGCCGACCAGCACGGGTATCCCGGGCGAGGAGGAGCCGTCGGTGCCGCCGATCACGGAAGAGCCGCCCACTGACGAGCCGACCGAGCCCGAGGAGCCCACCGAGGACCCGGGCAACGGGAACGGGAATGGCAACGGGAACGGCAACGGAAACGGCAACGGCCAGGGTGAGAACGGGGGCGGCGGCAACAACACCGACCCCAAGGGCGGCAGCGGTAACGACGCCGTCACCCAGGAGGAGGGTTCCTCCTCCCTGACCGACACCGGTTCGAGCGTCCCCGCCGGGACCAACACCGCGGCTCAGGGCGGTGACGAGCTCGCTGAGACCGGTGCTGCCGAGACCACGTTCCTGCTGGTCGGGGCCGCCACGATGATCGCCGGCGGCATCGGCTTCCGCCTGCTTCCCCGCATGATGGGCGGCCGCGGCGGCGCCGCGGCCTGAGCCTGACGGCTCGCCGCACATCGCGGTACGCACGACAAGGGCCCGGAGCGACTCGCTCCGGGCCCTTCGGCGTGCCCTGATGTCTTCCCGCTTGCCCTGCTGTTTTCTCCGTGCTCTCCGGCGTCCTACACCGTCTGGTGCGCCAGCAGCGCCACCGCCGCGATCAGCACGGCGAGCAACGCGATCAGCGCCATCGGGTTCAGCCCAGCGAAGGGGCCCTCCTGCTGCAGCCGCTCACGGCTCGCCCGGCAGACGGGGCAGCGGCCCTCGCTCACGGGCGCCGCGCAGCTCGCGCACACCAACCGGTCGTACGTCATGCGCCTCGCCCTCCTCGCACACTTCCACTCCGCGCATTCATTGACTCAACGCTTCAGGGAAGTCAACCGTTCCCCTCCCCACTGTGCCAGGTTCCTCCGGAAAGAGCGCGGGGTCCCTGCGGGGCTTGGCCCGTGCGCTCGGAGGGGGGTGTTTTATGTCGTTTTGCGGCTTCGGGTTTTCTGTGGTGGCTCGCGCCCGCGCGGCGGAGCTGCATATCGAGACAGCTTGCCCCTTGCGGGACTGCGCCTCTTGCGGCACTGAGAACCCTGTACCCACACACAAAAGTGCACAACCCCCACGCAACCCCCACTCGTGAATGGGCTTGAGCGCCGGGTTCGCGTATGGTCACGCTCATCTACCCCCGGCGACGCGTGGTGCATCCGTGATCCGATTCGACAATGTCTCCAAGGTCTATCCCAAGCAGACCCGCCCCGCCCTCAGGGACGTCTCCCTGGAGGTCGAGAGGGGTGAGTTCGTGTTCCTTGTGGGGTCCTCCGGCTCCGGAAAGTCCACCTTCCTGCGGCTGATCCTCCGCGAGGAGCGCACCAGCCACGGCCAGGTGCACGTCCTGGGCAAGGACCTCGCCCGGCTGTCCAACTGGAAGGTGCCGCAGATGCGCCGCCAGCTGGGAACGGTGTTCCAGGACTTCCGGCTGCTGCCGAACAAGACGGTCGGTGAGAACGTCGCGTTCGCGCAGGAGGTGATCGGCAAGTCGCGCGGCGAGATCCGCAAGTCCGTGCCGCAGGTGCTCGACCTCGTCGGGCTCGGCGGCAAGGAGGACCGGATGCCCGGTGAGCTGTCCGGTGGTGAGCAGCAGCGCGTGGCCATCGCGCGGGCCTTCGTCAACCGGCCGAAGCTGCTGATCGCCGACGAGCCGACTGGCAACCTCGACCCGCAGACGTCCGTGGGCATCATGAAGCTGCTCGACCGGATCAACCGGACCGGTACGACCGTGGTGATGGCGACCCACGACCAGAACATCGTGGACCAGATGCGCAAGCGCGTCATCGAGCTGGAGAAGGGCATCCTCGTCCGCGACCAGGCGCGTGGCGTCTACGGCTACCAGCACTGATCCACCGTCCCCGGAAAGGCCGGA
The DNA here is from genome assembly GCF_004337435.2 of Streptomyces sp. KM273126. Classification (NCBI taxonomy): domain Bacteria; kingdom Bacillati; phylum Actinomycetota; class Actinomycetes; order Kitasatosporales; family Streptomycetaceae; genus Streptomyces; species Streptomyces sp. KM273126. Next base: position 857,428 of record NZ_SJXB02000001.1, on the reverse strand, counting down.
AGAAGACGCCATGCGCGCCCAGTTCGTTCTCTCGGAGATCGGTGTAGGTCTCCGCCGCAACCTGACGATGACCTTCGCGGTCATCGTCTCCGTCGGCCTCTCCCTGGCTCTGTTCGGCGGCTCGCTCCTGATGAGCGACCAGGTCAACCAGATGAAGGGCTACTGGTACGACAAGGTCAACGTCTCGGTCTTCCTCTGCAACAAGAGTGACGCGGAGTCCGACCCCAACTGCGCCAAGGGTGCCGTCACCACGGAGCAGAAGGACCAGATCAAGTCGGATCTGGACAAGATGAACGTCGTCGACAACGTGCTGTACGAGTCGCAGGACCAGGCCTACAAGCACTACAAGGAGCAGTTCGGCGACTCCCCGCTGGCCAGCAGCCTCACCCCGGACCAGATGCAGGAGTCGTACCGGATCAAGCTGAAGGACCCGGAGAAGTACCAGGTCATCGCAAGTGCCTTCAACGGCCGGGCCGGTGTGCAGTCCGTTCAGGACCAGAAGGGCATTCTGGACAACCTGTTCACGTTGCTCAGCTACCTCAACTGGGCGGCGCGGGGCGTGATGTTCGTCATGCTGGTCGTGGCGCTGCTGCTGATCGTCAACACGGTGCGCGTCTCGGCGTTCAGCCGCCGTCGTGAGACCGGGATCATGCGGCTGGTGGGCGCCTCCGGGTTCTACATCCAGGCGCCGTTCATCATGGAGGCCGCGGTCGCCGGGCTCATCGGCGGCACCATCGCCTGCTCGTTCCTCGTGCTCGGGCAGTATTTCGTGATCGACAACGGCGTGGCCCTGTCGGAGAAGCTCCAACTCATCAATTTCGTCGGCTGGGACGCGGTGCTGGCCAAGCTGCCGCTCATCCTCGCGGCGAGCTTCCTGATGCCCGCGCTTGCCGCGTTCTTCGCGCTGCGCAAGTACCTGAAGGTGTGACGCATGCCAAGAGGGCCGTACGGTCAACCGGCCGTACGGCCCTACGCGTTGTCCTAGACTCACCGGCATGTCAGGCCAAGACACGTTCTGTCCGCCCCGCCGCCTCCGCCGCGGGGTGGCCCTGACATTCGTCTTCGCGAGCGTCCTCGCGACGGGCGCCGCGACCGGCTCGTTCGGTGCCTCCGGCGAGCAGGGCGGCCAGGACCGCGAGTCGGCCGCCGCCTCCGGTGCCACGTCCGAGGGGCACCGTGAGTACGTCGCCAAGGCCGCGGCCGAGGCCATGGCCGACGGCGAGTCCCCCGTGGAGGCAGCGGAGCGCGCGGTCAGCCGCAGCGGGGACCGCTGGGGCGCGGTGTACTCCGAGGGCGAGTACGAGGAGTTCGAGGAGGCACTCGACGGCGCGTACACCGGTGTCGGGCTGTGGGCCCGGCGCGGGACCGACGGCCGGATCGAGGTCACCCGCGTCCGGGACGGCTCGCCCGCCGCGGACGCCGGTGTCCGCAAGGGCGACCGGCTGCGCAGCGTCGACGGCGAGGACGTCGACGGCCGGCCCGTCACCGAGGTCCTCTCGTTGCTGCGCGGCGACGCCGAGGACGCCTCCGCCGGCACGACGGTCTCCCTGGGCCTGGAGCGCGGCACGCGCGCGTGGAGCGAGACCCTGCGCCGGGCCCGCCTCTCCACGGACCCGGTGACCGTCCGCAGGCTCACCCACGGGGTCACCGTCATCAAGGTCGCCGCCTTCACCCGGGGCTCGGGCGACCGCGTGCGCACCGCCCTCGGACAGGCCCCCGGCGACGCACGGATCGTCCTCGACCTGCGCGGCAACTCCGGCGGACTGGTCACCGAGGCCGTCACCACCGCCTCCGCCTTCCTCGACGGCGGCCTGGTCGCCACGTACGACGTGAACGGCGCCCAGCGTGCCCTGCACGCCGACCCGGGCGGCGACACCACGAGACCCCTGGTCGCGCTCGTCGACGGCGGCACGATGAGCGCGGCCGAGCTCCTCACCGGCGCCCTCCAGGACCGCGGCCGCGCGGTCGTCGTGGGCTCCCGCACCTTCGGCAAGGGCTCGGTCCAGATGCCGAGCCGTCTCCCGGACGGCTCCGTCGCCGAACTGACCGTCGGCCACTACCGCACCCCCTCCGGCCGTGGCGTCGACGGCCAGGGCCTCACCCCCGACCTGGAGGCCGACGAGGGCGCCCTGGAGCGCGCGGAGACGGTACTGAGCGGGCTGGGGCAGTAGCCGCCCCGCGTTTCTCGCCGCCCCGTTAATGCGCTTCCCGTATGCCCCCTCCGTGGTGCGAAAATGGACGGCACTATGAGCAAGGGAATGTACGTACCCAAGGAGTCCCTCCCCAAGAAGGGCGGGGCGGCCGCGAAGGCCCAGGACGGCGAGAAGGGCGGCAAGCGCAGGATCGTCGCGCAGAACAAGAAGGCCCGGCACGACTACGCGATCATCGACACCTACGAGGCCGGGCTCGTGCTCACCGGCACCGAGGTCAAGTCGCTGCGCCAGGGGCGGACCTCGCTGGCGGACGGCTTCGTCCAGATCGACAGGGGTGAGGCGTGGCTGCACAACGCCCACATCCCCGAGTACAACCAGGGCAGCTGGACCAACCACGCCGCGCGCCGCAAGCGCAAGCTGCTGCTGCACCGCGAGGAGATCGACAAGCTGGAGTCCAAGGCGCAGGAGACGGGTCACACGATCGTGCCCCTCGCCCTGTACTTCAAGGACGGCCGGGCCAAGGCCGAGATCGCCCTCGCGCGAGGCAAGAAGGAGTACGACAAGCGCCAGACCCTGCGAGAGCAGCAGGACCGGCGCGAGTCGGACCGGGCGATCGCAGCGGCGCGCAGGAAGCAGCGCGGCTGAGCGCGGCCGGCCCGCGCCGCCGGGGCAGCCGGGGCCCCGCCCGGGGGAATACGCTGGCGGCCGTCCGCGTTGGTCACGTACGATGGACCTGCACTTCACAGCGGGTGCACGCCCTCTCCGGTTCTCCGGAGGGGATTGAAAAAACAACATGGGGATGATCGGTTTCGACAGCGGATGTCGAAGCAGGGGAAGCGTGTCGAGGAAGCGGCCATGATCTCGTAAACCACAGGCCGAAAAAAATAATCGCCACTGTTAAGAGCGATTCTCCCAAGGCGACGCAGTTCGCCCTCGCTGCCTGATCAGGTAGCTAGGCAACTGCCCCTTACTTAAGGGAGTGTCAGCCCGGGGCTGTTCCCGACCCGGATCCTGGCATCAGCTAGGGGACTAAACCTTGATCCCGGTCACGGGGTGAAGAGGGAAACCAAACAGTGACTGGGCCCGTCGGCGACTTGTTCGCGTGATCGCCGGGGCCGAGAAAATCACAGCGAACTGCACACGGAGAAGCCCTGGTTCCGCACCGTTGGACGCGGGTTCGATTCCCGCCATCTCCACACGATCAGGAGGTCCCCGGACCTCCTCACCCATGTGGGTGAAGGCCCCGCTGCTTTCGAGCAGCGGGGCCTTCGTCATGCCTAGCCTGTGATCCGTGACGCACCGGACGGGTGCGTCCTCCCTTCACTCCGGGCCCCCCTCGTCGGGGCCCGGCCCGACGAGAGCGGTCCCGGGACCCTGCAAAGGCCGCCTCACGTCGAAGGGAGGACGCCCTCAGATGGGCTGTCACCGTGAGCAGAAACTGACCCTCGTCATGCGGCTGATCCGGCTCTTGCCGGAGAGGGCTGCGAAGCGCGCGAGGAGGTGGCTGCTCTGGTGGCTCAGCAGGTAGCCGGATATCCCCAAAGCAGGTGGGGATATCCGACGGGCTCCTGATGAGCCTGGGCCCTCGCTCGGAGTTGTCCGCTCCGATGCGGGGGCCCACCCTTTTCGAGTGGGCCAGGAGGTAGTCGGATCTCCCCATGCAAGGTGGGGACATCCGACAAGCTCCTAGTGAGCCTGGGCCTCCACCTGGATTTATCGGATCCAGGACGGAGGCCCTCTTCTCTGGTGGCTCAGCAGCTAGCCGGTTGTCCCCCTACTCGGTGGGGACATTCGACAAGCTCCTGGTGAGCTCGAGCCTCCGCCTGGGTAATGCATCACCCGCCCAATGCGGCGCCCTCCTCGCGACCCAGTACAGCACACAGCCCACCTCCACGGCACCACACACCAGCCCCCCATCACGCGAGCGAGCGACCTGCCGTACTCGCCCTCTCCGTAAGCCTGGGCGGCAGCAGCGTCGCCTCCGGCACCCCCGCGCCGCTCAGCTTCCTCATCAGCAGCTCCACCGCCCCCGCGCCCACCTCCGCCGACGGCACGTCCACGGAGGTGACCGGGAGGCGGGTGCGGGCGGCCAGTTCGTCGGGCGCGATGGCCGTCACCGACAGATCGCCGGGCACCCGCAGTCCGAGGCTCTCGAACGCGTCGATCAGGGGTTCCAGGATGGGCTCGTTGTGCACGACGACTCCGGTCAGGGCCGGTCGTTCCCGCAGGAGTTGCTCGGCGACCAGGCGGGCCGCCGCGGGCGTCGCCTCGCACGGGTGGACCGAGGACGACAGTCCGTGCCGGGTGGCGGCGGCCGTGAAGCCCTGGACCACGCGCTGCGCGAACCCGGTCTCGCGCACATACACCTCGGGCGGCGACCCGACCAGCGCCACCACCCGGTGCCCGAGCCGCACCAGATGCTCCACGCACACCTCGCCCGCCGCCTTGAAGTCGAGGTCGATGCACGTCAGCCCGTCGGGCTCGGCGGGGAAACCGATCAGTACCGAGGGTCTGTCCAGGGAGCGCAGCAGGGGCAGCCGGGGATCGCGGAGCTGGACGTCCATCACGATCAGCGCGTCCACCAGGGCCGTGTCCGCGACCCGCCGCAGCCCGTCCCCGCCCTCCTCCTGCGTCAGCAGCAGCACATCGTGGTCGTGCCCGCGGGCGCTGGTCACCACCGACACCGCGAACTGCATCACCACCGGCACATGGATACCGGCCCGCAGCGGCACCACCAGCGCCAGTACGTTCGATCTGCTGCTGGCCAGTGACCGCGCGCCCGCGTGCGGACGGTAGCCCAGCACACGGATGGCCTCCTGGACGCGCAGCCGGGTCTCCTCGGAGATCGGGCGCTTGCCGCTGAGCGCGTAACTGACGGTGCTGGGGGAGACCCCGGCGTGCCGCGCCACGTCAGTGATCTTCACCATCACTCGGAACCCCTTGTCACTCGGACTCCCCTCTCAGCTCCAGGGTCAGGAATCCGCTCCCTGTCCCGGCTCGCACCTCGCGCCCGCCCGCCGCGAGTCCCCAGGGCGCCGTCGGAGCGCTGCACGAGGCCCGCAGGGTGTCCCCCTCGCGGACCACGGTGTACGTCACGTCCCCGACCGGCACGGTCACCTGGTCCCCGCGCTCCAGCCCGTACGCGCGCAGGGTGACCCCGTCGGCGTACGCGTAGTCGGGCCGGTCGTCCACCGCGCCCACCGGGATCACCGACCCAGGACGGACGAGGAGCGGCACGCTGCTGAAACCGTGGCGCTCGCGCACCCAGCGCGGCCCGGTCACCGTGCGACCGCTCAGGAAGTGCGTCCAGGTGCCCTCGGGCACGTAGTACGCGACGTCCCCCTCGTCGTTGAACACCGGCGCGACCAGCAGATCGGGACCGAGCATGTACTGCCGCTCCAGGTGCGCGCACCCGGGATCGTCGGGGAACTCCAGCACCATCGCCCGCATCATCGGCACGCCCTCGGTGTGCGCGGTGCGCGCGGCCTCGTACAGGTACGGCATGAGGCGCAGCTTCAGCCGGGTGAACTCCCGCAGCACGTCCACGGACTCCTCGTCGAACAGCCACGGCACGCGGTACGACGACGAGCCGTGCAGCCGGCTGTGCGAGGACAGCAGCCCGAAGGCCAGCCACCGCTTGAACAGGGCCGGGGTCGGGGTGCCCTCGAAGCCGCCGATGTCGTGGCTCCAGAAGCCGAAGCCCGACAGCCCCAGCGACAGCCCGCCCCGCAGCGACTCGGCCATCGCCTCGTACGTCGACTCGCAGTCCCCGCCCCAGTGCACGGGGAACCGCTGGCTGCCCGCCGTCGCCGAGCGGGCGAAGACGACGGCCTCCTCCTCGCCGCGGTGTTTGCGCAGCACGTCGAAGACGGTGCGGTTGTAGAGGTACGCGTAGTAGTTGTGCATCCGCTCCGGGTCGGAGCCGTCCGCGTACGCCACGTCGACGGGCACCCGTTCGCCGAAGTCCGTCTTGAAGCAGTCGACGCCCTGTGCGAGCAGTGCCTCCAGCTTCGAGGCGTACCAGTCGCGGGCCGCCGGGCTGGTGAAGTCGACGAGCGCCATGCCCGGCTGCCACAGGTCCCACTGCCAGACACTTCCGTCCGGCCTCCGCAGCAGATGCCCCAGGGCCCTTCCCTCCGCGAACAGCGGGGAGCGCTGGGCGATGTACGGGTTGATCCACACACAGACCCGCAGCCCCCTCGCCTTGAGCCGGGCCAGCATGCCCTCCGGGTCCGGGAACACCCGAGGGTCCCACCGGAAGTCGCACCAGTTGAACTCGCGCATCCAGAAGCAGTCGAAGTGGAAGACGGAGAGGGGGAGTTCGCGCTGCCGCATGCCCTCGATGAAGGAGGTCACCGTCTCCTCGTCGTACGAGGTCGTGAACGACGTCGACAGCCACAGTCCGAACGACCAGGCGGGCGGGAGCGCCGGGCGGCCGGTGAGCGCGGTGTACTTGCGGAGGATCTCCTTCGGTGTCGGGCCGTAGATGACGTAGTACGTCAACTGCTGGCTCTCCACGCTGAACTGGACCCGCGACACCGTCTCCGAGCCGACCTCGAAGGAGACCTTTCCGGGGTGGTCGACGAAGACGCCGTAGCCCGCGTCGGTCAGGTAGAAGGGCACGTTCTTGTACGCCTGCTCGGTCGCCGTGCCGCCGTCGGCGTTCCAGATGTCGACGACCTGGCCGTTCTTGACGAGCGGGCCGAAGCGTTCGCCGAGCCCGTACACCGACGTCCCGACGCCCAGGCCCAGTTGCTCGCGCAGATAGTGGGCGCCCGTCGCGTCGCGCATGATGCCCATGGCCTTGGTGCCGCTGGTGGTGAGGGTGCGGCCGTGGGCGAGGAAGTCGATCTGCCAGGGGCCGGTGCGGGCGACCCGGACGGAGAGGGCGCCCGAGGTGAGGGTCGCGTGGTCGTCGTCGTACGACGTCTGCGCGGCGCTGTGCCGTTCCGGGGGACCTCCCTCGGACCGCCGGACCTCGCCGGCGACCTCGAAGTGGGGGCCGCGCGGCTCCTCCCCCTCGAAGTGGGTGAACGTGACGCCGATGACGTCGGGCATCGGCGCCTGCGCACTGATCGTCACGACCGGTCCCTTCAGCAGGTCGCCGCGGTGGCGGACGGGATGGGTCGGCGCGTGGAGCTCCAGTGTCCCCGGCCCCTCCGTGACGTCGAGGACCTCGCGCGGACAGTCCGCAGTGACGCCCTCGCGCAGCAGCCAGTAGCCGTCGGTGAACTTCACACCCCACACCCCTTCATCACTTGACCGCGCCCACGGCGATACCGCGGGTGAGAGTGCGCTGGAAGACGAGGAAGAAGACGATCGCGGGCAGGACGCCCAGGAGCGCCGCCGCGTTGGTCATGGTGGCGTCCATCAGCCGCTGGCCCTGGAGGACTCCGAGGGCCACCGACACCGTCTGGTTGTCGTTGGAGATCAGCATGACCAGGGGGAGCAGGAACTCGTTCCAGGTCCAGATGAAGAAGAACACCAGCAGCACGCCGAGGGTGGGCCGGCTGACCGGGACGACGATCCGCCACAGCACCTGCCACCGGTTCGCCCCGTCGATGCGGGCCGCCTCGATGATCTCGCGCGGGAAGCGGCCCAGGACGGCGGAGAGCAGATAGGTGCCGAAAGCGGCCTGGATGACCGTGAAGACGATGATCACGCTGAGCCGGGTGTCGTACAGGCCGGCTTCCTTGCTCAGGTAGTAGATCGGGTAGACCAGCGCCTCCTGCGGCAGCACGTTGGCGAGGACGAAGAAGGCCAGTACCCAGGTGCGGCCCCTGATCCTGCCGATGCCGATCGCGTACGCGTTGAGGACGGAGAGCACGACGGCACCCGCCGCCACCGCGCCGCTGATCAGGAACGAGTTGATGAGCTTCTGCCCGAAGTCGACGCGTTCCCAGAAGCTCCTCAGGCCGTCGAGGTAGAGGCCGTCGGGGAGGCTGAGCGGGCCGTCGGCCGAGTACTCGGCGGGCGACTTCACCGCGTTGACCGCGACGATGAGGAACGGCACGACCATGAAGAGCGCGGCGATGACCAGGGCCAGGAGCACCGGATAGCGGCTTACGGCGGTGCGTAGAGTGCGGACGGGGCGGACGGTGCGTACGGTGCGGACGGATGTCGTCATGTGCGGAGCCCTTCCTCCGCGTCCTCGGCCCGCGTCTGGAGCCGGAGTCCGGCCAGCGCCAGCCCCAGGACGAGCACGGTGAGCACCGTGGAGATCGCGGCGCCGTAGCCCACCTGGGTCTTCTCGAAGAACGTGGTGAAGGAGAAGTAGGAGGGGACGTCGGTCGCGCCGCCCGGACCCCCCTTCGTCAGCACGTACACCGCGCCGAAGACCTTCAGCGCGGCGATCGTGCACCAGGTCAGGACGACGTGGATCTCCGGGCGGATCTGCGGGAGCGTGATGTGCCGGAAGCGGCGCCACCAGCCCGCGCCGTCCAGCTCGGCGGCCTCGTACAGCTGGGGATCGACGCGTTGCAGGCCCGCCATGAAGACGACGAGCGGGAAGCCGATCTGCACCCACACCATCACGCCCATGACGCTGTAGAGGGCGAGGTCGGGGTCGCCGAGCCAGTCCTGCTGCCAGGAGCCGAGGCCGACGGCCTTCAGCAGGTCGTTGAGGGAGCCGTTGTCGGGCGCGAGGATCCAGCTCCACACGATGCCCGCGACGGCGATCGGCAGCACCTGCGGAAGGTAGAAGCAGGCGCGCAGCACCGCGGCCGTACGGCTACCGAAGTGCTTGCCGACGAAGTCGAACAGCGCCGCGGCCAGCACCAGCCCGATCGCGGTCGGTACGACCGCCATGGCGACCACCATGAACAGGCTGTGCCGGAAGGACGCCCAGAACGCGGAGTCGTCCATCAGCTCCCGGTAGTTGGCGAGCCCGGACCAGTCGGGCGAGCCCACGCCCTGCCAGTCGGTGAAGCTCACCCCGGTGTTCATCAGGAACGGCACGACCACGACGGCAAGGAAGGCGAGGACGCCCGGCAGCAGGAACAGGGCGTACGAGTCACGGATACGGGTACGGGGGCGGATACGGGTGCGGCGCGGGCCGCCGTGCCGATGCCTGCCGATGGCCCGCGCACCCTGTTCGACGGTCACCGTCATCGTTTCGGCGCACCCTTGTCGTACGCGTCCTGCAAGGCGTCCAGATACGCGTCCGGCTCGGCGTCGCCCGTGATCAGCTTCTGGGTCTCGGAGACGAGGACGTTGTAGAAGTCGGGGACGGGCCAGTCGGGGTAGAAGGCCAGCCCGTCCTTCTCGGACAGCGAGTTGAAGTCGGCGATCAGCTGCTTGGCCTGGGGGTCGGTGATGGCGGCCGGGTCGGCGGCCACGGGGACACCGCCCTGGTTGCCCAGCAGGTTCTGGATCTTCTCCGACATGGTGATGTCGATGAAGTCGTACGCGAGGTCCTTGTTCTTCGCCGCCTTCGGGACCACCCAGAGGTTGCCGCCGGAGCCGAGGGTGAGGTTCGTGTCCGGCCAGAGGAAGGTGCCCCAGTCGAACTTCGCCTCCGCCTTGAAGCGGCCGTACCACCAGCTGCCGGAGAACAGGATCGGCGACTTGCCGGAGATGAAGGAGACCGCCGCGTCCTCGACCTTCGCGCCGATGGTGCTCTTCGCGATGTAGCCCTTGTCCACCCAGTCGGCGAACGTCTCCGCGCCGTACGTCCAGGCGGCGTCGTGGAAGTCGGTCCTGCCCTTGTAGAGCTCGTAGGTGTCGACCCAGGCGCGGTCGGCCTTGCTGAGGGCCAGCTGGTAGAGGTACTGCTGGGCGATGTACTCGGCACCCGCGTTGGCCAGCGGGGTGACGCCCTCGTCGACGAACTTGTCCATGGCGGCGGTGAGTTCGCCGAACGTGGTGGGCTCTTCGATGCCGTGCTTCTTGAACAGGTCCTTGTTGTAGTAGACCAGCGTGTACTCGGCGTAGTTGGGCACGCCGTACCACTTGCCGGAGCCCATGACGCCGCCCGCGTCGTACTGGCTGGTGGTGCGGACGCCCGCGCTGAGCTTCTTGTCCCAGCCGCGCTCGGTGACCTCCGCGGTGAGGTCGGTGAGGAGCCCCTGCTGGGACAGCTTGCCCGCCGTCGCGTTGCCCTTGTTGTACTCCATGAGATCGGGCGCGTCGGAGGAGTTGAGGACCATCGGGGCCGTCTTCTGGATCTGTTCGAAGCCCTTCTCCTCGAACTTCACCTTCACGCCCGGGTGCGTCTTCTCGAACTCCTCGATGGCCGCCTCCCAGGCGACGCCCATCGCGCTCTCGGGGCCTTCGTAGTGCCACAGCCGGAGTGTCTTGCCGTCTGAGGACCCGCCGTCGGAGCCACCGCAGGAGGCCAGCAGCAGGACTCCGCTCATCACCGCCGCGGCCAACGCCGCCGTACGCCTTCGTGCCGTCAACATCCTGTGCCTCCAGGGGAGTCGGATGGGTATCGGAGCGCCACGCAGCGAGTGCCGAGTCGTCGGGTGTTGGGTGTTGGGTGTCGGGAGTCGGGTGTCGGTCGGCGTAGTCGAATCGTTTCGATGCGTGACGTCGAAGCGCTTCGACGGGGGAAGGTATGTGGGTGCCGTGGGCGCGTCAATGGGGCGGGCGGAATGCGGGCGGAATGCGGGCGGAATGCGGGCGGAATTGGGGCGCCTTGACAGGGGCACGGGGCTGTGACATATGCGGCTCCGTGCGGCGCCGTCCTGGGGAGCGAACGGCCGCCAACGGCCCCCGGCAGAAAGAACCGCGTGTCCGCGACGGCACGCCGACGGCTCCCGCACCTATGGTGGTTCGTATTGGTGTTCGGCTGGTAGGAGGGGGTTTGCCCATGTCCGTCGCGACCACCCGAAGTGCCCCGCGGGCGCCCGTCGTCGCGGGTGGGCCTCTGCTGGGCTCACTCGCCGACCTGTTGCGCGATCCGCTGGCGACGTATCTGCGGGCCCGGCGCGAGTGCGGCGACGTGGTGCGGTTCCGGCTCGGGCCGCCGGGGCTGGGGCGGGAGATCCACGGAGTGTTCTCTCCGGAGGGCGTGCAGCGCGTGCTGGCCACGGAGGCTTCCGGTTACCGCAAGGACACGCCCTTCTACCAGGAGGTGCGGGAACAGATCGGCAACGGCCTGCTCACCAGCCAGGACGCCGACTACCTCCGTCAGCGCCGGCTCGTGCAGCCGCTGTTCACCCGCCACCGGGTGAACGCTTACGCGGAGGAGGTCGCCGCCGAGGCCGCCGCGCTCGCCGAGTCCTGGCGTACGGCGCCCGGCGGGAGCGTCGAACTGGTCGGTGAGATGCGCCGGTTCGCCTTACAGGTGGTCGGCCGCATCCTCTTCGGCACGGACACGGAGGAGGCGGTCGCCGTCGTCGAACGGAACCTGCCCCCGCTCCAGACCCTCTCGCTGAAACGGGGCCTGGCGCCCGTCAAGACTCCGCGTACGTGGCCGACTCCGGCCAACCGGCGGGCGGCGCGGTACCGGGCGGAGCTGTTCGGGCTGTGCGACAGGATCATCGAGAGCCGGCGGGACGGGGGAACCCGAGCGGCGGGCTCCGGCGAGGACCTCGCGACGCTCCTGGTGCGGGCCGAAACCGCCGAGGACGGCCGCTTCGGGCAGACCGAACGCCGCGAACAGGTGCTGGTCTTCCTGCTCGCCGGTCACGAGACCACCGCGACCGCGCTCGCCTTCGCGCTGCACCTCCTCGCCCGGCATCCCGAGGAGCGGCGGCGGGCGCGGGACGAGGTCGACCGTGTACTCGGAGGGCCCGGCGGGCGGGCGCCCACGGCGGAGGACATGGAGGCACTGCCGTATCTGACGATGGTCGTGAAGGAGGCGATGCGGCTGTATCCGTCCGCACCGATCATCGGGCGCCGGGCGGGCGTCGGCACGGAGATCGACGGCGTACGGATTCCGGCCGGTGCCGATGTCCTGGTCAGTCCGTGGGTGACCCATCGCCACCCCGACCACTGGGCCGACCCGGAACGCTTCGACCCCGAGCGGTTCACACCGGAGGCGGAGGCGGCACGTCCGCGTTACGCCTGGTTCCCGTTCGGCGGAGGGCCGCGGGCCTGCATAGGGCAGCACCTGTCGATGCTGGAGTCGGTTCTGGCGCTTGCGGTTCTCCTCCAGACGTTCGACTTCGACGGGGCCGAGGGTGCTGACGTGCCGCTGGGTGCGGCGATCACGTTGATCGCGAAGGGGCCGGCACGGTGCCGGGTCACGGCGCGGGTGGGGTGATGGGGCGGGCGGGGTGATGGGGCGCGGGCTTTGAGTCACTGCCCCGTGCTCGACCCCGGACCGGACCGGACGGGTCCGGCCCGAGGTCGGCCCGGACCGGGGGCCGGGTCAGGGCTTGCGGCCCACCCCGCAGTAGGCGTCGACGGCAGCGGCAGGATCGGCTGAACCAGAGGACTCGGGGCGCCACTCGGGGACCTGGACGATGCCGGGGTCCACCAGTTCGAGACCGTCGAAGAACCCGGCTATCTCCCCGATGCTGCGCACGTAGTACGGCACCGCGCCGCTCGCGTTGTACGCCTCCGAGGCGGCGATCATGCCCTCGCTGGTGGCCGTGCTGTCGCTGATCACCAGGTGGCTTCCCGACGGGAGGCCGGCCATCAGCCGCCGCACCAGTTCGCGCGCCTCGTCGTAGTCGGCGACATGGCCGAGCGTGTTGAGGATCATCAGGGCGACCGGCTGGGTGAGGTCGAGCGTGTCCGCGGCGGCTTCGAGGACGGCCTCGGGTTCGTACAGGTTGGCGTCCAGGTAGGTGGTCCTGCCCTCGGGTGTGCTGGTGAGCAGGGCCTTTGCGTGGGCCAGCACGATGGGGTCGTTGTCGACGTACACGATCCGGGCGTCCGGCGCCACGCGCTGGGCGACCTCGTGCGTGTTGTCGGCGGTCGGCAGGCCGGTGCCGACGTCCAGGAACTGCCGGATGCCCGGCTCACCGGCCAGATGGCGGACGGCGCGCCCCAGGAAGTGCCGGCTGGTGACCGCCACGTCGACGAGGCCGGGGAAGATCTCCTTGATGTGGTCCCCGATCTCCCGGTCGACCTCGTAGTTGTCCTTGCCGCCGACGAAGTAGTTCCAGAAGCGGGCCGAGTGCGGCTTGGAGGTGTCGATCCTGGTCCGTGTCTCTGCGGCGGTGATCAGGCGATTGGGGTCTGACACGGCAGGGCCTCCTGCGGATCGGTGTTGGTGATCGGATCGGTGTTGGTGATCAGAGCACCCACCAACCTAGGCCAACTTGCCCTTGAGACAGGCGTGTTGCAGAGGTTTGCTGCTCACGCACCGTGGGGTTTTGGCCAGCGATCCTCACCTGTGAGGGGCGTGAGGGGCGTGAGGGGCGTGAGGGGCGTGAGGGGCACGAGGTCGGACGAGTACGGCGATCAGTACGGCCGTCAACGCCGCCGCCACCGGCACCCAGTAGCCCGCGGTCGCGGACACCTGCTCCGTCACCCGTCCCCCGACCGCCGCACCACACGCGATCCCGCCCAGGAGCCCTGTCACCGCCAGGGTCATGCCCTCGTTCAGGCGGCCCTCGGGTGTGCGCTGCTGGACCAGGGTCATCGTGGTGATCATCGTGGGCGCGGTGGCCATACCGGCGAGGAGCAGGGCGACCGCGAGCGCCGCGAGCGAGCCGGTGAGGGTGGCCGCGAGGAGGGGGAGGGTCATCAGCGCCGTCATCGCGGCCACACACCAGGGAAGGCGCCGCGAGGCGGACCCGCCCGGCTTCAGCGCGCCGAACACCAGCCCCGCCGCGCACGAACCGGCCGCCTGCAGGGCGAGGACGACTCCCGCGACCGGCTGGCGCCCGTGCGCGTCCGCGAACGCGATCGTGACGACCTCCATCGCCCCGAAGACCGCGCCCATGGCCAGGCAGACGGCCAGCAGCGGCCGCATGCCGGCCGCACGGAGCGGCGAGGGCGCCGTGGATGAAGCAGCTGCCGGACGCCGTGACGCGGACGCCGGACGCCCTGACACGGAAGCCGGGCGTCCCGGCACGGAAGCCGGACGCCCCGACGCGGGTGGCTCCGTCGATCGCTGGGCCGCGAAGACCACCACGCCCGTCAGCAGCAGCACGGTGCCCACCAGCGTGCCCGCCTCCGGAAAGACCGTGGTGCACAGGAACGCCGCCAGGATCGGACCGAGCATGAAGCAGAGCTCGTCCGCGGCCTGTTCGAAGGAGTTCGCGGTGTGCCGGGCCGCCGCGTCGTCCCGCAGCAGATGGGTCCAGCGGGCGCGGGACATGCCGCCGGTGTTCGGGGTCGTCGCCGTGGCCGCGTAGCAGAGGAAGAGGGCCCAGTCGGGCGCGCCGTAACGCACGCAGAGCACGAGCGCCAGACTGCCCAGGACCGCGAACACCGTGGCGGGCACGGCCACCCGCGCCTGTCCGTGACGGTCGATCAGCCGCGCGGTCCAGGGGGCCAGCAGTGCCGTCGCGGCCAGCCCCGTCGCCGTCACGGCCCCGGCGAGGGCGTACGAACCACGCGATCCGGCGATCATGACGACCGCGCTCACGCTGAACATGCCCATCGGGAGCCGGGCGAGCAGGCTCCCGACGGTGAAGGCGCGGGTGCCGGGGAGAGCGAAGAGGCGGCGGTACGGGGCCAGCGGGCCGGCCGCTCCGGCGCGGCTTCGGGAGGGGCGCTGCCGGCGCGGGGTGAAGTCCGCGGCCACCAACGTGTCGGCGGTGACCGTGAGGAGGGGGCGGCGGGGTTCGCCGGTGGGTGGTTGCGGCATGGGCACCACCGTCATCCCCGACGTGATCAACCGTCCAACACCTGCTCCGTGGCGATTGACGCATCTGCGTTGTAAGTTCGCCGGATGCCCGCCCCGACCGTGGATCCCCGACTCCTCCGCGCCTTCCTCGCCGTCGCCGAGGAACTGCACTTCACCCGGGCCGCCGCCCGGCTGTACATCGCCCAGCAGGCGCTCAGCCGCGACATCTGGCGGCTGGAGAAGGAGTTGGGCGCCGAGCTCTTCGTACGGACGACCCGGCAGGTGGCGCTGACGGCCGACGGCGCCCGGCTGCTGCCGTACGCGCGCCGGGTGCTGGAGGCGCAGGAGGAACTGGTCGCGGCGTTCCAGGTGCCGACCGGGAGGTCGGCCTCGCGGCGGCCGCTGTTCGTCGACGTCAACAGCCCCGGCCTCGTCGGTGAGCGCGTCCTCGCCCGCGCCCGCGAACTCGCCCCCGAGGACGAGCTCATGACCCGCTACGAGAGCGGCCTCACGGGGGCCGCCGCGGAGATCCTCGCCGGACGGCTCGACGCGTCGTTCGGCCGGTTCGCGGGGTTGGACCCGGCGGTGCGCGCCCGCCTCGCACAACGGCCGGTGCGGTACGAGCCGATGGCCGTGATTCTCCCCGAGGACCACCGGCTGGCCCCGCGGGACGAGGTCCCCCTCGCCGCGCTCGCCGGTGAGAGCGTGTACGCGGGCGCGGGCAACCCCCGTACGCCCGAGTGGACGGACCTGGCGCGTCAGCTCTTCGAGGGACGCGGCATCGAGGTGTCGCCGCCCGAGCCGCTGGCCGTCGGGGCCGAGGAGTTCCAGCGGATCATGGCCAAGAACCGGAACCCCGTCCTCGCAGTGCTGGACTTTCCGGCCGTACCCGGGACCGTGATCCGGCCCCTCGTCGAACCCGTTCCCCTGTCACCCGTGTCACTGGTGTGGCGAAAGGGGTTCCGGCATCCGGGAGTTGAGGCCCTCGGATGTGCTGTGGACCAACTCGCGGCCGAGGAAGGATGGCTGAAGCACCCTGCGGATGGATGGATTCCGGCCATGGATGCACTCTTTATGATGAGTGGCTCCTGATACACCGCACACACACTTCCCCCACGTGCGCTACATTCTTGGCCCGGGCGCATGTGATAGGGGGGCGCCCGGATCGGGTGGGGGCCCGGTCCGGACAAGAAAGTGCGAAGTGCCCGGATCGTTCGCGCGCCCGAAAGTGTCCCTTGGGGGGATCTGCGTGCGAGTGGACGACTGGCGGAAAGACGCCCAACCGGACCGGCGGAACACCGGTATCCCGGGCGAGGGCGCAAGCAGAAGCGCAACCGGAACAGGAACCGGAACGGGGCTGTCGGGACGGGACGCGAACGGTGATCGCGGCGACCGACACCAGAGCGGCCGGCAGGCCGACTGGCCGGACGCGGTCGGCCGGACCATGTCATGGGCGGGGACGCAACACGTCCGCGTCCCGAGACAGCCGTCCGCGTCGTCGGCGTCGTCGGCGGAGTCGCCGGAATCGTTGGCATCCGGTCAAGGCGCGGAGAACGGCGGTGAGTCGCCGCCCACCGGATTCTCGTACTTCACATCGCGTCATTCACGCGAGTCAACGGAGTACGACACGGAAGGCGGCATGGGACGCGCCGAGAAGCCGTCGCGGTACGACGCGGCAGCCGAGACCCGTCAGTTCAGCGAGCCAGGTATGGCCCGGTTCACCGACCCGGAGGCCGGGCAGGCCCCGGGCACGCAGAGATTCGAGCAGGTCCCGGGCACGCAGAAGTTCGAGCAGGCCCCGGACACGCAAGGGTTCGGGCAGGTCCCGGGCACTCAGCGGCCCCGGCATGCCTCGGACAGCCGCCCGAGCAACCAGGCCCCGGACACCCGGCCGATCGACCAAGTGCCGATCGACCAGGTGCCGATCGACCAAGTGCCGGGCAACCCGGAGCCGGCGCCCGGGCCGGTCACGGACCCGTCGCGGGCCTGGGAGCAGTCCGACGAGCCCGGCCACACTCACGACCCCCACGAGGTGACCGTCCAACTCGACGGTGTGGGGCGGGAGCTGGAGGACTGGCTGGTCCAGCAGGCCAAGGACGCGCCCGCCGGGCAGGACTCGGACGGCCCGGTGTTCGTGGACGAGACCGGCCGCCGTCGTAGCAGGCTGCGCCGCATGGGCATAGTCGTCGGCCTCGTCTGCGCGGTCTACGCCGTCGTCATGGGCGTCACGCTCATGTCGGGCAACTCCGACGCGCCCTGGATGCCGGGCCTCGGCCAGCAGGACGACGAGCCCGCGAAACAGGTCGACACGTCCCCGCTGCCGGCCGACCCGGCCGACCCGTCACAGACACCGAGCGGTTCGCCGAGCGCGGGCACGTCGCCCACGGCCGACGTCACGCCGCCGCCGGGCTCCGGCGCCTCGGCCGACCCCTCGGGGGAGGCCCCCGCCCCGGGCGCGAGCACCGGTCCGCGGCCTTCGACCAGCCCGAACGAGCCCGCCGGCGACCCCTCACCGGAGGCCCCGGAAACCGGCGAGCCGCCCTCGTTGCCCGACCCGCCGGACCCCAGCACCCCGTCCGACCCGTCACCCGCGCCCACGGATTCCACGGACACCAGCGGCGGCACGGGCACGGACGCCGGCTCCGGTCCCGTCGCCGGAGGCGCCCCTGGCCCCGGCCCCGTCGCGTCCGGCGCCGCACCCAGTTCCTTGTCCCCGGAGTACCCGGAGAACATCGCCTGATGGCACGCACCAACCGCCACGGCCCGGCCCCGCGCACCCGCCGTCGGCTGCCCCTGCGCTACCTGCTTCCCGTGCTCCTCCTCACCGCGCTGATGGCGATGCTGATGCTGCGCGGCTATGTGCACAGCGAGATCCTCGCCGACCACCGGGTCCGCCCTCCGGTCTCCTCCGACAAGGTGCCCGAGAAGATCCTTGAAGGTGGCCCGGTCATCGACACCCGCAGTGGCCGGGCCCAAGGCCTGAAGGTGGACGACAAGCGGCTCGTCCTCACCTTCGACGACGGCCCGGACCCCACGTGGACGCCCAAGGTGCTCGACGTGCTGAAGAAGAACCAGGCACACGCCGTCTTCTTCGTCACCGGCACCATGGCCTCCCGCCACCCGGACCTCGTCCAGCGCATGGTCGACGAGGGCCACGAGGTGGGCCTGCACACCTTCAACCACCCCGACCTGTCGTACCAGTCCAAGGAGCGCATCGACTGGGAGCTGTCCCAGAACCAGCTCGCGCTCGCGGGCGCGGCCGGCATCCGCACCTCGCTGTTCCGGCCCCCGTACTCGTCCTTCGCCGACGCCATGGACAACAACTCCTGGCCGGTCACGGAGTACATCGGCTCCCGCGGCTACATCACCGTCGTCAACAACACCGACAGCGAGGACTGGCAGCGCCCGGGCGTCGACGAGATCATCCGCCGCTCCATGCCCGAGGACGGCAAGGGCGCCATCGTCCTGATGCACGACTCCGGCGGCGACCGCTCCCAGACGGTCGCGGCGCTCGACAAGTTCATCCCCATGCTCAAGGAGCGGGGCTACGAGCTCGACAACCTCAGCGAGGCCCTCGGCGTGCCCAGCGCGCACACCGAGGTGCACGGGCTCGACGTGGTCAAGGGCGAGGCGTGGATCTTCCTCGTCCAGGCGTCCGAGAACATCACCTCGGGGCTCGTGGTCGGCCTCGCCGTCATCGGCGTCCTCGTCTTCACCCGCTTCGGACTGATGCTCCTGCTGTCCGGCGTGCACGCCCGCCGCGTCCGCAGGAAGAACTTCCGCTGGGGCCCGGCCGCCCCGGTCACCGAACCGGTCTCGGTGCTGGTGCCCGCGTACAACGAGGCCAAGTGCATAGAGAACACGGTGAACTCGCTGATGGCGAGCGAGCATCCCATCGAGGTCATCGTCATCGACGACGGCTCCAGCGACGGCACGGCCCGCATCGTCGAGAACATGCGCCTGCCGGGCGTACGCGTCGTCCGCCAGCACAACGCGGGCAAGCCGGCCGCCCTCAACCGCGGTCTGCGGAACGCCCGTTACGACCTGATCGTGATGATGGACGGCGACACGGTCTTCGAACCGTCCACCGTCCGCGAGCTCGTCCAGCCCTTCGCCGACCCGCGCGTCGGCGCGGTCGCGGGCAACGCGAAGGTCGGCAACAAGGACTCGCTGATCGGCGCCTGGCAGCACATCGAGTACGTGATGGGCTTCAACCTCGACCGCCGTATGTACGACATCCTGCGCTGCATGCCGACGATCCCCGGCGCGGTCGGCGCCTTCCGCCGCTCGGCCCTCGAACGGGTCGGCGGCATGAGCGACGACACGCTCGCCGAGGACACCGACATCACCATGGCGATGCACCGCGACGGCTGGCGCGTGGTGTACGCGGAGGACGCCCGCGCCTGGACCGAGGCACCCGAGACGGTCCAGCAGCTGTGGTCACAGCGCTACCGCTGGTCGTACGGCACGATGCAGGCGATCTGGAAGCACCGCCGCGCGATCATCGAGAAGGGCGCGTCGGGCCGCTTCGGCCGCGTCGGTCTGCCGCTGGTGTCGCTGTTCATGGTCGTGGCGCCGCTGCTGGCACCACTGATCGATGTCTTCCTCCTCTACGGCCTCGTCTTCGGCCCGACCGAGAAGACCATCGGGGCCTGGCTGGGCGTCCTCGCCGTCCAGGCGGTCTGTGCCGCCTACGCCTTCCGCCTCGACCGGGAACGCATGACTCATCTCGTCTCGCTCCCGCTCCAGCAGATCCTCTACCGGCAGCTGATGTACGTCGTCCTGCTCCAGTCCTGGATCACCGCCCTCACCGGAGGCCGCCTGCGCTGGCAGAAACTGCGACGCACGGGCGTGGTCGGGGCACCCCCCGCGGGCATGCCCGGGCAGCGGGTGCGCGGCGAGAGTGAGCGGAGGCCGGTGGGATGACGCAGGGATACCAGGACCAGAGCTCCACCGACCAGAGGTCTGCAGACCAGAGGTCCGCCGGCGCCGAGAACCCGTACTGGGCCGCGTACGAGGAGACGTACGGCGTGCCGCAGCAGCGTGCGGACGAGGCGCCGGCACCGGAGGGGCGGGCTCCTGAGGCGAAGCAGTTGGAGCCCGAGCCCGAGCCCGACGTGAAGCAGTCGGAGGCCGAGCCCGAGGTGCACGTCAAGCAGCCGGAGGCCGAGCCTGCCGCGAAGCCGAAGAAGCCCGGCCGCGACCGTTACCTCGATCTGCTCCGTTCCATCGCCCTGGTCCGCGTCGTGGTGTACCACCTCTTCGGCTGGGCGTGGCTGACCGTCCTGTTCCCCTCCATGGGCGTGATGTTCGCGCTGGCGGGCTCGCTGATGGCGCGCTCGCTGAACCGCCCCGCGTGGGGCGTGATCCGGGGCAGGGTCCGCCGGCTCCTCCCACCGCTCTGGGCGTTCAGCGCGGTGGCGCTGACGCTGCTGTTCGTGGGCGGCTGGGATCCGGGGAAGTCGTCCGACGGTCCCACGTGGGGCTGGGTGGAGCTGGTCAACTACCTCATCCCCATCGGCGCCCCGCCCTACCCCTTGAGCATTGGCTCCGAGTCCGGCCTGCTGGAGGACACCTGGGCGGATCAGGCGGTGGGTGTGCTGTGGTACCTGCGCGCGTATCTGTGGTTCGTGGTCGCGTCCCCGCTGCTGCTGTGGGCGTTCCGCAGGGTGCCGTGGGTGACGCTCCTGGCCCCGCTCGCCCTGACGGGGGTCGTGGGCACGGGCCTGGTCACGATCCCCGGTGAGACGGGCAACGCCGTGACCGACTTCGCGGTCTACGGCAGCTGCTGGGTCCTGGGCATCGCCCACCACGAGGGTTTCCTCGCGAAGATCCCCCGCTACATGGCGGTCTCCTGCTCCGCTCTGATCATGACCTTCGGCCTGTGGTGGGCATCGGGCCATCTGGGCCCGGAAGGCTGGGACCTGAACGACATCCCGCTGGCGCAGGCCACGTGGTCGTTCGGTTTCGTCGTCATCCTCCTCCAGTACTCCCCGTCCTGGCAGGAACTGCCCGGCAGGCTGGCACGCTGGGACAAGCTGGTCACCCTCTCGAACAACCGTGCCGTCACCATCTACCTCTGGCACAACCTCCTGATCATGGCGACGGTCCCGCTCCTCGACCTGCTCTACGACCTCCCGTTCACGCAGAGCGACAGCGCGACCGCGGTACTCGACGCGACGAACCCGATCTGGATGTTCGTGCTGGTGTGGCCGCTGATCGGGCTGGCGGTCGTGGCACTGGGCTGGATCGAGGACATCGCCGCCAAGCGGAGCCCCAGACTGTGGCCGAACGGCGCGAAGCGTGGGGGGAGCAGGCGAAAGGCCTGATTCGACACAGACCCGCGCGGGCCCGTCCTCACCGACGGGTCCGCGTCCTCGTGAGAGCAAAGTTCCTTTCCGGTCACTCGGTGCCACAGGCAGGAAACGCGCCCTCCCTACCTTCGGGACTCATCACCCCTCAGCACCCCCCATACGGATCTGAGCACCAGTACGGATCTGAGCACCGGAGCCCAGTGGAGGCGTCATGACACCCCCGAACACAGCCCCCGCATCCAGTAAGGGAGGCCGCTGGATCGAGCACTGGGATCCGGAGGACGAGGCCTTCTGGAACGAGACCGGCGAGAAGGTCGCCCGCCGCAACCTGCTCTTCTCCGTGCTGTCCGAGCACATCGGGTTCTCCATCTGGACCGTGTGGTCGGTGATGGTGCTCTTCATGGGCCCCGAGTACGGGCTCACCCCGGCCGACAAGTTCTTCATCGTGTCCATGGCCACGCTGGTCGGCGCCGTCGTGCGTGTCCCCTACACCTTCGCGGTCGCCCTCTTCGGCGGGCGGAACTGGACGATCGTCTCCGCGAGCCTGCTGCTCGTGCCGACCGTCGCCGCGTTCGTCGTGATGGAGCCGGGGACCTCGTTCACCACGTTCCTGGTGTGCGCCATGCTCGCCGGTATCGGCGGTGGCAACTTCGCCTCCAGCATGACCAACATCAACGCCTTCTTCCCGCTCCGCAAGAAGGGCTGGGCGCTCGGCCTCAACGCCGGCGGCGGCAACATCGGCGTGCCGGTCGTACAGCTCGTCGGCCTCGCCGTGATCGGTGCCGGCGGCGGTCCGCGGGTGCTGCTCGGGATCTACATCCCGTTCATCGTCGTCGCCGCCGTCCTCGCCGCCCTCAGGATGGACAACATCGCGTCGCTGAAGAACGACACCGGTGCCGCCAAGGAGTCCGTCAAGGACGCCCACACCTGGATCATGTCCTTCCTCTACATCGGCACCTTCGGCTCCTTCATCGGCTACAGCTTCGCCTTCGGCCTGGTCCTGCAGACCCAGTTCGGCCGTACGCCGCTGCAGGCCGCCTACGTCACCTTCATCGGCCCGCTGCTGGGCTCGCTGATCCGGCCCGTGGGCGGCGCGCTCGCCGACCGCTACGGCGGCGCGCGGATCACCCTGTGGAACTACGTCGCCATGGCCGCGGCCACCGGGGTCATCGTCATCGCGTCCATGCAGAAGTCGCTGCCGCTGTTCACCACCGCGTTCATCGCGCTCTTCGTGCTCAGCGGACTCGGCAACGGCTCGACCTTCAAGATGATCCCGGGCATCTTCCAGGCCAAGGCCCTCGCCAAGGGGCTCCAGGGCGAGGAGGCGGCCGCGTACGGGCGCCGGCTGTCCGGGGCGTCCATGGGCATCATCGGAGCGGTGGGCGCGCTCGGCGGCCTCGGCATCAACCTCGCGTTCCGCCAGTCCTTCCTCACCGTCGGAACGGGTACCGGTGCCTTCGTCTCCTTCCTCGCCTTCTACGGGGTCTGCTTCGTGGTCACCTGGGCCGTATACCTTCGCCGCCCGGCGGGCGCCAAGGCCGAGACCGCGGCCGCGACCGAGGCGAAGCCGCGGCTCAGCTACGCGGAGGTGTGATGACGGTTACGCGCATCCGGTATCCATCCGGTATCTCTCCGGTGTCCCGGTGTCTTTGCGCGAGGCGGTATCGGTAACACCGCCGACATGAAGCCGAACCGAGTCTGTCATGCGCCGTTGACAGGCTCGTTCGGCACGTAAGTGCTGCACCAGTGCTGCAACGACTCGACTGCGGGACGAGACATGGACGACGAACAGCAGCGACCAGCAGACCACGGGCCCCTCGCCGGGTTCACCGTGGGCGTGACGGCCGCGCGACGGGCCGACGAGCTCGGAGCCCTGCTCCAGCGGCGCGGCGCGTCCGTCCTCCATGCGCCGGCGCTGCGCATCGTGCCGCTCGCCGACGACAGCGAGCTGCTCGCCGCGACCAAGGAACTGCTCGACCAGGCCCCTGACGTCGTGGTGGCCGCCACCGCCATCGGCTTCCGTGGCTGGATCGAGGCCGCCGACGGCTGGGGACTCGGTGAGGATCTGCTGGCCCGGCTGCGCGAGGTGGAACTGCTCGCGCGCGGGCCCAAGGTGAAGGGCGCGATCCGGGCCGCCGGGCTGACCGAGGAGTGGTCGCCGTCCTCGGAGTCCATGGCCGAGGTGCTCGACCGGCTGCTGGAGGAGGGCGTCGACGGGCGCCGTATCGCCGTGCAGTTGCACGGCGAGCCGCTGCCGGGGTTCGTGGAGGCGTTGCGGGCCGGGGGAGCGGAGGTGGTGGGCGTGCCCGTCTACCGCTGGATGCCGCCGGAGGACATCGGTCCCGTCGACCGTCTGCTGGACGCGACGGTCGGCCGTGGCCTGGACGCGCTGACGTTCACCAGTGCCCCTGCGGCGGCGTCGCTGTTGTCGCGGGCGGAGGAGCGGGGGTTGCTGTCCGAACTGCTCGCCGCGTTGAACCATGACGTGCTGCCCGCGTGTGTGGGGCCGGTCACCGCGCTGCCGTTGCAGGCGCGGGGCGTGGACACGGTCCAGCCCCAGCGGTTTCGGCTGGGGCCGTTGGTGCAGTTGCTGTGCCAGGAGCTGCCCGGGCGTGCTCGTGCGCTGCCCGTCGCCGGGCATCGCGTGGAGATCCGGGGCCATGCGGTGATGGTGGACGGGGTCCTCCGTCCTGTGCCGCCTGCCGGGATGTCCCTGCTGCGGGCGCTGTGCCGGCGGCCGGGGTGGGTGGTCGGCCGGGCGGAGCTGCTGCGTGCGCTGCCCGGGGCCGGGCGGGACGAGCACGCCGTGGAGACGGCCATGGCGCGGCTGCGGACGGCGCTGGGTACCCCGAAGCTGATCCAGACCGTGGTCAAGCGCGGGTACCGGCTGGCACTGGACCCGGCCACGGACTCGAAGTACGCGGACGCCTGATCGGCGGCGTCTTGGTCTTGGTGGGAGTCGGCTTTCCCGCCGTCGTGGCTTGGCCGCCTACGCGGTTGTTCGTGGGTCGGGGGCGCGCCGGAAGGTCTCCGTCCTCGGTCCGGCGGTTCTGTGGGGTGCGATGTTCTCGGCGGCGGACGCCGGCCGCTGCGGGCGGACACCTCCCGGCACACCCCCTTACGTCCGTACGCGGCCGCCGGGCGCGTCGGGGCGGGCGCCGCCCACGTCGCTTTCGGTGCGGCGATGAGTACGGGGCTCGTGGTGCGTTGCAGCGATGAGTACGGGGCTTGCGGTGCGTTGCAGCGATGAGTACGGGGCTTGCGGTGCGTTGCGGCGATGAGTACGGGGCTTGCGGTGCGTTGCGGCGACGGGCGCGCCCGCGCTTTCAAGGGGCGCGGGGCTGTGTTGGATATGCGGCTCCGCCGCGTGGGCGCGACCAGCCACCACGAACCCGCAGCCGCCCACGGACAGAAACCCGGCAGACGAGATCGCACCCGGTCAACCCCCGGGGGGAGTCGGCCCGGACTGTGGAGGGTACGAACCCCTCGCACGGCGTTCGGTTTCGCCGACTCCAAGGCGGTGACAGGCACATGGCATTGGGTACGGCCACAGCCTCGTACGAGCCGCGTTTCGACTGTGGACGGCTCTGCCTGGATCTCCTCGCGACCACGCACCCCGAGGAGCAGCTGCACTCGGTGGAGCGGCTGCGGGCATGGATCGCGGGGGCGGGCTGCGTGCCGCCGGGGACCCAACTGGTGGGTACCGACGTGTCCTGGCTCGTGGACTTCCGTGAACTGCGGGACCACATAGGGCAGACGGTGCGGTGGGAACCCGGCCTCGACCCGCGTTTCTTCGAGCTCGCGCTCGCCCGGATCAACACGTTCGCGCGGGCGGCGACCCCCGCCCCCCGGGCCGTACGGACGGCGGACGGGACGCTCGTCAGGTCGCTCGACGGCGCCCCCGGTCGCGCGGCGCTGCTCGCGGTGGTCGCCCGGGACGCCGTGGAGTTGCTCACCGATCCGGTGGCGTGCGCGAGCCTTCGGCAGTGCGCCGGGGACAACTGCCGCATCGTGTACGTCGACACATCCCGTGGGCGTCGGCGCCGGTGGTGCTCCAGTGAGACGTGCGGCAACCGTGAACGGGTGGCCCGGCACCGGAGGCGGGCGGCGTTGGCCCGGGCGTAGGGGCTGTCCGGCGACGCTGCCGCACTGCGGGGCTTGCCCCTGTTCATCCCTTACTGCCAGCCCTTCTCACTGGTTGTCAACTTCCTTGTGGCTCGTGTCAGTTGGGGCCCGCTCGTGGTCCTGTGAAGAGCTAAACGTGTCGAGTTTCACAGCATGGATTCATCTCTTCACAATTCCCGCCAACCTGTACCGCGATTGCTCCGGAATTAGGGCTCTTGTCCCCTCGCCGCGCCCCAAGTCACCCCCGGATCAGCAAAGTTGTGGCCCCGCGTTGAACACAGTCCTGGTTACCTACGTAACTCGTGATGAGCGACCGACTGGGGGAACCCCCGGACACCGGAGGTAACCGTGCGCAAGGATTCCGCTGTGGCTGATGAACGCCCGCACAGGGCACGACATCGCGCGTCACAGTCCTCGGAGCCTGACGAGGAGCTGATGCGCGCGCTTTACCGCGAACACGCGGGACCATTGCTCGCGTATGTGCTGCGGCTGGTCGCAGGCGACCGGCAGCGCGCCGAGGACGTCGTGCAGGAGACGCTCATCCGTGCCTGGAAGAATGCCGGTCAGCTCAATCGAGCGACCGGTTCGGTACGCCCCTGGCTGGTGACGGTCGCACGCCGCATCGTCATCGACGGCCACCGCAGCCGGCAGGCCCGGCCGCAGGAGGTCGACCCGTCGCCGCTGGAGGTCATACCCGCGGAGGACGAGATCGACAAGGCGTTGTGGCTGATGACACTCTCGGATGCGCTGGACGACCTGACCCCTGCTCACAGGGAGGTCCTGGTCGAGACGTACTTCAAAGGGCGTACGGTCAATGAGGCGGCCGAAACGCTCGGCATCCCCAGTGGAACGGTGCGCTCACGGGTGTTCTACGCCCTGCGGTCGATGAAGCTGGCTCTGGAGGAGCGCGGGGTGACGGCATGACGAATGTCTACGGGGGTTACGGAACCGGGGGCTCCGGTCCCGTTGGAGGGGCCCCACAGGGGGGACCCGGTGACATCCACGAAACCGTGGGCGCGTACGCCCTCGGAATCCTGGAGGACGCCGAGGCGACCCAGTTCGAGGCGCATCTCGCCACGTGCGACTGGTGCGCCCAGCAACTCGACGAGCTGGCCGGAATGGAACCGATGCTGGCCGCGCTCGCGGACCTGCCCGGGGCGCAGGGCAGTCCCGGTATCGGAGAGTCGTTGGCGGCGAAGCCCAGCCCGCAGCTCGCGGACCGGCTCGTCGGCGAGGTCGTCGAGCACCGGGCCAAGAGGAGCCGGCGGAACTTCTTCGCGCTGGCGGCCGGTATCGCGGCGATCGTCGCCGGTCCGACCGCCGTCTTCGCGACCACGAGCGGCGACGACTCGTCCGGCACCGTCCAGGCCGAAGGGCACACCAAGAGTGCCAGCCCCGCCAAGGACGCCTTCGAGGTCATGACCGACAAGGTCACGGGCACCGACAAGTCCACCGACGTCAGCGCCACGATTGCCACGGAGCCCAAGGCATGGGGCACCCACGCAGTCCTGGAGCTGTCGAACGTCAAGGGGCCGGAGAAGTGCTCCCTGATCGCGGTCGGCAAGAACGGCGAGCGAGAGACGGCGACCACCTGGGCGGTTCCGCCACGGGGCTACGGCATCAAGAACGCCACGGACCCCGCGGCCAAGGAGCCGCTGTACACGCACGGCGGCCTGGCCATGGACGCGAACGAGATCGACTACTTCGAGGTCATGACCTTCGAGGGCAAGAAGCTCGTCAAGGTCAACATGTAGGTCGATACGTAGTCACTGTGCAGGTCGATACGCGGGTCGATGTGCAGGACGTGCGGGAATCTGAAGGGCCCCGGTCGCAGAGCTCGTGGTGGTTCTGCGGCGGGGCCGTGAACACACCCCGGGCGGGCGCATGGCGTCCCGGGGTCCCCTTCGCGTACGGTTGACGGCTGCCCAGCACGTCAGAAGGGGGCCCGGTGGCCGCTCAGGTTCAACAGGAAACCGCGCTCGGCTCGGTTCACGACTCCGTCCGTGAGCGCGAGATCAGCGTCGAACAGGAACACCTGGACCAGGTGTACCGGCGCCTTGACGAGAAGATCCACGAGGCGGAGTTCCTGATGAACGACGCGGCCAAGCGCGGCCACGTCGGCACGCCCGGTGCGCTCGCCGAGCGGGACGCCCAGGTCTTCCGGGCCGGTGTCCACCTGAACCGGCTCCACAACGAGTACGAGGACTTCCTCTTCGGGCGGATCGACCTGCTGCTCGGCAAGGACGGCGAGAAGGGCCCGGACGGCGCCTACACAGCCGTGGAACCCGCCGAGGGCGCGGTGCGCGAGGACGGTACGGCCGACATCGCCGAGACCCTGCACATCGGGCGCATCGGAGTGCTGGACGAGGAGTACGCCCCGTTGGTCATCGACTGGCGGGCGCCCGCGGCCGCTCCCTTCTACCGGTCCACTCCCGTCGATCCCGGACGGGTCGTACGGCGTCGCGTGATCCGTTCCAAGGGGCGCCGAGTGCTCGGCGTCGAGGACGACCTGATGCGGCCCGAGCTCAAGGCCCGCCTGGACGGGCACGAGCTGGCCGTGATCGGCGACGGCGCGCTGATGGCCGCCCTGGGGCAGGCGCGCAGCCACACCATGCGGGACATCGTCTCCTCCATCCAGGCGGAGCAGGACCTCGTCATCCGCGCGCCCGCCGCCTCGGTGACGTACGTCGAGGGCGGGCCGGGCACCGGGAAGACGGCCGTCGCACTGCACCGGGCCGCGTACCTGCTGTACCAGGACCGGCGCCGGTACGCGGGCGGCATCCTGATCGTCTCGCCGACCCCGCTGCTCGTCGCCTACACGGAGGGCGTGCTGCCCTCGCTCGGCGAGGAGGGACAGGTCGCCATCCGCGCGATCGGGTCCCTGGTCGACGGCGCCGAGGCCACGCTGTACGACGCGCCGTCCGTGGCCCGCGCCAAGGGCTCGTACCGCATGCTGAAGGTGCTGCGGAAGGCGGCGCGGGGCGCCCTGGAGCTGAACGATCCGCCGGGCCGGCTGCGCGTCGTCGCCTTCGGGCGGCGGCTCGAACTGGAGGCCGGCGAGCTGGAGGCGATCCGGCGCACCGCGCTCAGCGGGACCGCCCCCGTCAACCTGCTGCGCCCGCGCGCCCGCCGACTGCTCCTGGACGCCCTGTGGGCGCGGTCCGGAGCGGCGACCCGCCACACCGACCCCGAGCTCGCCGCCGAGCTGCGGTCGTCGTTCGACGAGGACATCACGGGTGAGGACGACTTCGTCGCCTTCCTCGACGCCTGGTGGCCCGAGCTGACCCCGCGCCGGGTGCTGGACGCCATGGCCGACGAGCGGCGGCTGGCGCGCTGGGCCCGCCGGATCCTCACCCCCGGCGAGGTGCGCCGCGTCGCCCGCTCACTGAAGCGCGACGGGCTGTCGGTGCACGACGTCGCGATGCTGGACGAACTGCGGGCCGTCCTCGGCCTGCCCGCCCGCCCGAAGAAGAAGCGCGAGCTCGACCCCCTCGACCAGCTCACCGGCCTCGACGAGCTCATGCCCGTACGCGAGGAGTCGCAGCGCGAGCGCGCCGAGCGCCTGGCCCAGGAGCGGACCGAGTACACGCACGTCATCGTCGACGAGGCCCAGGACCTGACCCCCATGCAGTGGCGGATGGTGGGCCGGCGGGGACGCCACGCCACCTGGACGGTCGTCGGCGACCCCGCCCAGTCGTCCTGGTCCGACCCGGACGAGGCGGCCGAGGCACGGGACGAGGCCCTGGGCACCCGCCCGCGCCGCCGCTTCACCCTCACCGTGAACTACCGCAACCCCGCCGAGATCGCCGAGCTGGCGTCAAAGGTGCTCGCGCTGGCGATGCCGGGCTCCCCGTCCCCGTCGGCCGTCCGGTCGACCGGCGTCGAGCCGCGTTTTGTGGCAACGAACAAGGGACAGAGCACGGCCGGACGGGAGTCGCTCGCCCGTACGGTCCGCGAGGAGGCCGCGCGGCTGCTGGACCGTGTCGACGGCACGGTGGGCGTCGTCGTCGCCATGAACCGGCGCGAGGAGGCGGCCCGCTGGCTCGCCGGCCTCGGCGACCGCGTCGTGGCACTCGGCAGCCTGGAGGCCAAGGGCCTGGAGTACGACGCCACGGTCGTCGTCTCGCCCGCCGAGATCGCCGACGAGTCCCCGGCGGGACTGCGCGTGCTGTACGTGGCGCTCACCCGGGCGACCCAGCAGCTCACCGTGGTCTCGGGCGAGCGGGACGAACCGGACGCGCACGGGGTGCCGGATCTGCTGCGCGACTGAGGCAGGGCCGTGACAGGGCCGACAGATGAACTCCTGCTACGGGAATGGCCTTGCGGGATCTGTTTGTTAGCCTTGGTGTGGCACCGGCTCGATCCAAGCCCCCGGGCCCAACCTTCGTCGCTTCGAGCGACCACTTGCCGCGAGGCGAGCATGGCGGGTCGGTGCCACTGAGCGTGCGAGAGGCTCACATCGCCTGGTGATGTGAGCCTCTTTCGTTGGCCCGAACCGGCTTGATCTCGCTCGATCTCGCTTGATCAACGAACAAAACGTTCGCAATCCGAGGGCGGCTACCACGTACTCCGTAGTAGGTGCGACGATCGGACGGCATCACCCAGCTCCAGCTGAAAGCAGAGGAAGTCGGTCATGGCTACGGCGCCCAGCGTCTCCTACTCGATGACGGTCCGGCTGGAGGTGCCCGCGAGCGGAACCGCGGTCTCCCAGCTCACCACGGCCGTCGAGTCCCACGGAGGCTCGGTCACCGGCCTCGACGTCACCGCCTCCGGGCACGAGAAGCTCCGCATCGACGTCACCATCGCCGCCACCTCCACCGCCCACGCCGACGAGATCGTCGAGCAGCTCCGCGGCATCGAGGGCGTGACGCTCGGCAAGGTCTCCGACCGTACGTTCCTCATGCACCTCGGTGGCAAGATCGAGATGGCGTCGAAGCACCCCATCCGCAACCGTGACGACCTGTCCATGGTCTACACGCCGGGCGTGGCCCGCGTCTGCATGGCGATCGCGGAGAACCCCGAGGACGCGCGCCGCCTGACCATCAAGCGCAACTCCGTTGCGGTCGTGACGGACGGCTCCGCCGTGCTGGGCCTCGGGAACATCGGCCCCAAGGCCGCCCTCCCCGTCATGGAGGGCAAGGCGGCCCTCTTCAAGCGGTTCGCCGGCATCGACGCCTGGCCGATCTGCCTGGACACCCAGGACACCGACGCCATCGTCGAGATCGTCAAGGCGATCGCCCCCGGCTTCGCCGGCATCAACCTGGAGGACATCTCCGCGCCCCGCTGCTTCGAGATCGAGGCGCGGCTGCGCGAGGCCCTCGACATCCCCGTCTTCCACGACGACCAGCACGGCACCGCGATCGTCGTGCTCGCCGCCCTGAAGAACGCACTGCGTGTCGCGGGCAAGTCGATCGGCGACATCCGTGTCGTCATGTCGGGCGCCGGCGCGGCCGGCACGGCCATCCTCAAGCTGCTCCTCGCGGCCGGCGTGAAGAACGCCGTCGTGGCCGACATCCACGGTGTCGTCCACAGCGACCGCGAAGACCTGGTGAACGCCGCCTCGGACTCGCCGCTGCGCTGGATCGCCGACAACACCAACCCCGAGGGCCTCACCGGCACGCTCAAGGAGGCCGTGCGCGGCGCCGACGTCTTCATCGGCGTCTCCGCCCCGAACGTGCTCGACGGCGACGACGTGGCCGCCATGGCCGAGGACGCCATCGTGTTCGCGCTCGCGAACCCCGACCCCGAGGTCGACCCGGCGGTCGCCCGGCAGACGGCGGGGGTCGTAGCCACGGGCCGTTCCGACTTCCCGAACCAGATCAACAACGTGCTGGTCTTCCCGGGTGTCTTCCGCGGTCTGCTGGACGCGCAGTCCCGCACCGTCAACACCGAGATGATGCTGGCCGCCGCGACCGCCCTCGCTGACGTCGTCACCGAGGACGAGCTCAACCCGAACTACATCATCCCCAGCGTCTTCAACGACAAGGTCGCCGGCGCGGTGGCCGGGGCGGTCCGGGACGCGGCGAAGGCGGCCGGGGCGACGGTCTGAGCCGACCGCACAGCCGTTCGTACAGCTGTGCTCCGAGCCGGGCGCGACGTGGCCACTGTGACAGTGGCCACGGCCCGGCCCGCCACGGCGCGTCGCGGAACACCGGGTCCGGGGTCCCCTTTAGGGTGGCGGCTGGGTCCAGGCCTGTCGGGACCTGCGGTGCGCGGCCGGGGGTGAACGGAGCGTCACCACGCCGATGCCGTGGCGCTTTCCGTGTGACTCCCAAGGGTGTTCGTGTGACTCCCAGGGGTGCCGGATTGGCTTTACCGCCGCAGGTAGAGGCAGGATGCGTCCCTGGGCGCGAGGGTCTGAGGAAGGACCCGGGTGCGGGGACCCACCGAGGATCCTGGCAGCATCGGCTTCGGTGCCCACCATGCGGCTCCGCCGCGTGGCACGCCTCAACGGCAAGAAAACACGGGAGTAACAACATGAACCGCAGTGAGCTGGTGGCCGCGCTGGCCGACCGTGCCGAGGTGACCCGCAAGGACGCCGACGCCGTGCTGGCCGCGTTCGCCGAGACCGTCGGCGAGATCGTCGCCAAGGGCGACGAGAAGGTCACCATCCCTGGCTTCCTGACCTTCGAGCGCACCCACCGTGCCGCTCGCACCGCGCGCAACCCGCAGACCGGCGACCCCATCCAGATCCCGGCCGGCTACAGCGTGAAGGTCTCCGCGGGCTCCAAGCTCAAGGAAGCCGCCAAGGGCAAGTGACCCTGCTCCTCGTACACCACGGGACGGCGTACGAGGCCCAGCAACGCCACAGGGGCGGCCCCCCGGCTCGGGAGGCCGCCCCTTCGGCGTACACGGACGGTGGCTGCTAGCCGAGCGCCTTGCCCGGCAGCTCCACCTTCGCGCCCAGTTCCACGAGCTTCTCCATGCTGTGCTTATCCGGGGGATAACCCCCGGACCCCCAGCCGGAAGCAGCGCGGGCGGCGCCCTAGCCGAGCGCCTTGCCCGGCAGCTCCACCTTCGCGCCCAGTTCCACGAGCTTCTCCATGAAGTTCTCGTAGCCGCGGTTGATCAGGTCGATGCCGTGGACGCGGGACGTGCCCTGGGCGGCGAGGGCCGCGATCAGGTACGAGAAGCCGCCGCGGAGGTCGGGGATGACCAGGTCGGCGCCCTGGAGCTTGGTGGGGCCGGAGACGACCGCGGAGTGCAGGAAGTTGCGCTGGCCGAAGCGGCAGTCGGAGCCGCCGAGGCACTCGCGGTAGAGCTGGATGTGGGCACCCATCTGGTTCAGGGCCGAGGTGAAGCCGAGCCGCGACTCGTAGACCGTCTCGTGGATGATCGACAGGCCCGTGGCCTGGGTGAGGGCCACGACCAGCGGCTGCTGCCAGTCGGTCTGGAAGCCGGGGTGGACGTCCGTCTCCAGGGCGATGGACTTCAGCTGGCCGCCGGGGTGCCAGAAGCGGATGCCGTTGTCGTCGATCTCGAAGGCGCCGCCGACCTTCCGGTAGGTGTTCAGGAAGGTCATCATCGAGCGCTGCTGGGCGCCGCGGACGTAGATGTTGCCCTCGGTCGCCAGCGCGGCGGACGCCCAGGAGGCGGCCTCCAGGCGGTCCGGGAGCGCCCGGTGCGTGTAGCCGCCGAGCTTGTCGACGCCCGTGATCCGGATCGTGCGGTCGGTGTCCATCGCGATGATGGCGCCCATCTTCTGCAGCACGCAGATGAGGTCCTCGATCTCCGGCTCTATGGCCGCGTTCGAGAGCTCCGTCACACCCTCCGCGAGGACGGCGGTCAGCAGCACCTGCTCGGTGGCGCCGACGGACGGGTACGGCAGCGCGATCTTGGTGCCGCGCAGCCGCCGCGGCGCCTCCAGGTACTGTCCGTCCGCCCGCTTCTCGATCTTCGCGCCGAACTGCCGCAGCACCTCGAAGTGGAAGTCGATGGGCCGGCCGCCGATGTCACAGCCGCCGAGGCCGGGGATGAACGCGTGGCCGAGGCGGTGCAGCAGCGGGCCGCAGAACAGGATCGGGATGCGCGACGAACCGGCGTGGGCGTCGATGTCGGCGACGTTCGCGCTCTCCACGTGTGACGGGTCCATCACCAGTTCGCCCGGCTCCTCACCCGGACGGACCGTTACCCCGTGCAGCTGGAGCAACCCGCGTACGACACGGACGTCGCGGATATCCGGAACGTTGCGCAGCCGGCTCGGAGCACTGCCGAGCAGCGCCGCGACCATGGCCTTCGGTACGAGGTTCTTCGCACCGCGGACCCGGATCTCGCCCTCCAGCGGGGTTCCGCCGTGAACAAGCAGTACGTCGTCAGAGCCGTTGACGGTCATGAATCTCGCGTTCCGTGGAGTCGGTCAGTTGTCTCGGCAGGCGATCGGCAGACCGGTGGTGCGGGAGCCGAAGCGGCATGAGCCGATGAGCAAGCGTAATGGCCGCCTACCCCCCTTCAGTAAGCCCAAGGGTCTCCCAGGGACGTCATAGATTCGCCACAACACGAACCGTTCCCCGTCGGGCACACGGCGTCACGAGTGAAACGGTCGACGGCGGTGTGCGCGGGGGGCGCCCCCGTGCGCCCTGAACTGCAAGCCTGCGGGTGCGGAGATTGGCTCCCCGCACACGGGCAAGATGCGGGATCATGTCTGGCATGACCGAGGTGTCCTCGCTCACAGGGCGGCTGCTCGTGGCCACGCCGGCCCTGGCGGACCCGAACTTCGACCGCGCGGTGGTGCTCCTCCTCGACCACGACGAGGAGGGCTCGCTCGGCGTGGTCCTCAACCGGCCGACCCCGGTGGACGTCGGCGACATCCTGGAGGGCTGGGCGGACCTCACGGGGGAGCCCGGCGTCGTCTTCCAGGGCGGACCGGTCTCGCTCGACTCGGCGCTCGGCGTCGCGGTGATCCCCGGCGGGACGTCCGCCGAGCGCGCCCCCCTGGGCTGGCGGCGCGTGCACGGCGCGATCGGCCTGGTCGACCTGGAGGCCCCGCCGGAGCTGCTGGCCTCGGCGGTCGGCTCGCTGCGGATCTTCGCAGGTTACGCGGGCTGGGGGCCCGGCCAGCTGGAGGACGAACTCGTCGAAGGAGCCTGGTACGTCGTCGAGTCCGAGCCCGGAGACGTCTCCTCGCCCTCCCCGGAGAGACTCTGGCGCTCGGTCCTGCGCCGTCAGCGCAGCGAGCTTGCGATGGTGGCGACGTACCCGGACGACCCGTCGCTCAACTGATGTCTCCGCGCTTCAGTACCCTTGCGCTATGAGCACTCTTGAGCCCGAGCGCGGAACTGGTACGGGGACCCTCGTCGAGCCGACGCCGCAGACGTCGCACGGCAGCGGTGACCACGAGCGCTTCGCGCACTATGTCCAGAAGGACAAGATCATGGCGAGCGCCCTCGACGGCACGCCCGTCGTGGCCCTCTGCGGCAAGGTGTGGGTGCCGGGCCGCGACCCGAAGAAGTACCCCGTGTGCCCGATGTGCAAGGAGATCTACGACTCCATGGGCTCCGGGGACGAGGGCGGCGACGACAAGTAGAGCCCGGGCCGCCCTCGCCCTCGCCCTGGGAGGGCGCGTGCCTGAGGGTGAGGGCGGACGGGACAGCCGTCGCGAGCATGGCCGCGGTGCCCCGGTGCGGGTGCCGCGGTTCTGTCGTACCTGAGGGCGGGTGGGGCGGCGGACCTCGGGGGTCACGGGGGTGGGGCCGGGAGCCGGCTGTGCGGATCGAGGTGTCGGCCGCGCGGTTCGGGGAGCTGTGCACCGGCCGCCATGGAGCCGTCAGGAGCCGCCAGGAGTCGCCAGGAAGGGGCGGGCGGCGAAACCGGGGTGACCGGCTGGTCGCGGGGTTCTGAACGGCTCGTTTCCGACCCGGACCGTGTGGCACAAGTGCCGTTGGCCATACGGTGGTTGATCGCATCGTCTCTGTCCGCGCGCCGTGCGGCGAGTCACGCATGCCCGCATCGCGCCCGCACCGTGCTCCGTCGCGCGGAATGCCCCCGCCGGTCACAGAGTGGTTGAGACCTCTTGTGGGCATGTTCATGTACTCCCTAACCTCCGGTGTGTTGTACAGAGCGAAACCGTCATTGCGCATGTTGCAACGCCCTCCGGAGGAAAGCTCCATGAAGCTCGCTGTCAGAACGGGCCGCAGCGCCCGGACGTCCCGCACGGCCCGAATGGCCGCCCCCGTGGCGGCACTTGTGATCGCGGGGCTCACCGCCACCGCCTGCGCGCCCCAGACCTCCGACAACTCCTCCTCCGGCAAGGACGAGAAGACCGGCACCCTGCGCGTCTGGCTCTTCCAGGAAGTCACCAACAAGCCGAAGGAACAGGTCGTCGACGAGACGATCGCCGCCTTCAGGAAGGCCCACGACGACGTCAAGGTCACCGTGGAGTACATCCCGGTCGAGACCCGCGCCCAGCGGATCAAGGCGGCGTTCAACGACCCCAAGAGCGCTCCGGACCTCATGGAGTTCGGCAACACGGACACCGCGGGCTATGTGAAGGACGGCGGACTCCTCGACGTCACCGAGGAGTTCACCGAGTGGGCCGACGCCAAGGACTCCGACCCGACGGCCAAGCAGTCCGTGACGGTCGACGGGCAGATCTACGGCGCGCCCTTCTTCGTCGGTGTCCGCGCCCTCTACTACCGCACGGACGTCTTCGAGGAGCTGGGTCTCGAACCCCCCACGTCACAGTCCGAGTTGATCGAGACGGCCCGCAAGATCCGCGCGGCCAGGCCGGATCTGTACGGTCTCGCCGTCGGCGGTGCCTACACGTTCGGCGCGATGCCGTTCGTCTGGGCCGACGGGGGTGAGATCGCGAAGGGCAAGGGCGGGTCGTACGCGTCGAGCATCGACAGCGCGGCATCCCAGAAGGGCATCAAGGCGTACACCTCGCTCTTCGGCGACGACAACTGTCCGGCCGCCAAGTGCGCGGGCATGGGCGGCAACGACACGGTCACCGCGTTCGCCTCCGGCAAGGCGGGCATGGCGATCGGCGGTGACTTCAACTACGCGGCGGTCGAGGCCGGCAAGGTCAAGGGCAAGTTCGCGGTCGTACCGCTGCCGGGGGTGGAGGAGGGCTCGATCGCGCCGGCCTTCGCGGGCGGCAACAACATCGGCGTCCTGAAGAGCACCACGCACCGCACGCTCGCCGTGGACCTGATGGAGCGGCTGGCGTCGAAGAAGACGCAGGGCGAACTCTTCGACGCCATGGGCTTCCTGCCGACGTACACCGACGTGCGCGCGGACGTCGCCAGGAAGGAGCCGCACATCGGGCCCTTCGTGAAGACGCTGTCCGCGGACACCAAGTTCGTTCCCGCCTCGTCGGCCTGGTCCCAGATCGACGCCTCGCTCGTGCTGCCGACGATGTTCCAGGAGATCGTCAGCGGCAAGAAGGACGTGGCGGCCGCCTCGAAGGACGCGGCGAACAAGATGAACGACGCGTTCAGCTCCGCTGGGTGACCCCGATGGCGGACCGTACGGACCGTGCTGTCCCGGCGGCGGGGCCGACCGGCCACGAGCACGGCACCCCTGTCGGCACCGACGACCACGACGTGCGGAACCCCACCGCCGCGGGCCCGGAGCCGGGCGGTGGGCAGGGTGGTGTCGCGGGGGTGGCGGGTCTCGTCGGGGCCTCGGCAGGCGGCCGGTCGGCAAACGGCCGGTCGGCAGGCGGCCGGTCGACGGGAGGTTGGTCGATGAAGGGCCGGGCGGCCGAGGGGCGCCGTGGTGGTTCCCGGTCGCGTGGCGGCTGGACGCCCTGGCTGTATCTCGCGCCCGCTCTCGTCGTTCTCGGCGGGCTGTTGGTCTACCCGATCTACCAGCTCGGGCTCATCTCGTTCCTCCAGTACACGCAGGCGCAGGTCAGCGGCGGGCAGCCCACGACCTTCCAGGGCTTCGGGAACTACACGACCCTCTTCGGGGACCCGGAGTTCTGGCAGGTGCTGCTGGCCACCGTGCTGTTCGCGGGGGCCTGTGTGGTGTCCACGCTGGTTGTCGGATGCGCGCTCGCGGTGCTGCTGACGCGCGTACGCGCCCTGCCGCGGCTGGCGTTGATGCTGGCCGCGCTCGGCGCGTGGGCGACCCCGGCGATCACCGGCTCGACGGTCTGGCTGTTTCTCTTCGACCCCGACTTCGGGCCGGTCAACGGGGTGCTGGGGCTCGGAGACCACTCGTGGACGTACGGGCGGTTCAGCGCCTTCTTCCTCGTCCTGCTCGAAGTGGTGTGGTGCTCCTTCCCGTTCGTGATGGTGACGGTGTACGCGGGCATCCGCGCCGTACCCACCGAGGTCCTGGAGGCCGCCGCGCTGGACGGTGCCTCGCAGTGGCGGATCTGGCGGTCGGTGCTCACGCCGATACTCCGCCCGATCCTGACCGTCGTCACCATCCAGTCGGTGATCTGGGACTTCAAGGTCTTCACACAGATCTACGTCATGACGAACGGCGGCGGTATCGCCGGGCAGAACCTCGTACTGAACGTGTACGCCTACCAGAAGGCGTTCGCGTCGTCCGAGTACAGCCTCGGCTCGGCGATCGGCGTGATCATGCTGCTCATTCTGCTGGCGATCACGCTCGTGTATTTGAGGCTGCTGCGCAGACAGGGGGAGGAGAGTTGAGTTCCCTGGGTTCCGTGAGCTCCTTGAGTTCTGATCGGCCGAAGGCGAGTGCCCGTCGTTTCGTACGGCGCCCCTGGCGGCTCGCGGCGGAGGCATCCGCGCTGGTCATCGCGGTGGTGGTGGCGTTTCCGCTGTACTGGATGGTGCTCAGCGCGTTCAGACCGGCGGGGGAGATCGAGTCGGCCGAGCCCCGCCCCTGGACGCTGTCACCCACCCTGGATTCCTTCCGGCGCGTCTTCGAACAGCAGGAATTCGGCCGTTACTTCCTCAACAGCCTGGTGGTGGCCGGAGCGGTGGTCGTCGCCTCCGCGATCATCGCGTTCCTCGCGGCGACCGCTGTCACCCGATTCCGCTTCCGTTTCCGCACCACCTTGTTGATCATGTTTCTGGTGGCGCAGATGGTGCCCGTGGAGGCGCTGACGATCCCCCTCTTCTTCGTCATGCGGGACTTCGGTCAACTCAACACCCTGGGTGCGCTGATCCTGCCGCACATCGCCTTCTCGCTGCCGTTCGCGATCTGGATGCTCCGAGGTTTTGTGAAGGCCGTTCCCGAGGCGCTGGAGGAGGCCGCGTACCTCGACGGGGCGAGCCGTACGCGATTCATGTGGCAGATCCTTTTCCCGCTCGTCTTCCCCGGGCTGGTCGCGACGAGTGTCTTCTCCTTCATCTCGGCCTGGAACGACTTCCTGTTCGCCAAGTCGTTCATCATCAGTGACACGTCCCAGTCGACCCTTCCGATGGCCCTTCTCGTCTTCTACAAGCCCGACGATCCCGACTGGGGCGGCGTGATGGCGGCGTCCACGGTGATGACGATTCCGGTACTGATCTTCTTCGTGCTCGTACAGCGACGACTGGTCTCCGGACTGGGCGGAGCGGTAAAGGACTGACAGTGACCGAACTGATTCCCAAGCCCCGCGGCATCGTGGCCGGTTCCGGCGAGGTGCGACTGACGGCGCACTCCCAGCTCTACGCCGGCACCGCGGCCGAGGGCGTCGGCCACTGGCTGTGCGCCGTCCTCCGGCAGGCCACCGGCCTGCCGCTCCGCGAGGGGCGGGAGCTCGACGACACCGACGGCGACGGCATCGGGCTCCAGATCGACTCCGAGCTCGCCCCCGAGGAGTACCGCCTCGTCAGCGACTCGGCGGGCGTCCTGATCGAGGGCGGCAGCGCGGCCGGTGTCTTCTGGGGGGCCCAGACGCTGCGGCAACTCCTCGGCCCCGACGCGTACCGAAGGGCCCCGCTCAGCCGCGACCGCGCCTGGGTCGTGCCGCACGTCACGATCGAGGACGCCCCCCGCTTCCGCTGGCGCGGCCTCATGCTCGACGTCGCCCGGCACTTCATGCCCAAGGACGGGGTTCTGCGCTACCTGGACCTGATGGCCGCGCACAAACTCAACGTCTTCCACTTCCACTTGACGGACGATCAGGGATGGCGTCTGCAGATCGAGCGTTACCCGAAGCTCACCGAGATCGGATCCTGGCGGGCACGAACGAAATTCGGTCACCGCGCCTCGCCCCAGTGGGAGGAGAAGCCGCACGGGGGTTACTACACCCAGGACGACATCCGGGAGATCGTCGCGTACGCCGCCGAGCGGCATATCGCCGTCGTCCCCGAGATCGACATCCCGGGCCACTCGCAGGCCGCCATCGCCGCGTATCCGGAACTGGGCAACACCGACGTCATCGACACGACCTCCCTGACGGTCTGGGACACCTGGGGCATCAACAAAAACGTACTCGCCCCCACTGACAACACCCTCCGCTTCTACGAGGGCGTCCTGGAGGAAGTGCTCGACCTGTTTCCGGCCGACGTGGCCAAGTTCTCCTCCTTCGTGCACATCGGCGGCGACGAGTGCGCGAAGGACCAGTGGCGCCGGTCGCCGGCCGCGCAGAAGCGCATCGAGGCGCTGGGGCTCGCCGACGAGGACGAACTGCAGTCGTGGTTCATCCGGCACTTCGACAACTGGCTGACCGCGCACGGGCGTCGCCTGATCGGATGGGACGAGATCCTTCAGGGCGGCCTCGCACCGGGTGCCGCGGTGTCGTCGTGGCGCGGCTACGACGGCGGGATCATGGCCGCCCGCGCGGGCCACGACGTGGTCATGTGCCCCGAGCAGCAGGTCTATCTGGACCACCGGCAGCACGACGGCGCCGACGAGCCGGTGCCCATCGGCTACGTCCGCACCCTGGAGGATGTCTATCGTTTCGAGCCGGTTCCACCGGAGTTGACGCCCGAGGAGGCGCGGCACGTGCTGGGCGCGCAGGCCAACGTGTGGACCGAGGTGATGGAGGACCCCGCGCGTGTGGACTACCAGACGTTCCCGCGCCTGGCGGCCTTCGCGGAGGTCGCGTGGAGCTCCCTGCCCGCCCCCGCGGAGCGGGACTTCGCGGACTTCGAGCACCGGATGACCGCGCACTACGGGCGACTTGACGCCCTGGGGGTGGCTTATCGGCCACCTGCGGGGCCGCGACCGTGGCAGCGGCGCCCCGGGGTGCTCGGACGTCCGATCGACGGGCCGCCGCCGATCGTGTGAGGTGACCCCGAAGTCGTGCAAGCGGGACGTTCACGCGGAAAACGCGGCCCCGCAACGGCCTCACGAGGAGAAAGGCTCACAAAGATCATCGAAGACCGGCAATATGCGCCCACTTCGCATGCCGTGCGAAAACAGTCCATCACTGTGGTGAGGTGGGCGAATGCCTCCTAGCGGACCCCCGCGTTCGGGTCTCGCGAGAATGTGCCAGAGTTGCCACGTCCGCCCTGTCAGCACGTACCGTACGGCAGCACAGGTGGGACCAGGTGGGGCAGCGGGAAGGGGCAGCCGGTTTTGACCACGCAGGCACCGCAGACGGCGCAGGCTGTGACGCTGCCCGGCTCGCTGGACGAGGCCGTGGAGGCGCTGGCGGCCATGCCCGCCGCCGTCCCCGTGGCCGGTGGTACGGACCTGATGGCCGCGGTCAACTCCGGGCAGCTCAGGCCCGCCGCGCTCGTCGGCCTGGGCCGGATCAGCGAGATCCGCGGCTGGCAGTACCAGGACGGTCACGCGCTGCTCGGCGCGGGCCTCACACACGCACGCATGGGGCGCCCCGACTTCGCGGCGCTCATCCCGGCCCTCGCGGCGTCCGCGAGAGCCGCCGGCCCGCCGCAGATCCGCAACGCGGGCACCCTGGGCGGAAACATCGCGACGGCCGCCCCTACCGGGGACTCGCTGCCCGTACTGGCCGCCCTGGAAGCGACGTTGATCATCGCGGGCCACGGTGGAGCCCGCCGTGAGGTCCCCGTCTCGCACCTGCTGGCCGGCATGGAGATGCTGCGCTCCGGTGAACTCATCGGGTACGTGCGCGTGCCGCTGCTGCACGCGCCGCAGGTCTTCCTGAAGGCCACCGGACGGACCGGCCCCGGGCGCGCGACGGCGTCCGTCGCGGTCGTCCTCGACCCCGCCCGGCGCGGCGTGCGGTGCGCAGTCGGTGCCATAGCGCCGATGCCGCTCAGGCCCCTGGACGCCGAGGCGTGGGTCGGCCGGCTGATCGACTGGGACGGCGAGCGCACGCTCGTGCCGGAGGCCCTGAACGCCTTCGGGGAGTACGTCGCCGCCGCCTGCATCCCGGACCCGGCGCCCGCCGAGGACGGTTCCGTGGCACCGCTTCCGCCAGCCGTGCTGCAACTTCGGCGCACCGTCGCCGTACTGGCCCGACGAGCATTGGGGAGGGCACTGTCGTGACCGACGACCAGCACGGAGAGGGCACGCCCCAGCAGGGCGCGCACGGCGGCTGGGAGCGGCTGCCCCAAGGGGACTACGACGACGGCGCCACGACGTTCGTCCAGCTCCCCGAAGGGGGCATCGACGCGCTGCTGGCCTCGGACACCCCCCTTGCCGCGCGCGGCCACGGCTACGTGCCTCCGCAGATAACGGCGACGCCCCCCACGGCCGCCGGCACCGACCCGGCGGGCACCGGCACCTGGACGGCACCGGCCGAGGGCGCGCAGTGGCCCGACCCGAACGCCGTGCCCCACGGGGCCGACCAGCACGGGTTCACATACAGCCCGGGCGGCACCGGCCAGTGGGCCTTCGAAGAGGTCGCCCAGGAGGGGCCCGCTGCCGGGTCCGCTCCGGGGCACGACGTGACCGGGCAGTGGTCGATTCCCGTCGCCGGAGGCGACATCCCGGACGAATCGGGCGAGTTCAGTGCGTCGTCCCTCGTCGAACAGTGGGGCGGCACCCCTCCTGCCACGCTCCCCGGGGGCGCGCCCGCGCCCTGGGCGACGGAGGCGATCCCGACGGAGGCGATCGGGACCGCGTGGACGGCGCCGCCGCCCGAGCGCA
Source organism: Streptomyces sp. KM273126 (assembly GCF_004337435.2). Lineage (NCBI taxonomy): Bacteria > Bacillati > Actinomycetota > Actinomycetes > Kitasatosporales > Streptomycetaceae > Streptomyces > Streptomyces sp. KM273126. The sequence continues at coordinate 815,222 of NZ_SJXB02000001.1, read as the reverse complement.
CCGAGGAGCACCCGCCCGGCGGGACAGCCGGGGGATACGCGCCCGCAGCACCCGGAGAGACCGCCGGCGGACATGGGCCGGCCGAGGCGGCAGGGGCTCCCGCGGTCGAAGCGCCCGGAGTGCCCGCTGAGGCGCCGGGGCAGCCGCCGCACGGCACTTACCCCGGACCGCCCGCCGAGGCCGCGAGCGAGGCCCCTGAGGCCGTCCAGGAGGCTTCAGGGCAGACCGACGTAGCCCCCGCGGAGCCGTCCGCCGCCCCCGAGCCGGAGCCGGCCGGTGACACAGCCGACGCGGCACCGGTCGCCGAGGACACGGAGGAAGCGCCGGCCGAGCCCGCCGCGCCCCTGATCGACGACCACCCCCTCGCCAGTTACGTCCTGCGGGTGAACGGCGCCGAACGGCCGGTCCCCGACGCCTGGATCGGTGAGTCGCTGCTCTACGTGCTGCGCGAGCGCCTCGGCCTCGCGGGCGCCAAGGACGGCTGCTCACAGGGCGAGTGCGGCGCCTGCAACGTGCAGGTCGACGGCCGGCTCGTGGCGTCCTGCCTGGTGCCCGCCGTCACCGCCGCCGGCAGCGAGGTCCGCACCGTCGAGGGACTCGCCGTCGACGGGCAGCCCTCCGACGTGCAGCGGGCGCTCGCCAGGTGCGGCGCGGTGCAGTGCGGTTTCTGTGTGCCGGGCATGGCCATGACCGTCCACGACCTGCTGGAGGGCAACCCCGCCCCGACCGAGCTGGAGACCCGGGCGGCCCTCTGCGGCAACCTGTGCCGCTGCTCGGGCTACCGGGGCGTCGTGGAGGCCGTGAGCGAGGTCGTCGCGGAGCGCCAGGCGCACACCAAGGCCGAGGCCTCGCCGGAGGCCGAGGAAGCGCGTATCCCGCACCAGGCGGGGCCCGGAGCGGGCAGCGTCAACCCGGCGGCGTTCGAGGACCCTTCCGGGTACGCCCCCCAAGGACACCCCCAAGGCCATCCCTCGGGGCAGCATGACCAGGCGTACGGACCGGACGGAGGAGGGCAGGCGTGACGAACGAAGCCGCCACCGCGACCACGGCGGAGGCCGCACCGGCCACCGATCCGCTGACGCACGGCCTCGGCGTGTCCCTGCCGTCCGCCGAGGCCCGCGCCAAGACCGAGGGCACGTTCCCGTACGCGGCCGACCTGTGGGCCGAGGGCCTGCTGTGGGCCGCCGTACTGCGCTCCCCGCACCCCCACGCGCGCATCGTGTCCATCGACACCTCCCACGCGCGCGACATGCCCGGCGTCCGTGCCGTCGTCACCCACGACGACGTGCCCGGGGCCGCGCTGCACGGCCGCGGCACGGCCGACCGCCCCGTGTTCGCCTCCGAGGTCGTACGCCACCACGGGGAACCCATCGCCGCCGTGGCCGCCGACCACCCCGACACCGCGCGCATGGCCGCGGCCGCCGTCATCGTCGAGTACGAGGTACTCGACCCGGTCACCGACCCGGAGCAGGCCTTCGAGGCCGAACCCCTGCACCCCGACGGCAACCTGATCCGCCACATCCCGCTGCGCCACGGCGACCCCGACGCGATCGGCGAGATCGTCGTGGAGGGCCTGTACCGCATCGGCCGCCACGACCCGGCCCCCATCGGAGCCGAGGCCGGACTCGCCGTGCCACGCCCCGACGGCGGCGTCGAGCTCTACCTCGCCTCCACCGACCCGCACGCCGACCGCGACACGGCCGCCGCCTGCTTCGCCCTGGAACCCGACCGCGTGAAGATCGTCGTCACCGGCGTACCCGGCGCCACGGCCGACCGCGAGGACCAGGGCTTCCAGCTCCCGCTCGGACTGCTCGCCCTGAAGACCGGCTGCCCGGTCAAACTCGCCGCCACGCGCGAGGAGTCCTTCCTGGGCCACGCGCACCGGCATCCGACGCTGCTCAGGTACCGCCACCACGCGGACGCCGAGGGCAGGCTGGTGAAGGTCGAGGCGCAGATCCTGCTGGACGCCGGCCCGTACGCGGAGACGTCGTCCGACGCGCTGGCCGCAGCCGTGGCGTTCGCCTGCGGCCCCTACGTCATCCCGAACGCCTTCATCGAAGGCTGGGCGGTGCGCACCAACAACCCCCCGTCGGGCCATGTGCGCGGCGAGGGCGCCATGCAGGTGTGCGCGGCCTACGAGGCCCAGATGGACAAGCTGGCCAGGAAGCTGGGCGTGGACCCGGCGGAACTGCGCCTGCGCAACGTCATGTCCACCGGGGACGTCCTCCCCACCGGCCAGTCGGTGACCTGCCCGGCCCCCGTGGCCGAACTCCTCCAGGCCGTACGGGACTTCCCGCTCCCCGCACTCCCCAAGGACACGCCCGAGGACGACTGGCTGCTCCCCGGAGGCCCCGAGGGCGCGGGCGAGCCGAGCGCGGTCCGCCGCGGCGTGGGCTACGGCCTCGGCATGGTGCACATGCTGGGCGCCGAAGGCGCGGACGAGGTCTCGACGGCCACGGTGAAGGTCCAGGACGGCGTGGCCACGGTCCTGTGCGCGGCCGTGGAGACGGGCCAGGGCTTCGCCACGCTGGCCCGGCAGATCGTCCAGGAGACGCTCGGCATCGACGAGGTGCACGTGGCACCGGTCGACACCGACCAGCCCTCCGCGGGCGCGAGCTGCCGCGGCCGCCACACGTGGGTGTCCGGCGGAGCCGTGGAACGCGCCGCGAAGATGGTCCGCACCCAGCTCCTCCAGCCCCTGGCGCACAAGTTCGGCATGTCCACCGAACTGCTCCAGATCACCGACGGCAAGATCACGTCGTACGACGGCGTCCTGTCCACCACCGTCGCCGAGGAGATGGACGGCAAGGAACTGTGGGCCACGGCCCAGTGCCGCCCCCACCCGACCGAACCGCTCGACGACACCGGCCAGGGCGACGCCTTCGTGGGCATGGCGTTCTGCGCGATCCGCGCGGTCGTGGACGTCGACATCGAGCTCGGCTCGGTACGGGTCGTGGAACTGGCGGTGGCCCAGGACGTCGGCCGGATCCTCAACCCCGCCCAGCTCGCCGCCCGCATCGAGGCGGGGGTCACCCAGGGCGTGGGCGTGGCCCTGACCGAGAACCTCCGCACGGCCCGCGGTCTGATCCGCCACCCCGACCTCACGGGTTACGCCCTCCCGACCGCCCTGGACGCCCCCGACATCCGCATCGTCAAACTCGTCGAGGAACGCGACGTGGTCGCCCCCTTCGGCGCGAAGGCCGTCAGCGCGGTCCCGGTCGTGACGTCTCCCGCGGCCGTCGCCTCGGCGGTCCGCGCGGCCACGGGCCGCCCGGTCAACCGCCTGCCGATCCGCCCGCAGGCGGCGGTGGTGACCGGGGCCTAGGGCCTGCGTAGTCCCGTCGTCGCCCGAAGGGCAGCCCCGCGGCGGCGATGGGGGTGCCCCCGCGCGAGCTCGGGTTCGAGCGTGGGGGAGCGTGCTCCCGGCGTGCCGGGCGGAAGACCCCGTTTATGCACCGGACGTACTTGGGCTTTCGCCCGGTGCGGCGAGTGGGGGTACCTCCGACGCCCTCCAGGCAGGCAGTGGGGGAGGGAATTTGACGGCAGGCCCTGGGCGCCCCGGGCGCCGCGCGGGTCGCGGCGGACCGGCGTTGTCAGTGGTGCGGCGTAAGGTTCTTTGTCAGGGGGAACAGCCGCGCCGCCGCTGGTGGGGGCGTTCCCGGCTGGGGGAAGCACGACGGGAATCACATGTGCTGGGGGAACCATGAGCACGACTACGACAACGGTGGGTGGCGGGACGATCACGCTGACTGACGAGGAGCTGGGCCCGTACGTCACACACGCGGGCACGCGACGGTGGCTGACGGGCCCAGGACTGCCGCACGAAAGCGCGCTGTTGGGGTTCGGCGCGTTGCGCGAGGGGGCTGGGCTGCGGCGGGTGGCCGAGCTGGTGGCCGACGCGGGGGTGCTCGCACAGGAGCTGCGGGACCAGCTGGTGATCGGTTCGCTGCGCACGCTGGACAGGGACCTGGAGTCGATCGTCCTGGACGGCACCACGGGTGAGATCTCGACGACGTCCTTCCACCGCGACCCGGGCCTGATGGACCTGTCCCCGCTCGCCCCGTCCCTGGAGGCGCTGCTGCGGTTCGCGGAGGCGACGGAGGAACTGGTCGAGTCCCGGGGCCGGTTCGCGATGTTCGAGGGCCACGTGGGGCCGAAGCCGGTAGCCGCGATGACCTCTCGCCTGACGTCTCACCTGACCTCTCAACTGCCGTCTCGTCTGACGTCCCAGCTGACCTCGCTCCTCGCCGCGCGGTCGGAGCCGGACGAGGTGCGGGACCTGGCCCCGTACTGGCGGATGGCCGCGCTGATCCGCCCCCTCGCCCGTATCGCGGGCCCGGGCGACGGGCTCGCCCTCAAGCTCCCGCCCCGCCTGCTGGACGAGGAGTTCGGCGCGGGCGAGATCATGCGGTTCGAGGAGGTCGACTTCCCCGCCACGCTCGTCCATGGGCCGACGCGCCGCTTCCTGACGGAGTTCGGCCTCCCCGAGGACGGCTTCATGTTCCAGCTGGACACGGAGGTGGCGCTGCCGACGCTGCCCGAGTACTACGCGGAGGAGCGCCCCGGATACCTCACGGTGACCGAACTACCGGTGAACGCCGACCGGTTGATCCGCCTCGGCCAGCTCCTTCACGACACGAGCCTCGTCGTCGACGGCACCACGGGCGCGATCCTGTGCTGGAGCGAGCCCGACCGCACGCTCCGCCCCCTGAACGCCGACATCTCGACCCTCGCCTTCACGGTCTGGCTCATCCACCGGGAGAAGGCCCTGGACGCCCGGTACGACCTCACGGAGTCCTACGCCCAGCTCGCCGCCACCATGACGGAGACCCTCGCCACGGTCGACCCCGTCGCCTGCGACCGCACCCCCACGACACCGGACGACGACGGCTGGCGCTACTGGCCCGGAATATTCGAGGACCAGACGAGCGGCACGCTGTACGCGTGAGCCGGGTGCCGTTGACCCGCGGGACTGCCTGGGCCGACCACCCGCCAGTGGCCGGCCCGGCCCGGGACACGGAAACCCCCAGAGAGGCCGTGGCGGGAATCGAACCCACGTAACTCGCTTTGCAGGCGAGTCCCTAAACCACTCGGGCACACGGCCATTTCGGAATAAAGTGCGCGTTCCGAACTCGGTACATCGACCGTAGGCCGTGCTCGTTCCCGTGCTCAAGGGCACCGGACGGGCTGCAATGGGACTGCCATACGCCGTTCACAGACGTACGACCAAAGTCCCGGGCAGTCGGCGACTTCGGACAGGGGCAGATGTCAGCGATGCCCCTTACTCTGGCGACCATGGCCACCCTCGAACCGCGCGACACGGACGTCGCCGACACTGCCCCCTCGCTCTCGAAAGCCGACGAAGCCGGCGTGCTGCGCGCGCCCTACCGTGCCCTCAGCATCGGCATCGTCTCCGTCGTGCTGCTGATCGCCTTCGAGGCGATGGCCGTGGGGACGGCGATGCCGGTGGCGGCGCGGGAGCTGGACGGGGTCTCGGTGTACGCGTTCGCGTTCTCGGGGTACTTCACGACGAGCCTGTTCGGCATGGTGCTCGCCGGGCAGTGGTCGGACCGGAGCGGCCCCCTGGGATCGCTGACGACGGGCATCGCCGCCTTCGCGGCCGGACTGCTGCTGTCCGGGACGGCGGGGACGATGTGGATGTTCATCCTCGGCCGGGCCGTGCAGGGACTCGGCGGCGGGCTGGTGATCGTCGCGCTGTACGTGGTCGTGGGGCGGGCCTACCCGGAGCGGTTGCGGCCGGCGATCATGGCGGCGTTCGCGGCGAGCTGGGTGCTGCCGTCCGTGGTGGGCCCGCTGGCCGCGGGTGCGGTGACCGAACACCTCGGCTGGCGCTGGGTGTTCGTCGGTATCCCGGTGCTGGTCGTGTTCCCGCTGGCGCTCGCGCTACCGCAGATACGGCGGCTGGCGGCCGGTCCGGCGAAGGGGACCGAACCGGCACCGTTCGACCGCCGCCGCATCCGTCTGGCCTTCGGGATCTCGCTCGGCGCGGGCCTGTTGCAGTACGGGGCGCAGGCTCTGTCGGATCAGGATGCGAAGTGGCTGGCCGTGATACCCGCCGTGGCGGGCGTCGCGCTGCTGGTCCCGGCCGTGCTCGGGCTGTTGCCCCGCGGCACGTACCGGGCGGCGCGCGGGCTGCCGTCCGTGGTGCTGTTGCGCGGGGTCGCGGCCGGGTCGTTCGTCGCCGCCGAGTCCTTCGTGCCGTTGATGCTGGTCACCCAGCGTGGGCTGTCGCCGACGCTCGCCGGTCTCTCGCTGGCGGCGGGCGGGGCTACGTGGGCGCTGGGGTCGTGGGTGCAGTCGCGGCCGCGCCTGGAGCCGTACCGGGAACGGCTGATGACGGCCGGCATGGTCGTGGTCGCCGTTTCGATCGCGGCCGCCCCGAGCGTGCTGATCGAGGCGGTGCCGGCGTGGAGCGTGGCGGTGGCCTGGGCGTTCGGCTGCCTCGGTATGGGGCTCGTGATCTCCTCCACCAGCGTCCTGCTGCTCCACCTCTCCGCCCCCGAGGAGGCCGGCGCCAACTCGGCCTCCCTCCAGATCTCCGACGGCCTCTCCAACGTCGTCCTCCTCGCCGCGGGCGGCGCCGCCTTCGCGGCCCTGGGCGGCGGCACGGTCACCCACACCGCCACGGAGGCCACCGGCTCGGGTTCGCATCCGGCGGCGTTCGCGGCGGTGTTCCTGCCGATGGCGGTGGTGGCGTTGCTCGGGGCGTGGGTGACGACCCGGTTGCGCGAGCGGTGACGGTGATCGCCGAGCGGTGATCGCCCAGCGGTAATCGTTGCGCGTTGATCGTCGAGCGGTGGGGCTGTGAGGTGAATCCCATCCAGGGTGACCCGGTGGTATTCGCGCGTTGACGTCACCTGGGCGCCGGTAGGGTGGCCCGGTCGTCTGATCACCGGCCGAGCAACCCGCACCCGAGCCACCGAGCCCACCACCCCCGGAGACCGTGACTACCACCGCCGCCAGCTCCAGCTCCGCCTCGCACTCGCATCACCTCTCGCCCGCGTTCCCCGGTCGTGCCCCGTGGGGCACCGCCAGCAAGCTGCGTGCCTGGCAGCAGGGGGCGATGGAGAAGTACGTCCAGGAGCAGCCACGTGACTTCCTGGCCGTGGCCACCCCGGGCGCCGGGAAGACGACCTTCGCGCTGACGCTCGCCTCCTGGCTGCTGCACCACCACGTCGTGCAGCAGGTGACCGTGGTCGCGCCCACCGAGCACCTGAAGAAGCAGTGGGCGGAGGCGGCGGCGCGGATCGGCATCAAGCTGGACCCCGAGTACAGTGCGGGCCCGCTCGGCAAGGAGTACGACGGGGTCGCGGTCACGTACGCCGGTGTCGGTGTGCGGCCCATGCTGCACCGCAACCGTGTCGAGCAGCGCAAGACCCTCGTCATCCTCGACGAGATTCACCACGCGGGTGACAGCAAGTCCTGGGGCGAGGCCTGTCTGGAGGCGTTCGAGCCCGCGACGCGGCGACTCGCGCTCACCGGTACGCCCTTCCGGTCCGACACCAACCCCATCCCCTTCGTGACGTACGAGGAAGGGAACGACGGGATCCGGCGGTCCGCCGCCGACTACACGTACGGATACGGCAACGCGCTCGCCGACCACGTCGTCCGGCCCGTCATCTTCCTCTCCTACAGCGGCAACATGCGGTGGCGGACGAAGGCGGGGGACGAGATCGCCGCCCGGCTCGGTGAGCCCATGACCAAGGACGCCGTCAGCCAGGCCTGGCGCACCGCCCTCGACCCGCGCGGTGAGTGGATGCCCAGCGTGCTGCGCGCCGCCGACCAGCGGCTGACCGAGGTCCGCAAGGCCATCCCGGACGCCGGCGCCCTCGTCATCGCCACCGACCAGGACTCGGCGCGCGCGTACGCCAAGCTCATCAGGGAGATCACCGGTCACTCGGCGACCCTCGTCCTCTCCGACGACACCGGGGCCTCGGACCGTATCGACGAGTTCAGCGGCAACACCGACCGGTGGATGGTCGCCGTCCGCATGGTGTCCGAGGGCGTCGACGTGCCCCGGCTGGCCGTGGGCGTGTACGCCACCACCATCTCCACCCCGCTGTTCTTCGCCCAGGCCGTCGGCCGTTTCGTACGGTCCCGACGGCGTGGCGAGACCGCCTCCGTGTTCCTGCCGACGGTTCCCGATCTGCTCTCCTTCGCCAACGAGATGGAGGTCGAGCGCGACCACGTCCTCGACAAGCCGAAGAAGGGGGGCGAGGAGGACCCGTACGCCGAGGAGGAAAAGCTCCTCCAAGAAGCCGAGAAGCAGCAGGACGAGGACACCGGCGAGCAGGACATGCTGCCCTTCGAGGCCCTCGAATCCGACGCCGTGTTCGACCGGGTGACGTACAACGGTGCCGACTTCGGCATGCAGGCCCACCCGGGCAGCGATGAGGAACAGGACTACCTGGGCATTCCGGGCCTGTTGGAGCCCGATCAGGTGGAGCTCCTCCTCCAGAAGCGGCAGGCGCGGCAGATCGCGCACAGCCGCAAGAAGCCCGACTCCGAGGCCGACCTCCTGGAACTGCCGGCCGACCGGCGGCCCGTCGTCACCCACAAGGAACTGCTGGAACTGCGCAAGCAGCTCAACAGCATGGTCGGCGCGTACTCCCACCAGAGCGGCAAGCCGCACGGCGTGATCCACACCGAGGTGCGCCGGGTGTGCGGCGGCCCGCCGAGCGCGGAGGCCACGGCGGGGCAGTTGCGCCAGCGGATCGCCAAGGTGCAGGAGTGGGCCACCCGCATGCGCTGACACCGGCGGGGTGAGGCAATGCCGGGTTCCGGGGTGTTGTGGGCTTCTGCGTTGGGCGCCCATGCGTTGTGCGCCCATGCGTTGTGTGTGCCTGCGGTACTGCGTTACGTGTATTTGCGCTACGCGGGATTTGCGTTAAGCGGTATTTGCGTTACGTGTACCCGCGGGTATGCGCGTTGCGCGCGCCTGTGCTGGGGCTGTGTGCGCCGGGCGGCGCGCGCCGTCGTATTCCGGGGCAAAGCGAAGTAGTCCATACCGGTTAGTGACCGGATTCTGGACGGAGGCTTCCGCTGAGCGAACCGGCTCGCTACTGTCCCCACACGCATACGCCCCGTGGCAGTGCCGCCGCGGAGCGCAGCCGTGAAGCGACTCCGCCCGGAGCACCTCCGGGTCCAGCCGACCGGCGGCCACTGAAGCGCGTCGCCGACGGGACCGGTGACGCATCCGCCGCGGAAGGGGCCGCCGCCCTCACCACGAAGGAGTGGGCGTCGTGACCGCGGAGACCTCCCAGACGCTCGACCGGGGACTGCGTGTCCTCAAGCTGCTCGCCGACACGGACCACGGGCTGACCGTCACCGAGCTCTCGCACAAGCTGGGCGTGAACCGGACCGTTGTGTACCGGTTGCTCGCCACCCTGGAGCAACACGCCCTCGTACGCCGTGACCTGGGCGGCCGGGCCCGCGTCGGCCTCGGCGTGCTCCGTCTGGGCCGCCAGGTGCATCCTCTGGTCCGTGAGGCCGCCCTGCCCGCGCTGCGCTCGCTCGCGGAGGACATAGGTGCCACGGCCCATCTGACCCTCGTCGACGGCACGGAGGCGCTGGCCGTCGCGGTCGTCGAGCCCACGTGGACGGACTACCACGTCGCGTACCGGGCCGGGTTCCGTCACCCCTTGGACCGGGGTGCCGCGGGGCGCGCCATCCTCGCGGCCCGGCGGCAGCCGGTCGACGGGCCCGGGTACACCCTCACGCACGGGGAGTTGGAGGCCGGCGCGAGCGGCGCCGCGGCACCGCTGCTGGGTGTGACCGGCGTCGAGGGCAGCGTGGGCGTCGTGATGCTCGCGGACGCGGTGCCGGAGCGCGTGGGCCCGCGGGTCCTGGACGCCGCACGGGAAGTCGCCGACGCGCTGCGCTGAGCGCGGCGGCCGGGAGCCGGCAGCAGCCGGGAGTCAGTAGCTGTCGGGAGTCAGTGGCTGGTCGGTGATGCTGCCGAGCCACTCCAGCAGGATCTTGGTGAAGGTGTCGGGCCGTTCCATGTTCGCGTAGTGGGCGGCGCCCTCGATCGCCGTCGTACGGCTGTCGCCCGCGACGATGTCGGCGAGGCGGTCGGCCATGGCGATCAGGTCGGATGCGTCGAGGCCACCGTTGACGGCCAGTACGGGGACCGTGATGCCCGCGGCGCGGGCCCAGGTGTCGGTCACGGGGACGGACCAGTCGGGCTCGCCGGGCGCGTGCTTGGTGATGGTCCCGAGCAGCATGTCCCGTACGCGTCGTACGACATCGGGGTCGACCTCGTCGAGCGTGCGGTGCGGGCCGGCCACGGCTGACAGGGAGGCATCGACCCAGCCCTCGATGTCACCGGCCTCCAGGGCGGCCTGCCGACGGACCCCGAAGTCCTTGGTCCAGGGGTCCCGGTACTCGGGCTCGCTGGTCCCCGCGCCGCTGACGGCGAGTGCGCGGACGAGGCCGGGGTGCTCAAGTGCGGTGTCGACCGCGATGGCCGAGCCCATCGACATCCCGACCAGGACGGCGGGGCCCACGTCCACATGGCGGAGGAGCGCGGCGAGGTCGTCCGCGAACCGGAAGGGCCGGCTCGCGTTGTCGGACGCGCCGTGGCCCCGCGCGTCCGGTGCGATCACCCGGTGGCCGACCGCGAGGAGCGGTACGACGTCGTCCCACATGCGGTGATCGGTGAAGCCGCCGTGCAGCAGCACGAGCGGGGGGCCCGCGCCGCCGGTGTCGCGGTAGGCGAGGAGGCCGTCGTCGGACGGGAACGTGAACACCTGAGAGGCATCAGTCATGACAACTAAGGTGTCATGATGCGCTGAGGGTTGGCAACCAAGGTGTCATTCTGTTTCCGTAAGTCCGTGAGCAAGAGCAATGACAAGCCGTCCACGCCCGAAGGCGTCCCGCCCGGCATCCCCTCCGGCGACACCCCTCTCGACGCCATCCCTCTCGACGTCCCCCGCGACATGCCTCCCGACGTCCCCCGCGACACCCCCTCCCGCCCGACGAACTGGCCTCCCGCATGTACGAGGTGTTCGCCGTCCTGGGCCCGCTGTACCGGCGGGTGAGCCGCAGGGTGGAGCAGAACGAGCCGGTCGAGGGGCTGTCCATCGGTGTCCGTGCCGTACTGGACCTCCTGCGCGTCCACGGACCCCTGACCGTCCCGCGGATGGCCCGCGCGCAGGCGCTCAGCCGCCAGTTCGTGCAGCGGATGGTCAACGACGGGGCGGCCGGCGGCCTGGTCGAGGCCATCCCCAACCCCGCCCACCAGCGGTCCTCGCTCATCCGCCTGACCGACGCCGGCCGCACGGCCATCGATACGGTCATCGCCCGCGAGAGCGAGCTGCTGAAACGGGTGGGCGGCGATCTGACCGACGCGGACGTGGACACCTGCGTACGGGTACTGACGCGGATGCTGGAAGTGTTCGAGCACGCGGACGTGGACTGAAAGGGTCCAGGGCTCAGATCTCAGGCGCATGCTCAGATCTCAGAGGCATGCTCAAGTCTCAGGTGCCGCCCGCCAACTGGCCGAATGCCACCGTCGCGTTAGATTGATTGCGTGCTCTCACGCCTCTCCCGCCTGTCGCGCCCCAAGGCCATCGCCCTCTGCGCCCTGCCCGTCGTGGCCCTGCTCGCCACGGCGGCGTTCGCTCCGCTGCCGTTCTCCGTGGCGCAACCCGGGATGACGGCGAACGTCCTCGGCTCGAACAAGGGCGCGCCGGTGATCACCATCACCGGCGCGACGGCCCGCGAGACGCGCGGACAGCTGCGGATGACGACGATCGAGGCGACGGGCCCGGACGCGCGCGTCGGCCTTGCCGACGTCGTCGACGGCTGGTTCCGTACGGACCAGGCGGTGATGCCGCGCGACGCGGTCTATCCGAGCGGCGGCAACGTCAAGGAGATCGAGCGGCACAACGAGGCGGAGATGAAGAGGTCCCAGGACGCGGCCACCCAGGCGGCGCTCGGGTACCTGGGCAAGGCCGGCGACGACATCAAGGTCACCCTGAAGCTGTCCGACGTCGGCGGCCCCAGCGCCGGCCTCCTGTTCTCCCTCGGCGTCATCGACAAACTCAACGGCGACGGCAGCGGCGGCGACCTCACGGGCGGCCGCGTCATCGCCGGTACGGGGACGATCGACGCCGCCGGCGAGGTCGGCCCGGTCGGCGGGGTGGCCCTCAAGACCCAGGCCGCCCACCGCGACGGCGCCACGGTCTTCCTGGTCCCGAAGGCCGAGTGCACCGACGCGAAGTCGGAACTCCCGAAGGGCCTGCGCCTGATCCCGGTGACGACACTGAAGGGCGCCGTGAACTCCCTGGTGGCCCTGGAGAAGGGGCGGGGCTCGGTCCCGAGCTGCTGAGCCCTGCGGGATGCCGTTCGGGAGCTGCGGGCCGTCGGTTGGCCGGCCCCACCTACCCCTTCCCCCGCTCCTCCGCCGCCTGCTCCACCAGGGGAATCACCCGTAGCGGAACTGGGTTCTCCATGACGATCGCCGTCGAGGCGCGGACGATGCCGTCGAAGCCGACGACCCGGTCGATGACCCGTTGGAGGTCCGCGTTCGAGCGGGCCACGAGGCGGCAGAGCATGTCGCCGTTGCCGGTCGTCGTGTGGAGTTCCAGTACCTCGGGCACGGTCGACAGGTGTGCCCGTACGTCCGGGCCCTGCCCCTGCCGGATCTGCAGCGTCGCGAACGCCGTCACCGGGTATCCGAGGGCGGCCGGGTCCACCTGCGGGCCGAACCCGCGGATGACGCCGTCCGACTGGAGCCGGTCGAGCCGGGCCTGAACCGTCCCGCGTGCGACCCCGAGCCGCCGGGACATCTCCAGGACGCCGATGCGCGGCTCCCGGGCCAGCAGCACGATGATCCGCCCGTCCAGATGATCGATCGCCATGAGGACCTCCCAGTAGTCACCCTGTACAGGGAACCCGCTGAAGCGGGCGTTCCGCTGAGCGGATTGTCCAGCGAATCCGCGAACTGTTGCGCACCTTGCCGCAGCGGAGGGACTCTGCGCCTATGACGCAGACCACACACCACGCTCCCGACACCGCACGGCAGGCCGACCCCTTCCCGGTCAAGGGAATGGACGCGGTCGTGTTCGCCGTGGGCAACGCCAAGCAGGCCGCCCACTACTACTCCACCGCCTTCGGCATGCGGCTGGTGGCCTACTCCGGACCGGAGAACGGCAGCCGCGAGACCGCGAGCTACGTCCTGGAGAACGGCTCCGCCCGGTTCGTCTTCACCTCGGTCATCAAGCCCGCCACCCCGTGGGGCCACTTCCTCGCCCAGCACGTGGCCGAGCACGGCGACGGCGTCGTCGACCTCGCCATCGAGGTCCCGGACGCACGCCGGGCGTACGCCTACGCGATCGAGCACGGCGCCCGCTCCGTCGCCGAGCCGTACGAACGGAAGGACGAGCATGGCACGGTCGTCCTCGCCGCGATCGCCACGTACGGCTCCACCCGGCACACCCTCGTCGAGCGCACCGGCTACGACGGCCCCTACCTCCCCGGCTTCGTGGCCGCCGACCCGATCGTCGAGCCGCCCGCCCACCGCACCTTCCAGGCCATCGACCACTGCGTCGGCAACGTCGAACTCGGCCGTATGAACGAGTGGGTCGGCTTCTACAACAAGGTCATGGGCTTCACGAACATGAAGGAGTTCGTGGGCGACGACATCGCCACCGAGTACAGCGCCCTGATGTCGAAGGTCGTCGCCGACGGCACGCTCAAGGTCAAGTTCCCGATCAACGAGCCCGCCGTCGCCAAGAAGAAGTCCCAGATCGACGAGTACCTGGAGTTCTACGGCGGCGCCGGCGTCCAGCACATCGCGCTCAACACCAACGACATCGTCGAGACCGTACGGACGATGAAGGCGGCCGGCGTGCAGTTCCTCAACACACCCGACTCCTACTACGACACCCTCGGCGAGTGGGTCGGCGACACCCGCGTGCCCGTGGAGACCCTGCGCGAGCTGAAGATCCTCGCCGACCGGGACGAGGACGGCTACCTCCTCCAGATCTTCACCAAGCCCGTTCAGGACCGTCCGACCGTCTTCTTCGAGATCATCGAACGACACGGTTCGATGGGGTTCGGCAAGGGCAACTTCAAGGCGCTGTTCGAGGCGATCGAGAGGGAGCAGGCCAAGCGGGGCAACCTTTGAGCGGTGCCGGGGAAGTTCAGGCACGCCCCCACGCCGCCCGGCACGCTCCCCCACTGCCTTAAGGGCGTGGGAGGTGCCCCCACTCGCCGCACCGGACAAAGGCCCAAGTAGCTCCTCCCCCAGTCTCAACTCCTCCCCCACTCTCGACTCCGCTCGAGCGGGGGGACCCCCATGCCCGGGGGCGCCCCCATCGAGGACCTTTGTCCGGCACACCGAGAGCACGCACCGGCTGCGACGCAAGCCGCTGCCGCGGCGGGCGCGGGAACGCACCCGCTCTTCCCCGGCACCGCTCAGCCCTGACTGCCACCGCGGTCCCACGGAACTGACGCCGTGGGGCCGCGCAGCCCCGCCTCCCGGCCTCCCCGGCTCCCCCTCGTCTCCTCTCGCCTCCTCTTCCTACGCCGGTGCCTCTGCCGGTGTGTTAGCCGGTGTGTCTGCCGGTGTCTCCGCCGATGCGTCTGCTGGTGTATCTGCCGGTGTGTCTGCCGATGCGTCTTCCGAAGGCCCGCCCGGCTGCCCCCCGAGCTCCGCCGGACCCTCGTCCGACGGCTCTCCCAGCTCCCCCAGCGCCTCCCTCGCCACAGGCGCGTGCAGCAGCGAGAAGCACGGGTTGAGGCGCAGGGCCTCGGCCAGATGGCGGCGGGCCGGACCGGGCCGCTCCAGGGCGTACTCGATCTCGCCCCGGTGGTAGGCGTACAGCGCGCTGCGGACCTCCCCACCGTGGGCCCTGTCGGTCGCCCGCGTCGCGAACACGAGCGCCTCCTCGTCCTCGCCGGCCCGGTGCAGGGCCCAGCCCAGCGCGTCCGCCGCCCGCAGGCTCGGCTGCCGCTCCCACTCGCCCCGCAGCAGGCGGACCGCCCTCTCCGGGTCACCGTGGTCCGCCTCGAACAGGCCGAGGAACAGGTCGTGGTTCACACCCGCCTCCGCGTCCGCGCGCACTGTCTCGCGCAGCACGCCGTACTGGGCCCGGGCCTCGCCCTGACGCCCCAGGGACTCGTACAGCTCGCCCAGCTCCAGGGCGTACCGGGGTGACTTCGCCTTCGCCAGCGCCGAGCGGTACGCCCGTACCGCCTCCTCCGTGCGGCCCAGTGCGGCCAGCGCGCGGGCCCGCACGGCGAGGGCGGCGTGCTCGTCGGGGTCGGCGTGCAGGGCGGCCGCCCCGTAGCGCAGGGACTCCTTCAGGTCGCCGCGCTGCCACGCGAGTTCGCCCGCCAGCACGAGGTAGGCGGCCCGTTCGGCGGGGCCCTGCGCGCCGGCGGCCGCGTCCGAGAGCGCCGCGGCCGCGTCCTCACGCCGGCCCTGGTCCCAGTACACCTGGGCAGCCCGCGCCGTCACCGCGGGCGCCGTCACCGCGGACCGGGACCGCAGGGCGAGCAGCTGGTCCAGGGTCCGGCGGGCGGCCCGGTAGTCGCCGACACCGTCGTACGCGTCGATCAGCAGCGGGTACGCCGTCCAGCGCCCGGGCGCCACCCGTACGGCCTGCTCGCCCCACTGCCGGGCAGCCGGGAAGTCGTGCCGCGCGGCCGCCAGCGCGGCCAGCCCGTCGTACGCCTCCGCGTTCAGGCTCGGGCGGACCTTCAGCGAGGTGCGCAGCGCCCGCTCGGCCCTCGGGAAGTCCGCGGCCACTCCGGTACGGCGCCCCCGCTCCACGTACGCCGTGCCGAGCACCGCCCACGACCGCCCGTCCTCCGGATGCTTCCGCAGCCGCCGCTCGCGGTCGCCGATCAACTGAGCCAGATCGGGCATCGCGGCGGGCACCCCGGCCGCGACCGCCGCCCGGGCCCGCGCCTTGGGCTCCGGCGCGGGCGCCACCGGCTGCTGCTGGTGCTGCTCGCCGTCCGGCAGCAGCACCAGCACACCGGCGAGTACGGCACCACCGGCCATCGTCCAGCCCAGTGCGCGCCGCATCGTCCGGCCGACCGCCCCGAATCGCCGCTCTTCGCTCTCCATGCCGCTCTCCATGCCGCTCACTGTGCGTCAATAGGAAGACCACAACGCGGCACCCGAAAGGCCCTCGCCGACGGGTTCACACCGATGGCGGTCCGGTGCGACGCTGTGATCATGAGCCGTAGCGAAGCCCCGACCCCCCAAGGCACAGCAGTGACCGGCAACCTCCACGACCGACTCCTCGACCGACTCCTCGCCGGACTGCCGGCCGAGGCGGTCCTCACCGACCCGGACGTCACGGCCTCGTACGCGAACGACATGGCGAGCTTCTGCGAGGCAGGCGCCCCGGCCGTCGTCGTGCTGCCACGCACCGTCGAGCAGGTCCAGCACGTCATGCGCACCGCCACCGAACTGCGCGTCCCGGTCGTCCCGCAGGGCGCCCGCACCGGCCTGTCGGGCGGGGCCAACGCCGCCGACGACTGCATCGTGCTGTCCCTGACGAAGATGGACCGCATTCTGGAGATCAACCCGGTCGACCGCATCGCCGTCGTCGAACCGGGGGTCGTCAACGCCACGCTCTCCCGCGCGGTGAACGAACACGGCCTCTACTACCCGCCGGACCCCTCCAGCTGGGAGATGTGCACCATCGGCGGCAACATCGGCACGGCCTCCGGCGGCCTGTGCTGCGTGAAGTACGGGGTGACGGCCGAGTACGTGCTCGGCCTCGACGTCGTGCTCGCAGACGGGCGGCTGATGTCCACCGGCCGCCGCACGGCGAAAGGTGTCGCCGGGTACGACCTCACCCGCCTGTTCGTCGGCTCCGAGGGCTCGCTCGGCATCGTCGTACGCGCCGTCCTGGCCCTCAAGCCTCAGCCGCCCCAGCAACTGGTGCTGGCGGCGGAGTTCCCCTCCGCCTCCGCCGCCTGCGACGCCGTCTGCCGGATCATGGAGGGAGGACATGTGCCGTCCCTCCTCGAACTGATGGACCGTACGACGGTCAAGGCCGTCAACGACCTGGCGCAGATGGGCCTCCCGGAGACCACCGAGGCCCTCCTCCTCGCCGCCTTCGACACCCCCGACCCCGCCGCCGACCTCGCCGCGGTCGGTGCCCTGTGCGAGGCCGCGGGCGCCACCCAGGTCGTCCCGGCGGACGACGCGGCCGAGTCCGAACTCCTGCTCCAGGCGCGGCGGTTGTCGCTCACGGCGCTCGAAGCGGTGAAGGGCACCACGATGATCGACGACGTGTGCGTGCCCCGGTCGAGGCTCGCCGAACTGTTCGCCGGCATGGAGAGCATCGCCGAGAAGCACGGCCTGACCATCGGGGTCGTGGCACACGCCGGTGACGGCAACACCCATCCCACCGTCTGCTTCGACGCGGCCGACCCCGACGAGTCACGGCGGGCCCGTGAGTCCTTCGACGAGATCATGGCCCTCGGCCTGGAACTCGGCGGCACCATCACCGGCGAGCACGGCGTGGGCATCCTCAAGAAGGAGTGGCTGGCCCGCGAGATCGGCCCGGTCGGCCTGGAGATGCAGCGCGCGGTCAAGGCGGTCTTCGACCCCCTGGGCATCCTCAACCCGGGCAAGCTCTTCTGACGCACGCCTCGCTCCCCGGTCACCGGTCGTCCATCGCACACCCGCCGACTTTCGCTCACCCGCCGTCTTTCGCCCACCCTCCGTCCTTCGGCCATCAGCCGTCTTCCGCTCACCCTCCGTCCTTCGACTCGTCCGACGGCCACGGGTCCAGCAGCCAGCGGTCGTCGGCCGGGGAGGGGGCGAGCAGTTCGGCCAGGCCGTCGTCGATGTGGAGCCGCACGGCCTCGGAGCCCGGAGGCACCGCCCGCAGGGTGCGCTCCAGCCACGCCGACACCTGCGCGGCCGGCGCTTCGAGGAGAGCGTCCCCGCTCGGTGAACTCAGCGCCATCAGGACGACGCTCCGCCCCTGCGCCTTCGCCGGCCACACCCGCACGTCCCCGTGCCCGCACGGCCGGAACACCCCCTCGACCAGCAGTTCGCGGGCGAAGGTCCAGTGGACGGGCTGGTCGGAGTCGATGTGGAAGGCGACGTGGACGGCGTACGGGTCGTCACTGCGGTAACCGAGTACGGCCCGCACGGGAATGCTGCACTCCGGCGACAGTACGAGTCTCAGCTCCAGCTCGCGTTCCACCACGGTGGGATGCATGGTGTGGGTCTCCTCTCCGGTAGGTCTCGCGGGGGCCTGGACGCGGCCCGCACGAGTGGAGAGAGAGCAGACCCGGGAGCATTACGCGGGTCCGCGGAACTTTTTCCGAGGAGACAACGAGGCGGTTCCGCGGCCCCCGCCGCGTAGCAGAACCGTGCTCGAAAGGGGTGGGTCCGGCGGGAGGGGCGGTGGTAGTTGCGGCTGTCTGGTAGATGTTGATTCCCCCAACCAACCCCCGAGCAGATACGGGACGACGGACATGAGCGCCCCAACCCCGGCCCCCGGTGACGACAGGCCCCGCGAAGGGTATTACCCGGACCCGTCCATTCCTGGATATGTCCGTTACTGGAACGGTGCCTCCTGGGTACCGGGGACGAGCCGTCCGGCGCCCACCGACGGCGAACCGCTGCCGCCGCCAGGCGCGGTGGCCCCCGCCCCCTCGGCCTCCGTGGAGGAGACGGGCCCGCACTTCTTCGACGAGGACCCGGAACCCGCCCCACCCGCGGCGCCCGCGGAGCCGGCCGCGCCCGCCGAGGAGCCGCAGCAGCCGTCTCCGGCCGAGGCCCAGCACGGCAACAGGCCCGAGCCCGCGTCCGCGTGGGGCGCCGACCGGTCCCGGCAGTCCGGCTTCGGCCGTGACCAGAACCGCATCTCCTGGGGCTCGCCGCGCGCGACGGACCCGCGAGCGGCGGGCGACCAGGCGCGCACCGCGAGCACGGACGGGTCGGCGTCGATCCCGCCGACGGACGACGAGCCCCCGCAGGGCACGGTGGTCTTCCGCCGCCCGAACGCGGACGCGCGCCCCCCGGCGTCCGGCGGCGCGGAGCCCGCGGAGGCCGAGGGCACCATGAGGTTCCGGTCACCCCTCGCGCACACGGACGCTCAGGCCGCCGCGCAGCAGGCACTGGGCCTGAACCCCCAGGCGGCGCCCGAAGCGCCGTCAGGTCCCCAGCAGAGGCCGCATCAGGCCCCGCAGCAGAGCCCGCAGCAGGGCCCCCAGACCGCGGCCCCGGCCGCGGCGGCCACCCCGGCACCCCCGGCACACGGCCGGCCGGTCAGCCCCCAGCAGTCGCCCGCAGCGCAGCAGCCGCATGCCGCGCAACAGCCGCCCGCTCCGGCCCCGGCGCAGCCCGGCGGCTCCTTCTCGCAACAGGCCCCGTCCGCCGTGCCCCCGCAGTCCGCCGGGCCCGCCGCGACCCCCCTCAGTCCGGGGGCCGGCGGCGGACAGCCCTCCTGGGCACAGCAGGTGCACCAGCTGGCGGGCGCGGAGGGGGAGCAGAGCGTCGCACCGTGGAAGCCGGTCAACGAGGACCCGTTCCAGGCGGCCGCCCGAGCCCAGGCCGCGGCCCGGCCCGCGGGGCTCGGCAAGCGGCTGGCCGCCCGGCTGCTGGACACGCTCGTCGTCCTCGCCGTCACCGGCGCGGCAGCCGTGCCGCTCGGCACAGCGGCGGTCGACCACGTCAACGAGAAGATCGACGAGGCCAAGCTGTCCGGCGAGACCGTCACGGTCTGGCTGCTCGACGGCACGACCTCCGTCTACCTGGGCATCATCCTCGGCGTGCTGCTCGTCTTCGGCGTCCTCTACGAGGCGCTGCCCACCGCCAGGTGGGGCCGTACCCTCGGCAAGAAGCTGCTCGGCCTGGAGGTCCGCGACATCGAGGGACACGAGCCGCCGACCTTCGGACTGGCGGTGCGCCGCTGGCTCGTCTACAGCGTTCCGGGGCTGCTCGGCATCGGCGTCGTCGGCGTCCTGTGGTGCGTGTTCGACCGCCCCTGGCGCCAGTGCTGGCACGACAAGGCGGCCCACACGTTCGTGGCCGGATAGCGCGGGCCGGTTCGCACGGCGGCTGTACGGGCTCGTACGAACGGCTGTACGGGCTCGTGCGGCGGCTGTTGGCCCCGGGCTCGTACCGCGGCCGTACGGGCTCCGACCGCGGCCGTACGGGCCCGCACCGGCCCGCACCGCTGCGGTACGGGCACAGGCGCACAGGCGTACGGAACTTCGTACTCCGGACGGCCCCGCGCCGGATGCGGAGCCGGAGGGTTCGCGGTCGACTCGGGCCATGAGCACCGAACCGCCGCCCCCCGGCTCCGGTCAGGCCCCGGATCAGCCCCCGGACGACCAGTCCGGGAAGGAGCCACCGCCCCCTTCGGGTTCGCCGTACGACGCCCCGTACGGTCATGAGCCCCCGCCCTACGCGGGCGATCCGTACGGCGGCGGTCCCTACAGCACCGACCCGCTCGCCGGCATGCCCCCGCTCGCAGGCAGCGGCAAGCGCGTGCTCGCCCGCATCATCGACATGGTGATCGTGGGCATCGTGGCGGTGTTGTTGGGGTGGGCGTTCGGGCTCATCCAGTACACGACGTCCGCGGAGCGCATCGAGTACGCCAAGTCCCTGGGGCAGGAGGTGATCGTCGCCGTCCTCTACGTCGCGTACGACACCTTCTTCACAGCCAGGAACGGCCAGACCCCCGGTAAGCAGCTGATGAAGCTGCGGACGGCCAACCTCTCCGACGGCTCCACGCCCACCACGCAGACCTCGCTGCTGCGGGCGGCCGTCCTGTGGATCCCGTTCGCGTTCTGCTGCGCCTGCATCTGGACGATCATCGCGGGCGGCTGGAGCTTCTTCGACAGGCCCTACAAGCAGGGACTCCACGACAAGGCGGCCAAGACGGTGGTGGTCAGCACCGCTTGACCGCCGGGCCTCAAGGGCGTGGGAGGTACCCCTGCTCGCCGCACCGGGCACAGGCCCGGGTACATCACGTACCAGGGCCTGCACCCGGCACGCCGGGAGCACGCGCCTACGCAGACATCAGCCGCTGCCCGCCACCCCGGGCGGACCGGGGGTACCTCCCATGCCCTTCAGGCAGTGGGGGAGGCAGTTCGACGACAGGACCGTTGGCGACAGGAGGCGGGACAGGTCTGTTGGCGACAGGACCTACCGCGGGGCCGGAACGCGCTCCTGTGCGGCGGGCGCCACCGGAACCCGGTGCTCGCCCGCGGGCGCGGTGGTGGCGGCCGGTGTCTTCTTCGGCAACGGCACGGTCATCGCGACGAGCAGCCCGAGCGCGAGTGCCGAGACGGCGATCGCCGTGATCGCCAGGCCCGAACTCGTCTGGGACAGCAGCAGCATGGCGAGGGTGGACAAGATCACGGTGCAGGAACCGTAGGCGAGCTGTGCGGTCGTCGGACGAGGCATGTCAATCGTGTCCTCGGGTGGGGGCTCCCCGTGCCTCTCACAATGGGGGAGTATGCGGATACGAATCAAAGGTGCGGTGGCGGTATCGACTTGGCATTCCGCCGATTCCGGACGTTCCTCCAATCGACTCTAATCGCCAGGGTGCCCGAGCGGAACGGCGAGTAAGCGTCACCTAATCGACGGTGCCGGTGCACGGGGGGCGCACGGAGTCATGGAGTCCGCCAAGTGGACACGCATGCGCGCCGGGTGGGGGTTCCACATGAGGTTCGACATGAGGCTGAACATCACGTCCGGATAACGAACAGCCGGTCCATATAGTGCAGTTGACCTGCGCAAGTCAAGGTCTGTTTTTTGTTCCGAAACTCCGGTCGAATGACGTCACTTGACTACACGCGTATACCGCGCGCGGACCCTCCAGGATCATGGACCCTCCTCCGCGCGAGTCGGGCGCGGGGGAGGACCCCAAGTGACCAGTAGAACCTGGACGTTCAGAGCGGCGGCGGTCGGCGTCGCGATCGCCGCAGCCGCCGCGACGTTCTCGACCTTCGCGGTGGCGCAGGCCGCCGACGAGGGCGCGTCGACGGCGGCGGCCGTGGACCGCCGCGATCCGGCGGACCGCGCCAAGCAGGAGCACGACCTCGAAGGCCCCCTGAGCAAGACGCAGGAAGCCCAGCGCGAGGAAGCCCTGAAGCAGGTCATATCCGGCGACGCCACGGTCAAGAACCGTGACGGATCGCAGGTCGTGCAGCTGCAGGGCAACAAGGGCGACAGCAAGTACGTCGAGCTCGGCCGCGAGAAGACCGACAAGATCTTCACGATCCTCGTCGAGTTCGGCGACGAGATAGACAGCCGCTACGGCGGCACCCCGGGCCCGCTGCACAACCAGATAGCCGAGCCCGACCGCGCCAAGGACAACAGCACGGCCTGGCAGGCGGACTACAACCAGGAGCACTTCCAGGAGCTGTACTTCGGCACCGGTGACAACACTGAGTCGGTGAAGAAGTACTACGAGAAGCAGTCCTCGGGCCGCTACTCGGTCGACGGCGAGGTGTCCGACTGGGTCAAGGTCCCCTTCAACGAGGCCCGTTACGGCAACAACGCGTGCGGCCAGACCACCTGCGCCAGCGTGTGGAACGTCGTCAGCGACGGCGTCAAGGCCTGGGTCGCCGACCAGAAGGCGTCCGGCAAGTCCGACGCCGACATCAAGGCGGACCTGGCCGAGTACGACCAGTGGGACCGCTACGACTACGACGGCGACGGCGACTTCAACGAGCCCGACGGCTACGTCGACCACTTCCAGATCGTGCACGCCGGTGAGGACGAGTCGGCCGGCGGCGGCGCGCAGGGCGAGGACGCGATCTGGGCCCACCGCTGGTACGCGTTCGGCACGGACGCGGGTGCCACCGGCCCCGAGGGCAACAAGCTCGGCGGCGCCCAGATCGGCGACACCGGCATCTGGGTCGGCGACTACACCATCCAGCCGGAGAACGGCGGACTCGGCGTCTTCGCCCACGAGTACGGCCACGACCTCGGTCTGCCGGACCTCTACGACACCAACGGCGGCGAGAACTCCACCGGCTTCTGGACACTGATGTCGTCCGGCTCCTGGCTCGGCACCGGCAAGAACGAGATCGGTGACCTGCCCGGCGACATGAACGCCTGGGACAAGCTGCAGCTCGGCTGGCTCGACTACGACACGGCGAAGGCGGCCACGAAGTCGGAGCACACGCTGGGTCTCGCCGAGTACAACACCAAGAACAAGCAGGCCCTCGTGGTCGAGCTGCCCAAGAAGACGGTCACCACCGAGATCGTGGAGCCCGCGCAGGGTGCGACGCAGTGGTGGAGCGGCAGCGGCGACGACCTCTCCAACACCCTGACCCGCTCCGTGGACCTCACGGGCAAGTCCTCCGCCTCCCTGACGCTCGACGGCTGGTGGGACATCGAGGCGGGCTACGACTACCTCTACACCGAGGTCTCGACCGACGGCGGCGCCAACTGGACGGCTGTCGACGGCACGGCGGACGGCGCGCCCATCAGCCGTGACGGCAGCAACAAGCCGGCGCTGGACGGCTCGTCGGAGACGTACAAGAAGCTGGCGTACTCCCTCGACGCTTACGCGGGCAAGAAGATCGACCTGCGCTTCCGCTACGCCACCGACGGCGGCGTGGCCCTGAAGGGCTTCGCGGCCGACTCCATCTCCGTGACCGCGGACGGCTCGGCCGTCTTCTCGGACGACGCGGAGAGCGCGGACGCGGCCTGGACCGCCAAGGGCTTCTCGCGCATCGGGGCGTCCATCACGGACGACTACGCGCAGTACTACATCGCCGAGAACCGTCAGTACGTCTCGTACGACAAGACGTTGAAGGTCGGCCCGTACAACTTCGGCTTCTCGACGACGCGTCCGGACTGGGTGGAGCACTACCCGTACCAGAACGGCCTGTTGATCTGGAAGTGGGACACCTCGCAGGCGGACAACAACACCAGCGTGCACCCCGGCGCCGGTCTGGTCCTGCCGGTCGACGCCCACCCGGAGGCCCTGAGGTGGACGGACGGCACGCTGATGCGCAACCGCATCCAGGCGTACGACTCGACGTTCACTCTGTCCCGCACGGACGGGATCACGCTGCACAAGGCGGGCGTCGCGACGAAGATCGCCTCGAAGAAGGGTGTGCCGACGTTCGACGACCACGCCAACACGTACTACGACGAGTCGAACCCCGCTGGTGGTGTGAAGATCACTGACACCAACACCAAGATCAAGATCGTCAAGGAGGCCCTGGACGGCTCCACGGTCTCGCTCCAGGTGGGCCCCGCGGTGAAGTAGTCCACATCTCCGCAGGTCAGAGACGTATCGGCCGCGACCCCTTGGCGGGTCGCGGCCGATCGTGTTTAGGTGCGTCCTGTGGCTCTCTTATTGACACTGACGCGCACGGGGGTGTGACTGCATGGCCGCAGGAGGTTTCTGCAAGCTGCCGAACGGCACGGTGGTGGTGGCACTGAACCTGCCCACACCCACCTCTCCGGGCACCGGCCACGACGTCGCCCCGGTCCGCATCCTGGTCCACGCGGTGAACCGCGCCCGAGCCCTCACCCGGCTCCGGAACCTCGGCATGCGAGCGGTGTACCTCCGGGGAAACGCGGCGCCCCCGACCCCGGACGAGATCACGGCGGTACTGCACCACCCGGACGGCCTGATATGGCGCACGGACAGCGAGGCCACCACACCCCCTGAGCTGTGGCGCCCGATCCGCTCCTTGCTGCGGAGCCCTGCGGCGAGGGCGTAACCCCCACGGCGAAGCCGCACCGCATTCCAGCCCCTCCGGCGTTTGAGGAGCGGGGGTCCGGGGGCCGGCCCCCGAACGGGTTTCGGGGCGGAGCCCCTGGGGCGGGCTCGAAGGGGCGGAGCCCCTGGGGATGGGACGGGTAGGGGCGGCGGGGCGAAAACTCCCGGGGCCGACCCCGTACGTACCGTCCCGCCCGGCCAGACCCGGCCGGCCAGTTCCGCCCGGCCAAGCGCCCGGCCGGTCCCGCCCGGCCAGACCCGCCCGGCCGGTCCCGCCCGGCCAGACCCGGCCGGTCAGACCACAGGCTTGCCGGAGAGCTCCACGCCCGCCTCACGCATCTCGTCCAGGGCCTTCTCCGTCGTCTCCTCGGAGACACCCGCCGTGAGGTCGAGAAGAACCTGCGTACGGAAGCCCTCCCGCGCCGAGTCGAGGGCGGTCGCCTTCACACAGTGGTCCGTGGCGATACCCACCACGTCCACCTCCTCGATCCCACGGGCGCGCAGCCAGTCGGCGAGACCGGCGCCGTTCTCGTCGACGCCCTCGAATCCGCTGTACGCGGCGGCGTACGCGCCCTTGTCGAAGACCGCGTCGACCGCGCCGGAGGCCACCGCAGGGGCGAAGTTCGGGTGGAAGCCCACCCCCTCCGTACCCGCCACACAGTGGGCCGGCCAGGAGTGGACGTAGTCGGGATTGTCGGCGAAGTGCCCACCGGGGGCGATGTGGTGGTCGCGGGTCGCCACGACGTGGCGGTACCCGGCGGGGGCCTGCCCGATCAGCTCAGTGATCGCGGCGGCCACATCGGCACCCCCGGCCACCGCGAGGCTGCCCCCCTCGCAGAAGTCGTTCTGCACATCTACGACGATCAAGGCGCGGCGCATGGTCGGTGTCCTTCGACTATGGGGTCGGTGGGTAAGGGGGTACAGGGGCCTGGCCTGCGAATCATGGAACACGCGTCTTGAACCACGTGTCACGAATCGCGATGAAATACCGAGCCTAGAGACTTCGGGTACGGGGCGGGAGGGGGCACGAGACGGCGGTTCCGCGCGCGGGGCGCGCTGCCGGTGCATGCCCGCACGGCTCGCGTTCATGCACGGTCGCACGGGGGCGCGCGATCGCTGAGGCCGGTATCCGCCCCCGGCGGCGCGTCGGCCCCGTCCGGGGCAGTGCGTCACGCGGTCCGTCATGCGGTCCGTCACGAGTCCGTCGCGCGTCCGTCACGCGTATTCCGTCGGAAGGACCGCCTCCCCTCGCGAGAGCTGTGTCGCCGAGATGGGCAGGTTCGCGAGGGCGGACGCGTGCCGGTCCCGTACGACGTCCAGCGGCTCACGGGCGACGACCTGGCCGCCCTTGACCAGCTCCACTTGGAGGAGCCGGTCCTTCAGTTCCTCCGGCACGGGCCCGGTGCCGATCACCTCGGTCTCCGCCACCCCGTGCTCGTCCCGTCGCCGTGCCGCCCACTTCCGGCCACCGACGGATGTCTTGCCGCCGGACGACTTCTTCGCCACGGGGACGAGCGGAGCCCCGGGCGCCGCGGACTTGGCGCGGGCGACGAGCTTGTAGACCATCGAGCACGTCGGGTGGCCGGAACCCGTCACCAGCTGGGTGCCCACGCCGTACGCGTCCACGGGCGCCGCCGCCAGCGAGGCGATCGCGTACTCGTCGAGGTCCGAGGTCACGATGATCTTCGTCCGGGTCGCCCCCAGCTCGTCGAGCTGCTGCCGGACCCGGTGCGCGACCAGGAGCAGGTCGCCGGAGTCGATGCGGACAGCTCCCAGTTCCGGCCCGGCGACCTCCACCGCCGCACGGACCGCCTCGGCGACGTCGTACGTGTCCACGAGAAGCGTGGTACCCCGTCCGAGCGAGTTCACCTGTGCCTGGAAGGCGTCCCGCTCGCGGTCGTGGAGCAGGGTGAAGGCGTGGGCGGAGGTGCCCACGGTCGGGATGTTGTAGCGGAAGCCCGCCGCCAGGTCGGAGGTCGAGGTGAAACCGCCCACGTACGCAGCCCGGGACGCGGCCACCGCCGCCAGTTCATGGGTGCGCCGGGCGCCCATCTCGATCAGCGGCCGGTCCCCGGCGGCGGAGGACATACGGGACGCGGCCGCCGCGATCGCCGAGTCGTGGTTGAGGATGGAGAGGATCACCGTCTCCAGCAGGACGCATTCCGCGAAGGAACCCTCCACACGGAGGACGGGCGAGCCCGGGAAGTACACCTCACCCTCGGGATAGCCCCAGATGTCGCCGCCGAAGCGGTACGAGCCCAGCCAGTCGAGTGTCGGCCCGTCCACGATCGCGTGCTCACGCAGGAAGCCCAGCACATCCGCGTCGAACCGGAAGTTCTCCACCGCGTCCAGCACACGTCCCGTGCCCGCCACGACGCCGTACCGCCGCCCCTCGGGCAGTCGCCGGGTGAAGACCTCGAACACCGAGCGACGTTTGGCGGTGCCCGCCGCGAGCGCGGCCTCCAGCATCGTCAGCTCGTACTGGTCCGTGAAGAGCGCCGTCGACGGCACGTCCACCGGAAGCCCCAGATCCGCTATGCCCACCAGAGTTCTCCTCGCCTGCTTCGACAGGGATGGCGCCCCGCCCGGTTCCTGGGGGAGGTCCCCCCGTCCTTGCATCTCGGAGGCCGACCCGTCGCGCGGTGGCGCTCGGACACGGTGTCCCCCGGTCAAGGATCAATACGGCTTCGAGGGCGATCGTACTCGGAAATCGTCAGACTGACGATTTCGGGGGCCCGTTTGTGCGGGTGCCCCCCTGTGGTGGCAGCATGGGCCGTGTGACGGCTCCCGCACCCCTAGAGATCGAAAAGACCGAGTCGGCGGAGGAGGCCTTCGCCGTCCCCGAGCCCGACGTCCCGTGGGTGACGATCGTCCACAACGACCCGGTCAACCTCATGAGCTATGTGACGTATGTCTTCCAGACGTACTTCGGCTACTCCAAGGACAAGGCCACCAAGCTCATGCTGGATGTGCACCACAAGGGGCGTGCGGTGGTCTCCAGCGGAACGCGCGAAGAGATGGAACGCGACGTACAGGCCATGCACGGATACGGTCTGTGGGCCACCCTCCAGCAGGACCGCAAGTAGCACGACCCGAAGCGGCGCCCCGTGCGGTGCCCCACGGGGGAGACGAACAGCACACCTCCAGCCGGCCGGAAGCAGCGAACCCACTCCATGCCAGGACACTTCGAACCGACCTCCGGCGGCGGCGCGGCCGTCGCGCTCGACGAGGTCGAGATCTCCATCATCCGCTCGCTTGCCGTGCAGCTCCTGGAGCTGATCGGCCCCGGCCCCGCCGAGGAAGCCCCCGGCGACCCGCTCGCCGAACTGTTCACCAACGGGCCGAGCGAGCCCCCCAAGGACCCCGTGCTCCAGCGCCTCTTCCCCGACGCCTACGGCGAGCCCGGCGGCGGGACGGTCTCGCCCGAGGAGGCCGAGGGGCAGCGCCAGTACTCGTCGGAGTTCCGACGCTTCACCGAGAACGACCTGCGCGCCGGCAAGCGTGAGAACGCCCTCGCCGTAATCCGCTCCCTGGACCGGCTGACCACCGCGGGCGACGGCGGCGCAGTGCTGGAGCTCACGCCCGAGGACTCCCGGCAGTGGCTCGGCTGCCTCAATGACCTGCGCCTCGCGATCGGCTCCCGCCTCGACGTCACCGAGGAGGAGGACACCGACCTCCTCTACCGGCTGCCGGACGAGGACCCGCGCAAGCCGATGGTGATGGCGTACCTCTGGCTGGGCGGCCTCCAGGAAACGCTCGTACAGACCCTGACGACGTAACCCGGACACCCTGGCGCGCGGTGGTCCGAACCGCGCTGGTCCGCGGTGGCGCGTGGTGGTCCCCGGTGGCGCGTGGTGATGCGCGGTGGCGCGCGGTTCGTTCTGTGGCTTACCGCCGTTCCGCGCCTCCCGGCGCAGGCCGCGATCCGCTCTCTTCGCGTTCGTTCAGTGTTCGCTCAGCGGTCGCTCAAATCCGGATAACGATCGCGTCACCGTTGCGGCCAGGTATGGCGTTTCAGGCGCCCTTTGTCCTCTTCTTCCGATGGTGTGCGCCACATCGTGGCCGGTTGATCAATGGTGCGGCCGTGATAAATCTTCACGACCGCCTGCCGGGACACCATCCATGCCCCGGCGGGTGCGCCACCAGGCCGGCGGACCGCCGGCAGGCACGGGCGGGCTCGCGGGCCCGCCCAGCTCCATCACATCCGGGGGGGGATCGGAACCCGATCCGCGGCCGAGCAAGGCCCGGGTCGGCGTGGAGAAAGGGCGCACCACACATGACCTCAGCGCAGGTCGACCAGCAGTACGACGACCACGACCGCAATGGAGTCGTGAGCGGCGACGCTCCCGAAGAGGGGTACGAGCGAGGGCTCGGCAGCCGCCAGGTCCAGATGATCGCGATCGGCGGCGCCATCGGCGTCGGACTCTTCCTCAACGCCGGGGCCAACATCGCCAAGGCGGGACCGAGCCTCATCCTGATGTACGCCATCGCGGGCGTGATCATCTTCTTCATCATGCGGGCGCTCGGCGAACTGCTCCTGTACCGCCCGGTCTCGGGCTCCTTCGCGGAGTACTCCCGAGAGTTCCTCGGCCCGTTCTTCGGCTACTTCACCGCCTGGACGTACTGGCTGATGTGGGTCGTCACCGGCATGGCGGAGCTGACCGCCGCAGCGATCTACATCCACTACTGGTTCGAGTCGATCCCGCAGTGGGTGTCAGCTCTGGTCTTCCTGGTCGTTCTCTTCGTGGCCAACCTGATCTCGGTGAAGCTGTTCGGCGAGATCGAGTTCTGGGCCTCGATGATCAAGGTCACCGCCCTCATCGGCATGATCGTGATCGGTCTGGGTGTGCTCACCTTCGGCTTCAGCGCGGCCGGCGACACCGCCTCCGTCTCCAACCTGTGGGCCTTCGACGGCTTCTTCCCCACGGGCATCGGCTCGTCCCTGATGACCCTGCAGGGCGTCATGTTCGCCTACCTCGCCGTCGAACTCGTCGGCGTCACGGCCGGTGAGTCCGAGAACCCGGAGAAGACCCTCCCCAAGGCGATCAACACCCTGCCCTGGCGCATCGCCCTCTTCTACGTCGGCGCCCTCACCGTCATCCTCTGCGTGGTGAAGTGGACCGAGTTCGCGGAGGGCGTCAGCCCCTTCGTGAAGGCGTTCGCGGTGATCGGCATCCCCGCCGGCGCCGGCATCGTCAACTTCGTCGTCCTCACCGCCGCCCTGTCCTCCTGCAACTCGGGCATGTACTCCACCGGCCGCATGCTGCGTAACCTCGGAAACAACGGCGAGGCCCCGAGGGCCTTCACCCGGCTGTCGGCGACCAAGACCCCGGCCCTCGGCATCACGGTCTCCGTCGCCTTCATGGGCATCGGCGTGATCCTGAACTACGTCGTCCCCGAGAAGGCCTTCGCCTACGTCACCTCCGTGGCCACCGCGGCCGGCATCTGGACCTGGCTGATGATCCTGATCAGCCACGTCCTGTACCGTCGCGCGGTCGAGGCCGGCCGCCTGCCCGCCTCCTCCTTCCCCGCCCCGGGCGGCGCGGTGTGCAGCTGGATCGCCATCGCCTTCCTCCTCTTCGTCACCGGCCTCATCGCGTACGACGCCGACTCCCGCGTCTGTCTCTATGTGATGGCGGGCTGGGCGGTCGCCCTGGCCGTCGGCTGGTTCGTGCTCAAGTCACGGAACCCGGAGGTCGCGGCCCGCCGAGGGCAGGAGTTCGAGAAGGCCAGCTGACCGGGCGGACGCCTGCCGGGCCCGGGCCGCTCAGCATGTGGGCAGCCCCGTACCACTCCTCGGTACGGGGTTGCCCTTCTGCTTATCCTGACCGACATGCTGACCATCACCCAGGACCTCGTCGACCGGATCGTCGCGCACGCGCGCAAGGACCACCCCGACGAGGCGTGCGGCGTCGTCGCGGGCCCGGCAGGCTCGGACCGCCCTGAGCGTTTCATCCCCATGCTCAACGCGGCCATGTCGCCCACGTTCTACGAGTTCGACTCGGGCGATCTGCTCAAGCTCTACCGCGAGATGGACGACCGCGACGAGGAACCGATCGTCATCTACCACTCCCACACGGCGACCGAGGCCTACCCCTCCCGCACGGACATCTCGTACGCGAACGAGCCGGGCGCCCACTATGTCCTCGTCTCGACCGCGGACACGGACGGACTCGGTGACTTCCAGTTCCGCTCGTTCCGGATCGTGGAGGGCGAGGTCACGGAGGAGGAGGTCAAGGTGGTCGAGTCGTACTGATCATGGCGATCTCAACCACCGGGCGAAAACTGTCCGTATCGCGAGATCACACTCTGGGTCCCCGGTAGGGAATCGATACGATGAGCCCATGGTTTTCCACGACGTGAGCGAGAAGACGCCGGGCGCACTGCTCGTGGCGCGGCTGCACGTCGACCTGTGCAGGCTTGCCAGCGCTATCTGTTGACGCCGCCCCCTGCCGCCGTACGGCCGTGAGCCGCGGCGTCTGACCTGCGTACGAGGCGTCCGCTCCACGTGTCCACGTACGAAACGCACATCGCGCTGCCGCGCGCCCACCGACCTCACTTCTTCCGACAGGAGCCCGCAACCATGGCCATCGAGGTCCGCATCCCCACCATCCTCCGCCAGTACACCGACGGTCAGAAGGCGGTGGAGGGCTCCGGGGACACCCTCGCCGAGCTCTTCGCCGACCTCGAAACCCGGCACGCGGGCATCCAGGCCCGTCTCATCGACGAGAACACCGGCGGCGAACTGCGCCGCTTCGTCAACGTGTACCTGAACGACGAGGACGTCCGTTTCCTCGACGGCATCAACAGCAAGGTCGCCGACGGCGACAACGTGACGATCCTGCCGGCCGTGGCCGGCGGCATGGCCTGATCGGCCGCTGGTTCCCCATGCGTTACGACTCCCCGCTGGCCGCGGTAGGCAACACTCCTCTGGTGCGCCTGCCGCGGCTCTCGCCGTCCGCCGACGTCAGCATCTGGGCCAAGCTGGAGGACCGGAACCCGACGGGTTCGGTCAAGGACCGCCCGGCCCTGCACATGATCGAGCGGGCGGAGAAGGACGGCCGCCTCACGCCCGGTTGCACGATCCTGGAACCGACCTCCGGGAACACGGGCATCTCCCTGGCCATGGCGGCGAAGCTCAAGGGCTACCGCATGGTGTGCGTGATGCCCGAGAACACCTCGCAGGAGCGCCGTGACCTGCTGGGCATGTGGGGTGCGGAGATCATCTCGTCGCCGGCCGCGGGCGGCTCCAACACCGCGGTCCGGGTGGCCAAGGAACTGGCCGCCGAGCATCCGGACTGGGTGATGCTGTACCAGTACGGCAACCCCGACAACGCGGGGGCGCACTACGCGACGACGGGTCCGGAGATCCTCGCGGACCTTCCCTCCATCACCCACTTCGTGGCAGGTCTGGGTACGACGGGCACCCTCATGGGCGTCGGCCGGTATCTGCGCGAGAACAAGCCGGACGTGAAGATCGTCGCCGCGGAGCCGCGGTACGACGACCTGGTGTACGGGCTGCGGAACCTCGACGAGGGCTTCGTTCCCGAGCTGTACGACGCGTCCGTCCTCACCACCCGCTTCTCCGTCGGCTCCGCCGACGCGGTCACCCGCACCCGCGAGTTGCTGCAACAGGAGGGCATCTTCGCGGGCGTCTCCACGGGGGCCGCCCTCCACGCGGCGATCGGCGTCGCCACGAAGGCCCTGAAGGCGGGTGAATCGGCGGATGTCGCCTTCGTCGTCGCCGACGGTGGGTGGAAGTACCTGTCGACGGGCGTCTACACGGCGGCGACGACGGAGGAAGCGATCGAACGGCTGCAGGGCCAGCTCTGGGCGTAAGGGCGCATTGGCCTGAACAGGCCTCGTCCTCAAACGCCGGACGGGCTGACCATCAGCCCCTCCGGCGTTTGAGGAGCGGGGGTCCGGGGGCCGGCCCTCGAAACGGGGTCAAGGGGGCGGAGCCCCCTGGTGGGGTTGAAGGGGCGGAGCCCCTGGGGATGGGACGGGTAGGGGCGGCGGGGGCGAAACAACCCCGGCTCAACCCGGCAGGTGCCGCACCTGTTCCCACACCAGCGGATCCACCACACCCACCCGACGCCGGAAGTCCCCCACAGGCACCTCCCGCAGCTCACCCGTCTCCAGGAACCCGGCCCGCCCCCGCGCATCACCCACTACCCCCGGCGGCAGCGGAATCACCCCCGCCCGCTCCCCGTCCCGGTACCTCGTGGTGATCTTGACGACCACCACCCGCTCCCCCCGCACCGCCAACACCAGACACGGCCGATCCCCCACCCCCGACGGCCCGTCCTCGTGCGGCACCCGTACCCACCAGACCTCCGCCGGCCCTGGCCCTGGCTCCGGCCCCTGCCCCGGCTGTCGCCGCGCCCCATCCGGGGTCCGCCTCCGCCCCGGCCTCCCGCGCACCGGACGCCCACGATGTCCACGACGCCCCCACCCATCCACGAGCGTCGCGACCAGCGCAAGCAGCACCACAGCCGCCAGCGCCAGCCACCACGACGTGTCCATACGCACGACGGTACCGGCGCACTCCACTCCGCGCCCGCCCTGTCACACGACACCCCGTCCCACCCCGAGCCGCGCACGCCCCACATCCAGCCGAACCGGTGACAGCACAGGTGAGTTCGCCCACAACAGCCCCTGCCGGAGGAGCGACCGGCCCTTTTGCGCCTTACGCTCGACGCACCGCACGACCCCCGACCCGACCCCCCCGTTCCCGTTGTCAACCATCTGCCAGCGCGGAGGTTCCAGCTCTTATGAAGCTCACCGTCGTCGGCTGCTCGGGGTCGTTCCCGTCCGCGGAATCGGCCTGTTCGAGCTACCTCGTAGAGGCCGACGGCTTCCGGCTGCTCCTCGACATGGGCAACGGCGCCCTGGGCGAGCTGCAGCGCCACTGCGGTCTCTACGACCTCGACGCGATCTTCCTCAGCCATCTGCACGCCGACCACTGCATCGACATGTGCGCGTACTTCGTGGCGCGCTACTACCGCCACGACGGCGGCCGCTGCGACCCGATCCCCGTCTACGGACCGGAGGGTACGGAGCACCGCCTGACCACCGCGTACGCCGACACCCCGTCCGCCTCCTCCATGAGCGAGGTCTTCGACTTCCACACGGTCAAGCCGGGCACGTTCGAGATCGGCCCCTTCACCGTCCACACCGAGCGGGTCGCCCACCCCGTGGAGGCGTACGGCATCCGCGTCGAGCACGGCGGCCGCGCGCTGACGTACTCCGGTGACACCGGCGTCAGCGACGCGCTGGAGGAACTCGCCCGCGACGCCGACCTGTTCCTGTGCGAGGCCGCGTTCACCTACGGCAAGGAGAACATCCCGGACCTCCACCTCAACGGCCGCGAGGCAGGCGAGACGGCCGCCCGCGCCGGAGCCCGCCGCCTCGTCCTCACCCACATCCCGCCGTGGACGGACCCGCAGGTCAACCTGGCGGACGCACGCGCGGTGTACAAGGGCCCGGTGGAACTGGCGGCGCCCAGGGTGTCGTACGAGATCTGAGCGCGAGCGGCGCGGGTAGCGCGAGCAACGAGAGGCGCCGGCCCGTCCCCTTCGTACGGGATCGGCTCACGCGCCGATCCAGGACCGCGTACGCTGATGCCGAAGGCCCCCGGAACCACCTGTCCTGGTCCCGGGGGCCTCTCTTTCCTCCCCGCCCTTCCTCGCGGCCTTTTCACCCGGCGTGGGAGGGCCTCTCCGTACGTGCGACTAGGCTCGTCGTCATGTCTCGAATCGACGGCCGTACGCCCGAACAGCTCCGCCCGGTCACCATCGAACGCGGCTGGAGCAAGCACGCCGAGGGCTCCGTCCTCGTCTCCTTCGGCGACACGAGAGTCCTCTGCACCGCCTCCGTCACGGAGGGCGTCCCGCGCTGGCGCAAGGGCAGCGGCGAGGGCTGGGTCACCGCGGAGTACGCGATGCTGCCCCGCTCCACCAACACCCGCGGCGACCGCGAGTCCGTCAGGGGCAAGATCGGTGGCCGTACGCACGAGATCTCCCGCCTCATCGGCCGCTCGCTCCGCGCGGTCATCGACTACAAGGCGCTCGGCGAGAACACCATCGTCCTCGACTGCGACGTCCTCCAGGCCGACGGCGGCACGCGCACGGCGGCCATCACGGGCGCGTACGTGGCACTGGCCGACGCGGTGGCGTGGGCCCAGCGCAAGAAGCTGATCAAGGCCGGTCGGCAGCCGCTCACGGGCACGGTCTCGGCGGTCTCCGTGGGCATCGTCGGCGGCGTCCCGCTCCTCGACCTCTGCTACGAGGAGGACGTGAAGGCGGAGACCGACATGAACGTCGTCTGCACCGGCGACGGCCGTTTCGTCGAGGTCCAGGGCACCGCGGAGGCCGAGCCGTTCGCCCGCGAGGAGCTCAACGCGCTGCTGGACCTGGCGGTGTCCGGCTGTACGGAGCTGGACGCACTGCAGCGCAAGGCGCTTGATACGGTCCTCGAAAGGTAAAGGGCGCACCAAGAAACGGTCCGTGCCGTGAGCAACCACGGCGCGGTCTTCCCGCGTCCCTACCGGTACGGGCGTACGGCACACGCGGTACGCCCGATCCGATCCGCATCGCATGGGGGCCGTCAGGCCTGCACGCTAGGAGGACAGTTCCATGGCCGCGAGCCGCCGCCGACGTCGTACGACCATCGCCGCCGCCGTAGCAGCGGTCGCGCTGACGACCGG
Source organism: Streptomyces sp. KM273126 (assembly GCF_004337435.2). Lineage (NCBI taxonomy): Bacteria > Bacillati > Actinomycetota > Actinomycetes > Kitasatosporales > Streptomycetaceae > Streptomyces > Streptomyces sp. KM273126. Next base: position 779,807 of record NZ_SJXB02000001.1, on the reverse strand, counting down.
TCTTGCCACGGGGTGCGACGCCGTCAACAAGGCCCTGGACTGCGTCCAGACCGCCGACGCCATCGCCGACAGCGTCACCGACCTCCAGCAGGCGGTCGAGAGCGCGTCCGACGACCCGACCCAGATCGACGAGTCGCTCGACTCCATCGACAAGAACCTCGGCGAGATCGGCGACAAGACCGACAACGCCGACGTCAACAAGGCCGTCGACGACCTTGAGAAGGCCGTCACCAACGTGCGTGACTCGGTCAAGAACGGTGACGAGACCCCGGACATCAGTCCGATCACGGATGCGGCGGGTGAGCTGACGAAGGTCTGCACGCCGTAGCGCTGCGCTGGCTGGGCGGGGGCGTCTCGTCTGCCGGGTTCCTGTTGTCGGTCGGCTGCGGGTTGTGTGTGGCTTGTCGCGCAGTTCCCCGCGCCCCTTCGGGGGGCGCCCCTTTCAGGGGCGCTCCCGAGCACCTCGTTACTGTGTCGCCATGACCCGCCTGATCCTCGCCACCCGTAACGCCGGAAAGATCACCGAGTTGCGGGCGATCCTCGCCGACGCGGCGCTCGCTCACGAACTCGTCGGTGCGGACGCCTACCCCGATGTGCCCGACGTCAAGGAGACCGGCGTCACCTTCGCGGAGAACGCACTGCTCAAGGCCCACGCCCTGGCGCAGGCGACGGGTCTTCCCGCGGTCGCCGACGACTCCGGGCTGTGCGTGGACGTCCTGAACGGCGCCCCCGGCATCTTCTCGGCCCGCTGGTCCGGCAGGCACGGCGACGACAGGGCCAACCTCGAACTGCTGCTGGCCCAGCTCGCCGACATCAGCGACGAACACCGCGGCGCCCACTTCGCCTGCGCGGCGGCCCTCGCGTTGCCGGACGGCACCGAGCGCGTGGTCGAGGGACAGCTGAGGGGCACACTGCGCCACGCCCCGGTCGGTACGAACGGCTTCGGCTACGACCCGATCCTCCAGCCGGAGGGGGAGAGCCGGACGTGCGCGCAGCTGACCCCCGAGGAGAAGAACGCGATCAGCCACCGGGGGAAGGCGTTCCGGGCGCTGGTGCCGGTGGTGCGGGAACTGCTCGGCTGAGCCGGAGCACGCCGCGTCGAACGCAGACAGGTCGAACGCAGACAGAAGGGCCGGCCCGGGAGGGGTTTCCTCCCGGGCCGGCCCTTCTGTCTGTGCGTCCTGTCTGTGCGTCCTGCCTGTGCACCTTGTCTGTGCACCTTGTCTGTGCATCGGCGAAAGCGTGGATCACTCCCCGTTTCCGTGCTAGCGTCGTCTCTGTGAACCGGGGACCAGTCCCCGTTAGTGAGAGGCTGAGGCGTGGCGGATACGGCGCTGGTATTGGGCGGGGGCGGGCTGACCGCGTACGCGTGGCAGGTCGGCATGCTGGCGGGGCTGGCCGACGCCGGGCTCGACCTCGGCGGGGCCGACGTGCTCGCGGGCACGTCGGCCGGCTCACTGCTGGCGGTGGAACTGGCCGCCGGGGCGGCGCCGGCTGACCTGTACGGGGAACAGGTCAGCCGGACGCGGGCCATGCTGGAGGTGGACTTCACCCTCACCATGACCGCCAAGTACCTGTGGGCCGCGCTCGGTACGCGCGATCCGGAGGCCATGGTCAAGCGGCTGGCCAGGCTCGCGCTCGCCGTGCGCGACGTGTCGGAGTCGGACGTCTTCGACGCCATCGGTCCCCAACTACCGGTTCAGGACTGGCCGGAGAGGCCGGTGCGGCTGTTCGCGCTGGACGCGCTCACCGGCGAGCCGAAGGGTTTCAGCGCCGACAGCGGGGTCGACCTGGTGCGGGCGATGTCGGCCAGCTGCGCGCTGCCACCGCTGTTCCCGCCGATCACGATCGGCGAGGGGCGCTGGATGGACGGGGGCGTGCGCTCCACGACCAACGCCGACCTGGTGCACGACTGCCGCCGGGTCGTCGTACTGGCCCCGATCCCCAAGGGCCCGGGGGCCGGCCCGAGCACCTCCGACCAGGTGGCCTCCCTGGTGGCGGGCGGCGCCCAGGCCGCTCTGCTGGTCCCGGACCGGGCGGCCCGCCGCGCGTTCGGCCGCAATCCGCTGGACGCACCCCGCATTCCCGGCGCGGCCCGGGAGGGACGGCGGCAGGCAGCCGAGCACGCCGAACAGATCCGCGCCGTCTGGCACGGCTGAACCGGGACGGCCGCCGAGGACCCGCTCTCGCCCGCCGGGCCGAGTCCGCCGGGTCACCACAGGTCGCGATGGAGCGAGATCGCGTTGGACGGAAACGGGTCGTACCGGGCCAGGTTGTCCCGCGCACTGTGGCGGCGGCCCGCCGGGCCCTGGGCGAAGGCCCGCAGCAGGTTCGCGGTGACCCGCCGGGTGAAACGGGCCGAGGACGGGGGGATGCCGTGGGCGCCGTCGCCCTTCAGTGACTCGACCCAGCGCATGGTGCCCGTGTTGAACACACCGGCTCCGCTCTCCGCCGTGTAGTACGCGGAGTCCTGGTAGCTGCGCACCCCGCGGCACTTCAGCGGGGAGTGGGCGATGATCTCGATCGGGCGCGGCGTATGGGCGTCGCCGGTCACCCGGTCGTACTCGGTGCCGACCAGGTTCGGTATCCGGGTGGCGCGGGTCGCGCCCGTCCCCGCGAACAGCCAGTGGCCGGGTTCGGCGACCGTGTAGACCGCACTGGTCCCGTTGCTCTCGTACAGGGTGCCGGTCAGGGAGTTCTCCGGATCGGCGCGCGGGGGCTCGCGCCAGTCGGTGGTGACCCCGGCGTCGTCCCTGCCGTACCACGGGTCCCGCTTCCAGTCCGTCTTGTAGCAGACCACCAGCCGCCGGTCACCGTGGGCGGTGGATTCCATCCGGATACGGCGGAAGCAGGCGTTGGCACCGAGGAACGCCACATTGGTCCCCCGGTCACGGGCGGCGGTGACCCGGTGCCGCATGGCCGGCGTCCAGTACTCGTCATGACCGAGCGAGATGACCGCGCGGGCTCGGGCCAGCAGGCCGGGATCGGCGTCCAGGTCCATGTTCGTGGTGTAGGCCAGCGGCAGCCCCAGGCTCTCCGCGAGCGCGATGGCGGGCTGCTCGTACACCAGGAACAGTCGCGCCCCGTTGTGGTCGTACGGGCGGTCGCAGCTCACCGCCAGCGAGCGGCCGTCGTAGTCGCCCTTGCCGTCCGGCCCCTGGTACAGGCTGCGGCCTCCCCAGGTGTTGTACGCCTGCCAGGTCGTCACCGCGTTCACCAGCACGACCTTCCCCGCCGCGGACCGGGACCGCACCGTGACCGGGACGTACCGCTGGTCGCCCGAGTCGGCGGTCAGGCGTATCAGGTACGACCCTTCCGGCCACCCCCCGGTGGATATCCGGGTACTCGGCCGCCAGGCCTCCGCCGACACCGTGCGGGTTTCACCCGAAGCGTCCGGCACCGGCTGCCGGCGCCCCGGCAGATCGCCGGACTTCCACACCCTGCGGGCCTGCGCCCCTGCGTACCAGCCCATCCGGAACGCCTCGGCGCGGAAGGTCCGCCCGGTGGTGGACACGAACAGCCGGAACGTCTCCCCGGGCAGCACGCTGACCCGGTCGGTGTATCCCTCGATCGCACGATCGTCCCCGCGACGCCCCAGTCCCCAGTCGTGGTGGCCCCGCAGGGAGTTCTCGTCCCGGACCGTCTCACGGCTGCGGGGCGGGGTGGAAGGGGAACCGCCTGCCGTGCACCCGGCAATGACGGCTCCCGCACCTATGCCCGCGGCCGACCCGAGGAAGTGCCGCCGATTCCACTGCGTGTTCACACCGCAACGCTAGGCACCCCCCGCGGCGGGGGTCGCGCTGGAGTGGGCCGAGCGGCTGATGCGTTGGCCGGCTGACGCGCCGGCCGGCCAACTCGCCAGTCGGCCGACTCGGCGGCCGCGACGTTGGACGCAAGAAGTGCGGCCGGTGGGATTCGAACCCACACGGGCTCTCGCCCAAGGGCTCCTAAGGCCCTCGCGTATGCCATTTCGCCACGGCCGCGCAGCGACATGCTACCGGTCGAGTGGTTCTCGCCCACGCGTACCGCCGGCGGCCTCCTCCGGACCAGGTGGTCGTGGTGGCGTGGCAGTTGGGCCCCGCTCCGCGGGAACAGCGCTCCCTCAGATCCCCAGATCCTTGATGATCTTCGCTACGTGGCCGGTCGCCCGCACGTTGTACAGGGCCCGTTCGACCTTGCCCTGCTCGTCCACGACGATCGTGGAGCGGATGACACCCATGTACGTCTTGCCGTAGTTCATCTTCTCGCCGAAGGCGCCGTAGGCGTCGAGGACCTTCTTGTCCGGGTCCGCCAGCAGCGTGACCTCGAGGTTTTCCTTCTCGCGGAACTTCGCCAGCTTCTCGGGCTTGTCGGGGGAGATGCCGATGACGTCGTAACCGGCGCCCGCGAGGAGCTCCAGGTTGTCCGTGAAGTCGCAGGCCTGCTTCGTGCAGCCGGGGGTCAGGGCGGCTGGGTAGAAGTAGACGATGACCTTGCGGCCCTTGTGGTCGGCCAGCGACACCTCCTTGCCGTCGGCGTCCGGCAGGGTGAAGGCGGGGGCGGTGTCGCCGGGCTGGAGTCGCTCGCTCATCGGACTGGTCTCCTCGTACGCAAGACAGATACAGGTGCGGACACTGGTGTCGAACCCGAGCGTAATAGGGGGTCCTGACACTGTGGCGCTCTGCCGAGCTGACAGACTGTCCGTGAGAGGCCCGCGGGCTTGAGCCCCGCAGGTGGATGCGGCGACACGGAGGCAGCGCGGTGGCGGACACCTCGGACACCAGAACCCCGGCGCAGATCGAGGCGGACATCAAGGCCCGCCGCGAGATGCTGGCCGAGACGCTCGACGAGATCGGCGCCCGGGTGCACCCGAAGACCATCGTCGGCGACGCCAAGGCCAAGGTCGTCTCGAACATCGACCACACGCTCGGGCGGGCCTACGTCGGCGTCAACCGCGTGGTCACCGACGTCAAGGGGCAGCTGGTGCGCGAGGACGGCGCGCCCCGGCTCGAACGCATCGTGCCGGTCGCCCTCGTCGTGGTCGGAGTCGTCGGGCTGCTCGCCCTCGGCACCCGGCGCCGCAGGGGCTGATCGTCCGAGGTCGGCCCCTACGACGGCCCCTACTGCGTACGATCCGCGCGAAGGCAGGTAGGTTCGGGGTGTGAGCGAGAAGACCCACCACGACAAGTTGCCCATCCGGATGCTGCACGACCGTGTGCTCGTGCGGCAGGACACCGCCGAGGGCGAGCGGCGCTCCGGCGGGGGCATCCTGATTCCGGCGACGGCGGCTGTCGGCAAGCGCCTGGCCTGGGCCGAGGTCGTCGCGGTCGGACAGAACGTACGGACCGTGGAGCCCGGCGACCGTGTGCTGTACGACCCCGAGGACCGCGCCGAGGTCGAGGTCCGGGGCACCGCGTACGTGCTGATGCGCGAGCGGGACCTGCACGCCGTGGCGGCCGACCGGTTCGAGGGCTCCGAGGACTCGACGGGGCTGTACCTCTGAGGGTGCCCTGAGGGTGTACCCCGGCGAGGGCCGGTTCTTCCAGGTAATCCACGTACGGAGAAGGGGCTGGTGACCATGGTCGCCAGCCCCTTCTGTGTGTCCATGTGTCCCGGATGCCTGTGCCCGGAGGCTGAGCTCCGGGCAGCCTCCGGGCACAGGCGGGCGCTAGAAGCTCACGGCGGGGCCCGCGCCTCCGTCGGCGCCCGTGCCGCCGTTCGCGGTGCCGGGGCCGGTGCCGCCTCCGCCCCCGCCTCCGACGTCGCCCGTGCCTCCGCTGTCGCCGGTGCCGCCGTTCGCGGTGCCGGTGCCGCCTCCGCCTCCGACGTCGCCCGTGGGCGGGGAGCCGGTGGCGCCTCCGTCAGTGGGATCGCCGCCGGCGGTGGTGCCTCCGTCGGTGGTGGGGGTGCCGCCGGTCTGGCCGCCGCTGTCCTGGCCCTGGCCGGCCGTGTCGCCCTCGGTGTCCTCGTCGCCGGTGGGGGAGCCGTCGCCGTTGTCCTCGTCGCCCTTGCCGGGCTCGCTCGGCTCGTCGGTGTCCTCGCCGGGCGGGATCACGACTTCGTCGGCACCCTCCTGGAGCTCCAGGTCGAAGTCCGTCACCGGAGTGCCCTTGAGCGCCGTCTTGGTGAACTGGGCCCAGATCTCCGCGGGTGCGCCACCGCCGTTGATGCGGGGCAGGCCCATGGCGCCGTACAGCGGCTTGTGCTCGCCGGTGTCGGGGTCCTGGCCCATGACGGCGACCACGGTGGCGAGGTCGGGCGTGTAGCCGGCGAACCAGGCCGCCTTGTCCTCCTCGGCCGTACCCGTCTTGCCGGCCGCCGGGCGGCCCGCCGCCTGCGCGGCCGTGGCCGTGCCGCTGTTCACGACGGACTGCAGGACCGCCGTGGTCGTGTCGGCGGCCTCGCGGGTGACGGCCTGCTCGACGTTCTGCTTGGGCAGGCCGATCTCCTCGCCGTCCTTGGTGATCTTGTTGACGAGCGTGTACGTGCCGTGCCTGCCGTGGTTGGCGAGCGTCGCGTACGCCTCCGCCATGTCCAGCACGCTCGCGGTGGCCGTGCCGAGGGCGATGGACGGGTACGGCGCCATGTCCGGGGTGGACTCCGGGACGCCGAGGTCGACGGCGGTCTGCTCGACCCGCTGGGGGCCGACGTCGACGGCCATCTGCGCGTACACCGAGTTCACGGACTTGTCGGTGGCCTGGCGGACCGTGACGTTGCCGTAGGAGACCTGGTCCTCGTTCTCGGGGGCGTACGCGCCGCCGCTCCAGCCCTGGACGGGGCGCACGTTGGAACCGTCGTAGACCGTGTTCGGGGTGATCGGGGTGCCGCCCTGGGTGGCCGAGTTGTTCTGGACGGCGGAGGTGAACACGAACGGCTTGAACGTCGAGCCCACCTGGTAGTCGCGGCGCGTCGCGTTGTTGTAGTACTGCTGAGTGAAGTCGATGCCGCCGTACATGGCGAGCACCTTGCCCGACTTCGGGTCTATCGAGACGCCGCCCACACGGACGTACTTGTCGACCGCACGGTTCTTCTTGTCGAGCTTGTCCATGACCTGGTCGTCGACCGCCTTCACGAAGGCGTCCTGCTTGCTCTTCTGCAGGGTGGTCGTGATGCGGTGGCCGCCGGTCCGCAGAGTGTCCTCGTCGATGACCTTGCTGTCGTACAGGTACTGCTTGACCGCCTCGACGAGGTAGCCGCGCTGGCCGGACATGCCCGCCGAGACCACCGTCTGCTTCGGCGTCGGGAACGTGGTCTTCGCCCGCGCCGACTCCGACAGCCAGCCCTCCTTGACCATGCCGTCGAGGACGTAGTTCCAGCGGGCGACGGCCGCGTCCTTGTTCTCGGGGTACGCGACGACGTCGAACTCGCTCGGCGCGTTCAGCAGCGACGCCAGGTACGCGCCCTGTCCGGCCGTGAGCTCGTCGGCGTCGACGCCGTAGTACGCCTGGGCGGCGGCCTGGATGCCGTACGCGTTGCGGCCGAAGTAGCTGGTGTTGAGGTAGCCCTCCAGTATGTCGGCCTTGGTCTCCTCACGGTCCAGCTTGATCGCGATGAAGAACTCCTTCACCTTGCGGGTGACGGTCTGTTCCTGCGCCAGGTAGTAGTTCTTCACGTACTGCTGCGTGATCGTCGAGCCGGACTGCTTGCCCTTGCCGGCCGCCGTGTTCCAGGCGGCGCGGAGCATCGCCTTGGGGTCGATGGCCGGCTCGGTGTAGAAGTCGCGGTCCTCGGCGGCCAGTACGGCGTGCTGGGCCGGCTTGGAGATCCGCGCCAGCGTCACGTTCTCGCGGTTGACCTCGCCGTCGCGGGCCAGCTGGCTGCCGTCCGCGTACAGGAAGACGTTGCTCTGCTTGGTCGCGGCGGCGTTCGCCTCCGGGATGTGGACCATGTTGTAGCCCAGCACGAACAGCCCGGCCAGCAGCAGGATCCCGAGCACGAAGGTCCCGAGCACCATCCGCCAGGTGGGAAAGAGCCGCCGCCACCCGGTGCGTTTGCGCTTGACCCGCTTGGCCTTCTTCCCGGAGCCATCGGCGACAGCGACAGCGGCGGCCGGGCCGTTGGCGCTGGTGATGGTGCGGAGTTGGCGGGTGCTGTCGTCCAGAGGTGCGCCGGGGGCGTTGCTCTGCGCGGCGACGGCGACCTTGTCGGCACCGGCGACCTTGCCGGCGCCGCCGGCCGAGGCCGGAGTGGCGGTCGTGCCTGTGCGGCTGGTGGGTGCGGGTGCGGGTGCGGGTGCGGATGCGGATGCGGGTGCGGGGTCGGGGTCCTGGTCCGGGTTGGGGTCCCGGTCCGGGCCGGGGGCCTTGTCCGTGTCAGGGTCCTTGTCCGCGGTTGGGCCCTTGTCCGTGTCGGCGTGCGGGGGTGCGCCGGGGCTGTTCCCCGGGGCCTTGACCTGCCCGCTCTCCGACGGGTTGGCGGACCCGCTGCCCAGGGTCTCACCGGCACCCTCGGTCGCTGCCCCGTCGGAGGCATCGTCCTCCCCGTCAGAGGACCGCTCGGAGTCGCCCGAAGCCTTGCCGGGCTTGCCGGGCTTGCCGGGCACGTCGGGCTCCTGGGGGTCGTCTGAAGCGTCGGCAGGGTTGTTCGGACCCTTGCCGGGGGTGTCCGGAGTCGCCTCCGGCTCGTCCGCAGCTCTGTCGGGGCCGTCCGAAGTCGACCCGGAATCCCTCGGGGCCTTGTCGGGGCCGCTGTTCGGAGGCGTGGTCGGTCCCTCCTGTGGGGTCCGGCTCCGGGCGGGGCCCGGTTCCGGTTCTCTGGGTGCCCAGCCCTGGCTGTCCTGCTTCGGCTGCGGCTCGTCGCTCATGGTGCTGCCATGCTCCTGTTTCGCGTCGTACGTTCCCGTACGCCCTCGTGCGCCTTCAACGCCCCCACCTGAAGACTGTTGCACCACCTGTTCCGTTCCCGGTGCGCGGCACACGCCGACCCGGGAAAACACGTGGCACGCCTCGCCATCCGCACACTAGGCTCCTGCGCTTCGGCCCGAAGCAGCCTCGAACACCGGACGTGACACCGGATTCGACACCGGACGCGACACCTGACTCGGCATCGGATTCGGCCGGCCTCGCGGCACTCTCGGCATAACTCTTCGCAGCGGATGGAGGTTCCTCGTGGGGACAGGGCGGTTGTACGCCGCTGTCGCCGCCGGTGGCTTCAGGCGGTATGCGACGTATCGGGCGGCCACCGCGGCAGGGGTGTTCACCAACACCGTCTTCGGCTTCATCCTCGCATACACCTACATCGCCCTCTGGGCCGAGAAGCCCCAACTCGGCGGCTACGACCAGGCCCAGGCCCTCACCTATGTGTGGGTCGGGCAGGCCATGTTCGCGGTGATGGTCCTGGGCAGCAACGGCTTCGAAGCCGAGTTGATGGAGCGCATCCGTACGGGTGACGTCGCGGTCGACCTGTACCGGCCCGCCGATCTCCAGGCGTGGTGGCTCGCCGCGGACACGGGCCGCGCCCTCTTCCACCTGCTCGGACGCGGCGTCGCCCCCATGGTCTGCGGCGCGCTCTTCTTCGAACTCGCCCTGCCCGCCGACCCGTTGACGTGGCTCGCCTGCCTGGTCGCGATCGCTCTGGGGACGGTCGTCAGCTTCGCGATCCGTTACATCGTCGCGCTGTGGGCGTTCTGGCTGCTGGACGGCGCGGGTGCGATGCAACTCACCTGGCTCACCGGGGTGTTCTTCTCCGGGATGCTGCTGCCGCTGAACGTCTTCCCCGGCGCGCTCGGCGAGATCGCCCGCCTCCTGCCCTGGTCGGCGCTGCTCCAGGCGCCCGCGGACGTCTTGATGGGGGAGGCGGACCCGCTGGGTACGTTCGCCTTCCAGGCCACCTGGGCGGTCGTCCTGCTCGCGGCCGGGCGGCTGGTCCAGTCGGCGGCGACACGGCGGGTGGTGGTCCAGGGTGGCTGAGACCGGGCGGGGGCCGTACGGGTCGTACGGGTCGTACGGGCCGTACAGCCGCCTTCGCGAAGGGCTGCGCGCCTACCGTTTGATCGCCGCCATGTGGATCCGCTCCACGATGGCCTACCGCGCCTCCTTCGCCATGACCGCTTTCGGCAACCTCGCGGCGACGTCCTTCGACTTCGTCGCGATCCTGCTGATGTTCTCCCAGGTCGACGAGCTCGGCGGCTACACCCTGCCCGAGATCGCCTTCCTGTACGGGGTGGTCGGCGTCGCCTTCGGGCTCACCGACCTGATGATCGGCTCCATGGACCGGCTCGGGAGCCGCGTCCGCGACGGCACGCTGGACACCCTCCTCGTCCGCCCCGCGCCGGTGCTCGCCCAGGTCGCCGCCGACAGGTTCGCGCTGCGCCGCCTGGGCCGGATCGCGCAGGGGCTGTTCGTGCTCGGGTACGCCGTCGCCGTGCTCGACATCGCCTGGACGCCGCTCAAGGTCCTGATGGTCCCGATGATGGTGCTCAGCGGAGGGCTGGTCTTCGGGGCGGTGTTCGTGGCGGGCGGCGCCTTCCAGTTCGTCGCGCAGGACGCGGCCGAGGTGCAGAACTCCTTCACGTACGGCGGCGCCACCCTCCTGCAGTACCCGCCGACCGTCTTCGCCAAGGACCTCGTGCGCGGGGTGACCTTCGTCCTCCCGCTTGCCTTCGTCAACTGGGTGCCCGCGCTGTACGTGCTGGGGCGCCCCTATCCGCTGGACCTGCCGACCTGGGTGGCCTTCGCACCGCCGTTGGTGGCGGCGGGCTGCTGCGTGCTGGCGGGTCTCGCCTGGCGCGCGGGACTGCGTTCGTACCGGAGTACGGGGAGTTAGTACGCACATGGGTCTGAACAGCACCGGCAGCACCGGCGACACCAGCAACACCGGCTACAGCGACGGCATGGACAGTCACTTCATCGAACTCGACCGGGTCGAGAAGGTCTTCGACGTCCGCAAGAAGACCGGGTTCCTGCGACGTGAGCGGCGTGAGGTGCGGGCGGTCGACTCGATCTCCTTCACCGTGGCGCGCGGCGAGATGGTCGGCTACATCGGCCCGAACGGCGCCGGGAAGTCCACCACCATCAAGATGCTCACCGGCATCCTCACCCCGAGCGGCGGCCGGCTGCGCGTCGCCGGCATCGACCCCTCCCGTGAACGCACCCGTCTCGCCCACCGCATCGGCGTCGTCTTCGGGCAGCGCACCACCCTGTGGTGGGACCTGCCGCTGATCGACTCCTACCGGCTGATGCACCGCATGTACCGCATCCCGGACGCCCGGTACCGCGAGAACCTCGACCGCTGTGTCGAACTCCTCGAACTGGCAGACCTGTTGGACGTCCCCGTACGCCAGTTGTCCCTCGGCCAGCGGATGCGCGGCGACATCGCGGCCGCGCTGCTGCACGACCCCGAGGTGCTGTACCTGGACGAGCCCACCATCGGCCTTGACGTCATCAGCAAGGCGAAGGTGCGGGAGTACCTGCGGGACCTGAACGCCGAGCGCGGCACGACCGTGCTGCTCACCACGCACGACCTCCAGGACATCGAGCAGGTCTGCCGACGGGTCATGGTCATCGACCACGGGCGCCTCGTGTACGACGGTCCGCTCGCCGGACTGCACGAGGTGGGCGACAGCGAGCGGACCCTCGTGGTCGACCTGGAGCGGGAGCTGCCCCCGGTCGAGGCGGCGCCCGCGCGGGTGGTGAAGGTGGAGGGCCCGCGACAGTGGCTGGCCTTCCCCGCGTCGGAGTCGGCGGCCCCGCTGGTGGCGCGGATCGCGGCGGAGTATCCGCTGGTGGACCTGTCCGTGCGGGAGCCGGACATCGAGGCCGTGATCGCGACGATGTACGCGGAGCAGGCGGAGTACGCGAAGCAGTCGGAGTACGCGGAGCAGGCGGACCGTGCCCGGCGTCCGGGCGAGGCGGAGGAGACGGTTTCGTAGCCCGGCGGGCGAGTTGGCAACTGTTGACGGGCCTGTTGGTCACGGTAGGTCAGTGACTGCTCCCTGTAGGTGATGTTCTCAGGTTGTCGGTCACAGCGGAGTGCCTGTTATCGGCGAGGTGTGACTCGCGCCCGACCAGAGGATCGGGCCGAGAGAGCTACCCGTCGGGGCGCTTGCAGCCGAGGACCGCAGGGAGGGTGGATCAGCGCGCCTTTCGACCCCGAGGACCGTTCGCGGGGCAGTCCGGGACATCCCGGATGCGGAGTTCGGCCAACGCCGGCCAACGACGAGAGGAACGGTTGCTCGTAGGCTGGCTCTCATGACCGACGCTGAGTTTTCTGGGGGAAGTGACGATCAGCGGCTGACGCCGCGGGCCCCGAGGCCCGAGGGTCCCGAGGCCCGGCCCTCCGACGGCCTGAGGGCCTCGGACGCCGACCGCGAACGAGTCGCCGAGCAACTGCGGGACGCCCTGGCCGAGGGCCGTCTCGACATGGAGGAGTTCGAGGAACGACTGGACGCCACGTACAAGGCCCGTACCTACGGTGAGCTGACGCCGATCACCCGCGACCTGCCGGGGCAGGGCTCCGTGGCGCCGCCGTCGGTGTCGATGGTCAAGGAGCCTGCGGAGCCGGGGAGTTGGGCCGGGCGGATCGTCGGCGGCGAGGGGTCGTCCACCTGGGGTGTGGCGGTCATGTCGGGCTTCGAACGCAAGGGCCGCTGGACCGTGCCCCGGCGGTTCAACTCCTTCGCGTTCTGGGGCGGCGGCGTCATCGACCTGCGCGAGGCGAACTTCGCCGACCGCGAGGTGACCGTCAACTGCGTGGCGATCATGGGCGGCATGCAGGTCATCGTGCCGCCCGGCGTCGAGGTCGAGGTCCGCGGGATCGGCATCATGGGCGGCTTCGACCACCGTGAGGAGGGCGTCCCGGGCGACCCCGGCGCGCCCCGCGTGATCGTCACCGGGTTCGCCTTCTGGGGCGGCGTCGGCGTCGAGCGCAAGCTGACCAAGGCGGAGCGGCAGCGCCTGAAGGCGGCCCGCCGCCAGGAGAGGCTGGAGCGCGGACAGGCGCGCAAGGAACTGCGCGCCTCACCCCACGATCACCTGCACGACCTGCGCGACGTCCACCGCGAGGCGATGGAGCAGGTCCGCGACGCTCTGGACGAGCACCGCGAGGCCCGCCGGGAGGAACGCGAGGCCCGCCGCGAGGAGCGGGAGAAGCGGCGGCGCAGGGACTACTGACCCGGAGTCGCCTGACCGGCGGCCCCTGCCCCGGGGCCTCGACCGAACCGGCCGAGCCGAACTGGCCGAGCTGACCGAACTGGCCGAGCTGACCGAACTGGCTGTACACCCGTACACCCGTACGCCCGTATGGCTGTCACCTGTGCGGCCGTCACCCGTACGGCCGTACGGCTCTCAGAGCTCCGCCGGGGCCGCGCCCTTCAGGCTCTCCAGGTCGAAGACGTCCCCCATCCGCGCGTACCCCTTGTCACTGGGGTGGAGATGGTCGCCCGAGTCGTAGTCGGACCGCAGCCGGCGCGGGTTGTACGGGTCGCGGAGCGCCTGGTCGAAGTCCACCACCGCGTCGTAGACGCGGCCCGCGCGGATCTGGGCGTTCACGGCCTGCCGTACGGCCTCGCGGTCGTCGCGGTAGCCGCGGTGGCCCTGGAAGGGCATGAGCGTCGCGCCGACGACGCGCAGCCCGCGGGCATGGGCCTGGGCGACCAGCTTGCGCAGCCCGTCGACGATCGTGTCGGGGTCCACCTGCCGCGGGTTGCGCAGGATGTCGTTGACGCCGAGGTCGATGACGACGACCCGGACACCCGTACGGCCGAGCACGTCCCGCTCGAAGCGGGACAGGCCGCTCGGGTTCTCGGCGGGGCGGCCGAGGCCGTTGGCGAGGACCTGGTTGCCGCTGATGCCCTGGTTGACCACGCTGTAGCGCGGCACGTCGGCGGAGCCCGCGGCGTCGCGCAGCCGCTGGGACAGGACGTCCGTCCAGCGACGGTTGGCGTTCACGGTCGAGGTCACGCCGTCGGTGAGCGAGTCGCCGACCACGACGACCGTGCCGTCCGACTCGTTGCTGAGCACGTCCAGCGCGGTGACGTAGCGCCAGTACATGGTCTGTGTGGTGTAGGGCTCCCCGGTGACGTCCTCCGTGCGGTCGCCCTCGGCCGTGTACGAGATCTGGCGGGCCTGCGGGTGGTAGGTGACCGGGCCGGACGGGGTGGGGGAGTACGTGGTCACGAGCACGTCGGTGTTCGGCGGCACCGCGACGCGTACGACATCACTCAGGACCTGCCGGCCCGGAGGGATGACGACCGAGGGGTTGCCGCCGAAGGTGAGGCGGCGCATGGTGTCGGCCGCTGCGGCCGGGTTGTTCGCGGTGGCGGCCACCGCGAGGGAGGCGTGCGTCACGGTGAGCGGCTGCTGGCCGTAGAGGTTGGACAGCGTGACGCGGGCGCTCGTACCGCCGGTGCCGGTGTGGACGACGTTGCGGATGGAGCGGCCCGCGAGGCCGTTCCGCTCCGTACCGGGTTCGCCGCCGACCGGGGAGGCGGACCAGGAGCCGACCCAGGTGCCGGTCGAGGCGGGGGCCGCCGAGTTGTGCGGGGTGCGGCTGCCGGTGAACGTCTTCTCCGTCTCGCGGCCGTCGTCGAAGCCGACGCCGACGTATATGGCCGCCGAGACGGCCACGACCAATGCGCAGATCGCAGCGAGCAAGGCATAACCGTGGCGCCTGGTCATGCGGTGCGTGTCTCCTCGGGCGAAGGGAGCCCGAGGCTCCGATGTGATCACCCCATGATGCGTCATGGGGCAGGGGAGACTCGCCAGAACCCCCGTCGATTCCCCCGACCGGACAGACGCCGGGAACTCCTGTTCCGTTCCAGGAGTCGTTCAGGAAAAGGTCACACAACGGCCACATGGTCGCTGAGCGGGGCCGGGAAGGGACAATGGGGTACGGGGGACACGAACGGGTGGAGTGAATGAACCGCACGAATCCGAACATGCCACACCAAGAGGGCAGGCGCTCCCTGCCCGAGGGTTCCCTGCCCGAGGGTTCCCTGCCCGAGGGGGCTCTGTCCGAGGGAGCTCTGTCCGGCGACGGGGCAGCTCTCGCGAAGGGAGCGAGCTCCGGGAGTGGGGCCGTCTCCGGGAGTGGGGCCGTCTCCGGGAGCGGAGCGGTCTCGGGCGAGGGCGACACCGCCTTCTCCGTCAAGCCCCCCGCCGCTGCCCCCACCTACCGCTCGATGACCGCCTTCAGCCCCGCCGACGAGGAGAAGCGCAGGGGCGTCCGGCGGATGAAGATCACGGCGACGGGGCTGCTGCTCTTCGTGGCGCTCGTGTACGTGCTCGCGAAGTGGGCCTCGCACGAGGGCGCCGGAGTCTGGGCCGGGTACGTGGCCGCGGCCGCCGAGGCCGGGATGGTCGGCGCCCTGGCCGACTGGTTCGCCGTCACGGCACTGTTCCGCCACCCCCTCGGCCTGCCCATCCCGCACACCGCGATCATCCCGAACAAGAAGGACCAGCTAGGGGTGTCGCTGGGCGAGTTCGTGGGGGAGAACTTCCTCTCGCAGGACGTGGTACGGCAGCGGCTGCGCGCCGTGGGCATAGCGAGCCGCCTCGGCGCCTGGCTGGCCGTACCGGACCACGCCGACCGTGTCACCGCCGAGCTCGCCACCGCGCTGCGCGGCGCCCTGACCGTGCTGCGCGACTCGGACGTCCAGGCGGTGGTCGGCGAGGCCATCACCCGCCGCGCCGACGCCCAGGAGATCGCGCCCGGCATCGGCAAGATGCTGGAGAAGGTCGTCGCCGACGGGGGGCACAGGCGGGTCGTGGACCTGGTCGTCATCCGCGCTCATGACTGGCTCGTGCTGCACGACGAGCAGGTCATGGACGCCGTACAGGGCGGCGCCCCCGGCTGGACCCCCCGCTTCGTCGACAAGAAGGTCGGCGAACGTGTCTACAAGGAGCTGCTCCGCTTCGTCACCGAGATGCGCGACTCGCCCACGCATCCCGCCCGTGGTGCCCTCGACCGTTTCCTCACCGACTTCGCCTCCGACCTCCAGTCCGACACGGAGACCCGGGCCCGTGTGGAGCGGCTCAAGGGCGAGGTGCTGGGCCGGGGCGAGGTACAGGACCTCATCGCGTCCGCCTGGACGGCCGTACGGTCCATGATCGTGTCCGCCGCCGAGGACGAGCGCAGCGAGCTGCGCCTGCGCGTACGGGCCTCGCTGCTGTCGCTCGGCGCCCGGATGGCCGGCGAGGAGAAGATCCAGGGCAAGGTCGACCGCTGGGTCGAGGGCGCCGCCGTGTACGTCGTCACCACGTACCGGCGCGAGATCACCTCCCTCATCACGGACACGGTCGCGAGCTGGGACGCCGAGCACACGACGCGGAAGATCGAGGCGCACATCGGCCGTGACCTGCAGTTCATCCGCATCAACGGCACGGTGGTGGGCTCGCTGGCCGGGCTGCTGATCTACACGGTGTCGCGGGCGATCGGAGCGTAGGCCGAGCACGGCCAGGTGCGGATAGGCATGGCCAGGCACCTCTAAACACGGCCAAACACGGCCAGGCGCGGCCAAGCGCGTCTGAGTAGGTCTGAGTACTTGTGTCTGAGTACGCGTACTCTGTCGGGCCGCCCCCGGCGCCCGGCACCCTCGTACGCATGACCGAGAAGCTGCTCCGCCCCTTGCGCACGCGCCCCTGGCCGGAACGCTGGCTGACCCGTCTGCTCGGCGCCGCCGCGGCCATGGCCGTGTATCTGCTCTGTCTCCCGTGGGACCTGCGCAACCGCGTCGAGTTCCCGGGCTCCCTCAGCGAGACGACACCGGTGGCCGGTCCCGGCCTCGCGGTCCTCGGCGTCGTCCTGATCGCCCTGGCCGCCTACTTCGGCCACCGGGACGCCCTGGCCTGGCCGCTCCTCGTGGTCGCGGTACCGCCGGCCACGCTGATGTACGTCTCATTCCGCAGCCACCCGGAACCCCCGGACGCCGAGGTCTGGCCGCTGACCTGGGCCTTCTTCACGCTCGTGATGGCGGCGGGCGTACTGGTCGCGGCCTCCGTGGCACGGCGGTTCCGGGCCGAGGCGGTCGAGGACGGCTGGGTGACCGGGGCACAACGGTCATGAGCCGATGCAGCCGGTGCCTCCCGAACGGGTGGCGGTCGTGCGGTCAGGCACCCGTGGTGGAGCCGGGCCGCACGATCATGAGGATGGTGACCACGGCCCAGAGCAGGTTGAAGATCCCGGTGAACATGGCCAGCTGAACGGTTGCCTTGGGGTTGGTGAGGGTGGCCGTACGCGCGGGAACGGGGTCGGCGCCGGTACCGACGTCGGTACCGGCACCGGTCGTGGTGGTGTCCCCCAGCCCGTCGAGGATCTCCTCCTGCCGGGGCAGCACCAGCACCACCAGCACGATCGCCGCGATCACCGTCAGCGCGATCGACACGATCAGCCAGGGGTCCCCCATCACCCCCATGGCCCCCGCCGTGGCCAGCCCGAACACGGGCACGGCGATGCCGAGCCCCGCGTACACCCGGCAGATCCGGTGCAGCAGTCGCGCGTTGGAGACGGCCCGCTCGCTTCCGGGCTCGGCCAGCGCCTGACGTGCACTCGGCGGGAACATGCTGGCAGCGACGGTGACGGGCCCGATGGCGACGATGGCGGCGATGACGTGGAGGGAGAGAAGGAGCTTGGTCACGGGGCGACGGTAGAAGACGTCGGCGGCACACGGAAGCGGCGAGATTGCCAGGGTTCAACGGATTCTTGCCAAGTGCCGTCCGGCCGGGGCGGGAGCCCACGGGGACAAGGCGGATGGGGCTGGGGCGGGCAGGAGACGCCGGGTGCGCGAAAGCCGAGACCCACCCGTCGACACCCGGTGTCGACACTCGGTATCGACACCCGGTATCGACTCCCGGCGTCGGCACCAGGGCCGCCCCTGGCGAGAACCCGGCGCATACCCGAACATTCGCCATTACGCTCCAGTCATGCACACCGTGGCCGTACTGGCGCTGGACCATGTCATCCCGTTCGATCTCTCCGCCCCGATCGACACCTTCAACTGGGCCCGGCTTCCGGACGGCCGCACGCCCTACCGCGTCCGGGTCTGCTCACCGGCCGAGGAAGTGAGCGCGGGGCCGTTCACCGTACGCGCCCCCCACGGACTGGACGCACTGGCCGAGGCGGACACGATCATCCTGCCGGGCACGGCCGACCCGACGGTCCCGCTTCCCCCGGGCGTCGCCGAGGCCGTGTGCGAGGCGGCGGCGAACGGCACGCGCATCGCCTCGATCTGCGTCGGCGCGTTCATCTTCGCCGCCACCGGTCTGCTGGACGGACAACGCGCCACCACGCACTGGATCGCCGCCGCCGACCTGGCGGCCATGTACCCGAAGGTGACCGTCGACCCGAACGTCCTCTACGTCGACAACGGCCAGTTCCTCACCTCGGCCGGCGCCGCCGCGGCGATGGACATGTGCCTGCACATGATCCGCATGGACTACGGTTCGGCGGTCGCCGCGCACGCGGCCCGCATGTCGGTCGTGCCGCTCGAACGGGAGGGCGGCCAGGCCCAGTTCATCGTCCACACCCAGCCGCCCGCCCCGGCCGGCGCGACGCTGGAGCCGCTGCTGAGCTGGATGGAGGAGAACGCGGAACGGGACCTCACCCTCGACGACATCGCGGCCCACGCGGGCACCAGTTCCCGTACGCTCAACCGCCGTTTCCGCGAACAGACGGGGACGACGCCGTTGCAGTGGTTGCACCGGGCCCGGGTCCGCCGCGCCCAGTACCTCCTGGAGAACACCGACCACGCCGTCGAACGCGTCGCCCACCAGGCGGGCTTCGGCTCCCCGACGGCGTTCCGCGACCGCTTCAAACGCGTGGTGGGGATCAGCCCGCAGGCATACCGGCGGGCGTTCCGGACCCGGGAGTCGGCGGGCAGGGACGGAGTCATGGCCGCGGGGATGAACTAGTGGCGCGTTTCGGATAGTTGGCCGAGTAATCGATGTGCCGCCCATCGCTCACGCCGCCATGGCCGCCTGCTTCTGCTGCCGCAACGCCCGCGCCGAGCCGAGGGCCAACTTCGCCCCGTTTTCCCCCTTACGCCAGTGGACCGAATACTGGCCAAGGCTGGGTGACAACAAGCCGCAAGCCACAAGCCATAAGCCGAATGAGCGACTAAAGGCCCCCGTCGGGGGCACCCAGAAGAAGTCTGGGTAGTCATGATGGCATGCCGCCTCTGGAGAGCCACGTACTCGTCGGCCCGGAAAATCTGAGACGGATGACAGTCCACAGGTCGAGGAAGGCTGATGGCCAGAGGCTACCCGCAGGCTCCGAGCGCCCTGCCCGGCGCGACACTGGAGCTCCATGTCGCAAGTGATGCGGCGATGTTCCGGTTCGACTTCTTTCGACAGGGTGCTTCAGTCGACTTTTTCGGGAGTTCACCGTGGTTCACGGGTCCCGTACCGGCCGGGGCACCTGCGGCGAACGTCGACTTCGGATGGAGTGTATTCACCTTCGACGTACCCGACACCTGGCAGTCGGGGGTTTATGTGGCCGTCATCGTCGAATGGGATGGTAACGGAAATCCACCCCCAGTCGTCCAACCGGACTCGCTCTTCGATTTTAACGGTCAGATTTTGTTTGTGCTGCAGAGTGTTACTCCGGGCAATAATACGATCCTCTACAAGGTCCCTGTCTTCACATACCACGCGTACAACATCACTGGTGGTGGGGCCTTCTATGTTTCTGTGCTTCCGTCGACACCCCCCGATCCGCCCGGAGCCAAAGTGACGCTGCTGCGACCCGGCAGTGGCACAGGAGGGGACCTGGCCTTCCCGACTCGCGATTATTACGACCAAAGTCTCTACCCCGCGACCTTCGTGTACTGGGATGCGCCTTTTATCGCCTGGCTGGAGGCGCAGGGCTATGGCGTCGACTACTGTACCGATCTCGACATCCACGTCGATCCCGCTCTACTGCACAACTACAGGCTGCTTCTGAGTGTCGGGCACGACGAGTACTGGAGCGAGCCGATGCGGTCGAATGTCGAGGAATTTATCGCCTCGGGTGGCAACGTGGCATTCTTCAGTGGTAATACCTGTTGGTCGCGGGTATTTCTTGTCGACGGTGACACGGCGATGGTGAAGCCCTTCGATGGGCCTCTGTGGTGGAATGGTTCCCCGCCCGCACCGGAGAATTCCATGACCGGAGTGAGCTATCGCAACGGCGGCGGATGGTACAGCGGTAAACGGGACCAAGTCGGATACACCATTCAGTTCGCCGATCACTGGGTGTTCGATGGGACCTCGCTCTACGATGGGCAGGTCATCGGCAATTCGGTGGCGCCGCCCGTAGTCGGTTACGAATGCGATGGCACGCAGTTCCAGTACGACAACGCAGGTCGCGCGATTCCGACCACTCGCGACCAGACGCCACAGAGTTTCGCCGTCCTCGGCCTGGGGCTGCTGAGTTCCCGATGGGACGATCTCCCCGACCGTGAGCCCACAGCAACGAGTCCGCATGCGGCGACGATGGGAATCTACGCGAACAACGGCACCGTCTTCACCGCGGCAACCACTGAGTGGCCGCGCGTTGCTGCCGGCGGACAGGACGCGGCCATCACGAGGATCACCGAGAACGTGATCTCTGTCCTGTCCGGTCTCGACACCGTCGATGTCACCGCGATCACGGGCAGAACGGTCCATGGTCCCGTCACTGCCTGGCAGACGACCGACGGGCCCACGGTCGTCGAGCACCTTGGTGGCGTCGATGCCAATGGCGCCGTGGTCGAGTTCGCCAGGTCGCCGCAGGTCGACTGGCGGGCAGTGGACGTCTCCGCGCTCGCTGGCCGAACCCTCGCGACAGGCGCGGCACTCACCTCCTGGCAGGTGCCTGACGGGTCGTCTGTTGCTGAACGTCTTGGCGGCGTCGATGCCAACGGCAACGTGGTCCTGTTCTACTCGTCGCCGGCGCCCAACTGGTCGGCCATGGACGTCTCTGCGCCCTCCGGTCTGGCCTTCGCGCCCGGAGCGGCTCTCGCCTCCTGGTGGGTGCAGACCCTCTGGCCGGTGCCAGGCGGCCCTTCTGTCGCCGAGTACCTCGCTGGCGTAGATGACAACGGAAGCGTGATCGTGTTCTCCGGGTCGCCGCAGGTCGACTGGCGGGCAGTGGATGTCTCCGCGCTGACTGGCCGGACCCTCGCCCCGGGCGCGCCACTCACCGCCGGGCAAGTAGACGCCGGTCTCTCCAGCATCGCCTATCTCGCCGGCGTAGATCTCAACGGAAACGTGATCGTGTTCTCCGGGTCGCCGCAGGACGGCTGGCGGGCAGTGGATGTCTCCGCGCTGACTGGCCGGACCCTCGCCCCGGGTGCGCCACTCACCTCCTGGCAGGTGCCCGAGGGCCCTTCCGAGGCCATGGTGCGTCTTGCCGGCGTCGACGCCGACGCCGACGTGATCGTCTTCACCTCGCCGGCGCCGCAGACCGGCTGGTTCGCAGTGGACACTTCTACGGCCTCCGGGCTGACCATGGTCGGCGGGCTCACAAGTTGGCAGTTGGACCGACCGGGGCTTCGCACCAACCTGGTGGTAGAGAAACTCGCAGGGGTGAGCACACGCGAAGATGTGCAGGTGCTCACATGGTCACCCGCGCACGATTGGTCGTCGTTCAACGTCTCCAGGCATACGGGGATGACCTTCACAGCCGCACCGGCAAGTTGGACGGCCCAGGACGGGCAGTTCGTCGTAGAGCACCTTGCGGCTCCAACGCCGACCGGCAGCTTGGGGCTGGTCTACTGGCGGACCCCGAACTGACGACGGCCGCCGACAGCACTGGTGCCCACATCGCGGATCACCTGCCAGGCCGTCACCAGGGCCGTCGGCGACGCCTGAAAGCACCTGCCGATGAGCCCGCCCGCGGCCACCACCGCCGTGGGAGCTTGGTCACCGTTGCCTCCCGCACTTGCCGGAAGCCCTGTACGCCGAGCTGAACATCTTCCTCGGCGACGGTACCGGACCCGTGTCTCCGGCATGATCCGCCGGACGGAAACACGTGACGGGCCCGCCGCCCGAACGGTTCGCCCGGCGGTCCGCCCGGCCCGTCCGCCGGTCTGGCACTAGCCTCGCGCTTTCACGAGGTGGAGTGTCCGAGGCTTGATCAAATAAGTGGAGAGTGCTCCTGACCTGCAACGATGGGACTTGTCTAGGGTCCTGTTGGCTGCAGGGAAAGAAGCACTCTCCAGGTGAAGAAGCGTATCGGGTCGTACCCGCGTGTCCGCATCGAGGGCGGCGGCCGGGCGGTGGTCTCGCAGGCCGGGGGCGTGCTGCTGGTCGAGACCGTCCGCAAGGCCGGCCTGGACACCGCGATATCAGCGGCGCTGACGCCGTGGCGGAAGGCTCGGGCGGTGCACGACCCGGGCAAGGTCCTGCTGGACGTGGCCCTGGCGGTTGCGCTGGGCGGCGACTGCCTCGCGGATGTCGCCATGCTGCGGGCCGAGCCGGCCGTGTTCGGGCCGGTGGCCTCCGATCCGACGGTCTCCCGCCTCATCGACGCCCTTGCAGCCTCCGGGGAGAAGGCCCTGCGGGCCATCCGTGCCGCGCGGGCTGAAGTCCGCCGACGTGTCTGGCGGTTGGCCGACCGGGAAGCGCCTGATGCGGGCGGGACGGTGACCGTGGACCTCGACGGGGTGCTGGTGATCGCGCACTCGGACAAGGAGGACGCCGCACCCACGTGGAAGCGAACCTACGGCCACCACCCGCTGATGGGGTTCGTCGACCACGGACCGGGCGGCACGGGTGAACCGGTCGCAGCCCTGCTCAGACCGGGCAACGCGGGATCGAACACGGCCACCGATCACATCACCGCCGCTCAACTGGCCTTGGCCCAGCTGCCGAAGAAGTACCGGCGCGGGCGCCGGACCCTGATCCGCACCGACTCCGCGGGCGGCACCCACGACTTCGTCGCCTGGCTCGCTCAGCGGGGACGGTGGCTGTCCTACTCGGTCGGCATGGTGATCACCGAGGCGATCCACCAGCATGTGCTGAAGGTTCCGGCATCGGCCTGGACGGCGGCCGTCGAGGCGGACGGCGGGATCCGCGACGGCGCCTGGATCGCTGAACTCACCGGCGACGTTCTGGACGGCTGGCCGGAGGGTATGCGGCTGATCGTCAGAAAGGAACGACCGCACCCCGGGGCCCAGTTGCGGCTCACGGATGCGGACGGCATGCGGCTGACCTGTTTCGCCACCAACACCTCGGGCCGGCCGATCGCCGGGCTCGAGCTCCGTCACCGGCTGCGGGCCCGGGCCGAGGACCGCATCCGCGCCGCCCGGGCCAGCGGCCTGCGCAACCTGCCCCTGCACCGCACGGCCCAGAACCGGATCTGGCTGGAGATCGTGCAGATCGCTCTCGACCTGCTGGCCTGGATGTCGACGCTCGCCCTGACCGGCAAGGCCAGGCTCTGGGAGCCCCGCCGGCTACGGCTCCGCCTGTTCACCGCGGCCGGACAGCTCGTGACCACCGGCCGTCGGCGAACCCTCCGCCTGGCCCGGCACTGGCCCTGGACCGGTCACATCACCGCAGCCCTCGACCTGCTCACCCAACTGCCCGACCCTGGCTGACCAGCAGATTCCCCGTCCCTTCGACAGCACCCCAACACCCGGAGCAGTGGAATCCGGCGCCATCCCGAGGCGACACTCGGGCCTTCGGCCTGCACCGCCTCAGCCCACGGCACGAAAACGGTCCACCGACTCCGTCGGCGGACCGTCACGAAACTTCGAGGCTAGTGTGGTGCCAGTGAACAGCCTTGTGTCATGGGTGAATTGGGAAGGTTGACCGGCGATGCCGCTGAGCACCGGGGAATCGGGGTCCACAGGGTCGATAGGCGGCTATACGGTCGTCGACCGGCTCGGCAGTGGCGGCATGGGGGTCGTCTACCTGGCCCGCTCGGCCTCGGGACGCCAGGTCGCGGTCAAGCTCATCCACGCGCAGTACGCGCAGGACGAGGAGTTCCGGGCCCGTTTCCGCCAGGAGGTCGCCGCGGCCCGCCGGGTGAGCGGGGCGTTCACCGCACCCGTCGTGGACGCCGATCCGGACGCCGAGCAGCCGTGGATGGCGACGCTGTACGTCCCCGGCCGCACGCTGTCCGACATAGTGGCCAAGGACGGGCCGTTGGGCGGGCGTGCGTTGCGCACGCTGGCCCTGGGGCTCGGCGAGGCCTTGCGGGACATCCATCAGGCCGGCATGGTCCACCGGGACCTGAAGCCGAGCAACGTTCTGATGGCCGAGGACGGGCCGCGCGTCATCGACTTCGGTATCTCGCGCGCCGCCGACAACCAGGCCCTCACCGTGACCGGACGGCTGATGGGCACCCCGCCCTTCATGTCCCCGGAGCAGTTCGCCAGGCCCAAGGACGTCACCGCGGCCTCGGACGTGTTCTCGCTCGGCTCGCTGCTGGTGTACGCGGCCACCGGCCACGGTCCCTTCGACGCCGACAGCCCGTACTTGACGGGCTATCAGGTGGTGCACGAGGCGCCGACCCTGTACGGAGTCCCGGAGCCCCTGCGGAGCATCACCGAGCGCTGCCTGGACAAGAACCCCTACGTCCGGCCCGAACTCGCCGAGCTGCAAAGGCTGTTCGAGACCCTGCCGGACACGCCCGCGCCCCCGGTCTGGGCCCCGGCCCCCGCCTCGGACTCAGGCCCGGCCCAGACCCCGCCCCCGACCCCGGTCCCAACCTCAACCCCGGCGTCAGCCCACACCCCGACCTCGACCCCGGCCCCGTTCGCGCCAGGCGCGCCGACCGCTCCGGGAGACGGCAAGGGCCTCAGCGCGCCAGGCTCCGGTGGCCGGAGCCCCCGCCGCCGTGCACGCCGCGTCCTCATCGCCGCCGGTACGGCCCTGGCCGTCGCCGTGGTGGTATCCCAGGTGGGGAACGCGGACAACGAGGGCACATCCGCCGACGCCTCCGACACCCCCGCCGCCGCGCTCCCCACCGGCTGGCAGCCCTGGCAGGTGAACCTCACCCGCGCCGCGAAGGACTCCGTGGTCAACAACGTGGACACCGTGGAATCCGGCTGCGTGCGCGGCGGGTTGTCGGCGTCAAGCGGGTCGTCGGCGCCCGGCGGGTCCTCCGAGTCCGGCGACTCCGTGTACTGCGCGGGGACCGGCTTCACGGTCGCCCGGATCGACGCAGCCTCGGGCCGCATCAAGTGGCGCTTCGGCAGCAACTCGCAGGCCGCCGAGCGCCCTCTCGGCGTACAGGACGGGCTCGTGTACGCACACGTGCAGCCGAACGAGGACACGGTGTTCTCGACCCAGCAGGTGGTCGCCATCGACACCGACACCGGAAAACGGGTCTGGTCCGGCAAGATCGACGCGGGCAGTCCCGCCGCCCTGTTCAGCGGCGGCGTCCTGGCCATGTCGGACGAGGGGAGGGAGTTCGTCGCCCTCGACGCGAAGACGGGCAAGGCCCTGTGGCAGACACCGGCGAAGTCGTCGGTCGGCACCTCCTGCGCCCCGGCCGTCCTGGGCGGCGCCCCCTACGGCATCTGCTTCAACGACGACGACCCCTTCAAGGGCCCGGCCGGCTTCGTGCGCCTCGACCCCGTCGACGGCACGGCGCGCGAACTCGACGAGCTGCCCCTGACGGCGGAGCCGCTCGGCGCGATCGAGGGGCAGCCACTGTTCGCGGTACGGCAGAGCCTGGAGGCCGAGTCGAGGAACGGGCAGGACGAGCCGTACAAGGAGCTGCTACGGGTGAACCCCACCAGCGGCGCCGTCAGCCGAATCCCCCTGCCGGACACCTCGGGCGGCACGGACACCTCACGTGGGTCGAACACCTCGCGCGGCAGGTCCACCCCGCGTGGTACGCCCAGCCTCGTCGGCGATGCCGTGTACTTCGTCCGCCCCGACGGAACCGTCACCGCGACGAGCGCGGCCAAGGGCGCCCTGCTGTGGGAGATGAACACCCAGATCGAGAACCTGTCGGCGCCGGTCCTGTCGAAGACGTACGACAACCTCTACTTCGTCAACCGCTACGGCCGTCTCCTCGCCCTCGACCGCCTGGGCGGCACCGAAATCTGGAGCACGGAAAAGCTGGACGACCCGGGCACCTCGGCGGAGGACCGGCTCCCGAGCGTGCTGCTGGTGAAGGACGCGATCGTGGCGGTGGCGGGGGACACGGCCTTCTCCGTGGACCCGGACCAACCCGACGAGCGCCCGTCGGGAGCCGCCACCACGAACTGACCCACAACACGAACTGACCCACAAACGGAGCGAGGACGGGAAGAGGACAGGGAGAGGACGGGGAGAGCGGACATGAGCGCCACCGAGGCACACGCCGAGACGCACGCCGAGACGCACACCCACCAGCCGAGCATCGCCCGCATGTACGACTACTACCTGGGCGGCCGCGACAACTACGCGGCCGACCGCGCCGCCGCAGGCAGAGCGATCGCCGCCTTCCCGGCCATCATGGTCATCGCCCGCACCAACCGCGTGTGGATGCACCGGGCCACCCGTTTCCTCGCCGAACGCGGCGTCCGGCAGTTCCTGGATCTCGGCACCGGCATCCCCACCAGCCCCAACCTCCACGAGATCGCCCAGAGCGTCATCCCCGGTTCCCGCGTGGTCTACGTCGACAAGGACCCGGTGGCCCTCGCCCAGTCCGAGCACCTGCTGAACGGCAGCCCCGAGGGCCGCACGGCGTTCGTCCAGGCCGATCTGAACGACCCCGCCTCCATCCTGGCCGCACCCCAACTGACCGAGACCCTCGACCTGGAACGCCCGGTGGGCCTCAGCCTCAACGCCCTGCTGCACTTCTTCCCCGACGACCAGGACCCGGGCCCGTACGCCATCGTCGAGCACCTGCTCGGCGCCCTCGCCCCCGGCTCGTACCTGGCGCTGTCCCACGTCACGACGGACTTCGACCCCGAGGGCATCGGCCGCGCGATCGACGTCTACCGCTCCTCCGGCATCCCGGCGCAGGCGCGCGGCAAGGCTGAGGTGGAGCGGTTCTTCGCAGACCTGGAACTCGTCCCGCCCGGCCTCGAAGTCCCGCACCGCTGGAACGCCGACGGCATGGCCGAGGAATCCCGGATCGCCGCCGACGTGACCGACGCCGAGGTCTCCACGTACGTCGGCCTCGCCCGAAAGCCGTGAGCATCTGACAGCCGTGAGCAGCATCTGACAGCCGTGGGCATCTGAAAGCCGTGAGCATCCGAACGGAGGCGCACACCCCGGAGGCAGACCGAGAAACTCGCACCATCCGGCGAAATCACACGCTGCGGACCTCCCAGCACGCCCGGTATCGTTGACGCGACTGTCAGTGACGCCGGTGATCTGGAGGCCTGCCATGGCCCGTACGTGGGAAGCCGACCCGTCGGCGTTATTCGTCAAACGGCTCGGGAAGTCCGCGGTGGAACTCGGCAATTCCAAGGACGACGACGAGTGCCCGGACATCTGGCAGTTGAGCAACGGCGACGTCGCCGTGATCGGCCGCGATCTCACCGTCCACTACGGCTCGCACCTGCCGGGCGGAGTCACGCTGGGCCCGGACGAGCGGTTGGTCGTGATCCCCGGGAACATGCTGAGCGCGGCGAAGGCAGACATCCCCGATGCTTGATCTCCGTATCCCCGCCCTCCCTGACGAACTGGGCGAGCGGCTCACGCGCCAGGACTACAAACGGGACTTCCGTGAGCGCCGGACGGCGATCCGCGACGGTGAATCCTGGAAACTGGAGCGGTTACAGCACTTCGAGGAGACGAACGACGACAGCCGGGACGCGCTGCGCACGGGAGACTGGCCGGAGGCGTTACGCCTCTTCGAAGCCGAGCGTGACGCCCTGCGGCGGAAGGCCCGGGAAGAGGAGTCGCGGGGCGCGGTCTTCCACCGCATCCGCGTGGTCGAGGAGCCCCTGACACCGTACGTGCAGTGGGAACTGCACTGGCTCCGCCTGAGCGCGGAGTGCGGCCACTCCGTCCGTGTCCTGCCCGCATCCGCGATCGCCTCCGCCGAGGCGGACGGATCCCTGCCGGAGCTGAACCTGCTGGACGGCCGGACTCTCTTCCGCGTGCTGTACACCGACACCGGGCAGCCGGACGGAGCGATCCGCTTCACCGATCCCCGGACCGTTCGCCACTGGACGGACTATCTCCGGTACGCGTACGAGGCTGCCGAGGACGTCCAGGCGTACTTCGACCGGGCGGTGGCCCACCTGCCTCCCCCACCACCGGCTTGATCGGGGCACAGCGATCGACACGCCAAGAGACGACAGGGACGACAGGGACGACAACAGGGGACGGCCTCCCGGGGACTCGCAGAACGATCTCTCCGGGACCTCCCGCGATGTCGTGCAGGCCAGGAACGTCGGCGGCGACATCCACTTCCACCAGGCCGCCGCTCCGGACCGATCTGGCCCATCCCGACCCGTTCCCCGCCAACTCCCGGCGGACGTCTACGCCTTCGTCAACCGCACTGACGAACTGAGCCGGCTGGACGAAGTCCTGAGCGGCCGCGACGACAGCGACGTCGTCGTCCTGGTCCACGTGGTGGCGGGCACCGCGGGGGCCGGAAAGACCTCGCTGGTACTCCACTGGGCGCACCGGGTCAAGGACCGCTTCCCCGACGGCCAGCTCTTCGTCAACCTCCGCGGCTACGACCCCGGGGAACCCGTCACGGCGGACCAGGCCCTGCGCCGTTTCCTGCGGGCCCTGGGCGTGGCACCGGCGGACGTACCCCAGGACATCGACGACGCGGCGGCACTGTACCGCTCGCTGCTGGCCGACCGACGCGTTCTGATCCTGCTGGACAACGCCGCGACGGTCAGCCAGGTCCGGCCCCTCCTCCCCGGCGACGGAACCAGCCTCGTCGTCGTGACCAGCCGCAACCGTCTCGCCGGCCTCGCCGTACGCGACGGCGCCCGCAGGATCACCCTCGGGACGCTCCCGGAGCCGGAGTCGGTCGCTCTACTGCGCGAGGTCACCAGGAGCTACCGGCCCGAGGACGACGAGGACAAGCTCGCAGAACTGGCCCACCTCTGCGCCCACCTCCCGCTCGCCCTGCGGATCGCCGCCGAACGGGCTGCCAGCCACCCCCACATGCGGCTCGACGACCTGATCAACGATCTGCGTGACGAGTCCGCGCTCTGGGACGTCCTCAGCACCGGCATCGATGACGAGGCCGAGGCCATCCGTTCGGTCTTCACCTGGTCCTACCGTGCCCTGCCCGCCCACTCAGCCCGCCTTTTCCGGCTGCTCGGGCTGCACCCGGGGGCGGAGTTCAGCCTCCCCGCCGCAGCCGCGCTCGGTGAACTCACGCCCAGCCGAGCCCGCCAGCTGCTCGACGATCTCGTCGGCGCCCACCTGCTGGAACAGACCGCTCCGGACCGGTTCCAGTTCCACGACCTGCTGCGTGCCTACGCCACCGAGACGGTGCAGACAGACGAATCCTCCGAGCAGCGGCAAGCGGCAGTGCGGCGCATCGTGAGCTGGTACCTGCACACGGCGGACGCCGCCCAGACGTGGCTGTACCCGTCCGAGGACCACCTGCCGCTCCAGGAACCCGCACCCGGAGTGCGGCCGCTCGCCTTCGCCGACTACAACGCCGCCGTCGACTGGTCCGAGCGGGAACACGGCAACTTCCTCCCCCTCGTACGCGGCGCGACCCGCAACGGACTCAGGCAGGCAGCCTGGCAGTTGGCCACCGTGCTGTGGTTCGCACGGCCCCCTTCCGCGTCGGAACGCGACTGGCTGGAGCTGGGCCGAATCGGCCTGGAAGCTGCCGAGGGAGAGGACGACTCGCGAGCACGTGCCCGCACACGGCTCCTCATCAACACGGGCATCGCACACAGGGCTCTGAACAACTTCTCCGAAGGCCTCGACGCCCTGGGCCGAGCCGTCACCTTCGCGCGCGGCTCGGACAGCCGGTTCGACGAGGCCCACGCGCTCAACCTCATCGGCCTGATCCACCTCCGACGCCGCGACCTCGACCTGGCCGACACGCACTTCGGCCAGGCCCTGTCCCTCTACCGCGACCTGGACCACCGCCAGAGAACAGCCACCGTGCTGTCCAACATCGCCAGCACCCGCCTGAGCGCCGGCCGCCTGCCCGAGGCCGCCGCCGTCCTCGACGAGGCGCTGGCCGCGCAGCGCTCCCAGGGCAACCGAGGCGGCGAAGGCAACCTCCTGCGGATCGTGGCCGCGCTACGACTCGAACAAGGCGACACGGACACGGCCAGACAATCCATCGACGACGCTCTCGACATCGCCCTCGCCCTCCGCGACCACACACGGGAAGCGTTCTGGCTGCTCACCCTCGGCGACATCCAGCGCGCCACGGGGGAGTACGGCGACGCCCTGACCTCCTACCAGCGGTCCGCCATGCTCCACCGACGCCTCGGCGACCGCAGCCGCGAAGCCCTGGCCTGGCGCGGCACGGGCCAGACGTACACCGAGACGGGCCGCCTGCCCGAGGCCGCCGCCTTCCACCGTCAGGCCGCGGCCGTCCACCGTGACCTCGGGGACACCTGGCAACACGCCCTGGAACTCGACCACCTGGCCACCACGGTCCACCCGAAGGACCCCCAGGCCGCCCACACGCACTGGACCGAGGCCCTGACCCACCTGAACCCGTACTCCGACCCACGGGCCATGGCCATGCGCTCACGCATCGAGGGACTGCTGCGGCAGCCGCTGTGACCGGGGACGCTGCCGTACCCGTACCCGTACCCGTTCCCGCACCCGTAGTCGTATCCGTACCCGCGCTCCTACCGGTGGCGTGCCGGGCCCGGCCGGGGCGGAACGCGGAGTTACCGTCAGCGGCATGGACGGTGATCGCCGAGGGTGGCGCGAGTGTCTGCTCAGCGGGGCGGTGTTCGTCGTGTGCATGGCCGGCACCACGCTGCCGACCCCGCTCTACCCCCTCTACCAGGAGAAGTTCGGGTTCTCCGAGCTGACGGTGACCGTCGTGTACGCCGTGTACGCCTTCGCGGTCATCGGCGTGCTGCTGCTGGCGGGCAACGCCTCGGACGCCGTCGGCAGGCGTCCGGTGCTGCTGTGGGGCCTGGGCTGCGCGGCGGCGAGCGCCATCTGCTTCCTGTCCGCCACCGGCCTGGGCTGGCTGTACGCGGGGCGGCTGCTGTCGGGACTGTCCGCCGGTCTGTTCACCGGGGCCGCCACGGCGTACGTGATGGAGCTGGCGCCGCCCGGCGGCGCCTCCCGGGCCACGTTCGTGGCGACGGCCGCCAACATGGGCGGACTGGGCTGCGGCCCGCTGCTCGCCGGGGTGCTTGCACAGTACGCCGCCTGGCCGCTGTACCTGCCGTTCGCCGTGCACCTCGCACTGGTGGCCGCCTCGGCCGCGGTCCTGCTGCGACTTCCGGAGACCGTACGGGAGCGGCAGCCGCTGAGCACCGTACGGCCGCAGCGGCCCGCTCTGCCCCCGCAGGTACGGGCGGTGTTCGGCCCGGCGGCGACTGCCTCGTTCGCGGGGTTCGCCCTGTTCGGGGTGTTCACCTCGGTCAGCCCGGCGTTCCTCGCGCGGTCTCTGCACGTGACCGACCACGCCCTGAGCGGACTGGTCGTCGCCCTCGCCTTCTTCGCCTCGACCGCCGGGCAACTGGCCGTCGGCCGGGTCGGGGTGAGGCGCTCACTGCCGCTCGGCTGCGCGGTACTCCTCGCCGCGCTGGCCCTGCTCGCGGGCGCGCTGCGGTGGGACCTGCTGGCGCTGGTGGTGCTGAGCGCGCTCGTCGGCGGGTGCGGGCAGGGGCTGTCGTTCCGCGGAGCACTGTCCGCGGTGGCCGCGGCGTCTCCGCCGGACCGGCGAGCGGCGGTGATCTCGACGCTGTTCGTGGTGGCGTACGCCGGTATCTCGGTGCCGGTGATCGGCGTGGGATTCCTGACGGGCCCGATCGGCCTGGAGGGAGCGGGGCTGGTCTTCATCCTGTGCATGGCTGTGCTGGTCTCGACCGCGGCGGTGTATCTGCTGCGGCGGCCGGTGGCGGAGAGGACGTGAGGCTGTACGGACGTGTCGGGGACACGAACACGGCCAACTCCCATGATGAGCAAGGGATGTGAGCGCACATGGGACGGGTCCGGGAGCGTACGTGACGCCCCCGGACCCGCTCCCTGACCGCTCGCGGGCCGCGTCAGCCCGCCAGCGGCAGCGCCTTCCGGGACGGCATCGCGCTCAGCAGCTCCGCTCCCACCGGGTCCCCGCTGTCCGCGTCGAGGAAACTGACGCGGACGACGGGGTCGCCGGGAGTGTCCCGGCTGGACGTGGCGTCGAGTGCGAACACCACGGAGACCGGCCGGGCCCCCTCCGCTGTCTCGTACACACCCGAGAACAGGAGAATGCGCCAGCCGTCCTCCTCCCAGTGGTCCAGCAGACCCGATCGGACCACAGGTGAAGCGGCTTGCCAGGCAAGGGAGTTCTCCAGCAGCTCGACGCTCGCGGCGACCGGCACCCGGTCGCCCACCCCGGCGCCGGAGAGTGGATGCCCGAAGACACGCAGCCTCGTCCGACGCAGCGGCAGCAGCCACCACCGGTCGAGATCGGCCGAGAGCGCGATCACTACGACCGCTGCGGCAGCCAGGAATCCGAGCGACCCGACGGGCCGCCCGGAGACCGTGGACCACCAGCTGCCGTGCGCCACGGCCGCCGCCACTCCGCCCACCAGCACCACCGCCGCGCGTGCGAACGCGCGCCAGGTGATCGGCGTGTCCTCATTCGCCGAGCAGCCGCACGAGGACTCCGGGGCGAGCGCCCGCCCGTAGCCGAGATAGCCGAGGAAACCCGCGCCGAGAACGGCGGCGGCCGCCCCCGGCACCGGGTTCGCCGGTACGGCCAGCAGCCCTGCGGCGATGAGCAGTTCGCCGGCGCCGACGCCGCGCAGCACCAGCGCCGCTCGCTCGCTGCTGCTCAACATGCGGGCCAGCGCCGTCTTCGGCGCCTGGAGCACGGCGGAGCGGCTGAACAGCTTGACCGTGCCGGTCCAGCCCAGCAGACCGGCAAGGACCAGCGGGGCGAGGCCCGTTGTCAGTGGGCCCGTTGTCAGTGAGAGCATCTCTTTCGTCTTCCTCCTCGGTCCCGCTCTCAGTGCCCGACCGAGATACGGACGACATCCACGGAGTTGTCGGACGGCCGCCAGGCCCCGAGGACCTGGGCACTCTGCCCGATGCGCAACCGTGACAGGTCGGACGTGAGCGCGCGCCCCGCGTACGAGGCGTTCGTGGTGTCCGTAAGGATGTTGCCGACGACTTCGTGCTGACCGTGGGCGAGGTGGAGCCGGTTCTTGGCGATGCCGCGGATCTGGGTGTCGAGGTTCACGATGTTCACCCACACCGCGTCGGCGGCGACGGTGCCATCGGGCATCGGTACACCGCGGGCGTAAAGCCCGTCACCGATCTCGATCTCCGCGGCGGTGGTGGCACGGACCTTCCACACACTGGTGGCGTTGGTCATCTGGACACGCGCGTGGTCACCGTAGGAGCCGGCGACCTCCAGGACGCTGCCGGTGATGCCGGTGATCCGGCCCTCGACGAAGGAGGACTTCGCGATCGCGGGGTCGAGTGACGGCTCGGCGGCGAAGGCGGCGTCGGCGTCGATGCCGCCGAGCGCGGTCGCGCCGACGATCGTGGCGCCGCTGAGGGCGGCGGTGGTGAGGAAGCGACGGCGGCCCAGGCCGCGGTGGTCGTCCTGACGAGAGGTCATGTCCGCGTCCCTTCTCACTCGTAGATGTAGACCGGCAGCTTGCCGGAGCTGAGATTGCCGATGGCCGAGAAGGCGGCCGGGGTCAGATCCAGGACGCGGTTGGTGCGGCAGGCGCCGTTGCAGCAGGTGGCCTCGCCGCACCAGTCCTTGGTGCGCGGTCCGCAGTCGGTGATCGTGATGCACACCGTCGCGCCGGAACACTGGTGTCTGACGTTCATCACGGCGCCGCAGCCGCGTCTGGGGATGTTCTCGCCGCACAGGTCGGGCCGGGTGATGTCCCAGCATGCCTGTGACGCGTTGGGCCAGGCGCCGTGGTTGGCGCTTGACCGGCAGTTGCCGCAGGCGCCGCCGCCGGCGCTGCCGCACGGCCCCCACGCGGAACCGCAACAGAACCAGCTCGTTTCACCAGCCCACAGGCTTTTCGATCCGCAAGCCATCGTGCCACCTCTCTCGGTTGATTTGACGAGTGCATGTCAAGTGACGGAGAAGGTTGTGCGCTCGAAGCATTCCCATGATGGTGATGTCTACGCGCGTTGGCTAGAGGACGCCGTGGAGAGCACTCGCTGCTTGGACAGGCCGGTCACTGAGCGCTGAGAGGTAGGGGGCCGGGGCGTCATCCGGCAAACCGTCGCGCATCCATCAGGCACAACGTGCGGCGGTAGCACGACTCCTCGAACTGGGCGGTGTCCAGCCGGCCGAGCATGGCTGGTGTACCGGCTGAACTGCGACACATTCTGGAAATGTGTCGCACCTGCGGATCCGATTGCCGGTGGGCGCTCTCAGATCTGCCGGTACTCCTCATGCGGGATCGCTCGTTCCCACACAGCGGCGAACGCGGAGTCACACAGCTCCACGACTGCGGGGTTGGTCACGAGCTCTTCCCCGGTCATCGTCCCGTCCCCGGCGAAGTGGTCGAACAGTACGGACGTGCCGTCGAACAGCCAGAAGTCGTTACCGGGCAGCGCCAGACCGGACGCTTGCCTGCGCGGCAACCACCGCACGACCTCTCCGGCCTTGATGTTGTGACCACCGGTCAGCTCGTGCTCGTACCGCACGTAAAGGGAGATGGGATCCGAGACGATCCGAGCGCGGTGCACGGCCACGCCTCGCGTCACCGCTGCCGAGACCAACTCGATCCACCAGGGCCAGCGCTCGGCCGGATCGAACCGGACGCCTGAGGCCCACACCTGATAGTCGTCGTCGAGCCCGTATGCGTCCTTCATCTCCAGGTGATACGCGCTGTGCTGGGCGGTCACCTCCAGGAACTGCGTCATACGATTCTGGGACTCGGTCACCGTTTCATGATCCGGGATATCCATCTGCGCCAGCTGGCGCCAAGCTTCCTCTCGCTGCCCCTCCACCAGCACATAGCCTGCTGTACGAGAGCTACGGCCCAGGAGGAACCGCACGCCCAAGACCACTCAGCTGCGTACCTACAAGGACGCGGAAGACCCGGCCGCGGGCTTCCGCTTCCCGGCGGTCGAAGTTGGGGGCGGCGGGCCATACGCGGGCGGTTCCGTCAGAGGACTGGGTGAGCAGTGTCTCGGCGGAGGCCGCTGCCACTCGATGCGAACCCAGTGGTTGTCCTCCAGCCGTTCCCTTCATAGCCGTAGCTATCGTGGACCTGGCCCCTACGTGGTGGGAGGGCACGCATGCGTGGGCTCGGAGATCACCTGACTGTCGGTGAGCGGATCGCCTTCCACCGGAGGCGCCGCGGCTATACACAGCAGGTCTTGGCCGGTCTGGTGGGGCGCAGCACCGACTGGCTGGCGAAGGCGGAGTCGGGACGGCGAAAGCCACCGCGTATCGACATGCTTGCCGAACTGGCCCGTGTGCTCCGGGTGCCGCTCGGTGAGCTGCTCGGGCGACCCGTGCTTATGGAGGACGAGAGGCAGCAGGACGACGTACCGGCTGTCCGGGACGCGCTGATGAGCCCGCGCCGCCTGTCGCGGTTGCTGTTCGGGCCCGAGGCCGAGAGCCAGCTTCCGACTCCTGGCCCTGTGGCTGCTCGCGTCGAAGCGGCTTGGGATGACTACCAAGCCGGTCGGCTCGGCAAAGTGATGGCTGCGCTTCCTGGGCTTCTTCAGACCGCGCAGGGACTTGAGGACCGGGCTGTGCGTTCCGCCAGAGAACGCCTGGACTCCTGGGCGGTCTCAGCGCGTATTCACCACCTTGCAGCCACGACACTTGCCAAGGTGGGGGAGTCCGATATTTCGTGGCTCGCCGCCGAGCGGGCCATGAGGGCTGCCGATGAGTCGGGGGACGCGCTGGTACTGGCCTCCGCCGCGCGGTCGGGAACTCACGCCCTCTTGGCCAACGGCCGCTATGACGACGCACTCGAACTGGCGATAACGGCGTCGAGATGGCTGTCGGCCAGAGTTGAGGAGAGCGACCCGGCTGCCCTGAGCTTGCTGGGCATGATCAATCTCAGGGCGGCCATCGCGGCGGCCCGGCACCAGGACCGTTCGACGGTCATGACGCTGATGGAACGCGCCGAGGAACTGGCCGACCAACTCGGCTCGGACGAGAACCACTGGCACACGTCCTTTGGCCCCACAAACGTGATACTGCACCGCCTGTCGGCAGAGCTGGATCTCGACAACGTTTCCTACGTAGTGGAACACGGCGAGATCGATGTGGATCACATTGCGGCCGAACGAGGCGTCTCGCACCGTATCGATTACGCCCGAGCGCTGTCCTTGGCGGGAAGAGTGGACGACGCGTTCTCGGAGCTGCGCACAGCCGAGTCTGTGTCACCGCAGCTCGTGCGGAACAATCCTCGTGTCCGTGACACGCTGCGCGACCTGATCAAACAGTCTCCGGTCACGGGCGGGGCTCGTTCGTCGGAGTTGTTCGTGATGGCTCAACGGTGCAGGGCGGTGCAGTGAGCGTAAGCAAGGGCCGGACGTTGGGAGTTGTGGGCACCAGCGCCGGAGGAGTCGAGACGTTGCGGACCGGGCTCGTGGAGCCGGCACTGGCCCGGGGGTGGCGAGTGGCCGTGACCCTCACACCGACCGCCGGTCACTGGCTTCGCATGAACGGCGAGGCCGACCGCTTGGAGGAGCTGACGGGGCTGCCCGTCCGTCACGAGGCACGACTTCCCGGTGATACGAGTCCTCATCCGAAGGTGGACTGCTACGTGGTCGCCCCCGCGAGCGCCAACACGGTGGCCAAGCTCGCTACCGGCGTCGCCGACAACCAAGCGCTGACACAGGTGGGGGAAGCCATCGGCACCCTTGGCCTGCCAGTCGTGGTGTTCCCTCGGATCAACGCAGCCCACGCCCGCCACCCCGCATGGAAGCGTCACATCGCAGCGCTACGAGACGCCGAAGTCCATCTCGTCTATGGGCCGGATGTCTGGCCGCTGTACGAGCCGCGGGAAGCGCCCGCCGGGCGTCAGTTGCCGTGGACCGCCGTGCTTGACACGGCCGCCCGCGCTATGGGGTGACCGTCGTTTTGGGCCTCTGAACCGGGCCGACCACCAACCAGGACACTTTGTCAGGGCTCTTGGTTCTTCGGGCGTCGAAGCTTCTCGCATGGTGCAGGTAGGGCAGGACGACGAACGAGCGATGGCTACTTGGACATCGATTCCACGATGTCCGCGACCTGTTGTACTCCTGCATGCCTCGGGGTTGGCGCCGACGGCGTCAGCGCGCTGTCACGGCGAACTTCCACGACAGCGAAGCAAGCTCACCCGCTCCACTCCTTCGGTGCTTCCTGACTCGGCGAGGCCTGCACGTACCTCGACGGCACCCTGACTCCCACTCGATCAAGACAGACTGGAGCATGCCTTGAACCGTACTGCCAGGTCCTACGGCCGCAGCCATGTAGTGATCGAGACCGGCACTCCGCAGCCCGACGTGACCGCCATTGTGGAACGCAAAGGGCTCGGCCACCCCGACACGCTCGCCGACCACCTGGCCGAACGGCTGTCCCAGGCGTACAGCCGATACACGATGAAACGGTTCGGCGCGGTGTTGCACCACAACTTCGACAAGCTCGCCCTCCTGGGCGGAGCGAGCGAGGTCCGCTACGGCGGCGGCAAAATAACGGCCCCCATACGGGTACTGGTCAACGGGCGGGCTGCCCCCGCCTGCGGCGGAGAGCGAATACCCGTCCTGGAGATCGTCGAGGCGGAGGTCCGGGAGTTCTTTGCCAAGCGCCTTCCCGAGGTCTCGGGCCACCTCGACTTCTCGTTCAACATCACGAGCAATTCGAGCCCCGGCGCCGTGCTGACCGGCGACGCGGTTCCGGACAGGACCAGATGGTTCAATCCCCGGTCCGTCGACGACCTTCGGGAGCGCCAGGTGCGGTTCTCGAACGACACGTCACTCGGTACCGGTTGGGCGCCGGAGAGTCCCTTCGAGTCGTTCATGCGCGAGTTGGTGAATCACTTCTCCGGACTGAGCGACTTCACCCGGTCCCACGCCTGGTGCGGTTCCGACGTCAAGCTCATGGGCTACTGGGACGGAGAGAGCGCCGACATCGTTCTGTGCGTGCCACAGAAGTCGCGGCACGTCGGCAGCCGGGCGGAATACATCAGCAACACTGAGACAGTTCTCGCCGAGTGCCACCAACTCGCCGGCCTCCGGCTGCCCGGCGCCGAGGCCCGTTTCCGGCTGAACGCCCGTGACATACCGGAGAAGGACGAGCTCTACCTGACATACACCGGCAGCTCGATCGAGTCGGGTGACGAAGGAGTGGTGGGGAGGGGCAACCGCGTCAACGGCCTCATCACTCCTCTACGCCCGATGAATTTGGAGGGCGCCAACGGAAAGAACCCCGTCTACCACGTCGGCAAGCTCTACAACATCGCCGCGCAGCGTCTCGCACACCGCCTGCACGAGACGACCGACGGGCACGCGGAGGTCCACCTCATCAGCACCACGGGGCAGCGGCTCGACCAGCCCTGGCGCATCCTGGTCCGGCTCTCCTCGCCGGACGTGCAGGTCGACAAGGTCCAGGCGCTCGTCGCCGAAACCCTCGACGGGTTCCCCGCCCTCACGGACGAACTGGTCTCCGGCGGGATTGTGCTGAGCTGATGGCCACGCAGACACTCGGAGAAGTGCCGCCGGGCTGCAGGCAGCGCCTTCTCGACCACTACGGTCCCTCAGCTGAGCCATGGCTGCAGGCCGCCCCGTCCCTCCTGGCCGAGGCGGCGGAGCGCTGGAAGCTCTCGGTGAAGGGCTACCACGACGCGGGACACGCCTCTGCCATCGCGCTGGCCACGACACCCGACGGGACTCCGGTGATCCTCAAGGCGTGGTTCGAGCGGCTCCGCTACCGCCACGAGATCGCCGCGCTGACCGGGTGGGCCGACGGCCCGGCCGCCGACGTCATCGAAACAGCGGACGATCTGTCGGTGGCGGCCCTGGAGTTGGTGGGCGACCGGCCCGGCGGCGCCGCACCTCCCGGGCACGAAAGGCAGACGGTGGCCACTGCCATCCAAGCGCTCCACTCTCTCGGCCGACGGAGGCCGAGGCCGGACGTGCCGGGCTTGGCCCACTTCTGCCAAAAGGTGGTCATACCTCGTATCCGTGAACGGGCCCAGCGTCTCGACCTTGGCGCCGGACGGAAGCTCGTGGCGGAGGCGTGCGAGGGCCTTCCCGGCCTGCGGGAGGACCTCACTCGGACAACGGTCCTCCACGCCGACCTGTACCGGGACAACGTGATCTTCGACAGTGGAGGTCACCCGCGCCTGATCGATCCGCATCCCTTGGTGGGAGACGCGGCGTTCGACTGGGCCTTCTGGACCGTCTACTACGACCTTGAGCGAGAAGTGACCGACCGCTTGGCCACAGCTAGTCGGATCTCCCGTATCCCCGCCCCGGAGATCACGCCGTGGTGCAGAGCGCTCGCCGTTGACGGCCTCCTCTACTACCTGGAGATCGACGACCCCGCGCTGCCGAAGATCGCGAAGGTGCTGTCCACGTTGATGACTTCCGATGTCACCAGGGAGGAACCACAGGATCCAGATGCGAGTGGCAGCGCGGCGGAAATGCGGATCGGTGGGGGTGCGGCGGTTGCTACCTTCGGGGCTGTAGCCCACTCGCCGGAGAAAAAGGAACCTCCTCATGCATGATGCCCGCGCCCTTCTCGAAATGGGTGCCGAAGCGGTTCGTCGTCTCGCTCGCCGCGGATACTCGCTGGACCTCTCCGCGCTGGAGAGTCTCCAGTCGCGGCGCAACCAGAGCATCCGCTCGGCCGACGAGCTGCGGGCAGAGTCCAAGCGGGTGGCAAGCGAGGTCCAGCAGACCGCGAAGCAGGGCGGGGACATCTCCAAGCTGAAGGAGCGCGCCCGCGAGATCAAGGAACAGATCCGCGATATCGAGGCTGATCAGGAGCAGGTGCAGGAGGAGCTGCGCACGCTCCTACTCACCATCCCGAATCTCCCCGACGACAGGTCGCCCGATGGCGACTCCGAAGAGTTCGCGGTCGAGGTGCGCCGGGTTGGTACCCCGCCGGCGTTCTCGTTCACCCCGAAGGATCACGTCGACCTCGGCGAGGCCACCGGCATCCTCGATTTCGGCCGGGCCACAAAGCTCTCGGGCCCCCGCTTCGCCGTCTCGCGAGGAGCAGGCGCGGCCCTTGAGCGGGCGCTCGCCACGCTCTTCCTCGACCTTCACACGCGGCGGCACGACTACGTCGAGCACTCTGTGCCGTTCCTGGTCACGCGCAAGACGATGACCGGCACAGGACAGCTGCCGAAGTTCGAGGAGGACCTGTTCAAGACCGGCGTGGCGGACCGTGAGCTGTTCCTGATCCCGACGGCCGAGGTCCCCCTGACCAACCTCTACGCCGACGAGATCATCCCGCCCTCCGAACTGCCGCTCGCGCTCACCGCGCAGACCCCGTGCTTCCGCTCGGAGGCGGGCTCGTACGGCCGCGACACTCGGGGCCTGATCCGCCAGCACCAGTTCACCAAGGTGGAGATGGTGAGGATCTGCGACCCCGAGGAGGCCGACGCCGAGCTTGAGAAAATGCTCAGCCACGCAGAAGCCTGCCTGAAGGAACTGGGCCTCGCCTATCGCGTGATCACCCTCGCCGCAGGCGACACGGGCTTCTCCGCCCAGCTCACCTACGACCTTGAGGTGTGGTTCCCGAGCCAGAGCACCTACCGCGAGATTTCCTCGGTCTCGAACTTCGGGACCTTCCAGGCACGGCGCGCGAATATCCGC
The DNA here is from genome assembly GCF_004337435.2 of Streptomyces sp. KM273126. NCBI lineage: Bacteria > Bacillati > Actinomycetota > Actinomycetes > Kitasatosporales > Streptomycetaceae > Streptomyces > Streptomyces sp. KM273126. The sequence goes on along the minus strand of NZ_SJXB02000001.1, from coordinate 739,068 downwards.
ACCCGCGGTGCGGACGGAAAGCCCAAGCTGGTCGCCACGCTCAATGGCTCCGGCCTTCCGGTGGGCCGCACCCTGGCCGCGCTGCTCGAACAGGGCCAGCAAGAGGACGGCTCGATCGTCCTGCCTGAATCACTTGTCCCATACCTCGGCTTCCGCCGTATCTCGGCGGACGGAACACCGGAGGCATAGTGCTCGTCGGCGTCTGCGACTTCCCCGGTAGCTACGCCTTCCCCCCTGCCGGATACGGCGGGATCGAACGATGGCTCTGGGCGGTCGCAGTAGGCGCCCGAGCCGCAGGCGCCGACGTACACCTCCTGGGTCCGGGATGGCTCCCGGACCTGGAACCCGAATGGGTCCGTAAGCCGGTCCGTCTCGAAGACGTCACCGCGGGCTCGCCGGCCGAACGCGAACTGAAAGCCGCCGGGTACGACCTCCTGGTAGTCGGCCACGAGTACCCGTCGCTACCGGCCTGGGCACGAACCTGGAGCGAGCTGGAGTGCGACGTAGCCACGTTCCAGCACTCCCCGGTCTTCCAGCACACGGACAGGGCATTCGACGGCAAGCGGTCACGGCTCTACTGCTACTCACCCGAGATGATCGAGCGGTACGCAGCCCACCAGCCATTATCTGAACTGGCTGTTCACCTCGGCCTCAACGAGGAGGAGCCCCCGGCCGCCCAGGGGCGAGACCTGGTGTGGCTCGGCCGCATTGACGAGGAGAAGGCCCCTCACCTCGCCGTACGAGCGGCTCAATTACTGGGGCGTCGCATCCGTATCGTCGGCCCTGTCTTCAGCGAGGACTATGTACGGCGCCACAGGAAGCTCTTCGCCGCGGATAACGTGGAGTGGGCTGGTGAACTCGGTGGCCCGGCCAAGGCAGCCGCCATCCAGGAGGCCTCAGTCTTCGTCTACACCTACGCACGCACTTACGTGGAAGCCGGTGCCGCCGTCTTCGGCGAGTCCGTACGGGCGGGAACGCCCGTGTCCGCTCTGACTTGGCGTGACGGAACCTGTGCCCACGCCGCGCTGTGTGACCGCACGGGCGTGACGACCGTCGTGCCGCCCGAGGCAGACGACGAGACCGCAGCGCAGGCCCTCGCGGAAGCGATTGAGCGAGCTGCCGACCTGAACCACAACGAAGTCCAGGCCGTTGGCCAGCAGCGCTTCGACCCAGCGCGGCACTTCGAGGCCATGGCGGCCCTCTCATGCTGACTGGATCGCCGGCCCTTCAGGTAGCAACCGCGCTCCGCCAAGTGCTGGGGGCCAGCTGGGCTTTCACGATCGAGGGAACAGAACTGGAGATCCGTCACCGCCACTGGGGTTCGCCGTACGCACCGCCACGCCGACCGCCTTCGTGGGCAGGACTGCTGAGTACGTTGGAGGAGGCCTTCGCAGCTCGTGGTGTTCCCCGCGACGCGTGCATTCCGCTTCGTTGGGGACGTGAAACCGAGCTGGCCATCTCGGCGGTTCAGGCCCTCGATCCGTTCCTCAAGGACGGCAGCCCGGTGACGTACCGAAGCGGGTTCCTACCTCAACCGGTGGTCCGATTCACTGGCGAGCGCAACCGGGACGGGGAACTCCTCGACGGTTATCTGACGTCGTTCGTCAACGTGTCCCGCGTCCAGCCAATCCAGACCATCGACGAGTACGCCGACATCTTGGACGACTGGCTCTACGTTCTCTCCAGACTCGGTTTCCATGCCCGACACATAAGCGTCTACGGCCAGTTGAAGATCTGGCACCGTCGGCAGGTGGCCGGGGTGACCCTGATGTTCCGCCACCTGGACATCACACTTGGCGACATCGTGCTCCTGTGGAACGTGGAGAACCCTCAGCGCATGGCCGTTGATCTCGGCACGGGACTTGAACGCTTGGCCTGGGCCCGGACGCTTCGAAACTGGAACGACCTCGTCTTCGGCGCACTGGCCAGAGTGGCCCCTCACTCCGCCTTGGACGCAATCCGCACAGCGACACTCCTGCTCGGCAACGGCATCACACCCGAGGCCCGGGGTGCGGGTGGGATAACCCGCCGGGTGCTTGGCACGCTGGCGCCCGAGTCTGTCGGCCTTGGCGTGAGCGCTGCGGTTCGCGCATCTCATCAATACTGGTCGACGATTGCACCGCTTCGCGCGCCCTGGCCGGTTATCGCGGCTGGCATCGAGCAGGAACTCACCCGTTGCCAGCCGTGAACCTTCCGCTACTCATCTTTCTGAAGACTTCCCACGACGCCAGTGATTTCTTTGACGATGGCCTCGCCGGTGGTGATCGACTCTTGGAAGATCGGCACCGCCTGATTGAAGACCATACAGGCCGCTACCAGGCCCAGAAATGCGGTCTTCCACCGGCTAGCATTATCTGGCTGCACGTTTACTAGCGTCGCCCCAGTTTGAGTGAGCGATCCAATGACGGTGCTGGCTTCTTCGGCAACTCGGGCACCACCGAACAAGTCGACGTTCTCGATAAGCCAGATCAAGTGGCGGACCTGGGAAATCAACCCGTCTCGCAGTGGCCCGTTGATCTCCTCTTCACCCATGGAGGTGAGTAGATCAATCCACTCGTGACACTGCCTCGCCATTTCGTCGAGGTCTGCACTCCGAGGGGCAGCGGCTGACCCCACGAGATTCCCTGAGATCAGCTCGGCTGTGGATTCCAGGTGGTCAAGCTTATCTTCGTCAATAATCCTGTGGGTAGGTCGATTGGTATCCGACCAGTTGATAGCTGGCTGCATGACAGCGCTCCACCATGCGTCCACGTATCGCTCACACCGCAGACGAGATCTCTCGGGCAGGGCATCTAGCTGTCGAATCGTCATCTGCAGTAGCGTAACCACCTCAGAGTGGCGCCGAGCGAATTGGACGGTGCCCCATTCAGCATCCAGGACCTTGCACCAGCCCGCAGCGTGGCTGTCCATTCCTGAATCACGAACACTCCGAAGGAGCGTGTGCAGGTGATGTGCGGCCGTATTCTCGTTTGAAAAGCTCATGTCCCTCACCAGTGCTGGCAGCTACTGAGGCTTCGGTGCGTGATGTCCAAAAGTACCAGCTGGCTACTGGATCACAGTTAGCTCCGGCGAATAAGAGGTTGCAATATCGGAGATCCTTCGCAAATCCTCCCCCTTCGTCACGCTGGTGACGTCTCAGCGGTACGCTCGGGCTTCCCGAGTCGAGCGGAGGTCCCCCGATGGCCATCATCAAGCAGGCGGCACGCCAGACCCTCGGTCAGTTGATCGGCGCCAACAATCCCGTCGTCACTGTTCCTGATGATAGCCAACGTCAATACGCGTGGACAAAGAAGGAAGTGGATGTCTTCTGGTCGGACATCGTGAAGTTCAAAGAGGGGCGGGAAAGCGGCCGAGAGTCAGCGTCTGAGTACTTCATAGGCCCTGTGGTAACGATAACCGCCGACTCCGTCCAGGGTCGCTCTCTTCTAGATGGTCAGCAGCGATTGACGACCTCCACCATCCTGATAGCAGTAATCAGGGACACCCTCTGGGGAATGAAGTCTCCGGAGAGCATCTCAAGCGCGAACAATATCCAGCGGGACTACATTGCGCGCAAGTCAGGGCGTAAGGAGCCCATGGAGTACTTTCTGGTGTTGTCGTTGTTTGATCGCGACTTCTTCCGTGACAGGATCCAGGATTGGAGCGAAATCACTGGGGAGTGCCCACGGATTGAGAGCCCTACCCGCCCTTCACACAAACTAATGCTGGATGCCTACAGTAACTTTCGATCGAAGATCGCTGCTTGCCTGCAGGCGTACCCGGATGATGAGGCGCGCTTGGACTACCTGGATTCCCTGCGCGAGTGCTTGATTAACGGTCTGGTCTTCGTTGAGATTCAGACGCCTTCCTCCAGCGATGCTAACGAGGTGTTCGAGACCATTAATTCACGCGGTAAAGATCTCTCTACTGTTGACCTGGTGCGAAACTTCCTGATGGAGAAGAGTAGGAGCGATCACGAAAAATCCCGGGTGAATGATGCGTGGAGATCTCTTCTCGACGGGTTCGATCGGCGAGAGGAGATCGAGAAATTCTTGCGTCACTTCTGGGTCTCAAAGCACGGTGATGTGAGATCGCATAGCCTGTATGCAACTATCCGCAAAGATCTGAGCGGTCAATTCGACAAGCGGCCGCAAGAATACGGAGTTGGCGCATTCTCTGCCGAACTCGAAGGGGCTGCTGGTAGGTATGCCGAACTCATAACTGGTAGCACGGGAGACGTAAACTTCGATGCGTCTCTTGGTGAGGTGAAAGCGATGAGTGCGGATGCTCTTTATCCGCTCCTGCTGGCCGCTTCTGGACGCTTCACTTACTTCGAGTTGCAAACTCTGATAGAAGCCTCGATTAGCTATTATGTGCGCTGGACCGTGGTCGGTAGGCGGGAGTCCACTCTCCTGGAGGAAAACGTGTTCGGTGTCGCAAAGGAGCTTTCGCGAGGCGCATCTCTTGACGGGGTGATTCAGAAGGTTTTGGGCTGGATCCCGGATGACGACACTTTTGAAGCCGACTTTCGGGATGCTTCTATCCCCAAGTCATCTCAGGCTCGATACCTTCTGGCGAAAGTGGAGCAGTATCTGCGCATTCAGAGTGATGTGCATGAAGAGGTCGTTTTGGGTGACGGAAAGGTGCACGTAGAAAACATCTACCCGCAGAAACCGGAGAAGGAGCTACAGTTGGAGGATCACGACGCTTGGGTGAGCCGATTGGGTAACTTGACTCTTCTGGCGGGGAAAAAGAACCAGTCTCTGTCTGGCGCTGCTTTTCCACAAAAGGCGCACCTCTATTCAAGCTCGGCATTGATGGTTTCCTCCCACACGAACATTGAGAAACTGTGGGATGGGCAGATCGGGCAATGGCGAGTCGAGGGCATCGAGGCGCGGCAGGCGGCGCTAGCCGAAATAGCACTCGAAGTGTGGCCCAGCGGGAGCCGTTGGGCTCACAGCGGCTAACGCAGCGCGGTGGGGTCGCCGTGGGGGCTGACCCCTCGTACAACCGTCACGAAGTCAGCCCAGGCCTTGGCGCTGAAGGACAGTCGAGGGCCGGATGAGTCCTTGCTGTCCCGCACTGCCATACCTTCCTGGAGGAAGGCCGCCTCCAGGCACTCGGTCCCACTGCCCCCGCTGTATGAGGACTTGAACCACTGCGGCTCGGGCTGTATGGGCATCACAACTCCTTGTTTATGCGGTGGATCAGCTGTACCGAGGATTTCAGATCGAGCGCCTGCGCCTTGAGGTATTGGAACGCCAACCTGTACCGCTCCAGTTCCTGTGGCTTCTCCATGAAGAGCCCGCCGCCGAGGATGTCAACGTACACGACATCCAAGTTGGGATTCGGGCCACACAGGACCACGAAGCTGCCAACGGCAGCAGCGTGAGCTCCTGTTGAGAACGGCAGTACTTGCACCGTGACATGCGGTAGCTCCGACATGGACAGCACGTGCCGGAGCTGGGCGCGCATGACGTCATGCCCCCCGACCATGCGTCGGATGGCGGCCTCGTCGATCACGCACCAGATGTGTGGCGGGTTCTGCCGCTGAAGGAGCTCTTGTCGCTTCATGCGGATGTCGACCATGTGTTGCACTTCCCGCTCCGGACAGTGCATCTCGGATGCCCGATGGACGGCCTCGGCGTAGTCGCGAGTCTGGAGGAGGCCGGGGATGTACACGCAGGCGTAGTGGTCCTCGCGAACGACCTCGTCCTCAAGCGTGAGCATGAGGTTCATGGACTCGGGGATGGGGTCGGCGAGTGACCGCCACCAGCCTTGGATCTTGGCCCCCTTGGCCAGTTCGACCAGGGCGAGACGTTCCTCGTCGGATGCGCCGTATTCACGACAAAGGGCGTCCACGGCCGGCCACTTGACCGAGCCTTCCTTGGTCTCGTAGCGGCTCAGCGTTGCCTTGGAGATGCCGACCCGTGTGCCTGCTTCTTCAAGGGTCAGCCCGTTGAGCTCGCGTAGGCGGCGTAGATCGGCGCCCAACTGACGCCTGCGGGTGGTGGGGCCAACTGCCATTCTCGGGACCTTTCGTGTCGGACGGTCAGATCGTCTTGCTTCCTCACGTGTGTCTGCAAGGTGGTGTGCGCCGGGGGCGCGCGGCGCCAGGCTGTGCCTCTTCCCCACCCTAGTGAGAGTTCCATTTTGAGAGTTTCAATGCGACTCTCTGTGTGTGATCCGTTGCGGACCGCACCCATATCCGGCAAGTAGAGGAGTTGTACGGTGAACTGCTTCGCAGGCATGACAAGGAAGCGCTGGGATCTTCCCTTCGTGGCGGAGCCAGAAGGGGTGGCGGCCCTGCGACGGATCATGCGGCTTCACCTGGGGCTCTGGGGGCTACATGACGTCATCGACGTCGCCCAACTGTGCGTCAGTGAGCTCGTGTCTAACGTCATCAATCACGTGGGCGCTGGAACCCCCGGCACACTCGCCGTCTCCATGATCGGAAGCCGTGTACGGATCGAGGTCCACGACCCCGATCCACACGCTCTGCCTACTCGCCTCGACGCCTCGACGGAGGCTGAGTCCGGCCGGGGGATGGCACTGGTCAGCGCCGTTGCCGACCGCTGGGGCGTCGAACCCTACGCTGACCGTAAGGTGACGTGGTGCGAGCTGGCGACAGGGCTGACCTCCCCTAACGGCCACGTCGGAGGCCCTCGCGTAGCTCGGGCCGAGGAGATGCTCGGGCTGTACGGAACAGCGCAGCTCCCACGGGCGGCGACACACAGTCCCCTCACCACGGCGGTTGCCGAGGAAGCGGTGATCGACCTGATCGCCGACCTGCTCCATTGGTTGAGAGCACATGGATGCGACGCCGATGAGGCACTCGATCGTGCGCAGATCCACTTTGAGGCGGAGACCTCAGAGAAGGATGTCCCGCTGTCGTAAACAACCCCGGTAGGGAAGCGTCCAGCTTGTCGGACGCGGGTGATCACCGTTGTGTATCTATCCAGCGGTGATCGCCGAGTACGTCCATACGTCGGCCGGAAGCTCATGCGGCAAGCGCCATGTGATCGCCATCGGTTTGCTGCCGGTGTGTTCCACATACGTTGCCGGGCCGAGCAGCATCCAGGGATGTGGCTTGCCGATGTCCGTGTTCTTGTAGCGGCGCATGAAGAGCAGGACGTGACTGCCCTGTTGAGCATGCTGCTGGTAGCGCAAGCCCGTAGGGGAGTTGTCGGCGGTAGCGTTCTGGGACTCCCAGTGGAAGAGCGTGGGGCTCAAGGCGTAGTCCTTGTAGCGAACCGTGGGAGAGAAGTCCTTTTCGTTCTTCTCCAGGGTGATGAGCAGGGCGTCAGTCTGGATCTTTTCGACCCACTGCACACCCTGCGCGAACGACCTGGGCATCTGGCCGCCGAATCGGGCCACACCGAGTGCGGCGAGGATCTCAGAGCGGTTGTAGGCACTGTGCACTTTCAAGGGAATGTGGCTGTGCGGGCCTGACAGGGGGATCGGGAAGTGGTCGGCCCTCTCGATGACGTACGAGAGCACCTGCCGCAACTCGTCGCGGAACACCCGCTGGGAGCGCAGAGATTCGAGGCCCTGCCGGAAGCCGGTGAAGCCACCTGCGTTGTCCCAGAGGTTGAAGAACAGCATGCGGGCGTACGTCTGGTCGGTGGGGGCCAAGCTCTCGTAAGCCGGGGCGTCGTCGGCGAGGAGACGGAGGTAGGCCTGGGCGCGCTCGGGGTCGTCGACGTGGAGGAAGGCGTGGACTCGCTTGAGGAGCGCTGTCTCTCCTGGAGGGGGCGTCTCCTCGACAAGGCCTGCCTTGCGCACGACTGCCGTCCAGGAGTTGTCGCTCTTGTAGAGTTCCTTGATCTCTCGGCGGCTTTCCCGAAGATAATCTGTGAGGCGGGGAGTTCGGTAGTTCTGGATCTCCTTTACCAACGTCTTCACGGTGGCGCCTAGTTGGGTGCGGATGTTGTCGAGAACGAGGTCCTTGGACTTGCCTTCCAGGATGATCTGGCATCCGGACGGGAGCTGTGGGAAGTCGTGCTCGATGTGGTCGACGAGCCGGTTGCGCGAGAGGTTCGTCAGGGCACGGAACTGTTCCTCAAAGCGGAATTCCGCTCGGTGCTGGCCGATGAAGTCGAAGACGGTGACGACGGGCTTCGTCTCGGTGCGGCGCAGGCCTCGGCCCAGCTGCTGAAGGAAGACGGTAGCGCTGTTCGTTGGGCGCAGGAGCAGCAGAGTGTCGACGTCGGGAATGTCGAGGCCCTCGTTGAACAGGTCGACGGAGAAGATCGCCTGAAGCTTGCCGTCGCGGAGATCAGTCAGTGCCTGCGACCGGACCTTGGGGGGCGAGTCACTGTCGAGCGCTACCGCCTGGAACCCAGTCTTGCGGAAAGTGTCGGCCATGAAGTGCGCGTGAGCTTTGGTCACACAGAAACCGAGGGCGCGCATGGCTCCCGGGTTGGAGACCTTGTCGCGGATCTGCTTGACGACAATGCGGGCGCGGGCATGGTTGCCGGTGTAGAGGTTGTCGAGGTCGTGGTCGGTGTATGTTCCTTTCTGCCAGCCGAGATTGGTCAGATCGGTGCCGTCAGGGATGCCGAAGTAGTGAAAGGGACACAGGAGATCGTTCTCCAGGGCTTCCCACAGCCGCATCTCAGCAGCGATCCGACCTTCGAAGAACTCGTCTTGCACGTTCAGCCCGTCCATCCGCTCGGGCGTAGCGGTGAGCCCCAGGAGCTCCTTCGGCTTGAAGTGGTCGATCACACGCCGGTAGGTCGCTGCCGTAGCGTGATGGAACTCATCGATGACGACGATGTCGAAGTGATCAGGAGCGAGTTGTTCAAGACGCTGGACGTTGAGCGACTGCACGCTGGCGAAGACGTGGTTCCACTCGCGTGGGTCTTCGCCGCTGTGGAGCAGTTCGCCGAAGGAGGCGTCGTCGAGCACCTCACGGTACGTTCGCAAGGACTGCTTGAGGATCTCCCTACGGTGAGCCACGAACAGCAGTCGCGGATTCCCGTTGCCGAGTCTCTTGCGCAGGCTTCGGTGGTCCAAGGCAGCCATGACGGTCTTGCCCGTTCCGGTCGCCGCAACCAGAAGATTGCGATGCCGACCGCGGATTTCGCGCTCAATGCGGAGGCGTTCAAGCATGTCCCGTTGATGCGGGAAGGGCCGCACCTCAAGTCCTGACAGGCTGATCTTGAGGTCGGTGGTGGGGCTGGTCCCATTAGCCTGGGCCAATGCCCGGTCCAGGCGCTCGGCGTCACTGTCCGGGTCGTATGTTTCGAAGGCGCCGTCATTCCAGTACGCGTCGAAGGTGGCCTCAAATTTGTTCAGCACCGCAGGAGTGGCCACGGATGATAGGCGTACGTTCCACTCCAGGCCGTCGAGGAGCGCAGCCTTGGAGAGATTTGAACTGCCGACGTATGCCGTGTCGAAGCCGCTGTTGCGCCGAAACAGCCAGGCCTTCGCGTGCAACCGCGTTGAGCGGATCTCGTAGCTGACCTTCACCTCGGCGCCGAAGTCGCGGACGAGGCGGTCGAGAGCGTGGCGGTCGGTAGCGCCGATGTAGGTGGTCGTGATGACACGGATCGGGATGCCGCGGTCTCTGGCAGCGCGGAGCGAGTCTTCGAGTACGCGTAGGCCGTACCACTTGACGAATGCGCAGACCAGGTCAACGCGGTCTGCCGTGGCCAGTTCGGCCCGCAACTCGCTGCCGAGACTGGGGTCGTCGGGGGAGTTGGTGATGAGCGCGCTCTCGGAGAGCGGGGTGAGCGGACGTACTGCGAAAACGCCGGGAGCCTCGTTCTCAGCCAGAGCCAGGAGCTGACGAGGTCCGTCGGCGATGAGCTCGACAGGGTCAGCGTCACCGAGCTCAGAAGAACCAGCCGCGAGTGACTCGATGATCTGGTTGGCCACAACGACGCGCTTGTCATGTGGCATCTGGCCGAGCCTTTGCCCTACGGCTTGACCGATGTGCCGAGCGAGTACATGGGGAGACGAGTCTTCGCTGACGTCTGCGTCGATGGGCTTCCAGCCCGCCGCCACTAACTGCTCCAACTGCGCTTGCATGCGCTGCGTGATGAGTTCTTCGTACACGCCCGCGACAGGCTGCGACAGGTCCCCCGGCTGCGACACGCTGGCTCCTTCGATCGCTCGTACAGCAACTTCTCTGTTGTAACAGCGGCCACTGACGAGCGGCACACGAAGTGCGCAAATTGATCAGGGACCCGCGTTCGCCTCGGGTGGCTTCGACACCACGCGAGCTCGGCGACCTGGTGCCCAGGGGCTCGCGGTGGGACTCGGCGGGCAGACAGTTGCTGGGGCTCAGGGGCGCCGGGTCCAGTGACGGCTCTGCTGCCGCCGATGGTGGAGGCTGTGACGGTCGGCAAGAACGCTGATTGGCAGATTTGGGCCGGATCCGACGGCCGTGACCTGCCGTGGAGAGATGTACGAGTAGCCCAAATCTGCCAATTGCGGCAGCGAGTGGCGCGCCGGCCGAGCATTGCAGCCCTGAGCGCGGTCACCCAAGGCGCGCACGGTGAACGATCACACCCGCGAGGGGGCATACCCCGTCATTCGTGGGTGCCGTGGCACTCCTCGTAGGCCTGGCCCGAGGCGCACCAGCACACCGTTCCCCTCTGAGGAGGCCAAGCCGCAGCCCGCCCCCGCGCAGCCAGCGTCGTCGCGTACTGCGGTAGCAGCGATACCTCCGCCGGAGACGTCCCCTCCGAGGCGGCGAATGCCTCGTACGACGGGACCGTTCCTGTCACGATGCCCAGGTTCGGGGTGCCGGAGGCCGACAGTTCTCGGAGTGCGCCCTCTATCGTCGCCAGGTGCTCCCCGTGCGACGGGTACTCCTCCGCCAGTGACGGATACCCGGCCACCAGCTCCTCCAGCTCTCTCGTCGGCCAGTGCAGTACCGCGACCGGGAACGGGCGGGAGAGGGCCTGGCGGTAGGCGTCCAGTTCGGCGCGGAGGCGGGAGATCTCTGCCTCCAGTTCCGCCGGGTTGTCGGAGCCCAGGGACCAGACGCGCTTGGGGTCGTGGAGTTCGTCCAGGGAGACCGAGGACGAGTGGAGGGTGTCCGCGAGGGCGTCCCAGTTGTCGTGGGGGGCGCCCAGCATGCGGCGTACGCGGTGGCGGCCGAAGAGGAGGGCGTGGGTGGAGTAGGGGGGTTCGGAGACGCCGGTCAGGAGCAGCGTCGCGCCCTCCGTGAACGTCTCCTGCGCCGCCTCCAGCTCGTCGTGGGCCTCCAGGGCCTCCGCCGCGATCACCCAGGGGGCCGGGTCGCGGGGAGCGGACGTCCGGAGGCCCTCGATGATCGCCCTTGCCTCCGCCTCGTGGCCGTACTCCCAGAGGTTGGACGCCTTGAGGGCGCGTACGAGGTGGGGGTTCTCCAGGGAGTCCGGGGAGTCGGGGGACGACAGCAGGCGGTCGTACAGTGCCGTTGCCTCGGGGCGGGCGCCGGCCAGTTCCAGGTGGGCCGCGGCCTGTAGGAGCAGGTGTTCGGCGTCCTCGGGGTGGATGCCGGCCGTCCGCTCCAGGCGGGCCGCTTCGGCGTGGTGGTCGACGTTCTCGGCGGAGGTGTCGGGGCGCATGGGGGACACCGTACTGCCGTTGGATGACAAGCATCAGATATCCGCGGGTCAGTAGGTGTGCGACGTGTTCGTGCCTGGTCTTGCCTGGTCTTCCCTGGTCTTCTTACGAATGCGTGCTTCGTGGGTCGATTGGTGCGGTTGGTGCGGTTGGTGGAGCGGTTGTGGGGAGCGGTGATGCGGGCGTCGGCAGGCCCTCCGGGCGGTTGACCTCCGTCAGGACCGCGTCGTCCAGGCGTGCGTCCTCCAGCTCTGCCCCGGCGAGGTTCGCGCCGTACAGATACGCTCCGGCGAAGTCCGCGTCCGTCAGGTCCGCCTGCCGGAGGTCCGCCTTGTTGAGGTAGGCGTTGCGCAGGTCCGCGTGTGTGAGGGTGGTGGACCTGAGGTCGGCTGAGCCGAGGCGGGCGTCGGTCAGGTTCGCGCCCCTGAGGTTGGCTTCCGTCAGGGTCGCCGCGGCCAGGTCTGCTCCGGCGAGGGTGGCGTCCTGTAGCTCCGTCTGTTTCAGGGTGGCGCGGCGCAGGGTCGCGTCCGACAGGTCCGCGCCCTCCAGGTCGGCGTTCGTGAGCACCGCTCCGGTGAGGTTCGCCCGGGTCAGGTCCGCGCCTTGGAGTAACGCGTCCGTCAGGTACACGTTCCTGAGGTCGAGGGGCGCCGCGCCGTCGTGGGCCGGGTCGCGGTGGGTCAGTACGAAGAGGGCCGCCTGGACGTCGGGGGCCTTCTCGAGCGTCGACAGCTTCTTGGTGGCGTGGGTGCGGACGTACGCGGACAGCGCGTCGATCACCGCCGGCTGCTGGCGAGGGGCGTCCTCCATGATGCCCTGGAGAGAGAAGACGGCGCCGCGGCGGATGGTCGCGGAGCCGTTGTTGAGGCGTTCCAGGGCCCTGTCGTAGCGGTCCGCGATCTGTCCCTGCTGCGAGATGGTGAGTTCCTCGGACACCTGGGTCACCGACACCCAGGTGAAGACCAGGGCGGCGACGGCGGCGAGGCCCGGGAGCATCGCCGCCGTCGCGGTGAGCCGGTTGCCCCAGGCGCTCGGCTCCGGGGGTGGGGTGACGCCGGGCCCGGGCCCATTGGCGCCGCCTGTGCCGCCCGTTCGCTGCGGGGCTCCGCGGCGGTGTCCCCGGCCGCGTGCGCCGAGTGGGGCCCTGGGGCTCCGTCCGGTGCGTCCTCCCGCTCGTGCCCGGCGTTCTGCGATCTGCCGCAGTTGCCTGCTCCGAGCCCCCGCCCGCGGTATGCCTCTGCTCATGGTTGCTATTTGAGCCGAGGAGTGGTCCGTGGGTACAGGCGGGGCGGCTGGGGTTCACAGAACCTTCCCCTCGGCCTGCGGCGGCTAGACGGCCACGCCGTCCACCTGCAACGTCTGCACCGCCCCCGCCGCGAACGGCACCGCCACCGACTTTCCGCTCAGACGCGTGTCCGAGTACGAGCGGTAGCGGTCGCTGCCGCTGGAGGTGTGGGTGTTCCAGCGGGGGACCAGGCCGCCCGAGCCACCGGTCACCGTGCCGAAGCGGGAGAGGTCGAAGGTCAGGGTCTGGGCGGAGGACGACTTGTTCACCGCCACGATCACCAGGCGGCGGGCCGAGCGGTCCAGGGCGGCCGCCGCGTAGTCCACGCCCGTGTCCAGGATCGTCATCCCGGGGCGGATGTGGCGGCTGAACTGGGCCATCACGTAGTACTTCGTCTGGACGGTCGTCGGCTGCAGCGTGCCCGCGTCGTACGCGATCATCGCCCAGCCCGCCGTCGGGTCCATCACCTGCCAGTAGACCCACGCCGTCGGGTGCAGCCAGCGGAAGTCCTGGCAGAGGTTCGACGCCAGGCTGAGGCCCGTGCCGTCGCCGTCGCCCGTCTCCGAGTTCCAGAGCTTCTTGCCGGACGTCGTCACCACGTCCGTGTAGAGCAGGTCGCGGCGGCCGCCCGAGCCCTGGTAGCCGTGCACGTTGACCTGGCTGACCAGGGCCTTCGTCGACGATCCGAAGGAACTCCAGGTGCTGCGTGCCGTGTCGTAGTTCGTCTCGTCCGACGCCGAGATACGGACGCCGGTCAGGCCCCGCTTGTCCAACTCGCTGCGCATGTACGGCAGTACGGCCGCCTGGACCGCCGGGTCCATGTGGCAGCCCTCCTGGGTGCCGGTATCGGTCCACCAGGTGGAGGCGGGCTCGTTGAAGGGGTCGACCGTCGCGAAGTTCACGCCCCAGTTGTTCTTCGCGTAGAGCGCCACCGCCGCCAGGTGGGAGGCGTGCTGGCGGTAGTTCCAGGACTGGAGGTTGTTGCCGCCGCCCGCGGCGCCCGACGGGTTGTGGTTAAGGCACATCCACCACATGGGGGAGTTGGCGAACAGCTCGGTCGTCGCGCCCCGTTGGACCGCCTTCTGCAGCATGGCCCGCTGCGTGGCGTCGGCCGTCCAGTCCCAGGCCGAGGACGCCGGGTCCTCGTTGCTCCAGTCCTGCCAGTAGCCCTCGATCTGCTTGAACGCCGGGATGTTGGGCGACTTGACCATGATCTCGCCGCCCACGCTGTTCCAGCTGCACGCGCCGAGGTTGTAGCGGGCGATGGTGAGGCCCAGGCCGGGGAGGCTCGTGCCGTTGTACGTCACGGAGTTGGTGGTGAAGAAGGCGTCGGCGAAGTCGTTGCGGGTGCCGAAGACGTTCGCCCACCAGGCGAGCGAGGTGCCCCAGCCCTCCCAGGTGCCGTACGTCGTACCGGGGTTGACCGCGATCGTCGCGTCGGCGCGGGCCACGCCCGTGCCCAGGGCGCCGCCGAGGAACGCGCCTCCCGCGGCGGCCAGCAGGGCTCTGCGGCGGAAGGCGGAGGGGCGGTCTTCGGGGGTGTGCGGTGTCTGCGGCGTGTGGGGTGTCTGTGGTGTGTGCGGGGTCTGTGGTGTGGACATGTCAGCTCCGGGTGAATGCGGGTGCCGGGGATCAGGAAGTCCACCGGAAGAGTCAGGGCTGAACGGTGGTGTTGTCGAGAGGCGTGACGGCGCTTTCTGAGGTTTCTTCCAAGGGTTGTGAGAAGGGGAGTCAAAAGCAGTCGGTGAGCAGTCGGTTGAGCATTCGGTGAGCGGTCGGTGGGCTGTCGCTCTGGTGAGTTACAGGAAGGCGCCCTATCGTGCGGCCCCGGCAAAGCAGGCGAACGGAGGCGTACGCATGCGGGCTCCCGCCGTCGTCCACCACGTCGTCCACCACGGCACCCGGCGCCGGCGTGCCGCGTACCGCCGTCTGCTGTGGACCTCGGCCGAACTCTCCGTCACCCTCGGCGTCGTCCTGCTGCTCCTCGTCGTCCACCAGCTGTGGTGGACCAACCGGCAGGCCCGCGAGGGCGCCGAGCGGAGGGTCGAGGCGCTGGAGCGGGAGTGGGGTGCGGGCGGCGAGCGCCCGGCCACCGGCACGGACGACGCCACCCCGCCCCAGGTCCCGCCCCGAGCCCACGACCGAGGCCGAGGCCGAGGCCGAAAACGCCGACGACGGCACCCGGACCCGGCGCACGGCCACCGGTCGCACCCCCACCCGCCCCGACCCCACCCAGGCCTACGCAGTCCTCACCATCCCCCGACTCGGCCTCCGCGTCCCCGTCGCCGAGGGCATCAGCAAACAGAACGTGCTCAACAAGGGCTACGCCGGCCACTACCCACGGACGGCCCAGCCCGGCCAGGCGGGAAACTTCGCGCTCGCCGGGCACCGCAACACCCACGGCGAGCCCTTCCGGTACATCAACCGGCTCCGGCGCGGCGACGAGGTGCGCGTCGAGACCGAGGCCGCCCTCTACACGTACGTCGTCGACCGGACCCTCGCGCGGACCACGCCCGGCGACGGCGGTGTCATACGGCCCGTCCCGCGCAGCAGCGTCAAACCGTCGTACGGGTACGGCGCCCCCGGCTACTACCTCACCCTCACCACCTGCACACCTGAGTACACGTCCACGTACCGCCTTGTGGTGTGGGGGAAGCTGCGCTCCATGCACGCCAGATGAGGGGGTCGTGTCGCGTCGTGTCGCGTCGTGTATATGTGTAGGTACATTCGTACGAGTCGACGAGCGAATCGACGAGTGAGTCGACGAGCAAGTAGTCGAGCGAATGGACGAGCAGGGCGACCCTGAGGAAGGAGCGAGCGGTGATCCGTACCTGGACCACGCTGCGCCCCGTCGCCGTCCTCCTGTTCCTCGTCCTCGAAGTCGCCGTCCTCGACACGGGCGCGGGCGGCCTCTCCGCCGCCGTCGCGTTCGCCGCGACCGCCGCGGCCGGTTCCGCGCTCGTCGCCGGCGCGCTGATCGCCTCGCGGTGCGCGCCCGCCGTGGCGCCCACGCGCGTACGGACGGCCATCCGCGACCGTGAGCGCCGTACGGCGTTCCTGCCCCAGCGAGATCCCGACGCCTCGGGACGTACGCGGCCCAGGGCGCCCGGGCGGGTCCTCCCGACGGCCGCGTAGCAGGGCACGCCTCTCGCTTTGAGCTCGTGATCGCATGATCACGTGAGTGTGTGAGCAAGTGAGCAACTGAGCGCGTGATCTCTCGCGGTTCGTCATGCCGAGTTCCCAGGCCGGCCGCAACGGCCTGTAGGCCACATCGGCCGCTTCCCGGCACGACGAGACCCCAGGAGGGCTCACCCACCCATGTCCGCTGTCATCGCGCTCTTCGCCGACCTGGTCGGCCGACTCGCCGACCTGCTCCAGCCACTCTTCGACGCCTCCGCGGCGGCCGCCGCGATCGTCCTGTTCACCGCGCTCGTACGACTCCTCGTCCACCCGCTGTCCCGGGCCGCGGCGCGCGGGCAGCGGGCGCGGGCCGCGTTGCAGCCGCAGATCGCCGAGCTGCGGAAGAAGCACGGGAAGAACCCGGAGAAGTTCCAGAAGGCGCTGATGGAGCTGCACACCAAGGAGAAGGTGTCGCCGCTCTCCGGCTGCCTGCCCAGCCTGTGCCAGCTCCCGGCGTTCTTCCTCCTCTACCACCTGTTCTCGAACACGACGATCGGCGGCGAGGCGAACGAACTGCTCACCCACACGCTGTTCGCCGCGCCCCTAGGCGAGCGCTGGGCGGACGCTCTCCGCGACGGCGGGGTCTTCGGAGCGGCGGGGATCGTGTACGTGGGGCTGTTCGTGATCGTCACGGGTGTCGCCGCGTTCAACTTCCGGCGGTCGAAGCGGATGATGGCGAGCGTGCCCGCCTCCGTCCCCGCCGCCGGGGCCTCGGGGGAGCAGGTGCCCGGGCTCACCTCAGTCATGAAGGTCATGCCGTTCATGTCCTTCCTGACCCTCGTCACCGTGGCGGTGGTGCCGCTGGCCGCCGCGCTGTACGTGGTGACCAGTACGACGTGGAGCGCGGTGGAGCGGGCGGTGCTGTACCGGGACATGCAGGCGCCGGCCACGGTGCTGTAAGGCTCCATGCAGGGCTCCATGCAGGGCTCCATGCAGGACTGTCGCCGGTCCAGTCCGTGAACCGGGTATTGCGGACTGAACGCCGACCTTGGAGGATCGACCAGTCCTCCGATGGCTGAGATGGCTGACCTCGACCCCCTGGAGATTGTGATCATGAAGCTGTTGCGAGTCGGTACGGCGGGGTCGGAGCGGCCCGTGCTCCTCGATGCCGAGGGGACCCTGCGGGATCTGTCGGGCGTGGTCCCCGACATCGACGGGTCGCTGCTCGCGGACGACGAGGCGCTCGCCCGGATCCGTACGGCGGCCGAGTCCGGCGAACTGCCCGTACTGGACGGAGGCGGGTTGCGCGTCGGCCCGCCGCTCGCCCGGATCGGCAAGGTCGTCTGCATCGGGCTGAACTACCACGACCACGCCCGCGAGACCGGCGCCGAGCCGCCCGCCGAGCCGGTGATCTTCTTCAAGGCGGCGGACACGGTCGTCGGGCCGCACGACACGGTGCTCGTCCCCCGCGGCTCCACCAAGACCGACTGGGAGGTGGAGCTCGCGGTCGTCATCGGGCGGACCGCCCGCTACGTCGGCTCGACGGAGGAGGCCCTTGCGCACGTCGCCGGGTACGCGGTGGCGCACGACGTCTCGGAGCGCGAGTTCCAGATCGAGCGCGGCGGCACGTGGGACAAGGGCAAGAACTGCGAGACGTTCAACCCGCTGGGGCCCTGGCTCGTCACCGCCGACGAGGTGCCCGACCCGCAGGACCTGTCGCTCAAGCTGTGGGTGAACGGCGAGCTGAAGCAGGACGGCACGACGGCGGAGCAGATCTTCCCGGTCGCTGAAGTCGTGCGGTACGTCAGCCAGTTCATGACCCTGTACCCCGGTGACGTCATCAACACGGGGACGCCGGCGGGGGTGGCGATGGGCGCGCCCGAGCCGAAGCCGTATCTGCGGGCGGGGGACGTGGTGGAGCTGGAGATCGGGGGTTGGGGCGGCAGCGGCAGGAGCTGAAAAACGCGTGAGGCAGAGTCAGCGGTTAGCAGTGCCGGGAGGCACGACCCACCGTGTGGACTGGCCGGTGATTGAGGCGATGGTGTCGTAGTCGCCGTCGTAGTGGAGCACCGTGGCGCGATGGCGCTCGGCCGTGGCGGCGATCAGCAGGTCGGCCATCGAAAGGGAACGGTGGACGCCACGGCCCAGTGCCTCGCGCTGGACCGCCAGGGCGCGGTCCCATACCTCGTCAGGGGTGGGTAGCAGTTCGAAGCCGTACAGCAGGAGACGGATCCGCTCGCTTTCGGCCTTGTTGCGCGCGCTGTAGACCAACTCCCACTCGACAGGTGAACAGATGGCCAACAGGCCGCGCTCGTCCAAGTCGTCCAGCACGCTTGAGACCTTGCTCTGGTTCCAGCGGGCGAGTGCGGACTTGTCCACCAGGAACCGATCGGTCACGCGGCGGCCCCGCCCGTGCCAGGGGCGTCCGTGCTGTCCGTGCCCTTGGGTCCCGTCGAGGCGACGATCTCACTGAAGTCGAGTTCGCCGCTCTTGACGGCCTCGGCGAACTCGCGACGCAGGTGCCGCTTGACCGCGTCCTCCATCGCCATACGGACGGCCCTGGCTTTTATGGTGGTGCCGTAGATGCGCATGGCTTCGGCGACCATCTGGTCATCAAGGTCGATCACGGTGCGAGACATGGAGGTCTCCTTCCTCAGGGCAGCGCAGCACCATTAACGATATCGTCTCCTGGAGTGAAGTGATATCGAACCTGGGTGCTACTCAAAGGCGTATGGTCACTCCATCACGCGCACCCCTTCGGGCTCCTTCCAGCACATCAAGCGCGGCAGCCGCCTCGTACGCCGTCACCGGATTCTGTGCGCCCTCGCGCAGGGCCGCCGCCACCGCCTTGTAGTACGCCGGATAGTCGCCCGGAACCGTCGCCACTGCCCGTCCCCCTCCCGTCAGCGGTGACTCGCCAGAGCCCACCCGGCCCCACATCGACTCGGGCTCCACGCCCCACTCCGCCCCGGCCGTCGGCCGCTCGCCCTCGCGCAGGGCCGCCTCCTGGGGGTCGAGGCCGTACTTCACGTAACCCGCCTTCGATCCCAGCACGCGGAAGCGCGGGCCGAGTTGGGCCGTCGTCGCGGAGACGTACAGGTGGGTGCGGACTCCGCTCGCGTGCGTGAGGGCGATGAACGTGTCGTCGTCCGCCTCGGCGCCCGCGCGGCGTACGTCCGACTCCGCGTACACCTCGGTGGCCGGGCCGAAGAGGACCAGGGCCTGGTCGACCACGTGACTGCCCAGGTCGTACAGCAGACCTCCGATCTCTGCGGGGTCACCGGACTCGCGCCAGCCGCCCTTGGGTTGCGGGCGCCAGCGCTCGAAACGGGATTCAAAGCGCCATACGTCACCCAGCTCGCCCTCGGCGAGGAGCCCCCGGAGGGTCAGGAAGTCGTTGTCCCAGCGGCGGTTCTGGAAGACGGAGAGGAGGAGGCCGTGCTCGTCGGCGAGGACGGCCAGTTCGCGCGCCTCGGCCGCCGTGCCCGCGATCGGCTTGTCGACCACGACCGCGAGGCCGGCCTTGAGGGCGGCCGTCGCCACGGGGACGTGCGTCTTGTTCGGGGACGCGACGACGACCAGGTCCAGCTCTCCGGCGCGGTCCCACAGCTCGTCGGGCGAGTCCGCGAACCGTACGTCCGGGAACTCGGCACGGGCCTGTTCCCGCCGCTCGGGGTTCCTGGTGACCACGGTGTCGAGGGCCAGCCCCTCGGTCGCGGCGATCAGCGGGGCGTGGAAGACGGAGCCCGCGAGGCCGTAACCGACCAGGGCCACGCGGAGGGGAGCGCCGGGGGCGGAGGCTATGCCAGTCGTCATGCGTCCACTTAAGCATGATCGCTCCCGGCGAGGGGCGTGAGGTCGCCGAAGGTGCCGCCCAGTTGCTGCTGGTGCCGCTGTTCGGGCGAGGGGACGACTGAGGCGCGTTCGGCTGATCGAAGGGACTTGGAGGGCCGTTCGGGGTGTGAATGGCGCGGCGGGGCAGAAGGTGGGGGCTGGACGGCAAGGTCATGTGATTATGCGAATTTTTACTGGTTTGACCCTCGCCCTTGTGACCGCAGCCGTCCTCACCGTCGGCACGACACGGCACGCCAGCGCCGCGTCGGCCACCGCCGCGTCCGCCACGACCTCTCTGCCCGCCGATCCCTCCCACCCCACCTGTGCCGGCAGCGACCCCGGCTCCTTTCCCCTCCGTACCCATATCCATGACGGCCCGACGAGCTACGACGCGGGCGGCGGGTACGGCACCTGGTCCCTGGACCTCACCAACACCACCTCCCACACCTGCGAGAACATCCACCCCGTGATCGTCCTAGTCGACGACAAACGCGCGCTCCAGCCGGACCAGCCAGCCCTGGAGTTCTACGACGGTTCCGATCCCCACCCCGTCACCTTCGAACGCACAGATGCGGACGAACTCGTCGGTGTCCTCGACCACGAGGGCTTCCCCGGATTCACCGTCCGCCCGGGCGACACCCTCACCGTGAAACTCCGCCTCGCCGTCATCTCCGGGGCCGAGCCCGACAACGACATCGTGGCGAACGCGGCCGTCGTCCAGCGGCGGGGCGACGACGGCGACTGGGTCGGGGAGTCGAACGACTACCGGTTCCGGATCATCGACAGCGACGATGGCGGCAGCCGGAGGGGAGAGGAACAACCCAGCGGTTGGGAGGAAGGCGACGGCACCACCCGTGAGGAAGGCGAGGGCGCCACCCGGAAGGAAGGCGACGGCAGTGGCCGGAAGGAAGCCGATGGCACTGCCCGAAAGGACGGCGACGGCACCACCCGAACGGAAGGCGACGACGCCACCGCCCCAAAGAAAGGTGACACCCCAAAGAAAGGTGACGCCCCAAAGCAAGACACCTCAAAGCACGGCGACACCACCGCCCGAGAGGAAGGTGATGAAGGCGCTCAAGGCGAGGTAGCCGACGAAGGCGACGAAGGCGACGAAGGTGACTCCACCGGCACCGACGCACGCGACGAGCGCCCCACGGTCGCCGACGAGCTGGCGCGGACCGGGGCGAGCGCGTCGGCGTACGTCATGACGTACGTCACCGGGGCGTTGCTGCTCACCGTGGGCGCGCTGCTGGTCGCGCTCGCCCGCCGGAAGTCCCGCTGGTCCCGCTGATCCCTGAGCCAGGATCCCCCTCCTGTTTTCGGTCACCGCTCATTAGGGTGGGGCCGTCGGTACAGAGACGTCCGGCGCCCAGCACGAACCGCGGACGTACGGCAGGAGATCGCACATGGCAGAGCGCAAGCCCATCGAGTCGTGGCTCACCGACATGGATGGTGTGCTGATTCACGAGGGTGTGCCGATCCCCGGCGCCGACGCCTTCATCAAGAAGCTCCGGGAGTCCGGCAAGCCGTTCCTCGTGCTCACCAACAACTCCATCTACACGCCCCGCGACCTGCACGCCCGGCTGTCCCGCATGGGCCTGGACGTGCCCGTCGAGAACATCTGGACCTCCGCCCTCGCCACCGCGCAGTTCCTCGACGACCAGCGGCCCGGCGGCACGGCCTACGTCATCGGCGAGGCGGGTCTGACCACCGCCCTGCACGACATCGGGTACGTGCTCACGGACCACGACCCCGACTACGTCGTCCTCGGCGAGACCCGCACGTACTCCTTCGAGGCCATGACCAAGGCCGTGCGGCTGATCCAGGGCGGCGCCCGCTTCATCGCGACCAACCCCGACGAGACCGGCCCGTCCACCGAGGGCCCGCTGCCCGCCACCGGTGCGGTCGCCGCGCTCATCACCAAGGCGACCGGCCGGAAGCCCTACTTCGCGGGCAAGCCGAACCCGCTGATGATGCGGACCGGGCTGAACACGCTCGGCGCGCACTCCGAGACCAGCGCGATGATCGGTGACCGCATGGACACCGACGTCCTGGCCGGCATCGAGGCGGGGATGCAGACGTACCTGGTGCTGACGGGGCTCACGCGCCCGGACGAGGTGGAGAACTTCCCGTACCGGCCCTCCAAGGTCGTGAACTCGATCGCCGATCTGGTCGACCGCGTCTGACACCCTCCCGCCCACAACGTTTGTAGGGTTACGGGCTCACAAACATCCCCCACTCGAACGGAGCAGCCACGCCCCTGCCCGGATGCGCGTGCGCGTCCGGGGAGGGAATCTCCAGATGTCTGGAGGTTCACGATGGGTTCAGTGCGAGTCACATTCTGTTCCGGTGCGGCGGTCGCGGTCGCGGCCACGCTGACACCGGGGGCGGCATGTCCGGTGGCGTACGCGGCCGATGGCGGGATCTCGGTGGCGCCGTCGCCCGCGGTGCCCGGCAGCGACATCCAACTGCGCGCCCAGGGGTGCTCGGGGCGGACGGGGCGGACAGGCACGGCCTCGTCGGAGGCGTTCGTCGCGGATGCCGTGCTCACCACCGGCAGGGGCGGTGTGCTCGTCGGCGAGACCCGCGTCCGCTCCTCGCTCAGGCCGGGAACGTACCGGGTCGAGGTCCCCTGCGACGGCGTCGGGGACAAGATCGAGGCCATGCTCATGGTCGCGGAGAGGGCGGGCGCGCGGGGGCCGTCCGCCGCCACGACCACCCGGGCCCCGGCCGCGCCGACTGCCCCGGCTTTCCCGGTCGCCCCGCCTTTCCCTGTCGCTTCCGCCTCGCAGACCGCCCCGCCTTTCCCCGTCGCTTCCGCCTCGCAGACCGCCCCTGCATTCCCCATCGCTTCCGCTTCTGCTTCTGCTTCCCTGACCGCGCCGGCGTTCCCCATCGCTTCCGCCTCGATGACCGCCCCAGGAGCCCCCGTCGCCTCCGCCTCCCCGGTCGAGCCCCTGGGTGTGGGCGGTGGCGGGGCCGCGCACGTCGTAGCGAAGGAGAACAGGGAGCTGAACCCCCGGGGCGAGGGCCCGGGGGCCCGTCACGCCGTGGTCGGTCTCGTCCTGGCGAGCGTGGCCGCGCTGGTCGTCGTCCGCCGCGGCGCCCGCAGGGGACGCGGCACGGAGTGACGGAGATGACCGAACGGAACCGCCCCATGGGCAGTGGCCGCCTCGTCACCGGTGTCGCCTGGGCCGTGCTGTTGCTCGGCCTGTGGCTGTGGGGCCGTGAAGTGACCGACGTACGGCACGGGATCTGGGCGCCGACCACGGGGGACATGGCGGCGGTCGGGCGGCCCGCCGGGGCCGAACTACCGCCCGAGACCGACCCGTTGGAAGACGCTCGGCCGCAACGGCTGGACATCCCGTCCCTGGGCGTGCGGGCGTCAGTCGCGGCCCGCGGGCCGGCCGACCGGGGCGTGATCGGCCCGCCGCCGTACGCCCGCTCGGGCGCCATCGGCTGGTACGCGGCCGGAACGCGCCCTGGTGCCGCGGGAGCCGCGCTGTTCGTGGGGTACGCCGGCACCGAGGCCCGGCCCGCCGTCTTCCACGGGCTCAGCGCGGTGCGGATCGGAGAGACGGTCCGGGTGGTCCGCGACGACGGGACGGCCGCCGAGTTCACCGTGGACGACGTCCGGGTTGTCGGCCGAGACCGCTTCGACGCCCAACAGGCGTACGGTGTACGGAAGTCGGGGCGGGCCGAGCTGCGGCTGGTCAGCTGCGGCGGCACCTTCGACCGGGACAGCGGCACCTGCACGGTCGACGTGATCGTGTCCGCCTACCTCACCGGCACGAGACAGTGAACCCTGAATCACCTTGGCCCGGTCGGCGACCCGCTCCCCCCAGAGCCGCCGACCGGGCTGGTCCTCGACCGCGCGCGCTCGGGCCGCGGGA
Source organism: Streptomyces sp. KM273126 (assembly GCF_004337435.2). Classification (NCBI taxonomy): domain Bacteria; kingdom Bacillati; phylum Actinomycetota; class Actinomycetes; order Kitasatosporales; family Streptomycetaceae; genus Streptomyces; species Streptomyces sp. KM273126. Next base: position 715,395 of record NZ_SJXB02000001.1, on the reverse strand, counting down.
GTAACCCGGCACAGGCGCGGGAGGCCTCTGGGCCAATCCGGATATCACGGATGGTGCGGCAGATGGTGTGACAACCGGTGGCTGGGGCCGTCTCGTCCGAACAACTCTAGAACGGTGGAAGCCTGCGGCCTAGAGGCTGTTTAACGCCAAGTCGACCACCGGTGGCCCTATGTGATGCACGCAGGTGGCGGGCTTTCGACCTCGGCGGCGAACTCGCCCTGGGTGGAAGGCCGTTCGGTAAGGGTGGCTACCAAGGCGGCCTGTCGCCCACCCACTCGGGGCGGGAGGTAACAGGTGGCCGACAAGGCACGGATGATCTCGTGGGCGCGGCGGGACGTATGCCAGGATTGGGACTTACGACGCTGCACCCAGGGGGGAGTTGGATGTACGGCAAGAGGGGGGCACGGGCGTCCGTGGTCGTGGCGGGGGCGGCACTGCTCGTCGCCGGCTGTTTCGGGGGAGACGGCGGCGACAAGGATGACAAGGGCTCCGACGACAAGATCAGCCAGCAGCCCAAGGGTTCGGACCCGTTCTGGGTCAACCCGGAGGGGAACGCGGCGAAGCAGGTCGCTGCGTACGAGAAGGACGGCAAGGCGGAGGAAGCGAAGCAGATCCGCAGGATCGCCGAGCAGCCGACGGCTCAGTGGCTGACGCCGGAGAGCGCGGAGGAGGAGGCCAGGGGGTTCACGGAGGCCGCGCAGCGGGCCGACCGGGACGCGATCCTCGTCCTCTACAACATCCCGCACCGCGACTGCGGCCAGTACTCGGGCGGCGGCGCGGCGGACGGCAACGAATACCGGGCTTTCATCGACAGAGTGGCAAACGGCATCGGCGACCGGCCGACCACGGTGATCCTTGAGCCGGACGCGGTGCTGCACCTGGTGGACGGGTGCACGCCGGACGAGTTCCACGAGGAGCGCTACGACCTCCTCAAGGGTGCCATCGGCAAGCTCAAGTCCCTGAAGAACACGAAGGTCTACCTGGACGCGGGCAATGCCGGCTGGGGCAAGCCCGACCAGATCTTCGAGCCCCTGAAGTGGGCGGGCGTCGAGCAGGCCGACGGGTTCTCGGTCAACGTCTCGAACTTCTACACCACCGAGGACTCCATCAAGTACGGCAAGGAGCTCTCCGCGAAGGTCGGAAACAAGCCGTTCGTCATCGACACCAGTCGTAACGGCAACGGGCCGTACGCCGAGGGCGACCCCGGTGAGCGCTGGTGTAATCCGCCGGGGCGGGCGCTCGGTGAGGCCCCGACCACGAAGACCGCGGACGATCTGGTGGACGCGTATCTGTGGGTGAAGCGGCCCGGTGAGTCGGACGGTGAGTGCAAGGGGGGGCCCAAGGCGGGGGAGTGGTGGCCGGAGTACGCGTTGAAGTTGGCGGGGGCCTCTGGTTGAGAACGGGGGCCTCCGGCTGGGAACGGGGGCGCCTTCTGTGGGGGGTGCCTGAGGTTGAGGGGCGTGTGCGGGTTTGGTGGTGGCTGGTCGCGCAGTTCCCCGCGCCCCTAAAAGCCGCGCAGTTCCCCGCGCCCCCAAAGACCTGCGCAGTTCCCCGCGCCCCTGAAGACCTGCGCAGTTCCCCGCGCCCCTGAAGACCTGCGCAGTTCCCCGCGCCCCTGAAGACACGCCCTGCTTCCCGAGCCCTGAAAACACACCCGGCTCGCCGCATCCCTGTAGGCGCGCCAACTCCTACCTCACCCCCAAAAAATCAGGCCCCCGCGCATCTCGCGCGGGGGCCTGCAACGTGAGTCAGCCCTACGGAACCCTCACCCACTGGGCCTTGCTCGGGGTTCCCTGGTCGTCTGTTACGAACAGCATGTACCAGCCGGACTGGACCAGGTTGCGGTTCTTCGGGACGGTCACCGTGACGTTGTTGCCGGACGTCTTGATGTCCAGGGCGATGGACTTCTGGTCGACGTCGGTGACATGGGTGGAGGCGCTCGGGCGGATCAGGCGGGCCGTCTTGATGGACGAGGCGTGCTGCGTGGAGAAGGTCGCCGAGTCACCCCGCTGAACCGTCTTCGGGCCCCCGGAGAGGGACGGCTGAGCGTCCCGGTACAGGTACGGCGGCGTGTAGATCTCGATGCGCTGCTCGAACTCGCCCGGCTTGGTATTGGCCTTGTCCTCGTAGAGCGAGTCCGAGCCGAAGAACATCACCCGGCCGTCGGGGAGCAGGATGGACCCCGAGTGATAGTTGCGGCCCACCAGCGGGTCGGCCACCCGCCGCATCTCGCCGTTCTTCGCGTCGTACAGCCGCGACTGGAGGATGTTGGAGGCGCCGCGGCCTCGGTAGTCCTCCGAGCCACCGGAGACGAGGACCGTGTCGTCGGGCAGGATCGAGGCCTGCGGGTAGCGCGTGCCCTTCTCCAGCGACGGGCCGTCCACGAACTTCGGGTCGTCCTTCAGCAGGTCGATGACGCGGGTCTTCTTGCTGGACTTCTCCGACTCGCCGACCCCGCCGCCGCCGATCACCATGTACTTCTCGTCCTGCGCGGGCGGCAACAGCACCGTGCCGGCGGTCTCCAGCAGCTTGACGTCGCTCATGCCCGGGACCTTGGTGAACTTGTTGGTGTCCAGGTCCCAGATGCCCGGGTCGCGGCCCACGTCGTCGGGGCCGTACCCGGCGTTCGCGCCCGAGTAGAACAGCTTGCCGTTCTGCATCAGGGAGATCGCCGGGTAGGTCGGGAACTGCCGGATCTTCTTCGTGTACGTCCACGCCTTGGTCGACGGGTCGTAGACCTCGTTCTTGCCCGGCACCAGCTGGCCGATCTCGTCCAGCCCGGAGAGGGAGAGGATCTTGCCGTCCGAGAGTGTGGTCAGCGTGGGGTACCAGCGCGCCTCGTTCATCGGGTCGACCTTGATGTACTTCTCGGCGACCGGGTCGAACTCGAAGGCGTCCCTGATGCCCTGGAAGTCCTTCTTGTCGAGGGCGAGTTTCTGCGCGATGCCGTACGTGTTGCGCGCCTCGGCGCCCGTGAGGCCCTGGATCCGGTAGTTGTCCTCGGTGCCGGTCTCGTACTTCTTGCCGCTCCTGGCGGCCTCGACGTAGATACGGCCGAGCCCCGGGTCGTTGCGCAGGAACGCGCCGGTCGCCGGGTCGAACACCTTCTTCGCACGCGGTACGAGCACCGGGTCCTTGGAGATGAACGTCTTGCCGTTCTCCTTGCCCGTGAACTTGGTGCCCGCGGGCAGGGTGATCGGCTTGTCCGGGTTCTCGTTGTGGACGATCATCAGGCCGCCGGCCTTGGAGACGTCGCCCTTGAGCTTCTCGTACCGCTTGGTGCCGCCCGCGATCAGCAGGTTGCCGTTCTCCAGCTGGGTGTGGCCCGTGCAGAACAGGTCGGCGGGCGTCGGGATCTTCTTGATGGTGCCCTTGACCGGGTCCCAGAGCCTGGTGTCGAACTTCTTCGCGTCGAAGTTGTCCTGGTCGTTGCCCGAACCCGCGACCAGCAGCACCTTCCCCGTGCGCAGCAGCGCCGCGTGGATCGTGTTCTGCCGGTACTCCTTGGGGAACTCGACGATCTCCCACTTGCCGTTCTCGGCCTTGTACTCGGGTCTGTTGATCTTGTACTCGTGGTACTGCTCTGTCCCGAAGCGGTACAGCCACGGCCCGTTCATCCCGGCCAGCGCCAGGACCACCGCCGCGCCTATCGCCAGACGACGAGCGCGACGGCGGCCTGCACGGTCTGTCATTTCTTACGTCCCCCAAGGGCGATCTGCATGGTCTGCTCGTTGCCTCCGTTCGCGGCCGCCCAGCTCGGTTTGTGCTGCGGGGCGTGGCCCCCCGTGTGCGGGCCCCCGGTCCCCGGGGCCTGCTGGGCAGGCAACGGCTGTGTGGGCGTCACGGCGCCTTGCGGTTCGCCGGCCGCCGGTGCCGCACCCGTCGGCTTCTTCCGGTCCTGCCGCATCTGCCAGCGCCAGGCGAACATCGGCGAGGCGGTGATCAGCAGCGCGAACGTCGCCCAGATGATCATCGCGGGGTGGGAGTGGCCGAAGTAGAAGCCGGCACTGATCGAAGCGGCGAAGACCAGAATGAAGTACCAGTGGTACCGGAAAGTCCCGAACCAGGTGTCCGGACTGGCCGAATCCCCCTTGGGGGTGACCACGAACTTGCTCTTGCGGCGCAGCACCGAATCGATCAGCGCCTTCGCGTAGAGCGGTGCCGACAGCGCGGACATGACCATGCCGGCCACACCGCCGGAGCCCTCCGGCTCGTGCGGTGAGACGTTGTGGCGGCGGTTCCAGACGTAGAGACCGATCTGGAGGGCGGAGGCGTTGCCGTAGAGCATCAGCCAGATCGTCGGGTCGATGTTCACACCCGAGGCGCCCAGACCCAGGAACAGCGCACAACTCAGCGCCGCCAGAATCCAGTTCAGGGCCGACATCGGGTAGAAGATGATCATCATCGTGTAGTTGAAGAGCTTGCTCGGCGGCAGCGAGTACCAGCCCTTCCAGTACTGCTTGAGGATCGTCTCGTACGTCCCGCGCGACCAGCGCATCTGCTGGGTGAAGAAGTCCGTCCAGGCCGCCGGTCCCTCTCCGACCGCGAGCACGTCCGGGGTGTAGACCGAGCGCCACTTCCGGCCCGTCGCCGGGTTCTTGTGACGGTGGATCTCGAAGCCCGTCGCCATGTCCTCGGTGATCGAGTCGTACAGACCGCCGATCTGCTTCAGCGCCTTGATGCGCACGGCGTTCGAGGTGCCCACGAACATGGGCGAGCCGTACGCGTTGCCCGCGCGCTGGATCAGCGCGTGGAAGAGGAACTGCTGCGACTCCGCGGACTTGGTGATGGGGTTGTCGTAGTTGCCGTACACCTGCGGGCCGATGACGAAGCCCACGTCCGGGTCGCGGAAGAAACCGAGCATCCGCTCCAGGTAGTTGGGCAGCGGCACGTGGTCGGTGTCGACCGAGGCGAAGTAGTCGTAGTCGTCGCCGTGCGCGTCCAGCCAGGCGTTGTAGTTGCCGTGCTTGGTCTTGGCGCGGTGCGGGCCCTTGGGCTGGTTCCACTTCGCGACGCCCTTGCGGGAGAAGTGGTGCACGCCGAGGCGCTCGCAGACCTCCTTCACCTCGGGGTCGTCGCCCTCGTCCAGCAGCCAGACGTGCATGAGGCCGCGGTGACGGATCTTCACCGCCGCCTGGAGCGTCTTCGTCACCATCTCCAGCGGCTCCTTGCCGGGCACGAAGGAGGTGAGGAAGGCGACTCGGGTGCCGACCTCGGGCACCACCGGGACCGGGTCGCGGGCGACGAGGGTGGCGTGCGCGTTCGACAGCACGTTCATGCAGCGGAAGAACTCGATCAGACCGATCGAGACCAGCATCACGATGTCGAGCGCCGGCAGGAAGTCGTAGGCCGGGTAGTCCCGTTCGGTCCAGTGCTCCGGCTGCAGCAGCCAGAAGAGCAGCACCAGGGAGAGTATCGGGGCAGCGCCCAGCATCAGGGCGGCGCGGATGCGGTGCGGCTCCTGCGAGAGCAGCGTGCGGTACTGCACCTTGTACGGCTTGTTCGGATCGGGTTGAGTGAGGGGGCCCGCGAGCCGGCTGTAGTGCTCGTAGTCGTATCTGGGCAGCGTCTTCTTGATCCTGCGGAAGCTGCCCGTCCGAGTCGACGGCACCCTGAGCTGGGTGGTCTCAGACGGGTCGAAATTCTGCCGGGCGCCCTTCGGCGTCGACGTCATGAGTCATCCCCCCGCACACACGCGCGCGTGTGTGTTCGTCGGTCGTTCCGCCCGGCTCGGGTCCCCCTCGACCGTCCCCGGACGTGTCAGTGGCAGGCCTGCATCCCCACGTGATCTACACCTTATAGACACGGGACGAGGGCCTTCCGGTTGCATGATGCCCCCCTCGGCATCCGTTCACTAACGGGGACCCCCATTCCCCGCCAGGGCCGAACCCGGCCCAAGCCCCCCAACTGCCGTGTATCCGCAGTCTCTTACGGCCCAGGGTTCTACGGCGTTCAGCATGATCGCAAGATGCGAAACGCGCTGTTTACCGGTCATACGGGCACATTGGGGTGCGGGAACGCGCACTTTCGGGGGTGGGTGCGCTCGCATGGTGACGTCGGCATATGCAGAGAGGCCTCTCGCCGCGCGAGAGGCCTCTCTGGTCGGTGCGCCGCCAGGGACTCGAACCCCGGACCCGCTGATTAAGAGTCAGCTGCTCTAACCAACTGAGCTAGCGGCGCCTGCTGACCCGGGAAACTCTACCGGATCCGGAAGGGTGCTCCTGTCCTGCGGCCCCCGCGCGGCAGGTCGCAGGACGGGCCGCTTCGGCGGCCTTCCGCGTCCGTGGACGTCTGAGTGTCCCTCATTCGATGGCGTGCGTACGTCATTTGGACCGTCAACATGCGACACCGGATGACCGTTGAGAAACTGACGGCCGTGCGGAAGCGCAGAAATTTCCAGCCGACGGGTGGAAGGGAATGGCATGGGAACCCCGGTATTCGAGGAATTCGATCCCGCGAGTGACTGCGAATGCCCCGGATGTGTGCACTGGCGGCGGGTCGTGCCGCATTCCCGGGCGCAGGGGAACGTCGGCCATCCGGCGGCCCGCCGTGGCGTCGTTCTGGCGGCCACGGCCGCCGCGGCGGGCACGGCACTCGGCGTGGGGCACGCCGTGCCGGCGGTCGCGGCCGTCCACGGGCCCGCCGTGCCGGGTGTTCCCGCAGATGACGGGCCCGACACACCCCAGGGGCGCGAGGCTCCGCTGCACGGCCCGGCGGGGCAGGCGACGCCCGCCGGCCCTCCCTCGGACGCCACCAGGCTTACCTCGATCACCCGGACGGAGATCATCAACCGGGCCAGGACATGGGTCGCGGCGCAGGTCCCGTACAGCATGACGTCGTACTGGTCGGACGGTTACCGGCAGGACTGTTCGGGTTTTGTCTCGATGGCCTGGAACCTGGGGAAGAACGAATGGACGGGCACCCTCGACAAGTACGGCGTGCGGATTTCGAAGGACGAACTGCAGCCCGGTGACATGCTTCTGTTTCACAATCCGGCCGACCCGCAGAACGGCTCGCACGTGGTCATTTTCGGGGGCTGGACGGACTCCACGCGCGCCTATTACGTCGCGTACGAGTCGACCCGTCCGCACGCCCGGAGGCAGGTCACCCCGTACGCCTACTGGAAGAATTCGAGCCGCTATGTGCCGTACCGCTACAAGGGGCTGGTGGCGGGGAGCGCGGGGGCGGTGTCGGAGGAGTCCGGGGCGGCCGACGAGTACCCCGGAGCGGTGTACTTCGGGCCGGGCGCGAACAACGCGTACGTCACCCGATTGGGGCGCATGCTCGCGGAACGGGGCGCGTCGCGCTTCTACACCACCGGTCCGGGCCCGGTCTGGACTGAGGCGGATCGCAGGGCAACGCGGGCGTTCCAGGAGGCCCAGGGGTGGAGCGGACCGGCCGCGGACGGGCTGCCGGGGCCGACGACGTGGGAGTACCTGGTCGAAGGGCTGGGGCAGGACGTTCCGGCGGCCGAGCGCGCGGGGGCGACCGGGAGCCCCGGGGCGTCGGGCCGGAGCACCTCGTACGGGGTGCCCGGCTATCCGGGGCGCGGGTTGTTCCGGCCCGGGGCGGACAACCCGTACGTCACCGAACTGGGGCAGCAGTTGGTGAAGAAAGGATTCGGCAAGTACTACGCCGTGGGTCCGGGGCCGCGCTGGACCGAGGCGGACCGGCGCAACGTGGAGGCGTTCCAGCGGGCCCAGGGGTGGCGCGGCGGGGCGGCGGACGGGTATCCGGGGCCGGAGACCTGGCGGCGCCTGAACTCCTGACGGTCCTTCCGCGGTTCGTCCGCCGTACGCCGGCGGTTCGTCCCGGGGTTCTTCCTGGGGCTCGTCCCGCGGTTCTTCCTGGGTCTCGTCCCGGGGTTCTTCCTGCGGTTCTTCCTGCGCGGAGGCATGGAGGCGCATATGAGTACGACCATTTCGCAGACACCGGAGCCGGAGAGGGTCGCTCGACCGGCCCGGCTCATTCAGAACGAGGCGACCACCGAGATCCCCGTACACCTGCTGTTCCGGGACGACATCGACTCGGTGGCCGTGCCGCTGGCGCCCACCGTCGTGGGGCGGCGCCGGGGGACCGGGGAGCAGCCGCGGGTGCGGCAGGGCCTGCCGGGCACGGTGCGGCCACGGCCCGCGCCCGAAGTCGACCCGGATCTGGTCGAGCGGCCCGCACGGGTGCTGCCCGGAGTGGCCGGGGTGCTGGCCGGGACGTGTGGGGTGGCCGGATGTGTGCTCACCTCGTGGTGGGCCGGGGTGCTGCCGAAGGCAGTGCTGGCGGCGTCGGGGCTGCCCGAGTCCCCGGGGGCCGGGCTCGGTCCGGCGCTGTGGGCCGCGTACGCCGGGGCCGGCACGCTCGGGCTGTTCGGGTTCGGCGGGCTGGCGCGAGGCCGGACCGGACGGGCCTGGGTGCTCGGGCTGTTCGGGCGGTACCGCGGGACCGTGCGGCGCACGGGGCTCATGTGGGTCAACCCACTGGTGCTGCGCCGACGGGTCGACGTACGGCTGCGGCACTGGCGCAGCGAGCCGATGCCGGCCGTCGACGCGAACGGGGTGGCGCTCCGCGTCGTCGTGCTCGTCGCCTGGCGGGTCAAGGACACCGCGCGGGCGACGCTCGGGATCGAGGACCACGAGCAGTACCTGCGCGAGTGTGTGGAGGCCGCGCTGGCCCGGGTGCTCTCGCGGCTCCCGGCCGACGTGCCGCCCGCCGCCCTCGTCAAGGACGCGACCCTGCGCAACACCGAGGCGGTGAGCGAGTCACTGACCCGGCTCGTGGCGGCGGACGCGGCGCCGGTGGGCCTGGAGGTGTTCTCCGCCCAGCCGACCCGGATCGAGTACGCACCCGAGGTGGCCGCCGTCATGCAGCGCCGCCGGATCGCCGCGCTCGACGCCCAGCACCGCGACACGGTGCTCTCCTCGGTCGTCGACTCGGTCGAGGACACCGTGACCCGGCTGACCATGCGCGGCCTGGTCGAACTGGACGACTACGAGCGCAAGGCGCTGGTGAAAGACCTCACCGTGGCGTTCTGTACAGGCCGGGGTGAGGTGTCCACCTGATTCCCGCGACTCCCGCGACTCCCTGATTCCCCGACCCCTCGATTCCCTTCGGATTGGTATGGACATGTTCAGTCGCCGCCTCTAATCTGAGGCTTGGTCTAGACCTGAAGGATCTGAAAGGCCTGAAGGGCCCGAAAGATCCGAAACCCGAATGTGTCCTCACACGCGTACGGGTACTCCCCACCGCATCGCGATGCGCACGCACGGCTCACGGAACTCCCCACGTTCTCCAGGAGCACAGCATGCGTCAGAAGACCAAGTGGTACGCGGCCGCGGTCGGCCTCGCCGCGACGGGAGCCCTCGTGCTCTCCAGCGGCGGCGCCTCCGGGCACGGCTACACCGATCTCCCCATCAGCCGGCAGAAGCTCTGTCAGAACGGCACGGTCACGGGCTGCGGCGACATCCAGTACGAGCCGCAGAGCGTCGAGGGGCCGAAGGGCTTCCCGGCCTCCGGGCCGGCCGACGGTCAGCTCTGCTCCGGCGGGGTCGGCCGGTTCGGCCAGCTCAACTCGGCCACCAAGCCAGGGGGCGGCGCCTGGCCCACGACCAAGGTGACGGGCGGCCAGGACTACACGTTCCGCTGGCAGTTCACCGCCATGCACGCCACGACCGACTTCAAGTACTACGTCACCAAGCCGGGGTGGAACCAGAACGGGGCACTGTCCCGTTCGGACCTCAACCTCACCCCGTTCTTCACGGTCCCGTACAACGGCCAGCGCCCGCCGTCCACGCTCTCCCACACCGGGAGGCTGCCGTCCGGCCTGAGCGGCCACCACGTCATCCTCGCCGTGTGGACCATCGCGGACACGGGCAACGCGTTCTACGCCTGCTCGGACGTCACGTTCTGATCCGGCGTGGATAGGGTCGCGTGCGCCGGGGCTGCCGGTTCCGGCTCCGGCGCACGCGGCTGGCTTCGCCTCCGTCCCCAGGCTGCCGCATCCTCTCCCTATCTGACGTGACGTCAGCTACCGTGCGCCCTCATGGAGTCCACGAGGCGTACCGTCGCGGAGCTCGTCGCCGCCCGCTGGGGTGACCACCGGCCGGGACTGTGGTTCGAGGACCGGGTGCTGAGCCAGCACGAGGTGGCCGCCGCGGCCGCGGCGCGGGCGGCACTGCTGGGTGATCTGCTGCCGCCGGGAGCCGAGCCGCACGTGGGCGTGCTGCTCGACAACACCCCCGAGTACCCGCTGTGGATCGCCGCGGCCGCCCTGTCCGGCGCCGCCGTCGCCGGGATCAACCCCACCCGCCGGGGCCCGGAGCTGGCCCGCGACATCCTGCACACCGACTGCCGGGTCCTCGTCACCGAACGGACCCACCTCCCGCTGCTCGACGGCCTCGACCTGCCGGGCCTACGACTGCTGGTGACCGACACGGAGGCGTACGAGGACCTCCTCGCGCCGTACGCCGACGCCGAGCCGGACCCCGCCCGGGCCGCGCCCGACGACCGCCTCCTCCTCTACTTCACCTCCGGCTCGACCGGTGCGCCCAAGGCCGCGATCTGCTCCCAGGGGCGGCTCGCGGCGGCAGGGCGGTCGCTGGTCGGCCAGTTCGGGGTGCGGCCGGAGGACGTGCACTACGTCTGCATGCCGATGTTCCACGGCAACGCGGTGATCGCCGACTGGGCGCCCGCGCTCACGGCCGGCGCCGGGGTCGCGCTGCGGCGGCGGTTCTCGGCGTCGCGGTTCCTGGACGACGTACGGGCGTACGGGGCGACGTACTTCACCTATGTCGGACGTGCCGTGCAGTACATCCTGGCCACCGAGGCGCGCCCCGACGACCGGGACCACCCGCTGCGGCTCGGCTTCGGGACGGAGGCGGGCGCGGTGGACGCGGCGGCCTTCGAGGAACGCTTCGGGGCGCGGCTCGTGGAGGGCTACGGCTCCTCCGAGGGCGGGGCCGCCATCCAGCGGACGCCCGGCACTCCGGCGGGTGCGATCGGGCGGGCGGCTCCCCGGGACGACCTGGCGGTGGTGGACCCGGTGACGCGGGCGGAGTGCCCGCGTGCCGAGTTCGCCGCCGACGGCCGGCTGCTCAACGGGGACGACGCGATAGGCGAGCTGGTGAACCGCGGACCCAACCCCTTCGAGGGCTACTGGAGGAACCCCGAGGCGGACGCGGCACGGCAGAGATGGGGGTCCCCCCGCTCGAGCGAAGCCGAGAGTGGGGGAGGCTGGTACTGGACGGGGGACCTCTTCTACCGGGACACGGACGGCTTCCTGTACTTCGCCGGCCGCACGGACGACCGCATCCGCGTCGACAGCGAGAACCTGGCCGCCGCGATGATCGAGAACATCCTCGCCCGGTACGAGGGCGCCGACGCGGTCGCCGTGTACGCGGTGCCCGACCCGGTGGCCGGCGACCAGGTGATGGCGACCCTGGCCGGCACCTTCGACGCGCTCGCCTTCGGTGCGTTCCTGCTGGCCCAGCCCGACCTCGGGACCAAGATGGCGCCGCGGTTCGTCCGGGTCGTGGAGCGGATGCCGGTCACGGCCACGAACAAGATCCACCGGGTACGGCTGCGGCGCGAGGGCTTCCGGTGCCCGGACCCGGTGTGGTGGCGGCCGCCGGGGGAGTCCGCGTACCGGCGGCTGGACGCGCGGGACGTGGCAGGGCTGGTGGCGGAGTACCGGGTGCGGGGGAGGGAAGGACTGCTGGCCGGGTAGCGGCGAGGGCCACTGTCGGCTCAGGGGGTGTGGGTGGCGAAGCCCCCACAACGCGCGGCGAAGCCGCGCAGAAACGACGATGGCGAGGCATGTTCGCGCTTTCTGCGAACATGCCTCGCCATCGTCATCGTGCGCCGCCAGGGACTCGAACCCCGGACCCGCTGATTAAGAGTCAGCTGCTCTAACCAACTGAGCTAGCGGCGCAGACTCCGTCGTTTCCCACTCTCGCGGTTGGCGACACCAAAAATATTACCCGGTCCGGAGGGGTGCTCCTGACCGCCCAAACGTGACCTGGATCTCCAGATTTCTGGCTCTCCAAGTTTCTAGATCGCCAGGGACAGCAGCACGGGTGCCGCGCCCCGGTTCAGGGTGTCCGCCGCCTGCTTCAGCCGGTGCGCGTGCTCGACCGGCAGGGACAGCGCGAGGCAGCCGACGGAGGAGCCCGCCGTGATGGGGACGGCCGCGCAGACCGTGCCCACCGCGTACTCCTGGAGGTCGAGCACCGGCACCGTGGGTGTCTGCGCGTCCAGCTTGCTCAGCAGGACCCTCTCGTTGGTGATCGTGCGTGAGGTGAGGCGGGCGGGCCTGTGCCGGGAGAGGTGGTCCCGGCGGGCGTTCAGGTCGAGCTGCCCCAGCAGGGCCTTGCCGATCGCGCTGGCGTGCCCGGAGGAGCGGAAGTCCACCCACTCGTGGACGGCCGGGATCGTCGCGCTCTCGGCGCAGCCCGTGACGTTGATCTCGCCGTCGACGTACCGGCTGATGTAGACGGCGGCGCCCAGCGAGTCGCGCAGCCGGTCGAGGGTGTGCTGGAGCTTGTCGCGCAGGGCCAGGTCGCGCTCGCGGGCGGAGCCGAGGCGGCTCAGGGCCTCCCCGGTCACATACGCGCCGTCGGTTATCTGCTCGATGTAGCCCTCACGCCGCAGCATCCGCAGGAGGGAGGTCAGCCGCTCCCTGCCGAGGCCGGTCTGGCGTGCGAGTTCGACGTCGGTGACGCCGGCGGAGCGGCGTGCCACGGTCTCCAGGACGCGCAGGGCGTCCTGTGCCGAGTGGTACGGCGCGGTCGGCTCGTGCTTGAGCGCCACGGTTCCCCCTGCGCTTCTCGGGCCGCTTTTTGGACAGCCAAGCGATGCTTGCCGTTGTCCACGATACGGCCCAAGAAGCTTAGGGGGAGGGGTTGTTCGCGAGAAAGTTGACGCACCACCGGGGCCCCCAACAGCGGTGCCAGCACTCTGGCATATGCCAAAGTCATGACCCAGGCGGCATGACCTGGGGTATTGAAGCGTTCACTTCTCGTAATCAGAGGACCGCGCCGAGGAACTCCCGCGTTCGTTCGTGCTCGGGATCACCGAAGATCTTCTCGGGCGCTCCGGACTCGATCACATGGCCGGAATCGAACATGAGAACCTGGTCCGAGATGTCCCGGGCGAAGTTCATCTCATGGGTCACGCACAGCATCGTGATGTCGGTGGTGCGGGCGATGTCACGGAGGACGTCGAGTACGCCCGCGACCAGCTCGGGGTCGAGCGCCGAGGTCACCTCGTCGAGCAGCAGCACCTGCGGCCGCATCGCCAGTGCCCGGGCGATCGCCACCCGCTGCTGCTGCCCGCCGGACAGCTGCGTCGGATAGGCGTCGCACTTGTCCGCGAGGCCCACCAGGTCCAGCAGGTCGCGGGCCCGCTGCTCGGCCTCGTCCTTGGACATGCCGAGGACCGTGACCGGGGCCTCGGTGATGTTGCGCAGCACGTTCATGTTCGGGAAGAGGTTGAACTGCTGGAAGACCATCCCGATCTTCTTGCGCACCTCGCGGACCTGCTTCTCGCTCGCCGGGAAGAGCTGGTCCCCGGCGACGGTGATCGTGCCCTCGTCGGGCTTCATCAGCGTCATCAGCAGCCGCAGGATCGTCGTCTTGCCCGAGCCCGACGGCCCGATCAGCGTGACGTGCTTGCCCGCGTCCACGGAGAAGTCGAGCCCGTCGAGGACCGTGTTGCTCCCGAACCTCTTGGTCACGTGGTCGAAGCGGATCAGCTCGCTGCCGTCCACAGGCGGATTGGTATGGGAACCGGGGTCTGTCATCAGGGCTCCTAAGAAAGGGGTTTGGGTCGCTGGGGGAGCGTGCGTGGGGTGGGCCGACTTGGTCGTGCGCTCGCGTGCGCTCACGTGTGCACGCGCTGCCGGCCTGCGGGGCAGCCCCTGCTCCACTGGAGTGCCGGTCCAGGGGCTCCCCGTCGTGCTGACGTTCCGCGGCGCTTGTTCTCACCGCTCCGGAACGGTGTCAGCGGACAAGACGTCGCTCCAGTCCTCGCAGAAGGACGGACGCCAGATAGGAAATGAGGATGAAGGCCACACCGATGACCGTGAGCGGCTCGGTGAACTGGAAGTTCTGCTGCGAGAACAGCCGTGCCTCGCCCAGCATGTCCAGCACCGTGATCGCCATCAGCAACGGGGTGTCCTTCAGCATCGCGATCACGTAGTTGCCGAGCGCGGGCACCACCCGGCGGACCGCCTGGGGCAGGATCACCGCCGTCCATGTGCGCCGCAGCGGCAGGTTCAGTGCCGTGGCCGCCTCCCACTGGCCGACGGGCACCGCATCGATGCCGGCCCGGTAGACCTGCATCGTGTACGTCGAGTAGTGCAGCCCGATCGCGACGACGCCGGTGGTCAGCGCGGAAAACGTGATGTTCCACTCGGGCAGCACATAGAAGAGGAAGAACAGCTGCACCAGCAGCGGGGTGTTCCGGATGAACTCGGTGACCGCCCCGACCGGCCAGCGGACGAACCGGCTCGGCGTGCGCATCAGCAGCGCCCACACCAGGCCGAGTACGAAGGAGATGACCGACCCCAGGGCCAGGGCCTGCAGGGTGACCAGCAGACCGTCCCAGAAGTGCGGCATGAAGTCGGCGACAGCGCCCCAGTCCCACTGCATCACGCACCACCTCCGACCTTGACCGCGCCCGCGCCGTCGGACACGCGTGCCTGAGCCGGCACCGTCTTCCGCGGTGCCTTTCCGACGCCCGCCTTCAACTGCCGCTCCAGCCCGCGCATCACCCGCGTCAGCAGGAACGCGATCACGAAGTAGATCAGCAGGATGTACGTGTAGATCTCCGCGCTCTCCTGGAGGGCCAGCCGCACCAGGTTGCCGCTGAACGCCAGGTCGCCCATGCCCATGACCGACACCAGGGCGGTGCCCTTGAGCAGCTCGACCAGCAGGTTCGAGAACGGCGGGATCATCTCCGGCACGGCCTGCGGCAGCAGGATCAGCCGCATCCGCTGCCACGGTGTGAAGCTCAGCGCGATCCCGCCCTCACGCTGCGCCGGGTCCACCGCGGTGAGCGCACCGCGCACGATCTCCGCGCCGTACGCCCCGTACGTCAGCCCGAGCGCCAGCGTGCCCGCCCACATCGGCACCAGCTGCCAGCCGAACGCGGGCGGCAGCACGAAGAACACCCAGAAGATCATGATCAGCGCGGATGTGCCGCGGAACACCTCGGTGTAGAGGCCCGCGAGGAAGCGGACGATCCACAACCGGTGGGTGCGGGCGATACCGACCACGAAGGAGACGGCCGTGGCCAGCAGCGCGCTGAGGACGAGCAGCTGGACGGTGACCCAGATGCCCTGCAGTACGAGTTCCCAGAGTCCCGAAGTCATCCGCGACAGAGCTCCTTCGCGGTCATGTCGGTCATCTCGTCCCTGGTGAAGCCGAATGGCCCGAGGATGCGGAACAGCTCACCGCTCTCCTTCAGCTTGCGCAGTTCCGCGTTGAAGGCGTCACGCAGCTTCGTCTCGGTCGGCCGGAACGCGAACCCCCCGCCGTCCACATGCGGCTTCCCGTCGACGAGCGGCGCGAACGGCTCGGTGGCCTCGGCCTTCGCGGACTTCTTCACGACTTCGCGGACGGTGAGCGCCGTACCCGCGAACACGTCGGCCCGCCCGGCCTCCACGGCGTTCAGCCCTGCGACCTGGTCGGGCACGATCAGGATGTCGCTCTCCTTGTAGCCCGCCTCGACGGCGTACCCGATCTCGGCGTACCCCGTCCCGGTGGCGAACTTCGCCTTCTTCTCGACGATGTCCGCGTAGTCGCGCAGCCCTTTGGGATTCCCCTTCCGCACGATGAAGGCGTCCTTCATCTGGTAGTCCGGATCGGAGAAGATCACCTGTTCGCAGCGTTCGGGATTGATGTACATCCCGGCCGAGACGACGTCGAACTGCTGTGAGCCGAGCCCGGGTATGAGTGAGCCGAACTCGGTGGGCACGGGCTGGACGCGTTCGACGCCGAGCCGCTTGAAAATCACCTTGGCCAGCTCGGGCGCCTCACCCGTCAGCTCGCCGTTCGTGTCGATGTAGCCGAAGGGGACCTCGCCGGCGATCCCGAGCCGGGCAACTCCCTGCGCCTTGAGCCGGTCGAGCAGGTCACCGCCTTCCACGCCCGCCGCCGCGGTGGGGACCCGGCTGCATCCGGCGGCACCCAGCGCGCCGAAGGCCGCGACGCCGGCGAGCAGCGACCTCCGGCTCGGCCTTCTTGTCCCTGTCTCGTCGTGTTCGTCTGCGTCTTTCCGAAGTGGTGGAGCCATGGCCGCGCGGCTACCCGAGACGATGCGATTCATGCAGATCGCTTTCGGCCCCGTCCGCGGGCGAGGCCCCCTTGACGCCGGCGGGCCCACCGCATGCCATGGAGGGCATGACCGACCGCTACATCGAAGTCTCGCTGGTCAAACGGCAGGTCCACTGCACGGCAAAACTCCTCGACGACCGCGCGCCGATCACCTGCGCGGCGGTCTGGGACGCTCTTCCCCTGGCCGGCGACGTCTATCACGCCAAATATGCCCGAAACGAGATCTATGCCCTCTTCCCGGCATTTGCGGCATCGGAGCCCCCGCTGGAGAACCCGACGGTGACCCCGATCCCCGGAGACCTGTGCTACTTCGCCTTCTCCGGCACGGAACTGGGCACCCAGGCCTACGGCTACGACCGCGACGTCCGCCCCGGCACGACGGTCGTGGACCTGGCCCTCTTCTACGAGCGCAACAACCTGCTCCTCAACGGGGATGTGGGCTGGGTGCCCGGGATCGTGTGGGGGCAGGTGGTGGAGGGCCTGGACGACATGGCGGAAGCGTGCAACGACCTGTGGAGGGCGGGAGCGCTGGGGGAGAACCTACGGTTCCGCCGCCTGGAGTAGCCTCCCGGTCCCCGGAGGCACGAGATCGCCCCCGCCGCCCCTACCCATTCCCGTCCCTTCCCTGGGGGCTGCCGCCCCAGACCCCCGCTGGTCGGCCTGAACGGCCTCGTCGAGCCCGCCCGCACATTCAGCCCCTCCGGCGTCTGAGGAGCGGGGTCCGGGGGCCCGGCCCCCGAAGCGGGGTCCGGGGCGGAGCCCCGAAGAGGGGGTCCGGGGCGCAGCCCTGAGGGACTGGTCCGGGGCGCAGCCCCGAAACCGGGGGTCCAGGGGCGCAGCCCCCTTGGCCGGGGTCGAAGGGGCGGAGCCCCTGAGGATGGGACGGGTAGGGGCGGCGGGGGCGAGAAACACCCGCCCAGCACTACGCCGGCGCAGCCACCCCCGCCACCCCCGCCTCGTACAACGCATGAGCCACCCGCAACACAACATCGTCCCGATGCCGAGCCGCCACCACCTGCAACCCCACCGGCAGCCCGTCCCCGTCCACCCCCACGGGCACACTCGCCGCCGGCTGCTGCGTCATGTTGAAGGGGTACGTGAACGGGGTCCACCCCGTCCACCGCCGATGCCCCGACCCCTTGGGAACCTCGGCCCCCGCCTCGAACGCCGTGATCGGCAGCGTCGGCGTCACCAGCACGTCGTACGACTCGTGGAAGCCTCCCATCCGCCGCCCCAACTCCATCCGCACATCCACCGCGGCCAGATAGTCCAGCGCACTGAACCGTGCCCCGAGCGCACAGATCTCCCGCAGTCCCGGATCCAGCATCTCCCGCTGGTGCGGCCCGAAGTGCTGGGTGACCCGCGCCGCCCCGCTGAACCACAGCACATGGAACGCGTCCAGGGGCTCCGTCAGGTCGGGGTCCGTCTCCGAGACGTACGCCCCCAGCCCGGCCAGCCCCTCCACGGCCCGCCGCACCACCGCCGCGACCCCGGGCCGTACGGCCACCTGCCCGCCGAGCGAGGGCGAGTACGCGACCCGCAGCCCGTGCACCCCGCCCCGCAGGGCATCCGTGAACGACCCGGTCACCGGTCCGAGCGCGGACCAGTCCCGCGCGTCCGGCCCGCTGATCACATCCATCAGCAGCGCGGCGTCGGCGGCGTCCCGGCTCAGCGGACCCACGTGCGCGAGGGTGCCGAAGGCGCTAGCGGGATAGAGCGGCACACGCCCGTAGGTCGGCTTCAGCCCGAACGTTCCGCAGAAGGAGGCCGGAATGCGCACGCTGCCGCCGCCGTCCGTGCCGAGCGCCAGCGGCCCGGCCCCGAGCGCCACGGCGGCTGCCGCGCCCCCGCTCGAACCGCCCGCCGTGCGCGACACGTCGTACGGGTTCCGCGTCACCCCGGACAGCGGTGAGTCCGTGACGCCCTTCCAGCCGAACTCCGGAGTCGTCGTCTTGCCGAGGAACACCGCGCCATGCTCGCGCAGCCGGGCCACGGACGGCGCGTCCTCGTCCCACCTGCCCTTCTCGGAGATCGCCCTGGAGCCCTTGAGGGTCGGTCCGCCGCGCAGCAGCAGGATGTCCTTCACCGTCACCGGCACCCCGTCGAGCAGCCCGGCGGGCTCTCCGCGCCGCCAGCGCTCCTCGGACTCCCGCGCGCGGGTGAGCGCGTCGTCCTCGTTCAGGCGTACGAAGGCGTTCACAGCCGGCTGGATGCGATTCGCCCGTTCCAGTGTTGTTCGGGTCGCTTCCACGGGGCTGAAATCGCCCTTGCGGTAGCCGTCGAGGAGTTGTACCGCGGTCAGTTCGGTGAGTTCGGTCATCCGCCCGCCCTCCAGAGAACTCGGCAGCTCAGTGTCCAGGTACGTACCCACGCTTCTTGTCGACCACGTTCGGCAGCGGCTTTCCCGCCTCCCACAGCTCGTACAACTCGACGAACTGCGCCCCCAGCTCGTCCCGCCAGCCCACCGTGTCCCCGCTCATGTGGGGCGAGACGACCAGGCCCGGCACGTCCCACAGCGGGTCGTCCGGCGGCAGGGGCTCGCGGTCGAAGACATCCAGCGCCGCACCCGCGATCCACTGCCGCGACAGGGCCTCCACCAGCGCGTCCTCCACCACGAGCGGCCCACGCCCGACGTTGATGAACCGTGCCGAGGGCTGCATGATCCCGAACCGGCGGGCGTCGAACATGCCGTACGTGGTCTCCGTCAGCGGGGCGGCCGCGATCACCCAGTCGGCGCGGGACAGCAGCCGGTCCAGGTCGTCCGGGCCGTGGATGCCGGAGCGCGGGGTGCGCCCGACCAGGGCCGCGGTGATGCCGAGGGCCCTGAGCGTGCCGGCGATCGCCTGGCCGATGGGCCCCGACCCGACGACGACGGCTCGTGTCCCCGCCACCCGCTGCGTCTCCCGGTGCCGCCACTTGTGGGCGCGCTGGAGTTCCCCGGTCTGCGGCAGGTCCTTCGCCCAGGTCAGAACGAGCGCGGCGACGTACTCGGCGATCGGCTGGTCGAAGACGCCGCGCGCGTTGGTCACCAGGGTGTCCGAGGCGGCGAGCTCCGGGCACATGAGGTGGTCCACGCCCGCGCTCGCCGTGTGCACCCAGCGCGGTCTCGGGCCCTCGCCCGGCCAGGCGTCGCGCACGGCACGCGAGGTGAAGTCCCAGACGAGCAGGACGTCGGCGTGCGGCAGGTGCTCGGCCAGCGAGGACGCGTCCGTGTGCAGGATCCGGGTCCGCCCGGTGAGCCGCCCGAGGCGGGGCGGCGGATCGGTATTCAGGACAAGGAGGATTTTCTCGGACATCTTGGGGAAATCGTTTCGCAACGCGCGTCAGCTTCTCTGAAGGAGGTTCGGGCGTTTTCCTGGCGTTTTCCGGTAGGGCTCGCGGGTGGTGAAGTGGGGATCGGACCGTCTGAGATGCGCGGATTGACCACGCTCGCACCCGAATCTACCTTCGTCAACACGGTTGCGGACTCAGACCGTTGCCCCTTCGTCCCTCTTCGTGAAGGCGGTGCCTGCCATGGACGTCTCTTTTCTCGGTGGTCCGCGCTCCCAGCGCGGTGTCGGTGTCGTGGCACCCTTCGATTTCGCGCTCGACCGCGAGCTGTGGCGGTGGATGCCCGACGAGATCTCGCTGCATCTCACGCGGACCCCGTACGTGCCGGTGGAGGTCAGCCTCGACCTGGCGCGGCTGGTCAGCGAGCACGAGACACTCGGTGACGCGGTGCGTACGCTCAACGCGATCGCGCCCGAGGTCGTCGCGTACGCCTGCACCTCCGGCAGTTTCGTCGGCGGTGTCGCGGGCGAGCGGGCGATGTGCGAGGCCATGACGAGGGCGGGAGCCGTGCCCTCGGTCACCACGTCGGGTGCGCTTCTGGACGCCCTGAACGAGCTGGGCGTACGCCGGCTCGCACTCGTCACGCCCTACACCGTCTCGGTGACCCTGGCGCTGGAGGAGTATCTGTCCGAGGCGGGCATCACGGTCACCGGCCGTGCGTTCATGGGCCTGACCAGGCATATCTGGAAGGTCCCGTACCGGGACGTGGTCGACATGGCCCGCAGGGCGGTCCGAGCCCCGGCGGACGCCCTCTTCATCAGCTGTACGAATCTCCCGACCTACGACGTCATTCCGCAACTGGAAGCGGAGCTGCGCATGCCGGTGATCTCGGCCAACCAGGTGACGATGTGGGCGGCGCTGCGCCATCTGGGTACACGAGCCGTGGGCCCCTATCAGGCGCTGCTGGACGAGTCGGCGCGCCGGAGTCCCGTACTGCCCGAAGAAGAGCAGCAGGAAGGCTGGACATGACCGCACTCGGTTTCCTCTACCCGGGCCACTCCGCCGAGGACGACTACCCGCGCATCGAACAGCTCCTCGGCAGCGACATCCGCCTTCCCCTGGTTCACACGGACATCGGTGAGGACGCGCACCGTGAGGACGCGCTCCGGGAGATGGGTTCGCCGGAGCGCCTGGCGGCCGGCGTGCAGGAGCTGCGTCTGTCCGGCGCCGAGGCCGTCGTCTGGGCGTGCACGTCCGGGAGCTTCGTGTACGGCTGGGAGGGCGCCCAGGAGCAGGTCCGGGCCCTGGCGCGTACGGCGGGCATGCCCGCGTCCTCGACCTCCTTCGCCTTCGCGCACGCGGTACGGGAGCTCGGGGGCCGGCGGGTGGCGGTCGCGGCGACGTACCCGGAGGACGTGGCGGAACTCTTCGCGGCCTTCCTGAAGGACGCCGGTGCGGAGGTGGTGTCGGTCCGGTCCTCCGGCATCATCACGGCAGCGGAGGTCGGTACGTGGGGAGTGGACGAGGTCCTGGCGCTGGCCCGCGCGGGCGACCACCCCGAGGCGGAGCTGGTCCTCCTCCCGGACACCGCCCTCCACACGGCGTCCCACCTCCAGGCCCTCGAATCCGCCGTCTCCAAGCCGGTCCTCACCGCCAACCAGGTCACCGTCTGGGAGGCCCTGCGCCTGACCGACCGCCGGGTGAACGCCCCACGACTGGGAACGCTGTTCACGAAGGAACCGATTGTGCAGGTGTGAGCCCCGGGCGCCCGACAGGCTGTTCCTCGCCTCCGCCGCCCCCAGACCCCCGCTGGTCGGCCTGAACGGCCTCGTCCTCAAACGCCGGACGGGCTGGGGGTGCCTGGCCTCGGCTGAAATTCCAAGCCCGGGCGGGCAAAACCCAGCCCCCCGGCGTTTGAGGAGCGGGGGTCCGGGGGCCGGCCCCCGAAACCGGGGCCGGGGTGGGGCTTGGGGCTGAGCCCCGAGGTGCAGGGGCCGGGGGCGCCGGGGCGAAGCCTCGAAGGGTGAGGCCGGGGCTGGGAGTTCCAGGGGCGCGGCCCCCTGGCCGGGGTCGAAGGGGCGGAGCCCCCGGGGATGGGACGGGTAGGGGCGGCGGGGGCGAGGAAAACCTGGCCGTCCGGGCACCCCCCGGGAATAACCGGAGCCACCCTCCCGTTACCCCCGCGCGGGCAGCGCACCACGCACGGCACAACCACAGGAGGCACCCACCGTGACGGCAGACGAGAGCCGAGGCACCGAGAGCCGCGGAGACGAAAGCCCCGGAGCCGAGAACCGCGGAGACCAGAGCCGCGGAAACCAGAGCCCCGGAGACGAGATCCGAGGCGCGGCACAGGGCACCGCCCCCGTCCCCCTCTCCGTCCTGGACCTGGTCACCGTCGGCGCAGGCCGCACCGCCACCGACGCCCTCCGCGCCGGCGTCGAACTGTCCCGCCTCGCGGAGTCCCGCGGCTACCACCGCTACTGGGTCGCCGAGCACCACTCCATGCCGGGCGTCGCATCGAGCTCCCCCGCCGTGATCCTCGCCCACCTCGCCGCCCACACCACCCGCATCCGCCTCGGCTCGGGCGGCGTGATGCTCCCCAACCACGCCCCCCTGGTCATCGCGGAGCAGTTCGGCACGCTTGAGGCGATGGCCCCGGGCCGTATCGACCTGGGCCTCGGCCGCGCCCCGGGCACGGACGGTGCCACGGCAGCCGCCCTCCGCCGCACCGATCGCCTTCACGAAGGCGCCGACGACTTCCCCGAGCAGCTCGCGGAACTCACCCGCTTCCTGGACGACGACTTCCCCGACGGCCACCCCTACAGCCGTATCCATGCCGTCCCGGGCCCCGTCCAGGGGACGTCCCCCGGCGGCGTACAGTCCCCGCACCGCCCGCCCGTCTGGCTCCTCGGTTCCTCCGGCTTCAGCGCCCGCCTCGCCGCCGCCCTCGGCCTGCCCTTCGCCTTCGCGCACCACTTCTCCGCGCAGAACACGATCCCGGCCCTCGACCTGTACCGAGAGTCCTTCCGGCCCTCCGCCGTCCTGGACGAGCCGTACGCCCTCATCGGCGTCTCCGCCCTCGCCGCCGAGGACGAGAGGGAAGCCCGCCGTCAGGTCATGGCCGCCGCGCTGAACATGGTCCGCCTGCGCACCGGCCGCCCGGGCCTGGTGCCCACCCCCGAGGAGGCGGAGGCGTACGAGTTCAGCCCGATGGAGCGGGAGTTCATCGCGAGCTGGAACTCCAACGTCATCCACGGCACGGTGGAGGAGGTCCGCGCCGGCCTCGACGACCTCCAGAAGCGCACGGGCGCCGACGAGTTGATGATCACCTCCCACGCCCACAACCCGGACCTGCGCCTGCGCTCGTACGAACTGATCGCGGACGCCTACGAGTTGCCGACGGCGTGAGCCGGGCCGGGTGAACCGGCCGGCCGGGCGGGCCGGTTGAGCCGGGCCCGCCCTCAGGCCTGCGGACAGGTCACCGTCGTCAGCAGTTCGGCGATACGGTCCGCCGACACCGGCCGCGAGTACAGCCACCCCTGGCCGGTGTCACAGCCGATGCGCCGCAGCCGCGACGCCTGCGAGGTCGTCTCCACGCACTCGGCGGTGACCGTGATCCCGAGCCGGTGGGCGAGCTGGACGAGCGCCTCGACGATGACCTCGTCGGCGGGGGTCGGGTCGACTTCGGTGCCCTCGCCGTTCTCGTACTGGAAGCCGCGCACGAACGCCCCGTCCAGCTTCAGCACGGAGACCGGCAGCCGGCTGAGGTAGGCGAGGTTCGAGTACCCGGTGCCGAAGTCGTCGATGGCGATGCGTACGCCCATGTCGCTCAGCGCCTGGAGGGCCTGGAGCGGGCGGCCGGCGGAGCCCATGACGGCCGACTCGGTGAGTTCGAGCTGGAGCAGGTGCGGAGGCAGCCCCGTCTCCGCGAGGATCTCCGCCACGTCCGCGACCAGGTCGGAGTCCCAGACCTGGCGCACGGCCACGTTCACGCTGATGAAGAGCGGTGCCCGGTCGGGGTGGTCGAGCTGCCAGCGCCGCGCCTGCCGGCACGCGGTGGCGAGGACCCACCGGCCGAGCTGCACGATGGAACCGTCCTCCTCGGCCAGTGAGATGAACCGATTCGGCTGCAGCGTGCCGAACTGAGGATGGTTCCAGCGCACCAGCGCCTCGACCCCGCGCACCTCGCCGCCCTCCATGTCCACCAACGGCTGGTACTCCAGCTCGAACTCACCGCGGTCGACGGCCGGCCGGAGCGTGGAGGACAGGGCCTGACGGGTCATCCGGTGGGCGTTGCGCTCGGGGTCGAAGAGCGTCCAGCGGGACCTGCCGTCGGCCTTCGCCCAGTACAGCGTCGTGTCGGCGGCCTGCATCAGAGCCGTCGCGGTCGTGCCCGCCGCGCGCCGCTCCACCACGCCGATCGACGCGGAGACGGACAGCCGCCGGCCGGCGATGTCGAACGGCGCTTGCAGGGCCTTCAGTACGGACTCCGCGAGCTCGGCGAGCTGGTCGGTGCCGGTGGAGTCCTCGACGAGCAGCGCGAACTCGTCACCGCCGAGCCGGGCGACCAGCGGCTCGCTCGTCCGGGCGCACCGCGCCTCCTCCGCGCACTTCGTCAGCCGCCTGGCGACGGCCGCGAGGAGCCGGTCGCCGACCCGGTGCCCGAGCGTGTCGTTGATCGCCTTGAAGCCGTCCAGGTCCAGATAGCAGAGCCCGATCCGGCCGGTCCCGCTCTCCTCGTACGCCTCCGCCTCCAGCGCCGCCGACAGCCGCTCGAAGAAGAGCGTCCGGTTGGGCAGCCGGGTCACGGGGTCGTGCACCTCCAAGTGCCGTAGTCGCGCCTGGAGTTCACGCCGGGAAGTGATGTCGGCGACGGACAGCAGGACGATGGGCTCCGCATGGAGGGCGGCGGAGGAACGGAAGTTGGCCGGTTTGGATACGTGCCCGCCGGCATCGACCGGGCCGCGCGTCGGTCTGTCGGGGTCCGGCAGCCGGTGTGCTGAATGGCCGAAGTCGCTCTGGTGGTGCGCCGGTTCGCCGGAGTCCGTGAGTGCGCTCCCCGCCCCGGTGCCCGTCGGCTCGCCCTGTACGGCGGCCTCCCTGGGCAGCGGCGACACCGTCACCTGCACCCACAGGGAGCGTCCGTCGGGGTGCCTGATGCGGCGTGTGCAGCACAGACGGGCCTGGCGGCCACGCAGCATCTCGCGGTACGCGTGCCCCGTGCGGGCGTCCGAGGCCAGGTCCACCAGATCGGCGGCGACCCGCCCGACCAGCCTCTCCGCACCACCCCCGAGCAGCTGGCCCATCGTGTCGTTGGCGATGACCACCAGCCCCTTGCGGTTCACCACGGCCATGGCGAGCGGCGCCGCGACGAAGGCGGCACGGAACGCATGGGGCGTACGTGACGCCAGTGTGGTGGTGAGGGGCGTGAGGGTACGACGTGCTGTGTCAACGTCACGCTCTGTGACGATCGGCTGGACCAGATCCACCGCGGGCGCCTGCCCTTCGGATGTTCCGCTCACCGTTCGCTCCCGCAGTGCGCTCGTCGTTCGTACGGATCTCGTGTCTCGCGTTCGGGGCGGCAGACCGGATGCGGGCTGCCGCTCAAGCCGTGTCCGTGCAGGAAAGTGTGCCGATCATAGAGGCTGCCCTCAGGCCGGTGCAGCCACACTTCAGTGTCCCGGAACACCCCTCGGTTCTGACAGATCGTTTCTGCCCCTCCCTGGACGGCTTCGTTCCGCGGGTCGACCGATTGTGACGTTCCGTGAGCTCCCGGGGTGTCGGCGCGCGGGCCCTCTCACCCGTCCGGACCGCGCAAACAAGGCGAAGTGTCACGAACTATCACATTCTGGGTGCGAAGTCACCGAAGCTCGCATCCGGAGGTTCATGTGTCGCGCCCGCTCCCCAGGAAGGGACTCGTCCACGGGCCCCTCGCGGCGCGCGCACGCGCTGGAATCCGCCGCTTTCTGAAGGAACTTGTCCTGGGGGAGTGCTCCCTCGGCCGGTCACCGAGTCCGCGTGGCGCCGCCGCCGTGTTCACCTCGCTGGCCCTCGCCGCGACCTGTCTGATCGCCGCGCCCTCGGTGGCCGTGCCCCTGTCGGAGGCCTGCGCGCTGAAGCGGACCGGTGCCCACCATTCGGAGGGCGTCGACACCTGGAACGCCTCCTACCCGCGCCCCACCCGCCCCCTCGACGCCCTGCTGGTCTTCCTGTCCTTCCCGGACTCCGCCCCGATGACGACCCCGGCCGAACTGGCCGCCGACCACTTCCCGGCCACCAGCCGCTTCTTCGAGCGTGCCTCGTACGGCAGGTTCACGCTGCGCCCGCACCCGCGGAACGACTGGATCCAGATGCCGCGGCCGTCCACCGCCTACGCCATAGAGCGCGACTGGGACGCCGCGCACCGGACCGCCTATCTGCGCGACGCCCTGCGCGCGGCCGACGACCGGGTCGACTTCTCGGCCTACGACGTCGTGTACTTCGTGGCCGACCCGGACGCCCCGGGCGTCGACTCGGACGCGACGAAGGTCGTCAACCTCGACACGCCGCTGGAGGCCGACGGCACGCTGATCCGCCGTGTCGTCACCGTCTTCGAGAACCATCCCCCGGACCGTCTCGTCCTCGCCCACGAGACCGGCCACGTCTTCGACCTGCCCGACCTCTACCACCGCCCCACCGACGGCAAGGGCGACTGGGACACGTACGTCGGCGACTGGGACCTCATGGGCAGCCAGTTCGGCCTCGCCCCGGACCTCTTCGGCTGGCACAAGTGGAAACTCGGCTGGCTGGAACCGCACCAGGTGGCGTGCGTACGAGGGTCGGGGGTGACCCGCCTGACGCTGGAGCCCCTGTCGGCGGGTCCGGCGCCGGACGAGGCCGCGACGGTCGGGGCGGCCGGGCCGGAGCCCGGTGCGGCCGACGGGCAGGCACTGGGGACGAGGGCGTTCGGGGTCGGCGACCAGGTCGTCGAGGCGGCGGACCCGGTCGCCTTCGGCACCGGGCGCGGTACGAAGCTGGCAGTGGTGCGGACCGGGCGGGACAGCGCGCTCGGCTTCGAGGCGCGTGGTCCGGTGGGCAACGACGGCTCCGTCTGCAGCCAGGGCATCCTCGTCTACCGCATCCGCAGCGGCACCGAGTCCGGCGGAGGCCCCGTCGAGGTGGTCGACGCCCACCCCCTCACCGAGTCCTGCGGCAACGAGTCGGTCTACCCTCCGCTCGCGGACGCCCCGGTCGCAGTAGGGGAGAGCTTCACGGTGCCGGGCGAGAACGTACGGGTACAGGTCGACGGCCGAACCCCCACGGGCGCCTGGACGGTACGGATCACGATCCTGGACTAGGGCCTTCGGGGAACCTTGTGCCCCACGGCACTCCGTCCGGTCCGGGCCAGGCCGCGGGGGCGGACTCGACAGTCCACGGCTCCCCCCGGGGGGGCACCTTGTACCTCACGGTCACTCCGGACTCGGGCAGGCATCGGGGTCCCTCCTCACCCCACAGCCACCAGTCTCCGCGGATGGGGGTGTGGGTGGCGAAGCCCCCACAACGCGCGGCGAAGCCGCGCAAAAACGACGATGGCGAGACCGGTTCGCGCTTTCCGCGAACACGCCTCGCCATCGACATCGTGCGCCGCCAGGGACTCGAACCCCGGACCCGCTGATTAAGAGTCAGCTGCTCTAACCAACTGAGCTAGCGGCGCCTGCTGACGTGCTAGACCTTAGCACCCTGGTCGGCGGGAGGAAAAATCGATATCCGCACGGCCGCGGAGACCGCGGAGCGGGCCGCCCGGACGGCCGCCCACAGTAGGACCTCGGGCCCCGGAAGCCACGGTGTGCGGGTGTCGGGGGCGACGAGCCAGCGGCTCGCGAGCCGGTCGGCGGTGGTGCTCTCGGGCGCGGGGCGCAGGGCCGGGACGGTCACCGCGTCACCGGTGCCGTGGCACAGCAGCGGCGGTACGGCGCCGGTCCTGCCGGGCGAGCCCCACTCCTCCCACGCCAGGAGAGAGGGCAGGCGCTGGGCGGTGCCGGGTGCGGCGAACAGGAGCATGCGTCCGCGGTACGTCGCCACGGGTCCTGAGCCCGGGCCCTCCTCCCACAGCCGGTCCAGCATCCGCCGCCCGAAGAGCGCGGGCACGCCGACGATGTCGAAGACCGTGCCGCAGGGCAGGACGACCGGTGCGGCGGGCCGTTCCTCCCACAGCGAGAGCGCGCTGCGCGGATACGTTCCTGCCGAGGCAAGCCAGGCAGCCCCTTCCGGGGTGACGTCCGAGGCGGTGCCGTCCGGAGCGTCGACCTGGTGGTGGGGGTGCGCGCTCACCGAACGATTCTGCGGATGCGGGTGCTCGCTCATGCCGTCCAGATGTACCGGCGGTGAGTGCCCGATTCCGGGCGGTTGCCGGAAATCGGGACGGGAGGTACGCGAGTGGGGTATCTTCCCGCCCGGCATATGCCAGCGCGGTAGCCGCAGATCGTGGTTCGGTTGTGGTTCGGTCGCGGGCATCGCGGGCATCGTGAGCCGACGACGCCGGCTCGTGCCCTCCCGCTCACAGCGTCTCGGGGCCCTGCCCGTCCAGCCCTCGCATCAG
The DNA here is from genome assembly GCF_004337435.2 of Streptomyces sp. KM273126. Lineage (NCBI taxonomy): Bacteria > Bacillati > Actinomycetota > Actinomycetes > Kitasatosporales > Streptomycetaceae > Streptomyces > Streptomyces sp. KM273126. The sequence goes on along the minus strand of NZ_SJXB02000001.1, from coordinate 687,222 downwards.
GTCCCGGCCGAAGTCGACCATCTTCTTCGCGTAGTCCTCGGTCCACTCGGCCCGCTCGGCGATGTCCGCCGGTGTCAGCCGGTCGAAGCGGCGCGGGTCGGCGAGCTGGGCCGCCGCGATGGCCTGGAACTCCACGGCCCGGTCGGCCGCCGCGCGGAACGCGTGCGCCAGGTCCGTCGCACGGGCCAGCAGCGCCCGCGGGTCGTCGATCGACTCCAGATCGAAGAAGTGCTCCGGGTCGGCGGCCGCTTCCGTGGGCTCGAAGAGCAGGGGCGCGGGGCGTAGCCGCGGTTCGTTCCGACGCGGCGTGGGCTCCGCCATGTCTTCTCCTCCTCGTACACGTCCGGTGGCCCCCTTGATGATGGGCCACCGTCCATTCTCCCCCGGCCGCGCAAGAGGGGACGGGGGAGGCCTCCCGCCCGCGCCCGCAAATGGATTACCCCTCCCCGTCCCCTCCCCGTCGCCTCTCTGTTTCCTCGGATATCGCTCTCTGTGGTGTTTCTCACGGAGGAGACGATGAATTCTGTGTGTGAATTCTGCGTGTGCTGTGGCTCGGTATCGTTTTTGTGGCCACAGTGGCCCCTTTAGAGGCCGGGTTCGTCGGCGGCATTCTCGATTCCGAGTTCCCCCAGTGGAGCCAGTTCGTCGAGTTGGGCGCGTACCTCCTCCGGCAGTTCCAGCGCGAGCCCGTCCAGGGCCTCGTCGAGCTGGGCCACACTGCTCACGCCCAGCACCGGCATGACGGGCACCCGGCCGCTCGCCATCCATGCGAGCGACAGCTGGTTGGCCGTCACCCCCAGGCGCTCGGCCAGCTCCCGCAGCCGGCTCAGCCGTCGCTCGTTCTCGGCGCTCCGGTACTCCGGGCTCAGTTCCCGGTCGGTACGGGTCAGCGCGCCCTGGAGGAGCGGCGAGTATCCCTGGAGCAAGGCATCGTGCTCGGTGGCGTACGCGACCAGGGCATGGTCCAGCGGAAGCTGCGGCCGGATGTCGGCCGCCGGGTCCGGCCACAGGTAGGAGTGCCGCACCTGTACGACGCGGGGGGCCGCGGTCGTCTCGTCCGCTGAGGCCAGCCGGGCCGCCTCGCGCAGCCGGGCCGCGTCCGGGTTGCTCGCGCCGACGACGCCCACCCGGCCGGAGGCCACCAGCTCCGAGAGGGCTCCCAGGGTGTCGGCGAGGGGAGTCGCGGGATCGTCGGCGTGGGTGAGGTACAGGTCGACCGCAGGGCAGCCCAGCCGTTCCGTGCTGCGTGCGAACTGTTTGAGGACGACCTCGGGACGCAGCCCCTCGGCGGACTCGGGGAAGGGCCCGTCCAGCGGGTCGGGCAGGCAGCCCACCTTGGTGGCGATGAGCATCTCGTCGCGGGCGCCGGTCGCGGCCAGCCAGCGCCCGATGACCAGCTCCGACTCCTCGCCGGTGCCGTCGGGGGCCCAGAAGGCGTAGCAGTTGGCCGTGTCGAGCAGCCGGCCGCCGCGCTCGGCGAAGCGGTCGAGGATTGCCCGGGAGGTCGACTCGTCGACGGTGGTGCCGAAGTACATGGTGCCCAGGGCGACTCCAGTGGTGCGGAGCCGGTCCATGACCGAGTCTCCGTAGGCCGTCGTCAGCATGCGCTGTCCTTTCGTGGTCGGAGGTTGCAGGGGTGTCATTCCAGCTGTCGCCGCCTGTCACCCCCTGTCATCCGGTGTCAGCTGGTGTATTGGGTATCGGGCTTGGCGGGGGACAAGGGAGAGGGATCGGGAGCCGGGCCGGCCCCGCGCGCCGCGACGGAGCCGTACCCGAAGGCCAGAACGTCCGCCGCGGCGAGCACCAGGCGGCTCGCCGCCGCGGCGACGGCCGCCTCGGGCGCGGGCAGCACCGACGCCAGGGACACCGCGAGCAGTGCCTCCCGCACCCCGAGCCCGTCCGGTACGACGACCACCACGCTGGCCAGCGAGGTCGCCACCGCGAACCCGGCCAGGCACGGCAGCAGCGCGTCGAGCGGATCCGCGCCCAGCGCGACGGCGAACAGCCACAGATGCACGCCGGTCACCACCCAGGACAGCGCGCACAGCCGCACGGAGCGCCGGAGCGCCGCGTACGGGACCGGGGCGAGCCTGCGGGCCAGGGCCGGTACCGCCGTGAGCAGCCGGACCGCGGCCGTCAGCACCCTCGGCAGGAGAAGCAGCGCCAGCGGCGCCAGGGCGGCGGCGAGGACCGCGGCCCCGCCGCCGTGGGCGTACCGCGCCAGGGCGGGCAGCCCCAGCGCGGCACCGGTGGACAGCGACACCGCGGCGTAGACGCCGAAGGCCGCGGTGAAGTGGAGGACCGTGATGCCGGAGGCCGCCGCGAGACGGGTCTGGAGCACGATCGACCACATCACGCCGGGGACGTACTTGCCCAGTTGGCCCGCCGCGAAGATCCGTACCGCCGAGGCGCGGGACATCGGCACGGCCAAGGCCTGCAAGGGTTCCCGCCAGGACAGCGCGGTCAGCCACAGCCCGGCCACCGCTGGGACCAGTGCCAGCGGGAGCAGCGGCCCCAGCTCTCCAAGGGCCGCGCCCGTCGCGGCCCGGTCCCGAGCGAACGACCGCAGGAGGAAGCCGGAGCACAGCGCCAGCACCAGCACCGTGACCGTCGCGCGCACCCACCGCCGCCGCGCGACGGCCCCCACCTTCCGAAGCACACTTCCGGCGGAGCGCTCAGGCATGACCGGTGGTCCCGGCCGAGGCCGTACTCCCGACGGGGCTCGGCGCCCCCCGGTAGCGGTGCCGGAAGGCCGGTGAGAGGGCCCAGCGGGCGGCACCCTCCAGGGCGGCCACCCCGGTGGCGGCGGTCACCAGGACGTGCAGGCCGGCCATCAGGGGCAGTGCGCGCGGGCCCGCGGCCGAGCGCAGGAAGCGCAGCAGTCTCCGCTCCTCGACGGCGAAGGCGCCGAGCCCCGCGACCACGGCGGCGGCGCCCGCCACCGGCCACAACGGCAGGGCGGCGAGCCCGGCCAGGGCCAGGGAGGTGCCCGCCACCGCCGTCGGCCGGTACGCGGTGTCCGACAGTTGCGGGCGGTCACGGCCGCGGTCGGCGAAGAGGGCCACCAGGGGCACCGAGCGGCGGTACTGCTTGCGCAGCAGGACGCCGAGCCGGTCGTCGTCATCGTGGCGCCCCACGATCCGCGGATCGAGCAGCACGGTCGAGACGGCCGCGAGCCGGGCGCCGTACTCCACGTCCTCGGTGTCGCGCAGCGACTCGTCCAGCGGGCCCGCCCGGTGGTACGCGCTGCGCGGCATCGCACCGATCGAGAAGTACGCTGCCTTGACGCTCCCGGCGGTGCGCCGCCGCCAGTAGTGGCCGTGGAGCACCTTGTAGCGCTCTACCGGGCCGTCGTCGATGAGCGGTACGGAGTCGTAGATGCCGCAGACGAAGCCGACTCCGGGGTCGGCCTCCAGGACGTCCACGGCGATCCGGACCGCGTCGGGGCGCAGCGCGATGTCGGAGTCGAGGAAGAACAGGATGTCCCCGGTGCTGTGCCGCACCCCGGTGTTGCGGGCGGCGGAGACCCCGCCGTTGGCGGTGCGCACCAGCCGGACCGGGAACTCCCCGGCGATCTGCGGGGATTCGTCGGTGCTGCCGTCGTCGACGACGACGATCTCGATGTGCGGGTAGGTCTGCTCCACGACGGCCTGGAGGCAGTGACGCAGGGTCCGCGCGTAGTTGTGGTTGGGGACGATGACGGAGACGGTGGGGGCTCGCCTCGGGCTCATGGAGGTCCTCGGGCTCGTGGAGGTCCTCGGATTCACGGAGGTCTCCGGGTTCACGGAGGTCTCCGGGGTCATGGGGTTCTCCGGGTTCATGGGGGGGCACCTCACACGAAACGGCCGATGGCCAGGCAGGCCAGCCACAGCACGGCGTTGATCACGAGCGGGACGTCCGTGAGCACGTCCCGGCCCGGCTCCCCGCCGCTGCGCCGTACCGCCACCAGTTGCACGTAGCGGCAGGCGGCGAAGATGGCGAAGGGCACGGTGACGACGGCCAGTACGGCCGCGTGCGGCTGGGGGGCGGACAGGGCGAACAGCTCGTAGCTGATCAGGGTGGCGGCCACGAGTACGGCCATGAGCTGGTCGAGCAGCGGTACCGAGTACCCGGAGAGGGCGGGCCGTCCGGCGACGGCCTGTCCCCGCAGCTCGGCGGTGACCAGTTCGTGCCGCCGTTTGCCGAGCGACAGCAGCAGGCAGGTGCAGTAGATGCTGATGACGAGCGCGGGGTTGAAGGGGGCCGCCACCGCCACGCAGCCCGCGACGGCCCGCAGGACGAAGCCGGCCGCCACCAGGCTGACGTCGACGAGCGGGTAGTGCTTCAGCGCCAGGCAGTACGCGAGGTTCAGCACCGCGTACCCGGCGATGGCCGCCCGCGCCGACGGGGGCAGCAGCGCCCCGGTGCCGGCCAGCGCCGCGAGACAGGCGGCGCCCAGCAGCAGTGCGCCGAGGGGGCCCACCCGCCCGGAGGCCAGCGGCCGGTGGCGTTTGACCGGGTGCAGCCGGTCCCGGTCCCGGTCCAGCCAGTCGTTGAGGACGTACACCGCGGCGGACGCGGCCGTGAACGCCACCAGGGTGGCCAGCATCGCCCCCGGGTGACGGAACACGGCCGCCGGGTCCACGGCCAGCGGGGCGATCAGGACGAACACGTTCTTCACCCACTGGCGGGGCCGCAGCAGCACCAGCCCCGCCGGCAGCCGCGAACGCCGGGGCACCGCGGGCTCGGTGGGCTCGGTGGCCGGGGCGGGTGGCCCGCTCGCGGTGCGGGCCGGGTCCTGGGCCGTCGTCGTCGAGGCCGGGGCGCTCTGCCCGACCACGGTGTCCGTCCCGCTCTGCCCGTCCACGGTGTCCGTGCGGCTCGGGCCCGTCATGACCGCACCCCCGGCAGGAGCCGCCGGAACGCCTCTTCGTGCGCGTCGAGGAAGGCCTCGCCGCCGAAGAGCTTCGTCGCCGCCTCCCGGCCCGCCTCACGGTCCTCGGCGGGCAGTTCGGCCAGCTCCAGGACCGCCTCGCGCAGCGCCGCCGGGTCGCGGGGCGGGACCAGCCGTCCGAATCCCGTGGCCTCCACCGGATAGCGGGAGCCGGACAGGTTCGTGGACACGGGCGGAACGCCCGCCATCATCGCCTCGACCTGGACGATGCCGAAGGACTCCGAGACCGAGGGCAGCGCGAAGACGTCGATCGAGGCGTAGAAGTCCCGTACCGCCTCGCCGCGCAGCAGCCCGGTGAACCGGATCCGCGGGTCGTCACCGGCCTCCTGGCGCAGCTGGGCGATGTTGCTGCCGCCCGCGACGGTCGTGTAGTCCCCGGCGATCAGCAGCCGGGCGCGTGGGTCGTCGAGGGAGCGGAAGGCTCGTATGAGGTACTCGATGCCCTTGTCGACGGCGATCCGCCCCATGAAGCCGATGTGCAGCCCGTCCCCGTCGCGCAGCCGGGGAGCGCCGCCGCTGCGGTCCACGCACGGGGAGGGGATGGGGGCCAGCGTGCGGCTGCGGATCGTGGGCCAGATCCGTGAACCGCGCGCCTGGTCCTCGCTGTTGGTGATGACCAGGTCCGCCTTGCGGACGGCGGACCTGCAGACCTGGTCGACGGCTCGCATGCCGAAGCGGTTCACGGGGCTGTCGGGCAGGAACACGTCGATGTGGTATGTCACCACGAGCCGGGCGCTGCCCTTGAGCGCGGCGACGAAGGCGGCCTCCGGGTTGGGCAGGTGCATGTGCAGGATGTCGGAGCGCGCCGCGAGACGCCGGACGAGCAGCGGCAGGGCGGGGGCGACGAAGCCGCGGCTGATGCGGGTGAGCACCGGTGCACGGAAGACATGGACGCCGTTGATGACCTCGTGGCGGGGCAGCGCCGGATCGTGCTGGGCGCAGGCGACGGCCACCTTCCAGCCTCGGGCGGCCAGGCCCTCGGCGGTCATCCGGGCCGCCTCGGTGAGCCCGCTGACGTACGGGGCGTAGTAGTCGAGCATCACCGTCACATCGAATCTGCTGGGTACCCTCACGGTGGGGTTCCTCCTCAGGGGTGTCAGAGGGTGCGCTTGGGATCGGTTCGGGGTGAGCTTCGGGACGGGGAGGGGTGCGTTTCGGAGCGGGTGGGGGTGCGCTTCGGAGCGGGTTGGGGTGTGTTTCGGGGCGGCTCGGGGTGCGCTTCGGCTCTGTTCGGGAAGCCGGAGTGTCAGGAGGCGCCGTCCGGGACGGTGACGCGGATCTCCTGCGCCACGTGGTCCGAGAAGGCCTCGCCGCCGTGGAAGCGGTAGGCGGGTACGGCCAGGTCGCCGGTGGTGAAGAGCCAGTCCAGTCGCCACAGTCGCGGCAGGGGATAGTCGGAGACGGGCCAGGAGAGGGCGGGCAGCAGCGAGCCGTCGGGGCGGTGCACCCGGGAGCCCGAGCCGAGCCGGAGCAGCCGGCCCATCCAGGGCGAGTTGAAGTCGCCGGCCACCACGGCCGGATGGGGGTTGTCCGCCAGGTCCGTGCGCAGGGCGCGCAACTCCCGCTCCCGCCGGTCGTACTGGTCGCGCAGGAAGCCGCGGAAGCGGCCGGTGAACGGGTTGTCCCCGACACGGAAGGGCACCGGGAGGTGCACGTTGTAGAACGAGACGGTGCGCCCGTCGACCCGTAGGTCGGTGCGCTGGGTCTTGGAGCCCTTCCAGTACCAGTCCGTGCCGCCGTCGGACACCTTCCGGTGGTGCTCGGCGACGACGGGCAGCCGGGAGAGGGTCAGCAACTCGCCCTCCACGGACAGGCTGTAGCCCGGGAACTCCCGCCGCAGCCGGTCCGTGTCGTCGATGCGGACCGGCTGGTCGCCCTCCCAGTACAGGTACTCCTGCAACAGGTACACATCGGCGTTCTGGCGCCGCAGGAAGGCGTAGAAGTCGTCCGTGTCGTCGGTCATCCGCCAGTAGTCCGTGGACCAGGCGAAGACCTTGACGGTGGTGCCCTGTGCGCTGTCGGTGCCCTCGCCCCGGGCCGGGCCGAGGTCCGCCAGGTACGCCCCGGCCAGCAGCAGGACGACCAGGACGGCGGACAGCCACCGGCGCACGGGCCGGGCGAGCGGGGTGACCGCGAGGAGCAGCAGCGGCACCGCCACCAGCGTCAGCGGCGGCACCGCCTCGGCCACGAGCCAGGGCCACCACCGGCCGGCCAGCAGTACGTGCAGGACGAGCAGCAACGCCCAGGCGGCCGTGGCAGTGACGAGCAGCCGGGTCCCCGTGCACCAGCGGGTTCGCGGCCGGTTGCTGGTGCCGGTGCCGGTGCCGGTACCGGTGTCGGAGAGGGCGGACGGTTCGGGATCGAGGGCGGGCGTCGGCTCCCGCTGGTGCGCGGCAGCCACCCCTTCGTTAGTCGTGGGCATGTCAGAAGAGCACCTTGACCATTCCCAGTACCCCCTGACGCCAGGGGTCCCGGCTGGTCGGGCCGCCGGATGCGCCCGCAGTACCCGCCGCACCGGACGCGGCCGTCGCCCGCTGCTCGCGCCACCAGTCGTACGTACGGAGGATGGCGTCCCGGTTCGACCACCGCGGACGGAAGCCGAGCCGCTCCCCGGCCTTGTCGACCGAGACGTACGAGTCGGCCAGCAGCTTGGACAACAGCCGCCCGTACACCGGTGACAGCCGGGTCCGCTCCAGCGCCCGCAACACCGCCACCGCGGGCCGGCCCGGCACCGACACCACCCGCCTGCCGTGCCCCGCCGCGTCCAGCACCGCCTGGAAGTCCTCGCGCAGGGTGCCGAACTCGGCGGCGCCGATGTTGTACGTGTCGCAGGCCACCTCGTCCGGGGCACGCAGCACGGTCAGCACGGCGTCCACCAGGTCCTCCAGCGCCAGCATCTGGATACGGACGTCACCCTTGCCCAGGACCGGGAAGTGCCGGCCCTCCTCGGCCCACTGGAACAGCATGTCGAACAGCCCCATCCGGCCGGGGCCCAGGAAGGTCTTGGGCCGCAGCACCGGCAGGCACATCCCCGCCGCCCGGAACCGCTCCGCGACCGTCTCCGCCTCGGCCTTCGCCGAGCTGTAGGGGTCCACGGGCGAGTGCGGGAAGTCCTCCGGCGTGGGGACCAGCCGAGGCAACCCGTACACGGCCGTCGAGGAGATGTGCACCACCCGCGGGACCGCCATGGCGCGGGCCGCCTCCAGCACGGTCGTCGTGCCCTCGACGACGATCGAACGGATGTCGGCCGTGGGATAGCTGGGCAACGCCGAGGCGCAGTGGACCAGGGCGTCGGCGCCGTCCAGCGCCTCGGCGACCGCCCGCCGGTCCCGTATGTCACCGGTGAACGACACGAGGCCGGGCGCCGCGGGTACCGGACGCCGGTCGAAGGCGCGGACCTCCTTGCCCTCCCGCAACAGCCGCTCCACCAGATGGGCGCCGAGCACTCCGGCGGCACCGGTGACGGCGACACGGCCGGGCAGCGAGGACCATCGCGGGTCGATCGGCCCGTTCTCCTGAGGGTTCGTCATGTTCGTCACCACAGCGAGCTCACCCGCTCCCGCACGAAGCGGCCCACCAGCCGGCCCATGCCCTCCGCGAGCGTGGCGTCCAGGGCGTCGAGGAACCGCTCGACCTCCTCCGGCCCCGCCACCAGCGGCGGACTCACCACCAGCGGACTGCGGCCGTTGAGCGTGTAGTACGAGTAGATGTCGTGCTTGCGGTACAGCGTGTCGATGACCGCCGCCGTGATGATCTTGGTGCGGATCAGCGGGTCCTTGGCCGGACCGCCGGCCGGCAGCTTGCCGATGAGGTCCAGCACCTTGGGCCCGCCGGACAGGAAGACCCCGAACAGCGCGCCGGAACCGCACACGTCCGCGATCAGGTCCGGATACGTCTTGCGGATGCGCTCCAGGCCCGGCCGCAGCACCGCCTCGATGGCGCGCGCCCGCGCCGGGTAGTCGTCCTCGACCGCCACGTTGATCGCCTCGATGGCCGTGGCCGTCTCCTCGCCGAAGCCGTAGTACGTCGTACTCGTGCTCTGCATCATGGCGTCCGTCATGTTGTCGTACGCCCTGCGGAAGACCGGCTCCCGTGCCACATAGGCCGAGACGGAGGACTTGCCGCCACCGAAGGACTTCGACGTGGTCACCACGTCCGGCACCAGGCCCTCGTACCGGGTGAAGTGGAACATGCTGCCGGTCTTGCCCCAGCCGGTGTAGATCTCGTCGAAGACCAGCACGATGTCCTCGGCCGTGCACAACTCGCGCAGCCCGCGCAGGAAGTCCTCCGAGCACCAGCGCATCGTGGACGCGCTGAACGGCTCGACGAGCAGCGCGTACACATCACTGCGCCCGTCCGCGTCGCGGGCCTCGGCCAGCGTCCGGCGCACCGAGTCCAGGTCGTCGTAGGCGAAGGTGCGGATGCCGGGGATCGTCGGGAAGTCGAAGTGGTTCTGCGCGCCGCCGGTGAGTCCGCCGGAGCCCAGCAGCTTGCCGTGGAAGCTGATGTCGGCCCGCAGGATCTGCCGCCGCCGTCCGCCGTGGTACTTGTACGCCAGCTTCACCGCGCCCTCGACGGCCTCGGCGCCGGAGTTGGGCAGGAACGAACGGGTCAGGTCGCCCGGCAGCACCGCCGACAGGTTGTGGCCGAGGGCCGCCAGATAGGGCGAGAAGTAGGTCTTGTGCACCTCCATGCGCCGCCGCTCCTGGAAGCGCTGCCGGGCCGCCAGGATGCGCGGGTGGTTGTGGCCGTGGTTGAGGACGCCCACCCCGCCGGTGAAGTCCAGGATCCTGCGGCCGTCGCGGGTGTGGACGTAGGCGCCCTCGGCGTGGTCGACGAGCTCCCGGCCGAAGCCGAAGGAGGTCATCAGCCGGACCTGGCTCTTGTTGATGTATGTGCGGTAGAGCTCGTGTACTTGGTCGACGTCCAGTTTCTCGGCCTCTTCGAGGCTGATGAGGTCTGTCATCGCTCTCTCCCATGCGACATCGATGTCGTCAGCCGGTGTCGTCAGCCGGTGTCGCCAGCCGGTGCCGACAAGGTCGCATGGGAGGCAGGGCGGATACGAGGCGTCACCGACGTCCTGTGCTGGCGTGGCCAGTTGTGGACATCGGGGCGGGTGGGACTCCTCCCGGTCAGCGTGATGCTCGGCGCTCGGCGCTCGGCGCTCGTTGCTCGTTGCTCGTGCGGTTCGCCGGAGCCACCGGTACTCAGGCCGTACAGTCGGCGGTGTCTCCTTCCGGATCCTCCAGGGCTCTGGCCCCGGCCCCGGCCCCGGCCGATGCCTCCCGGTGGCCGATGATCACCCCGGCCTGGAAGCGGCTGGTGGCGCCGAGTTCGTCCATGAGCGCGGAGATGTAGCGGCGGCAGGTCCGGGTCGCCATGCCGAGGCGGCGGGCGATCACCTCGTCCTTGAGCCCCATGGACATCAGCCGCAGGATCGACGACCGGAGAACCGCGCTCACCTGCTGGCTGTCCTCGGACTCGGGGCTGTTCCCGAAGGGCCGGCCGACCTGCCACGCGGCCTCGAAGGAGCGGCACAGGTACGCCACCAGCGTCGGGTCGGTGACCACCGCCGCCCCGGGCGGTTCACTGCCCTTCCGTTCCATGGGGACAAAGGCAATTCTGCGGTCGTAGATGATGAGTCGTTCGGAAAGTTCCTCCGCGGTACGGACCTCCGCGCCGTCCGCGCAGATTTGCCGGACATAGGTCCGGGTCGTGAGACTCGCCCGGGCCGTGTGCTGATAAAGCGTCCGTATACGGACACCGCGCCGCAGCATTTCCTGCGTCTGTACGACGTCCTGTTGTAGGAGTTCCGCCGACCGGCCTCCGCCCGGTTGAAGACTCAACCGCTCCTCGGAGCAGCGGTGTCTCGCCAGATCGATCTCGCGCCGCACATCCCCGGCGTTCTCCAGAGCGCGAATCGGTTCATCCCGGGAATGGGAACGCTCGACTGAGCGGTAGAGTCCCGCAAGTGAGTGCAACTGCTGGTGGATTTCCACCATCCGGTGCCGCTGACGAGCGATGGACATCTCCAGCGGCGTCACCAGCTCGGCCTCCACGACCTCCGGGTCGAGGGGCACCACGGGACCGTCGTCGCCGGAGGCGCTGAGCAGTCGTAGATCCTGAAGGGTCTTGCGGGCCTCGGTGACCCGCGCGGGCTCCACACCCAGATCGGCGGCGACTTCGTCGTCGACGAAGACACCGGTTCGCAACGCGGATCGGTAGGCGTCAACCGCCAGGTCGTCTAACAGGGGTTGGCTCTCCAAAGGGCTCACTCCACTTGACGTCTCCGCTATCCACTTGTGGCCGCGCCATCATAGGACACCGCTTGAGCCTCGAACCGGATCATTTCGACTGACAGGCTTCGAAGGAGCCCGGAAACCACGGTGCCGTGCTGTCGAATTAATCGAATGGTGGAGGCGTGATGGCGAATAACCGGCGCGTTCTGTTCCGTCGTCGTGTGGCGGTCTTCCTTCTCGCTGGCGGAATCATTGGTTCCGCGAGCTCGGCGGTCGCCGCCGTATCGTCCGATGCGGATCGGACCCTCGTTACGGTCGCCGACGACAAGTGGGATCTGGTGCAGCCGAATCTCCCCGGGAACGAGTTTCCGTGATGCCGGGTTGAGCCGGTCCAACAGGAATCGCCCTTCCGCGCCGGGCCGCCTCCGCCTCGTCCACATGGAGCGGCCCGGCGTCCCGTATGCCCTTCAGCGGTGTGCCGACTCACCCAGGCGGGTTCCGGCCCGCGGCGGCCGGGCCTGCGCGGTCTGCGCGGTCTGGGCGATCTGGAGGAGATTGAGCGCGGCCACACGCAGGTTGTCGAAGACCAGCCACAGCCAGAAGCCGCGCGGATTGTGCGGGGTGACCCGGATCCGTCCCACGTGGATGCGGTCCGGGTCGCCGGCGGTCAGCGGTGTCGGAGGGCCACTCGGGGGTTCACTGTCGTGCACCACGACCCGGGGCAGCGAGGCCAGCAGTTCGACCAGGTCCCGGCGCACCACCGGGCCCCCCGCCTCGATGTACACGGCCGCCGAGTGCCCTTGCACCACCGGCACCCGGACGCAGGTCGCGGCGACGTTCAGATGCGGTAGGTCGAGGATCCGGCGGGTTTCCTGCACGAGGTGCTGTTCCTCGGTGCTGGACCCGTTCTCCAGCAACGACCCGACGGCGGGGACCACATTGAAGGCCTGCGCGGGACGGAAGCAGTCGGTGGGCAGCTCGGCGTCCGGGTCCCTCAGCGCCAGTTCGCTGCCTTCGAGGAGTTCCTCGACGCCCTGGTGGCCCCGGCCGGAAGCCGCCTGGTAACTGCTCAGCACCACTTGGCGCACACCCCAGCGCCGCTCGATGTCGTGCAGCAGCAGGACCAGCGGCACCGTGAGACCGCCGGCCCCGGCGACGATGCCGCCCGGGTACCGCTCCATCAGGTGGCCGTTGACCGGCGGGACGAGCAGCGGGGTGTCCGGGTCGGTGCGGAAGGCGCCGGAGCTGTCGACGACCAGCGCCCCTGCGGCCGCCGCCGCGGGCGCCCAGCGGCCGCTGACCGCCTCGCCGGTGCAGAAGAGGACCAGATCGGCATCCGCGAAGTCGGCGTCGTCCAGGCTCACGACCGTCTGTGGCCGCCCCCCGACCGGAGCCTCACGGCCCGCCGACCGGGCCGAGGCCACGAGCTGGATGTCCCGGTAACGCAACCCGAGTTCGCCGATCAACTCAAGGACGGTGGCCCCGAGGGCTCCCGTCGCGCCCACCAGGACGATGCGCGGAGCTGCGTGGTCCCTGACACGTTTCATCGGTCTCTCCGATCTGACCGGGCCGACCCGAGGACGGCCGGGCCCGCACTGGGGCGGACCGGTCCACCACGGGCAGCACCCTTCAACCAGCCGGCCCGGGCAACGCCGCGTCCTCGGGACGACGGTTCGTCGCCCGGAGGACCCTCATGCGGCTCACATCGAGGACCCGGGCAGCGCACAGCCGGATGGACCGGTCCTTCAAGGAATCCCCCGTACTGGGCCCTCCATCCAATCCCGTTGCCCCGCCACGCGACAGTCACGCGCGCTGTCATCAAGCGGCCAGGCCACAGGCGGACGGCGGCGCCCTGACCCGACTCACCTTGTCAGGTGGGCTTCCCCGTCAGGTGGGCTTCCCGCGTCCGGTCAGGACTGCAGGTGTGGACAGACGGTGTGGACGGACGGTGTGGACGGACCGTGCGGACGGACGGTCAGGCCGCGACCCAGTAGGTGCGCGTGTTCGTGAACTCGCGGATGCCCTCGGCGGCCAGTTCGCGGCCGTAGCCGCTGCGCTTGGTACCCCCGAAGGGCAGGCGCGGGTCGGAAGCGACGATCGCGTTGACGAACGCGGCGCCACTGGTGATACGGCGGGCGACATCGACGCCCCGGGACGCGTCGGCGGTCCACACGCTCAGGCCCAGACCGTAGGCGGTGGCGTTGGCGAGCCGTACGCAGTCCTCGTCGTCCCGGGCGACGGCGATCGCGGCCAGCGGGCCGAAGGTCTCCTCGTCGAAGGCGGCCATGCCCGGCCCGGTGCCGGCGAGCACGGTCGGCTGGTGGAAGTAGCCCTCGCCCGGAAGCGGCTTGCCTCCGGTGAGCAGGCGGGCTCCGGCGGCCACCGATTCCTCGACCTGCCGCTGTATCGCCGCGCGCAGGTCGTCCCGGGCCAGGGGACCGACCTGGGTGTCCGGGTCGCGCGGGTCACCGAGGCGGAGGCTTTCCACGCCGGCCACGAACGCGGCGGTGAACGCGTCCGCCACGGGCTCGGCGACGATGAACCGCTTCGCGCACACACAGCTCTGCCCGGAATTGGTGAACCGGGCCCTGACCGCCGCCGCCGCGGCTCGCTCGACGTCGGCGTCGTCGAGGACCACGAACGCGTCCGAACCGCCCAGTTCCAGAACGGACTTCTTCGCGGCGCGTCCGGCCGCCGCCCCGACGGCCGCACCTGCGCGGTTGCTGCCGGTGAGCGTGACGGCGGCGATGCGTTCGTCCTCGATGAGCCGCGCGGTCACAGCGGGAACGTCCGCATCCGCGACCACCAGGGCGCTGACCAGGTTGTCGGGGAATCCCGCCTCGACGAAGAGGTCCTGCAGGGCAAGGGCGCTGCCGGTGACGTTGGAGGCGTGCTTGAGCAGGATGCCGTTGCCCGCCACCAGCGCGGGAACGGCGAAGCGCATGACCTGCCAGACGGGGAAGTTCCAGGGCATGACCGCGAGCAGCAGTCCGGCCGGCTCGTACGCCACCCAGGCTTCGGCGCCGTCGATGGCGACGCGCTGGTCGGCGAGGTGGTCCGGGCCCTGCCGGGCGTAGTAGTCGGCGGTCAGCGCGGACTTCTCCACCTCTCCTGCCGCTTCGGCGACGGGCTTGCCCATCTCGGCCACGGCGAGGTCGGCGAGCTGCCCGGCGTGCTCGCGCAGCGTGTCCGCGAGGCGCGCCGCCCGGGCGGCCCGTTCGGCGACCGGCACCCGTGCCCAGGTGAGGGAGGCGGCATGGGCCCGCTCCACGGCGGTCTCGATCCGCGCGGCGTCCCAGGCCTCGTAGGCGGCTGTCGGTCGGCCGGTGGCCGGGTTGACGGTCTCGATCGTGGTGCTGTTCATGTGGTGGGTGCCCCTCCCTTGTCGTGCTCCGAGAGGTGCTCGAAGGTCTCGCCGGTGGCGGTGATCGTGCGGGTGACGTCCCGGCCGCCGTAGACCCAGTAGATCCGCATGACGCCCTCACCCCGGTTGAAGAACCGGTGCGGGATGCCCGCCGGAACCCAGGTCGCCTGGCCGGCCTCCAGGTCGAAGAACTCACCGTCGATCTCCGCGGTCGCCTCGCCTTCGAGGATCAGCACCGACTCCTCGACGTTGTGGCTGTGCAGGGGCAGGCCGGTACCGGGCTGGAAGACGGTCTGCCCGGTGGTGATGACGGCTGTCCCGGAGTTCCACCGGCCCACGTAGGGGATGGTGGCGACGCCTCCACCACGGTCGAAGCGTTCGACCTCGTCGGGGCGGATCAGCAGGTTCGGTTCAGCGGGCTTGGTGCACATCGGACGGCTCCGTTGGTGGTCAGGAGTGCTCGGGAGTGGTCAGGGGCGGTGATGATTGGTTAGGAGTGATCAGGAGTGGTGGAACAGGCGGCGGGAGAGCGTGTTGACCTGGCTGCCCGGGACGACGTACTTCGCCGCCGCCTCGCGCCAGACCTTGTAGTGGGGCGCGGCGCGGTGGGCCTCGACGGCGGCCTCGTCGTCGTAGATCTCGTGAAAGACGAAGTGATGGTCGTCGGACAGGTCACAGACGACGTCGAAGTAGCGGCAGCCGGGCTCGTCGGTGAAGGAACGCGCGGCGTTCTCCTCGATGGCCTTCAGGAAGTCGTCACGGCAGCCGGGGACGACCTGGACAGACACGGTCAGCGCGATCATGCGGAGAGCTCCTCGGGTGCGGGTGCGGGTGCGGGTGCGGGTGTGGGTGCGGGTGCGGGCGTGGAGGCGGGTGCGGGCAGAGGTACGGCGGTGGCGTCGGCGACGCGCGCCAGGGCGGCCCAGGTGTCGTCGACGACCGTGATGCCCTCGGTGCGCAGCCGCTCGGCGGTGCGGATCTCCGGTTCTCCGGGGACGAGGATCTCGGCCGTGCCGGGGGCGGCCGGGGTGGACTTGGTCTCCTCGATCAGGGCCTCCATCCGCGCCTCGAACTCGGCCGGGTCGGCCATCGACCGGATGTCCACGCAGATCAGCAGGTGCCCCACGCCGCTGCGACCGGTGGGGTGGTAGGGGCCGACGACGGACGAGCCGAAGGCGCTGCCGGTCAGCACGCCCGCCAGGACGTCGAACATGAAGGAGATGGCGTAGCCCTTGTGGCCGGCCATGGGCAGGATCAGACCCTCGATGGCACGGCGCGGATCGGTGGTCGGCACACCGTCGGCGTCGGCCGCCCAGCCCTTGGGGATCGGCGCGCCGCGCTCCCGGGCGTGGTAGATCTTGCCGCGCGCCACGGCGGTGTTGGCGATGTCCATCACGACCGTGCCGTGGCGGCCGCCCGGTGCGGCGATCGACCACGGGTTGGTGCCGATCCGCTTCTCCCGGCCGCCCCACGGGGCCATCGCGGGGCTGGCGTTGGTGGCCAGCAGCGCCACACAGCCCTGCTCGGCGGCCTTGCGGGTGAAGTAGGCGGCCGTGCCGAAGTGACCGGAGTTGCGTACGGCGACCGCGCTGATCCCGTGCTGCTGGGCGCGCTCCACACCCCAGGTCACCGCACGGTGGGTGAGTACCTGGCCCAGTCCGTCCCGCCCGTCCACGACGAGGACGGCACCGTTGTCGGTCACGATCTCGGGGGCGGTGACGGCAGTGGTCGCTCCGCTCTCGATACGGCTGAGGTACCAGGGCAGGCGCAGCATTCCATGGGACGGGTGCCCCCACAGCTCCGCGGTCACCAGCGTGTCCGCGAGCAGGCGGGCGTCAGCGGACGGGACGCCATGGGCTTCTGTGGTCGCGGCGGCGAACCCCAGCAGGTCGGCGGCGCCGACGGTGTGCGGCATAAGACGGCCTCTCGCGTCGAGCAGAGTGTATCCATGTCTGTATACATCACTGGATCCAAAAGAAACACAGCTCGGGCTGAGGAATCCGAGTGCCCGGCAAGCAACCCGGAAGGAGCGAACCGGAAGGAGCGAACCGGAAGGAGTGAACCGGAAGGAGTGAACCGGAAGGAGGGAGCCGGAAGGAGTGAACCGGTAGAAGAGTGGCTCGGTAGAAGCAACCCGGAAGCGCGCGGCTCAGCCCGCGACGTCCAGGTGAATGTCAGGTCCGAATGCCAGATCCTGGCTGGTCAGGCTCTCGATGAGCGCCTGCAGGGTCTGCGCCAGATGGTGTCGGCATGCCGCGTCGGCGGCCTGGACGTCCCCGTTCGTGATCGCCTTGAGCATCGCGCGGTGCTCCTCCAGCGAGGTCAGCATGCGGCGCGGCCCGCTGTGGGACAGATGCCGCAGCCGTACCGTCTGGCTGCGCAGATCGCGAATCGTGCGCGCCAGGTACGGGTTGCGGCATGCGCCGATCACCGCCTGGTCGAAACCCTCGGAGATGTCATAGAACTCCTGGTACGACCGTGCCTGTGCGGCGGCGTCCTGCGCGCGGAAGTGCTCATCGAAATCGTCCAACTGCTGTTCGAGCGCACGGAAGGGGAGCAGCAGTCGCTCGTCGGCGGCGCCCGACGCGGCCACCGATGCCGCTGCCCGGGGCTCCAGCAGCATCCGGAACTCGAACAGTGCGCGCACTCCGCCCAGAGAGATCGGGGCGACCCGGGCCACCTCACCCGGCACGAAGTCGACCAGCCCTTCCCGGGCCA
The DNA here is from genome assembly GCF_004337435.2 of Streptomyces sp. KM273126. Lineage (NCBI taxonomy): Bacteria > Bacillati > Actinomycetota > Actinomycetes > Kitasatosporales > Streptomycetaceae > Streptomyces > Streptomyces sp. KM273126. Next base: position 669,968 of record NZ_SJXB02000001.1, on the reverse strand, counting down.
GCCGCCTGATGGCTTCTCGCACCGGCGTCCGCGAGGCGCCCAACTCCTCACCCAGCTGGATCTCACCGAGCTTCGCCCCCGGTCGCAGCCGCAGCGACTCGATATCACCCTTCAGCCGCTCGTAGACCGCTTCACTCTTACCCGTAGCCCGGGCCATGAGACTCCCTGTCCATCCCGCGCCGCACACCCTTGTGTATACAGACCCCTTGTGTATACAGGCTAGTCGGAGGGCCGCCAAGCCACCCGGTGCTCCGCCAGAGTTGCGAGGACCGCGTGGTTCGCCTCCCAGCCGTCCGGGAACTTCACCGTGACCCCGAGCTGGACCGGCTCCGTCGAGGGGTGGTCGTCCAGCAGCTCCGAGACCCCCGCGCGGCAGACCACGATGCACGCGTGCCGGTGCCGGGAGGCCAGCACGCACAGGCGACCCGTCTCCAGGTGGAACGCCGTCGCGTCCGGGCGGCCGGACAGCGGGTGCAGGACCACCGTCACGTCGTACTCGCGCCCCTGCAACCGGTTCGCGGTGTCCACGACCACGTCGGTGACCCCGAGGGCGGCCAGTGCGGACCGCACCGACGCGGCCTGGTCCCGGTGTGCGGTGCCGACGGCGATCCGGTCGGCGGTCAGCGGCACGGGCTCCTCCGACCGCTCGGAGGTCGCCGCGCCGCCCCGGTCCAGCAGCCGCCGTACGACCTGCGCGACGGCCCGTACCGCCTCCGGGTCGGTGCGGGGCGTGTGCCGGGCGGGGAGCTCCAGCAGGCCCCAGCCCGCCTCGGCCGCCTCGTCGATGACCCGGTCAGGACCCGAACCGTCGGACGGGACGGCGAAGGCGAGCCGCCGGTCGCCGTGATCCGTGCCGCTGCGGAAGGGCGTGTACGGGTAGAAGGCGCCGGAGACGAGGGGAGCGGCGGACGCCGGGAGCCGCCACGACACCGGCAGACGGTGCTGCGGCAGCTCGCGGTTGTGGGCCAGCAGTGTCGTGACCGCCGAGGCCGACGGGTCGTACGACAGCCCCGCCCACTGCTCGCTGCCCACGATCGCGAACGGGTCCAACTGGCCCGGGTCGCCCACGAACAGCGCCCGCTCGAACAGCCCGGCCACGGCCAGCAGCGCGTCCGACCGCATCTGGTACGCCTCGTCGACGATCGCGTGCCGCCACGGCTCCACGCCCTTGACGTGCGCCCACTTGGCGGCGGTCGAGATCACCACGTCGAGGCCCGCGAGGTCGGCCGCCTTGGTCGACTTGCGGACGTTCGGCAGGTCGTCGAGCGCTTTGTCGTACGGATCGGTGTCGCTGCTGTGCAGACGGCCGACGGGCAGCTCGTCGTCCTTCTCCGCCAGCCGCAGCACCAGGTCGTCGACCTGGGCGTTCGTCTGCGCGATGATCATCAACGGGCGCCCGGCGGAGGCGAGTTCGAGCGCGGCCCGGACGACCAGGGTCGACTTCCCGGCACCGGGCGGGGAGTCGACGACGACTCCGCGGTGCGTGCCGTGCAGGGTGTCGCGCAGGATCGCGTCGGTCGCGCGGGTGGCCGCCGTACCGGGGTCGAAGGAGGCCTCCTGACGGTGCTCGGTCACTGAGCGTACCGCCCCCGCGCCAGGTGGTAGTCTCGCGGTGTGCTGAGCGAGAGCCAAGCCAGCACAGCAACCTCCAATCTCTGGGGAGACCGGGCTGGTTCCAACCCGGCTGGTGCTGATCGTGTAAGACTCGGTCGCTCGCTGAGCGCCCGAGCGGCGAGAGCCAGGAATCCCCCTCGTTCGCGAGGGGGAGGGTTCAAAGAGTGTCCTCCTCGGTCACGGGGTCGGCGATTTCAGGCACGGTGTCCGTCGCTCCAGGCGGACCCCCGTGCGTCCACGGCGTCTCCTCCGGGTCGGGCAGCTTCGCGCCGCCCCGCTGGTCGTGTTCGAAGAGCGTGAAGCAGACGGGGTCGCCCTTCTGCGGCACCGTCCCCTCCTCCGGCTCCTTGCCGCGGCCCATCTTGTCGACGATCCGCAGTACGAGGAGGTTGCCGTGGTCGCCGCCCTCGGGCCCGTCGTACCCCACGAACTCGGCGGACTGCGGTTTTCCGCCGAGCGAGCGGTACACCTTCGTACGCTCCCCGAGGTGCGGCCGGTCGTCCGTGCGGACCGTGACGAGGGGGCGCGGGCTGGGCCGTCTGCCCTCGCTGTACGCCATCACCACCTCCGTGACCTCGCCCGCGAAGGCCTCCCCGGCGAGGCGGCGGCCGGCCATGACGAGCGGGTCGTCGAGGGCCTCCTGGGCGTCCAGGCGGGCCTGTTCGCGCTCGCGTGTGGCCAGCTTGTTCGCCGCCGTGACCGCGTCGTCGCGGCGCGGCTGCGGGGGCTCGCCGGCGATGATCCGGTCCCGGTGGCCGGTGAACGACCAGCGGTCACGGGTCCACCGGTCGGCGGCATGGGCGCCCTCGGGCAGCTCGCGCAGCAGGTCGAGGCCGCGCCACACCGCGTCCCACGTGGGGCGGGTGCGGCTCTCGACGAGGGCACGGATCTCCTGCTCGGCGGCGGTGAGGTCACCGAACCGGTCGTCCGCCTCCAGGCCGTCCTCGGCGGCGGCGAGCGCGGCCCGCGCACGGTCGTAGCGCTCGATTGCCGGGGCCAGCAGCTTGTTGTCGAACGCCGGGTCGGTGGCGGGGCCGGCCGGCGGACACAGCAACTGGCCGTCGCCGTCCCGCGCCAACTCGGCCCGCCGCGCCGCCGCGTCGCCCGACTCGCCCTCCGGCGGGTCGATCCAGGCGAGCAGCGCCCCGAGGTGCTGGTCCTCGACGCTGGACTGCCCGGTGGCCCAGTGCCGCGCCAGCAGGTCGGTCAGGGCGAGGAGGAGCGAGGAGCCGGGCACGCGCGCCCGCTCCCCGAAGTGGGTGAGCCACCGTCCGAGCAACGGCACCCGCGGCGGTGCCGGATGGGGTGCCTCCGGGTCCTGCTCGGCGGTCCGCCGGAAGCGCATGGCGCGCCCCAGCAGCCGTACGAAGTCGATGCCCGTGCGGCTCGGCACGATCAACTGCGGGGCGTCCGCGCACAGATCGACCTCGACCTTGACGCGCTTGCCGGTCTCCGGGTCGGTCTCGCTGCGCTCGGCCGCCTCCACGACGTCGCCGTACGCGTCCACGTACGGCAGGACGAGGTCCGCGAGCTCGGCGAGGAACGCGAAACGCAGGTCCCGGTCCCGGGGCTGCGGTACGACGAGCAGCCGGGGCGCGTCCCGGTCCGTGCCGACGAGCGCACCGAGCGGGGCCCCTGCCTCACCGGCGGTGATGAGCGGCACGAGGACGAGCGGCCGCTCGGACAGATGCCGGTGCCGGACGGTGGCGGCGGGCTGGGCCCGGCCGGTGCGGACCGCTTCCAGCCGGGAGAGGGTCGCGATCAGGGACATGGGGTGCCCTCCCGGCGGACGGCCGCCGACGTGATGGTCCTCGAAACGGCGGTCCGGAGGCGGGTGGGCCGTGCGGTCAGTGACACCGGGCACCCTCCCCGCGCGCGGCGGCCGCACCCAGTGCCTCCGCCCGCAGGTCCGCGGCCCTCCGCAGGGCCGCCACCGTCGGGTCCTCGGGGTCGCCCGCCGTGCCGTGGGCCGCCGCCAGGACGTCCTCCGCCGTCGTCAGGCCGCCCAGCTCGGCCCGGAGCGACCGGCCAAGGGACGTCACCGCGCCCTCCTCGCGGGAGCGGCTGCGGCAGTGGAAGGCCAGCTCGCAGGCGGCGAGGCACTCGGGGGCGTATGCCGCGGGGAGGGCTTCGACGGCGGCGGTCAGCTGCTCCCGGGGGAGGTCCGGGGCGAAGCAGGTCCCCTCGGGGAGGGAGTCCGCGATCTCCTCGACGCGGGTCAGGCGCGCCAACTGCCGGCGCGTGACCGCCCGTTGTTTGCGGACGTCCACGGCAGCGGCCGTCGGGAGGTTGGTGAAGTCCTTGGGGCACACGAGCAGCACCTGGTGGCGGACTTCAGCCGAGGTTGCGCTGACCTGGGCGCTCCGCCTCCGGGGCGCCTCAGCCGGTGTCGAGACCTCGACCGTGCTCAGCCCTTCGGGCCTCCGCGCGGTCGAGCTCTCGACACCGGCGCGCCCCTCCGGCTCCGCGCCGAGGCGTGCGGCCACCTCCTCCAGCGCCAGCACGTACACCGCGGACTGCCGGGCGGCGGCGCCCACCTTGGCCGGGTCCGCGGCACCGTCGAGCATCGGGAACGACTTGATCTCGACGACCGTCCACGACCCGTCCGGGTGCACGACCACGGCGTCCGGCTCCAGGAACGCGGGGGACCCGGCCACGTCGAGTACGAGCATGGGGTGGTCGAGCAGCGCCCAGCCGCCGTGTCGCGAGGCCTCGCGCAGCGCCAGTGCCGTACGGGCCGCGCGTCCCTGAGGGCCGATCGCGGCGAGGTCGGGGGTGGCCGCTTCGGCCGGCGGCTCGGCGGCGGGATCCAGCTTCTCGTGCACCAGCCGCAGCAGCTCCGCGCCGCCGTCCGCCTTGACGCGTGCCTCGAACGCGTTGCCCCGCATGAAGGCGAACTGCGACATGCCGAAGGCGGAGGGGGAGCCGAGCGCGCTCGCCAGCGCCGTCTTGTTCACACCCGCCCCGTCCAGGAGCGCGCGTCTTCTGCAGCCCGGGTTGGCGGCGAGGGCCGCGAGGGCGCGGGCGTCCAGCGCCTTGGGCTGCACCTCGGGTCCGCGCAGCTCAGCGAGCCGGGGCCCGAGCGCTGTCCCCGGCGTCCGTGGGGGCGGCACTCGGCTCGGCGGTGGACTCGCGCTGCCGTGGAATTCGCTCACCCGTGGAAGTCTGGCATCCGCCACCGACAATCGGGGCGTGTGCGCCCCGAGAGGTGTCCGCGACGGGAGTGGGACGACCGGCGAGCCGCCCCCCGAGGGCTTCGCCGAACCGGCCCTCGAACCGGGCCCGGAGCCCCGCCCACGCCCGGTCCGCGAGCCGCATCACCAGCGGGGTCAGCAACAGTCCGACGCCCATCACGGCGGCGCCCGCCACCGCGTCGAGGAAGTAGTGGTTCGCGGTGCCCATCACGACGATCGTGGTGATCAACGGGTACAGGACACCGGCGACCTTGGCGGTGCGCGTGCCGCCGTGCCGCCAGAGCATCACACCGCACCACAGGGCCCAGCCGACGTGCAGGCTCGGCATCGCCGCGTACTGGTTCGTCAGCCCGCCCAGCCCGCGAGGCGCGCTCGCCTCGCCGCCCCACCAGCCGTACGAGCTGTAGTACGCCATCGTGTCGACGAAGCCGTGCTCGGGCGCGAGGAGGCGGGGCGGGCAGGTGGGGAAGAGGGTGAAGCCGATCAGTCCTATGAGGGTGGATGTCATCAGCCAGGTGCGGGCCGCGCGGTAGAGCCGGCTGCGGGACCTGAAGAGCCATATGAGGATCACGGGCGTGACCAGGTAGTGCAGGGACGCGTACCAGAAGTCGGCGGGTATGCCGAGCCAGGGTTCGCGGGTGAAGAGCCGGTTCAGCGGGTGTTCCGCGTTGAGCCAGAGTGCCTTCTCGACGCGCAGGATGGCCAGGCCGTGGTCGACGGCGGTGGAGACGTCGCCGCGGGCGAGGAGCCGCCCGGCCGAGTACAGCGCGTACACGAGCACGAGCAGCGGCAGTTCGGACCACCAGCGGAGCCGCACCTGCGATGCCACCTCGGTACGCGATGCATCGGACTGCGGCATCCGATCGTCCTCCCCCATCTGCGAGCGTGGCCCTTGGCCACTGCTTCAGGTGGCCCGCCCGATTTTACGGTGTATACAAGTGCCGTTTCCGAGCACCTCATAAGTCTTTGGCAACCGCTTCGGCGCCTCGGTTGTCGAAGACGCAGAGATCGCCCACTGGGTTGCCCCGTGCAAGCGTGCGCGATGATGGAGCGATCCGCCGCTGGTTTCCCACAGCTCCCGCGGTTTCGCACAGCTCCTGGAAAGGCCCCTCCTCATGGCACCGCGCATCCTGCTGGCCCGGCACGGCCAGACCGAATGGTCACTGGCCGGGCGGCACACCGGCAGGACGGACATCCCCCTGCTGGAAGAGGGCCGGCACGGCGCCAAACTGCTCGGTGAGCGCCTCCACCGGTCGCCCCTGGACGGCCTCCCCGACGCCGAGGTCCGCACGAGCCCCCTCTCCCGCGCGCGGGAGACCTGCGAACTCGCCGGCTTCGGCGACCGGGCCACCCCCTGGGACACGCTGGTGGAGTGCGACTACGGCGCGTACGAGGGGATGACTCCGGCCGAGATCCAGGCCGTGCGCCCCGGCTGGCTCATGTGGCGCGACGGTGTGCCCGAGGGCGAGACCCTGGAGCAGATCTCCGCGCGCGCGGACGAGGTGGTCGCCTGGGCCCGTTCCGCCGACCGCGACACTCTGGTCTTCGCGCACGGCCACATCCTGCGCTCCATAGCCGCCCGCTGGCTGGGCCAGGGCATCGACTTTGCGGCCCGCATCCGCCTGAACCCCACGTCGCTGTCGGTGCTGGGCTGGGCCTACGGGGAGCCGGCGATCGAGTCGTGGAACGACACGGGACACCTGACCGCGTAGCTCTCACACCTGCCCGCGTAGCTCTCACATCTGTCCGTGTAGCCCTCCGCGCATGTCGGTCCCTAAGCCGGGCCGGCTCCCTCACGTCATCCGCGGCAGCGCCGCGTGCCGCTCCAGGAACGCCGACACCCCCGACGCACGCCGGTGCGGCAGCAGCACCCTGGCCGTGCCCGCCAGCATCGTCTGGATACGGGAGGACTGGACCTCGTCGAGGAGGTCGAGGACGTCCATCCCGGCCGCGGCCGCCTCGTCGGGACGCCCCCCGCGCGCGAGGTCGTCGGCCAGCTCGGCCGTGTAGAGGGCGATGTTGCGTGTGAAGTGCGGGTCCTGGAGGCCGGCGGCGCGCCGCGCGTGCCGGGCCGCGCGCGGCCAGTCACCCAGCGTGGACCAGCACTGTGCCTCCAGTCCCTCCAGTTCGGCCTCTCCGTAGAAGGTCATCCACTCCGGGTCGGCATCCGAAGGGCCCCGTTCGTACAGGGCCTGCGCACGGGCCAGCGCCTGCTCGCACCCGGTGCGGTCGGCCAGCCCGGCCCAGCCCCCGGCCTCCCTGAGCGCGAGCAGCGACATCAGCCGTGGCGAGCCCAGCGGCCGGGCCACCCGCTGTGCGGCCTGCGCCGCCCGCACCGCCTCACGCGGACGGCCCGCGTCGCGTGCGAGGAACGCCGTGTTGCAGAACGCGTGCGCCTCCAGGCCCGGGTCCCCCGACATCCGGGCCGTCGCGAGCGCCTCCGCATAGTGCGAGCGCGCGTCGTCGAAGCGGCCCGAGTCGTGCGCGAGCCACCCCACGGAGATGGCGAGTTCCCCGGCCCCCGCGTACAGCCGGTCCGTCGTGGCCTGTCGCGCCGCCCCCGCGTCGAGCAGCGCGTACGCCGTCCGCAGTGGTGCCGCCGCCCTCCGGTACAGCCCGTCGGCCCCGTGCCGGTCGTCGAGCAGCCGGATCCGGCGTACGGCGTCTTCGAGCGCCCCCGCCTCGGACGAGCCCACCCGGCGCACGGGCCGCCCCGCCGCGGCGGCTGCTCCGCCGTACGTCAGGGGGCCCAGTGAGACGGCCGCCACAGTGGCGGTACCGCCAGTCATGAATGCGCGACGCTGCACGTCGCTCTCCTCGTGGTTCTGGTCTGTTTCTTGCGTGTCATACGGCTCACACGCCCCTTCCGTCTCATGCGGGGCGTACGACAGGTTCTCGGTGCGCGAGGAGGGGTCCTCCTCCTCGGTACGCGCCCCCCTGCCGCGTACCGCAGAACGGGGAGCGAAACCCAGGTCGGTCAGAGTCCGGCCGGGGAACATGTGCAGGAACACCCGCTCGTACGCGTAGTTGGGACAGCGGATCTCTCCCGACTCGACCCGCCCGACGTACCGCGCGTCACAGCTCACCCGCTCGCCGATCTCACGCGCGGCCCGCCGCACCGCGGCCGCGAACTCGCCTGGTGAGCGCTGCCCGCGCAGCTTCCGGAAGGCGAGGTTCGGCCGTGGTTGCCGCGGGGACGGGGACGAGGTCACCGATGACGACGCCATGGGCGGGCCCTCTCTCGCGAACCGTCGAACCATGCCGGATTCGCGGAGAGTTGTCCGTGTGGTTCACGGTTGGTTCCCTGCGTCCGGCGGGGCACGAACGTACTAGCCCGGCGGGTGCCGCCACGCGAGGTTTGGCTACAAACCGGATAACTCGTACTCGATCTGCCATGAACTGCCATCCTTTGCGGCGCACTTCCGCCGTAGCCGTTGACGAACCCGCACGTTGGACAACATGGCCGGGAGCCGCCCGAACTCCCGAGTCCCCGCTCGCTGGAGGAGAGGCCCACGTGGTGGAGGCCGGGATGAAAAGCATCGAACCCTGTTCGCCGACTTCCGCTTCGCGGACTCCCTGTTCGCCGGCGGCCACCGCGGGGAACTGGCCGACCCCCGGCTACAGCTCCCCGCCCGCGCAGCAGTCCTCCGCGTGCGACCTCGTGACCGTCCCCGCCCGACAGGGCCTGGAGGCGGTCGACATCCTCCGCCGCGGCGCCGTCGACGCCACGGGCCCCGTCCCTCCGGCCGTGGGCCCGGTGCTGCACGACGACGGCGGCGACACCCTCGGCTTCCTCGTCCCGCCCGGCACCGCCGACGCCTGGGACGTGCCCGGCAGCACGTGCACACAGTCCGACGGCCGGGGCGCGGACCTCGCCCCCGAGGAGGGCTCCGACTGGCTGCTCCCGCCCGGTGAGGCCGACCTCGCGACCGACCCGGCGGTCCTGCGCGCGGCCCTCGGGGAGGCGGCCCGGCTGATCGAGGCGGCCGACAACTGCCGATAAGCCCTGGGCGCCGAGTCGGCCCTCCCGAAGACCCCCGATAATGGCGGGATGGGCAGGTCACGGAAGGCGCGCAGCGGACAGGCGGCCGACGCGGCCGTCGTCGAGACGGTGGACGGCGGGCTCGCCGAGCTGATGCCCGACCGGGACCGGCCGCGTGCGTGGACCCTGCTGATCGACGGTGCCCCGCAGTCGCACGTCGACCTCGACGACCCGGCGTACCTGTCCTTCGAGTACCAGCGACGCCTCGGCCACGTCATCGACCTCGCGGCCCCGCCCGGCAGACCCGTGCACGCCGTGCACCTCGGCGGCGGCGCCTTCACCCTCGCCCGGTACGTCGCCGCCACTCGCCCGCGCTCCACCCAGCAGGTCGTCGAACGTGACGCGGCACTCGTCCAACTCGTCCGCCGTGAGCTGCCGCTGGACCCGGGTGCCCGGATCCGGGTGCGGTCGGCCGACGCCCGCGAAGGGCTCGCCAAGGTGCCCGACGGGTGGGCGGACCTGGTCATCACGGATGTGTTCAGCGGGGCACGGACTCCGGCGCACCTGACGTCCACGGAGTTCCTCGCCGACGTCCGCAGGGTGCTGAAGCCCGGCGGCTGGTACGCCGCCAACCTCGCCGACGGCCCTCCCCTCGCCCACCTGCGCGGCCAGATCGCCACCGCCGCGGCCGTCTTCCCCGAGCTCGCGCTGGTCGCCGACGCGGCCGTGCTGCGGGGCAAGCGGTTCGGCAACGCCGTCCTCGTCGGCTCCGACCGGCCGCTCCCCATCGCCGAACTCACCCGCCGCACCGCCTGCGACCCGCACCCCGCGCGGGTCGAACACGGCAGGACGCTCAGCGACTTCACGGGCGGGGCGGTGCCGGTGACGGACGCGGAGGCGGTGGCGTCACCTCCGCCTCCACCGTCCGTGTTCCGCTGAGACGTCTGCCGTGCGCCGGGGCCGGGGCCCGGTCAGTAGGTCTCGACGTCCACGCGCGGCGCGCTGTCGTGCCACGTGCAGAACACCGACACCCGGTCCGCGCCCGAGGCGAACTGCACCCGGATCCACGTCTCCGTCTTCCAGACCTGCATCGACCAGTCCGAGGCCGGCGTGGCGGAGACGAGCGTCGCGTACGTCCTGTCGAGCGAGAAGACGACGCGGCCGCCCTCGGTGTCGTAGCTCTCGATCCGGCCGGAGGCCGTTGGACTCGGACTCGGAATGGGACTGGGCTTCTTGGCGGGCGGAGGGGTCGGTGACGGCGTGTTGGGGCGGTCCTTCCGCGACTTCTCCTCGCCGCCGGCCGCAGGCTCGCTGCTCGTCGACGGCTCGGCGCGCGCGCCTGGTCTCGTCGTCGTGGCCGGGGTCGTGGCCGGGGCCAGTGCCTGCGGGTCCTGCTCCGTCGTGTCGCCGGCCGTGATCGGCAGGGCGCGCGGCGGATCGTACGCGGTGCCCGCCATCACCGAGTGGACACCCCACCACGACAGCGTGACCGCCGCTCCCGTGGCCAGCAGCCAGGCCAGTAAGTGGACGAGTCCTCTGCGCATCGCGGCCATACTGCACCACGAGTCCCACGACTGTCCTCTGTCCTCTGCCCTCGGGGAGTTGTCCACAGGCCCCAACCGGCCTTGCCCGTATGGCGTACGGTGCGGCGCATGGCACGTGTGCTCGTGGTCGAGGACGACCAGTTCGTACGCTCGGCGCTGATCCGGCACCTGACCGACGCCTCGCACACCGTGCGCAGCGTCGGTACGGCGCTGGAGGCGCTGCGCGAGGTCGCCCATGTCCGCTTCGACCTGGTGATCCTGGACCTCGGACTGCCCGATCTGGACGGGTCCGAGGCCCTGAAGATGCTGCGCGGGATCACCGACGTGCCGGTGATCGTCGCCACCGCGCGGGACGACGAGAGGGAGATCGTCCGGCTGCTGAACGCGGGGGCGGACGACTATCTGACCAAGCCGTTCTCGGTCGAGCACCTGTCCGCGCGCATGGCGGCCGTCCTGCGCAGGGCCCGGCCGGTCGCCGGTGACGTACCGCCGTCGACGGTGCTCCGGGTCGGCGGCCTCGCCATCGATCCCCTGCGCCGGGAGGCCGAACTGGACGGCGTACGACTGGACCTGACGCGACGTGAGTTCGACCTGCTCGCGTTCCTCGCCGGGCGGCCCGGTGTGGTCGTGTCCCGCAAGGAGCTGCTCGCCGAGGTGTGGCAGCAGTCGTACGGGGACGACCAGACCATTGACGTCCATCTGTCGTGGCTGCGGCGGAAGTTGGGCGAGACGGCGGCCAGGCCGCGCTATTTGCACACCCTGCGCGGGGTCGGAGTGAAGCTGGAGCCACCGAGGGCGGAGCAGATGCCATGAGGTGGGCGCTGGTCAAGGTGTGCGTGGCGGTGACCTCGATGGTCGTGATCGCCTTCGCCGTACCCCTCGGACTGGTCATCAAGGAGCTGGCGCGCGACCGGGCGTTCTCGAACGCCGAGCGGGAGGCCGCCGCGGTCGCGCCCGCGCTGTCCATCACCACCGACCGGGAGCAGCTGGAGCGGGTCGTCGCCTCCGCCGGCTCGGACGACGGGATGGCCGTGCACATACCGGCGGGCGACGGCGAGCGGGCCGTCGACCTCGGCCGGCAGCGCGCCTCCGACGCGGACGTCGCCACCGTCCGGGGACTGGGCCGCGCCTCCACCACTCAGGTGCCCGGCGGCTCCACGCTGCTCCAGCCCACCGCGATCGGCTCCGGCGCGATAGCGGTAGTCGAGGTATTTGTGCCGGAGTCCGAGGTCAGCAACGGCTTGGCCACGGCATGGGCGGTACTCGCCGGAGTGGGCGTGGCACTGATCGCCGGCTCGGTCGCGGTGGCCGACCGGCTCGGCATCCGCATGGTCAGGCCCGCACAGCGTCTGGTCGAGAGCGCGCACGAACTGGGGGAGGGGAGACTGGGGGCACGGGTCCCCGAGGAGGGGCCGAAGGAACTGCGCCTGGCGGCGACGGCGTTCAACTCGATGGCAGACCAGGTGGTCCAACTGCTCGCGAACGAGCGGGAGCTGGCGGCCGACCTCTCCCACCGGCTACGGACACCGCTGACCGTGCTGCGGCTGAACGCGGCCTCGCTGGGCGACGGTCCGGCGGCCGAACAGACCCGGGCCGCGGTCGAGCAGCTGGAGCGCGAGGTCGACACGATCATCCGCACGGCGCGGGAGGCCACGCCGCAGACGGCGGCGCCCGGCCCCGGCGCCGGGTGCGACGCGGCGGAGGTCGTCCGTGAACGCATGGCGTTCTGGTCGGCGCTCGCGGAGGACGAGGGGCGGAGGGTACGGCTCGCGGGCGTGGACCGCCCGGTCCGCATACCCGTCGCCCGCACCGACCTGGCCGCCGCGCTCGACGCCCTGCTCGGCAACGTCTTCCGGCACACACCCGAAGGCACGGCCTTCGCGGTGGACGTACATAACGGAGAGGACGCCGTGATCGTGCTGGTCTCCGACGCGGGCCCCGGCATCCCGGACCCCGAGGCGGCAATGGCGCGAGGGCGAGGCTCCGGCAACGACGGCTCGACCGGGCTCGGCCTGGACATCGTGCGCCGGCTCGCCGAGTCGACAGGCGGTGACGTACGGATCGGCTCGTCGGTACTGGGCGGCACGGAGGTGAGGATCTGGATCCAGCTGGACGGGCGGGCACGATCGCCGCTCGGGCGGGGGCAGCGCGGGTCGGTGCGGCGGCGAGACACCCGGGGGCTACGCTCCCGCCTGACCTCGGCGTTCAGCCGTCCCTGATCCTGCTCCTGAGCGCACCTCAAGGACCCCAAGCTCCTGGACGGCTGCCCGGATGCCGGATACCCGGCGTGCTACCGCGTCCCATTCCGTGAGCGGCGAAGGCAGGCACGCCTTCGGCTGTCCGGCCTCGCTTCGGCGACTGTCGCGCCTGGGAGGCGGCAGTCGTGCGGGAAACGCGCTGACCGCGAGGATCACTTGCCGGCCTCGGGGCCGTACCACTGGAGGGCTTGGCCGGTCACGGTGGCGATGCACTCGAAGTCGCGGTCGCGGTGCAGGAGGGTGAGTCCTTGGAGCTCTGCGGTCGCTGCGACGACGAGGTCCACGGGGCCGGCGCTCCGGTGCTGCCCACGCCTGGTCAGGGCCTCCTGGACCTGCCAGGCGCGGTCGTAGGCACGATCATCGACGGGTACCCACCCGAAGATCAGCCGCAGATTTTCGACCCCTTTGGCGCGATCATCGGTGGACCGTGCACTGTAGAAGAACTCAAGCTCGGTGATGGGACAGGTCGCGATGAGTCCGGCTGCCGCGGCCTGGTCCCACCCGTACTGTTCCGCGTCGCCGCGCAGGAACCGGGCGAGCGCGCTGGTGTCGATCAGGTACTGAGCCGCGTTCACCGCCGGTAGTTCCTCTTGTCCTCGAAGAAGTCGAGATCGAAGGCGCCTTCGTCGGCTGCGGCACGCAGGCGAGTGAGGGCCAGCGCCCGCCGCCGGTTCTCCAGCACCTCACGCAGAGCGGTGTTGACGGTGTCCTTCTTGGTGCTCGTACCGAGGGCCTGGGCGACGGCGGTGAGCAGGTCGTCGTCGAGATCGATTACTGTGCGACTCATAGAGCTACCTCTCAAGATATCGATTGTGGCATGAATTATATCCGGTGATGTCGAGACCTGGATTCGGCAACCTTTCGGCTGGAGCGAGACACCGTCGCACGGTCTTGGCTGACACCTGTCTCTCGGGTCTCGACGACGTGTTCGCCGAGACGACGCTTCAGCAGGGCGCGGCCGACGCTCGGGACCAGAGGGGACGTACTGACATGTACCCTCTGAGCACCGTGGTGCGAGGGGGGAAGCGTGATCGAACTGTCGGACATGATCCGTGAGTTGCGGCAGCAGCTGACCGTTGCCATGGCCGACGGAGAGGGCGAGGCCGTGCGGTTCGAGCTCGGGCCCGTGGAGGTCGAGGCGACCGTTGCTGTCAGCCGTGAGGCGGGGGCCGACTCCAAGGTGCGGCTGTGGGTCGTGGATGTCGGGGCGAACGGCAAGTACGCGCAGGCGCAGACGCAGCGGATCACGGTCTCCCTCACCCCGAAGGTCGTGGAGCCCGGTGGGAATGACGGGGGCGGGGTGCGGCCGGTGTTGATCTCGGGCGGCGAGGTTGACGGCGAGCGCTGACCGGGGGCTGAAGGCCGAGCGTGTCGCCGAGGTCATCGTCGGTCCGGCGGGTGGGTGCTCGGGGCGGCGCGGGTCGGGTTATCTCGTTTCGTCGGGCAGGGTCCTGACTGCTGCGCACGTCGTCGAGGGCGCGGAGGTCGTTCGGGTCCGGTTCGAGGCCGACCGGCCGGGGGAGCGGGTGGTCGAGGCGGCCGTGGAGTGGCGGCACGCGGGGGGCGATGTCGCCGTGCTGACGCTGGCGGAGGAGGACCCCGGGGACGTCGACGTCCCTCCCGTACGGTTCGGCCGGATCGGTGAGCAGGACGCGGTCCTGCGCTGTACCGCGCTGGGTTTCCCCCGCTTCAAGCTCCGCAGGGACGAGGACGGTTCGCGTTTCCGGGACGCGGAGCACGTGGACGCGACCTGCGCGGTCCTCTCCAACCGGCGCGAAGGCACCCTCGACCTCAAGATCGCATCGCCTCCAGGGGACGACCCGGACCCCGAACGCGACGCCTGGGAAGGGATGTCCGGCGCGGCGGTCTTCAGTAACGGCTGTGTTGTCGGGGTTGTTACCCGTCATCACCGGTCCGATGGAACCGGGCGTATCGCTGCGAGCCGGGTGGACCGCTGGGCCGAGGTTCTGGATGTGACGGAACTGGCCGCTCTGGAACATCTCCTGGGCCGTGGGCTGAGGCCCACCGCGCTGACCGACGCCGTACCCGCCACCGGGCTCGACCTGATCCAGGAGGTCTACCGGGCCCAGCTCGCCGATATCGCGCCCGAGGAACTCCAGGACAGAAACGATGAGTTCACCGACCTCGTGGCGTTCTGCGGCGGGGCGGAACAGTACCTCTGGCTGCAAGGACCGCCCTGGGCCGGCAAGACGGCGCTCGCCGCGTCCTTCGCCCTGCGTCCGCCCCGCGGTGTCGTCCCGGTCTGGTTCTTCATCACCGCGCGCTACGCGAGTCAGTCGGACACCAACGCGTACACCGGCGCGGTCATCGACCAGCTCGCCGCGATCGCCGGCCGCGAACCGACCGGCAACAGTTCACCGACGGCCCGCGACGGGGAGCGCAGACTGCTCCTGCGCGAGGCGGCCGAACGCGTCGCGACGGACGGAGGCACGCTGCTCCTCGTGGTGGACGGACTCGACGAGGACCAGTCCCGGGTGGTGGGCGGAAACGGCGCGAGCATCGCCTCGCTGCTGCCGGCCAAGCTCCCGCCGAACGTCCGCGTCCTGGTCACCAGCCGCCCGAGCCCCGGGCTCCCGCCCGACGTCGGCGGCGCGCACCCCCTGCGCCACTGCCGGGTCGTGAAGCTCTCCGCCACGGCGGCGGCCCGGCACACCGAGTTCGAGGCCAGGTTCGACCTCGAACACGCTCTCTCCGGGGACCGGCTGCAACGGGACCTCGTCGGCCTGCTCACCGCCGCCCGCGGCACACTCACGGTTGAGGACCTGCGTGAACTCACGGGTGAGCCGCCGTACGAGCTCAACAGGCGCCTCCGCAGCGCCTTCGGGCGCATCCTGAGGTTGCGCGGCGGAGGTTTCGAGAGCTCTTCCTCCGACGTCGACGTGTCCCTCTACATGAGCAGCCGCGGCTACCTCTTCGCCCACGAGACACTTCTCGCGGCCGCCCAGGACGCGTTGGGGCCGGAAGTGGACGTGTATGTGGAGCGGCTGCACGCGTGGGGGGAGTCGTACGCGAGCCGGGGCTGGCCGGAGAACACGCCGCCGTACCTGCTCCAGCCGTACGGGCGTCTGGTCACGCTTCTCCGCGACACGCACCGAGCGACCGCGCTTGCGACAGACACCCGGCGACGGGACCTGCTGCGCGACATGACCGGCAGCGATGCCGCGTGCCTCGCGGAGATCGCGGCGGCCCGGCAGGTCGTTCGCAGCGCGGCACCCGACGACCTGAGCGCGTTGGCGGCACTCGCGGCCGCAGCGGATTTCGTTGCCTGGCGCAATGAGTCTCTGCATCCGGACATTCCCGCGGCCCACGCCCGTCTGGGCCGCACGCGTCAGTCCATCGGACTCGCTCGCAGCGTCTTCTGGCCGGTGGACCGTGCCCGGGCGCTGGCGGGGGTGGCGAACGTCCTGGCCGCGACGGGCGACCGGCGCGCGGTGGGGCTGGCGGAGGAGGCGCTGCGCCTGATCGAGGCGACGGTGGTGGGGGAGATGCGGCGGATCCACGGCGAGTCACATGCTCTCGCGGCACACGGCACGTTGGCCGCCGTTCTGGCAGCCACGGGCAGGCAGAGCGAGGCACTGCTCCGGCTGAACGAACTGCGCCTGACGGACGAGACCCTGGCCCGGCTGAACGAACACGGCTGGCCGTTCGATGAGTTGAGCATGAGAGCACTCGTCGAGTCGTACGTCAGGAACGCCAAGCTCCAACAGCACCTCCACCAGGATCCGTCGCTCGCCGCAGATCTGCTGAACCGGGCCGAGGAATCCGCTCGGCAGGTCGAGTTCCTGCCGGCACAACTCCGGCTCCTGGCGATCATCGCTGAGGCAGCGGCAGTCGGCATCGACCCCGACCGTGCGGCACGGCTCTACGACCTCGTGGTCACGCTCGCTCACCGTCACGCGGACGCCCCCGAGAACATCCCCGCCGTTGCCATGAACATCCTCCGCCAGGTCCGGCCCCGGGCGGCAGAGCGTCTGGCGCCGCTCGCTCTGACGCACGTCAACAGGCTCCAGCGCCACCCGGAGACCATGGCCCACTCGCGTGAAGGGTACGGAGCCGTGTGCGCGCTCGTCGCGACGGACCGGATCGACGACGCCCAGCAGCTCGTGGGCACCCTGAGGATGACGTACATTCCTTCAGTCGCGTATCAAGGGGACCAGTGGTCGCTGGCATGGCAGACGATCGCCGAAGGACACGCCCGCGAAGGCCGGGCCGCCGAAGCGTGGGGAGCTCTTGAGGCGAGCTACGCAGAAGGCTTCGCCTTGTCCGTCCCGGCCGTGGCCCGCGTTGCCGGGCTGCTGGCGGAAGCCGGAGCCGCCGGTGACCTGGAGAACGTTCTGCTGACCGGTTCGGCTTCCAGTCCTCGGGCCGCCGACTCCCGGTGGCCGGCTGCGGAAGCCCTCGCCGCGCTCGCTGTCCACTTCGCCGACGACGACCCGGACCGGTCACTACGGCTCCTCCATCAAGCCGAGCGTGGGCACCACTCGACGGGCGGGGGGGTCGTCCACGTCGAGCAGCACGAACGCCTCACCGCCCTCGCCGGTGCGCTCGCCACGGCGGGCATCCCCGATGCGGCCGAGCGTCTCCTCGGGACGATCCATGAGGACGACACACGGGTCCTCGGGTGCGCCGTCGTGGCCTTGGCGACCGCGCCCAAGGACCCCCAACGCGCGCTGCGTCTCGCGGAGCAGGTCATCGGGGACGCGTTGGTCGACGACCTTCTTGCGGGCCCCGAAAGCATGACACTCGCGGTCCGGGCATTGGCCCGCGCGGGCGCCCCGGACCGGGCCGTCGCGGTCGTCGAACAGTTCTCGGCCGCGTGGGACAGGTACGACCGCCACCGCCTCCGCGTGGCGGCCGCGCCGGTCCTGTGGCCGCATGATCCGGACCTGACGGGCCGGTGGGTGGATGCCGAGCTCTCGGAACTGCGCGCCGATGCCGTGGGCGGGTTCGCGAGGCTCCTCGCCGCCGTGGGCCCTCACGATGGTGAGCGCAGCGCCCGCATCGCGGAGCTTCTGTACGTCGCGTACACGGATCACTCCGTGGACCGTACGGAGGATCAGGCGGTGTTGGTCTGCCTGCTGATCGCCACCGGTGACATGGCCGCCGCTCGTCACTTCCTTGATCGACGAACGGTGTGGCAGGACGAAGGGGGCGTACCCCGTCCGGAGACCGCTGCGGCTGTCGCGTACGCCGTGCTCGGCGACCTCGAAGCGGCCAGGGACATCGCTCAGCACATGACGACGGAAGAGGGACGCTCCGAGACTCTCGCTCACCTTGCCGCGTACGTCGCCTGTGCGACTGACGTCCCCATGGTCGCCCGGGGGAGCGCCGACCCCTGGGTCGAACCCGCGACAGTCCAGAGCCTTGCCGCACTGCTGCATCCCCCCGCGTCCGGCCCGGACCTCCTCCGCGCGAGAGCCCTCCTGGCGGACGCCCTCACCCCGGACGGCTGGCACCACGCCGTCCCGGTCCTCGCCGCGATCGACCCCGACGCCGTGCTCCGGGTACGGGACGTCGTCTTCGCGCACCTGGGGCTCGGCGAATGAGGTCGTCGGCCGTGCGCGTGTGCAACAGCAGTGCCCAAGTCGGTGATCAGTGCTCGTGCCTGCGCGGCGGGATTCCACTGCGGCCTTCCGCCAGCAGCATGAACGCCGCGAACAGTAGCGCCGCTCCCGCTCCGCCACCCACGATCGCCCACTGTGTACCGGACAGCCCCGAAACGGCGCCGGTGTCCGCGCTCTCTGTCTGTCCCTGTGCCTGTGCCTCCGCTTGTTCCTGCCCTTGTTCCTGCGTTCCGGCTGTTTCCGAGGCGGTGCCCGGGTCCGGGAGGGTCTTCCGGGAGCACTCCGGCGCTGCGGTCGTGGCGTCCGCCGACTCGTCCACCCCGAACTGGAACGCGCTCTCCAACGGGTCGCCGTCCGCGCTGCGCAGGGAGTAGGACACGGTGTACGTTCCCGGCTCGTCCAGCGCGTCGACCGCGAGACACAGTGTGTCGTTCCCGTCGCGGTCACCGCCGTCACCGCCGTCGGACACCACCACGGGGGCACCGGACGCGACCTCCGTGCCGCTCGGGCCCGTGATCCCGACCGCGTCGGGCGCGGGTTCCAGCAGTGGGCCGAAGGTGAGCGCCATTGCCTTCAGGCCGGGGGCCACCGAGTCACCGGGGCCTGGGGAGCCGCGGAGCAGGGTGGTGTGCGCGAGGGCGGGGGAGGGAGTCGAGAGTGCTCCCGCGCACACCACCAGCAGGGTGATCAGAAGCCGGCGCATGCGAGCTTGTTGTCCATCGCCTTGGCGGGGTGCACCACGATCGCCCTGGCACCGTTGCCCACCTTGGCGTCGTTGTTCACCGTCATCATCGCCTTGCCGTCGTCACCAGCGGTGAAGGCGAGATGGACCTCGTTGGGCGGGGTGGTCGGGCCGCCCTTCTTGAACTGGAAGTGGTCGCCCCCGTTGTCCTTCGCGCAACTCTGGGCGTGCAGATGGGACATGTAATCGGTGCCCGGTTCGAGGCCGCTGAGCATCACCGTGACGGTGGTGCCGTCGTCGTGCTGGGCCAGCCAGGCGGTGCCCTTGACGCCGTCGGAGTCCGGGGGAGCGGTGTCGAGCACGACGAACGTGCCCTCCTCCAGGTCCGCACCCTTGATCTCGTTCGCGGGCGTGGCGTCGGGATCCCCCATGTCCATGCCCTCCATGTCGTCCATCGCCATCTCGTCGTCCTTCCCCGAGTCCTTCTCCGAGTTCTTCTCCGAGGAGGCCTTCGAGTCACCCGCCCCCGAGTCACTCGTGTCGCCGCCACAGGCGGTGAGGGCGAAGGAACCCAGCAGCACTGCGGCGAGGGACACCGCCATCGCCGTGGTGGAGCGGCCGGTCTGGGGCTGGTCGGACAGGGGCACTGGACACTCCGTGTTTCTGTGGGGCCTTGCGGACAACAGCCGTGCGGTCCGCGCCCGTTGAGCCGGGGCGCGGACCGAACCGCCGTAATCAGGTTGTCGTGCGCGTGGAGTGAGAAGTTCCCGGGAAGGAGGGAGAAGTTGGTCAGCCGGCCGGCACCCAGACGCTCTGCGGAGTGAAGGAACCGAAGTCGCCCAGGCTGGAGTTGCCGGGCAGTGCGTAGGGCTGGCCGAGGCAGTCGTCGCTCTGGAACATGGCCGCATTGCTGCTGTGGGTGTTGATCGCCGAGTGTGCGCGCTGGCCCCAGCCGTGGTCCACCAGGCTGACGCAGACGCCGCCCGAGCCGGCCGAGGCGACCGTGAACAGCTCGCCCGCGAAGCTCGTACCGCTGTAGAGGCATAACGAGCCGCCGGAGGGGCACTCCGTGGCGCTCCTGACATCGGCCCTGACATCGGCCCCGGAGGAGGCGGCGGTGGCCGGACCGGCCATGAGCACGAGCGGCACAGTCAGGGCGGCGCCGAGGAACATGGTCTGAGGGGACATGGTTTGTCACAACTCCTTAGGTTGACGAGTTTCAGGCAGGAGCGGGCGCGCAGCACCGCGAAGGGGTAAGCCGCACGGATCACCTCACTTGGTGAGGCCGTGGCTCTCCCAGAGCCGTTCGAAGCACTTGAGCTTCACGTCCTCGTCCTGGGTGCCGTGCATGGAACCCGGCTGGTTGCGCAGGTCGCTGTGGCGGACCCGCAGTGGCCACCGTTCCGGGTAGGCGATCTTGCGTTCGCCGGAGGTGCCGACGTGGCTCGCGAGGTTCTCCCACTGGTACTCGAACCCCTCGTGGCTGACGAAGGTGTCCCGGTCGAAGGCGCCGAGCCGCCGCGCCACGGGGGCGAAGCGGGCGGTGTCGTAGGCGATGAGCTGGTCCACCACCCGGTTGACGGAACGGACCCCCGGCTCGATCTCCGGCCCGACGTCCGTGAGCGGCCAGTCCCACTCCTCGTGGTCGTCCACCTTGCTGACGAGGACGACTTCCGGGTTCTGCTCGAAGATCCGCGCGGTGGCGTCCAGCACGTCGAAGCTCTCGTCCGTCTTGTAGATGAACGTGTCGTCGGTGAACGTGATCAGGTACGGGCTGGTGGTCGTGAAGTGGTTGCCGTGGAAGTTGTTCGACGGGGCGCCGGAGAAGGCGTGCCGGTGGGTGCGGCGGAACCGCAGTTCGTCCACGCCGAGTTCGGCCAGCCGGGGCAGCAGCCGGGCGACGGCCTCGTCGGACGAGCGTTCCGCGACCAGCACCACCTCGAAGTCGTGGCGGGTGGGGTGGGTGAGGGAACGGATCGCCAGCGGCAGTGTCTTGTCGATGAGCCGTTCGGTGTCGTGGAAGGCGCAGGCCAGGGTGAAGAACGCCATGTGGATACCTCCGGGAGCTACACGAGGGACGGGAGCTACGTGAGGACGGGAGCTACGGGAGCTACGAGAGGACCGTCGCGAGCGCGGCGGCCAGCTTGACGCTGTCGTGAGCCGTGCCGTACTGGGGATCGGAGCGGACGAGGTCGGCGCGGACGACGGGGACGCCGACGTTCCCGGTGGACAGGGGGCCGCCGTCGTGCACCAGCACCAGGTCGGGTTCGACGCCGTGGGCGCACAGCGCGTCGACGTGTGCGGCGACGTCGTATCCCTGGGTCTCGGCCACCTCGGGCTCCAGGTTGCAGACGTAGACGAGTTGGGCGCGGGTCGCGGCGAGGGCGGCGTGGAGGTCGTCGACGAGAGCGGCGGCGAGGAGGGAGGTGTAGACGGAGCCGGGACCCAGTACCACCTGGTCCGCGTCGTGGATCGTCCGGGCGAGGCCGTCGGGTGGTTTGACTCCGGGAGGGCTGAGCTCGACGCGGCGGATGCCGGCCGTCTTCGAGATGGCGTACTGCCCCGTCACCCGGGTGCCGTCGGAGGTAACGGCGCTCAGGTCGACCGGCTCGACCGTCGCCGGGACCACCTGGCCCTGGTCCGGGTCCAGGCCCAGCAGGGCCGCGGTGCGGTCGGTGGCGGCCAGGAAGTCGCCCGTGACGGCGGTGAGCCCGGCCAGCAGCAGGTTGCCGAGGGCGTGGCCCTCCACGTCGGTGCCGCTGAAGCGGTACTCCAGTGCCTGGCCCAGCGGTTCGTCCTCGGCGCCCGCGAGCGCGGTCAGACAACGGCGCAGATCACCGGGGGCGGGGATGCTGAGCGCGCTGCGCAGCCGTCCGGTGGAGCCGCTGTCGTCGGCGGTGGCGACGATGGCGGTGGTGTGGGAGGCGTACCGGCGGGCGGCCCGGAGCGTGGCGGTGAGGCCGCGCCCGCCGCCCATGGCCACGACACGGGGACGGTGTTCCCGGGCGCTCACTTGTGGACATCCCGGTGGAGGACGCCCGGGGTGACGCCCAGCGGGCGCAGGACGACGGCCAGTTGCTCGGCCATGGCCACCGAGCGGTGCTGACCGCCGGTGCATCCGAGGGCGACGGTCAGGTACGCCCTGCCCTCGTCGATGTAGGCGGGCAGCAGCCGGCCGAGCATCCGTTCGGCGTCCTGGAGGAACGACTGGGCGGTGCTCTGGGCGAGGACGTACTCACTGACCGGCGGGTGGAGCCCGGTCAGCGGGCGCAGTTCCTCGACGTAGTGCGGGTTGGGCAGGAACCGGCAGTCGAAGACGATGTCGGCGTCCAGCGGCAGGCCGTGCTTGTAGCCGAAGGAGAGCACGGTCATCTGCACGCCCTGGCCGGTCCCCGCGTCCGCGAAGAGTGTGCCGAGCCTGCGCCGCAGCTCGTGGACGTTCAGCGCGCTGGTGTCGAGCACCATGTCGGCCTCGTTGCGCACCGGAGCGAGCAGTTCGCGCTCCTGGTCGATGGCGGAGACCAGGTGCTGTTCGTCGCCGTCGGCCAGGGGGTGGCGGCGACGGGTGTGGTCGAAGCGTCGTACGAGGACGTCGGTGGCCGCTTCCAGGAACAGCACGCGCACCCTGGCCCCGGACGACCGCAGCCAGGCCAGCATGGGCAGTACCTCGTCCTGGTGGTGCCCGGTGCCGACGGCCAGGGCCACCCGGGTGAAGGACGACTTCGGGGCCTGGGCCAGTTCGACCACCTTGGGCACCAGCTTGGGCGGCAGGTTGTCGATGGCGAACCAGCCGAGGTCTTCCAGGTGGTCGGCGGAGAGGCTGCGTCCGGCCCCGGACAGGCCGGTGATGACGACGACTTCGCTCTGGAATCCGGGAGAGGGCGGCATCGTCAGCTCCCGGGGGCGGGTTCGGCGGATGTGGCGGATTCCACCGAGGCGTCGGAGGCCTCGGTGGCGAAGCGGTCCAGTTGGCCGATGGGCCCCTCGGGGCGCCAGCTCAGCGGCGGGATGTGGGCGTTGACGAGTTCGCCGTCGTCCCTGAGGAGGGACGCCGGAGGGTGCTGCATGTGCAGCATCCAGTCGTCGTGGTTGAAGAAGGGCGCGGCGACGTCGAAGCGGTAGACGAAGTCGTTGTCCTCGCCGCCCCACCCCTCGTACCGCTCGTCCATGCCGCCGATGCGGTGGAAGGTCCCGGTGCGCACCCACAGGCAGCAGCCCGGTGGACGGCGTAACTGGAAGGCGCGAAGCCCGTCGGCGCCGGCCTCGGCGCTCCCGCGCTGGAGCCGCTCGCGGATGGCCCAGGCGGTGGTGGGGCCGTCCAGGCAGCTCATCTTCCGGTACGTCATATGGCCGCCGACGCCGGGGGAACGGAAGCGTTCGGCGTTGCGGGCGACGAAGTCCCGGTCGGCGAGGACGTCGGCGTCGAGGATGCACAGCACCTCGTTGCGGCCGGGGGTGTTGACCACGCCCGCGTTGACCGCCCAGGACTTGTTGAACATCCCGGTCTTGGGGGCGAACAGGTAGTGGTCGGCGAAGGGTGTGATCGCCTCGCGCCAGCGCGGGGAGTCGTCGGACTCGACGACGGTGACCTGGTAGCGGTCGCGGGGGAAGGACTGGTCGCGCAGGGCGAGCAGACAGGCCAGCAGATTGCGCAGCCGGGCGCCGCCGGTGTCGCGGTCCCGGAACGGTACGACGATCAGCACCTCCGGGTCGGCTCCGGGGGGCAGCGCGGGCCCGGGCGGCAGGGCGCGCAGTTCCTCGACGGAGACCGGCTCGGCATCGCGGGTGTGCCGCCCGCCGAGGTGGAAGCCGATGCGGGAGTTGCACTCCGCCTCCCACGCGGCGTCGAACAGGGGAGCGGTGGAGGGCAGGTCGGCCTGGTCGAGGAGGGCGGCGCGCAGCCGGTGGTAGTGGTCAGGGGTGGCCGGGTCCTCGGCGAGGCGTTCGCCGAGCGTACGGATCTCGGCGTTCTCGGCCTTCTTGACCGTGGCGACGACGGCTTCGGTCCACGGGCGGGCCATCTCCCAGTAGAAGAGGCCGGAGCGGCGGGCGTCGGGGTCGGAGACGACCACGACGCTGTCGACGACGGCGGTCGCCAGGACCTCCGGGTCGCTGGGACGGAGCTGAGCCACAGGCGTTCCTTTCGGGTGGCGATCAGGGGAGCGGTCGGCTCGGGTGGTGATCAGAGAAGCGGGTCGGCGGCACGGGCAGGCGGCGGCCCGGTGGCTGCCCGGGGCCCCGAGGTGGCGAAGCGCAGGAGGACCGCGGCACCCAGCGCGAGCACGCTCACCACGCCGAGCGCCACGGGCAGTCCGGTGAGCTCCGCGAGCAAGCCGATGAGCGGAGGCCCGGCCAGGAAGCCGGTGCCGGCGATGCTGGACACGACGGTGATGGCCGGGCCGGTGGCCGGTGCGCCCATCCGTCCGGCCATGGAGAAGACCGCGGGCACCACGACGGACAGTCCCGTCCCCAGCGCCGCGAACCCGCAGACGGCCGCGGCCGGATGCCCGGCCAGCAGACCGACGGCGAACCCGCAGCCCGCGAACGTCACCGCCCACGTCACCACCCGTACGTCGCCCCAGCGGGCCAGGAACCGGTCGCCGAGGAGGCGCCCGGCCGCCATGGCGACGGAGTAGGCGGAGTAGCCCACGGCGGCGAACTCGGCGCTGGTGCCGAGGTCGTCGCGCAGGTAGATGGCGCCCCAGTCGCCGACGGCACCCTCTCCGGCCATACCGCACAGGCCGACGAAGCCCAGCAGCACCAGCGGCAGCCTGCGCCCGGCGGGCAGCCTGGCCCAGCCGCCTTCGGCGGCCCCGGGCCCTGCCGCGGGGGCGACATCGCTGCTCGCGGGCAGCAGCCAGGACGACACGGCGAGGGCGGCACCGCCCAGCACCGCGGCGACGAGAGCGAAGTGCACCAGCGGGGACAGTCCGCGGGCCTCGGCGGCCCCGCCGGTCAGCGCGCCGAGCAGCCCGCCGATGCTGTACACCCCGTGCAGGGAGGACAGCACGGGACGGCCCATACGGTCCTGTACGGCGACGCCGTGGGCGTTCATCGCCACGTCCACGATGCCCATCGCCGCGCCGAAGCCGATGAGGGCGAGCCCGAGGGTGACGATGTTCCCGGCGAGCGCCGGGAGCATCAGGGCCAGACAGCTCAGCGTGATGCCGAGCACGGTGATGGGGCGGCTCCCGTACCGGGCAACGAGTTGGCCGGAGA
Organism: Streptomyces sp. KM273126; assembly: GCF_004337435.2. NCBI lineage: Bacteria > Bacillati > Actinomycetota > Actinomycetes > Kitasatosporales > Streptomycetaceae > Streptomyces > Streptomyces sp. KM273126. The sequence goes on along the minus strand of NZ_SJXB02000001.1, from coordinate 644,890 downwards.
CCTGCTTGGACAGCAGGGCGCCCACGGCGATGCCGAGCAGCGCCAGCCCGAGCGGGCCGGTGCCCGCGTCGACGTGGTCCTTGACGGCGGGGATGCGCAGCACCCAGTTGCCGAACAGGGCCCCGTTGACGAAGAACACCACGCTGAGGGCGATCCGTGCCCGCTGCGGACCCGCGGTCCCCGGCAGCCGGGGCGCCGGTCCCCCGGCAGGGGTTGCCGGCCCCTCCCTCACGCCACGTTCTCCCGCTCGGCCGACGCGTTCTCCCGCTCGGCCGGCGCGGCCTCCTCGAAGCCCTGGGTGATCCAGATGCCCTTCCACACGTCGGGATCGGACGGCAGGACGATCTCGACCAGGCTGGGTCCCGGTACGGCGGCGCTCTTCTCCAGCACGGTCGCCAGGAGGGACACCGCCGCCTGCACCGCCGCGGGCGGGCCGCCGACGGGGACGACCACCTGCTGGGCGGGCACTCCGAGGGCCTCGGCGACCTGGTGGTACGCCATGTGTCCGACGTTCGCGAGATACGGACGGTCCGAGGCGCCGTACGAGGCGGCGCCCTGCTTCTTCAGCGAGACGGACTCCCCGTTGTTGCACACGACGAACAGCACCTGGGCCTGGTCCTGCACGGCGGCCACCAGCCCCTGGAAGGAGTTGGTGAAGGCCTGGTCGCCCAGCGTGCACATCACCCGGGCGTCCTTGTCCCCGAGGGCCAGGCCCGTCGCGTACGCCAGCCCGCCGCCGACGAACGCTCCGTGGTCGCCGAAGACCCGCAGCCCCCGCGGGAAGTCGTCGTAGTGCTCGGAGAGCAGTCCGCCGAACATCTGGCTGTCGTCGACGAGTGCGGGCCGCTCCCAGGAGGCGAGCGTCGAGGCGAGCGCCCGGGCCACGGCGCGGCGTCCGTCCTGGACCTCGCCGGTGGCCTGCTCGGGGCTCACCATGTGCTCGGCGTGGGCCTGCGCCGGGAACCAGGGCGCGGGCGCCGGCTCCCCGGCGGCGCTCAGCCGGTCGGCCAACTCCGTCAGGATCAGGGCCGGTTCGCCGACGGCCAGTGGCTCGTCGTCGCGCAGGTACTCGTTCTTGAGGACCTTGGCGGAGTCGGTGTTGACCGCCGCCTTCCGGCAGTCGGGCAGGGGGCCGACGACTCGTTCGTAGATGTTGCGGTCCTCCACCGTCACCAGGAGGTCGCACTCGGCGAGCAGGGCGCGGTGTGCCGCGCTGAAGGGGTTGAGCCATCCGGCGAAGTTCGTGACCTCCTCGCTGCGCAACCGCTCGAAGAGCATCGGGCCCCGCCGGTACCGCACCTGAAGCACCGCCGCGCCGGTCATGGTGCTCAGCCGGTCGAGCGCGGGGCGTGTCCCCGGGTGGTGCAGCGCGTAGTCGTCGAGGAGGAACAGCGGGCGCCGGGCCTGCCGCAGCTCGCTCAGCAGCGCTTCCAGGGCGGGCTGTTGGAGATCGGTGGCCGGTGTGGCGGGCGGGGTCGTGAGCAGTGCGTCGAGCGGTATCCAGCGGCTTTCGGCGACATCCTGGGGGATACCGAAGAGCGCCGGCCGGTACGGCGGTGTGGTGCAGAAGGCCAGGCTCGCCCGGAGCCGGTCCACGAACCGCTCGGCCGACGCCCGGCGTTCGCCGGGTGTCTTGGGCACGGGTGGGGCCTGCCACGACCAGTCGGCGAACGTGCCGATGCCGTGGATCAGGCCGTGTTCGCCGTGCGGCGGCAGGAAGCGGACGGAGCCGCTGGAGGGAAGGCCGACGAGGAACAGGGCCCCCACCTCGTTGCGCCGGGCGTCGGCCACGGCTCCGGCGGCGTTGGTGAGCCCGCGTGCGCCGTGCAGCAGGGCGGCGCCCCGGCCCGGTTGTGTCAGGGAGGCGCCCGCGGCCATGAAGGCGGACTCCTTGTCACCGCGACCGTTGGACAGCTGGACGCCTTCGGTGCGGTGCAGCGCGTCGCAGAGCGCGAGTTCGGAGGTTCCGGCGTAGACGAAGACGTTGTGGACGCCGGCGTCGGCGAGCAGTGCCGCCACGGCCTCCGCGCCGGTCAGCAGCGGTAACCGCTCGGGGTCCGCGTCGCCGGCCCGCGGCCTGAGAGCCGCTACGGTCCGGTCGTCCCCGGCGAGCACGAGCCGGGCCAGGGCGAGTGCGTCGCTCTCGTCGCCGTGGGAGGAGTCGGGGAACGGGTTCTCCTGGGGGGAGCCAGAGGGCATTGAGTTCACCTTGTCTCGTGAAAGTCGTGCGAGACGAACGCGGCCAGCCATGCTCGGAAGTCCGGCCCCAGATCGTCGCGTTCGCAGGCCAGGCGGACGATGGTGCGCACGTAGTCGGCCCGGTCGCCGGTGTCGTAGCGGCGGCCGGAGAAGAGAACTCCGTGCACGGGCGCCGCCCTGGTTCGGGAGAGGCTGTCCAGCGCGTCGGTGAGCTGGATCTCTCCGCCGCGTCCCGGGCCGGTGCCGCGGATCACGTCGAAAATGCCGGGGTGGAGCACGAAGCGGCCGATGACGGCGCAGGCGCTGGGTGCCTCGCCTGGACCGGGCTTCTCCACGAGGCCGGTGACGCGTACGACATCGGCCTCGTCGGTGGGGGAGACGGCTGCGCATCCGTACAGATGCATATCGCGTGGATCGACCTCCATGAGGGCGACCACGCTGCCGCCGAATCGTTCCTGTACGGCGATCATGCGGGCGAGCAGGGGATCGCGGGGATCGATGAGGTCGTCGCCGAGGAGGACGGCGAACGGCTCGTTCCCCACATACGATTCCGCGCACAGGAGTGCGTGACCGAGGCCTTTGGGTGTGCCCTGGCGGACGTAGTGCAGCGTCACGAGGTCGCTGGACTCGCGCACCTGGTCCAGATGCGTCTCGTCGCCTTTGCGGGACAGCGCTTCTTCGATTTCGACGTTGTGGTCGAAATGGTCTTCCAGCGGCCGTTTGTTACGGCTGGTGACCATGAGGATGTCCGTCAGCCCGACGGAGGCAGCTTCCTCCACCACGTATTGGATGACGGGCTTGTCGATGAGCGGAAATATTTCCTTGGGAATGGCCTTGGTGGCCGGAAGGAAGCGAGTGCCGAGGCCTCCTACCGGAATGACAACTTTGGTGACGTGCGGGTGGAGCGGTGACTTTTCTCGTTCACTGCGTACCTCTGACGGCACCTAAAACTGTCCTTCCCTCTGAGGGTCGGCGCAAAGAACCCTGGCATATGCGTTCTCTGCCTGTCAAGCGTGTTCTGTCGCGTCGCGAATTTCCCTGACGGGTAACTGGAAGGTAAACGGAAAGTTCACTTACGCATTCCTGTGGCCGCGCTGCGCATGTCAAGGCGGCGCGGCAGGCCGCACCGTTGCGGCAAAGGGGGAATGCGATGTGATGACGTTCTGCTGAAGAAGCTTCAGGCCCGTGGGTCGATGCTGGAGATGTCCCGCTGCGCGGCGAGGAAGGGTGGGTCCATCAGGCGTTTTGTGGCCTTACCCATGCAAGCACTCTCCCCGTTCTCGTGGCCGGAGGGCCGTACGCAAGTGCCATTCATGATTCGCCGAAGAGCATCGTCCGTTCGATAACGAACGCACAGAACATATCACGGTGCACCGTCCGGTTGCCACATTCTCCTGCACGCCGGCGGCGATGCGTGATGGCCTGATCGCGCTCTTCATCGGGTGCCCGCCAACGGGGTAAAGCGGGCAAACGCAATGCCGTGATTTCGGAGTTACTGATTCCGCTTCATAAGTCGCGTGATCATGTCGAATTCGGTGTTCGATCAGGTGAATGCGTATGCCGCCGACCGCTTACCGCACGAAATCCGTGCCGCCCGCGGAGACCCACCTTGCACTCAGCCGCGGCCGGCGGAGTGTGAGGCGTGCTCATGTTCGGCCACCCAAGAACGGACGGTTCTCAACATGCCGGAAACAAAGCGATCGCGGGTGGCGGCTGCGCCGGCCCGAGGGCCGCACGGTATGGGCACATTCCTCCGCCCTGCCCCGGACGAGGGGCAGGGCGGAGGAATGCATGGGGTGGCTCCGCGATCACTCCACCGGGGGCAGCGTCTTCGTCCGCGCCGCCTCCGCGTACCACCGCGCACTCGACTTCGGCGTCCGCTTCAGCGTGGCGTAGTCGACGTACACCATGCCGAACCGCTTCTCGTAGCCGTACGACCACTCGAAGTTGTCCATCAGGGACCACTGGTAGTAGCCACGGACGTCCGCGCCGTCGGAGATGGCGCGGCGGACCGCCGACAGGTGGCCGTGCAGATAGGCGATCCGCTCCGGGTCGTGGACGCGGCCGTCCGGGTCGGGCTTGTCGTCGTAGGCCGCGCCGTTCTCGGTGATGTACAGCGGCAGGCCCGGCGCCTCCCGCGTGTACCGCATGAGCAGGTCGTGCAGACCCGTCGGGTCGATCGACCAGCCCATCTGCGTCTGCTCGCCGGGCGACTGGTGGAACATCACGTCGTCCGCGCCCGGCCAGGGGGAGTGCGCGCTCGCCCCGTGCCCGTCCGCCCGCGGGCCCCGTGCCCCGGCGTCCGCCGCCGACACGAGCGCCGGGGTGTAGTAGTTCAGCCCCAGCGCGTCCAGCGGCTGGTTGATCAGCTCCAGGTCGCCCTCCATGACGTACGACCAGTCGGTGAGCTCCTCCGTCGCCTTCAGCAGCGTCTCGGGATACGCGCCGTGCAGCATCGGGCCGTGGAAGATCCCGTTGGCCAGGTCGTCGATCTTGCGGGCCGCCGCCAGGTCCGCCGGGTCCTGGGACACCGTCCGCACCGTCGAGGAGTTGAGGCTCACCGCGATCGAGTTGCGGGCCGGCATCACCGACCGCAGGGCCGTCGTGCCCAGGCCGTGGGCCAGGTTCAGATGGTGGGCGGCCTTCAGGGACGCCTCCGGCTCCGTACGGCCCGGGGCGTGCACCCCGGAGGCGTAGCCCAGGAACGCGGTGCACCAGGGCTCGTTGAGCGTCATCCAGTGCTCCACGCGGTCACCGAGCGCCTCGCCGACCAGCTGCGCGTACTCGGCGAACCGGTACGCCGTGTCGCGCTCCGGCCAGCCGCCCGCGTCCTCCAGCTCCTGGGGGAGGTCCCAGTGGTAGAGGGTGACGGCCGGCTTGATGCCGTGGGACAGCAGTTCGTCGACGAGACGGCGGTAGAAGTCCAGGCCGACCTGGACGGCCGGGCCGCGCCCCGTCGGCTGCACCCGCGACCAGGAGACGGAGAAGCGGTAGGCGTCCAGGCCCAGCTCCGCCATCAGCGCCACGTCCTCGGGATAGCGGTGGTAGTGGTCGACGGCGGTGTCACCATGATCGCCACCGGCCGTCCTGCCCGGCGTATGGCTGAAGGTGTCCCAGATCGACGGGGTGCGACCGCCCTCCCGCACTGCCCCCTCGATCTGGTACGCGGAGGTCGACGCGCCCCAGAGGAAGGTGGAGGGAAAGGTCACCGGCGTCACGGGTTCAGGCATGGAAGCGCTCCCATCGGTGGTCGTCCAGACCGTTGGAGGAAGGGGGGAGGGACATCCGGGACGAGGTGGTGGTGACTCACCCCGGAAGCACGGGGACCATGGCGGGCCGGTGCCGTCAGCCCTTGACGGCGCCCTGCATGATGCCGCCCACGATCTGCTTGCCGAAGATCGCGAAGACGAGCAGCAGCGGCAGCGTGCCGAGCAGCGCGCCGGCCATGATCAGGGACTGGTCGGGAGTGTAGCCGCGTCCCAGGCCGGCGATCGCGACCTGCACGGTCGGGTTGCCCATCTGGGTCAGCACCAGGAACGGCCACAGGAAGTCGTTCCAGGTCTGTACGAACGTCAGCATGCCCAGCACGGCCATCGCGGGCCGCGCGGCCGGGAAGACCACGTGCCACACCACCCGCCAGCTGCTCGCGCCGTCCACGCGGGCGGCCTCGATGATCTCGTCCGGCAGCGCCTGGAGCAGGTACTGGCGCATGAAGAACACACCGAACGCGCTCACCAGCGAGGGGAAGATCACCGCCTGCAACTGGTCGGTCCAGTCCAGCTTCGCGACCATCATGTACAGCGGGATCACGCTGAGCTGCGGCGGCACCATCATCGTGCCGATCACGATCAGCATCAGCGCGCTCCGGCCCCGGAAACGCAGCTTGGCGAAGGCGAACCCGGCCACCGTCGACAGCACGACTATGGTCACCGCCGAAATGCCCGCCACGAGGGTGGTGTTGAGGAACGCCTCACCGAGGTTGGCGTCCTTCCAGGCCACCTCAAGCTTGTCGAGGAGGCCCGAACCGAACCAGAACGGCGGCGGGGACTGCGCCAGCCGGCTGTTGTCGCGGGAGGCGGCGATCGCCGTCCACACCAGCGGGAACAGCGAGCCGACGGTGAACAGGGCCAGGATCACGTACGCGATCGGCCCGGCGTGCAACTGCCCGCCCGCCCGAGCGGACTTGGGACGCCGGGTGCGCTTCGGCGGCGGGGTCACCGCGTCGGCCGGAGGTTTCGTCACAGTCGTCGTCACGGCCGGAACTCCTTAATGACTGGCGCGCAGCCGGCGCGAGATGACGTAGTTGACGATCCCGATCACGATGAGGATCAGGAACATCGTCCAGGCGATCGCCGACGCCCGCCCCAGGTGCTGGTTCACCCAGCCCTGCTCGTACAGATACAGGCCCAGCGTCTGGAACTGGTGCTCGGCGCCGCCGGAGGCGCCCTTTGTCTGGTCGAACAACAGCGGCTCGCCGAAGAGCTGGCTCGCCCCGATCGTCGACACGACACACGTGAACAGGATCGTCGGCCGCAGCGACGGCAGCGTCACATGGAAGAACTGCTGCCACCGGTTGGCCCCGTCCAGGGCCGCCGACTCGTACAGGTCCTGCGGGATGGCCTGCATCGCCGCCAGATAGATCAGCGCGTTGTAGCCGGTCCAGCGCCAGATGACGATCGACGAGACGGCGATCTGCGACGCCCACTTGTCGCTCTGCCAGTCGACGGCGCCGATCCCGACCTGGTGCAGGACCCAGTTGATCATTCCGTAGTCGCGGCCGAAGAGCAGCACGAACACCAGTGAGGCGGCGGCGATCGACGTCGCGTACGGAGCGAGCATCACGACCCGGTAGAAGGTCGAGCCGCGCAACTTGTAGTTGAGGATGTGGGCGAGGCCCATCGCCATCAGCAGCTGCGGAACGGTGGAGACGATGCCGATGGTGAGGGTGTTCTTCGCCGCGTTCCAGAAGAACTCGTCGTCGAAGATGCGCGTGTAGTTGCGCAGCCCCGCCCACTCCATGTCGGTGGGCGCCGTCAACTCCACCTGGTGCAGCGACGCCCAGCCCGTGTAGACCAGCGGGAACAGGCCGAACGCGACGAACAGCAGGAAGAACGGCGATACGAAGGCGTACGGGCTCCAGCGCACGTCCCGCTGCCAGCGGCGGGACAACCGGGCCCGCTTCGTCGCCGAGTCCACGGACACGGCGTCGGCGGGCGGGCGGGCCGGGGCCGCGCCCCCTCCTTGACGGGGGGCGCGGCGGTGTCGTGCCGGGTGGCCATACCGGTCACTTCTCCAGGTTGTTGTCGATGGTCTTGGTGGCCGTCTCCCAGGCCTTCGCGGGAGACGTGCCCTTGGTGACCAGGACGAGACCGTTGTCGTTCAGGCTCGACCCGATGACCTGGTCCTTGGGACCGATGACCTGAACGGGAGTCGTCTTCGCCGCCTCGGCGAAGATCTTGCCGATCGGCGCGTCACCCGTCATCTCGTTCTTCGCGTCGAGCACTTCGGGTGTGGTGTACGTGGCCGGTGCGCTCGGGAAGTTGCCCTGCACCTTGAACAGCTTCGCCTGCTGCTCCGGAGCGGTCAGCCAGGCGGCCAGCTTCATGGCCTCCTTCACGTTCTTGCCGCTCTTCGGCACGGACAGGAAGGCCCCTCCCCAGTTGCCGGACTTGGGCGCGACGGCCACGTCCCACTTGCCCTTCGTGTCGCCCTTGGAGTGTTCCTTGAGCGTGCCGAGCATCCACGGCGGGCAGGCGATCGCGGCGAACTTGCTGTTGGCGATCGTGGTGTTCCAGTCCGGCTGGAACTGGGTCTGGGCGCCGACCAGTCCGTCCTGGGCGGCCTTCGCGGTCATCATGAAGGACTGCTTGACGACCGGGTTGTCCTTGTAGATGACCTTGCCGGACTTGTCGTAGAACCTGACCTTCTCGCTGCCGAGGATGGCGCTCATCAGGCCACCGGGGGAGTCCATGAAGGTGGTGCCCTCGGGGGCGTTCTTCTGGTACTCCTCACCGACCTTGATCAGTTTCTTCCAGTCACCCGCCCAGCTCTTCGCCAGCTCCTCGCGGTCGGTCGGCAGCCCGGCCGCCTTGAAGAGGTCCTTGCGGTAGCAGATGCCCACCGGCCCCACGTCGGTGCCGAGACCGATCGTCCGGCCGTCCTTCGTGGTGGCCTGCTGCCACTTCCAGTCCAGCCAGTCGCTCGACTTCACGCCGGGTGCCTTGGAGACGTCCTCAAGCTTGTCCGCCTGGGTGCTCACCACCTCGGCGATGTTGCCGACTTCGACGGCCTGGATGTCCATCAGGCCCGCGTTGGTGGTGAGGTGGTTGACGAGCGCCGGATAGTAGTTCTCGTTGCGCTGGGTGACGTTTTCCTCGATCTTGATGTTCGGGTTGAGCTTCTCGTACTCGTCGTAGAGGCCGGCCTCCTTGAAGCCGAAGGCGCCGAACAGCCCCATTTTGACGACGGTCTTGCCCGAGTTGCCGCCTCCGGACGAATCGCTGCCGCTGTCACCGTCGTCGGCACAGCCGGCCAGCAGCCCGGCGCCCATGGCGGCGGTCACCGCCAGGACCACCGTCCTGCGGGCGCTGCGGCGGGTCTTGACCCCTCTCGAACCCAGCCGAGAGTGGGGGAGGGTACGTCCTCGCATTGAGTCCTCCTGTTGCCCTGACGTGCCGGCCCCCCGGCCAACTGCGTTGTTGGACCCGTTCTTTCATGCTGCTGCGGCTCGGGTGGGGAACGTGCGGGTTGTGTATGTGTCAGGTACTGTGGGAGCGCTCCCACAAGTGATGTGTTGAAGAGTCGTCGGTTCGTGCGGGGGTGTCAAGGGAGCAGACGCGGAGAGATGTGTTCGGTTATCGGGCTGTTAACTAACCCGGCGCCCTCGGCAGAGGGCGCCGAGGCATGGTGCCACTGAGGCTCGTGGGACAGGCGAGTCTTCAGAGAGAGGTGGGACCGCGGGGCGCCGCAGGTGGGCCCGGACGCTCCCGGGCGTCGTACGGCGAATCACGACTGTTAGATTCCACGCCAGTGCGGCGTTGATGGGAGGGGATCATGGCTGGTCACGGTGGGCGGAGCCGGAGCGGTCGGCGTCCGACCCTGGAGGAGGTCGCCGCGCGGGCCGGTGTCGGCCGCGGCACGGTCTCCCGGGTGATCAACGGTTCGCCCCGGGTCAGCGACGCGACCCGCGCGGCCGTCGAGGCGGCGGTGGCGGAGCTCGGCTACGTCCCGAACACGGCGGCCCGGGCGCTCGCCGCGAACCGCACGGACGCGATCGCCCTCGTCGTCCCCGAGCCGGAGACCCGCTTCTTCGCCGAGCCGTACTTCTCGGACATGCTGAAGGGCGTGGGCGCCGCACTGGCGGACACCGAGATGCAGCTGCTGCTGATCTTCGCGGGCAGCGACCGCGAGCGCCGCCGCCTGGCCCAGTACCTGGCGGCGCACCGGGTGGACGGCGCCCTCCTGGTGTCGGTCCACGCCGACGATCCCCTCCCCGACCTCCTGGCCCAGCTGGAGATCCCTGCCGTGATCAGCGGCCCGCGCTCGGAGCACGAGACGCTGCCCTCGGTGGACTCGGACAACTACGGCGGCGGCCACTCGGCGGTGCAGCACCTCATAGCCCGGGGGCGGAAGAAGATCGCCACGATCGCCGGCCGCCTCGACGTCTACGGCGCCCAGCGGCGCGTCGAGGGCTACCGCCAGGCGCTGCGCGACGCCGGCCACCCGGTGGACGAGCGACTGATCGTGCCGGGTGACTTCACGGAGGAGGGTGGCCGCCGGGCGATGATGGAGCTCCTTGAGCGGTGCCCCGACCTGGACGCGGTCTTCGCGGAGTCGGACGTGATGGCGGCGGGCGCCCGGCAGGTGCTGCGCGAGGCGGGCCGCCGTATCCCCGACGACATCGCCCTCGTCGGCTACGACGACTCGGCGATCGCCCGCCACATGGACCCGCCCCTGACCAGCGTCCGCCAGCCCATAGAGGGGATGGGCCACGCGATGATCAACCTCCTCCTGGACGAGATCGCGGACCACCGCCCGGCGGTGTCGCGGGGTCTGGAGCGGCGGCAGCTGGTACTGCCGACGGAGCTGATGCAGCGGCACTCGTCGTAGGGGTCCATACGGGCGGGACGGCAATCCGAACGCCGTCGGCCTTCGTAAGACCATCGGAGTCAGAGGCGACCCTCGCCCCCGGTGCCTGGCCCCCGGGTCCACCCCACACGAGGACGCGAACCCTCTGGCTCACCCCGCGCACCGGCGCCTCGAACCTTCGCTCACCCCGCGCAAGGGACGCGAGCCCTCCGGCCCACCCAGCGGGAGGACGCGAACCTCTCCGGCCCACCCAGCGGGAGGACGCGAACCTCTCCGGCCCACCCTGCGCAAGGGGCCTGAACCCCTCCGGCCCACCACGCGCAAGGGGGGTGCGGGTGGCGAAGCCCCCGCCCGCGCGGCGAAGCCGCGCAGTAACGACGAAGGCGACGAGGCCCGCGCTTTCCGCGGGCACACGTCGCCTTCGCCTTCGGGTGAGTGACGGGACTTGAACCCGCGACATCCTGGACCACAACCAGGTGCTCTACCAGCTGAGCTACACCCACCATGACCGGCGGTTCTCCGAGTGGTTCACCGACCGGCCGAGAAAAAGTGTACAGGGTCCGAAGGGGTGCTCGCGCCAGGGTTTCGGCGGGGCCCGGCGGCACTCCGGCGGGGCGGTTACCCGGCGGGCAGGACGTGTTTCGCGGCGATCGTCCGCGCCGTGTCGGAGTCGGGGCCGGGCTGGGGGACGAAGATCGCCTCCCGGTAGTAGCGGAGTTCCGCGATGGACTCGCGGATGTCGGCGAGGGCCCGGTGGTTGCCGTTCTTCTCGGGGCTGTTGAAGTACGCCCTTGGGTACCAGCGGCGGGCCAGCTCCTTGATGGAGCTGACGTCCACGATCCGGTAGTGGAGGTATTCCTCCAGCTCCGGCATGTCGCGGTGGAGGAAGCCGCGGTCCGTGCCGACCGAGTTGCCGCACAGCGGGGCCTTGCCGGGCTCCTTGACATGCTCGCGGATGTAGCTGAGGACCTGTTCCTCCGCCTCCACCAGCGTCGTGCCACCGGCGAGCTCGTCCAGCAGCCCGGACGCGGTGTGCATCTGGCGAACCACCTCCGGCATCGTCTCCAGTGCCTTGGCCGGCGGACGGATGACGATGTCCACGCCCTCGCCCAGTACGTTCAGCTCCGAGTCGGTGACCAGCGCGGCCACCTCGATGAGCGCGTCGTCGGACAGCGAGAGTCCGGTCATCTCGCAGTCGATCCACACCATGCGATCGTTCATGTGTCTCACCTTACGGCCCGTGACAACCGAACGACCCGGTCCTGCACCTGGGTGATCAGGTCGGGACCGGGCCGAGGGTGTCCGAGGGCGGCTACGGGGCGCTGCGCTGGCCCGGCAGACGGCCCGTGGCGTACAGCTCGGGCTTGGCGCCCTCCGTGGAGAGTGAGGCCGCCGGGGCCAGGGCGCTCGCGGCCGCCGTACGGCGGGTCTGGAGCGGCAGCGCGGCGGCGTCCTGCGGCACCGACTGCGGCCCGCCCGAGCCCGAGGAGCCGTCCGGGCCGTCCGGCCTCTCGCCCTGGGGCCGCCGCGCCCGGTACGCCGCCCGGTAGGCCGCCGGGGACGAGCCCAGCTGCCGGCGGAAGTGGCCGCGCAGTGCGACGGGGGAGCGGAAGCCGCAGCGCCCGGCGACCTCGTCCACGGAGTAGTCCGACGTCTCCAGCAGGCGCTGGGCCTGCAGTACGCGCTGGGTGATCAGCCACTGCAGCGGGGCGCTCCCGGTGAGGGAGCGGAACCGGCGGTCGAAGGTGCGGCGGCTCATGTACGCGCGCGCGGCGAGGGTCTCCACGTCGAACTGCTCGTGGAGGTGCTCCAGCGCCCAGGCGACGACCTCGGCGAGCGGGTCGGCGCCGATCTCCTCGGGTAAAGACCGGTCGAGGTAGCGTTCCTGGCCGCCGCTGCGGCGCGGGGGGACCACCAGGCGGCGGGCCAGCGCGCCGGCCGCCTCGTTGCCGTGGTCCGTGCGCACGATGTGCAGGCACAGGTCGATGCCGGCCGCCGTACCGGCCGAGGTCAGCACGTCTCCGTCGTCCACGAACAGTTCGCGCGGATCGACGTGCACCGACGGGTAGCGCTTGGCCAGCGTCGGCGCGTACATCCAGTGCGTGGTGGCCGGGCGGCCGTCCAGCAGGCCGGCGGCGGCCAGCACGAAGGCGCCGGTGCACAGCCCGACGATGCGGGCGCCCTCCTCGTGCGCCCGGCGCAGGGCGTCGAGCGCGTCCTCCGGCGGCGGCGAGGTGATCGAGCGCCAGGCCGGCACGACGACGGTGCCCGCCCGTGAGATCGCCTCCAGTCCGTTCGGCGCGGTGAGTTCCAGGCCCCCCGTGGTCCGCAGCGGTCCCTCTTCTCCGGCGCAGACCAGCAGCCGGTAGCGCGGTACTCCGGCGTCCTGGCGGTCGATCCCGAACACCGAAAGCGGTATGGAACTCTCGAAGATGGGGCCGCCGCTGAACAGCAGCACCGCGACGATCTCCTTGCGGCGTCGCCCGGAAAGTTTCCGGGCCGCGGCTTCCGGCGCGGCAGTGGAGTCGTGGCTCATCCTGCTAAGCCCCCCTCGGTGGTCGCGGCTCCTCGGTTGTGTCGCTCCTGCACGTTTCCCCTTGGTCCTGCACGAGTCCCCCGCCGTAAGACAGTCAAGATCGAATCTACTGTGTCCCGTGGTGCCGGCGTGACCAGTTCGGCAACCGGCACATTGTCGACTTGGCAACTTGGCGTGAAGCATTCGATCACGAAGCGTTGCACTCGTGGGCCGTACAGGGAAGTGCGCCTCGTCGTAGTGGCCAATCCACGTAGGGTGCGCGCGCCCTGCGGGCCCCTTTCAGTGCAGGTCGAACGGGTGGTGTGGGGGTGTTCGAGCAACACATGCACAGGGACCCGAAGTTGGCTGAAAAGGTGCGGTGGTGTGCGCAGAAACCGGTCAGTCGACCGGCGTATCTCCTCCAGAATGCCGTCCGCCCCTGTGCGCCCCCGAGCCGACCCGGCCGTGGCGGCCCCGCCGTGGCGCCCCCTCCTCGGCCGATGCGCGTGCCGCTCCCCGCTCCGACTGGCGCAGCAGCAGCCGGCACACCGCGGTCACGGCCGCCAGGCCCAGGGCCGCTCCGGCCGCCCCGGCGAGCGACGTGCCGTACCCGAGGAGGACCACGGGCACGAGGGCACAACTGAAGGAGGCCCAGCGGATGAGGCCGCCCGCCGTGTCGGGGGCGGGGCGCTCCACGGGGCGGGGACGTGCGGGGGTGGACCGGGAGGCCGTCGGGTGTCCGGGCGCAGCGTGCCCCCTGTAGGAGTGACTCACCGGGGTTCAACGCGTGTTCGACCGCTCGGTCACTGCCGGAGGGTGGATCCGGGCCGGAGTGGCTCGTACCCTGGGTAAGCCCTGTGCCGCACACCCGGGTGAACCTTGGGCAAACCGCCTGTACGGGGCAGCAACCATTGCGTTACGGCTGTCCCCTCGTGCATGCTCCCTGGAACCCCGCGCGGCATGGTGCGGGGTATGGGCTTAAGGAGGCGTGCCGCCGTACCCTTGGGGGTATGGGGTTGGGAAGATGATTCCCGGACACAGCTCCGCCACACACTGTCGTCCCACACCCACAAGGACCCGAACGCCGAGATATCCATGGCCGGTCACGAATTCTTCGACCCAGCTGACCGCAAGCGGCGGTCGGTAGCCGATCACACGGCGGCCGACCCGCTGGCGGCGGAAGAAGCACGCCCCTCCTGCGATCCCGCCTTCAAGCACGGCGTCGTCGTCGGCTTCGACGGCTCGACGTCCAGCGAGCGCGCCCTCGCGTACGCGATCGGCATAGCCCATCGCTCCGGCTCGGGCCTGATCATCGTGCACGTCGCCAACCGGCTGCCCACCACGGTGTGGGCCGGCTGCGAGCCACCCGTCTTCGTCGACGTCCCCGACCACCGCACCGAGGTACTCGGCCTTGAACTCGCCTGCGCCGACTATCTCGCCGAGGTCCCCTGGATCCTCGTCGAGCGCGGCGGCGACATCTGCCACGAACTCGAAGAAGTGGGGCGGGAGTACGAGGCGGACGCGATCGTGGTCGGTTCCACGCACGGGATCGTGGGGCGCATCTTCGGCTCGGTCGCGGGGCGGCTCGCGAAGCGGGCGCAGCGCCCCGTGATCGTCATTCCGTGAGCTGCGCTCCCGGAGCCGCTCTTTTCGTAACTCGCCGTTGTGCCGGGTGAGATGTGCTCGGAGGGTGATGGGCGCGGGCTGGCCTCGGCGAGGTGACGGACCCTCAAGTTTTGGTGGCATGCGTGGGGGTCCGTTCAGTTTGTTCGGCCTCTGCTGGTGCGTGGGGGCTGGTCGCGCAGTTCCCCGCGCCCCTTAGGAGCGCCCCTTAGAAGCGCCCCTTTGGGGCGCCTCTTTCGGGGGGCGTGTCCCTACTCCACCGTTACCGACTTCGCCAGGTTCCTCGGCTTGTCGATGTCCCGGCCCAGGGCCAATGCCGTGTGGTAGGCGAGGAGTTGCAGGGGGATGCCCATGAGGATCGGATCGAGTTCGTCCTCGTTCTTGGGGACGACGATCGTCTGGTCGGCCTTCTCCTGCTCCTGGTGGGCCACCGCGAGGATCCGGCCGCTACGGGCCTTGATCTCCTCCAGGGCCGCGCGGTTCTTCTCCAGCAGGTCGTCGTCCGGGACGATCGCGACCGTCGGCAGGGCGGGCTCGATGAGCGCCAGCGGGCCGTGCTTGAGTTCGGAGGCGGGGTACGCCTCGGCGTGGATGTACGAGACCTCCTTGAGCTTCAGCGAGGCCTCGCGGGCCACCGGGTAGCCCCGGACACGGCCGATGAAGAGCATCGAGCGGGCCTCGGTGAACTGCTCGGCCAGCTTCTTGATCTCCTCCTCCTGCTTCATGATCTCGGAGATCTGCCCGGGCAGCCTCCGCAGCCCCTCGATGATCCGCTTGCCGTCGCGGACGGACAGGTCGCGGGTGCGGCCCAGGTGCAGGGCGAGCAGCGCGAAGGCGACCGTGGTGTTCGTGAAGCACTTGGTGGAGACCACGCAGACCTCGGGCCCCGCGTGGACGTAGATGCCGCCGTCGGCCTCGCGGGCGATCGCCGAGCCGACGACGTTCACCACGCCCAGCACCCGCGCGCCCTTGCGCTTCAGCTCCTGCACGGCGGCCAGCACGTCGTACGTCTCACCGGACTGGGAGACGGCCACGTACAGCGTGTCGGGGTCCACGACCGCGTCGCGGTAGCGGAACTCCGACGCCGGCTCGGCGTCGGCGGGGATGCGGGCCAGCTCCTCGATCATCTGGGCGCCGATCATGCCCGCGTGGTACGAGGTGCCGCAGCCGAGGATCTTCACGCGGCGGATCCGGCGCGCCTCGCGGGCGTCCAGGTTCAGGCCGCCCAGGCGCACGGTGGAGAACCGGTCGTCGATACGGCCGCGCAGCACACGGTCCACGGCGTCGGCCTGCTCGTGGATCTCCTTGTGCATGTACGTGTCATGGCCGCCCATGTCGTACGACGCGGCCTCCCACTCGACGGTGGTCGGCTCGGCCGTCGTGCGGGTGCCCTCGGTGGTGTACGTGCGGAAGTCGTCGGCCTTGAGGGTGGCCATCTCGCCGTCGTCGAGGGTCACTATCTGCCGGGTGTGGGTGACCAGGGCGGCGATGTCCGAGGCGACGAACATCTCCTTCTCGCCGATGCCGAGGACGACCGGCGAGCCGTTGCGGGCCACCACGATCCGGTCGGTGAAGTCGGCGTGCATGACGGCGATGCCGTAGGTGCCCTCGATGATCCTGAGCGCCTGGCGGACCTTCTCCTCCAGGGTCTCGGCCTGGGAGCGGGCGATCAGGTGGGTGAGGACTTCGGTGTCGGTCTCGGAGAGGAACTCGACGCCGTCGGCCTCCAGCTTCCGGCGCAGCTCGGAGGCGTTGTCGATGATGCCGTTGTGCACGACCGCGACCTTGCTGTCGGCCGACATGTGCGGGTGCGCGTTGATGTCGGACGGGGCGCCGTGGGTGGCCCAGCGGGTGTGGGCGATGCCGGTGGTGCCCTTGAAGCGCGCGGGGACCTTGGCCTCCAGGTCACGGACCCGGCCCTTGGCCTTGACCATCTTCAGGCCGGCCGTCTTCGGCGACGTCACGACGATGCCCGCCGAGTCGTAGCCGCGGTACTCCAGCCGCTGCAGGCCCTCCAGCAGCAGCGGGGCCACATCGCGCTTACCGATGTATCCGACGATTCCGCACATACAGTTCTCCCTTTTCTCCCCGTTTTTAGCTGACCCGTTTGCAGCTAGCCCGTTTGTGGCTGTGCATCCCGTTTGTGGTCGTTCGTCCACGACGACCTCAGCCGTAGACGATGCGGCGCAGTTGTCTGAGCGTGAGCTCGGGCGGTGCCACCGCGCGGTACTTCAGGTCCGCCTCGATCCGTTCGAAGATCGCCGAGTTCACCAGGCCCTGGGCCTGGAGTTCACGGTGGCGGCGACGGACGTAGTCCTCGGTCGTCTCGTCGAAGTACGCGAGCACGTCCTGGATCACGCGCAGCGCCTCCCCCCGGCTGAGGGGCGTGGACCGCGTCAGATGATCAACAAGTTCGTCGTGCACCCGGTAGATCCTGGGGTACGGGCGGCCGTTTCGCAAGAATCCTGCCCGATTCCGGGCAGGTGGCTGTTGAAAGTCCTTGGGTGAACATTGAATCTCTCATGAGTGCCTGTTCGTGCACCGTCCATTCCGCGTGCGGCGACTCGTTGCCCCAGGGGACGAGTTTCAGGGCTCATGGACATTCCTCGCATGGGAGTACCGGAGCGGCTCGCCGAGCGCATGAGCATGGCCGAGCAGCACGAATACCTGCGCGCCAGATTCTCGCGGCGCACGATGATCAGGGGCGGCGCCGTCACGCTGGGTGCCGTCGCGGGTGGCGCGTTCGTACCGGGCGCCACCGCCCAGGCCGCCGTACCGACACAGACCGTGGCGAGCACCGAGACCGTCGACGGCTCGCTCGTCGCACCCTTCGGCCGCCATCTCGCCTTCGGCAACGACCCGCGCACCGAGATCACCATCTCGTGGCAGGTCCCCGTCGCGGTGAAGAAGCCCTTCATCCGCGTCGGCGCCCACCCGTGGGACCTGTCCCGCAAGATCGAAACCGAGGTCCGCACCCTCTACACGCCCGCCGGTGTCGGTGCGAGCGGCGACCACACCCAGTACTACCTGCATGCCAGGCTCACCCACCTGCGCCCGGGGCAGACGTACTACTACGGCGTCGGCCACGCCGGCTTCGACCCGGCCGAGCCGCACCTGCTGGGCACCCTCGGCACCTTCACCACCGCCCCGGCGCAGAAGACGCCGTTCACCTTCACGGCCTTCGGGGACCAGGGCGTCAGCTACCACGCGCTCGCCAACGACAGCCTGATCCTCGGCCAGAACCCGGTCTTCCACCTGCACGCCGGCGACATCGCCTACGGTGACCCGGCCGGACAGGGCAGGACCACCGACACCGGTTTCGACTCACGCACCTGGGACCAGTTCCTGTACCAGACCGAGTCGGTCGCCAAGCAGATCCCGTGGATGGTCAGTTACGGCAACCACGACATGGAGGCCTGGTACTCGCCCAACGGCTACGGCGGCGAGGAAGCCCGCTGGACGCTGCCGGACAACGGCCCCGACAAGAAGAACCTGCCGGGCGTCTACTCCTTCGTCTACGGCAACACGGCGATCATCTCGCTGGACCCCAACGACGTCTCCTTCGAGATCCCGGCCAACCTCGGCCTCTCCGGCGGCACCCAGACCACGTGGTTCGAGGCGCAACTGAAGAAGTTCCGGGCGAGCAAGGACATCGACTTCGTCGTCGTCTTCTTCCACCACTGCGCCTACTGCACCTCCACCGCGCACGCCTCGGAGGGCGGAGTGCGCCAGGAGTGGGTGCCGCTGATCGAGAAGTACACCGTCGACCTCGTCATCAACGGCCACAACCACCAGTACGAGCGCACGGACGTCATCAAGGGCGACGAGGTCGCCAAGAAGCTGCCCATCGGCGGTACGGCGTACCCCGAGACCGAGGGTGTCGTGTACGTGACGGCGGGCGCGGCGGGCCGCAGCCTCTACGCGTTCAGTGCTCCCGACTCGTACGAGGGGCACGAGCACGAGGTGGACTCCGTGGCCTCGTTCGTCAACCTCAAGGGCGGGAAGCAGAACGAGACGGTCGCCTGGTCCCGGGTGCGTTACCTCAACTACTCCTTCCTGCGCGTGGACGTCGTCCCCGCTCCGAAGGGCCACTACGCCGAGCTGAAGGTGCAGGGCATCGCCGAGACGGGGGACCGGATCGACCACTTCACCGTGGCGCGCAAGGCGAAGTAGGCGTCCGTCAGCGGCCTCCGGCCGCGGGCGCGCGTGTGCCAGGCAGGCGGTCCTCCGGGATGTGTCACATCCGTTTCAGGACCGCCTGCTTGGCCATCGTGAACTCCTCGTCCGTGAGGACGCCGGACCTGTGCAGCTCGCCGAGTTCGCGCAGTCGGCGCAGGAGGGCGTCGTGCTCGTCCTCGCGGGTGGCCGGGTCCTCGTCGGGACCAGCCGCGGCCTGAACGAGCTGCTTCGGCGGCTCGTCCGCGGGCGGCGCCGACGGATGCGGGAGCCGTGCCTGCACGGCCGCCGCGACCAGAGCCATCAGCGGGTCCTTCTTGAAGCCCCACAGCTCCACGGAGTTGGGGTCGTACTTCGGCGGGGCTTTCGTGGGCGCGTTCTTCACGGTGAAGCGGAGGTAGCCGTTCTCCAGGCCCACCGCCGGATGCCACTCCACGGACCGGATGTCGGCCAGCGCGAGCGTGCGTGAGCCGGCCGCGGCCTTCGCGTCCTCCGTCTTCCAGTTCCACTCCAGGCGCACGTGCTCGCCGTCGAAGTTCGCGGTGCCGTCCCCGGCCGAGACGGAGAGCGGGACCGCCGGGCCGGGGAGCAGATAGTCCTCGACGGCGTCGGCCGGGACCTGGTCGAGAAGCAGGGCGTTGCGGATCTCGTCCACGAAGTACTCCGCGACGCCGTAGCGGTCCGACTCGACGACGAGCTGGTACGGGTCGTGGGAGTCGGTGAGCCGGCCTCCGGTCGCGTGGAGGAGCGGGTCCGCGCCGTCGCGCAGCCTCAGCCGCAGCCGCCCGGACCTCTTGCCCTGCTCCAGCGAGACGCCCGCCAACGCGGCCAGCGGGACGGCGAGTTCACCCAGGGTCTTGCGCAACAGGCTCACGTTCTTGTCGCGTCCCGGTGTCAGCCTCAGTGTGTCGCCGTAGAAGGCCCACGTGCCGTCGCGCTGGATGATTTCCGCCATGAGGGGATTGTTCCACCGCCTGAACGGGGAGGTTGGTCTGTACCTTTTCGCTGGCACGTGGGTCGATGGAGGGACGCTCAGGTGAGACGGCACCGCAGAACCACTCGCATTCTCGGATCACTGCTGCTCGTGACGGCGGCCGGAGCCTTTGCCGTCGGGGCGGCACCCGCCGGGGGGACGCCCGCAGGGGACACGCCCACACCGCTCGGTCGCGTGATCCCGGTCCCGGCGTCCGTGAAGACGGGCGGAGCCCCGTACCGCATCACGGACAGCACCCGCATCCACGTGGACGACTCACGCGAGGCCCGCCGGATCGGCACCTACCTCGCGGACGTCCTGCGGCCCTCGACCGGCTACCGCATCCCGGTGACGGACCGTCAAGGGCCCGGTATACGACTGAAGCTGGGCTCCAAGGACGCCTCCCTCGGTGACGAGGGCTACCGCCTCGACAGCGGCCGGCACGGGGTCACGATCACCGCCCGCAAGCCCGCCGGCCTCTTCCACGGCGTGCAGACCCTGCGCCAGCTCCTGCCGGCGGCCGTCGAGAAGGACTCCGTGCAGCCCGGCCCCTGGCTGGTCGCGGGCGGCACCATCAAGGACATCCCGCGCTACGGCTGGCGCGGCGCCATGCTGGACGTCTCCCGGCACTTCTTCACCGTGGACCAGGTCAAGCGCTACATCGACCAGTTGGCGCTCTACAAGGTCAACAAGCTGCATCTGCACCTCAGCGACGACCAGGGCTGGCGCATCGCGATCGACTCCTGGCCCCGGCTCGCCACGTACGGCGGCTCCACGCAGGTCGGCGGCGGCCCCGGTGGCTACTACACGAAGGCCGACTACAAGGAGATCGTCCGGTACGCCTCCTCCCGCTTCCTGGAGGTCGTCCCCGAGATCGACATGCCCGGCCACACCAACGCGGCGCTCGCCTCCTACGCCGACTTGAACTGCGACGGCGTCGCACCCCCGCTCTACACCGGCACCGAGGTCGGCTTCAGCTCGCTGTGCGTGAACAAGGACGTCACGTACGACTTCGTCGACGACGTGATCCGTGAGCTGGCCGCCCTCACTCCCGGCCGCTACCTCCACATCGGCGGCGACGAGGCGCACTCCACCAGTCACGACGACTACGTCAAGTTCATGGACCGGGTGCAGCCCGTCGTGGCGAAGTACGGCAAGACGGTGATCGGCTGGCACCAGCTGACCGGGGCGACCCCGGCGAAGGGCGCCCTCGCCCAGTACTGGGGTCTGGACCGTACGAGCGCGGTGGAGAAGGAACAGGTCGCGGCGGCGGCGCGGGCCGGCACCGGACTGATCCTGTCGCCCGCCGACCGGGTCTACCTCGACATGAAGTACACCGAGGACACCCCCCTGGGCCTGTCCTGGGCGGGCCTGGTGGAGGTGAAGCGGTCGTACGACTGGGACCCGGGCACCTACCTCCCGGGAGCGCCGGGCTCGGCTGTCAAGGGCGTCGAGGCGCCCCTGTGGACCGAGACGATCGTGACCCCGGCGAACATCGACTACATGGCCTTCCCGCGCCTGCCGGGCGTCGCCGAACTCGGCTGGTCGCCCGCGGCGACCCACGACTGGGACGCGTACAAGGTGCGGCTCGCGGCGCAGGGGCCGCGGTGGGACGCGCTGGGCATCGGCTACTACCGGTCGCCGCAGGTGCCCTGGACCGCAGCCGGGTAGCTTCCGCAGGACGACGGGCACCTCGGAGGACCGTACTCCGAGGTGCCCGTCTGCTCGGGGAGGGGCCGCCCGCGTACTACAGCCCCGCGATGGGATTCTTCAGATGGCCGACGAGCTGGAGTGCGCCCGCCGGGTCGGCCAGGTCGACCATCTGCTGGTTGTTGCGCAGCTGGAGCCGGTTGAGGCAGGACAGCGCGAACTCCGGGGCGAACATGTCGTACTGCTCGAACCTGCCGGAGAGTTCGGGGACCTGTGCCTGGTACTCGCGGACGGTCTCGGCGACCGTCCGCCAGAAGTCGTCCTCCGCCAGGACGCCCTCGTCCGCGAGGTTCGCGGCGAGGAAACGGAAGAAGCAGTCGAAGACGTCCGTGAAGATCGACAGGAGCTTCTTCTCCTCCGGGACCTCCACACGCAGCCGCTCCACCGTCGGCGGCAGCACCGCGTCGGGGTCCATCACCGCGATCTCCTCGGCGATGTCCTTGTAGATCGCGCGCTGCACGACACCGTCCTTCAGGACGAGGATGACGTTCTCGCCGTGCGGCATGAAGACGAGGTCGTACGCGTAGAAGCTGTGCAGCAGCGGAGTGAAGTACGCCCGCAGGTAGTGGCGCAGCCACTCCACCGGGGTGAGGCCCGAGCGCTCGATCAGCGCCGCCGCGAAGCCCCTGCCCTCGTGGTCGACGTGGACGAGCGAGGCCATGGTGGCCAGTGACTCGCTCTCCTGGAGTGAGGACACCGGGCTCTCGCGCCACAGCGCGGCCAGCATCTTGCGGTACGGGGAGTAGCGGTCCGTGGCGGACTCGTACTCCAGATGCCGGTAACCGACCGCGGCGCGCTCGCGGATGATCGACAGGCCCGTGGCCTTCAGCACCGGGTCGCCCTCGATGAGCTGGGCCAGCCAGTCGTTGATCGCCGGGGTCGCCTCCATGTACGCGGCCGAGAGCCCGCGCATGAAGCCCATGTTGAGGACGGACAGGGCCGTCTTGACGTAGTGCTTCTCGGGCCGGGACTTGTTGAAGAACGTCCGGATCGACTGCTGGGCGAGGTACTCGTCGTCGCCCTCGCCGAGGCAGACCAGGTGCCGCTGGGCGACCTCCGCGGCGAAGGTGACCGTGAGCTTGTTCCACCACTGCCAGGGGTGGACCGGGATGAAGAGGTAGTCGGCCGGGTCGAGGCCGGCCTCGCGCAGGACGCCGTTGAAGCGCTCGACCGTCGCCTCGCCCAGCTCGTCCCGCAGGAACGCCTCGTACTCGATGCCCACACCCGCCGTGAAGGCCGCCCGCGAACGGTGCGCGGCCAGCCACACCAGGCGGAGGGGGCTCGCGGTCTCGGGGGCGTACGAGAGGTACTCGTGGACGCCGAAGCCGAGCCGCCCGTTGTTGGCGACGAAACAGGGGTGGCCCTCGGTCATACCGGCCTCGATGGCCTGGAAGCCGGAGCCGGCCAGCTCGGCGACGGGGATCTGCGGCTTGGTGAGCTTGTAGCAGGTCCCGGAGAGGGTGGAGGAGATCTCCTCCAGGTAGACGGGCAGGACCTCGTCGCTCAGGCCGAGCGTCTCCTGCAGCTCGATGAAGAAGTCCAGGGCGGCGAGCGGGAGTTCGCGGCCGTCGCGGTGGCGGGTGACGGAGCCGGCGTCGACCTGCCAGTGGTCGAGGGCGCGGACCACAGCCGTGAAGGTGTACCGGGTGCGGCCGTCGTCGCTGCGGACGACGTACTGGTCGCCGTCCTTCTCCGGTGTGATCAGCCGCTCGTGGGCGAACTCGGCGAGTGCCTTGCGGACCAGCAGGCGGTTGGCCCGCTCCCAGCGCTCGGGGGACAGGTGGGCCACGGCGTCGGACAGGGTCATACCGCCACTCCTCGTGCCGCCAGGTACTGCTCACGGGTACAGAAGCTCAGCAAGGCTTTCTTCTCCGGCGTCTGGATCTGTCGTTCGGGCACGAAGCCGACGGCCTCGTTCAGGGCGTGGACTGCTTTGTTGGACACGTCCGGTTCGACGACCACACGGGCCGTGGCCGGGTCTTCGAAGAGGTGTGTCATCACGGCGGTGATGACGGCCCGGGTGAACCCGTGGACGGGTGTGTCCGTCGGCGGCACCAGGAAGTGCATGCCGATGTCTCCGGGCTCGGGCTCGTACAGGCCGACCAGTTCACGGTGGGCCGGGTCGTACGTCTCCATGAGGAAGGCGGGTTCGCCGTCGAGCAGCCCGAGCAGGGCGTGGTGGTGTTCGTCGGCCGCGATCTCCATGTAGGCGCGTTCGACGTCCTCCAGCCTGGCGCCCTGCATCATCCAGTAGGCGGCCTTGGGGTGGGTGACCCAGGTGTGCAGGAGCTCGGCGTCCCTCAGCGGATCGAGGGGCCGGAAGGTGAAGGTGAGGGGGAAGCTCATACTGCGAACTCCTGGAACGCGATGGTCTTCTCGACGGGGTAGTACTCGGTGCCGAGCAGCTCGCGGATGATGGACGAGTTCCGGTACGCGCCCATGCCCAGGTCCGGGGACGTGACGCTGTGCGTGTGCACGCCCGCGTTCTGCAGGAAGATCCCGCGTCCCGTGGTGTCGATGGCGTAGTTGCGGCCCACGTCGAAGCGGCCGTGGCCGTCGAAGCGGAGGCGGTGGCGGATGGGATCGAGGAAGGCCGGAGGCCGGTAGTGGTAGCCGGTGGCGAGGACCAGGCCCTCGGTCCGGATCTCGAAGTCCTTGCCCTGCTCGTCCTGGTGGAAGCCGAGGGTGTACAGCCCGCCCTCATGACTCGTCGTATTCAGACTGGAGTTGGTGATGAGCCGGGTGGGGACCGGCCGGCCTCCGGCCGTGACGTTCTTCTGGTACAGCAGGTCGAAGATCGAGTCGATCAGGTCCGAGTTGATGCCCTTGAACAGGCCCTTCTGCTGCTTCTCCAGCCGGTAGCGGGTCTCCTCGGGCAGCGCGCGGAAGTAGTCGATGTAGTCCGGGGACGTCATCTCCAGCGTCAGCTTGGTGTATTCGAGGGGGAAGAAGCGCGGGGAGCGCGTGACCCAGTTGAGCTGGTAGCCGTGGACGTCGATCTCGGTGAGGAGCTCGTGGTAGATCTCCGCGGCGCTCTGGCCGCTGCCCACGATCGTGATGGACTTCTTCGCCTGAAGCTCGGCCTTGCGGTGCGTGTAGTGCGCGTTGTGGAAGAAGTCGCCGTCCAGGCCCTGGCAGGCCTCGGGGACGAAGGGGACGGTGCCGGTGCCGAGGACGAGGTGGCGGGCGCGGTACGTCTCGCCGCTCCCGGTCCGTACGACGTACAGCCCGGCCCCTTCGTCGTACCTCACCTCGTCGACGGTCGTGCCGAAGCGGACGCTGCTCAGTTTCCCGGCGGCCCAGCGGCAGTAGTCGTCGTACTCGACCCGCAAGGGGTAGAAGTTCTCGCGGATGTAGAACGAGTACAGACGGCCGGACTCCTTGAGGTAGTTGAGGAAGGAGTACGGGGAGGTCGGGTCGGCCAGTGTCACCAGGTCCGACATGAACGGGGTCTGGAGGTGGGCGCCGTCGAGGAACATGCCCGAGTGCCACTCGAAGTCCGGCTTCGACTCCAGGAAGACGCCGTCGAGTTCGGCGATCGGCTCGGTGAGGCAGGCCAGGCCGAGGTTGAAGGGGCCGAGCCCGATGCCCACGAAGTCGTACGTGCCGTTCGTGGCGTTCGTGGATTCAGGAAGCGCGGTCAAGGGACTCTCCCAGGTACTGCTCGGCGTGGCCGGCGATCAGATCGAGGACGGCCGTGATGTCGGCGGCCGTGGTCTCGGGGTTGAGCAGGGTGAACTTCAGGTAGTGGCGCCCGCCGACCTTGGTACCCGCGACCACCGCGTCACCGGAGGCGAACAGGGCCTTGCGGGCGTACAGGTTGGCCCGGTCGATCTCGGCCGGGTCGGTGACGGCCTCGGGGATGTAGCGGAAGACCAGCGTGGACAGCCGCGGCTCGACCACGACGTCGTAGCGCGGGTCGGCGGCGAGCAGCCGCCAGCCCTCCTCCGCCAGGTCGCAGACCTCGTCGAAGAGTCGGCCTATGCCGTCGGCGCCCATCGTCCGCAGCGTCATCCACAGCTTGAGCGCGTCGAAGCGGCGGGTGGTCTGGAGGGACTTGTCGACCTGGTTGGGGATGCGCTCCTGCACCATGCGGCGCGGGTTGAGGTACTCCGCGTGGTACGTGGCGTGGCGCAGCGTCGTCGCGTCCCGGACCAGCACGGCGGACGAACTCACCGGCTGGAAGAAGGACTTGTGGTAGTCGACGGTGACGGAGTCGGCGCGCTCGATGCCGTCGAGCAGCGCACGGCGCCTGAGTGAGGCGAGCAGACCGCAGCCGTAGGCCGCGTCGACGTGCATCCACACCCCGAACCGGTCGCACAGCTCGGCGATCTCGGGCAGCGGGTCGATGGAGCCGAAGTCGGTGGTGCCGGCGGTGGCGACGACGGCCATGGGGATCAGGCCGTCCCGCTCGCAGCGCTCCAGCTCGTGGGCGAGGGCGAGGGTCTGCATCCGCTTGTCGTGGTCGACGGGGACGGAGACGACGGAGTCGGCGCTGAGGCCCAGCAGCTTCGCGGACTTCTTGACGCTGAAGTGGCTGACCTCGGAGGCGAAGATGCGCATTTTGGCGAGGGAGTCCGTCTTGGACTCCTCACGGGCCAGCAGCAGCGCCTGGAGGTTGGACTGGGTGCCGCCGGAGGTGAACACGCCGTCGGCGGCCGGGCCGAGGCCGATGCGTTCGGCGGTCCAGTCGATGAGCTTGCGTTCGATGAGGGTGCCGCCGGCCGACTGGTCCCAGGTGTCGAGGGAGGAGTTGACGGCGGAGAGGACGGCTTCGCCGAGCACGGCCGGGATGACGACCGGGCAGTTGAGGTGGGCGAGGTAGCGCGGGTGGTGGAAGTAGATCGCGTCCCGGAGGTAGACGTCCTCCAGCTCGTCCAGCACGGCTGTGGTGTTGTGCAGTGGCCGGTCGAGGTCGATCTGCTCGATGCGGGGGGCGAGGGCGTCGACGGTGACGCCCGTGAACGGACGGTCGGTGGTGGCGAGTTTGGCCGCCACCCGCTCGATTCCTTCGGTCACGGAGCTGCGGTACCGCTCCGCGGTCGTGTCATTGAGCAGGTGCGAGCGCATGGTGAGCGTTCCTCCGAGCGGGGACGGTCCGTGCGGACGGGAGAGGGGGGAACCGAAAGGGGCTTACTGGCTTACCGACTTGCGGCGTACTTAGGTAAGCCTAACCTAATTAACCGGGTCGCAATCCTGCCCCATCCGTGACTGCCGTCACTCTCCTCGCTCGCGCATCTGCTCCTCCGTCAGCCCCTCGCGCCAGTAACCGACAAAGGTCACCCGCCTCTTGTCGATCCCGCGCTCGCGCACGAGATGGCGGCGCAGCTCCTTCACCCGGCCGGACTCGCCCGCGATCCAGGCGTACGGCTGCTCGGCGGGCGGGAGTTGGGCCTCGCGGATCGCGTCGAGGGCCATGGGGGACCCCTCGGCGCGTACGAGCCAGGTGATCTCGGCGTCGGCCTCGGTCGCCAGGTCCTGGATGTCCCTGGCGTGGTGGACCTCCAGCCAGACCCGGGCGCGGGTGCCCGCCGGCAGTGACTCCAGGATCGCGGAGGCGGCGGGCAGGGCCGTCTCGTCGCCCCACATCAGCACCAGATCGGTGTCCTCGGGCGGACGGAAACGGATCGCCCGGTTGTCGGCGACGGCCGGGCCGAGTACCAGGACGCGGTCGCCGGCCTGGGCGAGGGACGCCCACCGGGAGGCGGGGCCCGCGGGCGCGGTGGCCCCCGGCTCCATGCCGTGCAGCACGAAGTCGATGTCGATCTCGGCGGTGTCTCCGCGTGCGTCACGGCGCAGCGCGCGGAGCGTGTACGAGCGCATCACCGCGCGTACGTCGTCCGGCAGTTCACGCCAGCCCTGCCACCATGCGTCACCCAGCTCGATGGGTACGGCGGGCGCGGACTGGCCGGGGTGCGGCAGGAACAGCGACAGGGACTGGTCCCCGCCGTCGGAGCGGAACTCCCGCAGGTCGTCACCGTCGAAGGTGACGCGCACGAGAGACGGGCCGAGCCGCCTCGTCCGTACGACCTGAAGGGAGAAGAAACGGAACGGGGCGGCTATGGCCGTCGTCATGGGGACTCCTGAGGTGTTGTCAGGGCGCCTGTTCGGGCGGCGGGGGCCATGCCACGCCCCTTCAGGGGCGCGGGGCTGTATCGATATGCGGCTTCGCCGCGGTGGAGGCGCGACCAACCGCAGGCGACCCGCAGTTCGGCTGCGGCGCTCAGCTGACCTTCTTGGCGTTCTCGATGGCCTCGGCAAGGTTTTCGAGCAGTGGCGCGCACTTGTCGTAGGAGAGAATCGGCTCCGGGTCACGCGCGATGACCTGCCCGGCCTTGACCGCGGGCAGCTTCTTCCACGTGGCCTCGGTGATGTCGTCCGGCTGGATCGCCGAGGAGCGGTTGTCCATCATGATGATGTCCGCGTCGTACTTGTCGACGTTCTCCCAGCTCAGGTTCTCGAACCAGCCGCCGCTCGCCTTGAGGGTCGAGGCGGGGGGCTCGACGAGGTTCACGCCGAGGGCCTTGTAGTACTCCAGGTCGATGGAGAGGTTCGAGCCGGAGACGTAGAAGATGTCCTGGGCCGCCGAACCCGCTAGCACCTTGATGTCGGGGTTGGCCTTGGCGGCGGCGCGCAGCCGGGCGGCGGCGTCCTCGAAGCGCTTCTTGGCCGTGGTGACCTTCTCGGCCTTCACGTCGGCGCCGAGGGACTCGGCGAGTTCCAGCATGCGCTGCAGCGGCTCGGTCAACTGGCGGTCGTACACGGAGATGCCGACGCTCGGGGCGCCGAGGGCGAGGATCTTCTTGCTGGACTCCTCGGGCACGTACCAGAGGGTGCCCGCGTCGTCGAACAGCGTGGTGAGGAGCGCGTCGGGGGAGAGGGCCGCGTACTTCTCGATGTTGAACTGGCCCCACTCGTTGCCGAGGACGGTCACCTTGCTGATGTCGAGGTCGCCGGCCTGGACGTCGGCCTTGCCGTCCTTCGTTCTCGTCGGTCCGAAGACGCCCTTGACGTCGATCCCGTAGTCGTGCAGCGCGGCGGCGACGCCGATGAACGCGACGATGTTCGCCGGGATCCGGTCCCCCTTCGCGGTCTCGCCGCGGTCGTCCTTGAAGGACCAGGGACCGGACTTGGCCGCGGCCGTCGTCCCGCTCGAACCACCGCTGCCGGCGTCTTCGTCCCCGCAGGCGGCGAGCACGGCGCCGAGACCAAGGGCACCGCCGGCGGCCAGGATGCCGCGGCGGGTCGGGTGGGTGGCACGGGCGTTGAACATGGGTGGCTGCTTTCGAACAGGGCTGGATCGCCCGGGAACAGGTTCGAAGGTAGGTTAGCCTAACCTCATTAATTGTCCAGGGGGTGGTTCCCTCGCGCTTCCCGGTGACCTCGGCGAATCCGGCCGCGCAGGTCGGCCAGTGCCGCATCAGGTGGTGTTCGCCTGTTCACGACCTCGCTGAGGCGTTCGTCGGCGGCGTGCTTGTTCCGCCGGACGATGTGGCGGCGGATCATGCATACAGGGCCGGATGACTCCCCGCTTCGCCCGCTGCCGCCGTCCTCACGGTACGAGGGAAGCGCAGTGTTACGCTTCGTCAGGGTCTGCTCTCTTTCTGGCGACGAGGCGAACAGGGGCTTGGGCAGGGCGTGTTGACCCGCCCAGAAGCGTCCCTCCGGTACTCGATCGGCATCGGCCGGCCGCCACGAGTCAGGGCCGAGGCCAGGGAGCGTCATATGTACTCTCATATGTACTCGATGACCGCGCGTGAACAGTCGGGCGACACGAAACGGGCACCGGCCCATCTGTCCCGTGCTGTGCGCTCACGCACGCAAGGGTCCGTGTTGCCGCCGCACCTTGCGCGCGTCCTGGAGATGCAGGGACTGGCCGGCAACGCCGCGACGACTGAGACCCTCACGGTGCAGCGCATGTCCCGACGGCGGGACAGCTCCGACTCTGATCTTGCCTACGGGTCTTCGGCGGGCTCTTCCAGTAGTGGCCCGCGGCGGCATGAGGACGATGGTTCCGACTCGGACTTGGCTTACGGCTCGGACAGCGGATCTCCGTCGCGTCGCGCTGACAACTCGTTCAGCGGCTCGGTGGGCGGAGTGCGTTTCGTAAGCCAGAGCAACAACGGCCGTATGATGCGTCAGATCTTCAATGTCGTCGAGAGCGCGTCCTCCCATTTCTCCCAGGAACTCTCGGCCGCCGGCGCCATCACTGTGCAGCTCGGCCGCACGCAGGGAGGAACCCCCGGCGAATGGCGGCCGGACAGCCGTACGGTCGTGCTGGATCCGAGGCGGGCGACCCCCAGCCACCTCGGCGGGACCGCCGTTTTCGAAATCCTCAACGCCGCGGCAGAAGGTAGCCGGGCGGCCCTGGACGCAGACGTGCTCAACGGCAGGCTCGACAGCGAGGCCGAACGGGCGGGGTGGCCACCTGATCAGTTCTACGCGAGGGAGATGGAACGCATTGAGTGGCGGAACGGCATAAGGCATCGGGAGATCATGATTGCCGCCGGCCTGTCGAGGTCGAGCGCCAACCTGTTCTCCGCCGAAGGCGACTTCGAGTCCTACTACGAGCGCCAAGTGCGATCCGGCCATACCCACAGTTACGAATTCCGCTACCACCTTTTGCGAGAGCAAGCGGCCTCTGAGGCTGCCCGTCGCGAGGAGCGGTAGGCCACCTGATCCGGCACTATTCGAGCCATACGACAATGCCGGTCAGACCGTTGAGTACCGCCGCCACGCCGGCGCGCACGGCTCGGGAAGCGCGTTCGGGCGTAAAGGTCTCCGGGTCGTACGACGAGGACATGCCGAGGCCTTCGCCCCGGAACGACGCGCCGGTCCAGTCGGCGGCGGTGACGTTCTCCGTCGGCTCCGCCAACTCGGCCCCGACCACGAGGAACTGCTGGTCGAGGTGACTGGCCGTGACCAGGGCCAGGGGGTCGACGAGATCGTTGCCGGCGCTGATGACGAGGTCGGGCGACAGGTCGATGGCCTCGCTGATGCTCGGTACGTAGTCGGTCGGCTTCGTGGCCGTGATGGTCTTGAGGCTGACCTCTTCTTCGTCGGCCCACTTCGTGACGGCGTTCGCCAGCGTTCTGGTCTGGGCGTCCTTTCCCGCGGTGAGCAGCACCACGCGGTAGCCCTTCGACGGGTGGAGCCCGTCCCAGGAGCCGGGGCGCGGTGTGATCGTCCCCTCCGGGGCCGGCGGTGCGGTCGGGTCGGAGAACCCCGGGCCGACGGAGCCGACGGCGGTGGGCTTCGGGTGCGGCTGGGACCAGTCGTCGCCGGAGCTGCATCCGCTGACCAGGATGGCGGTCGCGACTGCCGCGACCGGCAGCCCGACGGGCAGGAGCCGAGGGGACATGGGGTTCGTCCTTCAGGAAGTGGTGGGGAGTGGTCGGGGCTGGTGGAAGTGGCGGGAAGGAGCGGCGGGAAGGAGCGGCGGAAGTGGCAGGGAGGAGTGGCAGGGAGGAGTGGCGGAAGCGGCGGGGGCGGCCGGAAAGCGCCGGGCAGTGGCGGGGAATGTGCCTACTTCCTACCTCATGATTCGCGGCTTTCGGGCGGGATGCCGTGGTGGTCGGGTCGGGTTCGTCGCCGATTCGCACATGGGCCGCCGTTCGTTCACCTGAACCCAGCAGATTCCGTGCGGCAACGAAGAGGAGTCGCATGTTTTCCGCCACCCGACGTCGCGTCTGGACCGCCCTCGCCGCCGCAGTGGTGGCCGTCCTGCTCAGTGCCGCGCCCGCCCCCGCCCACGGGTTCACCTCGACCGTGTACGCCGACCTCACCTCACCCGAGGCCGGACACGTCCGCACCGAACTCAGGCTGGAGTACGACCTGCTCGTCGTCTCCGCCGCCGACTACGAGAAGAACGACGCGCTCTTCCAGTCGGGCAACTCGGCCTTCGAGGACGGTGACACGTCCCGGCAGGCCGCGGCGCTCGACGCCCACGCCGACTCGGTCGTCGCCTACGTCACCGATCGCTTCGGCGTCACGGCGGAGGGCGAAACGTGCGCTCCGGTACAGGACGGCGACCTCACGATCGAGCGGCGTGAGGGCGTCCCGTACGCGGTGCTGGACCTCGACTACCGGTGCCCAGGGGCCGCTGACGCGCACGAGGTGCGCAGCGGTCTGTTCCCGGACTCCGAGGGCTATGTGCGCGACACCAAGACGATCGTCACCTATGACCTCGACCTGACCGCCGGAAGCACCGCCCTCGACGCCGAGCACGCGTCGTTCTCCACACAGCAGTCCTGGGCCGAGCGGTTCTGGGACTTCTTCCGGCTCGGCGCCGAGCACCTGCTCACCGGGCTCGACCACATCCTGTTCCTGCTGGCGCTCATCGTGGGATCACGCCGACCGCGTGAGATCGTGCTGGCGGCGACGACCTTCACGCTCGCCCACTCGGTGACCTTCCTCCTCGCCGCGCTCGGCCTCGTGCGGGTGCCCGCCTCGCTCGTCGAGCCGGTCATCGCGCTCTCGATCGCGGTCGTCGCGGGCTGGCATCTGCTGCGGATCGGGCAGCGTCGGTCGCACGCCTCAGATCTTGAGGCGGACGGTCACGGTCATGGTCCCGGTCACCTCGGTCTGGACCGCGCGGGCTGGACGCGGCTCGCGGTGGTCTTCTGCTTCGGGCTGGTGCACGGGCTCGGTTTCGCCTCGGCGCTGGGGATCGACCAGGCATGGTCGTGGACGCTCCTGTGGTCACTCCTCGTCTTCAACGTGGGCATCGAAGCGGTCCAGCTGGCCATCATCGCCGTCGTCTTCCCGGTGCTCGCCCTGCTGCGCCACCGTCAACCGGTCGCGGGGCTCTGGGTGACCGGGGTGATCGCGGCGGGTGTGTCCGCGATGGGGTTGGTGTGGTTCGTACAGCGCGTCCTCTGAGCTCTGAGCCGACATGGCTCGCAGAGCCGACAGAACCGATAGAGCCCGCATAGCTCACAGAGCCGACAGAACTCTCGCCGCCCTCGGACAGCCTGCCCCCAGGACACTTTCCTGAAGGCGCAAGTATTCGCTCGTTCCCCGTTCACCTCGGCGACAGGGACTTACGCGACTTTTACCTGGTTCCCACCCCCCGCCGCACTCGAAAGAACGGAAGCCGATGAAGCTCCCCAAGGGGACACAGAGAAGCGGGCTCGTGCGACGCCGGGTTGCCACGGGCGCCACCGCGGTGGCCATGGGCGCCGCGATGATGTTCGGCAGCGGCCTGACGACCGCCGCGCACGCCGACGATTCCGCGACGGCCACCGGCATCGTCCTCGGCGTGGGCGCGAGTGAATCGCAGCGCGTGGTGTCCTGGTACACCTCGACCGGCACCCCGCAGGTGGTCCAGGTCGCGCCGACCGCCCAGGTCCGGGGCGGCCAGTTCCCCCAGAACACCGTCACCTTCCACGCCACCGTCGCCGCGAACAGCGTCAGCGGCGGCTACAACGCGCACGCCACGATCGACAGCCTGCGCAAGAACACCCAGTACTCGTACCGCGTCGGCTCCCAGGGCAACTGGTCCTCGACGTACTCCTTCAAGACCCAGGAATTCAAGGGCGACTTCGACTTCCTGTTCTACGGCGACCCGCAGATCGGCTCGTCCGGCGACGAGGCGAAGGACGCGGCCGGCTGGAAGGACACCCTGGACGTGTCCCTCGCCGCCAACCCGAACGCCGAGCTGCTGGTCTCGGGCGGCGACCAGGTCCAGACCGCCAACACCGAGTCGCAGTGGAACGCCTTCCTCGGCCCGGACAAGCTGCGCCAGTACCCGTGGGCCGCCACCATCGGCAACCACGACGTCGGCGGCAAGGCGTACGACCAGCACTTCTGGACGCCGAACACCGACCGCTCCGCCGCGTACTACAAGGGCGACCCGGCGACCCAGTCGGGCGGTGACTACTGGTACACGTACAAGGGCGTGCTGTTCATCGACATCAACAGCAACGCCTACGCCAACGGTGCCGACGAGGCCCACCTCAACTACATCAGCGACGTCATCAAGAAGCACGGTCGCGACGCCAAGTACACGGCGCTCGTCTACCACCACTCGATCTACTCGCCGGCCGACCACGCGAACGACTCCGACAACAAGCAGCGCCGTCAGGACTTCCCGACCGCGTTCTCGAAGCTCGGCGTCGACCTGGTTCTCCAGGGCCACGACCACAGCTACTCCCGCAGCTATGTGATCAAGAACGGCAAGAAGGCGAACGCGGCCGAGCAGCCGGGTGCCGACGAGGTCGTGCAGGGGCCGGGCGGCGTCATCTACGTGACGGCGAACTCCGCCTCGGGTTCGAAGTACTACGACCTCACCGCTCCTGACACGACCCAGGACCCGGACTACGGCCCCGACCCGCTCAACCCCAAGAACCACTGGGCCAACTCGGTCGAGAACCAGGAGCACGTCCGCACCTACGTGAAGGTCCAGGTGCGCGGCAACAAGCTCGTCGTCGAGAACCTCCGCAGCGGCACCTGCGCCGCCCCCAACGCCGCCGTGGAGCTCGGCAAGGTGTCGTGGTGCGGCCCGAACGACGGCGCCGACGCCGCTCCGCCGGTCGGCTCCGTCGTCGACAAGGTCGTGGTCCAGCCCTACCACGGCAGGCCGGACACCGAGGCGGCCACCGAGTCGGCCGATGCCACGGCTGCCCCGGCCGGGTCCGACTGGCTCCAGTAGTCAACTGAGGGTGGTGCGGTCCGCTCCACCTGACGGGGTGGGCACCTCCGGGTGCCCACCCCACCGCGCCCCCACCGCAACCCCACCGCACGTTTCCCTCGCACCGCCCCCGAACCGCCCGACGCCCGAGGATCATCAGATGCACCACCCACCCAGACCGCGTACGACCGCAGCAGTCACCGGGGTTGGAGCCCTCGCCCGAGCCGCCCGAGCCGCATGCGTGGTGCTGCTCGGTGCGCTCGCCGCGCTCGGGGTTCTCGGCGTTCTCGGAGCGGCGGCCGGACCCGCCGCGGCGGCGGACCCCGATGCCTCCTGGACGGTCGCCACGGCCTCCAACGACCTCGGGTCCGGCCGGCAGAACTACAGCTACACCCTCGATCCGGGCGCACGCCTCACGGACGGCCTCGTGGTCGCCAACCGTGGCACCACACCGCTCCACCTGGCCGTGTACACCGCCGACGGGTTCACCACCGACGCGGGCAAGCTCGACCTCGTCCGCAAGGACGCCAAGTCGACGCGGGTGGGGGCGTGGGCACAGGCGGACCGGTCCGACGTGACGGTACGCCCCGGCCGGTCGGCCGAGGTGCCGTTCACGCTCGCTGTTCCCGACGACGCCGAGCCCGGCGACTACATGGGCGGCATCGTCACCTCGCTGACCCGGCCCGGCCAGGCGGAGCAACGGCTCGGCATCCGCATCCGGCTGCGCGTGGGCGGAGAACTCAGGCCGAACCTGTCGGTGGAGGACCTGCGCGTGGGCTACGCGGGCACGGCCGACCCGTTCGGGAAGGGCGAGGCCACCGTCACCTACACGATCCGCAACACCGGCAACGCCATCCTCACCGCCCGCCAAGCGGTCTCCCTGTCCGGCCCCTTCGGCCGCCCGCGCGCCGACGCGGGGAAGATCGACGACTCGCCCCAGGTGCTCCCGGGCGACACCTGGAAGGTCTCCGTTCCGGTACGGGACGTCGCTCCCGCACTGAGAACGACAGGGACGGTCACCCTCACCCCGCTGCTCACCGACACATCGGGCTCGATCGCCCCGCTCACCACCACCGAGACCACGACCCACGCCTGGACCGTCCCCTGGACGCTCCTCCTTCTTCTCCTCGTCGTCCTGTGCGGGGTGTTCGTCGCCATCAGATGGGCGTTCCGGCGCCGACGCGAGCGCCCCGGTCCGCATGTTGACGCCGCTTGACTCTCACGTCGCTGGAGACTCGACGATCGCCCCGTAAGCGAGACACGATTCTTATCGGAGGGGTCAGTCATGCGCGGCAAGGGCATCCACTACGACACCGGCACGTTTCCCAACGGCGATACCTCTCGCCCCGTCTTCGACGCCGATGTGGTCGAGCGGGATATGCGGGTCATCGCCGAGGACCTGCACTGCACCGCGATCCGCATCACGGGCGGCGACCCCGACCGGATCGAGACCACGGCCCGGCACGCGGCGGCCGCCGGGCTGGAGGTGTGGTTCTCGCCGTTCCCCTGCGAGATGACGAACGAGGAGATGCTGCCGTACTTCGCCGAGCGGGCCGAGCGTCTGCGCCGCGACGGCGCGGATGTCGTCCTCGTCACCGGCTGTGAACTGAGCCTGTTCGCCCGTGGGTACCTGCCCGGCGACACCTTCAGCGAGCGCATCCCGGTCCTGGCCGGCCCCGACCGCGAAGCCGCGCTCAAGCCCCTCCCCGACAAGGTCAATGCCTTCCTCGGCGACGTCGTCCGCACCGTCCGGCCCCTCTTCGCCGGCCCCGTCAGCTACGCCTCCTGCCCCTTGGACGGGGTGGACTGGGCGCCGTTCGACATCGTCGGCCTGGACGCCTTCCGTGGCCTGCGCAACGCCGCCACCTACCGCGAGGACCTGCGCAAGGAGTTCACCCACGGCAAGCCGGTCGCCATCATGGAGGTCGGCTGCTGCACCTTCCATGGGGCGGGCGACTACGGCGGCTCGGGCTGGTACGTGGCCATGGAGCCGGACGGCGTCACCCCAAAGCCCGACCTGGTGCGCGACGAGGGCGAACAGGTCCGCTACCTCGACGACCTCATGCCCGTCTTCGAGGACGAGGGCGTCGACTCCGTCTTCTGGTTCAGCTTCGCCGGCTACGGCACCCCCCACCGCCTGAACGGACCCGACCCCGACCTCGCCTCCTACGGCATCGTCAAGATCCTCGACGAGCACAGCGGCTACCCAGCGGGCACGCGCACCTACCCCGAGATGCCCTGGGAACCGAAGGAGGCGTTCCACGCCCTCGCGAGCCGCTACGAGGCCTCAGGGCCATACGGCTAGTGCGTTGACCGCGAACGTCGGCCGGGTGGAGGTGAAGTGATCTCGGTTTCCGGCGATGCGCAGGTCGCAAGCACCCCGACCGGCTGCCGGCCACCACAACTGGTCCGGCAACAAAACCGCGACGATCCGCACCTGGGCCGCCCGGCACAAGACCGAGCTGTGCTTTACCCCGACCCACGTGTCCTGGGCCAACCCCATCGAACCGCACTTCGGGCCGCTGCGCGGCTTTGTCCTGGGCAACAGCGACCCGCCCAACCACCCCGTCCTCGCCCGTGACCTGCACGCCTACTTAGGCTGGCGCAACCGCCGTCGTCGCCACCCCAGCGTGCTGGAAGCCCAGCGCCGCGAACGCTCCCGCGTCCGATCCGAACGCCAGCACCGCTGGGGCCGTCCCCGCCGCACGGCAGCACGATCAACCCACTCGCCGAACGACCGCGGTCAACGCACGAGGCACGTCGCCGATGTCCGGCCCGAGCTGCACATCAGGGTGTCCGCGCGTGCTGGTGTCAACTCCTGAAGGACTGCGCCTACTTTCGCACGCGGAAGCGGAGCATCGTGACGGCGCCCGACTGGGTGCTGCTGAAAGGTTCCAGGTCGATCCTGTCGAGGCTTGGGGGCGAGAAGCGGACACCGTCGCCGAGTAGCACCGGTAGGACATACACCAGGATCTCGTCGACGAGCCCGCGCTGCAGGCACTGGGCGGCCACGTCAGCACCGAGGATCTCCAGGTTCTTGCCGCCCGCGGCGCTGCGTGCCGTGGCAACGGCTTCCTCGATGTCACAGGTGAGGAACGTGACGGTAGGGTCCGGCTCGTCGGGAGGCTCGTGGGTGAGGACGAACTGTGCTCCCCCGTCGTAGGTGGTGTCCTGGTCGGCCATACGCTTGGCGACCTCGTACGTGCCTCGACCGACGAGCATGGCGCCCGTGGCCGCCATGACCTCCGGGAACGTATCCGCAGTCAGGTACTCGAAGATCCAGTCCATCGCGTGGCCAGGACCGGCGATGAACCCGTCCAGCGACATCGCCCTGTTCACGACCACTTTGCCGGTGTCGATGCTCACATCACTCATGCGTCTTCTCCAAGGATTTTGGAGGCCCGAGGCCGAATCATAGTTCGGCCGGCGGGGAGGGCGACGGCGAGAGTCGCACGCGTATCTGTGGTGGCCCAACGCGAACAACCGGCATTGGGATGTGCTGGTCGCGCAGCGTCGGGAACGTGCCCGGGTACGGAGTGAAGCTCACCGCACCAGGGCCCTGTTCCCGC
This sequence comes from Streptomyces sp. KM273126, assembly GCF_004337435.2. Classification (NCBI taxonomy): domain Bacteria; kingdom Bacillati; phylum Actinomycetota; class Actinomycetes; order Kitasatosporales; family Streptomycetaceae; genus Streptomyces; species Streptomyces sp. KM273126. Next base: position 607,406 of record NZ_SJXB02000001.1, on the reverse strand, counting down.
GTCCAGGAAGGCGCTCCGGCGCGCACTTGACTTTCCACCCGGGTGGAGTTCCTACCCTGGGCCGCATGACACAGCCTCATATCGACCGTCTGGCCTCGGCCTGCTGACACAGACCGAGGCGTTCGCGGACGCCGTGGACGGCACGGACTGGGACGCCTTCGTACCGACGTGCCCCGAGTGGCGGCTTCGGGTCCTCGTCGGACATCTCGGGCAGGCACCGCGCCGGGCGGCGGGAATCGTGCGCGGAGGCCCGGCCGACGGCGTCCCCGATCCGCAGGAAGCGGCACCCCCGCGGGACCGGCGTCAGGTGGTGCCATCGGAGGAGCTGCTGGAGCGGTGACCGGAATCCTTCTCACTGGACCGGTCAACCCACCCGTTAAGGTGCGGACTCACTCGTGGCACGCTTGACCATGTCCGCGCAGCGGCAAAAAGATGGTGGGCACGTGATCTACTTCGTAGCGGGCTTCTTCATCCTTGGCCTGGCGTTCATGACCTGGAAGGTTGTCCAACTATGGCGCAATCCAGCGATGGTGGACTTCTTTACGTCTTCATTCTCCTTTCTCCCGTTTGGTCCTGATGTGCGCCGTGGTGAGATCCGGTCACTCGCCGTCATGGTGACTGGACTCTGGGCCGTTAGCGCCCTGATTGTCGTGGGCTTGCGGAACGGTGAGTTCAATGACGGTCTGGCAGTCACCGTCCTGGTTGCCTCCCTGGTGGTGATGGCGTGTCTCGTCACAGAGGTCTGCGTGATTCTGTTTAACCGCCCGAGGTTCGTGGTCCCGCCACACATGAGATCCGAACTCGGAGTGGTGGCGGCACGCCGGGCCCGCCGGAGCACGGGAGAGCGGGGGCGGCACGCCGCCGGTAGGGATCCTCGGGCGAGGGAGGGCTGCAGCCCCTCTGGCTGAGGCGGTGTCCGCGAGGGTGAACCACGGCTGATGGCCTCGATGCAGCTGGATGCCTGGCGCAACCGGCCGCTGGACGCGGGCCCGTATGTGTTCGTGTGGGCGGACGCGCTGACCATGAAGGTCCGCGAGGAGGCTGGGTGGTCAACATCGCCTGCCTGGTCACCGCCGTCCTGGCCGAGCAGACCGACGAATGGACCGAACAGCGCCGCTGCATCGGCCCGGGCATCCTCGCCGAGTGCATCAACGGCAGGTTAGCCGAGCCCGGAGCGCCCGAGCCCGGGGGTCAACCGCCCGCCCTCGGTCACTGAGCCATGTGAGGGACCGCCTCCGGTGGCCCTCACATCCTCAGCCCTACACCACGTCCGTGGACGTGACCCATGACCTCGGGAGGCTGTATGAAGCAGGGCATTCGCGCTGAGAGTCCGGAGGAATGCGTTCCAGGAGTTGGGAGCGAAGGCAAGCAAGGGGCCAGGTATGGCTTTCGAATCCCGGACGTTGACGCCGGGTGCTGTCAGCCTGGCTTCCAGGCACTCACCGTTCGGGCCGCTGTAGCTGCTCTTGAACCATTCGGATGAGTGCGACGGCATGCGCTGTTTGGTCCTTAGGGATCGGTCAGTTGCTCAGCGATCTGGACGATCCGTGCCTCCGAGTCCAGTGCGCTGAGAGCTGAGGCTCTGAGGTGGTCGAAGGCGCTGCTCAGTCGAACCGTGTCTTCCCTGGACTCCAGGTAGGCGTGGCTCGCGACGTTTTCCAGCAGGGTCACTTCGAGCTCGGCCGGTGGAGGGAAGCTGTAGATCAGGAAGGGGTACGGTCCGCTCGGGCAGGCCCCTGCCGTGAAGGGTAGTACCTGCAATGTCACGTTCGGAAGCTGGGCTACCCGCACTAGATGGAGCAGCTGTTCGTGCAGTACCGCCGCCCCGCCGACCTGCTGTCGTAGGGCCGCTTCGCCAAGGATCATCCATACCTTGAGCGGCGGTGGATCATTGCGGGTGAGGGCCTTTTGCCGTTCCATGCGTACGCGGACCTTGGTCTGTTGGTCGGTGTTGAGAGGACCGGCGATCCCGCTCTGGATAACGGCTGTCGCGTAGGCCTCCGTCTGCAGCAAGCCCGGAACAATGCTGGGTTGAAAGCCGCGACACTCCGACACCTCGTCTTCAAGACCGACAAGGTCCAGGAAGTCCTGCGGTAGCTGGTCCTCCAGGACTCTCCACCAACGCTGGCGGCGGCTCTCGCGAGCCAGCGCCAGCCAACTCTCCCGCTCTTCGGCGTCCTTCACCTCGTACAGGTCGAGCAGGGCCTTCAGGTCGAGTTGGCGGATGCCGCTCTTCCCGGCCTCGATGCGACTCACCTTTGCGGCATGACAACTGAGTTGCGTGGCCGCATCCTCCAGAGCCAGTCCCTTCTCCTCGCGCAGGCGACGCAGGTTGGTGCCCAGTACCCGCTTGCGCACTGTAGGCCTGAGTTCTCCTGCTGCCACCAGCTCCCCCTCGTCGCGACGGCTCTATGGATCCACCAGGGTACTCAGGGCGAACGATCTGCAACCCCATCTAGTTGTTCTGATTGCAAGTTGATGACGATGCGTGCAGGCTACGCAGGGCGACTTACGTGACACGCACCGCAATGAGAGTCGAGGGACAGTCATGCCCGGATGTGAAAACACCGAGATCACGTGGCAGTTGCCACGTACGGCGCGCAGCGCCCCGCGCGCGCGAGCTCTGCTGCGTGAGCAGCTCACCGACTGGAAGGTGGCTGGCGACGTGGCCGACACGGCTGAACTGCTGCTCTCGGAGCTCGTCGCCAACTCCGTTCAGCACGCCTTCGTGCCGGTCGGTCGTGAGATCGGCGTGCGGATTGCGCGCTATGACGGACGGTTGCGGGTGGAGGTCGCTGACGCGAACAGCGATCGGCCTGCGCCCCGGGAAGCGCAGGCCGATGAGGAATGCGGGCGTGGTCTTGCCCTCGTCGGTGCCTTGGCGGAGAAGTGGGGGTGTTGTCCGCGACGGCATGGGATCGGTAAGGCGGTGTGGGCTGAGCTGCTCCTGTGACCGGGCCGAGGATCAGCCCGTCAGCCCCAACTCCCTGGCGATCAGCATCCGCTGAACCTCGCTCGTGCCCTCGCCGATCTCCAGGATCTTGGAGTCGCGCCACATGCGGGCGACCGGGTACTCGTTCATGAAGCCGTAGCCGCCGTGGATCTGGGTGGCGTCGCGGGCGTTGTCCACGGCGATCGTCGACGAGTAGAGCTTGGCCAGGGCGGCCTCCTTCTTGAAGGGTTCCCCGGTGATCAGGCGCGAGGCCGCGTCGCGCCAGGCCAGGCGGGCCGTGTGGGCCTTCATCTCCATGTCGGCGATCTTGAACTGGATGGCCTGGTTGGCCCCGATGGGACGGCCGAAGGCCTGGCGCTCCTTCGCGTACTTCACCGACTCGTCCACGCAGCCCTGCGCCAGCCCTGTCGCGAGGGCCGAGATCGCGATGCGGCCCTCGTCGAGGATGCGCAGGAACTGGGCGTAGCCCCGGCCGAGTTCGCCGAGGAGGTTCTCCGCCGGGACCCGTACGTCCGCGAAGGACAGCTCGCGGGTGTCCGAGGCGTTCCAGCCGACCTTCGAGTACGGTGCCGCGACCGTGAAGCCCGGTGTGCCGGACGGGACGATGATCGAGGAGATCAGGGGCCTGCCGTCCGGCTTGCGGCCCGTCACCGCCGTCACCGTGACCAGGCCCGTGATGTCCGTGCCCGAGTTGGTGATGAAGCACTTCGTGCCGTTGATCACCCATTCGTTCGTCGACTCGTCCAGGCGGGCCGTGGTGCGAGTGGCGCCCGCGTCGGAGCCGCCGTCGGGTTCGGTGAGGCCGAAGGCGCCCAGGATCTCGCCCGAGCACAGGCGGGGGAGCCACTCCTGTTTCTGGGCCTCGGTGCCGAAGAGGTGGATGGGCATCGCGCCCAGGGACACGCCCGCTTCCAGCGTGATCGCCACCGACGAGTCCACCCGTGCCAGCTCCTCCAGCGCGAGGCCCAGCGCCAGGTAGTCGCCGCCCATGCCGCCGTACTCCTCCGGGAACGGCAGCCCGAAGAGCCCCATGCGGCCCATCTCGCGCACGATCTCGTACGGGAACTCATGGCGCTCGTAGAAGTCGCCGATCTTGGGGGCGACGACGTCGTGCGCGAACTCCTCGACCGTGCGGCGGAGTTCTTCCAGTTCCGGGGAGAGCTTGTGGTCCATCGGTCGTCACCGCTCCTTGTGGGAGTCTTCGGGGGTTTCGGAGGTTTCCGAGGTGTCGGAGTCCTTGTGGGAGAGGGCTCGTACCGTGCGGGAAGGGCTGGGTCGGCCCAACTGGTCGGCCATCCAGGCGCTGGTGGCGGTGAGACGGCCGAGGTCGACGCCCGTGTCGATGCCGAGGCCCCGCAGCATCCACACGAGGTCCTCGGTGGCGAGGTTGCCGGTGGCGGACTTCGCGTACGGGCAGCCGCCGAGGCCGCCCGCCGACGCGTCGATGGTGGTCACGCCGTGCTGGAGCGCCGCCAGGGTGTTGGCGAGCGCCTGGCCGTACGTGTCGTGGAAGTGCACGCCGATCGCCGAGGTCGGCACGCCCTCCTCGTTCAGCTCGGACAGCAGGTCCAGGACGTGGCCCGGTGTGGCCACGCCGATCGTGTCGCCGAGGCTCAGCTCGTCGCAGCCCAGGTCCATCAGGGCCTTCGACACCCATACGACCTGGTGGACGGGGACCGGGCCCTCCCAGGGGTCGCCGAAGCACATCGACAGATAGCCGCGCACATGCATCCGCTCGTCCTTCGCGCGCCGCACCACCGGCTCGAACATGGCCAGTGCCTCGTCCACCGTCCGGTTCAGGTTGGCCTTCGCGAAGGACTCAGTGGCGCTGGCGAAGACCGCGACACGCCTCGCGCCGAGCGCCAGGGCACGGTCCAGTCCGCGTTGGTTCGGCACGAGGACAGGGAGGGCCACCGGGAGGTCGCTCACGAGCGGGAACAGCTGCTCCGCGTCCGCCAGTTGGGGCACCCACTTCGGGTGGACGAAGCTGGTGGCCTCGATCGTGGTCAGGCCCGCGTCGGCCAGCCGGCGGATGAACTCCGCCTTGACCGGCGTCGGCACGGTCGCCTTCTCGTTCTGCAGGCCGTCCCGCGCGCCGACCTCGTGGATCGTGACGCGGGCGGGCAGATCCATGGCCGGTACGGCCATGGGGAGTCCCAGTCCCTCGGCGGTCATTCCGTCACCTCCTCGTGCGGCTCGATCACGGCCAGCACCTGGTCCATGGCGACCGTCGTGCCCGGCGAGACGTCCAGTTCGGCGACCGTGCCGGCGTGCGGTGCGGAAATGACGTGCTCCATCTTCATCGCCTCGACGACCAGCAGGCTCTGACCTGCGGTCACCTCGTCGCCCACGGCCACCTTCACGACGGTCACCGTGCCGGGCATGGGGGCGGTGAGCGAGTCGACGCCGCCCGCGTGGGCCCCGGTCAGCGAGGCGGCCACCGGGTCGTGGTCCCGTACGTGCCACGCGTCACCGTCGCGGCCCAGCCAGTCGACGGCGCGGTGGAAGGTGTGGCGGACGCCGTCGAGGGTCACGGACACCTGGTCGTCGGTGACGGTGTGCGTGCCGCGCGGGGTGTACGCCACGGGGTCGCCGAGGGCCCGCAGGTGGAAGGTCACGGGCTGGGGCTCCCCGCCGAGGCGCCAGCCGCTCGGTACGGAGAAGGGGTCCGTCCAGCCCTCGCCGCGGGGCTTCAGCGCGTCCAGCCGTACGGCCGCCGCCGCCTCGTACACCTCCACGGGCACCTCACCCGGGACGAGCCCCTCGACCTCCCGCTCCACGAGCCCGGTGTCCAGTTCGCCCGCGACCACCGCCGGATGGGCCAGCAGCCGGCGCAGGAACCCGGCGTTGGTCTGCACGCCCAGGGTGACCGTGTCCGCGAGGGCGGCGCGCAGCTTCCGCAGGGCGGTCGCGCGGTCGGGGCCGTGGGCGATGACCTTGGCGAGCATCGGGTCGTACAGGCTGCCGACCTCGGTGCCCTCGGAGAGCCCCGAGTCGGTGCGGACACCGTCACCCTGGGGCTCGTGCAACGACAGCACCGTTCCGCCCGACGGCAGGAACCCGCGCGCGGGGTCTTCCGCGCACAGGCGGGCCTCGATCGCGTGTCCCGTGAGCGTGATGTCGTCCTGGGCGAAGGGGAGCTTCTCGCCCGCCGCCACCCGCAGCTGCCACTCGACCAGGTCGAGGCCGGTCACGAGCTCGGTCACCGGGTGCTCGACCTGGAGGCGGGTGTTCATCTCCATGAAGTAGTACGAGGAAGGGTCGCCGCCGGGCACGATGAACTCCACCGTGCCCGCGCCCCGGTAGCCGCAGGAGCGGGCCGCCTGCACCGCCGCCTCGCCCATGGCCGCGCGGGTCGCGGAGTCGAGGAGCACGCTGGGCGCCTCCTCGATGATCTTCTGGTGACGGCGCTGGAGGGAGCACTCGCGCTCGCCGAGGTGGACGACGTTGCCGTGGGCGTCCGCCAGGACCTGGATCTCGATGTGCCGGGGACGGTCGATCCAGCGCTCGACGAGGAGGGTGTCGTCGCCGAAGGAGGCGCGGGCCTCACGGCGGGCGGCGGCGATCTCGTCGGCCAGTACGGCGGCGTCGCGGACCAGGCGCATGCCCTTGCCGCCCCCGCCCGCGCTCGGCTTCAGCAGCACCGGCATGCCGATCTCCCGGGCGGCGTCCGCCAGTTCCGCGTCCGTGAGTCCGCTGCCGCTCGACCCGGGGACGACCGGCACCCCGGCCGCCCGCACCGTCTCCTTGGCGCGGATCTTGTCGCCCATGAGGGAGATCGCGCCCGCGGGCGGCCCGATGAACACCAGCCCGGCCTCGGTGCACGCGCGCGCGAAGTCCGCGTTCTCCGCGAGGAAGCCGTACCCGGGGTGGATCGCGTGGGCGCCCGTCGCCGCTGCTGCCTCCAGCAGCCGCGGCGCGGACAGATAGCTCTCGGCGGCCGGCGCCGGGCCGATCCGTACCGCCGTGTCGGCCTCCCGTACGTGCCGGGCGTCCGCGTCGGCGTCGGAGAAGACGGCCACCGAGCGCACACCGAGCGCGCGCAGGGTGCGGATGACGCGTACGGCGATCTCGCCGCGGTTGGCCACGAGGACCGTCTCGAACATCGTCTGAGGCATCTCTGGCGTCTCTGGCGTCTGTGGCGTCTGTGGCATCTCTGAAGTCCCCCTCACATCCGGAAGACGCCGAACCGGGGCTCACCCAGGGGCGCGTTGGCGCACGCCGTCAGGGCCAGGCCCAGCACCTGCCGGGTCTCCATCGGGTCGATCACGCCGTCGTCCCAGAGGCGGGCCGTCGCGTAGTAGGCGTTCCCCTGGCGCTCGTACTGGTCGCGGATCGGGGCCTTGAAGGCCTCCTCGTCCGCCGCCGGCCAGTCCTCTCCGCGCGCCTCCAACTGGTCGCGCTTGACGGTGGCGAGGACCGAGGCCGCCTGCTCGCCGCCCATGACCGAGATCTTGGCGCCCGGCCACATCCACAGGAACCGCGGTGAATACGCCCGGCCGCACATCGAGTAGTTGCCCGCGCCGTACGAGCCGCCGATGACCACCGTGAGCTTCGGTACGCGTGTGCAGGCCACCGCCGTCACCATCTTGGCGCCGTGCTTGGCGATGCCGCCGGCCTCGTAGTCCCGTCCGACCATGAACCCGGAGATGTTCTGGAGGAACACCAGCGGGATGCCGCGCTGGTCGCACAGCTCGATGAAGTGGGCGCCCTTCTGGGCCGACTCGGAGAAGAGGATGCCGTTGTTGGCGACGATCCCCACCGGGTGGCCGTGGATGCGGGCGAAGCCGGTGACCAGGGTCTGCCCGAACTCGGACTTGAACTCGGCGAACCGCGAGCCGTCCACCACGCGCGCGATGACCTCGCGTACGTCGTACGGGGTGCGGGAGTCGACCGGGACCGCGCCGTAGAGCCCGTACGGGTCCGCCTTCGGCTCGACGGCCGGCTCGACCGACCAGGGCAGCGGCCCGCGCGCGGGGAGGGTGGAGACGATCGTGCGCACGATGCGCAGCGCGTGCGCGTCGTCCTCCGCGAGGTGGTCCGTGACACCCGACACGCGCGCGTGGACCTCGCCGCCGCCCAGCTCCTCGGCGGTCACGACCTCGCCGGTCGCGGCCTTCACCAGGGGCGGGCCGCCGAGGAAGATCGTGCCCTGACCGCGCACGATCACGGCCTCGTCGCTCATCGCGGGCACATACGCGCCGCCCGCCGTGCAGGAACCGAGGACGGCGGCGATCTGCGGAATCCCGGCGCCCGACATTCGGGCCTGGTTGTAGAAGATCCGCCCGAAGTGCTCGCGGTCGGGGAAGACCTCGTCCTGCATGGGGAGGAAGGCGCCGCCGGAGTCGACGAGGTAGACGCAGGGGAGGCGGTTCTCCAGCGCCACCTCCTGCGCGCGCAGGTGCTTCTTCACTGTCATCGGGTAGTACGTGCCGCCCTTGACCGTGGCGTCATTGGCGACGATCACGCACTCACGCCCGCTGACGCGCCCGATTCCGGCGATGACTCCGGCGGCCGGGGCCTGCCCGTCGTACATCCCGTCGGCCGCCAGCGGGGCCAGCTCCAGGAAGGGCGAGCCGGGGTCGAGGAGCGTGTCGACGCGGTCGCGTGGCAGCAGCTTTCCGCGCGCGGTGTGGCGGGCGCGCGCCTTCTCCCCGCCGCCGAGCCGGGCGGCCGACAGCTTGGCGCGCAGCTCGTCGCCCAGCGCGCGGTGCGCCGCCTCGTTGGCCCGCCAGGCCTCCGACGCGGGGTCCGCCGCGGTCGTCAGCTCCGGTGCCTGCTCCATCCTGCGGTCCCCTCGCCCAGTGGTTGACTGTTAATGAGCGTTAACGCGTTTCCTTCAGGTTAACGACCGCTAACCTCCCTGTCTAGAATCGTTCCCATGGCCACGAGAACCGACGCCCCCACCCGCCGCGAGCAGATCCTCAAGGAGGCCGCCCGGCTCTTCGCCGAACGCGGGTTCCACGGCGTCGGCGTCGACGAGATAGGGGCCGCCGTCGGGATCAGCGGCCCCGGTCTCTACCGGCACTTCCCGGGCAAGGACGCGATGCTCGCGGAGCTTCTGGTGGGCATCAGCGGGCAGTTGCTGACCGGGGGAAGCGGCGGGTGGCGGAGGCGGCGGGGGGTGCGGAGGGTGCGGAGGCGGTCCTCGACTCGCTCATCGAGGGGCACATCGACTTCGCGCTCGACGACCGTCCCCTCATCACCCTGCACGATCGTGAGCTGGACCGCCTCCGGGACAGCGACCGCAAGCTCGTCCGGCAGCTTCAGCGGCAGTACGTCGAGCTGTGGGTGGAGGTGGTGCGGGAGGTGTACCCCGCGTTGGCCGAGCCTGCCGCTCGCTCGGCGGTGCACTCGGTGTTCGGGCTGCTGAACTCGACTCCGCATCTGGGGCGACCGGGGTCCCTTCCCGGGCGGGGGGACACGGCGGCGTTGCTGCATCGGATGGCTCGGGGGCGTTCGGGGCGGCGGGGGCGCCTGCGGCCGGCTGAGCGGTGGGGCGGTGGGTTCGCCTGCGGCGGGCTGAGGTGTGGGGGTGGGTTGGCGTGCGGTATCGGGTGCGGCTGGTTTCTTTCTCGCCCCCGCCGCCCTACCCGTCCCATCCCGGGGCTCCGCCCCATGCCCCCGTGGGGGTGTGTGTCTGGGGTGGATGGGCTGTGTGCGGCTGGGTGGGGGCTGGTCGCGCAGTTCCCCGCGCCCCTTAGGAGTTCCCCGCGCCCCTCAAGAACGACAACCGCCAGGTGCTGCTCCCCGTGATGAGCGTTACTACCTGGGCGGTCTGGACTCGTGTTCGTACTCGCCGGTACGGTGCTCTGAGCAAGCGCTTAGGTAAGCCCAAACGTACGCAGGTGGAGGTGGCGGCGTGCGCCGTACGGTGTTCAACGAGGACCACGAGGCGTTCCGGGAGACCCTTCGGGCCTTCATCGAGGCCGAGGTCGTCCCCGTCTACGACGAGTGGCTCGCCGCCGGCCAGGCGCCGCGCGACTTCTACTACAAGCTCGCCGACCTCGGCGTCTTCGGTATCCGCGTCGACGAGGAGTACGGCGGCGCGGGCATGGACTCGTACAAGTTCGAGGCCGTGGTGTACGAGGAGACCGCCCGCGCGGGCGTCACCTTCGGCGGTTCCGGTGTGCACGTGCTGCTTGGCCTGCCGTACATCAAGATGCTCGCCACCGACGAGCAGAAGAAGCGCTATCTGCCGAAGTTCGTCACCGGCGAGGAGATGTGGGCCATCGCGATGACCGAGCCGGGCACCGGCTCCGACCTCGCGGGCATGAAGACCACGGCCAAGCTCAGCGAGGACGGGACGCACTACGTCCTCAACGGGGCCAAGACCTTCATCACCGGTGGTGTGCACGCCGACCGCGTGATCGTCTGCGCCCGGACCTCCGCCCCGAGCGCCGAGGACCGCCGTCACGGCATCTCCCTGTTCGCCGTGGACACCAAGTCCGAGGGCTACTCCGTCGGACGGAAGCTCGACAAGCTGGGGCTGAAGACCTCCGACACGGCCGAGCTGGCCTTCGTCGACGTCAAGGTGCCCGCCGAGGATCTCCTCGGAGAGGAGAACAAGGGCTTCCACTACCTCGGCCACAACCTGGCCTCCGAGCGCTGGGGCATCGCCTTCGGCGCGTACGCGCAGGCCAAGGCGGCCGTCCGGTTCGCCAAGGAGTACGTGAAGGACCGCGTCGTCTTCGGCAAGCCGGTCGCCCACTTCCAGAACACCAAGTTCGAACTGGCCGCGTGCCAGGCCGAGGTGGACGCGGCGGAAGCCGTGGTCGACCGGGCCCTGGAGGCCCTGGACGCCGGTGAGCTCACCCCCGCCGAGGCCGCGAGCGCCAAGCTGTTCTCCACCGAGGTCGCCCACCGCGTCATCGACCGCTGCCTCCAGCTGCACGGTGGATACGGCTTCATGAACGAGTACCCGATCGCCCGCCTGTACGCGGACAACCGCGTCAACCGCATCTACGGCGGCACCAGCGAGATCATGAAGACGATCATCGCGAAGGACATGGGTCTTTAGCGCCGGCCAGGCCGCGTCCACCGCGCCCACTGCGACCACCGCGTCGGCCGGGTCCACCGCGTCCACCGGGTCCGCCGGGTCCGCCGGGTTCACTGGTGTTCACGCGCGGCTACCCGGGTCCGCCGCCTCGTCCGTCCCGTGTGATGTTCAACCAATGTCTACTCGTGGGTAACAGTGCGCGGCCTGCCGTAACACGGGGCTGGCAGACTCACGGCATGAGTCAGGCACCACTGCAGTCTCTCCTCGATCTGCTCGACCTTGAGCAGATCGAGGAGAACATCTTCCGCGGCCAGTCCCGGCCCGGCGTCGTCCCCCGCGTCTTCGGCGGGCAGGTCGCGGCCCAGGCGCTCGTCGCCGCCGGGCGGACGGTCCCCGAGGACCGTCTCGCCCACTCCCTCCACGCGTACTTCCTGCGCATCGGCGACGCCGGCGCGCCCATCGTCTACACCGTCGACCGCATGAACGACGGCCGCTCCTTCACCACGCGCCGCGTCGTTGCGGTCCAGCACGGGCAGCCGATCTTCGCCCTCTCGGCGTCCTTCCAGCGGTACGAGGAAGGGCTCGACCACCAGGCGCCGATGCCGCCCGCGCCCGATCCGGAGACCCTGCCCGCCGCCGAGGAGCGGCTGCCCGCGTACGGTCTCGACCCCGCGGTCGTCGACAAACTCCTGGAGGAGCGGGCCGCCGTCGACCTGCGCTATGTCGACGACCCGCCCTACGGCCGGTACGGCCGGCCGCGCGAACCGCGCTCCCAGGTGTGGTTCCGCGCCAACGGCAAGCTCGACGACGACCCCCTCCTGCACGTCGTCCTCGCCACCTACGTCTCCGACATGACGCTCCTGGACTCCATCCTGCTCGCGCACGGGCGCGGCGGCTGGGCGGTCGGGGACGTCGTCGGGGCCTCGCTCGACCACGCGATGTGGTTCCACCGGCCGTTCCGGGCCGATGAATGGCTCCTGTACGACCAGGAGTCGCCGTCCTCGTCCGGCGGGCGCGGCCTCGGCCAGGGCCGTATCTACACCCAGGACGGGCAGCTGGCGATCACGGTGATCCAGGAGGGGGTCGTACGGGTTCCGAGGTGAGCCCGGGGGCTACTCCTCGATGAGACCCGCCTGGTCCAGCAGGTACGCCGTCATCGGGTCGTAGTGGCGCGGGCTCACCACGTGGTCGTCCAGGGGGACCACGACCTGGACGGTGCCCTCGGACTCGGCGAGGAAGAGGGCCGGGTCGTTGCAGTCCGCGTAGCCGACGGAGTCGACGCCGTGCTGTCCCGCGTAGCCGGCCCAGCCGTGGTCGGCGACCACCAGGTCGGGCAGCGGGAGGCCCTCCTGCTCCAGGCCGGTGAGGATGGCCTTCATCGGCTCGCCGGAGTGGGTGTGCCAGAGGGTGGCGCTGTGTTCGAGGACGGCCACGTCGGCGAACTGCATCACGTACCCCTCCTCCGTCTGCAGACCGTCCGGGATCACCACGATCTCGCAGCCCGCGGCGCGCAGTGCGGCGGCCGTGGCGCGGTGCACGTCGAGCAGGCCGCCCGGGTGGCCGGTGGCGAACAGGACGCGCTGCTCGCTGTCCGCGGCCTTGCGCAGCCGCGCCGCCATGCGCTCCAGGGCGGCCACTGTCAGCTCGGGGTCGATGGTGTCCTGCCCGTAGCGGTGCTCCGCGTCGTCGTTCACTCCGACGCGCTCCGCCATCACCGCGAGGACGTCCTGCTCGTCGGTCCAGCGGTCGCCGAGTTCCAGGCCCAGCCAGTAGTGGCGGTTGCCGTTGGCCAGCTTGCGGTAGTGGGAGAGGTTGTTCTCGCGGGGCGTGGCGACGTCGCCCGCGATACGCGTCCGGACAAGGTGGTCGACGAGTTCGGCGCGGCTGGGGGTCCCGGATATCGGCATGGCTCCCATTGTGAGGCAGACGACTGCGCCTGACCCCGGCGTCCCGAACGCTGGGACGCGGGTCACTTGGTGTTCACTGATCTTGACGGGCCGGTTGGTGCTGCCGTAGTGCGAACCACAACTCCATGCGTACGTCGGGGTCGTCGAGATCGGCTGCGAGCAGCGCCGCGCAACGCGCCACGCGTTGGCGGACGGTGTTGCGGTGGACGGACAGTGCCACCGCCGTACGGTCCCAACTGCCGTGCAGCGAGAGCCAGGTACGCAGGGTCTCCGTGAGGGCGGGCGTACCGGCGACGGGCGCGAGGAGGGCGCGGGCGTGGGAGACCGCGTCCTCGGCGGGGACGAGGTCGGCGAGGGCGGGGCGCGCCGCGTGGTGGACCAGCGGAGTGCGGGTGGCACGGGCACGGGCCAGTGCGCGGGCGGCCTGGGTGTCGGCCAGGGCCCACTCGCGGGGATCGGCGGGCGCGCTGACCCCGAAGGTCCAGCCCGGCTGCGGGGGCGTTTCGCGGTCGGCCGGGACGAGGACGCGTACGACGTCGTGTGCCAGGTCGACCAGTGGTGAGCCGAGGGCGGCACCGAGCGCGGAGGCCGCCATGGCGTCGGGAGCGTGCGCGTCCGGGCAGGCGTGCACGACGACCCACCGCTCGGCTCCGAGCAGCGGTGCGACCGCCTCCGGCGCGGCTCCCAGCAACAGCCGCACCAGCGCCGAGGAGCGGGCCGCGCCCGCGCCGCTGTGGTGCTCGCCGGTGAGGAGGGAGAGGAGCACGGCGGCGACCGAGACGATGGTGTGGTCGCCGGGGTCCCGCCGGGGCGCCGCCACCCCGAGCACGAAGCCCTGACCCGAGCCCAGGGCGTAGGCCGCGAGATGGGTGCCAGCGAGGGTGTCGCTGGCTGAGGAGGGCGAAGGGGAGAGCGAGGGCGAGGGGGCGAGACGCGTGGTGGAGGCGGCGGGAGGAACGGGACAGCCGGTGGCCGGCGGCGCCGTCCGGTCGGCCCCGGCCCCGGCCCCGGCCCCGGCCCCGGCCCTGGTCCTGGTCCCGGCCCGGCCCCGGCCCCGGCCCTGGTCCTGGTCCCGGCCCCGGCCCCGGCCCCGGCCCTGGTCCTGGTCCCGGCCCCGGTCCTGGTCCCGGTCCCGGCCCCGGTCTTGGTCCCGGCCCCGGTCCTGGTCCCGGCCCCGGTCCTGGTCCCGGTCCCGGCCCCGGTCTTGGTCCCGGCCCCGGTCCTGGTCCCGGCCCCGGTCCTGGTCCCGGTCCCGGCCCCGGTCTTGGTCCCGGCCTCGGCCCCGGTGGGCGCCGCCGGTCCGGGCGACGAGGGGCCCGGCCGTACGACACCCGCCAGCTCGTTCAGCGCCGTGCGCGCCGCGTTGCCCGGCGTCCGGCCCGCCGTCGCGAGTTCCACACCCTCCGGCCCGTACAGCGCCGCCCAGCCGCCCACCCGCTGGGCCAGTTGCCGCAGGACCGCCGGTACCGGGTCCGGGCGGGACGCCGCCGTGGCCAGGCTCTGCTGGGCGTCCGACACGCGGCGCAGCTCAGCGTGCCGCGCCTGGGCCATCAGCTGCCAGACGGCGCGGGCGACGGCCGAGAAGGTGGTCCGGGGCGGGACCTCGACGAGCGGCAGCTCGTAGCTGTCGCAGGCCGCGACGAGCGCGCGCGGCACCGTGTCGTGCACGGGCGCGACGCCGAAGCCCAGCGCGGCACCACCCGCCGCCACGATCCGGGACACATAGTCGTCGAAGTAGGTGCCCGAGCCCGCCGCGTCCGGGATGTGCACCCCGGCCGTCAGCAGCAGCTCGCCACCCAGCAGATACGGGTACGGGTCCGCCATCTCCGACGTGTGCGCCCAGTGGATCACCGTGCCGGTGTCCGGCGGGCCCGCGATCAGGCGCAGGGCGAGGTCCTCACGGGCCAGGAGCGCCGAGAGGGGGACAGGCGGAGTGGGAGGTACCGCTGGGACGGACTGGTCCGGCATGGTGGACGTTTCCTCCATCTGCTGGGCGCGGAATGGAGGAAACGTACACTTCAGCGTTGCTTTCCGGCCACCTAGTGTCAGTGCCGACCGGTAGCCGCGGGTACGGGCGGATGTCCCCGCGGTCCGCCACCGGCCGTCCCCGCTCCCCCCTGCACGACACGCCACCGAGGTGCGCGAAGGAGATCCCCGTATGGTCGTCGACTACGCCGTGATCGTCGTCTATCTGGCCGGCATGCTGGCCATGGGCTGGTGGGGCATGCGCCGTGCCCGGTCCAAGAGCGAGTTCCTCGTCGCCGGGCGCCGCCTCGGGCCCGCCATGTACTCCGGGACCATGGCCGCCATCGTCCTCGGCGGAGCCTCCACCATCGGTGGGGTCGGGCTCGGCTACCGGTACGGGCTCTCCGGGGCCTGGATGGTGTTCACCATCGGCCTCGGACTGCTCGCGCTGAGCGTCTTCTTCTCCGCCCGCATCGCCCGCCTCAAGGTCTACACCGTCTCCGAGATGCTCGACCTGCGCTACGGCGGCGGCCGGGCCGGAGTGATCTCCGGCGTGGTCATGTGGGCGTACACCCTGATGCTCGCGGTCACCTCGACCATCGCGTACGCCACGATCTTCGACGTCCTCTTCGACCTGAACCGCACGGTCGCGATCGTCCTCGGCGGCTCGATCGTCGTCGCGTACTCGACCCTCGGCGGCATGTGGTCGATCACCCTCACCGACATGGTGCAGTTCGTCGTGAAGACCATCGGCGTGCTGCTTCTGCTGCTGCCCATAGCCGTCGTCAAGGCGGGCGGCTTCAGCGAGATGAAGGCCCAGCTGCCGGCCGACTACTTCGCCCCGCTGGGCATCGGCGGCGAGACCATCTTCACCTACGTCCTGATCTATACGTTCGGCATGCTCATCGGGCAGGACATCTGGCAGCGCGTGTTCACCGCGCGCAGTGACAGGACCGCCAAGTGGGGCGGCACGGTCGCGGGCACGTACTGCCTGGCGTACGCCCTCGCCGGAGCCGTCATCGGTACGGCGGCCAAGGTGCTGTACCCGAACCTGGGCAGCGCGGACGACGCCTTCGCGACCATCGTCAAGGACGAACTCCCCGTCGGCGTACGGGGGCTGGTGCTCGCCGCCGCCCTCGCCGCCGTGATGTCGACCTCCTCGGGCGCCCTCATCGCCTGCGCGACCGTCGCCAACAACGACATCTGGTCCCGGCTGCGCGGAGCCGTCCGCCGCGCAGACGGCCGGGACGCGCACGACGAAGTCAGGGGCAACCGCGCCTTCATCCTCGTCATGGGCGTCGCGGTGATCGGTACGGCCGTCGCGATCGACAACGTGGTCGAGGCGCTGACCGTGGCGTACAACCTCCTCGTCGGCGGGCTCCTCGTCCCCATCCTCGGCGGCCTGCTGTGGAGGCGCGGCACTGTGTACGGCGCCCTCGCCTCCGTCGTGGCCGGCGGTCTCGCCGTGATCGCCCTGATGGCGACGTACGGAATCCTCGCCAACGAGCCCGTCTACTACGGGCTGCTGTCCTCGCTGGCCGCGTACCTGATCGTCTCCCTGCTCACCCCCGCCACCGACGCCGCCGTACTGGCGGCGTGGCGTGACCGGCTGGCCGGCCGTGGCGAGAGCGCCGCCCCGGAACCGACGGCCGTCAGCGCGTAATACGACGCGCAGTGCGACGCGTAGTGCGACGCGTAGGACTACGCGCACCCGCCCCCACTGGCACTGGCCCCCACTGGCACCCGCACCCGCACCCGCACCCTTGGAGAACCCCCGCAATGAGCAGCACCGAGAACCCGGCAGCCGGCGGCAGCCACCCCCGCGGCCCCGTCGACTCGTCCCGCATCCCGCGGTACGCGGGGCCCGCGACCTTCGCCCGCCTGCCCCGGCTCGACGAGGTCGGCGGACGGGCCGACGTCGCCGTCGTGGGCGTGCCGTTCGACTCGGGCGTCTCGTACCGGCCGGGCGCCCGCTTCGGCGGCAACGCGATCCGCGAGGCGTCCCGGCTGCTGCGCCCCTACAACCCGGCGCAGGACGCCTCCCCGTTCGCACTGGCGCAGGTGGCGGACGGCGGCGACATCGCCGTGAACCCCTTCGACATCAACGAGGCCGTGGAGACCGTCGAGGCGGCGGCCGACGAACTGCTCGGCACGGGCGCGCGCCTGATGACGCTTGGCGGCGACCACACCATCGCGCTGCCGCTGCTGCGCTCGGTGGCGAAGAAGCACGGCCCGGTGGCGCTGCTCCACTTCGACGCCCACCTCGACACCTGGGACACGTACTTCGGCGCCGAGTACACGCATGGGACGCCCTTCCGGCGTGCGGTGGAGGAGGGCATCCTCGACACCGAGGCGCTCTCGCACGTGGGCACGCGCGGGCCGCTGTACGGCAAGCAGGACCTGGACGACGACGCCAAAATGGGCTTCGGCATCGTGACGTCGGTGGACGTGATGCGCCGCGGTGTCGACGAGGTGGCCGACCAGCTCCGGCAGCGCATCGGCGACCGCCCGCTCTACATCTCCGTCGACATCGACTGCCTCGACCCGGCCCACGCGCCCGGTACCGGCACGCCCGAGGCGGGAGGCATGACCTCCCGGGAGCTCCTGGAGATCCTGCGCGGACTGGCGTCCTGCAACCTGGTCTCCGCCGACGTCGTCGAGGTGGCGCCCGCGTACGATCACGCCGAGATCACGTCGGTGGCGGCCTCGCACACGGCGTACGAACTCACGACGATCATGTCCCGCCGGATCGCCGGGGAGAAGGCAGCGTAGGTGAAGGCAGCGAAGGCGAAGACAGCGAAGGTGAAGGCAGCGATGAAGGCAGCGAAGTGACCCACGACCACGACCTGGAGCTCCGCCCCACGGCGGCGCAGATCTCGGAGGCCCTGAATCCTCCTCCGGGACGCAACGGCGGAGACCTGGTCGTGGAGACCCTCGCGGGCCTCGGTGCGACCACCGTCTTCGGGCTGCCCGGCCAGCACGCGCTCGGCATGTTCGACGCGCTGCGCCGCTCCGACCTGCGCTACGTGGGTCTGAGGGTGGAGAACAACGCCGGGTTCGCGGCGGACGCGTACGGCCGGATCACCGGCGAGGCCGCGCCGCTGCTGCTGTCGACGGGGCCGGGCGCGCTGACGTCGCTCGCGGCGTTGCAGGAAGCGGCCGCCGCGTCGGCGCCCGTGCTCGCGATCAGCAGCCAGATCCCGACGGCCGGTCTGGGCGGCGGCCGCCACGGCTACCTGCACGAACTCCCCGACCAGGCGGCCTCCTTCAGGGGCGTCGTCAAGTCCGTCCACACGGTCCGCACCCAGTCCCAGATCCCCTCGGCGATCGCCGCCGCCTGGCAGTCGGCGCTGACGGCTCCGCACGGCCCGGTGTGGGTGGAGATCCCCCAGGACGTGCTGCTGGCCACGACGCTCCTTCCGGTGGTCACGGGCGTGGACGCGACACCGCGGGAGCTGCCTCCGCGTCCCGAACTGACGGCAGTCGCGGCGCATTTGCTGTCCCGTGCCGCCCGCCCGGCGATCATCGCGGGCGGGGGAGTCGTACGGGCGGACGCGTCGGGCAAGCTGAGGCAGCTGGCCGAGAAGCTGAACGCCCCCGTGGTCACCACCTTCGGCGGCAAGGGCGCGTTCCCCTGGACGCACCCCCTCTCCCTCCAGTCCTGGCTGGAGGACCGGCACACCACGGACTTCCTTGAGGACGCGGACGTCCTCCTGGTGGTCGGCTCGGGCCTGGGCGAACTGTCCTCCAACTACCACACGTTCACCCCGCGGGGCCGCGTCGTCCAGATCGAGGCCGACCTTGGCAAGCTGGAGGCCAACCACCCGGCGCTCGGCATCCACGCGGACGCGCGACTCGCGCTCCAGGCGCTGCTGGAGACGGTCGAGCCGCGCGAGGACGAGACGGCGCCGGACCGGGTTCGGGCGGTCCTCGACCGGGTGCGGGCACGCATCGCCTCCCAGCAACTCACCCTGGAACAGGACCTGTTGGCGTCCGTACGCCGGGCGCTGCCCGCCCGGTCGCCCTCGTTCTGGGACATGACGATCCTGTCCTACTGGGCGTGGTCGGCCTTCGACGCCCGCTTCCCGAACACCATGCACTCGGCCCAGGGCGCGGGCGGCCTCGGCTACGCCTTCCCGGCGGCCCTCGGCGCGGCGGCGGCCGACCCGACGCACCCCGTGCTCGCGGTGTCCGGCGACGGTGGGGCCCTGTACTCGATCGCCGAACTGGCCACGGCACGGCAGCACGACCTGAACGTCACCTGGCTGATCGTCGACGACGGCGGCTACGGCATCCTGCGCGAGTACATGACCGACGCGTTCGGAGAGGCGACGGCCACGGAGCTGGGCCGCCCGGACTTCGTGGCGCTGGCGGAGTCGTTCGGCGTGCCGGGGGTGCGGACGTCTCCCGAGACGCTGGAGGCCGACCTGGCGAGGGCCTTTGCGACACCCGGGCCCTCGGTCGTGCTTCTACCGGCGGTACTGCGGATGTTCGCGCCCACGCATCTGGGCGACAGTTGCCCGGACGGTACGTGAACAGCGACTGTTCGTGAGTGCACCATACGGCGTACGGCTGGTTACACAACAATGACATTCGGGCGTACAACGGGAGACGCATCTTCCTCGTCGAACTGTGTGGGGGTGCGGCACGCGGCGCGTGCCGTGTTTGAACTCGACCGTTTGAGAGGCAGTTGTATGTCCCGAGCAGGACGCAGGATCCGTACCGCACGGCTGAGCTCGCCGTTAGCCGCCGCGGTGCTGCTCGCCGGAGGGCTCAGCGCCTGGGCCCTCACCGGAGCCCCGGCCCAGGCCGCCGACGCGTCGGTGGACGTCCAGGACGACTTCAACGGTGACGGCTACGCCGACCTCGTCATCGGGGCGCCGAACGCCACGGTGTCCGACAAGGCGAAGGCCGGCTACGTCGCCGTCATGTACGGCTCGGCCAACGGGCTGTCCACCGCGAACAAGAAGATCGTGAGCCGTTCGACCAGCGGCATACCCGGCTCCGCCACCGCGGGCGAGCGCTTCGGGCTGACCTTCACCAAGGGCGACCTGGATGGCGACGGGTACGGGGACCTGGTGATCGCGGGCGGCAAGGCGGGCTCCGTCGTGATGTGGGGGTCCGCCTCCGGGCTCACCGGCGGCACGAACCTGGCCGGGTACGGGCAGGCCCCGCAGGCCGGTGACTTCGACGGGGACGGCAAGACCGACCTCGCGCTGTTCGCTCACAGCACCGTCGCGGGCGACGACCCGCCGAGCGCCAAGGCCGCCCTGTGGAAGGGCCCGATCTCACGGACCGGCACACCCGCCGCCGTCCTCAACATCCTCGACAAGTCCGAGTGGTGGGGCTACGGCGAGGACGACGCCTCCTGCGCCACCGGCAGCGGCTGCGAGGACGGCCCCGACTCCATCACCGGGCCGATCCGCTCCGGCGAGGTCGGCGACGTCAACGGCGACGGCAAGGACGACATCGTCCAGTGGATCTACACCGGTGACGGAACCTGGGGCAGCCGGCTGCTGTTGGGCGGCGCGTCGGGCTTCACCAAGTCCTGGGTTCCCGGCGACGGCACGAGCGTCGACTCCCCGGGAACCGGCGTGGGCGACGTGAACGGTGACGGCTACGACGACGTCGTGGTCGGCGGCGACGGCTGGAGCGACAAGGTCCGTGTCGCCTACGGCTCGGCCAACGGCCTGTCCGAGGCGAACACGAAGTCCTTCGACCAGAGCCTGCCCGGCTTCTACGGCGCGGAGGAGGAGGGCGACCGCCTCGGTGCCGCCGTCTCCGTGGACGACGTGAACGGCGACGGCTACGCCGACATCGCGCTCGGCATCCCCGGCGAGGACTTCAGCGGTCTCACCGACGCCGGTTCGTTCGCCCTGATTCCTGGCAGCGCCTCCGGCTTCACCGGTACCGGCAGCCAGGTCTTCCACCAGAACACCGAAGGGGTGCCCGGAGTCGCCGAGACGGGCGACGAGTTCGGTGCCACCACCGCGCTCCTCGACGTCAACGGCGACGGCCACCGCGACATCGCCGTCGCCTCCACCGCCGAGAACGGCGACAACGGCGCGGTCTGGGTGCTGCGCGGCACGTCCACCGGCCTGACCACGACGTCCGCCCTCGCCTTCGGCCCCGGCGACGTGAGCGCGCCCGCCACGGGCGCGCTGTTCGGGTACAGCCTGCGCTGAGCCGGCCGCGGCCCCTGCCCCTCGGGCGGGGGCCGCGGCACCCCCCCCCGTGCATATGCCCGGTCACTCCATGTGGATCATGGAACGATGATCGCGCACGGCGAAGCAGGGGGAGGAAATCATGGGCTACTGCCTCGACATGAGCACCGGTGACATGCGTGAGGTGGTCAGGCTGCTCACCACGGTGGAGCGGACCGCGGACCAGGAGCGGCGCCTCGGGCTCATACGCGAGCAGTGCATGCAGACCGACCTCCGCTTACGGGAGCAAGGCATCGCCTTCAGTGTCTCCGTGGCGCGGGCCCTGGAGGAACTGATCGAGGGCGTGGTCTCGACGAACGTGTGCCCCGCCTATATGTACGCCTTCCGGCATGTGGTGGCATCGCACTTCTCCGACACCACCGACCTCGGCGCGTGGCGCCGGCCCTCGTGGTTCTTCGCCCTGGGCGACGAACTGGCCCGGTACGGCGTGCCGGTGGACCTCCTGCCGGGCACGTTCCTGTTCAGCGGCCCGCCGCTCCGTCTGCCCCACCCCGGCGACGCCTTCCCGCAGATCGGCACGTTCCCGGCCCAGCGGGCCGCCGAACTCGCCGGCTCGTACGAGGCCGTCCTCCACCGCCTGGGCCCCGACTACCGCGAGACGGCGGCCAGGTTCGCCGAACTCATGCGGTTCGAGGCCGACGAGTGGGAGAGCGCCCAGAAGATGGGGCGGACCCCCGACACGATCTTCTTCTGGTTCCGCTGATGTGACCCGATACCGCGTACTCGGCTGAACTCCGCACAACGGGCGTGGAGTTCAGCCGAGTTCGCCGGACGGGCCTACCAGATCGCCTCCACCCACTCCGGGTGGTCGACGAACGGGTTGCGGTTGCCCTGGTAGGTGTTGTAGATGACCTCGTTGCGGCGCTCCTCGAAGGCGTCCGGCGGGTCCTCGTCGTTCCACTGCTTCAGCACGGAGAGGCGTCCGTGGAAGGGGACGCTGCCGTTGGTGACGGCGTCGTTGGGCTCCAGGTCGGGCCAGCTGTCGCCGCCCTCGTAGCGGACGGCCATGTAGAGGATCATGCGGGCCACGTCGCCCTTGACCGCGTCACGCGGCTCGAACGAGTTGGAGTCGGTGAGGCTGCCGCCGCTGTTGGTGAAGGGGCTGCCGCCGTTGTCGAAGTCCTTGTTGCCACGGGTGGAGTTGACCTGCACGTCCTCGGGGCGCAGGTGGTGCAGGTCGGTGCCGGGTCCGGCGGCGGTGCCGAAGTCGCCGTGGGACTGCGCCCACACGTGCTCGCGGTTCCAGTTGCCCACGTTGCCGCCGTTCAGCGACTTGCTGCGGGAGATGCCCGAGTAGAGCAACTTCACGTTGCTGCTGTTGTTCGGGTCCTGGTCGGTGACCTTCAGCGCGTCCCAGACCGCCGAGTACGAGATCTTCGTCTGCTTGCTGATGATCGTGTGCAGGGAACTCTTGAGGGCCGTACCGGTCTTGCCGATCGCGTTCGCGTAGTACGTGTCGTCGTACGCGGTCGTCGTCGCGGCGGCGGGGGAGGCGGTGGCCGTCGGAAGAGCGAGGCCGGTGAGCAGGGCCGAGGCCGTCAGCGCCAGGATTCTCCGGCGGCGTATGTGCGTGGCGGGCATAGGGGGTGTCCGTTCTACGCGGGTTGAATGAGCGGCCGACGGACAGGAGGGTGACATGTGCATGTAGTTGGAGGGTGAAGGGCGGGGGTCGGTTGTGTGTCGGAATCCGGTGGGTCGGGCATGAAGCGATGGGTCCTAACTTGTCACCATGAGGGGGGAGTTGCCCGCGATCGACGGTCACGCCGACGCGGGGCGCCGGGCGGGCACGGCGGCTGCCCGTCGACAGGGCGATCCGCAGAGTGCAACACATCCTCCGGAAGTGTTGCACTCCGGCCGGTAGGCCTCCCCGGGGGACGCGGCCGGGCTCACCCGGCGTGCGTCGCACCCGTGAACGCGGCCCTGTCAGACCGACTGCACGGGCCCGGCGGGATCTGCGTTCTCGGCCGTGCGGATTTCGGTGAACTCCCGTGTTCCGTAGAGCTGGAACGTCTCCATGGCCTCCTGCCGCAGGGCACGGGCGGTGGGCGGGTCGCCGATCAGGTCGTGGAGCCGGGCCAGGTCGCGCAGAGTCCGCGCACGGAAGACCGGAAGACTCAGCGGTGTCCACAGGTCGAGCGCCTGTCGCAGGTAGGACTCCGCGCGTTCCATACTGCCCCGGGCGAGGTGCAGTTCGCCGAGCGTGCGCAGCAACAGGGCCTGGCCGAACCCGTCGTCCATCTCCCGGCAGACGCGCAGGGCCTCCAGCAGTGCGGGCAGCTCCGAGTCGTCGGACTTCAGTCGGAAACGTGCTTTGGCCAGGGCCTGCACGGCGTAAGCCTCCATCAGCCGGTCGCCAGTCGCGCGCAGGATGTCCAGTGCCTGGGCGCTGAACTCCACCGCCGCTCCGAGATCGCCGGTCGCCCGGTGCACCAGACCGATCGAACGCAGCGTCAGTGCCTCTCCGCGTCGGCTGCCCATGGACCGGTAGATCGCCAGGGCCCTGAGCAGGTGGTCCGTCGCCTGCGCGAAGCGCCCCTGTTCCCGGAGGATGAAGCCCATGTCGTAGCAGGCGCCTGCCACCCCCGCGGTGTCCCCGCTCTCCTCGAACGCGGGCAGGGCCTGTTCCAGGCAGGCCATGGCCTCGGCGAAGTGACCCTGCTCGCGGCTGGCGACCGCGATCCCGGCCAGAGCCGTCGCCTGCCCGGCGGTGTCCCCCAGCCGCCGGAACCTGGCCAGCGCTTCACGGAAGTAACGGTTGGCGTCCGCGAACCGGTCCTGCTCGTAACGCAGTTGCCCGAGTCCGGTGAGCAGCACGGCCTCGCCCTGCACGTTTCCCGCTCCGCGGGCCGCGGCCAGGGCGGCGTCATGGGTGCGCTGCCACTCGTCGAACTGGTTGTTCACGCGGAACGAGGCCTGGACGAGTGCGGACGCCAGGTCGCATGCCTGCTCGTCGAGGCCGAGACGCGCGGCCAGAACAACCCCCGTGACCAGCGAGGTGTGCTCGGCTTCCAGCCAGGCGCGCGGCGCCCGCAGCAGCCTGGCGGCGAGCACCGGGTCGGTGTCCTGGACGGCCGCCCGGGGCGCGAGATGGACCACACCCGTGGGTTCGACCTCACCGGCCCCGCAGGTCAGCGTCAGCCAGGCGCTCAGCAGCCGGGACGCCGCTGTCAGCCTGTCCTCTCGGGTCTCCTCCTGCTCGGCCCGCTCCTGGGCGTACAGCCGTACGAGGTCGTGGAAGCGGTACCGCACCTGGCCGGTGCGGTCGGCGCCGAGTGGTTCCAGGAGGTGCGCGTCCGCCAGCCGGTCGACCATGCGCTCGGCCTCGGACACGCGAACATCGGCCAGCGGTGCGGCCACCCAGGGCGCGAAGTCCGCCGACTCCAGTACCGCGAGTCGACGGAAGACCCGGCGCTCCGGCTCCGGCAGCGCGCGGTAGCTGATCTCCATGCCCGCGCGTACGTCCAGGTCCCCGGAGGCCATCTCGTCCAGCCGGGCGTGCTCGTCGCGGAGCCGGTCCGCCAGCGCCCGCAGCGGCCAGCGGCTGCGGGCGGCGAGCCGGGACCCCACGATCCGGACCGCGAGCGGAAGCCCGCCGGACAACCGGGCGATCTCGGCCGCCGCCGCGGGCTCGGCCGCCGCCCTGCCGGGACCCGCCAGCTCGGCCAGGAGTTCGACAGTACGGGAGGTGCTGAGCACGTCCAGGCCCAGCCGCTCGACAGCGTCCAGGCCCGGCAGCTCCCGCCGGCTGGTGACCAGTACGGCACTGCCGCGGCCCGCGCCCGGCAGCAGCGACCGCACCTGCTGCTCACCCGCGCCGTCGTCCAGCACCACCAGGACCCGCCGACCGGCCAGCAGCGTACGGAAGGCCGCCGACCGTTCGGGGAGGGACGGGGGCACCTGGTCCGGTCTCAGGCCCAGCGCGCGCAGGAAGCCCGCCAGAACCTCCGCCGGGTCGGCCGCCCGGGCGGGGTCGCCACCACCCAGACCGGCGAACAACTGCCCGTCCGGGAACACCTCCGCCACCCGGTGCGCGACCCGCAGGACGAGCGCGGTCTTGCCGACCCCCGGCATTCCGTGCACGACGCAGACCCGGGGCCCTTCCCCACCGCCGCGCAGCAGGGTCTCCAGCCGGACCGCCTCGGCGTCACGGCCGGTCAGCCGCGGTTGCGCCGCTGGAAGTTGGGCCGGGCGTGGCGATCCGGCGGACGCCGGTTGTGCCCGTAACTCCCGTTGCTTCGACAACTTCTGTCGCTCCAGCGATCCCGGCCTCTCGCGCCGCTCCACGACGGCACCGCGGGCCGTCGGTTCGCCCGCCGGTGCCTCACCCGGCGGCGGCTCGTCGGCGGCCAGCAACCGCGCGTGCAACTCGCTGAGTTCACGGCCGGGCCCGATGCCCAGCTCGGTACGCAGCCGCCGATGGCCGTCGCGGTACACCCGCAGCGCGTCCGCCCGGCGTCCGGAACGGTGCAGGGCCGTCATGAGCAGGACTCGTGGTAGTTCCCGCAGCGGCTGCTCGGCCACCAGTCGGGTCAGTTCGCCCACGAGTTCGGCTCCGCCGCCCGAGTCCAGCCGGGCCCTCAACATGCGTTCGACGGTGGCGAGCCGTATCTCCTCAAGCCGGGTCGCCTCCACCTGGAGTGCCTGGGTCGTCGGACCGCCGAGCGCGGGACCCCTCCAGAGTGCCAGCGCAGCCTGAAGCGTGTCCGCGGCGGCACGGTGCTCGCCCCTCGCCGCCTCCGCCCGGCCGCGTTCCACGAGCGCCTGAAAGCGGTGCAGGTCCAGCCGTCCCTCCTCCGGCTGGAACACATAGCCGCGCGGCTGGGTCACGATCACCTTCGGGGCACCGGGCCGGTGCAACACCTGTCTCAGCCTGACGACGTATCCCTGCACCAGCTTCGCGGCGGACACCGGCGGATCGTCCCCCCACACGGCGTCGATCAGCCGCTCGACCGGCACCAGCCTGCCCGCGTCCACCAGCCCCGCTGTCAGCAGCGCGGTCGGCTTCCGGGGGAACGGCGGCAGCCGCTGTCCTCCGGACCAGACTTCGACGGGTCCCAGCACACGAAACTCCACCTTCCCCCCAACTGCTGTACCCCCCCCACGGCCCGTCGGTCGTGCCGTGCAGCCGCTGTGACGTCCAGGTGCCCAAGACGGTTCACGCGTACGCACGCGGCACCGGACACACAGCGTGCGCGGCCCGGAATGGCTGAACCGAACTGAACCGTGGCTGAACCAGGACGGAACCGGCGGGGAGCACCGTGATGTTCGCCGGGTGCTTCGCGTCTCGATGTCGCCAGGACAGGAATGGCGGACGCAGGCCGGCCGTCAGCGAAGTCAGTGGAAGGGATAAGAGAAATGCTGCGTATGCGAAAGAAGCGGGCAGGGAGTCTCAGCAGGACCTGTGTGGGCGCCACAGCCCTGGCCGCCACACTGATGGGCGTGGCATCGGCCGTCGCGCCGTCGGCCGGCGCCTCGGTCGCGCAAGGATCCATCATGGGCGCCGGCTGGGGCAGCGGTGTGAAGGACGACTTCGGTGACGAGGGTCCGCTGGACTCCAACTCGCACAGGACAAGCAACGCCACTGCGCTGTGGCAGCTGATTCTGCGGGCGGACGGGCTCTACTCCGCAGGCATCGACTGCGACTACGGCCCCGCCACCACGGCAGCGACGAAGGAGTGGCAGGACGTTTACGGCTGGGCGTCGGAAGACGGATACCTCACACAGGACGGAAGCGCCGGCCCCAAGACCTTCGGCACCGCCGACTTCTGGCTCATCGACCAGGGCAACAACAGGGACATCGTGTACCGAGGCTCCAGCCATGACGTGACCTTCCGGCGGGTCAACGGCGTGTATCAGTTCTCTCTCAACGGCGCCTGGAGGAACGCCTCGTACACGTCGGCGTCGGCCTGCTGACCACGGCGGAACGCCCTGACCGGAGACACCACGCGGTGCGCGTCCTACCGGGGAGGACGCGCACCGCGCGGCCTGAACGGGAGCGTGACGGTCCAGGAGCAGACAACCGGAGTACCTGTGAGACTCAGGGCAATGCGGCGAATCCGGCCGGCCGGTCGCGTCCACGGAGGTGGTGTACCGGCGAAACTGCGACACATTCGGGAAATGTGTTGCACCTGCGGATTCGATGGCCTGCCCGCAGTCGCCGTACACCACGCCTGTGGACGTGACCCGGCCGTCGGCCGCCCTGGTCGCGCCGGTGCTGGACACCGCGGTACGGCATGCCACCAGGCGACCTGCGTCACCTCACCCTGGACCGGCATGTAGGCGCGTCTCGTCAACAGAAGGGCGCTCACAGGCAACGACCTGACGCCTCTCCGGTGACGAGACTGAACAAGCCCTGGCGGGAACGACTGCGGCCGAACTGTACCGCTGCAGTCCACGGTGACACCCGCGTCAGGCAGCTCACCCACCATTGACCGCGACCCAAAGTAGGAGCACATCCATGAACACATCCCTGCGGCGAAGTCTGGCCGCCACAACAGCCACGCTCGCTTTAGGCCTCGGCATCGCCGTGTCAGGTCCCGTCCCCGCCGCCCACGCGACAGCCGCCGAATGCGAACGCGGCGCAAACGGTTTCGTTGACATCTCCGACGACCTCGGAGGTAGGGAAGCCCGTGCCGTGGATCTGGGCGGCGGTGTCTGGGTGACACTGGAATACGGCCAGGTCTCCGGTGCCCAGCGTGGATGGGCGAAGATCAGGGGCAGCGGGACGAGGAACGGCGACCTGGTCTGGATGGACTGGACCACCACCGGCGGCAACGGGTGGCTCCAATGCGGTCCGTTCTCGGTTGACCGCGGAGCGGGCACATCCA
The DNA here is from genome assembly GCF_004337435.2 of Streptomyces sp. KM273126. Classification (NCBI taxonomy): domain Bacteria; kingdom Bacillati; phylum Actinomycetota; class Actinomycetes; order Kitasatosporales; family Streptomycetaceae; genus Streptomyces; species Streptomyces sp. KM273126. The sequence goes on along the minus strand of NZ_SJXB02000001.1, from coordinate 579,531 downwards.
AGACGAGCGCGGCCAAGACCACCAGCTCTTCCCCGGCTTACCAGTTCCGGGCCTGTGGCAAGCGCCTGTCTGTCGGCCAGTCGAAGTGCACCAGCTGGTGGTAGGCGGGCACTTTGCCAGCCTCCTCCTGGATACAGCCGGGTCATTCCCTCGGTAAGCAGCTTTAGCTGCAGGGTCGTCGGCTGCGTCGGATGACTGCCGGCAACGGTGGCCCGGGCAGCCGATGACCCGCCGCCAGGCTCGTACGTCGGTAAAGCGCACCCACGACTATGTGCGCCACGGCACCACGAACCTGTTCGCCGCGCTGAACATCGCAACCGGCGAAGTGCTCGGCGAGTGCAAGCCGAGCCGGAACGGCGCGAACTTCCTCGCTTTCTGTCAGTCGCGGATCTGCTTGATCAGGGGCGATGGCCGCGTAGCGGTGAAGGACCAGTTTCTGTCGTCACATCCGCGCGGCTTCGCGAGGGTGCCCAAGCGGCAGAACCTGCCGGGACGTGGCGACGAGGGGGTCAGTCATCGGGTGGCGGAGCGTCCCAAGCCTTGTGCCCGGTCTTGTCGTTCGGCGTCGATACAGCACGTCACCTCCGACCTCCGGAAAACAGCAGGGAGAGCCTGTGAAGTTCAGCGGAATCCAGCGTGCCGTGGCCACGGTGACCGGGCCGGTGGTGGCCGCCGCCGTACTGGTCGCCACCGTGCTGGCGGCCGTCCTGCTGGCCCCGGCCCCCGCCACCGCGGCATCCGCCGCGGACGACAACTGCGGCGTGCTCGCCCCCGGCGCCTCGGCGACCGCGGAGGCGGCCGTCGCGGCGGCCTGCGCGCAGATCGGGGTCTGGTACAGCTGGGGCGCCGGTCACGCGGCCGTTCCCGGGCCGACGTACGGCTACTACGACGGCCAGGACCCCGACAGCCTGAACGACGACGAACGCCTCGGCTTCGACTGCTCCGGTCTCACCCGCTACGCGTACTACGCGGCCACCGGCCGGGACATCCTCAACGGCACCGCCGCCGACCAGTACAACAGCTCCCAGGCCGCCGCCCGGTTCACCGCCGCCGAGGGCACCGCACCGCTCCTGCCCGGTGACCTCATGTTCTGGGGTACCGGATACATCCACCACATCGCCATCTACCTGGGCGCCGGCCGGATGGTCGAGGCGTACGAGTCCGGCACCCGGATCCGGGTGACCGACGTCCGTACCGGCGGCGACTACGCGGGCGCCACCCGCGTGAACCCGTCCGGTGCGGTCACCCCGCCGCCCGCGAACGGCGGCACCACGTTCGAGACGTGGGGCACCAGCGTCCGTACCCGCTCGGCCCCCAGCACCAGCGCGTCCATCGTCGGCGTCTTCCCCGGCCCCACCCAGATCTCGGTGATCTGCCAGAAGCGTGCCCAGACGGTGACGGCGGACGGCTACACCAACGACGCCTGGTCGCAACTCGCCAACGGCGCCTGGATGACGAACATCTACATCCGGGGCCCTGCCTGGCTGCCGGGCGTCTCCGACTGCGGCGGCACCCCCGCCTCACCGCCCACCGACGCCAGCAAACCGTTCCGGACCTGGGGCACCGACGTTCGCACCCGCGCCGAACCCCACACGAACGCCGCCATCGTCGGCCTCTTCCCCGGACCGACGACGGTCAACGTGGTCTGCCAGAAGCATGCCCAGACCGTGACGGCGGACGGCTACACCAACGACGCCTGGTCCCGGCTCACCAACGGCGCCTGGATGACCAACATCTACATCCAGGGCCCGGCATGGCTGCCGGACGTGCCGACGTGTTGACGACCGCCGTTCTTGACGGCTGTGACGAACGAGGACCAGCCGGCCGCCGAGAAGAGCAGGGCGGGCCCGTGGGGGACCTTGGAGTCGCGGACGGGGACGCCGGAGGGGTGGTTGTCGAGGACCTCCAGGCAGCTGCCGGCCTGGTCGTTGCTGTGGGAGGACTTCCGCCAGCCGTTCAGTGCCGCCGCGTTCGGGATGGTTCCGTCAGTCATGGCGCTCGTAGTCCCTTGCTGTCGCCCTGAGCAGAGCCAGGGATTCCTTGAGGGGCAGTGCGTTACCCAGTGCGAAATCGTAGCGATGCTGGAGTTCCCGGACCACGGTCGGGTGGTCATGGATCCTTCCCATCCACAGGCCCTCGCCGTAGGCCATGGGCGGCTGGTCCTCGAACCACATCAGCGTGAGCATGTTGCTGAGCAGCGGGTGGACGCCCAGCGCGAACGGCAGCACGTGGACCTGGACCCGGCCGATCTCGGCGAGGCGCACGAGGTGGCCGAGCTGCTCCGCCATGACATCCGGACCGCCGATCAGGCGACGCAACACTGCCTCGTCCAGCAGCGCCCAGACTACGGGCGTCTCCGGATCGTCGAGGAGCTTCGCGCGCTCAAGGCGTGTGACGAGGCGCCGGTCACGCTCCGTCTCACTCACCGGAGGGAAAGACGTCGTCAGCACCGCACTTGCGTACCTCTTCGTCTGGAGGATGCCCGGGACGAACGACAACGCGAACTCCCGGATCATCACCGCCTGTTGTTCGAGGGCCTGCGCCGCCTCGAAGTAGTCGGCGATCGCCACGTCGTCCTGCGGCAGAAAACTGCTCAGCACGTTCCCCGTGCCCAGCGCCCTGTCCAGCCGCCGTGCGTCCTCCTTCGAAGGCACCCGGCGCCCCGCCTCGATATGGGCGATGTGCGAGCGCGTCATGATCGCCATGTCGGCCAGTTGCTGCTGCGTCAGCCCCGCCGCCTCGCGCTGTTCCTTGAGCCAGTCGCCATAGATGCTGCCCACCGTGTCAACTCCCTTGTGACCAGTGCTCCGTCACCGATTACCCCCTGGCGAGCCTAGCCCGACAGGTCTCACTGTGTGAGCGAGTCGCTACAGAAAGCGACATCCCTGTGGCGGTGCGAACGGTCCGGGGGTGTGGCCATCAACGAACCAAACGGAGTTGACGACGTGAGTCACCGCATCGCCCGCCTCCTGGAGCCGCTGCTGCGGCGCCTGCTTCCCGGACGCGGGCGCCGCCGCCTCCACGCCGCCCGAGCGGGCCGGCGCCCCACGGCTCGGCATGCCGCGCGTCCCACCGCCCGGGGTGCCGGCTCCCGCCTCCTGCGCGGCGAGGACAACGCCCTGGTCCGCCCCTACCTCGTCGCCCACGAGCTGATCCACGGACTGGAGGTGACGGGATGACGTACGACATCGACGGCGGCAGGAGCGTGACGCGGCTGCTGCCCTGGGTGGGCACGGAAGGCAAACCCTGTTACGTCGTGACGGACGGAGCCGGATACGTCTCCCGGGTGGCCGACACCGTCGAGAGGCTCCAGCTCGGCATGGCCGACGGCCTCCTCCATCATGCCGCCGACATACTGGCCGACCGCCGGGCGACCCCCGCTCAACTCCGGTTCCTGCTCGCCCGGATGAGCGAGTCGCTGGCCGACGTGCGCCGCATCGCCGAAAGCCGCGGCGCCCGTCTCCCTGTACCCGTCCACCGCGATCCCGATGTGGCGAGCTTCGAGACAGCCCAGGACCAGGCTGCGTCTCATAATTGATCTTGTGGTGGGGCGAGGAGAGCCGGCAGACGCGGCCATCGAGGGCTGGTCCAGGCGTACCTGTTATCCGGTGATGGCGACCGGGGCGTCCCAGGCGTTGCGGTCGACGGTGATGGTGTGGCCGCCGCGGGTCTCCTTGCTGTTGACCATGTACTGGTGGGCGCGGCTGTGGTCGCTGTACAGCTTGGGGTCCCAGGGCCAGTCGGCGGTGGTGGTGTTCTTGTTGTTCCACAGCGCGTACCAGAGGTTGCCGGGGAGGTCGGTCCGGTTGGTGGCGGTGGCGGTGGCGATGGCCTTGGCGCTGGAGCTGCTGAAGCCGTAGAACCCGGCGCGGTACATCTCGGCCCGCAGGGTCTTGGTGAAGGAGCGCACGTACGTCAGGGTGGCGTCGTTGCACGCCTTGTTCGTGATGTCGTACGACTCCATGTTGAGGTAGATGGGGCTGCCGGGCTTCATGCCAAGGGCGGCCGCCTTGGCGACGGCGTCCTTGGCGTTGCTCGCCCCGACGGAAGCTGCCGTGGAGGCGGTGAACCTCTCCGGGTTCCTGCTGGTCTGGCAGGGCGGCTGGGCACCGACATAGAGCGGAATCAGCTTCCAGCCGGCAGCGCTGACGGACTTCACCCAGGACGCGGTGAGGTTGGGCTGGGCGCAGCCACGGTTCTTGCCCCCGATGTAGACGGCGGCGGCTCCGTAGAAGCCGGTCTTCCAGGCCTTCATCGCGGCGAGGGAAGGGGCCGTGCAGGTGTCGAACGCCCGGCCCGTGTACGTCTTCTGCGCCGGCCAGCTCGGGGCGGCCATGGAGGTCTGCGCCGCGATCCCGGCGCCGGCGACCACGACGACACCCGTCGTGGCCCACGCGACGTAACGGCCTCTCTTGGACAACCTGTGTCTGGACATTCCCCACCCCATTCGGATCGCGGCTCGCGGCCGCACTGGTGCATCGGCGGAGGCTGACGAGCGCGGTGACACACCATGGGGTGTGGCTACAGCCCTCGGCGCCTTCCTTCCAGCGGCGCGGTCTGGCTTCGGCAGCCAGAATGCTCCGCACCTTATATTCAAGGTCTACATGCTGGTTGTGGTGAGGGCGTCCATGAGCTGCCAGCTGCTGGACGGCGGTGTCAGCGCCGCGCGTGGGAGGCCCCAGCCCGCCGCTTCGAGAGGTCACATGGACTGTGAACCGTAGAGAACCGCACCCGCGGCGGCGAAGGCGACGGTGGCCCATCGAGGCCAGGAGCGGGTGCGCGTTCCTGCCGCGTAGGCGAGGGTCGCGGCGGCCGTGGCGGGCCACAGAATGCTGAAGGCGGCGGTGGCGAGAGTGAAGCGGCCTGTGGCGACGGCGGCGACTGAGTATCCGGCGATGGCCGCTATTGCTGTGATCGGGAAGCCCGGGCCGAACGGCGTCCAGGCGGCGGAAGCTGTCTGTCGCCGATTGGCTCGGACGGAGAGCACGATGGATGTGATCACTGCGGCAGCCGCAGCTGCGGTCCACAGGATGACGAGGACGACCAGGATGGGGCTGGGCGAGTTCATGGGGATCCTTCTTGTCAGCCGGCTCCGGCCGGGGGGCACCTCGGCCGGAGCAGAGTGAACTGTGGTCGGCAGCCGAGGCCGTCCTTACAGGATTCCACTCGTGTATGCCGCTGACGCGCTGCCGGCGAAGGCCGTGAGTACGAGTCCTGCGACGGAGATCCGACGAGTCGTAGGAGTCGGTTCCCGCCACTTCGCCACGAACTCGTAGAAGTGCAGTGCCGAGGCATATACCAGGATCTCGAGTGCGAGGTCCCAGTGGAATGCCCACCGGTTCCGAGTGGCTGATCCGACGATGTGGCCGATCACAACCGCGACGCCCCCGAAGGGCACGGTCCGGGACAAACCGCGTTCGGCGCTGTCGGGGCCGGTGCGGCTCGGGGATCGCCTGGGGTTCGCCATGCGTTCTCGGGCGATGAACCCGTAGGCGATGACGGCGACAGCAAGCAGAAGGCAGCCGACCACGATGGCCGAGGCGGCATCGTCGGCACCCGAGGCCAGTTCCATTGCGAGCACGGTGATTCGACTTTCTGTAGCGGTTCTATGGGTTGTTGTCACCAGGGCCGGCGCCCTGGGAATGGATCCCAGGGCGCCGGGTTCGGTCAGATTCCGCTACATGCGGTGATCGAGCTGCCGCTGCGTGTGCTCCTGGCTGACGGCGAACGCGAGACCGCCCAGCAGCCGGTGGCTCCCCCTCGTCGTGAGACGACCAACGTGACGGGGCGTCACAGCGCCAGAGGTGAAGAGGCCGAGCAGGTAAGCAGAAACAACCCATTGCCTGCAGCTCGTCGTACCCCAAACCCTGTGATGGCACGACCCTGTTGACGGCACGAGGTTCCCGAGTGTCCCGTATGTGACACAGGTCACGCCACGGAGAAAACCTGTCGCGCGGGCCCCGCGTCTTGCGGGTGTGAGAGCACTCAGGAAGGCACCGGGCGAGCTGGACGAGGAGGGTCTCGTCCGGCTGGTGGCCAAGGGCGACCGCGCGGCGTTCGAGGAGCTGTACCGGCGCACCGCGCCGTGGATGGCGGTGCGGCTGAGCCGCCGTTGCGCCGACGAGCAGATCGTCGCCGAGGTCATGCAGGAGACGTATCTGGCGGTTTGGCGCGCGGCGGGTGCGTTCGCCGGGTCCGCAGCCGGAGGAACGGCCGTCGGCTGGCTGTGGACGATCGCGGCGCGCCGCCTCGTCGACGCGTTCCGGCGCAGGGCCCACCACGCGGAGCCGCCGCTCGCGGCCGCCTCGCAGCCCATGGCGCCCGCCGCCGAGGAGGAGGCACTCGCGGCGACCGTCGGCGGTGACGTCGGGGACGCGCTGCGGCGCCTCGCGCCGGAGCTCAGACAGGTACTGCAGGCCATGGTGCTCGACGGGCTGTCCGTCCGGGAGACCGCGGTCCTGCTCGGGCTGCCCGAGGGCACGGTCAAGACCCGTGCCCGCCGGGCCCGGATCGCGATGCGGAAGGCGCTGGCATGAGCGGGGAACACGCGTCGATGCGGATCATCGACGGTTACGCGCGCGGCGGCGCGGATATCGCCGCCGACGAGGTGTGGGCCGTGGAGGCCCATCTGGAGGAGTGCCGGGTGTGCCGTGACCGGCTGTCGGCCGCCGTCATGGCGCAGGCGACGGCCGCCGCTGCGGCGCAGGCGCCCGCCGTCGCGGTGCGGGGGCCGGACGTCACGGCGCTGGTCGACACCGTGTGGTCCGGTCTCGAACCCCAACTGGCCGCCACCGGCCCGATGCCGCGCCGACGGCGCTGGTCGGCGCGGCTGTCGAAGTGGCTGACGCCCACGATGGTGCCGTGGCTGGCCATGGTCGCGAGCGTGACGCTGCTCGCGCTCCTGCTCGACCTGGTCGGCACCGACACCGACACCGGCTTCGGCTCCGGCGAGGTGTCGCTGGTGCTGCTGCTCGCCCCGGTCCTGCCCGTGTTCGGCGTCGCGGCGTCGTGGTCGCGTGGCCTCGATCCGGCGTACGAGCTGACGGCCTCCGTGCCCAGGGCCGGGCTCCACATGGTGCTGCGGCGCACCGCTTCCGTGCTCGTCGTGGTCGTCCCCGTGCTGTCGGTGGGGGGATGGGCGACGGGGGTGACGGCCGCGCAGTGGCTGCTGCCCTGTCTGGCCTTCACCTCGGCGACCCTCGCGCTCGGCGGTGTCGTCGGCGTGAATCGTGCCGCCGTCGCCCTGGTGACCGTGTGGGCCGGCGTGATCGTGGCGCCGACCCTGGCCACGAGCCGTACGACCTTCGCCCTGCAGACGGATGGTCTGCCGGTGTGGGGGCTGATCCTCGCGCTCGGCATCGGTGTCGTGATCGCACGCAGGGGCGCGTACTCCGTGCTGGGAGCCCATCGATGACCAACCAAACCAAAATCGGAAAGGAACGCCACATGACGCCCGCGTACAGCGCGGCCGACATCGCACCGACGGCCTACGCCTGGCAGATCCAGGCCGCCGGGCTGAAGGTCAGGGTCGGCAGGAAACGGATGGCCGTCGACGGGCTCGACCTGTCGCTGGGCACCGGCGTACACGGCCTCCTCGGACCCAACGGGGCAGGCAAGACCACCCTCATCCGGGCGCTGGCCACCGTACTGCGCCCCGCTGAGGGCACCCTTGAGCTGCTCGGCGAGTCCGTGGGCGGCCGGGGCGAGCACCGTGCGCTGCGCCGCCGGATCGGCTACCTGCCGCAGGAGTTCGGCTACTACAAGCGCTTCACGGTGCGCGAGTTCGTCGAGTACATGGCGTGGCTGAAGGAGGTGCCCAAGGCGGACATCCCGGCGGCGGTGCAGCGCGCCGTGGAGCGGGTGGGCCTGGCGGACCGCGCCGACGAGAAGATGAAGGCCCTGTCGGGCGGCATGGTGCGGCGGGTCGGCATCGCCCAGGCCATCGTCAACGACCCGACGATCCTGCTGCTGGACGAGCCGACGGTCGGCCTGGACCCGGCGCAGCGGCTGCGCTTCCGCGAGCTGCTGCAGGAACTGGGTACGGACACCTGCGTGGTCGTCTCGACCCATCTGGTGGAGGACGTCGCCGCCGCCTGCACCGACGTGGTGCTCTTCGCCGAGGGCCGGCTGGTCTTCCAGGGCACCCCGGACGAACTGGCCGCGGCGGGCGGCCCCGAGCACGTGGGCGACTCCCCGCTGGAGCGTGGCTACTCGGCGCTGCTGCTGCGCCCCGAGCAGGAAAGGGGCACCTGGTGAACGGCCGTGTGCTGCGTATCGAGTTGAGGCGTTCCGTCGCCCCGTGGGCCGGTGTCCTGGTCCTGGGGGCCTCGCTGGCGTTCCTGTACCTGCTGAACGCCGGGTGGCGGAGCGGCACCACGGCGTGGACGGCCCAGTGGACGCCCATGGCCCTGTGGACCCGCGCCCTGCTGTTCTACCTGTGGCCCCTCGCCGTGGGGCTCGGCGCGCTGCAGGGCCTGCGCGACCACCGCTCGAAGATGTCCGAGCTGCTGACGACCACACCGCGTCCCGCATGGCACCGCGCGGCCGCGCTGGCGGGCACGACGGCGATCACGCTGGCCTCCGCCTTTGCGCTCCTCGTCCTCGTGGGCGGAGTCCAGGTGCTCGCCCACACCGAGTACACGCACCTCGGGTGGCTGCCGATCTCGCTGGTGGGGGCACTCTTCCTCGTCGCGGGCGCCGTGCTGGGCATGGGTGCCGGGCGGGCCCTGCCGTCCGCGCTCACCCCGCCGGCGCTGGCCATAGGCGCCTTCGTGTTCACGGCTCTCATGAACATGTCGGTGGGGCGGACGGAGACGACCACGGCGGAGGGGATCACGAACACGGAGCCGAACCGGATCTCCCTGCTGTCACCGGCGGTGGAAGAGGTGCGCAACGTGCTCGTCACGCTCTCCGCCTCCGTGCACGTCGGGCAGACGATCTGGCTGCTCGGCATGGCCGCGACCGGCTTCGCGCTGCTGGTCGCCGCGACCCCGCGCGCCCGGCTGATCGCCCTGACGCCCGTCCTGGCGGGCGCGGCGCTCGCCCTGCTCGTCCTCCCCTCCGACCCGCGCCGGATGTACGTCGTCGACAAGGCCGCCGCGGAGCTGGTGTGCGACGGCCCGGTGTGCGTGACCAGGACGCACCAGGCGCGGCTCGCCGACCTGGCGGGTCCCGGCAAGGAGGCGCTGCGCCTGCTGCACGGCGCCCTGGGCGGCCAGGCGCCCGTCTCGGTCAGGGAGAACACCGCCGTGCTGCCGGACGGTTCCACGCCGCAGTGGTCCCGCGAGACCGTGCTCCTCGACTTCGACGACGACATCGTCGCCGCCGCGAAGGGCGAGGAGCTGACCCGGTCCCTGATCGCCAAAGGCATGGTGCCGGGGTGCACCCCCGTCGGATGGGCCAGCGTGGGAGGAGATCTGTACGCGCAGACTGTCGCGGCGGCCTGGGTCCTCGGGGACCTCAAGGCACTTCCCGGCACATTGCCGGCGAGTCTGCGCCGCGAGGTCGACGCCGAGACCCGCCCGGTGTGGAAGGAACTCAAGGCGCTTCCGCGGGCCGAGCAGCTCTCGCGGATCAACGCGATGCGCGCTGCCGCGCTCTCCTGCGAGGGCGACGCGTTCGAGGCGCTGAACGGCGGTGCGTCCCGGTGAGATGGCTGACGCTGTACGCGCGCTCGCGTCAGGTACCCGCGTCGCTCGCCGCGGTGGTGATCAGCGCGGTGGCGGTGTGGGCACTCGCCCGGAACGGGGGCGAGGAGCCCGGTGATCCGCGGCTGCCCGTGCTCGTCCTCGCCACGGGGGCGATGGCAGCCTCGATCGGGCTCAGCGGGCAGGACCCCGCGCTGGACCGGACGGCCGCGATCCGCTGGGTGCCCCGCAGAGCGGCGCACGTGCTGCTCGCCGGCGCGGTCGTCGCCGCGATGCTGCTGACCATGCAGACCATGGGCGAGGACATGGCCACCACCGCGTTCGTCGTCCGGGACAGCGCGGGCCTGATGGGACTGGTTGCCCTGGGCGCGGCGCTCTCGGGCGGCCAGTACGCGTGGACGCTGCCGTTCGCCTGGCTCTCGTTCTCGTTCTTCGCCCCGCCCCCGACGAGTGCGCCGACGCAGGTGGCGTCCTGGATGCTGCTGCCACCCGGTACGGCGGCGGGCACCTGGACGGCCCTGGTCCTCACGGTCGCCGGCACCGCGGCCTACGCCTTCGCGGGCCCGCGACGGTAGCCGGTCCGGGCCGCCGTGTCTGTCGAGCACGGTCCCGGTGACCCAGGGCACATACAACTTTCGGCCATGGACGCGAGTCAAAGGAGGCGAGTGCGCCACCAGCGCGCTCACATCGCTTCTAGGGGATGGGAAGCCTCCATGACTCACCGGACAACCCGGCGTGCGCGTGTGGTCGCCGGGGCCCTCGGCGCCGGACTGCTTCTGCCGTGCGTGGCCGCCGCGGCACCCGCCGCGGCGGCCACACCACAGGTCAGCTGTACGTCCGGGCGGGCCGGGCTGGCCGAGAAGCTGCAACGGGACATCACCGCGGCCCTGGCCAACCGCAACGGGACCATAGCCGTCGGGCTCTACGACAGAGCCACCGGAACGACCTGCACCCTGCGCGGCAGCACGGCCTTCGACTCGGCCAGCGTCGTCAAGGTGACCGTGCTCGGCACGCTCCTCTGGGACGCGAAGAAGCACAACCGCTACCTCACCCAGCGTGAGGCGGATCTCTCCAAGGCCATGATCACCAAGTCCGACAACGCGGCCACCAGCACCCTGTGGCGGCAGCTCGGGATGACGAAGATCAAGGGCTTCCTGGCCGCCGCCGGCATGACCCAGACCAAGCCGGGCGCGAACGGCTACTGGGGGCTGACCCAGATCACCGTCCAGGACGAGCAGAAACTCCTCAAGCTCGTCACCGCGAAGAACACAGTCCTCAGTGACAACTCCCGCGCGTACATCCTGAAGCTGATGGGCCAGGTCGTCTCCTCACAGCGCTGGGGTACGCCGGCCGGGGCGCCCTCCACGGTCTCCGTGCACGTCAAGAACGGCTGGCTGTCCCGCGCCACGTACGGCTGGCGTGTGCACAGCATCGGCACCTTCAAGGGCGCCGGACACGACTACATGATCTCCGTCCTCACCCACGGCAACAGCACCATGAACTACGGAGTGACCACCATCCAGGGCGTCGCGAAGGCCATCCACAAGGACCTCGTACCGGTCACCGTCAGCGCGAGCACCCAGCGGTACGTCCCCACGGACCAGCCCGCGGAGGCCTCCGTGCCCGTGCCGCCGACCGGCGGTTGAAATCCCTTGAAATCCCTGACATTCACGGGGAGTCCACCCGGCAGCACCCAGCCCGTCCTACCGTGACGGGCATGAGCTCCGGAAGTCTCAAAACCCGCCTCGCCACCGTCACCGCCGCCCTGGCGGCAGCCACCACGCTCGGTGCCGCCGGACCCGTCCACGCCGACACCAACGCACCACAGTCACATGCCTGTTCGCCCGCCGTCTCCATCGACAGCTTCTCCGACGCGCTCGACAAGACGACGTACGAGGGCACCTTCGTCGGCAACCTCTCGGCTCTCGCCGTGACCCGCGACGGCTCCCTCGCCGCGGTCTCCGACCGCTCCGCCCTCTTCACCCTCGACCCCCGCACCCTCCGGCCGACGGGCGTCGCCCCGCTCGCCGACGACAAGGGCGCCGAACTCGACTCCGAGGGCGTGGTCGTCGACCGCGACGGCACACTGCTCATCAGCTCCGAAAAGGAGCCGTCCGTACGACGGTACGACCGTGAGGGCCACCTCCTGGCCGACAGCCTGCCCGTACCGGACGCGCTCCGGGTCGCTCCCGCGGGGCGGGCCGTCACCAACGGCACCTTCGAGGGCCTGACCCTCCTGCCCGGCGGGCGCACCCTGCTCGCCTCCATGGAGTACGCGCTCTCCGGCGACAGCGCCGGGATCGTCCGCTTCCAGACCTGGGACCGGGGCCGCGGCCAGGACTTCCGGCTCTCGGCGCAGTACGGCTACCGCGCCGACAGCGGCCTGGGCGTCGTGGAGACCACCGCCCTTCCCGACGGGCGGCTGCTCGTCCTGGAGCGCGGCTTCACCTCCGGCGTCGGCAACACGGTCCGCCTCTACCTCGCGGACCCGCGGCGCGCCACGGACACCAGCGGTGTCGAGAACCTCACGGGCCAGGCGGACGTACGGCTGGTGAAGAAGACCCTCCTCACCGACCTTGTGACCTGCCCCACCCTCGGAGCGACCGCCAAGCAGCCCCAGCCGAACCCGCTGCTGGACAACATCGAGGGCATGACGATCACGGGGTATGGCCCCGGCGGCCTGCGCGTCCTCCTGGTCAGCGACGACAACCAGAACGCGGCCCAGACGACTCGGTTCTACCGGTTGAACGTGCGGCTGCCGTAACGGCTGGTTTTCTCGCCCCCGCCGCCCCTACCCGTCCCATCCCTTCCCTGGGGGCTGCCGCCCCCAGGCTCCCGCATCGGCCTGAACGGCCTCGTCCTCAAACGCCGGACGGGCTGAATACCCAGCCCCTCCGGCGTTTGAGGAGCGGGGGTCCGGGGCTGGCCCCCGAACGGGGTCCGGGGCGGAGCCCCGAAACCCTGGGGGTCCAGGGGCGGAGCCCCCTTCGCAGGGTTGAAGGGGCGGCAGCCCCTGGGGATGGGACGGGTAGGGGCGGCGGGGGCGGCAAAACCCCCGCGCTGCCCCGGAGGATCGTTGCAGCGGAATGAAATCCGCACCCGCCCGCGTTGGGCCTTCCGGCACATCAGAACAGACGGGAGGCGCCGGCGTGGCAGCGGAGCAGGGGGAGACAGGGGAGATACAGGGCTGGGCGCGGAGGCTCGCCGGGTACGCCTGGCGGTACCCCAAGGACGTCGTCCTCGCCCTCGGTTCCTCCCTGGCGGGTATGGCCCTCATGGCCATCGTCCCCCTGATCACCAAGGTGATCATCGATGACGTCGTCACCGACCGGACCCGGAGCATGGCCCCCTGGGCCGGCGCCCTGATCGGGTCCGCCGTCCTCGTCTACGTCCTCACCTACATCCGCCGCTACTACGGCGGACGTCTCGCCCTCGACGTCCAGCACGACCTGCGGACCGACATGTACGAGACGATCACACGGCTCGACGGGCGCCGTCAGGACGAGCTGTCCACCGGGCAGGTCGTCGGGAGGGCCACCAGCGACCTCCAGCTGATCCAGGGTCTGCTCTTCATGCTGCCGATGACCCTCGGCAACTTCATGCTCTTCCTCATCTCCCTCGTGATCATGGCGTGGCTGTCGCTGCCCCTCACCCTGGTCGCGATCGCCGTCGCCCCCGCCCTCTGGTGGATCGCGAAGCGCAGCCGCACCCGGCTGCACCCGGCCACCTGGTACGCGCAGGCGCAGGCCGCCGCCGTCGCGGGCGTCGTCGACGGCGCCGTCAGCGGTGTCCGCGTGGTCAAGGGATTCGGGCAGGAGGAGCAGGAGACCGGGAAGCTCAGGGAGGTCGGACGCAAGCTGTTCGCGGGGCGGCTGCGCACCATCCGGTTCAACTCCCGGTACACCCCGGCGCTCCAGGCCGTCCCCGCCCTCGGGCAGGTCGCCATGCTGGCGCTCGGCGGCTGGCTCGCGGTGCGCGGGCACATCACGCTCGGTACGTTCGTCGCCTTCTCCAGCTACCTCGCCCAGCTCGTCGGCCCCGTCCGCATGCTCGCCATGGTCCTGACCGTCGGTCAGCAGGCACGGGCGGGCACCGAGCGCGTGCTGGAGCTGATCGACACCCGGCCGACCCTCAGGGACGGCACGAAGACGCTTCCCGCCGACGCCCCCGCGACCGTCGAGTTCGACGACGTGTCGTTCGCGTACGGGGACGTTTACGCGGACGCCTCCGCCGAGTCGAAGAAGGCCCCCGTCCTCGACGGCCTCAGCTTCGAGATACGCCCCGGCGAGACCCTCGCCGTCGTCGGCTCCTCCGGCTCCGGCAAGTCCACGCTCTCGCTGCTCCTGCCGCGCTTCTACGACGTCACGCACGGCGCCGTCCTCATCGGCGGCCACGACGTCCGGGAACTCACGCTCGACTCCCTCCGAGCCGCCATCGGGCTAGTCCCCGAGGACTCCTTCCTCTTCTCGGCCACCATCCGCGACAACATCGCCTACGGCCGCCCCGACGCCACCCAGGAGCAGATCGAGACCGCCGCCCGCGCCGCCCAGGCGGACAGGTTCGTCAGCGAACTGCCCGAGGGATACGACACCAAGGTCGGCGAGCACGGCCTGACCCTCTCCGGCGGCCAGCGCCAGCGCATCGCCCTCGCCCGCGCCATCCTCACCGACCCGCGTCTCCTCGTTCTCGACGACGCGACCTCCGCCGTGGACGCCCGCGTCGAGCACGAGATCCACGAGGCGCTCAGGCAGGTCATGGAGGGCCGCACCACCCTTCTCATCGCCCACCGCCGCTCCACCCTCAACCTCGCCGACCGCATCGCCGTCCTCGACCACGGCAGCGTCGCCGACCTCGGCACCCACGAGGAACTCCAGGAGCGGTCCGCGCTCTACCGGGCGCTGCTCACCGACCCGGACGAACTGGGCGGGGTCTCGCCCGGCCACGTCAAGCCGGCATCCCTGACGGAAGACACCTGTACCGAGGACACCTCCGTACGGGATGAACTGGACGCCGAGTTCGACGCCGAGCGGGGCATCACCCCCAGGCTGTGGACCGGCGACCGGGAGCCCAGGGACCTCGCCCTCGACGGGACGCCGGCCACCCCCGAACTCCTCGCCCAGGTCGAGGCGCTGCCCCCGGCCACCGACACCCCGGGCATCGACGAGGCGCGGGCGGTCACGCCGGAGGAGTCGTACGGCCTGCGGCGGCTGCTGCGAGGCTTCAGGGTCCCCCTGCTCATCAGCCTCGGGCTCGTCGCCGTCGACGCCGGCATGGGGCTCCTCCTCCCCGTCCTGATCCGGCACGGCATCGACAACGGCGTCTCCGAACTGGCCCTCGGCGGAGTGTGGGCTGCCTCCGTGCTGGGGCTGCTCGCCGTAGTGGCCCAGTGGGCGGCACAGATCGGCGAGACGCGGATGACCGGACGGACCGGTGAGCGCGTCCTGTACTCGCTCCGGCTGAAGATCTTCGCCCAGCTCCAGCGGCTCGGACTCGACTACTACGAGCGGGAGCTGACCGGCCGGATCATGACGAGGATGACGACGGACGTCGACGCCCTCTCCACGTTCCTCCAGACGGGCCTGGTCACCGCCTTCGTCTCGGTCGTCACCTTCTTCGGCATCATGGTCGCGCTGCTCGTGATCGACGTGCAGCTCGCGCTGGTCGTCTTCGCGACGCTGCCGCCGCTGATCATCAGCACGTTCTTCTTCCGCCGGGCGAGCGTGAAGGCGTACGAACTCGCCCGTGAACGCGTGGCGCTGGTCAACGCCGACCTCCAGGAGTCGGTGTCCGGGCTGCGGATCGTGCAGGCGTTCCGGCGCGAGCGGGACGGCGGCGAGCGCTTCGCGGCCGGCAGCGACAGCTACCGCAAGGCGCGCGTCCGCGGCCAGTGGCTGATATCGGTGTACTTCCCGTTCGTGCAGTTGCTGTCGTCGGTGGCCGCGGCCGCCGTGCTCGTCGTGGGTGCGCAGCGGGTGGACTCCGCGACGCTGACGACGGGCGCGCTGGTCGCGTACCTGCTCTACATCGACCTGTTCTTCGCACCCGTGCAGCAGCTCTCCCAGGTCTTCGACGGCTACCAGCAGGCCACGGTGTCGCTGGGCCGCATCCAGGAGCTGCTCCGCGAACCCACGTCGACGAAGGCGGCCGAGGAGCCGCTGGAGGTGCTGTCCCTGCGCGGGGACATCACGTTCGAGGACGTCCACTTCGCGTACGGGGACGACGAGGAGGCCCTCGGCGGGGTCGCGCTCACCATCCCGGCCGGGCAGACGGTCGCCTTCGTCGGTGAGACGGGCGCGGGCAAGTCGACCCTGGTGAAGCTCGTCGCGCGCTTCTACGACCCCACGGGCGGGCGCGTACTCGTGGACGGCACCGATCTGCGGCACCTGGACACCACGTCGTACCGGCACCGGCTGGGCGTCGTACCGCAGGAGGCGTACCTCTTCCAGGGCACCGTCCGCGACGCCATCGCCTACGGCCGCCCCGACGCCACCGACGCCGAGGTGGAGACCGCGGCCCGGGCCGTCGGCGCGCACGACATGATCGCCACGCTGGACGGCGGCTACCTCCACGAGGTCGCCGAACGCGGCCGCAACCTCTCCGCCGGGCAGCGCCAGCTGATCGCCCTGGCCCGCGCCGAGCTCGTCGACCCCGACATCCTGCTCCTCGACGAGGCCACGGCCGCCCTCGACCTGGCCACCGAGGCCCAGGTCAACCAGGCCACGGACCGCCTCGCGGGCCGCCGCACCACGCTCGTGGTCGCCCACCGTCTCACGACCGCCGCCCGCGCGGACCGCGTCGTGGTGATGGACCACGGACGCGTGACCGAGGACGGCACCCACGACGAACTGCTCCGACTGGGCGGCCGGTACGCGGAGTTGTGGCGCACCTTCGTGGGGGAGCCCGTCAGCGCGCCGAGCTGACACCTCGCCAGTGGACGTGCAACCATCCGGCATACGTCGCGCGTCCGTACACCAGTACGTCTTCTGCGCGGGGAGGGGTGAATCCGGTGAGCGGTGGAGCGACGGGGACGCACGGTGCGGTAAGGCGGCGGATGGCGCTCGTGCTGGCCCTGCTGACCGCGTCCGGGCTTCTCGTGGTGGCCGGACCGGGCAGCGCCGAGGCGGCGTCCTGCGCGGGGCGCAAGATCCGTACGCTGCCCTTCTCCACCGGCCGCGTGGACGTCTACAAGCGCAGCGGATACGTCTGCGCCGTGACCGTCGCCAAGAAGCGGGGCGCCCGCAAGTGGATGTCGGTCAGCGTGCAGGCACGCGGAAGCCGGCCGGTGCTGCGCGAGGGCAAGCGCGAGGAGCGCATCGGCACGGGGGCCGTGCACGCCGGCCGGCGGTGCGTCCGGGTCAAGGGCGCGGTCAGCAACGGCAGCACGAGCTCGGGGTGGATCCTCTGCTGACGGGGGCTGCGCCCCAGGCTCTCGGTTGGTGGCAGCCCCGTGTTGTTGTTGTGAGTCTGCGGGCTGGTTGTGGCTGGTCGCGCAGTTCCCCGCGCCCCTTGGGGGCTGCGCCCCCGGTCCGGGGCGCCGGCCCCGACCCCCTCAAGCCACGGCAGCGAACCCGTCCACCCGCACAGGGTTTTCCCTAATCTCCGCTGGTCTCCGGCCAGTTGGCGGCCTCGTCCCCTGGTGCGGGCACCGGTCGCTCGACTAGGTTCCGGCGCACGATGAGTCACAGGGGAGATTCCATGCGCAAGGCGCTCAGATGGATGCTGGCGCTCGTGGTGCTCATAGGCACGGTGAGCACGGCAGGGGCGGCCACCGCCGCCCAGCCGGACGCCACGGGCACCGGCACCAGTGCCACCACCGACATCAAGGACCAGCTCCTCGCGATCCCGGGCATGAGCCTGATCGAGGAGAAGCCGTACTCCGGCTACCGCTTCTTCGTCCTCAACTACACCCAGCCGATCGACCACCGGCGCCCGTCCAAGGGCACGTTCCAGCAGCGGATCACCGTGCTGCACAAGGACACCAGCCGCCCGACGGTCTTCTACACCGGCGGCTACAACGTCTCCACGAACCCCGGCCGCCGCGAGCCCACCCAGATCGTGGACGGCAACCAGGTCTCCATGGAGTACCGCTTCTTCACCCCGTCCCGCCCCGCCCCGGCCGACTGGTCCAAGCTCGACATCTGGCAGGCGGCCAGCGACCAGCACCGCATCTTCACCGCGCTGAAGAAGATCTACTCGAAGAAGTGGATCTCCACCGGCGGCTCCAAGGGCGGCATGACCGCCACCTACTACGAGCGTTTCTACCCGCGTGACATGGACGGCGTCGTCGCCTACGTCGCCCCCAACGACGTGGTGAACAAGGAGGACTCGGCCTACGACCGGTTCTTCGCCACCGTCGGCACCAAGGAGTGCCGCGACCGCCTGAACGCCGTCCAGCGCGAGGCACTCGTGCGCCGTGAACCGCTGGAGAAGAAGTACGCGGAGTACGCCGCCACCGAGGGCCTCACCTTCGACACCATCGGCAGCCTGGACAAGGCGTACGAGGCGACCGTACTCGACTACGTGTGGGGCTTCTGGCAGTACAGCCTGCTCGCGGACTGCGACAGCGACACCATCCCGAAGGACGCCAAGGCCGCCACGGACGACGAGATCTGGACCTCCATCGACACGATCTCCGGCTTCTCCGCCTACACCGACCAGGGCCTGGAGACGTACACGCCGTACTACTACCAGGCGGGCACGCAGCTGGGCGCGCCGACGATCGAGTTCCCGCACATCGAGAAGAAGTACATCCGCTATGGCTACCAGCCGCCGCGGAACTTCGTGCCGCGCGAGATCCCGATGACGTTCCAGCCGTACGCCATGCGCGACGTGGACACCTGGGTCCGCCACAACGCCACCCGCATGCTCTTCGTGTACGGCGAGAACGACCCGTGGGGCGCCGAGCCGTTCCACCTCGGCAAGGGCGCGCGTGACAGTTACGTCTTCACGGCCCCCGGCCTCAACCACGGCGCGAACGTGGCCGGTCTGGTGGCCGACGAGAAGGCCCTGGCCACCGCCCGCATCCTGGAGTGGGCGGGCGTGGCCTCCGCCGCGGTCCAGGCGAACCCGGACGCGGCGAAGCCGCTGGCCAGGTACGACGCCAAGCTGGACAAGCGCGACATCGAGCGCGAGCCGACGCTCAGGCCGTAATCCGCCACCCGGCGGACGCTGGGTGAGCCCCGGTACAGTCGCGACGGTGACGCGGTACCGGGGCTCACCTCCGCCCGGTGTCCTTGGTGCCCTCCGTGTCCAGACTCACCCAGCCCGCCTTCGACGACGGGGCGTAGATGATGCCGCCCGCCACCATCGGCTCCGTGTCCAGGCCGAGTTCCATACCGCTGGCGTCCTCGATGTCCGGCACGCTGTGCTGGTAGAGGAGCTTGCCCGTGTCCGCCGCGTAGACGGCGACTCCCCGGAGGTTGGCGACGTACACGCGGTCGCCGGCCTGCACGGGAGGCGCGTCGGCCGGGCCCCTGCCGGGCAGGGACCTGCGCCACAGCTCGGTCCGCTCGACCGGATCGACGGCGACCAGCTCGCCGCCCGTCGCGGTGGGCGCCACGAACAGCACCCGGCCCGGGGTGACCGACAGCTCGGGCGCCCCGATCTGACCGTTGCCCAGGGTCGCGTCGACCTGCGTGCGGACGCCCTTGGCGCCCTCCACGAGCTCCTGGCGCAGGATGGCGTACTTCGTGTCCGTCTCGTCCGTCTCATCCGTCACGTCCGTCAGGGCGCAGTACAGCCGCGTCGTGCCGTCCTCGTCGAGCAACGCCTCGCTGCCGGCGTCGCACGGAGCGGACAGCGCGAACGCGGCGACGCGCGAGCCGCTGCCGGTGTTGACGACCGTGACGAAGTCCTCGCCGAGCGCGTCGGCGGAGGCGCTCGCGAAGACGTAGAGCCGGTCGCCCACCACCCGCAGCGCGGGCGGATTCCCGGACCCGCCGTCGCCGGACACGCGGGCCGTCACCGTCCAGCTCTCCCTGCCCGACGTCGCGTCGACGGCGTGCACCCGCCCGTCGTGGTCCACCGCGTACACCCGCTCGCCGTCGCCGATGAGCCGCTGGGTGAGCGTCGGCGTCGTGTAGCGCCACTTCACCGCGCCGTCGGCGAGCGCGAGCCCCACGATCCGGTCACCGATGTTGACGATCGCGGTCTCGCCGACGACGACGGGGGTGTTCTGGCCGTACGCCGACGCCTTGTCGGTCCGCCACAGTTCCTTGCCGGTCGCGGCGTCGATCCGGACCGTCCGGTCGCCGACGCACAGCAGGGACGAAGCGGCGTACACGCAGTCGCTGTTCTGGAGGTTGTACTGCCACTGCCGCCAGCCCTTCGGACGGCGCTCCGGGCTGTCGCGGTACGTGAACGTGAAGCCGCCCGACCCCGACTGCGTGCTCATGTAGCGCGCTGAGCCCTCCGGTTGCGTCACGGTGCGCGTGCTTCCTCTGGGGTCCGTGCCGTCCTCACCGTCGTCGAGCGCGTACATCAGCCCGCCCGTCAGGGAGGCGACCGCCACGACCGCGGACGCCGTCGAGAGGACGAGACGCCGGCGCCGCCGGGGCGGGGGAGTGGGGGCGGAGCCCGCGCCCGCGGTGGTCGGCTCCGCCGGATGCCCGGTCGGGCCAGTCGGGCCGGTCGAGCCAGTCGAGCCGGACGTGCGGGGCCCGCGGGGCGCGGGCGCGCGGAGCACCACGGTGTCCGGCGAGTCGTGGGCGGCCGGGACGGGCGTGCTCTGCAGCAGGGCGAGCAGCTCGTCCGCGTCCGGCCGCTCGGTCTGCTCCTTGGCCAGACAGCGTTCGACCACCGGCAGCAGCCAGTCCGGCACGCCGTCCAGGTCGGGCGGTTCGTGGACCAGTTGGTACGCCACCGCGTACACGTCCGTGGCGTCGAACGGCACATGGCCGCTCGCCGCGTACGTCAGCACCGAGCCCAGCGAGAAGATGTCGCTCGGCGGCCCGACGTCCTTCTGGGCGCGGATCTGCTCCGGCGACATGAACGGCGGGGTGCCCACGGTGATGCCGGTGCCCGTGGGCATGTCGGCGTCGGCGGCGCGCACGATGCCGAAGTCGATGACGCGGGGCCCGTCGTCGGCGAGCAGGACGTTGGCCGGCTTGAGGTCGCGGTGCACTATTCCGGCGCGGTGGATGTCGCGCAGCGCCTCGGCGAGACCCGTGGCCAGGCGGTACAGCTCCTCGGAGCCCAGCAGGGGCCCCAGCTTGATGCGCTGGTCCAGCGGCTGTCCCGGTACGAAGAGGGTCGCCATCCAGGGCGGGTCGGCGTCCGGGTCGGCGTCCACGACCGGCGCTGTGAAGGCGCCGCTGACCTGGCGGGCGGCGGTGACCTCGCGCCGGAACCGCTGCCGGAAGTCGGGCCGGTGGACGAGGTCGGTGCGGATCACCTTGACGGCGACCTGGCGGCCCGAGGGCGACGTACCGAGATAGACGCGGCCCATGCCGCCGGAGCCGAGGAGCGAGTCGAGACGGTACCCGGGAATCTCCGGCAGCTCGCCCTTGCCCTGAACATCCTGAGCATCCTGAGCATCCTGAGCGTCCTGGGCCATCGTCCCCCCATCGTCGGACTGCCATCGGCGCACTGCCGTCGTCGTACTGCCATCGCCGTACGGTCGGCAAGCGGATGATATCGAGCCCGAGTGCCACCCCAGGAGAGCCTTGTGCGCCGGGAGTTGACGGCTCAGACGGGCCGGGCGCAGCCCACCGGGTCGTCGCCGCCCAGCTGGACGTAGAGGGCCGTGGACGCGGGGCACTCGCTGCGTTCGCCGACGGCCGAGGTGACCTCGTACTCGGGCGCGTTCTCGCCCTCGCCGTCGCAGGACGTCTCGCGGACCTCGCCCTTGCCCGTGCTGTACACGCAGTCGCCGACGATGGTGCGGGGCCCGCCACCGCCGCCCGGGTCGCCCGGATGCGGTGGCGTGAGCTTGCGCATGCAGGCGTAGCCCTGGGAGACGGTGCCGTCGCCGTCCTCGTCGTAGCCCTGTCGGGCCTCGCTGATGTGGAGGACGAAGTCCGTGGTCGCGGGGCAGGCCGGCCCCGCGGACACCTTGCCCTCGTGCCGGGCCACCACCCGGGCCGCGGCCCGCTCGCTCGTGCAGGGCACCTCCGTGAAACTCGTCGTCCCGAAGGAACTGCACTCGTCGACGCCGAGGAACACCGCCCCGAAGCCCGATGAGCGCGCCGCCGATCGTGTCGGCGACGCGGCCGCGGCGGGCGTGCCGGCGTCGGACCCGCCGGAGCCGGAGCCGGAGCCGGAGCCGGAGCCGGTGCCGTCCGCTCCGGACCATTGCTGGCAGCCGCTGAGCACCACCGTCGCCATCACCGCGGCCACCGCGGCCATCGCCACCGCGACACT
This sequence comes from Streptomyces sp. KM273126, assembly GCF_004337435.2. Taxonomy (NCBI): domain Bacteria; kingdom Bacillati; phylum Actinomycetota; class Actinomycetes; order Kitasatosporales; family Streptomycetaceae; genus Streptomyces; species Streptomyces sp. KM273126. Next base: position 557,524 of record NZ_SJXB02000001.1, on the reverse strand, counting down.
CCGCGAAGCGCTCCGCACCCGCAGGCGACCCCCGCCACACCCGCGACCCCTGCCCAGCACAACCATGAACCCGTCCTCGACGCACCCCGCCGTCCAGCGTGACCCGTCGCGGAGGGGTCACGCCAGACGAACAGGGTGCTTTGCGACACTTGGGGGTGGTGCGCCCGGTGTGCGACGTAGGTCTAGTACGTCAGCCCGTGCCCGACCGGATACAGCACCTGCGCCGGATCGTCCGCGTGCTGCACCGGCACCGGCAGTCGCCCGCGCGGTGCCACGTGCCCGGCCACCACCCGTGCCGCGGCCCGCAGTTCGACGTCCGTCCACGAGTACGACGCCAAGTAGGCGTCCACACCCGGGAACTGCGCGACGTCGTACGGATTGCGGATCGCGATGGCGACGACGGGTACACCTGTGGCGACCAGCGCGTCGACGAGTGTCTTCTGCGAGTTGGCCGCCGTCACGTTGTACGTGCCCACGACCACCGCGTCCTTGCCCTCCGCCGCCGCGACCGCCCTGTCAATGGCCGTCTGCGAGGGTGCCGTGCCGGTGGACAGCGCCGTGGCCGTGAAGCCCAGCTCGGTGAGGGCCGTGGCGAGGACGGTGGTCGGCGGTCCCGTGGTGCCGGACGGGGAGGCCGGGTCCGCGCCCACGACGAGCACGTTCCGGTGGGTACGGCGCGACAGCGGCAGCAGCCGCCGCTTGTTGACCAGCAGCGTGGTCGTGCGCTCGGCGATGCGGTCGGCGGTCGCGAGGTGAGCGTCGCCGCCCACGACCCGGTCGACCCCGTCCCGACTGACGTACGGCTTCTGGAAGAGCCCGAGCTTCGTCTTGAGCCGCAGGACGCGCAGGATCGATTCGTCCAGGCGGGCCTCGGTGAGCTCGCCGTTCCGTACGGCGTTCAGGACCGCGTTCCAGGCGATGTCCAGGGAGGGTGGGTTGAGGAGCTGGTCGACACCGGCCTTGAGCGCGAGCACGGGCACCCGGTCGTCGCCGTACTTGGTCCGCACCCCCTGCATGCCCAGCGAGTCGGTGACGACCACGCCGTCGTAACCGAGCTCCTCGCGCAGGATGCCGGTGAGGATCGGGCGGGACAGGGTGGCCGGGTCCCCGGACGGGTCGAGGGCCGGGACCATGATGTGCGCGGTCATGATGGAGTCGATGCCGGCGCGGATCGCGCCCCTGAACGGCGGGGCGTCGAGCCGGGTCCACTGCTCCAGGGTGTGCTTGATCTCGGGGAAGCCGTAGTGGCTGTCTTCCGTGGTGTCGCCGTGCCCCGGGAAGTGCTTGGCCGTGGCGGCCACCCCGGAACCCTGGTAGCCGCCGACCTGGGCGGCGACCATCCCGGCCACGGCCTCGGGGTCGGCTCCGAAGGAACGTACGCCGATGACCGGGTTGGCCGGGTTGACGTTCACGTCGGCGACCGGCGCGAAGTCCTGCCGGATACCGAGGGCGCGCAGCTCGGCGCCGCCGATGCGGGCGGCCGCGCGGGCGTCGGAGCGGGAGCCGCCCGCGCCGAGGGCCATCGCGCCAGGGAAGAGGGTGGCGGGCCTGCCCACGCGCGCCACGATCCCGTGTTCCTGGTCGGTGGAGATGAGCACGGGCAGTCCCCGGGGCAGACCGAGGGAGGCGCGCTGGATTCCGTTCGACAGGTCGGCGATCTGGTGGGGGTCCCGGGTGTTGTGCGCCCAGGCGAAGTAGATGATCCCGCCGACGTGGTACCTGGCGATCAGCTCGGCGGCCGTCCGTACGCCGATCTCCTTGAGGTTGGCGTCGATGTCGGCCTGGTCCGGGGCGGTCGCCGAGTGCCCGTACACCCGCATCACGAAGAGCTGGCCGACCTTCTCCCCCAGCGTCATACGGGAGATGAGGGCGCGGAGTCTCTTGTCGTCGGTGCCGGGCTCCGGGGCTGCCGCGTCGGCGGACGTGGCGTCCAGGGCCAGGGTGGCGGTGACTCCGGCGGTCGCGGCGAGGACGGTACGTCTGGAAGGGCGGCTGGAAGGGCTGTTGGCAGGTGGGGTGGTGGATCTGTTGGTAGGTGGGTTGGCAGGTGGGTCGGTAGGTGGGTCGGTAAGTCTGGGGGTGTTTCCGGTGCTTCCTGTGCTGGAGTCGCGCATGCGCGCTCCTTCCCTCATGAAGGAAACTTCCGAGGAGTCACGAATAACCGGGAAGTTTCTTCCAGTCAAGGGGCCGCACCGGGACCCGGTGCGGGGCCGTCACCGGCGCAGTCGGAGGGGGCGCGCCGGTGACGGCGTGCTGCCGGCCGCAGGCGGCGGAGAGGGTGGTCAGCGATCGCAGCCAGCAGCGAGGGCCGACACCGCACTACGGAGACTCTCCGGCAGCTCGGCGTTTGGACGGGGCGGGGTGGGGGTGGGTTCCCGGGTTCGGGCGATTACGGGAAGTTGGTACGGGGGTGCGTCAAGGGGGACCTGCGGCTGCCGGCGGCGGTGGGGTCGGGGCGCGTGAGGCTGGGTGGGGTGCGTGTTGTTCGGCGAGTTTCCCCGCCGTGGTGGCTTGGGCGCCTACGGGTTTGTTCGTGGGTCGGGTGCGCGCCGGAAGGTCTCCGTCCTCGGTCCGGCGGTTCTGTGGGGTGGGATGTTCTCGGCGGCGGACGCCGGCCGCTGCGGGCGGACACCTCCCGGCACACCCCCTGCCGCGCGTACGCGACTGTGGACCGGTGGGGGCGGGCGTGGGCACGGCTGCCGGTGTGCGGGCGGGGGTGCCCATGGTCGGCGGTGCGCGGACGGGTACGGGTACGGCTGCCGGTGCGTGGCGGCGTGGGCACGGCTGCCGGTGTGCGGGCGGTGGGTGCGCGTATGGCTGGCGGTGCGTGGGCGGGTGCGGGCGTGGCCGGCGGCGCGTGGGTGGTGCGGTTTGGGTGAGGGTGCGGTCCCGGGCTCGGGTGCGCCCGTGCTCTTAAGGGGCGCGGGGAACTGCGCGACCAGCCACAACGAACCCGCAGCCGCCCACAGACAGAAACCCGGCAGACGAGATCGCACCGGCCAACTCAGTCACACACCGCCACCTTGGGCCAGTGCCCCTGAAGCGTCCGTACCGTTTCCGCGATGGCCGGCCGACGCGAAGCCCCCGTGCGCCACAGGGCGTACAGGCGCCGCACCGGCATGGGATCGAGCGACACCTCGACGACCCCCGCGGGCAGCGGCCCACGGCCCAGGCGGGGGATCAGGGCAACACCGAGCCCCGCCGCGACGAGGGCGACGAGCGTCGGGTTCTCCTCGGCCTGGTGGACGATGTCGGGCTCGCACCCGGCCGCCCGAAGCGTACGGACCAGCCAGTCGTGACAGACCCGCCCCGGCGGCTGGCAGATCCAGCGCTCACCCTTGAGATCCGTACGGCGCACGGAGCGGCGGGCGGCGAAGGGGTGCCCCGTGGGAACCAGCAGGTCGCACAGGTCGTCACCGATCACCGCCTGCTCCACCCCCTCAGGGGCCGGCAACGGCGCGATGTCCCAGTCGTGCGCGACCGCCATGTCGACCGCGCCCTTGGCCACCAGGTCCACGGACAGATGCGGCTCCACCTCCGTGAGGCGGGCGTCGAGCGCCGGATGACGCGCCGCCAGATCGGCGAGCACACCCGGCATCAGCCCTCGCGCCGCGCTAGCGAACGCCGCCACCGTCAGCCGCCCCGCCGGCTCCCCGCGCCGCTCCTCCAGCTCGGTCTCCGCCCGCTCGACGATCGTGAGCAACTCCCGTGCCGTGGCGACGAGATGCTGCGCCTGCTCGGTGAGCCGGACACCGCGTCCCTGGCGCTCCAGCAGCACCGTCCGCGTCTCCCGCTCCAGTTTCGCTATCTGCTGGGACACGGCGGAGGGCGTGTAGCCGAGGGCGGCCGCCGCGGCGCCGACCGTGCCGTGGACGGAGACGGCGTGAAGGGCGCGCAGGCGCTGCAGATCGAGCATGCGTGCCATCTTACGTAAGCACTGCTTCATCCATCCGTACAGAAATCATCGCTGGTGCTGAACGGTCCGGGCCTCGATGCTCGAACCATGCGACCCACCCACCTCTGTCTCGCCGTTCTCGTCGCCGCCGTCTGGGGCGTGAACTTCACCGTCATCGAGATCGGCCTCGACCACTTCCCGCCCCTCCTCTTCTCGGCCCTGCGCTTCCTGGTGGCAGCCCTGCCCGCCGTCTTCTTCGTGGGGCGGCCCAAGGTCGCGTGGAAGTGGATCCTGGGGGTGGGGCTGGCGCTCGGGGTGGCCAAGTTCGGGTTGCTGTTCGTCGGCATGGACGCGGGCATGCCCGCCGGGCTGTCCTCGCTGGTCCTGCAGATCCAGGCGGTCTTCACGGCCCTCATCGCGTTCGCGGTCCTGGGTGAACGGCCCACGCGCATACGGCTCCTGGGCATGGCGGTCGCCCTGTGCGGGGTGGGCCTGGCCGCCGTGGACGAGGGGGCGGGCGGCCCGCTCGGCGCCTTCGCGCTCGTCATCGCGGCCGCGGTCTGCTGGGGAATCTCCAACGTCCTCACCCGCAAGGCGTCCCCGCCCGACTCCCTGAACTTCATGGTGTGGGTCAGCACGGTGCCCGTCCTGCCCCTGCTGCTCCTGTCCCTGCTCACGGAGGGCCCGTCCGCCGACCTCGCCGCCCTGCGCGCGCTGGACTGGCAGGGTGCGGGAGTGATCCTCTACGTCGCCTGGGTCACCACGGTCTTCGGTTTCGGCGCCTGGGGCTGGCTGCTGCGCCGGCACCCGGCGTCGACGGTGGCCCCCTTCTCGCTCCTGGTACCGGTCTTCGGAATGTCATCGGCGGCCCTCTTCCTCGGGGAGCCCGTCAGTGGACTGCGGTGGTGCGCGGCAGCCCTGCTCGTGGGCGGCGTGGCGCTGACCTCACTGGCTCCTGCTTCGGGGAAGGCCGCCACGGCTTCCCTGCGGTCGGCGAAGGTCCGTCTGCCGGACGCCCCGTCGCGGGACCGCGCCGAGGAGCCGGCGTGACCGAATGCTCTTCGGTGGCCGGGTGGCCGGGTGGCCGGGTGGCCGGGGTGTGGGGAGCTCACCACTTCTGGACGTGCTGCTGCGCCCGGAGCCTCTGCCAGTCCTCGCCGTGGCGGGGCGCCGGAGATGGCGGCTCGAAGAGGGACTCGGCGCGCGGCGCGGTGCGCGAGGGCCGGCGGGGCACGGGGCGCGGGCGGCGCCCGGACCGCTCCGCCTCCATGTCGCCCAGCACCAGCAGCGGATCGAACATCACCACCACCCCGGCCAGGGACAGGAAGGCGACCGGACCGATGAGCATGGGCAGCAGGAGCGAGGTGGGCGACTGGCCCATCCACGTGTCGCCGGGTGTGGAGTGCAGTTGCACGCTCACGGCGGCCATCCCCGTGTAGTGCATGCCCGACACGGCGAGCCCCATGACCAGACTGGCCCCCAGACTGGGCAGAAAACCGCGGATCGAGACGGCCGCCCACAGTGCGCTGGTCGCCGCGACGATCGCGATCAGCACCGAGAGTGCGACGGTGAGCGTGTTGTACTGGATGGTGCCGTTCAGGTGCATGGCCGCCATGCCGAGGTAGTGCATGGCGGCGACACCGAGTCCGGTAACGGTCCCCGCGACGCCCAGCGTGCGCGCGTCGACCCCGCGGTATCCGACCGCGAACACGCCGATGCCGACGACGGTGATCGCCACGGCGAGGCTCAGCACTGTCAGCCCCACGTCGTAGCGGATCGGGGTCTCCTCGACCCGGAAGCCGATCATGGCGATGAAGTGCATGGTCCAGATGCCGGACCCGATCGACGTCGCGCCGAGCGCCAGCCAGCCGGGCTTCCAGGACTGCTCGTTGAACACGGACCGGACTACGCAGCGTAGCCCGAGGGCACCTCCCAAGCAGGCCATGATGTACGCCGCCAGCGGGGTGACCGCGCCGTAGCTGAAGGCGTCAATTGTGCCTTGCATATGCCAACTCTCCCCCGGAAATCGCCAGTTGGGGGAGGGTCTCCCGTGGTGGGCGGGCTTTGCAATCCGTTACCGCAGGTAGCCGATCGACTTTGTACTGCCGGGTATTGATTCCGGTCGGTATCCGGTCAGTAATGGACACGATTCAGTCGGAGCCGTCGTTTCGCTTGCGGTGTCGGCTCAGATGTCACTCACCTGTCACTCAGGTGTCACCGAGCCCCCGGCTTTCCGTCACGCCGCGTCATTCATGAGCCGGGACAGGTGCTCCCGGCCCGCCCGCAGCAGCCCGGGCAGCGGCGTGGCCCCCTCGTACCAGCGCTTCTCGTACTCCCAGCACAGCCAGCCGTCCCAGCCCTCCCGGGAGAGCAGGTCCACGCACTCGGTGAGCGGCAGCACGCCCGCGCCGAGCGGCAGCGGGGTGGTGTCCTCGGCCGAGGCGATGTCCTTGACCTGCACGTACCCCAGGAACGGGGACAGCGCCGCGTACGAGGCCGAGGGCTCCTCACTGCCCAGCCACGTGTGCATGACGTCCCAGAGGGCGCCGACCTGGCGGTGGCCGACCAGCCCGAGCACGCGGGTCGCGTCGGCGCCGGTCCGGTGCGAGTCATGGGTCTCCAGCAGGATGCGCACATCCGCGTCGGCGGCGTACTCGGCCGCCGCGCCGAGCCGCCTGGCCGCCGTCGCGTCCGCCTCCCGGATGTCCTGCTCACCGCCTCCGGGGAAGACACGGACAAACGGGGCGCCCAGGTCCCGCGCCAGGTCGAGAAGCGCGCGCAGCTCGGCGAGTACGGGGTCGTCGTCGCCCGGCGCCGCCACGCGCACGTACCCGGCCAGGCCCAGGATCTCCACGCCCGCCGCCTTGAACCCGGCGGCCGCCTCGGCCCGTTCGGCGGCCCCGAGACCGGTGTGCACCGGCTCCTCGGGGTGTGTACGCAGCTCGACGCCGTGGTAACCGTGCTCGACCGCCAGCCACTGCACGTCGGTCAGTGGGAGACCGGGGACGCCGAGGGTGGAGAAGGCCAGTTTCACGTGGTCCACCTCGCTCAAGGAACGACGGGTGCGCTGTCCCGGCCGGAGCCGTCACCCGGGACAGCCGGGCATGCGGCGGACGAGACCGGTCGTACGGCGGACGATACCGGTCGTACGGTGTACGGCAACCGTCACGCGGCGGACGGCAGCCCTCCTTGGCGTGATGGGGGCGTTCCCGTCACTCCGCCGTACCGTGCAGATCCAGCCGCCAGTCCTGGCCCACGAGGTCCACGCCGAAGGAGTGGTGGGGCTTCTCGGTGACGAGCGTGAAGCCGTGGCGCTGGTAGATCCTGCGTGCCGAGGTCAGACAGTCGTTCGTCCACAGGACCAGCTCGCGGTAGCCGGCCTCCCGCGCGAACCCGACGCAGGCCCGCACCAGCCGGTCACCGATGCCGAGTCCGCGCGCGTCGGGCTCGACCAGCAGCAGCCGCAGCCGGGCCGCACCCGGCGCGTCGTTGTCGTCCCGTACGCACATCACGCACCCGACCGGCCGCCCGTCCAGCTCCGCGATCCACACCCGCTCCAGGTCCGGGTCGTGGTCCTCGGCGAAGTCCGCGACGATCCTCGCGACCAGGCCCTCGTAGTCCGTGTCGAAGCCGTACTCCGCCGCGTAGACGGCGGCGTTCCGCTGCACGATCCAGCCCAGGTCGCCGGGGGCGGGCCCGCGCAGGATCACATCCTCGGGGCGGGGCTCCCGGCCCTCGGCCAGGACCGTCCGGATCGTGCGCATGGCCTCGGCGAGCCGGGGCCGGTCCGCTGTCGGAACCCGGGCCAGCAGTGAGCTCACCGTTTCGTTGGACCGCTCGTTCAGCAGGTCGGCCGTCTCCTGCCCGCGTGCGGTCAGCGTGACCCGGCGGCGACGCGGATCACGCGTCGACCGCGACCGCTCGACCAGCCCGTCCTCCTCGAACTTGGCCAGCAGCCGACTCAAGTACCCCGAGTCCAAAGACAGTTCGGTCCGCAGATCCGCCGCGTCCGTACGCGACGAGTGCGCCAGCTCCCACAGCACGCGGGCCTCGGTGAGGGTGTACGGCGCGTAGACGTGGCGGCCGTAGTCCAGCGCGCCGATGACGTTCGTGTAGAAGCGGTTGAACGAGCGGATGTCCTGCACGGTCATGATCGTCGCCCCCGGAGCTCGATACGATGTCTGACTCAGTCAGAGATATGTGGTGGGGCGAGCGTACGACCGGGCTCCCTCGGGCGTCCAGGGAAACGGATGGCGACACGTACGGACGCGTGCCGAGCTCATGGCTCCGGCCGCATCGGAACCGGGGCCGTGTACCGCCCCTGACCTGCGGCTGCTCGCGGCCGGGGAGGGGAGGAGGGGGCAGCCTGCCCTGCCCGGTGAGGGCAGGCTGCCGTGCCGTCGTATCGCAGACGGCACTCGGCGCCCCTACGCCGCGTGCTCCCGGAACCGCGCCGCCGTCTCCGCCAGCACCTCACGGCCGTCCCGTGCCCACAGCCCGTCGTTGAAGAGCTCGACCTCGATGGGGCCGGCGTAGCCGGCGGCCTCGACGTACGACTTCCACTCCCTCATGTCGATCGCGCCGTCGCCGATCTGGCCCCGGCCGTTCAGCACGCCCTCGGGCAGCGGCGTGGTCCAGTCGGCGAGCTGGAAGGTGTGGATGCGGCCACCCGCACCCGCGCGGGCGATCTGCGCGGGCGCGTTGTCGTCCCACCAGATGTGGTACGTGTCCACGGTCACGCCCACCTGGTCCGCCGGGAAGCGCTCCGCGAGGTCCAGGGCCTGGGCCAGGGTGGACACCACACAGCGGTCCGAGGCGTACATCGGGTGCAGGGGCTCGATGGCCAGCCGTACGCCACGGGCGGCGGCGTACGGACCCAGCTCGGCGAGCGCGTCCGCGATGCGCTCGCGCGCGCCGTGCAGGTCCTTCGAACCGGCCGGGAGACCCCCCGAGACCAGCACCAGCGTGTCCGTGCCGAGCGTGGCCGCCTCGTCGACGGCCCGCCGGTTGTCGTCCAGGGCCCTCGCCCGCTCCTCGGGGTCGATCGCCGTGAAGAAGCCGCCCCGGCACAGCGTCGTGACCGCCAGGCCCGCGTCGCGGACCAGCTTGGCCGTCGCCTCCAGGCCGTACGACTGGACCGGCTCCCGCCACAGGCCGACACCCGGGACGCCCAACTCGACGCAAGCGCCGACCAGTTCGGGCATGGACAGCTGCTTCACCGTCATCTGGTTGATGGAGAAGCGGGACAGATCACCGGTCGTGTTGGTCGTGATCGTGGTGGAGGCGGTCACTGCGTCACCCCGTACATCGCCAGCAGGTTCTTCATCCGCTCCTCCGCCAACGCCGGGTCCGGGAACAGGCCCAGGCCGTCGGCCAGCTCGTACGCCCTCGCGAAGTGCGGGAGCGAGCGGGCCGACTGCAGGCCGCCGACCATGGTGAAGTGCGACTGATGGCCGGCCAGCCAGGCGAGGAAGACGACACCCGTCTTGTAGAAGCGCGTCGGAGCCTGGAAGAGGTGGCGGGACAGCTCGACCGTGGGGTCCAGCAGCTCGCGGAAGCCCTTCACGTCACCCGTGTCCAGCACGCGGACCGCTTCGGCCGCCAGCGGGCCCAGCGGGTCGAAGATGCCGAGCAGGGCGTGGCTGAAGCCCTGGTCGTCGCCCGCGATCAGCTCGGGGTAGTTGAAGTCGTCGCCCGTGTAGCAGCGGACGCCCTCGGGCAGGCGGCGGCGCAGATCGATCTCCCGCTGGGCGTCCAGGAGGGAGACCTTGATGCCGTCCACCTTGTCCGGGTGCGCCGCGATCACGTCCAGGAAGGTGTCCGTGGCCGCGTCCAGGTCCGACGATCCCCAGTAGCCCTCCAGCGCCGGGTCGAACATCGGGCCCAGCCAGTGCAGGATGACCGGCTCGGCGGACTGGCGCAGCAGATGGCCGTAGATCTCCAGGTAGTCCTCGGGCCCCGAGGCGGCCGCGGCCAGCGCACGCGAGGCCATCAGGATCGCCTGGGCGCCCGACTCCTCGACGACGGCCAACTGCTCCTCGTACGCCTTGCGGATCTCCTCCAGGGAGCCGGAGGTGATCAGCGAGCCGGAGGCGATCTGGTCGGTCCCGACCCCGCACGCGATCCGGCCGCCGACCTCCTTCGCCTCGGCGGCACTGCGGCGGATCAGCTCCGCCGCGCCCGCCCAGTCCAGGCCCATCCCGCGCTGGGCGGTGTCCATGGCCTCGGCGACGCCCAGCCCGTGCAACCACAGATGGCGGCGGAAGGCGAGGGTGGCGTCCCAGTCGACGGCGGCGGGGGAGTCGGGGGACACGTCGGCGTACGGGTCGGCGACCACGTGCGCCGCCGAGAAGACCGTGCGGGAGGTGAAGGGGGCGCCCGTGGTGAGGGCGAGGGGCTGAGTGCGGGGAGTGTAGGTGCGCAACTCCCCACCCGCACCCGGAAGTTGGATCGTCACAGCTGGATCTCCGGTACGTCGAGACGGCGGCCCTCGGACGAGGACTTCAGGCCCAGCTCGGCGAGCTGCACGCCGCGGGCGCCGGCCAGCAGGTCCCAGTGGTAGTCGGCGTCGGCGTAGACGTGCTTGAGGAACAGCTCCCACTGGGCCTTGAAGCCGTTGTCGAACTCCTCGTTGTCCGGGACCTCCTGCCACTGGTCGCGGAAGGAGTAGGTGGCCGGGATGTCCGGGTTCCACACGGGCTTGGGCGTGGCGCTGCGGTGCTGGACGCGGCAGTTGCGCAGCCCGGCCACCGCCGAGCCCTCCGTGCCGTCCACCTGGAACTCGACCAGCTCGTCGCGGTTGACGCGCACCGCCCAGGAGGAGTTGATCTGGGCGATGGCGCCGCCGTCCAGCTCGAAGATGCCGTACGCGGCGTCGTCGGCCGTGGCGTCGTACGGCTTGTCCTGCTCGTCCCAGCGCTGCGGGATGTGGGTGGCGGTGAGCGCCTGGACGGACCTGACCCGCCCGAAGAGCTCGTGCAGGACGTACTCCCAGTGCGGGAACATGTCGACGACGATGCCGCCGCCGTCCTCCGTGCGGTAGTTCCAGGACGGGCGCTGCGCGGGCTGCCAGTCGCCCTCGAAGACCCAGTAGCCGAACTCGCCGCGCACGGAGAGGATGCGCCCGAAGAAGCCGCCGTCGATCAGCCGCTTGAGCTTGAGCAGGCCGGGCAGGAAGAGCTTGTCCTGGACCACGCCGTGCTTGATGCCGGCCGCGTCCGCCAGCCGGGCCAGCTCCAGGGCGCCCTCCAGGCCCGTCGCGGTCGGCTTCTCGGTGTAGATGTGCTTGCCGGCGGCGATCGCCTTCTTGAGCGCCTCCTCTCGGGCCGAGGTGACCTGGGCGTCGAAGTAGAGGTCCACGGTCTCGTCGGCGAGGACCGCGTCCACGTCGGTCGACCAGTGCTCCAGGCCGTGCTGCTCCGCGAGCGCCTTGAGAGCGTGTTCGCGGCGGCCGACGAGGATCGGTTCGGGCCACAGCACGGTGCCGTCGCCCAGGTCGAGACCGCCCTGCTCGCGGATGGCGAGGATGGACCGGACGAGGTGCTGGCGGTAGCCCATGCGCCCGGTCACGCCGTTCATGGCGATACGCACCGTCTTGCGTGTCACGTCATTCCCTTCGTACGCGCCGTGCGCCGCGTACGCCCCCGTCGGAGAATTGCCGACGAGGGTGACAGCAAGCGCTTTCTATCTGGTGAGACGCTAGCCTCTGTGCGGCGGATCGGACAAGACCGTGCGGGGGAGAGTCGCGCGGTTTCGTGTACGACTTTCCCGTGAGGGTGTCTGAGGGTGACTGGCGGTGTCTGTGAGGCTTCCGGCCGGTTGCCGCAGGGCTTCGGTTGGGCGTGCGGGGCGTACGGCAGCGGTGTGGCCGTACCGGTGTACGGCAACCGCCGCGGCCGCACCGGGCGTCTGTACGGCTGCGCCGGGCGTCTGTGCGACGGCTGCTTCGGTGGCTGCTTCCGCGGCTGTTCCGGCGGGCGGACGGCGGAGCGGCGAGTGGGGACGACGGCGAGACGGCGAGTCGACGAAACAGCGAGTTGACGAGACGGCGAGTCGACGGCACAGCGAGTCGGCAAGATGCGGGACAGCGAATCGGCAAGACAACGAGTCGACGAGACAAACGAGACCCGACGAGACGACGGACGACCGACACGGTGACGAGCAGACGTGGCGAGGACCGGACCGGAGGACGAGGAACGATGACTGTGACCCTGGCGGACGTGGCGGCCCGCGCGCAGGTGTCGCCCGCGACCGTCTCCCGGGTGTTGAACGGGAACTATCCGGTGGCCGCGTCCACCCGTGAGCGGGTGCTGCGGGCCGTGGACGAGCTGGACTACGTCCTGAACGGCCCGGCGAGCGCGCTGGCGGCCGCCACCTCCGACCTGGTCGGGATCCTGGTGAACGACATCGCCGACCCCTTCTTCGGGATCATGGCGAGCGCCATCCAGTCGGAGATCGGCGGGCCGGGCGGCCGGGCGGGCGGCGAGCGGCTGGCCGTGGTGTGCAACACGGGCGGCTCCCCCGAGCGTGAACTGACCTACCTCACGCTCCTCCAGCGCCAGCGCGCCGCCGCGGTCATTCTCACCGGTGGTGCGGTCGAGGACGCCGCGCATGTGGCCGCCGTCGACAACAAGCTGCGCAAGCTGGCGGACGCGGGCACCCGGGTCGTCCTGTGCGGACGCCCGCCCTCGCCCGACGCGATCGCGCTCACCTTCGACAACCGCGGCGGCGGCCGGCAGCTCACCGAGCACCTCATCGGCCTCGGCCACCGCCGCCTCGGCTACATCGCCGGTCCCGAGGAGCGCACGACCACCCGCCACCGCCTGGAGGGCCACCGCGACGCGCTGGCCGCCCACGGCATCGAGGACGACCCGAAGCGCACGGTGTGGGGCCGCTACGACCGTCGCGCCGGATACGACGCGACCCTCGAACTCCTGTGCCGCGACCCGTCGTTGACGGCGGTGGTGGCGGCCAACGACACGGTCGCGCTGGGCGCCTGCGCCGCACTCCGTGACGCGGGCCTGCGCATCCCCGACGACGTCTCGGTGGCCGGCTTCGACGACCTCCCCTTCAGTATCGACGCGGTACCGGCCCTGACGACGGTCCACCTGCCCCTCTCGGACGCGGGCGCCCGGGCGGGCCGTATCGCGATGGGCCGCGAGGAGCCCCCGCCGGGCGGGATCGCCACGGTGAACGGGGAGTTGATGGTGCGGGGGTCGACGGGGGCGCCGCGGGAGTAGGGGAACCCTGGAGGCGCTGGAGCCCCTGGAGGTGCTGGAGCCCTGGAGGCGCCGGGGCCCCTGGAGGCGCGGGAGCTGTGATCAATTGGCAGATTTGAGTCACTCGCTCCCCCTTCACGTCCTGGTCACGGCCATCGGGGCCGGCTCAAATCTGCCAATGGTCGCCTTGGTCAGGGTGCCGTGATGGCTCGGGTGGTAAAGGCCGCCAACTGAGCGCGGAGTTTTTCGCGCGGTACGTCCTCCTGTCCGGCCAGGTGCTCGACGAGGTCGGCTCGGATGGCGGCGAGCAGGGCATGGGCGGTGAAGTCGCTGTCGGCCGCCAGGCCGGGGATCTGTTCCAGCACGCCTTGGAGCAGGTTGTGCCACCGGTCGTAGTGCGCCGCCTGGTAGGGGCTGGTGCTCCCGCTCTCCTCCAGGGCCAGCGCGAGGCGCCGGTTGTCGAGTTTGAAGCACAGCGCGGAGTCGAGCAGGGCGAGTACGCGCTGATGCGGTGGGGTGCCGGGCCCCAGAGGCGGCGGGCCCGACTCGATGGCCTCCCTGACCGGTTCGAGCCGGGCCTCGTACAACGCGCGGAGCAGTCCGGAGCGGTCGCCGAAGGCGCGGAAGAGTGTTCCCTTGCCGACGCCCGCCGCCGCCGCGACGTCGGCCATGGTGATGTCCTCGGGGCTCTCGCTCCGGGCGAAGAGGGCGTCGGCGGCCGCGAGGACGGCCTCTCGGTTGCGGGCGGCGTCCTTGCGGGGTTTGCGCTCGGGCACGCGGTTCCTCCGTTCCTTCATTTGCAAAACCGGACCCAGGGTCCGTATCGTTAAAGCGGACTCACGGTCCGGATTCTATGAGATGTACGAGATGGAGGGCACCCATGTCCGCACCGGCCTCTCCGGCCTCTCCGGCCTCTCCGGCCTCTCCGGTGGATGTGTACCGCCACAGCCTGAGACTGCTGCTGGACAAGAACATCCCCGCGTGGGTCGGCCTGTGGGCCGAGGACGGCGTCATGGAGTTCCCCTTCGCGCCCCAGGGCTGGCCCCGGCGGCTGGAGGGCAGGGAGGCCATCGACGCCTACATGCGCCCGTACCCCGACCACATCGACGTGCACGACTTCCCCGACGTGCGGATCCACCAGACCACCGACCCGGAGACCATCGTGGTCGAGATGCGCGGCGTGGGCCGCCTGGTGGAGACCGACAGCCCCTACGACATGACCTACATCGCCGTCGTGACCGTCCAGGACGGGCTGATCACCTCCTACCGCGACTACTGGAACCCCCTCGCCGTCAGCGAACCCGGCATCGACTTCACCGGGAGCAGCCGTTGAGCACCACCGGCACCACTCTGGTCAGCGCCACCACTCTGGTCACTGCCACCACTCTGGTCATCGGCGCCACCGGCACCACCGGCAGCCGCACCGCCGCGCAGCTGACCGCCGCCGGCCACCGCGTCAAGGCCGCCAGCCGCAACGCCACGCCCGTCCCCGGCGCGGAGCCGGTCCGCTTCGACTGGTACGACCAGGCCACCCACGCCGCCGCCCTCGACGGAGCCGACCGCGTCTACCTGATACCGCCCCTGGGCGACTCCGACCCGGCGGCGGTCATGCTGCCCTTCCTCCGGCAGGCCCGCACCGCCGGCGTCCATCGCGCGGTGCTCCTCAGCTCCTCGGCCATCCCCGAGGGCGGCCCGGCGGTGGGAACGGTGCACCAGGCCCTGCCCGATCTGTTCGAACAGTGGGCGGTACTGCGGCCCTCCTGGTTCATGCAGAACTTCACCGGCACGCACACGCACGCCGTCAGCATCCGTGAAGACGGCATCATCTCGACCGCCACCGGGACCGGCAGGGTCGGCTTCGTCGACGCCGAGGACATCGCGGCCGTCGCCGTCCACGCGCTGACCGATGAGCACGCCCCCAACACCGATCTCGTCCTCACCGGACCGGAGGGGCTCACCTACGATGACATCGCCGCCATCATCACTGAGGTCACCGGTCGGCCCGTGGCCCACCACCCGTTGTCCTACGAGCAGATGCGCGACCGCCTTGCGGAGCTGATGCCGCTGGAGTTCGCCTCCATGCTGGCCGCCCTGGACCGTGCCATCGCCGAGGGGGCGGAGGACCGCGTCACCGACACCGTCCAGCGCCTCACCGGCCGGCCCGCGCGCAGCTTCCGCGCCCTCATGGAACGGCAGTCGACGACACGACCCGACGCCGTGGTCACCCGCCCCTGATCAGGAGGCGGCCCTGATCGCGGCAGCCATCCGCCGTACCGCCTCGGTGAGCAGTTCCGGCGAGGTGGCCAGGTTCAGGCGGACGAAGCCCGCGCCGCCGGTCCCGAAGTCCGTCCCCGGGCTGAGGGCGACACGGCCGCACTCAAGGAAGACCGCGGCCGGGTCGTCGCCGAGGCCCAGATCCCGGCAGTCCAGCCACGCCAGGTAGGTGGCCTGCGCGGGGACGTAACGGACGGCGGGCAGGTGCTCGGCCAGCAGGTCCGTCAGGAGACGGCGGTTGTCGTCGAGCCCGGACAACACCGCGTCGAGCCAGTCGCCGCCGTCCCGCAGGGCCGCGGTGTGGGCGATGATGCCCACGTGGCTGGGGCCGTGGCTGACCTCCTCGGGGAGGCGGGCCAGGTCGTCGGCCGCGTCGGGTCCGGCGATGGCGAGGGCCGCCTTGAGCCCGGCCAGATTCCACGCCTTGGACGCCGACATCAGCGACAGGCCGTTCTCCCCGCCCGGAACGCTCAGATACGGCACGAAGGACGCGCCCGCGGCCACGATCGGGGCGTGGATCTCGTCCGCCACGACACGCACCCCGTACGTCCTCGCCAGCAGGGCGACCCGCTTCAGCTCGTCGGCGGTGTGCACGGTTCCGGTCGGATTGTGCGGGCTGCACAGCAAATACACCGGCTGGTTCGCGTGGGCCGCCACCTCCCTGAACGTGTCCTCCAGGACGGCGAAGTCGATCCGGCCGTCAGCGCCCAGCGGCGCCTCCACGACCGGTCGCCCCAGGTTCCCGACGAACTGGTAGAAGGGCGGGTACACAGGGGAGTTGACGACCACGGGGTCACCCGGACTGGAGACCAGCTTGAGCATCTCGACGATGCCCAGCATCACATCGGGCACGATCGCCGTACGCTCCACGGCCAGCCCGCTCCAGCCCCACCGCTCCCGGGCGAACCCGGCCAGCGCCTCGGCGTACCCCGTCCCGGCCGGATACCCCGTGTCCCCGAGCGCCAGCGCGTCGCTGATCGCCCGCGCCACCGGCTCGGCCAGCGGCACGTCCATCTCGGCGACCCAGAGCGGCAGTACGTCCTCGGGGTACGTCCGCCACTTCATGCTCGTCCGCTGTCGGAGTTGCTCCAGGGAGAGCTGACGCAGGGGATCAGCTTCGCGAGACATGGGCGAGGAAGTCGGTCCAGGCGGTGGGGGAGAGGGTGAGGTGTGGGGCCTCGGGGTTTTTGGAGTCGCGGACGTGGATGGTGTGGGGGGTGGTGGCTATTTCGACGCAGTCGCCGGAACCGCCGCTGCTGTGGCTCGACTTGCGCCAGGAGAGGGCGACTTCTACGCAGTCGTCGCCGGACGCGCTGCTGTAGCTGCTTTTGAACCAGGTCAGTTCCACGGTGCTCATAGGTCTCCTCGCATCCGCTGCAACAGGCTCATGGAGTCTTGGGGAGTGAGAGCCTGTGAACGCATCCTGGCATACCGCCTCTGGAGCACGCTGACCACTTTTGCGTCGGAGATCAACTGGCCGCTTTCCTGACCTTCGTTGTATGCGAACCACCTGTTCTCGGGGGTTTCCAGCAGGCGGATGGGACCTTGCAGCCCAGAGTGTGACTCCTGCACCAGCGGCATGACCTGGATCTCGACGTTACGCAGCTTGGCGATCTCCAGTACGTGGCCGATGAGCTCCCTCGTAAACTCAACTCCGCCAGTACGGCGCAGGAAAAGGTGCTCTTCGAGAATGAAACTGAAGGCGGTATTCGGCCGCTCCTTCAGCAGTCTCTGGCGCTCCGCTCGGGCTGCCCAACGCTCCTCAACCTGTGTGTCGTCCATCGGCGGCAGCTGGTCGGCGGACAACGCCCGTACGTACGCCTCTGTCTGAAGCAGCCCCGGAATCATCCGGCACTCATACGTGTAGAGCGCGATCGCCACCGTCTCCAACCGCGCCCACTGCCGAAACCAAGCCGCCAACCCCGGCTGTCGTGCAAGGCGCCCCGCCGCCTTCCGCAACGCCCCCGTGTTCCCGGTCGCCTCCTCCGCTCGCTCGACGAACGCCGGGTCCGGCATGCGGCGCCCCAACTCCACGGACGCGACCGTGTGCTTGGAATACCGGACGTACTCGCCGAACTCCTCCCGGCTCAGCCCCGCGTTCTCGCGCAGGGCCTGTACGACTGCCCCGAACATCCGCAGACTGTCGGAGGACTCCGGCTCGCCGCCCGTCCCCGTGCCCACCATGCTGTCGGCCACCATTGGCCACCTCCCGCGCACACGCCACGCTGCCGCCACACCCAACGAGCTCATAGTTACGAACAGTTACGAGTACTGTCCAGTCCGTAATCGCGTACGCTGCCCGAGCGTACGTGGCGTTGACCTGGTGAAGTGCCCCTTCCGGCCGCCAAATTGGGCACATGACAGCACCACCCGCCCCCCAACACCCGGTTACCGTACGTGTGTTCACCCAGCGCTTCAGCTCGACCCCACTCGGCGCCCGGCTGGCCCGTCACCTCGCCCTCAACCAGCTCCAGGCCTGGGGCATCCCGTACGGCTCGGACGTCTCGGAGAAGGCCGCGGCGGTCGTCGCCGAACTGGCGGCCAACGCCGTGACCCACGGCCGCGTACCGGGCCGGGACTTCGAGCTGCGGCTCTCCCTGGCCACCGGTACCGGTTCCCTGTGCGTCGAGGTGACGGACACACGTGCCGAACGGCTCCCGCCCGCCCCCGGTGACGTACGACCCGCGCAGCCCCTCGACGAGTCCGGACGCGGGCTGCTCCTCGTCGAGGCGCTCGCCGACCGCTGGGAGGTACTGGACCGCGACCCGCCCGGCAAGACCGTACGGGCCGAGATCGGCCTGGGCTCCTTAATCGGTGGTGCCGTGCGGCGTGCTGAGGAGAATGCGTCCATGCGCATCCGAGCCGTGCGCCTGGACGAACTGCCCGTCCTCCAGGACATCGAGAGGGCCGCCGGGCAGTGCTTCCGGGACATCGGCATGCCGGAGATCGCCGAGGACGAGCCGCTCCCGCTGGCTGAGCTCGCCCGGTACCACCACGCCGGGCTGGCCTGGGTCGTGGCCGACGACGCCGACGCCCCGCTCGCCTACCTGATCGCCGACCGCGTCGACGGCAACCTCCACGTCGAGCAGGTCTCGGTGCACCCGGACAGCGCGCGTCGCGGAGTCGGCCGGTCGCTGCTGGACCATCTGGCGGCCCACGCCACGAGCGAGGGTGCGCCCGCCCTGACCCTCACCACGTTCACCCAGGTCCCGTGGAACGCCCCTTACTACGCACGCTGTGGTTTCCAGCTCATGGATGACAGCGGGCTTACCCCCGGTCTGCGGGAGATCCGGGAGCGCGAAGCGGCACATGGCCTGGACCGGTGGCCGCGGGCCTGCATGCGCCGGGTGCTGTGACCACGGTGCCGTCTGTGCGGGAACGTCCCCGGAGCCGTTCTCGATATGTGTGTGGAGCAGAATCTGGTCTTTCCTCTGTGATGCCCCACCTTTGAGCGTGCGAGCCGCTGATGTCCCGGGTGCGTGTCAACGGGGAGCGTCCGTTGTCGGTGTCGTCCTGTATGCTCCTCGCCGCTCGGTCGGCGCTCACGGTTACGCAGCGGTAGACCGGGGCGATCCGGGCAATTGCGTGGCTGATTGGCTTGCCGCATGCTTGCTGTGCGTGTGTTGTGCGTCACTATAGTTGTTGTGACGTGTTGTGACTTGTGTCACTTTCACATGTGCACCAAATTTCTGAGCTGGCTGAATGCTGTCTTCCGGTGCGGAATCGGAGCATCCGCTTCTGGCTCAACATGTCGTTGGGTGTCGCAATGAACGCGGTGTGCAAGGCAAGATGGGGGTGTTGACACGCAGCGTGTCAGGTTCAATACGTGGTCGATCTTGACGGCGTCTTGTGCGATGCGTGTGAAACATGACGAGAGCCCCATCTCCGACGCCGGCAAGCTGTAGAGATGAGGCCCTCTGGCACCGCCAGAACGGGCAGGGTCCCGGCCGTCAGGTCGGGACTCCTCCCTTACAGGCCCAGGGTCTCCCGCACGATCTTGTAGATCGTGTAGATCGGCCCGAGCCAGCGGACCCGGTTGTAGACCCGGTCCGCCTTGTTGTTGGCGTTCTGGTGCCCCTCTGGCTGTGCAGCCATTGGGCCGCCCCCTTTCCGGTCCACGTTCGTGAACCCCGCGGGGACGCCCACGACGTATCGCGGACCCTCCGGGGAGCGGTGATGGCGCACTACAGTACCGGGACCTCTCGGCAACCACGGTTCGTGCAACTCGCCCCTGAGGACTACCGGAACCACTCTCTTGTGGCACGGGGTGACGTGACGTCAGGTTGCTTCGCCACATTTGTGGCGATCAAGGCGACTGCCAGCACCTTCGTTGTATGTAGGGAGGGGACGGCGTGTCAGTTCCCGAAGCCCACGTAGCGTAAATCACATTCAGCGTGGGAGGAGGGCTGCGTCGAAAACCGTACTGCAGTCTCATGACGCCGTCCGCTCGGGCATCTCCGGGCGGCAGGCGGCCAGTCATGGGCGTCGAGCGTTCAACGCCGTTCGGAACGCGATCCGTTGAAGTCCAAGGCGTGTACTCCACCAAGCCCGCGAAAGACCCCGGAGATGCTTCGAGGGGCCCGGTCCGAACCGACAGCGTCGTGTCTCGACCGGGCCCCTCGGGTTTCCCCCTCCGTATCAGAACCCCCGCGATCCCCCCAGATCCCCCTCCGAGCGGTCCTGATGCCAAGTACGACCCGCGGGGTGCGGGGACGGTTGCACGGTTTCCCGAGAGTTTTTCAAGATCAGTGGCTCGCGAGGTCCCCATGGGCCCACTCTGCCGCACCGATGGCACGCCCTTGTCCGGCCGGCCAGGGTCCGCGCCATCGCTCGCTCGGCTCTCCTTACTGACTTCGGCTCGTCAGGGTGAATTTTCCCGAAGTCCCTGATGGGCGCCCCGGCTCATGCCGCTGCGGGCCATGTGGACGCCGCTGGTCGAGGGTGCGCAATGGCCGACTGGCCAGACACGCTTCCTCTCGCTTCCCATGTGATGCCCGCTACCGCGGAGGCCGCTCAAGTCGAAGCCACTGCCACACCAGCGCGGGGACGCGGCACCAATCTTGCCGACAACCGCTGCCCCGTCGACTCTCACGAACAGCATGGCCCGGGCGGCACGCAGCGCCGTATCCGGGTCACTCCCCAGGGACTTGTATGGTGAGGACCAGCGTTGGCTCTTGATGAGATGGGTGTTGTTGTGCCTGACAGCGAGGCGATGCGCACGGGGATAGGGCGCCATGCTGCTGCGCGTGGAGGACTACGCGGAGGCCGTGGACGCACAGTGGGGTTGTCTGTGGCGGTCATCGTGGGAGTCACCGGCACAGTGGCCGGGTTCAAGCTGGCCGAGCGGGAACCGACTCAGCAGCCGGACGGCGTGATCGTGCACACGGTTCCGGAGAAGGCCGAAGAAGGCTCTGAGTTCTGGACCAAGGAGCGTATGCGCCAGGCAGAAGGTCTGTGATGCGGCTGGCGCCGCCCGATGAGGCATCGGATGGCGCCAGCGAACAGGAGACCGCCTAGCTGCCTCACGGCGTTGATGACCGCGATGGCATGGTTCGCGTGCTCGGACGAGCAGCAGTGCGTATTAGGGCACCGTGTGCGGGCAATCCAACGGGAGGGATCACTTGACCATGTCCTTCGGCGCGAGACCCCGTGCAGTCCTCGCTTCTCTCGGAACCCTCAGCCTGGCACTGGCCGCCGCATCGCCCGCGAGCGCGGCCGACGGGACGCCCACCACACCCACTCAGCTGTTCAACGGCTACCGTCACTGCTCGACCGACGCAGACCGGCCCTCGCACCACTGGGCTCGCGACGGCCTCGTCGTCGAGGGTATCCCCGGGATCACCGACACCACCGGCAACTCCCTGGTCGGCGTGCGGTATCAGGCCTGGCCGGTCACCGACCCGACCCGGATCACCACGGTCGAACGCACCCGCGTCACCCCCGGCTTCGAGGCCCCGGCCACGTTGCCCACCAGTGCGCTCGCCGACGGGCAGACCTACGCGTGGCAAGCACAGACGGTGGTCGGGGACGCGGTCTCCGACTGGTCGGCCCCCTGCAATGTCACGACCGACAACACCCGCCCGGCGAACGCACCGACCATCACCTCGCCGAACTACGCGCCGGACGTCTGGAACAAGGGCGGCGAGCCGGTCGAGTTCACGCTGAGCGCGGGCGGTGTCGACGACGTCGAGGGGTTCGAGTTCTCCTGGCAGTCGACTCTGCCGGTCATCGGCACGAGCATCGGTGACTACGGCATTCCGCAGCCCGTTGACCCGTACTCCGACACGAAATACTTCAAGCGCGCCGACGCGCTGGGTGGTTCGGCCACGCTCCACCTGGTCCCGCCGACCGACTCCGGTCCGATGACGCTGCGTACACCTTCAACAACGGTGACCCCGAGGTCACGGTCCCCGCGGACGCCCACCACACCGCGAGCATCGACTGGACCCCGGCCACGGACGGCTGGTACGACCTCACGGTCTACGCGACGACCCGCTCCGGCATCCAACTGGCGCCGTACGACTACTTCTTCACCGTGAACTGAAACACCGAACCCACCTCGAATCGGCGTGCCCAGGGCCCATCGAAGCTACCTGTGGGCCCTTGCGGTCACGGTCCGGCCCGCGTACGGGCGGCCCAGGGAGACCCTCTGCCGGCGGACCATGACGGTGCCCACGCGGGTACTCGGAGATCGACTACGAACGCAATAAGGCCGCATGGCTCAAAGAACAGCCAGCAGTGAAGCTCGACCTTGAGAACATGCCGTCCCAGCTCGACCAGTTCGAGGCCGAGGCCCGGAACCGCGGAGTCACCCACACCACGTTCCGCCGCATCACCGAGGCGCTGAACCTCAACGGTTCCCTACGCGAAGACCTGCGCCAACTCCTCATCAGCAGCCACCCGGAGCAGTACGACGCCCCCTTGTGGCGCATCACATCCGTTCCTGAGTAACAACGAGGTTCAAGGCGGCTCGCTCCGCTCACCGCGCGCGGCCCGGCCCCCGGCCGGGCCTGCGCTCCTGTCTCCGCCCCGCTCCAGCCCGGCCGGTGTCCGTACCGCGCACACAGCAATAAGCCACCTGATGCCAGAGAAGGGATACGTCGTGGCTGCGGGTCGGCTCCACGGCTTTACGGAGCCACTTTGGCGCGAGCCTCGAAGATCATGGCCCCAACGTCGTGCTTTACCGGGCAGGTCCACAGACTGCCCGACGCGCCGGAAGCCTACGGGGCCATGATCACTCGCGCCAAAGCAGCGCCACCCCAAAGCCGCTCCACCGACCTCGTTCACCCCAGCAGGCACTCTTTCAAGGTCTGAATTTCTCAGTCCCCACCAAGGCAGTGCCTTGACGTACAACATGTAAGCGTCATGAGCTGTGGCCCTTCGAGCCACAGCTCCTTCCCTCCCTTCCGAGGAGAAAAGTTGCTCCTTAGCGATGCTGATGGGCTTTTCGCTGCCTTGGCTTCTCTGAAACTCCCACGCAGCGACTACGTGGTGTGCGGCTCTGCGGCCCTCTACGTACGTGGGTTACGCGCGCGCATGGGCGACCTTGATGTCCTCGCACGCGGCGAAGCCTGGCAGTGCGCCCTACGTCTGGGCGCACCGGAGCCCACCATCTCTGGGTATGGGCTCAGAGTCGTCCACCCGACTTCCTCCATAGAGATCATGGACCGTTGGACCCCCGGTTGGTCTACGGACCGGCTTATCGATGATGCTGACGTCATCGACGGGGTCCCTTTCATGCGCCTGGGTGACGTCCTACGGTGGAAGATCGCCGCTGCCAGGCCGAAGGACCACGCCGACATCACAGCTATCCGTCATCTCTATCGTGTCTGGACCGGTGAGGTAGAGCCACTCTCCCCTCCCGCCTCTGATACAGAGGACGCTTAGCGAGGCGCACGAGGCGACACACGAGCGGCCTCCCTGGGCCGTCCTCATAGAGCTACAAAAGGTGCCCGTGCCCCATCCGTGCCCGATCGTGCGGGAACTCACGGGGAACAACGGTGGCGAGCGGGTACCAAGCATCGCAACGGCCCCTGGCCATATGACCTGGTCAGGGGCCGTTCTCACTGCTCAGCGAGCGGAGGCGGTGGGATTTGAACCCACGGTGACATCGCTGCCACGACGGTTCTCAAGACTGCTCAGGCGGTTGACTCGACTGTTGAGACTCCACCGACCTCACTCGATTTCGGTCCACGGGCCGGTGGTCTCGTCTTTTGGAATCCAGAGCAGTGGTTGTCCCATGCGGCAGCGCTCGTCCGCTCCCTCTTCCCAGGGGAACCGCCCGGCCTTGTCCGGCCAGAACAGCTGCATGATTCGCAGTGGCGGGGTCTGGTAGAAGTCGATGCCTGCGCCGAAGAAGTCGTGGTACCAGCTGGGATGCACGGGCCGGACGACCACGTCGTAGCCGTTGAGGACGTCTCCTCGGCGCTGGTCGGGCTTGAGCGGGTTACTGTCCCGTATCGCTGCCCCAGCGGCGTTCACCACGCGCATCGCGATCTGTGATGACAGGCCGAACACGCTCACCTCGGGACTACGCAGTGTGTGCCAGAGACCAACGGAGTAGCCCCAATCACCGGGGGCATCACCGCCAGCCACGCCCATGACGTGCCAGCCGAAGTCCGCGACACTCTTGGCTATGCGGCTGTCGCGTTCCTCCCACACGGCGCCGCCCCATTCCGTCGGGGCGCAGAGGAGGCAGAAGCAAGCGGCGTCGTCCATCCGAGGAGAGTAGACCTGCTCGCACACGGGGCCGTCTCCCGGGGCGGCGTACAGCAGCGAAGCACCGCAAACCCAGCATCCGCCCCCCCCGACCGGTAGCGTCCCTACGGGGCCGTGAAGCGGCCAGAATGACTGTCGCTGACCGATCCGGCCAGAGCTACGGATCAGAAGGTTGCGGCCGTGGTGTGCGCACCACGGCCGCACCACAAGCGCACCAGATTGAGCGGGGAACAGCGGGGAACCACGGTGAAAGCAGCCGGGCCTGACGAGGCCCCATCTCGACCATTCGCACAGGTCAGCGTCTAAAACAGCCGCAAATGACCGCAGCTTCCCAAGCTGAGGGCGCGGCGAAATCCCCCTGCTTACCCTCTCCCGGGTGGCCTACCGTTCCACGTATGACTTCGATCAGCCCCGAGAACCCGCTGACCTCAGAAGACGCTCAGGGGTTGCTCGCCATGCTGTCTGCCCGCGTGAAGATCAAGCGAGGCATGAGTGAGCGGGAGCTCGACCAGGTCGAGGAACGCTGGGGGTTCCGTTTCGCTCCGGAGCACCGGACGCTGCTGGGTGCGGGACTGCCGACGGGTAGCCGTAGCTGGCCCGACTGGCGGGATGGCGACGCGGAGAACCTGGCGGAGCGGTTGGCCTGGCCGGTCGACGGCGTGTTGTTCGACGTGGAACACAACGGCTTCTGGCATCCGGAGTGGGATCCGCGGCCGGCGGGCACCCAGGACGCCTTGGAGGTGGCTCGCACCTACTTGGCCAAGGTCCCGGTGATGGTGCCGATCTGCTCCCACCGCTATTTGCTGGCCGACCCAGACCGCACGGGCACGCCTGTGTTGTCGATGTATCAGACAGACATCATTTACTACGGCACCGACCTGGTCGACTACTTCCATCACGAGTTCGGTCACCCAGTGCCGACACCGGAGGACCACCAGTACGCCACGATCCCGTTTTGGTCCTACTTCCTGGACTGAACAGCCCCAAGATCACTGGCCCAGTACCGAGAGGGCCTGGGACGCGCGGCTGACGTCCATCGCTGACATCAACGACAGCGGACAGCAGCAGAGACGGGCGCACCCACGTGGCCACTTCCTGCTCTGCCGGATCAGCCCTGCTTGGGAAGGAACGAGCCCTTGATTGAACTCCTCGTGCGGTGGTCAGCGCCGGTGCTGTACTGCAGCGAGGTACAGCAACCCCGGCAACCGACTATGAACGACGGCCACTCTGACGGACTCTGACGGACCGAATGGCGACCTCTATGGCCCTCGTTGATCGATCTCCGGAGCGCGGATAGAAGTTCCCCTTGCCCCAGCCGTGCCCGATCGACCGGGGAACCACGGGGAACACGGGACAGCCACGGCAGCCGGACAAGGGAACGCCCCCGACCAAACGCCCAGGTCAGGGGCCGTTCTCAGTGCTCAGCGAGCGGAGGCGGTGGGATGTGACCCCACGGTGACATCTCTGCCACGACGGTTTTCCGGAGTGCCGCTGTCAGAAGAAGACGCCGCACCTCAGCAGCACGTTCGCGTACGGCCGTGCCTCCCCGGTCCGTACGATCAGCCGGGCGTCCGCCGACAGGGCCTTGAGCTGCTCGTGGGAGACCAGCTCCAGCTCGGGGAAGCGGGACTGAAGCAGGGCGCTCGCCTCCGGGTTCGCCTCGCGGACCTCGTGCGCGGCGGTCGCGCCCTCGATCACGAGCTCGTCGAGCAGCCCGTTCAGTACCTCGGCGAAGGACGGCACCCCGGCCCGGAAGGCGAGGTCCACCACGCGCGGACCGGACGGGATGGGCATGCCCGCGTCGCAGACCAGCACACCGTGCCCGTGGCCGAGTTCGGCCAGGGCGCCCGACAGGTGGCGGTTCAGTATTCCGGTCCGCTTCACCGGGGCTCACCTCGCAGGGACGCGACCTCCTCCGCGGTCGGGAAGGACACCTGGGCGCCCGCCTTCGTGACGGCGGCCGCGCCGACGCGGGCCGCGTACGCGGCGGCCTCGGCCAACTCCGCACCCGTACCCAGCTTCCAGGCGAGGGCCGCGGTGAACGCGTCCCCCGCCCCCGTCGTGTCCACGGCCTCCACCTTCACCGACGGCACGCGCACGCTGCCCTCGGCGGACGCCACCAGCGCGCCCTCCGCGCCCAGCGTCACGACCACCGACCGCGGCCCGAGCGCCAGCAGGGTCCGTGCCCAGTCCTCGGGGGAGCCCCCCAGGTCGTCGCCGGCGATGACCCGCGCCTCGTGCTCGTTCACGATGAGGGGGTCGCAGGCGGCGAGCAACTCGTCGGGCAGCGGCCGCGGCGGGGACGGGTTGAGGACGAAGCGGGTGCCGTCCGGCAGGTTCCGTGCCACCTCCACCACCGTCTCCAAGGGGATCTCCAGCTGCGCCGAGACCACCGAGGAGGCGTGCAGCAGGCTCACCGCCGCCCGGATGTCCTCGGGCAAGAGCCGCCCGTTGGCCCCCGGCGACACCACGATGCTGTTGTCCCCGGACGGGTCCACCGTGATCAGCGCGACCCCGGTGGGCGCACCGCCGACGAGTACGCCCACGGTGTCGACCCCCGCCTCCCGCTGCGAGTCCAGCAGCAGCCGCCCGTGCGCGTCGTCGCCGACCCGGGCCAGCAGGGCCGTACGGGCCCCGAGCCGGGCGGCGGCCACCGCCTGGTTGGCGCCCTTGCCGCCCGGGTGGAGGGCCAGGTCGGAGCCGAGCACCGTCTCGCCGGCCCCCGGCCGCCGCTCGACACCGACCACCAGGTCGGCGTTGGCCGATCCCACGACCAGGAGGTCGTAGCCGTACATGAACCGTCTCCCTCTGCGAATGAGTCGGAGCTACAGATGAGTTGGAGTTATGGATGAGCTGAAGCCGCTGATGAGCAGGAGCCCTGGATGAGCTGGAGGCGCACCGGCCGGTCGAGCCGGTGCGCCGCGCGGCAATCCGTATCTCAGCCGCTGAACTCGTCCACGTTCTCCGCCGTGACCACCTTCACCGGCACCTTCACCGTCTTCTCGACCTTCCCGCCCTCGGCGGCCTTGAGGGCGTTCTGGAGCGCTATTCGGCCGAGTTCGGTCGGTTGCTGGGCGACGGAGGCGTACAGCGTGCCGTCCTTGACCGCCTTCAGGCCGTCCGGCGTGCCGTCGAAGCCGATGACGGCGACGGACTTGCCGGCCTTGGAACCGAGGGCCTTGATCGCGCCGAGTGCCATCTCGTCGTTCTCGGCGAAGACTCCGTCGACGTCCGGGTGGGCCTGGAGCAGGTTCGTCATGACGTCGAGGCCCTTGGTGCGGTCGAAGTCGGCGGGCTGCCTGGCGACGACCTCGATGCCGGGGTAGGCCTTGAGGCCCTCCGCGAAGCCCGCGCCGCGCTCACGGCTCGCGGACGTGCCGGCCAGGCCCTGGAGGATCACGATCCGGCCCTTGCCGCCCAGCTTCTCGGCCAGGGCCTTGGCGCCCAGCCGGCCGCCCTCGACGTTGTCGGAGGCGACGAGGGCGGCCGTGTTCGCCTTGTTGACGCCCCGGTCGACGCCGACGACGGGGATGTCGGCCTTGTTCGCGGCACGCACCGAGGGGCCCGCCGCGTCGGAGTCCACCGGGTTGACGATGATCGAGCCGAGGCCCTCGCTGGTGAAGTTCTGCAGCTGGTTGGCCTGCTGCGAGGCGTCGTTCTGCGCGTCGGTGACGGTCAGGTCGGCGCCGAGCTTCTTCGCCTCCTCCTGGGCGCCCTTCTTGATCTGCACGAAGAAGGGGTTGTTGAGGGTGGAGAGGGACAGTCCGACCTTCTGGTTCGCGGACGAGGACGAGCCGCTGTTGACGAAGGTCATCGCGCCCACGACCGCCGCGACGACCACGGCCGCCAGCGCGAGCTTCAGCGGACTCTTCCCGCCCGAGAGCACCGAGCCTCCGCCCCCGCCTCCGCCCGTACCGGCCGCGGCTCCGGGCGACCCGGCCTTCCTGCGCAGCGTGTCCAGCAGCACCGCCAGCGCGATCACGACACCGATGACGACCTGCTGCCAGAACGCCGACACCGACAGGAGGTTGAGGCCGTTGCGCAGCACCGCCAGGATCAGCGCGCCGATCAGCGTGCCGGACGCCTTGCCCGTGCCGCCGGCCAGCGAGGCACCGCCGATGACGACCGCGGCGATGGCGTCCAGCTCGTAGCCCTGCGCGGCCTGCGGCTGCGCGGAGGACAGACGGGAGGCGAGCACGATGCCCGCGGCGGCCGCGAAGAGCCCGGACAGCGCGTAGATGACGAGCTTCTGCTTCTTCACACGCAGACCGGACAGGCGGGCGGCCTCCTCGTTGCCACCGATCGCGTACATGGCGCGGCCTATGTACGTACGGCCCAGGATCACGGCCGTGACCAGCCCCATGACGATCATGACGAGCACGGGCACCGGCAGCCAGCCGCCGAGCGTGTCACCGAGGTGCGAGACCGAGTCGGGGAACGCGATCGGGCTGCCCTGCGAGATCACCAGGGACAGGCCGCGGCCCACCGACAGCATGGCCAGCGTGGCGATGAACGGCGGGAGCTTCCCGTACGAGACGAGGACGCCGTTGACGAGGCCGCAGGCTATGCCTGTGGCGACCGCGAGTATCACGGCTATCCAGACCGGGACACCCTCGGATGTCGCGCTCCACGCCAGCACCGTGGCCGACAGGGCGGCGACCGAGCCGACCGAGAGGTCGATGCCCGCCGACACGATCACGAAGGTGACGCCGAAGGCGAGGATGGCGGTCACGGCCGCCTGGACGCCGATGTTGAGCAGGTTGTCCGTCGTCAGGAAGTCGCCCGACAGGGCCGACATCGCGACGACGAGGAGGATCAGCGCGGTGAGCGCGCCGTTGTCGAGCAGGATGCGGCGCAGGCCGCCCGAGGCGCCACTCGCGCCCGACTGGCTCTTGAGCGTGTCAGTGGCCACGGGGGGCCTCCACTTCGTTAGCGCTTTCAATGGTGATCGGTGTGCTGACGGCGAGGGCCATGACCGCGTCCTGGGTGGCCTCGGCGGCGGGGAGTTCGCCCGCGATGCGGCCCTGGGCCATCACCAGGACCCGGTCGCTCATGCCGAGCACCTCGGGCAGGTCGCTGGAGATCATCAGGACGGCGGCTCCGGCGGCCGTCAGCTCGTTGATGAGCTGGTAGATCTCGACCTTGGCGCCGACGTCGATGCCGCGCGTGGGCTCGTCGAGGATGAGCACCTTGGTGTCGGCGAGCAGCCACTTGCCGATGACGACCTTCTGCTGGTTGCCGCCGGAGAGGGTGCGTACGTGCTGGTGGAGCCCGGCCATGCGCACACCGAGCTGCTCGGCGATCCGGGCGGCCGCCTCGTGCTGCCCCTTGAGGTCGACGAAGCCACCCCTGGTCGCGCCGCGCAGGGTGACCAGGCCCAGGTTCTCCGCCACGGAGGCGTCCAGGACGAGCCCCTGGCCCTTGCGGTCCTCGGGGACGAGCCCGATCCCGGCCCGCATGGCGGCGTTGACGTCGTGGCGGCGCAGCTCGGCGCCCGCGACCTTGACGAGGCCCTTGTCGTACGGGTCGGCGCCGAACACCGCCCGCACGACCTCCGTACGGCCGGCCCCGACGAGGCCCGCGACGCCGACGACCTCGCCGGCCCGCACCTCGAAGCTCACATCGTGGAAGACGCCGTCCCTGGTCAGCCCCTCGACGTGCAGCAACGCCTCACCCGTGTCCGGGCGTTCGCGCGGGTACTGCTGCTCGATGGAGCGGCCCACCATGAGCCTGACGAGCTCGTCCTCGGGTGTGGACGCGGGCACCTGGCCGACGCTCCTGCCGTCCCGGATGACCGTGACCCGGTCGCCCAGGGCGGCGATCTCCTCCAGGTGGTGCGTGATGAAGACGATCCCGACGCCGTCCTCGCGCAGCTTGCGCACGATCGCGAAGAGCTTGTCGACCTCCTCGGAGGTGAGCACGGCGGTCGGCTCGTCCATGATCAGCACCCGGGCGTTCAGGCTCAGCGCCTTCGCGATCTCGACCATCTGGAGGCGGGCGATGCCGAGTTCCCGCACGCGCGCGCGTGGAGACACGTTCACGCCGACGCGTTCGAGGAGCTCGGTGGCGTCGGCCTCCATCCTCTTGCGGTCGATCAGCCCGAAGCGGCGCGGCTGCCGCCCCAGGAAGATGTTCTCGGCGACCGTCAGATCGGGAACCAGGTTGAACTCCTGGTAGATGGTGGCGATCCCGAGGCGCTCGGAGTCCTGCGCGCCATGGATGCGCACCTCCTCGCCGCCCACCACGACGCGCCCGGCATCGGGGCGGTAGGCGCCGGACAGCATCTTGATGAGGGTGCTCTTGCCCGCGCCGTTCTCGCCGAGGAGTACGTGCACCTCGCCGCGGCGCAGATCGAAGTCGACGCCGTCGAGCGCGACCACGCCGGGGAAGGTCTTCCGTATGCCTTCGATGCGCAGCAGTTCATTGCGCAGCAGTTCATTGCGCGGCTGTTCGTTGCGCGTCGACTCGTCCGGGTCGCTCACGACGTGCTCCTTTCGGGGGCGGTCTCGCCGCACGAGCGGCGTACGACGAGACGGGCGGGGAGGGTGACGGACTTCGGGGTGCGGCCCTCGATGCGGTCGACCAGGGCGCGTACGGCGGCACGGCCCAGCTCGCGTGTCGGCTGGGCGACCGCGGTGATCGGCGGATCGGTGTGCACGAACCACGGGATGTCGTCGAACGCGGCCAGCCCGATGTCCTCGGGAATCCGCAACCCGCGCGCGCGGACGGCGTCCAGCACGCCGAGCGCCATCAGGTTGTCGGCGGCGAAGACGACCTCGGGGGGCTCGGGCAGGTCCAGGAACCGCTCGGTGGCCCGTCGGCCGCTCTCGGCCTGGAAGTCGCCCTGGCCTATGTGGTCGTCGGGCAGTTCCAGGTCGTAGGCGCGCAGGGCCTCCCTGAAGGCCTCGACGCGCTCCCGGCCGGTCGTGGTCGCCGCGGGGCCCGCGATGATGGCGAGCCTGCGGTGGCCGAGCCCGTGCAGATGGGCGACGAGGTCCCGTACGGCCTGCCGCCCGTCCGCCCGGACGACCGGCACGTCCACGCCGGCGATCCACCGGTCCACGAACACCATCGGCGTCCCCGACCGCACGGCGTCCAGCATCAGCGGGGAGCCGCCGTCGGTGGGGGAGACCAGGAGCCCGTCGATCCGGCGGTCCAGGAGGGTCCGTACGTGGTGGTCCTGGAGGTCGCGCCGCTCGTCGGCGTTGCCGAAGATGACGCTGTAGCCGAGGGCGCGGGCCTCCTCCTCGACGGCGCGGGCCAGTTCCGTGAAGTAGGGGTTCATCACGTCGCTGATGACCAGGCCGAGGGTGTGGGTCTGGTCGGTGCGCAGGGAGCGGGCGACGGCGTTCGGGCGGTAGTCCAGGGCCTCGACGGCGGCCAGCACGCGCGTGCGTGCCTCCGGGCTGACCGACGGGTGGTCGTTCAGGACACGCGAGACCGTGGCGACGGACACTCCCGCCTCGGCGGCGACGTCCTTGATGCTCGCCATCGTCGCTCCACCTCCTCGTGGAATCGATTACACGAGGGATTGGAATCGATTGCACGAGGATGAGGCAAGACCTGGGTGGGACCCCGAGACCAGATCGTGATGCGACGGTGACCAGGTGAAAGCCCGTCAGGGCCGTCGGCTGTGGCCGACGGGCGCCGCATCCACCACCGACCTCGCGGCGGGCAGGGCGAGCCGTACAAAGGCGTCCCGCCCCGCACTGTCCGAGCCGCCGCGCACTGTCCGAGCCGAGCGGTAGCGTCGGATCATGTCCAATCAGGCGGGGAACGCGGGGAATACCGGGAACGCGGCGGCGGCCGGGGCACGGCAGTTGGCCGTACTCGAAGGTGTCCTGGAGCGGATCACGTACGCCAACGAGGAGAACGGCTACACGGTGGCCCGCGTGGACACCGGCCGGGGCGCCGGCGACCTCCTCACGGTCGTGGGCGCACTCCTCGGAGCCCAGGTCGGCGAGTCCCTGCGCATGGAGGGCCGCTGGGGCTCCCACCCCCAGTACGGAAAACAGTTCACCGTCGAGAACTACACGACGGTGCTCCCGGCCACCGTCCAGGGCATCCGCCGCTACCTGGGCTCGGGCCTGGTCAAGGGCATCGGTCCGGTCTTCGCCGACCGCATCACCCAGCACTTCGGCCTGGACACACTGGAGATCATCGAGGAGGAGCCCAAGCGGCTCATCGAGGTCCCCGGCCTCGGCCCCAAGCGCACCAAGAAGATCGCGGACGCCTGGGAGGAGCAGAAGGCGATCAAGGAGGTCATGCTCTTCCTCCAGACCGTCGAGGTGTCGACGTCGATCGCCGTGCGCATCTACAAGAAGTACGGCGACGCCTCGATCTCCGTCGTGAAGAACCAGCCCTATCGCCTCGCGGCCGACGTCTGGGGCATCGGCTTCCTCACCGCAGACAAGATCGCCCAGTCCGTCGGCATCCCGCACGACAGCCCGGAGCGCGTCAAGGCCGGCCTCCAGTACGCCCTGTCGCAGTCCGCGGACCAGGGGCACTGCTACCTCCCCGAGGAGAAGCTGATCGCCGACGCGGTGAAGCTGCTCCAGGTGGACACCGGCCTGGTCATCGAGTGCCTGGCCGAGCTGGCGGCGCCGCCCGAGGACGACGGGGACCCCGGTGTCGTACGGGAGAAGGTCCCCGCCCCGGACGGCGGCACCCCGGTGACCGCCATCTACCTGGTCCCCTTCCACCGGGCCGAACTCTCCCTCTCCGCCCAGCTCCTGAGGCTGCTCCGCACGGACGAGGACCGCATGCCCGCGTTCCGTGACGTGGCCTGGGACAAGGCGCTGGCCTGGCTGAAGGGGCGTACGGGCGTCGAGCTCGCCCCCGAGCAGGAGGAGGCGGTCCGGCTGGCGCTCACCGAGAAGGTCGCCGTCCTCACCGGAGGCCCCGGCTGCGGCAAGTCCTTCACGGTCCGCTCGATCGTGGAACTGGCCCGTGCCAAGAAGGCGAAGGTGGTGCTGGCCGCGCCCACGGGCAGGGCCGCCAAGCGTCTCGCCGAACTCACGGGCGCCGACGCCTCCACCGTCCACCGCCTCCTTGAGCTCAAACCCGGCGGCGACGCCGCGTACGACAGGGACCGCCCCCTGGACGCGGACCTCGTGGTCGTCGACGAGGCGTCCATGCTCGACCTCCTCCTCGCCAACAAGCTGGTGAAGGCGGTGCCGCCGGGCGCCCATCTGCTCTTCGTCGGGGACGTGGACCAGTTGCCGAGCGTGGGCGCGGGCGAGGTGCTGCGCGACCTGCTGGCCGACGGCAGCCCGATCCCGGCGGTCCGTCTGACCCGTGTCTTCCGTCAGGCCCAGCAGTCGGGCGTCGTGACGAACGCCCACCGGATCAACTCCGGTCAGCATCCCGTCACCGACGGCATGAAGGACTTCTTCCTCTTCGTCGAGGACGACACGGAGGAGGCCGGACGGCTCACGGTGGACGTGGCGGCCCGGCGGATCCCTGCCAAGTTCGGCCTCGACCCGCGGCGTGATGTGCAGGTGCTGGCCCCCATGCACCGCGGCCCGGCAGGCGCGGGCACCCTCAACGGGCTGCTCCAGCAGGCCATCACGCCCGCCCGCCCGGACCTTCCCGAGAAGCGGTTCGGCGGCCGGGTCTTCCGCGTCGGCGACAAGGTCACCCAGATCCGCAACAACTACGACAAGGGCGCGAACGGCGTCTTCAACGGCACCGTCGGCGTGGTCACCGCGCTCGATCCGGTCGACCAGCGCCTGACGGTGCTGACGGACGAGGACGAGGAGGTGCCGTACGAGTTCGACGAACTGGACGAGCTGGCGCACGCGTACGCGGTGACGATCCACCGCTCGCAGGGCAGCGAGTATCCGGCGGTGGTCATCCCGGTCACGACGGGTGCGTGGATGATGCTCCAGCGCAACCTGATCTACACGGCCGTGACGCGGGCCAAGAAGCTGGTCGTCCTCGTCGGCTCCCGCAAGGCGATCGGCCAGGCGGTCCGCACGGTGTCGGCGGGCCGCCGCTGCACGGCGCTGGACTTCCGGCTGGCGCCTCGGCTGATGGAGGATTGAGACATCCCCGCTCCGCGGGAGGACCCACTGCCGGAGGGCCCACCCGGACCACGTGGTTTCTCGCCCCCGCCGCCCCTACCCGTCCCATCCCAGGGGCTGCCGCCCCTTCGACCCCGGCCGAGGGGCTGCGCCCCTGGACCCCCGGTTTCGGGGCTGCGCCCCGGACCAGTCCCTCAGGGCTCCGCCCCCGGCCCCTCTTCGGGGCTCCGCCCCGGACCCGCTTCGGGGGCCGGCCCCCGGACCCCGCTCCTCAAACGCCGGAGAGGCTGGAGTGTGCGGGCGGCCCTGGATTGTGCGGGCGGCTGGAATGTGCGGGCGGGCTCGAATGCGCAGGGCGGGACTGGAACATGCGGGCGGGCTGGAATACGCAGAGCGGGACTGGGTTTTGCCGGCCGGGGCCGGGGTTTGCCAGCCAGGGCCAGGACCTTCCGGCCGAGGCTGGGACCCTCCGGCCGAGGCGGGGACATCCCGGCCGGGGGCTGGGACCCTCCGGCTGAGGCCGGGATCTTCCTGCTGGGGATTTCCAGCCGAGGCCAGGCACCACCCAGCCCGTCCGGCGTTTGAGGACGAGGCCGTTCAGGCCGACAAGCGGGGGTCTGGGGGCGGCAGCCCCCAGGGATGGGATGGGACGGGTAGGGGCGGCGGGGGCGAAACACCCCCCCCACACCTCCCCGGCGGCCGGAGGTCCGTTCGCGGAGGCCTCGTGAAAAATGATCGATCAACTGAGTCGGAAAGGTCACACAGCACTTCCAGAAGCCGGGCAGAGCGGGCAGGATGAGCAAGTTGGCGGCACTGAGTGCCGCCAATAGGCCCGATAGTCGACCCCGAGTGCACTCTTCTGAGCCAATTGGGGGATGGTAGAGACAGTCAGGGCACCTCGAAGGTGAGGCACTACGTCGGTGAGGGATGACGTGAGCGACAACTCTGTAGTACTGCGGTACGGCGACGGCGAGTACACCTACCCGGTGATCGACAGCACCGTCGGCGACAAGGGCTTCGACATTGGGAAGCTCCGCGCCCAGACCGGTCTGGTGACTCTCGACAGCGGATACGGGAACACCGCCGCCTATAAATCCGCCATCACCTACCTCGATGGTGAGCAGGGCATCCTGCGGTACCGCGGCTACCCGATCGAGCAGCTGGCCGAGCGCTCCACCTTCCTGGAGGTGGCCTACCTGCTGATCAACGGTGAGCTGCCGACGGTCGATGAGCTGACCAGCTTCAAGAACGACATCACCCAGCACACCCTGCTGCACGAGGACGTCAAGAACTTCTACACGGGCTTCCCGCGCGACGCACACCCCATGGCGATGCTGTCGTCCGTGGTGAGCGCCCTGTCGACGTTCTACCAGGACAGCCACAACCCGTTCGACGAGAACCAGCGCAACCTCTCCACGATCCGGCTGCTCGCCAAGCTTCCGACGATCGCGGCGTACGCGTACAAGAAGTCCATCGGCCACCCCTTCGTCTACCCGCGCAACGACCTCGGGTACGTCGAGAACTTCCTGCGCATGACCTTCTCGGTCCCCGCCCAGGAGTACGACCTCGACCCGGTGGTCGTCTCCGCGCTCGACAAGCTCCTGATCCTGCACGCGGACCACGAGCAGAACTGTTCGACCTCCACGGTCCGCCTGGTCGGCTCGTCGCAGGCGAACATGTTCGCGTCGATCTCGGCCGGCATCAGCGCTCTGTGGGGCCCGCTGCACGGCGGCGCCAACCAGTCGGTGCTGGAGATGCTGGAGGGCATCCAGGCCTCCGGCGGCGACGTCGACACCTTCATCCGCAAGGTGAAGAACAAGGAGGACGGCGTCAAGCTCATGGGCTTCGGCCACCGCGTCTACAAGAACTTCGACCCCCGGGCGAAGATCATCAAGGCGGCGGCGCACGATGTCCTCTCGGCGCTCGGCAAGTCCGACGAGCTCCTCGACATCGCGCTCAAGCTCGAAGAGCACGCACTCGCGGACGACTACTTCGTCTCCCGCAAGCTGTACCCGAACGTGGACTTCTACACGGGCCTGATCTACCGCGCCATGGGCTTCCCGACCGAGATGTTCACGGTCCTGTTCGCCCTCGGCCGCCTCCCGGGCTGGATCGCCCAGTGGCACGAGATGATCAAGGAGCCGGGTTCCCGCATCGGGCGCCCGCGCCAGATCTACACGGGCGTCGTCGAGCGCGACTTCGTGCCGGTCGAGGCCCGCTAGGCGCTCCGCTCGGAGGGGCGGTTCATCGTCGTCTGTGGGTCGTTGTCCGCGGGTCGCGGGGGGCTGGTCGCGCAGTTCCCCGCGCCCCTTTCAGGGGCGCGGCCCCGGCTCGGGTCGCCGGAAGAAAAACTCGGAAGCAACGGCAAGAACGACAACAACGACAACAACGACAACAAAAGCGGAAGGCGCCCCGCCGCCGGTCCCCCCACGGGCCGACGGTCAGGGCGCCTTCCCATGTCCCGGTGCGGATTCCCCCCACGGGATCCGGCCGGGCGTCTGGTGGGCCAGCGCCTGAATCGCTGGTGAGCAGAACGAGCAAAACTCGGTCCACTGCTCCAGTGCGATCTGCCGGGGTACGTACGGACGGGAGGGCCGCTCAAAGCTCCCCGGTGCACGTGCCCCGGCCTCGCAGTTCCGGGAACGTCCCCCAAGACGTCCCCAGATGCCAGTCACGCCCCCCAAGACGCTTCTGACATCGCCAACTTAGACTCACGAACCCCTTCGATGGTTACGTTCACAACACTGTGATGTGCGTCTCTTGCATATGTCCTGAATCTGCGCAAGAGCCCCAATGCAGTGATCGGGGTCCAAGCGTAAGGATGATGCGCGAGCCTTGTGAAGAGCTTATGTGAGGCCGTTGCCGGACTCTAGAGGGACTTTTACCTCGTCGTCAGGAGAACGACCTCAGTCTCAGGCTGTTGGTCACCACGAACACGGACGAAAAGGCCATGGCGGCCCCCGCGATCATCGGGTTCAGCAGCCCGGCGGCCGCCAGCGGCAGCGCCGCCACGTTGTACCCGAAGGCCCAGACGAGGTTGCCCTTGATCGTGGTCAGGGTACGCCGGGACAGACGGATCGCGTCCGCGGCCACCCGCAGGTCCCCGCGGACGAGCGTCAGATCGCCCGCCTCGATCGCCGCGTCCGTCCCCGTGCCCATGGCCAGTCCCAGGTCGGCCGTGGCGAGCGCGGCGGCGTCGTTGACCCCGTCCCCGACCATCGCCACGGTCCGTCCCTCGTCGCGCAGCCGGCGGATCACGTCGGCCTTGTCCTCGGGCAGCACCTCGGCGATCACCTCGTCGATCCCGATGGCCGCGGCCACGGAGCGGGCCACCCGTTCGTTGTCCCCGGTCAGCAGCACCGGCGTGAGCCCGAGGCCGCGCAACCGCCGTACGGCCTCGGCGCTGGTCTCCTTGATCGCGTCGGCGACGGTGAGGACACCGAGTGCCACTCCGTCCCGGGTGACCACGACAGCCGTACGGCCCTCGGACTCGGCGGTCTCCTTGGCCGCCGCCAGCGCCTCCGGGAGCGGCCGGGAGGCCAGGCGGCCCACCTCGACGTCCTGACCCTCCACGCGGCCGCGTACGCCCCGTCCAGGCACGTTCTCGAAGGCCTCGACGGGCGGGAGCGCGGCGCCCAGGCGCTTTGCTGCGCCCGCGGCGACGGCGCGGGCGATCGGGTGCTCGGAGGCGTGCTCCACGGCGCCCGCGAGCCGCAGGACGTCCTTCTCGTCGGTGCCCTCCGCGACGTACACCTCCTGGAGTGTCATGTGGCCGGTGGTGACCGTGCCGGTCTTGTCCAGGACGACGGTGTCGACGCGGCGCGTGGACTCCAGGACCTCCGGGCCCTTGATGAGGATGCCGAGCTGGGCACCCCGGCCCGTGCCGACCAGCAGGGCGGTCGGGGTGGCCAGACCCAGCGCGCACGGGCAGGCGATGATCAGTACCGCCACGGCCGCGGTGAACGCGGCGGCGGTGTCGCCGGTGACGCCGAGCCAGCCGCCGAACGTACCGGCCGCGATGAGGAGCACCACCGGCACGAACACGGCGGAGATCCGGTCGGCCAGCCGCTGCACCTCGGCCTTGCCGTTCTGCGCGTCCTCGACCAGCTTCGCCATGCGCGCCAGCTGGGTGTCCGCACCGACACGGGTCGCCTCCACGACGAGCCGGCCGCCGGCGTTCACGGTGCCGCCCGTGACGGCGTCCCCGGCGGTCACGTCGACCGGCACGGACTCGCCCGTCAGCATGGACGCGTCGACCGCCGAGGCACCCTCGACGACGGTGCCGTCGGTGGCGATCTTCTCTCCGGGCCGTACGACGAACCGGTCGCCCGCGGCCAGCCGGTCCACCGGAACGCGCACCTCACCCCCGTCCCGCAGCACACAGACGTCCTTCGCGCCCAGTTCCATGAGCGCCCGCAGCGCCGCGCCCGCCCTCCGCTTCGAGCGGGCCTCCAGGAACCGGCCGAGCAGGATGAGCGCGACCACCCCGGCGGCCACTTCGAGGTAGATGGCCGACGAGCTCCCCGTACGAGAGACGGTGAGGTCGAAGCCGTGCCGCATGCCCGGCATGCCCGCGTGCCCCCAGAACAGCGCCCACAGGGACCAGCCGAACGCGGCGAGTGTGCCGACCGACACGAGCGTGTCCATGGTGGCCGCGCCGTGCCGCAGGTTCGTCCAGGCGGCCCGGTGGAACGGCAGTCCGCCCCAGACCACGACGGGCGCGGCGAGGGTCAGCGACAGCCACTGCCAGTTGTCGAACTGCAGGGCCGGGATCATCGAGAGCAGGACGACGGGGAGGGCGAGGACGACGGAGACCGTCAACCGCTGCCGCAGGGCGGCGAGTTCGGGATCGTCGGCCGGCTCGGCTGCGGGCGTCTCCTCCAGGGGTGGCGGGGGCTCCTCGGCCGTGTAGCCCGTCTTCACCACGGTGGCGATCAGATCGGCGACCTGTATTCCTTCGGAATACGTGACCTTCGCCTTTTCCGTCGCGTAGTTGACCGTGGCGGAGACGCCGTCCATACGGTTGAGCTTCTTCTCGACGCGGGCCGCGCACGAGGCGCAGGTCATCCCCCCGATCGTGAGCTCGATCTCCTGGAGGGGCTCACGTGTGAGAGCCTCGGCGATGGTGCCGGTCATGTCCGCTCAGGCCTTGCCCACGAGCTCGAAGCCGGCCTCGTCGACGGCGGCGCGCACGGCGTCCTCGTCGAGCGGGGCGGTGGAGACCACGGTGACCTCGCCGGAGGCGGCCACGGCCTTTACGGACGTGACGCCGTCGATCCCGGAGATCTCACTGGAGACGGAACCCTCGCAGTGCCCGCAGCTCATTCCGCTCACCTTGTAGACAGTGGTGACGGTTGTGACGGTGCCGGCAGTGTCGGTCTGGGCTGTCATGGCGTTGCTCCTCATGGAGGCGGATGGGGCCTACGTGACCTCAATCATACCCCTAGGGGGTATGGGTTCGGCAAGAGGTCCGCGACCGGTCCCGGCAGGGGCTCCACAGCGAGGCCGGCCGGCGGTTAGCGTTCGCTGGACGGTGATCTTCCGGATGGGTCCGGTGGGTACGGGCGAACCCCGGGGGACCCGGGTGGAAGGGCGTGGGTGTATGCGTGCGGTGGTGTTCGAGCGGTTCGGGGAGCCGGCCGAGGTGCGGCAGGTCCCGGACCCGGCACCTTCGGAGCACGGGGTCGTGGTGCGCGTCGAGGCCACGGGACTGTGCCGCAGCGACTGGCACGGCTGGCAGGGCCACGACCCGGACATCACGCTCCCGCACGTGCCGGGCCATGAACTGGCCGGAGTCGTGGAGGCGACGGGGGACCGGGTGGGCCGCTGGCGCCCCGGTGACCGCGTCACCGTCCCCTTCGTCTGCGCCTGCGGCACCTGCCCCGCCTGCGCCGCCGGGGACCAGCAGGTGTGTGAGCGGCAGACGCAGCCAGGGTTCACCCACTGGGGGTCGTTCGCCGAGTACGCGGCACTGGAACGGGCGGACGTGAACCTCGTCGCCGTACCGGACGAGCTGTCGTCCGCCACGGCGGCCGCGCTGGGCTGCCGGTTCGCCACGGCGTTCCGGGCGGTGGTGACCCAGGGGCGCGTCGCGCCGGGGGAGTGGGTTGCCGTGCACGGGTGCGGCGGCGTCGGGCTCTCTGCGGTGATGATCGCGGCGGCCTCGGGCGCGCGGGTGGTGGCCGTCGACGTGTCCGCCCGGGCGCTGGACCTCGCCCGGAAATTCGGTGCGGCCGAGTGCGTGGACGCCTCCCGCGTTCCGGACACGGCCCAGGCCGTGCGTGACCTCACGGGCGGCGGCGCCCATGTCTCGCTGGACGCCCTCGGCTCACCCGCCACCTGCGCGGCCTCGGTGAACGGTCTGCGCCGCAGAGGCCGCCACATCCAGGTCGGCCTGCTCCCCTCCGCGACCGGCACCACCCCGGTCCCCATGGCCCGCGTGATCGCCCTCGAACTCGAACTCCTCGGCAGCCACGGCATGGCCGCCCACGCCTACCCGCCGATGCTGGAACTGGTCCGGACGGGCGTCCTGCGCCCCGACCTGCTGGTCACGTCCACGATCTCCCTGGACGCGGTCCCGGCCGCGCTGGAGGCGGTCGGTACGGCAGCGGGCGCCGGGGTGACGGTCATAGACCCGTGGAGCTGAGCGCCCCTGCCTCCGGGCGACCCCGGTGGACGGCCCACTCCGGGGCGAGAACCGCCATCCGCACGGCGTCGATCCACCCGCCGTCCTGCCACAGGGCTTCCCGCTCCACGCCCTCGGCCACGAAGCCGGCCTTCTCGTAGGCGCGCCGGGCCCTCGGATTGTGGACGAAGACCCACAGCGACACACGGTGCAGGCCGAGCCGCTCGAAGGCGTACCCGACGGTCAGCCGCACGGCCTCCGTACCGAGACCGCGGTCGCGTCCTCCGGGGCCGATCAGTATGCGGAAGGTGCAGTTGCGGTTGTGCCGGTCCCAGTCGAAAAGGACGGCCTCACCGACGAGTTCACCGCTCGCCCGGTCGACGACGCCGAGGTCGAGCCGGTCGGTCTGCTCACCGCGGGAGCCGTACCAGGAGCGCAGCCGCTCCTCCTCGAACTCCACCGCCGGGCTGCCGGTCAGCCGGATCACCTCGGGATCGGCCAGAATCCGCGTCATCACCGGGGCGTCCTGCGCGGTGAACGGCCGCAACAGGGCCTTCTCACCGGCGAGGACCGGCTTGACGGAGAAGTCGGCGGCCGGGGCGGAGGGCGTCGTATCGGAGCTCATCCCCGGATTCTCGGCACCGTGCGAATGGGGCGGCAACGGAATAACGGGGTGGCAGCGGAATGACGGGGTGGCAGCGGAACAACGTCCCGCCGTCGGGCCCCGTCACTCGGTCCTGCGCCCCCGGTTGCCGGGGCGGGAGGCCGCCCAGGCCCGTACGGTGTCCGCGTACCAGTACGGTCTTCCGCCCTCCACCTGGTCGGGCGGCGGCAGGAGCCCGTGCTTGCGGTAGGAGCGGACGGTGTCGGGCTGCACCCGGATGTGTGCGGCGATCTCCTTGTACGACCAGAGGCGACGGTCGGCCATCAGGGGCACCTCCTCCTGCGCGCCGGGCGTAGTGCCGGCGATCACCATGCCTGCTGACCGGTCAACGAGGGTGACCGGCCAAGGGGTGATGGCTGTGGAGGAGGTGTGACTCACGGGTCGCGGACATGCGACATCTGTGACAGAGCGATGCCCTTTGTGACACGAGTGATGAATTCGGCAACGACAGAGGCAGCGGCAACGTGCTCTCGCATCAACATGCTCTCGTACCACCGCCCGCAGTGTTACGCGCGTCGCGAGCGGGAGCGCCTATGCCCCGCAGGACCTCAGAAGCGCCCGGGTCCGCTGAGCGATCGGCAGCGGACGGTCCGGCTCGCACGGGTACATGTCCTGCGCCACGATCGCGAACAGATCCACGTCCAGCTTCTGAGCGGCGGCGAGTACGGGCTCCAGCGCGGGCACGCCCGCGGGCGGCTCGCACATCACGCCCTTCGCCACCGCCGGCCCGAACGGGATCTCGTTCGCCCGCACCTCGGCGAGGATCTCCGGGTCCACCTGCTTGAGGTGCAGGTACCCGATCCGCTCCCCGTACGTCTCGATGAGCTTGACGCTGTCGCCCCCGCAGTACGCGTAGTGCCCCGTGTCCAGGCACAGCGAGACGACGGAGGGCTCCGTGCCGTCGAGGAAGCGGCTGACGTTCTCCTCGCTGTCGATGTGGGTGTCCGCGTGCGGGTGCACCACGATCCGCAACCCGTACCGCTCGCGGACCTGACGCCCCAGCCGCTCGGTCAGTTGCGTCAGGTACCGCCACTGCTCGACCGTCAGCGTGTTCGGCTCCAGGACCCTGCCCGTCCTGTCGTCCCGCCAGAAGGAGGGGATGACGACGAGATGGGACCCGCCCATCGCCTGTGTCAGTGCCGCGATCCCAGAGACGTGCGCCCACGTCGACTCCCACACGTCCGGGCCGTGGTGCAGCCCGGTGAACACCGTGCCCGCCGACACCTTCAGGCCACGCTTCGACGTCTCCTCGGCGAGCACGGCCGGGTCGGTCGGCAGGTACCCGTACGGGCCCAGCTCGATCCACTCGTAACCTGCCGCGGCGACCTCGTCGAGGAACCGCTGCCAGGGGACCTGCTGCGGATCGTCGGGGAACCAAACGCCCCAGGAATCCGGGGCTGATCCGATCCGGATGCGGGAAAGTGGGGACTGAGGAGACGGCGACGTCATGGGCGTCAGCGTGAGGGGGCCAGGTGACGCGTGTCAAGGCATGGTCCGAATGTCCGGACAAAATGTTGACAGGGGTCTGTGCGCGAGGCTAGATCTTGGGTCACGAGGCCGGGCGTGGGATGCGTTGCGGTCCCGAGCGGCCCGTGACGTCGGGCCCAGATCGCCTCCGGCGCGGGAGGCCGCTTTGCTTTGGCAGGAGCGAAGTGCGAGCGATGACTCCCCGCCCGCTACGGCCCCGCGCCGGAGGTCCCCGACGTCGGGTGGACGGCGGTTCGCCGCCCGAGAGAACACCTTGCCGGTGCCCGTGAGGCCACCTGGCAGGCAGGCGCACCATTGAGACGTGGGCACGGCGGAGCCGTACCGCAGGTGGTGGATCTGCTTACATCCGGCCCACGTCGAGAACACAGGGGGATGCCGATGACCTCAACGACGAGGCTGACGGTCGCTCAGGCGCTGGTGCGGTTCCTGGCCGTCCAGTACACGGAACGCGACGGCGAGCGGCAGCGGCTGATCGGAGCCACCTGGGGCGTCTTCGGC
Organism: Streptomyces sp. KM273126; assembly: GCF_004337435.2. Taxonomy (NCBI): domain Bacteria; kingdom Bacillati; phylum Actinomycetota; class Actinomycetes; order Kitasatosporales; family Streptomycetaceae; genus Streptomyces; species Streptomyces sp. KM273126. Next base: position 514,119 of record NZ_SJXB02000001.1, on the reverse strand, counting down.
CACGGCAACGTCGCCGGGCTCGGACAGGCGCTCGTCGAGTACGGCGGCGACATGCCGTACCACCAGGGCCGCAACGAACAGGCCATGGTGCACGCGGCGGTCGGCTACGCGCGTCAGTCGAACCGCCTGTCCACCCACGCCGTCACGACGTCGATCGGGCCGGGCGCCACCAACCTGGTGACCGGCGCCGCGCTCGCCACGATCAACCACCTCCCGGTCCTGCTGCTGCCCGGCGACATCTTCGCCACCCGCCCGGCCGACCCGGTGCTCCAGCAGCTCGAAGTCCCTTACGCCGGCGATGTGTCGGTCAACGACTGCCTGCGCCCGGTGTCGAGGTACTTCGACCGGATCACCCGCCCCGAGGCCCTGATCCCGGCCGCGCTCCAGGCGATGCGGGTGCTGGCGGACCCGGTCGACACCGGTGCCGTGACGCTGGCCCTCCCGCAGGACGTGCAGGCCGAGGCGTACGACTGGCCGCAGGAGTTCTTCGCCGAGCGCACCTGGACGGTGCGCCGCTCGGCCCCCGACACGCGTGAACTGGCCGCCGCGGTCGCGGCGATCCGCCAGGCCCGGCGCCCCCTCATCGTGGCGGGCGGCGGCGTCCACCACAGCCGCGCCGAGGAGGCGCTCGCCGAACTCGCCGACGCCACCCGCATCCCCGTCGCCTCGACCCAGGCGGGCAAGGGCTCCCTGCGCCACGACCATCCGCAGGACGTGGGCGGCATCGGCCACACCGGCACCGCCACCGCCGACGAACTCGCCCGCACCGCCGACCTGGTGATCGGCGTGGGCACGCGCTACACGGACTTCACCACTGCCTCCGGCACCCTGTTCACCGGCGAGGGCGTCCGCTTCCTCAACCTCAACATCGCGCCCTTCGACGGCCACAAGCTCGCCGGGCTCCCGATCGTCGCCGACGCGCGCGCGGGCCTGGAGGAGCTCACCCAGGCCCTCGAACTGCACGACCACCAGGTCGGCGACTCCTACGTCAGCGAGTACACCGACGACAAGCAGCGCTGGGAGTACCGCGTCGACGCCTGCTACGAGTGCGACGAGCCCGACGTCCGGCCCACCCAGCCCCAGGTGCTGGGCCTGCTCGACGAGATCGTCACCGAGGAGGACATCATCGTCAGCGCGGCCGGTTCCCTCCCCGGCGACCTGCACAAACTGTGGCGGACGCGGTCGAGGGACCAGTACCACCTGGAGTACGGCTACTCCTGCATGGGCTACGAGATCCCGGCCGCGATCGGCGTACGCATGGCCGCGCCCGGGCGTCCCGTGTGGGCGCTGGTCGGCGACGGGACGTACCTGATGATGCCGACGGAGCTCGTGACGGCCGTGCAGGAGAACATCCCGGTCAAGGTGCTGATCATCCAGAACCACGGGTACGCCTCCATCGGCGGCCTCTCCGAGTCGGTGGGCGGCGAGCGGTTCGGCACCGCGTACCGCTACCAGTCCGACGACGGCACGTTCACCGGCCCGCCCCTGCCCGTGGACCTCGCGGCCAACGCGGCCAGTCTGGGCATGCGGGTGCTGCGCGCGAAGACGGTGCGCGACCTGCGGGCCGCGCTCGCCGAGGCGCGGGCCGCCGACACCCCCACCTGTGTCCACGTGGAGACCCAGACGGCGGACACGGTGTCGGGCGCGCCCCCGGCCCAGGCCTGGTGGGATGTTCCCGTGGCCGAAACGGCGACGCGATCGTCGGCGGTCAAGGCCCGTGAGCTGTACGAACGACAGGTCTCCACTCGACGCCGCCATCTGTGAGGGACCACTCGCCCCCGCCGCCCCTACCCGTTCCCGTCCCTTCCCTGGGGGCTGCCGCCCCCAGGCTCCCGCTGGTCGGCCTGAACGGCCTCGTCCTCAATCGCCGGACGGGCTGGGGGTGCCTGGCCTCGGCCGAAAACCCCCAGCCGGAAGATCCCGGCCTCAGCCGGAAGATCCCGGCCTCAGCCGGAAGATCCCGGCCTCAGCCGGAGGGTCCCGGCCCCCGGCCGGAGGGTCCCGGCCCCCGGCCGGAAGGCCCCAGCCGCGGCCGGAGGGTCCCGGCCCCCGGCCGGAAGGTCACGGCCCTGGCTGGCAACCCCCGGCCCCGGTCGGCAAAAACCCAGTCCCGCCCTGCACATTCCAGCCCGCCCGCACACTCCAGTCCCGCCCTGCGCATTCCAGCCCCGCCCGCACCCTCCAGTCCCGCCCTGCGCATTCCAGTCCCGCCCTGCGCATTCCAGCCCCGCCCGCACCCTCCAGCCCGCCCGCACCTTCCAGCCCCTTCCGATCCTGCCGCACCCTCCAGCGCCGCCCTCACATTCCAGCCCCTCCGGCGTTTGAGGAGCGGGGGTCCGGGGCTGGCCCCCGAAACGGGGTCCGGGGCGGAGCCCCGAAGAGGGGCCGGGGTGCAGTCCCAAAGCCCTGGGGGTCCAGGGGCGCAGCCCCCTTGGCCGGGGTCGAAGGGGCGGCAGCCCCCGGGGATGGGACGGGTAGGGGCGGCGGGGGCGAGGCAACCCTCCAGCGCGTCCCACCCGGCCCCCATACCGCGATCGCAGTACACGCCGAGGAACCCGTACGCCTGTGGGATGTAGGCCACTTCCAACCGGGGGCGGCCTCGGCTGTCGGTGGGCGCGCTTACCGTTGACGCATGGATCTTCGACTGCCCGCATTGCGAGGCCCGAGGCGCTGGGCGGCGACGGCTGCGGCCGCCGCCGTCGCAGTGCTCGCCGGCACGGGCGTGTGGACGGCCGTCGCCTCGGACGACGCGCCGCAGGTGCACCGGGCCGACAGAGTGATGGCCATGGGCGGCGGGGTGAAGGTCGACACCTCGTACTTCACCGCGGGCTCGGGCCGCCGCCCCGCCGTGCTGCTCGGGCACGGCTTCGGCGGCAGCAAGGACGACGTACGGCAGCAGGCGGAGGACCTCGCCCGCGACGGGTACGCGGTCATGACATGGTCGGCCCGCGGCTTCGGTAAGTCGACCGGGAAGATCGGGCTGAACGACCCGGAGGGCGAAGTCGCCGACGTCTCCCGGCTCATCGACTGGCTGGCGAAGCGGCCCGAGGTCCAGCTCGACAAGAGCGGCGACCCGCGCGTGGGCCTCGCCGGCGCCTCGTACGGCGGCGCGATCTCGCTGCTGGCCGCCGGCTACGACCAGCGGGTCGACGCCATCGCCCCGGCGATCACGTACTGGAACCTGGCGGACGCCCTGTTCCCGAACGGCGTCTTCAAGAAGCTCTGGGCCGGCATCTTCCTCAACACGGGCGGCGGCTGCGACAAGTTCGAGGACCAGCTCTGCACGATGTACGACCGGGTCGCCGAGTCGGGGACACCGGACGCCGAGGCGGTGAAGCTGCTTCAGGAGCGCAGCCCGAGCGCCGTCGGTGAGCGCATCAAGGTGCCCACGCTGCTGATGCAGGGCCAGACGGACTCCCTCTTCCCGCTCGGCCAGGCGGACGCCGCGGCCAAGGCGATCCGCGCGAACGGCGCCCCCGTGGACGTCGACTGGATCGCGGGCGGGCACGACGGCGGCGACATGGAGGCCGACCGGGTGAACGCCCGGGTCGGGGCGTGGTTCGACCGCTACCTCAAGGACGAGTCCGGCGTCGACACCGGCCCCGCCTTCCGCGTCACCCGCACGGGAGGCATCGACTCCACCGACGGAGCCGCCCAGTTGCGGGGCGCGAGCGCGGACACGTACCCCGGGCTGGAGAGCGGCCGGCGGACCGTCGCCCTGAGCGGACGAGAGCAGGAGTTCGCGAACCCGGCGGGCGCCAACCCGCCCGCCGTGTCGGCACTGCCCGGCCTCGGTGGCGCCGGCGGTCTCTCCCAGCTGTCGTCGCTCGGTGTGGGCATCTCCCTCGACTTCCCCGGCCAGTACGCGCGGTTCGAGTCCCGGCCGCTGACGGACGGCCTGCGGATCACCGGGTCGCCCACGGTGACGGTGCACGTGAAGTCCTCCACGGACGACGCGGTGCTCTTCGGGAAGGTGTACGACGTCGGCCCGGACGGCCGGCAGCAGGTGCTGCCCGCACAGCTCGTGGCCCCCGTCCGCGTCGAGGACGCGAAGGAGGGCAAGGACGTCACGCTCACCCTGCCCGCCATCGACCGCGAGATCGAGCAGGGCCACCGGCTCCGCCTGGTCCTGGCCTCCACCGACCTCGGCTACGCGTCACCGGTGGCCCCGGCGACGTACGCCGTGTCCCTGAAGGGCGGTCTGAACGTCCCGACCGCGCCGGGCCTGTCGACCGCGGCGGCGCCCCTGCCGTCGTGGGTGTGGTGGCTGCCGGCGGCGGGTGCCCTGGTCGCGCTGGTACTGCTGCTGACCGGCCGCCGCCGCGGGACCGCCACGCCGGCCGACACGGAGCTGGCCGATGTTCCGCTCCAGATCACCGGCCTGAGCAAGCGGTACGCGGGATCGACCGACCGGTACGCGGTCCGGGACCTGTCCTTCCGCGTGGAGAAGGGCCAGGTACTCGGCCTGCTCGGTCCCAACGGCGCGGGCAAGACGACGACCCTGCGCATGCTGATGGGCCTGATCAAGCCGGACGGCGGCGAGATCCGCGTCTTCGGCCACGCGATCCGGCCGGGCTCCCCGGTGCTGTCCCGTGTCGGTGCCTTCGTCGAGGGCGCGGGCTTCCTGCCGCACCTGTCGGGCCGCGAGAACCTGGAGCTGTACTGGCGGGCCACGGGCCGCCCGTCCGAGGACGCCCACCTGGACGAGGCCCTGGAGATCGCGGGCCTCGGCGACGCCCTGTCCCGCGCGGTCCGCACCTACTCCCAGGGCATGCGCCAGCGCCTCGCGATCGCCCAGGCGATGCTCGGTCTGCCGGACCTCCTCATCCTCGACGAACCGACCAACGGTCTCGACCCGCCACAGATCCGCGCCATGCGCGAGGTCATGATCCGGTACGCGGCCGGCGGGCGTACGGTCATCGTCTCCAGCCATCTCCTGGCCGAGGTCGAGCAGTCCTGCACCCACCTCGTCGTGATGGACCGCGGGCGCCTGGTCCAGGCGGGCCCGGTGGGCGAGATCGTCGGCGCGGGCGACACCCTCCTCGTAGGCCTCGCCGCCGACATCCCCGACCCGCTCGTGGAGAAGGTCGCGGCCCTGCCGGACGTGGAGTCCGCGGTGCGGACGGAGGGCGGGCTGCTGGTCCGGCTGACTCCGGCGGTGACAGTCACGGCGGGTGCCATGGTGTCCGAGGGCGTACCCGAGGGCGCACCCGGCGGCGTCACCGAGCGGAGCGCCTCGCTGCTCGTCGAGCTCGTAAGGCTCGAAGTCCCTGTCGCCTCCCTCGGCGCCCATCGCCGGCTGGAGGACGCCTTCCTCACCCTGATCGGAGGTTCCGCATGAGCACGCTCACCGAGCCGAGCGAGGTGGCCTCCGGCTACCGGGCGGGCCGCACGCTGCCGCTGCGCGTCGAACTCGTACGCCAGCTGAAGCGGCGCCGCACCATGGCCATGGGCGGCATCCTGTTCGCACTGCCGTTCGTGCTGGTCGTCGCGTTCGCCATCGGCGGGAGTCCTGGCGACGACCGCGGCGGCCGGCTGACGCTGATGGACACGGCCACCGCGTCGGGCGGCAACTTCGCCGCGGTGAACCTCTTCGTGTCCGCCGGGTTCCTGCTGGTCATCCCGGTCGCGCTGTTCTGCGGGGACACCGTCGCCTCCGAGGCGAGCTGGTCGTCGCTGCGCTATCTGCTCGCCGCGCCGGTGCCCCGGGCGCGCCTGCTGTGGTCCAAGCTCACCGTGGGCCTCGGCCTCAGTCTGGCCGCGATGATCATGTTGCCGCTCGTGGCGCTGGCCGTGGGCACGGTGGCGTACGGCTGGGGGCCGCTCGCCATACCCACCGGCGGCAGCATCCCCGCGGGCACCGCCGCACAGCGCCTGGTCGTCGTGGTGGCGTACATCTTCGTGTCCCAACTGGTCACGGCAGGGCTCGCGTTCTGGCTTTCCACCAAGACGGACGCGCCCCTCGGCGCGGTCGGCGGCGCGGTCGGACTGACCATCGTGGGGAACGTCCTGGACGCGGTCACCGCCCTCGGCGACTGGCGCGACTTCCTGCCCGCGCACTGGCAGTTCGCGTGGGCGGACGCCGTGCAGCCGATCCCGGAGTGGGGCGGCATGATCCAGGGCACGGCGGTCTCCGTAACATACGCCCTCATACTGTTCGCCCTGGCCTTCCGCGGTTTCGCCCGGAAGGACGTGGTCTCCTAGGTCACCGGAGGATCACCCACCGGTCTCGACGGGCCCCAGCCGTGGCCGCTTCGCAACCCATCCGCAACCCCCCGTGCCGCACGTTCCGGCCCCCTCGCCCGTCACAGTCACAGATGTCGGCGTCAACGGACCAAGGGACCAAGGGACCAACGGACCAAGGGGGGCACGGATGCTGGAGCGGTACCGGGTACGACTCCGGGTACGACGACTGCGCGCCGGGCTGCTGGCGCTCACCGCGGCGGGCGGCCTGCTGCTCACGGGGTGCAGCGGGAGCGACGGCGGCGGCCACGGCTACTCGTCGGACAGCTCGAACAAGCGCGGCGGCTATGCCCCGGGCCCTGCCCCCGCCCCCGCCCCCGCCCCGGACGAGCAGTGGGGCGAGGACACCGGCGAGCAACGGGGCGACACCTCCCGGGAGTTCGCCCCGTCCCCCGACTATCTCTCCACGTTCGCGCTCGACGTCGACACCGCCTCGTACGGCTACGCGCGCCGCACCCTTGCCGAGGGGAACACGCCCGACCCGTCGACGATCCGGCCCGAGGAGTTCGTCAACAGCTTCCGCCAGGACTACCGGCGCCCCGACGGCGATGGCTTCTCCGTGACCGTGGACGGCGCCCGCACGGCCGGCCCCGACAGCGGGGACTGGTCCCTGGTCCGGGTCGGCCTCGCCACCCGGCCGCAGGAGGACGAGAGTGAACGGCCGCCCGCGGCGCTCACGTTCGTCATCGACATCTCCGGCTCCATGGGCGAACCGGGCCGTCTCGACCTGGTCCAGGACGCCCTCGACGTGATGACCGAGCGGCTGCGCGACAACGACTCGGTCGCGCTCGTGACGTTCAGCGACGAGGCCGAGACCGTCCTGCCGATGACCCGCCTCGGCGGACACCGCGACCGCGTCCACGACGCCGTCGACGCACTGGAGCCCACCGACTCGACCAACCTCGGCGCGGGCGTCGAGACCGGGTACGCCACGGCCGTCGAGGGCCGGCGCGAGGGCGCGACGAACCGCGTCGTCCTCCTCTCCGACGCCCTCGCCAACACCGGCGACACCGACGCTGACACGATCCTGGAACGCATCGCCGGCGCCCGCCGCGAGTACGGCATCACCCTCTTCGGCGTCGGCGTGGGCAGCGACTACGGCGACGCCCTGATGGAGCGCCTCGCCGACAAGGGCGACGGTCACACGACGTACGTCTCCACCGAGGACGCGGCCCGCACCCTCTTCAGCGAGGAACTCCCGCGCACCATCGACCTCACGGCGCGCGACGCCAAGGCCCAGGTGGCGTTCGACCCGGAGACGGTCGCCGAGTTCCGCCTCGTCGGCTACGACAACCGCCAGGTCGCCGACGAGGACTTCCGCGACGACCGCGTCGACGGCGGCGAGGTCGGCCCCGGCCACACGGTGACCGCCCTCTACGCCGTCCGCACCCGGCCCGGCGCCTCGGGCCACCTGGCCACGGCGACCGTCCGCTGGCTCGACCCGGACACCCGCACCCCGCACGAGGAGTCGGGCGACCTGGAGGCACGGGCCCTTCACGACGACCTGTGGACCGCACCCGAAGGCCTCCGGGTGGCCGCCGTCGCCGCGTACTTCGCCGACGCCCTCCGCCAGGGCGACAGCCGGAGCGATAGCCGGGGCGCACTCCCCGGACGGCCGTCGCTGCGGCAACTCGCCGACCGGGCCGAGGAGTTGGCGCGGGTCCGCGAGGACAAGGACCTGCACGGCCTCGCGGAGGCGATCGAGGCGGCGAACCCGAGGCACCCGGACTGAGACCGCCCTCCCGCCAGACGGCCGCCCTCCGTCAGACGGCGCCGGGCCGTTGCCCCACGCCGTGCAGCAACGTGTCGGCCACGAGCGCGGCCAGTGATTCCGGGTCCCGCCCCCGCGCGTCGTGCAACGCCTCCCCGATGAGCGCGTAGTACACCTGCCGCGTCCACTCCAGATCGGCGTCCGGGCGGAACAGCCCCTCGCGCTGGGCCCGCCCGAAGAGTTCGAGGCAGCGGGCGTTGACGCCGGCCCAGACGGTACCGGTGGTACAGGCCTGGGCCGCCGGGTGGCCGAGCGCGAAGCTCCACGCGCCCTTGACCCGCAGCACGTTCGCGGTGACCCGGTGCAGCGCCACGAGCGGGGGCGCCGTGTCGGGCCGGGCCTCCTCGATGGCCTCGGCGAGCTGCCGTTCGGCGGACTCGGTGAGCGCCTCCAGCAGCGCCTGACGGTTCGCGAACCGCCGGTGCACCGTCGTCCGGGCCACGCCCGCCGCCTCCGCGATCTGCTCCAGGGTGGCGCCCGGATCGGCCGCGAGCACCCGCTCGGCCGCCTCAAGGATCACCCGCACACTCCGCTCCGCGTCGGCCCGCAACGCCCGGCCCATGGGTGCCTCCATTCCGTCCGCCCACCGCTTCAGCCCGCAGCCTCAGCTCACTGCTTCGGCTCACTGCTTCATCCCACTGCTTCCGCTCAGACGATACGCCTGAGCTCCAGATCAGACAGTATCTGCATCATTTATGTTGCAGTTAATGGAAAAACCGCTACGCTCGTGTGGCAGGTAGCGGCGTCCTCAAGTCGCCTCCAAACCCTCTCCATGTCCTCTCCGTGTCCTCTCCCGAAGGGACCCCCATGCCTCTCGCCCTCGTCACCGGCGCGTCCTTCGGACTCGGCGCCGAGTTCGCCGACCAGCTCGCCGCGCGCGGCCACGACCTGGTCCTCGTCGCGCGTTCCCGCGACCGTCTGGAGGAAACGGCCGAGCGGCTGCGCACGGCGCACGGCGTCCAGGCCCACGTGGTGCCCCAGGACCTCGCCGAACCGGACGCGGCCGACCGAATAGCCCACGAGCTCGCGGCCCGTGGCCTCACCGTCGACGTCCTGGTCAACAACGCCGGCTTCGGCACCTGCGGCCGCTTCGAGGAGATCGACCCCCGCCGTGAGCACGACCAGCTGATGGTGAACGTCGTCGCGCTGGTCGACCTCACCCACGCCCTGCTGCCCGGCATGCTCCACCGCGGCTCGGGCGCCGTCCTCAACGTCGGTTCCACGGCGGGCTATCAGCCGAGCCCGTACTTCGCCGTCTACAGCGCCACCAAGACGTTCGTGCTCAACTTCTCGCTCGCGCTGAGGGAGGAGTACCGCGGCCGTGGCATCAAGGTCACCACCCTGTGCCCAGGCCCGGTGGAGACGCGCTTCTTCGAGACGATCGGCACCCGCCGGGCGGCCGTGGGCGGCAACTTCGCCGCACCCGAACCCGTCGTACGGGCCGCCCTGCGCGCCCTCGACCGCGACCGCGCCTACGTCACCCCCGGCCTGAGCAACCAGATCGTGGCGCATCTGACGCCCAGGCGCCCGCGCACCCTGGTCGCCGCGATCACCAAGCGAATCACCCGCCCGGTGCTGGAGCCGGAACCGGCGACACGGCCCGCCACCACATGACCGGTTACGGAGCGACGTACGGCAGCGCGTCAGCGCAGCCGTGACCGGGAGCCGTCATGGTCGTACGCAAGGACGTCAACGACCCTGGACTAAGGTCCCGGGCTTGCACAACGGGCGCCACCGGCTGTGGTGCTGTGTTTGCGTCCTGTCCCACGCTCCGGTTCGGGAGGTGGGGCTTGGGGAGGTTGACTGCGCCCCGCGTTGCCACAACTCCCGTGCAGGCGGCCTGCTCACCCCGTCCCTCAAGATCCGCCGCCAGGCGGTGACGACGAGGTGCGCGGCGGAGATCGAGGCGCTGTACGAGGGCTGAAGGGTCGAGCAGACGTTTGTCCGGCCGGAAAGCCGGGGCTGATCCGGCCAGTTGATTTTGGCGTGGCATTCGGGTGAATCGCCGAGTACCCGCGCGTTCCGTGGTTTCTTCATTCGACCATCCCTCGTTTACAGCCTGCAGCCCGTGGTGCGAGCCATTCGAACGTGACGGCTCGGTTTCATCCGTCATGGGTGCATGACCGTAAGGAAGGGAAACACGTGAAGGTCAGACAGAGCGCCGCCGTCGCCGGCGCGATCACGGCCATAGGCATGCCCGCCCCGGCCATAGCCGACGCGAAAGCCACGGGCTTCGCAGCCCACTCCGCGGGTTTCCGCGCCGGCAACGTGGTCCGGATTCCGGCTGTGTTCTGGCCGGCCTTGGAGCGTCCTCACGGCGCCGGGGTCGGCCTTTCCCCCTTCTACGAGCAGGAAGACAAAAGACTTTGCGACAGACCCTGAGCAAGGGAATGGTTGCGGCGGCGGCCGCGACGGGCATTCTGTCCCTGTACAACACCTCGGCGCTCGCGGATTCGAGTGCGAAGGGCGCCGCTGAGGGCTCGCCCGGTGTCCTGTCGGGCAACACCGTCCAGGCTGCCGTGAACCTTCCCATCAACGTATGCGGCAACACCGTCGAGATCGTCGGTGTCGGCAACTCGGCCTTCGGCAACTCCTGTGCCAATGAGTCGAATGAGTCCAAGTCCCGCGACGCCTCCCGCCACGGTGCCTCCGAGCGCGACGGCGGCAAGGGAGCGCGCGGTCCGGAATCGGCCGCTCGTCCGGCGTCCCACGGTTCCACGGGAACGAGTGGTACGTCGGGGGAGCGCGGTGCTTCGGAGGAGCGCGCCACGTCGGGCGCGGACAAGCCCTCGGGTGCCTCCGCGGTCGGTGAAACCCGCAACTCTCCCGGGGTCGGCTCCGGCAACCTCGTCCAGGTACCGGTGGACATGCCGGTCAACGTCTGCGGCAACAGGGTGGACGTGGTCGCCCTGCTCAACAGCACGTTCGGCAACAAGTGCGTCAACGACGCACCCCCGAAGGGCCACGCGAACCCGCCCGCGGACCACCCGGACAGCCCGGACGCCCCGGATGCCCCGGACACCCCCACCACTCCTGACACCCCGGAGACCCCGGACAAGCCCCGGCACCAGCCGCCGGGGACCTCCCGTGTGACTCCGCCCGAGCCGCCCACGACCCCCGTGGGCAAGCCCTCCGTCACTCCGCCGGCCATGGCGGAGACCGGCACCGAGGGCGTGCTCGCGGCCTCGGCCGCCAGCGCCGTGCTGATCGCGGGCGGTGCCCTCCTGTACCGGCGGAGCCGAGCGGCCTCCCACCGGTGACGCCACGGGTGCCGGACGCCCCGCGTCCGGCACCCGTTGCCCGCCCGGTCCGTCACTGGCCCCGGACGACGGTCTCCGTTCCGGCCAGCCGGGCCCGGCTCCCGGGCCGCGGAATCCGCGTACCCGGCACCCCCGAGTACAGCCGCCGCCGGACCCCTCGTACCAGCGTTCCCGCCGTGAACGTCGCACCGAGCACGAAGCGCATCGCGGGACCGAAGCCGGAGGCCGTCGTCAGGCCCGCGAGGAACAGTCCCGGCACCGACGACTCGAAGTCCCGCCCGACCGAGGGCGATCCGTCGGCCACGGCCGCAAGGCCTCCGCGTACGTCCTCCGCCAGCAGACCCAGCCGGTCGCAGGTGGCCTTGAACCCGGTGGCCGCGATGACGTGTTCGGTCTCCAGCGTCGCCGGCTCACCGCCCCGGCCCGCCATCTCCAGCCGTACGCGGCCCCCGGACTCGTGCGCGGACGTGATCCGCTGTCCCAGGCGCACCTCGACGACCGGCTCGACCCGGTCCCGTACCCACCAGGCGCCCGCCGGGCCGAGGGCCGTCGCCGCGATGTGCGTGCGCTTGGCCTCCGGGAGACGGTGGAACCAGGCCGGCCGCTCGGAGTAGAGCCAGTTGCGCCAGCCGATGCCCAGGCCGCTCTGCGGTGAGCGGACCGACTGCCACGGCGAGCGCTCCAGGGGCGCGGGAAGACCGTTCCAGACCAGACGTGGGGCTCGCACCAGCACCCGGGTCCGCGTGCCCTGTTCGGCGAGCAACGCGGCAGTCTCCAGAGCCGCCTGGCCGCCGCCGACCACCGTGACGTCCCGGCCCCGGAAGCGGTCGAGGTCACTGTGCTCGCTGCTGTGCGAGACATGCGCCGGCGGCAGGGACCGCAGCGCGGACGGTACTTCGATGAACGGGATGACACCGACGGCCAGTGCCACCGTCTTCGCGCGCAGCGTCTCACCGTCGTCCAGGACGGCCTCGAAGCCGCCGGGGCAGAAGTGGAGGGACTGCACCATCCGTTCGTCGACGGGCGGTACGGCGTGCTGTGCGAACCACAGGCCGTACGAGGCGAACATGTCCACCGGAATCGGCTCGCCGTGCCGGGCCGTGGTGCCCTGCTCAGCGCAGTACACCTCCAGGCGCCACTTGCCCTCCGGGTCGGAGAGGTTGGACGCCCACGGCTCCGACTTCAGGAACATGCCGCTGGGCATGTGGTCCCGCCAGGACGCCATGGGCCGCCCGACGACACGCAGGCTCAGGCCCGCGGCCGCGGCGTGGGCCGCGATGGACAGTCCGTAGGGGCCGGCGCCCACCACCAACAGGTCGTACATCAGAAGTTGCTCGCTCTCTCGTCATCGTTCCGGTAGGTCGGGGCGCCCGTCTGGCGTACGATCCGCACCTCGGGAGCGGGTCGGCGTTCCGACAGGCGACGGACCGCGTGCCGGCACCACAGCGCCCACAGCGCGAGTCCCGGCACGAGGTCGTCCCGGGCGTGCCAGGCGAGTTCGCGCCGGCGGCGCGGACGCAGCGCGGCCAGCGGCGCGTAGTTCTCCACGACGAAGTCCCGGCCGGGCAGCGGGCTGCCGTCCGGGACCGCGCGGTGGGTCAGATCCAGGTGCAGGGCGCGGACGACGTCCACTCCGGCCGTGTCCACGAAGAGCCGGAACTGGGCGCCGGGGCGCGGATTGAAGTCGAGCAGGTGGTACGCGCCCGCGCCGTCCCGGCGGAAGTCGAGGTCGAACACCCCCCGGTAGCCGAGCGCGCTCACCAGCCGCTCGGCCTGCGCCTGCACCTCGGGGTTCGGCGTCCAGCGGCCCACGGTGGTCAGGCCCGCGCCCGCCGGCCAGGCACGCTGCTTGCGACCGGAGCCGCCGCCGCGCACCACGCCGCCGCTGTCGGCGTACCCGTGGAAGAACCAGTCACAGTCCTGCCCGGGCGGCAGAAACGCCTGGAGCAGCAGTCGGCTGCCCGCCTCCTCCGTCCGCCGGAACAGCGCCTGCGCCTCGTCCGCCGAGCGCACCACCTGCGTGCTGCGCAGCCCCGTCCCGACGGGCACCCGCCACGGCCGGCTCCACTTCGCCACCACCGGAAGCCCCAGTTGCCACGCGAAGGCGGCGGCCTGGGCGGCGTTCTCCGGGACCAGCGTCACCGGATGCGGAACGCCCAGGCGCTCGCACGCGGCGGCGAGTTCCGCCTTGTCGGCCACCCGTTCGGCGAGGTCGGCGGGCTGGTCGGGAAGCAGATAGCCGTCCGCGAGTTCCGCGCGCAGCCGGGACACCGCGATGGCGCTCGCGTCGTCCATGGGGATGAGGACGGCGGGCCGGGCGATCCGGGCGGCCAGGCGGCGCAGGACGGCGGCGAACTCGTCGGGGGACGCGCCCGGCGGCGGCGGGGCGTGCGTGGCGGCCACGAAGCGCGACCGGGCGTGCGGACCGGCGGATTCGGCGACCACGTGCACCTCCACACCGGCCCGGCCGAGGGAGCGCACGGCTCCCAGCGTTCCGTGGTGGAAGGGATTCCGGTCGATCCGCAGCACAACTGCGGGGACGCGGGTGTCGAGCAGTGACACGGACGACTTCCTTTCGGGTCGTTCGGGACGGATCACCTGAGCGGGTGAGGGAGCCACCCGTAGGCCGGAGCTTCGGCTGGCGGAGTCCGTATTCATGTGACTGGGTGTCAGTAGGAGAACTGTGAGAAGCGAAGCGGCGGAAGCGAACAGCAGCGGGCGACAGCGCAGGAGCTGCGGAAAGGAGCGTGCATGGGCCCACAGCGACGGCGACCCCGAAGCGGACGGCTGGCGTGCGTCGCCGGTGTGGCCGCGTCGGTCGTGCTCGTCTCGGGACCCGGGAGCGCCGTCGGCGCCGGGCCCGTACCGGGCGGCGACCCTCCGGCATCCGCCCCGGCCGTGCCGGCGGCCCCGGCGGACCGACAGCAGCCGGTCGCGGTGCCGCCCCAGGTGCCGGTGTCATCGACACCGGTCACCCGGGCCGTGCCGCCTGTCCCGGCTGTCCCGCTGATTCGGCCGGTTCCGCTGGCTCCGCCGTTTCCGCCGTTCCCGCCATTCCCGGTCGCCCCGATGGCGCCGATGGTGCCGGGCAACCCCGACCGGCGGGTCCCGGCCTTCGGCGCCTACCTCGACTACGGCTCCCGGGGCGTGGCCGATATCGACCGGTTCAGCGACTGGCTGGGCGGGACCGAGCCGCGCGTGGGGCACACGTATCTGCCGGGCGACCGGTGGCACAACATCGAGGGCGCGCCGAGCTTCCTGGAGGTGTGGGCCGAGTGGCGCCGGCAGAAGGCCGGCCGGATGTTCGTCCTCAACGTGCCCATGATGGAGCGCAACGAGGAGGGCGTCCCCGACGACGAGGTCCGCCGGCTGCTGGGGCGCGGGGCGGCCGGGGAGTTCGACCACCACTTCCGCAGGCTGGCCGAGCGGCTCGTCAGACTGAAGGTGCCGGACACCGTCATCGTGCTCGGCTGGGAAATGAACGGCATCGTGTACACCCATCGCTGCGGGCCGGACCCGGAGAACTGGAAGCGGTACTGGAAGCGGATCGTCACGACGATGCGGTCCGTGCCGGGGCAGAGGTTCAGGTTCGACTGGGCGCCGAACCGCGGCCGGGACGCCGTTCCCTGGACCCAGTGCTACCCGGGGGACGACACGGTCGACATCATCGGCATGGACTCGTACGACCAGCCGAGCGGGCTGCCGTTCGACCAGCAGGTGAAGGAGCCCTACGGGCTCCAGGCACACGTGGACTTCGCGAAGGCCCGCAGGAAGCCCTTCTCGTATCCCGAATGGGGGCTGTTCCGCAACGGTGACAACGCGGAGTACATGAGGGGCATGCTCGCCTGGATGGACCGGCACAGGCCGCTGTACAACACGATCACCGACTACTGCCCGCACGGCGTGTGGCAGTGCGAGGCCAACCCGCAGGCGTCCCAGGTCTACCGTTCCGTGCTCTCCGGCCGCCCCGGCACCGTGCCGGAGCTGCCGCCCGTCGCCCCCACGCCGCCCGTCGACCCGACGCCGGTGCGCCCGCCCCACTGCACGCCGGTGGATCTGGGCGACTGGGTCGAGGACTGGCTCGGCGAGGCGCTCTGCCTGCGCTTCGGCTGGTGGCCGCGCGACGACTGACCCGGGGGCGGCGGGCCGGTCACGGCCCGCCGCCCCGCGTTCCCTGCGACGACGGACCAGCTTTCTGCCCCGGCTGCGAGCGGCCGCGGCGCAAACGGCCGCCGACAACAGCGGTGCCGTACGCCGCCGGGCGAGCAGGAGCCTCTGGTTGACCACGGTTTCCGGGCGCCAGTGGAGCTTGTACGGCTCGCTTCCGCGCAGCAGGCTCAGCACCTGGTGGCCGCCGCCGCTCGCGAGCTCGGCGCAGGCGTGCAGCAGCATCGTGGCGACGTCCGCCTTCCGCTCCCGCAGCCCGGGATGGGCGCCGTACAGATAGCCGCACGCCAACTCCCGCGACAGCAGGGTCACGTCGACGGCCAGGACGTCACCGTCGACACGGAACTCGGTCACCACGGCGTCCCCGGACCTCACCATCGGGCCGACCGAGCGGACCAGGTGCTCGTGGAACCGGGGCCGGATGTGCTCGGCGGTCACGCCGCGGCCCTGCCACTGCAACCGGTGCAGGTCCAGCATCGTGCGCAGGGCCGTGGCCACCTCGTCGTGCGGTACGGCACGCGGCTCGACACCGAGGTGGCCGAGCTTGCGGAGCTTGGCCCGGACACGCTGGGCCCGTGCGGCCGGCAGCCGCGTCAGCAGCTCCTCCATCGGCCAGGCGGGCAGCTCCAGGCACACCGAGTCGGCGACCCGCCGCCGGGGACCGCGCCACAGGTCGTACACGCGCTCCACGGCGGCACCGGGCCGCACCTCGCGGAAGTCGATCAGCGCGGTACGGGCCAGGGCGGACAGCTGCGAGGTCAGTGCCACGGCCCGGAGCGTGCCGGTCACAGCTTTCGCTGCGCGTCGGCGGCGGTGGCCGGGCCCGGCACGGACGCGGCCGGACCGGCGTCGGTCGCGCGCCGGGGGCGGACCAGCAGGAGCAGGCCCCCGAGCAGCCCGCCCACGCTGGCCCCCACCGGGCCCGTCACCGCCGCCGAGGTCGAGGAGGCCTCCATGGGCCGGGTGGCACGCGCGAACTGATGGAGCTTGACGTGTGTGCTGTCCTCGGCGTGGTTCGCGTGCCGTGTCAGGGCGCGCGAGACGGCGTTGGACATGTCGGCGGCCAGGTCGCGGCGCGTGGAGGTGGCCGAGACGGAGACCATGGGCGCGTTCGGCGAGGTCGCCGTCCGTACGCTGTCCCGCAGCGTCGCAACCGGCACTCCGGCCCACACCTGCGCGTCCCCGAGCACCGCGAGCTGCGTGGCCACGCGCCCGTAGGCCTGCGCGAAGCCCAGCGCGGCCTGGGTGTCCGACTGTTTCGAGGGCACGGCGACGACATAGCTCGTGGCCGTGTACGTCGAGGGCCTTACGGCGCCGTACGTGCCGCCGGCCACCCCGCCGAGCACGACGCCGGCCACCAGCAGGCACCAGGCAGGCAGGGCCTTCATACGGGCGAGAGCGGCGGTCGCCGGGGAGGGCCCGGGCGCACCTTCGGTCTTGTCGGCCTTGTCGACGGTGTCGGTCATCGGGTTCCTCCGTGGATACCCCGGCCTTCAGGCCGGGGAGGAAACGGACTTCTGCGGAGCAGGGCAAGAAGCGGAGTTTCGCCCTCGGGGCGAAAGGCCTCAGCGCGAAAGGCCGTAGGCTCGCCGCGCCGGTTCGGGGCGATGATCAAGCCTTGAGCCGGTCTACCGCCGGGCCGGCGGGAAGTCAGGTCTGTGGAGCCTGTGCAAGACCGATGGTTGGTACACCAACCCTGGCCGTTGATTCGGGTCGGCAACGGGCTGTGAAGCAGAAAGCTCAACCTGCGAAGGTTGAATTCCCCTGCTTCAGCTGGGGGAGAAGTCAAGCGGAACTCACTCCCAAGGACGAGGACGGGCTTCCGGAAGGCGGGCTGAGCGGCTCCGGGGGCGTGCCTGAACTTCCCCGGGGTCGCTCCGAGACGGCGGCCGCGTACACGTCCATGAGCTGGGCGGCGCTGCGCGTGATGCAGTAGTGCTGGGCGGCGGCGGGGACGGCCCGGGACCGCGAGCCCCGGGCACGGGCGTCCAGGAGGGCGCGTACGAACGAGTCGGCGTCCCCCGGCACGCGCCGGGAGCCGGGAGCCGTGCCCGGGGCGAGGTCCTCGACCGCCGGGCAGGAGACGTAGAGGACGGGCAGCCCGGCCGCCATGGCCTCCACGACGGCCAGCCCGAAGGCCTCCTCGGCGCTGGGCGAGGCGAGGACGTCCATGGCGGACAGCAGTGACGGCAGATCGGCGCCCGGGGAGCCGCCCGCCGGGCGCTCGCCGGTGAGCAGCACCCGGTCGGCGGTCCCCGCCTGGTGGGCGGCCCGCCGCAGCACGCTCTCCTCCGGGCCGCCACCGACCAGCAACAGCCAGACATCCTCGGGGAGCCGGGCGAGCGCCCGGACGAGGACGTCGAAGCGTTTGCCCGCCGTGAGCCGTCCGACGCCTCCGACGACGTACGCGTCCTCCGGCAGCCCGAGCCGTCTGCGGGTGCGTTCGCGCACCGCGGGGTCGAAGCGGAGGCGGGCCAGATCGATGCCGTTCGGTACGACCTCGATGCGCGGGCCCGGCACGCCCCACCGCCTCAGCCGTTCGGCGACCGTGGGGGAGACGGCGACGGTGGCGTGGCCCAGACGCTCACTGGCGAGGTACAGGGCGCGGACCCCGGCGGAGAGCCGGCGGCCCTCCATCTGTGACGTGCCCAGGGAGTGTTCGGTGGCGACGACGGCCCGCACACCGGCCAGGCGGGCGGCGATCCTGCCGTACACGCAGGCCCGGTACAGGTGTGTGTGCACGAGGTCGTAGCGGCCCGCGCGGATCAGCCGCACCAGGCGGGGCAGGGCCGTGAGGTCGCGGTTGCCGCCCATGCCGAGATGGGTGACGCGCACACCGTCGACGGCGAGGCCGGCGGCGACCGGGCCCGGGGTGGTGAGCGTCACCACATCGCACTCGACCGGCAGATGGCGCAGCAGCAGCCGGAGTTGCTGCTCCGCGCCGCCGACGCCGAGGCCGGTGATGATGTGCAGGGCCTTCACGTCGTCAGGCCCCCTCGACGGGGCGGCGGCGCAGCCGGTGCAGCCGGTGCTTGAGGAAGAGGCGTACGGAGGTGTCGTTCTCCCCGATGTGGATGCGGGGGAGGGCGTGGACGCCGTCCAGCGGGCCGGGGTCGACGGCGCAGGCGTAGCGGTACCCGGCGTCCCGTACGGCGTCCATGGCCCGCCGGTCGAGGGCCCCGTACGGGTAGCAGAAGCCCTGGACGTCGGTGCCGATCAGCTCGGAGAGCAGCGTCCTGCTGTCGGCGACCTCGGCGCGCAGCGTCTCGGTGTCGGCCTTGGTGAGGTCGACGTGGGTGAGTCCGTGCGAGCCGACCTCGATGCCCTCCGTGGCGGCGGCCACCCGGATGCCCTGCTTGCCGAGCAGGCGTTTGCGCGGGCCGAGCGGGTCCCAGGCGTTCTCGCCGTCCAGTCGCCCGGGGAGGACGAAGACGGTGGCCCCGAAGCCGTACTGGCGCAGCAGCGGCAGGGCGAGGTCGACGAAGTCCGCGTACCCGTCGTCGAAGGTGAGCCCCACCAGGTTCCGTCCCTTGCCGCGGGTCCGGGCGGCGAGCAGGTCGGCCATGCTCACCCCGCGCAGCCCCCGGCGGCGCAGCCAGCCCAGCTGCCGGGCGAGGCGGTCGGGGGAGACGGTGAGGCGGTAGGGGTCGTCGGAGGTGTCGCCCACGGAGTGGTACATCGCCACCCACAGGCAGGTGCCGAAAGCGGGTCTGGTGCGGGCGGTCGGCTCGGTCGGTTCAGCGGTTACGGGCATGTGGGAGCCTTCGTGTGACGGAACGGAGTGCGGGTGTGATGCCGCCGGCCCCAGTCCAGGCCAGCGCGACGAAGACGACGGACACGACTGAGCAGCCCAGGGCGAGCCCGAGCACGGGGGAGTCCACGCTGCTCGCGCAGATCAGCCCCGCCGTGCCGGCGAGCACGGCCGCCCGTACGGGCCTGCCGATGCCTGCCACCACCTGCCGGACCCTGATCGGCACCCCCCGGCCGCCCGCGCCGTGCAGCAGGAGCAGGGCCGTGACGGTGATCCCGGCGGCGTTGGCGGCGGCGAGCCCGCACACGCCCCAGCTGCCGGCGGTGAGGGCTCCGATCACGGAGGTCACGAGGATCCCGGCGGCCATCGCGGCGAGCGGATACCAGGTGGGCCGCCGGGACGAGAAGTACGAGCGGATGAGCGCGCCCACCATCGAGTGGCCCAGCAGCCCGAGGGCGTACACGCGCATCACGGCGGCGGTGGCGGCGGTGTCCTGGGCGGTGAACGCACCGCGCTGGAAGAGGAGTCCGGTGATCTGCGGCGCACACGCCACGATCGCCGCCGCGCCGAACAGCACGATGGACGCGACCAGCGTCAGGTCCTTCTCCACCCTCTTGCGCGCCCGCTCGATGTCGCCCTCGGCCAGTGCCTGCGCCACCACCGGGAAGGTGACGGTGCACAGCATCAGCGAGAACGTCATCGGGATCTGGGCCACCTTCTGCGCGTAGTTGAGGTGCGAGATGGCTCCGGCCGGGAGGGTGGAGCCGAGGAAGCGCTCGATGAGCACCTGGGACTGACGGCACAGCGCGAAGAGGAGGACCGTGCTGACGAGCGCGAGTTCCAGCGGGCGCTCCGGCTGTGCCGCCGCCACGGACGCGGTCGACTTCCGCCTCAACTCCCGCAGCAGCGAAGGAAGCTGGGCCAAAATCATCAGCGCGCCGCCCACCGCGACCCCGACCGCCGCCGCACGCACTCCCCAGGCCTTGCCCAGGGCGAACATCGCCGTGATGATTCCCGCGTTGTACGCCACGTAGATCGCCGCGGGTGCCGTGAACCGGCGGTGGGCCCGCAGCGCGGCGCTGCAGTAACCGGCGAGGCCGAAGGTGAACACACAGGTGGCGGTCAGCCGGGTGCAGTGCACGGCGAGCCCGGGATCGGACAGCCCCGGTGCGAGCACCGCCACCACGTACGGAGCTCCGGCGATCAGCAGGGCGGCCACCGCCGCGAAGGCCAGTGACAGCCGGGGCAGCGTGGTGGCGACCAGCGAGCGCACCGGATCGCCGGGGGCGCCCTGCGCGCGGCGGGCCACGGCCACACTGAGCATGGGCACCAGGACGAGGGCCATCCCGTCCTCGATGAGGAGGGTGGCCGCGAACTCCGGGATGGTCCAGGCCACCAGGAAGGCGTCCGTCTCCGAGCCCGCTCCGAACAGGTACGACAACGCCTGGTCGCGGCCGAGGCCCAGCATCGACCCGACGGCCGTGAGCGCGGCGGTGACGAGGGTCGCCCTGGCGAGGAACCGGCCGCTCGGCGGGGCCGCATCCGTGGACTCGGCGGTGGACCGGGCGGCGGGCACCGGCACGGACCCGGGCTCGGGCGCGGCCGCGGCACTGTCGGTCACCCGGGGAGGCGTCGCGGTCATGACGCTGCGGCCCCCTCCGGCTCGGCGGCACCTGCCGCCTTCTGACCGGACGTGCGCGAGGAGAACGCCGTGTCCGCGAGGGCCCACCACGCCACGAGCCCCAGGACCACACCGGTCAGCACGGTCGAGGGCCCGCCGATGTCGGCGTACGCGAAGTCGACCAGCTGCCACACGATCAGCCCGCACGCGACGAGGCCGCAGTCGAGCCCACCGGACCCGCTCGACGGCCCGCCGCCCGTACGCCGTGCCCTCGCCAGCCGCCGCAGGGCGTACACCAGCAGCGCCAGCCAGCTCCCCGCCAGCGCCAGCAACCCGATGAGCCCCTGCTCGCTCAGCACGAGCAGGTACATGTTGTGCGGTGACAGCAGCGGCTGCTTCCGGTACGCGACTCCGGCTCCCGCGGTCTCGCTCCCGGAGGACAGCGCCAGCGAGGCCCGCCCGTCCCGGTACTCGGGGAAGGACTTCAGTCCCACGCCGGTCAGCGGCTGTTCGCGCCACATGTCGACGGCCGCCGCCCACATCGTGTACCGGTCGTTGACCGACTGGTCGGGGGCGTCCGTGACCTGGGTGATGCTGCTCATCCGCTCCTGGAGCAGCGCCGAGCCGATGCCGAGCCCGCCCACGAGGATCACGCCGACGGCGGCGACCGCCGCGAAGATTCCCACGGCCCGCCGCAGCCCCGCCAGCATCACCTGGAGTCCGCACGCGAGGGCCGTGGCGATCCAGGCTCCCCTGCTGAACGACAGCGCGAGCGGCGCCACCAGCGCCACCGCGCACAGCGCGGCAGCCGTCCGCTGCCGGACGGTGCACGGCCCCAGGGCCAGCCCGACCGCGGACACCAGCCCGAACGACACGACCGTCGCCATTCCCATGACGTCCGTGGCCCCGAAGGTGCCCACCGCCCGGATGTCCTCACCCACGTAACTGGCCCCGGTCCCGGTGACGTACTGGTGCACGCCGACGGCCCCCTGCCACAGCCCCAGCCCGACGAACGACCAGGCCAGCAACCGGAAGTCCGCCCGGTCCCGCATGCTCAGCAGAACCGCCGCGGGCACCAGCACGAAGATCTGCAGGTACCGGGTGAGCCCGGTGAGCCCGGCCTCGGGCGTCACGGCCCCGGCCACCCCCACCGCGAGCCCGACGACGGGCAGTCCCAGCACCACCGCGGCCGTCCGGGACAGCGGCCGCCGGCGGTCCCGTACGAGACGGATTCCGCACCACAGCACCAGCAGCCCGGACACGGCGTCGGCCGCGTTCGCCCCGCCCTCGCCGCCGGGGGCGACGGGCAGTGCCAGCATGGCGATCACCGCCACCACCGGCAGGGCGGGCGACGCGGCACGGGGGAGGTACCACCCTGCGCGTGTGGGGCCGAGAGCTTGCGGGAGGGCCACGGCTCAGCTCCCCGTGGGACGGACGAGCGCGACCGCCGTGCGCAGCAGGATGCAGACGTCCTGCCACAGCGACCAGTCGTCGATGTACGCGTTGTCGAACCGTGAGCGGTCCTCGATGGAGGTGTCACCGCGCAGCCCGTGGACCTGGGCGAGGCCCGTGATGCCGGTCCGCATGCGGTGGCGGTCCGCGTAGCCCGGGTGGAGCTCGCTGAACTGGCCGACGAAGTAAGGCCGTTCCGGGCGTGGCCCGACCAGGCTCATGTCGCCGCGCAGGACGTTCCACAACTGGAGCAGCTCGTCCAGGGACGTCCTGCGCAGGAAGCGGCAGAACCAGCGCATCTCGTGCTCGTTCGCCACGCTCCAGCGGGTCGCGGCCTCGTGAGCGTCGGCCGGGCGGTGCGTGCGGAACTTCAGCAGCGTGAACGTCCGCCCGCCCTTGCCGATCCGCTCCTGCCGGAACACCACTCCGGGCCCCTCGCTCAGTCGCAGGACCACGGCGGTGGTGAGCAACAGCGGGCTGACCAGAAGCAGCAGCGCACCGGAGACGGCGATGTCCAGCGCCCGCTTGTGCAGGCCCTCATGACGTTCCGTCAACTGCAGTCGACGGCAGGTGAATCCGGCGAGGCGCTCACCGCCCCGGTCGTACGACGGCGACTCCGCGTCCACCTGCCACAGCGCGCACCCGGCGGCGGCCAGGGCCGCGAGCAACGGCCCGTGTTCGGTGCGGGGGCCCACGACGAGGACGGCCTGGACGCCGTTCTGGACGATCGCCCGCCGCACCTCCTCGTCGGTGGTGAGCACCGGCAGCCCCTCGTCCCCGGTCGGCTGGCCGGCGACCACGCCCACCGGCCGCAGCCCGCAGCCGGGGTGGCGCAGGAACGCGGCGGCCACGCGTTGCGCGGTCGCCGCGGGCCCGATCACCAGAGCCGCACCGGGCCTGCGCAGCAGCGCCCGGCGCCGCTGCCAGTGCACCGCGCCCCGGCCCGCGCAACTCGCCGCCGACTGCAGGGCGCAGCCGAGGACGAGGGTGCCGGCGGACAGCACATGGTCCGGGGAGTACGCCGCCACCGCCGCCGCGAGCACGGCCCAGCCGACGGCGATCCGCGCGCAGACGGCGGGCAGTTCGTCCAGCACCGCGGGCACGGCGGGCGGCCGGTACAGCAGGGCCCGCGCGTTCAGGCACACGACGGCCAGCAGTATCCCGGCCACCAGCAGCGGGCGCCACGGTGTCCCGGCGTCGGTGAGCGCGAGGGCGACGAGGAGCGCCGCGCCCGCGTCCACCGCGAGCAGCGCCAGCCGCGCGAGGTGCCTCCGCAGGGCGGGGCGTCGCGTGGCCGGGAACCGGGGCCTACCGGTGGTTCCGCGCGGAGTGATGACCGAGACAGTCGAGGATCCGTACTCCCTTGGCTGTCCGCCGGGGGAGGGAACGGTACTTTCCGCAGTCACGAGTGGATGGACTCCCTGTACTCGGTGGTTTCCCCGCAGGGGGTGTGCTCGACGGACGCGGAGCGCGGCGCGTGACCGGAGAGGGCCGCGCCTTCGCCTTTCGCACCGCTTCCGTCGCCCAGCAGTTCGAGGTAGACGTCCGTCACGGCACCCGCCGTGTGCCGCACGTCGTGGTTGGTCAGAATGTGACGGCGCCCCAGATGGCCGAGGGACTCGCGCAGCGGCGGGTCGAGCAGCAGCCGGGTCACCGTGCGGGCCAGCGCCGTCGGATCCTCGGCGGGCACGGGTTCCTGACCCGACGGAAGGCTCTCGCGGGCCCCGTCCACATCGGTGGCCACGACGGGCCTGCCGCACGCCATGGCCTCCAGCGGCGCCAGCGCCATGCCCTCCCAGCGGGACGGCAGGACCACGAGATCGGCGGCCTGGTACCAGGGCACGGCGTCATCGGCGGCGCCGGCGAACAGCACGCCGTCGGGGGCGAGCGCCCGCAGCGCCTCGGCGTCCGGCCCGTCGCCGACCAGCACGAGGCGGGCCCCCGGCACCTGCCGGACGACCGACCGCCACGCCGCCAGCAGGATGTCCTGCCCCTTCTGCCGGCACAGCCGCCCCACGCACACGACCAGGGGGGTGTCCGCACCGATCCCGGAGAGCAGCGGAATCCCGGCCCGTACGGCACCGAGCGCCGCGGGACGGAAGCGCCCCGGATCGACTCCGTTCGCGATCACCCGCCACCGGGCCCGTACTCCGGCCCGCTCCCCGGTGACCCGCTCGGCCTCGCTCACGCACACCACCCGGTCGGCCCAGCGGGCGCCCCACCGTTCCCACCTGAGGGCGAGTGAGGCGGTGACCCCGCCGACGGCCTCGAACGACCAGGCGTGCGGCTGGAACACGGTCGGGATGCGCCCGCGTACGGCGAGCCGCGCGGCCAGTCCCGCCTTGGCGCTGTGCGCGTGCACCAGGTCGGGCCGTACGTCCGCGAGCACGTGCCGCAGGTTCCGTACCTCCTGCACGAGCGTGGGCCCCGGCGAACGCGTCGCCTGCCAGTGGCGGACGTCCGCGCCGAGGACCTTCAGGCCGGAGGCGAGACCACCGTCCGGGCAGGCGACGGTGACGTGCAGTCCGTCGTCGAGTTGGGCCCGCATCAGGTCCGTCACGACCCGGGCCACCCCGCCGTCCACGGGCTGGGTGATGTGCAGGATGCGCGAAGGAGCGGCCGACGGAGACAGGTTCATGGGGGTTCCTTGCTGACGGACACGGTGCGGGACGGTGTGCGTCACGACCTGGCGTCCACGGCGACGAAGAGGGCTCCGACCCAGGCGGGGGCCCGTCGCGAGGCGATCCGGAACGTCAGCCGGTCACCGCCGCGCCGGATTCCCTCACGCAGATCGAGGACGTCGGAGTCGTAGCCGAACGTGTTCGGGTGGGCGGGAGCACGGTCCGGGCCGGCCCCGCCGAACTCGCTGATCGTCGAGTTCAGAACGTCGTCCTGGGGGTTGGCCGCGTCGCCCAGCGCGGTCTCGCCCTGGCCGCCGGCGGCCACGGTGAACGCGTCGCCCGGAGAGCCGCGGTCCCCGTTGTAGGCGACCAGGCCGACCCGCCCGCCCGCGCCCTCCGGGTACGCCATCTCCGACATCCGGACCTCCTGGTCCCGGTCGGCGGTGAGGGCGTCGAAGCCGTCCCAGATCGCCAGGTGCCGCAGCGGCTCCGACTCCTTCTCATACGCCACCACCAGCGTCCAGCCGCCCCAGGTGCCGGCCGCCGAGCGGCCCCTGGCCACGTTGATCTGCGCCACGGTGTAGAGCCCCGGACCGGTGGACCGCACCAGCGACGTGACGTCCGCGGAGGCCTGGAAGGCGTCCGCGCCGTGCTCCGCCTGGTGTCCGACCACCGAGTCCGCGAGCACCTCCTTGTACGCGCCGCCGGACTCCGCGATGAGCACCCGCCCGTTGTCCTCCGGCGGCTTCTGCTCCCCGACACGCAGGTTGCCGCCCCAGTACAGACGCGCGTACGTCACGCGCGCCTCCTTGGGCAGACGGAGCTCGCCGTGGCTGGAGTTGTAGGTGTTCGGGTCGCTGTCGACATCGACGTAGGTCATCTCGAAGTCGCCGTTCGCCGCCGCGCGGCCGTCGCGGGCGCCGGTACACGACGACGCGGCCGTTTCGCAGGTGACGGACGAGTTGGCCGCGCGTACGATCCCGCCGTGCTGCACCGCGCGGTAGCGCTGGGTGAACGGGATGCTGCGGGCCTCCGGCGCGGGCGGTGCGGCCGGCGCGGCAGCCGTGGAGCTGCCGGGTGCCCACATCGCCGTGAGGACGAGGACGCCCACAGCCGCACGGGGAAACAGCGGACCCAGGGAATGGCGCATGACCGGCGGTGCCCTTTCGGAACGGGTGACGGTGGCAGCAGCGGCACGCGTGCGGAGTGTCCGTGCTGAGGACTGCGTCGGGCGGTTCGCAACTCTAGTCACCAACCGGACAAAGACGGTGATATTCGATGAAAACTAATAAGTGTGTCGGAATCGTGAAACATGAAAATCCTTGGCTTCCCACGGGGGAGGGGCGGCCGGTGCCGTTCCGCCGAACGGGGACCGGGTCGCGGTAGGCCTGACGTATCGTCTGATCAGGCAGGACGCGGCGACCGAGGGAAGCGCGGGAGCGCCGGACGCGCGTGATCGGTTGCGGGAAGCCGTGAGCGCTTTCACGGTGGGCTCAAGACTTCAGCGCCCGCCGAAGGGAAGACCCATGCCTGCTCTGTCCGCACGGCACATCGCGTCCAGCGCGCTGTGCGCCGCCCTCCTGGTCGGGATCACCGGCCCCGCCGCAGTGGCGGCCGACTCGGCCCGCGAGCGCGGCCCTGCGGCGTCGGCCAATGCGTGGCTCTACCGTGAGGACGCGCTTCTCACGGAAGTCAGAAAGATCAACGGTGGCGAACTCGCCCCGGTCGCCGACCTGCTGGACGCCGTGCTCAAGGCGGACGACGGCCGACTGCCTCCCGACGAGGCCAGGAGACTGGGAGATGCCGCGAAGCGCGCACTGACCGAGGCGACCGCCAAGGCTCCGGCCCTCACGGCCACCCCGACGGCGACGGCCCCGACGACGAGTGTGCTGCCGCAGGCCCCCTCCGCCTCCGCGAGCGACGAACTGGACGCTGTGGGCGATGTGCTGGACGACGCGCTGGACCAGGTGCAGGACGTGCTGGACGACGTCATGGAGGCCGTCGACGAGCTCCTGGAGGGACTCACCTCCGGTACCGGCGACGTGCTTCCGCAGGCGGGCGACCTGCTGACCGCGCTGCAGGAGCTCGTCAAGGGGCTGCTCGGAAACGGCCTGGAAGGCGTGACCTCGTCCGATCCGGCGGTGTCCAGCACGCAGACATCGACATCGACGTCGACATCCACCGCGACACCTCCGGCATCGCCCGTCACACTCCCCGTGATCACGCCACTGCTGGAGGGGCTGCTGTCAATCCTGTGAGCGCCGTACGGTACGGCTCGTGCTGTCCAGTCGTGCTGTCCAGTCGTGGTGCCGGCTCCCTGGGCCGGCACCACGACTGCTGTTCTTCCAGCGATTGTCCCGGCATCCCGGTATCTCCGTCTTTCCCGTTCGCGGGGCCCGGTTTTCGGAGATCTCATATGAGGAATCCGTAATTTCCGGCACTCCGGTTTCCGCCCCGGCCAGGGATCGTTAGGCACGGCGACAGAATTCCCCTCCGGCGGCCTGCGTCGCCGAAGAAAGGAACATGATGAAGTCCCTGAAGGCTGCTGCCGCCGTCGTTACCGGATCCCTGCTCGCCGCCGGTGCAGCCACACCCGCGTTGGCCGCCACCGCTCCCGAGCAGGCGCCCACCTACAGCGCTCCCGACCAGGCGCCGGCCGGCTTCAGTGCTCCGGCCCAGGCCAACAGCGCTCCGGCTCAGGCACCTGTCGGCAACAGTGCTCCGGCTCAGGCGCCCGCCGCCAACAGTGCTCCGGCCCAGGCGCCTGCCGGCAACGCCGCTCCGGCTCAGGCGCCCACGGGTTACAGCGCTCCGGCTCAGGCGTCGGCCGCCGCCAACCCGGCTCCGGCTCAGGCGCCCGCTGCCAACCCGGCTCCGGCTCCGGCGTCCACGGGTTACAACGCCCAGGCCCAGACCAGTGCTCCGGCCGTGGCCAGTGCTCCGGCGCAGGCTCCGGCTGCCAACCCGGCTCCGGCTCAGGCGCCGGCTGCCAACCCGGCTCCGGCTCAGGCTCCGGCCGCCAACCCCGCCCCTGCCCAGGCGCCGATCGCCGGGAGCGTCCCCGACCTGGCGACCACCGACCTCAGCGGCGGCCTGACCACCCGTGTCCCCAGCGGCCTGACCGGTGGGGCCCAGGGCTCGCTGATCCCCACGGCGAAGGAGGCCGCGGCCGCGCTGAACGAGGCCAAGCCGGTGCACGGCAACCTGTGGATGTAGGGCTGAGCCCCGCAGTTCGGAGGGACGGCCCTCGGTGAGTTTCGAGGGCCGTCCCTCCGTATGTGCGGCCGGTGATGCCGGTCCGTGACGGATGCCGGTCCGTGACGTGGGTTCAGGTCCGTGAGGTGGGTTCATGGGGAAAGCCCCGGCGCTCGGAGTGCCGGGGCTTTCGGGGCGTGACGACAGACGTCAGCGGACGTGGCGCGCCTTCTTGGAGGACTTCTTCTCGTCCTTCTTCTCGTCCTTCTTCTCGTCGCCGTTCTTGCAGACGTTGCCGACGTTCGGGTTGAGAGCGCCGACCACGGTGACGGTGTTGTTGCACACGTTGATCGGCATTTCGATCACGGCCTGCACCACATTGCCGGACAGGACGCCGGGCGAGCCGATCGCCGCGCCCTTGGCGCTGGCGTCCGCCGTGGCGAGACCCGCCCCGCTGAGCACCACGGCACCCGTGCCGAGAGCAACAGCGCCAACCTTCGCGATGCGAGACATCACGTTCTCCTTATTGACTCGGTAAGTGCGGCAGCAGTACGCGCGACCGCACTGCCCGTTCAACGCGGCGACTCCGGACGAGTCACGACGATTGTGACCGGATCACCCTTTTGTACAGATCCTCGCGCGCGGTCGGCTCGACGTGATGCCGCGCTCGGCCACCTCGATACCTGCACAGAAGTTCCACAGCGCGCCCTTTCTCAGGAAACCGACGCGAGTTGGGCGTTTCATCCGATAAAAGTCATAACCGTCACCTACAGTCAACGACTGTGAGTGATCAGCCCGTCGCGGGCTGTGTCCACGTAAGGAACGGAGAGGTAATGCGCAAGTACCAGAAGGCCGCAGTCGTCGTGGCCATGCTCGGCAGCGTCAGCTTCCTGGGTGCCGGTGTCGCCACCGCGGGCGGGGACGGCAAGGTCAAGATCGACAACAAGCAGAACCAGGCGTGCAGCCAGAACGACTTCGAGCAGGGTCTCATCAACGTCGACGACGTCAACGTCAACGTCGGCGCCCTTATCGGCCTCGCCAACCAGGACAACAGTGAGCGTGAGTCCCTGCATTGCACCCAGATCGGCAAGTGATCGCCGCTCAGGTGATCTAGTGCCGCATCGGGGCGCCTCTGCCCTGTGCTGACATGACGCGCCGTTCGGATGCCCATCCGGACGGCGCGGTGTCGTTGTTCGCAGGGCGGTTGGCCGGACGTGGCCGCCCGCACTCGGCCGCCCGGTGTATGTGTACCGGCGCCACGACGTGCATTTTTTCAGGAAACTTACGCGATTGGGCGTTTCGCCTGTCAAAAGCCGCATAGCTGACTTACTTTAGCCACTGTCGGTGACCGGCCCATCGCGGGCTGTGTCTATCTGAGAACGGAGAGGTAATGCGCAAGTACCAGAAGGCCGCAGTCGTCGTGGCCATGCTCGGTAGCGTCAGCTTCCTGGGTGCCGGTGTCGGTCACGCTGCGGGCGGGGACGGCAAGGTCAAGATCGACAACAAGCAGAACCAGTCCTGCGAGCAGAACGAGGACACGCAGGGTCTCGTGAACGTCGACGACGTCAACGTCAACGTCGCCGCCATCCTCGGCCTCGCCAACCAGGACAACAGCGAGCGTAAGTCGCTGTCCTGCACGCAGGTCTTCTCTCTCGGCAAGAAGTGATCACTGATCAGGTGATCTAGGTAGTACTCGGGGCCCGGACCAGGTGTTCGGGCCCCGAGTTCTGTTCCGGTAAAGGAGAAGGTAGATGCTCAACTCGAAGAAGGTCGTGGTGGCAGTGGCGGCGGGACTCCTGGGGGGTTCCGCTCTGGTCGGTGGCGGTGCTGTCCAGGCCTTCGCCGCTGATGGCACCGGCAGGTGCGTCGACGACGGTCGGGGTCACGTTCGCTGCGAGGACGTGATCAAGCGTGATGCCCTCCCCGACTCGTACGAAAGCATTCAGGTCGTCAACAACTCGACGCAGAACTGCCCGCCTTCAAGCAGCGGGGCTACCTGTGTCAGTGACGTCGCCAAGTCCGGCAAGAAGTCCTGACGCCTCGTTGGTCGACGGGGTGCGGACGCCTCGTGGGTGCGCGTGTGGTGGTACGGCAATGCCACGACAATATCTTTTTTCAAGAAACTTACGTGATTGGGCGTTTCGCCCGTCAACTGCCGTAAACGGCACCTACAGTGATCGACTGTCAGTGACTGGTCCATCGCGGACTGTGTTTGCTTGAGAACGGAGAGGTAATGCGCAAGTACCAGAAGGCCGCAGTCATCGTGGCCATGCTCAGCAGCGTCAGCTTCCTGGGCGCCGGTGTCGGTCACGCTGCTGACGGGGACGCCAAGGTCAAGATCGACAACAAGCAGAACCAGTCCTGCGAGCAGAACGAAAAGAAGCAGGGACTCATCAACATCGACGACATCAACGTCAACCTCGCGATCCTCGGCATCGCCAACCAGGACAACAGCGAGCGCGAGTCGCTGACCTGCACGCAGCTCAACGACATCAAGTGATCGCTGATCACGTGATCTAGGCAGGGCTCGGGGCTCGGACCAGGTGTCCGAGCCCCGGGACCTGCCCCTGGTTTTTGCCGGTCCAAGTGTCCGGAACGACTCCGCCGTCCAGTCACGGGGGGTTGACCGTAAAGGAAAAGGTAGATGCTCAACTCGAAGAAGATCGCGGCGGTAGCGGCAGCGGGACTCCTGGGGAGCTTTGCTCTGGTCGGTGGCGGTGCCGTCCAGGCCTTCGCCGCTGATGGCGCCGGCAGGTGCGTCGAGGATGGTAACGGCCAGGTTCGCTGCGTGGACCAGGGCAAGTACAAGGTCACCACCGACAAGGCCGGAAACGTCACCGTCGTCAACAACTCGTCGCAGACCTGCCCGACTTCGCAGAGCCAGGTCAGCTGCGTCAGCGATGTCGTCGTCCCTGGCAAGAACTGACGTCCGACCGCGTAAGTCCTCCCCTCCCCGCAGCAGAGGATGGCCGGGACCCGATACCGGGTCCCGGCCATCCTTGTTCGTCCACCGGCCCGGAGGCGAAGCGGGCAACAGGTCTTTCATATGAATTCCAGGAACTTGGTCAGGGAGGGTTTCCATGGCAACCGGCCATTCGTTGGCCATGGCGAAGTGAGGCCGGGCATGCGATGCCTGGGAACTGAATTCCCCTCTGGTGACCGCGTGTTGCCGAAGAAAGGAACCCATATGAAGCAGCTGAAGGTTGCCGCCGTCCTTGCCGGATCCCTCGTCGTCGCCGGTGCCGCTTCGCCCGCGTTCGCCGCTCAGCCCGCGGACGTGGCGCTGCCGCTCAATGGCCTCAGCAACACGGCTGCCCAGGCCAAGAAAGGCACCGGCGCCCTCCCGGCCGGCGGCCGGACCAAGCACGGCAAGGGCGTGGCCAACCTGTCTCAGATCGTGCCCGGTGGCCTCCTGAAGGGGCTCCCGGTCGTCAAGTAGCGGTTCCGCCCCTCACGATGGGGCGCAGACATCCCTTTGTCCCTTGTGGGCCCGGAGGTATGACCTCCGGGCCCACAAGCGTGTCAGGAGTCCGCCGGACGGTGCACCCGGCGGTCTCTCCTCTGTTCCGCGTTCAGCCGACGGTGATCGGCTCGGGCTTCCGGTCGGCCAGCCGCTTCTCGTGGGCCACCGAGACGATGATGTCCCGCAGCCGCTCGGTGTACCGCCGCATGTTGTGGTACGCGATGTCGGTGTCGGGGTAGCGGCAGGCGAACCACAGGCCCTCGTGGAGCCGGTTGAGCCAGACGCACACCTGGTCGCCGTACGACACCCTCATCAGTCCGTAGACCGACAGCTCGGCCCAGCGGTCGGAGCCGGGCAGGCCACGGGCGTCGACGTACGAGACGATCGAGTACAGGTCGGGTGAGGTCGGGCGGAAGTCGGCGCCGAGCAGGCGCAGTACACGGGCCAGGGGAATGCGCGCCAGGGACCGGTTGGCCCGCAGCTCGGCCTGCACCGCCCGCAGGGCGCTCGCGAAGTCGGGTGTCCGGGTGAGGGGGACCTCAAGTGGTGCGCCGCCGACGTACCAGCCCACGGAGTCCGACCACCGGGACTTCACCCGGGTGTGGAACGGTACGACGGTGCGGTAGACGGACTCATCGCCGAGCTGGTGGACGATGAGGCTCGTGGCGGCCAGGATGCCGGCCGGACCTCCGCCGTAGGGCCGGCAGTACGACTCGAAGGCGGCGGCGTCGTCCGCGTCCACGAGCATCTCGTTCATGAGCCGCTGGGAGGGGAGCTCACCGCCGGGGGCCAGGCCGAGGTCGAGGGGGAAGTCCGGCAGCTTTCCGCCGCAGCGGTTGATGAACTCCCGCCAGCGGGCCACGACCTCGTGGGTGGCGTCGATCCGGTCCGCGTCCGCCCGCTCGATCTCGCAGAAGTCTACGTAACTGCCAGGCGGTGTCTGCTCCACGCGGCGGCCCTCCACGCCCGCCGTGTAGAGCTCGTGGATGTCGGCCGGGAGGCGCTGGACGGAGTACGAGTCCACGTTGCTGTGGTCGAAGGCCAGGTACACGCTGGTGCAGTCGTCCCGGACGACCGCCGTGTAGAGGAAGTTCGGCCAGCGCAGTGCGTCCGCCGTGACGTCGAAGCGGTCCTGGAGGTACTGGGCGACCTCCGTCGGGTCGGAGAAGTCGCCGATGACTTCGCGGTGCAGGGACACCGCGTCGGCGTCGAGTGTGAACCGGCGCATCTCGTCGTCGGATTCGCCGGTCCAGCGGAAGCCGCTGCGCAGCGTCTCGTGCCGGAGCGTCCAGCTGCGCAGTGCCTCTTGCAGGATGTCGAGATCGACCGTGCCCGGGATGTCGAAGGCCGTGCCCACCCAGGTCGGTACGAACAGGCCGTCATCCCGCACCGAGCGGACCGTTCTGATGTGCGACTCCTGGATGTACGCCGGCGGCCGCGAGTCCTCCGGCAGGCTCGCCGCCGCCTCGACCGTCGCCGGACTGAGCGTCCACTCGACGAGCCGTCCGGGTCGGATCTCGCAGCGATGCATGTCGGTGATGCGCACGGGTGTCTCCGTTCACGGGTGGGGCAGATCCGGTTCGACCGGATCAGTCAAGGGAATGCCGCGTCCGCGACGGAAACACACCGACACGTGCGGTATCCCGGCTTTTCAATGGATCGGGTGGCATGTCGAACAACGATGCTCAGCGGTTTTCGTCTCCGGCGGGCCGGTCATTGGCGCAAACGGATGAAGAAATTCGGTTCGGTTCCGGGAGCCTGGCCGTTGGCGTCCGCACCATGGGTACCGACCGACTGATCCGTATGTTCACCGATGAGAAGAAGGTTCGCGTGTTCGCGGCCGTGGCCCTCGGGGCGGACACCCCCGCCAGGGTCGGTGAGACGGCGGGCTGAGCGTCGCGTACGGGCACTTCCGGGAGCACGTACGGGAGGAGCGGGTACGGGAGGAGCGGGGCGGCCGGGAGGGTGTCGAGGGGTACGGCGCGGGGGACGAGCGGACCGAGGCGGTGCTGCGGACCTTCGTGCGCGACGGGCGTCTCGTACGGCTGCCTGCGCAGTGGCAGCGCAAGGTGGTCGTCATCCGGCACATCGCCGAGCGGACCTTCGAGCCCGGCATCGAGTACCCGGAGCGGGCGGTCAACGAGAAACTGCAGGTCTGGTGCGAAAACGCACCGGTCGACCATGTGACGCTGCGGCGGTATCCGGTGGACCTCGGGCACCTGCGGCGGCAGTTCGGCTTCTACTGGCGGGCCGCCCAGGCCTGATACGGGTTCGGGGTGGGCTTCGGGCCCGCTCAAGGGCCCCTTAAGACGTGCCCGGCAGGGTCGGCGTGGCCACCGGTCAGTGGTGGTGAGCGACGCGCGATTCTGTGAAGGGGAGACACCATGGGCACGGTTGCGAGCACCGCCGTGGGCGAGCGGACCGGACCGCTGGACCGGCTGCGCGCCCTCCATGCCGAAGGACGCCTCGCCGACGCGTACGACGAGGTGCCCGGTCTGCTGGCCGAGCTGGCCGCGGCGGGGAATCCGGCCGGGCCGCCCGCGCCCGACCTGGTGCGCGCCGGACAGCTGCTCGCCCGTCTCGACCCGGAGCAGGTGCTGCGCGAGCACCCCGGCACCGACACGTTCTCCGTCGCGGTCACCGGCCACTCCACCCTCAACGGGCTCAAGGCCCCGCTGACCGCCGAACTCGCCCGCCACGGAATGCTGCTGAAGCTGCACGAGGGCGACTACGACTCGTGGTACCGCGATCTCCAGGACACCGGCAGCGAGCTGTACGCCTCGGGTGCCGATCTGGCGCTGTGTGTGCTTGATTCTGAAATTGTCTTTGACGAGCTGCCGCATCCCTGGCTGGTGGACGATGTGGAGCGGGTCACCGTCGCGAAGCTGGCGCTGGTCCGGCAGCTCGCGGAGCGGTATGTCACGCACGGTGCCGGCACCCTGGTGCTCAACACCGTGCCGCTGCTGCGCAGCCGGCTGCGCAGCCTGGTCGACTCCCGGTCGCGGGCCCGGCTCGGGGTCGTCTGGCGGGAGTTCAACGCGGGGCTGCTGCGGCTGGCGGCCGAGCACGACCGCGTCCACGTCGTCGACCTCGATCCGCTGATCGCCTCCTCGGGCCCGGTCAACGAGCCGCGGCTCGCCGCCTACGCCAAGGTGCACCTCGGTGAGGAACTGCTGGCCGGGTACGCCCGTGAGGCCGGCCACCTGGCGCGTGCCCTGCGCGGGCGCACCAAGAAGGTGCTGGTGGTCGATCTGGACAACACCCTGTGGGACGGCATCCTCGGCGACGACGGCCCCGACGGCATCGCCGCCGCCACCACCTACCGCGGTGAGGCGTTCGGCCGCTTCCAGAAGGCCGTCGGCCAGATCGGCGCCCAGGGCGTACTGCTCGCGGTGTGCAGCAAGAACGACATCGAGCCGGTCCGCGCCGTGCTGGGCGACCACCCCGACATGGTGCTGCGCGACGGCGACTTCGTGCAGGTCGTCGCCAACTGGGACCCCAAGGACAGCAATCTGCTGGCCATCGCCCGCAAGCTCAACCTCGGTGTGGACAGCTTTGTCTTCGCCGACGACTCGCCGTTCGAGTGCGGTCTGGTGGCCCGGAGCCTGCCCGGTGTCGCCGTGGTCCGGCTCGACGAGGAACCCGCCCTGCACATCGAGCGGCTGCTCGCCGACGGCTGGTTCGACCTGCGGGAGCTGACCGCCGAGGACCGCGCCCGGGCGACGCAGTACCGCACCGAGGCGGCCCGCCAGGACCTCATGGAAAGCGCGGGCTCCATGGAGGAGTACCTCGCGGAACTCGGCGTCGAGGTCACCCTCTCGCCCGTGGCGGACCACGAGATCGCCCGGGTCTCCCAGGTGACGCTGCGCACCAACCAGTTCAACCTCACGACCGAGCGGCTCCAGCAGGCCGACGTACGGGCCCGGCGGGACTCCGACGACGGGCTGGTGCTGGCGATCCGCTCCGCGGACCGGTTCGGTGACAACGGGCTGGTCGGGGTCGTCCTGGTGAGCGGCGTCGGCGCGGACGGCGGCTGGCACATCGACAACATGCTGCTGAGCTGCCGGGTGTTCGCCCGCGGCATCGAAGAGGCCTGCCTGGCCGCCGTGCTGCGCGAGGCCGGGGAGCGCGGGGCCGGAGCCGTGCACGCCCGCTACCGTCCGACCGCGAAGAACCACCGGGTACGCACCCTGTACCCGTCCGTGGGCTTCTCGGAGACGGGCGAGGACGAGGACGGCACCGTGTCGTTCCGCCACGACCTGACCGGGGAGCAGCTGCCCACGCCGCCGGCACACGTCCGCCTGACGGCGGACTTCGGCCGGCCGGCGTCCTGAGGTGGGCGGCGGCATGGTGGCGCGGCCTGACATGCGAGGGCCTGGCATGCGGTGGCCCGGTATGTGGTGGTGGACCGTGCGCCGGGCGGCGTGGCGGGTGCGGCGGGGACCGCCACGTTCC
Source organism: Streptomyces sp. KM273126 (assembly GCF_004337435.2). Taxonomy (NCBI): domain Bacteria; kingdom Bacillati; phylum Actinomycetota; class Actinomycetes; order Kitasatosporales; family Streptomycetaceae; genus Streptomyces; species Streptomyces sp. KM273126. The sequence goes on along the minus strand of NZ_SJXB02000001.1, from coordinate 478,120 downwards.
TGGCGGACGGCTTCGGCGCGCTCGCCGTCATGTTCGGCATGGTTCCGCCGGTCTCCGTGGACCAGGCGAAGCAGTGGTGGCTCGGTGACGACGATCCCAGGTCTCTGGGCGGCATCCGCCCGCTCGACGCGCCGCCGGGCGCCCATCCGGAGCGACTGGTCGCCGACGCGCCGCTCTCCCCGGGCGAACGGGAGTTGTGGGCGCAGTTGGAGGGTCCCGGGCGGGTGGGGGAGGAGCCCGGCCGACGGGAGTGAGGCAGCCGCCTCGGCAGCCGAGAGAGGGGCGCCGGTGTCAGGGCCGACAGAGGACTGGTGAGGGAGCCCTGAGCAGGGGCCGGTGACGGAGCCGCCAGAGAAGCCGGTGACAGAGCCGTAAGCCGGGGCCGGGGACCGGGCCTTGGGTGACGGTCGCGACTGGGCCGTGAGTGACGCCGCGTCTGAGCCTTGGGTGACGGTCGCGACTGGGCCGTGAGCGACGCCGCGTCTGAGCCGTGGGTGACGGCCGCGACTGAGCCGTAAGCCGGGGCCGGGGACCGGGCCTTGGGTGACGGTCGCGACTGGGCCGTGAGCGACGTCGCGTCTGAGCCGTGGGTGACGGTCGCGACTGGGCCGTGATCGAGGGCCGCGACTGGGACGTCAGCGAGGGCCGCTGGCAGAGCCGTGAGCGAGGGCCGCGACTGGGACGTCAGCGAGGGCCGCTGGCAGAGCCGTGAGCGAGGGCCGCTGGCAGAGCCGTCAGCAAGGGTCGCGACCGGGCCGTGAGTAGGGGCTGCCGGTGGAGCCGCAAGAGGGGCTTTAGAGGCGGGTCCGACCATCGGCACGACAGCTCCGGCAGGCAGTGCGGCCTGCCGGTAGGTCAGCCGTTCGGCCGGTCGGTTCAACCGGTTTCAACGCGATACGAGGCGCTTCGAGGCAAGGGGAATGACGGTGGCGGAATTCGGTTCATTCGCGGAGCTCGTGCTGACACGGTCGGATGAACGCGGCGACGGTGACGCGTTCCTGTTCCTCGCGGACGGAGTCAAGGGCAAGGAACCCGAACAGCTGTCCTATCTGGGCCTGGACCGCGCGGCCAGGGACATCGCGTCCTGGCTGCAGGAACGCGGGCTGGCGGGGCGTCAGGTCCTGCTGCTCTTCCCGTCCGGCCTGGACTTCGTCAAGGCGTTCGTGGGCTGCCTCTACGCCGGGGCCGTCGCGGTGCCCGCCCCGCTCCCCTCCGAGCAGGGCCAACACTTCCGCCGGGTGTCCGGGATCGTCCGCGACGCCCGGGTCGGCGCGGTGCTGACCCTCGCCGAGCAGGCCCCCGAGGTGGAGGCGTGGCTGAAGTCCGAGGGCTTCTCGGACGTGGCCTGCCTGGCCACGGACCAGGGAACCGTCGGCGACGCGGGTGCCTGGCGCGACCCGGGACTGAGCCCGCAGGATCTGGCCTTCCTCCAGTACACCTCGGGCTCCACCAGCGAGCCCAAGGGCGTGATGGTGACGCACGGCAACCTGCTCGCCAACGAGGCGGCCATCGCCCGCTCCACCGGCAACACCTCGGAGTCGACTGTCGGCGGCTGGCTGCCCTTCTACCACGACATGGGTCTCATGGGGCATGTGCTGCAGCCGCTGTGGCTGGGCACCAAGGGCGTCCTGATCCCCCCGGTGTCGTTCCTGCGCAGGCCCGTCCGCTGGCTGGAGCTGGTCAGCGAGTACGGCGTGAACGCCAGCGCCGGCCCCAACTTCTCGTTCGACCTGTGCGTCCGGCGGATCACCGACGCACAGCTGGAGGGGCTGGACCTGTCGTCGTGGCGCACGGCCTGCAACGGCGCCGAGCCGGTCAGGGCCGAGACCGTCAAGGCGTTCACCGAGCGCTTCGGGCCGTACGGGTTCCGGCCCGAGGCCATGTTCCCCTGCTACGGCATGGCCGAGACCACGCTGCTGGTGACCGGCATCCCCAGGAACCGCGCCGCACTGCTGCGTGAGGTGGACGCGGCCGGTCTGGAGCGCGGTGTGGTGGAGGGCCCGTACCTGGGCGCTCTGCGGCGCACCCTGGTCAGCAGCGGCGTGGCACGGGCCGAGGACTTCGAGGTGCGGATCGTCGACCCCGAGACCCTGGTCGAGTGTGCTGAGGGGAAGGTCGGGGAGATCTGGGTGCGCGGCGCCAGCGTGTCCTCCGGCTACTGGGAGCGGCCGGAGGTGAACGCCGAGATCTTCGGCGCCCGGATCGTGGACCAGGAGGAACTCGGTACCTGGCTGCGCACCGGCGACCTGGGTGTCCTCGGCGACGGGGAACTCTTCGTGACCGGCCGGCTGAAGGAAATGGTCCTCATCAACGGCCGCAACATCTACCCGTACGACGTGGAGAGCGCCGTCCGCGCCCTGAACCCGGCGATCGGCACCGGAGCCGTCTTCGCCGTCGACACCGGCGGCCAGGAGCACCTCGTGGTGATCCACGAGATCCGGGCCGCCGCGGCGGGCGCGGACCTGAAGACCGTCACCGCCGAGGTCCAGCAGCACGTCGGCAGGGAGTTCGCCGTGCCGGTCGGCAACGTGCTGTTCGTCCGCCCCGGCACCGTACGCAAGACCACCAGCGGCAAGACCCAGCGGACGCTGATGCGGAAGCTGTTCCTCGAAGGCGCGGTCGGCGCCCTGCACTCCGTGCTGGACCCGACGGTCGCGGCGCTCGTCGAAGCGGGCGCGCAGGCCGCTCAGACCGACGGTCCGGCGCCGGCCGAGGTGGGCTGAGGCATGGAGCATCCTCCCTACCGCGTCGCGCAGGAGCTGGAGCTGCTGCTCGGCGATCCCGAGGACCCCGGCACGGACTTCTCCCACGCCCGCTGCCTGGAACTGGACGAGAACGAGGAGTTCCCGGGCGACATCTGCCGGGTGCTGGAGGACTGGGGCCTTCAGGAGTTCTACATCCCGGCCGAGCACGGCGGACGGCTCACCGACTACGAGACCGTCATGCAGGTCATGCGGGTGGTGGCCCGCCGCGATCTGACCGTCGCCGTCGGGCACGGCAAGACCTATCTGGGCGGGGTGTGCGTCTGGATCTCCGGCACCCCCGAGCAGGGCCGCCGGCTCGCCGCGGACATCCGCGCGGGTGTGCCCGTCTCGCTGGCCCTCACCGAGCGCGCCCACGGCAGCGACCTGCTCGCCGGGGACGTGCGGGGTGAGCCCGACGGCGAGGGCGGCTGGCGCGTCAGCGGCGAGAAGTGGCTGATCAACAACGCCACCCGGGGCAGCCTGCTCTCCGTCCTCACCCGGACCGGCCCGGACGGCGGGCCGCGCGGCTTCACCGTCCTGCTGGTCGACAAGCGGCCGCTGACCGAGGGCGAGCAGTACCGCTGCCTCGACAAGATCCGCACACACGGCATCCGGGGCGCCGACATCAGCGGCATCGCCTTCGACGATGCTCCGGTGCCGGCGGACGCGGCGGTCGGCGGCGAGGGCGGCGGCGTCGAGACCGTGCTCAAGGCGCTGCAGCTCACCCGCACCATGTGCGCCTCGCTGTCGCTGGGCGCGGCCGACCACGCGCTGCGTATCGCGCTCGACTTCGCCGAGCGGCGCGAGCTGTTCGGGCGGCGACTGGTGGACCTGCCGCAGGCCCGGCACGTACTCGCCTGCGCCGCGGCCGACGTACTGGCCGGGGAGGCACTGGCCACGGTGGCCGCCCGGTCCGTGCACACGATCCCCGACGAGCTGAGCGTGGCCGCCGCGGCCACCAAGTACCTGGTGCCCACCGGCACCGAGGCCCTGATCGGCGAGCTGACCCGGCTGCTCGGGGCGCGGGCGTTCCTGAAGGACGTCCACGCGCTGGGGATGTTCCAGAAGGTCGACCGCGACCACCGTATCGTCGGCCTCTTCGACGGCAACACCCTCGTCAACCTCAACTCCCTGGTCAACCAGTTCCGTTCGCTGGGCCGCGGCTGGCAGCGGGGCAGCGGCGACACGGCCGGTGCCGCCCGCGCGTTCGACCTCTCCGCGCCGCTGCCTCCGCTGGACCCGACACGGCTGTCGCTGGTGGCCCGGCGTGGCTCCGGCATCATGGCCACGCTGCCCGACTCGGTGGAGGCGCTGCGCTCCGAGGCCGCCCTGCGGCCGGAACTCAAGGGCGCGCTGGCAGCGGCGGAACGCCTGCTCGCCGCCACCGGCCGGGTCCACGAGGCCATGGACGCCTACCGCACGGTGGTCTCCGACGTTCCGCCCGCCGCCTTCGACGTCGCCCGGCAGTACAGCCTGTGCCTCGCGGGCGCCGCCTCCCTCGGCCTGTGGGCGCACAACCACCGCACCGCCAGCACGGGACGCACTGGAGCGCTCTGGAGCGACGGGGTGTGGCTGTGGCCCGTCCTCGACCGGCTGCTGACACGGCTGGGCGAGCCCGACGCGGGAGAGCCCGACGCCTACCCGCACCTGCTGGACCGGCTGCGGGCGACCCGCACCGCGGGCGAACTGTTCTCGCTGCTGCCGTTCCGGATGCACGGGGGCGCGAGCCCGCAGACCGAGGAATCCGACGCATCCCACGTATCTGACGCATCAGGCGACGGCGGTGACCGTCCGTCGGCCGCTGCCGCCGTATCCGCAGCCGCATCCGCACACACCGACACCCGGGCCGCCGTGGACGGCACCCGGACCTCCGAGGGGACGTCATGCTGAGTGATCCCGCGGTCGACCCGGCCGCGCACGAGGCGCAGGAGAGCGCGGTCCAGGCCCGGGTCGCCGAGCTGGAGAGCCGTTTCGGCGACCCCCACGACCCGGCCAACCCGCTCGGCACCGCCGGGCTGCTGGCCGCCGACGAGGCCGGGGAACTGCCCGCCGCCGGTGAGCGGCTCCTGGACGACCTGGTCCTCAACGCCGAGTTCGTGCCCGGCGAGTTCGGCGGGCGCCTTGACCGGCTGGACTCCCTCGCACGCGTGATGCGGCAGGTGTTCCGGCGCGATGTGGCGCTGGGCCTCGGCTACGGCATCACGTCGTTCATGGCCGCCGCCAACGTGTGGACGGCCGGAAACGAGGAGCAGCGGCGCAGGCTCGCCGAGCTGCTCCTTGGCGGCTCCAAGGTCTCCGTCGCCTACCACGAACTGGCCCACGGCAACGACTTCGTGCGCAACGAGTTCCGGGCCGACCCGGTACCCGGCGGCTTTCGGCTGCACGGCCGCAAGGAAGTCATCAACAACGCGGCACGGGCCGACGCCTTCGCCCTGTTCAGCCGCACCGACGACAGCCCCGGCAGCCGCAGCCACTCGGTGCTGCTGGCGGAACGGGACCAGCTCGACCAGGACCGCTTCAAGGTCCTGCCCCGCTACACCGCCGTCGGCGTCCGCGGCTGCAAGCTGTCCGGGCTGGACTTCACCGACTGCCCCGTACCCGACAGCGCCCTGGTCGGCGCGCGCGGCCAGGGCGTCGAACTGGCCCTGCGCTCCTTCCAGATCACCCGCAGCGCGGTGCCCGGCATGGCCATCGGCGCCCTCGACACCAGCCTGCGCACGGTGGTGGGATTCGCCGTCGGACGCCGGCTCTACCGGCGGTCGGTCATGGACATCCCGCACGCCTCCGCGACCCTCACCGGGGCCTTCCTCGACCTGCTCACCTGCGACAGCCTGGCGCTGGTCGGCACCCGGGCGGTGCACCTGCTGCCCGACGAGACCAGCGTGTACGCGGCGGCGGTGAAGTACCTGGTGCCCAAGATGCTCACGGACACCATGTACGACCTGTCGATCGTGCTCGGGGCGCGGTTCTACGTCCGCGAGGGCGAGTTCGGCATCTTCCAGAAGCACGTCCGCGACCTGCCGGTGCTCAGCCTCGGCCACGCCGGTTCGGCCGCCTGCCAGGCCACCATCATCCCCCAGCTCTCCCGGCTCGCCCGGCGCGCCTGGTTCTCGGGGGACGAGGCACCGCAGAGCCTGTTCCGCCCCCGGGAGCCACTGCCCGGCGGCATCCCCTTCGACCGGCTCGCCCTGGCCAGCGGCCGGGACAGCCTGAGCGCCTCCCTGGTCGCCGCCGCCGACGACCTGCCCAGCGGCTCCCCCGAGGAACTCGCGGTGCAGGGACTGGTGATGCGGATACTGGACGAGCTGCGGCAGATCCAGGAGGACAGCCTGAACCTGTCCCCCCAGGACCGCACCGCACTCGCCAGCCCGGCGAGCTTCGCGCTCGCCGACCGCTACGCGGTGTTCCTCGCGGCGGCGTCCGTCCTGGGCGTCTGGCGCGGGGCCCGCGACGGCGACGACCCCTTCCTGGCCGACCCTGCCTGGGTGGCCGCCGCACTGCACCGGCTGGCCCGCCGGCTCGGGCAGCGCCCGGCCGACCTGCCGCCCGGGTGCGAGGGCCGGGTGCACGAAGAAGTGCTCCGGCGCTTCCACGAACGCCGCAGCTACGACCTCTACGACACCCCGCTGGCCGGCTGACCGCCGCCCGCCCGGACCCGACGCGCCTTCACCGAGGAGTTGCACCATGTCTGTTCCCGCGACCGACCCCACCGCGAACACCGAGCCCACCGCCGAGTCGCTGAGCAGCTGGCTCGCCGACCGGATCGCTCTGTACCTCCAGCGGTCGCCGTCCGAGATCCAGCCCACCGTGCCGCTGGCCGAGTACGGGCTGGACTCCGTGGCCGCGCTGAGCCTGTGCGGTGACATCGAGGAGGACTTCGACCTCGTCCTCGAACCCACGGTGGCCTGGGACTACCCGACCATCGAGGCGCTGGCCGGTCACCTCGTCGAGGAACTTCAGTCCATGGAAGGCGGGAGCCGATGAGGCCCGTCGCCATCGTCGGCATCGACTGCCGCTTCCCGGGGGCGCCGGACGCCGGCGCCTACTGGGACATGTTGATGCGGTCCGGCGACGGGGTCGACAAGGTGCCCGGGCAGCGCTGGAACGCCCGTGAGTTCCACTCGCCCACCGGCGAGGACGGGCACTCCAACACCACCGAGGGCGGCTTCATCTCGGACCCGGACGCCTTCGACAACGAGTTCTTCACCGTCTCGCCGCGCGAGGCGGCGGCGATGGACCCCCAGCAGCGGCTGCTGCTGCAGTGCGCCTGGCGTGCCGTCGAGGACTCCGGCGTCGCACCGCAGCGGCTGGCCGGCACCGACACCGGGGTCTTCGTCGGCATCATGGGCAACGAGTGGGCGCAGCTCCACATGACCGACTACGCCCGCGTCACCGCCCAGCTCGGCTCCGGCAACGGCTACTGCATGACCGCCAACCGGATCTCGTACCACCTCGACCTCAAGGGCCCGAGCCTTGCGGTGGACACCGCCTGCTCCTCCTCGCTGGTCGCCGTCCACCTCGCCTGCAACGCCCTGCTCGCGGAGGAGTGCGACACCGCGATCGCCGCGGGCGTCAACGTGGCGCTCACCCCGGCACTCGGCATCTTCTACACCCAGGCCGGACTGTCCTCCCCCGACGGCCGGTGCAAGCCCTTCAGTGCCGACGCCGACGGCATCGGCCGGGGCGAGGGCGTCGGCGCGGTGGTGCTGCGCCGGCTGGAGGACGCCATCGCCGACGGCCAGCAGGTGTACGCGGTGATCCGCGGCACCGCCGTCAACCAGGACGGCCGCAGCAACGGCATCACCGCCCCCAACCGCTGGTCGCAGCAGGAAGTGGTGGCCGCCGCCTACCGCCGGGCCGGAGTCAAACCGTCCGAGGTCGCCTTCACCGAGGCCCACGGCACCGGCACCGTCCTGGGCGACATGATCGAGGTCAAGGCCCTCGGCCATCTGCACTCCGGCCGCTCCGGGCGCCCGATGTCCATCGGCTCCGTCAAGGGCAACATCGGGCACACCGAGGGCGCGGCGGGCATCGCGGGCCTCATCAAGGTCGCCCTGTCGCTGCATCACAAGGTGGTCCCGGCCAGCCGGTTCGCGGCCAAGGAGAACCCGGCCCTGAAACTGGCCAAGCAGGGACTGCGGCTCCTCAAGGCCCCGCTGCGGCTGCGTTCCGGGCCGACGATCGGGGGCCTGAGCAGCTTCGGGATGGGCGGCACCAACGCCCACGCCCTCCTGGAGTCCGCGCCCGCGCACGCCGTACGTCCCGAGACGGGCGAGCCGGAGTCCGGGCACACCGACAGTGGCGCCGCGGGTCTGGGCACCGGGGTCTTCACCCTGACCGCCCCCTCGCTGGAGGCGCTGCGCCGCAACCTGCTGGTGCAGGCCGATGCCGTACAGCGGCGCAGGACGCCGGTCGGGCCGCTGTGCTGGTCCAGCAACCGGGCCAAGACGGGGCACCGCCACCGTTTCGCGCTTCCTGCCGCGGACACCGGCGAACTGGCCGCGGGGCTGCGCGAGGCCGCCGCCGACGACGACCTGCTGACCCGGCTCTCCGACCGGCCCACGGGAAAGCCGCGGGTGGCGCTGCTGTTCACCGGGCAGGGCTCGCAGTACCCGGCGATGACCGCGCGTCTGTACCGGCAGTCGCCGCTGTACCGGCGGTTCCTGGACGAGGCCGACACGGCACTCGCCCCGCACACCGGCGGCTCGGTGCGCGACCTGCTGCTCTCCGGCGACCAGGCCGTGCACCGCACCGGCTGGACCCAGCCCGCGCTGTTCGCCGTCGAGTACGCCCTGGCGGCGAGCCTCACCGAACTCGGGGTGCGGCCCGCGCTGCTGCTCGGCCACAGCGTCGGTGAGTACGCCGCCGCCGTGCTGGCCGACGTCTTCCCGCTTCAGGACGCGGCCCGGCTGATCGCCGCCCGGGGCGCCCTCATGGAGGAGCTGCCCGAGGGCGGCGGGATGCTCGCCGTACGAGCTCCGCTCACCGAGCTGACCGAGCTCGTGGACGCGGAACCCCTGGTCGGGGTGGGCGCGGTGAACGGCCCCCAGGCCACCGTGCTCTCCGGGGACCTGGCGGCGCTGGAGCGGATCGAGGACGAGCTCGGCGGACGGGGCGTCAAAACCCGGCGGCTGGAGGTCTCCCACGCCTTCCACTCGCCGCTGATGACACCGATGCTGGACCGGTTCGCCGCGCTCGCGGACGAGATCGGCGGCGGCGTCCCCACGCTTCCGGTGTACTCCACCCTGCGCGGACGGCTGCTGGAGGCCGAGCCGATGGACGCCAAGTACTGGACCGAGCACATCAGCGCCCCCGTACTGTTCGGCGACGCCATGACGCGGCTGCTGGAGGCCGGGCCCACCCACCTGGTGGAGGTCGGCCCCCGTCCCGTGCTCACCCGCATGGCGCGTACCCTGCGCACCGTCGCCGGGGAGGGTGTCCACACCGTGGCTCCGGTGCCGGACGAGGAGGCCGACGGCCGGGCGTTCGCCGAAGCCGTGGCCGCACTCTTCCGCGGCGGGGTCGATCCGAACTGGGACAAGGCGTACCCGGAGGAGGAGCGGGTGGCGCAGCGGCTGGCGCCGTACGCGTTCTCCGACACCCAGCGGTTCTGGACCCGTACCCCCGTACGGGCCGCTGCTCCGGCGGACCTCGGCGTCGTGACCGACGCCGCCGCGCACACCGTGCGGCCGTACGCGCAGAAGCAGTCGCCCGCCGGGGGACACGGAGCCGTCCGGGCGTCCGTGCTGCCCTCCGCCGGAGAGGACCAGGCGGCGGATCCGGTGGCCCGTGCCGTGATCGAGGCCGTCGCGGAGGTCGGCGGATACGCGCCGGACGAGGTGTCGGCGCTCTCCCTGCTCTACGAGGACCTCGGCTTCGACTCGGTGATGGTCATGGAGCTGAAGGACCGGATCCAGGAGCGGCTGAGCGGGCTGGAGGAGATCAGCGTGCAGGATCTGCTGCCGCGGTTGTCGTCCGTCGGTGATCTCGTCGGTTATCTCCAGGACCGGACCGACTCGGCCGTGGCCTGACCGCTCCGCGAACCCGCCCCGCGAACCCGCCCCGCTCAAGGGGCGGTGGGGACGGGCGGGTTCGCTCGCCTTCTCCGCCCCGGATCGCCCCGTACCAGGAAGGACCCCTCTCATGCAGTCACCCGAGCAAGCCCCCTCACCCCCCGTCGCCCACCTCGCCGGGGTCGGTACCGCCCTGCCGGGCGACCCCGTCGACAACGCGATGCTCGCCCGGACGCTCGGCGTCAACGAAGAGTGGATCGACGTGTTCATCGGCACCCGGACCCGGCACTTCGCCCGGGACCTGGTCAGCGGTGAGGTGCGCTGGTCGCTCGCCGATCTGTGTGCGCGGGCCGCCGAGCAGGCGCTCACCGCGTCCGGACTCGCCCCGGACGAGATCGACTTCGTGGTCATGGGCACGGCCACCCCGGACCACCTCATGCCCGCCACCGTCAACCACGTCGCCGACCAGCTCGGCCTGGACCAGATCCCCACCTACCAGCTCCAGTCCGGCTGCGCCGGCGCCGTCCAGGCCCTGGAACTGGGCCGCACCCTCGTCACCGGCGGCGGGCACCGGGCCGGTCTGGTGATCGGGGGCGACGTCTGCAGCAAGCACCTGGACCTCGACCGGGACCTGTCCGGGGCGGCCCCCAGCGACCTCGTCAACTATGTGCTGTTCGGTGACGGAGCCGGTGCCGCCGTGGTCACCTCCGAGGCGCGCGGCGAGCGGCTCGCGCTGCGCGGCGTGCTGAACCGGTTCACGGGCCTCGGCCGGGAACCCGGCCAGGTCATCGACTGGTTCGGGCTCGCCGACCGGTACGACGACCGGCAGGCCGTACGGGAGGACTACAAGGCCATCGAGGAATCCGTCCCCGTCATGGCCGTGGAGATCCTCTGGGAGCTGCTGGAGGACCTCGACTGGTCCCCGGAGCAGGTGGACTTCCTGCTGCCGCCGCAGCTGTCCGGCCGGATGACACGACGGATCACCGAGCAGCTCGACCTGCCCGACGCCGTCGAGGTGTCCTGCGTCGCGGACACCGGCAACAACGGCAACGCCCTGCCCTTCCTCCAACTGGAGGGCCTGCTGGAGAAGATCGGCCCGGGCCAGCGCGCCCTGGCGGTCGCCGTCGAGTCCAGCAAGTGGATCAAGTCCGGTTTCGCGCTCGAAAAGATCTGACGTCCCCATCTGCCGTCCGCACGCACCCGCCCGGGAGGGCCGCACACCATGCACACCATCGACGACTTCGTCCGTCTCGTCCGGGACGAGCTCGGCATGCCGCTGGAGGAGCACCAGGTCTCCGTCGATCTCGACCAACTGCCCGAATGGGACTCGCTGTACCTGCTGAAGCTGGTCACCGCCCTGGAGCAGGCCACCGGCCGTTCGCTGCCCGTCGGCAAACTGCTGGAGGCCCGCAGCCTCGGTGAGATCCACCAGCTGGCGGCCGGGGCATGACCGGGTCCCGGCCGGACGGGACCCGGCCGGCCCCAACCCGGGTGCACCCCGAGCGCCGGCGCCGGCACACCCTGTACTTCCTGGAACACGCCGCCCGGCAGCGGCCCGTCCACCTCGACACCGACATCGACATGACCCGGATCGAGGCCCACCGGGCCGCCGCCCGGGCCACCGGCCTGCGCTACTCCGTCGTCACCTATCTGCTGCACGCCACCGGCCGTGTACTGCACCGCCACCCGGAGGCCAACGCGGCTCTGGTCCCGGCGCGGCTGTTCGGGCTGCGCGGACCACGGACCGTACGGTTCGCGGAGGTCACCGCCAAGCTGGCGCTGGACCGCACAGTCGGCGGAGAGCGGACCGTGCTGTCCGCGCTGCTGCCCGCCCTGGAGAGCGCCGGTCTGGACGACATCCAGCAGCGCGTCGACCGCTACCGCGGACCCGGCACCGAGGACCTGCCCGAGTTCCGCGGAGTCCGGCTGCTCGGCCGGCTGCCCGTACCGCTCGGGCGGCTCGCCTTCGCCGCCGCACTGCGCGACCCGCGCCGACGGCCGGAGATCTTCGGCACCGTCGCGGTCAGCTCGCTGGGCCACCGCCCGGTCGACGGCTTCCACTCCAGCGGCGGCACCGCGGTCACCCTGAACGCGGGCCGCGTCGCGGACCGGCCGGTCGTCCGGGACGGGCAGCTCGCCGTCGCCCCGGTGATGCGGCTCGGACTCACCTTCGACCACCGGGTCATCGACGGCGCCACCGCCGCCGACGTACTCGGTGACCTCAAGGACGCACTGGAGGGCTTCGATGACGGCGCGGAGGAGGACGGCACCCAGCTCCTCGCTCGGGGAGCCGGTTCGGATCTCCGGCCGTGACGGAGGTTGGGACCAGGTCCGCGCGGACCTGGAGGAGCACGCGGTAGCGGTGCTGCACGCCCGGCTCGCCGACTGGCGGCCGGACCGGGCGGGCGGCCCGCGCCTGCGTGCTCTGCTGGGCCGGGACTGGGACCGGTATCTGGAGCTGACGCACCCGCACGTGCGGATGCGGTTCGCCGCCTCCCGCGCGCTGCTGAAGTGCGCCGCCGCGGTGGCGCTGCGGGTGCCCCCACAGACCGTCGAACTCGGGTACGGCCTCACCGGCCGCCCCCGTCTGCGCGGCTGTGACGCGGTGGACATCAGCCTCAGCCACACCGAGGACCTGCTGCTCGTCGGGCTCTCCACCAAGGGACTGATCGGGGTGGACGCCGAGCGGGCGGACCGTCCCCTCTACACGCGCGGGCTGCACCGTAACGTCTGCACACCCCACGAGACGACCGCCCTGGAGCAACTCCCGCACCACCGGCGGGGCGCCGAGCTGGTGCGCCTGTGGACGCTCAAGGAGGCCTACAGCAAGGCCATCGGGCAGGGGCTGAGGCTCCGCTTCACCGAGTTCGGCTTCAGCGGCGACGACCGGCCCGTCAGGCTCCTGACCCCCGCAGGGGCGCCCGGCACCGGGGACGAATGGCAGTTCCGCACCTTCTCGGTCGACGGCGGTTACGTCGCCGGCGTCGCGGTGAGCGACAACGGCTTCGGCGGACCCCGGGACTCGGCGGCGCACGCCATGCTCGATCCGCTCGTGGTCGCGGCTGTATCCGAGGCGCTCGGCGACGACGCTGAACCCGAGGACGCGCCCGGGGGAGAGGACGACCTGCTGGGCTGGTGAGCGGGCGTCGTGCCCGTGTGGGCTGTCGGGGCCCACGGGGCCCACGGGGCCCACGGGGCCCACGTGGCTTAAGCCGTGCGACAAGCCCGCTTAAGGGACGGCGGGCAGCATCGGTTCAGAGGCGGGGCGCCCTGCCGGGAGACGTCCCCCGCTCCCGGAGGGCGCCCCGTCTCCCCCTCGTACGACCTGACAGTCCGCCCCGCAGCCGGTACGACCAGGAAGGCCTCCGAGCCGTCCGGGCCGCATCTCCCGGCGGTAGTGGCCCTCGCCTCCCGGAGGAGACGGAGAACAGCCGTGACTCCGCTCCCCCACCTGAAGAGAGGGGGGCTTCCAACCCGAAGGTTGCGGTCCAGCCCGAACCGATCCCTTTCGGGACAGAAGGAAAATATCACAGGCCAGGGAAGCGATTCCCCCACCGGCTGAAGCTGCCGGTGGTCCCCTCACCAGGAGACTGATGGACCACCTCGGAGAGCTAAAGGAATTCGCACAACTGCACGCCCGTGGCCAGGGGATCAGCGAACGCCAGGTCGCGGCCGTACTGCCCCGGATCACCAACGACGAGCCCGGACACCCCGAGTCCTGGGCGCGGGTGTGGACCGCCGAGGCCGACCGGCTGGCCTCCGCGGGCCGCCCGCTCGACGCCTGCCGCCGCTACGCCCTCGCCCGCTTCCCGTACCACGGCGACGACGACCGCAGGGAGGCCCAGGACAACTGCGTGCGGTCCTTCGACGAATGGCGCCGCCGGCGCGGCATCGACCGCATGGTCCTCAACCACCCGGACGGCACGTTCGCCTGCTGGGCGAGCGGACTCGACGCCCGCCGGCCACGGCCGCTCGTCCTGATCATGGGCGGCATCGTCAGCGTCAAGGAGCAGTGGGCGCCCCTCCTGCCCCGGCTCGCCCGCCTCGGTTACGCCGCGGTCGCCACCGAGATGCCGGGCGTCGGCGAGAACACCCTGCGCTACCACGCCGACTCCTGGCGGCTGCTGCCCTTCCTGCTCGACCAGCTGGCCGGGCGCGCCCGGGTGACCCGCACCTCCGTCCTCGGCCTCAGCTTCAGCGGCCACCTCGCGCTGCGTGCCGCGGCCGAGGACGCGCGCATCCACAGCATCCACACCGTCGGCGCCCCGGTGGCCGGGTTCTTCACCGACTCCGACTGGTGGCCCCAGGTGCCCGGCATCACCGTCGACACGCTGTGCCGGCTCACCGGGGCGCCCGACCACGACGAACTGCGGGCGCGGCTGAAGGACTTCGCGCTCGCCCCGGAGGTACTGCGCGCCGTCGACGTTCCGGTCGCGTACGTGGTCAGCTCCCGGGACGAGATCATCCCTCCCACGGAGCGTCAGCTGCTCGGCTCCCTGCTGCCCCACGTGCGCTTCAAGGAGTTCGACGACGTCCACGGTTCGCCGGCGCACCTGGGCGCCATGCGGAAGTGGCTGATCGGGTCGCTGCTGCGGGCCCGGTTCACGAACAGGGCCGGCCGGACCACGAGCCCGGCCGGCCCGTCCGGTCGGATCGCCGCCGGACACACGGGCGCCACCGAGGCCGGAGGGCACCCGCCGCGCGTGCCCTCGGCCGAGTGAACGACCACCTTCGCGCGTACGTCCCCGTGCCCGCTTCCGGCGCGTCCCCTCGCAACACCGACCCAAAGGTGGCTGCCATGCCTCTCATGTCCCCTGTGCCGTCTGTGTCGTCAGTGCCGTCCGTGTCGTCGTCCGTGTCGTCCGTGGCCCCGGTGGCCTCCGTGAAGACCCTCCCTTCCCCGGTCCCGGTGTTCGCGCCCTGGCGCGACACGACGCCGAGTCAGGCGCTGCCGTGGCGTTCCCTGGCGTCGCTGGGCCTCGAACCCGACGCGGGAGCCCGGCGTGCCGCTCCCGCTGCCGGTGGGTACCGGGGTGCACCGGACGTCGTCGAGTCCGCGCCGGTCCCGTCCCGCACCGCCTCCGACCACCGCCCGGTACGGCAGGAGGCCTGACCCGTGGCCCCCGCCCGGCGGCGGGCCACGGGCTGACGTCCGCTCGGCGCGGCGCCCGACGTCAGGCGGCGCCCGCCCGGGTGAGGGCGGGGGCAGCGGCGGGGGCTGCCGTTCCGATGAGCCACATGCCCGGCCGGACCTCGACCGCGTGGGCGGTGTGGGCGGGACGGCGGGGAGCGTCCGACGTCAGGCGGGCCGCGGTGCGGCGGATGTACTCCGCCCAGCGGCGGTCCCCGAGCCGTTCCGCGGCGCGCCGGCACTGCGCCAGCTGACGCATCGCTGCCTCCTTGCGGCCCTGCCGCAGGTTGACCAGGGCCAGCCCGTTCAGCGCCGCCACCACGCCCCGCGAGTCCCCTCCCGCCGAACACAGGGCCAGAGCCCGCCCGTACCGCCGCGCTGCGGCCCCCAGACGGCCCTGGCCGAGCAGGATGTCCGCCACACCGATACGGCAGCGCGCCGCCCCGATCCGGTCACCGGCCAGCTTGAAGGCGTGCTGGGCGTCGGTGTAGTGCCGCACCGCCCGGTCGGCCTCGCGACGCTGCCAGGCGAGGTCGCCCAGCGAGTACCGGATCACGGCCTCCGCCTCGGTGTCGCCGGCGCGCAGGGTGGCGTCCAGCGCGAGGCGGTGGGTCTCCTCCCAGTCCTCCCAGGCCGCGCAGGCGTGGAAGTACCCCTCGGCGGCCCCCGCGAGCTGCCACACCAGGGGCCAGAGCCCGGCCGCGTGCGTCTGCCGCACCATCTCCACCAGGCCCGTGGCCTCCTCGCGGAACCAGCGGTGAGGGTTGGCCCCGACGATCCTCTCGGCGTCCGGCTCCATACCCGTGGGTGTGGGTGTGGGTGTGGGTGTGGGTGTGGGTGTGGGTGCGGGTATGGGTGCGGGTTCGAGGGAGGTTCTCCAGTCCCTCCCGGGTGTGAGCCGCCGGTCCGCGTGGCGGGCCAGGGCCGCATACGTCCGGCCCAGCCGTTCGACGGTGTCGCGTCGCGTGCGGGCGCTGTCCGCCTCCCCGTCGACCAGGTCCGTGGCCAGCACCCGCAGCAGCGAGTGGAAGGCGTAACGGACCGTGTGTCCGTCGGTACGGGCCTCCAGCAGCTGGGCCCGTACGAGCTCCTCGGCCGTCTCCTCCGCCACCGAGCGGTCCGTGTCCAGCAGGGCCGCGGCGGTCCACACCCCGAAGTCGGGGGCCGGGGCCAGGGACAGCAGCCGGAATGCCCGCTGCAGCGCCGGGCCGACCTCCTGGTACCCCGTCAGCAGGCTGGAGCGGAGGTCGAGGTCGCCCTCGCGCAGGACGCCGAGCCGGGTCCGCTCGTCGCGCAGGCGGCCCGCGAGCGCGGCGGGCGTGGTGTGGGGGCGTGCCGTGAGGGCCGCCGCCGCCACCCGCAGTGCCAGCGGGAAGCAGCCGCACAGCCGGGCGATCTCCGCGACCGCCACCGGGTCCTGAGCCATCCGCTCGCCTCCCGCGGCGAGCAGCAGTTCCACGGCCTCGTCCGGCCGTACCGCGTCCAGCAGCAGATGCTCCGCGCCGTCGAGTGCGGCGGCACTGCGGCGGCTGGTGAGGATCACCGCGCAGTCCGCGGCGGCCTGGAGCAGCGGCCGTATCTGTTCCACCGACGCCGCGTCGTCCAGGACGAGCAGCAGCCGCCGCCCGTGCAGGGCCCGCCGCAGCCGGTCCGTCACCTCCTCGGGATCGGTCGACGGGGCGCCCGGTGTGTCGTCACCGAGGCGGCGCAACAGGGTCGCCCCGGCCTGTGCGGCACTCAGGGGGCGGCCCTGCGGTCCGCGCAGCCGCATCAGCAGCTGACCGTCCGGGAACAGGTCGGCGACCCGGTGGGCGAGTTGCAGCGCCAGCGAGGTCTTGCCCACGCCGGCCGACCCGGACACGGCCAGCACCCGCACCGGCCGGCGCCCGGCGCTTCCGCGCAACGCACGTTCCCCGCGGGCCAGTTCCTCGTGGCGGCCGACGAATCCGGGTGTCACGGCGGGCAGCACGGGGGCCGGACCGGGGGCGAACAGCGGCCTGCCCCCTTCCTGCCCGGTGTGCCCGGCCTGCCGCGCCTGCCCGGCCTGCTCGGTGTGTGTGGTCTGTGCGGTCGCGCGCCGGGAAGCCTCCGGGCCGCGTGCGGTGCTGCCGCCGTCCCGGCCCGTGCCGCTCGCACTCGTACCAGGATCAGCGCCAGTACCCACGGCGGTACCGGTACGGATGCCGGTACCGGGCGTACCGGGTGCAGTGCTCGTACCGGCCGTGTCCCGAAGGGGTTGCCAGTCCAGTGACGGATCCCGGCGCAGGATGCGTTCGTGCAGCCGGGCGAGGGCGGGGCTCGGCTCGACGCCGAGCTCCTCCACGAGGGAGCGGCGCAACTTGCCGTACACCCGCAGGGCGTCGGATCCACGGCCGGTCCGGTACAGCGCCACCATGAGGTGCGCGTGGAGGGTCTCCCGCAGGGGATGCTCGTTGGCGAGGGCCAGCAGTTCGCCGGCGAGCTCCTGGTGACGGCCCAGCCGCAGATCGGCGATGATCCGCTGTTCCAGGACCTCCATCCGCAGCTCGTCGAGGCGGATGGCGGCGGACTCCAGCCGTACGCCGTGCGGGATTCCCGACAGGGCGGGTCCCGTCCACAGGGCGAGCGCGTCGTGCAGCAGCCGGGAGGCATGGCCGAAGTCCCCCTCCTGATACGCCGTACGGCCCTCGGTCCGCAGCCGCTCGAAGCGGGGCAGGTCGAACTCCCCCTCGGGAACCTGCAGGAGGTAGCCGGGCGCCCGGGTCAGCAGCTCGCCGACGGATCCCTTGTCACGTCTACGCGCGTCAATACGCAGTTCATTTCTACGCGCGTCACTTCTACGCGCGTCAATATGCTGTTCATTTCTACGCGCGTCACGTTTGGCGATACCGTCACCGCCGTCGCCTTCGTCTCTTCCGTCGGCGAGCACCTTGCGCAGCTGGGACACGTACACCTGGAGCGTGGTGGTGGCGGTACGCGGCGGTTCCGTCCCCCACAGTTCGTCGATCAGGCTGTGCACCGGGACCACTTCGCCGGCGTGCACCAGGAGGGTGGCGAGCAGTGCGCGTGGTTTCGCCGCGGACGGGGTGCGGGGCGACAGGCTCACCGGCCCCAGTACCCGGAAACGCATCATGGGCTCCTTGATCATGGTGGCGCGAGGGCGGTCGGTCAGCAGTCCTGGAGCAGGACGGTGGAGGCGGTGCACAGAACCCGGCTGCCCTGGCTGAAGGCGAGCCGGGTGCGGACGGTGGGCCGTCCCGCGTCGTCGCGGACCGGATCCTGAGAGGTGACCGTGCAGGTCAGCGGAAGGTCGGCGTCCCCGAAACCGCGGAAGGACGCCCGCAACCGGGTCGTTACGGCGTGGGCGGGCCGCAGCCCGTGCTGTTCCGCGGCGACGAGCAGCGAGGCCTGCCGGGACGCCTCCAGGAACACCGGACCGGGGACGTGGTCCTCGGGACCGGCCCCGAAGATCTCGTGTCCGGGCTCCGGAGCCACGGGCAGCACGAACTCCCCGTGGGTGACCCGCAGCGGCGGACCCACGAGGACGTTCCGCGGACTGCCGCGCCCGACCAGTTCGGGCCGCACAGCGCGCTGTTCCGCCTTGGTCGCCCCACCCAGGGATGCAGGGGACAGCGGGCGCCGTGGCGCCGGTATGGCGCTCAGGAGGCTCTCCTGGCGGCCGTGCTCGCGGTGCGGCCGGTACACCTGAGGCGTCAGGAACTGCACCCGTGCGGAGGCGCTCCCGCAGCTGACGCCGTCGATCGCCACGTCGCTCCGGCAGTCGAGGCCACGCGGCACGCCGCCCACCACGTCCACGGGGGTCAGGGTGATGTCGAGCGTGATGTGGGCCGGGTGGCCGGTACGACGCCACGGGGCGAGGTCCAGGATGTCGAGCCCGCTGGAGACGAAGACCGCGGGGTGCTCGGGGGGAATCCGGAAGTACTGGTGGGCGACGAAGTGCGTGGCCTGGCACAGGGTCTCGGCGACGAAGAGCAGGTCGTGGAAGGTGTCCGGCCCGTCATTGAACGTCCCGTGCCGGCTCGGCAACTCGGCGGAGAGCGCGAAGTGCTGCTCCACCGGCGCCGTGGCGTCCAGCAGGAAGCCCTCCGGGGTGTTGGGTCTGTGCAGTAGGTGCAGCGGCGCGGTGAGCCCTGTCGGGCGTTGCGCGGACGCTGTGGGCTGAGACGTGAGAGCGGTGTCCATAGTCAGCTCCTTCTGCGGTTCCCCCGTGGTGCGCGAGGCATGCGGTCGGCGCGCACAACGCCACAGGGCGGTGGCGGGATTCCGCCACCGCCTCCACGGTGTCTTGGACCACTGGTATCGGCCTGTATCTGGCCTGGAGCCGGACTGGACCGCAGCGGGAATCAGCTGCGCGCAGTCGGGTTTTGTGATGTACGACGCGTTCTGTGCACTCTACGCGACCTGCTCCGCCAGCGCGGAGACCAGCGGATGGTCGCCGGGGAGCGGACCGGCCGCGCTCGCCCCGCCGGGCGACCCGAGGTCGGCGAACACCTCGGAGTCCGCCGTCCGGTACCCACTCCACTCGTCCGGGAGGTCGTCGTCGTAGAAGATCGCCTCCACCGGGCAGACGGGTTCACAGGCGCCGCAGTCGACGCATTCGTCCGGTTGGATGTAGAGCTTCCTCGGCCCTTCGTAGATGCAGTCGACCGGGCACTCGTCGATGCAGGCGCGGTCCTTGACGTCGACACAGGGCTGCGCGATCACGTACGTCATGCTGTCCCTCTCCAGGGATGTGGCGGTATTCGGCGGTTTACTGCTGTCTATGGCGTATCAGGTGGATCGGGTGGAACGGGCGGATCAGCCGACTACCGTCCAGGTGTCCCCGCCGGTCAGCAGTGCTGTGAGGTCGCCCTTGCCGTTCTGTTCGATCGCGTTGTCCAGTTGTTCGGACATCTGGTGGTCGTAGACGGGCCGGTCGACGGAGCGGAGGACGCCGATGGGGGTGTGGTGCAGGGTGTCGGGGTCCGCCAGGCGGGAGAGGGCGAAGGCGGTGGTGGGGGAGGTGGCGTGTGCGTCGTGGATGAGGATGTGTGCCTCGTTGTCGGGAGTCACGGTGACGACGCTCAGATCACCTGTGGCCTGGTCGCGTACAACGCCCTTGGCGAGGTCGGTGCCGAAGCGGATGGGCTGGCCGTGTTCGAGGCGGATGACGGCTTCTTCGGCCTGTTGTTTGTCCTTGATGGCGTCGAAGGCGCCGTCGTTGAAGATGTTGCAGTTCTGGTAGATCTCGACGAGGGCGGTGCCGGGGTGGGCGGCGGCCTGTCGGAGTACCTGGGTGAGGTGTTTGCGGTCGGAGTCGACGGTGCGGGCCACGAAGGACGCCTCCGCGCCGATCGCCAGCGACACCGGGTTGAAGGGTGCGTCCAGGGACCCCATCGGCGTCGATTTGGTGATCTTGCCGACCTCGGATGTCGGGCTGTACTGGCCTTTGGTGAGGCCGTAGATGCGGTTGTTGAAGAGCAGGATTTTGAGGTTGACGTTGCGGCGGAGGGCGTGGATGAGGTGGTTGCCGCCGATCGACAGCGCGTCACCGTCACCGGTGACCACCCACACCGACAGGTCGCGCCGGCTGGTGGCCAGGCCCGTCGCGATCGCGGGGGCGCGGCCGTGGATGGAGTGCATCCCGTAGGTGTTCATGTAGTACGGGAAGCGGGAGGAGCAGCCGATGCCGGAGACGAAGACGATGTTCTCCTTGGCGAGGCCGAGTTCGGGCATGAAGCCCTGGACGGCGGCGAGGATCGCGTAGTCGCCGCAGCCGGGGCACCAGCGCACTTCCTGATCGGACTTGAAGTCCTTCGCCTGGAGTCGGAGTTCAGTTCCCACGGAGCGTCTCCCGCAGTGTGTCGGCGAGTTGTTCGGCTTTGAACGGCATTCCGTTCACCTGGTTGTACGAGCGGGCGTCGACCAGATATTTCGCCCGGATGAGGGTGGCGAGCTGACCGAGGTTCATCTCGGGTACGACGATGCGCTCGTATCGTGCGAGTACCTCTCCCAGGTTCTTCGGGAAGGGGTTGAGGTGGCGCAGGTGGGCCTGGGCGATGGTTTCGCCGGTGGTGCGCAGGCGTCGGACGGCGGCGGTGATGGGTCCGTAGGTCGATCCCCAGCCCAGTACGAGGGTGTTCGCGCCGTGGGGGTCGTCGACGTCGAGGTCGGGGACGGTGATGCCGTCGATCTTGGCCTGTCGGGTGCGGACCATGTGGTCGTGGTTGGCGGGGTCGTAGGAGATGTTGCCGGTGCCGTCCTGTTTCTCGATGCCGCCGATGCGGTGTTCCAGGTCGGGGGTGCCGGGGATGGCCCAGGGGCGGGCGAGGGTGTGGGGGTCGCGTTTGTAGGGCCAGAACACTTCGGTGCCATCGGGCATCGTGTGGTTGGGGCCCTGCGCGAACTGCACGGTCAGGTCCGGGAGTTCGTCCAGCTCGGGGATGCGCCAGGGCTCGGAGCCGTTGGCGAGGTAGCCGTCGGAGAGCAGCATCACCGGTGTGCGGTAGGTCAGGGCGATGCGGGCTGCTTCCAGGGCCGCGTCGAAGCAGTCGGCGGGCGTGCGGGGCGCGATGACGGGGACGGGGGCTTCGCCGTTGCGCCCGTACATGGCCTGCAGCAGGTCGGCCTGTTCGGTTTTGGTGGGCAGGCCGGTGGAGGGTCCGCCGCGCTGGATGTCGATGACCAGCAGCGGCAGTTCCAGTGAGACCGCGAGGCCGATGGTCTCGGACTTCAGGGCGACGCCGGGTCCGGAGGTGGTGGTCACTGCCAGGGAGCCGCCGAAGGCGGCGCCGAGTGCGGCGCCGATGCCGGCGATCTCGTCCTCGGCCTGGAAGGTGCGGACACCGAAGTTCTTGTGCCTGCTGAGCTCGTGCAGGATGTCCGAGGCGGGGGTGATGGGGTAGGAGCCGAGGAAGAGCGGCAGGTCGGCTTGTTGTGAGGCGGCGACGAGGCCGTAGGCGAGGGCGAGGTTGCCGGAGATGTTGCGGTAGGTGCCGGCGGGGAAGGCGGTGGTGGCGGGGGCGACCTCGTAGGAGACGGCGAAGTCCTCGGTGGTCTCGCCGAAGTTCCAGCCCGCGCGGAAGGCGGCGATGTTCGCTGCCGCGATGTCGGGCTTCTTGGCGAACTTCGACTTCAGGAACTTCTCGGTGCCCTCGGTGGGCCGGTGGTACATCCACGACAGCAGACCGAGGGCGAACATGTTCTTGCTGCGCTCGGCCTCCTTGCGGGTGAGGTCGAACTCCTTCAGGGCCTCGACCGTGAGCGTGGTCAGGGGCACGGGGTGGAGGCGGTAGCCGTCCAGCGAGCCGTCCTCCAGGGGGGAGGCGGCGTATCCGACCTTCTGCAGGGCGCGTTTGGTGAATTCGTCGGTGTTGACGATGATCTCGGCGCCGCGGGGGAGGTCGTTGATGTTGGCTTTGAGGGCGGCGGGGTTCATGGCGACGAGGACGTTGGGGGCGTCGCCGGGGGTGAGGATGTCGTGGTCGGCGAAGTGGAGCTGGAAGGAGGAGACGCCTGGCAGGGTTCCTGCGGGGGCGCGGATTTCGGCGGGGAAGTTCGGCAGGGTGGACAGGTCGTTGCCGAACGAGGCGGTTTCCGAGGTGAAGCGGTCACCGGTGAGCTGCATGCCGTCACCCGAGTCCCCCGCGAAACGGATGATCACCCGATCCACCCGACGGACATCCTTGGTGCTGGTCCCGGCCGGCGGCGGCTCGGGTGCATCGATGTCCACGGCGTCTACCGTCACGAGACTCGTCTCCTCTGGCTCTCCGGTGTCCGGCCCGGCTGCATGCGCTGTCGTCCGCGCAGTCCGCGTCATCCGCGCTGTACGCGCTGACTCACCGGGACGCTAGGCAGCCGGACTTGCGGCAGGCCAAAGCGCACTCTCCGGCCGCCCCCACCCCGCCCCGCCGCGGCCCCGGACGATGTTTCCGAGGTACAGCAGCGGTTCAGCGGTTCTTCAGCGCGGGTCGAGACGCTCTTCCGGGCCGGTAGGCAACCTGACTCGGTGGTTTCTTCCCGTCGGTGGCAAGCACCGGACGGCTGCCCCGCCCTTCTGCCGTGCCCTGCCTCGGTCGGCCGATCACTCGACTTCCGGCCTTGCCACCGCAGGGTCACTCGACTTTCGGCCCTGCCACCGCAGGGTCACCCGACTTCCGGCCCTGCCCCGCAGGGTCGTCACCACCGCCTGAAGGAGCACACATTGGACGCGTCAGTTCCGGCCTCCCGCCGCACCCTGCTCAGACTCGGCGCCGTGGGCGCCGTGGGCGGCGCACTCGCCGCCGCCCCGCTGCCGGCGTTCGCGGCGTCCCGGTCCGGGGGCTCCCCGCTGCCGGGCACCCTCTCCGTCAATGCCCCGGGCGTGTACCCGGAGGGCGTCGCCTGGGATCCGCGGCGGAAGGCGTTCCTCGTCGGGTCGAGCGCGCAGGGCACGATCTCGGTGGTCAAGGCGGACGGTTCGGTGACTTTGCTGGTCGCCCCGTTCGCCCAGGTCTCGGTGCTCGGCATCACGGTGGACGCCGCCCGTAACCGGGTGCTGGCCGCCTACACCGACTACTTCTTCCGGCTGCTCGGCATGGTCGACCCCTCGCAGCCCCCGGTGTCCGGGGTCGGTGTCTTCGACCTGACCACCGGTGCCGTACAGCACCTGGTCGACCTGTCCGCCGGTCAGGCCGAGCCGCGCGCCAACGACGTCACCGTCGACGACGACGGCACCATCTACGTCACCGACACCGGGGTCGACACCGTCAGCGTGGTGAGCCGCGACGGCAAGGTGATCCAGGTGATCCAGGACGACCGCTTCGTCACCTCCGACACGGGACCGAACGGGATCGTCGCCCACCCCGCGGGCTTCCTCCTCATGGGCAAGTACGACGGCGGCCGGCTCTTCCGCATCGACCGTCCCCGGTCGGCGCGGCCGGTGGTCAGCGAGGTACGGCTCGACCGCGCACCGCTCTCCCTCGACGGTCTCGCGCTGCGCAAGGACGGCTCGCTGGTCGCCGCGGCCAACGACCTGTCGCTGTCCGGCGGACGCACGGGCAGGGACGCCGTCGTGGTGCTGCGGTCCACCGACAACTGGCGTACCGCGCGCACGGTGCAGGACCAGACCTGGCCGATCGAGGACCCCACGACCATCGCCGTGACCCCGTACGGCGACTACGTGGTCAGCGGCGGGCTCCGCGAAATCCTGACCGGCGTCCCCTCCGCCACGCCGGGCCAGTTCCACCTGCGCCGCCGCTGACGGCGCCTCAACGGGCGCCCGCACCGGCGTCCTCCCACCCGCGCCCCGTACATACGGCCCCGTACGCGGTGCTCGCCGCGTACGGCTCCGTACGCACCTCACCAGCTCAGAACTCCCGGGAGTCCCCATGTCACCCGTAGCCCACGACACCCCGCCGCCCGAAACGGCCCCGCCCCGCGGCCTGTTCAGCGCCCTCGCCCGGCTGACCGGCGCCCGGGCCCGGCTGCTGCTCGTCCTCACCGTGATCCTGCTGGCCGGGGCCGTCGTCCTGGGCAGCGGGGTGGCCGACCGGCTGCGCAGCGGCGGCAGCGGCGGCGTCGTCGACCCCGCCTCCGAGTCCTCGTACGCCGCGGACATCCTGGAGCGGGAGTTCCCCGGCGCCCGCCCCAACCTCGTCCTGCTGGCCCGGGCCGGCAGCGGGGTCGACGAGGCCGACGTGGCGCGTCAGGGACGGGAACTCGCCGCCCGCCTCGCCGACGAGAAGGGCGTCACCGGGGTCATCTCCTACTGGGACACCGGGGCACAGGCGCTGCGCTCCAAGGACGGCCGTGAGGCCCTGGTCGTGGCCCGGCTCACCGGGGACGAACTGGCGGCCGAGCGCACGCTGGAGGAGCGGATCACCGGGCACTTCGACGGACGGCAGGGTGACCTCACCGTCCGCGTCGGGGGCAGCGTCGCCGTCCAGCACGAGCAGCAGACCCTCATCAGCGAGGACCTCCTGCGGGCCGAGGCCATCGCGCTGCCGATCACGCTGATCATCCTCATGATCGTGTTCGGCAGCGCCGTCGCCGCCCTGCTCCCGCTGGGCATCGGCATCATCGCGATCCTCGGCACCAACGCGGTGCTGCGCGTCCTCACGTCCTTCACCGACGTCTCCGTCTTCGCGACCAACCTCACCACCGCCCTCGGCCTGGGCCTCGCCATCGACTACGCGCTGCTGATCGTGCGTCGCTACCGCGAGGAGCTCGGCCACGGCCGGGACATGCCCGGCGCGCTCGCCGTCACCCTCAACACCGCGGGGCGGACCGTGCTGTTCTCGGCCGCCACGGTCGCCGTCTCGCTCGCCGCGATGCTCGTCTTCCCGCTGTACTTCCTGCGCTCCCTCGCGTACGCGGGCATCAGCGTGGTGGTCCTGGCGGCCGTCGCGGCCCTGATCGTGCTGCCCGCGCTGCTCGCCGTCCTGGGCCGCCGGATCGACGCGCTGGACGTCCGCAAGCTGTTCCGGCGCCGCTCCCGCGAGCAGCGGCAGTCCACCGAGGCCGGGGCGGGCTGGGCCCGGCTGGCGCGGTGGGTCATGCGGCGCGCGCCCCTGGTGGCCACCGGCACCCTCGCCGTCCTGCTGCTGCTCGGCGCGCCCTTCCTGAACGTCGACTTCGGCACCGCCGACTACCGGCAGCTCCCCACGTCGGCCGATTCCCGGGTGGTGCAGCAGCACATCAACGACGGCTTCCAGGGCAACCCCACCGGAGTGATCGAGGTCGTCACCGAGCAGGCGACCCCCGCTGAACTCGGCAGCTACGCCGAGCGGTTGTCCCGGCTCCCCGAGGTTCTGCGGGTGGACTCCCCGACGGGCCGTTACACCGAGGGCAGGGCCGCCGGGCCCGCGCAGCCCGACCGCAGCTCCGGCACCGTCTCGTACCTCACGGTGGTGTCGGGTGTGGAGGCCGTCTCCGACGAGGGCAAGGACCTGGTACGGGACGTACGGGCGGTGGACGCGTCGTTCCCGACGTACACCTCCGGGACGACCGCGGCCATGATCGACAGTCAGGCGGCCATCGGGCGCGGCCTGCCGTGGGCCCTCGGCATCATCGTGCTCGCCACGCTGGTGCTGGTGTTCCTGCTCACCGGCAGTGTGCTGGTGCCCGTCCAGGCGGTGCTGCTCAACGCGCTCAGCCTGACCGCGATGCTGGGTGCCGTGGTGTGGGTCTTCCAGGACGGCAACCTCTCGGGGCTGCTGGACTTCACCTCGACCGGGAGCATCGAGACGGCACTGCCGGTCCTGATGTTCTGCCTCGCGTTCGGGCTCTCCATGGACTACGGGGTCTTCCTGCTCTCCCGGATCAAGGAGGAACGGGAGCGCACGCTCGACCACAAGGCCGCCGTGGTGGAGGGCATCCGCAGCACCGGAGGCGTCATCACCGCCGCCGCGCTCGTCCTCTCCGTCGTCATGGTGGCCATCGGCACGTCCCGCATCACCAACACGAAGATGCTGGGACTGGGGGTCGCCCTGGCGATCCTCATGGACGCGATGGTGATCCGCACGCTGCTCGTGCCCGCGGTGCTGTCGCTCACCGGGCGGGCGACCTGGTGGGCACCCGGGCCGCTGCGCCGGCTCCACGCACGGTTCGGCATCAGCGAGGGCGGCTCGGCACGCCCTGCGTCGGCACCGGACGCGACTGACGCGACCGACGCGCCGGACGCGGCAGCGGCGCGGGAGCCGGAGGAACCGGCGGCCGCGGTCGGCGCGGTGGCCGGGAAGTCGTCCGACTGACGGCTGCACCGACGTGAGTTCGGAGTGCGGGAGGACCTCCACGGGTCCTCCCGCACTCGCTTTGGCGGGGAGCAGCCGCTTTGGCGGGGCGCGCTTGCCCTGACGGGGCGCTGACGGGGCGCTGACGGGGCGTGCTTGCCCTGGCAGGGCACTCGCTTTGGCCGTGCGCATCCGCTTTGGCACGGCGCAAGCCCTCGTCGTTAGCGTCCGGAGCACCGCGTCAGGCGGACGCCGGAGCCACCCGGAGCAGCCCTGAACAAGGGGGGGACAGTCCGATGACAGCCACTCAACCGTCCGGGCCACGGTCGCGGTCGGTACGCCGCGTCGTACTGAGAGAAGGGAACGACATGGCAATCGACACGATCGTCGTCGACTACGGGGGCGTGCTGACGAACCCGCTCGTGGAGACCTTCGCCGCCTTCGCCGAACTGGCCGGGATCGACGCGGGCGACCTCGCCCAGGCGTTCCTGACGGCGACGGAACGCCACGGGGAGACGCCGATGGCCGCGCTGGAGACCGGCGCGATCACGGAGCGGCAGATGGTGGACCGAATCCTGGCCGAACTCCCCGAGGGGGCGGGCCGGATCCTGGCGGACGGGCGCAGCTTCGGCGAGCTGTGGTTCCGCGGCCGGCGACCCAACGAGCCGTTCCTGGAGTTTCTGCGCGGCCTGCGCGGCGACGGGTACCGGCTCGCCCTGCTCACCAACAACGTCCGCGAGTGGGAACCGCTGTGGCGCGCCCAGCTCCCCGTCGACGAACTCTTCGACGTCGTCGTGGACTCGCACCGGGAAGGGGTACGCAAGCCCGACCCGGCCATCTACCGCATCCTGCTCGAACGGCTCGACACCACCCCGCAGCACTGCCTGTTCGTCGACGACACGGAGGAGAACTGCACGGCCGCGGCCGAACTCGGCATCCGCTCCGTGCGGTTCGCCGACACCGACGGCGCCGTCCGCGAGATCGCGGCCCTGCTCGACCGCCCCCTGGCCATGGCCGCCGACTCCGCGAGAGGTGAGCTGAGATGACCGTTCCGGTTCTGGTCGTCGGCGCCGGGCCCACCGGGCTCACCGCCGCCGCCGTGTTGCGGGACCTCGGCGTCCCCTGCCGCGTCGTCGACCGGCGCCCTGGTCCCGGCATCGCCCCCAAGGGGCTGGTGCTGTGGAGCGGCGCCCTGGAGTGCCTGGACCGCCTCGGCGTCGCCGAGAAGATCGCCGAGACGGCGCTGCCGTTGACCGGGGGGTCCTACTGGTCGAACGGCCGGCGCCTCGCCGTGGCGCGCTTCGGCGGGCTGACGGGCACAGCCTTCCCCGGTCCCCTGTGCGTACCGCAGCCCGTCACCGAGCGGGCGCTGCACGCCCGGCTGACGGAACTCGGCGGCACCGTCGAGTGGGAGACCGAGGTCACGGCGGTCACGGTGAACCGTGGCGGTCCCGAGGAGTCGGTGACCGTGACGCTGCGCTCGGCCCGTGGCGAGGAGACCCTGACGGTGCCCTGGCTGATCGCCGCCGACGGCGCCCGCAGCCTGGTGCGTGACAGCGTCGGCATCCCCTTCGAGGGCCACACCTTCGACCGTATGTTCCTGATCGGGGACGGCCGGCTGGAGGGCGCGCCCGCCGAGGCCGAGGTGCAGCACCACATCGCACCGGACGGCGTACTGGTGATCGTCCCCCAGCCCGACGGCCACCGTGTCTTCTTCGACATGGAGCCGGACGGGCAGACCGAGCCGCCCACCGAGGAGTTGCTGCAGCGGCTCCTCGACGAACGCGGCCCGGGCGGGCTGCGCCTGCACGACACCTGGTGGGCCAGCCGCTTCCGCGTGCACGCCAAGGTCGCCCCGCGGTTCCGCGAGGGCCCGGTGCTGCTGGCGGGCGACGCGGTCCACGCCCACACCACCGCCGGCGGTCAGGGACTCAACACGGGTGTCCAGGACGGCTACGACGTGGGCTGGAAGCTCGCGAGCGTCGTACGCGGCGCCGATCCGGCGCTGCTCGACAGCTTCGAGTCGGAACGCCGCCCGGCGTCCGTCAGGGCCGTCGCGAACGGTGACCAGCAGACCCGGATGTGGCTGCTGCGCAGTCCGGCGGCGCGACTCCTGCGGAACACGGTGCTGCGGCTGCTGTCCGCCACCGGCCTGCTGGAGAAGAAGGCGATCCCCCTGCTCGCCCAGCTCGACCTGGACCACTCCACCAGTCCGGCGGTGGCCGATCTCGACGGTGCCCCGGACGTACCGCGCGCACTGCGGCTCGGCCGGCGCTCCCCCGACCTGGCCCTTGCTCCGGTGCACGGCACGACGGCGCGGTCGCTCCACGCCCACCTGTCGGCCGGCCGGCACACCGTGCTGGTGCACGGTGACCTGGCCGCCGGGGAACTCGCCGCGCGAGCCGCTGCCGTCGTGGGGGAGCGGGGTGCCGGGGACGTCGTGCGGGTGCTGTGGATCCAGCCCGCGAACACGGCTCCCGCCGAACTCCCGCAGGACGGCACAGGATTCGCCGTGGCACGGGAGGTGGACGACGCGCTCGGCGGAGCCGGTGCCCCGTGGTGCGCGTACCTGCGGCCCGACGGCGTCGTCGCGGCCCGCTCGGGCCCGGCGGGCCTCGACGCGCTCCTCTCCCAGCTGCCGTCCCTGCCGCCTCGTATCACCCCGGTACCGGCCTAAGGGCCTGTTCTGAGTTCCCCGCCTGCGCAGCGACGCCCGGCACGTGCGATCGGCGCACGGTGTCGCAGGGCAGGTGGCTCCGCCACATGACCTGCGACACCGCACGCCGATCGCACGCTCCCCCACCCTCGAACCGCGCTTCGCACGGCTCGGGCGGGAGGTACCCCCACTCCGCCGCTGCGCCCGCGCTTCGCGCGGACGACGGGGAACTCAGAACAGGCCCTGGGCCCTGACGAGGCTCAGCACACCGCTCGTGCTCTCTCCCTGGAAGGATCGACCCTGACCATGACCATCCCCATGTCCGCGTCCGCGTCCCTTTCCGCGCCCGCGTTCGCGCCCGTGTCCCCTCCCACGCCCCTCCCCGTGCCCGCCTCCACCCCCGCGACCGGGACGGCCCCGGTGCCACCCGGGAACGACCATGTGGAGCTGAGCTACGACGCGACCGTTCCACGCGCCCTGGTCCACAGAGCCTCGATAGCCGAGGTCTTCGTCACCGACTCGGCCGGGACGGGCGAGGACACCTTCGTCGTCGCCGCGCAGCTCCCGCGCGGCCATCTGATCGGCGAGAACTCCCCGCTGTACGACTTCAGCCTGATGGTCGAAGTGGTGCGTCAGGCAGGGGTCCTGATCGCCCACCGCCACCTGGAGGTGCAACTGGACTCCGCGTTCATCTTCCGGGACCTGACACTCCGTACCACCGCCTTCGAACCGCTGCGCATCGGCCGGCGGCCCGCCAGCGCGCGGATCACCGTGAGCGTGCGGACCCGGCGCAACAAGGCAGGCCGGCTGCAGGGGTTCAGCTTCCTCGGGGACATCGAGGTCGACGGACGGTCCGCGATGAAGGGTGAGGGCGGGCTGCTGATCCTGTCCAAGGCCGCCTACCAGGCCATGCGCAGCCGGCGGCTGTCGCCCGAGCACCCCGGCTTCCTGCTGCCGCGCTTCACGGCGGCGGAACCGTCCCACGTGGGACGGCGGGACGCCCGCAACGTGTTCATCACCGAACCCGTCGCCGACGCGGGGCAGTTCGCCTGCCAGTTGGTGGTGGACACCAGCCATCCGCACGTCTTCGACCATCCGCTGGACCATGTGCCGGGCCATCTGCAGATGGAGGCCGCGCGTCAGCTGGCCGTCGCCGCCGTCGCCCGGCTGCACGCCCTGGACCCCTACAGCCTGTTGGTCGCCTCGATCGCCACCGAATTCACTGACTACGCGGAGCTGGACCGCATCACCAGGCTGCGGGCGACCGTCGACGGATTCCGCTGGGACGAGGACCTGGGCACCTTCACCACTCCCGTCGTGGTGGAGGCCGTGCAGGAGGACACCATCACCACGGCCATGCGGCTGGAGGTGTCACAGTGGGTCTGAGAATTACGCAGTGGGTTTGAGAATTAAATGAACTCGTCACCGGAACCCTCCACTTCATGAAGTAAGGTTCCCGCCAAACAGATCGGCCTGATCGTCCGAGCTTGACGTGGGGAAGCTTCGTGATACGCATCCTGCTAGCCGAGGACATGCACATGGTTCGCGGGGCGCTGGTCGCCCTGCTGTCCCTGGAGGATGACCTGAAGGTGGTCGCGGAGGTCGAACGGGGTGACCACATCGTCCGTACGGCACTCGACTGCGACCCCGATGTCGCCATCATCGACGTCGACCTGCCCGGTCTCGACGGACTGAGTGCCGCGGCCCTGCTGGCCGAACAGCTGCCCTCGTGCCGCACGCTGATCCTCACGAGCCTCGGCCGGCCGGGGACGCTGCGCAAGGCGCTTGCGGCCCAGGTGGGCGGGTTCCTCCTCAAGGACGCGCCACCGGACCGACTGGCCGACGCGGTGCGGGAGGTCTCGGTGGGGAGGCGGGTGATCGACCCCCAACTGGCCCTGGCGGCCTTCGACAACGGCGAGAACCCGCTGACCCCCCGTGAGGTCGAGGTGCTGCGGATGGCCGCGGACGGAGCGGAGGCGGCGGAGATCGCCGCACGGCTGTTCCTCTCCGTGGGCACCGTGCGGAACTATCTGACAACGGTCGTTACCAAACTCAACGCGCGTAACCGGGTCGACGCGATCCGGGTCGCCCGGGAGAGCGGCTGGCTGTAAGGCGCCGGATTCGGGGGCGCTGCCGGCCGGTTCATCCGGCGGCGGGCCACCGGACCGGGGCCACCGCCCGCAGGACGAACCAGCCCGCCTCGTTCACCCCGGTCGACAGGCTGCCACCGATCGACGTCAGCCGGAACTGAAGGTTCCCCAGGCCGCTGCCGTCCGGGATCGCGGGCGCGCCGTCGGGGCTCTGCGCGATGGGCTGCACCCCGTCGTTGGCGATGGTGAGGACCAGCTCGCCCAAGGCCGTCGTCCAGCTTTCGAGCCGGCAGCGCTCCGCCTTGCTGTGACGCAGCAGATTGGTGATGGCCTCCCGGAGGACGGTCGCCATGATGGTGTTCACCTCGCCCTCGGTGGGCGCGCCCCGGAAGTCCGTCGTCACCTGGATACCGGCGGCCTCCAGCACCGACTGCGCCGACACCGCCTCCGTGGCCAGCGACATGTCCCGGTAGCCGCGGGCGACCGTGCGGACGTCGGCGAGTGCCTGGCGTGAGATCTCCAGGATGCTCTTCATCTCCTCCAGGGCGCGATCGGGAGTCGCGGGCACGAGGCGGCACGCCAGCTCGCTCTTGAGGGTGACCGCCGACAGGCTGTAGCCGAGCAGGTCGTGCAGGTCCCGGGCGAACCGCAGCCGTTCCTGGCTGACGGCCAGCCGGGCGAGCTCCGCCTGCGCCGCCTGTACGTCGACCACGAGCTGGGCGAGGCGGCTCAGCCCGTACACGATCAGGCCCGTCAGCACGGTGGAGACGGTGATGTCGGCCGAGTCCGTGGCACTCATACCGAGCATCGGCCCCGTGGCGGCCGCCGTCATGGTGATGAGCCCGAACAGCGGCCAGGCCAGTACGGGTCTGAGGACCAGCAGCAGGGAGGCACCCAGGAACCCGGCCATCTCGCCCCACCCGAGCCCCAGGGCGAACAGCGGCAGATAGGTCAGCACGGCCTGCAGGCTGAGGGTCCACCGGTACCAGCGGGCCCGGAAGTGCCGCAGGCGGTACGAGGAGTGGACCAGCTGGAGAAGGCCGATGAGGGCGAAGCTGAGACCCGAGACGACGAGGACGAACGCGCCCGGTTCCTGGGCCATGACGTTCAGGAAACCCACCAGGACGAAGCCGCACTCGACGATCACGACGACGCTCAGGGCGAGCCGGGGTGGCGGGGCGTTCAGGCCCAGTGCGCGCACGGCCGTCGAGAGGGCCGAACCAGCGGTGCCGGCGCCGCCGGTGGAGATGTCCCGAGGGGATGTGTCGGTGTCTCTCCCCGAGCGCGGCGCAGCTGCCCCCATGAACGTCCCCCACAACGCGTACCGGATCAAGTGCTCTCAGTTTAGGTGGAGTGGCTGAAATTCGAAGGGGGGAATGCGGGGCTCATGAACTAACTGTGGGAGAACTGGGAGAAGTTGATGACGGTTCGGGCGGTGTGCCCAGGATGAAGCCCCCGACGCTTGGCTCGATCCGCCAGTCCGTGCCGGTGGTGCGGGCGGCCAGTTCGATGTCGCCGCTGCCGAGGGCGCAGGAGGCCAGGCCCATCGCGGTTCCGATCAGGTACAGGTTCTGGATCACCGCGCCGACGTGCTTGAGCGTCAGCGCGTAGGGCAGGCCGCTGTACTTCCACGCCAGGCGGTGGATGCGCGAGGTGATGGTGATGACCACGGCGGGCGGCTCGGTCAGCCCGGCGGTGACCTGTGCCTCCGCGAGCCGCTCGGGCAGCGTCGGGTCCGTCTCGCCGTCACCGAGCCGCACCAGGCAGTGCTCCAGCGGGGCGTAGTAGTAGGTGCCCGGCGGGACGTCGGCGCAGTCCCGGACCGTGAGGTAGAACTCCAGCTCGTAGGCGTTGGCGCCACTGGGATACGGGCGGTCGCTGAACGACTCCGTGTGACCGCTGTCGTCGGGCGACTCGTACAGGCTGCGGATCCTGAGCGCCCGGTACAGGAACTCGCCGAGCACCGCGGCCGTGAGCCGGTCCGGGCCGAAGGAGCGGACGGTACGGCGCTCCTCCAGCACGGTGGTCAGCGGCGGGTCGCTCGCCGCCACCTCGGTCAGGGAGGGCCGGGCGAGGGGGAGACGCGGGCCGTCCGGCAGCGGCTTGACGGCCGGGGCGGGGGCCGTACGCTGGGCGAGCGGGTACGTGGCGCCGAAGTCCGCGTCGTGCCTGCCGAGCGTCGAGCGGCTGTGGAAGAACAGGTCGACGGCGGACCACGACAGCAGCGCCGGGTCCTGGTCCTCGGCGAAGTGCGGGACCGCGCCGCCGCCCGCCGGGGCGTCGCCCTGCGTGCCCTCCCCGGTGTGCGGCCGTTCCGCGGGGACCACCATGCCGGTCGCCAGCAGATGGGCGACGATGCCCGAGATCACCGGGACGCTCAGCGGTACGGAGGCCGCCATCTGGTCGATGGTGACCGGACGGCCGAGCATGCCGATCAGCCAGGAGACCTCCGGGCCGTGCACCACCACGCGATACAGCGACGCGGGGGACTCCAGGACGAAGCCCTGGCCCTCGCTGCGCAGGAACGCGAAGCGGGACAGCCGCACCGGATGGCACCGGTCGGCCGCGACCGGGCGGTAACGGGCCGACCGGGCGATCGGGACCACCGACATCAGCAGACGGTCGGACTCCTCCATGCTCAGCGAGCGCACCACCAGGTGCTGCAGCCGGTGCAGCACCGCGAGGATCTCCGTCTCCGGACCCCCTGAAGGAGGGTGCATGGAGTCGTCGGCCGTCAGCCCGGCCACCGCGTTGGCCAGCGAGATCGGGCCGAGGCTCATCCGGCGCAGCGTCTCACGCACCGACGGGCCCGCCCCGCGCAGCCGCACTTCCCCCCACCGTCCGGAGAGCACCACGCAGCCGCTCGGGCCGCTCGTATCCACCAGGACGTCCTCACGTAGCGACCAGAAGGAGACACAGCGCCTCTCGGTCTGCGCGGTCACGGCGGTGCTGAACGGGCTCACAACGGACATGGCGGCTCCTACGGTGTACCAGGCGACGGCGGTGGGGGACGCTGCGCGGCTCGGGCGGACGCGGATAGGCGGTGAGGGGGTGAGTCGAGCGGGCGGGGAGACGGTCAGGGGCAGGCCGTCAGGGACAAGCCGTCAGGGGGAGGAGACGAACAAAAGCGGACGGACAGGGGGCGGCGAACAGGGTCAGGCAAACACGGAAACGGCTGTGTGAGGGTGCACAGCCGTCGTGAGCTGATCGGCACTGATCGGCATACAGGATTGTTCGGGCATCGAGGGCACTAAGACAGTGTTCGTTTCACGGCTCCCATGTGAATCCGTCATGGGTCGCCACCTCGGTAATTCACATGCGGCCAATGAAGCGCTCACTGGGGCGGCGTGGGCCGAAGTGCCATCGTTGAGCGCCGAGGAAGCCGAGCGGTTGGGGCTGCCGAGTGGTACTGGCTGAAGGGAGAACCAGATGGAGATCCGGGTCCTGGGGCCGCTCGTCGCCCAGCTCGACCGTACGTCCGTGGTACCCAGCGCGGCCAAGCCCCGTCAGGTGCTCGCCCTGCTGGCCCTGCACGCGGGCCAGGTCGTGACCGTGTCCACCCTGCTCGACGAACTGTGGGGGGACGCGCCGCCGCGCACCGCGCCCGCCACGCTCCAGACCTACATAAGACAGTTGCGCCGCATGCTGGCCTCGGCCCTGGGCCCGGCCGCCGTGCGCGGCCCCAAGGACGTGCTGTGCACGCGCTACGGCGGCTACGCGCTGGACGTGGCGCACGCCGGTGACGCGGTGGAGTTCCAACAGCTGAGTGTGGCCGGGCAGATGGCGCTGCGCGAGGGAGCCACCCGTGAGGCCTCCCAGCTGCTGCACCAGGCGTTGGGGCTGTGGCGGGGACCCGCCCTGGCCGATGTACAGATCGGCCGCGCCCTGGAGATCGAGGTGGTGCGGCTGGAGGAGACCAGGCTCGGCGCCCTCGACGCCCGGATCGAGGCCGACATGCGGCTCGGCCGGCACGCCCTGCTCCTGGGCGAGCTGACCGCGCTGGCCGCCCAGCACCCGCTGCACGAGACCGTGCACGCCCAACTCATGCTGGCGCTCTACCGCTGCGGCCGGCCCTCCCACGCCCTGAGCGCCTACCAGCGGCTGCGCACCTCCCTGATCCGCGAGCTCGCCCTGGAACCGTCGATGCGGCTCCAGCGCCTGCACCAGGCCATCCTCCAGGCCGACCCGGCCCTGGAGTCACCGGACCCTCCGGCGGTCGGCGACGACTGGTCCACCCTGCCCCTGACGGCTGCTTCGGCCTGAGCCGGTCCACTCCTTTCGGAGCGTTTGGCGGTCCTTAAGCGCTGCTTGAGACGCTGCGTCCACCAGGGGCCCCGCTCATTCGGTGGCCACCGCGTACCGAGAGGAGATCGGGGCACTATGACGCGATACCTGAGGCGCGGTGGAACGGGCGACGCCAACCGCCTCCGTATGTTCTGCTTCCCCTTCGCGGGCGGCGGCGCCTCCATCTACGCGGGGTGGCAGCGTCGGCTGGGAACCCAGGTGGAGATACTGCCGGTACAACTGCCCGGCCGCGAGGGCCGGATGGCGGAGCCGCGCTTCACCGATCTCCCCGCGCTCGTCGAGGACCTGGACCGCGAGCTCGGCGACGAACTCGACCGTCCCCATGTGGTGTACGGACACAGCATGGGTGCCCTCATCGCCTTCGCCCTGGCCCAGTACCGCCAGGCCCGCGGCGAACGGCTGCCCCTCGCTCTCCTCCTCGGAGCCCACCGCGCCCCGCACCTGCCGCCCCCGCCGATCACCCACGGCTATGTGGCCGACGACAGCGAACTGGTGCGAAGACTCGCCTCCTTGGGCGGACTGCCCCAGGTGCTGCTGGACCGCCCGGACTGGCTGGCGGCTCTGCTGCCCGTCGTCAGGGACGACCTGCTGCTCTGCGAGGGTGCCGGGGGCGTGGACCGTACCCCGCTGCCGATTCCGTTGCACACCTTCGCCGGGGCCGACGACCGGCTGGTGACCGTCCCGGAGGTACGGGAATGGTCCCTGTACTCCACCCGGGACAGCGAGACCGTGGACGTGCCGGGCGGCCACTTCTTCATCAGGGAGCAGGAGACCGCCTTCCTCGACCGGCTCTCGGACGTGGTGAGCCGTTACGTCGACATCGTCGATCTGATGGGCATGGACCTGGTGGGCGCGCCGGTCGACTGACCGCCGGACCCGCACACGAAGCGGCGGCCTCTCCTCGAACACGTTTGGGGAGGGGGGCCTTTCGGTATTCCGGCGCGGCCGCCGTTTGCCGCCGCGCAAGCCGTACTTCAGCGGTGCTCCCTACGGTCACGTCGGCGCTGCCCTCGGGCGAGTGGCGGCGAACCGAACACCGAAGGAGGTGCCATGGAGATCCCGGTACGCCTGCGACAGGCCCGCTCCGCGCTGCTGCTGGTCTTTCTCGTCCACGGAGCGGTCTTCGCCCTGCTGGTCACCCGTATCCCGGCGATCCAGGATCGTTACGGCCTCAGCGACGCCCAGCTCCCGATGTTCCTCGCGGCCGTACCGGCCCTGGCCGGCGTCGGCAGCATCACCGTCTCCCGAGTGGTGCGCCGGGTTCCCGCCCCCGTGGTGGTACGCGTGATCCAGCCCGTGATCTGTCTGTGCCTGGTCGGGGTCGGGGCGGGCGAGACCTTCTGGCAGCTCGCGGTCTGCCTGGCCGTCTTCGGGCTGCTGGTGGGCGCCCTGGAGGCGAGCCTGAACATGACGGGCGTCGGGATCCAGCGCGGCTACGGGCGCAGCATCATGCTGGGCTTCCACGGCGCCGCCAGCCTCGGCGGCATCCTCGGCGCCGTGCTCGCCTGGGCCGGAGCCAACTGGGACCTGTCCCTGCTCACCCTCTTCGCCGGTTCGGTCACCCTGCTGCTGCCGGTCGCGATGTCGGTCGCCCCACGCCTGACCCGACAGGCGGACGCAGGGGCCGGACCGGACGGATCGGCCGGACCGGCCACGGAGCAGCACTCCCCGCAGTCCACTCGCCCGCGGGGAGTGCCCTGGAAGCCGCTGCTGCCGCTCTGCCTGATCATGGCCGTGTCCGTCGTCGCCGACTCCACCGCCACCAACTGGAGCGCCAAGTTCCTTGAGGACACCCTGAACAGCTCGGAGGCGATGGCGACCGTGCCGTACGCCCTCTACATGGCGGCCACTCTGGTGGGCCGCGGGCTTGGGGACGGCTGGGTGCAGCGGTGGGGAGCGGCGGCCGTGGTGCGGGCGGGCGCCCTGCTCACCGCCGTCGGGTTCGCCATCGTCGCCGCCGCACCTGAACCCCTGACCGGTGCCTTCGGTTTCGCCGTCCTCGGCGCGGGGCTGTCCGTGATCCTGCCCCAGATCTTCGTGATCGGTGCGCAGCGGCTGCCGGGGGCGCCGGACACCGCCGTGGCCCGCGTCAACCTCTTCAACTACGTGGGCTTCCTGATCGGCCCGCCCCTGGTCGGGGCCATCGGGGCGGCCGTCTCCTACCGGGCGGCCATGTGCGTGCCGCTGGTGCTCATCCTGAGCGTCGTCCTCGTCGCCCGGTCGCTGACTCCGTCGGACCCGGCCAAGTCCGTCTCCGTCTCCGTCTCCGACTCCGACTCCGATTCCGAATCGGGCTCGGGCACCGGCTCCGGCTCTGGCTCCAGTTCCAGTTCCGGTTCCGGTTCCGCCTCGCCCGTCCCGCGGTCCGAGGCGACCACGACAACCACCGGCTGAGGGACACCAGTTGACGGCTGACGGCTGACGGCGCCGGGTTCTCCCTCGCCGTCCGCCCGGAACCGTGCCCCGGCTGCCCGAGCGGCAGCCGGGGCACGGCCGTCTCCGCCCAGCCCGGTAACCCGTACCCCGGCCCCGTACCCCGGCCCGCCAGGTCTTTAGCCAGGCCAAAGCACCAGCGCCGACGATCACGGAAGGGCGGATTCCAGGACCCCGGCCGTGCGCCCCGCCGGACCGCAGACACCGAGGAGCAGCGATGACCGCGACCATGGTCGGTTCCCTCCCTGCCTCGGCGCTGATCGACGACGCCGTCGGCACGGAGAGCGCTCCCAGGGTCGACAACGCGGCCGAGGTGTGCCTGACGGCGGCCGTGGCCCGGCACCCCGACGCCCCGGCCGTACGGGACCGCTACGGGCGGTGGACCTACGCCGAACTCGACGCCGCCGCCGACTCCTTCGCCCGTGAGCTGGACGGCTACGGCATCCGGCTCGGCGACCGGGTGCTGGCCCGCGTCGACAGCATCCGGGAGTTCACGGCCGTGCTCTACGGCACCTGGCGGCGCGGAGCCGTCCTGGTGCCGGTCAACCCGGGCATGAAGGCCTTCCACCTGCGTGCCGTGCTCGCCGACTGCGGGCCCTCGCTGATCGTCGTCGACAGCGGGGAGCGCACCGGCGCCGACGGTCTCACCTGGCCGTCCGGGGTGCCGGTCGCCGTCGCCGGCGAGCTGGACCTGTCCGGACCCGCCGACCCCGCCGCCCGTGCCCAGGCCGTGGTCCCCGCCGACCGGCTCGCCCTGCTCGTCTACACCTCGGGCAGCACCTCGGCGCCCAAGGCGGTGGCCTGCCCGCACGGCCCCGTGGTGTTCGCCGCGCGCGCCATCCAGGCCCGGCTGAACTACCGTACGGACGACGTCGTGCTCACCGCCGTCCCCCTCTCCTTCGACTACGGCCTCTACCAGGTCCTGCTCAGCGCGCTGGCCGGCGCCGAGCTGCTGCTGTCGGGACCCGCCGACCATGCCCGGCTGCTGGGCTTCGCCCGGGACCACGGCGCGACCGTCGTACCGCTCGTGCCGTCGCTGGGCGAACTGCTGGTCAAGCTGGCCACCCGCGACCCGCGGCCCACCCGCGTCCGGCTGTTCACCAACACCGGGGCCGCCCTCAGCCCCTCGCTCACCGCCTCGCTCCGGGAGACCTTCCCCGGTGCGTCGGTGGCGCCCATGTACGGCACCACCGAGTGCAAGCGCATCACCATCCTGGAGCCGGACGGCGATCTCGCCCGCCCCGGCTCGGTCGGGCCCGCGCTGCCCGGCACCGAGGTGTTCGTCGTCGACGATGACGGACGGCCCCTCCCGACGGGTGAGACCGGCGAGATCGTGGTGCGCGGCCCACATGTGATGGCCGGTTACTGGAGGGCCCCCGAGCAGACCGCCCTGCACTTCCGGCAGGAGCGGGACGGTGGCCCGGTCAGCCTGCACACCGGTGACTACGGCCGGCTCGACGAGGACGGGCACGTCTATTTCCAGGGCCGCAGGGACGACCTGTTCAAACGGCGCGGCTCGCGGATGAGTTCCGTCGAGATCGAGGCCGCCGTGCTCGACATCGACGGCGTACAGGAGGCCGCGCTGCTCGTCCCGAAGGACGACCGTGACATGGCCCTCTTCGTCGTCCCCGAGACACCGGACGTGACCGGCGAACAGGTGCTGGCCCGCCTCGGG
Source organism: Streptomyces sp. KM273126 (assembly GCF_004337435.2). Lineage (NCBI taxonomy): Bacteria > Bacillati > Actinomycetota > Actinomycetes > Kitasatosporales > Streptomycetaceae > Streptomyces > Streptomyces sp. KM273126. Next base: position 438,383 of record NZ_SJXB02000001.1, on the reverse strand, counting down.
GACCGCCTCGAAGCGGCCAAGGTGCCCGACGTCTGCCATGTCCTGACCGCCCTGCCGCTCACCCCCACCGGCAAGACCAACCGCAAGGAGCTGCGCCGACAGCTCATGGAGGACACCGATGTCCGCTGACAAGAACCCCACGCGGCGCTCCGGCGACGACCTGACGCTCCGTCGGCTCGTCGACCGGTACGGCAGCCCGCTCTACGTCTACGACCTGGCCCGTGTGCGCACCGCCCTGGAGGACCTGCGCGCGTCCCTGCCCCAGCCGGCCCGTATCTACTACTCGCTCAAGGCCAACGCGCACCCCTGCCTCGTCTCCGAACTCCGGCGGGGCGGAGCCCGCGCCGAGGCGACCTCGCGGGGCGAACTGGCCGCGGCCCTTCGGGCGGGCCATTCGGCGGCGGAGCTGATGTACTCCGGCCCCGGCAAGGCCCCGGCGGAACTCGGCGAGGCCGTCGCGGCGGGCGTACGCACCTTCTCCGCCGAGTCGTTCGGCGACCTGGAGCGGATCGGGGCCGCCGCGGACGCCCTGGGTGTGACCGCGGACTGCATGCTGCGGATCAACGCCGCCGGCGCCCCCGGCCAGGACGAGCCGTGGATGACGGGCGGCCCGTCCCGGTTCGGCTTCGACCTCGACGAGCTGGCGGAGCACGGGGGCGCCCGGCTCCTGGTGAAGGGCGTGCGGATCATCGGCATGCACTTCGTCCCGCTCACCAACGCCGGGAACGAGCAGGTCCTCCTCGCCGAGCTGGCCCAGAGCGTGCGCACCGCCGCCCGGCTCCGGGACGAACTCGACATCCCGCTGCACCTGCTGGACCTCGGCGGAGGGTTCGCCGCCCCGTACGCGACCCCCGGCGAGCGGCCCGTCTACCCGGGGCTGCGCACGGCGTTGTGCGCCGTCCTAGACGAGCACCTCCCGGGCTGGCGGCACGGCGAACCGGTGGTCGCCTTCGAGTCCGGGCGCCATCTGGTCGGCGACAGCGGGCGGCTGGTCGTCACCGTCACCGATGTGCGGAACAGCCGCGGCAGGACCTACGCGGTGCTCGACGCGGGCGTCAACCATCTGGGCGGTCAGTCCGGCCTGGGCCGTCTCCTGCCGCTCTCCGCCCAGCCACTGACCGCCCCCGACCGCGTGGCGGACGACACGGGGGCCGGTGATGCGGGGATCGGTGACACGGGGACTGGCGACACGGGGGTCAGTGACACTGGGACTGGCGACACGGAGGCAGCCGAAGCGTCCTTCGTGACTCTCGCCGGGCCGCTGTGCACGCCCGCCGACGTGCTGTCCCGCGCCGTCGACCTGCCCGGGGTGAGCCCGGGCGACCTGCTGGTCTTCCCCAACGTGGGTGCCTACGGACTCTCCGCGAACCTGCTCGGGTTCCTCGGCCATCCGGCCCCCGTCGAGGTCGTCGTGGACGGCGGCGAGACCGTCTCCGCCACCCGCCTGACCCTGAGCCGCCGCACCGCCGAACCCCGCACCGAGCCCCTACCGAACCCCGCACCGCATCCGGTACGGAAGACACCACCTCCCTGACCGGGACGGCCGAGCCCCGGCCGAGCGGCACCCCAAGGCCCACAGCCCTTCCCGGCGCTGTGGGCCCGCCCCCGCCGGTTCAGGCGCCCTTTATCGGTGCACAAGGCGCTCCTGCAACGGTCGCCTGGCAGCCCGACACCCGACACGTCTGCGAAGTCCGAAACCCTGGAGGCCACACGATGGACACCGCCTCATCGCCGTCCGCCGAGACCGAGACCAAGACCGGGACGGAGCCTGGACTCCAGTACCCCTTCCACCGTCCCTCGGCCGTGGAGGTGCCGCCCGTCTACGAGGAGCTGCGCGCCAAGTGCCCGGTGGCCAAGGTCCAGCTGCCCACGGGTGACGACGGGTATGTGGTCAGCCGTTACGACGACGTCCGTACCGTCCTGGCCGACCCCCGCTTCAGCCGTGCCGCGATGCTGGCCGAGGGGGCCCCGCAGCTCACCCCGGCCCCGCCCGTGCCCGGCAGCCTGTTCACGATGGACCCGCCCGAGCACACCAGGCTGCGCAAGCTCGTCTCGCGTGAGTTCACCGCGCGCCGGGTGCAGAACCTCCGCCCCCGTATCCAGGAGCTCACCGACCAGCTGCTGGACGAGATGGAGAAGCAGGCCCCGCCACTCGACCTCAACCCGGCCTTCGCGTTCCCGCTGCCGGTGATGGTCATCTGCGAACTGCTCGGCGTTCCCTTCGAGGACCGGGAGAAGTTCCGCGGCTGGTCCGACGCCTTCGTCTCGCTCACCGCGCACACCGCCGACGAGGTGATGGCGCAGCGGATGTCGATGGTCCAGTACCTGGGCGAGCTGGTGCAGCGCAAGCGCGAGGAGCCCGCCGACGACCTCATGAGCGCCCTGGTCTCCGTGCACGACGAGGACGGCGACCGGCTCAGCGAGCACGAGCTGATCATCATGGGTATCACGCTGCTGGTGGCCGGGCACGAGACCACCGTCAGCATGATCGGCAAGTGTGTGCTGACGCTGCTGCGCCACCCCGAGCACCTGGCCGCGCTGCGGGAGCAGCCCGAGATGATCGAGCACGTGGTGGAGGAGCTGCTGCGGGTCAACCCCATCGGTGACGGCGGCCCGTTCCGCATCACCCTGGAGGACGTCGAGATCGGCGGCACCACCATCCCCAAGGGCAGCGGTGTGATCGCGGCGGTCGCCTCCGCCAACCAGGACCCGGACCGCTTCGGGGACGAGCCCGAGGCCTTCGACCCGTCCCGGTCCTCGGCCACCGCTCACGTCGCGCTGGGCCACGGCCCGCACTTCTGCCTGGGTGCCGCTCTCGCCCGGGCCGAGCTGCAGATCGCCATCTCCTCGCTGGTCCGCCGCTTCCCCAAGCTGAGCCTGGCCGACGAGGTCGACAACCTCTCCATGACCAGCGGCATGATGGTGCACGCCCTGAACCGTCTGCCCGTCACCTGGTGAACCACCGGCCCCGGTGAACGGCTCGCTGCCCGGGTTCCCCGACGGGAACCCGGGCAGCGGTCTGTCGTACGCCGTCCGGTGCGACGGATCAGTTGTGCGAGGCCGGCTGCTGCATGATGCGCTGGGCCACGGTCGGACCCGGCTCCTGCACCTGGAAGTACGCCCTGGCCAGCACCCGCTGCTGCAACGCCCGGTTGCCGTTCACGATCCGGTAGAGGGACCGGCGGCCCAGACCGCCCAGCCGGCCGTCGAGTGCGAAGAGCCGTTCCTGGCGCAGCTGGAGGGCACGCGAGAGACGTACCGCTTCCTCACGCGACTGCTGGAACTGTTCGCAGGCCCGTGTCAGTGCGTCCGCGCCGCCGCCGTCGGCCATCGCCTCCTCGACCAGCGGCGCCAGGGTGACCGCGTCGATGATCGCGTGGTTGACGCCCTGACCGAGGATCGGGGTCAGCGTGTGCGCGGCGTCGCCCATGAGGACCAGACCGGGCATGGACCAGCGGGGCACCACGGTGGTGAAGATGTCCAGCATCGAGGTGTCCGACCAGGCCTGCACCTCCTTGCGCACCGAGGCCGACAGCTCGGGGGCGAGCCGGTCCAGCTTCTCGTGCAGCGCGCTCAGCCCCTGGGCGCGCAGGTCCCTCAGACCGCCCTTGGCGATGTTCAGGCCCACACGCACGCTGTCCGGGTGGGTGGGGATGAACAGCCCGTGCTCACCGCCCCGGATGCGGATGCGGTACGTGTGGCTGTCCCACTCCTCGGGGAAGGGCAACCGCAGCCAGATGACGTCCCGGTCCAGCGGCTGCTTCTCGTACGCCAGCCCGGACATCTCCCGGACCTTGCTGAACCGTCCGTCGGCCGCCACCGTCAGGTCGGCCCGCACGATGAGCTCACCGTCGGGGGTGCGGGCGCGCACACCGGTCACCGGGCCGTTCTCGCCCTCCTCCCGGAGCAGGCCCACTGCGGTGGCCGACTGACGGAGCGTGAAACCGGAGTGCTCCCGTCCGACGTCGGCGAGGGCGGACAGCAGAGCGGGCTGGGGCAGCTCCACCGGGTAGGGGTGGGGGTAGGGGAAGTCGGAGAAGTCGACGTTCAGCACGGCGCTGCCGGCGTCGAGGATCTCCAAGTGGTGCACCTGCGCGTACGTTCCGTCGAGGCGGCCGAGCAGTCCGAGCCGGTCCAGCAGCCACACCGAGTCCGGGGACACCGACTCGCCGCGGAACGACCGGTTGAAGTGCCCGCTCTGCTCCAGCACCACCACGGACACGGAACGCTTGGCGAGCTCCACGGCCAGGGCGAGCCCGGCGGGTCCTCCTCCGACCACGCACACCTGTGCGGTCAGCTCTGCTGTCATCGTTTTGCCGCCCCTCCAGGGAAAGTCATGGTCGGTCGATCGTGGGACGGCGGACTAAAGCTCCCCTTGCAGCGGCCCGGCGACCGAGGCCGCGCACCCCAGCCCGGCGGCGGTCAGGGCACCCAGGTGAGCCAGAGGGCGCCATGCCGCTAGGGGCCGCGGGGAAACCAGGGGATACGGGGATACAGGGGGGAACCGCTGGGCGGGGCCGGCCGCCGCGGCCTGGGCGGGCGGAGAAATCCGACTCCTGATCATCACCGCATCGGGTGAATCGGCCCCCTGGTCGGCCCTCGCGGCACGGCGCTCCCGCCCCGGCATTTTGAGTTCAGGGTTTCCTGAATTCAGGAATTTGTGTACCGTCGGCCTCATGCTGTCCATCGCCTCGGACTCTGCCTCCGACACAGACACAGACACAGACACAGACACCGACACCGACATCGACACCGCCAGCGACATCGACGCCCTGGCCCGGTTCGGCCGTGCGCTCGCCGACCCGATCCGCTGCCGCATCCTGCTCGCCCTGCGCGAAGCCCCCGCACACCCGGCCGACCTGGCCGAGGAGCTCGACATCTCCCGCACCCGGCTGTCGAACCACCTTGCCTGCCTGCGCGACTGCGGCATCGTCGTCGCGGTCCCCGAAGGCCGACGCGTGCGCTACGAACTCGCCGACGCCCGCCTCGGTCACGCCCTGGACGACCTGCGCGGCGCGGTCATCGCCGTGGAGGCCGACCGCACCTGCCCGGACGCCGACGAGAAGGGATGCTGCTGATGATGGCGATTGCTCTCGGCCCGAGCCCGCAGCGCGCCACCCAACTGGCCCGTCGCATAAGGCTGCTGGTCGCCGTCACGATCACCTACAACGTGATCGAGGCAGTCGTCGCGATCACCGCGGGCACGATCGCTTCCTCCACCGCCCTCATCGGCTTCGGCCTGGACTCGGTCATCGAGGTCTCCTCGGCGGCGGCCGTCGCCTGGCAGTTCTCCACCGCCGACCACGCCCTCCGCGAAGCCCGCGAGAAGACCGCCCTGCGCGTCATCGCCGTCTCCTTCTTCGCGCTCGCCGCGTACGTCACCGTGGACTCCGTCCGCGCGCTGGCGGGCACCGGCGAGGCCCGGCACTCCACCCCCGGCATGGTGCTGGCCGCCCTGTCCCTGCTCGTGATGCCGTTCCTGTCGGCGGCCCAGCGCCGCGCCGGACGCGAACTCGGCTCCGCCTCGGCGGTCGCCGACTCCAAGCAGACCCTGCTGTGCACCTACCTGTCCGGCGTGCTGCTCGTGGGCCTGCTCGCCAACTCCCTGCTCGGCTGGTCCTGGGCCGACCCGATCGCCGCCCTGGTGATCGCCGCCGTAGCCGTCAAGGAGGGCCGCGAGGCGTGGCGCGGTGACAGCTGCTGCGCGGTACCGGCCGCCGGCACCGTCCCCCAGGTGCAGCAGAACGAGGTGCAACAGGACGCGTGCGGCTGCGGCCCGGGCTGCGCGTGCCGCGCCCCGCTGAAGGAGGTGGGCGTACGGTGACCGGCTGGGCCTGGACGGCACTCGCGCTCTACGTGGGGTGGCTGGCCGCCGCCTTCGGCGTCCGCTCGATCATCCAGCGCCTCCGTACCGGTGACACCGGCTTCCGCGGCCTGTCCCGCGCGTCGGGCCGGGCCGCCCGTGGGGCCGGAGTGCTCTTCGTCGCGGCACTCCTCGGCGCCGTCGTCGCACCCGCCGCGACCCTGGCCGGTCTGCCGGTCCTCGTCGAGGACGCTCCGGCCCTGTACGGCACCGGGACGGCGATCACCGTGCTCGGCATCATCGCCACGCTGATCGCGCAGGGAGCCATGGGAACGTCCTGGCGCGTCGGCGTGGAGCAGGGCGAACGGACCGCACTCGTCACGAGGGGCCCCTTCTCGTACGTACGGAACCCGATCTTCACCGCGATGGGCATCACCGGGACCGGACTCGCGCTCATGGTGCCCAGCGTCCTGGCCCTGGCTGCCCTCGTCGCGCTGGCTGTCGCCGTCGAACTGCAGGTACGGATCGTCGAAGAACCCTACCTACGGACGGTGCACGGCACGGACTACCTCACGTACGGAGCCACGACCGGGCGCTTCGTGCCCGGCGTGGGGCAGTTGAGGTCCGGCGAGAGGAGCCCGGACACCGAGTGACGATCAGGCGGGTATCCGCTCCAGCACTCCGCCCGCGAACACGTCGTACAGCGGCAGGGTCTCCAGGTGGACGTAGCCGATGTGGCAGTCGCAGAGGGCCAGCGGGCAGGCTCGGGGCCGCAGTGCCTTCCGGTAGGAGCCGTCGTAGAGGTTGCCCAGCTCCGAGCGGACGAAGTGGCAGCGGCGGACCGTGCCCTCGCCGTCCACCGATATGACGGACTCGCCCGTCCGGCAGGGCAGGCCGACGCTGCGATGCGCGTGGCGGCTGTACGGGAAGAGCGGGTCCAGGGCGGTCCACTCGTCCGCCTCGGCATCGGTGTACGTATGGCCCTCGGCGGCGTTGACCCACAGGTACACATGGGCGGGGAGGTCGGCGCGCAGGCGGCGCGCGTGCTCCAGGTGCTCGGGAAGGCCGACGACGCCGACGCTGTGGCGGACACCGCGGGCGGCCAGGTCGTGGCACTTGCCCAGGAAACGGTCGTACGGCGTCTGCCCGGGGTGGAAGGTGCACCACAGGGCGACGGTGTCCAGGTCGGCGTCGGCGAGCCAGTCCGTACGGCAGCTGAGATTGGTCTGGATCGCCACCCGGCGGATGTGCGGCAGCCGGCTCAGCTCCACGAGCGTCCGCCGGTACCAGGAGCGCACCAGGCCCTCGCCCCACGGCGTGAACAGCAGGGAGAGCTGGTCTTCGTGCTGCTCGGCCGCCCAGGCGGCGAAGCGCTCCAGCGCGGCGCGGTCCGCGGTCAGTTGGGCACGGCTGTCCCGTCGCTTGGCGAAGGGGCAGTACGGGCAGTCGTAGTCGCACGACGCCAGCGGACCGCGGTAGAGGATGGTGAGGTCCATGCTGGCTCCGTCACTTCGGTTCGTACGAGGACATGCGCTCCCGCACGGCCGGGGAGAACAACTCGGGCCCCAGCGCGTCGGAATGGGCCAGCCCCTCCGGGGACAGCCGCAGCACGCCCTGTCCCGCGGAGTCGTCCAGCCAGCCCCGGTCACCGAACCGCTCCACCTCGGAGGGGAAGTCGTCGGCGGCCGAGGTGCCGAAACGGGCCCTGTAGTCGGCGACGGGCATGCCCTCGGCCTGCAGCAGCGACTGCAGCAGATGGCGGCGCCGGGCCTCCCCGGCGTCCATCCGCCGGCCGAAGTCGGCGTGACGGAAGTCCTCGACCCCGCGGGCCGTGTAGTCGTCGATGATCCGGCGTATCTGGTGCATGTCCACGGCGTAGTCGAAGGAATAGTGCAGCGCGGAGGTGTAGGAGCGGGCGCCGCAGCCGAGGCCGACCATGCCGTCGGTCTGGCACGCGTAGTCCTCCCCGCCGGTGGTGGGGGCATCCGCGCGGCGGAACATGCGCATCGACACCTGTTCGTAGCCCCGCGCGAGCAGATGGTCGCGGCCGTGGCGGTACAGCCGCAGCCGCTGCTCGTCCCACTCGGCGTCGCCGGGCTCAGGCCCTAGGTGCCGGCCGAGACCGGTGAGCGGGCGGACGTAGAGGGGATAGAGGTACAGCTCCTCGGGCCGCCAGGCGAGGGCCGCGTCGAGGGAGTGGCGCCAGGATTCCTCGGTCTGGCCGTCGATGCCGTAGATGAGGTCGATGTTGAGGACGGGGATTCCGGCGTCACGGATCCTGGCGAGGGCTGCCTCGACGTCCGCCCGGCGCTGCGGGCGTACGGCCGTGCGCGCCTCGGTGTCGACGAAGCTCTGCACGCCCAGGCTCAGCCGTGTGGTGCCGCGCGCGGCCAGCACGGCCAGCCGGTCGGCGGTCGCGGTGGCGGGCGAGGCCTCCACGGACAGCGCGATCGCCGAAAGATCGGCGCCCAGGCCCTGTTCGGCCAGATCGCACAGTCGCTCCAGCTCGGCGGCCTCCAGGAACGTCGGGGTGCCGCCACCGAAAGCCGCGTTGGCGAACCCCGCCCCTTCGCCCAACGCCTCGCGCACCGCGGCCGCCTGACGTTCCAGCGCGTCCAGGTAGGCCGTGGTCAGGCCGTCGGGCGCCCCGATCCGGGTGAAGAGGTTGCAGAAGCCGCAGCGCACCTCGCAGAAGGGGATGTGGAAGTAGAGCGACAGGGCGTTCTTCGGCTCGTCCGCCCACAGGTCGCGCAAGGACGCGTCGTCCCGGCGCAGCGGGCGGTACGCGGTCTTGTGCGGATACGCGTAGACGTAGTGCTGGTACGGGCGGACGGCGGACGAGGCCGGGGTTTCGGTGATGGCTGCTTCGGAGATTGCCGTCTCGGAGATGGCCGTTTCGGCGCTGGTCATGAGGCCTCGTCGAGGAAGAAGTGGGCGTAGGGCACGGTCCAGACGACGTCATGGCCGATGCGGTGGCCGCTGTAGCCGTCCTCGCCGTACGCGGTGCCGTGGTCGGAGCAGACGATGGCGAAGCACGGGCGGCGGCTGCGGACGGCCGCGAAGAGCCGTCCCATGTGCCGGTCCACGTACTCAAGGGCCGCGGCGTGGGTGGCCCGGGAGTCGCCCGCATCACGGGTGGCGCCGGGCAGATGGAACCAGTTGGGCTGGTGCAGCGCCGACACGTTCACGAAGAGGAACAGACGCTGTTCCTGCGGGAGCCCGGCGACGACCTGCTCGGCGCGGGCCACCTGCGCCTCGAAGGACGTGGGGGAAGGCACTCCGAACTCGGGCTCCCAGTGGCTCTCCTGGAACATCCCGGGCAGGACGGAGCCCAGCGGTCCCCGCTTGTTGAAGAAGCCGACGCCGCCGATGCACACGGTGCGGTAGCCGGCGGCGGCCAGACCCGACACCAGGTCGGGCGTGTCGTGGACGAAGGTGTCGGGCGCGGTGGTCTCGCTGCCCTCGAAGCGGGCGGCGAAGAGACGTGGGTGCGGTCCCGGTGCGGCCGGTGTCGGCAGGAAGCCCGCGAACATCGCCTGGTGGGAGGCGTAGGTGAAGCTGCCCGGGGCGTGCCGGCGCTCCCAGACGCCGCCGGGCAGGTGCCGGGCGAGGTTCGGGATACGGCCGTCCGCCGCCAGTTCCTGGGCCACGTCGTAGCGGAGCGTGTCGAGCGTGACCAGCAGGAGGTCGTGACTGCCCACCACTTCGTTCATGTCGATCACGTCGTTCATGTCGTTCATGTCGATCGGCGGCGTCATGAGGGTGCTCCTTGCGCCGCGCGCGTCCGCGCGGGGGTTGTTTCGCACGTCGGTACGGGCGTCGTTTCGTGCGTCCGCGCGGGGGTCGCCTCGCTCATCCGCGCAGGGGTCGTTTCCCTCATCCGCGCGGTGGCGGGTCCGGCGGCGACCTGCGCGGCGTACGTGTCCAGGCCCTCGGCGCCGCTGCCGGGCATGCCGGTCAGACGGGGCAGCAGATCCCCGAAGGCGTTCACCTCGCCGACGGCGAAGCGGCGCCACCCGGTGGACGGCAGGACGTCCACGCCCACGCACAACGTGCCCGGGAAACACGCCGCCGCCCGCTCGGCGGCGTCCAGCACCTGGTCGAAGCCGCCGCCCGCGGCCCGGATCGCCTCGCGTGCCGCGTCCAGGTCACCGCGGGCGCCACCCAGGTGCAGATTCGTCATGGGGTGACGGCTGGTCCGCACGACGGCGTGCGTGGCGCGTCCGGCGACCACGACCACCCGGAGATCGGCGGCACGGCCGCCCAGCGAGGCCTTCGGCAGCCACTGCTCGACATGGAGTCCGTCCGGCGCCAGGGCATCGACGAGGGCGGCGACCTCGGGCTCCGAGGCGTACTGCCGCACCCGCAGGGAGTTGAAGAGCCGGCCGTCGGAGGCGGTCTCCACGGAGGTCGTCGCCCTGACCCGGCCGGGGCTCGCGACCGAGAGCGCCACGACACCGGACGCCGACGAACCGTGCGCCGGCTTCACGAACGCCCGCGAGATGCGCCCGGCCCTCAGCTTCTCCCGCAGCTCGTCCCAGCCGCCGAGCGGGCCCGTCAGAGCGGGAGGCACCGGGACACCCGCGGCGGCGAGCCGGGCATGGCAGCGCCGCTTGTCGAACATCACCGCGACGTCCTCGGCATCGGCGGAGGTCACCGCACCCGCACGGCGCGCCGCGCCCGTCACATCCCGGACCGCCGCCGTGAAGCGCCGGTACCAGAGGGCCGTTCCCTCCACCCGGGTGGGATCGTCGGTGTTCCGCAGCAGCCGGTCGACCTCGGCGTTCTCACCGGGCGAGTCGATCCGTACGAACTCGCCCGGCCGGAACGCGAACCGCCCGCGCAGCACATCGCGCCACGCCAGAACACGCGGTTCCGTGTGCCCCGCCGCGCGGACGGCGTCGGCGAACATCGTCGTCCGCCGGTTCTCCGGATTGCCGACGACGGCGAACCGAAGGCCGGTGCCGGGAGTGTGGCTACTCGGAGACAGCGACATAGCGCCACTCCTCGTTCTGCCGGCGATGCGGAGTCTGATGCTCGGACAGGTCCACCTCGGCCCCCGCTGCGCCGAAGGCCGTACGGACCCGGTCGGCCATGGCGTCACTCAGGAAGTGGTGGTGCAGGTCGAGCCACTTGAGATCGGTCAGCGGCTGGCCGCCGAGCAGGGCTTCGGCACCGCTGTCGGTGAGGGTGCCCATGGACAGGCTCAGCGATTCGAGCTGGGCGACGACGGGGGCCGCGGCGACGGCGATGGCGATCTCGTCCTGCAACTCGCTGTCCTGCAGCCCGAGATGCCGCAGCGCCGGGAACCGGCCGCCGGACAGGATCGGAGCGAGGTCGGAGACGGTCGCGTCGCCGCCGTAGTGCGACACCCCGAGCCACAGCTCCAAGTGCTCCAGAGCGGGCAGTTCGCACGCTCCGACGGCCCGCACCACCTGCGCGGGCAGGCCTCCCGACTCGAACCGCAGCACGCGCAGCGCCTCGTGGCGCACCGGGCGCAGCGACAGGGCCTCCTCGCCGAGCCCCTGGGAGTCGCCGCCGCGGACGCAGAACTCCTCCAGCAGCGGAAAGGCCTCCAGGACGGGGGTGACATCGGTGAGCTGCAGCCAGGAGATCTCACACTCCTCGCCGGTCACATCGGCCAGGAAAAGAGCGCGCAGCGCGGGGAAGCGCTCCGCGTCGGCCAGGATCAGCTCCAGCGCCGGACGCAACTCGGTGTACTCGCCGTCCCACCACGGCCCGATGACCAGAGCCCGTACATCCGGGCTCGGCACCCGGTCCATGAAGCTCCGCCACAGCTCGGGGAACGGCAGCTCCCCGGCCTCGTAGCAGTCCAGCCGCCAGGCCACGCCGTCCGCGGCCGGGAGCGGCTCCTCCCGGGGCTCCGGAAGAGAGAAGACGGGCAGCCCGTGAAAGGTCTCGAAGTGATCGGCGAAGGTCATGACCGCCTCATTCCGCGACCGCGGTGAAACGGTGGACGACGCCGTCGTCCTCCCACTCGTCGCCTGTCTCGGACAGGTCGACCTCCACGCCGGACGGCTCCAGCGCCGTCCGTATCCGCTGGGCCACCGGCTCCGTGACGAAGTTGTGGTGGAGGTCCAGCGAGTCCAGGTGGGTGAGCGGCTGGCCGCCGAGCAGCGCCGTCACGCCCTCGTCGGAGAGTACGCCGAGAGACAGGTCCAGCGAGGTGAGCTGGGCGACGACGGGGGCCGCGGCGACGGCGGTGGCGATCTCGTCCTGGATCTCGCTGTTGCGCAGGCCGAGGTGGCGCAGCGCCGGGAACTGCCCGCCGGCCAGGATCGGTGCGAGATCGGAGACGGTCGCGTCACCGCCGTACTCCTCCACACCGAGCCACATGTCGAGGTGCTCCAGCGCGGGCAGCTCGCTTGCGGCGACCCCGCGCACCACCTCGCCGGGCAGGCCTCCGGCCTCGAAGCGGAGGGTGCGCAGACGCTTGTGCCGGATCGCGGGGAAGCGCAGTGCGGTGCCGCCGCGGACCCCGAACTCCTCCAGCAGCGGATAGGCATCGAGGACCGGCGTCACATCGGACTGCTCGATCCAGGAGATCTCGGCCTCCTCCATCTCCAGGTCACCGATGAAGACAGCCTGAAGGCCCGTCAGCCGCTCCCGGGCATCGACCAGCAGCTGCACGATGACGCCGGAGTCGTTGTCGTAGGGCTCGTCCCACTGGCCTACGACTATCGCGCGGACACCCGCAGGGTCCACGGAGTCGAGGAAGCGGCCCCACAGGTCGCTGAACTCCTCATCCGAGCCGCCCCTGTAAGGATCGACGGCCAGCCGCCAGGCGACTGCGCCTGCCTCCGGCAGCTCCTGCTGCGCGCCGGGCACGGGGAAGTCGAAGGCCGGAAGGCCGTGCAGTTCCTGCAGATGCTCGACGCGGGACATATCGCTGGCCTCCAGAGGCGGATGAACGTGGTGCGCTGCCTGCGGAGAGTTCTACCAACCCGCACTGACAACGCCCTGCACGGGCCGCCCGGGTTCGTCGGGAGGCCGGTCCGAGGGCTGGCCCGGGGTCTGGTTCGGAGGCCGGTTCGGAGGCCGGTTCGGAGGCCTCGGAGGCCGGACAGGGGCCGGTCCGGGGGGCGTTGTCAGACCCCCCACGTAGCGTCGTGGTCATCGGGTCGGCGAGGCGCCGACGGCGAAGGGAGACACGCATGTACCGGCAGGGGGACGTCCTGATCGTGCCCATCGCGGAGGCGGTCGTGCCGCCGGGCACGGACCGGTTGCCACGGCAGCCGCGGGACGCTCGGGGAAGGCTCGTGCTGGCCCTCGGCGAGGTCACCGGACACGCCCACGCGGTGGTGGGGCCGGGCACCCTGGTCCGGGAGGCCGGGCCGTTCGGAGCCTCCTACCTCCATCTCCCGGACGGCGGGCGGGTGGTGCACGAGGAGCACGCCGCGATACCGCTGCCGAAGGGCTGGTACCGGGTGGTGCGGCAGCGTGAGTACGCGCCCGGCGCGGTACGCGTCGTGGCGGACTGAGGCAGAGGGAACAGAACGATGACGACAGCGACCCAACCCACACAGACCGACGCGACGACCACACAGTCCAACGCGACGACCGCACAGACCGACGTGACGGCGGTGTGGCGCGGGGTCGCGGCGGCGACCGGCCCGGCGGACCGCACGAAGGCGGAGGAAGGCGTGCGCCTGGCCTACCGGCTGGCGGGCCTGCCCGAGCCGGAGCGCATCGTCTGGGCGGGCTCGCCCCGCGAGGGGGTGGAGCTGGCCGCACGGTTCACGGCGGAGGGCACGGCCGGCCGCAGTGTCCGCGACGAGGTGCGTACGCGGCCGTGGGCAGCCGCACGCAAGCAGCTTGCCCACCGGCTCGGGCCGGCCGGCTGGGCCGAGCACTGGGCCTTGACGGGCGCTCAGCTGTGGGACACCACCGCCATGCTGACCGAGCGCATACGGACGGGCGTGGTCGAGGCCTCCAGTGGTGTGCCGGGAGGGGAGCAGCCCGTCCGTCTCATCATGCTCGACGCGGTCCTGGGACAGCACGACGCGCCCTGGCTGGCAGCCTTCGACGGCCAGGAAGGCGGGGAAGCGCTCGACGGAGTCGCCGCGGTCGCCCGCGCCGCGGGCTGGTGGTGGCCGTACGAGAAGACCGCGGTCGTCGCTGAACGCCCCGTGGAACTGCACCGCGACGAGGCAGGCCGGCTCGACCGCGGGGACGGCCCGGCACTCGCCTTCCCCGACGGGTTCGCGCTGCACGCCTGGCACGGTATGCCGGTACCCGCCGAGTTCCTCGACGGCCTCGCCACCCTGACCCCGCGGCGGATACGCGAGGAGGAGAACGCCGAGCTGCGCCGCGTGATGCTGGAGCACTACGGCTACGACCGCTACCTGGAGGAGTCCGGCGCGGAACCCGTGCAGCGGGACGAGGCCGGTGTGCTGTGGCGGATCGAACTGGAAGGGGACGAGCCCCTGGTGACGGTCGAGGTCATCAACTCCACCCCGGAGCCCGACGGCACCCACCGCACCTACTGGCTCCGAGTACCGCCCCGGACCCGGACCGCCAAGGAGGGCGTCGCCTGGACCTTCGGACTCGACGAGGCCGACTACACGCCGGAGAGGGAAACCTGAGCCGACTCCAGCGCGTCCGGGGCGATGGGGGTGAGATTGCCTCGGTGGTGGGTGCGGGCCGCTCGCGACGGCGCCGAGGGGCGCAGCCGGCGAGGCGGAGCTCGCGGATGCGTCCGCGCCTGAAGCCGAAGAGACCTGCACTGTCGCTGCTGTCGGTCGGGACGCCCGTCGTCGTCGGCGCGCCCGCCAGGTCGCCGTTGCGTCAACTCGCCGGTCGGCCCGGGGTCCTCGCGGTCCTCGACGAGCCCGACATCGATCCCACCGCGCTGGAGGAGACGCTGGCGTCCTCGCCGCAGGGGGCCGTGGTGATCCTGGACGACGCCGACCTGCTGCTGAAGACGAAGGCCGAGCCCGTCCTCACCCAGATCGCCAAGTCCGGCGCCGAGAACGGCCGGGGCCTGGTGATCGCCGGGCAGACCGACCGGCTCACCTCCGGCTTCTCCGGCTGGCACACCGAGGCCCGCCGCAACCGGTGCGGTCTGCTGCTGAAGCCGCAGAACATGAGCGACGGCGAACTGATCGGCGTCAAGGTGCCCCGCAGCCGCCTGGGCGCGACCCGCCCGGGGCGGGCGATCCTGCACCTGGGCGACGGCGTGCTGCGCACCGTCCAGGTCCCGGAGACGGTGCTCCCGCCGGCCGGGAGCTGAGGTCCCACGGCAGAGGGCTCCCGCCCCGGCGACGGCCGGGGCGGGAGCCCTCACGCATGACGGGACGCGGCCCGGATCAGTCCGATCCCTCCACGTAGCCGGGGTCGCGCACCGTTGTGCCCTCCGTCCCGTGGGGGACGGCGCCGTTGATCGCCCAGGCGAGACCGGCCAGTCCGATGAGGTTCGAGCTCTGGTCGATCCACCCCGCCGACCTCGCCCAGATGTTGGTGAGGCCCGGCAGCTGCTTCAGCACGTCCGGTGTCTTCAGCACCCCACCGGGTATGTTCAACAGCACGTCCTTGACCAGATCGCCCGGATTCTTGAACCCGGTGAACGACTTGATGGTGGGGACCACGCTCTTGATGTTGATCTGGATCGCTTTGAGGTCGTTGGTGACGCTCTTGAGGGTGTTCGCGATCCCGCCCAGCTTGGCGATCTTGATCAGGCCGACTCCGCCGAGCACCAGTCCCAGGCCGCTGAGGACCATGTCGAGCACATCCCACTCGCCCGACTGAATACTGTCGACGATGTTCATGATGAAGGGGATGGCGGCGGTGACCAGACTGGCGATCGTCAGGATGAGCCCGAGGCCCTGCAATCCGGGGATGAGCATGGCGATGATGCCCAGGGCGGCGCTGATGAAGCCGAGCACCTGCTTGAAGACGTCCTTGATCTTCTCCCACAGGCTCTTGCCCGGGACCGCCTCGCTCGTCGCCTCGTCCAGGGCGCGGGCCGCCGTCGAGGCGTCCGTCTCGCGCAGCTCCCGCGCGTCCTCGGCGAGCATGCGGGCGGCGTCGAGATCCCGCTGGGCGCTGTCGGCGTCCCCCCCCGCGCCGCGGACTGGTCGCTGCGGGCGTCCTCTATGGCCTGCCGCGCACTGCGCCGGGCCGCCTCGTCGTCCGGCGGGGGCGGCTCCGCCGCGTCCAGGCCGCTGATCACGGATCCCGCCGCGGCGGCCGCATCGGTGGCCCGCTCCAGCCGCTCCTTGGCGTCCCGTCCGTCGACCAGGGCGTTGTCGGCCTTGCGCTGATGGTCCCCCAGCTGGTCGGCGTACGTGTCCAGCGCGCGGGCCGCCATGTCGTACGAACTGTGCAGCTTCTCCACCTGTTGGGCCAGGTCCCCGAGCTTGTCCCGGAGTTTCTCCATGGCCTTGCCCTCGCCGATCTGGCTGTTCTTCAGGCCGCTGACGATGGGGAGCGCCTGGTCAGCGTCGTCAGCGACGGACCGGTACTGGCTCGCGAGCTTCCCGAGCATCTCCGCGTCGCCCGGCGTCGGGTCGTCCGAGAACCCGAAGACCGTCTCCCAGTCGGACACCGCTGGCCGCGCCATTGCCGCGCCCTCACTTTCCGTCTTCGTCCGTGCCCTGCGGGCTTTGTGCGGCCGGCACAGTCGTGCCCTTGCTCTTGACTTCCACGAAGCGCAGCGTCCCCGCGATGACGTCGAACACTTCGAAGAACTGGTCCTTGAGCCCCACATTGGGCGTGGAGCTGGAGACCAGCAGGTATTCCCGGCGGTTCGGGATCGGGAACAGCGTGTGCAGCAGCGCCGTGGGCACCGGCCTGCCCTTGTAGTCGATGTCCTCGATCGAGGCGATCCGCCCGACCGGCCCGACGCCCTCAAGCTCGACCAGATCCACCTCGCGCGGCGGGTACCCGCTGCTCTGCGGCCCCCCGGCCTGCATGCCCGCCCCGAACAGCACCTCGGCCAGATCCGCCGACTGGTCCTCCGGCACGGGCATCCGCAGCACGACGGACGTGGCGCTGAGCATCGTGTCCCCGCCGGGGAACCTGACCATCCCCGCAGCCTGGAGCGCCCCCCGGGCGTAGGCCTCGCGGGCGGTCCGGCGGGTGTCGCTGATCAGGCCGTCGAGCCGCTCGCGGGAGAGCTGCGGAACCCCCTTCGCCTGGTGCTCGATACGGCGGCGGATGGACGCGTCCCGGGTGCTCGGGTCGAGGTCCAGATACCACCAGGAGCCGGGGTAGCGCAGCTTGTAGTGCGCGGGCGCCCCCGTAGCCCGGTCCGTGACCGGATGCGTCATGACGCATGTCCCTTCTGCCAGCAGGCTCTCGTCAGGTCTTCTTGGAGTCGTCCAGCGCCTTGACGGTCTCGTCGTCCGTCTGCGTGAAGGCGTCGGAGATCTTCTTCGTGTTCTCGGAGAAGACCTTCACGTTGTCCTGCACCTTCTCGTGGCCCTTCCCCCATGCGTCGTCGAATTCGGCGAGGGCGTCGGCGAGCGTCGAATCGCCCACATCGTCCTTCGATCCGACGTTGCTGAGCCTTGCGGTGTTGTTGATCCGCTCCCCGATGTCCTCAAGTGACTTGACCGTCTCGTCCAGGTCCTCAAGAGGGACGCTGATGCGGGTCATCGGTTCCTCCTCTCCGGCCGCCGTCCGGTCCCGCCGCAGAAGGACGGGACCGGACACGAGGGCTCGTCAGCCGATGGAGCCGGATGTCTGGTCGTCGGTGTCGACGAACGCGTCGGCGACCTGCTTGATGAACTCGCTGACGCCCTGCAGGCCCTCGATCGCCTTTTCGGTGCCGTTCTTGTACTCCTCCCAGAACGGACGGAACTTGGTCTCGGAGCCCGGCGTCGCGTAGGCCGCCTCGACCATCTCGTCCATCTTGGTGTTGGCCTCGTGGAGGCTCTGCTGCATCAGCTCCTTCTGGTTCTGCAGCCAGGTCGACGCCTCCCGCATCTCGTCCGGGCTGATCCTGATGTTGCCGCCGGCCATGTCGGTTCCTTCTCTCGTTTCGGGTCGCCGCGGTTGCTGAGCCGCGTACACCGGGCTCTACGGGGCACCCGGCGGGGCGGTTCATGCCTGTTGCGGAACGGTGACGAAAGGAAGGGCCGACGCTGTGATCAGGCCTGGGACCAGGCTTCCTTGGCCGATGACAGGCTCTTCGGTGGACCGTGAGTGACGTTCCCTCACCGAGGGGCAGTAGACCGATACGGGGATCGGGGTCCGGAGCGCACAGTGCCGGGGTGGCGAGATCACCGAGGAAATGATCAACAACGCCAAGCAGACCAAAGGCCTCACCGGCCAGCCCTGACCCCGCGGCCGACGCCCCGCAGGAGACCTGCCTGCTGCGGGGCGCCTCGCCCCTCAGCGCCGCGCCCCTCAGCGCCGCGCACCGGGCCGCGTCCAACGCGACCAGCGGGTCCGTGAACTGTCCGAGGCGACCACCGCGACCGGGGCCACGGTGAGGGAACTGACCGCCACGGCCGCCGACATGGCGCTCCCGGCCGACCGCAGTGGGCTTGCCGCGGTCCGACAGGCACTCACCGGCCTCGTGGCCTTCTTCGCCGCGCTGTGGCCCGCTCTGCGGGAGTTTCGCGAGGCCGGGCAGTCCGTCAGGACCGAGACGGAGGAGAGGGCGCGGGTAGCGGCCCGCGAAGGCGAACTGGGCTTCCACGCACGCACATCGCGCCTGGCCGCAGCGTTGGTTGGGGCGGTCCACTATTTTGTCAAGCAGCCGCGCGGGTGACCACGATCGCGTCATCTCGGTGGTTGGGCCGAGCCGGGTGAGGTCAGCGCGGGAGCGGCTGACTTCCGAGCAAACGATTATATTAGGCCAATTCCCCTGATCACCTTTTAAATCTCTTTTGGTGATGAATCGTTCTGCTTGGGCAGCGTGCAGGCGAACCCGCACCCGACTGGAGAGGGGCCGCCAGCATGTCCGACTGGAAACACATCAAGGGGTCACTGGTACGGATCGCCGTGGGATCCAGGACCAACGTCTGGGGCGTCAACGCCGCCGGTGCGATCTACCGCTACACCAACAACGACGACAACCCCTGGATCAACATCCCCGGGTCGCTGTCCGACATCGGCGCGGGCGCCGACGGAACCGTCTGGGGCGTCAACGCCGCACACCAGGTCTACCGCTACACCGGTGACCAGGACACCAACAACTGGAAGCAGATCAACGGCTCGCTGGTGCGGATCACGGTGGGATCCAGGACCAACGTCTGGGGAGTCGACCCCGCTGGTGCGGTCTACCGCTACAGCAACAGTGACGCCAACCCCGCCAACCCCTGGATCAACATCCCCGGGACACTGTCCGACATCGGCGCGGGCGCCGACGGAACCGTCTGGGGTTGCAACGCCGCCAACCAGGTCTACCGCTACACCGGCGACCGGGACAGCAACAACTGGAAGGGGCTCAACGGCTCGCTCAAAGCGATCGACGTCGGCTCCCGCACCGCCGTGTGGGGCTGCGACCCCGCCGACGCGATCTACCACTACACCTACAGCGACACCACCCCCGCCAACCCCTGGATCAAGATCCCCGGGTCGCTGTCCGACATCGGCGTAGGCGCCGACGGCACGGTCTGGGGCGTCAACGCAGCCGGTGCGATCTACCGCTACACCGGCGACCTGCCCGGCTGACCTGCTGCCTGAGGCGAACCCTGGTGTGCCACGCAACGCCCCCCAGGCACCGCGTGGCACATCGTCGCTCGGGCGCAATTGCCAACGTGGCGAAGCCGTCTCCGACATTCTCCAAAGCCTGCTGAGGACGCGAGTGTTCGCCGACACCGCCCCGTCTCCCTTACCCACCACTCGCCCCAGCTCTCATCCCGTACGCCGTCGAGAAGGTGTACGTGCTACGGCCCCCGTCGGAGAATATGCGCGTGTCACGCCGGAGGACATCGTGCACGGTGAGCAGCTCATCCC
Organism: Streptomyces sp. KM273126; assembly: GCF_004337435.2. NCBI lineage: Bacteria > Bacillati > Actinomycetota > Actinomycetes > Kitasatosporales > Streptomycetaceae > Streptomyces > Streptomyces sp. KM273126. The sequence continues at coordinate 418,651 of NZ_SJXB02000001.1, read as the reverse complement.
TGGTGCGGACGACTGGGGCTATGGCCCTCCGTGCTACCTGACACCCGAGCGCGTCCGGATCGCTGCCGAGTCTCTGCCGTCCACTTCCTTTGAGACCTTGGTACAGGGAGTGACCCCAGAGGAGCTGTCCCAAGCGGACGTGTACCCACAGATCTGGAGTGATCTGAGCGCGTTGGACTACGTGCGCCATCACCATGAGTCGTTGTCCCCCTTCTTCGCCGCTGCGGCAGAAGAGGGTGACGCTGTGTTGGTATGGCTCGACTGATCTTGCCTCTATGCACCCACGAGCGAGTGATCCGCCGCAGAAAACTTCGACTCGTATTCGGAGTCCTCCCTTGATCGTCAGGGGAGGGGTCGGGACTTTGTCATACCCGGCGATATCCACTCTGAACAGCAAAAACGCCCTCCCGAAGGAGGGTGGAGAGTGGGCGCCCCCGGCAGGACTCGAACCTGCGGCCAAGCGCTTAGAAGGCGCCTGCTCTATCCACTGAGCTACGGGGGCCAGGTGTGGTGGCCTGTGTCGTGGTGCCCGGGTGTGGGCTGATCCGTGACGTTGCCGGGGACAAGGATAGGGCTCCCGGGTCCTTGTCCCTGTTGCTTCGCCTCCGTGGCTCAATGTGGAGGTTCGGTGAAGCGGTCCTGATAATCGCAGGCAGGTACGAATCGTGCACCGCTTTTGGCGTCTCGGGCATCGGGTGTTGTGTACTCGTTATGCCTGCGTCCCACTAGTCCCTTCCGTCCCTTGTGTTCTGTCGGCGCGCTGGCATGCTCATATGCTTCCGAATGGCCGTAAAATTGGGCATTCTTCGCATGTGGTGACCTTGGACGTACGGCCTCAGCTGCTCGACGCACTCTCCGCGCTGCGCGATCGTGTCGCCGCCGTGCGCTTTCCGCTGCCCCTGGCTGGGGCCCCACGGGCGCGTGCCAACCGCGACGAACTGCTCGCACAGCTCGACGACTACTTGGTGCCCCGGCTGAGGGAGCCCGAAGCACCGTTGCTGGCCGTCGTGGGGGGATCCACGGGGGCCGGGAAGTCGACACTCGTCAACTCGCTGGTGGGCCGGCGGGTGAGTGAGGCGGGCGTGCTGCGGCCCACGACACGTAATCCCGTGCTGGTGTGCCACCCCGAGGACCATCACTGGTTCACCGGGATGCGTGTGCTGCCCAACCTCACGCGCGCGCGGGTGCCCCATCAGGAGCCGGGGAACGAGCCCTTCCTCCTGGGCAGGGGCACCGATCCCTCCCTCATGGGCAGGAAGAACGAGCGGGTCCTGCGGATCGAGACCACCGAGACACTCCCGCCCGGGCTCGCGCTCCTCGACGCGCCCGACGTCGACTCCCTGATCGCTGAGAGCCGCGTCCTGGCCGCCGAGCTGATCTCCGCGGCCGACATCTGGGTCATGGTCACCACGGCCTCCCGCTACGCCGACGCGGTGCCGTGGCATCTGCTGCGCACCGCCAAGGAGCACAAGGCGACGCTCGTGACCGTTCTCGACCGGGTGCCCCACCAGGTGGTGGCCGAGGTGTCACGGCAGTACGGGGCGCTGCTCACCAAGGCCGGGCTCGGCGAGGTGCCCCGGTTCACCGTGCCCGAGCTGCCCGAGTCCGCATGGGGCGGCGGGCTGCTGCCGGCCACCGCCGTCGCACCGCTGCGCACCTGGCTCATCCAGCAGGTGACCGATCCGGGCGCCAGGGAGCAGGTGATGGCCCGTACGGCCCACGGAGTCCTCGACTCGCTGAGGGCGCGCATGCCCGAGCTGGCCAGTGCGGCCGCCGCCCAGTACGCCGCCGCCCTCCGGCTCACCGCGGCCGTCGACGCGGCGTACGACAGCGAGCACGCGCGCGTGAGGACGCGTTTGCAGGCCGGGGCTGTGCTCGCCGGGGACGCGCTCAAGCGATGGCGCAGCTATCCGCTCGACTGCACCGCCGGTGAACTCCTCGACGCCCTCGTAGAGAGCCTCTGCGCGCTGCTCCTGTGCGCCGTCACGGCCGCCGACGAGCGCGTCGAGGAGATCTGGCGGCGCGAACCGGCCGCGAAGGCGCCCGGGCTGGCCGGCGGCGACGCGGTGCTCGATGGCGCGGAGCACCGCATCGGGACGGCCGTACGGCGCTGGCGGCGCGTCCTGGAGGAGTACGCCGAGGAAGAGGTGCGCGACCTCGACCGGAGCGTCGCCCCGGACGCCGAGGTCGTGGCGGCGCTCGTGGCCACCGTCCTCCTGGGCGGCCGCCGGGCGCGGTCCGCGGGGGAAGGGCTCGCCGAGCGGATCAGTGCGCAGCGGGCGCTCCGGCTGCGCGACCGGGGCGGGCGGCTGCTCACCGAGTACCTCGACAAGGCGCTGTACGCCGAGCGTGAGCGGCGCCTCGCCCCGCTCGATGCGCTCGACGTACACCCGGAGCCCCAGGCCGAACTCATCGCCGCGCTGTCCGTACTGCAGAAGGAGAGGTGACCGCGGTGACTGCCGTCACTGACCGCACGGATCACGCCGACCACACCGGGGGCGAGGGCTCCGGGGGCGCCGGCGAGTCTTCCGGCAAAGCCACCAGCAAAGCCCCCGGCACATCCCCCGAGGAGGCATCCAAGATGGCTCCCAAGCGGCCCTCCGAGGATGACGATCCCGGAAACACCGTCCCTGTGGAGGGCGCTTCAGAAAACGGACGCCCTGTAGAGGGCGCCTCCGCGGGGCGACCGTCGGGCGAGAGCACCGGTGAGAACACAGGCCCTAAGAGCACAGGCCCCAAGAACGCGGGCCCCAAGAACGCAGGTCCTGAAAACGCCGGCCCCGAAGAGGACGAGAGCCGCACCCGCGCGCGCGTGAAGGACGACGACTCGCCCGCACGGGACGACGACTCCTCCGTGCTGGAGAAGTTCCGCAGGAAGGTCCGCTCACGTGCCCGTACCGAGCCCCCTGCGGACACCCGCCCACCCGCTTCCGTGGACCGCGACGACGAACCCACAGGCGACGAACCCGCGGGCGACGAACCCACGAGCGACGACTGGGACGACGGCCTGATCGCCCGGCGCGTGTCCGAGGAGGAAGCCGCCGAGCAGGCCGCGGCCATGGAAACGAGGCTCTCCGGCACGCCGGCGGTGCCCCCTCTCACGTACGACGGGCCGCTGCGGTCGCGGCTCGACGCACTGCGCGAGCTGGTGGGGCTCTCCCGGACGCGGCTGGACAGCAGGACGCTCGCCGAGGCGGGCCGTGTCCTGGACGAGGCGGCGGCGCGGCGCAAGCTCTCCGGGCAGCACACGGTCGTCGCCATCGCGGGCGCCACCGGCAGCGGCAAGTCGATGCTCTTCAACGCGCTCGCCGGAGTGACCATCTCGGAGACCGGCGTCCGCAGGCCCACGACGGCCGCACCCATCGCGTGCAGCTGGAGCGACGGCGCGGCCACGCTCATCGACCGGCTCGGCATCCCGGGACGGCTCCGCAGGCGCCCGATCCAGAGTCCGGACGCGTCGCAGCTGCGCGGGCTCGTACTGGTCGACCTGCCCGATCACGACTCCGCGGCCGTGCAGCACCGCGAGCAGGTGGACCGTGTCCTGGCGCTCGTGGACGCGGTCATCTGGGTCGTCGACCCGGAGAAGTACGCCGACGCCGTCCTCCACGAACGCTATCTGCGGCCCATGGCGGGGCACGCCGAGGTCATGTTCGTCGTCCTCAACCAGGTGGACCGGCTCCCGGGGGAGGCCGCCCACCAGGTCCTGGGCGATCTGCGGAGGCTGCTCGACGAGGACGGGATCCCGCTCGGGGACTACGGCGAACGGGGCACGACCGTGCTCGCGCTGTCCGCGCTCACCGGGGACGGCGTCGGGGAGCTGCGGGAGGCGCTGGGCCAGTTCGTGGCCGAGCGGGGCGCCGCGGGCCGCCGGATCTCCGCCGACCTGGACGCGGCCGCGTGGCGACTGCGGTCCGTGTACTCGACCGGGATGCGTACCGGGCTCAGCGAGGAGGCCCGCGACGAGTTCGCCGACCGGCTCGCGGACGCCGTGGGCGCCACCGCGGCGGGCGAGGCGGCCGAGCGCGCGTGGCTGCGCAACGCGAACCGCGCGTGTGGGACGCCCTGGCTGCGGCTGTGGCGGTGGTTCCAGGACTACAGCGAACTCCCGACCGGACGTGGCCTCCGCGCACCCGTGGACGAGGAGGCCACCGCGCGTCAGCGCGTCGAACAGGCCGTGCGCACCGTGTCCGAACGGGCCGTCTCCGGGCTGCCCGCACCCTGGGCCCAGGCCGTGCGCGAGGCGGCCGTGCGCGGTGCCCAAGGGCTGCCCGAGGCCTTGGACGAGCTGGCGGCACGGGACGGGACGCCGCAGGGCAGGCCGCCCCGGCCTGGCTGGTGGCCGGTCGCCGTGCTTGCCCAGGCGTCCATGACGATCCTCCAGGTCATCGGGGGGCTCTGGCTGGTGGCGCAGATCATCGGGGTCATGGCGCCCAACATCGGCGCGCCGGTGCTGCTGATGTCGATGGGCATCGTCGGTGGTCCGGGCGTCGAGTTGAGCAGCAGGCTGGCGGCGCGCGGCCCGGCCCGGCGATACGGGCTCGAAGCGGAACGAAAACTGCGGGAGGCGGCCGCCGGGTGCGGGCGGGCGCAGGTGCTGGATCCGGTGGCGGCGGAACTGCTGCGGTACCGGGAGGTGCGAGAGCAGTACGGCCAGGTGCTGGGGACCACCGTGGCCGTGCGGTGAGGGGCCGTGCGATGAGGACTCTGTGGTGAGGGGGCGTGCGGTGAGGGCCGTGCGGTGAGAGGGAAAGGCCTGCCGGGCAGGGGGAGTTAGCCCTTTCGGGTGACGGAGTTGTCCACAGGCCAGGGGTTGTGCACAGCGCTCGGCGGGCCCGGCCCGACGGAGGCAGTCTGATCTCGCGGCGACCACGGCGGACGCGGTCACCGCGGCAGACGCAGCCGTACGGGACGGGCCCGTACGCGTATCCCCCCGGCGTGGGCGCCGGGGCGAAGGAGGGGTTCGCGATGAACGAGACGACGCTGTGTGTGGTGGGGAACGTGGCCACCCAGCCGGTGTGCAAGGAGACAGCCACGGGCACGTCGGCCCGGTTCCGGCTGGCGGTGACGTCGCGGTACCTGGACCGGGAGAGGAACGAGTGGACGGACGGCCACACCAACTTCTTCACGGTGTGGGCCAGGCGGACGCTCGCGGTGAACGTGGCCTCGTCCGTGTCGCTGGGCGATCCGGTGGTGGTCCAGGGGCGGCTGAGGGTGCGGACCGAGCGGACCGAGCAGGGCGAGAGCCGCACCTGGGCGGACATCGAAGCGGTGGCGATCGGCCACGATCTCGCGCGCGGCACATCGGCGTTCCGCCGTGCCTCAAGAGGAGACACGGCAGCGGCGGCCCCCACTTCCTCCCGGCCCGAGCCCAACTGGGAGACACCGCCCGTGAGTCGGCCCGATCCACCGTCCCAACCGCAGCCGGAGCCAGCAGGGGTGACGTGACGGCAGTAGGTAATCGACCGGCCTGACCGGGCTGCGGCTTATTGGCGAATGCGTGGCGAAGAGTCCCGGAGAAAGTGTGGATAAGCGCAGCTCAAAGACTGTGTGAGCGATAACGATTACGAGTCGGATCGGTTATCCGACGAGATGACAAGGAAGAGCGGCGTGCCATCTCCCTAGGATGCCGGGACAGCCCACGGGTCTGATGATGCTGTCGTGGGACCCCACCCCCACCTGCCAACGGGTCCTGCTCGAAGGGGAATTCTGTGTTTTCTGTGTTCTCTGCGTTGTCCGCTCGCAGGCGAACAGGCCGGCGGCCGGCAGCCGCTCGCCTCGCGGCCGCGACACTGGTGTCCGGGCTCGTCGCGGCGGGTGTGCTCGCCGGCGCGGGCACGGCCGCCGCCGGGGAGACTCCGCAGGGCCCCGGCGGCGCGACCGCGACGATAACCGGCCTGAAGACCTACGGGACCGCTGTGATCCGCGAGGACGGCGAGGAACAGCAGGTCTCCGCGGGCCTGTTCGAGATGTCCGTCGAGGGCGGCGGCATGCTGCAGACCTACTGCGTCGACCTGTACAACCCGACGCAGCAGGACGCCAGGTACCACGAGACCCCATGGAGCGGCACGTCGCTGAGCGACAACAAGGACGCGGGCAAGATCCGCTGGATTCTCCAGAACTCCTACCCGCAGGTCAACGATCTCGCGGCGCTCGCCAAGAAGGCCGGGGCCGCCGGCCTCACCGAGCAGGACGCCGCGGCCGGCACCCAGGTGGCCATCTGGCGCTACTCGGACGGTGCCGACGTGGAGGCCGTCAACCCGCAGGCGGAGAAGCTCGCGGACTACCTGCAGAAGAGCGCGCGGAACCTGGCGGAACCCAAGGCCTCGCTGACGCTCGACCCGCCGGCGATCTCCGGCCGCGTCGGCGAGAAGCTTGGTCCGGTCACGGTGCACACCAACGCGGACTCCGTGACGGTCGCGCCCCCCGCGGCGGCGATGGCGGACGGGGTGAAGATCGTCGACGAGACCGGCAGGGCCGTGACCTCCGCGGGCAACGGCAGCCGGCTGTACTTCGCGGTGCCCGAGGACGCCGCGGCCGGCTCGGCCGAACTGACCCTGCAGGCCTCCACCACCGTCCCCGTCGGCCGCGCCTTCGCCTCCGAGACCCGCAGTCAGACGCAGATCCTCGCGGGTTCCAGCGAGTCGACGGTCTCCGCCGTGGCGAGTGCGAACTGGGCGGGGAAGGGCGCGATACCCGCGCTGTCCGCCGAGAAGAACTGCACCGCGGGCGGCGTGGACATCACGGCGGCCAACGAGGGGGACGAGCCCTTCACCTTCGAGCTCATGGGCATCAGGTACACGATCGACGCCGGCACGACCGAGACGGTGACGATCCCGCTGCAGGAGGACCAGGCGTACGACTTCACGATCAGGGGGCCGAACGGCTTCGAGAAGCGGATCAGGGGCGTGCTCGACTGCGCGACCGATACCGAGGCAGCCGAAGGCGGTGACTCGGTCCAGACGCTCAGCGAGCCGAGCCCCGCGACGGCGGGCATCGCGTCCACCACGGGCACGGACCTCGCCGAGACGGGCAGTTCCAGCGCGACCCTGCTGATCGCGGGCATAGCGATCGTCATGGTCGTGGTCGGCGGCGGGGCGATGCTCATGGTCCGCAAGACGAAGACGCCCCCGCAGGAGTGAGGAGAACCTCAGCGGGAGCGACCGAGCGGGACTGATCCTTGGCAACTCAACAGTGAGTGACCGTGCGGTGACCCACGTGAACGACGCGGCCCCGGTGCGCCTCCCAGGCGCCCGGGGCCGCGTCTTCCGCCCGCGACGCCCGCCCTCGTGGCCCCTGCATCCCCGCTACCATCCGGTTTCCGTCGAGGGCTGGCCGTGCGGCAAGATGGGTGGTACTGCCCACTGCCAGATTTCAAGCTGCCGGACGGTTTCTCTTGGCTGAGTACATCTACACCATGCGCAAGACGCGCAAGGCTCACGGCGACAAGGTGATCCTTGACGACGTCTCGCTGAACTTCCTGCCCGGCGCGAAGATCGGTGTGGTCGGTCCGAACGGTGCCGGTAAGTCGACGGTCCTGAAGATCATGGCCGGCCTTGAGCAGCCGTCGAACGGTGACGCCTTCCTCTCGCCCGGCTACAGCGTCGGCATCCTGCTGCAGGAGCCCCCGCTGAACGACGAGAAGAACGTCCTGGAGAACGTCCAGGAGGGTGTCGCCGAGATCAAGGGCAAGCTCGACCGGTTCAACGAGATCGCCGAGCAGATGGCGACCGACTACTCGGACGCGCTGCTGGAGGAGATGGGCAAGCTCCAGGAGGAGCTGGACCACGCGGAGGCGTGGGACCTGGACGCCCAGCTGGAGCAGGCCATGGACGCCCTGGGCTGCCCGCCCGGCGACTGGCCCGTCACCAACCTCTCCGGTGGTGAGAAGCGCCGTGTCGCGCTGTGCAAGCTCCTCCTGGAAGCGCCTGACCTGCTGCTCCTCGACGAGCCCACCAACCACCTCGACGCCGAGTCCGTGAACTGGCTGGAGCAGCACCTCGCCCAGTACAAGGGCACCGTCGTAGCCATCACCCACGACCGGTACTTCCTGGACAACGTGGCCGGATGGATCCTGGAGCTCGACCGCGGCCGCGCCATCGGCTACGAGGGCAACTACTCCACGTACCTGGAGACCAAGCAGACCCGCCTCAAGGTCGAGGGCCAGAAGGATGCCAAGCGCGCCAAGCGCCTCAAGGAGGAGCTGGAGTGGGTCCGCTCCAACGCCAAGGGGCGGCAGGCCAAGTCCAAGGCGCGTCTGGCCCGGTACGAGGAGATGGCCGCCGAGGCCGAGAAGATGCGGAAGCTGGACTTCGAGGAGATCCAGATCCCGCCGGGTCCGCGCCTGGGCAGCGTGGTCGTCGAGGTCAACAACCTCAACAAGGCCTTCGGCGAGAAGGTCCTGATCGACGACCTGTCGTTCACGCTGCCGCGCAACGGCATCGTCGGCGTCATCGGCCCGAACGGCGCGGGCAAGACCACCCTGTTCAAGATGATCCAGGGCCTGGAGCAGCCCGACTCCGGCACGATCAAGGTCGGCGAGACCGTCAAGATCTCCTACGTCGACCAGAGCCGCGAGAACATCGACCCCAAGAAGACGCTGTGGGCCGTCGTCTCCGACGAGCTGGACTACATCAACGTCGGCCAGGTCGAGATGCCCTCGCGCGCCTACGTCTCCGCGTTCGGCTTCAAGGGCCCGGACCAGCAGAAGCCGGCCGGGGTGCTCTCCGGCGGTGAGCGCAACCGTCTGAACCTGGCGCTCACCCTGAAGCAGGGCGGCAACCTGCTGCTCCTCGACGAGCCGACCAACGACCTCGACGTGGAGACCCTGTCCTCCCTGGAGAACGCGCTGCTGGAGTTCCCCGGCTGCGCCGTGGTCGTCTCCCACGACCGCTGGTTCCTGGACCGAGTGGCGACGCACATCCTCGCCTACGAGGGCGACTCCAGGTGGTTCTGGTTCGAGGGCAACTTCGATTCGTACGAGAAGAACAAGATCGAGCGGCTCGGTGCGGACGCGGCCCGTCCGCACCGCGCCACCTACAAGAAGCTGACCCGGGGCTGATCTTGCGGCACATCTACCGCTGCCCACTGCGCTGGGCGGACATGGACGCGTACGGCCACATCAACAACGTGGTCTTCCTCCGCTACCTGGAGGAAGCCCGTATCGACTTCCTGTTCCGCCCGGAGAAGGACTTCAAGCAGGGGTCCGTGGTGGCGCGCCACGAGATCGACTACAAGCGGCAGTTGGTCCACCGGCACAGGCCGGTGGACATCGAGCTGTGGGTGACAGAGGTACGGGCGGCCTCGTTCACGCTCACCTATGAGGTCAAGGACGCGGACCAGGTCTACGTCCGGGCCTCGACGGTGATAGTGCCGTTCGACTTCGAGGCGCAGCGGCCGCGCCGGATCACCTCCGAGGAGCGGGAGTTCCTGGAGGAGTACATGGACGACGAGGACGAGGCCGTCGCGGCATGACGGTGCTCCACCTCGCCGACGAGGGGGAGGCGGCGGACCTCGCCGCCTTCCTCGGACGGTTGATCCACTACGACCGGGCGGCCGTGGTGCGTCTGAAGGGCGCCGGGACGACACTCGCGGTGTTCGGCCGCCCGCCGTCGTTCGAGGTCCTCGCGATCCGGGCGGTACGGCTCGCGAAGCCGTACGAGAACGGGCTCGACGTCACGCTCGACTCGACCGTGTCCGCGGGTGAACTCCTGGACGCCATCGACGAGTCGGCGGCCACCACGGTGGTTCCGGCCGCGGTCACCGGGCCGCCGTGGGCGGGGGTGCTTCCCCCGCGCGGCAGCTGGCGAGCGGAGCCGGGGCTGCCGGCACCGGACGCGGTACGGGCGATGATCGCCGCCGCCGTGGCCGAATTCCGGTCCCGCACACAGGAGCTGGCACCGGAGCGGCGGACTCGGGCCGAGCTCGACAAGATCGGGCGGGAGATCTGGTCCCGGCCGATCGGTGACACCGGCCTTCCGGTACGGGCCGCGCACGCGGCGCAGGGGCTCGGCTTCCTGCGCCCCGCACGGGCGGCCGAGCGGCCCGGCGAGGAGCCGCTGAAGCTGTTCTCGTCCGGGGCGTGGCTGAGGCTGCGCACACCGTACGGGTCGATCGCCGTGCGCAGGGCGGGACTCGGGGCCCTGGGCGTCACCGTGCGCTGATGACCGGCGTGCTGATCACCGGGTGTGATCACCCGGTGTGCTGATCACTGGGTGTGCTGATCAACCGGTGTTTCGTGTGCTCTGCTCATGACTCGCTGTCGTCCGGCCACACGCCGATGTGGTCCCGTTCCAGTTCCAGGGCGACGCGGTCGCGCATGCTGAGGGCTTCCGTGTACTCGGTGGGGAGTTGGAGCCGGCCGGCCCGGTCGAGTGTGGCGTACTCGCGGGCGACGACCGCCTCCTGACCGGTGGCCGCGTCGATCTCGGTGCGGCGCAGGACCTCCGTCGAGGTGCGGCCGTCGCGGATGGCCACCGTGCGCCGGACCTCGCCCGCCACGGTCTGGTCGTGGGTGACGATCACGATGGTCGTGCCCAGGTGTTCGTTGGCCGTGCGGAAGGCGGCGAAGATCTGTTCGCCGGTGTGGGAGTCGAGTTCGCCGGTGGGTTCGTCGGCCAGCAGCACTTTCGGAGCGTTGGCCAGGGCGACCGCGATCGCCACGCGCTGCTGCTGACCGCCCGACATCTCCTGGGGGCGGCGGTCGCGGCAGTCGGCGACCTCCAGCAACTCCAGGAGCTCCAGGGCACGTTCGGAACGGTCCCGGCGGCGGGTGCGGGCCCCGCTCAGCTGCATGGGCAGGGCCACGTTCTGGGCGGCCGTCAGATAGGGCAGGAGGTTGCGGGAGGTCTGCTGCCAGACGAAGCCGACGATCTCCCGGCGGTAGCGGAGGCGGTCCTTGGCGGTCATCGTCAGCAGGTCGTGGCCGGCGACGCGGGCCGCTCCGGCGGACGGCGTGTCGAGGCCGGCCAGGATGTTCATCAGCGTCGACTTGCCGCTGCCGGACGAGCCCACCAGGGCCATCAGTTCGCCCTCGCGGACGAGGAGGTCGAGGCCCTGGAGCGCCTGCACCTCCACGCCGTCCGTGGAGAAGATCCTGACCAGGCGGTCACAGGTGATCAGTGCGTCGTGGCCGTAGGCGGGACGGTCCCGGCGGGCCGCCGCGCGGTGGGCGAGGTCGGCGAAGGTGGGGCCCGTACTGGTCATGGGACGACTCCCTCAGCGGTCGTGGGGTGACTCCGGCGGTGATGGTCCGGGGGGCTCCCGTGCTCGCCGGCCAGTATGCGCAGGCACGGTCGCCGCTGTCCCTGTCCGTCATCGGGGATCCCCCACCCTCAGCTCCCTCACCGAACCCCGCCTCCCGGTCCACCACGCCTGCGCCGCCGCGATGCCCGTCGTCAGGATCACGACGGCGAGGGCCGGGACCAGCAGGGACCACGGATCCGTCCGCAGGTGGGCGCCGGCCGGTGCGGAGTCCGTCGCCGCCGCGAGCGCGACCGTCGTCAGGTCGATGCCGGGGGAGAGGAGGCGGACGGCGGCCCACCCCGCGAGGGTGCCGCCCAGCGCGGCCGTCAGGGACTGCGGCAGGGACTCCAGGATCAGCAGACGGCGACCCTGGGCGCGGGTCAGGCCCATGGTGCGCAGACGGGCCAGGAGCGCGGTGCGTTCGGGGGCGGAGCGGATCAGGGTCAGCAGCAGGGCCAGGGTCGCGTAAGCGGCGCCCGCCGCCACCGCCGCCGTGTAGACGCGTTCGGCGCCGGCCTGGAGGGGCGAGTCGACGTAGCGTGCCCGGGCCTCCGACCGGAGGCGGACGTCGGCGTTCCCGCCGGTCAGTGCGCGCAGCGCGGCACCGTCCAGGTGGGAGCCGGTCACCAGCAGCGTGGTCGGGCTGGTCTTCCCGGCGGTGGGCTCGGGGAGGCCGGGGAGCCGGGCGCGGTCCACCACCAGGAAGTCCCCGCCCGGCGCGGCCGGAGTGGTCTCGCGCACCAGGGTGATCCGGAGGCTGACGAGGCTGCCGTCGTCCAGCCGTACGGAGAAGGGCCGGGTGCCGAAGCGGTCGGCAAGGGACGGCGACGCGAGGGCGGGCAGGACGTCAGACCGAGGCGAGCCCGTGGGCTTCAGCACAGCCTCCGGGAACGTGCCGAGAGCGGTCCGGCGTGCCAGCGACGCGTACGAGCCCGGGTCGACGCCGGCCAGGGTCACCGGTTGCGCACCGTCGTCCGGGGTCACGTTGTACGCGATGTTGACCGGGCTGACCTCCCGCACTCCGGGGCTCCGGCGGACCTGATCCGGCAGTGTGGCGGGCAGTGCTTGCAGTGCCTCGACGCGGGCGTCGGCGCCGGTCGCGGACAGCGCCGCACGGTCGCGTACGTCGGCGACCCCCGCGAGAACCGAGCCGCCGAAGGCGGCGGTGGTGAGGGCTGTCAGCAGGGCGAGCAGCGGGAGCACCGCGGAGACGGGCGTACGGCCGGCACGGGCCAGCGACAGGTACCCGACCGCGCCCCGCAGCCGCCCCACATGGCGCGCCAGGCGGCGCAACGGCAGCGGATACAGCCGCACCAGCACCAGCGCGGCGATGATCCCCACCAACACGGGTGCCAGTGAGACCAGGTGATCGCCCGACGCCCCCGACGCCCCCGAAGCGCCCAAAGCCTCAGAGGCCCCGGAGATCCCTGGGTCGGAGGACCCCGACCCGTCCGTCCCCCTCCGCCGCAGCGCCACCACCGCGCCCAGCGCGAGCACCATCAGCGTGACTTCGGCGACCGTGCGGCGCCGCGAGGGGCGTACGGAAGTCAGGTCCTCGCGTGCGCCGTGGACCCGTACGACGGCGTGGCGGGCCGCGGCGCTCAGGGGCAGTGCGGCGCAGGCGAGGAGCGTGACGGCCGCGGCCGCGACCACCGCGTGGGCGTAGCGCGTGGTGGGCACCGCGAGGAGGGCGACCACCAGGCCGGCCGCCCCCGCGGGCACCGCGACGACCGCCGTCTCGGCCAGCAGCCGTCCCGTGACACCGCGCAGCGAGCCGCCGCGGGCGCGCAGCAGGGCGAGCTCCGTACGACGACGGTCCGCGGCGAGGCCGCCCGCCATCAGCAGCACCACGGCCGCGACGGTTCCGGTGCCGAACGCGGCGACGGACACGAGAGGAGCGATGCCGTCGCGCAGGCGCTGGTGGGAGCGGAGCACCGTGTCCAGGCCGGTGTTCGCGTCGGCCGCCGGGTCGGTGGCCTGGCGCACCGCCAGCAGGCCGGGTCCCGACACGAGCGCGGCGAGTGAGGAGGAGAGGCCGGGCAGGTCGCGGGCGTTCAACGAGGTGGCGGAGGGGGCGAGTTGCCAGTAGCGCTCCGGGTCTCCCTGCGTTCTCAGCAGGGCGGGTGCCGCGTCCGGGGGCAGGAGCAGGGCGCCCAGCCAGTATGTGTTGGCGGGCGGAATCGCGTCGAGCTTCCGCATCAGGGAGGGGGTGCGCAGCAGGGGTTGCGTCGACCAGTACGCGCCCTGGGGCTCGCGCGGGGTGACGATGCCAGTGACACGCACGGCCAGCGGCTCCCGCAGCACGCCGGGGACGTGGATCACCGACCCCACCTTGATCCGCAGGCGCTCGGCGGTCTCGGTGGTGACGGCGGCCTCCACGGCGCGGCTGCGCGGGGTGACCGATCCGGTGGTGCGCGGCAGACGACCTGTGCTCAGCCGGGCATGGTCGGCGAGGCCGTTCTGCGCGACGAGTGACACCTGGGCGGGCAGCCCGCTGGGCCGGGGCAGCCAACGGTCCAGCGCCTCCTGGGGTTTGGTGGTGCGCACGCCGTACGACGACTGAGCGGGGTCGACGACCAGCGGCCGCTCGACGGCGGCCAGCACCCGTGCGTACTGCTCGCGCAGCGTGTCCTGACGAAGGGCCGACTCCCATTCGTCCGGCGGGAGTTCGGTCGTGGACTGCTGGGCGTAGAACTGCACGGTCGTCTGTTCGGCCGGGGCCTCGGCGACGGCGCTGCGCAGGCCCGCGTCCTCGTACCGGTCCACCGCGCGCGGGAAGGCCGCGGTCAGACAGGCGGTGAACGCGACCAGCAGGGTCAGCGCGCAGGCCGCCCCGGGCGCGGCCCGCAGCCGGGTCCGTACCCAGGGGGCCACGGAGGACGGTGCGCGTACCCGGGTGACGCGGGAAGTCCGGGAACTTGTGGAGGAGCGTGTACGCACCGCGTCACTCACCTCCCTGGCGCCGCAGCGTGCCGATCGCGTCCGGTCGTCGTGCCGCCAGCACGGCCGTGACCGCGAGCGGGGTGACCGTCACCGCGGCCAGCAGCAGGGCCACGGGGGCGACGGGCAGTTCCACCAGGACCTCGGGCACCGGCCGGGAAGCCTGCGGAGTGAGGACGATTCTGGGGATCACCGCCCGGGTGAGGACCGCGCCGAGGGCGACGCCGACCGTGAGGGCCACGGCCACCAGGACGCCCTGTTCGGCGGCGATGAGACGGGCCAGTTGCCGGCGCGGGGCGCCGAGCGCGCGCAGGACCGCGAACTCGTCGGCCCGCTCGCGCAGGGATCCCGCCGTGCTCACCGCGAACCCGACCGCGGCCAGCGCGGCCGCGACCACCGCCACCGCGGCGAACGCGGCCTCGGTACCCGCCCCGAACGGATCGTCCCGCAACCGGTCCGCGACCTCGTCCCTTACGACGACCTGCGACGGCTCGACATCGGGACGCGCCCGCACCTCCTCGGCCACCCGCCCGGCCGCACCAGGCACCGTCCGCAGCCACCACTCGGTCGGCTCGGAGGTCTCGCCGTCCCGTGCCTCCAGCACGCGGTTCACTGACCGGAGATCGACCAGCAGCGCCCCGCCGTCGCCGTCGCCGCCCTCCTCGGTCGTCGGCAGCGCCCTTACGCTCCGCACGATCCGTACCGGCACGGTCGAGTCCCCGAATCTGACGTCCATCCGCTGCCCGGTACCGGAGAGTCCGGCCGACGCGAGGAACCGGTCGGTGGCGACGCCCGTCACCTCGGACGCCGGAGGCTGGGTCACCTGGAGGCGGACCGTGAACGACTCGGGCCTCCAGTAGAGGTCGCGGGGCACGTACCCGGTGCCGTAGCGGACCACGAGGGAGCCCGGTGGCGACTCCTCCACACGCGGGGTCGTCGGGAGCGTGGAGTCGTCCGCGGACGGCGACGTGCTGCCGGAACGCGACGTGACCGTCCAAGAGGTGGCCTGCGGCAGCGACTTTTCCGGCCCGTTGGCGCGGACGGCGCTCACTTTCTCCAGGGACAGGCGGTGTTGCTCGCCGCCGCCGACCGGTTGCTCCATGGTCAGCCGCACGCCGGTCAGCGTCAGGGGCCCGGCCGCGCGGCCCGTCGGGGCATCGGCCGCGCGGGCGAGGTCCAGGGCGAGGACGTGGAGCCGTCCGTCGACGGCCAACTGGCCGGCGGGGACCTGGTACGGCACGCCGTAGCGGTCCTGCAGAGTGACCGTCACATCGGCTTCGGGGCGCTCGCCGCTCCCGTCCGTGTCCGCCGCGTCGCCACCGTCCCGGTCGCTGCTCAGCCGCAGCGCTAGGCGGAGCTCCGTCGTCCCCTGGGGCAGCCGAGGGCCCGCCGTCCTCCCCTTCGGGGGGAGGCCCGCCAGCAGGGGCCGTACCGGCTCGGAGGCCAGGTCACGCCGTAGCAGCAGTCCGTCGGCCGCTGAGGCCGTGTCCAGGGCAAGAACGGTCGCTGTACGGCCGCCGGACAACGGCATCGCCGTACGGATGGCCGGGGCGGTTGCCCGTACGCCGTCGATGTCCGCGTAGCGCCCGGAGCCGCCGAGGCCGGTCGCGCCGCCCGCGAGGACGCGGACGTCCGTACCGGCGCGGAAGTCCGCCTGGTCGTCCTGCGAGCGGTTCCAGGAGGCGCCCTCGCCGATCGCCAGCATCCCCAGGGCGACTGTGAGGACGAGGAGCAGTACCGGGCCGGCGCCACGCGATGGGCGGCGGCTGAACTGCCAGCCGGCCAGGGCGCTCGGCAGGCCCCGGCCGCCCGCAGCGCGGCGCTCGGCGAGCCGGGCCACCAGCGGAAGCAGCCGCAGGGTGAGGACGGTGCCGGCGAGCAGGGCGAGGGCGGGGGCCGTGACCAGCAGCGGGTCGATGCCGAGGGTGCCGACGGGGCTTCCCCCTACTCCAGCGGAGCCCGGAGCTTCCGAGATGCCGCCGGAGAGGGCGCCGGTGTTCCGGCGGTCCAACTGCCAGTACGCGATGCCGGCGATGACCAGCAGCCCGACATCGGCCCCGGCGCGCACCGGGGCGGGCAGGCTACGGGCCCGCCGCACCGTGAAGGAGCCGGAGGTCAGCGCCGGCACTGTCACCGCGAGCGCGCACCCCAGCGCCACCGCCGCCGCGACCAGCCACACCTCCGCACGCCCGCCGGAGGTGTCGATGTACAGCCCGATCCGGGCCAGCGCCCCACGCTCGGCGAGCAGCCGCGTCAACGGCCCGGCGAGCAGCGGCGCGCAGACCGCCGCGGGCACCGCGAGCAGCAGCGCCTCCAGCGCGGCGAGCCCTGCGACCCGGCGGGGTGAGCCGCCGCGCGCCCTGAGCAGCCGGGTCTCGCCCGCCCGTTCGGCGCTCAGCAGCCGGGCCACGAGGAACAGCGCGTACCCCGAGAGGAGGGCGATCAGCAGTGCCACGATCAGCAGGGTCGAGCGGGAGACGAGGAGGGAGCGTTCGACGTCGTCCAGGATCTCGGGCAGCGAGGTCGTCGCGGCCGTGGTGCCGCTCAGGGCGTCGGACGTGCCCAACCCGGCCGTACCGTCACGGGCCGCCTTCCGCAGCGCGCCGATCCGGTCCGTCGTCAGCGTGGCGAAGTCGGCGGAGGCGAGCCAGGCGGACTCTCCCTTGCTCACCCGGCCGCCGGCGAGCACGGACGGATCGGTGAGCAGGGGTCCGTACGTCGTGAAGGAGAGCTTGTGGACACCGCGGCCGCGGAGGTCGTCCACCTGCCAGTACGGGGCGGTGATCCGGTCGGGCCGGTACAGGCCGGTGATCAGGACACGCACGTCGGGACCGTCGAAACGGTCGGTGAGGGTGAGGCGGGCGCCCGGCTTCAGCCCGAGCGGATCGGCGGCGGCCCCCGGCAGGGCCACCTCGACGGTGCTGCCGCCACCGCGTGGCAGCCGCCCCTCGGTGACCCGCACCTGGGTGCGGTCCAGAGCCGCGAAGTGGGTGAGATCGGGGTTGCCGGACCGGGCGGCGGGTGGCTGGAGGGAGCGCGGGAGGGCGTACGGGCCGGACCGTACGAGCGTGCGCACGGTCAACGGCATGCCGTCGAAGGTCCGTCGAGCGCCCTCCAGCACGGCACGGTCGGCGGCCGCGCGCTCGTCGGCGGACGGGGTGTCCGCCTTGACGATCAGGGAGGTACCGGCGGCGTTCTCGGGGGCGGCGAGGGAGTGGCGCAGGGCCGCGTCGCCGATCGCGCCCGAGTACGCGGTGAGGGTCGTCGGCACCACTGTGGTCAGTACGACGGTGAGCAGCGCGGCGGCGAGCAGCAGCCGGTGCGCCCGCACGCGCAGAAACACGAACCCCGTCACCCGGCCCCCCGTCAGCCGTCCCCGGCTCCGGGATCACCGGAGACCTCCGGGTGATGCTGTCAGATGGTGAGGACAGCCGGTAAGCGCCCGTGGGCCGGACTTGACCGGATCGTGACCGGAATTCGGTGCTCTGCGACCGGAATGTGCCGGCCGCGGAGGCGAACCGGCCTCAGCCGGCGGCGTTCACCATCGAAGCCGCCGCGTACGTCAGGTAGTTCCACAGCGTGCGCTCGTGCTCCTCGGAGAGACCGAGTTCGTCGACGGCCACCCGCATGTGCTTCAGCCAGGCGTCGTGTGCGGCCCGGTCGACGGTGAATGGGGCGTGGCGCATCCGCAGGCGGGGATGCCCGCGGTTCTCGCTGTAGGTGGTGGGGCCGCCCCAGTACTGGATGAGGAACAGCGTGAGGCGCTCCTCGGCCGGGCCCAGGTCCTCCTCCGGGTACATGGGCCGCAGCAGCGGGTCCTCGGCGACGCCCTCGTAGAAGCGGTGCACGAGCCGCCGGAAGGTCTCCTCGCCGCCGACCTGCTCGAAGAAGGTCTGCTCCTGAAGTGTGCCGCGCCGAATCTCATTCACGCACCCATGGTCTCAGACGGGTGGACGGAGGACTCAAGGCCTAGGACCGCACGGATCGACGATCAAGACGGTTCCGGTCGACGATCAAGACGGTTCCGGTCGACGATCAAGACAGTTCCGATCGGCGATCAAGAACGAGCCGATTCCGGTGCGGCCCGTCGTGGTGCTCGCCACGGGGCCGATCGCGCAGCACAGTGTGTATATGGGCACACATGCGGTCGATCGGGACCATGACCTCGCCGCGGAGGCCAGGGCGGCTATGGTGCGCGAGATCGGGGCCGGCGGAGCCTGGGACGCCGACCCGGTGTGGCGGGAGGCGTTCGAGGCGGTTCCGCGCCACCTCTTCGTGCCGTACTACTACGTGGGCGGTGGGCCCGCCCCCTCCACGGGTGCCGGGAGCCCGGGCGGGAGCGGCTACGAGCGGCTCTGGGGCGAGGAGCGCGACCCGAGGCGACGCGAGCGCTGGCTGCGCGGCGCGTACACCGACGTCCCGCTCGCCACACGCCTGCGCGACGGTGAGTTGATCTCCTCCAGCAGCCAACCCTCGCTGATGGCGAACATGCTGGCCGAACTGGAGGTGGAGGACGGAAACCGCGTCCTGGAGATCGGCGCCGGCACCGGCTACAACGCGGCCCTGCTCGCGCACCGCCTCGGGGACGACCTGGTCACCACCGTCGACCTGGACCCCGACATCACCGAGGGGGCACGCAGGCATCTGGCCGCCGCCGGGTACCACCCGACCGTCGTCACGGGCGACGGCGCACGCGGGGTGCCCCAACGCGCGCCGTACGACCGGATCATCGCGACCTGCACGCTGTTCTCGATCCCGCGCGCCTGGCTCGCCCAGTGCGCACCCGACGCCCGCATCCTGACGCCGCTGGCCACGGGTCTGATCCGGCTGCGGGTACGGGACGCCGAGACCGCCGAGGGGCGTTTCCTGCACACGCCCGCGTACTTCGTGCCGTTGCGCGGCGACGGGGGAGGGCCCGCGCGGCTGCATCCCCATCTGGGCGGGCTGCCGGGCCGGGCCAGGGACCACGAGCTCTTCCGGTTCCTGCTGACCCTGACCGCGGGCACCCTGGACCCGCACGAGGCGCTCGCGCTGTGGGACCGCGAGGGGCACCCGACGCGCGACCGGTACGGGATCACGATCAGCGCCGACCGCGAATGGGCGTGGCTGGACGACCCGGAGGGGCCGTATGCGTGGCCCCTCCCGTAAGTCATATGACCCGTCCGCTCGCGCTCGGCTGTGTGTTCAGCCTCGCCGGATGGTGATCGTCGTCCAGGCCCCCACGTGCACCCGGTCCCCGTCCTGCAGGGGTACCGGGACGAACGGCTGGATGGGCTCCTCGGAGCCGTTGACCGTGGTGCCGTTCGTGGAGTTCTGGTCGACGACCGCCCAACTGCCGTCCGGCTGCTGGACCAGGACCGCGTGCTGGTGCGAGACGCCCGGGTCCTCCGGCGGCACCGACAGATCGATGTCAGGGGTGTCACCGGTGGAGTGACGGCGGCGGCCGATGGTCAGCTGGTTGCCGAGGAGGGTGCGCTGCTGCTCCGGGGAGTACGCGGGCAAGTTGAGCCCCGCGGCCTCGGGGCCGGAGCGCTGCATCATCGACATGAAGTAGTCGCGGTCCGGGCCGATCGTCGCCGTCCAGGTGGCCGGCTGCTGGGGGTACGCGGGAGCGGGCGGGGCCTGGGTGGCACCCGGCTGCGGGTATCCGTAGCCACCTGGCGCCCCCGGTCCACCGGGCGCGGGAGGCGCACCGGGACCGGACGACGGCGGGGAGATCATCCAGTCGTCCTTCCCGCCACCGAAGGACGGGCCGCCCGGCTGAGGGCCGCCGGGCCCGCCGGGAGCGGGCGCACCCGGCTGTCCCGTCTCGCCGGGGAACGTGGGCGGAGCGGGCGGCCCAGCCTGCTGGAAGCCCTGCGGCAGCCCACCGGCCGCCGGACCACCACCCGCCCCCGGACCACCGAAGCCTCCGGGACCACCAGGGCCGGAAGGTCCACCGGGTCCGGGAGGGCCGCCGGCTCCCGGCGGAGCGGTCGGCACGGAGGGCTCGCCGCCGAAGGGCGGCCCCGGCGGGATGGGCTCCGCGGGCCGGTTCACCTGCGAGGGGCGCGAGCTCTGATAGTCATACGAGTCACCGCCGCCGAAGGCCGGACCCGGCCCGGGCGGCTGCTGGAACCGGAGCGCCGGGTTCGGCCCACCAGGTCCACCGGGGCCACCAGGATCCGCGGACCCAGCCTGCCCCCCAGGGCCCCCAGGGCCGCCGGGGCCACCGGGGCCGCCAGGCCCCGCAAATGGTGCCGGTCCGCCGGGACCCGCGAACGGTGCGGGACTACCAGGACCCGCGAACGGTCCCGGTCCGCCCGGACCCGCGAACGGTGCCGGGCCACCAGGACCTGCAAACGGTGCGGGACCGCCCGGACCACCGGGCCCCGCGGGTCCTCCGGGACCCGTCGGCCCAGGCCCAGGTCCGGCCCCAGGCCCGGAGGGCCGAGGTGCGGCCGGGGTGTACGAGGTGGCCGTGTTCGTCAGGAAGTTCCACCGGCACTCCTCGCAGAACGGCGCACCGCCCTCGCGGGGCGTGCGGCACTGCGGGCAGAGCTCCGGTGCGCCGCCGGGCATGGCGGACGGATGCGGATGCCCTCCGGGCTGACCGCCCGCGCCCGGAGGCGGGGGAGGAGGCGGAGGGGAGCCGGGTGGCGGATAACCGTAGCCCGCGGCCGGCGGCGGGGGCGGAGGTGGCGGGGGCACGGCACCGGCCATGCGGTGACCGCAGACCTCGCACCAGTCGTCGGAACCCGACTGGTGTCCGTTCGGGCAGGTCGGCATGTCGGCGCGTCCCCCTTTCCTGTCCGGCCGTCCGGGCCGGATTGCTCGGCCGCTGTGGGCCAGTGTGCTTGATTGGTTTTGTCCGACCCCCGGAGCGGGGTCGGCAACGCTACTTCTTGACGCGAACGGTTTTGGTGGACCGCGTCTCCAGAGTCATCTCGTCGGCCTCCGCGACCTTCGCCTTCAGTCGCACAGTACCTGCCGCTGCGTCGACGACGTCCACCACCTTCGCAAGCAGTTTCGCTGTATCGGCATTACCCGACTCGCTGGCGAGTTGAACGGCCCGGCCCAGTTTGGCCGTTGCTCCGTCGACATCTCCGGATTTGCGCGCATCCAGACCTTGTTGGATGACTTGTGCCAGTTCGGCCTGGCCCGTGTAGTGCGCGACCTGGGGATTGATGGAGGTCGAGGCCGCCATGTCCTCAGTCCACACGGCCCGTACGAGACCCTGCGCGCCCAGGTTGTGGACGGTTCCGTCGGGTTGCGGGATCACCAGCGAGACGCGGGCGGCCAGCATCTCCTGGCCGATGTCGGCGGCGGGCACCTTCACACACACGTGGTAGTCGCGCGACTCGTCACCCCATGAACCGGTCGGGTAGTCCCCGGCGCGCGGGCCCGCCTCGGTGCGGCGCTCGGTCAACTCCTCGACCGTGGGGGCCACCTGCTTCACGAACTTGATCTCCGTGCCCATGGGTGTCCACAGCCGCAGCGCGACGTCCGCGACCTCCTTGCCCATGGCCGTCTCCATCATCTGGGTGAAGTCGGCGGCGAGGCCCGTCGGGTCGGCGATGATGTCGGCGGTGCCGAGCAGCGCGGACGCGATCCCTGTGACCTCTTTCACCTCCCAGTCGGTGCCCACGCCCCGCGCGTCACAGGTGAAGCGTCCGGCGGACGCGTCGAGGGCGGCGCGCAGGTCCTCCGGGGACTCGTGCTCGTTGCGGCCGTCGGTGAGGAGGATGCCGTGCCGTATGGCGGCGTCCTCGGAGGAGAGCAGGCGGTCGGCGAGCTTCAGCCACGTCCCGATCGCGGTGCCGCCGCCCGCGCTCAGCCTGCGCAGGGCCTGTTTGGCCTGGTCACGCGTGGTGGCGTCGGCGACGGCGAGCCGACCGCCGCCGGGGTAGACCTCCTTGGCGATGTGTGTGCCGCCGACCACCGCGAAGTGCACACCGTCGCGCAACGCGTCGATCGCGGCGGCCGTGGCGTCCCGCGCCCCCCGCATCTTCGTCGGCGGGTAGTCCATCGAGCCCGAGCAGTCGACCATGATCGCCACGGCCGCGGACGGGCCCTGTCCCGGCGCGTACAGGTGCGGGGCGGCTACGGCGCCGCCGATGGTGCCGCCGCCGGTCGAGCTCACCGTCACGATGGCGTTGACCTCGCGGCCGCCCTCCGGCAGGTACTCGTTCTGGTACACGTCCACCGAGAACTGCGGCACGTTCGACTTCGAGAAATTGGCCATGCGTTCTCTGTCCCCCTCAAGGCCCCCACGACGCGTGGGCCGATGACTGTGGCTGCGTGAACGGGCCGGTCCCCACCGGTCCGTTGGCCGACGCCGTCGACCGGCCGTTCCCCTGCGTTCGGCCGGCCTTTCGGCCGTTTCCATCCGTCGATCCGGCCGACCGACTGACCGTTCCGCCCGTCGAATCGGCCGACTGACCGTTCCGCCCGTCGAATCGGCCGACCGACCGTTGCGTCCGTCGAGCCGGCCGGCCCCGTCTGCCGGCCGCTCGAATCCGTTCCACCGGCCGTTCCCACACGGCCGTGACGGCGCCCTCGCGAGCGCCCTCAGGCCGATCCTGCCCCCTGGGGCGGGGCCGGGAACGGGAGGACGGCCACTGTTACGTTGTCGTGGCCCCCACCGTCGAGGGCGTGGCCCACCAGAACCTGGGCGGCGTGCAGCGGGCGTTGCGCGGCGTCGAGGGGTACGACCTCGGCCATCTCCTCGGCCGCCTCCGCGTAGTTCCACAGCCCGTCGGTGCACACCACCACTACACCCGGCCGGTCCGGTTTGAAGGAAGCGGTGTGCGGCTCCAGTTCGTACGCGTCCGCGCCGAGCCAGCCCGTGATGGCGTGGGCGCGATGATCGGCGTACGCCTCGGCCTCGCTCATCAGTCCCGCGGCCACCATCTGTGCGGCCCACGAGTCGTCCTCGGTCAGCCGGGCCGGGGGTGAGCTGCGGTCCGTGGGGACCCAGTAGGCGCGGCTGTCGCCGACCCAGCCGACGATCAGCAGGGTGGAGGTGACGACGGCGCCGACCAGCGTGCACGCGGGCGCGTTCTGGTGGGGGGCGTGCTCCTGGGCCGTCCGGGGTTCCTCCGCCAGGGAGTTGACGGCGTTCGAGGCGGCGACGATCGCGTCGTGCATGGCCTGCTGCGGGTGTGTGCCGCGCGGCAGGGTCTCCAGCAGCGCCTCGCCCGCGGCGCGGGACGCGGCGAGCGAGGCGTCGTCGGGGCGGGTCGCGGACGACACACCGTCGCAGACGATCGCGACGACCGCGGGCGAACCGTCGGGCAGGGCGGTGGAGGACACCGTGAAGGCGTCCTCGTTGCGGTGGTGGCGCAGCCCCCGGTCACTGACCGCGGCCACGGCGCCCAACTCCTGCTCCATGTGGTCGCGTTCGCGGGGCTGGGCATGGCCGCAGTTCTCGCAGTAGCCGTCCCGGTCGACCTGCCCCGCGCGGCATGCCACGCAGGTCTTGGTGCCCGCGGGCGGCGTCGAGAGGTCAGCGGTACGGGGGTCGACGGGCCGGGGCGCGGCCAGGTGGTAGTCGCCCGCGTCGGACGATGACGACGAGGAAGACGAGGACGACGAAGAAGACGAGGGTGGCGAGGCGGATGAGGAGACCGATGGGGCCGACGGGGCCGACGGGGACGAGGCGGATGCGTCGGACGTATCAGACGCGCCGGACGAGGGCGACTCGGCGGGCCGGTCGAACCGTACGCCCCGCGCCGGACGCTCGGCCCCACTCGGTGATGGCGACAGCGCTGGCGCCTCGCCCTGCGGCGCACCCCCGCTCACCTGCGACGTCCCTTGGGCGGACGGCTCGGCTCCGCCCGGCTGCGCGCCTTCGGCGTGCAGTTCGGAACCGCCCGAGTCCGTCCCCCGGAGTTCGCCGGGCAGGTGCACCGGTGCCGGAGCGTCGGAGGCGCCGGCCTCGGGGGCGACTGGCCAGGCCACCGGCGACGCCGCGTCCGGCAGGGGAGGGGCCGTCCCGTTCATGGTGATCGTCGGGGTGTCCGTCGGCGGCGGGGGGACCACCGACAGGTCGTACCCGCACGCACCGCAGAAACGGTCACCCGATTCGAGGGGCCACTCGCAGCTCGGGCAGGCGGCCAGTTGGGGCATCTGCGACATCAACTACACCCACGTCCGGGGGCGGTAACGGTTGGCACGTTCCACCAGGTCGATCCTTTCCTCGCCGCCCTGCGCGAGCCGGGCCAGCGTGCGGTACGAGCGCTCCAGGCCGAAGCGGAGGCCGCGCTCGTCGAGCGCGCTGCCGAGCAGCACACGTCCGCCGCCCGCAGGTGGCGCCGAACCCTGGCTACCGGAGAGTACCCAGTCCAGCGCGCTGCCGAGGACCTCTGTGGACAACTGCTCACGGCGCACGGCGTCCAGACCGTACCCGCCGAGGGCCTCGACCTGGCCCGCGGCGGCGGTGAGGTCGTCGAGGAACGGCGATCCGGCGGTGTCGTTCGTACGCTGACGCAGACGCGCCCGCACGGCTGCGACGCGGGCCGCCGTGTAGTGGATCGATGCCTCCGGCACGGACTCCAGCGTGCGCACGGCACCGCTCCGGTCGCCCGCCGCGAGCTGCACCCGGGCGAGCCCGAACGCACTGCTCACATAGCTGGGGTCGGTCGACCACACCAGGCGGTGGTACTCGGCCGCGTTGTCCAGCTGCCCGAGGACCTCCGCGCACAGGCCGAGGGCCAGCTTCGGCGCGGGCTCGCCGGGGAACGCGTCGTAGACGGCGTCGAACGCCAGCGCGGCGCTCTCGTGGTCGCCGGTCGCGAGCGCCGCCACGCCCCGGTACCAGACCACCCGCCAGTCGTCCGGATGGTCCCGCTCCAGGGCGTCCAGGGTGCCGAGGGCACTGGCGAACTCGCCCATCTCCAGCCGGGCCCGCAGCTCCCGCAGCCGCAGCTCCAGCGAGCCGGTGGGCGCCGCGTGCAGCGCGGTGATCAGCTCCGCGGGCGCCGAGGCGATGAGTCCGGCGAGGAACCCGGCGTTGGGATCACCGGGGTCGACCCGGGGGACGGGCAGCGCGAGCGCGGCGGCGGCCGTGTCGAGCGGCTTGACCACCACGGGGTCAGCGGCGCCCGGTGTCGGCAGCGGGAAGGACTGCGCCCCCTGCGGTTGCGCCGCCTGCAGTTGCGTTCCCTGCAGTTGCGTTCCCTGCGGTTGCATCCCCTTCGGCGCCGTCCCGCCCGATGCCACCAACGCGGCGGTGCCCTTCTTCCCGCGTACCGGAGCGACCCGCACCCCCAGCCGCGACACGTCCCCGTCCAGTTCGGCGAACAACTCCGTGTCCGTGACCCTGAGCTCGGGCCCGAACAGGGTGGACAGCGCCGGCCGCGGCCGCCCCGTCTGCAGGGACACGACCTCGCGCAGCACGCCCGTGAGCTGCTCCGCCATCTCCTGAGCGGAGGCGAACCTGCGGGCCGGGTCGGGGTCGGTGGCGCGCACCAGAAGCCGGTAGTACGACTCGTACTGCCGGAAGACCTCGATGTGGTCCGGGTCGGGCAGGGAGTCCACGAACACGTTCGTGTAGCCCTGGAAGTCGAAGGTGAGGACGGCCAGTGTGCGTGCGACCGTGTACAGGTCGGAGGCCACGGAGGGACCGACGTCCGCGACCTCCGGCGCCTGGTAGCCGACCGTGCCGTAGATGGCGGACTCGTCGTCGTCCATCCTGCGCACCGCGCCCATGTCGATCAGCTTGAGCTGGTCCTCGGTCTGGATCGCGTTGTCGACCTTGAAGTCGCAGTACAGCAGGTTGCGGCTGTGCAGATGACCGAGGGCCTCCAGCGCCTCGATGCCGTACGCGCACGCCTGCTCGACCGGCAGCGGGTCGCGCTTCCCGGCGGGCGTGCGGCGCTCGTTGGCGATCTCCTTGAGGGACTTGCCGCCGACGTACTCCATCACGATGTACCCGTCCAGCGAGCCGGTGCGCTGGTCGAGGTGCTCGACGAAGTTGTAGATGCGGACGATGTTGGCGTGCTCGATCTCGGCGAGGAAGCGGCGCTCGGAGATCGCGGCGGCCATCGCGTCCTGGTCACCGGTGTCCAGCAGGCCCTTCAGCACGACCCAGCGGTCCGACACGGCACGGTCCACGGCCAGGTATATCCAGCCGAGACCGCCGTGCGCGAGGCAGCCCGCGACCTCGTACTGGCCGTGCACCACGTCGCCGCCCCTCAGCTTCGGGACGAACGAGTAGGGGTGGCCGCACTTGGTGCAGAAGCCCTCCACGCGCCCCGGCCGTTCGCCGCGCGCCCGCCCCACCGGCGCCCCGCAGTCGGAGCGCGAGCAGAACCGCTTCCGCTCGGGCACCTCGGGGTTCTCCAGGACCATCGCCCGCGGGTCGGGCCGCGGCACCTGCGGCACCTGCACCAGACCGGCGCCCAGGCGGGCCCGCCCGGAGGAACCGGCGGCCGAACCGGAGCTGCGCACCGACACCGAGCGGCCCGTCGACTTCCCCGACAGGGCGCGCGAGAGCCGGCCGGAGACCGAGCGCCGGGACTGGGAGGACCGCGCGGACGTCCGGGAGCTGGCGCGGGAGCTACGGCTCGACCTGCTCGACCTGCTCGACCCGCTGGAACCGTGGGCCCCCTTGCCGCCGGCGGTGATCCCCGTGGCCGGAGAACCGACCATGCCGTTCGCTGCGACGACCGGCGCCAGACCACATGTGTCGCAGTACAGCTCGCCGCCGCCCACGTCCTCGTACGCGCCCGAGCAGTCGGGCCGCTGGCACGCCTGCCGCTCACTCATCCCGTATCACTCATCCCGCATCACCTCTGTCGCTCACGCGCCCGGCCCCCTCCGGTCCTGTGGCCGACCGGCCCCGCCCTGCCCGGGCACGACCGTGCCCAGCAGCTCCGCGGCGGCCCGCTGGTAGCGGAGCACCGCCTGTTCGGCGACCCGCAGGTCGCAGGGCGCGCTCCACAGCATGCGGCGGGCCGCGTCGTACCGCTCGACGAGGAACGGGTCCTCCGCGAGTCCGTGCCGGGCGACCTTCGCCTTGTACGCGTCGAGGCGGCCGCGCAGTTCGGCGCGGACCGCCAGGGGAGCGGTGACCGCGGTCAACGACTCCCGGGCCCGCAGCAGTTCGTCCTCCGCCTTCTGCTCCAGGGACTCCAGGAGCGGGGACAGACGGTGCCACTGGGCGTGCCTGCGGTACTCGGCGGCCGTGGCGAGCTGCTCCTGCAACACGGTGGGCGGGCCGCTGACCACGGGCACCTCCGTCGCGGCGATCTTCGCGAGCACCTCGCCGCGCGCGCTGCGTGCCTCGGCGAGCGTACGGTCCGCGCGGCTGAGCACGTCCCGGAGCTTCACCAGCCGTGCCTCCGCGTCCTGGCGGACCGTCAGTACGGCGTCGATCTCACGCCGTACGTCCTCCAGGGCGCGCGCCTCACGGTCGTACGTCGAGGTGTCCGGACGGCCGCCGCCGGGGGCCGAGCTCCTCCCCTGCGCGGGCACCCAGTACGCCAGCGGGTCGGACACCACCTGCTCGCGCAGGGAGGCCAGGGTGCGGGTGATCCGCTCCAGGTCGTCGCCCGCCGGGTGCTCTCCGGGGCGTACGCCGACGGAGTGCGCGAGCTGACGGGTGCGCTGCAACTCGGCGGCCAGTAAGTCGATCCGGGCGGGCAGCGCAGACCAGACCGCGTCGGCGGCGACCACCATGTCCAGCGAGGTCGCGTACAGCTCGTTCATCCGTTCCACGAGCTCGGCCAGGGTGAACTGCTCGCTCAGTCTGCCCCCGCCGACCCGCGCCGGTACGTTGGCCGTCGCCGTGGCACTGCCCGCGACCGTGACGCTCTGGCCGCGCAGCAGTTCGGTCAGCTCGACCAGGTCCTCACGGCTCGACCACCGGCGCCGCGAGCGGATGTCACGGGCGGAGCGCAGCGCGTCCGTGTACGAGTCGAAGTACGCCCACAGCAGCGTGATCGACGCCTCCGCGGCCGTCCAGCGCTCCCTGGTGAGGCCCGTGAGCTCGGCGCCTTCGAGGAGTCTGCGGCCCGCGTGGTCCTGCAGGGCGAGGAGTGAGGTCTCGATCGCCTCGTGCTCCGCGCCGAGCCGCGCCAGCGCACGGTCCACCTCGTCCCGGTCCATCACCGGCCCGGTGGATCCCGCGACGCCCATCGATCACCTCTCGCTCTCGTCGTTCCCCGCGCCCACGGCGTTCGGGCAACTCTCCAGTCGTACCAGGTCGGTTGTTCCGCTTACGGTTCTGGTCTTTTCGGACTCACTGTTCGTGCTCGGTCTGTCCAGGGTCGGTCTGTGTCACCTGTAGTCGGGCGTCGGCGGCCGCGACTTCGCCGCGTCCTCCCCGAGGGTGGGGGCGAGCCACTTGTCGTACGACTGCTGCCAGCCGCTGTCGCGGTAGTCCTCAAGGACCTGGTTGACCCGGCGCACCAGATCCTCCGCGTCCTTCTTCATCGCCACGCCGTAGTACTCGGTCGTGAAGGGGTCGCCCTTGAGGTCGACCGTCGGATCCTGTGCGGCCTGGCTCGCGGCGAGCGCGCCGTCCGTGACGACCGCGTCGACCTCGCCGAGCTGGAGCCGCACCAGGCAGTCGAGCTGGTTGGGAACGGTGGTGGAAATGTCGGCGGAGGAGGGGAGGCCCCCCTTCTTCTGGTCGTCCCTCAGTGTTTCGAGTGCGGTGGAGCCGCTCGCCGTACAGATCTTGGTCTTGGCCAGCGAGTCGTAGCCGTCGATCGTCGAGGACCTGGGTGCGAGGACCTGCTGACCGGTCGTGAAGTAGGGCGCGGAGAAGGCGACCTCCTCCAGGCGCTTGCAGCTGATCGTCATGGTGCGGACCACCATGTCCACCTGCCCACTCTGGATCGCCGGAATGCGCTGGTTCGTGGGAACGGCCTTGAAGCGGATGTTGTGCGTCGAGTCGCCGCCGACGATCTCGTCGGCGATACGGTGCGCGAGGTCGATGTCGAAGCCCTCCAGCTCGGCCTTGTCGCTCTCGCTGTTCGGATCGCGGTAGCCCCAGCGGTAGCTGTTCTGGTCGACGCCGACGGTGAGATAGCCCTTCTTCTTGATGTCCGCGATCGTCGTACCGCTCTCGTCGGAGGACGGCTCCAGGCTCTGCTTCCAGGCGTCGGCGTCCTCGCAATCGTCCGCCTTCGCGTACGTGACCCGGGTGGGCCCCTGGCCGCCGGTGGTCGCGCTGCCCTCGACGAGAGGCGCGTCACGCAGCGGCAGCAGCGTGAAGACCGCGGTGAGGGCGCAGGCGGCCCCCATCGCGCCCACGCCGCCCCAGCCCTTCAGGCCGGCCCTCAGGCGTCGTGCCGCACTCATCACCGCGCCCCCTTCCGCCACCGGCCTCATCACCGGTACTCCGACAGCCTGCGCCCGATGCCGAGAACGGCGCCCGACGCGCCCAGCACGGCGAGCACGGCGGCGCCCACGGGGAGCCCGGTCATCGCCTTCCTGCCGTCCTGGGCCGCCAGCTCGAACTGGGCCTGCTCGTGCCCGAGCGCCTTCTCCAGATTGCTCACGACGCTGTCGAAGCACTCACCCGTCGGTTTGTCGTCCGCGGAGCCGATGACCTTGCTCAGGGCGGCCTGGTAGTCGCCGTCGGTGTCGAACTCGCGGGCCTCTTTGTGGCGCTCCAGCCACTCCCTCATGTTGCGGGTGGCCGCTTTCACGGGCCGCTGGCCCGCCTGGTCGTCGGCCATGTGTCCGGCGATCCCCAGGTACGACGAGAGGTCGCTCATGTCGCCCCTGAAGTCGCTGTCGAACTTGTCGGCGCCGGTACTGGTGGTCTCCGAGCCCCGGCTGACCAGCGTCAGGTTCTCGTTGCCGCGTGCCTTGAGGGAGGCGATCCGGGCGTCGTTCAGCACGTTCACCGAGACCACGCCGTCGTCGTACGAGTCGAGAAGTGCCGAGCGAGCGACGGTGTGGCCGACGACGAGCCACAGCAGGACGGCCGTGGCTGCGGCGGAGGCGGTGAACAGGCCGCGGTTCAGCACCCGGTTCGTGCGGTGGTAGGTGCGGCGCTGGGCCCACACGAGGGCACCGAGAGCGAGGACGCCGAGGCTGATCGCGGCCCACGGGTAGGCGGTCGCGCTGTCATAGTCGTCGCTCAGGCGCTCGTTCTCGTTGTTGTAGAGAAGCTCGGCCTTGGGGAGCATCTCCTCCTGCATCTTCTCGTTCGCGTACCGCAGGTAGGCGCCGCCCAGCGGGTAGCCCTGCCGGTTGTTCGCGCGGGCCCGCTCGACGAGGCCCTTGTACTCGGGCAGCAACTCGTTGAGCTCGGCAATGGTCCGGGCGGAGGAGGAGCCGGGCTCGGAGGCCGTCGCGGCGTCCGCCAGACCGGAGGCGGCCGCTCTCATGTCCTCCTCGTACCGGGTGCGGGACTCGGGGGTCTCCTGGCCGCCGGCGAGGAAACCGCTGGAGGCCGCCGTGTTGGCGCCGGCCAGGGCGCGGTAGACGTCGGCCGCGGCGGCGCTCAGGGGCTGGCTGCTGTGGAGCACGTCGTCGGCGGCGGTCGAGCGGTCCGACATCTGCCACGCGGCGACGGCACCGAAGGCGACGACCAGGAGCGCGAGGGCGGCCCCGATGATCCGCAGCCGACCGGGCTCGGTCGCCGCGGCCGCGCGCAGTTCGTCGACGCCCTCCATGAACGCCGTGCGGTGCGGTGGGCCGCTGTCCGGCGCGCCGGACGCCGCGGGCCGAGCAGGCCGCGTGGCCTGCGGTGGCACGGCCGGGGCCGTGGTCGCGGCCTGGGCCGGTGGCGCCGCGCTCCCCTTCGACGTGTCCGTCACTTGACCTCCCCCATGGTCATCCGCCGGTCACTTCCGCCCGGTGAACCGCACCGTGAACGGAGGCGTCCGGCCGCAAG
Organism: Streptomyces sp. KM273126; assembly: GCF_004337435.2. NCBI lineage: Bacteria > Bacillati > Actinomycetota > Actinomycetes > Kitasatosporales > Streptomycetaceae > Streptomyces > Streptomyces sp. KM273126. The sequence continues at coordinate 387,633 of NZ_SJXB02000001.1, read as the reverse complement.
TATCGCCGCCGTGACTGACATCCGAACAGGTCCTGACTGGATCTTGTTCGGATTGCAGTCCCGATGCAGTCCCCACTGTCGATCGCCCACACCGCGAGAGGCTTCCCACACCACCCCCCGCCCATGAATACGCCATCGGGTTCGGTTCGGTTCCCGCCGAGTTCACCCACTTTCGGGGGACGTTCGCCGTGGGCGCTCAGTGGCCCTCGTCATACGCCATACGCCCACACGCGCGCGTGTACGTCGTCGCGGGCGCCCACAGGGTCGAGGCTCTCGTGGGGGATGCGGTGCGTCAGCCTTCGTCGGACGCGGACAGGGCCTCGGTGATCATGCGGGTGGCGAAGTCGGGGTCGTCGGTGAGGCGGTTGATGTGCTCCGCGAGCAGGAAAGCGGTGGCTTCCAGCGGAGTCATCTCGTTCTCGGTCCAGCGTCCGTACTGTTTGCGCCACAGGCTGGGGCTCAGGCCGGTGCCTGCGGCGACGAGCAGGCCGGCCATGGTGGGAATGACCTCGGGGCGGACGCTCTTGGGCATCATGCGCATCGTGGCCACGAGGTTGGGCACCACGCACTCGATGACGTCCTTGTCGTGGTCCTCGTAGGCCATCCGCAGCCACTGCATGAACATGTAGATGAGCGTGCACGTGCCGTCCAGCACGTCATCGACTCCCCTGGGGCCCAGGGACGCGGCGAACTGGTCGATCAGCGCCTGTTGTTCGGGGTCGGCCTTGGTCTTGCCGTCGTAGACGGCTTTGAGCCGGGAGTCCATCATCATGAGTGCTGCGCTCACATCGCCGGCGCGAGCGTGCTGGGGGTCGCAGGGCGATGACACAGGTTTTCCTCCTCATGTGCCCGCGGTGGGGGACGGGCCCAGGTAGCGAAACAGTCCAGAAGGTGTCGCCGTCGAAGGAGAAGTGGGCGACCACCAGCAGGGACCGGCGACTCCAGGACAGGGCGGGGGGTGCCCAAGCCCACTACTCAGCTGTCTCCCAGGAAGGGAGCCGTGTCGAGCGTGGGGTACGGGGCGGGGAGGGCGAGAGGTTCGCCCAGATCGACCTTGATCTCGGAGGCGTAGTACGCCTGCGTGGGATCTTCGCCTGGCAGCATCGGGTCCGTGTAGCAGTGGGCCGTCTTCGCGTTGCAGTTGATCAGGACGTAGACGGGGACGCCGACGGCGGCGTAGGTGCGGAGTTTGGGGCCGGTGTCCATCTCGTGGTTGGTGGAGGTGACCTCGCCGGCCAGGGCGATCATGTCGATGGGGTACCAGCCCCTGTGGGCCTTGCGGTACGACTCGTCGAGCTCCGAGGCCCTCCGGCGGCGGACGTAGAAGTCCGGAACGAGCAGGGACATAGTAGTGCCGTCCTTGTGGGCGGCTCGATAGCCGTTACCGAAGCCCGTTAGGCGGAATCCGGCGGCACGGAACTGGTAGCTCAGCTCGAAAGCGCCATCGTTGTGACTGTCGTCGGGCTGCGGTGGCACGATGGCCGTCCCCTCGATGTACTCGGGTCGAATCGGCGCCACTGATGCCTCTTCGAACGCGATCAGCAGATCGATGGGGTCCTGCTTCGGCTTCATGACCGGCTCCATGATGGGTTCGGCGCTCATCGATGGCTCTCCCTCGTCACGCTGATGCCAGGCTACGCCCGCGCTGGGTGCCCCAGCAGAACGATGGGCCACCTGGCTGCCCTGCGGCCTGGGCGTTCCGTGCGCGTTCACTCGAACGAGCGTGCTGAACCGTTACGGCGACCGCTGCCCCGTGCTGGCGGCACGCGGTGACGGCACCGAAGGCGACGACCAGGAGGGCGAGGGCGGCCCCGATGATCCGCATCCGGCGCTCAGTGTCCTTCGTAGTACGTCCGCACGCGCGCGATGGTGCCGTTCGCACCTCCACGGATGCCCCCTCCGAGTGCAGGGTGGCCGCCAGTCGCTCCTTCGTATGCGCCAGGGCGGGGCGCCAAGCAGTTGGACCAGGCCACCGAGGCCGACCGCCGGGCCAAGACCGCCCGGTGATCGATCTCCTCGGCGTTGACACACACCGGGACCTGGTCATGGCACTGAAGTGAGCAGGCGAGCGGCGAGCGCGGCGATCAGCGCGCTGGAAGCCAGGGCGGTGACGAGCCGGCCCCGACTGCCGGTCAGAGTTCGGCCGAGCAGTGCTCCCCCACCGGCGAGAAGCATCTGCCAGCTGGCAGATGCCCCGAAGGCCGCGAGAACGAATACGACCTGTTCCAAGCCGTCTGGAGCCGCTGTGCTCTGGCTGCCGAGCACGAGCGCCGCGAAGTAGATCACGGTCATGGGGTTCATCATCGTGATCCCCAGCAGCCCCATATAGGCCCGTGCAGGATTGAGGGGGACCTCGTCGGTCCGGGTTGTCGCCTGTCGAGCGCGGTACTGGCTGATCGCCGTGACGCCGCTGCGGGCCGCCAGCGCGATGAGCACCAAGGCCGAGACCCACCGCAGGGGAACCATGACCGGTTCGATCGCGGGGACGAGCGCGGCACCGCCAAGCACGGCGATCAGCGCATAGAGACCGTCGGCGGTTGCGACACCCAGTGCGGCACAAGCGCCGATCTTCAGAGACGTCCGGGCTGTCAGAGCCACCAGATATGTCGCCACCGCTCCCACGGGCACGGCGATGCCGTAGCCGGCGAGGAGGCCCGCGACCAGGGCGGCGATCACGAGTGCGCGAGCGTCGGCCTTTGCAGTCGGCCGGGCTGCTGCTGGACTCGCACCGATCGGACGGTGGAGGTCAGCGGCAGAGAGGCGATAGTCGTGGTCATGGGCAGATCTTGAGGGCATCGCGGCTGTCCGGACAACTCATTTTCGAGAGTGACATCGTCGGAAAGTGGTCTGCGGTGCTTCAAGCCCCGGCGACGGAACCCTGCCTCCCGCTGCACTGGGTCCGAACCACCGATGCCCCCACAGGTCAGCGCCCGCTGGGAACCAAGGCGGGCAGGTCTGCAGAACGATGTGAGCGGTGGTGCGACCCAAGGAGCGTTATCCGCAAGGCCACGAGCCGAACCTGGACCCTGGTACCGGTCAGGCCCAGGCGCCGGGCTATCTCCGGCCACCGGCCGGGAGCATCGCATAACGGAGCCGGGTCCTTCCGAACCGCGCCTGTCAGGGACGCGGACCAAAAGGACCCGGGACGGCCAAGTTATCGCTCCGTGCCCGGATCGGCTGCCGATCATGGACTTGCGTCGTTGTCCATCCCCATCACGGACGGAGCACGCGGCTCTCAAACTTGCTGACCCCGTGGGTCCAGTTCACCCTGTCGAAAACAAATTGGTTGTCCAACTGGCCGACTGCGCCTCGGACGGCCATGAGTTCGTTGCCGATGCGGGCGACTGGCCCGGTGACGATGCCCTTGGTGCGGGCGAGTCCTTCACGCGCGACGGCGCGAATCTCGGCGAGGCCGGTGGTGATCGCTGATCCAGGGCCTGGAACAGCCCCGGCGGGACCACGTCCTCGGCCCGGGGCGCGAGCGAGGGCCCCTGACCTGGGACATCGGTCATAGGTGAAGATGAAGCGACGAGCACGGCAGCCTTGCGGCTCTGGGAGGGTAGAGAACTCCATGATCCACAACGGCCGTGCCCGTCTCATACTCGGACCCAGGTGATCAACCGGCCGAACCGGGACTCAGTCGACCCTCCCCGGGGCCCTGGGGGCGAGACGGAGCGCGAGAGCGAACACCAGCGTTGTGATGAGCCATGCGGTCACGCTGTCAGCCGGGTAGAGGGCGATGGCCCACCAGGTATGACGCACAAATCGGCGGCGGCGGCGGTGCTGCTGCCCGCCCTGCCCGGCCGCAGCAGCCCCGCGACCGGCTCTCGGCGCCGCCGCGTCCGTGGTCGATGAAGGCCATGAGCGGGTGGTGGCCGTAGTTCTTCTTCCAGGTCCGTGTGGCGTCCTCCTTGTCGGAGTGGGCCAGCACCAGCACGCCGTCGATGTCCACGATCACCTGGCCGTCGGCGTGGGATCGGACACGGCGGTGGGCCCCAGTGGCTGCCGGGGTCACGGGTCCGCTCGCTGCGCCGTTTCCGAAGAAGAGTTGTTCGTAGCCATGTGTATGGGCGCGTGAGGCCGCTTTGTGCTGCCGACCTGAACTCAACGGCTCAGTGACGCAATGAAGTTGGCCCAGGCTTGAGGGGAGAGGCGGAGTGGCCGGGCATCCGGGGTCTTGGAGTCGCGGACGGCTATGGTGCCGGGGATGTTACGGGCGACTTCGACGCATTCGTTGGCGGCTGTGCTGTAGCTGGACTTCATGAACTCGAACTCGGGCATGGGTCACATTTCCTTGCGCAGGTTGTCGATGAGTAGTACGGAGTCGCGTGGGGCCAGGCTGAGCCGGGCGGTGCGGTCGAACAACGTGCTGTACGTGTTGCTTTCGATCTCGTTCTCCACCCAGATCATGTCCGTGATGGTGTCGCTCTGGACCACGTCCAGGGCCTCGTCGTCGGCGAAGGAGATGATGCTGAACGGGCCCGCGATGCAGGGGTGGGCGCCAGCACGGAACGGGAGCACCTGGAGCCGTACGTTGGGCAGTTCGGCGATTTCCAAGAGGCGTTCCAGTTGGGTGCGTGTGACGTCTGGCCCGCCGATCTGCTGGCGTAGTGCGGCTTCCCACACCACGGCGTGCAGGTGGAGGGGGCGTTCGCCCAGCAGGCGTCCTTGGCGCTTCTGCTTCACTTCGGCCGCACGCTCGATGTCGTCGGGGTCCTCCCAACGACCTTCGGCGACCGCAAGTGCCCGTGTGTATTCGGGGATCTGAAACAGACCGGGGATCAGTGAGGACTGCCAGGTCCGGATGCGGCTGGCGACGTCCTCCATCGCGATGTACTCGGCCATGGCGCCGGTGTCGATCGAGCCACGCCACCACCCCTTGGTCTTGCGGCGTTCGCGGTCCAGTCTGGCCAAGTCCAGGAGCCGAGCCAGGGCTTTGGGGTCATCCAGGCCGTAGAACTCGCACAGTACCCGGATGTCAGGGTCCCGCATCGGCACCCAGCCCCGCTCCATCTTCACGATCTTGGTGCCGGTCGCGTTGATGGACCCTGCGGCTTGCTGTTGGGTCTTTCCTGCCGAGTCGCGTAGACGTAGCAGCTCTCCACCAAGCGCGGGGTGCCCGCTCTGCTCGTGGGCGAGAAGGAGGGACAGGAATGGCGCTAGCGTGGGCATGTGCCACAGCTGGGCTCGACGAGCGGAAGGGACGGCCGATGACCATGCCGTACACGGAGGGGGACACTCCGCTGATTCCCCGTCCCGCTCTCACGCTTCAGGCACTGCGCCAGGCGGTGGCCACCGTGGCGCCCTCCCGGCTCCCGGAGTTCTTCGAGGACCTTCAGAAGGCGTTCGTACGGGCCGGGGACGAGGACAGTGTGGTGCCGATCAGGATGTTCTACCGGCAGTGGGGCGTGGTCGTGGAGATCGAGCGCCACCCCGAGACGGCGCGCCGCCTGCACGCCGCAGAGCAGGACATCAACAGCCCCGATCCCGCCGTACGCGACCGTGCTGTCCGTGAGGCCGGCGACATCGTGCGCGCGGCGCATCGAGAGGTCGCCGGTGGCTGACTGGTACTGGGAGCCGTTCCAGGACGATCTGCTGGACGGGCTCCCGGACGTGGCACGCGCGGAAACCGAGCGCCTGGCCAACGAGATCGCCGTGAGTGAGTCGATGGTCTTCCTGGAGGGAACCGCCTATACCGGGCCGGGTCCCGGAGTGCGGACCGAGAGCCGGGGGCTGCTCATGCTCACCTACCTGACGGATGTGCGCGGAGAGCGCATCGTGGTGATGCAGGTGAGCTGGTTCGGCTGAGGCCATGGGGTCCGGTGGTGCAGGAACCGTCACCCGCGTCGGGACACCTCAGTTCGGGTTGAAGTGGGTGTTCGTCCGGCAGCCGAGGAGACGGTAGATGTTGGGCTCTCCCGGGGGCGGCTTGATCCACTGGTACTGGCACGCACCCTCGATGAACCTGCCCTGGATGCCGCCGGGGAAGTCGATCTCCCTGTTCCACAGGAAGGTCGACTCGATGCCGGTCTGCCGCGCGGTGGCGTTGATGTCGATCCCGCCGGGGGCCTGGATCGCGTACACCCACCCGGTGTTGTTCGTACTGGGGCCCGACGTGGCGAAGCCCTGCGCCACCCACCGCTCGCAACTGGTGCTGACGTGGGCGGTGTTCTGCCCGCCGCCCCCGGTGATCCACACCGGCAGCGGGTTGAGGTCCGAACCCTTCGGGGTGAAGCCGTTCCGGAAGACCGGCTCCGGGTCGGGGCGGGTGTCCCCCCGCCACAGCGTGTTGTCGTCGTGACGCCAGTACCAGGCCTCGCGCAACGCGGCCACGTCCACCTGTGGCTGGATGCTGAGATCCGTCGTGGTCTGCGCCCAGTTCGTCTCCTTGAACCCGCCGGTCGGGCCGCAGGGGGCGGTGCTGCGGATCTGCTCCGGGGTTCCCGGGTACGGATCCGTCGAGGCGTCGGCGGGGGACGTGAACGCCAGCGAGGCGGCGATCAGGGTGGCGGCGGAAGTGATCCGGAATGCGGTCTTCAGCATGGTCGGGACAGCCCATCGGTCGGCGCGCGGGACGCATGGTCCCTAGCCGGAAATGAGGGTGGACCCGACAGGCGCTCGGGGCAGTCACCCGCAGGCACCACCAGGTCCACTCGCCCGGTGGAGCCCCGCTCCCCTGATCGGCGCAGGCGGACGGAACCCCGCAGTCGGCGTACGCGCACACCGATGGGCCCCGGAGCGCGTGCGTTCCAGGGCCCGGTGGGGCGCCCGGCGGCCTCAGCGGTGCGCCGGGTCATGCAAAAGCCCGGATCGTCAGGCGGAAATGCCGTCGATCCGGGCCAACGCGTCGTCCGCGCCGTACGGCTGCAAGTAGGGCAGCCAGCGCGGGTCCCTATGGCCGGTCCCGATGATGCGCCAGGCCAGGCCGGTGGGTGGGGCGGGTTTGTGGCGGAGCCGCCAGCCGATCTCCACGAGATGGCGGTCTGCCTTGACGTGGTTGCAGCGACGGCAGGACGCCACCACGTTGTCCCACACGTGCTTGCCCCCGCGACTGCGCGGGATGACGTGGTCGACGCTGGTTGCGACGCCACCGCAGTACATGCACCGGCCCCCGTCCCGGGCGAACAGCGCCCGCCGGGTCAGTGGGACGGGCCCCCGGTAAGGGACCCGAACGAACCTTTTGAGCCGGACCACGCTGGGTGCGGGGACTGTGACGGTCGCGCTGTGCAGATAGGCGCCGGACTCCTCAAGGCAGACGGCCTTGTTCTCAAGGACGAGGACGAGCGCGCGGCGGAGCGGTACGACGCCGAGTGGCTCGTACGACGCGTTGAGGACCAGGACATGCGGCACGGATGCCTCCTTGTGCGTCGGCGGCGCGTGGCTCGCGCCGGGACGTTCGGTAGCCAGTGTCCCCTCATGCCTGGTCGAAGCGCCACCATGTCCTGGTAACGGGCTGGGAGTGTTTTCGACCACACACTGATTCATCCCCCGGATCATGAGCGGTTCATCCCGCCTGTTCATGCCCGGAGAGAGTTCCCGTGGTGAGAGTTGTCTCTCCCTGGAACATCACGACGATCCACACAGGATGCCCCGATAGTGTGGTGGTTCTGCCCGACAGTCCCGCGTCTGTCCACGGTCCGGTCGCGGCTCGTACATGTTCATGACGAGTCTGCGACGGTCCTCGGTCCTCGGCCGTGTCCCCCCTGTCTGTCGGCAGACCCGCTACACCTGGAGGTACCTGCCGTGTCCTTGTCCGTCCTGCTGTCGGCCGCCGACCCCGGTGACGCACCGACGGCCCCTACGCTCCAGGACGCCCAGGAGAGCGCGACCAACGCCGCGAGCTGGGTCGAGGAGAACTGGTCCACGTGGCTCGCCATCGGTCTGCGGGTGCTGTTGATCGTGGTGATCGCGGCCGTCCTCAGGGTGGCGATCCGCCGGGCCATCACCAAGCTCATAGACCGCATGAACCGTACGGCCTCGGCGGTCGACGGCACCGCACTCGGCGGGCTGCTCGTCAACGTGGAGCGGCGGCGCCAGCGCTCCCAGGCCATCGGCTCGGTGCTGCGCTCGGTCGCGTCGTTCCTGATCATGGGCACGGCCGCGCTGATGGTCCTCGCCACGTTCGAGATCAATCTGGCGCCGCTGCTGGCGTCCGCCGGTGTCGCGGGCGTGGCCATCGGTTTCGGCGCCCGCAACCTGGTGACGGACTTCCTCTCCGGCGTCTTCATGATCCTTGAGGACCAGTACGGCGTCGGGGACACCGTCGACGCGGGCGTCGCCTCGGGCGAGGTGATCGAGGTGGGGCTGCGCGTGACGAAGCTGCGCGGCGACAACGGCGAGATCTGGTACGTCCGCAACGGCGAGGTCAAGCGCATCGGCAACCTCTCCCAGGGGTGGGCCACGGCCGGCGTCGACGTCACCGTCCGTCCCATCGAGGACCTGGAGAAGGTCCGCCGCACCGTGCTGGCCGTCGGCGAGGAGATGAGCAAGGACGAGCCGTGGAACGAGCGTCTCTGGGGCCCCATCGAGGTCCTGGGCCTGGACAGCGTCCTGCTCGACTCGATGGTCGTCCGCGTCTCCGCCAAGACGATGCCCGGCAAGGCCCTCTCCGTGGAGCGGGAGCTGCGCTGGCGGATCAAGCGGGCCTTCGACGCGGCCGACATCCCCATCGTGGGCGGCATCCCGCTGCAGCAGGAGGTCGAGCAGGAAACGGACCCCACGGCGGGCATGGCACCCCCGTCGGCGTACTCCTCCACGTCGTCGCCCCAGTCCGAGCGGGCGGCTCCGATCGCGCCACCGGTGAAGTAGGTCCCGCCGACGAAGTAAGTAGTGCGCCGTACGGCGAAGGGCGGCGCCCGAAGCATTCCCGGCGCCGCCCTTTCTCGTGCGCACCCCCAGCAGTGCGCCCCCATACCCTCGCGGCGCCCGGAAGGTCCCCCGTGCCTCCCGGGCGCCGGGCTATGGCGCGGGCTAGGCGTACCGCAGCTCCGCCGGGCGCAGGGTGCGGCGAAGGAGCGGCAGCGCGGTGGCGGCCGCCAGCAGGCAGAGGACGTACACCGCCACCGGGACCAGGAGCGCCTCGTACGGCACACTCCAGTCGCTGCCCCCGACGAGGGCCCCGTACCAGACGCCGATCGTCATGCCGCCGACGCTCGCCAGCAGGAGCGCCGGGGCCAGCGGCAGCGCGGTCTCCAGCAGCAGCGCCCGGCCGAGCACCGCGCGCGGCACGCCCGCGGCGGTCTGCGCGGCCAGGCCCCGGCGGCGGGTGGCCAGCGACTCGGCGGCGCCGACCGCGAGGCCGGAGAGGGTGATCGCGAGGGCGACGAGCACGGCGGCGCCGGCGAGGTCGATGCCGGTGGTGTAGAAGGACTGGTCCACGGCCAGTGTGCTGGGCTCGCGGGCATTCAGGTCACTGAGCAGTGCGTGCCGTACACCCACGAAGCCGGTGCCGACCACGGTCACCAGGAGTACCGTCGCATGGGTGCGGGCCGTCGTCCATGGCGCGTCGCGCAGGCGTTCCGCGGCGATCAGCACGGCCGGGCTCCCGGTACGGGCGGCCAGCAGCCGGCCGGTGAGCCGCGAGATCACGCCGGTGAGCCACACGGCGCCCACCCCGGTCAGGATCACCACTACGACGACCACCGTCACCGGGGCATACCTACCGAAGGCGTCCGGCACCAGGGCCAGCCCCGCCGCCAGCACGCCCAGCGCGACTAGGAACCCGGCGCCCCGACCCCGCCGCGCCGCCGGCCGCACCCGCCGCACCCAGCCGAGCGGCGACGCCACCACCCGGCGCAACGCGAGGGCGCTCACCAGCGCGCCCAGCACCGGGACGGCGACCGCCACCAGCGCGATCCCGGCCCAGACGAACCCGGGCGGGTCCTCGGTCAGGCGCAGCAGGAACCGGACGAACAACGCCGTGGCGACCGCAGAGCCCACCAGGCACGCCAGCCCCGACTCCAGCGCGGCGATCCGCCGCACCTGCCCGGCCGTCGCCCCCGCGAGCCGCAGCCCGGCGAGCCGCCGGTCGCGGTGCACGGCACCGATCCGGGCGCACTGGCCGAGGAAGCCCAGCACCGGCACCAGCAGGAGCGTCAGCCCCAGCATCACACCGGAGCGCGTGCCAGGATCGTCCAGCAGCCCGGCGGCGAGCGGAACGCGGTACCGCCCCGATGCCGAGGCCAGCACCGTCGCCCCGAGCGTGAAGGCCGTCGCCAGCCCCGCCCCGACCGCGGTGAGCGCCACTCGCCACCACTCCCGCCGGCCGGAGCCGCGGGTGAGCAGCCAGGCCGTGCGCAGATCGGATCTCATGGACCGCACCGGACTACCGGATCCCACGGACCGCACCGGACCATCGGATCTCATGGACCTCACCTGACTCACGCCGCCACCCCCACCGGGACCACGGCACCGTCGCGCAGCTGCACCTCGCGGTCCGCGTACGCCGCCACCTGCGCGTCGTGTGTGATCAGCAACACCGCCGTACCGGACTCCCGGGCCGTGTGGACCAGCGCCGACATGACCTGCTCGCCGGCGAGCGAGTCCAGGGCCCCCGTCGGCTCGTCCGCGAAGACGACCTTCGGACCGGTCACCAGCGCCCGCGCCAGCGACACCCGCTGTGCCTGCCCGCCGCTCATCTCGCCGGGCCGCATCTCCTCCTGGCCGAGCACGCCGAACCGTTCCAGCCACTGGCCCGCCCGCACATGCGCGTCCCGCCGCGAGGCGCCCGCCAGCAGCAGCGGCAGCGCCACGTTGTCCAGGGCCGTCAGCTCGGGGATCAGCTGCCCGAACTGGAACACCACCCCGAAGTCCGTACGGCGCAACTCGCTGAGCCGTTTCTCGGGGAGCCCGTCCAGGCGCGTGTCGCCGTAGACCACGGACCCCTCGTCGGGCCGGACGATGCCCGCCAGGCAGTGCAGCAGCGTGGACTTGCCGCTGCCGCTCGCGCCCGTGACGGCGAGGATCTCGCCCGCGCGCAGCTCCACCGAGGCGCCGCGCAGCGCCCGGGTCCTCCCGTGGGTCTTGGTCAGTCCACGGGCTGCCAGGAGTGGCGCCGGCTTCTCGCTGTTGGTGCTCATGAGGCATCGACCTCCGCGGTCAGAGTGGTGAGCCGGGCCGCGGTGGTGTTCATCCACCGGAGATCGGCGTCGAGGTGGTTGAGGGCGTAGTCCGCCGAGAGCACCGTCGCGAGGTCGGCGCTCGGGGCGGTCTTCACCGAGGTGAGCTCCCGCATCCGCGCCATGTGCGCGGCGCGCTGCTCCCGTAGGTAGGCGGCCGGGTCGCCGCCGGCCAGGATCGAGACGACGACCTTGGCGAAGATCTCGTTCGTCACGAACGGTGCGGGCGGGGCGATCTCGGCGGCCCACTCGGCGAGTTCACGCGCGCCCTCGCCCGTCGAGCGGTACATCGTCCGCTCCGGGCCGCCGTCGGAGTCGGTTCCGTCGACCTCGGCCAGTCCGTCGCGGACCAGCCGCTGCAGGGTCGTGTAGACCTGCCCGTAGGCCAGCGGCCGGGCTTGCGGGAAGCGTTCGTCGTGCCGTCGCTTGAGGTCGTAGCCATGGCTCGGCCCTCCGGCGAGCAGCCCCAACAGGATGTGGCGGGTGCTCATGCCGATCATTATGTACTCGGTATATGTACCGAGTGAATAGTGATCCGTGGGGAAGGTGTCGGGGGAGCTCTCGCGTGTCACAATTGTCACGGTATGCACGGTCCGTGACCGCGCCTAAACGGAACGTGTGTGACCAGAACCACGTTGTCCGCCCGAATACGTCTGCGCAGACGCCCCCTGGGTAGGCAGGCCCTAGGTCAGTCAGACCCTGACCCGCCACTGCCGCACGACGACAAGGAGGCCACCGTGGCCGCACATCTTTTGTTCCCGGCCCCTTCCAAACCCACGGCGGAGGAGTCCGCCGACATCGAGCACCTGTGCGTGTTCAGCGCGGAGGGAGCCTGCGCCGAGCCGCCCCTCACCAGCGAGCCCCCGCTGCCCGACGCCGAGCCCCTGACCAGCGAGCCGCCCCTCGCCGACGCCGCGCCCCTGACCAGCGAGCCCACGCCCACGGGCGCCGCCTACTCCGGCCTCGATCCCCTGGGGGTCTAGATGGCGCAGGCCGATCCGGCGGCGGAGCCGAGACCCGCCGAGGACCCCGGCTCCTCCGAGAGCCCGGAGAGCCCGGAGAGCCCGGAGAGACCGGGGAGCCCGGAGGGCTCCGAAGGCGGGACGCCGTTGTCCCGGCTCGCCGCGCTGCACGGCGTCGCCACCTCCTACAGCCCGTCCCCCGACCGCACCGTCGCGGCCTCGGACACCGCGATCGTCACGGCCCTGGCGGCACTGGACATCGACGCGAGCACCCCTCAGGCCGTGCGCGCGGCCCTCGACTTACGGGAACAGGAGCTGCGGGAGCGCCTGTTACCCCCGACCGTGGTGTGCTGGGGCGGACAGACCCCCGGCGCACTGGCCGGACTCCCCGAGGGCACCCACCTGCACATCGAGACCGAACAGGGCGAACTCCGCTCCACCGCCGAGCAGTTGCCGCACGGCGTGCACGCCCTGCGCGCCACCGCACCCGACGGCCGCACCGCCGACGCCCACCTCGTCGTGGCCCCGACCCGGCTGCCCGCCCCGCCCGGACGCACATACGGACTACTCGTCCAGCTCTACTCCCTGCTCTCCCGACGCAGTTGGGGCATGGGCGACCTCGGCGACCTGGCCGAGCTGACCGCCTGGGCCGGACGCGCGCTCGGCGCCGGATTCGTGCAGGTCAACCCCTCCACGCGGCCGTCCCCGGCCACCCGACCGACCCCTCCCCGTACCGCCCCTCCTCACGCCGCTACCCCGACCCCGTGCACCTGCGGGTCGAGGACGTCGACGAGTTCCCTTACGTCCACGTCGAAGTCCACGACCGTCTCCGTGCGCTGCTGGACCGGAGCGCCCGGCTGCGTGAATCCGTGCTCGGCAAGGGCGAGTTGATCGACCGCGACGCCGTGTGGGAGGCCAAGCGGGAAGCGCTGGAGCTGGTGCACGCCGTACCGCTCGGGCCCGGCCGGCGGGCCGCGTACTGCGACTTCCTCGCCGAGGAGGGCGAGGCGCTGGAGGACCACGCCACGTGGTGCGCGCTCGCCGAGGTGTACGGCTCCGACTGGCACCGGTGGCCCGCCGGTCTGCGCGACCCCCGCTCGCCCGCGACCTCCCGCGCCCGCGCCGAGCTGATGGACCGCGTCGACTTCCACAGCCGCCTGGCCTGGCTCACGGACGCCCAGCTCGCCGCCGCTCAGCGCTCCGCGCGGGACGCGGGGATGCCGATCGGGCTTGTGCACGACCTGGCGGTCGGCGTGCACCCCGACGGCGCCGACGCGTGGGCGCAGCAGGAGTACGTCGCCCCTGGCATGTCGGTCGGCGCGCCCCCGGACGCCTTCAACGCCCGCGGCCAGGACTGGGGCCTGCCGCCCTGGCGCCCCGACCGTCTCGCCGCGTCCGGCTATGCCCCGTACCGCCGGCTGCTGCGGGCCCTGCTCCGCCATGCCGGCGCCCTGCGGATCGACCACGTCATGGGGCTCTTCCGGCTGTGGTGGGTGCCACTGGGCCAGGCGCCGACGGAGGGGACGTACGTCCGCTACGACGCCGAGGCGATGCTCGCGATCCTGGTACTGGAGGCCTCCCGGGCCGGGGCGCTGGTGATCGGCGAGGACCTCGGGACGGTCGAGCCGGGCGTGCGCGAGGCGCTGAACGAGCGTGGCGTGCTGGGCACTTCGGTGCTGTGGTTCGAACGCGACTGGGAGGGCACGGGACTGCCCCTGCCGCCCGAGCACTGGCGCGCGGACTGCCTGGCCACGGCCACCACCCACGACCTGCCGCCCACCGCATCCCGGCTGACCGGCGACCACGTCCAGCTCCGCGACCGTCTCGGCCTGCTGACCCGCCCCCTGGCAGAGGAACGTGCCGAGGCCGCCGCCGACACGAGCGAGTGGCTGGCCCTGCTGTCCCGGCTGGGCCTGCTCCGGGGCGGTAGCGGCGGTATCTCGTCCCCCTCGGAGGAGGCCGAGATCCAGGCCGTCCATCGTTTCCTGCTGCGCACCCCGGCCCGCATGATCGGCCTCTGGCTGCCGGACGCGGTCGGTGACCGCCGCCCGCAGAACCTCCCCGGCACCTGGGACCAGTACCCGAACTGGCGTCTCCCCGTCGCCGACGCCGACGGCCGTCCGGTGACCCTGGAGGATCTGGCCTCCTCGCCCCGGCTGCACGCGCTGGTGGACGTGCTGCGGGGGCGCGGGAGCCGGGACGGGAGACCCTGAGCCCGCTCTGTACGGCACCCCGGGCGCGCTGCCGTTTCACGCGTTCGCTACGTTTGCACCGTGGACAAGAAGAACGCCCTGCGCGCCGGCGCCCTGGCTGCCGGTACGACGCTGATGATGCTGCTCATGTCGTCTCCCGCGCTCGCGCTGACGCGCGACGACGGTGACGACCCGGGTCCCGGCCTTTCGATGATCGAGACGCTGGGTCTGTTCGTCGTGGCGCCGATCGCGCTGTTCCTGCTGATCGCGGGCCTGACGTGGGTCCTCGACGGGTCCACGGACCGCGAGCCGAAGGCCAAGGCCAAGGCCAAGACTGCGACGAAGGCCGACGCCAAGGCCTGACGGCCGCCCAGTCGTCCACAGCTACAGCTACAGGCCACAGCTTCCGCCCTCCGCCGAGGGCGTCCGAGGCCATCCGAGGGCACCCACCGCACGTGTACGTGGTGGGTGCCCTCGGCGTGTTCTGCTGTCCTGGAAGACGCCCCGCCAGCGCTCGGTCCCCGTCTGACGGGTCGCGCCGCCGTATGTTGGCAAACGGTCGTAGGCAGACAGTCGTCGGCCAAGCAGAATGCTGACCCGGAAGGGGTCGTCATGACCGGCACCGCAGACCCGACGCGCACCACCAGCACCCCCCGCCCCGCCACCGCGCTTCGCGACGTCATCGTCGTCGGCGCCGGGCCCACCGGTCTGCTGCTGGCCGGCGACCTCGCCGCCGCGGGTGTTCCGGTCACGCTCGTCGAGAAGCGCCCGCACGGGATCAGCAACCTCTCCCGCGCCTTCGCCGTGCACGCCCGCACCCTGGAGCAGCTCGACGCGCGCGGCCTCGCCGACGAACTGGAGGCCAGGGGCCGGACGGTCGACCGGATCAGGCTCTTCGGGCGGCTCAGCGTACGGCTGGACACGCTGCCGTCACGCTTCAACCACGTGCTCGTGATCCCGCAGTACGAGGTGGAGGAGGTGCTGGAGCGGCGGGCGGCCGAGGCCGGTGTGCGGTTCCGGTACGAGGCCGAGGTCACCGGGGTCCGGCAGGGCGGTGACATGGTGACCGTCGAGGTCCGCGGCCCGCGTGGCGAGGACGGGCCGGAGGAGCTCACCGCCGCGTACGTCGTCGGAGCCGACGGGCATCGCAGTGCCGTGCGCGAGGCGATCGGCCTGCCGTTCCCCGGCAGGTCGGTCATCCGGTCGGTCGTCCTCGCGGACGTACGGCTCGACGAGGAACCCGAGATGCTGCTCACCGCGGGCGCCGTCGGTGACGCGTTCGCCTTCCTCGTGCCCTTCGGCGACGGCTACTACCGTGTCATCGGCTGGCACCGCGGCCGGGACGTCCCCGACAGCGAGCCACTCGAACTCGGCGAGGTCAGGGAGATCACCCGGCTTGCCCTCGGCCGCGACTACGGCATGCGCGACGCCCGCTGGATGTCCCGCTTCCACAGCGACGAGCGCCAGGCACCCGCCTACCGGGTCGGCCGCGTCTTCCTCGCGGGGGACGCCGCGCACGTCCACAGCCCGGCCGGCGGACAGGGCATGAACACCGGACTCCAGGACGCCGCGAACCTCGGCTGGAAGCTCGCCGCGGTCCTCGGCGGCCACGCGGACCCCGCTCTGCTGGACACCTACCAGGCCGAACGCCACCCGGTCGGCAGGTCCGTACTCCGCAGCAGCGGCGGCATCGTCCGGCTCGCCATGGCCAAGTACCCCTGGACGCTGGCGTTCCGGGCCGTGCTCACCATGTTCCTCAACTGGGTCGGCCCGGTCCGCGCCCGTGCGATCGGCCAGGTCACGGGCATCGGATTCAAGTACGGCGCTCCCCGTGGCGCCCACCGGCTCGTCGGCACCCGCGTCCCGGACGTCACCCTCAGGAGCGGCCGCCTTCACGAGGCCATGAGGGGCGGCCGGTTCGTCCTCATCACGCCTCGTACGTCCCCCCGTACGTCCCCCCGTACAGCCGCCCGTTCGTCCCCCGTTCATCCGGCCCGCACACCGCCGGGGACCGCAAGGACCGCCTCACCGTGGAGGAATGGGCGAGCAACCGCCGTACGACGGTGCTGGTGCGGCCCGACGGATACGTGGCCTGGGCCGCGGAGGACGCGGACGGCCCGGCGGTCGAAGCTGCCCTGACCGCCGCCGTCGGCGCCCGCTGAGCCGACTCACCGGGCGCCGACGACGTCGTACACCTACGCCTGCGCCGCCGCGTCCGCCGCCTGGGCCTTCAGGGCGCGCTCGACGCCCGAGCGGGACTCCGAGACGAGCCGGCGCAGCGCCGCGTTCGGCTCGGCGTCGGTCAGCCAGGAGTCCGTGCGGTCCAGCGTGGCCTGCGCCACCTGGATGGACGGGTACAGGCCGACGGCGATCTGCTGGGCCATCTCGTGGGAGCGCGACTCCCAGATGTCCTTGACCACCTCGAAGTACTTCTCCGCGTACGGAGCGAGCAGCTCGCGCTGGTCGGTCTGGACGAAGCCCGCGATGACCGCCTCCTGCACGGCGTTCGGGAGCTTGTCGGACTCGACGGCCGAGGCCCAGGCCTCCGCCTTGGCCTCCTCCGACGGACGCGCGGCCCGCGCCGACGCCGCGTGGCGCTCGCCCGCCGCCGTCTTGTCGCGCTCGTACTCGCCCGCGATCTCCGTCTCGTCGAAGCGCCCCACCGCCGCGAGCCGGTGCACGAACGCCCAGCGCAGCTCGGTGTCGACGGACAGCCCCTCGATCGTCTGCGTGCCCTCCAGCAGCGCGTCCAGCAGGTCCAGCTGCTCCGGCGTGCGCGCGGTCGCAGCGAAGGCGCGCGCCCAGGCCAGCTGGTGGTCGCCGCCCGGCTCCGCCGCGCGCAGATGGGCCAGCGTGGCGTCCGTCCAGCGGGTCAGCAGCGCCTCGCGGGTCGTCGGGTCGGCGTACAGGTCGATCGCGAGCTTCACCTGGCGGTGCAGCGACTGCACGACGCCGATGTCCGACTCCTTGGCGATGCCGGACAGGACGAGCGACAGGTAGTCGCGGGTCGCGAGCTCCGCGTCGCGGGTCATGTCCCAGGCCGAGGCCCAGCACAGGGCGCGCGGCAGGGACTCCGCGAAGTCACCGAGGTGCTCGGTCACGAAGGCGAGGGACTGCTCGTCCAGGCGCACCTTGGCGTACGACAGGTCGTCGTCGTTGAGCAGGACCACGGCCGGGCGGCCCTTGCCCACCAGCTGCGGTACGGCGGTCAGCTCGCCGTCGACGTCCAGCTCGATGCGGTCGTCCCGCACCAGCCTGCCGGTCGCGTCGCGTTCGTACAGGCCAACGGCGATGCGGTGCGGGCGCAGTGTGGGCTCGCCCTTGGCACCGGCGGGCAGGGCCGGGGCCTCCTGCCGGATGGCGAAGGAGGTGATGACGCCGTGCTCGTCGGTCTCGATCTCCGGCCGCAGCACATTGATCCCGGCCGTCTCCAGCCACTTCTTCGACCACGTGCTGAGGTCACGCCCGGAGGTCTCCTCCAGGGCGCCCAGCAGGTCGGACAGGCGCGTGTTGCCGTACGCGTGCGCCTTGAAATAAGCCTGTACGCCCCGGAAGAACTCGTCCATGCCGACATAGGCGACGAGCTGCTTGAGGACGGAGGCCCCTTTGGCGTAGGTGATCCCGTCGAAGTTGACCAGGACATCGTCCAGGTCGCGGATCTCGGCCATGATCGGGTGGGTGGACGGCAGCTGGTCCTGCCGGTACGCCCACGTCTTCATCTGGTTGGCGAAGGTGGTCCAGGAGTGCGGCCACCGGCTCTCGGGCGCGTACGCCAGGCAGGCGATCGACGTGTACGTGGCGAACGACTCGTTCAGCCACAGGTCGTTCCACCACTCCATCGTCACGAGGTCGCCGAACCACATGTGGGCCAGCTCGTGCAGGACGGTCTCGGCACGCACCTCGTACGCCGCGTCCGTCACCTTCGACCGGAAGACGTACTGGTCACGAATGGTGACCGCACCGGCGTTCTCCATCGCGCCCGCGTTGAACTCCGGCACGAAGAGCTGGTCGTACTTCTTGAACGGGTACGCGTAGTCGAACTTCTCCTGGAACCAGTCGAAGCCCTGCCGGGTCACCTCGAAGATCGCGTCCGAGTCGAGGAACTCGGCGAGCGAGGGCCGGCAGTAGATGCCGAGCGGCACACTCTGCCCGTCCTTCTCGTACACGCTGTGCACCGAGTGGTACGGGCCCACGATGAGCGCCGTGATGTACGTCGAGATGCGGGGCGTCGGCTCGAAGACCCAGACGTCGTCCTTGGGTTCGGGCGTCGGCGAGTTGGAGATCACCGTCCAGCCGGAGGGTGCCTTCACGGTGAACTGGAAGGTGGCCTTCAGGTCGGGCTGCTCGAAGGACGCGAACGCGCGGCGGGCGTCCGGCACCTCGAACTGCGTGTAGAGATAGGCCTGGTTGTCGACGGGGTCGACGAACCGGTGGAGCCCCTCACCGGTGTTGGTGTACGCGCAGTCGGCCACGACCCGCAGGACGTTGCGCCCCTCCAGCAGCCCCGGCAGGGCGATCCGGGAGTCCTCGAACACCTCGGCGGGGTCCAGGGCGTCCCCGTTCAGGGTCACCTCGTGGACGGTCGGGGCCACCAGATCGATGAAGGACTCCGCGCCGGTCTCCGGCACGTTCCCCGAAGCGTTCTGCGCCACGTCGAAGCGCACC
This sequence comes from Streptomyces sp. KM273126, assembly GCF_004337435.2. Classification (NCBI taxonomy): domain Bacteria; kingdom Bacillati; phylum Actinomycetota; class Actinomycetes; order Kitasatosporales; family Streptomycetaceae; genus Streptomyces; species Streptomyces sp. KM273126. Next base: position 368,697 of record NZ_SJXB02000001.1, on the reverse strand, counting down.
GTGGTCACGGACCGGTAGGTGCCGCCCTCCTGCGCGCCGGAGAGGTCGAGATCGATCTCGTACGAGTCAACGGTGAGCAGCTTCGCCCGCGCTTGCGCCTCTTCGCGGGTCAGGTTTGTGCCAGGCACGCGGTCATCTCCTCGGTGTGTGCGGTCTCGGCCATCCTTCCACGGGACCCAGGGGGAACGCGATGTCCGTTTCCTGCCGGTGAACAGGCCGTACACGCGCGAGGCTGGCCTTCATGACGACATACGTTTCACTTCCCATCACCCGTGCGGTCCTGAAGGAGTTGCGCTCCGCCGACGACGCGGGGCGCCGGATGGTTCCCGTGACCGATGAGGAGGGTGGTGCTCCGCTGCGTTGCTGCCTACGGCGTAGTGAGCGCGGGGAGGTCATCGCTCTCGTCTCGTACGCTCCGTTGCGGCGCTGGGCGGCTCGGGCGGGGGTGGATCCCGGGGCGTACGACGAACAGGGGCCCGTCTTCATCCATGCGGAGGAGTGCGGGGGCCCTGCCGGGCAGGGGTATGCGTTCACGGGGGCGCGGCGCACGGTTCGGCGGTACTCGGCCGATGGTCACATCCTGGGAGGGCGGCTCGTGGAGAGTGCCACGGGTGCCGCTGGGTTCGACCAGGCCTTTGAGGAGGCCTTCGAGGAGGCGTTCGCCGATCCTGATGTGGCGTTGGTGCATGTGAGGGCGGTGGAGTACGGGTGCTTTCTGTACGAGGTAGGTAGGCGGTAGGCGGTAGGCGGGGGCGAGGAACCGTCCGTCGCCCCCGCCGCCCCCACCCGCCGCGTCAGCCCTTCAGTTCCGCCGCCACCAGCTCCGCGATCTGCACCGCGTTCAGCGCCGCGCCCTTGCGCAGGTTGTCGTTGGAGACGAACAGCGACAGACCGTGCTCGACCGTCTCGTCGACGCGGAGGCGACCGACGTACGAGGGGTCCTTGCCCGCAGCCTGAAGAGGGGTCGGAATGTCGGTGAGGACCACGCCGGGCGCACCCGCGAGCAGCTCCGTCGCGCGCTCGACGGTGATCGGGCGGGCGAAGCGGGCGTTGACCTGGAGGGAGTGGCCGGAGAAGACCGGGACGCGCACACAGGTGCCGGAGACCTTGAGGCCGGGGATCTCCAGGATCTTGCGGGACTCGTTGCGGAGCTTCTGCTCCTCGTCGGTCTCGTTCAGGCCGTCGTCCACGATCGAGCCGGCCAGCGGGACCACGTTGAAGGCGATGGGGCGCTGGTAGACCTGCGGCTCGGGGAAGTCGAGCGCCTCCCCGTCGTGCGTGAGCCGGTCCGCGTCGGCGATCACCTTCTGGGCCTGCCCGTGCAGCTCCGCGACGCCCGCGAGGCCGGATCCCGACACCGCCTGGTACGTGGCGACGACCACCGCCTCCAGGCCGGCCTCCTCGTGCAGCGGCTTCAGCACCGGCATCGCGGCCATCGTCGTGCAGTTCGGGTTGGCGATGATGCCCTTGGGGCGGTCCGCGATCGCGTGCGGGTTCACCTCGGAGACCACCAGGGGGACCTCGGGGTCCTTGCGCCACGCCGACGAGTTGTCGATCACGACCGCGCCCTGCGAGGCGACCTTCTCGGCCAGCGCCTTCGAGGTCGCGCCACCCGCGGAGAACAGCACGATGTCGAGGCCCGTGTAGTCGGCCGTCGTCGCGTCCTCCACCGTCACGCCGTCCAGCACCGTCCCGGCCGAACGGGCCGAGGCGAACAGACGCAGCTCGTCGACCGGGAACTTCCGCTCGACGAGGATCCTGCGCATGACCGTGCCGACCTGACCGGTGGCTCCGACGATTCCGACCCTCACGGCGACTCCTTTGCGTGTGTATTGCGTACGTATGACGTGGCCTGGCGCTCCCATCATGCGTCGGCCCCCGGTCCACGTGTCCAATTCTTTGCGTGCGCGGCCCGAGGCGTGGGACGCGCGGGGAAGGCGCAGGTCGGGACGGGGACATCCCGGCCGGCGGAGGCTCGTCGGCATCCGGCCCCCCGCACCGCAGATTTCCGCCCGCGACCCGCCGCGCACGGGAAGCCGTACGGGGCTCCGCCTCCCGGGTCCCGTCTGCCCTCATCCCTCCCCGCCAAGCGTGCCCTCCGTCACACACGCACACCGCCGCCCCGAAAGAGAGCCCCCGGCCGAACGTTTCCCCCGCCCCCGGCGTCCTAGAGGAAACGCGGCGAGGGGAGGGTGGCTGTGCTGCGCAGAAAAACCCGGCGGGCCGCGGGGGTGGACGAACCTCTGGACGTGGCCCAGGGGGCGGACGATCCCCTGGACGCGGCCCAGGAGCGCCGGGTGCGGGCGGTGCTCGCGCTCGGCGGGGTACCGCAGTCGGACCTGCTGGACGGGGTGCAGCAGGTACGGCTGCGGCTCCTGGAACGGGCCGCGAGCGGTCGCGAGGCCCCCCGGGACGTGTCCGCGTGGGCGGCGGTCGTCGCCTCCAATCTGGCCATGGACTGGCACCGGGCCAAGCGCCGCCAGGAACGCATCGGCGAGCGCCTGGCCTCGTTCCGGCAGCTGGAGCACACCTCCGGTGAGGACTCCAGCGTGCTCTCGCTCGCCGTCGCCCGCGGTCTGGACGCGCTGCCCGACGCCCTGCGCCAGGTCGTCGTGCTGCGCTTCTACGCCGACCTGCCGGTACGCGGGATCGCCGAGGAACTCGGCATCCCCGAGGGCACGGTCAAGAGCAGGCTCCACTCGGCGGTCCGCGCCCTGCGCGCCCGCCTGCACGAGGACGAGGTGGTGTGACGTGGCCGCCCGGAACGAAAACCCGCACGACGACCGGCACGACGGCCGGAAGCAAGACCGGCGCGACGCCCGGTACGACGACCGGCACGAAGCCCGGAACCCAGACCGGAACCCAGACCGGAACCCAGCCCGGAACCCAGCCCGGCGCGACGCCCGGTACGACGCGCGTGACCCGTACGACGGCATGGACGCGCTGATGGCCGCGATCATCGACGAACCGTTGCCCGAAGGGGCCCTGGACGACGCCGCGTTCGCCGCGGAGCACAGGTCCGCCCTGGCCGACGTGGCGCTGCTGCGCGAGCAGTTGGGGCTGATCGGTCACGCGCTGGCCGGGGACGGTCTCACCACGCCCACGCCCACGCCCGCGCCCGGCACGGAAGCGGAAGCCGTGGACCCGGCGGGGCGACCCATGGCCGCGCGGCCCGCACCCGGCACCCAGGGCACGTCGCGGCCCGCACAGGAAACCGATTCCGAGACGGAACCCGCACCGGCGCCCACCCCGCCAGTGAGGCCCGTGCGGCGTCCACCCCTCGGCTCGCCCCGCCCGCACCCGCGCCCCGAGGCGACGCCGCCCATCGGCGATCGCCCTCGCCTTCGGGACTCTCGCCGCCGCCGTGGCCGTCCTCGGGGTCGTCGGGCTGGGATGGACGATCTCGCAGGGTGGTGCAGGGGTACACGGCGCCAGCAGCGACAGCGCGGCCAGTTCGGAGGAGCACGCGGGCAAGGCGCAGGACACGTCAGGGACGCCGGACGGCGTGACATCACAGGACGGCCTGGCCTACGTCGCCTGCGCCCGCCTCATCGTCGAGGGGACCGTCACGGGCGTCGAACCGGCCCCCGATACCGGGCTGTCCAGGGTCGCGCTGGATGTCGAGCGTTACTACAAGCCGGACAAGGGTGACGAGGAGGTCGTGTTCCCCGTGGAGGAGCGCGAGGCCCGCCGCCTGCGCGAGGGCGAGCCCGTCCTGATCGGCATCCACCGCGACGAGGCGAAGCCCGACCTGTTGGTCACCGGTGAGAAGAGGATCGCCCAGGAACGTTCCTGGATCGAGCGGGCGGTGCCGGGGGCCGAGTCCGTGCGGTGCGAGTGACCGCACGAGGAAGGGCGGGCGCCCGCACCCGGGCGCCCGCCCCACACCAAGCGCACGCCCTTACGGCGTGACCTTCTCGCTTACGGCGTGACCTTCTCGATCCGCACGCTCCCGACGCCCGCGGCCGTACCACGCGCGTTCACCAGCTGGACCTCGCCGAAGAACTCACGTCCCGCCGGCGCCTCGGCCTGCGCGACGACCGAACCGGAGAACGTCGCCGAGTCGCCCGTGCCGAGCTTCACCGCCGTACCGCCCACCGTGATCTCGCCGAGCGCGGAGGAGAAGTACACGTCGCGGTAGTCGTACGCCGTGGAGCCGGACGGAACCGCGTAGCCCACGACCACCACGGTGTATGTACCGGCGGCCGGCGAGGGCACGGAGACGGACTCCTCCGAGTCGCCGTCGGCGGAGCTGCCGGCCTCGTCGCCGTTCGGGTCGAGGACCACCAGGTCGAGGTCGGCGGCCTGGTCCGAGACGTTGCCGATGGCGACGTCCAGCGACTCGGCGCCCTCGGGGACGTCGACCGTGGTGACCTGCTGGGCGCCGGGGGCGATGGTCGGCCGTGCCGACTTCGAGGAGCCGAGCGGGCCGCCCACCAGCTTGCCCTCGACGGGGGCGAGCTCGTTCGTCACCTTCCAGGAGGCGTCGGTCGGGGTACCGGCCTTGGCCTCGGGAATCGTCACGAGCTCAGGGTCGAAGGACGCGCCGAGGACGGAGACCTCCAGGCTGTACGGGTTGTCGAGCAGCGGCGACGTACGGCGCGACTCGACCTCGATCTCCCACACACCGGGCTGCGGGTCCGCGTACGCGCGCACGTCGGGCTTGCAGCCGTTGCCGCCTGCGTAGTTGTTGTAGCAGTACGGGGTGCCGGTGCTGTCGACCGGAACGCCGTACGGGTGGATGGCGATGAACCGGGTCTGGCTCTTGTCCTTCAGCCCGCCGATCGCCACCTCCAGCGTCTTCGCGCCCTCGGGGACGGTCACGAAGTACGAGTTCGAGCTGTTGCGCTGGACCTCGCCCGACGCCGAGAAGCCGTACTTCAGCGGGGCCGAGACCACGACCGTGTTCAGGACCTGCTTGTCGACGCCCGCGGTCCTCGGGTCGTCGACCTCCAGGATCGCGCTGCGCAGGCCGGAGTACTTCGGCTTGGCGGAGATCTTCACGGTCACCGGCTTGTTCAGCGGCAGCGAGACCTCGTCGTCGCCGACGATCCGGAAGGTGTCGCCGCTGTTGTTCTTCAGCCGCAGCTCGTGGCGGATCGGCCGGTCGGCACCCGACGTACGGGTGATGGTGACGTCGTAGGTCTTCTTCTGGCCGACCTTCAGACCGCCCTCACGGTCGTAGACGCCCGTGCCGAAGCCCGGGGTCTTCAGGGCGAAGTCGATCGCGGTGTCGACAGGGGCCTTCACGGTGTAGTCGGCCGCCGCGGGGCCCTTCTGGACGACCTTCCACGCGTCGACGACGTTGATCAGGCCCGCGCCCTCCGCGTACGCCTGGACACCGCTGATGTGGTCGGCGGTCGAGGTGAGCGCGGTGCGCAGCTTCGCCGGGGTGAGGGCGATGTTCTTCTGCTGGGCGGCGGAGAGCAGGAGCGCCGAGGCGCCTGCCGCCTGCGGGGACGCCATCGACGTGCCCTGGAGCATCGCGTAGCCGGGCGGCAGCGCGTAGCCCGCCTCGGCGACCGGGGCGCCCGGCAGCCAGGTCTGGACGGTGTTGATCGCGGCACCGGGCGCGGTCAGCGTCGGCGTGAAGCCGCCGTCCTCACGCGGGCCGCGCGAGGAGAAGGGCATCATCGCGTACTTCTTCTCCACGGCCGAGCCGTAGTTGGCGGCCCAGGTCTCCTTGGAGATGGACGCGCCGACCGAGATGACCTTGTCGGCCAGGCTCGGGTCGCCGATCGTGTTGGCACCGGGGCCGGAGTTGCCGGCCGAGATGACGAGCTGCACGCCGTACGTGTCGATCAGTCGCGTGTACAGCTCGGCACGCGCGTTGTTGCCGTCGTTGAGGGCCGGCAGACCGCCGATGGACATGTTGACGATGTCGACGCCCCGGTTGATGACCAGGTCGGCCATGCCCTCCATGAGCGCGGTGCTGGTGCAGCCGCCGCTCCAGGTGCAGGCACGGGACGAGACGATCTTCGCGCCCGGGGCCGCGCCGTTCATCTTGCCGCCGAACAGGCCGTTGGCGGCGGTGATGCCGGCGACGTGTGTGCCGTGCTCGGACTCGATGACGCCGATGTTGACGAAGTCGGCCTTCGCACCGGAGGAGTTGAGGACGACGTCCTTGCGGATCTCGACGACGAACGGCTGCCGCTCCACGACGTCCGTGGACGGGTCGTCGGTGCCGAAGTAGCCGATCTGGAAGCCGTCCTTGTACGGCTTGAGCGGCGTGTCGTCACTGAAGTCGTAGTTGTTGTTCAGGTCGACGCGGACCGTGCCGGCCGCCGCGTCGTACAGGACACCCCAGGAGTCGGTGGTGTCGCCGTCCCGGTTCGCGTCGCCCGCCGCGTCGCCGCCGGCGGTGTACGACTCCAGGAAGGTGCTGATCTTGTACGAACCGGCCGGCGCGGTCCAGGTCTTGCCCCCGTAGGTGAAGGTGGGCCCCGAGACGGAGGTGTCCATCCGACGCCAGGTGTTGTCGCCGTCCTTGACCGGGTCGGTCGCCGTCACCCAGTCGACGATCTTCCGCTCGCCCGTGGTGGTCTTCTGCAGCGCCGGGTGGCCCAGGTCAACGCCCGAGTCGAGGATGCCGATGGTGATGCCCCGGCCGTCCGCCTTCGGGTTCTGCTTCACGAAATCGACGGCGCCCGTCTCGAAGGACGGGTTGTACGGGTTCTCGGCCGGAGTGCTCCTGCCGGGCGCCGGGTAACTCCCGGCCGTGGCCTGCTCCTTGGCGCCCTTCGCCCGGTCGCCGCTCGGCGTCGGGTCGTCGAGCGGGATCTCCTGCTGCAGATCGATGCCGTGCACGGAGGAGAGCTTCGCGGCCGCCGCGATGGCCGAGTCCGCCTTCTTCGTGGGCACCGTGGCCCGGACGTAGCCGAGCTTGTCGTAGGTGCGGCCCACATAGCCGCCCTCGATGGCGTCCAGCTGCCCGGCGACCTGCTCGGTCTTGCCGGGCGCCGTGGCGATCATCATGGTGACGTTCTTGGCGCCGTCCGCCTTGGCCTCGGCGAGCAGGTCGGCGTCGGACGAACCGAGCTTGTCGTGGGCGGACTTGACGCCACCGTCGGCAGGAACGGCCGGGGACGGGTCGTCCGCGGAGAAGGCCATGGGTATCGGCCCGGCCGCGGAGAGCGCGGCCACCAGTCCCGCGGCGACCGCGATACGGGCCACGCGTCTCGCACCCGATATCGGGGCGCGCTGGGAGGTGAAGGTCATCTGCATCCCTTGTACGTGAAGGAACGAACGACAGCGATTCGACAGTGATTCGACGGTGAATCACGGTGAAGTACGGTGAAGCAACGGTGATCCGAACGGTGGGACGGATCGCGTTGTCCGGTGTGCGGATCCGGATGATCGCTCAGCCTTACGCATGAGACGTCGTTTTGGGGAGAGTCCTGCCGCGGTGCGCGGGAATCATGGGGAAATCCCCGCATGCGGCGAGGAGTTGAAGACGGTCGATGGTGGGACATGTCGGTCGATGGTTCCCCGAATCAGCCCTCCGTTCGTCGTTCGTGTGTGTAACGTCTGTGCATGCGTGAGGAGTTGAGAGTGGCGGCGTACGCCGTGTGCGTACGGGACGGACAGTTGCTGCTGGCCCGCTGGGTGGCCCGTGACGGCAGCAAGCGGTGGACGCTGCCCGGCGGGGGCATGGACCACGGCGAGGACCCGTACGACACGGTGATCCGCGAGGTCGAGGAGGAGACGGGGTACACGGTCGAGCCGGCCGCCCTCCTCGGCGTGCACTCCAACAGGCGCCAGTACCCGCGCCGCCTCGGCACGGTCGCCGACTTCCACGGTCTGCGCATCGTCTACGAGGCCCGCGTCACCGGCGGCGACCTCCGCCACGAGACGAACGGCTCCACCGACATGGCGGCCTGGCACCCGCTCGACACCGTGCCCTCCCTGGAACGGGTCGGACTGATCGACGTCGGCCTCACCCTGTGGCGCGAACGCCCGCCCGCCGGACACCTGAAGGAGCCGGTGCCGGACGCGCCGCGGGGATAGGTGCTGTACCCCGCGAAGTGAACTCGGAGTGACCGCCGGCCTTCCGGCTGTCTTACGTTCGGGAAGTCTTCGCGAACGCGCAGGGTGGCCCAAGATCCACGTACGGTGATCGGTGCTCCGCGTTGCCGTCCAGTTCACGTGCAGGCCATCCCCGGTGCCAACGATCCAGTACGAGCGGACTGTTCGCGTGCCGAGCCGTCCGTGACCATCACTGACGCGTTTGCACTCGGGGAGATCGCGCCATGTCGCGCCTACGCTCTGTCGCCGCCGCTGCCACCGCTCCTGACCGTCGCGCCTTCCTCGCCGCCACCGGCGCGGTGTCCCTCTCGGCGGGCATCGGGCTCGCCCTGCGGCCCGGCGCCGAGGCCCCCGCCCGCGCCACCACCGGGGACGCGGCCTCGGTCTCCCTTTCCTCCCGCCAGGCGCCGGCCGCGCCCCTGGCGCCGTACACGCGCGGCACGACCCTCGGCTCGGTCGCGGCGCCCAGAGGCGGCTCCGGCTACCGACGGCTCGGCGACGGCCCGGCCTGGAACCGCGTCGTCCGCGGCGACCTGGCCACCCCCGGGTCGGGCCGCGAGAACCGCCGTACGGCCCTCGCCGCCTTCGTCCAGTTCACCGACCTGCACGTGGTGGACGTCCAGCACCCGCTGCGGTACGAGTACCTGCGCGCCCAGACGTCGAGCGCCTGGCGTCCGCAGGAGGCGCTGTCCGTGGCGGGCGCGGTCTCGCTCGTCGAGCGGGTCAACGCGCTCCGCGGAGCCCCCGTCACCGGTTCCCCGCTCCACTTCGTGATGACGACGGGCGACAACACCGACAACAACTCCCGCACCGAGCTGGACTGGTTCCTGAAGGTGATGAGCGGTGGCCGCATCGCCCCCAACTCCGGTGACCCGCGTCGCTACGAGGGCGTCCAGGACAGCGGTCTGAAGCTGTACTGGCAGCCGGAAGCGGCCCTGCGCGACGCCGACAAGCAGCTCGGCTTCCCGCACATCGAGGGCTTCCTCGCGGCCGCGATCCGGGAGGTGAACAGCCCCGGCCTGAACCTGCCCTGGTACTCGACGGTCGGCAACCACGACTCCCTGCCCGGCGGCTGCTACGCCCCCGGCGACTCCTTCTTCGCGGACTTCGCGGTCGGCGGCAGGAAGCTGATGACGCTGGACGAGCAGGCCGGTAAAACGATCTGGGACAACGTCAAAACGGGCGGCGACCCCCAGGGCGCCGACTGGAAGGCGATGCTCAAGTCCCACACCCGGCAGATGCGTTCGGTCACCCCGGACGAGAACCGCGCCCCCTTCACCCCGCTGGAGTACCTCAAGGCCCACCTGGACCCGGCCCACACCGGCCCCGGCCCGGTCGGCCACGGCTACTCGCAGGCGAACGTGGACGCCGGCACCCAGTACTACACCTTCCGCATTGCCGACGACGTCATCGGCATCAGCCTCGACTCCACCGACCCCGGCGGCCACTACGAGGGCTCGCTCGGCACGGCGCAGCTGAAGTGGCTGGACCGCACGCTGAAGGAGCACGGCGAGAACGGCTCGTACGCGATCGTCTTCAGCCATCACACCAGCAGGACGATGCGCAACCTCCGCGAGGACCCCGCCCACCCCGGTGAGGCCCGCCACGGCGGCGACGAGGTCCTCTCCCTCCTCGGCCGCCACAAGGGCGTCCTGGCCTGGGTCAACGGCCACAGCCACCGCAACCGGATCACCCCGCACTCGTACCCGGGCGGCGGCTCCTTCTGGGAGATCTCGACGGCCTCCCACATCGACTTCCCCCAGCTCGCCCGCGTCATCGAGCTGGTGGACAACGAGGACGGCACGATCTCCCTGTTCACCACGCTCGTCGAGTCGGCGGCCCCGCACACCACGGACTTCGCCGACCTCTCCCAGACCGGCCTCGCGTCCCTGTACCGCGAACTGTCCTTCAACGCCCCGGGCTCCCGCACGGACCTCTCCGGCACGCCGGAGGACCGGAACGTGGAACTGGTGTTGCGCAAGGGCTGAAAGCCGCTCAACCATCGCATGCCGGTCAACCCTCGCCCAGCCCTCCGGGGTCCCCCCTCCCGACCGAACCCATCGGAGCAGGGGGAACCCATGTCAGCACGTACGGGACTCGTCGTCGCGACCGCGTTGGCGGCAGCCGTGGCCATGGCCGCCCCGGTGGCCGCGGCACCCGCCGGGGTCGCGGGGCCCGGCCACCGCGCGACCCGGAAGGCCATGGACGCCGCCGTGCGGGACGGCGTACCGGGCGTCACCGCACAGGCGAAAGACGCCCACGGTGTCTGGAAGGCCACGTCGGGCGTGGGTAACCTCAGGACGGGCAAGCCGCGTTCGACCGAGGACCACTACCGCGTCGCCAGCATCACCAAGACGTTCGTGGCGACGGTAATGCTCCAGCTGGAGGCGGAGGGAGAGCTGTCGCTGGACGACACGGTGGAGAAGTGGCTGCCGGGCGTGGTCCGCGGCCACGGCCACGACGGCAGGAAGATCACGCTCCGCCAGCTCCTCAACCACACCAGCGGGATCTTCAACATCACCAAGGACAAGACCTTCATCGAGAGGTACCTCGCGAAGGACGGCTTCTTGGAGCACCGCTACGACACGCTGACCCCACAGGACCTGGTGGCGTTCGCCATGAAGAACGAGCCGGACTTCGACCCGGGCAGGTCCTGGAACTACTCGAACACGAACTATGTCCTCGCCGGCATGGTGATCAAGAGGGTCACGGGCCACTGGTACGGCGACGAGATCCGCGCCCGCATCATTGAGCCGCTCGGCCTGCAGGCCACGACCGCCCCCGCACGGACCCCACGATGCCCCGCCCCAGCAGCCGGGCGTACAGCAAACTCCGCGACACCACCGGCCCGGCGTACGACGTCACCGAGTGGAACCCCACGCTCGCCGGCGCGTCGGGCAGCATGATCTCCGACTCGGCGGACCTCAGCCGCTTCTACACAGAACTCATACGCGGGCGCCTGCTCCCGAAGAAGCAGCAGAAGGAGCTGACGACCACGGTCGACACCGGCGACCCGAACCGGCGCTACGGCCTGGGCCTCACCGATGTCGAGCTGAGCTGCGGAGTCCACGTCTGGGGCCACGGCGGCGACGTCTACGGCACCCTCGCGGTCGCGCTGACGACGGCAGACGGCCGCCACTCCCTCGCCTTCAACTTCAACGGCGACTGGTCGGGCGACAGTGATGCGGTGATCGAGGCGGAGTTCTGCGGCAAGTAGAGCCGAGGCGGCGCGGCGCCCGCGCTCAGGACACCGCTGGTTCCGGCACGGGCGGCTTACGGAGCAGGAGCAGCGCCGCGTCGTCGTGCAGTCGGCCGCCCACGTGCTCCAGCAGTTCGTCGTGGAGCGCGGTGAGGGTGCCTGCCGGCTCGTCGGACACGTGGCGCGCCAGCCCTTCGGCGAGCGGATAGAACTCACCGCCGTGGTCGCGGGCCTCGGTGACCCCGTCGGTGTAGAGCAGCAGCTGGTCCCCTCGGCCGAAGGGCAGCACCTGGAGGCTGGGGGTCTCGCTCGTGAGGGCGCGCAGCCCCAGGGGCGGAGCCGGATGGGTGGGCTCCGCCGCCACGACGCCGCCGGACGCGCGGACCAGCAGCGGGGGCGCGTGTCCGCAGTTGACCAGCTCCAGCTGCCCTGCCTGCGGGTATCCGGCGACCACGGCGGTGACGAAGTCGTCGCCGTCGAGGTTGCGTGTCAGGCTCCGCTCGATCCTGCCGACGACGGCGAGGAGATCGGGCTCGTCGTAGGCGGCCTCCCGGAAGACACCGAGCACGAGTGCGGCGGTCTCCACGGCCGGCAGCCCCTTGCCGCGCACATCGCCGACGATCAGCCTGACCCCGTACGGGGTGGGCACGAGCGCGTAGAGATCCCCGCCGATACGGGCCTCCGCCGCCGCGGCGCTGTAGCGCACGGCCACCTGGAACGGGCCGACCCTCTCCGGTACCGGTTTGAGCAGCGCGTGCTGAGCGGCCTCGGCGACCGAGCGGACGGCCGCGAGCACCCGTTCGCGACGCCGGAGCACTGCGCTGGACAGGCTGCTCGCCAGGGTGACGACCGTCAGCGCGGAGAGCACGGCTGCCAGCTCTCGGTCCGGAGCGCTGGCATGGAGACCGAGCGTCGTGCCCAGCCCGGTGGCGAGGAGACCGATGCAGAGGACTCCGTGCGGCCCGCAGGTGGTGGCGGCCAGCGCGGGCCCGGCCGCGAGCAGGGGCAGCAGTATCCTCCCCCCTCCGCCGAGGAGTCCGACGATCACGACGACGGACACGATCAGCACGGGCAGGACGGGCGTGCCCGCGGCCACCCGTGCGGCAGCGCTTTTCCGGGCCGATGCCCCGGGATGTGCTCCTCGCTTCCTGAACGGCCGTGCCTGCCGCCGGCCGGCGCCGGCATGGTCTCGGGCCTGGCTCATGCTGTGTCCGCAGTCCTCACCTGTGCGTGGTGCGCGAGACGCACTCCTGAAATGTCCCTTTCGTCCAGGAAAAAGGTTCGAGCGGAAAGTTGCAAGGAGGAGATTTTCAGATAGTGAACGAAAGACTCCTGGTCACGCGACACGCGGTCGGGATCAGCCGCGCCCGTATCTCCTCGATCTGGCGGCGGCGCTCCGCCCGCAGGGAGACGCCGAGCGAGCCGAGCGTGTCCCCGCTGTAGACGGGCACAGCGATGCAGACCGTGCCGAGGATGTACTCCTCCAGGTCCGTGACGGCCGGCGCCACGGGTGAGGAGTCGAGATGCCGGAGCAGCTCCGGAGGGCTGGTGATGGTCCGCGGGGTGAGGTCGACGAGGGGGTGTCGGGCGAGGTAGTCCCTGCGGGAGTCGTCGTCGAGTTCCCGCAGTACGGACTTCCCCAGCGCGGTGGCGTGCCCGGCCTCCTCGAAGCCCACCCAGATGTCGACCCGCGGCGCCTTGGGGCCGTCGACGATCTCCGCGACCCGGATCTCGCCCTCCTCGTAGAAGGTGAGGTAGGCGGCGGTCGTGAGCTCGTCCCGCAGTGCGGCGAGCGTGGGACGGATCCGGCTGAGCTGCGCCTGTCCGCGGCCCGTGGTGTGCAGCGTCTCCAGCCGGTCGCCCAGGACGAAGCCGCCGTCGTCCAGCTTGCGCACGTATCCGTCGTGGAGCAGCGTCCGCAGCAGGTGATAGGCGGTGGCCAGGGGCAGCCTCGTGTCGTGCGCCAACTGCTTCGCCGGTGCACCGTTCTCGTGCACGCTCACCGCCTCCAGCAGGCGGAAGGCCCGCTGCACGGACGTGATGAGCGTGGGGCCGTCCCGTCGCACACCCATAAGACCAGCGTGCGCCGGGCGCACGACGCAGGCAAGGCCGCAGTCCGCGAACGCCGAGGTCATCCGTAGGGGCCGCCGAATCCACTTCGGCGGCCCCTACGCTCCCCTCCTGATACCGGCGCCCGATGCCCCGCGCCCGTGGAGCGCTCAGCGGGGGAGCACCACTACGTACGCCGCCGGCTCGCGGTCCACCGACGCCATCAGGGCCGTACGGACGATCGCGGCCTGCTGCTCCAGGGACTCGCGGAGCTTCCTCGGGGTGATGTGGACGACCGTGATGCCCAGGCGCTCCAGGGCCTCGCGCTTGCGGGCGTACTCCGACCCGAGGGCGTCCTCGTCGTGGCGGGGGCCCCGGGTGTCCAGCTCCACGGCCACCGCGTGCTCCGGCCAGTACGCGTCGAGGCCGCCCAGGTGGGGGCCGCCGGGCAATCGCAGGTCCACGTTCCAGACGGGGTCGGGGAGGCCGTGCTCCTCGACCATGCGGAGCAGCCGGTCCTCGGCGAGCGCGCGGCCCTCGGCCAGGAGGGAGTCGACCGCGCCCACCACGTGCGGGCGGTTCAGCAGCCGCGCCCGGGACAGCTCCCGGACCACCGCGGACGGCTCGGCGTGACCGGCGCGCACCGCCTCCGTCAGCAGCCGGCGTACGGCACCCGCGTCGGCCAGGCCCGCCACCGCGTCGGCCAGGGCCCGCGGAACCGGTGCGACCGGGAGGCCGGCGATGTGGACCGGGACGGGAAGCGCGGGCGTGCGCAGGACGCGTGCGCAGCCCGTGGAGCGCAGGCGGCGCAGACGCGGGACGAGGACGTCGACGTGGTCCAGGGAGAGCAGCGAGGGAGCCGAGGCGAAACCGTGCAGGGCGAGGGCGGCCAGGCCCGTGATCACGGCGTCCGGGGCGGGGCCGTGCGGCTTGTCGGCGCCCGGCTGTGCGGGCACCCCGGCCGCGTCGCGGGATCGGCCCGCGTACAGCAGGACCGCCTGGAGGCGCTCCTGAGGCGTGGCCGCGCCGGGGTGGAGCAGGTACACGCCCGGCAGGATCTGCTGCCAGGGCCCGCCGGGGCGGCACTGCTCGCTCGTCTCGGCCGGCGTGACGCCGAGGCCGCGCAGCTGGGCGGTGGTCCGCACACGGCCCCGGAGGTCGGCGAGGCGGTGCAGCGGGTGGGAGTGGGGGGAGAGCGGGGTGTTGTTCATGACCCGCAGATTCCCGTGTGCGACCGGCCCTTGAACCGCTGTTACACGCTCGTCGCCATATGCGGACAAGACGGCCCTAAAGTACGCACGTTCGAGTGCCGAGAGTGGCTGGTCCGGATGGGGAACGGTAAAGGTTACGGCTCCGAATACCTGAATTTCGTAACCGCGCGATGGGGGCACCGCGTCAACCTGCGGTGCCACCCAAGTACGCCTCGCGGACGGCTACTTACCGGGCGCGGAGCCGACGGCTACTTCGCCGCCGCGTCACACGCCTGGCCCCGCAGTGACCGCGCCAGGTCGTCCCGTGCCTCCAGGACCAGCCTCCGCAGTGCGGGCGGCGCGTCCTCGTGCGCCGACAGCCAGGCGTCGGTGGCGTCCAGCGTGGCCGGGGAGCCCTGCAACGACGGGAACAGCCCGCTCACCACGTTCATGCCGATCTGGATCGACCGCTGGGCCCAGACCCGTTCGATCGCCGCGAAGTACTTCTCCGCGTACGGCGCCGTCAGCTCCCGCTGGGACGGCCGGCCGAAGCCCGCGATCGTCGCCTCGACCAGGGCGTTGGACAGCGTGTCCGACTCCACCACCGACGCCCACGCCTGCGCCTTCACCGCGGCCGAGGGGCGGGCGGCCAGGCAGCGGACCTGGTGCCGCCTGCCGGACGCCGTGTCGTCGCGGGCCAGCTCGGCGGCCAGCTCCTTCTCGCCGACGACGCCGTGCGTGGCCAGCGTGTCCAGGAGCGCCCAGCGCAGCTCCTGGTCGACCTGGAGTCCGTCGACCGTCGCCGTACCGTCGAGCAGGCCCGTCAGCAGCTCGAAGCCCGGCTCGTCGGTCACCCGGGCGAAGAACCGTGCCCACGCCAGTTGGTGCTCGCTGCCGTGCTCGGCGGCGTACAGCTCGACCGCCGCGCCCTGCGTGAGCAGGCGGGAGCCCTGTTCCCGCCACTCCGGCGCCGCGTAGTGCGTCAGCGCCGACTCGGCCCACGCGTGCAGCATCTGCAGGACACCGATGTCGGACTCCCGGCCCGCGAACTTCAGCACCAGGTCGATGAACTCCCGCGCCGGCAGCAGCGCGTCCCGCGTCATGTTCCACAGCGCCGACCAGCACAGGGCCCGCGCCAGAGGGTCGGTCATGTCGCCGAGAGCGGCCCGCAGCGTCGCCAGCGACATGTCGTCGAAGCGGGTCTTGCAGTACGTCAGGTCGGCATCGTTGACCAGCACCAGCTCCGGCGCCTCGGCGCCCGCCAGCTCCGCCACGACCGTACGCGCACCGTCGACGTCCGTCTCGGCCTGGGCGTACCGCTCCAGCGCGCCCTCCTGGCCGCGCCGGTACAGGCCGATGGCCACCCGGTGCGGCCGCAGCCGGGGGTGTGACTCCGCCGCCTCCTGCAGTACGGCCAGCTCGGCCACGCGCCCGTCCGCGTCCAGCAGCACCTGTGGGGTCAGCGAGTTCACGCCGGCCGTCTGCAGCCAGGAACGCGCCCAGCCGCCCATGTCCCGCCCGGACGTCTCCTCCAGCACCGACAGCAGGTCACCCAGGCGCGTGTTGCCGTACGCGTTCCGCTTGAAGTACCGCCGCGCGCCCTCCAGGAAGGCGTCCCGCCCGGCGTACGCGACGAGCTGCTTCAGCACCGAGGCGCCCTTGGCGTAGGTGATGCCGTCGAAGTTGAGCTTCGCGTCCTCCAGATCACGGATGTCGGCCGTGACGGGGTGCGTGGAGGGCAGCTGGTCGGCGCGGTACGCCCAGGACTTGCGGTTGTTGGCGAAGGTGATCCAGCCATCGGTGAAGCGGGTCGCCTCGACCATCGAGAAGGTGCCCATGAAGTCCGCGAAGGACTCCTTCAGCCACAGGTCGTCCCACCACACCATGGTCACCAGGTCGCCGAACCACATGTGTGCCATCTCGTGCAGGATGACGTTCGCCCGCCGCTCGTACGACGCCTGCGTGACCTTGCCCCGGAAGATGAACTCCTCGCGGAACGTGACGAGCCCCGGGTTCTCCATCGCGCCGAGGTTGTACTCCGGCACGAAGGCCTGGTCGTACTTCCCGAAGGGGTAGGGGTAGTCGAAGTGGTCGTGGAAGAAGTCCAGGCCCTGCTTCGTGACGAGGAAGACGTCGTCGGCGTCGAAGTAGGGGGCGAGACCCCTGCGGCACATCGCGCCGAGGGGGATCTCCAGCCGCGTACCGTCCTCGAAGGTCCGCTCGTACGTGTCCGTCACGTAGTGGTACGGCCCCGCCACGACCGCCGTGATGTACGTCGAGATCGGCTTGGTCTCCGCGAACCGCCACACCCCGTCCTGTTGCTCGCCGGCCCCGTTGCTCCAGACCGTCCAGCCCTCCGGCGCCCGTACTTCGAAACGGAAGGGCGCCTTCAGGTCGGGCTGCTCGAAGTTCGCGAAGACACGGCGGGAGTCGGCCGGCTCGTACTGGGTGTAGAGGTAGACCTCGCCGTCCTCGGGGTCGACGAAGCGGTGCAGCCCCTCGCCGGTGCGCGAGTAGGCGCACCGGGCGTCGACGACGAGCTCGTTGTCGGCCGCCAGGTCCTCCAGGACGATCCGCGTACCGTCGAAGACCTCGCTCGGGTCCAGGTCCCTGCCGTTGAGGGACACCGCCGTCACGCTCGGCGCGACCAGGTCGGCGAAGCTGGTGGCGCCCGGGTCGGAGCAGCGGAAGCGGATCGTGGTGACCGAACGGAACGTGCGCGGTTCGCCGCCCGTGTCGCCCACGGCGGAGCGCACGTCGAGCGACACCTCGTACCCGTCGACGGACAGCAGCGCGGCCCGCTCCTGGGCCTCGTCGCGGGACAGATTCTCACCGGGCACGGGCGGCACTCCCTACAGGTGGTGTTCGGCATACGGACAGGCCGATCCTGCCATGCGCCCCCGGGACCGGACAGCGGGGCGCAGTGCCCACATCGTGGGGCGGGGCGTGGGAATGGTGCGGGCGTGCGCCGGTGTTGCCCAGGGAAAACGACCACTTGGCCACTTTCTAGGAGAGCCATGTCCGAGCAGTCCTCCGGGGCGACCTCCGGCAAGACCCCCGTCGACTTCTGGTTCGACCCGCTGTGCCCGTGGGCCTGGATGACCTCGCGGTGGGTCCTGGAGGTGGAGAAGGTCCGGGACATCGAGGTCCGCTGGCATCTGATGAGCCTCGCGGTCCTGAACGAGAACAAGCTGGACGAGCTGCCCGAGAACTACCGCGAGATGCTCCAGACCAAAGCGTGGGGTCCCGTACGGGTGGTCATCGCCGCGGAGCAGGAGCACGGCGCCGAGGTGCTCGGCGACCTGTACACCGCGCTCGGCACCCGCATCCACAACCAGGGCGAGGGCATCGAGAAGGAGGTCGTCGCCCGGGCGCTGAAGGACGTGGGCCTGCCCGAGTCGCTGATGGACCACTGGGACTCCACCCCGTACGAGCCCGAACTGCGCGCCTCCCACAACGAGGGCATCGAGAAGGTCGGCCAGGAGGTCGGCACCCCGGTCATCGCGGTCCCCGGCTCCGACGGCGAGCAGATCGCCTTCTTCGGCCCGGTCGTCACCCCGGCCCCCAAGGGCGAGGAGGCCGCCAAGCTCTGGGACGGCACCCTCATGGTCGCCTCGATCCCGGGCTTCTACGAGATCAAGCGCACCCGTACCAAGGGCCCGGACTTCAGCAACCTCTGACCCCGGGCGCCCGCATGGGTGGGCCCCCGCGAGTCACGTTCTCGCGGGGGCCCACCTGTATCTCTGCCTGCCCGGTGAGCGTGAGAGAAGACGATCACGGGCAGGACGTTTCCTACCTCTGCCGGGCGGCGAACGGCAATACGTCCGCCGGCGGATCAGCTCTTGGCGCGAGTCCTCTGCCGCGCGTACCCGAGCGCCGCCAGAACCAGCGTCATCCCGCCCGTCGCGTACAGCTGCACCCGGGTGCCCGGCTCCCGCGCCATCAGGACGAAGATCGCCGCCATCCCCGCGAGCGCGACCCACGTCAGCGCCGGGAACGCCCACATCCGCACGACCAGCTTCTCCGAGGCCTCCCGCTCCAGCCGGCGGCGCAGCCGCAGCTGCGAGACGGCGATGAACACCCAGACGACCAGGATCACGGCGCCGATCATGTTCAGCAGCCAGGGAAAGACGTCGTCCGGCCGCCAGTAGCTCAGCACCACGCAGACGAAACCGGACACGCAGGAGGCCAGGACCGCGACCCGCGGCACCCCGCGGGAGACCCGCGCCAGCGCCTTCGGGCCCTGTCCCCGTGCCACCAGCGAGTACGCGATGCGCGAGGAACCGTAGATGTTGGCGTTCATGGCCGACAGCAGGGCCACGAGGACGACCACGTTCATCAGCTGGGCGGCGCCAGGGATGCCGATGTGTTCGAGGGCGGCGACGTACGGGCCCTTGTCGACGACGGCCTTCGCGTTCCACGGGACGAGGGTGACGACGACCGCCATCGAGCCGATGTAGAAGAGCGCGATGCGCCACATCGCCGTACGGACCGCACGGGCGACACCACGGACCGGGTCCTCCGACTCGGCCGCCGCGATGGTGACCGTCTCCAGACCGCCGTACGCGAACACCGAGGCGAGCAGCCCGATGACGAGGCCCTCACTGCCGTTCGGCAGGAAGCCGCCCTCGCCGGTGAGGCGGGAGAGGCCGGGGGAGTCCGTGCCCGGCAGAACCCCGGCGACCGCGAGCACGCCGAGGACCAGGAACAGGCTGATCGCGCCGACCTTGAGCGCGGCGAACCAGAACTCGAACTCGCCGAAGTTCTTCACGGCGGCCAGGTTCGTGACGAGGAACACCACCATGAACAGCGCCACCCACCCCCACTCGGGGGTGTCGGGCAGCCAGCCGGTCACGATCTTCGCGGCGCCGATGCCCTCCAGGCCGACGGCCGTGCAGAGCAGGACCCAGAAGGCCCAGCCGGCGGTGAAGCCCGCCCACGGGCCGAGGGCGCGCTCGGCATGCGCCGAGAAGGAGCCGGACGACGGATACGCGGCCGACATCTCGCCGAGCATCCGCATCACCAGCATGACGAGCAGACCGGAGAGCGCGTACGCGACGACGATCGACGGCCCGGCGGCGGCGATGCCCGCCCCGGACCCGACGAACAGGCCCGCGCCGATCACCCCGCCCAGCGCGATCATCGACAGGTGACGCTGTTTGAGGCCGTGGGAAAGAGGGACGTCCGCGGCAGAGGTCTCCCGCGCGGAGTCGAGGGTGCTGCCTGACATGGGTGTCGTGGCCCCTTGGTAGCGAATGGGTGCGAGTGGGCAAAACGCCGACAGTGTGGGCGCCCACCGCGCCGCATGAGAAGCCCGCCCACCATGCGGACGGCCGGGGCACGGAACGTGATGATTCGCTCACGCCGGTTGTTTGGAGGAACCCTACAGTTCCCGCCCGCCCGCCAACCTCCCCGAGCCGTCTCCCCACCTCAGTGACCGGCGTCACCCCGGAGCGTGTGTAAGTCACATCCTTTGTGGGGAGCACATCAAGCGCGCGCTGTTCGCTTTGTCGAGCGCTGACGGTGATCGCGTCCAGGGCCCTGGGATAGCGTCACCGTGTCCCCGACCGCATCCATCGCCGGAGTGAGCCCCCGTCATGAGCATTGCCGCCGCCACATCCGCCCGCCGCCCCGGCGAAGTCCTCGCCGACCTGCTGCCCGCGTCCCGCGTCCGCGACGTCGCGCTCGTGCTCGGCGGCGCCGCACTCACCGGAATCGCCGCCCAGATCGCGGTGCCGGTGCCGGGCTCCCCGGTGCCGGTGACCGGCCAGACCTTCGCGGCGCTCCTCGTGGGTACGGCGCTGGGCGCGGGCCGAGGGTTCCTGTCGCTCGCCCTGTACGCGCTGGTGGGCATGGCCGGGATGCCGTGGTTCGCGGAAGGCGGTTCGGGCTATGCCGCGCCGTCCTTCGGCTACGTCCTCGGCATGCTGCTGGCCGCCACCTTCGTGGGTGCGCTGGCCCGGCGCGGCGGTGACCGCTCGGTGCTGCGCATGGCGGGCACCATGGCCGTCGGCGAGCTGATCATCTACGCGATCGGCGTGCCGTACCTGGCCCTCGCCGCCGACATGTCGCTGACCGCCGCCATCGCGGCCGGCCTCACCCCGTTCCTGATCGGCGACGCCCTGAAGGCCGCGCTGGCGATGGGCGCGCTGCCCGCGGCCTGGAAGCTCGCCGACCGCAAGTGAGCGATCCGCTCCGCCGGTCGCAAGGGAACGACCCGCTCCATCGGCCGTAAGGGAGCGATCCGCTCCATCGGCCGCAGATGAGCGATCCGCTCCGCCCGGCGAAGGGCCCTGCCGCACCGCGCGGCAGGGCCCCTCCCGTTCTCAGGCCCGTTCCCTGGCCGGCTCGATCGTCTCGATCGTGTAGTTCCGCCGGAACATGCCGCTCGGGTCGTACCTCGCCTTCAACGCGGCGAGCCGCAGCCGCGTCTCCGTGTCGTACAGCCCCTCGGTACGGTCGTCCGCGCCGAACGCGAAGTTGAGCGCACGCCCGATGGTCCACGGCGAGAGGACCGCGAACGCCGGGTCCAGCACCGCACGCGCCGCCTCACGCCCGGCCATCGCCACCAGCCGCACGAGGAACCGTCCCTCCCGGTGCGGCACGGAGTTCGGTGCCTCGGCGGCCAGCGCCCCGCCCAGGTGGTTGATCTGCACCACGCACATCGGGGACACCCCGGGGCCGGTGCGCGACAGCACCTCGGCGGCAGCGGCCACGTCCAGACCGCTCAGCACCGCGCTGTCCCCGTAGTACGTGTGCGGGACGTCCGGGTCACTGTGGACGGTGTGGCTCTCGGTGTACGGCATCTCCCGCAGCGAGTCCCTGAGCACCGGACCCAACGCCCGCAGCGGGGCGACCAGCCGCTCCCCATCGGTGCCGGCTCCGGTGTACACGACCCGCACCGAGATGACGTACCGCCCGCGCAGGTGCGGCGGCAGCGCCGGGACGTCCGGGTACGCGACCGCGGCGAAAGACGAGGTCAGCGTCGCGGGCACGGTCCGCGTCCAGCGCTCGTACGCCCGCAGCACGGCCTCCGGGTCCACCGCGCGCCCGTCGAGGTCGAGCGCGCCACCGTACAGCCGCGCCACCGGCACGAGACCGGTCTCCACCTCGGTGACGACACCGAAGTTGTGGCCGCCGCCGAGCAGTGCCCAGTACAGATCGGGGTCAGACTCCCGCGTCACGTGGCGGAGCCGCCCGTCGGCGGTGACCACGTCCAGGGCGCGCACATGGTCGGCCGCATACCCGAACTCCCTGGCCAGGAGGGGCAGTCCACCGCTCAACGTGTACGAGACGGCGCCCACGCCCGGTGCGGAACCGTTCAACGGGGCGAGCCCGTACGGTGCGGCCGCCTCGACGACACCGCCCCAGCGGACCCCCGCCTGCATGCGTGCCGTACGCGCCTCGGGGTCGATCGTCACGCCGTCCATGCGCTTCGTCGTGATCAGCACACCACCCTCGGCCGCCCCCGGCAGCCCGTGCCCGGTCGCCTGGACACCGACCGGCAGTCCCTCGGCCGCCGCGTACGCCACCGCGGCGGCCACATCGGCGGGCGAGGACGCGGCGAAGACCACGGCGGGCCGCTGCGCCGGGCCGGTCTGGAAGCCGGCGACCTCGCCCTCGTAGCCGTCGTCGCCGGGCCTGAAGACGAGGCGCTGCGCCGTGGGGTCCTTCTGGTCCTTGTCGTTCTTATGGCCCTTGTGGCCCTGCAAGGTCACGGGTATGTCCTTCGGTTCTTGTGGGCTGGCTCGCCGGGAGGTCGGCTCGTGGTCCTTCGTCCTTCCGGTTGGGGGCGATGGTTGCTGGATTTCCTGACATCTGCCGTCAACTTTTCGCGTACGGCTTTGTCCCGTGCGGCAGCCTCACGCTCGTGCGAACCCGGCGTTTCAGCGCTCCGAGGTATCCGAGGCCTCCAAGCCCTCCGCGGTCGCCGAGGTCTCCGGCTTCGTGGCTGTGGCCCGCCCGCCGCCCGGCAGCCTCTCCTTGACCAGCGAGACCCCGACCACGACGGCCGCCACCAGCAGCGACAGCAGCAGGATGTCGCGGTTGCCGTGCTCGGTGTCGGTCAGCATGTAGCCCAGGACGAACAGGATCAGAGCGATGGTCGCCCAGGTCAGGTACGGGTACAGCCACATCCGGACGACCAGCTTCTCCGGCTCCTCGCGCTCGATGACCTTGCGCAGCCGCAGCTGGGAGAAGCAGATCACCAGCCAGACGAACAGGGCCACGGCGCCGGAGGAGTTGACGAGGAAGAGGAAGACGGAGTCCGGGTAGGCGTAGTTGAAGAAGACCGCCACGAACCCGAAGACGACCGAGGAGAGGATCGCGGCCATCGGCACACCGCGCGCGTTCGTCCGCGCGAACGCCTTCGGCGCGTCACCGCGTGCGCCGAGCGAGAACGCCATCCGGGAGGCCGTGTAGAGACCGGAGTTGAGGCAGGACAGCACGGACGTCAGCACGATGAAGTTCATGATCTGGCCGGCGTGCGCGATGCCGAGGGAGTCCAGGGCGGCGACGTACGAGCCCTTGTCCTTGATGGACGGGTCGTTCCACGGCAGCAGCGTCACCACGACGAAGATCGAGCCGAGGTAGAAGACACCGATGCGCCAGATGATGCTGTTGGTGGCCTTGGTGACCGACTTCCGCGGGTCCTCCGACTCACCGGCCGCCAGTGTGGCGATCTCGGTGCCCATGAAGGAGAAGACGACGAGCAGTACGCCGATGAGGATCGCGCCCGGACCGTTCGGCAGGAAGCCGCTGTGGTCGGTGAGATTGGACAGCCCGGCCTTCCCGGCGTCGACACCCGGCAGCACCCCGAAGACGGCGAGCCCGCCGACGACGATGAACGCGGCGATCGCGACGACCTTGATCCCCGCGAACCAGAACTCGAACTCGCCGTACGAGCCGACCGAGACGAGGTTGGTGGCGGTCAGCACCACCATCACGATGAGCGCCCACCCCCACTGCGGTACGTCGGGCATCCACCCTTCGAGGATCTCGGCCCCGGCGGTGGCCTCCACGGCGAGCACGACGACCCAGAAGAACCAGTACAGCCAGCCGATCGAGAACCCGGCCCAGCGCCCGAGCGCGCGGTCGGCGTGGGCGGAGAAGGACCCGGACGTCGGGTTGGCGGCCGACATCTCGCCGAGCATCCGCATCACGAGGACGACCATCGTCCCCACGAGGGCGTACGACAGGAGGATGCCGGGGCCGGCGGTGGCGATGCCGGAGCTGGACCCCACGAAGAGGCCGGCGCCGATGACGCCACCGATGGCGATCATGGACAGATGACGGCTCTTGAGCCCGGCCTGGAGGCCGCCGCCGGGCTCTCCGTGGCCGCCCGGGCCGCTTCCGGCCTTCGTTGTCGTGGTCGGCTGCGAAGTCATGGGGGTATTTCCTTTGCGCCGCTGGAGGGTACGGGGCCGGACATCTGTGATGTCCGGCGCGCGTCTTCGGTCGTGTGTCTCGTGGCATCTGCCCCCTGGTGAGGCCCTCCATGACTCCTGTTTTCGCTGCTGGCCCCCCGGCGGGCGACGCCGAAACCGGCGTGTCACACTCGGATCATGCGCGTCTACCTCGGCTCGGATCACGCCGGCTACGAACTGAAGAACCACCTCGTTGAGTGGCTCAAGGCCGCCGGCCACGAGCCCGTCGACTGCGGGCCCCACATCTACGACGCCCAGGACGACTACCCGCCGTTCTGCCTCCGTGCCGCCGAGAAGACGGCCGCCGACGCCGGGTCCCTCGGCATCGTGATCGGCGGCTCCGGGAACGGGGAGCAGATCGCGGCGAACAAGGTGAAGGGCGTCCGTGCGGCCCTTGCCTGGAGCGTGGAGACCGCTTCGCTGGGGCGCGAGCACAACGATGCCAACGTCATCGCGGTGGGTGCGCGCATGCACACCCAGGAGGAGGCGACGAAGTTCGTCGAGACCTTCCTCAACACGCCTTTCTCCGGCGACGCACGCCACGTCCGCCGCATCGACATGCTGTCGGCGTACGAGACGACGGGCGACCTCCCCCCGATCCCGCCCCACCACCCGCAGCAGTAGGCACCACCGCCGGGTGGCGCTGGAAGGGCGCGATCGACGCTGGCCAGGTGCCAGGTGCCAGGAGGGCGGCCAGGCACCCCCAGCCCGTCCGGCGTTTGAGGACGAGGCCGTTCAGGCCGAGCGGGGGTCTGGGGGCGGAGCTCCCAGGGGACGGGAATGGGTAGGGGCGGCGGGGGCGAGGAAATCCCCCTGCCCCCACCCCACGCACGCAACCACACCCCGGAGACACCCCCATGCCGGAAGGCCACACCATCCACCGCCTGGCCCAGGACTACGCCGCGGCCTTCACCGGCGGAGCCACCCGCGTCACCAGCCCTCAGGGCAAGTTCACCGACGCCGCAGCCCTCCTCGACGGCACGGAACTCACCACCGCCGAAGCCCACGGCAAGCACCTCTTCCTCCGCTTCGGCCCGGAGGCCATCGGGGACTGGATCCACATCCACCTCGGCCTCTTCGGCAAGGTCGCCTTCGGCCCCGCCCCCGCACCCCCACCCACCGACACGGTCCGCCTCCGCCTCGCGAACGACACGACGTACGTAGACCTCCGCGGCCCCACCACCTGCGCGCTGATCACCAACCCCGAGAAGCAGGCCGTACACGACCGCCTCGGCCCCGACCCCCTCCGCCCGGACGCCGACCCGTCAGCCGCGTACCGCCGCGTCTCCCGCAGCCGTACGACGATCGCCGCCCTCCTCATGGACCAGAAGGTCATCGCGGGCGTCGGCAACGTCTACCGCGCCGAGGTCCTCTTCCGGCACAACATCGACCCGTACCGCCCCGGAAAGCACATCACCCCGGGCGAATGGGAAGCGATGTGGGCCGACCTGGTCGAGCTCATGCGCGAGGGCGTGCGCAACAACCGCATCGACACCGTCCGCCCGGAACACACCCCGGAAGCCATGGGCCGACCGCCTCGCGTCGACGACCACGGTGGCGAGGTGTACGTGTACCGCAGGGCCACGCTGCCCTGCCACATCTGTGGCGGCGAGATCCGCACCGCCGATCTCGCCGCCCGCAACCTCTTCTGGTGCCCGACCTGCCAACAGAACTGACAAGCGGCAGACCCGAATCCACCGCGACCACGTACCAGAATCCGCGAATCCGCGTCCCTCAGAACCCGTGCGGCAACCAAGGCGCCACAGCCGAAGAGAAACCCACCGACGCCTCCGCAAGCGCACCCTGCCGCAGCTCCCGCACCCGCCCGGCCGCCGCCAGCGACGCCAGGCTCACCCCGCCCAGATACGCCGCTCCCAACTCCCGTACGGACAGGGCGAGATCAGCGGGGTCGTCCGTCCGCGTACAGCTCGCGCCCTTCGTATCACCGATGAGCCGCCAACGCCCCTCGTTCCAGGGGCAGAACGCGTCCTCGACCTCGAACACCACGTCCACCGGCGCCTGGTACGTCCGCGTCTGAAGCGCCGCGCCCACGTCCACGAGCCGCAGGTGCAGCGTGTCCCGTATCCGCACCTGACAGCGCCGGATGTCGGACACCATGTGCAGCCACGCCTCGTCGACCGGCCGCCCGTACGCGACGACCTTCGACGTCAGGTCGATGTCGAAGAGGAACCGCCACAGGGCCGCGTGCGCGGCCGGGTCGAGGGCCTCCAGGTCCCGCAGGTGTACGACGTTCCGGGCACCCGACTGGTCCCAGTCGCCCTTGATGCGGAAGCGGGTGTAGCCCACGACCTCCCCACCCCGCTCGGCCACCACGCACTGCAGCGGCGACTGCCCGTTCCGGTCGCTCTCCGGATCCAGCAGCCCCAACCGCTCCCAGCCGGGCTGCCGCGCCAGCATGCCCGGCCGTTCCGGCACTCGCCGTGCGTACACCGCCTCGCACGCGTCGACCACCTCGGCCGGCGGCGCGTACCGCAGGCGCACCTCGTCGGTGCCGGGCGGCACGAACAGCCGTACGCGGGTGGTGTCCACCTCGACGTTGGACTGGTACGTGGCGGCCCCGTAGCCGAACCGGCCGTAGATCACGGGCTCCGAGGCGGTCAGTACGGCGAGGGGCTCACCCCAGGAGCGGATGTCGTCCAACTGCCGCCGCATCATGGCCCGTAGCAGTCCGCGCCGCCGATGGGTGGCCGCGACGCTCACCATCGTGATGCCCGCGGCCGGCACCAAGGCGCCGCCCGGGACCGTGATCCGGAAGGTGAAGGCGCCCGCCGTGCCCACGCATTGGTCACCGTCCCAGGCGCCGATGGTGCGGTTGTGTTCCGTGAGGTCGTGCCACAGCTCACGCTCCTCGGACGACTCGGCCACACCGCCGAAGGCCCGGATGAAGTTGCCGTACCAGGCGTTCCAGTCGGCCTTCCGCAGCACCCGCAAGTCAGTCGCCATACGCCATGCCTACCAGGACAATCCGGGCCGGTCGAACGATTTTCGCCCGACTGTCGGAGACACCACGGCCCGGTCCGTGGTGTCTCCTCGTGTGGGATCTGTGTGAGATTCGTCGTGAACCGGCCCTCGGAAGGGGGACAAGTAGGACCTCCTGTGCACAAGAGCTGGTCCGATCGATAGGGTCCCGAACAATGGCAGCAGGACGAGAGCGGCGCGCGGAGGCCGAGACGTTCACGGCCCGGTTGAGGAAAATGGCTCACCGGGTCCGCACCGGCGTGCGTAAATCCGCCGTCGACTACTTCCGGGGGGACGGCTCCGACTGGGTCGCGCTCGCCGGTCTGATGCTGACGATCCCCCTGATCGCCGCGTGCACGATGGCCAACTCGGTGTGGGTGTCCCCGGCGGTCCTCGTCCTCCCGATCGTCGCGGGCGGCCTGCTGCTGCGCCCGGCCAGCCTGCTGGCGCTGTACGCGGCTGCCGCGACCGCGCTGATAGTCGAGTCCGTGCAGCTCGGACCGTATACGGAGGGCCCGTCCCGGGTGACACCGGGCATCGTGCTGGTCGTCGCGGCCTGCGGCTTCTTCGGCCTCCTCATCGCCCAGTTCCGCAGCCGGGTCGGTGTGCCCTGGCGGCGGGGCGGCACGATGCTCTTCGACCTGCGGGAACGGATCCGGGTGCAGAGCAAGCTGCCGCAGCTGCCGTTCGGCTGGCACCGGGAGATGGCGCTGCGGCCTGCGGGAGGGCAGTCCTTCTCGGGCGACTTCGTGGTCGCGGCCCGCACGAACGGCGGCCGCACGCTGGAGGTCGTCCTCACGGACGTCTCGGGCAAGGGTATGGATGCGGGCTCACGCGCGCTACTCCTCTCCGGCGCCTTCGGCGGCCTCCTGGGATCGCTCCCACCCCATGCCTTCCTCCCCGCCGCGAACGGCTACCTCCTCCGCCAGGACTGGGACGAGGGCTTCGCGACCTCGATCCACCTCGTCCTGGACCTGGACTCGGGCGACTACGAACTCTTCTCCGCCGGGCACCCGCCGGGGCTCCAGCTCAGCGCGGGCAGCGGCCGCTGGGAGGAGAAGGTCGCGGAGGGCCCTCTCCTCGGGGTCTACGACGGCGCCCAGTTCGACCCCGTCAAGGGTTCTCTCCGCCCTGGCGACGTCCTCATGCTCTTCACGGACGGCCTCGTCGAGACCTCCGACCGCGACATCGTCGAAGGCATCGACCGACTCACGGGCGAGGCCGACCGCTATGTCGCCGGTGGTTTCCACGGCGCCGCCTGGCACCTCATCGAAGCGGTGGCCAGAGACGTGAACGACGACCGCGCCCTGCTCCTGATCTCCCGAGAGGGCACCACAGCCCCCCGCTGACCCGGAGGTCTACCGCCCCTGTGGGCTGCCTGGGCAGGGAGGCCGCACATCCCAGCCCCTCCGGCGTTTGAGGAGCGGGGGTTCGGGGGCCGGCCCCCGAATCGGGGTCCGGGGCGGAGCCCGGAAGAGCGAGCGAGAAAAGAGCCCCGAAGCGCGGACCCGGGGCGCGGCCCCGCGCGGGGTGCAGGGGAAGCCCCCTAGGGGCCAGGGGCGGGCTGCCTCGGTGTTGGGAGTGCAGGGGACAAGCCTCTGCCCTCGCGGTGCTCGGGCGCGGCCCCGCTTCTGGGGGTCCAGGGGGCGTAGCCCCCTTGGCGGGGTCGAAGGGGCGGAGCCCCTGGGGACGGGACGGGGAGGGGCGGCGGGGGCGAGAAAAACCCCAGGGAACCCAGCAGCCGCCTCGCACCCCAAACCCCCGCCCCCTACCCCACCGACTCGAACTAACCCACCAACTCGGACACCCTGGTCTCCCGACGCCCTGGAAGAACCCGCGCCAACCAGTGCGACCGGACCGCTGTCAGAGGACCCAGGACGGCCAGCAGGAGCACATAGCCGGCGATGAAGGGCGACAACCGGGCATCCAGCCCCGCAGCAGCCGCCATCGTCGCGAGTATCAGCGCGAACTCTCCCCGCGCCAGCAACGTCGTGGCGATGTTCGCCGCGGGCCCCGGCCCAAAGGCGTACACACGCGCCGCCCCCAGCCCCGCCAGCACATTCATCGCCAGCGTCACGGCCACCGCCGCGAGAACCGGCCACAACACCGTCGGAAGATCACCGGGATCGATCGACAGACCGAACGCGAAGAAGAAGATCGCCCCGAAGGCGTCCCGCAGCGGATGCACGAGCTTGCGTATACGCGCCCCCGACGCCGTACTCCCCAGCATCAGGCCCACCATGAAGGCCCCGATCGCGTCCGCCACCCCGAACCACTCCGACACCCCGGCCACGAACACCGCCGCCCCGAGGAAGGAGATCACCAGCAGCTCGTCGTCCCGCGTGGAGAAGAGGCGCCCGATCACACGTGTCCCGAAACGCGCCACCAGCGCGAGGAGCAGCAGGAACCCGAACGCCTTGCCCGCGTCCAGCACCGCCGACGACAGGGAGTCCGCCCCGGACAGGATCGGCTGCAAGGCCGCGAGATACAGGGCGAGGAAGATGTCCTCGACCACGATGATCCCGAGAATCGGCTTGGTCTCCGGGTTGCCGAGCCGCCCCGTGTCCACCAGCACCTTGGTGACGATCGCGGACGACGAGATGCCGAGCACTCCGGCGAGGACGAGCGCCTCGGAGGTGCCCCACCCGAGGGCGAAACCGAAGGCCAGGCCCGCGCCCACGTTCAGCGCGAGATACGTGCCTCCGGCGAGCGCCATGCGGCGTCCGCCCGCTTTGAGGTCGTCCAGGTGGAACTCCAGGCCCAGGTAGAAGAGGAGCAGCACCAGGCCGAGCGCGGAGAGCATCTCCATGTCGTGCGGGTCCGAGACGAGCACGACGCCGGGGGTGTGCGGGCCGAGCAGGATCCCGGCCAGGATGAAGAGGGGAATGGTGGGTAGTCCTATGCGCCCGCCGAGGCGTGCGAGGACAGCGGCGGCGAGGAAAGCGCCGCCCATGGCGATGAGGGTGTCTGCGTGTCCGATGGGCTCGTCCTCCAGTTCGACCAGTCGGGCTGGTATGGCAAATGCAGCAAAGGAAGCGTCAAGAACGCGTCAATAGTTACTTTACCAAAGTATTCCGAAGCGAGCAGAGTTATCCACAGCCAGCAGACTGAAGCCCGCCTGCAGGCCGTGGCCGAGGGCGTGCGTGCCCGCGGCGGCGACGAGGAGCAGATCGCGGCGGCCTGGCTGCACGACGCGGTGGAGGACGAGGCACTGTCGGAGGAGTGGCTGCGCGGCGCCGCACTGACGGACCGCACGAAGAGCGTCGTGCGGGCACTCACCAAGCGGGCGGGCGAGGCCCCTCAGGCGTACGCCGCGCGCATCCTGGCCACCCCGGGCGCCCTGCTGGTCAAGGAGGCCGACCTGGCGCACAACGCCGACCCCGCCCGGCTCTCGGCCCTCGACGAGGCAACCCGCGCCCGGCTGGAGAAGAAGTACGCACACATGCGAAGCCTCCTCGGCCTGACGGCCGAGGAGGCAAAGGGTGAAGGGAGCTGAACGGTCAGCTCTTGGAGTCGGCCTTACCGACCATGGAATCGGCCTTACCGGCTTCGGAGCCGGTCCTGTCGGCCTTAGGGCCGGACCTGACGGACTGGCCGGTCCTACCGGCCCTGTCGGAGCTGCCGGACTTGCCGCGCTCGCGTGCCAGCTCTGCCGCGTCCCGCCGGAACGCCCACTCCATCTTGGGCTCCATCGCGAACCGGAACATCCGCTGTACCGGCGGGGTGCAGAGCACCGTGACGATCGCGGCCGCCAGCAACGTGACGAAGATCTCGCCGACCGGCTGGTAGACCCAGTCGTAGGTGTCGTACCAGCCCCAGAAGCGGGACCCCTTGACGAGGAAGCCGTGCAGCAGGTAGCCGTACAGCGTGCCCGCGCCGAGCACCGTGAACCACATCTTGCGGCGTGGCACCCAGGCGAAGAAGCAGACCGTAAGCACCATCGAGCAGCCGAAGAGCGCGAGCGTCATGACCATGCCGGCCCACCACGGGGCAGCCAGCTCCTGAGCGCTGTCACGGTGGTAGAACCACGCCGAGTTCATGCGCGGCGCCGCCCAATACGCCACCGCCAGTGCGGCCGCGAACACCGGTACCGCCAGGATCCGCACCTCGCGGCGCCGCATCATCTGGAAGTGCTCCGGCTTCATGACCAGACCCACGACGAAGAACGGCAGGAACTGCAGGACGCGTTGGAGGTCCAGGTCGTCGCCGATGTCGGGCGACACGGAGGCGAGCACGGCGATGGCGAGCGCGATCGGCACGGGCCAGCGCACGACCTTCCACAGCGGGGTCGTCAGCCGCCATACGAACAGCGCGATCAGGAACCAGGTGAGGTACCACGGGTCCAGCAGGCTGATCGGGTGGCCCGGGTCGTCATCGGCCCAGCGCTTGAAGAGGGAGTACGCGACCTCGAAGATCACATACGGGACGGCGACTCCGGTGATCAGGCGCCGGAGCCGGTCGGGGCGCATGTCGAAACTGCGCGAGAAGTAACCGGAGATGACGATGAACGCCGGCATGTGGAACGTGAAGACGAGCATGTAGAGCGCCTCGGCGGCGCGGCTCTGGCTGGTGAGGGGCTGCCAGGCATGGCCCACCGCGACGAGCACGATGGCCAGGTACTTGGCGTTGTCGAAGAACGCGTCGCGCTGTTTGACCGGTCTGGCGTCCGGCGCGGCGGCACTGGCGTCCGGCCGCGCGATCTTGGGGGAGCTCGGGCCCGGTGTGTCGTCCGTCGACTGCTGAGCCGGGGGGAGTGACGCCCTGGGGCCGTGCGGTCGCAGCGAGTTCGTCACAGACCCTCCCGCCGGGAAGTCCGGGGAGTGGTCCGGGTACTCGCTGCGCGTGCGGAGGTCGAGGCAGCGGTAAACATCTGAGGCACCCTAGCGTTGGCTGTGCGATTTAGTAAAACTCTCGACGTGAATCCTGCATTACCCCCCGAGTACCCGGGATTTGAGGAAGGGTTACGCGCCGATTTCCGGACCGCAGGCATGCCGTTTACTGCCCTTCTGTCCTCATTCTTCCGGACTAAATGGTGCATAACGTTCGCGGGCGACTCTGGTGAAATGTCCGCTTTCGCGGGCTCCTTGGTGTGCCTGTGGCAACAATTCGAATTAACTGCGAACAGGATGTGTGTGCATCGAAACGATCATCTCTGAATTCGACTGCGGATGGCACCTCGAATTGCCGTGCGGCGTGTGGCTGTTGGGGACGGGGATGCGCAGGTCCAGTACGGGGACCGGCCAACGTTGGCTCACCAGCCGCATAGGTGGGCCGGGTTGGTGGCACGATGGTTCCGACGGGGGTGTGCGGGGCCGGCACTCCCGGGCCGGGTGAGCGGACCGACCGAGGGTGTGATGAGTTGTGGCCATTTCGCTGTCAGTGGTGCTGCTGTTGGCGATCATCCTTGTGGTGCTGATAAGAGGGGGGAACCTCAAGGCCGGACCTGCGGTCGTCGCCATACTCTTCGGCTTCTTCCTTGCCTCGACCGGCATGGCCGACGACATCCAGCGGTTCCTCAACTCCATAGCTGAGACCGTCAACTCGATTCAGTTCTAGACGTTACGGGGATGGCGCTGCGCGTCTCGGACCCGTCGGCGGCGGGCGGTCACCGCACCGAGGACCGCCTCGGCACCGACGGCACACGCGTCGCCAAACCTCGCGCGCTCGGACTCCGGTCGCCGGCTCTCGATCGAGGTCGTCGAGGTCGTACAGGTTGTCCAGGTCGTTGAGGTCGTCCACGGGCGGTGTGCCACCGGTCGGCGGTGCCCTCACCGCCCCGTCGTGGACACGTAGGGCCGACTCGCTCACCCGCATGACGTGGGGCCGGCCGCGGGCTCTCCTGCCCTGAACGACGGGTTGATCAGGCTCAACGCATGAACAAGGCCCGAGCGGAGTTTTCGATCTCCAGCCCGGGCCTCGTCCCTGTGGAGCGGGCGACGGGAATCGAACCCGCGTAGCTAGTTTGGAAGACTAGGGCTCTACCATTGAGCTACGCCCGCACAGGTCGCGCCGCAGGTCAGGTGACCGCGGCACAGGAGGCATCGTAGCGGGTCCGGTGCCCTCACCGCACACCCCGTTTCCCGGTCGCACCGGCGTGCAACCGGTGCTCCGGAAATGCGGCAGCCGCACTGCCTGTGGGCATGTACCCTACGTGTCGCACCAGACGGGGTGTGGCGCAGCTTGGTAGCGCGTCCGCTTTGGGAGCGGAAGGCCGTGGGTTCAAATCCCGCCACCCCGACCACCAGCCGGAACCCGCCACGGGGAGCCCGGAGCGTCAAGCTCTCCTTTTGGGGCGCGTACCGCCTGCGGTTACTATGCAAGCTGCGCGCCCGTGTGTCTGCACCGTTACGTCTCTCAGGGCCCGCGAATCCGCTGAGGCTCCGCCCGGTCATCCGTACCGGCAGCAGCGAGCAGCAGAAATCCAAGAAGTCAGCCACAAGGAGACCGAACCGTGAAGAGCGCCGTGGAGACCCTGAACCCGACCCGGGTTCGGCTCACTGTCGAGGTGCCCTTCGAGGAGCTCAAGGACAGCCTCGACGCGGCGTACAAGAAGATCAACCAGCAGGTCACGGTGAAGGGCTTCCGCAAGGGCAAGATCCCGGCCCGGGTCATCGACCAGCGGTTCGGTCGTGGCGCCGTGCTGGAGGAGGCCGTCAACGACGCGCTTCCGAAGCTCTACACCGAGGCGGTCAACGAGGCCGAGCTGAACGTCCTCGGCCAGCCCGAGGTCGACATCACGGAGCTGAAGGACGGCGAGACGCTGAACTTCACCGCCGAGGTCGACATCCGCCCGACCATCGAGATCCCGGACTACTCCGGCATCGAGGTCGAGGTCGACGCCGTAGAGGTCACGGACGAGGACATCGCCGAGTCGGTCGAGCAGCTCCGTGAGCGCTTCGCCTCGACGTCCCCCGTCGAGCGTGCCGCCGAGGACGGCGACGTCGTGACGATCGACCTGGAGGCCAAGGTCGAGGGCGAGGTGCTGGAGGACGGCGTCGCGAACGGCGTCTCCTACACCATCGGCTCCGGCGAGCTGCTCGACGGCATCGACGACGCCGTGAAGGGCCTGGAGGCCGGTGGCGAGGCCACCTTCGCCTCCGAGCTCAAGGGCGGCTCGGCGGCCGGCAAGGAGGCCGAGGTGACGGTCAAGGTCACCCAGGTCGCCGCCCGGGAGCTGCCCGAGCTGGACGACGAGTTCGCGCAGCTCGCGTCCGAGTTCGACACGCTGGAGGAGCTGAGGGCGGACAGCCGTAAGCGCCTGGAGAACATGAAGCAGTACGACCAGGCCACGCAGGCTCAGGAGCGCGTCCTGGAGAAGCTGCTGGAGCTCGTCGAGGTGCCCGTCCCCGAGAAGCTGCTCGAGGACGAGATCAACACCCGCAAGCACAACCTGGAGCACCACCAGCTCGGCCAGATGGGCCTCACCCTCGACAAGTACCTGGAGCTCCAGGGCAAGACGGCCGAGGAGTTCGAGGAGGAGACGCGCGAGGCCGCGGTCAAGGGCATCAAGACCCAGTTCGTCCTCGACGAGCTGGTCTCCAGGGAGAAGCTGAACGTCAACCAGGAGGAGCTGACGGAGCACCTGATGCGCCGTGCCGCCTCCTCCGGTATGTCTCCCGACCAGTTCGCCCAGGCGGTCGTCGAGGGCGGTCAGGTTCCGCTCCTCGTCGGCGAGGTCGCCCGCGGTAAGGCCCTGGCCCTGGTCGTCGAGGCCACGACGGTCAAGGACACCAACGGCGAGATCGTGGACCTGGACGACGAGGAGGAGGCGGAGGGCTCTGCGGAGGGTTCCGCCGAGACCCCGGCCGAGGCGAAGCCGGAGACCAAGCCGGAGGCCTGACCTCCACGGCACCCGTGAAGCACCCCTGACGGGCCCCGAGGCCGCACCAGCGCGCCTCGGGGCCCGTCGGCGTTCCCATGGGCCTGTGCCGCGCGGTCTCGGCGGCGGGCCGGGCGCCTCGGCGCTTTCCTGCGGGGCGGGTGCGTGTGCCGTGTACGTGTGCGTGCGCACGACCCGGTGGTGGGGTGACCCGGGCGCCTCCGCGTTTGCCCGTGGACGGGTGCGTGCGTGGCTGCCCCGCCGTGGTGGCTTGGGCGCCTACGCGTTTGTTCGTGGGTCGGGGGCGCGCCGGGAGGTCTCCGTCCTCGGTCCGGCGGGTCTGTGGGGTGTCGTATGTGCTCGGCGGCGGACGCCGGCCGCTGCGGGCGGACACCTCCCGGCACACCCCCTGCCGCGCGTACGCGGCTGCCGGGCGCGTCGGGGGCGCGGTTACGGCTGGCGGTGCGCGGACGGGTGCGGTTTCGGCTGGCGGTGCGCGGACGGGTGCGGGCACGGCTGCCGATGCGCGGAAGGGCGCGGACATGGCTGCCGGTGCGGGTGGTGCCGGTGGTGCCGGTGGTGCGGCGGGGCCGGTGTTTGCTGGTGGTACTGGTGTGCGGGCGGGTAAGGGCAGGGCTGGCAGTGCGTGGGCGATGCGGTCGACGTGCGGCACGGTTCCCTGCTGGGCTCGGGCGAGCCTGTGCATTCAGGGGCGCGGGGAACTGCGCGACCAGCCACAACGCACCCGCAGCCGCCCACCGACAGAAACCCGGCAGACGAACCCGGCGGCCCGGGGCCCGGGGCGGAGCCCCGTGGCGGGGCCCGGGGCGGAGGGCCACTCACAGCCTGGGCGAGCCCCGCCAACCGCCGACCCAGCGGAGCGCATGCGCTGACAGCGAACAGTTCCCTCTGCGGGATTCCCCGGAGGGACCCGCGCGTTAGGGTCCATGAATACGAGGGCAGGGAAGTCCCCGGAGCAGCCCCGACAGGGGCGCGCACGGGGTCCCAGGCCCCAGCAGAAGACGTGAGACGGCCCGGCGCCGTCGTAAGACGAGCAGGTGGATTACGTGACGAATCTGATGCCCTCCGCCGCCGGCGAGCCTTCCATCGGTGGCCTCGGCGACCAGGTCTACAACCGGCTGCTCGGCGAGCGGATCATTTTCCTCGGCCAGCCGGTCGACGACGATATCGCGAACAAGATCACCGCACAGCTGCTGCTCCTTGCCGCTGACCCGGACAAGGACATCAACCTGTACATCAACAGCCCCGGCGGCTCGATCACGGCCGGTATGGCGATCTACGACACCATGCAGTTCATCAAGAACGACGTGGTGACCATCGCCATGGGCCTCGCCGCCTCCATGGGCCAGTTCCTGCTCAGCGCGGGCACGCCGGGCAAGCGCTTCGCGCTGCCGAACGCCGAGATCCTGATCCACCAGCCCTCCGCCGGCCTCGCCGGCTCGGCCTCCGACATCAAGATCCACGCCGAGCGGCTGCTGCACACCAAGAAGCGCATGGCCGAGCTCACGGCGCACCACACCGGCCAGTCGGTTGATCAGGTCACCCGCGACTCCGACCGTGACCGCTGGTTCGACGCCTACGAGGCCAAGGACTACGGCCTCATCGACGACGTCATCACCCACGCCGCCAGCTTGCCGGGCGGCGGCGGCACCGGGGCCGCGTAACCGGCGCACGCCGGGCGCGCGCCGGAGTCACCGCACACCGGCGCACGACTCCGCGCAGCCGTACGGACCGTACAGACCGCACAGGCGGTACGAGCCGTACAACGGAACCGCTCCCACGCGACCAGGTACGACGACGGACGACGGATCGGGAAACGGGTCGGGAAAACGGATGGGGACCGCGGGGCAACCCGCTCCCGGTTCCGGTCCCGATGCCGATCACCGAGGCGACGTACGACGATGGAAGCGAGTGGACCGCGGCCCCGTACGACGGCGCGCGGCGACGCACCAGCACCCCGGCGCCCCCGTAGGCCCCAGACCCCCAGCCGACCGCCTCAGCCCCTCTCAGGCTCCCAGGAGACACAGTGAACGACTTCCCCGGCAGCGGCCTCTACGACCGTGCGCGCGCCCAGTACAGCGGCCCCACGGCCGAGTCCCGCTATGTCATCCCGCGCTTCGTCGAGCGCACCTCCCAGGGCGTGCGTGAGTACGACCCGTACGCGAAGCTCTTCGAGGAGCGCGTGATCTTCCTCGGCGTGCAGATCGACGACGCCTCCGCCAACGACGTCATGGCGCAGCTGCTGTGCCTGGAGTCGATGGACCCCGACCGGGACATCTCGGTCTACATCAACAGCCCGGGCGGTTCCTTCACCGCGCTCACGGCCATCTACGACACGATGCAGTTCGTGAAGCCGGACATCCAGACGGTCTGCATGGGCCAGGCGGCCTCCGCCGCCGCCATCCTGCTGGCCGCCGGTACGCCCGGCAAGCGCATGGCGCTGCCGAACGCCCGCGTGCTGATCCACCAGCCGTACAGCGAGACCGGCCGCGGCCAGGTCTCCGACCTGGAGATCGCCGCCAACGAGATCCTCCGGATGCGCTCGCAGCTGGAGGAGATGCTGGCCAAGCACTCCACCACGCCGATCGACAAGATCCGCGAGGACATCGAGCGCGACAAGATCCTCACGGCCGAGGACGCGCTCTCGTACGGCCTGATCGATCAGATCATCTCGACCCGGAAAATGAACAACGAGTCCGTCCGCTAGGACGGGTGGGGGAGTATCGTCTGCCGCCCCTTGGCATGGTTTGGCACGGTGCACGTCAAAGTGAACCGTGCCAAGGGGGGCCCGAACGTGGGGCCCGGCAAGGTACCGTCGGACATAAGGCAGCACCAGGAGCCGCTGGACCTAGGCGTCTCCCAGGCGAAGGGGAAGCACACCGTGGCACGCATCGGTGACGGCGGCGATCTGCTCAAGTGCTCGTTCTGCGGCAAGAGCCAGAAGCAGGTCAAGAAGCTCATCGCAGGCCCCGGTGTGTACATCTGCGACGAGTGCATCGATCTCTGCAACGAGATCATCGAGGAGGAGCTCGCGGAGACCAGCGAGGTCCGCTGGGAGGAGCTCCCGAAACCCCGCGAGATCTACGAGTTCCTGGAGGGGTACGTCGTCGGCCAGGAGGCCGCGAAGAAGGCCCTCTCGGTCGCGGTGTACAACCACTACAAACGCGTCCAGGCCGGCGAGAACGGCGGGGCGAACGGCCGCGACGACGCCATCGAGCTGGCGAAGTCCAACATCCTGTTGCTCGGCCCCACGGGCTCGGGCAAGACCCTGCTGGCCCAGACCCTGGCCCGGATGCTCAACGTCCCGTTCGCCATCGCCGACGCGACGGCGCTCACGGAGGCGGGCTACGTGGGCGAGGACGTCGAGAACATCCTGCTGAAGCTCATCCAGGCCGCCGACTACGACGTCAAGAAGGCCGAGACCGGGATCATCTACATCGACGAGATCGACAAGGTGGCCCGCAAGAGCGAGAACCCGTCGATCACCCGGGACGTGTCGGGTGAGGGCGTCCAGCAGGCACTCCTGAAGATCCTGGAGGGCACGACGGCCTCCGTCCCGCCCCAGGGCGGGCGCAAGCACCCGCACCAGGAGTTCATCCAGATCGACACGACGAACGTCCTGTTCATCGTGGGCGGTGCCTTCGCCGGTCTGGAGAAGATCATCGAGTCCCGGGCGGGCGCGAAGGGCATCGGCTTCGGTGCGACCATCCGTTCCAAGCGCGAGCTCGAATCCAAGGACCAGTTCGAGGACGTCATGCCCGAGGACCTGGTGAAGTTCGGCATGATCCCCGAGTTCATCGGCCGGCTGCCCGTCATCACCTCGGTCCACAACCTCGACCGCAAGGCCCTCCTCCAGATCCTGGTGGAGCCGCGCAACGCGCTCGTGAAGCAGTACCAGCGCCTCTTCGAACTCGACGGTGTGGAGCTGGACTTCGAGCGCGAGGCCCTGGAGGCCATCGCCGACCAGGCCATCCTCCGCCAGACCGGCGCCCGCGGCCTGCGCGCCATCATGGAGGAGGTCCTCCAGGCGGTCATGTACGAGGTACCGTCCCGCAAGGACGTGGCCCGCGTGGTCATCACGGCGGACGTCGTCCTGTCGAACGTGAACCCGACGCTGATCCCGCGCGACGCCCGCGGCCGCGGTTCGGGGGAGCAGAAGACGGCCTAGTCGCCGCGCGTGCGACAGCGAGGGGCCCCGGTCAACCGACCGGGGCCCCTTCGTAGTTGAACAGTGTTGAACAGTTCGCAGTGGAACAGCCGATCCGCGGGATCAGGCCTTGACGCGGACTTCCTTACGGAGCTTGGCGGCGGTCTCGGCCGTCTCGGCCGGGTCCGCGCTCTTGCCCGCCGCGATGTCCGAGTACTCCATCGGCATCACAAAACCGAGCGTGCTGTGGTCGGCCCAGACGCAGTAGACGATGCTCAGCTCGCTCGGCCCGCCCGCCGTACCCCCGGTCGGCGCCTTGCCCTTGGCCGTCTGGCACTTCATGACGGCGCCGTCGAGCGAGCTCGGCGTGTACGCCTGCGGGCTGCCCTCGAAGGTGACGTCCTTCTCGGCGTCCGTCTTCTGCATGGCGAAGAACCCGTCGACCGCCTTCTCCGGGTCCTCGATCTCGCCGTAGATGCCGCCGAAGGTGATCATCTTCCCGGCCAGCGGGTTACCGCTGTCCTTGCCCGCCTCGTAGTTGGCGCTGACGTCCTGGGGGTTCGCGATGCCCCAGCTCTCCGCCGTCTTCAGGTCGCTCGAACTCATGCCGTCGCCGCCGCTGCTGGCGGACTTCTTGTACTCGGTGAGCACGGTCTCCGGCGTCGTCAGCTTGTGCGGCCCGTCGTCCGCGATGTCCGAACCGCCACCGCCACGGCTCCCGCCGAACGCGAAGTACGCACCCACGGCGATCACGGCCACGACGGCCACCGCGCCGATGACGAGGCCCGTCTTCTTGTTGCCGCCACCGGGGGCCGGCGGCTGGGGAACCCCGTAGGGCTGCTGGCCGTACGGAGCCTGCTGACCGTACGCGGGCTGCTGGCCGTAGGGCGGCTGCTGCGGGGGAACACCAGGGGGCGTGCCCTGGGGGGCCTGCTGGGGGTACCCGTAGCCGGGCTGCGCGGGAGGCGCCGGCGGCGGCGCCTGCTGGGGGTAGCCGTAGCCGGGCTGCGCGGGGGGCGTCTGCGGCGGCTGGCCGTAGGGGCCCGGCTGGCCGTACGGCCCCGGCTGCTGGGGCTGTCCCGGCTGCTGGGGCTGCCCGCCGTACGGGCCCGGCTGGTTGTAGCTCATTTCTGGGTTCCCCTCCAGATGCTTATGTTTCGCTGACATCCTTGCCCAGACCGGGAGCGGGCGTTGCGCCGGGGTGCGTACCGTTACAGAACAAACGCGTTTCGGGACTGCCCCGTGACACCCCTAAACTGAGCCCGTGACCGAGAACGCTCAGCAGCAGCCCACAGCGCCCAGCACCGAACTGCCGACCCAGTACGCGCCGGCCGAGGTAGAGGGGCCGCTGTACGAGCGCTGGGTTGAGCGGGGCTACTTCGAGGCGGACGAGAAGAGCGACAAGCCGCCGTACACCGTCGTCATCCCGCCGCCGAACGTCACCGGCAGCCTGCACCTCGGGCACGCCTTCGAACACACCCTCATCGACGCCCTCACCCGCCGCAAGCGCATGCAGGGCTACGAGACGCTGTGGCAGCCCGGCATGGACCACGCCGGCATCGCCACGCAGAACATCGTCGAGCGCGAGCTGGGGAAGGAAGGAAAGTCCCGGCACGACCTCGGTCGCGAGGCCTTCGTCGAGCGCGTCTGGCAGTGGAAGGCCGAGTCCGGCGGGCAGATCAGCGGACAGATGCGCCGCCTCGGCGACGGCGTCGCCTGGTCGCGCGAGCGCTTCACCATGGACGAGGGGCTTTCCCAGGCCGTCCAGACCATCTTCAAGCGGTTCTACGACGACGAGCTGATCTACCGCGCCGAGCGCATCATCAACTGGTGCCCCCGCTGTCTGACGGCCATCTCGGACATCGAGGTCGAGTACCAGGACGACGACGGTGAGCTCGTCTCGATGAAGTACGGCGAGGGGGACGACACCATCGTCGTCGCCACGACCCGTGCCGAGACCATGCTCGGAGACACGGCGGTTGCCGTTCACCCCGAGGACGAGCGGTACAAGCACCTGATCGGCAAGCTCATCAGGCTGCCGCTGACCGACCGTTCGATCCCGGTCGTCGCCGACGAGCACGTCGACCCCGAGTTCGGCACGGGCGCCGTCAAGGTCACCCCGGCCCACGACCCGAACGACTTCGAGATCGGCCAGCGCCACAACCTGCCGTCCCTCACCATCATGGACGAGCACGCCGTCATCACCGTCCACGGCCCCTTCCAGGGACTGGACCGGCTCGAAGCCCGTTCCGCCATCGTCGCCGCACTGCGCGCCGAGGGCCGGATCGTCGCCGAGAAGCGGCCGTACGTCCACTCCGTCGGCCACTGCTCGCGCTGCAACACCACCATCGAGCCGCGCCTGTCCATGCAGTGGTGGGTCAAGGTCGGCCCGCTGGCGAAGGCGGCGGGTGACGCCGTCCGTGACGGACGCGTCAAGATCCATCCGCAGGAGATGGAGAAGCGGTACTTCGACTGGGTCGACAACCTCCACGACTGGTGCATTTCCCGGCAGTTGTGGTGGGGTCACCGCATTCCGGTCTGGTACGGGCCGAACGGCGAGGTCGTCTGCGTCGGCCCGAACGACGAGCCCCCGTCCGGTGAGGGCTGGCATCAGGACACCGACGTCCTCGACACCTGGTTCTCCTCCGGCCTGTGGCCCTTCTCGACCCTCGGCTGGCCCGGACAGACCGAGTCGCTCGCGAAGTTCTACCCGAACTCCGTCCTGGTCACCGGCTACGACATCCTCTTCTTCTGGGTCGCCCGGATGATGATGTTCGGCCTGTACGCGATGGACGGCACCCCGCCGTTCCACACCATCGCCCTGCACGGCATGGTGCGCGACCAGTTCGGCAAGAAGATGTCGAAGTCCTTCGGCAACGCGGTCAACCCGCTGGACTGGATGGACAAGTACGGCTCCGACGCGCTCAGGTTCACCTTGGCTCGCGGCGCCAACCCCGGTGTCGACGTGCCGATCGGCGAGGACTGGGTCCAGGGCTCCCGCAACTTCGCCAACAAGATCTGGAACGCCACGCGCTTCGCGCTGATGAACGGCGCGACGGTCGAGGGCCCGCTGCCGGACGCGGCGAAGATGTCGGCGACCGACCGCTGGATCCTCTCCCGCCTGAACTCCGTCGTCGCCGAAGTCGACGCGTTCTACGAGGACTTCCAGTTCGCCAAGCTGTCCGACGCACTGTTCCACTTCGCCTGGGACGAGGTCTTCGACTGGTACGTCGAGCTGTCCAAGACGACGTTCCAGGCGGGCGGAGAGGCGGCCGAGGTCAGCAAGCGCGTCCTCGGCGAGGTCCTCGACGTCACCCTGAAACTGCTGCACCCGGTCGTCCCGTTCGTGACGGAGACGCTGTGGACGACGCTGACGGGCGGTGAGTCCGTCGTCATCGCCGACTGGCCGAAGGACAGTGGCTTCCGGGACGCGGCGGCCGAGAAGGAGATCGAAACGCTCCAGTCCGTCATCACCGAGGTCCGCCGCTTCCGCGCCGACCAGGGCCTCCAGCCCGGCCAGCGCGTCCCGGCCCGTCTGGAACTGGGCGGCACCGCGCTCGCCCCGCACGAGGCCGCCATCCGCCAGCTGCTCCGGCTCCAGCAGGAGGGCGAGGGCTTCTCGGCGACGGCCACGCTGCCGGTGGCGGGCGCCGAGGTCGCGCTGGACCTCTCCGGTGTGATCGACGTGGCGGCGGAGCGCAAGCGGCTGGCCAAGGACCTGGCGGCCGCCGAGAAGGAGAAGGCCCAGGCCACGGCCAAGCTCGGCAACGAGGCGTTCCTCGCGAAGGCCCCGGACCAGGTCGTGGAGAAGATCCGCACGCGGCTCGCGAAGGCGGACGAGGACATCACGCGGATCCAGGCGCAGCTGGAGCGACTGCCGCAGGCGTAGCCGTTCGCAGCCGTTCGTACGGTGCCGAAGGCCCCCGGAGCCACCAGGTTCCGGGGGCCCTGCGTCTGTGAGGCCGGGCGCCTCAAGCCTCTGTCGGTGCTCGTCCGTAGACTGGTCCCGTGAGTGAGCTCCCCCCGCACGACAGCAGTGCGCAGCCCGACCCCGCCGACTCCTTCGAGGAGATCATCGCGGCCGAGACGGGTCGCGACCCCGATCTCGCGGTGATCGAGGCGGGCAGCCGTACCCTGCGCACCCAGGGCGGGCCGCCGGGGGCCGACGTGCCCGCGCGGCCGGCGGACCCCGAGGCCGACAAGGCCCTGCGCGAGGTCGAGGCGGAACTGGCCACGCGCTGGGGCGAGACCAAGCTGGAGCCGTCGGTCTCGCGGATCGCCGCGCTGATGGACGTGCTGGGCGAGCCGCAGCGGTCGTACCCCTCCATCCACATCACGGGGAC
Source organism: Streptomyces sp. KM273126 (assembly GCF_004337435.2). Classification (NCBI taxonomy): domain Bacteria; kingdom Bacillati; phylum Actinomycetota; class Actinomycetes; order Kitasatosporales; family Streptomycetaceae; genus Streptomyces; species Streptomyces sp. KM273126. The sequence goes on along the minus strand of NZ_SJXB02000001.1, from coordinate 325,500 downwards.
CAACGGCAAGACGTCCACCGCCCGCATGATCGAGGCGCTGCTGGGCGCCTTCGAGCTGCGTACCGGCCGCTACACCTCGCCGCACGTCCAGTCGATCACCGAGCGGATCAGCCTGGACGGCGCCCCCATGGGGGCCGAGCGGTTCGTCGAGACGTACCAGGACATCAAGCCGTACATCGAGATGGTGGACGACCAGCAGGAGTTCCGGCTGTCCTTCTTCGAGGTGCTCACGGGCATGGCGTACGCGGCCTTCGCGGACGCGCCCGTGGACGTGGCCGTCGTCGAGGTGGGCATGGGCGGCAGCTGGGACGCCACCAACGTCATCGATGCCGACGTGGCCGTCGTGACACCCATAGACCTCGACCACACCGACCGGCTCGGCACCACGCCCGGTGAGATCGCCGGCGAGAAGGCGGGCATCGTCAAGCAGGACGCGACGGTGATCCTCGCCCAGCAGCCGGTCGACGCGGCGCAGGTGCTGCTGAAGAAGGCCGTCGAGGTGGACGCGACCGTGGCGCGGGAGGGCCTGGAGTTCGGGGTCGTCGGCCGGCAGGTCGCGGTCGGCGGACAACTGCTCACGCTGCGCGGGCTCGGCGGGGAGTACGAGGAGCTGTTCCTGCCGCTGCACGGCGCCTACCAGGCGCACAACGCGGCGGTGGCGCTCGCGGCGGTCGAGGCGTTCTTCGGGGTCGGCTCGCAGCGGCCGGAGCCGCTCGACATCGACACCGTCCGCAAGGCGTTCGCGTCCGTCGCCTCACCCGGGCGCCTTGAGGTCGTACGGCGCTCTCCGACGGTCGTGCTGGACGCCGCCCACAATCCGGCGGGCGCGCGCGCCACGGCGGACGCGGTGAGTGAGGTGTTCGACTTCAGCCGGCTGATCGGTGTCGTGGGCGCGAGCGGCGACAAGAACGTGCGGGGGCTGCTGGAGGCCTTCGAGCCGATCTTCGCCGAGGTCGTGATCACCCAGAACTCCAGCCATCGCGCGATGGACGCGGACCAGCTGGCCGCGATCGCGGTTGAGGTGTTCGGGGACGAGCGCGTCCAGGTCGAGCCGCGGCTCGACGACGCCCTGGAGGCGGCGATCACGCTCGCCGAGGAGGAGGGCGAGTACGCGGGCGGTGGTGTCCTTGTCACCGGGTCCGTCATCACCGTGGGCGAGGCCCGACTGCTGCTGGGGAGGGGCTGAGTCCCGTGCGTACGCTGTGTGCTTCGACGCTGATCGGTGAGTTCTTCGTCATCGGGTTCGCCGGGCTGGTCGCCATGAAGGACCCGGACCTGTCCATGAGTACGGTGTGGACGGTCTGCGGTGTCGCGATGGCGCTGTGCGTTCTGCTGTGCGGGCTGATCACGCGACCTGGTGGGGTGCAGCTCGGCTGGGCGCTCCAGATCGTGCTGATCGCCTCCGGCTTCGTCGTCCCGGTCATGTTCTTCCTGGGGGCCGTCTTCGCGGCGCTGTGGTGGGCGTCCGTCCACTTCGGGCGGAAGGTGGACGAGGCGAAGGCGCGGTTCGCCGCGCAGGGGGCGGCGGCCCAGGGAGTGCCGGGGGAGGCGTCCACCGGCGCCGGGGCTTCCTGATGCCGCTCTGACGGCATCCTGACGCTGTGTGACGCTCCAACGAGCGCGCCCTGTAGCCTCTGAGCTCCGCACACTTGTGAAATTGAAGGAGTCACCGTCGTGAGCCAGCGCACCCTTGTCCTCCTCAAGCCCGACGCCGTTCGTCGTGGGCTGACCGGCGAGATCATCAGCCGTATCGAGCGCAAGGCCGGATGGCGGATCACTGCGCTGGAGCTGCGCACGCTGGACCAGGAGACGCTGGAGCAGCACTACGGGGAGCACAAGGGCAAGCCGTTCTACGAGCCGCTGGTCGAGTTCATGGCGTCCGGGCCCGTGGTCGCGCTGATCGTGGAGGGTGAGCGGGTCATCGAGGGGCTGCGTGCGCTGGCGGGGCCGACGGACCCGATCGCCGCCGCGCCCGGGTCGATCCGGGGCGACTACGGCGTCATCGTCCGCGAGAACCTCATTCACGCGTCCGACTCCGAGGAGTCCGCCGAGCGCGAGGTGAAGATCTTCTTCCCCGGCCGCGCGTAACGCTTCCAGCGACGGCCCGGTCCCGCGGTGTGCGGGGCCGGGCCGTCGGTGGTCGCGCGAGGGTTTCCTCGCCCCCCCCCCGCCGCGCCTACCGTCCCATCCCTGGGGGGCTGCCGCCCCAGACCCCCGTTCGGTGGCTGGGGTGGGTGGATTGTGTGCGGGTGTGCGGGTGGGTGGTTGGTTGGTTCATCGGACTGAACGGCCTCGTCCTCAAACGCCGGACGGGCTGAAAACCAGAGCCTCGCCCGCACATTCCAGCCCCTCCCGCGTTTGAGGAAAACAAGGGCTGTGCGGCATCGCGCCCGCGTGCCCGACGGACCGGACGCGGCCCCGCCCACCCGTTCAGCCCACACCGAAGCACCGAATTTCTGATCCTCCGTCAGCCCCACTTCCCCGGCTGACCAGGCAACTCCCCGGAAAATTCGCCGTTCCCCCGGCATACGCATGCGGATCGGGGGAACGCGTGCCCCCGATGGACCGTCTGCGCGAGCGAGGCGGCCCATCATCTGCCCACAATGGCGAAGACCCTCGCGCAGTGTCCGTGCGGGCGAGACTACGATGTAAGCCTTCACGTCACAGCACCCACTTCGCCAACCCGAAAAGCCGTCAGTGCTCCACTTTGGGAAGGCCAGACGAATCCTGATGGGGAACTCAATGTCGTTCATCGGCCGTGACATGGCTGTCGACCTCGGGACCGCCAACACGCTGGTGTACGTCAGGGGTCGCGGGATCGTACTCAACGAACCGTCCGTCGTCGCGATCAACACCAACACCGGTGGCATCCTCGCGGTCGGCGCGGAAGCGAAGAAGATGATCGGCCGGACGCCTGGCAACATCGTCGCCGTGCGCCCGCTCAAGGACGGCGTCATCGCCGACTTCGAGATCACCGAGCGGATGCTCCGTTACTTCATCCTGAAGATCCACAAGCGGAGGTATCTGGCCCGGCCCCGGGTCGTCGTCTGCGTGCCCTCCGGTATCACCGGTGTCGAGCGCCGCGCCGTCATCGAGGCGTCCTCCCAGGCCGGCGCCCGCCAGGTGCACATCATCGAGGAGCCCATGGCCGCGGCCATCGGCTCCGGCCTGCCGGTCCACGAGGCCACGGGCAACATGGTGGTGGACATCGGCGGCGGCACCACGGAGGTCGCGGTCATCTCGCTCGGCGGAATCGTCACAGCACAGTCCATCCGCGTAGCGGGTGACGAGCTGGACAACGCGATCATTCAGCACATCAAGAAGGAGTACTCGCTGCTTCTTGGTGAGCGGACGGCCGAACAGATCAAGATCACGATTGGTTCGGCGTACGACCTCGACTCTGACGAGCACACCGAAATCCGCGGCCGGGACCTCGTCTCCGGGCTGCCGAAGACCGTGGTCATCTCCACGGGCGAGGTGCGGAAGGCCATCGAAGAGCCGGTCAATGCCATCGTCGACGCCGTCAAGACCACCCTCGACAAGTGTCCGCCGGAGCTCTCCGGCGACATCATGGACCGGGGGATCGTGCTGACCGGCGGCGGTGCGCTGTTGCGCGGGCTGGACGAGCGGCTGCGCCGGGAGACCGGGATGCCGATCCATATCGCCGAGGACCCGCTGGACAGCGTGGCGCTCGGTTCCGGCAAGTGCGTCGAGGAGTTCGAGGCGTTGCAGCAGGTGCTCGACGCCCAGCCCCGCAGATGACGTAAAACTTCGGTTCCGCCGTACGAGACGAACCCCTCTCGTACGGCGGATCGTTGATATTGAGGCATAAGCTCCCCCATAACACCCGTGAGTGCCCGCGCGCTCGGGACCCCTTGGTGAGCTTTTCGAACTGACCATTCCGACAAGGAAGGGCACGGCCGCCGCACGTGAGGGACACACGAGAGAGCCGGCTGCTCCTGGTGCTGCTGATCGCCATCGCGTTCGCACTGATCACGGTGGACATCCGTGGTGGGGAGGACTCTCCGGTCGACGGTGCCCGGCAAGCCGCGGCCACGGTCTTCGGTCCGATCGAGGACGGGGTCTCGACCGCCGTCGACCCCATCGGGAACGCCGTCTCCGCCATCCGTGACTCCGGCGAACGGCACGACCGGCTCGCCGCGCTGGAGAAGGAGAACGCCGCGCTGAAGGCCGAGCTCGGCAGCGACGACCGCAACCGAAGCCGCGTCAGGCAGCTCGACAAGATGCTGAAGACCGCCGCCAACGGCCAGTACGGCATCAAGGGCGCCGAGGTCATCGCCATCGGCGCCGCCCAGGGGTTCTCGTGGACCGTCACCATCGACATCGGCTCCAAAGAGGGACTCAAGCGGGACATGACCGTGCTGAACGGCGACGGGCTGGTCGGGCGGGTCACCACCGTCGGACCGAACACCGCCACCGTGCTGCTCGCCAGCGACCCCGACTTCACCGTGGGCACGCGCATGGAGGCCACCGACGAGCTCGGCTTCGCCTCCGGGCAGGGTGACCGGCCGCTGCGCGTCGAACTGCTCAACGGCAAGGCGAAGGTGAAGAAGGGTGACCGGCTCGTCACCTTCGGGTCGGAGGCCGACAAGCCGTTCGTGCCGGGTGTGCCGGTGGGGGTCGTGTCGCGGGTCGATCCGTCGGGCGGTGACCTCACCCGCACGATCTACGTCAGGCCGTACGTCGGCTTCACCAAGCTCGACATCGTCGGTGTCGTCGTCGAGGCGCCCCGCAGGGATCCCCGTGACACCGTCCTGCCGGACAAGCCGAAGCCCACGCCCACGCCGACCGTGACAGTGACGGTCACACCGTCCGCCGCGGCACCCACCGACGGACAACCGCAAGAGCAGTAGGAGCTGAACCCCCATGCGCTTCAACCGGATGCTGCTCTCCACGACCCTCGTGATCGTGGCCCTGGTCGTCCAGGTGAGCATCCTCGCCCGACTCCATCTTCCGGGTGCCGTACCGGACTTGGTGCTCCTCACGGTCCTCGGCCTGGCACTGGTGTACGGCCATGTCGGCGGTGCCTTCATCGGCTTCGGCGCGGGCCTCCTGGCGGACCTCGCCCCGCCGGCCGACCACGCCGCCGGGCGCTACGCCCTCGTGCTCTGCGTCATCGGCTACCTGGCCGGACTCGTCAAGCCCGACAACGGGCAGCTCAGGTCCGCGACCGGGCCCATGGCCGTCGTGGTCGCCGCCGCCGTCGGTACGACCCTGCTGTACGCCGGCGTCGGCGCCCTCGTCGGCGACACGGCCGCCCGCCATGTCGGCCTGCCCAGCCTGCTGTTCACCGCCGCCCTGTACGACCTGCTGCTCGCCCCCTTCGTCGTCCCCGCGATCATCGCCCTGGCCCGCCGCGCCGACCGAGACCCGCTCGCCGAGACCGCCTCCGCCAAGGCCGCCGACGTCTCCCCGGGCTGGCTCTCCGCCGGCACCGGCCTGCGCATCGGCAGCCAGCGCGGCGGCCTCCGCATGAGGGCCGTCAGAGCGCGTATGGCCCGCGCCGGACGCATCAAGGGGGTCAAGCGGCTGTGAGGGCACGGCAGTCGACCACACGGGCGCCCGCCGCCGGCGCTCACAGCTTGTCGGTGTACTCGTATGCCTGTACGCGCTCTGATGCCCGTACGCGCTCTGAGAGGGGGAGGCAGCCGCAGTGACCAATATCCCCGAGACGGGCCGGACCCCACGGGTCCAGATCCGGCTCGTCATCATCCAGATCCTCGTCGTCTCCCTCCTCGGCACCCTCGGCGGCCGCCTCTGGTACCTCCAGATCCGCGAGGGCGAGGCCTACGCCAAGGAGGCGTCCGGCAACCACGTGCAGAAGGTCGTCGACCCCGCCGTACGCGGCTCGATCCTCGACGCCCGCGGTGTGCCGATCGCCGACAACGAGACACGGCTCGTCGTCTCCGCCTCACGCACCGACCTGCTGAAGATGAAGGACGACGGCAAGGCGGCCCTCACCAAGCTCGCCGGCGTCCTGGGCATGAAGCCCAGGGAGGTCATGAACAAGGTCCGGCTGTGTGACTCCAAGACGCCGCAGCCCTGCTGGAACGGTTCCCCCTACCAGCCGATCCCCATCACCGACGAGGCCACCGCCAAGCAGGCCCTGCAGATCCGCGAGCGCTCCGAGGACTTCCCCGGCATCACCGCCGAGCCCCAGGCCGTGCGCCGCTACGCGAGCCCCGGCGAGTCCAACACCGCACAGGTCCTCGGCTACCTCTCGCCCGTCACGGACGAGGAGATCCAGCAGGCCCAGGACACCAACTCGCCGTTCCTGCGCTCCGACCAGGTGGGACGCAGCGGCCTTGAGCGCCAGTACGACAAGCAGCTGCGCGGCAAGGCCGGAGTCACCCGCTACGAGGTCGACAACCTCGGCCGGGTCATAGGGCGTGCCCAGGCGGACCCGGCCGAGCCCGGCTCGAACCTGGTCACCAGCATCGACGCCCGCGTCCAGCGCATCGCTGAGTACGAGCTCGAAGAGGCGATGAAGGCGGCCCGCAAGGAGCACGACCGGAACACCGGCACCAACTACAAGGCGGACTCCGGCGCGGTCGTGGTGATGGAGGCCAAGACGGGCCGTGTCGTCGCCATGGCGTCCAACCCGACGTACGACCCGAACGCCTGGGTCGGCGGCATCTCCGGCAAGGACTACGCCCGGCTCACCGAGAAGAAGTCCAACTACCCGCTGCTGAACCGCGCGATCCAGGGTCAGTCGGCCCCCGGCTCCATCTTCAAGGTCATCCCGACGGCCGCCGCGGTCAACGCCGGCTACTCCTTCAACGGACCGTACGACTGCTCCAGCTCGTACTCCATCGGCGGCCAGGTCTTCAACAACTTCGAGTCCAAGGGGTACGGCCCGATCAGCCTCGGCCAAGCCCTGGAGGTCTCCTGCGACACCGTCTTCTACCGGCTCGCCCACGAGGAGTGGAAGCGCGACGGCGGCACCAAGCCGAAGAAGAACGCCGACGACTGGTTCTACAAGACCGCCCACCAGTTCGGCCTCGGCGCCGAGACCGGCATCGACCTGCCCAACGAGGTCACCGGCCGCATCCCCGACCGCCAGTGGAAGCAGAGCTACTGGACGGCCAACAAGGACGCCTGGTGCAAGTCCGGCAAGAAGGACGGCGACTACGGCGAGCGCATCGCGTACGAGAACTGCCTCGAAGGCAACCAGATGCGTGCCGGTGACTCCGTCAACTACTCCATCGGACAGGGAGACACCCTCGTCACCCCCATCCAGATGGCCACGATCTACTCGGCGATCTCCAACGGCGGCACCCTCTACAACCCCACCGTCGGCAAGGCCATCGTCAGCGCCGACGGCAAGCACGTCGAGGAGATCACACCCAAGTCGCACGGCAAGCTGCCGATAACACAGAAGCTCCGCGACGAGATGAACGACGCCCTCGCCGGCGTCGCGACCCGCGGCACTGCGGCCTGGCGCTTCCAGGGCTGGCCGCAGGACCAGATCGCCATGCACGCCAAGACGGGTACGGCCGAGGTCTACGGCAAGCAGACCACCTCGTGGTTCGCCTCGTACACCAAGGACTACTCGATCGTCATGACGATCTCCCAGGGTGGTACGGGTTCCGGAGCCTCGGCCCCGGCCGTCCGCAAGCTCTACAACGCCCTGTACGGGGTCTCCGAGGACGGCGCGATCGACAAGAAGAAGGCGCTGCTCTCCACCCCGCAGGAGGGCCTGCCGAAGATCGATTCCGACGGGTCCATCGACGCTCCGAAGATCGGGACCTACCCGCCGAAGGAGCCGGAGCGGGCCACCGAGGAAGGGGCCCAGACGGTGCCGGGCAACGACCCGGCCGCCACCGTGCCCCAGCCCGGCGCCGGCAACAACCGCGACACCCGACGGCGCACAGCCCGCCCGAAGAACCCGAAGGGCCTGAAGGGCCTGAAGAGCCTGAAGAAGAGGAAGAGGCGGAGGACGTCTCCATGACAGGAGCCAACACTTTCTCCGTCTCCGGATACGGACCCCAGCGCTCCGGCTGGGCCCGGCTGATCGCCCGCGACTCGCTCGCCCGCAGGCTCGACTGGCCGATGCTGCTGTGCACCGTCGCGCTGTCCCTGATCGGCGCGGCCCTCGTCTACTCGGCGACCCGCAACCGCACCGTGCTCAACCAGGGCGACCCGTACTACTTCCTGGTCCGGCACCTGCTCAACACCGGCATCGGGATCGCCCTGATGGTCGGCACGATCTGGCTCGGCCACCGCACCCTGCGCACGGCCGTCCCGATCCTGTACGGCGTCTCGGTCTTCCTGATCCTGCTGGTGCTCACCCCGCTCGGCGCCACCATCAACGGCGCCCACGCGTGGATCGTCCTCGGCGGCGGCTTCTCGCTCCAGCCCTCCGAGTTCGTGAAGATCACGATCATCCTGGGCATGGCGATGCTGCTCGCCGCCAGAGTGGACGCGGGCGACAAGCCGTACCCCGACCACCGCACGGTCCTGCAGTCCCTCGGCCTCGCCGCCGTGCCGATAATGATCGTGCTGCTCATGCCCGACCTCGGCTCGGTCATGGTCATGGTCATCATCGTGCTCGGCGTGCTGCTCGCCTCCGGCGCCTCCAACCGCTGGGTGCTCGGACTCATCGGCGCGGGCGCGATGGGCGCGGTCGCGGTCTGGCAGCTCAAGATCCTCGACGAGTACCAGATCAACCGGTTCGCCGCCTTCGCCAACCCCGAACTCGACCCGGCCGGCGTCGGCTACAACACCAACCAGGCCCGCATCGCCATCGGCTCCGGCGGCCTCTTCGGCACCGGACTCGGCAAGGGCTCGCAGACCACCGGCCAGTTCGTGCCCGAACAGCAGACGGACTTCGTCTTCACGGTCGCGGGAGAGGAACTGGGCTTCGTCGGCGCGGGCCTGATCATCGTGCTGCTGGGTGTGGTGATGTGGCGAGCCTGCCGCATCGCCCGCGAGACGACCGAGCTGTACGGCACGATCGTCGCCGCCGGGATCATCGCCTGGTTCGCCTTCCAGACCTTCGAGAACATCGGAATGACGCTCGGGATCATGCCGGTGGCCGGTCTGCCGCTGCCGTTCGTGTCGTACGGAGGGTCGTCGATGTTCGCGGTGTGGGTGGCGGTAGGCCTGTTGCAGTCCATCCGGGTGCAGCGGCCCATGTCGGCGTAGGCGCTCCGCTCGGGATGCTGAATCGGGGGGCCGAAGCGGAGATGAACGGCTGATGTCGGTGTCATGCCGTTTTGGGGATGTCGCATAAACGGAATGGCGACTAGATTCGGTTCATGGCGGACACGAAACGCGAAATCGAGCGGAAGTACGAATCCGACGAGAGCGGCCTGCCCGACCTGACCGGAGTCGCCGGGGTCGCGACCGTCGTCGACAAGGGTGTCGCCGAGCTGGACGCCGTCTACTACGACACCCCGGACGAACGCCTCGCCTCGGCGGGAATCACTCTGCGCCGCCGCACCGGAGGCGACGACGCGGGCTGGCACCTGAAGTTCCCCGTCTCCTCCGGCGTACGGGACGAGATCCGCGAGCCCCTCTCCGACGCGGTGCCCAGCGCACTCGCCGGGCTCCTGCGCTCCCGGATCCGTGACACCGACCTCGTCCCCCTCGTCCGTATCCGCTCCTCCCGTGACGTCCGTGACCTGCTCGACGCGGACGGCGCACTCCTCGCAGAGGTCGGCGTCGACGCCGTACACGCCGAGCGCCTCACCGGTGTGCCGCTCGCCACACAGTGGTCCGAGATCGAGGTCGAGCTGGCCGACGGCCGTGACCCGGCGTTCCTCGACAAGGTCGACAAGAAGCTGCGCAAGGCGGGCGTACGGACGTCCGCGGCGCCGTCGAAGCTGGCCAGAGCCCTGCGCGAGACGACACCGCGCGAGGCCGACGCGGCGAAGGGTGAGCCCGACAAGAAGGCCAAGGGAGCGAAGGAGCCCAAGGGAGCCAAAAGGGCTGAGGAGGCCAAAGGGGCTGAGGGCGGCAAGGCAGCTGAGGGGGTCAAGGCGACCAAGAAAGGCAAGGCGGGCGGCAAGCGCGCTCCCGAGCCCCCGCGGGTCGCCGCCGACCACGTCCTCGCCTACGTGGGCGCCCAGCGCGACGCGATCGTCGGCCTCGACCCCGCCGTCCGCCGCGACCTGCCCGACTCCGTGCACAGCATGCGCGTCGCCACCCGCCGGCTGCGCAGCTCCCTCCGGTCGTACGCCAAGGTCCTGGACCGCACCTTCACGGACCCCATCGGTGCGGAACTCAAGTGGCTGGCGGGGGAGTTGGGCGTCGACCGCGACCAGGAGGTGCTGACCGAACGCCTGACGGCCGCGCTGGACGACCTGCCCAGCACGCTCCTCGTCGGCCCCGTCCGCACCCGGCTGCGCACCTGGTCGCAGGCGGGCAGCTCCGGCTCACGCCGTCGGCTGATCGCCGTACTCGACGGAACGCGGTACCTGGACCTGCTGAACACCCTCGACGCGCTGCTCGCCGAGCCGCCCCTGCTCAAGGCCGCCCAGGGCGATCCGGAGAAGGTGCTCACCAAGGCCGTCCGGCGGGAGGAGGGCAAGGTGTCCACTCTGGTCGCGCAGGCCCTGGACGTACCCTCCGGAACCGACCGCGACCTGGCGATGCACGAGGCCCGCAAGAAGGCCAAGCGCGCCCGGTACGCGGCGGAGGCGGCCGTCGACTTCGACGACCGCTTCAAGGCCCGGGTCCGGGCCAGTAAGTCGCTCCAGACCCTCCTCGGTGACCACCAGGACAGCGTGATGGCCCGGGAGGCCCTGCGCGACCTCGCGTCGCAGGCCCAGGGGCCGGGGGAGATCTCCTTCACGTACGGAGTGCTCTACGGCCGGGAGGAGCGCAGGGCGGCGGAGATCGAGGCGACGCTTCCGGACGCTTACGCGCAGTGGTGCACACCCTGACACGGGCGGTGATGCACGTCCTGACGCGTACGGACAGTGGCGTGAGTCGCGTTAGGCTGGATGGTCACTTGTGTCTGTCAGTTCCGTCCAGTCCATCCAGCTCACGAAGGTTCGCTAGATGTCTGCCGAAGTCGCTGCGGCCGCCGACTCCGTGTTCCCGCAGCTCGAAGCTCTGCTCCCGCATGTGCAGAAGCCGATCCAGTACGTCGGCGGAGAGCTCAACTCCACCGTCAAGCCGTGGGACTCCTGCGATGTCCGCTGGGCGCTCATGTACCCCGACGCGTACGAGGTCGGTCTGCCCAACCAGGGTGTCATGATCCTCTACGAGGTACTGAACGAGCAGGAGGGCGTCCTCGCCGAGCGCACGTACAGCGTGTGGCCGGACCTGGAGGAGCTGATGCGGGAACACGACGTCCCGCAGTTCACCGTGGACAGCCACAGGCCGGTGAAGGCCTTCGACGTGTTCGGTCTGTCCTTCTCCACGGAACTGGGCTACACGAACATGCTCACGGCCCTGGACCTGGCCGGCATCCCCCTGGAGTCCAAGGACCGGACCGTGGACGACCCGATCGTCCTGGCCGGCGGCCACGCGGCCTTCAACCCCGAGCCGATCGCCGACTTCATCGACGCGGCGGTCATCGGCGACGGCGAGCAGGCCGTACTGGACATGACGAAGATCATCCGCGAGTGGAAGGCGGAGGGCCGCCCCGGTGGCCGCGAGGAGGTCCTGTTCCGCCTGGCGAAGACGGGCGCGGTCTACATCCCGGCGTTCTACGACGTGGAGTACCTCCCGGACGGCCGCATCGCCCGTGTGGTCCCCAACAAGTCGGGCGTGCCGTGGCGTGTGTCCAAGCACACGGTCATGGACCTGGACGAGTGGCCGTACCCCAAGCAGCCCCTCGTCCCGCTGGCCGAGACGGTTCACGAGCGCATGTCGGTGGAGATCTTCCGCGGCTGCACGCGCGGCTGCCGCTTCTGCCAGGCGGGCATGATCACGCGCCCGGTGCGGGAGCGTTCGATCACGGGCATCGGCGAGATGGTCGACAAGGGTCTGAAGGCCACGGGCTTCGAGGAGGTCGGCCTCCTGTCCCTGTCCTCCGCGGACCACTCGGAGATCGGCGACATCGCCAAGGGCCTGGCGGACCGCTACGAAGAGGACAAGATCGGCCTCTCGCTGCCCTCCACCCGTGTGGACGCCTTCAACATCGACCTGGCGAACGAGCTGACGAGGAACGGCCGCCGCTCGGGCCTGACCTTCGCCCCCGAAGGCGGCTCGGAGCGCATCCGCAAGGTCATCAACAAGATGGTCTCGGAGGAGGACCTGATCCGGACCGTCGCCACCGCCTACGGCAACGGCTGGCGCCAGGTGAAGCTGTACTTCATGTGCGGCCTGCCGACGGAGACGGACGACGACGTCCTCCAGATCGCCGACATGGCGACCCGTGTCATCCAGAAGGGCCGCGAGGTCTCCGGCTCGAACGACATCCGCTGCACTGTCTCGATCGGCGGCTTCGTCCCCAAGCCGCACACCCCGTTCCAGTGGGCCCCGCAGCTGAGCGCGGAGGAGACGGACGCCCGCCTGCAGAAGCTGAGGGACAAGATCCGGGGCGACAAGAAGTACGGCCGCTCGATCGGCTTCCGCTACCACGACGGCAAGCCGGGCATCGTCGAGGGCCTGCTGTCACGGGGCGACCGCCGCATCGGCTCGGTCATCCGCGCGGTCTACGAGGACGGCGGCCGCTTCGACGGCTGGCGCGAGCACTTCTCGTACGACCGCTGGATGAGCTGCGCGGACAAGGCACTCGCCCCCTTCGGCGTGGACGTCGACTGGTACACCACCCGCGAACGGTCCTACGAGGAGGTCCTCCCCTGGGACCACCTGGATTCCGGGCTGGACAAGGACTGGCTCTGGGAGGACTGGCAGGACGCCCTCGACGAGACGGAGGTCGAGGACTGCCGGTGGACGCCGTGCTTTGACTGTGGGGTGTGTCCGCAGCTCGACACGCACATCCAGATCGGCCCGACGGGCAAGAAGCTGCTGCCGCTGACGGTGAAGTAGACGGCGCATGCCGACGCCGCCGCGCCGGCGAGACAACCCGCTGCCGCGGCGGCGTCGGCACGGCGTCGTACCGCTCGGCGGGCGCCGTCTGCAGAGCCTCGCTCATTGGTCGCCGCCGCCTCGTCGGCGGGCAGGTTGCCTGTCGTCGGCGCCGGGTTGGTCGGCAGTAGCGGGGCGGCGAGCAGCTTTGTCGTGGCGGCGGCTGTCGTGTTCCGGTGCACCCTCTGCGGTGGCTCGCCGAGATGCTCGGCAAGTACGTCGAGTGGGTAGCCGATGGTCGACAGATTGGTCGGCGGGTACGCGAGTGGCTGACTGACGGTCAGTATGTCGGGGATGGCGCTCGTGTGCGGTGGGGTGTTCGGGGTGCGTGGCGGGGCCTGCAGCGCGAACCGCGACTCCATGCGGAACGCTCGGGTCCCTGAGGCCGGGGCATCGGGCAACGGGGCAATCGCCCGTGTCTGAACGCCTCTAGCAGTTGTGAGCGGTGTCATCGGTCCACGACATGCTGCCGACGGGGTGAATGAGCGTCGGCGCTGTCCCCCAGGTGGCTCAACGGTTCGCCAAGTTGCCCTTTTTCTCAGTTGTTTGATGGTCCGTCATAAGTGCGGTGCATGACCTTCGCACACCCAGTCGGCCCCCTTTCCGTCACCCTTCGGATATCTCTGCGGTGGCGGCAGAAAATGGTCCGAGTATGTTCATTCATGGCTGGTCGATCATCTGACACCCCCTGAGAGAAGGAGAAACGGAATGCCCGAAAGGAAAAGCAGCGGCAGGCGTAAACGTGCCGTTGTCGCGATCGCGGCGTCAGTAGGCATTGTGGCCGCGGCCGCAACCGGGGTGAACTACGCATCAGCTTCCAGTTCGGCCCCCCGGTCCGCTCCGCAGAACGCCGCCCAGTCGGCCGCGCAGTCCGCTGGTCAGTCCGCTGGTCAGTCGGCTGGTCAGTCTGCCCCGAACGTCGTGGAAGACGCCGCTTCCTCTGTCCCCCAGGGCGGTGACAACCGGACGGACATCGACCGCAGGAACAACGAGAGGCGGATCCTCGTCAACGAGCGAACGTTTGCAGCTGAGCACGGTGTGTGCACCGCTGTGATCAGTAGTCAATCCGCCAACTTCAACGTCCGGAACGAGAGCGACAAGACCATCGAATTCTTCAGCGGAATTACCTGTGACAACGGTGCCCCAATTGCGATCATTGGGCCCCGGAGCTCCAGTAGTGCAATCCCTGGAACGGTAGTCACCGGCGGCGGGATCACCGCGATCGTAGGCAGCTTCCGAGTGATCGACAACGAGCGCCGCTGACCTCGACGTGGACCTGAGGCAGCGACAAGCCCGTCTGTTCAGCACTTGGCCCCCGGCCCGCCCTAATCGGGCCGGGGTCCAAGTGCGGGGTATCCCTGAGGGGATAGCCCGGCCTGGATGGGTTGTACGGCATGCCGGCGCTGGTCAGGAACAGGCTCGACGCTGCGAGTGTGCGCACTCCTCCGGCGGTTTTCCCGCATTGACGCGAAGAATCAGTCCACGGCTTCGGCCTCTCGGACGTTCCTCAACCGGGGCGCAGACACTTCGCATCGGTTCAACGGCCTTGGCGCCGGTCAGGACCCTGAGTCCTGCGCGGCCACCGACGCTCCCCGGGGTGCGGGCCGTCCGGACATGCCGCCACCGCCGGCGCTCACTCCGCCGCGCGGGGTCCGTGCGCTGTTGCTGTTGGCCTCGAACTTCCCGTCCCGCAGCTCGAAACTCTGAGGCGGTGAGCAGCCGATCGCCGGGGTGATCAGGAGGCTCGTGGTGATGGGCGCGGGGTTGGTGCTCGCTGTCGAGAACTCGCAGATCGCGCCCCGCCCGGTGACCGGGAACCAGAACCAGCCGTCCACCGCACCGACCCGTACCTCGTCCGACAGCACGAACTTGCCGTTCTGCCGCATGAAGGCCTTCAGACGGACGGAGGCTCTCAGCGGGTCGGCGGTGGACCGGATCGCGGTGAGGGTGAACTTGATGTTCTCGTCGGCGTCCAGGACGGAGGACGCGATCTGCCTGGTCTCGGCCGCCTGCCCGCCGTTGGTCCGCCCGCCGTTGGTCCGCCCGTCGTGGGCTTCGGCCTCGGTGGTTACGGCCGGGGCGGCCAGTAGGGCGACGGTCGCCGCAGTGGTGACCAGTACCGCGCCGCCGCGCGCGAGCGCGGTCGCTTGTATCGGCATACTTTCCTCCCTGATGCTCATGCGGGCGTCTTGTTCACGCATGAATGCCGCTTTTTTCCTTCCATACGGCGAGAGGAAAACCACCTTGAATCACCCGTTCGCGGCGCGGCGTCACCCGCTCAGCCCGCATGCGTGAGGCTCGGAGGGCCCATACGGTGGAAGGGCAAGCAACTGGCGCGTGGGTGCCGTGCTCCGGCGGGTGCCGCGTGCCGGTTCCGCACAGCACCGGAAGGCGGTCCGGAGATGGCTACGTCGTCTGAGGCTCCCGTTCTTGACACCCTCTCCGCCATGACCATCGACTCGGTCGAGCGTTGTGGCATGGACGAAAGCTCGCTCATCCTCACCCGCATCGCCGCGCTCGCGGCCATGGGTGCGCCGTCGATCTCCTACCTCGCCCACGTCCGTCCTGCCGTCAAGGCCAACCTGACGGTTGAGCAGATACAGGACGTTCTCGTGGCGATCGCCCCCGTGGTGGGCACGGCACGTGTCATGGCGGCGGCAGGTCGCATCACCGAGGCGCTCGGTTTCGCCGTCGCGGTGGCCGAGTCCGACGCCGAGGCGATCGCCGGGGCCGAGGCCCGGAAGCGGAGTAAGTCCTGAGCCCGGCCCACGAGCGGCCCGGTAGGCCGTGCGGTCGTGCCTGGGCCGGTTAACCCCGCGCCGACTCGCCCCCACCGTCGTACTCGTCGTGCCAGTGCCACCATGCGTACGGTGCGCTCTGGGGATAGTCCTGGGGTGAGTTCTCCCATGTCTCCTGCCGGCCGAGCGCGGTCATGTCGAGGTAGCTCCAGGTGCTCCCCAGCGCCTCGTCGCCGCGGGCGTTGATGAAGTAGGTGCGGAACACTTTGTCGCCGTCGCGGATGAAGGCGTTCGTGCCGTGCCACTCGTTCACACCGAAGTCGGTGTCGAAGTCGTCGGTGATCGTGTACCAGGGCATCGTCCAGCCCATCCGCGCCTTCACCCGCTGGATGTCCGGCTGCGGTGCGCGCGAGGCGAAGACGAGAGTGGTGTCGCGGGCGTTCAGATGGGCGAGGTGGCCGATGTGGTCAGCGACCATGGAGCAGCCGACGCAGGCGTGGTCGGGCCAGCCGGCCACCCCGGGTTCGAAGAAGGCGCGGTAGACGATCAGCTGGCGACGTCCCTCGAACAGGTCGAGCAGACTGGCCTTGCCTTCGGGGCCGTCGAACTCGTACTCCTTCTCCACTGCCTGCCACGGCATCTGCCGGCGCTTGGCGGCCAGAGCGTCACGGGCGCGGGTCAGCTGCTTCTCTTCCACCAGCAGTTGCTGGCGCGCAGCCTCCCACTCCCGCGGGGAAACGACCGGTGGTGTCTTCATTGCGACGTTCACCTTTCACTTCGGTAGGCCCCCTGAGTCAAGGGTCGGCCGACACCGGCACGGGTGCACGCCCGGCAAGAGGAAAAGGGCGGGGGCTACCTGCTGCATCCGGACAGGGCGTTCAGGCGTCTACGCGGGTATGAATCTGGAGAAGTCGCCTGCTGAACCGCCTGCGCGGCAGTCGCCCGAAGGGTGCCTCACCGTCGCGGTGCGCGTTCCGGTGCGGATCGTGGTGCTGGTGCTGGTCGTGCCGGTACGGATGGTGTGGGACGCGCTGGTCGTGGGCGGGCGGCTGTTGAAGGACGCCGTGCTGCGGCCGTTGGGGCGGGCCCTGCTGTGGGTGGGGCGGGCCGTGTTCGTGTGGCCGTGGGTGGCGCTGTGGCGGTACGTCGTCGTGCCGGTCGCGAAGGGGATCGCCTGGCTGGGGAACGTGCTGCTCGTCGTGCCCGCCGTATGGGTGTACCGGCACGTGCTCACGCCCGTCGGGCACGGGATCGCCTGGGTGGCCGGGGCCGTCCGGGCGGGTGTCGTGTGGGTGGCCCGGGGTGTGTGGAGTGGAGTCGTCCGGGTCTGCCGGGGGATCGGGGCCGGGTTCGGCTGGGTGTACGCGCGCCTGCTGACTCCGGTCGGGCACGGGATCGCGTGGCTGGTCAGGGGGATCGGGCTCGTGCTCGCCGCGCTGGGGGTCGGTGTGTACGCGGCCGTGTCCTGGCTGGTGCGGTATCTCCTCGTCGTGCCGGCCGTGTGGGTGTACCGGTATGTGCTCACGCCCGTCGGGCACGGGATCGCCTGGGTCGCGGGCGGGGTCGCGTGGCTCGTGCGGATGCTTCTCACCGGTGTGTGGCTCGCGCTGTACTGGACCGGGCGTGTGCTGATCGTGCTGCCCGCGCTCGCGGTGTGGCGGTGGGTACTGGCGCCGATCGGGCGGGCGCTCGTCGTCGTCGGGCGGGAGATCCGGGATGCGCTGGGGCACGCGTGGCGCATCGCAGGGCATGTGTCGCAGGCCGTCGGGAGGGCCCTCGGCACTCTCTTCCGGTGGATCTTCGTCGAGCCCGTCCGTTGGGTGTACCGCACCGTGCTGACCCCCGTCGGGCATGTCGTACGGGACGTGGTCTGGCGGCCCGCCGTCGAGGCCGCGCGCAGTGTGGGCCGTGCCGTCCGGCAGGCGCTGGCCTCCGCCCGTGAGTCCGTCCGGCAGGCCCGGGCCGACTTCCGGCGGATGCTCTTCGGAGAGCCGGAGCAGCGGCAGTCCGTCGGGCCTCGGGAACCTGTCGGCCGTGAGGCACGTACTCTTGGTAGCAGTACGACCGCACTCACGAAGGACTGAGCGACACTGGGCAAGCGACAGCCCGAAGGCCCGCCGCCCGCACCGGCGGTGCAGCGCATCCGACTGCGCTACACCAAGCGCGGCCGCCTCCGGTTCACCAGCCACCGTGACTTCCAGCGTGCTTTCGAGCGCGCGCTGCGCCGTGCCGAGGTGCCGATGGCGTACTCGGCGGGGTTCACGCCGCACCCGAAGGTGTCGTACGCCAATGCCGCACCCACCGGCACGGGCAGTGAGGCGGAGTACCTGGAGATCGCGCTCACCGAGGCGCGCGATCCCGACAAGCTGCGTGAGCTCCTCGACGAGTCGATGCCCGCCGGGCTCGACATCGTCGACGCGGTCGAGGCCCGCACCTCGGGTCTCGCCGACCGGCTCACCGCGTCCGCCTGGGAGCTGCGTCTCGACGGGGTGACCCCCGAGGAGGCGGAGCGCGCGGTGGTGGCCTTCAAGGCGGCCGAGACCATCGAGGTCGAGCGCCAGACCAAGAAGGGCATGCGGGCCTTCGACGCCCGCGCCGCCGTCGTGAACCTTGAGGCAGTCCCCGAGGCGCACAGTCCACGGCCGACCGCAAGCGGAGCGGCCGGCGTCGCGGCCCTTTCTGGGCCGACCGACCAGCCCTGTGCGATACTGCGGCTGGTTGTTCGGCACGTGACGCCTGCCGTACGACCCGACGACGTCCTGTCCGGTCTCCGCGCCGTGGCCGACCTGGCGCCGCCGGTCCCCGCAGCGGTGACCAGGCTGGCGCAGGGGCTGTTCGATGAAGAGACCGGCACGGTGACCGACCCGCTCGCGCCCGACCGCGAGGCAGCAGCGACCGAGCCGCACACGGCCCGCGCGACTGCCGCCGCGACGGCGCCGGCGTAAGGAAGGTCCCGCGAAGGGACGGACGTCGTAGCGCCGCCCTCGTACTCGGGAGCCACCTGGGTCGGGCAGCGCACCGACCAGAAGACTTTCACAGAAGACTTTCGCCAGGCCGTACGCAACATGGCGTACGGAACCGGCGAGACAGGACACAGCGAGCTCCCGTGTGGCGCCCGCGCCCCGGACGGCGGCACCGCGCACAGCGCGAGCCGCGGACGTCACCGGCATCGCCGGACCAGGCGCGGCGCCCGGGAGCCTGACGGGAGAACCGCCCGCATGCTCGAACCGAACGAACCCGCAGAGTCCGTGACGGACTCCGAACGCAACACCCCCAGCGACACCCTGCCGCCGCGGAGGCGGCGCCGTGCCGCGTCCCGCCCCGCGGGCCCGCCCGCGGGCACCGCCGAGGCGCCCGTGGAGACCATCGCGCCGGCCACACCGCCCGCGGACTCCGCGGCCCTTGCGGCCGACGAGACGGCCGCGACCACCGAGGTGGCGCGGGTCGTCGCGGTCGGGGAGATCACAGAGAACGAGAACGAGGAGGCGGTGGCTGAGACGGCCGCCGCCGAAGAGGCGGTTGCGGAGGCCGCTGGGGCCGAGGTGGCTCCTGTGTCTGCTTCTGCTCCGCGTACGAGGCGTCGGGCTACGCGGCGTGCGTCGGCGCCTGCCGGTGCGCCGGAGGCTGCGGAGACGGTGGTGTCCGTGGCTCCGGTGAGTGGTGAGAGCGGCGGCGTGGCTGCTGAGCCTGCCGAGGTTTCTGAGCCCGTCGTTGCCGAGTCGGCTCCGGTTGTCGGCGAGGCCGAGGTGGCTTCTGCTCCTGCGCCGCGTACCCGTCGTCGGGCTACGCGGCGTGCGTCGGCGCCCGCCGGGGCGCCCACGGCCGCCGAGACCGTCGTCGCCGAGGCGGCCGCGGAGACGCCCGCTGCTGAGGTCGAGACGCCCGTCGAGGCAGAGGAGAAGCCCGTGGCCGCGGAGGTGGCCGAGGAGGCTGCTCCTCGCCGTACCCGTCGGCGTGCCACGCGGCGCGTGTCCGCGCCGACCGGGGGGGCCACGGGAGACGCCGCCCAGGAGAGCGTGACCGAGCCTGAGCCCGAGGCCGCGGCTGAAGAAGCCGGAGAGGCTGTTGAGGCCGCTGAGGCTGTCGAGGCCAAGGCGGACGCCACGCAGGAGACCCCGGCCCCGGAGGCCGAGGAGGCCGCCGAAGCCGCCGCTCCGCGTAGGACCCGTCGGCGGGCCACCCGCAAGGCTGCCGGTGGCTTCTCCGAGCCCAAGGTGCGGCCCGCGGCCGAGGACGGTGGCGAGCAAGAAGCGAAGCGGCCCGCGCGGCCGGCGGTCGCGGTGTTCCAGGCACCCGTGTTCACCGAGCCGATGTTCCAGACGCCGGAGCGGGCTGCGGCCGCCGCTGCCGCCGAGGCGGCGGAGGAGGCCCCCGCGGCCGAGGAGTTCCCGGAGGAGGAGAGCACCGGCTCGCGGCGGCGTCGCCGTCGGCGCGGCTTCGACGAGGAGCCCGCGGCCGTGACCACCGACGAGGCGGAAGAGGTCGACGAGGCCGAGGAGTCCGCCGAGGCGGAGGGGGCCGAGGGCGACGAGGCCGAGGAGACCGGAGCGCGCCGTCGGCGTCGCCGCGGTGGCCGTCGCCGTCGCCGGGGCGAGTCCGCCGACGCGGAGGGCGAGTCCACGGAGTCCGAGGAGCTCGCCGCCGAGCAGGCCGCGCAGGACGCCGAGGACACCGCCGAGCAGGTCGACGAGGACGCCGAGGAGGCGGCCGACGGCCGGGGCGACGAGGAGCAGGCCGGCTCCAGCAGCAGCCGTCGCCGTCGGCGCCGTCGGCGCCGCGCGGGTGACACGACCGTCGACACGGAGCCCGACGAGGGCGACCCGGAGCGTACGGTCGTCAAGGTCCGCGAGCCGAGGGAACGGCGCGGGAAGGACACCGAGCCCTCCGACGAGGTGCAGTCCATCAAGGGCTCGACCCGTTTGGAGGCCAAGAAGCAGCGCCGCCGGGAAGGCCGTGAGCAGGGCCGTCGCCGCGTCCCGATCATCACCGAGGCCGAGTTCCTGGCCCGCCGTGAGGCCGTGGAGCGCGTGATGGTCGTCCGGCAGAACGGCGACCGTACGCAGATCGGCGTCCTGGAGGACGGCGTGCTCGTCGAGCACTACGTCAACAAGGAGCAGTCGACCTCGTACGTCGGCAACGTGTACCTCGGCAAGGTGCAGAACGTGCTGCCGTCGATGGAGGCCGCGTTCATCGACATCGGCAAGGGACGGAACGCCGTTCTGTATGCCGGCGAGGTGAACTTCGAGGCGCTGGGGCTCTCGGGCGGGCCGCGGCGGATCGAGAGCGCCCTGAAGTCCGGGCAGTCCGTGCTCGTCCAGGTGACGAAGGACCCGATCGGCCACAAGGGTGCGCGTCTGACCAGCCAGGTCTCGCTGCCGGGCCGCTACCTGGTGTACGTCCCCGAGGGGTCGATGACCGGCATCAGCCGCAAGCTGCCCGACACCGAGCGCGCGCGTCTGAAGACCATCCTCAAGAAGATCGTCCCCGAGGACGCGGGCGTCATCGTGCGCACCGCCGCCGAGGGCGCGAGCGAGGAGGAGTTGCGCCGGGACGTCGAGCGGCTGCAGGCGCAGTGGGAGGACATCCGGAAGAAGTCGAAGAGCGGCGGCAGCTCGAACGCGCCGTCGCTGCTGTACGGCGAGCCGGACATGACCGTCCGCGTCGTCCGCGACATCTTCAACGAGGACTTCTCCAAGGTCATCGTGAGCGGTGACGAGGCGTGGGACACGGTGCACGGGTACGTCTCGCACGTGGCGCCCGACCTTGCCGACCGGCTGTCCAAGTGGACCTCCGAGGTCGACGTCTTCGCGACGTACCGGATCGACGAGCAGCTCGCCAAGGCGCTGGACCGGAAGGTCTGGCTGCCGAGCGGTGGTTCGCTGGTGATCGACAAGACCGAGGCCATGGTCGTGGTCGACGTCAACACCGGCAAGTTCACCGGTCAGGGCGGCAACCTGGAGGAGACGGTCACCAGGAACAACCTGGAGGCGGCCGAGGAGATCGTGCGCCAGCTGCGGCTGCGCGACCTGGGCGGCATCGTGGTGATCGACTTCATTGACATGGTGCTGGAGTCCAACCGGGACTTGGTGCTGCGGCGCCTGCTGGAGTGCCTGGGACGCGACCGTACGAAGCACCAGGTGGCCGAGGTGACGTCGCTGGGGCTCGTGCAGATGACCCGTAAGCGGGTCGGGCAGGGGCTGCTGGAGTCGTTCTCCGAGACCTGCGTGCACTGCAACGGACGTGGCGTGATCGTGCACATGGATCAGGCGACGGGCACGGGCGGCGGCGGCAAGCGGCGCAAGCGCGGGCGTGGGGGTGCCGAGCACGAGCACGTTCACGTGGCGGAGGCGGCCGAAGTCGCCGAGGTGGCGGAGTCTGTCGAGGCCGAGCCCGTGGCGGAGGTCGCGGCGGAGGTCGCCGAGGTCGCGGCGGAGTCGCTGGTGGGTGTTCTCGCACCGGACGAGGAGCTGTACAGCAGCGTCGCCGAGGCGGAGGCCGCGGCTACGCGTGGGCGTACTCGGCGGCGGGCCACCCGGAAGGTCTCGGCGCCGGCCAGGGCGCCGAAGGCGCGGAGGGGCGCGGAGGCCGAGCCGGTAGTGGCGGTGGAGAACCCGGTGGTCGAGACGGCGCCTGCCGTGACCGAGGAGGCTCCGGCGGTCTCGAAGGAGCCCGTGGCCGAGGCTGCCGCCGCTCCGGCGGACGCCGCGCCCAAGGGGCGTACGCGGCGGCGGGCGACCCGGAAGGCGTCTGCGCCGGCCGGGGCTCCTTCGGCCGAGGAGGCCGTGGTGACCGTGCCGGAGTCGGAGTCGGCTGCCGAGCCCGTTGCGGAGCCGGTGGCCGCCGAGTCGGTCGCCGAGCCGGTGGTTGCGGTTGAGGCTGCGGAGTCGGCTGCGCCTGCGCGGCCGCGGCGGCGGGCCGTGCGGAAGGCGACCGCGCCTACCGCGTCCGAGGACGCGGCTGTGGTGGTCGTGCCGGCGGCTTCGGCTGAGGCGGCTGGTGAGGCTCCTGCGGCGTCCGTGGCGGACGCGGCTTCTGAAGTCTCCGAGGCTTCCGCGGGTGAAGGTGTCGCGGAGGAGGCCGCGCCTGCCAAGAAGGCGGCGCGCAAGGCTGCGAAGAAGGCGACCGCCAAGAAGGCCGCCGTGAAGAAGACGGCGGCCAAGAAGACCGCGGCCAAGAAGACTACGGCGAAGAAGGCGACGAAGAAGTCGGCGACCAAGAAGACGGCCGCTGCGGCGCAGCAGGCGCCGTCCACGGTGACGGCTTCCGCCGACGAAGGCTGAGTCTGTCGGGGCGTTTGCCTGGCTTGGTGAACCGGTGCCCCGGTCCGGTGGCTTGTCCGCTGGGCCGGGGCACCGGTGTGTCCTCCGGGGTTCGTTTCCCGCCGTCGTGGCTTGGGCGCCTGCGGTTTCGTCGTGGGTCGGGTGCGCGCCGGGAGGTCTCCGTCCTCGGTCCGGCGGGTCTGTGGGGGAGTCAGGTGCTCGGCGGTGGACGCCGGCCGCTGCGGGCGGACACCTCCCGGCACACCCCCTGCCGTGCGTACGCGGCTGGCGGCCGGTGGGGGCGGGCGTTGTCCCCGTTGTGGTGCGTTTCCCCGCTGAGCTGTCGGAGGCCCGGAGGGCTCGCGTACCGCACCCCCCTCTTGGATCGAGGGAGGCCACCTGAAAAACTCGGCTGGTTAGTTGCTGGTCACATGAATGAACACCGAGTGGGCTCTGGGGAGAGCGCTGGCTCGGGGCAAGGCGGGGAGGGGATCGCATGGCGCGCGTGCGCCTGAGGGGTGCTGGGCGGCACCGTGGTGTGAAGCCGGTCAGGGCCGGGCGGCAGGCTGTGGCGTTGGCCACGGTGTTGTCGGCGGCGGGGGTGCAGGTCGCTGTGTCGGCAGGCACCGCCGAAGCCGCGCCCGCTTGGATCGAGGGGCCCATCTTCAACGATCCGTTGGGTGCGAGTGATGAGCAGCTCGCCATTCGTACGCGGTTGATCGAGCTGACGGATGCGGCGCTGCCGGGGTCCACCATCAAGGTCGCCGTCTACCACGTGTGGGAGGCGTCGGTGGTGGACGCGCTGATCGCCGCCGAGAACCGTGGTGTCCGTGTGCAGGTGCTGCTCGACGAGTCGAGCGTCAGCGATCGGCCCGCCAACACCTCGTACAGCACTCTGGCGGCGGCGCTCGGTACGGATCGCACGAAGGGGTCGTACGTGACGACCTGTCCGGTGGACAAGTCCTGTCTGGGCGACCCGAAGTACGGACAGTCGATCATGCACAACAAGTTCTGGCTGTTCTCGGCCGTCGAGGGCGCCACGAACGTCGTCGTGCAGACGACGTCCAACTCGACGCCTTCGGCGCACACCAAGTTCTTCAACGACGCTCTGCTGCTGCCGAACAACCCGACGATGTACGACGCGTACGCGGACTACTTCGACACGATGGTCGCCAGGGGATGGAAGTCCTGGGAGTACCGGACGGTCAGCAACGGGCTATACAAGGCCTACTTCTTTCCGCGGGCCGGGAACACGCGGGACACCGACACCGTGTACTCCGTGCTCAACAACGTCCAGTGCACGTACAAGGACAGCGCGGGGGTCACCCAGAAGACCTGGGTGCGGGTGGCGATCTTCAAGATCACGCGGCTGGCCATCGCGGAGAAGCTGGTCGCGCTGAAGAAGGCCGGCTGCAACGTCAGCATCGTGTACGCCGAGTCGGACAGCGCGAAGAGCAGCGGCGGGACCAAGGGGACGTGGGAGATGATGCACACGTCCGGTGGGCCGACGGTGCGGTGCTACAACGACGACCGGGACCCGTTGAACCCCGGGAAGAAGCTGACCACGCCGTACATCATCCACTCCAAGTACATCCTCGTGGACGGGATGTACGACGGGGCGCGGAAGAAGATCAGCTTTACCGGGTCGGGGAACTACACCGGGCCTGCCCTGCGGGAGAACGACGAGTCGATCGTCAAGGTCGACGACAGCGCCGTGCACGACATGTACAAGGTGCATTTCAACAAGGTGATCGGGGTCGCCTACCCGGGGAAGGCGGACGGCACGGACCTGTGCAAGGGCGTGAAGCCGCTGCCCGCGGACGGTGAGAAGCCCACCACGTGACGGAGAGGGGCTCGGTTTGACCCCTTCGGGCGTGTCCTCGTACCCTTGACCGTCGGCGTGTCCCCTGATGCGTCACATCCCCGTAAACCTCATCCTCCCGGGCGCCGGGCGCGCTTGTGGGAGAGGCCGTTCGTGTGTCGGACGGCTGGACTGCGGGGGTGCCGTTTCCGAGCGAGAGAGTGAGATCCGCGTGTACGCCATCGTGCGCAGCGGTGGTCGCCAGCACAAGGTTGCTGTCGGCGACATCGTTGAGGTTGACAAGATTTCCACTGCCAAGGTTGGCGACACGGTCGAGCTCTCGACCCTGCTCGTTGTCGACGGCGACGCTGTGACCAGCGACCCGTGGGTGCTGGCCGGCATCAAGGTCCAGGCCGAGGTCGTGGACCACCACAAGGGCCAGAAGATCGACATTCTGCGCTACAAGAACAAGACCGGCTACCGCCGTCGTCAGGGCCACCGCCAGCAGTACACGGCGATCAAGGTCACTGAGATCCCCGCGGCTGCGAAGTAAGGGACTGAGAAGAGATGGCACACAAGAAGGGCGCATCGTCCACCCGGAACGGTCGCGACTCGAACGCCCAGCGGCTCGGCGTGAAGCGCTTCGGCGGTCAGGTCGTCAACGCGGGTGAGATCCTGGTCCGCCAGCGCGGCACCCACTTCCACCCGGGCGCGGGCGTCGGCCGTGGCGGCGACGACACGCTGTTCGCGCTGCAGGCCGGTGCGGTGGAGTTCGGCTCCAGCCGTGGCCGCAAGGTCGTGAACATCGTTCCGGTCGCCTGACCGGAATTCCTCGCGAGGCGGACCTCACTTCCCGGCAGGGAAGGTGGGTCCGCCTTTCGCGTGTTGCAGCAACTGAAGACGGCTGCGCGGAAGACAGCAGCACTGTAAGCATTCGTATGTTTCTGGAGGCACTGAACCATGACCACCTTCGTGGACCGCGTCGAGCTGCACGTCGCCGCGGGTAACGGAGGTCACGGCTGTGCCTCCGTCCACCGTGAGAAGTTCAAGCCGCTGGGCGGGCCCGACGGCGGGAACGGCGGGCGCGGCGGTGACGTGATCCTCGTCGTCGACCAGTCCGTCACCACGCTGCTCGACTACCACCACTCGCCCCACCGCAAGGCCACCAACGGCAAGCCCGGCGAGGGCGGCAACCGCTCCGGCAAGGACGGACAGGACCTGGTGCTGCCGGTGCCGGACGGGACCGTGGTGCTTGACAAGGCGGGCAACGTGCTCGCCGACCTGGTGGGGCACGGAACGTCGTACGTCGCCGCTCAGGGCGGCCGGGGCGGGCTCGGCAACGCGGCGCTGGCCTCGGCCCGGCGCAAGGCCCCCGGCTTCGCGCTGCTCGGTGAGCCGGGCGATCTCCAGGACATCGTGCTGGAGCTCAAGACCGTCGCCGACGTGGCGCTGGTGGGCTACCCGAGCGCGGGCAAGTCCTCGCTGATCTCCGTGCTCTCCGCCGCCAAGCCCAAGATCGCGGACTATCCGTTCACGACGCTCGTCCCGAACCTGGGCGTGGTGACCGCGGGCTCGACCGTGTACACGATCGCCGACGTGCCGGGGCTCATCCCGGGTGCCAGCCAGGGCAAGGGCCTGGGCCTGGAGTTCCTGCGCCATGTGGAGCGGTGCAGCGTGCTCGTGCACGTCCTGGACACGGCCACGCTGGAGTCCGAGCGGGACCCCGTCTCCGACCTCGACATCATCGAGGAGGAGCTGGCGCAGTACGGCGGCCTGGGCGACCGTCCGCGGATCGTGGTGCTCAACAAGATCGACGTACCGGACGGCAAGGACCTCGCCGAGATGGTGCGGCCGGACCTGGAGGAGCGCGGTTACCGGGTCTTCGAGGTGTCCGCGGTCGCGCACCTGGGGCTGAAGGAGCTGTCCTTCGCCCTCGCCGACCTGGTGGCCGGGGCGCGCGCCGCCCGGCCGAAGGAGGAGGCGACGCGGATCGTCATCCGCCCGAAGGCCGTCGACGACGCGGGCTTCACCGTCGTGCGCGAGGACGACGGACTCTTCCGGGTGCGTGGCGAGAAGCCCGAGCGGTGGGTCCGCCAGACCGACTTCAACAACGACGAGGCCGTGGGCTACCTCGCCGACCGGCTGAACCGCCTCGGTGTCGAGGAGGAGCTCATGAAGGCGGGCGCCCGGATGGGCGACGGCGTCGCCATCGGGCCCGAGGACAACGCGGTCGTCTTCGACTGGGAGCCCACCGTCACGGCCGGCGCCGAGATGCTCGGCCGTCGTGGCGAGGACCATCGCCTCGAAGGCGTACGGCCCGCCGCGCAGCGTCGCCGGGACCGCGACGCCGAGCGGGACGAGGCAGAGCGGGAGTACGACGGCTTCGAGCCGTTCTAGCCGGGTGGGCGAGCGTCAGAGCAGGACGTTCTTGTAGAAGACGTTCGAGAGGCGCTCGCCCGGAGTGTTGCCCGAGGCGAAGCCGAAGAACAGGCGGGGCTCGCCTCCCGTGGCGGTGTGGACAGCCATGCCCTCCGGCTCACGGAAGGTGAGCGTGGAGCCGGCGCCGGTGAGGAACTCCTCCATCACCGCGCCGGTGTTCATGTCGACGCTCCAGAGCGTGGCGTCGTCCGTGTCGCTGTGCCCCGTGAGGCAGTACAGGTACTGGCCGTACGCCGTGTAGCCCTGGAAGGAGTTCCGTACGGTGGTGTCGTCCGGGTCCAGGTACGTGATGCGGTCCGGCTGCCGGAAGTCGGCCAGCGGGTGGCCGAAGTCGCCGTTCGTGGCGGCCGTCAGGTCGTAGGCGGCGAAGCGGTGGATGCCTGAGCCCGCAGGCAGGTAGCGCACGATCATCCGGTGGTGCGTGGGGTCGATGGCGCATGTGTGCCGGTCCGCCGAGGGCTTCGGCGTGTACGTCGTGACCGCCGGGGACGAGGGGCTCAGCGTGGTGCCGTCGCTGTACTTGAAGCGGGCCAGCCGCCGCCCGTAGCCGGCGGTGTCCGCGTCGACGTCGGTCCACAGGTAGGTCGACGTGCCCACGGACTGGGCGCCGATGGAGACCGCGTGGCCGAAGCCGGTCAGGTACATGTGGCCGATCGCCGTCCAGGTCGACCATGCGAGCTCGGTGACGCACAGGTCGCCGGACGTGCCGGGCGAGCCCTCGCGCAACTGGGCCGTGAACAGCCGTTGGTTGGTCTGGTCGAAGGCGAAGCTCTGCATCACGGTGCCGTTGTAGAGCTCCCGGTTCCGGTACAGGTCGTGCGACGCCTGCCCGCCCAGCTGGAACCGCTTCGACGTGGGCACGGCCGCCGACACGGCCCCCGCGCCGTATCCGAGTCCGAGCACGGTCAGTGAGAGGCCGCCTCCTGCGCGCAGCAGCGTGCGGCGGCTCAGGGCTTCGTTCATCAGGTCCCCCCGTTGACGGGCGATGAGCGCGTGAACAGCAGCAGGACCCTATGCGAAAGGCCCCGGGAGCGGTCTCCCGGGGCCTCAACTCGCGTCGTGCGACGGTCCGTTGTGATCAGGTGCTACGCGGTCACGGAGTCCCCCGCGCCGTTCGACCCGGCGTCGTCGGACATCTCCTCGGACGCCTCACGCGGCGAGGGAATCTCGCCGGCCAGGCGGGCCTCCATGACCACACGGCGCTCGTCGGCCTTCGCGCACAGAGCCCGGACCGCGTTGTTGAAGCGGACCAGGGACGGCGGGTCGGCCGGGCCGAGCAGGTGCTCCTTCAACTCCGCGCGGGCCGAGGTGAACTGGTCCTTCTCCGGGTGGCGCACCGACTCCAGCAGGGCCGGGACGCCCTCGGCGGACGGGGTGAGGATGACGCCCGCCGACACGGTCGGGAAGCCCGTACGGAACGCCTCCTCCGTCAGGCCCGAGGTGTTGGCGACCGCGTACGGCTTCTCGCTGGACAGCCAGTCGGAGACCACCGACGAGACATCGCTGATCAGCAGGTCCGCCTGGTTGAAGCAGGCGAAGATCGCGGGGCGCGCGTCCGTGATGATCTGGTGCTCCCACTCCGGGAACGACGCCCAGTACGCCTTCTCCCAGGCGGTCGTGGCCTCGGCGATGGCGGCCTCGCGGTCGCCCCGGGGCGCGCCCTGGAGGAGCATGCGCTCCAGTTCGTCCGCGCTGTCACGGAAGTGCGTGGACGTGAGCTTGTCCAGTGCGGTGGTGCGGCGGGCCAGCTCGGCGGCGGCCTCCGGGCCCGGCCGGGAGCCGGAACGGCGGGTGTTCGCCTCGCGGATCATCGCCATGATCCGCTCGTTCGCGGCGCCCGCGCGCGGGTCGACGGAACCCGTCATCGGGTGCGGCTTGTACAGCAGGCGCACGTTGTCGTCGGCCAGCAGCCCGCGGACGATGTTCTCACCGGCCAGCACCACGGAGGTGTTGCCGGGGTTGCCGTCCCAGCCCTCCCAGGTGGGGGCGTACAGAACCGTCGTGAGGTGCTCGCTCGCGTCCTTGTCACGGGGCCCCGTCGGCGCGCCCGAGTACGGGCGGATCGGCGCGAGCTGCGGGCGGCCGACCTCGACGATGTCCTTGTCCTCGACACCGACCTCGGCGAGCGCGTACCGCTCGCGCGCCGCGGGACCGGCGACCCACACCTCGTCGTACGCCTTCGCGTACGGGTTGCAGGAGGACAGCTTGTCGCTCTCGCCGTGGTTGATGAACGCGTGCTTGATTGTGGGGATGCGCAGCACCTGCGAGGTCTTCGCGGCGTTCGCCGGGTGCAGCATCATCTGCAGCGTCGAGTTCTCCAGCGAGAACATCGTCGAGACCTTCGGGAAGCAGATGATCGGCACGTCGGTGGCGTCGATCTTCTGCACCATGAACCGCTCGCGCAGCACGATCAGCGGCTTGCCCTCGACCTTGGAGAGCGTGGAGAGCCACATGTTCGCCTGGTACGCCGACGTCGCGCCGCCCGAGAAGTACATGGCGACCGTCGGCCGGTAGTCGGCCAGCCACTGGTCCAGCCACTCCATGACCTGCTGGTCGCTCTTCGCCCGCTTCTTCGGCAGCAGCCAGGTCGCCAGGTACACCGTGCCGCCGAGGGCCAGGGCGAGCGCGGTACCGAGGC
The DNA here is from genome assembly GCF_004337435.2 of Streptomyces sp. KM273126. NCBI lineage: Bacteria > Bacillati > Actinomycetota > Actinomycetes > Kitasatosporales > Streptomycetaceae > Streptomyces > Streptomyces sp. KM273126. The sequence continues at coordinate 295,617 of NZ_SJXB02000001.1, read as the reverse complement.
CGATGCCGCCCCAGAGCCCGTCCTTGGTGGCCGCGGTGGCCATCAGGCCGGCCGTGGTCGGCAGCGAGAACGTCAGCAGGCGGTGGGCCTGGCGGCGGGCCAGCAGACGCGGCGGGGCGGCGGTCAGCCGCAGCGCGGACGCGTCGATGTTCCGCGTCACGATCGGCAGCGTCCGGGTGCGGCGCACGAGCACCGCCATGCCCTGGCAGGCGAAGTGCAACGCGTAGAAGGCCCACAGGCCAAGCACCAGTGGTGCGTGCTCGCCCTCCGGGTCGACTCCCTCGATCCGCAGCAGCCCCACCAGGACCAGCATGTCGCGCAGCAACTGCCGGACCAGCGTGTCGAGCCGGATCTTGCCGAGGACCGCGAGCAGACCGGGGTCCCGGTACTGCAGCGCGGTGTCCAGGACGAGGCCGGCCGCGCTCGCCGCGACGAACACCGGGACGTTCGGCAGCAGCGCGGAGACGATCTGGGCCGTGAAGAGCGCGAACATCGCCAGCAGCGCGGACAGCTGCGCGATGCGGCGGGGGGCGAGCCTTGCGGAGGGCACTGGCTGGGCTCCTGCGGAGGGAATCGATGACGGATGGGGGGAAAGTAGCGGAGAGATTAGTGGGGGCGGCCCGCCTCCGTGCGCGCGCCCCGGGCGTTTTCCGCCCCATGGGCGCCTCGAACAGGTGAGGCCGACCCCTGACGGTATGACCTACGGAGCCGGAGGAGCAATCTTTCGCGGGATCAATCGGCGCAAAAGGGTCATAGGCGTCACGCGTCGGACGCCCGGTCGGCCGTCCACCCACCGAAATGCCGCGACATCCGCCCCCCACGCTCACGTAGATTGCAGACACCGGCGGGTCGGAGCCGGGGAAAAGTGGGGATACGCGTGTCTACGGCAGGGCAGGGCGTCGCGAGGCGGCAGGGCGTGGCGGAAGCGCACAGGGTCGTCGTCAAGGTGGGTTCCTCGTCCCTGACCACGGCGGCCGGGGGCCTGGACGCGGACCGCGTGGACGCCCTCGTCGACGTGCTCGCCAAAGCCCGCAGTGGTGGCGAGAGGGAGATCGTGCTGGTCTCGTCCGGGGCCATCGCGGCGGGGCTCGCACCGCTGGGCCTGCGCCGGCGCCCCAAGGACCTCGCCCGGCAGCAGGCGGCCGCGAGCGTCGGCCAGGGCCTCCTCGTGGCCCGTTACACGGCTTCCTGTGCCCGGTACGGCATCCGTGTCGGCCAGGTGCTCCTCACCTCCGACGACATGAGCCGCCGCGCCCACCACCGCAACGCCTCGCGCACCCTCGACAAGCTGCTCGCGATGGGCGCGCTGCCGGTCGTCAACGAGAACGACACCGTCGCCACGGACGAGATCCGCTTCGGCGACAACGACCGCCTCGCCGCGCTTGTCGCCCACCTGGTCCGGGCCGACCTGCTGGTCCTGCTCTCGGACGTCGACGGTGTCTACGACGGCGACCCCGGCAGGCCCGGCACCTCGCGGATAGCGGAGGTGCGGGGGCCCGAGGACCTCGCCCACGTCGAGATCGGCAGCACGGGCAAGGCCGGCGTCGGCACCGGCGGCATGGTCACCAAGGTCGAGGCCGCCGGGATCGCCACCGGGGCGGGCGTCCCCGTGGTCCTGACCAGCGCCATCCACGCGGCGGACGCCCTCACCGGCCGCGACACCGGCACGTACTTCCACCCCACGGGCAAGCGTTCCGCCGACCGGCTGCTGTGGCTCCAGCACGCCTCCACCCCGCAGGGCTCGCTCACCCTCGACGACGGGGCCGTGCGTGCGGTCGTCGAGGGCCGCAAGTCGCTGCTGCCCGCGGGCATCGCGGCGGTCGAGGGTGAGTTCACCGCGGGCGACCCCGTCGAGCTGCGGGACGGAGAGGGGCGCGCGGTGGCGCGGGGGCTCGTCAACTTCGACGCCAAGGAGATCCCCCGGCTGATCGGCCGCTCGACCAGGGAACTGGCGCGCGAGCTGGGACCCGCGTACGAACGAGAGGTCGTACACAGGGACGACCTGGCCCTGCTTCACCCTTGATCGAACGCGCCCGGAAAGGGCCGAATCACAGGCTTCCGGCGGGCCACGTTCCGTAAAACCGCCACGCGGAGCCGTCCGGCCTGCTCAACTTTGTTGCAGGGAGATTCCGCCCGGCCAAGGCCCGGTCATTGCGAAAAGGAGGCTGTCGTGAGACAAGTGCGCCCTGGGGCGGCGGCGTCCCGCGGTGGTGGTGCCTCCCCCGGGGCCGGCGAAGGGCGCGCGCTGACCAGCGTCGCGGCCGGAGACGCGTACGACGGGCAGGCCGCCCGGCAGCGTTCCGGGCGGCCGTCCGGTGCGCAGGAGCCGAAGGACGTTCCCCGGCTGTGGCACGTGACGCTCAGCGTCTCGGGCGGCGAGGCTCCGCTGACGGAGGTGCGGCGCGGCCTCGAACAGCTCGCCCACGACCACCCCTTCCTGCTGACCAGCCGCTACGCCACCGACCACGCCGAGATCCGCTACTGGGAAGAGGCCCGCGACCTGCACGACGCGGCCGCCGTCGCCCTGCGCCTGTGGGGCGAGCACCGCCAGAGCGCCAGACTGCCGCCCTGGGAGATCGTCGGCCTGGAGGTCATCGACCGCGAGACGTACCACCAGCGCATCGCCGAGGGACACGGACCGCTGCCGGCGACGCCCGTGGGGGTGCATCCCTTCTGAGGGCCGTCCTCCTGCAGGACCGCTCGTCTGCAGGGCCGCCCTTCTGAGTGACCACTCCGGGGGCGCCTGCGCGTCCGGAAATGGCGTGCGGGCCGGGAGTGAAGCACCTTTCAGGTGGCTTTGGGCGCCGCCCAGCGCCGTGTCTCGCGCTTTGGGATAGTCGATGGACGTCTCCGCCCGGCGCACTACCCTTCCAGCATGACCACGCTCTCGCCGTACGACGCCATGTCCCCGGTCACCCGGGTCGCCTACCGCGCCAAGGCCGCCGCCGCCGATCTCGCGCCGCTGCCGCGCGCCGAGAAGGACGACGCGCTGCTCGCGATCGCGGACGCGCTGGAGGTCCGCACGAGCGAGATCGTCGCGGCCAACGCCCAGGACATCGAGCGTGCCCGCGAGGCCGGCACCAGTGAGGCGATCATCGACCGGCTGACGCTGACCCCGGAGCGGGTCCGGGCCATCGCCTCCGACGTGCGCGACGTCGTGTCCCTCCCCGACCCGGTCGGGGAGGTCGTCCGCGGCTCCACCCTGCCGAACGGCATCGACCTGCGTCAGGTGCGCGTCCCGCTGGGAGTCGTCGGCATCATCTACGAGGCCCGGCCGAACGTGACCGTCGACGCCGCCGCCCTGTGCCTGAAGTCCGGCAACGCGGTGCTGCTGCGGGGCTCGTCGTCGGCGTACGAGTCGAACGCGGCGCTCGTCCGGGTGCTCCGGGACGCCGTCGGCGGTGCCGGGCTGCCCGCCGACGCCGTGCAGCTCGTGCCTGGCGAGAGCCGTGAGTCCGTACGCGAGCTGATGCGTGCCCGCGGCCTCGTCGACGTGCTCATCCCGCGCGGCGGCGCCTCCCTGATCCGTACGGTCGTCGAGGAGTCGACCGTCCCCGTGATCGAGACGGGCACCGGCAACTGCCACGTGTACGTCGACGCCCACGCCGACCTCGACATGGCGATCGAGATCCTGATCAACTCCAAGGCCCAGCGGGTGAGCGTCTGCAACGCCGCCGAGACCCTGCTGGTCCACCAGGACATCGCCCCCGAGTTCCTGCCGCGCGCCCTGGACGCACTGGCCGACGCCGGGGTGACCGTGCACGGCGACGAGCGCGTGCTGGCCTACGCCAAGGACACCCGGGCCACCGTCGTCGAGGCCACCACGGACGACTGGGAGACCGAGTACCTCTCGTACGACATCTCCGCCGCCGTCGTCGACTCGCTCGACAGGGCCGTGGAGCACATCCGGCTGTGGACCTCCGGGCACACCGAGGCGATCGTGACGACCTCGCAGCAGGCCGCCCGCCGCTTCACCCAACTGGTGGACTCCACGACGGTCGCGGTGAACGCCTCCACCCGCTTCACGGACGGCGGCCAGTTCGGCTTCGGGGCCGAGATCGGCATCTCGACGCAGAAGCTGCACGCCCGAGGGCCCATGGGGCTGCCGGAGCTGACGAGCACGAAGTACATCGTGACCGGCGACGGACACGTACGGCGCTGAGTTGAACGCTGGGCAGTTGAACTCGTAACAGAACTGGCGAGGATGGCCGGGCGCCCGGCGTGCGCCCGGCTCACGGCGGGCCCTGTGCGCGCGGGCGCTCGCGGGCGTCCAGGGAGCGCTGGGAACGGTCACATTCCCATGAACTGTCTTCGCAAAGCGGATGAATTTCCTTACCGTCTGCCCAAATTACCCCCTCAGGACTACCCTGGAAGGGTGCCGGAGGACGTGGGGGGCACGCCGTTCCCTGACGGCTGGGAGCCCGACGACGACCGCGACCGCGGAGGTATGGACGAAGAGTTCGCCTCCGTGGTCTTCGACGAGGCCTTCGTACGGGCGGCAGCGGTGCACGAGCCGACCGCCGTCGAACGCCTCCTGGCAGCCGCCCAGGCCCGTGCCGAAGCGCAGGAGGCCGAAGCGCGCCGGGCGCACACCAGAGGCGCGCGCGGCGACGACGAGCGCTACGAGGACGGCTACGGACCCGACGGCGACTACGGCTACGACCGGGACCCCGACGACCTGGACGACGCGGAGATCCTGGAGGACCGCTACGGCGCGCCGGGGTACGGCGGGGCGTACGGCAAGCGGGCCCGCTGGCACCGGCCCGTCGCCTGGGTACTCGCCCTCGTGATGGGCATCGGCATGGTCGCCCTCGCCTTCACGGCGGTCTACCGCGGTGCCACCTCTGGCGGACGCCAGGACCGGGTCCCACCACCCGCCTCCACCGGGCCGGAGCAGGGCGGCGCGACGGCTCCCACGGGCCCCTCGGCCTCGGCCGACTATTCCCAGCCACCGGTGTCGGCGGTGCCGCGCACGCCCTGAGGAGGGGCCGTTCCGCGGTTCGACAACCGTTCGAAAACCTGGTGAGAACCTGTCAGAACTTGTCACGCAGCCGGGCGTTTACCTGGGCCTCAACAGACCTACTCTGAAGGTATGGGCGGGCCAGGAGACCCACCTGAGGGGCCACCCGAGGGTGCTCCCGGTGGAGAGGACGAGTACCGATCCGTCGTCTTCGACGAGTCGTTCGTCCGCGCTGCCCGCCTCCAGGAGTTCTCCGCCCAGGAGCGCATCGGTGACCACGCCCCCGCCGTACGCCGCCGCCCGCCCCTGCGGCGCGGCCTGTCCCGGCAGGCGCTGATCCTCGTCCTGCTGATCGCCATGGCCTTCGGCACCGCGATCTACATGGGCATGCGCCATCCGTACCAGACACCGGCCGCCCAGCCCACCGACCCGCTGCGGATGACCGTCATCCCGCTCGCGCCCCAGGCCCGGGTACCCGGCACCACGAACCCCGAGAAGCTGTACGCGCACAGTCCGGCCGCCCAGTTCCGCATCGGCGCCGAAGGCATCACCATGCCCGCCACCCGCCGTACCGCGCACTTCTCGGACAGCCAGGTCGTCACCGCGCTGAGCACCGCCAAGGACTACATCGTGGCCTCCGCCCTCGCCCCGGAGGTGCTGAGCGGGATGTCCGTCCGGCCCGCGCGGATGCTGCTCGACCCGGAGCAGCTCGACCAGTTCGACCAGAGCTTCGAGCGCCCCACCGCCGACGGACGGCACGCCCCCACCGGCTGGCTGGTCCGCTTCGACCCCTCCCGCGCCGAGCTCGCCGACACCAAGATCCGCGTCCAGGGCACGCTGCAGGCCGCCGAGTACGACGGCAGCACCCTTGAGGTCGTCGCCGACCACACGCTCGTGTACGCGCTGCGGCCCGCCGGCTCCGACGCCAGTGCCAAGGCCTCCCTGTTCACCGTCCGGCGCGAGCTGCAGTTCCGCTTCGACAGCGACGACCTGCGCACCCACCAGGCCGAACTCGTCGCCTCCTACGTGCAGGCCGGCCCGCTCTCCTGCTCCGAGGACTCCACGAACCACCTGCGCCCGCTGCTCGCCGGCCAGACGGCCAGGGAGGGCGGCCCGGCCGGCACGGACCCCTTCGCGACGGGCAGCGCCACGGCCCTGTGCGGGTCACTCGCACAGAGCGCGCAGCCAGAGGTGTGACCCGCGGTCACGCCTCGTCGTCGGGGCCGTCGGGGCGCTTGTCCTTGGGGGAGTCGCCGCCGCTGTCCTTGGACGAGCCGCCACCGCCGCCCGCGAAGCCGCCGAACCCCCGCCGTACCCGGCCGCCGAGGTCGCCGGCGCCGCCCGCGATGTCGGTGACCAGCTTCATCAGCGGGTCCTTGGAGTTCTTCACATCGCTGGCGTAGCTGGCCGCCGACTGCCGGAACGAGTCGGTCACCGAAGTGTCCTTGTCCTCGTCGCGTCGCGGGTAGTGACCGTCCATGATCCGCTGGTGGTCGCGGGACTCCGCCCACTTCTTCAGCTCGGCCGCGCGGACGGTGGTGAAGGGGTGCGAGCGGGGCATGACGTTCAGGATCTTCAGCACGGAGTCGCGCAGGTCGCCCGCGGCCTCGTACTCGTCGGCCTGCGCGAGGAACGCGTCCACGTTCATCTCGTGCAGGTGGTTGCCGCCCGCGATCTTCATCAGACCGCGCATCGACGCCCGCAGATCCTGGCCGACCAGCAGGCCCGCGCGGTCCGCGGACAGCTCCGACTTGCGGAACCACTCGCGCAGCGCGGTCACGATCGCCATGATCGCGAGGTTGCCCAGCGGAATCCACGCCACCCGCAGGGCCAGGCTGGTCAGGAAGAGCAGGATCGTGCGGTAGACGGAGTGGCCCGAGAGGGCGTGACCCACCTCGTGACCGACGACCGCCCGCATCTCCTCCTCGTCGAGCAGCTCGACGAGCCCCGTGGTGACGACGATGATCGGCTCGTCCAGGCCTATGCACATCGCGTTCGGCTGCGGGTCCTGGTTGACGTACATCGGCGGGACCTTCTCCAGGTCCAGGATGTAGCAGGCGTCCCGCAGCATGTCGTTCAGGTGTGCGAACTGCGCGTCCGAGACCCGTACGGAGTCGGACAGGAACAGCAGCCTCAGGCTGCGCTCGGGCAGCAGACCGCTGAGCGCCTTGAAGACCGTGTCGAAGCCGCTGAGCTTGCGCAGGGCCACCAGGGCCGAGCGGTCCGCGGGATGTTCGTACGCCCGCGAGGAGATCCCCTCGAAGCGCCTGCGCTGCCTGCTGGGCACGTTCTCGTGCCCGTTCTGCTCGTGGCTGTCGTCGGACATGTGTCCCCCATGCGTCTGATTGCCCAGTGTGCCCCCCGAGGCGGGTTCCAGCCTAGGCGGAGATACCGTGGCAGGGCAGCACACCCGTTAGGAGCGTTCCCATGGAGCACGTCACGGCAGCCCGTTGGATCACGGAGGCCGCGGTCGCGGCCGAGCCGCAGGGGCCGGGCAATCTGCTGCGCGTCGTACTGATCGTGATGATCGTCGGATGCGTCCTGGGCGGATGGTTCCTGCTGCGCGGTTACCGGCGGGACGACGACTGACGGTCGGTTTCCGGGCGGGCGGGGTGGCGGTGTGGCTTTCGCGGTGTGGTGGCTTTCACCGCGCGGCGGCTTCCGGCTTCTGGGTCCGGTGGTCTCGGGCGGGCTGTCTCGTTCATGTCCTGGGGGTGCGGTCCCGGGACGTCCTGGGTCACGGGCTCGTACAGGCAATGAATACGGACGCGGAGGGGAGCCCTTTCACCGGGTGCCCGGCGGCCGTGCTTCCCCGCGGCGGAGGTGGCGGAGTGGGGGTGATCGCCCTGCCGCGGAGTCGGGGTGATCGCGGCGGAGGTGCCCGCATACGATGGGCCGGAGTCTTAGTCCCGTTCCCACACCCGGATAGGTCAGCCGACGATGAGCTTCCACAGCACCGCTGCCCAGTTGGTCACTCTCGCCTCCGAGGGCGAGGGGAACGGCGGCAACCACGAGAGCCTCAACCCCTACCTGACCGGCGGCGGAGCGCTCTTCGCGCTGCTGCTCCTGCTGTGGATCACCACCCGATTCAACCGGGACCGCTGAATCCCCGCAAAAGGACGTTCGACCGGGGCGCGTCGGCCGGGCCGGTAGGGTCTGCACGCATGGGAGAGCAGGAAATGCCTACCGGTCCGGAGCACACCAAGGCGGACGGTCCGGAGCACGAGACGGAGCGCGACCCGGCGATAGGCCAGGTGCGGGGCCCGAACGGCTCGTCCGCGACGGGCCGGCGACGCCTCGGTGTCATGGGCGGAACGTTCGACCCGATCCACAACGGGCATCTCGTCGCCGCCCAGGAGGTCGCCGCCCAGTTCCACCTCGACGAGGTCGTGTTCGTACCGACCGGCCAGCCGTGGCAGAAGACCCACCGCAAGGTCTCCCCCGCGGAGGACCGCTACCTGATGACCGTCATCGCGACCGCCGAGAACCCTCACTTCTCGGTCAGCCGCATCGACATCGACCGCGGCGGCCCCACCTACACCACGGACACCCTGCGTGAACTGCGGGCGCTCAACCCCGACACGGACCTCTTCTTCATCACCGGCGCCGACGCGCTGAGCCAGATCCTCACCTGGCGTGACACGGACGAGTTGTTCTCCCTCGCGCACTTCATCGGCGTCACCCGGCCCGGCCACACCCTCGCCGACCCGGGCCTGCCCGCGGGCGGGGTCTCTTTGGTCGAGGTTCCGGCCATGGCCATCTCGTCCACAGACTGCCGTGCAAGGGTCGCGAAGGGCGATCCCGTCTGGTATCTGGTGCCGGACGGTGTGGTGCGCTACATCGACAAGCGGCAGCTGTACCGCGGCGAGTGAGCCGAGAGGGGCACCGGTGAACGACCGATACGACGCTGGCCACGGGGGCGACCAGTACGAACTCGTCGGCTATGACGAGTTCGGGCAGCCTGTGTACCGGCAGGTGCCCGCCCAGCCCTCCCCGCAGGGACCCCATCAGCAGGGACCCCATCAGGGGTACGACCCCTACGGCGCGGGGCCCCAGCAGCAGTCGCAGGGCTACGGCTACGACCCGTACACAGCCGGTGGTCAGCAACCCCCGGCTTCGTACGACACGGGCCGTCAGCAGCCGGCGGCCCCCTACGACGCGAACCAGCAACCGGCCGCCTTCTACGACCCCTACAACCAGTACGGGACAACTGCTCCCGCCGGCGGGGGAGCGGGGACCGGCTCCGGCTACGACCCGTACGACCCCTACGGGCAGGCCTCCGGCGACGGACAGCAGCCGCGGGCCGCGGGCCGGCAGACGCACACCGCCGAGCAGACCGCCTACATCCCCCAGCAGACGCGGCCGACCGCCGCTCCGGAAGGGGCTGGGAGCCGCCCGGGCGACGGGGCAGCCGGACCTCCGGCCACCGACGGACCGCCTCAGGGCCGGCCCGTCGGCCCCTCGGGTGAGCCGGCCGCAGGCCATGACGCCCACGGCGACGAACGGGACTACCGCACCGAGCAGTTCGCCTTCGTCGAGGAGCCCGACGGCAACTCCGAGGACGTCATCGACTGGCTGAAGTTCACGGAGAACCGCACCGAACGCCGCGAGGAGGCCCGGCGCCGGGCCCGCAGCCGGATCGTCGCCCTGGTGGTGACGCTCGCCCTGTTCGCCGTCGGCGGCGTCGGCTACCTCTGGTACACGGGCGCACTGCCCGGGACGTCCTCGGAGGAGAAGGCGGGCACCCCCACGGCCGCGGGCGCCCAGAAACGCGACGTGCTCGTCGTCCACCTGCACAACACCGCCAAGGGCGGCACCTCCACGGCGCTGCTCGTGAACAACACCACCACGAAGCGGGGCGCCACCGTCCTGCTGCCCAACTCCCTCGCCCTGACCGACGACGACGGCAATACCAGCACCCTCGCCAAGTCCGTCGAGGACGACGGTTCCTCCGGTACCCGGGACGCACTCGACACCGTCCTGGGCACCAACATCGAGGGCAGCTGGCGCCTCGACACCCCGTACCTGAACAACCTCGTCGAGCTCGTCGGCAACATCGACGTCGACACCAACGCCGCCGTGCCCGCCCCGGACGCCAAGAAGGGCGAGGCACCCCTGGTCAACAAGGGCAAGGGCCAGACCCTCAGCGGCAAGATGGCCGTCGCGTACGCCACCTACCGCGCCCCCGGAGAGGCCCAGAACGCCCAGCTGGAGCGGTTCGGACAGGTCATGCAGGGCGTGCTGCGTAAGTTGTCCTCCGACGCGCAGGCCGCCACCACCACCGTGCAGACGCTGGCCCAGATCCTCGACCCCCCGCTGACCGACAACGACCTCGGGACCTTCCTCGCGAAGCTCGCCGACCGGGCCAAGGGCGGCGACTACAAGACCGACCTGCTGCCGGTCCAGCAGGACGGCACCCTGAGCACGCAGGACTCCGACAGTGTGGTCAAGGACGTGCTCGGCGGCGCCGCGAAGAGCCCCGACGCGGGCGACGCCGTCCGGGTCGGCATCAGGAACGCCACCGGCGCCAAGGACGCCGCCGAACAGTCCCGCGTGGTCCTGATCAACGGCGGCTACACCTTCCTCGACGCCGGCACCGCCTCAGCGGCCCAGGCCGCGTCCCAGGTCACGTATGCCGACGCCGCGAGCAAGGACGACGCCGTCGAGGTCGCCAAGACCCTCGGCCTGCCCACCGACTCCGTCCAGAAGGGCAGGACCACGTCCAACGCCGACGTCTCGGTCGTCCTCGGCCAGGACTACGAGGTGACCACCGCCCCGGGCACCTCGGGGTGACCTGCCCACGGCTTGACCGACGGGGTAGGCGTTAACCGCTGGGGAGCCGTCGGCGGTCCGTGAGACCCTTGAGGTAGCCCTTGAGGGTTCACTGACCGTCGACCGAAAGCCTTGTAGTGACCGCTACCGACCGCTCGCTGGAACTCATCAACACCGCCGCCCAGGCGGCCGCCGACAAACTCGCGCACGACGTCATCGCCTACGACGTGAGCGACGTACTGTCCATCACGGACGCCTTCCTCCTCGCCTCCGCACCCAACGACCGCCAGGTCAAGTCGATCGTCGACGAGATCGAGGAGCGGCTGAACAAGGAGCTGGACGCCAAGCCCGTGCGCCGCGAGGGCGACCGCGAGGCCCGCTGGGTGCTCCTCGACTACGTCGACATCGTCGTCCACGTCCAGCACAGCGAGGAGCGCGTCTTCTACGCCCTGGAGCGGCTCTGGAAGGACTGCCCCGAGCTGGAGCTGCCGGCCGACGCCAAGGCCACCCGCGGCAAGGGCGAGGAGCACGCCAGGCTGCGGGCCGCCGAGGAGGCCGCCGAGCTCGGCGGGGAGCTGCGGTGAGTGCCGCACCGGGGACAGAGGCGGCCGACCCGAAGCCGGGGCGCGGCCGTCGCGTCATCCTCTGGAGACACGGCCAGACCTCGTGGAACCTGGAGCGCCGATTCCAGGGCACCACGGACATAGAGCTCACCGAGACCGGTGTCGGCCAGGCCCGCCGCGCCGCCCGGCTGCTCGCGTCCCTGAAGCCCGACGCGATCGTCGCCTCCGACCTCAGCCGCGCCGCCGCCACGGCCGCCGAGCTGGCGCTGCTCACCGGCCTCGCCGTGACGCACGACGAGGCGCTGCGCGAGACCTACGCGGGCGTCTGGCAGGGGCTGACGCACGAGGAGATCATCGGGAGGCACGGCGAGGAGTACACCGCGTGGAAGCGCGGTGAGCCGGTCCGCCGCGGAGGCGGCGAACTGGAGACCGAGGTCGCCGACCGCGCCGCCCCGGTGGTGCTGCGGCACGCCGACAAGCTGCCCGCGGACGGCACCCTCGTGGTGGCCAGCCACGGCGGCACCATCCGCACCACCATCGGGCGTCTCATCGGCCTGGAGCCCCACCACTGGGAGAGCCTCGGCGGGCTCTCCAACTGCTGCTGGTCCGTCCTCGGCGAGGGCGCCCGCGGCTGGCGTCTGCTGGAGCACAACGCCGGCACCCTGCCGGAGCCGGTGCTCGGCGACGACGACTGACGCCCGCCGGCGGAGCGGCCGCAGGGCGACCGGCACGCTCCGTTGGGAGGGCGGCGGAGGGATCTTCGGCACGCGCCCGCAGACCCCTGTCCAGGCGGCCCGGTGAGCCCCGGGACCGGATTTCACTTTCCGCCTGGTCGCAGGCTAGAGTTCTTCTTGTTCGCCCCGCCGAGCGGGGCGAAACACCGTGTGGCTCCATCACATGGCCGCAAGGGGCTATAGCTCAGTTGGTAGAGCGCCTGCATGGCATGCAGGAGGTCAGGAGTTCAATTCTCCTTAGCTCCACAGATCGACATTCTTCAGTTGTCGAAGATCGGTACCGAAGATCCCGCCCCCGTCAGGGGAGCGGGATTTTTCGTATGCAGGTGGGCATTACGAGCATCGAACCGCGCCCGCACGCATGGGAGTTGGGGCGACGCGGGTCCGGTCAACAGTCCGCTCATCGCAGTCGCGGCCTTCGGCGCACTCTTCCCGCACCGGCTTGAGTCACTTGGGCTCCCGGGGCGTATACCTCTGCGGACGCCCTTCTCGCATGCGTGTGCGCACTGGCCGGGACGGCATTCCTGGGTGCCGTGTCCGGACTGGTACGAAGGCGTCGCTGACCGTATTGGTCCGGCCGTGGCAGAATCAAACGGCCGGAAGGGGGCGCGGCCCGACGGGAGGGAGAAGCGATGCCTGGGAGCATCCGCGGGGAGGTCGGCGACCCCCTCGCACCGGTGGTGACACGGAAGACGGCCACCCTCCTGAACTGCCCTTCCTGCGGCTCACTCCAGGTCGCCCAAGTCCTCGGTGACAACGGGGGGATCTCCTACGTGTGCACGACCTGCGGCCACAGCTGGAGCTGATCGATGGGTGCACACCGGAGGAAATGCGACTGGTGCGGCAGTGGCACGCCCATTGTCCGCGACATGGAACCCGTCAACCGCGACTACCAGTACTGGTGCGAGGAATGCGCGCGGGCGCTGATCATAAAAGGCGACCCGATCGAGACGTACCGTGAGCTGGAGGGCGAGCCGATCTACGGTCGGCTTCTTGAGGAGCACTGCACGCTCAAGCGGTTCTACTCGTTCGTGACAGCCTGATCAGCAGTGCCGTCACGGCAGTTGGGCCTCGGGCATCCGTGGCCCGCAGGGCGTTCCAAGGGACATCGTCGACCGTATCCGGACAGAACGGAAACGAATTGGTGATGCCCCCGGAGGACCGTGTAATGTTGGCGTCGCCGCCAGGGAAACCGGGCGACACGGTCAATATGCGGCTCCGCCGCATGACCGCGAGGGGCTATAGCTCAGTTGGTAGAGCGCCTGCATGGCATGCAGGAGGTCAGGAGTTCAATTCTCCTTAGCTCCACACATCCACAGTTCCATAGATCCACAGTTCCATAGATCCACAGAAGAGATCCCGTCCGATCGGATTGATCGGGCGGGATCTTTGGTTTCTGGAGTCCCTCACGACATGCTCAGCGGCCGCTGCCCAGGGCCCGGCGGCCGCGGCCCTGCGAGAGGACCGGCAGGTTGCGGGACGGCGCGGAGCCGCGGGTGTCCTCCTCGATACGCAGGGCCAGCGCCGGGCAGCGGCGCACCGCGCGCAGCGCCTTCGCCTCGGCGTACTGGGGCACCGACGCCTGCGCGACGGTCGGGAAGCCGTCGGCGCCCAGCTCGAAGACCTCCGGGAGGATGTCCGCGCACAGGCCGTGGCCGCGGCACAGCGTCCAGTCGACGAAGATCTTCTGACGGCTGCCGCCGCCCTCCTCCTCGGCCATGCCGCCGGGGATGCCCGTAGGGGCCCTGCCGCCCTCGAAGAGCGGCAGAACGCCCTCGACGGGCCTTCCGCAGCCGTTTCCGAGGACGTGGGCCGCCAGGTCGTCCGTGAACGCCTTGATGGTCGACTCCAGGAACATCGCGGAGCCGTCCGGGTGCGAGCACGCGCCGCGCCGCTTCACGTTCTTGGCAACCTGCTTGAGGGCCTCCAGGGCGGCCGGGCCGCCGCCGTTGAGGATGTCCTCCATGCCGCGCGCCGCGGCCGGCAGACCGAGGTAGCAGGGACCGCACTGTCCCGCGCTCTCCTCGGCCAGCCACTTCGCCACCTGCAGCGACTCGCCCAGCGGGCAGGTGTCCTGGGTGATCGGGAGGATCGCGCCCGCGCCGAGCGCACCTCCCACCGCGTCCAGGGAGTTGCGCGAGACGATGGCCTCGTTGACCGTCGCCGCGTCGATCCACTTGCCGTGGTAGCCGCCGGTCAGCACACCCTGCGGGACCGGCGGGGCGCCCGCGAGCTGCAGGACGTACCGCAGCGGCACGCCCGTGGGCGCCTCGACCACCATGGGCCGCGCGACCGCACCGGAGATCGTGAGCATCACGGTGCCCGGCTCGTCGTACAGGCCGGTGTTGCCGTAGCGCTCGGAGCCGATGCGTGCGGCGATCGCGAGCTGGGCGAACGTCTCGGCGTTGGAGAGCAGCGTGGGCGCGCCCCCGACACCGCTCCGCGACGCACTGGTCTTGCGCCCCGGCGGGATGGCCGGGCCGCCGTCGATGGAGCGGATCAGCGAGGCGGCGGCACCGGTGACCATCCGCACCGGGTTGCGCTGCACGCTCGCGCGGATGGCCGCGCCGCGCCGGTTGCTCAGCCCGCGCTCGGAGAGGGCGGCCTCCATCGAGCGCTGGGTGGATTCACGTGTCACCCCGACGACGAGCTGCCGGGCGCCGAGGGCCTCCGCGACCAGCAGGGCGCCGTCGAGGATGAGGTGCGGTGCACGGTTGATCATTACCGTGTCCTTGCGGCAGGCGGGCTCGTCCTCGCTTCCGTTGACGACGACCACCGGCCGGATGCCGCGCTTGATCGCCGATTCGGCGACCGACCGCAGCTTCTTGTGGAAGGGGAAGCCCGCGCCACCACGCCCCTTCAGGTTGATCCGCTCGGAGAGCTGGGCGAGTTGCTCGCCGCCCATCGGTTCGAGCGGACCGTGCACCTTGAGGTGCATGGGGAGGTCGAGTCTCTCGACGAGGTCGAAACCCGAGGTGAGCTGTGGAAGCCCCACCACACGGACTTCGGGGACGTCGGGAAGGGCCTCGTTCACTTAAAGCCTCCGGAAGGCGCGTTCCAGGGTTCGCCTGAGCCCGGCCTCTCGTAGTCGTACGAGCCGGGCAGCGTTTCAGTGGCGGGACCGCTGTTGTACGTGTCGTTCGGGTTGTACGTGTCGTAGGGGGCGTTCGTCTCAGCCGTTCCGTAGGAAGTTTCGGGAGTTCCCGCGTACGTCTGGCCGGGATACGCCTGACCTGCGAACGTCTGGCCCGCGAAGGTGTCCTGCATCGGGTCGTACGCCGACGGGGGCGCCTCGCCGACCGGCGGCGGGGACGGAGCCGGCCAGCGGGTGCCCGTGGTGGAGCCGTCGTCGTAGCGCGGTACGGCCTCGGTGGGCTGCATGTCCAGCGGCAGGTCCATGCGCTGGGTCGGCTCGGGCGTCAGGGGGTCCTGCGCGCGCGGGGTGGCCGACACGGCACGGTAGGCGGCCGCGAAGCCGGGGGCGGGGTCCGGTGAGTCGGTGAGCGAGCCGGAGTCGTAGAGGCCGGCAGACGGCGACGGCGTCCGCTGCGGGGGCACCATCGTGTCGCCCAGGGGAGTGCCCCCGCGTGAACCCATGCCCGGCAGGGGCGAGTCGGCTCCCCTGTCGCGGCCGGAGGCTGCGCCGCGCCCCGCGTCTGGGCCGCGGCCGGCGCCCGCGCCCATCGTGGCCTCGGCCATCCGGGCGCGGCTGGCGTCCAGCTGCTCGCGTCCCGGCCGGGTGTCGGTGCCGAGCACGCTGACGATCGTGTCGGCCACCCGGCGCTTGAACGGACGAGGGGCCGCGCGCAGCATGAGGGCGCCGGCGACGCCGACGAGGCACAGGCTGTACAGGATGATGAAGACCGGCTTGGCCTCTCGACCCGCGTAGAGCCCGTGGACCAACGCGAAGCACCACGCCGGGTACGCCAGCATGTGGAACACCCGCCAGCGCGCCGCGGTCTCTGCCCGGGTCATGAAGGCGCTGCGGAGCGCGCCGGTGATGGCCGTGGTGATCATCAGCAGCCCGGCCATCGAGCCGAAGGCGATGAGTACCGCGGTGCCCGTGAAGCCGAGGCTGAAGGGGATGAGCGCGGCGTAGAACGGGGCATGTTCCAGCGCGACCTTCACCGTGACGTGCAGCAGCAGGAACGCGACCGAGGAGATCGCGGTCGTGCGGTGCACGGCCTGCGACACGATGCGCTGGCGCGTGCTGAGGAAGAGCCGGTCGCTGGCGACCAGCCCCCAGATCACCGAACAGGAGAGGGCGACCAGCGACAGCACACCGGCGCCGAAGTCGAGGAACTCACGTACTACGTCACCTCCAGCCAGCACGATCACAGGTATGAGCAGCAGAGCGGCAGCGGTCGCAACCCCATAGGCCGAGCGGCCCGTCTTGGGGAGCGAGCTGTTACTACTACGAGGGTTCATGGGGGCAACTCCGAACGGTTCGGGAAAGCGGTCCCGTGGGTCGCACTCTAAGTGGAGCCAAACCGAGCGGTACGAGGTTTGAGTTATTGCCTTGTTATCAACGGGCTAACTCACATGGGTGATGCACCATAGTGACCGTTACGCGAAGTAACTTTTGAATAATGTTCAACTTTTTTGGCCGGTTTCGATGGCCGGCAGTCGGCGCCCCTGCCCGCGGAACCTCGTCGCGACGCGCGCGGGGGCTGCGGTACCCTGACGCCATGCGTGCCGTACGCCTTCTGCTTAGCGAGCCGCGCTGACCAGCCCCGGCCACGGGTGAATCGTGGTCGGAGTCAGCGCGGCGTCCCCTCCTGTGTGAGGGGATTTTTCGTTTCTTGAAACAGTCGCTGGCAGAGACGATCGATGGAGCTTTGAGGATCATGAGCGAGACGAACCCCGCTGCCGCCGCTGCCGTGTCGGCGGAGGCCGCGCCGCACCGCTACACGGCCGCCGTCGCGGCCGAGATCGAGGCACGCTGGCAGGACTTCTGGGACGCCGAGGGCACGTACGAGGCGCCCAACCCGACCGGTGACCTGGCGGGCGACCCGAAGGAGGCCGCCAAGCCCAAGAAGTTCATCATGGACATGTTCCCGTACCCCTCCGGTGCGGGCCTGCACGTCGGCCACCCCCTGGGCTACATCGCCACCGACGTGTTCGCCCGGTTCGAGCGGATGACCGGCCACAACGTCCTGCACACCCTGGGCTTCGACGCCTTCGGACTGCCCGCCGAGCAGTACGCCGTGCAGACCGGCACGCACCCGCGGGTGTCCACCGAGGCCAACATCGAGAACATGAAGGTCCAGCTGCGCCGGCTGGGCCTGGGCCACGACAAGCGCCGGTCGTTCGCCACGATCGACCCGGACTACTACAAGTGGACCCAGTGGATCTTCCTGCAGATCTTCAACTCCTGGTACGACGACGAGGTCAGGAAGGCCCGCCCGATCTCCGAGCTGATCGGCCAGTTCGAGACCGGTGAGCGCGCCGTACCCGGGCACACGCGCGCGTGGAGCGAGCTGAGCGCCGCCGAGCGGGCCGAGGTCCTGGGCGAGTTCCGCCTGGCGTACGCCTCCGACGCGCCGGTCAACTGGTGCCCCGGCCTGGGCACCGTGCTGGCCAACGAGGAGGTCACCGCCGACGGCCGCTCCGAGCGCGGCAACTTCCCCGTCTTCAAGGCGAAGCTGCGCCAGTGGAACATGCGCATCACCGCGTACGCCGACCGGCTGCTGGACGACCTGGACGCGCTGGACTGGCCCGAGGCCATCAAGCTGCAGCAGCGCAACTGGATCGGCCGTTCCGAGGGCGCCCGCGTCGACTTCCCCGTGGACGGCGAGAGCATCACGGTCTTCACCACACGCCCGGACACCCTGTTCGGCGCGACCTACATGGTGCTGGCGCCCGAGCACCCGCTGGTCGAGAAGTTCACCCCGGACGCCTGGCCGGAGGGCACCCACCAGGTCTGGACCGGCGGTCACGCGACCCCGGCCGAGGCCGTCGCCGCGTACCGCGCGCAGGCGGCCTCCAAGTCGGACGTGGAGCGCCAGGCCGAGGCCAAGGACAAGACCGGTGTCTTCATCGGCGCGTACGCCACCAACCCGGTCAACGGGGAGCAGGTTCCCGTCTTCATCGCCGACTACGTGCTGATGGGCTACGGAACCGGCGCCATCATGGCCGTCCCGGCGGGCGACCAGCGCGACTTCGAGTTCGCGCGCGCCTTCGAACTGCCGGTCCACTGCATCGTCGAGCCGACCGACGGCCGCGGCACGGACACGTCGACGTGGGAGGACGCCTTCGCCTCGTACGACGCGAAGATCATCAACTCCTCGAACGACGGGATCAGCCTGGACGGACTGGGCGTCGTCGACGCCAAGGCGCGCATCACCGAGTGGCTGGAGCGCGAGGGCGTCGGCGAAGGCACCGTCAACTTCCGGCTGCGCGACTGGCTGTTCAGCCGCCAGCGCTACTGGGGCGAGCCCTTCCCGATCGTCTACGACGAGGACGGCGTCGCCCACGCGCTGCCCGAGTCGATGCTGCCCCTGGAACTGCCGGAGGTCGAGGACTACTCGCCGCGCACCTTCGACCCCGACGACGCCGACACCCAGCCCGAGACGCCGCTGTCCCGCAACGAGGAATGGGCCAACGTCACCCTGGACCTGGGCGACGGACGCGGACCCCGCAGGTACCGCCGCGAGACCAACACCATGCCCAACTGGGCCGGTTCCTGCTGGTACGAGCTGCGCTACCTGGACCCGCACAACAGCGACAAGCTGGTCGACCCGGCCATCGAGCGGTACTGGATGGGCCCGCGCGAGGGCATGCCGCACGGCGGCGTCGACCTGTACATCGGCGGCGCCGAACACGCCGTGCTGCACCTGCTGTACGCGCGCTTCTGGTCCAAGGTCCTGTACGACCTGGGGCACGTCTCGTCGGCCGAGCCGTTCCACAAGCTGTTCAACCAGGGCATGATCCAGGCGTACGTCTACCGCGACAGCCGTGGCATCGCCGTACCGGCCGCCGAGGTGGAGGAGCGCGACGGCGCGTACTACTACCAGGGCGAGAAGGTCACCCGCCTGCTGGGCAAGATGGGCAAGTCCCTGAAGAACGCCGTCACTCCGGACGAGATCTGCGCCGAGTACGGGGCGGACACCCTGCGCCTGTACGAGATGGCGATGGGCCCGCTGGACGTGTCGCGGCCGTGGGACACGCGCGCGGTGGTGGGCCAGTTCCGGCTGCTGCAGCGGCTGTGGCGCAACGTCGTGGACGAGACGACCGGCGAGGTCACCGTCGTCGACACCGAGGACGCCGACATCGACGTGGACACCCTGCGGGCGCTGCACAAGGCCATCGACGGTGTACGCCAGGACCTGGAGGGCATGCGGTTCAACACCGCGATCGCCAAGGTCACCGAGCTGAACAACCACCTGACCAAGGCGGGAGGCCCGCTGCCGCGGTCCGTCGCCGAGGCGCTGGTGCTGCTGGTCGCGCCGCTGGCCCCGCACATCGCCGAGGAACTGTGGCGCAAGCTGGGCCACACCGACTCGGTCGTCCACCGCGACTTCCCGGTCGCCGACCCCGCGTACGTCGTGGACGAGGCCGTGACCTGCGTCGTGCAGATCAAGGGCAAGGTCAAGGCACGCCTGGAGGTGCCGCCGTCCATCTCCGAGGAGGAGCTGGAAAAGGTGGCGCTGGCCGACGAGAAGGTCGTCTCCGCGCTGGGCGGTGCCGGGATCCGCAAGGTGATCGTGCGGGCGCCGAAGCTGGTGAACATCGTCACGGCGTAACGCCTTCGGCGTATCCGCGGAGGGCGTGGGTACGGCTCGGGGTGATCCCTTACGGGCAGGTTCGGGGTTCTACAGGAACTCCCGGCCTGCCCGTAGCGTTTACCGTGGAAGACAACGCAACAGTTGCCGATCGCGTCGGAGGAGGAGCATCGTGGAGGCCGTGATCGCCGTGGTCGTCCTGATCTTCGTGCTGTTCCTGGTGCTGGGCGCGTACGCCACGGTCAAGGTGGTCGGCGCCGCCAAGCGCGGTGTGGACCGGACCATCGAGCAGGCCCGCCGCACGGTCGAGGACACCACGCTGCGCGCCAAGACCCTCACTCAGCCCGGAGCGGCGGGCGAGCTGGCCGATCTGCGGCTCAGGCTGCGGACAACGATGCGGGCCACCCAGGACGCGCTGCACGCGGGCGTGGCGGAGGACGAGTCCCTGAAGGAGTCGCTGGCTCTCTTCCAGCGTCTCAGCGCGCACGGACACGAGTTGGACGACGCGCTGAGGCGTCTGGAGTCCGACCCGTCCCGCGCCAAGCTCGCCGAGCGGCTGCCGGACCTGCGGGAGCGCACCGAGCGGATCATCAAGGCGGCGGACTCCCTGCGCTGGGCGGCGCACGACCGGGCCCGCCGCTTCGCGGAGGAGGACCTCGACGCGCTCAGCGCGCAGATCGACGTCGAGGCGGGCGCACTGCGGCACTGGACGACGGAACCCACGTCATCGGCCGGGACACACACCCCGCCTCCCACTGCCGCGCCGCCCCCGTGGCCCGAGGCCCCGGCCCCCGAAGGCGCCGCCTCGAACGGGCAGACCTGGCCGGAAACCCCCAGTCCCGCACGGCCGGCGAACCGGCGCGGCCCGCCATCAACCCACCGGGCCCGCGCATCACCTATCCCTGGCAGAAGAAACCCCGCCCTGAGAGCACGACTTGATACCCCCCGTCATCCCACCCGTCCAACCGCAGGTGGGAGGGGCCGGGCTGCCCCCCGCACGTTTCGGCAGGTAACCTCCAGCTCATGTCCCGCCATGTCGCCATCGTCACCGATTCAACGGCCTACCTGCCGCCACGGACGATGCAGCACCATGGCATCACGGCGGTGCCGTTGACCGTGGTCCTCGGCGACCGGGCGCTCGAAGAGGGCACCGAGATCTCTGCGCGCTCGCTGGCCCAGGCACTCCAGAAGCGACGGCCCGTCACCACGTCCCGCCCCAGCCCCGAACTGTTCGCCGAGACCTACCGCAAGGTCGCCGAGTCGGGAGCCACGTGCATCGTCTCCCTGCACCTGTCGGCCGAGTTCTCGGGCACCTACGACGCGGCCGTCCTCGCGGCACGGGAGGCGCCCGTGCCCGTACGCGTGGTCGACACCGGAATGGTCGCCATGGCACTGGGGTTCTGCGCGCTGGCCGCGGCCCGGACCGCGGAGGCCGGCGGCACGGTGGACGAGGCGGTCACGGCCGCCGAGAAACGCGCCGCGGGCACGTCCGCCTACTTCTACGTGGACACCCTCGACTACCTGCGCCGGGGTGGCCGCATCGGAGCCGCGCAGGCGCTGTTCGGCTCAGCCCTCGCGGTGAAGCCGCTGCTGCAACTGGACGGCGGCCGCATCGAACTCCTTGAGAAGGTACGCACGGCGTCCAAGGCGATCGCCCGCCTGGAGGAGATCGTCGCCGACCGTGCGGGGCGCGCACAGGTCGACATCGCCGTCCACCACCTCGCCGCACCCGAGCGGGCACAGGCGCTCGCGGACCGGCTGCGAGCGCGGGTACCCGGACTGGTCGATCTGCATGTGAGCGAGGTCGGTGCGGTGATCGGTGCGCACACAGGGCCCGGGCTGCTGGGGGCGGTTGTCTCGCCTCGGTGACGCGCGGGTGCTCGTGGGCTGTGTGTGTTGGGGGGTGTGCGGGCTGCGCAGGCTGTGGGGACCGTGAGGGCTGAGCAGGCTGTGCGGTTCGCTGTGACGAGTGGTGGCTGGTGCTCATGTGGGTGATCGAGTTATCCACAACCGGCCGGTAATCCACGGGAATTGAGCAAGATCATCGCGAGTGTACGGGAGTGCCCGATCCTCGTCGCATGGCACTTCGATCACCGTCACGCACAGCGACCGTCACCAGTGGCCCGGGCCGTGGGCCTGTCTCCGACAGCCGGGTCCGCCACCGTCGTTCCCTCACCCGAGGCAGGTCCCGACGCCGCCGGGCCTCCGCGGAAGCGCTCCGCCTGCGCGCGGAAGCGCTCTTCACCGAAACAGCAAGGGAACGGCGGGAGTTGGGCAACGGCCCACCGGTCATTCTGAGCGGTCCGGGCGGTCCGGGCGGTCCGGGCGGTCCGGGCGGTCCGGGCGAGCCAGGTGGGCTGGGCGGGCCGGGCGGGCCGAGAGGGACGACTGGGCGCGGCGCCGGTGATGCGTGGATCGGTGGTGTCGCGGACGACGGCCCGGCAGTCGGAGCGGCCCTAGAGCCGGGCGCCGACTCGACGATCCGTATGCCGAGGACGACTTGGCGGGAGCGGATCGGGCCTGCGGTGCGGGAGCGGATGCCGCTGTGGTTGCAGGCGAGGTGCGGGCTGGAGCGGAGAAGCGTGCTGGCGCTGAGTGTGGTGCTGGTCGTCGCGGCGGTCTTCGCCGTACAGCACTTCTGGGCGGGCCGGACGGAGCCGGTGAGCGCACCCGAGGTGGTGCGCCCGGCACCGTTCGACGAACGGGACGGAGATCGGGACGCGGCCACAACGGGCGCCTCCCCCGGGGTGTCGGCTTCCCCCGCGGGTCCCGTGATCGTGGTGGACGTCAGCGGGAAGGTGCGGAACCCCGGAGTCCAGCGGCTGCCGGCGGGCTCACGGGTCGCCGACGCGCTGAGGGCGGCGGGTGGGGTGCGCTCGGGCACGAGCATCGAGGGGCTCAACCGCGCCCGCCTCCTCATGGACGGCGAGCAGGTGGTCGTCGGTGGTCCGGCGCCGCCCGCCGCGGGTGTGGTGCCGGGAGCCGGGGGCGCCGGCGGGCCGGGCGCCGGCGCCGCCCCCGCGGCTCCGGTCTCCCTCAACACGGCCACCGCGGACCAACTCGACACCCTGCCAGGCGTCGGCCCCGTGCTGGCCCAGCACATCATCGACTACCGCACCCAGCACGGCGGCTTCCGCTCGGTCGACGAACTCCGCGAGGTCAACGGCATCGGCGACCGGCGTTTCGCCGACCTGCGGAATCTCGTACGGCCATGAGGAGTCCTGGGGGAGAGCTCGACGCCGTTGCGCGAAGCACGAGGCGAGCAGCGAACACCGCTGCCGAGCGCCCCGGCGGCCGCCCTGACCGCGTGCCCGTCCATATGGCGTCCGTGAGCCGGCTGGGCGCCGCGCACCCCAGGCAGGAGGGGCCGACGGACCTGCGGCTGGTGCCGCCCGCGCTGGCGGCCTGGACGACAGCGGCTTTCACGCTCGACGCCCCGGTCGAGTGGGTCATCGGTGTGGTGGTGGTCTGCCTGATCGTGGGTGGTGCCCTGCTCCTGGGTGGTTCCCTGCTCGTGGCCCGGCGGCACCGTGCGCACGAGCCGACGCCCGATCGGCCGACTCACGGGCCCCGGACCAGCAGATCCGAGCGGGCGGGGCGTAGCAGGCCGTGGCACAGGGTCTCCATCGCCGCCGTCCTGCTCTGTGCCGCCGCGGCAGCGGCCTCCGCCGGACTGCACGGGGCGGACCTGCGGCGCGGCCCGGTCCCCGCGCTGGCACGTCAGTACGCGCATGTGACGGCCGATGTAGAGCTCACCTCCGATCCACGGCTCACCCGCCCCCGGATCGGAGGAGACCACGCGGCCCCCACGGCCGTACTGCTGAACGCCGAGGTCCGGCGGGTGAAGAAGCCGGACGGTACGGTCCTCGCGACGCGGACGCCGGTCCTGGTGATGGTGGATGCGAGGTCGGGGCCCAGCAGGGGCGGGAGTCCAGGGGCGGGGAGTAGCGGCAGCCCGCGGGCAGGGAGTGACGGGAGCCCGGGGGCGCAGGGCGGCGGCTCCGAGCGTGGTGTCTGGCTGTCGCTGCTCCCGTCGACGCGGGTACGTGTCGCCGCGCAGGTCGTGCCGGCCATGGTCGGTGGGGACCGGATCGCCGCCGTGCTCCGCGTCCGGGGCGGCGGGCCGCCGGAGGTCGTTGGGGAGGCGTCCGGGGTGCAGCGGTTCGCCGGGACGCTGCGGAGCGGGCTGCGGGAGGCGACGGACGGGCTGGACGCGGACGCGCGGGCGTTGCTGCCGGGCTTCGTCGTCGGCGACACCTCGCGGGTGCCGGTCGAGTTGGACGAGGCCTTCAAGGCGACTGATCTCACCCATCTCCTGGCCGTCAGCGGGGCGAACTTCACCATCCTCCTCGCCCTGTTCATCGGTCCGCCCGGGCTTGCCCAACGCGTCGAGCGCAGAGGGCTCGCGCCGCGGCTGGGTATCCCGTTGCGGGCGACCGCGCTGGCCGGAGGCGCGCTGACGCTGGGTTTCGTGATCGTGTGCCGGCCGGATCCGAGCGTGCTGCGAGCCGCGGCCTGCGGGTCGATCGCGTTGCTGGCCATCGCGACCGGGCGCCGCAGGTCGCTGATTCCCGCGCTGGCCACGGCGGTTCTGCTGCTGGTGCTGTACGACCCGTGGCTGGCCCGCAGCTACGGGTTCCTGCTCTCGGTCCTCGCGACCGGTGCCCTGCTCACCCTTGCCCCACGGTGGAGCGCGGCGCTCCAGCGGCGTCGGGTGCCGCCGGGCCCGGCCGAGGCGCTGGCCGCGGCTGCCGCCGCCCAGGCGGTGTGCGCCCCGGTCGTCGCGGTGCTGTCGGCGCGGGTGAGCCTGGTGGCGGTGCCGTGCAACCTGCTGGCCGAGTTCGCGGTGGCGCCGGCCACGGTGCTCGGGTTCGCCACACTGGCCACGGCACCTGTGGCGATGCCGGTCGCCAAGGTCCTCGCGTGGTGCGCGAGTTGGCCGGCCGGGTGGATCGCGGACATCGCGCGCACGGGGGCCGCCATGCCCGGCGCGGGAGTGGACTGGCCGGGGAGCTGGACGGGTGCGCTGCTGCTCGCCATGGTCACGGTGGTGGTCGTCCTCGTCGGGCGGCGGATCGTGAGCCGTCCCAGGATGTGCCTGGCAGGCCTTGTGGTGTTCCTGCTCGTGGTGGTGCAGCCGCCACCGCTGACCAGGGTGATCACCGGGTGGCCACCGCCCGGTTGGCGGTTCGCGATGTGCGACGTCGGACAGGGAGACGCGACCGTGCTCGCGGCGGGCGACGGGACGGGGGTGGTCGTGGACGCGGGACCCGATCCCATGCTGGTCGACCGCTGTCTGAGCGCGCTCGGCATCACCAGAATTGCACTCATCGTGCTGACTCACTTCCACGCCGATCATGTGGCCGGTCTGCCAGGCGTACTACGCGGACGGTCGGTGGGCGCGATCGAGACCACGGGGTTCGAGGAGCCGGTGGACCAGGCCGAGTTCGTACGGAGACAGGCCGCGGCCCGGCGTATTCCCGTGACGCGGGCCGTGGCGGGGGAGGAGCGGCGCACGGGGCGTCTGGCGTGGCGGGTGCTGTGGCCGCCGCCGAGCACCGGGCCCGCGCCAGAAGGACCCAACGACGCAAGCGTGACCATGCTCGTCCGGTCGGCCGGACTGACCCTGCTGATACTCGGCGATCTCGAACCCACGGCACAGCGGGCGTTGTTGAGATCCCCGGCCGCCGCGGATCTGGGAGCTGTGGATGTGGTGAAGGTCGCACACCACGGCTCGGCCTACCAGGATCCGGACCTCATACGTGCCGTGGCGCCGCGTCTGGCGCTCATCTCGGTGGGGGCGGACAACCTGTACGGCCACCCGGCGCCGAGCACGCTCGCGGCGCTGCGGGCCGTGGGCGCGACGGTGCTGCGTACCGACGAGGACGGGGCGATCGCCGTCGCCGGTGCGGCGCAGGGGCTGCGGGTGGCGAGAGACTGACGGCCTGGTGGACCGGACCGGACCGGACCGGACTGGTCGGGGTGACCAGGGGTCCGGCGGAGCGGTGAAAGACCGGCAGGGTGGTGAAGGGTGGTGAAAGACCGGCGAGGGTGTTCGGCGAGGCGGGCCGGCTCGGGATCCCGTACGACCATCTCGCGCTGCTGGTAGGGACGGCGGATGGGGGTGGCGTACCGGGCGCGCTTCGGGATCGAGTTGGAGCGGGTACCGGAGGTGAGAAAGGCGGATAAGGGGGCTTAATTGGCGTTACTCATGCGTAGTACCGTCACAAGTGCTGGATTTCCGCGATGTGGTCACCAGTTGCCTCGAAAGTCACATCAGTGGTCGAATGCATCTTCGGCAACAGGTGGTGTCGAATCACGCAGGGATGTGTCGCAGATGCTGGGCCGCTGGCGGGAGAACCGAGCGAAGCAGGGGCAACGGGGCGGCCCCATGAGTGCGGTACGGGTTCCGCCCGGTGCCGGGGTGCTCAGTTGCCGGGTGCTCGATCCGGTGAACGAGCCCGTGCAGCAGGCGGAGTTCGTGGTCAGTGACGCGATGGGCCGCAAGATCGTCGGCGGGGGCACGGACCCGTACGGGTCGTTCATCGCGGCGGTGCCGGCGGGGAGTACCGGCTCGCGGTGTCGGCCGAGGGGTACACGCCGTACCGGGCGAACGCCGTCGTCGGCGAGAGCGCGCTGGCCTCGCTCGGTGATGTGACCCTGCAGATCGCCCAGCCGTACGAGCTGCCCAGGGCGGGCGACTGGGAGATCGAGCCGACGCATTCCTCGATCGGGTTCACCGCGCGGCACATCGGACTGGCGCATGTGCACGGGCGGTTCAACAGGTTCGCGGGGGCGATCCGGATCGGGGACTCCCCGGAGCGGTCGGCGATGCATGTGGTGATCGACGCGGCGTCCATCGACACGAACGTCAGGATGCGGGACGACCATCTGCGGTCGGCGGACTTCCTGGACGTGGAGCGGTTTCCGACGCTGGAGTTCTACAGCGAACGGTTCGTGCACAGGGGCGGCAACCGTTGGGCGATCACGGGGGCGCTGTCGCTGCACGGGGTGACGCGGACGGTCACGCTCGACACCGAGTACCTCGGGCTGGGCAACGGCATGGAGGGTGAGGAGCGGGCGGCCTGCAAGGCCACGACCGAGCTGCGGCGCGACGACTTCACGGTGAGCTGGCAGACGATGCTCGCGCGGGGCATCGCGGTCGTGGGGCCCAGCATTCGAGTCGACCTCGATGTGCAGATCGTGCCCAAGGGCTGAACCGGGGTTCGGTTGTGCTCGGTGGCGGTGGCGGTGGCGGTGGCGGTGAAGAGGGGTGCGGGCCCGGCGTGGGGCGTGGCCGGGCCGGCGGAAAATGTCTCCGTGACTGATGTGAGACATGTGCTGGTGCTGCCTGACCGCGAGGCCGCGGAGGAGGTGGCGGAGGCGCTGGCCGACCGCTTCGGGCTGGACGAGGAGCCCCAGCTCGTCCGGGACGCGCTGGCAGGGGAGGACGACGCCGAGGACGCACAGTGGCTGGTCGTCCTGCGGGACGAGACGGAGCGGCTCGATCCCGCCGAGTTGGAGGAGTTCGCGGGGGAGTGGGACGGCTGGCGGGAGGAGCCGTAGCTCCGCGCTGTCAGTGGTGCGTGGGATGCTGTGAGAGATGGCCAGGAAGACTGCGAATGACGACCCTCTCGCCCCGGTCACGGTTGCCGTGGGCCAGGAGGACCTCCTGCTCGACCGTGCCGTGCAGGAGGTGGTGGCCGCCGCGAAGGCCGCCGACGCCGACACGGACGTACGTGACCTGACCCCGGACCAGTTGCAGCCCGGGACGCTCGCCGAGTTGACGAGTCCGTCGCTCTTCGCGGAGCGGAAGGTCGTGGTCGTACGCAACGCGCAGGATCTCTCGGCCGACACGGTCAAGGACGTGAAGGCGTATCTCGGGGCACCAGCCGAGGAGATCACCCTTGTGCTGCTGCACGCGGGCGGTGCCAAGGGCAAGGGGCTGCTGGACGCGGCGCGCAAGGCGGGGGCGCGGGAGGTGGCGTGCCCGAAGATGACGAAGCCGGCGGAGCGGCTGAGCTTCGTGCGGGGGGAGTTCCGCACCTTGGGGCGGTCGGCCACGCCCGAGGCGTGCCAGGCGCTCGTGGACGCGATCGGGAGTGATCTGCGGGAGCTGGCGTCCGCGGCGTCGCAGTTGGTCGCGGACGTCGAGGGGACGATCGACGAGGCCGTGGTCGGGCGGTACTACACCGGGCGGGCCGAGGCATCGAGTTTCGAGGTGGCGGACCGGGCGGTGGAGGGTCGGGCCGCGGAGGCGTTGGAGGCGCTGCGGTGGTCTCTGTCGACGGGGGTCGCACCCGTGCTGATCACCAGTGCGCTGGCTCAGGGGGTGCGGGCCATCGGGAAGCTGTCCTCGGCGAGGGGCGGCCGGCCGGCCGATCTCGCGCGGGAGTTGGGGATGCCGCCGTGGAAGATCGATCGGGTGCGGCAGCAGATGCGGGGGTGGACGCCGGACGGAGTGGCCGTTGCCCTGCGAGCTGTTGCCGAGGCCGATGCGGGGGTCAAGGGCGGGGGCGACGATCCTGAGTACGCGTTGGAGAAGGCGGTTGTGACGATCGCCCGGGCTGCGCGCTCTCGGCGGGGCTGAGCGGACCGGCCCTGGGGGCCTCTCCTCGGGCGTCGGACGGCCGGGTGTGGCTGGGTAGGGCTGGCAGCGCTCGACCGGGACGGGACGACTGGGCAGGGGCAGGGGCAGGGGCAGGGGCAGGGGCAGGGGCAGGGACAGGGACAGCGGCAGGGACAGCGGCAGGGGCCGACAGGCCGCGTACAGAATGCCGAAAGGCCCCGATCCACCCCCCGGGGGAAGGGAGACGGAACCGGGGCCTTCGGTTCAAGCTTGTGGGTCCACGCCCGCGTGGCGAACGCAGGCCGCGCGTGAACCCGGGGTGCCGGATGGGAGCGGATGAGAGAGGGCCCGCTCTGGGTCCAGCCCGACGGTCAAGTCAGGAGTGAGTCAGAAGACGAGTCCGGGTGGACTCGGCCGACTCAGCCCTTGAGGGCAGTGACCTGGGAAGCCAGCGCCGACTTCTTGTTGGCGGCCTGGTTCTTGTGGATGACGCCCTTGGAGACGGCCTTGTCGAGCTTGCGCGAGGCCTCGCGCAGGGCGAGGGTCGCCTTCTCCACGTCACCCGCGGCCGTGGCCTCGCGGGTCTTGCGGATCGCGGTCTTCAGGGAAGACTTGACGGCCTTGTTGCGCAGCCGGGCCTTCTCGTTGGTCTTGATCCGCTTGATCTGGGACTTGATGTTCGCCACGAATGAGCCTTTTCAGGTTCAGGCACGTGGGACGTCGCAACGCCTCACGCGCCGGTGATTGATCTTCGAATGGACCGCCGGAGACCCGGCGGAGCCGATCGCGCCTCGCGCTGAGAGGGCATGAGGCACAGCCCCCCACGGTACCAGCCGCCTTCCGGCCGACCCAAACCGGTCCCGCACCGCACCAGTGCCGTCCGGCACCCATGGAAGTGCCCGCCCACCGAACCCTGAGCCCTCACCCACCCGCCCAAGACGCCCCCGTGCCGCCCGAACCGGTCTCTACTCCTCACCCGTGGGACCATTGGAGCCTACGTATCGATCCGACCCGAGACCGCAGACACTGCGGACGCCTCAAGAATCAGGACCCTGCGTGCCCGCGATCCCCAGCCATGTGCCCGAGCCGAGCCGTACCGACCCGGCGCTGATCCGCAACTTCTGCATCATCGCGCACATCGACCACGGCAAGTCCACGCTCGCCGACCGGATGCTCCAGCTGACCGGTGTCGTTGAGCAGCGGCAGATGCGCGCCCAGTACCTCGACCGCATGGACATCGAGCGCGAGCGCGGCATCACGATCAAGTCCCAGGCGGTGCGGTTGCCGTGGGCTCCAACCCAGGAACCCGGCAACACGCACATCCTCAACATGATCGACACCCCCGGGCACGTCGACTTCACCTACGAGGTCTCGCGGTCGCTCGCGGCCTGCGAGGGGACCGTCCTCCTCGTCGACGCGGCCCAGGGCATCGAGGCCCAGACCCTCGCCAACCTGTATCTGGCGATGGAGAACGACCTCGCGATCATCCCTGTGCTCAACAAGATCGACCTTCCGGCCGCGCAGCCCGAGAAGTTCGCCGAGGAGCTCGCCAATCTCGTCGGGTGCGACCCCGACGACGTGCTGAAGGTCTCCGCCAAGACCGGGCTGGGCGTAGAGGCCCTGCTCGACAAGGTCGTCGCCGAGATTCCCGCCCCCGTCGGAATCAAGGACGCGCCCGCGCGGGCCATGATCTTCGACTCCGTGTACGACTCCTACCGGGGTGTCGTGACGTACGTGCGAGTCGTCGACGGGCAGCTCAACAAGCGTGAGCGGATCCGGATGATGTCCACCGGCGCCACCCACGAGCTGCTGGAGATCGGGACCAACTCGCCGGAGATGCTCGGTGCCGACGGCCTCGGCGTGGGTGAGGTGGGTTACCTCATCACCGGTG
This sequence comes from Streptomyces sp. KM273126, assembly GCF_004337435.2. NCBI lineage: Bacteria > Bacillati > Actinomycetota > Actinomycetes > Kitasatosporales > Streptomycetaceae > Streptomyces > Streptomyces sp. KM273126. Next base: position 265,404 of record NZ_SJXB02000001.1, on the reverse strand, counting down.
TGAAGGACGTCCGCCAGTCCAAGGTCGGTGACACGATCACCAGCCTGAGCAAGGGCGCGACCGAACCCCTCGGCGGGTACAAGGACCCCAAGCCGATGGTGTTCTCCGGCCTCTACCCCCTCGACGGCTCCGACTACCCGGAGCTGCGCGACGCCCTCGACAAGCTTCAGCTCAACGACGCCGCGCTGGTCTACGAGCCGGAGACCTCCGCCGCCCTCGGCTTCGGTTTCCGCGTCGGCTTCCTGGGGCTGCTGCACCTCGACGTCGTCCGTGAGCGGCTTGAGCGGGAGTTCGGGCTCGACCTCATCGCCACCGCGCCGAACGTGGTCTACCGCGTGGTGATGGAGGACGGCACCGAGCACACGGTCACCAACCCGAGCGAGTTCCCCGAGGGCAAGATCAACGAGGTGTACGAGCCGGTCGTACGCGCCACGATCCTCGCCCCGAGCGAGTTCATCGGCTCGATCATGGAGCTGTGCCAGACACGGCGCGGCACCCTCCTCGGCATGGACTACCTCTCCGAGGACCGCGTCGAGATCCGTTACACCCTCCCGCTCGCCGAGATCGTCTTCGACTTCTTCGATCAGCTGAAGTCCAAGACCCGCGGCTACGCCTCCCTCGACTACGAGCCCACCGGCGAGCAGACCTCCAGCCTGGTCAAGGTCGACATCCTGCTGCACGGCGACAAGGTGGACGCCTTCTCCGCGATCACGCACCGCGACCAGGCCTACGCCTACGGAGTGCGGCTCGTCGCCAAGCTCAAGGAGCTGATCCCGCGGCAGGCCTTCGAGGTGCCCGTCCAGGCGGCCATCGGCTCCCGGGTCATCGCCCGCGAGACCATCCGCGCCATCCGCAAGGACGTCCTCGCCAAGTGCTACGGCGGTGACATCTCCCGTAAGCGGAAGCTGCTGGAGAAGCAGAAGGAAGGCAAGAAGCGGATGAAGATGGTGGGCTCTGTGGAGGTTCCGCAAGAGGCCTTCATCGCCGTCCTGTCCAGCGACGACGGCGGTGGGTCCGGGAAGGGCAAGAAGTAGGGAGTATGGGCGGAAAGCGCAGGAAGTAAGGGCGCAAGGGGCAGGAAGTAGGGGCGCGTAGGGGGCGGTCGCCTGCCCCCGCAAGGCGCGGTGGCCTCTCGGCGTAACGCCTGTTACCCATGGAAACCCGGGCAGAAGACGGGCAGAAGAGGGGTAGAAGGCGGGCAGGCTGCGGGCGGACATCGGGCAGGGTGCGGGCCCGTCGCGTTTCGGCGTGGCGGGCCCTACGTGCGCGTAGGGTCGCTCTCCGTAGGAGTTGTCCGTAGGAAGTGACAGGGCACCGCCCCTTACGCGCTGGGCGGCCGCGCTCTACCCTGATCACCACTCGATAGTTACTCGCGAGTTAAACAACAGCCGCTTTGAGCCAGCCGCACAGTCGCGGGCCCCGGAGGATGTCGTGAGCGACACACTGACCCTGATCGAGAACCGTCCGCCGTCCGTGGCGGCCCTCTTCCTGGAGCGCGTGGCGGCCACGCCCGACGCGGAGGCCTACCGCTACCCCGTGCCCTCGTCCTCCAACGCGGGTCCGGACGAGTGGAAGTCGCTCAGCTGGGCGCAGGCCGCCGAGCGGGTCCACGCCATCGCGGCCGGGCTGATCGAACTGGGTGTGCAGCCGGAACAGCGTGTCGCCCTCGCCTCGGCCACCCGGGTCGAGTGGATTCTCGCCGACCTCGGCATCATGTGCGCGGGCGCCGCGACCACGACCGTCTACCCGTCGACGAACGCCGACGAGTCCGCGTTCATCCTGTCCGACTCCGAGAGCAGGGTCCTCGTCGCGGAGGACGCCGCGCAGCTCGCCAAGGCCCGGGAGAAGCGGGCCGAGCTGCCCGAGCTGACCCATGTCGTCGTCATCGACCCGGCCGGCGCGGACCTCTCCGAGGACTGGACCCTCTCGCTCGCCGAGCTGGAGAAGCGCGGCGCAGCGTACCTGGAGAAGAATCCCGACCTGATCAAGGACAAGGTCGGCGCGATCACCTCCGAGCAACTCGCCACCCTCATCTACACCTCGGGCACCACGGGCCGTCCCAAGGGCGTCCGCCTCCCGCACGACAACTGGTCGTACATGGCGAAGGCGATCGCCGCGACGGGCCTGATCAGCACCGATGACGTGCAGTACCTGTGGCTGCCGCTCGCCCATGTCTTCGGCAAGGTGCTCACCTCCGGGCAGATCGAGGTCGGCCACGTCACCGCGGTCGACGGCCGCGTCGACAAGATCATCGAGAACCTGCCGGTCGTCCAGCCGACGTACATGGCCGCCGTGCCGCGTGTCTTCGAGAAGGTCTACAACGGGGTCGCCGCCAAGGCCCGCGCGGGCGGGCCCGCCAAGTACAGGATCTTCCAGTGGGCGGCCCAGGTCGCGCGCGAGTACGCCAACGTCAGCCAGGACAACTTCCGGCGGACCGGCAGCGCTTCGGTGCCGTTCGGGCTGGGAGCCAAGCACGCGGTCGCGGACGCGCTGGTCTTCAAGAAGCTGCGCGAGGCCTTCGGTGGACATCTGCGGGCCTGTGTCTCCGGGTCCGTCGCGCTGGCCCCCGAGATCGGCTTCTTCTTCGCCGGCGCGGGCATCCACATCCTGGAGGGGTACGGCCTCACGGAGTCGTCCGCCGCGTCCTTCGTCAACCCCGGTGAGGCGTACCGGACCGGCACGGTCGGCAAGCCGCTGCCCGGCTGTGAGGTGCGCATCGCCGACGACGGCGAGATCCTGCTGCGCGGTCCGGGAATCATGGAAGGCTACCACAAGCTGCCGGAGAAGACCGCCGAAGTCCTGGAGCCCGACGGCTGGTTCCACACCGGCGACATCGGCGAACTCTCGCCCGACGGCTACCTCCGCATCACCGACCGCAAGAAGGACCTGTTCAAGACCTCCGGCGGCAAGTACATCGCGCCGACCGAGGTCGAGGGCCAGTTCAAGGCCCTGTGCCCGTTCGTGTCCAACGTCATGGTGATCGGTGCCGACCGCAACTTCTGCACCGCGCTCATCGCCCTCGACGAGCCGACCCTCCTCGGCTGGGCCAAGGAGAACGGCATGGGCGGCAAGTCGTACGAGGACGTCGTCGCCTCTCCCGCGATGGTCGAGCTCATCGACGGCTACGTGCAGCGTCTCAACACGGGCCTTCAGCGGTGGCAGACCGTCAAGAAGTTCCGCCTCCTGCCTCGCGATCTGGACGTGGAGCACGGTGAGCTGACGCCGAGCCTGAAGTTGAAGCGGCCGGTGGTGGAGCGGGAGTACCAGCACCTGATCGAGGAGATGTACGCCGGCGCCAGGGAGGCGTAGAGGGATCTCCGTCGCGCGGGGCCGCATATCGATATTTCGATATGCGGCCCCGCGCCCCTTTTCGGGGCGCATCGATGCAGGGGGGCGTAGAGATACAGGGGGCGTAGAGATAGAGGGGGGCGCAGATCGGATGCCCGAATCTGCCGCTCTTTCTGATCATCCCTCTTTCTGACCGTCTTCGAGCACCCGCGTAGCACTGTTCTCACTCATGATGGCCCACTTCGGTAACTCCGTGCTTATGGGCGTGGTCAGTCTGTCACGCTGTCCCTGCCGCCTGAGATCTATCGTCGAACTGCTCCGGGAGCCGCACAGTGGGGGCCATTCCGACGCAACGCGAGTCGACGACTCGCGCCCCTGGTACACCGGCGCACCAGGGAACGGACCGGCGCGCGGTCGCACATGTGTCGCTGCCCGGCGGCCCGCTCGCGCCCGGAGCCGCCCGCCGCTTCGCCCGCGCCGGCCTGGACGAGTGGGCCCAGCTCGCGCTCCCCGGCGCCGAAGCCCTCACCGACCGGTTCGTCGGCGACGTCCTGATCGTGGTCAGCGAGCTGGTCACCAACGCCGTAGTGCACGCCGGCACGGACGTCGAGCTGCTGTGCCGTCTGGAGCCCCCCGAGCCTCCCGACGAGGATTCCGCCCACGTCGTCGTCGAGGTCTCCGACCACCACCCCGCGCGCGCCGTACGCGACGACGGCGCCGAACGCCCGTACAGCACCGAGCGCCCCCACGGCACCGAACCCTCCTACGGCACCCCGGAGTACGGGCGCGGCCTGCGGCTCGTCTCCGCGCTCTGCGACGCCTGGGGCATCACCTACCGCACCGGCGTGAAGACCGTCTGGGCACGCCTGCCCGTCGACGGGGCCGCGGCCGTCGAGGAGAGGACCGAGGCGTACGCCGCCGACGCCGCCTTCGGACACGGGACGATCGCCGTCGACGTACTCGCCCCCGCACCGAGGCGGACCATGGAGAGCGACCGGGAATGGCTGAACCGCGGCGCCCTCTCCTTCCTCGCCGAGGCCTCCGACCTGCTGGCCGGGCAGCTCGACGAGGACCTGGTCGCCGCGCTCGCCGGACAGTTGCTGGTGCCGCGCCTGGCCGACTGGTGCGCGGTGTGGCTGGAGGACGAGGGCATGGGCTGGCGCGGGGCCGAGGCCGACTTCGGCTCGGGACCCCGGCTCGCCCGCGTCTGGCACGTCAGCGAGAACCGCATCGAGGACCTGCGCCACGCGCTGGAGAAGGACCCGCCCCGGCTGCCGGAGTCCGTACGGTCGCGGGCGGTGCCGGTGGCGTGGCCCGGTGAGGCACTCGGCGACCAGGACGAGACCGGGACCGCCCTCGCGTACCGGCTGATCGCGGGCGGACGGCCGCTGGGCACACTCGTCATCGGGCGGGCCGGACTGCTCCGCTTCGCGGACGAGGTCACCGGGCTCGTCGAGGACCTCAGCCGCCGGGTGGCCCTCGCGATCGGCGCGGCCCGCCAGTACGCCCGCCAGGCCACCATCAGCCGGGTCCTCCAGCGCGGCCTGCTGCCCGGCGCGGTCGCCGAGATCCCCGGGATGCACAGCGCGCTCGTGTACGAGCCGTGCGACAAGGGCGGGCCCAGCGGCGACTTCTACGACCTGTTCCCGGCGGGCGACGGCCGCTGGTGCTTCGCCCTCGGAGACGTGCAGGGCAAGGGCCCCGAGGCCGCCGTCGTCATCGGCCTCGCCCGGCCCTGGCTGCGGCTGCTCGCCCGCGAGGGCTACCAGGTCGCCGACGTCCTCGACCGCCTCAACCAGCTCCTCCTCGACGACGCCACCGAGGCGGCAGACGCCGCCGCCCGAGCCCTGGTCACGGCCGGCGGCCCCGGCCTCGGCGCCGACGAGGGCCCCCAGACCCGTTTCCTGTCCCTCCTGTACGGCGAGCTCGTCCCCTACGAAGGCGGCGTCCAGTGCACCCTCGCCTCCGCCGGACACCCCCTGCCGCTGGTCCTGGGCCCCGACGGCGACGTACGCACCGCCGCCGAACCGCAGACCCTGCTCGGTGTGATCGAGGACACCGCGTACATCTCCGAGACCTTCGCCCTGCACCCCGGTGACACGCTGCTGTGCGTCACCGACGGAGTGACCGAGCGGCGCTGCGGATCGGTGATGTTCGACGACGGGGACGGGCTCGCGGTCGCCCTGTCCGGCTGCACCGGGCTGAACGCACAGCTCATCGCGGAGCGGATCACGAGGCTGGTGCACGAGTTCGGCGAGCGGCCGCCGGAGGACGATCTGGCGTTGCTGGTGTTGCAGGCGGAGTAGGCGACCGCACGCGGGTGGCCGACCGCACGGTGGAGGTCGCCGGTGCTGGACAATGGAACGCATGCCTTCCGCACTCCCCGACGGCGAGCCCGTCCCCGACGACGGGGCGCTGCCCGCGCACGCCCTGACCGGGGCCGCGGACCGGCCCCTCGGGTTCTACCTGCACGTCCCGTACTGCGCGACCCGCTGTGGCTACTGCGACTTCAACACCTACACGGCGACCGAACTGCGCGGAACGGGCGGGGTCCTCGCCTCCCGTGAGAACTACGCCGAGACCCTGATCGACGAGATCCGCCTGGCCCGCAAGGTGCTCGGCGACGACCCGCGCCCCGTCCGCACGGTCTTCGTCGGCGGCGGCACGCCCACGCTGCTGCCCGCCGGCGACCTCGTACGGATGCTGGGAGCGATCCGGGACGAGTTCGGGCTCGCGGACGACGCGGAGGTCACCACGGAGGCGAACCCGGAGTCGGTGGACCCGGCGTATCTCGACGCGCTGAGGGCGGGTGGCTTCAACCGGATCTCCTTCGGCATGCAGAGCGCCCGGCAGCACGTGCTGCGAGTGCTGGACCGTACCCACACCCCCGGCCGCCCCGAGCGGTGCGTCGCCGAGGCCCGGTCGGCGGGATTCGAGCACGTCAACCTCGACCTGATCTACGGCACCCCCGGGGAGTCGGACGACGACTGGCGGGCCTCCCTGGACGCGGCGATCGGGGCGGGCCCTGACCACGTGTCGGCGTACGCGCTGATCGTCGAGGAGGGCACGCAGCTCGCGCGGCGTATCCGCCGGGGCGAGGTCCCGATGACGGACGACGACGTCCACGCGGACCGCTACCTGATCGCGGACGAGACCCTGTCCGCGGCGGGCTACTCCTGGTACGAGGTCTCGAACTGGGCCACGTCCGCCGCGGGCCGCTGCCTCCACAACGAGCTGTACTGGCGCGGCGCCGACTGGTGGGGCGCGGGCCCCGGCGCCCACAGCCACGTTGGCGGGGTGCGCTGGTGGAACGTGAAGCACCCGGGGGCGTACGCGGCGGCGCTGGCGGCGGGGCGCTCGCCGGGCGCCGGGCGTGAGGTGCTCGCGGAGGAGGACCGGAGGGTCGAGCGGATTCTGCTGGAGCTGCGGTTGCGGGAGGGCTGTCCGCTGTCGCTCCTGCGGGATGAGGGCCTCAAGGCTTCGCGGCGGGCATTGGAGGACGGGCTCCTGGAGGGCGGGCCGTACGAGGAGGGGAAGGCAGTCCTTACGTTGCGGGGGCGGTTGCTGGCGGATGCAGTGGTCAGGGACTTGGTCGACTGATCACTCCGGCGAGTGAATCGGTGCGGAACTCCGGTTCGGTCCCTACCCTGTTTCGTAGGCTGCCGCCAAAAGGACGCGGCGGATGTGGAGGGCCACGGAGATGACCGCTGTGGACGAGTACGGAATGACCAAGTTCTTCGAGGGGTTCGAACCTCCGGAGGGCGTCACTGCCGAGCTTCTCCGGGGGGAAATCGTGATGATGGCCAGCCCTGATCTGGTGCACAACGTCATCGTGATGCTGATCGGCAGGCAGATCCCACTGGAACGCTGGTACTCCCTTCAGACACAGGACGTCGACATTGTCGACGAGGCCAGCGAGCCCGTTCCAGACTTGGTGGTTGTGGCTCCTGACGCCCTGCCCGACTCGGGCCGCCTTCTGCCGTCCCCGCTGATCACCATGGTCGTGGAGGTCGTCTCCAAGACCAGCGTCACACGGGACTACGGAGTCAAACGGTCGATCTACGCCGCTGGCAAAGTCCCCGCCTACCTGATCGCCGACCCGATCATGGCGCAATGCGTCCTGCTGACGAACCCCGCAGGCCTGGGTGAGGACGCCGACTACCGGCGCCAGGAGATCATCAAATTCGGAGACCCACTGCCGCTGGAGGTTCTGGGACTCGAACTGGACACCAGCGACTTCGGAACATTCCCCGGCGTCAGGCCCCACCGCTATCCGTAACGAAGTCGATCAGCTCCTCCACCCGCCCCAGCAACTCCGGCTCCAGGTCCTTGTAAGAGCGCACCGAGCCGAGGATCCGCTGCCACGCCTCCCCGGTGTTCGTCACACGCCAGCCCAGCGCCCGGCACACCCCCGTCTTCCAGTCCTGTCCGCGCGGCACCTGCGGCCACTCCGGGATGCCCACCGACGCCGGCTTCACGGCCTGCCAGATGTCCACGTACGGATGGCCCACCACCAGAGCGTGCTCGCTCGTCACCGACTCGGCGATACGGGACTCCTTGCTGCCCGGCACCAGGTGGTCCACCAGCACACCCAGGCGGGCGTCCGGGCCGGGCGCGAAGTCCGCGACGATGGCCGGCAGGTCGTCCACGCCCTCCAGGTACTCCACGACCACGCCCTCGATGCGCAGATCGTCGCCCCACACCTTCTCGACGAGCTCGGCGTCGTGGCGGCCCTCCACGTAGATGCGCCCGGCACGGGCCACGCGCGCGCGTGCGCGAGGGACGGCCACCGAACCGGATGCCGTGCGGGTGGTACGGGCAGGGCCCGAAGGCGGCCGTACGAGCGTCACCACGCGGCCCTCCAGCAGGAACCCCCGCGGCTCCAGCGGGAACACCCGGTGCTTGCCGAAGCGGTCCTCCAGGGTCACCGTGCCCGCCTCGCAGCGGATCACCGCGCCGCAGAAGCCGGTCCCGGGCTCCTCGACCACCAGCCCGGGCTCCGCCGGGACTTCCGGTACGGGCTTGGGCTTCTTCCACGGCGGGGTCAGGTCCGGCGAGTACTGGCGCATTCGGATGACGATACGAGAACCGGAGCGGTAACCGGAGCGGCGGTCATCACGACACGCCGAAGCGGGCCGCCAGCGCGTCTCTCTGCGCCCGTACGAACGCCGCGTCCACCGCCGCCCCGTGCCCCGGCACGTACACCGCGTCCTCGCCGCCCAGGTCCAGCAGCCGGTCCAGCGCGGCCGGCCAGTGCGCGGGGACGGCGTCCGGACCCGCCTGGGGCTCGCCGGACTCCTCGACCAGGTCACCGCAGAAGACCACCTCCGGCGACGAGGGCGAGCCGGGCACCAGCACCGCCAGGTCGTGGGCCGTGTGGCCCGGGCCGACGTTCGCCAGGAGCACCTGCGTGCCGCCGCCCAGGTCCAGCGTCCACTCCCCGCTGACGTGGTGGCGGGGGCGGACGAGGAGGTCCGCGGCAGCGGCGGCCTCCTGAGCGTCCAGGCCGTACCGCACGGCGTCGGCCCGCAGTTCCTCGCGTGCGCGGTCGCCGGTGAGGACCATGTCCACGCCCACCGCGCCGTACACCTCGACTCCCGCGAAGGACGCCGCCCCGAAGACATGGTCGAAGTGCGGGTGCGTGAGCGCGAGATGTGTCACACGGAGGTCGCCACCCAGCAGCCACCGCGCCTCGGCGCCCAACCGCGCGCCCTCGCGCAGGCTCGACCCCGCGTCGATCATGAGAGCGGAACCGTCCCCGACGACCAGCCCGGCCGTGCAGTCCCACACCGGAAGGCGACAGCGCCCCACGCGCGGGCCAAGTTCCTCCCACCCGGACTCTTCCCAACTCACCGTCATACGCCGACGCTAACCCCAGGCCCTCAGGGGCGACGGATTCTCCCTGTGCCGGCGTTCCGCGTGTACTCGCCGGTACGACATCGCGGGACACGTCGGTACACGTCGGCATGACAAGGCGTGGCCGCCCTTGCCGGGGCCGTACCCCACCGCCGTACACTGGTGGGAATGCTGGCACTCGCCCGCGGTGAGTGCCAAGGGGGAGTCGCAAGGACGCGCGGGGACGCGCAAGGACGGAAGTACTGGAGGTGTGCGCGATGCTCAGCGAACGCAGGCTCGAAGTGCTGCGCGCCATCGTCCAGGACTACGTCGGCACCGAGGAACCGGTGGGTTCCAAGGCGCTCACCGAGCGGCACAGGCTCGGTGTCTCCCCGGCCACCGTCCGCAACGACATGGCGGCCCTCGAAGAGGAGGGGTACATCGCCCAGCCGCACACCAGCGCCGGGCGCATCCCCACCGACAAGGGCTACCGCCTCTTCGTCGACAAGCTGGCCGCGGTCAAGCCGATGACCCCACCGGAGCGGCGCGCCATCCAGAACTTCCTGGAGGGCGCCGTCGACCTGGACGACGTGGTCGGCCGGACCGTACGGCTGCTGGCGCAGCTCACGCGGCAGGTCGCCGTCGTGCAGTACCCGTCGCTCACGCGGTCCACGGTGCGGCACGTAGAGCTGCTGTCGCTGGCGCCCGCGCGCGTGATGCTCGTACTGATCACGGACACCGGGCGGGTGGAGCAGCGCATGATCGACTGCCACGCCCCGTTCGGGGAAACATCCCTCGCGGATCTGCGCGCACGGCTCAACAGCCGTGTGGCGGGCCGCCGTTTCGCGGACGTGCCGCAACTCGTGGAGGACCTTCCGGAGGCCTTCGACGTCGAGGACCGCGGCAGCGTCTCAACCGTGCTCTCCGCCCTTCTGGAAACGCTCGTCGAGGAGCGGGAGGAGCGGCTGATGATCGGCGGAACCGCCAATCTGACCCGCTTCGGACATGACTTCCCCCTCACGATCCGGCCGGTGCTCGAAGCGCTGGAGGAGCAGGTCGTGCTCCTCAAGTTGCTGGGCGAGGCGAAGGATTCGGGCATGACCGTGCGTATCGGCCATGAGAACGCGCATGAGGGACTCAACTCCACGTCCGTGGTCTCAGTGGGCTACGGTTCGGGCGGCGAGGCAGTAGCAAAACTCGGCGTGGTCGGACCGACCCGCATGGACTATCCGGGAACGATGGGAGCAGTACGAGCGGTGGCACGTTACGTCGGACAGATCCTGGCGGAGTCGTAAGTGGCCACGGACTACTACGCCGTACTCGGCGTGCGCCGCGATGCGTCCCAGGAAGAGATCAAGAAGGCGTTCCGCAGACTCGCGCGCGAGCTGCACCCGGACGTCAACCCCGATCCGAAGACGCAGGAGCGGTTCAAGGAGATCAACGCCGCGTACGAGGTGTTGTCGGACCCGCAGAAGAAGCAGGTCTACGACCTCGGCGGTGACCCGCTGTCCCAGGCGGGCGGCGGTGCGGGCGGCTTCGGCGCCGGCGGGTTCGGGAACTTCTCGGACATCATGGACGCGTTCTTCGGTACGGCGTCCCAGCGCGGCCCGCGGTCGCGCACCCGCCGGGGCCAGGACGCGATGATCCGGCTGGATGTCGAGCTCGACGAGGCGGCCTTCGGCACGACGAAGGACATCCAGGTCGACACGGCCGTCGTCTGCAAGACCTGCAACGGCGAGGGCGCTGCCCCCGGCACGTCCGCCCAGACCTGTGACATGTGCCGCGGCCGCGGTGAGGTGTCCCAGGTCACCCGGTCCTTCCTGGGCCAGGTCATGACGTCCCGCCCCTGCCCGCAGTGCCAGGGCTTCGGCACGGTCGTCCCGAACCCGTGCCCCGAGTGCGCGGGCGACGGCCGGGTGCGGTCCCGCCGCACGCTTACCGTGAAGATCCCGGCCGGTGTCGACAACGGCACGCGGATCCAGCTCGCGGGCGAGGGTGAGGTCGGCCCCGGCGGCGGCCCGGCAGGCGACCTGTACGTCGAGATCCACGAGCTCCCGCACTCGACGTTCCAGCGCCGCGGCGACGACCTGCACTGCACGGTCACCATCCCGATGACCGCGGCGGCACTCGGCACGAAGGTGCCGTTGGAGACCCTCGACGGCCTGGAGGAGGTCGACATCCGCCCGGGCACCCAGTCCGGCCAGTCGATCCCGCTGCACGGGCGCGGCGTCACGCATCTGCGGGGCGGCGGCCGCGGCGACCTCATCGTGCACGTCGAGGTCACGACCCCGACCAAGCTCGACCCCGAGCAGGAGCGCCTGCTGCGCGAGCTGTCGAAGCTGCGGGGCGAGGAGCGGCCGACGGGGCAGTTCCAGCCGGGGCAGCAGGGCTTGTTCTCCCGTTTGAAGGACGCGTTCAACGGGCGCTGACGTGGGCGGGCGCGGGAGCTGTTCCCGCGCCCGGCGGAGGCTACCGAGTGCCGCTGGGCGGTGTCGCCGACTGGCCTGATCTCGCCCTGGCCCCGTCCTGACCTAGCCCTGAGCTCGCCCTGGCTCCGTCCTGACCCAGCCCTGAGCTCGCCCTGATCCTGCCCGTGAGGGGAACCCCTCCACCGTTCCTGAAGCGTGCCCGTTCCCCTGGCCTGTGCCCAGGTGGAAGGCCGGATTCGGACTCCTGCGGAGGACGTGACAACATGCCGTCATGTCCTCCGCGCTGACCGATCTTTTCCCCACACCGATCGTGCAGGCCCCCATGGCGGGCGGGGTCTCCGTGCCACAGCTCGCCGCCGCCGTGTGCGAGGCCGGCGGGCTCGGCTTCCTCGCGGCCGGGTACAAGACGGCCGACGGCATGCACCAGGAGATCAAGCAACTGCGTGGTCTCACGGCCCGCCCCTTCGGCGTGAACCTCTTCATGCCGCAGCCCGACTACGCCGACCGGGCCGCCGTCGAGGTGTACGCCAACCAGCTCGCCGCCGAGGCCGCCTGGTACAAGGCCGAGCTGGGCAACCCCGACAGCGGGCGCGACGACGGCTACGAAGCCAAGCTCGCCGTCCTCCTCGACAACCCCGTGCCGGTCGTCTCCTTCCACTTCGGCTGTCCCGCCCCCGACGTCCTCCGGGCCCTCTCCGCCAAGGGCACACTGACCCTCGTCACCGTGACCACGGCCGACGAGGCGCTGGCCGTGGAGAGCGCCGGGGCCGACGCCGTGATCGTGCAGGGCGTGGAGGCGGGCGGGCACCAGGGCACCCACCACGACGACCCCGGGCGGGACCGCGCGGGCATCGGTCTGCTCTCCCTCCTCGCCCAGGTCCGCGAGGCCGTCTCGCTTCCGATCGTCGCGGCCGGCGGCATCATGCGGGGCAGCCAGATCGCCGCGGTCCTCGCCGCCGGGGCGTGTGCGGCGCAGCTCGGCACGGCGTTCCTCGCGACACCCGAGTCCGGTGCCAACGCGCTGCACAAGCAGGCTCTGAGTAACCCGCTGTTCGTCGGTACGGAACTGACGCGCGCGTTCTCGGGACGCCCGGCCCGCGGGCTGGTGAACCGCTTCCTGCGCGAGCACGGCCCGTACGCCCCCGCCGCGTACCCCCACGTCCACCACCTCACCTCCGGACTGCGCAAGGCGGCGGCCAAGGCCGGCGATCCGCAGGGCATGGCGCTGTGGGCGGGGCAGGGACACCGGATGGCCCGGGAGCTGCCCGCGGGGCAGCTGGTGGAGGTGCTGGCGACGGAGCTGGCCGCCGCGAGGGCGGAGCTGTCCGCGGGCCCGGAGGGTTCGGCGGAGGGCGTCGCCTGATGACCGCGCCGGTTTTCGTCGTGGACCAACTGGACGGTGTGGGGGCGGAGTTCGTCCTCGACGGTGCCGAGGGACGGCACGCGGTGTCCGTGAAGCGGCTGCGGCCCGGTGAGGACGTGACCCTCACGGACGGGTGCGGGCGGTGGACGCAAGGCGTGGTGAAGACCGCCGACGGCAGGGACCGGCTGGTGGTCACGGACCTGGCACCCGTGCGGGACGAGCCCCCGGAGTCGCCCCGCATCACCGTCGTCCAGGCGTTGCCCAAGGGCGACCGGGGTGAGCTGGCCGTCGAGACCATGACCGAGACCGGGGTGGACGCGATCGTGCCCTGGGCGGCCTCGCGCTGCATCACCCAGTGGAAGGGCGAGCGAGGGCTGAAGGCGCTGGCCAAATGGCGCTCCACGGCGCGTGAGGCGGGGAAGCAGTCGCGGCGGGTTCGCTTTCCCGAGGTCGCGGACGCGGCGACGACGAAGCAGGTTGCCGCGCTGCTCGCCGGGGCGGACTTCGCGGGTGTGCTGCACGAGTCCGGAGACGATCCGCTGGCGACCGTCGACCTTCCCGCTGCCGGGGAGATCGTGCTGGTGGTGGGGCCCGAGGGTGGGGTGTCGCCGGAGGAGCTGGCGCTGTTCGAGGAGGCGGGGGCGCGGGCGTACCGTCTCGGTCGCAGTGTGCTTCGTACGTCGACGGCTGGTACGGCGGCTGCGGCGTTGCTGCTTACGCGGACGGGGCGGTGGGGCTGACCGGGGTTGTTCCTCGCCCCCGCCGCCCCTACCCGTCCCATCCCTTCCCTGGGGCTGCCGACCCCAGACCCCCGCATCGGCCTGAACGGCCTCGTCCTCAAACGCCGGACGGGCTGACATTCAGCCCCTCCGGCGTTTGAGGAGCGGGGGTCCGGGGCTGGCCCCCGAGACGGGGTCGGGGCAGAGCCCCGAAACCCGGAGGTCCAGGGGGCGCAGCCCCCTCGGCGGGGTCGAAGGGCGGAGCCCCTGGGGATGGGACGGGTAGGGGCGGCGGGGGCGAAAAACGCCCCCTGCGCGCGGCGCGGAGCGTGGCCGCATGCGGTCTACCGTGTCGCGGCGGGCGATGGCACGCTGCCGTACATGGGAGCTTTAGGGCGTTTGGGGCATCGGCTGGGCGGGCGTCGGGTTCTGCTGGGGGCGGGGCTCGCCATGGGCGTCATCGTGGGCGTGTCCGCGTGTGAGACAGGCGGACTGAGCACCGCCGCCGTGGCGCACACCACCGACCAGGCCGGAACCCGCGAGCTGGAACGGCAGGGCGCAGACGTGGAGTGGCTCAACTGCACGGCCTCGTACGACGACAGCGACGGCAAGAACCAGTCGCCCTCGGCCGGCGTCGACACCGTCGCCAAAGTCGACTGCAACGGCGAGACGAAGGATGGAAAAGACATCACCATCACGGGAAAGGTGACGCGGGAGATCAACGGCAAGTGCGTCCGCGGTGACCTCACCGCCAAGATCGCGGGCAAGGAGTGGTTCCAGGTGAACGTACTGGGCAACTGCAACGCGCCCGACCCCATCCCGACGCCCACTCCCACCCCGCCCACCGACGACAACTCGCCCGGCGGACCCGGCCCGACCGTCACCGTGACCGTGACGAAGACCGTCTACTGCCAGTCACATCCCACCTGCTGGCCCGAGGGCAAGTGATCCAAACCCCTCCCAAGAACGCCATACGCTGCCTAGAGTGACCTGGTGACACTGCCTGCAGCCTCTGCCTCTCCCGCGTATTTCCGGTTTCCGCACCTGCACGGCGAATCGGTCGCCTTCACCGCCGAGGACGACGTCTGGGTCGCGCCTCTCGACGGTGGCCGCGCCTGGCGGGTCAGCGCCGACAACGTCCCCGTCAACCATCCGCGCATCTCGCCGGACGGCACCACCGTCGCCTGGACCTCCACCCGCGACGGAGCACCCGAGGTCCACATCGCCCCCATCGACGGCGGGCCGTCCAAGCGCCTGACGTACTGGGGAAGCTGGCGGACCCAGGTGCGCGGCTGGACACCCGACGGAAAGGTCCTCGCGCTCAGCACGCAGGGCCAGGCCGGCCTCCGGCGCAGCTGGGCGCGTGCCGTCCCGCTCGACGGCGGACCGGCGACGACCCTGCCGTACGGGCCCGTCGGCGACGTCGTGTACGGACCGAGCACCGTACTGCTGTCCGCGCCCATGGGCCGCGAGGCCGCCTGGTGGAAGCGGTACCGCGGCGGCACGGCGGGCAAGCTGTGGATCGAGCGGGAGCAAGGCGACGGAGGGGACGGAGGGGACGGAGGGGACGGAGGGGACGGAGGCGACGGAGGCGACACCGGTGCCGCCGGTGTCGGCAGTGTCGGCAGTGGGGAGTTCGTGCGGCTCCATGCCGAGCTCGACGGGAACATCGAGTACCCCCTGTGGGTGGGGGACCGGATCGCCTTTCTGTCCGATCACGAAGGGGTCGGGGCGCTCTACTCGTCGTTGAGTGACGGCTCCGATCTGCGGCGGCACACTCCTCTCGACGGGTTCTACGCCCGGCACGCCGCCACCGACGGCACGCGCGTCGTGTACGCGTCCGCCGGTGAGCTGTGGCTCCTCGACGACCTCGACGGCGCGGAGCCCCGGCGGCTCGACATCCGGCTCGGCGGGCAGCGCGTCGATCTCCAGCCGCATCCCGTGAACGCGAGCCACTGGTTCGGGACGGGCTCGCCCGACCACACCGGGCGCGGCAGCGCCGTCTCCGTGCGCGGTGCAGTCCACTGGGTCACCCACCGCTCCGGCCCCACCCGCTCGCTCGCCGTCGAGCACGGCGTACGGGCACGGCTGCCCGTCACCTTCCGCGCGGACGGCGAGGAGTGGGTGGTGTGGGTGACGGACGCCGAGGGCGACGACGCCCTGGAGTTCGCGCCCGCCACCGGAGTCGCGCCGGGGGCCACCCCGCGACGGCTCGCCGCCGGGCAGCTCGGGCGCGTGCTCGGGCTCGCCATGGCGCCCGACGGCAGCCGGGCCGCCGTCGCCTCGCACGACGGGCGCGTGCTGCTCGTCGAGCGGGAGAGCGGCGAGGTGCGCGAGGTCGACCGCAGTGAGGACGGCGAGGTCTCCGGGCTGGTCTTCTCGCCCGACTGTGCCTGGCTCGCCTGGTCCCACCCCGGCCCGAGCCCGCTGCGCCAGCTCAAACTCGCCAACACCACCGACCTGTCGGTGACGGAGGCGACGCCGCTGCGGTTCCAGGACTACTCGCCCGCCTTCACGCTGGACGGCAAGCACCTGGCGTTCCTGTCCGCGCGGTCCTTCGACCCGGTCTACGACGAGCACGTCTTCGACCTGGCCTTCGTCGGCGGCTCGCGTCCGCATCTCATCACGCTCGCCGCGACGACCCCGTCCCCCTTCGGACCGCAACGCCACGGCCGCCCCTTCGAGGCGCCCGACAAGGACGAGACGCCGGACAGCGAGGGCGCCCCCGCGACCCGAATCGACCTCGAAGGGCTCGCCGACCGGATCGTGCCGTTCCCCGTCGAGGCCGCGCGCTACTCGGGGCTGCGGGCCGCCAAGGACGGCGTGCTGTGGCTGCGGCACCCGGTGCGCGGCGTACTCGGTCACGCGCGGGCCACGCCCGACGACCCGGACCCCAAGACCTCGCTGGAGCGGTACGACCTCGCCCAGCAGCGCGTCGAGTACCTCGCCTCCGACGCCGAGCGGTTCGCGGTCAGCGGCGACGGCAAGCGGGTGCTGCTGTGGACCGACGGCAAGCTCAAGGTCGTCCCCAGCGACCGGCGCGCCTCCAGCGACGAGGACAGCGACACCAACATCACCGTCGACCTGTCGCGCGTACGGCAGACCGTCGACCCGGCCGCCGAGTGGCGCCAGATGTACGACGAGGCCGGCCGCTTCATGCGGGACAACTTCTGGCGGCCTGATCTCGGGGGAGTCGACTGGGACGGGGTGCTGGACCGGTACCGGCCCGCGCTCGCCCGGGTCGCCACCCACGACGACCTGGTGGACCTGCTGTGGGAGGTGCAGGGCGAACTCGGTACGTCGCACGCGTACGTCACTCCGCGCGGCGGCGGGGGATGGGGCGAGCGGCGGCAGGGGCTCCTCGGCGCCGACATCTCCCGGCACGAGGACGGCCCCCAGGGATCGGCTCGGTGGCGCATCGACCGCGTCCTGCCGTCGGAGACCTCCGACCCCGAAGCCCACGCGCCGCTCGCCGCGCCCGGAGTGGCGGTACGGGCCGGGGACGCGATCATCGCGGTGGGCGGGCAGCCCGTGGATCCGGTGACCGGTCCGGGTCCGCTGCTCGTGGGTACGGCGGGCAAGCCCGTCGAACTGACCGTCCTGCCCGCCGGCGGCGGGGACCCCCGGCACACGGTCGTCGTGCCCATCGACGACGAGGAGCCGCTCCGCTACCACGCATGGGTGGCGGACCGGAGGGCCTACGTGCACGAGAAGTCCGGGGGCCGGCTGGGCTACCTGCACGTGCCGGACATGCAGGCGCCGGGCTGGGCGCAGATCCACCGCGACCTGCGGATCGAGGTGGCGCGGGAGGGCCTCGTGGTGGACGTCCGCGAGAACCGTGGCGGGCACACCTCCCAGCTGGTCATCGAGAAGCTGGCGCGCCGGATCGTGGGCTGGGACGTGCCGCGCGGGATGCGGCCGTACAGCTACCCGGGGGATGCGCCGCGCGGGCCCGTCGTCGCCGTCGCCAACGAGTTCTCCGGGTCCGACGGGGACATCGTGAACGCGGCGATCAAGGCGCTCGGGATCGGGCCGGTGGTCGGTACCCGGACGTGGGGCGGCGTCATCGGCATCGACAGCCGCTACCGCCTCGTCGACGGCACGCTCGTCACTCAGCCGAAGTACGCGTTCTGGCTGGAGGGGTACGGGTGGGGCGTCGAGAACCACGGTGTGGACCCCGACGTTGAGGTCGTCCAGGCCCCGCACGATTACGCGGCGGGGCGGGACGCACAGCTGGACGAGGCGATCCGCCTCGCGCTGGCCGCGCTGGAGGAGACACCGGCGAAGACGGCTCCGCCGCTGCCGGAGTTGTGAGCCGCGCGGGGGCCTGGGTCGGGGCGGGGCGGGTCCTGCTGAGAGGTTTCGCCCCCGCCGCCCCTACCCGTCCCATCCCCAGGGGCGCTGCCCCTTCGACCCCGACCGAGGGGCTGCGCCCCCTGGGCCCCCCATGGCTTTGGGGCTCTGCCCCGGACCCCGGTTTCGGGGGCCGGCCCCCGGACCCCTGCTCCTCAAACGCCGGAGGGGCTGAAAGTTCAGCGGGGGTCTGGGGGCGGCAGCCCCAGGGAAGGGACGGGAATGGGTAGGGGCGGCGGGGGCGAAATCCCCTCGGTACCATGCCCCGGACGTGATCTATCGGCGGCGAGGAGGCACGCATGGCTGGGGAGCCGCAGGACGACTGTCTGTTCTGCAAGATCGTGGCGGGGCAGATTCCGGCGACCGTGGTACGGGAGACGGAGACGACCGTCGCGTTCCGGGACATCAACCCTCAGGCACCGACGCACGTGCTGATCATCCCCCGGGTGCACTACCCCGACATCGCCACCCTCGGCTCCGCCGAGCCCAACATCGCCGCGGACCTGCTCCGCGAGTCCGGCGAGGTGGCCGGAGAGGAAAAGCTGGAGAGCTACCGGGTCGTGTTCAACACCGGCAGCGGCGCCGGGCAGACCGTCTTCCACGCGCACGCGCACCTCATCGGCGGGCGCGGGCTCGAATGGCCCCCCGGATAACTCGCCATGTCCGTACGCGAACTGGTGGTCCTCGGTACCGCCAGCCAGGTCCCGACCCGGCACCGCAACCACAACGGGTACGTGCTGCGGTGGGACGGCGAGGGAATCCTGTTCGACCCCGGTGAGGGCACCCAGCGGCAGATGCTGCGTGCCGGAGTCGCTGCCCACGACCTGCACCGGATCTGTGTCACACACTTCCACGGGGATCATTCGCTGGGCCTCGCCGGTGTCATCCAGCGCATCAACCTCGACCGCGTACCGCACGACGTCACCGCGCACTACCCGCGCTCCGGGCAGCGGTTCTTCGACCGGCTGCGGTACGCGACCGCGTACCGCGAGACCGTGCAACTGGTCCAGGCGCCGGTCGCGGAGGACGGTGTGCTCGCCGACACCTCCTCGTACCGCCTTGAGGCGCGCAGGCTCTCCCATCCCGTCGAGTCGTTCGGGTACCGGCTCGTCGAGCCCGACGGGCGGCGCATGCTGCCGGAGCGGCTGGCCGCGCACGGGATCAAGGGGCCGGACGTCGGGCGGATACAGAGAGAAGGGGCCCTGGGGGGCGTCTCACTCGGGGACGTGAGCGAGGTGCGGCGCGGGCAGCGGTTCGCGTTCGTCATGGACACCCGGCTGTGCGAGGGCGTGTACGCGCTGGCCGACGGCTGCGACATGCTCGTCATCGAGTCGACGTTCCTCGACGAGGAAGCGGAACTCGCCGACGAGTACGGCCACCTGACAGCCGGTCAGGCGGCCGGCGTGGCGCGGGACGCGGGCGTGCGGCACCTCGTGCTGACGCACTTCAGTCAGCGGTACACCGAGCCCGACGAGTTCGAGCGGCAGGCGCGGGCCGCCGGGTACGAGGGGGAGCTGACGGTGGCGCACGACCTGTTGCGGGTGCCGGTACCGAAGCGCAGATAAAACGGCCGTACGATGCGTTGATGCCCCTCCCGAAAGCTGAACTTCACCTGCACATCGAAGGCACCCTGGAGCCCGAGCTGGCGTTCGCGCTGGCCGCGCGGAACGGGGTCGCGTTGCCGTACGCCGACACGGACGAGCTCCGTGAGGCGTACCGGTTCGAGGATCTGCAGTCCTTCCTGAACCTGTACTACGAGCTCATGGCCGTCCTGCGGACCGAGCGGGACTTCGAGGACCTGGCCGACGCGTATCTCGCGCGGGCCGCCGCGCAGGGGGTGCGGCACGCCGAGATCTTCTTCGATCCGCAGGCCCACATCGCGCGGGGCGTGGCGATGGGGACGGTGGTGGAGGGGCTGTGGCGTGCGCTCGGCCGATGGGGGTCCCCCCGCTCGAGCGAAGCCGAGAGTGGGGGACAGGACACGCACGGGGTCTCCACCCAGCTGATCATGTGCTTCCTGCGGGACGAGTCCGCCGAGTCGGCGATGGAGACCCTGGAGGCCGCGAAACCGTATCTCGACCGGATCGTGGGCATCGGCCTCGACTCCGCGGAGGTCGGGCATCCGCCGGTGAAGTTCCGGGAGGTGTACGAGGCGGCGGCCGGTCTGGGGCTGCGGCGGGTGGCGCACGCGGGGGAGGAGGGCCCGCCGTCGTACATCGTCGAGGCCCTGGACGTGCTCGGGGTCGAGCGGGTCGACCACGGCCTGCGGTGCATGGAGGACGAGGCGCTGGTCGAGCGGCTCGTACGGGAGCGGGTGCCGTTGACGCTGTGCCCGCTGTCGAACGTCCGGCTCCGCGCGGTCGACGCCCTCGCCGACCACCCCCTGCCCGCCATGCTGGACGCCGGGCTGCTGTGCACGGTCAACTCCGATGACCCGGCCTACTTCGGCGGTTACGCGGGCGACAACTTCGACGCGGTGCGCTCGACGCTGGGCCTGAGCGAGGAGCGGCTGCGCGAACTGGCCCGCAACTCGTTCCTGGCGTCCTTCCTGGAGCACGACGAGGAGCGGCGGGCACGGTACCTCGCCGAGGTGGAGGCGTACGAGTTCGGGTAGCGGCGCCGTCCCGGCCCGGGCGCGTGCGGGTTGGTTCGCGGCGCCGCCGGGAGCGTCCCGTGAGCGCATCGCCCGAGCTCGGCCTCAGCGCCAGTTGACCGCACCCGACACCCAGGGCGTCGCCGCCTCCAC
Organism: Streptomyces sp. KM273126; assembly: GCF_004337435.2. Classification (NCBI taxonomy): domain Bacteria; kingdom Bacillati; phylum Actinomycetota; class Actinomycetes; order Kitasatosporales; family Streptomycetaceae; genus Streptomyces; species Streptomyces sp. KM273126. The sequence goes on along the minus strand of NZ_SJXB02000001.1, from coordinate 244,671 downwards.
CTTCGCCCGGATCTCGCGCATCACCGAGATGATCTGTTCCTCGTGGCTCGGCGAGAGCCGCGCCACCGGCACCGAGCAGCTGATCGCGTCCTGAGCGGGAGTGTCGTAGCGGAGGGCGAAGCCGAAGCCGACGATGCCCGTGACGCCCTCCTCGTGGTCGACGGAGTAGCCGCGGGCGCGCGTCGCGGCGATGTCGGACAGGAGGGACTCGCGGGTGGTGTGAGTATTGAGGGTCAGCCGGGCGTACGGGGGCTCGGGGAGGGCGTCGTCGGCGCGTTCCGCCAGGAGGGCCTTGCCCAGGGCGCCCGCGTGGGCGGGGAGGCGGCGGCCCACGCGGCTGATCGTGCGCAGGTACTCGTGGGACTCGCGGGTCGCGAGGTAGGCGACGTCCGTGCCGTCCAGGCGGCCCATGTGGATCGTCTCGCCCAGGGCGTCGGAGGCCTTGTCGAGGTAGGGGCGGACGACGCGGACGCGCGGGTCGGAGTCCAGGTAGCTCGTGCCGGTGAGCAGGGCGCGGATACCGATGCCGTAGAGGGAGCCCGTGGCGTCCGTGCGGACCCAGCCGCGGTTGATCAGGGTCTGGAGCAGGGCGTACATCGAGCTGCGGGGGACCTGGAGCTCGTCCGCCAGTTCCTGGAGGCGTGCGGGGCGGTCGCCGCGGGCGGCCAGGAGTTCCAGCAGGTCGACCGTGCGGGCGGCGGACTTCACCTCGCGTACACCGCGTTCGTCCGTGGGTTCCGACATGAGCTGATCGTAAGGGGATCGCGCACGACCGTTGACGGCTGATGGACGACCTTCGCGGAGATCGAGGCGTCTCACGTTCGAGGACGGCACTGCTCCGGGGCCGCTGAGGGCGCCCGACGCGGGGCGCATGCGCGGTCGTGCGACGCATGGGGCGGCTCCGGCGCGAGGGGCGGCGCTGTGCGGGGCGGTTGGTGCACACTGGGCCTGATCCGCACCACGCCAGGGAGCACACCGTGATCGCGTCCAAGGGAGAGCGACTGTACCGCCGGCCCCACGTCGACCCCCTCGCCGCTCTGCGCACACCGGGCGACCCGCCGTGGGACGTGTACCTGACCGGCACCGTCTTCCTCGACATCGTCTTCACCGGCCTCGACTTCGCCCCCGTGCGCGGGACCGAGTCCTGGGCGCGCGGCATGGGGTCGAGCCCCGGCGGCGTGGCGAACATGGCGACCGCGCTCGCCCGGCTCGGTCTGCGGACGTCCCTGGCGGCGGCCTTCGGGGACGACCACTACGGGGAGTACTGCTGGGATGCCCTGGAGCAGGGCGAGGGCATCGACCTGACCCCGTCCCGTACGGTCCCCGGCTGGCACTCCCCGGTCACCGTCTCCATGGCGTACGAGGGCGAGCGCACGATGGTCTCGCACGGTCACGAGCCGCCGCCGGAGGAGACCGCGCCGGAGTGCCCGCCCCATGCGCGCGCCGCGGTCGCGTCCCTGACGCCCGGGGTGCGTGCCCCCTGGATCGCCCAGGCCGCGGGCAAGGGGACCCGGATCTTCGCCGACGTCGGCTGGGACGACACCGGCCGCTGGGACCTGGCGGGCCTCGCCGACCTGGAGCACTGCGAGGCGTTCCTGCCCAACGCGGCGGAGGCGATGCGCTACACCGGCGCCGACTGTCCCCGTGCGGCCGCGCACGCCCTCACCGAGTACGTGCCGCTCGCTGTGGTGACCCTCGGTGCGCAGGGGGCGTACGCCGTGGACGCGCGGACCGGTGAGACCGCCGAGGTGCCGGCCATCGCCGTCGAGGCGATGGATCCCACGGGGGCGGGTGACGTGTTCGTGGCGGGTTTCGTGGCCGGGACACTGGCCGAGTGGCCGCTGGCGGACCGGCTGGCCTTCGCCGGGCTGACCGCGGCGCTGTCGGTGCAGGAGTTCGGGGGCTCCCTGTCGGCTCCCGGCTGGTCCGAGACCGCCGCGTGGTGGCGGCGGGTGCAGTCGCTGGAGGGCCAGGACCCGGCGGCCCTGCAGCGCTACGCCTTCCTGGAGTCCCTGCTGCCCGAGGAGGAGGTCAGCCCGTGGCCGCTGCGGAGGGCGGTGCCGACGATCGGGTTCAAGCGGTCGGCGTGACCGGACGGGTTCGGTTCGGTTCGGTGAGTTCAGGCAGCGGGATGTCGTCCCAGCCGCCCAGCCGCCCAGCCGCCCAGCCGCCCAGCTGCCCGGCCGCCCGGCCGGGCGCGCAGGAGGTTGCCGCCGCAACTCCAGGGGCGCCGGCCCCGGCATCCGACATCCGACATCCTGAGCATCCCCCATTGAAGAACGATCGTTCTTGACTGAGCGTTCTTTAATCGCGTACCGTCATCGACATGGGACGACCACGCGCCTTCGACACCGACCAGGCCATCAGCGCCGCGGCCGCCCTCTTCGCCGCCCACGGCTATGAGGGCACGTCGGTGGACGACCTGGTCACCGCCACCGGCATCCACCGGGGCAGTCTCTACAAGGTGTTCGGCTCCAAACGGGGCCTGCATCTGACCGCCCTGCGCAACCACCTCGACCACGAGATCCATCCGGCCGCCATTGCGATCGCCGCCATCGCCGACCCCGCCCAGGCACTGACGGCCGCCATCGCCGGGTACGACGACGGCCCGGCCGCCGGACTCCTCCTCCTCGCCGCGGCCGAACGCGCCCCCCACGACCCGGAGGTCGCCGCACTGGTCGCGGAAGGCATCACCGCGCTGGAGGAGGCTCTGCGCCCCACCCACGGCGACGCCGCACCCCGACTCGCCTCCACCGTCCTCGGCACCCGCCTGCGCCTGCGCGCCCGCCCGCCGACCGCACCGAAGGAGCACTCACTGACATGGCCGTGATCACCATCGACCGTGAACGCGCCCTCCTGACCGCCGAATTCCAGGGCCTCGACAAGCTCTGGACGTTGAAGAGCCGCCTTGAGATCCCCCTCGCCCACGTGCGTGGCGCCACCCACGACCCCGGCATCGCACGCGAGCCCAGGGGCATCCGGGTCGCCGGTACCCACATGCCCGGAGTGATCACCGCCGGCCGCTTCCGCCGTGGCGGCGAACACCTCTTCTGGGACGTGAAGAACCCGGCCAAGGCGGTCGTCATCGAACTCGCCGACGCAGCGACATATGACCGCCTCGTCATCGAGGTCGACGACCCTCGCGCCACCGTGGCCCTCATCGAACAGTCCATCGCCCGGGACGAAGTGTGACGTCAGGCTCGGACACGCCTCGGGAAGGAAAGTCGGCCCGACTCCCGCCGCTGCCACGCCAACCCGACCGCGAAAAGCCCTACGGCGTTGTCAGTACCCCGGCGTACCCTGGAAACCGCCAGACCGCCCATGGGGCGGGCGAGTCGTATCGAGGAGGACGAGCAAGGCCTACAGAGCCGGCCCATGACTCAAACACCCACAGCTCACACCTCCGCGCAGGAGCAGGCGAGAGCGCAGTTCACCGTTCCGGCCGCACACCCCATGGTGACCGTGCTGGGTTCCGGAGACTCCCTCCTGCGCGTGATCGAGAAGGCCTTCCCGGCGGTCGACATCCATGTCCGGGGCAATGAGATCAGCGCGGTCGGCGACTCGGGTGAGGTCGCCCTGGTCCAGCGCCTGTTCGACGAGATGATGCTGGTGCTCCGCACCGGACAGCCGATGACGGAGGACGCAGTGGAACGCTCGATCGCCATGCTCAGGGCGAGCGAGAACGGGGAGAGCGACGGCCAGGAAACCCCGGCCGAGGTACTCACGCAGAACATCCTGTCCTCGCGCGGCCGCACGATCCGCCCCAAGACGCTCAACCAGAAGCGTTACGTGGACGCGATCGACAAGCACACCATCGTCTTCGGCATCGGTCCCGCGGGCACGGGCAAGACCTACCTCGCCATGGCCAAGGCGGTCCAGGCCCTCCAGTCCAAGCAGGTCAACCGCATCATCCTGACCCGCCCGGCGGTGGAGGCGGGCGAGCGGCTCGGCTTCCTGCCCGGCACGCTCTACGAGAAGATCGACCCGTACCTGCGCCCGCTGTACGACGCGCTGCACGACATGCTCGACCCGGATTCCATCCCACGGCTCATGGCCGCGGGGACCATCGAGGTCGCGCCGCTCGCGTACATGCGTGGCCGCACGCTCAACGACGCCTTCATCATCCTGGACGAGGCCCAGAACACGAGCCCCGAGCAGATGAAAATGTTCCTCACCCGCCTCGGCTTCGACTCGAAGATAGTGATCACGGGCGATGTCACCCAGGTCGACCTGCCGGACGGCACGAAGTCCGGCCTGCGGCAGGTGCGGGACATCCTGGAGGGCGTCGAGGACGTGCACTTCTCCATCCTGTCGTCCCACGATGTCGTCCGGCACAAGCTGGTCGGCCGTATCGTCGACGCGTACGAGAAGTACGACAGCAAGAACGGCACGCAGAACGGCACCCACAAGGGCCGCGGCAAGGCCGGACACGGGCACAAGGGGAAGTAGACCAGCACGACCATGTCGATCGACGTCAACAACGAGTCCGGAACCGAGGTCGACGAGCAGGCGATCCTCGACATCGCCCGCTACGCGCTCGCACGGATGCGCATCCACCCGCTCTCCGAGCTCTCGGTGATCGTCGTGGACGCCGACGCCATGGAGCAACTGCACATCCAGTGGATGGATCTGCCCGGGCCCACGGATGTCATGTCCTTTCCGATGGACGAGCTGCGGCCGCCCTCGAAGGACGACGACGAGCCTCCGCACGGGCTCCTCGGTGACATCGTGTTGTGCCCGGAGGTCGCGGCCAAGCAGGGCACGGAAGCGCCCACGCAGCACTCCATGGACGAGGAGCTCCAACTGCTCACCGTCCACGGAGTGCTGCACCTGCTCGGGTACGACCACGAGGCGCCGGACGAGAAGGCCGAGATGTTCGGCCTCCAGGCGGCCATCGTCGACGGCTGGCGCGCGGAGAAGGGCCTGACGGGCCCCTCCCCGGCCCCCACCGTGTCATGAGCGCATCCCTTCTCACCGGCGCCGTCGCGCTGGTCGTCGTGGCCTGGCTCGCCGCCTGCGCGGAGGCGGGCCTCGCGCGCGTCTCCAGCTTCCGAGCCGAGGAGGCCGTACGGTCCGGGCGGCGCGGCAGCGCCAAGCTCGCCCAGGTCGCGGCCGACCCCACCCGCTACCTCAACGTGGCACTGCTCGTGCGCGTCGCCTGCGAGATGGCGGCCGCCGCGCTGATCACGTACGCCTGCCTCCAGGAGTTCGACAAGACCTGGCAGGCCCTCGTCGTCGCCATCGCCGTGATGGTCCTCGTGTCGTACGTCGCCGTCGGGGTGTCGCCGCGCACGATCGGCCGCCAGCACCCGCTGAACACGGCGACGGCCGCCGCGTACGTGCTGCTCCCGCTGGCCCGGATCATGGGCCCGATCCCGCCCCTGCTGATCCTCATCGGTAACGCGCTCACCCCCGGCAAGGGCTTCCGCCGCGGCCCCTTCGCCTCCGAGGCGGAGTTGCGCGCGCTGGTGGACCTGGCCGAGAAGGAGTCCCTGATCGAGGCCGAGGAGCGCCGTATGGTGCACTCCGTCTTCGAACTCGGCGACACCCTCGTCCGCGAGGTCATGGTCCCGCGGACCGACCTGGTCGTCATCGAGCGTTTCAAGACGATCCGTCAGGCCCTCACCCTGGCCCTGCGCTCCGGCTTCTCCCGCATCCCGGTCACCGGCGAGAGCGAGGACGACATCGTAGGGATCGTGTACCTGAAGGACCTGGCCCGCAAGACGCACATCAGCCGGGACGCCGAGTCCGAGCTGGTCTCCACCGCCATGCGGCCCGCAGCCTTCGTCCCCGACACCAAGAACGCGGGTGACCTGCTGCGTGAGATGCAGCAGGAGCGCAACCACGTCGCCGTCGTCATCGACGAGTACGGCGGCACGGCCGGCATCGTCACCATCGAGGACATCCTCGAGGAGATCGTCGGCGAGATCACCGACGAGTACGACCGTGAGCTGCCCCCGGTGGAGGAGCTCGGCGAGGACCGCTACCGCGTGACGGCCCGCCTCGACATCGGCGACCTCGGCGAGCTGTACGGCATAGAGGCGTACGACGACGAGGACGTGGAGACGGTGGGCGGGCTGCTCGCGAAGGCGCTGGGCCGCGTGCCGATCGCCGGGGCCTCGTCCGTCGTGCCCCTGCCGGACGAGCGGGAGCTGCGCCTCACCGCCGAGGCCGCCGCCGGCCGCCGGAACAAGATCGTCACGGTGCTGGTGGAGCCGATCGGGCCGCCCGAGCCCGTGGAGGCGGAGAAGGAGTCCGAGTGACGCCCCAGGAGCTGCGCGCGTTCTGCCTCTCCTTCAACGCGGCAGTGGAGGACTTCCCGTTCAACCCGGAGACCTCGGTCTTCAAGGTCCTGGGCAAGATGTTCGCCCTGACGTACCTGGACGGGCGCCCGCTCACCGTCAACCTCAAGTGCGACCCGGAGGACGCCGTACGGCTGCGCGGCGAGTACCCCGGCCTGATCATCCCCGGCTACCACATGAACAAGCGCCACTGGAACACGGTCACGGCCGACGGCGACCTCCCGGACCACGTCGTCCGGGAGCTCATCGAGGACTCCTACGACCTGGTGGTGGCCGGCCTGCCACGAGCGGAGCGGCTCCGCCTGGATCGTCCCTGAGCGTCCTGGACCGTCCCTGAGCGTCCTCTGCAGCGGCTGTCCTCGGCGTGGTGGGGTGAGTGGGCCGGTGGTCGCCGTGCCTCCGTATGCTCGGGGGCATGACCGACAGCAGCGCGCTCGACCCAGAGGACCGCAAGATCGTCACCCTGGCCCGGTCGGCCCGGGCCCGTAACGGGGTGCCCGAGGGCGCGGCCGTACGGGACGACACGGGGCGTACGTATGTGGCGGGGACCGTCGACCTCGACTCGCTGCGGTTGAGCGCGCTGCGTACGGCCGTCGCGATGGCCGTGGCGTCCGGGGCGAAGTCCCTTGAGGCGGCCGCGGTGGTCACGGAGTCGGAGGGCGTGCCGGAGGAGGACCGGGCGGCGGTACGGGATCTCGGTGGTGCGGGGACTCCGGTGTTGGTTGCGGGGCCGGACGGTTCGGTGCGGGGGACTGTGACGGCGGGCTGAGGTGTTGGTGGCGGACTGAGGGGTTTGCGGATGCTTGGGGTGGGTGGGTGGGTCGGTGGCGGGCTGTGTGTGGCTGGTCGCGCCCACGCGGCGGAGCCGCATATCAGACACAGCCCCGCGCCCCTGAAAGCGCGCAGTTTCCCCGCGCCCCTGAAAGCGCGCGCGCCCCGGCTGGAGTGGATCGGCCGGTAGGCGGGACCCTGGACGGGGCGAAAGTCGTGTGTGGGCGACAGAGCCCGGGGGCGGCGGGACCCGCACTGTTGGACAGAACGGTGCAACCAGTCTCAAGGGCAACGCCGTTCAGCACCCGCCCTGGGAACGACTTCGGCCAGTTTCGCGGACCCTTGGAAGAACTGGCAGGGCGTGTCTTGCAATCCCGGGTTACTCACGCGTCAATGGAACCCGTTCTTCCGACGGACCGTCAGATTCCGCCGCGTCGCGTGCCGCACCCCGCTCGCGGTGGGTGGTTCGCGCGCACGCGTCTCCCCGCATCCTCGCCAGGCCGGCCCCACCTCGCGGTGCTCGATCTCGATGCCGAGCACCGACCGGTCCGGTGACGAGTCCGCGTGCCCGGAAGGCGACCGTCCCAAGCTCCGCCCCCACATGGCAATTCCCGGACCAGGGAAGGGAACACGATTCAGATGAGACGCAATCGATTCGGGATCAGCGCGGCACTGGTGACCGGTGCGGTCGCCGTCGCAGGGCTCACCTTCGCCCCCGGCGCCGCGGCCGTCGAGCCGCAGGCCGCGACGATCACCGCCGACTGCGGCCTGTACGGTGGCGGCGGCGCCACCCTCACGGCCACCCAGAACGGCACCTCCGCCACCATCACCCTCAGCTCCGACGAGATCACCGCTCCTCTCGCCATCGGCGCGGACTCCGTCCAGTCCACCCTCACCCTGGTGAAGGCGGGCGGCGGCACGACCGCGTTCACCGGCACCAAGAACCCGGCGATGGCCGCCGGCGACGGGGTCACGGTCGGGCCGCTCCCCGGCACCGTCGCCGCGGGGGACAGCCTGGAGGCCTACGGCGGCTCTCTCAAGCTGACGGTCTTCGGGATCACCATCACGTGCAACGCCGAAGGGCCGCAGTCGCCGGGGCCGTTCGTGTTCGAGTAAGCCCTCGCGAGTGCTCCCTCACGAGTGCTCCCTCGCGAGTAAGCCCTCGCGTGTGAACCCTCGCGTGTGCAATGTGTGAAGGCCGGTTCCGTCCCGGAAGCCTGCGGGGACGGAACCGGTCGGGGTTCCTCCACCCCCCCCGTTCGCCCCCAAGTGGATTGCTGTGAGCGGGCGTTGACAGAAGCTGATGGCCCATCAGTTCTAGTCCCGCACGTCCATTGACTTCTCACACAACCTGCACATCAATGGCCCCCTGTCGGCGCGGAAGAGCCACTGCGCCCGCATCCCTCAAGGGGGTATCCATGGGATCCATCAGCCGAAGAGGCGTCGTACGAAGAAGCCGCCTGGCCGCGCTCCTCGGGGCGACCGCGCTCGCCGTCACCGCCCAGGGGGCGCTCACCGCGCCCGCCGGTGCCGCGAGTACCCGGTCCGCGGACGTGGACTTCGCCACGCACTGCGTTCCGCCGCCGATCGCGGGCATCCCGCCCATCGACGGCACGACCACCGCGCGGATCGCGGTGGACAACGCCACACCGAAGGTGGGCGACACCGTCACCGTGACCTACACGGTGGTCAAGCCCGCCGCCAGCAACCCCACCGACCTCGCCCTGCCGGCCGACATCATGACGCCCACAGGCAAGGTCACCCTGGGCGGGGCGCAGACAGGGGACATCACGGTCGCGGGGCCGAAGAAGAACGACCCCGTGCCCGGACGGGGCCCCTTCCCCTCGTTCTCCATGACCGGCACCTTCACGGTCACCTCACCCGGCGCGATCACCCTCTCGCCCGGCGACTACAACATCCACACCAGCTACATCCTCGAACTGGACACCCCCTGCACGGTGACCAACCCGCCCGCGCCGGTCTCCGAGACCGTGACCGCCACGGACGTCAGCCAGCCCAACACCCGTGCCATCTCACTGGGTTCGGCCTCCGGGACCCCGGGTGCCCGGGTCACCGTCACCGGCAGCGACTTCACGCCGGGGGCGAGGGTCACCCTCGCCGGGCGCGCGGGCACGGCCCAGACGGCGGACACGGCCACCGTCACCGCGGACGCCCAGGGCGCCTTCAGCGGTGCGCTGACCGTGAACGACAGGGCGACGACGGGCGTCGTGGCGTACGAGGGTGACAGCTGGAGCGACAGCAAGGGCGCCGGTCCGGCCGCGTACGTCGTGATCGACGACACTCCCGTCCCGGGGGACAGTCAGAAGATCACGGCCAGGGTCACCGCGGGAACCCTCTCCATGAGCCAGGCCGGGGACACCGTCGACCTCGGCTCCGTCGAGTCCGGTTCCGGCGGCACGGCCGACGGCGATCTGCGGACGGTCACCGTCAAGGACCACCGCGGCGGTACGGCCGGCTGGTCGCTGACCGGCAAGGTCACGGACTTCACGGGTCCTGGGGCGTCCATCCCCGCCTCGAAGCTGAGCTGGACCCCGGCGTGCGTCACCGAGCAGGGCAGCCCGAGCACCTGCCAGGCCGGTTCCGCCGGTCCGGTGGGCAGCGCGGGCGCGACCCTGGCGTCCGCACCCGACGGCACCCGCACCGGCGGTGAGTTCACCGTGGACGCCAAGCTCGCGCTGGAGGTCCCGGCGGCCACGCCGCCCGGTTCGTACGCGGGCGTCCTGACGCTCACCCTCACCTGACGGCCGTCGTGGGCCGGGCGCGCACCCGCCCGCCCACCACGTCACCCGAGCAACCGAGCAACCGAGCAACCGAGTGCCTGAGCATCCGAGCGTCCGTCCGCAGCGCCGTCCGTAGGGGGTCCGCACCCATGCGCAAGCCGTACGCCCTCCTCCCCCTCCAACTCTCCCTCCTCCTGACCGCCCTGCTGCTCTGGCCGGCCGGCCCCTCGTACGCCGCCGACAACGGCAGCTGGTCCGTGTTCCCCGTCTCCTCCGAGCTCTCCCAGCGGCCGTACTTCTACGTCACCGCCAATCCCGGCACGACGGTCAGGGACAAGGTCGTCGTCGCCAACAAGACGGGCAGACCGCTGACGTTCCGCCTCTACGCGGCCGACGCGTACAACACCGCCCGCGACGGCGGGTTCGCGGTCCGCACGGTGAAGGAGAGGCAGCGCGGAGTGGGTGCCTGGGCGAAGCCCGCGAAGTCCCGGGTGACCGTGCCGGCGCGCGGCCGGGTCACCGTGCCGTTCACCCTGCGCGTGCCCGAGCGGGCCGAACCGGGCGACCATCCGGGCGCGCTGGTGGCCCTGGATGAGCGGATCGACGCGGGCGACGGGTCGCTCGCGGTCGGGGTGCAGCGGGCCGTGGGCGCCCGCGTCTACCTGCGAGTGAACGGGCCCACGGTGCCCGCCCTCGCCGTCGAGAAGGTCCGCGTCCGCCACACGCAGCCCCTCGTGCCCGGCACGGGCGATAGCACGGCGACGATCTCGTACACCCTCCACAACACCGGCAACGTCACCCTCAACCCACGGGTCGAACTGAGGGCCCAGGGCCTCTTCGGCCGTACGCTCCTGTCCCGCGACCTGACCGGAATCCCCTCGGAGCTGCTGCCGGGGCAGCGCGTGCGCCTGGCCGAACCCTGGCGTGGCGCGCCCCAACTCGACTGGGGCGACGTCACGTTGACCGCCTCCGCCGAGGACACCCGAGAGTCGGCCAGCGTGTCGTTCTTCGCGCTGCCGTGGCTGGTGGCGCTGGTGCTGGGGACGGGGCTGGTGGCGGCGGGGTGGTGGTCCGGGCGCGGCGGCGCAGGGCGCTCCGTTGAAAGGGCCGCCTCAAGACCGCGTCTGAAGGGGCGGGGCCGCCTCAGAGCGCGTCGGGGCCGCGTTCGCCCGTCCGCACCCGTACGACGGTCTCGACGGGCATGATCCACACCTTGCCGTCGCCGATCTTGCCGGTCCGGGCGGCCCTGACCACGGCGTCGACGGCCGCCTCGGCGTCCGCGTCCTCGACGACGGCCTCGATGCGAACCTTGGGGACGAGATCGACGCGGTACTCGGCGCCCCGGTACACCTCGGTGTGGCCGCGCTGGCGGCCGTAACCGCTTGCCTCGGTGACGGTGAGACCGTGGACTCCGAGTTCCCGGAGCGCGGTCTTGACCTCGTCGAGTCGGTGCGGCTTGACGACGGCGGTGATGAGCTTCATGCCTGCCTGCTGACCTTCTGCGCGCTGGGGACGGACGATGCGGACGCGGACGCGGACGCGGACGCGGATGGGGATGCGGTGACCGGGACGCCGTGGCCCGGGACGCCGTGATCGTAGGCCGTTTCGGCGTGCACCGTAAGGTCCGGGCCGGTGTGCACCTGACGGCGAAGGCGGCTGTGCGGTGGGGCTTCGGGGATCAGGGACAATGGGCGCCATGAGCGTTCGCACCCAGACCCCCGAGCCGTCGGAGTCCCCGGAGTCCTCGGGCTCCGTCCACCGCGCGGGCTTCGCCTGTTTCGTGGGCCGCCCCAACGCGGGCAAGTCCACCCTCACGAACGCTCTGGTCGGGCAGAAGGTGGCGATCACCTCGAACCGGCCGCAGACGACGCGGCACACGGTACGGGGCATCGTGCACCGGCCGGAGGCGCAGCTGATCCTGGTGGACACCCCCGGGCTGCACAAGCCGCGCACGCTGCTGGGGGAGCGGCTGAACGACGTGGTGCGCACCACGTGGGCCGAGGTGGACGTGATCGGCTTCTGTCTGCCGGCCGACCAGAAGATCGGCCCCGGCGACCGCTTCATCGCGAAGGAGCTGGCCGGGATCAAGAAGACCCCGAAGGTCGCGATCGTCACGAAGACGGACCTGGTCGACCCCAAGGCCCTGGCCGAACAGCTGATCGCGATCGACCAGCTGGGCAAGGAGCTGGGCATCGAGTGGGCCGAGATCGTGCCCGTGTCGGCGGTCGGCGACAAGCAGGTGAACCTGCTGGCGGACCTCCTGATCCCGCTCCTCCCCCCGGGCCCTGCGCTCTACCCCGAGGGCGACCTGACGGACGAGCCCGAGCAGGTGATGGTGGCCGAGCTGATCCGCGAGGCGGCGCTGGAGGGCGTACGGGACGAGCTTCCGCACTCCATCGCGGTGGTCGTGGAGGAGATGCTCCCCCGCGAGGACCGCCCGGCGGACAAGCCTCTGCTGGACATCCACGCGAACCTCTACATCGAGCGCTCCAGCCAGAAGGGCATCATCATCGGCCCCAAGGGCAAGCGCCTGAAGGACGTCGGCATCAAGTCCCGCAAGCACATCGAGGCGCTGCTCGGTACGCCGGTGTTCCTCGACCTCCATGTGAAGGTCGCCAAGGACTGGCAGCGGGACCCGAAGCAGCTGCGGCGGCTGGGCTTCTAGGGCGTGTTTCGAAAGTCCCGTCGTCCGCCCGAAGGGCGGGCCGCGCGGCGTCTGGTGCGTGCGATCGCAAGGCGCCGGAGCGCCCTAATAGCGGAGCTATTCGGGCGTTTCGGCAACGCCGCGATCGTGGTGCCAGGCGTCGCGCGGCAGGCGGGACTTCGATCACGCCCTAGAGCCTCACGGGACCACCGGCAGCGTCGCCTCCGTCAGTGTGGCGAGGCGGGCCGCCAGTACCCGCGCCCAGGCCCGGTAGCCCTCCGCCGACGGGTGGAACCGGTCCCTGGCCAGCCACTCGCCCGGGAGGTCCGGCGGGCCCCCGGACGGCAGGTGGAAGACGGCGACTCCCCTCGCGGCCGCCGTCCTCAACTGCCTGTCCAGGAGCCCGACGTAGAGTCCGAGTGGTACTCGGACCCGGCTGGGGAGTGCCTCCAGGCGGGCCAGCGACGGGAGGCCCGCGAAGACCACCGGGACGTCCTCGCCGAGCCGTAGCCGGACGTCACGGATCAGGCGCTCCGCCTCCCGGCGGAACGCCCGCGGCCGGCGCAGCCGCATCGCGTCGTTCGTGCCCGCCACCACCAGCACCACGTCCGGGCGCCAGCGGGCCGTCGGGTCCGTCAGGCCCGGCAGCAGGCCCTGGCGGACCGTCGACAGCGAGGCCCCCGCCTTCGCCGCCACCCGCCACGACACCGCCCGCCCGGTCATGGCCGACACGGCCGCCGCCAGCTGCCCCGCCATGGCTTCCCGGTGGTCCGCCGCCCCGACCCCCGCGGCCACCGAGTCCCCGATCACCGCGAGCCGCAGGGCCGGCTCCCTGCCTTCCGTGAGCCCCGAGTCGTCCCCCGCGGCCTCGGGCAGCCGTACCAACCGCCCGCGCATCCCTTTCGTGAACATCACGACCCCCTCGCCCGCAATCCATAACGGCGTTATATCCATAACAACGTTATGCTGTGGTCCGTGTCAAGCCGCAGCCAGGAACCGGCCAGTCCGGTTCGCCGCCTCCTCCTCGACGAAGCCGCTCGCGTCCTGGCCGAGGAAGGCCCCGCCGCGCTCAGCGCCCGTCGCCTCGTCAAGGCCGTCGGGGCGTCGACGATGGCCGTGTACACGCACTTCGGATCGATGCCGGCGCTGGTGCGCGAGGTGATGCGGGAAGGCGTCGAACGGTTCCTGGGCAGGGTGGACGCTGTCGCGCCGGGAACCGATCCCGTCCTCGAACTCACCGAACTCTGCCGCGTCTACCAGGAGTTCGCCCGCGCCGAACCCGACGTGTACGCCGTGATGTTCGGCGGCTCCACCCTCGCCGGGTTCGAACTCACCCAGGGGGACCGGCAGATGGGCGTGGCCCTGCTACGGCACCCGCGGGACGCCATCCGCCGCTGCGTCGACTCCGGACGGTTCCGCGCGGACGCCGACGCCGACCTCCTGGTCCGGCAGCTGTTCGTCCAGATGCACGGCCTCGCCCAACTCGCCCACGCCGGTTACATCCTGGGCATCTACGGCCCGGACGACGTACTCGCCGGACTGCTGCGGGACTTCGCGGTGGCGGCCGGTGACGACCCGGAACGGGCGGCGCGTTCCGTGCGGTCGGGACTGGGGTGACGGGACCCGACCGGTCACGGTGCCGGAGCCGCCCTGGTCATCCCTGGGCCGCTCGTGGTCACCCCCCGGTCCGCCGCCGGCTCCGCAGCCCGTCCCGCAGCCACGCGTACGACGCCTTGGGCGTCCGCTCCAGCGTGTCGTAGTCGACGTGGACGAGGCCGAAGCGGCGCGCGAACCCCTCCGCCCACTCGAAGTTGTCGAGCAGGGACCATACGAAGTAGCCGCGGACGTCCACGCCCGCCTCCATCGCACGGTGCAGCGCCCGGATGTGGCCGTCGAGGTAGGTGATCCGCTCCTGGTCGTCGACGCCCTCGTACGAGCAGCCGTTCTCGGTGATGACGACGGGAGGCAGGCGGTCGCCGTACCGCTCGGTGAATCCCGTCAGCAGCTCCGTGAGGCCCTCCGGCACCACCGGCCAGCCGAAGTCCGTCACGGGGTACCCCTCGATCTCCCTGACGGAGAAGGGCAGTTCGGCCGGGATCGTCAGCCCGCCGAACTCGATGTCCTCACCCTGGGGCGCACCCACCCGGGTCGGCGCGTAGTAGTTGATGCCGTACCAGTCCAGTGGCTCCCCGATCACCTTGAGATCGGCCGACACGTCCCCGGGCATCAGGTCAGCGATGCCCTCGGGGTATTCGCCCAGCAGGACGGGGTCGGAGAACATCCGGTTCAGCAGCAGGTCGTAGAACCCCGCCGCCTCCAGGTCCGCCTGCTCCCGCGAGGCCGCCCACGTCGGCCCGTGCGAGTTGGCGATGCCGATGTCGTCGGCTCCGGCCGCGCGCAGGGCCTGCACACCCAGCCCGTGGGCCAGGAGCTGGTGGTGGGCGGCCGGCAGCGCGTCGAACATCAGCTTCCTGCCCGGTGCGTGCGCGCCGAGCGCATGCCCGAACAGGGTGTGTTCGGCGGGCTCGTTGATCGTGATCCACTTCTTCACGCGGTCGCCGAGACGTTCGGCGACGACCGACACGTACTCCGCGAAACGCGCGGCCGTGTCCCGCTCCAGCCAGTCCAGGGTCACCGGCAGGTCCCAGTGGAAGAGGGTCGGGACGGGCCGCACGCCCGCCCCGCACAGCTCGTCCACCAGCCGGTCGTAGAAGTCCAGGCCGCCCTCGGAACGCACCCGTGGCCAGGAGACCGAGAAGCGGTACGCGTCCACGCCCAGGCCGGCCAGGAGCGCGACGTCCTCGCGGTAGCGGTGGTAGTGGTCGGGGGCCGTCGCCGCGGTCGACCCGTCCTTGATCCGTCCGGGTTCGGCGCTGAAGGCGTCCCACACGGAGGGCTCGCGCTCGCCCGCCGCACCCTCGATCTGGTGGGCCGAGGTCGACACGCCCCACAGGAAGTCGGACGGGAACTGGGATATCGGGTTCGTCGCCATGCGCGGATCATCCGTACCGGCGGTAACGGAAGTCAACGCATCCGAGCGAACCGCATCCGAGCGAACCGCATCCGAGTGAACCGGCCGCTACGCCCCCTCCTTCAGCACCCTTGAGATCAGCTTGCGCTGCTCCTCCGTGAGCCGGGGGTCGGAGCAGTACACCGTCCTGTCGTTCACGGTGATCTGGTAGCTGAAGCCGTCCGGCACCCCGATCGGGGGCGTGCCCCGGCCGTCGGCGACCGCCTGCTCGGCCAGGGCATGCCACTCCTGGGCGTCGGCGCGCCCCGAGGTCTCCACCTCGGCGAACCGCTCGATGCCCGCGAAACCGCCCGTGCGCCTCACCTGAATACGCATGGGTCTTGTCTAGTACGGAACTACACCGTCCGCACCCCGACCTGCTCCCAGGCCTTCAGCACGGCCCGCAGCTCCTCGCCCTCGTTGTACCGGGCCCGGGCCGCCGCGACCGTGAGCTTCGCGAAGTCCGTGAACATGGCCTTCTCCTTCAGCTCGCCGCCCGTCAGCACGTCGTACCAGATCTGCCCGGCCCGCTCCCAGGCATGCCCGCCGAGCTCGGTGGCCGCCAGGTAGAACGCGTGGTTCGGGATGCCGGAATTGATGTGGACGCCACCGTTGTCGCGGCCGGTGCGCACGTAGTCGTCCATCGTCGCGGGCTGCGGGTCCTTGCCGAGGACGTCGTCGTCGTACGCCGTGCCGGGTGCCTTCATGGAGCGCAGGGCGACGCCGGTGACACGCGGGGCGAGCAGGCCCGCGCCGATCAGCCAGTCGGCCTCGGCGGCGGTCTGGCCGAGCGTGTACTGCTTGATCAACGCGCCGAAGACGTCCGACATCGACTCGTTGAGCGCGCCCGGCTGACCGAAGTACGTGAGGTTCGCCGTGTACTGGGTGACGCCGTGCGCGAGCTCGTGGCCGATGACGTCGACCGGGATGGTGAAGTCGAGGAAGATCTCGCCGTCGCCGTCCCCGAAGACCATCTGCTCGCCGTTCCAGAAGGCGTTGTTGTACTCGCGGTCGTAGTGCACGGTCGCGTCCAGCGGCAGGCCGTTGCCGTCGATCGAGTCCCGCTCGTACGCCTTGAGGAACAGCTCGAAGGTCGCGCCCAGGCCCGCGTACGCGCGGTTGACCGTGGCGTCCTTGCCGGGCTTGTCGCCCTCGGCGCGCACCTTGCGGCCGGGCAGGGCGGTGCCGTGCCCGGCGTCGTAGACGGTGCGGTGCGGTTTCCCGGCCTCCGCCCCGGCGGGCGCGGCGACGGCCGGTGCGCCGATGACCGTGGTCAGACGACGGTGGGTGCGCTCCAAGGCGTCGCGCTCCAGGGTCCGGCGGGCGGGACCGGCGAGAGCGGGGTCCTCGTGCTGGGCCAGCTTGTCGAGGACGTGCGGCGGTACGACGGTGCAGAAGACGGGCTCGTGGCCCCCGTTGGTTTTCATGCCCGGAACCCTTGCACTGAGTTATCGGACTGTCACTACCTGCAACCGTGATTGGTGAAATGTGGTGACACAGGTGTCGCTTCTCCGTGTGGATGTGACGCCGGAGTGGTATAGGGCACTTTTCGCCCCGTTCCTCCCCTTGGCCCCTTACTGATCCCGCATACTGATACGGCCCCCCGCACAGAGCGAGGCTCGGCTATGCTCCGCAGCATCATGCATTTCGGGCTGCTCCTCCTTAGCTGCCGCGGCGAGGGCCTGTAGTCGAGGCCGACCCCCTCCCCGCGGAGTTCGGCGTTGCGCCGTCGGCCGTCCACTCGGACATCCTGAGGAGCCCGAAGCATCATGGCGAACCGCCAGCAGCCCACCTCCATGCCGGTCCACAAGTACCGTCCGTACGACCAGGTCGACGTCGCCGACCGCACCTGGCCGAACAACCGGATCACCCAGGCGCCGCGGTGGCTCTCCACCGACCTGCGCGACGGCAACCAGGCCCTGATCGACCCCATGTCGCCCGCCCGCAAGCGCGAGATGTTCGACCTGCTGGTGAAGATGGGCTACAAGGAGATCGAGGTCGGCTTCCCCGCCTCCGGCCAGACCGACTTCGACTTCGTACGCTCGATCATCGAGGAGCCGGGCGCCATCCCGGACGACGTCACCATCTCCGTACTGACCCAGGCCCGTGAGGACCTGATCGAGCGGACGGTCGAGTCGCTGAAGGGCGCCAGGCGCGCCACCGTCCACCTCTACAACGCCACCGCTCCCGTCTTCCGCCGGGTCGTCTTCCGTGGCTCCAAGGACGACATCAAGCAGATCGCCGTCGACGGCACCCGCCTGGTGATGGAGTACGCGGAGAAGCTGCTGGGCCCGGAGACGGCGTTCGGCTACCAGTACTCGCCGGAGATCTTCACCGACACCGAACTGGACTTCGCGCTGGAGGTCTGCGAGGCGGTCATGGACGTCTGGCAGCCCGGTCCCGGCCGCGAGATCATCCTCAACCTGCCCGCCACCGTGGAGCGGTCGACGCCGTCCACGCACGCGGACCGCTTCGAGTGGATGGGCCGCAACCTGTCCCGCCGCGAGCACGTCTGCCTGTCGATCCACCCGCACAACGACCGCGGCACCGCTGTCGCCGCCGCCGAGCTGGCGCTGATGGCCGGCGCCGACCGTGTCGAGGGCTGTCTGTTCGGGCAGGGCGAGCGCACCGGCAACGTCGACCTGGTCACCCTGGGCATGAACCTGTTCTCCCAGGGCGTCGACCCGCAGATCGACTTCTCCGACATCGACGAGATCCGTCGTACGTGGGAGTACTGCAACCAGATGGAGGTCCACGCACGCCACCCGTACGTCGGCGACCTCGTCTACACCTCCTTCTCCGGCTCCCACCAGGACGCCATCAAGAAGGGCTTCGACGCGATGGAGGCCGACGCGGTGGTCAAGGGCGTCACGGTCGACGACATCGAGTGGGCCGTGCCGTACCTGCCCATCGACCCCAAGGACGTCGGCCGCTCCTACGAGGCCGTCATCCGCGTCAACTCGCAGTCCGGCAAGGGCGGGATCGCCTACGTCCTGAAGAACGACCACAAGCTGGACCTGCCGCGCCGTATGCAGATCGAGTTCTCGAAGATCATCCAGGCGAAGACGGACGCCGAGGGCGGCGAGGTCACCCCGAAGGACATCTGGGCGACCTTCCAGGACGAGTACCTGCCGAACCCGGCGAACGCCTGGGGCCGCCTCCAGGTACGCAACAACCAGTCGACCACCGACACCGACGGCGTGGACACCCTCACCGTCGAGGCCGAGGTCGACGGCACGGAGACCACCCTGGTCGGCACCGGCAACGGTCCGATCTCGGCGTTCTTCCACGCGCTGCAGGGCATCGGCGTCGACGCCCGCCTGCTGGACTACCAGGAGCACACGATGAGCGAGGGCGCCTCCGCGCAGGCCGCCTCGTACATCGAGGTCGCGATCGACGACAAGGTCCTCTGGGGCATCGGCATCGACGCGAACACGACACGCGCCTCGCTGAAGGCGGTCGTCTCCGCCGTCAACCGC
This sequence comes from Streptomyces sp. KM273126, assembly GCF_004337435.2. Classification (NCBI taxonomy): domain Bacteria; kingdom Bacillati; phylum Actinomycetota; class Actinomycetes; order Kitasatosporales; family Streptomycetaceae; genus Streptomyces; species Streptomyces sp. KM273126. Next base: position 225,724 of record NZ_SJXB02000001.1, on the reverse strand, counting down.
GCGACCCGCTGACGCGAAAGCCCGGCCGTTTCACGGCCGGGCTCACAGCCCCGTGCCCCGTCAGGGGCGCGGGGCTGTGACACGATGCGGCTCCGCCGCGCGGGCGCGATCAACGACGACGGACTCGCGGTTTCGAGACGGCGTGCAGTCTCGAATTCAGGGGCGCGGGGCCGTGCCGATATGCGGCTCCGCCGCGTGGGCCCGACAAGCCACCGGCGAGCCGCAGTTTCAAGACGGAGTCCCCTGGACGCCCCGCACCCAGGTCGCGCCCCACGACGACCCGCACTCCCAGAACCCGCTCACCCAGCGGAGCGACGACGTCGCATACCGGCCATTCGTTCGCCAGATCACGAACGGGTCTCTTCCCGAGGGCTGACTCCACCTCGACAATGTGGCTAACATCACGGGGCGCGGCGATGGTGCCGCGGCGCTGGGAGGTGCGACGTGCAGCCAGACGGACGGGACGGCCGGGGTGCCCACGAGACCCGCGCGCCCCACGTACCGGGCTCCCGTACGGCCGGTACGGCGAGCCGCACGATGACCCGCCTGAACCGCGTCCTGGGCACACGCACCGCGTGGACGCCGGTCGGCGACGGCGAGTTCTTCTGCCCCGGATGCGGGGGCGACCGTAACTACCAGCGCCTCGTGGGCCGCCGCCGCCTCACCCTCGCGGGTGTCCCCCTCGTCCCGCGCGGCGAGACGGGCCCGGTCGTGGAGTGCGCGGCCTGCCGCCACCACTACGGCACCGAGGTCCTGGACCACCCGACCACCACCCGCTTCTCGGCGATGCTGCGGGACGCCGTCCACACCGTCGCGCTCGCCGTCCTGGCCGCCGGGGCCCCCTGCGCCCCCGCCGCCCTGTCGACCGCCGCGGGCGCGGTGCGCTCCGCCGGCTTCGACGACTGCACGATGGAAGCGCTCGGCGCCCTCGTCGAGGCCCTCGCCGCCGACACGGGCCGCGTTTTCGGCGAGCCCTGCGGCCCGGGCCTCGCCATAGAACTCCACGAGGCCCTGGACCCCCTCGCCCCCACCTCGCCCCGCCCGGCCGTGAGACCATCCTGCTCCACGGCGCCCGCATCGCCCTCGCCGACGGCCCGTACACACCCGCCGAACGGGACGTCCTGTCCACCGTCGGGGCGGCCCTCACGATGACCGCGGACGACGTCACCCGCCTGCTGCTGGCGGCGGCCCGTACTCCCTCGTAGAGCCACCCCTACGTGACGCGGCCGGTTCTCCCGGGCGTCAACGCCCAGGCAACTCAGTGGTATTGCTGCCTTTCACCGGAAACCGTAGGTTCGCCTGGACGTCCGACGTCCCATTTCCGCCTCATGTCCAGGAGAGCCGCCTTGTCTGCCACGAGCCGTACGGCCGCGTTGTCCGCCTCCTCCGCCGCGGGACTGCTCACCGCGCTCACCGCGCTCACCGCCCTCACCGCCCTCGCCGTCACCGCCGGAACGAGCCCCGCGGCGGCCCTGCCCCTGCCCCCTCGCGGCTGCACCTCGTCCGTGCCGTACACGGCGGGGGAGGGCGGTTACGACACGTACCGGATCCCGGCGGCGATCACCACGCCGGGAGGTGCCGTGCTCGCCTTCGCGGAGGGAAGACGCAACAGCGCGAGCGACACGGGCAGCATCGACGTCGTCCTCAGACGGTCGATCGACGGCGGCTGCACATGGGGGCCGACGAAGGTGGTGGCGGCGGGCAAGGGGAACACGCGGGGCAACCCGGCGCCGGTCGTGGACCCGCGCACCGGGCGCATCGTCCTCGTGACGTCCTACAACAGCGGCGCGGTGACCGAGGCGCAGATCATGCGGGGCGAGGTGACGCCGGAGCAGAGCCGCCGCGGCTTCGTCCAGACGAGCAAGGACGACGGCCGCAGCTTCACCGCTCCGCGGGACATCACGGCGGACGTGAAGCTCCCGGACTGGCGCTGGTACGCGACGGGTCCGGGCCACGCCGTCGCCCTCACCCGCGGCCCGCACGCCGGCCGCCTGGTGATCCCCGCCAACCACTCCGCGGCGCCGCCCGTCGGCTCCCCCGACACGGGCCAGGAGCCGAAGTACTACGGCGCCCACGCCTTCTACTCCGACGACGGCGGTGCGAACTGGCGGCTGGGCTTCGTGGACGACTCGTACGACGGGTACGACAACGCGAACGAGAGCATCGCCGCCGAACTCCCCGACGGGCGCCTGTACTTCAGCTCCCGTGACCAGAACGGCACGAGTACCGGCAACCGTCTGGACGCGTACTCCGAGGACGGCGCCGCGACCCTGACCCGCCCGTACACGGTCCAGCCCACGCTGAACGACGTCCCGGTCGTCCAGGGCAGCGTCCTCCAGGTGAAGAACGGCCCCCTCCTCTTCTCCGGCCCCTCCGTCTCGACGGCCCGCCAGTCCATGGCGATCTGGCGCAGCGGGAACGCGGGCGCGACGTTCACCAAGGCGAAGACCCTGTCGACGTCACGCGCCGCGTACTCCGACCTCGTACAGCTCGGCGGCAGCCGGGTGGGTGTCCTGTACGAGACGGGGGTGTCGGGGACGTACGAGCGGATCGAGTTCCGGCGCGTGGCGATGGCTGAGCTGGCGGGTTAGCGCCCGCCGGGCCCGGGCCCGGGGGTTCCTCGCCCCCGCCGCCCCTACCCGTCCCACCCCTTCCCTGGGGGCTGCCGCCCCAGACCCCCGCTTTGTCGGCCTGAACGGCCTCGTCCTCAAACGCCGGACGGGCTGGGGGTGCCTGGCCTCGGCTGAAAATCCCCAGGAGGAAGGTCCCGGCCTCGGCCGGAGGGTCCCAGCCTCGGCCGGAGGGTCCCGGCCCTGGCTGGCAAACCCCGGCCCCGGCCGGCAGAAACCCAGTCCCGCTCTGCGTATTCGAGCCCGCCCGCACATTCCAGCCGCCCGCACATTCCAGCCCCTCCGGCGTTTGAGGAGCGGGAGTCCGGGGGCTGGCCCCGAAACGGGGTCCGGGGTGGAGCCCCGAAAGATGGGACCGGGGCCGTGCCCCGGAAGCCCGGGGGTCCAGGGGCGCAGCCCCAGTGGCCGGGGTCGAAGGGGCGGCGCCCCTGGGGATGGGACGGGTAGGGGCGGCGGGGGCGGAACAACCCCTACAGCAGGCCCGCCGACGCCAGGTACTTGCCCACCCGCTCCACCTCGCCCTCCGACAACGCCACCTGAGGCTCGGCGGTGGCGCCGCACGCGATGACGCCCCGGAGCCGGAGCGCCGCCTTGAAGGCGCCGAGGGCCGAGGAGCTCCCGCCCATACGGCCGTCGGCGGCGCCCGCACCCACCATGCCGAACAGGGCGAACAGCCGGTCCTGTTCGGCGCGGGCCCGCTCCCAGTCCCCCGCACGGCAGAGGTCGTACAGGCGGACGTAGCCCGCCGGGTCCACGTTGGCGAGACCGGGCACGGCACCGTCCGCGCCCATGGCCAGCGCCGAGTCGACGAGGAGCTCGGAGCCGGTGAGGACGCTGAAACCGGTGATGTCGTGGCGGGTACGGGCCCCCGTCACCACCGCGCGGAAACCGGCCTGGTCGCCGCTGGAGTCCTTCAGCCCGGCCAGCACGCCTTCGGCCGCGAGGTCGAGGACCAGGTCCGGGCTCAGCTTCGTGTGGACGGAGACCGGCAGGTCGTACGCGACGACCGGGACCGGCGAGCGTTCCGCGATCAGCCGGTAGTGGCGGGCGATCTCCGCGGGGTGGGTGCTGGTGTAGAAGGGCGCGGTGACGACGACGCCGTCCGCACCCGCCCCGATGACGGCCGCCACATGGTCCAGGACCCGGGGCGTGGTCATGTCGATCGCGCCCGCCAGGACCGGCAGCCGGCCGCCGACGTGCGTCACGACGCTCTCCACGACCAGCCTTCGCTGCCGGTCCGTCAGATACGCGGCCTCCGACGACGAGCCCAGCACGAACAGGCCGTGCACACCCCCGGCCACCAGATGGTCGACCAGGCTGATGAGGGAGGGGACGTCCACCTCGCGATCCGGTGTCAGCGGGGTGCAGACGGGAGGTACGACACCGGTCAGCGGGGTGGACATGGTCATGGATGCTCCCTGGGTTCTTTCCGTACGTCGGGTACGGGGACGTCGGCCATGGCGGTGGCCTCGGGCGGTGCGGAGGCGGCCGCCTGAGCGACGAGCTCCCGGGTCGGCCGGCCCTCCTCAACAGGATGGTGGCACCGGAAGCGATGACCGGGCGTCGACGCGGCCGCGACGTCCGGCATCACCTCCGCGCACACATCGTCCGCCTTCCAGCAGCGCGTACGGAACGGACAGCCGCTCGGCGGGCGTGTCGCCGACGGCACCGGCCCGACGAGAGGGATCGGGTCGATGGGGTCCAGCAGACCGGGTGTCGCGGAGAAGAGCGCGCGGGTGTAGGGGTGACGGGCGCGTTCGGTGACCTCGTCGGCCGGGGACTCCTCGACGATCCGGCCGAGGTACATGGTGATCACGCGGTCACTCATGCGCCGTACGGTCTGGATGTCGTGCGACACGAACACCAGGGCGAGGCCCAGACGCTCCTTGAGGTCCAGCAGGAGGTTCAGGATCTGGGCGCGCACCGACACGTCCAGGGCGCTCGTGGGCTCGTCGGCCACCACCAGCTCCGGGTCCAGGGCCAGCGCCCGCGCGATGGCGACGCGCTGCCGCTGTCCGCCCGACAACTGGCCGGGGAGGGCGTCGGCGAGTGCCACGGGAAGGCCGACCAGGGACATCAACTCCCGTACGCGGTCGTCGCGTTCGGCCGGAGTGCCACGCCGGTGGACGTCCAGTGGGTCGCGGAGGATCTGGCGGACGGGCAGCCGCCGGTTCAGGGCGGTGGAGGGGTCCTGGAAGACCATGCCGGTGCCGCGGCCGACCGTGGCCCGGCGCTCGGCGGGCTTCATGGCCCACAGGTCCCGGCCCCGGAAGGAGACCGTGCCGGACGTCGGCCGCTGCACGCCCACCAGCACCTTGGCCAGGGTCGACTTGCCGCAGCCCGACTCCCCGACCACGCCGACCGTCTCGCCGGGCGCGATACGGAATGCGGCGCCCGTGAGGGCGTACACCCGGTCGCGTGTGAACAGGCCGCCGCTGCGGGCCCTGTGGACGACATGGGCGTCGGAGAGCGCGGCCAACTCGTGCCCCGCACTGCTGAGCCGCTCGGCCACCTCGGGCCCCTCACCGCTCACCCGCTCGGTCGGCTCGCTCACTTCACGGCCCTTCCCGTCGGCTCGGGGGCGGTCAGGTCGATCGCCGGGTGGTGGCAGGCGGCCGTGTGACGGGTGCCGCCGACGAGCTCGGGGCGGGTCGTGTGGCACACCTCGGTCGCCATCGGGCACCGGTCGGCGAACCGGCAGCCCCGCGGGAAGTCGGCGGGGGAGGGGACCGTGCCCTTGATCTGGGTCATGCGTTCGGCGGCCGACTCCAGGGACAGCACGCTGCCGAGCAGGCCGCGCGTGTAGTGGTGGGACGGGCTGCCCACCAGGTCGGCCGTCACGCCCGTCTCCACGATCCGGCCGCCGTACATCACGATCACCCGGTCGGTGACGTCCGCGATGAGCGCCAGGTCGTGCGAGACCAGGATCAGCGCGAAGTCAAGCTCCTCGCGCAGCCGCAGCAGCAGCTCGATGATCTGTGCCTGCACGGTGACGTCGAGGGCGGTCGTCGGCTCGTCGGCGACGATCAGCCGGGGCTCGCGGGACAGGGCCATGGCGATCAGGACGCGCTGGCGCTGCCCGCCGGACAGCTCGTGCGGGTAGCTGCGCAGGGTGCGGTCCGGGTCGAGGCCGACGAGCTCCAGCAGTTCGGCGGGGGTGCGCCGGCCGCCCCGCCGTACGACCTGTTTCAGCTGGGCGCGGATCGTCATCGCCGGGTTCAGGGACGACAGCGCGTCCTGGTAGATCATCGCCATGTCGTGGCCGAGCAGCCGGCGCCTGACGCGCATCGGCTCGGCCAGCAGGTTCCGCCGGCCGAAGCGGACCTGTCCGCGTACACGGGCGCCCTTCGGCTCCAGGCCCATCACGGCCAGCGCGGTCAGCGACTTGCCGCAGCCCGACTCGCCGACCAGGCCGACGACCTCACCCGGGTGCACGTCGAAGCTGATGCCGTCCACGATGTCCACGCCGCCGTGCCGCTGCTCGAAGCCGATGGCGAGGCTCTCGACCGAGAGCACCGGTTGTCCTCCGGGCAGGGGCCGGGCCCGGTCGCGCAGTCGCCGGGCCGCCTCCGTGAGCCCCGGCAGCTGGAGCACCTTCCCGCTGCCCGGCTCGGGCGCCTCCAGCCGGTCCCGCTCGCCCGTGCGTGCCTCGACGTCCCGGGGCGCGGGCGCCGCCCACGCGTCCGACACGCCCTCGGAGAGGATGTTCAGCGACAGCACCGTGACCAGCATCAGCAGCCCCGGGAACACGGTCGCCCACCAGCCCCCGGTCAGCACCATGTTCTTGCCGTCCGCGATGACACTGCCCCACGACGGGTCCGGCGGCCGCACCCCGGCGCCGATGAACGACAGCGACGCCTCGAAGACGATGGCCTCCGCGACCTGCACCGTGCAGAACACCAGCACAGGGGCGGCACAGTTGATGGCCACGTGCTTCACCACGATGTGGGGCGTACGGGCCCCGATGACGCGCTCGGCGGTCACGTAGTCCTCGCCGTACTGGTCCAGGACGTTCGCCCGTACGACCCTCGCGACCGGCGGGGTGAACAGGAACGCGATCGCGCAGATCAGCACGGTGATGCCGCCGCCGAACACGGCGACCAGCACGGCCGCCAGCGCGATGCCCGGGAACGCCATGACGACGTCCAGGCAGCGCATCAGCGTCTCGTCCACCGCCTTGCGCGAGGTGGCGGCGACGGCACCGATGACCGCCCCGACGATCAGCGCAAGGCCGGTGGCGCCGAGCCCGATCGCGAGCGACCACCGGGCCCCGTACATCAGCCGGCTCAGAATGTCCCGGCCGAGACTGTCCTGCCCCATCCAGTGATCCGCGGACGGCGCCCCCGTACCGTCCACGAGCCCCTGCTGGTCGAGCGGATCGTGCGGGGCGAGCAGCGGCGCCAGCAGCGCCACCAGCACCACGACCGACAGGAAGCAGACCGCGATCCGGGACAGCAGCGGAAGCCGCTGCCAGCCGCGCACCCGGATACCGGGGCGGGACAGGGCGTCCGTGAGCCGTTTGCGCGTCGGCACCATGAAGCCGCCCATCAGCTCGCCTCCCTCAGCCGCGGGTTGACCAGCAGATAGAGGATGTCGATGACGAGGTTCACGACCACGAAGCCCGTGGCGGTGGTCAGCACCACACCCTGGACGACCGCCGGGTCGCCGTTCTTCACGGCGTCGATCATCAGCTTCCCCATCCCGGGCAGCGAGAAGATCGTCTCGATGACGACGGCGCCGCCCAGCAGATAACCGACGCGCAGCCCGAGGACGGTGAGTGGATTGATCAGCGCGTTGCGGAGCACGTTCCGGCCGACCACGACCCTCGGCGGCAGACCGCTCCCGATCGCCGTCCGCACATAGTCCTTGTCCAGCTCCTCCACCACGGACGTACGCACGATGCGGGTGAGCTGCGCGGCCACCGGCAGCGACAGCGCGAACGCGGGCAGCGTCATCGTCTTCAGCCACCCCGTGAACGAGTCCGCCGGATTGACGTACCCGCTCGTCGGGAACCAGCCCAGGTCCACCGCCAGGTACTGGATCATCAGCAGTGCCAGCCAGAACCCGGGTGCCGCCACCCCGGTCAGCGACACCACCCGGATGATCTGGTCCGGCAGCCGGTCCCGGTAGATCGCGGCGGTGACCCCGCCCAGCAGGGCGAGGACCACCGCGATGCCGAGGCCCATGAAGGTGAGCTGGACGGTGAGCGGCAGCGCGGTGGTGACCTGGTCGACCACCGGCGCCCTGGTCAGCGCGCTGATCCCCATGTCACCGTGCAGCAGGTCCCCGACGAACCCCACGTACCGCACGGGCAGCGGGTCCAGCAGCCCGTTCTCCTCCCGGAACTGGTGCAGTTGCTCGGGCGTCGGATTGGCCCCCTGGAAGAACGCGGACGCCGGGTCGACGTCCGAGAACCGCATGACCAGGAACACGAACAGCACGATCCCGAGCACGAGGGGGACGAGCAGCGCGATCCGCCGGATCAGGATCCTGAGGATGGCGATCACGTACGAACTCCAGCCCTCACGGTGACTCCAGCCCTCACGGTGACTCCAGCCCTCACGGTGACTCCAGCCCTCACGGTGACTCCCGCCCTCACGGTGACTCCCGCCCTCACGGTGACTCCCGCCCTCACCGTGACTACACCCACTTGGCCTGAAGCAGATTGATCCCCGGATAGGGCTGCGCCCTTATCCCCGCCAGCCGCTTCGGATCCCACGCCGTCATCAACTCGGTGTGCACCACCGGATACAGCACGGCCTGCTCGGCGACGACGTCGACGTAGTCCTGGATCATGGCCTTCTTCTTCTCGGCGTCCGGCTCCCGCGTCGCCTGGTCCATGTCCTTGAAGAGCTGCCTGGCCACGGAGTTGTCGGCCCACCGGGTGTACTGCATCCAGAGGTTCGTCGCCGTGTAGTTGTACCGCATGATCAGATCGGCATCGAGCCCGAACTGGTTGGGGTTCGAGGCGGCGGCGACGACCTGGTAGTCCTGCTTCTGGTCCATCTTCGTGAAGACGGCCGTGGTCTCCTGCGGCGACAGCGTGGTCTCGACGCCGATCGCGTCCCAGGACGACTTGATGGTCGGCAGGCAGTCGACGATCCAGCTGACGTTCACGGCGAGGATGTCGATCTTCAGCCCGCTGACCCCGGCCTCCTTCAGCAGCTGCTTGGCCTTGTCCGGGTCGTAGTCGTACACGGTCTTCGCGCGCCGGTACGTGGGATTGGCCTCGTTCAGGAACGACGAGGACGGCGTCCCGTGCCCCTTCAGCGCGACCTCCACCATCTTCTCGGTGTCGATGGCGTAGCGCAGCGCCTGCCGGACCCGTACGTCGTCGAAGGGCTTGTGCCGGGTGTTGAACATCAGGAAGAGGTTGTTCATCCCCGAGCCGCCCTTCACGGACAGCCCGCCCTTCTCCAGCTGCGTGATGTTGGCGTACGGGATGTTGTCGGCGATCTGCGCGCCGGCGCTCGCGCCCGAGATCTTCGCGACGCGGGGGGCCGCGTCCACTATGGTCAGCCAGTTCATCTTCTTGAAGGCGGGCTTGCGCGGGCCGTTGTAGTCCGCGAACGCTTCGAACGTGGTGTTGGACTTCGGGTGGTGCGCGGTCTGCCGGTACGGTCCCGAGCCGATCGCCTTGCCCTTGATGGCGTCCTCCCAGGCGCCGGGCCCCGAGAAGACGTGCTTCGGCATGATCTTCGCGAGGGTCAGCCGCGAAACCCCTTCAGGGAAGGGGAACTTCAGCACCAGCTCGACGTTCTGCGCGTCGATCTTCTTGACTTCCTTGAGCCAGCTGACGAAGAACCCCTTGGCCAGGGTCTGCGTGTCCGGATCCAGAATCCGGTCGAACACGAACACCACGTCGTCGGCGGTGACCGGCTTCCCGTCGTGGAACTTCGCACCCGCCCGCAGTGTGAACTTCCAGGAGGTGCCGGTGAGATCGCTCGGCACCTCGGTGGCGAGCGCCGCGTACGGCTCGCGCGAGATGGGGTCGGTGTCGAGGAGGCCCTCGTAGATGTGGTTGTTGGCGGCCATGCAGAAGGCAGACGCGGTCTGGGTCGGGTCCCAGCTGCCGTCGTTGCCGTAGCCGATGACGGCGGTCAGCGTCCCGTTCCCGCCGCCCCCGCCCCCGGTGTCATTGGTGGACTCGGGCCCGGACGAGCAGGCGGTCAACGACGAGGAGATGGCTGCGGCGGCACCCAGCGCGCCGGAGTACTTCAGGAACGACCGGCGGTGCAGCGCCGGTACGTCAGGGGTCACGTCGCGCACGGTTCCTCCTACAGGGGTCCGGGAGGGGAGGAGTACGAGGAGTACTGAGTATGTGGTGAGGAGATACGACGTCCTACGTCATAGGGGGCAGCGTGACCATAAGAGGGGCCGTGGGGGCGGTCAAGAGTCCGCACACGAATGGCGTATCTTCCACAGGTACGACCAATGGCAGGCTGAAAACCGTTCCGGAGGTGGGACGTCGGATGTCCAGTGAGCGTACGATGCGGCGCATGTCTCAGGAGACCGGGAACCGACGTCGGCCCGGACAGCGGGTGAGCAGCCAGATCCAGCGCGACGTGATGCAGCTGATCCTCGACCGAAAGCTCCAGCCGGGGGCGCCACTGCCCACCGAGACGGAGCTGATGGAGGACCTCGGCGTCAGCCGCAACTCCGTCCGGGAGGCACTCAAGGCACTCCAGGCCCTCGACATAGTCGACATCCGGCACGGCTACGGCACCTATGTCGGCCAGGCCTCGCTGACCCCCCTCGTCGACGGCCTCACCTTCCGCACGCTCGCCCGGCCCGACGGCGATCCGGGCGCCCTCGCCGAGATCCTCCAGGTGCGCGAGGTGCTGGAGGAGGGCCTGATCCGCCGGGCCGCGGCCACGCTGTCCGACGCCGATCTGGACCGCCTGGAAGCGGTCGTCGACCGTATGGAGGCGGCCGGGAAGGCCGGGGAGCCCTTCCCCGAACTCGACCGCGAGTTCCACGAGCTGCTGTACGCGCCCCTCGGCAACGCGCTCGTGCCGCAGCTGCTCGGCGCCTTCTGGACGGTCTTCCGCCGGGTCTCGGGCGCCCGCGGCTGGACGGACGACCCGTCCCCCGAGCTCACGGTGCGCCGCCACCGCGACATCGTCACCGCCCTGCGGGCCCACGACGTCGAGGCCGCCCAGCGCGCGATGGCCGACCACTTCCGCGGCATCGAGGCGAGGGCGGCACAGGAGTCGCGCGGGGTCGGCTGAACACCGTCCTCCGTCCACGGGCCGTGCCTAAGCTGGCCCGATGACCGAGCCCTGGAAGCCGACCGACCCCGGCGTGCTGTGCCTTCCCTCCGGGCGCCTGGTGCGCGGCCGAGGACTTCGCCACCCCCTCCCGGAGGGCCCGACGCCCACGTACGCCGTGTACCTCCTCGGCAGGCAGCCACCCGAAGTCCCGTGGGACGCCGACTGGTTGCGCTGGCCCGACTTCCGTCTGCCCAGCGACCGCGCGCGGGCCGAGGAGATGCTCCGGGACGTCTGGTCCCGCGCCGCCACCGAGCGCGTGGAGCTCGCCTGCGGTGGCGGGCGCGGCCGCACGGGCACCGCCCTGGCCTGCCTGGCGGTCCTGGACGGCGTACGCCCGGAGGAGGCGGTGGCGTACGTGCGCGAGCACTACGACCGGCACGCGGTGGAGACGCCGTGGCAGCGGCGGTACGTACGGCGCTTCGCGGGGCCGCGCGCCCAGGACCTGTCCGGGGGATCGTCAGCGTAGGGCGGTGGCGTTGGCGGGTGAGCCGACTCCACCCGTCAGGTTGAGGGGCTTGACGGTGAGGAGACTGTCCCAGCGCCCGGTGGTGCGGCAGTCCAGGGCGAGGGCGTGCAGGTTCCACAACTCGCCCAGCGGGAGGCCCAGTCTGGCGATCAGTTCCTGGTGCATCATGCCGTCGTCCTCGGGGGCGGTGTGGCGGAAGTCGCTGGTGTCCAGCACGGGCAGGACTTCCACCGCGAAGGTGTCGGTGGCCAGCAGGGCGATGCGGTGGTCCCAGCACCAGGCGGCGAAGGCGCGGCTCTGGGCGAAGCCGGTGGCGCGTCGTTGTGCGCGGACCTCGGCGCGTACGTCCTGGGTGGTGGTGAGGTACCAGGCTGCCCAGCCGGTGTGGACGAGCACCAGGTCACCGGGTTCGACGTGACAGTTCTGCGCCGCCAGGGCTTCGTCGAGGAGTTCCGTGGTGAGGGCGGGGCCGTCCGCGTGATCGAGGGGAGTGCCCCGGTCGCGGAGCAGGCCGTCGATGTCGATGAGGACGCCCCGTCCGACGAGCGGCGTCTCGGCCCAGAGCTGTATGCCCAGCCGAGGGCTGCCGGGGGTGATCTCGTCGTCGGGGACGCCGTTGTAGAAGCCGTGCCCGGAGGCGCGGCGGTGGCGCAGCCCGTCGACCTGGGTGCTTGCCTGGAGGTGGAAGTTGTCCAGGACGTCGTCGCGGGCCTGCTCGTGCTTCGCGGTGATGCGGTGGTGGGGCACGCCCCGGGCCTTGGACATGGGCGGGTCGAAGGCGTCCAGTGGGTAGTCCAGATTGAAGGCGTGTCCCTCGGTGACGCAGGCGGCGGCGCGGCGGATCTGCGGAGGGCCCGCGAAGTTCGCCATGCCCCGTTCGGGCCGGTCGGCGAACAGGTGCCAGCTGGATCCGGGCGGGGCGTCGGTGCGCCGGGTGAGTTGCCGGTAGGTGGGCAGAGCCATGAGCGGGCTTTCTGTCAGGGGCAGCGGGCGGCGACGGCGCCGGCTGCGCGGCGTACTTCGTTGATGATGCGGGGCCGGTCGTCCTCGGCGAGTTCGCTGTGCGGGCCGCTGACGCTGAGTGCCCCGAGGGTCTCCTCGCCGTGGCGGATGGGCGCGCTGACGGCGATGACGTCGAGGACGCGTTCGCTCAGGGAGAGGGCGTATCCGTCGTCGCGGACGCGGCCGAGGTCACGCGCGAGGGCGTCGGCGGTGATCTGCTCGCCGGAGATGCGGGTGAACGGAGTGAACTGGTCGATGAACTCCTGGAGTTCCGGTGCGGGAAGCCATGCGGCCAGCGCCTTGCCCGCGCCCAGGGTGAGCGGGAGCTTCTCTCCGATGGGCAGCTGGTAGCGCAGGGGGTTGCGGCCCTGCACGCGGGCGATGAGCACACGGGAGAAGGCGACGCGTACGAAGAGGCTGGCGGTCAGGCCGGTGGTGGCGGCCAGCTCCTGGAGGATGGGCAGGGCGACCTGGCTGAGGCGGTTGTTGACCAGGAAAGCGTGGGCGGTGGCGACGGCGGCCGGTCCTGCGACGTAGCCGCTGTCCTCCTTGGCCGCGTAACCGCGTTCGACGAGCACGTTGAGAATGCGCTGGGCGGTCGCCACGTGCAGGTCCGCGCGGCGGGCGACCTCGCTCAGCCGCAGTGGCTGCCTGGTGTCCTCCAGTACCCCCAGCACGTCGAGGGCCCGGTCGAGGGAGCGCATGGAAGAGGCGGGGGCGGTGGCCATGTGGGGGCTCCTGGATGGTCTGCTCTGCACGCGGAGTCTTGATAAGAGTTATCAGCATGCGAGCAGGGGGTGGATCGCACAAGATCCATCCAGGCCGGTCACGGCCGCAGTGGCCGCCTTGGCGGTGACCTCAGTGGCCGCGGGGAGCGGGGGCGGCGTAGGAACGGGACTCGTCCGGGGTGTTCTCGTCCCGCGCCGGCTCGGGGCGACCGTAGGAGAGCACGAACGAGAGGATGCCGGAGATGCTCGCGGCGATGCACGTGGCCGGTCCGGCGTCGGCTTCCACGTCCGCGACCCACTGGGCGTCGCCGAGGACGATGCCCAGTGCCTGGCCCGCGACGACGGCGACTCCGCCCGCGAGGAAGACGAGGATGCTCAGGCGGAAGAGCTGTTGCATGAGACGGTGCGCCATGACGGTCTCCGGTTTCAGACGGGCAGGACGCCGGTGGCAACCGCGGCGCCGATGAACAGGATGGGTACGCAGTAGTACGTGACCAGGGGCAGGAACGTGCGGGCCGGGTCGACCCCGGCGATACCGCTCGCGACGTAGATGGGGGCTCCCGACGGTGGAGAGGCACCCTCGGTCGAGGCGAAGATGAGGACCGCGACACAGGCGGTGGCCGGCGGCACCCCGGCCCCGACCAGGGAGGAGACCGCGACCGGGCCGATGGCGGCCATGGTGGCGGAGGCGGTCAGCGGAATGGCCACGCCCACCACGAGGACACCCACGATGAGCGCCATGGCCCACAGCGGGGCGTTCACCTCGGCCAGCAGGTCGGTCAGTTGCTGTGGGAGCCCGAGTTCCCCCAGCACGTTGGAGGCGGAGAAGGCGGCCACGATGGTGACACCGATCACCCCGAACTGAGGGGCCGCGTCGCCGAGCATCCGCCACCATTCACGGCCCGAGCGGGGAAGGTGCCGTCGGCCCAGGATCAGGACGGTGGCGATCAGCAGGACGGGGATCCAGGTGATCAGACTGATGGCGTCCGACATCTTGGCGCCCACCCAGTCGCTCAGGGCGCCACCCGAGACGCCCCGGGTCATCAGCAGCGGTACGACGATGCCGACGAACAGGAACAGGCTCGTCCACCCCGCGCTCAGGCTGGTGCGCAGGGGCAGCAGGTCGGCGCGGTCCATCGGCTGGATTTTGTGACGGCGCACCATGACGAAGGCGGCAACCATCCGGTAGCCCAGACACCACAGTCCGCCCAGGAACAGCGGGAGCACGATGTCGTCGGTGGTGGCCATGGACGCCACGCCGGCCGAGCCCATGAGGATGAACATGGTGGAACTGAAGGGGAAGGTGACACCCATGCCGGCGCCGCCGGCCGCGACGGTGGCGGCGAGTTCACCGCTCACCTTGGACCGCTTCATCCAGGGGATCGTCACCGACCCGACGGCCGCGGTCACCGCCGCCCCGACGTGGGCGATGGCACCGAACAGGCCCGCGGCGGCCGTGGAGGTGTAGATGGGGCCGCCCCGCAGCCGTCCCAGCAGGGAGTTGAGGATGCTCAGCAGCTGATCCAGTACCGGTGTGCGGGAGAGCACATAGCTCATGAAGACGAAGGCCAGAGCGGCGAAGGTGACCTCCTCCTGCATGGCCTCGGCGAACCCGTCCCACATGACGTGCCCGATGTCGCGGCCGGCGAACGCACCCGTGACGAGGAAACCGACGATCAGGGCCTCGCCGATGTTGCGCTTGAGGACGGCGTTCCACACGATGATGGCCGCGATGTAGCAGCCCAGGGCCCATATGGCGATCACGAGGCTCCTCCTGGAGTGACGGTGGCGGCCGCGGCGCGGATGCCGGCGCGCCGTCGGGCTTCGTCGGCCTCCACCGCACGCGCGGCGGCCAGGACGGACGCTGCCTGGTCGGCCGGGACGACGGCGACGCCGTCACCGTCACCCACCACCAGATCGCCCCGCCGGCAGACGACGCCGCCCACGGCGACGGGCACACCCACCCGGCCGGGCCCGAACTTGTACGGGCCCGCCGGTGTCACCGCACGCGCCCACACGGGGAAACCCATCTCGGCCAGTACCTCGACATCGCGGGTGGCTCCGTCCAGCACCATGCCGACCACACCCCGGGCCCGGGCCCGCTCGGCGATCAGTTCGCCGATCAGTGCGCGGGACGTGTCGCCCTCACCGTTGACGACGATGATGTCACCCGGCTCGGCGACCCTGATCGCCTCGTGGATCGCCCGATTGTCCCCGGCCCGGGTCCACACGGTCAGCGCACGGCCCACGGCCCTGGCCCCGGGCCAGACGGCGCTGATCCCGGAGTCCACAAGGCCGAGCCGCTCGGTGGCGTCGCCGATGTTCGCGGTCGGCAGCCCCTGGTACGCCGCGATCACCTCCGGTGTCACCCGGGCGGTGTCACGCAGTCCTTCGGGGCGGGTGGCCAGCTCGTGCACCTGACTGATGGCGCGGGGCAGCACCGCGTCGAGGCCGAGTTCGGCCACCAGATCCGCGGCCGCGGACACTTCGCGCGCCCGGCGGGCACCGTGCTTGTACGTTCCCTGGTACAGCCGCTCCAGCGTCGTCTCGCCGTCCGAGAGTTCGGCCGCGATCTGCTCACGTACCCAGCGCTCGTCGCCGGCCGCCCGGCCCGCCTCCACCGCCTCCACGATGACGGCGCCGAGCCCCTTCATGAACAGGCTGCGCAGCAGCTTGCGTGCCGAGGCCGCACCGGGCTCGGCGCCCAGGTCCTCGACCGGAGCCCCCAGCGTGCCGAAGTAGTCGGCGATCACTGACGCTCCCTGGCCGCTGGCCACCAACGCGGTCCGGTGACGGAACTTCGGCACCGGACCGATGACGGAGACGTCCGCGAAGACCGCAGGGGAGGCGTCGATCGCGGCGGCGATGCTCCGCTTCAGCTCCGGAGCGGCCGCGTTCATGTCCGCGTACACGGTTGCGGCCTGCAGATGCGGGGCCACCTCCAACGCCACGTCCAGCGCCGCCTTCGCACCGGTCAGGCCGAGTACCAGGTCGCAGCCTGCGACCACGTCGGCGGGGGAGTCCTTCCGTTCGACGCCGCCCGGGGCGGGCACATCGGCCGGATCGAATCCGGCCACCTCCCAGCCGTTTTCCAGGAAGCCCGCCGCATACAGCGCCCCGGCCTCGCCGAGGCCCAGGATTCCAACCTTCACCACAACTCCCTCTCGCACGTTTCTCGCACAGTGATAAGAGTTATCACTTAGCGCGGGAGGATGTTGCTCTGGCGTTACGCGTACGTCAAGAGTCGAGCGAATGATCGATCAAAGTGGGCGGCTGGGGGGCGAGCTCAGGGGCGTCGGGCCCGGAAGCGGAAGCCGTCGGCCTCCGGGTGCAGGTCCATGGACACGTCGGTGAAACCCGCCCTGGCCAGGCGGTCGGGGAAGGTGTCCGGATCGATGGTGTTGTTCGTGTCGCCGAGGTGGAGAATCCGGAAGCGGAAGCTCGGCAGACTGTCGCTGCCGGCGAAGACGCCGCCGGGGCGCAGCACGCGGAAGGCCTCCGCGAAGATGCGGTCCTGCTGCTCGGCGGTCGGCACGTGGTGCAGCATCGTGAAGCAGACGACCGAGTCGTACGACGCGTCGGGCAGCGGCATGGCGGCACCGTCCGCGTGGAGGACGCGCGCACGGTCGCCCCAGGTGTCCTGGAGCATGCGGGCGGTGGCGTCGTCGATCTCGACGGCGGTGAGGCGGGGCACCCGCTCCACGAGCACGCGCAGATTGGCCCCGTAACCGGGACCGATCTCCAGCACGTCCTCACCCAGCTCGACGTCGGCGAGCGCCCACGGCAGCAGACGCTCCTTCGTCATCAGCGCCCACTTCTCGGAACTGCACAGCTTGCGGTGGACCAGGTTCATCGGCATGCCACCGACGCTACGAGCGGCCTGCCGGTGTCCACCACGGGCTAGGCTGCCGTCCCATGTCGCGAAACGGACAGTGGCCCGCCCCGACCGCGATCTTCATCGGCCACTTCACCATGCCGCGCGGCACGGCCTTCCCTCAGCACTGGCACGCCGCGCATCAACTCGCGTGGTCGGCCAAGGGGTTGCTCCGCGTCACCAGCGAGCAGGGCTCCTGGCTGCTGCCGCCCTCGCTCGCCCTGTGGATCCCCGCGGGCGTGCCCCACACGACGGAGTCGGCGGGCGACGCGGTGATGCGCAGCCCGTACGTGAACCCGGAGAGCTGCCCGCAGCTCGACTGGCGGGAGCCGACGGTGCTGGAGGCCGGCCCGCTGCTGCGCTCCCTCATCGACCACCTGGTGCGCACCGACCTGACGCCGGAGGCCCGCTCCCGCGCGGAGGCGGTCCTCCTGGACGTCCTGCACCCCGTCCCCGTCACGAGCGTCGCCGTGACCGTGCCCCGCGACCCGCGCACTCGCATGATCGCCGACGCCCTCACCGCCGACCCCGCCGACAGCCGCTCCCTCGACTCCTGGGGCACCCGGGCCGGGGCCAGCGCGCGGACGCTGGCCCGCCCGTTCGTCTCCGAGACCGGGCTGGCGTTCGGCCAGTGGCGCGAACGCCTGCGCATGCGCGCCGCGATGCCGCTCCTCGCCGAAGGCCTCCCGATCGAGTCCGTCGCCCGCCGCGTGGGCTACGCCTCGGCCAGCTCCTTCGTGGCGGCGTTCCGGCGCATCGTGGGGGTGACACCACGGCAGTACTTCCCGGTGGAGCGGAGAGACCTTCCGCGGGGAGACCTTCCGCGGAGAGACCTTCCGCGGGGAGACCTTCCGCGGAGAGAGCTTCCGCGGGGAGACCTTCCGCGGAGAGAGCTTCCGCGGGGAGACCTTCCGCGGGGAGACCTCCCGTGAGGCGGGCGGCGCGTCAGCCCTGCTCGGTCCGTCCCTCCATCGCCAGCAGCTCCTCGTTCGGGATCGCACCGCCGAAGCGGCGGTCGCGCGACGCGTACTCGACGCACGCGCGCCACAGGTCACGCCGGTCGAAGTCGGGCCACAGCACGTCCTGGAAGACCATCTCGGCGTAGGCGCTCTGCCAGAGCAGGTAGTTGGAGGTGCGCTGCTCGCCGCTCGGCCGCAGGAACAGGTCCACATCGGGCATGTCCGAGTAGTAGAGATACCGGGCGAAGGTCTTCTCGTTGACCTTCGACGGGTCGAGCCGGCCCGCCTTCACGTCCTCCGCCAGGGCCTGCGCCGCGTCGGTGATCTCCGCACGGCCGCCGTAGTTCATGCAGAAGTACAGCGTGAGCCGGTCGTTGCCCTTGGTCTGCTCCTGGGCGATCTGGAGCTCCTTGGCGACCGACTTCCACAGCTTGGGCATGCGGCCCACCCAGCGCACCCGGATGCCGAGTTCGTCGAGCGTGTCCCGGGTCTTGCGGATGAAGTCCCGGTTGAAGTTCATGAGGAAGCGGACCTCGTCCGGCGAGCGCTTCCAGTTCTCCGTCGAGAAGGCGTACAGCGAGATGCTCCCGACGCCGATCTCGATCGCGCCCTGGAGCACGTCCAGCACGCACTCGGCGCCGACCTTGTGCCCCTCGGTGCGCGGCAGACCACGCTCCTTGGCCCAGCGCCCGTTGCCGTCCATGATGACTGCCACATGGCCCGGGACCAGCTCGCCGGGGAGTTTCGGCGGGCGGGCGCCGGACGGGTGCGGCTCCGGCGTCCTGTACTCGCGGCGCTGCCGCCCCAGGAACCCGCGTACGACCATGTGCTTCTCGTCTCCTCGTGCTCGCGTCGTGCGTGCTTACGTACTTGCTTGGTTCAAGGCCTGTCAGGACTTCTCGACGTACCGCAGGGAGCGCAGCCCGCGTTCCAGGTGCCAGTGCAGGTACGCGGACACCAGCCCGCTGCCCTCCCGCACATGCCGCGGCTCGCACGCGTCCGCCGTCTCCCAGTCTCCCGTGAGCAGCGCACCGAGCAGTTCCAGCGCCTGCGGAGACGGTACGACACTGCCGGGCACCCGGCAGTCCCCGCACACGGAACCCCCGGACGCCACCGAGAAGAACCGGTTCGGCCCCGGCATCCCGCACTTCGCACAGTCGCTGAAACTGGGCGCGTACCCGTTCACGGCGAGGGAACGCAGCAGGAACGCGTCCAGAACGAGGTGCGGCGCGTGCTCGCCCCGGGCGAGGGTACGCAGCCCGCCGACGAGCAGCAGGTACTGCTGTACGGCCGGCTCGCCCTCGTGGTCGGTGAACCGCTCGGCCGTCTCCAGCATCGCCGTCCCGGCGGTGTACCGGGCGTAGTCGGCGACGATCCCGCCACCGTACGGGGCTATCGTCTCACTCTGCGTGCACAACGGCAGCCCGCGCCCGATCAGGTCGCTTCCGCGGGCGAAGAACTGCACGTCCACGTGCGAGAACGGTTCGAGGCGGGCCCCGAACTTGGACTTCGTCCGCCGCACGCCGCGTGCCACGGCCCGGACCCGCCCGTGACTCCGCGTGAGCAGCGTGATGATCCGGTCCGCCTCACCCAGCTTCTGGGTGCGCAGCACGATGCCGTCGTCGCGGAACAGACTCATGGGACCCATTCTCGCCTACGGCGCGTGTGCGGCGGCCCGAAGCGCTCGGTCGGCGCGGGAAACCGGGTGGGGCTGGAGAACCAGCCCCACCCGGTGTTCGAGGACGAGTCCCGTCGGGCCGGGAGGCCTTCAAGGCACTTCGCCCCTGCTCCTCGCGTTCTCGTACGCCGTCGCCGCGCGCAGCCGTTCTATCGTCGTCGCGGCCCGCAGGGACTCGGGTACGCAGTCCCACTCCCGGCCCCCGCCCACCGGTCTCAACTGCACATACGGCCCCTCGTGCCCCATGACCCGTCCCACCTGTCCGGTAAGCGTGTCGACGGCGTACGACCCGACCGGCGGTCTCTTCCCGCCACCGCTCACCGCAACGCCGCCGCGAGGCGTGCCGCGACGGTGACGGAACAGCCGCCCAGCACCACCAGCGGACAGGGCGCCTCCCGCGCAAGAGTTGCCGGGTCGATCCGTAGTGAAGGCAGCACAATTCCGGCCCTCGCGAGCGCCTGCCGCAATTCCTCCACCGTTTCCTCCGCCTCTTCGACGCAGAGCGCCGAGTGTCGTCCCCCGAGTGATGCGTTTTCTGCCTTCACCGCTGCTCCCCTGACCTGTTGGGTTTCACTCTTCGCATCTACATGGTGACGCTCTGCGTCTACACTCGGCAGGAGTCTGTGCGCTACAAGCGCGGGGCAGGGCGAGGGGATTGATCATGGCCAACGGTTCGCGGCAGGCTGTGTGGGAGTTCTTCGGGTCCGAGCTGAAGCGGCGCCGGGAAGATGCGGGATTGACTCAAGTCGAGCTGGGGGCGCGGGTATTCGTTTCCGGCGGTTACATCGGGCAGTTCGAACAGGCGATTCGTAAGCCGCAGTTGGATGTGGCGCAGCGGATCGACGAGGTTCTGCAATCCGATGGTTTTTTCGAGCGCACGTGGCGAAAGCTGATTGATGACAAGCGGTATGCGGATTACTTCGCCAAGGCGGCTGAGCTGGAGACGCTGGCTACGAAGATCTGTGACTTCGCGCCGGCGCTGGTGCCGGGGCTGCTGCAGACGGCCGCGTACGCGCGAGCGGTGACCATCGCGATGAACCCGTTCGCTCCGGACGAGTCCATCGAGAAGAAGGTGTCGGGTCGCCTGGAGCGCGCACAGATCCTCAAGGACGCTACTCGGCCCGTGTATTGGGCGATCCTGCACGAGAACGTGCTGCGCATTCCGGTGGGTGGGGCCGCCGTTATGGCCGAGCAAGTGGCGCATGTAGCGGCGCTGGCACGGGAGAGGACGGTGTTGGTACAGGTGCTGCCGCACTCGGCTGGGGCGTACGCCCTGATGAACGGGATGCTGACCCTCATGGAGTTCGAGGACGCTCCCCCGGTCGCCTATACCGAAGCCGTGTATTCGGGGAACCTGCTGGACAACCCGGCCGTGGTGAAGCGTGCGCAGGCGTCATACGATCTGCTCAGGGCCGCCGCACTCTCGCCCGAGGCGTCCCTGGCCCTGATCGAATCGGTGGCGGAGGACTTCAGACGATGCGCGAGTACGACCTGAGCAACGCACGCTGGCGCAAGAGCGGCTACAGCGACGGCAACGGCGGCAGCTGCGTCGAGGTGGCCGACGGAGTCCCCGGCATCGTCCCCGTCCGTGACAGCAAGGTCCCCGACGGGCCCCTCCTCCTGATCAGCCCGGCTGCCTGGGCCGAGTTCATCGGTGCCGTGACCAAGTGACGGTGGCCCAAGCGCTCAAGTGACCGTGGGGACCGCCCGCTTCATGTCAGTGTCGTGCCTCCGCGCTCCGAGTAAAGGGCGCTCCCTCCGGTCGCGTCGGCTACGCCGATTCCGCTTCGCTTCACCCTTGACTCGGACCACTCCGGCACGCGAGAGAAGCGAGCGGGCGGCCAGGGGAGGAGCGGGGCCCCTTGCGTGGGAGTACGTCCCCACGCCATGAAGTCACCCGGCGACGGGGGCGCGTCAGCTCCTCTGGGCACGCCGGGTTGGCTCGGCGGCTGCCGGTGAGTGGGTGGAGCACGGCTGCCGAAGTCGCCTCTCGGTGGGAGGGTGCCTGGTGGAGAGTGCGACACTTTTTGGGAAAGTGTTGCACTCTCGCGACTCACTGCCAGGCCCCCGGCCCGGCGGAGCACCGCTGACGTTCGAAGACCCTTGGGGAAAGTCAGTCGCGGGGTCGGCTCGGCGTCCGGTACACAGACCTGGTGACGAACCCTCCGTACCCGCTGCGCAGTGTCACCGACGACGAGTTCGCGCCCTGGGCGCGCATGATCGCGGACACTTACGGTACGGACCGCTCCGAGGAAGAGCTGGCCGACCAGCGGGCCGCGACGGATCTGGAGCGGACCGTCGCCGCATTCGACGGGTTCCTGCCGGTGGCCGGCGCCTCCGTCTACAGCCGGGTGCTGACCGTTCCCGGGGGCGTCATGCCCGTCGCGGGGGTCGCCTCCGTGGGCGTGGCCCCGACGCATCGGCGTCGCGGAATCCTCACCTCGATGATGCGCAGGCAGCTGACGGACCTGCACGAGAGCGGTCGAGAACCGATCGCTGTGCTTCGCCCCTCCGAAGCCGGGATCTACGGACGCTACGGCTACGGGCCGGCCACGCTGGGCAATCGGCTCCGCTGCGACCGGCGCGCCCTGCGCTTCCGTCCCGGCACGGACTTCGGGAACGGAACGGTCCGGCTGTTCGCCGCCGTCGAGGCCCGTCCTGTCATTGAGAAGGTCTACGACCAGGCGCGAGCCGCGACGGTCGGTTGGCCCGACCGGCAGGACAGCCACTGGAGGGTCCGCCTTGCCGATCGTCCGCACACCCGCGGATCGGCCACAGCCCTGCGTTTCGCAGTGCATCAGGACAGCGACGGCCGAGCCACCGGCTACGCGCTCTACCGGCACCGGTCAGTGCCGGACGCGCTCGGTGGGAGCACCGGCGTGGTGCAGGTGGAGGAACTGGCGGCACTCTCGCGCCAGGCATACGCCGTGCTGTGGCGCTTCCTCGCCGGAATCGACCTGACCACCTGGATCGAGTACGAGGGCGCCGTTGACGAGCCGCTGCCCCACCTGCTGGCCGAGCCGCGGGCGATCCACGCGACCCTGGTCGACCGCTTGTGGGTGCGGCTGGTCGACGTCGACCGGGCCCTCACGGGACGACGCTACGCGGTGCCGCTCGACGTCGTTCTGGACGTGGAGGACACCTTCTGCCCGTGGAACACCGGACGCCACCGGCTCCGGGCGGAGGGCGAGAGCGTCAGCTGCGAGCCCACGACCGACCCTGCCGACCTGCGGATGACGGCAGCGGAACTCGGCGCGGCCTTCCTCGGCGGCACCACACTGGCAACCCTCGCGGCCACGGGCCTCGTCGAGGAACTGCGCCCAGGCACGCTGCCCCTCGCCTCAGCCGCCTTCCGTGGCGAACGGGAACCCTGGTACCCCGGCGGCTGGGCATTCCCGCTCTACTGACCACCCGACGCTGCAGCCGTCGCGGCCGCTGAGATCGGCAATTGGCAGATTTGGGCCAGCTCCGAGGCCAGTCACCAGGCCTTTCCCGGCCCACCGGTGGCCCAAAACTGCCAATTACACCACCCACCTGGGACCCGCCTTTCCTGGCGCGCGCTTCCCCTTCAGCTGCTGCCAGATACTCACCAGCGCCACCAACTGGGCCACGAAGAACGCCACCTGCACCGACGCCGTGCGCAACTGGTACACGGACAGGAGCAGCGCTGCCTTCGTCGGCCAGTAGTGGCCCTCCTGGCGGAACGTGTCGATGTCCATGGCGACGACCGTCACGGTGAGGATGAGCAGGGTCAGTGCCACGTCCAGCGCCCAGTTGCCGAAGAACTGGTCGAAGGCCCTGGTGATCCAGTGCTGGGCGACCGGAGCCGCGTACACCAGGGAGAGGGTCAGCGCCTTCGTGGGCCCTCGCCGGCCGGGCAGCTGGCGCCACAGCGCTCCCAGGACGAAGCCGGCGGCCGCCCAGTTCGCTTGGGAACCGATCACCTGCGTCAGAAGGTCGGCGAAGTATCTGGTCCGCCCAGAGACCGACAGCCGTGGCGGGCAGGGCGATCAGCGACGAGAGGAACGTGGCGCGGCACGCGTTGAGCCACCAGGTGGTGCGTGGTCCCCAGGCCAGGGCCAGTTCCACGGAGTCCACCGAGTCCGGCAGCCGGGCGCCGGCGTACGGCGCCGTGGCGCCCGGCGGTGTCCATCGGTGCAACCGGTCGAGCTGCTCCTCCAGTTCGGCTCGCTTGCCGTCCTGTTGGCCCTGGTCGAGGCGGCGCAGCTGGGCGTGCAGATCGCGGTAGGTGCGCGCGGAGCCGATGAGCCAGCGGTGGTCGGACTCCCGGATCACGCTGTGCAGGGGTCTGCGTTCGGGCCTGTCCGGGAGCAGTTCGCGGCATAGTACCGAGCGTGATCTTCCAAGGGCGAGAAGGAGGTAGAGGGCGAGCACTATGGGCGGTACCGACACCAGCCACATGGGGAAGCCCGCGACCCAGCCGGGAGTCGGCGCGATCTCCATCACGAAGAGCATGTTGATGACCAGGAGGTCGGTTGCCCCGGGATTGACGGGCGGTGCGCCGGGCGCCTGGGCACGGGCCCAGAGCGCGGCGACGAGTGCGCCCATCAGGCTCAGCCACCAGGTCCAGTAGTGGATCCAGTCCGGCCAGGCGGAGGGGAACCATGCCAGGTCGTTGAGGAGTTCCGCGACGTGCCAGCGGACGTAGCCCTCGTCGCTGTCCCCGATGCTCAGCCAACTCCGCTGTTCCCACAGGTTCTCCGAGGCCCAGATGCTCATCGCCGGGAGCACGGCCGCGACGTCGACCGCCCGTCGCAGCCGCGTGGCGGACGCGGCCAGGCCCACCATCCAGACGAGGACCAGGCAGCCGCACGCGAGGGCGAAACCGCAGGAAACCCCATGTCATCCGGAAGTGATCGATTTCGCTGCCGTGCTCCGTGGAGAGCCAGAAGCCGGGCGGCAGCGCGGACCATCCGAGTGTGCTCGCCACGACGCCGATGTAGGCGACCGCCAGCGCCGCCGCCGTCCCAGCGGCCCGCCCGGGTCTGCCGAACAGCACCAGGGCACCCCCGCCGAGCGTCGAGATCACCAGGTGGACGGCGACCCTGTGGTCCGGCCACCACGGGAAGATCCCGTGATCACCGAGGAAGCGGGGTGCCTGGTCGTCCACTTCGAAGGCGAGCACGGCGGCGAACATGACACAGGCCCACAGGAGCAGGTTCCGGTGCGTGGCCTCCTCGGCCGGGGTCGGTGACCACGACACGGGCGACCTGCGCAGCCTCCTCACCAGGAGCAGGAGAACCGCGAAGAGCACCAGGTCGTACGAGAGAAACGTCGCCGAACCCACGAGGTACCAAGGGCTGTCGTTCCACTGGGCGGCCAGCGCCTTGGTCGCCGGTGGCTGGATCTGGATCCGGACGTCGGGCGGACTGTGACCCGCCTTCGTCCGGGTCCAGGTCAGCCGGGTGACCGAGCCCTTGGTCGGGGTCGGGGACACGGTCCGGGCCGCGCGTCCGCCGAGATCGACGGTGATCTCCTGCCACCAGGCCTTGTCCAGGGCAGGAGGAGGCAGCAGGGCCGGCGTCCAGAACCTCTTGCCGACGCTGATGCGCCACGGCCCGAAATCCCTGTCCCCTGTGGCGTCCACGATCGTGACGGCGCGGTGCTCCACCGTGATCGACTTGCTCTGGACCGTCACCTTGGGCGGCCAGGGGCGCCATTCCGTGTCCCGGTACGGATACGGATCGTTCGGGTAGCGCAGAACGCACCGCATGGCCGCCCGGTACCGCTCGGTGTCTCCGTTGAGCAGCAGATCGGGGGCCAGGCTCCAGGACTTCGGCACTTCTACGACAAAGCGGGTGTCGACCTTCGTGTAGTCCTCGCCGTCGTGTTTCATCGGCACCGAAGTAGTGGCTTTCGCACCTTCAGTTCGCCCGAGGCGCAGTCGTCGTCCGCTGCCGACGCCCTTCCCTCAAGGCCGAGCTCCTACAGGACGAACAACGCCGTCAGGCACAGCAGCAGAAAACCTCTGAGCAGCCCCCGTCCCAAAGCCTCCCCCTCGGCACTGGCCGGCCCGGTCTCGCCCTCCGAACCCTTCCGGCCCCGCATGCACCGGAAACACAGACCCACCCTGCCCCGGCACGAAAATCCGAGCCGGACCGGGGGTACGCACTGCTCACCGGCTTCCGCCCCTGAGTGCATGCGTGTACCGGCTGCAGTCGGTACACGGTTCGCTCGCCGGTCAACTCCACTTCTCCGCAGCATCGTTACGTCCTGGTGATGAGCTGCGGCTACGCTCGGCGGCATGAGTCCGGTATCCCCCGGAACGCGGGTGAATCCTGGTCACAGTGGGCACGCGCATCTGGTCATCGTCCATCCCCCCTTCGCGGCCCCGCTCCTGCCCGGAGAGCGGCCGTCTGCTGCTGCCCACGACCCGGGGGCGGCCAGGGCTGCGGTGCTGTCCCTGTCGACCGTCTCGATGATCCGCCGTGAGCACGCTCCGTCCCGGCTGGAGCATCCGGGAAGCCCGGCCGGCCGCGAAGAGCTGGACGGTGTATGCGCGGCCGTGTGGGGCTCCACGGTGAAGATCAGCGACCCGGCGCTTGTCGAGGACGGGGTACTGGCCGGTGCTTTGGAGGACGAGTTCCAGGCGCAGAGGAAGAGGCATCCGGATGCCCGGATCGTAGCTGTCTGCGAACGCGACTTCGGCGCCTCCTACATGAAGATCCTCGTCGCTGTGCCCGGTACCCCGGATCTGACGGTTGAGGGCTTCGATGAGCTGGAGATCACCGGCGACCGGCGTGCCACTCTGGCCGCTGTGGGGATCGACCCCGACCGGCTGGGCGAGGGATACGACGTCAGTGATGAATGGTTCTTCGACTACGACGGCTTCCTCCACATGCTCACCGGCGGCGCCCTGTCCGTCTACGCGGATGAAGAGCGCTTCGAGTCGGCGTTCGTTGTCGACCGGAGCGAGGAGGGCGAGGACAACATCTGCGAGGTCTGGTTTCCATAGGCGGCGCCCCTGGTGTCCACCGTCCCGCCACCGTCCCGACCCGCCCGGGCAGCAGAACAACCGAACTCGTGATCCGAACTCGGCACGGGCCAGGCCCTGACCCCTCTGTCGCGCTTGTCCTGCTGCGGGGGAAATCTGCTCCCGGCCCGCCCCAGAACGCCCACGCCGTCTGCTGTTTTCTCTCAATTCCGTGACGCATCATGTGTTCTGGGAAACCACGACGCCGTACATCCGCGTCGAACGTTGCGTGAGCAACGCTGTCGCTGCGATCCGACGGCACGGAAGACGGGGACCCGTGGAGCTGGAATACCGCTTGCTCGGCCCGGTCGAGGCCTACCGGGACGGCATGCCCTTGCGCCTCGGCGGCCCCAAGCCGCGGGCGCTGCTGGCCGTGCTGCTGCTGCGGGCCGGGCAGGTCGTGCCCGCCGACGCGCTGGTCGACGCCATCTGGGGCGAGGAACCGCCCGACACGGCGCGGGCACTGGTGCAGTCGTACGTCTCGGCGCTGCGGCGCGCCCTGCCCGAGGACGCCGGGGAGGCGATCGAGACCCGGGCGCCGGGGTACGTGCTGCGGCCGGGGGCCGGCCGGGTCGATCTCGTACGGTTCGAGGAGCTGACCGCCGAGGGACGGCGGGCCGCCGCCGAGGGCGACCACCGCGCGGCCGCCCGCGCGCTGCGTGAGGCGCTGGCCCTGTGGCGCGGCCCGGCGCTCGGCGGGGTCGGGGGAGCGCTGCGTGGCGAGGCCGTTCGGCTGGAGGAGGCCCGGCAGACGGCGCTGGAGGAGCGGATCGCGGTCGAGCTGGAGATCGCGGGGCAGGAGGCCGACCTCGCGACCGAGCTCACCGCGCTGGTCTCGGCCCACCCCACGCGGGAGCGGCTGCGCGGCCAGCTCATGCTCGCGCTCTACCGGCTGGGGCGCCAGGCCGACGCCCTGGCGGTGTACGGCGAGGGGCGCGCCGTGCTCGCCGACGAGCTCGGCATCGACCCCGGCCCGGAGCTGAACCGGATGCACGAGGCGGTGCTGCGGGCCGATCCGGGGCTGTTGCCGGGCAGGCGGACCCCGGCCACCGCGCCGCCACCCGCCCGTACGGGCGCCGCGCCGACACGGCCCGTTTCGCTGCTGCCGCCCGCCCTCGGTGACTTCACCGGGCGGGAGACGGAGTCGGCGGAGGTCGTCGAGTGGCTGACCGGGCCGCGTACGGCGACACCCGTGGTCGTGGTGTCGGGGCCCGCCGGAGTCGGGAAGTCCACCCTCGCCGTGCAGGCGGCACACCGGGTGGCGGACCGGTATCCCGACGGCCAGCTCTACGCCGAACTGCACGGCTTCAGCGAGCCCGTGCCGCCGGGGGAGATCCTCGGGCGGCTGCTGCGGGCGCTGGGCGCGGACCCGCCCGAGGACCCGGCCGAGCGCGGCGACCTCTTCCGCAGCCTCGTCGCGGGACGCCGCATCCTGCTGGTCCTCGACGACGCGGGCAGCGAGTCGCAGGTGCGTCCGCTGCTGCCGGGCAGCGCGGCCTGCGGAGTGCTGGTGACCTCACGGACGCGGCTCGGCGGGCTCGTCGGCGCCCGGCGGACCGACCTCGACGTCCTCGACGACGTACGCGGACTTCAGTTGCTGACTCGTGTCATTGGCGCCACGTGGGGGGACCCGCGGGAGGAGGCCGCCGCGCGGCGGATCGTCGAGCTGTGCGGCGGGCTGCCGCTGGCATTGCGGATCGCCGGGGCGCGGCTGGCGACCCGCCGGCACTGGACGCCCAGCATGCTCGCCGACCGCCTCGCCGACGAACACCGCCGCCTCGACGAGCTGTCCGTGGGCGACCTGGAGGTACGGGCGAGTCTCGGCCTCAGCTATCAGGCGCTGGACCCGAGCGCCCGCCTCGTGCTGCGCCGCCTCGCGACGCTGGGCTCGGCGGACGTGGCCGCCTGGACGGTGGCCGCGCTCGCCGACGTACCGGAGGACGAGGCGGAGGAGGTGCTGGAACGGCTCGTGGACGCCCAACTGCTGGACTGCCCCGGCACCGACCAGGTCGGCCAGCCCCGCTACCGGCTCCACGACCTGGTCCGCGTCTACGCCGCCGAACGCGCCGAGGCCGAGGACCCGGTCGCCGACCGCACCGCCGCCGTGGGCCGCGCCCTGACCGCCGGCCTGTGGCTGATGGACCGCGTCACGGAGGCGGCACCCCCGGGAGCGGTGATACTGCGCCAGCGCCGCGCGGTCACGGGGAGCTTGGGCGACGCCCCAGGCCGACGTGACGGGACCGACGGCACGGACGGCTCCTACGGCTCCGACAGCCCGTACGGCACCGCGACCACCCGGCAGCCGCCCGCCCCCTCCGGCCCTTCCGCTCCCTCCGCCCCCGTCAGTGCCCGCACCGCCCGGCGAGCCCTCGCCGATCCGTTCACCTGGTTCGACGCCGAGGCGGGCGCCCTGACCACGGCCGTCGAACGGGCCGCCGCGATGGGGCTGCACACGCCGGCCTGCGAGGCCGCTGCGGCGTTGTGCTCCTCGTCGTTCGCCATCAGCAACCGCTTCGACGCCTGGTGGCGCAGCCACGACGCAGCCCTCGCCGCCGCCCGGCGCGCCGAGGACCTCTCCGGCGAGGCCCTGCTGCTCATCGGCCTGGGCCAGCTCCGCTACGAACAGGACCGCTGTGCCGAGGCACTGGACTACTTCCGGCAGGCGGAACGGATCTGCGCCGACCTCGGTGACGTACACGGCCGCTCCGCCGCCCTCGCCGGTGTCGGCAGCGCCTTCCGCGAGCTGGGCGAACTACGCGCCGCCGAACGGGCCCTCGCCGACGCGGCCGACGGCTTCCGGCGGCTCGGCGACGACACCGGCGTGGGTCTCGCCTGCCGGTACGCCGGTTCCGTCCGGCTCGAACTCGGCGATCACGACACGGCGCTCGTCCTCCTCGACGAGTCGCTGGCCGCGTACCGGCGGCAGGGCAGCCGGCGCGGGGAGGCCATGGCGCTGCGCACACTCAGCCTCATCCACCGGTCGCTCGGCGAGTACGAGGCGGCGGCGCGCGTGGCCGGGCAGGCGCGGGAGATCCTGAGTGACCTGGGGGATCCGCTGATGGCCGCGTACAGCATGCGGGCGCGGGCCAAGGCGTGGCTGCGGATGGGCCGTATACGAGAGGCCGAGTCCGAGCTGCGCGAGGCGCTCGGAGTCTGCCGGGCCCACCAGGACCGCTTCGGCGAGGCGCTGACCGTGCGCACCCTCGGTGAGTGCGCGCTCGCCGACGGCCGCTTCGCCGAGGCGGCCCAGCTGCTGAGCGCGTCGGTGGCCGGCTGGGACGACATGGGCCTGCGCCTCCCGCGTGCCCGAGCCCTGCGGGACCTGGCCACGGCGCGCGAGGCACTGGGCGACGGGCCGGGGGCGGCGGCGCTGCGCGCCGAGGCGATGGCCGTGTTCACCGCGTGCGAGGCCCGCGAACGGAACGAGCCCTGGCCCTAGGCCCTGTCGTCAAACTCCCTCCCCCACTGCCTTAAGGGCGTGGGAGGTGCCCCCAGCCCCGCGACGCCTGGCACGCACGCTCGCCGCGTTGCCGGAAAGCCCTAGTAGCTCCTCCCCCCACGCTCGGCTTCGCTCGCGCGGGGGAACCCCCATCGAGGACTTTCCGGCGCCTTGCGATCGCACGCACCAGACGCCGTGGGGCCCGCCCTCCGGGCGGACGACGGGAGTTTGACGACAGGGCCTAGGGGGCTTCTGATGGCTCTCCGCGGCGTCGCGCCGCCCGGCACGCTCCCCCACTGCCTTGAGGGCGTGGGAGGTGCCCCCACTCGCCGCACCGTACGTAGATCCGCTACGAGGACTCCGCCCGGCACGCCGAGAGCACGCACCGAACGCCGCTCCTTCTTCCACGGAGAGCCATCAGAAGCCCCAACCGCCCCAGCGGCCGTAGGCCGTGCCTGGCCGTGCCCGCAACGCCTTGCCGTGGACTTGCAGAGAACTTGCAGCGCCCTGCGCCAAGCTCGTGGGTGTCGGGGGACAACTGGTCGGCCGGGCGATCCTCACCGCTCGGCCGGCCAAACAGAGGGCACCACCAGCCAGGGGAAGCCAGGCACATGCCGGGGGAGCTCCGGGGCAGGGGCATCGGGTAGGACCGTCCCTGTCCCGGGGCATCGCGGCACGACCACACCTTGCCTCGACCCGCCAGCATCGCCGTACACCAGTACGCCCGAACCGCCTGCGAGAGACGACGCATGCCCCCGATCATTCTCATGAACGACCCCGCGGTCGCAGGTGTCCCCGTCCAGGACTGTGGTGAACCCCTGGTCGATCTGCGGGAGTTGGCCTTCGTGGTCGTGGACTCCCGGCAGGCCGACCCGGAGGGTTCCTACGCGCTGATCCGCGAGGGCGTCGCCTGGCGGCTGGCCCGCGCGGCACGGCTGCTCCCGGACGGCCTGCGGCTGCTGGTCACCGAGGGGTACCGCCCTCTCCCTCTCCAGATCAGTTACTTCGAGGCGTACGCGGCCGAACTGCGCCGTGCCAACCCGGACTGGTCCGAGGAGCACCTGCGGACCCAGACCAGCCGGTCCCTGTCCCCGCCGGAGATCGGTCCGCATGTCGCCGGCGCCGCGGTGGACCTGACGTTGTGCACCGCCTCGGGTGAGGAGCTCGATCTGGGTACACCGGTCGACGCGAGCCCCGAGGAGAGCGCGGGCGCCTGCTACACCGACGCTCCGGACATCTCCGACGAGGCCCGCCGTAACCGCCGCTTCCTCTCCGTCGCGCTCACCACGGCGGGCCTGGTCAACTACCCCACCGAGTGGTGGCACTGGTCGTACGGCGACCGCTACTGGGCCCTCATGACCGGGGCCGCGGCGGCCTGTTACGGCCCGGTGGACGGCGCCCGGGATATTCAGCCGAGGCCAGGCACCCCCAGCCCGTCCGGCGTTTGAGGACGAGGCCGTTCAGGCCGACAAGCGGGGGTCTGGGGGCGGCAGCCCCAAGGGAAGGCAGGCACTCGCCAACCGCTCAACCGCCGGAGGCACCCGCACAGTCGGCGCACGTGCCGAAGATCTCCACCGTGTGCGCCACGTTCACGAATCCGTGTTCCACCGCGATCGCGTCCGCCCACTTCTCCACCGCGGGCCCCTCGACCTCGACGGCCTTGCCGCAGACCCGGCAGACGAGATGGTGGTGGTGCTCACCAGTGGAGCACCGGCGGTACACCGACTCGCCGTCGGAGGTGCGCAGCACGTCCACCTCGCCCGCGTCGGCGAGGGACTGCAACGTGCGGTACACGGTGGTCAGTCCGACCGAGTCGCCCTTGTGCTTGAGCATGTCGTGGAGCTCCTGCGCGCTGCGGAACTCGTCGACCTCGTCGAGCGCCGCCGCCACGGCCGCACGCTGCCGAGTGGACCGACCCCGTACGGGTCCAGCGGTCGTCACCGTTGCCTCCTCACGTCTGCGCCTTGCCGGGCCATTGTGCCAGCCCGGACAGAAGGGAGTCAGGCGCCGATCCCCTCCGTCCCGTTCCGGGAAGCGCGGCCGGCCGGGACCGTCGCCCGTCCCGTCTCCTTGCCCGTCTCGGGGATCACACACTCCGCCGGGTCGTCCCCGGCATGTTCCGGCACCCGCGCCCGCCGCCGTGCCAGCGGCGCCGCCAGCGCCGTGAGCAGCAGGAACGCGGCGATGGTCAGCAGCACGATCGTCGCCCCCGGCGGCACGTCCTGGTAGTACGAGGTAACCGTACCGCTGAGCGTCACCGTCACGCCGATGGCCACCGCGACCGCGAACGTCGCCGCGAAGCTCCGGCTGAGCTGCTGGGCCGCCGCCACGGGCACCACCATCAACGCCGAGACCAGCAGCAGTCCGACCACCCGCATCGCCACGGTCACCGTCACGGCCGCCGTGACCGCCGTGAGCAGGTTCAGCGCCCGCACCGGCAGGCCCGTGACCCGGGCGAACTCCTCGTCCTGGCTCACCGCGAACAGCTGGCGGCGCAGGCCGATCGTCACCAGCACCACGAACGCCGCCAGCAGGCAGATCGCCGTCACGTCCGACTGGGACACCGTCGACAGCGAGCCGAAGAGGTACGACGTCAGGTTGGCGTTCGAGCCCGTCGGCGCGAGGTTGATGAACATCACTCCGCCCGCCATGCCCCCGTAGAAGAGCATCGCCAGCGCGATGTCGCCGCGCGTCCTGCCGTACCAGCGGATGAGTTCCATCAGCACCGCGCCCAGGACGGACACCAGCGTCGCCATCCACACCGGGGACCACGACAGCAGGAAGCCGAGGCCGACGCCCGTCATCGCCACGTGGCCGATGCCGTCGCCCATCAGGGCCTGGCGGCGCTGGACGAGGTAGATGCCGATCGCGGGCGCGGTGATGCCGACGAGGACGGCGGCGAGCAGGGCCCGCTGCATGAAGGCGTAGTTCAGGAGTTCCATGATTCGGTGCCTTCTCAGCTCAGCAGACCCGTACGGACCGGTTCCGCTCCGGGAGCCGCGTGCGGGTGGACGTGGTCGTGGCCGGGCAGGGCGTGCTGGCCGACTGCCTTGGGCGGCGGGCCGTCGTGCAGGACGCAGCCGTCGCGCAGGACGACCGCGCGGTCGATCAGCGGCTCCAGGGGGCCGAGTTCGTGCAGGACGAGGAGGACGGTCGTGCCCTTGCCCACCTGTTCGCGCAGGGTTTCCGCGAGCACCTCCTGGCTGGCGAGGTCGACGCCCGCCATGGGCTCGTCCATGATCAGCAGCTCGGGTTCGCAGGCGAGGGCGCGGGCGATCAGGACGCGCTGGTGCTGGCCCCCGGACAGGGCGTTCACGGAGTCCTTCGCCCGGTCCGCCATACCGACCAGCGCGAGAGCCCTGCGTACGGCCTCGTGGTCGGCCTTGCGGAGGATGCCGAAGCGGGCCCGGGACAGGCGGCCGGAGGCGACGACCTCGGTCACCGTGGCCGGGACGCCGCCCGCGGCCGTGGTGCGCTGCGGCACGTACCCGACCCGTTTCCAGTCGGAGAAGCGGGCACGCGGAGTGCCGAAGATCTCGATGGAGCCGTCGCTGACCGGTACCTGGCCGATGACGCTGCGTATGGCCGTGGACTTGCCGGAGCCGTTGGCGCCGAGCAGCGCGACGACCTCGCCGCGGTGCACGGTCAGGTCGATGCCGCGCAGGACGGTGCGCGAGCCCAGTTCGGCGCGGACACCTCGCAGGGATATGACGGGCTCGGATATGACCGGCTCGGATATGACGGGGTCGATGGCGGGTTCGTCGCTCATGCCTGCGTCCTCCACGGAGGTCACTTGGCGCCCAGTGCGTTCTGCAGCGCCTTGAGGTTGGCTTCCATGACCTGGATGTAGTCGTCGCCCCGGGACTTGGACGTGATGCCCTCGATGGGGTCGAGCACGTCCGTCTTCAGGTTCGAGTCCTTCGCGAGGGTCTTCGCGGTCTTGTCGCTGACGAGAGTCTCGTAGAAGACGGTGGAGACCCCGTCGGCCTTGGCCATCTTCTCAAGATCCTTCACGCGGGCGGCACTGGGCTCCGACTCCGGGTCGAGGCCGGCGATGGCCTCCTCGGTCAGGCCGTAGCGCTCGGCGAGATAGCCGAAGGCGGCGTGGGTGGTGATGAAGACCCTGGTCCTGGTGTTCTTCAGGCCGCTGTCGAACTGGGAGTCCAGGGCGCCGAGCTTCTCGACCAGGGCCTCGGTGTTCGTCTTGTAGACGTCCGCGTGGTCCGGGTCGGCCTTCTCGAAGGCGGCGCCGACGCCCTTGGCGACCTCGGCGTACTTCACCGGGTCGAGCCAGATGTGGGGGTCCTTGCCGCCCGCCTCCTCGCCGTGCTCGTGGTCGTGCTCGGCCGCGTGGCCGCCGACCTCGGTGCCGTGCTTCTCCAGGGAGGTCAGTGTGGTGGCGTCGATCTTCGTCCTGACCTCGGACTGGGCGACGGCGTCGTCGACGGACGGCTGGAGGCCCTTGAGGTAGAGAATGGCGTCCGATTCCTGGAGCTGCGCGGTCTGCCGGGCGCTGATCTCCAGGTCGTGCGGCTCCTGGCCGGGTTCGGTGAGGGTGGTGACGTGTACGTACTTCCCGCCGATCTGCTCGGCGAGGTAGGCCATGGGGTAGAACGACGCCACGACGTCGAACTTGTCCGTGTTGCCCGAGGCGGCGGACGTGTCCGAGCATGCGGTGAGGGTGCCGAGGCCGAGGGCGGTGGCCGCCGCGACCGCGGTCCCGGATATGAGGTGTCGCCGGTGTCGCCGGTTTCGACGCTGTCGTCGTACTACGTTCATGACAGTCATTTTCAGCAAAGATGGAAATGATTGTCAACAAGCCCTGGGTGAGGCTATGGGTAAGGCCGAGGTGAGGGGTCGGTGACCGTTTTGTGCTACCTCCTGACCGAACCGATTTGATTGGAGGGGAGCCCCCGCCGGTAACCTGAAGCATTCGCTCTGAGGCGCATCGCTTCCCTCCAGGAGCGCATCCGCTTCGTCGCCCGTCGTCGTAATGAAGAGAGCACCGTGGCCGCCGACAAGATCGACACCATCGTCAGCCTGAGCAAGCGCCGTGGCTTCGTATTCCCGTGCAGCGAGATCTACGGTGGCCAGCGCGCCGCCTGGGACTACGGACCGCTGGGTGTCGAGCTCAAGGAGAACATCAAGCGCCAGTGGTGGCGCTACATGGTCACGTCGCGCGAGGACGTCGTCGGTATCGACTCGTCCGTGATCCTGGCCACCGAGGTCTGGGTGGCCTCCGGCCACGTCGCCACCTTCACCGACCCGCTCACCGAGTGCACCTCCTGCCACAAGCGGTTCCGCGCGGACCACCTGGAGGAGGCGTACGAGGCGAAGCACGGCCGCATGCCCGAGAGTCTCGCCGAGGTCAACTGCCCGAACTGCGGCAACAAGGGCCAGTTCACCGAGCCCAAGCAGTTCTCCGGCCTGCTCTCCACGCACCTCGGCCCGACACAGGACAGCGGCTCCATCGCCTACCTGCGCCCCGAGACCGCCCAGGGCATCTTCACCAACTTCGCCCAGGTGCAGACCTCCTCGCGCCGCAAGCCGCCGTTCGGCATCGCGCAGATGGGCAAGTCGTTCCGCAACGAGATCACGCCGGGCAACTTCATCTTCCGTACCCGTGAGTTCGAGCAGATGGAGATGGAGTTCTTCGTCAAGCCGGGCGAGGACGAGAAGTGGCAGGAGTACTGGATGCAGGAGCGCTGGAACTGGTACACCGGCCTGGGTCTGAGTGAAGAGAACATGCGCTGGTACGAGCACCCGCAGGAGAAGCTCTCCCACTACTCCAAGCGCACCGCCGACATCGAGTACCGCTTCCGCTTCGGCGGCAGCGAGTGGGGCGAGCTGGAGGGTGTGGCCAACCGCACCGACTACGACCTCTCCGCCCACTCCAAGGCCTCCGGCCAGGACCTCTCCTACTTCGACCAGGAGGCGGGCGAGCGCTGGACCCCGTACGTGATCGAGCCGGCGGCGGGTGTCGGGCGCACGATGCTGGCCTTCCTCCTGGACGCCTACGTCGAGGACGAGGCCCCCAATGCCAAGGGCAAGATGGAGAAGCGCACGGTGCTGCGCCTCGACCCGCGCCTGTCCCCGGTGAAGGTCGCGGTCCTCCCGCTCTCCCGCAACCCGGAGCTGTCCCCGAAGGCGAAGGGGCTCGCCCAGGCCCTGCGCCAGCACTGGAACATCGAGTTCGACGACGCCGGCGCGATCGGCCGCCGCTACCGCCGCCAGGACGAGATCGGTACGCCGTTCTGCGTCACGGTCGACTTCGACACGCTGGACGACAACGCGGTGACGGTGCGTGAGCGTGACTCGATGAAGCAGGAGCGCGTGTCGCTGGACCAGATCGAGGCGTACCTCGCGGCGCGTCTGATCGGCTGCTAGGAGCCTTCCGGCCGCACGAGCGGCCGGGCTGTTCCCCGTACCCCTTTTGGGGTGCGGGGAACAGCCGTTTTTACGGGTCCCTGTAGGTCGGCGGATGGCGGATGGCGCATGGCGCATGACAGAGGGGTGCCCGGCGACTGACAGCTGACAAATATTGAAATCTGTCAGCTGTCATGCCAGGGTGGATGTACGGCACCGTGGACGCGTGCCGCGTACGGCCCACGGTTCACGACATCCCAAGGAGCCCTCATGCAAACCCGTCCCCTCGGTACCACCGGCCCCCAGGTCTCCGCCC
This sequence comes from Streptomyces sp. KM273126, assembly GCF_004337435.2. Taxonomy (NCBI): domain Bacteria; kingdom Bacillati; phylum Actinomycetota; class Actinomycetes; order Kitasatosporales; family Streptomycetaceae; genus Streptomyces; species Streptomyces sp. KM273126. Next base: position 188,999 of record NZ_SJXB02000001.1, on the reverse strand, counting down.
TCGGCCTCGGCTGCATGGGCATGTCCGCGCTGTACGGCACCGCGGACCGGGCCGAATCCATCGCGACCATCCACGCCGCGCTCGAAGCGGGCGTGACCCTGCTCGACACCGGCGACTTCTACGGCATGGGCCACAACGAGATGCTGATCGGCGAGGCCCTGCGGTCCGCTCCGGCGGCGCGGCGCGAACAGGCGCTCACCAGCGTCAAGTTCGGGGCGCTGCGGGGCCCGGACGGCGAGTGGGGTGGTGTCGATGGACGACCGGCCGCGGTGAAGAACTTCGCCGCCTACTCGCTCCAGCGCCTCGGCGTGGACCACATCGACGTCTACCGGATCGCCCGGATCGACCCCGGCGTGCCGATCGAGGAGACGGTCGGCGCCATCGCGGAACTGGTGGAGAAGGGATACGTGCGGCACATCGGGCTGAGTGAGGTCGGCGCCGACACCATCCGGCGGGCCGCCGCCACCGCCCCTGTCGTGGACCTCCAGATCGAGTACTCGCTCATCTCGCGGAGCCTGGAGCAGAGCATCCTGCCGACCACCCGTGAGCTGGGCATCTCCATCACGGCGTACGGCGTGCTGTCCCGTGGTCTGATCTCCGGGCACTACACCCGCGACCGGCAGCTGGCCGCGAACGACTTCCGCTCCCACTCCCCCCGTTTCCAGGGCGAGAACCTCGACCACAACCTCGACCTCGTCGAGTCCCTGCGCAAGATCGCCGAGCAGAAGGGCGTCAGTGTCGCGCAGATCGCCATCGCCTGGGTGCTCTCACGGGGCGAGGACATCGTGCCGCTGATCGGCGCCCGCACCCGGGAGCGGCTGACCGAGTCGCTGGGCGCGCTGGACGTGACGCTGGACGACGCGGACCTGGCGGCCATCGAATCCGCGATCCCGGCCGACGCGGCGGCGGGCGACCGCTATGCGCCCGCGCAGATGTCGACGCTCGACAGCGAGCGCTGACCGGCCCTCCCGGTACGGTCTCTCTCATGGCACCGACCCCGCAGACCCTGACCGCCGAGCGCATCCTCGAAGCGACCGAGGAGGTGCTGCGCCGCCACGGCCCCGCCAAGGCGACCGTGGTGGACGTGGCCCGCGCGCTCGGAGTCAGCCACGGCAGTGTCTACCGGCACTTCAGTACGAAGGCGGCGCTGCGGGAGGCGGTGACGAAGCGCTGGCTGGACCGTACGTCCGACTCCCTCTCCGGCATCGTCGCCGAGGACCGCGACCCGGAGGCCCGGCTGCGCGACTGGTTCACCGCTCTCTTCGCGGCCAAGCGCCGCAAGGCCGGTGACGACCCCGAGCTCTTCGCCACGTACATGGTCCTGACCGAGGAGAGCGGTGGGGCGGTGGGCGAGCACCTGGCCGAACTGACAGGCCAGTTGAGGCGGATGGTCCAGGCGGGCGTCGACGCCGGCACCTTCAGCACCGACGACCCGGACGCCACCGCCCGCGCCCTCTTCCACGCCTCACGCCGCTTCCACGACCCGCGTTACGCCCCCGAGTGGGAACAGCCCGGGACAGAGGCGGAATTCGACGCCGTGGTGGACCTGCTGCTGCGGGGCCTGAAGGCCTGACGCCCGCGCCCCGCCCTGGGACCCTGTCGTCCCCGCCCTGTCGTCCCCGCCCTGCTGTCACGCCACGCAGAACTCGTTGCCTTCCGGGTCCTGCATCAACCACCAGTGGCCCGCGGGGCCCTTGTCCACCTCACGGACACGGGTCGCGCCCAGGGATTCCAGGCGGGAGACCAGCTCGTCCCGGCCGCCGGCTTCCGCGTGGATGTCGATGTGCAGGCGGTTCTTCACCGTTTTCGGCTCGGGGACGTCCTGGAACAGCAGACGACGGCCCTTGCCGATGCCGGTGAACGAGTCGTACGGGTCCTCGGGGTGGCGTACGGCCGCGTAGCCCCGGAAGGAGCGGCGGCCCTCATGCTCGGCGACCGCAGCCTCGGGGAGGTCGCCCGTTGACAGGAGATGGTCGATGAGCGCGGTCGCGTCCTCCACCTCGTACTTCAGTGCCGTGGCCCAGAAGTCCGCCATGGTCCGGGCGTCGTGGGTGTCGATGACCAGCTTCCAGTGCAGAGCGTCGTTCATGTAACTGGTTATATTGGTTACAGAGGCTCGTCGTCCACAGGTCGGGGGTTGTTGCGTGTGTCCGGGATGGTGCTGCGGTCCCACTCCGGGGTCTCGTTCCGGTTCGACCCCGGTGCGCTCTGTCTCGAACTGCTCACCACCGGAGGGCCGGGTGCCTTCCGCAGGTTCGAGGTGCTCCACGCGCCCGCCGATCTGGTCGCCTGGGCCGAGCGGTCGCGGCTCACGCCCACGCCCGCGCTGGAGGTCACGGAGCAGGACGTGGCGTACGCCCGTCGGGTCCGGGACGCGCTGTTCCGCGTAGTCGTGGCGCGGATCTGCGGCGGGTTGCCCGAGTTCGGTGTGGCGGGCGGGGGCCGTGAGGACCTCGATGTCCTCAACGAGGCGGCCGCTCATCCGCCGTTGGTCCCCGCGATCGTCGGCGACGGCGAGCGGCGTGTGTGGGCGGGAGTGGCCGTCGGGACCCAGCTCGTCTCCAGCGTCGCCCGCGATGCCGTCGAGCTGCTCACCGGGCCGTACGCCGAGCGCGTCCGCATGTGCGCCGGCGAGCGCTGCTACCTCGTCTACGTCGACACCTCACGGCCCGGACGGCGCCGCTGGTGCTCCATGGAACACTGCGGCAACCGCCACAAGGTGCGGGCCCTGCGCGCCCGCCGCGCCGAGGAAGGGCGGTGAGCGCTACGCCGTCTTGGGGTCCACCGTCGCCTGGTGCTCCTCGGCCAGGTGTTCCTCCGCCTTCAGCCACGACAGGAACTGTGCGCCCTTCCGCCAGCCGCACGTGTCGCATGCGATCGTGCGCTGCACTCCCGTGCGTTCGACCCGGACGGTGTGTTCGCGCCCGTGCTGGTCCCAGCGGGTCACCTTGCTCGTGTTGATCTCCAGCATCACATCTCCACGTCTCCACGCCTCCTGGCGACGCTCGGTGCTCCAGGGGGTGTTGAGCCTTCTGATTCCTTCTGACTCCTTCTGAATCTTTGTGCAGCAAGGAGTTTGCAGCAAGACCAACATCAACAGGGGCTCTCGGGGCGACGAGTTCGACCGCTTCTCCTAGCTGATCGTTCGCGGCAGCCGCAGGCTCAGCGCCACCGTCAGGGCGATTCCCGCCAGTTGGACCAGGAGTGTCGTCGCCAGGGCGTCGCCCATGCCCATCCCCGGGACCAGCGAAAGGAAGAGGGAGCCGAGGGTGGCCACGCCCAGGGCGAGGGCCGACTGCTGGGTGGTGATCATGACGCCGCTGCCGACTCCGGCCCGTGCGGACGGGACCTCGGAGAGGACGATCCGGAAGAGGATGGGGAGTTGGAGCGCTTGACCGGAACCCGCGATCGTCACGCCGGGCAGGAGCGGCAGCCAGGTCAGGTCCGGCCAGCTCCGCCACACGGCGAGGGCCATCAGCGCCACGCCCGCCGCCTGGATGAGCCCGCCCGCGGTCACCACGCGGGTGCCGTACCGGGCGACCAGCCGCGGACCCGCCAGCGAGACGAGGAAGAACGACACCGCCATCGGGGACAGCGCGAGACCGGCCGCGACCGGACCGAGCCGCGCGCCCTGCTGCAACGCCACCGCGATCACGAACATGAACCCGCTGAAGCCGATCGAGAACGGCACGATCATGACCAGGCCCCGGCGGAGTGACGTGAGCGCGAAGAGACTGGGCGGTACGAGGGGCGTACGGCCCAGGCGGTCCTCCCGGCGCTCGACCAAGTAGAAGGCACCGGCCGCGAACGGGAACGCGGCCAGCGCCAGCCAGGTCCACAGGGGCCAGCCCGCCGCCCGCCCCTCGGTGAGCGGCACGAGGAGGGTCAGCAGGGACACGGCCAGCAGGACCGTGCCGGGACCGTCCACGGGCTCCGGGTGCGACGAGCGGGTCTCGGGCACGGCACGCGCGGCCAGGACCAGGCCGACCACGACGACCGGCACGTTCACCAGGAACACCGCGCGCCAGTCGGTGCCAGCGATGTCGGCCGCCACCAGGACGCCGCCGAGGATCTGCCCGGCCACCATGGAGAGCCCGGCCGTCGCGCCGTACAGGCTCATCGCCCGGGCGCGGTGCGCGCCGGAGGTCGTCGCCTGGATGGTGGCGAGCACCTGCGGGAGCATCGCGGCCGCCGCCGCGCCCTGTGCGACCCGCGCCGCCACCAGCGACCAGGCGTCCGGAGCGAGCCCGCACGCCAGCGAGGTCACCCCGAAGGCGGCCATGCCCCACAGGAACAACCGGCGCCGGCCGAAGAGGTCGCCGAGCCGGCCGCCGAGGACCAGCAGAACGGCGTACGAGACGCCGTACCCGGCGACGACGAGTTCCAGGACCGCCTCGCCCGCGGAGAGGTCGCGGCCGATCGTCGGCAGGGCCACGTTCACGATGAAGAAGTCGATGAGCGGGAGCGCCGCGCCGAGCAGGACCGTGAAGAGCCCGAGACCGCCCAGCACGGACGGCGGGGCGGTGGGGGCGCGGACGGGGGTGGTGGTGAGGGAATCCGTATCGGTCACACCAAGCAGGTTCCTGCCTGGCTCAGCCTGGTACCAGAGTCTCCTTATCCTGGTAGAAGCACTACCTGGAAAACAGGTGCAACAGGGTCCGCAGGGCCGCACGCTGGAGGCATGACGACCATGGCGGTACGGGCGACCGAGGCACAACCACGCCAGGCACCACCAGGCCAAACACCACCACGCGAGGCCCGCCCACGCGAGGCACGCTCCCCGGCGGCACGCTCACCGCAGATGGGCGGGCCGGCGACGGACGAGCCTGCGACGGACGAGCCAACGACGGTACGGCCTCCTGCGGCGCAGGAGTCGGCCGTACGCCGGCACGAGCTCGCCGCGTTCCTGCGCCACCGTCGCGAGCACATCACGCCCGAGCAGGTCGGCCTGCCCCGCGGGCGGCGCCGGCGCACGCCCGGACTGCGCCGAGAGGAGGTCGCGCAGCTCTCCGCAGTCGGCGTCACCTGGTACACCTGGCTCGAACAGGCCAGGGACATCCAGGTCTCCGTGCAGGTCCTCGACGCCCTCGCCCGCACCCTGCTCCTCGACTCCAGCGAGCGCGAGCACCTGTTCAACCTGGCCGGGGCCGTGGACCCCTCGCCCGGCAAGAACTGTTCGTCGGTGACCCCGGCGCAGCGGGCCATCCTGGAGCAGATGGAGCCGTTCCCGGCCTGCCTGCAGAACAGCCGGTACGACATCCTCGCGTACAACCGCACGTACGGCCTGCTGCTCTGCGACCTCGCCGCGGTGCCGCCCGAGGACCTGAACTGCATCGTCCTCGCCTACACCCACGAGGAGTGGCGCTCGTCGATCGTGCACCTGGAGGAGACCACCCGGTTCATGGCCGCCAAGCTGCGCGCAGCTATGGCCGGTCATCTCGCCGACCCCGCCTGGAAGACGCTGCTGAACCGGCTGCACACGGAGTCCGCGGAGTTCCGCGAGGCCTGGGACCGCCACGAGGTCGTCGCGGGGGCCCGCAGCAAGCGCAAGCAGTTCGTCAACGCCCATGTCGGTCCGCTCACCCTCGACCACACCGACCTCTGGCTCGGCCCGAGCAGCGGACCACGGATGGTGACGTACGCCCCGGTCGACGAGGAGTCGCGCGAGCGGCTGGAGAAACTGCACGCCCTCGCGCTGGAGCGGGAGGCGGCCGCCCGGTGATCCCGTGGGGCGGCTGATCCCGTTGTGGCGGCGGGGCGCACTGGCGAGCTTGAGCTACGCACCTGGCGCACCTGAGCCACGCACCTGACACCCCTGAGCTACGCCCGGTCGGCGTTCGCCCCGGACACCGCTCCCGCCGTGCTCCGGACCTCGGCCGCCTCCAGGCGGTCGGCCGTGCGCTCGGCCGTCCGGCGGGCCCACCGCCCCGTCGTGAGCGCGCCCAGGACCAGTACCGCGAGGCCGCAGCCGGCGATGATCCACCAGCCGGGCCGGGCGGCCGACACGAACGTGTCCCGGTACGCCGACGAGCTCACGCCCGCCGCCAGCACCGCACCGATCACCGCGACGCCCAGCGTCTGGCCGATCTGGCGGCTGGTGGAGGCGACGGCGGCGGCGACCCCGGCCTGGGCGCGGGGCATGCCGGAGACGGCGGTGTTGGTGATGGGGGAGTTGACGAAGCCGAAGCCCACGCCGAACAGGACGAATCCGATGAAGAGTGTGACGTTCGACGTCTCGGCCTCGAAGACGGCGAAGAGCACACCGCTCGCGGTCATCGCGCACCCGGCCAGCAGGAGCGGCAGCCGTGGCCCCCGGCTGCCGACCAGCCGGCCGGACAGCGGCGCACAGGCGAAGGTCGGCACCGCCATCGGCAGCATCCACAGGCCCGCGTGCAGGGCGTCCAGACCGCGCACGTTCTGCAGGTACAGCGTCGACAGGAAGAGGAAGCCACCGAGCGCCGCGAACGCGCCGATCGCGATCACCGTCGCCCCGCTGAACGGTGCCGACCGGAAGAAACGCAGCTCGATGAGGGGTTCGGCGCGGCGCGGCTCGTACCAGAGGATGCCGATCAGGGCCACGAGCGCGAGGACCGCGAAGGGGAGGACGTGGGCGATCCCGGAGTTCGGCGCCTCGATGATCGAGTACGTGAGGGCACCGAACAGGGCGATCACCATGACCTGCCCCACCGGGTCGGGACGGCGGGCCTTCGGGGCGCGGGACTCGGGGACACAGCGCAGAGTGAGCAGGAGCGCGGCCAGCCCGACGGGCAGGTTGATCCAGAAGATCGAGCGCCAGCCGACCGACTCCACGAGCAGCCCGCCGACCAGCGGACCGGCGGCCATCGATATGCCGACGACGGCTCCCCACGCACCGATCGCGCGGGCACGCTCACGTGGGTCGGTGAAGGTGTTGGTGATGATCGACATCGCGACCGGGTTCAGCATCGAACCGCCCACCGCCTGGACCATCCGGAAGGCGACGAGGGCCTCCAGGTTCGGGGCGAGGGAGCACAGCGCCGAGCCGATGGTGAAGACGACCAGACCCGCCATGAAGACGCGCTTGCGGCCGATGCGGTCCGCGGTCGCCCCCGAGAACATCAGCAGTGAGGCGAGCACGAGCGTGTACGCGTCGATCGTCCACTGGAGCCCTGACACGCTCGCGTTCAGTTCCCGCTGCATCGACGGCAGGGCGACGTTCAGGACCGTGTTGTCGAGACTCACGATCAGCAGGCTCATGCAGCAGATCGCGAGCACCAGCAGACGCCGGCGGTGACTGAGCTCGGGCATGCGTTCCATCGTACGCCAAAATCAATAGTGCGCCTAACTAATGACTGGAGGGGGTGGCCGGAGTACGCGACAATGAGGGAATGTCCACGTCCACCGTCGCCCCCACGAGTCCCCTCCGGATCGGCCCGCACACCGTCCAGCCGCCCGTCGTGCTCGCCCCCATGGCCGGCATCACGAACGCGCCCTTCCGCACGCTGTGCCGTGAGTTCAGCGAGGGCAAAGGGCTGTACGTCAGCGAGATGATCACGACCCGGGCCCTGGTCGAGCGCAACGACAAGACCATGCAGCTGATCAGGTTCGACGCGTCGGAGACCCCGCGCTCGATCCAGCTGTACGGCGTGGACCCGGTGACCGTCGGCAAGGCCGTCCGCATGATCGCGGAGGAGGACCTCGCCGACCACATCGACCTCAACTTCGGCTGCCCGGTCCCGAAGGTGACCCGCAAGGGCGGCGGCTCGGCCCTCCCGTACAAGCGCAACCTCCTCCGCGCGATCCTCCGCGAGGCCGTGACCGGGGCCGGTGACCTCCCCGTCACGATGAAGATGCGCAAGGGCATCGACGACGACCACATCACGTACCTCGACGCCGGCCGCATCGCCGTCGAGGAGGGCGTGACGTCCATCGCCCTCCACGGCCGCACGGCCGCCCAGCACTACGGCGGCACGGCCGACTGGGACGCCATCGCCCGCCTGAAGGAGCACGTGCCCGAGATCCCCGTCCTCGGCAACGGCGACATCTGGTCGGCCGAGGACGCGCTGCGGATGGTGCGGGAGACGGGCTGCGACGGAGTGGTCGTGGGCCGCGGGTGCCTGGGGCGCCCGTGGCTGTTCGCGGACTTGGTGGCGGCCTTCGAGGGCCGTACTGGAGCCCGTGCCGGAGGCACTGATGGATACGGCGTCCGCCCGTCCCTCCGCGAGGTGGCCGACGTCATGGTCCGCCACGCCACCCTCCTCGGCGAGTGGATCGGCGACGAGTCCCGCGGCGTCATCGACTTCCGCAAGCACGTGGCCTGGTACCTGAAGGGCTTCGCGGTCGGCTCCGAGATGCGCAAGCGCCTGGCGATCACGTCCTCGCTGGACGAACTCCGCGGCGGCCTCGACGAACTGGACCTGGACCAGCCCTGGCCGACGGGCGCCGACGGCCCGCGCGGCCGCACCTCCGGCAACAACCGCGTGGTACTGCCGGACGGCTGGCTCAAGGACCCGTACGACTGCACGGGCGTGACCGAGGAAGCAGAACTGGACACGTCGGGGGGGTAATGGGCTGCGCCCCGTCAGGGGCGCGCCCGTCAGGGGCGCGGGGAACTGCGCGACAAGCCACACACAACCCGCAGCCGCGAACCGACAGCCAGTCCCGAGCTCTCATCCGCCCAACCCAGCGGAGCGCTCACGCACCCCCAACGGCCGTCAGCAATGCCAACGGCGCCGCAGCCGCCCGAGCCTCCCGCACACACGCATGCGGATAAGGAACGGGCTCCGGGTGGGTGTCCCGCCCGTACCCGGCCAGGACCTCCGGCAACCGGTGCCCGGTCGCCATCGCCGCGTCCACCAGCCCGTGCGCAACCGTCCGCGCCTCGTCGTGCAGCCCGTACCGCGCGAGCCCCAGCGCGATCAGCGCGTTGTCGTGCGGCCACACGGAACCGAGGTGGTAGGACAGCGGGTGATACGCGGGCTGCCCGGCCGCGACCGTCCGTACGCCCCACCCCGAGAAGAAGTCGGGCTCCAGCAACCGCCGCCCCACGAGTTCGCCGTACTCCTTGTCCAGCAACCCCGACCACAGCAGATGCCCCGCGTCCGACGCAAGCGCATCGACCTGGTTGCCCTCACCGTCCAAGGCCAGCGCGGCGAAGCCGTGGTCGGCCATCCAGAAGTCCCGCTGGAAGCGGTCGCGCAGATCGGCCGCCGCCTGCTCCAGCAGTGCCCCGTAGACCTCGTCCTCCCACACCGAGCGGGCGAGGTGGGCCGTGCGGCGCAGCGCGTCGTACGCATAGCCCTGGGCGCCCGCCGCCATCACCGGCCCGGAGGGACGGCTGCCGTCGGCCGAGCAGATCGCTCCCGGGGAGTCCTTCCAGTTCTGGTTCGCGAGGCCGCCCTGGTCCGCGCGGTACACCAGGTAGCCGCGGGAGGTGAGGCCGCCGTGGTCGAGCATCCAGCCGATCGCGGCACGGGCGTGGGGCTCCAGACGGCGGGCCAGGCTCACGTCGCCGGTCTGCTCGACGTACGCGCCGAGGAGGACGAGGAAGAGCGGGGTCGCGTCCACCGAGCCGTAGTACCGCCCGAACGGCACCTGGCCGAAGTGGGCCAGCTCGCCGTGCCGTACCTCGTGCACGATCTTGCCCGGCTGGGCCACCGCGTCGAGGCCGACCTCGGTGGCCTGGGTGGCGGCGAGTGCGGGGAGGGTGGCGGCCGCGAGCTCCGGGCGGTAGGGGAGGGCGAACAGCGAGGTGAGGAGCGCGTCGCGGCCGAGCAGCGTGAGGAACCAGGGGACTCCGGCCGCCGGGACGCGCAGTTCCTCCCCGTCCGGGCCCGTCGCGGGGACCTGGAGCACGGCGAGGTCGCTGAGCCCGCGCGCACACGCCGCCGCCAGCTCCGGCCAGCTCGTCGGGAAGGGCACGCCCTCCGCGAACTCGCCCTCCAGGGCGAGGAGTTGCTCGGTGGCGATGGCGGGGGAGGACGGAACCTCGGGTGCGCGGGGGGTGCCGTGCGGGCGTGCGGCCACCTGGAGTGTCAGCTCCGCCGAGCCGTGGGGCTCCAGGTCGAGGGCCCAGACGAGGCGGCGGGCGCCCGTGCCCGTCTCCTCCACGCCGTCGGGCGCGGGCTCGGACGTGACCGTCGTACAGGAGTGCCACTCGCCGCGCCGGTAGCTGAACTCCACGCCGTCGTCGAGGACCGTGCGGGAGCGCACGGCGCCGGTCTTGGTGTACGTGCGGTGGTCGGAGCGCAGTTCGAACTGGTCCGTGAAGTCGGCGTCCGCGGTGACCGCGATATGGACCGTCGTCGGCACCGGGCGGTTGCTGGTGACGCGCAGCGACTCCACTAACGCGCCGTCGGTGACGGCCTGTTCCCGGAAGAGCGTGTACGCCGGCGGTTCCTGGCGGCCGCCGCGCGGTACGAGGACGCAGCGCGCGGTGTCGCCGTCGGCGACCGGGGTGAGCGTCTCGGGTACGGCGCCGTCGACGGTGAGCTGCCAGCGGCTGAGGTGGCGGGCGTCCCGTACGAACAGCCCGTCCGGGGGGTTGCCGCCGCGTACCCCGCTGATGTCGCCGCCGTCGCCCACGGCCGCGAACGTCCTGCCGCGTACGAGCAGATGCTGCCGGTCCGTCATCCCCGGTCCCCTCGTTTGTCCCTCATGCCGTCCATGTCGTCCATGCCGTCCGTGCGGTCCATGTCGTTCATGCCGAACGTGCCGATGCCCACGGGGGTCACGCCGTGCCCCGGGGGCTGGTGGAGCAGGTCGAGCGTGAGTGCGGCCGTCCAGCTGAAGTCGCCCGACCCGCAGGCCTCGCCGGTGTACGGGTCGACGTACTCCGCGAACCCGGATGTCCCGGCGATGCTCAGGAAATCCTCCCGCAGCACGTCGGCCCGTTCCCGCTCACCGTGCAGCCGCAGCCCGCGCTCGATCAGCCAGGCCGTGTTGAACCAGGCCGGCCCGCGCCAGTACCGGTGCGGGTCGAAGGCCTCACCGGTGAGGTCGTAACTCGGTACGAGACGGGCGGCCCCGCCGAGCCCGAAGTGCGGTCCGCTCGCCGTGCGGAGCAGGGTGTCGGTGATGTCACGCGACAGGGTCGGCAGCAGCAGGGGGACCAGCCCGGAGACACCGCGCTCGGGGATCAGTCCGCCGCCGCGCACGTCCCGGCAGAAGAACATGCCCTCCGCCGGGTCCCACAGCCGGTCCACCAGGGCGGCCGTCAGCCGCTCCGCGCGCGCGTGCCGGGCCGTGCCCGTGGCGCCGAGCTCCTTCGCGATCCGGGCGAGTGCGTGCTCCGAGGCGATCAGCAGCGCGTTGAACGCCGGGTCCTCGACGGCGAAGCTCCCGCGGCCGTCGGCATAGGCGCCGTCCCGGTAGTCCGTCGCCAGACGCACGTACCGCCCGTAGTCCAGGTCCGTCGGCCGGTCCTCGGGTGCGCCGTGGTCGAGGTCGGCGCGGCGGAAGGAGCGGGCCGGGGCCGGGGTGACGCGGGCGAGCGGGGCGTCCCAGCACGGGGAGTTGTCCATGCCCTGCTCCCAGGGGTGGACGACCGAGGCGAGGCCGCCTCCGCCGAGGTCACGGCGGTGCAGCAGATAGCGGTGCCAGGCGGCCAGGCGCGGGTACAGCCGGGGCAGGAAGCCGCGCGCCCGGGACAGTCCGGGGTCGGCCTGGTGGACCAGCCATGCGGCGAGCGCGTGCACCGGTGGCTGCACGATGCCCGAGGTCTGTACGGTGCGCGGGGCGCCCGCGGCGTGCCCCGCGGTCGAGGAACGCCAGAAGTCGGGGCTCGGGAAGTACGCGTCGAGCGGTACGGAGGGGTTGAAGACGATGTGCGGGATCCGGCCGTCGCCCCACTGGGCGCCGAGCAGCGTCTCCAGCTCCGTCTGCGCCCGTAACGGCGACAGGTGCCGCAGCCCGATGGCGATGAACGCCGAGTCCCACGACCACTGGTGCGGATACAGCCCCCGCGACGGCACGGTCGACGTCCCCGTCCAGTTGTCCTCCAGCACCCGGGCGGCCCTGCGGTGCAGGCAACCGGCCGGCGCCGCCGGATCGTATACATCGGCTCCGACGTGCGCGATCCCGTCCGGACCGGGCCCGATTCCACGCGGCTCGGCCGGCTTGCCCGGCTCGGCCGCCGGAGGTGGGGCCGGGGTGCGGAGTGGGCCCGTGCGGTCCCGCAGTTGGGCGGTGAGCTGGGTTGTGCGGTCCACGCAGGGCCCCCCGAGGACGTCGAGCCGACCGGTTCGGCAGTGGCTACCGTAGAGTTACGTCTATTTAACACGCAAAACTCAATATGTAATGCAAGGTTGGTGAACGCAAGGGGGTGCGCATGAATGGAAGGGCTCTGAAGGCGGGCGGTCATGCCGGTGCCGGAGATCTGCTCGAACTGGTCCGCAGTGGGCGGGCCACCACCCGTGGCGCGCTCCAGCAGGCCACGGGCCTGTCCCGGGCCACGGTCGGCCAGCGCCTCGACCGGCTGTTCCGGGCGGGCTGGCTGCGCGAGGGGGCCGGCGGTCCGGTGGACTCCCCGCTCGGCGGACGCCCCTCCATCACCCTGGAGTTCGACGCCTCCCACGCCGTCGTGCTCGCCGCCGACCTCGACACCCGTCACGCCGGCGCGGCGGTACTCTCGCTCACCGGCGAGATCCAGGCCGAGCACACGGGCACCCTGGTCATAGACGACGGCCCCGAGGCCGTACTGGACGAACTCGGCCGCTGGTTCGCCGAGTTGCTCCAGAAGGCGGGGCGGCAGGCGGACGCGGTGTGCGGCATCGGGCTGGCGGTCCCCGGCCCGGTCGACAGCGACACCGGCCGTGTCGTCCAGCCGCCGATCATGCCGGGCTGGGACGGCTACGACGTCAGAGGCCGCCTGGCCCGCGCCTTCGCCGAGCACGCGGGTGGCCGAGCGGACACGGTCGTCCTCGTCGACAACGACGCCAACCTCATGGCGTACGGCGAACAGCGCTCCGGTTACCCGGACTGCGCGGCCTTCGCCCTCGTCAAGGTGTCCACGGGTATCGGCGCCGGAGTGGTCGTCCGGGGGGCGATCTACCGCGGGATCGACGGCGGTGCCGGGGACATAGGGCACATCCGGGTTCCGGAGGGTGCGGACGCGCTGTGCAGATGCGGCTCGTACGGCTGTCTGGCCGCCGTGGCGAGCGGTGGCGCCGTGGCCCGGAAGCTGGCCGAGGCGGGTGTTCCGGCCGCCTCGGGCTCGGACGTGCGGGACCTGCTGGTCTCGGGTCACCCCGAGGCGATGGCGCTGGCGCGGGAGGCCGGGCGCCACGTCGGCGACGTACTGGCGACGGTGGTGACGCTGCTGAACCCCGGTGTCCTGATGATCGCCGGGGATCTGGCCGGTATCCCCTTCCTCACCGGGGTGCGTGAGCTGCTGTACCAGCGGGCGCTGCCCCGCTCCACCGCCCACCTCGACGTGGTGACCTCACGGCTGGGGAGCGGGCGGGCCTGGTGGGGGCGGGCGCGCTGGTCGTGGAGCACCTGTACGCGCCGGAGCGCGTGGAGGAGCGGCTGGCCGCGCTGGGCGTGTGACGGGCCTGGGCGTGAGGCGGCCGTGGGCGTGTGACGGGCGTGTTTCCGACTGTGTCCGGGGCTGTCTCCCGGTCCGCATGCTGAAATCCGGGCACCCCGAACGGCGTGATTCTCGCCACCCCTGATAGGGGCTGCGCTCAGATGAGCGAATCGTGGGCGGGTTCCGCTTCTTCAAAGGGTGGCACTGAGTGCCACCCTTTGATCGTTCATCAGGTAAACTCAGACGTAAGGATTGCTGCTCATCTGAGCGATAGGCGGGGTGGGTGGGTGATCTCCCGTTCAAGAACTGAACACATGGTGTCGCCTTTCCTTGCCAAGCCTTGACTTTCGATCCAGCGGCGGACGGGTGGTTACAGGCGCATGACGCGCAAGTGGACGTACCCAGGTACCTTCGATCTGGGTATGTTCCTCGCCGTCAGGGCAGCCACCGCGTCCTCGGAGGAGTTGGGACCCGTGTCGGAAAACAAAGAACCCCACGCAGGCCGCACGGCTCAGAGCGTTGAGAGCGTGAAGTTCGTTTATGACTTCACCGAGGGCAACAAGGACCTCAAGGACCTCCTCGGCGGAAAGGGCGCGAACCTCGCCGAGATGACCAACCTCGGCCTCCCCGTCCCTCCCGGCTTCACCATCACCACCGAGGCCTGCAAGGTCTACCTCGACAGTGGCGAGGAGCCGGTGGCACTGCGTGACGAGGTCAGCTCGCACCTCGCCGCCCTCGAAAAGACCATGGGCAAGAAGCTCGGCCAGCCCGACAACCCGCTCCTCGTGTCGGTCCGTTCCGGGGCGAAGTTCTCCATGCCCGGCATGATGGACACCGTCCTCAACATCGGCCTCTCCGACAAGTCCGTCCAGGGACTGGCCAAGCAGGCCGGCGACGAGCGCTTCGCGTGGGACTCCTACCGCCGCCTCATCCAGATGTTCGGCAAGACGGTCCTCGGCGTCGACGGCGACCTCTTCGAGGACGCCCTGGAGGAGGCCAAGAAGGCCAAGAAGGTCGCGGTCGACACGGAGCTGGAGGCCGCGGACCTGAAGAAGCTGGTCACCAAGTTCAAGAAGATCGTCAAGGCCGAGGCCGGCCGGGACTTCCCGCAGGACCCGCGCGAGCAGATGGACCTCGCCATCAAGGCGGTCTTCGACTCCTGGAACGGCGACCGCGCGAAGCTCTACCGCCGCCAGGAACGCATCCCGCACGACCTCGGCACGGCCGTCAACATCTGCTCGATGGTCTTCGGCAACCTGGGCCCGGACTCGGGCACGGGCGTCGCGTTCACCCGCGACCCCGCGAGCGGCCACCAGGGCGTGTACGGCGACTACCTGCAGAACGCGCAGGGCGAGGACGTGGTCGCGGGCATCCGCAACACCGTCGCGCTCGCCGAGCTGGAGAAGATCGACAAGAAGTCGTACGACCAGCTCATGCAGATCATGGAGACCCTGGAGAACCACTACAAGGATCTCTGCGACATCGAGTTCACCATCGAGCGCGGCCAGCTCTGGATGCTCCAGACACGCGTCGGCAAACGCACGGCGGGCGCCGCCTTCCGGATCGCGACCCAGCTGGTCGACCAGGGCCTGATCGACGAGGCGGAAGCACTCCAGCGCGTCAACGGCGCCCAGCTCGCCCAGCTGATGTTCCCGCGCTTCGACGAGCAGGCGAAGGTCGAGCAGGTCGGCCGTGGGATCGCCGCCTCTCCGGGCGCGGCGGTCGGCAAGGCGGTCTTCGACTCGTACACCGCCGTGAAGTGGTCCCGCTCCGGCGAGAAGGTCATCCTGATCCGCCGCGAGACGAACCCCGACGACCTGGACGGCATGATCGCGGCCGAGGGCATCCTGACCTCGCGCGGCGGCAAGACCTCCCACGCCGCCGTGGTGGCCCGCGGCATGGGCAAGACGTGCGTGTGCGGCGCCGAGGAGCTGGAGGTCGACACCAAGCGCCGCCGGATGACGGTGCCCGGCGGGCACGTCGTCGAGGAAGGCGACCTGATCTCCATCGACGGCTCCAGCGGCAAGGTGTACCTGGGCGAGGTACCGGTCGTCCCGTCCCCCGTCGTCGAGTACTTCGAGGGCCGGATGCACGCGGGCGCCGACGACGCCGACGAACTGGTGGAGGCGGTCCACCGCATCATGGCCTTCGCCGACCGCAAGCGGCGCCTGCGCGTCCGTGCCAACGCGGACAACGCCGAGGACGCGCTGCGGGCCCGCCGTTTCGGCGCCCAGGGCATCGGCCTGTGCCGTACGGAGCACATGTTCCTCGGCGACCGCCGCGAACTCGTCGAACGCCTGATCCTGGCGGACACCGAAGTGGACCGCGAGGAGTCCCTGAAGCAACTGCTCCCGCTCCAGAAGCAGGACTTCGTGGAACTCTTCGAGGCGATGGACGGCCTGCCGGTCACGATCCGCCTCCTGGACCCGCCGCTGCACGAGTTCCTGCCCGACATCACCGAGCTGTCGGTACGGGTGGCGCTGGCCGAGTCGCGCAAGGAACCGCACGAGAACGAGCTGCGCCTGCTCCAGGCCGTGCACCGCCTGCACGAGCAGAACCCGATGCTGGGCCTGCGCGGTGTGCGCCTCGGCCTGGTCATCCCCGGACTGTTCACCATGCAGGTACGGGCGATCGCCGAGGCGGCGGCCGAGCGCCGGGCGGCCAAGGGCGACCCGCGCGCCGAGATCATGATCCCGCTGGTGGGCACCGTCCAGGAGCTGGAGATCGTCCGCGACGAGGCCGACCACGTCGTCGCGGAGGTCGAGGCGGCGACCGGCACGGAACTGAAGCTCGCCATCGGCACGATGATCGAGCTGCCACGGGCCGCCCTGACGGCAGCCCAGATCGCGGAGGCGGCGGAGTTCTTCAGCTTCGGCACCAACGACCTGACCCAGACGGTGTGGGGCTTCAGCCGCGACGACGTCGAGGCCTCGTTCTTCACCGCGTACCTGGAGAAGGGCATCTTCGGGGTCTCGCCCTTCGAGACGATCGACAAGGACGGCGTGGGCTCCCTGGTGAAGGCCGCAGCCCAGGCCGGCCGCGCGACCCGTCCCGACCTCAAGCTCGGCGTCTGCGGCGAACACGGCGGCGACCCCGAGTCGGTCCACTTCTTCCACGAGGTCGGACTGGACTACGTCTCCTGCTCGCCGTTCCGCATCCCGGTGGCGCGCCTGGAGGCGGGCCGGGCGGCCTCGCAGTCGGCTGGCAGCGACCACCGCTGAGGCGGCGCGGCGACAGTCGCGCCCGCCTCCCCTGACCCCGGAGCCGCCGTCGGTCCCCGACCCTCACCGATCGCGGCGGCTCCGGTCCACCAGAAGAGGGCGGCACCCTTGTGCGGGGGTGCCGCCCTCTCGTGTCACCAGGGAGTGCCCGGCGCGCCGACCGCCCGTAGGGTGGTTACCCACCCGTACGCGGAGGGAGCCCGAGCCATGGCCGGCTGGAGAGCGACCGACATCCCGGACCAGACGGGCCGCACCGCCGTCGTCACCGGGTCGAACAGTGGGATCGGCTACGTCACCGCACGCGAACTGGCCCGGCGCGGTGCGCGGGTCGTGCTGGCCTGCCGTAGTGAGGGCCGGGGCGCGGCGGCCGTCGAGCGGCTGGTGGGCGAAGTGCCGGGCGCTGAAGTGGAGTTCGCAGAGCTCGACCTCGGGGACCTGGCGTCCGTACGGCAGTTCGCGGACGCGTACGAGCAGGAGCACCGGCAGCTGGACCTGCTGATCAACAACGCGGGTGTGATGGCGCTGCCGCAGGGCCGTACCGCGGACGGCTTCGAGACGCACTTCGGGGTCAATCACCTCGGACACTTCGCGCTCACCGGGCTGTTGCTGCCGATGCTGCTCGGCACGGCCGGCGCACGCGTGGTGACCGTCTCCAGCGGGATGCACGCGATGTCCAACATCGACATCACGGACCTCAACAGCGAGCGCAAGTACGGTCGTTGGACCGCGTACGCCCGCTCCAAGACTGCCAACCTCCTCTTCACCCACGAACTGGCGCGCCGGCTCGCCGCCATCGGCTCCGACATCGTGGCCGCGGCCGCGCACCCCGGCTACGCCGCCACCAACCTCCAGACCGCGGGCCCCAAACTGGAGGGCCGCCGGGCCGCCGAGAGCTTCATGTCCATCGGCAACCGTGTCTTCGCCCAGTCCGCGGAGGCCGGCGCCCTGCCCACGCTGTATGCGGCCACGGCCCCCGACGTCCGCCCCGACTCCTTCACGGGGCCGGCGTTCCTCGGCTGGCGCGGCTCGCCCGCGAAGTCGTGGCGTGCCCCCTGGGCACTCAACGACAGGGCGGCGGAACGGCTTTGGGAGGAGTCGGAAGGGTTGACGGGAGTTGCGTACGAGGGACTGAAGCGTTGAGGCCAGGGGGCGGCGGGGCTGCGGTGCGACTCCTCGCGGGCACCACGTCCACGTCATCGCTCGGCAATGACATGTCCACCCCAGGCCCCTAGTGTCCGTGATCGCGCGACCCCGCCGCCGACCGGTGGCGGGGCGGTCACGACACACTCAGGAGCAGAAGTGGAACGTCGTACCCTGCTGCGTACCGCCGTACTCGGTGGCTCCTCCGCCGTCTTCGGCGGAACCCTCTGGCGCGGCGCCGCGTACGCCGCCCCCGCCCAGCCGGGCACCGGCCCCTACGGTGCGCTCGGCGCCGCCGACGCCAACGGCATCAGACTCCCCAGCGGCTTCACCAGCCGAGTGATCGCCCGCTCCGGCCAGACGGTCACCGGCACCTCGTACCGCTGGCACAACGCCCCCGACGGCGGCGCCTGCTACGCCGACGGCAGTGGCTGGATCTACGTCTCCAACTCCGAGATCAACCCGTCCGGCGGCGCGAGCGCGGTCAAGTTCTCGTCGACCGGCGCCATCACCGGCGCGTACCGCATCCTCTCGGGCACCCGCCAGAACTGCGCGGGCGGCAAGACCCCGTGGAACACCTGGCTGTCCTGCGAGGAGGTGGACCGGGGCTACGTCTACGAGACGGACCCGTGGGGCACGAACGCGGCCGTGCAGCGCGCGGCGATGGGCCGCTTCAAGCACGAGGCGGCGGCCGCCGACCCGGTCCGCCAGGTCGTCTACATGACCGAGGACGTCACCGACGGCTGCTTCTACCGCTTCAAGCCCACGACATGGGGCGACCTGTCCTCCGGCACCCTGGAGGTGCTCGTCGCGGGCACGGGGACCAGCGGCCCCGTCACCTGGGCCAGGGTCCCCGACCCCACGGGCGCCACCGCCACCCGCAACCAGGTCTCCGGCGCCAAGCGCTTCAACGGCGGCGAGGGCTGCTACTACGCCGACAACACCTGCTGGTTCACCACGAAGGGCGACAACCGCGTCTGGCAGTACAACGCGGCCGCGCAGACCATCGAACTCGCCTACGACGACTCCCTGGTGACGGATGGCACGGCGCCGCTCACGGGCGTCGACAACGTCACGGGCTCCGCCTCCGGCGACCTCTTCGTGGCGGAGGACGGGGGCAACATGGAGATCTGCGTCATCACCCCGGACGACGTGATCGCCCCGTTCCTGCGGATCGACGGCCAGTCGGCGTCGGAGATCACCGGCCCCGCGTTCTCGCCCGACGGCACCCGGATGTACTTCTCCAGCCAGCGCGGAACGAGCGGGAGCTCGTCGGGCGGCATCACCTACGAGGTGACGGGGCCGTTCCGGGCGTAGAGGAGCGATACCGCAGGGTCTCCCGGCAGGCTCCGACTGTGGCCTGCCGGGAGACCCCGGCAACGGAGGACGATCACCCCGCCCGTGTGAGGGCGGTACGACCTACGTCCGCCTCATCACATCCATGCCGTCGACCCGTCAGTACGGACAGGCACCTTCCGGCGCCAGGTCACCCAGTCGTCGGTCCTGAGTGCCGCCTCGTCGATCTCGATGCCCCACCCGGGACGGTCCGGGCGCAGGGGGAGATGTCCGTCCACCGGGAGGTACGGGTCGGGGCACCAGGTCACGTCGTCCGGTTTGTACTCAAGGATGTCGAAGTTGGTCGTCGCCGCCGCGAAGTGCACGTTCGCGGCGGTCGCGAGCGGACCGAGCGGGTTGTGCGGCGCGACGGGGACGTAGTGCGCGTCGGCGATGGCGGCAATCTTCACCATCTGGGTGAGGCCCCCGACCACGCAGATGTCCGGCTGCACGATGTCGGCTCCGCCCGCACCGAGGAGTGCCAGGAACTCATGGGGCGAATAGAGGGACTCGCCCGTGGCCAGCGGCACCGCGATCTCGGACCGGATCCTGCCCCAGGCGGGGAGGTGTTCCGGCCGTACGGGCTCCTCCAGGAACAACGGCTGGTGGGGAGCGAGTGCCACGCCCATGTCGACGGCCTGCCGTGGTTCCCACAGGCACGCGTGGGCGTCGAAGGCGAAGTCCCACTCCTCGGGGTGGTGCTCGCGGACCGCACCGAAGTACTCCCCGAGTTCGCGGACCACCAGACCGAACCGGGTCCGGTGCAGGTCCCGCCGGTAAGGGCTCAGCTTGAACGCCGTGAAGCCGTACCGCTCGTGCAACCGCGCGGTGACATCCCGCAGTTCCTCGACGTCGGGCGCGGAGTACAAGCCGGCGTACACACGCACCCGGTCGCGTACGGCGCCTCCGAGCAGTCGGTACACCGGCACGCCCAGGGCCTTGGCCGCGATGTCCCACAGGGCGTGGTCGATCGCCGCGATCGCGGCGAGGCCCAGCGCCCCTTGGGGGAAGCGGCCGGACTGCAGGAGGAACTGGTTGACCCGGCTCGGGGAGCCGGCGTCCATGCCCTTGATCTGGTCGAACAGGTACTCCAGCAGCGGCGGGTAGGCCAGGTCGGGGCCGTGGTTGTACACCTCCGACCATCCGACGACGCCGTCATCCGTACCGATCTTGACAAGCACCCTGGGCCGGTCACCGACCCGCTGCCGGAAGGTCTCCAGCGACTCGATCCTCATGCGGCACCCTCCCTGGCGATCCCGGACAGTCCGGCGGCGTTCGGCGAAGCCGTCACGAGGTGGTCCCTTCCTGGTGTCCGGCGGCCTTCGCTGATACGTCGTCCAGCAGTGTCACCGGTTTGATTCGCACCCAGAACAAATAGATCGCCGCGCTGAGCAGACAACTCGCCGCAGCGCCGAGCAAGGGCCCCACATAGGATCCGTTGCTCGATGCCAGGAACAGTCCGATGGCGATCGGGCTGATGAGGCTGCCCACCTGGGAGCCGAAGTTCTGGAAGCCCGCCACCGCGCCGACACACGACGACGAGGGCGCCACCTCGGCCGGCAGGCTCAGGATCGCCGCGCCGGCGAAGGAGTGAGCGGCGCTGCTGACGGTGAGCACGATCATCAACACCAGGTTGCTCTCGATGAACGGGGCGAAGCCGATACAGGCGCTCAGTCCGAGCCCGGAGACGATCGGAAGCTTCCGGGCCAGGTTCGGGGACGACCCCGAGGCCAGCATCCGGTCGGACACGATGCCGCCCAGCACGGTGGATCCGATGGCGATGAGTGACGGTATCCACCCCACCATGCCGAAGTCGGCCTTGGAGAAGCCGCGGTCGTCGAGCAGATAGCTGGGATACCAGGTGAGGAAGAACGCTCCGGCGAGCGAACGGAACACATAGCCGGTCGTCAGCGCCCACACCTGGGAGTCGCCGAGCAGTACCCGCCAGGGCACCTCCGCACCGTCCGGATCCGCACCGTCCGGATCCGCACCGTCCGGATCCGTGCCGGCCGACTCGCCCTGATCGGAGCGAATGTGCGCCAGTTCGGCCTCGGAAACGCGCGGATGCCGCTCGGGGTCACGGTAGACCGCCGCCCACCCCACGATCCACAGCAGACCGGCGACGCCGATCACGACGAAGGCCAGACGCCAGCCACCCAGGAGCGCCAGTGCCGTCACCACCGGGATCGACAGCGTGGTGCCGATCTGCTGGCCCATGTCGAACAGGCCCGACGCGAAGGCTCGTTCCTTACGGGGAAACCACCGCGAGACGACCTTGACGTTCGCCGGCTGCACCGGTGCCTCACCGATGCCCAGGCCGAGCCGGAACACGATGACCGAGCCGACGCCCTGGGCGAGGGCGGTGAGTGCCGTCCAGACCGACCACCAGCCGACCGCGATGGGATAGATGATCCTCGGTCCGAAGCGGTCGAGCAGCCGGCCGGAGGGGATTTGGAACAGTGCGTACGTCCAGAAGAACGCCGACAGCATGACGCCCTGCACGGCGGAGCTGATGTGGAATTCCTCGGACATGTAGGGCATGGCCACACTCAGTGCGGCACGATCGAGGTACGCGATCGTCAGGCCGAGCGCGGAGAACCCGACGATCGTCCATCGCATGCGGCTGTGGCTGCGGTTACGTTGCAGCCCAGGTGATGTCTCTGTCTTCGAAGTCTTCGTCGAGGGCACGCGGGATAGGGGCACCATGGCTCCAGGCGTTGGTAGGCTCCCCGGGAGGGAGTAACGGTCCTCTGTCGCGGCCCGGGATCTTGGCGGTGAACGGGCCGCGACTCGCATCGTCAGTGACTCGTATCGTCAGTGAAAGAGCGGTCGTCTTCTGGTCATCGGTCCCTGCTCCGTGCGACCGGAACAGCGACCAGGCAGCGTCTTTCCGTGTCTGCGAACACCGTGTCTGCGAACACCGTGCTCATCCGCAGCCACCCACTCGCGTCGCGTGCCGACGCGTCGAGGAGCCCTCCTCATACCCCAAGGCCATCAGCGCACCTCATTCAGACATATCGACCGTTCGTATATGACGTACGATGCACGACGCGGTTGAAGGTAGGAGCGCCGAAAGAGTTCGTCAACGCTTTTGACAAAATCCGCCGCCACGACAAGCGCGTGGTCGATGCCGCTCTCGGTGACGGAGTGTTGACCATCAAGGTTCCGGAGGCTCGGACGGCCATCTGACGGCATGTTCAGACTGGTCCCCGCACATGAGGAAGGCCCTCCGTGATCTTCACGGAGGACCTTCCTCGTGCCCAAACGGGCGGCCGCGCCTCGTGCGGTCGGGCTCAGCGGGGCGCGTAGCCCTGTGCGTACTCCTGGGCGTACCGCTCCGCGTACTCCTCCGGCATCGGGCGGGTGTCCAGGTAGAACCACTCGGCGGTCGGGCTCGGTGACGGGGCGTCGGCGGGACGGCCCGGGCGGGAGCCGGCCCAGGTCCCGGCGGGCTGCTCCTGGGGGTCCGGCGCCTTCTGGGCGTTGGCCGCGTGCTTCGCCGGGCCCGGCATCAGGAGCTCCACCCGCAGGCCCTTGCCGCGCTGCTGGGCCGTGAACTCCTCGACCTGGCTGCGGCAGGCGTGGTCCAGATGGGTCACCCCGGTGAGGTCGAGACGGATACGCGGCTTGCCGGCCTCGGCGGCGGCCTCCAGGGCCTCGATGACCTCCGGGAGGCGGAGGAACGTCGCGTTGCCCGCCATCACCACCTTCGCCGTGTCGTCCTCGATGTGCTGCTTGATGACCGTCTGCGACATGCGCACGGCGGCCAGCACGATGCCGGCGGCCAGACCGATGAGCACGCCCTCCAGCAGGGCCGTCGCCACGATGACCAGCGTGGTGACCGTCATGACCGCGAACTCGCCCCGGTCCTGGCGCCACATCTTCGGGAACTCGTAGGGCGCGAACAGCTTCCAGCCGCTGTGGATGAGGACGCCCGCGAGGACCGAGATCGGGATCAGGGCCAGCACCTGGGGCAGCAGGATCGCGAACGCCAGCAGCCACAGGCCGTGCAGGGTGCGGGACATACGGGTCTTGGCGCCCGCCTGGACGTTCGCCGAACTGCGGGCCACCACCGCGGTGATGGGCAGCGCGCCGAGCAGGCCCGCCACCGTGTTGCCGGCGCCCTGGGCGATGAGCTCGGGGTTGTAGCGGGTCCGCGCGCCGTCGTGCATACGGTCCACCGCGGCGGCGGTGAACAGGGACTCCGCCGAGGCGATCACCGTGAAGGTGAGGATCGCGGTGATGATGCCCGGGTCGGCGAGACCCGCGAACTGTTCCGCGCCGGGGACCTGGACGGAGGCCAGCAGGTTGCCGACCTGGAGTGTCTTCACCTCCACGCCGGGCAGCGCGGCGACCGCGATACCGATGCCCACGGCGACCAGCGCCGCCGGGACCTTCTTGACCGGGCCCGGCACGTTCTTCCACACGAAGCTGAGGACGACGGTGAGGACGGCGAGGCCGGCCGCGATCAGCGTCTGGGGGTTCGACACGGTGTCGGCGATCAGGCCCGGGATACCGGCCATGTTCTCGAGCGCGGTGCCGGGGGCCTTGGCGTCGGCCGCCGGGTACGCCTGACTGAACATCAGCGGCAGACCGATGCCCGCCAGCATGCCCTGGACGACCGCCAGCGAGATCGCCTGGAAGAACCGGCCTAGCTTCACCAGGCCGAGAATGATCTGCAGGATGCCCGAGAAGAGGACGATCACGCCGAGCATCGCCACGCCGAATTCCATCACCGTCTCGGCGACCAGGGCGGCGAGGCCCGCGGCCGGGCCGCTGACCTGGAGGGTGCTGCCCCGGGCCACACCGACGACCAGACCGCCGATGACACCGGAGATGATGCCCAGCTCGGCCGGGACGCCGGACGCCACGGCGACGCCGATGCACAGGGGGAGGGCCACGAGGAAGACGACGAGGGACGCCGTGATCTCGGTGGCCAGGTCGGCCTTCTGGCCGCCCGAGGACTTGCCCCCCTTCGAGAACATCCCGAACATCCCGGCCCCGAACATCCCAGCCCCGGGCATCCCGGCCCCGGGCATCCCGGCCCCGGACGCCCCGGCATCCGTACGGGACCTGGGCCCCCTGGACGCCTCGGGGGTGCGTGGCCCGGACGTGGCGGCCGGGACGGGGGCGGTGGGGTCGCCCACGCGTCATGGCGCCGGGGTGCACCCCAGCCGTCCTGGTGGGCCGAGTCGGCCCAGCCGTCCTGGGGCGCGGGGGACGAGGGAGCGCTCGCGGGCGCCCACTCCTCCGGCACCCTCGCCCACGGGTCCTCCGGCGCGGAGCCCGCCTGCTGCTGGCCCCCCGGGTCCAGCCAGACCGTGTGGCCGGCGTCCGCTGCCGTGGGGCGGGCTTTGGCGTGCCGTCCGTGCCCGTGTGTGCCGCTCATCCGGCGTGCACCCGGAACAGGCCGTCCTCGTCCAGCTCGTGCACCTGGCCGGTGTCCACCTCGTAGTACCAGCCGTGCAGGTGCAGCCGTCCCGAGTCGAGACGCTGCCGCGCCGCCGGGTAACTCCGCAGCAACGCAAGCTGGTTGACGATGTTCAGCTGCACCACGTCGGTCAGCGAAGGGTCGTTCAGGGTGCCGTCGAGCAGTGGGGTGAGGCCGGGGCGGGCGAGCCGCAGCCAGGCGTCCACGCCGGGCAGCTCGGACAGGTCGTCACCGGACTTGAGGGCGCCCATCGCGCCACAGTAGGAGTGGCCGCACACGACGATGTCCTGAACGCCGAGCACCTCCAGTGCGTACTCGATGGTGGCGGCCTCGCCCGATGCGCCGGGCTGTCCATGGGGCGGAACGATATTGCCGGCGTTCCGCAGCTCGAATATTTCACCGGGCCGTGCGCCCGTGATCAGGGCGGGTATGACCCGTGAGTCCGAGCAGGTAATGAACAGCGCCTCCGGATATTGACCTTCGGCCAGTTTCCGGTATTCGCCGCTTTCGAAGTCGACCCGACGCTTGAACGAGCGAGCGCGGTCCAGCAATGCCTTCACGGTGCCTCCAGCAGGGGTCTCGCACCGCGTCAGGCATGGTGTACGAGGACGTCTCCAGCCATGCCTGACGCGGTATTTGGCCAGGTCAGGGGTAGGACAGGGGAGTTGTTTGACCTGGTCCCCATCACCGTAGAACAGTCGCTGCCAGCGGAAGGTTAGAGGAACACTAAACGGCAGCCATGAATAGTCCAGACTTTGTCCGGCCACTTCAGAGGGACCCTAAGAGAACGTCAACAGCCGTAGTCCAGACATTTTTGAGCGGCTGCTCACATTGTCCCGGATCTGTGCGACACGGCATTGACGGATCTTGTAGCGTGTAACCTCCGCGGCACGGAATTCGCGCTGTCCGGACGCGTGGTCGATGACGCGTGGTTGATGTTGACGGTTCACGGAGAGGCGGAACGCATGGGCGTACGAGTGCTGCTCATCGAGGATGACCAGACGATCGCCGAACCGCTCGCCGAGGGTCTGGGCCACTTCGGGCTGGCCGTCCATCATGTCGGGTCCGGCACCGAGGGGTTGAGGGGGCCGTACGGCGATGTCGTGCTGCTCGACCTGGGCCTGCCGGACATGGACGGCATCGACGTCTGCCGTGGCATCCGGCAGACCTCCGACGTCCCCATCATCATCCTCAGCGCGCGGGGCGAGGAGGCCGACCGTGTGCTGGGCCTCGAACTGGGGGCCGACGACTACCTGGCGAAACCATTCAGCATACGTGAGCTGGTGGCACGTGTGCGCGCGGTGACCCGACGGACGCAACGCGCCGGACAGGTCGGCCAGGCAGGGCAGGCCGGACCGGTCGAACAGGCCGGACAGGCCGGACAGGTTGGTCAGGTCGGTCAATCCGGCCAGTTCGCGGGCGCGGACGCCTACGGTGCCGGTACGGGCGGGGGGTTCGGCACCGGACAGTCCGGCGGCGAGTCCGTCGGAGCCCCCGCGCGTTCGGGCTCCGCGGTGAGCGAGGCGTCCAACTCGCGGGGGGCTGAGTCCTGGTCGCGGGGCGGGGAGCCGTTCGGCGGAGGCTCCTACGGCGGTGACTCCTTCGGGGGCGAGTCGCTCCGTAGCGACTCGTACGGCGGCGAGTCGTTCGCCGGGAGCACGGGGGCCACGGCACCCGGGCCGTCCTCCGACCCGTACGAACCCACCGACGCCACCCGGCAGTTCGACGCCTCCCGGAGCTTCGAAACGGGCCCCGTCGACACCGGGCGCTCCCCGGAGCACGGCAGCACGCAGGAGCCGAGGGGTTCCCGGCGTGCAGGCCGCGCCCACGACGCGAACACGTCGTTCGGCGCACCCGGCTCCTACGACGCGGCCGGCTCCTACGGCTCGGCCGGCTCGTACGACTCGACCGGTTCGTTCGGCGCGGCGCGCTCCTTCGACTCGACCGGTTCCTTCGACTCGGCGCGCTCGTACGGCTCGACCGGTTCCTTCGACACGACCCGCTCGTTCGAGGCCCCCGACCCCGCCTTCGACCCCGCACCGCCACCCGAAGCCGCACCCGAGGGGCCCTCCGGGCCGCTCGTCGTCGACCGCAGGACGCGGCAGGTGTGGGTGGGGAACTCGCCCGTGGCCCTGACGCCCAAGGAGTTCGAGCTGCTGGCGCTGCTCACCGAGGACCCTGGCGCGGTGTACTCGCGGCAGCAGATCCTCGACCGGGTGTGGGACCCGCACTACGAGGGCCCGACGAAGACGCTGGATGTGCACGTGGCCACGCTGCGGCGCAAGCTGGGGAACTCGGCGTGGATCCAGACGCTGCGCGGGGTCGGGTTCCGGCTGGCGGTGCACACGCAGCCGCCCGCCGCGTACCAGGCGCCAGGGCCACAGGCGGCGTATCGATGACCCGGCGCCTGCTGCTCAGCTACCTCGGCCTCACGCTCCTGGTCCTGCTCTGCCTGGAGATCCCGCTGGGCTTCGTCTACGCGCAGTTCGAACAGGAGCGGGTGGTCAACGCCGCGAAGGACGAGGCGGAGGCGGTGTCGGCGTACGCCTCGCTGTCGATCGACGCGGGCCGTGCCGCGGAGGAACTGCAGCCCCAGGCGGTCAAGTGCGCCCAGCGCCTCGGCGGCCACGTACTGATCGTGGACCAGTCCGGCGCGGTGCTGGCCACCTCCCATCAGGTGTCCCCCGACGAGTCCGGGAACCTCGCCGCCCAGCCCGGCATCGCCGCGGCACTCCAGGCCAACTCCGCGTCGGACGTGCGCACCTCCGTCATCGGTGGTGTCGAGTACATCGCGGTCTCGGCGCCGGTCACCCACGGAGTGGAGAAGCTGGGTGCCGTACGGCTCACGGTGCCGACCCAGATGGTGGTGAACCGCGTCCAGCACTTCTGGCTGCTGCTCCTCCTCGGCGGGCTGGCGGTCCTCGCCGCGTTCGCCGTCGTCGGGTTCGCCATCGCCCGCTGGACCGGTCGCCCCATCCGCGAACTGGAGCTCGCCACCTACGAGTTGGCCGAGGGCGGCACGGTGAGTCCGGTCGCGATCACCAAGGGTCCCCCTGAGGTGCGCAGTCTCGCGGCCACCTTCAACCGCACCGCCGCCCGTCTCGAACACCTCCTGGCCTCCCAGCGCGCCTTCGCCGGCGAGGCCTCCCACCAGCTCAAGACCCCGCTCGCGGCGCTGCGGCTGCGCCTGGAGAACCTGGAGTCCGACATCGCCCTGAACGCCCGGGGCAGCCTCACCGCCGCGATGACCGAGACCGACCGGCTGGCCCGCATGGTCGAGGGGCTGCTCGCGATGGCCCGGCTCGACGAGAGCGCCGGCGAACGCGAGCGTGTTGACGTGGACCAGGTGTGCGCGGAGCGGCACCGTGCCTGGAACCCGCTGTACGAGCAGCACGGTGTGCGGCTGGCACTGGTGGGCGACTACACGGGCCAGGTACTGGCGGTGCCCGGCGCGGTGGAGCAGATTCTGGACAACCTGCTCTCCAACGCGCTGCGCGTGTCACCGCCGGGGTCCACCGTCCTGATCGACCTGCACCGCCCGGCGCCCCACGAACGCCGTTTCGCCCACCCCTTCCCGCACCCCCGCATGGCGGGCCAGGGCCGGGTCGAACTGCACGTCATGGACGAGGGACCCGGTATGACGGAGGAGCAGCGCCGCCGCGCCTTCGACCGCTTCTGGCGCGCTCCCGACGCCCCCAAGGGCGGTACGGGCCTGGGGCTCGCCCTGGTTCAGCGCCTCGCCCACGCCGGCGGCGGCGAGGCCGTCCTGCGCCCCGCGCCCAGCGGCGGTCTCGACGCGGTGGTCCACCTCCCGTGCGCCCCGAACCCGAACCGGGTCGGCACCCCGTTCTCGGAGCACCGGCCCCCGAGACCGCTGGAGGCCACCCGCTGAGCGCACAGCTCCCATCAGCGGGCCCGATGCCGCCGAGACGTCAGCGCGCCCGATGCCATCGAGACATCAGCGCGTCCGATGTCACCGCGCCCGCACCTCGTACGTCGCCACCCGCACCGCCTCGTCGTCCAGGCACTGACCCGTCTCCAGGTCGAAACGCTGCTTCAGGAGCGGGGAGGCGACGAAGGGGCGGCCCTGGTGGGTGCCGGTGAGGCCGCGGGAGAGGACCGCGGCGCCGCCGAAGGGGTCGCGGTTGTCGATCGCGTACAGCTCGCCGTTGCGGTCGCGGAACAGGGCCGCCTGGCGGCCGTCGGGGAGCAGAGCCGCCACGCCTCGGCCGGGGGTCAGCCGGGTCAGGTCGCAGACCGTGAACCAGTCGTCCCCGAGCTGGAGTTGGACCTTCAGATCGGTGGTCTCGGGTGCCAGGGTCATCGCTGGGCGCTTCCTTCCAGGACGTCTGCCGGGTTTTGTGTGGGGCGCATGCCGATGGACATCAGGGGCAGGTCGGGCTTGATCTGGTCGCGCTCGGGGACGAAGCCGACGACCGGGTCGGGAGTGTCCGGCGCGTTCACGAAGGAGACGAACCGGGCCAGCTTCTCGGGGTCGTTGATGGTGGTCGCCCACTCGTCGGCGTAGTTCGCCACGTGGTCCGCCATCAGGGACTCCAGCTCCTCGCAGATGCCGAGGGAGTCCTCCACGACCACGTCACGCACGTGGTCCAGGCCGCCGGGGATGCGCTCCAGCCAGGTGGAGGTGCGCTCCAGCCGGTCGGCGGTGCGGATGTAGAACATCAGGAACCGGTCGATCAGACGGATCAGTTCGGTGTCGGAGAGGTCCTGGGCCAGCAGGTCCGCGTGGCGCGGGGTGGCGCCGCCGTTGCCGCCGACGTACAGGTTCCAGCCGCCCGCCGTGGCGATGATGCCGAAGTCCTTCGACTGGGCCTCGGCGCACTCGCGGGCGCAGCCCGACACCGCCGACTTGAGCTTGTGGGGCGACCTGAGCCCCCGGTAGCGCAGCTCCAGGTCTATCGCCATGCGCACCGAGTCCTGGACTCCGTAGCGGCACCAGGTCTGGCCGACGCAGGACTTCACCGTGCGCAGCGACTTGCCGTAGGCGTGGCCGGACTCGAATCCCGCGTCCACCAGCCGCGTCCAGATCAACGGGAGCTGCTCGACGCGCGCACCGAACATGTCGATGCGCTGGCCACCCGTGATCTTCGTGTAGAGCCCGAAGTCACGGGCGATCTCGCCGATGACGATCAGGCCCTCCGGGGTGATCTCACCACCGGGGATGCGCGGGACGACCGAGTACGAGCCGTTCTTCTGGAGGTTGGCGAGGAAGTGGTCGTTGCTGTCCTGCAGGGCCGCCTGCTCGCCCTCCAGCACGTAGCCGCTCGCGCCGATCGTCGGGGCGAGGGAGGCGATGACGGAGCCGACCGTCGGCTTGCAGATCTCGCAGCCGTCGCCGCCGCGGGCACCCTCACGGCCGTAGCGGTCCAGGAGCTGCTGGTACGTGTTGATGCGCAGGGCGAGGACGATCTCGTACAGCTCCTCGCGGGTCTGTGAGAAGCAGCCGCACAGGCCCTTGTCGACCTCGACGCCCGACGCCTCCAGCTCGGCGGTGACCAGCTGGCCCAGCACCTTGACGCAACTGCCGCACGTCGTACCGGCCTTGGTGCACTTCTTCACCTCGGGCACGGTGGCGCAGTTGTGCTCGGTGACCGCCTCGCGGATCGTGCCCTTGCGTACGTTGTTGCAGGAGCAGATGATCGCGTCGTCGGGCAGCGCGGTCGGGCCGAGCTGGACGGAATCCCCGGCGCCCGCGGGCAGCACCAGCGACTCGGGCGAGACCGGCGGCACCGAACCGGTGAAGGCCTTCAGCGTGCCGTACGCCTCCGCGTCGCCGACCAGGATGCCGCCGAGCAGTGTGCCGTCCCGGCCGATGACCAGCTTCTTGTACAGACCCGAACGGGAGTCGGAGTAGACGACGTCGAGGCAGTCCTCGGCCGCGCCGTGCGCGTCACCGAAGGACGCCACGTCGACACCGAGCAGCTTCAGCTTGGTGGACAGGTCGGCGCCGGTGAACGACAACTGCTCGGCCTCGTCCTCGCCGATGCTCGCCGCGGCCGTCTCCGCCTGCTCGTAACCGGGCGCGACCAGGCCGTACACCCGGCCGTCGGAGGCCAGCGCGCACTCGCCGATCGCGAACACGTGCGGGTCGGAGACGGTACGGCACTGCTCGTCGACCGTGATGCCGCCGCGCTCGCCGACCGTCAGACCGCAGTCGCGGGCGAGCTGGTCGCGGGGCCGGACACCGGCGGAGAACACCACCATGTCGGTGGCGAGTTCGGAGCCGTCGGACAGCTTCATGCCGGTCACGGCGCCCGAGGCGTCCGTGAGGATCTCCTGCGTGCCCACGCCCGTGTGGACGGTCAGGCCCATCTCCTCGATGGTGCGCAGCAGCGCCGCGCCACCTCCGTCGTCCACCTGCACCGGCATCAGACGCGGCGCGAACTCCACGATGTGGGAGGTGAGTCCGAGGCCCTTGAGCGCACCGGCCGCCTCCAGGCCGAGCAGACCACCGCCGACCACCGCGCCGACCGTCGCCTTCGTCCTCGCATACTCCTCGATCGCGAGCAGGTCCTCGATCGTGCGGTAGACGAAGCAGCCCTCGGCGTCCTTGTTCGGGACCGGCGGGACGAAGGGGTACGAGCCGGTGGCGAGGACGAGGGTGTCGTACTCGAAGACCTGGCCGGACCTGGCGGTGACCTTCCTGGCCTCGCGGTCGACGGTCTCCGCGGGGTCGCCGACGTACAGCTCGATGCCGTGCGTGTCGATGAACCCCATGTCCGTCATGGACAGGTCCTCGGGGGTCTTGCCCGAGAAGTACGAGGTGAGGGCGACACGGTCGTACGCGGGACGCGGCTCCTCGCACAGCACGACCACGCGGTGCGTGGCGGTCAGGCCGCGCTCGGCGAGCGCTTCGAGGAAGCGCTGGCCGACCATGCCGTGGCCGACGAGCACGATCGTGGGGGTGGCCCCCGGGGTGGCGGTCATTCAGGAGCCTCCATCGTTGGTGAGCAGGTGGAGCAGAGGAGCGCCGTTCTGCGGGAGCGGCTCTGCTCCCTCCCAGGCGCGGGCGAGCGCGCCGACGGTGCCGAGTTCGCCGACGAGCACCCCGCCCACCAGGCGGTCGTCGCGGACGACGACCTTGCGGTAGGTGCCCCGGGTGGCGTCGGCGAGCTGGACGACGTCGTCGCCGGGGCGGGGGTCGGGCTCGCCGAACGCGGCGAGGTCGAAGAAGTCCCCTCCGGCCAGGGTGAGCCGGGTGAGCGCGCGGGTGCCGGTGTAGCGGGCGGCCGCGTCGCCGGCGGCCCCGGCCTCGGCTCCCGTCTCGGCCCCTGTCTCGGCCCCTGTCTCGGCAGCGAGCAGCTCGGCGAGCACGTCGGCCTGTTCGAGGGCCGGGGTGGCGAGGCCGTAGACCTGCCCGTCGTGCTGGACGCAGTCGCCGATGGCCCGGATGTGCGGGTCGGAGGTGCGCAGCTCGTCGTCGACGAGGACGCCCTTGTGGACGGCGAGCCCCGCCCGCACGGCGAGCGAGACGCGCGGGCGGACCCCACAGGCAAGGACGAGGATGTCGGCGTCCAGCGCGTATCCGTCGGCCATCTCCACGGACCGTACGGCCCCGCCTACGCAGCGCACGCCACGGACGCGTGACTCGGTGTGCACCTCGACCCCGAGGTCCGTCAGATGCCGCCGCACCAGCTTCGAGGCCGACGGGTCGAGCTGCCGCTCCATCAGCCGCTCGCCCTGCTGCGCCAGCACCACCTGGGCGTCGCGCCGGGCGAGGGCACGGGCGGCGGAGACACCGAGGAGCCCGCCGCCGATGACCACGGCCTTCACACCCGGCCGCACGGCCTTCGACAGCCCCAGGCAGTCGTCCATCGTGCGGAACGCGTGCACGCCGTCGGGGAGTTCGTGCCGCTGGGGGTCGAACAGACCGCGCAGGGCGGGGAGGACGGGGTTCGAGCCGGTCGCGAGGACGAGCGTGTCGTATGCGATCACGGAACCGTCCGCGCAGTACACCTCGCGGGCCGCGCGGTCGATGCCGGTGACCCGGGCGCGTGTGATCTCCGCGGGCGCCGGGAGGGCGATCACCTCGGGCGTGTACCGGCCGGCCAGGACGTCGGCGAGCAGCACGCGGTTGTACGGGGTGTGTGTCTCCTCGCTCACGAGAACGGCGGGCACGCCGAGCTCACCGAGCCGCCGGGCGAGACGTACGCCCGCGAGGCCGGCGCCGATCACCACCACACGCGTATTCGAGGTCATGCCCCCGAGCGTGCGGTGCCGGTGTTACCCGACCGCATCACGTCTGTTTCCCACGGGGAACGCTGCCCTCTTCACCGGGCCGGACGGGATGTGAGGGGTTTCCGGCGGGCCGGTGTGGGCCGTGGGGCCGGTGAGGCGACACGAATGCCCTGCTCAGGTGCCCTGGCACAGCTCAAGAGCTGCTCAATTCCATGGACCGCACATGTATCCCGTCCATAAAGTTCCGATCATGCCCGACATATCGCTGACCATGGTCGTCCTGCTCTGCCTCGCCGCGCTCGCGGCCGGATGGATCGACGCCGTGGTGGGCGGCGGCGGACTCCTGCTGCTGCCGGTGATGCTGCTCGGGCTGCCGAACACGTCGTCCGCCGCCCAGTACGCGCTCGGCACCAACAAGGCGGTGGCCATCGTCGGCACGACGGGCGCGGCCGTGACGTACGCGCGCCGGACGCCCGTCGACGTCGGGGTCGCCGTACGGATCGGGTTGGGCGCGCTCGCCGGGTCCACGGCCGGGGCGTTCGTGGCGGCCCTGATGAGCACGGACGTACTGAAGCCCGTCGTCATGGTCGTCCTGCTCGCGGTCGGTGCCTTCGTGATCCTGCGGCCCGCCTTCGGCACGGCCCCCTCCACCGGGCCCGTCCCGGCGCGGCGCATCCTGGCCGCGATCGGTCTCGCGGGCGTCGGCATCGGCTTCTACGACGGGCTGGTCGGCCCCGGCACCGGCACGTTCCTCGTCCTGGCGCTGACGGCCCTCCTCCACCTCGACCTGGTGACCGCCTCCGCCACCGCCAAGATCGTCAACTGCTGCACCAACGCGGGCGCCCTCGCGACGTTCGCCTGGAAGGGCACGGTGTACTGGCAGCTGGCCGCGCTGATGGCCGTGTTCAACCTGGTCGGCGGCACGGTGGGCGCGCGCACCGCGCTGAAGAAGGGCAGCTCCTTCGTACGGGTCGTGTTGCTGGTGGTGGTGTTCGCGCTGGTGGCGAACATGGCGTATCAGCAGTGGCTGGCGTGAGCGTCAAGGGACTGCTCAAGGTGACGGTCAGCGTGCACTGGACCCCCGTACGCCCGTGAGGTGGGCGAACACGACCACGTTGCCTCGGTAGCCCGTGCGCTTGGAGTAGCCGCCGCCACACGTGATCAACCGCAGCTCGGGGCGGTCGGCGGCGCCGTACACCTTCTCGTCGGGGAAGGCGTGGGCGTCGTACACCTCCACCGCGTCGACGGAGAACACGGCGACCGTGCCGTCCCGCCGCTCGACCTCGACGCGGGCGCCCTTCGCGAGTGCTCCCAGCCGGTAGAAGACGGCGGGGCCGTCCGCGGTGTCGACGTGCCCCGCGACGATCGCGGTGCCCTCCTCACCGGGCGTGGCGCCCGCCTCATACCAGCCGACGAGGTTCTCCTTGGTCGTCGGCGGGGCGTCGAGGCTGCCGGTGGTGGTGAGGCCGAGGCTCATGAAGGGGGCGTTCACACGGATCGAGGGGATGCGGACACGCTCGGGCGGGGACGGCGGCAGGGCGGGCACCCCGGCCGGCACCTCGGGCCCGGAGCGGGTGTGGGCCTGGGCCGCCGACGGCTGCGGCGGCGCACCGTGCTCGGTGCCGCTGCGGAGCAGCCACGCACCGCAGCCGAGGGCGACCACGGTGGTGCACGTTATGGCGGTGTTGCTGAACCCGCGCACGTGACCTGCTCCTTTCACGGCTGTGTGACGCTCCTCTCTCGTCCCCTCACGCGTACCTCCCCTCCGGGCCGAGGGGCGGGGCCCGGAGGGGAGGGGGCGGCGGTACCGGCGGACGGGCAGCGGAGGGTGCCCGTCAGATCGCCTCGCCTCTCACTCGGCGATGCAGCAGCCAGGTACCGCCCGCGGCGGCGACGGCCAGCGCCGCCACGCCCGCCGCGGTCTTCACGGGGTCGGGGCCGAGCGCGCCTCCGACCCCCGTCTTCACACTTCCCCTCGGGTGCGTCGGCTCGCCGGCGGCGGTGAGCCCGACCACCAGATCACCGGCCACCTCCGCACCGTCCCGGGAGCACCGCGCGACGATCTCGTACGTCCCCGGCTCGGCGCCCGGCGGCACCCTGAACCGTCCCGTCGTGTTCCCCGGCGGGGTACCGGGCGCGAGAGTGAACGCGCCGGCGCCGACCGAGCTCGCGTCGCCCGCCGCCGCGCCGTCCGCACCGCAGGCCACCGTGCCGACGGTGACCTCGGCACCCGGGGCGACGCTCGTGGGGTTCACCTCCAGCCGTCCCCCTCGCGTGTCCGCCATCTCCGCGCCGTACGCGGGCCCGACGGCGAGACCCACGGTGAGGCCCACGGCGACGACGGCGAGGGCGG
Source organism: Streptomyces sp. KM273126 (assembly GCF_004337435.2). Lineage (NCBI taxonomy): Bacteria > Bacillati > Actinomycetota > Actinomycetes > Kitasatosporales > Streptomycetaceae > Streptomyces > Streptomyces sp. KM273126. The sequence continues at coordinate 153,813 of NZ_SJXB02000001.1, read as the reverse complement.
TACCGGCCGGCAGCCGGGAGGCGCGCCGCCGCAAAGCACTCATCCGGAGCGGGGGCGTATGTCGCATGGTGGTTGCTCCTCCGAGAGGGCACGGCCCGCGACACCCCCATGTGCCGCTGAGTCGGTCGAGCCCCTGCCCTACCGAGGTAAGCGGCACCGGGCCTCCCGCGCTTCCTGATGAACTGTCAGAAATGATGTGAATGGGTGTCAGGAGAAGGGTTGCCCGAGCCGAAGATGCCCGGCATTCCAGCAGGTCATGGGTGCGGTGCGAGGGCTCCTCGGCAAAAAACCCGTAAGGGGGAGTCCGGACCTGTGAACGGGTGACCGCCGGACTCGCGAGACCGCCCCTAGGCTGCGACTTGACCTCAAGGAAAGTTGAGGTACGAGGCTGTGCCCATGAAGACCACTGAGACCACTGAGACCGCTGAGACCACTCGGCAACACCGCACCCCTGCCCCCACCGTGGCCACCCTCGCGGAGGCCCCCAGGGAGATCCCCGTCCGAGTGACCCTCGTCATCGGCAGCAACCGCGAGGGCCGCTTCGGCTCCGTGGTGGCCGACTGGCTGATCGGCCGCATCCGCTCCCACGGCGACTTCGAGGTGGACGTCGTGGACGTGGCCGAGGTCCCGCTGCCGACGACGCTCTCCCCATCGCCCGAGGCGACCGAGGCGCTCGCGGCCGTCACCCCGAAGCTGTCGTCCGCGGACGCCTTCATCGTCGTCACCCCGGAGTACAACCACTCGTACCCGGCCGCCCTCAAGAACCTCATCGACTGGCACTTCCACGAGTGGCGCGCCAAACCGGTGGCCCTCGTCTCCTACGGCGGCATCTCGGGCGGCCTCCGCGCCGCCGAACACCTCCGCCAGGTCTTCGCCGAGCTGCACGCGACCACGGTGCGCGACACGGTGTCCTTCCACAACGCGCACGGGTCCTTCGACGACTCGGGCCGCCTGAAGGACCCGTCCGCCCCCGACGCGGCGGCGAAGGTGATGCTGGACCAGCTGGCCTGGTGGGGGAGGGCCCTGCGGGAGGCGAAGGAGGTACGGCCGTACGGGGGCTGAGGCTGAGGGAACAGAACCGGAGCACGGAGGCTTTGACGTAGAGACGTTCCGAAGCGATGCCGTACTGAAGCGACGCCGTGCTGATGGAGGAGCCCCCCATGCCGCTGCCCTCACAACCGTTGCGGAAGCTGGGCTTCCTGACCATCGGATTGTTCGACGAGGCCGATCCGCGCCGGGGCCACGAGTCGACCCTGGAGGTCATCGAACTCGGCGAGCGCCTCGGCTTCGACAGCGCGTGGCTGCGGCACCGCCACCTCCAGTACGGCATCTCGTCCCCGGTGGCGGTCCTCGCGGCGGCCTCCCAGCGCACGCACCGCATCGAGCTCGGCACCGCGGTCACGCCCCTGGGCTGGGAGAACCCGCTGCGCCTCGCCGAGGACCTGTCGACGGTGGACATCCTCTCCGGGGGCCGCCTCAACCCGGGCGTGAGCGTCGGCCCCCCGATGCACTACGACCAGGTGAAGCAGGCCCTGTACCCGGACACGGCCGCCTCCGAGGACTTCGGCCGCGACCGGGTGGAGCGCCTCCTGGACTTCGTCCGCGGCAAGCCGGCCACGGACTTCAGCGGGGTGGAGGGCTTCGAGGTCTTCTCGGACAGGGTGCAACCGCAGTCTCCCGGCCTCGGCCGCCGCATGTGGTACGGCGGCGGCAGCCTGCGCTCGGCCCGATGGGCGGGCGAGCACGGCATGAACCTGCTGACCAGCAGCGTGGTGAAGGCGGAGGAGTCCGAGGAGTTCGCGGAGATCCAGCTGTCGCACATCCGTACATTCCGCGCCCACCACCCCGACGGCGACGCCGCCCGCGTCTCCCAGGGCCTGGTGGTCATCCCCACGGACAGCGCGACCCGGGAACAGCGCGCGAAGTACGAGGAGTACGCCGCGAAACGCACTCCTCGCACGACCACCCCCCAGGGCCCGGCCCGCATGATGTTCGCCCCGGACCTCGTCGGCACCTCGTCGGAGATAGCGGAACGCCTGTACGCCCACGCCGCGTTCAGGGAAATCGACGAGGTGGCCTTCGCTCTCCCCTTCACCTTCGCGCACGAGGACTACGTCCAGATCCTGACGGACATGGCGACGAAGCTGGGACCGGCGCTGGGGTGGCGGCCGGCCGACTGAGGTCTTACCGGAGGGGCGACAACTTGCCTTCGCACAGCGCGGTTTCGAAGGCGGTCCAGGTGGTGGGGCGGATGTGGAGGGTCGGACCGCAGGGGTTCTTGGAGTCGCGTATGGCGATGGTTGTGGGGATGTTGGTGGCTATCTCGACGCACTCGTATTCACCGTTGCTGTAGCTCGACTTGCGGTACCGGAAGAGGTCAGACACGGCTCAGAGTTCCTTGGTCAGGTCGCGGATGAACGTAAGCGAGTCGCTCTCACTGAGGGCTCGTTCAGCGATTGTCTCGAACAGTTGGCCGTGCTGGGCAGCCCTCTCCCCGCCTTCGATCCACAGCTGTGCGAAGGGCGCCTCCATGTACACCACGTCCATCGCGCCGGGCTCGGTGAACGACAGAACGTTGATGGGGCAGTCGAGACCGAGAGTGATTGAGCCGAAGGGGAGAACATTGATGGTGACGTTCGGCTTGCGGGCGACGGTCAGGAGATGTTCCAGTTGGGCGCGCATCGTAACTTCGCCGCCGACTGTGTTGCGCAGTACCGCTTCGTAGATCACGGCGTGCAGAGTGAGCGGGCTGTCGTCGTCGAGACGTTCCTGGCGCTTCACGCGGGCCGCGATGAACTCCTCGTCTTTTTCCGTGAGTGCTGCCCGCTGGTGGTTGGCCCTCAGCGTTCGTACGTACTCCGGGGTCTGAAGAAGTCCTGGAACGAAAGCTGGTTGCCATGACTTCACGGCCGTCGCGACGGACTCCAGCGTGACGTACTCCTGCATCTTGCCGAGCGATGCGTAATCGTCCCACCAGCCCTTTGCCTTACGTCGTTCGCGGTCGACCCGGGCCAGCTCCAGCAGCCCACCGATGGCGCCGGGGTCATGGACGCCGTACAGCTCACACAAGGCCCGGATGTCCGGGTCGCGCATGGGTACCCAACCGCGCTCCATCTTCGCGACCTTCGTGGTGGAGGCTGTGAGTGTCTTGGCCGCGTGCGTCTGTGTGAGGCCGGCGGCCGTACGCAACTTGATGAGTTCACTGCCCAGTCGGCGCCCCAGGACGGTGGACGTGCTGTTGCCCTGCATCGGCTGGCTCGCGGTCACGTTGATGCTCCCCTGTGGGTTGGGCTGCGCCGTAAGTCTGGCGCGGCGTACGACAGCTTCGCAAACTCCCTTCGGGGGAAATCCTCCGCGAGGAACTTGCGATCCCTGGTGGGGTAACTCTACGTTCGGTGACGAACTGATTGCAGAGCGGCGCCAGTTGACCGTGGCGCTGCTCACCCCTGCCCGGAGGTACGCGACATGGCCACCCCCGATGAATCCGCCGAGCCCCAGGCCCTCCACCACGACCGCCTCGACTACACCCCACTCCTCAAGAACGTCACCCTCGCCCGCCGCCGCGCCCACCGCCTCCTCACCGAATGGGGGCACCCTGAACTCGCCGCCGACACCGCCCTGTTGGTGTCGGAGTTGAGCGCCAACGCCGTACTGCACGGATGCGTGCGGGACCGGCTCTTCCGGGTGGAACTGACCCTCACCGACCGCGCCGTACGCATCGCCGTCACGGACCCGAAGGGCGAGTCGCTGCCGAGCCCGCGCGTGGCGGCGGAAGACGACATGTTCGGGCGCGGCCTGCTCATCGTGCGGGAGATCGCCGACCGCTGGGGCGTGACCGAGCTGACGGTCGGCAAGTCCGTCTGGTGCGAACTGAACGTCGTACACCAGACACCGGCCCCCTACATGCTGAGCCAGCCGAGTAATTGGCAGATTTCGGCCACGGACGACTCGGGTAGTGCCTGGTGACCGCCACCAGGACTGGCCCAAATCTTCCAATTGCCGCGGCGTGGGGGTGCGTCGCTCAGGGGCGACAGCCGCAGATTGCTGTGTGGGTGAGCCGGATGGCGTGGTGTGTACTGGTGCCCGACCTGCTGCGACCTGGAGGCGCCGATGGCCCGCCTGTACGTACGTTCCGGCCTGGATCCCGATGAACCGGACGTGCCCGTCGCTGTCCTCCTCGTTGATCCCGAGGGCACTCCGGGGGAGCGCGCCGTGGCCCGGCTCGGCGACTACTGTCACGAGGTGAACGGGTGGGCCTGCCTGTTGCAGACCGACGGTTGGGCCGAGCATGTACGCGACGGCGGCCAACTGACGGTCGACGTCGCTGTCTACCCAGGCGCATTGCTCGCGGTCGGCGTGGACCCCGCCGACTTCACCGGCCGGTCGGCCGTCGACCCGGAGGCCGTGGTGATCCTGCGGGCGCAGACAGCAGCCGCTCCGGAGGCGTCCGTACGACGGTCCGAGGGGACCGTCGTCTTCACCACGGGCCTGGACATTCCACTGGACGAGCTGCTCGCGACCTACGACGACTGGCCGATGGTGCTCGCACCCCCGCCCGAGGAGTTCTACGACAACGACGACGATCGGTGCCCGGAACCACAACCGGAATGGACACCATGAACACGGGCCCCACCGAGGACCATTCACCCTCCTGCCGCGACTTGGTCGGTCTCCTCGCCCAGGCCGACCGGCGCGCCGCCTACGCGGCCCTCGCCCTCGGCGCGACCTCCGTGGCCGAGGTCGCCGAATGGCCAAGCTCCGCCCACCAGCCGCTGCCGCGGCGCTGCAGAAGCTGACGGACGGCCGGATCGCCGCCTTCGACAGCGAAAAGCGCACGTACACGCTGCTCGACGACACTTTCCGGCTCGCAGTCCAGGCCGAGGTCAGGGTCTCCGGTCGGGGCAGCGGAGACGGGGCGGGCTCCTACTTCCGCCGTGGTCGGCTCACGTCCATTCCGGGCAAGGCGGAGGTGCGCAGCCGTGTTCTGGCCGTGGTGAAGGACTCGTTCGAGCCCGGCGTGACTTACTCCGAGGCCAAGGTCAACGCGATCTGCGGCGAATGGTTCGACGACTGGGTGAGCCTGCGCCGTGCCCTCGTGGACGAGGGACTGCTGCGCAGAAACGAGTCCGGCACCACCTACGAGCGCGTCTGACGGACGAGTCCTGAGCCGCACCGCTCGGAGGGGCTCACGCCCTCGACGAAGAGGCTGGAGCAGGAGATCAATGCGACGCTGAGGTTAGCCTCGATCGAGTGTGGCGAGACGAGACGAGACGAGACGCTACGTTCCGTTCCGTTCCGTTTATGGAAGGGGCCGACGATGAAATTCCTCTACGACGACGAGTCCTTCTCCTTCGAGGCACTGCGCGCCGCGGGCTACGCCGCCTATGGCGGGGCCGACCTCGGCGAGGTCCTGGTCACCTGCCGGCAGGTCCCAGAGGGAGACGAGGAGGCATGGTCGGCCCAGTGGGCCGCGACGGCGGCGCGCATCGAGCGCATCGGCCGGGACGCGTTGGCCGCCGGTCACAGAGTCAGCGCCCGGGAGGCGCTGCTGCGCGCGTCCAACTACTACCGGACCGCCGACTTCTACCGCCGCGAGAATCCCGCCGCCGACGCCGAGTCGGCGCGGCTCGCCAAGGCCTCCCAGCAGACGTTCGCCGACGCGGCCGCCCTGCTCGACACTCCGGCCCGCGCCCTGCGCATCCCGTACGAGGACACCACGCTTCCCGGCTACCTGTTCCTCGCCGACGATTCGGGCACCCCGCGCCCGACCCTGCTCTACCACGGTGGCTACGACTCCACCCTTGAGGAGAACTACTTCGCGCTGGCCGCAGGCGCGGTGCGGCGCGGCTACAACGTCATCGCGTTCGACGGCCCCGGCCAGGGCAGCACCGTCCGCGAGCAGGGCCTGCACTTCCGGCCGGACTGGGAGGCCGTGGTCACCCCGGCCGTCGACCTCGCGCTCACCGTGCCCGAGGCCGACGCCGAACGACTCGTGCTGGTCGGCACGAGTCTGGGAGGCTACCTCGCCGCGAGGGCGGCCGCCTTCGAACACCGCCTCGCCGCGTGCGTGCTGCACGACGGCGTCGACGACTTCCACGAAGTCGCCGCCGCAACCGCCGGCCGAGCCGCTGCGACGACCGGCGGCATGGAGGCGCTGATGGCGCAGAACACCATGGTGCGATGGGTGGTACGCAACGGCCGGTGGACCTTCGGTGTCTCCGACTTCGACGAGCTGCTCAAGGCAACCGAGGCATACACGCTGGCGGGTGTCGCCGACCGCATCACCTGCCCGACACTCGTACTCGACGCCGAAAACGACCAGTTCTTCAAGGGACAGCCGCAACGTCTGCTCGGCGAGCTGACCTGCCAGAAGGAACTGATCCTCTTCCGTGAGGACGAAGGCGCAGGCGAGCACTGCCACGAGGGCGCGCTCTCCCTGTTCCACCAGCGCACCTTCGACTGGCTCGATACCGTGCTCGCCGGCTGACCTCGCGGGCCGGCCTGCGGGTCGTGTCGTCCATGGCACCCTCCGCCCCGGCGAGCACAACCACGACCCCGTGCGCGGACGAGGAGTGCCGTGTCGTGACACGACTGGATGAATGGGGCGGGCGGACGGTTTGACTGACGCCTTCACTGCCTATGGATGCCGTGCCGACAACGGCGTCGATCGGCAAGTACGTGGGAGGTCGTCATCAACAGCTATGCGTTCCGGACCGGCAGGCGTTTCGCCGCGGTCGGTGCGGTTTTGACGGCGACGGCCGTCGTTGCCTCTCCGGCTGGTGCCGGCGCTGCCAGGGGGTGCTTTGACCGTACGAAAGAGCCCTACACGTCGGTCGTCGACAGCCATCTGCACTTCCGGCCCTTCGGAGGGCGGGCGATCCCCTTCGAGGAAGTCACCGGCTATTTGCACAAGGCCGGCGTCCGCCATGCAAGCGTGTACGGCATCGGCCAAACCCTGCCCGTGGATTCCGGCTGCACGTACTACCTGGACTGCCCCGGCACTCCCGTCGCGCCAAGCATGAAGAACGATTTGGTCAACGCGGCGAATTACGTGGAGGCGAAGCCGCAGGACCCGGCACTCACGCTCTCGATGACCTTCATGGATCTCAACCGGCCGGAGACCATCCCGTCCGGAATCGCCCTGTACGACAAGGAGTTCCCGGGGAAGTTCCGATGGGCGGGAGAAGTCAACCTCGTCAAGCAGGCGCTGTTCCCGAACCACCACACGCCGGCGACGAACAAGAACATCGAGGACTGGGCACCCTTCATGAAGGTGCTCCGGGAGCGCGGGATTCCGATCACCATCCACGCGGATCTGGGAAACGACCGGGAGCCGACGAAGTACCTCCCCTTGATGGAGGAAACCCTCCGCCGCTACCCGCACAACAAAATCGTATGGGCTCATATGGGGCTGTCGAAGGAACTGGCCACCCTGGACCCCGACCAGCACATCCGCATCCTGGAAAGGCTTCTCGACGCGTATCCCCGCCTGGCCCTGGACCTCAGCTGGCGTGTGCTGGAGGACCAGTACTTCAGCAAGCCGGGGATCAGGGAGAAATACGCCGCGTTCCTGGACCGGTATCCGACCAGGGCGATCCCGGGCACAGACTTCGTGGCCTCCAGGAACAAGGACTACAAGGTCTACGAGGAGGAACTCGAGGTCACCAGCCGCATCAACAAGGCGCTCGGCGACAAGGCGTTTCGCGGCATCGCCCTCGGCGAGAACTACTTCCGGCTGAACGGCGTGAAGAAGACAGCCCCGGAGGTGTGCAAGGCCGCGCGGTGACCCTCGCGTCCCGCTGCCGTCGTTGAGCGCGGGGTGGTATAGGGCGATGACCTGCCGGCGGTCGGACCTTGGCGCGACGCAGGGCGCGTTGTCGACCGCCTTCGCACGGGGCTCGCCCGCGGAGCGAGAATCGTTTCTGTGACCACCCGACTCCCCTTCTTCGTCTACGGCACCCTCCGCCCCGGCGAGCACAACCACGACCACTTCCTGCGCGGCCGCACGGAGTCGGAGGAGCCCGCCCGGATGCGGGGGCTCGTCCTGTACGAAGGGCCCGGCTATCCGTATGCCGTGGAGGCGGCGGACGGTGTCGTCGCCGGTGAGGTGGTGACGGCGCGTCCCGAGGCGTACGACGAACTCCTCCGCGCTCTCGACCGGTTGGAGGAGTACGTGCCCGGCGACCTCCGCAACCTCTACGAGCGGGTGGACCGGCAGGTGACCCGCGCGGACGGAACGGTCCTGCGGGCCTGGGTGTACGTCGCCGCCCCCGCCGTCGCGGCCCGGCTGCGCACCCACGGCAAGCTCATCGAGAGCGGGGACTGGCGAAGTCCGAAGTGAACGCCTACTCCTCCAGAATCCCCAGCTCAATCATGATCCCGGTGGCGATCACCAGGAGCGCCAGGACCACCGAGACGGCGATCTTCACCCTGCCGTACTGGGCGCCGAACAGCCCGCGCAGACGATCGGTGAAGCGGGGGACCGCCGCCGCGCCGCGTCCCTGCGCGGGGTGCGCGGCCGAGGACGGTGGTGTGGACAGGGCGGGCTCGCCCGCCTGCGGCGTGAGGACGGTCCGTCGCTGGTCGAGCGCGGTCGGTTCGTAGGGCCGTCTCGGATCCGGCACGGCCGGTTCCTGGGCCTGCCGCACGTGCTCCTTGGCGGACGGCGTGGCTGACTGCTGCGTCGTCTCCTCCGCCACCGGGGTCGGCCGCCACCAGCCCTCGCTGCGTGTCAGCGTCGTACCCTCTGCCGCCGCGATCCGGTGGCATTCCTCGATGATGTCGGAGAGCGCGGGACGCTCCGTCGGTTCCTTGGCCAGACAGCGCGCGATCAGGGGGCGCAGTGGCTCGGGGCACGCCGTCAGGTCCGGCTGCCGTGCCACGATCCGGTACAGCAGCGCATGCCCGTCGCCCTCGCCGAACGGATGCCCTCCGGTCGACGCGTAATAGCCGATGAGGCCGAGCGCGAAGGTGTCGAGTGCCGGGGTCGCGGGCTTGCCGTCGGCCTGCTCCGGCGACATGAACGCCGGCGTGCCCAGGCGCACATCGGTACCGGTCAGCGCCGTCGCGTCGGCGGAGCGTGCGATGCCGAAGTCGATGACACGGGGGCCGTCCGCGGCGAGCAGCACGTTCGACGGCTTCAGATCGCGGTGCACCACGTCGGCCGCGTGGATGGACTGGAGCGCCTCGGCCACGCCCGCAGTCAGCAGCAGTACGGTCCGCAGCGGCAGCGGCCCGTGTTCGAACACGGCGCGTGCCAGCGAGGGGCCGGGGACGTATGCGCTGGCCAGCCACGGTTGCGGCCCGTCGGTGCTGCTGTCGACCACTGCCGCGGTGTACGCCCCCTGCACCCGGCGTGCCGCCTGCACCTCGCGGGCGAAGCGGCGCAGGAACTCGGGGTTCTGCGCGAACTCACGCCGGATCACCTTCAGCGCGACGGGCTGCCCGCCTCGTGTGTGGGACAGGTACACACTGCCCATCCCGCCCTCGCCGAGTTTCCCGCTCAGCACGTAGCCCGATATCTCAGCCGGATCCCCCGGCCCCAGAGGCTCGATCATGGTGATGTTCCTGCCCCGTCCTCTCCCCATCCCCGGGTCCGCGACTCACGATCAAGTCGAGCGGCCAGGCTAGTGGATCGGTGGTCGTCGAAGGACGGTTTCGGCCGCGAGACGGTCAGGTTCGGACCGTCTCCAGCCGTACCGCGCACGCCTTGAACTCCGGCATGCGGGACGTCGGGTCGAGCGCCGGGTTGGTCAGTGTGTTGGCGCGGCCCTCGCCCGGCCAGTGGAACGGCATGAACACCGTGTCGGGGCGGATGGTGCGGGTGATGCGCGCCGGAGCGACCGCGCGTCCGCGCCGGGAGACCACGGCCACCGGGTCACCTTCGGCCGCCCCGAGCCGCTCGGCCAGCCTCGGGTGCAGTTCGACGAACGGGCCGGGCGCCGCGGCGTTCAGCTCGTCGACGCGCCGGGTCTGCGCGCCGGACTGGTACTGGGCGACCACACGGCCTGTGGTCAGCAGCACGGGGTACTCGTCGTCGGGCTCCTCGGCGGCGGCACGGTGCGAGACGGGGACGAACCTGGCCCGGCCGTCCTCCGTGGCGAACCGGTCGAGGAAGAGGCGGGGGTGCCGGGGTGGACCGCCACCTCGGTGCGCTCACCTGCCGGGCTGTCGGGCAGGCCGTCGAGCGAGGCGCCCTCGCGGTCACCCGCGCCGTCGTCGGTGTGACCGCCCGCCGGGCACGGCCAGAACACCCCGTTCTCCTCCGCCAGCCTCCGGTACGTGATGCCCGAGTAGTCGGCGAGCCCGCCCGCGCTGGCCCGGCGCAGTTCGTCGAAGACCTCCTCCGGGTCCGTCGGGAAGCCCTTCTCCAGGCTCTTTTCCAGGCCCTTTCCCAGGTCCGTCTCCATGCCCTTCCCCAGACCCGTCTCCGGGCCCGTCTCCAGGCCCTTCGGCCCGTCCAGGCTGGCGGCCAGTTCGTGCAGGACGTACAGGTCGCTGCGGACGCCCTCCGGTGGGGTGATCGCCTGACGGCGCAGCAGTACGCGGCCCTCCAGGTTGGTGATCGTGCCGGTCTCCTCGGCCCACTGCGTGACCGGCAGGACGACATCCGCGAGGGCCGCCGTCTCCGAGAGGACGACATCGCAGACCGCCAGGAAGTCCAGCGAGCGGATACGGTCCTCGATGTGCGCCGCCCGCGGGGCCGACACCACCGGGTTCGAACCCATCAGCAGCAGCGCGCGGATGTCCGTACCCAGCGCGTCCAGCAGTTCGTACGCGCTGCGGCCCGGCCCCGGCAGCGAGTCCGGGTCCACGCCCCACACCTCGGCGACGTGCCGCCGCGCCTCGGGGTCGACCAGCTTGCGGTAGCCGGGCAACTGGTCGGCCTTCTGGCCGTGTTCGCGCCCGCCCTGGCCGTTGCCCTGCCCGGTCAGGCACCCGTAGCCGGACAGCGGCCGGCCCGGCCGGCCCGTCGCCAGGCACAGGTTGATCCAGGCGCCCACCGTGTCCGTGCCCTTCGACTGCTGCTCGGGCCCGCGCGCGGTGAGCACCATCGCGGACTCAGGCTCGCAGAACAGCCGTACGGCCTCACGGAGTTGGGGCACGGACACTCCCGTGATCCGCTCCACGTACTCAGGCCAGTGCGCCATGGCGGCGGCCCGCGCCTCCTCCCAGCCGCTGGTGCGCTCCCGGATGTACGCCTCGTCCGTGCGGCCCTCGGCGACGACCAGGTGCAACAGGCCCAGCGCCAGGGCGAGATCGGTACCGGGCCGCGGGGCCAGGTGGAGATCCGCCTGCTCGGCCGTACGCGTGCGGCGCGGGTCGACGACGATCAACGTGCCTCCGTTCTCGCGCAGTTCGCTGAAGTACCGCAGCGCGGGCGGCATCGTCTCCGCGAGGTTCGACCCGACGAGGATCACACAGCCCGTCCTCGGGATGTCCTCCAGCGGGAACGGCAGCCCCCGGTCCAGGCCGAACGCCTTCATGCCCGCGGCCGCCGCCGACGACATGCAGAAGCGCCCGTTGTAGTCGATCTGCGAGGTGCCGAGCACGATCCGCGCGAACTTGCCCAGCGCGTACGCCTTCTCGTTCGTCAGCCCGCCCCCGCCGAACACGCCGCACGCGTCCGGGCCATGCTCCGTCCGCGTGCGGCGCAGCCCCTCGGCGATACGGTCGAGTGCCTCGTCCCAGGTGGCGGGCACGAGCGCGCCCCCGGAGCGCACCAACGGGGAGGTCAGCCGCACCCGGGACGAGAGCACCGCCGGCGCCGTACGGCCCTTGCCGCACAGCGCGCCACGGTTGACGGGGAAGTCCGCCCGCTCGGTCACCTCGACGCCCCCGTTCGGCAGGGGCGACAGATTCATCCCGCACTGCAGGGCGCAGTACGGGCAGTGGGTGGGCGTCGAGGTGGTCCGCATGCGGTTCAGCGTGCTTCGGCCGTGTTACGCGCCGGGACGTCGCCCGTTACGCGGCCGGGACGGGGACCTCCCGACGCGGCCGGGCCTGGCGTGAGGCCCGGCCCCCGGCCCTCGGACCCCCGGCCCCCGGACACCCGCACACTCGGACCCCGGCATAGAGCTACCCGCCAGTAGTCGTCGCCGGGCGGCACGAAAGTTGCCGCTGTGACAGAAAGCACCACATGTGGCCGATTCCGTAGCGTGAGTGGCCAATCGCACCTGGTTGAGAGTTGAAGGAGCAGGCCCCTACAGTCGGGTCCGCGCACGACCCGCATCCGGGCGAGCGAGAGACGACTCCTGCCCGCATGCGGCCGGCTGAGCGGCTTTCGGGAACGCACCCGCACCTCCCCGCACCATCGCGCCTCCCCGAGGCCGCTCGGACCCGCACGGCATTCGACACACCGGAAACACCGCCGTGTCCAACGGCATGTCATCCGTCTGACGAAACTGCCAGGAGGTCACCCCCCAATGCCTCTGCGCCATCTCACCCCCCACGACAGGGCCTTGTTCCACGAGTACGGCCAGGGTCCCGCAGTCCCCCTCCCCGACCCCCTCGTCCACCACGCCGTCGAACGGTGGGCCGCCGCCACTCCGGGCGCCGTAGCCGCCGAACACCAGGGCGCGACGATCACGTACGGCGAACTCGACCGGTACGCCGGCGCCCTCGCCGCCCGCCTGGTCCGCGAGGGCGTACGCCCCGGCGACCACGTCGGCCTCTTCGTACGCCGCTCGATCCCGATGCTCATCGGCCTGCTCGGCACCCTCAAGGCGGGCGCCGCCTACGTCCCCCAGGACATCGGCCTGACGCCCCCGGCCCAGCTCGGCCACGTCATCCGCACCGCGGCGACCCGGGTGGTGCTCACCCAGCGGGCGTACGCGGACCGCGTGCCCCTGCCGCCGGGCCACCGTCTGATCGCGCTGGACGAGCCGTTGCCGTACGAACCCGGTAGATGTGCGGACGTACGGCCCGACGACGGCTGCTACGTCCTGTTCACCTCGGGCACCACCGGCCGGCCCAACGGTGTGAAGGTCACCCATCGCAACGTCGCGAACCTACTCCTCACCGCACCCGGCGACCTGGGCATCCGCCCCGGCGACAGGGTGGCCCAGCTCCTCAACGTCGCCTTCGACATGGCCGCCTGGGAGATCCTCGGCTGCCTCACCCACGGCGGCACCCTCGCCATTCGTGGCAAGGACATCGCGGCCACGGCCCGCACGGCGGACGTCATCGTCGCCACACCCACGGTGCTGTCCGGCATCGACCCGGGGAGCTGCCCACGCGTACGGACCGTGGCGGTGGCGGGGGAGCCGTGCCCGCGCCCGCTGGCGGACCGGTGGGCGGAACGGGCCACGTTCTACAACTGCTGCGGCCCCACCGAGACCACGATCGTGAACACGATGCGCCGCCACGACCCGTCCGCCCCGCTGCTGACGATCGGCCGCCCCACACCCAACAACACGGTGTACGTCCTCGACGCCCGCCGCCGCCCGGTCCCGATCGGCGAGCCCGGCGAGATGTGGGCTGGCGGGGACTGCGTGTCGGCGGGCTACCTGGACAACGACGAGCTGAACGCCGAACGGTACGCCCCCGACCCGTTCCTCGGCGGCGGCCACCGCATGTTCCGCACCCGCGACCTGGGCCGGTGGACCGCGGACGGCGAGCTCGAACACCTCGGCCGCACCGACGACCAGGTCAAGGTGCGCGGGTTCCGCGTCGAACTCGACGCCGTGTCCTCCGTGTTGGAACGTGTCCCCGGCTGCGCCCGGGCGGTGACCCTGAAGCGTGACGCCCGCACCCTGGTGTCCTTCGTCTGCCCGGCCGAGGTCGACCCGGCGGCCGCACGCGACGCCGTGGCCGCCGCCCTGCCGTACTACTGCGTGCCGTCGGACGTCCTGCCGCTTCCCGTCCTCCCCGAGACCGACCGCGGCAAGATCGACAAACGGGCGCTGCTGAGGCTGGCGGAGGAACGCGAACGGGTGCCGGCACCGGTTGCAAGGGGCGACACGGCCGCCGTGCGGAACCGTGCGGCGGTGGCGCGATGACCTCCTCGCCTCCGCGTATGGCACGTACGGCACGTACGGCACGTACGGCACCTACTCAGGACACCGTCGAACTGCCCCCGCTCACCTCACGCCTCCGGCGCGCCCTCAAGCACCCGCGCCTGATGCACTACAACCGCCTCGCGGCCCTCGTGCTGCTGGCCAACCTGGTGTTCCTGTGGGCGAGCCGGCCCCTGCCCCTGCAGACCACAACGCTGGGCCACGCGGCCCTGGCGAACCTGGCGCTCGCGGTCCTCGTTCGCCAGCAGTACGTCATCAACTTCCTCTTCAGGCTGGCCACTTGGGCCCCCACAACCTGGCCGCTCAAGGTGCGCTGGACGCTGGGGAAGGTGTACCACTTCGGCGGGCTGCACGTAGGCGGGGCGCTGGCGGGCAGCCTGTGGTTCGTCGCGCTGACCGTGCAGCTGACGGCGGAGGGAACGGACCTCCCGCTGACGACGGTGAGCTGGACCCTGATCGTCCTGTTGCTCCTGATCATCGCGACCGCGCTTCCACCCTTCCGCTCCCGCTTCCACGACCACTTCGAGAAGGTCCACCGCTTCGGTGGCTGGACCGCGTTGGCGTTGTTCTGGGCGCACACGATCCTGAGCGGCGAACGCGCGGGCCTCTGGGTCCTGGCGCTGATCACCTTCAGCGTGGCCCTGCCCTGGATGCGCCTGCGTAAGGTGGACGTCCGGATCGAACGCCCCTCCTCGCACGTGGCGCTGGCCCGCTTCGACCACGGCGACACCCCCTTCGCGGGCTCCTCCACGGCGATCAGCCGGGGCCCGCTGCGGGAATGGCACTCCTTCGCGAACGTGCCCGCACCCGGCGAGTCCGGCTTCCGGCTCACGATCTCGCGGGCGGGTGACTGGACGGGCGCGTTCATCGACGACAGACCGTCCCGGGTCTGGGTCAAGGGCATCACGACGGCGGGGGTGGCGAACATCGAGACCCTCTTCGAGAAGGTGGTCTACGTGGCGACGGGCAGCGGCATCGGCCCCTGCCTGCCGCACCTGCTCGCCGCGGAGGTCCCCTCCCGGCTCGTCTGGGCGACCCGCAGCCCCCGTACGACCTACGGCGACGCCCTCGTCGACGAGATCCTCGCGGTCCAGCCGCACGCCCTGATCCGGGACACGTCCCTGCACGGCAAACCCGACATGGTGCGCCTCGCCTACGCCGCGTACCGGGACTTCGGCGCCGAGGCGGTCATCTGCATCTCCAACAAGAAGCTCACGTGGCAGGTGGTGCACGGCCTGGAACGGCGCGGAATACCGGCGTACGGAGCGATCTGGGACTCGTGACGGCCAGGGAAGGAAGGAAACTTCATGAACACCATCAAGGTCGAACGCCATAACCGCGTGGTCACGGTACGGCTCCACCGCCCGCACGTCCTGAACGCGCTGAGCGGTGAGCTGATGACCGAACTCCTGGACGCTCTCCGCCCCTTGGACGCGGACCCGGAGGTCGGCTGCTTCGTGGTGACCGGCTCGGAGAAGGTCTTCGCGGCCGGGGCGGACATCAGGGAGATGTCCGGGAAGTCGGCCGTGGACATGGCGGCGGAGGACTACTTCGCCGGCTGGGAGGAGTTCGCGAACTTCCGCACGCCCAGGATCGCGGCGGTCAACGGCTACGCCCTGGGCGGCGGCTGCGAACTCGTGATGATGTGCGACCTGGTCATCGCGGGCGAGTCGGCGGTCTTCGGCCAGCCCGAGATCAAGCTGGGCGTGATCCCGGGCATCGGCGGCACGCAACGGCTGCCCCGCCTGGTGGGCCGTGCCAAGGCCATGGACCTGATCCTCACGGGCCGCACGATGGACGCACACGAGGCGGAACGCTCCGGCCTGGTGTCACGGGTGGTCCCCGACGACCGGGTCCTGCCCACAGCCGTGGAGGCCGCGGCCACCATCGGCGCGTACGGGACCCCCGCGGTCCGGGCGGCCCGCGAATGCGTCGACCGCGCACTGGAGACGGGGCTCACGGAGGGCACCCTCTTCGAACGCCGGGTGTTCCACGCGTTGTTCGCAACGGAGGACCAGAAGGAGGGCATGAGCGCGTTCCTGGAGAAGAGGGAGCCGAACTTCAGAGGCTGCTGACGCGCGGGGCCGGCCACCGGGTCCCAAGTGCTGGGGGCCGGCCCCCCGAAATGGGCCCGGGGGGACCCCGAAGAGGGCTGGTGCGGAGCCCTCTGGTCGGGGTCGAAGGGGCGGAGCCCCTGGGGATGGGGCGGGTAACCGTCGCGACCCGGCACGCCGGCGACCCGGTGATCGCGCTGCCGCGGCGGAAGCGGAGCCCGGGATCGGCCCCGCTTCCCCATGGCCCCCATGGGCCCTGGTGGACAGTGCTGGTCAGCGCGTCCGGTAGGCCGCCGTCACCTCCACCTCGACGAGCCAGCCCTGCACCGCCAAGGAGGCGACCTCCATCGTTGCCCGTGCCGGCCGGGCCTTGTTGGCGAGGAGCGGCGGCTTGGCGGCCGAAGTGCCCATGGGTACGGGTACCACCTCGTTCGACTTCAGGTCGACGTTGGCGAAGTACTGCCGGTACGCCCGGTTCCAGCCTGCGTAGTCGGCGCTCTCGGAGCCCGGCGGTTTCATCAGATAGCACTTCATCGTGATGACATCGGCCGGTGTCAGGCCCGCGGCTTCGAGGTTCGTCTTGATGTTGCGCAGCACGACGAGGGCCTGCGCCTCGGTGATCGTGACGCCTTCCGCCCCCTCGGTGAGGGAGGGGTCCGTATAGCGCTCCGGCGTGCCCGCCGGCGCGGCGGGATTGACCGCGGAGGGGCCGAGGCCGCTGCTCTGGTAGGAGGCCACGTCCCTGCCGGTCGCCACGCCGTTGGCGATGGCCGGGTTGGACACGCCGTCGGGCAGCATGACGCGTACCTGCTTCGGGTCGGGCCACCAGCCCCGCCCCTCGGCCAGCGCGGTACCGCCGGTGAGGAGCGAACCGGTCAGAGCCGCACCGACCAGTACCTTCGTACGACGCTTCATGCGGACATCACCCTCTCGTGGATCTCGGTCACGACCTTGCGGGCCGAGGAGAACGCGCCGTGCTGCCAGGCGATGACGTGGCTGAGCCAGTCGCCGGCGAAGTAGACGTGGCCCGCGGGCTTGTTGAGCAGGGCGTACTCCGGGCCGCTCTGCGAAGGCCAGCCCACCCAGCCCGCCTCGATGTCGGGCGTACGGTGCCAGGCCACGCTGAAAGACCGGTCGAGTT
The DNA here is from genome assembly GCF_004337435.2 of Streptomyces sp. KM273126. Lineage (NCBI taxonomy): Bacteria > Bacillati > Actinomycetota > Actinomycetes > Kitasatosporales > Streptomycetaceae > Streptomyces > Streptomyces sp. KM273126. The sequence goes on along the minus strand of NZ_SJXB02000001.1, from coordinate 136,600 downwards.
CGGTGCGGTACTTGTCGCCGTGGATCTTCACGCCCCGGCTCACTGCCCGTTCGACGCGCTCCGCGTGCGACAGGTCGCTGTACGCGATGGCGTTGGCGCCGAAGTTGTAGTAGCCGATGAGCGTGCCGCGGCGGCCCTGGTAGCCGTACGAGGGGTACCAGATGGTGGACAGGTCCGTGTCGGTCGGCGTGATGCCGCCGTATATGTGCTGGTCCTTCTCCCACCAGCGGCTTCGGTACTCAAGCCCGACCTTGCCGACGGGGGTCGGGACGGGGTACTTCAGCGCCGCGGTGATGTCGGAGCCCAGGTTGTGCTTGATCCGGGCCATGACCATGGGCGGGACGGCCGCCACGACGAAGTCGGCGCGCTGGGTGCGGGTCCGGCCATGCGCGTCCTGGTAGGTGACCTCGGCGCCGTCCTGGAGGTCATTGACCTCCAGGGCCTTGGCGCCGTAGGTGATCCGGTCCCGCCCGACGGCCTTCGCGAGCGCGTACGGGATCGCGTCCATGCCGCCCACCGGCTGGAACATCAGCATGGCCTGGTCGTAGCCGAACTCGAACGAGAAGCGCTGCCCGACGCCGCTCGCGATGACGTCCGACAGCGCCGGCACCGGGCCGAGGACCTCGCCCTCCTGGAAGGCCGCACCCGGCTCGACCGAGTAGCCGCGCCGGTCGGTGCCCGTGTAGGCGTAGTTGTCGGCCTTGCCCTTGATGGCGCCGAAGTTCTGAAGGAACGCGATCAGCCTCTCCTTGTCGGCGGCAGTCAGTTCCTTGTCGAGGGCCCCCCGGTCCGTGGCCTTGGCGAGCAGTTCGGAGACATAGCCGTAGACGTCGGCCTTCGCGGTGCGCCAGCGGATCGGCTTCCCCGCCAGCGCGTCGCTCTTCTCGTGGTAGATGTACGCGTTGGCGTTCTGATTGGTGAACACCTCAAGCGGTACGCCGAGTTCGCGACAGTAGTCGAGCGTGACATGGGACTGCGGCAGCCGGGCCGGTCCCGCGTTCATGTACTGGCCCTCGGTGAACGACGCCGTCTGGGTGCGCCCGTCCAGATCGGTCAGTCTCGTGCCGCCGCGGACCGTCCAGTTGCGGCCGCCGGGGCGGTCCTTCGCTTCCAGGATCCGGCAGTCGTAACCGGCCTTGCCGAGCTCGTAGGCCGTCGCCAGGCCGGCTATGCCGCCGCCGAGTACGAGGACCTTCCGTCCGCTCCGTCCGGTCAGCGCGAAGTCGCTCCGCTGGGGCGCCCGGTACTCCGCGGCCCGTACGTCCGGGACGGGCGCCAGACCCAGGGCCCCCATCGCCGAGTACAGCACTCCGGCGCCGCCCGCGATACCGACGGATCTCAGGAAGTTGCGGCGAGATGCCTGTTGAGCCATTCGTTCCTCCCTTGCCGGCGCCCGCGGCACGGGGTTGGCCGGGGCGCATCGTTCTAGCCCGTAGCCCGGCCACATGGGGGGTGTGTTGCTGGTGGGAGCGGAAGGCCCCCTCAGCCTTCGTTTGAGGTGTTGCAATGCCATGTCCATGGCGTAACCATCCATGTTGTGGCATGAACATGCAGGGTTGCTCGCCGGGCGAGGACTGCTGCCCCGAGGTTGCGCGGGACCGGAATACGGCGAACAGCCGCTTGGATCAGGAGAGAAGAGCAAAGCCCCTGGTAGACCGAGGGGGCCGCCGCGAGGTCCGCGCGTGGCTGTGGCGCGTACTCCGCGCCGTCGGCGCACGCACGCTCACCGTCGTGGGACGCCGGTCCGGGGCCTGGGCGCAGCCGGCAGAGCGGCCGAGCCCTTCGCCGCCCGGAGGACCCGGACCGTGCCCTGGACGCCGGTCGGTGGGGTAGCCGGCGACAACCGTGGTGCTGGTGCTGGTGCTGGTGCAGGCTGCCGGAGCGTGCCGCCGTTCTCCGCTTCCAGACCCCCGGGAGCCGCCCCACGACCTACCGCTCAGCCCCCAACGCCCGCTCCACCCCCGACTCCTTCGGCCCCAGGAACCGCGGATCCGGCTCGAACACCACATCCACCGCCGCCTTCCCCGCAGCGAAGATCTCCCGCACGCCCCCGTAGTACCAGGTCACATTGTGTCGATCAGCAACCCCGACCCCGTACGACCGCACCCCCGCCTCCTCACACAGAGCAACCGCCCGCCGTATGTGGAACCCCTGACTGATGAGCACCGCCCGATCCACCCCGAAGATCTTCCTGGCCCGCACACACGAGTCCCACGTGTCGAACCCGGCGTAGTCACTCACGATGCGCGCATCAGGAACGCCCCGTTCCGTCAGATACGCCCGCATCGCATCCGGCTCGTCGTAGTCCTCACGGCTGTTGTCCCCACTGACCAGCACGACCTCGATACGCCCCGCCCGATACAGCTCCGCCGCCGCGTCCAGCCGATGCGCGAGGTACGGCGAGGGCTCGCTGTCCCACAGCCCGGCGCCGAACACCACGGCCACATCGGTCCGCGGCACGCTGTCGGTCGTCCGCAACCGGTCGCCCGCCGCGACGAAAATCCACGTCGCCGGCAGCAGTGCCAGCACACACAGCACCATCACCACCTGCACGGCCCGCCGCTGCCCGGCACGGGTACGTGGCAGCCGCGGCCGGCGGAGACGGAGGCCGGACGGCCACCGGAGCGTCGGGCGCGACAGGTGCATGACGACAACCCCCCTGGGGCCTGATACCTCAGACACCCCTGAGACCTGATACGAGTGTTCGGCCGGTTTCCGCCACCTCGACAGCTCCCGCCGTTTCGATCAACGAAGACGCCGCACACAGCGATCCGGTTCGCCCCACGACGTGACCAGGTTCACTCTCGGTGAACAAAACCGCAGGTCACCGCACCTCACACAGTCCGGTCACCGCACCGTGAACCCCCGGAAAACACCTGACATACCTATGCAACGGCTCGGCAACGTCCTGCGGCGACGATCGGTTCATGACGGCGACGCGTAAGTCCGGCGCTCCCCGCGACGAGCCCCAGCCCAGCCTCGGCGGCCAGCCGCTCCGTGGCGCTCACCTCGACAGTACGGCGCACATCATGAACCGCATCAGCAGTCAGCTCGCCACCCGGCTCCGCCTCGTCGCGCCCGACGGGACCCGGCGCCCCGCCCAACCGCCCGCGCTCGTCCTCGTGGCGCACGGCAGCCGCGACCCGCGCACCCTCGCCACTGTGCACACCCTCATCGACCGAGTGCGCGAGCTGCGGCCCGGCCTGCCCGTGCACCTCGGGCACATCGAGCTCAACGAGCCCCTGCTCCCCGACACTCTCGCCACCCTCGGCGACCAGGAGGCGGACGGCGCCGTCCTCGTACCGCTGCTCCTCAGCCGCGGCTACCACGTCAAGCAGGACATCCCCCAGATGGCGGCCGAGTCCGGAGTGCGTACCCGGCTCGCAGCGCCCCTCGGCCCGCACTCCCTGCTCGTGGACACCCTGTACGAGCGGCTCGTCGAGGCCGGCTGGCACACGCCGAGGACCGGGGCCGAGCGCCGTTCGAGCGGCGTCGTACTCGCCGCCGCAGGCTCCCGCGACCCCGACGCGGCCGTGGACACGCACCGCACCGCCGAACTCCTCGCCGAACGCCTCGGCGTCCCGGTCCTGCCCGCGTACGCCTCCGCCGCCGCACCCACGGTCCCGGAGGCTGTACGTGCCCTGGCCGCCCGCGGCCGCCACCGGGTCGCCGTCGCCTCCTACTTCACCGCACCCGGCCGCTTCGCCACCGAGTGCGCCGACGCGGCCCCTTGGATCGCCGCAGCCCCCCTCGGCGCCCACCCGGCGATGGCCCGCCTGGTCCTGCACCGCTACGACGAGGCCGCGAGGGTCCCGGCGGGCGCGACGGAACCAGCACTGGCCACGGCCTGACGCCACGCCCCGCTTGTCCGGACCGCAACGCCCCGTTTGTCGGTGCCTGCGTTTACTGTCGGGACATGGAAGGCACCCCACCCAAGGCAGAAGGCACCGAACCCCGGACGACAACACCCTCCGCCGCAAACCCCGCCACACCCCCTGCCCACGGGACCTTCGGGACCCACGAGAACACCATCGCCCCCGACGCATACGACGAGACCGCCGTCGAGCGATGGGCGACGGAACCCGACAAACGCCCCGGCCGCACCGCCTTCCAACGCGACCGCGCGCGCGTACTGCACTCCGCGGCGCTGCGCCGCCTGGCCGGCAAGACCCAGGTCGTCACACCGGGCACCCGTAGCCAGGCCTGGGACGCCAGCCCCCGCACCCGCCTCACCCACTCCCTGGAGTGCGCCCAGGTCGGCCGCGAGCTCGGCGCCGCCCTCGGCTGCGACCCCGACCTCGTCGAAGCCGCCTGCCTCTCCCACGACCTCGGCCACCCGCCCTTCGGCCACAACGGCGAACTGGTGCTGAACGAGTTCGCGGAGGACTGCGGCGGCTTCGAGGGCAACGCCCAGTCCCTGAGGCTCCTCACCCGCATCGAACCCAAACGCTTCACCCCGGAGGGTTCCGTCGGCCTCAACCTCACCCGCGCCGCCCTCGACGCCGCCACCAAGTACCCCTGGCCGCGCGGCGCTCACCCCACCGCCCCCGCCTCCCGGAAGTTCGGCGTCTACGAGGACGACCGGCCGGTCTTCGACTGGATCCGCAAGGGCGCCCCCGAGCACCGCACCTGCTTCGAGGCCCAGGTCATGGACTGGTCGGACGACGTGGCGTACTCGGTGCACGACTTCGAGGACGGCCTGCACGCGGGCCACATCGACCCGGGCGCCCTGCACGCCGAGCCCGAGCGGCAGTCGGTCTTCGCCGTCGCCCTCGGCCGGTACGTTCCCGCCGACACGGACCCCGCCGAGCTCGCGGAGGCCCTCGACCGCCTCCTCGGCCAGGAGTGGTGGCCGCACGGCTACGACGGAACGGCCGTCGCGCAGGCCGGCCTCAAGGACGCCACCAGCCAGCTCATCGGCCGCTTCTGCCTGGCCGCCGAGGGCGCGACCCGGGCGGCGTACGGCAGCGGACGGCTCACGCGGTACGCGGCCGAACTGGTCGTCCCGCGCGAGGCCCGGCTGGAGTGCGCCGTACTCAAGGCCGTCGCCGACCGGTACGTCATGCAGCGCGCCGAGCAGGAACGTCTCCGCGCCGACCAGCGGATCGTCGTCGCCGAGCTCGCCGAGGCACTCACCGCCCGCGCACCGGACGGACTCGAACCACAGTTCCGTGCCCTGTTCCAGGAGGCGGCCGACGACCGCGCCCGCAAGCGCGTGATCGTCGATCAGATCGCCTCCCTCACCGATGCCTCGGCCCGCACGTTGCACACGAGACTCACCGGGCACATGTGACACCAGTGACCCTGGAGGGGGACAGGCGTGACCCTGCGTGGCCTGATCGGGCCACTCCCTCTTCCCGCATCACGCTCCGTGCGGGACGCTCGCATGTGGCGACATCCGCAAGGTTCAACTGGCGCAATGTTCATCCGGGGGTCACCCCGGACCGGCAGGAGGTAGCAAGTGGTCGACGCGGATCAGACATTCGTCATCGTCGGAGGAGGACTGGCCGGCGCCAAGGCGGCCGAGACGCTCCGGGCGGAGGGCTTCACCGGCCGCGTGATACTGATCTGCGACGAACGCGATCACCCGTACGAGCGCCCTCCTCTCTCCAAGGGCTATCTGCTGGGCAAGGACGAGCGCGACAGCGTCTTCGTCCACGAGCCCTCCTGGTACGCGCGGAACGACATCGAGTTGCACCTCGGCCAGACCGTCGACGCCATCGACCGCGCCGCGCGCACCGTCCGCTTCGGTGACGACGGCACCCTCGTCCACTACGACAGGCTGCTCCTCGCGACCGGCGCCGAGCCGCGCCGCCTCGACATCCCCGGCACGGACCTGGCCGGCGTCCACCACCTGCGCCGCCTCGCCCACGCCGACCGCCTCAAGGGCGTACTCCAGGCGCTCGGCCGCGACAACGGCCACCTCGTGATCGCGGGCGCCGGCTGGATCGGCCTGGAGGTCGCGGCGGCCGCCCGCGAGTACGGCGCGGAGGTCACGGTCGTCGAACCGGAGGCCACCCCGCTGTACGCCGTACTCGGCCCCGAGGTCGGGGGTCTCTTCGCCGAGCTGCACCGCGAGCACGGCGTGCGCTTCCACTTCGGCGCGCGGCTCACCGAGATCGTGGGCCAGGACGGCATGGTGCTGGCCGCGCGTACGGACACGGGGGAGGAGCATCCGGCGCATGACGTGCTCGCCGCGATCGGCGCCGCCCCGCGAGTCGCTCTCGCGGAGGCCGCGGGGCTGGAGCTGGCCGATCGCGCGCACGGCGGAGGCATCGTGGTGGACGAGCGGCTGCGCACGTCCGATCCCCATGTCTACGCCGCCGGGGACGTGGCCTCCTTCCCCCTCGCCCTGTTCGACACCCGGCTGCGGGTGGAGCACTGGGCGAACGCGCTCAACGGCGGCCCCGCCGCCGCGCGGGCGATGCTGGACCAGGACGTCACCTACGATCGCGTGCCCTACTTCTTCACCGACCAGTACGACCTGGGGATGGAGTACTCCGGGTGGGCGCCGCCCGGGTCGTACGACGAGGTGGTGATCCGCGGGGACGTGGGGAAGCGGGAGTTCATCGCGTTCTGGGTGCGGGAAGGCAGGGTGCTCGCAGGGATGAACGTGAATGTGTGGGATGTCACTGAGCCGATTCAGCGCCTGATCCGGTCCCGGACGCCGGTGGACACGGAGGCGTTGGCGGACCCGCACGTGTCGTTGGAGAGCCTGGTCGCCTAGGGCCTGATCCGCCGGACAGGCCTGGAGGGCGCCGGACAGGGCCCTGGAGTCCGCCGGACAGGCCCTGGCTCCGCCGTGTCCTCGCCGTCAGCCCAGCGCCGCCGAAGGGGTCCTCCTGTGCCCCCGAAGCGGTCCTCCTGTGCCCCGGATGTGTCTGCGCTCCCCCGTAGAATCACCCCGTGGCAGGACGGATCAACGACGAGGACGTGAAGGCGGTTCGGGACGCGGTTCCGATCGACGCCGTGGTGTCCGAGTATCTCCAGCTGCGGGGAGCGGGCGGGGGAAACCTCAAGGGCCTGTGCCCCTTCCACGACGAGAAGTCGCCGTCCTTCCAGGTCAGCCCGAGCAAGGGGCTCTTCCACTGCTTCGGCTGCCAGGAGGGCGGCGACACCATCACGTTCGTGATGAAGGTCGACCACCTCTCCTTCTCCGAGGCGGTCGAGCGCCTCGCCGCACAGGCCGGCATCACGCTGCGGTACGAGGAGGGCGGGTACAACCCGTCCCACCAGCGCGGCGAGCGCATCCGGCTGGTCGAGGCGCACAAGATCGCCGCCGAGTGGTACGCCGAGCAGCTCGCCACGAGCCCCGAGGCCGACACCGGCCGGATCTTCCTCGCCGAGCGCGGCTTCGACCAGGCCGCCGCCGTCCACTTCGGCGTCGGCTACAGCCCCCAGGGCTGGGACCACCTCACCCGCTACCTCCGCGGCAAGGGGTTCACCGACAAGGAGCTGCTGCTCTCCGGGCTGTCGCAGGAGGGCCGCCGCGGCCCCATCGACCGCTTCCGCGGCCGCCTGATGTGGCCCATCCGCGACATCGGCGGCGAGGTCGTCGGCTTCGGCGCCCGCAAGCTGTACGAGGCGGACAACGGCCCCAAGTACCTGAACACCCCCGAGACGGCCATCTACAAGAAGTCCCAGGTCCTCTACGGCATCGACCTCGCCAAGAAGGAGATCGCCAAGACCAGCCGGGCGGTCGTCGTCGAGGGCTACACGGACGTCATGGCCTGCCACCTCGCGGGCGTCACGACCGCCATAGCGACCTGCGGCACGGCCTTCGGCGGCGAACACATCAAGATCCTCCGCCGTCTGCTGATGGACAACGGCAGCGCCCGCGTGATCTTCACCTTCGACGGCGACGCGGCCGGCCAGAAGGCGGCCCTGCGCGCCTTCGAGGACGACCAGAAGTTCGCCGCCGAGACGTACATCGCCATCGCACCGGACGGCATGGACCCGTGCGAGCTGCGACTGGAGAAGGGTGACGTGGCGGTCGCGGAGCTGGCCGAACCGCGCACCCCGCTCTTCGAGTTCGCGCTGCGCCAGATCGTGGCGCGCTACGACCTGGAAACCCCGGCGGGACGCGCCGGGGCCCTCGACGAGGCGGCACCGATCGTCGCCCGGATCAAGAACAGCGGTGCCCAGCACGAGGTCGCGGTGCAGCTCGCGGGCATGCTCGGCATCCTCGACACACAGTTCGTGGTCAAGCGGGTGGCCCAGCTGGCGCGTTGGGCCCGCGAGCGGGGCGGCAGACCGCCCGCGCCGGGCTCCCGCACGCCCCAGCAGTACGAGGCCGCCCCCGCCCCACCACGAGCGGCCCCGCGCTCACCCTCCGCAACCCCGTCTACGCCACCGAACGCGAACTGCTCAAACTCGCCCTCCAGCGCCCGGAGCTGGTCTCCCCGGCGTTCGACGCGTACGGGGTCGACGAGTTCACCGCCGCACCGTACGCCGCCGTGCGCCAGGCCATCATGGACGCGGGCGGCGCCGACTTCGGCACGCAGGACCCGCAGGAGTACCTGGTCCAGGTCCGCGAGGTCGCACCGGACGACACGGTGCGGGCCATGGTGACCGAGCTCGCGGTCGAGGCCATCATGCGCAAGACGGTCGACGAGGTGTACGCGGGCGAGCAGCTGGTCACCGTCCGCAGGCGCGCCGTGGAGCGCCGCGTCCATGACGTTCAGGGCGCCCTGACCCGCCTCGGCCAGCACGCCGACCCGGCCCGGTTCGCCTCCGTGCAGAACGAGTTGTGGGTCCTCCAGCAGTACGACCAGGCGCTGCGGGCGCGGGGCGCGGAGGCGCTCTGACGTATGAGCCATTGAGTTGGTCGTTGAGCGGAACCGCATGACGGCCGTGCGGCCCCCGCGCGCACAGGCCGATTCCGCACGCCCTTCACGCTGCTTCACGCCCGCTCAGCGGCGCACTCGTACATCAGGGTAACCGGGCGGTCACGGACCGGACGCAAAAAGTCACCGCACGCCCCTCGTGGCGGCGATGTGTCGTACTCCACACTGGGTTCCGGTGCCTGAGTCCTCGGAGCGCGGCCGACCCGCCCCCGTGGGTCCGAGATCCCCCGCGGTTCCGCTCAATGACTAAGGGGCGGACGGCGGGTGAGGCCGTCGCCATCCCCGACGTACCGCTGCCGCACGTTCCAGCAGCGACATTCCTGGAGGTCGCCCCCGTGCAGACCCAGACCCTCACACAGAACGAGAACAGTACGGACAGTACGGACGGTACGGAGCCCGAAGCGGAGACCGCCGTCCTCACGGCGGTACCGGTGGCGGCCGTGGAGCCGGTGGAGCCGGTGGAACCCGTGGAGTCCGTGGAGCCCGTGGGGCCCCTGGAACCCGTGGAGCTGCCGCGCGTTCGCACCGACACCACCGGGCCCTCCTCGGACCTGTTCCGTCAGTACCTGCGTGAGATCGGCCGCATACCGCTGCTCACGGCCGCCGAGGAGGTCGAGCTGGCCCGGCGCGTCGAGGCCGGCCTGTTCGCCGAGGAGAAGCTCGGCAGCACCCCCGACCTGGACACCCAACTGGCCCTGGACCTCGACAGGTTGGTCGTGATGGGCCGGATGGCCAAGCGGCGGCTGATCGAGGCGAACCTCCGGCTGGTCGTGTCGGTGGCGAAGCGTTACGTCGGGCGCGGGCTGACGATGCTGGACCTGGTGCAGGAGGGAAACCTGGGCCTGATCAGGGCCGTCGAGAAGTTCGACTACGCCAGGGGCTACAAGTTCTCGACGTACGCCACGTGGTGGATCCGCCAGGCCATGTCCCGGGCCCTGGCGGATCAGGCTCGTACGATCCGGGTCCCGGTACACGTGGTGGAACTGATCAACCGGGTGGTCCGCGTCCAGCGCCGCATGCTCCAGGAGCGCGGCTACGAACCCGCGCCCGAAGAGGTCGCCGTCCACCTCGACCTGACCAGCGAGCGCGTCAGCGAGGTCCTCCGCCTCGCCCAGGAACCCGTGTCCCTCCACGCCCCCGTGGGCGAGGAGGACGACGTGGCCCTGGGCGACCTCATCGAGGACGGCGACGCGGCGAGCCCGGTGGAGTCCGCGGCCTTCCTGCTCCTGCGGGAACACCTGGAAGCGGTCCTCTCGACGCTGGGCGAACGCGAACGCAAGGTCGTCCAACTCCGCTACGGGTTGGCCGACGGCCGGCCGCGCACGCTGGAGGAGATAGGCCGCATCTTCGGCGTCACGAGGGAACGCATCCGCCAGATCGAATCCAAAACCCTCAACAAACTGAGGGACCATGCCTTCGCAGACCAACTACGGGGCTACCTGGACTGACCGGGGGTTGTTCCTCGCCCCCGCCGCCCCTACCCATTCCCGTCCCTTCCCTGGGGGCTGCCGCCCCCAGACCCTCGAATACCCAGCCCCTCCGGCGTTTGAGGAGCGGGGGTCCGGGGGCCGGCCCCCGGAACGGGGTTGAAGGGGCGGAGCCCCTGAGGACGGGACGGGTAGGGGCGGCGGGGGCGAAAACCCTCACGCCCTCACGCCCCCACGCCCCCAGGGGCTCCGCCCCCAACCCCTCAGTCCACCTCCGCCACCGCCTCCGCGAACTGGGCCTTGTACAGGCGGGCGTACGCTCCCCCCGCCGTCAACAGCTCCTCATGATCGCCCTGTTCGACGATCGAACCGTTCTCCATGACAAGGATGGTGTCGGCGTCACGGATGGTCGACAGACGATGCGCGATCACGAACGACGTACGCCCATGGGCGAGTTTCGCCATCGCCTTCTGGATCAGCACCTCCGTACGTGTGTCGACCGAACTCGTCGCCTCGTCCAGCACAAGGATCACAGGATCGGACAGGAACGCCCGAGCGATCGTGATGAGCTGCTTCTCACCCGCACTCACCCCGGCCCCCTCGTCGTCGATCACCGTGTCGTACCCCTCGGGCAACGTACGGATGAACCGGTCCGCGTGCGCGGCCCGCGCCGCCTCCTCGATCTCCCCTCGCGTGACCTCCCGCGAGGCCCCGTACGCGATGTTCTCCGCGATCGTGCCGCCGAACAGCCACGTGTCCTGGAGCACCATCCCGATCCCGGCCCGCAGTTCGTCACGGGACATCGTGGCGATGTCCACGCCGTCCAGTGTGATGCGCCCACCCGTGACCTCGTAGAACCGCATCAGCAGGTTGACCAGAGTCGTCTTGCCGGCACCCGTCGGGCCCACGATCGCCACCGTGTGCCCGGGCTCCACCTTCAGCGACAGGTCCTCGATGAGTGGCTTCTCCGGGTCGTACCGGAAGGAGACCCCCTCCAGCGCCACCCGTCCCCGCAGCTCCTCCGGCCGCATCCCCGGCAGCGGATCGGCGTCCTGCTCCTCCGCGTCCAGCAGCTCGAACACGCGCTCGGCCGACGCGACCCCGGACTGCACCAGGTTCGCCATCGACGCCACCTGCGTCAGCGGCATCGAGAACTGCCGTGAGTACTGGATGAAGGCCTGCACGTCACCGATCGACAGCGTGCCCGAGGCGACCCGCAGCCCACCGACGACCGCCACCAGCACGTAGTTGAGGTTCGACACGAAGAACATCAGCGGCTGCATGACCCCGCTGTTGAACTGCGCCTTGAACCCGGCCTCGTACAGCCGCTCGTTCTCTTCAGCGAACTGCTTCGCCGACTCCTCCTGCCGGCCGAACACCTTCACCAGCGTGTGCCCGGTGTACATCTCCTCGATGTGCGCGTTGAGCTTCCCGGTCGTCCGCCACTGCTGCACGAAGTGCGGCTGCGACCGCTTGCCGACCCGCGTGGCCACGTAGAACGACAGAGGTACGGTCACCAGCGCTACCAGCGCCAGCAGCGGTGACACCCAGAACATCATCACCAGCACGCCCACGATCGTGAGGAGTGAGTTGACGAGCTGGCCCAGCGACTGCTGCAGGGTCTGACCGATGTTGTCGATGTCGTTGGTGGCGCGGCTGAGCACCTCACCACGCTGCCGCTGGTCGAAGTAGGACAGCGGCAGCCGCGACAGCTTCGCCTGCAGCTCCTCGCGCATACGGCCCACCGTGTGGTTGATCGCCCGGTTGGAGAGCCGGGTCGACACCGCCATCAGCAGACCGGCCACCACGAAGACGGCGAGCGCGACCAGCAGGACGTTCCCGACGGCGGCGAAGTCGATGCCCTCACCGGGAGTGAAGTCCGTGCCCTGGAGCATGTCGGCGACACCGCCGTCCCCACGCTCCCGCATGGCCGCGAGCACCTCGTCCTTCGTGGCGCCCTCGGGCATCTCCCGGCCGATGACCCCCGCGAACACCAGGTCCGTCGCCTTGCCGAGGATCCACGGGCCCAGCACCGACAGCCCGACGCTGAGCACACCGCACGCGAGCATCGCGTACATCGTGGACTTCTCGGGCTTGAACTGGGCGAGCAGCCGTTTCCCGGACGCCTTGAAGTCCATGGAGTTCTGGTCGGGACCGCCCGCCATCATCCGTCCCATCGGCCCGGCCATCAGGCAGCCTCCGCTTCCGTGAGCTGGGAGAGGACGATCTCCCGGTAGGTCTCGTTGCCGGCCATCAGTTCGTGATGGCGGCCCGTGCCGACGACGAGGCCCTCGTCGAGGACCACGATCCGGTCGGCGTCCCGGATGGTCGACACGCGCTGGGCGACGATCACGACGGTCGCCTCGGCGGTCTCACGGGCCAGCGCCGACCGCAGGGCCGCGTCGGTGGCGTAGTCGAGCGCGGAGAAGGAGTCGTCGAACAGATAGATCTCCGGACGCTGCACCAGCGTCCGGGCGATGGCGAGCCGCTGCCGCTGACCGCCCGACACGTTCGTGCCGCCCTGGGCGATGGGGGAGTCCAGCCCGTTCTCCAGCCCCTCGACGAACTCCTTGGCCTGTGCCACCTCCAGCGCGTGCCACAGCTCCTCGTCGGTCGCGTCCGGGTTGCCGTACCGGAGGTTGGTGGCCACGGTGCCCGCGAAGAGGTACGGCTTCTGCGGCACCAGCCCGACCGTCCGCGCCAGCAGCTTCGGATCGAGGGTCCGCACGTCCACGCCGTCCACGAGGACTTCACCCTCGGTGGCGTCGAACAGACGGGGTACCAGCCCGAGCAGCGTCGACTTGCCGCTGCCCGTGGACCCGATGACCGCGGTGATCTCGCCCGGCCGCGCCACCAGATCGACGGACTTGAGTACCGGCTCCTCGGCACCGGGGTAGCGGAAGCCGCCGCCCCGGATCTCCAGCGTCCCGTGCCGCCGCAGCTCCAGTACGGGCGCGGAGGGCGGTACGACACTGCTCTCCATGTCGAGGACGTCCTGGATGCGCTCGGCGCAGACCTCCGCGCGCGGCACCATCATGAACATGAAGGTGGCCATCATCACGGACATGACGATCTGCATGAGGTAGGCGAGGAAGGCGGTCAGCGCGCCGATCTCCATCCCGCCGCTGTCGATGCGGTGCGCGCCGAACCAGAGCACCGCGATCGACGACAGGTTCACCACCGTCATGACGATCGGGAACATCAGGGCGAGCATCCGCCCGGTGCCGAGCGACACCTCCGTGAGCTCGGCGTTCGCGCCCCGGAAGCGGTCCTTCTCGTAGTCGTCCCGTACGAAGGCACGGATGACGCGGTTGCCGGTGATCTGCTCGCGCAGCACCCGATTAACGGTGTCGAGCCGCTCCTGCATGGTGCGGAACAGGGGGCGCAGACGGCGCACGATGAGGCTGACGGAGATACCGAGCACCGGCACGACGGCCAGCAGCACGCCCGACAGCGGCACATCCAGGCCGAGCGCCATGACGATGCCGCCGACGCACATGATCGGGGCCGACACCATCAGCGTGAACGTCATCAGGGCGAGCATCTGCACCTGCTGCACGTCGTTCGTCGTCCGCGTGATCAGGGTGGGCGCACCGAAGTGGCCGACCTCACGCGCCGAGAACGACTGCACCCGGTCGAAGACGGCGGCCCGGATGTCCCGGCCGAGCGCCGAAGCCGTACGGGCGCCGTAGTACACGGCCCCGATGTTGCAGACGACCTGCGCCAGCGACACCCCGATCATCAGCGCGCCGAAGGACAGGATGTAGCCCGAGTCCCCCTTCACGACGCCGTCGTCGATGATGTCCGCGTTGAGCGTGGGCAGGTAGAGGGTGGCGCAGGTCTGCACGAACTGCAGCAGCACCAGTAGAGCGATGGGTTTCGAGTACGGCCTGAGGTGGGTCCGTAGAAGTCGTATGAGCACGCGAGGTCTCTCGGTCTGTGACGGGGATGGGTGCATCACCCACCATCGTCGGACACTCCACCGGTGTTACCCCAACCAATTAACCCAAGAGAGGTTCATGGTCCGACCCGGTGCGGGTCTGGAGATGTACACGGCCGGGGTGAATGCCGGGAAGATTCGGATCTACGCCCGGATGACCCCCGGATGACCCCCGGATGCCCCCTGGACAACCCACGGATGCAGTCGTTTTACACCCGGAATGCCCCGGGATGTGTCTGTTCCCGCACGGACACGTACTGCTGCCGCACCGCCTGCCCCACGGCCAACTCCTCGCCCGGATCCAGGTACTGGGCGGGCGCGCCCTGCCAGGGCGGCGGGTTGCGCGGGTCGAGGGTGCCCTGGGACACACCGAGCGCCCATGCCGCCTGCCTGGCCGCGCCGATCGCCGCGTAGTCGCCGGGCTGCGGCACGACGACCTGCACCCCGAACAGCGCGGGCGCCGCGGCCTGCACGGCCGGCAGCTCCGCCGCCGCGCCCAGCAGGAAGATCCGCCGTACGTCGACCCCGCGGCCACGCAGCACGTCCAGCGCGTCCGCGAGCCCGCACAGCATGCCCTCGAACGCGGCCCGCGCCAGATGCTCGGGCTTCATCGCCTCCCGCCGCAGCCCGGTCAGGGTCCCGGCGGTGTGGGGCAGGTTCGGCGTCCGCTCGCCCTCCAGATACGGCAGCATCACCAGCCCGTGCGACCCCGGCGTCGACTTCATCGCCAGGTCGGACAGCCCCTCCAGATCGGGCACGCCCAGCATCTCGGCGGTACCGCGCAGGGTCCGTACGGCGTTCAGCGTCGTCACCACCGGCAGGTGCATGCCGGTCGCGTCGGCCAGGGACGTGATCATCCCGCTGGAGTCGACGAGGGCCTCCGGGTGCACCGCCATCACGGACCCCGACGCGCCCAGCGACACGACCGCGTCACCGAGCCCGATCCCCAGCCCGAAGGCGGCGGCCATGGTCTCGCCGGTCCCGGCGGAGATGAGGAGCCCCTCCGGCGTCGTCCCCGCCGCGTCGGACGGCCCGAGCACCTCCGGCAACATGGCCTGGTGCCCGAGCGCGAGTTCGACGAAGTCGGTGCGGTACGAGCCCGTGGCCGCCGACCAGTAGCCGGTACCGGAAGCCCCGCCCCGATCAGTCGTCCTCCGCACCGGCCGCCCGAGCAACTGCCACACGAGCCAGTCGTGCGCCTGCATCAGTACGGCCGTGCGCAGCGCGGCGTCGGGGTCGGTCCGGGCGAGCCAGCGCAGCTTGGTCACCGGCTGCGCGGCCTGCGGTACGCACCCGACGGCCTCCGCCCAGGCCTGCCGTCCGCCGAGCGCGTCGATCAGATCGGCGGCGGCGACCTGCGTCCGCTTGTCACCACCGACCATCGCCGGCCGCACGGTGTTGCCCTGCGCGTCCAGGGCGATCAGCGCGTTCTGCTGCGTGGAGACACCGATCGCCTCCACACCCTCCAGCAGCCCGCCGCCGGCCGCCTCGCCGAGGGAAAGCAGCCACGCCTGCGGGTCGACATCGGAGGGACGGCCGCCGCTCTCCGTCTTCTCCAGCGGGTGCGGGGCATACCCCTGCCTGAGCACGGCACCGGAATCCGAGTCACAGACGACGATACGAGTGAAATCGGGCGAACTGTCCAACCCGGCGACTATCCCCATGGCGGAAATTCTGCCGTACGGAAGTAGGTGTGACTGTCGCGCGGGACGGAGCGCATCCGGTGCGCGACAGCGCGGCCGAAGAACCCCGGCGGTGCGGCCGGGAGTCTCTCCGCGCCACTGGAGTCCATGGCATCACTGGATACCGCGTGCCGATGCGCCGCGGAGATCCAACAGAAGTCCCTAGGTGTTACTGGTCCCCCAGTCGTCCGTACCGCTGCCGTTCGTGTTCCGTTCGCGCAGCGACCGGACCCGCGCGGCGACCGAGTCGGGCATGTGCATGTGGTCCCCGACCTTTTCGCTCACCACGTGGTACGCCTTGCCCGCGAACGCGCGCCCCTGCTGGGCGGCCGACTCGGCGGTGTTGCGTACCGCGGGGTTCTCGGCGACCTGCCGGGCGGAGTTCTTCAGCTGCTCGTAGCGCTCGCGCCCGGCCCGCGTGCCCAGCACGTAGCCCAGAGCGAGCCCGGCGACGAACGTGAGCCGATAGCGCATGGCGGCCACCTTCCCTGACGTCTGCGTCGGTCCTTGTTTCTGCCCGTGTCCTGCTCGTGTCCTGCCACGGGGTACTGATTGGCGAAGCACCCCCCTGCTTGCGCTAATGTATGTGTCGCAGCGAGCGGGCGCCCCCTGGCGAATACCCAGGGAGGTACGTTCGATGCAACGAGGCATTCCTCCGTAGCTCAATTGGCAGAGCAGCCGGCTGTTAACCGGCAGGTTACTGGTTCGAGTCCAGTCGGGGGAGCTCGGTCCTCCGTAGCTCAATTGGCAGAGCAGCCGGCTGTTAACCGGCAGGTTACTGGTTCGAGTCCAGTCGGGGGAGCAGCCTGAACGAGGACCCCGTCGGGGTCCTTTTTCATGTCCGCCGGAACCACGGAGCCGCTGGTGGGGTCCTTGAGGGCAGGCGAAGTCGACCATCCGAAGCAGGAGATCGTATGAGCGGCTATGCTGCGGCAGACGGCGCGCACAAATGTGCGCGACGCGCCGTACTGGGGCGGTAGCTCAGCCGGTTAGAGCAGCGGACTCATAATCCGTCGGCCGTGGGTTCGAGTCCCACCCGCCCCACTTCCGCAGGCCTCTGACCTGCGGAAACGTTCTTTTTGGCCGTCGGAGAGTTAACTTTGCCTGAACGGACTGAATCCGCTGCTTGTGAGTTTGGCGCCGGGGTGGTCTGCGTCAAGTGGTAGTCGCCTGACCTGCATAAATACGGGCATGCGCGTAGTCGGCGAGACCTGTTCTGCTGGGCCGTGCAGCGGTAGTGCCACGAATTGAGGCCATGCTGAGGCCGCCGGTAACGAGAACAGGGCTGTCGGCGGGTCTGCGCTCCGGCCCCACGTGGGTCGACGCGTTCGACGTGGCGGTCGTCTGGGTTCGCGGCACGCGAGAATGTGCGTCGTGGTGACGGCCGGTGGGTGCCAGGAACTGCCCCAAGAGGAAACGGCCCCGAGCGGTCACCCGGTCCTCTCATGCCGTGCGCCGTGGTTCATGTGGTCAGGACGCCGGGGCGGTCGAAGACGGGTCTCGTCCAGCTCCTCGGTTACGGTTCACCTCCGCTCGCGCGGAGAGCAGGGGGTGCTGGCGCCGGGGAACGGCGGACGGGTGTGCTCTCCGCGCAAGCGGAGGCGAACCTTTGGCTACGGTCGCGCGCAACCTACTGGAGAAGGCCACCGGCCCGAAGGGGCCGAGGAGACCGTGGGGATCTGTGCCCGCACCCGGCGCGGCAGCATCGACGCCCTCCGCGCCGAGGACTGAGTGCCCTCATCTCACCCCACGCCCTGATCCCCCCAGTTGCTTCAGCTTTCGAACGGGCGGGTCCCATGCCTTCTGTTCCGGACGCTGGCAGGATTTAAGGTTTCGGAAGTGACCGGTGCGCCCCCCAGGGGCGTAGGTCTGCTGGCGCCAGTCAGCGCAGCGAGGGCGAAACTGCCCGTACTGGAAACGGCCCAGCGATGCTGAGCCGCCCCAGGTTCGTCAGAGACTCGGGCCTGTACCGGGTTGCGTGGAGTCGAGATGGCTGATCAGCGGATACAACTGCCTGAATCAGCTTCTGGAAGAGGCGGCGATCCCCGACGCCCCCTCGATCGAGCCTCGCATGACCGCGCTCGCCGGGGTCCTGCGGCGCATGGGACCGGTACGACGTGTCCACCTCTGAGTTCGAGGGTGACCGCAGTGTTCCACCGTGATCACGGACGGCGAACGCCATCGTCCGATCGACGTCCTGCACGGACGTGAAGCGGGACCGCTCGCCGCGTGGCTCACCGCGCATCCCGGCGTGGAGATCATTTGCCGGGACCGGGCAGGCGCCTACGCCGAGGGAGGCCCGGCTCGGCGCCCCTGACGCTCTCCAGGTCGCCGATCGGTTTCATTTGTGGCAGGGCCTCGGCAGTGCCGTGGAGACCTGCGTCGCAGGCCACCGCGAGTACCCGCGCTCTCGGACTGGTGGGCGGCCATCGCCCGTGCGCGTGGGCGCCGGGATGCTGCTGGCGCTGCTCCCAGGCCCATGGCCTCGGCTGTCATGGGTTCGGGGTAGACGACGGCGGGGGCGGTCTTCTGGCAGCCTTTGGGCATGCCGAGGGCGTCTTCCCTGGGCCGTCGGATTGCGCTGCTGATCTGTCGGTCAGCCGATGGCTATGCGGGGATGGGCGGCGGGGGTGATCCAGCCCATGATCTGGTCCATGGTGGCGCGGGGGACGGAGACGCAGCCGGCTGTGGCGCCGTTGCCGTTGACGTGGAGGAAGATGCCTGCGCCGCGGCCGGGTGTGGCGGGCCAGCGGTTGAAGTTGATGACGAGTGCTTTGGCGTACTGGGTGGCGTAGTTGATGAGGTGTTCGCTGCCTCGGTCGCCGGATTCGGTGAGGGGGAAGTCGGCGCCCTGTTCGCTGTGCATGGAGTTGTAGTACTTCGACTCAGGGTCTTGCACCCACCAGTCGCGGTCGGTGACGACGTGGTAGGGCATGGCGGTCCCGGAGGCTTGGACGCCGAAGCCCTCGGTGATGGTGTAGGTGCCGGTGGGGGTGGTGTAGGTGCTTTGCCGGCGGGTGGCTCCGTCGGTGACGCCGTTGGACCCGACGCGGGCCGCGCTGGTGCTGAACTGTGCCTTCCACCCTGCGGACGTCTTGGCCCAGGCGGTGACAGTGGCGTAGGAACCGCTGGCCTTGACGGTGATCACCTGGGTTGCGTTGCCCACCTGGACCGGTACGGGGAAGTTGGGAGCGGCGGATGCCGGGGCCGCTGCGTCACCGCCGGAGCCTGCGCCCGCACCGCTGGCCGAGCCGCCGGGGTTCTGGGCGGCAGAGGATGCGGCGGCGGATGCCTTGGCCGAAGCCGAGACGGACGCCGACGCGGACGGGCTGGCGGATGCGGAGGTGGAGGCACTCGGGGACGCGGCGGCGGAGGACCCGGTGGCGTCCGGCTTCGAGGGCTGCGAGGCATCCGCCGCATCCGAGGACGCGGCCGAAGGGCTGGCGTCACCGCCGCAGGCGGATGTCACCGCCAGAGCACCCAGGACGGTGGTGGCGGCGAGAATCTGCCGGGACAAGAACTGCACGATGGTTCCCTAACTGAGAAAACAAGGGTGGGTGGAGAGGCGGAGACAGGAACAGGAGAAGACGGCGACAGCGATGCGACGCGCTTACGCCGGCTCTCTTGGCCGCGGTGTCCGGCCTGGGCCGGGGGCCGATCGGCGCTGGCGTCGGCGTCGGCGTCGCAGACGGTCAGCTCTTGGGCGCGTCCGGGTGGGGTAGGTGGCCGGCACAGGTGGCGCGGCCGAACGGGCCGGTGGCGGAGGCGCTTTGGACGTGGTGTCCGCGGATGGCGAGGGTGCATCGGGCCTGCCCGCCCTGCTCACCGAGCACGATGCCGACGGTCGGGTCCTGGCCGAGCGGCACGTCCACGGTGGTGCGCCACGGCAAGGTGGCTGCCTTGACCACGGTTGCTTTTCCTGAGGTGTTGCGGGCCTGGTAGGTGATGTCGGCGGTGCCCTCGCCGGTCACTTCGTAGGTCACCGGGGCGGCGGGGGCACTCTGCTGTGCCTTGCTGTCGCTGTCGCCGGTGTCGAGCAGGCCGTAGAGGACCAGTCCGGCGCAGGCGGCCAGTACCGCACCGCCCACGGCCAGTGCGGCGCGCCGGGAGTGCCGGTCGGCGGATTCCGACTCGGTGCTGCTCCCTGACGTGAAGCCGACCCCGTCCGCAGCCGCGGCGATCCCGGATCCGGTCTCGGGAATTTCGCCGGATGATCCCTCGCGTATCTCCTCGGAAGTCGGCTGGTCCGTCGTGGATTTCGGGGGCGTGATGCCCATTGTTTTATCCCCTCGCACATGGCATTTCGCTGTTGCGTGAGCCGGGCGTTTATACACGGCACCGAGAAGGACTGTCCAGCGAGCGGAAATAGCAGACATTCCGAGCATTCGTTCTTCCTCAAGTGTCCATGAAGAGGTTCAAGTGCCGCCAATGTCCGGCGGCTTGACATCGCGTCATCGAGGTAACTGGAAATCCGGCGCCGCTGCGCATGAGGGCCCGTCACCACTCGTGGCGGGCTTGGGTGGCATGTTTCGGACGCGACGCACGAGGAAAGGTTTGGCGTGAAACCCAGATTGGGCAGGCTTATCGCGTGCCTGGTGGTATCCGCGGTGACGAGTACCGCGTTGCCCCAGGTCGCGTACGCGGCGCCCGCTTCTGATGGTGACGGAAAGGGAATCGTCGACACCATCAAGGGCTGGTTCGCGGATGACGGCGATGATAGCAAGGAATTGGGCAAGCCCCCCTCCCACGACGAGTTGGGCATAGCCGACCGGGAGAAGGTTTCCTGGCCCAAGAACGACCCGAAAGCGAAGCGCGTTCGGGAACTGACAGGTAAACGCACGGCGAACTCCCGGTTCTGGCAGATGTCGGATGGGCGGGTTCAGGCGGAGTTGTCGGCGGAGCCGACGTCGTACCGTTCCGGTGCGGGCAAGAAGGCGGGCTGGAAGCCGATCGACGCGACGGTGCGCGCGTCGGAGGCGAAAGGCTTCGAATTCGCCAATACGACGAACACGGGCCAGAGCTGGTTCGGTTCGGACGCGGGCCGGCTGGTGCGTTTCCGGTCGCCGGACGGACGCTCGGTCACCCTCGGCCTTCAGGACTCCGGGCGCTCCTTGAAGCCGGTGGCGAAGGGTTCCACGGTCACCTACAAGGACGCGGTGGGCGGCGCGGACCTGGAGTACGAGGTCGGACCGGGCCGGGTGAAGGAGAACATCGTCCTGGCCGAGCGCCCCGAGGGCCCGCTGAAGTTCAGCTTCACGCTGGACACCGACGGGCTGGTGCCGAAGGCGCGCAAGGATGGTTCGGTCGCGCTGTACGGGGAGTTGCCGAACACACCGGTGATGGTGATCCCGGCCCCGTACATGACGGACGCGAAGAAGGCGGACACATCCGTCTTCGGCCAGACGTACAGCACCAAGGTCACCCAGAAGCTCACCAAGGACGGCACGTCCTGGAGGCTGACGGTCACGCCGGACGCGAAGTGGCTGGCCGCGAAGGAGCGGCAGTACCCGGTGGTGATCGACCCGACGATCACGATCGCGCCGTCTCCGTCGCAGTCCCAGGATGTCATGGTCCTGTCCGACCAGCCGACGACCAACTTCAACACCACCTGGAAGCTGTCGGCGGGCCGCACCTCGGACACGGCGAACGCCCGCTCGCTGATCAAGTTCCCGCTGGACGAGATCCCTTCGGGCACGAAGATCGACTCGGCGCGTCTGGAGATGTACTTCGACCAGGCGCACAGCGCCACCGACACGAACACGCAGATCGGCGCCTATCGGGCCACCGGTCCCTGGGACGAGGCGTCGGCGACCTGGGAGAAGACCAGCGGTCTGGTGGGTGAGCAGGCCTCGACGACAGTGCAGGTCGACGACCAGGACGCGGGCAGCGCGGCGGTCGGGACGTGGCCGGTGTCGGGCACATCGACCACTGCGGTCGGAGGCCTCTTCCGCTACAACCTCGACTCGGTCACCGGTGACTCCTTCACCTGGCCGCTCCGGGTGCCGGAGACGGCCACCTACCGGGCGGAGGCGCACTATGTGCAGGGCGCCAACCGCGCCACCGCCGCCCCCTACACGGTGACCTCGGCCGGTGGCGCCACCAGCACCTACACCGTCAACCAGACCGCCGGCTCCGGCGGGGTGTGGACCGCGCTGGGCGGCGACAGCAACGAGCTGAGCTTCAACAAGGGCGGCGCCTACAAGATCGAGCTCAAGGACACCGCGGTGCCTTCCAGCCAGGCGCTGATCGCGGACGCGGTGCGGCTGGTCGACCCGGCGAAGATCACCAAGTCGGCCGGGCATTACAACCGGTGGCACAGTTTCCCGGTCGGCGACACGGTGCAGAAGTGGGTGGACGGCACCGAGACCAACTACGGCTTCGTGCTGAAGTCCACCGACGAGACGAAGAACCCCATCGGCGGTCCTCGCTACGAGGCGGGTGACGGCGACTACGGCGGCGAGACGTCGACGATCCCCCGGCTGACGGTGACGTACGGCAAGGTCGGCACCGCGCTGGACTCCCCGACCGTGGTGCACGGTACGGGTCCGGAGCTGTCGTGGAAGGCGTACTCCAACACGACCGGCGATGCGAACCTGGACATCGCCGAGTACCAGCTGCACCGCTCCACGCAGCAGGCGTTCACCCCGTCCGCAGCGACGCTCGTGGCCCCGATCGGCAAGTCGGCCACCACGTACACGGACACCACCGCCACCCCCACCCCGGATTCCTCCTCGCAGGAGATCGGGCGGTCGTACTACTACCAGCTCGCGGTGAAGACGAAGGACGGCCAGCTGCTGGGCTCACCGACCCGCATCGTCGGCGTGCCCAAGGCCGGGCGCACCATGCGGCTACTCCAGGGCACCAGCGCGGGGGTAACCGACACCACGCTGTCCTCCGCACAGCCCACCACGAACCTGGACACCATTACCAAGGACACCCAGCCCCAGAAGTGGCTGAGCGTGGGCAACAACACCCCCACCTCCGCCAGCGAGAAGACCCGCGCGGTGATGAAGTTCCCCACCGGAGCGATCCCCACCACCGCCACGGTGCTGGAGTCCCGCCTGTTCATGTGGGGCGCGGAGACCACCACCAAGACCAACGGGGCGATCTACGAACTCCGCGGCCTGAACCGGGACTTCGGCGAGACCACCGCCACCTGGAACAACGCTGACACGTCGACGCCGTGGACGACTGCGGGCGGTGACTACTCGGCCACCGTCTCCAGCACGGTCGCCCAGGTCTCCGAGGTCGGCCGCCGCTCGTGGGACGCCACCTCCCTCACCCAGGGCTGGACTCGGACCCCCTCCACCAACAAGGGGGCCATGATCAGGCTGAAGGACGAGTCGGCGACCGGCCCGCAGGAACAGACCGTCTTCCTCGCCTCGGAGACCTCCGACTGGCAGATCGGCCCGCTGCTGCGCGTCATCTACGTCGACTCCACCACCGAGGACACGTACTACGCGCCGCAGACCCCGGCCCGCATGACCCCGAACTCCACCTACACGGTGGACTTCACCGTCACCAACACCACCAGCTCGGCCTGGGCGGCGGGTGAGCGGGTCCTGTCCTACACGTGGAAGCTCCCCGACGGCACGGACGTGACCACGGGCGGCAACCAGCTCTCCACCGCCATACCCGCGCTCCCGCCGGGCCAGTCGGCGACGATCAAGGCTCAGGTCAAGACGCCGATCAACTCCGACAACGGCAACAAACGCACCGACTACGTGCTCGGCTGGGACATCAAGAAGGTCTCGGACGGCAGCTGGCTGTCCGCCGGAACCGGCGCCATCCCGTCGCTCAAGCAGAACGTCGCGGTCGAGGACTCCACCTCCAACACCCTCGGCCTGGAGAAGTTCTACTCCTACACGGGCAAGAACACCGGCGCCGGCTCCACGGTGATGAACAACCTCGCCTCCGGCAACACCGTGTGGTCCTACAACGCGTTCACCAACCCCGGCCGCGGCCTGACCACGTTCGCCCGGTTTGCCTACAACTCCCTCGACACCTCCGACACCGTCTCCGGCGCGGGCTGGTCGGCACAACTGGCCGGACCCATCCGGCTCGGCGCGCCACTGGAGTTCCACCCCAAACCGAACCCCACCGAGATCCGCCTCCCGGACGGAGACGGCACCACCCACGTCTTCCGCTGGGACGCCACCAACAGCGTCTGGAAAGCCCCCGCAGGTGTCCACTACAAGCTGACCGCGAAGACGGGCCTGGACTGCACCCCGGACAAGGACCCGATCCCGGACGCCTGGACCCTGCTGCGCCCGGACGGCACCCGCTTCTTCTTCGGCTGCGACGGCTACCTCACGTCCATCGTCGACAAGAACGGCAACACGCAGACGTACACGTACGAGGAACGCAAGTCCAACAACAAGCCGACCAAGTTCCTCAAGTACATCACCGACCCGGCAGGCCGCCAGTCGCTGACGGTGGACTACTACGGCAAGGGCGACGCGTCGTACGACTACATCGACGACACGGGCAACAAGGTCACCGGCAGCAACCTGACCAACTCCAAGATCTACGACCACGTGAAGTCCATGACGGACATCTCGGGCCGCAAGATCTCCTTCTTCTACACGACGAAGGGCCTGCTCGGTCAGTTCACCGACGGCGACGGCTCGTCCCAGCCGAAGGTCTTCAAGTTCACCTACGACGCCACCCAGGGCAACAAGAACGTCAAGCTCGTCAAGGCCACCGACCCACGCGGTAAGGGCACGAGCCTGGCGTACAACGAGCCCAAGTCGGGCGACGACCCGAAGTACCACTGGTGGACGAAGACGATCACCGACCGTCTGAACGGCACCACAGACTTCGCGTACGCAGTGAACGCCACGAACACGAAGTTCACCGACCCACCGTCACCGATGCCGAGTCCCACGCCACGAAGTACGTCACCGACGACTTCGGCCGCCCGGCCCAGACAACCAACGCCAAGTCCCAGACCACCAAGATGAGCTGGGACGCCGACAACAACGTCACGTACATGGAGGAGAATAACGGCGCCAAGACCGCGTACTGCTACGACCAGAAGACCGGCTACCCGCTCTGGCAGCGCGACGCGGAGAACAACAAGTCCGGAGTCCCGCCGCAGTCCGACTGCGCACCGGGCACGTACCCTGCCAACGCGCAGAAGTACGAGTACCAGACCCGCGCCGACGGCTTCTCGGCCGACCTGTTCCGCAAGACCTCTCCGGAGGGCCGTGCCTGGCAGTTCGGCTACGACACCTTCGGCAACCTGAAGACGGTCACGGACCCGAAGGGCGTGGCCACCCCGACAGCGAGTGACTACACCACGTCGTACGAGTACAACTCCTACGGCCAGCTCACCAAGTCGACCGACGCCAACGGCAACCCGACGCCCAACAGCGACTTCGGGCCGACCGGCTACCCGAACAAGATCACGGACGCCAAGACCAACTCGACGACGTACGAGTACGACGAGCGGGGCCAGGTCACCGAGGTCACGGACGCGCTGGGCAAGAAGACCACACAGGCATACGACACGTTCGGCCGTCCGCTGGTGAAGACGGTGCCTAAGGACCAGGCGGCGGGCGTCCTGATCACGATGCCGGCGCCGGAGTACGACGCGAACGACAACGTCACCACGGCGACTGCACCCAATGGTGCGGTGTCCACAGCGGTGTACGACGCAGCGGACCAGATCACCTCGGATAGCGCGCCGAAGGACACGGGCACGTCGGACGAGCGGAAGACGACCTACACCTACGACAAGGTCGGCAACCTCCGGACGACGACCGAGCCGAAGGGCGTGCTGACGGCCTCGGATCCGAACGACCACGTCATCACCAACGCGTACGACGAGATCTATCAGCTGGTCTCCGTGGTGAACTCCGCGCAGAACAAGATCTCCTACTCGTACGACAGCGTCGGCAACGTCACCCAGATCGTCGACCCGAAGAAAAACGCAACGGCGGACGCGTCGGACTACCTGACCAAGACCGCCTACGACCTGAACCACAGGGTCACCACGGTCACGGACGCGGCGGGCAAGTCCACCTCAACCACCTACGACAAAGACTCCCTGGTCATCCAGACCAAGGACGCCGAAGGCAACATCACGTACGTCGACTACGACGAGCGCGGTAAGCAGAAGGAGGTTCGGGTCCCTTACGAGGGCGCCATGTTCCGCACGACCCGGTTCGAGTACGACCAGGTCGGCAACACCACCAAGGTGATCACCCCTCGGGGTACGGCCACGGCCGCCGCGGACGACTTCACCCAGCGCACCGAGTACGACGCGCTGAACCGTCCGGTCAAGCAGTTCCAGCCGTACGACCCGGCCGACGGCCGCTACAACAGCCCGAACGTCTACACGCAGACGGTGTATGACGCGGTGGGCCGGGTGATGAAGAGCTCGCTGCCGCCGTCGGAGGGCCAGACGGTCCGCAACGACACGGTCTTCGAGTACTTCGACAACGGCTGGACGAAGAATTCCACCGATCCGTGGGACATCACCACCACCTTCGACTACACCGAGCTGGGCCAGCAGAAGGCCCGCACACTCACCTCTGCG
The DNA here is from genome assembly GCF_004337435.2 of Streptomyces sp. KM273126. Lineage (NCBI taxonomy): Bacteria > Bacillati > Actinomycetota > Actinomycetes > Kitasatosporales > Streptomycetaceae > Streptomyces > Streptomyces sp. KM273126. The sequence continues at coordinate 110,162 of NZ_SJXB02000001.1, read as the reverse complement.
GGCGGCTCCTCGGACCGCACCATGACGTGGTCGTACTACCCCGACGGCAAGCTGAAGTCCAAGGCGGACGACGGCGTTCCGGTGGGGAAGTCGGTGGTCCTGGTGGACAACTCCGACACCCAGCACACCTCTTCCACGGGTACGTGGGCGAAGGGTGATATCGCCGGGCAGCAGGGCTACGACCACCACACGCATGCGGCCGGCACGGGCACCGACGCCTACACGTGGACGCTGAACATCCCCGAGGACGGCACCTACACCGCGTATGTGAAGTTCCCGAAGGTGACCGGCGCCGCGACGACGGCGAAGTACACCCTGTCCCAGGGCACGACCACCCACCCGGCAGTGACCAAGGACCAGAACGCGTCCACCGGCACCTGGGTGTCGCTCGGCTCCTACAGCCTCAAGCAGGGCAACGACGCCCAGCTGAAGCTGGAGCAGAACGCCGGCGGGACCGTCGTCGCGGACGCGGTCAAGCTGGTACGCGACACCTCGGGTGAGACCGACAGCGAGAAGAAGTCCTTCGCCTACGCCTACGACGTCAACGGCAACCTGACCTCGATCGACGACACCTCCTCCGGTGCGAAGATCGACGCCTACACGATCGCCTACACGGGCCTCAACCAGGTCCAGAAGGTGACCGAGGCGCTCGCCGGCCAGGAGAAGAAGGCCACGTCGTACGTGTACGACGCCAATGGCAAGCCGGAGACGATCACCCACCCCGACCAGTACTCCAAGTACACCTACGACCTGCGTGATCTGGTCAAGACGGTCTCGGTCGGCAAGAGCCCGACAGACGCCTCGCCGAAGGTGACGTCCTACACGTACACCGACCGGGGCCTGAAGCTCCAGGAAACCAAGAACAACAAGAACACGGTCGACTACACCTACTACCTCAACGGTGCAGTCAAGACGACCACGGAGAAGAAGCCGAACGGCACCCTCGTCTCCTCGCACACCTACGCCTACGACCCCAATGGGAACAAGGCGCAGGACGTCGCGAAGAAGATGAACGCCGACAACAACGCGGCTTACCTCGAGTCGACCACGGACTACACCTACGACCCCGCGAACCGGCTCGCCAAGTCGGTCAAGACCGGCACCAGCGCGGGCACCGAGACATACGTCCACGACGACAACGCCAACGTCATCAGCCAGACGGTCAAGGGCACGTCCACGACGTACACCTACGACCGCAACCGGCTGCTCTCGGCGACGGTGGGCGGCGCGACGGCCACCTACAACTACGACCCATTCGGTCGTCAGGAGTCCGTCACCGGCGGCGGCAAGGTCATCGAACGCTCGGTATACGACGGCTTCGACCATGTCGTCGAGTCCCAGAAGATGGACGACGCCGGCGTGCTGAAGTCGACGAAGTACACCTTCGACCCACTGGACCGCACGGCGTCCAAGACGGCCGACGGCAAAACGACCGACTTCAGCTACCTCGGCCTGTCGACCGAGGTACTGGGTGAGGAGGTCGCCGGCGAGCTCACCAAGTCGTACCAGTACAGCCCGTGGGGCGAGCGGCTGTCCCAGGTCACGCACAAGACCGACGGCACCAGCGAGGACAGCTACTACGGCTACAACTCGCACACCGATGTCGAAGCCTTGACCGACAAGGACGGCAACTCCAAGGCCACTTACGGCTACACGGCCTACGGCTCGGACGACGAGTCCGAGTTCACCGGTATCGACAAGCCCGATGCCGGCGACCCGACGAAGGAGGCGTACAACCCCTACCGCTACAACTCCAAGCGGTGGGACGCCAACGCCGGCACCTACGACATGGGCTTCCGGGACTACAACCCCGGACTCAACCGGTTCACCAGCCGGGACATGTACAACGGCGCCCTCGCCGACATGAACCTCGGCACCGACCCGTTCACCGGCAACCGGTACGCCTTCACCGGCGGCAACCCCACCAGCCGTATCGAGTACGACGGTCATGAATGGTGGAACCCTGCGAGCTGGTTCTCGGGCGGCGGGAAGACGGCCACGAAGGCCCCGAAGGCCGGCTGGCTGACCGTCATCGAGATGGCTGCCAACATTCATCGGCTGGAACACCCCCGTCGCCTCTAGCGGACACACGTCCGAGCCCACCGGCGACCTCAGCAAGGGGCGGCTCACCACCCCCGAGGACGAGTGGGACTGGGTGCCACTCACAACCAGGTTCCCGTTCACGCAGGACAACTGCACCGATGGCCAGAGCGCGGTGTTCTACCAGCCGCTCGACCAGTACGACAGGGCGCAGGGGGTACAGGCCTGCCTCAACAAGGGCGACTTCAGCTGGATCAACGACAACGGCCAGACGATGGGCAACTCCGACTCCATGATCGCGGGATCACCGGTTCCGCGCCCCATGAGGAATTTCCCGGAAACCATCACGCCGGGCATGAAGAAGCGTATGAACCGCGGTCACCTCTTGGCCAATACGCTGGGCGGTAGCGGTACCGACCGTCGGAATCTGGTTTCCTTGTACGGTACACCCAACAGGTCCCAGATGAGGAAGGTGGAGAACGAGGTTGCCAGGATGGTGGAGGCGGGGGACACGGTCTACTACGAAGTAACCGCCCACTACACCGGCCGAAATGGCGCTCCGGATTACCTGACCATCAAATGGTTGAACATGGACACCGGGGAAGTTCCGCTCGATCCCATTACAATCTGGAATACACCTTCAGGGCTCCAGCCCTGAGTTAGGCAGCCCTGCTCGCCGAAGATACAATGGGTGTGGGTGAATGTCGCTGATGATGTTCACCCACACCCTTTTCCTACTGAAAGGTTGCCGTATGTGGGTGCAGCGTGTGATCGAACTGACTGGTTGGGAGCCGCTGGGGATTTCTGTCGACTGGGCGGCGATGGAAGAGGAGTTGCAGGTCCCACTGCCGGCGGACTACAAAGAGCTCTTCGAAGCCTTTGGTGGCGGCGTGTTTTCTGATTCCGTCTTTTTTTTCGCGTGTGACGAGGGTATCTCCTTCGACTTCCTAGCGCAGTGGCGAGTAGCCCTTTCGGTCGATCAAGATGGAAGGTATGGTGACGTTTCTGCTGTGGATCCCTACTCGATTTACGCCCCGGGAGGTAAGGGTCTGGTCGGGTGGGGCGCCACGGAATGGGGCGATGAGTACTGTTGGCTGATCGATGCCCGGCGGCCCGGCGAGTATCCCATCCTCGCGCGAGCCGACGGCGGCGAGTGGCGCCGGTACGACATGTCCACGTCGGAATTCCTCTACAGAGTTCTCGCGGATGCCGATTTTCAACCTTTCGGGATCGCGCAGTACGACCTCGGCACGACGTTCGATCCCTGCTCCGGCGACGACACCTGACGCCTGAGGTACTGACGCCGACGTCGGGCGGATCACGGTGCCGCCGTGACTGGTGCTCCGGACATGGCGTGGACCGCAGGGGTGGTGTCATCCCCGGCGGCTGTAGCAGCGGAGAGGGCTCGGGGCCGGGGTCCTCGGCGTCGACGACGCTGACCGTGCTCCGAGAGTGGACGCCTCCCTGAGCCCAGGGGGCAAGATCTCCTCGGCGAGTAGGCCGAGCCGGATCCGGTCGCCGAATTCGAGCTGCGCGCTGAGTTGGAGCGGGTCCAGGCGGCGGTGGCCGAGGCTGAGGAGGCCGCGCGGCGCGCGGTCGTCGCCCGTGAGGAGGTCGTTGACGCCCTGGCCGCAGCGCCGGGTATGCCGGATACCAAGGCGGCGGGGGCGGCCTGCGGGCCCGGCAGATACGCGATCATCTGGCTGGGAAGCCAGTGATGCGCGGGAGCAGGCCGCTCGGTTCCGTGCCAAGCGGCTGGTGGAGCGTGGGTGGTTGAGCGAGGAGGGGTCGGGACTGTTCAAGCCGCGGCCAGAGCGGGCCGGCTGAGGCGGCGGGGAGCGGGGGCGCCCCGGCGGGTCCACAGCGGATCACCTCCGCTCGCGCAGAGAGGACTCGGCGGCCATCTCCCGCAGGGCGTCGGCGACTGGATCACCTCCGCTCAGGCGGAGGTGATCCGGAGAGGCACGAGGGTCACGGCAAGTACATGAGGTCCTCTCCGCGAGAGCGGAGGTGATCCGGTGGTCACCTCTGCCCCGGGGGTTGCATCCCTGTCCTCTCCGCGAGAGCGGAGCTGATCCGCTGGACGAATTGCCTAGGTATGCCGTCCCACGGTCTCGGTCAAAACTGCGTGGCGCCGAGACGGGTAGTAGCCCCCACGCGCTCTCTGGGCTGTTTGCTAGGGCCTGGCGGCGCTACTGGGTCGTGCGTGCCCCGACGGGCCCGGACGGAGCAATTCTCGACGGTGTACTGGTCAAGCCGATCTGGCGATCTTCACTCGATCGTGGTCTGTGAACGATAAGCGCCAGAGGGGCGGGATACGGTCCCTTCCGAGCGTTTAGCCTCGAAGTTTCGTGACGGTCCGCCGACGGAGTCGGTGGACCGTTTTCGTGCCGTGGGCTGAGGCGGTGCAGGCCGAAGGCCCGAGTGTCGCCTCGGGATGGCGCCGGATTCCACTGCTCCGGGTGTTGGGGTGCTGTCGAAGGGACGGGGAATCTGCTGGTCAGCCAGGGTCGGGCAGTTGGGTGAGCAGGTCGAGGGCTGCGGTGATGTGACCGGTCCAGGGCCAGTGCCGGGCCAGGCGGAGGGTTCGCCGACGGCCGGTGGTCACGAGCTGTCCGGCCGCGGTGAACAGGCGGAGCCGTAGCCGGCGGGGCTCCCAGAGCCTGGCCTTGCCGGTCAGGGCGAGCGTCGACATCCAGGCCAGCAGGTCGAGAGCGATCTGCACGATCTCCAGCCAGATCCGGTTCTGGGCCGTGCGGTGCAGGGGCAGGTTGCGCAGGCCGCTGGCCCGGGCGGCGCGGATGCGGTCCTCGGCCCGGGCCCGCAGCCGGTGACGGAGCTCGAGCCCGGCGATCGGCCGGCCCGAGGTGTTGGTGGCGAAACAGGTCAGCCGCATGCCGTCCGCATCCGTGAGCCGCAACTGGGCCCCGGGGTGCGGTCGTTCCTTTCTGACGATCAGCCGCATACCCTCCGGCCAGCCGTCCAGAACGTCGCCGGTGAGTTCAGCGATCCAGGCGCCGTCGCGGATCCCGCCGTCCGCCTCGACGGCCGCCGTCCAGGCCGATGCCGGAACCTTCAGCACATGCTGGTGGATCGCCTCGGTGATCACCATGCCGACCGAGTAGGACAGCCACCGTCCCCGCTGAGCGAGCCAGGCGACGAAGTCGTGGGTGCCGCCCGCGGAGTCGGTGCGGATCAGGGTCCGGCGCCCGCGCCGGTACTTCTTCGGCAGCTGGGCCAAGGCCAGTTGAGCGGCGGTGATGTGATCGGTGGCCGTGTTCGATCCCGCGTTGCCCGGTCTGAGCAGGGCTGCGACCGGTTCACCCGTGCCGCCCGGTCCGTGGTCGACGAACCCCATCAGCGGGTGGTGGCCGTAGGTTCGCTTCCACGTGGGTGCGGCGTCCTCCTTGTCCGAGTGCGCGATCACCAGCACCCCGTCGAGGTCCACGGTCACCGTCCCGCCCGCATCAGGCGCTTCCCGGTCGGCCAACCGCCAGACACGTCGGCGGACTTCAGCCCGCGCGGCACGGATGGCCCGCAGGGCCTTCTCCCCGGAGGCTGCAAGGGCGTCGATGAGGCGGGAGACCGTCGGATCGGAGGCCACCGGCCCGAACACGGCCGGCTCGGCCCGCAGCATGGCGACATCCGCGAGGCAGTCGCCGCCCAGCGCAACCGCCAGGGCCACGTCCAGCAGGACCTTGCCCGGGTCGTGCACCGCCCGAGCCTTCCGCCACGGCGTCAGCGCCGCTGATATCGCGGTGTCCAGGCCGGCCTTGCGGACGGTCTCGACCAGCAGCACGCCCCCGGCCTGCGAGACCACCGCCCGGCCGCCGCCCTCGATGCGGACACGCGGGTACGACCCGATACGCTTCTTCACCTGGAGAGTGCTTCTTTCCCTGCAGCCAACAGGACCCTAGACAAGTCCCATCGTTGCAGGTCAGGAGCACTCTCCACTTATTTGATCAAGCCTCGGACACTCCACCTCGTGAAAGCGCGAGGTTAGACGAGGGGGGACCATGATCGGTGACGCGTGCGCGGAGCAACTCCGGGAGTACGCGCTCGGAGTGCTGGAAGACTGGCGCCGGCCGACAAGATGGCGGCCAGCTCTTCAACTGCGTGCTCTGTCCTTCAGTAGCGCCCGGGACTATGCCGGACGCTTCCTGCTGGAGCTCCTGCAGAACGGTCATGATGCGCATCTCAGGGAGCGCCGTGACGGTCAGGTACATGTGCTGCTGGATGAGGACGAAGGCGAGTGGGGGACGCTGTATGTCGCCAACGGTGGCGCACCGTTCACCTGGCAGAACGTGGAAGACGTGTGCAAGATCGCCCAGAGTTCGAAGGTTATCGGAGAGGGAATCGGCAACAAGGGCGTGGGGTTCCGGAGCGTCCTGCTGATCAGCGAGGAGCCCGAGATCTACAGCTCCGATCCGGATGGATCGGCCGGTTCGGAGTTGGACGGCTACTGCTTTCGCTTTGCTCAGGAGAGCGATGTCGCGGAGCTTCTGGGCGACGAGGAGACAGCACGCAAGGCGGTCGCTGAATTCCCGCCGTTCCAGATTCCATTCCCGGTCGAGGAGGTGCCCGCAGTCTGCGCGGAGCTGGCCGAGCTGGGGCACGTCACGGTTGTTCGGCTCCCCCTGCGGAGCGAGGCCGCACGCAATGAGGCTCGCCTTCGGTTGGAGGAGCTCGCTGCGGCCAAGGCGCCGATCATGCTGTTCCTGGACCGCCTCTGTCGTCTGACACTCGAACGCAGGCGGGACGGTGACGTTCGCGAGGTTCAAGAACTCACCCGCGCGGAACGCCCCTTTGCCACTGATGAGGACGAGGACGCCCCGCCCACTGCACTCTCCTTCGCCGAAGTGGATCTGGGACCGGCCGGTGAATTCCTCGTCGCGCGCGGCAAAGTAGCGCCAGAGCGGCTGGACCAGACGCTCGTTGAAGCCGTTGACCTCGGCCTCCTGGACGACAAGTGGCGGCAGTGGGGCGAGTCTGCCGTGATCGAGATAGCTGTCCCGTCTGCAGCCCCGGGGAAAATGAGGAGCGGACAGACGTACACCTTCCTGCCGCTGGGCGAGGGCGTAACAACGCCCTTCGCGGGGCACGTCAACGCCCCTTTCTTCACCAAGATGGACCGGACCGACCTCGACCGCGAGCACCCGTTGAACGTCATGCTGTTCGACGCGCTTGCCGAGACCTGCCTGGCCGCCTCTGCATGGCTGCGCGCGGTGCCAAATCCGCGGCCTCGGCAGTTGGCGGTAGACCTGGTGAGCTGGGGGAGCCGTTACGCGGGGCTGCTGTTCACGGCGGCCTGGCATGTGCACGGCTGTGAACTGGCCGACGTACCGCTGGTACCCGTCCTCGCCAGCGACAGCGCGGCACCGCACACGACCTGGGCCCCGCCCCGGCGTGCTGTGCTCTGGCCCGACCTCGACCTATCTGTCCTCACAGCACAGCGTGCGCACGAGGCCGGTGCCGTGGTCGCCGACCCGGAGCTCGGAGGCGAGCGGCTCAAGCGACTTGCTGCAATGTGCGAGAGACTGAAGTGTCCCTGGGAGCCGACACTGGAGGCTCTCGCGGGCTACGTGGAGCGGATGGTCGCTAGCCTTCCCCTTCCAGATCCTGAGGCCAGCGAGCCCGTCGACGTGTGGAACGCCCTGTACGACGACCTGGCCGCTCTCTTTGAGGAGGACGGCCGCGTGCTGCGCGGCAGGAGGCTGCTCCTGGCCGACGACGGAACTCTGCGGCCGGCCAACGGCGGTGCAGAGTCCAGCGATTCGGAAGGAAAGCGGACTTCGCGCCGGGCCAGGCGCGACGCTTTCTTCCAGCCCGTGCGCGGGGAGACAGACGACCCGCAGGCCCTGTCGGTTCCCGCCGTCCTCGACAAGCGGCTCTTCTACCTACACCCCGGCCTGACCTGGACCGAGGGGACGGGGCACGTACGGCGCCTGCCCGCCCGCACCTTCCTCGAGAGCGCCGGGCTCGTCCGACCCTTCGACATGAAGGGCCTGCTGGAACATGTGAGCCGAGCCCTCGCGGAGAGCAAGGACCACAAGCTGCGCCTCCAAGCCCTCCGGTTCGTCATGATCGCCTGCACTTCGGTTGAGCGTCGGCTGAGCTAATGATCTCAACGTGTCGGGGCGGGCGTTGGACTCCACCTACGACGCGGCCGGCCGCGAGACCACGCGCCGCATCGGCGACAACTTGACCCTCACCAACGGCTGGGACCCACTGGGCCGCCTCACCACTCAAGCCCTGACCGGCCCGTCCGAGTCGAGAATCCAGCGCCGGTCCTACTCCTTGCGGAAGGCGCAACTCCTTGACCGCCACACGCGCGGGGGACCCTGCGCAGTCAGCAGAACCAGATCAGGGAGCAGCGCGAGTTCATCGCCGAGCAAGCCGCGAACCCACGTGCTCGACCAGCGCCATCACGGGGAGCAGACCGTCGGCGCGGGCGTTGATCCCGGCGAGGAGGTCGAAGGCCTCCCGGAGGGTGGACACAGGGCGTTCCGGAGGGTGGACACAGGGCGTTCCGGGAGAGTGAGGTCACCGGCAGCCGTGTACAGCACTCCGTGCGCGTCGGGATGACGGACACGGCATGACCGACCGCTCCAGCCGCCCGGTCACCAGCCTGCGCCGAACCCCGACCCGCACAGAACGGCGCACCATCAAGGTCCGGGTCGTGCGCTGCTGGGGACCGGCTCGCATCGCCGGCCTGCTACGGCTGGTTCCCTCGACTGTTCACCGCGTGCTGACCCGCTACGGCCTGGCCCGCCTCGCACATCTGGACCGGGCCACGGGCCGCCGACGGCCGGGCCGAAGACGAGTAATTGCTCGGCCGAGCCCACAGAACGGAACCGCAGCTTCAGCCGCACGGGCTGAGTGCTTTCGGAGTCGGATTGGTGTCAGGTTGCTCAGAACGTGTGCCGAGTGACGTCTCCAACTCCCCTGCAATGCCAGGGGCTTCTATCATGAACTGGTGTTTACCGGGGGAAGGGTTCGGCGTACGGCACAGGTCCTCTGTCTGATCGTTCTGATCGGCCTGTATCTCTTCTCGGCGTTCGCCGACGTCCATGGACAGGCGAGAACCGACCTCTCCGTGGCCATCGCCGTTCTGACGACTCTGTTCGCGTTGCTGAACTGGCCGGATCTGCGTCCGCCCGCGTCCGAGGCCGTGCCGCGGTCCGCCTTCGTCGCGCTCGCCGGGCGGTTTGTGATCGTGATGGTTTGGATCGTCCAGGCGTTCCTCTTTGGTTTCTCCGGGTTCCTCGTCTCCAGCCACTTCCAACAGCAGCCCGGTTTCCACGGCATGGTCGCCCTGCTCGCCGCCGTCGGCCAGGTGCTTGCGTTCGTCACGCTGTGCGCCAGGAGCATGGCCGGGTTTCGACCCGAATGGGGGTTCTCGTTCAGCCTTCTCGGCGTGATGCGCCATCTGCTGGACAGGGTCGTGCTGGTGGTCCTCGCCGGATACGCGAGCACGCTGCCCGATGTCGTCGAGGCCGCCGTGACCTGGGCGCCGGACCATGTGCACGGCTTCTTCTCAAGCCTGGTCCCAGCATGGCTCGCCTGGCCGATGACCGTCGCGGCGTGCGCCGTCTGGTTCTTCGCCGTACTGGTCGTCGAGAGCCTGCTTCAGCTGCTGGTCGCCTCCGCACTGGGGCCTGAGAGTTCCCTTGGCGAATGGCTCGGCGAACACACCCCCGTCACCTACCGCCGCACCGACGTCGATGTCACCTTCGACTTCGACTTCCGGCTGGTCCGGATCTTCTACTACAACAGCGTCCAGGGCTGGGCGTTTCTCGGCAGGCTGTTGATCGAGATGCGATACAGCAGCAACTTCGGACCACTCAGTCGGGGGCCCACCCGTCGGCAGCGCGGCAGGCTGCAACGGTACGAGCGACCCCTCACCGACGAGGAGAAGGAGCATCTGCGCGAGAGGGTCGCCGCCGCGGCGGTGGACGCGGCGCCCACGGAGTGGCGCTTGCTGACTCTGGAGTACCGGGCCGTCGCGCAGCACGAGGAGATCCAGCTGGGGGTGAATCCGTCGGATCGGCGGGCGTGGGGGTGGGACCCGTCCGTCGAGGACGAATCCATGGGGGAGGAATCCACCGAGGAGGAAAGCCTGGAGGAGGGAGACGAGCGCCGGGGCGAGAGCGAAGGCGAGAGCACGAGCGGCGACCTTCTGGAACTGCCTGAATTTCCCGAGCGCGCGGCCCTGCGACGGCTGCGCGAGGCGAGTTACTCGGCGGAGTACGGCGTGGACTACGTCCTCGTCATGACCATCGAGAAGAACGACCCGACCAGGAGCCCGTACTACGGCGACAGCCCATGGCGCATCGCCTACTGGGCGACGGAACGGGACTCCATGCCCGTGTGGCGGCAGCCGCCGAACGCCCGCCAGTATCGCCGTGATCTGCGCCTGTTCCCGACCGTACGGGGCCGGCGGCCGTTCTGGCTGCGGAACCAGGTGAAGTGGATCGGCTGAACGTAAACGGTAGCGGCCGATCTCAGAGGCTGAGTTCAACGTCTCTGCGGGATCAGGCGTGGACCACTTGGAATATGCGCGGCCTTCGCCGGTAGGTCGTGCCACGTTGCCGGCCACCCGCGCGGGTGGCGACCTGCCCTGCTGGAGGTGTCGGAGTCGACTCCGACACCTCTGGACTGGGCTGTCACCTCTGGACTGGGCTGTCGACACTGTCGACGACAACACCGGGAGGTGTGCCACCGCGGTGATCGACGGGGTGACATACGGCGTACTCGTCCAGGCGGCGGAGAGCGCACCCTTGGCCGCAGAGCCCGTCTGGTACCACCCCTCGCTCCCTGCCGCACGCACCGCCTGGCAGTGGCGGATCGAGACCGGGCCGGCCGACCGTGCCTCCCACGGCTGTGGACCCTTCCCCTCCGCGCTCGCGGCACGGCACGCCGCCGAGTGCGCGATCACGGCACTCGCCGCCGGGAGATGTGGTCTGTGAGCGGCGTCGGCACGTGGATCCGCGCCTGCTGCTCGCGAGTTCGAGGCCCACTCCCGAGCTCGGGTGATCACCTCGGAAGCCGGACGGGCTCGTCCCGCCGGGACGCGTTCGGGACGCAGGCAGGACACAGGGATCGGAAAAGGCCGACCAGGGCGTGAACGGTGCTCTCCGCCCAGGATGGCGCGCGGTTGTGCCATCACCGCCCCTCGACAGCGCGGGGAAACGTCGACGGATGCCGATGCGACGCAGACGTTGAATTCGGCTGTCGCACGCGGCTACGTGGCCGACCTCCGCACCGACCGGCCCGTGCGTGCGGGATCCTTCCGGCCATACGTCGTGCCCGGCTGCCGCGGTATGGGCTTTCACTCCACCATCGGTGCTCCCGGACCGTGGGTTCCCTCCGTGGCCGGGTCGCCGCGCGGCGCCCACGATGTGCGCCATGGCGATGACGGACACCCCGCCGAACACCTGGTTGCTCTTCGACCACGCCCCGTGCTGCTTCCCCGACACCGAGGTGGTCACCCGGTTCCTCGGCGGCTGCGTGCACCGCAACGCCCACGCCGCCTTCGCGCGTCGCGCCCAGCGGCTGATGCACGCCCTCGACGCCCTCGACCGCGTGGCGACGTCGGCCCGGAACGGCTACCTGCGTCTGGAGGCCCACTGGGACGTCCCCGAGCGGATCGAGGTCATGGGGGCCATCCCGCGCACCGGAGCCGGCAAGTTCGACACGAAGACGCTGCGCAAGCGTGCCGAGATCTGATCCCACCCACCGCACAGCCTCACCGACGCCTTGGACGGCCTGCCCCGCACACGGAGCTCGCCCCCGGAACCTGGAGCCGCATCCATGCACCCCAGCCGACGAAGCACTCTTCTGTCTGCCGCCCTGCTCGCCACGGCGGCGATGACCCCCGGCGCCACGGCCCGTGCTGCCGACAACGCGCCCGGCCGCTGTGGCCACCGGCAGCACCGGATCAACGTCCCCGGTGCCGAACTCCAGCAGATCTCCTGTCACGACGACCTGACCACCAGCGCCCTCGCCGGCACCCCTTACACCGACACCGCCGACCAGGCCGGCCTCATGGCCCGGGGCACCCACATACCCTCCGGTGTGCCCGGCCTGCAGATCGACGGCTACTTCCCCGATTCCTCGCGCCTGAACACCACCCACGGCTGGAACCACGACGCCCAGTTCGTCATCCGGCTGCCCGAGCAGTGGAACGGCAAACTGGTCGTCACCGGCGCACCCGGCGTGCGCAAGCAGTACTCCCTGGACGCCCTCATCTGCGACTGGGTGCTGGCCCAGGGCTACGCGTTCGCCTCCACCGACAAGGGAAACAGCGGCCCCGACTTCTACACCGACGGGAAGCAGCCGGGCGGCGCGCTCGCCGAATGGAACCTGCGCACCACCCAACTCACCCTCGCCGCCAAGAGGGTGGTCGCCCAGCACTACGGGCACGCCCCACGGCGCACCTACATGACCGGCATCTCCAACGGCGGTTACCTCACCCGCTGGCAGTTGGAGAACCGTCCCGAGCTCTACGACGGCGGCGTCGACTGGGAAGGCGCCCTGTGGCGTCCCGACGGCCCCAACCTGTTCACCTTCCTGCCCACCGCCGTCGCCCGCCAACTGGGCCGGGCCGGCGACGAGGACATGTACGCCGCCGGGTTCACCCGGGGCACGGAGTTCCTGTGGCCGTACCACGAGAAGGCGTACTGGGGCCTGACCCAGAAGACCTACCGCGCCGCATTCGACCCCGGCTACGACCCCGACTGCCCCGGCGCTTCGGCAGGATCCACCACCGAGGAAATCCTCGCCCCCTGCCCCTCCGACGCCGCCTACGGCTACGCGACGCGGCCCCGTTCGGTCCATGACGCCGTCGCCCGGATCTCACTCACCGGCCGCATCGGCAAGCCCATGATCACTCTGCACGGCACGCTGGACGCGCTGCTGCCCATCGGCGTCCAGTCCGACGTCTACGCGCGCATGGTCGCCGACCAGGGCAGGGCCGGTCTGCACCGCTACTACCGCATCGAGGGCGGCACCCACGTCGACAGCCTCTACGACACCTACCCCGACAAGCTGCGGCCGATCCTGCCTTGCTACCGAGCCGCTTTCACCGCCATGACGGACTGGGTGGAGCACCGCGAGGAGCCACCGGCCGGCCGGACCGTCCCCAGACCCACCTCCGGCGACCTCGTCAACACCGGCTCCCTGGACTGATCCCTCCTTGCCCACCGCGCCCCGGCAGCGGCACTTCGCGCCGCCGGGGCTTGTGCGTAATGCCGGTGTCCCGGGCGCGATGAGCGTCCCTGCGGGCCCTACGGAGCGATGGCTACGGGAAGCATCCTGAGGGAACGCGACCGCCACGACGTACGCCACTGGAGCCGCTCGGGCCGAACAGCGAGATCCAGGTGGGGGAAGCGTGTGAGCAGGGTGCTGAGGGCGATCTGGATCTGCATCCGTGCCAGGGGCGCGCCGAGGCAGTAGTGCACGCCCTGACCGAGAGCCAGATGCGCCTTGTCCTCCCGGTGAACGTCGAACCGGTCCGGCTCGGGGTAGCGGGCCGGGTCCCGATGGGCCGATGCCACGCAGAGGATGAGCGTGTCTCCGCGCGGTATCCGTACGCCGCCGATCTCGATGTCCTCGGTGGCGAAACGGCGAATGGCCATGAGGTTGGGAAGGGCGAAGCGAAGCAGCTCTTCCACGGCTTCCGGCAACAGGTCGTGGTCGGCGCGCAGTTGGTCGAGCTGCTCGCGGTGGACGAGCAGGGTGAACAGCCCATTGCCGATGAGGTGCTGAACGTTCTCGACGCCGGCCGTGAGGATCAGGAACGCGAGAGAGCTGAGTTCGTCCTCGGAGAGCCGGTCGTCGACGTCGCGGGCGGCGATCAGTGCGGAGAGCAGATCGTCACCCGGTTCCTCGCGCCTGGCGGCGATGAGGTCGACGAAGAACCGGTGGATTTCGCCGATCGCCTCGGGAATCTCACGGGGGTCTTCAGGGGCGACCATGGTGGTGACCCACTGGGAGAACGGCTTACGGGACTCCTCGGGGACGGCGAAGAGCTCGCCGATGACCATGAGCGGCAGCGGACCGGCGAAATCGGCCACGAGGTCGGGCTCGTCGTGAGAGGCGAGAGCGTCTGCCAGCCGTTCCGCGGCGCCCTGCACCGACGTACGCAGGTCTTCGACGCGGCGTGGGGTGAAGCCCTTGGAGACCAGACGGCGAAGCCTCAGATGGTCCTCCCCGTCCATGTTGAGGAGATTGGCGTCGAGGGCGGGCGGAAGCGAGAAGCCCTTGTAGCCGTTGCTCGAGTACGCCTTGTCGAGCGACAGCCGCTGATCGGACATCCACACGCGTACGTCGGCCTCGCGTGTCACGAGCCAGACCGGCGCTCCGTCGGGAAGCGCCACCCGGTGCACGGGGGCCTCCGTGCGGAGCCGGGCGTATAAGGCGTAGGGGTCGGCGGCGAAGACACTGTCGAACGGCTGCGGCAACGCATTCGTGGCCGTTGTGGAATGCACGTCATCTCCTTGGCTGGTGGACCGTTGCCGTTGTGCGGCCCGGCGAAAGGAAATAGTGCCCGGACCGGAAGGGATCCGGCGAAGGCGCGGGGAGGCCGCTGCCGGCGACTTCCACCAACGGCGCGCGCTCCGCAGACCCGCCGGGCGGCGGGCGTCGGGCTTCATCGCGGTGAGGACGGAGGCGTCGACCCGGCAGTGGGGGGCCGGGGTGAGTGGTGCCGCGAGGAGGACGTAGTCCGCTTCGGCCGGCGCGGAGCGCGGGCCCGTGCCGTGTCGCTGTGGGTCAGGGGCCGACCGGGCGGGCCCGCGCGTTCCCCTCCGGTGCTGAGCCAGAGGTGCCGTCGGGGGGTCGCCCCGGGGGCTGCCGGTGCCGGCGGCCGAACAGGGAGGGCAGGCTCGGCGCCGCCACGAAGCCCTCCGCGCGGGCACTGGCCAGACCGATCCGGGGGAGTTCGCTGGTCTTCTCGAACAGCAGGTAGCGGGGCTCCCACACCGGCCGGTACTTGGCGTTGGCCCGGTACAGGGATTCGATCTGCCACCACTGGGAGAAGAACGTCAGCACCGAGCGCCACAGCCGCAGCACCGGCCCGGCGCCGATCCGGGCCCCTCGCTCGAAGACGGAGCGGAACATGGCGAAGTTGAGCGACACCCGGTCCACGTCCACCTCGTCCGCCCGCTGCAGCAACTCGACGACCATGAACTCGATCAGGCCGTTGTCCGCGTCGCGGTCCCGTCGCATCAGATCGAGTGACAGCCCGCGCCGTCCCCAGGGAACGAAGGACAGCAGCGCCCGCAGTTCGCCCTCCCCGTCGTGGCACTCCACCATCACACAGCGCCCGTCGTCCGGATCACCGAGGCGCCCCAGCGCCATCGAGAAGCCCCGTTCCGTCTCGCTGTCCCGCCAGTGGTCCGCCCGGTCCAGCAAGGCCGCCATTTCTTCCTGTGGGATCGCCTCGTGCCGCCGTATGCGCACCGTGTACCCCGCTCGGCGCACCCGGTGCCGCGCCTGGCGGACGCCCCGCATCGCCCGGCCCTCCAGGGTGAAGGCATCGCGCTCCACGATCGCCTCGTCACCGAGTTCCAGGGCGTCGAGTCCGTGCCGCGTGTAGATGGTCCCGGCCTCCTCGCTCGCCCCCACGACGGCCGGGGCCCAGGCGTACTCGCGTGCCTCGCGCAGCCACTGCTCGATGGCCCCGGGCCATGCCTCCGGGTCACCGAGAGGGTCGCCGGAGGCGAGGGTGACCCCGCCCACCACGCGGTACGCGATGGCGGCCTTTCCGCTGGGCGACCAGATGACGGCCTTGTCGCGGCGGAGCGCGAAGTACCCGAGCGAGTCCCGCTCGCCGTACCGGTCCAGCAGATCACGCAGCCGTCTCTCGTCCGCGGCGGTGAGCAGCTCCCGGCCCCGCGGAGCGCGGAAGCAGGCGTACAGCAGAAGCAGGAACAGCACCGCGGCCAGCACGTTGATCACCACGTCGACCCAGCGTGGCGCGTGCACCGTGACGGACGTGCCGGACAACGGGCCGAGCGTCACCACGCGCAGCAGTGCGTAGGAGACACGATCGGTGACCGATGTCCCCGGCTGGGTGGTCGTCGCGCTCACCAGCAGCGTCCCCACCAGAGCCGCGACCGCCAGGCCCGCCAGCAGGACGACGGCTGCCAGGCCGCGGTTCCAGGTGCCGCTCCTGGCCCGGAACTCCCTGCGGCCGACCACCAGAGACAGCACGAACAGGCCGGTGAGCGCCGTGGAGAACCAGTTGAAGCCGTGCTCCCGGTACGCCTCCTGGGTCATGAGCAGCACGTACAGAGCGAATAGCGGTCCGGCCAGCAGCATGTTGAAGACCCACGCGGCCCTCTTGCGACGCCGCATGGCCACGGCGAGGAAGAGCGACAGAGGAACCGCTACGAGCCCCGCCGTCGCCAGGTAGGGGGTGAAGTACTGACTCGCGCGGTGCTCACGCACCTCCTCCCGGAACGGCACCGAGGCCACCGCCACCAGGTTCAGCAGCGCCATCAGCCGCAGGTACCAGACCGCGGCGGAGGCCGCCCGGCCGCGCCATGCGGCGCGCGCTCCGGAGACGCCTGCGCCACCGGCCGACGCGGACGGAAGGCAGCCCGGGGGATCGGTGGGTGATGAAAGCGGGGCAGGCAAGGAACGTCACGACCCTCCGCATTCCCCCCGTCCGTCACCACCGACTGTAATCGCACAGCCGGGACGCCAGCACGCGGACCACCGCCGTCCGGACGACCAGAAGCGGGAACGATCAGAAGCGGGAACGATCAGAAGCTACGTCCATGACTCGTCGAGCGGCAGGCTGGAGATCGTGAAGGGGAGGGTCTCCGGGGACAGGGCGGCGGCCCTCACCGGCCTACGCCCCTCACCGGCCTACGCCTCGGCCATGACGCGCAGTGCCTTCTCCTCGGGTGAGCCGGGGGCGGCGGTGTAGACGAGGAGGCTCAGCTCGGGATCCTGGGGGAAGTGGGTGATCTCGTACGAGAGGGTGAGCGGGCCCGCCTCCGGGTGGTCGATGCGTTTGAGCCCGTGGGACTTGGTGCGCACGGTGTGCAGCAGCCAGTGGTGCCGGAACTCCTCGCTGCGCTCGTTGAGTTCCTCCACGAGCCGCCACAGCGCGGGGTCGTCGGGGAAGCGGCCCGCCGCGAGGCGAAGATGGCCCACCGCCTCGCGGGCGATCATCTCGCGGTCCGGATAGCGGCGGCCGATCTCGTCGTTCAGCAGATGGAGCCGGCACAGGTTGCGCTCGGCCGGAGGCAGCGCGGAGAAGTCGGTGATGAGGGCGCACGCGGGCCGGTTCCAGGCCAGTACGTCCATCCGCCGGCCCATGGCGAGCGCCGGAGCGGTGATCCAGTCCAGCAGTCGGCGCACCCCGGAGCGCGTCGCCGCACCGTCATGGGCCCGTCCGGGGTCCGCCTCCGGCTTCTGGGGGCGCGCGAGCCGGAAGAAATGGGCGCGCTCGTCCTCGTCCAGCCGCAGGGCGCCCGCCACCGCTCCGAGTACGGCGTCCGACACACTGCGGTTGCGGCCCTGCTCCAGGCGTACGTAGTAGTCGACGCTCACCCCCGCCAGATGCGCCAGCTCCTCACGGCGCAGCCCCGGCACGCGCCGCACTCCCGAGCCGGAGGCGAAACCGACGTCCTCGGGCCGGATCCTGGCCCGTCGTGAGCGCAGGAAGTCCCCCAACTCGCCCTGTGGCTGCATGCGTTCATTATCACGTTCCTGGGTTTCGCTGTCCCTGGGTACGCCGGACCCCAGGCACGACGGGGCACGGCCAGCGCGCCGCGGGCGGGGTGAGCATGGGACGGCCAGGTGGACTGGATGCAAGAGACAGCAAGAGACAGCAAGAGACACCAAGAGACACCAAGAGACAGCAGGAGAGCAGGAGAGCAGGAGACAGTGGGAGAGGACGTACGTATGCGCAAGCGGACACGACGAGCCGCGGCGGTGGCCACGGCGGCGGCCCTGCTGGGCCTCGCGGCACCAGGGGCGGTCGCCGACGAACGGCGGCTCCCCGACCCCGCGCCGGGCGGCCCCCAACGCCCGTACGAACCCGATGTGACGGGCCCTCGCAACATCGACACCCTCAGCGCCACGATCACCCCGGACGGCGGCAGCACGCACGGCGGCACCGCGCGCGGCGTACACGTCGCCTTCGACCGCACCAGCCGCGCCGAACCGGCCGGCCCGCCGGCCGCGGCCCGCCGCTTCGTGTTCCTCTTCGACGCCTCGCTGCGCTTCCGGCCGGACGCCTTCCCCACCTGCACCCGGACGACGATCGAACAGCACGGCGTGCACGCCTGCCCGCAGGGCTCCCGGATCGGCCGGGGCACCAGCCACACCTACCCCGAGGGCACGGCCGAGGTGTACGCCTTCAATACCCGCCACCCGGGCGGCACGCGCGGCGCCCTGGTCGTCATCCCCGCGGGCGGCACGGTCCTGGAGCTGACCTGGGAACGGGTCACCCCCCACTACCAGCGGGCGGGCTACCGGTGGGCCCTCGATGAGATCCTGCCCCCACCGCCACCCCACCCGATCAGCGCGTGGGCACCCGCCGTTTCGAACTGACCTGGGGCGCCACCCGCCGCACGGGCGACGGCAGGTCGGTGAGCTTCGCCGAGACCGCCGCCCGCCCGGGCGCCGAACTGGGCATCGGCCTGTGGAGCGAGTTCGTCACCGGGCAGACCGTACTGCCGGAGACCACCGCGGTCCGGCCCTGACGGTCGGCGGTCGGCGGCTGGCGGCTGACCGTCGGCCGCCGGCCGCTTGAGATCCCGAGCGGCCGGCCGTGGCGTTAACCTTGTCGTCGGCTGCGACCACCGGTCGCAGCGCGGCGGTGGGGCTCGCCGGACCCGAACCGCGGCATCGACGCCGCCAACAGTCCCTACTTGCGATGGTGGACGCCCGCGCGCCCGGGCCCGGCGAGTAGGAGACGTACGTTCATGACAACCCCGTACCCCAAGATCCCGTACCCCAAGATCCCGTACCGGGAGCAGGACGCGTGAACTGGCTGCTGGTGGTCGTCGGAGGCATGGTCGGTGCGCCGCTGCGGTACCTCACCGACCGGGCCGTGCAGAAGCGGCACGACACCGTGTTCCCCTGGGGCACCTTCGCCGTGAACGTGGCCGGCTGCCTGATCCTGGGCCTGCTGACAGGTGCCGTGCTGGCCGGGGCCGCCTCCTCCGACGTGCAACTGCTGCTGGGCACGGGGCTGTGCGGGGCGCTGACCACGTACTCGACGTTCTCCTACGAGACGCTGAGGCTGGCCGAGGACGGGGCGAGGTTCTTCGCCGTCGCCAACGCCGTCGCCAGTGTGGTGGCAGGGCTGGGCGCCGCGTTCGTCGGTGCCGCGTTCGCCGATGCGCTGTGGGCGTGAGGGCGGTGGCGGAGCGAGCGGAAGCGACGCGGGCGACCGGGATGGGGCCGTGGCGGTTCGTGCTGTGGTTCGGCACGGTCAGTCTGCTCGCCGACGTCGTCTACGAGGGCGCCCGCTCCGTCACCGGACCGCTGCTGGCCTCGTTGGGCGCGTCCGCCCTGGTCGTCGGTGTGGTCACGGGCGCGGGTGAGGCGGCGGCGCTGGGGCTTCGGCTGGTCTCCGGTCCGCTGGCCGACCGCACCCGCCGCTTCTGGGGCCTGGCGATCGCCGGATACGTGCTGACCGTGGTGTCCGTGCCGCTGCTGGGCGTGGCCGGGACGCTGTGGGCCGCGTGCGTGCTGGTGGTCACGGAGCGGGTCGGCAAGGCGGTGCGCTCGCCGGCGAAGGACACCATGCTGTCGCACGCCGCGGCCGCGACCGGGCGCGGGCGCGGCTTCGCCGTGCACGAGGCCCTGGACCAGATCGGAGCCCTGATCGGCCCTCTGCTCGTGGCCGGTGTGCTCG
The DNA here is from genome assembly GCF_004337435.2 of Streptomyces sp. KM273126. Lineage (NCBI taxonomy): Bacteria > Bacillati > Actinomycetota > Actinomycetes > Kitasatosporales > Streptomycetaceae > Streptomyces > Streptomyces sp. KM273126. The sequence goes on along the minus strand of NZ_SJXB02000001.1, from coordinate 90,238 downwards.
CGCTGACCGGAGGCGACTACGGACCGGCGCTCGGGGTGCTCGCCCTGCCCGGCGTCGCGGTGCTCGGGCTGCTGGTGTGGCTGCGGGCCCGGGTGCCGGACCCGGAGGCCTACGAACGTGACGTGGCCGCCGCGTCGGCATCGGCTCCGGAGCCGGAGGACGGCCGGCGTCTGCCGAGAGCGTTCTGGACCTACGCCGCCTTCACGGCGGCCACCACGACCGGGTTCGCCACGTTCGGCGTGCTCTCCTACCACCTCGTCGAGCGGCATCTGCTGACCACCGCGTGGGTGCCGGTGCTGTACGCGGCGGCGATGGCCGTGGACGCCGTAGCGGCGCTGGCCACGGGCTGGCTGTACGACCGTTACGGCCCCCGCGTGCTGATCGCCCTGCCCGCGCTGACCGCGGGTGTGGCCGCGCTGGCGTTCACCAACACGCTCGCGCTCGCCGTGGCCGGGTCGCTGGTGTGGGGTGCGGCCATGGGCATCCAGGAGTCCACGCTGCGTGCCACGGTCGCGGATCTGGTGCCCACCGGGCGCCGGGCGACCGCGTACGGGCTGTTCGCCGGCGTCGTCGGCGTGGCGAGCCTGGCCGGTGGCGCACTGATCGGCGGCCTGTACGGCTACTCGATCCCCGTACTGATCACGGTGGTCGTCGCCATCCAGGTCCTCGCCGTGGTCCTGCTGGCCGTTACCCGGACCCCGCGGCGCTGACCCCGCGGCGCTGACCCCGCGGCGCTGACCCCGGGTTCGGGCCCCGGGTTTCGGCCCCCGCGTAATAAAGCCGGGCTAGAGGCGCCCTGTGCTGGCCCTTGACCGTTAAATAACCTTGGGCGGTACACCCGTTGCTGATCCCAGGGAGTCTCATGTCCACCGCGCAACAGGTCCCCGACATCCTCTCGCCCGAGTTCGCGGCGGATCCCTACCCGGCCTATCAGGTGATGCGCGAACGTGCCCCTCTCATCTGGCACGAAGCCATGCAGAGCTACATCATCTCGCGCTACGAGGACGTGGAGCGCGTCTTCAAGGACAAGAGCGGGGAGTTCACCACCGACAACTACACCTGGCAGCTCGAACCCGTACACGGAAAGACGATTCTCCAGCTCAGCGGACGGGAACACGCGGTACGTCGTGCCCTGGTCGCCCCGGCCTTCCGCGGCAGCGACCTGGAGGCGAAGTTCCTTCCCGTGATCGAGCGCAACTCCCGTGAGCTGATCGACGCCTTCCGGCACACCGGGTCGGCCGACCTGGTGACCGACTACGCGACCCGTTTCCCCGTCAACGTGATCGCGGACATGCTGGGCCTGGACAAGGCGGACCACGACCGGTTCCACCGCTGGTACACCACCGTCATCGCCTTCCTCGGCAACCTCTCGGGCGACCCGGAGGTGACCGCGGCCGGCGAGCGGACCCGGGAGGAGTTCGCCGAGTACATGTTCCCGATCATCCGGGAACGCCGTGAGAACCTCGGTGACGACCTGCTGTCCACGCTGTGCGCCGCCGAGGTGGACGGCGTGAACATGAGCGACGAGGACATCAAGGCCTTCTGCAGCCTGCTGCTCGCCGCGGGCGGCGAGACCACCGACAAGGCGATCGCCGGCATCTTCGTGAACCTCCTGCTGCACCCGGAGCAGTTGGCGGCCGTACGGGAGGACCGGAGCCTGATCTCCCGTGCCTTCGCCGAGACGCTGCGCTACACACCGCCCGTCCAGATGATCATGCGGCAGTCGGCGACTGAGGTCGAGCTCAGCGGCGGCACGGTACCGCCCGGAGCCACCGTCACCTGCCTGATCGGCGCCGCCAACCGGGACGGCGACCGCTACCGGGACCCGGACCGCTTCGACATCTTCCGCGACGACCTGACGACGTCGACCGCCTTCTCGGCCGCCGCCGACCACCTTGCCTTCGCGCTCGGCCGGCACTTCTGCGTGGGGGCGCTGCTCGCCAAGGCCGAAGTGGAGATCGGTGTCGGCCAGCTCCTCGACGCCATGCCCGACGTGCGGTTCGCCGACGGCTTCGACCCCGTGGAGCAGGGAGTCTTCACCCGGGGTCCGCAGTCCGTGCCGGTGCGGTTCACACCGGCCGCGGGCTGACCCCCTGTGGGGTTCGGGGCCGCGCTCCGAACCCCACAGGGGGCTTGTGGTTGTGCTAATGCACCACCGGCGTGAACTGCACCGGCAGCGAGGTCAGCCCGCGCATCCAGATGGAGGGGCGCCAGGTCAGCTCGTGCGGCTCCGCATCCAGGACCACGTCGGGCAGCCGCTCCAGCAGGGCCTCGACCGCGGTACGGGCGATGACGTCGGCCAGCAGCGGGGCCGGGTAGGGGCAGCGGTGCTCGCCGTTGCTGAACGACAGGTGCGCGGCGTTCTCCGCGCCGACGTGCCCCTCGGGCCAGATCTGCGGGTCGGTGTTGGCCGCGGCGAGTCCCAGTACGAGGCAGTCGCCCGCCCGGATCTGCCGTCCGCCGAGCTGGGTGTCGCGCACGGCCCAGCGGCCGATGAAGTTCTGCGTCGGCGTGTCCAGCCACAGCACCTCGTTCAGCGCCTCGCCCACGCTGAGCCGGCCGCCCGAGACGTTCAGGGCGAAGCGTTCGTCGGTGAGCAGCAGCCGGAGGGTGTTGCAGATCCAGTTGGCCGTCGGCTGCTGTGCCGCGGCGATGATGGAGATCAGGTCCTGGATGATCTCCTCGTCGGTCAGCCCGGCCGGATGCTGCAGCATCCGCGAGGTGACGTCCGGTCCGGGCTTCTCCCGCTTCTCCTTCACCAGTTGCTGGAACCGCGCACCCACCCGCCCGTACGCGGCCACCGGGTCGTCGCCCTCCGCCGCGTCGAGCGAGATCCGCAGGTCGTCGACGAGTTGCTGGGTGTCCGTACCGCTGTGGGGCATCCCGCACATCTGGACCGCGGCCCGCATCGGCAGGGCGTGCGCGTACGCGCTCATCAGCTCGGCGTGGCCGCTCCCCGCGAACGCCGCGATGAGCTCGTCGGCGATCTGCTCGCACTCACGGCCCAGCTCGAACTGATCGACGCCCTCCAGCGCCTGAGTGATCACCCCTGCCCGCCGCTGGTGCTCCGCGCCCTCGGTGAACAGCACCGACGGCTGGTATCCGACGAACGGCATCAGCGGCCAGTCCGCGGGGATGTTCTCCCACTGGTTCCAGCGCCGCGAGTCCCGCGCGAACAGCTCGTCGTGGGCCGTCACATAGCCGACCTCGGAGTAGCCGAGGACCAGCCAGGCCGGCACGTCCCCGTCGAGCAGCACGGGCGCCACCGCGCCGTGCTCCCGGCGCAGGGTGCGGTACAGCTGCGACGGTGTCTGCTGGTACTCCAGACCGCCCAGGCGCACCGCTCCCGCGTGGGCGGGGCAACCCGGGGCGGCCGCCGGGGAGGAGGATCCGGTGTCGGTCACGGTGTCATCTCCCGGGCCTTGGCCTGTTCGTAGAGGTGGTTCACGAGGGTGATCAGCACGTCCTTGCCCGACGACCTGACCCGCGCGTCGCAGTCGATCAGCGGCACGTGCTCGGGGAGGGCGAGTGCCTGGCGGATCTCGTCCAGGGAGTGCCGGGAAGGGTCGTTGTCGAAGCGGTTGACCGCCACCACGAACGGCGTCTTGTGGTGCTCCAGCCGGTCGATCGCGTACCAGGAGTCGTCCATCCGGCGCGTGTCGACCAGGACGACCGCGCCGAGCGTGCCGGAGAAGAGCCGGTCCCACAGGAACCAGAAGCGCTTCTGCCCCGGGGCGCCGAACAGGTAGAGCACCATGCGCTCGTTGAGACTGATCCGCCCGAAGTCGAACGCCACGGTGGTGGTGGTCTTCGCCGCCACCCCGCTCGTCTCGTCGACGCCGACACCGGCCTGGGTCATCACCTCTTCGGTGTTGAGCGGCCGGATCTCGCTGACCGAGCGGACCAGCGTCGTCTTGCCGACCCCGAACCCGCCCACGATGACGATCTTCAGACCGGTCTCTGCGGCATCGGCCAGAGGCGTACGTTGGGAAGGCAGCTCAGAGATGGCGGAGCCCATGGAGCACCTCCTGGAGAAGGGCGGAATCGGGGAGCGAGGCGACGGACCGCGCCGCGCGCGGGTGGCGGGCGGTGATGTTGCCCATGGCGAGGAGGTCGCCGAGCAGGATGCGCACCACCGTGATCGGCAGCTTCAGCTCGGCGGCGATCTCGACCACGGCCGTCGGGTGCCGGCACAGGTCGAGGATGCGAGTGTGCTCCGACTGCATCCCTGCGGTGGGTTCGCACTCACTCACCACGAGGGTGACCAGATCGAACGCGTCGTCGGCACGACTGCGTCCACCCGTGACGGTGTAGAGCCGGTCGGGATCACCGGTGTCCACGGGCCTGCGTATCACGACGGAGCAATCGCCTGGGTGCCCTGGCGGGGCTCGGCCCGCAGATGCTCACCGATCTTGTCGACGAGTTCGGTCATCTGGTGACCCACGACGCCGGGGTCGGCGTTCTCCTCGGCGACGACCGCCAGATGCGCTCCCTCGCCGGCCTCGACGATGAAGAGCAGGCCGCCGTGGAACTCGGTCATGGAGTGGCGGACACCGCCGCTGCCGTCGCCGAACTCGATGGACGCGCCCTGGGCGAGGGCCTGGATCCCCGAGCAGAGCGCCGCCAACTGGTCGGCCTGGTCCAGCGTCAGATGTTCGGTCCAGCACAGCTTCAGGCCGTCCCGGGACAGGACGAGTGCGTGCCGCGTGCCGGGAGTGCGCTCCAGAAGGCTCTGCAGGAGCCAGGTGAGGCTGGTGTCGGTGGTCTGCATGGTGGGTGATGGGACGGTTGTGCCCTGCTGTCGGGTCACCGCCCCGTTCCTCCAATCTCACGAAGTCGAGGGCATGGGCGCCGGGGCCCCGAGCGCCGTATGTGTGGGGGTGGACCTACGAGCCGGCGGGCGGCTCGGGGTCGGAGTCGGGTTCGGGGCGGGCCCACGATCCGGTGTCGCCGTTGCCGGACTGGCGGCCGCGGTGGAAGGAGCCGAACAGCGAACCCGCGTCGCGTTTCGCCGAACGTCCCTCCGTCTGCGTCTCGTCCTGTGCGGTGGCGGCGGCCGTAGCTCTGCGCTGCTGCAGTTCGCGGTCGGCCTCGGCCATGGTGCGGCCGGGGGCGCGCACGGGCAGGCCGTTCGGGGTGGCCTCCGAGCGACGGGAGCGTGCCCCCCGCTCGGGGAGTTCCGCCCCGGCGGCGGGCCGCACCGAGGCGGCCGGCCGCACGGCCGGTTCGGGTGCCGCGGGCGATGCGGTGTCGACGGGCCCGGGTGCGGGCACCGCGGGCGCCGCGGACGCGGTCGGCCGCTGTGCGGCGTCGCGCTGCTGGGCGAGCAGCTGTGGGGGCAGCAGGACGACGACGCCGGTGCCGCCGCGCGACGAGGGACGGTAGTTGACGCTGATGCCGTACTTGTCGGCCAGCCGTCCGACCACGGCCAGACCGAGCCGCGTGCCCTGCAACGAGGCGAGGTCCGTCATCCGCCCGGCCACCGACTCCTCGGCACGCCGCATCGCCGCGTCGGCCATCTTCAGGCCGCTGTCCTCGATCGTGACGACGATTCCGGCGCTGCGCTGCTCCACGTACACGTGGACCTCGTCGATCGGCGGCGAGAAGTTGGCCGCGTTGTCGACCAGTTCGGCGAGCAGATGCATGACGCCTTCCGCGGCGAACCCGGAGACCGCGGCGTTCGTGGAACAGTGCAGTCGTACGCGCCGGTAGGCGGCGATCCGGCCGACCGCGCCGCGGAGGATGCTCTCCATCACGATCGGCTTGTTCCACGCGCGGCTGGAACGGCCGCCCATGAGCAGCGCCAGCCGGTCCGTCATGAGGCCGAGCTGCGAGGTGCTGTGATCCAGCTTCAGCAGGTCGCCGAAGACCTCTTCGCCGTGCCGCTCCTGCATGTCCCGCAGGTCGGCGAGCATGCTGACGGCCTTGGCCTGCACCCGGCTCAGGGCCTTCGCCGAGGCCGACTGCGCGGCGGCGGCCCGCCGTTCGCTGTGCGCGAGTTCACGAATGAACGAATCTGCGGGGATGCGCAACAGGGGGACCTGCGGCCAGTCCAGTTCGGCGAAGACGGTGTCGGCCGAGGTGCCTTCCCGCAGCTTTGCGATCGCGGCGGGCAGGGTCTCGTTCGTCAGCCGTTCCAGCTCGGCGGCGGCCTGGGCCAGTTCCTGCTGGGCCTGCCGCCGTTCGATGTCCAGGGCCGCGACACTCTTCACGTCCTGCTCCACCATGGTGGCGAAGGAGTGCATGACCTTGCGCAGCTGTGGATCGGACGGCTGCGTCACGCTCGTCAGTGCGTCATGTGCGCTCGCTCCGTCCCGCAGCCGTGTGGCCACCGCGGGCAGGGTCACGTTCACCAGATGTGCGGACTCGGCCGCCTGCTGCGCCAACTGCGACCGGAACTGGTTGACTTCGCCCACCTGTGCCGCGGCGGACCGGCGGGCGCGCCGGATCAGTGAGGTACTGACGACGACGGTGACCGCCACACACAACCAGGCGCCCAGAGCCGAAGCCACCGTCCAGGTGCGGGCGTTCGGGGGAGCCGCCGCGATCGCCGCACCAGCCGCTGCGGCAGTCACCACCAGGACGACCAAGGGTGCGACGGGCGAGGCGTGAGGCGCCTTCCCTGACCGGTGTTGGCTGAGCGGTGAAGGCACTGACATCCAGCGGTCCTCGGTCCTTGGCAGCGGGAAAGACAGGGCGACCGACGCACGACGGCCGCAGGCAGGGGACATCACCAAGAGGACGGTGATCGTCCGGCAGGCATTCGCACATGCTAGTCACCCATCCGGGTGTCGCGATCTGACTAGCTGCCTAGTCCGCTCAGGACGTAATTTCGTCGAAAATCTGCCGACCACGTGGGGTGATGTGGTAATGGGGTTTACGCGCCCTCCACCCCTCTGACGACCGCGGATGACCGCCCGCACGTCCTCACGGGCCCCTCAGTAGGTGCTGGACCGCTGCCGCTTCGGCGTGTCGGCGACGGCAGAGCGATGGGTTTCAGTCAACTGCCCGGCCGGCGCGGCAGGTAGGCCGGCAGTCACGCAGGGTCCCGAAGCCGCGCACGCATGGTCCTGAAGCGATGCACGAATGGTCCTGAAGCCATGAATGACAACTGTGTTGCGGTTGATGAGTACAGTTGCCCACGACGGACATTGTGGTGAATCCCGTGACCGTACCGCTGTTTCCAACCCCTGGTTGTTGAATCCGGTGCGCTGCAATCCACCTGTTTGCGGGTCATTCTTTCCGCGTCATGTCCGCATCCCTTCCGTCTTATGTCCGCACCGCGGAAGCCGCCTATGACGCCCCCTAACGTTCTCGTGGGCGCTCCCGGAGGCAGGGCGGGCACAACCCGCCGCACCGGAAAGCGTCGCGATCGGTTTCCCGCTGTCCGTAAACCCAGGGCGTTTGCGCCCGTGTCGGCTTGTGCGCGACAAGAGCGATCGGGAGGGGAAGATGTCCACTTTTTCGTCCAGCGAAATGGCGGCGGAAGTCTTCGGCCGGCTGTTTTCCGTGATGCTGGAGGACGAGGAATTCGTCGCAAGGGCCCGGCAGGAGGGACTGTCGGTCCGGCTCGTCCACACGAAGCCCGACTGCCAGGTCTTCGTGTCACCGCAGGGCGTCGTCGTCGGTGAGGAGGCTCCTCAGACGGCGGCGATCACTCTCAAGATGTCCTGCGACACGGCCCACGCGCTGTGGATGGGCCGGCTCATGGTGCCCGTCGCCATCGCCACGGGCCGACTCAGGATCCGCGGCAAGGTCGCCAAGGTGCTGGAACTGGTGCCGATGCTGCGGCCCGCCTTCGACCGCTACCCGGACATCGCCGCCGCCTCCGGCGTCGGCGCCTGACCTGCTGCCCGGCACCGGTTCCGGCCGGCGAACCAACGCGTAAGGAGTGTCGTCCACATGAACACCGCTCTGTCCGAGTACCAGTCCGAGTCCGAGTCCGTGTCCCTGCTGGGACTGAACTTCGACGTACTGCCGCCCGAGGTCCAGCGGTTCAGGGAGGCCGCGAGGGCCTTCGCCCAGGACGTCGTCAAGCCCCGCGTCCAGCACCTGGACCAGGCACCGGCGGCCCACTTCGACTGGCAACTCGTCGCCCAGGGCCACCAGATCGGCCTCACCCGTGCGGCGGTCCCCAGGGAATACGGTGGTGCGGGCGTCGGCATGCTGGGCGTCGCCGTCGCACTGGAGGAGGTCGGCGCCGTCTGCCCCGGCACGGCGCTGATCTTCGGAGCCACCATGCTCGGCCAGGCGCCGATCCTGCTGTCCGGCGACCCCCGCCTGCAGGCCCGCTTCCTTCCCCTGTTCTCCGGTGACGAACCCGTGCTCGCCTGCAACGCGGTCACCGAGGAGGACGCGGGCTGCGATCTGATCATCCCGTCCCTGGCACAGCACGCGCAGAACGTCACGACCGCGCGCAGGGACGGCGACCACTACGTGCTGACGGGCCGCAAACGGTTCATCACCAACGCGAAGTTCGCCGCGTTCGCCTCCGTGTTCGCGAACATGGAGGGCAGCCCGGGCGCGACCGGGCTCACCTCCTTCATCGTCCCCCTGGACCTTCCCGGCGTCGTCCGCGGCCCCGTGGCGGACAAGATGGGATACCGCGCCTGCCTGGGCAGCGAGCTGGAGTTCCACGACGTCCGGGTACCCGCCGAGTACATGATCGGGTCGGAGGGCGAGGGCATGGCCATCAACATGGCGCAGAGCAACATGGCCCGCGCCGCGGTGGCCGGCATCTCCACCGGTGTGGCACGCAGCGCCCTGGAACAGGCGGTCGCCTGGTGCGGTGAGCGGGTGCAGGGCGGGCAGCACCTGCGGCACCACCAGTTCACGGCGGCGAAACTCGCCGGCATGACCACCAAGGTCGACGCCGCCCGCATGCTGTACCTGCGCGCGGCCGACAAGGTCGACAACGAACTGCCCCCGCCGGTCTACGAACCGGCCGTGGCTAAGCTGTTCGCGGACCGGACCGCGATCGAGGCCGCCGACACGGCTCTCTCGCTGATCGGCGCACGCGGCTATCTGCGCTCCTACGGGGTGGAGAAGATGATGCGCGACGCCCTGGGCACCCGCATCTACGAGGGCACCCCCGAAGTCCTGGCGCTCGCCATCACCGACAGTCTCTACGCCGAGAAGGAAGAGTGGTGAACGCCGTTCCGGTCGTCGGCGGCGCCACCTCCTCCCGCCCGTCCCCGGCCCCGGAGCCCACCGCCACCGGGGACGCCCCCGCCCGACGCTATGCCGTGGACATCATCAGGCTCCACGAGCGGCTCAGCTACCGGCGGTTGCTCGCCGAGCTCAAGGGGGCTCCGCTCTCCCTCATCGAGGACCCGGACCGCCGGCTGGTCACCGTCACCGCCCGCGACAGCCAGTTTCCCACCCGGTACCTCAAGGGAATCCTCGGCTTCCGACTCGCCCAGTACCTGAGGCTGAGCTGGATCTCCCCCGACTCCGTCCACCGGACCGCCGCGTTCCACGAACCGCTGCTGCACTCGCGCGCTGTGGAGCGCCCCGTGGAGAACGTCCACACCGTCACCCTGTGCCGGCGCACCTGGCGGATACGCGGATACGTGGGGCTGGCCTGCTCCGCGGACGCGGAAAACCTCCCCCTCGACTCCCCGCGCCGTACCCCGTTCCCGACGGAGGCGGCACACGGCGTCGACCTGCTACGGCGGTACGCACAGCCCGGCCTGGGGACCCACCAGGCCTTCGAGTTCAAGCGCTTCCTGCGGGACCAGTCGATGCCGCGGGGCGAACAGCACACCTGCGTCCCCTGGCACCTCATGCTCGGCATGGGCGAGGCCCTCATGGAGCTCGGCGACGCCGTGCGCATCGTGCTCGGCGACGCCAAGGAGCACGTCGCACTGCGCCATCTGCGCCTCGGCGGCTTCGACCTGCACGTCGTCGAGGGCACGTCGCCGCGCCTGTGCGCATCGGATCCCATGGCGCCGATCTACCGGCAGTCGGTGGTGGCCAGGCCGTTCGTCGCCCCGGTGCCCACGGATCTCTGCTGGTACCTCGACATGATCCGTTCCTACCTCTCCGGGACGAGCGACCTGACCTCGCCGCAGGCCCTGGTCACGACCCTGGCCGCGCGGAAGAAGCCAGGGGACGGCGTCCCCCGTCCGTCACACGAAGGGCCTTGCGGGTGATGAACGTTGACAGCCAGCCGGTGTCGCCGGCCGAGAAAACGCCCACGGTGGGCGCCGAGTTCTACGCCGAGCTGACCACCCGGAACACCGGGGTGGTGGCCGCGGCCGAGCAGCGGGCCCTGCACGCGGCCACCGTCCTGGTGGCCGGCTGCGGGTCGATCGGGGGCGCGGCCGTCGAACCGCTCACGCGGCTGGGCGTGCGGAACTTCGTCCTCGCCGACCCGGGAACGTACGAGCTGAACAACCTCAACCGGCAGTCGGCGATGGCCGCCGACATCGAGCGGAACAAGGCCTCGGTGGCCGCGTCCCGGGTGCGGGCGATCAACCCGTACGCCTCCGTCGAGGTCTTCACGGAAGGAGTCACCCGGCAGACCGTGCCGAAGCTGACGGGCTCCTGCCAGGTGATCATCGACGGGGTGGACGTCACGACACCGGAGGGGTGGCAGGCCAAGCACCTGCTGCACCGTCACGCCATCGTGCGGCGACTGCCCCTGATCACCGGGTGGGACATGGCGGGCACCCAGTACGTCCGCTGCTACGACTACCGGCACCTCCGTGAACCGTTCGACGGGACCATCACGACGCGGGACCTGGCCCGCCTCGACACATGGGAACTGCTGCGCCGAGCGGTGCCGCTGAGGTACGTACCGACCGACATGCTGGCCGAGATCCGGGCCAACCACCTGCGGACCGACTACACGTTTCCGCAGGTGTCCTACACGGCCACGGCGTTCGGTGTGATCAGCTCCCACATGGTCGTCAGGCTGCTCGCCGGACAGCGGGTACGGCACCACATCCGCCTCGACGTGCACCAGAAGGCCAGGCCGCGCACGGAACAGTGGCGCACCTGGGCGCGCTGGCCGGTGGAACTCGGAGCCCTGCTCCCGGAGCTGCTCCGCATGCTCCGAACCCCCGGCGCCCGCCTGACCCAAGCCCCCGCACCGGACCGGGCTGCCCCGCGCCCCACCCAACCCTGAACCCCCTGGGCGGCCCCGGCCTCGGCCCCTGGCCGGGGCCGACCGGGGCGGCAGGCGGCGGTGGTCCTCAGGTTCGTGTTGTGGGGCCGCCTGCCGGCGGCCTGCGGTGGCAATTCCCGTCACGGAGGTGGACATGAGTATTCCGAAACAGAACGTGCTGTGGACGTTCCTCTGCTGTGGCCTTGGCGTGGCCATGGTGTCGCTCGACAACCTCGTCGTCATCACAGCCCTGCCGGCGATCCGCGACGACCTCGGCGGCAGCATCCAGGAACTGGAATGGACCGTCAACGCCTACACCCTCACCTACGCGGTGCTCATGCTGCCCGGTGCCGCCCTGGGGGACAGGTTCGGCAGGCGGCGGATGTTCGGCGTCGGGCTGGCCCTCTTCGTCGCCGCGTCGGCCGGGGCCGCACTGGCCTCCGGCATCGGCGCCCTGATCGCCGCCCGCGCCCTTCAGGGGCTGGGCGCCGCGCTGCTCATGCCCCTGAACCTGACGATCCTCACGGACGTCGCGCCCCCGCACCGGCGAGGCGCCCTGCTCGGAGCGATGAGCGCCGTGGAGGGCGTCGCCATCGCCATGGGCCCGCTCCTCGGCGGAGCGGTGGTGGAGCACCTGAGCTGGCAGTGGATCTTCTGGATCAACGTACCGATCGGTGCGGTGGTACTGCCGCTCTCCCGGTGGAAGCTCACCGAGAGCCGCGGCCCCAGGTCCCAACTGGACCTGGTGGGGACGGTGCTGGCCAGTCTCGGCCTCTTCGGGATCGTCTTCGGCATCATCCACGGCCACGCGGACCACTGGAGCAGCGTCCGGGTCCTGGCCTCGCTGACCGGTGGAGCGGTCGTCCTGGTCGCCTTCGTGCTCTGGGAACTGCACACCGAACTGCCCATGTTCCCCATGAAGTTGTTCCGCCACCGCACCTTCAGCGCGATGAACGCGGCCGGACTGCTGATGTTCGCGGGCATGTTCGGCTCGGTGTTCCTGCTCACCCAGTTCTTCCAGGGGCCGCAGGGCTATTCGCCCTTGGAGGCGGGTCTGCGCATCCTGCCGTGGACCGCCGTACCCATTTTCGTCGCCCCCCTGGTGGGGCTGCTCTCCGACCGCGTCAGCAGCCGGACCATCGTCGCGCTCGGCCTGGCCTTCCAGGCGTGCGGACTGGGATGGATCGCCTCGCGCATCTCTCCCCACGTGGACTATGTGTCGCTCATCCCCGCACTGGTCCTGTGCGGTCTCGGAATGACCTTCTATTTCTCTCCCACCGCGAACATGGTGATGAGCGCGGTCGACGCCGAGGACCGCGGAATGGCGTCCGGAGCCATCAACGCGCTGCGTGAACTCGGCGGTGTTCTCGGTATCGCGGTGCTCGCCTCCGTGTTCTCCGCGAACGGAGCCCTCACCTCGCCGGACTCGTTCACGGACGGCATGATCCCCGCGGTGTGGACCGGCGTCGTCCTGATCGCCGTCGGAGCCCTGGCGGTCCTGGTGGCACCCCGGCGCCCTCGCGAGACCCCTCCCGTCGAACCCAGGCCGGCCGTCCCGACATCCGTGAGCGACCTGAGGTGACGACGGGCACGGCCGAGGCGTGGTGCAGGGAAACGTGTTCCGTCCAGAGGAGAGGGAAAGCGATGAGCGCGCCGATCCGAGTTCTGCTGGTGGACGACCGGGCCATTGCACGAACGGGAATCCGGGCCGTCCTCGACGAGGACCGGGGCATCGAGGTGGTGGGTGAGGCGCCCGACATCGCGAGTGCGGTCGCCAAGGCACGGCACCTTCAGCCGCATCTGCTGCTCGCCGGCGCCCTGTCGCAAGCCGTCGACCCGGTGGAACTGGTCGACGAGTTGCACGTGCGCTGCGGTGAGAGAACGCCCGGCGTCCTGTTCATGGCCAACGAGGCGGACACCTGTGTGCGGCGCGCCTTCCAGGCCGGAGTGCAGGGGATCGTTCTCAGCCGTGTCACGCCGGGGCAGTTGCTGTCGGCGGTTCATGTCGTGGCCGCCGGATACCGGATCTTCTTCGACGAGAGGGTTCTTCCGGCGCGTGACGACGACTCGGTTACCCAGCTCACTTCATGCCACGACGGCTCCACCGCGGACACCACGGGAATCAGCCTGCTGACCCGGCGGGAGAAGGAGGTCTTCCGGCTGCTCGCCCAGGGGTTGAGCAACACGGAGATCTCGACGGAACTGGTGCTCAGCGAGAACACGGTGAAATCCCACGTGCAGCGACTGCTGGAAAAACTGAACCTGCGCAATCGCGTGCACGCGGTCATCCACGCCTATCGCACGGGCCTGGTGTCGCCCCCCTGTCCGGACCTCGGGCCGCAGCAGGACGACTTCCCGTACGGCTCACGGGTCGGCGCATCCCGCGTGAACCGGTGGTCGCACGACCGGAGTGCCCCGGGAGTGCGCCAGTGAGCCTGCGGTGTTCCGCACAAGCCCTGTTGGACGTTCACGCCGACAGGGCTTGTTTCCATGCGTTGTCCACGCCTGACCGCGTCTGGCCGCGCCTGTCCGTGGGTCACCCGCTCGATTCGAGGAGGTACCCCCGCCCGCTGGCGGTCCGGATGCGCAGCCCCACAGAGAGCACCTTGCGCCGGATTCTCATGATGTGCAGGTCGAGAGCGTTCTGGCTCGCCCTTCCGCGGTGTGCCGAGAGAAGCGCGATCAGCTCGTGCCGGGCCACCAGCCCGCCGAACCGTTCCACCAGCGGCTGCAGCAGCTCCATCTCGGTGGGTGACATGGGCACCACCTGGCTGTCGTAGTGGAGCAGCCCGTCCTGGTCCAGGACAGGGATCCGCTGCGTGCCGGCCTTGGCCCGGAGTGCCGCGACACGGGCGGCGAAGTCCGCCCGGCTGACCGGCGCCCGGACCCAGTCCTCCCGTGAGTCCGTCGGAACCGGCGGGGTGGCGCCGTTCTCGATCACGAGGAGACGAAGAATCCCCCGGCGCCGTAACTGTTCCAGCTCCCTCACCTCGACCGGCCAGCGCACGACGCGGACGTCCTCCCCGGTCGAGGAAATCTCCCCCTGGCTGTATTGCGGCACGTATTGCCCTCCTTTTTCGGCATGGCAAAGAATGCGAAATACTGTTCCGGTCGATGCCGAGTGGCTGCGATTGGTCATGTCGCCCACCCCCTGCGCAGGCATCGCTTCACTATGCAGCGGGTCTGAGTGTCGCTGCAACAAGCAAAAACTGGACCCGCTGCGAAGTTATCTTCATAAAATGACGAACGCGGCATCCTGTTTATCTTATTGATGGTCCTTTCGGCGGTCCCCGGCGCTCAGCTCAGGCATCTCGGGAAGCTGCGTATGGCCCGAACGGGTGAGTATTCCCGTGAAGGTGGGGGTGGTGAGGGGCGGCAATTCATGAAAAGAGGTGAAGCAACGGGCGTTGCGGTCGACTAGTTTGTTTCCGGTCGCAGTGAATGTGACTTCTGGAATGCTTTTCCTCGTCAAAGCAATCGGTCGTCGCGCTGAAGACGTCAAGGAAATGCCATGGAAAAGACCGAAGCCTGCTATGGGGTCACGGAGTTTCCGAGTTCCTCCGGGGGCCCTCTTCTCACCATCGGGGAATTGTGGACCGCCATCGTCGCGCTGGTGCCGGCCGGACTCAGCAACCGCGGTTCCTGTCCCCGCCCCGGCCCCGGTGGTCCCGAAGCCCCGTCGGACAACCCGTCGGACAACCCGTCGGACACCTCGTCGGACACCTCGTCGGACAACCCGTCGGACACTCCGTCGGACCGCCCGTCAGACGCCCCGTCGGCAACGCAGCCCAAGAGCCAGTGAAACCGTGCGGAAGGAATCCGTCATGCTGCCCGTGACCGCTGAAGCATCGTGCCCCGACCGTGGTCGGCGCGCATCCGCAGGCGCCGACATCCTGGTGACGGGCCTCGGCGCCACCACTCCACTCGGCGGCGACGTTCCGTCCAGCTGGCAGGCGCTGCTGTCCGGCCGCTCGGGTGTGACCCGGCTGAACACCCCATGGGCCGAGCAGCTTCCGGTACGTATCGCCGGAAGCATGAGCCAGGACCCCGCCTCGCGGCTGGACCGGATCCAACTAAGGCGGCTGGACCGCAGCCAGGCGGCCGCGCTGGTGGCGGCCCAGGAGGCGTGGGCGGACGCCGGCGCGCCCGAGGTCGAGTCCGAACGGCTGGCGGTGGTGGTGGGGACCGGTGTGGGCGGCGCGCTCACCATGCTCGAACAGGACGACCGACTGGAGGAGCGGGGCCCCCGCGCGCTCTCCCCGTACACGGTGCCCAGGCTGATGCCCAACGGCAGCGCCGCGGCGGTCGGTCTGCTGCTGGGGGCCCGGGCCGGCACCCATGCCCCGACCAGTGCCTGCGCGTCCGGTGCGGAGGCGCTCGCGGTCGGCGCGCTGCTGATCCGGTCCGGTCGCGCCGACGTGGTCGTCGCCGGGGGAACGGACGCCTGCCTGCACCCCCTGTCCCTCGGCGCGTTCGCCCGCATGCGTGCCCTGTCCCTGCGTAATGACGCACCGGACCTGGCGTCCCGGCCGTTCGACCACGACCGCGACGGGTTCGTCATGTCCGAGGGCGCCGGCATGGTCGTACTGGAACGCGCCGGGTTCGCCAGGGCGCGCGGAGCGCACGTTCACGCGGCCCTGGTGGGCGCCGGGGTCACCTCCGACGGGTACGACGTGACGCTTCCCGATTCCGAGGGGCAAATGCGGGCCATCAGCGCGGCGTTGCGGGACTCCGGTCTCACGGGGGCCGACATCGCCCATGTGAACGCCCACGCCACCGGCACTCCGGTAGGGGACGCCAGCGAGGCCCAGGCCCTGCAGAAGGCGCTGGGCACACACCCCGCGGTCACGGCCTGCAAGTCCGCCACCGGCCACCTCCTGGGTGCCTCCGGCGCGGTCGAGGCGGTCTTCACCGTCCTCACCCTGGAACACGGTCTGGTCCCGCCGGTCCGCAACCTGGACAAGACCGGAGACGGCATCGAACTGGACCTGGTGACCGGCGAACCCCGGCGGACACCTGAAGGGGCCGCCCTGTCCACGTCCTTCGGGTTCGGGGGACACAACGTGGCCCTCGCCTTCACCCGTTAGACCCGTTAGACCCGTAAGGGCCTTTAGGCCCGTTAGAGGCCGAGGACCTGGCCCGGGCCGCCGCTCCCGGCTCGGGCCCACCGACGTCAAGGCCTCAGGCCTCAAGGCCCTACGGGGCGCCCACCCGGTCCCGGCAGGACGCGAGACAGTCCCCGAGGGCCGCCGGGTGGGTGATCTGGGGATAGTGCCCGGCGGCCTCGATCACCGTGACCCGAGAGGCCACGGCCTCGGCGAGCGGATCCGCCGACCCGACGACGAGCTCCACGGGTGAGGGCAGGTCCCGGAGCAGACGGCGCAGTTCCTCACGCTGTCCGTGGGCCGTGCGCACGGCGGCGACCACCCGGTGCGCCGCCCCCGCACGGCGCAGGTCCGTCACGAGACCGTCGAGGGCATCGTCCTCGGGCAGGCCGAGCGAACGGGCCAGGCGGGGGGCGGGAGTCGTACGCAGCAGCGGTGCCGCGAGGGGCGAGCGCAGCAGACCCGGGGACGGCGGCTGGAGGAAGGGCGGCGCGACGAGAACGAGCGCCGACAGCCGGTCGGGCCCGGCCGCGGCGTAGCGCAGTGCGGGGCCGCACGCGAGCGAATGCGCGACGAGTACGGGCCGGGTCTCCACAGGCTGCAGCAGATCGGCGAGCCAGTCGTCGAGCGACCCCTCACCCGGCCCCGACCTGCCGAAACCGGGCAGGTCGGCCGCGAGGGACGGCGCGTCCAGGCGCTCCACCGTCCCGGCCCACGAATCGGCGTTCAGCGGAAGCCCGTGCAGGAACACATAGTCCGGGCGCCGCCGCTCTCCGATCACCCACGTCCGGGTGCCTGCCACGCTGTGGAAGCCGTAGGGCCGGCGGCACCGGACGGTCCGGCCGAAGCGGGTGGCGACCAGGTCGTCGGCCCACTGGCGCAGTGCCGTCTCCACGGGCGGCGCGGACAGCCCGCGCGACTCGGCCAGGGCGCGGGTGGAGGCCGTGTCGTAGCGGTCGGTCGACAGGAACGACAGGGTCTCCGGGTCGGCCCGGGTGATCGTACGGGGCAGCCGGCGCAGCACACCCACCGGAACCGAACGGTGGGGAGCCCGCACACCCATGTGCCGCGCGAGCAGCCTGATCAGCTCCGGCAGGGTGGGGGTCGCCTCGTCCAGCACCCAGTAGGCGCGGCCCGCGCTCTCGGCGTGCTCCGGGAGAGCCGCCAGGAACCGCACGAAGTAGTCGAGGGCCACGACCGGGAGGAGGACCTCGGGACCGCCGGGCAGTGCCCGCAGCCGGCCCCGCCACAGATCGGAGACCACGGTGGCCAGGCCGACGTACTGGCCGGGCCCGATCACCGTACTGGGGTTGGCGATGCTCAGCGGTACACCCAGTTCGCGGCACCGCGTCCGCACGGCCGCGTCGGCTTCCTGCTTCGACGCCTCGTACGCGCCCAGCCTGCCGTAGTCCGGCGTACCGTCCGCGGCGGCCATGCGGTATCCGCTGATGTGGACCACCCGGCGCAGCTCCGGCAGGGAGGCCGCCCACTCGACCACATGCACGGCGCCCGTCACATTGACCGCCCTGGCCTGGTCGGCATCGATGCCGAAGGCGAAGCGCGCCGCGGTGTTGTAGACGTCACGCACCCCCGACAAGTCCTCCTCGGCCGGGCCCTGCCCGGCCAACCCCTGCCCTGCCAGGCCGAGTCCGGGCAGGGTGACGTCGGCCCGGACCACGGTCAGCCCCGCCCGGTCCACTCCCTCCCCGTCGAGCCAACTCGTCAGCCCGTCACCGGAGTCACGCACCGCGGCGGCCACCCGGTGGCCGCCGCGCAGGAGTTCCGCCACCAGGGAGCGGCCGATGAAGCCCCCAGCACCGAAGACAATCGAGTCCGAGAGCATGCTGTCTCCTTGCCCGGTCCGGAATTCCACGTCAGCGCCGTTGGGACAGGACCAGATGCCCCGTCCGCGGAGCGGCTCCACCGTACCGATTCACCGGGGACGAGCACGGCGAACCATGCCGATGCCACACGATCGGGGCGTTTGGTGGCAACACTCCGGCGCACGCGCGGGCGCGTCGGGGTTCGGGGGACGGCTGTGCGGTCTGCCCGGGGGCATGCCGGGGTCATCTCGGGGGCGTACGTAGGGGCTGCGTGCTTCCCCGGACGTACGGCAATTCCGATCACTCCTCCCCAGGAGGCATGACAAGTGCCACCGTGGGCACGATGTACCCGGCTGCGGCGGCGAGGAGGCTGGTCGCATCGGGCACCGAAACGCCCCGGGACCTCGGGTGGCCGAACGCCCCGGGCACAGGCATGAGGAGGCCGTCATGAACCGCCGGATCCGCATCCGTACCAGCCGTCGGCCCTCCGCCCCACGCGACCTCACGATCGACCGGAGGACGCCGTCGGGCCGGGTTCTGCCCTACTGAACAACAGTTTCACGTGTGACAGTCGATCGCTGGTCCTACTCCGACCGGTCTCGCGTGCATCGGCCCGTCGGGCTGCTCACCGGTGGGCGGCACTGGAATCCGTAGTCAGCCGAACTGGTGCTCAGATAGCGGCCGATGCACGAGTTCGCCGTCGTACGTCCGCGCTCGGCGCAGAACGTGAGGGCCGCGCGGCCGTCGGTGAACGGGCCGGGAGCGTAGATCACCCAGTAGCCCGGGCGCAGTGAGGCGTAGTCGTCGCTGCGTACGAAGAGCGCCTCCGGCACGGACTCGCGGATGGTGGCGAGCCGTTGGTCCCGTGCGGCGGTGCCGGAGCCTACGGGCTCGGAGTGGAGTTGGGCGATCCAGCGGCCGGCGTCGGGGGCGCTGGGCGGAGGCTCGCTCGGGCCGGTAGGCGGCCTGGTGCCGGGGGTGCGGCTCGGCGTGCTCTTCGGGGTGGACGTGGCTGCGTGTGAGCCCGCGCCGCCGCCCGCCTGTTGCCCACCCTCCCCGTCACGCACGGCGAGGGTGACCACGACGGCCACGATGACCGCCAGGACGGCCACCGCGGCGACGATGACGGGGAACGGGGTGCGGCTGCGGCGCTCCGGCCCCAAGCCCGGCTCTGGAGCAGGGGTTCGAGTGGGAGCAGAAGCAGAAGCAGAAGGTGAAGCAGGGCCGGGACGAGGCACCGGCCCCGGCCCCGGCCCCGGCCCTGGACCCAGCCCCGGCCAGGCGCCCGCCGCCGGTGGCGTCCCCGGTGCAGCCCCCGGTCCTGGCAGGCCAGGCGGAGGTACGTCCGGCTGTGGCGGAACGGGCGACGGTGTCGCCGTCACCGTCGGCTGTGCCCACTCGGGTGTGGCGCCCGATTCCACCTGCGCCAGCATCGCGTTCAGCCGCTCCGCGTCGGGCCGGGCCGCGGGGTCGCGGACGAGGAGCGCCTGGAGCACGGGGGTGAGCGGGCCGGAACGGACCGGTGGGGGCACCGGGTCGTCGAGGACCGCGGCCAGCGTGGCGAGCGTGGTGGCACGGCGCAGGGGGCTCACGCCCTCCACACAGACGTACAGGACGAGCCCCAGTGACCACAGGTCGGACGCCGGGTCGTCGTCGGTGCCGCGAATGCGCTCGGGGGCCATGTACTCGGGGGAGCCGACGAGTTCACCGGTGACCGTGAGCGCGGTGGCCCCCTGGAGGGCGGCGATGCCGAAGTCGGTGAGGACGGCGGTGCCGTCGGGGCGCAGCAGGACGTTGGCCGGTTTGACGTCGCGGTGCTGGACACCGGCCGCGTGCGCGGCGCGCAGGGCGGAGAGTAACTGCAGGCCCGTGCGGGCGGCTGCGGCCGGAGCCAACGGGCCCTCGGACAGACGTTGTTGGAGGGATACGCCGGGAACCAGTTCCATCACGAGCCACGGGTGGGCGTCCGGGTCGGCGTCAATGATCTGGTGGATCGTCACAACATGCGGGTTGTTGAGCCGGGCCAGCGCCCGCGCCTCGCGCAGCACCCGTTCGCGTACGGCAGCCGATGCCTCCGCGTCCGGTCGTACGGCCTTCAGGGCGACCTCACGGTGCAGCACGGTGTCCCGGGCCCGCCACACCGTGCCCATTCCCCCACTGCCGAGCCGCTCGATCAACTCGAACCGTCCGTCGACGACGTCCCCCGGTGCGTTCATGCGCGACAGGCTAGGGCAGTGACGGGCGGCGTAGGGCGAGTCCGGGCGTGACAAAGTTTCGTGGTTGACGTCTCGTGGGGTGCACGGCTCTGCTGCCGCGGTGACCGGTCTTCACATCAAGCGCGTGGACGGTGACGCCCCTGGCCGACAGCTACCCCCAGGGGGTGCCGAACCGTTTCGCGATCCTGGCCCTTGGGCAGGGTTCGGGGAAGCGTGGTCCCGGCCCAATGGGCCGAGGGAGGGGGAGCGCTGTGCCTGACCATGTGCGGACGGTTGACCGGGTGCGGACGGCGGACGGGCGGACGCTCAGCGTCGAGTGCGTGGGAGACCCGCGCGGCCAGCCGGTGTTCCTGCTGCACGGCACCCCCGGCAGCCGGGTCGGACCACGCCCGCGCGCGATGGTCCTCTACCAGCGCGGCACTCGCCTCATCAGCTACGACCGCCCCGGTTACGGCGGCTCGGACCGAAAACCCAGGCGCCGAGTCGTCGACGTCGTGCAGGACGTGGCCGATCTGGCGGACGCACTGGGAGTCGAGCGGTTCGCGGTGGCAGGCCGCTCCGGTGGCGCCCCGCACGCGCTGGCCTGCGCCGCGCTGCTGCCGCACCGGGTGACCAGGGCCGCCGCGATGGTCGGTCTCGCGCCGCGCGACGCGGACGGACTCGACTGGTTCGCGGGAATGGCGCCCTCCAACGTCCACGAGTTCAGCACCGCCGACCGCGACCCCGAGCGGTTCGTGGCCCGCCTCATCCCGCGGTCCGCGGCGATCCGCAGCGACCCCGCGCGACTGCTGGACGAGCTCCGGCGGGACCTGCCGGACGCCGACCGAATGATCGTGTCGGACACCGGGATCCGCGCCATGATGCTGCGCAACTACCGTGAGGCGCTGCGCACGTCACCGTACGGCTGGATCGACGACGCCCTCGCGCTCTGCCGGCCCTGGGGCTTCGACCCGGCCGGGATCCGGGTGCCGGTGCTGCTCTGGCACGGCGAGCAGGACGTGTTCTCACCGGCCGCGCACTCCTCCTGGCTCGCCGCCCGCATCCCGAGTGCCACCCAGGTCCTGGACCCCGGAGCGGCCCACTTCGCGGCCCTGAGCGTTCTGCCCACGGTGCTGCGCTGGCTGCTGGACGACACACCGGCCCACGCGTAGGGCGACCCGCGTACGTCTGACGCGCGGCGCGCGCGTCAGACGGCCAACGGCTCCAGATCCCGGTAGCACCGCCGCTCCTGGCTCGCCATCCGCGTGATCCCGTTGTCGTCGCCGAGGAGCAGCCGCAGTTCGTTGAGGGACTCGTCGTGCAGCAGGCGGGCCTCGTCCGTGCGGCCGAGGGCGCGGAGCGTCAGCGCGGCGTTGGCCACCACGGCCAGGGTCTCCGGGTGGTGCGGGCCCAGCACGGTGCGCAGAGTGAGCACCGCCTTCTCCTCCAGGGCGTGGGCCTCCTCGAAACGGCCCCCGTCGGCGAGGACGTTGGCGTAGTTGATGCCGCAGAAGAGCGTGTGCGGGTGCTCGTCGCCGAGCACGTCCGTCATCCGTGGCAGAACCTGCCGGAACACGTTCTCGGCCTCCTCCATGTCCCCGCAGCCCCAGTGGAAGATGCCGAGGTTGTTGAGCGCGGCCTGGGTGTACGGGTGGGCTTCACCCGGCACCTTCATGTACTCGGTGAGTGCCGCGCGGGCGACCTCCCTCGCCTGCTCCCGGTTGTCGGCGGCGTACAGGTCGGCCGCCAGGTTGAGGTCGCAGGCCAGGGAGTCGGGGTTGGGCGCCTGGTACTGGGCGCGGTACTGCGCCCGGGTGGCCGTCGTCAGCCGCAGCGCGTCCTCGAACTGACCCGCCCGGCGCCGCGACACGGCCAGCGACTTGGCGCAGGCCAGTGTGCCGGGGAAGGTCTTGCCGAGGATCCGCTTGTGCGACTCGTACGTGCGCGACAGCAGCGAGGCGGACTCGTCGTAGCGGCCGACCTCCCGCAGGTCGCGTCCGAGGGCCGCGGCCGAGGCGAGCGTGTAGATGTGGTCGGGCCCGAGCACCTCCATACGGCGGTCGAGGACGTCCTGGTCGAGGGCGCGGGCCTCGCCGTAGCGGCCGACCATGCGCAGTGCGAGGGCCAGGTTGTTGGCGGCGCTGAGGGTGCGCGGATGGGACTCGTGGAAGATCTGGCTGAAACCGTCGTGCGCCTCGCGGGCCAGCTCCTCGGCGTTCCGGTAGTCGCCCAGCGCGGCCAGGTTGCTGGCGAGGCTGGACATGGTGACGTAGGTGTGCGGATGGTCGGCGCCGAGCACCGTGCGCTGCCGCAACAGCAGCCCTCGGTCGATGTCCCGCGCCTCCACGTAACGCCCCTGCGAGCGCTGGATGTTGGACAGCTGGCCGCGCAGGTACAGGTACTGCACGTCGTCCTCGCCCAGCTGCCCGCGCCAGTCGGCGAGCAGTTCCTCGGCGAGTTGCAGGGCGCGCGGGAAGTCGCCGCGCTTCCAGCGGTAGCGGACGCGGTCGATGAGCAGCCGACGAGTCTCGGGCTCGGTGCAGTTGCGGGCGTCCGAGGCCTCCAGATGTGGCCAGATGAGGTCGAAGCGAGGCCAGGTCGCCGGGTCGTCGATGGGCTCGTCGTCATCGGGCCGGGCGCCCGCGAGAACGGTGTGCACCACATGCCGGGCCTCCCGCTGCTGCTCCTCGGAGAGCTGGGAGCGGACGACGGCCTGGACGAGCCGGTGCACCTGGATGCTGGTGCCCATGGAGTCGATCTTCGCCAGGGCGAACCGCCCGATCTCCCGGATGACGCGTCCGAGGACCAGCTTCTCCTGGAGGGCCGGGTCGTAGGGCTTGAGGGCGTCGATCATCTCCTTGCTGTAGAGGAGCTGCGAGGAGATCGGCTCCGGAGCCAGGAACGCGCACAGTTCGAGCAGGCGGGCCGAGGCGGGGGAGCGCTCCCGCAGCCGCGCGATGGAGATGTTCCAAGTCGCGGCGACGGGCTGCGGATAGTCGGCGGGCCGGCTGAGCGCCAGCACGTCGGTCGTCTGGTCGGCGAGCTGTTCCAGGTAGTCGTCGATGGGCATGGCGGTCTCCGCCAGCCATGCCGCGGCCTGCACGACGGCCAGCGGCAGGTCACCGACGGCGGTCGCCACCCGGTCGGCATCCTCCTGGGTGAGGCTCTTGGCCCGGCGCATGAGGTGGTCGACGCTCTCGTCGCGCAGGAACACGTCGATCGGCAGGGACGCGCCGTGCTGCGCCCACGACTGGTTCCGGGAGGTGATGAGGATGTGCCCGCCGCCACCCTCCGGGAAGTACTGCTTGAGGTCGGCGGGGTCGTCGGCGTTGTCGAAGACCAGGATCCACCGCCCCGGCGTGCCGCGCCCGAGCCGGTGCAGGGCCTCCTGGCAGGCCATGGCCATGTCGTCGCCCGTCGGCGCGCCGAGCCGGGCCGCGAGTTCGGCCAGCGAGGACACCACGTTGTCGTTGTCCTCGGCGGAGATCCACCACACCAGGTCGTAGTCGGCCATGAACCGGTGCACGTACTCGTTGGCCAGCTGCGTCTTGCCCACCCCGCCCAGCCCGAACAGCGCCTGCGACTGCGGCAGTACGGCGGACACGCTGCCGCCGCCGAGCTGGTCGCGCAGCAGCTCCAGGACCGCGCTGCGCCCGGTGAAGGTGATGTTGCGCTGCGGGGCGTTCCAGATCCGGGGCACGCTGCCGGGGAAGCGGGGCCCCGACGGCCCGACCTCGACCGGTTGGGACGGCAGCTCCAGGGCGCGCAGCAGGCTGGTGATGCAGTGGGCCTCGTCGAGCCGGTGCAGGTCGACCGGGTTGTTCTCCAGGTGCGTGGCGTGCAGCCGGGCGTCGTCGATGCGCAGCGGTACGAACGCTCCCGGGGTGCCAGTGAGCGAGGGCGCCGTGAGTGTGCGCCACGCCTCCTGAGCGTGCCGGGAGTTGAGGAACGGCGTGGACAGCAGCAGGATCGGGCGGCCCGCGCCCTCGACGTGCTCCATCGGCGCGGTGGACACGTCCCGGAGCGTGACGTTGCACCCGCAGCGCACGAGGACGGATTCCACCCAGTCGGCCCACATCCGGTTCTCCGCCACGTACACGACGACCACGTCGGCCACCTTGGCCAGCGGCCGGCGCCGTACGTAGGCGTCGCGGCAGCGCAGGCGCACGGACTCCGCGAGGACCGGGAGCGAGGCGATCTCGCCGTCCGTGATCACATCCGTGAGCCGTTCGAAGGCCGACAGCAGCGAGTTGGCGATTCCCAGCTCGTCCCCAACGGTCGCCAGCGTCTCCTCGTACGCGTAGTAGGGCCGGTACGGTATCTCGACAGCCCCCCAGTACTTGGTGAGCTCCTCGCCGCTCAGGCCCTTCGGCAGGCCCTCGAACTTCAGCCGGGCCAGGGCGCGTCCGGCGTCGACCTTCTCCTTCTCGCCCTCGTCGATGCGCATGGGTACGGGCAGCACCCGCACCTCGTGGCGGCGGTAGCCCTCCTGAACGCTGCGGGCGACGTTCGCGGCGCCCTCCATGGCCTGGGAGCTGAGAGTGAAGCAGTCGATCAGGACGTCCGGCATCTGCAGGGTGCAGATGTCCGCGCTGTCGGAGTAGCCGGTGCGGCTGTCGATGAGGACGTAGTCGTAGTTGGCCTTCATGTCGTCGCGCAGCGCGTCGAGGAACTGGCCACCGCCGAGCCGCTCGTAGAAGTTGTCCCACTCGAAGGAGGAGACGGTCGCCGAGTACGCGCGGTCCTCGCGCCCTGCGGCGAGGAAGTCGAGAGAGCCGCCGTCGGGGAAGGTCCAGCCCAGCCAGTCGGTGTTGAGCGATACAGCGTGCTGCTGGACGCGCGCGTAGGCGCGGTGCCAGTCGTCGGCGTGGGGTCCGCCGGTGGTGGCCGCCCAGTGGAATTCGGTGATGATGTCGATGATCCCCGTGGTCGATGCGAGGACGTCCGCGTCGAGGAACGGGTGGAAGAAGCGGTGCAGTCCGGGGGCCTCCAGGTCCCAGTCGACGGCCAGGACACGTTTGCCGTTGGCGGCGAGGATCCAGGCCGTGTTGGCCAGGGCCATCGTCCGTCCGGTCCCGCCCTTGTACGAGTAGAAGGTGATGATGCGTCCGTCAGGAGCCGCGGTCATGCTTCTCCTCCAGCGTCGTGTCCCGCGGTGGCGGGACCCTTGGGGGCGGGTTGGCCATCAGCCGGGGACGGGGGACGTGCGGTCCGGGGACCGGCCTGGGCGTCGCGTGCTTGAAGAACTGTCTGGTGGCGTGGGCGACGACCTTCGGCAGCACGTCGGTGAAGGCCCTGAGCGTGGGCACGCCGTTGACGGCGATCCGCCAGTCCGTGCGGCGCCCCCGGTCCAGGGTGAGGGGGAGGGTCTGCTCCAGCTTCTCGGTGAGCTGCTTGCCGTTCTCGCTCTGGCACTGCGGGTCGGTGCGGTCCCAGGGGACGATGGCGCTGGTCCAGGGGCGGCTGTTGGTGTCGAAGGTGGCGAGCCGCTCGCGGCGCTCGTCGTCGGTCAGCACCCAGGGGTCGACGAGCAGGATGCCGGGTCTGCCGGGCGCCTCGTGGTCGCCCGACGCGGGCGGCTGGGGGCCGATGTCCGCATCGTCGAAGGAGGTCACGGAGACCCGGTAGTCGAGCGCCCGGATCAATTCCTCGGCGGTGTCCGCCAAGGGCCGCCTGGAATCCCGCTGATACGGGTTCCAGTCGTTCGCGCGCTCCCCGTACGGCAGTGGGTCGCGCTGCCCGGGCAGGGTGTCCCTGGTCGGTGCGGCGACCGTCAGATGGATGTGCCGGGGGCCCTGGCCACGCGGCTTGAACGCGCTGGGCGTCTCCTCGTAGCGACGCGGCTGGCACGGCGCCAGTGGCGACTCGTGGGCGACCCGCACGATGCGCCGCGCCAGTTGCATGACGGTCTCCTCGTACTCGTCCCGCAGCCGGTTCAGCTTGATCAGCCCGAAGATCCCCTCGTCCGCGTACCGGGCCCCGAAGGCAGCGTGGTCGACGTGGATGTGCCGTACCGAATCGGGCAGTTGCTCGTACTCCACGTGGGCCCACAGGGCGGGCACGATGGCCGGGACACTGCCGGCGCCCTCCGCCCGGGCACGCAGAACCCGCTCGTTGAAGGCGTACCACTCGCGCCCGCACATCTCGCTGGTGAAATAGCGGGGCGAAAGCAGCGGCACGAACACCCGGCACATGGCCAGATGCTCGGCGAGTTTCTCCGGCCAGCCGTCGCCCGAGCGCATCTCACGGTCCATGAAGCCCGCCGATGCTCCGGCGGGCAGGTCGGTGAGGTGCATGATGTTGTCGCACAGGTCCTTGTAGAGGACGTACACCCAGTGGTCGGGGTCGCCCCGGCCCGAGCCCCAGGCGGGCGTGTGCGCGTAACTCAAAAAGAAATAGGGCCTGTTGTCGGGCGCCCAGTCCCGGCCCTGTGCGTCCACGCGACCCCCCGCCCCGCCGGCTGCGGTACTTACCGCACGGACACGTCTACCCGGCTGAGTCCCCTTAATGTGCCCTCACCCGTTGCTTCCGGGTGGCCGCCTTTCCGGCCATTCATCGGCGATATTCCGTCAGCGTCATGCGTGCGTGGTCGACTGCGGCGCGCAGGCCGACCAGCGTCACGGACCTCCCCGCCGCCTCCCGCACCGTGAGCAGCTCGCGGTCGAGTGCGGCACCGACGGCTCCGAAGTCGCCGTCGTCCAGCACCAGATCCTCGTACGAGATCCAGTTGCCCTTTTCCTCCACGACACAGCGGTACATCCGTGTGGGCGGGGACGGCTCCATCCGGTACTCGCCGAGGTGGAACGCGGTGCACACCTCGAAGCCCACGCGGAACAACAGCACTTGGGCGTCGGCGTCGTACAGCCGGGCCAGCGGTGAGTCCTCCCCGAGGTGGCAGCGAGGGTCGTGCCCGTCGAGCAGCTCCCCGGCCCGCCCGCCGAGCGCGGCGAACGACGTCTGGGGGTGCGCGCTACGCACGGCGCCCGGTGTTGTCCGCACGCACTCGGCGAGTACACCCATCGACGGACACGGAGTGACGTTCGGTTCGAACGGGAGCATCGAGGCACGCAACTTGGCGGTTGCCCGGTCCGTCAGCCCGGCCGTGAGGCGCAGGTGGGCGGTGGAGGTGTCCGAGTTCTCGGGCGTGAAGGCCGGGACGACGAGTGTGCCCTCCGGGCCGACTGCGTCGAGCAGGGTGTTCCGCACCTCGGTGTCACGCAGACCGGTGCCGCTCAGGGACGAGTGAACCATGAGGACACCGCCCGGTCGGACACCCAACTCGGCAAAAAGACTTACCAGTTCGCTGCGGCTCATGCCGTTTTCCGGTCGGTCAGTCACGGAGGTTGCGCCACTCCGTCCACAGCCGCCCCACCAAGGCACTTCCGCTGCCGGTGAGTTCGCCGTCGGGCAGGAGCGTGAGCTCGACCAGGGCGCGGGCGGCACGGTCCCTCGCGCGGACCCGGGCCTCCGACTCCTCCGGGAGGGACGCGGCCAGCCCGACGTGCTCGCTCGCCTCGTCGAGTAGCCGTTCGGCCGAACCGCCGGCGCGGTGCAGGACCGTCACCTCGCGCAGCGCGGCCAGCCCGGCCCGCCGGGCGGCGCGCGGCAGCTCCCTCGCGAACTCCTCCGGCTCGAAGTCGACGGCGACCCCCAGGCCTCCGTGACCCCGCGCGGCGAACTCCAGCGGGGAGCCCGCGACGAGCGGGGTGACGGTCGTGATGCCCCGTGCGTGGAGGCCCGTATGCCCCTGGAGGTCCGTACGCCCGTGGGGCAGGCGTTCGTCCAGCAGGCCGTACGCCGTCCGCAGTCGCTTGCCGAAGACGTCGAGGTCGTCGTCGCCCAGGGGAGGGGCCACCTCCGCTCGGTAGTAGGCGCCACGGCAGGGATCGGCGTCGTCGACGACCACGGCGGAGCCGTCCCCCAGGTCCACCACGTCCAGCGGACGCCACACACCGGGCTCCGCGTCCGGCGGGCCGCTGCGGAGCCGGAAGCCGTCCGCGGACACGGTCACGTCGATCCGGCCGGGCTCCGGCAGAGTGAGGGTGCCCAGGGCGGGCAGGTGCAGGGTCCGGTCCGGGTGATCCCACGACAGGGCGGCGGGGCTCCGCGCGTGCACCGCGACGGCCGCCACGAGCGCCATGAAGCGGGCGGCATCGGCGGGGGTGTGCCGACTGCCGCTCAGCCAGTCCCGCAGATAGGGGTGGGAGAGGACGGCGTCGAAGCAGTGGCCTGCGCCCTCGTCGGCCTCCAGGCGGGTCAGCAGCTCCCACGCCTGAACCGCGTTTGTCCGTCCCGCGAGCTCCTCACGTCGCCCGATGAGCAGCAGACGGTTCAATTCCAGCTGTTCCAGGCGCAGCTCGTCCGGACGGGCCACGGCCGCCAGGGCTCTCCGGTCGAGCCGCCCGGCCACTGACTCGATGAAGGCGCGCAGGTCGGCGCAGAACACCGAGGGATTGTCGAAGCCGCCTGCCGAGCTGTAGCGGTGCGCGTACAGCCCGCCGCCGCAGGAATCCACCACGGGGCAGGCGTGGCAGGTGTCGCTCACACCGTCGATGCCCTGCTGGCGGGCTCGTACGCCGGGATGGTCCGCCAGTTCCTGGAAGCTGTGCTCGAAGACGTCGTAGCCGGTGCCGGCGGCTCCGTCGTACGCCGTCTTCAGGGAGTCCGCCTGCTCGAACGTTCCGTCCGTCTCCACCACCGCGAGATCCGACGGGGCGAGCCCCAACGACTCGGTCAGACTGGGGCCGCCGCGCAGTGTGCTGTGCACCGACTCGAAGATCCGCACGGGCACCGTCCGACCCTGCTGCTCCCAGCGGTCGTACACGGCGAGCAGCCAGTCGGCGTACGGCGTGGGGGAACCGTCGGGCCGGGGCGGCGGACTGTCCCAGGTGGAGTGCGGTAACAGATAGTCGATGCGCGGGGGAGCCAGCGCGACCAGAGCGTCATGCACCGCGACCGGGTCGTTCGCCACATCGACGGTACAGAGCAGCCCGCCGTAGAGGTGCCGGTACTCGGGGGTGCGGAGCAGGCCGATGGCGCGCAGTACCCGGTCGTAACTGCTGTGGCCCCTGCGGTCCAGACGGTGGCGGTCGTTGGCGGCGCGGTCCCCGTCCAGGGAAATTCCCACCGTGACGCCGAATTCTTTGAATACTTCGAGAAATCGGCGACTCAGCTGGACACCGTTGGTGTGAATCCGCAGATCGAGTGAGGTGACCGGGGAGAGAGCGGCCTTGAGTTCTTCACAGATGCGGCGAAGTCGATCGGGGCCCGCGAGAAGGGGTTCTCCGCCGTGCAGGATTACGGAAACCGAGGGAAGTTCACGCTCTTTGGCATAGATCGCCAATTGATGGGCGGCCTGAGCGGCGGTTTTCTCAGAGATGACCTTGGGGCGCCTGCTCCAGCTCTGATCGGCGTGCTCGTAGACATAGCAGTGGTCGCATGCCAAATCACATCTGGAGTGAACCTTCAACACCAGTTGCTGGAGCGCGGGCGCAACATTCGTCACTGGAGACACTGTAGCCGGTCCTGAAGTCGACATCAGGCCAACTCATCAGCGTAGCAAGGTGGTTGCGCCCACACCCGTCGCGAATCCGTCAGATCGACGAGTTGAAGGTGGTGTTCCTGATGGGTGAAGCACCGGCCGGTCGTACCACCCCGTGGGCGGCCGACTTGGCGTGGTCGACGGGAGGCAGCGGCGCGTGCTGCCTGCGAGCCCTCGGGGAAAGGCTGACGGGGTTCGGCTTGACCTCGATGATCATGGCTGCCTCGTGAATGTGTGCTGTGGTTTCCGGAAAGGCGGGCCCCGTGATGATTGTCGCTGGTCGTAGCGGGTGATCAGGCGTGATCTTTGGTTCGACTTCGAGACATGGAGACAGCCTGAAGCGCAATCTACACCAGCCCAGGTAGCCGCGCAGATGCACTCGCTGACGCACAGTCTGGAACAACCCGGCTCGCCCAGTCACAATGGGGCACCGTCGATGAGCGAGGTGCCAGGTGGGGGCTCCGGGACCGAGCACGACCATAGGCGATCGAGATCTGCCGCCGCTGTACACGGTGAGTGACCGCCGCGCGGTGAGCCGGCAGGGTGAATCGTTCCGTCTCGTACGGACGCAGCTGGTGGTGCTCCTGCTCGCCACCGCGGCGGCCACTCTGGCGGAACGCCTGGACAGCCGGGCGCCCGCGGTGCTCGCGGCCGTGCTGTACGCCCTGACGATCGTCACGGGCCTGCGTACGTCGAGCCGCCGGGCCCGCGCCCACTGGCAGGCGCACCGGGCCGTGGCCGAGACCGTGAAGTCGCTGGCGTGGCAGTACATGGCGTGCGGCGGACCGTTCCGCTCCGGCGTCCCCGACCCCGACGGGCTGTTCGCCGAGCGGCTGGAGGAGCGCCTGCGCGAGCTGCGCCGGATGGGCTGGGGGGACCCCCGTGACACGGCGGCCCTCGGCGCCGGGCAGATCACCGCCACCATGCGGGCGGTACGGGCCAAGCCGTTCGCGGCCCGGCGGGACATCTACCTGCGTGACCGAGTGCTGGAACAGATCGTCTGGTACGGGAACCGCGCGGCCGGTTCCCATCGTGTGGCGGTGCGGTGGTCGACGGTGACGGCGGCGCTGACGGCGCTGGCCCTGGTCGCGGCCGTCCTGCGCGCCCTGGGGGTCACCGGCGCCTGGGACCTGACGGGGCCGGCTTCGGCGGCCGCGGCGGCCGGTGTCGCCTGGCAGGAGGTGCGCAGGCATAGACCGTTGACGTACGCGCACACCCTCATCCGGACCGAACTGGAGACCCTCCGCGTCACGATGAGTACGACGGTGATGGAGGACGGCTGGGCCGAGGCCGTGGCGGAGGCGGAGCGGCTGGTGTCACCCCTGCACACGGAATGGCTGACGAGGTTCGGCGCGTGACGGTGTGCCAGTCCCCATGGAGGATGCGGGGAGGCTGGAGGTCAGGAATGGTGACGGCAGGTCAGGCACGCTCCACCCCCTCGCGCCACAGCACCGTCACCGGGACCCCCGCGCCGCGCGCGTAGTTCACTACGTCACCCGTGCCGCCGAGGCCGCGCGCCGAGGCACCGTCCCACACGGCGACGAGACGGTCCGCGTGGTCGACGATGTAGCGGCCGGCCGCGTAGTACGCCTCCTCGTGCGTCGCCTCGTACGGCAGCTCCACGCGCTCCGTGCAGGACTTCAGGAGCCGGCGGTAGGTGGTACGCGCCTCGGCGTCATCGAGATGGGCCTCGTAGTCCATGCCCGGGATCACCGCCGTCAGCGGGACGCCGCAGTCCAGCGCGATGTCCGCGAACAGTTGATCGGCGCCGGCCGCGAGGCAGCTCAGGGCCTGAAGCGGGCCGACGCACCGCAGCTGCGCGCGCATGCCCGAACGGACGGTCGGCAGGACGGCGTCCGGGATCCGGCGGTGTCCGGTGACGCCGATCCGGGTCACACGTTCCATCACGGGCCTCGCCCCCCTGTCCGCCGTCGAGGAACCCGGTCGAGCAACCACGTCGAGTAACCACGTCGAGTAACCCACCCTAATCTCAGCGGGCCTGCCCGGCGACGTGTGCTCGGAGGGTGCCGATCGGCCGCGGAGGTGACCGTCCCGTGGCGCGCACCGGCAGTCGCACCCGGCGCGGCTCTCCTCGAGTCCGGCGCAGTCGGCGGACGGGTTCCGGTTCGGCCCGCGGGCGGGTCGACGTTCACCTGTTTTCTTGCGAGGAGCCCCCGGTGTTCATGCCGGTGAGGAATCGCATCCGGGTGTCGCGACGCGGAGCGTGGCCGCGTCCGGTTCAGGGTGCGGAGCGCCCGTGCCGCTGTCGGTATCGCCGGGGTGGTGCGAACGCGTGCCTGTGGTCGCTGGTCGGGGTGGTGGCTGGGGGATCGGGGTGTGTTTGTGCGGCTGTCGTACGTATGGTCCTTCGGAGGGCTCGGGGGGTAGCAAGGCCGCTGACGCCGCCATCGGCGCCACCAAGGCCGCTCTGGTCGAGATGGGCCGCAAGCACGGGCGGGACATCCGCCTCGTACACCCCGCGCACACCACCATGGACTGCGCGCACTGCGATGCGAGAGCCAAGCATCGCCTGCCGCTGGGTGAACGCACCTACACCTGCACCACGTGCGGAACCGTGTCCCCACGGGACAAGAACTCCGCACGCGTCATGCTCGTCCGGGCTGGTCTCAACCCGGCTGGTGCCGATGGCGGAAGACCTCCTGGAGCGCCGCTCCAGGAGGCAGCCTGAGCCAGGAATCCCCTCCCTGCAGGGAGGGGAGGATTCAATCCTCCGACGTCAGGTCCAGCTCCAGGGGTTCGACATGGCCCTCCAGCATGGCGCCCAGGCCCTCGATCGCGCACAGTTCGGGACGGTCGGCGATGGTCACCGGCATGCCCGTGGCCTGCCGCAGCATCTGGTCGAGGCCCGGCAGCAGCGCGCTTCCGCCGACCATCATGATCCCGCGGTCCGCGAGGTCGGCCACGAGGTCGGGCGGGCAGTCCCGCAGGACTTTGCCGATGCTGTCGAACAACGCCGTGAACGGCGTCTGGATGGCGTGGCGCACGGCGGCGGTGTCCACCTTCACGGACCGGGCCAGGCCGGTGGCGACGTCCAGCCCGTGGATCTCGGCGAAGGCGGGGCCCTGCGGGTTCAGCCCGTTGCCGGACAGGGCGATCTGGAGCGGACGTACGGACTGGCTGGGCAGGATCAGCTCGTGCTGGTGGCGCAGATGCTGCACGATCGCGTGGTCCACGGCCTCACCGCCCACCGGGATGCGCTCGGCGGTCACGATCGAGCCGAGCGACAGAACGGCCACCTGGGTGGCGGCGGCACCGCACACCATGACCATGGTGGCCTCCGGGCGCTCCACCGGCAGCCCGGAGCCGACCCCGGCGGCGATGAGCGTGTCGACGAGCTCGACGCGCCGGGCGCCGAGGCCGACCAGCGTCTCGATCACCGCGCGCCGGCCGAGCGGGTCCGTGTCGCTCGGGGCGCAGGCGGCGGCGCGCAGGAAGGGCTTGCGGCGCAGCGCGCGGCGCACTCTGTCACCGAGCAGGTGGCGCAGCATGCGCTGGGCCATCTCGATGTCGACGACGTTGCCGCCCGACACGGGGCGGGCGACCCTGATGTAGTGCGGGGTACGCCCCGTCATCTGCTCCGCGAACTCCCCGACCGCGATCAGGGCGCCGGTCCTGGTGTTCAGGGCGGCCACGCTCGGCTGGTCGACGACCAGCCCGGCGCCCTTCACATACACACGGGTTCGGGACGCGCCCAGGTCGACGGCGAAGTGGCAGCGGCGCAGCTGATCCAGCCTGGCAGTCATGGGGTCCTCCCAGAAGCACGGACCGCGTGGTCGTGGGTGGCGGTCTACTTGCATCGTGTGCGGAGGAGGGGCGCGGCGCCTTCCGGATTGGGCCAGTTGGGGGTCAGGCGGGGCGGACCGCCTTGAGGAGCGGTTCAAGGGACGGGACGGTGTACCGGCAGCCCGCCTCCCGCAGCCGTCGCTCGGCCTCCCGGCCCGCGGCATACCCGATGAAGGGCAGGCCGAGGTCGGACGCGGCGGTGAGCTCGGCGACGGAGGAGCCGATCAGGACGGCGTCGTCCGGTGCGGTGTCCAGCTGCTTCAGCGCCCGGAGCAGACAGTCGGGGTTCGGCAGGAGGAGGGCGGGGTGGCCGGAGCGGCCATGGACGCCGCCGGACGTCTGCCCGGTGAGGCCACGCCCTTTCAGATAGGCGGCCACGGCACTGGACGAGTGGTCCGTGACGACGGCGACGCCCAGACCCCGGTCGGCGAGGGCGTAGATCAAGGGAGTGGCGAAGGGCAGGGGCGTCGCGGCTGAGACGTTCTGCTGCTCGATCTGGTCGAGTGCGCGGCTCAGCTCCGGCCCCAAGTGGTGATGCGCGAGCGCACGCAGGAGGGCCAGCGAGTCGGGGTCTCCGTCCGGGAGCCCCGCGGCGGGGTTGCCCCGCAGGGGTTGCTCGCCGCTCAGCGCCTCGTCGGGGTGGCGCAGCTCCACGAGCCGTGAGGCGAGGGCGCGGGTCATCCTCGCCTGCCGGCTCGCCGGGATGCGGGCCAGGGTGCCGTTGAAGCCGAGCAGCACGGATTCGGTGTCGGCGAGGACCAGGGCCAAGTGCTCGGCGGGCTCCGTCGGGGCTGCGACACTGTCCCGCGCGATCTGTTCCAGCCGTGGCGCAGGACCGGGCGACAACCGGATCGCGCACGTCACCGACAGTCCCGGCACCGGCCACCCGCCCAGCCCCTGGTGCACGGCGCGCTGGGCCGTGCCCGCCCAGCGCAGCGGATGACGCCGGGTGATGCGACCGGCCTGCCGGGCGAGGTGATCGAACAACTGTTCCGCCACGCCGGAGGACTCCCCGCGCACGAACGCGAGCGGGTCGTTCACGTGCCAGGACAGCTCGGCCGACGCCACGAACGTGGTACGCGTACGCCCCGAACCGGGCAGCAGTAACTGCCGTGTGGCCTGCTGCGGGGTCAGGTCCACCTCGTAGTACGTGATGCGGGAATGCACGGGCAGGTCGGAGTGCGGCCGGTCGGGGTCGAGCACGGACAGCCGGCCGTTGGGCCCGGTGTAGACGATCGCGGTGCGGCCCTGGTGGGGCGGGCGGATCTGGGCGGGGTGGCGGACGGTGAAGGGGCCCCGCACGAGATCGCGGTGCTCGGGCACCGGCGCGGGCTGGGGCAGGTCCAGCGGGAGGTACCAGGCGAGGGGCGGGACGTCCGGCGACGGGCCGGGCAGGGGCAGGAAGCCGGCGTCCGGGTCGCCGTGGCTGCCGGTTTCGGCCGTGAGCCTCTGGTGCAGGACCGGGGAGAGCACGACCACGACATCCGCGGGGGAGGGGTCGCCCAGCGCCGACGGGAGGTCAGGGGACGCGGCCGTCCGGTCCGCCCGCACGAACTGGGCCGTGTGCCAGAAGGTCACCCGGATGCCGGGGGGGTCGTCCACGTCCAGCAGCGCGCCCGGCAGCTCGCGCAGGACCGCGTGCAGGACCGGCAGGACGGGGGCGCCGGGCTCGGTCACGACGACGTACCCGTTGTCGCGGGTGAGGAGTTCGTACCGGCTCGGGTCCAGGTCGCCCAGGGAGAGCAGCCAGGGGAGGGTGCGGCCCAGAAAACGGTGGGTGTCCGGGCGCGGATCCGGGCCGGTGATCTCGACGGTGAGGGTGGCGCGGTCGAGCGCGGGCGTGGCGCGCAGGGCGAGCCGGTGCAGACGACGGAAGTCCTCGTGCTCCGGGTACTCCTGGAGCAGCGGGGCGAGGTCGGCTGCCGCCTGCTCGAAGTCGCCCAGTTCCAGGTCGAGTTCGGCGCGAGTGACGTACAGGGACAGGCGGAGGGCATGGAGGCGGGCACGCGCCGCCTCGGCCGCGGGGCCGGGGACACCGTCGAGAGGGTCGCCGTACCAGAGGTCCAGGGCGTACTGGACGGAGGCGCGGGCGGTCGCCGGGTCGCCCTCGGCCCGGCGGGTGTCCACCCTGGCCACGAGGTCCTCGCAGCGGAGCACATCGATGGTGGAGGGCGTCGCGTGGAGGGCGTAGCCGTCGGCAGTGGTGGCGAGGAGCCCGGGGCCGAGGTCGACGCGCAGCGAGGAGGCGAGGACAGCGAGCTCCCGATAGGGCCGCTCAGGGGGGCGCTGTCCCCACAGGCCCTCGATCAGCTCGTTGTTCGTCACGGTCCTGCCGTGCCGCAGGAGCAGCATGCAGAGCAGGGCCCGGGCCGGGCCGTGGCTGACGGCCAGCGAGAGGTCCCGCTGGCCGACCCGCACAGGGCCGAGCAGGCGGAACTGGTACCGGTCCTCGGCGACGGCCTCCAGCACCTCGGTGAACGAGGGCTCCTGGAACAGGCTCCTGCCCTGGCGCTGTATGTCGAGTGAGGGGTTGAGGAGTCTGCCGGCGGCCACCGGGAACCGCGCCCGGAACAGCGCGAGCCGACGTGGAAGACGGGGCTTCGGTCTGTCGTCGGACCACGCCAGGCCCCCGGCCAGGTCGATCAGCAGGCGGCCGAAGTCCTCCAGGTCCTTCGACTCGGTGCGGCCACGGACGTTCCCCAGTGCGAAGCCGGTGATCTTCACCGTGCCGTCGGCGCACAGCAGGAGACAGTGCGCGGTGAACCGGCCGTGCACCAGACCCTGCCCGTGCACGGCTTCGAGGCCCCTCGCGGCCTGGCGCGCCAGGGGCGCCAGCAGCCAGTGCGGCAGCGGGGAGCCGCCCTCCGCAGTGAGCTCGGCCAGCGAGAACCCGTCCACGAACTCGGTGACCAGGTACGGGACGTCGCCCTCGACACCGTGGTCCAGGACCGCGATCACGTTCGGGCTCCGGAGGCCGGCGATGAGGCGTGCCCGCGCCAGGAACGGTTCGTGCTCCCGCCGCGCGGAGTACTCGGACACCGCCACCGTGCGGTCGAGCCGTGTGTCCTGCGCCAGCCACACCTGCGGAGAACCCATGCCCAGGGGCCGCACGAGCCGATACCTGCCCAGCACCACCCGCGAGCGCCCCGAAGTCGCCCCGCCCAGCCGCTGTACGCTCTCCGCGCGCACCGCCGCGAACGGCTCTCCCCGCGCGGCCACACCCCCGTCACCGGGCGCGGCGATCCGGAACTCCCGGGCCGCCAGTCCGGCCCGCTCGTCGATCAACGCGCCGACACGGGCCAGGAGTTCGGACGCCCGCCCGTGCGCCGTGCGCGGCAGGGTGCGCAACAGCAGCTCGCGCACGCCGGGACGGAAGTCGTACGACCCGGCCGGACGCCCCGGCACCGTGGTCAGCAGACCGCTGAGTATCACCTCCGCCAGGTGCTGGGGGCGCGGGTCGGGCTCGATCGCGGCGTGCAGGAGCCGCATCACCGGCAACTCGGGGCGGCCGAGGGCGAGATGGCCCGCGAGACGGAAGGCCTCCGGGGATGCGATGGAGCGGAAGCGCAGGACGAGCTCCTCCGGCGAGAGCCGCTCCACATCGCTCCGGCCCAGTTCGTCGACCGGGTCCAGAGGAGGGACCGGCCCCAACAGGGCGACGGAGCCCGGCAGCCGGCCCGCCCGGCCCAGGAGCTTCGACCAGTTCGCCAGCCAGGGCGCCGAGGGTTCCAGGACGGGTAGGGGAAGCGAACCGGGCCCGGCGATGTCGGTGATGTACGAGTCCACCTCGTATGCAGAGTTGGGTGCCGCCGGCGACGGTGAGGTGATCCGCGCCGTCACGGCGGGCAGCGCCGTGGTGCGCCACAGGCGTTCCGGAAGCGGCTGGACCACGGCCACCGGCATGCTGGCTGCCCACCGCCGCAGCGTGCGGTACCAGCGGTCGCCCGCCGCGCCCTCCCGCCACTGCGGGCCCATGCAGTCGGAGACGATCAGCGTGACGGTGCGCCCGTCGGCGTACGACTCCTGCGAACCCGGCCGCCGTACCGTGCCGTCGGCCGCCAGCCGGTGCGACTCCACCGTGCGGAACACGCCCGACTGGGCTAGGGCCGCGTGCAGTTCGCGGACGAGCGGGCCCCAGACGGGCATGGTCGGACCGGAGTCGTGCACGAGGTGCAGGGTCAGCCAGCGTTCGGTCGCCGGGCGCAGGACCGGCTGCCACCACTGGGGTGCCGCGCCGAGCCGGGCGATGCGGTGGGCGGTCGCCTCCTCGTCCACCTCCTGGCCGAAGGGTGCGGGGACCCGGCGCTTGAGGGGGCGCAGGGCGCGCTGGAGGGCGAGAGGGTGGGACAGCATCGGGGGCGCGGGCGCCAGGAGCGCGGTGTGGGAGGCGCTGCCCCCGCTGCCCGGGCCTGTGCCCGGCAGGCGCAGGGGGACGCGGTCGTCGGGGTGCGCCGGGTCCGGTCCCGCTGCCGCCGGGTCCGTCTTCGCGTCGGCCTGCTGTTCCCGGGGTGTCCGCGTGGAGGTGGGCGGCTGAGGCCGGGGAGCGGGAACGGTCGGTGTGCGGGAGGCCCCGGCGCGATGCGCGGGCGGGGGGTCGGCCGCGGCGTCGGCGGGTGCCTCCGGTCCCTCCGGTCCTTCCATGTGCCCGGCCAGCCAGAGCAGTTCGGCCAGCTCGACGGAGGTCGGCGGCTCGCCGTCGCCCGCCTCGGCGAGCAGGTCGGCGAGCCGGCCGATCCCCTCCGGCCCGTCTCCCGCGGAACTCATCAGAACGTGTCCGCCTCGTCCCCGGTACGGCTCAGATACGGCATCAGCTGCTCCGCGAGCTCGTCCCGGGACGCCGTGTCGAGGCCCGCCACACCGGTCAGATAGACGGCGTTCAGCAGCTGGTCCGTCGCCAGCTCCCCGTCCGTGCCCCGGGACAGGAAGCGGTTGATCAGGTCGCGGGCGTACGCGTCCGGTTCGCCCAGGTGGGCGCGCACGATCTGCTCCAGGTGCGTGTCGCGCGGCTGGTGCAGCTCCAGGCGGACGCAGCGGCGCAGGAATGCCGGGGGGAACTCGCGCTCTCCGTTGCTGGTCAGCACCACGAACGGGAACGCCCGGCACCGGACCCGGCCCCGCGCCACCGGCACCCGGTCGTCGGTGCCGTCGACCATCACCTCGGCCGTGGGGGTGTGCCGGGCGGCCCGGACCAGCTCCGGGATCTCGTACTGGCCCTCCTCCAGGATGTTCAGCAGGTCGTTCGGCAGGTCCAGGTCGCTCTTGTCGATCTCGTCGATCAGCAGGGCGCGGGGGCGGCCGTACGGCAGGAGGGCCGTGCCCACGGGGCCCAGGCGGAGATGGTCCTGGAGTTCGCCGTCGAGGGGGAGTTGCTCGCGGGTCGCGGCGCGCTGGTCGCGGGCTGCGGCGCGTCCGGCCGCGTACAGGCGGGACAGCGGGTCGTACTGGTAGAGGCCGTCGCGGAGCGTCGTACGGCTGGTGATGTTCCAGCGCAGCACCGGGCCCAGCCTGAGCTCCCGGGCGACCGCGTACACGAGGCTCGACTTGCCGCTGCCGGGCGGGCCGGTCACCAGCAGGGGTCTGCGCAGATACAGGGCCGCGTTGACGAGCTGGACCGCGCGGTCGGTGGCGCGGTAGGTGCGGGCACGGTGGAGACGGTCGGGGGAGGAGGCTGAGGTGTCGTCGCCGTCGGCGGGGGTGGCCAGCGCCGGGCCGCCGTCGAAGGCGCGCCACGGCGGGGGCTCGGGCAGCCGGTCGATGCCGTCGTGGGGCTCGCTCGAACCCGTGTAGACGGGCCACAGGGACATGGGGGGTGTGCTCCTCGTGCGAGTGCGTGCGGGGGTGGGGGGCGTGCGGGTCCGGTTCTTTCGCCTGCGGCTCACCCGACCGGCGAGTGCTGGTAGCCGACGGGGTCGGGCAGACAGCGGGGATCCTCCCAGAGCAGCGCCAGGTCGGACGCCCAGTGCGGTTCGGGCGACTCGGACGCGTAGGCCGTCTCGCGCAACTCATGGATGTGCGTGGGAAGTTCCCCCGGGGCCAGGCCCGCGAGGTGTTCGGCGAGGCGGTCCAGGAAGGCCGCGCCCCGGCAGTCGTCGTGCGTGTGCCCGCCCCGGCAGCCGGAACGCGGCCACAGCATCACCGGCACCGCCGCGTTCAGGGTCGCCTGGAACAGCCGCCGGGTGCCGTCGGCGCGCGGCGGGGCGCCGAAGCCCACCATGTCCGCGCCCCGGCGCAGCCCGATGGTCAGCTTCACCGGGTCCTGCCCGACGGTCCCGCAGCCGATACGGCGCAGCCGGGCCGACCGCTGCGTGTCGAGCTCCCGCCACTTCTGCAGCAGCTTGTGCTGGAGGCCGCCGCTGCGCCGCCGCTCCAGGTCCATGACGACGAGCGGCGCAAAGGTGCCGAGCGGGCTGTCGTCGTCGGCGCTGCGCTGCCAGTGCGCCACGTCCGCGTTGAGCCACCGGCGCGGCAGCACGAAGGCGAGCAGCTCCCGGGCGCCCGGCTCCAGCGCGTGATACGCCTCGTCGATGCGCTCCAGGGCGTACGGCCGCACCCGGTCGGCGGGCAGCCGGCGCTGGCCCACCACCTTGCGGTGGTTCCCGTTGTACGCGGACACCTCCACCAGGAACTGCTGGTCCCCGGAGCCGCTGGGCGCGATCTCGACGAGGATCGGGGACCAGGAGCGGGTGTCCGCACCGCTTACGGGCGCGGGCGACGTGCGGGGCGCGTGTCCCGGCACCGCCTCGGCGTGGGTGTACGGCCAGGACCGCAGGGCCGTCCGGGTCGGCGTGTGCTCGACGAAGTCGGCGAGCCGCTCCGCGAACCGGACCGCCGCCTTCGTGTCGGTCACCTCGGAGAGGAGATACCAGGCGGCGTCCCACAGGGAGGCGAAGCCGTGCGGCGGGGGCGGGGGACCGAAGGCGGTGACGGCCTCCTGGTAGAGCCGCTGGGGGCTGCACTCCAGTTCGCCGTGGCGCGCGGCCTCCTCGACCAGCAGCCGGAGCCGCTCCTTCTGCGGCCCGTCGTACTCCGGGGTCGGGATCAGGTCGCCGAGGCGGGGCCAGTAGCGGGCCATGACGTTCGCGGGCAGCATCCGTCCGTTGCGGACCCCGGGATCGCGGGCCGCCGCCGAGACCATGCCGACGACCCGGCCGCTGTCCGCGAGCGTCACCGCCGCCCCGCTGAACCCGGGCACCAGCGGCTGTCCGTGCGCGGCCCATGCCTCCAACTGCACCCACTCCCCGGCGATCAACTGGCCGGCGGTGGCCCGGTACTCGGCGAGCGTTCCCTCCTCGTACCGCTTCGGGAAGCCGTACGCGAGCAGCTTGCGCGGCGGGTCGCCGTACGCCTCGTCGGGTGCCGCGAACTCGGCGGGCTTCGGCGCCACGTCCTGGTCGAGCTCCAGGACGGCGAGGTCGCCGGGGTCGGTGTCGCGGCCGTCCCAGCCGCCGTGCGCGATGACGCGGGCGCCGGCCGACTCCCCGCCGCCGTGCGCGAAGGACACACTCACCGGGTCGGTGGCGCTGCGGGCGACGACGTGTGCGCAGGTGACGACGTGGCGTTCGGTGACCAGGAAGCCGGCGCCGGTGTCGCGCCCGCAGCTGATCCTGGCGTGCCACGAAGCGCTGGTCATGACGTCACGTCGGTCTCCGGGGGAGCGTCCGACCGCCCTGGGGACCAGGAGAGCTTGACCACGAGATGCCCCTCGACCGCGCTCTTCGCGATCAGCGCGCCGGCCTCCGCGGTGAGCTTCACACCGAACTCGATCTCCACCGCGTCGGGTTGCAGCGAACCGTCCCGGAAGACCCGCAGCGCGGACGCCGCCGCGGAGCGCACGCTGCTCAGGGCGCCCTCGAAGGTCCGCGTCGCCTGCACCGTACCGTCGTCCCCGCGGGCCACGAGGCGGGAGCCCGCCCCGGTCCCCTCATCGACGGCCTCGACCGTGACCACCGCACCGTCGTCGGTCTTGAACTCCACCAGACCTTCCACCACGCCCCCGTCCTGCCCGTCCCGTCCGTCGTGACGATCAACCACCCTATTGTCACGGACGGTACTCGCGTTGTCCCCTTTTCCACACGCCGTACACATACCTCGAACGGGGGGCGCGCGATCTCGGTCATGTGATACCGCGTACTACCCCCAGTGCAACCAAGTCCTGTGGCCGCACCCGCAGTTCGTCGGCCGTGGCGCGTGCGTACTCCTCCGGGCGCTTGAGGATCGCGGCCGCCAACTCCGGGGCGATCACCGAGAAGTAGCTGTCCGGGGTGGCCCAGGTGCGGCCCGGAGCGGCCAGGGCGAGCGCCCCGCCCGAGCCGCCCTCGCCGATGAGCAGTGTGGTGACCGGAGTCCGGGCGGTGGCCACCGCGTCGAACACGTCCGCGATAGCTGCTCCGGCGCCCTGTCGCTCCGCCTCCGCGTCGTTGGCGGCCCCCGGGGTGTCCACCAGCGTCAGCACGGGAACACCGAGCCGGCCCGCGAGGCGGATCAGCCTTGCCGCAGTGCGGTACCCGGCGGGGCGGGTCGCCGTGCCGCACTGGGCCGCGTACGCGACGGTCCGGCCCTCGTGCTCGCCGAAGCCGCACAGCATGCCGGGGTCGGTGCCGCCGCAGCGGTCACCGCCGATGGCCGCGCGGCGCGTGAAGTACGCGTCCAAGTACGCCTCGGCGCGTGGGCGTTCGGGCGAGCGGGCGCGCAGGACGGCGGCCCACCCGGTGTCGGGGAGGTCGCTGCCGGAAGCGCCGAGGCCGCTGGGCGGGGGCGCCGGTTCCGACGAGGGACGGGTCAGCAACTCCAGCCACAGTGTCAGCGCCCCGCGCAGGTCCTCCGGCCGTACGACCGCGTCGGCCGCGCCCGCCGCCACCTGGGCCTCGGCCGTGTAAGCCGCCGGGTCCGCGTCCGCGGGGCGCACCCGGGAACCGGCGAAGCCCACCTGGGCGCCGGGCAGCGCCAGGACGACGTCGGCGCCCGCGCCCAGGGTGGCCCAGCCGCCGCCGGTCGTCGGGTCCCGCAGCACGGCGATCTGGGGCAGCCCCGCCTGACGCGTCAGCGCCGACTGCCGGGCCACCCGCTGAAGCTGGGTCAGCGCGCGCATGCCCTCCTGCATCCGGCTGCCGCCCGTCGCGACGAGCGCCACGACGGGCAGCCGGTGCTCACGCGCGTTCGTGTACGCCGCCTCCAGCAGGTCCCCGGTCCGCTCCCCGAGCGAACCGCCCAGGAACCCGAACTCGAAGGCCAGGACCACGGCCTCGACACCGCCGATCGTCGCGCGACCGCAGACGACCGACTCCTGCTCACCGGTGCGCTCGGCGGCACGGGCGCGCGAGGCGTCGTACCCCTGCCAGGCGAGGGGGCCGTCGGGTTCGTGCTCCCTCGCGGGGCACGGCAGTTCGGTGAAGTCGTCGGCGACCAGGGCGATGACCTCGCGCGCGGAGTACCGGGCGGAGTACCGGGGGGCCGAATACTGGGCGGAGTACCGGGCGGACGGCTCAGTCATGCTTCAGCGCCCGCTTCATGATCTTGCCCATGTCGTTGCGGGGGAGCGCGTCAAGGTAGTGCACGACGCGGGGACGCTTGTGCGGGGCGAGGCGCCCGGCGACGTGGTCGGCCAGCTCCCCGGCACCGGGCGGGGACTGGGGATCGGCGGGCACGATCCAGGCGACCACACGCTCGCCGAGGTCGTCGTCCGGTTCGCCCGTGACGGCGGCCTCGCGCACCGCCGGGTGTTCGAGCAGCGCGTTCTCGATCTCGCCCGCGCCGATCTTGTAACCACCGCTCTTGATCAGGTCGGTGGCCTTGCGGCCCACGATCCGTACGTACCCGTCGGCGTCCCGGACCGCCATGTCGCCCGTGCGGAACCAGCCGTCCCCGGTGAACGCGGCGGCGGTCGCGTCCGGACGGTTCAGATACTCGGTGAAGAGGTTCGGGCCGCGCACCTGGATCTCGCCGACGCTCTCGCCGTCGTACGCCGTGATGGCCGACCCGTCCTCCTCCACCAGACGCAACTCCACGCCCGGCAGCGGCACTCCGACCGTCCCGGCGCGCGGCTCGCCGTCCGCCCGCACACTCGTGTTCATGAGGGTCTCCGTCATGCCGTACCGCTCGATGACCCGCCGCCCGGTCGCCGCCGCGATCCGCTCGTGGTCGTGCACCGGCAGCGCCGCCGAGCCGGACACGAGCAGCCGCGCCCGGCCGAGTGCCTTCGCGAGCGCGGGGTCGTCGGGGAGCGCCTCCGCGAGCCGGTGGTACATCGTCGGCACGCCGAACAACATGGTGGCGCCCTCGTTCAGCTCCTGGGTGACCCCTTCGGTGCCGAACCGCCCCAGGTGCCGTACCGAGCCGCCGCGCCGCAGCGGGCCGAGGATGCCGAGGATCAGCCCGTGGACGTGGAACAGCGGCAGCGCGTGGACCAGGACGTCGTCCCCGGTCCACTGCCAGGCGTCGGCCAGCGCGTCCAGGGTGGCGGCGATGGCCCGGCGGGGGATGACGGCGCCCTTGGGCGGGCCGGTGGTGCCGGAGGTGTAGACGACGAGGGCGGGGGATTCGGCGGTGATGCGGGCAAGGTCGGCGACGTCGCCGACGGGGCTCTGGCCGGTGTCCCGTACGTCGACCTCAACGCGCTCCAAGTCGGCCAAGGCGGCCGGCAGTTCCGAGTCCGGTGCGGTGAGGACGAGTGCGGGCCGGCTGTCCCTGAGGACGTGCCCCAGCTCGCTGTCGCCCGACTTCGGGTTGAGCGGCACCGCGGGCACCCCGGCCAGCAGGGCGGCCACTACGCCGACGGCCGTCTCCAGCGTGGGTGTCGCCCAGACGGCGACCCGGCCCG
Organism: Streptomyces sp. KM273126; assembly: GCF_004337435.2. Classification (NCBI taxonomy): domain Bacteria; kingdom Bacillati; phylum Actinomycetota; class Actinomycetes; order Kitasatosporales; family Streptomycetaceae; genus Streptomyces; species Streptomyces sp. KM273126. The sequence goes on along the minus strand of NZ_SJXB02000001.1, from coordinate 45,844 downwards.
CTCCCTGGATTCTCCCGGCGAGCGCGCCCGCGGCCGCGGCGAGTTCCGCGTACGTCAGGGAGCGCTCGCCGAACCGCAGGGCGGGCCGCTCGGCCGGGGAGTCGGTCAGGGCCGGGAAGAGTGAGGACACGCGTCGTACTCCTTCAGTACTGCCAGTACTGCCTGTACTGCCTGAATTACCGTTCACGATCGGTTGCTGCCGGCGCCGTTGCCGCAGCTACCGCTGTCGTGGCTGTCGCCGCTGCCGCCCGTTGGGCTATCCCCAGCCGGGGACGACCATCACCAGCCACACCACCGCGGGCACCACCGCCACCACGATCCCTCCGTACACCATCAGCTGCCGGAAGAAACGCTCCCGGTCGACGTCCGGAGCGGCGGCCAGCACCAGCGCGCCGTTCGTCGAGAACGGGCTCACGTCCACGACCGTCGCCGACACCGCGAGCGCCGCCACCATGCCGATCGCCCCGATCTCGCCCTGCGCCAGGAACGGCACGGCCAGCGGGATCAGCGCGCCCATGATCCCCACGGACGAGGCGAACGCCGACACGATCGCGCCGATGTAGCAGAGCAGCACCGCGGCCAGCAGCGGGACACCGATGCCGCTGACGCCCTCACCGGCCCAGGTGATGGTGCCCATCTCGTCCAGTACGCCGACGTACGTGAGGACACCGCAGATCAGCAGCACGGTGGGCCAGGCGATCTGCCCGACCGCCACGCGGCTGTCCTCCGGCCACGCGGCGCTGAGCAGCACGGCCAGGGTGATCGCGGTGAGACCCGCGTCCAGGTCGAAGGCGAGCACGGCGACGACGAGGGCGACCAGCGCGGTGAGCGTGGCGGTGCGGGCGGGGGTGAGGCGGGTGGTGTCGGGGCCGGGTTCGCCCGGGCGGGCGGGGGCGGCGGTGGCGACGGCGGTGGGGCTCGTGGCGGCGGCGGTACGGCTCGTACCGCCGGTGCCACCACTCACACCACTCGTACTCGTACCACTCGTGCCGCCTCCGGAGTCACCGCTCGCGGCTCCCTCTTCCCCGTCCACCGCCACCGACCCCTGAGCCCACAGCTTGAGCCCGCCGAAGAGGACGAAGACGACGGCGGCGATGACGAGGTTGACGGTGAGGGAGGCCAGGAACAGCGTGATCTCGCTGCCCGGGAGCTTCTCGCGCTCGACGATGCCGTTGACGATCGTCCCGTAGATGCTGATCGGTGAGAAGCCGCCGGCTTGCGCGCCGTGCACCACCATGGTGCCCATCAGCAGCGGGCTGATCCTGTACCGGACGGCGAAGCTCAGCGCGATCGGGGCGACGATCGCGACCGCGGCCGGACTGACCGCGCCGATCGCCGTGAGCGCGCCGGTGAGGGCGAACATCACCCAGGGGATCAGCGCCACCCGCCCGCGCACCAGCCGGATCGCGGCGTGTACGAGCCAGTCGGTGGTGCCGTTGGCGCGGGCGATCGCGAAGAGGTACGTGACGCCGACGAGGACGACGAAGAGGTCACCGGGGAAGCCGGCGAAGATGCCGTCCGCGTCGAGGTCGGCGACGAGTGCGCCCACCCCGAAGGCGGCGGCGAAGGCGAGTGCGCCCATGTTGACGGAGCGGGTGGTGGCGATGACGAACACCACGACGAGGACGAGGATCGAGATGAGTTCGGGGGACATACGGGCTCCCGTCTTTGGGTCCCGGAGTGGCTGATCCGAGTGGCTGCGAGTGCGGTCAGTGGGCGTGACGATTGGCTGAGTGGCTGAGCCAATTGGCTGCTGGGGGGTGCTGGCAGGTCAGCGTGGGGCCCGCCGGGGGCCACGTCAAGAGGTTGCGCACAAATTGGCTCAGCCACTTGACCATCCATCCACTCGACCACCCAGCCACTCACCCCACCCGGTGTTACGCTCCCGACGAGAGGGGGGAGCCGTGACCGATGCCCTGCGCCCCATGACGAAACAGCGCCTCTACGAGCAGGTGCTCGACCGGCTGCGCCAGTACGTCGCCGAGGGCGGCCTGCGCGCCGGGGACCGGCTGCCACCCGAGCGGGACCTGGCCCAGCGGCTGGGCGTCAGCCGCGCCTCGGTGAAGCAGGCGATCGTGGTGCTGGAGGTCCAGGGCCTGGTGGAGGCGCGCCACGGCGGAGGCACGTACCTGGTCCGCGACAGCCTGGACGTCGAGCCCGTAGACGAGATGGTCGAACGCCGCCGGCGCCTGCCCGACGTCCTGGAGGCCCGCGAGGCCCTGGAGACGAAGCTCGCCGAACTGGCCGCCGAGCGCCGCACGGAGGAGGACCTGGCCGCGATGAGGTCCGCGCTCGCCCACATGACGAGGGAGATCGAGGAGGACGCCCACGGTGTGGAGGGCGACCGTCTGTTCCACGCGGCCGTGACCGCGGCCGCGCACAGCAGCATCCTCGCGGAGTTCATGCGCTCCATCGCCGACCAGATCGCCGAGAGCCGCACGGAGTCCCTCCGCCAGCCCGGCCGCCCCACCCGGTCCCTGGCCCAGCACCAGGCCATCCTCGACGCCATCGTCGACCAGCAGCCGAACCAGGCGGCCACCGCGATGCGCCGCCATGTGCGGACGGTGGCGAAGGTGCGGCTGCTGGACTGGGATCCGGAGGGGGAACGATGACGTACGGTTCGCGTTCCGCGATCCGCTGTCGGCCCTCATGGAGCGTCTCGGTGCCGGGGTGACCGGCTCCTTCCTGCGCCGGTGGCGACCAGGGCATGCGCGCCTGTGGTTCAGCGTGCCCTCGACGCACGGTTCTGGGCGCGATATGCCAGTTTTCGTAGCAACTCGGCGCCTTTCGCCGGGCGTTGGCTCATGTGGGCTTTGTGATGGCCTGATTACGGGAGTGAAAGCTGGGTAGGTGCGGCAGCTCAGCCGTAGGTGCGAAGACGAACAGGACCCCCGTCAGTGTCAGCCACAGTGCCTTCGTTTCCGGACCACGACGCCTTCGCCGCGTACGCCGAGCGGTACGGTCCCCGCCTTCTGCTGTGGATCTGGGACCAGGCGGAGGGTGAGCTGGACCACCAGGTCTCCTGTGCCGAGTTCGGCACTCTGCAGAGCATCCCCATGAGCGCGGTTCGGTCCATCGTCGACCATCTGTGTGCCGAGGAGCTCATCAGCTCCCCCGGCGAGCACGGCCCTGACTCGGGTGTTCCCGTGGTGACCCTTCAGGCCGCCGGTGCGGAGTGGGCCCGCAGGCTGCAGGCCCTGCGGGCGAACTCGGCCGAGCGGAGCCGCCATGCGGCACGAGCCGTACTGCACTGGATCCACGCCAACCCGCACCGGCAGCCGCTGCGGATCAGCGGATTCCTCGATTCGCCGGACATCTTCTTCCTCGGCGAGGCCCTCTCCCGGAGCGAAGTCGCCCGGACCCTCACCTATCTGGCCGACGAGCACCTGATCACCTGTGAGGGGCCGCCGTTCCACAACGATGTCGGCTCGCACGTGGCGCTCACCTCGCAGGGGGTGGGCGCCGTGCTCAGCGGCGCCTCCGACATCGGTGCGTACGTGGCACAGCAGCGCGAGCGCGAGCGGCCTGCCCAGCACACCCACATAGAGGCCCAGACGATACACAGCCTCACACAGGGCGACTCCGACAACAGCGTGCACAACAGCATCGAGCTGCACACCGCGCTGCCACCCGCCGACCTCGCCCGGCTCATCACGGAGTTGGCACCGGCACTCCACCTGGACCCGGAGTCCCGCGTGGCCCTGCTGCGCAGCGCGGACTCGTTGGCGCGGGGTGGCGACACCGACACCGACGGCGAACCTCGGCCGGACCGGCAGCGCGGCCTGATGGAGGGGATGCGGCGCCTGCTGGGGGCCGCTCCCGACACGGTCGGCAGGCAGCTCCTGTTGGACGCGGTCGGCCAGGCGCTGGGGAGGTTGCTCGGAAGCTGAGCGGTGAAAACGACGGAACAACGCCGGAATGCGAAAAAACGGCAGACCGGAATGCAGAACAACGGCAGAACGGGGGAGGGCGATGCGCACGCCCTTGTACGGACGGGATCCCATCCTGCGCGCACTGGTGCCCCGACTGGTCGGCCTGGCGCCCGACCGGCGGGAACTAGTGCCCCAGGAGCACCGCGACGACCCACCCGTGACACTGGTGACCGGCCGGCACGGCATGGGCAGGACGGCGGTCCTGGACGCCTTGGACGCGGCCTACCGCGGGCGCGTTCCGCTCGGCAGAGTCGATGCCGCCCAGAGCGAACAGGCACGCTGGTCCGGCTCCGCGGCGTCCAACACGTCGGCCCTGGTCGAGATCCTGGAGCAACTGGTGTGCGAGTTGGCGCCCGTGGTCCCGGGCTCCGGGCGGCTTCGGTTCTCCCGCCTGCTCCCAGGACTGTTCGCCGTGTCCAGCTGGCACCGCGGCAACGAGGGCGAGCAACTGCTGGCCCGTGACCGGATCGCGCGCCTCCTTGTCGCCTGCGGCCTGGAGAAGGGCGGGAGGGCCGCCGGGGAGGGGGCACGGACTGGACGTACGACGTCAGCGAGCGCCTCGCCGACCCGCACCGGCGGCAGCACGACCTGGCTCCCGTCACCGAGGCGGTCGTCGAGCAGTACTTCAGCCGGCACACCCGCACCCGCGTCGAGCGGTTCGTGCAGCAGTGGTACCAGAGCCGCTCCGCGGGCTCCGACGACGGCGAAGCCGCCCTGATCCGGCTGAGCCTGCGCTTCCACCAGGGCGGCGACTTCCAGCACGCGGTCGAACGCACCCTGGCCGCTGCGTTCCTCGAAGACCTCACTGACGCCTACGGCCGATGGCAGCGGATCAACCGGACCCCCCGGCCGCTCGTCCTGCTGGACAACGCGCACACCCCGGCCGGGCAGCACGCCCTCGGGCTGCTGCTCGAACACCGCGCCGCGCCTCCGTCCGGCGTGCGCGACCCCCTGGTCGTCGTCGCGACCCGGCTGGGCGACGGCGCGAACCTCTACCCGGACGCGACGACCCGCGAACTGCCCGAGCTCACCCTGGCCTCCGGCTGGGAACGCAGCGTCCCCGGCTCGCCGTCGGCCGGACTGCTCATGGTCCCCCTGGCGCCCCTGAGCCGCGACGACCTGCTGCTGATGCTCGACCCGGCCAAGGGCCCGCTCCACCGCCACCTGCCTTCGGCTCTGCACGCCCTCACCCGAGGTCATCCGCTCGGCAGCAGGCTGCTGTGTGAAGCGGTCGTCCGCGCCAGCGGCCAAGGCCACGTCGGCCCCGAGGAATTGCTCGACCTGCCCGCCGAGGAAGGGCGACCCGTCTCCGAAGTGCTGCTGGAGCGGCTGATACCACAGCCCCAGCTGCGCACCCACCTGGTGCCGCTCGCACTGGCACGTGACCGGGACGCCGCACACGCGCTGATGACGGCATCCGTCCCGGCCGGTGGCGGACTCCCCGGTGCCGGGCTTCCTTCTGCCGCCCGGTACTTGGAGGAGGAGCACTGGACAGGCGGCGTGGACGGCGGGGGTGACACGGACGTCGCCGGCACGGCCGATGGGCCCGACACCGCCAGGGGCTTTGTCTCCCACCCTTTCCTGCGCGCCCTGCTGGTCCACGAGGCCCGCAGGACCTCCGCGGCAGTTGAGCCGGGACGACGCTGGGAGTACCTGCACGGCCTCCTGCGGGAGCATCACGCGGAGCGCGGCGCCGGGCACGAGCCCGACGTGCTCCGGCACACCCTCGCGGCGGGGGACGCACATCCGGTGGTGAGCCGGCTGACCGAGTTCTTCGGCAACTGGGACGCGGGCCGCTGGCTGGACGCCATCCGTTACGTCGCCGAGGCCCCCGGCCCCCCGTCGGACGAGTGGACCGACCACCGTACCGAGATCGCCCGCGGCGCCCACGACGGCCGGTACGCCGAGACCGACGACGTACGCCGATCCGTCAACAGGCTGCTGCACGCGCTCTGGTACCTGTCCGAGACATACGCGGAGCCCCTGGCCGGCCTGTGTGACGACATCGGTTCCGAGCTTGCGTTCCTGTCGATGCGGCATCCGTCGGGTCGCGCCGTGCTCAATGAGGCCGCACGGGCCTGGCCGGCCGCCGCGCGAGAGCGAAGGCCCTTCCCGAGGTACGGCTCTGCCCGAGGCGAGGAGTGAGGACTGTGCTGGACCGTTTCAGAAACCGTGCCCTGGGGCCGGGCGAAAAGGCCGTCGCGCTGGTCGTGGGCGCCGTGCTGCTCGCGGTGCTCGCCCTCACCGTCGTACGGTTGCTGCCCGAGAAATGCGGCGACGGCCTCGAACCGGCCGGGGACGAATGCGTGGGCGTCACCGCCGGAGTCCTGACCGGCGATCCGGAGCTGGAGGGCCTGATTCGCGCCGTGGCGGACGAGAACGCCAAGGTCGAGCAGGACTGGAAGGATCCGGAGAACGGGAAGACCCCCATCCCCTACGTGCGCGTCGCCCTCATGATGCCGTTCACCTCGGACAGCACCAGCGCCATGAGCACGGAACAGATCGCACGCGCGCTGGCGGGCGCGCACGCCGCCCAGCTCCGGGCCAACGCTCAGGCGGGGCCGCACTATCAGCTGCTCCTGGCCAATGACGGGAAGGACCTAGACCACTGGCAACCCGTCGTCGACCGGCTCGCCGGGATGGGCGACGACGAGGTGCCGTTGGTCGGCGTGTTCGGCCTGCCGAGCAGCACTCCGGACACACTTGAGGCGGCCAAGGCCCTCTCCGATCACAGGATTCCGGTGATCGGGCCCGTCCTCACCTCGACCACCATGAATGCCGAGTACCTGTTCAAGACGTCCCCGTCGAACGAGCTCTTCGCGAAGGCGCTGGGGGAGTATCTCGACGAGAGACCGGGGAACGGAACGGGCTTCCTGGTCTCGGACAGGAGAGAGCAGGACAGCTACTCCACCGACCTGAAAGAGGTCTTCCGGAAGCACTTCGGCGAGGAGTACGGACTGGCGCGGCGTCAGGTGTCCTACCTGGGGATGACCGGAGACAACGAGGGTGTCCCCCAGCGTTTCTCGGAAGCGGCCCAGGGAATCTGCGTGACCAAGGCGGACACGGTCTTCTTCGCGGGGCGCGATCACGACCTGCCCGCCTTGGTGGAGAGGCTGGCGGACGAGCCCTCCTGCGACCAAAGGAAGCCGATACGCATCCTGAAGGTGGGGATCGGCCTGGATCCCGTCACGACCACGGCGGAGATCACCAAGCAGTTGCGGGAGGCCAGGATCACCCTCGTGGGCGCTGCCTCGGTCGACACCCGGTCATGGGAGGGAAACGAGCAGCTTTCGGCCGGGGCCCGCGGTTTCGTCGAGGAGTTCGAGAAGCTGCGGACGGATCAGGCAAACGAACAGGCATGGGGAGACAAGCCACTGGAGGACGGCTACGCGGTCATGTACTACGACGCCTTCACCGTGCTCTCCCAAGCCACCGACCGGGCATACGACGACATCAAGGTCAATGGAGAGGAGGAGAACACAGAGAACACAGAGAACGCGGAGAACGCGGAGAACGCGGAGAACGAAGATGGCTTGCCGTCGCACAACGACGTCTACAACACCGTCATCAACATGAACATCCTCGGCACTCAGTCCGGCGCGAGTTGCGTCAACTGCGTCCGCGGAGCCAGTGGCACCTTCGGCTTCGACGACACACCGGACACCCAGAAGTGGGCCGTCTGCAAGCCGGTGCCCGTCATCGAGTACCCCGGGGCACCGGCCGCAAGTGAGAAGAACCAGGCAGCCAACACCTACCGCACACACGAGGAAATCTTCGACGGCGCCTGTCCCTTGGTGCGTGATTGATTTCGGGTTCGGGTACGGCTCTTGGGATCGCCTCGCACCAGCGGGGCCGTTCTGGGAGGGGCCGCATGGCCGAGTGGCAGCGTTGTGTGGATGACCGTCTGGTCGGCTCGGGGAAGGTGAGCCGGGCGGCGATCCTTGGGCGGGACAGCGAGGTCCTGGCGGCGTCCAAGGGGTACGAACTCAGTGCGCGAGAGCGGAGCGCGCTCGCCGGTGGGGCGGAGGACCTGGAGCAGTTCCAGGGCACCGGTTTGCATCTGGGTGGCAAGAAGTTCGTTATCAACGGGGTGGACGATCGTTCCCTGTTCTGCAGGAAGGAAGCCGACGGCGCGATCGTGGTGGTGACGAACCGGTCCATCATCGTCACGGAGTACGACGCCCCGATCCCGGGCGCTGAGGCCGTGCGCGTCACCGAGCAGCTGGCCGACGAGCTGATCGCCGCCGGGGACTGATCACCGGAAGCGGATCCGACGCGGTCGAGTGGCCGCTGCCAGTGGCGGTCTTCTCGTGGAGCTCGAACACTTCGGCGAGGTGGAGCGGGTCGGGCAACATGCTGGGACAGCATCAATGGGAGCAGCTGGGTGAGGACCTGCGGTTAGCCCCCTGAACCTACCTATGGGTTACTTGCCCCCTGGTGTCCGAGGTAGAACTACCGGGCCGGCCCAGAGCAGGTCGCCCGTGGTGGTCGCGTGGCTCACTCGTCGGTCATGCCGCCATACTCGGAGGCGACGGTCACCGCCGTGACCGTGAAACCGGTGTCCGACCCCACGCCCGCGACGAACAGCGCCTCCACCGCCTCATCGTCGTCGTCCGGGTACCAGGCGAGGTGACTGTCGTTTTGCCCACCGCGTGCGCCGTCCTCGCAGTGGGCGCGGGCGGCCTCCCGGTTCGTGTACAGACCGAGAGTAAACCTCCGGTACCCGGCCTCGGCCCGGTAAACCGTCAGTTCGGAAGGAGCCTCGGTGGCCGCCGTGTCGCCCTCAAGCTTCTTTTCCACAAGTTGCCTCTTCTTCTGGTGTCGCGATGGCTTTGGTGATTCGGAGGCGGCCCGCCTCGCGGGCACGACCTTATACAGCGTCTGGGTCACAGAGTTCGCCGTCGCGGAAGGCCGCTGAGCGGTCGACCTTCTGGTGAGGCAGCGAGGTTGTGAGTTGCGGACTTCGGTGCATCAGTAGCGCTCCCATGACGCGCGAGCGTCAAGACGCCTTCCGCTCCAGGAGCCCACCGGACCTCCACCTCGTCGCTAGGCGCCGGAACGCCTGGGTGCTTCTACTGCATTACAACCACGAACAGTTCGAGGGGGCCGCCATCCGGCGCAGGATCGCGGGAGTCGCGCTGGCGCGGCCAGCCTCGATGTCATACATCAGAGACTGGCCGATGCCGCAGCGCTCGGCAAGTTCCTTCTCCCCTGCGGCGTCGCGGTCGCCGTCGAGGAGGTCGTTCACCTCGTACTCGGTGAGGACGTTCCCGACCTCCGGCTCACTCGGCGGGATCCGCAGCTGGGCGTCCTTCGTGCCACGCGGCCGGTTCATCTCGGCGATAGGGCACTCGATGACCCGGCCGGTCATCCGATGCAGCTCGACCTCGTGCCGCAGCTCCAGGAACATGAAGTAGATGGTCAACGCCTGCGACCGGGCCAGCCGGGTGCCGCTCGGCGAGCCACGCACCACCTTCCCGAGGTACGAGTCGGCGTCGGCCGGCTCCATGTCCCACAGCGGTCGCCCGAACCAGGACCTGATCTGGTCCAGATGCCCGAGATCCCCGCGGATCGTGCCGTCAGCCAGTCCTGCCGAGGCCCGTGCGAGAACGAACCCGGACAGCGCGTCGGTCTCGAACTGCTCCAGCTTCTCCACCGACGCGGGCGCCCAGTGCTCGCACAGGTCCCGTACGACGGTCAGCGCCGCCAACCCGAACCCCCTCACCTTCGGCCCGACTGCGGATCGGTCGGCCACGGTGAGGCCGCTTCAAGAATCCCGAAGTTACGTCACGAGACCACAGAGCACACGGAGGAGGAACAACCCCTTGGGGGGGCCTCGATCTCGGCGACGGCGTCGGCGTCGGCGTCGGCGACGAAGGGCCGGATCGGCTTCTTCCAGGATCGTGATCCCCCGCGGTAACTCCACACGCTGACCCGGTCACTGGCTCACTGAGGTTTCGGCCAGAGGCAGGGCTGGTTTGGGTCAGCCCTGCGCAATCGAGGCCCCGGAATTCGGGCGCTGCCTACAATCGGTGGGTCTGTCGCCCCCTGTTCCGTTTTGCTCGTTTCGTGTGAGACACCGAGATAGGGAGTTCGCGCTGTGCCGTCCTTGCTGCACTACCAGATCGTCACGGATCCACCGTCGCTCCAGGCGTCGCTTCCCGGTGAGCCGTCCGTGGGGACGGTGTACATCATCGTCTCCAATACTCACCAATCCCCGGTGGATTGGGAGTACATCGATGTGGAGGTGCCGCTGGGCACCGACCCCTCTGACCTGAGCAACGATGTCAAGGCGGTCGTCACGAGCTACGAAAGGACGATCACGACTCCGCGTGATGACACGTTGGAATTCAAGTGGGACAGCAAACGGCGGCTCTTCCGGGCACAGTTCGACTGGACGCAGACCCCCACGAGGAGATACCCGGAACTGATCCACCACGGAGCTCTCATCCTGAAGCTGGAGAACATCCCGCTCACTGAGGGGTCAAGCCTGGTCCATGTGAAGATCCACGACAAGACCAAAGGCGGCGACAACGGGCCCCCGGCCATGGGGAGCGGGCACTTCACCACCACCCTCGGCCTGGTGAAGCAGACGCCGAGGGTCCCGCGCAACTTCCGGGCGGAGAAGTCCTTGGTGGACGGGGACGCGGGCGAGCAGCTCGCGCTGTTGTGGGACGGGCCCACCGATCTCGACTACTGGATCCTTGATCAGAGGGGGAACGAGGTCCACCACGAGCAGGCGAAGCCGGGACCGGCGGCTCATCTGCCGTTCCGCCCGCGGCTCAATGTCACTCCCAAGCGCGGCACCACCTACACCCTGGTCGCCAAACCCCGCGGCGTCGCCCATCACCAGGGGTACTTCCTCACCACCACCGTCCATGCGACCATCCCCGAGTTCGAGGGCGGTACGCGCACACAGTGGATCGAGGGGACGGCGAACAAGGGCCGCGCCGTCTTCACCTCGGATGGTGTGGACGTCCAAGCCCAGAACCACAGTGATCTGGGCAGACTGCGGGCCAAAACGGCCGACGTGGACTCTGTGATCACCAGGCTGGTTCAAGGGCGGAAGGACGAGGACGGCTGGATCACCTTCCCGGAGCGCGGCGTCAACGTGTACCACGGCCGTACCAGCACGCCGGGCGTCATCACGGCCGCGCGGGCCGACGTGGACGGCGTCAATACCACCTGGGCGGGCAGCCGCGACGCCGGTCAGGGCTGGATCGAGTTCTCCCAGCCCGGAGTCACCGTCCACAAGGACGGCACCCAGGACCGGGGCACCCTGAGCGCCGAAAAGGTCGACGTCAACGGCCTCAACACTAAGTGGGTCGGGGATCTCGACGGTGGCAAGGGCTGGATCGAGTTCCCGCAGTACGGAGTCGAGGTACACCAGGACGGCTCCTCCACCCAGGGGACCCTCCGCGCCGACTCGGCCGACATCAGCAACGGCGTCAACACCTCATGGGTCGGGGACCGCGCCCGCGAGAAGGGCTGGATCGAGTTCCCGGAGGACGGAATCGACGTCCGCAAGGAGGACGACGACTGGGGCACCGTCGCCGCAGGCCTGGCCAGCCTGAACGACGCCCGTGTGAAGGGGCTGCTCACCGTCCTGGGAGGCATGAACCTCAGTCACAAGGGCGAGAAAATGTTCAACACCATGCCGGACCGTATATGGGTCTCCGCCCAGACCGAGTTCAAGCAGACGATGAAAATCGTCGGGAATCTCTTTATCGACATGGGCAAATCGGGCGTCTCAATGACCAAAGCCGACGGAATGCTGGTAAGCGGCTGCAATTTCCAGCTCCAGCAGGGCGAACTCTCCATATCCACCGGCAACCCGCCACAGGTCCGCAAACTCTGACGGGCACGCCAAGCACTCCGACGTACGAGATCCAGGGCCCGTCCGGCTTCCGGCAGATCATCCCGAAGGGGACGGGCCCCCGGCCGTACGAAACGAAGACCGCCAACACCGCTACCTGCATCTTCGGCGTCGCCGTCGCCAGGGACAGCCCCCATTGCGCTCCTGCAACCACATCGCGGCGACCTGCGGATACGCCTCGGCCAGCGACACAGCCAACGAACGCGCAACGGCGTCCCCCTCCTCGATCCGCCAGCCAGGCTCTCCCCGACTCGGCCTTCCAACGATCGAGCAGGCCGACGGAGACGCGCCAGGCCGCCCGGCGGCTCTCCTACTCCGCGCCGTCCTCGTCGTCATCGAGCCCGGCCGTGTCCGGGTCCCGCTGCGGGCGCAGGGTGCCGCCCGGCGGCTGAGTGGCGGTGAAGCTGTAGCGGCCCAGGCAGTTGAGGTTCTTCTGCTTGAGCGGGGACAGCCGCGCGACGTCCTCGTCGCGGATCTCGTGGCCCTCGGCCCGGAGCTGGGCGACCGCGGCGGCGATGTACATGCCACAGGCCGAGCGCCTGGAGCTGATCGGGCGCCTTCTCACCGAAGCGAGCCTGCCCCTGCGAGTCCGGGTCGCGGGAGGCATCGTCCTGCTCCATGCCCCAGCCGCTCAGCCGCGTCGTCCGCCTCACGCTGGACGACATCACCCGCGCCCAGCACCAGACCCTTCTCCGGCTCGGCGAGCTGCCGTCCCCTGTTCCCGAACCGCTCGCGGATCTCCTGTTCCGCTGGATCGACAGCCGGGACAACATGAACAACGCGACCAACCACGCCTGCCGGTGGCTGTTCCCCGGCCGCCGAGTCGGGCAACCGCTCCACCCCCCCGTCGACCTACCCCTCCCCGGGCTCCACCACGTCCGCCACCACGCAACTCACGTTGTCCGGGCCACCCGACTCGTTCGCCTTGGTGATCAGGGCACGAACTGCCGCCTCGGGTACAGGAGTCGACGAGAGGATGCACTTGACCTCCGTGGTGTCCACGACCGACGACAGCCCGTCGGAGCACAGCAGGTAACGGTCACCGGGCTGGGCATCCTGGAGACGCAAGTCCGGTTCCGCCGTGCCCAAGGCTTTGAGGAGCAGGGCGCGTTGGGGGTGGGTGGTGGCCTCCTCGGGGGTCAGGCGGCCCTCGTCGATCAACGACTGGACGTGGGTGTGGTCGTGGGTGATCTGGAAGAGCGCGTCGTCACGGAGCAGGTAGGCGCGCGAGTCCCCGATGTGCACAAGGGCGAGCTGTGACCCGGTCCAGAGCATCGCCGTCAGCGTCGTGCCGTCGTCGGCAGTCGCCGCGACGTCACGTACCGCCTGTGTCGCGCCCTGCACTGCGTCGTCCAGCACGTTCAGCACGCTGCCCGCGGGAAGCGTCTCGCGGTCCAGGATCTTCAGCGCCTCCACGGCGGCCGTGGACGCGTGCGCCCCGCCGGAACCGAAGCCGTCGGCCACGGCGAGGACGCGGGTGCCCGCGTAGGCGGTGTCCTGGTTGGCCGGGCGGACCAGTCCGGTGTCGGAGAGGGCGGCGTAACGGAGTTCCAGCATGGCGGTGTCCTTCCCTGAGGTGCCTGTGAGGTGGTTCACGAGGAACGTCGCCAGGTCCCGGCGGTTAGCCGTCTCGGCCTCGACCTGCGCCCAGTACGCCCGGATCTCCCGGCCCGCGGCGGGCCCGTCCAGAGCGCACACCTGTCGGATCCGGGCCAGCGGCATCCCCAGCCGCCGCAGCCACGCCACCAGCCGTGCCTGCTCCAGCTGTTCCACGGCGTAGTAGCGGTACCCGGTCTCCGGGTCCACCCGGGCGGGCCGCAGCAACTCCAGCTCGTCGTACAGCCGCAGCGCCTTCGGCGAGAGCCGGCACGCCTTGGCGAAGGCACCGATCGTCAGCATGCCCACGGGTCCCCCTCGGTCCTGGCCTCGGCCGTTCCTCGTTCCGTTCTTGATGCTGGGGCTTCACCGAAGGGGAAGGTCAAACGGGTTGCCTCGGTTGCGGGGGCCGTGGTCAGCTTCGTTGGCTTCGCGGGCCGGAGCCGGTGCGCCCGCGCCCGCGCAGAACGGTCGCATACACAACAGCCGTACGAGGATGGAGCCCCGTGACAGACACCCCCCGTATAGCGCTCGTCACCTACGACCCCGGGCCCGAGGCGCACAAGGATCTCGATCTGCCGGTGCTGCTGCGGGAGCTGGCCGCGGCCGGGGCCGAGGCGACCGCCGCGTACTGGGACGATCCGGAGACCGACTGGGCCGGTTACGACCTCGTGGTCATACGGTCTACCTGGGACTACTGCTGGCGTGCAGAGGAGTTCGCGGCCTGGGTGACGCGGTGCGGGAAGGCGACGCGGCTCGCGAATCCGGGGGACGTGGTGCTCTGGAACACCGACAAGCGGTACCTCGGGGATCTGGCGGTGGCCGGGGTGCCCGTCGTGCCGACCCGGTATCTCGCACCCGGTGACGCCCCCGACCTCCCGGACGACCAGGAGTACGTCGTGAAGCCCACGTCCGGAGCGGGCGCCCGGTACGCCGCGCGCTACACGCCCGCGGACAGGGAGACGGCCGTACGACACCTCGCTCGCATGCACGCGGAAGGGTTCACCGCGATGGTGCAGCCGTACATGCGCGGCATCGACGTCACCGGTGAGCGGGCGCTGCAGTACTTCGGCGGGCGGCTGCTGCACGCCAGCCGCAAGGGAGCGGTCCTCGCCCCCGGCACGGCGTACGACGCGGACAAGGTGCCCCACCCCGACCTGGAGCCCTGGACCCCGTCCCCGGCCGAACTCCACGTCGCCGAGCGCGCGCTGGCCTCCGTACCGGGCGGCTCCGAACTGCTGTACGCCCGGGTCGACCTGATCCTCGGGGACGACGGCGAACCCCGCGTCATGGAACTGGAGTTGATCGAGCCGGCCCTCTTCCTCGATCTGCACCCGGCTTCGATGCCGAGGGTGGCGGAGGCGATCCTGGCGGCGGCGGGCGCGTAGGGCGTCCATGTTCCACGTCTCGGACCGGGCAGGCGGCGCACCCGGCCCGGTCGTAAGGCGCTGGTTCGATGCACTGCGAAGAGCCGATGAACGTCGCCGATCGGTAAACGTAGACGTACTGATTGAGGACGTTGATCGAAGGCGACGGATGGCTCAGGTAACGATCACTCCGCTGATCTGGGGTTTTTGCGCTGGTTGGCATTGAAGCGCGCTTTCTTCTGACGATTCCCACACGTGTTCATGTCACACCATTTGCGAGTGCGGCTTTGGCTGGTGTCGAAGAAGGCGGCTTGGCAGGTTGGTGATGCGCACAAGGCCAGTTTTCCGTCTCGTTCGCCTGCGATGATGCTGATCGCGTCGGCGGCGATCACGCTGAGGGCATCTTCCACGCAGGAAGCCGAGCTGAGCCGCCATCGCCGTTCACCCTCGGGCGTCAGGACAGCCGCGGCCCGACCCTGAGCGCTGCAGTCATTGATAACTTGGACAGCAGATGCAGGGAGAGCGTCCTGGATCGCGGCCGCTGTCGCGGCGGCGTGAATCGACTCCCTCAGTTCCCGAGCGAGGTCGAGCTGGGCAGTGGTGCAGGAGTCCACCGCGAGGCCGCTCACTGCCAGCCAGTCGACGAGTCGGTGCGGCGTGGGAATGCGCTCCACAGCGTTGCCATGACGCTCCGACAGAGTCCCCGTGAAGCTGGTCGCCAGCACTTTACCGAGGCGGAAGTCAGGGAATCCAGCACGCATGGAACCACCTTAGCTGGTTGCGGCATGGCTCGGAGAACTGCTAGAACCGCCTTAGCCGGTTCGCGATAGGTCCTAGCCGGTTCCGCGATGGCCAGGAGGTCTCATGCCCCGTCCAACCAGCGACGTGCAAGCATTTGAAGCCCACGCAACGGACGCCGACCTCGACGATCTGCGCGCGCGACTGGCCGCTGCGCGACTACCGGAGGCCGAGACGGTCCATCGCGCCGCGCCCGACCCTCACCGATGGGCACAGGGCGTTCCGCTCGCCGACCTCGTCGATGTCGTGAACTACTGGCGCACCGGGTACGACTGGCGGTCGTTCGAAGCACGCCTCAACCGGATCGGCCAGTTCCGCACGACCATTGATGATCTGGGAATCCACTTCCTGCACCGCCGATCCGCGCGCGCAGACGCCACTCCTCTGATCTTGACGCACGGCTGGCCGGGCAGCATTGCCGAGTTCATCGATGTAGTGGACGAGCTGGCAGATCCGAAAGATGCAGACGCGCCGGCGTTCCACGTCGTGGTCCCGTCGCTGCCAGGCTTTGGTTACAGCGACAAGCCGGCCACCACCGGGTGGGGAACCGAAAAGATCGCGGCCGCGTGGGTGGAACTGATGGGAAGGCTCGGCTACAGCAAGTTCGCAGCCCACGGCGGCGACTGGGGAGGCAATATCACCACGGTTCTCGGTGGCAGGTTCCCGGCGCACGTTCTCGGCATTCACACACTGTTCGCGGAGGCACCGCCCGGGTTGACAACGGACGGGCTGACGGCTGCCGAGCGCAAGTGGACCGAGGATACCCGTGATTTCTGGCGCCACCGCGCGGCGTACGCGAAACAGCAGGCGACCCGACCACAGACCATCGGCTACTCGCTCGTCGACTCACCGGTCGGGCTTCTCGCCTGGATCCTCGACAAGTTCGCCGAGTGGTCGGACACCGAAGACAGCCCGTTCGAGACGATCTCCAGAGACCGCGTCCTTGACGACGTCACCCTGTATTGGCTGACACGGACCGGCGCATCGGCGGCCCGCATTTACTACGAAAGCCACAACTCGCTCGACCCCGAACTTCGGGTCGACGTCCCGTCAGCAATCACCATGTATCCCCGCGACATCGAGAAGAGCCCGCGCCCCTGGGCACAGGAGCGGTACCGACAGATCGTCCGATGGGGGTCCCCCGAAACCGGGGGACATTTCCCGTCGCTGGAGGTTCCCGAGTATTTCGTCAAAGACCTGCAAGAGGGCCTCGCGGCAGTGCTCGCCGCTCATCGGTGAACGCGGCTGGGTGCCCGCACTCGACCACCGCCTGATCCGGCTCAAGGCGTTGCCCGACGGCTTCCAGGCCGAGCTCATCAAGACGGCAGAACGTGGTCGGACAGGGCGCGGCGAAGATGGCATGGAGCATGTCGAGGTCTTTCGGACAGGCAGTGTGGGAAGAACTTCCATCCTGGAAGACCTCGACAGGAAACGTTGCGGTTCGCTGTCGCCGCTGGGCAGGTGCTTTCCGCGGTGGCGGGACGACGTGCGGGAACTGCTTCCAAGTTGAGCAGTGGTGGCGTCGGCGGTAGGAGTCCGTCGCGGGATTGGCAGATTTGGGCCGCTCTCGGCCTCTTCACGGCCGTCGGAGCTGGCCCAAATCTGCCAATCACCATCCTTGGCACTCCGCCTTGCCGCCATCCTCACCCGGGTACGTAGATGACAGGGCCGCAGAATCTGTCGTGAAGCCGACGTCCGGGGCGGGCGCCCGGTACGCCGCGCGCTACACGCCCGCGGACAGGGAGACGGCCGTACGGCACCTCGCGCGCATGCACGCGGAGGGGTTCACCGCGATGGTGCAGCCGTATATGCGCGGCATCGACGTCACCGGTGAGCGGGCACTGCAGTACTTCGGCGGGCGGCTGCTGCACGCCGGCCGCAAGGGAGCGGTCCTCGCCTCCGGCACGGCGTACGACGCGGACAAGGTGCCCCACCCGGACCTGGAGCCCTGGATTCCGTCCCCGGCCGAGCTCCTGCGAAGCAGCGGGCTCAGCGGAGGCAGCACCCGGACGCCCCACAACACCCGCCTGTTCAGCGGAGTGTGGGCGCCGGTCCCAGAGTGCGGCCACGGATCAGCGTCCCCGGGAGCAGTTCGTGCCGGGGCCGGGTCCGCTCCTCAAGTTGGGCGCGCATCACTTCGACGGCCCGGCGGGCCGCGTCCTCCACCGGGATGCGGACGGTGGTGAAGCCCAGCAGATCGATGCCCGGCAGGATGCCGTCGAAGCCGGTGAGCGAGAGATCTTCCGGCACCCTCAGACCGGCTTCCTGCGCGAGCGGCAGGAAGGCCAGCAGCCTGAAGTCCGAGGGGAA
Source organism: Streptomyces sp. KM273126 (assembly GCF_004337435.2). Taxonomy (NCBI): domain Bacteria; kingdom Bacillati; phylum Actinomycetota; class Actinomycetes; order Kitasatosporales; family Streptomycetaceae; genus Streptomyces; species Streptomyces sp. KM273126. The sequence goes on along the minus strand of NZ_SJXB02000001.1, from coordinate 27,965 downwards.
CATCGCGGCGGTGATCCGGCCCGCACGGCACAGCGCGACGATCTCGCGCCCGCCCTCGCCTTGGCTGCCGAAGGTGGGCGAGGAGACCTGGTGCACCCGTACCCCACGCTCGGTCAGCCCCCGCGCCATCGCCGCGCCGCGCCGGTGCTCGGAGACCGAGTGCTCGGGCACCACCACCGCGGCGCTGCGGTGGCCCGCCGCTGCCACGGCGTGGGCGAGCAGGTCGGCGTTGTGGTCCTCGTCGTAGGAGACGCCGTGGATGTCGGGGTGGGACTCCGGTCGGCCGACGACCACGACTGGCACCAGGTCGAGGAAGGGTTCGAGCATCTCCGCGCTGATGACGCCGGTGGCGACGAACATGCCGCCGACGCGCAGCCCGAGCAGCCGGTTGAGCGCCTGGCGTTCGAAGTGCGCGCCCTCGTTGCGTGAGGGCGCCACGGTGACCATCTGCAGGCCGGCGCCGCTGACGTTGGCCTGCAGTTCGCTGAAGAGCAGACCGTAGGCGGGGTTGTCGGGGGCGCGCACCAGCAGGCCGAGGATGTCGGAGCCGCGCGCGGCCAGTGACCGCGCCATGGTGTTCGGAACGTAGCCGAGCCGCTCCGCGGCCGCGTAGACGGCCTGTCGGGTGTGCTCGGCCACGGGCGTCGAACCGTAGAAGACCCGCGAGGCCGTCGCCCGTGAGACCCCGGCCTCCACGGCAACCGCCGCCATGGTCACTTTCAGGGGTGAGGGGGCTTCGTTGTCCATGCTCGGTGCCACTTGGTCAGCCTATCCGCTGCTGCGCAGGCGCCGGCCGCCCCCACGTGCCGTACTCGCGCACGGCGGTGCCGCGGACCCGGTGCCGGTAGCGGCCGAGCAGGTCGGGCCAGTCGGTCTGGATGATGTCCGCGCCCATCTCCATGAGCCGGCCCCATCCGTCGTCCGGGTCGCCCACGACGGACGTGTGGTCGTCGATCCCGGCGTACAGCGGTACGCCGTCGGGAAGGTTGATCGCATTGAGCAGGCACAGCAGTCCCCGCTGGTGCATCTCGGCGATGACGGCGGGGTCGGCGAGTTCGTCCTTCGCGTGGCGCGCGATGAGTTCGACACCGACGAGGTTGATGTCCGGGTAGTCGAGGACGGCATCGAGGTCCGCGCGGGAGTGGACCATCGGCACGAACGGGTACTTGACCGGGTGTCGGCGCAGCTTGTCCAGCCACTGGTCATCGGCCGGGCTCTTGAGGACGAGTTGCCCGGCCATGTCGAACCGGTCGGCGAAGGGAAGCAGTTCGTCCCAGTACCACCAGGAACGGTCCACGTTGAACAGCGTCTCGCTGCGGAAGCGAGCGAAGACGTCGCCGAGTTCGGAGGGGCCGGCAGCGCGGTCGCTCCAGCCGTAGCGCAGCGCTCGGATCTCCTCGGCGCCGAGCGCGCGGATGTCGTCCGCGCGGTCGAAGGCGTGTTGCTCGAGGCCGTCGTGGAAGACGAAGAAGACTCCGTCCGCCGAGCGGATGACATCGAACTCGACCATGTCGGCGCCCTGGCGGAGCGCGGCCGTGATGGCGTCGGCGGTGTTCTCCGGCACATTGCCGAGCCCGGTGCCCCGGTGCACGCAGATGAGCGGGGTGCGCTGCGCGAGGTCGGTGTTGAGCAGCGCGTTGATGTCCTGGTATCGGGGGTGACCGAACATGGTGTTCTTGTGGATCCTTCAGTGTGAGGCGGTGGGGGTGGGCCGGGTGAGGGAGGCGGCGTCCGCGTCTGTGGCAGATGTGGGGTGGGCGGTACTCGGCCGGTCGCGTCGCGCGGTGCGCCGGCTGTCGGCGCGGCGGCCGTAGACGAACCACATCGCGAGGCCGGAGACGGCCATCAGGAGCACGGCGTAGACCAGGGTCAAGGCGGTGTTGTCGCTGGTGCCCTCGCTGCGGGTGGCGTTCTGGATGGCGATGCCGAGGGGTTCGTACAGCGGGTGGGCGAGGAAGACGGAGGTGTCGTAGTCGTCCAGCAGGCTGTTGAAGTTGAGCGCGCTGACAGCCGCGGCGGTGGGCAGCACCAGGGGCAGCAGGACGCGCCGGAAGGTGTGCGGGCCGCTCGCGCCGAGCAGGGTGGCGGCCTCCTCCAGGTTGTCCGGGATGCCCGCGTAGGTCGCCTTGAGCATGCGCAGCGTGATCGGGATCTTCGCCGCGATGTAGGCGATGGCGAGCAGCACCAGCGTGCCGGTCAGCACCGTGTCCCCGACCATGGCCCGGGGCACGGAGTAGGTGATGACCAGCCCGAGTGCGGTCAGCGTACTGGGCAGCATCCAGGGGATGTGCAGCAGGTACTCCACGGCGACGGTGACCGGGTTGACGTACTTCTGCAGTACCCGGGCCACGAACAGCATCAGGGCGATGACGACGCTCGCGGTGACGGCCGCGTACCCGATGCTCACCACGAACGGCCAGGAGGAGGCCGCGTCGGTCAGCACCTGGCGGTAGTTGGCGAGGGTGAAGCTGCCCGGGGTGATCCGGCCCGAGGCGATGGTCGAGGCGTTGGTGAACGAGAACACCACGATCAGCAGCGGCGGGATCAGGTAGACGGCGAACAGGGCGTAGGCCAGGACGTGCACGACGGCGTTGGCCACCGGGTTGGTGATCCGCTGTCTGCGCAGCGCCGAGGGCACCTTCGAGACGGAGAAGTACGTCCCGCCCGCCTGCATGCGGTTGAAGACCGTGAGCAGGATCAGCGTGGCCACGCCGAGGACGACGGCCAGGGTGGCGGCGAGATCGCGGGAGGAGGGAATTCCCGCGAAGGTGAGGATCATCGGCGTGATCGTCTGGAAGTCCCGTCCGCCGAGGACCTGCGGGGCCGCGAAGGCGGTCAGCCCGCCCAGGAAGGTCAGCACGGTCACGGCGAACAGCGTGGGCTTGAGTACCGGAAGCACCACTTGGCGCAGGATTCGCCAGGATGAGGCGCCGAGCTGCTGCGCGGCCTCGACGGTCTGGTGGTCCACCCGGGCCAGGGCCGAGGTGAGGAAGAGCAAGTGGTGGCTGGTGCCGGTGAGGGTCATCACCACCGCCACAGCCGGCCCACCGGAGAACCACGCCGGATCCATGCCCGGGAAGATGTCCAGGAGCAGACGGGTGGCGAAGCCGTGCTCACCGTAGACGAAGGTGTAGCCGGAGACGGCCACGACTCCCCCGTAGACCAGGGTGGTTGCGTAACCGAGCCACAGCAGACGGGCGCCGCGCAGGGCGAAGTAGCGGGTGGCGAGGACGATGAAGACGCCGACGACGTTGACCGTGACGGACAGGACCGCGGCCAGCAGGAAGCTGTTGAGCAGCGAGGCCCGGGCCCGGTCCGAGGACCACAGCTTGGCGAAGGCGCGCATACTGAACGAGCCGTCCGGAAAGAAGATCTCCCTCAGCATGACGAGGTTCGGGAAGACCAGGAAGGCGAAGACGAACCAGAGCAGCACCGCGCCGGTCACCAGGACCAGCGGCGAGCGAAGCATCCTCCGCGCGGAGCCGTTCACCGTCCCGCTCCCGCCGCCGCGAAGACGCCCGCTGATCCCGGGTACTGCAGGAGCGAAGCCGGATCGATCACGAGGTCGACCTGCTCCCCGGCAGCGGGATGCCAGCCGTCGTGGCCCGTCAGCACCGCCCGCAGGCTGCCGTGCTCGGCGCGCAGGCGGCAGACGTCGTGCATGCCGTGGTAGGTGTGCGATTCCACCGTCGCGGGCACGGCGATTCCCGCGTACGCGGCACCGGCACCGGCACGGGCCACCTTGACCTTCTCGATCCGCACATACGTGGGTGCGTCGACGTCGAGGCCGGAGGCACCACTTGCGGCGAGCGTGCCCACCATGGCGGGGCTTAGCCGGTTCACCTCGCCGACGAAGGTGCACACGAACTCGGTGGCCGAGCGCTCGTAGACCTCCCGCGGGGTGCCGATCTGCTCGATGCGGCCCTGGTCGAGTACCGCGATGCGGTCACTCATCGACAGGGCCTCGTCCTGGTCGTGCGTGACGTAGAGGGTGGTGATGCCGAACTGGCCCTGCAGTTCCTTGAGCTGCACGCGCAGCTGCCGGCGCAGCTTGGCGTCGAGATTGGACAGCGGCTCGTCGAGCAGCAGGACCTTGGGGCGCAGGACCAGAGCGCGGGCGATGGCCACCCGCTGTTGCTGGCCGCCGGAGAGTTCCGCGACCTGCTTGTCCAGCTGCTGCTGCGACAGATCGACCCGCTCGGCGATCTCGTTCACCCGGCGGTCGGTCTCGGCCTTGGACAGCTTCTGTACCCGCAGGCCGAAGGCGATGTTCTCCCTCACGTTCATGCTCGGGAACAGGGCGTAGTTCTGGAAGACCATGCCCACCTCGCGCTTGCCGCTGGGCAGATGGGTGATCTTCCGACCCGCCACGTGGATGTCGCCGGCGCTGAGGTCGGCAAAGCCGGCGAGCGCGCGCAGTGCGGTGCTCTTGCCGCAGCCGGAGGGGCCGAGCAGAGTGAAGAACTCCCCCTCCCTGACATGGAGGGAGAAGGCGGGCAGCGCCGTGAAGCTGTCGAACTTCACTGTCACGCCATCAAAGATGATCACGTGGGTCCTCGGGTCTGGTCTTGAGGGGCATGGGTGTGCCGGATGGGGCGGTGTGCCAGGGGTGGGCAGCCGCGCGGGGCGGGTGCCCCGCGCGGCACGGCTTCAGTTCGCCAGGTAGTCCAGCTCGATCTTCTCGATCCACTGGTCGAGGTGCTGGGCCACGAACGCCCAGTCGATGGCCTGCTCGGTGAAGGAGTCCGTCGCGCTGACGGCGGCCGGATCGGCCTGGGCCAGCGCGTCCTTGTTCGTCGGCACGGTCTGGAACTGCTTGGACCAGGCAGCCTGGACCTTCGCGCTGCCGAACCAGTCGATGAACTTCTTCGCCTCGGCGGACTTCTTCGTGCCCTTCACGAGCCCGACCTGCTGGACGACCATCGGGACACCGGGTTTCGGGTGCACGGCCTCGGTCGACACCTTGTACTGCTGCTCACGTGTGGCCTTGCCGGCCAGCCACATCTGCCCGGCGTCGACCTTGCCTGCCGCTATCTGCGCATACAGATCGGTGCCGGGGACCGCGGGGAGGCCGTCGTGGAAGTACGCCTTGACCGCGTCCCACCCGGCCTGGCTGACGCCGAGGTCGCCCTTGTCGTCGCGGTAGCGGCTGAGGATGCCCGCCAGGACCATCTGCGTGGTGGCTCCGCCGAGGTCGGAGGGCACTTCGTACCGCTTGGCGAACTGCTTCTTGGTCCACAGGTCGGGCCAGTCCGAAGGCGCCTGGTCCGGCTTGGTGTACGCGGCCTTGTTGTAGACCAGCATGACCGGCTCGCGGACGATCGGCCAGTACTCCTTGCCGGCCTCATCGCCCGCCGAGGCGTCCACCTTCCCGGCCCAGGACGGGGTGTAGGCGTCGAGGACCTGGGCCTTCTTCAGGCTCTCGAAGTAGACGTTGTTCAGACCAAAGGTGACATCGGCGATCGGGTTGGCCTTCTCGGCGAGCAGCCGGTTGCGGATGTCACCGCCGCCGAGGTCCACGAGCCGGAGCTTGAACCCGGCGTTGTCCGCCTCCTTCTTCAGCCAGTCACCACGTCCGTCCGACACAGAGTTGCTGTACACCACGAGAGTCTCGGGGGCGTCCGTCCCTGCCGTCGCGGTCGTGGACGGTGAGGTACACCCCGTGGCGATGAGTCCAGTGGCGAGCACCGCCACAGCGGCGGTGATGGTCTTGCGCATCGACGTCTTCCGTTCCGGTTCCTTGCCGCCCAGCGCGGCGAGTAGCTCCGATACGCGCCATGAACGCGCGTTCATCGAGGACTGAACACGCGTTCATCAACATCGCGGCAACGGAAGAATGAAGCATGGACATCACCAGGATGATGAACTGGCCGCTGTAGAGAGTCCCTGCGGATTCCGGTTCCCACGGGTGGTCGAACTGTTCGCTGAGCATCCGCCGACAACGCGATGCGCCGTGTCAGCCGTGGTAAGGCGTCAGGGTGTGTGCCCGCTCCATCCCGCCCTCGCGGTACCTCTCCGGGTCGGGCCCGGAGCAGACCTCGTCGACGGGCTCGGGGTGTAGCACCTGCATTGGGTCGGCACCGTGGGCGGACTGCTGCATCGCGTCCTCCAGCGGGGCCCGGCCGTGGGCTGGGGGCCCTTCTCCCGCTCGGCGGCCGGCCAGGCCCGCAGTCCGGCGTCATCCGCGAAGGCCGGCCCGACGGCCCCTTGGGTCACAGTGCCTCAGCGCCGCCCTCCTGCCGACGGGCACGCCAGGCGTACGCGGATTCCAGGGAGTCCGCGCTGATGGCTCTGGTCGCGGCCGTAATCGCCGCGCGACCGCGCCGGCGCCCCCTTGCGCAAACAACTCGGCGTCCCTCAACCGGACTTGATCCCGCTGAGCCCGCTGCTTCGCGGTCGGGCCGCCCCCATCGGGACACCGCATGACGCCGGGGCGCCCACCAGCGAGATCACCGTCGCCCCGGGCCGGAAACCTCAGTAGCGATCCGGTTGAGCCGGATTGTCGTTCACTGCAACCCAGGCGATCCGGCGTGTGTCTTCGGCGGACATGTGCCCCTGGCCCTCGTTACTGGCCGACCCTTCCGTCGATGCACTCGCGCAACAGGTCGGCGTGGCCGCAGTGGCGGGCGTACTCCTCGACCCTGTGGACCATCAACTCCCGCACTGAGGTCCCGTCCTTCCCCAGGCGCTCGCTCAGATCCGGGTGCTCGGCCAGCGCGGCGTCGGTCGCGGCCTGCTCGCGCGCCAGATCGGAGTAAGCGACGTCGACCACGGCCTGGTCGGCGACAGCTCCGTCGAAGTCCGCGTCACGCTCGCCGTACAGCTTCGGCAGCGGATCACCGTCGGTGATCCAGTTGCGCCAGTCCCGTTCCACCTCGGCGAGGTGGCGGAGCAGGCCGAGCAGTGACATCGTCGACGGCGGAACCGACCGACGGGCCAGTTGCTCCGCGTCCAGGCCCTCGCACTTCATCCGCAGGGTCGTGCGGTAGTCCTTCAGGTACTCCTGCAGCGTCGCGAGTTCGCCCTCCGGACCGGCTCCCTCACTGTTGCGGGGGTCGTCGTCCGGGTCGGCCCACATGTCGGGGTAGACGGTGGCCTGGGTCCATCGTGCGGGTTGGTCACTCATGGGTTGCATGGTCGTCGGCGAGGGGCAGAGCTCGCTACTTCTTTACTCCGCTGGCGAGATGCCGGCCTCGCAACCTGATCACTGTCGGCCGACACCCCGAGCAACGGTTGTGTCCACGGGCACGGTGTACGGCGGCTCTCTGTCGGCAGGGAAGTCCGCAAGTGCAACACATCTGCCGGAAGTGTCGCACTTCGGCTGGTACACCACACCTGTGGGCGCGGCCGGGGGCTGGGGCGTTGCTGCGGCGGACAGTTCGAACCACACGACCTTCCAGCCGGGTGTTCGGGAGTGGGTGGTGAGCGGGTAGCGGCCCCATGCGTCGGCCAGGGTTTCCACCAGGTAGAGGCCGCGGCCGAAGTCCTGGTCGGTGGTGCAGGGGAGGGGTCGGGCAGTTCGGGGTGGTTGTCCATGACTCCGATGCGTACGGCGTCGGGGTGGGAGTGGAGTCTGATGGTGACCGGTCCGTCGGAGTGCTTCACCGCGTTGGAGACCAGTTCCGAGGTCAGCAGTTCGGCTGTGTCGGTGAGTTCGTGGGGGCGGCCGTGTCCTAGGAGGGCTGTGCGGATGGTGTGGCGGGCGATGTGGGGGCTCGGGGGTCGTTGGGGAGTTGCAGGTGGCATTCCCAGGGGGCGGGTTCGGGCATGGGTGATCTCCGTTCCGGGTTAGGGGCGACAGTCGGTGGCTCGTCTCCCTGGCGCGGGCCCGTCCCTCCCAGGGGAGGAGTACGCGGGCAGGCTCGCGCGATGCACTGCCAACTGCTCTGTGTAGTTTGTGCGTTACTGAATGTACGCGATGCTGGGGCTAATTTGGCCCCGGTCCATGAAAATTGCGCACGATCGTGGCGGGGTCGTACAGGCAAGCGGAAGACTGAGCACGACCGCACGGGGAAGGAACGGCATGGCAGCAAGGACATCGCCCACAGAACGCCAGAAGCGGCTGGGCGTCGAGGTGCGGAAGATGCGCACGTCAGCGGGTGTCTCCGCGGAGTATGCCGCCGGGCTGCTCGGTGTGGACCGGGGAAAGATCTCGCACATCGAGTCCGGGGTGCGGGCGATCAGCCCGGAGCGGGTACGCACGCTCGCCTGTAATTGCGCGTGCGAGGACGAGCGGTACGTGGACGCGTTGGCCGAGATGGCTGAGCCCGGTCAGAAGGGGTGGTGGGACAAGTACCGGGGGTCATTGCCCCAAGGGTTGCTGGACATCGCCGAGTTGGAGGCGCACGCCGTGCGGATGCGGGCCGCGTACTCCATGCACGTGCCTGGCCTGCTTCAGACCTCGGACCATGCTCTTGCCGTCTTCCGCGTCGTGATCCCACAGCTGCCGGAGCACGAGATCGCCCTGCGCCTGGCCCACCGGGTTGAACGGCAGCACGTACTGGACAGTGATAACTCACCCGACTTCGTCGCCATCGTGCACGAGGCCGCGCTCCGGATGCGGTTCGGCGGACGTGCGGTGGCCCGTGCCCAGCTTGACCATCTGCTGAAGAAGTCCGAGCAGGAGCACATCATGCTGCTGGTCATCCCGTTCGCGGCGGGCGCGTTCCCTGGCGCGGGGCAGACCGTGTTGTATGCGGAAGGCGCCGTCGCGCAGCTCGACACTGTGCAGATCGACAGCTCTCACGGGCCTGAATTCCTTCACGCGGAGGCCCAGTTGGCGAAGTACCGTGCCCATCTGGACTGGATGGAGCGCATCGCGCTGTCTCCGACGGCGTCGCGCGACTTCATCCGTGAGATCGCCAACAGCCTTTGAGGAGCACTGATGGACAACGCGACGATCACGTGGGAAGAGCCCTTCTGCGGTGAGGGCAACTCCTGCTTCCGCCTCGGCACCGACGACACCGGCAACGCCTACATCGCCATAGCCGGCGCCGAGGAGCACCACCTCACGGACAGCCGGGAGGCACTCCGCACACTCATCCTGGACATCAAGGCAGGCAAGGCGGACCACCTTCTCTGAAGCCCGTGCCCCGAATCGGAGCAGCGCTATCCGTCGCTGCCGACCGCCACCCGCTGCAGCAGGCCCCACGTGAACTCCGCCACGCACTCACGCCGTACGCCGTCCGTGTCCGGGGCCGTGAAGGTGAGGCCGAAGCGGGTGGGGGCGGTGCCCTCCAGGGGGCGGGCGGGGGCGAAGGCGCGGGCCGCCTCGTCGACCGTGCAGGACCAGGGGGTCAGGTCGGCCAGTGTGTGCAGTTCGGGCGCGGTGGCGGCCGGGGCGCGGACCAGCCACTCGTTCCATGCCGCGCCGTTAGGGGCCAGCATCACCTCGAAGCGGAGGTCCGGCCAGAGGGGGACGGGCCAGCGCAGGGCCTCGCACTCCAGGTCGCCGATCTTCCGGAGTGTCACCGACTCGGGTTCGCCCAGGATCGAGCGGTATCGGGAGGCGGCCGCGCGGGGGCGCGGGGAGCGGAGCATCGCCTGCCAGCGCTTGTTGGCCTCGCGCATGTCGGTGATCGAGACGCCCAGCTCACGACGGGCTTCCGCCACCAGGTCCGGATTGTGGTCGGCCATGCGGCGCAGCAGGACGAGCTGGAAGTCGAGCGGGGTGAAGGGGCCGGCGGGCCTACCGGGGGGCTTTGCGGAGGGCATGCGTCCCATGGTGGCGTACGCGGTGGTGTACGGCCTGTGCGCCAGGGCTGCGGCCGTCCGGGAGGAACAGGACCGAGTTCACGTACCGGGGGCCCCGGAAGAAGGGCAGGACGCGGCGCAGCAGGCCCTGCGACACCACATGTGACGCCCTTGCCTGGTGGGCCTCCAGCGCGGCCGGGTCCAGGGGCAGCCAGGTGCGGCCGGGGAGGACCCAGCCCGCGTAGCCGAGGCCGGCGAGGAGGTCGACGACCGGGGCGATCGGCTGGATACGGGACTCCAGTTCGATGAAGAGGGCCGGACGGTCGCGGACCAGGATGCCCCTCGCGCCGCGCAGGACCGCCGGCTCGCTGCCGTCCACGTCGATCTTGATGAAGTCGACGTCCCGCAGGCTCAGACCGTCCAGCGTGACGCAGGGGACGTCCAGCGCGCGGGCGTGGATGTCCCGGCGGACGAGGGACGACACGCCCCGTTCGCCCTCGTCGCCCGGCGGCAGCCACAGGCGGGCGGTGCCGGGGTGGTCCGAGGCGGCGGCCTGGACCACGCGGACGTTCGCGGGGGCCGCCGAGGTGAGCAGCCGGGCCAGGTGGGGGACCGGTTCGACGGTGACCACCTGGTGGGCGCGGCCGGCGAGGCGGCGCGTCCACGGGCCGTACCAGCCGCCGACGTCGACCGCCGTGCCGCAGCCCGGCGGGCAGAGGTCGCCGAGGCGCGCGAGCTCCGGCTCGAAGCGCGGGTAGACGAGTCCGGCCGTGGCGGCGATCAGCCGGGTGGGCAGGTGAGGGGCGAGGCGGGCGGCGAGGGTCATGGAGATATCCGTTCGATCAGTTCCTCAACTGTTCCGTCAGTTCCGCAGCCGTTCGATCAGTTCTTCATCCCTTTGATCAGTTCCTCGTGTTCGTCCTCGGTGACCTGTTCGCCCGAGGACGGCAATAACTGCGGGATGCCGTCGACGATCGGGTAGCGGCGGCGCAGACGCGGGTTGTACAGCGCCTCTGGCGACCGGGGGGCTTCCTGCTGGACCACGAGGTGCAGCGGGCCCTTGTCCAGCGGGCACGCCAGGATCTTCAGGAGCGGGTCTTCGGGGTTCACGGTGGGGTCAACTCCTTGGCACCCACGGGTGGTTGGGGTGCGGGTCGGGGCGCGTCGTGTTTCGGCATCGACAGCAGTACGGTCACCGCGAGCGCCGTGCCCGCCACGCGCAGCGCCAGCCGCAGCGGGTCGTCGGGCAGTGCCTCGCCGAACGTCAGCGTGCCGAGCACCGCGGTGAACAGGGAGGTCACGGTGGTGCAGACCGGCACGATCAGCGAGGCCCGGGAGCGCTGCAGCGCCGCCTGCGACATGACCAGCCCGAACGCGCCGGTGAAGAGAAGGAGGTACGGGTACGGGGAGCGCAGCAGGGCGAGGAGGGCATCGACGGGAGCGCTCGTCGTGAGATGGCTCGACACGCCCTTGATGGCCAGCGAACTCACCCCGTACAGCAGGCCCACCGCCACGCCGTAGTCGACGCCCGTGGTGGGCAGCCGGTGGCGGTGCCGGGCGCGCCGCTCGGCCGAGGCGTACAGCCACACGCCGAGGGCGAGGGAGGGCACGCAGACCATGAGGACAAGGGCGTGCGGAGCGCTGCGGCTCACCGTGTCGGAGGCCTCGTCCAGCGACAGGACCACCATCAGCAGCGCGGTCAGGATCGCGCCGAGCGCGTACCGTTCGCGGCCCGTCGTCTCCTCGCCGAGCAGCCGCGCGGACAGCAGGACCAGCAGCACGAGCCCGGAGACGAAGATGCCCTGCGCGGCGGCGATCGGCAGGGTGCGGTAGACGGCGAGCTGGGCCGCGAAGCCGGCGGCCAGGGACAGTGAGCCGCCGATCCAGAGCGGGCTGCCGAGCACCAGGCGCAGCAGCCGGAACGGCTGCCGGACCGTCACCTCGGGCAGTGAGCCCAACGCCCGCTTCTCCAGGACGAATCCGGTGCTGTACAGGGCGTTCGCCAGCAGGGCCGCGGCCACTCCCCACCACATGGGCTACGTCCTGCGCGCGTGCAGCAGCAGGATCGACGCGGCCGAGGGCACCGCACAGGCCAGCCGGTCCAGTGGCCGCAGGGGACGCGGTACGCCGTGGAAGGGTGCCCCGCGCAGGCCCACGACCTCGAAGCCGGACGCCGCCACGAACTCCCGCAGCGCGCGGGCCGTGTACAGCCGCAGATGGCCCACGACCTCCCTCCCCGGGCGGCCGTGGATCGCGCGCAGGCTCACCTCCGAGAAGACGGGCTGCACTCCGGCGAGGAGCAGGGCGCGGTTGTACCAGGCGGCGAGGTTCGGGGTGGAGAGCATCAGATGGCCTCCGGGGCGCAGGACCCGGCGGATCTCGTCCAGGGCCGCGTCCGGGTCGACCAGGTGCTCGACCACTTCGCTGAACAGGACGGCGTCGGCGACGGCGGACGCGAACGGAAGCCCGCCGTCGGTCAGTTCACCGCGGACCGGGTACGGCAGCCGGGTGCGGGCGCGTCTGAGGGCGTCCTGGGACCAGTCGACGCCGACGATCCGGTGGCCGGCGAGGAAGGGCGCGGCGGTGGCGACCGCCGTGCCGTCGCCGCAGCCGACGTCCAGGACCGTCTTCGGGCCGTTGGCGGTGGCCGGGCCGAGCGCGGCGGCCAGCATGCGGGCCTGACGCACGCTGCGGGCGGTGCCGGAGGCTACGGGGACGGAAGGGTTCTCGTAGAAGTCGCTCAGGCCGCGTCGCGGGGGTGCGGTGGCCGTCATGAGGTGCTCTCCGTGCTGGTGCCGTCCGTGCTGGTGCCTTTCGTGCTGGTGCTTTCCGTGCCAGTGAACTCCGTGCCAGTGAACTCCGTGACGGCGACTTCCGTGCTGTTGACTTCCGTGGTGCGCAGGTAGTGCTCGAAGAGGTCGCGCAGGCGGTCGCCGTCGCCGTGACCGAGGAGGGCGCGCGACCAGCGCAGGGCGAGGTGGAGGCGGCCCGCCGTGGAGGCGGTGGTGACGGTGAGGCCGCGCGGCATACGGGCCGGAGCCGAGAACCACACGGCGTGGGCGCGGCCCGCCCCCTCGCCGAAGTCCAGCGGGTACGGGACCCGGCCGATGTTGCTGAGCAGCGTCGTGGACGTCCAGGGGGCCGCCGCCCTGCGCAGCCCCCGGGTGAGTGCGGCCCGCACGCCGACCGGGGCCCAGGGAGCGGTCAGGAGCGTGGCGCCGTGACCCAGCTGGGGGCGGGGGAGGGATCTGAGGGCGCGGGTGCGGGCCGCCGTGCGGCGCAGCAGGCCGGGCATGTCCCTGGGGTCCAACTCCTCCGGGGCAAAGGGGACTTCGACGAGACGGGTGCCGTTGCCGATGGGCATCGAGGCGTCTCGCGGGCGGTCGTCCACCGGCATGGTGATACGCATCGGGCGGGGACGGACACCGTGTTCCCGGTTCCAGTGGGCGAGCATCAGGGCGGTGGTGACCATGAGCTGGTCGTTCACCGTGTAGGGGGAGCCCTTCGGACGGAGGGGAGGGGGAGCTCGGTGACGAGCATGCCGTTGCCTGGGGACGTCTCGAAGTGGCCGGGGGCGACCCGTGCGGGTGGGGACCAGGTGGAGGGCATCTCGGCGGAGGGGGCCGTGGTGTCGGCTGTGCGTACGGGGGGTGCCGCGGGGGAGTTGTCCCGGCCGCCGTACAGTTCCGCGGCCGTGGCGAGGATACGGAGGCAGGCCGGGCCGTCCAGGGCCGTGTGGTTGATGGTGAGGAAGAGGACGGTGCCGTCGGACCGGTCGTCCTCGTCGACGACCTCCAGCCGGACGGGCGGTGACGCCGACAGCGGCGGCGCATCCGTCAACGCCCGCGTCCGGGCGTCCCGCAACGCGTCCGGGCCCGGCGTCGGGAACGTCACCACCTCCACGTCCGGATCCGCGGTCAGCTCCCACTCGTAACGGAGCCGGTACCAGCGCCCCGGCGCCTCACGCATCAGGATGCGCGGGTGGCGGTGCAGGGCCTCGGTGACGGCGGTCCGCAGGCGGGCCGGGTCCAGGCGGCCCGGGAGGTGGACCTCGATGTGGACGGTCTCGGGTTCCTCCTCCTGGAGACAGTGCCGGGCGATCTCGTCCACCACCGGGAACGGGACGCGCGTCGGCGGCCGTACGGGACCGGAACCGGAACCGGGACCGGGACCGGGACCGCCCGTACCGTCCCGCGCCGGGTGCTCCACAGCCGTCATGTGACCTCGCCCCTCCCGGTGCTGTCGCCCTGTCCGGCGCCGTCGCCGGGCGGGGTCGCCCGGAACCTCGGCCTGGGGAGCGGAGCCCCCGGCGGCGGAACCCCCGGCGCCGGCGGACCGGGCTCGGGCGGGGCGGAGCCCGGACCCCTTGCGGAGACGGTCGGCCCGGTTGCGGAGACAGTCGGCCCGGCCAGGGGCACCGAGCCCGGCGTGCCCTCCGCGGCGCCTCCCGGCTCCCGGCCCGGACCGCTCGCGCCCCGCGTCCGCCTGGGCAACGGCGCAGTCGGGGCCTCCGGGGCCTCCGGGGCCTCCCGGTCCGGCGGCACGGACGGTGCGGGCGGCCCGCCGTACGTGAGCGTCGCGCCGGGACCGGGGCCGCCCTCGTCAGGTCCGGGTCCGGGTCCGGCAGGCACGGGACGGGACCGCCGCCGCCCCATGCTCGACTGCCCCCGCCCCACACTCACCAGCCCCGCGAACAACCCCACCAGCGCCAGCACCTGGGCCACTGGCCCGAACGCCCCTTCGTCTGCCGCCGCAGACTCCCCGGCGCCCGTGGCGGCGGCGACACCCGCCCCGGCCAGGGCGAGGAACGCGATCGGCACCAGCAGCGCATGGCGTTTCCGAGCCAGCAGCGCCAGCACGGGCACCAGCAGCGCGAAGAAGCCCGCGATCACGGCACCCACGAGCGTGAGCGCCACCGTGCCGAGCCAGAGCCCCGGCCCCGGCGGCACGGGCTGCGGCTCGTCCGCATTCGGTGAACGACGCCGCCACACCACCAGCCCGATCAGGACGACCAGCCCGACACCCGAGCCGACCAGCCCTGCCTCGTACGTCGTGGACGGCTCGTACGTCAGCTTGACCGTGCCGCCCGCGCCGCCGGGGATCTGCCACCCCTGCTGCCAGCCGTCGAGCCGGACGGGGGTGAGTTCGCTGCCGTTCAGCGTGGCCTTCCAGCCGTCGTTGAAGTTCTCGTACGTCGTCAGATACGAGGCCGCGCCCGAGCCGACCGACACCTCGCGGAGGTCGCCGAGCCAGTCCCGTATCCGCAGCTCGCGGGCGGTCGTACCGGAGGGCTCGGTCACCGTTCCGCGGGTGAGCGTCACGTCTGTCACCGCGAGCGGCCCGCCGTCCCCGGCCTCGACCCGGTGGGAGCCGGAGCTCAGGTCCAACTCGGTATTGGACGCGCCCTGCTGGCACAGCTTCAGGTCCACCGGGCGCCGCTCCCGCAGGTCCTGTACCGATCCGCTCGCACTCGTCTCGTACAGTTCGTCGTCGATCGCGAGCACCGGGCCCTTGCCGCACGGCAGCGAGAAGGCGATGGCGTCCGCCGGCTGCTCGGCCCGTTGGTCGTCGAGGGCCGGGAGGTACGCCTCCGTCAGGCCGACCGGGAGTTGCAGATCGTCGTCCGCGACCGGGTTGTGGACGGTCAGCGGGGCGGTGGCGGTGATCGTGATGTCGAGACGGTTCGTGGTGATCGGCTCGAAGCGGGCCCAGCCGTTCTCGTCGACCGCCGCGATCGCCGCGCCGTCCGGCGAGCTGATCGACACCTGCGTCGGACGGGTGGACAGGCCGCCCGCCGGGGCCAGCACGATCGAGTCGACCTCCTGCCGGTTCGGCCACGTCAGACGGATCACCGGCTTGTCGCCCGCGATCCACGCCGTCGTCAGGTCGCCGTCGGTGAGGTTGCGGGGCGACAGCCCGGTGCCGAGGCGTGCCGTGGAGTCCGCTGTCGCGGTGACCCGGTTGCTCTCCTCGGTCTCTTCGGGCACGACCTCGTACAGCAGCTTGTCGAGCTCGGCGCCCGGCACGGGCACGGCGCTCGCCTTCACCTCGTACGTGCCGGACGTGTTGGTCGAGAACCTCCGGTGCAGCCCGGTCTCCGTGCCCGTCGGGGAGAGCCCGGTGGGGTCGGCGGCGCGGTGCAGGGAGACGATCTCGGCGGAGGCGTCGGAGCGTGCGGCGTCCGTGGGCAGCCGCAGCATGCGGGTGACCTGGACGCCCGGGAGGTCGATCTCCGAGAAGCCGGCGCCCGTGAGTCCGGCGCGCCGCTCCACCGAGTCGATGATCGTGATCTTCAGCCAGTCCGTCGTTCCGGGGCGGGCCCGTACGGTCTGCGGGGAGCCGTCGGGTTGCAGATAGCTCGTGACGGAGCCCCGCTCCGTCTCCACCCGCACCCGCGTCGGCGCCGACCGCACCTCGTCCTGCGGCAGCGGGGTCACCTTGAAGGACGAGGGGATGTCCTCGGCCCCGTCGAAGGCGATCCGCAGCCACTGCCCGTCCGCCGAACCGGCCGCGCCCTCCGCCCACGCCGTGTTCGGGTCGCCGTCGAAGGCGTTCACCGGGTCGTACTGGGGGAGGTGGAACAGCCAGTTGCCGGACGTCGACGCCGTCACCGAGCGGGCGCCGCGCAGCTGGGCCACCGTCTGGTGGTCGATGCCCTCCGTCGGAAGGATCTGGCGCGGACGGTCACCGGGGTCCTGGAGGCTTCCGCTGTGATTGCGTTCGTCGGCGGTGTACGTGTACGAGGTGTTCGCGTTGACCAGGCCGAACCGCGTGTCCGCGCGCCGCAGCCCGTCGCCGACGACCTGCACCTCGGGGGTGCCGAGACCGGGGTGGTTGTCGCCGGTCAGGACGGTGGCGCGGCCCCGCATCGCCGGGTCGGCGGCCAGCGGCAGCAGCGCCTCGGGCCCGCCGGAGACGACGGCGGTGTCCGCGATCGCCTTCAGCCCGGCCTGCCCGGGGCGGGGCGCGCCCGACGGGGGCCGGTAGATCTCCACGGCCCGCTGGCGCGGGTACAGCCCCTCGACCTGGAGGGGTGTGTCGTCGGCGATCCGTCCGCCCGTCATCAGCGGCCCGAAGCCCGCCTCCCGCTCGTACCCCGACTGCTCCAGGGTCCGCTTCACGGTCGTGGTCGGGACGTAGCCGGCCTGATCCGGGTCGAGGTCGTTGCGGACGACGACGTAGAACAGTCCGGCGCGGCTCAAGTAGTCGGCCAGTCCCGGCACTTCACCACCGGTCATCAGCGCCTGCTCGACCGCGTCCATCGCGCGCCGGTTGCCGGGGGTACCGAAGGGCACGTAGTCCCGCTGGGCCCAGCGGGACTCGGCGAGCACGTCGAGGGGCTGGTCGATGGGGGAGCCCCAGGTGTAGATGCCGTGCGCGGTGGCGGGGACGACGAGGGCGCGCGAGTCGGGCGAGTTCTGCTTCAGCCAACCGGCCGTCGTCTGCCAGTACTTGGGCAGCTCCTGGAACGAACCCGGCTGCAGGATCGACCCGTTGAGGTACGGCCACGCGAGGCCGGGCAGCACGAGCACGGCCGCCACCAGCGTCACGTACCGCCGCCCGCGCACCGCGCGAGCCCCGCGTGCCTGGGCCGCCACGCCCACCAGGTGCGCCAGCCCGAGGACCAGGGCGAGCGCGAGTCCCGTCTGGAACTTGTAGATGTTCCGGAACGGGACGAGCACGCCGTTCAGCCAGTCCTGCACCGGCTCGTGGAAGGGCCCGCCGAACGTGCCGCCGTACCCGGCGAGCGTGACGAGCGCGACGCACAGCACCGTCAGCACCAGCCAGCGCCGCTCCGGCAGGTCCCGCCGCGCCAGGCCCGCGAGGCCCAGTCCGGCCGCGAGCGCCGAGCACACGATCACCACCACCGAGGCCGCGACCGTCCAGCCGGCCGGCAGCCAGGCCTCGCCGAAGTGCAGGTACGCCACCCAGTTCCCGGCGCCGCGCAGCGCCTCGGTGGCCGACATGGTGGCCGTGGTGGTCCCCGAGGTCTCCACATACGGCAGGAAGTTCTCGCCGTACACGCCGAGCAGCAGCAGCGGGATCACCCACCAGGCCGTCGCCAGGATCACGCCGGGCACCCACCAGGAGATGAGCTTGCGCTGCCGGGGGCCACGCGGGCGCGACAGCAGGTACAGCCCGACCGGGAGCAGCGAGGCGAGGGTGGAGGCCGCGTTGACGCCGCCCATGAACGGGATGATCAACGCCGAGCGGAGGGCGGCGATCCGCGCGCTGTACCGCTCGTTCGTCAGCGGCAGCAGCACCCACGGCAGGAACGCGCCCGGCAGCGCGGCCGCCGAGGTCGAGCCGACGACGGTCGTGAACACCGGCCACAGCGCGTACACGACGGCGCCGAGCAGTCGGCTGCGGGGACTGCCGACCCGCAGCCGCTCCATCAGCCGCAGCGCCCCCCAGAAGGCGACCGTCACCACGATCGACAGCCACAGCCGCTCCGCGAGCCACACCGGCAACCGCACCAGATCGCACAGCGCGTAGTACGGCAGCATCGGCCACGCGTACCCGACGTACTGGTCCTGGAGACCGCCGAAGCCGCCCCGGTCGTGCCACAACTGCCCCAGGTCGGACAGGAACTGCCAGGGGTCGAGTGCGACACCGAGCTTGGTCTCGAACGTCATCCGCCCCGGCCGCACGGCCAGGAACAGCACGAACACCACGGCCCAGAACGCCAGCAGCCAGCGCCGCGACCGTGGACCCTCGGGGGGCCGCCGCGCGGGCCCGTCGGGTCGTGCCGGGGCCGGCGGAGGAGCCTGGACCGTACTCGTCATGGGGGACACCGCCGGAGGATGAGGAGGAGGTTCCAGGTGGCGAACTCGCGTAGGAGGGGCGTCTTCACGACGGTCTCCGCGAGGAAGGGCCAGTAGCGGGAGCGCGCCGAGACGACCGTGACGTCGTCGCGGGCACGCACCTGCCGCAGGGTGGGGCCGATGTGCACGGCGAAGAGGTTCTCGCCGAGGGTGTGCTTGGCCTCTCTCCCCGTACGGCGCCGGTAGCGGGCCCGCGCACGCTCGGCGCCGAGGTAGTGCCAGGGCGCCCACTCGTGACCGCCCCACGGGGAGTACCAGTTGGTGAACGAGACGTAGATGAGGCCGCCGGGGCGGGTGACCCGCACCAGCTCGCTGAGGAAGGTTCCCGGATCGGCCACGTGCTCCAGCACGTTGGAGGAGAAGCACACGTCCGCGACGCCGCCGCCCAGCGGCAGCAGATAGCCGTCCGCGACGACCGCGCCCTCGGGCGGCTCGGGCCCCAGCTCGCGGACGTCGGGCTCGAAGAGGTACGCGTGCGCCCCGCGCCGCCGGAACTCCTCCGTGAAGTACCCCCCGCCCCCGCCGACGTCCACGACGGTCCGCCCGTCGACCGGACCGCCGTACGCCTCGACCTGGTCGGCGGCGTCCCGGGCGAGCAGGGAGTAGCAGTACTCGGGGTCCTCCTGCTCACGCAGGAAGGCACGGAAGAGGGCGAGGGAGCGGCGGAAGGAGGGGTCCTTCATACGACTCCGGTGAGGGACAGCGCCCCTTAAGGGGCGCGGGGCTGTGTCGTCATGCGGCTCCGCCGCGGGGCGCGACAAGCCACGAACGGCCCGCAGCGTCCGGACGGCAGCACCTCCCCCAAACCGATCGACCCTCCTCACGGCACCCAGTCCCTCACCGCCTCGGAGGCCACGGCTCCGAACTGCCGCACCGTGTGGCTCCACCGATAGCGCGCGGCGCGCTCCCTCGCGGCCTTGCCCATGAGGGCCCGCCGGTCCGTGGACAGCGCGAGAGCGCACCACGCGGCGGCGAAGGACGACTCGCCCTCGGCCAGCACACCCGTCTCGCCGTCCACGACGGAGTCGCGCAGCCCGGGCACGTCGAAGGCGATCGCCGGGGTCTCGCGGGCCGCCGCCTCGGTCACGACCAGGCCCCAGCCCTCGACCGCGGAGGGGTGCAGCAGCAGCCAGGCCGCGCAGAGCAGCCGGTGCTTCTCGGCTTCGGAGACATGACCGGTGAACTCCACGCCGGGGCCCGCGAGTCGCTCAAGGCGGGCGCGCTCGGGGCCGTCGCCCACGATCACCAGCCGCCCGCCCGTCACCGGCCGCACCCGCTCCCACAGCCGCAGCAGCAGATCGATCCGCTTGTACTCGACGAGCCGGCCCACCGCCACGAACAGCGGCTCGGGGGAGCGTTCCGCGCGCGGCCCCGGCTCCTCGACCCCGTTGTGCACCACTCTGATCCGCTCGCGCTCCACGCCGATCTCCCGCAGCGCGTGCGCCGTCGACGGTGACACGGCGACGAGCAGGTTCCCCCGTTGCGCACCCGTCAGCGCCCAGTGTTCGAGTCTTCGGCCGAGCCGCGCCGCCGGCGCCAGCGGACCGCCGAACCGCATGTTCCACAGCTCCGTGTGCACATGGTTGACCAGGCACAGCGTCGGGCCGTCGTGCCACAGCGGCGCCAGGTACGGCATGCCGTTGCACACCTCGACCAGCAGGTCGCAGTCGCCGACCTGGCGGGCGAACGAGGACCTGGCCCGCAGATAGTGGCTCAGGTCACCGCCGGCCGACACGACCCGGTAGTCACGGAACGCCGCGGGCCCGCCGCACAGCAGGGTCACCTGGTGACCGAGCCGGGTCAGTCCGACGGCGAGCCGGTCGACGAGGAGTTCGGAACCGCCGGCCGCGGGATTGCCTAGGTCACGGCGGGCGAGAAAAACGATGCGGCGCGGTTGTGGGGGGTGCGCCGGAGCGGGCCGCTCGGAGCGCGGGAACGCTTCGAGCAGCGAGAACGGCACGTGCTGGGGCATGGGTGCTCCAACTCGTCTCAGGGTGCGGAACGCAGCGTGTGGGGGGAACGAACCTGCCGGTCTGTGCGTGGGGGGTGTGTGGGTGTGTGGGTGTGTGGGTGTGTGGGTGTGTGGGCGGGCTGGGCTCTTCGGGGAACGGGGGGATGTGGGTGGGCTGTGCTCGGGTCGTGCGACGGGGTGTGTGACTGGGCTGTGCTCGGGTCGTGTGACGGGTGTGGGTGGGCTGTGCTCGGGTGGGGTGGATAGTTTTCGCCGAGCCGTTCGAAGCTGCTACTCACCGAGGTGACAAATTCCGGGCCGGTTGGGCCTGACGCCGCGTCACATCGTGAGCGGAGCCTGGGACGACCCGGACGTTTGGGGATGAGGGCGGTGAGGGCGCCCACGCACCACCAAAACGGCACCCACCACGGCGAGGGCGAAGCCCAGCGCAGCCGCACCCACGGGCAACGTCCGTCCCACCAGGCGCAGTTGACCGCTGTCCTTCTTCGCCTGCTCGACCGCGAACTCCTGGGTGTCCGCGGTGAACGCGATCTTCCGGCTGTCGAGGAGCACGGCCGCGTCCTTCTTCCCGCCGGGTGCCCGTAGCGTCTGGCGCGGTCCGGTCTGCGCGTAGAGCACGCGCCCGGTGGCCTGGTCCACGACCAGTTCGATGCCATGGTTGGAGTACCACTCCTCGGCGACCACCTGCGGACGGTTCGGCTCGTCGACGATCGCGCCCGGCACCAGCCGGGTGCCGTTCTTCGTCGCGGGCACGGAGCCGGTGAACCGGTAGCCCTCGTACCCGCGGACCTTCTTCTCCCCCCGGTACTGGAGGGCCACGGTCGCGCCGAGGGTGTTGTCCCACCAGCGGTAGTCGCGCTTCTGCACGTCGAAGGGGAACTTCAGATAGGCCTCGCCCTGGATGTACGGCTTCTCGCCGCAGCAGTGCACGGGCCGGTTGGTCCGGCGGTCGCTGACCCAGCGGTGAGGGGTGAAGTCCAGCGCGTCGTGCGGGTCGGCGGCGGGCAGCGTCCCGTCGGTGTCGACCGAGGTCGACACGTCCCAGACCGCAGCCTTCCCGCTGCGCTCGCTGTCGGTGACGTCACCGCGCACCCGCTGGGTGATGGTGATCTTCTGACCCGGTACGGTCCTCACTTCCTCCAGGTCGAAGACGCTGCCGGTACCGGTGTAGACGGCGGTGGTGTCGATGTCGATCGGGTTCACCGCGGCCCGCGGCTGCACGTACCACGCGAGCAGGGGTGCCAGCACCAGCAGGAAGGTGCCGACACCCAGGATGACCAGGGAGAACGCGACTGACGGGTGCGGCCCGGAGGGCCTCGATGAGGGGTGGCGGTCGGGCGACGGGCGGGCAGTACGGCGCATCCGGCACTCCAGTGACTTGGGTCGGCGCGACGGGCGTACGGGTACGCCGGGGTCGCGCGCCGTGGGGGAAAGTGCGCGTGCGGTAGGCGGTGCCGTACTGCTTCGAACGGCACGCACCATGGGCCGGGAACCGTAGGCGCACTCTTGACGGGGTGTCAATGCTTGTCGAGACTGGGCCGGACTGGGGGCCGGGCCAGGGTCCCCGGCCATGTGCCGGGTGCCCGGGTGGGGACGACCTTTCGACAGAGAGGCTGACCCGTCGATGTCCAGACTGCTCGCCGCCATCACCACCGTCGCCGTCGCGGCCGCGCTCGCCGTGGGCGCCGCGCTCGGTGTCGTCGCCCTGCTGGAGGCGACCCCGGACCAGCCGAACACTCCGCTGATCACGTACGAGAACGCCGGCTCGGAGCGCTGAGACGTGACCCGACGCCCGGGAACCGTCACCACCCGCTCGGCCTGGCACGACGTACCCCGCTTCCAGGTGCGCCAGTTCGCCGCGCTCGCCATGGCGGAGGCGCCGGTGCTCGCCGAGGAGATCCTGCGGGAGATCCGCCGGGAGTACCCGCATCTGCCGCTCGTCGTGGACGACTCCGGCGAGCCGATGGCGCTGATCGGCATTCGCCGCGCCATCGAGGTCTTCGTGCAGCACCTGGAGACGGCGGAGGGCCGCCCGCGCGTCACCCCGGGCGTCTTCCAGGAGTTCGGCCGCGGCGAGGGCCTGAACGGCCGCAGCCTCGACTCGCTCCAGGCCATCTACCGCCTGGGCGTACGGCTCGCCTGGCGCCGGTTCGCGGAGATCGGCCAGCGCGTCGAGATCCCGCCCCCGGCGATGTACGAACTCGTCGACGCCGGCTACGAGTACCTCGACGGCCTCGTGGACCAGTCGGTGCGCGGCTACGCGGAGGCCGCTGCCCGCCAGGCGGGCGAACGGCTCCGCCTGCAACGCCGCCTGATGGAGCTGCTGTTGTCGGAGCACCACCGGGGCGACCCCGGCGAGGCGCTCACGGAACGGGCGGCCCGGATCGGCTGGCCGCTGCCCGAGAAGGTCGCCGTGGGAGTCCTGTTGCGCCCGGCGCGTGAAGCCGTCGCCCCCGCCGTGAACCAGGGCGTGCTGCTCGACATGGAGTACGAGCAGCCCCGCATGGTCGTGCCCGACCCCGGCGCGGCGGGCCGCCCCGAACTGCTCCACCGCGCCCTGACCGGCTGGTCCGGCGCGATCGGCCCGCCCGTGCCGCTGCCCGACGCCGCGAAGTCGCTGCGCTGGGCCGAGGCTGCGGTACGGCTGATGGAACGGCGGCTGCTGCCCGGCGGGGAGGTGCTGCACTGCACGGAGCACACGGAGGCGCTGGTGCTGTTGCAGCCGGAGGAACTCATCGACGACCTCGCCCTGCGGTGCCTGGCCCCGCTCGCCCACTGCGGCCCCGCTCACGGCCGCCGCCTGGCGGAGACCCTGCTGGCCTGGCTGGAGACCCGCGGCGGCGCCCCCGAGGTGGCCGCACGCCTGGGCGTCCACCCCCAGACGGTCCGCTACCGCCTCCGGCAGATAAGGGAGCTGTGGGGCGACGAGATCGACGACCCGGACCGCCGCTTCGAACTGGAACTGGTGTTACGGGCCCAACGATTACGGGGCGAACTGGGCGACCCGCGGGCCCGCCGCTGACCTCACGGGCTCCCTCATCCGCCGCACTGGTGTGGCCCTTCTGAAGTCCTGGCGGATCTTCCGTACCTGGAGCGGCAACGCTGAAAGAGCTCCGTGGCTGCTGGGCTCACTCCATCCGATCCCGATGCCGGTGGGCTTCCGTGCGCACTGGTTCATGGACTGCTCCGGGACCGTGGAGTTGGACGCGGCGATGGATCGACGCGCGACACCGTGTCCCCCCAGTGCTTCCAGGGCAGCGTCACGCATGCCGCACGGACCGGATTCTCCTGGGCCCGACCCGGGTGGCGTGCTGGTTGAGGAGGTCACGCAACCGGTCGACGTCCACCGGTTCCGCGGCGCCGCGCTTGGGGAGCACGACGATACCGATGCCGTACCTGTCGGGCGTCAGTAGGACGAACAGCTCGCTCGTCTCCGTGTACCGGGTGAGCATCGGCCACCGGTACGTCGTCTCGCTGTACCGCGAGGCCACCCGCACCCCGCTGTCGTTCACGACGGCCTGGAACTCTCCCTGCGGGGCGACCATACGGTGCACCTGCCGCCCCTGGAGCGTGGGGACCAGCAGATACACGCCGGCTACCAGGGCAAGCGCCGAGAGGCTCAGCACCGTGGACTGGAGGCTGGGCCCCTTCGGGCCCGTGAAGTTCAGGACGAGCCCTTGCAGCACGACGAGCCCGCTGGCGATGAGCACCCAGTTCTGCAGCCGCCCCGCCGGGGTGGCTCGCATCCGTGCGCGGATTGCCATCACCGCGTCCGTGGTCGTCGGCAGGTAGGCCAACTCCACTGGTCTCACCGCTGGTCTCGCTTCCTGCACGGTCACTCCTGGGTGTGGGGATGGTCATGTGTGGATGTGTGACGTCTGTGTTAGGCGTTGCGCTTGGTCCCTGTGGTGGCACGACGACATGGCC
Source organism: Streptomyces sp. KM273126 (assembly GCF_004337435.2). Taxonomy (NCBI): domain Bacteria; kingdom Bacillati; phylum Actinomycetota; class Actinomycetes; order Kitasatosporales; family Streptomycetaceae; genus Streptomyces; species Streptomyces sp. KM273126. Next base: position 3,548 of record NZ_SJXB02000001.1, on the reverse strand, counting down.
TCACGGCGAACCGAGCCGGGTTCTAGCCACCCGGCGGAAGCGACGTCAAGCTGACCGCCAAAGGAGGTGAAAGGGGTATTGGGGGGTGAATGGACTGTTGTCGGGCGGCGGATGTGATCTGGACGAGCATGAGGAGTCATGGTGTGGACAAGGCGTCTGCTTGCGGTAACTGGACGCGAGCCGCTGGGACCGCGTGTCGCATGGGCTGAGATCGAGCGGGAGCTGGATACAGAACTCCCCGCCGACTACAAGGAGTTGTGCGACGGGTTCGGTGGGGGCGTCTTCTCGGACTTCCTTCTCCTGCACGGTGTCGATGAGGGCGGGATGTTCGACCTGGTCGCTCAGTGGCGGGGTTCCCTGAGCGACGCCCGGGAGTACGGAGTCGTCGACAGCGAGGGCGACCCCGTTTTCGCTCCCTATCGCATCTACTAGCCAGGCGAGGAGGGGCTCATTCCCTGGGGCTCCACGGTGTCCGGAGACGGGTTCTACTGGCTGGCCGGCTCCTCGGGTGGCCGTGAGTGGCCGATTGTGGCGCGCATTGCGCGTGCACGGTCACGGACACGATAAGTTCCGTAACGGAGCGTGATGACAGGTGGGTTCGTCGTGCGCGGGGTGTGTGCGGGAGGTGGCCCATGGAGGTCGTCGGGGGATCGGCGGGGGTGGCGGAGTGCGGGGGCGGGAGCGGGGAGAGCCCGAGACGTCCGACAGTCCGCGGACGTTCGGTGCGGTGGTGCAGGAACTGCGTGGGCACGCGGGGCTCAGCCGGGAGGAGTTCGGCTCGCTGGTGCGGTTCTCCAAGCACACCGTTGCCTCGGTGGAGTTGGGGCGGAGGATGCCCGACCCTGCCTTCGTGGAGCGGGCCGACGTGCTCCTGGGCGGTACCGGCGCCCTGCTGAGTTCGGTACGCGACCCGGAAGTGACCGAGGGCGCCGAGAGGCCTGTGTGGTCCGGGCTCGTACCGGACCCGGCAGGCCCTCGGCGCACGTGAGACACTCAGGACTGGCGGATGACTCACCAGGACTGGGGATGACTCAGAGGTGGATCACGATCTTTCCCTGGGTGTGTCCGCGCTCGGCGTATGCGTGGGCTTCCGCGATCCGTTCGAGGGGGTAGGTCCGCTCGACACGCGGTGTGTAGCGGCCCTGGCGGCCCAGTTCCGCCGCCGCGGCCAGGAACGTGGAGTCGTTCTCCGCGTTGACCAGACGCACGCCCAAACGCTGCGCGTTGGCGTGGTCGGCGATCGTCGACACGCGAGCGGCGTCGCCCACGATCGCGACGAGGTCGGCCAGTGACCCGGAGGCCGCGGTGTCGAGCGCGATGTCGACACCGTCCGGAGCGAGGGTCGCGAGGCGCTCTGCGAGGCCGGTGCCGTAGGTAGTGGGAACGGCGCCGAGAGAGGTGAGGAACTCGTGGTTGCGCTCGCCGGCCGTCCCGATCACGGTGGCGCCCTGAGCCGCCGCGATCTCGACTGCGGCACTGCCCACGCCTCCGGCGGCACCCTCGACGAGAAGGGTGCGTCCCTGGAGGGGACCGAGCGCCTTCAGCCCGCCCATCGCGGTCACGGACGCCAGGCCGGCGCCGGCTGACTCCTCGTCTTTCCACGTCGCGGGCGCGTGGGCCCAGGCCGAGAGCACGGCCAGCTCCGCCGTCGCGCCGGTGACGCCGCCCAGCCCGAAAACACGGTCGCCGATGCTCACCCCCTGCACCCCGTCACCGATCTCATCGATCACGCCGACGGCATCACGCCCGGGAATCACGGGCAGTTCCAAGGGGAGCAGCTCGCGCGCCGCACCGGAACGCAGCTTCCAGTCGACGGGATTGACACTGGCCGCCGTGACGCGGATGCGGATCTCGCCGGGTCCGGGATGCGGGTCCGGCACCTGCTCGACCACCAGGGTCTCCACACTGCCGTATTCGTGGTAGCGGGCTGCGCGCATATGACGTTCTGCCTTTCCGATGCGGCCTGAACCGGCCGCTCGTGAGATCAGTGACTCTCGTGAGAACAGCGGCTCTCGTGAGAACAGTGGCTTGGGAAAGTTCGGCGAGCGCCGACGCCCACTACGCTAAAACCTGACGCTGACGTCAGCTGCAAGTCGGACATGCCGGCCAGAACAGAGGAGGACCGGTGCGGATCGGTGAGGTCGCCGAGAAGGCAGGAGTGAGCGTGCGGGCACTGCGCTACTACGAGGAGCAGGACCTGCTCCATTCCGAGCGCAGCTCGGGCGGGCAGCGGCACTATCCCGACACCGCCGTCGACCGGGTCAGGCTGATCCAGCAGCTCTATGCCGCGGGCCTGCCGAGCAGAACGGTCCGCGAGGTGCTGCCGTGCGTGGACTCGGGCGAAGTGACCCGGGCGCTCCTCGACCGGCTGGCGGCCGAGCGCGACCGCATCGACCGGCGGATCACCGACCTGCTCACCGTGCGCGACCGGCTCGACGACGTGATCGCCATAGCACGCAAGCCTGGCCCTGGCTGCACGCACGTGCCGTAAAGGCTCACGAGATCCCAAAAGGCGAAAGGCAAAAGGCAAAAGCAAAGGCAGAGAGACCCCACTCCCTGCCACTCTCAACCTATAGCGCACCGGGGGGCTTGCGGCAAGGCCCCGGTCGTGCCGCAGGATGGTCGGCCGAGGCCGGAACCTGCGGAATTAGGGGATTTGCGATATGCGTGTGGTGTTGTCGACGTGGGGGTCGCGCGGGGACGTCGAACCGGTGGTGGCCCTCGCGGTGCGATTGCGGGAACTCGGTGCGGAGGTGCGCGTGTGCGCGCCGCCGGATCAGGAGTTCGTGGCGCTGCTGGACCGTGTCGGCCTCCCGTTGGTGCCGCTCGGCCCGACGGTGCGCTCGGTGGTGGCCGGCGAGAAGCCGCCGTCGGCGGAGGCCGCGTTCCGGCTCGCGCCCGAGCTGGTCGCCGCGCGGTTCGACACGCTCTCCACGGTGGCCGAGGGCTGTGACGCGCTGCTGGCGACCGGCCTGATGCCGGTCGGCGCACGCTCGGTGGCCGAGAAGCTGGGCATCCCCTACGTGCTCGCGTGCTTTCACACGCTGGGACTGCCGTCGAGTCACTTCCCTCCGGGGCGGCGGCCGGGCAAGCAGTCCTCACCGGAGGAGACCGACATCAAGACGCTGTGGGAGCAGGACGCCCAGCGTGTGAACGAGCTGTACGGCGAGGCGGAGAACAGCCACCGGGCGGCGATCGGCCTGCCACCGGTGGACAACGTCCGTGACTACGTCCTCACCGACCGGCCGTGGCTGGCGGCGGACCCGAACCTGGTCCCATGGCAGGACATGACGGATCTCGACCTCGTGCAGACCGGACCGTGGATCCTGCCGGACGAACGCCCGCTCCCGGAAGGGCTGGAGGCGTTCCTGGACGCCGGGGAGCCGCCGGTGTACGTGGGCTTCGGCAGCATGGCCCTGCGCAGCTCGACCGACCCCGCCCGGGTCGCCATCGAGGCGATCCGCGCGCACGGCCGCCGCGTCCTCCTCGCCCGTGGCTGGGCCGACCTGGCCCTGATCGACGACCGGGACGACTGCTTCGTCGTCGGC